>NZ_JBTGUU010000003.1:0-2768 GCF_054343835.1 Pseudomonas sp. GNP012 | reverse complement strand
AGTTTAGATTTCACAACTAACTGCCCAGCTAATACTGGTTCAACTATTGCTTGTGCAGCTTCTCTAGCCGAACCAAATGTTCCTGAAGTAAAAGACAATTGTGGAAATGTATTGACTCCTGCAACTGTAGTAATCTCTGAAACTCCTGCTTGTGAGGGCAATGTAACTTATACTTACAAATTCACTGATTGTGAAGGAAACACACTCAACTGGGTGTATACCTATACCATCGAAACTTTAGATTTCACTGTGCCAGCTAATACTGGTTCAACTGTCGCTTGTGCAGCTTCTCTAGCAGAACCAAATGTTCCTGAAGTAAAAGACAATTGTGGAAATGTATTGTCTCCTGCCGCTGTAGTAATCTCTGAAACTCCTGCTTGTGAGGGCAATGTAACTTATACTTACAAATTCACTGATTGTGAAGGAAACACACACGACTGGGTGTATACCTATACCATCGAAAGCGAAGATTTCACAACTAACTGCCCAGCTAATACTGGTTCAACTATTGCTTGTGCAGCTTCTCTAGCAGAACCAAATGTTCCTGAAAGTAAAAGACAATTGTGGAAATGTATTGACTCCTGCCGCTGTAGTAATCTCTGAAACTCCTGCTTGTGAGGGCGATGTGACTTATACTTACAAATTCACTGATTGTGAAGGAAACACACTCAACTGGGTGTATACCTATACCATCGAAAGTTTAGATTTCACTATGCCAGCTAATACTGGTTCAACTATTGCTTGTGCAGCTTCTCTAGCAGAACCAATTGTTCCTGAGTAAAAGACAATTGTGGAAATGTATTGACTCCTGCCGCTGTAGTAATCTCTGAAACTCCTGCTTGTGAGGGCAATGTAACTTATACTTACAAATTCACTGATTGTGAAGGAAACACACTCGACTGGGTGTATACCTATACCATCGAAAGTTTAGATTTCACTATGCCAGCTAATACTGGTTCAACTATTGCTTGTGCAGCTTCTCTAGCAGAACCAAATGTTCCTGAAGTAAAAGACAATTGTGGAAATGTATTGTCTCCTGCCGCTGTAGTAATCTCTGAAAATCCTGCTTGTGAGGGCAATGTAACTTATACTTACAAATTCACTGATTGTGAAGGAAACACACACGACTGGGTGTATACCTATACCATCGAAAGTTTAGATTTCACAACTAACTGCCCAGCTAATACTGGTTCAACTATTGCTTGTGCAGCTTCTCTAGCAGAACCAATTGTTCCTGAAAGTAAAAGACAATTGTGGAAATGTATTGACTCCTGCCGCTGTAGTAATCTCTGAAACTCCTGCTTGTGAGGGCAATGTAACTTATACTTACAAATTCACTGATTGTGAAGGAAACACACACGACTGGGTGTATACCTATACCATCGAAAGTTTAGATTTCACAACTAACTGCCCAGCTAATACTGGTTCAACTATTGCTTGTGCAGCTTCTCTAGCAGAACCAAATGTTCCTGAAGTAAAAGACAATTGTGGAAATGTATTCTGACTCCTGCCGCTGTAGTAATCTCTGAAACTCCTGCTTGTGAGGGCGATGTGACTTATACTTACAAATTCACTGATTGTGAAGGAAACACACTCAACTGGGTGTATACCTATACCATCGAAAGTTTAGATTTCACTATGCCAGCTAATACTGGTTCAACTATTGCTTGTGCAGCTTCTCTAGCAGAACCAATTGTTCCTGAAGTAAAAGACAATTGTGGAAATGTATTGTCTCCTGCAACTGTAGTAATCTCTGAAACTCCTGCTTGTGAGGGCAATGTAACTTATACTTACAAATTCACTGATTGTGAAGGAAACACACTCAACTGGGTGTATACCTATACTATCGAAAGTTTAGATTTCACTATGCCAGCTAATACTGGTTCAACTATTGCTTGTGCAGCTTCTTTAGCAGAACCAATTGTTCCTGAAGTAAAAGACAATTGTGGAAATGTATTGTCTCCTGCCGCTGTAGTAATCTCTGAAACTCCTGCTTGTGAGGGCGATGTGACTTATACTTACAAATTCACTGATTGTGAAGGAAACACACTCAACTGGGTGTATACCTATACCATCGAAAGTTTAGATTTCACTATGCCAGCTAATACTGGTTCAACTATTGCTTGTGCAGCTTCTCTAGCAGAACCAATTGTTCCTGAAGTAAAAGACAATTGTGGAAATGTATTGTCTCCTGCAACTGTAGTAATCTCTGAAACTCCTGCTTGTGAGGGCAATGTAACTTATACTTACAAATTCACTGATTGTGAAGGAAACACACTCAACTGGGTGTATACCTATACTATCGAAAGTTTAGATTTCACTATGCCAGCTAATACTGGTTCAACTATTGCTTGTGCAGCTTCTCTAGCAGAACCAATTGTTCCTGAAGTAAAAGACAATTGTGGAAATGTATTGTCTCCTGCCGCTGTAGTAATCTCTGAAACTCCTGCTTGTGAGGGCAATGTAACTTATACTTACAAATTCACTGATTGTGAAGGAAACACACTCAACTGGGTGTATACCTATACCATCGAAAGTTTAGATTTCACAACTAACTTCCCAGCTAATACTGGTTCAACTATTGCTTGTGCAGCTTCTCTAGCAGAACCAAATGTTCCTGAAGTAAAAGACAATTGTGGAAATGTATTGTCTCCTGCCGCTGTAGTAATCTCTGAAACTCCTGCTTGTGAGGGCGATGTGACTTATACTTACAAATTCACTGATTGTGAAGGAAACACACTCAACTGGGTGTATACCTATACCATCGA
>NZ_JBTGUU010000002.1:0-5894 GCF_054343835.1 Pseudomonas sp. GNP012 | reverse complement strand
GATATCGTTGCTCCGACTCTTCCTGTGGTTACCGATAATTGCGGGAACGCTTTAACAGCTTCTCCTGCTGTGATTTCTGAAACTCCTGCCTGTGAGGGCAATGTAACTTATACTTACAAATTTACCGATTGTGAAGGAAACACACACGACTGGGTTTATACTTATACTATTGATGATACTATTGCACCGACAGCAACAGCACCTACTGATATTACTGGTTTACAATGTATTGCTGACATACCTCCTGCAGATATTAATGCTATAATTGATGAAACCGATAACTGTAGCGGAACGGTAAACGTTATTGTTTCTGATTCCAACAATGACGCTTCCGTTGTAAAAGGAAACCCATACATCTTAACTAGAACCTACACTTTGACCGATTGTGGTGGCAATGTAACTAAATTAGTGCAAACCATTACCGTTGAAAGTACTACTCCACCTATATTGGCAGGTGTGCCTGCGAATGTAACTGTTGAATGTAATGCAATACCTGCGGTAGAAATAGCAGTAAACATAAATGCAACAGATAATTGTGATGCCACACCAAGTAGCTTATCTTGGGGAAGTTAGAACCGATGGTGATGGTGCCAACAACTATACTTTAACGAGAACTTGGACTGCTACTGATGCTTGTGGAAATACTGCTTCAGCTTCACAAACTATAAATGTTCAAGATACAACTGCTCCAAGTCATTGTTGCGTTACCTTCGTGTCAACTATCTCTTGTCCTGCAACGCCTGAATTTACGAAGCAATTGCAACTGATGGTTGTGGTTCAACTGTAACTTTGACTTTCGCAGATGTGACTACAAATGGATCATGTGCGGGTTCTTATTCTGTAACGAGAACTTGGACTGCTACTGATGCTTGTGGAAATGCTGCTACGGCTTCACAAACCATAAACATTCAAGATACAGTTGCTCCAGTTATTACTTCGTTACCTTCTGCGTCAACAATCTCTTGCCCTGCAACGCCTGAATTTACTCAAGCAATTGCAACTGATGGATGTGGTTCAACTGTAACTCTGACTTTCGCAGATGTGACTACAAACGGTCAATGTGCTGGTTCTTATTCTGTAACGAGAACTTGGACTGCTACTGATACTTGTGGAAATACTGCTACGGCTTCACAAACCATAAATATTCAAGATACAGTTGCTCCAGTTATTACTTCGTTACCTTCTGCGTCAACAATCTCTTGCCCTGCAACGCCTGAATTTACTCAAGCAATTGCAACTGATGGATGTGGTTCAACTGTAACTCTGACTTTCGCAGATGTGACTACAAACGGTCAATGTGCTGGTTCTTATTCTGGAACCAGACCTAACCGCCACTGATGATTGTGGAAATACTTCTGAAGTCTTTACTCAAATCATTACCATTCAAGATACAACAGCGCCTGTTATTACTCCTTTACCTGCTGTTTCAACTATCTCTTGTGCTGCAATTTCTAGAGTTTGCAGTGGCAACTGCAACTGATAATTGTGGTGCAGATGTAAAATTGACTTCTGTTGATGTGACTACTCGCGGGGATCATGTACTGGCTCCTATTCAGTTAACAGAACTTGGACGGCTACTGATACTTGCGGAAATAAAACAACAGCGACTCAAACGATTAATGTGATAGATAAAACAGGACCAACTACCAACACTGCTTTTACAACACCTCTTAATGTAAATTGTGATGCAATTCCAGCTAAGCCTGAACTTGTATTTGTAGATAATTGTTCAACTGTCTCTACTCCTATTTTTACTGAAAACATCATAAACCGAACAGATAACTCGTATTCAATTGTTAGAAAATGGTTGGTGTCTGACACTTGTGGAAATACTTCTGATTTTACTCAAATTATCAATGTCACTATTGCCAATAGCAACGTTTTAATAAGCAGCGCGATCTGTAATGATGGAGAAACGACGACAACCAATTTGAATAATTTATTACCAGCTGGAACTCCTACTAAACGGAACTTGGGTAGATGTGAATAATTCAGGTGGCTCTACAGGGAAGCATACTTAACGCTGTTGGGCTTTCAGTAAGAGATTACACTTTTGAATATAAAGTTAATGATGCCACTTGTCCAAGAACAATTAGAGTAACTATGACGGTAAATACTGGTTGTGGAGGATTGTATTAGCTTGTGGACCTGTAGTGGTTCACAACGCATTCTCTCCAAATGGTGATGGAATTAATGAAAAATTCGTAATCGATAATATTGATGATACCGTTTGTTATCCAGATAATACAGTAGAGATTTATAACCGATGGGGCGTATTAGTATATGAAACTAAAGGATATAATAATACGAGTAATGCTTTTGAAGGTATTTCTGCTGGTAGATCTACTATTCAACAATCTGCGTGGATTACCAACAGGAACATATTTTTACATCTTGAGTTATACATCTCGTTGACGGTACATGGAAAAACTATAACCAACAAAAAAGACGGATATTTATACTTAACCAAATAAATAATCTAATACCTGAGATTAAAAAAATCCTCAGGTATTTTATAATTAAAAAACTACCTTTAGCATCTTATAAAATAACCAACTGAAACTTTATCAAATCGAACTAAAGTGATTACTCTCTTAAAGAGTCGATAGCTAATTCAAGATAATAAATATCTACTATGAAAACAAAATTATTTTCTTTCGTTTTGATGTTTACAGCCTTTGTAAGTTATGCACAACAAGATGCTCAATTTACTCAATACATGTACAACACCATCAATATTAATCCTGCCTATGCGGGATCAAGAGGCGCTTTCAGTATTTTTGCGCTACACCGTACACAATGGGTAGGACTAGATGGAGCTCCTGTTACCAATGTTGCCTCTGTCAATACACCCTTAAACGAAAGTAATTTAGGTTTAGGGGTATCGATTATATTAATGATAAAATTGGACCTACTACAGAGAATACAATTTCTACTGATGTATCCTACACGGTTCCTACTTCTGAAACTTTTAAGCTCTCTTTTGGAATAAAAGCAACTGCTAACTTGTTTCAATTTGGATGTCAACCGATTGAATCCAGCTCGATGCTGATCCAAGTCATACGATGATTTCAATAATAAATTTACCCCTAATATTGGAGCTGGGGTTTATTGGCATTCTGACAAGGCTTATGTCGGGTTTTCAATACCTAATTTCATTGAAAGCAATCGCTATGACGACAATGAAGTTGCCATTTTTAAAGAAAAAATTAATTACTATTTAATCGCAGGTTACGCATTTGATGTCAATGAATCCATAAAATTCAAACCCGCATTTTTGACTAAAGTCGTTGGGGGAGCTCCACTTCAAATGGATGTATCAGGGAACTTTATGTTCAATGATAAATTTGTTGTAGGTCTAGCCTATAGATGGTCTGCTGCAATAAGTGCGATGGTTGGGTTTCAAGTTACTGACGGAATGTATATAGGATATGGTTATGATCATGAAACCACTAATTTGAATAACTACAGTTCTGGTTCTCATGAAATATTTTTACGTTATGAAATATTTAAAAATAATGATAAAATTATAACTCCTAGATTCTTCTAGAGATTCAGTATATGAAAAAAATTATATTCTTTTACATAACAATAATATGTCTTGTTTCTTTTAAAGGAAATGCACAAGATGCTAAATTTTATGTAACGGATAAAATGAGTGATAAATATGCTTATGTAGATGTCATCAAAACTTATGAAAGGATTGCTGAAAAAGGATATAGATCTGTAGATTTATTTAAAAAACTTGGAGATTCCTACGACTCAAATGCAGTTTACAAAGCTGCTAAATGGTATTGTGAATTATTTGCCATAAGCAATGATTTAGAACCTGGATATCACTATCAATATGCTAAGTGTTTACTATTTATTGGTCAAAATGATATCTAATGAAATATTGGAAAAATTAAAACAAAAATCAGGGGCAATAAAAGATAAAAAGAATCGAAAATAACGATATTACAACTCCAAGAGTTCTTCTAAAAACAATTATTATGAAAAAAAATATACTCCTTTACATAACAATAGTAAGTGTTTTTTCCATTAACATTTATGCCCAAAAAGCAAAGTTGGCCACTAGCCGATAAAAAGTATGAGGGCTATGCCTATGTAGACGCCATCAAAACCTATGAAAGAGTTGCTGAGAAAGGATATAAATCAGCTAGATATGTTCCAAAAGTTGGGAAACGCTTACTACTTTAATGCACGAGTTCGATAAAGCCGCCACATGGTATGGAGAATTGTTTGCTATGGACACCTCGACTTTGGAACCCGAATATTATTATCGCTATGCGCAGTCTTTAAGAGCAATCGATCAAAATGATAAGGCCAATGAGGTGATGGAACTGTTCAGCCAAAAATCAGGAAGCGATGGCAGAGCCAAGCTATTTAAACAAAATACCAACTATCTACAAGCCATAAAAGCAAATTCTGGAAGGTACAACTGTTGAAGATGCGGGAATCAATTCGATCTATTCCGATTATGGGACTGCTACTATATTCGAATAAATTAGTTTTTGCTTCGGCTAGAGATACAGGAAGTCTTGGACAACGAAAGCACAAATGGACCAATCAGTATTTCACAAACTTATACATCGGCTGATTTAGGATGCAGACCTAACACCGGGTGCTAATAAGCCAAAAAAGTTTGATGGGACCATAAACTCGAAGTTTCATGAGTCCACTCCTACTTTTAGCAGCTGATGGAAAAACTATGTACTTTACACGAAACAACTATCTGGATGGAAAAAAAGGAAAAGATGGAAATAAAATAACTTTAATCAAAATATACAAAGCCACTCTAGAGAATGACAAATGGACTAATGTAACTGAACTCCCTTTTGATAGTGACAATTACAGTACAGCACATCCCGCACTAAGCCCCGATGGAAAAACATTGTATTTTGCCTCTGACATGCCTGGAACATTAGGACAGTCTGATTTGTTCAAAGTAACCATAAATGAGGATGGTACTTTTGGAACACCTGCAAAATTTAGGACAATACAATTAATACCGAAGGTAAGAGAAACTTTCCCTTTTATTAATAATGAAAATGAAATTTACTTTGCATCTGATGGACATCCTGGACTTGGAGGATTGGATGTTTTTATGTCTAAAATAAGTGGAGAGGGAACTTTGAGCGAAGTGCAAAATGTAGGGGCCGATGTCAACTCTCCTAAAGATGATTTTGCGTATTTAATCGATACCAAATCACGAAGAGGCTTTTTCTCTTCCAATAGAGACGGAGGTCAAGGTTATGATGATATTTATACATTTTTAGAAACAAGAAGACTTATTTGCGAGCAACGCCTTTATGGTGACAATCACCGATGTCAAAACAGGTGAACTACTCGCTAACGCTAAAATAACCGTATACGATAATCAGTTTAAGGTAATGTCAATACTGGTACTTCTGATGAAAAAGGAAACTATAGCTTTGCTGTTGAGTGTGGAAAGACGTTACAATGTAAGAGCTGAAAAACCAGAGTACACCACCAAAGAAGAAAAAATCACTATCAGACAGCAACAACCGGAAAAACATATTTACCTATAGCAATGACAAAAGAAATATGTAAAGTGGCCGTTGGTGATGATCTGGGTAAATGTTTTGGAATCAAAATGATTTATTTCGATTTAGACAAATCGAATATCAGAGCAAGAAGCAGCTCTGGATTTAGAAAAAATATTAGATGTATTGAATCAGAATCCAACCATGAAAATCGACATCCGATCTCATACGGACAGCAGACAAACCTTCAAATACAATGAAGCACTATCTGCAAAGAAGAGCCAAAGCAACCATCGACTGGCTAGTTAAAAATGGCGTTAAATCCTGACCGATTAACCGGCAAAGGATACGGCGAAACTCAACTCGTAAACAAATGTGCTGATGATG
>NZ_JBTGUU010000001.1:5550000-6203404 GCF_054343835.1 Pseudomonas sp. GNP012 | reverse complement strand
GCCTCCAGAATCTGCCGTCAACACCTATTTTCACAAATCTGTCATATAGGCCCAAAAAGCCCCTAAACCAAAAAGGCCGACCCAATGGGTCGGCCTTCTACGCCCTTCTACTTACAAGCTAGGGAACGCGAACTGCGAAGCTTCATGGCTCGCACGCTGTGGCCAGCGCTGGGTGATGGCCTTGCGGCGGGTGTAGAAACGCACGCCATCCGGGCCGTAGGCGTGCAGGTCGCCGAACAGCGAACGCTTCCACCCGCCGAAGCTGTGATAGGCGACCGGCACCGGCAACGGTACGTTGACGCCGACCATGCCGACTTCGATCTCGTCGCAGAACAACCGCGCCGCTTCGCCGTCACGGGTGAAGATGCAGGTGCCGTTGCCATACTCGTGGTCGTTGATCATCTGCATGGCTTCTTCCAGGCTGTTGACCCGAACAACGCACAACACCGGCCCGAAGATCTCTTCTTTATAGATACGCATCTCTGGCGTGACGTTGTCGAACAGGCAACCACCCAGGAAGAAGCCTTCTTCATGACCGGCCACGGTCAGGCCACGACCATCCACCACCAGCGTCGCGCCAGCGGCTACGCCGTCTTCTACATAACCGCTGACTTTGTCACGAGCCTGGCCAGTCACCAGTGGGCCCATGTCCAGGCCGCAAGAAGTACCGGCACCGATTTTCAGCGCCTGGATTTGCGGAACCAGTTTGGCCACCAGAGCGTCTGCGACCTGGTCACCGACACACACGGCCACGGAGATCGCCATGCAGCGCTCACCGCAAGAACCGTAAGCCGCGCCCATCAGTGCGCTGACAGCGTTATCCAGATCGGCATCCGGCATCAGCACGGCGTGGTTCTTCGCACCACCCAGGGCCTGAACGCGTTTGCCGCGCTTGGTGCCTTCGGAGTAGATGTATTCGGCAATCGGCGTCGAACCGACGAAGCTCAGCGCCTTGACTTCCGGCGCTTCGATCAACGCATCCACCGCAGTCTTGTCGCCGTGCACCACGCTCAGTACGCCTTTAGGCAAACCGGCTTCCAGCAGCAACTGGGCAATCAGCAGCGTCGAGCTCGGGTCACGCTCGGACGGCTTGAGGATGAAACAGTTACCGCAGACGATCGCCAGCGGGTACATCCACAGCGGCACCATGGCCGGGAAGTTGAACGGCGTGATACCGGCGACAACGCCCAACGGCTGGAAGTCAGACCAGGCATCGATGTTCGGGCCGACGTTGCGGCTGTACTCGCCCTTGAGGATTTCCGGAGCCGCGCAAGCGAACTCGACGTTCTCGATGCCGCGCTTCAATTCACCAGCAGCATCTTCCAGGGTCTTGCCGTGCTCTTCGCTGATCAGTTGCGCGATACGTGCTTCGTTTTGCTCCAGCAGCTGCTTGAAGCGGAACATCACCTGGGCACGCTTGGCCGGTGGCGTGTTGCGCCAGGCCGGGAATGCAGCCTTGGCCGCGTCGATGGCGCTCTGGATGGTTTCGCGGGTCGCCAGCGGCAACTTGTGAATAGCCTGACCGGTAGACGGGTTGAACACATCTACCGCGCGACCGTTCTCGGTCACCAGTTCGCCATTGATCAAATGCGGAATAACGCTCATGGAAGCTCCTGAAAAGTTGTCCACAGGCGCCCGTTCCCGGACGCCCGTTGTTTATAGGTATATAGAAGGAGAAATCAGTCGATCTTGCCCAGCACTTCGCCGACCGCGTCGAACAGACGATCCAGGTCCTGCGGCTTGCTGTTGAAGGTTGGGCCGAACTGCAGGGTGTCGCCGCCGAAGCGGACATAGAACCCGGCTTTCCACAGCGCCATGCCGGCTTCGAACGGACGCACGATCGCATCGCCGTCACGTGGAGCGATCTGGATCGCACCGGCCAGGCCGAAGTTGCGGATGTCGATAATGTTCTTGGTGCCTTTGAGGCCGTGCAGCGCATTTTCGAAATGCGGTGCGACTTCGGCCACGCTCTGTACCAGGTTTTCCTTTTGCAACAGGTCGAGTGCTGCCAGGCCCGCCGCGCACGCCACCGGGTGTGCCGAATAGGTGTAGCCATGGGGGAATTCAACCGCGTACTCAGGCGTCGGCTGATTCATGAAGGTCTGGTAGATCTCGGAGCTGGCAATCACCGCGCCCATCGGGATCGCGCCGTTGGTGACTTGCTTGGCAATGCACATCAGGTCCGGGGTCACGCCGAAGGTGGTGGCGCCGAACATGGTGCCGGTACGGCCGAAACCGGTGATCACTTCGTCGAATACCAGCAGGATGTTGTGCTGGTCGCAGATTTCACGCAGACGCTTGAGGTAACCCTGTGGTGGAACCAGCACACCAGCTGAACCGGCCAATGGCTCGACGAATACCGCCGCGATGTTCGACGCATCGTGCAGCTCGATCAGCTTGAGCAGTTCGTCAGCCAGGGCGATGCCACCCTGCTCCGGCATGCCACGGGAGTAGGCGTTGCTTGCCAGCAGAGTGTGCGGCAGGTGGTCGACGTCCATCATCGCCTGACCGAACAATTTGCGGTTGCCGTTCACGCCGCCGAGGCTGGTGCCCGCGATGTTCACACCGTGGTAGCCACGGGCACGGCCGATCATCTTGGTTTTGGTCGACTGGCCCTTCAAGCGCCAGTAGGCACGGACCATCTTCACCGCGGTGTCAGCACACTCGGAACCCGAGTCGGTGAAGAACACGTGGTTCAGGTTGCCCGGGGTCAGGTCGGTGATTTTCTCGGCCAGCTGGAACGACAGCGGATGACCGTACTGGAAGCCTGGCGAGTAATCGAGCGTGCCCAGTTGCCTGGCGACCGCTTCCTGGATTTCCTTGCGGGTGTGCCCGGCGCCACAGGTCCACAGACCCGACAGCGAGTCATACACCTTGCGCCCCTTGTCGTCGATCAGCCAGCTGCCTTCGGCGCCAACGATCAGGCGCGGGTCGCGCTGGAAGTTGCGGTTGGCGGTGTAAGGCATCCAGTGAGCATCGAGCTTGAGCTGGCTGGCCAGCGAAGTCGGGGCGTTTTCAGGCAAGTTCATGGGCAAAACCTCGCAAGGCAGTAAGCGGCGTAAGGATTGAAAACCGTTGTTGCAGCTAAATTGCCACGGGGATAAAGTCTGTGAAATGCAACTCTTCTAATGTTCAGTCAGCCAATCACTAAACTTTGAGTAACCCGCATGAGCGCTCGCCGTCCCGATCCGCTGGCCCAGGTCAGCGACTTTGATATTCGCCTGCTGAGGATCTTTCGTAGCGTGGTGGAATGCGGCGGCTTCTCCGCGGCGGAAACCGTGCTGGGCATTGGTCGTTCAGCGATCAGCCAGCAGATGAGCGATCTGGAGCAACGCCTCGGCCTGCGCCTGTGCCAACGTGGACGCGCCGGTTTTTCCCTGACCGAGGAAGGTCGCGAGGTCTATCAATCGGCGTTGCAACTGTTGAGTGCGCTGGAAAGCTTCCGTACCGAGGTCAACGGCCTGCACCAGCACTTGCGTGGTGAATTGATCATTGGTCTGACGGACAACCTGGTCACCCTGCCCCACATGCGCATCACCCATGCCCTCGCGCAATTGAAAGAGCGCGGCCCGGACGTGCAGATCCAGATCCGCATGATCGCGCCCAATGAGGTCGAACAAGGCGTACTCGACGGCCGTCTGCACGTCGGCGTGGTGCCGCAGGCAAGCGCACTGTCGGGGCTGGAGTATCAACCGCTGTATAGCGAACGCTCGCTGCTGTATTGCGCGGTCGGCCATCCGCTGTTTTATGTCGACGACAAACAACTGGACGACGAGCGCCTGAACAGTCAGGACGCCATCGCACCCACCTTTCGATTGCCAGCGGAGATCCAGGCCCACTACCAGGCGCTCAATTGCACCGCCAGCGCCTCGGACCGCGAAGGCATGGCGTTCCTGATCCTGACCGGACGCTATATCGGTTACCTGCCGGATCACTATGCGAGTCTTTGGGTACAGCAGGGCCGGTTGCGAGCGTTGAAAGCCAAAACGCGCTTCTATGACCTGAGCCTGGCCTCGGTCACACGCAAGGGGCGTCGCCCGCATCTGGTGCTGGAGAGCTTTCTCGAGAGCCTGGCCGCGACGCGTTGAAATTTTGGATTACAGAAACCTGTGGGAGCGGGCTTGCTCGCGAAGAGGCCGGTACATCCAGCATCAATGTTGTTTGATACACCGCCTTCGCGAGCAAGCCCGCTCCCACAGTAGATTGCGGTGTAGGGTTTTATTGTGTGAGGACTTGTCTGAAGTCGGTGGGTACGCTATCAACGCACTGGCCGTCCCACCCACCAGTTCGGAAGTGCTTATGACCTTTGAAGTCCCAGCCCACGGCGCAAAACCCGTCAGCCGCATTCGTCAGAAGAACGAAGAGACCATCATCAAAGCCGCCGAAGACGAGTTCGCCCGTCACGGGTACAAAGGCACGAGCATGAACACCATCGCCCAGAACGCCGGGCTGCCCAAGGCAAACCTGCATTACTACTTCACCAACAAGCTCGGTTTGTACGTGGCGGTGCTGAGCAACATCATCGAGTTGTGGGACAGCACCTTCAACACCCTCACCGCCGAGGATGATCCGACCGAGGCCTTGACCCGTTACATTCGCGCGAAAATGGAGTTCTCCCGCCGCCAGCCGCAAGCCTCGCGGATTTTCGCCATGGAAGTCATCAGTGGCGGTGAGTGCCTGACCGAGTATTTCAACCAGGACTATCGCGCCTGGTTCCAGGGCCGTGCGGGTGTGTTCCAGGCCTGGGTCGACGCCGGTAAAATGGACCCGGTCGATCCGGTGCACCTGATCTTCCTGCTGTGGGGCAGCACCCAGCATTACGCCGACTTCGCCACGCAGATCTGCCGCGTCACCGGGCGCACCAGGTTGACCAGGCAAGACATGGAAGACGCCGGGGACAACCTGATCCGCATCATTCTCAAGGGCTGCGGCCTGAAACCTGCCATTTAAATAGCCATTCAGGTACGTATGCCTTTTACCCTCAGCGGTTTTTGCGAATACCGCGAAGAGATTCGCAAGAGCCGCTTCACCACCTTCGCCGCGCCGATATCCAGCCCGGCCGAGGCCCAGGCGTTCATTGAACAGCACAGTGACTTGAATGCCTCGCACAACTGCTGGGCGTGGAAGCTCGGCGATCAATATCGCAGCACCGATGATGGCGAACCCGGTGGCACGGCAGGTCGGCCGATTCTGGCGGCGATAGAGGCACAGGATTGCGATCAGGTCGCGGTGCTGGTGATTCGCTGGTACGGCGGCATCCAACTGGGCACCGGTGGTCTCGCCCGGGCCTATGGCGGCGGTGCGAACAAATGCCTGCAAGCGGCGCCAAAGGTTGAGTTGATCAGCCGGGTGCCGTTGCGATGCGCTTGCGGGTTTGCCGAGTTGGCGTTGGTCAAGCTGCGGGTGGCGGAGGCAGGTGGACTGGTTGTGGATGAAAGCTTCACCGCCAATGGTGTCGAGTTGCAGTTGGCGGTAGGCGATGCGCAGATCGATACCTTGCAGTCACAGCTGGCCGATTTGAGTCGTGGACGTATTCTCTTGCAGCGCTGAAAACAAGCGCAAAAGATCGTAGCCTTCGGCAGCTCCTACACGGAATCGTGCTGCGATCTTTTGGGGCACGCCGCTTTTCCACTTATTCCATATTTGCCCACATCTGCTGTGCACCCGGCTGTGGATAACCTGAGCACATACCGCTGTAACCCTTCTGTCATGCGGCTTTGCGGACTTTGCTCAATTTTCGTCCAATCTGCCATCAAGCGCATCAAATTCAAGCAAAAACAAACAGTTACGGCGATTTATCACCTTTAGAAGAAAGCCACCCAGTGCTTATGCCCATGCCTTGAGCTTGCGCACAAATACTGTGGAGCAATCTGTGGATAACCCGTTCATGGCCGTCTCGGCACCATGCACGGTATGGCTTGTGGTCGATTGATCATTTTTTGAGCAAAAGCCCACGAGCAAAATCGGGGCTTGATTTGCACCCTTGCCCCCATGTGGTGCCGGGCTCTGCTTGGCACATCTGAAAGCTGCGTACTCAACGCCCCGACTCACAGGAGTCCGAAGTTTTTCTGACCGAGTGGCCAGAAAATTGCTTTATCCACAGGCACAAGTCCAACAGCACCGAGCCTGTCATGCCCAATCACGCTCCAATCCCGGATCCGGTTCCGCGCCTGCAACTGCGCGGAATCAGCAAACGCTACCCCGGTTGCCTGGCCAACGATGCCATCGACCTGACCATTGCCCCTGGCGAGATCCATGCCCTGCTTGGGGAAAACGGCGCGGGCAAAAGCACGCTGATGAAAATCATCTACGGCGTCACCCAGGCCGATTCGGGCGAGGTGATCTGGCAAGGTCAGCGGGTAACCCTGCGCAACCCGGCCCAGGCGCGAGGCCTGGGCATCGGCATGGTGTTCCAGCACTTCTCGCTGTTCGAAACCTTGAGCGTGGCGCAGAACATCGCCCTGGCCATGGGCGCAGTGGCAGGCACACCCAGACAACTTGAGCCGAAGATTCGCGAGGTGTCGCGACGCTATGGCATGGCGCTGGAACCGGAGCGACTTGTCCACAGCCTGTCGATCGGAGAACGGCAACGGGTGGAAATCATTCGCTGCCTGATGCAGGACATCCGCCTGTTGATTCTCGATGAACCGACTTCAGTGCTGACGCCGCAAGAGGCCGACGACTTGTTCGTCACCCTGCGCCGGCTCGCCGCCGAGGGCTGCAGCATTTTGTTCATCAGCCACAAGCTCGGGGAAGTCCGCGCGTTGTGCCAGAGCGCGACGGTACTGCGCGGCGGACGCGTGACCGGACATTGCGTGCCAGCCGACTGTACGGATCAGCAACTGGCGCGCCTGATGGTCGGTGAGGCGGCGCAGCTGAACGCAAACTATACGAAGGTGACCGGGGGTGATGCGTTCCTTGATGTACGCGGATTGTCCTGGCACAACCCGGACCCGTTCGGGTGCTCGCTCAAGGACATCAATCTTGAAGTGCGCAGCGGTGAAATCGTCGGTATCGCCGGTGTCGCGGGCAATGGCCAGGACGAGCTGCTGGCCTTGCTCAGCGGCGAACAACGCCTCAATCGCAACGAAGGCGCAACCCTGTGCTTTGGCCAGGAACCGGTTGCCCATTTACACCCCGACGCACGTCGCAGACTGGGCCTGAGCTTCGTCCCTGCCGAACGCCTGGGCCATGGCGCGGTGCCAGAGTTGAGCCTGGCAGACAACGCGCTATTGACCGCTTTCCAGCAAGGATTGGTGAGTAAGGGTCTGATCCGGCGCAGTAGAGTCGAAGTGTTGGCCGAGGAAATCATCCGCCGTTTCGGGGTCAAGACACCCGATAGCCAGACCCCGGCCCGCAGCCTGTCCGGCGGCAACCTGCAGAAATTCATCCTCGGCCGGGAAATCCTTCAGCAACCCAAACTCCTGATCGCCGCGCACCCGACCTGGGGTGTGGACGTCGGCGCGGCCGCCACCATTCACCGCGCCTTGATTGCCTTGCGCGATGCCGGCGCGGCGATCCTGGTGATTTCCGAAGACCTCGACGAACTGTTCCAGATCTGCGACCGCCTTGGCGCCTTGTGCAGCGGTCGCCTGTCGGCACTGAACGCCACGGTCGATACGCGCCTGAGCGATGTCGGCGGCTGGATGGCCGGCCAGTTCGCTGCCCCTCAATCACTCGCATCCGCCACGCGCTAACGGAGTGTCACATGCTGCTTTCTCTTGAACCCCGTGGCCAGCAATCGCGGCTGATGCTGTGGTGCTCGCCGTTGCTGGCGGCTGCGCTGACCCTGGGCTGTGGATCATTGTTGTTCATCACGCTCGGGCATGACCCGCTGTTGACCTTGCATACGCTGCTGATCGCGCCGGTCAGCGACCTGTATGGCGTCTCTGAATTGTTGGTCAAAGCCCTGCCGATTCTGCTGTGCGCATTGGGCCTGGCCGTCGCCTACCAGGCGCGCATCTGGAACATCGGTGCCGAAGGTCAACTGCTGCTCGGTGCATTGGCCGGCAGTGCGCTGGCGGTCAACATCATCGATATGCAAAGCCGCTGGGCGCTGGTGGCGATCCTGCTCACCGGCACCCTGGCCGGTGCTGCCTGGGCCGGCCTGACGGCGTGGTTGCGCACACGCTTCAACGCCAATGAAATCCTGACCAGCATCATGCTCAACTACATCGCGCTGAACCTGTTGCTGTTCTGCGTTCACGGTCCGTTGAAGGATCCCGCCGGGTTCAACTTCCCCGAGTCAGCGATGTTCGGGGATGCCAGCCGCTTGCCGCTCTTGATGGAGGATGGACGGGTTCACGCCGGGGTGTATTTCGCCCTGCTGGCATTAGTGGCGGTGTGGGTGCTGTTGCAGAAAAGCTTTGTCGGCTTCCAGATCAAAGTGCTCGGGCTGGATAAGCGGGCCGCCGGTTTCGTCGGTTTTCGCGAGAAACGCCTGATCTGGCTCGCGCTATTGATCAGCGGCGGTCTGGCCGGCCTTGCCGGTGTGTGCGAAGTCACCGGGCCGATCGGTCAGTTGGTGCCGCAGGTCTCGCCGGGCTAAGGCTATGCGGCGATCACCGTGGCGTTTCTCGGCCGCCTGAATCCGCTCGGGATCCTGTTTTCCAGCCTGTTGATGGCGCTGCTGTACATCGGCGGTGAAAGCGCACAAATGAGCCTGAACCTGCCGCAAGCGATCACCCAATTGTTCCAGGGCATGATGCTGTTTTTCCTGCTTGCCAGTGACGTGCTGATTCTCTACCGGCCGCGCCTGAACCTGCGCTGGAGCCGTCGTGCCCAAGCCACCGCCGTACACGCAGGAGCGTTGTGATGGATATCGATCTGCTGAGCAATATTTTCTACGCCATGGTCCGCTGCGGTACGCCGTTGTTGTTGGTGGCGCTGGGGGAACTGATCTGCGAGAAAAGCGGCGTCCTCAACCTGGGCCAGGAAGGCATGATGCTGTTTGGCGCGGTGATCGGTTTCATCGTCGCGTTCAACACCGGGCACCTGTGGCTCGGCGTATTGCTGGCGATGTTCGCCGGGATGCTTCTGTCATCGCTGTTTGCTCTGGTGGCGCTGGTATTCAATGCCAATCAGGTGGCCAGCGGTCTGGCCCTGACGATTTTCGGCGTGGGCCTGTCGACTTTTGTCGGTGCCGCCTGGGTCGGCAAGCCGCTGGCAGGTTTCGAACCCTTGGCGATTCCCTATCTGAGCCAGATCCCGCTGATCGGGCGGATGCTGTTTGCCCAGGACCTGTTGGTCTATCTGTCGTTCGCACTGTTTGCGCTGGTGGCCTGGGGCATTCTGAAAAGCCGTGTCGGGCTGATCATTCAAGCCGTCGGGGAAAATCCCGCTGCCGCCAGTGCCATGGGCTTGCCGGTGTTGTCAGTGCGTACTTTGGCGGTGTTGTTTGGTGGCGCGATGGCCGGGTTGGCCGGGGCCTATCTGTCCCTGGCGTACACGCCGATGTGGGCGGAGAACATGAGCGCCGGGCGCGGCTGGATTGCCCTGGCGCTGGTGGTGTTCGCCAGTTGGCGGGTGTGGCGCCTGCTGCTCGGCGCGTACCTGTTCGGGCTCGCCAGCATCCTGCACCTGGTGGCGCAGGGATTGGGGCTGGCGATTCCGTCGAGCCTGCTGGCGATGCTGCCGTATGTCGCGACCATAGTAGTGCTGGTGCTGTTGTCACGGGATGCGCTGCGGACACGGTTGTATGCGCCGGTGTCGTTGGGGCAGCCGTGGCAGGCTGGGCATTAGGCTGTGCCTGTTCGGTCCTCTTCGCGAGCAGGCTCGCTCCCACATTTGACCGAGTTCACACCCATCCCATGTGGGAGCGGGCTTGCCCGCGAAGGGGCCCGAACAGGCAACACCTGAGCCACGCCCCACGCCAATTCAAACACCAGAAAAACCACAAGCAATGAACTCGCCCCCTGGATCAGGGCATAAGCCTGCCAGGCCGAGAACAGGAATCTGGCCACGGCGTCATACCGTCCGAAAACCTGCTGCGGATCACGAATCCGCAGCACCGCCCACACGCAGACGATCGAGCCCAACAGGTTCGCCATCAACATGTGCACCGGTTCGAACGGTGGCAGCTCACCCGGCAAACTCAACGCCTGGCTCAGCGCAGTCAAAACCCCATGCAACGCCGCAAAACTCCACGGCGTGACAAACGCCATCGTCACGATCAGGTCGTACCAGGCACTGCCTTGCACCAACCGGCGATATTGCGTTGTAGTCCACATCGTCATTGCTCCATCAATTCAGGGAGCAACAAGGCTAAAGCCTGGAGTATGCTCCAAGGTCAAGCCCCTTCGAGACGTCATGATACGCATCGTTGAATTAGCCCGGGCCAGCGCCGTCACGCAACGGCTGCAAGACAAACTCAAACTGATCGAAGCCCGCATGGCCGAACTCGGCGCGTTACGCGAAGAGTTGCAACAACGGCTCGGGCAACAGTGTCCATTGAATCCACGATCCTGAACTTTCAAGGAAGCCACTCATGTCCAAGGCAAAAACCGCACTCATCATCGGCGCCTCCCGGGGGCTTGGCCTCGGACTGGTGAAAACCCTGCTGGCCGATGGCTGGCAAGTCACCGCCACCGTGCGCGACCCGCAAAAAGCCGAGGCCTTGCAGGCCCTGGGCAAGGTGCGGATCGAAAAGCTCGACATGGACGATCAGCCCGCGGTGTCCGCCCTGAGCCAACAACTCAAGGGTGAGGTGTTTGACCTGTTGTTCGTCAATGCCGGGGTCAAGGGGCCGGATGTCCAGACACCCAACGGTGGCGCGACGATGGCCGAGGTCGGCCAGCTGTTTTTCACCAACGCCGTGGCGCCGATCAACCTGGCCCAGCGTTTTGTCGAACAGATCCGTCCGGACAGCGGCGTGCTGGCGTTCATGAGTTCGGTGCTGGGCAGCGTGACCATGCCCGATGCGCCGGAGCTGGCGCTGTACAAGGCCAGCAAGGCGGCGCTGAATTCCATGACCAACAGCTTCGTCACTCAGTTGGGCGATACAACGCTCACTGTCCTGTCGCTGCACCCGGGCTGGGTGAAGACCGACATGGGCGGTGAAGGCGCGGACATCGACGTCGAAACCAGCACGCGCGGCCTGGTTGATCAGGTGAATGCGTATGTCGGCAAGGGCGGACATCACTTCATCAATTACCGGGGTGAGACCATTCCCTGGTAATCACCGCCAACACACTACCCTGTGGGAGCGGGCTTGCCCGCGATGACGGCGGCACAACCAACAACGATTTGACTGACACACCGCTATCGCGAGCAAGCTCGCTCCCACAGGGTTTTTTGTTGTCCTGTCGGGCCGGGCTTGCCCATAACGGTATTTTGATCGACACTGCCCACCTCGCCTCCCCGGCGAACCTGGATCAGCAGACAGGGCAACACTGAGCTGGCAACCCTGAACCCAACTTTCAGAGGAGCCGGCCAACATGCCTGCGACCCGTACCTGGTTAAAAAATCCCCTCGCCATTTTCACCTCCAACGGTCTCGATGCCCGTGGCGGCCTGGTGCTGCAAGACGGCTTGATCGTCGAAGTGCTCGGCGCAGGCCAGCAACCATCCGCGCCGTGCAATGAAGTGTTTGATGCCCGCGAGCATGTGATCCTGCCGGGCCTGATCAACACCCATCACCACTTTTATCAAACCCTGACCCGCGCCTGGGCGCCGGTGGTCAATCAGCCGCTGTTTCCATGGCTGAAAACCCTGTACCCGGTCTGGGCACGCCTGACCCCGGAAAAACTCGCCCTCGCCACCAAGGTCGCACTGGCCGAATTGCTGCTGTCCGGCTGCACCACCGCCGCCGACCATCACTACCTGTTTCCGGAAGGTCTGGAAAATGCCATCGACGTGCAAGTCGAGAGCGTTCGCGAACTGGGCATGCGCGCCATGCTCACCCGCGGCTCCATGAGCCTCGGCGAAAAGGACGGTGGCCTGCCGCCGCAACAGACGGTGCAGGAAGGCGAAGTGATCCTCGCCGACAGCCAGAGACTGATCGCCGAGTACCACGAACGCGGTGACGGCGCGCAAATCCAGATCGCCCTGGCACCGTGCTCGCCGTTCTCGGTGACCCCGGAAATCATGTCGGCCAGCGCCGAACTGGCGAACCAACTCGACGTGCGCCTGCACACCCATCTGGCAGAAACCCTCGACGAAGAAGATTTCTGCCTGCAACGCTTCGGCCTGCGCACCGTGGATTATCTGGACAGCGTCGGCTGGCTCGGCCCGCGTACCTGGCTGGCCCATGGAATCCACTTCAACCCGGACGAGATCGCCCGCCTCGGCGCCGCCGGCACCGGTATCTGCCATTGCCCGAGCTCGAACATGCGCCTGGCCTCGGGCATCTGCCCGAGCATCGATTTGACTGACGCCGGCGCCCTGCTGGGCCTGGGTGTGGACGGTTCGGCCTCCAACGATGCCTCGAACATGATGCTCGAAGCGCGCCAGGCCCTGTACATCCAGCGCCTGCGCTACGGCGCCGAGAAGATCACCCCGGAACGCGTGCTCGGCTGGGCGACCAAAGGTTCGGCCAGCCTGTTGGGCCGTACCGATATCGGTGAACTGGCGGTGGGCAAGCAGGCCGACCTGGCGCTGTTCAAGCTCGATGAACTGCGCTTCTCCGGTAGCCATGATCCGGTCTCGGCCCTGCTGCTGTGCGGCGCCGATCGCGCGGACCGGGTGATGGTCGGCGGCAAGTGGCGGGTGATTGACGGGCAGGTCGAGGGGCTGGATCTGAAGGGCTTGATTGCCGATCACAGCCAGGCGGCGCGACAGTTGATTGCAGGGACCTGACACAACGCCGATTGACACTGTGGGAGCGGGCTTGCTCGCGAAGGCGTTGGATCAGTCGATATTCATGTGACTGACACACCGCCTTCGCGAGCAAGCCCGCTCCCACATTGGTTTTGCGGTGCTCTTAGAGTCCCAGCAGCGACAACATGATAAACGTCGCAAACAACACGAAATGAGTCATGCCTTCGATGGCGTTGGTTTCGCCGTCGTTGAGATTGATCGCGCTGACGATCAGGGTGAGAAACACCATCACGGTCTGCACCGGGGTCATGGCCATCTGGAATGGCTGGCCGGTATAGAGCGCCATCGCCTCCATCACCGGCACCGTCAGGATCACCGTCGACAGTGACGCGCCCATGGCGATGTTGACCACCGACTGCATGCGATTGGCCAGTGCCGCGCGCAACGCGGTCAAGATCTCCGGCGCCGCAGAGATCGCCGCCACCAGGATCGCCGTAATCACCGGCGGTGCCCCCGTCCCTTCCAGCCCCAGATCGAGGGTACTGGACATCACTTCGGCCAGTGCGCCAATCACCACCACCCCGAACACCAAGGTGCCGATACTCAGCACCAGATTGACCGGCTGCGGCTCTGCGCCAGGCTCCTTCCGGCGGCGCTTGTCCGGGTAGCTGTAGCTGAAAAAATAACTGTGCGGCCCGACCTGCATGCGCAGGAACAAGGCGTAGAGCAGCACCATCGTGCCGATGGTAAAGGCCGAATAGAGCTTCCATCGCGCTTCGGGAATGAACTCCGGCACCACCATCGAGACACCCATGGCGGTGAGAATCATCACGCTGTAACTGCGCGCCGAATCGTCGTTATAGGACTGTTCGCCATGCTTGAGCCCGCCTATCAACGCTGCGAGGCCAAGGATGCCATTGATGTCGAGCATCACCGCCGAGTAGATCGTATCGCGCACCAGCGTGGCCGAGGCTTCGTTGCTCATCATGATCGCCAGGATCACCACTTCCACCAGCACGGCGGCCAGGGTCAGGATCATCGTGCCGTAGGGGTCACCGACCTTCTCCGCCAGCAGTTCGGCCTGATGGGCAACGCGCATGGAGGCGGCGACGATGAAGACGATCAGCACCAGCCCGCTGATCAATGCGATGACCTGGCCGCTGTGCAGCATCCAGTGCTCCAGCGGATAGGCCACGCACGCGGCGATCAAGGCCAACAGCAGGAAGCCTTCTTGCTTGAGGGTGGTGAGCATGGCGAGCCTTTTTGCCGAGTGGTGCCGATGAGCTACTGACTGCAGGGTGGCATTAACGTTTCGTTTTACCTTAGCGCACCAGAGGGTGGCGTGAGGTTGGTCAGATGCACTGCGTTGGTTCTGGTGTTGAAAAAGATCGCAGCCTTCGGCCACTCCTACAGAGCTACGCGAAGCCATGCAGGAGCTGCCGAAGGCTGCGATCTTTTGATTTTGTTGTCCGGTTGGTCAGCCATTTGCATTGCCCCTGCCAACCACAGAACAAAATGGAGCTCCAATTCATGCACAACCGTCCGTTGAAGAAGCTGCTTTGCGCCGTTACCGCCGCCATCGGCCTGAGCGCCAGCCTGAGTGCCAGCGCCAACGACCCGCTGAAAGTCGGCTTCGTTTACATCGGCCCGATCGGCGACCACGGCTGGACGTATCAGCATGAACAGGGACGCAAGGAGCTCGCGGAAAAATTCGGCCCGCAGATCACCACCAACTATGTAGAGAACGTCGCCGAAGGTGCCGACGCCGAGCGGGTGATCCGCAACATGGCCAAGGACAAATACGACCTGATCTTCACCACCTCCTTCGGCTACATGAACCCGACCGTGAAAGTCGCCAAGCAGTTTCCCCAGGTGACCTTCGAACACGCCACCGGCTACAAACAGGACAAGAACCTCGGCACCTACCTGGCACGCACCTACGAGGGTCGCTACGTCGGTGGCTTCCTCGCTGCGAAGATGACCAAGACCAGGAAGATCGGCTATGTCGCCTCGTTCCCGATCCCGGAAGTGATCCGCGACATCAACGCCATCCAGCTGGCCTTGAACAAGTACAACCCCGGTACCGAAATCAAGGTCGTGTGGGTCAATTCCTGGTTCGATCCGGGCAAGGAAGCGGATGCCGCCAACGCACTGATCGACCAGGGTGTCGACGTGGTGTTCCAGCACACCGACAGCCCGGCGCCAATCCAGGCCGCCGAACGTCGCGGCGTGTATGCGGTGGGCTACGCTTCGGACATGGCGCACTTCGGGCCGAAGGCGGTGCTGACCTCCATCGTCAACGACTGGGGCCCGCACTACATTCAGGCAGCCCAAAGCCTGCTTGATCATGACTGGAAGTCCCAGGACTACTGGGGCGGCCTGAAAGAAGGCACGGTTGAGCTGCCGATCAGCGACCTGGTGCCGGCTGCGGTGAAAAGCGAAGCCGAACAGCTCATCGCCAATATCAAGAGCGGTACGCTGCAGCCGTTCACCGGGCCGATCAAGGATCAGGCCGGCGTCGAAAAAATCCCGGCGGGCGTGAGCGCGACTACGGCGGAGCTGGCGTCGATGAATTACTACGTGGAAGGCATGAAGGCGGAAATACCGAAGTAACACTTCAACCACCACACAACCCCCTGTGGGAGCGGGCTTGCTCGCGAATGCGGTCTGTCAGACAACGGAGATGTTGGATGTACCTGCCTTTTCGCGAGCAAGCCCGCTCCCACATTGGAACCATAGTGTTTTCAAGGATTGCGCATGACCAGCCTCCCCATCATCGACATCGCCCCGCTCTACAGCGACGACCAGAACGCCTGGCCAGCCGTGGCCGCACAAATCGACCACGCCTGCCGCGAGTGGGGTTTCTTCTACATCAAGGGCCATCCAATCAGTGCCGCGCGCATCGACGCCCTGCTCGACCACGCCAAACGCTTCTTCGCCCAACCCACCGCCGAAAAACTCAAGATCGACATCACCCAGACCCGTCACCATCGCGGCTACGGCGCCATCGCCACCGAACAGTTGGACCCGAGCAAACCCAGCGACCTCAAGGAAACCTTTGACATGGGCCTGCACCTGCCGGCCGACCACCCCGACGTACTGGCGGAAAAACCCTTGCGCGGCCCCAATCGCCATCCCTCCCTGCCCGGTTGGGAAGCGCTGATGGAGCAACACTACGTCGACATGCAGGCCCTCGCACAAACGCTGTTGCGGGCAATGACCATTGCGCTGGGCATTGAGCGCGATTTCTTCGACACTCGCTTCAATGACCCGGTCAGTGTGTTGCGCCTGATCCACTACCCGCCGCGTCACACGGCCAGTTCCACCGAGCAGCAAGGCGCCGGCGCCCATACCGACTACGGCTGCATCACCCTGCTCTATCAGGACGCCGCCGGTGGCTTGCAGGTACGCAACGTCAAAGGTGAATGGATCGACGCGCCCCCCATTGACGGTACGTTCGTGGTCAACCTCGGCGACATGATGGCGCGCTGGAGCAACGACCGTTACCTGTCGACGCCGCACCGGGTGATCAGCCCCCTGGGCGTGGATCGTTACTCCATGCCGTTCTTCGCCGAGCCGCACCCGGATACCCGCATCGAATGCCTGCCCGGTTGTCAGGATGCACTGCACCCGGCGAAATACCCGGCCACCACCTGCGCCGGGTTTCTGCTCTCGCGCTTCGCCGATACCTACGCTTATCGACGGGAACAGGAAGCGGGGTGATGAACCGCCTGGTCAGGTTTTACCAATTGTTGCGGCAACCCTCTGTAGAATGGCGACCATTGCACCTGATGAGAAAAGAATCATGTATGACTGGCTGAACGCCCTGCCCAAGGCAGAATTGCATCTGCACCTGGAAGGCTCGCTGGAGCCCGAGCTGTTGTTCGCCCTGGCCGAGCGCAACAAGATTGCCTTGCCATGGAGCGACGTCGAAACCTTGCGCAAGGCGTATGCCTTCAACAACCTGCAAGAGTTCCTCGACCTGTATTACCGAGGTGCCGATGTACTGCGCACCTCCCAGGATTTCTATGACCTGACGTGGGCGTACCTGCTGCGCTGCAAAGAGCAGAACGTGATTCACACCGAACCGTTCTTCGACCCGCAGACCCACACCGACCGTGGCATCCCGTTCGAAGTGGTGCTCAACGGCATCGCCGCCGCGCTGAAGGATGGCGAGCAGCAGCTGGGTATCACCAGCGGTTTGATCCTGAGCTTCCTGCGCCATCTGAGCGAAGACGAAGCACAGAAAACCCTCGACCAGGCGCTACCGTACCGCGATGCGTTCGTCGCCGTGGGCCTGGACAGTTCCGAGATGGGCCACCCGCCAAGCAAGTTCCAGCGCGTGTTCGACCGTGCCCGTCACGAAGGCTTCCTGACCGTCGCCCACGCTGGTGAAGAAGGCCCGCCCGAGTACATCTGGGAAGCCATCGACCTGCTGAAAATCCAGCGCATCGACCATGGCGTACGCGCCATCGAAGACGAGCGCCTGATGCAGCGGATCATTGACGAGCAGATCCCGCTGACCGTATGCCCTCTGTCGAACACCAAGTTGTGCGTGTTCGATCACATGTCGCAGCACAACATTCTCGACATGCTGGAACGCGGTGTGAAAGTGACCGTGAACTCCGATGATCCGGCGTACTTCGGCGGTTATGTCACGGAGAACTTCCATGCCCTGCACACCCACCTGGGCATGACCCAGGACCAGGCCAGACGCCTGGCGCAGAACAGCCTCGATGCGAGGTTGGTGAAACCCTGAAGGCAAACGCAAACCTTGTAGGAGCTGGCTGCCAGCGATGCTGAATGGGAGGCCACCATCGCCAGCAAGCCGACGACTACAGTGCCATTTCCAACTCGGTTTCCAGGGCAAAGCGATGAATTTCGCGTTGCCCGGAGGCCGTCACCTGCAAGGCTCGGGAATCGTTGGGCAGGCTCAGCCACCCCGACTGCATGAACAACTGCAACAAGGCGGCCCCCAGCGAGCCGCCCATGTGCGGGCGTCTTTCGCTCCAGTCAGGGCACGCGCAGGCAACCCTGCCGTTGCGATGGGCCAGCGCCTGGATGAACACTCCCCGTGCCGCCAACTCCGTCGCGCCCTTGAGCGTGACCGTGACCCGCTGATCCGAATGCTCGATCCAGCCCGCTTCCAGCAGTCGCTGATACAGGTCGGCGGACAGAGTCCCCCCAAGTGATCGTCGCACAGCCGGGCACTCAGCAGTGACGAGCGCACTGCCCGGGGTTTGACCAGTGGCGCATTGCGCTTGAACACCTCCGGAATATCCTGGTGCGCGCTGGCGAAGGTCGCGCTGGCCAGCGCTTCGATTGCCGCCCCTACCTCGGGGGCAGCCAGGCGGAAGAAGCGTTTGCGGCCGCGGCTTTCAACCTTTAACAGACCTCCAGCGGACAAACGTCCCAGGTGTGCACTGGCCGAAGACGGTGACAGGCCGGCCAGTAATGCCAACTCTTCGGTTGCTCGCGCCGAACCATCCATCAAGGCCCACATCATTGCGCTGCGCTTTGGGTCAGCCAGCAATGTGGCGATCTGGCTGATGCAAGGTGCATGTTCCATGTATTCACTCCCTGTTGAATCGTTTCGTCTTCTGACCAGAAACATCTTGACCAGTAATGTGTCGTCGGCCAATCCGTGGAAACTGCCATGAATCCGGCAACGCCTTGCTCACCCATTGGCGCTGCCTGGCCGATGCCGCGAAGGTCAGAAGGATGACCGTGCTGCCGGGCCGACTCGAACGTGGACCCGCCATTGGGGCTCGACGCTACTTACATGATGAGAGCGCTAGTATATGCGGGTTGGTCGGCGGATCCTGTCCTCCGCCCGGCATAGGTGGTGATAGTTCCTGAGGGAAATTTCTCTTTTTTTGTACGACTAATGATCGATATCCGAAAAGCCCGGAAATTGACTGCTCAACAGGGCGCATCGGCTGACAAGCATTTCGCGCAACAGGTTCACCGGCTTACTCAATTGCGCGCGATGGGCGCACAACAGATTCAACGGTGCGCGCTCGCAGAGCAGTTCCGGCATCAGCACCTTCAAGCGCCCGGCCAGTACATCGGCGGCGACATCGAGCCAGGATTTGTAGGCGATCCCGGCACCGGCCACGGCCCAAAGGCGAACGACGTCGGCATCGTCACTGAAGCGATCGCCGCTGACGGTCAGGCTGACTTCGCGTTTGCCGTCGTGAAAACTCCAGTGATCGTGGACCCTGCTGCCGAGCATGTACAACAGGCAATTGTGCTGTGCCAGTTGCTCCAGATGCCGCGGTTCGCCGTGGCGAGCCAGATAGTCGGGAGCGGCGCACAACACCCGGCGGTTCTGCGGGGCGATGGGCAGCGCCACCAGGCTGGAGTCCTCCGGTTCACCGTAGCGCAGGGCAACGTCTACCGGCTGGCGGAACAGGTCGGCGATGCGGTCCCCCAGCAGCAGGCGCACGGTCAGTTTCGGATGCTCGCGCTGAAACTGGTCAAGCCAGGGCAACAGCAGATTGCGGCCAAAGTCCGACGGCGCCGACAGTTGCAGAACCCCGCTGACCTGGTCCTGACCGCTGGCCAGTAATCGCCGGCCCTCGTCGAGATTGCTCAAGGCCGCGCGGGCGTATTCGAGAAAGCCCTCGCCCTCGGCGGTCAGGCGCAAGCTGCGGGTCGAACGGGCCAGTAGACGGGCGCCGAGTTGTTGTTCGATGCGCTTGAGCGCTGCACTGGCCACCGCCGCCGACATGTCCATGCCCCGCGCGGCGGCGGACAGACTGCCCAGGTCCGCCGCCCGCACGAACAACTGCAAGTCATCGAAACGCAGCATCAAGAACACCTATTATCAAAAAAACATTGAAAGAGACTGCTCTTTTAGCCGGTTTTATCTTCAGGAGAAATAGCCAATCATCTCCCCCATCGAATCACTTCTTTATTAGTGTTCAGGAGTCCCCATGAAAGCCATTGCCTACTACGCCTCGTTACCGATCAGTGATGACAAAGCCCTGCAAGACATCGAGTTGCCGGAGCCGGTTGCCGGCCCTCGCGACTTGCTGGTGGAAGTCAAAGCCATCTCGGTCAACCCGGTGGACACCAAGGTGCGCCAGAACGTCCAACCCGAAGGCGGCGCGGCCAAGGTGCTGGGCTGGGACGTGGCTGGCGTGGTCAAGGCTGTGGGCAGTGAGGTGACGCTGTTCTCGGTCGGCGACAAGGTGTTTTACGCCGGCTCCATCGCGCGGGCGGGTGGCAACAGCGAGCTGCATGTGGTGGACGAACGCATCGTCGGCCATATGCCCAAGACCCTTGGTTTCGCCGAGGCCGCCGCCCTGCCGCTCACCGCGATCACGGCCTGGGAACTGTTGTTCGAACGCCTGCAAGTGCGCGAAGGCAAAACCGACGAAGGCCAGAGCCTGTTGATCGTTGGCGCGGCAGGGGGCGTGGGCTCGATTCTTACGCAGCTGGCTCACCAGCTGACGGCCCTGAAAGTCATCGGCACCGCTTCGCGCGCGCAGACCCAAAGCTGGGTGAAAGAGCTGGGTGCCGATCTGGTGATCGACCATGGCCAGCCACTGAGCGAAGCACTCAAGCTGGCCGGTGTGGATCAGGTCACCCACGTCGCCAGCCTGACCCAGACCGACCAGCACCTGGACCAACTGGTCGAGGCATTGGCGCCCCAAGGCAAGCTGGCACTGATCGATGACCCCAAGTCGCTGGACGTGAGCAAGCTCAAGCGCAAGAGCCTGTCGCTGCACTGGGAGTTCATGTACACCCGTTCGCTGTTTGAAACCGCGGACATGATCGAGCAGCACAACCTGCTCAATCGCGTCGCCTGGCTGATCGATGCCGGGACACTGAAAACCACGGTGGGTGAACACTTCGGCACAATCAATGCGGCCAATTTGCGCCGTGCCCATGCCCTGCTGGAAAGCGGCAAGGCCAAGGGCAAGATTGTTCTGGAAGGATTTTGAAACGCTGAAAAAAAACCTTTCCGGTTTCATCCTTTCTGCGTTTTTTCGTCTGCGACCGGAACGTCCCGGTCGCAGATCCCCCCTTTGGACGCCATCGAAAAGTCGTGTTTTTTTTGGTTACAAACCGTCAGTCCGACAGTTGATTCTTGTCACAATGGTGCTCGTATTCAGGACTACAATCGAATCTCCTGCGAGGCAGTCTTTTGCGTAACGTCTTTTACGAGAGGTGATCCGTTGTGAAGATCCTGATAAAAGAATTGGCAAAATCCCAATGGCAAGTCCGCTTAGACCAGCATGCGGTGACGTTCCGCAGCGAAGCAGAAGCTCGCGCTTTCACGCGTACCCTCGAGGCCCGTATCCAGGCCCCTCACCAGATCCCCATCCTCCACCCGCAGCGCGCTGCAGGCTGATTCCGGCCTCAAACCTGGGCTTGCGCCAGCGCCCGGGCATTTTGCAAACGCCGGGTGAGCACCGCAGCGCTCACCACCAGAATTCCGCACAGGCTGATGACCATGGCCATCGGCACGGCGCTGCCATCGTGCAAAACGCCCACCAGCGCGGAGGCACCGGCCGCCACGCTGAACTGCAGGCAACCGAGCAGCGCCGAGGCGCTACCGGCCCGTGCGCCCTGCCCGCTCATCGCGCAGGCGGCGGCGTTGGGGCTGATGCAACCGAGGCTGGAAATACAGATGAACAATGGAATCAGCAGCGGCCACAGCTGGGCCGTGTGCAAAGCGCTGACAGCGAGCAGGGTCAGACCGGCCGCGAGATAAACCCACACCGCGCGCGCCAGCAAGAACGTCGGGCCACGTTTGGCCAGCAGCCGCGCGTTGACCTGCGCCACCAGAATGAAGCCCGCCGCATTGGTGCCGAACAACCAGCCGAAATGCTCGGCCGGAACGCCGTAGAGCTTGATGATGATGAAGGGTGAACCGGCGATGTAGGCAAACATCCCGGCGATGGCGATGCCCCCGGTCAAGGCATGGCCAAGAAATATCGGGTCGGCCAGCAACCGACCGTACTGGCGCAGCGCGCCCGACAGCGGTTGGCGCGGTATGTGGGCCGGCAAGCTTTCCGGCAATCCCGTGGCCACCGCCAGCCCCGCCAACGCACTGAACCCGGTCAAGGCCAGGAAGATCGACTGCCAGCCTGTGGTGTTGACCAGCAACCCACCCAGCAATGGCGCGAGGATAGGCGCAAGCCCCATCACCAGCATCAACTGTGAAAAGACTTTCGCCGAGCCCACTGCATCACACTTGTCGCTGACCACCGCCCGGGAAATCACCATGCCCGCGCAGCCACCCAACGCCTGGACGAAACGCGCACCGATCAGCCATTCCAGATTCGGCGCATAGGCGCACGCCACCGAGGCCGCGGTGAACAGACCGACACCGGTGAGCAACGGAATGCGTCGCCCGAAACGATCCGCCACCGGGCCATAGGCCAACTGACCGATGGACAAGCCGAGGAAGTAGGCCGCCAACGTCATCTGGACGTGATTTTCGTCCGTACCAAAAGCCAGCGCCATGGCCGGGAAGGCCGGCAGGTAGAAATCGATCGCCAGCGGACCGAAAGCGCTCAAGGCGCCGAGAATCAGAATGGTACGGAAGTTCATCAGGCATCCAGTGAGGCAGGAGTCGGCAGCCCGACAGTCTAGCCGCGCATGGACGCCTTGAACATTCCGGTAGCTCGCTAACTATCAAAATCAGGCCAGTTTGACACCATACCCCTCTTCGCTGATCGCCTCGATCACTTGCTGGGCAGTCAGCGCACTTTCGACACCGACTTCTTTAGCCGCCAGATCGACCCGCACACTGGCTGCCGGGTCCCTGGCCTGCACGGCCTGAGTGATGGCCTTGACGCAGTGGCCACAAGACATGCCTTCAACGTTGAACACTTGCATGGGATGACTCCTTTTCCGAGGGTTGAGTCCAGTTTCGAGCTTGCCACCATGGCAAGGTCAAGTTCTGAAGATTGCTGCCGGGCTGGCAATCGGCGCTACGCTCGGCCAAGCTGCGTCCATCAATGACTCGAACTCAGGAGATTCAGCCATGCGCTGGTCGGTTTTCAGCCTGTTTGGCTTTCTCAGCCTTTTCGCCGCCGTGCCTTCGGTCAATGCTGCCGGTCAGGATTATGGCGTGCTGATCATTTCCCGCGAACGCCTGGAAGTCGCGACCAGCTGCGAGATCGGTGTGTACATCCAGGATCAATTGGCGGCGCGGCTGTTTCAGGAGCAGAGCACCTCGTTCAACCTGCCGCCCGGCATCGTCTCGCTGCGCCTCAAGTTGCTCCCTGGTCAGATGCCGGGTTGCAATCCGGGCATGCTCGCGCCGGGATCGCAGGATATCCAGCTCAAGGCCGGGGATGTCCTCAAATACCGGATCGCGATGACGCAGGAAGGCATGTATCTGAAACGCGCCGGTCTCGGCTACTGACACACACCCCTTGTGGGAGCGGGCTTGCTCGCGAAAGCGGTGCGTCATGCAACATTGATGTCGACTGACACGACGCCTTCGCGAGCAAGCCCGCTCCCACATTCAATCAGTGACACGTCTAAGATTGGCACTTGACCTTGCCAGCATGGCAAGGTTGATCCTGTGGTCATCTACTACAGGGAGTGCGACCGATGTCCGAATCCACCACGTTCGACCTGCCGATTGCCGGCATGACCTGCGCCAGTTGCGCCGGGCGTGTCGAGCGCGCCTTGAGCAAAGTCATTGGCGCCAGTGCCGTCAGCGTCAACCTCGCCACGGAACAGGCCCGGGTCCAGGCACCCAGCGACAGCCTGCCAGCCCTGATGGATGCCGTGGCCAAGGCCGGCTACAGCGTGCCACAGCAAAATCTGGAACTGAGCATCGACGGTATGACCTGCGCGTCCTGCGTCGGTCGGGTCGAGCGGGCACTGGGCAAGGTGGCGGGAGTGAAAAGCGTCAGCGTCAACCTGGCCAACGAACGCGCCCACCTTGAACTGCTCGGCCACGTCGATCCGCAAACCTTGATCGCGGCCGTGACCAAGGCCGGTTACACCGCCAGCGTATGGGAAGCCGAACACCCACTGGCCGACAATCAGCAACAGCGCCTGCATCGCGAACGCCTGGCCTTGATCATGGCCATCGTCCTCGCCTTGCCGCTGGTCTTGCCGATGCTGCTGCAACCGTTCGGCGTGCACTGGATGCTCCCGGCCTGGGCGCAATTCGTCTTGGCCACGCCAGTGCAATTCATCTTCGGTGCACGGTTTTACGTCGCTGCCTGGAAAGCCGTACGCGCCGGTGCCGGCAACATGGATTTGCTGGTGGCCCTGGGCACCAGCGCCGGTTATGGCTTGAGTGTGTATGAATGGGCCACCGCCGCCGGGCGCATGCCGCACCTGTATTTCGAAGCCTCGGCGGTGGTGATCGCCCTGGTATTGCTGGGCAAGTACCTGGAAAGCCGCGCCAAGCGCCAGACCGCCAGCGCCATCCGCGCCCTCGAAGCCTTGCGCCCGGAACGGGCGATTCAGGTGCTCGATGGCCGCGAGCAGGAAGTCGCCATCAGCGCCCTGCGCCTCAATGACCTGGTGATGGTCAAACCCGGTGAGCGCTTCCCGGTCGATGGCGAAGTGATAGAAGGCCAGAGCCACGCCGACGAAGCCCTGATCAGTGGCGAGAGCCTGCCGGTGCCCAAACAGCCCGGCGACAAAGTCACGGGCGGCGCGATCAACGGTGAAGGCCGGTTGCTGGTGCGTACCCAGGCCCTCGGTGCGGAAACCGTACTGGCACGGATCATCCGCCTGGTGGAAGACGCCCAGGCCGCAAAGGCACCGATCCAGAAACTGGTGGATAAAGTCAGCCAGGTGTTCGTGCCCACCGTGCTGCTGATTGCCCTGGCAACCCTGATCGGCTGGTGGCTGTATGGCGCGCCGATGGAAACCGCGCTGATCAACGCCGTGGCGGTGCTGGTGATCGCCTGCCCTTGCGCACTGGGCCTGGCCACGCCGACGGCGATCATGGCCGGCACCGGCGTTGCGGCACGCTACGGGATTCTGATCAAGGACGCCGAAGCACTGGAGCGTGCCCACGAAGTCAGCGCAGTGGTGTTCGACAAGACCGGCACCCTGACCTCCGGCGCCCCGCGCATTGCTCATCTGAGTGCCATCGACGGCAATGAAGCGAGCCTGCTGCAACTGGCCGGCGCCCTGCAACGCGGCAGTGAGCATCCGCTGGCCAAGGCTGTTCTGGATACCTGCGCCGAACGCCACTTGAAGGTGGCCGACGTCAGCGACAGCCAGTCCCTGACCGGCCGCGGCATTGCCGGCACACTGGAAGGTCGTCGCCTGGCCCTGGGCAATCGTCGCCTGCTGGAGGACAGCGGCTTGAACGCCGGACCGTTGGCCGACTCGGCGATCGCGTGGGAACAAGAAGGCCGGACCTTGTCCTGGTTGATCGAACAATCCCCCGCCCCCCAGGTGCTGGGCCTGTTCGCCTTCGGTGACACCCTCAAGCCCGGCGCGCTGCAAGCGGTGCAGCAACTGAACGCACGGAACATCAGCAGCCACCTGCTGACCGGCGACAATCGCGGTAGCGCCAAGGTGGTGGCCGAGGCGCTGGGCATCCAGGACGTGCATGCCGAGGTGCTGCCGGCGGACAAAGCCGCCACCGTCGCCGCTCTGAAGGAAACAGGCGTGGTGGCGATGGTCGGCGACGGCATCAATGACGCCCCGGCACTGGCCGCCGCCGACATCGGCATCGCCATGGGGGGCGGCACCGACGTCGCCATGCACGCGGCCGGCATCACCCTGATGCGCGGCGATCCGCGACTGGTACCGGCTGCATTGGAGATCAGCCGCAAGACCTACGCCAAGATTCGGCAGAACCTGTTCTGGGCCTTTGTCTATAACCTGATCGGCATTCCGCTGGCGGCGTTTGGCTTCCTCAATCCGGTGCTGGCCGGTGCAGCCATGGCGCTGTCGAGCGTCAGCGTGGTGAGCAATGCGCTACTGTTGAAAACCTGGAAACCCAAGGACCTGGAGGACAACCGATGAACATCGGCCAAGCGGCCCGCCACAGCGGCCTGAGTGCAAAGATGATCCGTTATTACGAATCCATCGGCCTGCTCAAGGCGGCCCATCGCACCGACAGCGGTTATCGAGTGTATGGCGATGACGATCTGCACACGCTGGCGTTCATCAAGCGCTCGCGGGACCTTGGGTTTTCCCTGGAGGAAGTCGGCAAGTTGCTGACCCTCTGGCAAGACCGCCAGCGCGCCAGCGCCGATGTGAAGGCTTTGGCCCGTCAGCATATCGATGAGCTGAACCGGAAGATCCGTGAACTGGGGCAGTTGCGCGACACGCTGCAGGATCTGGTTGAGCACTGCCATGGCGACCATCGGCCGGATTGCCCGATTCTGAAGAATCTGGAGTCGGGGTGCTGTGCCACCCCGGCCCGCGCGTGATTGCAGGGCACCGCAAAACCCTGTGGGAGCGAGCTTGCTCGCGATAGCGGTGTATCTGATACATCAATGCTGGATGTGCCGACGTCATCGCGAGCAAGCTCGCTCCCACAGGTATGGTGTCTGTCACATTGAATCTGTAACCCACAAAAAACCCGGCCGAAGCCGGGTTTTTCTTTAGCCGATCACTGCATCCACGGCGGAGGCGGTTCTTCGGTCTTGCCCGGCGGCGCATCGTCCGCCGCGCGTACGGCTTGCTTGCGCTCTTCATCCAGGCGTGCGGCCTCGATTTCGCGCATGATGCCGCCCACATCGGCCAGCTCTTCCGTATCGGCGAACTCGCCGGTCAGGACACTGGCCGGGTGCAAGGTGCCGGCCTCGTACAAGGCCCACATTTCCTTGGCGTATTTGGTCTTTTTCAACTCCGGCGCAAATCGCCCGAAGTAGGACGCCATGTTGCCCACGTCGCGCTCGAGCATGCTGAACGCGTGGTTGTTGCCCGCCGCATCCACCGCTTGTGGCAGGTCGATGATCACCGGGCCGGTCGGCGTCAGCAGCACGTTGAACTCGGACAGGTCGCCATGCACCAGACCGGTACACAGCATCAGTACGATCTGCGAAATCAGGAACGCGTGATATTCACGGGCCTGGTCCGGTTCCAGCACCACATCGTTCAGGCGCGGCGCCGCATCACCGTACTCGTCGGCCACCAACTCCATGAGCAGCACGCCTTCAAGGAAGTCGAACGGCTTGGGCACGCGCACACCGGCATTGGCCAGACGGAACAGCGCCGCCACTTCAGCGTTCTGCCAGGCGTCTTCGGTTTCCTTGCGGCCAAACTTGGAGCCCTTGGCCATCGCCCGGGCCTGACGGCTGTTGCGCACCTTGCGGCCTTCCTGATACTCGGCCGCCTGACGAAAACTGCGTTTGTTCGCCTCCTTGTAGACCTTCGCGCAACGTAACTGGTTACCGCAGCGCACCACATAAACAGCTGCTTCTTTACCACTCATGAGTGGGCGCAGCACCTCGTCGACCAGACCGTCCTCGATCAGGGGTTCAATGCGTTTTGGAGTCTTCATCAGCTTTTATTGTGGGTCCTTTATTACCAAACACGCGAAAGTCATTCGTTATACGGCAATCCACTCACGGGGGGGAGGGGTTGCCGACTTATGAACATTGCACAAGCACACAATGTGCCGATTTCAACGGGTAAAACCGACGACCGCCACGGGTCACACCGGATCATAGCCGAGCCTGCGTCACTTGTTGTGCAAGGACATTGAGGGCAATTGCGACAGAAGCCGACACCACTTCTCAATCCTTCCGTAGGATTTTTCCCAACAGGCCTCAATTTCCTCCGACAACAGCCGAAGTCCTTAGTGACAAAGTGATTTGTCCGACAATCGCAGCCACAACAAAAGCGATGCCGCACTCAAGGACCCGGGTTGACCAAGAACGATTACGGCTGCCAATAAACCGCGAGTCATCTGCACTGCGTGGGCCTACAAGAAAATCTGGAGCGCGGATGAACATCAAACAGAAGTTGACCTGGGCGTTTGCAATCATCGCCTGCCTACCCGTGGTGCTGGTCGCCACCCTCGTTGTGCTGAACCTGCGCAGTGATGCCAGGGACGAATTTATCGACGGCAGTGCCCGCGAGATTCGTCAGGTCAGCAACGCCATGCAATTGTTCTTTGACAGCATCAGCCAGAACGTCGATTACCTGGCCAGGCAGCCGCTGATCCGAAACTCCGACGACAGCCTCAAGACTTACATGGCTGCCAACGCCGAGAGCGTTCCCCAGGGCGAGATGGACAAGAAGGTCTTCACCCTGCTCCAGGACCTGGGCAACAGCCACCCGTCCTACGCCTATGCCATCCTCGGCACGGCGGCGGGCGGCTACGTGTCGTGGCCGGATGATCCGAAGCTGAACAACTACGACCCGCGCCAGCGCCCCTGGTACAAGGCCGCCCAGGCCAAGCCGGGCAAGCCGTTCCGCACCGAGGCCTACTACTGGGCCCAGGACGACGCGACCTACGTCAGCACCGTGCGCACCATCGACAACAAGTTGGGCACCAACGGCGGCGTGGTCAGCATCGATGTGACGCTCAAGCAGCTCACCGAAATCGTCAAACAGATCAAGCTCGGCGAAACCGGCTACCTGATGCTGCTGGAAAACACCGGCACGGTCCTGGTGGATCCGAAACAACCGGAACACAACTTCAAACCCCTGAACAGCCTGGGCGACGGCTACGCGCAACTGGCCAAGGCCGGCAAGGGCCTGGTGGAAGTGGAGCTCAACGGCGAGCGCTACATGGCCAACGTCTGGCCATCGGAGCAACTGGGCTGGACCTTCATCGGCCTGATCAAACAGAACGACGTGATGAGCTCCGCGACCCGGTTGACCTGGTTGATCGCCATTATCGCCGCCGTCCTGGCCGTCATCTTCGCCATCGTCGGCGCCAGTTTTGCCAGCCTCATCGTGCGTCCGATCCGCAGCGTGGCCAGCGGCCTTGAGGGCATCGCCCAAGGCGAAGGCGACCTGACTCAGAACCTGCAAATCCGTGGCAACGACGAAACCGCGCAGCTGGCCAACTGGTTCAACCAGTTCCTGACCGCGATTCGCAACCTGATCCAGAACATCGGCGGCGCGGCGGGCAAGATCCTCGCCACCTCCAAGAGTTCGACCCAGGTCTCCAGCGACATGGCCGAAGCCGCCGGACGCCAGCGTGAAGCGGTGGACATGGTGTCCACGGCATTCCACGAAATGGTCGCCACCGCCAACGAAGTTGCGCGCTCTTGCAGCCAGGCGGCGGAATCCGCCGACAGTGGCCAGCGCCAGGCGCGCGAAGGTCAGCAACAGATCGATGCGGCGGTAAACAGCGTTGATCGCCTGAGCCAGGAAATCGAACAGTCAGCCCAGTCGATGCAACAACTGGAGCGCGACAGCAACGACATTCAGTCGATCCTGGGGACCATCCGTTCGATCGCCGAACAGACCAACCTGCTGGCGCTGAACGCCGCGATCGAAGCGGCCCGGGCCGGTGAACAGGGCCGCGGCTTTGCCGTGGTGGCCGACGAAGTACGAGCCCTGGCCAAGCGCACGGCCGACTCCACGGCGGAAATCGACGGACTGCTGGGCAACCTGGCCAAACGCACCAGCCAGGTGACCCAACAGATGCACGCCAGTCTGGAAGTGTCCCAGCAATCGGTGACGCGCATCGGTGAGGCGCGCAACAGCTTCGGGCAGATTCGCGAGTCGGTGGACGTGATCCGTGACATGAACACCCAGATCGCCACGGCGGCGGAACAACAGCATCAAGTGGCCGAAGACATCAACCGGCACATCAGCCAGATCCATGGCGATGCGCAACTGGTGGCGGAACTGGCCAACTCGGCACGCCTGGACTCCCAGAGCCTGGCCGGGCTGTCGAACGAACTGGACGGGCTGGTGCGCAGGTTCCGTACCTGATTTGCAAACTCACCACTAAACCCTGTGGGAGCGAGCTTGCTCGCGATGAGGATGGTTAATCCAACATAGATGTTGGCTGACACTCCGCCATCGCGAGCAAGCTCGCTCCCACAGTTGTTTTAACTCAGCGTTCGATGATCGCGGTCACGCCCTGCCCACCCGCCGCGCAAATCGAAATCAGTCCCCGCCCCTTTCCCGCCGCATCCAGCAACTTCGCCAGGTTGGCGACGATGCGCCCGCCCGTGGCGGCAAACGGATGCCCTGCCGCCAGTGAACTGCCCTTGACGTTGAGCCGACTGCGGTCAATCGAGCCCAACGGCGCATCGAGCCCCAGACGGGTTTTGCAGTACTGCGGATCCTCCCACGCCTTCAATGTGCACAGCACCTGCGCGGCGAAGGCTTCGTGGATTTCGTAGTAGTCGAAGTCCTGCAAGGTCAGGCCATTGCGCGCGAGCAAGCGCGGCACAGCGTAGACCGGCGCCATCAACAACCCTTCGGCACCGTTGACGAAATCCACCGCAGCAGCCTCGCCGTCACGCCAATACGCGAGAATCGGCAGACCGCGCTCCTTCGCCCATTCCTCGCTGCCCAGCAGCACCAGTGACGCCCCATCGGTCAGCGGCGTGGAGTTGCCCGCCGTCAGGGTGCCCTTGGCGCTTTTCTCGTAGGCCGGCTTGAGTGCGGCGAGCTTTTCCAGGGTCGAATCCGGGCGCAGATTGTTGTCGCGAGTGAGTCCCAGGAACGGCGTCATCAGATCGTTGTGCCAGCCTTCGGCATAGGACGCCGCCAGTTTCTGATGGCTCTCAAGCGCCATTTGATCCTGGGCTTCGCGCGGGATGTTCCAGGTCTGGGCCATCAGCTCGCAATGCTGGCCCATGGACAACCCGGTGCGTGGCTCGCCGTTGCGCGGGAACTCGGGGATCAGATGTTTGGGGCGCAATTGCAGGAAGGTCTTCAGTTTGTCGCCGGTGGTTTTGGCGCGATTGGCTTGCAGGAGGATTTTACGCAGCCCTTCGCTGACACTGATCGGTGCATCCGAAGTGGTGTCCACGCCACCGGCGATGCCGCAATCGATCTGGCCCAGGGCAATCTTGTTCGCCACCAGCAACGCCGCTTCCAGCCCGGTGCCGCACGCCTGCTGGATGTCATAGGCCGGGGTGGCGGGCGACAACCGCGAGCCGAGTACGCACTCGCGTGTGAGGTTCATGTCCCGCGCCAACTTGAGCACGGCCCCGGCGACCACTTCGCCGATGCGCTGGCCATGCAGGTTGTAGCGCTCGATCAGGCCTTCGAGGGCAGCAGTGAGCATCACCTGGTTGCTGGCCGTGGCGTAGGGGCCGTTGGAGCGGGCGAAAGGAATCCGGTTACCGCCGATGATCGCGACGCGGCGCAGCTGGGTCATAAGAACTCCTGATGAATTATCTGAACTGAACACTGCCCCTTGTGGGAGCGGGCTTGCTCGCGAAGGCGTCGTGTCAGTCGACATCAATGTTGCATGACACTCCGCTTTCGCGAGCAAGCCCGCTCCCACAGGGACAGCGTTGCACCATAAATCCTGCGACAAACTAATCTGCTGTAACCAAGCGTAGGCCTTATCTCGTGGATCGAACGACTGATCGCCATTCATGGTCCACACTTTGAACCTCAGCTTTCGGAGCGCGTTCCATGTCTGACCGCTATATCGACTTCGCCAATTCGTCCATCGGCCATCGCCTGGTCGGTGCCCTGGGGTTGCCGGCACCGACTCGACTGGAGCGCTGGCAGGCAGGCCGGCTGCGGCCCGTGGAAGGTGCGCTACTGATCGGCGGCGGGCCATTGGCGGAACACGTCAGTGCCTTCGCCAACCGCCTGACCGACGCGATCTACAGCTACGGCACCGAGCCTTCGATGGCCACGGCCTGGATTCCCGGCCATGGACCGAAACTCAAGGCCGTGGTGTTCGACGCCAGTGACCTGCTGCACACCGATCAGCTCAAGCAACTGCGCGAGTTCTTCCAGCCGCTGATGAAGAACCTCGATCACTGTGCGCACCTGGTGATTCTCGGACGCGATCCGCAAACCCTGCGTGACCCGTTCGCTGCCAGTGCCCAACGCGCCCTGGAAGGTTTCAGCCGTTCCCTGGCCAAGGAATTGCGCAGCGGTGGCACCCTGCAATTGATCTACGTCGGCGAAGGGGCCGAGGCGCAACTGGAAGGCCCGCTGCGGTTTTTCCTCTCGCCCAAAAGCGCCTTCGTGTCCGGGCAGGTCATTCGCCTGAATCCGTGCTCGACGCCCGTCAGCGACTGGACGCGCCCGCTCGCCGGGCGCAAGGCACTGGTTACCGGCGCGGCGCGCGGCATTGGCGCCGCCATCGCCGAAACCCTGGCCCGTGACGGTGCCGACGTCATCCTGCTCGATGTGCCGGCGGCCAAAACCGATCTCGATGCCCTCGCCGCACGCCTTGGCGGGCGAAGCATCAGCCTCGACATCTGCGCCGAAGATGCAGCCTCGCAGTTGATCGAACAATTACCCGACGGCCTCGACATCGTGGTGCACAACGCCGGCATCACCCGCGATAAAACCTTGGCCAATATGACCCCGGACTTCTGGGACGCCGTACTGGCAGTCAACCTCAACGCACCGCAAGTGCTGACCAAAGCCCTGCTCGATAGCGGCGCCCTGCACGACAACGCTCGGGTGATTCTGCTGGCCTCCATCAGCGGCATCGCCGGCAATCGCGGGCAAACCAACTACGCCGCGAGCAAGGCCGGGCTCATTGGCCTGGCGCAAGCCTGGGCGCCGCTGCTCGCCGAACGCGGCATCAGCATCAACGCCGTGGCACCCGGATTCATCGAAACGCAAATGACCGCGCACATCCCCTTCGGCCTGCGCGAAGCCGGACGGCGCATGAGTGCCCTCGGCCAGGGCGGCCTGCCACAGGACGTCGCCGAAGCCGTGGCCTGGCTCGCGCAACCCGGCACCGGCGCATTCACCGGACAAGCGTTGCGCGTATGCGGGCAAAGCGTTCTGGGGGCTTGAGGATGATCACCGACTGGCACACTCTCAACCGCGAACCGAGCCTCCCGGGGCTGTACGCACGAGCGGCGACACGGCGAAAAATCACCGGCACCACCCTGCCCGATTCGGGTTTGCGCTGCTGGGTCGACGTCGATCCCAAACGCCTGGCGGCCTATCGCAAGGTCTGTGGCTTCGCCGACAACGGCCTGCTGCCGCCGACCTATCCGCATATCCTCGGCTTTGCCTTGCAGATGCAATTGCTCACAGCCAGGGACTTCCCGTTCCCGCTGCTGGGCCTGATTCACCTGAGCAATCGAATTCGTCTGCTACGCCCCATGGGTGGGGTGAATCGGGCGCGTGTCAGCGTGCAGGTGCAGAACCTGCAACCCCACGCCAAAGGCGCGACATTCGACTTGCTGACCACCCTCGACGATCAACTGGGGCCGTTGTGGGAGGCACAAAGCCGGATGCTCTGCCGCGGCGTCAAACTCGAGGGCGAACCGCTTGAGGAGAACCTGGAAACGAGTCTGGACATGAACGAAGTCGAACACTGGAAAGCGCCCTCGGACATTGGTCGGCAATACGCCAAGGTGTCCGGCGACTACAACCCGATCCACCTGAGCGCGGCCAGCGCCCGACTCTTCGGTTTCCCGACCGCCATCGCCCATGGCCTGTGGAACAAGGCGCGCACACTGGCGGCACTGGCCGGGCACCTGCCAGTGGCGAACGTCGAGATCGCCGTGCAGTTCAAGAAGCCGGTACGGTTGCCCGGTGAGGTGACGCTGCTGGCCAGCGAGCCGGGGGCGAGCGGGGATTTTCAGTTGGTGGGTGTCGGGGATCTGGAGCACATGGTCGGGCACTGGCGGCCGGTGGCCTGACAAGGCCGATGTTTGTGGCGAGGGCTTGCTCTCGCCGGGCTGCGTACATCCAGATAATCAGGCCGGCCGGTAGGCCGCCTTCGCGAGCAAGCCCGCTCCCACAGGGTCGAGGTACATCCGCCAGGTTCAGGTCGGCTGTCAGGCCGCCTTCGCGAGCAGGCTCGCTCCCACAGAAGAGCAAAGACAGAGCGGCGTACATAGAGGCTCTTCACCACTCAACAGGCCGAGCGTTAGCTCGCCTGCCGCTTTTGATCTTGATCCACCCGCCCCCTCGGCAGGCTGAGCGCAGGTGTTCATCCGGGGATGGGCGCGCAGCGCCGTTCGACGCAGTCGAACTCATTGCATGTAGGTCGAAGCGAAGCCGACCGGAGGGCAATGCCCCTGGATGAATACCGGAGCGAAGGAACCCCGAGCCTCAGCGAGGGGCCGTACGTAAGGGGCGAGACTTTTTGGTTCCTTTTGTGTCGTTTGACAAAAGGGACTCGCCGTAAGGGCGAAACCATAAGTCGCCGTTACCGAAGAACCGGATATGTACTCAACCCAGAGGTCACCCAATCACCCCTTGACCAAATAAACCTGCGGCAACGGAAACAGATTATTCAACGTCTCCAACAACCGCACGTGATAAATCGGCTTGCGAAAAAGATCCAGCACCTGCAAGCGCAACATATCACTGACATCATCCATGCCCGCATGCCCCGACATCACAATCACCGGCAAATGCTCGCGAGACGTATGCTCGCGCAACCGCCTGATCAACGACATGCCGCTCTCCTCCGGCATGCGCAAATCAGTGATCACCAAAGCGATATCGGGATGCCGGGTCAGATGCTGCAGTGCAAGCTTGACCGAAGTGGCGGTAAAACAATTGAACCCCTCACCCTCCAGCAACTCCGCCAACTCAAGCAATGCGTCCTCTTCGTCATCCACCAGAAGCAGCTGTTGGCGTGGCTGTGCGTGAGCGTTCATGAGGTGACACCTGCAAGGGACAAAGCGCTGACGTTAGAAACCCTAAATTGTCGACGTCCTTGTCACAGCGCCGCTTGGATAGCGGTGAACGTGGTCGTGATGGCGGTCTGGACACCCGGGCTGAAACCGGCGAGCACCACCGCGACCATGGCGGCAATGATCGCGTACTCGATACCGGACGCACCCTCGGTATCCTTGGCCAGGCCCTTGTAAAAAGCGATCCCGGATTTGACCTTCTCAACAAGCTTGGAAAAAGACATGACATTTCTCCTGGACGACGACGGGTGTTGCACGGACGCAACATGATTCCCCAGTGCCAGCACCAGCATTGTCGGCATTCCCCGGCCCAACAACTGTAAATACGCATTAACACTAAAGTATTAACCGTTTCGTTGACGTCAAAAACGGGTCGTTTTATCGCAACTTTGCACTTTCGTTAGATATTTTCCACGCGCTAATGGCATTTTGCTCTACCTGCGCTACGGTCAAATAGCGAAATAGTTCCATGTTCATAGCTGCCTGATTGCGAAGTTTTCTCGTTGGACTTGACGGGGTTTGCGCAGCAGGAAAGGGAGAGCCTTCATGAACAGCCGTGTCACTCTGGGTCTCGCCGGATTGTTTCTGGTCGGCGCCATCATTACCGGTTACTGGGGACTCACATTAAGTCGCCAACCGGCTCCCGAGGCCGTTGCCCAGCCCACCGTCAATGCACCGCTGGTCATCACACAGGCGCCACTGTCGACAAATGACCCGACCCGCCATCCCGTGGTCGTGCTGGTCAACGATGTCGCGCCCTATACGCCGATCACCGCCGCCGATGTCGTGCTGGAACAGTTGCACACTGCTCCGGCCGGCAGCCTGACCAGCCTCGACCAGGCGATTGGCCGCACCCCTTGGCGCGCCCTCACCGCCGGCAGCTGGCTCAACGACGAAAGTTTCGAAGCCGGCAGCAAGCTGTCGCGGATGATCCGCCCCAATGAACGCGCCCTGGCGGTCGCCACGGACGAAGTGGTCATTGTCGGCGGGCAACTGACGCCGGGCGACTATGTCGATGTGCTGCTGTTTCTGCGCATGGACACCCTCAATCCGCAGCCAACGGCCCAACTCGTGGTGCCGGCCTTGCGGGTGCTCGGAGTCGGCGAGCAATTGGGGTTGACCAACGACGGCCAGCCTTCCAGCCCGACACGCAACGCCGAGGAAAAACTCAAACAGGATCAATCGCGCGCCGCGGCCCGGACCGTACTGCTCGCCGTTCCTGAACAACTGGTGAGCCGCCTGATGCTCGCGACCCAAGCCGGCGTGCTGCGCCTGGCCGTGCGCAGCGCCGATGAGAAACGCCTGGCGCGCTACTGGGCCGGCGAAAGCAACTCTGCCGCCAACCTGGCCAATGCCAACCGCGAGTTGTTGCAATTCAGCCAGCTGGCCATGACCGGGCCACCCAAACCTGTCACCAACTCTGTCGCCGCCCCGCGCAAGCAGAGTGTGGAAGTCATTCGCGGTATCGAGATCACCCAACAAACACCCTGAGTCGAGCAAGGATGCCTTTCCATGCGCAGACCTTTTACGCCAATGTTCAACGGCTTGATCCGGGCCACTTTGCTCGGCGGCCTGTCGGCAAGTGCGATATCACGTAGCGAGTTATCGCAATGAGCCAGAACTTGAGTCAAACCTTCCTCGCGATCACGCGCAACAGCACCGACCTGGAATGGCTGCAAGGTGCCCTTGCGCCCCTGGGCCAGGTGGTCAGCGCCGGTGGCGGCAGCCTCGACGAACTGTTGGCACTGGTGGACGTGACCTGCGCCAGCCTGGTGTTCATCGGCCTGGACCGCGACCACGTGGTCACCCAAAGCGCGCTGATCGAAGGCGCGCTGGAAGCCAAGCCGATGCTGGCGATCGTCGCGCTGGGCGACGGCATGGACAACCAGCTTGTACTCAATGCGATGCGCGCCGGGGCCAGGGATTTCGTGGCCTATGGTTCACGCTCAAGTGAAGTCGCGGGGCTGGTGCGACGCCTGAGCAAACGCCTGCCCGCTGTCGCGCCGAACACGCACCTGGGCCGCCTGACCGTGCTGTATGGCGTGCAGAGCAGCGCCGACGGCGCGTTGCTGGCCACGCACATGGCGCAAGTGGTGCAAAAAAGCGGACAGCACACGCTGTTGCTGGACCTGGGATTACCCCGGGGCGATAGCCTGGCGCTGCTGGGCCTTGAAAGCTCGTTTCATTTCGGCGATGCATTGCGCCATTTGCGACGCCTGGACGCGACGCTGATCGACAGCGCCTTCACCAGTTGCGAAGCCGGGCTGCGCATCCTTGCCTACGCCAGTGGCGATGAACCGCTGGAGCACACCAGTGCCGCCGAGCTGTACATGCTGCTCAGCGCCCTGCGCCAACACTTCCAGCACATCGTGGTAAACCTCACCGGCCAACCCGACAGCGAAGCGCTGCGCACCTTCGTCAGCCATTGCGACAAACTGCTGTGGTACACCGATCAGAACGTGCTCGACTGCCGCCGCAACCTCACGGTGCTCAACTTTTGGCGCGAAAAAGGCATGAAGCTCGATCACGCCAGACTGCTCGTGGACCGCTACCTGCGCAACGTCGCACCGGACGCCGACACCCTGGGCAAGACGTTCGGCCTGGAGATCATCGCCACCCTCGCCTACAGCCCGGAAGTGCGGCTCAACGCCAAGAACCAGGGCCTGACCTTGTTCGAGCTGGCCCCGCGCGAGGGCCTCACCCAGAGTCTGCGAGCACTCGGCGAGCGCCTGGCCAGGCACTCCGAAGGCCTGGTCAAACCCAAGACCGGCTGGTTCAACCGCTTGAGGGGCGCACAATGAGCAGTGAAAAACTCTTCGGTTCCCCCCATCGCGGCGCGGTCGGCAATACCGACCACGAAGGCCTGAAACTGGTGCTGCACCGCTACATCATCGACGCCATCGAAGAGTCGGGGAAAAACCTGCTGGAGGGCACGCGCCAGGCACTGTCGCAATTCGTGATCGACAAGGTGGCCGAGTACATCGCGCGCTTGCACCTGGCGATTTCCCGCTATGAAATGGAGCGTCTGGCCGAGGAGATCGTCGACGAACTCACCGGTTTCGGCCCGTTGGAAGTACTGCTGCGCGACCCGGCGGTGACCGAGATCCTGGTCAACGGTCCACACCGTGTATTTGTCGAACGCGAAGGCTTGCTGCATCTGAGTGACTTGCGTTTTATCGATTCGCACCACGTCGAACGTGTCATGCAACGGATTCTCGCGCCCCTGGGCCGGCGGCTCGACGAGTCTTCGCCCATGGTCGACGCGCGCCTGCCGGACGGCAGCCGGGTCAACGCCATCATTCCGCCGATAGCCCTCGATGGCCCGTGCCTGTCGATCCGCAAATTCCGCCAGGACATGCTCAAAAGCTCCGACCTGGTGGCGATGCAATCCATCGATCACGCGATCTTCGAATTCATTCAGGAAGCCGTAGGCAAACGCTGCAACATTCTGATCAGCGGCGGCACCGGCACCGGCAAGACCACGCTGCTGAACATTCTCAGCCAGTTGATCAACCCTCAGGAACGCCTGGTCACCATCGAAGACGTCGCCGAACTGCAACTGGGCCATCCTCACGTCGTGCGCCTGGAAACCCGTCCACCGAATGCCGAAGGCCATGGCGAAGTAAAAGCCAGCGACTTGATTCGCAACGCCCTGCGGATGCGCCCGGACCGGATCATCCTCGGCGAAATTCGCGGCGTCGAAGTGGTCGATGTGTTGACCGCGATGAACACCGGCCACGACGGCTCGATGAGTACCGTACACGCCAACAACGCCCAGGATGCGCTGCTGCGCCTGGAGACCCTGGTGGGCCTGACCGGCCGCAGCATCGCCGAGCGCACCCTGCGGCAGATGATCTGCGCGGCGCTCGACGTGGTCATCCAGCTCACGCGCATGCCCGACGGCCGCCGCTGTGTCAGCGAAGTGGTGGAAGTCGTCGGTGTGCGCGACGACGTGTATGTCACCAACACGCTGTTCCGTTTCGACCGCCACACCGGGTTCGGTTTCCTGCGCGAAGCCGTGAACCCGGCTGGCGACAAATTGCGCCGGGACTCGGCGCTGTCTCCCTCGGCGTACTGAGGCCACGGCATGCTCAAACCGGCGCTGCTCACCCTCGTTTGCCTGATCTTTCTCGGCCTGGCGCTGCGCCTGTTCTATGACGGCTTACGCCAGACCGGCAACGAACGAATTCTGGGACGCCTGAGCCAGGGGCTACCGCTGCGGGTCGAGCACAAGTCGTCATGGGCGGGCCTTGAGCGGGCGTTCCTGCGCGCAGGACTCGGACGGCCCACCGAACGCCTGGGTCAATGGCTGCTGTTCTGGATGCTCGGCGTGCTGCTGGGGATTGCCCTGGGAGGCTGGATCGGCGCGCTGCTGGTGCTGCTGGTGCCTCCGGTGGCGGTAAGACTGTTCGTCAGCTGGCGTTACCAGCGTCGCCTCAGTCGCATGATCGAACAGCTGCCGATGTTGCTCGACCATGCCGTACGCAGCCTGAAGTCCGGGCGGACCCTGGCCGATGCCGTGCTCGGCGCCATCGATGCGGCCGAAGACCCGTTGAAAAATGCCATGGGCCGGATTCAACGCAATGTGCAACTGGGGGTCAACCTGGCAGACGCCGCTTCGGACTTCGCCGAGCTGTACGAAAAAGACGAACTGCGCCTGTTCGCACTCGGCTTGAAGGTCAACCACCGTTACGGCGGCAATGCCAGTGAGCTGCTGGAAAACCTGATCAAGATGATCCGCGAACGCGAGCAAGCGGCACGCCAGTTGAAGGCCATGACCGGCGAAACCCGCATCACCGCCGTGGTCCTGGCCCTGCTGCCGGTCTCGGTCGCAGGCTATTTTCTACTCACCAATCCGACCTACCTGCTTTCCATGTGGCACGACAGCTCGGGGCAAACCATGCTGGCGAGTGCCTTCGGATTTCAGGTGATCGGCTGCCTGGCGCTTTGGCGCATGTTGCGTAGCCTATGAATATGAAGATGCTCTTGCTGGTGAGCGCGCTGCTGCTTTTCGGGGCTGCACTGTTGTTGCTCAGCGCTTTGCTGGAGCAAAGCCGACGGGCACGCCAGGTGGCCCAGCGACTCGATGGCAAGGCGCCGGGTGATAGCCACCTCACCCAACTGCTGCAAGCCCTGGGCGCCAGCCGCCTGGGGCAACAGTCGGTCAAAATGGACAACGAAACCCAGACCCTGCTCAACCGCCTGGGCTGGCGCAGCGTACGCCAACGCTCACTGTTCGCCGCCTTGCAAGTAGGCGTGCCGGTACTGGCGCTGTCCTTGTGCCTGTTGATCCAGGGGCTGTTCTACCCGAATGTGGAGAACCACTGGATCGCCCCGATGCTAGCCACCTGCATGGGCTATCTGTTGCCCAAGCGCTGGCTGGCCGCCGCTGCACAGCGTCGGCAAAAACAACTGGCCACTGAAACCTCGACCTTCATCGCGCTGCTGCGCACCCTGTTCGAATCGGGCATGGCGGTGGAGCAATCACTGCGTGTACTGAGCCAGGAGGGCAGGCAGTTGCTGCCCGCCCTGACCCATGAACTGCGTCTGATTCTGACCCGCGTCGATTCAGGCCTGGAACTGGGCGAAGAGCTGAACAAGACCACCCGCTTGCTTGCGGTAGACGAGTTCACCGACACCTGCGTGATCCTTCAACAATTGATCCATCAGGGTGGCGGCGCGATGAAATCCCTGCTGGCGCTCAAACAGTTGCTCGACGACCGGCGCCTGACGCGCCTGCAGGAATACATCTCCAAGATGTCCGCCAAAATGTCCGTCGTGATGATGCTGTTTCTCTTCCCGGCGTTATTGATCGTCCTGGCCGGCCCGGGCTTCACAGCCCTGGCCCGATCCTTTGGCCACTAATCCTGCGGATCGAGATTATCCAGCGCCCGATTCACTGCCAGCTCACCCAGCATGATCACCTGCGCAATCCCCAGCATCGTATTGCGCTGCGAGCCCTGCAGAAACCCCGCGAAATCACTCGCCATCACACTCGCCGACGCCAGTGATTCACAGGCGTGGGCCAGCAGGGTTTCGGTGTCGATGTCCGGGGCGATGACGAACATCGTGCTGGGTTTGCGGGGGACAGATTGTTTGGGGGGATTTGGGGTGGGTTTGATCATGGTGAAGCTCCATTCTTGGATTGGAGTTCGCCATCACTGCGACCAAGCAGAAGGGTGGCGAACTGTACGCAGGTTGGTCGACCAGGGAATGGAAACCCGGCAGGGCCTGGGCCCTCCCACGCACGGCTCGCCATTAAGCAAGCACAAAAATGCCGCTCGCGCGGCACTGTGCGCCATTCTAAACCCGGGCGACCAAACCCGATCACTGAATTTGCAGTGACCGACAAAGGCTAGAGATCGCGCTTCCGACGGACAACCTGAAAAGCGTGTCGGAGATTTCCTGGGGATTTGAGGAAAACTACACAGGAATGTGTCGACTGGAAGGACGTCATCGCGGGCAAGCCCGCTCCCACAGGGTCGAGGTATATCCGCCACATTCAGGTCGGCCGGTAGGCCGCCTTCACGAGCAAGCCCGCTCCCACAGGGTCGAGGTACATCCGCCAGATTCAGGTCGGCCGGTAGGCCGCCTTCGCGGGCAAGCCCGCTCCCACAGGGTCGAGGTATATCCGCCAGATTCAGGTCGGCCGGTAGGCCGCCTTCGCGAGCAAGCCCGCTCCCACAGGGTCGAGGTACATCCGCCAGATTCAGGTCGGCCGGTAGGCCGCCTTCGCGGGCAAGCCCGCTCCCACAGTGTCGAGGTACATCCGCCAGATTCAGGTCGGCCGGCAGGCCGCCTTCGCGAGCAGGCTCGCTCCCACGGAAGAGCAAAAGCAGAGCAGCCCACACCGCGCCGCGTCTCACCACTCATCAGGCCGAGCGTTAGCTCGCCTGCAGCTCTTGATCTTGATCCACCCGCCCCCTCGGCAGGCTGAGCGCAGGTGTTTATCCGGGGATGGGCGCGCAGCGCCGTTCGACGCAGTCGAACTCATTGCATGTAGGTCAAAGCGAAGCCGACCGGAGGGCAATGCCCCCGGATGAATACCGGAGCGAAGGAACCCCGAGCCTCAGCGAGGGGCCGTACGTAAGGGGCGAGACCTTTTGGTTACTTTTGGGGCGTTTGCCAAAAGTGACCCGCTGTAAAAGCGGAACCGTAAGCCGCCGTTACCGCAGGAATGGATATGTACTCAACTCAAACCACCAGCATGGTCGGCCCAGAGGCCGCCAAGCCTCAGTGCGCCGTAACCCGCTGCCGCCCCCCGGAACCATTGGGCGACAAAGCCAACGCCAACTGCGTCCGATTATGCATATGCGTCAACCGCAAAACCTGCGACACATACAACTTCACCGTGTTCTCGGTAATCCCCAGCTCACAGGCAATCTGATAATTGGTCTGCCCCTTGCCCACCAACCGCGCCACTTCCAGTTGCCGCGGAGACAGCTGATTGAAAATCGCCGGAACCTCCACCGCATCAGTATCAGCAACACCCCGGCCACCCGCGTCTGCCGCCTGCGGCCCGCGCCGAACCTTGTCCAGGTCCTGGTACAGATCATCGATCGACTCGGACAAATACTGCAGCTTCTGGTTCAAATGCCCCAACTGCAGGTTCTTGTGCCTCTCCTGCAAGGCCACTTCCTGGCGCTGCAAACCTTCGAACAACTCATTCAGATCGATCGGTTTCTGGTAATAGTCGGACACGCCAGCGCGCAAGGCCTTGATCACGTCCTGCTTGTCGGCACACCCGGTGAGCATGATTGCCTCGAACGCCCGGTGCTTGCCTGACAATCGTTGCAGCTCCTGCATCAGCTCGATGCCGTCCATGCCCGGCATGTGAAAGTCCAGCAACACCAGGCCGATATCGAGGTCTTCGCTGAAACGCTTGATCGCCTGATAGCCCGATTCGCAGGGAACACAGCGGTAACCTTTGCCTTCCAGAAATTCGCAAAGCTCTTCAACGATCAATGGCGCATCGTCGACCACAAGGACTTTTACTGCCGAAGTAAACTTGCTCACGAGCAACTCCCTGTCAGGTCAAAGGTTGACCCGTCCCCCACCGACAGCCAGCGGCTGTACAACTTCTGTCTGAAAAGTAGACGTACTTTCCGGCTCTGTACACAAAAGGGTCGACTAGTGGAACCAGGCCAATGTCAGCATCAGCCCCGCCAGTACGAAGGGTGCAAATGGCTGCTTTTTTGACATTTCGGGCGCCATATAAAAAAGATGGGTTCTAAGCCATTGACTCATATGAAGCCAGACTCTTGGCGCCAGCAGCAGCCAGAAAACGCTGGCCAATCCGGCGCCAATAAACGTGCCGAGCACGTGCATACCGTCCGTCGCAAGACCCAGGGCGGCCATGAGCTTCACGTCCCCGCCGCCCATTCGCTTCATGGCGTAGCCCGGTAGTGTGAAGCCCACGGCCAACAAAAAAGCCCAGCCGCCCTGTTGCGCTTCGGCCCCCAGCCAGGTCGTGCCGTTCCACAACAACCACGCCAGGGCCAGGGCGCCGGCGCCCAGGGTCAGTCCATTGGCGATGTGGCGTTGCCGGGCATCCTGTGCGGCGCAAAGCGCCAGCCAGATCAATAGGACAAAGCTCTGCATTCGGTAAAAAACGTCCGTTTTGGCTGAATGATTCTATGCTGACATTACTCAGTGTTGGTCAGGGTAGACGCACTCATGAAAGCCAGCCTCCCCCACAAACAAAAAGGCGCCGCCGCGATTGAATTCGCCCTGGTGTTCATCATTTTTTTTGGCGTGTTCTACGGCATCGTCAGCTATAGCCTGCCGCTGCTGTTGATGCAGTCATTCAACCAGTCGACCGCCGAAGCCGTGCGCCGCAGCGTGGCGCTGGACCCGGCCACCCCCGGTTACAGCGCCGCGCTGATCGCCCGCGCCACGACGGAGCTGACCACGCAAACGGCCTGGATTTCACCGGCCCTGAATTTCAATGTCGCCACCGACGCCAACATCACTTACGTGGGTGGGTTGCTGACAGTCCGCATCAGTTACCCCACCAATAAAATCAGCGCCGTCATTCCGTTCCTGAACCTGCCCGGCATCGGTCGGGTACCCAATCTGCCGGCGACCCTAACGGCCAGTGCGAGCCTGCAATTTTGAGTGCCGGGGATAAATTGTTCGGGCGCCTGCTCCACCGCCACCCGCCGCCCCCACCGGAGCCGCCGGAAGCACTGCGGGTGCACAGTTTCGGATTGCAGATGCAGCTCAATGCCGATGGGCGTGTCGTTCAATTGAGCGGTCCGCTGCGGCACTTGCTGGCCCAGCATCCCCCCGGCGCACAGGAACCACACCTGCTCGACTTCCTGTTGCCCCACAGCGGCCTCGTCATCGAAGGCGCGCCGGCGCACTGGCAGGGACAAACCCTGGACCTGGACTTCTACAGTCTCAATGGTCCGCCCTTGCATTTGCGCGGTTGGGTGCAACCCTTGGCCGACGCCTGGCTGTTGCAGATGCTCGACATCGGCGACTTGTTGCTCGAGCGCCGGCAATCGCGCAATCGTGAGCAATGCCAGGTGCTGGCGCTGCAAATCGCCGAACAGTTGCGCCTGTGCAGCCTGACACGCCTGCCCGAGGTGCTGGGCGAACAACTGCAAAGCCTGGCCCAGCGCTTTCAGATCCCCTGCATTGCCCTGGCCTTGCTCGATGAGCAGGAGCAGGGTTGGCAGATTCACCAGCACTACACGGCTTTCGATGCACCGCAGCTATGGCAAAACGACCAGCGCCTGGGCACGGGGCTGGACAGTTTGAGCGGCTCGGCACCCCAGTACCTGATCCCGCGCGAACACCCGCGCCTGCAAGGCACGTTCGGCAATACCGATGGCTTCGCCGTGCCCTACCACGATGCGCAAGGGGTGGTCGCCTGGTTGCTGTGCGGTTTCTACACGCCGCAACAACGCGCCCCCGATGTCACCGAACGCGACTGGCTGCAAATCACCGCCGCGCTCGCCAGCCCCTTGCTCGAACGCCTGCGCGAGCACCGGCATCACCTGCAACTGGAACGCCTGGAATCGCTGCAAGCGTTGCTGGGCACAGGCTGGTGGGAAGTTTTCAGCGACAGCGAAGAAGTACAGTTGGCACCTTCGCTGGCGACGACCCTGAACCTTGGAACGTCGCGTTTATCCGTACAAGACTGGCTCGACCAGGTGTATCCCGCCGACCGCGAAGAGCTGCGCATCCGTCTGCAGGACTTGCAGGTGTCGGGCATGCCGCTGCTGTTGTGCGTGCGCCTGTATCGTCCCGACGATGCACTCGAACCCGTCTGGTATCGCCTGCAAGGCCAGGCACTGGGCGTGGGCAAAAACCGTCGGCTGGTGGGTTTCATGCACGACATCAGCGACATCAAGAATCAGCAGCAGAGCGCCGCCGCCGCCCATGCACGCCTGGACAATCTGATCGCCAGTTCACCGGCGGTGATTTATGTACAGCGCTATGAAGAAGGCGCACTGCGACCGGTGTTCTTCAGCGACAGCCTGCTCCCGTTGCTCGGCTGGACCCTGGCCGACTGCGCACCCGGGGCACTGGTGGAGCGGGTGCACCCCGACGACCGCCTGCAGTATTTCGAGCGCACGCGGCGGCTGCTGCGTGAAGGCTCGGTGCGCGCCCGCTATCGGTTGCGCGACAGTCAGGGTGACTATCACTGGCTGCTCGATGAAGCGAAGTTGTTGCGCGACGACCTCGGCTTGCCGGTGGAGGCCGTGGGCTTGTGGCTGGACGTCACCGAAGCGACCCTGGCTGCCGAGCAGGTCCGGCAGAGTGAAGAACGCTACCGGATTCTGGTGGAAGACTCGCCGGCGATGATCTGCCGCTACCAGCCGGACCTGACCCTGACCTTCGGCAATCGCCCGCTGGCCACCTATCTGGAATTGGCGCCCGAGCAATTGCCGGGGGTGAATCTGGGCAACTGGATGTCCGGGGAACAGCGCGAGGCATTCACCCGGCGGCTGAACCAGTTGAGCCCGGAGTTTCCGGTCAGCACCGCCGAGATCAACCTGCAACTGCCCGGCCGCGAACACGCCTGGTGGGTCTGGTCCGATCGCGGGGTATTCGACGAACAGGGCCGCTTGCTCGAGGTCCAGGCCGTGGGGCGCGACAACACCGAGGTACGACGCTCGCAGCAGCAGCTCACACAAAGCGCGAAAATGGCCACCCTCGGCGAAATGGCCACCGGCCTGGCCCATGAGATCAACCAGCCGTTGAACGTAATGCGCATGGCCATCGTCAATGTCCTCAAGCGCCTCAACAACGGCGACGTACAGGTCGATTACCTGATCGACAAGCTCACCCGTATCGACAGCCAGGTGCAACGCGCCGCGCGGGTGGTGGACCACATGCGGGTGTTCGGCCGCCGCTCGGAAATCGAGCAGCAACCGTTCAACCCGGCCCAGGCCATCGAAGGCACGCTGGCGCTGTTGTCCGAAGGGATGCGCGGCAAAGGTGTTGACCTGCGCATCAGCGAGACCGGTTTTGATGTGCTGGTGCGCGGCTACGTCGATCAGCTTGAGCAGGTGCTGATCAACCTGATGGTCAACGCCCGGGATGCATTGCTCGGCAAGCGCCAGGCCAACCCCGATTTCAAACCGTGGATTTCGGTGTACGCCGAACGGGATACACACGCGGTACGCCTGTGGGTCGAGGACAACGGCGGCGGTATCGACCCGCGTTTGCTGGAGCGGATTTTCGAGCCGTTCTTCACCACCAAACCGGTGGGTGTCGGCACCGGCCTGGGACTCTCGGTGAGCTACGGCATCGTCGAGAACATGGGTGGAAAACTGAGCGTGCAAAACGCCACCGAGGGTGCGCGTTTCTGCATTGAACTGCCGATAGTGAATCCGGATTAGTTCACCAGCGTCGCTCGACCCGAGTGACAACTGAGGTTGGCACCCACCTCGACTTTGTTCAGGTCGATCCCCAGGCTCGCCAGCAACGTATTGATCAGCGTATCCAGTAACGGACTGAGTACCGTATTGATCGCATTGACCAACGCAGTCGTGACCTCACTCAAAATACTGCCCAGGCCACCGACGATACTGCCCGACGGCCCGTACATGTTCACGCCAAGGTCGCTCACGGTAGTGCTCAGACTGTTGACGATGTTGGTCGTGGTGTAGGCGTAGTAAAACGGCGGCTGATTGATCTCCGGCAAGTTGATGGCCGCCGGCGCGGAATAGACGTGAGGCATGTTGGCATTCTGGGCAACCGCGGTGTTGACCATGATATCGACGCTACCGCCAACGCCAGGCTGATGGTTGTAACAGGTTGGCGGCAAGATCAGCAGCCGCTGGCAGGTCTTCACGCCGATATCGATGACCTTCAAGGGATTGACGTTGTTGCTGGGTGGAACAGTGGGCGAGCCAAACACATCGGCAGGGTTGATCTGCCCGATCTTCAATCCGATCAGTGTGGTGGTGGTGTTGGTCGTCAGGCTTTTGTTCGTCGCACTCACACAACTGTAAGCCGTGACATGACTCCAGCCACCGGCCGCCTCCAGCGCCACGTCGATGCGTATCGGAGATGGCAAGAGCTTGATGTCCGGCGTGTCGCACGGCACGAGCAACGCACAGGTCAATGAGTTGACGACGCCCACCAGGTCCAGATCAAACAATGCGTTCAACGTGTTGGCCAGGGGTGCAGCGAGATCGATGACAGCGTTGACCAGAGGCGTGATGGCGTCCAGCACGGGCAGGTTGATCGATAACAATGTCTTGACCTGAGCCGTGCGTACATAGATGCGGTTGGGGCCCAGAGGGGCCAATGCCGCGTTTTTCGGATTGCCGATGGCCGACAATTGCGGCGGCTCCATCACCTGCACCCGTGCAGTGATCTGCGCCAGGCCCGCGAGGTTGATCGGCAAAGTCGCGACCAAGGCGTTCTTCTTGTTGGCCAGTTGCACAAAGCCTTCAATCAGATCGAAGGCTTTGAGATTCACGGCAAGGGTCGAGATGTCGGTGCCACTTTCAACATGCAACATATTACCCAGCACAACGGACGTCGTACCCGCTGCCACCTTCAACGCTTGCAAGCCGACAATGGCTTCGGATGCTGCAAGTGTGCCGTTGGTGCCCAGTACGTTGATAGCGGTCTGGATCAACTGGCTGACATTGACCGTGCTACCCAGTACCTGATCGTAGCCGCCAGCAGTCAGGCCGAGGTCAATTTTCAACCGATTGAGGTAGCCGAGCAGGCTGATGTCGGTATTGACCAAACCGTTCCAGCCCGCTGCACTGATACTGACATTGCCTCCCAGCAATCCCCCGAACAGCAGACTGGTAATGGCCGCCTTGCTGTCATCGAAAGTCAGGGTCGCACTGCGGATCGTCAATGAAGCCACTGGGGGCGGCAGCGCAGCGACCGCCGTAGCGCTCAGCGTCAACGTCGAGCCCGCCGGTGCACCGCCGGCCAGCGCGCCGATACCACCGGCAATGCTCTGTTGCACGACATGGCTGGCGATAACCCGGATAGCTTCGCTTTTGCTTGGGTCTGCACCGAATACCCGAAGGTTGTTGGCATCCAGGGTCAGCGTGCCACACGCCACCGCCAATGCTCGTCCAGTGGAGGGAATGGCGAAACCATTTCGTTGCGCGCTGGCCGTGGCATAGGTGTTCGCGGTTGAGCCGGAGGAACAGTCTCCTCCCCTTGTGGCGGCCTCAAGGGCGGCCATGTCAGCCACGCGCTGCAAACTGCGTTTTTCCAGGTACAGCCTGCCGGTATCGACCACCAACAACATGAATGCCAAAGCCAAAGTCAGGGTCAAAGCGGCCATCAAGCCGATCGCCCCCCGTTGCCGGGCCGGGCCGCGAAACTGCAGGCGGGGAGACATGGCGCACTCCTTTGCCGGCGCACTGCCGGGCGCAACCTCCGTTGGTGAAAAGCAGTGTAGACAAGGGTGGCCGAGACTGCTGGCAACTCGCCAGCGCAGGCAACAAAAAACCCCTGTGAGGCACAGGGGCCTTTATGAGCTGGCTGATTCTAGGAGGCGTGCGGTGGATAGTTGGCCAATATCCGCGTGACCGTTTCCCAGATGGCATCGCGTCGATCCGAAGGGTTCGGCGTGCGGCTGAGTATCTGTTCGTCACTGCCACGCCACACCAGTTTGCCGTCCTTGCCATCGAGCAGGTCGATCTGGATGGTCGCTACCTTGTAGCTGACATTGCGGGTTTCGTTATACATGGGCGCGCCATAGTAGCCATACCACGGGTACCCCCACCCGCCGCCGTAGTTGGTGGTCACCTGCTGTTGCCGCTCTTCGACAATCAGGTAGGTCTGCACATTCAAGTCACCCTTGGCACCTGCGGCGGCTGGGCGCAAACCGCGCTGGTCCAGTTGATCGGCAACCGCCTGACGGATGCGCTGGTCGGTCAGGTCGCTCTTGATCCGTGGATCATCGGGACGATATTGCACGGCGGGTTCTTTCCACGCCCAGCTGCGATAGGCAGCAAAGTCGCGGCTGGCGTCAAAATCATGATTGACCTGGTTGGCGGCGCAGGCACTGAGCAGCGCGACCATGGCCAGTAGAATGAAACGGCGGAACATGATGGTTCTCCTGCGAAATGCTTCTTATCTACAGAAGCTAACTGGGAGGATACGCCGACATCGCCTTTTCCACAGCCTCCCGTATGGCATCGGCGCGCTCGCTTTCGCTGCCCCGGTTGCCGGTTTCAGCGCTGGAACTCCATATCGGCTGACCGCTTTTGGCGTCATACATATCCACCTGAACCACCACGACCTGTTCCGAATAGGTGCGCACGACTGGCACGCTGCCGTACATGCCGTATCCCGGACCGTAGCCACCGTAACCGCCGTAGTAACCGTAATCGTCCTGAACCTGGCGCAAGCGGGTTTCCATCCGCAGGTCTGCGCTGACAAACAGGTCCGCTGGACGATTGTCGTGCAACGGGCGCAGGCCGCGCTGGTCCAGCGCATTGCTGACCGCTTCGGCAATCTGTGCGGAATCAGCCCAGGCCGTGCCCGGTGGCAGGTGCCCGTCGAGCCAGGCCCAACTGCGATAGCGTCCATAGTCACGGGGTGGTGCCGGATAAGCGCTGCGGTCGAAGGTCTTGGCGGCCTGTGGTGGCGCCGGAGGCAAAGGGTTGGACGTGGCGACATAAGGGTTGCTGCCCTGACAGGCCGCCAGCCCCAGGCAGAACAGCAGTACACCTGAATGACTTTTCATTGCGTGCTCCGATCACACAGGCCGACAGATCCAGTGCAAGTAACGCCCAAGTCCGGCATAGGCAGGATGGCGGCGGTGGGCCAGTTCCATTTCCAGCAGGTCCACCAGCTCAGCGCGAGCCTGGAATTCCACCGGCATGTAATCGTGAAAAACCCGCACGCCACTCTGGGTTTCGACCCGCCATAGCCCCTCAAGTTGCGCCGCCAGCTCCCGCGGATCAAGGGGCTGCTGCGGGGTCAGGCTCTGCTTTTCACCGGCCATGTCGTTCTTGCGCATCTTGCGGAAATGGCCCTTGAGCAAGTTGCGGTAAATCAGCGCATCGCGGTTGTAGAACGCCAGGGACAGCCAGCCGTCCGCCTTGGTCAGTTGATGCAACACCGGCAGGATGGCGTGGGGTTCGGCCAGCCATTCCAGCACGGCGTGGCACAGCACCAGGTCGTAGGGTTCGGTAAGCTGCCCGAGCAGTTCCTGCCAGGGTGCCTGTATGAAGGTGGCGCTCTGCCCGGCTTCGGCAAAACGTTGGCGGGCGCCTTCGAGCATCGGTTCGGCAGGTTCGGCGAGGGTCACCTGATGGCCACGCTGGGCCAGCCACAACGACATATGGCCAAGGCCTGCGCCGATGTCCAGCACGCGCAGCGGGCGGTCGGGCAAGGTTTCGGCCAGATCGGCCTGCAACACCGCCAGACGGATCGCACCCTTGGCACCGCCGTAGATTTTTTCGGCGAAACGGGTCGCCAGTTGATCGAAATGACGGTCGCTCATCAGCTGAACCTCCGCTCGCTGTCCGCCAGTTTGCTGCGCACCACGGCCTCCATGTCCAGGCCCAGCTCGCTGCACAACAGCAACAGATAAAGCACGATGTCACCGACTTCCTGCCCGGCATGGGCGAGTTTGTCCGCCGGCAACTGGCGTGACTGGTCTTCGCTCAGCCACTGGAAAATCTCCACCAGCTCGGACATTTCCACGCTCGCGGCCATGGCCAGGTTTTTCGGGCTGTGAAATTGCCGCCAGTCATTGCGGTCACGGATGGCGTGCAGGCGTTCGGTCAGTTCAACAAGGTTCATCGGGTTCTCCTGAAGGCGTATAGCTTCGGGGGGATGACGAGTGAAGGCAAGTGACAAAGATTGAGCGGTTGGCATTGTTTTTTTGTGGGAGCGGGCTTGCTCGCGAATGCGGTTGTCCAGTTAATAATGATTCGACTGACACGCCGCCTTCGCGAGCAAGCCCGCTCCCACAGTTGCGGTGCAACGCTCTATGCTTGTGGGAACTCGGCGCATGATCGACAGCCCAAGGCTCAATTCTCTTTGATCAGGACGTTCACTCAATGCAGGTAGAAGATTTTTCCGAATGGCTCGGCCAGGTACTCGGCTCGATCATCCGCTTCATCGTTGATGGCCTCAGTGGGCTGTTCAATCTGTTGAGCAACGCCAGCAGCAATTTTATCGAAGGCTTGTCCCAGGCGCTGGGCATGGAGACTTCGGTCATCAGCATCGTGACCTTGATCCTCGGGCTGATCCTGCTGTGGACGGCGATCCGCGCCTTTCTCAATGCGTCGTTCATCATGGGGATCATCTGGTTGATGCTGGGGCTTTGGCTGCTCAGCTGGATCATCCACTGACCCCACCGAACACTGTGGGAGCGGGCTTGCTCGCGAAGAGGGAGTGTCAGTCGAATCAATATTGACTGGACGACCGCTTTCGCGAGCAAGTCGGATCGCCGCACCGCCGCTCCCACAATTGAACACGGCATGCTCTGAATGTGCCGCTACAATGCCCGCTCCCCCAAGGAGCCTGCATGTCCGACCTGACCGCCGACTGGCGCGACCGCCCTACCCATCGCCGGGTCTGGGCACTTGCCGCGCCGATGATTCTTTCGAACATTTCCGTACCGCTGGTGGCACTGGTCGACAGCACCGTCATCGGTCACCTGCCCCACGCCCACCAACTCGGCGCCGTCGCGGTCGGGGCCAGTCTGTATACCTTCCTTGCCTGGGCCATGGGTTTTCTGCGCATGGGCTCCACCGGGTTCGCCGCCCAGGCGGCCGGGCGCGGGGATGGCGCGGCCTTGCGGCAGATTCTGTTGCAAGGCCTGTTGCTCGCCTTCGGCCTGGCCCTGGTCCTGGGTGCTGTGGGCGTACCGTTGAGCACAGTGGCGCTGCACTTCATGCAACCGTCGGCGGAGCTCGATCAGCTGACCCGCGAGTTTTTCCACACCCGCCTGTTCGGACTGCCCGCGGCGCTGGCCAGTTATGCACTGGTCGGCTGGTTTCTCGGCACCCAGAATGCCCGGGCACCGCTGGCGATTTTGCTGAGTACCAACCTGGTCAATATCGCCCTGAACCTGTGGTTCGTCCTCGGCCTCGAATGGGGCGTGGTCGGTGCCGCCCGAGCCTCGGTGATTGCCGAATGGACGGGGGCGCTGATCGGCTTGCTGATGACCCGCAAGGCCCTGCGCGCCTATCCCGGGCATATCGTCTGGGCGGCATTGGCGCTGTGGCAGAGTTGGCGGCCATTGCTGGCGGTCAACCGCGACATCTTCATCCGCAGCCTGGCGCTGCAATCGGTGTTTTTCCTGATCACGGTGCAGGGCACGCGGCTGGGCGACGCCACGGTCGCGGCCAATGCCCTGCTGCTCAACGGTTTGCTGCTGACCGCCCACGCCCTCGATGGCCTGGCCCACGCCGTGGAAGCGTTGTGCGGGCATGCCCTCGGTGCCCGCGACCGCGATGCCCTGCGTCGTTCATTGGTGGTGGCGGGCGGCTGGTCGTTGTTGGCGAGCCTGGGCTTTGCCGCGCTGTTTCTGTTCGTCGGGCATTTGTTCATCGAGATGCAGACCGACATTCAAAGTGTGCGCGACACCGCGTTCATCTACCTGCCCTACCTCGCCGTATTGCCGCTGATTGCCGTCTGGAGCTACCTGCTCGACGGCCTTTTCATCGGCGCCACCCGCGCCAGGGAAATGCGCAACGGCATGCTGCTGACCGTGGTGCTGGTGCTGCCTTTCGGCTGGGCACTGCAAGGCTGGGGCAACCATGGCCTGTGGATAACCTTTTTGCTGTTCATGCTGCTGCGCAGCCTGACCCTCGGCGTGATCGCCTGGCGCCTGCGCCGTCACGATGGCTGGTTTGCCGGCAGCACTCACTGAGCGGGTCGAGCTCATGGCCAGGGTCGGTCGTTCTGCCACCGGTGGCGCAGGCTGTCGAGGCGCTCCTGCTGAGTCCTGCCCGGCAATGGCTGCACGGGCACGGCGTCGGGATACTGCAAACGTAGCCATATCCAGCCATCAAGCACCGGGCGCTCGCTGAAACCCAGCGCCAGCCCTTCCTGCACATGGGCCCACAGGCGGGAGAAATCGGCCCCGGTGGATCGGTTCCAGCGCCAGGCATGTTGTTCGAGCAGGCAGGTTTGCAGTTTTCCCTGTTGCCCGGCACTGAGGCTCTCCTCGACGGCCAACGGGCTGACCGCCAGCCCGGGGTTGGACAAGCGCTGCCAACCCTCGCATCCCGTCGCGCGATCTGCCCAACTGCCGCCGAACCAACGCAACTGCTGGATGGGCCCTAGCCAGCGACTTAGTTCAGCGGCATCGCAAGCATCGAAAAAATAGCTGGCCGTGATCGGGTTGTAGTAGTTCAAAAGGGCCCGGTGCAAGCCAAGCGTAACCGTGAGCATGCGCCGTAAATGCGCCAGCAACGACGCAGCGCCGGCCTCGCTGACCATCAGCAATCCGGGCCAGCGTTGGCCGTCGACAATGCACAGATCGGCCAGTGCCGGGCAGGTGCGCAGATCGACCAGGACCGGCCCCTGCTCTCGCAGCGCATGCCACTCCGTCCCTTCGAACAACCCATACCACCGGGCTTGTGCAAACATCTGCCGAAGCGTGACACCCGCCTGCGGCGTGCCCGGCACATCCAGCAACAACCACTGCGGGGGCGCCTCGGTCGTGCGTGTGACGATCATGCTCCAGAGCTCTGGCCAAGCTGCGTCGCCAGACGACAGGTGCACAACGCCTGTGCGCAATGATTGAAACTGCCACCGCCGGGCAGCAGGCACAGCATCAGCAGCGGTTCTGCCGAGTGCAACCATTGCTCCAGGCCCTCATCAGGGGTACAGATGACCTGGGGAGTGTCCGCGCTCATCTCCTCGATCGTTGCCGGCGCATGCAACACCCCGGTTATCTGCGGCTGATCGGGATCACCTTCGACAAAACTCACGACCAGCTCGGTTCCTTCGCGCAATGGCGAGTACGTCTCGGCCTGCAACGGCCCGGCCAATGGCAGCCAACAGTGACTGGGCGCTGCCCCTTCGCCCTGGTAAAGCCAGTCGAATTGCACCGGTACCGGCCTTGCCGGGTCGGGGCCTTGCTCATCGACCTCGACGACCCACGCCCGCTGCAGGCTGTGCATCTGAGGTTTGCTCGTTGCGCAGGGCGGCTCGAAGCGGGCCGGCCATTGCAGGGCGCGGGCCTGGTTGTAGTACGGCGTCGCCGTATCCTGGCTGCCCCAATGTTCAACGTGGGTCACCAGCCAGAGCCGATTGCAATCGGCAACCGGATGACCGGACAGCGGCATCACCCGACCGCTGCGCAAAGTCGCCAGGTCTGTCCGGCATTCGAGACATTGCGCCGCTGTCGCAGCGCTACGCTGGCGTTCGAGCTGCCGCACTGCCGGCCGATCACCCTCACTGCGCATTACCTCAGGCTCACCGGTTCGAAAATGTTGCTGATCGTCGCTGAACACCACGCAGCCCCCCCCGACCCGGTTTTCGAAGTGGTAATGCAGGCCTTCCTGGGCGCAAAGTCGCTGGAGAAACTGCAGGTCCGACTCTCGATATTGCGTGCAGAAATCCCGGGGCGGGTGGTCGCCGCTCAGCGCCAGGCGCCGATCTTTACCGGTAATGCCGTGCTCCTTGAGCACCTGATCGAGGATTTGCGGCACCGAACGGGCACTGAAGATTCGTTGGCTGAAGCGCTGGGCCAGACAAGCCAGTCCTGGTCCCAGGCGCACCTGGCAGAGTCGGGGCCCCGAGGCATGATCACGCTGGACGAGTTCATGCAATTGTCCATGCACATGGTTTCCGGCTGGCCCGAAATGCAAGGAGGCCGGACGGTACAGCAAACTGGCAAGGTCAAGCACCGGGTCATCGATCAGCAGCTCCAGGTCGAACACGAACGGCTCGCTGATGGCTTCTCTACCGGTAAAGGCCAGGACCTCAAGGGAGTCGGGCAAACCTGCAACATCCAGACGAAATAACGGTTCGCTGACTGGATTGAACATCGGCGTTTCTCTACGGGAGGGGCGGCCGGGGATTCTCGCTGAGAGACATGGCCGAGTAGAGTGCCGAAATACAACTTAGGAAATAACCTACGCGAAAAGAAGACCAAATGCGCTAAGTAGTCGAAACGCAGGTAATTTCCCATGGAATCGGAGAATTGTCGCACCAGGTCATCTGAAATTTCCGAGGCAAAAGGAAAATTTTCAGACAACCTGGTGAGCGTGGAACTTACCTCAGGAAGACAGGTAAGACGAACGGGTCAGCCCCAGACGCAAGGCATCGAGGAACTGCGTGCGCTCGGTTGCGCTGATGCGGGCACTGGCGCACTTGTCGCGGTAGTGAGTCATCAACTCCTCCGGCGACAAGTGCACGTAACGCAGCATGTCTTCGATGGTGTCGTGGGTTTCGATACCGGCGTGGTACACGCTGCCGTCGGCGTTCTGGTAGATATTCACCGAGTCGGTGTCACCGAACAGGTTGTGCATGTCGCCAAGAATTTCCTGGTAGGCACCGACCAGGAACACACCCAGCAAGTAGTCCTCACCTTCCTTCAGCGCGTGCACCGGCAAACTGGTTTCGATGCTTTGCTCGTCGACGTACTGGTTGATCTTGCCGTCGGAGTCACAGGTCAGGTCTTGCAGCACCGCACGACGCAACGGCTCTTCGTCGAGGCGGTGCAGCGGGATGATCGGCAGGACCTGATCGATGGCCCAGGTGTCCGGCAGGCTCTGGAACACCGAGAAGTTGCAGATGTATTTGTCGGCCAGTTTGTCGTTGAGTTCGTCCAGCACCTGACGGTGGGAACGCTGGCGCGCCTTCAGCGAGTTGTGCAGGCGACGGCACACCGCGAAGTAGCACTGCTCGGCCAGGGCTTTCTCGGCCAGGGTCAGCTTGCCGTCGGCGTACTGGGAGGCAACATCGCTCATGTAGTGCGTGGCGCGCCAGTAGGTTTCGGTGACCATCTCGATGTCGGTCGGACCCAGAAGGTCCACCAGCCACTGTACGGTTTCCGGCAGCGCTTCCTTGTTCTCGATCTGTGGCACGTCGTCGTTGTGTTTCTCGACGTCGGTCACCTGGATCACCAGCATGGCGTGGTGCGCGGTCAGGGAACGGCCGCTTTCGGAGAAGATGTTCGGGTGCGGCAGGCTCTGCGCATCGCAGAACTCCTTGAGCATCCCGACCACGACACCGGCGTAATCGTCCATGTCGTAGTTGATCGAACTGGCGTTACGCGAGTGCGTGCCGTCGTAGTCCACGCCCAGGCCGCCACCGACATCGATGTGGTCCACCGGCAGGCCGAGGTTGCGCAATTCGCCGTAGTAACGGATCGCTTCCTTGAAGCCGTGCTGGTAGTCCGCCAGGTTGGCGATCTGCGAGCCCATGTGGAAGTGCAGCAGGCGAATGCCCTGGTCCAGGCCGGCCGCGCGGAAACGCTCGACCACCGACAGCAGTTGTGCCGCCGACAGGCCGAACTTGGATTTCTCGCCGCCGGTGTCTGCCCACTTGCTCGACGCCAGGGATGACAGGCGCACGCGCAGGCCGACCTGAGGCTTGACCTTGAGCGAGGCCGCTTCTTCGATCACCAGGCCGACTTCGGATTCTTTCTCGATCACGATGAACACGTTGTGGCCGAGCTTCTGGCCCATCAGCGCCAGGCGGATGAACTCACGGTCCTTGTAACCGTTGCAGACGATGGTGCCGCCCTTCGGCGCCAGTGCCAGCACCGCCAGCAGTTCGGGCTTGGACCCGGCTTCCAGACCGATGGAAACGTTCTGGGTGGCGATGATGTTTTCAATCACCGCTTCCTGCTGGTTCACCTTGATCGGATACAGTGCGGTGTACTTGCTCTGGTATTCCAGACGCTCGATGTTGGCATCGAACGCGCCGGTCAGCTGACGCACGCGGTCTTGCAGAATGTCCGGGAAACGGACCAGCAACGGCAAGGACAGGCCGCTTTTGCGCAGCTGGTCGACTTGCTCGAACAGGTCGATAGGCGAGCTGCTCGGACCGTTCGGACGAACTTCGACGCGACCGGCGTCATTGATCGCGAAATACCCGGCCCCCCAATGGCGAATCCCGTAAACACTGCGGCTGTCCGCAACTGTCCATTGGCTGCCATCGTCTTTGCGTGTGCGTCGTACGGACATCGAAGTCCCCTATAAAGAAGTCATAGTGCGTCGCCTGGATTCAGGCCGGCGCAGTCTAAAGAATGAAAATGACGGTTCGTCAACGAGGCAATAGACCCCGCCGACCGCAGTGAGTTTAGAAACCGGTCATGAACAGGCTCTGTGAAAACCATGTGGACGGCGCCAGGCCTGAATGCCATCAGGACCGGATCAAGCCGAGGGTGGTTTTCACAGAGGCTGCTAGCCGCCGGACTTCTTCGCCTTGAAACCGAGCTTGATCAGTTCTGCCAAGAGTAGCTCGACATGATCGCCCTGGATTTCGATGACACCGTCTTTCAACGCCCCACCGGTACCGCAACGCTTCTTCAACGTCGTGGCCAGTTCCTTGAGCGCATCTTCAGCCAATGGCACGCCGGTGATGGTGGTCACCGTCTTGCCGCCACGGCCCTTGCTTTCGCGACGCACGCGCGCAATGCCGTCGCCGGCCGGGATAACGGTCTGTTTGCAGATGCAGGCGTCCACCGGTTTACTGCATTCCGGGCAATGACGACCTGCGTCGGTGGAAAATACCAGGCCGCCCAAGGCGGCGAAGGATGCGGCTTTTTTGGCCACCGGCAATCCTCTTCGGAGGACAAAGACTGGTCGCAGCACTTGGGAAGGCTATCGACCGCGAAGCCCCACTCAGGCAGGGGCAGCGCTACTGAAACGGTACAACATTCACTTCACTGTGGGAGCGAGCTTGCTGGCGATGAACTCAAAGGCGACGCGTTCATTCTGGATGCCCGCGTAATCGTTGACATCCATCGCGAGCAGGCTCGCTCCTACAGCAACAACCAGCGATACCGTTACAGTTTAAAAAGGTCGCGCAGTGTAACGGCAAAAACGCCGATTGCTAAGAGCCAATCGGCGCCAATTTATAGTTGTTTTGCGACGTTGCTTTATTGAGCCTTCAGATAGCGCGTCAACGCTGCCAGAGAGTCCGGGCAATAAGGCTTTTGCTTGATCTCCAGCATGACCTGATCGATGGAGATAAAGCGTGCTTCGAGTACCTCTTCCGGTTGCAGGGTCAACGGGCCGTCCCACACCGCCGAGAACGCCGAGCACCACAGGCGATTGCCAGTGTCCTCGAAGAAGAAATGGTCATGGGCGGTCAGCTCCACCCCACTCACGCCCAGTTCTTCTTCCAGTTCACGGGCTGCCGATTCGGCGTAGGTCTCAGTGGCGAGCACCATGCCCCCCGCTGCCACGTCCCAGTAACCGGGATAGATCGCCTTGCTCAGGGTGCGGCGATGCACGCACAACTCGCCAGCGGAATTGAACAACATAATGTAGGTACCGCGCCCGATCAGCCCGCGCTTGCGCAAATCGGAACGGACCAGGGCGCCGAGCAGGTTGTCCTGCTCGTCGACCCAGGCGATCTGTTCGGCATCGGAAGCCGCACGGTGCGCGGCTTCCCTGGTGTTTTCGACCATGACTCAGCCCTGATTGAGCAGTTGACGCAAATCGATCACCGCCGCGTTGGCCCGGGAAATGTAGTTGGCCATGACCAGCGAGTGGTTGGCCAGTACGCCGAAGCCACTGCCGTTAAGGATCATCGGGCTCCATACCGGCTCCTGCGAAGCCTCCAGCTCACGAATGATCTGGCGCACGCTGACCGTGGCGTTTTTCTTGGCCAGTACATCGGCGAAGTCGACTTCGATGGCGCGCAACAGGTGCGACAGCGCCCAGGCCTGGCCGCGGGCTTCGTAGAACACGTTGTCGATCTGCAGCCATGGAGTTTCGACGATTTCCTCGTCGACTTGCGGCGCCACACCCGGTGTCACTACCTCGGTCTTCAGCGCAGTGTTGAGCTTGACCCGACCCACACTGGCCGACAGCCGTTGCGACAGCGAACCCAGGCGGGTACCGACATCACCCAGCCAGTTGTTCAGGTTGTCGGCACGGGCATAGAACAGCGCGCTCTTCTGGCTCGGATCGGACAGGCGCGCCTGATAGCGGCTCAGGGAGTTGATGCCTTCCTGGTACTCGGACTCACTGGACGGCAGCACCCAACTCTTGTTGTCGAAGTTGAAACGCGGCTCGGCCTTGGCCAGGTCGGCGTCTTCGGCGGACTGCGACTGCGAACGGGCGAAATCTTTGCGCAAGGCCCGGCTCAGGTCGCGGACCTGCACCAGCACGCCATATTCCCAGCTCGGCATGTTGTCCATCCACAGGCCTGGCGGGAAACGGTCGTTGGATATATAGCCGCCTGGCTTGGTCAGCAAGGTGCCGGCGACGGTCTTGAGGGTTTCCACCGTGGTGTAGCCGACGACCATCTGCTTGCCTTCTTTCTCGGCCGCCAGTTGTGCGGTTTGCTGGACCGGGAAAAGTGCCGGCTCCTGGCTCCAGTACCAGCCCAGGACACACGCCACCAACAGGTAGATGCCCAGCAGAGTGGCCAGCGCCCGGCTGAACAACAGACCGCCCAGGTAACTGCGGGCCTCCGACTTCGGTTCAGCAGTACGTTCAGGCGCACTGCCTGTGCGGTTCTTCCAGTCCAGCATGGCGATATCCTTTAAATCTCTTGAGTTCAACGGTTCGACCACAACCATACAACAACGTGCCTTGGCCCGGCACCCGCCAATGCACCGATGCGGAAAATTACCGGGCTTGTGGATGAAAAGTGTTCCTGGTCTCCCGACGACGCTACGACCTTCAAAATCCGGCTAATGCCCTGAACTACCGCCTAAGGGAATCCCCTACCCCCCGAAACCGAAAAAAAGGGCCACTGCGCAGAGGCTGGAAAATCATGAATCTCCAAATGCCAGTCACATTTCAATTACCGCGCCACGCCCACCAAGTGCCCTGAATAAAGCGTTTCACCCCCGCACACCGCGACTTTAAAGGGCCAAACCAGACTGATCGGTCACAAACTGAATGAGGTTGCATTGCAGATTATTGACGTACAGCACTCATGTAATGGAAAAGTGATGCTAGCATAGAGCCACCAGTCGACCTCAGTGTGCACCCTAACTAGTAGTCAGGATATGACCGAGCCAGAAGACCCCAGCCGCGAGCGCCTCAAGCACCACTTTGCCCAGCGGGTAATTCATCAGGCTCGTCAGATTCTTGAGATATGGCAGCGCCTGCAACGCAGCGAGTGGTCCACCGCCGACCTGTCGGAACTGAGCGAGGCCAATCTGCGCCTGCTGCGTTTCGCCGAGCGCTTCGAGCAAACGGAACACACGCAACTGGCGCGTCATATCGGTCAATCCCTGGAGGCGGTCGACGCCAACCGCGGACGCCTGAGCAGCGGTCTGATCACCGACCTCAACCGCTTGATGCAGCGCCTGTCACGCACCGGCCTGCGCCATGGCGACCAACTCGATCAAACCTTCCTGCCGCCACTGCGCAAGCCCATCTATGTAATGCTGCAGGATCACGACCGCGCCGAGCGCCTGGCCAAACAACTGGAATTCTTCGGGCTCAGCGCCCAGTCCCTGGACAGCGTAGACGCGTTTCGCTCGTCGATGGTCGAGCGCTTGCCGGCGGCGATTGTCATGGACGTGGATTTCAGCGGCCCCGGCGTCGGCCTGAAGCTGGCCGCCGAAGCCCAGGAAGGCCTGGACCATCGCTTGCCACTGCTGTTCTTCAGCCTGCACGAAACCGACACACCTACCCGCCTCGCCGCCGTGCGGGCCGGAGGCCAGGAGTTCCTCACCGGCACCCTCGAAGCGTCGAGCCTGCTGGAGAAAATCGAAGTCCTGACCTGCGTCGCCCAGTACGAACCTTATAAAGTGTTGATCATCGACGACTCCCGCGCCCAGGCCCTGCACACCGAGCGCCTGCTCAACAGTGCCGGGATCGTCACCCGGACGTTGATCGAGCCGATCCAGGCCATGGCCGAACTGGCGGACTTCCAGCCGGACCTGATCATCCTCGACATGTACATGCCGGCCTGCACCGGTACGGAACTGGCCAAGGTGATCCGTCACAACGACCGTTATGTCAGCGTGCCAATCATTTACCTGTCGGCCGAAGACGACCTGGACAAGCAACTCGACGCCATGAGCGAGGGCGGCGATGACTTCCTGACCAAACCGATCAAGCCCCGGCACCTGATCACCACCGTGCGCAACCGCGCAGCAAGGGCCCGCAACCTCAAGGCACGGATGGTCCGCGACAGCCTCACCGGCCTGTACAACCACACGCACATCCTGCAATTGCTCGAAGACTGCTCGTTCCGCGCCCGTCGCGAGAACAAGCCACTGAGCTTTGCCATGCTCGACATCGACCATTTCAAACGGGTCAACGACAGCCACGGCCACCCCATGGGCGACCGGGTGATCAAGAGCCTGGCGCTGTTTCTCAAGCAACGCCTGCGCAAAACCGACTTCATCGGCCGCTACGGTGGCGAAGAATTCGCCATCGTCATGCCGGACACCGATATCGAAGCGGCCTACAACGTGCTCGATGAAATCCGCCAGCGTTTTGCCGAGATTCACTACCCCGCTCAACCCCAGGACCTGTGGTGCACCTTCAGCGCCGGGGTGGTGGAGTTATGCGAAAGCTCTGACAGCCTGATGATGGCCAGCCTGGCAGACGAGGCGCTGTACCGCGCCAAGGGCGGCGGACGCAATCGCGTGCAGGCCGCCCGCACATAAAAGCAAAGTGCCACTTTTTCATCGGATTCGACCGACACGGTCATAACCCTGTAACAGAAACGCAATAACTTCAGGCGCTTACCATTTCTGCCGTTGGTAGTCCTTAATGCGCCTGAAGCTGCTGACCAATCTCAATACCCTCCTTTTGGTGGCTGTGTGCGTGGCCCTCGGCGCCACGCTGTGGTGGTCGCAAAAAGCCCTTGAGCGTCCGTATCTATTAATGGCGCGCTACCTGGGCCTGTCGCAGCAGTTTCAGAATGAAGTCGCCCGCAGCGTCGAGGATTACCTTGACAGCGGCGATGCCCTGCGCCTGAGCAGTGCCGCCCAAGGCATCGACAGCCTGCAAAAACAGCTCGGCGAATTGCCACCCGCCCTGGCCGAGACCTTGCGTCCGAGCCTGTCGACCCTTGAAGAGTTCAGCAAAACCGACCTGCTGGCAGCCGGCAAACTGGCCGGCGATCCGCAGGCCCTGCTGCTGCAGGCCGAACGGGAGCTGAGTGCCAGTCTCGATCAGCTCAGCCAGTACGCCAGTGGCAATGCCGCCTATCTGACGCCGCTGCTCATCGCATCGCAGCACCTGGGCAAGTTGTCCCTGGCGCGGGACAAACTGGTCAGTAGCGGCCGCAGCGAACTGGCCGCCGACGTCGAACGCGAAGTGACCAACATCCGCACCCAGGCAGAAAAACTCGATGCCCTGCCCTTGCTGGGGGTGACCTCCAGCAGCGAATCGAACACCGATGATTTCGCCGCGATGATGGGCCTTGAGAACCAGGAAAAAACCGTCGCCGAAGATGCCGGCGTCGGCCTAAAGCGTGAACTCAACAGCCTGCTTACCCGCTACCCGGCCGAGCTCGCACGTACCCGCGATCAAATCGGCAAACGCGCTGACCTGAGCACCGCGACTCACCTGAAAATCGCCGACGTGCAACAGGCCATCGCCGGGCTGGAGCCGGTGGTACGCGCCCAGCACGGGCAGATCCAGGGTGAAGTACGGCTGATGCAAGGCGTGATGATCGGCTTGATTCTGTTGATCGCGCTGCTGATCGACACCTTGCAACGCAAACTGGCCCGGACCCTGACCAACCTCGCCCCGGCCCTGTCGACCTGGGCCGAAGGTGACTTCAGCCGCGACATTCAACTGGGCAACACCAACCGCGAACTGCATGACATTGAAGCCTCGCTCAACCGCCTGCGCGCTTACCTGGTGGACCTGGTAGGGACCATCCGCCTCAATGCAGAGCAAGTGGCCGGCAGCAGCCGCACCCTGGCCGACCTGAGCAATGATTTGCATGACGGAGCAGAACATCAGGCCGGCGACACGGCGCTGATCCGCGACTCTCTCAGCGAACTGGAAGCGACCATTCAGCAAGTCGCCGGCGATGCCAGCCAGGCCGCCGACGCCAGCCGCCACGCCGGCCTGGCCGTGGAGCACGGACAGAAAGTCATCGGCCTGAGCCTCACCGGCCTGCACGCGCTGGTGGATGAAGTGCAAGGCAATGCGCAAATGATCGAACACCTGGCCGAGGAGTCGGCCACCATCGGCGGCGTGTTGACGGTGATCCGCTCGATCGCCGACCAGACCAATCTGCTGGCCTTGAACGCTGCCATCGAGGCGGCCCGGGCCGGGGAAATGGGCCGCGGCTTTGCCGTAGTGGCGGAAGAGGTGCGCTCACTGGCGCAACGGACCGCCGGGGCCACGGCAGAAATCCAGACGCTGATCGCCGGGCTGCAAACCGCCGCGCGGCAGTCGGTGGAAGGCATGCGTGCTCAGGTCGAACACGCCGAAGCCACGGCCAGCCAGGCCCAGGCCGCCGACGGCGCGCTGGATAAAATCGTCGGGGCGATCCAGACCATTTCCGACACGGCGGTGCGCATCGCCGATGTCACCGCCCAGCAAAGCGGCGCGGTCAGCGAGATTCGTGATCACAGCGAGCGGATTCATCAGTTGGGTGGGGATAACTTGCTGCGCATTGGCGAAGGTCGTGAGCAGGGGGAGAACCTGCTGGTGCTGGGTGGGCGATTGCACACCGCCGTTCAAGCCTTCCGCGTCTGATAGGCCGCCATCGCGGGCAAGCCCGCTCCCACATTGATTTGTGCACGACGCCCCCCTGTGGGAGCGGGCTTGCTCGCGAAGGCGCCAGATCAATCACCACAGATTCCCAGCCTGCACACCCCGCCGCTGTCCGCTATCATCCCCCCTATTCCGATACGCGAGATTGTCATGCGCCGTTTGCTCTGCCTGCTGCTTTTAGTATTCGCCCTGCCGGCCAGCGCCACCGGCTTGCTGGAAAATCGTCCAAGCTCGACCTTGGGCTCGATCAACAACAGCGCCGACTTCCTGCCCGTGCGCGAAGCCTTCCAGTTGAGCCTGGTAGAAAGCACGCCGCAATCGATCAAGCTGCGCTTCGTCGCCACTGAAGGCTATTACCTCTACCGTCACCGCTTCCAGTTTCGCGCCGATCCGGCCGAAGTCGTGCTCGGCGCGGCGAAACTGCCCGATGGCCAGAAAAAGCACGACGAGTACTTCGGCGACGTCGAGGTCTACCACGGCATTCTCGACGTCGAACTACCGCGCACCGATCAGCGGGCCTTCACCCTGGCCGTGACGTATCAGGGTTGCGCCGACAAAGGCCTGTGCTATCCGCCGGAGACCGAGCGCCTGAGCATCGACGGCAGCGGCGCGACGACGACGGCTTCTCAATGGAGCTGGCGCGAACTGGCATTGTTTTTCCTCGCGGGCCTGGGCCTGACCTTTACACCCTGCGTGCTGCCCATGCTGCCGATCCTGTCCGGGGTAGTGCTGCGTGGCCAGGTCGGCGGCTGGCGCGGCTTCAATCTGTCACTGGCCTATGTGCTGCCGATGGCCGCGTGCTTTGCCCTGCTCGGCGCGCTGATGGGCCTGTTCGGTGCCCAGCTCAATCTGCAGGCGCGGCTGCAATCGGCCTGGGTGCTAGTGCCTTTTGCGATGTTTTTTGCGCTGTTCGCGCTGGCGATGTTCGGCGTCTTCGAACTTAAGCTGCCGCAGGCCATCAGCAGTCGCCTGGACCGCATCGCCGGTCGCACCGAAGGCGGGTCACTGTGGGGCGCCGCGGTGTTGGGCGTGGTCTCCAGCTTGCTGGTTTCACCCTGTGTTTCGGCACCACTGGCCGGCGCGTTGCTGTACATCAGCGCCAGTGGCGATGCGCTGGGCGGCAGCCTGAAACTGTTCATGCTCGGCCTCGGCATGGGGGCACCGCTGTTGCTGGTGGCCACCGGTGGCGCAGCCTGGTTGCCAAAAAGCGGTCCTTGGCTGGTCTACGTGAAAAACGCGATTGGTGTGCTATTGCTCGGGTTGGCCGTCGGCCTGCTCAGTCGCGTCCTGCCGGGCCAGGTCACCTTGCTGCTGATCGGTTTGCTGGCCGGCGGTGTCGGCCTGTTCATGGGGGCGCTGGAATTCGTCTATAAACCACCACGCAAACGTCTCGGACAGTTGCTCGGCATGTTCCTGGTGTTTTACGCGCTGGCCTGCTGGTACGGCGCGTTCAGCGGCCAGACCGACCCGTTCAACCCGATAGGCCAGCCCCGTATCGTTGCCAACGGCGGCGCCATGCAAAACACCAGCGCCTGGCAAACCGTCAGCACGCCAGCCGATCTGGACCGCGCTCTCGCCGACGCACGCGCCTCCGGCACACCGCTGCTGCTCGACTGGTATGCCGACTGGTGCATCAGCTGCAAAGTCATCGAGCGTGAGGTGCTGGACGACCCTGTCGTCATCGAACGCCTGAAGGGTTACCGGCTGATCCGCTTCGACATCACCGCCAGCAACGCCGAGCAACGCGCCTTGCTCGACCGCTACCAGTTGTTCGGCCCCCCGGCCCTGATGTTTTTCGGCAAGGACGGCGTCGAACGCGCCGATGTGCGGGTGATCGGCGAGATCAACGCCAGGGACTTCGCCGAACGTGTTACCAGGGCGAATGACCGCATTTAATCAAGCAGTCATATATTTCGCGCAAACATCGGTCATCGTGCTGCCTATTGCAGAGAACTGGACAGTCACAAAGGCTTTGCGGCATAGTCGCCGGGTTCTGACAATTGCTCACGGAAAATAAAGGAACAGCCGATGGCGACCCTACTGGTTCTGCACGGACCCAACCTGAACTTGCTCGGCACTCGTGAACCGGGCACCTACGGCGCCACGACGCTGGCGCAGATCAACCAGGACCTGGAACGCCGTGCCCGCGAATCCGGTCACCATCTGCTGCACCTGCAAAGCAATGCCGAGTACGAATTGATCGACCGTATTCACGCTGCCCGCAGCGAAGGCGTGGACTTCATTTTGATCAACCCGGCAGCTTTTACACATACAAGTGTCGCATTACGTGACGCGCTGCTGGCGGTGAGCATCCCATTCATCGAAGTGCATTTGTCGAACGTGCACAAACGCGAACCTTTCCGCCATCACTCTTACTTCTCCGACGTAGCGGTGGGAGTGATCTGCGGCCTTGGCGCCAGCGGTTATCGACTGGCCCTGGAGGCCGCCCTGGAACAACTTGAACAACAAGTTAACCGCCCCTGACCGACCCTTGGGAGTTGATGATTCATGGATATCCGTAAAGTTAAGAAACTGATCGAATTGCTGGAAGAGTCCGGCATCGACGAGCTCGAGATCAAGGAAGGCGAAGAGTCCGTACGCATCAGCCGTCATAGCAAGACCCCGGCTCAGCAGTACTACGCGCCGGCTCCAATGCCTGCTCCGGCTGCCGCGCCTGTCGCTGCCGCTGCTCCGGCTGCCGCTGCCGCACCTGCTGCCGCCGCCGCACCAGCGCTGAACGGCACCGTTGCCCGTTCGCCGATGGTAGGTACGTTCTACCGCAAGTCTTCGCCAACCTCGCCGTCCTTCGTTGAAGTCGGCCAGACCGTGAAGAAAGGCGACACCCTGTGCATCGTTGAAGCCATGAAGATGATGAACCACATCGAAGCTGAAACCAGCGGTGTGATCGAATCCATCCTCGTCGAAGACGGCCAGCCGGTTGAGTACGACCAACCGCTGTTCACCATCGTTTGAACCGCGGAGAGCCTTTGATGACTGCGAAGTTGGAAAAAGTTCTGATCGCCAACCGCGGTGAGATCGCCCTGCGGATCCTGCGCGCCTGCAAAGAGATGGGCATCAAGACCGTCGCCGTTTACTCCAAGGCCGACAAGGAACTGATGCACCTGGGCCTGGCAGACGAATCCGTCTGCATCGGTCCGGCATCGGCCGCCCACTCCTACCTGCACATTCCGGCAATCATTGCCGCAGCCGAAGTGACTGGCGCCACCGCCATTCACCCGGGCTACGGCTTCCTTGCGGAAAACGCCGACTTCGCCGAACAGGTCGAGAAATCCGGCTTCGCGTTCATTGGCCCGAAAGCCGAAACCATTCGCCTGATGGGCGACAAGGTATCGGCCAAGCACGCCATGATCGCAGCTGGCGTACCGACCGTTCCGGGTTCTGACGGCCCGCTGCCGGAAGACGAAGAAACCGCTCTGCGCATTGGTCGCGAAGTGGGTTACCCGGTGATCATCAAGGCCGCTGGCGGCGGCGGTGGTCGCGGCATGCGCGTTGTGCACAAGGAAGAAGACCTGATTTCCTCGGCGAAACTGACCCGCTCCGAAGCAGGCGCGGCGTTCGGCAACCCGATGGTCTATCTGGAAAAATTCCTGACCAACCCACGGCACGTGGAAGTCCAGGTTCTTTCCGATGGCCAGGGCCAGGCTATCCATCTGGGCGACCGCGATTGCTCGCTACAACGTCGTCACCAGAAGGTTCTTGAAGAAGCGCCGGCACCGGGCATTGACGAAAACGCACGCCAGGAAGTACTCGCACGCTGCGTCAAGGCGTGCATCGACATCGGCTACCGTGGCGCAGGCACTTTCGAGTTCCTGTACGAAAACGGTCGTTTCTACTTCATCGAGATGAACACTCGTGTCCAGGTAGAGCACCCGGTTTCGGAAATGGTCACCGGTATCGACATCGTCAAGGAGATGCTCAGCATCGCCGCCGGCAACAAGCTGTCGTTCACCCAGGATGACGTGGTCATCCGCGGTCACGCGCTGGAATGCCGGATCAACGCCGAAGACCCGAAAACCTTCATGCCGAGCCCTGGCACGGTCAAGCATTTCCACGCTCCAGGCGGCAACGGCGTTCGCGTCGACTCGCACCTGTACAGTGGTTATGCCGTTCCGCCGAACTACGATTCGTTGATCGGCAAGCTGATCACCTACGGCGCAACCCGTGACGAAGCCATGGCGCGCATGCGCAATGCGCTGGACGAGATCGTGGTTGACGGGATCAAGACCAACATCCCGTTGCACCGCGACCTGACCCGCGATGAAGGCTTCTGCAAAGGGGGCGTGAACATTCACTACCTCGAGCACAAGCTGGCTGGCGAGAAGCACTAAGCTTTAGCTGGCACATGACAAAGCCGCCTCTGGGCGGCTTTGTTGTATCTGGACATTTCATCAGATAGGTGGCTTTGCACAATCCCTGTGGGAGCGGGCTTGCCCGCGAAGACGTCGGCACATCCAACATCAATGTGACAGACAGTACGCATTCGCGAGTAAGCCCGCTCCCACAGGCACAGCGGACTCCCACAAAAGCCCCGCTCTCGCGTAAACTTGCGCCCTTCTCGCAGCCCGCCTGGCTGCAATCAACATTTTTCAAAGGTGCCCGCCATGCCTTGGCTGCAAGTACGTCTCGCCATCAGCCCAGAACAAGCCGAAACCTATGAAGACGCTTTCCTTGAAGTGGGAGCCGTGTCGGTGACCTTCATGGACGCCGAAGACCAGCCGATCTTCGAGCCGGAACTCAATACCACGCCGCTGTGGTCGCACACGCACCTGCTGGCCCTGTTCGAAGGTGGCACCGAGCCCGGCCCGGTACTGGCCCACCTGGAGCTGCTGACCGGCAGCCCGCTGCCTGAACACCACAGCGAAGTCATCGAAGACCAGGATTGGGAACGCAGCTGGATGGACGGATTCCAGCCAATGCGCTTCGGCCAGCGCCTGTGGATCGTGCCGAGCTGGCACGCCGCGCCGGAACCTGACGCAGTGAACCTGTTGCTTGATCCGGGCCTGGCGTTCGGCACCGGGACCCACCCGACCACCGCACTGTGCCTGGAATGGCTCGACGGTCAGGACCTGAAAGACTGCAACGTGCTGGACTTCGGCTGCGGCTCGGGGATCCTGGCGATCGCCGCGCTGTTGCTGGGCGCCAGGGAAGCCGTGGGCACCGACATCGACGTGCAGGCGCTGGAAGCCTCCCGCGACAACGCCGGGCGCAACAACATCGCCGAACACCTGTTCCCGCTGTACCTGCCGCAGGACCTGCCGCAGGTGCAGGCCGACGTGCTGGTGGCCAACATTCTCGCCGGCCCGCTGGTTTCCCTGGCGCCGCAGCTGTCCGGCCTGGTCAAGTCGGGCGGTCGCCTGGCGCTGTCGGGCATCCTCGCCGAACAGGGTGACGAAGTCGCTGCCGCCTACGCCAAGGACTTCGATCTGGATCCGATCGCCAATCGCGATGGCTGGGTGCGCATCACTGGCCGTCGGCGCTAGAATGGCCGCCTGCATAATCCGGAATGCCGCATGACCGATAGCTTCGTCACTCAATGCCCGCATTGCCAAACCAGCTTCCGCGTCAGCCATGCCCAATTGAGCGTGGCTCGCGGCGTGGTTCGCTGCGGCTCCTGCCTGCAGGTGTTCAATGCCGCCAGGCAATTGCTTGAGCAGGCCGGCAAGGAACCACCGGTAGCGGCGCCGTTACCGCCTGTGCAGCCTGCCGAACCGCTCGAGCCATCGGCACCACGCGCCATCAGCCAAAAGCAATGGAGCGCGACTGAACTGGACCTGGACAGTCTCGACCTCGACGAAGAACTCGCCCGGCTCGAACAGCGGGAAATCCAGCCAGCCACCGAGCTCGGCCGCCATCGCGACGACTCGCTGAGCGCCCGTCGCGACAGCACCAGGCAGGATGACGAGGAGCCCTGGCCCGACAGCCTGTTCAGTGAGTCGGCGGCCGATCGCGCGCAAGTCGACGAACCGTTAGACCACCCTGAATTGCCAGAGCCGACGGTTGAACCGGGCAAAGTCTCGCGCACCGAACCTTCGCTATCCCTGGAACCGGTCGATCTCGACGACGAACTGCAGCCACCCCAGTTGCGCTTGCATGACCCACTCGATGCGCCGCTGCACCACGAACGCCTGTCGGCCGCCGACGAGAACGAAATCGACGACAACCTGCCCTCGATCGAACCGCTGCGCAAGCGACGCGAACGCAGCGAGACGGGCCCGCGTGCCGAAGTGCTGCAAGACCTGACCGACGACCCGCTGCAACTGGACTGGCAAAAACGCCGCTCGCCCTGGGGCCGACGGCTGTTGTGGTTGCTGCTGGTGCTGATTGCCGCTGGCGCGCTCGCCGGCCAGTACATCGCCTACCATTTCGACGAACTGGCGAGACAGGATCAATATCGCCCGTGGTTCCAGCAACTGTGCCCGCAAATCGGCTGCACGGTGCCCTCCAAAGTCGACATTGCAAAAATCAAAAGCAGCAACCTGGTGGTGCGCAGCCATCCTGAATTCAATGGCGCGCTGGTGGTCGATGCGATCATCTATAACCGCGCAACCTTTTCCCAGCCCTTCCCGCTGCTGGAACTGCGCTTCGCCGACCTCAATGGCCACCTGATCGCCAGTCGCCGCTTCAAACCCGGCGAGTACCTCAATGGCGATCTCGAAGGCATGGCGGAAATGCCTCCGCAGACGCCGATCCACATCGCCCTGGACATTCTCGACCCCGGCGCCAAGGCCGTGAACTACAGTCTGAGCTTCCACTCTCCGGAGTGAAACGCTTCATCGCTCCCCGATTGAAGTCGGCTTTCTGACTCCCCCTGGCCAACCAAACCACGGGGAATAACAGAATAACTGTTCAGATTTTGTTCAATTCAGCCTTTATCCAGTCATCGAGAGCGGGTATCATGCCCACCCTTTTTCGAACTCTCATGATCCGGCCCCACAACAGGGAAGTCCTATGTCGGCGGTACGCATCGGCCCATACACATTGCATAACAGCTTGATTCTCGCCCCCATGGCGGGTGTCACCGACCAGCCCTTTCGTCAGCTGTGCAAGCGCTTGGGCGCGGGACTGGTCGTCTCGGAAATGGTCACCAGCGACATGAGTTTGTGGAACACCCGCAAGTCGCGAATGCGCATGATCCACACAGGTGATCCCGAGCCACGCTCGGTACAGATCGCCGGTGGGGACGCGCAGATGCTGGCGGACGCTGCCCGTGCCAACGTTGAAATGGGCGCGCAGATTATTGATATCAACATGGGCTGCCCGGCCAAGAAAGTCTGCAACAAGGCTGCCGGTTCTGCACTGCTGAAGGATGAAACCCTGGTAACCGAGATCCTGCAGGCCGTCGTGGCTGCGGTCGATGTGCCGGTTACCCTGAAGATCCGGACCGGCTGGGACCGGGACAACAAGAACGGCCTGACGGTGGCGAAGATCGCCGAGCAGGCAGGCATTACGGCGCTGGCAGTGCATGGCCGCACCCGTGCCGACCTGTACACAGGTGTTGCCGAGTACGACACCATTGCCGCGATCAAGCAGGCGGTGTCGATTCCGGTCTTCGCCAACGGCGATATCGATTCACCGGAAAAAGCCCGGTACGTGCTCGACGCGACCGGTGCCGATGGTTTGTTGATTGGCCGGGCTGCCCAGGGGCGGCCATGGATTTTTCGCGAGATCGACCACTTCCTGCGTACCGGCGAGAAACTCCCGGCGCTGGAACTGATCGAGGTGGAACGCATCCTGCTAGAGCATCTGGCTGCCCTGCACGCCTTCTATGGCGATGTCATGGGTGTACGCATTGCTCGAAAGCATGTGGGCTGGTATCTCGCAACCCTGCCGGGCGCCAGGGAGTTTCGCGCCCACTTCAATCGTTTGGATGGTACGGATACACAATGCGCCAACGTTCGGGCGTTTTTCGCCGAGCGTTACAAGAGCCTGACAGGGGACGGAGAGTGGGTGGCCGCATGACGATGATGACCGAGACTTTAGTGAGTGGAACAACACCCGTGAGCGACAACGTGAATTTGAAACAGCACCTCAATACACCGAGCGAAGAGGGCCAGACCCTTCGCGGGAGTGTCGAGAAGGCGCTGCACAATTATTTCGCCCACCTTGAGGGCGCTGCCGTCACTGATGTGTACAACCTGGTGCTCTCCGAAGTCGAGGCTCCCCTGCTCGAATGCGTGATGAACTACGTCAAGGGCAACCAGACCAAGGCCAGCGAGATGCTCGGACTGAACCGGGGCACGCTGCGCAAGAAACTCAAGCAGTACGATTTGCTGTAAGCATTCAATCAAACCAGAAAGGCGCCCGCGTAAAACCGGTCGCCTTTTTTGCTGACTTCCTTTGCTTTTGATGGAAATTGAGATGACCGACCAGACTACCCGCCTGCCGATCCGCCGCGCCTTGATCAGCGTTTCCGACAAGACCGGGATCCTCGAATTCGCCAAGGAGCTTGAAGCCCTGGGCGTCGAGATCCTCTCCACCGGCGGGACGTTCAAGCTGCTGCAGGACAACGGCGTTGCCGCAGTGGAAGTCGCGGATTACACCGGTTTCGCCGAAATGATGGACGGCCGGGTGAAAACCCTGCACCCGAAAATCCACGGCGGGATCCTCGGTCGTCGCGGTATCGACGACGCGATCATGAACGAACACGGCATCAAGCCGATCGACCTGGTCGCAGTCAACCTGTACCCGTTCGAAGCCACCATCAACAAGCCAGGCTGCGACCTGCCGACCGCCATCGAGAACATCGACATCGGCGGCCCGACCATGGTTCGTTCGGCCGCGAAAAACCATAAAGACGTAGCGATCGTGGTCAATGCCAGCGATTACGCCAGCGTCCTTGAAAACCTCAAGGCCGGCGGCCTGACCTACGCTCAGCGCTTCGACCTGATGCTCAAGGCGTTCGAACACACCGCCGCCTACGACGGCATGATCGCCAACTACATGGGCACCGTGAACCAGGCGGCCGACACCCTGAGCACAGAAGGCCGCAGCGAATTCCCGCGCACTTTCAACAGCCAGTTCATCAAGGCCCAGGAAATGCGCTACGGCGAGAACCCGCACCAGAGCGCGGCGTTCTACGTGGAAGCCAAGCCTGCCGAAGTCGGCATCGCCACCGCGACCCAGCTGCAAGGCAAGGAACTGTCGTACAACAACGTGGCCGACACCGACGCCGCGCTGGAATGCGTGAAGAGCTTCGTCAAGCCGGCTTGCGTGATCGTCAAGCACGCCAACCCGTGCGGCGTCGCTGTCAGCCCTGACGCCGAAGGCGGCATCCGCAAGGCCTACGATCTGGCCTACGCCACCGACACCGAATCCGCTTTCGGCGGCATCATCGCCTTCAACCGCGAACTGGACGCCGAGACCGCCAAGGCCATCGTCGAGCGCCAGTTCGTCGAAGTGATCATTGCTCCGAGCGTCAGCGAAGAAGCCCGCGCCATTGTCGCCGCAAAAGCCAACGTACGCCTGCTGGCCTGTGGCGAGTGGTCGGCTGACCGCGCCGCTGCCTGGGACTACAAACGCGTCAACGGTGGCCTGCTGGTGCAGAGCCGCGACATCGGCATGATCGGCGCCGACGACCTGAAAGTGGTGACCAAGCGCGCACCGACCGAACAGGAAATCAACGACCTGATCTTCGCCTGGAAAGTCGCCAAGTACGTGAAGTCCAACGCCATCGTCTACGCCAAGAATCGCCAGACCATCGGTGTCGGCGCCGGCCAGATGAGCCGCGTGAACTCGGCGCGCATTGCTGCCATCAAGGCAGAACATGCCGGCTTGCAGGTAGCCGGTTCGGTGATGGCTTCCGACGCATTCTTCCCGTTCCGCGACGGTCTGGACAATGCGGCCAAGGCGGGCGTGACTGCCGTGATCCAGCCAGGCGGCTCAATGCGTGATGCTGAAGTGATTGCTGCGGCCGACGAAGCCGGCATCGCGATGGTATTCACCGGCATGCGCCACTTCCGTCACTGATACAACGATCAACTGTGGGAGCGGGCTTGCTCGCGAAGACGGCGGCACATTCAATATTGATGTGACTGAAACACCGCTTTCGCGAGCAAGCCCGCTCCCACATAAGAGCATCCCAGCGGTGCTATCAAGAATTAGCGTCATCCGAGGTTTTTGAAATGAATGTTTTGATCATTGGCAGCGGTGGCCGTGAACACGCCCTGGCCTGGAAAGTGGCTCAGGATCCGCGCGTGCAGAAAGTGTTCGTGGCGCCGGGCAACGCCGGTACCGCCATCGAAGCCAAGTGCGAGAACGTCGCCATCGACGTACTGGCGCTTGAGCAACTGGCAGACTTTGCCGAGAAAAACGTTTCCCTGACCATCGTCGGCCCTGAAGTGCCGCTGGTTGCCGGTGTTGTAGACCTGTTCCGCAGCCGCGGCCTCGACTGCTTCGGCCCGACCGCTGGCGCTGCGCAGCTGGAAGGTTCGAAAGCCTTCACCAAAGACTTCCTGGCTCGCCACAAGATCCCGACTGCCGACTACCAGAACTTCACGGAAATCGAGCCGGCCCTCGCCTACCTGCGTGAAAAAGGCGCTCCGATCGTGATCAAGGCCGACGGCCTGGCCGCCGGTAAAGGCGTGATCGTCGCCATGACCCTGGCCGAAGCCGAAGACGCCGTGCGCGATATGCTGGCGGGCAATGCCTTTGGCGATGCGGGTTCGCGTGTGGTCATCGAAGAGTTCCTGGACGGCGAAGAAGCCAGCTTCATCGTCATGGTCGACGGCAAGAACGTGCTGCCAATGGCCACCAGCCAGGACCACAAACGCGTCGGCGACGGCGACACCGGTCCGAACACCGGCGGCATGGGTGCTTACTCCCCGGCGCCAGTGGTCACCGCCGACGTGCACAAGCGCGTCATGGACCTGGTGATCTGGCCGACCGTGCGCGGCATGGCCGAGGAAGGCAACGTCTACACTGGCTTCCTGTACGCCGGCCTGATGATCGACAAGGCTGGTAACCCAAAAGTCATCGAATTCAACTGCCGTTTCGGCGACCCTGAAACCCAACCGGTGATGCTGCGCCTGCAGTCGAGCCTGGTGTTGCTGGTTGAAGCCGCCCTGGCCCAGGCGCTGGACAAAGTGGAAGCGCAATGGGATCCACGTCCGAGCGTTGGCATCGTTCTGGCCGCTGGCGGCTATCCTGGTGACTATGCCAAGGGCACAGCCATAAAGGGTCTGGATGCTGCCGCCGCACTGGAAGGCAAGGTTTTCCACGCCGGTACGGCGCTCAAGGACGGTCAGGTAGTAACCGCCGGTGGTCGTGTGTTGTGCGCCACCGCCATGGGTGCCAGCGTCGACGCTGCACAGCAGCAGGCCTACAAGCTGGCGGCAACGATTGACTGGGAAGGTTGTTTCTATCGCAAGGACATTGGCTACCGCGCCATTGCCCGCGAGCGTGGCGAAAGCCAGGAATAAGGTAGACACCGCGCCAGGCAATGAACACGGTTCATTGCCTGGCTATTCCGGCGCCGCGCATCGTTATACTCTGGCATCAACCTATCGAAGGGATTTCGCCGTGCGCTGGCTCAGGATTGCCATAAGCTTAACCGTCACATTGCTGACCCTGCTCTGCATGCTACCGGCCCAGGCCGCGCAAGGCAGTGGCTGGGCGGTATTGCTCGACGAACAGGGCGATCTGCAACTGAGCGACATCCGTTCCGCACGCTACACCAATCAATTCAGCCCCATCGAACTCGACCGCATTACCGCGGCTGAACCCGATGGAGCGCTATGGTTGCGATTCAAGCTTGCACCGGGCAAGCACGAACAGGTGCTGCGATTGTTCGCGCCTGATCTGCGCCAGTTCAACATGTACGTACTGGACGGCGACAAGCTGATCGACCAATCCAGCACGGGCAACGAACAACCCCAATCCGAGCGTCCATTGCCCAGCAGCGACTTCATGCTGCCCCTGCCACAAAGCGACAGCCCACTGGACGTCTACCTGCGACTGGCCTCCGACCACCAGTTACGACCCTACATCACCCTGCAATCGGCGGTCATCGCGGCTGCCAACCAGAACCAGACGCTGATCTATGGCCTGCTGTTCGGTTGCATCGCCATGCTGATCCTGCACAACCTCATCCGCTACGCCTACACCCGCTCGCACAGCGCCCTCTGGCTGGCAGCGTGTGAAGGACTGCTGATGCTCAGCCTGCTGTTGCTGCTGAACCTCGCCGGCCCCTGGCTACCGGACTGGCCCGCACTGCAGACGCCGGGGGCTTACCTGACATTACTGCTGACGGCGCCCTGCGGCCTGATGCTTGCCTATCGCTTCTTCTCCCCGCTCGGGCCACACCCGCTGAACCGGTTACTGCTCGGCGAAGTCCTGCTGATCACCGCCTGCGGCCTGATGCTGCTGTTCGTCAATACCTTGCCGCTGAACTTCATTACCTACGGCCTGGTAGCCCTGGCTGGCCTGACCATGCTGTTCATCAGCGCCTATCACTGGCAAAAAGGCTATCGCCCGGCCCGTCTCTTCGTGGCGGCCATGGTGGTATTCAACCTCGGGACCCTGGTCATTCTGCCTGCGCTGTTGGGGCTGACCCTGCTCGAACCCCATGGCCTGATCACCACCTTGCTGGTATTCATCTGCATCAGCGGCCTGCTGATGAGCATCGCGTTGAGCGAGCGCCAGCGCCGCATCACCGAAGACCGTTTCAGCATCAGCCGCGACCTGGCGGCCAGCAATGCCGAGATCAACGCCAAGGCCGAGTTCCTGGCGAAGATCAGCCATGAAATCCGCACCCCGATGAACGGTGTTCTCGGCATGACCGAGCTGCTGTTGGGCACACCGCTTTCGGTCAAGCAACGCGACTATGTGCAGACGATCCACAGCGCCGGCAACGAGCTGCTGACACTGATCAACGAAATTCTCGACATTTCCAAACTCGAGTCCGGGCAGATCGAACTGGACGATGTGCAGTTCGACCTCAACGCACTGATCGAAGACTGCCTGAGCATTTTCCGCGCCAAGGCCGAGCAGCAAAACGTCGAGTTGATCAGCTTCATCCAGCCGCAAGTGCCTAGAGTGATCAGCGGTGACCCGACACGCCTGCGCCAGACCCTGTTGAGCCTGCTCGAAAACGCCCTGAAAAAAACCGATGAAGGCGAAGTCCTGATCGTCGTGGCGCTCGACGAGCGCAACACCAAACCGCGCCTGCGTATCGCCGTGCAGGACAGCGGTGAGCCGATGGACGCCGAAGAGCGCGACGCCCTGATGCACGCCGAACTGCACAGCCGGCATTTTCTGTCGGCCACCCACCTGGGCGGCAACCTGGGCCTGGTGATTGCCCGGCAACTGATACGCTTGATGCAAGGGGAGTTCGGAATCAAGAGTGGCAGCAACCAGGGCAGCACCCTGTGGCTGACCCTGCCGCTGGATCCGGATCGACTCGAGCACCCGACCTCTGACCTCGATGGCCCGCTGCAAGGTGCACGGGTATTGGTGGTGGACGACAACGACACCTGTCGCAAGGTGCTGGTGCAGCAATGCAGCGCCTGGGGCCTTAACGTCAGCGCCGCGCCTTCCGGCAAGGAAGCGCTGGCACTGCTGCGCACCAAGGCGCATTTGCGCGATTACTTCGATGTGGTCCTGCTGGACCAGAACATGCCCGGCATGACCGGCATGCAACTGGCGGCCAAGATCAAGGAAGACCCGAGCCTGAACCATGACATCCTGCTGATCATGCTCACCGGCATCAGCAATGCGCCGAGCAAGATCATTGCGCGCAACTCCGGCATCAAGCGCATCCTCGCCAAACCGGTGGCCGGCTACACCCTCAAGACCACCCTGGCCGACGAACTGACCCAACGCAACAAAGGCCTGGTCGTCACGCAATCACTGCCAAGCGGCCCGCCCCCGCCGGTCAAGGTCCCCAGCGATTTCCGCATTCTGGTGGCCGAAGACAACAGCATTTCGACCAAGGTGATCCGCGGCATGCTGAGCAAGCTCAACCTGCAACCGGATACCGCCTGCAACGGCGAAGAAGCCTTGCAGGCGATGAAAGCCCAGCGTTACGACCTGGTCCTGATGGACTGCGAAATGCCGATCCTCGACGGCTTCTCGGCCACCCAGCAATTGCGCGCCTGGGAAGTCGGCAACCAGCGGGTCCGCACCCCCGTGGTGGCATTGACCGCCCACATTCTGGCCGAACACAAAGAGCGTGCGCGCCAGGCCGGTATGGACGGACACATGGCCAAACCGGTCGAACTGTCACAACTGCGTGAATTGATCGAACACTGGGTCGCCCAGCGTGACCAGCAGAATCGCGCAACGACCCAAACGTCCTGAGCCGACAGACTGCGCAACCCCTGATAGACTCCCCCTCGACTTCCCTCGCCAGTGAGCCCGGCACCATGCTCCATGTGTTGTTCAGCGTTTACCTGAAGATGCTGGTGCTCTACAGCCCATTCTTCGTGTTGTCCTGCTTCATCAGCCTGACCCGTGGTTATTCGCGCAAGGAACAGCGACGGCTGGCCTGGAAAGTTGCGGTCGCCACACTGGTCTCCAGTGTGCTGCTGTACTTGTTCGGCCGAGTGATTTTCAGTGTTTTCGGCATTACCGTGGACGCATTCCGCATCGGTGCCGGTAGCGTCCTGTTCATCTCGGCGCTCGGGATGGCACAAGGCAAATCGGCGGTACAGACCGACAACGTGCAGCAGGATGTGACCATCGTCCCGCTGACCATTCCACTGACCGTCGGCCCCGGCACCATCGGTGCGTTACTGGTGATGGGCGTGAGTCAGCCGCACTGGGACGACAAACTCACGGCCATAGTCGGCATTGCCATGGCCAGTTTTACAGTGGGCGTGGTGCTGTTTTTGTCCAGTCGAATCGAGCGCATTCTCGGTGATCAGGGATTACAGATCGTCAGCCGTTTGATGGGGCTATTCGTATGCGCACTGGCGGCGCAGATTATCTTCACCGGGGTGAGGGGGTATCTGGTGCCTTAGCCCGCCCCCCCCTGAGCAAGCTGCACCGCATGTTCGCCGACCTTGATGCACAGTGCCTGCCGTTGCGGCCCTAGCCACCGCACTGTGTCTTCTCGGAATGCCGTGTATTCGTTGACAGCAAATCGGGCGTGAAGAAATGAAGTCATCACACCTCCCTCTACGCGATTCAAAGCGAAGTCTTGCCCGATAAACTGGCCTTCAATCGGCTGATCTGTTTCAAAGAACACGGTGGCCAATGTTAAAAAACCATCAGCCTCGACTACGCCTGCCAGCACTCTCACACGATGAGTACGCTTGAGATTGTCTTCGATACCGACTGAATGAGTCCCACTCTCCAATATCGATTGCTCACGGAAAACCCCAGCCCCCAGCGACTGTACCGGCAGTTGCGCAATCATGCGCAAAGCACTTCCCATCAGAATGACTTGCTGAGCGGACAGCCTTGATTGAAAGGCTGCATGCACAGCGTCATACACGGAAAAAATCGTGACGCCTGATCGAGGGAACATTCCTGAGGTTGCCCCCTGGTCATGGAACTGCCAGCCACAAGCGGCCAGCGTATCCACGAATACTTCGGCCCATTTGACGTGGGCGTGACCATTCGGAAAATCTTCCTCGGCGGTGAGTTGCGCAAACAAGACAGTGTCAAGGCTGTCCTGCAGGGCCGCAGGCGACAACGCCTTCGACATCAGCAAAACGCTGCCTGAATTTATTACTACGGAGTACGTCATTCGCTTTCCTTGATTCAGGAAGGCCAAAGACCTAAAGCCTCTGGCCTCGTTCCTTCACTTGCGCCGGCTGAACCGCCTGACCAACACATCTTTTCGGTGTTCGCCGAGGTACTCTTCGATGTCCGACTTGATTTCCGCATAACGGGCAGGGTTGAACGTTACAAACGACTTTCCGTGAAAGATTTCCAGGGAAGAAGTCTTCCAGTCGACAAACAGCGCACCGCCATCATCACTACCACCCTGATGATCAACCGCGCCTACCGCGATCAGGATAATTCCGTTGGCCATTTGCTCGCAGGGAATAGTGCTCAGGCGTACGCCTTCCGTATTCTTCGCTTCAAGGTTGAACAGATTTAGTGCATCAGGCTCTTTCTTCAATGCATCCAGCGTGGAGTTGGTGATTGCACTGAGCACAGTTGCGCCAGGAATTGCGGCCTTTGCAGCCTCGACGGCAGCCTGGATAATATCGACCATGACATTATCCATCGTGATCTTCAGCGAAGTGGCACTGTACTTTGAGTAACCTTTATCTGGAACGAAACACCCCAACTCTTCCAGGCACTTGGTAAAGGCGTGATACCAAGCCTTGGGATCCTTATTCCCCGGCACTTCGTAATTAGCTTCCATCTTCGACATGGTTATCAGGTTTTCAATGATCGCCATGTTCTCGATGCTGATCTTGTCACCGTAGCCAATCAGACTATTGCCCAACACTAGTGCGTCCAATTCCTTGGTAGGACTCGAAGCGACCGACGACATCAACGACATTGTGCGCGGCCGCTTGGCCATGGCACTTTTACGCATCTTAATGCATGCCCTTACAAAATCAGCACTTTTCGAAAAACTTACAGAACTTTTAAAATCATCCACAAGTAATACTCCTTTATTTATTAACAAGCGCTCCATCCAGAAGCGCCTTAAAACTAACGCAGCTCACTCCAACCATCAAGCGCAACTAAATACAACATGTGTATATCAATCATTACAAACTAGCGAGACACGCATTCAACAACAAATTAACAGACACCGCCCACCAGGCCATTACTAATTAATAATGGCCTGGAGTTATTCAGCAGTCCGGAATAGTAACTATTGAATGGGGGTAAGCTTGTCGCCATAACTGCGTGGCGTGTACACCCAGGTACTACCGTCCAGGCGAGGGAACACACGAGTTGTCGAAGACCCGATGAGTACCATTGTCCGCATGTCCACCTGATCGACACCCAGTTGACCCAGCGTGGTCACCCGTAACGTCTGACCCGGACGGCCAATATCCCGCCCCAATACGACGGGAGTTCCCGGCTCACGGTGTTGGCTGACAATCTCCAGCGCCCGGCCCAGTTGCCAAGGGCGTGAACGAGAGATCGGATTGTAGAAAGCCAGCGCAAGATCGGCTTGCGCGGCCAGGTCCAGACGTTTCTCAATGATCGACCAGGGCTTGAGGTTGTCTGACAGCGACAGCACACAAAAGTCATGACCCAACGGCGCACCGGCCTGGGCGGCCGTCGCCAGCGAGGCTGAGACACCTGGCAGGATTTCGAGATCGACGTTGTGCCAGGCGGCATCGCTGGACTCGTGAAGCGCCTCCAGCACAGCCGCGGCCATGGCAAAGACCCCCGGATCACCGGACGACACCACCACCACCGAACGCCCTTGAGCCGCCAGTTCGAAGGCGTGACGGGCACGCTGCATTTCTTCGCGGTTATCCGTGCAGTGCAGCACCTGGTCAGCCCGGAATGGCCCGGCCATGCGTACGTAGGTTTCGTAGCCGAGCACATCGTTGGCGCGAGCCAGTTCTGCCTTCACCGCCGGCACCATCAAGTCGGCAGCGCCTGGCCCGAGGCCAATCACCGCCAGCCGTCCGCGCGGTCGGCCGATCTGCGATGGCTCCAACGGCTGCTCGGCGACTGCAATGGCAATCACGTCATCGCCGACGATGGATACAGGCCTGATGGCATGATGCACCAGCTCACTCGCCGCACCTGCAGCGCTGACAAAACGCAACGGCACACTCAGCTCGAGCGCCGCTTCGCGCAACGTGGAGCCGGCCATTTCACTGTCGGCTGCCAACAGGCAAGCCACCGATTGCACTGCGATTCCGGCCTGACGCAAAGCCTGGCGAATGGCGGCCGATGCATCGGCCACTTCACCCGCCACGGCAACCAGCACGTTGCGTGGATAGATCCGCAATTCGTGGGCCGCAGGCGCTCGCTCGGCATGACCGACATGAACGGTCAGTCGCGCGTGTTCATTCTCAGGCAATTGCGCTTGCGCCAACCACGGTGCAGAACCTTCGATGCGCACCGTTTCACCCGCCAGCAAATCGGACACGAAACGCTTGCCCAATTCCAGATCGCCCAAGACATACCCACTGGGCGGATTGAGCAGGCAGGTGCCGAAACGCAGTTCACCGCTGGTGGTGATCGCCGCCGAGACCTCCAGTGCGGCGGCAATCTCGCGCGCCATCACATTCACGCCGCCAAGACCACCAAGCAGAGGCACCACCGCGCTGCCGTCTTCGGCCACGGCCAGCACTGGCGGCTCGGCGCCTTTTTCCAGCAGCAATGGCGCCAGCGTCCGGATCACGATCCCGGCTGCGCACAAGGCTATGATCGGCGTGTCCTGTTGATAAAGCTCACGCAGGGTCGCACCGAATTCACGGTAGACGCGGTCAGCGCCCTCAACCCGCCCGGTCAGGCCGTGGATCAACGCCCCCGGATAAAACTGCTGAATTTTCTGTGCGGTCGCGAGGCTGCCATTGCCGAGAATGACAATCGCCGGAACTGGACGGGTCATCAGCCTTGCCACCTTTCACCGGGAACGATGATCAACGAGAAGTACGGCGAAGACATCGGCTCGACCTGATCCAGCGGCACGATCTTCTGATTGGCCATGGTTGCGCGTTCGACGTACAGCGCACGCTCGGCCAGGCCGAGATCTTCGAGCACCTGGCGGACCTTGGGAAAGTTGCGTCCCAGTTTCATGATCACCGCCGCATCGGCATCGGCCAGGCGACGCTTGAGTTCGTCGTGCGGCAGCACACCGGACAACACCGACAGACTCTGATTGCGATACACCAGCGGCGCACCGAGTACCGAGGCTCCGCCGAGCATCGAGCACACGCCAGGCACGACCTCAGCCTGATAACGCTGGGCGAGCCGGTCGTGCAGGTACATGTAGGAGCCGTAGAAGAACGGATCGCCCTCGCAGATCACCGCCACATCGCGGCCTGCGTCGAGATGCGCGGCCAGCTCTGCGGCAGCGTCATCATAGAAGTCGCTGATCACTTGCTCGTAGGACAAAGGCGCCGGCAAGGCTTCTGTGGTCACCGGGTACACCAGTGGCAACAAATTCTGTGCGTCCTGCAGGTGTGCTTCGATGATACCGAAGGCGTTGCCCTTCTTGCCCTTGGCGACGAAGTACGCCACTACAGGCGACTCGCGCAGCAACCGCAGCGCCTTGACGGTAATCAGTTCCGGATCACCGGGACCGACGCCAAGGCCGATCAAACGTCCAGGTTGCTGCATCATTCGATCTCCGTGGCGAGGGCATTGACGGCGGCGGCAGCCATGGCGCTACCGCCCAGGCGACCCTGCATGATGACAAAAGGCACGCCACGGCTGTCAGCCGCCAGCGCTGCCTTGGATTCGGCGGCGCCGACGAAACCTACAGGGAACCCGAGGATCAGCGCCGGTTTCGGCGCACCGGCGTCGAGCATTTCCAGCAAATAAAACAATGCCGTCGGGGCGTTGCCGATGACCACCACGCTACCTTCCAGATGGGGCCGCCACAGTTCCAGCGCAGCGGCTGAGCGGGTGTTGCCCAATTCACGGGCCAGCTGCGGAACGCTTTCGTCGCGCAAGGTGCAGATCACCGGATTGTTCGCTGGCAACCGCGCGCGGGTCACGCCTTCGGAGACCATTCGCGCATCGCACAAAATCGGCGCGCCGGCCGCCAGCGCATCACGCCCGGCCTTGCCCGCCCCTTCGGAAAACTGCAAACCGTCGATGGCCTCGACCATGCCGCAGGCGTGAATCACACGGACCGCGAGTTTCTCCAGATCGGCAGGAATTCGGTCGAGGTTGGCCTCGGCGCGAATGATCGCGAAGGAGTTGCGATAGATCTCCTGACCGTCGCGGATGTAATCAAGCATCAAGGGGGCTCCGTGAGCGAGCGTCGAGCAAGGCCGCGACCGCTTCAATAGTAAGGTTGTGTGCGTGCAGCGCGCCGAAACCCGGCTGCGCGGCGTCGCGAAAATATAGATCGTAGTGACCGGGGGCGACGGCCAGCAACGTGACGGGCGCGATATGCGCGGCGGCGCAGGAACGCGGGCAACCGCTCAGGTGTATGTTCAGCGCCGGTCCGTGGCGGCGCAACAGCGCGGCCAATTGCAGGGCATCGCCCTTGGTCTCGGCCAGGCCTTTGGCGCAACCGTTTGAGCCGGTGCAGGCGATCAGCCGGGACAATGGCTGATCGGCTTCGCACTGCAGACCCAGACACTGCAGTCGCCGAATGACCTCAGCGGCATTTTCCGCGCGAACATTGGGCACCAGCAGACTTTGCCAGGGTGTGAAGCGCAGACTCGAATCACCGAGTTCGCACGCCACTTGCGCCACGCCCCGCAGCATCGTCGGATCGAGCCGTCCCAGTGGCGGGACAGCCCCCACATAGACAACGCCGGAGTCGGCCTGGGGATGGGCGCCGATGTGCAAATCGCTGCCAGCCGAAACCCGCTGCCAATCGACAACCGCTTGCATCGATACACACTCAGCCAGCCGAAGCAGAACGTGCTCGATCGAGTACTCGGCCAGCAAATGACGCATCCGCGTCTGCTCGGGGCGCGCCCGTTCAAGGAACAACTCAAGCACCGCGACTACCAGGGCATGGCCATCGTCGAGCGCGACCGAACCGGCCGGTTTGTCCGTCGGGCATCCGGCCAACCCAAACGCCAGCCGTCGCACACCGTTTCGCTCGAAGGCCGCGAGCCACAGGTCGTGGGGATGCTCAAGCATCGCCAGAGCCTCGCCGCCATCGAGTTGCATGGCGAACTTGGCACTGAGATCGTGAAAGCGTTCTTGCTGTTGCACCGTGGCCAAAATCCGATCGGCAAGTGCTCGGGTATCGAACAGCATCTGCCGATCGAACCCGGCGGCAGGGCTGAGCATCAGATTGCGAACATCGTCACCCGCCGCATGGCTCGGGCCCAATCCTGCGGCAAGCAGGCAGTCGATCAAGGCGGCCTGTTCGTTGCCGATGCCACGAATCTGCAAGTTGCCGCGATTGGTCGCCTCGATCACGCCACCGGCATATCGCTCGGCTGCATCGGCCACCGCGACGGCCTGCTGTGCGCGGATGGAACCACTGCTGAGTTTGATTCGGCAAATGCCGCCGTCCAACGCCTGGACGATACGCAGCAACCCGGGACAGGCCGAAGGGCGTAAAGGGTTGGATTTCTGACGAGGATTCACTGGATGACCGGTACGAGGCGAAGGGCAGCATTATGCCTGCTTTGTCAGGCGGGATGAAAAGTCCAGGCAGATGGACGACGAAAAGCGCCCGGCTCCGGCGTCAGGATATTTGTTCTGGCGCACGAGTCGTACTGGCTCATGTCAGGCATAAACGCCGCAAAAAATACTGACAACAAAAATCAACTTCACAACCCGCTCTTATTTCAACCCTATATCGACTCCTGTACTTTTAATTCGCAAACAACAATAGCAAACATATCAAACAGCTAACTATCAGGAGCAATCCATGAGCAAAAACAGCCTGTCTGGAGCATTGACCGGACACAGCCTTACTTCATGCATAGACGAACTTTCACCGCAAGATCACAAGGACCTTACCGATTGCACGCAAATAGCCACAAAATCCGCTGACATGCTTTGTAGTCGCTTCACTGATTCGTCAAAGTGGCTTCATGAGTATGTAAATACGCTGGATTTCCTGGGTTGGTCTGTCTTTGAAGACGCGATTTTCACCCGCACCCGTAGCGTCATTTCACAAAGCGTTGCGCACTTTCTGGTGCAAAGCGCTGAAGGCATGCGGGACTCCCGACAAGGCAATGCCATGATAGACACGCTCGACGCGCTGAAGCCCGACAAATCGGCGCTGCTTTCACTGGATAAAGAGAGTCTTATGGGAGAAGGTTTTCAGGTAATACCTGCACGCTACGATTCAAGGGGGGTCCTTGAAATAGCCGTTTTTAATCTTGAATTGCTAGTAACCACAAGAAAAAATGGTTTTTTGTTCTGGGACTGGGAAGATCAGGATGCACAAATCACCCAGAGACGGGCCAGTCTTAAACTGGACAGATACAAACTCGAAAGTATAAAACCGCTGATTGAAAAAAAGCTTCGCGAGATCACCATGAAGAGATTCGAACTGCGCAAACCATCATAAGATTGAATATCCTGACACTTGAACGGTGTCATCACGGTCAAAAGCACGCCTTCACCCGATGACAACAGGCGAATGCCGCGCCGCGGTATGATGCGCAACCGCCAGCCCGGCACGGACCGGCTCCGTGATTTGGCTTCGATTGATAGATGAGGAACAGCATGACCCCCTGGCTGACAGTAGTAGGCATCGGAGAGGAAGGCTTCAAGGGGCTTGGAAAAAATGCCCGACATGCTCTGCTGAAGGCTTCGCGGATCATTGGCGGTCAACGACAACTGGATCTGCTGCCAGCCTGCATCCGTGGCGAACGGCAACTGTGGCCAAGTCCTTTTTCCCTTGAACCGATCCTGGCCAGACGTGGCGAGCCCGTCTGCGTCCTGGCCAGTGGCGATCCAATGTTCTATGGCGTCGGCGCCAGCCTTGCCCGACAACTCCCTGCCAGCGAAGTGCTGACGCTTCCAGCGCCCTCCTCCTGCTCACTGGCTGCAGCGCGAATGGGTTGGCCCTTGCAGGACGTGGTCACCCTCTCGGTGGTGGCCCGGCCGCTCGCCGCACTCAACGCCCACCTGTCCAGCGGCGTGCGCTTGCTGGTATTGAGCAACGACGGCCGCAGCCCCGCGGCCATCGCTGCACTGTTGCGCGAACGAGGCTTCGGCCCCAGCCGCCTCACCATCCTGGAACACCTTGGCGGTGAAAACGAGCGGCGTATCGACGGTATCGCCAGCGACTGGAACGCTCCGCTGATCGCCGACCTGAACCTGGTCGCCATCGAATGTGTCGCTGAACCGAATACACCTCGCCTGTCCCGACTGGCCGGACTGCCGGACTCCGCCTTCAGGCACGACGGCCAATTGACCAAGCGCGATGTGCGCGCCATCACCCTCGCACGTCTGGCCCCGGTCCCCGGCGAACTGTTGTGGGATGTCGGTGCCGGCAGTGGCTCGATCGGCATCGAATGGATGCGCACCCACCCCGGTTGTCGTGCACTGGCCATCGAGGCGGATGACGGCCGCCAGGCGTTGATCGAGCACAACCGCGATGCCCTCGGCGTTCCCGGTCTGCAACTGGTTCGCGGCAATGCGCCACAGGCCTTGGCCGGCCTGGAACGACCGGACGCGATTTTCATCGGTGGCGGTGTCACCCGTGAAGGCGTGCTGGATACGTGCTGGGCCGAACTCAAACCCGGTGGCCGGCTGATTGCCAACGCGGTCACCCTGCAAAGTGAAATGACCTTGATGACCTGGCGCGAGCAACACGGCGGAGAACTGACACGAATTCATATCGCGCAAGCACAACCGCTGGGCGACTTTGACACCTGGCGCCAGGCCCTGCCGATTACCTTGCTGGACGTGACGAAGCCTTTCGATGCGTGACGAAACCGCCGAACAACCCGCCCCGCTGCGCAGTGGCCTGACCACCGGCAGTTGCGCAACCGCTACCAGCCTCGCTGCCGCACGCTTGCTGTTGGCCGGTGTAACGGCCGATGCGGTGGAAATCATGCTGCCCAAAGGCAAGCACGTGCAGATGCGCCTGGAGTTCTGCCGCCTTACCGAGGACGGCGCCGAAGCGGGAACCCTCAAGGACGCCGGCGACGATCCCGACGTGACCCATGGCGCCCTGCTGTACTCGCAGGTGCGTCTGAGCGCCGAGCCGGGGATTCGCTTCCATGCCGGCCGCGGCGTCGGCACCGTGACCCGGCCCGGGCTGGTGCTGGGGGTCGGCGAACCGGCGATCAACCCGGTGCCACGCAAGATGATCGGCGATCACCTGGCTCGACTGGCCGACGAGCTCGGTTATGCCGGCGGTTTCGACGTTACGGTCAATGTCGAGAATGGCGAGGCACTGGCACTGAAAACCATGAACCCGCGCCTGGGCATTCTTGGCGGACTGTCGATCCTCGGCACCAGCGGCATCGTCCGACCGTTTTCATGCGCGGCCTACATCGCCTCGATCCATCAGGGCATCGACGTGGCGAAAACCAACGGATACCTGCACATCGCCGCCTGTACCGGCAACGCCAGCGAAGACACCATGCGCCAGGTCTACAACCTGCCGGAAATTGCCCTGATCGAAATGGGCGACTTCGTCGGTGCCGTACTCAAGCACCTGCGCAAAGTGCCCGTGGACAAGCTCAGCCTGTGCGGTGGTTTCGGCAAGATCAGCAAACTGGCAGCCGGGCATATGGATTTGCACAGTCGTCATTCGAGCATCGACCTGCCGCAACTGGCGCAATGGGCCGCACAGGTCGGTGCCGATACGGCATTGCAGCAAAGCATCCGCGAGGCCAACACCAGCCAGCAGGCACTGGCCATGGCCGCCGCAGCCGGGGTTGCCCTGGGCGACGCAGTCTGCCAGCACGCCCTGGATTTTGCCCGCAGCGTGGTGCCGGCACAGGTTCAGGTGGAAGTCTTTGCCATCGATCGCCAGGGCGGGATTGTCGGCCATGCAGGCGCGTTTCAATGAAGCGCATCCTGTTGCTCGGCGGTGTGACCGAAGCCCTGGCCATTGCCCGCACGCTGGGGCCGCAACACATCTATAGCCTGGCCGGTATCGGTCGGGTGCCGACGGATCTGCAATGTCAGATCCGCGTGGGAGGTTACGGCGGTGCCGAGGGTCTGGCGCAATTCATTCGCGATGAAGGTATCGAACTGCTGGTCGACGCCACTCACCCCTACGCCGCCCAAATCAGCCAGAACGCTGCGACCGCCGCGCGCTTGAGCGGTGTTCCCTGCTGGGCGCTGCGACGTCCGGCCTGGCAAGCCCGGGCGGGTGATGACTGGCGGGAAGTTGCCGATTGGGCCGAACTGATCGAAGCCCTGAAACCCTTCCGCCGACCGCTGTTCACCCTCGGCCGCGAGCCCCTGCAACACCTGGATGAAATTCCTGCGGAGCAATTCTGGACTCTGCGCGCGCTGGATATCTATCCGGGCAACGAGCGCTGCGAAGTGATAGGCGCACGGGGACCGTTCCTGATCGACGATGAACGCGCGTTGTTCGAACGTCGGCAGATCGACGTATTGATCAGCAAGAACAGTGGCAGCACGGCGACCGAGCCGAAGCTGGAAGTGGCGCGTGAGCGTGGGGTGCCGGTGATTGTTTTAAAGCGCGCCGAATTGCCAAGCGTGGAACGGGAGTTCGATTCGGTCGTAGACCTGTTGCGAGCGATGACAGAGCAGTTTTTAACCTGATTTTTGCGAACGCGTCAGGACGCCTTCGCGGGCAAGCCCGCTCCCACAGTGGACCTCACCGAACACAAGTCCAGGGCTATACAAAGAAACCCTGTGGGAGCGGGCTTGCCCGCGAAGGCGCCATCAGTGGCGACGCAAAGGTTGGAACCTACTAATCACTCAGACTTTACGTACAAATCTTTAAGGAACTACTGACTGACCGGCTCAGCAATCAAGTTACGCTTTCGTTTCATGTAAGCAATGTGTCCGAGAACCGAAATGACTGAACAGTTCACCCGTTTCGATGCCGTGCAGTTTCTCAAATCGCCGGATGAAATGGCCGCATATCTTAATGCCTGCTTTGAAGAAGATGTGGGCGATGGCCTCCTGATACGCGCAGCACTCAACGACATAACCCGTGCACGAGGCGCAACACAACTTGACCGTGACACCGGTACAGCTCGTGAGATTCTGAACAATGTTTAAGCGGTGCTGGCATTCTGGAATTCGCAGCTATGATGAAATCAATGAACGCAGCGCACTGCGACACCAAACCGCACACCGCGTTTTTACTTATCGGCCCTGATCAGGCTAAATAGCCCGTGCCTGATCGCCCACCCAAACGGATTTTGTCCCATGTCCCGACAACGGCTCGCAATTGCCTGGATAGCCTGCTTCGCAGTGCTGTTCAATTTGCTCGCCATGCCGATGTCCGGAGCGATGGCGCAAACGTCGAAGTCACCTGCCGAACAGTTGTTGTGGGGCAGCTTCTGCAGCGCCAGCGGCACCAGGATGGTGGCGATTTCCATCGGCGACCTTGAACAGAAAGCCCCGCAGAACGACGATCATTCCAATATGCAGCATTGCTGGTGCTGCTCGGGTTCTGCGCCATTGGTGGCGTTGCCGGGGCATTCGCCACAGCTGTATTTCGCGCACTTCGAATCCAACCGAAGCTTGCCTGCCACCTCGCTCGACAGCCCGTCACCACGCCAGCAATGGCCGAGCCTCAACCCCCGCGCTTCACCTCTGGTGTGATTTTTTCTCGCAATTGACCTGCGTTTAAATCGTTCCGGAGAACTGCCATGTTGAACAAACTCATCGTTCTGGCCGCGTTGCTGCTGCCTGCCTGCTTTGCCAATGCCCACGAATACAAGGTCGGCACGCTGGAAATCGCCCATCCGTGGTCTCAGGAGTTGCCACCCAATGCGCCCACCGTTGCGGCGTATTTCGTGATCGACAACGAAGGCATGACCGCCGACCGCCTGCTCAGCGTCGACACCCCCATTGCCGGCGAAGCGCAATTGCATGAGCACGTGATGCAAGGCGACATGATGAAAATGCAGCATGTACCGAGCGTGGAAGTGCCCGCCGGTGGCGAGGTCACTTTCGCACCGATGGCCTATCACGTGATGTTGCTGGGTCTGAAGGACCGCAGCCTGCTGGTTGACGGCAAGCGCTTCCCCATGACACTGCACTTCGAGAAAGCCGGTGACGTGACGGTCGAAGTCGCGGTGCAGAAGCAGGCGCCGGACGGCACGCAAGCGCACATGCACAATCCATAATCGCCTGAGCTGAAAACGCCCATGCGCTCGCTTAGCGCCAGGTCATCCAGGCCACGCAGTCAGGCATTGAGCCTGACACGCGGCAGCTGGATCAGCCTGTTCGCCATGCTGATGATCTTTATCGGTCCGCTGATTTCCCAGTCGATGCCGATGGATTCGCGCGCCATGTCGATGAGCATGCCTGCGGGTATGAGCATGGACATGTCGGCGATGGAGCATGCCGACCACGGCAAGCAAACCTCTGCCGAGCATTGCCCGCCTGCCCCGGGGCACCATGTGCTGTGGGAAAAGTGCGGCTATTGCAGCCTGCTGTTCAATTGCCCGGCGCTGACCGGCGGCGTGTCCTTCGCCAACTTCGTCATTGCACCCGTCAACACCTTCACCACACCCTCTCCGCGCCTGGGCCATGCCCGGCAAACCTTCTTCCCCGGCGCCCGCACCCGCGCCCCGCCTTCCGTCGCGTAAACACCCACCTCCGATCTCACACGGTCCGCAAGACAACCCAAGCAACCGGTGGGAGCGGGCTTGCCCGCGAAGAGGGAGTGTCAGTCAACGTTGATGTCGCCTGGCACACTGCTTTCGCGAGCAAGCCCGCTCCCACAGGGAAAGCTTCAGGCTGCCGGCCGTGTCGTTTACGACTGTTCGATGGAAATTTCATGTCCAGGTTTTCTGCTGACACACGCTTGAGCCCAGCTCAAGTCTCCATGGCCCAAAACGAATCCGGCATTCGTTTCAGGCACGCCACTGCGATTTTGTGCAGTGCATTGCTGGCGCCTTCCGCGCTGGCCGATGAACACGCCGGTCACACTGAAGAACTGAGCCCGACGGTGATTACCGCCGTTGCTCCCAGCTCGCCATTGACCATCGTCACCAACCCCAAGGACCCGCGCCAACCGGTGCCGGCCAGCGACGGCTCGGATTATCTGAAAACCATTCCCGGTTTCGCCCAGGTGCGCAACGGCGGCACCAACGGCGACCCGGTGCTGCGCGGCATGTTCGGCTCGCGGCTGAACATCCTCACCAACGGCGGCATGATGCTCGGCGCCTGTCCCGGGCGGATGGACGCGCCGACCTCCTACATTTCGCCGGGAACCTACGACAAGCTGACCGTGATCAAAGGCCCGCAAACCGTGCTCTGGGGACCGGGCGCTTCGGCCGGCACCATCCTGTTCGAGCGCGAACCGGAACACTTCGGCGAGCTAGGCACACGGGTCAACGCCAGCGTGCTGGCCGGCTCCAACGGGCGCTTCGACAAAGTGGTGGACACCGCTGCCGGCGGGCCACTGGGCTACGTGCGGGTAATCGGCAACACCGCACATGCAGACGACTACCAGGATGGCAACAACGACACCGTCCCATCGCGCTACGACAAATGGAACGGCGACGTCGCACTCGGCTGGACCCCGGATGCCGATACCCTGCTGGAGCTGACCGCCGGCAAGGGTGACGGTGAAGCGCGCTACGCCGGGCGCAGCATGGACGGTTCGCAGTTCCTGCGCGAAAGCCTCGGCCTGCGCTTCGAGAAATCCAACATCGGCGATGTACTGGATACGGTCGAGGCGCAGGTCTACTACAACTACGCCGACCACGTGATGGACAACTACACCCTGCGCACGCCGTCCGGCACCGGCATGATGGCCGGCCCCATGGCCTCCAACGTCGACCGCCGCACACTCGGCGCACGGATCAAGGCCACCTGGCGTTGGGCTGATGTGCAACTGATCAGCGGCATCGACGCACAGACCAACGAGCATCGCCAGCGCGGTGCCATGGGCGTCGACACCTACAAGGACCTGCCCTACACCAAGGATGCCGACTTCCATAACTACGGTGTGTTCGGCGAACTGACCTGGTACGCCGCCGACCGTGACCGCTTGATCAGCGGCGCACGCCTGGACCGCGCCTCGGCCAAGGATTATCGGCAGACCATCGGCTCGGGAATGATGACCCGCCCGAATCCGACCGCCGACGACACCCGCGCCGACACCCTGCCAAGCGGCTTCATCCGCTACGAGCATGACCTGGCCGACAGCCCGACCACCTTGTACGCGGGCCTCGGTCACACCCAGCGGTTCCCGGATTACTGGGAGCTGTTTTCACCCAAGTCCGGCCCCGCCGGTTCGGTGAATGCCTTCGACTCGATCAAACCGGAAAAAACCACCCAGCTCGATTTCGGCCTGCAATACAAGACCGAAACACTCGAAGCCTGGGCCTCGGGTTACGTCGGGCAGGTGCGCGATTACATCCTGTTCAACTACACCCCAACGATGATGGGCACGACCTCGCAAGCCGAGAACATCGACGCACGAATCATGGGCGGCGAACTGGGCGCCGCGTACAGCCTCACTGAACACTGGAAAGCCGACGCGGCCCTGGCCTACGCCTGGGGCAAGAACAGCAGCGATGGCTCTGCATTGCCGCAGATGCCGCCGCTGGATGCCCGTTTCGGTCTGACCTACAGCGAAGACAACTGGAGTGCCGGCGCACTGTGGAGAGTGGTCGCCGCACAAAACCGTATCGACCAGAACAAGGGCAACGTGGTCGGCAAGGACTTCGGCAAGACGCCGGGGTTCGGCGTGTTCTCCCTCAACGGTGCCTATCGGATCAACAGCAACTGGAAGGTCAGCAGCGGCGTCGACAACCTGTTCGGCAAGGCTTACGCCGAGCATTTGAACCTGGCAGGGAACGCCGGTTTCGGCTACCCGGCCAATGACCCGCAAGCCATCAAGGAGCCAGGGCGCACGCTCTGGACCAAGGTGGATATGAGCTTCTGACAACAAGATCAAAAGATCGCAGGCTTCGCCAGCTCCTACAGGGAATGCGTACTGCGATCTTTTAAAAAAAACAATTGATTCGCCAATGCGGAGCACACGTGATGAAACAGCCCAAAGTGAATTTCTACAACCTGGCCTGGCGCTGGCATTTCTATGCCGGATTGTTCGTTGCGCCATTCATGGTGATGCTGGCCCTGACCGGCACCATTTACCTGTTCAAGCCGCAACTCGATTCGCTGATGTACAGCAGCCTGCTCAACGTGCCGGCCGGTCATCACACTGTCCCGGCTGACGACCTGCTCAAGCGGGTAAAAGATGCGTATCCCCAGGCGACGATCAAACAGTACCTGCCACCGGTCAATGCCGAACGCAGCGCCCAGTTCGTCGTGATCAACGACGGCACCGAGCTGAACGTTTTTGTCGATCCGTACCACGGCGACATCCTCGGCGAGCAAGATGCCAAGAAGAACCTGCAAGCCATTGCGCGCGCGATTCACGGCGAGCTGATGATCGGCACCGTCGGCGATCGGCTGATCGAACTGGCCGCCGGTTGGGGTGTGGTGCTGGTAGTGTCCGGGGTATTCCTGTGGTGGCCGCGCGGTCAGGCCGCCGGCATTCTGTGGCCACGCCTGAGCAGTCGCGGGCGGGTGCTTTGGCGTGACTTGCATGCCGTCACCGGGTTCTGGGGCGCCTCCCTGCTGCTGGTGATGCTGCTCAGCGGCATGACGTGGACCGGCTTCTGGGGCCAGCAATACGCTGCCGTGTGGAATGTCTTTCCGGCGGCAATGTGGGACAACGTACCGAAGTCCGACGTCGAGGCGCGCAGCCTCAACAGCGCCACCCGCCAGACCGTGCCCTGGGCCATGGAAAACACGCCGATGCCAATGTCCGGTGACCACGCCGAACACATGGCCCACGATGGCGCGCAAGCCGGCCCGGCCGCACCGACCATCAGCCTGCAGGACGTGCAGAACATCGCCAACCAAAGCAAGGTCGAGCCGGGCTACAGCATCACCTTGCCAACGACCGCCACGGGTGTGTTCACCATCGCCGTGTTCGCCGATGACCCGCGCAATGACGCCACGTTGCACATCGACCAGTACACCGGCAAGGTCCTTGCCGATGTGCGTTTCGAGCACTACGGCGCCGTCGCCCGCGCCACGGAAATCGGCGTGATGCTGCACGAAGGCAAGATGTTCGGCACCCTCAATCAGATCATCGTTTTGCTGATCTGCCTGATGATCCTGCTCAGCGCGGTCAGCGGCGTGGTGATCTGGTGGAAGCGTCGTCCGCAAGGCAAGTTCGGCGTTCCTCCGCTGCGCCACGACCTGCCGAAATGGAAAACCGCCATGGTGATCATGTTCGCCCTCGCGGTGGCCTTCCCGTTGGTGGGCGCTTCGCTGGTGGTGGTGTGGGTGCTGGATCGTGTACTGCTGTCGCGTTTTACCCGGCAGACTGAGAACGCCTCATCTTCATCATGAAACAGCTGAGATGCGCGGGGCTCAAGGGGCTGTAAACTGCCCCGCGCGTCACCCTCTCGCATCAAGGGTGTCCTTTCGGGCCTCTTCGCGGGCAAGCCCGCTCCCACAGGATTTGCGCAATTGCTGTGGGAGCGGGCTTGCTCGCGAAGAGGCCATCAGCATCACCTCAAGAGCCACTGCATGACCTCGCTGAACCTCGCAAACATTTCCTGGACGCCCCTGGGCCACGGCCATTGCCACCATCAATTCCAGCTGCGTGATGCCTCCGTGCACGTGGCCGCGGGTGAGTTCGTCGGGTTGATCGGCCCCAACGGCAGTGGCAAGACCAGCCTGTTGCGTTGTGCCTGGCGCTTCAGTAAACCGGAGCACGGCGAGGTCAGGCTCGATCACCAGAATGTCTGGAAACAGTCTTCACGCTGGTGTGCGCAACGCATCGCCGTGGTCTTGCAGGAGTTCCCCGACGCCTTCGGCCTGACCGTCGAGGAAGTGGTCGCCATGGGCCGCACGCCGCACAAAGGCCTGTTCGATGGCGACTCGCTCGAGGACTCGACACTCATTCATCAGGCGCTGGAGTCCGTCGGCCTCAAGGGCTTCGATGACCATGAGTTCGCCACCCTCTCAGGCGGTGAAAAACAGCGGGTTATCCTCGCCCGAGCCCTGGCCCAGCAACCGCAACTGCTGATCCTCGACGAGCCGACCAACCACCTCGACCCACGCTATCAGCTTGAGCTGTTGAAGTTGGTCAAGCACCTGAACATCGGCACCCTGGCGAGCATCCACGACCTCAACCTGGCGGCGGCTTTTTGTGATCGGCTGTACGTGATCAACCATGGCCGCATCGTCGCCAGCGGCACGCCGCAAGAGGTACTCACCACCGCCCTGCTGCGCAATGTGTTTGGCGTCGAAGCGCTTATCGATGACCATCCGCTGCACGGCTACCCACGAATCACCTGGATAACCCAACCATGAATTTGCGTTCCCTGCTGCGCTCCGGCCTCTGCCTCGTGATGCTGTCGATCAGCGCCCAGGCCTTGGCCGAAGCCACCCATTACCCGCTGACAGTCAAAAGCTGCAACCGCGAAGTGACCTTCACGCAAGCACCGCAACATGCCCTCAGCCACGACATCAACATGACCCAGATGATGCTCGCCCTCGGCCTCAAACCACGAATGGCCGGCTACAGCGGCGTCAGTGGCTGGAAGGCCGTGACACCCGACATGCAGTCGCTGCTCGACGGTCTGCCGGAACTGGCGGCCAAGTACCCGTCGGTGGAAACCCTGCTCGATGCCAACGTCGATTTCCTCTTCGCCGGCTGGGACTACGGCATGCGCGTGGGCGGCGATCTCACTCCGCAAACCCTGCAGCCGCTGGGCATCAATGTGTATGAGCTGAGCGAATCCTGCGCCTTCGTGATGAAGCGCCCACCGGCCAGCCTCGAAGACACCTACAACGACCTGCGCAACCTCGGCAGGATCTTCGACGTGCAGGACCGCGCCAACGCCCTGGTCGCCCACATGCAGGCGCAAGTGGCGGACATTCGCAAAACCCTGCCCGCGCAAAGACCGCGGGTCTTCCTGTACGACAGCGGCGAAGACCGGGCCATGACCTCAGGTCGCCTGGGCATGCCGCAAGCACTGATCGACGCCGCTGGCGGGCGCAACATCCTGGAGGATGTCGAGGCAAGCTGGACCCGGGTCAACTGGGAAAGCGTGGTCGAACACAATCCACAGGTGATCGTGATCGTCGACTACAGCGAAATCACTGCCGAACAGAAGATTCAGTTCCTGCTGGCCAACAAGGCCCTGCAATCGGTGGACGCGATCAAGCACCGGCGCTTCATCGTCATCCCGTACGTGCAGGCCACGCCGGGCATCGATAACGTGCTGGCGGTCGCCACCCTGGCCAAGGGCTTCCACAGCGAATGATCAACCGTCGCTACGCCCTGTTGCTGATTGCCCTCGGTGCGCTGTTGCTGGTGTCGTGCGTGGTGTCCCTGGGTTTCGGCCCGGCGCGGGTACCGCTGGACGTGGTGTGGCGCATTCTGTTGCACAAACTGTTCGGCTTCGGTGTGCCGCACTGGAGCCCCGGGCAGGAACATATCGTCTGGCTGATCCGTGTCCCGCGCATGCTGCTCGGCGCACTCGTGGGCGCCGGGCTGGCTTTGATCGGCGCCGTGCTGCAAGCGGTGACGCGCAATCCGCTGGCTGACCCGCATTTACTCGGCGTCACCTCCGGCGCGACGTTGGGCGCGGTGATCGTGGTGTTGCATGTCGGAGAAATCGTTGGCCTGCTGACCTTGCCGGTCGCAGCCTTCATCGGTGCATTGCTGAGCATGCTGGTGGTGCTGATGATCGCCAGCCGCCACGGTCGCCTCGACAGTGATCGCCTGTTGCTGTGCGGCGTGGCGGTGTCGTTCGTGATGATGGCGATCGCCAATTTGTTGCTGTTCCTGGGCGACCATCGAGCCAGTTCGGCGGTGATGTTCTGGATGCTCGGCGGACTCGGGCTGGCGCGCTGGGAATTGCTGGCGGTACCGACCGCCAGTGTGTTGTTCGGGCTGGTTTTGCTGCTGGGCATGGCGCGACCGTTGAATGCGCTGATGGCCGGTGAGCAGACGGCGGTGACCCTGGGCCTGAATGCGCGCACCGTGCGCCTGCGGGTATTTCTGATTGCATCGCTGATGACCGGGGTGCTGGTGTCGATCAGCGGCTCGATCGGTTTTGTCGGACTGATGGTGCCGCACATCGCACGGCGTCTGGTCGGGGCTGAACACCGAAGGGTGCTGCCGGTGTGCGTGTTGCTCGGCAGCGTGTTTCTGGTCTGGGTCGACGTCGCCGCCCGGACGATGATCGCGCCCGAAGACTTGCCTATCGGGGTGGCCACGGCGGCGATTGGCGGGTTGTTCTTCATCGGCTTGATGCGACGTCGTTAACGTCATGTTTAATTAAAACAAACTTCAAAACTGCATGCATGCCTGGAAAAACCTCGTATTGGGTTAGCACTTAACAAATCCATTACCACGCTCATACTCCGCTCCCGCGAGTTGAATAATAAAAACACTCGCGCACTTCAATGATGATTATTCCTACACCTTAATCGTCACAACTCTTACAAGAGCGGAAAGAGCTAACCATGTTCAAAAAACTCATCATATCCATCGCACTTGTTTCAACGCCTGCATGGGCAGCCAAGCCACCCTTTACTGGCGTTGACTACAGCGGCCGATATCAATGCACCGGGATGGACAGCCATATCGGTGCGTTTGAAGGAGTTGTCGACATGAAACTCAATGCCGAACAAAGCACCGGCGAACATGGCGCCTACGGTTTTACCCTGACGCTCCTCGACAACTCCCGGTATGACGGGTTTGCCGCCGCCAACTTGAATTCCCTGGCGATTTACTTTGCCCATACGGATCCGTCGCATAAGGACTACGGTGTCGGAATAGCGAACATCGCTTCCACGCCTGACGGAAAAACTTCATTCACCAAGTACTACTACGGACCGGAGTACGAAGGTGGCGGACATGGTTTTGAAACCTGCATCAAAAGCTGAGTTGATGCGCCGCTCCCACAATTGATCGATGCTGCCCGCCCCAATCTGGCGCAACGCTTCGCACCAATACGCCTGCAGCGATCCTTCATGGTGCGCCATCAAACCGCCCAACCGCTCTAAAACGCCATTCCCGTACCTTTCCCCGACCGGGCACAGCCCTTGCTAAAGACCCTTCAGTAGTCCGCATCTGCCAACCAAGAAAACTCATAAGTTCATGGAGATCGCACAATGAAGCGTCGCAGTTTGATCAAGGCTTTCACTCTCTCGGCATCCATTGCCGCAATGGGCATGACCTGGACCGTCCAGGCCGCCGAGACCATCAAGGTCGGTATTCTGCATTCGTTGTCCGGGACCATGGCGATCTCCGAAACGTCGTTGAAAGACATGGCGCTGATGACCATCGACGAGATCAACGCCAAGGGCGGCGTGAACGGCAAGATGCTGGAACCGGTGGTGGTCGACCCGGCGTCGAACTGGCCGCTGTTCGCCGAAAAGGGTCGTCAGTTGCTGACCCAGGACAAGGTCGCCGTGGTGTTCGGCTGCTGGACTTCGGTGTCGCGCAAATCGGTACTGCCGGTGTTCGAAGAGCTCAATGGCCTGCTGTTCTACCCGGTGCAGTACGAAGGCGAAGAAATGTCGCCGAACGTGTTCTACACCGGCGCCGCGCCGAACCAGCAGGCGATCCCCGCCGTTGAATACCTGATGAGCGAAGAAGGCGGCAGCGCCAAACGCTACTTCCTGCTCGGCACCGACTACGTCTACCCGCGCACCACCAACAAGATCCTGCGCTCGTTCCTGCATTCCAAAGGTGTGGCCGACAAGGACATCGAAGAGGTCTACACCCCCTTCGGTCACAGCGACTACCAGACCATCGTCGCCAATATCAAGAAGTTCTCGGCGGGCGGCAAGACCGCCGTCATCTCCACCGTCAACGGCGACTCCAACGTGCCGTTCTACAAAGAACTGGCCAACCAGGGCCTGAAAGCCACCGACGTTCCGGTCGTGGCGTTCTCGGTCGGCGAAGAAGAACTGCGCGGCATCGACACCAAGCCACTGGTGGGCAACCTCGCCGCGTGGAACTACTTCGAATCGGTCGAGAACCCGGTGAACAAGAAGTTCGTCGAAGACTGGAAAGCCTACGCCAAGAAACACAACCTGCCGGGCGCCGACAAAGCGGTGACCAACGACCCGATGGAAGCCACCTATGTCGGCATCCACATGTGGGCGCAAGCCGCCGAAAAAGCCAAATCCACCGAGGTCGACAAAGTCCGCGAAGCCCTGGCCGGCCAGACCTTTGCTGCGCCGTCCGGTTACACGCTGACCATGGACAAGACCAATCACCACCTGCACAAGCCGGTGATGATCGGTGAGATCCAGTCTGACGGTCAGTTCAACGTGGTGTGGCAGACCGAAGGACCGATCCGCGCCCAACCGTGGAGCCCGTTCATCCAGGGCAACGACAAGAAGCCGGAGTATGCGGTGAAGAGCAACTAAAGCCATTGGGTGTCGGGGCCGAACATGGAGTTCAGACCCGACACGATTCCTGTGGGAGCGGGCTTGCTCGCGAAGACGGCGGCACATCCAACAACTATGTGACAGACACACCGCTTTCGCGAGCAAGCCCGCTCCCACATTTAGTCCGCGCAAGGCCAAGCATATGCCCACTGCCCTCTACCGCTTCCTCCTCGCCATCGCACTCTTGCTGCCGATGGCCACCCACGCCGGCGACGCCGAAGACTTCGTCGCCGCCAATCCCGTGCAGCAAGCCAAACTTCTGGAAGCCTGGGCCGCGCAGCCCGATCCGGCCCGTATCGAGTTGATCGATGCCCTGCAACAAGGCGAACTGACCATCGACGGGCAACCGAAAACCCTGCGCCTGAACAACCGCCTGCGGGGTCTGATCGACTCGGCCCTGGCCAGCCATCAGTTGCTCGCCGCCGACGCCAAAATCCGTCTGGCCGCCGCGCAGCAATTGCAGAAGAGTGCCAAACCGGCGCAGTTGAAATTTCTCGACCGGCAACTGGCGGGTGAAACGGATGAAGGCGTCCACGCAGCCCTCAGCCTGGCCCTGGCCAATCTGCAACTGGTCGACGGCGATCCGGCCGTGCGCCTCGCTGCCGTGCGCCTGCTCGGCGAAACCGGCGATCCGCTGGCCCGCACCCGCCTCGAAAGCCTGCTGGAGCCGGGCGTTGAAACCGATGCGATGGTGCGCACCGCCGCTGAAACCAGCCTCGCCCAGGTCAAGCGCAAACTGCTGGTCGGCGAGATGCTGGGCCAGGCGTTCAGCGGCATGTCCCTCGGTTCGATCCTGCTGCTCGCGGCACTGGGCCTTGCGATCACCTTCGGCCTGCTTGGCGTGATCAACATGGCTCACGGCGAGATGCTGATGCTCGGCGCCTACTCGACCTATGTGGTGCAACTGATGTTCCAGCGCTTCGCCCCGCAGGCCATCGAGTTCTATCCGCTGATCGCGCTACCCGTGGCATTTTTCGTCACCGCCGCCATCGGCATGGCGCTGGAGCGCACGGTGATTCGCCACCTTTATGGCCGACCACTGGAAACCCTGCTCGCCACCTGGGGCATCAGCCTGATGCTGATTCAGCTTGTTCGGTTGCTGTTCGGCGCGCAGAACGTCGAAGTGGCCAACCCGGCCTGGCTGTCGGGCGGGATTCAGGTGCTGCCCAATCTCGTGCTGCCCTACAACCGCATCGTCATCATTGCCTTTGCGCTGTTTGTGGTGGTGCTGACCTGGCTGCTGCTGAACAAGACACGCCTGGGCCTGAACGTGCGAGCGGTCACCCAGAATCGCAACATGGCCGCCTGCTGCGGCGTGCCCACCGGGCGCGTCGACATGCTCGCCTTCGGTCTCGGCTCGGGCATCGCCGGCCTCGGTGGCGTGGCCCTGAGCCAGATCGGCAACGTCGGCCCGGACCTCGGCCAGAGCTACATCATCGACTCGTTCCTGGTGGTGGTGCTCGGTGGCGTCGGCCAGTTGGCCGGTAGCGTGCTGGCGGCATTCGGCTTAGGGATAGCCAACAAGATTCTCGAACCGCAGATCGGTGCGGTGCTCGGCAAGATCCTCATCCTCGCGCTGATCATTCTGTTCATCCAGAAACGTCCGCAAGGCCTCTTCGCACTCAAAGGACGGGTGATCGACTGATGAACCAGCCCCTGCTCGTTACCGCGACCCAAAAAGCCGGCCCCAAAGTCTCGATTGCCATCGGCGCAGTGATCCTCATTGTGTTGCTGGCGTTACCGCTGCTGTCGTTGTTACCGGTGGATAGCACGCTGCATGTTTCAGCCTATACGCTGACGTTGGTGGGCAAGATTCTCTGCTACGCCATCGTCGCCCTGGCGCTCGATCTGGTCTGGGGCTACGCCGGCCTGCTGTCCCTGGGGCACGGCCTGTTCTTCGCCCTCGGCGGCTATGCCATGGGCATGTACCTGATGCGCCAGGCTTCGGGCGATGGCTTGCCGGCGTTCATGACGTTCCTGTCGTGGACTGAAATGCCGTGGTTCTGGACCGGCACCAGCAGCTTCCTCTGGACCCTGTGCCTGGTGGTATTGGCGCCGGGGTTGCTGGCGCTGGTGTTCGGTTTCTTCGCCTTCCGTTCGCGGATCAAGGGCGTGTATTTCTCGATCATGACCCAGGCCCTGACCTTCGCTGGCATGTTGCTGTTCTTCCGCAACGAAACCGGTTTTGGCGGCAACAACGGCTTCACCAACTTCCGCACCATTCTCGGCTTTGGCATCACCGAACCGGGCACCCGCGCGGTGCTGTTTTTCGCCACGGTGCTGTTGCTGGTGGCGAGCCTGTACATCGGCTGGCGCCTGGCGCAAAGCAAGTTCGGGCGGGTGCTGACCGCACTGCGCGATGCGGAGAACCGCCTGATGTTCTGCGGCTACGATCCGCGCGGGTTCAAGTTGTTTGTCTGGGTGTTGAGCGCGGTGTTGTGTGGTCTGGCCGGTGCGCTGTACGTGCCACAAGTCGGCATCATCAACCCGAGTGAAATGTCGCCAACCAACTCGATCGAAGCCGCCGTATGGGTCGCCCTCGGCGGTCGTGGCACCTTGATCGGTCCGTTGCTCGGCGCCGGTGTGGTCAACGGCATGAAGAGCTGGTTCACCGTGGCATTCCCCGAGTACTGGCTGTTCTTCCTCGGCGCGCTGTTCATCGTCGTGACCCTGTACCTGCCCAAAGGCGTGATCGGTTTGCTGAAGAAAAGAGGTGAATCATGAGAATCACGGCAACCGCTGAATTCATGCTCGAACCGGCGTTTTTCCCCGTAGAACCCAACAAGGACGCCGGTAGCAGCCGCGACGCCATCGGTCTCGGCCAGCGCGCCGGCAAAGGCCTGAATACACGCCACGGCACCATCCTGACCCTGGAAGACATCAGCGTCAGCTTCGACGGCTTCAAGGCGCTGAACGATTTGAACCTGTACATCGGCGTCGGCGAACTGCGCTGCATCATCGGCCCCAATGGCGCAGGCAAGACCACGCTGATGGACGTGATCACCGGCAAGACCCGCCCCAGCCACGGCAAAGCCTGGTTCGGCGAAACCCTGGACCTGACGCAGATGGGCGAAGTGCAGATCGCCCAGGCCGGCATCGGGCGCAAGTTCCAGAAGCCGACGGTGTTCGAAGCCTTGAGCGTGTTCGAGAACCTGGAACTGGCGCAGAAAACCGACAAGTCGGTGTGGGCCAGCTTGCGGGCGCGCTTGAGCGGCGAGCAGAAAGACCGCATCGACGAAGTGCTGGATACCATTCGCTTGACCAGTTCGGTCAATCGCCCGGCCGGCCTGCTGTCCCACGGCCAGAAGCAGTTCCTCGAGATCGGCATGCTGCTGATGCAGGACCCGCAATTGCTGCTGCTCGATGAACCGGTGGCGGGCATGACCGACGCCGAAACCGAATTCACCGCCGAGCTGTTCAAGCGCCTGGCCGGCAAGCATTCGCTGATGGTGGTGGAACACGACATGGGCTTCGTCGGCTCGATTGCCGACCACGTCACCGTGTTGCATCAGGGCAGCGTGCTGGCCGAGGGCTCACTGGAGCAGGTGCAGGACAACGAACGGGTGATCGAGGTGTATCTCGGTCGATAGACCTGCAAACACATACCAATGTGGGAGCGGGCTTGCTCGCGAAAGCAGTGTGTCCGTCGATGCAAATGTTGAATGTCAGTCCGCATTCGCGAGCAAGCCCGCTCCCACAGGGGAATTGAGGAGTATTTGAGAATGCTACAAGTCGAAAAACTGCACCAATACTACGGCGGAAGCCACATCCTGCGCGGCCTGACGTTTGACGTGAAAATCGGTGAGGTCACCTGTCTGCTCGGGCGCAACGGCGTGGGCAAGACCACCCTGCTCAAATGCCTGATGGGCCTGCTGCCGGCCAGGGAAGGCGCGGTGAACTGGGAGGGCAACCCCATCACTGCGTTCAAGCCGCACCAGCGCGTGCATGCCGGCATTGCCTACGTACCCCAGGGCCGGGAGATCTTCGGCCGCCTCACCGTGGAAGAGAACCTGCTGATGGGGCTGTCGCGGTTTCCCGGCAGCGAAGCCAGGGAAGTCCCGGCGTTTATCTACGAGCTGTTCCCGGTGCTGTTGCAAATGAAGCAGCGGCGCGGCGGCGATCTGTCCGGCGGCCAGCAACAGCAACTGGCCATCGGCCGCGCGCTGGCCAGCCGCCCTCGCCTGCTGATCCTCGACGAGCCCACCGAAGGCATCCAGCCGTCGGTGATCAAGGAGATCGGTGCCGTGATCAAAAAACTCGCGGCCCGGGGCGACATGGCCATTCTGCTGGTGGAGCAGTTCTACGATTTCGCCGCCGAACTGGCTGACCAATACCTGGTGATGTCCCGGGGCGAGATCGTGCAACAGGGCCGTGGAGAAAACATGGAAGCGGAAGGCGTACGCGGGCTCGTTACCATCTGAGCCGTCACCGTCCGCCTTTATTGACAGGGCACCAATTTGTCGCGCCAAAGCTTCGGTTTCGCACGCTATTGGTGCGTCGCAACACTCAACAGCCTCATCCTGCCTGCAATGTCTGGCGGCACAGCCTTTGCAAACATCCTGATGACCTCTCGACAAGCATTGACTATGACTCTTCCAGCTTCAGGCGTTTTGTTCACCCCCAGTTGGCACGCCGAACTGGAACTGGGCTACGCCCGATTCGACAACACCACGCGCCCGGTCCAGCGCCGGCACAAAGGCCCGCTACGGGTACAAAAGCACCTGTATGCCGAAGGGCCGGAAGTCTGCCAGCACATCATCGTCCACCCACCCGGCGGAATTGCCGGCGGCGATCGACTGGATATTTCTGCCAGCGTCGAGGGCAATGCCTGGGCGCAAATCACCAGCCCCGGCGCGGCCAAGTGGTATCGCGCTGCCGGCCCGGCCTTTCAGCAATTGAAGTTGAAGGCGGCGGCCGGTGCGACACTGGAATGGCTGCCCCAGGAGACGATCATTTTCAGTGCGGCCCAGGCTGAACTCAGCACCGCCATCGACCTTGAAGGCGATGCGCGTCTGTTCTACTGGGACGTCGTGGCCCTGGGCCGTCCGGCCAGTGGCGAGCGCTTCGACCTCGGGCATTTCCAGGCACGCCTGGATGTGCGCCGCGACGGCCAGTTGCTCTGGCATGAACGTCAGCGCATTGTCGGAGCGGACGGTTTACTTGATTCGCCCATCGGGCTCGACGGGCAGCCGGTGTTTGCCACGTTGTTGGTGACGGGTGAGATCGATAGCGAACTGCTGGAGTCCTGCCGCTCGCTGCCCAACGACGTGCGCGGGGATTTGACCCAGTTGCCGGGGTTACTGGTTGCACGGTGCCTGGCGAGTGAGGCGTTGTTGGCGCGGGGATGGTTGATTGAACTTTGGAAGTTGTTACGCCCCGCCCTTCTGGGTCGCGAGGCCGTATCACCCAGAATATGGAGCACCTGAAATGCGATCGAATGTGGGAGCGGGCTTGCTCGCGAATGTGGTGGGCCAGTCAGCATTGATGTTGAATGACACTCCGCATTCGCGAGCAAGCCCGCTCCCACAGGGTTTGTACTCACAGATCCGAACTTTTTAATCTGCCCAGATGGATGTCTACGATGGACCTGACCCCACGCGAAAAAGACAAGCTGCTGATCTTCACCGCGGGCCTGGTGGCCGAGCGGCGTTTGGCGCGCGGCGTGAAACTCAATTACCCGGAAACCATGGCCTATATCTCCGCGGCTCTGCTCGAAGGCGCCCGTGACGGCCAGACCGTGGCCGATCTGATGCACCTGGGCACCACCCTGCTGACTCGCGAACAAGTGATGGAAGGCATCCCGGAAATGATCCCGGAAATCCAGGTCGAGGCCACCTTTCCCGATGGCACCAAACTGGTCACCGTCCACCAACCCATCGCCTGAGGTCGCGCCATGACTTACCGCATCCGCGATGCCGTGCATGCCGACTTGCCGGCCATCTGTGACATCTACAACGACGCCGTGCTCAACACCACGGCGATCTGGAATGAACAGGCGGTCGACCTCGGCAACCGCCAGGCCTGGTTCAGCGCCCGGCAATCCCAGGCTTACCCGATTCTGGTGATCGTCGATGGTGAAAACTCTGTACTGGGCTATGCCTCATTCGGTGACTGGCGACCTTTCGATGGTTTCCGCCACACCGTCGAGCACTCGGTCTACGTGCGCAGCGACCAGCGCGGCAACGGCCTCGGCCCACAACTGATGGAAGCGCTGGTCGAGCGCGCCAAAGGCTGCGGCAAGCACGTGATGGTCGCCGCCATCGAAAGCGGTAACGCCGCGTCCATTCGTTTGCATGAGCGCATCGGCTTCATCACCACCGGGCAAATGCCTCAGGTCGGCACCAAATTCGGCCGCTGGCTGGATCTGACGTTCATGCAACTGACCCTCAACCCCGGCGCGCAGCCGCCAGGCATCAACCAGGAGTAATACCCGATGAACGCCGCCCAACTGCGACGCGTCAACGTTGAAAGCTTTGCGCACTATCGTCAGGGCCTGATCGACCTGCTGCTCGACGCCGTCGGCTACGGGGCCAGTGTCGGCTTCATGGCCGGCCTCGATGCGACCCAGGCACACGCCTATTTCGATGAGGTCCAGGACAACCTGAACAAGGGCAATCTGTTGCTGTGGGTGGTGGTCAAGGACGAACAGGTGCAGGCCAGCGTGCAGTTGGGCTTGTGCCAGAAAGCCAACGGCCTCAACCGCGCCGAAGTGCAAAAGCTGCTGGTGCGCGAACATGCCCGGCGTCGCGGTCTGGGCCAGCAACTGATGAGCGCGCTGGAGGCGGCCGCCCTGCAGCACAAGCGCGGCATGCTGTACCTCGACACCGAGGCCGGTTCGCCCGCCGAAGCCTTCTACCAATCGCTGGGCTATACCCGCGCCGGTGAAATTCCCGACTACGCCTGCGACCCGAGCGGCCGCTACAAACCGACCGCCCTTTATTACAAGATTCTCCAAGGAGCCCATTGATGATTCCCGGTGAATACCAGATCCAGCCCGGTGACATCGAACTCAACGTCGGCCGCCGCACGATCAGCCTGAAGGTGGCCAACAGTGGTGACCGGCCGATCCAGGTCGGTTCGCATTATCACTTTTTCGAGACCAACGACGCCCTGGCGTTCGACCGTGCCGCCAGTCGTGGCATGCGCCTGAATATCCCGGCCGGCACGGCGGTGCGTTTCGAACCGGGGCAGAGTCGCGAGGTGGAGTTGGTGGATCTGGCGGGGCATCGTCGGGTGTTCGGGTTTGCCGGCAGGATCATGGGCGATCTCTGATTGATGCGATGTCTGCACCGGCCCCTTCGCGAGCAAGCCCGCTCCCACATTCGACCGAGTTCCTCCGGTTGGAATGCGGGCAACTGTGGGAGCGGGCTTGCTCGCGAATCTGTGAGCGAAGCGAACAGTCTCAAACACAATTGAATCCCAAGGCAAGCGCATGAAAATCTCAAGACAAGCCTACGCCGACATGTTCGGTCCCACCGTCGGTGACAAGGTGCGCCTGGCCGATACCGAATTGTGGATCGAAGTGGAACAGGACTTCACCACCTACGGCGAAGAAGTGAAATTCGGTGGCGGTAAAGTCATTCGTGACGGCCAGGGTCAGAGCCAGTTGCTGGCCGCTGACGTGGTCGACACCCTGATCACCAACGCGCTGATCATCGATCACTGGGGTATCGTCAAGGCCGACGTCGGCCTCAAGGACGGGCGCATCGCGGCGATCGGCAAGGCCGGCAATCCGGACATCCAGCCCAACGTCAACATCGCCATTGGCGCCAGCACCGAAGTCATCGCCGGTGAAGGCATGATCCTCACCGCCGGCGGCATCGACACCCATATCCACTTCATCTGCCCGCAGCAGATCGAAGAGGCATTGATGAGCGGTGTCACCACCATGATCGGTGGCGGCACCGGACCGGCCACCGGCACCAATGCGACCACATGCACCTCCGGGCCGTGGCACCTGGCGCGCATGCTTCAGGCCGCCGACGCGTTCCCGATGAACATCGGCCTCACCGGCAAGGGCAACGCCAGCTTGCCGGAGCCGTTGATCGAACAGGTCAAGGCCGGTGCCATCGGCCTCAAGTTGCATGAGGACTGGGGCACCACACCCGCGAGCATCGACAACTGCCTGAGCGTGGCCGACCGGTTCGATGTGCAGGTAGCGATCCACACCGACACCCTCAACGAATCAGGTTTCGTCGAGACCACCCTCGCCGCCTTCAAGGGCCGCACCATTCACACCTATCACACCGAAGGTGCCGGTGGCGGTCACGCGCCGGACATCATCAAGGCCTGCGGTTTTGCCAACGTGCTGCCGAGTTCGACCAACCCGACCCGGCCGTTCACCCGCAACACCATCGACGAACACCTCGACATGCTGATGGTCTGCCATCACCTCGACCCAAGCATTGCCGAGGATGTGGCCTTCGCCGAAAGCCGCATTCGCCGCGAGACGATTGCCGCCGAAGACATCCTCCACGACCTCGGTGCGTTCTCGATGATCAGCTCCGACAGCCAGGCCATGGGGCGGGTCGGTGAAGTCATCACCCGCACCTGGCAGACCGCCGACAAGATGAAAAAACAACGCGGGCCGCTGCCCGGTGATGGTGAGGGCAATGACAACTTCCGCGCCAAGCGCTACATCGCCAAGTACACCATCAACCCGGCGATCACCCACGGCATCAGCCATGAAGTGGGTTCGGTCGAAGTGGGCAAATGGGCGGACCTGGTGCTCTGGCGTCCGGCGTTTTTCGGCGTGAAACCGACACTGATTCTCAAGGGCGGTGCCATCGCGGCCAGCCTGATGGGCGACGCCAATGCCTCGATCCCGACACCGCAACCGGTGCACTACCGCCCGATGTTCGCCAGCTTCGGCGGCTCGTTGCATGCCACCAGCATGACCTTCATCAGTCTGGCGGCGCAGGAGGCAGGCTTGCCTGAAGCGCTGGGTTTGAAGAAGAAAATCGCAGTGGTCAAAGGTTGCCGCGACGTGCAAAAAACCGACCTGATCCATAACGACTACCTGCCGAAAATCGACGTCGATCCGCAGACCTATCAGGTCAAGGCCGATGGGGTTTTGCTGTGGTGTGAACCGGCGGATACGTTACCAATGGCGCAACGGTACTTTCTGTTTTGACTCGATAAAAAAACCGAATGCCGCTCCTTGCGACATTCGGGGTTCGGTTGAACCAGTGCGCATCGTCACGCGTGGTTATCGCCATCTTCCAGGTCGAGAATTTCCTGCGGAGTCAACAGATCGGCCAGCTTGCGCTCGGCCTCCCTTGCCTCATCAGCCAAAGCCCGGGACTGAGTGTTATAGGCATTGCTGGTCAGCGATTCTCTATCAATGTCCAGTTTTTCCAGGCGCTGCTCGATGGGTGCATAAGCCAGATCGAACCTGGATCGGTACTTTTCTTTCAGGTATTCGCCCCAGAAATCACGGCGCGCAATCGAATCAATCTCTGCCTTCGAATCTTTCAGGCTGTTTACATGCAGCTCTGCTGCCTTCAGTTTGGCGGCAGGCACGTACTGCGAACCGGTGTAATCGGCCTGAGTAGGCTGTCCCGGCAAATCGAGCTTTTCCCGGAGGTTCACCCGGTAGGAAAGCCGTACTTCAATTTGATCCATTAATATCAGTTGCTGGCCCTTCTCCTTTACCGTGGCATTGGAGCGGGCAATCGCTTCAATACGCTCTTTTATATCTTTGAGCGCAAATGTTTCAACCTGATCCAGACGGAACAATCCTTTGGCCAGCTTGAGCAGTTCAGCGCCCGCGCCTTTGTCGCCAACACGTGCCAAGGCTTTATGAACCTGCACCTTGATTTCCAGGTCGCTGAACATCAGGGCTGCACGATCGCTGCAGGTTTGCGGCTCTCCCGCCGCCTGGAACAGCTCGTCACGCAACTGCGCATTCTCTCCAGCCGCTTCCAGGACTGCCCAGACCCGAGCTTCGAGATCGGGATAAGCCTTCTTGTACTCCGCCGTTTTACTCAGTTTTTCCAATAATCGGAAAAACTCCTCGCTTTCACTGACTGCGCCACCCACCTCATCTCCGGCCGCTTCCCGATCGAGGGACTCTGTGTCGAGGCGCGTCCATAGCTGTTTTTTTGCTGTGTGTTCAACAGCAGGAATATTGCTCAGCCATCGATCGACCCTCTGCTCCGATGGCGCCAACGTGCCCCCTTCGGCCCCCCGATTAGCCGGTGCCTCGGCGGGAACCGGCATCAAACCCGCGCCATCCTCATCCAGGTAAATACGCGCCAGAATGTCCGCGTACTGCTGTATGCCACGCTCTGAAAGAGGATTGCCGTTCAACTCGGTGACCCTCAATACTCGATTGATTGCCCTCGCCTGGTCCGGTGGTGGATTCACCGCCCAATCGGGAAACGAAGTGAGCTGGTTATCACGCAGATCGACCATTTGCAGATGGCGTGGCCCAAAAAGACCTTCCGGCCATTGACTGATCCCGGTGGCCTGCAAGCGAACTTCGGTCAACTCGGTCATCTGACTGAAGTCAGGAGTACGCTCCAGCGGATTATGGCTGAGGTAGAGTTTTTCAAGATTACGCCTGCCAGCCAGTAAAGCTGCGTCATCGGGGGTTAGCCTGATGTTGTTTCTGGAAAGGTCCAATCTGACCAGACTCTCCAGCTCATACAGCTGCGCGGGTATGTCTACCAGTCGGTTTGCCTGGAGATTCAACTGTCGAACGTTGTAAAAGGATTCGAGAAACTCGTTGGGAGTCGCTACGAGCCCCATTTCACTCAGGTTCACAAATTCCACATGGGGAAAGGTCGCGTCCAGAGCAGGAAGCGCCCCGACGGTCCGACCTCGCAGAGTCAATTCGCCTCCACGAGGATAACCACTGGCAGAAAGCCTGTTTGTCTTTCTTTGCCAGCAGCGCTTGAGGAACTCAACGACCACTTGTTTATCATACTGCTCGACCGCCACGACACTGCCATCTGGCAAAATACGCGTAGAAGGGGTCGCCAGCCATTGCTCCGACCAATTCAGCAAACCTTGAAACTCGGCCTCCAGGTTAGACAGAATCAGTTCGGGATTCTCTGCTTCAATAAACGCCAGATAGCGCTCGGCTTGACCATCGGTGAAACCCGGGAAAAGCCTGAGTATTCGCTCCTTGTTCGACAACTGCCGCGGGTTCATACCAGCCCCACGCCCGGACAGCGAATAGCCCACGCGACCATCGGCCCAGCGCTGAGGCGCCCTGAAACCGGGCCTGATCGGTTGCATGCCCAGCCGTGAGCGCAATTCACCGCGAGTCAATACATGCCGCCTGATCAATGCCTGCAATTCCGGTCCTTGCCCCACATCGGGCAAACCTATTGCATTGCGCGCCCCATCGGGCAAGGCATGCTGAAGCGCGGCGTAGAAATTATCCGCGCCGTGCAAATGACCATCGTTCTGGTCACGGGCCTCGTACAGCCCCTCTGCACCGCGCACCAGAACCTTTCGGCTGACGGCCGTTTCCGCACCGACACTGGCCCTTAGATCACCATTGAACGAGCCGTCTCGAACTTCCAGGCGCAGATCGTTCGACCAGCCTGGCAGCTTCTCGAGTGAGTTGAGCACAAGCGTCTCGGCATCCTGATTGATCACCGCCTCCAGATACAGCCCCTCGTACGCTCGCGACAGACGCACTTCGCGCTGGATCCAGCGCAGTTCCTCCGCCAAACGCAGAGGTATGGGTTTGGTTTGAAACCTGTCGTCGAAATCCCATTTAGCCATTTGCTGTCGTTCACTGCTGCTGGCTTCAGCCAGCAACTGTTCGATCACTTTCACGGGCACACTGGAAAAGCGCGATTTGATCAAATTGAGCCGTGGATCGCTGCTCCCGCTCCTGGCGTTGTAGACATCATTGAAGAACTCGACTTTATGATGTTCGGCGAACTTGGCGAGACTTGCGCACAGCGTCTCGACACGCTTATCCAGAGTATCGCGGGGGGTTCCAGGCCGCTGACCAAGCACAACATTGGTTTCACTTTCATCAAGGCTCTCCAGGAACGTTCTCAACAGACGCCCGTCACGTATCTGCGCATCATGTATCTGCACGACCCGTATCTTGTCCGGTGCGCCCCGTGGATTGACGTATTCCCAGAGCGTATTTGCCTGCCCATCGAGAACCCGTATCGACACCGTGTCCGGCCACCTGCCATAACGCGTCATGACATGCAGTTGATTGATCGAATGATCCACTGTCGGCCCGGCGGGTAAGTCGCTCTTCATGTCGGCGATAAAGCTCTCGACCTGCTTGTATGCGTCAAATCGACTGATGGTATCGACCAGCATCGGCGCCGGTGACTCGTTTTCGACGTACATCTTGCGCAAGACGCTTTCATCGGTGCCGCTGGCTTCGCGAATCTGCACCAGCTCGGTATCGCTGAACCCGCTGACGCTATGCCCCAGGCGCCTCATGAGTTCTGGCCCCTCCCAGGTCCTCGGCTGTTCCACTTCATGACTCCAGGCGCCGGAGCCGTTATGGCTCAACTCAGGTGCATAGGCATTCGCCCGGTCAGGATGCGCGATTCTGTATTTGCCGCTAACCGGGTCCTTTTTCACGGCATAGCGCTTATCTCCCAAGGGCAAAAACTCCTGACCATCGTGCCGCAACAGGCCCAGTTCATTCGGCGTCAGACCTTCTGACAATGCCCCCGTGTGCTCATAGGGTTTTAGATCGGGTTTCCACAAACGGGCTTCCCCATTCGGTAGGGTGACCTGCTTCATACTGTCGAAGAAAGGTGAGCGCTTAAGCGGCGCAACGGGCTCAGCGCTCTCGGCGCCAAGCGCCGCCAGAAGGGCAAGCTGAGCAACGTTTTGCGTGACATCCATCAGATACGCAAATCCCTCATCCGAATCGCCCTGCGCCAATGACTCGATGCCCTCTACCAACTCATCAGTCAATTGAACGGCCATGACCGCCATCATCGCCACCCCCAGGGGCGGGACAAATAATGCAACCACGTTGAAGACAGACAGCGCGATCCCCAAATAGCCGAGCATTTTTTCATGGCGGGCCTGTGCATCGGCATCTGCCGTGGACACCGCAACATACTTCGCATCGTTGAGGAGTTTGTTCATTTGCTGGTCGAAGAGAAATACCCAAAGCGCCCCTCCGACCGGCGTTTCCTCCATATGGATCCTGGCGGCAGGATCAGGGGCTCGTACATATACACGGCTGTTCGGTTCCTGCTTAAGGGGTGTCAGGCGATCATTCAACCGCTTGAAAAAACGCGCTTTATCCTCCTGTTTGACAAACCGGCTGAAAAAATCCTGATACTTGCGATCACGCAGCCGCTCACGCAATTCGTTATGGAATTGCTGCGCGGATGCGTACTCTTTGATCGGGCTGGCGGGGTCATGGGGAATATAGACAACCAGGCGCTGCACCCGATCACTGCTGAGGCGATCAGGACCGATCAGCACAACTCCGATCAACTCGGTGTCCCCAAGCAGTTTCAACCCATTGAACTGAACGGGCTTGCCATCCAGCATCAAGTCGTTCGAGTGCTCCTTGATCTTCATCAGGACGTTAAAAACACTCGAATCATTACCGGACTTGTCAATATCCCCCTGCATTCGCGCGAGATCGATCGCCGCGTGGAACGCATCTTGTTGACTGAGCACGACCCTGGCTTTCAAGACCCCTTCGGCCACAATTTCCCCCAGACCCAGCGCCGAATTGATATGCGCCTGATACTTACCCCCCAAGTCCAACTGTCGACACAGTGCTGCAAACTGTTCAACGGTAAAAGGCAACCGTCCCTGCGACGAAAGAAGGCGCACCGAGTCACCAGTTCGCGTTGCACCATAAGTATCCGTTTCGTCATCCTCGGAAAAATTATGCAAGGCCGCGTCCAACAGGCTACTGCTCAATGAAATAGCATCGGCAAATGGTTCTGGGCTGGGGACCGAGTGCCGCAACTGCGTACGATCGACATCAACCGAGACCTGGAACTGCTCCAGGATTGCATCCCTCAAGAGAGGGCGTGCGAATGCCTTGACGTCCTCCAGATTAACCAGCAGTTGATCGACCGCGTTCTGCGAAGAGCAACTCTGCTGACTACTGTGTTTGAACGCATCCTGGTGAGCTTGCGATGCAGCTATATACCAAGCCGGAAGCGTGAGACCAACATCGCGCAAGGCCTTTCGTCGTTGTCGCGTGGCGCTCAAAAGCCAGGCTGGAAGTTTATCTTTGACAAACTCATAGTGGCGCCCATTATCTTCAGTTGACACAACTTCGCGATTACTTGTAAGCGGCACATTTAATTCAGGCATGATTTTAAACGCTCATGGTATTTTATCGAGCATAAAACCTACTAAAAGCCTGCCCAAATAAAAAACCAAATAACCACGGAAAAACCACGAAGATACATACTATAGCCATCGAACATTCGAATACTGAAATATACTTATATACCACCCGCACAGACAATCCACGCCGCGTCACTAAAAACATTACATCTCTATGAATTACTTTGACCTCTCGTACTGTTCAACACCGCTATTGCTCGATTAGTTCAATACACTCTTACAGTAACTGGGTGCCGAAGTCGCCGCGCCGACCCTGACCGGCAAGATCAACCTCAAGGTGCCGGCCGGCAGCCAGAATGGCCAGCGCATGAGTACCAAGGGCCATCGCCTGATGAACAAGGCCGGTGAGCGCGGCTACCTGTTCGTGCAGCTGAAGGCCGTCATGCCGAAGAAGTCGGACGATGACATCAAGGCCCTGTAGCAGGACCTGGCAGAATAAGGCTACCGCGACACGAGCAAAGGCCTCGCACACCCTGTGTCGAGGCCTTTGTTTTTTTCGTGATTACTGAACGGATTCAATCCGCAGCCGATCCAGCTTGGCCCGAATCATCGCTTCCCGTGTCAGTTTTTTCAGCAACTGCGTAATCTGCAGATCGATGTCATCCAAGGCTTGAACATATTCCTCGTCAGTCATCAGCTTGCCGTCCGCAAAGTCAGTTTCACTTTTGCCCAACTCACTGCACAACCCCTTGATTTCCGCCTCCACCGCCGCCTTTCCCTCGGCAGTGAGCCGCGTACCTTCGGCCCGACGCTGCAACGCATCCTGCAAATCGGTAGTGGCGTCGATCCTGCGCTTCAAGCCGTTCAATTCCTCGCGGTAAGTAGTTTCCAGCCAGGTTCGCCAGAGCGGTTGCTCGAAGAGGCGATCGACCAGCAGATCACCTTCCTCCAGCGCCTTGATCCGCTGGAACGCTGCTTCGATCATCTCCTTGCTCACACCGGCGATGTTGCGAAACTGCATGCCCCGCGCCTGCCACGGCAGATCCAGACGTTCCGCCAGATCGGTCATGTAGGCCAGGTGCACTTCCACTTCATCGATAGTGCCGATCACATCGCCATTGGCGTCGTAGCGACGGAACCGTTCGCCGTCAGCCAACCGCGCAGACACCCGCTGACGGGCGATGGCACCGAGTTCATCGAGCCGGGACTTGCCCAGGGCCAGTTCCAGCAATTGCGCCTCGATCAGGTCCGCACGCACCAGTGCGTAGGCTTCATGCACCATCACCTGCACGCCCATGGCATTGAACAGTTGCGTACCGCCATCCACGCACTCGGTGGGCGTTGCCGCCTCGTTGAACAGCTTGCTTCGCAGTTCACTGTCGCTGGCCATGGCTTCGAGCATGCGCCAGACCTTGGTCGTCAGTTCCGTCTGATAGTCACCGCCGGCCTTGAAGTCGGCGGACTGGGTGAGCTTGCGCAGTTCATTGAAAAACGGCACCGAACCAAACTCGTCTTCAACGTCGTTCCAGACTTCCTGCTTTTCCTGCCATTGCCGCTCGGTCATGCCCATCCACCATTCCGCGCTGTCGAGCAGACCTCGGGGTGGGTATGGGCGGTCCGGGTCCATGCCGACCGACTCGATGTAAGACTTGAGGATCTCGAGATTTTCCGACGAGATCCAACGCGGGCCCCGGCTGATTACGGTACGCGCCAGTAGCTCTGCGCGAAATGAACCGGGTGCGACCTCGGGTATCCGACTGATCGGGTTGCTGCTCAAGTCAAGGTAGATACTGCGCGGTCGCGATTGCGAAAACAGCCCGACGGGCCAACTGTCCAGTCCGGTTTCGCCCAGCAACAACACCTGCAAATGCGGCATTCGGCTGATGTTCGGAATGAGCTTGAGCGGGTTGCCGCGCAAGCGCAGGAATGCCATGCGCGTCAGGTTTTTCAGGTGATCGAGCGCCAATGCATCCAGTTCAATGTTATTGCCGTCAAGAAACAGGTGAGTGAGATGACGCATGTCTTTCACCGCCTGCGGAAGCGTCGTCAGCAGATTGTCTTGCAGATTGAGGTAGCGCACCTGATGGAACGAGTCGAGGAACGACAGGTTCCCGGAACGCAACTGCCCACCGCGCAGGCTCAGGCTGGTGACATGATCGAAGTTGGCCTCCAGTTTCGGCAGGGTTTCCAGCAGTCGGTTCAGTCTGGGAATGTTGTCCAGACTCAACGCCTGCGGCCGCACTACCCCGAAAGCCTCGATGCCCTCCGGCCCGGTGCGCTGCCAGCATTGCCTGAGCGTTTTGTAGATGTTGTTTCGCGCATGCCATTCCGCCACGCCCGCCGGGGTAAAACGAGCGGATTGCGTCGGCGAATTCATCCAGCGTTGCAGGGCACGGTTCAATTGGTTGAACTCGGCCTCCAGCACGGTCAGCCGTTCATGCACCGCCCCTTCACCCTGAGCGAAACCCGCCAGCAGTGCCTCGACTTCCTCCGAAGTAAAATCCGGATACAGTGCATGAGCCCGTTGTCGCAGCCCCACGCCTTGCGGTGCTTGTCGGGCATAGCCACGCATGCCGCCACGCAAGCGCATGACGCTCGGGTCGTAAGCCGGCCTGGTGATCGGGTTGTCCCGCAGAATCGGCTCAAACCGGGATCGATCCAGCGGCTGCGCCCTGACCGCTTGCTCAAGGCGTGAAGACTCATGGATTTCAAAGCCAAGCGCTGTGCGCTCAGAGTCGGGCAAGGCATGCAGCACTGCCGCGTACAGATTGTCCGCACCGTGCAGCTGTTGATCGCTGCCGTCCCGTGCCTCGTATTGGCCATCCTCACCCAGGACCAGCACTTTGCGGGTCGTCGCGTCGACGGGGCCGAGGCTGTCGGTCAGTGATCCCGTGAATGAATACTCACGGATTTCCAGACGCAGATCCGCCGGCCAGCCCGGCAATGCGGCCAGCGAGTGCAGCTCCAGGCGTGCGGTATCGCGATTGTGCAGTGCGTCGAGGTACAGGCCTTCATAAGCCCGTGTCACACGCAGTTGTTCCGCTGCCTCCCGAGCTTGTTGAGCCAGTCTCAACGGAACACGTTTTTTTTCGTTCAAATGCTGCACATCCGAGGGATGCGCTTCACTCAGCAACTCCTGCGCCTGACTGACAGAGATATCAGCCCCATCATCCTTGAGCATGTTCACCAACGGATCGTCCGACCGGGTACGGCGCTTGTACAACAGGTCGAACAACTGACTTTTGCGCTGACGCGCCAGCGCCGCCCATTGATCACAAAGTGCCTGGGCACGTTTCGCCTGGTCACCGGAATACCCTTCTCCAAGCAGTTCGCGTAGCGCTGTTTCGTCAAGGAAACCGACCACCCGTTCCGGCAACTCACCCGCAAGCAGTTCAGACCAGGTTATCTGCAAGGTATTGGTCGCTGACGCATTGGCGTAGCCATCCTTGATCGATACACCGGTCAGGCCCGGTCCCTGGAAGACTTCAATGGCCTTGTCGCCGGGCCAGCCGCGCAATTCCGTCATGAGTCGAAGCGAGTAATCCGCCCAATCGTTACTGATCCGATGGGCCAGAATCTGTTGCGCACCGGCTTCGGCATCGGCATGGGCCTTGAAGCGCTTGAGAGTATCGGCCAATGACGCGGGCGGAGTTTCATGTTCGACATGGAGCCGGCGCAAGGTGTTTTCATGCACGCCGCTGGCAGTCAAAACCTGCTCCAGGGTCTCATCGGAAAGCCCCTCCACCGAAGCGCCCAGACGCCTGAGCACTACACGCCGATCCCATTCGAGCGGTTGATCGAGCTCGGTCTTCCAGCTGCCGGCACCGTTGTGCTCCAACAGCGGCTGATAGGCTTCGGCGCGAGTCGGGTGTTGCAGCCGATGCTGGCCGGTTTCCGGGTCTTGCCTGACGGCATAGCATTTGTCATCGAGGCGTAGCAGGTCTTGCTCCTGATAACGGTACAGCCCAGTGTCACCAGCCTTCGCCCCATCGGGCAATGCGGTCTTTTGCTCATAAGGGGCGAGATCAGGATTCCACAACCGCTCCTTGCCGCCGACTTCCACTGGCTTGAGCCCCTCGACAAACGGCGACACCTTGATCGGTGCGACAGCTGTGCCGGGCAACACATGTCCGGCGCCCATCAGTGCCAGTTGCGCGAAGTTGATCAAGACCCCGTTGAAGTACGCCGAAGCCTGTTCCTTATCACCCTTGCTCCAGTCTTCGACGCCTTCGGCAACCTCGGCGAGCATTTGCGCGACCATGATGCCGAGCATGGCTTCCCCCAGCCCCGGCACCAGCATTGCGGCGAAATTGAAAACATTCCAGCCGATCGACAGGTAACCGGTCAGGCGTTTGAAGCGTGCGTTGGCATCCTCGTCGCCGGTCGGTACGGCGATCAGCCGGGCATCGGCGATGGCCTTGTCGCGGCGCTCCACAAACAGCGTGGTCCACAGTTCATCGCGGATCTGGTTAGTCACCGGTTCCGCATCGGGATTTTCGACCGCCGTTTCACGCCACCATGGGCCCATGTCCAGCGGTTCGCGCTCATGCCAGGTGTAGGTCGTGAGGCGCTCTTTGACCCGGGCGAAAAACAGCCCCTTGTCCTTCTGCGCCACAAAGCGGCTGAAAAAAGCCTGGTAATCGGTACTTCTCAACTGACCCAGCAGCGCCTTCATGAACGCGGTCAGCGAGGGATACTCCTTCAACGGATGGTCAGGATCATCGGGTACATAGGCGATCAACGGACCGCTTACACGACTCTGTTGATAGATATCGTCGCGGCGCAACAGTTCATCGCTCAACCCCTGCGGCCCATTGGCGAAGAAGGCTTGCAACAGTTTGAATTGATCGTATTCCCGGCCCGGCAGAACAGGAATGCGGCGCGACCAGTCGATCCAGAATCTCAACAGCGCCGGCGTCAATGCTTCAACTTCGCGCTTTACTTGCGATGGCTCGCTGACCGCGCTGAACAACACGATGCCGGTCAACCGAAAACCCATCAGCGACAAGCGATGAGCATGCAATGGCCGGTCGTACAGCCTGATGTTTGCCTGCCCCTCACGCACCTGGCCCAGTTTGGCGTAGCCATGGTCACTGATATCACCCTTTAATCGGGCAATCAGTGCGGCCACATGAAAGGCCGCCTGTTCACTGGCCACCGAGTCTTGTTGCAAAGTTCGCTGTGCTTGCGGGGTATCGGGCAACAGGACGGACTTGATGTGCCGCTGGTATTGCCCGCCGATGTCCAGGCTGCGACACAACGCGGCAAAATTCGGCAGGGCAATGGTCGGCTCCAAGCTGAGACTGCCCCGGCTGTCCTTGCGGTAAATACCGGAACTGTCTCGGAACGCCCCTTCGACGGTTTCAGCTTCCTCGAAGTTGTGCAGTGCCGCCTCCAGCAAGGTGGACTGGCGGACGCGACTGGCGCCGGTGTCGATGCCGAAGATGATCGTACTGGGCACCTCGAGCTGCACGCTGAGTTCGTCGGCGCGTTCCACCGAGCTGAAGTTCGCCTGCAACATCTCCCTGAGCAGCGGCTCGGCGAAGGTCTCAATGTCGTGTTGCAAGCTGCCCAGGGTTTTGTCCAGTACACCCTGAAAACGCCAGCGCTCCTCGATCAACTGCTTCAGGTACTGGCGGTCCATGGCCCGTGCGCCGCTGTACCACTCGGGCATCACCGGCTTCAGGGTTTCGAGGGATTTGAGCCTTGCAAGCGGGGCATTTTTCAGGGCGCCCGGTATCCCGTCGAATACGCGACGGTAATGCACGCCCTGGTGTTCGACGCCTGTGGTTTCAATGGTTTGCTGTGAATGGCTTCCATGCAATTCAGACACTTTTACAACACCTTGATGGCTGGATTTGAACCCACAGCTTCGCCAACCCGCCCGCCAAACAAAAGCCCAAAAAACCGTTGGGCCGCCCCCGAAAAAAGGCCTTCACCGTTCGAAATTCAAAGAGCCGTCATTACATAAGTACCGCCACAGGGGCCTGGACTTATGCCACCGAACGAGCGGTCGTGTTTTTTCCGGCAAAGGGACTACTATTCGATTCGCTGTCCTCGATTCATGCTCAGGTAACCGCCATGCGTCTTTCCGAATTCATCGTGCTACAGGTTGATCGCATCGTCGATGAGTGGGAGCAGTTCGCCAAAACCATCACCCCGGCCGCCGAGTCCATGGACAGCGCCGCCTTGCGCGACCATGCCAGGTCGATCCTGCTGGCCGCGGCCCGGGACATGTGCAAACCCCAGACACCCGCCGAACAAGCGGCCAAGGCACGCGGCGAAGGCCCGGAGAAAACCCCGAGCCTCGACGAGGCCGGCGCCAGCCATGGCGAGTTGCGCCATACCGTGGGTTTTGACCTGGTGCAGATGACCAGTGAATTCCGTCATTTGCGCGCCTGTGTCATCCGCCTGTGGGTCAACAGCCTGCAGTCACCTGACCTGGCCTACTTCCAGGACATGATCCGCTTCAACGAAGCCATCGACGAAGCCCTGGCCGAATCCACCGCCGCCTATGCCGAAATGGTCAACCGCTCCCGGGACATTTTCCTCGCGATCCTCGGTCATGACCTGCGCGCGCCTCTGCAGGCGGTGAGCATGTCCACCGAAATCCTGCTGCGCAAAGCCGCGCTGGAAGGTGATGCGCTCAAGTGCGCGATCAATATCCAGCGCAGCACCGGACATCTGGCAGTGATGGTCGGGGATTTGCTGGAACTGGTGCGCAGTCGCCTGGGCAAGCACCTGCCGATCGAACCGACGCCCATGGACCTGGCCGAAGCGGCACGGGACGCGATTGCGCGGGCCTGTGTCAGTCAACCGGAGTGCGATCCGACCCTGACGGTACAGGGTGACACCCGCGGTACCTGGGACCCGCGCAGGATCGATCAGATGCTGCAAAACCTGATCGGCAATGCCTTGCAGCATGGCTCGAGCAAACGTGAAGTGACCTTGACTCTCAAGGGCGAGGCCGACGGCGTTCGGCTGACGGTGCAGAACGACGGAGCCCCCATCCCTTGCGATGCGATCCCGACCCTTTTCGACCCGCTGGTGCGCAGTGCCAGCGAAGAACTCGGCGAGCCCACTACCAGCCTTGGGTTGGGGTTGTTTATTGTCAAGGAAGTGGTCGACGCCCATCAGGGGACGATTGAAGTCAGTTCCAGTGAGATGGATGGCACGACCTTTACCGTGGTGTTGCCACGCAAAACCTGAAGCACCCCGTGTAGGAGCTGCCGCAGGCTGCGATCTTTTGATCTTGTGTTTCATTGCCCCTGCGGATGCAAAACTTCAGAAGCAAAATCAAAAGATCGCAGCCTGCGGCAGCTCCTACTCGACCAACAACCGCCCCAACCGCTGCTTGAGCATGCGGTTCTCGGCGCGCAGCTGCTGCACTTCTTCGAGCAGGTCCAGCGCCAGGGCGACGCCTTCCCACTCCAGGTCAAGGTCGCGCCGCAGCTTGGCGGCACGCTTGGCCAGGGTCAGCTCATAGTCGTTGAAAACCCAGTCCTTGGGCTGAGCGCCCTGAGGTTCGAGGATGCCGTGCTCGACGATTTCGATCACGTAGACGTCCGACAGCTCGGTCGCCTCACAGAATTCTGCCATGTCCAGTTGAACGATCAGGGGACTGCTCATTGTCAGTGACTCCTTGGTTCTATGGGATCAAAAATGCTCTCGCGGGTCGAACGCGGCTTTTTTCGCCAGCTCCTGCCACAGGGCCTTGATGTCATCGTCGGATTTCTTCGGCATCACGGCCTTCAATTGCACGAACAGGTAACCGCGCTCACCGGCCTTGTTCATCAGGCCATGGCCCTTGGCGCGCATGCGCTGGCCGTTCTGGCTGCCGGCCGGCACCTTGAGGTTGATCTTGCCGGTCAGGGTCGGCACGGCGACTTCAGCCCCCAGCGCCAGCTCCCACGGAGCCAGTGGCAAGGTGATGATCAGGTTATCGCCTTCGACGTCGAATTTCGGGTGCGGTGCGAATCGGATCGTCAGGTACAGGTCGCCATTGGCGCCGCCACCCACACCCGGAGCGCCCTGCCCCTTGAGGCGAATGCGTTCGCCGTCGGCCACACCGGCCGGAATCTTCACGTTCAGGCTTTTGCTGGTGTTGCTCACATGCTGGCCGGCCGCGTTGTACTGCGGTACCTGGAAGGTGACCTTCTTCGATTCGGTCGACAGTGTTTCTTCGAGAAAAACCCCAAGCTCCATTTCCACGTCTTGCCCTCGACGTCCGGTGCTGCGACGCGACTGTCCACCGCCATTGAAACCAGGCCCACGGTTGCCGAAGATCGAACTGAAGAAGTCCGAGAAATCGCCCGTGTCCTGACCACCGCCACCGAAACCGCCACGGCTTTGCCAGCCTGGTGGTCCCTGGAACGGTTGGCCGTGCTGGCCATAGCGGCGCAGATCATCGTATTCGGCGCGCTTGTCGGCGCTTTTCAGCGCTTCATAGGCTTCCGAGGCGTCCTTGAACTTGGCCTCGGCGTCCTTTTCCTTGCTGACGTCGGGGTGGTATTTGCGCGCCAGCTTGCGATAGGCGGCCTTGATCGCCTTATCGTCTGCGGTCGGCTCCACACCGAGAATCTTGTAATAGTCTTTGAAGTCCATCGCGGGAATCACCATCCGTTATCAAATCGCGCCACGGGCCACAGCATGCGCTTGTTTGCAGCCGTTGGTTTGACCGATCTCAAATTTGTGACCGGGCGGCGCGGCAGAAGTTTATCGGCAGCCGGCGGGGCTTCTTGCGAGCACGCCCGCCGCTGTCCGGTTGATGCAGGGTAGTTTGGGGGGAATGCCCCATCTTTCAAGGCATTGTTTGCGAAGAATTAGCAGATAACCGGCCTTCGATTCTGGCGCGCACTGGCATACACTGCGCGGCCGTTTTTTAACCGGAACCTGAAAGACATGAACAACGCATCTCCAGCCCGTGCCGTGGGTATCGATTTTGGCACGTCCAACTCCACCGTCGGCTGGTTGCGCCCCGGCGTGGAAACGCTGATCGCGCTGGAGGACGACAAGATCACCCTGCCGTCGGTGGTCTTCTTCAATATCGAAGAACGTCGCCCGGTGTACGGCCGGCTGGCGTTGCACGAGTACCTGGAAGGCTACGAAGGCCGCCTGATGCGCTCGCTCAAGAGCCTGCTGGGTTCCAAGCTGATCAAGCACGACACCAGCGTTCTGGGCACGGCCATGCCGTTCAAGGACCTGCTCGGGCTGTTCATTGGCCAGCTCAAGAGCCGTGCCGAAACCGCCGCCGGTCGGGAATTCGAAGAAGTGGTGCTGGGTCGCCCGGTGTTCTTCGTCGATGACGACCCGATGGCCGACAAGGAAGCCGAAGACACCCTGGTCGAAGTGGCGCGCAAGATCGGCTTCAAGGAAGTCTCGTTCCAGTTCGAACCGATTGCCGCAGCATTCGACTACGAGTCGACCATCGAGAAAGAAGAGCTGGTACTGATCGTCGACATCGGCGGGGGTACGTCCGACTTCTCCCTGGTGCGCCTGTCACCGGAGCGGCGCGCTGTGGATAACCGCCAGGACGACATCCTCGCCACCGGCGGCGTGCACATCGGCGGGACCGACTTCGACAAACAACTCTCGCTGGCCGGCCTGATGCCACTGTTCGGCTACGGCAGCCGGATGAAGAGCGGCGCCTACATGCCCACCAGCCACCACATGAACCTGGCGACCTGGCACACGATCAACTCGGTGTACTCGCAGAAATCGCAACTGGCCCTGGGCAGCATGCGCTACGACATCGAGGACACCGGCGGCATCGATCGCCTGTTCAAACTGATCGAACAGCGCGCCGGCCACTGGCTGGCGATGGAAGTGGAAGAAACCAAGATCCAGCTGACCCACGCCGACAAGCGCCACGTGCCGCTGGACCGCATTGAAGCGGGCCTGAGCGTGGACTTGAGCCGTGCGTTGTTCGAGTCGGCCATCGACAACCTGCTGGAACGGGTGCGCAACAGCGTCACCCAATTGCTGACAGACGCCGATGTCCGGGTCGATCAGGTCGACACGGTGTTCTTCACTGGCGGCTCGAGCGGTATCCCGGCGCTGCGCAACAGCGTCTCGGCGATGCTGCCGAAGGCGCGGCATGTGGAAGGGAACATCTTTGGCAGTATCGGTAGTGGTCTGGCGATCGAGGCTGCGAAACGCTACGGGTCGATGGACTGATCCGAAATCTGCGGTGCGCTCTTCGCGAGCAAGCCCGCTCCCACAGGTCATGCACAGTCCTTGTGGGAGCGGGCTTGCTCGCGAAGGGGCCAGCTCAGACAACAAAGATCCAGCAGATCAAACCATCCCCACCTGCTTCAACTCACTCTTCAGATACGCGTAGTAAATCGGCCCCGCCACCACCCCCGGCAGGCCGAACGCGGCCTCGAACACCAGCATCGCCAGCAGCAACTCCCACGACTTGGCACTGATCTGCCCGCCAACGATGCGCGCGTTGAGGAAGTATTCGAGCTTGTGGATAACAATCAGGTAACCCAGCGCCGCGACGGCGACCCAGATCGACAGCGACAGACCGACGATAGTGATCAGGGTGTTGGACATCAGGTTGCCGATCACCGGCAGCAGGCCGAGCAGGAACGTCAGTACGATCAGGGTTTTGGTCAGCGGCAGTTTGATGCCGAACATTGGCAGGATCACCGCCAGGAAAATACCGGTGAAAATGGTGTTGAGCAGGGAAATCTTGATCTGGGCGAACACGATGTTGCGAAACGCCTGGACCAGCAGGTGCAGACGATCAAACAGCGCCGCCGCCAGCGGTTTGCGCTTGGTCAGATCCGGTACACGCTGCAACGCAATGATCGCGCCCAGCACCATGCCGATCAGCAAGGTCACGAACATGTGTGCCGCATCCTTGCCCACCAGTTGCAACTCGCTCAGGTGCTTGCTGACCCACTCGCCAATGGCCACACGAAACTCGGCGGCACTGGCTGGCAAATAGGCGTCGATGAACGGCGGCAGTTGTCCGCGTGCGCGGTCGACCACCCCCATGAATTTGTCGAGGGAGGCGCCGGGGTTTTCCGCTTCGTGCAACAGGAAGCTGAATGCACCGGCAAAGATCAGCGACAGTACGCTGACAATCAGCGTCCCCAGCAATGCCACCGCCAGCCAGCGCGCACGCCGGCCTTCGATCAGCCGTTGCAGTTGCGGGGTGAGCATGTTGACCAGCTCGAACACCAGCAACCCGGCGAGCAGGCTCGGCAGCAACCGCAGCGGCAGGACCAGCAGCAGCCCGCCAAAAATGATGACCCAGCTGATGACCAGCAAAACTTGACGCTGAGAAAACGTTGGCATACAGCCTCAAAAACGAACGGCGTAAAAAGGATTGGCAGTCTGCCAGCGATCCGATGCGAGCACTAGGGATTGTGTGGCTCGACCTTGGTCGGGGGCAGCTCAAGCGACTCGGCGCCCTTGTCGGCCTCTTCGCGGGCAAGCCCGCTCCCACATGGTTTCTGTGCTGAACAAAAATTGCGCAGGCATCCAGGATCCCTGTGGGAGCGGGCTTGCCCGCGATGAGGGCGGCACATTCACCACTAGCGTCCAGGTTTATTTTTTCTTCAGGCAATCGCTCATGAACGCCTTGCGCTCATCACCCTTGAGGGCTTTGGTGGCGGCGTCGGCGTTGCAGGTTTTCATTTTCTCTTGCTGCGGCGTCAAGGCCTTGCCGGCATCGTTTGCCGCCGGTGCGGCCTTCAGGCAGGTACTCATGAAGGCTTTGCGCTCGTCGCCCTTGAGGCTTTTGGCCGTGGCATCGGCATTGCAGGTAGTCATCTTTTCCTGTTGGGCTGTGGCGGCGAAACCCTGGGAGCAGAGCAGCAAACCGATCATCAACAACGGGACACGCAACATCTTCATGGAGTTCTCTCCTTGTTGCCACACCAAGGGGGGCGGCCTCGTACTGGAGTGTAGACAACCCCTGTTACACCTTCCTGTTCTCCAGATGACTGCGCCGGTACTGCTCCGGCGTACACCCGGCCTGGCGCTGGAACATCGCGATAAACGCCGAGCCGGTGCTGTAGCCCATGTCGAAAGCGATTTCCTGAATGCTGCGCTGGCTGTCCAGCGCTTCGATCGCCGCCAGAAAACGCAGGCGCTGGCGCCACTCACCGAAGCTCATGCCTAGCTCCCGCACGAACTGCCGCGCCAGGGTGCGTTCGCTGACATGGATGCGTGCGGCCCATTCCGCCAGCGGCCGGTTATCCCCAGGCTCGGCCTGCAATGCTTCCAGAATCCCCAGCAATCCCGGGCTGCTGGCGTAGGGCAGATAGCACTCGTGCACCGGGGCCTGTTGCAGTTGATCCACCAATACCTGGGCCAGACGCTGGTCCGCATCGCGCTCGGGAATTTTCACGTCCCGGGCGGCGAAGTCCTTGAGGATCGCCTTGAGGATGTCGCTTATGGCCAGGGTACAGGCTCGCGACGGCAGTTCGGCGCACACCTTGGGCGCCAGGCACACGGCGCGGTAGTTGACCGGTTGATGGCTATAGAAACTGTGCTCGATCTGTGGCGGTACCCACACCGCGTATTGCGGCGGCGACATGAAGCGGCTGCCCTCGACGTCCATGTGCAGTACGCCGTGGGCTGCATATTCCAGCGTCCCCCAGGGATGCCGATGGGGGGCGGCGTATTCGTGGGCGTCAAAATCGGCGTAGCGGAAGTACACCGCCGACGGCAGTTCGCTGAAATCCAGCAGGTCGATGTGTTTACTGCTCATGCTGTCCGTCATCAAGGGCGAGTTGTCCGGATCGAAGTATAGGCTTGCATCCAGACAAGCGGATAATTGCTCTTCATTAACGTTCTGGTTTTTCCCGATGCAATACGCTTACCCCCTGCTGGCCATTTTCATCTGGGCCGGCAACACAGTGATCACCAAAATGTCGGCCGGGGCGATCTTCCCCGCCGAGATCGGTTTCTACCGCTGGCTGCTGGCCGGGTTGCTGTTCACGCCCTTCATGCTCAAACCGGTGCTCGCCCATTGGCCCCTGATCCGCCCGAAACTGGGCAAGATCTTTGTCCTCGGTGTTCTCGGCATGGCGGTCTATCAAAGCCTGGCGTACTTCGCCGCGAGCCTGACCTCGGCCACCAACATGGGCATCATCCTGTCGCTGATGCCGCTGATGTCGCTCGCCATGGCGATCATCAGCCTCGGCCAGCGCCTGACCATGGGGGCCCTGGCCGGAGCGGTGCTGTCGTTCGCCGGTGTCCTGGTGGTGGTGTCGTCCGGCAGCCTGGGCACATTGCTCGAACACGGAGTCAACCTGGGCGACGCGATGATGCTGATCGCCACCCTGGCCTATGCGGTCTACAGCACCCTGTTGAAAAAATGGCAGCTGAAACTGCCGCCGCTGGTGCTCTTGTATCTGCAGGTGCTGGTGGCCGTAGTAGTGCTGTTTCCGCTGTTCCTCGCCTCACCGAAAGTCGGCCCGACCCTGCAGAACATTCCGCTGGTGCTGTACGCCTGCCTGCTGGCTTCGATGGTCGCGCCGTTGGCGTGGATGCAGGCGGTGGTACGTTTGGGTCCGAGCCGGACCACGCAGTTTTTCAATTTGCTGCCGTTGATTACCGCATTGATTGCAGCGGTGGTGCTGCATGAACAACTGGCGATGTACCACTTGGTGGGTGGGGTGTTGACGCTGGGCGGGGTGATTGTTTCCGAGCGTTGGACCACCGTGCTTGGTCGCAAGATAAGCGTTGCCTGATCCGGCGCTTTCGCAGGCAAGCCCGCTCCCACAGGGGATTGCATTCCATTGTGGGAGCGTGGCTTGGTCCGGGCGGCGTTCCGACGATGAACGATAACGCGGTCTAAAGCCCCGTCGCGCTTAGTCGCGCCGCATGTTCGACAAACAAACGGATCGGCTCTGCCCCCTTGCCCACCAGCCCCAGCGACTGATTGACGATGTCGAAGTGATCCAGCGGATACTCATCGCCAATCACCGTGCCCAGGTGCGAGCTGTAACGCCCGACCATGCCGTCGCAATGCCCGGCTTCACGGACGAAGGTTTTGGCGAATAACCGGCAACTGCGGTTGGTACCGTCCAGCAGATTGCGCCCACGATCGGTGATGCCCGGCTGCAAAGTGCCGGACCAGGAGTAATAGCGCACGCCGTTGACCTCTTCCGGCCCGTGACCGCCCCAGGTTTCAGGCAAGCCCTGTGGATAACGCTGGTTGAACAGCGCGACGCCAGCGGTGGTAAGGGCGTGATGGGAGGCATGGATATCCACCGGCAACTTGGGCCCGTGGTAACCGGTATCCAGCCACCCCATCAGCGTGCCGATCATTCGCAGCAAAAAGCACAGCAGATGACCACGCAGGCTGTCATGGGGATAGTGTTGATGCAGGTAATCGGCGAGCTCCGAACCGTGGTTCGGCCCCGCCACCGAGGTCACCGATGCCACCAGGTCCGGGCGTTTGGCCGCGGCGTAACGGGCGGTCAGCGAGCCCTGGCTATGGCCGATCAGGTTGACCTTGTCGGCCCCGGTTTCCCGCAGGATTTCGTCGATACGTGCCAGCAATTGCTCGCCGCGTACTTCGTTCGAATTAAGCGGCGAGACCTGCACGGCGAACACCACGGCCCCACCATGGCGCAGCGCCTCGACGATCCCGAACCAGTACGGATAAAGCACCAACCGGATGAACCCGAGCATTCCCGGGACCAGCACCAGCGGGTAACGCGGGGCAGAACCTTGCGACATGGGTGGACTTCCTTGTGGTCGGGTGGTGACGCAAGGCGGTAGACAAGACATCCGCCAAGCTACGCCTGCGAAGATGACAACTCGACGACAAGTCTATGTCATCCGCCCTACTTCAACCCTGCCACGCCCGCCACGATCAGCCCGACCGAGACCAGTTTGATCACGCTCAGGCTTTCCCCAAGCAGCGCGAACCCGAGAAACACCGTGCCCAGCGAACCGATGGCAGTCCAGATCGGGTACGCGATGCTCACAGGTAGCTCGCGCATGGCCAGGGTCAGGAAGTAGATCCCGCCCACAGCGGCCACCACCGTGATCAGCGAGGGCCAGAGCCGGGTGAAGCCCTCGGCGTATTTCATGCCCATGGCGAAGGTGACTTCGAACCCGGCGGCGACCAGCAGAAACACCCAGGCCATCTAGAACTCCCAGGCCAGCGCCAGCAAGCGCTGCTCAGCCTCGGCGGCAGAGATTTCAAAGCTGCGTTCGGCGGACTCCTCGCCCTCGGCAGCCACCACTGTGACATCGGTGATACCGATGAATCCGAGCACCGTGCGCAGTAGCGTGTCGGCATGGTTCATGGCTTCCAGCTCGCCGCCCGGACCAAAACCGAAGCCGCCACGGCTGGTGATGATCAGGGCTTTTTTGCCTTGCACCAACGGTTGGTACTGGGCCACGCCATTGTCCAGGGTGTGATCGAAGGTCACCCCTACCCGCACGATCTGATCGATCCAGGCCTTCAAGCCGCTGGGTACGCTGAAGTTGTGCATTGGTGTGGAAATCACCAGCACATCATGGCCAAGCAGTTCGCCGACCAGTTCATCGCTGAGCGCCAGATCGGCCTGCATCGACAGCGGCCGAGCAGCGGGCTCGGGGTAAAACGCGGCGGCCACGAATGCCTCGTTGACCGGCGGGATCAGTGCCCGACCGACTTCGCGCCGGGTCAGTTGCGAGTGTGGATGACGGGCCCGCCAGGCAGACAGAAACACTTCGGCCAAACGCCGGGAGTGCGAACGATCGCCACGGGGGCTGGCATGGACAGCAAGAATTTTACTCATCTGAATCTCCTCAGGGACTAAACTAAATCGGCTTGTGGCTTGCAGCTTGAAGCTCGCGGTTGCGCCACTTCAAATGAGTAAAAATCAGCCAAGATGAATCTATTTCATCTGTGGAGTGTTCAATGTTCGCCTCATTGCCCTTGACTGCCCTGCGCGCCTTCGAATCCGCCTCACGCCTGTTGAGTTTCAAGGCCGCCGCCGAAGAGCTGTCCGTTACCCCGACGGCGGTGTCCCATCAGATCCGCTCCCTGGAAAGCTGGCTCGGCGTGCCGCTGTTCGAACGCCTGCCACGCCAGGTGCGCCTGACCGAATGCGGCGAACGGCTGTTCCAGAGCCTGCACGGGGCATTCCTCGAAGTGGCGCAAAGTGTCGATACCCTGCGCCCGCAACGCAGCGGCGCCAACCTGACGATCTCCACCACCGCGGCCTTCGCCGCGCTGTGGCTGGTGCCTCGGCTGGGACGCTTCTACGCCCGGCACCCGAACATCAACGTTCGCCTCGACACCCACTGCGAAGTCATCGATTTGCATCAGGACGCCAGTGTCGATCTGGTGCTGCGCTACAGCCTCGACGATTACCCCAACCTGTACGGCCAGTGCCTGTTCGATGAGTCCTTCGGTGTCTACGGTTCGCCCGAACAAGTGGCGCTGGCGATCAATCGTGCCCCGACGCTGATCAGCGTGCGTTGGCACAACTCGAAACTCTATGCCCACGGGTGGGAGGCCTGGTGCGCGCAATCGGGCGAAACCTGGCTGAGCGGTCGGCCAGCGGTGCGCGAATACGACGAAGAGCATTACGCCCTGCAAGCGGCCGTTGCCGGGCAGGGTCTGGTGCTGGCGAGCAATATTCTGGTGTCGGAAAGCGTGGCCAGTGGATTACTGGCGCCTTATCGCGGGGACGTTCAGGTGGATGGCGCCGGATACAGTGCGCTGTGTGTTCCGGGACGCGAACGCCATCCACCGGTGCGGGCGTTTTTTGCCTGGCTGCAGGAGGAAGCAGCGTTGTCGGGACTGTTACCAAGATCGCAAACAAAGTAACAACGCAACTCCCAGCAGGAGTTGCCGCAGGCTGCGATCTTTGCTTTTACATGACCCGACAACTAACGCCCTCCAAAAAAAACATACAACAACAAACAAGCCTGATGACAAACAAACCGCCATAACACTTTTTAATGCAAGCAACCAAAACTCAACCAACAAAGTTACAAACCCTCACTAGACTTGCAAACTCAATTCTTTATATTCGACCCACAGACAAGAATGTCTGATCACCAAAAATAAAGGACTTATTATGCACTTCGAACAACGCCTTGAGTTCATTGACTCATTACCCAGGCTACCCATCACCACCCCGAGAGTGGCAGCTTTTTCCTCGAACTCCGTCACACAGACACCTCCCCCAGAGCATGATATTGACAAACCCACAGCAAGTGTAATGCCGGATAACATCAATGCCTTTCTTCCGGGCGCCACAGAAGAAAACATTAGTGACGTCAACCTTTGCAAGTTGGTCATGCAGAATGCCGCCACCAAAATGTACCCAGAGGATTCGCAGCTCTTTGAATGGTACAAATACTATGTCAACGGCCTGAGCCATCTTGGCTGGGTCACCCAGGACCGGTCCATGGAAGGGACCACCATCAGCAGAACCGGGTTGACCATGAATCAGGTTGCCGTAGAAATGGCCGCAGGATTGATAGGGGCTAATGCAGCTGCCGTATTGGCAAAAGTTGCGGAGCAGGCAGTGGGCCTTGTACAGAAGAACTCCGACATCATCCGGGTTTATGAACACAACAAGAAACTCGGAACACAGGCCAAGTTCGATATTTCGCCGGTCTGGATTGATAACTACAAACAACCGAACATGATCCTCAACTGCATCTCTCTGGACGCTCGGGAAAGCTCGCGAGGCATCCTGTTCTGGAAATCCACCACCCAATCCACCACCTTAAAAACCGGTGCCGTGCGCTCTTATCTGGATACAAAGGTATTTTCCGGATTACGTGAAACTCTGTATGGCAAGTACTCCGAGAATGGCAAGAAATACATCATTGACTTGCCGGATCTTGATTGAGTCCATTCGTTGGATCGGCGAGATATCGCCTATCCAACCCCCAACCGCCAATAAAAAGCAACCCAATCATGAACGAAGAACTAGTTGATATTCATCTTGTCAGCGGAAACATCACGGTTTTCTGCGGGCCGCATACCCAACAGTTCAAGAGCGACATTTTGAACTCCAGCTTGTATGTCGAACTTTTAGCTGCAAGAGCAAGCAACGACCGCGATATATCCTGGACGACTTATTCGAACACCCTGACGAAATTAGGATGGGTCATTAACAGTCGAGTCCCCGAGCGTTCTGAATTTAATAAATCAAGCCTGCTGGGGCTTGTAACAGAAAGCATCGACAGTTACTTGCCAGCCTATGACCATCAAGCCCTCGTCGACGCTTTTTCAAAACTGACGGCGCTTCCAGCTGACTCTTTGGCAGTTGAAACGCTCATCAATAAACTGAAGGTAAACGCCGCAGTCACGGATGATCAGAAAATCACATCGTTGACGAACACAGCGGTTCCTACCGCAATGCTGTTGACGATAGTCAGGCAGGACGAGGCCATCCTGACCCTGCAAATCGCCTTCACGACAACCGTCGGGATCGCAATCGATCTGCTCGATCAGCCCGTATTGAAAGCAACCAAGAGTACAAAAAACAACATACGGCTACTGCGCTGCTCGTTGGATAAAACCCGGTACGAGCAAATCAGAGACACCGTCATTACAAAACTCGGAAGCAAAATCAAAACCGAGTTGCTTCACGTAGAAGTACCGAGCGCTTGAAGCGAAAGTCCAACCGCACGTTGATGCCCAGGCACTGCGAACTCCGCCAGTGCCTGGGCATTTTTTACCGAGCCCCGTCAGTCTTTGACCGTTTTCGGCGCCTTGCCCGACTTCATCTGCTCCAGCAACGGCGCGCATTGATTCGGCTCACCACCACTTGGTGCCACCAGCGCCAGCAACCCTGCCGCCGGTGCGGCGATCACGCCCAGCGCCACCATCCCGGCGCCGCGCAGCATCAACGGCACGGCCTTGACCCCGGCATCGGGCTTGATGAACTTGCCGCGCACATACAGCGGCGAACGCAATGAAATCAGGCGCCAGCCCTTGGATTCCGGGGTGATGGTCAGGTCCAGTTGTTCCGTCGCCATGTTAGCGGTGCCGTCGATGTAGACGACGGCGTTCTCAGTGTCGAATACAAACAGCCGGGTGGTTGCCAGGCCGGACTGGATACCGAAGTCGGCGGCCGCGCAGTTGATCTTCACTTCCTTGTCGCCAAAGATCTTGCCAACCACGTAGTTGCCGACGTTCAGGCCCGCCAACTCCATCAATTCGCGACTGATGGCACCATCGTTGATCAGCATTTTCAGATCGCCATTGGCGCTGCCCAGCAGCCTGGCCACCGAATTGCCGCGCCCGCTGATATCAGCGTCGCCATTGAGCTCGCCAAAACTGGTTTTCATCGGCTCAAAGCCGGGGAACAACTGTTTGAGCTTGAATCCCCGCGCCGTGAGCCTGGCGTGGCCTTCCAGGGGATCGGTGTGGCCGTTCAGGCGAATCTGTGCGTCCAGCTTGCCGCCGGCCACGCCGAAGCGCAGCGGTTCGAGGCTGAGCACACCATCGGTGAGCACCAGATGGGTATAGAGGTCGTTGAATGGCAGTTTTTCGCTGTGCACGATGCGCTTGCCGGTGAACTCGACATCGGCGTCCATATCGCGCCAGCGGTCTGTCTTGAACTCTTCGACCGGCAGCACTTTGTCCGCCGGTTGTTTGCTGTCACCGCCACGGGCCTTCTGTTTGGCGTTGGAATCGGCGCCGATCAGCGGCGCCAGGTCAGCGAACAGCAATTGATTGGACAACAGCGAGCCGCTGAGTTTTGGCCGTGGCTGGCTGGCCACGTAGGTCAGACTGCCGTGGATGTCACTCTCGCCGATCTTGCCGTTGAATCCTTCATAGCGGAACACCGCGCCGCCCGGCTCGTGCAACTTGGCGATCAGATGACCGTCGGTGGCATAGGGTGGGGTGTCCGGCAGGATCACGCCGGTCAGTGGGTAGAGGTTGCCCAGGCTGGTGCCGGCCAGTTTCAGCCGCAGGTCCAGGGCGCCAAGATTCAGCGGATCGGTCAGGGTGCCAGCCAGGTCGACGCTGGAATCGGCGATCTTCACCTGCGCCTGCAGCGGAAACGGGCGTGCCGCATCCTGCAACGCCAACAACCCGCCAATCTTGCCCTGGCCGGCGAGTTTCTGGCCGTGGTACTGGCCGTTGACCTTGAGGGCGAACGCATAATCCTGGGGTGACGAGCCCTTTTCCTGCACGGCTTTCGCCGCTTTGTCGCCGACGATATCGCTGAACGGAATCGGCTTGCCCAACGGATCGATCAGTACGTCGAGCTGAGTCTTCAGGCTCTGGTCGTCGAGGATGACGCGGCCCTTGTCAAAACCGATTGCACCGATATCCACCACCCAACTGGAAGGCTCGGCGTTCGGGTCCTTGGGGTCGAACTTGAACGTCCAGTTGGCGCGCCCGTCAGCCAGGCGTTGCAGCTGCGCATTCGGCTCGGCGAGGTCGATACGCGGGATCACCACCCGCTGTGCCAGTAAAGCCAAGGGTGAAATGCGCAACTCGACACGCTTGAGAGTGGCCATCTGCGGTTGCTTCGACCAGTCCGGGTTGCCCAGGCTGAGGTCCTCGGCCACCACATGGGGCCACGGCACCCAGGCGCGCCAGCCGCTTTCATCGGGCTCGGTCTGCCAGACCACCGACAGATTGCCGTTGATGGCAAAAGCGCGGTGCAGTTCTTCGGAAACCTTGGCATTGAGCGGCGGTTTGATCCGGTTCCAGTCGAAGAACACGATGATCAGCACCAGCAACGCCAACAAGGTAAGGAAGGTGGAAAGGGTCCAGACAAACGTCTTTTGGGTGCGCGTCATTGCACAGGGCTCCTGATACGACTGAGCGCCCCGACTGCGACGCACAGGTGAAACGGTGGGCCGGAAGCGGCTCGCCATGAAGTCTACGACTGATAAAGACCCGGCAGGTTTAATCGATAGACCGATTTCGCCGAATTCAGCCAGTCCAATACTGACCAATCAGTCATTCAACGTTACCGACCCCGCACTTTTACACGTCACGAGTGGGTCGAAAATACCCAAACCAGTGCCAGACAACTCGCCGGAAACGCCCGGCCTAGAGCCTCCCCAGCAAACAATCAATTCCGTTGATTATTACCATTGCGTTTATGAACTTTTATATCGACTTATCGAGAGTAGCATTGCCCTCGTACCCACTTTTTCGCACCCCCGAGGAGCACAACAATCATGAAACGCCAATTACTGCTTAGCCTTTCACTCTCGATGCTGGCCAGCACTGCTTTTGCCCTGCCAGCAGCTGACCAGGCCACCCCACAAGTGAAGCAAGACCACTCTGTGTTCAGCCAGACCGTCGCCGCCGATGGCTCCGACCGCACCCCACAAGGCCAGACCCTTGCCGAAGGCGGTAATGATCGCCTGAAAGAAAAAGGCCTGATCACTCAGGATGGCTCGGAACGTACTCCACAAGGCCAGACCCTGGCTGCCGATGGTTCCGATCGCACCCCACAAGGCCAGACCCTCGCCGCTGACGGCTCGGATCGCACCCCACAAGGTCAAACCCTCGCTGCCGACGGCTCGGATCGCACCCCACAAGGTCAAACCCTCGCTGCCGACGGTTCGGATCGCACCCCACAAGGTCAAACCCTCGCTGCCGACGGTTCGGATCGCACTCCACAAGGTCAAACCCTCGCTGAAGGCGGTGGTGACCGAGTGATCGAACGCAACAGCACTCTGAGCTAAGCCCCATGGCCGCCCAGAAAAAAAGCCCAATCCCCGGATTGGGCTTTTGACTTTTCAGCACTGCGCTTTATAGATGCCGCACTTCCCCGCTTGATCCCTCACAGTCGTTCGACGCCGGCAAAGCCGATTTGCTAGAGTGCGCCGCGTCCTTGTCCAGAAAACGCCCTTGCGATGCTGCCCCGCGCCGAACAGAAACAACAGACCCGTAATGCCCTGATGGACGCTGCCCGGCGCCTCATGGATGGTGGCCGAGGATTCGGCAGCCTGAGCCTGCGTGAAGTCGCGAAAACCGCCGGCATCGTACCGACCGGTTTCTACCGCCATTTTGCCGATATGGATGAACTGGGCCTGGTGCTGGTCAGCGAAGTCGGCCAGACCTTCCGCGAAACCATTCGCCTGGTACGGCACAACGAATTCGTGATGGGGGGCATCATCGATGCCTCGGTGCGGATCTTTCTCGACGTGGTCAGTGCCAACCGCTCACAGTTCCTGTTTCTCGCCCGCGAGCAATACGGCGGTTCGCTGCCGGTGCGCCAGGCCATTGGCCGTCTGCGCGAAGGCATCAGTTCGGACCTGGCGGCGGATTTGTCACTGATGCCGAAACTGCAGCACCTGGACATCGCCGACCTGAGCGTCATGGCGGATCTGATCGTCAAAAGCGTGTTCGCCACCCTGCCGGACATCATCGATCCGCCAGCCGAGGCCTTGCCTGAGCACCTGACGCCCCAGGCCAAGATTACCCAGCAACTGCGCTTCATCTTTATCGGTCTCAAGCACTGGCAAGGGCTCGGCAGTACCGAGTAACCCTTAACCTTCAGTCTGGATCAAGCCCCTGTGGGAGCGAGCTTGCTCCGGGCGGCGTTCCGACGATAGCGTCGGCACATACAGAATCAATGTGACAGATACGCTGTCATCGCGAGCAAGCTCGCTCCCACAGTGAACTGCATCGCTTCAACTTGGTGCGCAAATCAAAAACAACGCACCAACTTCAACCAAAAAACTCACTCAATCGATAACCTTCCTACGCCTCTGTCAGCCATTTCCTACGCATCATGTCAATTGGCAAGCCCCTTGCTCTAGCCTGAGCATCGTCCATTGCTGGAAGCCTTCCGATGCTGGTGATTCATCGCAGAATCGACCCTCAACCCGTTTGGGCCGCCGAACTGCACCTGACGTTCGAAGCCCGCAGCAAAAGCCGTTTGCGCTGTTTCAGTGCCGAGGGCGAAGACGTCGGGTTGTTTTTGGAGCGCGGTCAACCGCCCCTGCATGACGGCGAATGCCTGCAAGCCGAAGACGGGCGAATCGTGCGTGTCTGCGCCCGCCCCGAACAACTGCTACACGTCACCTGCGCCAATGCCTTCGAACTGACCCGCGCGGCCTACCACCTGGGCAACCGCCATGTCGCCTTGCAAGTCGGCGACGGCTGGTTGCGCCTGCTCGACGATTACGTGCTCAAGGCCATGCTCGAACAACTCGGTGCCATTGCCTCGAACATCGAAGCGCCATTCCAGCCGGAACATGGCGCTTACGGCGGTGGCCATCATCATTCGCGCCACGGTGATGAAGACTTCAACTACGCGCCGAAACTGCACCAGTTCGGCGTACGCCCATGAACCCGGCCTGGGCGCTGCTGCGCCTGGCCAGTCCGCAATTGCCAATTGGCGGCTACAGCTACTCCCAAGGGCTGGAAATGGCTGTGGATAACGGCCGGGTAAACGACCCCGACAGTGCGCGTCGCTGGATCGGCGATCAGTTGCTGTTGAATCTGGCACGCTTCGAAGCACCCTTGCTGCTCGCCCATTGCGTGGCCGCCAGCGAGGACAACTGGGGCCAATTGTTGCAACGCTGCGAGGAACACCGCGCCAGTCGCGAAACTCGCGAGCTGCATCAGGAAAGCCGGCAGATGGGCTACTCGTTGCAGCAGTTGCTCAACGGCTTGCCGGAACTCGACACACCCGCCCGTGCCTTCCTCGAACAATGCAGCGAGCCCCATCTGGCCCTTGGATGGGCCTTGGCCGCGCGCGCCTGGCAGATCAGCCCGCAGGACGCCTTGGCTGCGTGGCTATGGAGCTGGCTGGAAAACCAGTTGGCGGTGCTGATGAAGACCTTGCCATTGGGTCAGCAAGCCGCCCAACGCCTGACCAGCGAACTGTTGCCGCTGCTTCAACAGGCGCAACAGAACGCCACCCGAATCGATCCCGATCAATACGGCAGCGCCGCTTTCGGCCTGTCCCTGGCGTGTATGGCCCATGAGCGCCAGTACAGCCGTCTGTTCCGTTCCTAGGGCCTGTTATTTTGGAGAATCACATGAACACACAACCTCTGCGAGTTGGCATCGGCGGCCCGGTCGGTTCCGGCAAAACCGCCCTGACCCTGGCCCTGTGCCTGGCCCTGCGCGAGCGCTATAACCTGGCCGTGGTGACCAACGACATCTACACCCGCGAAGACGCCGACTTTCTGGTGCGCAACGAAGCCCTGGCGCCGGAACGCATCATCGGCGTGGAAACCGGCGGCTGCCCCCACACGGCCATCCGCGAAGACGCTTCGATCAACCTTGAAGCCGTGGATCAACTCAATCGCCGTTTTCCGGGGCTGGACCTGATTCTCGTGGAGTCCGGTGGCGATAACCTCTCCGCGACCTTCAGCCCGGAACTGTCCGACCTGACGATCTACGTAATCGATGTCTCCGCTGGCGACAAGCTGCCGCGCAAGGGTGGGCCGGGGATCTGCAAATCCGACCTGCTGGTGATCAACAAGATCGACCTGGCGCCGCTGGTCGGCGCCTCGCTGGAGATGATGAACAGCGACACCCAGCGCATGCGCAACGGCAAGCCATTTGTCTTCAGTAACCAGAAAACCGGCCAGGGTCTGGAACAGATCATCGCCTTCATCGAACGCCAGGGCTTGCTGACCGCGGCCTGATCACCCCTTCAACAAGGAAGCTTTCCATGACACTGAAACGCATTCTCGGCGCCCTGGCCCTGCTGCTGACGCCAGCCCTCGCCCTCGCCCATCCGGGGCACGGCGACAATGGCTTGATCGCCGGTATCAGCCACCCGCTTGGCGGTCTCGATCACCTGCTGGCGATGCTCGCGGTCGGCCTGTGGGCCGCACAGCAGCAGGGTACTGCGCGCTGGGCGCTGCCGTGTACCTTCGTTGGCACCATGCTGATTGGCGGGATGCTGGGTTTTGAAGGGTTGAACCTGCCTGCACTGGAGAGCGGGATTGCCGCTTCCGTTTTGGCCTTGGGGCTGGCGGTGGCGCTGGCTGTGCGTCCACCGTTGGTGATGGCGGTAGGTGCGACGGCGTTGTTTGCGCTGTTTCATGGTGTCGCGCACGGGCTGGAACTGCCGGACATGTCGAGTCCATGGACCTATGCCGCAGGCTTTGTCGCCGCGACGGCGGTGTTGCATGCGGCGGGTTATGCGCTGGTGCGGACCTTGCCGCTGGCGGCAGCACCGCTGGTTCGACTGGCGGGCGCGGCTTCGGCGGCGACCGGGGTGTGGTTGCTGGCGGGTTGATTCTCTAGCGCCTTCCACGGCCTCTTCGCGAGCAAGCCCGCTCCCACATTTGATCTTTGTTGTTCACAAGTACTGTGTTCACAGCAAATTCATTGTGGGAGCGGGCTTGCTCGCGAAGGCGGCCTGACAGACACAGCCTCTCTCAAGTCAGCCTCTCTGCTAACATGTCGCGCAATCGCCCTTGCCGTGACGACGCCAGCCAATGCCACCTGTTTCCCGCTCCGCCTCCCAGCCTGAATTGACCGCCCTGTTCGCCTCGGTGCAGCAGCATTTCCTGAACGTCATCGTGCCGCTTTGGCAAGGTCCGGGCTGGAATGCCGACATGGCGTTGCCTTATGAGGCGCTGGATGCCGGACACCACCCGCTGCCACCGCAACGCTACCGGGCCATGGCCTGTGCGCGGCAGTTGTATCTGTTTGCCAGCCTGATCGGTCAGGTGCCGGGCGCCGAAGAGCGTGCCGCCGCTTTGTTCCGCTCGTTGCAGCGGCACTTCCACGATGCAGAGCACGGCGGCTGGTTCTACAGCGTCGATGCACATGGTGCGCCGCTGGATCAGCGCAAGGACCTCTATACCCACGCGTTCATACTGTTCGCCTGCGCCCATTACTGGGACAAGGTCCGCGAGCCGCTGGTCGAGTCGGTACTCAACGCCTCGCTGGAAGTGATCGCGCAGCGTTTCGCCACGGACGACGGTCTGTATGAAGCCACGCTCGACCGCGACTGGGCATCGCTGGGCAGCGGCCCCTTGCAAAACCCGCTGATGCACCTGGCCGAAGCATTCCTCGCCACCCTGTCGGTGCGTGAAGACCTCGACGTGCAACAAGCACTCACCGAGTTATGCACAGCCATGCACGCGCGCTTCATCGATCCGCAGCACGGCGTGTTGATGGAAAAGCCGCTGGGGTCTGTGGATAACTGGTTTGAACCGGGGCATCAGTTCGAGTGGTATTTCCTGCTGGAATCCTCGGCGCTGCTGCGCACTTCAACCCTGCATGCCGATCTGGAAAGGGCCTTCGCCTTTACCGAGCAATTGGGCGTCGACCAACAGACCGGTGCGGTACGGGCCATGCTCGATCTCGAACCAGGTGGCGGCGTCCGGGATGGCACACAGCGTATCTGGGCCCAGGCCGAGTACCTGCGCGCCCTGACGCTGCGACCCGATAGCGAGTCGGATGTTCTGCGCCAGTTGCAGGCGTTGCAGCAGCGCTCGCTACATACCGGCGGCTGGTATGAGTGTCGTGACGCCCACGGTGAAGTCAGCCGCCGCGACATGCCGTCGACCACGCCTTATCACCTGGCGACCTGTTATCGCGGGCTGGCGGAATATCTCGGCTGAGTGTTTGGTTGCTTTCGCGAGCAGGCTCGCTCCCACAGTTGATCGCATTTCAATGTGGGAGCGAGCCTGCTCGCGAATGACCTCAAAGAGGTCACCTGACTGTCACTCAATCCACTTGCGATCCCCGGTAAAGCTGATGGTCAGCCATCGTGCGGCATCCGGCTCGCCAAGCTTTGTGGAAATTTCCTCGCGCAAACTGTCCAGTTGCCCCACACCGTCCAGCCAGTAATCCTTCGGCAATACGATGTGGATCTCGATAAAACACGCCCTGCCGTGCTTCTGCACGTAGGAAATGTAGTCGTCGAAACCATGCTCGACCTTCGCCACCTCCATCACCTGACGCACCTTGTCGTCCAGCTGATCCGGGACGATCCCCAACACATCGCGCAAGGCTGGTCCGAGGATTTTGAGCGCTGGAGGGAGCATGCCCAAGGCCAGCAGAATCAGGATCATCGGGTCGACATACACCGCCCACTTGTCGTAACCCTGAGTCTTGAGCAGCAGCGCGATGAGGAAACTCACCAGCAGGCCCGCCGACAGCATCGCGTCCACCAGCCAACTGATGTTGTCGAACTGGATCAGCGATGAGTTGAGCGTGCGGTTGCGGTGGCGGACGTAGAAAAAATAAATGAGCTCGACGACGGTAAACACTGCCGCATAGACGATCACCAGTCCGAGCTCGACCTCGCGGCCACCATTGATGATGCCGAACACGCCGTTGAGAAAGGCGTAAATGGCGACCAGGAAAATGAAGCTACCCTCGATCACCAGCACCATGGGTTCCAGGTGCCAGGAACCGAACTGGAAGCGCTGGTTGCTTTCCTTGGCGATCAGCCGGGCGGTGATCAGCATCAGGACCTTGATGAAGGCCGCGATCAACGAAAAGAAGCCATCGAACAGGATGGATTGAGCGCCCGACACAAAACCGGTGATGATCCCGGCGAATGTCACGGCGAGCATCAGGAAGGTCGATTGTTTGAGCAGCGCCTGCTCGCCTCGATTACTCACTGGATCTCCTCTAAGACCTCTAGACCGCCGGGTGCGGCGGCGTTAGTAGGTGAGGAGTCTAGCCGATCTACAGCGGTGGCCGAACTGGCCTCATCGCGGGCAAGCCCGCTCCCACAGGTTCAGCGCGATTCCTGTGGGAGCGGGCTTGCCCGCGATGAACGATGACTCGGTATTAAGCCTTGCCACCGCTTCGATCAATAGCAAACCCGGCCCAGGTCTGGCTCACTGGCATCAGCTCCAGGCTGTTGATGTTGATGTGCGCAGGCGCATTGAGCACCCAGAAAATAGTGTCGGCGATGTCCTGCGGCTGGATCGGCTCGGCGCCGGCGTAGGTGGCGTTGTAGCGCTCCTGGTCACCGGCAAAACGCACCAGCGAGAACTCGCTCTCGCACAGGCCCGGCTCGATGTTGCTGACCCGTACGCCAGTACCCTGCAGGTCGCAGCGCAGGTTCAGGGAGAACTGTTTGACGAACGCCTTGGTCGCGCCATACACATGGCTGCCCGGGTACGGGTAGTTGCCGGCGATGGACCCCAGATTGACGATGCCGGCGCCACGACCGTGGGCAATCAGGCGTGGCAACAGCAGACGGGTGCTGTACATCAGGCCTTTGACGTTGGTGTCGACCATGGTGTCCCAATCGTCCAGGTCGCACTTGGGTGCCGGATCGACGCCCAGGGCCAGCCCGGCGTTGTTGATCAACCCACGCAGCTTGGCAAAGGACGGCGGCAGATTGGCAATCGCTTCCTCCATGGCCTTGCGATCACGCACATCGAGCACCAGGCCGTGGACTTCGGTCTGCTTCGACAGCTCGGCGCACAGTGCATTGAGGCGCTCTTCACGACGGCCTGTCAGCACCAATTTCCAGCCAGCGTCGGCAAAACGACGGGCACAGGCTTCACCAAAACCGGAGGTCGCGCCGGTAATAAACAGGGTGTTGGACATCGTGTTCTCCTTGCTTCGGCTGATCGCCAGCCATTGGAATGGTAAATCAGCAGGCAGAATGCCCGGCCTTGCCCATAGCGGCAACCGCACTTTCTGTACAAAAAACGATCAATCCTCGCAATCCCTTGGCCAGCCTGGCTTGCAGCCATGTGCGCGCACGTTATCCACAGGCCGGTCCACAGTCTTTGGGGGCAAGTGGAAAAGCTGCAAGCCGCTGTCCACAAGGCTTTGCGCGGTTTTTTGAAACTTTTTTGCTTGACCCTCAATAGCCCGCCGTGTAGCCCCTGGGGATTTTCATGACTGACGGGTCAAACCAGCGATGGCGCCAAGCCAGTAACCACGGCCTTCAGCCGGGTCTTTCCAGAGTTTAATCACAGACTTATCCACAGGTTTGTCCACGCTGATTCCACCCACTTTCATCTCGAACAAAAAGGTTGACAAAGCGCTCTTCAAGTTGCGCAAAAACACTTGATCAAAAACTGAACACGCCTCTGCAGGCCACGGTTTAAAAGGCCTGCAGCCAGCTACTCCCACGTTATTCACAGCCGGCTCCACAGCAAACGGGGACAAGTCAAAACCGTGACAAAACAACTATTTGCAGCGGCTTTATGTCGCGCTTCGGGAGCTCTTGAATATTGTTTTCCACAATTTCCTGAATGCCGCCGCTGAACCTGTGGGAGCGAGCCTGCTCGCGAAAGCAGACTCACATTCAACATCCTCCTTGCCTGACACACCGCTTTCGCGAGCAGGCTCGCTCCCACAGGGTTTGTGGCGTTACAAGAATGAAAAAGCCCCGGCGATTGCGCGCCGGGGCTTGTGCATAACCCACTGAAACTCAGTGGCCGCCGAGGTAAGCGTTACGCACATCCTCGTTGACCAGCAGCTCCTTGCCGGTGCCGGTCATGCGGATTTCGCCGTTGACCATCACGTACGCCCGGTCCGACAACCGCAGGGCGTGGTTGGCGTTCTGTTCCACCAGGAAGATGGTCATGCCGGTCTTGGCCAGTTCTCGCAGGGTCGCGAAGATCTGTTTCACCACGATCGGCGCCAGCCCCAGGCTCGGCTCATCAAGCAGCAACAACTTGGGCCGGCTCATCAAGGCGCGAGCGATGGCAAGCATCTGCTGCTCGCCACCGGACATGGTCATCGCCCGCTGGGTACGCCGCTCTTCCAGTCGCGGGAACAGCTCGAACATGCGCTGCATGTCTTCCTTGGCGTACTTGTCACCGATAGGGATGGTACCCATCAGCAGGTTTTCTTCGACTGTCATGTCGGGGAACACCCGCCGCCCTTCCGGCGATTGCGCGATGCCGTTGGAGGCGATGTAGTGGGACGACTTGTGGGTAATGTCCACGCCCTGATAAAGGATCTGCCCATCGGCGGCCCGTGGCTGGCCGAAGATCGACATCAGCAGGGTTGACTTGCCGGCGCCGTTGGAGCCGATCAGGCTGACGGTCTCCCCTTCGTTGATGTGCAGCGAAACGCCTTTAAGGGCCTGGATCGGGCCGTAGAACACGTCCAGGTCCTTGAGTTCGAGGATGGGTTTGCTCATACCACCTCCTCTTCGTCGGCGCCCAGGTACGCGGCAATCACTTTCGGATCGTTGCGGATGTCATCGGGACCACCCTCGGCGATGACGACGCCGTGGTCCAGCACCACAATGTGGTCGGAAATGCTCATTACCATGCCCATGTCGTGTTCGATCAGCACCACGGTCAGATCGTGCTCATCGCGCAGCAGCCGGATCATCGCGCTTAGCGCTTCGGTTTCCTGAGGGTTGAGGCCGGCGGCCGGTTCGTCGAGGCAGATGATCTGCGGACGGGTGCACATGGCGCGGGCGATTTCCAGGCGGCGTTGCTGACCGTAGGACAGTTCACCGGCCAGGCGGTTGGCGCAGTCCACCAGGTCCACCACTTCCAGCCAGTAGAAGGCATGGTCCAGCGCATCGCTTTCGGCCTTGCGATAGCCCTTGGTGTTGAGAATGCCGGCCAGCATGTTGCGGTTGACCCACATGTGCTGGGCCACCAGCAGGTTTTCCAGCACCGACATTTCCTTGAACAGGCGAATGTTCTGGAACGTCCGCGCCAGGCCGGCACGGTTCACCAGGTGGGTACCGCCGAACATCTTGTAGCGCAGCCGGGTGATGAAGCTTTTTGGCGAAACGAAATCGGTCGGCTTGAACGATTCGCCCAGCAACTTGATGACGTTGGTCTGTTGCCCGCGCACGTTCAGTTCGATCTTGCCGCCGGAGGCCTTGTAGAACCCGGTCAGGCAGTTGAAGACCGTGGTCTTGCCGGCGCCGTTGGGGCCGATCAGGGCGAAGATCGAGTTGCGCTTGACCTTCAGGCTCACATCATTCAACGCCTTGATGCCGCCGAAGTGCATCATCAGCTTCTCTACGGAGAGTACGACTTCGCTCATGGCGCTACTCCTTTACGCGGCGTCACACCGGTACGGCTGATCCGAATCAGGCCGCGCGGTCGCCAGATCATCATCAACACCATCAGGATGCCGAACAGCAGCACGCGGTACTCGGCGAAGCCACGCAGCAGTTCCGGAGCGACGGTCAGCACGAAGGCTGCAATCACCACACCTATGGTCGAACCCATGCCGCCCAGTACCACGATGGCGAGGATCAACGCCGATTCGAAGAAGGTGAACGAGGTCGGGTTGACGAAGCCCTGGTAGGTGGCGAAGAACACCCCGGCCAGACCGGCCGTCGAGGCGCCGATGGTGAATGCCGAGAGCTTGACCAATACGTGGTTCAGGCCCATGGAGCGGCAGGCGATTTCGTCTTCACGCAGGGCTTCCCAGGCGCGGCCGACCGGCATCCGGGTCAGGCGATGCTTGATGTACAGCACAGCCAGTACCACCAGGAACAGCACCGCGTAGATGAAGTAGTACTTCACGTCGGGGTTGTAGGCGATGCCGAAGAACTCATGGAACGGCACACCGCCGTCCTTGGCTCGCTTGCCGAACTCCAGGCCGAAGAAAGTCGGCAGCGGTGCCGGCATGCCGTTCGGGCCGCCAGTGAGCGACAACCAGTTGTTGAGGACCAGGCGGATGATTTCACCGAAGCCCAGGGTCACGATCGCCAGGTAGTCGCCGTGCAGGCGCAGCACCGGGAAACCGAGGATGCAACCGGCCAGGCCGGCGATGATCGCCGCCAGCGGCAACACCGTCCAGAAGCCCAGGCCGAGGTATTGGTAACCGAGTGCCAGGCCGTAGGCGCCAATGGCGTAGAACGCCACGTAACCAAGGTCGAGCAGGCCGGCCAGGCCGACCACGATGTTCAGCCCCAGCCCCAGCAGTACGTAGATCAGCCCGAGGATGACCACGCCCAGCAGGTAGGAGTTGGAGAAAAACGGAAACACCACGGCAATCAAGATCACCAGCGGGATGATCCAGCGCAGCCGCGACTTGTAGTCAGGCGCCAGCACATGCACCCCGGAGCCTGTCGTTTCAAAGCCTTCGAGGATTTTCAGGCCCTGGGCTGTCTGCAGGAACATGCTCAGGGCAAAACGTCCGGCCATGACGATCGCCACGATCCACGCCACCCGGGTGGTTTCCAGGTTGAAGCCATAGCCATCGAGAACGACACCGACAATCGGCCCGAACACAATCAGGGCAATGAGACCGGCAAGAATCGCGTCAACCAGGCTTTTTTTGATATCGATTGTTTTATGAGTGGTTGAAGACATCGCTTACACCTTCGACACAAGAGGACGGCCGAGCAGGCCTTGAGGCCGAAAGACCAGAACGAGGACCAACAGCGAGAAGCTGAAAACGTCTTTGTAGTCCGAGTTCACCAGGCCGGAAAACAGCGACTCGGAAATCCCGAGAATGATCCCGCCAAGCATCGCGCCGGGCAGTGAGCCAATCCCGCCGAGCACCGCGGCGGTGAACGCCTTGATCCCGATGATGAAGCCGGCATAGAAGTCGAATGTGCCGTAGTTCATGGTGATCAGCACGCCGGCCAGGGCCGCCATCGCTGCACCGATGATGAACACGTAGGAAATCACCCGATCGGTGTTGATCCCCAGGATCGAAGCCATCTTGCGGTCTTGCTGGGTTGCACGGCACATGCGACCGAGCTTGGTGTACTTGATGATGTAGGTAAGCGCGGCCATCCCGACAAACGCGGCGACCAGAATGAAGACCTTGGTGTAGGTCAACTGAACGAAACCGGTACCGATATCAACGCGCCAGGCACCCGAGAGCAAAGTCGGAACGCCTTGTTGCTTCGCGCCTTGGGAGATCTGTGCGTAGTTTTGCAGGATCAGGGAAATACCGATCGCACTGATCAGCGGTGCGAGTCGAGTGGAGTTGCGCAGGGGTTTGTAGGCGACACGCTCGATGACCCAGCCATACACCGCCGTGACGACGATGGTGAAGATCAGCGTGCCAAGCATCAGCAGCGGAAAGGATTCGATACCGAAGTAAGCCAGCAGAGCCAGACTGATTGCCGCGAGGTAAGCGGAAATCATGTAAACCTCGCCGTGGGCGAAGTTGATCATGCCGATGATGCCATAGACCATTGTGTAGCCGATGGCGATCAGGCCATAGACCGACCCGAGGGTCAGGCCGTTGACCAGTTGCTGCAGGAAAATACCATCCATAACGCAATCTCACGCAATGAGAACCTGCACATGTGGCTGTGCGGTTCTTCTAAGGAAAATACAGATATACGTCGGAGCAATGACAACCAAGATCAGGCTGGCCACCACCGCCCCCTGTAGGAGCGAGCTTGCTCGCGAAGAACCTGAGGACAACGCGTTGAACCAGCAAGCACGCGTTATCGTTGACGTTTTTCGCGAGCGTGCTCGCTCCTACAGGGAATCAGTGGGGTTCAGGTGATCGAGTCAGCCCTTACTTCTGTTTTTCCAGCTGGTGGTATTTGCCGTCCTTGTCCCACTGGTAAACCACGTAGTCGGAGACTTTCAGGTCGCCCTTGCTGTCCCAGGTCTTCTCGCCCATGACGGTCTTGACCGGGTTCTTCTTCAGCCATGCGGCCGCTTCTTCACCCTTGTTGGACTTGGCGCCGTTGAAGGCTGCTGCCAGGGCCTGGACCGAAGCGTAGGCGTACAGGGTGTAGCCTTCAGGCTCGGTACCGGCCTTGCGGAAGGCGTCTACCACGGTCTTGCTGTCTGGCAGCAGGCGTGGGTCGGCGCCAAAGGTCATCAGTACGCCGTCAACGAATTGCGGACCGCCAGCGGTGGTCACCAGTTCGTCGGTCACGATGCCGTCGTCGGACATGAACTTGACGTCCTTCAGGCCTTGTTCACGCAGTTGACGCACCAGAGGACCGGCTTCCGGGTGCAGGCCACCGAAGTAGACGACGTCAGCGCCAGCGCCGCGGATCTTGGTCACGATGGTGCTGAAGTCTTTCTCGCCACGAGTCAGGCCTTCATACAGCACAGGTTTCACACCACGCTTCTCAAGCTGAGCCTTGGTGGCATCCGCCAGGCCCTGACCGTAGGTGTCCTTGTCGTGCAGCACGACCACTTTCTTGCCCTTGAGCACGTCGACAATGTAGTCGCCGGCCACGATGCCTTGCTGGTCGTCACGCCCGCACATGCGGAACATGGCGCTCAGGCCGCGCTCGGTCACAGCCGGGTTGGTGGAGCCTGGAGTGATGGCGATGATGCCTGCTTCGTCGTAGATCTCGGAGGCCGGGATGGTCGACGAGGAGCAGAAGTGACCGACCACGCCGGCGACTTTCTGGTTGGTCAGGTCCTTGGCGACCGTCACAGCCTGTTTCGGTTCGCAGGCGTCATCGCCCTTGACCAGTACGATTTTTTCCCCGTTGACGCCGCCCGACGCGTTGACCGCATCGGCCGCCGCTTGTGCACCCTTCATGTACTGTTCGCCAAATGCCGCGTTGGCGCCTGTCATTGGTCCCGCTACGCCGATCTTGATGTCAGCCTGAGCAAACGCAGAAACACCCAGCGCAGTTGCCACTGCGAGGGCCAGAAAGCCTTTCTTGTAAAACGTCTGGGACATGAGGTGGTGCTCCATGGTTTTTTTTAATTGGCACTGCGACTTCACTGAATGCTCAGAGCAAGGGCCGTGCCATCGGTTTTTTATTCTGAAAAAAGTCGCTGCTTTCTTGTTATTTCGACTGTTTCGATCCCATTTTCATTGGGCGTGCAACCGTCTAAACCGCGGAAGGTAAAACCATTATTTTTTTGAGGCGCAACCCGCCCGCGCCATCATTGCAACCGCGGCTTTAAACGACGTGCAACCAGCCTGTAACAACGTGCGTCACCGAAGTGCACACTGCTGGTGCGAGACTGCTACAACCCGCACCACTACAGGCTAGCTGCAGATCGAAAAAGCGCCGCTTGCGCCCTGCAAAAATCAACATTCAGATCACGATCCGCAGGCACTGGCCTGCGTGATACAGCGAGAACCCCGCCTCGTACAGACAGCTGCGCAACCCCACCCCGGCCAATGGCTGCATGGGCGCGAAAGGAATCGGTAGCGCTTGAGGATTTCCGTTACACAGGTAATCGGCAAAGGCCTTGCCGACCACCGTTCCCGTGGTCACGCCCCGACCGTTGTAACCGGTGACTGCCACCAAACCGGGCGCTGGCTCGAACAGGCGCATCAGATGATCGGGGGTGAAGGCGATGCGGCCGGTCCAGGTGCACTCCCATTCCACCGGTTTGAGGTACGGGAAGTAGTGCTGCTGCACCCGGTCGGCCCAGGCCTTGAGGAACCAGGTCGGCTTCTGATTGCCATTACCCAGGCTGCCCAGCAGCAGGCGACCGTCTTTATCCCGGCGGATGCTGCTGAGCACCTGTCGGGTGTCCCAGGAACCCTGGCCACCGGGCAGAATTTGCCGGGCGGCTTCTTCGGTCAGCGGCACCGAGGCCACCTGATAGTAATAACCGGGGAAGAAATTGCGCCGCAGTTCCGTCCAGTCGCCTTCGGTGTAGGCATTGGAGGCAATCACCACTTTCTCGGCCATCACCGAACCCTGGGCGGTTTGCACCGACCAGCGCTGGCCCTGGCGTTCGAGCCGGGTGACCGGGGAATGATCGAACAATTGCCCGCCCAGGCCGATGGCCGCCTTGGCCAGCCCCGTGGTGTAAGCCATCGGGTTGAGCGTGCCGGCGCGGCGATCGAGCAATGCCGCGGCGATCTTTTTCGTGCCGGTGGCTTGCTCGCAGGCCTGACCGGTGAGCAGCTCTACCGGCGCACCGCGACGTTTCCATTGTTCTTCACGACTGCGCAAGTCGGCTTCGCCACGGGCGTTGTGCGCCATGTGCAGCGTGCCTTCGCGGCGCAACTGGCAATCGATGTTGTACTTGTCCACAAGGCTGAACACCAGGGATGGCGCCGCGCCCAGCATGCGGTTGAGCTGGCTGCCGACCTCAGTGCCGAACCCGGCTTCGATCTCGTCCGGGGGAATCCACATCCCGGCATTGACCAGCCCGACGTTGCGCCCCGAGCCACCATGGCCGGCACGATGGGCCTCCAGCACACAAACGGTCTTGCCTTGCTCCAGCAGATGCACCGCCGCCGACAAACCGGTAAACCCGGCGCCGATGACACAGACATCCACCGTGACCTCACCCTTGAGGGCCGAATTGTCCGGCCTCTGTGGCGTCAGTTTTTCCCACAGACACTCTTCGCGTAACGGCATTGCCAGACTCCAACAGAAACCTAACAAACACATTCATTCAATGTGGGAGCGGGCTTGCTCGCGAAAGCGTCGGCACATCCAGCATCAATGTGACTGATAAACCGCTTTCGCGAGCAAGCCCGCTCCCACAGGGGATCACTGTCCGACTCGAGAATCAGTCGAACGTGATGCCCTGCGCCAACGGCAACTCCAGCGAATAGTTCACGGTGTTGGTCTGGCGGCGCATGTAACCGCGCCATGCATCGGAGCCGGACTCACGACCGCCGCCGGTTTCTTTTTCGCCACCAAACGCGCCACCGATTTCCGCACCGCTCGGGCCGATGTTGACGTTGGCGATGCCGCAATCGCTGCCCACCGCCGACATGAACTGCTCGGCCTCACGCACATCGGTGGTGAAGATGCACGAGGACAGGCCTTGTGGCACGGCGTTGTTCAGGCGCAGCGCTTCCTGGAAGTCGGTGTAGCCGACCACGTACAGGATTGGTGCAAAGGTTTCGTGGCAGACCACATCGCTCTGCTCCGGCATTTCGACAATGGCTGGCGACACGTAGTAAGCGTTCGGGAACTGGTCTTCCAGCTGGCGCTTGCCGCCGAACACCTTGCCGCCTTCGCTCAACGCCTGCTCCAGCGCATCCTGCATGTTGTCGAAGCTTTGCTTGTCGATCAGCGGGCCGACCAGGTTGCCTTCCAGCGGATGGCCGATACGTACTTTCGAGTACGCGGCTTTCAGGCGGGTGACGATTTCTTCTTTCACCGATTCATGAGCGATCAGTCGACGCAAGGTGGTGCAGCGCTGACCGGCGGTGCCGACGGCACTGAACAGGATCGCGCGAACGGCCATGTCCAGGTCGGCGCTCGGGCCGAGGATCATTGCGTTGTTACCGCCCAGTTCGAGAATGCTGCGGGCAAAGCGCGCGGCCACTTTCGGTGCCACTTCGCGGCCCATGCGGGTGCTGCCGGTGGCGCTGATCAGGGCTACACGCGGGTCGTCCACCAAGGCTTCGCCGGCATCGCGACCACCGATCACTACCTGGCACAAATTCGCAGGCGCATCGCTGAAGTTCTTCACGACGCGGTCGAACAGCGCCTGACAGGCCAGCGCGGTGAGCGGGGTCTTTTCCGAGGGTTTCCACACCACAGGGTTGCCGCACACCAGTGCCAGCGTGGTGTTCCAGGCCCAGACCGCAACCGGGAAGTTGAAGGCGCTGATCACCCCGACAACGCCCAGCGGGTGCCAGGTTTCACGCATGTGGTGGCCAGGACGCTCGGAAGCGATGGTCAAACCGTACAGTTGACGGGACAGGCCGACGGCGAAGTCGCAGATGTCGATCATTTCCTGAACTTCACCCAGGCCTTCCTGGGTGATCTTGCCGGCTTCCCAGGACACCAGCTCGCCGAGGTCGGCCTTGTATTCGCGCAGCACTTCTCCGAATTGACGCACCAACTCACCACGGCGCGGTGCCGGAACCTTGCGCCACAGTTCGAACGCATGATCTGCGCGACTGATGTGCTGCTCGACTTCAGCCGCGCCTTCCCAGTTCACGGCGGCGATCCTGCTGCCATCGACCGGCGAATGCACCGGCACTTTGCCGTTCTGGTACAGGGCCGGGTTCACACCTAGACGATCAAGCAATGCGGCAACCATGGGTCACTCCTCAAGCAAAAGACAGAACACGTGCAGCCGGAAAATCACGGCTGATCAGACCTGTAGTTTTAGCTGCCCGGAGGTTACTCAACAAACGACCTTTAAGAGAGATATCATTCCGTTTATTCATGCTGTGCATTGCTGGCAATAAGAAACAAGAACCAAGGACCGCCCATGCTGAATAAACGCTACCTGCCATCGATCGCTGCGTTGCAGTGCTTCGAAGCCGTCACCCGGCACTTGAGCTTCACCCGGGCTGCCGAAGAACTGAACCTGACCCAGAGCGCCGTGAGCAAACAGGTCGCGCAACTCGAGGAACTGTTGCAACACCTGCTGTTCCGCCGTGTGCGCCGCCGCTTGCAGATGACGCCGGCCGGCGATCTGTACCTGGTCGAGGTGCGAAAAATCCTCACTCAGGTCGAGATGTCGACCCACTACCTGCGTTCCTACGGTGGCGAAACCGAAGTCCTGCGGGTTTCGACACCGCCCACCTTCGGCGCCCGCTGGCTGGTGCCGCGCCTCAAAGGCTGGCGTCTGCGCCATCCGTCGATCCATCTGGACCTGTGCAGCGAGCAGGAAGCCGACGACCTGCTGCAAGGTCGCAGCGACCTGGCGTTCTACTTCGGCCAGGGCTCGCGGCCCGGTACCGAATGCCTGAAGCTGTTCGGCGAAGAGCTGGTGCCAGTGTGTGCCCCGGGCAGCCTGCCGGACACGCCGTTCACCGACCCGACGCAACTGACCGACCTGGTCCTGCTGCAAAACGCCTCACGCCCCCAGGCCTGGCATGACTGGTTCGACCACCAGGGCTACCACACCGAGCACAGCTACCACGGCCCGCGTTTCGAAACTTTTTACATGTGCATCCGCGCCGCCCAGGTTGGCTGCGGCGTGGCGCTGCTACCGCGCTTTCTGGTGGAAGAGGAACTGGCCGACGGCAAGCTGGTCATTCCCTGGCAGCATGCAATGCCCAGCAGTGACGCCTATTACCTTGCGTACCCGGAACACTCGGCGGAAGTGCCCAAGGTGCGGGACTTTGTGAAATGGATGCTGGAGCAGATTGATAGCCCGGAGCTGTCGCAAATCTAGGGTTGCACGCCGTACCTGTGGGAGCGGGCTTGCCCGCGAAGAGGCCTGCACATTCAATATCAATGTTGACTGTACTTGCGCCTTCGCGGGCAAGCCCGCTCCCACAGGGATCTAAGGCGCTCTAAAAAATTGCTGGCAATCCCCATCACCGATATGCGCCACTAGCTCTATTGAATGTGGAGAACCCCCGTTATGAGCGAGAGTGTGTTTGCCGATCGCATCGTGCAGAACCTGCTCGACACCGACTTCTACAAGCTGACGATGATGCAGGCGGTGCTGCACAACTACCCCAACGTCGAAGTCGAATGGGAGTTTCGTTGCCGTAACGGCGAGGATTTGCGCCCGTACCTGGCGGAGATCCGTTTCCAGATCGAGCGTCTGGCCGAACTGAGCCTGAGCGCCGATCAATTGAGCTTTCTGGAACGCATCAGCTTCCTGAAGCCGGATTTCCTGCGCTTTCTCGGCTTGTTTCGCTTCAACCTGCGCTACCTCCACACCGGTATCGAAAACGGCGAGCTGGTCATCCGCCTGCGCGGCCCCTGGCTGCATGTGATCCTGTTCGAAGTGCCGCTGCTGGCGCTGGTCAGCGAGGTACGCAATCGCTATCGCTATCGCGAAGTCGTGCTGGAGCAGGCCCGCGAGCAGCTCTACCGCAAGTTCGACTGGCTGAGCGCCAACGCCAGCAGCGAGGAGTTGTCCGAATTGCAGGTGGCCGATTTCGGCACGCGCCGACGTTTTTCTTACCGCGTGCAGGAAGAAGTGGTGAATGTGCTCAAGCACGACTTCCCCGGACGCTTTGTCGGCACCAGCAACGTGCACCTGTCCCGGGAGCTGGACATGAAACCGCTGGGCACCATGGCCCACGAATGGATCATGGCGCACCAGCAGCTCGGCCCGCGGCTGATCGACAGCCAGATCGCCGCACTCGATTGCTGGGTCCGCGAATACCGTGGCCTGCTGGGGATTGCCCTGACCGACTGCATCACCATGGATGCCTTCCTCGGCGATTTCGATCTGTTTTTCGCCAAGCTTTTCGACGGTTTGCGCCACGATTCGGGCGATCCGGTAGTCTGGGCGGAAAAAGCCATCGCCCACTATCACAAGCTCGGTATCGACCCGATGAGCAAGACCCTGACCTTCTCCGACAGCCTGACCCTGCCCAGGGCCCTGGAGATATTCCGGGCGCTGCGCGGTCGGATCAATGTCAGCTTCGGCATCGGCACCAACCTGACCTGTGATATTCCGGGTGTCGAACCGATGAGCATCGTGCTTAAAATGGCCGCCTGCAACGGCCAGCCGGTGGCGAAGATCTCGGACGAGCCCGGCAAGACGCACTGCAAAGACCCGAATTTCGTCGCGTACTTGCGACACGTTTTCCAAGTACCTGCCGCCCTTTCAAGTACATCAAGCAAGGAGTGAATTCATGCAAGCCGTACAGCGTGAGATTGCTGAACAGCTCAAGGTCCAGCCGCCATTCGCCGACGAAGCCGCCCTTGAGGCCGAAGTCGCCCGGCGGGTGACTTTCATTCAGGACTGCCTGGCCAACTCCGGGCTCAAGACCCTGGTCCTGGGCATCAGTGGCGGTGTCGACTCCCTGACCGCCGGCCTGCTGGCCCAACGGGCCGTGCGTGAACTGCGCCAGCGCAGCGGTGATGCCGCGTACAAATTCATTGCCGTGCGCCTGCCCTACGAAACCCAGTTCGATGAACACGACGCCCAGGCTTCGGTAGATTTCATCAAGCCGGACGAGCGTCACACCGTGAACATCGGTCCGGCGGTCAAGGCCCTGGCCAATGAAGTGGCGGCCTTCGAAGGCAAACATGCGGTGTCGGTGGACTTCGTGCTCGGCAACACCAAGGCGCGCATGCGCATGGTCGCCCAGTACACCATCGCCGGTGCGGCCCATGGCCTGGTGATCGGCACCGATCACGCGGCGGAAGCGGTGATGGGGTTCTTCACCAAGTTCGGTGACGGCGCCTGCGACCTGGCGCCACTGAGCGGCCTGGTGAAAAACCAGGTCCGCGCCATCGCCCGCAGCTTCGGCGCGCCGGAATCGCTGGTGGAAAAAGTCCCGACGGCGGACCTTGAAGACCTGTCGCCCGGCAAACCGGACGAAGCCTCCCACGGCGTGACCTATGCCGAGATCGACGCGTTCCTGCACGGCCATCCGGTGCGTGAGGAAGCGTTCAAGATCATTTGCGACACCTACAACAAGACCCATCACAAGCGTGTGATGCCATTTGCGCCTTGAAGCGTGAGTGAATGAAAAAGCCCGCTGAAGTGTTGAGCTTCATCGGGCTTTTTCTTTGGCCAAAACATATGTCGATGCTTCTGGCCCCTTCGCGGGCAAGCCCGCTCCCACATTTGATCGCGGTCTAAATGTGGGAGCGGGCTTGCTCGCGAAGAACGATGACGCGGTGTACCTGATTACTTCAGGGTCACGGTGCCTTTCATCATCGAGATGTGGCCCGGGAACGAGCAGAAGAACCCGTACTTTTCACCGGCCGCGAGCTTGGACACGTCGAAGGTCACCGAATCGGTTTCCTTGGCGCCGATGATCTTGGTGTGGGCGATCACACGGGCGTCACCTTCTTTCAGGTAGTTCTTGTCGATGCCGGCGCTCAGGCCATCGGTGGCGATCGGCTGCATGTCGGCTTCTTTACTCAGCACCCAGTTATGGCCCATGACGTTCTTCGGCAAGCTGCCGGAGTGCTTGAGTTCCACGGTAAACGTCTTGCAGCTCTTGTCGATTTCAATGGCCTTCGTGTCGAAAGACATCTGGTCGGTGGAGTCGACAGTGACTTTGCACTCGGCAGCCATCAATTGGCTGCTGGCCAGTGTCAACAGGGATACCGCAACAAGTTTGGCAAACATGGTGAATCTCCAAGGCAGGGTTAACGAAATCGCGAATAAACAGAAGACTGCCTGAAAACTTCGCAAGTTCATATGACTTGAATCAAAAATTGTATACAACTTTCGAGCTATGGCACCGATGCGAAATATCTAACGGCCAAGTGTCTGGCCCGGGCCTATCATCAGGCCGTCCCCCTTCAAATGGAATACCTGTCATGTCGATCAACAGCCTGTTGTGCAGTTTGCTGGCCGCCTACGCCTGCGGCGCCAGCGGTACGTACGAAACGCCAAAACACCAAGTCTAGCCCTTGGAGTGCCGCGCGCCTGCCTTTACTCTGTGGCCCTGATCGACCATGGAGCAAGGCATGTCTTTAACATCCGTTTGTGTATTTTGTGGCGCCAGCACCGGCACCCACCCGGCTTACCGCGAAGCAGCCGTGGCCCTTGGCCGGGCTCTGGCCGAACGCAAGCTGACCCTGGTGTATGGCGGTGGCGCCGTGGGGCTGATGGGCATCGTCGCTGATGCGGCCCTGGCGGCCGGCGGAGAAGTGATCGGCATCATCCCGCAAAGCCTCAAGGACAAGGAAATCGGCCACAGTGGCCTGACCCGCCTGGAAGTTGTCGATGGCATGCACGCGCGCAAGGCGCGGATGGCCGAACTCAGCGATGCCTTTATCGCGCTGCCCGGTGGCCTTGGCACCCTCGAAGAACTGTTCGAAGTCTGGACCTGGGGCCAGCTCGGCTACCACGGAAAACCGCTGGGATTGCTGGAAGTGAACGGTTTCTACAGCAAATTGACGTCTTTTCTTGATCACATCGTCGGCGAAGGCTTCGTTCGCGGCCAGCACCGTGACATGCTGCAAGTGAGCGAATCGCCGCAAAACCTGCTCGATGCTCTGGATGCCTGGCAACCGTCCGTAGCGCCAAAGTGGGCCGAGCAAAAACCCAGCTAACGGCTCGGCACCGATACAGGGCAGAATATGCGCCGCTCAACCTCACCTTCGACCCCAGAGGATCGCCCATGGCTAAACCTAATTATTCCTTCGCCAAACGTCAGAGAGACTTGGCCAAGGAGCAGAAGAAAGAGGAAAAGCTTCAGCGCAAGAAAGCTACAGCTGAAGAAGCGGCACTGAACCCTGAGGGTGAAGTGGCGGCAGAAGACGATGTTGATGCACCGAAAGACTCGGCGCCCGACGCCTGAGAACCTCCGGGCCGGTTGATCTGATCTGGCCCACCGGATCTGTGTAATGGATTGGCAGTTTCGCTGCCGATCCTCACAGGCCAATCGAATGACTCCCCACTCTCGAATCAAAATGCAGTTCCCTGTGGGAGCGGGCTTGCTCGCGAAAGCGGTTTCACATCCAAAAATGATGTTGCCTGATACTCCGTCTTCGCGAGCAAGCCCGCTCCCACATTTTGATCGTTGTTATTCCAGTGGCATCACGGTTACCCGAACTTCCGGGTCGTGGTTCCCTCCTCCCAGGATTACCCCCCGCAACGGCGACACATCGGAAAAATCCCGTCCCCAGGCCAGGGTGATGTGCTCCAGCGCCGGCTGCACATTGTTGGTCGGATCGAAATCCACCCACCCCGACACCGGACAAAACACCGAAACCCAGGCGTGGGACGCATCGGCGCCGATCAGCCGTGGCTGGCCCGGTGGTGGCTGGGTCAGCAGGTAACCACTGATGTAGCGCGCAGCCAATCCACGGGAGCGTACGCAAGCGAGCATCAGGTGAGCAAAGTCCTGACAGACCCCGCGTCGGCGCTCCAGCACTTCCACCAGCGGCGTCGCCACTTGGGTAGCTTCAGCATCGAAGGTGAATTCGCTGAAGATTTTCTCCATCAGCGCCTGCACGCCGAGCAACAACGGTCGACCGGGTGGAAAACAGCTTTGCGAGAACTCGACGAAGTTTTTCTTCAAATGCACATACGGCGATTCGAACCGGTATCGACAGGCTTCGAGCAATTCCGGCGACAACGGTTGGCTGCTGTAGGTCAGTGCGCTTCGTGTGTGTTCCCACGCCGCAGACCCACTGAAGTCCAGCACAGGTCGGGGCAACACTTCGATCGTGAGACTGGCGTTGACCAGCAACTCATCGTGGGGACGCTCGAACGCCAGCCGGGTCAGCGGATTGCCGAATACATCGAGCTCATCGCGACGCGAGGTTGGCTGCGGACTGATCTGCAATTGCCGGTCGGTGCAACGCTGCCAGGCACAAGGGCGCGGCCACAAATGCGCCAACTGCTGGGCCAGGGACACCGGGCTGTCGTAGTGATAATGGGTGTCGTGGAAAATCTGGTAACGGGCGCTCATCAGACAGACACCGTGCGCTGGCTGACATCGTCGACATGGGCGAAATGCCGCAGCGCCAGGCGATCGGAGACTTGCCCGCTGGCGTCGGCGATCTCCTGCAACAGTGCGGCCAGCCCTTCGATGGCGGCGCGAACACTGGCGTCGCCGAACAGCGGGTTTTCCAGGCAACCCAGATCGAATCGCGCCAGACGCTCGACCAATTGCGGCAGTACTGTTTCACGCGGTACGCCAAAGTCGTCGTTGAGACGCTTGAGGGTGCGTGTCACCAGTTTCAACTGGAACAACACGGCGTGAGGGTTCTGCTCGTCGAGCAACAACAGGTCGAGCACCGGGATCAACTGCGCGACCGCCAGATAGCGCGAGCGGTAGGTGATGCTGCTGTTGCCCAGTTCCAGCAACCATTCCAGCCCGGCCTGATCGAAGACCCCGGCGCCCCGCAGGAACGCCGCCAGACTGCCGCTGAGAAACTGCAAGCGTTCGATCCGCCGGCCAATCATCAGGAAACGCCAGCCTTCGTCCCGGGTCATGTCGTCCAGGGCAAAGCCGGACAGCGCCGCCAGGGACATCACCAGACGGTTGAGGAAATCCAGCAACTCGCCGAAATCCGGTTCTTCGGTTTCCAGCTCCATGGCTTCGCGCTGCAACTCCACCAGCGCCTGCCAGTTTTCCCGCGAGAGCTTGCCGCGCACTTGCGAAGCGGCCCACTGCAAGCGTTGCAGGTTGGAACGCAGGCTGAACGGCCAGTCGTCACCGAGCAATGCCGCCAACAGGCGTTCGGGTAATTCGCCCTCTTCGGGCAGCAGCATCAACCGTTCGCCGAGATCGACTGCGGCCTGCAAGGCTTGCGGGTCGTCGCCGTCGACATAGCGCGCGAGCATGATGCGCAGCAAACGGGCACTGTCGTCGCAACGTTCGCAGTAACGACCAAACCAGAACAGGTTTTCCACCACCCGCGATGGCAGATACGGATCGCGCCGCACCAGATCATGCACGCCGATGTTGCGCTGGGCCTTCCATTGCTCGCCACTGGGCGCTCGATCGCCCAACACCCAGGTGTCCTTGCTGGCGCCGCCGCGTTGCATCGACACCACTTCGGCATCGGCTTGCGCGGCGACCCGGGTCAAGCCACCGGGCAACACCCGATATCCCTCGCGGCTGGCCACCGCATACACGCGCATGCCGATGGCCCGGGGTTGCAGTTGACCGTCTTCGGCTTGCCAGATCGGCGCCTGGGACAGTTGCGCAAGTTCTTGCGCCACATAAGCATATGGCCGTGCCTGCATGCGCTCGGCGAGCTCCTGGCGCTGTTTTTCACTCAAGTCGCGGCCAAATACCGGTGCAAAGCTCTGGGACGGAAACGCCGGTTTGATCAGCAGCTCCGGCAGTTTTTCCAAAGCCTGGGCCAATACCGGCGCTTCGCCGCACCACCAGGTGGCGATGGACGGCAGGATCAGCTCTTCGCCGAACAGGAACTGATTGATCTTCGGCAGGAAACCCAGCAAGCCCGGCGATTCCAGCACACCACTGCCGAGCGCGTTGGCTACCAGCACCCGCCCCTGCCGCACCGCTTCCAGCAGGCCCGGCACACCGAGGGCCGAATCAGTGCGCAGTTCCAGCGGGTCGCAGAAGTCATCGTCGAGCCGACGCATGATCGCGTGCACCCGGCGCAGTCCACTCAGGGTCTTCAGGTAGACCGTGGCGTCGCGCACCGTCAGATCGCCGCCCTCCACCAGCGGATAACCGAGCTGACGCGCCAGGTACAGATGTTCGAAATAGCTTTCGTTAAACCGCCCGGGTGTCAGCAGCACCACCAAGGGTGCGTCCTCGTCACTCGGGGCCTGACGCGCCAGTGTTTCCTGCAAGGTTCGGAAGAACCCGGCCAGGTGTTGCACCTTCAAATCACGGTACAACTCGGGAAAGGCCCGGGACACAATCGTGCGGTTTTCCAGCGCATACCCGGCACCCGAAGGCGCCTGGGTGCGGTCCGCCGTGACCCACCAGCGGCCATCGGGTGTGCGCGCCAGATCCACGGCATACAGATGCAGAAAGGCTCCGTCAGGCGGGTTGATCCCCTGACAGGGCCAAAGGAAGTTGTTGTGACCGAACACCAGTTCGGCGGGCAGCAGACCTTCGGCAATCAGCCGTTGCGGACCGTAAAGGTCAGCCAGCACGGCATTGAGCAAACGCGCCCGCTGCGCGATGCCGGCCGACAACTGTTGCCACTCATCGGCAGCGATGACGTGGGGTAGCAGGTCCAGCTCCCACGGCCGGTCAGCGCCCTTGGGGTCGGCATAGACGTTATAGGTAACGCCGTTTTCCTGGATTTGCCGGGTCAGCAGAGCCTGACGCTGCACCAGTTGCGCCGGCGTGCTGCGTTGCAACTGCTCGAACAGCCGGCGCCAGTGCGGGCGCACGGCGCCACTGTCGTCGAGCAGTTCGTGATAGGTGCCCGCCGTCAGCGGGTAGCGGTCTAGCAGGTCAGGCATGGAAAGCTCGGCAGACAGCAATGATCGGTCAGACTAGCGCATGCTCGTGACGCCCGGACATACGAAAAATCCGAGCGTCGCGGACGGTTTAGAAACGTCGTAAATCGAGCGTCATCGGTAGCTCATCGTTAATGTCCAGATGGGGTACAGTCAGTTTCCCCGGTGTGTGCCCGATGCGGAAGAAGCGCGCCATCCGCCGGCTCTCGGCCTCGTTGGCATTGACCGGCAAGCTGTCGTAATTGCGCCCGCCCGGGTGGGCGACGTGGTACTGGCAGCCGCCGAGCGAACGCTGCATCCAGGTATCGAGCAGGTCAAATACCAGCGGCGCGTGGACCGGGATGGTCGGCTGCAGGCAATTGGCCGGTTGCCAGGCACGAAAACGCACGCCCGCGACGAACTCGCCGACTCGCCCGGTGGGCTGCAATGGAACAGGAATGCCGTTGCAGGTCAGCAGATAACGCTGGGGCGGCAAGCCGCTGAGCTTGACCTGCAAACGCTCCAGCGACGAATCCACATAACGCACCGTGCCGCCCATGGCGCCCTCTTCACCCAGCACATGCCAGGGCTCGAGCGCCTGGCGCAGCTCCAGTGCAATACCGCTGACGGCGTAATCGCCCACCTTGGGAAAACGAAACTCCAGATGCGCGGCGAACCATTCAGCCCGCACCGGATAACCGGCGGCGTTGAGGTCGACGATGACATCGGCAAAATCCTGCTCGATAAAGTGCGGCAACAGGAAGCGATCGTGCAGCTCCGTGCCCCAGCGCGCGAGTTTTGGCGGTGCATAGGGCTCGCGCCAGAACCGCGCCACCAGCGCCCGCAGCAACAATTGTTGCGCCAGGCTCATGCGGGCATGGGGCGGCATCTCGAACGCACGCAGCTCCAGCAATCCGAGGCGCCCGGTGGCACCGTCCGGCGAATAGAGTTTGTCGATGCAGAACTCGGCGCGGTGGGTGTTGCCGGTGACATCGATCAGCAGGTTGCGCAGCAGTCGATCCACCAACCATGGCGGACACTCCTCACCCGGTGAGGGCATTTGTGCAAATGCGATTTCCAGTTCGTACAAGGCATCGTTACGCGCTTCGTCGACGCGGGGCGCCTGGGACGTCGGGCCGATGAACAGACCGGAAAACAGATAGGACAGCGATGGATGGTTATGCCAGTAGCTGATCAGGCTGCGCAGCAGATCCGGGCGACGCAGAAACGGCGAGTCCCCCGGGGTCGCGCCACCCAGCACGAAATGGTTACCGCCGCCCGTACCGGTGTGCCGGCCGTCGATCATGAATTTCTCGGTGGTCAGGCGGGTCTGGCGCGCTTCTTCATAGAGGAACTCGGTGCGCTCGACCAATTCATCCCAGGTGGCGGACGGCTGCACGTTGACTTCGATCACCCCCGGGTCCGGGGTGATGCGGAAGTTGCTCAGGCGTGGATCGCTCGGCGGCTCATAGCCCTCCAGCAATACCGGGCACATCAGTTCTTCAGCGGTGGCTTCGATGGCCGCGACCAGTTCAAGGTAATCCTCGACCCGCTCCAGCGGCGGCATGAACAGGTACAACCGGCCTTCCCGCGCCTCGGCACAGAAGGCCGTACGGGTCAGCCAGTCGGCGGACTCATCGATTTTTGGCGCACGCTCTTCTGTAACGGCTGCGCCTTGGCTCTGAAGCTGACCGGTGTCAGGCAACGGCGGGAACGCCTGATTCGGGTCTTGCGCATGAATGAATGGATATTCCGCCGCTTTCACCCAGGGTTGCGACCCCAGCGGCAAGCGATAGCCCAGCGGCGAGTCCCCCGGCACCAGACGGCAGTGCTCTTCGCGCAGATACCAGCGGCCGCTCTGCCACTGATCGCCCTTGGCGGTGCGCGCCAGCGGAAGGACCTGGCCAATCACCTTGTCCAACCCCTGGCTGAACACCTTGCGCAGACGTGCCCGCTCCAGCGGTTCCTCCAGACGGGAATCTTCGGCGCTGACGTTTTGCGGCAACATCCCTTCGCGCCAGAGGTAATAGAAATTGTCTTCGTAGGCTGGAAAAACGAAGCGAGTCGGAATTTTCAGGCGTTCGGCGACACTCGCCAGAAAACGTCCGGCCAGCGCGCCATCGGCGCCGTAGTCTTGTTGTTCGTCGGCGATCAGCGCGCTGTTGTGCCAGATCGGCACGCCGTCGCGGCGCCAATAACAATTGAGCGACCAGCGCGGCAGTTGCTCGCCGGGGTACCACTTGCCCTGCCCGAAATGCACCAGTCCATTGGGCGCGTAGTGTTTACGCATGCGCTGGAACAGTTCGGCGGACAATCGCCGCTTGTCCGGCCCCAGTGCCGCGGTATTCCACTCGGCACCGTCCGGGTCATCGATGGACACAAAGGTCGGCTCGCCGCCCATGGTCAGGCGCACATCGCCCTCCAGCAAGTCGGCATCGATCTGTCGGCCCAGGGCCTGGATCGCCATCCACTGGTCGTCGGTGTAGGGCTTGGTGACCCGCGGCGCTTCCCAAATCCGCTCCACGGACATTTCGTGGCTGAATTCGCACTCGCAGGGTTCCACCAAGCCACTGATCGGCGCCGCAGAAGACGGATCGGGACTACAGGCCAACGGAATATGTCCTTCACCGGCAAACAGCCCGGAGGTTGCGTCCAGGCCGATCCAGCCGGCACCGGGCAAGTACACCTCGCACCAGGCGTGCAGATCGGTGAAATCCACTTCGGTGCCGGACGGACCGTCGAGACTTTTCACGTCGGCGGTCAGCTGGATCAGGTAACCCGACACGAAGCGCGCCGCCAGTCCCAGGTTGCGCAGCAGTTGCACCAACAACCATGCCGAGTCGCGGCAGGAACCGGAGGCGTGTTCGAGGGTGTGTTCCGGCGTCTGCACGCCGGGTTCCATGCGAATCAGGTAGTCGATGTCTTCGCTCAGGCGCTGGTTGAGCGCGACGAGGAAGTCCACGGCAGGCAACGGTGTGCGGTCGATGCCGTCCAGATAGGCCTTGAATTTCGGCGTCAGCGGCAGGGTTTCCAGATACGGCGCCAATTCCTTGCGCTCATCTGCTGCATACACGAAGGGGATCTTTTCCGCGTAGGGTTCGAGGAAGAAGTCGAACGGATTGAAGATCGCCATCTCCGCCAGCAGATCGACCTCGATCCGCAGTTCTTCGGTTTTCTCCGGGAACACCAGCCGCGCCAGGTAATTGCCCTGGGGGTCCTGCTGCCAGTTGATGAAGTGCTGCTCGGGCGAGACTTTCAGCGCATAAGACAGAATCCGCGTGCGGCTGTGGGCGGCGGGACGCAGGCGAACAATCTGCGGACCCAGCTCGACAGCGCGGTCATAGCGGTAATGCGTGACGTGGTGCAATGCGACATGAATCGACACGGCGTGCCTCCTGCGAGCCTTGAGCGTATTGGAAAGCGCGCAAGACTTATGCCATCCCGCATTGCTGGCGCTTTCTTCGGTTGCCTGAGGCAGTACAGCACCAAAACCGGGCGAGACGGAGAATTGGATTGCAAGAGTTGCACGTATTTGTGGCGTTCCGTTGCATAGTCGCCGCCAAAACCGGCCTCTTCGCGGGCAAGCCCGCTCCCACAGGTTTAGAGGCGTTCGCAAAATTTGTGTTTGACTCGGACACTGTGGGAGCGGGCTTACCCGCGAAGAGGCCAGCAGCCCTGCACACCCTCCAAGCCCGGAATGCAAAACGCCAACCCGAAGGTTGGCGTTCTGTTCAGCGCAGTCGAGGCTTAGCGCGGTACGACGGGCTTGCGAGCCGGCTTCGGCCCCTTGCCCTTGGCCGCGTCCTTGCGTTCCTTGGCCGCCTGCTGGTTGCGGGCAAAAGCCGCCGCCTTGGCCTGTTCGCGCTTGTCCCACGGGTTGCCGCCATCGCTGGCACGCGGTGGCAGGCCGGTGTGCTGGGTAAGGATCTTGGTGGTCTTTTCCTTGGCCACCTTATGGCTACCGGCCGGCGTCGAGTTCTTGCGACGGGCGCTCTGGTAGCTGTCGGTCGACGGCTGGTGCAAAGGAATCAACTGATTCTTGCCCGGCCCGATCAGGTCGGCGCGGCCCATGCGGGTCAGTGCCTCACGCAGCATCGGCCAGCCTTTCGGGTCGTGATAACGCAAGAACGCCTTGTGCAGACGACGCTGCTCCTCGCTCTTGACGATGGTCACCGCGTCACTCTTGTAGGTGACCTTGCGCAGCGGGTTCTTGCCCGAGTGGTACATCGCGGTGGCGGTGGCCATCGGCGACGGGTAGAACGCCTGCACCTGGTCGGCACGGAAACCGTTGCCCTTGAGCCACAGGGCCAGGTTCATCATGTCTTCATCGGTGGTGCCCGGGTGGGCGGCGATGAAGTACGGGATCAGGTACTGCTCCTTGCCCGCTTCCTTGGAGTACTTCTCGAACATGCGCTTGAACTTGTCATAGCTGCCGATGCCCGGTTTCATCATCTGGTTGAGCGGACCTTCCTCGGTGTGTTCCGGGGCGATCTTCAGGTAACCACCGACGTGGTGGGTCACCAGCTCTTTAACGTATTCCGGCGACTCGACCGCGAGGTCATAACGCAGGCCGGAAGCGATCAGGATCTTCTTCACACCCGGCAATTCACGGGCACTGCGATACAGCTTGATCAGCGCCGAGTGGTCGGTGTTCAGGTTCGGGCAGATACCCGGGAACACGCACGATGGCTTGCGGCACGCGGATTCGATTTCCGGGCTCTTGCAGGCAATGCGGTACATGTTCGCGGTCGGGCCACCGAGGTCGGAGATCACGCCGGTAAAGCCAGGAACCTTGTCGCGAATTTCTTCGATTTCGCGAATGATCGACTCGTGGGAACGGTTCTGGATGATCCGCCCTTCGTGCTCGGTGATCGAGCAGAAGGTGCAGCCGCCGAAGCAGCCACGCATGATGTTTACCGAGAAACGGATCATCTCGTAGGCCGGGATCTTTTCCTTGCCGTACGCCGGGTGCGGAATGCGCTGATAAGGCATGCCGAACACGTAGTCCATTTCTTCGGTGGTCATGGGAATCGGTGGTGGGTTGAACCAGACATCGACTTCGCCATGCTTCTGCACCAGCGCGCGGGCGTTGCCCGGGTTGGTTTCCAGGTGCAACACACGGTTGGCATGGGCGTAGAGCACCGCGTCGTTGCGGACCTTTTCCACCGACGGCAGACGGATCACGGTCTTGTCGCGGGTCATGCGCGGGCTGGCCAGGATCTGCACGACCTTGGCTTCCTGCGGATCCTCGACCGGCCCCTTCTCCTGCTCGATGGCGCAGGCCTGGGTGTCCTGGGTGTTCACGTACGGGTTGATGATCTTGTCGATCTTGCCCGGACGGTCGATGCGTGTGGAATCGACTTCGTACCAGCCTTGCGGTGTATCACGACGGATGAACGCGGTCCCGCGCACGTCGGTGATGTCTTCGATCTTGTGACCGTAGGACAGACGCTGGGCGACCTCGACGATCGCGCGCTCGGCGTTGCCATAGAGCAGGATGTCGGCGCTGGCGTCGATCAGGATCGAGTTGCGCACGCGGTCCTGCCAGTAGTCGTAGTGGGCGATGCGGCGCAGCGACGCTTCGATGCCGCCGAGCACGATCGGCACGTGCTTGTAGGCTTCCTTGCAGCGCTGGCTGTAGACCAGGCTGGCGCGGTCCGGACGCTTGCCCGCCAGGCCACCCGGGGTGTAGGCATCGTCGGAGCGGATTTTCTTGTCCGCGGTGTAGCGGTTGATCATCGAGTCCATGTTGCCGGCCGCGACACCGAAGAACAGGTTCGGCTCGCCGAGCTTCATGAAGTCGTCTTTGGACTGCCAGTTCGGCTGGGCAATGATCCCGACGCGGAAGCCCTGGGACTCCAGCAGCCGGCCGATGATCGCCATGCCGAACGACGGGTGATCGACGTAGGCATCACCGGTGACGATGATGATGTCGCAGGAATCCCAGCCGAGCTGATCCATCTCCTCCCTGCTCATGGGCAGGAACGGCGCTGGCCCGAAACATTCGGCCCAGTACTTGGGATAGTCAAATAACGGCTTGGCTGCTTGCATGTCGATAACCGGTGTTGGCTTTCATTGAATTTCGCGGGCGCGGAATATAGCACAAATTTTGACCAATTCCGACGGCTGTGGTCGGAAATTGCGGCGACCCCATCGCGAGCAAGCTCGCTCCCACAGGTTCAATGAAGTTCCTGTGGGAGCGAGCCTGCTCGCGAAGAGGCCCGCACAGTCGCTACAACTTACTCATCATCATCGAAGTTATAGCTACCCGGCGCCAGGTTCTCGAACCGTGTGTACTTACCGATGAATGCCAGGCGGATAAAGCCGATCGGCCCGTTCCGCTGCTTGCCGATGATGATCTCGGCAATGCCCTTGTGCTCGGTTTCCGGGTGATACACCTCGTCGCGATACACGAACATGATCACGTCGGCGTCCTGCTCGATCGCTCCGGATTCCCGCAAGTCGGAGTTCACCGGGCGCTTGTTCGGCCGCTGTTCCAGGGAACGGTTGAGCTGCGAGAGCGCCACCACCGGGCAGTTGAATTCCTTGGCCAGGGCTTTCAGGGATCGGGAGATCTCGGAAATCTCGTTGGTCCGGTTGTCACCGCTGGAACCCGGGATCTGCATCAGCTGCAGGTAGTCGATCATGATCAGGCCGACATCGCCGTGTTCGCGCACCAGACGGCGGGTCCGGGCGCGCATTTCCGACGGGCTGATGCCCGCGGTATCGTCGATGAACAGCTTGCGGTCGTTGAGCAGGTTGACCGCCGAGGTCAGGCGCGGCCAGTCGTCGTCTTCCAACTGACCGGAACGCACCTTGGTCTGGTCGATGCGGCCGAGGGAAGACAGCATACGCATGATCAGCGATTCGCCAGGCATCTCGAGGGAGTACACCAGGACAGCCTTCTCGCTGCGCAACACGGCGTTTTCCACCAGGTTCATCGCAAAGGTGGTTTTACCCATGGACGGACGGCCGGCGACAATGATCAGGTCGGCCGGTTGCAGGCCGCTGGTTTTCTCGTCGAGGTCGGTGTAGCCAGTGGACAGGCCGGTGATGGCGTTGTCGGTGTTGAACAGGGTGTCGATGCGGTCGATGGCCTTGGTCAGCAACTCGTTCACACCCACCGGGCCGCCGGTTTTTGGCCGGGCCTCGGCGATCTGGAAGATCTGCCGTTCAGCTTCATCGAGGATTTCTTCTGCCGTGCGCCCTTCAGGGTTGAAGGCGCTGTCGGCGATTTCGGTGCTGATGCCGATCAATTGACGCAGGGTCGCGCGCTGGCGAACGATCTGCGCATAGGCCTTGATGTTGGCGACGGACGGCGTGTTTTTCGCCAGCTCGCCGAGGTATCCGAGGCCACCGACTTGCGAAGTCTGACCTTCCTTGTCCAATTGCTCGGCAAGGGTCACAACGTCGATCGGCGAGTTCTGATCGGCCAGTTTGGCGATCGCACGGAAAATCAGGCGGTGGTCATGTCGATAGAAATCGCCGTCGGAGACTTGATCGAGCACACGCTCCCAGGCGTTGTTGTCCAGCATCAGACCACCGAGCACGGCCTGTTCGGCCTCGATGGAATGCGGCGGCACCTTCAGCGCGGCGGTTTGCAGGTCGTATTGCTCGGGAGCTAAGATTTCGTTCATGGCCACTTGGTTTTTTTTTGGAAAGCAGGAATGTAAAAACTGGGATGCCAGAAAGACAAAGGGCACGACCTGTAAACAGGATCGTGCCCGATGTTACCGGCAAGCACCCGAGGGTGCCAGCCGACAAGTGCTGCTTAAGCTGCTACCACGACAACGCGTACGGTGGCTTCAACTTCGGCGTGCAGGTGCACGGCTACGTCGAATTCGCCTACGTTGCGGATGGTGCCGTTCGGCAGACGAACTTCGCTCTTCTGCACTTCAACGCCGGAGGCGGTCAGTGCGTCAGCGATGTCGTGAGTACCGATCGAACCGAACAGCTTGCCTTCGTCGCCAGCGGTGGCAGTGATGGTCACTTCCAGCTCGGCCAGTTGGGCAGCGCGGCTTTCAGCCGATGCTTTGCGATCTGCTGCAGCTTTTTCCAGCTCAGCGCGACGCTCTTCGAACGCAGCCAGGTTGGCTGGGGTCGCAGCGGTAGCTTTGCCGTAAGGCAGCAGGTAGTTACGACCGTAACCAGCCTTAACGTTCACTTTGTCACCCAGGTTGCCCAGGTTGGTGACTTTTTCCAGAAGGATCAGTTGCATGTGAAAATCCTCTTAACTTTTAACCTTCACCGTTCGCGTTATCGGCATCTTTCGGTGCCGAACGACCGCGAAAATCAATCAGGCTGTCGACGATGGCCAGGACCACCAGCAACGGATAGATCAGTTGCATGAACAGCAACAGCGTCACGTACAACCCCACCAGCCAGAACCTGGCCAGTCGCTTCTGCGCCACCAGCCCGTGAATCAGGGCCAGCCCGGCGAACACCAGCGGTACGCTGCACAACGGCGTCAACATGGCCAACTGCGGACCGATGTTCGGCCCCAGAAGCATGCACGCCAGCAGCAACATCGCCGGCAACAGCGGGATGCGGATGGCGCGAAACTCGCGACCAAAACCGCCCGGGTTGTACAACAACGCCTGCCAGTAGCGCCCGACAAGCAGGCTCAGCAAGCTGACGATTTGCAACAAAGCCGCAATCAGGCCGGTCAGGACCGGTGCAATCAGGGACGCGAAACGCGCTTGTTCGTCTACCGACAACTTCTGGTAGACATCACCGAGTAGCGACGGCATGACTTTGATCAAAGCCTGCGCCAGCATCTCGATCTGGGGAGCAAAAGCTGTCCCCAACACCACTGAAAACACCACTCCCATCGCTATGCTGACCAGCAGCACGCGGTTCCAGGACTCGCTTGCGCGCAAAACCAACGCAAGACTCGCAGACCCCAGCAGCACCAGAAGTGCCCGTGGGTCGTCGGAGTAAAGCCACCAGGCCAATGCCGGCAGCAGTCCCAGAGCAAGAACGCCCAGGGCGTCCCTCAATCCGCGCCGCAGGAGCACAAGGCATCCGGCGGCAGCACCCAACCAATACAACAACGGCATCGCCGCGCCTCCAGCCACTACCAGAGTGGCCTGCATACGGCCGCGCATGATGAACTCAGCTATGGCCCGCATGCATTCAATCCTTTGCTACGTGTCGACTGCCCGGTCTCAGCGGCCGTGGCTGTCGGTGTAGGCCAGCAGGGCCAGGAAGCGGGCGCGCTTGATAGCGGTGGCCAGCTGACGCTGATAACGAGCTTTGGTACCGGTGATGCGGCTTGGAACAATTTTGCCGGTCTCGGATACGTAGGCTTTCAGAGTGTTGAGATCTTTGTAATCGATCTCTTTCACGTCTTCAGCGGTGAAGCGGCAGAATTTACGACGACGGAAGAAACGTGCCATTTGATAGGCTCCTTAAAAGGTCCGTGGATTACTCGTCAGCGTTATCGCTGTTGTCGCTGTCATCACTGTCAGCGCTTTCAACGCCTTCGTGCTCAGGACGGTCGCGACGCTCACGGCGCTCACTGCGGTTTTCTTCAGCCTTGAGCATCTCGGACTGGCCGGTAACGGCTTCGTCGCGACGGATGACCAGGTTACGGATCACTGCATCGTTGTAGCGGAAGTTGTCTTCCAGCTCGGCCAGGGCCTTGCCAGTGCACTCAACGTTCAGCATCACGTAGTGAGCCTTGTGAACATTGTTGATTGCGTAGGCCAGTTGACGACGGCCCCAATCTTCCAGACGGTGGATTTTGCCGCCGTCTTCTTCGATCAGCTTGGTGTAACGCTCAACCATGCCGCCGACTTGCTCGCTTTGATCCGGGTGGACCAAAAAGATGATTTCGTAATGACGCATGAATGCTCCTTACGGGTTGTAGCCTGCCGCTCAAAAGCGGTCAGACAAGGAGTGAATGACACTTATGGACTTGCGTGGGTAAGGCACATGCGTGCCTGCCGTCACAGCAAGGGGCGCAATTGTAGAGAAGGGGCGAGGGAGGCGCAAGGTAATTGGTGATTATTTGAACAGCCACCAAATTCATGCCACACCGCAAAACACTGTGGGAGCGGGCTTGCTCGCGAATGCGGTACGACATTCAACATCTTTGCTGAATGTTACTCCGCTTTCGCGAGCAAGCCCGCTCCCACAGGGACTGCAACCGGATCAGGATTTCTTGGCGGCGGCCTTGGCTTTGACACTGCGCTGGCGCTGCGCTTCGAACAGGCAAACGCCGGTGGCCACGGAAACGTTGAGACTGCTGACGCTACCGGCCATCGGCAGGTTCACCAGATAATCGCAATGCTCACGGGTCAGGCGACGCATGCCCTTGCCTTCGGCCCCCATGATCAGGATGGTCGGACCGGTGAGATCCTGGTCATACAGACTGACCTCAGCTTCGCCAGCCGTACCGACAACCCACAAGCCGCGCTGCTGGAGCTTTTCCAGGGTGCGCGCCAGGTTGGTCACGGCAACCAGCGGAATCACTTCCGCCGCGCCGCAGGCGATTTTTCGTACAACCGGCGTCAGGGTCGCCGACTTGTCCTTCGGCACGATCACTGCCAGCGCGCCCGCTGCATCGGCGGAGCGCAGGCAGGCGCCGAGGTTGTGCGGATCGGTCACACCGTCGAGCACCAGCAACAACGGTGCACCGTCGGTGCGATCGAGCAGTTCGTCGAGCATTGCCTCGCCCCAGACCTGGCTCGGACTCACGTCCGCGACCACGCCCTGGTGCACGCCTTCAACCCAGGCGTCCATTTCGCGGCGCTCGGCCTGGCCGACCTGGACCCGGTTTTCGTTGGCCAGCTCAATCAGCGTCTGGACCCGAGGATCATTGCGGCCTTCGGCCAGCCAGATCTGCTTGACGCGTTTCGGGTGGTGACGCAACAACGCTTCTACAGCATGGACGCCGTAGATCTTTTCCAACTGACTCATGGCTTGGCCTTAGGTTTACGCGCCCCGCCACTCTTGGCTGGAGCCGAGCCCGCTTTTGGCGGGCCTTTACGATGTTTGCTCGGTTTGGCTGGCTTGCCGCCGACGGCCTTGTCAGGCGCCGACCGGCTGGTCTTTCCCCCAGACGCCGCTTTACCGCCGCTTTTCGCACCGGCCAGCAACGCCTGTTTCATTTCACGACTTTTGCGCACTTCGGCGTTTTTCGCCGCTGCATCGCTCGGGCGATAGGCCTCGACAACCTTTTCCTTCGCAGGACGACGGCCGGTTTTCGCCGGGGTAGGTTCTGCTTCAACTTTCGCTGCAGGCGCTGCACTTTCGGTACCGCGTTTTTTACGGCCGATCGGTGCACTGATGGTTTTTTCAGCCATCTCGAAGTCGATCTTGCGCTCGTCGAGGTCGACGCGCATGACCCGCACTTCCACGGTGTCGCCCAGGCGGAAGCTGCGACCGGTGCGCTCACCGGCCAGGCGGTGGTGCACAGGATCGAAGTGGTAGTAATCGCCCGGCAGCGCAGTGACGTGCACCAGGCCTTCGACGTAGATGTCGGTCAGTTCGACGAACAGACCAAAACCGGTCACGGCCGTGATCACACCCGGGAACGACTCGCCCACGCGATCTTTCATGAACTCGCACTTGAGCCAGTTCACCACGTCGCGGGTCGCTTCGTCGGCACGGCGCTCACTCATCGAGCACTGCTCGCCGAGTTGCTCCAGGGCCGCTTCGTCGTACGGATAGATGCGTGCCTTCGGAATGGTCATCGCACCGGCACGGCGAACGTGCGGGGTATTCTGCTTCGAATGGATCACGCTGCGGATTGCGCGATGCGTGAGCAAGTCCGGATAGCGGCGGATCGGCGAGGTGAAGTGGGTATAGGCTTCGTAATTCAGGCCGAAGTGGCCCTGGTTATCAGCGCTGTACACCGCCTGGCTCAACGAACGCAGCATGACGGTCTGGATCAGGTGGAAATCCGGACGATCCTTGATACCGGCCAGCAATGCCTGGTAATCCTTCGGCGACGGACCGTCCTTGCCTTTGTGCAGGGACAAACCAAGTTCACCGAGGAAGGCGCGCAGTTTTTCCAGACGCTCCGGCGGCGGACCATCGTGAACGCGGTACAGCGCAGGAATTTCGTGCTTTTTCAGGAATTCGGCAGTGGCCACGTTGGCCGCCAGCATGCATTCCTCGATCAGCTTGTGTGCGTCGTTGCGTACGGTCGGACGAATTTCGGCAATCTTGCGCTCGGAACCGAAGATGATCCGGGTTTCCTGGGTCTCGAAATCGATCGCACCACGAACGTGACGAGCCGCCAGCAATACCTTGTACAGCGAGTACAGCTGCTTGAGGTGCGGCACGACGTCGGTGTATTCGCCGCGAAGCTTGCGCGCCTCGGTGGCTTTCGGCGTTTCCAGCATGGCGCTGACTTTGTTGTAGGTCAGGCGCGCATGGGAGTGAATCACCGCTTCGTAGAAGCAGTAGTCGGTCATTTCGCCGGACTTGGAGATGGTCATCTCGCAAACCATGGCCAGACGGTCGACTTGCGGGTTCAGCGAGCACAAACCGTTGGACAGCTGCTCAGGCAGCATCGGAATCACGCGCTCGGGGAAGTACACCGAGTTGCCGCGAACCTGCGCTTCGGCATCCAGCGCCGAACCGAGCTTCACGTAGCTCGATACGTCGGCAATCGCCACGTACAGCTTCCAGCCGCCCGAGAACAGACGCAGCTTGCCCGGACGGGCTTCGCAATAGACCGCATCGTCGAAGTCGCGGGCATCTTCGCCGTCGATGGTGACGAACGGCAGATGGCGCAGGTCGATGCGCTTCTCTTTGTCTTTCTCTTCGACTTCCGGCTTGAGCTTGGCGGCTTCCTTGAGCACGGCGTCAGGCCAGACGTGAGGAATGTCATAGGTACGCAGGGCGACGTCGATTTCCATGCCCGGCGCCATGTAGTTGCCCACGACTTCAACCACGTCGCCTTGCGGCTGGAAGCGCGGCGTCGGCCAGTGAGTGATCTTCACTTCGACGAACTGACCGATCTGCGCGTTGGCATTACGGCCCGGCGTCACCAGCACTTCCTGCTGGATCTTCGGGTTATCCGCAACGACGAAACCGATACCGCCCTCTTCGAAGTAGCGACCGACGATGGTCTCGTGAGCGCGGGACACCACCTCGACGATCATGCCCTCTCGGCGACCACGACGATCCAGACCGGAAACACGCGCCAGGGCACGGTCACCGTCGAACACCAGACGCATCTGCGCCGGGCTCATGAACAGATCGTCACTGCCGTCGTCCGGCACCAGGAAGCCGAAACCATCGCGGTGACCGCTGATGCGGCCCAGGATCAGGTCAAGCTTGTCCACCGGCGCATAAGTACCGCGACGGGTATAGATGAGTTGAGCATCGCGCTCCATGGCGCGCAGGCGGCGGCGCAGGGCTTCGATCTGGTCTTCTGTGGTCAGACCAAACTCTTCGACCAGTTGCTCGCGGTTAGCAGGCGAACCCCTGTCAGCAAGGTGCTGAAGGATCAGTTCGCGGCTAGGAATAGGGTTTTCATATTTTTCCGCTTCACGAGCGGCCTCGGGATCGAGGGACTGCCAATCGGCCATTAGAGAGTTTTCACCTTGTCTATATGCGGGTTAGTTTGGCATAGGCGTAATGAAACGGGAAATTTCAGGCTAAGACGACCCATCTAAAGCCCTGTATCGACACCGCAAAGCTGTTTTGAAGACCGCTGGCGAAATTTTCCAGGTTTTTTTGATTCCGGGGGTTTACAGTTAAAAAGACGCTCCGTATAGTGCGCGCCATCGACGACGGAGACGTTGCCGATACTGCCCAGATGGTGAAATTGGTAGACACGCCAGCTTCAGGTGCTGGTGACCGCAAGGTCGTGGAAGTTCGAGTCTTCTTCTGGGCACCAATTTCGAGCTTGAGATTAGATCAATTTCAAGGCTCACACAAAAACCCGCGAAAGCGGGTTTTTGCATTCTGGACCACTGGTTTATTAATTTTTAAAATCAGGGGTTTACAGATCAAAACGCTCTCCGTATAGTGCGCCACATCAACAGCGGCAACGCTGAAGATGAATGCCCAGATGGTGAAATTGGTAGACACGCCAGCTTCAGGTGCTGGTGACCTTACGGTCGTGGAAGTTCGAGTCTTCTTCTGGGCACCAATTCAAGTTCAAGGTTACGGCCTTTAACTTCACAAAAACCCGCGAAAGCGGGTTTTTGCGTTTCTGGCATCCAGAAATGTTCTCTACCGCCCTTCTGTAGGAGCGAGCCTGCTCGCGATGCACGCCCAGACAACATTTGCATGCAGGCACCCCGCGTTATCGTTGGAGACCATCGCGAGCAGGCTCGCTCCTACAGGGTCATCGGCAGCCCGTACCAAAAGCAAATCCAACCCGCAAGGCGCATTTGAGAAGCAATATCGTTTATCATTGTTACAAGTTTTTGCAATGCGACAGTGAGGAACCCTGCGAATGATGTTTCGAAATACCCTGCGCCGCGGCTTGACCATTACCCTGCTCGGCCTGGCACTTGCCACTCCCCTCACCCAAGCCGCCGACCCGGTTTCCCTGACACTCTACAACGGCCAACACAAAGAAGTCGGCGACGCGGTCGCCAAAGCCTTCGAAGCCAAGACCGGGATCCACGTCAATGTACGCAAAGGCAGCAGCAACCAGCTCGCCAGCCAGGTCGTCGAAGAAGGCGATCGCTCCCCTGCCGATGTGATCTACACCGAAGAATCGCCGCCACTGAACAAACTTGGCGAACAAGGCCTGCTGGCCAGGGCGGATGACACCACGCTGGCCGTTCTGCCCAAGGAATACGTCGCCAGCAATGGCACCTGGATTGGCGTGACTGCCCGGGTGCGCGTCGTCGCCTACAACCCCAAGCTGATTGATGAAAAAGACCTGCCGACCTCGGTGATGGAATTCTCCAATCCAAAATGGCAAGGCAAGGTCGGCTTCGTGCCCACCAGCGGCGCCTTCCAGGAACAAGCCGTCGCCATCATCAAAGTGCACGGCATGGACGCTGCCGAAGAATGGCTGACCGGGCTGCGCGCATTCGGCAAGACCTACAGCAACAATATGGTCGCGCTCAAAGCCGTGGAAAATGGCGAAGTGGCCACCGTGCTGGTCAACAACTACTACTGGTTCGCCTTGCAGCGTGAAAAGGGCCAGCTCGATTCGAAACTGCACTACTTCACCGGCGGCGACGTTGGCGGGCTGATCACCGTGTCCAGCGCAGCAGTGCTGAAATCCAGCAAACACCCAACAGAAGCACAGCAATTGCTCGCCTACATGGCCAGCGAGGAAGGCCAGCGCGTGATCACCCAGACCACCGCCGAATACCCGCTGCACAAAGGCATGGAGTCTGATCGCGGACTCAAGCCATTCAGCGAGCTGCAAGCACCGAAAGTCACGCCAGCCGACCTGGGCAATGCCGAAGAAGCCCTGGACCTGGAACGTGACGTTGGCCTGAACTGATGAGCGCATCGCTTTCCGCACATGGCGGGTACATGCCACGACGCAAGCGGCCGTCAATCTGGCTGGTCCTGCCGGTTTTGCTACTGGTGGTGCTCAGCCTGCTGCCGTTGGCCTATGTCGGGCTCAAGGCCTGGCAAGCAGGCTGGGCCGAGGCGCTGCATTTGCTGTGGCGCCCCTATGTGTTCGGACTACTGCGCAACACTCTGGCGTTGATGGTCGGCGTGACGCTGGCCTGCGGCGTGATCGGCCTGTCGCTGGCGTGGTTGCTGGAGCGCAGCAGTCTGCCGGGGCGACGCCTGTGGGGTGTGATCCTGTGCCTGCCCTTCGCCGTACCGGCGTTTGTCAGCAGCTTCACCTGGGTTTCATTGAGCGCTCATTTCGAGGGACTCGGCGGGGCGATTCTGGTGATGACGCTCTCTAAATACCCGCTGATTTTCCTGCCGGTGGCGGCGACCCTGCGCAATCTCGACCCTTCACTGGAAGAATCGGCGCGCACCTTGGGACAGAACCGCTGGGGCGTGTTCTTCAAGGTCACCCTGCCCCTGCTCTGGCCGTCGCTGCTCGCCGGTTCCTTGCTGATTGCCCTGCACATGCTGGTGGAATTCGGCGCGCTGTCGATCATCGGCCTGCAAACCTTCACCACCGCGATCTATCAGCAGTTCGAGCTGGAATTCAGCAATGCCAATGCGGCGATGCTCTCCGCCGTACTGCTGATGTTGTGCCTGGCGTTGTTGTGGCTGGAGCTGCGCGTGCGCGGCAAGGGGCGACACGTGCGCACCGGCCAGGGTGCGGCGCGGCAGGCGGAGCAGGTTCAACTGGGGCCTTGGGCAGTGGCGGGACAGCTTTATTGCCTGCTGCTGGCAATCATCGGCAGCGGGATTCCGTTGGGCATGCTGGCTTACTGGCTGGCAGTCGGATCATCGGCGGCCTTTCCAATGGCAGCCATCGGTGAAGCATTGCTGTCATCCCTCGCGCTGTCGCTGGGTGGCGCTGCGTTTTGCCTGGTGCTGGCGGTGCCGGTCGGCCTGCTGGTCGTGCGCCATAAGGGCCAACTGGCGATCTGGGCCGAGCGCTTGCCGTATCTGCTGCACGCCCTGCCGGGACTGGTCATTGCCCTGACCCTGGTGTATTTCGCCCTGCACTACGTGCCGATGCTGTACCAGACTTCGGCATTGCTGCTGATCGCGTACGCCCTGCTGTTTCTGCCGCTGGCCCAGGCGCCGATCCGCACCGCCCTGAACAAGGCGGCACCGCAGCTTGAAGAAGCGGCACGTACACTGGGCGCCTCGTCTTTCAGCGCTTTCTGCCGAGTGACACTGCCGATCATTTTCCCGGCACTGGGCGCAGCTTTTGCCTTGGTATTCCTGGATGCGATGAAGGAACTGACGGCGACCTTGCTGTTGAGTCCGACGGGGCTGAATACACTGGCGACGGAAGTCTGGGCGCATACCGCGAATGTGGAATTTGCCGCTGCGGCGCCTTATGCGGCGTTATTGATATTAGTGTCGGGGTTGCCGGTCTATCTGCTGACGACCCGGATGTATCTGAGTCGTTAAGACCGTATTCGCGAGCAAGCCCGCTCCCACATTGGCCCTTTGTGAACATCATATTTGTGTTCGACAGAGGACCACTGTGGGAGCGGGCTTGCTCGCGAAGGGGCCGGCACCAACAACCAATCAAGCCCTGAACTGCCCCAGGCTCGCCTTCAACTGCGCCGCCAGGCCATCCAGCACCTTGCCGCTGGCCGTGGTCTCCACCACAGCTTGCGCGGCTTTCTCGGCCTGGGCATGAATGGTCTGGACCCGCCCTCGCACCGCTTGCGCCCCTTGCGCCTGATGCGCCGCGGCCTGGGTCGCCAGACCGATCGCCGCATGCACCTGCTCAACCGACGCCTGCACCGACTGCTGCAATCGCGCACTGTCACGCAGCACCACCAAACCTTCGTTGGCCTGGCGTCCGGCCTGACCGATTGCCGCGACCGCCTCGCGCGCGCCCTGCTGCAACGCCACGATGTGCGCCTGGATATCGCCAGTGGAGCTCTGCGTCTTGCTCGCCAGCGCCCGCACCTCATCTGCAACCACCGCAAATCCGCGCCCGGTCTCGCCGGCACGCGCCGCTTCAATAGCCGCGTTCAGCGCCAGCAGGTTGGTCTGCTCGGCGATGCCGTGAATCACCGTCAACACCACTTCAATCTGCTCGCTTTGCTGCGCCAGGCGCTCGATCACCTGGGCGCCGGTATTGACCTGCCCCGCCAGCTCCTCGATCAGGCTGCCGACTTTCGCCGAGGTCCGGGTGTTTTCATCGGTGGCCTGACGAATCTCCACCACCTGTTTCAGCGCCGCCTGCATGGCGTGGCTTTCCGACTGCGCCTCATCCGCCATTTGCGACAGGGCACGCAAACTCTCCGCCACTTCGTCGCGCTGCATGCCAGCCGCTGCGTCCGCACCCGCGTTGCGCAGGGTCATGGCACCAATCTCGACGCCGGTACGCTGAGCCACATCGCCCGCCTCGCGCACGATCGGCTGCAACTTATCCACAAAGCGATTGACCGCCGAGGCCATGTCGCCGATTTCGTCCTTGCTGTTGATCTGCACACGCTTGGTCAGATCGCCCTCGCCCGCCGCCAGGTCATCCATGGCAACGATCAGCATTTTCAGGCGATTGACCACTCGACGACCGAGCACCACCGCCAGCAACAGCAGGACACCAAAACCCACCACCGCCAGACACACGCCGATGCGCCAACGCAATGTTGCAGCGGCTTCCTGTACGGTGCTGGTGGTGTTGGCTTTCATTTCAGCTGCTGTGGATTGCGCGGACTGCAGACGCGCGCGCATCGCCGTTGCGCTGTCGGCAGCCGCGCCTTTGAGGCTGTCGCCGACCAGTTGGTCGCTGCTGGCGATCAAGGCCGAGAAGCGCTTGTCGAGGGCCGCAAGGTCCGTCTCCACGGAAGCCGTCGAGACCCCCATCAGGACCTTGCCGATTTCCACGCCATTGGGGTTGATCGAAGCCTCGATGTAGAAGACCGAAGGATCATTCTTCGCTGCATCCAGCACCTTGTCGAGCGCCCGCTCGCCCTGGCCTTTTTCCAGCAGCGCCTTGTTGATCGGGTTTTCCCGGTTGAGGTAGCGCGTCAGGTGCTGACCGGTAGCGTCGTCATACACCACGAACAGCACATTGGGATTGCGCTGGGCCCGGCGGGCGAATTCGGACAGCGTCGGAATGTCGTTGTCCCACATGGCGCGGGGCGCGACCGAAGCCAGAAGCTGCGCCATATCGTTGGCGGAGTCCTTCAGGTCCTTTTCCAGGGTCGAACGCAATTGCGCCTGCTCTTCCTCAAGACGCGAGGACAAACCGGCCGTGAGGCGCTGACGCGTACTGGTAGAAAGGCTGTCCAGACTGGACGTGACTTCACGCCCGGCCTGCTCGAGCTCGGCGGAAAGCTTTTGACTGTCCGCACCCAAGCGCGTGCCCAGATCGGCTTCGAGCGCGGTTACCGTGCTCCGGGTCAGAGCAACAGCCACCAGCACCTGCACCAAAAGGGCGATACCCAGGGTAACGAACACAGGCCGCAACAAACGGCTTTGTAACAGTGAGAGAACGGCCGACACTGTGAATCCCTCTACTTGGACGCCATTAATTTGATGGCATTCTTTTGAAGATATTTACAGCAAAGGTCATGCCGTCCTGCAGACAAATACGACAAAGGCCCCGATTAAGGAGCCTTTGTGTTTTACATCAACGACTTATCAAGCAAACGGATGACGCAGAACGATGGTTTCGTTGCGGTCCGGGCCCGTCGAAATAATGTCGATCGGCGCACCGATCAGCTCTTCAACGCGCTTGATGTAAGCACGGGCGTTAGCTGGCAGCTCTTCCAGGGTCTTGGCACCCACGGTCGACTCGGTCCAGCCCGGCACTTCTTCGTACACAGGCTGCAGGCCCACGTAGCTGTCAGCATCAGTCGGGGCAACGGCCTTGCCTTCTGCGTCTTTGTAGCCGACGCAGATGTTGATGGTTTCCAGACCGTCGAGCACGTCCAGCTTGGTCAGGCAGATGCCCGAGATGCTGTTCACATCGATAGCGCGACGCAGGATAACAGCGTCGAACCAGCCACAACGACGAGCACGGCCGGTAGTCGCGCCGAACTCGTGACCTTGTTTGGCCAGGTGCGCACCGACTTCGTCGAACAGCTCCGTCGGGAATGGACCCGAACCTACACGCGTGGTGTAAGCCTTGGTGATGCCCAGGATGTAGTCCAGGAACATGGGGCCAACACCCGAACCGGTAGCAACGCCGCCAGCGGTGGTGTTGGAGCTGGTCACGTACGGGTAGGTACCGTGGTCGATGTCCAGCAGGGAGCCTTGGGCGCCTTCGAACATGATGTCTTTGCCAGCGCGACGCAGGTCGTGCAGCTCGGCAGTCACGTCCAGCATCAGCGGCTTGAGCAGCTCAGCGTATTCCTTGCACTCGGCCAGGGTCTTGTCGAAGTCGATGGCCGGCTCTTTGTAGTAACCCACCAGCATGAAGTTGTGGTAATCCACCAGTTCACGCAGCTTGTCTTCAAAGCGCGGCATGTTGAGCAGGTCGCCCACACGCAGGCCACGACGTGCAACCTTGTCTTCGTAGGCCGGGCCAATGCCGCGACCGGTGGTACCGATCTTCAGCTCGCCACGGGCCTTTTCACGGGCCTGGTCCAGCGCAACGTGGAAGGACAGGATCAGCGGGCAGGACGGGCTGATACGCAGGCGCTCGCGCACCGGCACACCTTTTTCTTCCAGCTTGGTGATCTCGCGCAGCAGGGCGTCAGGTGCTACCACCACGCCGTTGCCGATCAGGCACTGTACGCCTTCGCGCAGCACGCCCGACGGGATCAGGTGCAAGACGGTTTTTTCGCCATCGATCACCAGAGTGTGACCCGCGTTGTGGCCACCCTGGTAGCGCACTACGGCGGCAGCATGTTCGGTCAGCAGATCAACGATCTTGCCTTTGCCCTCATCACCCCACTGGGTGCCCAGGACTACGACATTCTTACCCATAACACTTGTCCTCATTCGCGCAAACTTGGTGCCGGCGGCAGCCGGCGGGAAAACTCAAGAAGCCAGTGGCGATACTTGCCAAAGCCCGTTCTGCTGAATCAATTGCCGGTCGCAGTCCGCTTCACGGGCGGCGGCCAAAGGTTGTCCAGGCAAGGCCTGAACGACACGCTGACCCTCACTGCGCAACTGGCAAACCTGCTGCCAGAGTGCCGCATCCGTACTGTCAGGCATCCAGATACCGCCAGACGGTAGCTCGATCTCAGCACGCCCCAGGGTCACCAGGGTTTTCAAATCGGTGGAAAAACCGGTCGCCGGACGGGCACGACCGAAGTCGGCGCCGATGTCGTCGTAACGACCGCCCTGGGCAATGGACTGGCCAACACCCGGCACGAACACGGCGAACACCACACCGGTGTGGTAGTGGTAGCCACGCAGCTCGCCCAGGTCGAAATACAGCGGCAGTTCAGGGAAACGCACGGACAACCGCTCGGCAATTGCCAGCAAGTCGTCCAGCGCCGCCAGAACCGGGGCAGGCGCCTTGGCCAGACGCTCACGGGCCGCAGCCAGCACTTCACGGCCGCCACACAGGTCGACCAACGCCCGCAGCATGCCCGACAGATCGGCAGGCAAGCCTTCGGTCAAGGTAATGACCTCATCGATGGCCTTGCGTTGCAAGGCATCGAACAACTGCTGCTCGACTTCACCGGATAAACCGGCGGCGCGGGCCAGGCCGCGATAGATGCCGACATGACCGAGGTCCATGTGCACATCCGGCACATCGGCCAGTTGCAGCATGGCCAGCATCAGGCTGATGACTTCGACGTCGCTGCTCGGGCTGCCGTCGCCGTACAACTCGGCACCCAGTTGAATCGGGCTGCGCGAGGACGACAAGGCACGCGGCTGAGCATGCAGCACGCTGCCGGCATAGCAAAGGCGGCTTGGGCCTTCACGACGCAGGGTATGCGCATCGATGCGCGCCACTTGCGGCGTGATGTCGGCACGGAAACCCATCTGGCGACCCGATTGCGGGTCGATGACCTTGAAGGTGCGCAGATCCAGGTCCTGGCCCGCGCCGGTCAGCAGGGATTCCAGGTACTCGATATGGGGAGTCACGACAAACTCGTAACCCCAGCTCTGGAACAGATCCAACACCTGACGACGCGCGACTTCAATACGCGCAGCTTCCGGTGGCAGTACTTCTTCGATGCCATCTGGCAGAAGCCAGCGGTCTACCGTTGCCATTACGCCTTCCCCTATCTCCGGGCGACCAGCCTGTCGGCGAGCCTTGAGTGAAGCAGAAAATGATCGACTTGCGCACAAACCACGCGCATGAGCGACGGAGCGAAAAGCCCTTCTACCGGCTTCGCCAACCACTTTCCTCGAAAAACTGTCGAGCCAATCGGCCCGGCATCTGCTTTAAAACAGCAATCAAACATGCAGACGCAAAAAAGCCGGGAATTTCCCGGCTGCCGCATCATACACACGTTTTCCCAAAGGATCACCCCGCCAGAGGTTTTAGCCGCCCGGCGGGGGGATAAATCAGGTCAACGCCGTATCAAGGCTTGGCTTTTTCCAGGTAGTGGAAGAAGTCGCTGCTTGGGTCGAGGACCATGACGTCGGATTTGTTCGCGAAGCTTTCACGGTAGGCACGCAGGCTGCGGTAGAACGCGTAGAACTCCTGATCCTGGCCGTAGGCCTTGGAGTAGATCGCAGCGGCCTGGGCATCGCCGTCACCGCGAACCTCTTCGGATTCACGATAGGCTTCAGCCAGCAGCACGCGGCGTTGACGATCGGCGTCGGCACGGATGCCTTCGGCCAGTTCGTTACCCTTGGCGCGGTGCTCGCGAGCTTCACGCTCACGCTCGGTGCTCATACGTTCGAACACGCTGCGGTTTACTTCTTTCGGCAGGTCGATGGTCTTGACCCGGACATCGACCACTTCGATGCCCAGTTCTTTTTCAGCCATCTTGTTCAGCGAAGCAGTAATGTCCGCCATCAACGCATCGCGCTCACCGGAGACCACTTCGTGCAAGGTGCGCTTACCGAACTGGTCACGCAGGCCCGATTCCAGACGACGGGACAGGCGTTCGTCGGCGATCTGCTTGAGGCCGGAAGTCGCGGTGTAGTAACGCTCTGCGTCCTTCACGCGCCATTTGGCGTAGGCATCGACCATCACGGCTTTCTTTTCCAGCGTCAGGAAGCGTTGTGTCGGTGCATCCAGCGTCATCAGGCGTGCGTCGAATTTACGCACCTGGTTAACGTAAGGCACTTTCACATGCAGGCCTGGCTGAACATCGGTCTGGACCACGCGACCGAACTGCAGCAACACCGCACGCTCGGTCTGAGCCACGATGTAGAAGCAGTTCCAGGCAGCGATCGCCAAGACGACGCCGACAATAAGGGCGATCAGCGATTTATTGCTCATCAGCGACTCTCCCTGGTACGTGCTTGCTGTTGCTGCAGATCAGCTGCCGCACGCGCATTCGCTTCATTGCTGGTGGCTGCCGCACTGGTCACCGGAGTGCCGGTGTTGCGACCACTTTCGACCATCTTGTCCAGCGGCAGGTACAACAGGTTGCTCTGGCCGTTCTTGTTGCCGGTCACGAGAACCTTGCTGGTGTTGCTGAAGACTTCCTGCATGGTGTCCAGGTACAGACGCTGGCGGGTGACTTCAGGCGCCTTGCGGTACTCGGCAACCAGCTTGGTGAAGCGATCGGCCTCACCCTTGGCGCGCGAGACGGTTTCGTCACGGTAACCATTGGCATCCTCAAGGATGCGCTGGGCCTGACCACGGGCTTCCGGCACGACGCCGTTGGCATAGGTTTCGGCCTGGTTGCGCGAACGCTGCTCGTCTTCCCGGGCACGGATCACGTCATCGAAGGCTTCCTGGACTTCGCGCGGTGCCGCTGCGCTCTGAACGTTGACCTGGGTAACGGTGATACCTGTGCGATAGGTGTCCATGAAGCGTTGCAGACGCTCCTTGATCTCGCTGGCCATCAACTCACGACCTTCGGTCAGTACCTGGTCCATTGCGGTGGAACCCACCACATGGCGCAAGGCGCTGTCGGTCGCGTGCTGCAGGCTGATTTCCGGCTGATCGACGCTCAGCACGAAATCCTGCAGGTTGCTGATCTTGTACTGCACGGTCAGCGGCACTTCGACGATGTTCTCGTCTTCGGTCAGCATCTGGCCCTGCTTGGTGTAGGCACGCTCACGCGTGACGTTTTCCATGTACTTCTTGTCGATCGGCGGGAAATAGATATTCAGGCCAGGCCCCACGGTTTCGTAGTACTTGCCGAAGCGCAGCACCACGGCTTGCTCCTGCTCGTCGACGACATAAACCGCGCTGTACAGCCAAACAGCGGCCAACACGACCAGGCCGATGCCGAGCAGGCCGCCAAAGCCGCCACTCTTGCCCGGACCACCGCCGTCGTCGCCACCACGTTTCTTACCACCACCGAACAAACCGTTCAGGCTTTCCTGCAGCTTTCGGAAGGCCTCGTCGAGATCCGGTGGCCCCTTGCGGTCGCCGTTGTTACGACGCTTGCCACCCCAAGGATCCTGATTATTCGAGTTGCCACCCGGCTCATTCCAAGCCATAGCGCTCTCCATCTGATAAAGCAAAGACGCACCCACGGCGCGCCGACCAATGCTACAGAATGCCTGTCACCACGGCACAACCGCTTTCTCAGGCTTTTATTGCAAAGTGTGTTGCTCGATAAACTCCGTCGGCACAACGCCTTCACGGCTGACCAGTCGATTGAGCTCCGAGCGCGGCAATCGAATGGCCAGCAAGCTGACACCTTCTTCGTCGTATTCTTCTTTCTGTACCGCGCCCAACTCGAAAAACTGTGCACGCAGGCGCGCAAAGCGCTGAGGCAAGCGCAAGGTACCGACAAACAAATCACTGCCCAACAACTCGGCAATGGCTTGCTCAAGCAATTCCAGACCTGTGCCATCACGTGCCGAGAGCCAGACCCGTTGGGGCCTGCCGTTTTCGTCGCGCTGGATTTGTGGCTCAACGCCTTCAAGCAAATCGAGTTTGTTATAGACCTCGAGGATCGGCAAGTCCTGGGCACCAATCTCGCCCAGCACCACCATCACCTGCTCGATCTGCAACATGCGATCCGGTTCGGCCGCATCGATCACGTGCAGCAACAGGTCGGAGTTGCTCGACTCTTCGAGCGTAGACCGAAATGCCTCGACCAGCTTGTGGGGCAAGTGGCGAATGAAACCCACAGTGTCGGCCAGGACAATCGGCCCCAGGTCGTCCAGTTCCAGACGGCGCAAGGTCGGGTCCAGCGTGGCAAACAACTGGTCAGCCGCGTACACGTCGGATTTCGTCACGTTATTGAAGAGCGTGGATTTACCGGCGTTGGTATAGCCCACCAGGGACACGGTAGGTATATCCGCACGGGAACGGCCGCGTCGCGACTGTTCGCGCTGACTGCGCACTTTTTCCAGCCGGCCCTTGATCTGCCGCAGGCGAACCCGGAGCAAACGGCGGTCGGTTTCCAGCTGGGTTTCACCCGGGCCACGCATGCCGATACCGCCACCCTGGCGCTCAAGGTGGGTCCAGCCACGAACCAGCCGGGTGCTCATGTGGTCAAGCTGGGCCAGTTCTACCTGGAGCTTGCCTTCATGGGTGCGGGCGCGTTGGGCGAAAATATCGAGAATCAGACCGGTGCGGTCGATCACGCGACACTCGAAGACACGTTCGAGGTTACGTTCCTGACTGGGTGTGAGGACGTGATTGAAGATTACCAGGTCTGCTTCTTCGGCATGGACCAGATCGCGTAGCTCCTCGACCTTGCCGCTGCCAATCAGAAATTTGGCGGTTGGCCGATGACGCGGCACGTTAAAAAACGCAACGGTCTCGGCGCCGGCCGAATTAGCCAATTCCTGAAACTCCTGCGGATCTTCGCGCGCCTCAGGGTCCTGTCCATCCAAGTGAACGAGGATCACTCGCTCACCACCACCGTGGCGCTCAAAGAACAAAGGAGACTCCTATCAGGCGTTACCTGGCTCAGCGTCACCTGCATCGGATTCGGTTGCGCTAGGCAGACGAATTGGACGCACCGGTACCACTGTAGAGATAGCGTGCTTGTAGACCATCTGGCTTACGGTGTTTTTCAGCAGGATGACGAACTGGTCGAACGACTCGATCGTTCCTTGCAGTTTGATACCGTTGACCAGGTAGATGGACACCCCAACTTTCTCTTTACGTAAAGTATTCAAGTAAGGGTCTTGTAGCGAATGCCCTTTTGACATGTGCCGCACTCCTTTAAGGATTCAATATAAAAAAATAGGTAAACAGATGGCTTTAGCCGCCACACCCCCAAGGATAGACGGCAATTGCAAGGACTCAGCTCAATATGGAGATGGTCCCCAGGTATTTCAAGGCGCGCGGCAGATTGTCGCAATCCAGACTGTCCAGCCAATGCAGGTCAGTCCAACTGCGCAGCCAGGTGAACTGGCGTTTCGCCAATTGGCGCGTGGCAATGATTCCACGCTCCTGCATCTCGGCTGACGTCAGCTTGCCATCCAGGTAGTCCCAGACTTGGCGGTAGCCTACTGCACGTATAGACGGCATCCCGGCATGCAGGTCACCTCTATTACGCAGGGCTACGACCTCGTCAATGAATCCCTGTTCCAACATTAAAGTGAATCTTTGTTTAATTCGCTCGTGCAGTACCTGGCGATTTGCCGGAGCAATAGCCAAGTTCGCGACAGTATAGGGCAATTGTTGCTGTCCCGAAGCGGCTGCTTCGGTACTTTGCGCAGATTGTTGCAAGCGTAGCGCAGTCATGCTCTGACCGCTTACCCGATAGACTTCCAGTGCTCGACTCAGACGCTGCGGATCGTTCGGATGAATACGCGCGGCAGAAACCGGGTCGATCACTGCCAACTGGTCGTGCAGGGCTTGCCAGCCAAGGCGTGCAGCCTCTTCCTCGATCTGTGCGCGCACTTGCGGGTCGGCGGCCGGCATCTGCGCCAGGCCTTCAACCAAAGCCTTGTAATAGAGCATCGTACCGCCTACCAGCAGCGGAATTTTCCCGCGCGCGGTGATTTCGGCCATGGCTTGCAGGGCGTCACGGCGGAAATCCGCAGCCGAATAGCTCTCGGCCGGGTCGAGAATATCGATCAAACGGTGCGGATATTGTGCCAGCAGCTCTTTGGAAGGCTTGGCGGTGCCGATGTCCATGCCACGGTAGACCAGCGCCGAATCGACGCTGATCAACTCGCAAGGCAGGACCTTGGTGAGTTCAATGGCCAGGTCGGTCTTGCCGGCGGCGGTCGGGCCCATCAGGAAAATCGCAGGTGGGAGCTGGCTCATCAACGACCGCGCAAGAACAGTTTGTCCAGATCGTCCAGGCCCAGTTGGGTCCAGGTCGGTCGGCCATGGTTGCATTGACCGCTGCGCTCGGTGTTTTCCATGTCACGCAGCAGGGCATTCATTTCCGGCAGGGCCAGACGCCGGTTCGCCCGAACCGCACCGTGGCAGGCCATGGTCCCGAGCAACTCGTTCAGGTGCGCCTGAATGCGGTCGCTGGTGCCGAACTCCATCAGATCCGCCAGGACGTCCGCGACCAGCCGGTTGGCTTCGGCCTGCTTGAGCAGTGCCGGAATCTGCCGGATGGCCAGGGTTTCCGGGCCCAGGCGCTGCAACTCAAAGCCCAGGCGCTGGAACCAGGCGACATGCTCCTCGGCGCAATCGGCTTCACGCTGACTGACGGCCAGGGACTCCGGCACCAGCAACGGCTGACCACTCAGGCCCTCGCTGGCCATCGCCACCTTCAGTCGCTCATACATGATCCGCTCGTGGGCAGCGTGCATGTCCACCAGCACCAGGCCCTGGGCGTTTTCCGAAAGGATGTAGATGCCCTTGAGTTGGGCCAACGCATAACCCAGCGGCGGGATGTCGTCCTGCCCGGCCGGTAGCGCGACGGCATTGGCCTCGGGCAGCGGCGCAAAAAACTCGCGGTAGGCGGCCTGCGCTTCAGCGACAGGAACACCGGACTGCGGGCGCGGCGTGTATTGATACTGATAACCCGCGCCAGCACCCGAACCTGCCGGTGCATTGAGCGACGGCTGGGCCTGAGGCTGTTCCAGCAGGGCATTGGCGGCCAGGCGCATTTCGCCCTGGGGCCCGAATTCACCGGCTTCGAGGCCGGTAGGCCGGACGATGGCCGTGGCAACCGGTGCCGCCAGATGATCATCGGGGCGCACATCGCCCAAGGCACGGTGCAAGGTACCGTAGAGGAAATCGTGAACCATGCGCCCTTCGCGGAAGCGCACTTCGTGTTTGGTCGGGTGCACGTTGACGTCGACGCCGGTCGGATCGACTTCGAAAAACAGCACGAAGGTCGGGTGCCGACCGTTGAACAGCACGTCGCGATAGGCCTGGCGTACCGCGTGGGCCACCAGCTTGTCGCGCACGGCACGGCCATTGACGAAGAAATACTGCAAGTCGGCCTGGCTGCGGTTGAAGGTCGGCAGGCCGACCCAGCCCCATAGATGCAGGCCGTTGCGCTCGATTTCGATCGGCAGGGCCTGTTCCAGGAAGCCCGGCCCGCAAATCGCCGCCACGCGCCGGGCACGGGCCGCATCATCATGGGCCTCGTGCAGGCTGAGAATGGTCTTGCCGTTGTGGCGTAGATGGAACGCCACATCGAAGCGCGCCAGGGCCAGACGCCTGATGACTTCCTGCAGGTGATCGAATTCGGTTTTTTCGGTTTTGAGAAACTTGCGTCGCGCCGGCGTGTTGAAGAACAGGTCGCGCACTTCAACCGAGGTGCCCACCGGATGCGCCGCAGGCTGCACGCGGGGCGCCATGTCACGGCCTTCGGTCTCGACCTGCCAGGCCTGATCGGCGTCGCGGGTGCGAGAGGTCAGGGTCAGGCGCGCGACGGAGCTGATCGATGCCAGGGCCTCACCGCGAAAGCCCAGGCTCATGACCTGCTCGAGGTCTTCCAGGTTGCGAATCTTGCTGGTGGCGTGACGGGCCAGCGCCAGCGGCAGGTCATCGGCGGAAATGCCACTACCGTCGTCGCGCACCCGCAGCAATTTGACGCCGCCCTGCTCCACATCGACGTCGATGCGCCTGGCACCGGAGTCGAGGCTGTTTTCCAGCAGCTCCTTGATCACCGAAGCCGGGCGTTCGACCACCTCACCGGCGGCAATCTGGTTCGCCAGTCGCGGGCTGAGCAGCTCGATGCGAGCGCCGCTTTTCACGACCTGATTCATTCTTTGGCCGCCAGTTCAGTGCCCGGAATGGTCAGGTGCTGACCGACCTTGAGCTCATCGCTCGACAGGTTGTTGGCACTGCGCAGGGCCGCGGGCGACACCTGATAACGCACGGCGATCATCGCCAGGGTCTCGCCCGGGTTGACGCGGTGGTCACGTGGCCCCTGCACGATCTTGCCGGAGTCGCGCAGCCAGGCAATGTAAGTGCCCGGCGGCGGGTTCTGCTGGAAGAACTGGCGCACGCCACTGCTGATCGAACGCGCCAGCGCCTGCTGGTGGCCAGACGCGGCCAGTTTCGAGGCTTCGTTGGCGTTGGAAATAAATCCGGTTTCCACCAGGATCGACGGAATATCCGGCGACTTCAGCACCATGAACCCGGCCTGCTCGACCCGCTGCTTGTGCAGAGGCGTGACCCGGCCAATGTTAGTCAGCACCTTCTGGCCAACGTTCAGGCTGGACGTCAGGGATGCCGTCATCGACAGGTCGAGCAGCACGCCGGCGAGCATGCGGTCCTTGTCATCGAGGCTGACGTTGCCGGCCCCCCCGATCAGGTCGGAACGGTTTTCACTGTCAGCCAGCCAGCGGGCCGTCTCCGAGGTCGCACCGCGATCAGACAGGGCAAATACCGAGGCACCGAAAGCGGCAGTAGAAGGCGCGGCGTCGGCGTGGATCGAGACGAACAGGTCGGCGCCTTTCTTGCGGGCAATTTCGGTACGGCCGCGCAAAGGAATGAAGTAATCGCCGGTTCGGGTCAGTTCGGCGCGGAAACCTTTCATGCCGTTGATCTGGCGTTGCAATTCGCGGGCGATCTGCAACACCACGTCTTTCTCACGCTGACCGCGAGAACCCGATGCGCCCGGGTCTTCGCCTCCGTGTCCGGCGTCGATCACCACGATGATGTCGCGTTTGCCGGCCGGGGCCGGCGGCAGTTTGATTGCAGGCTCCACAGGCGTGACCGGCACGGCGGGCATCGTGGCCACAGTTGGTGTCGGCGCTGGGGGAGGCGCGGCATCCGCGGCGTTATCGAACAGATCGACCACCAAGCGGTTGCCGTACTGGGCGTTCGGCGCCAGGGAAAAGCTTTTTGGTGTCACCGCCTTTTTCAGATCGATGACCACCCGCAGGTCGGTCGGCGTGCGTTGAGCCGAGCGCATGGCGGTAATCGGAGTATTCGACGTGTTGACGTTGAGTGGCGCACCGAGGGTCGCACCATTGATGTCGATGACCAGGCGATCCGGCGCGGTCAGGGTGAAGACGCTGTGTTGCACCGGGCCGGTCAGGTCAAACACCAGACGTGTGTTGTCCGGTGCCCGCCACAGACGAACACTGTTGACCTTCGAATCGGCCACAGCGTCGACGGTCACCGCCAGAAACAACACCCCTACGGCAGCAACCAACGCGCGAAAGCGCATACCTAACCCCATCATCTATTTGGATTCCAATGCCAAAGCGGCACACCAGGCCTCGCCACGCGAGCCCTGGGATAAAATTTTCAGCGAACGCCCGCTGTCTTGCGGGCTAATGGTAATGGTCAGGTCCGGCTTTGGCAAAAAGCCTGCACCTTTGTCGGGCCACTCGATCAGACACAGGGCATCGTCTTCGAAATAGTCGCGGATACCGAGGAACTCCAGCTCTTCCGGATCGACCAGACGGTACAAATCGAAATGGAAGGCGCGAATGTCGCCAATCTCGTAGGGCTCAACCAGGGTGAAGGTCGGACTTTTTACTGCCCCGACATGCCCCAGGCCGCGGATAATGCCTCGGGACAACGTGGTTTTGCCCATCCCCAGGTTGCCCTCGAGGAAGATCAGGCCATGGCCTTGGGTGATTCGGGCAATGCGTGCGCCAAAGTCGCTCATGGCCTGCTCATCGGCCAGGTACAGGGTTACTTCAGACACGGTGCTTGCTCCTCCAACAACTGACGAATGGCTGGAATCAGATCACTGGCCGCCAGCCCACGGCCGAATTTTCCTTGTTGCTCGCCGGCATTGGCGTGCAGCCAGACCGCCAGGCAGGCCGCGTCGAAGGGTTCCATGCCCTGGGCCAGCAATGCGCCGAGCAAACCGGCCAGTACATCGCCCAGACCGGCAGTAGCCATCGCCGGGTGGCCCTGATGACAGACGGCCAGCCGTCCGTCGGGACTGGCGATCAGGCTCCCGGCCCCCTTGAGCACCACGACCGCCGAATATTTCTTGCTCAATGCATGGGCCGCTGCCGGCCGGTCGGCTTGAACCTGTGCCGTACTCATCCCGAGCAAACGCGCCGCTTCGCCCGGATGCGGAGTGATCACGCAATCCCTGGGCAAACTCACACCTTCCTCGGCCAGCAGGTTCAGCGCATCGGCGTCCCAGACTTGCGGCAGCGGTGCGTTAGCGGCGGCCGACAACAAGCTGCGCCCCCAACCCGCTTGCCCCAGCCCCGGACCGACAACCAACACGGAAACCTTTTGCAGCAAATCCATCAGCTGATTGGCCGAGGAAGTGCCCAGCACCATCGCCTCGGGGATCCGCGCCAGTGCGGCCGCGACATGTTCGCTGCGGGTCGCCACCGACACCATGCCCGCACCGCTGCGCAGCGCACTTTGCGCGCTCAGTAGAATCGCGCCACCCAACCCGCGATCGCCACCGATCAGCAACACATGGCCGAATCTGCCTTTGTGGGAAGCCGGTGCCCGCGCTGCTGGACGCGGCAGATTAGCTGCGGTCAGGCGACGGGCGGTGAAAGCAGCGCCTTCTATCAACTGTGGGTCTGCGTGCAAGTCGTTGAACAGCAGCTCGCCGACCACATCCGCCGCCTCGCCGGTGAACAATCCCAATTTCAAGCCGATGAAGGTCACTGTCAGGTCGGCCTGCACCGCCACGCCGAGGATACGACCGGTATCGGCGCACAGCCCTGAAGGAATATCCACCGCCGCGACCGGCAGCCCGCTCATATTGATCGCGGCGACGGCACCGGCATACGGCTCACGCACCTCGCCGCTCAGTCCGGTGCCAAGCAAAGCATCCAGGACGATGCCGCGCAATCCGGATTGTGCGGTCCAGGGCTCGATGAGCACTTTTTCAGACACCGCCTCGGCATGTGCCAAGGCCGCGTCCCCCTGCAGGCGCTGCGGATCTCCCACCGCCAATACCCGGACAGGCCAGCCTGCGCGCAGGGCCAACACGGCCACCAGATACCCGTCCCCGGCGTTGTTGCCATGGCCGGCGAGTACGGTCAGTTCATTCGCTGTCGGCCATTGCCGCACCAGCGCGCGCCACGTCGCCCGCGCCGCGCGCTGCATCAATTCGAAGCCCGGTGTGCCGGCGGCGATCAGGCTCGCGTCGAGTGCTCGCACTTGCGCGGCACTGTACAGCGCGTCGGGTAATTCATCTTTAGTGTGCGGCATGCGTCTTCGGGCTCCGATGTCTGGCAGAATTATACGCACCTCAGCTCCGGTTTCTCTCGCCTCATGCCCGCTATTACCACAGACCTGCCTGCCCTCGCCCAATCCATCAAGGACTGGGGCCGCGAGCTGGGCTTTCAACAAGTCGGCATCAGCGGCCTCGACCTGGGCGAGCACGAGCAACACCTGGAGCGCTGGCTCGCCGCCGGCTACCACGGCGAGATGGACTACATGGGCGCCCACGGCAGCAAACGCTCACACCCGGAGGAGCTGGTGCCCGGCACTTTGCGCGTGGTTTCACTGCGCATGGACTACCTGGCGGGCGACACCCACATGGCGAAAATGCTCACCCAGCCGGAAAAAGCCTACGTCTCGCGTTATGCCCTGGGTCGCGATTACCACAAATTGATCCGCAAGCGTGTGCAACAACTGGCGGACAAGATTCAGGCCGAAATCGGCCCGTTTGGTTTCCGCGCCTTTGTCGACAGTGCACCGGTGCTGGAAAAAGCCATCGCCGAACAGGCCGGCCTGGGTTGGATTGGCAAAAACACCCTGGTGTTGAATCGCAAGGCAGGCAGTTATTTCTTCCTCGCCGAGCTGTTCGTTGACTTGCCGCTGCCGGTAGACCCGCCCCACGCCACCGAACACTGCGGTCGCTGCAGCGCCTGCCTCGACATCTGTCCGACCAATGCTTTCGTCGGTCCCTATGTGCTGGATGCCCGACGCTGTATTTCCTACCTGACCATAGAACTCAAAGGCGCGATCCCGCAAGACCTGCGGCCGCTGATCGGCAATCGGGTGTTCGGTTGTGATGATTGCCAGATTGTCTGCCCCTGGAACCGCTTCGCCCGCCCGTCCGGTGAAAGCGACTTCAAGCCGCGGCACAACCTGGATAACGCCGAACTGGCGGAACTGTTCATGTGGGATGAAGAGAAATTCCTGAGCAGCACCGAAGGCTCGCCGCTTCGTCGGACCGGTTACGAAAACTGGTTGCGCAACCTGGCGGTAGGCCTGGGCAATGCGCCTTCGACGATTCCGGTGCTGGAGGCGTTGAAGGCGCGGCGCGAGCATCCGTCCGAACTGGTTCGCGAACACGTCGAGTGGGCCCTGAAACAACACGGCCTCGCGTAGGAGCTGCCGCAGGCTGCGATCTTTTGATCTTGATCTTTAAGATCAAAAGATCGCAGCCTGCGGCAGCTCCTACAGGGGATCGGGGCTTCAAGCCTCGTCGTTGTAGACGAACTTGGGCATTTCCCAGTGAAAACGAATCGCCAACAAGCGCAACAGGAAACCGCCGAACAGGGTGATCAGAATCGCCTGCTCCCCAGGCAAGTTCAGGTATAGACAAAGCATGTAGCACCACGCCGCCGCAAACGAGACGCTGGCATACAGCTCACGCCGGAAGATCAGCGGAATATCGTTGCAGAAAATGTCCCGCAGGATTCCGCCAAATACTCCGGTGATCACGCCGCTGACCGACGCGACCAACATGCCATGGCCCATTTCCAGAGCGGTGATGCAGCCGATCAGGGTGAAGGCCACCAGCCCCATGGCATCGAGCACCAGAAACAGTGAACGCAAATGCCGCATCCAGCGTGCCGTGAACACGGTAATCATTGCCGCAGCCGTGGTCAGCACCAGGTATTCCGGGTGTTTGACCCACGTCAGCGGGTAATGCCCGAGTAGCACATCGCGCACCGAACCGCCCCCCAGTGCCGTGACGCAAGCGATCAGCACCACGCCAAACCAGTCCATGCCACGACGCCCGGCAGACAGGGCGCCGGTCATGGCTTCGGCGGTGATGGCGATCAGGTAGAGCATCAGCAACATGGTGGCGGTCCTTGCGAAAAGGCGCGCAGTCTACCCACTTCGCCAAAGCACCAAAAGAGGGCGCTACCAGACCACTGGTGGCGACTGTGCCTACGCCATCGCGAGCAAGCTCGCTCCCACAGGGGCGGCGATGTACCTGTGGGAGCGAGCTTGCTCGCGATGGGGCCGGAGCGGACGACCGTGAATTAGAACTTGATGAAATGCTTGCGGTAGTGCTGCAACTCGGCGATGGATTCGCGGATGTCGTCCAGCGCCAGGTGGGTGCTGCCCTTCTTGAAGCTGTCACGCACGTCCGGTGCCCAGCGCGCAGCCAGCTCTTTGAGCGTGGACACGTCGAGGTTGCGGTAGTGGAAATAGCTTTCCAGGGATTTCATGTGGGTATAAAGGAAGCGACGGTCCTGGCAAATGCTGTTGCCGCAGATCGGCGATTTGCCCTTCGGTACCCACTTCTCCAGGAAGGCGATGGTTTCGGCTTCGGCTTCGGCCATGCTGATACGGCTATCGCGAACCCGCTGGGTCAGCCCGGAACCACCATGCTGACGGGTGTTCCACTCGTCCATGCCGGCGAGGATTTCGTCGCTGTGGTGAATGGCGATCACCGGGCCTTCGGCCAGGGTGTTCAGGTCACTGTCGGTGACGATGGTGGCCATTTCGATGATGACGTCGGTATCAGGGTTCAGACCGGTCATTTCCAGGTCGATCCAGATCAGATTCTGCGGATTTTGCATGTTCGGCTCCTAAGCAATGCTGCGCAGTTTAGCCTAGGCCGGTGGCCGGGCGTGCTAAACTCGCGGCCGTTTTACCTAATCGCTGCATTCTTTATACGGAACACCCATGGCCAAACGCCAACTCAATCGCCGCCAAAACTGGCGCATCGAAAAGATTCAGGGCGAACGCGCTGCCCGCGCCGCCAAACGCGAGTCCTCGGCTGTCGAGGCACTTGAGGGCGGCGATCTGGGCCCGGAACAGCACGGCCTGGTGATCGCGCACTTCGGTGTGCAGGTCGAGGTCGAGGCCCGCGACGGCGAACTGGCCGGCCAGGTGTTCCGTTGCCACCTGCGCGCGAACCTGCCGGCGCTGGTGACCGGTGATCAGGTGGTGTGGCGCGCCGGCAACCAGGGCATCGGTGTGATCGTGGCGCAACTGCCGCGCAACACCGAGCTGTGCCGCCCGGACAGCCGTGGTCAGCTCAAGCCGGTGGCGGCCAACGTCGACATGATCGTCATCGTGTTTGCACCGCTGCCCGAGCCCCACGCCAACCTGATCGACCGCTACCTGGTGGCGGCCGAACATGCGGGTATCAAACCGCTGCTGCTGCTGAACAAATTCGACCTGATCGACGAAAACAACGCCCCTGCACTGAATGCCTTGCTCGCCGTATACCGCACCCTCGGCTACCCGGTGCTGGAAGTGTCGGCGCATCACGGTAATGGTATGGAGCAGTTGCAGGCGCAGCTGGACGGACGCATCAGCGTGTTCGTCGGCCAGTCCGGTGTCGGCAAGTCGTCGCTGGTCAACAGCCTGCTGCCGGATGTCGAAACCCGCGTCGGCCCGCTGTCCGAGCTGTCCGGCCAAGGTACCCACACCACCACTACCGCACGGTTGTTCCACTTCCCAGGCGGCGGTGAGTTGATCGACTCCCCGGGTATCCGTGAGTTCGGCCTGGGCCACGTCAGCCGTGCCGACGTCGAAGCCGGCTTCATCGAGTTCAACGACCTGCTGGGCACCTGCCGCTTCCGCGACTGCAAGCATGACCGCGAACCCGGTTGCGCCCTGCTCAAAGCCCTTGAAGATGGCCGCGTGCAGCAGCAACGGATGAACAGCTACCGCTCGATCATCGCCAGCCTGCCGGAAAACGGCTACTAAACAGACGTGCCGACCGCCCGGCTTACGCGGGGTGGTCGGCGGCTGGATCTTCCCCCGCTTAAACGTCAGACCTTTCTGTAAGACGTGCGCACGCTCGCTTGTAGGGCATTTCTCTTTCCGCACCGACCTCTTGTAGCCGCCCTGTAATCGCCTAGTTTCAAACCCTCTTCGCACTCCAGCGACACCGAGGGACACCCATGCAAACCTACCATCTGTTCATCAGCCACTCGTGGAACTACTCCGACGCCCACGACAATCTCGTGCGTCTGCTCAACGCCAAGCCCGGTTTCACCTACAAGAATTTTTCGGTGCCACCGGACAACCCGATTGTCGGCGCGAAAACCGACAAACAGCTTGAGGAGGCCATCGAAAACAAGATCCGTCCGTGTTCGGCGGTATTGATCATGGCCGGGATGTATTCCACCTACAGCAAGTGGATCAACAAGGAAATCGAGATCGCCAAGCGCATGGGCAAGGTGATCATTGCGATCAAACCGTTCGGCGCCGAGCGGATTTCCACGGTAGTACGTGAGGCGGCACATGCCGAGTGTGCCTGGAACACCAACAGCATCATCAGCGCCATTCGCCAGCACACGGCGGTGTAACCATGCGCAAGGGACTGTTTATCGGCATCAACGACTACACCCACGTTTCGCGGCTGAGCGGTTGCAGCAATGACGCCATGGCCATGGCTTCCGTGCTGAAGACCGACGCCAATGGCGATCCGAACTTCAAGAACATCGTGCTGACCTCCGCCGAGGACTACCTGAGCCGGGAAAAGCTCGAAGACCAGATCCGCGAACTGTTTTCCGGGGACTGCAATGTCGCGCTGCTGTATTTCGCCGGCCACGGCAGCTTCGACACCGACACCGACGAAGGCATGTTGATCCCGCAGGATTACAAGAGCGCCAAGGACGGGATTCGCCTCAGTGACATTCTCAACTGGGCGAGCAAGGCCACGAAGATCAAAAACAAAGTGATCATCCTCGATTGTTGCCAGAGCGGCTCGGCCGGCGAACTGCGCGCCTTGCGCAGTGAGGGCAGCGTGGTCGGCGAGGGCATGACCATTCTGACCGCCTGCAAAAAGGAAGAGCCGGCGATGGAGGGCGGGCAACACGGCGTGTTCACCGGACTATTGCTCCAGGCCCTGCACGGCGGAGCAGCGAACATCCTGGGCAAGATCACACCCGGCAGCCTCTATTCGTTTGTCGACAATGCCCTCGACGCCTGGGAACAGCGCCCGGTGTTCAAGACCAACGTCTCGCAGTTCATTTCCCTGCGCGAAGTGTCGCCGCTGATCCCCAAGGAGATCCTGCGCAAACTCCCCGAATGGTTTGCCGAAGCGGAGTCGGTGTACCCCCTCGCCCCCAGCTTTGAGCCCACCGAACCTGAATTCAACCCGGAGCACGGCGACGTCTTCGCCCAGTTGCAAAAGTGCAACCGTCACAGCCTCATCGAACCGGTGGACGCCGAGCATATGTACTACGCCGCCATCCACTCCACCGGCTGCCGCCTCACCGCCCTCGGCGCCTATTACCGCGAACTCGCGATCAAGGGACATTTCTGATGCCAGTGTTTATCAGCTACCGCCACATGGACCGCGCCCACGCGGTCAAGATCAACGGGCGCCTGATCCAGGCCAATATCAAGACCTACCTCGATGTGCTGGATGCCGAATCCCAGACCACCGACGACATCACCGGGGTGATTACCCGCAACATCAGCGAATGCACGCACCTGCTGGCAGTGGTCTCGGAGAAAACCGCGCTGTCCTGGTGGGTGCCGTTCGAAATCGGCGAGGCGACCATCACCAACCGACGCATCTGCTCGTTCAAGACAGGCCCGACCGAGCTGCCGCTGTACCTGGACAAATGGCCGAAGCTGACCAGCGACCGGGACATCGACTTCTTTATCGATGCCTATCGCAATGAAGCGACGCTCAAGCGCTCGATGGCACTGGATTCGGTGACCGGTAGCGAGTCGGTGCGCAGCGTCAACAAGTCCAATGCGGATCGCTTCCACTCCGACCTCAAGTCCCGAATCATCCGCGGCTTCTGAGTCACTCTGCTCCCCGATCCGTCCTCTTGACCGGTCGGGGTTTCTCTCACCCCATCATCTGTAGGAGCCAGCTTGCTGGCGATGGACTCCAGTACGCCGAGTGGATTCAGACAGCACGCGTTATCGTTGACGACCATCGCCAGCAAGCTGGCTCCTACAGGGGATCATGCCCCTGGCGGCCTCCAAATCAGTGAAAGCCGCACAAAAAAGCCGACATCGCTGTCGGCTTTTTTGTACGTCACTGCCTGGGTGGTTCAGCCGTTTTCGGCGCCGGATCATCAAACAGATTCAAACGCTCGCGCAGTTCGTGGGCCGGCAGCGGTTCCTTGTCCGCCGGCAATGCGTTCGGGTCGACCGGTGCGGTCGGTGCTGCACCTGGTGCAGCCGAACCTTGAGGCGCATCGGGAGCAGGCTCCGCGCCTTGCGAGCCTTCGATCGCACGCTGGGCTTTCTTGGTCAGCACCACGATGTCGATACGGCGGTTGACCGGGTTGAACGGATGCTCGCGATCGAACAACGCCGACGAGGCATAACCGACCACGCGCGCCACCTGTGCATCCGGATAGCTGCCCGCCACCAGCGCACGCCGTGCGGCGTTGGCACGGTTGGCCGAGAGTTCCCAGTTACCGAAATCACCGGTGCCGGTGTATGGCTTGGCATCGGTGTGGCCGCTGATGCTGATCTTGTTCGGCACCGCCTTGATGGTGTCGGCCATGGCCAGCAGGATGTCTTCGAAATACGGTTTCAAGCGAGCTGAGCCCGAGTCGAACATCGGGCGATTTTCCGCGTCCATGATCTGGATACGCAGGCCGTCCTGAGTGATTTCGAACAGGATCTGGTCCTTGAACCTCTGCATCTGCGGGTTTTCTTCGACCTTGTTCTGCAGTTCCTGCAGCAACAACTCGAGGCGCTCCTTTTCGACCTGCTCGGCCATGCCTTCGACCTGGTCGACATCGACGGTGACTTTGTCCGGCTGCGGCTGGGACTTCACCTCGGGGTTGAGGGTGTTTTCCGGCGCCAGGGTCGGCGTGCCGCCCAGATCGATGATGTACGGCGTGCCGCTTTCGGAAAAGCCGATCGGGTCCTTGAAGTATCCGGCGATGGCAATCTTCTGTTCCGGCGTGGCGGTGGACAGCAGCCACAACACCAGGAAGAACGCCATCATCGCCGTGGCGAAGTCGGCGAAGGCGATTTTCCACGCGCCCCCGTGATGCCCGCCAGCGATGCGCTTGACGCGCTTGATGATTATCGGCTGATTATTTTCCATAACTTAACGACCGCGAACCGCTTGTTCCAGCTCGGCGAAGCTTGGACGGTGCGCCGGGTACAGGACCTTGCGCCCGAACTCTACGGCCAGCGATGGCGGCATGCCGGAAGCCGAAGCCACCAGCGAGGCCTTGATGGCTTCGTAGACGTTCAGCTCTTCCTTGGCATCGTGGGCCAGGGAATGGGCCAGCGGGCCAAAGAAGCCGTAGGCGGCGAGAATACCGAAGAAGGTACCGACCAGTGCCGCACCGACGTGCAGGCCGATGGACTTCTGGTCACCCTCACCCAGCGAGGCCATGGTCACCACGATACCCAGTACCGCCGCGACGATACCGAAACCGGGCATGGCGTCGGCGATGCCGTTGACCGCGTGGGATGGGTGCTCCAGGTCTTCCTTTAGGCTGAACAGCTCCATGTCGAACAGGCCTTCAAGCTCGTGCGGGGCCATGTTGCCGGAGGACATGATGCGCAGGTAATCACAGATGAACGCGGTCATGCGTTCGTCCTTGAGGACCGTCGGGTACTTGGCGAAGATCGGGCTCGCGGCGGCATCTTCGATGTCGCCTTCGATGGCCATCATGCCTTCGCGGCGGCTCTTGTTGAGGATCTCGTAGATCAGGCCCAGCACTTCAAGGTAAAAGGCGTGGTTGAAACGCGAACTGAACATGCTCAAAGACTTCTTGAGCACGTGCATCGTCATGTAGCCGGGGTTGGCCTGCAAGAAGGCGCCGAGGGCCGCACCACCGATGATCATGACCTCGAAAGGCTGGATCAGGGCGGCAATCTTGCCGTGGGAAAGCACGTATCCGCCGAGCACGCTCGCGAATACGACGATGATGCCGATAATTTTAGCCATAGGTTAGGAGAGCACTTACTGAGTCGGGTTCAAGGTCATATTCGGAAGTTAAAAAATCTCTTCTTCTACTTATCGGCAAAACTGCGCCAGACTATAGCCAGTTCAGGCGAAAAGCTAATTTGACCCCTTCAGGGCACAGGTATTGTTGACGATGATCGCCTCCCACCATGGTTAACGAAACGAACGTTCCAACACCAAAACCGACGACGCTCGAAGGCTGGGTCAAGCTGCTCGATGGCGTGCGCCTGCCGGTTCCGCAAGCCAGCCACGACCGGGTCTGCAAGGCCATCCGCGACAATCGCAGCTCGCTACGCGATATCGCCGACCTCATGCAAGGCAGCCCCGCCCTGGCCTTGAGCGTGATTCGCGAAGCCAACCGGCACACCCACGGCGGTATGGCCGAGCCGGCGGAAAACCTCGAGATAGCGATCAATCGCCTCGGCTTGAAGCGCGCCGAAGAGCTGCTCGCACGCCTGCCCGCCGAACCCCAGTCCGAAATCCCCAAAGCCTTGCGTCAGCTGCAGATGATCAGCCAGCACGCCACACAACAGGCCAATGGTTTTTTTGCCAGTCGCCTGGCGCGCCTGTGGCAGGACATCCACTGGGGTAGCCTGCTGTTTCTTTCGCCCCTGTGGCCTTTGGCGCTGACCCATCCAAAACTGCTCGAAGACTGGGAACTGCGGGTCATCCATAAAGGTGAGTCGGCACGTAAAGTCGAAATGCAACTGTTTGGCGTACGCCTGCTGGACATCGGCCAGGCGCTGGTGGAGGTCTGGCGCTTGCCGATCTGGGTGCAACAGGGCTATCGACTATTGCTCACCGAGCAGCGGGAGCTGGTGAAAGTCCTGCGCATCGCCCGAGACAGCGAGCACCCGTTGCGCCAGCGGAACCGCCTGGATGACGATCCGACCCTGCGCCGCTGGCTCAATCAACCGGCCAATACGGTGCTGCTGGCCAACGGGCTGGCGCTGTCGGCACAACACGCCTGGGACAGCCCGCACAGTGAACGCTGGCAGTACCTGACCAGCCTTTACCTGCAAATGCCAATGGATGAGGTGCAACAACAACTGCACCAGCAAGCCGCCAACAGCGCGCGCCATCACGCCATGCCCGACCTCTGGCACCCCGCCGAATCGCTGATCTGGCCGTGGGGCATGAACCGTGTCCACGCAGGTTTGCTACCAGCCGCGGCACCCACTGCCGAAGATCTGGCGAAATGGCGCAAGCAATGCGCCGAATTGCTGGTCGAGCCGAGTCGCTTCACCAACGCCATGCACTTGACCATCGCCGCCCGGGACGCCCTCGTGGCCTGCGGCATGCGTAGGGTGATGATCCTGATGGCCGACCGTACCCATGCCAACCTGCGTGTGCACCAGACGGCCGGCCTGGCGAAGGAGACAGCCGGGCTGAACTTCGTGGTCAGCCAGAGCAACGTGTTGCAACGCCTGCTCGCGCAACAGGCCCAGGTCCGCCTGACGCCGGCCAACAACGCGCAATTCTCGGCCCTGCTGCCCAACAGCCTGCGTTCGCAGTTCAGCGGCGAACACCTGCTGCTGCGCTCGCTGGTCAATAATGGCCGGGTGATCATGATCGTCGTGGCGGACCAGGGCGGCGGGCCGTTTTCGGAAATTTCCGTACAGGCCTTCGGCAAAACCGCGCAGTGCATCGAAAAAGCCCTGCATAGCTTTAGCCACCGCGGCCAATAAGGCTGCGCTACAATCCTCCCTTTTGTGCTCTGGAGACCTCACATGTCTGACTTCTCTGGCTTGCCGCTGGTGATCGAGCCGAGCGACTTGCTCCCTCGCCTCGACGCCCGCGAACTGATTCTGGTGGACTTGACCAGTCCCGCCCGCTACGCCGAGGGACACATTCCCGGCGCGCGCTTTGTCGATCCGAAACGCACGCAACTGGGGCAGGCCCCCGCCCCGGGACTGATGCCCCCGCAGGCAGCGCTCGAAACGCTGTTTGGCGAGCTGGGACACAATCCCGATGCGGTCTACGTGGTGTATGACGACGAAGGCGGCGGTTGGGCTGGACGCTTCATCTGGCTGCTGGATGTCATCGGCCACAGCAAGTACCACTATGTCGACGGCGGCCTGACGGCCTGGCTGGCAGAAGGTTTGCCCATGTCGATCCAGATCCCCCCAGCCGTGGGTGGCCCGGTTTCTCTGACCTTGCACGATGAACCCACCGCCACCCGCGAATACCTGCAAAGCCGGCTCGGCGCTGCCGACCTGGCCATCTGGGACGCACGCGGGCCGCTGGAGTATTCCGGCGAGAAAGTCCTGGCGGCCAAGGGCGGGCACATTCCCGGCGCGGTCAATTTCGAATGGACCTCCGGCATGGATCGGGCACGCCAGCTGCGCATCCGCACCGACATGCCGCAGATCCTCGAAAAACTCGGGATCAGCAAAGACAAAGAAGTGATTACCCACTGCCAGACCCACCACCGTTCTGGCTTCACCTATCTGGTGGCCAAGTCCCTCGGTTATCCGCGGGTCAAGGGCTACGCCGGCTCTTGGGGCGAATGGGGCAACCATCCCGATACCCCGGTAGAAATTTAAGATTTTTAAGGACTGTTAATGAACAAGCGTCTGTTTCTCCTCGGCCAGTACCTGCTGCCCCACAACTTGCTCTCGCGACTGGCCGGCTGCATCGCCGAATGCCGCGTGCGCTGGTTCAAGAATGCCTTTACCGCCTGGTTCGCCAAGCGCTATCAGGTGGACATGTCCCAGGCGCTGGTCGAAGACCTGACTGCCTACGAGCACTTCAACGCGTTCTTCACCCGCGCACTGAAAGACGGTGCCCGTCCGTTGGACGAAACTCCGGGCGCGATCCTCTGCCCGGCCGACGGCGCGATCAGCCAGCTCGGCCCGATCGAGCACGGTCGTGTTTTCCAGGCCAAGGGCCACAGTTTCAGCGTGCTGGAACTGTTGGGTGGCGATGCGGCGAATGCTGCGCCGTTCATGGGCGGTGACTTCGCGACCATCTACCTGTCGCCGAAGGACTACCACCGCGTGCACATGCCGCTGGCCGGCACCCTGCGCGAGATGGTCTACATCCCGGGCCGTCTGTTCTCGGTCAACCAGACCACCGCTGAAAACGTTCCGGAACTGTTCGCCCGCAACGAGCGCGTAGCGTGCATTTTCGACACCGAGCGCGGGCCGATGGCCGTGGTGCTGGTGGGCGCGATGATCGTGGCTTCGATTGAAACCGTCTGGGCCGGCCTGGTCACGCCGCCGAAACGCGAGCTGAAAACCTTCCGCTACGACGAAGCCGCTCGCGCGCCGATCCATCTGGAAAAAGGTGCGGAACTGGGCCGCTTCAAACTGGGTTCGACCGCTGTCGTGCTGTTCGGGCCGGATCAGGTGAAGTGGGCTGAAGAAATGACTGCCGGTACAGCGGTGCAGATGGGTCAGGGCATGGGTTCGCCAAAGGCCTGATAGACACCGCCATTCACTGTAGGAGCGAGCCTGCTCGCGATGAACCTGAGAACGACGCGGGTATTCAGAAAGCCCGCGTCATCGTTGGCGACCATCGCGAGCAAGCTCGCTCCTACAGGTGTTTTGCGGCGTTACAGCTGTCCGTCGCGATCGCGGAAGCCCAGCAGGTACAGCACGCCATCCAGGCCCAGCGTCGAAATGGCCTGCTTGGCCGACTGCTTGACCAGCGGCTTGGCGCGGAACGCTACGCCCAACCCGGCAATCGCCAGCATCGGCAAGTCATTGGCACCGTCACCGACCGCAATGGTCTGCTCCAGGCGCAAGCCTTCCTTGTGTGCCAGTTCCTTCAGCAAATCCGCCTTGCGCTGCGCATCGACAATCGGCTCGACCGCTACGCCGGTGACTTTGCCGTCGACCACTTCCAGTTCGTTGGCAAACACGTAGTCGATCCCCAGCTTGGCCTGCAGTTGCTTGGCGAAGTAGGTGAAGCCGCCCGACAGGATCGCGGTCTTGTAGCCCAGGCGCTTGAGTTCGGCGAACAGGGTTTCCGCGCCTTCGGTCAGGCGCAACGAAGCACCGATGGAATCCAGCACATTGACGTCCAGACCTTTGAGCAAGGCCAGGCGCTCCTTGAAGCTGGCGCGGAAGTCCAGTTCGCCGGCCATCGCCCGCTCAGTGATTTCCGAAACCTTGTCACCCACGCCAGCCGCCTTGGCCAGTTCGTCGATCACTTCGGCTTCGATCAGGGTCGAGTCCATGTCGAACACCGCCAGGCGACGATTGCGACGGAACAGCGAATCTTCCTGGAAGGCGATGTCGACGTTCAGTTCCTGGGCGACACTGAGGAATTCGGCCCGCAGCGCCTGCGGATCAGCCGCCTCGCCACGCACGGAAAACTCGATGCAGCCCTTGCCCTTGTCGGCCGGGGTGTCCAGCGGCATGCGCCCGGACAGACGATCGATGTGGTCAATGTTCAGGCCATATTTGGCGGTGATCGAACTCACGGCCTGCAACTGCCCGGCTGTCACCTTGCGGGTCAACAGGGTCACGATGTGGCGCTTTTTGCCCTGGTTGCCGACCCACTGCTGGTAATCCTGTTCGGACACCGGTGTGAAACGCACCTGTTGATCGAGCTCGTAGCCCTTGAACAAGATGTCCTTGAGCACGGACTTGCCTTGCTCGGTGTCGGGAATTTCAACCAGGATGCCGAACGACAAGGTGTCGTGGATCACCGCCTGACCGATGTCGAGAATGTTCACACCACCCTGGGCCAGAACGCCGGTAATGGCCGCAGTCAGACCCGGACGGTCGACTCCCGTGATGTTTATCAGGACGATTTCGCGCAAGGCGCACCCCCGCAGGTGGAAAAAAACCGCATTCTACCCACTTTCAGTGACCATCGGGCACCGTGAGCGCTTTGACGGTCTAGGGCCTGTCGCTATACTGCGCGTCAACTTCACGGACAAAAGAGCCGAGCTCAAGTGAACCGGCCTACGCCAGTAAAAACCGATAACTTCTTCCTGCTGATCTTCCGGGCACTGCGCCACCGCCGTGTACCGATTGCATTGCGCATCGCCAGCCATAACGTGATCCTGGTCGCCCTGGCCCTGGTCATCTATGCCGGCGTGATGGGCCTGCAATTCAAGCAGGCCATGCATGAGCAGGCGGATGCGCTGGGCGAAAGCCTGACAACGCAGACGGCCACTTCGGCCACGGAGCTGTTGGTGTCCAACGACATCCTCAGCCTCAATGTGCTGCTCAATAACCTGACCAAGAACAAGCTGGTGGCCCACGCCGCCATCTACAGTCCGGACAACCGCATCCTTGCCGAATCCGGCCAGCGTCCCAAGCATGGCCTGCTGGGCGAAGCCGAAGGCATGTACCAGAGCAAGATCACCTTCCAGGACGTGACCGCCGGGCAATTGCGCATAAGTCTGGACATGGACCAATTCCAGCAGCCGATGACCATCAGCCTGCAAAGCATGGGCATCCTCAGCGCCATCCTGCTGGCCCTGTCCCTGGCCCTGAGCCTGCGCATGGGGCGGTATCTCTCAACGCCCCTGCTGCAATTGCGGGTGTGGCTGCGCAATATCGATGAATACACCCCGGCCACCGACCGCCAGGACGAAATCGGCGACCTGGCGCGTCAGCTGCACGCCAACTTCGCCCCGGAGCCTGCCCCTGTGCCGGAACCGGAGCCGGAATTCGACGAGGCCGATGACGAGGTCGACCCGGCCTTCGAAGTCCGTAACCTGCGCGATCCGAGTTTCGACGAGAGCCGCCCGGTAGCGGCGCTCAAGCCAGCGCCACGGCAGATCGTCAGCACCGTCGAAGACGACGATGACGAAGACCCGTTCGCCGACCTGCGCGACGAGTCGCTGGACAGCACCCCGCAACCGGTGATTCGCAAGGCTACGCCGAGCGTGCCACAACACAGCGCGGTACTGGCGGTGCAACTGGGTTCCCAGGAGCAACTGCGCCGCCTGCCGCGGGCGCGCCTTGAAGAACTGCTGGAGCGTTATCGCGATTGCCTCGACCAGGCCGCATCGCTGTATCAAGGCGAAGTGGAGACATTGAACGATGGCAGCACGCTGATGCTGTTCCACACTGAAGACAGCGGCGACGATTACCTGACCAACGCCATTTGCTGTGGCGAGCTGTTGCGGGCCCTGGGCCACCAGTTGCAGATCGAAGTCGCGGACAGCGGCATCACCCTGCAATTGCAGTTGGGCCTGACCCTGGGAGACGAACTGTTCGGCCTGAGCCAGATCGACCTGCTGCTGACCGACCCTGCCCAGGACGCCCTGGCCCTGTCGCAACACAGCCGCAACCTGCTGCTGGTGGAACGCAAGATCAGCGACGACGCCTTGATCCGTCAGCGCGCACGGATCCGCCCGATTGCCAGCCCTGAAGGTGCATGCTGCGTGGAACGGTTGATGGAGCCGTATCCATCGATGCTTGAACGGCAACTGGCGCGGATGCACGAGCGCCGGGCTTAAACCTTAGGCCCGACCACAATGAAGCCCGCAGATGAGTGATCGTCTGCGGGCTTTTTTGTTGTCTGCACCTACGCCTTCGCGAGCAGGCTCGCTCCCACAATTGATCCGGGTTTACCACAACGGAGTGCTCACTGAAGATCCCCTGTGGGAGCGAGCCTGCTCGCGATGAGGCCACCAGCCACACTAGAGATCGCCAGCCGGCAGAAACAATAAAGCCCGCACAAGGCGGGCTTTATTGAGGGAACAGCTTCAGCTCTGGCTTAGAAGCGGAACACTTCCATATCCGTACGAATAGGCGCGGCCATCGGGATCTTCGGCTGCTTTTCCTGTTCTACCGCAGGTGCAGCCGCCTTGGCTGGCGCTTTACGCGGGACTTCGGCGATCGGTGGCTGATTGGCCAGTGGCTTGAGCGCCACCGACAATTGCTCGGCCAGGCGTTGCAACAACACGCCCTGTGCCTGGACCTGAGCCGCCGTACTACCGGCATGCTGTTCCTGCAAATGGATGATGCGATTATCACGGACCTGCCCGCGACGGTCGATCAGGCGCCATTGCGCATCGAGGATCGCCGGTTGTTTTGCACCCGAATCAAGGCGCGTGATGGTCAGCAGCACCTGAACGTCCGGGGTGAACCCCAATGTTGCCGGGGCGAGCACTACGCGCTGGCTGTCCAGGTGACCTGCGACCTGACGCAGCAGCAACTGATCGATATCCGACGAAAGGCTGCCGGCCCAACGACCGTCGGTCGATGCTTGCAAGCTGCCATCCGGCTGACGCTGCAACAGGGTTTCGCGCTGCAGGTAGTCGGCCACGGTGACCGGGCCCAACAATACCGCCATGCCCGCGTTCTGTGCAGGCTGAACAGGGTTTCCAGCGTCCAGCTGATACAACGACACCGGTTGGTGAACGCTGCAACCCGCCAGGCCAAGAACGCCGGCGAGCATAAGAATAAAAGGAAGGCGCAGAGCAGTCATCGTCCCATCCAGGTGATCAATAAAAGGCTGATCACAGTGAAAATACTCAATAAATATGAAGAACGCGCGGCAGTGCCGGCGCTTGAAAGGCCATATCATCCGTGAATATGCGTTCCGACTCCAGCGCAAAGCGCCGAACTACGGGTTAATTCGTAGTTCGGCGCTTCTATGTCGCCTAATTGAGGTTTTCGACGAGCAGCGCATCTACCCGCTGGAAGCCACGCGGCAGTTTGTTGCCACGACGGCCACGTTCACCCTTGTAGTGTTCGAGGTCGTCCGCTTTCAGTGACAAGGTACGTTTCCCAGCCTGCAACACCAATGTTGCACCGTCCGGCAATACGGCGATGTCCGTCACATACTCTTCGCGACTGGCCACTCGCTCACCGGGAATCCCGATGATCTTGTTGCCTTTGCCTTTCCCTAATTGTGGCAGGTCGCTGATCTTGAAGATCAACAGGCGACCTTCGGTCGTCACCGACGCCAGCCAGTTCTGCTCACGATCGGCCACAGGGCGCGGCAGCATGACCTTGGCGTTGTTCGGCAGGCTCAACAGGGCCTTGCCCGCCTTGTTCTTGGCTTGCAGGTCCTCGCCCTTGACCACGAAACCGTAGCCGGCGTCGGAGGCGATCACGTACAGCGCGTCGTCCTCGGGCATCAGCACGCATTCGAAACTCGCTCCCGGCGGCGGCGTCAGGCGACCGGTCAGCGGTTCGCCCTGGCCACGGGCCGACGGCAAGGTATGGGCCGCTACCGAATAACTGCGACCGGTGGAGTCGATAAACACGGCAAACTGGTTGGAGCGCCCGGCGGCCAGCGCCTTGAAACCGTCCCCGGCCTTGTAGGAAAGCCCGGTGGCATCGATCTCGTGGCCTTTGGCGGAACGAATCCAGCCCTTTTCCGACAGTACGACCGTCACTTTCTCGTTCGGCAGCAGATCATGTTCGGTCAGGGCCTTGGCCTCGGCGCGCTCGACAATCGGCGAACGACGGTCGTCGCCGTAGGTTTCGGCGTCCTTGATCAGCTCGGTGCGCACCAGTTTCTTCAACTTGGCTTCGCTGCTCAGCAGGGCTTGCAGCTTGGCTTGTTCCTTGAGCAGTTCATCCTGCTCGGCACGCAGCTTCATCTCTTCCAGTCGCGCCAGCTGACGCAAACGGGTGTCGAGGATGTAGTCGGCCTGGATCTCGCTCAGGGCGAAGCGTTCGATCAGTTTGGCCCGTGGCTGTTCCTCGGTACGGATGATGTGGATCACTTCATCCAGGTTGAGGTAGGCAATCAGCAAACCGTCCAACAGGTGCAGGCGACGCTCAACCTTGTCGAGGCGGAATTGCAGGCGACGACGCACGGTCTGCACCCGGAACTCCAGCCATTCGACCAGCAGCGCGCGCAGGTTTTTCAGCTGCGGTTTGCCGTCCAGACCGATGATGTTGATGTTGACCCGGTAGCTCGACTCCAGCTCGGTGCTGGCGAACAGGTGTTGCATCAAGGCATCGTGGTCGAAGTTTTTGCGCGCCCCCGGAATGATCACGATCCGGCACGGGTTTTCGTGATCGGATTCGTCGCGCAGGTCGGCGATTTGCGGGGCCTTGGACGGCTTGGCCTGCATCATCGCGGCGATCTGCTCCAGCACCTTGGCGCCCGAGACCTGATGCGGCAACGCGGTGACGATGATGTCGCCGTCTTCGATGTGATACACGGCGCGCATGCGCACCGAGCCGCGACCGGTTTCGTAGATTTTCAGCAGGTCGGCGCGCGGGGTGATGATTTCCGCTTCGGTCGGGTAATCCGGGCCCTGGATGTGTTCGCAGAGCTGTTCGACCGTGGCCTTGGGCTCATCGAGCAAACGCACGCACGCCGTGGCGACTTCGCGCAGGTTGTGCGGCGGCACGTCGGTGGCCATGCCCACGGCGATGCCGGTGGTGCCGTTGAGCAGGATGTTCGGCAAACGGGCCGGCAGGACCAGCGGCTCGTCCAGCGTGCCATCGAAGTTCGGCCCCCAGTCCGCCGTGCCCTGGCCCAGCTCGCTGAGCAGCACTTCGGAATAACGCGACAGCCGCGCTTCGGTGTAACGCATGGCGGCGAAGGACTTGGGATCATCCGGCGCACCCCAGTTGCCCTGGCCGTCGACCAGCGTGTAGCGGTAGCTGAACGGCTGGGCCATCAGGACCATGGCTTCGTAGCAGGCCGAGTCGCCGTGGGGGTGGAATTTACCGAGCACGTCACCGACGGTACGCGCCGATTTCTTGTGCTTGGAATCGGCGTCCAGCCCCAGCTCGCTCATGGCGTAGACGATACGCCGCTGTACCGGTTTCAGACCGTCGCCGATATGCGGCAAGGCACGGTCCATGATCACGTACATGGAGTAGTTGAGGTAGGCATTTTCGGTGAAGTCAGCCAGTGACCGGCGTTCTACACCGTCCAGGCTGAGATCAAGGGAGTCGCTCATGCGGGCCTCATCGGTTCGTTGTCTGGCGCAGCAGCATGGTGCCACCGCGCTGGGTAAATTCAAGTTTGTTCAGTGCGCTCATGCCGAGCAACACCTGATCGCCATGCAGCCCCGGGGCCACCAGTGCGCGCACATCCCGCAGCACGATGTCGCCCAGTTGCAGCCGTTCAATACGGGTGCGATAGCCCTGGCTCAGGCCATTGGCCGTGCTCAGGGTCACGCCGAATCCTTCTTCGAGCTTCAAACGCCTGGCCAGGTCCGCCGGAATCGACACATCGGTCGCCCCGGTATCAAGCATGAAGTCCACCGGCTGGCCGTTGATCTGGCCGCTGGCAACGAAATGCCCCTGCACATTGCTGACCAGTTTCACCTCGATGAAACCTTCGCCCTGCTCCGAGCTGACCACCACGTTCGGATTTTGCTGCCGCGCTTCCCAGTGGCCGAAAAAGCGTGTGGCCAGAAACAGCGCTGCGCACCAGGCCAGCACCATGAACACCCGACCGATGCGCCGCCCCGGCGTTTGCTGCTTCACAGTCTGGCACTCCAGCCACCGTCCGGCGCCGCGAAGCGCCAGACCACCGGACGCACTTCACCATCGGCGCGCGCACCGAAGTTATTGTCGACACCAATCCAGGCACCATCGGCATCCACGATCAACGCTTCTTCCAACCCGTAGTCCTGTGGATAACGACGGTTTTCCTGCAATAACTCGGCGGCGTACGACCAGCAGCGCTCGACCCTGGCCGTCTGCGGATCCCGGCGACAAATCTGATAGGCGTTGCGCTCAAGGGTGAACAGCTTGCCGTTGAACAGCGACAGGTCAGAGAAATCCCGCGAGACAGCTCTGGCGCGGGGAAACTGCTCGGGTTGCATTTCCATGCCCGCCTCGCTCAGCAGCACGCAGCCACCGTCGCAATCCCACAACGTCTGCTTGCGTTTGATCATCAGCAGTCCGCGACCTTTACGCTCGGCGGCGAGCCACATCTGATCGCCCGCCGGATTGACCGCCAGCCCTTCGAACAGTGCATTGAATTGCAACAGCAAACCTCTGGCCCGTGCCTCGCGAACCATCATCGGCGAAATTTTCAGCCAGGTAGCAGGCCCCGTTGGCGGCACTTGCAAGACAGCGGCATGGCCTTCGCTGACGATGTAGCGATTGCCGACGCTGTCGCAGGTGATGCCTTCGAAGTCCAGATCGCCGCCACGCACGAACGAAGCCCCCCAGACACGAGACTTCAGCCCCCAGGGCAAACCGCTGTCAGGCACCGGTGGTACATCAATGTGCACCGTTTGTGCCTGCCACACGGATTCGCGGGTATCGAGGCGGTAGATCTGATCATCGTCGCGGTCGGAAACTGCCCACAAGTCATTGCCGCACTGCGCCAGCCCGGACAGGTTGCCACCGGGCATGCCATCGATGACATGCCCGGACAACACGCGCAGCTGTGGCGCCGGCTCGGCAGATACCGTAATCGACGTCAGCAGCAACGCACAGGCCAGGGCAAAGCCCAGACGCATCAGCCCAGCACCTCGGCCAGGTTGCCCTTGGACTCCAGCCAGGTCTTGCGGTCACCGGCGCGTTTCTTCGCCAGCAGCATGTCCATCATTTCCGAGGTAGCCTCGAAATCTTCCAGCGTCAGTTGCACCAGACGCCGAGTGTTCGGGTCCATGGTGGTTTCACGCAGCTGCGGCGGGTTCATTTCACCCAGGCCCTTGAATCGGGTGACCTGTGGTTTGCCGCGTTTCTTCTCGGCTACCAGACGATCGAGGATGCCGTCGCGTTCGGCTTCGTCCAGGGCGTAGTAGATTTCCTTGCCCAGGTCGATGCGGTACAGCGGCGGCATGGCCACGTAGACGTGACCGGCATCCACCAGCGGGCGGAAGTGCTGGACGAACAAGGCGCACAGCAAGGTCGCGATGTGCAGACCATCGGAGTCGGCGTCGGCGAGGATGCAGATCTTGCCGTAGCGCAGTTGGCTCATGTCGGCCGCACCCGGATCGACACCGATCGCCACGGCGATGTTGTGCACCTCCTGGCTGGCCAGCACTTCGCTGCCGTCAACTTCCCAGGTGTTGAGGATCTTGCCGCGCAACGGCAGGATCGCCTGGAACTCTTTGTCCCGCGCCTGCTTGGCCGAGCCACCGGCGGAATCACCCTCCACCAGGAACAGCTCGGAACGCATCGGGTCCTGTCCGGCACAGTCGGCCAGCTTGCCCGGCAGCGCCGGGCCCTGGGTAATGCGTTTGCGCTCGACCTTCTTGCTGGCCTTGAGGCGACGGCCGGCGTTGTTGATCGCCAGTTCCGCCAGCAGCATGCCGGTTTCCGGGTGAGCGTTGAGCCACAGGCTGAACGCATCCTTGACCACACCGGAGACGAACGCCGCCGCCTCACGGGACGACAGGCGCTCCTTGGTCTGGCCGGAGAATTGCGGCTCCTGCATCTTCATCGACAGCACGAAGGCGATACGTTCCCAGACGTCTTCCGGCGCCAGCTTCACGCCGCGCGGTAGCAGGCTGCGGAATTCGCAGAACTCGCGCATGGCGTCGAGCAGGCCTTGGCGCAAGCCGTTGACGTGGGTACCGCCCTGGGCGGTCGGGATCAGGTTGACGTAGCTTTCCTGTACCGCGTCGCCACCTTCTGGCAGCCACAGCAGCGCCCAATCCACCGCTTCCTTATTACCGGCCAGGCTGCCGCAGAACGGCTCTTCCGGCAGGCGCTCGAATTCGCTGACCGCATCCACCAGGTAGGAACGCAGGCCGTCTTCGTAATGCCATTCGACTTTCTCGCCGGTGGCCTTGTCTTCAAAGCTGACCAGCAGCCCCGGGCACAACACGGCCTTGGCCTTGAGCACGTGCTTGAGGCGGCTGATGGAGAATTTCGGGGAGTCGAAGTATTTCGGATCCGGTGCGAAGAACACACTGGTGCCGGTGTTGCGTTTGCCAACAGTGCCAACGATCTCCAGTTCGGTGGCCTTGTAGCCATCCTTGAAGGTCATCTGGTACTCGTTGCCGTCACGCTTGACCCGCACCCGCACTTCGGTGGACAAGGCGTTGACCACGGAAATACCCACCCCGTGCAAACCGCCGGAGAACTGGTAGTTCTTGTTGGAAAACTTGCCACCGGCATGAAGCTTGGTGAGGATCAACTCGACGCCCGAAACACCTTCCTCGGGGTGAATGTCCACCGGCATGCCACGGCCGTCATCGCTGACTTCCAGCGAATGGTCGGCATGCAGGATCACCTGTACCGATGAGGCATGCCCGGCCAGGGCTTCGTCGACGCTGTTGTCGATGACTTCCTGGGCAAGGTGGTTCGGCCGACTGGTGTCGGTGTACATGCCGGGGCGTTTGCGCACCGGGTCGAGGCCCGAGAGGACTTCGATGGCGTCGGCGTTATAAGAGCTAGCGCTGGGAGTGGCCATGGGGTCTCGTCGTCAGTGTTCGGTGAAAAAAGAATTCATGGGGCTATCGCTCACAATGCGGTGAAATCGATTGCCTGATACAAATCGGCGCCGATGCCGGCAAAACTCAACATGGCCGGCAATCGCGCGGCAAAACCCTGGAAACTGTGGTCGCCACCGGCTTGGATACGCAAGGCGCATGCCCGGTAATACTGCTGGGCGAGACGATAGTCCAACGTTTCGTCAGCTGTCTGCAACCATACCTGATAACGCTGCGGATCCTGGGGTGCCGGCACTTCCAGTTCGGCCAGGGCCGTCACGTGGTCGTGGGTCAATTCCCAGGCCTCTTCGGTATACAGGTTTTTCTGCGTCCCCAGATAGCCGTCGAACATCCGGTGCGGGCTGACGGCAGGGTTGATCAACAGGGCTTTCAAGCCATGGCGCTCGGCCAGGTGAGTGGCATAGTAGCCGCCGAGGGAGCTGCCGACCAGCAGTGGCCGTCCCAGTTCGGCGATCGCCTGCTCCAGCTGCTCGATAGCCTGGCGCGGGTGGTGGTGCAATGCCGGAACGCGCAACTGTTCGCTCAGGCCCAGACGTTCCATCACCTCGACCAACTGGCAGGCCTTCTTCGACAACGGCGAGCTGTTGAAGCCGTGGATGTAAAGGATCGAACCGGACATTTGAGTTCCCTGTGCGTCGGCTAAAGAGGCGGAGTTTACAGGGACTCTGGGGAATCGGGGATATCCGCGAAATTCGAGGTGTCTTTGAAGACGTCATCGCGAGCAAGCTCGCTCCCACAGGGGATTTGTGAATGACGCAGATCCAATGTGGGAGCGGGCTTGCTCGCGAAGGCCGCGCCCCGGTTTTCCAGAAAAATGAAAAATCAGTAGCCGCTGGAACCGTAATCCACAGTGAAATCGAACCCGGTGACCCGCTCTACCCCGGTTTCAAGCCCCCCATCGGGCAGCAGTCGCAACCAGCGATAGCCCGGTGCCTGTTCCCCGACCTTGAAATCCTCGCTGCCCGGCTCGAACTGGATGCAGGTCGAGGGTGAGGCGATCAAACGTACGCCGTTGCGCATCTGATCGATTTCCTGGTGCACATGCCCCCACAAAACCGCGCGCACCTGTTCGAAACGGTCCAGCACGGCGAACAGCGCCTCGGGATTGCGCAAGCCAATAGGTTCCATCCAGGCACAACCGATGGGCACCGGGTGATGGTGGAAGCACACCAGATGATGGCGTTCCGGTGCTTCGCTCAATGAACGCGCGAGCAACTGCAGCTGTTCATCCTGCAAATACCCCGGCACCGAGCCCGGCACCGCCGAATCGAGCATCGTGACCCGCCAGTTGCCGATATCCACCACCGGTTCGAGCAAAGCGCTCTGCACCGCCGCCTCGGCCATGATCTGCGGCTCATCGTGATTGCCGGGAATCCAGCGCGCCGGCGCATCCAACTGGCTCGTCATCTCGCGAAATTGCCGGTAGGACGCAAGCGTCCCATCCTGGGACAGATCACCCGTGGCCAGGATCAAATCGATCTGCGGCTGTTGCGCGCGCACCAGTTCGATGACCTTTTGCAGGCTATCGCGGGTGTTCATGCCCAGCAGCGTACCGTCCGCTTCGGCAAACAGATGGCTGTCGGAGAGTTGCACCAGCAACGCCGGATCGGCGGTGGTCAATGTGGATACGCTCGGCAAGGCGTTCTCCCAGGGCGTGATCACGGGAATGGGTAAGTGCCGCAATTATGCTGGGGGACGATCGAAAGGGGAAATCCGTGAACCTGACGCAGTTCACAACTGCGCTTCGCAGTTAACGTACTACTTCGTACTCATGCCCCAGCGCCAGGCAATGGCTCAGCCATTCGCCCAGAAACATGTTCAGCTGGGCCTTTTCGTCCGGCTGGTGCATCGAGGCGTTCGGGTAAGGATAGATGCCGCGAAAGCGTCGTGCATGTTCGGCGCTGACCACTTCGGCCATGCGTGCATCGTGATAGACCTGCACTTCCAGTTGCGGCACCGGCAGCCACGGCAGGCTGTGTTCCTGGCGCACTTGCAGGGTCGTGGTGTAAGGACAGGTCAGCAGTACCTCCAGGGCCAGCACGCCGAGCATCTGGTCGCCATGGGTCACGGCGATGCGCCGCGCAGCAGGCTCGCTGCGCATGTCCGGCAGCAGTCGCATCAGGCGCGCGTAGTTCGCCTCGCAGGACGCTTGCAGCCCCACCAGATCTACCCGATAGCGATCGCGCAGCTTGTTTACGACCATAACCCCCTCACTTCAACGCGGTTCAAAGCCAGCCATTGCAAGGCAATGATGCTCGCCGCGTTGGCAATACGCCCGTCGCGCACGGCTTGCAGGGCATCTTCGAAAGCCCAGACCGTGACGCGGATGTCTTCTGCCTCTTCCTCCAGCCCATGCAGGCCGCCAACCCCGGTGGTGTCACAACGCCCCAGGTACAAATGCACGAACTCGTTACTGCCGCCCGGCGATGGAAAATATTTGAGCATCGGCCAGAGCGCCCCGATTTCCAGCCCAGCTTCCTCCTGCGCTTCGCGGTGAGCAACTGCTTCCGGCACTTCATCCTTGTCGATCAGACCAGCGACCAGTTCGATCAGCCACGGGTTGTCGGTCTTGCCCATGGCGCCGACGCGAAACTGCTCGATCAGCACCACTTCATCGCGCTGCGGATCGTAAGGCAGCATGCAGACCGCATCATGGCGCACGAACACTTCACGATTGATCTCACGGCTCATGCCCCCGGCGAACAATTCGTGGCGCAAGTGCACGCGTTCGAGTTTGTAGAAGCCCTCGTAGCATTTTTCGCGCCGCACGATATCAACGGCGGTCGGAATGGCGTTGGCAAAATCCGTCATGACAATCCTCGTTACTGCGAATCCTGTTCGAGGTTCCTTTTTTCCTGGGCCTCGACTTCGCGCCATCCTAACGCGCCCGTGATGTTTGATGCAGCCCCTTTCCCGTCAGCGGGATGGACGGTGAAGGCGAAACCCTCTCTAATTAGCTTAGTGGCGAACTGATTGCTTTGTTGAGAGTCGAAGCCGGTAACTTTTTGCCTTCCCCTGTTTCAGAAAGGACGCCCATGTCGCTTTTCAAAATCGCCTCCGTGGCCGCCATCGCCCTGACCCTGGGCGCTTGCGCGAGCCTGTTCCAGCCCAACTACCGGACGCCGCTGGAAACCACCCGCGACGCTTCCGAGCAACTCAAGCCCGGTTGCAGCAACCCGGAATGCCCGCTGGTCAACATCGACACCCTGCACTTTCCGGACGAGCCTGCACTGGACGGCATCATCGAAAAGCGCCTGCTGCAAATGACCCGCACCTCGCCCGACGCGCCGGTGGCACCGACCCTGGCGGCCTATCGCGAAGAGTTTTTGCGCACCGCCGGCCCGCGCAACAGCAGCTATCTGCAGGCCAAGGTACGTGAGCAGCATGACGGCTTGGTGATCATCGAATTGTCCAGCTACCTGGACACCGGCGGCGCCCATGGCACGCCGGGGAGGGGTTTCATCAACTACTCGCGCCAGCAGCATAAAGTGCTGACGTTGTCCGACATGTTGGTGCCGGGGCAGGAAGAAGCATTCTGGAAAGCCGCGCAAGTGGCGCACAACAGCTGGCTGATCAGCACCAAGCTCGATCAGGAGCCGGAGTTCGTCAAGAGCTGGCCGTTCCAGAAAACCCAGAACGTGGCGCTGACCTACGGCGGGGTGATCCTCAAGTACGAAACCAGCACCATTGCGCCTTACGCGCTGGGCCATGTCGAACTGAAGATCCCCTACCCTCGCCTGAACGGCATCATCAAACCCGAGCTGTTTCCCGGCCGTAACTGAAAGCCCGGCCCAGCACCAGCTGCAGCAACCCTGCCAGGACCAGCGCCGGCAGGGTGGCACCCACGTCCGGATACAGATTGGCCAGCAGATGGTAGGTGCTGACCCCGCCCAGCCAGGCGAGCAGCGCCGGCCAGCGCAAAGCGGTTGAAGCCACCTGGCCACTGCGCTTGCGCAGGATGAAGTGGTCCACCAGCACCACGCCGAACAACGGCGCAAACACCGATCCGATCAGCAGCAGGAAGTTCTGGTACTGGGCCACTGGCGCCAGGAAGGCGATCAGGGTGCAGATTACACCGATGGCAAGCGCCAGATGCTCGACCTTCAAGCGCAACAGAATCCCGCTGGAAACGGCCGCAGAGTGAATATCGGCGAAGGCTTTTTCCGACTCGTCCAGCAGGATCAGCAGCAGCGGAATCCCCAGGCCGGCGCCGGCCAGCGCCAACAGCAAGGCATTGACTTCACCGCTCGGCGCGAATGCCAGGGTGTAGGCCACGCCCAGGCTCATCAGCCAGAAGTTACCGATGAAGAAACCGATGGCGGTGCCACCGAAGACGTTTTTCGCCCGCTTGCCGAACCGCGAGTAGTCGGCGATCAGCGGCAGCCAGGAGAGCGGCATGGCAATAGCGATGTCGAAACCCACGGCAAACGGCATCGAACCATCACCGGCCTGGGCCCACAACGCGGCCAGGTCAGCCTTGGCGAACAGGTTCCAGGTCAGCCAGATGCACGCGGCCAGCAGCAGCCAGATGCCCCACTTGCGCAGGATCTGCCGGACGAAAGTCAGCGGACCACTGACCGCCAACAGGGTCGCCAGGCCGCCAAAGAACAGGGTCCAGAGCAGCGGATTCGACAGCAGGCTGCCTTCGTTGAAGGCCTTCGCGCCCAACAGGCTGGCGGCATCGCGCATGACAATGATTTCGAACGAACCCCAGCCGATCAGCTGCAGCAGGTTCAGCACCGCCGGCAGGCTCGCGCCCTTGGTACCGAGGCTGAGCTTGAGGGCGGCCATCGACGACAGGCCAGTGTCACTGCCAATCACCCCGACCGCCGCCAGCAGCAGAACGCCGACCAGGGTACCGAGGAAAATCGCCAGCAACGAACCGGACAGGCCCAGGCCCGGCGCGAGCAATGCACCGGTCTGCAACACCATCAGGCCGATGCCGAGGGAGAACCACAGGGAAAACAGATCGCGACCGCCGAACACACGTTTGTCGGTCGGCACCACGATGTCGGGTGAATAAGTGCTGGGTTGAATGCTCAAGGGTGTTATCTCAGAGGGACATTTGTTGTTGTGTTGATCGCTTTCGCGGGCAAGCCCGCTCCCACACTGGATCTGCGTCTTGCACAAATCCCTGTGGGAGCGGGCTTGCCCGCGATGAGGCCCTTTCAGGCCCCACCTTATTCAGGTCAGATCAAACCTTCTTGTACAACTGACTGCCTTCCTGCTTGAAGCGCTCAGCCTGTTCGGCCATGCCTTGGGCGACGTCCACGTCGACCGCTTCGATCCGTTGGTTGGCCGCATACTCGCGGACTTCCTGGGTGATTTTCATCGAGCAGAACTTCGGCCCGCACATCGAGCAGAAGTGCGCGACCTTGGCCGAATCCTTCGGCAGGGTTTCGTCGTGATACGAACGCGCGGTGTCCGGATCGAGGCCCAGGTTGAACTGGTCTTCCCAGCGGAACTCGAAACGCGCCTTGCTCAAGGCATTGTCGCGGATCTGCGCGCCCGGGTGCCCCTTCGCCAGATCGGCGGCGTGCGCGGCGATCTTGTAGGTGATGATGCCGGTCTTCACGTCATCCTTGTTCGGCAGGCCCAGGTGCTCCTTCGGCGTCACGTAGCAGAGCATGGCGCAACCGAACCAGCCGATCATCGCCGCACCGATGCCCGAAGTGATGTGGTCGTAGCCCGGCGCGATGTCGGTGGTCAGCGGACCGAGGGTGTAGAACGGCGCCTCGTCGCAGCACTCCAGCTGCTTGTCCATGTTCTCCTTGATCAACTGCATCGGCACGTGGCCCGGGCCTTCGATCATGCACTGCACGTCGTGTTTCCAGGCAATCTTGGTCAGCTCGCCGAGGGTTTCCAGCTCGCCGAACTGAGCTTCGTCGTTAGCGTCGGCAATCGAGCCCGGACGCAGGCCATCGCCCAGCGAGAAGCTGACGTCGTAGGCCTTCATGATTTCGCAGATTTCGTCGAAATGGGTGTAGAGGAAGTTCTCTTTGTGGTGCGCCAGGCACCACTTGGCCATGATCGAGCCGCCACGGGACACGATGCCGGTCACGCGCTTGGCGGTCATCGGTACGTAGCGCAGCAACACCCCGGCGTGGATGGTGAAGTAGTCGACACCCTGCTCGGCCTGTTCGATCAGCGTGTCGCGGAACAGCTCCCAGGTCAGGTCTTCGGCCACGCCGTTGACCTTCTCCAGCGCCTGGTAGATCGGCACCGTACCGATCGGCACCGGTGAGTTGCGGATGATCCACTCACGGGTTTCGTGGATGTGCTTGCCGGTGGACAGGTCCATGACCGTGTCCGACCCCCAGCGAATGCCCCAGGTCAGTTTCGCCACTTCTTCTTCGATGGACGAACCCAGGGCGCTGTTGCCGATGTTGCCGTTGATCTTCACCAGGAAGTTACGGCCGATGATCATCGGTTCCAGTTCGGTGTGGTTGATGTTGGCCGGGATGATCGCGCGGCCGCGGGCGATTTCCTCTCGGACGAATTCAGGGGTGATTTCTTTCGGGATGCTCGCGCCGAAACTGTGGCCGGCGTGCTGTTGCTTCAACAGGCCGGCGGCGCGGGCCTCTTGCAGCTTCATGTTTTCGCGGATGGCGACGTATTCCATCTCGGCGGTGATGATGCCTTTGCGCGCGTAGTGCATCTGGCTGACGTTGGCCCCGGCCTTGGCGCGGCGCGGGTTGTTCACGTGGGCAAAGCGAAGTTTGGTCAGCTCAGGATCGGCAAGGCGCTCCTGACCGAAGTTCGAACTCAGGCCACTCAGGCGTTCGGTGTCACCACGGTCGTCGATCCACGCTGAACGCACGTCGCCCAGGCCTTTACGCACGTCAATCACCACGTTGGGATCGGTGTAGGGACCCGAGGTATCGTAGACAGTCACCGGGGCGTTGATTTCGCCACCGAAGTCAGTCGGCGTCACGTCCAGGGTGATTTCGCGCATCGGCACGCGGATGTCCGGGCGAGAGCCCTGGACGTAGACTTTTTGCGAACGGGTAAAAGGTTGAACCGACTGCTCATCGACCTTGGCCGACTCACTGAGGTTGATCGCGTTTTTTGCTTTTATGGTCATCACGGGCTCTCCAGACAGCATCCAGGCAGTGGATTGTCGGAGCAGAACCTGAAAGGCACGGACGCACCAGGACTGGTGCTGTGCGTCGTCACACGGGGAGCGTTCGATTGTCGAACAATTTCCCGGACGAAGCACAAGAGGACTCGCCGGGTGACGAGAAATCTTGTTCCCTACGCAGGCGCTAACCTGATCAGGTTCAACGGGATCCGAAATTATTCGATCTCAGCCTCATAGCAAGGCACCCCGACAAGAACCCGGCCAGTCTAGACACAACTGGCAGAGAACGCCAACCCCCCGGCAAATACCATGATGAATGGCGTAATAACACGCAGTATCAGGATTGTTGCCACCCCATTGCGCAACTACACTCGCTACGCTGAGCCGCGCATTGACGCTGTCGAAGCAGAGCCTTAGCCTTGGCGCTCAAATTACCTTTGTAATATCAATTCTAGGGATCGTCTATGCTGCGCAAACTCTCACTGGCCCTTGCCGTGTCTTGTGCGTCCAACGGATTGGCCTGGGCAGCAGATGCGCCCTTATCGAACAAGAACGACCTCGTCAGCGTTTATCAGGAAGCCGTCAACAACAACGCCGATCTGGCGGCTGCCATCGCCCAATATGGCGCGCAGAAGGAAGTCGTCCCCCAGGCCCGCGCCGGGCTGCTGCCGAACCTCTCGGGCGGTGCCAATGTTTCCGAGGTGCGGACCTCGCTCGATCAACCGTCGGGCACGTCCAACCGCGATGCCCATTCCTACCAGGCCACTTTGGCGCAGCCGCTGTTCCGGGCAGACCGCTGGTTCCAGTTCCAGGCCGCCAAGGAAGTCAACGAACAGGCCGCCCTGCAACTCTCGGCGACCGAGCAGAACCTGATCCTGCAAACCGCCGACAGCTATTTCAACGTGCTGCGCACCCAGGACAACCTGGCCTCGACCAAGGCCGAAGAAGCGGCGTTCAAGCGCCAGCTCGATCAATCCAACGAGCGTTTCGATGTCGGCCTCTCGGACAAGACCGACGTGTTGAACTCACAAGCCAGCTACGACACCGCACGCGCCAACCGCATCGTTGCGCAGCGCCAGGTGGACGACGCCTTTGAAGCATTGATCACCCTGACCAACCGTCAGTACAACTCGATCTGGGGCATCAGCCATAACCTGCCGATCCTGCCGCCAGTGCCGAACGACGCCAAGGCCTGGGTCGAAACCGCGGGCAGGCAGAACCTCAATCTGTTGGCCAGCAACTATGCCGTCAGCGCCGCCGAGCAAACCCTCAAGCAACGCAAGTCCGGGCACTTGCCAACGGTTGACGCGATCGCCAAGTACGAGAAAGGCGACAACGATGCACTGGGCTTCAGCAACCCGAACACCCTGCCCCAGGCGTACGGTGGCGACGTCGATCAAACCACTGTCGGCCTGCAACTGAACATCCCGATCTACAGCGGTGGCCTGATCAACTCCCAGGTGCGCCAGTCGTATGCACAACTGGACCAGACCGAGCAGCAACGCGAAGCGCTGCGCCGCAGCATCGTGGAAAACACCCGCGACCTGCACCGCGCGGTGAACACCGATGTCGAGCAGGTACAGGCGCGCAAGCAATCGATCATCTCCAACCAGAGTGCGGTGGAAGCGACTGAAATCGGCTATCAGGTGGGGACGCGAAACATCGTCGACGTGCTGGATGCGCAGCGCTCGCTCTACAACTCGGTGCGCGACTACAACAACACCCGCTACGACTACATCCTCGACAACCTGCGCCTGAAGCAACAGGCCGGCACGTTGAATCCGGGGGACCTGCAAAACCTGGCACGCTGGCTCAATCCCAACTACAACCCGGACAAGGATTTCCTGCCACCGGATCTGGCCAAGGCGGCAGAGGAGCAGTTGAAGGCGCGACCGGAGCAGTAAAAGCAAAAGCTTCGCGAGCAAGCCCGCTCCCACATTGGATCTTCTGCGAGCACAGGTTTTGTGTACGACAGTAGCCCAATGTGGGAGCGGCGGTGCGACGATTCGACTTGCTCGCGAATGAAGGCAGCGCGGTCTACCGCTCGATCAACCGCCCCAATCCATCCAGCAAGCGCTGCAACGCCCCCTGGTTGGCGCGCATCACCCTCAACCCGGCCTCTGCCATGCGCTGTGCATCACGCGGCAGTTCGAACAGCCGCTGCACCGCCACCGCCAGCCCTTCGGCATCTTCCACCTCCTGCAACGCCCCGGCACTGCGCAACTGCGCAGCGATTTCGAGGAAGTTGAAAAGATGCGGCCCGCTCAGCACCGGTTTGGCGAGGGCTGCCGGCTCCAGCAGATTATGCCCGCCGTTCGGCACCAGGCTGCCGCCGACGAAAGCACTGTCAGCCAAGGCGTAGAGAAACAGCAACTCGCCCATGGTGTCGCCCAGCAACACTGAAGTATCGGCACTGACCGCGTCGCCACTGGAGCGCCGGACGGTGGCAAACCCCTGTTGCTGGCACAGCCCGTACACCGAATTGAAGCGTTCCGGATGACGCGGTACCAGAATCAGCAACGCATCGGGGTGACTGACCAGCAACTGACGATGAGCCGCGAGCACGACCTCGTCTTCGCCGTCATGGGTGCTGGCCGCGATCCACACCGGTCGCTCCAGCGCCTGCCATTGCCCGCGCAACTGGTTGGCGCGCTCGAGCAGTTGCGGGTCGATGGTCAGGTCGAACTTGATCGAACCGGTGACCTCGACGGTTTCCGGCCACGCGCCCAGATCACGGAAACGCTGGGCTTCGGCCTCGGTCTGCACCGCGAACAGGCTCATCTCGGCCAGCATCGGCTGGGTCAGCTTACGGAAGCGGCCATAGCCCCTGGCCGAACGCTCGGACAGTCGTGCATTGGCCAGCGCCACGGGAATCCCGCGTTTGGCACATTGATGGATATGGTTGGGCCACAGCTCGGTTTCCATGATCACCGCCAGTTTCGGCCGGACCCGATCGAGGAAGCGCCGAGCGGCGCACGGCAAATCGTACGGCAGATAGCAGTGCTGGACGCGCGGCTCATTGGCAAACAGGGCCAGGATGCGTTCCGAACCGGTCGGAGTCATGCAGGTCACGGTGATCGGCAGATTCGGGTAACGCGCCAGCAAGGCGCGGATCATCGGCGCGGCAGCAATGCTTTCGCCCACCGACACGGCATGCACCCAGATGCCGCCCGGTTTCATCGCCGGCATCCCGTAGGAGAAGCGCTCGCCGATGCGCCTGGCATACGCCGGCGCCTTGCGCGCGCGCAGCCAAAGCCGAATCGCTACCAGTGGCAGCCCCAGATAAAACAGCGCGGTGTAGAGAGTTCTATTCATGGCGGCGGAGTTTATCGGCTTTTTTCGCCAATCGTCTGCAAGTGCACGGCAAAACGTTCGGCGAGCCAGCGCGCGGCCGGACCAAGCGGCTCGTCCCGGCGCCATACCAGCTCCACCACCAGGGCCGGCGGGGTCCATTCGCTGACCAGTTCGACCATCTGGTTCTGATAGGTCGGGTATTGCACCACGTGGCGCGGCAACCACGCCCAGCCGAGGCCGCGCACCAGCCATTCAGCCATCACATAGAAACTGTCGGCGCGCCAGACTTGCGGACTGGCGGGATCACTGCCGGGATAAATGCTCGACTCCGTGGACATCAGCAACTGCCGATGCTGCGCCAACTGCTGGCCGTCCACCGTGCCTTTGCCCGCCAACGGATGGTCCTTGCCGCACACCGTGACCATTTCCACGCTGCCCAGCACACGACGCTCAAGCGCCTCGGGAATCTGATCGTGAAAGAACAGCAACCCCAGATCGGCGCGCCGCTCCACCAGCTTGCGCGCGACATCGCCTTGGGCGGCGCTGGTCAGTTGCACTTCAAGGCTGGGGAATTTTTCCGCCAGGGCCTCGAAGCTTTCGATGATCGGCTGATAAGGCATCGCTTCATCCTGCGCCACGCGCAGTCGTGCCTCCTGGCCGCGCATCATCGCCAATGCCCGGCCATTGAGTCGTTCACACTGACGCAACACTTCCCGTGCTTCGTCCAGCAAAGCGGTACCAGCTTCAGTGAGCTTCGGCTGACGGCCGCTGCTGCGGTCGAACAGGCTGACGCCCAGGTCATCCTCCAGCAACGCTATCGAACTGCTGACCGCCGACTGCGCCTTGCGCTGATCCCGCGCCACGGCAGAAAACGATCGCTGCTCCGCTACGCTGACAAACAACCGCAACTGCTCCAGATTCCATTGCATGCTCATGGCTCAACCCATCTTCAAAACAGATAGGTAATGACTTTACCGCATCTGGCAAATCACTAGAATGCCGACCTCAGAGAGCAACACTTCACACGAGGATTGACCCATGACCGCTTACTACTACCTGGCCATTGCCATCTGCGCCGAAGTGATTGCCACTGTTTCGATGAAAGCGGTCAAGGGCTTCAGCACCCCGCTGCCACTGGTGCTGGTCATCGTCGGCTACGGCATTGCCTTCTGGATGCTGACCCTGGTGGTGCGCAGCGTTCCCGTGGGTGTGGCGTATGCCGTGTGGGCCGGCATGGGGATCGTGATGGTCAGCGTCGCGGCGCTGTTTATCTACGGGCAGAAGCTGGACGTGCCAGCGATGCTGGGGATGGCGTTGATTGTGCTGGGGGTTGTGGTCATCCAGCTCTTCTCCAAAACTGCAGGGCATTAGAACTCGAAACGCGACCCCCTGTGGGAGCGAGCTTGCTCGCGATGACGGCATGGAATTCAACATCAATGTTGACTGACCCACCGCTATCGCGAGCAAGCTCGCTCCCACAGGGTTACTCGTTGGCTCGAGAGTACTGGCGTCAGCCCCTCCAATCTTCGAGTCTGTATACTGCGCCCTCGTCTTGAACACAGAGGTCGCTGCATGCCATCCGTTATTTCCACCGACGTTCTGATTGTCGGCGCTGGTGTCGCCGGCCTCTGGCTGAACGCGCGCCTGCGCCGCCAGGGTTTTTCGACCGTGCTGGTGGAAAGCGCCAGCCTCGGCGGCGGGCAGACCGTGAAGTCCCAGGGCATTATCCACGGTGGTGCCAAGTACGCATTGCACGGTGCCCTGACTGGCGCTTCGGAAGCCATCGCCGATATGCCGCGCCGCTGGCGTGCAGCCCTGGCCGGTGAGGGCGAGCTGGACCTGTCTGGTGTGCGCCTGCTCTCCGAAGCCCATTACCTGTGGTCCCCTGGCACCCTCGCCGGCAACCTGACCAGTTTCTTCGCCAGCAAGGCCGTGCGCGGTCGCGTCGATCAGGTCAAGGGCGACCAGTTGCCGCCTGCGCTGCAAGACAAGCGCTTCAAGGGCAAGGTCTATCGCCTGGCGGAACTGGTGATCGATGTGCCGAGCCTGATCCAGCGCCTCGCCGACCTCGCCGGTGACGGCTTGCTCGCCGGGCAGAAAATCGAACCGCTGCTGGAAGGTGGCAAGCTGGTCGGCCTGATCGTCGATGAGCGCGAGATCCGCGCCCAGCGCATCGTCTTGAGCGCCGGCGCAGGCACGGCGCAACTGCTCGAAGCATTGGGCCTCAGCGAGCCGGCGATGCAGCGTCGACCGCTGCACATGATCATCGCCAAGGGGCCGAGCCTCAAACCGCTGTACGCCCACTGTCTGGGCGGCGGCACCAAACCGCGCATTACCGTCACCACCCACCCGGCCGCCGACGGTCAATGGGTCTGGTACATGGGTGGCGACATCGCCGAAAGCGAAGGCGTGCTCCGTGAGCCTGCGGAACAAATCGCCACCGCACAGAAAGAACTCGGCCAGTTGCTGCCGTGGATCGACCTGAGCACAGTGCAATGGGCCACCCTGCGCGTGGATCGCGCCGAACCTCTGCAATCGGGCCTGACCCGCCCCGACAATGCGTTTCTCGCAGAAGAAGGCCGGCTGCTGGTGGGCTGGCCAACCAAACTCGCCCTGGCGCCGGACTTCGCTGACCGGGTCATCGCCAGCCTGACCCGCGACGGTATCCAGCCAGGCCACCCGGCAGCGCTGCCTGAACTGCCGAAGCCACCGATGGGCGTACCGGCCTGGGAGCAACTGCTGCCATGAGCCAACCGACCCTGCATGACTTGCATCGCCCGCTGGGCAGCAGCGGCCTGCTGGTTTCACCCTTGGGCCTGGGTACGGTGAAACTGGGCCGCGACCAAGGCGTGAAATACCCCAGCGGCTTCCGGATTCCCAATGACGATGAAGCGCGCATGCTGCTCAAGCTCGCCCGCGACCTGGGCATCAACCTGATCGACACTGCCCCGGCCTATGGCCGCAGCGAAGAACGCCTCGGCCCATTGCTGCGCGGTCAGCGCCAGGATTGGGTGATTGTCAGCAAGGTGGGTGAAGAATTTGCCGACGGCCAGTCACGTCACGACTTCAGCGCGGCACACACGCGCATGTCCGTAGAGCGCAGCCTGCAACGCCTGGAAACGGACTTCATCGACCTGGTGCTGGTGCACTCCGATGGCAACGACCTGGCGATCCTCAATGACTGCGAAGTCTACGCAACCCTCGCCGAACTCAAGGCCGAAGGCAAGATTGGCGGCTTCGGGTTTTCCGGCAAGACCGTCGAAGGCGGATTGAAGGCGCTGGAGCAAGGCGACTGCGCGATGGTCACCTACAATCTGAACGAACAAAACGAGAAGGCCGTCATTGACTATGCTGCTGCACACGGCAAAGCCATTCTGGTCAAGAAAGCCCTCGCCAGCGGTCACGTATGCCTGAGTCCGGGCGTGGACCCGGTGCGCGCCAGTTTCGAGTTGTTGTTTGAACATCCGGGTGTTGCCAGTGCTATTGTCGGGACCATTAATCCGCTGCACCTCGCCCACAATGTCGCGACCGTTGCCCAGGTCCTACGTAGCCACTGACGCCGCCCACGCGGCCTTAAGCAGGAGCCGACATGTCGCGCACGCTCATCAGAAAGAACCCGAGCAACTTCAAGACCCTGCCGTTATTCGTCGAAGCGACTCCTGAAGGCCTGAGTTACCAGAGCGTCGGCAGGCCACTGAATTTCTCCCAGACCCTGCAACGTCGTCGGCCAGTCACGGTCGGCGACAGCGAACGATTTGCCCTGGAACTGGCCAATCTCGGGGTCTCGGTGCGCCTGACCCTGCATTGGCAGAATCGCGACTACTGGGTGCTGGTGCGTCAGCGTCGGCAGGACCGTGGCGACGTGGTGCTCAAGCTGATCTCCGGTTACGTGCCGGCCCACGAACTGAACCTCCCCCTGCACACGGCGATCCAGGAGATTGCCGAAGAATGCCTGCTGGAAACCCCGGAGGGCTGGCTCGGTGGCCGGTTCAATGACACCTGGCTGCCGGCGCCCTACTCGGCCGCCCTGCATTACCGCGAAGCCCTGCCGTTTCGCTTGTCGCCACTGTCCGGCTCGGCGCGGCCGGTGCGTTGCGCCAACCTGACGTTGATGGAGCGTCCGCGGGCTTACGTGCATTTGCCGACGGCGTCGCTGCAACTGATTTACGACCTGCGCCTGGACGTTCCCAAGGAAGCCAAGTCCCTGAGCCTGTTCCATGTCGATGAAAGGCTCGAAGGCGATCAACTCGTCGCCCGTCTCGACCGCAAGCGCCCCGACCTGTACTTGATGCCCTTGCAGGACGGCCACCCGATGGCTGAACTCTACACCCTGAAAAAGGATCAGTTGCACCCGGCCAGCACGCGCGGCCTGTACCTGGCCGAGAGCTTTGCCCGACAGGAAGGCTGGCTGGTGCGCGATGAACGAATTCGCTGGAAGGACTGGGTGAGGCAGCAGGGTTTGACCCCGCCGGGGAAGGATTCGGGTTTGGCGCGGTTGCGTGGGAAGGCAAAGCTGCTGCTGAAGAAAATCGTGCCGCGCAAGAAGGTCAGCTCTTAAAAGCAAAAGATCGCAGCCCCTGTAGGAGCGAGCTTGCTCGCGATGAACTCAGCGGCACCGCATTCAATCAGTCAGCACGCGGTATCGTTCACGTCCATCGCGAGCAAGCTCGCTCCTACAGAGGATGCGATCTTTTATGGCCTCACTCGGACTTGCGGATCTTCTCGACAATCGCCGTGGTGGAGCTATTTTCCACCAGCCCCAGCACTTTTACGGTACCGCCGTAGGCCGTCACGATGTCCGCGCCGACCACCTGGTCGATCCCGTAGTCGCCCCCCTTGACCAGCACGTCCGGCTTGATCGCGCTCAGCAGGTTTTCCGGGGTGCCTTCCGGGAAACTGATGACCCAGTCCACCGCGCCCAGGCCGGCCAGCACCGCCATGCGCCGGTCGACACTGTTGATCGGACGGCCCGGCCCTTTCAGGCGGCTGACCGATGCATCGTCGTTGATCGCGACGATCAGGCGATCGCCCTGGGCCCGAGCCTGCTCCAGATAGGTCACGTGACCGGCATGCAGGATGTCGAAGCAACCGTTGGTGAACACGATCCGCTCGTTGTGCGCGCGGGCATCATCGACCGCCAGCAACAGCTGCTCAAGACCCAGCACACCGCGCTCGGAACCCTCAGCGCGCTGGATCGCACGACGCAGTTCCGGCGCACTGATGGCCGCCGTACCGAGCTTGCCGACCACGATACCGGCCGCCAGGTTGGCCAGGGCCACGGCGTGAGGCAGTTCTTCACCGGCGGCAATCGCCGCTGCCAGGGTGGAAATCACTGTATCGCCGGCACCGGTCACGTCGAACACTTCGCGGGCACGGGCCGGCAGGTGCAGCGCCGGATGATCCGGACGCAGCAAGGTCATGCCGTGCTCGCCACGGGTCACCAGCAAGGCACCGAGGTCCAGGTCGTGCATCAGTTGCGCGCCCTTGTTGACCAGATCGTGTTCATCGGCGCAACCACCGACGATGGTTTCGAATTCGTTGAGGTTCGGCGTGATCAGGCTTGCGCCACGGTAGATCGAAAAATCCTTGCCCTTGGGATCGGCCAGCACCGGAATGCCGCGGGCCCGGGCGGCCTGGATCAGCGCCTGATGATTTTTCAATGCGCCTTTGCCGTAGTCGGACAGCACCAGCACCTTGATGCCTTCGAGCAACTCGTCGACCTGCGCGGCCAGCGCCAGCGCGTCGGTGGCGAAGGGTTCTTCGAAGTCGATACGCAGCAGTTGCTGGTGACGACTCATGACCCGCAGCTTGACGATGGTCGGCTGGTGCGCAATGCGCTGGAAGATAGCCCGCACGCCAGCGCCCTTGAGGCTGTTGACCAGGCTATTGGCGGCTTCATCGTCGCCGGTTACACCGACCAGCGAGGCGGGCGCGCCCAGGGCGGCAATGTTCAAGGCAACGTTGGCAGCGCCACCCGGACGGTCCTCGATGTGATCGACCTTGACCACCGGCACCGGCGCCTCAGGGGAAATCCGTGAGGTACCACCATGCCAGTAACGGTCGAGCATGACATCGCCGACCACCAAGACAGGGGCTTGATCGAATCGCGGCATGGACAACTTCATGGTGCAACCCACATACAGAATGAACAGGGGCGCGATATTAACACAGGGTTGGCGTCGGCTTGTGCGGTGGCTGCAACGGGATGAGTTGCCGGGCATTTTTGCTCATTTTTTGAGCAAAAATACCGTCAGGCGACGGCACCGGTACGAAAGGGCGAGCCAGGCTCGCCCTTTCGGGGTCAGGCGATGTCTTCGGCCGGGGCGTCGAGGCCCATCGCGTTGAGGCGTGAGTAGTAGCCGTTTTGCGCCAGCAGTTGCTCGTGGGTGCCGCGCTCGACGATTTTCCCCTGATCCATGACCAGGATCAGGTCGGCCTTCTCGATGGTCGACAAGCGGTGAGCGATCACCAGAGTGGTGCGACCTTTCATGACCTGATCCAGGGCCGCCTGGATATGCCGCTCGGACTCGGTGTCGAGTGCCGAAGTCGCCTCGTCGAGAATCAGCAGCGGGGCATTCTTCAACAGCGCCCGGGCAATCGCCAGGCGCTGACGCTGGCCACCGGACAGCAACACGCCGTTTTCCCCGACCTGGGTGTCCAGGCCTTCGGGCAATTGAGCAATGAAGTCCATCGCGTAGGCATCTTTGGCCGCTTTTTCGATATCTTCACGGGGTGCGCCGGCCAGGTCGCCATAGGCGATGTTGTTGGCCACGGTGTCGCTGAACAGGGTCACGTGCTGAGTCACCTGGGCGATATGCCGACGCAGGTTCAACAGCTTGTACTGTTCCACCTCGACGCCGTCGATGAGGATTTCGCCCTTGTCGTGGTGATAGAAACGCGGAATCAGGTTGGCCAGGGTCGACTTACCGCTGCCCGAACGCCCCACCAGCGCCACCATTTGCCCGGGCTCGACCGAGAAGCTGATGTCATTGAGCACCTGACGCTCGGTGTCAGGGTAGGTAAAGCTGAGGTTGCGCACTTCCAGGCGACCGCTGACGACATCACGCTCGACGGTACCGGTATCGACTTCAGGCTCGACATCCAGTTGCTCGAAGATACTTTCGGCACCGGCCACACCTTTCTGGATGGTCGAGCTGACTTCGGACAGCTGGCGAATCGGCTTGGGCAGCAGGCCGGCCAGGGTGATGTAGGCCACCATGTCGCCAGCAGACGCATCGCCACGCAGGAACAACACCAGGAACATCAGCACGGCCATGGCGGTGTAGATCACCAGTTGCAGCAGCGGCGTATAGATGGCGCCGGTGCGGGTCATGCGCAATTGCTTGTCGGTATTGCCCTGGCTGGCGTCGAAGAAGCGTTTCTCTTCGTACTTTTCACCGCCGAAACTGCGCACCACGCGATAGCCCTGGATCGTTTCGGACGCCACGTGCGTCACGTCCCCCATGGCCAGCTGGATTTTCTTGCTCTGCTTGCGGAATTTCTTGCTGGCCGTGCGCACCATGATGGCAATCAGCGGCAGGATGGCGACCATCACCAGTGTCAGGCGCCAATTCATGAACAACAGCGAGGCAAACAGGAAGACCACCGTCATGCCTTCACGAATTACGACCTTGATCGCATCTGTTGCCGCCCCCGTGACCATGGTCACGTTGAAGGTGATACGTGAAATCAGGTGCCCCGAGTTATGCTTGTCGAAATACCGGTTCGGCAACACCAGCAGGTTGTTGAACAGCTGGACCCGCAAGTCATGGACCAGGCCCAGGGAAACCTTGGCCAGGAAGTAGTTGCCCAGGTACGACCCCAGCCCCTGCCATGCGGCGATCAGGATGATCAGCAATGGCACCGCCTGCAGCAGTTGCAGGTCGCGCAGGTAGGGTACGGTTGGAAACAGCGCCGCTTCAGGATTGGATAGACCGTCGACGAAGTACTTGAGGATGTAGCCCAGCATTGGCTGCGTCGAAGCGAAAATCAGAAAACCGACGATGCTGATCAGGAACAGGCTGATATACGGCCGGACATAGCCGAGCAGACGGAAGTAGATTTTCAAGCTCGATGGGCTTGCGCAGAGACTGGAGTCGGTCATATCACGCGAATGTCGATGAAAAGGACGCTGACTTTAGCACAGCTTCCCCAGGGTTCTGGCAATCGCATACAGTCTGTGTATTGTGGCGCGTCAAATAGCCACCCGCTGTCCCTGCCTTGGTACGGTCGCTCATTTCAGGAATAAGTTACTCAGCATGCAATTAAACGCTTTGAACAGCACGCCCAATAGAATCTTCGATTTCATTTGTTTGTGGATCCTTCCACTCGGTTATTTATTGCTGCTTTGTGCACTGTTTTTCCTGCCGGGGCGCAGTGAGCATCACAAGCTCTACTATGGCCTGTTCAGCATTCCGGCGCTGATTGCACTGTGCTTGCGACCGCGGCTCGCCAAGGAGCTGCTGCACGAACCAATCGTCGTTGCTGTCCTGCTGTTTGTGGCGTGGGCATTGCTCAGCCTGAACTGGGGGCCGGAAAATGACGTCCCGGCCGGTCAGATCAAACCGTCACTGCATACCCTGATGCTGTTCGTTGGCTGCTACCTGCTGGTGCGCTATCGCAGCGAAATCATTCAGCCCCTGCTGTTCTGCGCCGCGACGCTGGCGCTGATCATCTCTGCCTACAACCTGTACAGGTTCGGCCTGATCTACCAACCGGAAATGCGCCTGATCGGTGTCGGCGCGTTCGACAATCCACTGCTCAGCTCCCACGTCTTCGGCTTTTTCTGTACCTACTGGCTAAGCCTGAGCATGACCTGCAAGCGCCCCCGAATACTTTGGTTGAGCTTGCCAGCGATGGCGATCATGTTCGCCGCCGTGCTGGCCACCGGTTCCAGGACGCCACTGGTTGCACTGACAATCGCTGCGCTGTGGCTGTGTTACATCTGCTGGAATCGACGCTCGGTCCTCTTGCTTGCCTCCATGTTCATCGCCGGAACGGCGACTTTCGCGCTATTTGCCGACAAAATCATCGCAAGAGGCAGCTCCTTCCGCATCGAGCTCTGGCAATTGACCCTGGGCAAGATCGCTGAACATCCGTGGATCGGACATGGCTACAACGCCAAGTTGAGCCTGGACCCGGGCGTCGGCTACACCCTGCAAGAACCCCATAGCTTTGCCTTGGGCGTGCTCTACTACGTCGGCATTATCGGCCTGCTGCCATGGCTGTTCTTTCTCGCATGGGGCCTCATCAGTAGCCAGCGCCATCGCGTGCAACCGCTGTTCATCATTGCCTCCGCCTGGCTGGCCTTCGGCATCGGCGCGGGCCTGACTGAAGGTGGCGGGATTATCTCGCGCCCCAAGGAGCACTGGTTCCTGCTGTGGATCCCCCTGGCGCTGGTTGCCGCATTGAGCATCAATCAACGGGCCAGACGCCTGCTGGACTTGCCGATCAAGACCGCGACGCCAAGCGCCCTGCAGCAGCTGACAGCCGATGCCCGGGTCATCGAAGAAGACGGCTTGGGCCCCAAAGTCCTGCGCCTGACCGACGGCAGCTTTCTCAAGCTGTTCCGCCGTCGCCGCTGGTATACCTCGGGCAGTTTCACGCCCTATTCCGATCGTTTTGCCGTCAACAGCATGCAACTGCGCGGCATGGGCATCCCGACCCCGCAAATCCTCGATCTCTACCGCTTCGAAGACGGCAGCACCGCGGTGCACTACTCGCCGTTGCCGGGCAACACGCTACGCCAGATCCTGCAAGGCATCACCGCCCCGGCAGTGCGCCAGGCACTGGTGGAGCGCTTCGGCAAGTTCATGGCTCAACTGCATCAGAAAGGGATCTACTTCCGCTCCCTGCACCTGGGCAATGTGCTGGTGCTGGAGGACGGCGAGTTCGGCCTGATCGACCTGGCCGACCTGCGAAGCTACCCGTCATCACTGAGCCCTTCCCTGCGTCGACGCAATCTGCGCCACATGCAGCGCTACGCAGAGGATCGGCGTTGGCTGTTCGAGGACCACTTCGAAGCGCTGCTGCAGGGATACGCCGCGGTGGCCTCGAAAGCCGACGTGGATAATTTGCACAGGCAAGTGCTGGCCGGGAGCCCTTCGGCCCAGGCTCACTGATGACGTAAACCAGCCCGATGATCGCGATGACGGCCTATCGGCTGGTTATCGCGACCGCGCCGGGCAAAGCTTCCAACCCCTGGCTCAGTCTTTCTCCAGCCGTGAGAAATACATCCGGCCCAACCCGCGCCAGGTTTTCTTGTTCCAGGCCTTGAAGGGAATCTGCGCCAGCAACTCACGCGCCAGCTTGCGATCACGGTTGGCGGTCTTGAGGAACATGGAATTGAGAAACTTGTAGCGCACTTCGTCATACAGCGGGTGATCGCTGAAGAGCGCGTAGGTGCGCAGGATGCTGTCGATCATGAAGCGGTGGTTCTTGTAGGAGTTGGTGGCGTGCTTGCGATAGCGCGCCATCAACACGTTCAGACCATCGATGAAGTAACCGGCATGGGTCACCTTCAACTCGATCAGCAAATCTTCCAGGCGAATGGTCGGGTCGAAACCGCCCACCTTCTCCAGCGCTTCGCGCCGGATCATCAGGGTGGGTGCCGGAGGATAAGGCTTGCGCTCCAGGAACATGTCATCGAAGTCCAGGCGACGGAACGGCACATCCCGGCGCTGGCGCTTCTCCGGGTAGAGGTTGCCGTCGGCATCGATCAACTCGATGTTGCCGGCGCAAATGCCGACCTCCGGCTTGCCGTCCATATGCGCGACCTGGATGGCGATTCGCTCCGGCAACATGATGTCATCCGAACCGAACGGCACGATCAGGCTGCCCTTTGCCCGGGCAATCGCCCCATTGAGGGTGTTGGTCAGTCCCTGGTTTTCCTGGACCCGGAAATCGAAACCATGGGTGGCCTGCAACGCCTTGATCCGCTCGACGCTGTCATCCTTCGAGCCATCGTCGATCACCAACAACTCAATGTTCCGATAGGTCTGGTTGAGGACGCTGAGAATGCTCTGCTCGATGTAGGGGCCGTGGTTGTACGACGCGATGATGACCGTGACGATGGGTTGCGCGTCGTTCATGGCTGTTCCTTGCGGGCCTGTTCCAGGCCGGAGTCGATCAGATTGAGGTATTCGCGACGGAATTCCTCGATGTCATGGTGTTGTTGCAGATAACGGAAAGCCTGCTCACCCTTGGCCTTGAGTTCGTCATCCGACAGCCCGAGGTAGGTGTCCAGCGCAGCTTGCAGCGTCGGCACATCCTTGGGCGTAATCGCCAGGCCACCGGCCCCCTCGATGAGCGGCAACATGGCCGGCACGTTCGAGGCAATCACCGGCAAATGCCCACTCATGCCTTCAAGCAGCGCCAACCCGAGGCCCTCGGCCAGGGACGGCATGGTCCAGATGTCGAACGCGCGAATGTACTGCAGGGCAATTTCCTTGAACCCCAGCAAATGGGCGCGACCGCCGAGGCCGAGTCGGTCGATTTCCGCAGCCAGGCGCGACTCTTCGCGGCCGGCACCGATGATCGCCAGCTGAGTATTCGGGTACTTGTCCTTGAGCGCGGCAAAGGCCTGCAGCAAATAGATGTGGCCCTTGACCGGCACCAGCCGCCCCAGTGCACCGATCAGCCGTACCGACGGATCGATGCCGAGCATTTCACGGGCCCTTTCACGACTGTGCTGCAGACCTTCGGCTTGCTCGATGTCGATGGCATTGGTGATGGCGTAGGTATTCTGGTCGGTGAAACCACAGTCACAGTCCAGCAGATACTGTTTCACCGCAGGCGACACGCCGACGAAGCGCCAGTGACGATCGATCAGGCGCTGAGTCTGGCGGCGCCGGTAAAAACGGTCGTACTCGCCAAAACCGTGGGAAATGCCAATGCACAACGGCACTTTTAACCAGCGGTTGAGCGCCAGCATCATGTTCACCGGCTTGAAGCGGTTGCAGATCACCACATCGAATTTTTCCCGGCGGCAGAACTTGTACAACTGCCACATCGCCCGCAGGCGCATGCCCTTGAGGGACTTGTCGGAAAATTCGAAGTACACCGAACGATCAGCCCGGCTCACTGCTTCGCCCGGCTCGGGTTTGCCCCGCAGAAACGCGGCGGTCACTTCATATCGATCGGTGGGCAGGGCCTTGACGATTTGCTCCGCGAGGTCGGCGAAATCATGGGCTTTGACGTTGTAGTCAGGCTGCAGCTGCAGGACCTTTGACCGCTGACTCATAACTCTCCCCGCTGAGAAACATTACCTGGTGTGTGCTTGATGGACCACAAAAGCTCGTGACGCCGGACAGCCTTGCGAAAGAATTCGTTCTCGCCATAGGTGGACGGCACCCGGCCGGCCAACAACCGCTGGATCAAGCGACGCAAGCGGCGCTTGAACGGCATCGGCGGCTGCAGGTCGTGCATCATGCCCAACGCCATGGCCTTGTCCCGCTGTTGCTCCAGCGGCATCGGCAGGCAATAAGGCTGCATCGGCTGGACGGAATCGAAGGCCGGCGGCAAGGCGATGCCGTCACCGCTATCGCCCATCGGCCAACGGTCGTTGTCGTGCAGGTGGTTGGCGTAGCCCAACAGCGTGGTCGGTTGCCAGTCCAGGCCTTGCAAGGCCTCGAGGACTGCCGCCTGGGCGCAGATATGATCGGGATGCGGATCCAGGGTCGGATGCGGCAGCACGATGACCTCGGGTCGGGCCCGCAGCAGCAACTCACGCAGATCCGCCAGCAGATTGTTCCAGGTCGGCGCGCCATCGGCATCGCCCGGCAGCGCGAACGGATTCAGCTGACGGAACAATCGGGTGTCGCTCAGGTCGGCTTCCCGCGATCCCGCCGGCACGCCAGGCGCAGCCTGCATGCTCGCCAGTTGCAGGCAGAAATAACCCAGCTGTACGCAGCGAGCCTCGGGCACACCGGCCCAACGCGGTACGGCAATACTGTCCCAGGTGCGCAGGCGGCCTTTCAAGCGGGCCGCATCGACCTTGTTCAGGCCCATCTGCCGGTAGTGTTCGGCTTCGATTTCGCCTGCTGTCAGCGTGACAATCCAGGTTTCGTCGGCCTGGCTGTACAAACCGTAGGCTGCCAGCTCGGCGTCATCGGCGTGGGGCGCGATGACCATCACCCGCTGACGCCGGTAATCCGGATGTTCCAGTGCCCACAGCACAGGCTCACCGAACACCCGACAGAAACGCCCGCGCAAGCGCAGGTCACCACGGGACAGCGCCTGAGCCTGACCACTGAGATTGAGGTAACGCAGGCCGTTTACGCCCCGTTCGAAGGTTTGTCGGTCAGGGTTTTCGCCCCCCGCCAACTCGACCACCGGATCGAAAAAACGACCCAACCAGGTGCTTTTTACCCGCAGGGCCAGCACCAGCGTCGCGTCGTCGACCAGCATCACGCCCTCGTCCAGCCGCAAATGTTCACCGCTCAGGTGCACCTTGGGCTGGGGCGTGTACGGGGGAAAACTGTACTGATAATCGTCTTTCGGCGAGTAGAACAGATGGTCGGCAAACCAGGCTTCGTGGGCAATCCAGCCGAGAACCGCTACTACCAGCGGCAACCACCAGGCCACCAGCACACCGATGACGATCAACAGCACCAGCGCAATCAACAGGCCGATGCGTTTAGTGCGCCGATGGCGCTTGAGCAGTTGCTGTTTGCGGCTCATGGCTTGGCTCATACGGTGAAGACCGGCACAGGGTTGCACCAGCGATCCTTGTATTCACGGTCGGCGCGACCGAAAGAAAAACGCAACGGCTTGTCCAGCGCCCGGGCATGTTCCCAAGCACTTTGCGTATTGAGAAAACTCAGTACGCTGCCGGGGCTGAACTCGCGAGTCTCGGGATCGACCCCGCCGTTGATGTACTCGACGCTGATCCACTGCGAAGTTTCGACGCGGTACACCAATTGAATCGCAATCGGCGCATCGTTGAGAAAAATCACCGATCCGATCAGCAACTCGCGCAGCAACTCGATGACCTCGGCCATGCGTTCGGCACCCGTCGCCGGGAAGCCCCAACGGCGCTGGAACAGGTCGCAATAAATCGCCGCCAACTCAGCGCTGGAGAATTCGGACACCGGCCGCACCACGCCCCCGGCCTCTTCCAGCAGGCGCAATTCACGGCGCTGGTTGTAGCGAAATTTCTTCGACAGCTCCTCGGGGGTACGAGCCATGGCCAGTTGCTCGGCCTGCAACCTGATGCCGGTGAACCGCCCCTCGTTCAACGCCGACAGATAGCGCGCGCGATGACGCAAAGGCGCCTGGGCATCGGCCGCGGCGGGCAGGATGATCTCGGCGTTACCCAGGTCGAACAGGCCCTTTTTACCGCGACGCTTGAGCACGTCCTTGGACAAGGCCAGGTCGCGACCCCAGGTCGGGATCGCCGCCTTGACCTCATCACCCTGCATCCAGGCCAGGTAGCGCACCGGGATGTCGGCCAGTTGCGCCAGGCGCTCGACCACCATGGGATGAGTTGCGACGCTGCCGCCATAACGCTGCCAGGTTTCGGCGTAAATCGAGGCGTCGACTACCGCCCAGCCACGCTCGCGCCAGCCTTGAAATCGGTTGAGCATCAGCCCCTCTGTGCCAGTTCGGTAACGTGCGGCAAGTGCCAGAAAGCATCGCGCACTGCGCGGTCGGAAAAGCGTTCGCGCAAGCGCTCGAGCATCATCTCGGCACACTGGCGGCGTTGCTGATCGTCCATGGCAGCCAGGTGTTGCAGCCCCTGGGCCAGATGCTCGGCATCGCCCAGCGGGAACAGGATGCCCACGCCTTCGACCACTTCTTTCGCTCCGCCGCACGCCGTGGCGAGCAAGGGTACGCCAGCGGCCATGGCCTCCAGCAGCACCATGCCGAACGGTTCGTGATCGGAACTCAGGGCGAACACATCGAAGGCCCGGAAATAGTTGCGCGCATCCGGCACCTGGCCGAGGAACAGCACCCGGTCGCCGATACCCAGCTCGCGGGCCTGAGCCTTGAGGTCTTCCTCCAGGCGCCCCTTGCCGAGAATCACCAACTGGCTGTTGGCCGGCAACTGCGGCAATGCCTGGGCGAAACCATCGAGCAGCGTGGCCTGATCCTTGTCGGGATGCAGGCGTCCGACGTTGCCGACAATCCAGGCATCCGCCGCCAGCCCGAGGGTTTCCCGGGCCTCGCGAGCCGACACCTGCGTGGCTTGCAAGGCATCCACGTCGATGCGGTTGTACAACGTCTGAATTCGCGAAACCGGCCACTTCAGCAGGCAACTGCGCATGTCGTCGCGCACCGCGTCGGACACACCGAGCAGGCTCAAACGCTTGCGGAATATATGAGCGAACAGTTTGCGGCTGCCGCGCTTGTAGTCTTCAAACCCGTGGTGCACGCCAATGACCGGCAACGACGTACCGAGCAAGGCAATATAGATAGGCTTGAAGCGATGAGCGATGCAAAAACTGAAGTTGCGCGACGCGGCGATCTTGCGCAGATCGCCGATGGCGCCCAGTTTCAGGCCACGAATGGCCTTGGAACTGTACTCCATGAACAGCACCTCGTCGGAGGCGCAGCCCGCGGCGACTTCGGCATCGGCAACCCCGGTGAGAAACACCGTGGTCACGCGATAGCCAGTCCCCGCGAACAGGCTGGCGTACTGCCGTGCGCAGTCCAGGAACGGCCCGTCATAGCCGTGGCAGAACTGCAGCACATGACGCTCAGCCGAACGTGTCATAGGCGTTTGCGCCCTCTTTGACCACCAGGATGTCTTCCATGATCAGATACTGTAGATCCGAACCGAAGAACATGTTCAGCGCATCGGTCGGCGAGCAGATCATCGGTTCGCCGCGACGATTGAGCGAAGTGTTGAGCGACACGCCGTTGCCGGTGAGCACTTCCAGCGCCTTCATCATGTCGTAGTAGCGCGGGTTGTATTCGCGCTTGAGCACCTGGGCGCGGGAGGTGCCGTCTTCGTGGACGACTTCCGGCACGCGGGTCTTCCATTCTTCCGCCACTTCAAAGGTGAAGGTCATGAACGGAGCCGGGTGATCGATCTTGATCATCTGCGGCGCCACGGTGTCGAGCATCGACGGGCAGAAAGGCCTCCAGCGCTCGCGGAACTTGATCTGGTGGTTGATGCGATCAGCCACGCCCGGCACGCTCGGGCAACCGATGATCGAACGACCGCCCAGTGCACGCGGACCGAACTCCATGCGACCCTGGAACCAGGCCACCGGGTTGCCATCGACCATGATTTTGGCGATCTGCTCCGGCATGTTGTCGAGCTTGCGCCACGTTGGCTTGTCGGCATGACGGGCGCAGGCCGCGATCACGTCTTCGTTGCTGTACGACGGGCCGAGGTAGACGTGCTCCATCTTCTCGACCGGTACGCCACGGGCGTGGGACACATAGGCTGCCGCGCCCACTGCGGTACCGGCATCGCCGGACGCCGGCTGTACGAACAGCTCCTTGACGTCGTCGCGGGCGATGATTTTCTGGTTGAGCTTGACGTTCAACGCACAGCCACCGGCATAGGCCAGTTTGCCGGTTTCCTTGAGCACGTCACCCAGGTAGTAGTCGATCATCTGCAGCGCAATTTTTTCGAACAGCGCTTGAATACTGGCGGCGTAGTGGATGTAAGGCTCGTCGGCGATGTCGCCTTCGCGCTTGGGACCCAGCCACTCGATCAGCTTCGGCGAGAAGTAGTAACCCTTGCCCTTCTCTTTATAGCGACGCAGGCCGATGACGTTGGCGTAGTCGGTGTTGATCACCAGTTCGCCGTTTTCGAACGAAGCCAGGCGCGAGAAATCGTATTTGCTGGCGTCGCCGTATGGCGCCATGCCCATGACCTTGAACTCACCGTCAAGCATGTCGAAACCGAGGAACTCGGTGATCGCGCCGTACAGGCCGCCAAGGGAGTCCGGATCGAAGAATTCCTTGATCTTGTGGATCTTGCCGTTTTCGCCATAACCGAAGAACGTCGTGGCGTACTCGCCCTTGCCGTCGATGCCCAGGATCGCGGTTTTCTCCTTGAAGCCGGAGCAGTGGTAGGCGCTGGAGGCGTGAGCCAGGTGGTGCTCGACCGGTTCGATCTTGATCTTCTTCGGATCAAAACCCAGTTGCTCCAGGCACCAGACGATCTTGTTGCGATAGCGCTTGTAGCGACGGTTGCCCATCAGGATCGCGTCGAGTGCACGGTCCGGGGCGTACCAGTAACGCTTGGCGTACTGCCAGCGGGCCTTGCCGAACAGGCTGATCGGGGCGAACGGGATCGCAACCACGTCGACATCGGACGGCTTGATGCCAGCCTGTTCCAGGCAGAACTTCGCCGATTCGTAGGGCATGCGGTTCTTTGCATGTTTATCGCGTACGAAGCGTTCCTCTTCAGCCGCCGCGACCAGCTTGCCGTCGATGTACAGGGCTGCGGAAGGATCATGGCTAAGGGCGCCGGACAGGCCAAGAATCGTCAATGCCACAGGGGTCTAGCCTCTTTAGTCTGCATGCAGGCGCAAGCGCCTCAAAAATTAATGTGCCCTCGCAAGGGGCGAGAGACAGCTAAAGGGCGGGATTATAGCGTAAAAGCAGCGGCTAGCCTCTAGCTACAAGCGGCAAGCCACCACGGTGGTGCCCTTGCGATTACTTTTAACCGCGCGAAGGCCGCCAGTAGACAAGGATATTGCCGTCCACGCTCTGCCGGTAAATCGTGTAGGGCAAGGCGGCGGTGTCCAGTGCGCCGGACAGGGCCAGGTCGAGCAAAATGAGCGGTACAAGGACACCCGTGGGATCGGGCGGTGCGTTCAATACGCAGAAGTCATAAGCGAGGCCGCTATAGACCCGGGGGATGGACTGGCAATAGGTCTTTTGCCTGCGCAGCCCGTGCGCGGCTTCGGCTTCATCCTGCAGGACCGTAGCGGCGGTACCGCAGCCCATTAGCGACACGGATAAAACACCTGTTGAAACTGCCATTTTGATCGACAAAGCCTGCCCTCCAAGAACGACAGGCAAACTAGCATCGGGGCAATTTCGGCCACAGTTCATGGCTTCCCAAGATCGCGTAGGACGGTTCACAAGAACCTGTCTGCTTTCTCGGTTGGCAGTTCCGGCCTCTTCGCGGGCAAGCCCGCTCCCACATTTGATTGCATTTAAGTGTGGGAGCGGGCTTGCTCGCGAAAGGACCGAAGGTCCGATTCAGGCTGCGCTAGAGATGTCTTTGGGCAAACGCTGATCGATGACCTGATAAAGCGCACTGCCTTCAGGCCAATTGCGCATGAACCGCGCCCGATCCCGCGCATATGCCGGTGCATAACTGGTCAGCGAGCCGTGCTGGCACATCGAGTCGAGGTCGATCAACGCCCAGCGATCCTGCTGCCAGAACAGGTTATGGCCCTTGAAGTCGCCATGACTGATACGCAAACGAATCAGCTCGGCAAACAGATGATCCAGTGCCGCCAGTTCGGCTTGCGGTGCATCACCGCTTTCAACATAAGGCGCAAAACGCTCGATGATGTCCGGCCCCGGCAGATACTCGGTGATCAGGTACGCCCGGCTGCGCAGCCACAGGAAACGCTTTTCCAGCAACGCCAGCGGCTTGGGCGTGGCAATCCCGAGGAACGCCAGGCGATTGCCTTCGCGCCATGAATGCCAGGCCCGGCTCGGGCGCCAGAAACGCTTGAGCCAGTGGGCAAAACCCTTGATGTTGTAGCGCTTGATCACCAGCGTGCGGCCATCCACCTCGACCTTGCCAACACTCGCCGCGCCGCCGGTCTTGTACAGATGCCCCTGATCGAGCAAGGCATCGGCCTGCTCCAGCACCGGCACCATCGACGCCTCTTCCTCGCGGCGAATCGCCCGCAGTTCGAAGGCCCCGCGCCGGACACTGAACAGCGTGCACTCGCGGCCGACCTTGATCAGATAGTCCTTGAGGCGCCAGTTGCGGACCTTGTCGATCTGCTTCTGCAACGCCTCCATGGGCAAGGCGTGCTCGCCGTTGCTGAGCAGGTAATACACCAGCAACTCTTCAATGAAGGGTTCAATCGACTTCGGCAACTGGGCGAAGAACACCCCGAGGTTTTCCAGGACTTTCTGCCGCGACAGCGGCTGGCCAGGCGTCTCGCTGCAGATACCGGCACCATCGATCAGGTACAGGCGGCCGCCCTGGCGCAGTAGATTGTCCAGGTGCAGGTCTTCCTGCCACAGGCCCTTGCGATGCATCTGACCGATCGCGCCCAACGCCTCGGCCAGCACCGCCCCTTGTCCATCGGACAGTACAGGCTGCTGCTCAACCCGTTTCCAGGTGTCGCCCAGGCTTTCGGCATGCTCAAGGAAATCAAACAGCAGCCAGCCACCCTCGCCGTCTTTCAGGCCATCGGCCAACAACTGCGGCGTGGTCAGCCCCTGGTCGGAAAGCAGGCGCACGCCGTCCAGTTCACGCTGAAAATGCCGTGCGGCCTTGCTACCAACCAGCAACTTGGCCAACACCGGCCGGCCACGCCAGACACCGGCACCGACATAACGCTGCCCCGGCAATACCCGCAACAGGCTCAACAACTGCAAGTCGGCGGGGCCGGCGGCATCGGCCAGCGAAACGCTCAGCGGCAAAGCCGGATGGCGGCCAGCGGATTTCAATTCGGACAAACGCATTAACGTGGCCCCTTTTGGCTGCGCCGTGCGGTCAAGCGCTGCAGCCAGCTGTCGATCAGCGAGCTGTCCTGCGGCTGATCCAGATAGGCCGCCAGCAATTGCCGCAGCTGCGATTCGCCCCACTCGGGCGCGCGGCGCGTCAGCGGTTCCAGGTCCTTGATTCGGTCGCGCTGCCCGTACAGCAGCGGCCGGGTCTTTTCCAGGTCGATCAATTGAGCCTGGTAGCCGTGGCCGGTGGCACGCATGAAAATGTGTTTGGGATAGAAACACCCGTGCACCTGGCGTGCCGCGTGCAGTTGCCGGGCCAGTTCGCCACTGGCCTTGAGGATCTCCGAGTGCTGCTCAGGGCTCAATTGAGCCCAGCGCTGCAACAGCGAGTCGAGGTCGTCCCAACCGTCCAGGGCGCGGGTCAGCAGGATCGCGCGGACTTCGCCATTGACCTTGCGCTGCCCGTAGAACACCGCTTCCAGCGCCGGAATGCCCATCTTCCGGTAACGGGAGATGTTGCGAAACTCGCGGGCGAAACTCGGCTCGCCGAACGGCGCGCGCAAGGTGCGGGTCAGGTAGTTGCTTTGACGCTTGAGGTAGTAGCCATGACCTTCCAGATCCAGCCGAAACACGCTGCTCCAGCCGCCGCGACCGGTGTTGGGTTCGTCCACCGCATCGAGCTCTTTGGCCCAGAGCGCCTCGAACGTGCCGAGACCATGGCGCTCAAGCAGCGCCCGGTCTTCAGCGGCCAGAAAATCAGTCATTCGCGTCCCTCGAAAAATCTCACCACATGCCGGATGCGCTTCTTGTCCGCAGCGTTGAGCCGGGTCCGGTTGCGGTATTGCAGGTAAAAGCGCAGGCGCTGGGTAGCCGACAGTTGATACTTGGCGACCTTGTCCAGGCACGCCAGATCCTTGGTGATTCGGTACTTGAGCCAGAAACCGCGCCAGAAGTCGCCGTTGGGGCAATCGATCAGAAACAGTCGAGCCTCGTCGTCGATCAGCAGGTTGCGCCACTTCAGATCATTATGGGTGAAGCGGTGATCGTGCATGGTCCGGGTGTACTGGGCCAACTGACGACTGACGGCATCGACCCAGGCGCGATCCGACAGTTTCGGATCACGTCGCTCGGCCAGTGCCGACAAGTCTTCGGTACGCGGCAGTTCCCGGGTAATCATCGCACCGCGAGCGTAGGCCGCACCGCGACGTTCCAGCCCCCAGGCCACCACCTCGGCAGTGGGAATGCCCCACTTGGCGAAACGCTTGAGGTTCTGCCACTCCATCTTCACCCGAGGCTTGCCGAGGTAACGCCGCAAGCCTTTGCCAGCGCCCACGTAGCGTTTGACGTAATAGTTGACGCCATTGCGCTGAACGCGAATGACCTCGGAGAGCAGGTCCTTGGTCAACCGCTCGCCCTGAAGCGCAAACACCGCTTCAAGGCTGCCGAAGTCATCGGCCAGATCGCTGTAGGCAGGCTCCAGTTTCCAACCCGACATCAGAGCGCATCCCCGTATCGCTGTTTACGCTCGTAGAGCTTGTTGGCCTTGCCATCGAGCCAGCTCAGCAGCCCGGCTTCTTCGCTCAGGATCTGCCGCAGCGGCTGCTGGAAATAACCTTTGAGAAAACGCAATTTGTCGCGGCGGGTCAAGCCGATGTCCAGGGCGGAAAAGTACAGGGCGGCCAGATCCTTGTTGCGCCAGCGCGAGGTGATCGCCGGACGGGTCTGGGCGCGATGCAGGTCGATCACCGAAAGCTTGAAGTCGTCAGCGGTCACCGGTTTGTCGGTGTGCAGCAGGAAATGGCAGATGTAGCAGTCGCGGTGGTTGACCCCGGCGCGGTGCATCATGCCGGTCATGCGTGCGACTTCGGCGATCAGCGCGCGCTTGAGCTTTGGCTCGGGCGGCTGCTTGACCCAGTTGACGCTGAAGTCTTCGAGGCTGACGGTGGGCGCCAACTCTTCGGTAACGATGAACGAGTGCTGGTCGGCCGGGTTACTGCCCTTCTCGCCATACGCGACAGCGGTCATGGTCGGCACGCCGGCTTCCTGCAGGCGCTGAATGGCCTTCCACTCCTGGCCGGCACCCAGTACCGGGAGCTTGGCAGTGAGCAGGTTCTTGAAGATTTCGCCCCAGCCGATGCCACGGTGGATTTTCACGAAAAACCCGTTGCCGTCGACTTCCGTGCGCAATGTCCGGCGTGCTTCCAGCTCGCGGTACACCTCGCCCTTGAGCCCCTCGACTTCGGCGAACGGGTCGCGTCCGGCCCAGAGGCTCTTGAACGGTTCAGCCAGCATCAACTTCATTTAAGCGTGCTCCGCCAGAATCACATCGGCCGCGTGTTGCGGCATGCTGTAGAGGTCGGCCGTTTCGGCGAAGGCCAGACCATTGCGGCTCCAGGCCGCCCTTGCTTGAGCGTCGTTCAACATGCCGGTCAGGTATTGCGTCAGCTGCGCCTGATCGAAGGGTTCGTCCAACACCAGGCCAGCATCGGCCTCGGCGATGTAATGGGCGTAACCGCACACCGCGCTCACCAACACCGGCAAGCCGGCCACCAGTGCTTCGAGCAGCACGGTGCCGGTGTTTTCGTTGTACGCCGGGTGGATCAACAGATCGGCACCCAACAGGAAACGCGGGATATCGCTGCGCCCCTTGAGGAACGTGACGTTGTCACCCAACCCCAATGTCGCACTCTGCATCTGGAATAACTTGGGGTCATCCTGGCCAATTACAAACAGCCGGGTGCGCCTCCTCAGCTCGGCAGGCAATGCCGCCAGCGCCTTGAGGCTGCGATCGACGCCCTTGGTCTTGAACCCGGAGCCGATCTGCACCAGCAGCAGTTCGTCGTCCTTGAGATTGAACTCAGCGCGGAACCCGGCACGAATGTCATCGGCATCGGCCGGTCGGCGACGGTCCTGGGCGATACCCGGTGGCAGCAGGTGGAAACGCTCCAGCGGCGTGTCGTAATGCTTGATGAACAGCGGCTGCTGGACCTCGGAAATCATCAGCACTTCGGTCTTCGCATCCTTGGCGAACACCGCGCGCTCGTATTCGGCGAAGTGGCGATAGCGGCCCCAGCGGCGGTAGAGCGAGTTGCGCAGGTTCTGCGCCTTGTCTTCGAAGCAGCCGTCGGCGGCGTAGTAGACGTCCAGGCCCGGCATCTTGTTGAAGCCGATGAGCCGGTCCACCGGGCGCTTGGCCAGGTCGGCTTCCATCCATTCGCTGAGTTTTTCGTTGCGTCGATGGTTGAAGAACGCCTTGACCGGCGCCACCAGCACTTCGAAACCCGGCGGTACGTCGCCCTCCCAGATCAGCGTGTAGACGCGAATCTGATGACCGCGTTTCTGACACTCCAGGGCAATGCGCATGAAATCGCGCTGCAAGCCGCCAAACGGAAAATATTTGTACAGGACAAATGCCAATTGCATCAGCGCAGCTCCTCAGCCATTAACAACGTGCTCAGTCGGCTGGCGACACGCTCGGGGTTCAGACGCGTGAAGCACAGGGGCCACTCGCGTTTCAGGTCAAATTGACGGGTATCTTCGGCCGTCGGTTGATAGGTGCATTTCTTTTGCAGGCACGGCGCACACGGGAAGTCGCTGGCCAGGTGAATCTGCACCTTGCCGTAGGCGCCGGTCAGGCCCGGATTGGTCGGACCGAACAGCGACAGCGTCGGCACATCCAGCGCGGCGGCCAGGTGGCCCAGGCCGGTATCCACCGCCACGCAGGCTTGCGCGCCCGCCAGCACCTTGCCAACACCGGCCAGGTTCAATTTGGGCAACACTTCGGCGTGTTTGAAACCGGCAGCGATGCGCTCGGCCCGGGCTTTCTCCTGCGCATTGCCCCAAGGCAACTTGACCCCGACGCCCAGGTAGCCGACCCGTTCGGTCAGCTCGCGCCAGTAAGCTTCAGGCCAGTGCTTGGTGTCCCAGGTAGTGCCATGCAGAAACACCACGTACGGATTCTTGCGTGGCAATTCCACCAGGCGCTCGACATTCAGACCGTAGTCGCCCATGCCTTTTGGCAAGTCATAGCCCAACGCGATGGCGAACAACTGACGCACTCGCTCCACCGCGTGCTGCCCGCGGGCCACGGCCAGACGCCGATTGTAAAAGCGCGCAGCGATGGGCTCGCGCGCCGAGCTTTTATCGAGGCCAGCCACCGGTGCCTTGACGTAACGGGTCAGCCAGGCGCTTTTCAGCAGGCCCTGGGCGTCGATCACCAAGTCGTATTTCGTGGCGCGAACGCTTTGCTTGAAGCGCTTCCACTCACCGCTCTTGATGGTCTGCCAGATGTTTTTGCGCCAGCGACGGATCGCCACCGGAATCACCTTGCCCACCGCCGGATGCCAGGTCGGGATTTCGGCAAAGCCTTCTTCCACCACCCAGTCGAACTTGATGCCGGGAATCGCCCGCGCCGCGTCGGTCAACGCCGGCAACGCATGAATGACGTCGCCCAGCGAAGACGTCTTGATCAACAGAACCCGCAAGCTATTTGACCTCGACCACAGTGCCTTGCAACCGCTGCAAGGCTTCGTTCACCGCTTGCGGCATGAGCTGACGCAGGCAGTTGTAATGGCCGAAACGGCAGGTGCGATCGAAGCACGGGCTGCACTCGATGCCCAGGCGTACGATTTCCACGTGCTCGGCCAACGGTGGCGTGAAACCCGGCGACGTCGAGCCGTAGACCGCGACCAGCGGGCGGTTCAGCGCGGCGGCGACGTGCATCAGGCCGGAGTCGTTGGACACCACCGAGTCGGCACAGGACAGCAGGTCGATGGCTTCGGCCAGCGAGGTGCCGCCGCTGAGGTTGACCGATTCTTCGCGCAGGCCGGGAATCAGCCGCGCGCGGATCTCTTCGCCCACGGCGTGGTCGTTTTTCGAACCGAACAGCCAGACTTGCCAGCCTTCACGAATCTTCGTTTCGGCGACCTTGGCGTAATGCTCCGACGGCCAGCGCTTGGACTCGCCGAACTCGGCGCCGGGGCACAGGGCCAACACCGGACGGTCGAGGGTCAAGCCGAACCTGGCCAGCGCCGCCTCGCGGGTGACCGGGTCGATCTGCAGCGTCGGACGCGGATAGGGTTTTGGCAACTCGACGCCCGGCTCGTAGGCCAGAGCCATGAAGCGCTCGATCATCAGCGGATAACGATCTTTGTCCAGCGTGCGCACGTCATTGAGCAGGCCATAGCGGAATTCGCCACGCCAGCCGGTGCGTTTCGGGATGCCGGCAAAGAACGGCACCAGCGCCGACTTCAGGGAATTGGGCAACAGGATCGCCTGATCGTACTGGCCGGCCAGGGATTTACCGATGCGCCGGCGCGTCGCCAACTCCAGCACGCCATGACCGAGCGGAAAGCTCAAGGCCTGGCGAACTTCGGGCATGCGCTCAAGAATCGGCCGACTCCACTCGGGGGCCAGCACGTCGATTTCGCACTGCGGGTGGCGTTGCTTGAGACACTGGAAAAGTGTCTGCGCCATCACCATGTCACCGACCCAACTGGGCCCAACGATCAGAATTTTCATGTGGTTTCCATAAACGAACCGGGGAGGCCTACGCCTCCCCGCCTCGAGAATCTCTGCGGGAACATGCTGGCTTGCGATGGGTCATCACCTTCAACATTGCTGTCGACTGTCACTCCGCTATCGCGAGCAGGCTCGCTCCCACATTGGGTATTGGTGTACTTCGATCGGCATGACACTGCAGATCTACTGTGGGAGCGGGCTTGCCCGCGATGAGGGCGTCACATCCGAACATCAATGGTGACTGTGCCTCCGCTATCGCGAGCAAGCTCGCTCCCACAGGGGTATCGGGCGTATCAAAAATCCCGTTTCAGTTTAGCCCCAGCTCACGCCAGATCCGCATGACCTGCTGCCGTTCGTCCACGAACTGGTCGGCCGGTATCACCCCCGGGTTCTTCTGCAGAGCCTGCCGGTGGGCGGCGGAACGGTACGCTTTATACGCTTCACGCAACAGGCTGGCATCTTCGACGGGCATCAGCCCTTCGTGCTCCAGCTCTTCCAGAATGCGGATGTTATCGGTCCAGCGCAGCAATGGCGGGTGTGTTTCAGACCATGCCAGGGCCGCGTATTGCACCATAAATTCAATATCGACGATACCTCCGGCGTCCTGCTTGATATCGAACGGCGCCGTGGCTTCGTAGGCATTTGCCCCGGTACCGGCCGCCGTGCTCTTGCTGCCAAGATTATCGCGCATCTTGGCCCGCATCTCGCTGACCTCCTGGCGCAAGGTCGGCAAATCACGCGTCTTGCCCAATATCGCGGCACGGACTTTCTCGAAGGCCTGGCCGACATCCTGACTGCCCACCAGCACCCGCGCCCGCACCAGCGCCTGATGCTCCCAGGTCCAGGCTTCGTTCTCCTGATAACGGGCAAACGCCCCCAGAGAACTCACCAGCAATCCCGACGCACCGGACGGCCGCAGACGCATGTCCACTTCATACAACTGCCCGGAGTTGGTCTGCGCCGTCAGCAGGTGAATGATCCGCTGCCCCAGCCGGGTGAAAAATTGCGCGCCGTCGATGGGTTTGGGCCCATCGGTTTCAGCTTGCGGATCACCGTCGTGGATGAACACCAGGTCCAGGTCCGAACCATGCCCGAGTTCCAGGCCGCCGACTTTCCCATAACCGACAATGATGAAGCCGGGATCGCACAAGGTGCCATCGGTGCGCAGCGGCGTGCCGTACTTGGCCACGGTCTGGCGCCAGGCCAGTGCGAGCACCTGTTCCAGAATCGCTTCGGCGAGCCAGGTCAGGTAGTCGCTGACTTTCATCAACGGCAGGCTGCCGGCGATTTCCGATGCGGCCACCCGCAAGCGGTGCGCCAGCTTGAAGTGACGCAGCGCTTCCATTTGCTGCTCGAGGTCGTCCTCGGGAATCCGCGTCAGGCGCTCGCGCAACTCGGCTGCCAGTTCTGGCGCCAGTGGCGGCTTGAACAGTCGGCCTTCGTTGAGCAATTCGTCGAGCAGCAGCGGGAAACGGGTGATTTGCTCGGCGATCCACGGGCTCGCGGCGCACAGCGTCAGCAAACGCCGCAAGGCGCCAGGGTTCTCGGTCAGCAGCACCAGGTATGCAGAGCGACGGGCCACGGCTTCAACCAGCGGCAACACGCGTTCCAGCACCAGATCCGGTTTGGCATGTTCCACGGACTGCGCCAGCAAACGCGGAATAAACGCATCGAGACGTTCGCGCCCCAGACGCTGCATCGCCCGCAATTGCGGACTGCTGCGCAAGCCGGCCAAGGCTTTCAAGGCCTTGGGCGCATCCTTGAACCCACCCTCTTCAAGTTGGCGGCAAGCGGCCTCATCGTCCTGAGCCTCTTCCCACAGCGGCAACCACTCACCGCCGACCACCACTTCGCTTTCGGCACCCTGCTCTTCGTCGGGATCGGCGATCACCTGACCGAAGTGCCAGGCTACGCGGCCACGCCAGTACATCAGTTGTTCGTGGAAAGCCGTCCAGTTGGCGAAACCCAGCATAAAGGCAATGCGCGCCTGATCCTGCTCGCCATCGGGCAACATTTGCGTCTGGCGGTCAGCGATCGCCTGAATCGCATGTTCGGTGTAACGCAGGAATTCGTAGCCTTCGCGCAGCTCGCTGATCACCGCCGGCGGCAGATAACCCTGACCTTCCAGCGTGCTCAGCACCTTTAGTAGCGGGCGCTGCTGCAAGCTCAGATCGCGGCCGCCGTGGATCAGCTGGAACGCCTGGGCGATGAACTCGACTTCACGAATACCGCCGGATCCGAGCTTGATGTTGTCGGCCATGCCCTTGCGTCGCACTTCCTGCTGGATCAACTGCTTCATGGTGCGCAGCGCCTCGATGGCCGAGAAGTCCAGGTAACGCCGGTAAACGAATGGCCGCAGCATCTCTTGCAGTTGCGCGCCAGCCACCTGGTCACCGGCCACCACCCGCGACTTGATCATCGCGTAGCGTTCCCAGTCGCGACCCTGGTCCTGGTAATACTGCTCCAGCGCATTGAAGCTCAGCACCAGCGCGCCCGCCGAACCGTAGGGGCGCAAGCGCATGTCGACGCGGAATACAAAGCCGTCGACGGTCATCGGGTCCAGGGCCTTGATCAGCCGCTGGCCCAGACGAATGAAGAACTCCTGGTTATCCAGCGCGCGCTTCACACCGACGGTTTCGCCGCCCTCGGGATAGGCGAAAATCAGGTCGATGTCCGAAGACAGGTTCAACTCCACGGCACCGAGCTTGCCCATGCCGAGGATGACCATCTGCTGCGGCTCGCCGCTGCGCCGCCCGGTCGGCACGCCGAACTGCTGGCAATGCCGCACGTACAACCACTGATAGGCCTGATCGATGCTGGCATCGGCCATGTCCGAGAGGTCGCGGCAGGTCTGGACCAAATCGGCCTGGCGGGTCAGGTCGCGCCAGATGATCCGCACCTGATGGCGCGCGCGCTGGCGGCGCAGGGCACGGCCAAGCAGATCGTCGGTCTCGGCCGTGCTCACGGCGGCCGCGATCTGCGCGCACAATTCACCGGGCGCGTAGCTGCGGTCCAGCTCACCGGACTGCACCAACTGCAGCAACATCAAAGGGTCACGTACAGACTGTTCAATCACGAAATCGCTGGCGGCGGTGACGCGGGCAAATTGTGCCCAGCGCTCTGGCGACCAGGCAGACAGCCCGTGATCATCGTCCAGCGTGGCGACGGCAGCTCGGAACGACTGCTCGGCGCGGGTGACAAACGGCAGGAGAATGGCCGGCAGTTCGGCAAGCGAAGGGAGGCTCATGGTCTATCCTTGATCGGCGTACAACGGACTGCATGTAGTGGTTTGCGAAAACCCACTACCTGAAGGAGTGTCGAACAAAAGTTAGAAATAGCTGAAATTTCTTTTATTTTGGCAGCCAGCATCAAGCTTTTACCTTTTGTAGTTGGAAAAAGACCAACCTTAACGATTATTCTCACAACGCAGCCGGGGGCCACAAGCCGCTCATCTGTAGTTTTACTACTCGTATATACATTAGACGGGCTGAAATGCCGGATGATTTGTAGTAAAACTACACGCCGCCGGAACAACCTGTCGGCAATCCAAGAATTCATAACGTCTGCCCACAAGGCCAGTCGCTAACTCAGGCAACCGATTCTGGTAGCCTTTCCGCCCTGGAGCAAGCCATGCAAGACCTCGATCCCGTCGAAACCCAGGAATGGCTGGACGCCCTGGAATCGGTTCTCGACAAAGAAGGCGAAGACCGTGCTCACTATCTGATGACCCGTATGGGTGAACTGGCGACCCGCAGCGGTTCGCAGTTGCCTTACGCCATCACCACGCCTTACCGCAACACTATCCCCGTTACCCACGAAGCACGCATGCCTGGCGACCTGTTCATGGAACGCCGCATTCGCTCGCTGGTACGCTGGAACGCGATGGCCATGGTGATGCGTACGAACCTGAAAGATTCTGACCTCGGCGGTCACATCTCCAGCTTCGCTTCCAGTGCGACCCTTTATGACATCGGCTTCAACTACTTCTTCCAGGCCCCGACCGACGAACACGGCGGCGACCTGATCTACTTCCAGGGCCACACCTCGCCAGGCGTTTACGCCCGCGCATTCATGGAAGGCCGCATCACCGAAGACCAGATGAACAACTTCCGCCAGGAAGTCGACGGTCAGGGCCTGTCGTCCTACCCGCACCCTTGGCTGATGCCTGACTTCTGGCAGTTCCCGACCGTATCCATGGGTCTGGGCCCGATCCAGGCGATCTACCAGGCACGCTTCATGAAGTACCTGGAACACCGCGGCTTCATCCAGCCAGGCAAACAAAAAGTCTGGTGCTTCCTGGGCGACGGCGAGTGCGACGAGCCGGAGTCCCTTGGCGCGATCTCCCTGGCCGGCCGCGAGAAGCTGGACAACCTGATCTTCGTCATCAACTGCAACCTGCAGCGCCTCGACGGCCCGGTTCGCGGCAACGGCAAGATCATCCAGGAACTCGAAGGCGTGTTCCGCGGTGCTCAGTGGAACGTGACCAAAGTCATCTGGGGCCGTTTCTGGGACCCACTGCTGGCCAAGGACGTCGACGGCATCCTGCAACGCCGCATGGACGAAGTCATCGACGGCGAGTACCAGAACTACAAAGCCAAAGACGGCGCGTTCGTGCGTGAACACTTCTTCAACACGCCGGAACTCAAGGCGATGGTTGAAGACCTGTCCGACGACGAGATCTGGAAGCTCAACCGTGGCGGCCACGACCCGTACAAGGTCTACGCGGCGTACCATGAAGCGGTCAACCACAAGGAACAACCGACCGTCATCCTGGCCAAGACCATCAAGGGTTATGGCACCGGTGCCGGCGAAGCGAAAAACACTGCGCACAACACCAAGAAAGTCGATGTCGACAGCCTGAAGTTGTTCCGCGATCGTTTCGACATCCCGGTCAAGGACGACGAGCTGGAAAACCTGCCGTTCTTCAAACCGGAAGAAGGCAGCGCCGAAGCCCGTTACCTGAGCGAGCGCCGTACCGCACTGGGCGGTTTCGTGCCTCAGCGTCGCGCCAAGAGCTTCAACATCCCGACTCCGCCACTGGACACCCTCAAGGCGATCCTGGACGGCTCGGGCGACCGTGAAATCTCCACCACCATGGCCTTCGTGCGGATCCTCGCGCAACTGGTCAAGGACAAGGAAATCGGCCCGCGCATCGTGCCGATCATCCCGGACGAAGCCCGTACCTTCGGTATGGAAGGCATGTTCCGTCAGTTGGGCATCTACTCCTCCGTCGGCCAGCTCTACGAGCCAGTCGATAAAGACCAGGTGATGTTCTACAAGGAAGACCAGAAGGGCCAGATCCTCGAAGAAGGCATCAACGAAGCGGGCGCCATGAGCTCCTTCATCGCTGCCGGTACTTCGTACTCCAGCCACAACCAGCCGATGCTGCCGTTCTACATCTTCTACTCGATGTTCGGCTTCCAGCGTATTGGCGACCTGGCCTGGGCCGCTGGCGACAGCCGCACCCGTGGCTTCCTGATCGGCGGCACCGCCGGCCGTACCACCCTGAACGGTGAAGGCCTGCAACACGAAGACGGTCACAGCCACCTGCTGGCTGCCACCATCCCGAACTGCCGCACCTACGATCCAACCTACGGCTACGAGCTGGCGGTGATCATTCAGGACGGCATGAAGAAGATGACCGAAGAGCAACAGGACGTCTTCTACTACATCACCGTGATGAACGAGTCGTACCAGCAGCCAGCCATGCCGGCCGGTGCCGAAGAAGGCATCAAGAAAGGCATGTACCTGCTCGAGGAAGACAACCGCGAAGCAGCGCACCACGTTCAGCTGATGGGCTCCGGCACCATCCTGCGTGAAGTCCGTGAAGCCGCGAAGATCCTGCGTGAAGAGTTCAACGTCGGCGCCGACGTGTGGAGCGTTACCAGCTTCAACGAACTGCGTCGCGACGGCCTGGCCGTTGAGCGCAGCAACCGTCTGCACCCTGGCCAGAAGCCTAAGCTGAGCTACGTCGAAGAGTGCCTGAACGGCCGTAAGGGTCCGGTCATCGCCTCGACCGACTACATGAAACTGTTCGCCGAGCAGATCCGTCAGTGGGTACCGTCCAAGGAATTCAAAGTCCTGGGCACCGACGGTTTCGGCCGCAGCGACAGCCGCAAGAAACTGCGTCATTTCTTCGAAGTCGACCGTCATTTCGTGGTGTTGGCAGCCCTGGAAGCACTGGCTGACCGTGGTGACATCGAACCCAAGGTTGTGGCCGAGGCCATCGCCAAGTTCGGTATCAACCCGGAAAAACGCAACCCACTGGACTGCTGAGGAGAGATTCTGTGAGCGAACTCATTCGCGTACCTGACATCGGCAGCGGTGAAGGTGAAGTAATTGAACTGTTTGTGAAGGTCGGCGACCGTATCGAAGCCGACCAGAGCATCCTGACACTTGAGTCGGACAAGGCGAGCATGGAAGTGCCTGCGCCGAAGGCCGGTATCATCAAGAGCCTGAAAGTGAAGCTGGGCGACCGCCTGAAAGAAGGCGACGAACTGCTGGAGCTGGAAGTCGAAGGTGCCGCTGCTGCAGCTCCTGCGGCTGCGGCTGCCGCTGCGCCGGCTGCCAAGGCTGAAGCCAAGCCGGCTGCTGCTCCTGCAGCTGCCGCCCCTGCTGCTGCGCCGGCTGCCGCCAGCGTTCAGCAAGTGCACGTGCCGGACATCGGTTCGTCGGGCAAGGCCCAGATCATCGAGATCCAGGTCAAGGTCGGCGACACCGTCGCGGCTGATCAGTCGCTGATCACCCTGGAATCCGACAAGGCGAGCATGGAAATCCCGTCGCCTGCCGCTGGCGTGGTCAAGGCCATCAGCGTCAAGCTCAACGACGAAGTCGGCACCGGCGACCTGATCCTGGATCTGGAAGTGGCAGGTGCTGCGGCACCGGCTGCTGCTCCGGCCCAGGCAGCCGCTCCAGCTGCTGCCGCTACGCCTGCACCTGCAGCAGCTCCGGCTGCACCGGTTGCCGACAGCGTCCAGGACATCCACGTTCCGGACATCGGTTCGGCGGGCAAGGCCAAGATCATCGAAGTCCTGGTCAAGGCCGGCGACACCGTCGTGGCCGACCAGTCGCTGATCACCCTGGAATCCGACAAGGCCAGCATGGAGATTCCATCGCCAGCCGCTGGCGTGGTGGAAAGCGTTTCCATCAAGCTCGATGACGAAGTCGGTACCGGCGACCTGATCCTCAAACTGAAAGTCAAAGGCGCTGCCCCGGCTGCTGCACCGGCACCTGCCGCTGCTGCTCCGAGCGCTCCTGCTCCAGCCGCTACTGCTCCTGCCGCGGCCGCACCAGTTGCTGCCCCGGTCGCTGCTCCAGCCAAGCCTGGCGCAAAAGTTCACGCCGGCCCTGCCGTGCGTCAACTGGCCCGTGAGTTCGGCGTCGAGCTGAGCGCCGTGGGCGCCAGCGGTCCGCACGGTCGCATCCTGAAAGAAGACGTGCAGGTTTACGTCAAGGCCATGATGCAGAAGGCCAAGGAAGCACCGGCCGCTGCTGGCGGCGCAACCGGTGGCGCGGGCATCCCGCCGATTCCGGTCGTGGACTTCAGCCGCTTCGGTGAAATCGAAGAAGTGCCGATGACCCGCCTGATGCAGGTCGGTGCTGCCAACCTGCACCGCAGCTGGCTGAACGTGCCGCACGTGACGCAATTCGATTCGGCGGATATCACCGAACTCGAAGCGTTCCGTGTTGCCCAGAAAGCCGTTGCAGAGAAGGCCGGCGTCAAGCTGACCGTCCTGCCGTTGCTGCTCAAGTCCTGCGCACACCTGCTCAAGGAACTGCCGGACTTCAACAGCTCGCTGGCACCAAGCGGCAAAGCGATCATCCGCAAGAAGTACGTGAACATCGGCTTCGCCGTCGACACCCCGGATGGCCTGCTGGTACCGGTCATCAAGAACGTCGACCAGAAGAGCCTGCTGCAACTGGCTGCCGAAGCCGCTTCCCTGGCTGAAAAAGCCCGGACCAAGAAGCTTTCGTCGGACGAGATGCAAGGCGCCTGCTTCACCATTTCCAGCCTCGGCCACATTGGCGGCACCGGCTTCACGCCGATCGTCAACGCGCCGGAAGTGGCAATCCTCGGTGTTTCCAAGGCCACCATCCAGCCAGTCTGGGACGGCAAAGCCTTCCAGCCGAAACTGATGCTGCCACTGTCGCTGTCCTACGATCACCGCGTGATCAACGGCGCCGCTGCTGCACGCTTCACCAAGCGTCTGAGCGACCTGCTGGGCGACATCCGCACCATGCTCCTGTAATACCGACCGGCCCTCCTTCACCGGAGGGCCGATCGCGTTCCACGTTTCCGAGCGCCACGCTCGTACCTCAACCCCGCCAATTTGGCGGGGCTTTTTTTGCCTGAAGTTATTGTTTCAACACCTTCCTACATTTGTGGCTGATATCGCCCACAACTTGAATCCATTTCTGCCGAGTATTTATTCAGGCCAAATAATTAGTCTTGGCTGAACACCCAATTACATCCGAAATAACCAACTTCCTGATTAACTGGCAGCGAATGGACTCAAGTATGCTAAAACCAACTGTCGGCCCGATTATTGGCCACACAACAACTAATCACGCGCGTATTCTTGTACGCGGCCAAGCGCAAAACAGTGCACCCGTATTTGCCGGAATTCGTTACCGGCAGTCCGGGCATGAACAATGGCTTAATAGTGTCTTTGCAAGGCTGACATACCTGCAGGACATGTCCGATGTCATTGTTCTCAATAACCTGGCAGCCGATACCGAGTACGAATACCAGGCCGGCTGGTTCAGCACCCAGAGTACCGAACACACCGCGGATTTGCTGCAGGAACTGCCGCTGCAATGGCCACCAGAGCTCTATCGCTTGCGCACCCGGTCTGGCGCCGCCGGTACACCACAAGCCTATTTCGTCGGCTCATGTCGTTACCTGCGGATGACAGCTGGCATCCCGTCGGCACCACAACAGGGTGACCGGATATTTGCCTCGATGGGACAACTGGCAGAGCAAGCCGACCCACCGGTCAGCGCAGTACTGATGACTGGCGACCAGATCTATGCCGATGACTTGAATTTTTTTGCGCCTGACCGCGAATATCAGCAAATACTCGCAAAATACCATGCGGCTTTCTCCCAGCCGCATATTTCCAGGTTAATGGCCAATGTATCGACTTACATGATCCTCGACGACCATGAAATTAAAGACAACTGGCCGGACAAGAAAAGTTCGACCGATGAGGACTTATACAAAAACGCCATCACTGCATATGAGCTATATCAAGCCAGCCACAGCCCGGCATTTGAATTACTTGACGATGGCCGGATCAGCCGGATTCCGAATCACTACTGGTATCAGTTCGCCGATGGCGATATCGAATGGTTCGTCACCGATAGTCGCACCCGGCGCAACTTGTCCGCCGATGATCGACGCATGCTTGATGTCGAACAGGAACATGCCTTGTGCCAATGGCTGATCAACAGCCCTGCCCGGGTCAAGCTGGTGGTTACCAGCGTGATGTTCTTTCCCGACGCCAAACAGGATGGGAATGACGCCTGGGCCGGATTTTCCGGGCAACGGCTGCGGTTGCTCGAGTTCATTCGTTCACACCGGCTGAAGAATGTCATTTTCGTTTCCGGTGACATCCACGCCTCCTTGACCAGTCGACTGACCCACAGCGAAGACCCGGACTTCGAAGTGCACACCATCGTGTCGTCGCCATTGTGCAACACCAAACTGCTGCCCTATGCCAGTCAATCCAGCTTTATCCTCGACCGGCCACTGGCACGGAACGCTGCTGGCGAATATCGGCAGGAATTGAACGGCAAAGTCATCAGCCAGGATAACTTCGCGCACCTGGTCATCGATGCAGAGCGCATTCAGGTGAATTACCACGATCGAGATGGCAAGTTGCTGCAATCGACAGGCATTAATTTGCGCTGATGGCAAAAAAATCACAGCCTTCGAGACGCCCCCCCCTCAAGGCTGTGGCCTGATCAATAGCCATACTTTTTTGGGAAACTGCAGAAATCTTCGAGCCTGCCGACATACTCTTATAGCACTTAGCCTTCATCTCTCTTGTCAGTCGGTGTCGCAATGATGCAACCTTGCCGCAGGCAACAGTAAAGAGGGCGTGAGCCCAGCGCGTTCAGCATATTCGAAGCGAGTTTCCCTCCATGAAAAGCCAACCCGATGCCGCCAGCCGTATGGTGGCCGAGGTAGTGACGCAGTTGCCTGTGCCCTCGCGGCTCGGCATGCTGCGTTTCGAACGGCTTAATGAACCCAGCTGGGCGCTCCTGTTTCTCGACCCCAATTGCGAGCGCCAGTTCGGCCTGCCGGCCGTGGAGCTGTGCGCACTGGTGGGTTCGCCATACGCCAGCCTGATGGAGCCGGAAGCGCGCTATCAACTTCATGATGCGGTCCAGCACCAGCTGACTCAAAGCACGCATTACCTGATCCGCTACACCCTGCACACGGCCTCCGGCTCCCTGAATCTGCTGGAACTGGGCGAAGCCTACAAACAACACAATCGCCACCTGTTGCGCGGCTACTTGCTGGTCATTGACGGCCTGTACGAGGATGACCCGCTGCAACCGGCCCTGGATCTGGAAACCCGGAACTCGCGCCTGCAAATCGCCCTGGAGCTCAATCAGCGCGCCCAGCAGGAGCAGCTGCTGCATCTGGACCGGGTGCGCGCCCAGCAGGACCTGATCCTGCTGCTTACCCGTCAGCGCTACAGCAGCAACAACTCCTTGCGCGAAGCCGCCGAGCTGATCACCCGCAGTGCCTGCGACATTTACCAAATCGACTGCGCCAGCCTGTGGAGCCTCGAAGGTTCGATGCTGGTGCCGATCTCGGCCTATCACCGCACGAATCAGGAATACCTGCTGCCGCAGCCGATCGACGTCAGCGTGTTCCCCGATTACCTCGACGCCCTGCACACCGGTCGCGCCATCGACGCCCATAACGCCATGCACGACCCGCGCACCCGGGAGATGGCCGAAAGCCTGCGCCCGCGCGACGTCAACGCAATGCTCGACGCCAGCATCCGTGTCGATGGCCAGGTGGTTGGCGTTTTGTGCCTGGAGCAAATCGGTGCCACCCGTGCCTGGCAGTCGGATGAAATCGCCTTCGCCGGCGAACTGGCCGACCAGTTCGCCCAGGTCATCAGCAACCACAACCGGCGAACCGCTACCAGCGCCCTGCACCTGTTCCAACGTGCGGTCGAGCAAAGTGCCAACGCCTTTCTGCTGGTCAACTGCGACGGCGTGGTGGAGTACGTCAATCCGAGCTTCACCGCAATCACCCAGTACTCCACCGAAGAAGTGCACGGTCAGCGCCTGTCGGAACTGCCAGCCCTGGAAAACCTCAGCGAACTGCTGTTCGACGCGCCTTCGGCACTGGCCAAGAGCAACAGCTGGCAGGGCGAATTCAAGAGCCGCCGGAAAAACCTCGAACCCTACTGGGGCCAGTTGTCGATCTCCAAGGTTTATGGTGACAACCGCGAGCTGACCCACTACATCGGCATCTACGAAGACATCACCCAGACCAAGCTCGCTCAGCAGCGTATCGAGCGCCTTGCCTACACCGACAACCTGACCAATCTCGGCAACCGCCCGGCGTTCATCCGCAACCTCGATGAACGCTTCGCCCGCGACAGCGACGCGCCGATCAGCCTGTTGCTGGTGGACATCGACAACTTCAAGCGGATCAACGACAGCCTCGGCCACCAGACTGGCGACAAATTGCTGATCAGCCTGGCCCGACGCCTGCGCAACAGCCTGATCCCGAGCGGCAGCCTGGCGCGATTCGCCAGTAACGAATTCGCCGTGTTGCTGGACAACAGCGACCTCACGATGGGTCAGCAGGTGGCCAATCAGTTGCTGGCGACCCTCGACAAACCGATGTTCGTCGACAACCAGTTGATCAGCGTCACGGGCTCCGTGGGCCTGGCCTGCGCGCCGCTGCACGGGCGCGACCCGCAAACCCTGATGCGCAACGCCGGGCTGGCGCTGCACAAGGCCAAGGCCAACGGCAAACATCAGGTGCAAGTGTTCACCGAAGCGCTGAACGCCGAGGCCAGCTACAAGCTGTTCGTCGAAAACAACCTGCGCCGCGCCCTGACACAGAACGAACTCGACGTGTTCTACCAGCCCAAGCTATGCCTGCGCAGCGGCCGCTTGCTGGGCATGGAAGCATTGCTGCGCTGGGATCATCCGGAAAAGGGCATGATCCGCCCGGATCAGTTCATCAGCGTCGCCGAAGAAACCGGGCTGATCATTCCGATCGGCAAATGGATCGCCCGCCAGGCCTGCCGCATGAGCAAAGCGCTGACCGCCGCCGGCCTGGGCAACCTGCAAGTGGCGATCAACCTGTCGCCCAAGCAATTCTCCGATCCGGACCTGGTGGCTTCCATTGCCGCCATCCTCAAGGAAGAAGCCCTGCCGGCTCATTTGCTGGAGCTGGAGCTAACGGAAGGCCTGCTGCTGGAGGCCACCGAAGACACCCACTTGCAGCTCGACCAGCTCAAGCGCCTGGGCCTGACCCTGGCCATGGACGACTTCGGCACCGGTTACTCGTCGCTCAGTTACTTGAAAAAATTCCCCATCGACATCATCAAGATCGATCGAAGCTTCATCCACGAAATCCCGGACAACCAGGACGACATGGAAATCACCTCCGCGGTGATCGCCATGGCCCACAACCTGAAAATCAAGGTCGTGGCTGAAGGCATCGAAACCGCCGAGCAGTTGTCGTTCCTGCGCCGTCACCGCTGCGACGTCGGCCAGGGCTACCTGTTCGACCGTCCGATCCCGGGCAATGAGCTGATCGAAAAGCTCAAACGCTACCCGCGTGGCCCAATCGCCTGACAGACACAGAACCTGTGGGAGCGAGCTTGCTCGCGATAGCGGTGGATCAGTCGACATTGATGCTGAAAGTTATGCCCTCATCGCGAGCAAGCTCGCTCCCACAAGAGTAGTGCGTATCTGGCCGGCATTGGGCACACTGGCAGTCTGTTTATTTACAACCCAACCTGACTGAGAGGACTGATCATGGTTCTGCGCTCGGAAATTCTGGTGAACAAAAACGTGCTCCCTACTAAAGAACAAGCTCTGCCTGGCCGCGAAACCGCGATGACCCTGCCTGAAAAGCACTTTGTGTTTAAAGACACCCCCTTGCTCGGCCCGTTCTTCGAAGATGTCGACTTCGCGATCTTTGGCCTGGGCTGTTTCTGGGGTGCGGAACGCCGCTTCTGGCAGCGTGAAGGCGTGGTCAGCACCGTGGTGGGTTACGCCGGCGGCTTCACGCCAAACCCGACCTACGAAGAAGTCTGCTCGGGCCTGACCGGCCACGCCGAAGTGGTGCTGGTGGTGTATGACAAGGCCAAGGTCAGCTACCAGGAGCTGCTGGCGATGTTCTGGGAACTGCACAACCCGACTCAGGGCATGCGTCAGGGCAACGACATCGGCACCCAGTACCGCTCGGTGATCTACGCCACCTCGCCTGAACAACTGGAAGCCGCGCTCAAGAGCAAAGAAGCGTACCAGGCTGAGCTGTCCAAGGCCGGCCTCGGTGAAATCAGCACCGAAATCGACCAAGCCCCGACCGTCTACTTTGCAGAGACGTATCACCAGCAGTACCTGGCCAAGAATCCGGAAGGCTACTGCGGGATCGGCGGTACAGGCGTGACCTGCCCGATTTGATTACTGTAGGAGCGAGCTCGCTCGCGAAAAACCAAAGGGCGCCGCTGGGCACCTGGTTTTACGCGTTAACGTTCACGAACATCGTCGGAACGCCGCCCGGAGCTAGTTCGCTCCTACAAATCAACTCTCAGCGATCAACCAATCCATCCGCCACCCACCCTGGGTCTGTCCAAGCTTCTCGGACAACCACGGCAGCAGCTCACGCAACTCCTCCTCCAGCCCCCACGGCGGATTGGCAATCGCCAACCCGGAGCCATTCAGGCTGTTCGGCGTATCCAGCGGATGCACCAGCAACTCCACCCGCAACAACTTCGGCGCACCTGTACCGGCCAGGTCCTGGTAGAAACGACGCAGCGCACGCTGATCCTTCACCGGGTACCAGATCGCCGCCACGGTCTGGCGCATCCGGCCAATCGCTTCCTTGAGCGACGCGGCACAACGCTGCATCTCGTCGAGCTTCTCGAACGGCGGATCGATCAACATCACCGCACGCTTCTCCGGCACCGGCAGCAAGGCCCGCGACACATGCCAGCCTTCGCCCAGGTGCACCTTGACCCGACGATCGCCGGCCATGTTGTCCTTGAGCAGCACGCCGTCTTCCGGGTGCTTCTCGTTGAGCAACACACGGTCCTGCGGGCGAGTCAAACGTCGCGCCAGCTCTGGCGACCCCGGGTAATAGCGCAACTGGCCATCCGGGTTCATCTCGTGCAGCACCTGCATGTAATCAGCGGTCAGGATCGGCAGATCCGGCTGCCCCCACAAACGCGCAATGCCTTCCAGGTACTCACCGGTACGGCTGGCCTGGTCACCCTGAAGGTCATACAGACCGATGCCGGCGTGGGTGTCGAGATAGGCAAACGGCTGCTCCTTGCGCGACATCAGGGCGATGAGGCGGGTCAAGGTCAGGTGTTTGAACACATCGGCGTGATTGCCGGCATGGAAGGCGTGACGATAATTCATGGTTGCTCCTGCGAAGGCCGGGAAGTTTACCTTTTACCGGCCGGCAAGTCAGGGGTTGGCGACTGAGCGGACACTTCAAGCATTCATAGCGGCAACAAGCACACACCATCACTCGACAAATTCAGAAGCGCCTCACAACAGGAAGACTCCCGAACCAGCAAACCGGTGTGATAGCGTTCTTTGTCGAAAAGAGCAAAGGACGCACAAATGACCATTCGCTACGCAAAGATTGCAATGACCCTGGCGCTCGCCGCATTCGCCTTCATGACCGTGTTCAACAACATCACCGACTACGGTTCCAACTTCAACTTCGTCCGGCATGTGCTGAGCATGGATACCACCTTCCCTGACAACGCCGCCCGGTATCGCGCAATTGATCTGCCTTGGGTGTGGCATGGGGCTTACTGGCTGATCATCCTTGGCGAAGCCATTACCTGCGGACTTCTTGGCTACGGCGCACTGCAGCTCTGGCGCTCGCGGTCAGCCGGTGGGCATGAGTTCAGACAGGCCAGGAAGTGGGCCGTAGCGGGTTTGACGACCGGGTTTTTCGTGTGGTTTTTCGGCTTCATGGTTGTTGGAGGTGAGTGGTTTCTGATGTGGCAATCCGATATCTGGAATGGTCAGGACGCAGCCTTCAGGTTCTACATGGCAATACTGGGCGTGCTGATCTTTCTGAATCAGCCCGATACCGATCTTGACTGATCCCCAATAAAAAACGGCCCGCACCATAAAGCTGCGAGCCGTTCTTTTATCAGGGATGGGAAGCACTCCCCCCATCACTCATCACTTGTTCAGACGATAATCACGCTCTGCAGCCTCAAAGCGCTGGAACATGCCGGCAGTCGGCGTGCCCATCTTGCTGACGAAGTAGATCGCCAGGCTGGCGAAGATGAAGCCCGGGATGATTTCGTACAGGCCCAGCAGTTCGAAGTGCTTCCAGACGATCACGGTGATCGCGCCGACCAGGATACCGGCCAGTGCGCCGTTGCGGGTCATGTCTTTCCAGATCACGGAAATCAGTACGACCGGACCGAATGCGGCACCGAAGCCGGCCCAGGCGTAGCTCACCAGGCCCAATACACGGTTTTCCGGGTTGGATGCCAGGGCGATCGCCACCAGGGCAACCAACAACACCATCGCACGACCGACCCAGACCAGTTCCAGCTGCGAAGCGGATTTACGCAGGAAGGTCTTGTAGAAGTCTTCGGTCAGGGCGCTCGAGCACACCAGCAACTGGCAGCTCAGGGTGCTCATCACCGCCGCCAGAATGGCCGACAGCAGGATACCCGCGATCCATGGGTTGAACAGGATCTTGGCCAGTTCAATGAACACACGCTCGTGGTTCTCGGAAACCGCGCCAGCCACTTCCGGGTGTGCCGAGAAGTAGGCGATACCGAAGAAGCCCACAGCCACGGTGCCGCCCAGGCACAGGATCATCCAGGTCATGGAGATGCGACGGGCGTTGGCAATCGATTTCACCGAATCAGCCGCCATGAAACGCGCGAGGATGTGCGGCTGACCGAAGTAGCCCAGACCCCAGCCCATCAGCGAGATGATGCCGATGAAAGTGGTGCCCTTGAGCATGTCGAAGTTGCTTGGATCTTGCGCTTCGATGGCCAGGAAGGTGGTGTCGACACCACCGGTTGCCAGCAGCACGATGATTGGCGTCAGGATCAACGCGAAGATCATCAGGGTGGCTTGTACGGTATCGGTCCAGCTTACGGCCAGGAATCCGCCGATAAAGGTGTAGGCAATCGTCGCCGCAGCACCGGCCCACAGCGCCGTCTCGTAGGACATGCCGAAGGTGCTTTCGAACAGACGGGCACCGGCCACGATGCCGGAAGCGCAGTAGATGGTGAAGAACACCAGGATCACGACCGCGGAGATGATCCGCAGCAGGCCGCTCTTGTCTTCGAAACGGCTGGCGAAGTAGTCCGGCAGGGTCAGTGCATCACCGTTGTGCTCGGTTTGCACACGCAGACGGCCGGCGACGAACAGCCAGTTCAGGTAGGCGCCGACGATCAGGCCGATGGCGATCCAGCTTTCGGAAAGACCGGACATGTAGATCGCGCCAGGCAAGCCCATCAACAACCAGCCGCTCATGTCGGAGGCACCGGCGGACAGTGCAGTCACGACGCTGCCCAGGCTGCGACCACCCAGAATGTAGTCGGAAAGGTTGTTGGTGGAGCGATAGGCCATCAAGCCGATCAGCACCATTGCTGCGATGTAGATCACGAACGTGATCAGGGTTGGATTGCTTACGCTCATTAAGTTACGCCCTGGCTTTGTTTTTATGTAGCGGCGGCTGGTGAACCGCTCGCAAACGCATACGTTTGACAGACGATTCGGATTCCCGCGCATTTATGACTGATGTTTCCCCAGGAAAGCCATCAGCCGGAGCACCCGGTTTCTGTCCGGGTTGCACCTTGGGCGCGAATGCTATTCAACAAAGTAAATATGGTGCAACCTGTTTCTTGAGATTAAGTTGCACCCTTTTCAATTTGCGACAAATCCTACGGTTTTTGCTCCCTTTTAGCGCAGTCCAGCCGCTTTGCTAGAAGAAAAAGCACCAAGCAAGCGCGGTACAGGCGTACCAGAATTTATTTCCTGACGAGCCGCGTAATATTCCGACAAAAAAAGGGTTGCACCCGGTTGCACCTCAACAGTTGCACGGCTAATCTTGGCGCCAGCTGATGCCACGCAGTCGTGGCAAACATGAGGATAAAAACATGGCTACCACCACCCTTGGGGTCAAACTTGACGACCCGACCCGCGAACGCCTCAAGGCCGCCGCGACCTCGATTGATCGCACGCCGCACTGGTTGATCAAGCAGGCAATCTTCAATTACCTGGAAAAACTCGAGGGTGGTGCAACCCTGACCGAGCTGAGCGGTTTGACCAAGGATTCCGACGACAGCGTCGACGCGCCTCTGGATCACGCCCACCAGTGCTTCCTCGAATTCGCCGAAAGCATCCTCCCGCAGTCGGTTCTGCGCGCCTCGATCACCGCCGCCTATCGCCGCCCTGAGCCGGAAGTCGTGCCGATGCTGATCGAGCAGGCTCGCCTGCCGGCACCGATGTGCGACGCCACCAACAAACTCGCCGCCTCGATTGCTGAAAAACTGCGCAATCAGAAGAGCGCCGGCGGTCGTGCCGGCATCGTTCAGGGCCTGCTGCAGGAATTTTCCCTGTCGTCCCAGGAAGGCGTGGCGCTGATGTGCCTGGCCGAAGCGCTGCTGCGTATCCCGGACAAAGGCACCCGTGACGCCCTGATCCGCGACAAGATCAGCACCGGCAACTGGCAGCCGCACCTGGGCAACAGCCCTTCGCTGTTCGTCAACGCTGCCACCTGGGGCCTGCTGCTGACCGGCAAGCTTGTATCCACGCACAACGAGGCCGGCCTGACTTCGTCCCTGAGCCGCATCATCGGCAAGAGCGGCGAACCGATGATCCGCAAGGGCGTCGACATGGCCATGCGCCTGATGGGCGAGCAGTTCGTGACCGGCGAAACCATCGCCGAAGCCCTGGCCAACGCCAGCAAGTTCGAAGCCAAGGGCTTCCGTTATTCCTACGACATGCTGGGTGAAGCTGCACTCACCGAGCACGACGCACAGAAGTACCTGGCCTCGTACGAACAAGCCATCCACTCGATCGGCAAAGCGTCCCACGGTCGCGGGATTTATGAAGGCCCGGGCATTTCCATCAAGCTGTCGGCCCTGCACCCTCGCTACAGCCGCGCCCAGTACGAGCGCGTGATGGATGAGCTGTACCCGCGCCTGCTGTCGCTGACCCTGCTGGCCAAGCAGTACGACATCGGCCTGAACATCGACGCCGAAGAAGCAGATCGCCTCGAACTGTCGCTGGATCTGCTCGAACGCCTGTGCTTCGAGCCGCAACTGACCGGCTGGAACGGCATCGGTTTCGTGATCCAGGCTTATCAGAAGCGTTGCCCGTATGTAATCGACTACGTGATCGACCTGGCTCGTCGCAGCCGTCATCGCCTGATGATCCGCCTGGTAAAAGGCGCGTACTGGGACAGCGAAATCAAGCGCGCCCAGGTCGAAGGCCTGGAAGGCTACCCGGTCTATACCCGCAAGGTGTACACCGACGTGTCCTACATCGCTTGCGCACGCAAGCTGCTGTCGGTGCCTGAAGTCATCTACCCGCAGTTCGCCACGCACAACGCCCACACCCTGTCGGCCATTTATCACATCGCCGGTCAGAACTATTACCCGGGCCAGTACGAGTTCCAGTGCCTGCATGGCATGGGTGAACCGCTGTACGAACAGGTTGTAGGTAAAGTCTCCGAAGGCAAGCTGAACCGTCCGTGCCGCGTGTACGCACCGGTCGGTACCCACGAAACCCTGCTGGCTTATCTGGTGCGTCGCCTGCTGGAAAACGGCGCGAACACCTCGTTCGTCAACCGTATCGCCGACCAGTCGATTTCGATCCAGGAACTGGTGGCCGATCCGGTGGCGAGCATCGAACAGATGGCGACCGTGGAAGGTGGTTTCGGCCTGCCGCACCCGCGCATTCCGTTGCCGCGTGACCTGTATGGCTCCGAACGCGCCAACTCCAGCGGCATCGACATGGCCAACGAACATCGCCTGGCGTCCCTGTCCTGCGCGCTTCTTGCTACCGCACACAACCACTGGAAAGCCGCACCGATACTCGGCTGCGCATCCAGCAACGAAGCCCCGGCTCCCGTGCTGAACCCGTCCGATCTGCGTGACGTGGTCGGCCATGTGCAGGAAGCCACCGTCGAAGACGTCGACAACGCGATCCAGTGCGCCCTCAACGCTGCACCGATCTGGCAGGCCACCCCGCCCGCCGAACGCGCCGCGATCCTGGAACGTGCCGCCGACCTGATGGAAGCCGAGATCCAGCCGCTGATGGGCCTGCTGGCCCGCGAAGCCGGCAAGACCTTCGCCAACGCCATCGCTGAGGTCCGCGAGGCCGTGGACTTCCTGCGTTATTACGCGGTGCAGGCACGCAACGATTTCACCAACGACGCTCACCGCCCGCTGGGTCCAGTGGTGTGCATCAGCCCGTGGAACTTCCCACTGGCAATCTTCAGTGGTCAAGTGGCTGCTGCGCTGGCCGCCGGTAACCCGGTATTGGCCAAGCCTGCGGAACAGACTCCGCTGGTCGCCGCTCAAGCCGTGCGCCTGCTGCTCGAAGCCGGCATTCCCGAGGGCGTGCTGCAACTGCTGCCGGGTCGCGGTGAAACCGTGGGTGCCGGCCTGGTCGGCGACGATCGCGTCAAAGGCGTGATGTTCACCGGCTCCACCGAAGTCGCGCGCTTGCTGCAACGCAACATTGCCGGCCGCTTGGACAGCCAAGGTCGCCCGATCCCGCTGATCGCCGAAACCGGTGGCCAGAACGCGATGATCGTCGACTCTTCGGCACTGACCGAACAGGTGGTGATCGACGTGGTTTCGTCGGCCTTCGACAGCGCCGGCCAGCGTTGCTCGGCCCTGCGCGTCCTGTGCCTGCAGGAAGATTCCGCCGACCGCGTCATCGAAATGCTCAAGGGCGCGATGGCTGAAAGCCGTCTTGGCAACCCTGAGCGTCTGTCCGTGGACATCGGCCCGGTCATCGACGCCGAAGCCAAGGCTGGCATCGAGAAGCACATCCAGACCATGCGCGACAAAGGTCGCAGCGTGTACCAGGTGGCCATCGCCGATGCTGAAGAAGTCAAACGCGGCACCTTCGTGATGCCGACCCTGATCGAGCTGGAAAGCTTCGACGAGTTGCAGCGGGAGATCTTCGGCCCGGTGCTGCACGTGGTTCGCTACAAACGCAAGGACATCGATCAACTGATCGGTCAGATCAACGCTTCCGGCTACGGCCTGACCCTGGGTGTGCACACCCGCATCGACGAGACCATCGCCAAGGTGATCGACAACGTCAATGCCGGTAACGTCTACGTCAACCGCAACATCGTCGGTGCCGTGGTCGGCGTGCAGCCGTTCGGCGGCGAAGGCCTGTCGGGTACCGGCCCGAAAGCCGGTGGCCCGCTGTACCTGTACCGCCTGCTGTCGACCCGCCCTGCGGATGCGATCGAACAATCCTTCGCTCGTGGCGATGCCGCCGCAGCACCGGACGTTCGTCTGCGCGACGCCATGAGCAAGCCGCTGACCGCCCTGAAAGCCTGGGCCGACAGCCACAAGTTCGCCGACCTGAGCACCCTGTGCGTGCAGTTCGCCGCGCAATCGCAAAGCGGCATCACCCGCGTTCTGGCCGGCCCGACCGGCGAGCGCAACAACTATGCGATCCTGCCACGGGAACACGTGCTGTGCCTGGCGGAAGTCGAAGGCGACCTGCTGACTCAACTGGCGGCGGTACTGGCTGTCGGCGGTTCGGCGGTTTGGCCGGAAGGTGAACTGAGCAAGGCACTGTTCGCACGTCTGCCGAAGGATATTCAGGCGCGCATCAAGCTGGTTTCCGACTGGAACAAGGACGAAGTGGTGTTTGACGCGGTTGTGCATCACGGCCATTCCGACCAGTTGCGTGCGGTTTGCCAGCAGGTTGCCAAGCGTGCTGGTGCGATTGTCGGGGTTCAGGGCCTGTCGCAGGGCGAGACCAGTATTGCGCTGGAGCGTTTGGTGATCGAGCGGGCGTTGAGCGTCAACACGGCGGCGGCGGGTGGTAACGCGAGCTTGATGACCATCGGCTAAACCCGATAAGCCAGGCAGCCACGATAGCTGCCTGGCAATCAAATCCCTGTGGGAGCGGGCTTGCTCGCGAAAGCGGACTGTCAGTCAACTTAAATGTTGAATGTGACGACCTCTTCGCGAGCAAGCCCGCTCCCACAATTGTTTATGGCGCCTGTTAAGTTGGCGCTCTGGCCTACCATCACGCTCATCAATCATCCTGTTCAGCCTTTATTCCCAACCTTAGACTCGGCCCATCCCAACAAAAGGTAGGCCGCCATGTCCGAGACATTGCTCAGTTCCCGCAATCTGGCTTTCGAGCTGTATGAAGTCCTCGATGCCGAGGGCCTGACCCAGCGTGAACGTTTCGCCGAGCACAATCGCGAAACCTTCGATGCGGCCATTGGCACTGCCCGCAGCATCGCCGAGAGGTTCTTCGCCCCGCACAACCGCAAGGGCGACGAGCATGAGCCGCGCTATGAGAACGGTCAGGCGATTCTGATTCCGGAAGTGAAACCGGCGGTGGATGCTTTCCTCGAAGCCGGCTTCCTCAACGCCGCGCGCAGCTTCGACGCCGGCGGCATGCAACTTCCTACGCTGCTGTCCCAAGCCTGCTTCGCACACTTCCAGTCGGCCAACGCCGCGTCGACCTCTTATCCGTTCCTGACCATGGGCGCGGCCAACCTGATCGAAAGCTTCGGCACCGATGAGCAGAAACGCCGCTTCCTGCAACCGATGATCGACGGCCGTTTCTTCGGCACCATGGCCCTGACCGAACCCCACGCGGGCTCATCGCTGTCGGATATTCGTACCCGCGCCGAGCCTGCGTCCGACGGCACTTATCGCCTCAAGGGCAACAAGATCTTCATTTCCGGTGGCGATCATCCGCTGTCGGAAAACATCGTGCACATGGTCCTGGCCAAGCTGCCGGACGCGCCCGCCGGGGTGAAGGGCATTTCGCTGTTCATCGTGCCCAAGTTCCTGGTCAACGATGACGGCAGCCTCGGCCAGCGCAACGACGTGTTGCTGGCCGGGCTGTTCCACAAGATGGGCTGGCGCGGCACCACGTCCACCGCACTGAATTTCGGCGATAACGGCGAGTGTGTCGGCTATCTGGTGGGCAAGCCGCACCAGGGCTTGAGCTACATGTTCCAGATGATGAACGAGGCGCGGATTGGCGTCGGCATGGGCGCGGTGATGCTCGGCTACGCCGGCTACCTGTACTCGCTGGAATATGCCCGCGAACGTCCGCAAGGTCGCGTGCCGGACAGCAAGGACCCGAACACTGCGCCGGTAGCGATCATCCAGCACGCCGACGTCAAACGCATGCTGCTGACACAAAAGGCCTACGTTGAAGGCTCGTTCGACCTCGGCCTGTACGCGGCGCGACTGTTCGACGACACCACTACCCTTGCAACCGAAGCCGAGCGCAAGCAGGCCCATGAACTGCTGGACCTGCTGACGCCGATCGTCAAATCCTGGCCGTCGGAGTTCTGCCTGAAGGCCAACGAACTGGCGATCCAGATCCTCGGCGGCCATGGCTACACCCGTGAATACCCAGTGGAGCAGTACTATCGCGACAACCGCCTGAACCCGATCCACGAAGGCACCCACGGCATTCAGTCGCTGGACCTGCTGGGGCGCAAACTGGCGCAGAACGGTGGCGCGGGGCTCAAGCAACTGATCCGCCTGATCGCCGACACCGCCGAGCGTGCCCAGGCGTTCGAGTCGCTGACGCCGCTGCGCGAGCCGCTAGAGAAACTGGTGGCGCGTCTGCAGGCCGTGACCATTGGCCTACTGACCGACCTGGCTCAGGGCAAGGTCAACAGCAGCCTGGCGAACTCGGCGCTGTACCTGAAAGTGTTCGGGCACACGGTGATCGGCTGGCGTTGGCTGGAACAGGCCATTCGTGCCGAGGAAGGGCTGGCCAAGGGCAGTGCGGCGGATGTGAGTTTCTATAAAGGCAAGTTGCAGGCGGCGCGCTACTTCCTGACGTGGGAAGTACCGGGGTGCCACCATGAACTGGCGATTCTTGAGGCGCGGGATGATGTTTGCCTGGGCATGCAGGATGAGTGGTTCTAGCTCCAAATACTTGTAGTGCTGCTTAGATCCATTCGCGAGCAAGCCCGCTCCCACAGGTGAATGTATTTCAAATGTGGGAGCGGGCTTGCTCGCGAAGACGTCAGCACAGACAACACATCACCCCAGCTTGAACCCACCCATCTGCCGCGCCAGATCATCAGCCAACCGCTGCAACGTCTGGCAATCCTCACGACAAGCCCTGACCTCCCCCGCCGTCGCCCGCGCCAGATCGGAAATGCCCTGCACGTTGCGATTGATTTCCTCGGTCACTGCCGATTGCTCTTCCGTCGCCGTCGCCACCTGATGGTTCATGTCGCTGATGCGCTCCACCTGTCCGGTAATCGCGGTCAACGAGGTACCGGTACGCTGGCTCGACTCGACACCCGTGCCCGTCGCGGCTTGCCCGGAATGCATCGACGACACCGCGTTCTCCGCACCTTGCTTGAGGCTGCCGATCATCTGCTGGATTTCATCGGTAGACGATTGCGTACGCCGCGCCAGGGTACGCACTTCGTCGGCCACCACGGCGAATCCACGTCCCATGTCACCCGCACGCGCCGCCTCGATAGCAGCGTTGAGCGCCAGCAGGTTGGTCTGTTCGGAAATCCCGCGAATCACCGCCAGCACTTGATCGATGGATGCCACTTGATGAGCCAGCTCGGCCACCGCCGTGGCCGCTACACCGATTTCCCGGGACATGCTTTCAATGTGGCGGATAGAACCACCCACCACCTCCCGCGCCTGCAGCGCTTCATCACGGGCAGTTTGTGACGCGAACGCCGCGTTGCCGGCGTTCTGCGCGATGTCCTGCACAGTCAGGCCCATTTCGTGAACAGCGGTAGCGACCATGTCGGTCATTTCCTGCTGACGACCAGAGCGTTCAGCCGTGTTGTCCACCACCCGCGCCACCTGGCCGACAGCGGTGCGCAGGCGCTCGCTGGTTGTCAGCACCTCGCCGATCATGTCGCGCTGGCTATCCAGGAATCGATTGAAGCCACGAGCCAGATCGCCCAGCTCATCGGCGCGACTGGAATCTAACCTGTGGGTCAAATCTCCACCACCGCTACCGATGGCAACCAGCGCCGCTGTTACCTGACGAATCGGTCGCACCAGCCCTCGGGCCAGCAACACCACCAGCAACAGGCACACCAGCGCCACCGCCAGGCCGATTCCGCTGCTCATCCACATGGCACGGCGGGCTTCGGCGTAGATCTGCGATTGCGGCACTTCGGCCACCAGGGTCCAGCCGAGATCACGCAGCGGCAAGCTCAAGGCGAGGAAGTCTTCGTCGTCGCGCTGGAAGCCGCTGCTGGTGGCGGCTTTTTGACTCATCACCGCTTGCGCCGCTGTAGCACCTATCTGCTCGGCCAAGGTGCGTTTACCGCTGAACTGCGCCTCGGGATGCACCTGGATCAAACCGTCGGAACGCACGAGATAGACCTTGCCGCGCTCACCGAAGCTGAAATTGTGAATCAGCTCCGACAGCTCTTTCATGCTCAGGCCAAGCCCCGCAACGCCCACGACTTTACCGGCCTGTTCGACCTTGAGGTCGATGAACAGCGCCAATTCTCCGGTGGCTGTGTCGTTATCGATATTGAGGGTGCGCGACTGGTTGCTGTCGAGGAACGCGTAGAACCAGGCGTCTTTGGGATTGGAGCGGCTAAGGGTCCGGTCCAGGCCTTTTTCGGTGAAGTAGTGGTTGGACGCGGTGCCGACAATCAGCGCGGTAAAGGCTTTGTGCTCGGCGCGAATGCCTTCGAGATAGGTAGTAAACGTGCCGGCCTGGGCACTGTCTTCACCCCCGGCCAACCAGTCGCGCACCATGCTGTTGCTGGCGATGTCCTTCGCGGCGGTGAGGGGCTGGACGAGGATGCGCTCGATGTCGTTGCGCATCGCTTCGATGCTCGACGGTAATGCCTGCTCGACCAGATAGCTCTGGGCGAGACGGTTGACCACGAGGGTATAAATGCCAACCACGATCAGGATACTGACCAGAAGGGCGGTGCCCATGCTCAGGATCAACTGCCATTGAATACTGCGTCGCCAGAACTGCATGGAGCACCCCCAAAGAATAAGAGGCTGAAACACTGCAACAGCCGTGCCGATTGTATACAAACCAATCGACAATCTATTCTTTGGTTGTGCGCAAAGGCGATCAGGCCTGATTGATCGTCTTGGAGATCACTTCAACCGTGGCGCTGACTTGCTCTTGGTAACGGTCGAGTTCGAGCTTGTGCTGTTTCTGCATTTCAATCTGCTGGGAGCACAGATTCATCGCCGCCAGCACCAGCAGTCGGTCTCCGATCAGTGTCGGGTACTTCCTCTTGGTTTCGGCCAGGGCTGCCTTCAACATCATCGCGGCGTCCAGCAGGGTTTGTTCTTCCCCGGCCGGTGCCTTGATCGAATAGTCCTCCCCCAGGATCGAGACGACTTTTACCCCTGCGGCGTTGTAACTCATGCGCTGACAGGACCTGCGCTGACGCGCTCAACCAGGGCCTGGATGCGAGCCGCCGTGGCGCCTTGTTTCTCTTCCTGCTCCATCAGGCTCAGTTGCAGGCTTTCGTTTTCATCCTTGGCCTGGGCCAGTTCTGCAGTCAGGGTCTGGTTGGTGCCGAGCAACGTCTGGTTCTGTTGCACCAGGTCGCTGACCAGTTGTTCCAATTGGCTTAGGGATGCTTCCAACATTTTGATATTCCGGGCTTTTTCAAAGGGCGCGTACGATAAAGAAAAGTCACCGTGGATGCCAGGGTTATACAGGCGCAAAGCCTTGATTTTGCTGACGGGCGACCTTTCTCGCGAGTTTTAAAGACTGCGGCAGGCCAATCTGGTTCCTGCACTTCGTCGCCGAGGTCTTTGCTCTGTAACAGAGTGATGCCGCAAAGATCGCAGCCTGCGGCAGCTCCTACACGCAGATCGCGCATTTCCCTAACGTAGGAGCTGCAGCAGGCTGCGATCTTTTGATCTGCAAAAGCTTTTTGACAGCATCACATTTCAACAGGTTAGAATCGCTGGCACGCAGACTGCATGGTCAGTTTGTGCCCGCCTTTCAGCTTTCTGGAGTACTGCCTTTGAATGCGACGACCATCAACAGCCTGTTCTTGATCGGCGCGTTGCTGGTAGGTGCGAGCATTCTGGTGAGCTCCCTTTCGTCGCGCCTCGGCATCCCGATTCTGGTGATCATCCTGGCTGTCGGCATGGCGGCCGGCGTCGATGGCGGCGGCATTATCTTCGACAACTACCCCACGGCCTACCTGGTCGGCAACCTCGCACTGGCGGTGATCCTGCTCGACGGTGGCTTGCGTACCCGGGTCTCGAGTTTCCGCGTGGCGTTATGGCCGGCGCTCTCATTGGCCACGGTCGGGGTGCTGATTACCACCGGGCTGACCGGCATGGCGGCCGCCTGGCTGTTCGACCTGAACCTGATCCAGGGCCTGTTGATCGGGGCCATTGTCGGCTCCACCGACGCCGCGGCGGTGTTCTCGCTGTTGGGTGGCAAAGGCCTGAACGAACGGGTAACCGCCAGCCTTGAAATCGAATCCGGCAGCAACGACCCGATGGCGGTGTTCCTCACCGTCACCCTGATCGACATGCTCGCCAGCGGCCAGACCGGCCTGCACTGGAGCCTGCTGACCCACCTGATCCGCGAGTTCGGCATCGGTGGCGTCATTGGCCTGGGCGGTGGCTGGCTCATGCTGCAACTGGTCAACCGCATCAACCTGGCCACCGGTCTTTATCCGATTCTGGTCATCGCCGGTGGTCTGTTGGTGTTTGCCCTGACAAACGCCCTGCACGGCAGCGGCTTCCTTGCCGTATACCTGTGCGGTCTGGTGATCGGCAACCGTCCGGTGCGCAGCCGCCACGGCATTTTGCACATGCTCGACGGCATGGCCTGGCTGGCGCAGATCGGCATGTTCCTGGTGCTCGGGCTGTTGGTGACACCTCACGACCTGCTGCCAATCGCCTTGCCGGCACTGGCACTGGCGCTGTGGATGATTCTGTTTGCCCGGCCACTGTCGGTGGTGGTCGGCCTGCTGCCGTTCAAGGCATTCCATGGTCGTGAGAAAGTGTTCATTTCCTGGGTCGGCCTGCGCGGCGCGGTCCCGATCATTCTGGCGGTGTTCCCGCTGATGGCCGGCCTGCCCAACGCCCAGCTGTACTTCAACCTCGCCTTCTTTATCGTGTTGGTGTCGCTGCTGGTTCAGGGCACGAGCCTGCCGTGGGTCGCCAAGCTGCTCAAGGTGACGGTGCCTCCGGAGCCTGCCCCCATCTCGCGCTCGGCCCTGGAAGTGCACGTTACCAGCGAGTGGGAGCTATTCATTTATCGCCTCGGCGCGGAAAAATGGTGCATCGGTTCGCCCCTGCGTGAGCTGAAAATGCCCGAAGGCACCCGTATCGCGGCCCTGTTTCGTGGTCAACAATTGCTCCATCCGTCGGGTAGTACGGTGCTGGAAGTCGATGATTTGCTGTGTGTTATCGGCCATGAACACAACCTGCCGGCCCTCGGAAAACTCTTCAGCCAGGCACCCCAACGGGGCCTCGATCTGCGCTTCTTCGGCGACTTCGTACTCGAAGGAGACGCCCAGCTGGCCGCGGTTGCAGCCCTGTATGGGCTGAAGGTCGAAGGCATCGATCCGGACATGTCCCTGGGCCACTTCATTGCCCAGAAAGTCGGCGGCGCGCCGGTGGTGGGCGACCAGGTGGAATGGAACAACACCATCTGGACCGTGGCGGTCATGGACGGGAACAAGATCGGCAAAGTGGGCGTCAGATTCCCCGAAGGAAGTCGCCCGGGTCCCGGACTCTTCCTCTAAACTGCTTCCACTCTCACTTGCTTGACCGGTCTTTATGCCTAACCTGCGCTCCTTTTTCGCCATTGCCCTTCTGGGCTTGAGTCTCTCTGTCGGCCCCCTTGGTTTTTCACAAGCGGCACAAGCGGCCGAACCGCCCTCCAGCGAAGCTGTGCAAGCGAGCCTGGACAAGATAGCCGACCGCAAACTGCCTGAAGCCGATCAGAAGGCTTTGCAATCCGTCCTGCAAGGCACGCTGAACCAGCTCAACAACAAGCGTGATTACGAGCAGAAGCTGATCGATCTCAAGCAAACGTTGAGTTCTGCCCCCAAGCAGACGATCGAGAACCAGCGCGAACTGACTCGCCTCAAGGCCAGCACTGTGGTGCCGGTGGCGCAGCGCTTCGCCAAAGAGTCGATCCAGCAGCTGGAGCAAATGCTCACTGAGCGCTCCACCCAGCAAAGCGACCTGCAGAAAGCCCTGGGCGATGCCAACAGCCTGATCATCACTGCCCAGACCCGCCCCGAGCGTGCCCAGGCGGAGATATCCGCCAGTCAGACGCGCATCCAGCAGATCAACAATATCCTCAAGAACGGCAAGGACGCCGGCAAGACCCTGAGCGCCGAGCAGCGCGACCAGCTCAATGCCGAACTGGCGGCACTGAACGCCCTGATCCCGCTGCGCCGCCAGGAACTGGCCGGCAATACCCAATTGCAAGACCTCGGCAACAGCCAGCATGACCTGTTGTCGGAGCGATCCGACCGCCTGGACAAGGAAATCCAGGAACTGCAAACCCTGATCAACCAGAAGCGTCTGGCGCTGTCCCAGGAAACGGTCACCCAGCAATCCATCGAAGCGCAGAAAGCAGGCGGCAGCAGCCTGCTGGCCACCGAAAGCGCGGCCAACCTGAAGCTCTCGGACTATCTGCTCAAAAGCACCGACCGTCTCAACGAAGTCACCCAGCAGAACCTGCAGACCAAGCAACAACTGGACAGCCTGACCCAGAGCGATTCGGCGCTGGACGAGCAAATCAACGTGCTCAAAGGCAGCCTGCTGCTCTCGAAGATTCTCTACAAACAGAAACAGGCGTTGCCGCGCCTGCGGCTCGACCGCAACCTGGCTGACCAGATCGCTGACATTCGCCTGTATCAGTTCGAAGTCAGCCAGCAACGGGAACTGCTGAGCAATCCGACTACCTACGTGGAAAACCTGCTGTCGACCCAGCCTCCCGAGCAAGTCACGCCGCAGTTGCGCAAAAGCCTGATGGAACTGGCCACCACCCGCGCCGACCTGCTGGAGCGGCTCAATCGCGAACTGAGCGCAGTGCTCAATGAATCCATCACCCTGCAACTGAACCAGAAGCAACTGCTCAGCACCGCGCAAAGCCTGAGGGCGACGCTCGATGAACAGATGTTCTGGATTCCCAGCAACAAGCCGCTGGACCTGGAGTGGATTCACAGCGTGCCGGATCGCCTCCAGCGTCAACTCGATTCACTGCCGGTACTTTCAAGCCTGAGCGAACTGACCGACGGCTTGACCCAACGCCCGCTGCTATTCCTGCCATTGGCGCTACTGATCGGTGCGCTGCTGTGGCGACGCAAGAGTCTGTACGCACGGCTGAACAAGGTTCACCAGGACATCGGTCACTTCAAACGCGATAGCCAGTGGCACACCCCGCAGGCGATTCTGATCAACATCCTGCTGGCGATGCCGGTTTCCCTGGGCCTCGCCTTGTGCGGGCTGGCCCTGCAAATCGACGCCCGTGGGCAGAACGCCAATATGGGCGCGGCGCTGCTGCAAATGGCCGGGGCCTGGCTGGTGTTCTACACCGCCTACCGGATCCTCGCGCCGGGTGGCGTGGCAGAACTGCATTTCCGCTGGGAAAAGCCCCAGGTGGAATTCCTGCGCAGATGGATCCGCCGCCTCGGCATCGTGGTGATGGCGCTGGTGACCGTAGTGGCCGTTGCCGAACAGCAACCGGCGGCGCTGGCCGATGACGTGCTCGGCATGCCGGTGGTGCTCACCTGCTACGCCTTGATGACCTTGCTGCTCAGCCGCTTGCTCATCAGCAGCCCGACCCACGAGAACGCCTCGCTGTTCCGCAAACTGGTGGGGATCCTGTTCACCGCCCTGCCTGTCGCGCTGTTCGTGGCGGTGTGCTTCGGCTACTACTACACCGCGCTGAAGCTCAGCGACCGCTTGATCAATACCCTGTACCTGCTGATGTTCTGGCTGGTGATCGAAGCCACCTTCGTGCGCGGCCTCAGCGTGGCGGCCCGGCGGCTGGCCTACCAGCGCGCCCTGACCAAGCGCCTGGCCGCCAAAGAGGCCGGCGATGGCGAAACGGTGATCGAAGAGCCGACCATGGACATCGAGAAGGTCAACGAACAGTCCCTGCGCCTGATCCGCCTGGCACTGCTCGGCGGTTTCATGGCGGCGCTGTATTGGGTCTGGGCCGACCTGATCACCGTGTTCTCGTACCTGGACAACATCACCCTCTACGAATACACCAGCGGTACCGGCGCCAACATGAGCATGGTGCCGATCAGCATCGGCGACATGCTCGGTGCGCTGATCATCATCGGCATCACCTTCGCCCTGGCGCGCAACTTGCCCGGCCTGCTGGAAGTTTTCGTGCTGTCCAAGCTCAACCTTGCCCAGGGCAGCGCCTACGCGACCACCACGTTGCTCTCGTACGTGATCGCCGGCGTCGGTTTCGTCTCGACGCTGTCGACCCTGGGCGTGAGCTGGGACAAGTTGCAATGGCTGGTGGCGGCGCTGTCGGTCGGCCTCGGTTTCGGCATGCAGGAAATATTCGCCAACTTCATTTCCGGCATCATGATCCTGTTCGAACGTCCGGTGCGGATCGGTGACACCATCACCATCGGCAACCTGTCGGGTACGGTGAGCAAGATCCGCATCCGTGCCACGACCATCACCGACTTCGACCGCAAGGACATCATCGTCCCGAACAAGACGTTCATCACCGGGCAACTGATCAACTGGTCGCTGACCGACACCATCACCCGGGTGACCCTCAAGCTCGGCGTCGACTACGGCTCGGACCTGGACCTGGTGAAAGAGTTGCTGCTCAAGGCTGCCCGGGAAAACCCGCGCGTCCTGAAAGATCCGGAGCCGCATGTGTACTTCCTGAATTTCGGCGAAAGCACCCTCGACCACGAGTTGCGCATGCACGTGCGCGACCTCGGCGACCGCAACCCGGTGCTCGACGAGGTCAACCGCTTCATCAACCGCGAGTTCAAGAAGCAACACATCAACATCTCGTTCCGGCAGATGGAGGTTTACCTCAAGAACCTGCACGGCCAGGAATACAAGATGGTGCCAATCGAGCCTGAAGCGAAAACCATCGTGCCGATCGTCGACGGCAGGCCGGCGCAAGAACCGCCCGCCGCCAAACTCGACTAACCGGTCTTTCCCCAGCAGAATGCTCGGACATTCTGCTGGAGCCGGTCCTTGAAAGCCCTCGACGAACTCACCTTCGATAATCGCTTCGACCGCCTGGGCGACGCGTTTTCCGCCCATGTGCTGCCAGAGCCCATCGACAATCCGCGCCTGGTCGTGGCCAGCCCCGCCGCCATGGCCCTGCTGGATCTCGACCCGGCCGTAGCCGAAACCCAGGAGTTCGCCGAACTGTTCAGCGGCCACAAGCTCTGGGCCGATGCGATTCCGAGGGCAATGGTCTATTCCGGGCATCAGTTCGGTTCCTACAACCCGCAACTGGGCGACGGTCGCGGCCTGTTGCTCGGTGAGGTGTACAACGAGGCCGGCGAACACTGGGACCTGCACCTCAAGGGCGCCGGCCAGACGCCGTTTTCACGCATGGGCGATGGCCGGGCGGTACTGCGTTCGTCGATCCGCGAGTTTCTCGCGTCAGAAGCCCTGAATGCCCTGAACATCCCGACCACCCGCGCCCTGTGCGTGATCGGCTCCGACACCCCGGTGTGGCGCGAAAAGCAGGAGCGCGCGGCCATGGTCCTGCGCCTGGCGCCAAGCCATGTGCGCTTCGGTCACTTCGAATATTTCTACTACACCAAACGCCCCGAGCAACAGAAAGTGCTGGGTGATCACGTGCTGGCCATGCACTTCCCAGAGTGCCTGGAACAACCGGAACCATACCTGGCGATGTTCCGCGAAGTGGTCGAGCGCAACGCCGAACTGATCGCCAAATGGCAGGCCTATGGTTTCTGCCACGGGGTGATGAATACCGACAACATGTCGATCCTGGGCATCACCTTTGATTTCGGCCCTTTCGCCTTCCTCGACGACTTCGACGCCAACTTCATCTGCAATCACTCCGACGACCAGGGCCGTTACTCCTTCAGCAACCAGGTGCCGATTGGCCATTGGAACCTCAGCGCCTTGGCGCAGGCTCTGACGCCGTTCATCAGCGTCGAAGCCCTGCGCGAAACCCTGGGCCTCTACCTGCCGCTGTTCCAGGCCTATTACCTGGACCTGATGCGCCGCCGTCTCGGCCTGACCACGGCGGAGGATGACGACCAGAAACTGCTGGAGAACCTGCTGCAACTGATGCAAAACAGCGGCGTCGACTACAGCCTGTTTTTCCGCCGCTTGGGTGATGAAGCACCGGAACAGGCCATCACCCGCTTGCGCGATGACTTCGTCGACCTCAAGGGCTTTGATGCCTGGGGCGAGCTTTATGTCGCCCGGGTCGCCCGTGATGGCGCACTTGATCAGGAGCAGCGCCGCCAGCGGATGCACGCGGTCAACCCGCTGTACATCCTGCGCAATTACCTGGCGCAAAAGGCCATCGATGCGGCAGAGAGCGGCGACTATTCAGAAGTTCGACGACTGCACGCAGTGCTGAGCAATCCGTTCGAGGAACAACCGGGGATGGAAAGCTACGCAGAGAGGCCGCCGGAATGGGGCAAGCATCTGGAGATCAGTTGTTCGTCGTGAGGCGCTACACAATTGAAAATCTGGAGACCTGTCTCCAGATAAGGATCATTCGCTTTCGACTGGACGACTTGTCATGACCGACCCACTCCTCATCCCCTGCCCCCACTGCAACGGCCTCAACCGCATCCCCGCCGAGCGTCTCAACGACCACCCGAAATGCGGACGCTGCAAGGCCGAAGTCCTGCTGAACAAGCCGTTTGAATTGAAACAAGGCGACTACGCCAGCCAGATCAAAGGCGATCTGCCGTTGCTGGTAGACGTGTGGGCGGACTGGTGCGGGCCGTGCAAGTCATTTGCACCGGTGTTCGAGCAGGCGGCCGGGCAACTGGAGGGCAAGTGTCGGTTGGCCAAGCTGGACAGCGAGGCGAACCAGCAGTTGTCGGCGCAGTTGGGGATTCGCTCGATCCCGAGCCTGATCCTGTTCAAGAACGGCCGGGAAATCGCCCGGCAGAGCGGGGCTTTCCCGTTGCCGCAGTTGATGGCCTGGCTGCGTAGCCAGGGTATCTGAAGCAACACAGCCCCTGTGGGAGCGAGCTTGCTCGCGATGACGATGTGTCAGTCGAAGATAATGTTGACTGTCAGTCCGCTATCGCGAGCAAGCTCGCTCCCACAGTGTTTTGTTTCGCCTGGAAGATCAGGCGTTTTCCAGCAGGTTATGCAGCTCGACAAATTGCTGGGTCAGCTTGTGCCGCGGGTCGAGATGGATCAGCGGCGTGTTGGCCTGGTGGGATTCGCGCATGCGTACCGAGCTGGCCAGGTACACCGGCAGCACCGGCAGGCCTTCGGCGATTAGTTCGTCGAGGATTTGCTGGGGCAGGCTGGCGCGGGCCTGGAACTGGTTGACGACGATGCCTTCGACTTCCAGGCCTTCGTTATGGTCGTCCTTCAACTCTTCGATTTCCGCCATCAGCCCGTAGAGTGCCTGGCGTGAAAAACTGTCGCAATCGAAGGGAATCAACACACGATCAGCGGCAATCAATGCAGAAACCGCATAAAAATTCAGCGCTGGCGGAGTATCGAGGTAAATCCGGTCGTAGTCTTCGCTAAGTTCCTCAAGCAACTTACGCAGCTTGTTGATCTTGTGCTTGGCTTCGAGTTTTGGCTGCAAGTCCGCCAGTTCGGCGGTGGCGGTAATAACGTGGAGGTTATCGAAGGGGGTTTCGTAGATGTCGACCTGATTCTTTTTGGAGAACGGCCCGGAAGACAGCGTCTGCTTGAAGAAATCGGCGATGCCCATCGGGATGTCGCTACCAGTGAGCCCCGTCAGGTACTGAGTGGAGTTGGCCTGGGCATCGAGATCCACCAATAAGGTGCGAAAACCCTCGCTGGCACTGACCGCCGCCAGATTGCAGGCAATGCTGGATTTGCCAACGCCACCTTTCTGATTGAACACCACGCGCCGCATGTCAAAACCTCCGTGTATCAAAGAATGACCGAGTGTAGTGGTGCACGGCGTTGCTTCGCTACCTTGTCGGCACAGGGACTACACAGTCAGTTGCCTTCTCTTGCTTGAAAAGCCCTGAACGGCCCGATGGTTTGACGCAGGAACCGACAGACGGAGTAGTGATTGTGTGAATAATTACCAATCGCTCAGTTTTTGCGAGCCAGTCGCTGCATCTTGTTGAGCAAAATGTAACCAGCATTTGCTACACGTTCCCGGCACCGGGATAATGCGCGCCACTCGGCGGCAAACGCCGCGCAGGGTGAGTCTCGGCTCTCGGCCACTCCCCGCGTCAAGTAAGCCTGTGAGGGCGGGATGAATGTCTGTGATCAACTTCAACATCGCCCAATGGCGCGCATGGGCCCCGGGGCTTGAGAGCGTGAACGATTGGCAGGCCTGGAGCCGGCAACCCGTCGTGCTGCCGGACAGCGATGCCGCTCCCGACGTTTCCTTTCTGCCGGCCATGCAGCGCCGCAGGCTCAGCCGCCTGGCACGGATGGCATTCAGTGTCGGCTGGCCATTGGCCGAAGGCCGGCAGGATCTGCCATTGGTCTTTGTTTCCCGTCACGGCGAAACGCCGCGCACCGTCGATATTCTCAGTGATCTGGCCACCGACCAGCCGCTGTCGCCGACCCGGTTCAGCTTGTCGGTGCATAACGCGATTATTGGTTTGTGGTCGATCATGCGCGGTGAAACAAGCGAAATGACGGCCCTGGCCGCCGCAGGCGATGGCCTGGAGCACGGCATGCTCGAAGCTGCCGCGCTGCTGGCCGAAGGCGCTGGCGCGGTACTGCTGGTGGTCACCGAAGAGCGGCCGCCGGAGGCTTACGCGACCTGGATCGACGACGTGCCGTTCCCTTATGCCGTCGGCCTGCTGATCACACCCGGTACCGACTGGCAGCTGTCCCTGAACAGCCCCTCGGATGCGTTGTCCAAATCCCGCTGGCCCCACGCGCTGAATCTGTTGCGTATGCTGCTCGGCCAGCAAACCACCTGCCAACATGCCTGGAAAAATCGTGTATGGACCTGGCAACGCAACCCGTGACCGAGAAAAACCGCGACGCCTATTACTGGCGCTTGCTGGCCACCGCCGCGAGCTTTGCCCTGTTCGGGTTGGGCGGCCTGTGCCTGCGCCTGGTGATTTTCCCTGTGCTGAACTGCCTGCCGGGCGACGCCCGGACCCATCGGCTGCGGGCCAGGCAAACGGTCAGCCGCTGTTTCTGGATTTTTGTGCGCTTCATGGCCCGTACCGGGGTGCTGACCTACGACATTCAAGGCGCGGAAAAACTCGGTCGCCCCGGGCAAATGATCCTTGCCAATCACCCCTCGCTGATCGACGTGGTGTTTCTGATCGGCCTGGTGCGTCACGCCAACTGCGTGGTCAAGCAAAGCCTGTGGGAAAACCCTTTTACCCGCGGACCGCTACGCTGCACCGAATACATCAGCAACGACGGCAGCATGGACATGCTCGACGCGGCGGCCGACGCGCTGAAAGACGGCCAGACCCTGATCATTTTCCCCGAAGGTACGCGCACCCGCCCCGACCAGGCACCGGCCTTTCATCGGGGCGGTGCGGCAATCGCCGTGCGGGGTGCGAAAATCCTCACCCCGGTCATTATCAAGGTCAACCCGACCACATTGACCAAGGCCGAGCCCTGGTACCGCATCCCCAAGCGCCGCGTGCACTTCAGTTTCCGGGTCGGGGCCGATATAGACCCACAGGCCTTCGCCGCGCTGGGGCCAGCTCCACAAGCCTCGCGCAAGCTCAACGATTATCTACATTCTTACTTCATCAAGGAGCTCGCCGAAGATGAGCGATCGGAACACCCATAGCCTGGTGCTGGAAATCAAAGAGCTGATCATCGAAGCCCTGGGCCTCGAGGACATCAGCGCCGAAGACATCGGCAACGAGCAGACACTGTTCGGCGAAGGCCTGGGCCTGGACTCGGTGGACGCCCTGGAACTGGGCCTGGCCATCCAGAAAAAGTACGGCATCAAAATCGATGCCGATGCCAAAGACACCCGTAACCACTTCAGTAACGTGGCGAGCCTTGCGGCGTTCGTCACTGCAAAACAGGCAGCTTGAGACCGGACCATGCAAACTCGTGACGACATCTTCAACACCCTGCGCGATGCCCTGGTCGAGCTATTCGAACTGGACCCCGAGCGTGTGAGCCTGGAATCCAACCTGTATCAGGACCTGGAAATCGACAGCATCGACGCGGTTGACCTGATCGATCACATCAAACGCCAGACGGGCAAGAAAATCGCCGCCGAAGAATTCAAATCGGTGCGTACCGTCAGTGACGTGGTCGAGGCGGTCTACCGTCTGGTTCAACCGGCCGCATGAGTCGACTGATCGGCCTCGGCCTGCTGCTGGCAGGCCTTTTGTATCCCTTTGCGGTGTATTTCGGCATGGAGCACTTCGCCCCCTGGCAGTTCGGCCTGCTGCTGGGCGGACTGTGGCTGGCCCGGGCGCTGACCGGCAAACGTCGGCCCGGCAGCCTGTGGATGGCGACGGTGGCCATTGTGTTCTGCCTGTTGCTGGCACTGTTCGACAGCCCGGCGCTGTTGCGCTGGTATCCGGTGTTGATCAGCGCCTTCATGTTGGTGCTGTTTGGCTCGAGCCTGACGTTCGGCCCACCGATCGTCGAACGCCTGGCCCGGGTGCGCGAACCGCAATTGCCGGCCGAGGGCATTCGCTATACCCGTCAGGTGACCGTCGCCTGGAGCGTCTTTTTTCTATGCAACGGTTTGTGTGCCGCCGCCCTGACCCTCTGGGCGCCGCTGAGCTGGTGGACGCTGTACACCGGCCTGATCTCCTACGGATTGATAGGCCTGATGTTTGCCATTGAATGGCTGATACGACTTAGGGTACGAGGCCACCCATGAATTGGATAAAACTTGAGCACCTGCTGCTCAAGGCTCAGCCGGACCGCGCCATCACGACCGATCCGGCACTGGATCACGCCCGACTCTGCGAACTGGCGCTGAGCCTGGCCGCCGGCCTGCAAGCACGGGGTGTCCGGCAGATGGCCGTGCACCTTGAGGATGCCGCCGACCTGGCGATTGCCCTGCTCGGTGCCTGGCGTGCCGGGGTCAGCGTGCTGCTGCCGTCCGACCTGCAACCGCAGACCCGCCAACGCTGGTCGAATGACGTCGATCTATGGCTGACCGATCAGCCCGGCGACACGCAGTTTGGCGATTTCCAACAGCCACCGCTCAGCGCCGCCGCGCTGGACCTGGATAACTGCCGACTCAGCCTGTGCACATCCGGCTCCAGTGGCGAGCCCAAGCGCATCGAAAAAAACCTGCGTCAACTGGCCAATGAAGTCGAAGCCCTGGAACAGCTGTGGGGTCCTGGCCTGGGCCCGGCGTGCATCATTGGCAGCGTCGCCACCCAGCACATCTACGGTTTGTTGTTTCGGGTACTGTGGCCGTTGTGCGCCGGGCGTGCGTTCGTACGCAAGCAACTGGCGTTCCCGGAAGATCTGCAACGTGCAAGCCGCGAGCACCCGGCCTTCGCCTGGGTGGCCAGCCCGGCGCTGCTCAAGCGCATGGGCGACAACCTCGACTGGCCAGCCTTGAGTTCCGTTCGCCGGGTGTTTTCCTCCGGCGGCGCATTGCCGGTCGAGGCCGCACAGAGCCTGCATGAACGTCTCGGGCAATGGCCAACGGAAATTTTCGGCAGCTCGGAAACCGGCGGCATCGCCTGGCGTCAGGGCGCTGAACTCTGGCAGCCCTTTGCCGATGTCACGCTGACTCAAGACAGTGAGGGCGCGCTGCTGATCGCTTCGCCCTACTTGCCTGACGGTCATGTCGAACAGACTGCCGATTCAGCACGCATCGCCGTCGATGGTCGCTTCGAATTGCTCGGGCGACTGGACCGGATCGTCAAACTGGAAGAAAAGCGCATCTCGCTGCCGATGCTGGAACAGGCTCTCATGGCCCATGACTGGGTCAGCGAGGCGCGGCTCGGCGTGGTTCGGGAAAACCGCGCTTCCCTGGGGGCGTTGGTGGTCCCGAGCGAAGCCGGTTTGCATGCTCTGCGTAATCTGGGCCGACGCAGCCTCACCGAGCACTTGCGCCAACACCTGAGCCAACACTGCGAAACCCTGGCCCTGCCAAGGCGCTGGCGCCTGCTGCGACAACTGCCGCTGAACGCTCAGGGCAAACTGCCTCAGGCCGACGTCGACGCACTGCTGCTGGCGCCGCGCCCCAAAGCCCCGCAGGTGCTGGAGCAAGTCGAAAGCGAGGGCGAGTGGAGCCTGCAACTGGCCGTGCCACCTGACCTGGCCTATTTCAGCGGCCATTTCCCCAAGGCGCCGGTATTGCCTGGCGTGGTGCAGGTGGACTGGGCGCTGAGCCTGGGCCGGCAACTGATGAACCTGCCGGAAAAATTCGCCGGCATGGAAGTCTTGAAGTTCCAGCAACTGGTGCGCCCGGGCGATGAAATCCAGCTGCACCTGCGCTTCGACCCGGCGCGCGGCAAACTTTATTTCGCCTACCGCAACGAAACCGCCACCTGCTCCAGCGGGCGGATCTTGCTGGAGGTGGCGCATGTGTAAGTTTGGTGAGTGCTGCGCACTCAATCGCGAGCAAGCCCGCTCCCACACTGGATTTGTGTCGAGCACAAATTTCGAGTTCGGATGCGATCCAATGTGGGAGCGGGCTTGCTCGCGAAGCAAACACCTCGGTCTTTCAGGTGTACACCAACATGCATAGCCCCTGCGCCGTCGTCCCGGTGTACAACCATGAGGGCGCCATCACCACAGTGGTCGATGCGCTGATCGCCAGCCATCTGCCGTGCATTCTGGTGGACGATGCCAGCAGCCCGCGCTGCGCCCGGGTACTGGACCGACTGGCCCAACGTGAAATGGTTTACCTGATCCGCCTCGCCGAAAACCAGGGCAAGGGCGGCGCGGTCATGACCGGCTTGCGCGAAGCTTCACGCCTGGGTTTCAGCCATGCCTTGCAGGTGGATGCCGATGGCCAGCACGACCTGCAGGACGTCAAACGCTTCATCGAACAATCACGCCGCCACCCACGGGCGGTGATCTGCGGTTATCCGCAATATGACGCCAGCGTGCCGAAAGGCCGTTTGTATGCGCGCTACCTCACCCACGTCATGGTCTGGATCAACACCCTGTCGTTGCAGATTCGCGACTCCATGTGCGGTTTCCGGGTTTACCCGTTGCCACCGGTCCTGGCGTTGATCGAGTCGGCGAAAATCGGCAAGCGCATGGACTTCGACTCGGACATCCTGGTGCGCCTGGCCTGGCGCAATCAGCCGATGTTATGGCTGCAAACCAAAGTCCGTTACCCGCTGGACGGCGTTTCGCATTTTCGGATGTTCCACGACAACGTGCTGATTTCCAGCATGCACACGCGGCTGTTCTTCGGCATGTTGCTGCGCTCACCCATGATCCTCTGGCGACGGTGGCGGACATGAGTGCCGACAAACAACACTGGGCCGACCGCGAGGAGCGCGGCAGTTTCTGGCTGATGAAGCTCACCGCATTCGGCGCCAAAGTGCTGGGCCGTCGAGTACTGAGCCCGGTGTTGTACGGCATCGTCCTGTACTTCTTCCTGTTCGGTCGCAGTGCGCGACACAGTGCCTGGCAATACCAGCAACGCCTGGCCGACTGGAGCGGTCGCAACGAACTGCGCCCGAGCCATTGGCGGGTATTCGGCCAGTTCATGGCGTTCGCCGACTCCATGCTCGACAAACTCGACGTCTGGAACGGCAGGCTGAGCATCGAGCAAATCGAAATCATCGACCCGGCGCTGCTGCGCGACCAGTTGCGCGCTGCCCGTGGCCAGATGCTGGTGGGCGCACACCTGGGCAATCTGGAAGTCTGCCGCGCACTGGCGGAAATCGGCGAAAAGGTCACGATGAACGTGCTGGTGCACACCAAGCACGCCGAACAGTTCAACCGTTTGCTGGGCGAAGCCGGGGCGACCAACTTGCGCCTGATTCAGGTCAGCGAGCTCGACCCGGGGATCATGCTGCAATTGAGCGAGCGCCTGGAGCGTGGCGAGTGGCTGGCGATTGCCGGCGACCGCGTGCCGCTGCATGGCGGACGCAGCGTGACCGTGGATTTTCTCGGCCATCCGGCCAGATTCCCTCAAGGCCCGTGGCTGCTGGCCGGCCTGCTGAAATGCCCGATCAATCTGCTGCTGTGCCTGAAAAAGCCCGACGGCGACTATCGACTGACCATTGAACCCTTCGCTGAGGCAATCACCTGGATACGCAGCGACCGCGAACAGGTCATTCATCAGTGGGCGTCCCGCTACGCCGAGCGCCTGAGTCACTATTGCCTCGAAGCGCCCCAACAATGGTTCAACTTTTACCCTTTCTGGAAGACCGATGACGACGCCAACGCTTGAGCCGGTAACCTTCGGCGAACGCCCTTTGCGCATTGAAGATGTGCTGGCTCTGGCCAACCGTAAGGTGCCGACGCAATTGCAAAGCGATCCCGCCTACCGCGAGCGCATCGCCAAGGGCGCGCGTTTTCTGGACTCGCTGCTGGACAAGGAAGGCGTGATCTACGGCGTGACCACCGGTTATGGCGATTCCTGCGTGGTCGCGGTGCCGCTGCATCACGTCGAAGCGCTGCCACAGCATCTGTACACCTTCCACGGTTGCGGGCTGGGCAAACTGCTCGACGCCCAGGCCACCCGCGCGGTATTGGCGGCGCGTCTGCAGTCGCTGTGCCACGGTGTTTCCGGGGTGCGCGTAGAGCTGCTGGAACGCCTGCAGGCGTTCCTTGAACACGACATCCTGCCGCTGATTCCGGAGGAAGGTTCGGTGGGCGCCAGCGGTGACCTGACGCCTCTTTCATACGTTGCCGCCACGCTGTCCGGCGAGCGTGAGGTAATGTTCCGCGGTGAACGTCGGCAATCCGCCGATGTGCACCGCGAACTCGGCTGGCAGCCACTGGTGCTGCGGCCGAAAGAAGCCCTGGCACTGATGAACGGCACGGCCGTAATGACCGGCCTCGCCTGCCTGGCATTCGCCCGCGCCGATTACCTGCTGCAACTGGCCACGCGCATCACCGCGCTGAACGTGGTCGCCCTGCAGGGCAATCCGGAGCACTTCGACGAGCGCCTGTTCGCCGCCAAGCCACATCCGGGGCAGATGCAGGTCGCCGCGTGGCTGCGCAAGGATCTGGCCATCGACGCACCGACCGCCCCCTTGCATCGCCTGCAAGACCGCTATTCCCTGCGCTGCGCGCCCCATGTGCTGGGCGTGCTGGCCGACAGCCTGAACTGGCTGCGCTCGTTCATCGAGATCGAACTCAACAGCGCCAACGACAACCCGATAATCGACGCCGAAGCCGAGCGCGTGCTGCACGGCGGGCACTTCTACGGCGGGCACATCGCATTCGCCATGGACAGTCTGAAAAACCTCGTGGCCAACGTCGCCGACCTGCTGGATCGGCAACTCGCGCTGCTCGTGGACGAACGCTACAACCATGGCTTGCCGAGCAACCTGTCCGGTGCCACGGCTGACCGCGCCATGCTCAACCACGGCTTCAAGGCCGTGCAGATCGGCACCAGCGCCTGGACCGCCGAAGCACTGAAAAACACCATGCCGGCCAGCGTCTTCTCGCGCTCCACCGAATGCCACAACCAGGACAAAGTGAGCATGGGCACCATCGCCGCCCGGGATGCGATCCGCGTATTGGAACTCACCGAACAAGTGGCAGCCGCCACGCTACTGGCGGCCAATCAGGGCGTCTGGCTGCGCGGCCAGGCCGAAGATGCGCGCCCACTGCCACCCGCACTGGCCGCCATGCACGAAGCCTTGGCCGGGGACTTCCCACCGGTCATCGAGGACCGCGCGCTGGAAGGCGAGTTGCGCCTGTGCCTGCAGCGCATCGCCGAACAACACTGGAGGCTGCATGCGTAGCAAGGGACTTCTGCACACCGACACGGAAATCGTCGTGCCCTTCTTTGACGTCGACAGCATGCACGTGGTCTGGCACGGCCATTACGTCAAATACCTGGAAGTTGCCCGCTGCGCGCTGCTGGACACGATCGGCCACAACTACACGGCGATGAATGAGTCAGGCTACGCATGGCCGGTGATCGACCTGCAATTGCGCTACGTGCGCGGCGCGGTGTTCGGCCAGAAACTCAACGTGCGCGCCAACCTGGTGGAGTGGGAAAACCGTTTGAAGATCAATTACCTGATCAGCGATCTGCAAACCGGTGAACGCCTGACCCGGGCCATGACGGTACAGGTCGCCGTCGACCTCGCCAGCCGCGAGATGCAACTGGCCTCGCCGAAGGTGTTCACCGACGCCGTTGAAAGGGCCCTGCCATGATGCTCTGCCACCCCCGCTCCCCTGTAGGAGCGAGCTTGCTCGCGATGGTCGTTAACGATGACACCGGGCACCTGACACCCCGCGGCTTTCTCAGGTTTTTCGCGAGCAAGCTCGCTCCTACAGTGTTCTGCGTGTTGCTGGCTATTCCCGGACTGGCCCATGCCTTCGACCTGCAACAACTCAGCGAGCAACTGGCCAAACCCGAGGTGATCCACGGCAACTTCATCCAGGAGAAACACCTGCGCGCCCTGCCCCAACCGCTGACCAGCAAGGGCTCGTTCGTGCTGGCAAAAAACCACGGCTTGTTGTGGCTGCTCAAAACGCCGTTGCAACAGGACTATCGCATCACCGCCAAAGGCATTGCCCGGCGAGACGGCAGTGTTTGGCAAATGCTGCCGGGCAAAAGCGCCGGTGCCGAGCAGAACCGTTTGTTCCTCGCCGTGCTGCAAGGCGACAGCAGCGGACTGCAAAGGGATTTCGAATTGTCCCTGAGCGGCGACGCACAGAACTGGAAGCTCACGCTAGTGCCGCGCTCGATGCTGCTCAAGCAGGTGTTCAACCAGATCAACATTACCGGCGCAGCATTGGTGCAGAGCATCGAACTGCTCGAAACCCAGGGCGACAGTACGTTGTTGCGCATGCAGGACAGCACCAGCGCCCAACCGTTGAGCGACGCGGAGCAACATGACTTTGCCGAGTGAACGGTTACTGCCACGGCTGTTTCTGATCCTGCTGCTGGCCGTACTGGCGCTCGCCGGTTGGCAATGGCGTGACGGCGCGCCACTGTCGGCGAACCTGATGGAACTGGTGCCCGGCACGGCGCCCGATGCCCTGGAGCTGCGCGCCGAACAACGCATGCAAGAACCGCTGAACCGCGAAATGCTGGTGCTGGTCGGCCACGCCGATCGCCAGCAAGCCGTGGCCATGGCGCAAACCCTCGGCGAGCAATGGCAGGCCAGCGGACTGTTCGAAAAGGTCCAGTGGACCCTGCAAGCCGACTTGCCGGCGCTGCGCACGCAATTGCTGCAAGGTCGCCTGGCGATGCTCTCGGCAGTGGACCGACAACTGCTGATCGAACACCCCGAGACCTTTATCCAGCAACGCGTGCAAGCCTTGTTCGACCCGTTCAACGGTTACAGCCTGGTGCCGAGCCAGGATGACTGGCTGGGCCTGACCGGGCGTATCCAGAACAGCCAGCCGCAACGCGGTTCGGTGCAACTGGACATCGGCAGCGGCGCCCTGGTCGCCGATGCCGATGGCAAAAGCTGGGTGCTGCTGCGTGCGCGCACCACCGGCAACGCCTTCGACATGAACCTGCCGCTGCAAGTGGCCGACCTGCTCGAGCACAGCCGCGAACAAGCTGCGCAGCACGACGTGCAACTGCTCGCCGCCAGCGGTCTGTTGTACGCAGCCAGCGGGCAACAACAGGCCGCCCGGGAGATGACCTGGGTCGGCGGCGGTGCCACCGTCGGGATATTGTTGCTGCTGCTGTTGGCCTTCCGGCGCTGGCGCGTGTTGCTGGCGTTCGTGCCGGTGCTGGTGGGCATGCTCTTCGGTGCGGTGGCCTGCGTGGCGTTGTTCGGCCATATGCATGTGATGACCCTGGTACTGGGTTCGAGCCTGATCGGTGTGGCGGTCGACTACCCGCTGCACTACCTGTCCAAAAGCTGGAGCCTGAAACCCTGGCACAGCTGGCCTGCCCTGCGCCTGACCCTGCCAGGGTTGACCCTGAGCCTGATCACCAGCGGTATCGGCTACCTGGCCCTGGCCTGGACACCCTTCCCGGCGCTGACCCAGATTGCCGTGTTCTCTGCCGCCGGTTTGCTCGGCGCCTATTTGTCCGCCGTTTGCCTGCTACCGGCATTGCTCAAGGGCGTAGAGCTGCGTCCGGCGCAGTGGCCATTGCGTGTTTGCGAGTTTTTGCTGGGCTGTCGTGAAGCACTGCTCAAACAGCTGAAAACGCCAGTCCTGCTGGCGCTGCTGATCGCCTTTTGCGTGGGCGGGCTGTTGCAGCTGAGCAGCAAAAACGACATCCGCCAGTGGATCAGCGCACCGCAACAATTGACCGACGAAGCCCGGACCATTGCACGGATCACCGGCTATCAACCCACCAGCCAGTTTTTCCTGATACGCGCCGCTAACCAGCAGCAACTGCTTGAACGCCAGACCGCCCTGAGCGAACGACTGGACCAATTGATTGGCCTGGAAAAGCTCCAGGGTTATCTGTCGCTCAATCAGCTGATCAGCCCGCCGAACGCACAGCAGCAGGTGCGCGAAGCGTTGAGCAAACTGCCGGCGTTCTGGCAACCGTTGCTCGACATCGGTGTACCGGCCGAGGCGCTGCAAGCCGAGCTGACGAGGCTACAGGCATTGCCGGCCGTGGACATAGACGCAGCGCTCAGCGGCCCGCTGGCAGAACCCTACCGGCCCCTGTGGCTGGGGCCTACCGAAGACGGCGTGGCGGCGATGGTCAGCCTGCAAGGCATCAACAACCCGGCCCTGCTGCGGCTCCAGGGCGAGGACCTACCCGGCGTGACACTGGTGGATCGACTGGGTGAATTGAACACTGTCTTCGCCGCCACCCAAATCAGTGCCGCCGAACTGAAACTCGCCTCCTGCGTGCTGATCGTGCTGGTGCTGATCCTGCCGTTCGGCCTCGGCGGTGCGTTGCGCATCGTCTCCCTGCCGCTGCTGGCGGCGTTGTGCAGCCTGGCCAGCCTCGGTTGGCTGGGGCAGCCGCTGACCCTGTTCAGCCTGTTCGGCCTGCTGCTGGTGACGGCGATCAGCGTCGATTACGCGATCCTGATGCGCGAACAGGTCGGCGGCGCGGCCGTGAGCCTGCTGGGCACCCTGCTGGCGGCGTTGACCACCTGGTTGTCGTTCGGTCTGCTGGCGGTGTCGAGCACCCCGGCGGTGAGCAACTTCGGATTGTCGGTGAGTCTCGGCCTGGTCTTCAGCTTCCTGCTGGCACCCTGGGCCGGTCGACAGGTGCATGAGTCCACGGCCGCGGAGCGTGCAGCGTGATGATCGTTGTGTTCTGGGCGATGGCCCTCGCGTTGTTCGCACTGGCGACCCTTGTCGGCCGGCATTTTGGCCTGATTCCCATCGTCAGCCAGTTGTTGCTGGCAACCCTCGGTTTGCCGCTGCTGATGTATTTCTGGATCGAGCCGCAATGGCAGCTGAGCGGTGCGCAGCTGGTGTCGCCGGGCTGGCTGAAGAACCTCTACAGCCTGAGCTTTGCCCTGTTGCTGGGGTACATCCTCAGCGATGTGATCGACCTGCAACTGGATCGCCAGAGCCTGAAAATCGCCCTGCCGAGCTTTTGCATTCCGTTTGCCTGTGGCCTGGCCACGGCCGTCTGGCTGTTGCCGGCGCAACCCTGGATCAGCTCGCTGGCCGTCGGCCTGTTGTTCGCCATCACCGCGATTCCGGTGCTGTACCTGTACCTGCGGCACATCGATTACCCGCCCGCTGCCACCCGGCGTCTGGTGCAAACCGCGATCCTCATCGACCTCGCCTGCTGGACTTTGTTCGGCCTCGCCCAGGGCAGCCTGCACCTGAGCAGCCTGTTGCTGCCGCTGGCCGGCGCCTGCCTGCCGGTGCTGTTGCGGCTGCTTGGTTTGCGCCAGACGTGGCTTTACAGCCTGGGTTTTTTCGCCCTGCTGGTCGTCGCCGAGCACTACAAGCTCAATGCGCTGATTTTCGGCATCGGCTATGTGCTGATCATGGCCGCGTTGAAAGCGCCCCTGGTGCTGCCGTTGCCGGCCATCTGGATGAGCCGTTTGCAGACGTACATCGCCATCCCGTTGATCCTCACGTTCGGCATCGTGCAGATCAACGTGCACAGCGCGATGGACAGCCTCGGCTGGGTGCAACTGGTGGCACTGCTGCTGTTGCCGATGCTGAGCAAACTGCTGGGCAACTGGCTCGGCCTCGGCTGGGCCGGGGCTTCGTTCAAGGGCGCCAGCCGCTGGCGGGAAAGTGTGCTGTTGAACATCCGCGGCTTGAGCGAGATCGTCTTTCTCAACCTGTTGCTGCAACAGCAACTCATCAGCCCGCCGCTGTACTTTGCGCTGATGCTGATGGGCCTGATCGCTACACTGCTGCCAGCCCTGACCGGTATGCACCGAATCCCCCTGAAAGCCGCTGTCCCGGCAAGGAGCCCTCATGCCAACCGTTGAAATGGAATGCCGCCAGGTCGTGGTCATCGGTGCCGGTCCTTCGGGTGCCATCGCCGCCGCGTTGCTCAAGCGCAAGGGACACGATGTGCTGGTGATCGAGCGTCAGCATTTTCCACGTTTTTCCATTGGTGAAAGCCTGTTGGCCCATTGCCTGGATTTCGTCGAAGAAGCGGGCATGCTCGACGCCGTCAACGCGGCCGGCTTCCAGGTGAAAACCGGCGCTGCCTTTGCGTGGGGTGAGCGTTACAGCGCGTTCGATTTCAGCGAGACGTTCAGCCACGGCAAATCAACGACATTTCAGGTCCAGCGCGCCGATTTCGACAAGCTGCTGGCCGATCAGGCCACGCTGCAAGGCGTGGAGATCCGCTATGGCGAAACCATCGTCAGCGTCGACATCGACCCGGAAAAACCGCAGCTCGGCGTGCGCCGCGAAGACGGCAGCGAGTACCGCATCGAGGCCGGCTTCCTGCTCGATGCCAGTGGCTACGGCCGTGTGCTGCCGCGCTTGCTCGACCTCGAGGCGCCATCGAACTTCCCGGTGCGCCAAGCCGTGTTCACCCACGTCGAAGACCGTATCGACCACCCGGCCTTCGACCGCAGCAAGATTCTGGTGACCACTCATCCGACCCAACGCGACGTGTGGTTCTGGACCATTCCGTTCAGCAACGGGCGCTGCTCGGTCGGCGTGGTCGCCGCCGAGGAACGTTTCGCCGGCCGCAGCGACAATCTGGACGAGTGCCTGCACGGCTTTATCGGCGAGACGCCAAGCCTGGCCAGCGTGTTGACCAACGCGCGCTGGGATACCGCAGCCCGAACCATCGGCGGTTACTCGGCCAACGTCAAAACCCTGCACGGCCCGGGCTTCGCATTGTTGGGCAATGCCGCGGAATTCCTCGACCCGGTGTTTTCCTCCGGAGTGACCATCGCCATGCGTTCGGCGAGCATGGCGGCCGGGGTGTTGCACCGCCAGTTGCAAGGCGAAGCCGTCGACTGGCAAACCGAGTTCGCCGAGCCGCTCAAGCGCGGCGTCGACACCTTCCGTTGCTACGTCGAAGGCTGGTACGCCGGGACCTTCCAGGACGTGATCTTCCATGAGAGCAGTTCGCCGGAAATTCGCGGAATGATCAGCTCCATCCTTGCAGGCTATGCCTGGGACCCACTCAACCCGTTCGTCAGCGAAGCCCGGCGCCGGTTGAAGGTGATATCGGAGTTCTGTGCAAGGGATGCGTCATGAACTACTTGAGCGACCACTACGTCGAAGAGACCCGTTTCGGTTTGTGGTTCCTGCGCAGCCGGATCTGGCAACACTATGTGCTGCGGCTGGCGGTCAACGATTTGCGCGGCCTGTTCAGTGACGCGCCGCCTGCCGACCCGGTCCTGCTGGATGCCGGCTGTGGTCAGGGCAAGTCATTCGCGCTGCTGCGCCAGGCCTTTGCGCCCGCTCGCCTGATCGGCATCGATGCCGACCCGCAGAGCCTCACCCAGAGCGCCGAGGAAGCGGCCCGCCAGGGCATGGACGTGGAGCTGATCGGCAGCGACTGCGCGAGCCTCAAGCTGGCGGACGCCAGTATCGACCTGCTGTTCTGTCACCAGACGTTCCATCACCTGGTGCAGCAGGAACAGGCCCTGGCCGAGTTCTACCGCGTGCTCAAGCCGGGCGGTTATCTGCTGTTCGCCGAGTCCACCGAGGCCTACATTGATACTTGGGTGATCCGCTGGTTGTTCTGCCACCCCATGCACGTGCAGAAAAGCGCGGCGCAGTATCTGCACATGATCCGACAACAGGGTTTCGAATTTACCGCGCAAAACGTGTCTTATCCGTACCTGTGGTGGAGTCGCGCCAAGGATTTCGGCCTGCTCGAACACTTGGGTGTGTGCAAGCCAAAACCCTTTGGCCAACGGGAAGAAACCCTGGTCAATGTGGTGGCGCGCAAACCTTTTAAAGGAACTGTGTGATGTCGATTACCCGTCGCCTGGAATACTCAACCTGTGGGAGCGAGCTTGCTCGCGATAGCGGTGGGTCAGCCAATATCAATGCTGAATGTATCGCCGCCATCGCGAGCAAGCTCGCTCCCACAGGGGTAGTCGGTGTGTTGCGATTTCTGCTACTTGCCGCGGCCCTGCTGCTAAGCGCCTGCACCAGCCGGGCGCCATTGCCCGCGCAAAATCCGGATCTGCCGTTGCCGCTGCAATTGCATATTCAGCTATTGAAGCCCGACGACCGCCTGGACTGGGTGCTGGTGATCCAGCGCGAAGAAGCGGGCATTCGCTGGTCAATGATGGACCTGCTGGGCATTCCCCAGGCCCGCCAGCTATTGAACGATAAAACCTGGCACGCCGACGGCCTGTTGCCACCCAACCCGCAAGCCCGGGAGCTGTTCGCGGCGCTGCTGTTTGCGCTGACGCCAAATGATGAACTGGCGGCCAATTATCCCGGCGCCTGGCAGCACGGCAGACAACGGTCCCTGCCCGAGCGCTGGGACGTCCGCTACGCACAACCGCAGAATTTTGAATTGATGATTACGAAAGGTGCGACCTATCAAGTCACGCCCCTGAGCGGTGAAACACCATGACGGCTTACCTCAATGCCCTCGGACTGGTCTGTTCGCTGGGCCGCGACAAGCAGGAGGTTGCCCGCCACCTGTTTGCCGGCGACTGTGGCGGCATGCGCGAACAAGCCGGGTGGGTGCCGCAACGCGCGCTGCCGGTCGGCGCGGTCCAGGGCAACCTGGCAACCCTTCCAGCCGACATGTCGCGCCATCACAGCCGCAACAATCAGCTGTTGCTGGAAGCCACACTGCAAATCCGCCCGGACATCGACAGCGCCATCCGGACTTACGGCCGCGATCGCATCGGTGTCGTGCTCGGCACCAGTACTTCGGGCATCGACGAGGCCAGCCAGGGCCTGGCGCACTACCTGCGCGAAAAGCAGTTCCCGCCTGAATACGACTACCAGCAACAGGAGCTCGGGGCGCCGGCAAACTTCCTCGCCGAATGGCTGCAATTGAGCGGGCCGGCCTATGTCATTTCCACGGCTTGCACCTCCAGTGCCCGAGCCCTAATGAGCGCCCAGCGTCTGTTGGACCTGGGCGTCTGCGACGCGGTGCTATGTGGCGGTGTCGATACCCTGTGCAAACTGACCCTCAACGGTTTCTCGGCGTTGGAAGCGGTCTCGGACCAGCGTTGCAATCCGTTCTCGCTGAACCGCAACGGCATCAATATTGGCGAAGCGGCGGTGCTGTTCCTGATGACCAGGCACGCAGGCGACAGCCCGCCGATTGCCTTGCTCGGCAGCGGCGCCAGCTCCGATGCACATCACATTTCCGCCCCCGAGCCGACGGGTCGAGGCGCCCTGCAAGCCATGCGCAAAGCCTTGAGCCGCGCCAACCTGCAACCGGAGCAGATCGCTTATCTGAACCTGCACGGGACTGCCACCCAGCACAACGACGCCATGGAAAGCCTGGCCGTGGCAACGCTGTTCCCGGCCGGTGTGCCCTGCTCGTCGAGCAAACCCATGACCGGCCACACCCTCGGTGCAGCCGGGGCGCTGGAAGCGGCGTTCTGCTGGTTGAGCCTGAGCGCCGACAATCGCGAGCATGCCCTGCCGCCGCACGTCTGGGACGGGCAGCCCGACCCAGAACTGCCGCCACTGCAATGGGTGACCCCGGCCACTCGCCTGACGTCCATTGCACCCCGTTACCTGATGAGCAATTCCTTTGCCTTCGGTGGCAACAACGTCAGCCTGATTATCGGAGACGCCCCATGATTGACTGGCCGCTCGCCGAACTGCTGCCCCACGCTGGCGACATGATCCTGATCGATCAGGTCCTGGCGTTCGATGAAGAGCAGATTCACACCCGCCTGACCGTCAAGCCCGATGGCCTGTTCAATCTCCCCGACGGCAGCCTCCCGGCCTGGGTCGGCATCGAACTAATGGCGCAAAGTGTTGCCGCCTTCGCCGGTTGCCATGCGCGTCAGCGCGGCGATGCAGTGGAATTGGGCTTCCTGCTCGGCAGCCGCAAATTCGAATGCAACGTTGAAAGCTTCCCGGCGGGCACCGAGTTGACCCTCCACGGGATTCGCTCCCTGGAGGACGACAACGGCATGGGCGTGTTCGAGTGCCACATCAACGGCCACGGGATCCATGCCACTGCCCGCCTGAACGTGTTCCGCCCACCCCAGGCCGCTCAATATCTTCATGAACCCGAAGGAGTCCAGTCATGACTGAATCCGTACTGGTCACCGGTTCCAGCCGTGGCATCGGCCGCGCCATCGCCTTGCGCCTGGCCCGGGCCGGGCACGACATCGTGCTGCATTGCCGTAGCGGCCTGGCCGACGCCGAAGCCGTCAAGGCCGAAGTCGAGGCCTTGGGCCGCCGTGCGCGCATCCTGCAGTTCGACGTGGCCGACCGCGCCCGCTGCAAGGAAGTTCTCGAAGCCGACGTGGAAACCCACGGCGCCTATTACGGCGTGGTGCTCAATGCCGGCCTGACCCGCGACGGTGCCTTTCCGGCCCTGAGCGAGGACGATTGGGATGTGGTGATGCGCACCAATCTCGATGGTTTCTACAACGTGCTGCACCCGGTAATGATGCCGATGATCCGGCGTCGCGCCGCCGGGCGGATTGTCTGCATCACCTCGGTGTCCGGGCTGATCGGCAACCGTGGCCAGGTCAACTACAGCGCTTCCAAGGCCGGGCTGATCGGTGCGGCCAAGGCATTGGCGATCGAGCTGGGCAAGCGCAAAATCACCGTTAACTGTGTCGCACCCGGCCTGATCGACACAGCCATGCTCGACGAAAACGTGCCGGTGGAAGAACTGATGAAAATGATCCCCGCACAACGCATGGGCACCCCTGAAGAGGTGGCCGGCGCGGTAAATTTCCTGATGTCGGCGGAAGCCTCGTACATCACCCGGCAGGTTCTGGCCGTCAACGGAGGCCTGTGCTGATGAAGCGCGTCGTCGTCACCGGCATGGCCGGCATCACCTCACTGGGCAGCGACTGGGACACCATCGCCGGCAACTTCGCGGCCAACCGCAGCGGCATCCGCCGGATGGACGAGTGGGATCGTTTTACCGAACTCAATACACGCCTGGCAGCCCCCATCGATGACTTCAAGGTGCCAAGCCACTGGACCCGCAAGCAACTGCGCAGCATGGGCCGGGTCTCGCGGCTGGCTGTGGGCGCGGCGGAGATGGCGCTGGCCGATGCCGGCCTGTTGGGCGACGAATCGATCAAGGACGGGCGCATGGGCGTCGCCTGCGGTTCCTCGACCGGCAGCACCGACGAGATCAAGGCGTTCGGCAACATGCTGCTCAACTCGGTGGCCGAAGGCCTGAACGCCAATTCCTACGTACGGATGATGCCGCACACCACCGCGGCGAACATCAGCATCTTCTTCGGCCTCACCGGCCGCCTGATTCCCACCTCCAGCGCCTGCACCAGCGGCAGCCAGGGCATCGGCTATGCCTACGAGGCGATCAAGTTCGGGCGCCTGCCGCTGATGCTCGCCGGCGGCGCCGAGGAACTGTGCCCGACCGAAGCCATGGTCTTCGATGCGCTCTACGCCACCAGCCTGAAAAACGACACCCCACAACGCAGCCCGCGCCCTTACGACACCGCACGCGACGGCCTGGTGATCGGCGAAGGCGGCGGCATGCTGGTGCTCGAAGAACTGGAACACGCCCTGGCCCGTGGCGCCCGCATCCACGCCGAGATCGTCGGGTTCGGCAGTAATGCCGACGGCCAGCACACCACCCGTCCGGAGCAAGTCACCATGCGCAGGGCCATGGAACTGGCCCTGGAAGACGCCGGGCTGACACCTTCGGACATCGGCTATGTCAACGGCCACGGCACCGCCACCGAGCAGGGCGACATCGCCGAAACCCTGGCCACCAGCAGCCTGTTCGGCGAACACATGCCGATCAGCTCGCAGAAGAGCTTCCTCGGCCACACCCTCGGCGCCTGCGGTGCACTGGAATCCTGGTTCAGCATCGAAATGATGAACCGCGACCTCTACGCCCACACCTTCAACCTCGACGAAGTCGACCCGCATTGCGGCAAGCTCGACTACCTGCGCGGCGAGTTTCGGCAGATGAGTAACCGGTACGTGATGAACAACAACTTTGCGTTTGGCGGGGTGAATACTTCGCTGATTTTCAAGCGCTGGTCGTAACCTAAAATATTTTCCCTGTGGGAGCGAGCTTGCTCGCGATGGACGTCAACGATAACGCGCGGTGCCTGAATGACCGCGTTGTCTGGACGTTTTTCGCGAGCAGGCTCGCTCCCACAAGGGTACTCGCCTCCCCGGACGATCATGGCGGATCGAGGTTATCCAGCACCCGATTGACGGCCAGCTCACCCAGCATGATCGACTGCTGAATGCCAAGCAGGGTGTGGCCCTGCGATCCCTTCAGGTCTCTGGCGAAATCACTCACCATGACGTTTGCCGAGGCCAGCGACACGCAGGCGTATTCCAGCAGGGTGCGGTTGTCGATGTCGGGGGCGATGAGGAAGATTGTACTGGTCATGATTCAGCGTCCTGAAAATGGGCGGCCACGCCGAATCGTTGCTGATCATAAGGGTGGCAGCTGTACGCAGGTTAGCAGACCGGGTTACGTGAACCGGCGCACCCGAAGGCGCCCTGCGCACAGCGGCCGTCAAGAGCAGGTATGGAAATACCTGCCTTTCAGGAGCGCTAATACGCTTCATGTAACTACGGGCTGCTAAACCCGATCACTGACAATCAGTGACCCGGATCAAGCTACCGATGGCCCTCAAAGCGCACAAGCCGGCGGATTCTGGAGTAGTTGTAGGCAGCGCCGCAAGGCGCTGTAGCCTGTCCGAGGGATTTCGGAAATGTCCCACGGCCGGCGGTAAAGCTTCCTGCTGGCTTGGGATATTGTTGGTGTTCTTGCGGACGCCTTCGCGGGCAAGCCCGCTCCCACAGGGTTTCCCGGCGCTACCAAGATTGTGTTCACTGCGCTGAACCCTGTGGGAGCGAGCTTGCTCGCGATTGACGGCGCAGCCGTCACGGCTTCAGAGGCTCAACCTTCCTCGTCAGCAGCTCAACAAACGCTTTGGCCATCGCCGACTTCTGATCCTTGCGCTGCACCAGCCACACCGCCGACACAGCCGCCGGATCGAGCAACGGGCGATAGACCACGCCATCAATTCGCATCCGCTGATAAGACGCCGGCAGCACCGAAACGCCGAGACCTGCAGCAACCAGCCCAATGATGGTCATCGCCTCCCCAGCCTCCTGGGCGAAGTGCGGGCTGAAGCCGGAATCCCGAGCCAGGCTGAGCAGCTGCGCATACAGACCACTGCCATAGCTGCGCGGAAAAAACACAAAGGGCTCAAGGGCCAGGGCTGACAGAAACAGTCCCTCCTCGCTCCCCTCTACCAACGGATGCTTGGAGCTGAGCACCGCAACCAGCGGCTCACGCATCAGCTCGACCACGTTGAGGCAGTCCGGCAGCCCGAGCGGGCGCATGATGCCGACCTCAATCGACTCATCCACCAGCGCATCGGCCACCTGGGTGCTGCTCATTTCCCGCAGATTCAGGTGCACCGCCGGGAAGCGCTGGCGAAAAGAGAAAATCGCCTGGGGAATGGTCGAGTTGAACGGGGCGGATGAGGTGAAGCCAATCTTCAGTTCACCCAACTCACCCAGTTGCGCCCGTCGCGCGACATCCGCCGCTTTGTCGACCTGCGCCAGCACCAGCCGCGCCTCTTCCAGGAACAGCCGACCGGCCTCGCTCAGCTCGACCCGACGATTGGTACGCTCAAACAGCCGCGCGCCGACTTCCTGTTCCAGTGCCTGGATTTGCTGGCTCAGCGGCGGCTGGGAGATGCCCAGCACCTGTGCGGCGCGGCCGAAGTGCAGTTCTTCGGCGACGGCGATGAAGTAGCGCAGATGACGCAATTCCATGGAAACCCCATTAGGTCGTAAAAGCTATCAAACAGGTCGAACAATATATTGGATTGAATCATTAGCCAGCTATATGCTTTTTTCATTGCCTGACCGGCTGCGTCCTCCGAGGTCCCCCCGTGAAAACTGCTGTCGCCCCACTCGCCCATGAAGTTCCTCCCGCCGCAAAGGACGCTATCGCCGTTGAGCTGGCAGAGATCTACATCGAAAAAGGCACGCCAGCGTTCATGCGCACGGTGCTGGCACTGTTCTGCGGCGGCTTCGCGACCTTCGCCCTGCTGTACTGCGTGCAACCGATGATGCCGCTGCTGTCCGACGAATATTCCATCAACGCGGCGCAAAGTAGCCTGATCCTCTCTGTCGCCACCGGCATGCTCGCTTTCGGCTTGCTGATCACGGGGCCAATCTCCGACCGCGTCGGGCGCAAACCGGTGATGGTCGCCGCGCTGTTCGCCGCCGCCCTGTGCACCCTTGCCAGCGCGATGCTGCCGAGCTGGCACGCGGTGCTGGCGATGCGGGCGTTGGTGGGCCTGTCATTGAGCGGGCTGGCGGCGGTCGCCATGACCTACCTGAGCGAAGAGATCCATCCGCAGCACATCGGCCTGGCGATGGGCCTGTACATCGGCGGCAACGCGATTGGCGGGATGAGCGGGCGCTTGATCACCGGGGTACTGATCGACTTCGTCAGTTGGCACACGGCAATGCTGGTGATCGGCGGCCTGGCCCTGATTGCGGCGGCGGTGTTCTGGAAAATCCTCCCCGAATCGCGCAACTTCCGTTCCCGCTCGCTGCACCCGCGCAGCCTGCTCGACGGCTTCACCATGCACTTTCGCGATGCCGGCTTGCCGCTGCTGTTCCTCGAGGCCTTTGTGCTGATGGGGGCGTTCGTCACGCTGTTCAACTACATCGGCTATCGCCTGCTGGCCGAGCCGTATCACATGGAACAGGCGTTCGTCGGGATGCTCTCGGTGGTGTACCTGTCGGGTATCTACAGCTCGGCGAAAATCGGTGCCCTGGCCGACAAGCTCGGTCGACGCAAAATGCTCTGGAGCACCATTGCGCTGATGATCGCCGGCCTGGCGCTGACGATGTTCACACCGCTGTCGCTGGTGATCATCGGCATGCTGGTGTTCACCTTCGGCTTCTTCGGTGCCCATTCGGTGGCCAGCAGCTGGATCGGCCGCCGCGCCACCAAGGCCAAGGGCCAGGCGTCGTCGCTCTACCTGTTCAGCTACTACGCCGGGTCGAGCATTGCCGGTACGGCGGGTGGCGTGTTCTGGCATCTGGGTGGCTGGAACGGGATCGGGCTGTTCATCGGCACGCTGCTGGTGATTGCGCTGCTGATCGCGCTGAAGCTGGCGAAGCTGCCGCTGTTGCCACAACACACCTCGGCTACCTGAGTACCAGCTGCGCCTCCAAAACATCGTCACGTTTTTCCAGGGTCAGCGACTGCAACGCGACACCGTTACGCTCCATAGCGTCGAGCCACTGTATCAACGGTTGCGCGTTGCCATTGAGGGTCAGGCGCAGCAGGTCGCTGTCGCTGTCCATCTGACGGATTTCCAGCCCCGCTGCCGCTGCGCTTTCACTGATGCGCAGCGACAGGGGCTGACCGGAGTCGGCGGGGACATGGCCGCGCGGTGACGCCCGCTGCATTTGCGCGGCCAGCCCCGCCTGCCGTTGATACTGGCGCTCGACAGTTTCCAGGCGCTGCCGGTTCGGTTGCCAGATCAGGCTGAAAGCCACAACCGCCAACAAGAAAGCCCCCAATACCTGCAACAGCCGTTGTTCGCGCACAGAAAGGCGCCGCCATGCCTGGATCATGCTTCGTCCTCCACGCTGAGGGTGGCGTGCACCCGCTCTGCAGCTTTGTTCGCACTATCGAGCCGGATGGGTATGCCTTGTTGGCGTCCGCGCTCACGCAATTGTTCCAGTTCGGCAAAGCCGCTGGCGGTCAGCTGGATTTTCCAGCCTTCACCGGCCCTGAATTCGATGCGCCGGACCTCGACCGGGCTGGCGCCGATTACCTGCTCAATCAATCGGACCAGCCCCGCAATGCGGGTGTTTTGCGATTCGACAGGCTGGCTTTGCAGGGCCTTGAGTTGCGCTGCCATGTCGACGATGCGGCCTTGCTCCGGGTAAAGCGCCTTGAATCGCAGCTCATTTTGGCTGGCGAGGCGGCGGGCTTCGCTGTCGATGAAGCGAATCCGCGTCTCGCTGGCCCCCCAGGTCAACAGCGCCAGTATCAACATCACCCATCCACCTGTACGCCAGGGCAGACGTTTGCCGCGCAGGGCGAATGCGCCTTGCAGCAGGTTGATGGCCAGGATCGGGCGATGGGTCAGGCATTGGTCGATGACAGCGGGGTCCTCACGTTCGTCCAGCCATTGCATGTCGTGGGGTAACAAAGGGGTGAGCAGCGCCAGGTGGTCTTGCGACAACGCCATGCGTGCCGAAAGGCTTCCACCCAACAGCCAGCGACCGAACCACCACGCACCGCACGGTTGAGTGCCGGACAACAGATCGGCATCAACGAACACCCCACGCACCGCGATACCCGTCTCGCGCAGCAGGGCGAGCACGGCGGCCAACCGTTCCCGGCCGATGACCATGGCCGGGTAGCAGCCGTCGCGATCACGAGCGCCAACACCCAGATGCACAACGTCCAGCGCCTCGCTCAGTTGATCTTCCACGGCGAAGGCGATGGCCTGGGCCTCGGGTTGACGCCGCGCCGGCCATGGCTCGCTGCGTACCCAACTGCACATTTCCATGGGCAACAGCACATCGACCGACTTCCCCTGCAATGCCGAGGTCGCCTGACTCAGTGGCATCGGCTCGCGTTGGCCGGTGGGGGACCACAGTATGCAAGGCCAGAGTGCGGATGGCGCATCCCGGCCCTCGGCGGTCAGGTAAAGCCAAGTATTCATCGCGGTCTCTCGTGGCTACTGATGGGAAGAAAACGTCGTTGCAGCACCGTCAGCTGTTGAGTCTTGGGGTCGTACCCGACATCCGTGGCCAGATGCAATTGGCGCCCGTCCCGGATCACCTGCACGCCGATCCGATACCAGCGGCTATGGGTGCCAAGGCCGTGACTGCTCAAGCCCTGCCCGGAGAGCAATGGGTCCTGCGTAAACGCCTGGACACTCGCCCAGGGCGCTGTTGCGGCCTGAAGCACCAGCGCATCAGCGGTCGCGGCGTCCACCTCGCCGAGCGTTCTCAACACCAGCGCCGGTGCGGTGTTGACGTTCAAGGCGACGTCGGTGGGCAGCAGTGCCACCCAGGGCTCCAGCCGTTGCAGCAGGCGAGCGTCAATGCCGGGAAGCAAGCGCAACTGGCTCAGCTCCCGCAGCGGCCCGACCTGGCTCAGCTGCACAGGAGGAAGCTCGAGCAGCTCAAGCAGGCGCGCCCAACGGTTGAGGGTGACCTGATCCACCTGGCCCTGGCGTAACAAAGCGTTGAGATTGAAACGCCCGGCGAGGTCATCGATATCGATGCGGATCTGCGCATCCTCAACCTCGAAACCCGGTGCCATGGCCGTCCAGCCCTGAATCCGCTCGACGGGTTTTTCCGTGTCCTGTAGCGCGTCGCGCAACAGCAGCAGCGCCCAGCTTTCCCCGCCCGATGCGAGTTGGCGCAGGTGTATCTGCTGCAACTGTTGCCCGCTGCTTTGCAGCGACAGGTGATGGCTGCGCAACAAGCCACCGGTGATCAGCAGTGCCAGGCTCAGGACCAGCAAAACACTGATCAACGCCATGCCGCGTTGATGCCCGTTCATGGCAATGCACCCGGCATCGGCAACACCCGACGAATCGATTCGAAGCGACCAACCGAGACCTGCACCTCCATCGCCAGGGGCGCCTTCGCGTCCTGCCCGGACGCCCCCTGAGCGACCCAGCCGGACTGGCTGTCGAACAGGCGCCAGTTCAACTCGCGAACGTCCTCCAGCAGTTTTTGCCGCTGCACGAGCTCTGTGCCTTCGCCTTGGCTTTCGCGCCACAGCACGCCACCGTCGAGTCGATAGGTCAGCGCCTGAAGTTCGCTGCGCGGCTGATCCAGAGGGTTGCGCCAGTGACTGCGCTGGAACTGCAAAAGCGGCGGTGCGAGCACCATCGGCTGCGCAGTGACATGCAGCAGATCCCGCTCGATTACCGCCACCGCGCGCTGCAGGCTCCTGAGTTCTCGCTCGTGGGTCGTCACCCCCCGTTGCACCCGCACCACGCTATCGAACAAGCCCCAACTGGCCAGCCCCAACACGGCGAAGATCGCCAGGGCGATGACCAGTTCCAGCAGGGTGAACCCGCGCTGCTTATTCATGAAGCGCGAGTATCCAACCGCTGGCACGATGCAAGGCGTGCGTACTGTTTGCGGGGCTGACTTGAATGTCGACCTGGAGCAAACGTGGATCACCGGTGGCGCTGATGTGTTGATGCAACACCCAGTCGCGCTGATCCATGGAAACCACCTGTTGTTGCTGCCCGGTCGCCAAACCGGGTTGCAGGCGCAATTCGTTCAACCGGTTGTCCGCCAGCCACGCCGCAAACAGTCGCGCCTCAACGGCGCCACGCTGTTTGACCACGTATTGACTGGCCGAAAGCACGGCAGCCGCCAGTGTCGCGAAGACCGCCATGGCCACCATGATTTCCAGCAGCGTGAAACCGCCCATGGCGGATCGGGTTCGCGGGCTAGCCATCGATCTCCACCTCGCCAAGGCCATCGCCGGACAACCTCAGCCAGGTCCGGTTGGTGGACTCGAATGTCAGGGTGAAGACGCTGGTCTCATCGTTGCTGAACATCAACAACTGCGGCGGTCCTTCATCGGCGTCCAGGTCTACCGCATAGCCGTCATGCCGAAAACGCACCCGCATACTCAGGGGCCAATCAGTAAGCTCCGCCACCGGTTCCCATCCGTGAACACCCTGGCGCATCGGCCGGTGGCCATCGGTACTCAGCCGCAAGCCATAGTCCTGCCCCTCGAATACCGCTCGCTCGCGCAATTGATGGATCACCTGCACCATCGCCTCGGCTTCCTGCCTGACCTGGCGCGCGGGGTTGCCCCCACCGGCAAAGCTCACCATTCCCAGCAAAACGCCGACCACGACAATCACGATCATCAATTCCAGCAAGGTAAACCCTCGGCAGCGATAGCCCACGGATCAATTGCTCCAATTGCCGATTTCCGCTGCAAACCCTTCACCGCCGGCTACGCCATCGGCACCCAGGGAGTACAGGTCGTACGTGCCATCCGTCGATCTCACACCCGGATTGAGGTACTGATAAGGCGTGTTCCACGGGTCGACCGGCATGCTCTTGAGGTAACCCTGAGGGTTCCAGCCGCGCGGCGCGGGCAAGCCCGAGGGACGTTTGACCAACGCTTCCAGGCCTTGCTGGGTCGAGGGGTAATGGGCGTTGTCGAGGCGATACATTTCCAGGGCGGTGGAGATGGCCTGGATATCGATTCTGGCGGCGGTGACCTTGGCCTGATCGGGGCGGCTCATGAACTGCGGCACCACAATGGCCCCCAGCACACCGATGATGACCACCACCACCATGATTTCGATCAGGGTAAAACCGCGTTGCACGCGGGAAAGGCTTTTGCGGGCAGGTTGCATGGATCAATTCACCAATTGGTTGAGGCTGAGAATCGGGAGCAGGATGGCCATGACGATCAGCAGCACAACGCCGCCCATCAGCACCAGCATGGCGGGCTCGAACAGGCTCACCACCAGCGCAATGCGCGCGGCGAGGCTGCTTTCCTGTTGTTCGGCGGCCCGGGCCAACATGCGATCGAGTTCGCCGGCACGTTCACCGCTGGCGATCATGTGCAGCATCATCGGCGGGATGTCGCCGCTCAATTCCAGCCCGCGAGTGAGTGTTCCGCCTTCGCGCACGGAACGGGCGACATCGACCATCCGCGCGCGAATGGTCAGGTTGCCGATGACCGAGGCGGAAATTTCCAGTGCGTCCACCAAGGGCACGGCACTTTTGCCGAGGATCGCCAGGGTGCTGGCAAACCGCGCGGCTTCCATGGCCCGCAGTACTTCACCGATGACGGGCGCACTCAGCAGCCAACGATGCCAGCGCAGACGCCACTGCGGCTGCTGCCAGCTCCAGCGCCACAGGCCGAACAGCGTCGCCAGTACGCCCATCAACAACAGGAAATGGTTGCGCAAGCCGTTGCTCACGCCGATCAGCGCCTGGGTTAGCCAGGGCAACGGCTGGCCGCTGTCGACGAAGATCTTCACCACATCCGGCACCACATAGCCGAGCAGAAAACCGACGATTGCTGCGCTGGCCAGCATCAGGATCAAGGGGTACACCAAGGCCATCTGGATCTTTTGCCGCGAGGCCTGGCGAGCCTGCGTGTAAGCCGCCAGTTGCTCCAGCACATGACCCAAATGCCCCGAGCGCTCGCCGGCGGCCACGGTGGCGCGGAACAATTCGGGGAAGGCCCTGGGAAATTGTCCCAGGGCCGAGGCCAGGGCGTGGCCTTCCATCACCCGGCTCCTGACCGCCGAGAGCAGGCCTGCGACCTTGCGCTTCGAGCTCTGTTTCGCCACCGCCTCGAGCGCTTCTTCCAGAGGCAGCCCGGCCTGAACCAGCGTTGCCAGCTGCAAGGTCAACAACGCCAGATCAGCCGCGCTCAGACCTGCGCCGCGAGTTTGCCTGCCTGTATCGCTGCCGACCCGGACCTCGATCAACACACGCGGCCACACGCCACGTTCACGCAACAGCTGTCGCGCATGACGGGGTCCATCGGCTTCCAGGCGCCCCTTGCAGGATCGGCCTTGGGCATCTAGGGCGCGGTAGTCGAAGGTGGGCATCCGTCAGTGCTCCTGGGTCACGCGCAGCAACTCATCGAGGCTGGTCAAGCCTTCCAGCACCCGCTGACGCCCGTCCTGGAACAGGCTGCGCGAAACCTTGCGCGTTGCGTCGACGAGGTCTTGCTCACTGGCGCCCTGATGGATCAGCGCCGAGACGGCGGGCGTCACGCTGATCAGTTCGTAGATGCCGATGCGCCCGCGATAGCCGTGCTGGCACTGCGCGCAGCCCGAGGCTTTGCACAACGTGTGCGACGTGGCCGTGTCGAGCCCCAGGCGCTCACAGGCCGCCGCGTCGGCGGTGTACGAAACCTTGCAATGGGGGCACAGGGTGCGCAGCAGGCGCTGGGCCAGAATGCCCACCAGCGAAGACGCCAACAGGTAGGCATCGACACCCATGTCGACCAGCCGCGTGACAGCGCCGACCGCACTGTTGGTGTGCAAGGTCGACAGCACCAGATGCCCGGTCAAAGACGCCTGCACGGCGATCTCGGCGGTTTCGCGGTCGCGGATTTCGCCGACCATCACCACGTCCGGGTCCTGGCGCAGAATCGCCCGCAGGCCGCGGGCAAAGGTCATGTCGACTTTCGGGTTGACCGGCATCTGGCCCACACCCGGCAGGTGATACTCGATCGGGTCTTCGACCGTGAGGATGTTGCGGGTCTGGTCATTCAGGCTGCTCAACGCGGCGTACAGGCTGGTGGTCTTGCCGGAGCCGGTCGGCCCGGTCACCAGCAGGATGCCGTGGGGTTTGCCCAATAGCTGGCGCAGGGCCGCGAGGGTATCGTCCAGCATGCCCAGCCGATGCAGGTCCAGGCGCCCGGCCTGTTTGTCGAGCAGGCGCAGAACCACCCGTTCACCGTGGGCCGAAGGCAGCGTCGAGACCCGCACATCGACTTCATGCCCGGCCAGACGCAAGGCCATTCGCCCATCCTGGGGCACGCGTTTTTCCGCGATGTCCAGGCGCGCCATGACCTTGATCCGCGACACCAGCAACGTCGCCAGTTCGCGCTTGGGCCTGAGCATTTCCCGCAGTTGGCCATCCACCCGCATGCGCACCGACAGGTACTGCTCGAAGGTTTCCAGGTGCACGTCCGAGGCGCGCTCGCGCACGGCTTCACCGAGCAGTGCGTTGATCAGACGAATGATCGGCGCATCGCCCTGTTGCTCCAGCAGGTCGGCGGTCTGCGGCACCTGATCGACCAGACTGAGCAAGTCCAGTTCTTCGTCCAGCCCTTGGGCTACCTGCTCCATCGCGCTTTGTCCCTCGCGATAGGCTGCCGCCAGGCGTGAGGCGTATTCTTCGGCGTCGACGATGACGAACGGCAGCGTCGACCCGCACACCCGGCGCGCCTCTGACAATGCGCTGAGCGGTGCATCGCTGCGCAGGGCAAGGCGCAGATCGTCGCCGTCACGCTCCAGCAACACACCAAAACGCCGGGCGAAACCGAAGGGCAATTGCTCGCTGAATTCGCCCATGGGTTTACTGCGCCTTGCCGCGCAAGTCGAACACTGACGCGTCGCTGGCTGGTTCAAACAACCCGCGTGCCTCGGATGGCAGCAGCAACGAGTTGTTTTCCCCCGCCCCTGTCTTGCTCAGGTCACGTAGCGCGTTGTAACGCTGCTGGCTGACCTGGGACAGGTCCTCCTTGCTGCGCACGATGGTCGGGCGCAAGAACACCATCAGATTGCTTTTGGTCTGGGTGTCGCGGCTCCAGCGAAACATCGCGCCGAGATAAGGAATGTCACGCAGCAGCGGCACGCCGCTTTTCTGGGTGCGCACGCTGTCGCGGATCAGGCCGCCGATCACGATGATTTCGCCATCGTCGGCGAGGATGGTGCTTTTGAGCGCTCGCTTGTTGGTGATCAGGTCCGAGGAGTCGATGCCCGACACCGAGGGGGCGATGTCCGACACCTCCTGCTCGACCTCCAGGCGCAACGTCGAGCCTTCGTTGATGTAAGGCTTGATCTTCAGGCTGATGCCGACGTCCTTGCGCTCGACGGTGGTGAACGGATTCTCTGCGCCGTTGCTGTTGGTGGCGTAGGAGCCGGTCTTGAACGGCACGTTCTGGCCGACGATGATTTCCGCTTCCTGATTGTCCAGGGTCAACAGGCTCGGGGTGGACAGCAGGTTGCTGTGGGTGTTGCTGGCCAGCGCCGAAATCAGCGCCCCGAAGTGGTCACTGCCCAGTTGCAGGATCGCCCCTTCCGGCGCCGATCGTTTCTCGTCGAACTTCAACCCGCCGACAATAGGAATGTCGGTGCCGGGAAAGTTGATGAAGCCCTTGGCGTCGCCGGTGTTGAGGTTCCACTGCACACCAACGGCCTCGGCGATGTCGCCGGAGATTTCGACGATGGCGGCATGGATCAACACCTGGGCCCGCGGCTGGTCCAGCTGGCGCACGATGCTTTCGATGGTCCGCACCTGTGCCGGCTCGGCAATCAGCACCAGCGCGTTCTGGCTTTCGTCGGCCTTGATCATGAAGGCTGCGCCGCCCGACATATCCTTGGCGCTGCCGATGGCGGACGTCTGTTTTCTGCCCTGCCCCATCGACTCCAGAATCTCGGCCAACTGCTTGGCATCGCTGTGACGCAGGCGAATCACCCGGGCGTTGTCGAGGGTCGTGGTGGCCGGTGTATCGAGCCCACGGGCCAGTTCGATCAAACGCTGGCGAACGACCGGCGGGCCTATGAAAATCAGGCGATTGGTCCGGGTGTCAGCCAGTACCTGTATGGCCGACTCGGCATTGCGCTTGCCCATGGAGGCCTCGATCACCGGCGCGACATCGCCCGCCTGGGCATGCTTGAGCTCAAGCACCGCGTGCAGGTTGTTCTGCCCGGAGTCCAGTTCGCGGATCACCCGGGCGATGCGCTTCACATTGGCGGCCGTATCGGTCAGCACCAACGCGTTGGCCGACACCGAGGGGCCGACATAACCGTTGGCAGAAACCAGCGGCCGCACCAGCCCGGCAATATCGGTGGCGCTACCGGTGTTCAACCCGATGACTTCGGTCACGAATTGCGACGCCGTGGTGGTTTTTACCGTGCCCTGACCGGCCCGGGTCCTGGCTTCGGCAACCGGGGCGATGAGAATCCGGTCGCCCTCATCGATCACCGTGAAATTGTGGGCATCGAGCACTGAATAGAACAACCGGCGCACCCCTTCACGATCGAGGGCCTGCCGGGACATGACGGTTATACGACCGGAGACCTTGGGGTCCAGCACTACCGTGGTCCCGAGAATGCTGGAGATCTCTTCGACGATGTCGCGCAGCTCTGCGTTGTTCATCGCCAGTTGCCATTTTTCTTCGGCGCCTCGTAGCGTGCCCGGGAAGGCTGCAGCCGCCAAAACGGCAAGCAAGAGCATTGAACGCAACCAATGCGCGCCGACGAAGCTGTTCATGAAATTCATCACTCTGGTTGCCCGAAGAGCGGGCGTAAAAAATGGGTGGTCGTGGTGACCGATTGAGCATCGACGGATGATTCGAGTCCCTTCAGAAAACGTGCGCCAGGGGGGAGGAGCGTTAGTAGCTCTTCCCGGCCCTTGTTCCACAGCACAACCTGGTGGGTCTCGATACGACGCAGGACACTGCCGCCGGGCAAACGCTCGCCCACCTGATAGAGACGGGAGCCTTGAGCATTGGCCAGCAGCGCCTTGGATAGTCCGTTGCTGACAAAGCTCGCCTGCAAGGTCAGCGGTTCGGCGCTGGGCCGCGGTGTGGCCTCTGGCGTCAAGCCGAACACGATGGCAATCGATGTTGTTTCGAGCGGCTCACGTACAGGCACCGTCTCCAGAGCTGCGATGTCGGGCAACGGTGAAGCCAGATGCTCGCGAAACGCCCGTTCCTGCCACGCCAGAAACACCGCAGCGCCCACTGGCAACGCGAGCCAACAAATGCTGCTCAGGCATGCCCGAAAGCGTTGTCCGGAAAAATTCGAAACCTTCATTTTCAACTCGGTACTCAGCAGAAGTGCCTGGCATCAGGCGACCTTTTTTGAGGTCGCCTGATGCCAGTTGCGAGGACTTACAACTTGTCCCACGCCATGTGCCAGTGAGCACCGACACCCGGTTCAAAACCGTTGGCGGTAGGGGCGTACTGCTTGCAATAACCCGAAGCAGGGAATGGCTTGCACTCAAAGACTTCATCAGTCTTCGGTTGCAGCACCTTGGTGCCGGCGGTGTAGTCGCTGAGGCCTTCAGGGAACACGAAGTCGTATTCGATGACCGCGCCTTCACCGGTCAGTTGGGTGGTCTTGGTGTCCTGACGGGTGGTGCGGCCATCCAGGGTGGTGCCGACCAGGGTCAGCGTGTGCGCACCCGGATTGCTGCGCACATCCAGGGACAACGAGGTGGAGCCGGTGGCCACTTGTGCCGACGTGGTTCCGACCGGTTTGTTGTTCTGATCGAACAAGGTCGCTTCGACGTCCATCGCGCGGTTCGCAGTCATGCTGAATTCGACTTTGGCCCGGCCTTTATCCAGGACGTATTCGGCTTGCTGAGAGGTCACCGCCATGTGCGCAGCGGCGTCTTCCTTCATGGCCAACTGCACTTCATAGCGGACTACACCGCTTTCTTTTTGCACGTAGAGGCGGTTGGTGCCTTTGACCGGGGCAACATTGCCGCTCTCGTCACGGATACCGGCGCGAACCAGAGTGTGGGTCTGGTTGATTTTTTCCGCCAGCTTGTACGACCAGTTTTGCGGTGTGCCTTCTTCAGCGTTATCGATGCTGATTTCCACGCTGTATTGCGCACTCTCGCCCTTGGCGGTAAACGCGCGAGCCTTGACCTTGTCACCCGCCAGCAACGGGGTCGATGACGCAATGCTGCCTACCGGCGACCAGCCGCCCGGCAAGTCGGGTTCGGCAAGGATGTTCACGTCTGCGACATTGTAAAACGCGGCGTCGGTGTCACCGACGGTCCAGATGGACAGGATGACGTGGTGGCCGGACTTGTCGGACGGGAGGGTGCAGCTGTGCCTGGCGCCCGACACCGGCAACTGGTTGCCGCCATCGATGGTGCAGAACGGCGTGCTTTCGAAGGTGGCGCGCTTGAGCGACTCGTTCGGGTTCCAGCCGTCGCTGGAGATGAAATACTCGTGCTTGGTCGCCGGGTGGGCGGCGGTGTAACGCCATTGGAAATCGATGTTGCGATCCTTGATTTCCGTCAGGTGCCAGCGGGTGGCGGACTGTGCGTCCAGTGCGGAGAACAGCGCGTGACCGCCGCTGGCTATTTTGCCATCGACCGGCCCCTGCAAGGGGGCACCGCCGACACCTGCCGGAAAGCCCTTGAAGGTTTCACCGACGCTCTGCGGCTCGTACTGCGCGCCGCCACAGTTGGTGTTCAAACCTTTCTGGCAGGTCAGTGCGCGTGACGGCGGCACATCCAGATAGCCGTGGGCGGATGCGGTTTGAGAGGCCAGCATTGCCGATAACAGGATCATCGAAGAGGTGCAGGCCGTTAATGCACTTCTTTTATCAAATGTAAGTTTCATGATGTGTTCCAGACTGCCTATCGAAAACAAGGCGCCTTGCAGGCGGCGATGTTTGCTTCGTTACCGTTCAGCGTTGTGCTGAACAGGGGTCTGGAACCTTACGGGGATGACGAAGAATTCTATGTAGGAGTAATCATCGCACCGGGCGGGAATAGTCTTTTCATCCGATTTTCCGACAAGAAAGGAAAACACTCTTACAGAAAGAGATGCTTTATCCGGGAAATGTTTCTGTGGGACATAAAAAAACCTGTCCGGCTCAAGGCGGGACAGGCTTCTGGAAAACGGCGCTGGCCGTTACTCGTGATATTGCGCCGACAATTCATGCACGGCACGCAGGAATGCACCGGCGTGTTCCGGATCGACTTCCGGCGTAATGCCATGACCGAGGTTGAACACGTGACCACTGCCTTTGCCGTAGCTGGCGAGAATGCGCCCGACTTCAGCGCGAATGGCTTGCGGTTTGGCGTAGAGCACGGTCGGGTCCATGTTGCCTTGCAGCGCGACTTTGTCGCCAACACGGGCACGGGCGTTGCCGATATCGCAGGTCCAGTCCAGGCCCAATGCATCAGCACCGGCATCTGCGATGCTTTCCAGCCACAGGCCGCCGTTCTTGGTGAACAGGATGACCGGCACCTTGCGGCCTTCGTGCTCGCGGATCAGGCCGCTGACGATTTTGCGCATGTAGGCCAGGGAGAACTCCTGATACGCCGCTGCCGACAGGTTGCCGCCCCAGGTATCGAAGATCTGCACCGCTTGCGCACCGGCCATGATCTGACCGTTGAGGTAGCTGGTGACCGACTGCGCAAGCTTGTCCAGCAACAGGTGCATGGCTTGCGGGTTGTCGTAGAGCATGGCCTTGGTCTTGCGGAAGTCTTTCGACGAGCCGCCTTCGACCATGTAGGTCGCCAGGGTCCATGGGCTGCCGGAGAAACCGATCAACGGCACACGTCCGTTCAGTTCACGACGGATGGTGCTGACCGCATCCATCACGTAGCCGAGGTCTTTCTGCGGATCGGGAATCGGCAGGGCTTCGATGTCGGCCAGGGTGCTGACGACCTTCTTGAAGCGCGGACCTTCGCCGGTTTCGAAGTACAGGCCCTGGCCCATGGCATCGGGGATGGTCAGGATGTCGGAGAAGAGGATCGCCGCGTCCAGTTGCGGATAACGGTCGAGCGGTTGCATCGTGACTTCGCAAGCGAACGCCGGGTTCATGCACAGGCTCATGAAATCGCCGGCCTTGGCGCGGCTGGCGCGGTATTCAGGCAGGTAGCGACCGGCCTGACGCATCATCCACACGGGGGTGACGTCTACGGGTTGCTTGAGCAGGGCGCGCAGGAAACGGTCGTTCTTCAGGGCAGTCATGTCGGCATCCGGAAAAAAAGTGCGGGCATTTTCTCAGAGCCGGGCGCAAAAGGCACGGATGCAGGTCAGCCTTTTGTCTATCGGGTCAATTTGTCGCGGTGGAATGCAGTATTTGTCTCACCACAAAACGACTGTGGGAGCGAGCCTGCTCGCGAAGAGGCCGGCACATCCAACATTGAAGTTGGCTGACAGACCGCTTTCGCGAGCAGGCTCGCTCCCACAGGGTTACTGCATTTCAAGTCTGGATCGGGTGCTTAGACGCCCAGGTAATCCAGGATCCCTTCAGCCGCATTACGGCCTTCGAAGATCGCCGTCACCACCAGGTCCGAACCGCGCACCATGTCGCCACCGGCGAAGATTTTCGGGTTGCTGGTCTGGTGCTTGTACTGGCCTTGCTCCGGTGCCACGACGCGGCCCTGGCTGTCGGTCTGGATCTCGAACTGCTCGAACCACGGCGCCGGGCTAGGGCGGAAACCGAAGGCGATGACCACGGCGTCGGCCGGGATGATCTCTTCGGAGCCCGGGATCGGCTCGGGGCTGCGACGGCCACGGGCGTCCGGCTCGCCGAGACGGGTCTCGACCACCTTCACGCCTTCGACCTTGTCTTCGCCGACAATCGCGATCGGCTGGCGGTTGTAGAGGAACTTCACGCCTTCTTCCTTGGCGTTCTTCACCTCTTTGCGCGAGCCCGGCATGTTCGCTTCGTCACGACGATAGGCGCAGGTCACCGACTTGGCGCCCTGGCGGATCGACGTACGGTTGCAGTCCATCGCCGTGTCGCCACCGCCCAGTACCACGACCTTCTTGCCTTTCATGTCGACGAAATCTTCCGGCGACTTTTCAAAGCCCAGGTTGCGGTTGACGTTGGCGATCAGGAAGTCCAGCGCGTCATACACGCCTGGCAGGTCCTCACCGGCAAAACCGCCCTTCATGTAGGTGTAGGTGCCCATGCCCATGAATACGGCATCGTATTCTTCGAGCAGTTGCTCCATGGTCACGTCCTTGCCCACCTCGGTATTGAGGCGGAACTCGATGCCCATGCCGGTGAAGACTTCGCGGCGATTGCTCAACACGGTCTTTTCCAGCTTGAACTCGGGGATGCCGAAAGTCAGCAGGCCACCGATTTCCGGGTTCTTGTCGAACACCACCGGGGTCACGCCGCCGCGCACCAGCACGTCGGCACAGCCCAGGCCCGCAGGCCCGGCACCGATGATCGCGACACGCTTGCCGGTCGGCTTGACCTTGGACATGTCCGGGCGCCAGCCCATGGCGAACGCGGTGTCGGTGATGTACTTCTCCACCGAACCGATGGTCACCGCGCCGAAGCCGTCGTTGAGGGTGCAGGCACCCTCGCACAGACGATCCTGCGGGCACACCCGGCCGCAGACTTCCGGCAAGGTGTTGGTCTGGTGCGACAACTCGGCGGCCTGGAGGATGTTGCCCTCGGCCACCAGTTTCAGCCAGTTGGGAATGAAGTTGTGCACCGGGCACTTCCATTCGCAATACGGGTTACCGCAACCCAGGCAGCGGTGGGCCTGGTCGGCCGACTGCTGGGGCTTGAAGGGTTCGTAGATTTCCACGAACTCTTTCTTGCGTTGACGCAACAGTTTCTTCTTCGGATCCTTGCGCCCGACCTCGATGAACTGGAAGTCATTATTCAGACGTTCAGCCATTTTAAAACCTCATCAAACTCTTCAGGCGCATATCACTGCGGGTTGGCACGGGTGCTGGAAAGCAACGATTTCAGGTTGGCAGCCTTGGGCTTGACCAGCCAGAAACGACGCACGTAATCATCGAGGTTCTCGGCGAGTTCACGACCCCACTCGCTGTCGGTTTCCTCGACGTACTCGTTCAGCACGCGTTGCAGGTGGCTACGGTAGGCTTCCATCGCCTCGCCGCTGATCCGCTGGATTTCCACCAGTTCGTGGTTGACCCGGTCAACGAAGGTGTTGTCCTGGTCGAGCACATAGGCGAAACCGCCGGTCATGCCAGAGCCGAAGTTGTAACCGGTCTTGCCCAATACGCAGACGAAGCCACCGGTCATGTACTCGCAGCAGTGATCGCCAGTGCCTTCCACGACAGTGTGGGCACCGGAGTTACGCACGGCGAAACGCTCGCCCGCGGTGCCGGCGGCGAACAGCTTGCCGCCAGTGGCGCCGTACAGACAGGTGTTGCCGATGATGGCACTGTCCTGGGTGCGGTAGACGCTGCCCTTCGGCGGCACGATGACCAGCTTGCCGCCGGTCATGCCCTTGCCGACGTAGTCGTTGGCGTCGCCTTCCAGGTACATGTTCAGGCCACCGGCGTTCCACACACCAAAGCTCTGGCCCGCAGTGCCCTTGAAGCGGAAGGTGATCGGCGCGTTGGCCATGCCCTGGTTGCCGTGCTTGCGCGCGATTTCGCCGGAGATCCGTGCACCGATGGAACGGTCGCAGTTGCAGATATCCAGGGCGAATTCAGCGCCGCTCAGGTCGTTGATCGCCGAGGTGGCCATGTCGACCATTTTCTCGGCCAGCAGGCCCTTGTCGAACGGCGGGTTGCGGTCTACGCCACAGAACTGCGGTTTGTCCGCTGGCACGTGGTCACTGCCCAGCAACGGAGTCAGGTCGAGGTGATGCTGCTTGGCAGTCTGGCCTTCGAGGACTTCCAGCAGATCGGTACGGCCGATCAGCTCCTCGAGGGAGCGCACGCCCAGCTTGGCCAGCCACTCACGGGTTTCTTCGGCGACGTAGGTGAAGAAGTTCACCACCATGTCGACGGTACCGATGTAGTGGTCCTTGCGCAGCTTCTCGTTCTGGGTCGCGACGCCGGTGGCGCAGTTGTTCAGGTGGCAGATGCGCAGGTATTTGCAGCCCAGGGCGATCATCGGCGCGGTGCCGAAGCCGAAGCTTTCAGCGCCGAGGATGGCCGCCTTGATCACGTCGAGGCCGGTTTTCAGGCCGCCGTCGGTCTGCACCCGGACTTTGCCGCGCAGGTCGTTGCCGCGCAGGGTCTGGTGGGTTTCGGCCAGGCCGAGCTCCCACGGCGCGCCCGCGTACTTGATCGAGGTCAGCGGCGATGCACCGGTGCCGCCGTCGTAGCCGGAGATGGTGATCAAGTCCGCGTAGGCCTTGGCCACACCGGCAGCGATGGTGCCGACGCCCGCCTCTGCTACCAGCTTCACCGAAACCAGCGCCTTCGGGTTGACTTGTTTCAGGTCGAAAATCAGCTGCGACAAGTCTTCGATCGAATAGATGTCGTGGTGCGGCGGTGGCGAAATCAGGGTCACGCCCGGCACTGCGTAACGCAGCTTGGCGATCAGACCGTTCACTTTACCGCCCGGCAGTTGACCACCCTCGCCCGGCTTGGCGCCCTGGGCGACCTTGATCTGCAGCACTTCAGCGTTGACCAGGTATTCCGGGGTCACACCGAAACGGCCAGTCGCAACCTGCTTGATTTTCGAGCTCTTGATGGTGCCGTAGCGCGCCGGGTCTTCGCCGCCTTCGCCGGAGTTGGAACGCGCACCGAGGCGATTCATGGCTTCGGCCAGGGCTTCGTGAGCTTCCGGCGACAGGGCGCCCAGGGAGATACCGGCGGAGTCGAAGCGCTTGAGCACCGATTCCAGTGGTTCGATCTCGCTCATATCCAATGGAGTGTCGAGGGTTTTGACTTTCAGCAGGTCACGGATCATCGACACCGGGCGGTTGTCCACCAGCGAGGTGTATTCCTTGAACTTGCTGTAGTCGCCCTGCTGCACAGCGGCCTGCAGGGTGTTGACCACGTCCGGGTTGTACGCGTGATATTCACCACCGTGGACGAACTTCAGCAGGCCGCCTTGCTGGATCGGCTTGCGCGGACTCCAGGCTTCGGTGGCCAGTGCTTTCTGCTCGGCTTCGATGTCGACGAAACGCGCACCCTTGATGCGGCTCGGCACGCCACGGAAGCTCAGGTTGCAGACTTCCTCGGACAGGCCGATGGCCTCGAACAACTGCGCACCGCGGTACGACGTGATGGTCGAGATGCCCATCTTCGACAGGATCTTCAGCAGGCCTTTGGTGATGCCTTTACGGTAGTTCTTGAACACCTCGTAGAGGTCGCCCAGTACTTCACCGGTACGGATCAGGTCACCCAGCACTTCGTAAGCCAGGAACGGATAAACGGCAGAGGCACCGAAACCGATCAACACGGCGAAGTGATGCGGATCGCGAGCGGTCGCGGTTTCCACCAGGATGTTGGAGTCGCAGCGCAGGCCTTTTTCGGTCAGGCGGTGGTGCACCGCACCGGTGGCCAGGGACGCATGAATAGGCAACTTGCCCGGGGCGATGTGACGGTCACTCAGCACAACCTGGGTACGACCGGCGCGCACGGCTTCTTCGGCCTGGTCGGCGACGTTGCGGATGGCCGCTTCGAGGCCGACGCTTTCGTCGTAGTTCAGATCGATGATCGCGCGCTCGAAGCCCGGGCGATCGAGGTTCATCAGCGAGCGCCACTTGGCCGGGGAAATGACCGGCGAGCTGAGGATCACGCGCGAGGCATGTTCCGGCGACTCCTGGAAAATGTTGCGCTCGGCACCGAGGCAGATTTCCAGCGACATGACGATGGCTTCGCGCAGCGGGTCGATCGGCGGGTTGGTGACCTGCGCGAACTGCTGGCGGAAATAGTCGTACGGCGTGCGCACGCGCTGGGACAGCACGGCCATCGGCGTATCGTCGCCCATCGAGCCCACGGCTTCGTAGCCCTGTTCGCCCAGCGGACGCAGCACCTGGTCGCGCTCTTCGAACGTGACCTGGTACATCTTCATGTATTGCTTGAGCTGATCAACGTCGTAGAACGCCGAACCGTGGTCGTTGTCTTCCATGGTCGCCTGGATGCGCAGGGCATTCTTGCGCAGCCATTGCTTGTACGGATGACGGGACTTCAGACGGTTGTCGATCGCATCGGTGTCGAGGATCTGGCCGGTTTCGGTGTCCACGGCAAAGATCTGGCCAGGTCCCACACGACCCTTGGCGATCACATGTTCAGGCTGGTAGTTCCAGACACCGATTTCCGAAGCCAGGGTGATGAAACCGTTCTTGGTGGTGACCCAACGCGCCGGACGCAGACCGTTACGGTCGAGCAGGCACACCGCGTAGCGACCGTCGGTCATTACCACGCCAGCCGGGCCGTCCCACGGTTCCATGTGCATCGAGTTGTATTCGTAGAACGCACGCAGATCCGGGTCCATGGTCTCGACGTTCTGCCACGCTGGCGGAATGATCATCCGCACGCCACGGAACAGGTCGATGCCACCGGTGACCATCAGCTCCAGCATGTTGTCCATGCTCGAGGAGTCCGAACCCACGCGGTTGACCAGCGGGCCGAGCTCTTCCAGGTCCATCAGGTCGTTGGTGAACTTGGTGCGACGGGCCACGGCCCAGTTGCGGTTGCCGGTGATGGTGTTGATCTCGCCGTTGTGCGCCAGGAAGCGGAACGGTTGAGCCAGCGGCCATTTCGGCAGGGTGTTGGTGGAGAAGCGCTGGTGGAACACGCAAATCGAAGTTTGCAGGCGCTCATCGCTCAGGTCCGGATAGAAGGCGGTCAAGTCCGCCGGCATCATCAGGCCTTTGTAAATGATGGTCTTGTGCGAAAAGCTGCAGACGTAGTGGTCGGTGTCGGCGGCGTTGGCCACGGACGAGCGACGACGGGAGGTGAACAGCTTGACGGCCATGTCCTGGTCGCTCAGGCCTTCACCGCCGATGAACACTTGCTCGATCTGCGGCAGGCGCTCAAGGGCCAGGCGGCCGAGGACGCTGGTGTCGATCGGCACTTTGCGCCAGCCGACCAGTTGCAGGCCGGCGGCCAGGATCTCGCGGTTCATGTTCTCGCGAGCGGCTTCGGCTTTGACCGGGTCCTGGTTGAAGAAGACCATGCCCACCGCATATTGCTTGGGCATTTCGACGCCGAAGGTTTCCTGGGCGATGGCTCGCAGGAACACGTCCGGCTTTTGAATCAGCAGACCGCAACCGTCACCGGTCTTGCCGTCGGCATTAATCCCACCGCGGTGGGTCATGCAGGTCAGGGCCTCGATGGCCGTTTGCAAAAGGGTATGACTGGGCTCGCCCTGCATATGGGCTATCAGGCCGAAACCACAGTTATCCTTGAATTCATCTGGTTGGTACAGACCTGCTTTCATAGACACTTTCTCACCAGGCTGCCTCTAATCGAGGCAAATTTCTTTTCAATTCAACCACTTGCCATCCGCGCCGAACGTACGCCAGCTTTGCGGGGACAAAAGGGAGGTCATTGTACACACCGACACTTGGCCTCACAAATTTGACGACGAAATGTCGCAAATCCATGTCGCATTTGTGAAAGGTTTAAAGCGATCTGCTGTGCTAGTCAAAACTTTTTTAATTTTGACCGCAACGACTCAAAGACTACTGTGACGCAGACACCACAAGGCACGCAGCCCGGAAGGCGGCGCGCACTTGTAGAAATTTTGAGGTGCTTGGAGAGGCGGCCTGGGTAAGGCCGCCGAATCTTCAGCGAGTTGTTGCCAGTTCCTGTTGGACGCTGGCGACAGTGCGAGGCCAAGGTTTACCAGCCTGAACCTTCGCTGGCAAGGCCTTGATGGCGGAAACGGCTGCATCGCGATTGGCGAAGTTACCGTAGGTGATCACGTAGAGCGGCTTGCCATTGAGGACTTTCTTGAAATAGCGGTACTCGCCGCCCTGCTCCTTGACGAAGCTTTGTGCGGCCGTTTCGGAGCTGGTGCCGAGGATTTGCACCACGTAATTGCCCGGTGCCTGACCGGCGTACCAGGTGCCACCAGCCGCCTTGGCCGCCGGAGCCGGTTTCTCGGCAGGCTTGGCCGCCGCCGCAACGGCTGGCTTGGCTGGCGCTGGAGCAGGCTTGGCCACTGGAGCAGGGGCTGGCTTGGCGGTGGCGACCTGAGTCGGCGCAGGTGCCGGCGCGGGTGTCGGCTTGGCCGCCGGTGTCGGCGCAGGGCCGGCAGGAACGCCCACAGGCGGCGCCGTGGTGGTCACCGTCGGCGGTGTGGCGCTGGAGCCTTCAACCGGAACGCCGTCATCGCCTTCGGTGATGCCGCCTGCGGCTTCAGCCAGCGGGGCGCGCATGACCGGTTGCGAGTTGCCGACCAACGGCAATGGCATCGGCTGCGTGTTGCCGGCGAATTCGACGGCCGGAGCACCGCCATTCGCGGTCGGCTGGCCCTGGCCAAGCGGCAGTTGCGCCTGTTCATTGGCCGGCGCACCCGTGGTCGGTGCCTTGTTGCGACCCGGCATCATCCAGGCGGCAGCAACCGCAACCACGACAACGGCGGAAATCGCCAATACGTGTTTCTTCGGCATATTGAACCCCATTTTTGGACGCTTGACCGCAGAGCGGCTGGCGATCATGGCTTCGATCATTGCATCGCGGGCGACCTGATTGATGCTGCCAGGCCAACCTTCGGAGCTTTCGTGAATATCAGAGATCTGATCCGCGGTGAAAAGTTCGATGCCGCGGCCAGCGCCCTCGAGCCGCTGCTCCAGATACTCGCGGGTTTCGTCCTCGGTATAGGGCTGCAGTTCGATGACGTGGAATCGCTCTTCCTCGAGATGCAAAGCCTCAAGCTGAGCGATCATCGAGGTCTCACCGAACAGGAACACATGCGGGCGACCTTCAGGCGCGCCGGCCGCCAGGACCATCAGAACCTCAAGGGCAGACTCATCGAGCTGTTCGGCGTCATCGACCAGCAAATAGACTTCCTGCCCGGTGAGTGCAAGCTGCACCACCTGGGCCAGAATAGCGTCGGCATCCGCCTGGGCGACATTCAGCGCCTGGGCCACCTGACGCAGCACACCGGCCGCATCGCCGGCGCCACGGGCGGACACCACCACGCTTTGTACCGACTGCTTGTTGGTGCTGGCGACCAGGGCTTGACGCAGCAGGGTCTTGCCACTGCCCTCGGGACCGGTGACCACCAGCAGCAGTTGACTGTAGCGGGCCAGGTGATGCAACTGCCCCAGCACGGGTTTGCGCTGGGCCGGGAAAAATTTGAAGCCAGGCACCCGTGGAGCAAAAGGGTCATGACTCAACTGGTAATGGCCGAGGAAAGCCTCGTCAGCATGCAAACTAGTCATCGTGTTCTTATTAACCTTTAAGCTGAGCCAGGGCGCGGTAGTCTGCCCCCAGCGTGGCCTGTAGAACCTCTTTCGGATAATCGTCGGTCACCACCGCTTCACCCATGTGGCGCAGCAGCACCAGGCGCAAACGACCGTCGATCACTTTTTTATCAATGGACATATGTTCGAGGAAATCGGCTTCTGTCATCTCTTCTGGCGGGATGACAGGCAGCCCTGCACGCTGGAACAGACGAATGCCGCGATCACGCTCCTGCTCGCTGATCCAGCCCAGTCGCGCGGACATTTCCAGCGCCATCACGGTACCGGCAGCCACCGCTTCTCCATGTAGCCAGACACCATAGCCCATGTGGGTTTCGATGGCGTGGCCAAAAGTGTGGCCCAGGTTCAACGTGGCACGAACGCCCGTCTCTTTCTCATCGGCACCGACCACCGCGGCCTTTGCCGCGCAAGAGCGCTCGATGGCATAGGTCAGGGCTTGCTGGTCCAGATTGCGCAGGCGGTCGACGTTGTCTTCGAGCCAGGTCAGGAACGGCTCATCACAGATCAGCCCGTACTTGATGACTTCGGCCAGACCGGCGGACAGTTCGCGCGCCGGCAGGGTATTGAGGCTGGCGGTATCGATCAGCACCACGTTCGGCTGATAGAAGGCGCCGACCATGTTCTTGCCCAGCGGATGGTTGATCCCGGTCTTGCCGCCCACCGAGGAGTCGACCTGCGACAGCAGCGTAGTCGGAACCTGGATGAAATCGACGCCGCGCTGGTAGCAGGCGGCGGCAAAGCCGGCCATGTCACCGATCACACCGCCACCGAGAGCGATCACCGTGGTGCGGCGGTCATGCCGCGCGGTCAGCAGACCGTCGAAAATCAGCTGCAGGGTTTCCCAGGTCTTGAAGGCTTCACCGTCGGGCAGCACCACGGAAATCACCGAGTACTGCGCCAGGCTGCGGGTCAGACGCTCAAGATAGAGCGGTGCAACAGTCTCGTTGGAGACGATCGCCACTTGCCGTCCGCGAATGTGCGGGGCCAGCAGCTCAGGCTGATCCAACAAACCTTCGCCAATATGAATCGGGTAGCTGCGCTCGCCTAGATCGACCTTGAGTGTCTGCATGTGTCCCCACAGTGAAGATGAATCAGGCGTCCTGCCTTGAGTTAACGAATATCCACGGCATCTGCTGGTATGACGCCGTTCGGTAGCCATCTGCCACAACCTTGAGCGGTCATGGCCAAACGCCGAGGATAGCGCATTTCGCGCGGCGCTTTAACGGGGTGGCAACTGCTGCAGGCGCTCTAGAATGTCGAGTACGACCATTCGCGGCGGTCGCTCATCGGTTTCGACCACCAGGTCGGCAATTTCCCGATAAAGCGGATCGCGGATCGCCAACAGATCCCGAAGGGTCTTGGCCGGATCGGCAGTACGCAACAATGGCCGATTGCGGTCACGGGCCGTGCGGCCGACCTGCTGCTCGACCGACGCATGCAGATAAACCACCCGCCCACCGGCATGCAGTGCCCGACGATTGGCTTCGCGCATGACCGCGCCACCACCTGTCGCCAGCACCACTCCGTCGTAATCGCACAGCTCGGCAATCATTGCCTGCTCGCGATCACGAAAGCCCGGTTCGCCCTCTTTATCGAAGATCCAAGGGATATTGGCGCCCGTGCGCAATTCAATTTCCTTATCGGAATCTTTGAATGGCAGGCGCAGCTCTTTGGCCAGCAACCGGCCGATGGTGCTTTTTCCAGCACCCATCGGTCCTACAAGAATCAAATTTCGCACAGAATCAATGACTCACAGCAATCGCCTGATTATTCATGATACGCGGAGTGAGAAATACCAACAGCTCGGATTTTTTCTCCGAAACCACATCACGCCGGAAAAGGCGGCCAAGATACGGCACATCGCCAAGAAATGGCACCTTATCTACGACCTTGCTCTGAGTATTTGAGAAAACGCCGCCAATGACGATGGTCTCGCCATCGTTGACCAGGACCTTGGCGTTGACCTCGTTTTTCTTGATCGGCGGTACATCCTGGACCTTGTTCAGGTAGTCCGGCTCGTCCTTGGTCACCTTGACCTCCATGATGATCCGGTTGTCGGGCGTGATCTGCGGCGTCACCTCCAGCGACAGCGACGCCTCCTTGAACGACACCGAAGTCGCGCCACTGGAACTGGCCTCCTGATAGGGAATCTCGGTGCCCTTGAGGATCTTGGCGGTTTCCTTGTCGGACGTGACCACCTTGGGTTGCGAGACGATTTCCCCGTTGCCGGTTTTCTCCATGGCCGTCAGCTCCAGATCCAGCAAGACGTTATCGGTGATGAACGCGATGCCGATTCCCGAGGTGTTGTTGGCTACGCCCATGTCGACGAACGGTGAGTTGGTGCTGGTACTGCCGGGCGTGCCGATGGTCGATGACCCGTTGAGTCCATTGCTGACACCGGAGGTGTTCCAGTTGCCCCTGTTCTGTATCGATCCGCCCCAGCGCACCCCGAGGCTTTTGTCATAGTCGACGTTGGCTTCGACAATGCGCGCCTCGATCATGACCTGACGCACAGGGATATCCAGCTGCGTGACAATCCTGCGCAGCTCATCAAGCCGGTCCTGGGTCTGGTAGGCAATGATGTTGTTGGTGCGCTCGTCGACGGTGATCGACCCCCGCTCATCGGGTTTCGCTTCGGCACTGGTCACCGACTGGAAGAGTTTGGCGATGTCCGCCGCCTTGGCGTAATTCACCTGCAACAGTTCACGGCGCAACGGCGCCAGATCGGCAATCTGCTTTTGTGATTCCAGTTCCTGTCGCTCACGGGCAGCAATTTCATCGGCCGGCGCAACAAGCAGGACATTACCGACCTTGCGCTTGTCCAGCCCCTTGGTTTTCAGCACCAGATCCAGCGCCTGATCCCACGGCACGTTCTGCAGGCGCAACGTGATGCCCCCCTGCACCGTGTCGCTGGCCACCAGATTGAGGTTGGTGAAATCGGCGATCAATTGCAGCACCGACCGCACATCGATGTCCTGGAAGTTCAGCGAAAGCTTCTCGCCGCTGTAAGCCTGTGACCCGGCATTGCGCTTTTGCAGGTCGTCGACCGTCGCCGGGCGAACGCTGACCGTGAGCTTGCTGTCGGTCTGATAGGTCGAGTAATCGAACGCACCACCGGGCTCGATGCTGATGATGGCTCGATCGCCGCTCGCGCTGGCCTTGACGTACTGCACGGGCGTGGCGAAATCCTTCACATCCAGACGCACGCGCAACGGCTCGGGCAATCGGGTTTTGGCGAACCCGACAATAATCTTGCCCTCGCGCTGTTGTATGTCGGGCGCAATCGACGGGTCCGACAAGTCGATCACCACGTTGCCCTCGCCCTGCGTCCCTCGCTGAAAATCCACACCCCGAATGGCCTTGCCTGGCGTCGCAGCGGCGCGTGCCGGCATTGCCGGGGCCGCCGGCCTGGGTGTCGACGGTTTGACACCCTGCCCGACAACCACCAGCAAATTGTTGCCTTCAATTCGCGAGTCGTACGGGGCCGACTGAGCCAGGTTGATGATCAATCGCGTACGTCCCCCGGCCTCCACCACCGTTGCACTACGGGCATTTCCACTACCGAGATCGCGAGTCTTGCTGGCCAACTGACTGACGACACCCGGCAAATCCAGCGCAATCCGGGCCGGCGACTCCGTCATGTAACCCTGAGGCAACGGGGGCGGTGCATCGAACGACAACTTCAACTCGACCCGGTCTCCCGGCAGTGCGGCGACATCCAGCGCCTTGAGATTGGCCGCTTGTACCATCGGCGACAACATCGCTATCCATAGCGAAAGGCCGAAGGTGGAGAAAATCCTGTTCATTATTCGGGTTCCACTATGAGTGCTCTTTCAAAGGGATGGTCCGGGGACGCTCCAGCCACGCACCCTGACCATCAGGGACAATTTCAACCACATCGACTTGCGAACCACTGATCGCAACGATTCGTCCGTCGTTACGCCCCAGGTAATCACCGACCTTCAGGCGGTGCACGCCACCCGCCCCGCGCAACAGGGCAAAGGAGCCCGTCGCATTGGAAAGGGTGCCGACCATTTCAAACTGCTCGATGTTGAAACCTTCGAGGTATTGCCTGACCCGGTCAGGGTCGGGTTTGACGTTGCGCGAACCCCGCCGATGGGCCGCCAGATCAGTACTGATCTGTGGTGAAAACGGACTGCGCAGGTTCGCTGCGTCGTAGGTGAATGTCGGGTAAGTCCGGAATACCGGCGTTGGTTCAATACTGCCCGGCCCGCGCAGGCGTATTTCGCTCAGGTAGGCGTCCAGATCGCTGTAGTTATCGCCTGCGCCACAACCGGACAGAACAGACAGCAACAGCACCATAGGAAAACAACGCGCCGGATTCATTGATGCCGCCCCATTTCGTTGTAGCGGTAGGTCTTGGCGAGGATGCTCAAGCGCAGTTTCGGAGCCCCCTGGGGACTGACGGGGACAAGGTCGAAATCGTGCAAGGTGACGATTCGCGGCAACCCGGCCACGCCACTGACGAAGGTGGCCAGGTCGTGGTACCCCCCGGTGACCGTGATCTGGATCGGCAACTCGATGTAGAACGGCTGGGCGACCTCCGGCAGCAGCTTGATCTCTTCGAACTCCAGGCCGCTGCCCAAACCTGTACGCGTGATGTCTTCCAGCAAGCCGGGCACTTCGGTGTCGCCGGGCAGTTGCCGCAACAGCACGCTGAAAGCGCTCTCCATCTCCTTCAACTGTCGGGTGTAGAGATCGAGATTCGCCGCCAAGCGCGCTTTACCGGCGAACTGCTCCTTGAGCGTCGACTCTTCCTCGCGCTTCAGATCAAGCTGGCTCTCGAGGTCGCGAGTGGAAAAGTTGTAGCCCAAGGCCAGCACCACAAGCATGAGCAAACCGGCCACCAGACACTTGATCGCCGGCGGCCAGGCCCCCATGTTGCTGGTGTCCAGCTCATTGATGTCGATCTTGCGCAGCCCTTCGAACCATTCGGACAGGCTCATTTGCCTCCCTCCGGTGCTGCCGGTTGAGTCTGGCGAACGGTCAACTGGAAGACGTTGGTCTGCTCCACCTGACCGGCAGCTGCGGCCTTGACTTCGGTCAGGCTCGGCGCATCGAACCAGTCTGATGCCTCGAGGTTGCGCATCAAGTCTGAAACACGGTTGTTGGATTGCGCGGCACCGGTGATGGACAAGGTCTTTCCGGTCATTCTCACTTCGGTGAAATACACGCCGTCAGGCAGTGCCCGCGCCAACTGGTCAAATATTCGCCCACTGGTTTGGCGATTGTCTTGCAGGCCCTGGATGATGTGCATGCGTTCGACCAGTTGCTGGCGGCGCTCCTTGAGATCATTGATCTGCGTGATCCGCTCATCGACCACGGCGATTTGCCTGCCGATGTAATCGTTACGGGCGATTTGCCGGTCGATGGCACGGCTGATGGCCTGGTTGGCAACCAGCACCGCACCCATCGTACCCGCCATAGCGGCCACCAGGACCAGCAGGAAGCGTTTGCGGCGAACTTCACGCCGCTCCTCGCGCCAGGGTAAAAGGTTGATCCGCGCCATCAGTCGAAGCTCCTGAGGGCAAGACCACAGGCGATCATCAACGCCGGGGCATCACTCGCCAGGGCGGCACCATTGACCTTGCTGCCCAGCATCATTTCGGAAAAAGGGTTCGCGATCAGGGTCGGCGTGCCCAATTGCTGCTCGATCAAAAGGGGCAGCCCCGGGACCGACGCGGTACCGCCGGCCAGCAGGATATGGTCGACGGCGCTGTACTGGCTGGCAGCAAAGAAGAACTGCAACGAGCGCGACACCTGCTGCACCAGTGCCTGTTGAAATGGCTGCAAGACCTCACCGGCATAGTCTTCCGGCAGGCCGCCCTTCCTTTGCGCCAGACTCGCCTGCTCCAGCGTCAGGCCATAGCGACGCTGAATTTCCCCGGTCAACTGCCGACCGCCGAACAGTTGTTCACGGGTGTAGATAATCCGCCCGTTGTGCAGCACGCTCAGGGTGGTCATGGTGGCGCCGATATCCACCACTGCGACCGTCAAAGGTTCCTTGGAAACCGCAAGCCGACTGGCCAGCAACCCGAATGAACGCTCCAGTGCATAGGCCTCGACATCGACTACGCGGGCGGTCAGCCCAGCCAGAGCCAGGGCGGCCTCGCGGACCTCGACGTTTTCCTTGCGGCAAGCCGCGAGCAGCACGTTGACCCGCTCTGGGTTGCGCGCGCAGGTGCCCTGGACTTCAAAGTCAATCGCGACCTCATCCAGGGGATAGGGAATATATTGATCCGCCTCGATCTTCAGCTGACTTTCCATTTCGTCTTCGGAAAGAGCGGCATCCATCTCGATGATCTTGGTGATCACCGCCGAGCCTGCCACAGCCACGGCCACACCCTTGAGGCCGGTTCTGGCCCTGGTCAGCGCGCGCGCGAGGGCCAGCCCCACGCCCTCGAGGTCAGCGATGTTCTTTTCGATCACCGCGCCGACGGGCAAAGGCTCGACCGCATAAGCCTCGATCCGGAAGCGTTCGCCCTGACGGCTCAATTCCAGAAGCTTTACCGAGGTAGAGCTGATATCGATTCCGAGGAGCGTACTGGATTTTTTGTTGAAGAGTCCTGGCACTACCAATTCCCTATGACTTTCCGTGAGTTACGGACTGTGCAATGTCCATTGCGTTCAATCCGCCCGTCTTGACAGCAGCGCCAACCGCGCTCCCGATCAGAAAAATGCTTATAATGCCCAGCGTTTTTTTCCGCATTTGCTCAAGCGCGGGTCGTTCTCATTTAGCCTGAACCCTGTTGCCCAATTCATTTTTGCCCTGGATATCCAAAAGCCTTGATTCGTCTGCTGAAGTTTTTCGGTTGGTCCATCGTCGCGGTTTTCTGCGGACTCCTTCTGGGTCTGAGCGGGGCGTACCTCTACCTTAGTCCCGGGCTGCCGTCCGTGGAGGCGCTGAGAAGCATCCAGTTGCAGATTCCTTTGCGGGTCTACAGCAGCGATAACAAGTTGATTGCAGAGTTCGGCGAAATGCGCCGCACACCGATCCGTTTCGCCGACATTCCCCCCAATTTCATTAATGCGTTACTAAGTGCTGAAGACGACAATTTCGCCAACCACTATGGCGTCGATCCCGGCAGCCTGATGCGTGCCGCGACCCAACTGGTCAAAAGCGGACACATCCAGTCCGGTGGCAGCACGATCACCATGCAGGTGGCGAAGAACTTCTTCCTGACCAGCGAACGCAGCTTTTCGCGCAAGACCACCGAGATCCTGCTGGCCCTGCAGATCGAACGACAGCTGACCAAGGACGAGATCCTCGAGCTGTACGTCAACAAGATCTACCTGGGTAACCGTGCGTACGGCATCGAGGCGGCGGCGCAGGTCTATTACGGCAAATCGATCCGCGATGTCAGCCTGGCGCAGATGGCAATGATTGCCGGCCTGCCGAAGGCACCATCGCGCTTCAACCCGCTGGCCAACCCGGCGCGCAGCAAGGAGCGTCGCGACTGGATCCTGGGGCGCATGTACAAACTCGGCAAAATCAGCGAGGCCGACTACACCGCCGCGATCAACGAGCCGCTGAACGCCAGCTATCACGTACCGACTCCGGAAGTGAACGCTCCCTACATCGCCGAAATGGCCCGCGCCGAAATGGTCGGGCGTTATGGCAGCGACGCGTATACCGAAGGCTTCCGCGTCACCACCACGGTGCCGAGCGACCTCCAGGAACTGGCCAACACCGCAGTCCACGAAGGCCTGATGACCTACGATCAGCGCCACGGCTATCGCGGCCCCGAGTCGCGGCTCCCGGGCAAGACGCGTGAAGCCTGGGTAACCGAGTTGACCAAGCAACGCACCATCAGCGGCCTGGAACCGGCCATCGTGACCCAGGTCGACAAAAGCGGCCTGCAGGTGCTGACCCGCACCGGGCAGGAACATGTCAGCTGGGACACCATGAAGTGGGCCCGTCCGTTCCTGAACACCAACAGCATGGGCGCCAACCCGAAGCAGCCTTCAGACGTGGCCCAGGTCGGCGACCTGATTCGCGTGCAGCGTCAGCCGGACAACTCGCTGAAGTTCAGCCAGATCCCGCAGGCCCAGGGCGCGCTGGTGTCCCTGGACCCACAAAACGGTGCCATTCGTGCCCTGGTCGGCGGCTTCGCCTTCGAGCAGAGCAACTACAACCGCGCACTGCAGGCCAAGCGCCAGCCGGGTTCGAGCTTCAAACCGTTCGTCTACGCCGCCGCACTGGATAACGGCTACACGGCCTCCAGCCTGGTGAACGACGCCCCCATCGTGTTCGTCGACGAGTATCTGGACAAGGTCTGGCGGCCGAAAAACGACACCAACACCTTCCTCGGCCCGATCCGCCTGCGTGAAGCGCTGTACAAGTCGCGCAACCTGGTGTCGATCCGCTTGCTGCAAGCGATGGGCGTTGGCAAGACCATCGACTACATTGCTCGCTTCGGCTTCAACAAACAGGACCTGCCACCCAACCTGTCCCTGGCGCTGGGCACCGCGACTCTGACGCCCATGGAGATCGCTACCGGCTGGAGCACCTTCGCCAACGGCGGCTACAAGATCACCCCGTACATCATCGACAGGATTGAAAGCCGCAACGGCGACACGCTATTCGTCGCCAATCCCCCGAGCGTGCCTAAGGGCGTTGCTGCCAGCGATGGCATTGCCGCACCAGCGCCTCAAGCTTTCACGGTCAATGCAACGCCGGGCGAGACCCCGGGTGCTGCGCCTACGCCACAAGCACCCGCCGTGGCCGAACGCATCGTTGACGGGCGCACCACGTACATCCTCAACAGCATGCTTGAGGACGTGATCAAGCTCGGCACCGGTCGCCGCGCACTGGCCCTGGGACGCCCGGACATCGCCGGCAAGACCGGTACGACCAACGAATCCAAGGACGCCTGGTTCTCCGGTTACAACGCCGATTACGTAACCACCGTATGGACCGGTTTCGACCAGCCGGAAAGCCTGGGCCGCAAGGAATTCGGCGGCACCGTCGCGCTGCCGATCTGGATGAACTACATGGGCGCAGCACTCAAAGACAAGCCGCCGCATACGCAAGCGGAGCCGGAAGGCCTTCTGAGCCTGCGGGTCGACCCGATCAGCGGCCGCGCGGCCAGCCCGGGCACGCCAGGCGCCTACTTTGAGCTGTTCAAGGCCGAAGATACGCCGCCGTCGGGCAACGAGCTCGGTAACGGCAATGCGCCGGGCAGTCCATTGCCAGCGGATGAAGCAGCGCCGATCGATTTGTTCTGATTGCAGCAATGATGAAAAGCCCCGCCTTCGAAAGAAGAGCGGGGCTTTTTTGCCTGCAAGTTTTGCATTGATAGGTCCGGCCTCTTCGCGGGCAAGCCCGCTCCCACAGTGGGCGATGGTGAACACAGGTTTTATGTACGCCTCCGACCCTGTGGGAGCGGGCTTGCCCGCGAAGAGGCCTGTACAGACAACACATAAGCAGCAGGCAATAAAAAGCCCCGACTCAAATGAGCCGGGGCTATCGGTTGAAGCACTACAACGGCTTAGCCGTTGAACACGTCATCCACGCTTTTGAGCGGGTAGTTCTTCGGATACGGCAGGGTCGCCACACCGGTCTCGATGGCGGCTTTAGCCACGGCATCGGAGATCAGGGTGATCAGACGGGCATCCATTGGCTTCGGAATGATGTACTCACGACCGAATTCCAGCTTGATGCCGCCATAGGCGTCGCACACTTCCTGAGGCACTGGCAGCTTGGCCAGTTCACGCAGGGCGTTGGCCGCAGCCACTTTCATTTCTTCGTTGATGCGCTTGGCGCGAACGTCCAGGGCACCACGGAAGATGAACGGGAAGCCCAGTACGTTGTTGACCTGGTTCGGGTAGTCGGAACGACCGGTCGCCATGATCACGTCGCTACGGGTGGCGTGCGCCAGCTCCGGGGAGATTTCCGGATCAGGGTTGGAGCACGCGAACACGATCGGGTTCGGCGCCATCGACAGCAGGCCTTCAGCACTCAGCAGGTTCGGGCCGGACAGACCAACGAACACGTCAGCGCCTTGCAGGGCGTCAGCCAGGGTGCGCTTGTCGGTCGCGTGAGCGAACACAGCCTTGTACTGGTTCAGGTCGTCACGGCCGGAGTGGATCACACCGGTACGGTCGACCATGTAGATGTTTTCGATGTTCGCGCCCATGCTCACCAGCAACTTCATGCAGGAGATGGCGGCGGCGCCGGCACCCAGGCAGACGATCTTGGCTTCCGGCAGGGTTTTGCCAGCGATTTCCAGGGCGTTGATCATGCCGGCCGCGGTCACGATAGCGGTGCCGTGCTGGTCATCGTGGAATACTGGAATATCGCACTGCTCGATCAGAGCGCGTTCGATTTCAAAGCACTCGGGTGCCTTGATGTCTTCCAGGTTGATGCCACCGAAGGTGATGGAGATGCGCTTGACGGTGTCGATGAAGGCCTGCGGGCTTTCGGAGTCGACTTCGATGTCGAAAACGTCGATGCCGGCGAAGCGCTTGAACAGTACGCCTTTACCTTCCATCACTGGCTTGGAAGCCAATGGGCCGAGGTTACCCAGGCCGAGAATCGCGGTGCCATCGGAAATGACTGCAACCAGGTTGCCTTTGCCGGTGTACTTGTAGGCCAGCTCGGGATCGCGGGCGATCTCGCGTACTGGCTCGGCTACGCCCGGGCTGTAGGCCAGCGACAGGTCGCGAGCGGTAGCAGTGGCCTTGGTGAGCTCGACACTCAGCTTCCCTGGACGAGGATTGGCGTGATATTCGAGAGCGGCAGTTTTCAGATCAGACATTTTGGCATTCCGCTTTTTACTGTTGGACAGACTGGTCAGCGAGGATACGCGCCTCGCAAAGTCCCCACAAGACTGACTGGTCACCCCTGTCAAGCGCCCGCCCTTACGACTTTGGGCCAAGAGCCACGGCTCACAAGGGCTAGACTGTTCACAATCGATTGAAAAAATGTCTACAATTTTTTATCGCTGCACCACTTGAAGCATCGCCGGGTCGGTCAAGGGCAACATCCAGCGCGCCTGCCCTTCTTTCAGGCCGCCACGTCGCGAACGATCCAGCACCCAGCCGCGCGCCTCGATCTGCCTGCCCTTGAGGCTTTCCAGCGAACTCACATCGAAACGCGCCAGCAGATTGGGTGCAACGCGCAATACAACCGAGTCCTGCAACTCGATCCAAACCCCACCGCGATTGCGCTGCACCTTGCTCACACGACCGCTGAGCACAGCAAAGCCGGAAGCGCTGATCTGCTCCGCTTTCAATACAGGCGACTGGCGCCACACACCGAGCCCGGCCTGTCGAGCGTTGCGCTCTGCAGCTTGCTGACAGGCGACCAGATCGACATTCGGCGCCACGGCCACCTGGAAACCCAGGCCTTCGGCAAGCATTTGCGCTTCCAGGTTGGCGCCATCTGCACCGTAGACATGTGCCAGCGTGCGGCCGTAATGGTCCTTGCTTTCTTTGCCAGGCACCAACCCGACCCGCCCGTCACTGGCCGCCACCAATGCCTCAAGGCGTTTGCGCGCGGCCACGGCGAAGGGCTCGTCGGAACGCCCCTGCTTGCCCAGCTCCGGCGTGTTCAAGCCAATCATGCGCACATTGCGGCCATCGCCCAGGCGCAGGGTGTCGCCATCCACCACCCGCTGCACCGCGACGGGTGTCAGGCCGCCTGGCGTCGGACAAAAGGCCTGCGCGCCAGAAAGCCAAATCGCGGACACAAAAAAGGCGCCCGCGAGGGACGCCTTTTTCATCAGCATGGAAAAACCGCAGCGGCTTCCCAAGTTGATTGGCCTTAGGCCTTTTTCGCGCCGAAAGCACCGAAACGGTCGGCGAACTTCTGTACGCGACCACCGGTGTCCAGAGTCTTCTGCTTACCGGTGTAGAACGGGTGGCATTCGTTGCAAACGTCGATCGCCAGGGCTTTGCCGAAGGTCGAACGGGTTTCGAACTTGTTGCCGCAGCTGCAGGTAACAGCAACTGCCGGGTATTCTGGATGGATATCAGCTTTCATGGTGTTTTCCTCAGGCTAGCGTGCCGCCACCCAACACTATTGTTGAATACCGCACGTAATTAGGCCGCGGATTCTACCAGACAATCCTGCTCACGCAAGCTGTCGCTTCTACCGACCGTCTGCTAGGCTCCCGGCCCAAAGCACATTCCCCTGTGGGAGCGAGCTTGCTCGCGATAGCGTCGTGTCAGGCAACATAAATACTGACTGACAGGGCCTCATCGCGAGCAAGCTCGCTCCCACAGGTTATGGGTCCAGCCTTTCATTTATTGCCCGCAAAGAGAATCCCCCGCGTGCCCGACGCCATTCTGCGCCTCGCCCTGCCTTCGCCGCTGCGCCGCCTGTTCGACTACCGCGCTCCGGCCGGCGTCCTGCGTGCCCAACTGCACCCCGGCATGCGCCTGCGGGTACCGTTCGGCCGGCGCGAGATGATCGGGATTCTGGTGGAAGTCACCGATACCAGCGAAGTACCGGCCGAGAAACTCAAGCCGGCCCTGGCCCTGCTCGACGCTACGCCACCGCTGCCGCCCGCGCTGTTCAAGCTGTGCCTGTGGACCTCTCAGTACTATCAGCACAGCCTCGGCGACACCTTGAGCTGGGCATTGCCGGTGCTGCTGCGCCAGGGTGAACTGGCGGAAGCGCGACAGGAACGCTTCTGGTCTGTCGCGCCAGGCGCCAGCCTCGATGATCCGCGCATCGCCCGCGCCCCGCGCCAGCGCGAAGCCCTGGCCACGCTGGCCCAGCATCCCCACGGCGTCGCCCATCAGTTGCTGAGCAAACTGATGCTGAGCAAGGACAGCCTGGACTTGCTGCTGGCCAAGGAGTTGGTGCAGGTCGAGATCCGTCGCCACGCCCCCGGTGCACGCCATGAACACTGGCTGGCGCAACCGGAACTGCCGCTGAACCCGGAGCAGCGCGCCGCCTATGAGGCCATTCGCGCCGGCTTCGACAGTTACCACGCGTTCCTGCTGGCCGGCGTCACCGGCAGCGGCAAGACCGAAGTCTATCTGCAGTTGATCCGCGAAACCCTCGAGGCCGGCAAGCAGGCACTAGTGCTGATCCCGGAAATCAACCTCGGCCCGCAGACCCTGGCGCGCTTCGAACAGCGCTTCAATGCCCGCATCGCGCTGATCCATTCGGCGGTCAATGACCGCGAACGCCTCGATGCCTGGCTGGCCGCCCGTGACGGTGAGGCCGACATCATTATCGGCACCCGTTCTGCCCTGTTCACGCCGATGAAGAACCCCGGCCTGATCATCATCGACGAAGAGCACGACGGCTCCTATAAACAGCAGGAAGGCTTGCGCTACCACGCCCGCGATCTGGCGCTGGTGCGGGCGCGACAGGAAAACATCCCGATCGTCCTCGGCTCCGCCACCCCCTCGCTGGAAAGCCTGCACAACGCCTACACCGGCCGCTACGGACTGCTGCGCCTGAATGAGCGCGCCGGCGGGGCCAAACAGCCGCGTTTCCTGCGCCTGGATGTCAAAAGCCGCCCGCTGGACAGCGGCATTTCCGGGCCGATGCAACAAGCCATCGGCCAGACCCTGGCTGCCGGGCAGCAGGTACTGGTGTTCCTCAACCGCCGCGGCTTCGCCCCGACCCTGCTGTGTCACGATTGCGGCTGGATGTCCGAGTGTCAGCGCTGCGATGCGCGAATGACCGTGCATCAGCGTTACGGCGAGCTGCGTTGCCACCATTGCGGCTACGTCGAACGCGTGCCGCGCCAGTGCCCGAAGTGCAACAAGGTCGATCTGCGCCCCGTCGGCGCCGGCACCGAACGGGCCGAGGAGCGCCTGGCGATTCTGTTCCCGGACTATCCAGTGCTGCGGGTCGACCGCGACAGCACATCGCGCAAGGACGCGATGAACCAGCTATTCGCGACCATTCAGAAAGGCCAGCCGTGCATCCTGATCGGCACGCAAATGCTTGCCAAAGGCCACCACTTCCCCCGGGTGACGCTGGTGTCGATCCTCGACGCCGACGGCGGCCTGTTCTCCGGCGACTTCCGCGCCAGCGAACGCATGGCGCAGTTGATCGTCCAGGTCGCCGGCCGCGCAGGCCGCGCCGAAGAGCCGGGCAAGGTGATTATCCAGACGCACCTGGCCGACCACCCGCTGCTGGTGCAACTGACCGAGCAAGGCTATTTCGCTTTCGCCGAACAGGCCCTGAGCGAACGCCGTGCGGCTGGTTTGCCGCCGTTTGCACATTTGGCGTTGTTGCGGGCCGAAGCGCATAAACCGGGTCAGGCCGAAGGTTTTCTCGATGAGGCGTGCAGCGAGGCCGAGCGCTTGCTGGCTGAACAGGGTTTGACCGGGATCGAACTGTTGGGGCCGGTACCGGCGCCGATGGAACGACGGGCCGGGCGTTATCGTGCCCAACTGCTGTTGCAGGCTACGGCGCGGGCGCCGCTGCATCGGTTGCTGGCCAGTTGGTTGTTGGTGCTGGAGCAGATGCCGAGCGGGCGGGCGGTGCGCTGGTCGCTGGATGTTGATCCTGTGGATTTGTATTGATTTCAAACCCGTAATCGCGAGCAAGCTCGCTCCCACAATGGTATTTCAGTGGGCATACAATATGTGTCCACCACAAAACCTGTGGGAGCGAGCTTGCTCGCGATTGCGGTCGAATTGTCACCACACATCCACAACCTGCCTGCTAAGGTTGGCAAGCCCGTCTTCGCAACGGATAATGCCCAGTTTTTCCACCAGCGCATGATGCGCCGCCGCGCCTGCGGTCGAAAGAGAAGACCATGAAAGACACCATTCGCCAGCTGATCCAACAAGCCATCACCCAACTCGTCAACGAAGGTGTGTTGCCTGAAGGCCTGTCGCCGGCGATCCAGGTGGAAAACTCCCGCGACAAGAAGAACGGCGACTTCGCCAGCAACATCGCCATGATGCTGGCCAAACCGGCCGGCATGAAGCCCCGCGATCTGGCGGAAAAAATCATCGCCGCCCTGCCGGCTGACGAAAACGTCAGCAAGGCCGAAATCGCCGGCCCTGGCTTCCTGAACTTCTTCCAGAACACCGACGCCCTGGCAACCCGCCTGGACGCCGCCCTGGCCGATGACCACATCGGCGTACGCAAGGCTGGCCCGCTTCAGCGCACCGTGGTCGACCTGTCGGCGCCGAACCTGGCCAAGGAGATGCACGTCGGCCACCTGCGCTCGACAATCATCGGCGACGGTGTAGCCCGCGTTCTCGAATTCCTCGGCGACACCGTGATCCGTCAGAACCACGTCGGCGACTGGGGCACCCAGTTCGGCATGCTGATGGCTTACCTGCAGGAAAACCCGATCACCAGCGACGAGCTGTCGGACCTGGAGAACTTCTACCGCGCCGCCAAGCAGCGCTTCGACGAATCCGAAGAGTTTGCCGACCGCGCTCGTGGCCTGGTGGTCAAGCTGCAGGCCGGCGATGCCGACTGCCTGGCACTGTGGACCAAGTTCAAGGACATCTCGCTGTCGCACTGCCAGAAGATCTACGAACTGCTCAACGTCAAACTGACCATGGCCGACGTGATGGGCGAAAGTGCCTACAACGACGACCTGATCAACGTGGTCAACGATTTGAAGGCCGCTGGCATGCTGGTCGAGAGCAACGGCGCCCAGTGCGTGTTCCTCGACGAGTTCAAGAACGCCGATGGCGACCCGCTGCCGGTGATCATCGTCAAGGCTGACGGCGGCTACCTCTACGCCACCACCGACCTGGCGGCCGTGCGCTACCGCAGTGGCAAGCTCAAGGCCGATCGCGCGCTGTACTTCGTCGACCAGCGTCAGGCCCTGCACTTCCAGCAAGTGTTCGCCGTGGCGCGCAAGGCCGGTTTCGTGACCCATCCGATGGAAATGGAACACATGGGCTTCGGCACCATGAACGGCGCTGACGGCCGTCCGTTCAAGACACGTGACGGCGGCACCGTGAAGCTGATCGACCTGCTGACCGAAGCCCAGGAGCGTGCCTACACCCTGGTCAAGGACAAGAACCCGGAACTGGCCGAGGCCGAGTTGCGCAACATCGCCAAGGTGGTGGGCATCGGCGCAGTGAAATATGCCGACCTGTCCAAGCACCGCACCAGCGACTACAGCTTCAACTTCGACCTGATGCTCAACTTCGAAGGCAACACCGCGCCCTACCTGCTGTACGCCTACACCCGCGTGGCCGGCGTGTTCCGCAAACTCGGCAAGGACTTCAGCGAAGTCGACGGCCAGATCGTGCTCGAAGCGACGCACGAACACGAACTGGCAGCGAAGCTCGCGCAGTTCGGTGAAATCCTGAACAACGTGTCCGAAAAAGGCACCCCGCACATCCTCTGCACTTACCTGTACGACGTCGCCGGCCTGTTCTCCAGTTTCTACGAGAACTGCCCGATCCTCGCCGCCGATACCCCGGCACAAATGCAGAGCCGCCTGCGCCTCGCTGCGCTGACCGGACGCACCCTCAAGCAAGGCCTGGAACTCTTGGGCCTGGAAACTCTGGAGCGTATGTAAGTTGGCTGCCAAGAAAAAACCTGCACCCAAGCGTGGCGCCAGCCGTTACCAAGCTCCTGCAAAGCAACCGATCCCGGGCTGGCTGTGGATGGCCATCGGCCTGACGGTCGGCGCGTTCATCGTGTTCCTGATGAAGCTGGAACCGGGCAAGGGCAGCGACACGGTCAAGCGTGAAAAGGTCGAGCAACAGCAGAAAGCCAGCAAGATCGCCGAGGCCAACAAGACCCCGCCGAGCCCGACGCAACCGGTGAAGCCGAAGTACGACTTCTACACCTTGCTGCCGGAATCGGAAGTCATCGTGCCGCCGGATGCCGTGCCGGAAAAAACCCTGCCGACGCCGCAAGTGCCGGCCATCCCGACAACGCCGGTCACCCCGGCCGAAGCGGCGAAGATCGACACGGCTCGCGCCCAGGCTGCATTGGCCGGGATCACGCCGCCACCAGCGCCACCGGTCAAGGCTGCGCCTGTGACGAAGTTTTTCCTGCAGGCTGGCTCCTTCCGCAAAGAGACCGATGCGGACAAGGTTCGGGCGCAGATCATCCTGCTGGGCCAGGCCGTTTCGGTTGAGTCCGGTACGGTGAAGGACGAAACCTGGTATCGGGTGCTGGTCGGACCGTTCAGCAACCGCGAACAACTCACGACCGCCCAGAAACAACTGGCCGGCGCCGGCTTCAGCAATCTGTTGTTACAACAACGCCAGAGCCGCTGATCGACTGCCACAGGCACCGTGTCATCGTTCTTCGTCGGAACGCCGCCCGGAGCAAGCCCGCTCCCACATTCGACCGCGATCCAATGTGGGAGCGGGCTTGCTCGCGAAGGGGCCTTGGCAAACACCACCGCTCCCATCTGGCTCACACCACTCGTCCCCTCTCTCGCCTTACAGTTGAAAAACCCTCCACCACCCCCATATGAATGGGCATAAGGCATTTTCGCCCCGCTGCGTGGAGACTCTCCCCTTGACCACCATCGTTTCAGTTCGCCGCCACGGCAAAGTCGTCATGGGCGGCGACGGCCAGGTTTCCCTTGGTAATACCGTGATGAAAGGCAACGCGAAAAAAGTTCGCCGCCTGTACCACGGCCAGGTCATTGCCGGTTTTGCCGGTGCCACCGCCGACGCCTTTACCCTCTTCGAACGTTTCGAAGGCCAGCTTGAAAAACACCAGGGCCACCTGGTGCGCGCCGCCGTCGAACTCGCCAAAGAATGGCGTACCGACCGCTCCCTGAGCCGCCTTGAAGCCATGCTCGCGGTCGCCAACAAGGACGCCTCCCTGATCATTACCGGCAACGGTGACGTGGTCGAACCCGAAGACGGCCTGATCGCCATGGGTTCCGGTGGCGCCTACGCCCAGGCCGCGGCTAGCGCGCTGCTGAAAAAGACCGACCTGTCAGCCCGGGAAATTGTCGAAACCGCCCTCGGTATCGCCGGCGACATCTGCGTATTCACCAACCACACCCAGACCATTGAGGAGCAGGACTGCGCCGAGTAAGTCCGTGCAGCCACCGCACCACGGCTCATTCTTGCTTGAGGTCCACTGAATATTATGTCCATGACTCCCCGTGAAATCGTCCACGAACTCAACCGCCACATCATCGGCCAGGACGATGCCAAGCGCGCCGTCGCCATTGCCCTGCGCAACCGCTGGCGCCGCATGCAGCTGCCTGAAGAGCTGCGCGTTGAAGTCACGCCAAAGAACATCCTGATGATCGGCCCGACCGGCGTCGGCAAAACCGAGATCGCCCGTCGCCTGGCGAAACTGGCCAATGCGCCGTTCATCAAGGTCGAAGCGACCAAATTCACCGAAGTCGGCTATGTCGGCCGCGACGTCGAATCGATCATTCGTGACCTGGCCGATGCCGCGATCAAGCTGCTGCGCGAGCAGGAAATCGTCAAGGTTCGCCACCGCGCCGAAGATGCCGCCGAAGAGCGCATCCTCGACGCCCTGCTGCCACCGGCGCGCATGGGCTTCAGCAACGACGACGCCCCGACTGCCGATTCCAACACCCGCCAGCTGTTCCGCAAGCGCCTGCGCGAAGGTCAGCTGGATGACAAGGAGATTGAAATCGAAGTCGCCGAAATGGCCGGCGTCGACATCTCCGCGCCACCGGGCATGGAAGAAATGACCAACCAGCTGCAAAGCCTGTTTGCCAACATGGGCAAGGGCAAGAAAAAAGCCCGTAAGCTCAAGGTCAAAGAAGCGCTGAAGATGGTGCGCGACGAAGAAGCCAGCCGTCTGGTCAACGATGAAGAGTTGAAGGCCAAGGCCCTGGAAGCCGTCGAGCAGCACGGCATCGTGTTCATCGACGAAATCGACAAGGTCGCCAAGCGTGGTAATTCCGGTGGTGTCGATGTATCCCGCGAAGGCGTGCAGCGCGATTTGCTGCCACTGATCGAAGGCTGCACCGTCAACACCAAGCTGGGCATGGTCAAGACCGACCACATCCTGTTCATTGCTTCCGGTGCGTTCCACCTGAGCAAGCCGAGCGATCTGGTGCCCGAGCTGCAAGGCCGTCTGCCGATCCGTGTCGAACTCAAGGCCCTGAGCCCGGAAGATTTCGAACGCATCCTCAGCGAGCCTCACGCCTCGCTCACCGAGCAATACTGCGCACTGCTGAAAACCGAAGGCCTGGGCATCGAGTTCCAGCCGAGCGGCATCAAGCGCATCGCGGAGATCGCCTGGCAGGTCAACGAGAAGACCGAAAACATCGGTGCCCGTCGCCTGCACACCCTGCTCGAGCGCCTGCTCGAAGAGGTGTCGTTCAGCGCCGGCGACCTGGCCAGCTCCCATGACGGCAAGGTGATCCAGATCGACGCCGACTACGTCAACAGCCACCTGGGCGAATTGGCGCAGAACGAAGACCTGTCCCGTTATATCCTGTAAGCCATACTTACAACGATGACGGACCCTGTGGGAGCGGGCTTGCTCGCGAAAGCGGTCTGACAATCAACATCACTGTTGAATGTTAAGGCCCCTTCGCGAGCAAGCCCGCTCCCACATTTGAATCGGGGGTCCCACACACAAACGGACATCCACTCATGACCCAACTCCCCACCGACATCAAGCTGCACAAAGCCTCGAAAACCCTGTCGCTGAAATACGCGTCCGGCGAGGAATACACCCTGCCCGCCGAGTTCCTGCGCGTGCACTCGCCTTCCGCCGAGGTCCAGGGCCACGGCAAACCCATCCTGCAATTTGGCAAGATCAACGTCGGCCTGACCAAGGTAGAACCGGCCGGTCAGTACGCACTGAAACTGACCTTCGATGACGGTCACGACAGCGGTCTGTTCACCTGGGAATACCTCTACGAACTGGCGCGACGTTATGACGCACTTTGGGAAGATTATCTGGCCGAACTCAAGGCCGCCGGAAAAACCCGCGACCCGAACGAATCCGTCGTCAAGCTGATGCTCTAATCCGAGCCTCTTGCTCTTTAGAGGGCATTTTCTAATTTCATCTGTTTGAATGCTCCGCTTCAGGGCCGTCGCTTGGCCTGCTTGCGAAAAAAATTAAACTCGGGTAACCAATGGAACTGGCAAGTTCCCTGCAGTGCTCACTGCGAACAAAAGCAGCGATGCAGTATTAACGGTCACCCGAGCAGCAGTACCTGGCATTGGTTGTGTGACTGCACAGCAGGCCCCGGGTACTCGTCTCAGGACATTGGAGCGTCGTAGATGAGTAACAAGAATAACGATGACTTGAAGCAACAAGCCTCCGAAAACACCTTGGGGCTGAATCCTGTCGTTGGATTGCGTGGAAAGGATCTACTGGCTTCTGCTCGCATGGTGCTCAGGCAGGCCATCAAACAACCGATTCACAGCGCCAGGCATGTCGCCCATTTCGGTCTTGAACTCAAGAACGTACTGCTAGGCAAATCCGAGCTTCTTCCGAATAGCGACGACCGTCGCTTCGCCGATCCGGCCTGGAGCCAGAACCCGCTCTACAAACGTTATTTGCAAACCTACCTGGCGTGGCGCAAGGAACTCCACGACTGGATCGATGACAGCAACCTGCCGGCCAAGGACGTCAGTCGCGGGCACTTCGTGATCAACCTCATGACCGAGGCCTTCGCCCCGACCAACACGGCGGCCAACCCGGCGGCGGTCAAGCGTTTCTTCGAAACCGGCGGTAAAAGCCTGCTCGACGGCCTCTCGCATCTGGCCAAGGACCTGGTACACAACGGCGGCATGCCGAGCCAGGTCAACATGGGGGCATTCGAAGTCGGCAAGACGCTGGCCGTGACCGAAGGTGCAGTGGTGTTTCGCAACGACGTGCTGGAGCTGATCCAGTACAGGCCCACTACCGAGCAGGTGCACGAGCGCCCTTTGCTGGTGGTGCCACCGCAAATCAACAAGTTCTACGTTTTCGACCTCAGCCCGGAGAAAAGCCTGGCGCGGTTCTGCCTGCGCAGCAACGTGCAAACCTTCATCGTCAGCTGGCGCAATCCAACCAAGGAGCAGCGTGAGTGGGGGCTGTCGACTTACATCGAGGCGCTCAAGGAAGCGGTCGACGTGGTCACCGCGATCACCGGCAGCAAGGACGTGAACATGCTCGGCGCCTGCTCCGGCGGCATCACCTGCACCGCACTGCTTGGCCATTACGCCGCGATTGGCGAGAACAAGGTCAACGCCCTCACCCTCCTGGTCAGCGTGCTCGATACCACCCTGGACAGCGATGTGGCGCTGTTCGTCGATGAACAAACCCTCGAAAGCGCCAAGCGCCACTCCTATCAGGCCGGCGTGCTGGAAGGCCGCGACATGGCGAAAGTCTTTGCCTGGATGCGCCCCAACGACCTGATCTGGAACTACTGGGTCAACAACTACCTGCTGGGCAACGAGCCACCGGTATTCGACATCCTGTTCTGGAACAACGACACCACCCGCTTACCGGCCGCGTTCCACGGCGACCTGATCGAAATGTTCAAAAGCAATCCATTGATTCGTCCGAATGCACTGGAAGTGTGCGGCACACCGATCGACCTGAAGCAGGTCACCGCCGATATCTTTTCCCTGGCCGGAACCAGCGACCACATCACCCCGTGGCGCTCCTGCTACAAGTCGGCGCAACTGTTCGGCGGCAATGTTGAATTCGTGCTGTCCAGCAGCGGGCATATCCAGAGCATCCTGAACCCGCCGGGCAATCCGAAATCGCGCTATATGACCAGCACTGAAATGCCCGCCAATGCCGATGAATGGCAGGAAGAGTCGACCAAGCACGCCGATTCGTGGTGGCTGCACTGGCAGGCCTGGCAGGCACAGCGCTCGGGCAACCTGAAAAAAGCTCCGCTGAAACTGGGCAACAAGGCGTACCCGGCGGGCGAAGCTGCACCGGGCACTTACGTGCATGAGCGGTAACTGACACACCTCGACTTCCCTGTGGGAGCGAGCTTGCTCGCGATGACGGTGGCAGGTTTGGCATATGCGCTGACTGACACTCCGCTATCGCGAGCAAGCTCGCTCCCCCAGGGGGCGGGGATGAACTGGAAAAAGCGACCCACAGGGCCTGAAGCATGCCGCAACCCTTCATATTCCGTACCGTCGACCTGGATGGCCAGACGCTCCGCACGGCGGTACGCCCCGGCAAGCCTCATTTGACGCCCCTGCTGATTTTCAACGGCATCGGCGCCAACCTGGAGCTGGTGTTCCCGTTCATTGCGGCGCTGGACCCGGACCTGGAAGTCATCGCCTTCGACGTACCCGGTGTCGGCGGTTCGTCGACGCCAAACCGGCCGTATCGTTTTCCGGGGCTGGCCAAGCTCACGGCGCGGATGCTCGACTATCTCGACTACGGGCAGGTCAACGTCATCGGCGTGTCCTGGGGTGGCGCCCTGGCCCAGCAGTTCGCTTATGACTATCCGGAGCGTTGCAAGAAACTCGTGCTGGCCGCCACGGCGGCGGGTGCAGTGATGGTGCCGGGCAAGCCGAAAGTGTTGTGGATGATGGCCAGTCCACGACGCTACATCCAGCCGTCCCACGTGATCCGCATTGCGCCGATGATCTACGGGGGTGCGTTCCGTCGCGACCCGACGCTGGCCGCCAGCCATGCGGCCAAGGTACGTTCGGCGGGCAAGCTCGGTTACTACTGGCAGCTGTTCGCCGGCCTCGGCTGGACCAGCATCCACTGGCTGCACAAGATCCGCCAGCCGACCCTGGTACTGGCCGGCGACGATGACCCGTTGATCCCGTTGGTCAACATGCGCTTGCTGGCCTGGCGGATTCCCAACGCCCAGTTGCACATCATCGATGACGGTCATCTGTTCCTGATTACCCGGGCCGAAGCGGTGGCCCCGATCATCATGAAATTCCTGGAGGAGGAGCGCCAGCGCGCGGTAATGCATCCGCGTCCGGCGCCATTGGGCAGTTAATGCGCTGCATCAGCGGTCGGCAGGACGCCACGCCGCGCAACAACCCGTTACAGCGTCTATGGTGTTCTGGTTCAGTGTGTTTGTTTTTGGCCTGAAGACGAAGGAGTGTTGAATCATGCGCGAGAAACCAGCGAGGGAATCCTTAGCGACTCCCGCCGCGTTCATCAATGCACAGAGTGCGATTACCGGCCTGCGCGGTCGGGATCTGCTGTCGACCCTGCGCAGTGTGGCCGCCCATGGCTTGCGCAACCCACTGCACAGCGCCCGGCATGCCCTCAAACTCGGCGGTCAGCTTGGCCGCGTGCTGCTGGGCGAAACCCTGCACCCGACCAACCCGCACGACGGTCGCTTCGCCGACCCGGCGTGGAGCCTCAACCCGTTTTATCGCCGTAGCCTGCAGGCCTATCTGAGCTGGCAGAAGCAGGTCAAAAGCTGGATCGACGAGAGCAACATGAGCCCGGACGACCGCGCCCGCGCCCACTTCGCCTTCACCTTGCTCAACGACGCCCTATCACCCTCCAACACCCTGCTCAACCCACTGGCGGTCAAGGAGCTGTTCAATTCCGGTGGTAACAGCCTGGTGCGAGGCATCGGCCATCTGGTGGACGATCTGCTGCATAACGACGGCCTGCCCCGGCAAGTCACCAAGCAAGCGTTCGAGGTCGGCAGGACGGTCGCCACTACCACCGGAGCCGTGGTGTTTCGCAACGAGCTGCTGGAGTTGATCCAGTACAAGCCGATGAGCGAAAAGCAGTATTCCAAGCCCCTGCTGGTAGTGCCGCCGCAAATCAACAAGTACTACATTTTCGACCTGAGCCCGCACAACAGTTTCGTCCAGTACGCCCTGAAAAACGGCCTGCAAACCTTCATGATCAGCTGGCGCAACCCGGATGTGCGTCACCGCGAATGGGGGCTCTCGACCTACGTCGAAGCCGTGGAAGAAGCGATGAATGTCTGCCGGGCGATCACCGGCGCACGGGAGGTCAACCTGATGGGCGCCTGCGCCGGCGGGCTGACCATTGCCGCGCTGCAAGGTCATTTGCAGGCCAAGCGGCAGCTGCGCAGGGTGTCCAGCGCGACATATCTGGTGAGCCTGCTCGACAGCCAGCTGGACAGCCCCGCTACGCTGTTCGCCGACGAGCAGACGCTGGAGGCTGCCAAGCGCCGCTCCTATCAGAAAGGTGTGCTGGATGGCCGCGACATGGCCAAGGTCTTCGCCTGGATGCGCCCCAACGATTTGATCTGGAGCTACTTCGTCAACAACTACCTGTTGGGCAAGGAGCCACCGGCGTTCGACATCCTCTACTGGAACAACGACAACACGCGTCTGCCGGCCGCTCTGCACGGCGATCTGCTGGACTTCTTCAAGCACAACCCGCTGACCCACCCGGGCGGACTGGAAGTGTGTGGCACGCCGATCGACTTGCAGAAGGTCACCGTCGACAGCTTCAGCGTCGCCGGCATCAATGATCACATCACACCGTGGGACGCTGTGTACCGCTCGACGCTGTTGCTCGGCGGCGAACGGCGCTTCGTGCTGTCCAACAGCGGTCATGTGCAGAGCATCCTCAACCCGCCGAGCAACCCGAAAGCCAACTACATCGAGAACGGCAAACTGAGCAGCGATCCCCGTGCCTGGTACTACGACGCCAAGCATGTCGACGGTAGTTGGTGGACCCAATGGCTGAGCTGGATTCAGGAACGCTCCGGCGCGCAGAAGGAAACCCACATGGCGCTCGGCAACCAGAACTACCCACCGATGGAGGCAGCACCCGGTACTTACGTGCGCGTGCGCTGACGTTCAACGAGCCACGGCCGCTGCCGGCCGTGGCAAGACCCGATCATTAAGAAGACTGGATGAAAACCCGCGACCGGATCCTCGAATGTGCCCTGCAGTTGTTCAATCAGAAGGGCGAACCGAATGTCTCCACCATGGAAGTTGCCAACGAAATGGGCATCAGCCCGGGCAACCTCTACTACCACTTTCACGGTAAAGAACCGCTGATACTCGGGCTGTTCGAGCGCTTTCAATGTGAATTGCAACCACTGCTCGACCCACCGTCCGACGTCGAATTGGGCCCCGAAGATTACTGGCTGTTCCTGCATCTGATCGTTGAGCGCCTGTCCCACTACCGGTTTCTGTTCCAGGACCTGTCGAACCTCGCCGGACGCCTGCCGAAACTGGCCAAGGGCATTCGCAACCTGCTCAATGCACTCAAGCGCACACTGGCGTCGTTGCTCGCACGCTTGAAGGCTCAAGGGCAATTGGTCAGCGACACCCAGGCGTTAGGGCAACTGGTGGAACAGATCACCATGACCCTGCTGTTTTCACTGGATTACCAGCGGATTCTCGATCGCGAAGGCGAGGTGCGGCTGGTGGTTTACCAGATCATGATGCTGGTGGCGCCGCATCTGTTGCCACCTATCAAAGTGGCGACGGAGCAAATGGCGATGCAGTACCTGGAAGCACACGAGTAAGCCTGACACCCGCCAACCCTTGTGGGAGCGAGCTTGCTCGCGATGGCGTCTGTTCAGCCAACCTGGATGTCGACTGATACACCGCTATCGCGAGCAAGCTCGCTCCCACAGTGGGCTTGTGTCGCTCAGAAATTCGCGCACAAACAAAAACGCCCGACCTTGGCAGGCCGGGCGTTTTCTTGAGCCCTGAAAATCAGGACTGACTGGTTGGCGTCGATGGAGCTGGCGCGGCAGTCGGGGTGACAGCAGGGGTTGGCGCGGTCGCGGAGTTCGAGGCGCTGACCGGAGCGGCTGCCGGGGTTGCCGGCTTGGCAGCTGCTACTGCTGGTTTTGGCGCGGCGGCTTTTGGAGCTGCCGGCTTCTTCACTGCAGGTTTTTTCGCAGCAGCAGGTTTGGCTGCAGCTGTTTTAGCCGCAGGCTTGGCCGCTGCTGGCTTGGCAGCCGGTTTGGCAACAGCTTTCGCCGCAGCCGGTTTGGCCGCTGGCTTGGCCGCTGCAGGTTTGGCGGCTGCAGTTTTCGCGGCTGGCTTGGCAGCTGGTTTAGCCGCGGCTTTTGCCAGTGGCTTGGCAGCAGTTTTCGCGGCTGGCTTGGCGGCGGCAGTCTTGGCTGCCGCGGTTTTCGCCGCAACAGGCGCAACCTTGGCCCCGGTCAGTTTTTCGATTTGCTTAGTCAGGGTCTCGACCTTGCTGTGCAGTGCCTTGACTTCGTTGCGGCTCGGTACACCCAGACGCGAGATGGCGCTGTTCAGACGCTTGTCGAAAGCACCTTCCAGCTCATCCCACTTGCCCAGTGCGCGATCTTTCACGCCGCTGATGCGCGATTTGGCCGAAGAAGCGGAGTCCTTGGCGGCCTCGACTGTCTTGCCAACAGCGCTCTTGGTGAGTTTCTCGGCTTTCTCGCCATCCTTAACCAATGCATCGAAGAGTTTGCTGCCGTCAGTGTCGATCTTCGAGTACACGCCTAAACCAGCCAGCCAGATTTTTCGGGAGTAATCTTCAACCTTCCCGATCCACGAGCTGCCTTCTTTTTCGGTTTTCTTTTTAACAGCCATCCCGTTCTCCTTAAGATTTACGCGCGACACGTTCGAGCAATGCCGTCAGCTCATCGAGCTTAGCAGAGAGTGTCTCAACGTCATGTTTAGACGGAATGCCGATACGATTCAAGGCACTTGCGACACGCGTGTCGAACACCTTCTCGACCTTGTCGAGTTGAACTTCGACACGGCCTTTGAAAGTGCTGACTTCACTCTTGACTTCATCGATCTCGGCATTGGCCGCTTCAAGTTTCTCAGCAACTACTTTTTTGCCTTTCTTTTCAACAACCTGACCAGCCTTGATCAGCTCTTGAAAGTATTCGCTGCCCTCTTGGCCGACCTTGGCGTAGGCGCCCAGGCCTGCCAGCCAGATCTTGCGGGCATAGGATTTGACGTCGCCCAGCGTGCTGGTCGATGCGTCGATTTTTTTCTTCAAAATAACTTTGGCCATGGTGCACCTCACGCGCAGAAGGTTTGAGGAACTGCCCGGATAAGTGTCGGGCTCTGGCACAAAGTAGGGAGAAAAATTAGAAACGGCACCCTAACAAATGACATAAACCTTTGAGAGCACCGCAACAAAATGTGGGAGCGGGCTTGCTCGCGAAGGCGTCGTGTCAGTCAACATCCTGGTCAACTGACAGACTGCCTTCGCGAGCAAGCCCGCTCCCACAGGGGATCTCATTTCAACCAGAAAATCAGACCAGGGCCTTATCCAGCGCCTTTTCGATTTCCGCTTTGATCATGCCGCTCATGGCCGACATCATCAGGCCCAACTCCACATCGACCTTGATCGAATCTTCACTGACATGCACCGCCCCCTTCACACCCGAGCGCTTGAGGTTCAGGGTGTCGCCAGACCACTGCGGCTCCAGGCCATACTGATCGGAAAGTTTCTGCGCCAGCTTGTCGGCCTTCTCGCGAGCCGCTTCCTTACCCAGGCCGTGGGCACGTTCAACACTAATACGGGCCATTGAATGACTCCTGCTTTATGGATGCTTTCCCGGAGCATCTTGACCTCTGCTGCGTCAAAACGTCCCGATGGTTGCCCATCTTACCTTCAGCCTTGCCAAGACAAAGCATGCCTTGGGGATTAGAATGTCGCGCATTCTCTTTTGGTGACAGCGATATGACTGATCAGCGCAAAGGCAGCGATGCCGAACCCACCACTCACTTCGGCTTCAAAAACGTTCCGGAAAGCCAGAAAGCGGAAAAAGTCGCTGAGGTTTTCCACTCGGTAGCCGCCAAGTACGACCTGATGAACGACCTTCTGTCGGGCGGCATGCACCGTCTGTGGAAGCGTTTCGCGATCGAACTGTCGGGCGTTCGCGCCGGCAATCGCGTGCTCGACATCGCCGGCGGCACCGGCGACCTGACCAGGAAATTCTCGCACCTGGTAGGCCCGACCGGCCAGGTCGTACTGGCCGACATCAACGAGTCCATGCTCAAGGTCGGCCGTGACCGCCTGCTGGACCTGGGCGTGGCCGGCAACGTCGAATTCGTCCAGGCCGATGCGGAAAAACTGCCGTTCCCGGACAACCATTTCGACTGCGTGACCATCGCCTTCGGCCTGCGCAACGTGACCCACAAGGAAGACGCCCTGCGCTCGATGCTGCGCGTGCTCAAGCCGGGTGGCCGCCTGCTGGTGCTGGAATTCTCCAAGCCGACCAACGCACTGATGTCCAAGGCCTACGACGCCTACTCGTTCGCCTTCATGCCGTTGATGGGCAAGCTGATCACCAACGACTCGGAAAGCTATCGCTACCTGGCCGAATCGATCCGCATGCACCCGAACCAGGAAACCCTGAAGTCGATGATGGTCGAGGCCGGTTTCGACCGCGTGACCTATCACAACATGACCGCAGGCATCGTTGCCCTGCACCGCGGCATCAAGCCCTGATGCTGCTCGCCGGCCTGCTCGCCAGCGTTGAACTCGGCCTGAACCGGGTGCTGCGCCTCGACAGCACGGCGCTGCCGCGGCTGGCACACCTGACCGGCAAAGTGATTGCCGTCGATTGCCGCAGCCCGGCGCTGCACCTGTTCATCCTGCCCAGCGACGAAGGCCTGATGCTCGCCTCCCAGTGGGAAACCGGAGCCGACTGCACCTTGCGTGCACCGGCCTCAAGCCTGTTGAAACTGGCCACGAGCAAGGACAAGACTTCCGTCCTGCACGCCCCAGAAGTCGAACTCGATGGCGACAGCGGCGTGCTGCTGGAGCTGGCGGCGATCCTCCAGGACCTGGAGCTGGACTGGGAGTACGAGCTCTCGCGCTGGCTCGGCCCGGTCGCCACACAACTGGTCGGCGGCCACCTGCGCAGTCGCGCCCGCTGGTACCAGCAAGGCTTTGCCAGCCTGGGCCAGAACCTGGGCGAATACCTGGCCGAAGAATCGCGTACCCTTGTCGGTCAGCGCGAAGCCGAAGCCCGATTCAGTGAACTGGACCAGATCAAGCTCGATCTGGAACGTCTCGAGGCGCGTTTCGAGCGCCTTTCCCGATCCCTCGACCCAAGCGATAACGCATGAAGCTGCTTGCCGTCCGCCGTTTGTTGCGCATCCAGCGCGTCGTGATCCGCTACCGCCTCGATGACCTGCTGTTCGCCCTGCCACTACCGTGGTTTCTGCGGGCGCTGCGTTACGCGTTGCCGTGGCGCTGGTTCCCGCGCAAGACCCTGGACCTGAGCCGTGGCGCGCGCCTGCGCCTGGCGTTGCTGGACCTGGGGCCGATATTCATCAAGTTCGGGCAGATCCTGTCCACTCGCCGCGACCTGTTGCCCGAGGACATCGCCGATGAACTGATGAAGCTGCAGGACCGCGTGCCGCCGTTCGACTCGCAAGTGTCGGTCAAGCTGATCGAAGAACAGCTTGGCAAGAAAATCAGCGACGTGTTCAGCCGCTTCGATGTCGAGCCGCTGGCCTCGGCTTCGGTGGCGCAGGTGCATGCCGCGCAACTGAAAACCGGCGAAGAAGTGGTGGTCAAGGTGATCCGCCCCGGTCTCAAACCGGTGATCGCCCAGGACCTGGCGTGGCTGTTCATCCTCGCCCGCGCCGCCGAAAAACTCTCCGCCGATGCGCGCCTGCTGCACCCGGTGGACGTGGTCAGCGATTATGAAAAAACCATCTACGACGAACTCGACCTGCTGCGCGAGGCGGCCAACGCCAGCCAGTTAAAGCGCAACTTCGACGGCTCGCCGCTGCTGTACGTGCCGCAAGTCTATTGGGACTGGTGCCGGCCGAAAGTACTGGTGATGGAGCGCATCTACGGTATCCAGGTCACCGATCTGGCGACCCTGGCCGACCAGCGCACCGACATGAAAATGCTCGCCGAGCGTGGCGTGGAGATTTTCTTCACCCAGGTGTTCCGCGACAGCTTCTTCCACGCCGACATGCACCCCGGCAACATCTTCGTCAGCACCGTGAATCCGTGGAGTCCGCAGTACATTGCCATCGACTGCGGCATCGTCGGCAGCCTGACCCCGGAAGACCAGGACTACCTGGCACGCAACCTGTTCGCCTTCTTCAAGCGCGATTACCGTCGCGTGGCGCAGTTGCACATCGATTCGGGCTGGGTGCCGGCAGAAACCAAACTCAACGAATTCGAAGCGGCGATACGTACTGTGTGCGAGCCGATCTTCGAAAAACCGTTAAAAGATATTTCCTTCGGTCAGGTGCTGATGCGCCTGTTCCAGACCGCTCGGCGCTTCAACATGGAGGTTCAACCGCAGTTGGTTCTGCTGCAAAAAACCTTGTTGAACATCGAAGGCCTGGGCCGTCAGCTATACCCGGACCTGGACCTGTGGAACACCGCGCAGCCGTTCCTCGAACGCTGGATGCGCGAGCGGGTCAGCCCCAAAGCCCTGCTCGGCAACGTGCACAGTCAGTTCGAGCAGATCCCGCACCTGGCCAACATGGCCCGCGACCTGCTCGAACGCATGTCCCACCCCCACGCCTACGATCCGCCGCCAGCGTGGCACCGACGCCGGGACGAATGGTTCCTGCGCCTGCTCGGCACGGCGCACCTGGCCGGTGGAGCGATCCTCGCCGCGGGCGGACCGCTGAACCAGTTGGCCTATTGGCCGGCCGGCATCATGATGGCCGTCGGTTTGTATCTGGTCGTGCGCCGATAGCCAGTTGTGCTGCGCACTGGCACACTGTTTCAACGTTGAGCCTGACTAATGAAGTGTCGGGCTCGCTGTCGGAGTCGAAGATGAAAAACTGGCTGGACGAGATCAAATGGGATGCCGACGGCCTGGTGCCGGCGATTGCCCAGGACTACAAGACCGGGCGCGTCCTGATGATGGCCTGGATGAACCGCGAGGCACTGGAACTGACGGCGGCCGAGAACCGCGCCATCTACTGGTCGCGCTCGCGTGGCAAGCTGTGGCGCAAGGGCGAAGAGTCCGGCCACGTGCAGACCCTGCATGAGATGCGCCTGGACTGCGACGCCGACGTCATCATCCTGATGGTCGAGCAGATCGGCGACATCGCCTGTCATACCGGCCGCCAGAGCTGCTTCTATCGCGTCTACGAGAACGGCGACTGGACAACGGTCGACCCGGTCCTTAAAGATCCGCATGCCATCTATTGCGCAGGGCACAAACATGAGTGACACACTGACCCGCCTGGCCGAGGTGCTGGAAGAGCGCAAAGGCGCCGCCGCCGACAGCTCGTATGTCGCCAGCCTGTATCACAAGGGTTTGAACAAGATTCTGGAAAAAGTCGGCGAAGAGTCGGTCGAGACCATCATTGCTGCCAAGGACGCCGCCGTCAGCGGCGACTGCAGCGATGTGATCTACGAAACCGCCGATTTGTGGTTCCACAGCATGGTCATGCTCGCCCAATTGGGGCAGCATCCGCAGGCTGTACTCGATGAACTGGACCGTCGTTTCGGTCTCTCCGGACACGCCGAGAAAGCCTCGCGCCCGTCCGCCTGAATAACTATTAGAGAGGAGCAGCAGCATGGGCATTTTTGACTGGAAACATTGGGTCGTCATCCTGGTTGTCGTGGTACTGGTATTCGGCACCAAGAAATTGAAAAACCTCGGCACCGACGTCGGCGAATCGATCAAGGGCTTCAAGAAAGCCATGAACGACGACGAAAAACCGGCCGACCCGAATGCGACCCCGGCCCAACCGGTTCCACCGGTCCAGCCACAGACCACTGTGAACCAGCCGCACACCATCGACGTGCAGGCACAGAAAGTCGAAGAGCCGATCCGCAAAGACGTGTGAGCACTGACTAATGTTTGGTATCAGCTTCTCTGAACTGCTGCTCGTCGGCCTCGTCGCCCTGCTGGTGCTGGGTCCCGAGCGCTTGCCGGGCGCTGCGCGCACCGCTGGCCTGTGGGTCGGACGCCTGAAGCGCAGTTTCAACGCAATCAAACAGGAAGTTGAACGTGAAATCGGTGCCGACGAGATTCGTCGGCAACTGCACAACGAACACATCCTGTCGCTTGAGCAGGAGGCGCGGAAAATCTTCACGCCGACCCAGCAGGAGCCGACGCCGGTCGAGCATGTGGGTGCGCAGACGATTCAAGCAACTGCCCCCGCTGCCGCGACAACGCCTGCTGTTGCGGCTGTCGAGCCTGCGCCGATTGTTGCTGCAACCACTCCGGTTGAACCCGTTACACCTGCGGCTGCGCCCGTTGCGCCGGCCCCTCATGACCCAACATTGCCGCCGCGAGCCCCATGAGCGATCTTCCTGAAAACGACCAGCACATGCCGCTGGTTTCGCACCTCACCGAGTTGCGTACCCGACTGCTGCGCTGCGTAGCGGCGATTTTCATCATCTTCGCCGGCCTATTCGCCTTTACCCAGCAGATCTACACCTTCGTCTCGACTCCGCTGCGTGCGTACCTGCCCGCCGGCGCGACGATGATTGCCACCGACGTGTCGTCGCCGTTCCTGACGCCGCTGAAGCTGACAATGATGGTCTCGCTGTTCTTGGCGATCCCGGTGATCCTGCACCAGATCTGGGGCTTCATCGCCCCGGGCCTGTACAAGCATGAAAAGCGCATTGCCGTGCCCTTGCTGGTCTCCAGCATCTTTCTGTTCTACGCCGGCATGGCCTTCGCCTATTTCCTGGTGTTCCCGCTGATCTTCAAATTCTTCGCCGCCGCCACCCCGGCCGGCGTGGAAATGATGACCGACATCACCAGCTACCTCGATTTCGTCATGACGCTGTTCTTCGCCTTTGGCGTGGCGTTCGAGATCCCGGTGGCCGTGGTGCTGCTGGTGTGGATCGGCGTGGTCGACGTCAAATACCTGAAGAAAATCCGCCCATACGTGATCATCGGCTGCTTCGTGGTCGGCATGATCCTGACGCCGCCGGACATCTTCTCGCAGACCCTGCTGGCCGTGCCGATGTGGCTGTTGTTCGAAATCGGCATTCTGTTCAGCAGCCTGATCAGCAAACGTGGCGACCATCCGGAAGACCAACCGGCTGACGATCACAACGACCAGCCGCCAGCGACCCAAGCGTGAACCTGCTGCTCCTTGAAGAGGCCGACTTCATTGCGGCCGACCGGGTGATCCTGCGTGATCGCCGGCTGACCCACATGCAGGAAGTCCACCGCTGCGAAGTGGGCGACAGCATGCGCGTCGGGCGGATCGGCGGGCTGATGGGCTCAGCTGAAGTGCTGCGCCTGGACACCGACGAAGCGGAATTGCGCGTCACCCTCGAGCAACCGCCACCGGCCAAGCTGCCATTGACCCTGGTATTGGCCCTGCCACGCCCCAAGATGCTGCGCAGGGTGTTCCAGACCGTGGCGGCCATGGGTGTGCCACGTATCGTGTTGATCAACAGCTATCGCGTCGAGAAGAGCTTCTGGCAGACCCCCTTCCTGGAGCCCGAGGCCATTCGCGAGCAATTGATCCTCGGCCTCGAACAGGCCCGGGACAGCGTGCTGCCGGAAGTCGTGATCGAGAAGCGCTTCAAGCCGTTCGTCGAGGACCGTTTGCCGGCGATCACCGACGGCACCCTTGGCCTGGTGGGGCATCCCGGCAATTACCCGCCCTGCCCTCGCGCACTCAGCGAACCGGTGACCCTGGCCATCGGCCCCGAGGGTGGCTGGATTCCCTACGAGATCGACCTGCTGGGCAAATCCGGCCTGCAACCGGTACAACTGGGCGAGCGCATCCTGCGCGTCGAAACCGCCGTGACCGCACTGCTGGCCCGCCTTTTCTAATCCCGGACACAATTCCCTGTGGGAGCGGGCTTGCTCGCGAAGGCGGTGTATCAGTCGGCATTGAAGTGACTGACACTCCGCTTTCGCGAGCAAGCCCGCTCCCACAAGTCATCATCCGTCCGTACATCGGGCATCGCCTACAGATTCAGGTTCCCCTGCCGATACACCCCCATAAAACCAAATTGTGGTCCGGGGAGTTTCAGCATGTACCAATGGCTAGCCGAGAATCTGGGAAACGTCAGCGTCAAACGCAAGCTGGGGATCGGCTTCGGCCTGGTGCTGTTACTGACCCTGCTGATTACCTTCACCGGCTGGAGCGGTTTGAGCGGCGTCACCAGCCGTGGCGATAAACTGGGGTTCATCGCCAGCCTCAACGACCTGACCAGAGACCTGCGCATTGCACGCCTGGATTACGAGATGCGTCGTGGTGAACAAGGCCCCGGTGCCGTCAACGATCTGCTGGGCAAACTCGAAAGCGGGCTGCAGACCGCCCGCAGCCTGATCGAACAACCGGCCGACACAGCCATGGTCGATCAACAACTGGCCGCTGTCGCCGAATACCGTCGTGCCTTCAACGACATGACCCAGGCCGGCGCCCAGCGTGAAGATGCCCGCAGCAAACTCGGCGCCACCGCCGACAACGCCGTGGCCCGTGTCGCCGAAGTGGAAAAATCCATGCTGCAAGGTGACAGCGTCGCAGCATTCAATAGCGTGATCGACCTGAGCAAACTGATCCAGCAGGCGCGCTTCCAGGTTCGCGGCTACACCTACAGCGGCAAGAGCGAAGCCGAACAGCCAGCCTTCGACGCGATCGATAACGCCCTGAAGAACCTCGAGAGCCTGCCGGCCAAACTGCCTGAAGAACACATCGCCAACCTGCAACAGGCGACTGATTCACTGAAGGCCTACCGCGCCGCCGTCAGCCAGTTCCGCGACTCCCAGGTGGCCAGCGCCAAGGCCCTGGTACGCATGTCCGCCCAAGGCGACATCCTGTTGGACATGAGCCAGAAACTCACCGTCTCGCAAACCGTCGTGCGTGACACCGACGCCGCCCACGCCAAGAACATGCTGACCCTTGCCACCGTTCTGGCCATCGCCTTCGGCCTGCTGGCCGCCTGGACCATCACCCGGCAGATCATCATTCCGTTGAACCAGACCCTGGCTGTCGCTGAGCGCGTTGCCAGCGGCGACCTGACCCACAACCTGACGTCGCAGCGTCGCGACGAACTCGGCCAGTTGCAGCGCGCCATGCAGAGCATGACCCAAGGCTTGCGCGAACTGATCGGCGGCATCAGCGATGGCGTCACGCAGATTGCCAGCGCCGCTGAAGAGCTGTCCGCAGTCACCGAGCAGACCAGCGCCGGGGTCAACAGCCAGAAAGTCGAGACCGATCAGGTCGCCACCGCCATGAATGAAATGGCCGCCACCGTGCAGGAAGTGGCGCGCAACGCCGAAGAGGCCTCCGAAGCCGCCGTCGCCGCCGACCAGCAGGCCCGTGAGGGTGACAAAGTGGTGGGCGAAGCCATCGCCCAGATCGAGCGCCTGGCCGCGGAAGTCGGCCACTCCACCGAGGCCATGGGCGAACTCAAGCGCGAAAGCGACAAGATCGGCAGCGTGCTCGACGTGATCAAATCCGTGGCCCAGCAAACCAACCTGCTGGCGCTCAACGCCGCGATTGAAGCCGCCCGAGCTGGTGAAGCCGGACGTGGGTTTGCCGTGGTCGCCGACGAAGTCCGCAGCCTGGCCCAGCGCACCCAGAAATCCACCGAAGAGATCGAAGAGCTGATCGTCGGCCTGCAAAGCGGCACGCAGCAAGTGGCGACCATCATGGACAACAGCCGCACCCTGACCGACAGCAGTGTCGAACTGACCCGCCGCGCCGGTGGCTCACTGGAAAGCATCACCCGCACCGTCTCGGCAATTCAGGCGATGAACCAGCAGATCGCCGCTGCCGCCGAACAGCAAAGCGCCGTGGCCGAAGAGATCAACCGCAGCGTGCTGAACGTGCGGGATGTGTCGGACCAGACCTCGGCAGCCAGTGAAGAGACGGCAGCGTCCAGCGTTGAGTTGGCACGACTGGGGACGCATTTGCAGATGCTGGTAGGCAAGTTCAGGGTTTGAGGTGATCTGCAGAGCTCGGCTCACTCAGGACCGAGGTGATGCCTTCGCGGGCAAGCCCGCTCCCACACTGAAATGCGGTCCCCTGTGGGAGCGGGCTTGCCCGCGAAAGCGATCGACCAGACACCGCTGTTACAGAATCTGGTGCAGCTCAAAAACAAACTTCAAGCCATAAAAAAACCCGCTTTCGCGGGTTTTTCTATCATGCCAACTGAGGCTGTTCGCTCATTGGCTTGAGCGGCAGCAACGGTGCATGGGGATCTGCCTTCACCGACTTGCGCCAGGCGCCCAGCCAATCCGGGTGACCTTCGCTCCAGACCTGTTCATGCAAGCGAGCCAATGCCACCGGGTCGCTCAGCAGTTGCACACGCTCGTTGTTGGTCAGGCCTTCAGGTCCAACCTTCATCGCGTGCCGCACCCGCTCGATGCGCAACCACTCGATCGGCTCAGCCTGATTGTGCCGAGAGGTCGCCAGCGAGCACGCCAGGGCGTTCTGCTGCGGGTCGACCACCGAACGGACAAAGCCGTCGCTCAGCGCGTGCCAGCGGTTTTCGTGGGTGTACTGGTCGGTGGCCAGCAAGGCCTGTGGCGGATTGTATTCCTCGGGAATCAGGAACAGGCTCTCGTCACGGGACTTCAGGCCCAGGCCCACGCGGCTGGAGATCACCGACACCGGTATCGACAGCATCAACGAACCGACGATCGGCACCAGCCACCACAGGAAGCTCGGGTTCAGCCAGATCACCAGCAGGGCCCAGAAGAAGCCCAGCAGGGTTTGCGGACCGTGGCGCTTGATCGCTTCGCTCCACGGCGTGGAGTCGTCGTCACGCTGCGGCGAGTTCCAGGTCGCGGCCCAGCCGAGGAACGCGGCGAGGACGAAACGGGTGTGGAAGATCATCCGCACCGGCGCCAGCAGCATGGAGAACAGCATCTCCAGCAGCATCGACAAGGTTACCTTGAACTTGCCGCCGAACTCTTTCGCACCCTTGGCCCAGATCAGGATGATGCTCAGCAGCTTCGGCAGGAACAGCAGCACGATGGTGGTCGAGAACAGCGCAATCGCCTTGTCCGGGTGCCATTGTGGCCACAGCGGATAGAGCTGGCGCGGTTCGAGGAAGTACTGCGGCTCCATCAGCGTGTTGACCGCCAGCAGCGCGGTCGACAGCACCAGGAAGAAGAACCACAGCGGCGCCGACAGGTAGGACATCACGCCGGTCAGGAACACCGCGCGATGCACCGGGTGCATGCCTTTTACCAGGAACAGACGGAAGTTCATCAGGTTGCCGTGGCACCAGCGACGGTCACGCTTGAGTTCGTCCAGCAGGTTCGGCGGCAGTTCTTCATAGCTGCCCGGCAAATCGTAGGCAATCCACACGCCCCAACCGGCACGGCGCATCAGCGCGGCTTCAACGAAGTCGTGGGACAGGATCGAACCGGAGAACGCGCCTTTACCGGGCAACGGCGCCAGGGCGCAGTGATCGATAAACGGCTTCATGCGGATGATCGCGTTGTGGCCCCAGTAGTGCGACTCGCCCAGTTGCCAGAAGTGCAGGCCGGCTGTGAACAACGGGCCATACACGCGAGTGGCGAACTGCTGCATGCGCGCATACAGGGTGTCCATGCCCGACGCCCGTGGCGCGGTCTGGATGATCCCGGCGTCCGGCGTCGCTTCCATCAGGCGCACCAGACTGGTCAGGCACTCGCCGCTCATCACGGAGTCGGCGTCGAGTACGACCATGTACTTGTAGTCACCGCCCCAACGACGGCAGAAGTCGTCGAGGTTGCCGCTCTTGCGTTTTACGCGACGACGACGGCGGCGATAGAAGATCTTGCCGAAGCCACCGGCTTCGCGGCAGACGTCCAGCCAGGCCTGTTGCTCGGCAACACAGATATCGGCGTCGTTACTGTCGCTGAGAACGAAGAAATCGAAGCGGTCCAGGTCACCCGTGGCCGCAACCGACTCGAAGGTCGCCCGCAGGCCGGCGAACACCCGAGGCACGTCTTCGTTGCAGATCGGCATCACCAGTGCGGTGCGCGCATCCTTTGGAATCGGCTCGTTACCGGCACTTTTACCGGAGATACGGTATTTATCGTGACCGGTCAGCAATTCGAGGAAGCCCATCAGCGCGGTCCAGAAACCGGCCGATACCCAGCAGAACAGAATCCCGAACAGGATCAGGATGCTGGTCTGCAAGGCGTACGGCAGCACTTGCGTGGCGGTTTGCAGCAGCGGTTGGTGCAGCACTTCGTTGAGGTCGACGAACGACCAGCCCTGGTACGGCATGATGCCTTTCATGTACCAACCGGCGACGATGGTCTGGCCGAGCATCAGCAGCAACAGAATGTAGCGACGGATCGAACCGACAGTACGCCAGCGCGCAGCCGGCAGTACACGCTCGTCCTTCGGCGGCTTCGGCGGGTTGGTACGACCGGTCATCCGCCGCCAGCCACGCACCAGAATGTTGGTGCGCCACGGCTCCGGCACGACCTTGGTCCGCCGGATCGGCGGGGTCGCCTTGAGGCAGACCCGGCCGTTGGCGTCGAGCACCAGCATTTCCGCGTCCTGCAGCTCTTCGGCGGTGCTCAGGGTCAGGCGTTTGCCGACCGAAGCCTGGGCGGCTTCGGTCGGGGCGTCGAACGTCGAAGACGACAGGCGTTCGTGCAATTCGCTGAAAGACTGGCAGCCCGCGAGTTCCGCGCGCTGCTCGTCGGTCATCGGCAGATGCGCCAGATACTCGGAAAGAGTTTCTGGCCGTACTTGAGAGTTACTCATCGGCAGGCAACTGATAGCTCCAGGTCTCGGTCAGGACTTCTTCAGTCGGCGCCGATTCCGGTGTGGCTGGGGCCGCGTCGGCAGCGACAGGCTGCTTGGCGTCTTTATTGGCCTTGTCCTTGGCATCTGCAACAGGCTTCGCTTCAGCCTGCTTGGCCTCTGCTTGCCTGGCTTCCTTGTCCGCTTTCTCTTGTTGCTTGGCGGCAACCTTGTCGGCCTTGGCAACCGACGAGTTGGACGACGGAATCGACGTCTTGGCCAGGTCCGCCGGCACGATGTTCTGCACCAGCGCAGCACGCATCTCGGTGGACTTGCCCGGATCCTTGATCTTCATCCGCAGGGTCAGGCGCCAGCCCTTGGTTTCAGGGTTGTAGCGCACGCTGTTTTCTACCAGCTCGGCGTTGTCGCCGATGCTGACCTGACTGCGAACCTCGGCATCGGCCGGCAATGCCGCCAGGGACGGACCTTCGAAGTCCACCAGGTAGGCAACGCTGCCATCGGGCTGACGAATCAGGTTGGACTGCTTGACGTCACCGGTCGAACGCAGGGTCTGCTTGACCCAGGCACTGTCCGGCGCGTGAATCGCCGCTTCGTCCATGGTCCAGTGCATACGATAAGCGACATCGAGCGGCTGGCCAGGTTCCGGCAATTTTTCCGGGTTCCAGAAGGCCACGATGTTGTCGTTGGTTTCGTCGGCGGTCGGAATCTCGACCAGGTCGACGGTGCCCTTGCCCCAGTCCCCCTTCGGCTCGATCCAGGCGCTTGGGCGCTTGTCGTAGCGGTCGTCGAGGTCTTCGTAGTGGCTGAAGTCGCGGCCACGTTGCAGCAGGCCGAAGCCGCGCGGGTTTTCCACGCTGAAGTTGCTCACCGCCAGGTGTTTCGGATTGTTCAGCGGACGCCAGATCCACTCGCCGTTGCCGGCATGGATCGCCAGGCCGCTGGAGTCGTGCAGTTCGCGGCGGTAGTTCAGTACTTTCGACGGCTGGTTGGCGCCGAACAGGAACATGCTGGTCAACGGGGCGATGCCCAGTTTGCCGACCTTGTCACGCAGGAACATCTGCGCCTTGACGTCGACGATGGTGTCGCTGCCCGGACGCAGGGTCAGGCGATAGGCACCGGTGGCACGCGGAGAGTCCAGCAGGGCGAAGATCACCAGGTGCTTGTCGCCCGGCTTGGGCTGTTGAATCCAGAATTCGCGAAAACGCGGGAATTCTTCGCCGGACGGCAAGGCGGTATCGATGGCCATGCCGCGAGCGGACAAGCCATAGACGTGACCTTTGCCGACGACGCGGAAGTAGCTGGCGCCGAGCATGGTCATGATTTCGTCTTGCTTGTCGGCCTTGTTGACCGGGTACAGCACACGGAAACCGGCGTAGCCCAGTTGCTCGGTGGCTTTCGGGTCGAACTTCACATCGCCGAAGTCGAAACGACTTGGATCGTATTTGATCTCTTCGACGGTGTTCGCCGTGATTTCGTTGATTTTCACCGGCGTATCGAAGTGCATGCCCTGGTGATAGAAGGACAGCTTGAACGGCGTCTTCTGATCAGCCCATTCGGCTTTTTCCGTCAGAAAACGAATTTTCTGGTAGTCCGCGAACTTCATTTCGCGGAACTCGTTCGGCAGGTTACTGCGCGGCGCTTCGTATTTCTGCGCGGCCAGCTCTTTTGCCTTGGCCGATACATCATCCAGACTGAATGCCCAAAGCTGGCCGGCGCTGAGCAGGCAGAGCAGTGCAGAGCCCGCTACCAGGGCGCTGCGTAACCGTTTGACAGACAATTTTGGTGCGTTACAGGGACTAACAATCACGAGCAACCCTCGCCGAAAACAGATCAAAAAACCAACGGCCAGTTAAAGGGTCTGCACGGTGTACGGTCTGAAAAAACCGCCCTTGCAAACCACTCTTGCCAAGTTGGCGAGCATTGTTCCGACTCCGCTGGGGCGAAATGATTCCCCAATCGGATCCAGACAAGTCTCTACCTAAGTCAAAATGGACCAACGAACGCTGATCCCCGTAGCGCGCGATTATCTAGTAGGCCGCGTTACAACGCATCAGGGGTAACAAAGTATTTATCGCGACAAAGCCCTGTTTTCAGTCGAAATGAGCGTAAAAACTTGTTTCAAGCGCTTTCAGGTCTGTAACAGGAAGGTGACCGGGCCATCATTGACCAGGTGCACCTGCATATCCGCGCCGAATCTACCTGATGCCACAGTGCCATGCACCTGTTTCGCTTTGCTTAATAGATAGTCGAACAATTCCTCACCCAAGGCCGGAGGGGCCGCAGTCGAGAAACCCGGACGCAGCCCGCTTCTGGTATCGGCAGCCAGGGTGAACTGAGAGACCAGCAGCAGTCCGCCGCCCACATCCGCCAGGGACAGATTCATCTTGCCCTCAGCGTCACTGAACACCCGATAGTTAAGCAGTTTATTAAGAAGTTTGTCGGCGCTGGCCCGCGTATCGTCTGGTTCAACGGCCACCAGAACCAGCAATCCCTGATCAACGGCACCCACGACTTCGCCGGCAACCTCGACTCGCGCGCCACGCACCCGTTGCAGCAGGCCCTTCATGCCTCGTCAGGCGCCAGGTCGAGCAGACGCCGGGCCATCTGATCGGCGGCGCGGACCAGCGCGTCGGTGATGCCCGGTTCGGAAGCGGCATGACCGGCATCGCGGATGACCTGCAGTTCGCTGTTCGGCCAGGCTTGATGCAATTCCCAGGCGTTATCCAGCGGGCAGATCACGTCATAGCGGCCATGGATGATCACGCCGGGCAAATGGGCGATCTTGCCCATGTCGCGGATCAACTGGTTCGGCTCCAGGAAGGCGTGGTTGCTGAAGTAGTGGCATTCGATGCGGGCAATCGACAATGCACGCTGTGGCTCGGAGAAGCGATCGACCACCAGCGGGTTAGGACGCAGGGTCGCAGTACGACCCTCCCAGGTGGACCAGGCCTTGGCCGCGTGCATCTGGGCAATCTGGTCGTTGCCGACCAGACGCTTGTGGAACGCGGTAAGCAAGTCGCCGCGCTCATCCAGCGGGATCGGCGCGATGTAGTCCTGCCAGTAATCGGGGAACAGACGGCTCGCGCCAGCCTGATAGAACCATTCGATTTCCTGCGGACGGCACAGAAAAATCCCGCGCAGGATCAGACCGTGTACACGCTCAGGATGGGTTTGCGCATAGGCCAGCGCCAGGGTCGAACCCCAGGAGCCGCCAAACAGCACCCATTTGTCGATGCCCAGGTGCTGGCGAATCCGCTCCAGGTCGGCGACCAGATCCCAGGTCGTGTTGTTTTCCAGGCTGGCGTGGGGAGTGGAGCGACCACAGCCGCGCTGGTCGAAGGTAACGATGCGATACAGGTTGGGATCGAAGAAGCAACGACTCTGGGCATCACATCCGGCACCGGGGCCGCCGTGTATGAACACCACCGGCAAACCTTCCGGTGAACCGCTTTCGTCGACATACAGCGTGTGGGTCTCGTCGACGGCCAGATCGTGCCGGGCGTAGGGTTTGATCTGCGGGTACAAAGTCTGCATTGCGCACTCCGTAAGGGGTCGAGGTCATCCCTGGGGGGACTTCTATTATTCTGCCGTCCGGCATCATAAACCCGAATTACGTCTATGAGCATGCCCCTGGGGAGTCAGAGTTTAGCCGCCAGGTATCCGAACAGGGTCTGGTACAGCTCATCGACCTCGGCCACCTGCCCGCGGGCCCGCAAACAGCCATGAACCAGGCCCTCGCCGACATACAGCGTGGCAGTCCCGCCCGCAGCGTTCAGTCGCTTGGCATACCGCACGCCGTCATCACGCAACGGGTCGAATTGCGCCACGGCGATCCATGCCGGTGGCAATCCCCTGAAATCCGTGGCGAGCAACGGCATGGCGTAGGCGCTCGGATGGCGGGTGCCCTGCAGGTAAAGGGCGTGATAGCAATCGACGTCACTGCTGCTGAGTAACGGCGCGTCGATGCACTCGCTGCGCGATGGCAGCCGGTGATCGCCGCCCAACCCCGGATAGATCAGAACCTGCGCGCACGGCAACGGCTCGCCGGCATCGCGCAGTGCCAGGCACAACGCTGCTGCGAGATTGCCACCGGCACTGTCACCGGCCACCAGCATGCGCTCCGGATCGAGTTGAAACGGCCCGGTGCGCAGCGCTCGCCAGACCTTCAGGCAATCATCGAACGCAGCGGGAAAAGGATGCTCCGGTGCCCGGCGATAGTCGACGGCGATCACCAGCACACCGAGTGTCGATGCCAATTCGGCGCAGATGAAATCGTGGGAGTCCAGGTCCCCCACCACCCAGCCGCCACCATGCAGGTAAACGATGCACGACGTACTGCTGGCCGGTGGCTGATAGGAACGGACGGCAACGCCGGACAACACGAAGTCGACCACATACAACCCGGCGGGACGTGCCGGAGTAAACGCCCGGCACATCTCGCTGTAGGCCTGGCGCAATCCGGCGAGGCTGCTGTCGGTGCTGTTGAAACTGACGGTTTTCTCGACGAATGCCGTCATCTGTCTGGAAAGCGGGTAAGAAGCCATGAGCCGGGTGCCCGTTCAGGGAAAGGTGTGGGACCCACCCTGTGGGAGCGAGCCTGCTCGCGAAGAGGCCGGCACTTCCAACATCAATGTTGACTGTCAGACCGCCTTCGCGAGCAGGCTCGCTCCCACAGGTCTTGCACAAATCAGACGGGGGTCAGTTCTTCAGGCTGGCCTGAACCGCCGCCACGCCGTCCTTGCCATCGAAACTGCTGACACCCGCCAGCCAGCGCTGCAGGTCTTCGGGATGCTCGCGCAGCCATTTTCTGGCGACATCCTGAGCCGTTTGGCGCTCCATGATCGGTACCATCAGCTGGCTTTCCTGGGCAGCGGTGAACGTCAGGTTCTCCAGCAACCGATTGACGTTCGGGCAGCGCTCGGCGTAATCCGGGGCGGTGACGGTGGATACGGTCGCCGCACCTTCGTTCGGCCCATACACGTCTTCGCTGCCGGTCAGGTAGTCGATCTTCATGTTGATGTTCATCGGGTGCGGGGTCCAGCCGACGAATACCACGAACTCCTTGCGATTCACCGCCCGCTGCACGGCCGCCAGCATCCCGGCCTCACCGGACTCGATCAGTTTGAAGTCCTTGAGGCCGAAGTGATTGGTCTCGATCATCGTCTTGATCGTGGTGTTGGCACCGCTGCCCGGCTCGATACCGTAGATCTTGCCGCCGAGCTGGTCTTTGAACCTGGCGATATCGGCGAAGGTTTTCAGGCCGGCCGCTGCCACGTAGTCAGGGACCGCGAGGGTGGCCTGGGCATCGGCCAGGCTCGGCTTGTCCATGACCTTCACCTGATTGGCAGCCAAGAAGGGTGCGATGTTCTTGTCCATCGCCGGTTTCCAGTAACCGAGGAAGATGTCGAGGCGCTTGTCACGGATGCCGGCGAAAATGATTTGCTGCACAGCGCTGGTTTGCTTGCTTTCGTAGCCCAGACCGTTGAGCAGCACATCGGCCATGCCACTGGTGGCGATCACGTCGGTCCAGTTGACCACACCCATGCGCACGGTCTTGCAGGAGGGATCGTCAGCGGCCAGGACGCTGGTGCTCAGGAGAGCGGTGCCGCAGAAGATTGAGAGACAGCGGGCGAACAGTCTTTTCATCAGGATGATCTCGTGCGGCAGGATTATTGTCGGGCCGGTGTCTTTGTGCACCATGGCCAGAACAATACGCAGCAGACGAGCGGTAAAAGCGACCTGTGGCGACCGTGTTTTGCACGGTGGCGACTGTTCCGACGCGCTTTCAAGATAAACACATACCTGTGGGAGCGAGCTTGCTCGCGATGGCGGTGGATCAGTCGACATAGATGTAACTGACAGACAGCTATCGCGAGCAAGCTCGCTCCCACAGGGTTATATACCAAGCATTAAGCGTTGTAGTGCTTCTCGCCCCAGGCCAGCAGCCCTTGCAGCAACTCCTTCAACACCACCTGCGTAGGCTCCGCCAGATCCGCCCGATAACGGAACGGCTCGAACTCTTCCATATAGGTGCACTGCCCGAGTTCCAGTTGCACTGCGTGGATGTTCTCGCCCGGGTTGCCGTAATGACGGGTGATGTGGCCGCCCTTGAAGCGTCCGTTCAACACATGGGTGTAGTTGTCGTGGCGTGCGCAGATGGCTTCCAGTCGGGTCGCCAGCTGAGGATCGCAACTGGCGCCATTGAAGGTGCCGAGGTTGAAGTCCGGCAGCTTGCCATCGAACAAGTGCGGGATGATCGAGCGGATCGAGTGTGCATCGAACAGCAGCGCGTAGCCGAACTCGGCCTTCAGTCGCGCCAGTTCCTGCTGCAGGGTGCTGTGGTACGGCGTCCAGATCTTTTCCAGATAGGTCGCACGCTCTTCTTTCGAAGGCTCCAGCCCTTCACGGAACAACGGCACGCCGTCGAACAGCGTGGCCGGATACAGGCCGGTGGTCGCGCCCGCGTACAGCGGCTTGTCGTCAGACGGACGGTTCAGGTCTATGACGAACCGCGAGTATTCGGCTGCCAGGGTACTGGCGCCCAGTTCAGCGGCGAAGTCATACAACTGCGGAATGTGCCAGTCGGTGTCCGGCAGGCTTTTCGCCTGGGGGATCAGGCCGGCCTCGACTGTCGGGGTCAGACGCACACCGGCGTGGGGCATGCTGATCAGCAGCGGTACGCGGCCTTGTTTGAAGTTAAGTACCTTATCCACAACGGCTCTCCTACAGATTTGTCTCGACGCCGTGGCGCACGACGCGTTTTTCCAGGTCGCCGCCCAGCCAGTACGACAGGTCGGCCGGACGATCGATTTGCCAGGCGACGAAATCCGCGACCTTGCCGGCCTCCAGCGAGCCGTGGGTATCGGCCATGCCCAGCGCGGTAGCGGCGTGAATCGTGGCACCCGCCAAGGCCTCTTCCGGGGTCATGCGGAAGCAGGTGCAGGCCATGTTCAGCATCAGGCGCAACGACAGTCCCGGTGAGGTGCCCGGGTTGAGGTCGCTGGCGATGGCGATTTTCACGCCGTGCTTGCGCAGGGCATCCATCGGCGGCAATTGGGTTTCGCGCAGGAAGTAAAAGGCTCCGGGCAGCAACACCGCGACGGTACCGGACTCAGCCATGGCGATGGCGTCGTCTTCGGTCATGAATTCCAGGTGATCGGCGGACAACGCGTGGTAACGCGCCGCCAGGCTCGAACCGTGCAGCGAGGACAATTGCTCGGCGTGCAGCTTCACCGGCAAGCCCAGTTCCCGGGCGGTGATGAATACGCGCTCGACCTGCGCCGGCGAGAACGCCAGGTATTCACAGAATGCATCCACCGCGTCTACCAGCCCTTCGGCCGCCAGGGCCGGCAGCATGTCAGCGCAGATGTGATCGATGTAGTCGTCGGCGCGATCGGTGTATTCCGGCGGCAAGGCGTGAGCGGCCAGACAAGTGCTGCGCACGCTGACGGGCAGTTCGGCACCGAGGCGACGGGCCACACGCAGCATCTTGCGCTCGTTGGTCAGGTCCAGGCCGTAGCCGGACTTGATTTCGATGCTGGTGACGCCATCGCGCATCAGGCTTTTCAGGCGCTTGGCGGCACTGGCGAACAGTTCGTCTTCACTGGCCGCGCGGGTGGCGCGCACGGTGCTGGCGATGCCACCACCGCTGGCGGCGATTTCCGCGTAGCTGACGCCTTGCAGGCGCTTTTCGAATTCACCGCTGCGGTTACCGCCGAACACCGTGTGGGTGTGGCAGTCGATCAGTCCCGGGGTGACCCAGGCGCCTTCAAGATCGTTGACGGCCGGGTAATCCCCCGCCGGCAGTTCAGCGCGCGGGCCGATCCACTCAATGAGCGCGCCTGACGTCACGATGGCCGCATCCTCGATGATCGAGTAGACGCCTTGCGCCATGGTTGCGACGTGACAGTGTTGCCAGAGCGTTTTCATCCTTGGCCTCCGTTAGGTTATCGATGAGAAAAAGTCGGCAGAGAGCCCGCGTTTCAAACCCTTTGCTGGCTGTTGCATTGCTCGTCCTTGATTATTTTTATGCGACGCAAAACCGAATCGCCTCCTGTAGGAGCTGTCGAGTGCAACGAGGCTGCGATCTTTTAAAAAACAAGATCAAAAGATCGCAGCCTGCGGCAGCTCCTACATTGGAACCTTTACAGGCTCGGCAGCAACTTCGCCGAAACCAGCTCGTTCAGGCAACGCGAAGCCAACAGCTCGGTCGCGGCATTGATGTCCGGCGCAAAGAAGCGGTCCTTCTCATAGAACGGCACTTCGTTGCGCAGGATGGCGCGGGCCTTTTCCAGTTTTGGCGAAGTCTTCAGACCGTTGCGCAGGTCCAGGCCCTGAACCGCGGCCAGCCATTCCACGGCGAGAATGCCACGGGTGTTTTCGGCCATTTCCCACAGACGCTTGCCAGCCGCCGGCGCCATCGACACGTGGTCTTCCTGGTTGGCGGAGGTCGGCAGGCTGTCCACCGAGTGCGGATGGGACAGCGCCTTGTTTTCGCTGGCCAGTGCCGCGGCGGTCACCTGGGCGATCATGAAGCCGGAGTTCACGCCGCCGTTGGCCACCAGGAACGGCGGCAGTTGCGACATGTGCTTGTCCATCATCAGCGAGATGCGGCGTTCGCTCAGGGAGCCGATTTCGGCGATGGCCAGGGCCATGTTGTCGGCGGCCATGGCCACCGGTTCGGCGTGGAAGTTACCGCCGGAAATCACGTCACCTTCCGCGGCGAACACCAGCGGGTTGTCCGATACGGCGTTGGCTTCGATCGCCAGCACTTCGGCGGCCTGACGGAACTGGGTCAGGCAGGCGCCCATGACTTGCGGCTGGCAACGCAGGGAATACGGGTCCTGGACCTTCTCGCAGTTTTCATGGGAGTCGGAGACTTCGCTGCGCTCGCCGAGCAGATCGCGATAAGCGGCGGCCGCGTCGATCTGGCCTCTCTGGCCACGGGCCGCGTGGATGCGGGCGTCGAACGGCGAGCGCGAGCCCAGTACCGCTTCCACGGTCAGGCCGCCCAGTGCCAGGGCACCGGCGAACAGGTCTTCACCTTCGAACAGGCCGCGCAGGGCGAAAGCAGTGGACACCTGGGTACCGTTGAGCAGCGCCAGGCCTTCTTTCGCGGCCAGGGTCAGCGGGGTCAGGCCGGCAACTTTCAGCGCTTCGGTGGCTTCCATCCACTCGCCTTTGTAGCGTGCCTTGCCTTCGCCCAGCAGCACCAGCGACATGTGGGCCAGAGGCGCCAGATCACCGGAAGCACCCACCGAACCTTTCAGTGGAATGTGCGGGTACACCTCGGCGTTGATCAGGGCGATCAGCGCGTCGATCACCACACGGCGTATGCCGGAGAAACCACGGCTCAGGCTGTTGACCTTGAGCACCATGATCAGGCGCACCAGTTCGTCGCTGATCGGCTGGCCGACACCGGCGGCGTGGGACAGCACCAGCGAGCGCTGCAGGTTTTCCAGGTCTTCGCTGGCGATGCGGGTCGAGGCCAGCAGGCCGAAACCGGTGTTGATGCCGTAGGCGGTGCGGTTCTCGGCTAGGATCTGCTCCACGCAAGCCACGCTGGCTTCGATCTGAGCTGCAGCGCTGTGATCGAGGGTCAGTTTGACCGGTTGCTGATAGACATCACGCAGTTGGGCAAGGCTCAGTTGGCCGGGAATCAAATTAAGCGCAGTCATGTTCATTCTCCTTTTGAGAGTTTGTTGTTAACTACCAGACGCTCCGGAAATATCCGTTGTCCGTCGCTTCCCCCCTTTTAAGGGGGCTGGCGCCTTGGCACGCTGGTCTTGTATGGAAATCAGTTCAAGTTCGGTAAGGTTTTTTTCAGCAAAGCAGGGTCTTTCAGAACGCCGGCAGCGGCGGCAATGTCCGGCGCCAGCCAACGGTCCTGGTCGTAAGCCGGAACGCGCTCGCGCAGCAGACGCCAAGCGGCATCGGTGCCCGCGCCGAAGCGTTGTTCTTTCAAGAATTCAAACGCCTGGGCCGCCAACAGGTACTCGATGGCGAGGATCTGCGTGCAGTTTTCCAGGGCGCGATGCAGCTTCAGCGCTGCGTTGGTGCCAAGGCTCAGGTGATCTTCCTGCAGGCCCGACGTCACGTAGTTATCCAGCACCGCCGGTTGCGCCAGCTGGCGGTTCTCCGCGCACAGGGAAGCGGCCACGTATTGCACGATCATCATCCCGGAGTTCACCCCCGGGTTGGCCACCAGGAACGCCGGCAAGCCGCTGACGTGCGGGTTGATCAAGCGGTCCAGGCGACGTTCGGCAATCGAGCCGATTTCCGCCATGGCAATCGCCAGCAGGTCCGCGGCCATGGCCACGGACTGGCCGTGGGGGTTGGCCTGGGACACCACTCGATAGTTGTCCGCAGTGCCCAGCACCAGCGGGTTGTCGGTGGCGCCGTTGAGTTCGGTTTCGATCTGCCGGGTCGCGTGCACAAGTTGATCGCGCGCAGCGCCGTGCACTTGCGGGATCGAACGAATACTCAGGGCATCTTGCGTGCGAATGCCTTTGCTCTGGGCAATCACTTCACTGCCGTCCAGCAAGGCGCGCAGGTTGATCCCGACCTGTTGCATGCCAGGGTGCGGCTTGAGTGCGATGATCTCGGCATCGAACGCGTCGATCTGCCCGCGCTGGGCTTCGAAGCTCATGGCGCCGATCACGTCGGCCCATTCCAGCAGGCGCGTAGCGTCGGCAATGGCCAGGCAGCTCAGGCCGGTCATGCACGGCGTGCCGTTGACCAGGCACAAACCGTCCTTGGCACCGAGCTTGACCGGTTGCAGGCCTTCTTCGGCCAGCGCCTGTTGCGCGGCAACGATCTGCCCGCGATAGCTGACATTGCCCACGCCCAGCAGCGCGATGCCGATGTGGGCCATGTGGGTCAGGTAGCCCACGGAACCCTGGGACGGCACCTGCGGGGTGATGCCGCGGTTGAGCAGCGCCAGCAGCGCTTCGACGACCTGACGGTGCAGGCCGGATTTGCCGTGGCTGTAGTTGACGATGGCGGCGCACATGATCGAACGGGTCTGCTCGTCGGCCAGTGGTGCACCAACGCCGCAGGCGTGGCTGAGCAAGGTATTGCGCGACAACTGGCTGAGTTGCTCGTCCTGCAGCGAGACGTTGCACAGCGCGCCCAGGCCGGTGTTGATGCCGTAGGCACGTTCGCCGCTGGTGACGATGCGCTGGACGATGGCCTGGGCGTTTTCGATGCGCGCCCAGATCGGCGCCGACAGCTCAAGCTGCGCGCCATGACGAGCGACGGCGACCACATCCTGCCAAGTGACCTGCGCTTGGGTGATAACGATTTTTTCAGCCCGGGACATCTTCAACCTCTGCGAACAACCTGAATATTGATACAGCTTCACTGACGCCTTCGCGGGCAAGCCCGCTCCCACAGGGTTTTGTGAACACCGGAGATCCACTGTGGGAGCGAGCTTGCCCGCGAAGGGGCCCGCCCAGCCACCACAATTCCCTTAAACCACCGCCGCCCGACGCTGCACAAAGCGGTCGACATACTCATCCGCCGGCGAGTGCAGGATCTCTCTCGGCGTGCCGACCTGGATCAGGCGGCCGTCCTTGAGGATTGCGATGCGGTTGCCGATGCGCACGGCCTCGTCGAGGTCGTGGGTGATGAAGACGATGGTCTTGTGCAGGGTCTTTTGCAGTTCCAGCAGCTGGTCCTGCATCTCCGCGCGAATCAGCGGATCGAGGGCACTGAACGCTTCGTCCATCAGGATGATGTCGGTGTCCGCCGCCAGGGCGCGAGCCAGGCCCACACGCTGGCGCATGCCACCGGAAAGCTGATGCGGGTATTTGTTTTCGTAACCCTTGAGGCCCACGGTATTGATCCAGTGCAGCGCACGCTCGGCGCACATGGCTTTGCTTTCGCCACGGATTTTCAGGCCGTAGGCGACGTTGTCCAGCACGCTCTTGTGCGGCAACAGGCCGAAGCTCTGGAAGACCATGCTGATCTTGCGCCGGCGAAATTCGCGCAGGGCTTCCATGTCGTATTGCAGGATGTCCACGCCGTCCACCAGGATCGCACCGCTGGTCGGGTCGATCAGGCGGTTGAAGTGGCGTACCAGGGTCGACTTGCCGGAACCCGACAGGCCCATGATCACGAAGATCTCGCCGCTGCCGATGCTCAGCGACAGGTCGTTCACGCCGACCACGCAGCCGGTTTCGGCCAGCACCTGATCCTTGGTCTTGCCCTGGCCGACCATGGCCAGCGCGTCCTTGGAACGGTTGCCGAAAATCTTGAAGACGTTTTTGACTTCGATCTTGCTCACGGTTGCGTTGTTCATTTGCTCACCTCATGCCGTGCGCGACCATACGCCTGTGTAATGCGGTCGATCACCACAGCCAGAATCACGATCGCCAGACCGGCTTCGAGGCCACGTCCGACGTTGAGGGTCTGAATCCCCACCAGCACGTCTTCACCCAGGCCACGGGCACCGATCATCGAGGCAATCACTACCATCGACAGGGCCATCATGGTGGTCTGGTTGATGCCCGCCATGATGCTCGGCAGGGCCAGCGGCAGTTGCACGCCGAACAGTTGCTGCCAGCGGTTGGCACCGAAGGCGTTGATCGCTTCCATCACTTCGCCGTCGACCTGGCGAATGCCCAGGTCGGTCAGGCGGATCAGCGGCGGCGCGGCGTAGATCACGGTGGCGAAAATCGCCGGGACCTTGCCCAGGCCAAACAGCATCAGCACCGGGATCAGGTACACGAAGCTCGGCATGGTCTGCATGATGTCCAGCAACGGCATCAGCACCGAACGCAGGCGATTGCTGCGTGCCGAGAGAATGCCCAGTGGTATGCCGATCAACACCGAAATGATCGTCGCCACCATCATCAGCGCCAGGGTCTGCATCAGCTTGTCCCAGAGGCCGACCGCCCCCACCAGGAACAGCAGGCCGACGATCACTGACGTGGTCACGACTTTACGGGTCGCGTGCCAGGCCACGCCCGCCACGATCGCCAGCATCAGCCACCAGGGCGCTGCACGCAGCAGCCCTTCAAGATTGACGATGGCCCACAGGAGGGTGTCGGAGATGCTGCGAAATACGTCGCCGTAGTTGGTGACCAGCGAATCGACCCAACTGTTGACCCAGTCGGCGATGGAAAAGGTAAAGCTTTCGGGAAACATAAGAGACTCTCAATCAAGGGGTTGCGATCAAGCGTCCGACTGCCGTTGCCAGCAGTCGGAGAAGCCCAACCTACAAGGCCGCGTCGATTTTCTTGGCTGCGTCTTCGCTCACCCACGCGTGCCAGACTTCAGGATGTTCCTTCAGGAAGATCTTGGCCAGTTTTGGTGATTCGATCCGCTCTTTGCTCATGCGCCCAAGGTTCTGGTTCAGCAGGTCGATTGGCACGTTGACCTTTTCCAGCACGGCCACCAGTTCCGGGGCTTCGTCGTGGAAAGTCTTGGATAGGCCGACCTTGATGGTCACAGTCTTGTTCACGCCTGGTTTCTCTTCGAGTTTCACCGCGTCGATCTGGCCCATCAGCGGCGTTGGCGACCAGTAGTAGAACAGGATCGGCTCGCCACGCTTGTAGCTCGACAGCACCGCGGCATCCAGCGCCGGGCCGGTGCCTGGGCGGAAGTTGGTGTAGGTGCTTTCCAGGCCGTAGCTTTTCAGCATTTCGCTGTTGTCCAGCTCGCAGGTCCAGCCGGCCGGACAGTTGTAGAAACGGCCCTTGGATGGCTCTTCGGCGTCCTTGAACACCGCCGAGTATTTGCCCAGGTCAGCAATGTTTTTCAGGTCCGGCGCCTTGGCTTCCAGCTTGCGCTTGGCGTCGCCTTCGATCACGTAGCGCGGCACGTACCAGCCCTCGACGGCACCCACGACAGGTGCACCGACACCGACGACCTTGCCGGCTTTCTCAGCCTTGTTCCAGACTTCGCTGCGGCCGACCCACTCTTCGGCAAACACTTGAATATCGTTGCTGCTCAGGGCGTTTTCCATGGTGATGGAGTTACCCGGCAGGCTGTCAGTCTTGCAGTCGTAGCCTTTCTCCAGCACGACTTGCATCACGTCGGTCAGCAACATGGCGCTTTCCCAGTTCAAACCGGCGAATTTCACCGGTTTGCCCGACTCGCACCAACCCGCCGCCTGAGTGGCGCCAGCGCTGGCCAGCAGGCCCATGGAAAGCAATGTGGTCAGCAGGGTCTTGTTCGATTTCATTGTTGTGACGCTCCTAATCATGAATTGGCTTACGGCAGTCAAGAGGCATCCAGCCCTGTCCACGTCCAATCAGGCCTGCGCCGCAGCGCGACCGACATTCAGCTTTTGTTCGGTGACAGCGTCCTGCTCGAAACGGCAGGATCAAACGGTCTGGTGTTGCGCTATGCCGCTGCCTGGCCAGTGAGAGCGAGCGGGCTCGCTCTCACATAAAAGCAGCTCCCACGGATCAGGTGTTACTTGCCGGTAATCATCGGCAGGTTCAGCCCTTGCTCCTTGGCGCAGTCGATGGCGATCTGGTAACCGGCATCGGCGTGACGCATAACGCCAGTGGCCGGGTCGTTGTGCAGCACGCGAGCGATACGCTCGGCCGCTTCGTCAGTACCGTCGCAGACGATCACCATGCCCGAGTGCTGGGAGAAGCCCATGCCGACGCCGCCGCCGTGGTGCAGGGACACCCAGGTCGCGCCGCTCGCGGTGTTGAGCAGGGCGTTGAGCAGTGGCCAGTCGGACACGGCGTCGGAACCGTCTTGCATCGATTCGGTTTCGCGGTTCGGGCTCGATACCGAGCCGGAGTCCAGGTGGTCGCGGCCGATCACGATTGGCGCGGACAGCTCACCGCTACGTACCATTTCGTTGAACGCCAGGCCCAGCTTGGCGCGCAGGCCCAGGCCAACCCAGCAGATACGTGCCGGCAGGCCCTGGAAGCTGATGCGCTCGCGCGCCATGTCCAGCCAGTTGTGCAGGTGGGCGTCGTCCGGGATCAGCTCTTTTACTTTAGCGTCGGTCTTGTAGATGTCTTCAGCGTTGCCTGACAGCGCAGCCCAACGGAACGGGCCGATACCGCGGCAGAACAGCGGACGGATGTAGGCCGGTACGAAGCCTGGGAAGTCGAATGCGTTTTCCACGCCTTCTTCCTGGGCCATCTGACGGATGTTGTTGCCGTAGTCGAAGGTCGGCACGCCCATTTTCTGGAAGTCCAGCATCGCTTTGACGTGAACGGCCATCGATTGCTTGGCGGCCTTGATCACAGCGGCAGGTTCAGTCTTGGCGCGAGCACGGTACTGGTCCCAGGTCCAGCCAGCCGGCAGGTAGCCGTTCAGTGGATCGTGGGCGCTGGTCTGGTCGGTGACCATGTCCGGACGCACACCGCGCTTGACCAGTTCCGGCAGGATTTCAGCCGCGTTACCAAGCAGCGCGATGGAGATCGCCTTGCCTTCTTTGGTGTACTTGTCGATACGCGCCAGCGCGTCGTCGAGGTCTTTGGCTTGCTCATCGACATAGCGGCTTTTCAGACGGAAATCGATGCTGACCTGCTGGCATTCGATGTTCAGCGAGCAGGCACCGGCCAGTGTCGCGGCCAGAGGCTGGGCACCGCCCATGCCGCCCAGGCCAGCGGTCAGGACCCACTTACCCTTGAGGTTGTCGTTGTAGTGCTGGCGACCGGCTTCGACGAAGGTTTCGTAGGTGCCCTGGACGATGCCCTGGCTGCCGATGTAGATCCAGCTGCCGGCGGTCATCTGGCCGTACATGGCCAGGCCTTTGGCGTCCAGTTCGTTGAAGTGTTCCCAGCTCGCCCAGTGCGGCACCAGGTTGGAGTTGGCGATCAGTACGCGCGGGGCGTTGGCGTGAGTCTTGAACACGCCGACCGGCTTGCCGGATTGCACCAGCAGGGTTTCGTCTTCGTTGAGGTTGGTCAGGCTTTCGACGATCTTGTCGTAGCATTCCCAGTTACGGGCAGCGCGACCGATACCACCGTAAACCACCAGCTCCTTAGGGTTCTCGGCAACTTCCGGGTCGAGGTTGTTCATCAGCATGCGCAGCGGCGCTTCGGTCAGCCAGCTCTTGGCGGTCAGCTTGTTACCGCGTGCGGCACGGATTTCAACGTCACGAAACTTAGTAGGTTTAATGTCAGTCACGAAAAAGACTCCTCAGCAATCAATCCAAACCAACCCAGGCAGTGGGCGAGCAAGCCAATGGGCATCAGTGCACACCGGCGAATCAGTGGACGATGGTTGAGTCCTCGTGACTCATACGCATACGTCTTTACTTGTACATACAAGCATATGCAATCAGGCGGCCAACTTATTGGATGAGCATTCAAGAAAAATCATGAAACGGCTGGAGAGCGCCTGGAACAAGGGTTCCGGGGAAGATGAAATTTTTCCGGGGGATTTTTGTGGCGAGGGGACTTTGTTACCTGAGCGGGGTTTTGCGCCATGCTGGGGCGTTCGGTAACACCTGATGCCCAATTGAGCGCATTCCAGAAACACCCTACAACATCATCAGAAACATCCGACTCCACCTCCATCAATCCTCGCCGACTTCACGAGCAAGCCCCCTGATGTCACTTCTGCGAGGAACCCGTAATGAAACAGTGGAAAGTTCAAACCCACCTGCTCCTGCTTGCCGGCATTCTCCTGAGCAGCCTGACCGGCATCGGCGCACTCGGCCTGTACGGCATGCGCGCTACGGTCCAGGGACTGGAGACGGTTTACCTGGACCGGGTCATTCCGCAACAGGATCTGAAGAAAATCTCCGAGCTGTATTCAGTCCGGATCGTCAACGCTATCCACAAGGCCCGCGATGGCATCCTCAGTGGCGTCGATGCAGCGCAGCAGATACGGCAAGCGATGCTTGAAATCGAACCGCTCTGGCGCACCTACCTCTCGACTCGCCTGGTTGATGAAGAGGTGCGACTGATCAACGAAATCACACCGCTGATGCAGGCGACCAAAGTACCGCTCCAGCGTTTGCAGGCGGTCTTGAACCGCAACAACGCCGCCAGTCAGAGCCTGGAGCAGTTCGCCACACACCAGCTTTACCCCTTGATCGACCCGCTGACCTCACTGTTCTCGCAGCTGACGGATGCTCAACTGAAAGAAGCTCGCAATCAGTTCGAGCACAGCCAGGCACTCTATGAGACCAATATGAGGCTGATGGCCGTGATCCTGGCTCTGGCACTGTTGTTTGGCAGTCTTTACGCCCTGCTGTTCAGCGCCAGGCTGGCGCGATACCTGGGCGCCGAGCCTCACGAGCTGGCCAGTATCAGCACAAGGATTGCCCAGGGCAGGCTCGGCGCTCCGGTGAACAGTAACGCGAAGTCAACGGGTGTCATGCAATCGGTCGAGGCCATGCGACGCAGCCTGGCCAGCATGATCGGCAAGGTGCGCGAGGCCTCGCAGCATATCGAGTCCTCGACCCTGAACCTGAGCATCTCGTCTGAACAAGGCCTGAAACAGGCGGCCGAGCAAAATGGGGCGGCCTCTTCCATTGCCGCCGCCGCGGAACAGATGTCAGCCAACATTACACACATCGCCGAGAACGCCGCGCAGGCGCACGACACCACCCTAAAGGCCGAGCAGATCACCGCTTTCGGCATTGCCACCATGGAGCGCTCTATCCTCGAGATGCAGCAGATCGCCCAACTGGTGACCCAGTCGTCGGATGAGATCGACCAATTGACCCTGCACTCCAACGCCATCGGGAAGATTGTCGGCATGATCCACAGCATTGCCGAACAGACCAATCTGCTCGCACTCAATGCCACCATCGAGGCGGCGCGGGCCGGTGAACAAGGACGCGGGTTTGCCGTGGTGGCTGACGAAGTGCGGGAGCTGGCAACCCGCACGACCCGCTCTACCGCCGAGATTGTGGTGCTGGTGAGCACAATTCAAAGCGGCATGAGAAAGGCCAACAGTAGCATGAACACTGGGCGCGAGCGCGTACTTCAGGGCCAACAACTGATCGACAGCGCCGGAGCGTCGATGAATGACGTCAAGACCGCGCTCAACGCGTCACTCAATGCAGTCAGCCAGATCTCCAACGCCTTGCAGGAACAGCGTGAAGCCAGCGAAGACGTGGCGCGCAATGTGGAAAACGTGGCGCAGCGGGTCGAGGAAAATGTCGCGGCGCAACAGCAGGCGGTGCAAACCATCCAGGCACTCAAGCAGATGTCGAGTGAGCTGGAGGCGACCGTTCGAGGTTTTACCCTCGAACGGGAATGACCGGGATCAGTCGCGCGAGGTCAGTTCGATCACGCAGCACAGCCCATTGATGGCGACATCCAGTAATCCGGCATCAGCCTCCAATTGCAGGCAATCATGACGGCCCAATTGCCGGGCGTTGTTATCGACCGACACCTCAACCTGCTCACTCACGCTGAACACCAACACCGTGCCCGCCGAACTGAAAAACCGCTGCTCGCCCGACAACCACTGCAACCGCGCGCTGTAACGCTGCGGCGCGTAAATCAGGTTGAAATCGCGAATCGGCCCACCGAGCAATGTGCAAGTCACCTTGCTTTCACCACTGAAGGCAAACGGGTCCAGCGGTAACAGTGGCCGTGTGTTCTGGCCATCCACCGTCAAGGTCATGCCGTCGCCCTGCAAAACGGTGATCACTCGCTCATAACCGGCAAAAGTGGAAAAACCGCCCGATTCGCCAATGTCGGCAATCGACAGGCGCCAGCCAAAGCCATCCAGGCCGGTGCCAGCATCGCGGGTGATTTCTTCGGTGCTGCCGCCGCCGTTTTTCCACGGCATGCGCGGGTAATCGACCGCACGTAAAACTTTCAGACTACTCATTCATGGCTCTCTATTTATGAAACCGACCTTCCAGACGATGACGGGAACCAGGGTGGATCAATCGAGCGGCGGTCACCGGCTGACGACCGGACCAGGTGCGGCGACGGATCAGCAGGCACGGCTCGCCTTTTTCAATCTGTAGCAATTTGCATTCGGACGGCTCGGCCAGGATCGCCTCGACCACGTGCTCGCCTTCGGTCAGCGGCGCGACCTGGTTCAAATAGGCATAGGGCGTTTGCAGGGTGAAGTCCTGCTTGAGGTAATCCGGCGCCACCAGCGCGTTGACGAAACGGTCTTCGATCTGCACCGGAATATCGTTTTCGAAATGCACGATCAGTGAATGGAACACCTTCTGCCCTTCGCGCATGTCCAGGGCAAGGGCGCGCTCGGAGCCGGCGGCCTCTTCTTCAAGGGTGATGACCTTGCAGGTGTGGCGATGACCGCGGGAGGCGATTTCGTCGGCGATGTTGTGCACTTCGAACAGGGCCGATTGGCTTTTCGGCTCGGCGACGAAGGTACCGACGCCTTGCATGCGCACCAGCAGGCCATCGGCGGTCATCTCGCGCAGCGCGCGGTTGATGGTCATGCGGCTGAAGCCCAACTGGCTGACCAGCTCACTTTCCGACGGAACGCGGTAGTGCGGCGGCCAGTTTCCACTGTCGATTTGCTGGGTGATCATTTGTTTGACGCGGGCGTACAAGGGCGCCGGACTGTCGCCCATGTTCGCGGCCAACGGAGAGACTGGAGGCGGAGTCGGCACGGTTAATCCTTGGTCGTTTGGATAGGGTTGCTAGCTTGCCGGAGTTTACCGGGCAGGCAAACGTCTGTATATGTATATACAAATAACACACGATGGGGTGCTGAACCATGTCCGCCTTCTTTGCCGAACGCGCGCTGCTGCCTAGTGGATGGGCCAACAATGTACGTCTTGAGGTCAGCGCCGATGGCGTATTGACCCATATCCAGGCCGATTCTCATGCAGATGGCGCCGAGCGGTTGAGCGGTCCGCTGCTGCCTGGCATGCCGAATCTGCACTCCCACGCCTTCCAGCGGGCCATGGCCGGGCTGGCGGAAGTGGCGGGAAATCCGAACGACAGTTTCTGGACCTGGCGCGACCTGATGTATCGCCTCGTCGGAAAAATCAGCCCGGAGCAACTCGGCGTCATCGCCCGTCAGCTGTACATCGAAATGCTCAAGGCCGGTTACACCTCGGTCGCGGAATTTCATTACGTACACCACGACTTCAGCGGCCAACCTTATGCCGACCCGGCTGAACTGGCCCTGCGTATCAGCCAGGCAGCAGGTTCCGCGGGCATCGGCTTGACCCTGTTGCCGGTGCTCTACAGCCACGCAGGTTTCGGTGGTCAGTCCCCGAACGAAGGCCAGCGCCGCTTCATCAACAGCACCGAAAACTACCTCAAGCTGCAGTCGCGCCTGCAACCGGTCCTTGCGCAGCAACCGGCGCAAGCCCTGGGCCTGTGTTTCCACTCGCTGCGCGCGGTCACGCCGCAGCAGATCAGCGAAGTGCTGGCAGCCAGCGACAAGCAGTGCCCGGTGCATATCCACATCGCCGAGCAGCAGAAAGAAGTCGACGACTGCCTGACCTGGAGTGGCCGTCGTCCGCTGCAATGGCTGTACGAAAACGTCGACGTCGATCAACGCTGGTGCCTGGTCCACGCGACCCACGCCAACCCGGAAGAAGTCACGTCGATGGCCAAGAGTCGCGCCATCGCCGGCCTGTGCCTGACCACCGAAGCCAACCTCGGCGACGGGATCTTCCCGGCGGTGGACTTCCTCGCCCAGGGCGGCCGCATGGGTATCGGTTCCGACAGCCATGTATCACTGAGCGTGGTGGAAGAATTGCGCTGGCTGGAATACGGCCAGCGTCTACGCGACCAGCGGCGAAATCGCCTGTATGGCGCGGAGCAGCCGATGGTCGGGCGCACGCTGTTTGATGCCGCGCTGGATGGCGGCGCCCAGGCACTGGGTCAGCCGATTGGCGCGCTGGAAGTCGGCAAGCGCGCCGACTGGCTGGTGCTCGACGGCAACGATCCGTACCTGGCAACAGCCAACGGCGACGGGATTCTCAACCGCTGGCTGTTTGCCGGTGGCGATCGTCAGGTGCGGGATGTGCTGGTCAATGGCCAGTGGGTAGTGCGTGATGGGCGCCATGCTGATGAAGAAGAAAGCAGCCGCGCCTTCGCCCAGGTCCTGCGCGAATTGCTGGGCTGACATCAAACAAAAATGTGGGAGCGGGCTTGCTCGCGAAGGCGGACTGTCAGTCAACATCTCTGTTGAATGTGACACCCTCTTCGCGAGCAAGCCCGCTCCCACATTTGGATATGTGCTGACGGTTAGTTCGAGGTCTTGGCCATCTGCTGTTCCGACGCCCGCCAGATCAACCGGGTAGTGTCGTAACCCTGCTGACGCGCCCTGCTCAGCAGCTCCTCGCGCACCACTCCATTCACGGTCGGCGTGCGCGACAACAGCCACAGATACTTGCGGCTCGGGTCACCGACGATGGCGGTCTTGTAGTCATCGCTGACGTACAGCACCCAGTAATCGCCCTTCGCCGTACCCGGGATCAGCCTGGAAAACCAGGTATCGAACTCGACCTTCAGCTTGTCGTTCTTGCCCGGCACCTCCGGATAAGCCGTGCCCTTGACCTCTTCCCATTGCCACTGCGCTGTCAGGCAGCGGTTCAATACCGCGACGTTGCCGTCGGGTTTAAGCGTGTAATGGGCTTCGGATTGCGCACAGTCGCGCTGGAAGTACATCGGCAAACGGGCCAGCTCGTACCAGGTGCCCTGGTAGCGCTTGAGGTTGACGCTGTTGGCCGTCTTGGGCGCCAAAGGGTCCGGGCCAGACGTGGCACAGCCAGCCAACACCAGGCCGGCAAAAAGGATGATCAATAACCGCTTCATTATTTTTCTCCCGTGGGCGATCGCCCCGGTTTACTTCAGGCCTTGGCCGGAAAACATCAGCACTTTGTCACCGGCGAACTGCACGCTGATAAAGCTGTTCTTGTCGCCCCAGGTGCAACTGGACATGCCGAGCGCGCCTGAACAATCGGCGGGTTTGCCCAACAGGGTTTCCACATCGGCCTTGGCCATGCCGGCCGAGAGCTTCGAGTAGTTTTCCTGATTGACCTTGCTGCAGGCAGCGAGCAATACGCAGAATGAAAGCAGGGCGATGGAACGCAGCGACATGGTGAAACTCCGGGGGGGCGTAGGGGATTGGCATGGCTGCCAAGCTGAAGCTTAGAAGAGAAAACCCCTGTCTGGTTCCCTGCCCGGCAGGCTATTTATCGGGCCATTCGTCTGCCTTTTGCCGAAAATCATTCACTTTCCTCGTTCACCGGGCATTTCGTCGTTTTTCAGGAAAATCCGCCTAATCTTTGGCGCCGTTCAGTCGACATAAATGCAACGCAATGCCACGTCGGTGGCATTTGCTCCCCCATTTTGTAGAACAGCCCCTCTGCGGTAGCTCATCCCATGACCAGAAACATGAAGTTCAGCCACAAGATCTTGCTGGCTGCCGCCCTCGTGGTGGCCGTCGCATTCGCTTGTTTCATCCTGTTCAACGACTATCGCCAGCGCGAAACCCTGCGCAACAGTACCGAGGCCTCGATGCAGGAACTCGGCAGCCTGACCACCAGCAACATCCAGACCTGGCTGGAAAGTCGGATGCAATTGCTGCAGTCGATGGCCCAACAGGTCAGCGCCGATGGCAATGCACCCGCCAGTCTGAAACGGATCATCGACCTGCCCGCCTACACCGGCAACTTCCAGCTGAGCTACTTCGGTGGCGCCGATGGCGTGATGTTCTCGGTCCCGGCCGGCAACCGCGCGGCGGACTACGACCCACGCGCCCGCGGCTGGTACAAGGCGGCCAATAGCGCACAACAAACCATCGTCACCGAACCCTACATCGCCGCCTCCTCCGGCAAACTGGTGATCACCGTGGCCACCCCGGTGCAGCACCAGGGTCAGATGATCGGCGTCGCTGGCGCCGACATCGATCTGTCCAGCGTCAGCGCGATCATCAACTCGCTGAACTTCGGCGGCCACGGCCATGCGTTCATCGTCGGTGCCGACGGCAAGATCCTGATTCACCCGGACAGCAAGCTGGTGCTCAAGAGCCTGGCCGAAGCCTATCCGAGCGACACGCCGAAAGTCAGCCCGGGCCTGAAAGAAGTCGAGATCGACGGAAAGCGCCAGTTCATCTCCTTCACCCACGTCAACGGCGTGCCATCGGCGAACTGGTACGTGGCACTGGTGCTCGACCAGGAAACGGCGTTCTCGATGCTCAGCGAATTCCGCACCTCGGCGATCATCGCCATGGTGATCGCCGTAGTGATCATCATCGCGTTGCTGGGTATGCTGATCAGCCTGCTGATGCAGCCGCTGCTGACCATGGGTCGCGCCATGCACGACATCGCCGAAGGCGAAGGTGACCTGACCAAACGCCTGACCATTCACGGCCACGACGAATTCGGCGCGCTGGGGCTGTCGTTCAACCGCTTCGTCGAACGCATTCACACCTCGATCATCGAAGTGGCCTCGGCCACAGGGCAGGTCAACGAAGTAGCGCTACGTGTAGTGGCCGCGTCGAACTCGTCGATGTTCAACTCCGACCAGCAAGCCTCGCGCACCAGCAGCGTGGCCGCGGCGATCAACCAGCTCGGCGCCGCCGCGCAGGAAATCGCGCAGAACGCCGCCCTCGCCTCGCAGCACTCCAGCGATGCCCGCAGCCTGGCCGAAGACGGCCAGCAGGTGGTGGATAAAACCATCGCGGCGATGCAGCAGTTGTCGGCGAAGATCAGCGACTCGTGCGGCAACATCGAAACCCTCAACAGCAACACGGTCAACATCGGGCAGATCCTGGAAGTGATCACCAGCATCTCCCAGCAGACCAACTTGCTGGCGCTCAATGCCGCCATCGAAGCGGCCCGCGCCGGTGAGGCCGGTCGCGGTTTTGCCGTGGTGGCCGATGAGGTACGCAACCTCGCTCACCGCACCCAGGACTCAGCGCAGCAAGTGCAGACGATGATCGAAGAGCTGCAAGTCGGCGCCCGCGCAGCGGTGGGCATCATGACCGACAGCCAGCGCCAGAGCGAAAGCAGCGTCGGCATCGCCAACCAGGCCGGCGAACGCCTGGGCAGCGTGACCCAGCGCATCGGCGAGATCGACGGCATGAACCAGTCCGTGGCGACAGCGACCGAAGAGCAGACCGCCGTGGTGGAGTCGATCAACGTCGACATCACCGAAATCAACACGCTGAACCAGGAAGGCGTGGAGAACCTGCAGGCGACCTTGCGTGCGTGTGCCGATCTTGAGCAGCAGGCGGCGCGGTTGAAGCAGCTAGTGGGAAGCTTCAGGATCTAAGGCGCACTCACCGGCCCCTTCGCGAGCAAGCCCGCTCCCACAGGGATCAAAGACGGGCACAAATTTTGTGTCCGACCAAATCAACTGTGGGAGCGGGCTTGCCCGCGAAGGCGGCATCAGCCGCCATGAAGATCTAGAACCTCGACCCAGGCCTCGACAGAAACTCCAGTTCCTCAGCCGTACTCTCGCGCCCCAACACTGCATTCCTGTGCGGAAACCGCCCAAACTGCGCAATCACTTGCTGATGCCGCTCGGCATAGTCCAGATAATCGCTGAACAGTGCCCGATCGCTCTCCGGCTGCTGCGCCACCAATTCGATATAGCGCGAGACGCCTTCGTTCTGCACCGCCAGGTTCTCGCTATGCTCGAACACCAGGTAGATGAACACCCGCTGAATCGGTTGCAACTGCCGGTCGAAATCCGCGGCAATGCCTTGCGCCACCAGTGCCTGAGCCCTGATGTCACCGGAAAAAGCCTTGGGAGAATCACGAAAGATCATTCGCGGGAGTTGATCGAGCAACAGCACCAGGGCCAGCCAACCTTCGGGACGTTGCATCCACTCGGTCAAACCGCCGGCCAGTGCCTGCTCGACCCAGTCCCCGAAACGCTCACGCGCTTCGAGGTCCTGGCTGTCGCGCTTGCCGAACCATAACCTGCCCTTCTGCGCCGCCACTTCGCTCGCTGATCCGGAACTTGCGAACCACCAATCAAGCAACGGCTGCCAGGGCGCGGTCATGGTTTATTCCTTGTGGTAAGCCGTGACGCGGGCCACTTCTTCTTTCGAACCGAGGAACACCGCCACACGCTGGTGCAGGCCTTCCGGCTGGATGTCGAGGATGCGCTGGTGGCCATCGGTGGACGCGCCGCCCGCCTGCTCCACCAGGAACGACATCGGGTTGGCTTCGTACATCAGGCGCAGCTTGCCCGGCTTGGACGGCTCGCGGCTGTCACGTGGGTACATGAACAGACCGCCGCGGGTCAGGATGCGGTGCACGTCGGCCACCATCGCGGCGACCCAGCGCATGTTGTAGTTCTTTTTCAGCGGGCCTTCATCGCCTGCCAGCAATTCGCCGACGTAGCGCTGTACCGGTGCTTCCCAGTGACGCTGGTTGGACGCGTTGATGGCAAATTCCTGGGTGGCTTCAGGAATGGTGATGTTTTCGTGGGTCAGCACGAAGCTGCCCATTTCACGGTCCAGGGTGAAGCCTTTCACGCCGTCGCCCAGGGTCAGGATCAGCATGGTCTGCGGACCGTAGATCGCGTAACCGGCGGCTACTTGCTGGGTGCCTGGCTGCAGGAAGGCCTTTTCATTCAAAGGTTCGTTCTGGCTCAGGTATTCGTTCGGGCAACGCAGTACCGAGAAGATGGTGCCGACCGGGGCGTTGATGTCGATGTTCGACGAACCGTCCAGCGGGTCGAATACCAGCAGGTACGCGCCTTTCGGGTATTTGCCCGGGATCTGGTAGGCGTTGTCCATTTCTTCGGACGCCATGCCGGCCAGGTGACCGCCCCATTCGTTGGCTTCGAGCAGGATTTCGTTGGAGATCACGTCGAGCTTTTTCTGCACTTCGCCCTGGACGTTTTCAGTGCCCATGCTGCCCAGTACACCACCCAGGGCGCCTTTGGACACGGCGTGGTTGATCTCCTTGCAGGCACGCGCCACCACTTCGATCAGGAAGCGCAGATCGGCAGGAGTGTTGTTGCTGCGGGTCTGCTCAATCAAATAGCGACTCAAGGTAACGCGGGACATGGAAGGCTCCGGTGGAATGGGGGGCTAAAAACCCGCGCAGTTTAACGCGAGTCGGGGCGCATTTCCTCCTATCAGACGTGATCCGCCGAAGAGAGTTCATGCGCGGGGTTGAGCGTAGATGGAAATGGGCGGGGTGTGAGCCTGGAAAGGGTGGCTTGTTTCAATATTTTGGGTGTCTGGCTGACCGCTTTCGCGAGCAAGCCCGCTCCCACAAGAACGGCGCTGTACCTGTGGGAGCGGGCTTGCTCGCGAATGGCGCGTAGCGCCAGCCATTCTCAGGATTTGGCAGAAGGCTTGCGCAACAGACTGAACGCCATCGCCACCAGGAACACCACGCAGAGCAACAACACCGCCCACAAACCGAATTTCTTCCAGTGGGTGTCGACCGGCGCAGACGTGGCGCCTGCCGACGGCGGCGTAGTCACCGCCCCGACATCCACCAAGGCCCGGCCCAGGGTCGCCAGCTTCTGCGGGCTGTAATCCGGAATCAGCGTCGACAGCGGCAAGTTCGCCGCCTTCGCTGTCGTGTTCCCCACCACCAGCGTGTAAGGCCCCGGCCCACGTGCCAGAAACACCAGTTGCGTGGCGCGCATGGCAAACTTCAGCGTCGGTGCCTGATCACCCAGGCCACCACCGCGTTCGTCCACGGTCAGTTTCAATTGCTGGACGATTTGCCCAGACAACTGCAATTGGTTTTGCACCACGTCCTGACCATTCTGCGTCAGGCGATAGAGCAAACCGCTGCCCAACGACTGCCATGGCAGGCTGCTGTCGCGCCGGCCGGCCAGGCTCACTGGCGCCAGGCTGTTGGGCTGGCTCAACTCGACCTGCACCCGCTCGACATTAAGCCCCATCGGCAACTGCCAGGTGTATTCACCCGCCTTCACGCTGCTGCCGGCCAATGCCTGGGACCAGACCAACGGCAGTGGCAGGCTGCGGGTATTGGCGCTTTGCAGTTGCGCCGAAGTCAGTGTCGGCGCCGAATGCGGAGTGATCCACAGCAACCGCAGGTAGCGCGCCGACTGGCCCGGCAGGTTGACCTCATGCTGTTCGACCCGCTCGTCGGAAAAGGTCAGGCGCGCCACCTGCCCTTCGCCCCAGGACTGCCAATGCTGCAGATCATCGCTGGCTTCGATGGTGAAACGCTGGAAGCCGTCGCGTTCGCTGGTCCAGTCGAGAATCAATTGCTGCAATGGCGCCTTGATAGCGGACGCGTCGAGCAACCAGCCGCGCAACTCCTCCTCACCTGCCTCCAGCTGACTGGAGGGCTGCACCTCGACCAAGGTGCCGTTGGTGCTCGATTGCACCCGCACGCTCGGCGCGGTTTCAGTGGCGTCCACCGAGTTGTACAGCGCAAACCATTTCACCTCGGTCAAGGTACGCGTTTCATCGCTCCGCGCCGACTCCCGGGCCAAGGCATAAGCCTGAGCTTCACCCACGGCGTTGAATACACGCACATCGCTCAGGTCAGCCTGCCGTGCATTCAGTTGTACGCTCAGGGGCAGTTCAAGGCGATACCAAGGTCCTTCGCCCGTTACCGACAAAGGCACTTGGGTGGTGAAATCCGCCGGTTTTTCCTGGGCAACCGCCGACAACACCACACCCATGGCAACAATGCCCAGCCAACCCAGGTTCAGCTTCTGACTCAAGACGACACTCCTTGTGATTCCGGGACCGGTTTGCCGCTATCCGGCACGGCTTCGGCACGTTTGGGCGGTAGCGGAGCGAAATAACCCACCACCAGCAACAACACGCCGACACCAATGAACGACACGATTCGCGCCAGCCCGCCGCGATTGCTCAATTCGACAAAAAACAGCTTGGCCACGACCACGCCAATCAAGGCCGCACCGATCAGCCAGACTTCACGACGGCGACGCAAATGGCCGCCGATCATCAGGCTCAGGGCCATCAAGGTCCAGACAATGGACAGGCCGGCTTGTACTCGCATCGACTCCAGCAACAGATCCAGCTCGAACGGCACCGCGCTCCAATGGTGCGCCGTGCGCATCACCAAGGCCGTAAAGAACACGAACAGCGAGGCACCTGCGACCCCTTGCGTGGCAATGGCGGCGTAATCCTTGTGGACAGCCAGTTGGGGCATGGCGCTGCGGGACCAGACGTAGACGCCGAACAACGCAAACAACAGGCCCAGCTCCAGCGGGTTGATCAGTGGCACGTAAGGCAGTGGCTCGGCGTTGCCCTCACTGGCGACATTCGCCAGCCAGAACCAGCCGAGCATCAGCAAGGCCAGCGGCGCAGCGGCGTACACGCGGTATTCCCGAGAATAGGCCGACACCGGCCAAGGCCATGCGCGAGGTGCTGCCATCAACACCAGATACAGGCTTGGCAGAATCGCCCAGCCCAACCAGCGCCAGGCGTTGTATTGCTCGGACAACACCAGCAAGGCGTAACGCAGTTCCAGCGCCAGCACACCCATCAACAGCCAGCAGCCGAGCACATGAGCGACGCTCAGCACGGGCGCTGGCAGCATGGGCGCCAGGCGTCGCAGGGACATGAAATGCACGACGAACACGGCGGCCCACGCCAGCCAGCCAAAGTTGGCCGCCGGTTGATAACGCGAGTGCCAGGCCGCGAGCAGCACCAGCGCCGCAGCGGGTATCAGCACCGTGCCGAGCCCCCCCAGTGACGGCCATTTCAGGCGCAGCGCCAATACCGTCCACAGCGCAACACTCACGGCAGCGATGCCCAACAACAAGGTCGCCTGCATCGAATGCGGCGCAAAATGCAGCACTTCGATAACCCAGGCCAGCGCCCACCAACCCGCGCCCCACACCAGCAACGCCTGGGACAATCGCAACAGACTCAGCCCTTTGAGCGCGGTGAACGAATGACCGATCTGCAAACGCCAGGCCCCGACCATCGCGGCCAGCCCCAGCAGCAGCGGCGCCCAGAACCCGCCATGGGCCAGGGGCTGCAGACCGTCACTGAACTGCGGCCCAGCCGTCAGGAACAGCGCGCCACCCAACAGTTGCACAGCGAGCGCGGCGAACACGAACGTGCGCGATTGCAGGTACAAGCCAACAAACAACGTGAGCGCCCCGGCCAAGGCCCAACTGATCACCGTGCCGTGGCTGAAGAAAAACAAGGGAGCCAGCAAATAGAGAAACGCCAGCCCGAGACAAGCCAATACCGGCAGGCCTTTGAGCTCCCATGGCCTGATCTGCTCCGGCAAGGCTTTACGCAATTGGTAGAAGCTGAACAGCAACGCGACGCCCAGCAACAGCGCCCCTAGCGGTACACCGCCGAGCAGGCTGCTTTCGCTGTCGTGCAGCTCGCTGAGAAACGCCAGCGCCGCCCCCAGTTGCAGCAGCAAGGCAAAGGCCCGGCCCAAGGGCCTTTGTTGGCGCAGACCGAGCCAGAAGATCCCCGCGCCTTCCACCGCCCATGCCGCCGTCGTCCAGCGTGCATCGAGCCCCAGCGGTACCGCCAGGCTGGCGAAGATCACGCCCAGGGCCAGGCAGGTTTCTCCCAACAACAGCGTGCGCCCGGCCATCAGCCAACGGGCAAGCCCCATGTACATCATGCCCAGTGCCAAGGCACTGAATGCAGCAGCGAATTCCAGATGCTGCACCAGCACGAACTGCAAGCCGAAACCCACCAGTGGCGGGCCGAACAGCAGTGTGCCGTCGACGTAGTCACCCTTGCGCGCCGACCAGCGCAGCAGTGCTTCGCGACTGCCGTCTGCGGGTGTATCGCCCATCTCCATCAATCTGCGCCGGGCGAACAGCAGACCAATGGCCAGGTACATCAGGAAAAACAAAATCAGAAACGGCTCGGTGCTCCACAACAGCTCCGGCGAGTAGGAGCGCAGGCCCCAGGCGAATCCGATGCCGAACGTGCCGGTAAAGCCGATGACATTCAACAGCCGCCAGGCCTTGAACCAGGCGATGGCGAAGATACCGGCGTTGAGCAGGGTAAAGTAGCTGAACAGCGCGGCATGGCTGCCGGCGCCGGTGGAGGCCAGGATGGGCGCGGCGAATCCGCCCAGTGCGGCCGCGGCGGCCAGCCCCAGGGAATCCTGGGCAATGGCGAGAATCGCCGAGCAGACTGTCACCGCCACCAGCAGGCCAAACCCCGCCGAGGGATCGAGCAGCGGATGCAGGCGCATCGCGGCAAACACCGTCAGGTACAGCACGGCAATCCCGGCGCCCTGCAGGATCAATGCGTAACTGCTGTTGCGGGCCCTCAACCACCAACCCAGCCCGAGCAACCCCAGTGCTGTGGCAGCCACGCCTGCGTAGCGCAACTCAACCGGCACCACCACGCCTTCAGTGGCATAGCGCAGCAGAAAGGCCAGGCCGAGGAACAGCAGCACCACGCCGACGCGCAACACGGTATTGCCACCGAACAACCAGGCGCGGGCGCGACCTATGGCGCGGTCGATGAGATTCGGGCCACGCGGGGAGCCAGGCGATTGCGCTTCGCGAGCGGTCGGCTCGGGCTTCCAGGCATCGGTGGCCGGACGCCTGATTTCGCTGGCCGCAGCCTGGATTGGCTCGAGTTCGGGCGGCAGCTCCCAGATCAATTCCGTGGCTACGGCAGGGGTTTCATCAAGGAAGGTTTCAGGTGAGACAAGCGGTTCGCCGGTTTGCGGCGTCTTGACGCCCGATGCTTCGAGCAGCGCCAGCCGTTGCTCGACCGCTTGCAGGGCTACCTGCGCCTGCTCCAGCAAACGCTGCTGTTCGACGGCCTGCGAGTCCATGCGAGCCAAGCGAAGGGCCTGGCCGATACCCAACCCGAGTAACGCGCCCAGCAGCGCATCGCTGAATGACTCGTCGAGTATCCAGCCGAGCACCAGCCCTATCAGCATGAACATCCATTGCATGGTCGATATCCCTAAGCGCATTAGCCAATCCGGAAAGATTAGCTCAGCCGTATCCATAAAGATCGCAGCCTTCGGCAGCTCCTACACCACTCCTGTAGGAACTGCCGAAGGCTGCGATCTTCTCCGGCGCGCCAGTATATCCACCTGCCTGAAGACTTACTCCAGCGCCTTCCAGATTTCCGTGGCGTACTCGCGAATGGTCCGGTCCGACGAGAACCAGCCCATCCGCGCCGTATTCAACACCGCTGAACGCCACCATTCCTTCGAATCGTGCCAATGGGCTTCGACGCGCATCTGCGCGTGCCAGTAGGAATCGAAGTCGGCGCAGACCAGGAAGCGGTCGTAGTCCACCAGCGAATCGATCAATCCGGTGTAACGGGACGGATCATCCGGCGAAAACACCCCGCCACGAATCGCTTGCAGCACATCGTTCAGGCGATGGGACGCGGCGATGTCCGGTACGGCACTGAACTCATGGTTCTGCTTGCGCGCCTCCACCTGCTGCGCGCTGAGGCCGAAGATGAACATGTGCTCGGCACCGATGCGATCGCACATTTCCACGTTGGCCCCGTCCAGGGTGCCGATGGTCAGCGCGCCGTTCAGGCCGAACTTCATGTTGCTGGTGCCTGACGCTTCGAAACCGGCGGTGGAGATCTGCTCGGACAAATCCGCCGCCGGAATGATGCTCTCCGCCAGGCTGACGTTGTAGTTGGGCAGGAACACCACTTTGAGCAAGCCGCGCACGGTGGGGTCGTTGTTCACCACCCGGGCAATGTCGTTGGTCAGCTTGATGATCAGTTTGGCCTGGTGATAACTCGCGGCGGCCTTGCCGGCGAATATTTTCACCCGTGGAACCCAGTCGATTTCAGGTTCCGCGCGTATCGCCTGGTACAACGCCACGGTGTGCATCAGGTTGAGCAACTGGCGTTTGTATTCGTGGATACGCTTGACCTGCACGTCGAACATCGCCGCCGGGTTGACCGCCACGCCCAACCGCTCATGAATCAGGTATGCCAGGGCTTTCTTGCTGTGCAGCCGTTGCTCGGCGAACGCCTTGCGGAACGCGTTTTTCTCGGCGAACGGCTCGAGGGCGAGCAACCGCTCTTCCGGGTTGTCCAGCACCTCGGGCCCCAGGGCATCGACCAGCATCGAGGTTAGCTCGGGGTTGGCCTGGTACAACCAACGACGAAAGGTGATGCCGTTGGTTTTGTTGTTGATCCGCTCCGGATAGAGCTTATGCAGCTCGGAGAACACCGTCTTGCGCATCAGTTGCGTGTGCAACCCGGACACACCGTTGACGCTGTGGGAGCCGAGAAACGCCAGGTTGCCCATGCGCACCCGACGACCGTTGTCTTCCTCGATCAGCGACACCGCGCGCAGTACGTCGAAGTCGTGGATGCCTTTGGCCCGCAGGGAGTCGATGTGGTGGGCGTTGATCAGGTAAATGATCTGCATGTGCCGCGGCAACATGCGCTCCATCAAGCCGACCGGCCAGGTTTCCAGCGCTTCGGGCAACAAGGTGTGGTTGGTGTAGGAGAGCGTATCGACGGTGACCTGCCACGCCGCATCCCACGCCACGTCATAGACGTCGACCAGTTGCCGCATGAGTTCAGCCACGGCAATCGAGGGGTGAGTGTCGTTGAGCTGGATCGAGGCGTGATCGCCCAGGGTCAGCACCGAGGTGTGCATGTTGCGATGGCGGCGCAGCAGATCCTGCAACGAGGCGGCGACGAAGAAATACTCCTGGCGCAGGCGCAACTCCTGGCCGGCCTCGGTGCTGTCCGCCGGGTACAGCACCCGGGAGATGCTTTCGGCCCGGGCCACTTCGGCCACGGCGCCCAGGTGATCGCCGGCGTTGAAACGCTCCAGGTGCAGATCTTCCATGGCGCGGGCGCGCCACAGGCGCAGCGTGTTGACGCTCGCCCCGCGCCAGCCGACCACCGGCGTGTCGTAGGCAATCGCCCGCACGGTTTCCGCCGGGGACCATACTTGCCGGGATTTGCCGGTGTCGTCGGTCAGGGTCTCGACACCGCCGCCGAAACCGATGGTGTAGACCACTTCCGGCCGCTCGAACTCCCACGGGTTGCCGAAATCCAGCCAGTGTTCGGTCTGCTCCTGCTGCCAGCCGTCGACAATCGCCTGGCGGAACAACCCGTGTTCATAGCGGATGCCATAGCCATGACCGGCGATGCCGAGGGTCGACATGCTTTCCAGGAAACACGCCGCCAGACGCCCGAGGCCGCCGTTGCCCAGGGCCGCATCGGGCTCCAGCAGACGGATGCGCTCAAGGTCGACGCCGAGCTCGGTCAGGGCTTCGCGCGCCACGTCGAGCAGGCCGAGGTTGCTCAGGCTGTCGAACAGCAGCCGGCCGATGAGGAATTCGAGGGAAAGGTAATAAACGCGCTTCTGACCTTTGCGGTAGATCTGCCGCGTGTGGTCCATCCAGTGCTCGACCATGTGATCCCGCGCGGCCAGGGCAATGGCTTCGAACCAGTCATGGTCGAAGGCGTGATCCGGGTCTTTACCCACTGCATAAGTGAGTTTGGTCAAGACGGCGTCGCGGAATGCGGCCACCTCTGCTTCGCGAACAAGTGGTTCTTGAGTCATCGATAGGACCTCGAGCGAGCTTGGAGTTGTCTGAGCCTAGACGGTCTGACAGGCGGTACAGGCTCTGGTTCGGCAGTTTTTCCTGTAAGTGCGAATCGGGTCGGCAATACATTGTCGAGTACCTGATTCAATGCAGGGGCCGTGCCGGATTAGCGGTTTATTGGTCGGCAGTGAAAAAATCTGGCGAAAGGTTGTTCAAAAATCCACCAGTCCCGGTATGATCGCGCGCCCTGATGCACACGCTGGTAACAAACGATGATGAAGCCGAACCTGATCGCTGCCGCAGAGATCGACCGCCTCGATACCTGGGCCAAGTACTCTGCCCCGATGTGCGGCTCGTGCATGTCCAGCTGCTGCACCCTGCCCGTCGAGGTCAAGATCAAGGACCTGATCCGCATCGGCGTGGTCGACGAATTCGAGCTGGGCGATCCGCCGAAGAACATCGCCAAACGCCTGCAAAAGGAAGGTCTGGTCGAGCGCTTCAACCAGAAGTCGGGAATCTTTACCCTCCAGCGCATGAGCAACAACGATTGCCTGTACCTGGATCGTAAGAGCCGTCTGTGCACTATTTATGATAAGCGCCCGGATACTTGCCGCAACCACCCGAAAATCGGCCCGCGGCCAGGGTATTGCGCGTACAAGCCGAAGGAAGTGGAGCGCGAGCGGAATTCGCGCAGTATCGAGCGGTTCTGATATTTCCTGAAATTTTCGGTGGCTGATTGGCCGCCTTCGCGAGCAAGCCCGCTCCCACAGGTATTTTCGGTGTTCACACAATGTGTGCCTCACCTTGAACCCTGTGGGAGCGGGCTTGCCCGCGAAGGGGCCCTGACAAACACCACACAAATCCCAGACAAACAAAAACGCCCCCGGCCTTTCGACCGGGGGCGTTTTCGTTCAGCCGGGGCTAAATCTTATGCCTTGGCTTTCTTGGCAGCGCGGGTACGCTCGCTTTCGTCCAGGATCTTCTTGCGAAGACGGATGGACTTAGGAGTCACTTCACACAGCTCGTCGTCCTGGATGAATTCCAGAGCCTGTTCCAGGGTGAAGCGAACAGGTGGAACCAGAGCGATGGTTTCGTCTTTGCCCGAAGCACGCATGTTGTCGAGCTTCTTGCCCTTGGTAGGGTTGACGCCCAGGTCGTTGTCACGGCTGTTCAGACCAACGATCTGACCGTTGTAGATTTCCTGACCGTGTTCAACGAACAGCTTGCCACGCGCCTGCAGGGTTTCCAGGGAGTAGGTCAGTGCCTTGCCGGTTTCAACCGAAACCAGAACGCCGTTCTGACGGCCGGACATGTCGCCGGACTTCATCACGTCGTAACGGTCGAAGATCGAGGTCAGGATGCCAGCGCCGTTGGTCAGGGTCAGGAACTGGTTACGGAAACCGATCAGACCACGAGCAGGGATGTTGTATTCCAGACGCACACGGCCCTTGCCATCCGGCACCATGTTGGTCAGGTCGCCCTTACGCAGGCCCATCTCTTCCATCACCTTGCCCTGGGATTCTTCCGGCAGGTCGATGGTGACGTTTTCGAACGGTTCGTGCTTCACGCCGTCAACCAGACGGATGATCACTTCCGGACGGCCTACAGCCATTTCGAAGCCTTCGCGACGCATGGTTTCGATCAGTACCGAGAGGTGCAGTTCGCCACGGCCGGAAACCTTGAACTTGTCAGCCGAGTCGCCTTCTTCAACGCGCAGTGCAACGTTGTACAGCAGCTCTTTGTCCAGACGTTCCTTGATGTTACGGGAAGTCACGAACTTGCCTTCTTTACCGCAGAATGGCGAGTCGTTTACCTGGAAGGTCATGGAAACGGTTGGCTCGTCAACGGTCAACGGCTTCATCGCTTCAACGGTGTCCGGGTGGCACAGGGTGTCGGAGATGAACAGCGAGTCCATACCGCTGATGCACACGATGTCGCCTGCAGCAGCTTCTTCAACGTCTACACGGTGCAGACCGTGGTGACCCATCAGCTTCAGGATACGACCGTTACGCTTCTTGCCGTCGGCGCCGATAGCCACAACCGGGGTGTTCGGCTTGACGCGACCGCGAGCGATACGGCCAACGCCGATAACACCCAGGAAGCTGTTGTAGTCCAGTGCGGAGATCTGCATCTGGAACGGACCGTCACGGTCGACTTTCGGCGCAGGTACGTTGTCGACGATCGACTGGTACAGCGGGGTCATGTCTTCAGCCATTTCGGTGTGGTCCAGACCGGCAATACCGTTCAGGGCCGAGGCGTAGACGACTTTGAAGTCCAGCTGTTCTTCGGTGGCACCCAGGTTGTCGAACAGGTCGAAGATCTGGTCCAGAACCCAGTCCGGACGCGCGCCTGGACGGTCAACCTTGTTGATGCACACGATCGGACGCAGGCCGGCTTCGAAAGCCTTCTTGGTCACGAAACGGGTTTGCGGCATAGGGCCGTCTTGAGCATCAACCAGCAGCAGAACGGAGTCGACCATCGACATTACGCGTTCAACTTCGCCGCCGAAGTCGGCGTGGCCCGGGGTGTCCACGATGTTGATGTGGTAGCCGTTCCAGTTGATGGCGGTGTTTTTCGCCAGAATGGTAATACCGCGCTCTTTTTCCTGGTCGTTGGAGTCCATCACGCGCTCGTCGTTGAGCTCGTTGCGCTCCAGGGTGCCGGATTGACGCAGGAGTTTGTCTACCAGGGTGGTTTTACCATGGTCAACGTGGGCAATGATGGCGATGTTGCGTAGATTTTCGATCACTTGTGTATCTCGATCAGAGGATTCGGTGTGCTGACAAGTCTTGGCAGCGATTAACAGTAGCGTCCGTGAAAGCCGTTACAGCTTGACGGTGGCGTCGGGGGGCCGGTGACGCAGGCCACAGGCAAACAGCCCCGGGCACTTAGCTCGGTCGATAAACGCGCACATTGGCATGCCCCTCACTGAGCAAATGGTGGGCATGCAGGCGACTCATCACGCCTTTGTCGCAATACAGCAGGTACTGGCGAGTAGGGTCCAGTTCCTTGAAACGAGCGTTCACTGCATAAAACGGCATCGTTTGTACCTCGATGCCAGCAAGCTCCAGCGGGTCATCTTCAGCGGCATCCGGGTGACGGATGTCGATGACGATCTGACCGGCCAGCGCTTCGCTGACTTCTTCAATCTGCAAGTCCTGGCCCAATTCGTCGATCACGCGATCGATCGGCACCAGCTTGGCGTTTTCGAGCGCACGCTCGAGCACCGCCATATCGAATTCTTTCTCTTCGTGCTCGACACGGTAGCGCTTGGCGGCCGTCTTCGGATTGACCGAAATGACGCCGCAGTACTCCGGCATGTGCCGGGCGAAATCGGCGGTGCCGATCTCGTTGGCCGTGTCGATGATGTCCTGCTTGTGGCTGGCGATCAGCGGGCGCAAGACCAGTTTGTCGGTCACGCAATCGATCACAGACAGGTTCGGCAGCGTCTGGCTCGACACCTGGGAGATCGCCTCACCGGTGACGAGGGCTTCGATGTGCAGTCGATCGGCAATTTGGGACGAAGCGCGCAACATCATACGCTTCAATACTACGCCCATATGACTGTTATCGACTTTGCCGAGAATTTCGCCCAGCACTTCCTCGAACGGCACACTGACAAATAGCACGCGTTGCGAGCTGCCGTACTTCTTCCAGATGAAATGCGCGACTTCCATGACGCCCAGTTCGTGGGCACGTCCGCCCAGGTTGAAGAAGCAGAAATGCGCCATCAGGCCGCGGCGCATGATCTGGTAGGCCGCCACGGTGGAATCGAAGCCGCCGGACATCAGCACCAGCGTCTGCTCCAGGGCGCCCAGCGGATATCCGCCGATGCCGTTGTGCTGGCTGTGGATCACGAACAACCGTTGGTCGCGAACTTCGATGCGGACTTCGATTTCAGGCTTTTTCAGGTCGATCCCGGCGGCACCACACTGACGGCGCAACTGGCTGCCGACATATTTCTCGATATCGATCGAGCTGAACGGGTGCTTGCCGGCACGCTTGCAACGCACCGAAAAAATCTTGCCGGCCAGTGCATCACCGTAGTGCTGCTTGCACTTTTCAACGATGTCGTCGAAATCACCCAGCGGGTACTCGTCGATTTGCAGGAAGTGCGCGACGCCCGGCATGCAGCTCAGGCGCTCGCCCATCTCCTTCAGGGCCTTGGGATCGCTGACGCGGGTTTCCAGCTCGAGGTTGTCCCACACGCCGTTCACCACCACAGCCGGGTCCAGATCGCGGAGCACGGCACGGATGTTCTTGGCCAATTGGCGGATGAAACGCATCCGTACCGGGCGGCTCTTGATGGTGATCTCGGGGAAGACTTTTACGATTAATTTCATGGAAACAGCGCGCACAGGGCCTGCCGAAAAAGGGGGGCGCGGATTATAGCGGAAATTGCTCAAGGTTTAACCAGTTAATGTGCAGAAGGTTTTGCACGCACCAAAACGGGTCATTTATTCATTTTGACGCCACATTACGGGGCGGTATTTTCGGCTTTAAAGCGCATTAATGGCTGATAAGCGTGCTTTTGGGGCAAAAAACCCATGCTGGGGCACTGGCATGCAATTTGCTCCCTTGTGAGGCAGGTTGCCTTGGCAGAGTATTCGCGCCGGCATCACCCACATTTAAGGGCATCCACTACTAGCCCGAAGCCACCCGGAGGACACTATGTCGAAGTCGGTTCAACTCATCAAAGATCATGACGTCAAATGGATTGATCTGCGCTTCACGGACACCAAAGGCACTCAGCACCACGTGACCATGCCGGCTCGCGATGCGCTGGATGACGACTTCTTCGAAGTCGGCAAAATGTTCGACGGTTCCTCCATCGCTGGCTGGAAAGGCATCGAAGCCTCCGACATGATCCTGATGCCGGACGACTCCACCGCCGTTCTGGATCCATTCACCGAAGAACCGACCCTGATCCTGGTCTGCGACATCATCGAGCCTTCGAGCATGCAAGGCTACGACCGCGACCCACGTGCGATCGCCAAGCGCGCCGAAGAGCACCTGAAAGCCACCGGTATCGGTGACACCGTATTCGCAGGTCCAGAGCCAGAGTTCTTCATCTTTGACCAGGTGAAGTTCAAGTCCGACATTTCCGGCTCCATGTTCAAGATCTACTCCGAACAAGGTTCCTGGATGTCCGACCAGGACATCGAAGGCGGCAACAAGGGCCACCGTCCAGGCGTCAAAGGCGGCTACTTCCCGGTTCCACCGTTCGACCACGACCACGAAATCCGTACCTCCATGTGCAACGCACTGGAGGAAATGGGCCTGACCGTCGAAGTTCACCACCACGAAGTGGCAACTGCCGGCCAGAACGAAATCGGCGTCAAGTTCAACACCCTGGTGAAGAAAGCCGACGAAACCCAAACCCTGAAGTACGTCGTGCACAACGTTGCCGATGCCTACGGCCGCACCGCGACCTTCATGCCTAAGCCTCTGTACGGCGACAACGGCTCGGGCATGCACGTGCACATGTCCATCTGGAAAGATGGCAAGAACACCTTCGCAGGCGAAGGCTATGCCGGCCTGTCGGACACCGCCCTGTACTTCATCGGTGGCATCATCAAGCACGGTAAGGCCCTGAACGGCTTCACCAACCCGGCGACCAACTCCTACAAGCGTCTGGTTCCAGGCTTCGAAGCGCCAGTGATGCTGGCCTACTCGGCTCGCAACCGTTCCGCCTCGATCCGCATTCCTTACGTGTCGAGCCCGAAAGCCCGCCGTATCGAAGCCCGCTTCCCGGATCCGGCTGCCAACCCGTACCTGTGCTTCGCCGCACTGTTGATGGCTGGCCTGGACGGCATCCAGAACAAGATCCACCCTGGCGACGCTGCTGACAAAAACCTGTACGACCTGCCGCCTGAAGAGGCGAAAGAGATTCCACAAGTTTGCGGCAGCCTGAAAGAAGCCCTGGAAGAGCTGGACAAAGGTCGTGCATTCCTGACCAAAGGCGGCGTTTTCAGCGACGACTTCATCGACGCTTACATCGCCCTGAAAAGCGAAGAAGAAATCAAGGTACGTACCTTCGTACACCCACTGGAATACGAGCTGTACTACAGCTGCTGATCCGGTAGCGCTGCGGCACGCGGCGTGACAAAAAGAGGCCTCCTTCGGGAGGCCTTTTTATTGCCCACGATTTAGCGGCCTGCGAAGAACCCTGTGGGAGCGGGCTTGCCCGCGAAGACGTCAGTACACTCCACATCTGCTTATCAGACAGACCGCTTTCGCGAGCAAGTCGAATCGTCGCACCGCCGCTCCCACAAGGGGTTTTCTGTGTTCAGGCGGCCTCGGCAAATCATGCCCAGATGTTAACGGCTTGGGATAACCGCCCGGCCTGACCTATGCTGCAACCCAACGCTTTCGCTTCCGGTAGATTCCATGGGTCGTGGTTTTCTGTTCATCCTGCTGCTGATCGCCCTGCCCGCCATGGCGCAGATCTACAAATACACAGACGCCAACGGCGCCACTGCGTACAGCAATCAACCGCCTGACGGCGTCAGCGTCCAACCGGTCCACCTGCCGCCCCTCAACAGCATTGAGCGCCAGACTCCCGGCGAAGCCGCGCCTGTTGCTGAAGCCACCCGAAATGAGCAACCCCAAAAGCCCTATGAGGTGCTGGAGCTGACCGGCCTGCCCAATACCGAAGCTCTGCGCGCCAACAATGGCACCTTCACGATAAACGTACTGATCAAGCCGCGCCTGCAAGGCTCCCACCGGATGCGCCTGCTGCTGGACGGCCAGCCCTACGGCCAGCCAGTCAATGTGCCGATCCTGCAACTGGTGAATATCGATCGCGGCGAGCATCGCCTCGCCGTGCAAGTGATCGATGGCGAAAACGTTGTGCAGCAGAGCCCCACCGCAACCTTCACCTTGCAACGAGTGCACACGCGCTGAAGGCCTGGCTGCTGATTGCCGGCTGCATTGCACTGCTCATATCGGCACGAAAAACCCCATTACTGCGACTTTTCCAACCTCATTCAGATTTGCGCACTATATTGGTGCAACTGCTTGCACCGCACTCAGATTCCAACCCATTTTGGTTCGAAATTACCCGCGAAAGCTGGCAGAGCGCCACGCAAGCGAGCGTCAAACGCCCGTTTCAGGCCTTTGGCGCTTCTTTTCGGAGCCTTGGTTTACTTTTTGCTACTTCTAATTACCAACGTTTGTTTTTTGCGCTTGTTCCGCCCCAAAAGAGGTCCCGATGACCATTAGCGACGCACTCCACCGTTTGCTACTCGACAACCTCACCACCGCCACCATTCTGCTCGATGCCGAACTGCGCCTCGAGTACATGAACCCGGCGGCGGAGATGCTGCTGGCCATCAGCGGCCAGCGCAGCCATGGACAGTTCATCAGCGAGTTGTTTACCGAATCGACCGAAGCGCTGAACTCCTTGCGCCAGGCTGTCGAACAGGCCCACCCGTTCACCAAGCGCGAAGCCATGCTGACCGCCCTCACCGGCCAGACCCTGACCGTCGACTACGCGGTAACGCCGATTCTGAGCAATGGCGACACGATGCTGCTGCTTGAGGTCCACCCTCGCGACCGCTTGCTGCGGATCACCAAGGAAGAAGCACAGCTTTCCAAACAGGAGACCAGCAAGATGCTGGTGCGCGGGCTTGCCCATGAAATCAAGAACCCCTTGGGCGGGATTCGTGGCGCAGCGCAATTGCTGGCCCGGGAACTGCCGGAAGAAAGCCTGCGCGACTACACCAACGTCATCATCGAAGAAGCCGACCGCCTGCGTAACCTGGTCGATCGCATGCTCGGCTCCAACAAGCTGCCGTCACTGGCCCTGTGCAATGTCCACGAAGTGCTGGAGCGCGTCTGCCATCTGGTGGAAGCCGAAAGCCAGGGTTGCATCACGCTGGTGCGCGACTACGACCCTAGCATTCCCGACGTTTTGATCGACCGCGAACAGATGATTCAGGCCGTACTGAACATCGTGCGCAACGCAATGCAGGCCATCAGCAGCCAGAACGAGCTGCGCCTGGGCCGAATCAGCCTGCGCACCCGCACCATGCGCCAGTTCACCATCGGCCATGTGCGCCATCGCCTGGTGACCAAGATCGAGATCATCGACAACGGCCCCGGCATCCCTGCGGAGCTTCAGGAAACCATCTTCTTTCCCATGGTCAGCGGTCGCCCGGACGGTACCGGGCTCGGCCTGGCCATTACCCAGAACATCATCAGCCAGCACCAGGGCCTGATCGAATGTGACAGCCACCCCGGCCACACCACTTTCTCGATCTTTCTGCCACTGGAACAAGGAGCCACATCGACATGAGCCGTAGTGAAACCGTGTGGATCGTCGATGACGACCGTTCTATCCGTTGGGTCCTGGAAAAAGCCTTGCAACAGGAAGGCATGACCACGCAAAGCTTCGACAGCGCCGATGGCGTGATGAGCCGCCTGGCACGCCAGCAACCGGACGTGATCATTTCCGACATCCGCATGCCCGGCGCGAGTGGCCTGGACCTCCTGGCGCGGATTCGTGAGCAGCATCCACGGCTGCCGGTCATCATCATGACCGCTCATTCCGATCTGGACAGCGCTGTCGCGTCCTATCAGGGCGGCGCCTTCGAATACCTGCCCAAACCGTTCGATGTCGACGAAGCGGTTTCCCTGGTCAAGCGCGCCAACCAGCACGCCCAGGAGCAGCAAGGCCTGGAAGTCGTCCCGACATTGACCCGCACCCCGGAAATCATCGGCGAGGCGCCGGCGATGCAGGAGGTGTTCCGCGCCATCGGCCGCTTGAGCCATTCCAACATCACCGTGCTGATCAATGGCGAATCCGGTACCGGTAAAGAGTTGGTGGCCCACGCCCTGCACCGTCACAGCCCGCGCGCCGCTTCGCCGTTCATCGCGCTGAACATGGCGGCGATCCCCAAAGACCTGATGGAATCCGAACTGTTCGGCCACGAGAAAGGCGCGTTCACGGGCGCGGCCAACCTGCGTCGCGGGCGTTTTGAACAGGCGGACGGCGGCACGCTGTTCCTCGATGAAATCGGTGACATGCCCGCCGACACCCAGACCCGCTTGCTGCGGGTGCTGGCCGATGGCGAGTTTTACCGCGTCGGCGGTCATGTACCAGTGAAGGTCGATGTGCGCATCATCGCCGCGACTCACCAGAACCTGGAAACCCTGGTGCATGCCGGGAAATTCCGTGAGGACTTGTTCCATCGCCTCAACGTGATCCGCATCCATATCCCGCGCCTGTCGGATCGTCGCGAAGACATCCCGACCCTGGCCAAGCACTTCCTCAGCCGCGCAGCCCAGGAGCTGGCAGTCGAGCCCAAGCTGCTGAAAAACGAAACCGAGGAATACCTCAAGAACCTGCCGTGGCCGGGCAACGTGCGCCAACTGGAGAACACCTGTCGCTGGATCACGGTGATGGCTTCGGGTCGCGAAGTGCACATCGGCGACCTGCCGCCGGAGTTGCTGAGCCTGCCGCAGGATTCGGCACCGGTCACCAACTGGGAGCAAGCCCTGCGCCAATGGGCAGACCAGGCGCTGGCCCGTGGTCAATCGAGCCTGCTCGACAGCGCTGTGCCGGCCTTCGAGCGGATCATGATCGAGACCGCCCTCAAACACACCGCCGGTCGCCGCCGCGATGCCGCCGTTTTGCTGGGTTGGGGGCGTAACACCCTGACGCGCAAGATCAAGGAGTTGGGGATGAAGGTGGATGGTGGGGATGATGATGAGGGCGACGAAGCCTGAGTAATGACTGATTACTCACTGAACACACGATCCTGTGGGAGCGGGCTTGCTCGCGAAGGGGCCATAACATTCAACATCATTGTTGACTGTTACACCGCTTTCGCGAGCAAGCCCGCTCCCACATTCAAAGCTGCGTGCACCGCCTGAATGCACTGTGAACCGCAATCGCGCACAAAAACAGCTTCGAATCCCCATCTGCTTTCGCAATCGAATCCCTTTCGAAAAAACACGAAAGCCCCGAATCTCGGGGCTTTCAGCGTTTCAAACCGGCTTTTTTGTTTCTCTTTGTGAAAACTGGCACGCCCCCTGCAATAACCCTTTCAAGTGATTCAGATCACCGACCCGGTTTCGGGGACCTTGGTACAGGCAGGCCGGGGATTCCCCTCTTTACACCGGGCTCACACCGCAGCCGCGACGAGCCCAGCCGTTTTGGGGCCCTTGATACAGGCAGGTCAGGGGTTCCTTCTTTACACCAGGCTCACACCGCACTCGCGACGAGCCTCCCGTTTCGGGAACCTTGGTACAGGCAGGCCGGGGATTCCCTCTTTTATTGCTCCCGGAGATGGATCTCCAGCCGCCAGCGGTCATCGACCTCGCTACCGGCCCACTCGCCCTGCAGGGGTCGGGCCGCCACCAGCGTCAGCAGCAACCCTCCATCACTCAAACTTACCCGCCAGTTCACATCCTTGCCGCCAAGCTTGAGTTGGCCTTTCTGCGCCTGGCCCTCGGCGCCAAACAGCAGCGCGACACTGCCGTCGACGATTTCGCCATGGACCTTGGGTTCGTTGTTGAACCACACCACCAGCCCGTCGCCCGTCACCTCAACCTGCTGCAACTGACTCGGGTCTGGCGTGGTCAGGCGACCGATCATCAGGCCGATCATCATCCCGACAATCGCCAGCGAGCCCATCACCCGCAGGAATAGTTTCGAACGCACGTCTGCTTGCGGCGTAGAATGCGCGTCATCTTTACCTTCGGAGCCGTGCATGTTTCACGTCATCCTTTTCCAACCAGAAATTCCGCCGAATACCGGCAACGTTATCAGGCTGTGCGCCAACAGTGGCTGCCACCTGCATTTGATCGAGCCGCTGGGCTTCGAGATGGACGACAAGCGCCTGCGCCGCGCCGGCCTCGACTACCACGAGTATGCCACCTTGCAACGTCACGCCGACCTCGCCAGCTGCCTGGAAAGCCTCGGTCATCCACGCCTGTTCGCCTTCACCACCAAGGGCTCGCGGCCATTCCACGATGCCAGCTTCGCCCCAGGCGATGCGTTCCTGTTCGGCCCGGAAAGCCGGGGCTTGCCCGCCGAGGTGCTGGACGCCCTGCCCCCTGAGCAACGCCTGCGCCTGCCGATGCGCGAGGGCTGCCGCAGCCTGAACCTGTCGAATACGGTGGCCGTCGCGGTTTACGAAGCCTGGCGCCAGAACGACTTCAAATAACACCGCATAGCAAATGTGGGAGCGGGCTTGCTCGCGAAAGGGTCATCAACTTCAACATGAATGTTGACTGAAAAACCGCTTTCGCGAGCAAGCCCGCTCCCACATTGGACTTGCTTCGACGCTCAGAAATGCTTACTGAACAGTCGGCGTCTCGCCGGCAGCCTGCATGCGTTGCAGTTCTTGCGCATACAGCGCATCGAAGTTCACCGGAGCCAGCATCAGTGCCGGGAACGAACCACGGGTCACCAGGCTGTCCAGGGTTTCGCGAGCGTACGGGAACAGGATGTTCGGGCAGAACGCACCCAGGGTGTGGCTCATCGAAGCATCGTCCAGGTTCTTGATCAGGAAGATACCGGCCTGTTGCACTTCAGCGATGAACGCCACTTCGTCACCGTTTTTCACGGTAACCGACAGGGTCAGCACGACTTCGTGGAAGTCCGATTCCAGTGCCTTTTGACGGGTGTTCAGATCCAGGGCGACGCTCGGCTCCCACTGCTGGCGGAAGATCGCCGGGCTTTTCGGAGCTTCGAAGGACAGGTCACGCACATAAATGCGCTGCAAAGAGAATTGCGGTGCAGTTTCTTCTTCGTTCGCAGCAGTGTTCTGTTGGTCAGTCATCGCAGATCCTTCTTGATCCAGGGTTCTTTTAGGTTTGCTTGTTTGGGGTACTGGTGTCAGGCCCTGAGCAGCGCGTCGAGCTTGCCGGCGCGCTCAAGGGCGAACAAATCATCACAACCGCCCACGTGGGTGCTGCCGATCCAGATTTGCGGCACGGACGTACGTCCGGCCTTCTGGGCCATCGCAGCGCGCACCTGCGGCTTGCCATCGACCTTGATCTCTTCGAAGGCCACGCCTTTGTTCTCGAGCAGGTACTTGGCTCGCGAGCAGTAAGGGCAGTAATCGCTGGAATAGACGACGACGTTGCTCATATCACTTCACCAGCGGCAGATTGTCGGCTTTCCAGCTGGAAATACCGCCGGACAGCTTGGCGGCGGTGAAGCCGGATTTCATCAATTCACGAGCATGAGTGCCGGCGGTCTGGCCCATGGCATCGACCAGGATGATGGTCTTGGCCTTGTGCTTTTCCAGCTCGCCAACGCGGGCGATCAGTTTGTCCTGGGGAATGTTCAGCGCGCCGACAATGTGACCGGCGGCGAAATCCTTGGTTGGACGAATGTCGATCACCACGCCGGCGTCCTTGTTGACCAGGCCGGTCAGTTCGCCAGTGCTCAGGCTACGGCCGCCGCCCTGCATTTGATAGGCAATCAGCAACGCCAGCAGTACGACGAAGATACCGACGAGAATGTAGTGGTTAGTGGCAAATTGAATCAGGTTAGCAACCATCGAAGGAGGTTCCAGGGCGTTAAAATGTCGGCCAGTATACACAGCCACTATGGTGGGCCAAACCCCGTCCGGCGGTGACGCGGCCGGAACTTCGCTTTAAACTGCGACTCCCTTTTCCATCGCCCCTTTTTACTTGAGCCAGAGCGAATTCCATGACTACCACGCCTAAACCTTTGGTCCTGATGATTCTCGACGGCTTCGGTCACAGCGACAACCCCGAATCCAACGCCATTTTCGCGGCGAAAAAGCCTGTACTGGATCGCCTGTGGGCCACTGTGCCGAACGGCCTGATCTCGGGCAGCGGCATGGACGTCGGTCTTCCGGATGGCCAGATGGGCAACTCCGAAGTCGGTCACATGAACCTCGGCGCCGGTCGCGTGGTGTACCAGGACTTCACTCGCGTCACCAAATCGATCCGCGACGGCGAGTTCTTCGAGAACCCGACCATCTGCGCCGCCGTGGACAAAGCCGTCGCCGCCGGCAAAGCCGTGCATTTCATGGGCCTGCTGTCCGATGGCGGCGTGCATAGCCACCAGGATCACCTGGTCGCCATGGCCGAACTGGCCTTCAAGCGCGGCGCTCAAAACATCTACTTGCACGCCTTCCTCGACGGCCGTGACACGCCGCCAAAAAGTGCGCAATCCTCGATTGAACTGCTCGACGCCACTTTCCAGGCCCTGGGCAAAGGCCGGATCGCCAGCCTGATCGGCCGTTACTACGCCATGGACCGCGACAACCGTTGGGACCGTGTCTCCCAGGCCTACAACCTGATTGTCGATGGCCAGGGCGAATTCAACGCCGCCACCGCCCAGGAAGGCCTGCAAGCAGCCTACGAGCGCGGCGAGAGCGACGAATTCGTCAAAGCCACCTCCATTGGTGAGCCGGTAAAGGTCGAGGACGGCGACGCCGTGGTGTTCATGAACTTCCGCGCCGACCGCGCCCGCGAATTGACTCGCGTGTTCGTCGAAGACAACTTCAGTGAGTTCGAGCGTGCCCGCCAGCCGAAACTGGCCGGTTTCGTCATGCTGACCCAATACGCCGCCAGCATTCCTGCCCCGTCGGCCTTCGCCGCCGGCAGCCTGGAGAACGTGCTGGGCGATTACCTGGCAAAAAATGGCAAGACCCAGCTGCGCATCGCCGAAACAGAAAAATACGCCCACGTGACCTTCTTCTTCTCCGGCGGTCGCGAAGAACCGTTCCCGGGCGAAGAACGCATCCTGATTCCGTCGCCGAAAGTCGCTACCTATGACTTGCAGCCGGAAATGAGCGCACCGGAAGTTACCGACCGCATCGTCGACGCCATCGAAAACCAGCGTTACGACGTGATCGTGGTCAACTACGCCAACGGCGACATGGTCGGCCACAGCGGCGTGTTCGAAGCGGCGGTCAAGGCTGTTGAATGCCTTGACCTGTGCGTGGGCCGCATCGTCGACGCCCTGGAAAAAGTCGGCGGCGAAGCCTTGATCACGGCTGACCATGGCAACGTCGAGCAAATGTCCGACGAAACCACCGGCCAGGCGCACACGGCACACACCACCGAGCCGGTGCCGTTCATCTATGTCGGCAAGCGCGACCTGAAGGTTCGTGAAGGCGGCGTGCTGGCGGACGTGGCGCCGACCATGCTGAAGCTGTTGGGCCTTGAACAACCGGCGGAAATGACCGGGACTTCGATTCTGGTCTGATCGGATTTCCAAAACGCCACAAAATCTGTGGGAGCGAGCTTGCTCGCGATAGCAATCTGACAGCCAACATCTATGTTGAATGATCGGACGCCATCGCGAGCAAGCTCGCTCCCACAGTGGTTTTTGGAGTTTTTGAAATGGAATTCAGTCTGTCGCTTGCTCCAGTCATCACACAGTCAGAAATGGGCATTTTTTTTGCCGCCCATGGCGGGCATACTAGGCCGTCCCTTTCCCTGGTACCGCCCGCCCCTATGCTTCGCGTCCTGATAGCCCTAGCTCTGACTTGCCTGCTCCAACCGGCCTTTGCTGACGAGCGCGCAGACACCCAACAACAGTTGGACGCCACGCGTCAGGACATTGCCGAGCTGAAGAAGCTGCTGGGCAAGCTGCAGGAAGAAAAGTCCGGCGTGCAGAAAGAGCTCAAGGGCACCGAAACCGAAATGGGCAAGCTCGAGAAGCAGGTCGAAGCCCTGCAAAAAGAGCTGAAGAAAAGCGAAGCCGAGCTGCAGCGACTCGATGCGGAGAAAAAAAAACTCCAGAGCGCGCGCATTGAACAGCAACGACTGATTGCCATTCAGGCCCGGGCGGCCTACCAGAACGGTCGCCAGGAATACCTCAAGCTGCTGCTCAACCAGCAGAATCCGGAAAGATTCGCCCGTACCCTCACCTATTACGACTACCTGAGCCAGGCTCGCCTGGAGCAGCTGAAGAGTTTCAACGAAACCCTGCGCCAACTGTCCAATGTCGAGAAAGACATCGCCATGCAGCAGGCGCAACTGCTGGTGCAGCAAAGCAGCCTCGACACCCAGCGTGACGAACTCGAGAAAGTCCGCAAGGAGCGCCAGCAAGTCCTGGCCAAGCTCAATGACGACGTAAAGGCTCGCGATCAGAAACTGGCGGCGCGCGAGCAGGATCAGGCAGACCTGTCTAAAGTCCTTAAAACCATTGAAGAAACCTTGGCCCGCCAGGCCCGTGAGGCAGAAGAAGCGCGACAAAAAGCGCTGATTGCCCAGCAGGAAGCCGAAAAAAAGCGTTTACGTGAGGCCCAGGCGCAGGCAGATGCCAGCGACGACGCCCCACGCAAACCAGTCAGATCGATACCTGGCGCACTGGTTTCCAGTTCCGGCGAGACCTTTGGTGGTCCGTTTGCGTCAACCCGCGGCAAACTTCCGTGGCCTGTCGATGGTCGACTGCTGGCGCGCTACGGTGAAAGCCGTGGCGACGATGCCCGGACCAAGTGGGATGGCGTGATGATCGGCGCGTCTGCCGGCAGTACCGTGCATGCGGTGCATGGTGGTCGCGTAGTGTTTGCCGACTGGCTGCGAGGCGCCGGGTTGCTGGTGATCCTCGACCACGGCAACGGTTTTTTGAGTCTTTATGGTCACAACCAGACGCTGCTCAAGTCTGCGGGTGATGTGGTTAAAGCCGGTGAGTCCATCTCCACTGTCGGCAACAGTGGCGGGCAGGATACGCCAGCGCTGTATTTTGCTATTCGTCAGCAGGGTCACCCGAGTGATCCGGCGCAATGGTGCCGCGCGCAAGGATAAGCGCGTTACCTAATTCAGGAGTTTGTTAGACATGCTGCATTTGTCCCGCCTTACCTCGCTGGCCCTGACGATCGCCCTGGTGATCGGCGCGCCTCTGGCGTTTGCCGCTCAACCGGCCCCGGCGATTGCGCCTGCGGGCACTGCTGCGACCACCAAGGCGCCACTGCCGCTGGATGAGTTGCGCACCTTTGCCGAGGTGATGGACCGGATCAAGGCCGCTTATGTCGAACCGGTGGACGACAAGACCCTGCTGGAAAACGCCATCAAGGGCATGCTCAGCAACCTCGACCCGCATTCGGCTTACCTCGGCCCTGAAGATTTCGCCGAGTTGCAGGAAAGCACCAGCGGTGAATTCGGTGGCCTGGGCATTGAAGTCGGCGCCGAAGACGGCTTCATCAAAGTGGTGTCGCCGATTGATGACACCCCGGCTTCCAAGGCCGGCATTCAGGCCGGCGACTTCATCGTCAAGATCAACGGCCAACCCACCCGTGGCCAGAGCATGACCGAAGCCGTCGACAAGATGCGCGGCAAGATCGGCCAGAAAATCACCCTGACCCTGGTGCGCGACGGCGGCACGCCGTTCGACGTGACCCTGTCCCGCGCCGTCATCCAGGTCAAGAGCGTGAAGAGCCAGCTGCTGGAATCGGGCTACGGCTACATCCGCATCACCCAGTTCCAGGTCAAGACCGGTGAAGAGGTTTCCAAGGCGCTGGCCAAGCTGCGCAAGGAGAACGGCAAGAAGCTCAACGGCATCATCCTCGACCTGCGCAACAACCCGGGCGGTGTGTTGCAGGCGGCGGTGGAAGTGGTCGACCACTTCATCACCAAGGGCCTGATCGTCTACACCAAGGGCCGCATCGCCAACTCCGAGCTGCGCTTCTCTGCCACCGGCAAGGACGAAAGCGAAGCCGTGCCAATGGTCGTGCTGATCAACGGCGGCAGCGCCTCGGCTTCGGAAATTGTCGCCGGCGCCCTGCAGGACCAGAAACGCGCCGTGGTGATGGGCACCACCAGTTTCGGCAAGGGCTCGGTGCAAACCGTGCTGCCGCTGAACAATGATCGTGCATTGAAGATCACCACGGCGCTGTACTACACGCCGAATGGCCGTTCCATCCAGGCCCAGGGCATCGTCCCGGACATCGAAGTGCGCAAGGCCAAGATCACCAGCGAGCAGGACAACGACTACTTCAAGGAAGCCGACTTGCAGGGTCACCTGGGCAACGGCAACGGCGGTGCGGACAAACCGACCGGCTCCAGCAAGGCCAAGCCGATGCCACAGGACGATGATTACCAGCTGGCCCAGGCCCTGAGCCTGCTCAAAGGGCTGAGCATCACGTCCGGCCGTTGAGGATGCGCCTGCGGTACATTCTCGGCCTGCTTTGCTGTCTGGCGGGTGTTGTTCACGCAACACCCACCCCGACCACCCCGCAAAAAGCCTACCTGACCCTGATCATCGATGACCTGGGGCAGAACCTGCCCCGGGATCGCCGCGTGCTGGCCCTGCCCGGCCCGGTGACCACGGCAATCATGCCCGACACGCCTCACGCCACCGAATTCGCCCGCGAAGCCCATCGCGCGGGCAAGATCGTCATTCTGCACATGCCCATGGATCCGGCCACCGGACCGTTCGCCTGGCATCCCGAACTGCCTGTCGATGAGCTGGAAAAGCGCCTGAGCGCCGCGTTCAAAATGGTTCCCTACACCAGCGGCATCAACAATCACATGGGCAGCCGCATGACCGCACAACCCGCGGCCATGGCTTGGTTGATGGCAGATTTGCAACAACGGCACAAATTCTTCGTCGACAGCCGCACCAGCGCCCAGACCGTAGCCGCGGCCGAAGCGCAGAAAATCGGCCTGGCCAGCGTTTCGCGGGATGTGTTTCTCGACGATGAACGAACCGAAGCAGCGATCTTCAGCCAGTTGCAGACAGCGATCAGCCTTGCGCACAAGCAGGGTTCGGCGGTGATGATCGGGCATCCTTATCCACAGACACTCGCGGTGCTGGAGCGGGAGTTGCCGAAGCTGAAGGCTCAAGGAATTGAGTGGATTGATATCAGGCAGATGATCAGCGTGCGCGGTAATCGGGCCACCGCGGCACATGGGAAGGATGGGGTGTACCGCTAGAGCTACGCCGCAGAACCCATGTGGGAGCGGGCTTGCTCGCGAAGGCGTCGTGTCAGTCGACATTAATGGTGTCTGACAAACCGCCTTCGCGAGCAAGCCCGCTCCCACATTTAAGCACTGGGTGTTAGAGGTACCGCGCCATGATCTCGTCGACCTTGCCTTCCTTGCGCATCTGATCCAGCGCCGCCTGGAGCTTGGCCACCGTCTCGTCCGGCACGTCCTTGTTCAGTGCCAGGTACAGTTCGGCACTGTTGAAACGCAGTACGGTTTTCAACCCGTTTACCCCTTCCTGACGCGCCAGATAGCGCCCGGCCGGGTCACCGGTGGCCCACAGGTCGATCTGCCCGTTGACCAGTTTTTTCGCGTTGTCCTGATCGCGCAGTACAACAATAGGATTGAGCCCCTGCTTGGCCAGCGTCTCGGCAATCGCGTCGCCCTTGTAGGCGCCGATCTTGTACTTGCGCGCATCATTCAAGGTTTCGAGGGTGATCTTGCTGTCTGCCTTGGCCAGCATGATCCAGTCGTCTGGGCCGATTGGACCGACCCATTTGAACAGCTTCTCGCGATCCGGCAACCGCGCCATGACGAACACGCCATAGCCGGGTTTTTCCAGGGTGAGTTTGTAGATTCGCTCCCAAGGGAAACGCAGCGTCAGGCTGTAGGTAATGTTGGCGCGCTTGAAAATCTCGCGGACGATATCGGTGGCGATGCCATCGATGTTCTCGTCCTGAGCGAAGTTCTTGCCATTCTTCGCCATGTTGTAGGGCGGGAAGTTTTCAGTCAGCAACACCATGTCGGCATCGGGACTGTCTTTTGCGTGTGCTCCGCCGATGAACAACAGAGAAGCGCTGGCAAGGACGAGAAGAAAGCGTTTAAGCATGTCTGGCTACCGAAATCCATGGCGTACCCAAGAGTGCCTTGGGCACGCCATGATGTCCACTGGCCTGCACTGGTTTGTTCAGCGCATCACAATCCCGCGATGGGCCATATAAGCCTTGGCTTCCTGCACGGTGTATTCGCCGAAGTGGAAAATACTCGCCGCCAGAACCGCGCTGGCGTGACCTTCGATAATGCCATCGGCCAGGTGTTGCAGGTTGCCGACGCCACCGGAAGCGATCACCGGAATGCCCAGCGCATCGCTGATGGCGCGGGTGACGCCCAGGTCGAAACCGTTTTTCATGCCGTCCTGGTCCATGCTGGTAAGCAGAATCTCACCGGCGCCCAGGCCTTCCATTTTCTTTGCCCATTCGACAGCGTCGAGACCGGTTGGCTTGCGACCGCCATGGGTGAAGATTTCCCAGCGCGGAGTTTCGCCAGGTCCCGAAACCTTCTTCGCGTCGATCGCGACCACGATGCATTGCGAACCGAAATGCTGCGCGGCTTCGCCGACGAACTCAGGGTTGAACACCGCTGCGGTGTTGATCGAAACCTTGTCCGCGCCGGCATTGAGCAGGTTGCGGATGTCCTGCACGGTGCGCACGCCACCGCCCACGGTCAGCGGGATGAACACCTGGCTGGCCATGCGCTCGACGGTGTGCAGCGTGGTGTCGCGGCCATCGACGCTGGCAGTGATGTCGAGAAAGGTAATCTCGTCGGCGCCCTGCTCGTCATAACGACGGGCGATTTCCACCGGGTCGCCGGCGTCGCGGATATTTTCGAATTTCACACCCTTGACCACCCGGCCGTTGTCCACGTCCAGGCAAGGGATGATGCGTTTGGCCAGCGCCATGATCAGTCCTCAGCCTTTGTACGAATCGCAGAAAGCTTGCGCTTCGGCGACATCGAGGGTGCCTTCGTAAATCGCACGGCCGGTAATGGCGCCGATGATGCCCGGCGCCTTGGCGTCGAGCAGGGTCTTGATGTCGCCCAGGTTGTGGATACCGCCGGAAGCGATCACCGGGATCTTCGTTGCAGCAGCCAGTGCCGCGGTGAACGGAACGTTGCAGCCCTGCATCATGCCGTCTTTGGCGATGTCGGTATAAACGATCGCGGAAACGCCGTCGGCTTCGAATTGCTTGGCCAGGTCGATCACCTGAATGGTGCTGATTTCAGCCCAGCCGTCGGTGGCGACGAAGCCGTCTTTGGCGTCCAGGCCGACAATCACCTTGCCCGGGAATGCGCGGCAGGCTTCGGCAACGAAGGCCGGATCTTTCACGGCCTTGGTGCCGATGATCACGTAGCTGACGCCCGCTTTCACGTAGTGCTCGATGGTTTCCAGGGAGCGGATACCGCCACCGATCTGGATCGGCAGGTTCGGGTAGCGCTTGGCGATGGCGGTGACCACTTCGCCGTTGACCGGCTGGCCTTCGAAGGCGCCGTTCAGGTCGACCAGATGCAGACGGCGGCAACCGCCCTCCACCCACTTGGCAGCCATGCTCACCGGGTCATCGGAGAACACTGTGGAATCTTCCATGCGGCCCTGGCGCAGACGAACACAGGCACCGTCTTTAAGATCGATAGCGGGAATAATCAGCATCTGGCAAACCTTCAAATTTGAATGTTCAGCTTGGCTCGGAAATCAGTTTTTCTCGAGCGCCCACAGGTCGCTTTCGATGCTTTCGAACCTCTCCTTGAGGTGCGCCTGCACATCGAAAATCGCCCTGTTGTAATAGTGCGGAGCAATTTCACGGGTAAACAGCTCAAGAATCTCCGCCGCCTCGAACGAGCCGAGGTCGAGTTCGAAGCGGTCTTCCATGAAACGCTTGATCTTGCGATTGGCCTCGCTCTCCTGCTCGGGAGTGAGGGTCAGGATCGGCAGCTTCTTCTTGACGGCCATTTACCAGCGACCGTCCCACGCAGCGAAGTTCTGCAGCAACTGCAGGCCATGGGTATGGCTTTTCTCCGGGTGGAACTGCACGGCGAAACGCGAGCCTTCGGCCAGCGCCGCGGCGAAATCGACACCGTAGTGCCCGCCACCCACCACCTGCCGCGCGTTGGCGGCAGCGATGTAGTAGCTGTGCACGAAGTAGAAACGCGCCAGGTCCGGAATGTCATGCCACAGCGGGTGACTGACCTTCTGCTTCACTTCGTTCCAGCCCATGTGCGGGACTTTCAGGTGTTCGCCGTCCTCGACCAGATCCTTGCCGAAGAACTTCACCTGGCCCGGGAACAGGCCGATGCAGTCGACGCCGTCGTTCTCTTCGCTGGTGTCGAGCAAGGCTTGCATGCCCACGCAGATGCCAAGGAACGGTCGATCCTGGCTGACTTCACGCACCAGCGAATCGAAGCCGAGGCGACGTATCTCCGCCATGCAATCGCGAATGGCGCCAACGCCGGGGAAAACCACCCGGTCGGCTTCGCGAATCACGGTGGCTTCGCTGGTGATCAGCACCTTGCCGGCACCGACGTGCTCGAGGGCCTTGGCCACCGAGTGCAGGTTGCCCATGCCGTAATCGATAACCGCGACTGTCTGCATTACAGGACGCCCTTGGTCGAAGGCATTTGCCCGGCCATGCGGTCATCGAGCTCGACGGCCATGCGCAGGGCGCGACCGAAAGCCTTGAACACGGTTTCGATCTGGTGGTGGGTGTTGTGCCCACGCAGATTGTCGATGTGCAAGGTGACGTTGGCGTGGTTGACGAAGCCCTGGAAGAATTCCTGGAACAGGTCAACATCGAAGCCACCGACGGTGGCACGGGTGTAGGGAACATGCATCTGCAGGCCTGGACGGCCGGAGAAATCGATCACCACGCGCGACAGCGCTTCATCGAGCGGCACGTAGGCGTGACCGTAGCGACGGATGCCTTTCTTGTCGCCGATGGCTTTGGTGAAGGCCTGGCCGAGGGTGATACCGACGTCTTCCACGGTGTGGTGGTCATCGATATGCAGGTCGCCCTTGCTGACAATATCCAGGTCGATCAGCCCGTGACGGGCGATCTGGTCCAGCATGTGCTCAAGAAAAGGTACACCGATATCGAATCGGGCCTTTCCGGTGCCATCGAGGTTGATCGAGGCTTTGATCTGGGTTTCCAGAGTGTCGCGCTCGACAGACGCCTTACGTTCGGCCATCACCAGCTCCGCAAAATCATTGGGCGAAAAAGGCAGCCATTATAGGCGTGCGGGCGCCAAACAGAAACACGCGAGGTGATATCACTGACGGAGTGAATCCGGAGGTGTCGGCGATAGACATGTCCATACAAGCTATTTGGCGCACCACAAAACAACTGTGGGAGCGAGCCTGCTCGCGAAAGCGGTGGCTCAGCCAACACTTATGTCGACTGACACTCCCTCTTCGCGAGCAGGCTCGCTCCCACAGGCTGGGTGTCGGCCTGAGAGCTCTCAGGCCAGTCCCTTAGTGAAAGAGCACTGCCGTCTTCTGCAAGGTCACCCACACACCCCACGCCAACGGAATCACCACCACCAGCCACGCCGCCACCGCCAGCGGTTTGGTCCCAGGCGCGGCTTTCCACTCCAGCACGGTGCTGCTGTCAGCCCCTTTGTCATGGCCCAGCGCCTGTTCGGCGGCCAGTTCGGCGTCGGTCATGAAGTACTTGTCCGCCACCGGGCGCACCAGCAGGTTGCACAGGAAACCCAGCACCAGCAGGCCGGCGAGGATGTACAGCGTGATGTCGTACGCTGCTGCACGCTCAACGCCTATGCTCAGCTGATATTCACGCAGGTAGTTCACCAACACTGGACCGAGCACGCCGGCAGCCGCCCACGCCGTCAGCAGACGACCGTGAATCGCACCGACCATTTGCGTACCGAACAGGTCCGCCAGATACGCAGGAACAGTCGCGAAACCACCGCCGTACATCGACAGGATGACGCAGAACGCCGCCACGAATAGCGCGATGCTGCCCAGATGACCCAGGTTCGGAATCAGTCCGTACAGGGCAAAGCCCAAGGCGAAGAACACGAAGTAGGTGTTTTTGCGACCCAGGTAATCCGAGAACGAAGCCCAGAAGAAACGCCCGCCGATGTTGAACAGGCTCAGCAAACCGGTGAAACCGGCCGCGATGGCGGCGATCGAAGCCAGTTGCGAAGCGTCGAGTTGGCCGAACGCCAGGTCATTGCCCAACAACTTGCCACCGAACACTTCCTGCAACAGCGGCGACGCCATGCCGAGGATACCGATACCGGCCGATACGTTCAGGCACAGCACCAGCCACACCAGACGGAACTGCGGCGTCTTCCAGGCCACATTCACGTGAACATGACGATGAGTAATCATCGCGTTGGAGGCTTTTTTCGCCGGGGCGGTCCAGCCTTCAGGCTTCCAGCCGGTTGGCGGAACGCGGTAGGACAGCGCGCCACCGATCATGAACACGAAGTAGATCGCGGCCATGACCAGGAAGCTCTGCCACACGCCGACGCTGGTTGGCGAAGCGAAATGCCCCATCAGCGCTGCCGCCAGCGGAGCACCGACCATCGCACCACCGCCGAAGCCCATGATCGCCATGCCGGTGGCCATGCCGCGCTTGTCCGGGAACCACTTGATCAGCGTCGAGACCGGTGAAATGTAACCCAGGCCCAGGCCGATACCACCAATGACCCCGGAGCCGATCCACATCAGCCAGATCTGGTGGGTATACACGCCCAGCGCCGAAATCAGCAGACCGCCGCACCAGCACAGAGCCGATACAACCCCTGCCTTGCGTGGCCCGGCATGTTCCAGCCAGCCACCCCAGATGGCGGCCGAGCAACCCAGGAAGATGAAGAACAGGGTGTAGATCCAGCCGAGCATCGAGATCGGCCAGTCACACTGGGATGAAAAGACTTGTGCGATAAAACTCATGTCTGGCGCGCAGGCCACTGGCGCCGTGATGCCCAGCGCCTTGGACAGCGGCAACCAGAACACCGAAAAACCGTAGGCCATGCCGATGCACAAGTGGATGGCCAGCGCGGCCGGTGGCACCAGCCAACGGTTGAAACCGGGCCTGGCGATGATCCGCTCCTTGGACAGGAACGCAGGCTGGTCGGCGCCGAAGCCGTCCGCCGTGATGCTCGTGGTCATTGTGTATCCCCCAATTATCAGTAGGGTTCGCCAGCCACAGTTAACTCCCGGCCTTTATGCACGCAGACATGACCGTTTTTTGGTGGAGCGCCTTGTTGTGCGACAACAGGTCGCAGAAGGACGGACGAACGGGCAAAGGGTACCATCTGCCAGTGACAGAAAAACCAAACTGACATCACCTTTGGTACGTCGTCTGACCTCCATCGCTTCATGACCCCACAGGAATCACCATGCCGATCATTGTCGAGCCGCTGAACCAAGCCACGTCCCAGGATCGGCAGGATCTGCAGAAGATCTACCGCGACGCTCCAGACTGGTTGTTCGCCCCGTTTTCCGGCGAAGCGCAGTTGATCGAGGAGTGTTTACGCGACGGCACACTGATCGCCGGACGCTTCAACGATCGCCTGCTGGGCGCGGCCCGCTTGCAAAGGCACCAAGACGCCTGGCATTTGTCACAAATATGTGTGCGAAAAATTACCCGTCGCCGTGGTGTTGCCGAGCGACTGGTGGCCGAAGCGCAAAAAATGGCCGCTCAATCGGGCATGACGCTACGCCTGCTGGCGCCTGCCGGGCACCTGGAAGCGCAGGCGCTGGCCGCCAAGCTGAAACTGCCGCTGGATGTGCTGCCGGAGTGATCGCCGAACGGTCGTCCGTTCCGGGGCGCTATACTCCCCGGCTAAATTTTGAATTCGACTAATTACAAGGACTCGCCCATGAAAGCGTTCGGCAAAATCCTGGGTCTGGTACTTCTCGGGCTGTTGCTGATCATTGTGGCGCTGGGCTTTGCCCTGACCCACCTCTTCGATCCCAACGACTACAAAGACGAGATTCGCCAGATTGCCCGCGACAAAGCCCACATCGAGCTGACGCTCAATGGCGATATCGGCTGGAGCCTGTTCCCGTGGCTGGGCCTGGAGTTGCACGACGCCAGTGTCGCGACCATGGTCAAACCGACTGAACCGTACGCCGACTTGCAGATGCTCGGCCTGTCGGTGCGCGTACTACCGCTGCTGCGCCGTGAAGTGCAGATGAGCGACGTGCGCGTCGAAGGCCTGAACCTGCGCCTGAACCGCGACAAGCAGGGTCATGGCAACTGGGAGGACATCGGCAAGCTGCCTGCAACGGCCGGCACCGACGCGACCGGCACCCCGCCAGCCACTACCGAACCTGCGCCCGAAACCAGCGCCGCGGCGGAAAAACCGCCCCAGCCGATCCGCCTGGACATCGACAGCCTGACCGTGAACAACGCACGGGTCGAATACACCGACGAAAGAACCGGCAAGAGCTTCAGCGCCGAAAGCATTCAGTTGAGCACCGGCGCGGTCCATGACTCCGTCAACATTCCGCTCAAGCTCACGGCTTTCCTGTCAGCCAACCAGCCTGCACTGCGGGTGCGTACCGAACTCAACGGTGAGCTGCGCATCGCACGTGCACTGCAGCGCTATCAGTTCGAGGATATGAAGCTGACGGGGGAAGTGACCGGCGACCCCTTGCAAGGCAAGGCCGTGACGTTCTCCGCCCAGGGCCAGTTGGTGCTGGACAGGGCCGCCAACGTTGCCGAGTGGACCGGCATCAAGGTCTCTGCCAACCAGTTGCGGGCACTGGGTGAACTGAAGGTCAACGATCTGGACAAGACCCCACAGGTCAGCGGCGGCATCTCGATTGCCCAGTTCGACCTGGCGAAATTCGTCGACAGCATCGGCCAGAAACTCCCGGCCATGGCCGAAGGCAGCCTGAGCAAAGTCGAGCTGGTCAGCCGATTGGCCGCGACGCCGACCAGCCTGGCGCTTGACGACCTCAACCTGAAAGTCGACGACAGCACCTTCAGCGGCCGCATTGCCGTCGAAGACTTCGCCAAACAATCGCTGCGCGCCGTGCTCAAGGCCGATACCTTCAACGTCGACCGTTACCTGCCGCCGAAATCCGCCGAGGCCAATAGCGCGACACAAGTGCGTCAGGCCGAAGTCGCCAGCACCGAAGCCGATGCCATGGCCGGCGCCGGCAGCACGCCGTTGCCACCCGCGCCGACCAAGGACGCGTGGAGCAGCGAGCGCCTGTTGCCAGTGGAACGCTTGAGCAAGCTCGATGTGGACGCCGACCTGACCTTCGGCCAGTTGACCCTGCAGAAACTGCCGATCCATAACGCTGCGCTCAAGGCCACCGGCCAGGGCGGCCTGCTGACGCTGGCCAACCTGCGCGGCGACCTGTACGAGGGCAACTTCGAAACCACCGGCACGCTCGATGTGCGCCAGCCAGTGCCGGCGCTGAATCTGCAGACGAAGATCAGCCGGGTACCGGCGGAAAAAATCCTCGAAAGCCAAGGCAAGAATCCACCGGTCAAGGGCCTGGTCACGCTCAACAGCAACCTGACCGGCAACGGCAACAGCCAGAAGGCGTTGATCGAAACCCTCAACGGCAACGCCAGCTTCGTCATCAACAATGGCGTGCTGCTCAACGCCAACCTTGAGCAACAGCTGTGCAAAGGCATCGCTACGCTCAACCGCAAAACCCTCAGCGGCGAGCCACGCGGCAAGGACACTCCGTTCCAGGAGCTCAAGGGCAACCTGACCTTGCGCAACGGCGTAGCCAGCAACCCGGACCTGAAAGTGCGCATCCCGGGCATGACCGTCAAGGGTGACGGTGACATCGATCTGCGAGTGCTGGGCATGGACTACCGAGTCGGCATCATCGTCGAAGGCGATACCAGCGCCATGCCGGACCCGGCCTGTCAGGTCGGCGACAAGTTTGTCGGCATCGAGTGGCCACTGCGCTGCCGTGGCCCGCTGGAGCTGGGCGCCAAGGCCTGCCGTTTGGATAACGACCGCATGAGCCAGGTCGCGACCAAGTTGGCTGGCGAGAGGATCAGCGAAAAAATCGACGAAAAATGGGGCGACAAAGTCGACCCTAAACTGAAAGACGCGCTCAAGGAACTGTTCAAGCGATGAGAGCCGAGCAGTTTTCAACGGCGGTGCTGGACTGGTTCGACCGCCACGGCCGTCACGATTTGCCCTGGCAGCAGGACATCAACCCGTATCGGGTTTGGGTCTCGGAAATCATGCTGCAGCAGACCCAGGTCAGCACCGTGCTGAACTACTTCGACCGCTTCATGGCCTCGTTGCCAACGGTCCAAGCCCTGGCGGCGGCACCGGAAGACGAAGTGCTGCACCTGTGGACCGGCCTGGGTTACTACACCCGCGCGCGCAATTTGCAGAAGACCGCGAAAATCGTCGTCGAGCAGTACGGCGGCGAATTTCCCCGAGACGTTGAAAAACTCACCGATCTGCCGGGGATCGGCCTGTCCACCGCCGGCGCCATTGCCAGCATCAGCATGGGCCTGCGCGCGCCGATCCTCGATGGCAACGTCAAACGCGTCCTGGCGCGCTTTACCGCGCAAGAGGGCTACCCGGGCGAGCCGAAGGTCGCCAGACAGCTCTGGGCCAACGCTGAGCGCTTTACGCCTCACGACCGGGTCAACGCCTACACCCAGGCGATGATGGACCTCGGTGCCACGCTCTGCACCCGCAGCAAACCGAGCTGCCTGCTGTGCCCGCTGGAAAAAGGCTGCGAAGCGCACATGCTTGGCCTGGAAACCCGTTACCCGATCCCCAAGCCGCGCAAGGCCATCCCGCAGAAGCGCACGCTGATGCCGATGCTGGCCAACGCCGAAGGCGCCATCCTGCTTTACCGTCGCCCCTCTACGGGCCTCTGGGGCGGCTTGTGGAGCCTGCCGGAGCTCGACGACCTCGACGACCTGTCACACCTGGCCGCGCAGCACTCGCTGGAACTGGGCACCCAACAGGCATTGCCGAGCCTGGTGCACACCTTCAGCCATTTTCAGTTATCCATCGAACCCTGGCTGGTTCAGGTCCAGGAGACCGGCCATCACGTGGCCGAGGCCGACTGGCTCTGGTATAACCTCGCCACCCCGCCGCGCCTGGGCCTTGCCGCCCCGGTCAAAACCTTGCTCGAACGCGCGGCCGCCGTATTGAACGCAGGAGAGTCGTCATGACCCGCACCATCATGTGCCGCAAGTACAAAGAAGAATTGCCAGGCCTGGAGCGCGCTCCCTTCCCGGGCGCCAAAGGCCAGGACATTTTTGACCACGTCTCGGCCAAGGCCTGGGCCGACTGGCAAAAACACCAGACCCTGCTGATCAACGAAAAACGCCTGAACATGATGAACGCCGAAGATCGCAAATATCTTCAGGGCGAGATGGACAAGTACTTCTCCGGCGAGGATTACGCCAAGGCCGAAGGCTACGTGCCGCCGTCGGAATAACCCCGATTTATTGGGGGTCGGAACGTAAGCGACGGTAATAATTAAAATTTTTTTGAAAACTTGCTTGACGACCCCCTGAAAAACCCGTTTAATGCGCCCCGTTGCCCAGATAGCTCAGTCGGTAGAGCAGGGGATTGAAAATCCCCGTGTCGGCGGTTCGATTCCGTCTCTGGGCACCAAAATACCGAAAAACCCCAAGCGAAGATGATTCCTTGGGGTTTTTTATTGCCTGCGATTTGATGACCGCCGAACCAGGCCCTTAACACTTTCCCATGACCCATCATTCCAGCCATTCCCCCCTCCTTTCAAAAACAAATGGCTTTCGAAACTCTTGAAGCTATCGCCGAGAGCTCGCCCAAGTCGCATCCACTGACGCCGACTCAGCTACCGATTTGATTACCTGACTGATGGCAGTTTGACGCTATCGTTTTGCCCTGTAGACTGCCAGGCACTTCCGCTTCCTCTTTGCATAAAAGGAATTTGCAATGCCAACCCTGGGCGAAATCCGCGTCAACCCTACGACTGGCTATCATTCCGAGCCCTCCCTCACGGCCCTGAAAGATGGTGGTTACATCGTGGCGTGGAGCGATCAGGGAACAAGCACCACCGATTACATCTACACCCAGCGCTATAACGCCAGTGGCGTGAAGGTCGGCGGGCCAGCCCTCGTCAACACCGTTACCAACAGCGCACAGGAAGATCCCACCATTACCGCATTGGCCAACGGCGGCTACGTGGTCGCCTGGCAATCGGATAGATTCGACGATATGTCGGACATCGCCGCCCAGGTCTACAACGCCAATGGCGCCAAGGTTGGAAGTGAGTTCATCGTCAACACAACCAGAATCGGCATACAGGACAGCGCAGAGATCACCGCGCTTAAAGACGGCGGTTTTGTGGTGTCCTGGGCTTCGTACGGTCAGGACGGCAGTGGCTGGGGCGGTTACCTGCAGCGCTATAACGCCAGCGGGGCGAAGGTCGGTGTGGAAACACGCGTCTCTACCACCACTCAGTACGACCAGGATGGCCCTACCGTCACCGGCCTTGCCGATGGCGGCATGATGGTGGTTTGGGAGGGGAACGGAAAAGACGATACCGCCGGCATCTTCGGCCAGCGGTTCAAGGCCGACGGCAGTAAATCCGGCGCAGAAATTCGCATCAATACCAGGATTGCCGACGATCAGACAGACCCGGTTGTGAAGGTTCTGAGTAGCGGTAACTACGTCGTCACCTGGCAATCGGCTCCCGACGATGGTGATGGCGACGACGAAACCGATGCCCCAGGCGACATCTACGCGCAGCTTTTCAATGCCGCCGGCGTAAAGGTGGGCGCAGAAACCCGGGTGAACACCACCATTACAGGCAATCAGGAAGAACCCAACGTCACCGCCATGATGAATGGCGGTTATCTGGTGACTTGGGCAGGCCAAGGCATCGGTGATGCAAATGGCATCTTCTGCCAACTCTTCAATGCCAGTGGCGTCAAGGTGGGTACCGAAACCCGCATCAATACCACGACCACCGGCAATCAATTGTTCTCCCAGGTAACGACATTGGCCGATGGCGGCTATGTGGTTGCCTGGGAGTCCTCTGTGGTGAATGGGCAAGTTGATGTTTATACCCAGCGCTTTGACGCGAACGGCAACAAGGTTTCCAGCCTGACAGGCGATGCCTTGGCCAACACCCTGACCTGGACCGGCGCCGGCAGCGTGATCATCGACGGCGGCGCGGGCAACGACACGCTTACAGGTGGCCGTGCCAACGACCATCTGAACGGCGGAGCAGGCAATGACTCGCTCAATGGTGCAGCCGGTGCCGACCGCCTGACCGGCGGCGACGGCTCCGACCTCTACTACGTCGACAATGCCGGCGATATCGTCAGCGAAACCAATGCCACGGCCAGCATCGGCGGCACCGATAGCATCTATAGCTTCCTCGGTGCCTACACCCTGGGAAACAATGTCGAGAACCTGCGCTTGCTGTCGACCGGCGCTGCCAGCGGCACCGGTAACAGCCTCAACAACATCATCGACGCCGGGGTCGGCAACAACATCCTCGATGGTGGCGCCGGTATCGATTCCTTGTCCTATGCCTATGCCACGGCGGCGGTGACGGCCAACCTGGCGCTGACCACTGCACAAGCCACCGGTGGTTCCGGTTCCGACACCCTGTTGAACTTCGAAAACCTCACGGGCAGCGCCTATCACGACAAGCTCACCGGCAATGCGCTTGCCAACACCCTCACTGGCGGCGCCGGCAACGACACGCTCACCGGTGGAGCTGGCAACGACCTGTTGATCGGCGGCACGGGCCTGGACAAGCTTTATGGTGGCACCGGGGCCGACAAGTTCGACTTCAATGCCTTGAGTGAAATGGGCCTGGGCGCCGCCCTGCGCGATGTCATTGGTGACTTCAAGACCAGCGAAGGCGACAAGATCGACCTGTCGACCCTGGACGCCAACCTGGCGACAGCGGCCAACGATGCGTTCAGCTTCATCGGTTCCAGTGCGTTCAGCAGCAATGCCGCAGGGCAGGTACGGTTCGCCGGCGGCATTCTCTACGGCAGCACCGACGCCGACACTGCCGCTGAGTTCGAAATTCAGTTGCTGGGGGTGAACACACTGAAAGTTACCGACCTGATTGCCTGATCGGCCGGACATTGCATATCCGATGTTTCATGGTAGTCCCGAAAAAAACTGACAAGTAAGTTATAAACAAATGACAGGGGTGTTGATATGGCTAGCTTGATAAACGGACTTGGTGGTGCGGCGGGTTTCGGGGAGAACCAGCTGACTCGAAACGATGACAGCTACACCTCCTACATTGATATCAGCACTGTTTTCGGGGCGGCCGGACTCAACTTCTTCGGCACCAACTACACCGACATTTCCGTCAACAACAACGGAAACATCACATTTGGCGGCGGTCTTTCCACCTATACCCCCTACGGCATGCAAGATTCCAGCAGGCCGATGATTGCTCCCTTTTTTGCCGACGTCGATACACGTGGTGGAACGGTCAGTGCCACGCCGGGCGGTACATCGACTGGCAGCAACCTGGTTTATTACGACTTCAATTCCGCAGGCAATGGCACGCTGACCGTTACCTGGGATGACGTCGGTTACTACAACAGCAAGGTAGATAAGCTCAATGCCTTCCAACTCCAGCTTGTTGGAAAGGGCAACGGCAACTTCGATGTCATCTTCAGATATGAAACCGTCAACTGGACGACCGGTAGCGCCAGTGGCGGCACCGATGGCCTGGGAGGAACCGTTGCCCGTGCCGGTTACTCGACTGGCGACGGCTCCTCCTGGTATGAACTGCCGCAATCGGGAAATGAATCCGCCATTCTCGGGCTGGAAACCACTCCAGGTAACACAGGGGTAGCCGGTTATTACAAGTTCAGCATCGTCAGCGGCACATCCGGCAATGACAACATGCAAGGCACTGCCGGGAATGACTCTCTCTATGGCTCAGCGGGCAATGACGTCATCAATGGTTATGCCGGAAATGACGTGCTCTACGGCGCAGCGGGCAGCGACAGGCTCTTGGGCGGACTGGGAGACGACACCTATATCGTGGATGCGCTGGATACGCTTGTGGAACTGGCCAACCAGGGTATCGACGTTGTTCAGTCAGAAATCAGCTATACGCTCGGTGACAACCTGGAGAACCTGATTCTGACTGGCAACAGCAGTATCAACGGCACAGGTAACGCACTGAACAACACCTTTGTCGGCAACTCATTCAACAATGTATTCAATGGTGCGGCGGGCACCGACTTTGTTTCGTATGCCTATTCCAACTATGGCGTCAGCGTCGACCTGTCCAACACCGGCTCGCAATATACGTCCCAAGGCTACGATACTTTCGTGTCTATCGAGGGTGTCATCGGTACCGATGATTCCGACACACTAACCGGCAATGCCTTGGCCAATATCCTTTACGGCGGCGCAGACAACGACACCCTCAATGGCGGTGGCGGCAACGACTCCCTCGATGGCGGCAGTGGTGCCGACCAGATGACTGGCGGCGATGGTTCTGACGTCTATTACGTCGACAATGTCGGCGATATCGTCAGCGAGACCAATGCAGTCGCCAGCACGGGTGGTACTGATTCCGTTTATAGCTACCTCGGTACCTACACCCTGGGTAACAATATCGAGAACCTGCGCCTGCTGTCGACCAGCGCTGCCAACGGCACCGGGAACAGTCTCAACAACGTCATCGACGCCGGAGCCGGCAACAACATCCTCAATGGCGGCGCCGGTATCGATACCGCGTCCTATGCCTATGCCACGGCGGCGGTAACGGCCAACCTTGGGCTGACTACCGCGCAAGCCACTGGTGGTTCCGGCTCCGACACCCTGCTGAACTTCGAAAACCTCACGGGCAGCAACTATCACGACAAGCTGACCGGTAACGCGGCCGCCAACACGCTCAGCGGCGGCCTGGGCGGCGACCAACTCAATGGCGCCGCCGGTGCCGACCGCATGATCGGCGGCGATGGCTCCGATCTCTACTACGTCGACAATGCGGGCGATATCGTCAGTGAAACCAATGCTGTCACCGCCACCGGTGGCATCGATACCGTTTATAGCTCCATCAGTGCCTACACCCTGACTGACAATGTCGAGAACCTGCGCCTGCTGGCGACCGGCGTTGCCAACGGCACCGGTAACAGCCTCAACAACGTCATCGACGCCGGGGCCGGCAACAACGTCCTCAATGGTGGCGCCGGCATCGATACCGCGTCCTATGCCTACGCCACGGCGGCGGTCACAGCCAACCTGGGGCTGACCACTGCGCAAGCCACCGGTGGTTCCGGTTCAGACACCCTGTTGAACTTCGAAAACCTCACGGGCAGCAACTATCACGACAAGCTGACCGGTAACGCGCTTGCCAACACACTCAACGGCGGCCTGGGCAGCGACCAACTCAACGGCGCCGCCGGTGCCGACCGCATGATCGGCGGCGATGGCGCCGACCTCTACTACGTCGACAATGCCGGCGATATCGTCAGTGAAACCAATGCTGTTGCGAGCACCGGTGGCATCGATACCGTTTACAGCCTCATCAGTGCCTACACCCTGACTGACAATGTCGAGAACCTGCGCCTGCTGTCGACCGGCGCTGCCAACGGCACCGGTAACAGCCTCAACAACGTCATCGATGCCGGAGCCGGCAACAACGTCCTCAATGGTGGCGCCGGCATCGATACCGCGTCCTATGCCTACGCCACGGCGGCGGTCACGGCCAACCTGGCGCTGACCACTGCGCAAGCCACCGGTGGTTCCGGTTCCGACACCCTGTTGAACTTCGAAAACCTCACGGGCAGCGCCTATCACGACAAGCTCACCGGCAATGCGCTTGCCAACACCCTCACTGGCGGCGCCGGCAACGACACGCTCACCGGTGGAGCCGGCAACGACCTGTTGATCGGCGGAGCGGGCCTGGACAAGCTTTATGGTGGCACCGGGGCCGACAAGTTCGACTTCAATGCCTTGAGTGAAATGGGCCTGGGCGCCGCCCTGCGCGATGTCATTGGTGACTTCAAGACCAGCGAAGGCGACAAGATCGACCTGTCGACCCTGGACGCCAACGTGGCGACGGCGGCCAACGATGCATTCAGCTTCATCGGCTCCAGCGCGTTCAGCAGCAATGCCACGGCGCAGGTACGGTTCGCCGGCGGCATTCTTTATGGCAGCACCGACGCCGACACCGCCGCGGAGTTCGAAATTCAGTTGCTGGGTGTGAGCAACTTGCAAACTGCCGACCTGATTGCCTGATCGTACTGACATGACAAAAGGCTGCCTCGGGCAGCCTTTTGTTTTTCTCGCGGCTGCAGGGTCGGACCAAAGCCATCTGGCCCAATTCTGCTCCCTCCCTGAAACCCGGCACACCTCCCGTGCGAGGCGACGACCGGGCAAGCGCAATGGCAAATGGCTACTTACAATGAATGCCATTACCTGTGCGGCCAAGAAGTTGAAGGTTGCTAATAGGATGCCCGGCGTTTTCACCCCGCCAGTCATCGTTGACAACAAATTGACGCGGCTGCGTGGCTTCCACTCGCCGCACTGAATCAAGGAAATCAGACATGGCCGTGATAACAGGCACAACAAGCAACGATGATCTATTGGGGACAGGTGAGCCCGACAGCATTACTGGCCTGGCGGGAGATGACATTCTCAACGGTGGTGCAGGCCTGGACACGCTGGACGGCGGCAGCGGGAATGACACTTACATTCTCGACAAGATCCCCGAGCTGAAGTCTGACTTTACCACTGTCTCCGGGATTTCCGGCTTCACGAGCCCCACCTATGCCATGTTCAACCACTGGCCTGGAACCGATCAGCTGCAAATCGACGCTATCTACTTTTCCGAGTCATCCGCACTGTATTGGGGCCAAGGCAGCTACTACACCGCTAACGGCAGCTTTGTCACCCAGTGGTTTTCCTTTGCATCCGTGGGGGGATTAGCCTCCGAACAGGGCATCGGTGAAAGCTTTTTCTACAACTACTACGTAGATCAAATAGTGCAGGACAGTGGCGGTACCGATCTGGTCAAGTCCAGCCTGGACAGCTATACCCTGGGCAGCACCCTGGAAAACCTGGAATTGACAGGCAGCGAAAATATCAGTGGCTTTGGTAACAACCTGAATAATCTACTCACCGGTAACAGCGGCGCCAATACCCTGGCGGGCTACGGTGGCGACGATATTCTGGATGGAGGTACGGGTGCCGACTTGATGCAGGGCGGCGACGGGGCCGACACCTATTACGTCGACAATCTCGGCGATGTGGTCAGCGAAACCAGTACGGGAGGCGTCGACCTGGTCGTCAGTTCCCTCGCCAACTACACGCTCGGCGCGAATATCGAGAATGGCCGCATTCTCTCGACCGGGAGCTCCAATCTGGCCGGCAACGCTCTCAACAACATACTCTACGCAGGTAGCGGTGGAAATTTTCTCGACGGTGGCGCAGGCGTCGATACCGCTTCATACCACTATGGGGGCGCTGTCACCATCGACCTGAGCATCCGCGGACCACAAGTCACAGTCGGCTCCAGCGTGGACACCCTGGAAAGCATCGAGTCGGTGATCGGAAGTCAGTTTAACGACATCCTGATAGGTAATGCGGATGCGAATACCCTGGACGGCAATGTCGGCTTCGATCTTGTCGTGGGAGAAGGCGGCGACGATACCCTGATGGCCGAAGGGGGGTATTCGGCGGCGATGACCTGGTCGAGTGCCGGGCATACGTTCGATGAGTTTGGCAATCCGATTGGCGGCTTCGATGCCTGGTACTACCAAGGCGAAACCCTCGACGGTGGCACTGGCCGCGATAGCGTCAGTTATGCCAACGCCCAATCCGGTGTGGTTGTGAACCTGACCAGTGACCTTGGGTATGCGACAGGTGCCATTGCTGTGCTCGACAGCCAGGCAAACGTTCTGGTCACTAGCAGCGGGAATTTCATTTTTTCCGTGACAGAAGCCATCTCCGACTTTGCCGACCATCTGTTCAGTATCGAGAACATCGTCGGCAGCAGGTTCGGCGATTTTCTGACCGGCGATAGTACGGCCAATTTCCTCAACGGCGGGGCGGGTGCGGACACCCTGGTCGGCGGGCTCGGCGACGACACCTACTACGTAGACAATATTGGCGATGTCGTTACCGAAACCAATGCCACGGTCAGCACCGGCGGCAGCGACACGGTCTACAGCTTTCTCAGCGCCTACACCCTCGGCGCCAATGTCGAGAAGGGTCGCCTCCTTTCGACCGGGGTCGCCAACCTTACGGGCAACAGCCTCAACAACACCCTCTACGCCGGGGTCGGCAACAACGTCCTCGATGGCAGTACCGGTATCGACTCGGCCTCCTACCTCTATGCCACCAGCGCCGTCACCGTCAGCCTGGCCGTGACCACCGCACAGACTACCGGCGGCTCAGGCGCCGACACCTTGATCGCCATCGAAAACCTCACGGGGTCCAATTACAACGACACGCTCACGGGTAACGCTGCCGCCAACCTGCTGAGCGGTGGCGCCGGTAACGATACGCTCAACGGTGGGGCGGGCAATGACGTTTTCGATGGTGGCACAGGCCTCGACCGGATGACGGGGGGCGATGGCTCTGACGCCTACCATGTCGACAACGCGGGCGATGTCGTCATTGAAACCAATGCGACGGCCAGCACCGGCGGCAGCGACACGATCTACAGCTACCTCAGTGCCTACACCCTCGGCGCCAATGTCGAGAACGGTAGCATTCTCGCCACCGGGGTCGCCGCCCTGACGGGCAACAGCCTCAACAACACCCTCTATGCCGGGGCCGGCAATAACGTCCTAAATGGCGGCATCGGGACCGATACCTTGTCCTATGCCTTTGCCACTGCTGCAGTCACGGTCAACCTGGGGCTGACCACCGCGCAAGCCACCGGTGGTTCTGGCACAGACACCCTGTTGAATTTCGAGAACCTCACCGGCTCGAACTACAACGACAAGCTCACGGGCAACGCCGCCGCCAACACGCTCAACGGTGGCGTCGGTAACGATACGCTCGACGGTATGGCGGGCAATGACGTTTTGGAGGGCGGCGCAGGCCTCGACCGGATGACGGGCGGTGATGGGGCTGACATCTACTACGTTGACAACACCGGTGACGTCGTCATTGAAACCAATGCGACGGCCAGCATTGGCGGCAGCGACACGGTCTTCAGCTCGCTCAGCGCCTACACCCTCGGCGCCAATGTCGAGAGTGGTCGCCTCCTCGCCACCGGAGTCGCCAGCCTGACGGGCAACAGTCTCAACAACACCCTCTATGCCGGGGCCGGCAACAACGTGCTCAACGGCAGCACCGGCGTCGACACGGCCTCCTACGTCTATGCCGACAGCGCCGTCAACGCCAGCCTGGCCGTGACCACAGCCCAGGCCACCGGTGGCTCAGGCGCCGACACCCTGGTCGCCATCGAAAACCTCACCGGCTCCAACTACAACGACAGGCTCACGGGCAACGCCGCCGCCAACACGCTCAACGGTGGGGGCGGGAGCGACATCCTGATCGGCGGTACGGGCAAGGATGTCCTCACCGGCGGCGCCGGCAACGACATCTTCGATTTCAATGCCCTCACTGAAACGGGGCTGACCAGCGCCACCTGGGACATCATCAGCGACTTCACCCGGGGCGCCGACAAGATTGATCTGTTGACGCTCGATGCCAACACGGCGACGGCCACCAATGAAGCTTTTCATACGGTCATCGGCAGTACCGCTTCCTTCAGTGCGGCCGGGCAATTGAAATTTGCAGGGGGCGTGCTCTACGGCAACACCGATGCCGACAGCGCCGCCGAGTTCGCCATCCAGATCACCGGCATCAGTACTCTGACGACCTCGGACTTCATCGTCTGACCAAAGGAGGGGGGCATCGCAGAGGCATGCCCCTCGACTTGACCACCTGGTGAAGAGGTTCAAAGAACAAGTCCAGGCAACCCTCGCACGGAGCTTTGACCCATGGCAACGCCCACTACCCTGTACGAGTTCTATACCGGTATCGGTCTGACCCTTCCGCCCATCGATACCCGGGCTCAGCTGTACGAGTCATTCGGCCTCGGAAGCAGTGCGAGCTATGTGGGCACAGCCAGCCAGAACGACGCCTTGCTTGGTGTTCTGGTCGAGTACACCAGCCCCCACGGTGCGCTGGATGCACTGGCGCAGTTCAAAGACGCCTTGAGCAGCCTGACCATCGGCGACCTTCTGGCCAATCTGGACCCTGCGGAGCTCGCCAGCGTCCTCGCCATGGGCACCATCCCCGCTGAAGCGGTTGACGAAGGTATTGCCCTGTTAAGCCAGTTCAGTCCGGCCATCAGCGTTTATGACGCGCTGGTGCAATTGATCGAGACCAATTCGATAACCAATGCCAGCAACCCGCAATTTCATGTGCCTGACGATCTTCAGTGGCAACAACCACCCGGCAGCCTGGACTCCGACGTTAATTTCAAGTCCCCTGCATACAGTTTCGACAGCGTAACCAAAGAGTGGAAAGTTACAGACTTGCTACCCGGTGACTTGGCGAACATCCCCATCGAGGATATAAAATTTTATACCGGTGTCGGTCTATCAGCACTGCTGGACGGCGCCACCAGCGAAATGGCCAATATCATTGTCGATAAGATCATCAAACCCAATATCCCTACAGGCGTCTTTAACGCCCTGAGCCAGCTCCACACGCAAGTCCAGAATTCCACTTCGCTAAAGGACCTGATGAAAAGTTGGGTCACGGACACACTTGTCAATCTGAACCAAGGCATGGATGCCGTTGGCGGGAACGGCAGCTGGGATGACAACCAGGTCACCAACAGAACCTCTACCTTATTGAAAGACCTGCAAACCACTCTGATCACAAACCTGGGTGACAAGGTCGGTAGCGTCGGCGAGGCCATCGGGAAGGCACGCATTATTCTCGAGCACAGCGACCTGACCTTCGTCGTCCAAAGCAAAGACACCGCTGCATCCTTCACTGCACCAATCGGGCATCGCATAGCCGTTCTCGGCGCCTCAAGCGGGGACACGCTGACCGGGGGCACAGGTAACGACGTGCTGATTGGTCAGGGAGGTGCGGATAACTTCTCAGGAATGGCCGGCAATGATCTCCTCTCGGGCTTCGCCGGAAATGATGTTTTGTCCGGAGGTGCCGGCAACGATACGCTCAAGGGCGGCACGGGCAATGACGTATTGAATGGCGGCTCAGGCCTCGACAGGATGACGGGCGGCGATGGTTCCGACCTCTACTACGTCGACAACATCGGCGATGTCGTGATTGAAACCAATGCCACGGCCAGCACCGGCGGCAGCGACACGGTCTACAGTTTTCTCAGCGCCTACACCCTCGGTGCCAATGTCGAGAAAGGTCGCATCCTCAACACCGGGGTTGCCACCCTGACGGGCAACAGTCTCAATAACACCCTCTATTCCGGGGCCGGCAACAACGTCCTCAATGGCAGTACCGGCATCGACTCGGCCTCCTACCTCTATGCCACCAGCGCCGTCACCGTCAGCCTGGCCGTGACCACCGCCCAGGCCACCGTCGGCTCAGGCGCCGACACCCTGATCGCCCTCGAAAACCTCACCGGCTCCAACTACAACGACACGCTCACGGGTAATGCCGCCGCCAACCTGCTGACCGGTGGTGCCGGTAACGATACGCTCGCCGGGGGTGCGGGCAATGACGTTTTCAATGGTGGCACAGGCCTGGACCGCATGACCGGCGGTGATGGTTCTGACGCCTACCACGTCGACAACGCGGGCGATGTCGTGATTGAAACCAATACGACGGCCAGCTCCGGCGGCAGCGACACGGTCTACAGCTACCTCAGCGCCTACACGCTTGGCGTCAATGTCGAGAACGGTAGCATCCTCGCCACAGGGGTCGCCGCCCTGACGGGCAACGGCCTCAACAACACCCTCTATGCCGGGGTCGGCAACAACGTCCTCAATGGCGGTACCGGCGTCGACACCGCCTCCTACGCCTTTGCTGGTAGCGCCGTCACCGTCAGCCTGGCCGTGACCACGGCCCAGGCCACCGGCGGATCAGGCTCCGATACCCTGATCGCCATCGAAAACCTTACCGGCTCGAACTACAACGACAAGCTCACGGGCAACGCCGCCGCCAACCTGCTCAACGGCGGCGCCGGCAATGACGTTTTGAATGGCGGCACAGGCGCCGACAGGATGACGGGTGGCGATGGTTCCGACCTCTACTACGTCGACAACACGGGCGACGTCGTTACCGAAACCAATGCCACGACCAGCACCGGTGGCAGCGACACGGTCTACAGTTTTCTCAGCGCCTGCACCCTCGGCGCCAATGTCGAATACGGTCGGGTCCTCGCCACCGGGATCGCCGCCCTGACAGGTAACAGCCTCAACAACACGCTCTATGCCGGGGCCGGCAACAACGTGCTCAATGGCAGCACTGGCGTCGACACGACCTCCTACCTCTATGCCAACAGCGCCGTCACCGCCAACCTGGCCGTGACCACGGCCCAGATCACCGGCGGATCAGGCGCCGACACCCTGATCGCCATCGAAAACCTCACGGGTTCCAACTACAACGACAAACTCACGGGCAACACCGCCGCCAACTTGCTCAACGGCGGCGCTGGTAATGACACATTGCTCGCTGGAAGCGGGAACGACCTCCTGATCGGCGGTATGGGCAAGGATGTGCTCACCGGTGGCGTCGGCAACGACATCTTCGATTTCAATGCCCTCGCTGAAACGGGGCTGACCAGTGCCACCTGGGACATCATCAGCGACTTCACCCGGGGAGCCGACAAGATTGACCTGTCGACGCTGGATGCCAACACGGCGACGGCCACCAATGAAGCCTTTCACTCGGTCATCGGCAGTACCGCAGCCTTCAGTGCGGCCGGGCAGTTGAAAGTTTCAGCGGGCGTGCTTTATGGCAACACCGATGCGGACAGCGCCGCCGAGTTCGCCATCCAGATAGTTGGCATCAGCAACGTGACGACAGCGGATTTCATACTTTAATCCCTGGCGCTTTCCGGTTCTCTTGCGGAGTGTTCTGGCCTCCCCTGGCTGGGGATTGACCTTGCGAAAAGAAAACCCTGAGTTGCAGGACTCAGGGCTTGGAGCTTCCCGTTAACTCGCATCATTCCAGTGGAAAACCAGGTTACGAGCTGCACCACTGCCAACATCGGCAACGTCCTGCCGGGTTTCGCCGTTGCGCGTCGCAATGACCGTGTATTTACCGGCCGGCAGCTTCACGTAAACCAACGGACCGGCGTCATTGAGTGTCAGCACGGTTTGCCCGGGGGCTTTCTGAATAACTACGTTCACGCCAGGAATGTATTTATTTTCCGTCCCGACAGAGAACGTCATGTGCAGGTTGTAGCCGGTGCTCTGCTGGATGGCCCTGGACTCATCCTCGCCGATACCGCCGGACAGGTAGGCGATGCCGTTTTGCTCCTGGCGCTGCACCTGTACGCCAGTGCTGTCGATTGGATCAAGGCTGGCGGCGGGCGACATCAATGGAAACATCAGCACGCCGACGGCGGTGAGAGGCAACAGGAGTGAATGGAGGTACTTCATGATGACGACTCCCGGGTTCTGCAGAACCCAATCGTTACATTCTTTGGATTTCCAGTCGCAGGGCGGGGTTTTAGATTGATTTGGCCTGAGTACGAAACGTACTACGCCATTTGCTCCTCAGCCCTCGCCTGCCCTCCGACACGTCCTGCCGGCGAACCCGGGATTTCCTGCCTGTTTTTCAGTCACTCCTGGCAGCTTCGAAGGGTGCTCACTTGTCATTCTCTTTCGCTATCCAATCTGCTGCGGAAGACCTCATGACGGCCCTCACACCCAACGACACTCACGACCCCTATCTGGCTTCACTGCTTGGGAACCTTGGCAAATCGATCCATCAGGCACGTCAGAAGGTGCTTCGGGCGGTCGATACCGTTCAGGTGCAAACCTGTTGGCAGATTGGTCGACATATCGTCGAGTTCGAGCAGGAAGGCGCTCGGCGGGTGAAGTATGGCAAAGAGTTGCTGTCGACTCTGGCCAAAGAGCTAACTGCGGAATTCGGAAAGGGATTTGACGCTTCCAACCTTCGGTATATGCGCCTGTTCTATCAAGCCTTTCCAATTCGTGACGCACTGCGTCACGAATTGAGCTGGACCCACTACCGCCACCTGCTTCGGGTCGACAACGACAGCGCCCGCCTCTGGTACATGAACGAATCAGCCACACAAAACTGGTCGAGCCGCGCCCTGGAACGCCAGATCAATACGCTGTACTACGAACGCCTGCTGGCGAGCCGAGATCGCGGCAGTGTCAAGCAGGAGGCCGCCACCAACATTCAAAACATGAAGGCCAGCCCTCGGGATTTCATCCGTGATCCGGTGGTACTGGAGTTTCTGGGCCTACCCAATGCCGGCAAGCTTCAGGAAAGCGAGATCGAACAGGCGTTGATCGAACAGCTGCGAGGCTTCTTGCTGGAACTGGGCAAGGGCTTCGCGTTCATAGCCCGCCAGCAACGCATCAGTACCGACAGCAAAGACTTCTACATCGATCTGGTGTTCTACAACTACTTGCTCAAATGCTTCGTCATCTTCGATATCAAGCGCGGTGAACTGACCCATCAGGATGTGGGGCAGATGGACATGTACGTGCGCATGTACGACGACCTGAAGCGCGGCGTGGAAGACGGCCCCACTGTCGGCATCATTCTCTGTGCGCAAAAGGATGAATCCGTGGTGCGTTATTCGGTGCTTGAAGGAAACGAACAGCTGCTCGCCAGCAAGTACAAGCTTGTCCTGCCGAGCGAAGAGGAACTCCGTAACGAACTGGATCGGGAACTGGCAGCACTTGAAGAGCGACTGCTCGATCAACCACTGCCTTGAGGCCAATGGATTGTTCATCAACGGCATCAAGACTATCGTTGGCAGCTACCCGCAAAGGTCCGACGCCGATGAATTTGCAGGAAACGCCTTCACTCGTCTCAACTCAGATCGAGTTGCCGTTGCAACGCGTTGCGTCCGGCGAACCGTTCAAGGAAACCGCTGCAGACGGCTTTGTCCTCGGTGGTTTCACCTGGCGACACCCGTTCCGGGATGCCGCTCGTCCGGTCGTGATCATCAACGCCGCCACCTCGGTCCGTTGTCGTCATTACTCGCGCTTCGCCGACTATCTGTTCGATCACGGCTTCGACGTCATCACCTATGACTACCGCGGCATCGGCGAGTCGCGGCCGGCATCGCTCAAAGGTCTGAAGGCTTCATGGACCGATTGGGGAGCACTGGACTTCGAGGCGATGCTCAAGCGCGCACAGCGTGAGTTCCCCGGGCAGCCTATCGATGTGGTCGGCCACAGCTTTGGCGGCTGCGCAGCGGGACTGGGGGCGTCCGGGCACCTGATCCGGCGTCTGGTGACGGTCGGAGCGCAATTCGCCTACTGGCGCGACTATGCGCCCGCCCATCGCTGGCGGATGTTTGGCAAGTGGCATGTGCTGATGCCACTGCTGACGATGATCTACGGCTACTTCCCGGGCAAACGCCTCGGATGGCTGGAGGACACACCCGCCGGCGTGGTCCGAGACTGGAGCCTGTCCACTGCCCGCTACGAAACACGCTCCAGCGGCCGCGCGATCAGCACAACAAGCGGGCAACTGCCCTTTGCCGACGTCACCGCGCAAACCCTGGCCATCAGCCTCAGCGATGATCCTTACGGCACGGTCCCGGCCATCGAACGCCTGCTCAGATACTTCACCGGCAGCACAAACGTTCACCTGCGTATCCATCCCGAAGACATCGGCGAAGAAGAAGTCGGACATTTCGCCTTTTTTCGCAGCCCATACCAAGCCACACTATGGCCCATTGCATTGGCCTGGCTGCAAAACGGCGAACTGGCCCCCGATACCCCCGGGCGGCGAGTGCCACGCGGCTAGGGGGCGCTCTCAATTAGCTTTCACGCCGCGCCGGGAAGCTAATTGAGAACGCCCCCTAGGCCTCTTGCCCTTTCAACGAATACGGAACGACGCCCATGGCCTCCGCCAACAAGCAACACAAACGCGCCTCCCGCGCCAAGGCCAAGGCCAAGCAGAACCGCACCCAGCGGGCCGCCGCGCCGGTCGAACTGGACCCGAACGACGATCGCATCGATTTCGAATCGGTGGATCTGACCGAACTGTTCAAGAAAATGATCGACGCCGAAAAGATCAGCCAGCAAGCCATGTGCACGGCCTTCCTCGAAGACCCGTTGCTGGAACTGGTGTACGAGCAGGAAGGCGAAGAAGGCGCGATGGACTTCATCCTCGCCGCGCTGATCGAATATCGCCAATGGTCGGCTGAAACAGACGAAGCTGGCGCCCTGGCGTGGATCGAATCCCCGGCCTTCCAGGCCGACTATGTGGCGGCGTCCGACGCCATTGCCGCGCAAACCCAACAGAAACCGAACTGAGTTCCCATGGCCTCCCTGAACAAGCAACAGAAACGCGCCAAGCGTGCAAAAGCCAAAGCCAAGCAGATCAATATCCACGGCAGGAAACCCGCTGCACTGGACGATGATGAACTCGGCCACCTCGCCGAGCCGATCCCGGAATACACCCTGGCGATGTTCAGCAAAATGCGCGACGCCGAAGCCGTCAGCCGCAGCGAAATGCTCTCGGTCCTGCTGACGAACCTCGCCTTTATCATCGTCGACCACCCAGAACTGCTGGACATGGAAAACGCCGACGACGAAGGCATGGCCGCCACCCACCTGGCCGCCGACATGCTGATCGACTACCGCATGTGGGCCGACGGCATGGACCGCGATGCCGCCCAGGCATGGCTGAGCGAACCACAGTTCATTACTGACTTCGGCACTGCGCTGGACGCCTACCGCGAGTCGCAGGAAATGCCGGCAGAAAAAGCCGAGTAAGGGTTACGGCGCAAACAAAAACGGCCGCGTGTCATCACTGACAGCGGCCGTTTTGCATTACGCAATATGGATCAGTTCAGCACCACCGCGCCGCGCTTTTCCAGTTTGCGACGGCGAGCTACTAGCAAGCCGGCCGCTACTACCAGGGCACTGAGCAAGCCGGTCGCGAGGATTTCCACACGATGGGCATCCTGGAACAGCATGATGGTCAGGGCCGCAACGATGAAGACGATCACCGCGTAGGTCAGGCCCGGGAAAAGCCACATGCTGAAGACGATTTTCTCACCACGAGCCATACGCTGCTTGCGCATGCGCAGTTGCGAAATCGCGATCACCAGGTACACCAGCAATGCGATGGCGCCGGAGCTTGCCAGCAGGAATTCGAACACGGCAGCCGGGGCCACGTAGTTGGCGAATGTTGCCAGGAACGCAGCACCAGTGGACAACATCACCGCCCAGTAAGGCGTGCCACTTTTGTTGGTGCGCGTGGACATGGCCGGTGCATCACCGCGCTTGCCCAGGGAGAACAGCATCCGCGACGAGGTGTAGAGCGCCGAGTTCAGGCAGCTGGTCACAGCAACCAGCACCACGATGTCGACAATCATCTTGGCGTTCGGGATGCCCATGCGCTCAAGCACGGTCTGGTAGGAGCCCAGGCTTGCCAGTACCGGGTCGTTCCAAGGCACCAGGGCCACAACGATGAAGATCGACACGAGGTAGAACAAGCCGATCCGCCAGATCACCGAGTTGGTAGCCTTGGAGATTTGCTTGCCAGGGTTTTTCGATTCCGCGGCCGCGATGGTCACGATCTCGGTGCCCATGAAGGAAAACATGGTGGTCAGGATCGCGCCCAGTACCGCGCCCATGCCGTTTGGCAGGAAGCCCTGGGTGTCGAACAAGTGCGAAACGCCGCTGACCTGGCTGTTCGGCAGGAAGCCGAAGATCGCCGCTACGCCGAGAATGATGAAACCAATGATGGCCAGGACTTTGATCAGGGCAAACCAGAACTCGAATTCACCATAATTCTTCACGCTGAACAGGTTGGTCACCGTCAACAGCATCGTGATGACCAAGGCGAAGGCCCAGATGTCCACGCCAGGGAACCAGGCATGCAGGATGGTCGCGGCAGCGTTGGCTTCCAACGGGATCACCAGAACCCAGAACCACCAGTACAACCAGCCGATGGTGAAACCGGCCCAGTGACCGATCGCGCGGTCGGCGTATGTCGAAAACGAACCGGTGTCCGGCGAGGCAACGGCCATTTCGCCGAGCATGCGCATCACCAGCACCACCAACATGCCGGCGGCGGCGTAAGCCAACAGAACAGCCGGACCTGCAGCGGCGATGGCGTGCCCCGAGCCGACGAACAAGCCGGCGCCGATAACCCCGGCAATCGACAGCATGGTCACATGGCGCGGTTTGAGCCCCTGTTCGAGGCCATTAGAGCTTTGGGTACTGCTCATTAAAACTACCTTTGTAAGGAGAAGCGAATGCGTGCATCCCGTTCGGCGGACCTTCTCGTAAAAAGAAGCCAACAGGGCGTTCTGGATTCTGCACGCAATAATTGCGCCAAAATGTTTCATATCCCTCTAGCCCGGCGATCTCACTTCGACCGGACGGTCATCGCAACCCATTGAATTCAATGGCACTTTGCCAGAGCGTTACCCTGCGACCCACTTTGCGGGGCAAATCTGCGCACCGGAAACACACCTGAAAATGGCCCTGCGCACATTAAAAGTGCACAACCGCTGCATTTGGCCGGATAGCGCTTCCAACACCCCGTCAAAGCTGGCAACATCGCGCCTTTTTTTGCGACAGCCACCGCGCTTTTTATCGACAGGCAAGGTTCAAACGGCTGTTCGGTTGTTGATGGGGCGACAGTCTGCTGCGCCGATGCGACAACCTGCCACACGCCAGCCGTTTACTGCCCGTAGCGCTGTTGGCTGCCATTGAAACGCTATGCTAGGTTGGCCGCCTCGCCAGGAAGGCCGCCAAGAGCAGGAGCGCAACATATATGAGGAACGCACATGGCTGAGGCCACGCCCGCGCTTGAAATCCGCAACTTGCACAAACGCTACGGTTCGCTGGAGGTGCTCAAAGGCATCTCGCTGACCGCCCGCGACGGCGATGTGATCTCGATCCTGGGTTCCTCCGGCTCCGGCAAGTCCACGTTCCTGCGCTGCATCAACCTGCTGGAAAACCCGCACCAGGGCCAGATCCTGGTGGCCGGCGAAGAACTCAAGCTCAAGGCTGCGAAGAACGGCGAGCTGGTGGCCGCCGACGGCAAGCAGATCAATCGCCTGCGCAGCGAAATCGGTTTTGTATTTCAAAACTTTAACCTGTGGCCGCACATGAGCGTGCTCGACAACATCATCGAAGCCCCGCGCCGCGTGCTCGGCCAGAGCAAGGCCGAAGCCATCGAAGTCGCCGAAGCCCTGCTGGCCAAGGTCGGCATCGCCGACAAGCGCCACGCCTACCCGGCGCAACTGTCCGGCGGCCAGCAGCAACGCGCGGCCATCGCCCGCACCCTGGCCATGCAGCCCAAGGTCATCCTGTTCGACGAGCCCACCTCCGCGCTTGACCCGGAAATGGTCCAGGAAGTACTTAATGTCATCCGCGCGCTGGCCGAAGAAGGCCGCACCATGCTGCTCGTGACCCACGAAATGGGCTTCGCCCGTCAGGTCTCCAGCGAAGTGGTGTTCCTCCACCAGGGCCTGGTAGAAGAGCAAGGATCGCCACAGCAGGTGTTCGAAAACCCGCTTTCGGCGCGCTGCAAACAATTCATGTCCAGCAACCGCTAACGGAGCTATCCACATGCAGAACTACAAAAAGGTCTTCCTGGCTGCCGCCGTCACCCTGGCGTTCAGCGCCAGTGCCATGGCCGAAACCCTGAAGATGGGCATCGAAGCGGCCTACCCGCCGTTCAACAACAAAGATGCCAGTGGCAATGTCGTCGGCTTCGACAAAGAGATCGGCGACGCCCTGTGCGCCAAGATGAAAGTCGAGTGCACCGTGGTGACCTCCGACTGGGACGGCATCATCCCGGCCCTGAACGCCAAGAAGTTCGACTTCCTGATCTCCTCGATGTCGATCACCGACGAACGCAAGCAAGCAGTGGACTTCACCGACCCGTACTACTCCAACAAGCTGCAGTTCATCGCCAAGAAAGACGTCGACTTCAAAACCGACAAGGCCTCGGTCAAAGGCAAGATCATCGGCGCCCAGCGCGCGACCTTGGCCGGCACCTTTCTGGAAGACAACTATGGTGACGACATCACCATCAAGCTCTACGACACCCAGGAAAACGCCTACCTCGACCTGACTTCCGGCCGTCTGGACGGCATCCTGGCCGACAAGTACGTCAACTACGAATGGCTGAAAAGCGACGCTGGCCGTGCCTACGAGTTCAAGGGCGACCCGGTGGAAGAAAGCGACAAGATCGGTATTGCCGTGCGTAAAAACGATCCGATCCGCGCGAAGCTGAACACCGCGCTGAAAGAAATAGTCGCTGACGGCACCTACAAGAAGATCAACGACAAGTACTTCCCGTTCAGCATCTATTGATTCTGACCTGCCTGACCGGCGCCTGATGGCGCCGGTTCTCGGCCTTGCCTGCCGCGATTTGAAAAGAAATCCATGATTATCGACCTCTACGGATTCGGCCCGGCGCTCGCCGCTGGCGCGCTGATGACTGTGAAACTGGCACTCTCGGCCCTGTGCCTGGGGCTGGTGCTCGGTCTGCTCGGCGCCTTGGCCAAGACTTCCCCGTACAAGCCGCTGCAATGGCTTGGCGGCACTTATTCGACCCTGGTTCGCGGCATCCCGGAATTGCTCTGGGTGCTGTTGATCTACTTCGGCACGGTCAACCTGATGCGTGCCCTGGGCGAGTTCTTCGGCAACCCCGACCTCGAGCTCAACGCCTTCGCCGCTGGCGTGATTGCACTGGGCCTGTGCTTCGGCGCCTACGCCACGGAAGTGTTTCGCGGTGCGATCCTCGCCATCCCCAAAGGCCATCGCGAAGCCGGCGTGGCCCTGGGCCTGTCGAAGTGGCGCATCTTCACCCGGCTGATCATGCCGCAGATGTGGCGCATCGCCCTTCCGGGCCTTGGCAACCTGTTCATGATCCTGATGAAAGACACCGCGCTGGTGTCGGTGATCGGCCTGGAAGAAATCATGCGTCACGCGCAAATCGGCGTGACCGTATCCAAACAACCGTTCACCTTCTATATGGTGGCCGCGTTCATGTACCTGAGCCTGACGGTGCTGGCGATGACCGGCATGTACTTCCTGGAAAAACGCGCCGCTCGCGGCTTCGCGAGGAGCACCCAATGAACTGGGAAGTCATCATCAAGTGGCTGCCGAAACTGGCCCAGGGCGCGACCCTGACCCTGGAACTGGTGGCCATCGCCGTAATCGCCGGTTTGCTGCTGGCCATTCCGCTGGGCATCGCCCGCTCGTCGCGCCTGTGGTGGGTGCGGGCCTTTCCCTACGGCTACATCTTCTTTTTCCGGGGCACGCCGCTGCTGGTTCAGCTGTTCCTGGTCTACTACGGCCTGGCGCAGTTCGACGTGATCCGTAACAGTTCGATGTGGCCGTACCTGCGCGATCCGTTCTGGTGCGCCACGGCGACCATGACCCTGCACACGGCAGCCTACATTGCGGAAATCCTGCGCGGTGCCATTCAGGCGATACCACCGGGCGAGATCGAAGCGGCACGGGCGCTGGGCATGTCCAAGCCAAAAGCGCTGTTCTTCATCATGCTGCCGCGCGCGGCGCGCATCGGCCTGCCAGCCTACAGCAACGAAGTGATCCTGATGCTCAAGGCCAGCGCCCTGGCCAGTACCGTGACCCTGCTGGAACTGACCGGCATGGCCCGCACCATCATTGCCCGGACCTACCTGCCGGTGGAGATCTTCTTCGCCGCGGGCATGTTCTACCTGGTGATGGCTTACGTGCTGGTGCGCGGCTTCAAGCTGCTGGAGCGCTGGTTGCGCGTCGATGCCTGCCAAGGGCGTTGAGGATGGCGTGTTGACGGGCGAGGCCTTGCTCGCCCGCTTCACCGCGCTGGGTGCTTTTCTGACAGAGCATCAGGCACTGTGGAAACCTCGGCCGTTCACTCATCTGCAACTTCCCTGGGAAGCGTCCTACCCAGCTCTGGCCGAATGGCTACGCAAGCGGTCGCTGGAAGACGCGGAAAACGCCCACAATCAACCCGCCCTACTGAATGCGCCGGAACCCTTTGCTTCCTTGGCATCGATGTCCGTTGCCTTGAGTGCTGTGGATGAATTGCCTGCACACACACTCGAAGCGGCCGGCCATCGGCTGAACGTCGATGTACCGGGGCGCAAATGGCAGCAGATCGAAGCTTTCGCCAGTCGATTGCAGTTCTGCGAAACACCGAAGCATTGGCTGGACTGGTGCTCGGGCAAGGGACACCTGGGGCGACGCCTGCTGCAGCCTGGGCAACAACTGACTTGCCTGGAATACGACCCGGCACTGGTAACCAGCGGCCAGGCACTCAGCCAGCGTCATCACCTGCATGCGCTGCATATTGAACAGGATGTGCTCGCGGCAAACGCAGCTACTTTACTGAGTGCGCACCACACGCCCGTCGCGCTTCACGCCTGCGGTGATTTGCATGTGCGGCTGATTCAACTTGCCAGCGCCACAGGCTGTAAACAGCTCGCCATCGCGCCGTGCTGCTACAACCGGATCAGCCTTGCCCAATACTCGCCGATTTCCTCGGCCGCCCAAGGCTCCGGCCTACAGCTTTCCCTCGACGACCTCGCGTTGCCCATGAGCGAAACCGTCACCGCTGGCGCCCGCGTGCGCCGTCAACGCGACACCTCCATGGCCCGGCGCCTGGGCTTCGACTTGCTGCAGCGGCAACTGCGCGGCATGGACGAGTATCTGCCGACCCCATCCCTGCCCAGCGCCTGGCTGGACAAACCCTTCGCCGATTACTGCCATCACCTGGCCGCACTCAAAGAGTTATCCACAGTCGGCCCGCAAAATTGGCCAACCCTCGAAGCCGCCGGTTGGCAGCGCCTGGCCGAAGTGCGCAACCTTGAACTGTTACGCGGACTTTTCCGACGTCCGCTGGAGCTTTGGCTGGTTCTTGACCGGGCACTTTTCCTCGCCGAGCAGGGCTACAGCGTCCGCGTCGGCACCTTCTGCAAAACCCCGCTCACGCCGCGTAATTTCCTGCTCCTGGCCGAACGCGCTTAAACACATCCGCCCTGTGGATAACTCTGTTGATGAAATAATCGTGGATCCAATATCTACGCCTGTTTCAGGCCAAAATCCACACTGTTCATTTTTTGTACACCCGCATAAAAAATCGAAAAAACAGGCATTTGCGGACAAATGAGAACGGATCCACAAATTCGGCCTAAACCCGGTGCGCCGCCAATGCCATTGTGCATAAGCATTTAACCAAAACGACATAAACGCCTAATCCCGGACCGCAGACAGGGGAAATTGCACCCTTTCATTACTCTTGATATACACACACGCAAGGGCGCCGGCAGCGCGGCCACGAACAAGAACATTCCTCCGACAGGATGCGCCAGTGACGTTCATTTCCTACGCACAGAATTTCGAAGACATACGCCTGTGGCGCGCCCTCAAAACCGTCGAGAACGGCTTCTACATCGACGTCGGGGCAAACGACCCCACCCACGACTCGGTCACCAAGGCGTTCTACGACAACGGCTGGACCGGCATCAACGTCGAACCGATGCCCAACTACTACGAAGCCCTGTGCCAGCAACGCCCCAAAGACACCAACCTGCAATGCGCGGCCGGGGAAAGCGCTGACGATCTGACCTTCTACGGCATCGCCGGCACCGGCCTCTCGACCCTCGACCCGGCCATGGCGAAAATGCACAAAGACGCCGGAATGGACGTGCGCACCCAGACGATCAAGTCCCGCACCCTGAGCTCCATCTGCGAAGAACACGCCCGGGGCCGCGCCATCCACTTCCTGAAAATCGATGTCGAAGGCCACGAAGAAACCGTCCTGCGCGGCATGGACTTCACCCAGTGGCGGCCATGGGTAATCCTCATCGAAACCCCTTGGGCCCGCGACCAGACCTGGGAAACCCTCGTCACCGACGCTGGCTACCACTCCATCCTGTTCGACGGCATCAACACCTACTACCTCGCCGAAGAACACCTGAACCTCAAACCCGCCTTCGACATCCCGCCGTGCAACCTGGACGAATTCCAGTTCTGCAAAGGCCACAAGTTCAGCCACCCCGTCAGCGACGCCGAACACCAACTCACCGCCGCCTTGCAACGCGCTGAACAGGCCGAAGCACAGCTGCGCGCAATGCAAAACAGTCGAACCTGGAAAGCCATCCAGAAACTCAAGAAAACCTTGCTACGCGCCTGACCCGAAGCCCGTGCAAAAATAGTCAGAATTCAGGGGTTTACAGAACCTATCCAATCGCTATAATCGTCGCCCTGACACGCCGGTATAGCTCAGATGGTAGAGCAACTGACTTGTAATCAGTAGGTCCCGGGTTCGATTCCTGGTGCCGGCACCACATTAGGCTCCATTGCATTCCACCGAATGCTCTGGAAGCCCCGAAAACCCGCCCTTTGGCGGGTTTTTTCGTTCCAGGACCCTCTGTCGGGATCCAACAAAATCCCCCTTCCCCGAGGGTATGTTAGGGGTACTGCGATTTCCCGATCAGGAGCGCGTACCCCTATGCCACGTCTAGCGATCCCCCTCAGCGACCTGCAATGCCGCACCGCCAAAACCCGCGAACGCGCCTACAAACTGTTCGACGGCGGAGGCATGTACCTTTTCGTCAAACCCAATGGCGTGAAGACCTGGCGCTTGAAGTACACCAAGCCCAGCGGCAAGGAAGGGACGCTCATCATTGGCAATTACCCCATCGTTACCCTTTCCATCGCACGACGTAAGCGAGACGAAGCCAAGGCGTTGCTGCTAGACAACCTCGATCCAATGGAAGAAAAGAAAAAGGCCAAGATCGTAGCCCAACGGGCGGCACTGCTTTTCGAAACCGTTGCTCTGGAGTGGCACGCTGATATGTCCCGCCGCTGGACCGAAGGCCACGCAAAAACCGTAATGAGCCGACTGCGCACCCACGTCTTCCCGCTGATCGGCCAACGACCCATCGCTGAACTCGATACCCACGACTTACTAGAGATCACCCAGCGCATCAAGGAACGCGGCACCATGGATGTGGCGTTAAGGGTACAGAACTACTTATCCACCATCATGCGCGGGGCCAAAAGGGCTCGTCAGATCACCATGAATCCTGCACTGGATCTGGCAGGCTCGATTCACGCACCGCGCACAGTCCATCGCCCAGCCCTCTCCCTCAACCGCCTACCCGAACTGCTGCACCGTATCGACAACTACAACGGCCGCGAGCTGACACGCCTTGCCGTGCTGCTGACGCTGCATGTGTTCGTCCGCTCCAGCGAGTTGCGCTTCGCTCGATGGAGTGAGTTCGACTTCCAACGCGCCATGTGGGAAATCCCCGATACGCGCGCACCGATTGAAGGGGTACGCAACTCCACACGCGGGACCAAGATGAACGGCGACATTCAAATGGTTCCGCTATCGCCGCAGGTCATAGAAATACTGGAGCGCCTGCGCAGCCTGAGTCGCTTTTCAGAGTTGGTGCTACCGGGCGACCACAAGTACTGGAAGCCCATGTCCGAGAACACGGTGAAACACCATGCTCCGCAACGTCGGCTATGACACCAGCAAGGACGTGTGCGGCCACGGCTTCAGGACCATGGCCTGTAGCGCCCTGCTTGAGTCCGGGTTATGGACCGACGCAGCCATCGAAAGACAAATGAGCCACAAGGAACGCAACCGTGTGCGTGCCGCGTATATCCACAAGGCCGAATTCCTCGAACAGCGCAGGCTGATCATGGCGTGGTGGAGCAACTACATCGACGCCAACCGCCATGGGCATGTGACACCCCACGAATTCGCTCACCCAGTCGGCGACAACATCACAGCCCTACAAAATAGCCGTGGCGCATCCAAACGTGGGTAAGCCTGTGAGATCACCGTTGTCCGCCCTTCCACGCGGGTCCATCCAAGCGGGGCTGCAAAGCCGCCCTGCTTGGATGGACCTCATTTAAAAAATCTAAAGCCCACGCAAATTGTCTGTGGAAAACCATAGATTTCCACCGGTGGATAATTTCATCCACATCCGCAGAATTCCCGAAAATTCGAGCCTTGACCCAAATTATCCACAGGCGTAGAAAAGATCGGGCAAAGCGCTGTCTTTGACAGCAACCCAGGTAGCCAGAACCTTTAAGGCTACGCCACACCGTGGTGGTTCTCCCAAAGTGCGATTAGCGTCCGGCGGCTCGCACGGTCACTCACCGAGTGATGGATGCCTACTTTAGATCGTTGCCATTGCGGCAAATACATCCCCCTACCCAGCTGCACTGCAGCAACCTTTCCGCTTGACCATTTCACTGCGCCAACCTGCGCCCGTCTCTTTCTCCCGGAAAGAGACGGGCGCTCCTACCGCTGCTGCAGCCCATCTCGTACAAGGCTTTGCGGCATTCCCCCTCGTGACAATCGGCGTGACAAACACCGAAGTCACCAGCAACAGCGATGCAGATGATGGTGCCGCAGCCCAGGGAATGGACTGCACCTGACTGACAGTCAGGCACGCCCCGGTCATCGCATCACTGCCTTCACCCGGCTCAAGATCTCGCGGCGTTGGTCTCGTCAGCCAATGCAGCCTCCACCCGCCCACTTCCTTGGAAGTGTTCAGGAGGCCAGATCATGAGATGCCCAGGCTCCCGGTCGTAAAGAGCCGCCAGTCCCGCGTTAGTGGACAACCCTCACAGGTCGCAGGGGCCTTGATCCCTGATAACACTCAACATTCTTGGCGGGATGACGTGGGGAAGGTTTTACAAGTGTGGCTTACAGAGGAGTTTGGTCATGGGATTGGTCGGTAGACGGGAGGGGCGTAATTTTGGCTATGGCCGGCAATTGAGCTATGCCGGGCCGCAGGCACTGAAAGACCTGTTTGGCGGTGGGCATTACGGGACGGTCAAAGCACACAGTGATCGTTGGCAGGCGTTTGTGCGCTGGTGTCGCTCGGAGGATGGGCCGGGGTTTAACGATGCCCGGCAAATTGATCGACAGACCCTGCGTGACTATGCCGAACATCTGCGTCACCACGTTGAACAAGGTGAGCTCGCCATCACCACTGCGCAAAATCGATTATCCAGCGTTAACCGGACTATGGCTGCGCTTCGCGGTGATCAGTATGTGAAAGTGCCGAATCCGAGCAAGGCGCTGGGAATGCGGCGCACCAGTGTTCGCTGCTCGGTGCCGCAAGGCCAAGACCCCGAACACGTGAAGCAGATCGTCGACGCGCTCTGCGAACACAAAATGCTGCGCGCGGCGGCCATCGCTCAGTTAGCGAGATCCACCGGCATGCGCTTACGCGAGGCCATTTTGGCGGACCTACCGCGTTTAAAACGTGAGGCCGAACACTACGGCAAGATCAACATCCAGAATGGCACCAAAGGTGGCCGCGCAGGTGCGTCGGCACCTCGCTGGATCACGGTGAACGATCACATCCGCGGTGCACTGGCATTCGCCCATCATGTCTCGCCCGACGGTAGCCACAACCTGCTTGCACCGAACGAAAGCTACCTCGATTTCCAACGGGGAATCGTCCGTCCTGCACGGGACATCCTCCATCAGTACAGTCTCAAAGGTTTCCACGAGTTGCGCGCGGCCTATGCATGCGAACGCTATGAACAAATCACCCATCATCCCGCACCTATCAACGGTGGCCGTTGCTGCCAGCTCGACCAACACCTTGATAAGGATGCCCGAGTGAAAATCACCTATGAGCTGGGACACGGCCGTATCGGCGTGGTGTCGGCTTACATTGGTAGTCGAGCATGAGCAAGCCATTCGACATGGAGCTATTCCTAGTAAGCGTCTTGACCGGGTCGCATTCCACGCGCCAACGCCACATTTGTCAGGCGAAGACAATCCAAACAGCAATCGCTGAGCGTTGGAGTCGAGATAATCCATGGACCTGGAGACGCAAACATATTGCTTGGTTTCTAATAAACAAAAGAAATGGCCGAAGCGAAGCCACTTGGTATTACTATAAGCTTACAATTAAATTAATAATTAAGCGCCTTGGAAAACAAGACGCTTTAGAGCATAACACATGACAGATCAGGTCACCCAGCAGGCTTGGTTTTTACCTTTTTACCAGATTTATAACTAGCTCCAACATTGCGAAAATCAAACATATTCATTTCAAAAGACGATATTGATACTTGGTGGGAGCCATGAACATGAGTTATAAGTTTGTCATGCCGTTCCTTATATGGCGCTTTAGCAACCGAACCGCCAAATTCTCCTGTATTAACCAATGCAACATGCTGATACATGTGATAATACAAGGCATCCACCATTGAATCAAATGTGGTCACATCTTGATTTAATGCAACGACCAGGTATGCATCTGACTTATCTTTCAAGTCGGCACTAATCTTAATATCCGTAGCGTCATAGCATACTGACCCTGAAAGCGTGAATCCTTTATCCTTCGGAAATGCTGGATGCACCAACTCAATTAGCAATTGATAAGGACGCCAAGGTTTCACCTTACCGACCTCGTCCTTCATCATATTAAACTTACCCTGAAGCCGGCTTATAAACTTCTTACCCGACGAAAGCTTTTGAGGTATGAGCCATTTCGCTACGTTATTGGGTCCCTCCACACCAGGGAGATTTATAAAAGTTAGACCTGTAAAAATTATTGCCCCAGTCTTATTCGCGAGCTGGTGCAAAATATCAACATCTTGCTCACTAACTGATAACTCCGGCCAAATTATAAGATCTATACTGCTATCCTTGTAGTTTAGGTCATCGATACTACGCTGACTATGAGCCTTGTGTAAAATTAACTCAGCAACAGAAGCTATATGCCTACGATGCCTAGACCTATATTTAGGTGTATCCAACATAAGCCCATGCTCTTGAAAGTCTCCCTTCAACGGCAACAAAGATTGGACCATAACAACTTTTAGCGATTTCTTGTCCTTCTGCCAACCAAAGCTAAGCTTTTCGACATATGCAGGAATACCAGTCATTTTACAGAATAGTTCTTTCTGATATTCCAAGCGTTCAATTGTTAATTTCTGAAGGGCTTTAATATCCCATACTTTTGGCCATTCATAATTTCCCTCATGCAAATTGGTTCCTGGCCATTGCAATAAAGCAAACAGAAGACTGGATACCCAGTTAGACATAGGTGCCGTCTCACCATTCAACGCTTCAGGAGAGTGCATCATGCCTAACTGCCGCTTCATAAAACTCGATCTCAAGCCTATATATCGAGCCTGACTTGAGTCAGCCGGAGTCATGGAAGACCAGTCTACATTGCCCATGAGGCAACTACGCAGAAAGATACCTAACCTATATAGAGGCTTGTGATTATCCTCAATCCATTCCGGTAAAGGAAATATCGGATCCTCATCGAAACCAATCACGATACTGAACCGAACATCCAACGATTGAATCTTACCCCAATTTGAACAAGTTATCTTACAATTACCTAGATCAATATTAGCAGGAAGATCCAACGTATTGTCAGTTAAAGAATTCAAATTGCAATCGAAGTCCCCACCACTCATCAATGCTAGCAACAAAGCAAGAGCGGCATTCTCGTGTGCAAACGGATTATCAGGCCTTTTAACAACCCCAAGAAGGGAAATAGGTCTTCCATTGAAACGGTTAAGGTCGCCCGTGATTGCTAACTGGAATAGGCCCGCCTTTTCCATAACCCCCTTACATTCAGATATCCAACCGCAATCATTATTTTTCGCATAATCAGCTAAAGCAAACAAAAACTCTGGCGACTCTACAGCAATCTTTTTGCAAAAACGGAATACATCTGCTCTATATAGGCCGCCGACAGGCAGAGGAAACACCTTTACAAAAGATTTTTCTAACAAACAACTGACAGCGCGAACAACCAAGCCCTTGTCGCGTGATAACTGATAGGAGAGAAGTGCATTTGCTACAAAATCAACAGCACTCATTTTTGCTGAGATATTACGATAGCCCTTCATCATTTTTGTAATGATATTAAAGTCATCACTATTCGTATCTTGATCTAAAGGTGAGTCATTCCTAACCAAGCAATAGAACATTGCTTGGTCAAGAAGATTTTTATGCGTAGACGGAGAAGAAATTATCTTAACCGCTAGATTTTGTAGGTGCTCAAAAAAGCCACTTACGTCAGCATGTGCTGGAAATGTCCATTTTTCTTTTGTATGTATTAATGTTGCCGCGTGACGAAAAATCTCTCCCAAGCAATATTGAGCAACTTGCTGCTGTTGGAGTTCGGCCTCACGCTTAGTGACTGACGTTAGCTGGCCTAATACAGGCTTAAGGATTCGTTTATCTGGAAAAAGCTCTAACCCTTTTTTCAACAAAAGAGTTAAAGATGGATCTTTACTCCAACATGAAATAAATTTTCGAGCCATCCGTTCTTGTAAATAATCCCAGGCTCCTGGTTTAGGGTTACCATTCTCGTCTAGCTCCTGCGAAAAGAAACTTCGCTTTTGCTTCAACAAAGCATGAATCTTATTAGCTGAAAATCGTAGCAGCGTGTCATCACGAACGTCATTACTAGGCGCTTCGATAATTGCCAAAGGGTTGGTGTTATCCTGATCCGTTTCGGATGCTCGTAGACTATCCGCCAGACCAATCAATCCCTCCAGATGACCTAGTTGCTCATCCACTTCTGTGGCAGATAGCGGGCCGCTGACCTTGCTTTGAATATCTTTAAGCTTCGTAGAAATCCCAGCACGCTTATATCTAAATTTTTCTATTTTAGTCTTATCATGATTAAACTTCAGACCAAGCGCTAAAAGATGACCACCTATCTTTTCATCAATTACAGACCTTATTTCTTCCGAACGAATGCCGTCATCTACTAAAATAATCAGTCTCATATCGTCGACATAGCGACAATAATCCACAAGATGAATGTTTTCCGAAAGATCCTGACCTATTAGAGCCTGAGCAATCTCATCGAACTTCAAAAGATAAATATTGGCTAGAAACCCACCCACAACCAAACCCTGTGGGATTCCACTTGGAATATTTTCTTGATTACTTTTGCATACTGCTTCATAAATAGCTGGACTAGTTGCATCCCACTTCCAACTAACAAAGCTTGCTAACAACTTCTCAACAATCGGATCCAGATTGTTATCGCACAAGGCTCTAATACCAGATGCTAACTTGCTACGATCTATATTATCGTAGAATTTAGCTATATCTAAATGAACCTCGAAGACGTGTTGCCCCTTGAGCTTTTGCTGCAGCGCCTCCGCTCCAAAATACAAAGGCCTAGCAAGAAATTTTTGGTAATCCGAAAAGTACTTGCTGTAACTCGTACTGTTACCCCATGCGAATGTCGCATCAGAGTCCTTAAATTGACAATAGAGGCGATTACCATAATTTACTATTCTTTTCTGATGAACCTCATTTAGATGAGTAGCCGTATTTCCTTGACTAGATTCGACCTTATTGACCAAGCACATCATGAGCGCCATCAATAAGCTTTGATCACGAATAGAAACATGAGCTAAAGGTCTAAGTGGTTTCGGAGTTTTTGCCTCCGGACACCATTTATGAGTAGAAACCTCAGATGCGTCAAACCCCCAACCGACCATATCCATATCTAATATATTTAGATTCTGAGCTTTAACAAAAGTCCAACGTTCGGCTTTTGGTGCAGGCACTAGCCGTAAATCGTCGAAAGAAAAGTCTGGACTCTTTAAGTCAGCGAGCCAATGATCGAGACGTTCATCCAGATCAATTGCCGACCTATCGAGTTCAAAGTTATCAGCATACCAATTCGTCGAGCGAATATACTGATGTGCTTTTTTCCAGGCTTGGGCAAGCACAACTTTATCTGTCAGATACTCGAAGGTAGGCTGCAGCGCACGATATTTATTTGCAAGTAATCCCATTTTTTCATAGCTCAGAAATGTACAATCAATCTAGTTTATTTTATTAGTTGCAGACTAATTGAGATCAGCTACGTAACGCACGCATGCCTACCCCGCACAAAACCAGATCAGTCACTGGCTAAAACACGAAATCTAAATGGTTAAATAATATTTGAGCAATGAAAAACTCTAAAAAACATCCCCCTCAGCTAACCGTCTGAGGGATAAATTACTAATGGATTAAAATAACGACCTCACACAGGTTGCCTTGCATGTTTAGCAGCAACAAGTTCTTTATACTCTATTACTTCGCGCACAACCGAGTGTATATGGTGATTGGTATCAATAGATATCCAATCTGAAGACGTCCCCGAAAACTCACCTTGGCTGCAACGGAGAATCTCATTGTCTCCCCAACTAAACTTTTCTTTAGCCCAGTGCCCTGATGCAATAACTAACCTTGCAAGCTCCTGATGCTGGGCACCTTTGAGGCCCTCTGTCAAAGGGTAACCTCTAGCGATGAATATCTCCTTATCAATTGTATAACGGATCTTTCCGTTCGCATGTGAAGGCCCACCTGTTTCTTTGGAATTAGGCCCGCGGATGCCATAATCACTGAAACCTAGCGACTCTAATCCAGGTTGCACAATAAGAGATCTCCATGCTGACATCTCTTTCCTAAGAACTAAGCCGGTGCTATTTTTGTCTTTAATCGCGGAAGATATGAAAGCAGGAAGTGAACACCCAGCCACCCTAAAATTATTAAATCCAGCTCTTTTTAACAGGGCTATTGCTTTTTCCGACTTAAATATAATGTCAGGCACAGTGTGCTTTTGAGAAGATACGTCTCCAAAATCGATCATAACCATTACCAGGAGCGGATCAAGATCCAAAGTATCAGTTATCTCGCTCAGACGCTCTAATACAAATTCTTCCTCCGAGAGTTCCTCCACCGTATCCGAATCCATAACAAGGCGCAGAACAAAATCACACCCAGAGGCTAGCCGAGCCCCACGAAGCGCATTAACGTAAACAGGATCATCCCATCGAACATAATCAACAACTAGATTAGCTGTGACACGAAATGACTCCAACTGATTCCGTAGAAATGGAATCACATGCTCGCCACCCTCTGTTTGAGCACTGGTAGACCACTTCGGCATATCTAAGAAAATTTCACGAGTCTTCCAAACCGTGGAGATCTCCGCAGCAATACCGCTCAAGTAGGATTCAATTGGAGGAAACAGCTGACCGCTAAGCTTTTCAAGCTTATCGTCGTTAACTGGTGAAATATCGAACCAAGGTATAACTTTCTCCGCTGCGAACTTCTTTAGCTCTGCAAGAGCGGTGAGCTCACCGAGTTTTGCTTTCAAAATTGGGACGTAAACAAGTTTCATAACTCACCATTAGAATGATTAGAAAGTAGTTTTCTAACTTCACCACGCCCCAACAAATCAGAAAACAACTGGTAGTTTTCTTTTTCTCGTTGGATTCTCCCTGCGATGATCGCAGGATGTATTTTTAATTCTCTGGATAACTTATCTATATTTTCTCTGCTGGGGTCCAAATAGGCGCCGGAGCGTTTCCAAGTTACCCTAGGGATACAGGCCTCTCTTGCTATTCGATTTGCTTCCGCTTCTCTTCTGTCTTCTGAAGAAGCATCTAAATCATCCAGGAAAGCCTCTTCATTTCCTATATGCTTCCATATATGCGCAACTTCGTGAAGCAACGTGAACCAGAAGTTATCTAATCGGTCGTACCTAAGTGTCAAGCCTATCACGGGGGTTCCGTCTACATCCTTCAATGCGGCACCATCTAACATGGTACCCTTCAGATGCGGCTCAATTATCACTGCTATACCATGTTTTTTAAGGAACTCGATAGCAAGGAGAGGTCCATTTTCAAACCAACTTAGCTGGGCCAAATCCTTCAAAAATGAACTCGACAGCTTACTTTGGTCAAATGCACCTAAAAGATGGCTACTCTCTCTAGCGCGCTGAATAACTCTAAGAAGCCATACATACAAAGAATATTTGGTAGTCGGTGAGTATGCATCACCTAATGGCGTACGCCTGAATGCGGCCTCCCCAAACTGCCATCCTATAAGTGACACGAATTCCCGAAGCGTCTCTTCAGTAGTTTTGGAAGCTTTACCTATAGCTTTATCAATCCATCCCCTAGCGACCATTTCTTTCACTGGGAATCGAGACCAGTCAACTTCGTCCGTCGATTTTTTTTCTTCTGTATGGGACAATCCAAGTAAGGTCTCTGCCGAAATCCCCAATCCAACTGAAAGAGCTTTTATCATAGGAACAGTCAGCGGGCGTTTGCGACCCAGAACTTCTGACACCCTGCTCCTAGTACCAAAGTAAGGAATCAGATCCGCTTGTTTTAAATTTCTTTCGTGCATCCTAAACAGAATTGCATCGATTGGGTCGGGGGCATCAATCGGATGTTTTTTATTCTCATAATCCTCAATAAGAAGAATCAGGACCTCAAGGCGATTACTTTCCGAAGAACCAGGTTTAGGCATCATTGACATCAGCCTATCCACCTCACTCAGATAAGCTCGGTGCTGTTCTTCTGTTCTTATGACCTTAGTGTCCATCAATTTCTTCTGCACCTAATAGCGCGGTTATGAGCGCGATTTTTTGAGGAAACACAATTTTCACCTCTAACCAGCACTTTGCTAAATTCACTTCAAAAATAAAAACACCGGTCTTCCGCTCTCTTGCCGAGGGAAATTGATCAAAGAGATCAGCTTCCTGCGTCCACACCGCATGGATAATTTCAGCTACCCATGCGCTGACCCACGTGTCGATTTCTGGTCCGCGCCCTCTCAACCTATCGAGCATGTCCTTACCAACCAGATGCATAGTAATGTTCCCAATTTGGGATCAATATAAATCCCTTCCGAACGCGCGTCAACCGCATAAATTCCCAAAACGGGAACACCATGAGTATCTTCATGGTAGCGTTTTATCATCACCCCCAACAAGCTGCTGAATCTGTGGGGGGATATGGAGGTGGATGGTTAGAGAAAGTCGCAGAGGATTCAGAGTGTGGGGGATCAACAGACTCAAAATTTTCACGCCGTCATGTCATGACATACGCTTGGAATCAAACGAAAAAATCTATAAAAGTCTGTGTCGTAGGTGGCTATGGACATCTTCTGGAACGCTATAGAAAACATGAGATTTGGTAGACGCCTTTTAAAGATGAGACGTGGATGACGTACCGGCTTCGACTCCAACAAGATCCATAACTAGCTGATTTATTTATAGTTACTGGTCGGGGTACGCCAAATTTTCCACCGACGTCTAAACCCGCAGGAAACCTGGCCTCGCCAAAAGCTACCGTTCGTCTGGTGCCGCACCATATAGAACAACGACTTAGGCTCACCTTACGGTGGGCCTTTTTCGTTTCTGGGGTTTCATACCCGATTTGGTCACAGCTTCTCAGTTGATTGGAGCTGGCGACAGCCTTTTGACTGGCACCGCGCTGCACTGCTGGGTGGGCTCCCGCGCTGGTTTTACGCCGAAAGGACTCCCCACCCACACTGGCGCAGTACTTGACCTTCCTGGGCTACAAAGAACGCACCGAGCCGAAAGCTGCGGCGATAAAACTCGGCCTCGGGATCGTGCCGAGCACCGGCAAGAGTGCCTGTCGAATCAACGACACAGTTCGTCCCGCAAGACGTCCACCACACGTTCCTGCTGCTCGTCCGACATACCGACCCACAGCGGCAGTCGCAACAAGCGTTCCGAGAGGCTCACCGTGTTGTCCATGGCGCCATGGACACGGCCGTAACGCTGGCCAGCCGGCGATGAGTGCAGGGGCACGTAATGGAAGACCGAATTGATACCCTCTCGCTTGAGGCCATCGAGCACCGGTTGTCGCGGCACGTCTGCGGGAAGCAGCACGTAGTACATGTGCGCGTTGTGCTGGCAGTCGGCCGGCACGATAGGGCGGCGCAGTGCCCCGCTGGTTTCCTGCGGCGCCAGCAATTCGTGATACCGCTGCCAGATGGCCAGCCGCGACTGCGTGATGTGTTCGGCCTCTTCCAGCTGCGCCCAGAGAAACGCGGCAGTCACGTCCCCTGGAAGGAATGACGACCCGACTTCCTGCCAAGTGTATTTGTCGACCTCGCCGCGGAAGAAACGGCTACGGTCAGTGCCTTTTTCGCGGATGATTTCTGCGCGCGACACATACCCAGGATCATTGACGAGCAATGCGCCGCCCTCGCCCGAAATGACGTTCTTGGTCTCATGGAAGCTGAAGGCGCCGAAGTCCCCGATACTGCCCAGAGCCCGGCCCTTGTAAGCGGCCATGACCCCCTGCGCCGCATCCTCGACCACCTTCAGGTTGTGACGCTGGGCGATCTCCATGATCGTATCCATCTCGCAACTCACGCCCGCATAATGAACCGGCACGATTGCCTTGGTGCGCGGCGTGATGGCCGCCTCGATCAGCGTCTCATCCAGGTTCAGGGTATCCGGACGGATATCGACGAACACGGGCACGCCGCCGCGCAAAACGAAGGCATTGGCCGTGGAAACGAACGTGAACGAGGGCATGATGACTTCGTCGCCCGGCTCGATGTTCAGCAACAACGCGGACATTTCCAGCGCTGCCGTGCACGAGTGGGTCAGCAAGGCCTTGCTCGAACCGGTACGTTCGGTCAACCATTCATGGCACCGCTTGGTGAACGGGCCATCGCCGGCAAGGATATTGCCGAACTTGGCTTCAGCGATGTAATAAAGTTCTTTCCCCGTCATGTAGGGGCGATTGAACTGGATCTTTTTGTCTTCCGCCATTTGGGCCTTCGCACGCAGATTTTAGTCGGGTCGAACTAGACATAACGTCGTTATGCAAAGTGGGGTCATCCACTCTTTTTCCGGACGACAAGCAGCCTGGAAGCACCGACCGGAAAACTCACTCCCACCTTGATGAGCAAACACTCCAGCCACATCACGAAACCAAACAGCATATTGAGCGCCTTGGGTACCGCTAATTCGGCGGTCTCGCTCGTATCGCCCCGCTGTTGCTTCTTGGCGCCGCGTGAAATCATCATCGCCGGCAGCAGTAACGAGACGAACGATGTGCTGCGCACAACGGAAAACCCCGCCTCTTCCACCTTGCGATGCAGATCGGCGGCATCGTAGCGCCGCACGTGGCAGGAATATTCATCCACCTGGCTCCACAGCCACTGATGCTGGGGCACGGTCAACAGCATGATTCCCCCGGGCTTCAGGGCACGGTGCATCTGCTGGAGCACCACGGTATCCGCCTCGATGTGCTCGATGACATCGAACGCGCCAATCGCTTCGAACTCGTCGATGTAAGGGATATCGCGTGCATCCATCTGTACGAACTCCACGCCGGGCAAGCGAGAGGAGGCAAACTTCAGCCCGGTCGAGAACATCTCGCTGCCAAGCAACCTGGCCTTGGGAAACGCCACGGCGACCCGACTCAGAATGAAGCCGGTACCGCACCCGATTTCCAGAAATGAACGCATGCGCGGCGCATATTTCGTCAGCGCCCATGTAATCAACCTGCCGCGCGCCCGGAACCAGAAATGGCCGCTTTCAAGATGCGCGTAGGTCTCGTAGAAATCGGCCTTGAAGCCCTCCTGCTTGTCCTCGAGTTCTGGCGCAAACGCGGCAAAACCGTTCTTTCGAGCCACCTGATGTCCACACTGGGCACAAGTCCATTGCTCCGAGGCATACGGCGTCTCGCATTCAGAACAGATCTTCACGCCTGGTTCCCATGTGGTTGGTCATGACGAAAGACGAATAGCTTGAAGACGACGAACAAGAAACCTCCTACAACGAAAATGGCAGCGGCCTGGACCCACTGATGAGGATATCCCAGCTTGTCGACGAACACCGTCAGCAAGGCGAGGTTGAGCAAATAGCCGGCTGCGTGCGCCAGACCGAAGCGCCATGCCGTCCCCACGACGTTGCCGCGATGCTCGAACGCCCAGTTGCGGTTGCCCAGGAAGCTGATGCAGATGCCAATCACGTACAGGAAGCTCATGGCCAGCTTGAATGGGATGCCCAGCCACGTCAATGCAAGGTAGGCCGCATAACCGATGGCATTGCAGGCGACGCCGACGACTGCGTAACGGAGAATGGGTCTGATCACGGGCCGCCAGCGCTGCATTAGAATCACTCATCTCCCCAGACGGCAATCCCGAAACCCGTCTTGCCATAGCCGTTGCCGTTATAAAGCATGTAGCGTCGACCGGCATGATCGAAGACGAACGGGTAACAGATCATCTCCGAATCCCAACCCGATTCCGATACGTCGATTCCCACCTGCTCATCGTGCCGCGTCCATTGCACACCATCGGACGAGGTCGCGTAGCGGATCCGGTAGGTGGGACAGTCTTTTGTGGCCCGGGAGCAGAACCACATCCGGTACATGTCCGCATCCTTGAGCACGCGCGGCACACCCAGGGCGTACTCGTGTTCGTCACGGAACCCGATGGCAACCATGCCGTTGCGCTCCCACTCGATCCCGTCGGCGGACTCGGCATACTCGAGATGGTAGAAGTGCTTCGCTTCCGAAGGGCCTTGCTCCCATCGCACACAGGAGGTGAACCAGGCCCTGAATCGTCCGGCCTCGAACTGCACCTCAGGGGTGGCGACGAAGTGAGGAAGATCGCGGGTGCGGTCGATGACGGGGCCGCGGAACAGCCTCTCGAAGCGCTGGGTGGCCTCGTTCCATTCGGCCAGGCCGATGGAGTTGCGGATCTTCACCGTTACGCCCAGGTTGATCCCGGTGTAGTACAGCAGCTTGCGGCCACCGACGTTGACGATCGAATTGGGCAAGGCGCCACTGTCGTCGAAACATCCGAGGTCGCCCGGTTCGAGGACCGGATCCGGATGGACGCGCAAGACCTTGGTCGGGTCCCGCATGTCGATCTCGAGGAAGCCGCCGTGTCCGCGATTATTCTTGTCACGCGATGAGAAATAGATGCGATACAGGTCGCCGTTCACCTGCTCAGCAATGGGAATCATCGCGTGAGAATACAACCAATCGCTCTGCCCTTCTGCGCAAAATATCTTGCCTAGTTTTTTCCACATGGGATTTCTCACGCCAATGATGAGGGTCTTCAGATGTTCCTGACGCGGGTACTCGGTACGCGCGACCGTTCGGTGGCTTGTCCGACGTATACGCCTTCGGCAGCGGCATCTCCAAGAATCAGGGCGCCGGCGCCGATGATGCATTTCTCGCCGATGGTGACGTGATCGCGAAGGGTCGCGTTGACGCCGAGAAAACAGCTTTCCCCGATCGTCACACGGCCGGATACGACGATGTGCGAGGCCAGGAAACAGTGGTCCTCGATACGCGAATGATGTCCGACGTGGTTGCCGCTCCACAGGGTCACGTTGTTGCCGATGCGCACGAAGGGCTGAACGGTATTGTCTTCCAGGATGAAGCAGTTCTCGCCGATGTCCTCTGTCAGCACCGAGGCTCGCGAACTGATGTAGCTGACCATTTCGTAGCCCAGCGCCTTGACTGCCAGATATTTTTCCTTGCGGATCTGGTTGAGCTTGGAATAGCCGAGCGCGACGAAAAAGACATACCGGTCTGGCGGGTAGATCTGGGCGACTTCATCGAATGCCACCACCGGAAATCCCATGAAGCTCTTGTCGGCCGGCATGTAGGCGGGATCGACGGCAAACGCCTCGACCTGATAGTCGGAGTCGTTGGAAAAATAATAGAGTGCGAGCTCGGCGGCGTCGGTGAGACCAAAAATAATGAGTTTTTTCATTCGATGCTCCGCGTCTCAGCCTGACGGTAGACGTTCCGGACGATAGTGTAGGGTCTCTGTTTGACTTCGGAGTAGATCTTGGCGAGATAAATCCCGACCACGCCGACGAATGCGATGATCAGGCCGCCGAGCAGCCAGATCGAAGCCATCAGCGACGTATAGCCGCTGGGTGGGTTCGCCAGGAGCAGCCAGTTGACGACGAGATAGCTCGTGTAGGCGGCCGACAGCAGGAAGATCGCGCAGCCCACCACGAAGATTCCCACCAGCGGCGCACTGCTGAAGGCAGTAATCGAATTGACCAGTTGCGCCACTTTCTTTCCCAGTGTGTAGGTCGTCTCGTCACGACTGCGCTTGTCGATGGTCTGCGCACGCTGATCGAAGCCGGTGATCACCCACAGCCCCGCCATGAACAACTCGCGTTCGTCGTGCTGAATCAGCGCGTCCACATAGCGGCGCGTCATCAGCCTGGCGACGACGATATTGTCGGGCATATCCAGCCCGCTGAGGAACCGGAAGAGTTTGTAGAACACCCGCCCGGTCCAGCGCTCGAAGTGCTTGCCTTTTCGCTGCTGCTGGACACCGTAGACCACATCGGCCTTTTCGCGCTCCATCTGCTCGCTGAACGAGAGCAACCATGTCGGATCTTCCTCCAGGTCGCTATCGAGCAGGAAGACACGTTCACCGCGGGCATGTCGCAGGCCCGTCATCATGGCCTTGTGGTGGCCGAAGTTGCGCGAGAGATCGACCACCACCACGTGGTGATCGGCTTCGCTCAACTGGACGGCCAGCTCCAGGCTTGAATCGGGCGAGCCGTCGTTGACCAGTACGATCTCGTAATCGTCTCCGACCAGTTGTTGTGCCGCCTGGCTTGCACGGAGATGGAACTCCTCGATGAACTTGGCCGAGCGGTAAAGCGTGGCGACGATGGACAGCTTCATGCTTTGACATGCCTCATGTAACGGCGCGCGTCTTTGCCGCAATTGAACAGCAGATCCAGGACGGTGACGCCATGGGTGAATTCCCCCCAGAGTTGCGGATACTCGGGGAAGCCGGCGTAATCGAACCATTGCAGCGCAATGCCGGCGTCGTCGAACAGCGGCGCCTCGATGTAGTCCTTTGCCGCCGGCCCCGACAGGTATTGCGTCGCACCGGCCTGCTGACAAAGGTCCACCAGGCGGGCGGTCCGGGTTTTGTCGCCGGCAGACATATAGTCCCAGCAATTGGTAATGCGGGTTTCAATACCGATGTATCGGCAAATCGCTTCCATGAACTTGCGGTTCATCGACGACAGGCCCGTGTGGGTCTCCGCCAGATAGAGCGGCTCGAGCCACTGGGCGACCTCATCGAAGAAAGGCGCGCGCCGATAGTTGCTCTGCAGCGTTTTCCAGTGCTTGACCTGCCAGGCAGGGGCCAGCTCGACATCGCGAATGCGGCGGCTGATGCCTTGCCCGACAGGCACACTGAGCCACTGGACGCCTTGCGGCGTCTTGATCTGGTTGCGATTGCGCCAGTCGTTCTTGGTGAACTGCATGTCGTCGTAGAGGATGAACTCATCGACCGCAGCGATCATGTCGAAATAGCCCTTCCAGGGTATGTAGTTCGACTGAAGAATGGCGACGGTCTTCATGGCTGCTTGATGCTCGCGTCCCAGGCGCCCGGGAAGTAACACCCCTGGCATTTTGCCTGCGCGACCTGCTGGAGATGGAAGGAAATGCAGAACAACAGCACCAGCGCCCAGAAACGCAACGCAACCGGTGAAGGTTTGAACGCAAAATTCAGAACAATCGCGACGAACACCGGTGCCATCAGCAGGTAGTCATACAGGTACGGATGAATGGCAACGGCCTGCGGCCACAGCAGGCTGGTCATCACGTATTGCGAAAAAAGCAGGAAGTAGAACAGGCCGATGCCGGCCAACGGGGAGGTCCCCGTCGGTGCCGCAACGCCGGCAGGTTCACGCCGTTTGATCATGCGCAAACAGGCCAACTGGGCTACCAGGAACAGGATCGGCACGGCAATGGTCGCAAATGGCCGCGGGAACTGCGGAACAAGTACCGACTTCACGACGTTGGTGAAATAAGTGGTGTCGCCATCCAGGCCAGCGCGAAACAGCCAGCCGCTGTTGGACGAGGTGAAACCCAGTGCCTTCGATATCAGCGGGGACGGCAGATAGAAGGCAACGGCCGCCACGATGGCCACCAATGCCAGACGACACATCCGTCTGTCGAGACCGTCGCTGCGGCATGCCCAAACCATCAAGGCGAGGCCCAGCAACGCTGCCGAGATCGGAGAAAACACGGCAAACAACACGATCACTGTCATGACCGCTGCGGACCGTTCCGGATTTTTCCAGATCAAGAACGCAGCCAGCGCCTGAAACGCAAATATCAATGGGAACGTATTGTCGACGTTGAATCTGGCCGAAGTAATCCAGAATCCCGGTATCGACACCATGAATACGACCGATAACAGAATCAGCAGTCCCTGACCGAATGCCAGGCGCTTTTCCACCAGACGGGACAGAAAAAAGAACGTAACGCCTGCCAGCGAAATAATGTTCAGGAAAGCCCCTGTCACTCTCATCGGTAAGGCCGACACATACATTTCCACTTTATAGAGGGCGTACATGTAGAACAGATAAGCCGTGGAGTGGTTGGAATACGCGATCTTTTTTGCGTAGTCCTCCATCGAATAGAAGACGAGAAAACCGTGCTGCGAAAAAGCGTGTTGCTCCCAGATGGGGAACGTGAAGTTTCTCAGGCGCTCGGGCGCGATCGCAATCTGGCTTGCCGCTTCCCGGAAGCCCAGGGAGTACACCACGCCGATGGTTATGACGACTGCCAGCAAGTATAAGCAGGAGAAAAGCTTATTATTTTTTATAAAGATCATCTTTTCTGATATTCGCAATACGCTTGGGATAATTGGTGCCAGTGCGGGAGGCCCAACGCGGCATTTGCTGCCAAACGAGGTAAGAATCGGGTAGCGATCGGGGGAATGGCCCGTAGTTATAGAGGATTACGGTCAGGCGGCAGCGCGATCATAATCTAGATGTACGGTCTGGTGAAGCGCTCCTCCCGGAGAATGGCGAATTGATTCATCGTACTTTTCCAGTCGTGGGCGGGTGTTGGCGAAGCTGCCAATGGTCTTTTCCTTGTTTCGTATACAACGGATTTTTCTGGTTTTAGTTATCTGGCGAATCATGGAAAAACGCCGGGACAAGCCGCTTGTATTCACTAGTTCCCGGGGGCGATTCCTGGTGCCTGCCCCCTACAAAACAAAGCCCTCGTAGAAATACGAGGGCTTTGTTGTTTCTGTCGTCCGGAAAATCAGGCCTCAGTGACCTGCACTCTGCCCGCCATCCACGTGCAGGATTTCGCCAGTAACAAACTTGGCGCCGTCCAGATACACGACCGCCTGCGCAATATCGTCTATCTCGCCCATGTGCCCGACCGGGTGCAGATTGCCCAGTGCTTCATGGGTTTCTGCGCCGTGCATCGGGGTCTTGATGATGCCCGGGCTGACCGCGTTCACCCGGATTCCGCGCTTGGCGTATTCGATCGCCAGGGATTTGGTTGCTGCGTTAAGGCCGCCCTTGGTCAGCGAAGCCAAGACCGATGGCACACCGTCGATGGCGTGATCCACCAGGCTGGTGGTGATGTTGACGACGTGGCCGCTGCCTTGCTTTTCCATCTCGGCGATGGCGAGTTGAGTGATGTAGAAGAAGCCATTGACGTTCACCGACAACACATTGGCGTAGTCTTCTGCCGTGTATGCGGTGAACGGCTTGGCGATGAAGATCCCAGCGTTGTTGACCAGGGTATCGATGCGACCGAAACGGGACATCGTTTCACGGATGACGCGCTGGGCAGTTTCCGGCTCGCCGATGTCACCGGCCACGGTGAGAATGTCCGGATCGGTGGATGGCTTGATCGAGCGCGAAGTGGCGACGATCCGGTAACCGAGTTCACGAAAGGCTTTGACCATACCGTCGCCGAGACCTTGTGACGCGCCGGTGATTACGATGACTTTTTTCGAAATGCTCATGATGAAGACCTCTGACAATTAAAAGTGGGGTAGAAAATCTGTAATCAGGCGTCGGCCGGTGCCTTGGCCATTTCTCTCAACATCTGTTCGTAGTACTCGACCGATTGCGAGCCGGACACCAGGTGGCGACCGTTCAGCACCATGGCCGGCACCGAATTGATGCCGCGCTGCTGGTAGTACGCTTCAAGCTCCCGCACCTCAGCGGCGAACGCACCGGACGCCAGCACCCCTTGTGCAGCTGCACCGTCCAGCCCCGCTTCAGTCGCCAGACTCACCAGTGCCTGGTGATCGCTCGGGTTCTGGCCTTCACTGAAATAGCCCCGCAGCAGGACCTTCTTCAGCTCGACTTGCCGCCCTTCCTGCAACGCCCACAGCAACAAACGGTGTGCATCAAAGGTGTTGTAGAAGTGCGTGCGCTTCTCCAGATCGAATTTGAAGCCGATGGCCTCGCCGCGAGTGATCTGCATGGCCTTGCCGGCGGCGACGTCGGCGGCGGTTCTCCCGTACTTGCGCATCAGGTGCTCGACCGCTGGCTCACCTTCAGCCGGCATGTTCGGGTTCAATTCGAACGGCTTGTAGGTCAGCTCGACCGAGACTTCCCCGGCCACGTTCTCGATCGCCTGCTCCAGCGCCGTCGCCCCCAGCGCGCACCAGGGGCACACCACATCGGAAATGAAATCGATGGTGACGGAGGACGTCATGACTGCCCCTCCGCCTCGGCCAGTTGCTTGCGGTACTGGGTGGTGGTAATTCCGGCGTAACCCCAGTTATCGGTGTCGACTTCCTCGATCACGATGTGGGTCAGGTCAGGGCGCTTGTTGAGAACGCGTTCCAGGGTTTCAGTGATTTCGGCGATCACCTGAGCTTTCTGCTCAGTGGTAACGCCATCGCGGGTGATGCGTACAGTTACGAAAGGCATGAGGGCAACTCCAGTGACCTTCCCGTCGGGATGATGGGAGAGGCGTTGGAGATGAATGTATGGGGTTGGCGGGAGGGGATAAAGGTGGGGGCGGGAACTTCATTCGTTACGTGGTGTAATGATTACTGTAGGACTCTATGCCGTTTTTTCTGTCGTCCATTTGCTTACGTGTCGCAATTTTCCACTTTTTGCGACACGTCTTCGGGACATGTCGCTGCGGGCGACACGTTCGCGTTGAAGCGCGAATGCATTGTTAAGGCTTACCCTCCGCGATAGGGCTGACGCGGCTCTCATTCATTTCGCGAACAGACGCCAGCAAGTCCTTCTGAAACTGATTTGTTCGATATCCTCTAGCGCGAAACCAACTGCCATCAGGTGGCGATAGTCGGCGCTAGGAACCCCGTTGATGACCTGAAAATCAGCGCCCGGGTGAGACCTCTTTTAAAAAGCAGCCTTATCGGTTGCTTTTTTTATGCCCACAAAAAAGCCCCGAACCAGTCGGGGCTTTTTCTTTCTCAGCCTCTGATCAGGCCTCGACACCACACCCCATCATCAGAAGATATTGATCGGGTAATCCACAAACACACGCACTTCGTTGCCGCTCACGTTGTACTCGCTCGACTTCTGCGACACGCGCAGGACCGAGCTGCGAAGTTTCACGCTGAGGTCTTTGGCCGGGCCGCTTTGGACGACGTATTTGATCTGGTTGAAGATCTCGCGCTCGGTGCCGCCTTCGCTGGTGGAGGTGGTGATGTTGTCACCGCGTACGTAGGCGAAGTTGTAGCTCAGGCCCGGTACACCGAAGGTGCTGAAGTCCAGGCCGTAGCCCAGCTGCCAGCTGCGTTCGTCTTCGGCGTTGAAGTCGGACCAGTAGGAATTTGCCAGGTAGATGGTGTTGCCACCGTCGCCAACGCGACCTTGATCTTTCTGGTAGCCGCCGTAGGCGTAGCCCAGGTTGCTGTCACCGGTGCTGCGCTGGTGCGCGAGGGTGAACGAGTGCGGGCCGGTGATGAAGGTGGCCGCCAGGCTCCAGATTTTGTTGTCGTCGCCGGTGATAGCGTTTTCGCGGACGTAGGAATCGTCCAGCTTGGTGCGGTAGCCGTTGAAGTCCAGGGCCAGGGACTGATCCTTGTCGATCGGGAACACGTAGTTGGCGTTCACGTATTGCTTCTTCAGCACGTCTTCGACGTCGGAAGCGTACAGCGCGGCCTTGAATTGTTCGGTGAACTGGTAGCTACCGCCCAATACGTTGATCGACTTCAAGCCACCACTGTCACGGCCTTCAGCGCTTTTACGCGATTCGGCGGTGAAGCGCCCGGCGTCCAGTTGCAGACCTTTGATCTCCCTGGAGGTGATCAGGGTGCCGGTGTAGCTTTCCGGCAGCAGGCGCGAGTTGTCGTAGCTCAGCACCGGCAGGGCCGGCATCTGGTCGCCGTAGGTCAGGGTGGTGCTGGACAGGCGGAACTTGATCGCTGCGCCGCCCTTGGACAGGTCGTCCGCCGGCTGGCCGCTGTCGCCCTTTTTGAAGAAATCGATGCCTTGCGCGCCGCTACGGTCTTCGCTGCGCTCCAGGTTCAATGCGTACAGGCCGAAAGCGTCGACGCCCACACCCACGGTGCCCTGGGTGAAGCCGGACGAGAACGTGCCGATGGCCGCCTGGCCCCACTCGGATTTATCCGGGTTGCCGTCTTTGTAGTCACGGTTGATGTAGGCGTTGCGCAGCAGCACTTTGAGGCTGCTGTCTTCAACGAAACCCTTTGATTCGGCCTGGTCGTTCGCCATGGCCTGTGTAGCGCTCAACATCCCCAGAGCAATCAGGCTGATTCTCTTGTTCAACATTTTGTTTTTTTCCTTGATACGGTTGATACGCGCTGTGTCGAATGGCCGAAACGGCGCTATTGCGCTCTTATTTCAAGGCGAAAACAAAAAGGCCCGCCCACGATTTCTCGCGGCGGGCCTTTTATTGTTTTTGAGTCGTGGCGGTCGGCCACAGGCGTTGGGCCGAATCGTAGCCGCGCCTTTGACGATGTGTCAATTTCATGAATCTTCTAAAAACAGGCGAAAAACGTCTAAGAAACTGCTTTACGCGGCAGGAATATTCAATCGACGCAGCCTTCGAGACCACAGGCTGCTACGGTATTGGATGAGTGCTGCTCCGGCAGCGACTGACCCAGCCATTGCGCAAATGCCTGGGGTTTGCCCAGCCATGGCCCGATATCGATCAGGGTGAATTGGCCATTGTGTTCAAGCACCAGGGTCGGAAAACCCTGCCCGCCCACCTTGGCCAGCAAAGCCCGGCTGTCCTTGATATGGCCTTCGGTGTCGGCTGCCCCGAAGGCTCTTTCGAAGGCTTGAGGCTCCAACCCCATACCGTGGGCCAGTTCAAGCAGTACCGACTCGTCGGCGATGCGGCGCCCTTCCACGTAGTGAGCACTTTGCAAACGCCCCAACAACTCCAACCCGCGACCTGCCATTTGCTCGGCCGCCAGCACCGCAGCGATGGGTGGAGCCGAATCGAACACGGCACTGTGATCTCGCAGCAAACCTTCGAAATAAGCTTCACCGAACGGCTGCCCGCTGTATTCGGCAATGCGCCGGTCATGGGGCATGACGTAACTGCGCAGTTGTGGCGAAACCTTTTGCCGATTGGCTCCTGTCATCATGCCGCCGCCGTGGGCAAGCACGGGCAACACAGCCTGGGCGGCTTGCACCAGCGGTTTGGCGCCGTAGCACCAACCGCACAACGGATCGTAGATGTAATGCAGGATCATGGGAAAGCTCCGACAGACATTCAGGAAAATTCGATGTCGGCAGATTAGTGCCACAGCGGTTTCGGAAAAACGCCGGATCAGCTTTCAGTCTGTTGCTTGAATCGGTCGAATGACTGCACAAACCCTTTGTATCAACTCAGAAATAATTCGAAACAATCAAATGAGAAAAGCTCTCAATAAGCACTAACAACAGTAAATGACAAGCATTACTATTCGCGCCCTCCAGATGCTTCAACCTAAAAATCCCACGGATGCGCTCTTCAATGCCTGCCCCTTTTCGCCTTGCGCCCTACAGCCTTGGGCTCTCTGCCTTGTTGTCTGCCGGTTTTTCCTTCGCTGCACCGACCACCCTGCCTGCCACATCGATCAGCGCCGAAACTGAAGCCGACGACCCGCGCGTGACAGAAACCAACACGGCGACCCGGACCGCCACGCCGGTGCGCTACGTGCCACAAGCCATCGATTCGATCAAAACCTCGAACGTGATGGATTACGGCACCAACGATCTGGGCACGGCGCTCAGTGGCATCCCCAACGTCAGCAGCGGCGCCGACACACGCTTCGACAGCCTGCGCATCCGCGGTTTCGACGCCAGCAACGATTTCTACCTCGATGGCATCCGCGACGACAGCCAGTACGTGCGCGACTTGCACAACATCGAACGCATCGACGTCCTGAAAGGCCCGGCCGCCGTGTTGTATGGCCGTGGCAGCCAGGGCGGGATCGTCAACCGGGTAAGCAAACTGCCCGAGTTCGGTCGCCGCTCGACCCTTGAAGCCCAGGGCGGTAGCGAGGACTTGCGCAGTCTGTATGCCGACCTCAGTACCGATCCTTCCGAAAACATCAGCCTGCGCCTGAACATGGGTAACATGGACGAGAACAGCTTCCGCGATGGCGTGAGTGGCAATCGCCAGCTGTTCGCACCCTCGATGAGCTGGCAGCTGACACCCGACCTGAACTGGTTGGTGCAGTACGAATACAGCCGCTACAACCGCACGCCGGATCGTGGCATCCCCGGTGTAAACGGCCGCCCGGCCGACGTAGGACGCGATACCACCTACGGCAGTGAAAACGATTTCATCGACGACAAGGCGCAATCCCTGCGTTCGAAACTCACTTATGAACTGAGCGACAACTGGCAGCTGCGCCAGACTCTGGGTGTGTTCAAGCTCGACAGCGATTTCGACAATACTTACTTGAGCGGCTATGTCCCGGCCAGCAACAAGGTCACGCGCCAGCACTGGCAGCAGGACCTGAATACCCGCAATGTCTACAACAACGTCGAGCTGGAAGGTGGCTTCGATACTTTCGGCCTGGAGCACCGCTTGCTCACCGGCATCGAGATCGGCAGCCAGCGCCGCGACCCGCTGCTGTACACCGCCGCCACTTCCGGGCCGGGCAGCTCCCCGGTGCCGGCGCTGGACCTGTACGCCCCCGACCGCAATTTGCGTCATACCGGGCGCATGGTGGTGTCGAGCAACACCCATACCGAGGTCGAGAGCCGTGCGGTGTATGTGCAGGATCAACTGCGCCTGAACGATCAATGGCAGTTGCTCGCCGGCCTGCGTTACGACACGTTCGATATCGAGTCGACCAACAAGGTGCGCAACATTTCCGAAGACAGTGATAGCCATAGCACCAGCCCTCGCGTTGGCGTGGTCTGGACGCCGCTGCAAAATCACTCCTTCTACGCGTCCTGGAGCAAGACGTTCTCGCCGGTCGGTGGTGGCTTGATCGGCATCACCCCGGGTGCGGCCGGTAACAGCAATGACCTGAGCCCCGAGCTGACCAGGCAGAAGGAAATCGGGGTCAAGAGTGACTGGCTCGATGATCGCCTGAGCACCACGCTGGCCATCTACGAGCTGGAGCTCTACAACCGCCGCACCAGCGATCCGAACAACCCGACCATTACCCTGCTCTCCGGGCTGCAACGTTCTCGCGGCATCGAGCTGACCGCTGCCGGCAGAATTACCGGCAACTGGTACGTGCGCGGTGGCGTGGGTCTGCAGGACGCAACCATCGAAAAGGACAACAACGGCCTGGAAGGCAAGCGCATCAACAACGTGGCCAAGCACAACGGCAGCCTGTTCCTGACCTGGAAACCGGAAATGGGCTGGTATGCCGAAACCGGTTTGACCCTGGTTGGTGACCGCTATGCCGACAACCTCAACACCGTCGTGTTGCCGGGTTATGGCCGCTGGGACGCCTTGGCGGGCTTCCGTCAGAAAGATTGGGATTTGCGCGCGGCGCTGAACAACATCAGCGACAAGACGTATTACTCATCGGCGACCAGTGCATTCCAGATCCAGCCTGGGGCACCGCGTAGCTTGGTGGTGACGGGTACCTACAGCTTTTAAAACACCGATCACCTGTGGGAGCGGGCTTGCTCGCGAAGGCGTCGTGTCAGCCAATGGCAATGTTACTGACACACCGCTTTCGCGAGCAAGCCCGCTCCCACAGGGTTCCGTGTGCTGAAAAAAAAAGCGCTGCCATCCCGGCAGCGCTTTTTCTTGATCAATCCGTTGTTGTTCTTCTTATCCTTCCATTACATCCCACAACGCATCCAGTTCCGCTTCGCTGAATAAACCAGCAGGGTAACGCTCGATCATCGTCCGGCGCGGATCAGTTTCACTGATCTGACGCATTCCATTGGACTTGAACCACTGCGCCAGAATCTGGAGCGATTCGCTGTTTACGGCCAGGGGATGCAACGCCTTGTCGCTCACTACGTCCACTTCGGCGTTCATTTCAGCGCTCTCTCCCGGTTTGTGAGCGGCTAACTTATCCAAGGTTTATGACAGAACATCGAAGTTCTCCCCCTCCCCGAGTTACAACAACAGAGATACAAGAGCTGTGCCAAGGTGTCTGAAGTGTGGCCTCGCGGATACAAAAAAGCCCGCAACCCTGAAGGGCTGCGGGCTCTGCGAATTGCGGGAGGTTGATTTACAGGTTGAGAAATTTCGCAATCAACTCAAGATGTTACGACCTCACTCACTCCTTGTGTGGCGCGGGTTGCTGCTGGGTAAGGCAGTGAATATTGCCGCCCCCCAGTAACAGTTCACGACCAGGCACCATCACCACTTCATGCTGTGGGAACAGGTTCTGCAGGATTTCCTTTGCCGGGCCATCCTGCGGGTCGTCAAAGCATGGCGCGATGATGCCGCCGTTGACGATCAGGAAGTTCACGTAGGAACCGGCCAGACGAACAGTCGGGTTACGTTCCTGAGTACCATCTACCGGATCGACTCCGGCACATTCTTCCTCGGTCGCAAACAGCGGGCCCGGAATCGGCATTTTGTGCACCGTGAACGGGCGACCCTTGGCGTCGGTGCTGCTTTGCAGCACGTTCATCGCCGCCTGGCAGCGCGGGTAGTTCGGGTCCTGCGGATCATCGGTCCAGGCCAGCAGCACTTCACCCGGACGCACGTAGCAGCAGAAGTTATCCACATGGCCGTCGGTTTCGTCGTTGAACAAGCCATCCGGCAGCCAGATGATTTTATCCACAGCCAGGTTCGCACTCAGGACCGCTTCGATTTCTTCGCGGTTCATGTGCGGGTTGCGATTGCGGTTGAGCAAGCACTCTTCGGTGGTGATCAGCGTGCCTTCGCCGTCGACGTGAATCGAACCGCCTTCAAGTACGAAGCCTTCGGTGCGGTAACGCGGGCTGCGTTCGATCTCGAGGATCTTGCCGCCGACCTGCGAGTCACGGTTCCACGGCGAATACAGGCCGCCGTCAAAACCGCCCCAGGCATTGAAGTCCCAGTTCACGCCACGGACTTCGCCACTGTTATTGATGACGAAAGTCGGACCTGAATCGCGAACCCAGGCGTCGTCACTGGACATTTCCACTACGCGAATATTCGGCACATCCAGACGGGCACGTGCGTTTTCGTACTGGCCGGCGGAAACCGCCACGGTGACCGGCTCGAAACGGGCGATGGCCTTGGCCACGGCCACGTGCGCGGCCTGTGCCGGTTTGCCACCCAGGCGCCAGTTGTCCGGGCGCTCGGGCCAGATCATCCAGGTCTGGGTTTGGGGTGCCCATTCGGCTGGCATGTAGAAGCCGTCGGCGCGAGGGGTGCTGCTCAACGTGGTCATGACTCAGGACTCCGGAGTGGCGTTGATGCCTGACAGAAAAGAAAGCGCATGGATACACGCCGTGGACTGGTCACTTTATATCCGATAAATATCGGCTTTTAAAGCACCGCCAATCCGTAGCTACAAAAATAATCGACAAAAAGCCGATATCAATCGAATTAACACCACCACCTCTGTGGGAGCGAGCTTGCTCGCGATGAGGCCATTCCAGTCACAGATTTTTCGACTGAAAGACCGCTATCGCGAGCAAGCTCGCTCCCACAGAGGGAATGTGTTTACAGACCTTCTGCGAGCACCTTCGACAGCATGTCCACGAAGAAATCCACGCTCTGGCGCGAAGTGACCATCGGCGGCTTGATCTTGAGGATGTTCAGGTAATCGCCGGTCGGCTGCATGAAGATCCCCAGTTCCCGCAAACGATCGCACAGTGTGGTGGTTTCCTCGGTGGCCGGCTCCAGGGTGTCGCGGTTGCGGATCAACTCGACGCCCAGGTAGAAACCGGAACCGTGCACCGCGCCCACTAACGGATGAATATCGATCAACGCTTCCAGGCGCTGCTTGAAGTGGCCGCCAACGACCTGAGCGTTCTCCCAGAGTTTTTCCTCTTCCATCACATCCAGCACGGCCATGCCGACCTGGCAACTGACCGGGCTGCCACCGGCGGAGGAGAAGAAATAACCCTCGGCCTCCAGCGCCTCGGCGATTTCCCGGCGGGTGATGACCGCGCCCAATGGCTGGCCGTTGCCCATGCCTTTGGCCATGGTGATGATGTCCGGCACCACACCTTGCTCTTCGAAGCCCCAGAAGAAATCGCCCATGCGTCCGTAGCCGACCTGCACTTCGTCGGCGATGCACACGCCGCCCTGGGCCCGGACCATGCCATAGACTTGCTTCAAATAGCCCGGTGGCAGCGAGATACCGCCGGCATTGCCGTACACCGGTTCACAGATGAAACCGGCCAGTTGGCGTTTCTGTTCGGCGATTTTCGCCAGGTTGTGCTCGACGCTGCGCACATAATCCGGCGCACTGTCGGGGCCACGGAATTCACCGCGGTAAGTGTTTGGCGCGGTCACCGGGTGTACCCAGTCCGGGCGGCTGCTCAAGGCCTTGGGGTTGTCGGCAATCGAGGTCGACACCGAGTCCGCGCCCACCGTCCAGCCGTGATAGGCCTCCAGCACGCTGAGCATGTCGCGGCCGCCGCTGTAGGCCCACGCCAGCCGAATCGCCAGGTCGTTGGCCTCGCTGCCGCTGTTGACCAGGAACACGCGGTCCATGCCGTCAGGGGACAGTTTCAGCAAGCGTTCGGAAAACTCGGCCACGGCCGCGTAGTTGAAACGCGAGTTGGTGTTGAGCAACGACCACTGGCGACTGGCGACCGCCGCCATGCGCGGATGACCGTGGCCCAATACCGCGACGTTGTTGAGCATGTCGAGGTAGGAACGCCCCTGCATGTCGATCAAATGGTTGCGCCAGCCACGCTCGATGCGCGGCGGGTCGACGTAATAATGTTTTTGCGTTCGGGCGAAACTGGCGTCACGCCGGGCCAGCAAGGTCGCGCCGTCGAGTTCTGCTTCGGCATCACAGGCCAGCCCCAGCAGTGCTGCAGGTGATGGGCACAGTGCCTGCCAGGCAGCGGCGCGCGATGGTGTGCAGAACAACGGGGCATCGATCGACGCGCCACGGCTCAACTGCACGATCAACGGCCCGCTGACCGAACCCAGTACCTGGCCTTTGACCAGTGCCGCGCCGCTGTGCAGCGACGGCGTGACACCCCAAAGCCGCACACTCAATTGCGGGCCGTCCAGTTGCAGCACGCCCACCGACGGGTGGTGCACCACACCGGCAAACGGTGCTTCGACCGTCGTGCCCTGAGGTACACGCAGTTCAACGTGCAAGGGGCAAGTGTCCGGTTCGGTGGCACTGTCCGGGCGGGTGTGGGACAGGCGGTACTGTCCATATCGACTGGCCGCCAGGCCATGAGCTGCGGCGGCTTCATCCAGCAAGCGCTGATCGACACCCTCCTGCTCCCAGTTCCCGGCCTCGAAATGCGGGCTGAGCACCCCCAGGTCGATCAAGGCGAACTCACGCCCCACCAGGCTTGGCAACAGCGGCGCAAAGCCTTCACTGCCAATGGCCGGAAGACTGTGGCCGACAGCGGTGAGGATCGCCGCTTCCATCAATGCCAACGGCACCGACGTGGCCACACGGAAGATTTCCCATTCATGGACCAGGTTATCGCGACTGTAGGCATTGCCCGGATCGATGCTGACCTGCTGTTCGCCACTGAGCACCAGCACCGCCGCACGGGCGACGATCAGCGGCCACAGCGCCAGCAGCTCTTCGTGTTGCAAAGGATTGACTGCGTGGTAAGCCTGGATTGCCGGCAAAATGCAGAACGGATCGCCCTCGCCATGATGCAGCAGCGCGGCGCAGGTGACCGACAGATCGGTAATGCGCCAGGTACGCACCAGGTCACCGAAATCGATCACGCCTTGCAGTTGCCAATGGCGTTGCGCATCGCGCTGCCACACCACGTTGTCGTCGGTGATGTCCATATGAATGGCCTGCACCGGCAGCCTGGCTTCCAGCGGCTGCAAATGCCGCTCGGCTTGTGCGCACGCTTCGACGATCAGTTTGCGTTGGGCTTCATCCTTGATCACCGGCAGCAAGTGCGCGATCAGGGCGTGAGCATGGCGAGCGTCCCATTGCAGGGTTCGCACCAGGCCCGGATGGTCGAAATCCGCCAGGGCCAGGTCCATTTCACCGCACAGGCGACCGAAACCGGATACCACCGTCGGGTTGAAATGGCCGAGGCTCGTCAGCGGCTGGCCTTCGATGTAGTCGAGCAGACGAACGTGCACTGCCTGGCCACCCACGTCCAGAGACAGCAGGTCTGCACCGTTTTTCGCCGCGATAACACGCGGCACATGGACATCGGGGTGCTCGCCCAAGTGCTTGAGCCCGGCATGCTGTGCCTGAAGCTCAACGACCGAGTAGTCGCCACGGCAGATTTTCAGGACGAAACGCCCCCGCTCGCTGTCGACGCGGTAGTTCAGGTCTTGCTGGCTGCCGAGGGGCTGCAGTCTGCCGCTGAACCCGTAATGTTCTTCCAGCAGCTCTAGCGCTTGCTCCGCAGACACCTGCGGGCTGGGCAAACTGGCGCGATGAATCAACGTGGCGAGCGGCATACAACAACCCCTGAAATTTTATTAGGCGCCTATATCGCCACTGCTTCGGGCGATACGCAACCCCCCGCAAGCCGCTATGAGGGCATTTGTGGGAGCGGGCTTGCTCGCGAAGAGGGCGTGTCCGTCACATTCAGGTTGCCTGTCACTCCGCGTTCGCGAGCAAGCCCGCTCCCACAGGTTTTGGTTCTGGCACTCGCCTCCAATGGCACTTTGCGCAAGAATGACGGCCCTAAACACATGCATCTGGAGATGCCTACCATGAATGTAGTGACCACCGACCTGCCCGGTGTTCTGATCCTCGAACCCAAGGTCTTTGGTGACGATCGTGGTTTCTTCTACGAGAGTTTCAATGCCAGGGCGTTCAAAGAGGCCACCGGGCTGGACACCGAATTCGTTCAAGACAATCACTCCCGTTCGCAGAAGGGTGTGCTGCGCGGCCTGCATTACCAGCTGGAAAATACCCAGGGAAAACTGGTCCGCGTCACAGTCGGTGAAGTGCTGGACGTCGCCGTGGACATCCGTCGCAGTTCGCCGCACTTCGGCAAATGGGTCGCCGTGCGGCTGTCCGCCGCCAATCATCGGCAGCTCTGGGTCCCGGAAGGCTTTGCCCACGGGTTCGTCGTACTCAGCGAATTTGCCGAGTTCCTGTACAAAACCACCGACTACTACACGCCATCGGCCGAACGCAGCATTCGCTGGGATGACCCGGACCTGGCCATCGACTGGCAACTCGAAGGCACGCCGCAACTGTCGGCCAAGGATCAGGCCGGCGTGTTTTTCAAGGACGCTGACGTCTTTGCCTGAAAGGCCGGCTGAAACTCGCCTTTCAAGATGCAGCTGACCCAAGGCGGGCAAGCCTAGGCATAATGCGCCTGTACCCACAGGCGCATGCTGCTCATGAAACCGACTCTCCCCCCCAGACCCCGTTGGCGCAGCCTGGCCCTGCTGGCACTGTGCCTGGCGCCGTTGCTGTGGCCGCTGGAGCATCTGGCCGAGCGCTATTACCGCAGCGAACTGGCCAGCCAGAATCGTCAGACCCTCGACCTCTATGTCGCCAACCTGCTGGGCACCCTGCACCGCTATGAAGTGTTGCCGCAAATCCTCGGTGACCTTCCGGCCCTGCGCGCCGTGCTCGGTGCACCGGACGATGGCGTCACCCAGGGCAATGCCAACCGCCTGCTGAAAAATATCGCCACCCAGACCGGTGCCGAAGTCATGTACCTGATGGACGCCACCGGCAAGACGCTGGCTGCCTCCAACTGGGACAAGCACGACAGTTTCGTCGGGCGCAATTTTTCCTTCCGGCCTTATTTCAGCGAAGCCATGGCCGGGCGGCTCGGGCGCTTCTTTGGTTTGGGTACCACCTCCGCCAAGCGCGGTTACTTCTTCGCCGCCGGCGTGCGTGATGGCGAAAAAATCATGGGGGTGCTGGTGGTCAAGGTCGACCTCGACCACACCGAAAGCCTCTGGGGCAAAACCCCGGAACAACTGCTGCTGACCGACCACAACGGCGTGGTCATTCTCACCTCGCGACCGGAGTGGCGATTCCGCTCGACCCGCCCGTTGAGCGAGGCCGAAAGCAAAGCCATCACTGCGATCCAGCCCTATCCAACCCGCGATCCCAAACCGCTGGAGCTCAACCCCAACGCCTGGCTGACCCAGACCCAGCAGATCGCCGAAACCGGCTGGAATGTCAGCATCCTCGCCCCGCGCACCTTGATCGACCGTCCGGTGCGCACGGTGGTGGCCATCGGCGGTGCAACGCTGCTGGTGTTGATGCTGTTGCTTGGCCTGATGATGCAGCGCCGCCGCCATTACCTCGATCGCATTGCTTTCGAAGCCAAGGCCCGCCGCGAACTGGAAGGCCGGGTCGCCGAGCGCACCAGCGATCTCGAAGGCCTGAACCGGCGCCTGAAACAGGAAGTACTGGAACGCGAGCAGGCCCAGCAGGAGCTGGTCCGCGCCCAGGACGATCTGGTCCAGGCCGGCAAACTGTCGGCACTGGGTACCATGTCGGCAAGCATCAGCCATGAACTCAATCAGCCGCTGGCAGCGATTCGCAGTTATGCGGAAAACGCCGAGATATTGCTCGACCACCAGCGCACCGACGATGCCCGCGGCAATCTCAAGCTGATCAGCGAACTGACCGGTCGCATGGCCTCGATCATCGCCCACCTGCGCGCCTTTGCCCGGCGCGACCGGCATGCCCCGGAAAGCGTGGCCCTGCAACCGGCGCTGGATGATGCCCTGGCCTTGCTGGCCAAGCGCCGACGCAGCATGGACGTCGAGCTGATCCGTGATCTGCCCGCCGCCACCCTGTGGGTCGAGGCCGGGGAAACCCGCCTGCGCCAGGTGCTCGGCAACCTGCTGGCCAATGCCCTGGATGCCCTGACGGAAAAAGGCCCGCCACGCAAACTCTGGTTGAGTGCCCAATCCACGGCCGAAGGCGTCAACCTGTACATTCGCGACAACGGCCCGGGCTTTTGCATGGAGGCCCTTGGACGCGCCAGCGAGCCGTTCTACACCACCAAGACCCGAACCCAGGGCCTGGGCTTGGGGCTGGCGATTTGCGAAACGCTGATGCGCGCCTTCGGGGGTGAACTGTCGTTCGCCAACCACAAGGAAGGCGGCGCCCTGATTACCCTGAAGCTGCGCGCAGGCGCACCAGGCGTGAGCCTGCAACCGTCCGAGGACCGAAGTGCATGACCATCGACAACCGCATTCAGGTCGTGTTGATCGACGACGATCCCCACTTGCGCCAGGCCTTGAGCCAGACGCTGGATCTGGCCGGACTGAAGATCCTGCCGCTGGCCGAAGCCAAGGGCCTGGCCGGGCAACTGGAGCGCGACTGGCCGGGTGTGGTGGTCAGCGACATCCGCATGCCCGGCATGGACGGTCTGGAACTGCTGACCGAACTGCACGCCCAGGACCCTGAATTGCCGGTGCTGCTGATCACTGGCCACGGCGATGTGCCACTGGCGGTGCAGGCCATGCGCGCCGGGGCCTATGACTTTCTCGAGAAGCCGTTCGCCAGCGACGCCTTGCTCGACAGCGTGCGCCGCGCGCTGGCCCTGCGCCGGCTGGTGCTGGACAACCGCAGCCTGCGGTTGGCCTTGAGCGACCGCAACGAGCTGAGCGCCCGCCTGGTTGGCCATTCACCTTCGATGCTGCGCCTGCGCGAGCAGATCGGCGCCTTGGCGGCGACCAAGGCCGACGTGCTGATCCTCGGCGAAACCGGCGCCGGCAAAGAAGTCGTGGCCCGGGCGTTGCACGATCTATCAGGCCGGCGTAACGGTCCGTTCGTGGCGATCAATGCCGGTGCCCTGGCCGAATCAGTGGTCGAAAGCGAGCTGTTCGGCCACGAGCCCGGCGCCTTCACCGGCGCGCAGAAACGCCGCATCGGCAAGTTCGAATTCGCCAATGGCGGCACCTTGTTCCTCGATGAAATCGAAAGCATGAGCCTGGATGTGCAGGTCAAATTGCTGCGCTTGCTGCAGGAGCGCGTGGTCGAACGCCTGGGCGGCAATCAACAGATCCCCCTGGACATCCGCATCATCGCCGCGACCAAGGAAGACCTGCGCCAGGCAGCGGATCAAGGGCGCTTTCGTGCCGACTTGTATTACCGCCTGAACGTCGCGCCGCTGCGGATTCCCCCCTTGCGCGAACGGGGCGAAGACGCACTGATGCTGTTCCAGCATTTCGCCGACGAAGCCAGTGCCCGCCACGGCTTGCCGCCCCATGAACTGCAACCGGGACAACGTGCCTTGCTGCTGCGCCATACCTGGCCCGGCAACGTGCGCGAATTGCAAAATGCGGCCGAGCGTTTTGCCCTCGGGCTGGAACTGGCCCTCGACAACAGCACGCCGGAAGGCGGCGCTGGCCCTATGGCCGAAGTCGTCAGCGGTGGGTTGAGCGAGCAAGTGGAGAACTTCGAAAAAACCCTCATCGCCGCCGAACTGGCGCGCTCGCACAGCTCCGTGCGCAGCGTCGCCGAAGCCCTCGGCATTCCGCGCAAGACCCTGCACGACAAACTACGCAAGCACGGTTTGAGCTTCTCGGACAGTGGCGCTTCGGCCCACCCTGATGACCTCGACTGAGCTACCGTCCAATCATCCAATTCAAGCAAGAGGCCCCCTGAATGAGCCGCGACAGTCGACAACTGGAATCAGTCCTCCATCACGACATTCCCCTCACCCGGGACATGGGCCTCAGAGTGCTCGACTGGCATGACCAGCAACTGCGCCTGCACTTGCCGCTGGAAGCAAACGTCAACCACAAGAGCACCATGTTCGGCGGCAGCCTGTATTGCGGCGCGGTCCTGGCCGGTTGGGGCTGGCTGCATTTGCGCCTCAAGGAAGAAGGCATCACGGACGGGCACATCGTGATTCAGGAAGGGCAGATCAGCTATCCGCTGCCGGTGACGGGCGATGCCAACGCCATTTGCCAGGCGCCGGATCCGGTGATCTGGAAGAAATTTTTGACCACGTTCCAGCGGTACAGCCGAGCTCGGTTGACGCTGCATACACGGGTCGTCAATGAAGGCCGTGATGAGGATGCGGTGAGGTTTGTCGGGCAGTACGTGTTGCACCGCTAAATCGGGACCACCACAAAACCTGTGGGAGCGAGCTTGCTCGCGATGGGGTCGTCCAGGCCAACATTGTAGTTGCCTGACCCACCGCCATCGCGAGCAAGCTCGCTCCCACAAGGATTTTGCATCAGCGCGTGGGAACGATCTTATGCGCGTGCCAGTTCCAGCAGCTTCTCCCGCCAAGCCGCCTTCGCCGGCAACGCCAGAAAGAACGCATTCAACAGCGATTCCCGCGCCGGATAGCTGAACGGCTCACCGCTCAGCTCCAGCACCTCACCGCCCGCACCTTCCAGTACGCCTTGGGCGGCCGCCGTGTCCCACTGCGAAGTCGGTGCCAGACGCGGATAGCAATCCGCGGCCCCTTCAGCCAGCAAACAGAATTTCAGAGAACTGCCGATGTTGACCAGTTGCAGCTCGCCAAGACTGGCGCTCAACCCGGCCAGCAAACGTTCCTGCTCCGGGCTCGAATGGCGACGGCTGGCCACCACGGTGAACGACTCACCGGGCGCTAATGCATCACGCACCTTGATCGCCACTGGCGTACCACCTTTATCGCCACGCCACGCGCCGAGGCCGGCGCCACCGACATAAAAACGACCATTGGTCGGCATAGACACCACACCGAACACCACCCGACCGTTTTCGATCAGGGCGATGTTGACGGTGAACTCTTCGCTGCCGCTGATGAACTCCTTGGTGCCATCGAGCGGATCGACCAGCCACCAGCGCTGCCATCCGGCCCGCACACTTTGCGCAATGTTTGCGTCCTCTTCGGAGAGCACCGGGATGCCCGGATCCAGCGCCGTCAGCCCCGCCAGAATCAGGTGGTGCGCGGCCAGGTCAGCAGCGGTCACCGGCGAATCATCAGCCTTAGCCGTGACGGCCGTGCCTGTACGCCAGAACGGCAGGATCGCATCACCGGCCTGCAAAGCCAGCTCAATGACCGGAGCCATCAACGGATGCGGAAAATTCATGACTGGAACGCTCCGCGCTGAGTCAACAGGTCTCGGGCCAGGTACAGCGCCGCCAAGGCACGGCCTTCGGTAAATTGCGGGTTTTGCGCCAGCGCCGAGAGTTCACGCAGATTGACCTTGTCCACCCGCATCGGCTCGGGTTCGTCGCCTTCCAGGCGCGCTTCGTAGAGGTCGGTGGCCAGCACCACCTGAATCTTCTGGCTCATGTAACCGGGGGACAGCGACAGCTCGGTCAGGTGCTCCAGCTGTCGCGCGCCGAAGCCGGCCTCTTCCTTGAGCTCACGCTCGGCCGCCGCCAACACGTCTTCGCCCGGCTCGATCAAACCCTTGGGCAAAGACATTTCGTATTCATCGGTGCCGCCGCAATACTCCTCGACCAGCACCGCATGCTCGGCATCGAGCATCGCCACGATCATGACCGCGCCGTACCCGGCCCCTTTGCCAACCAGGCGCTCATACGTACGCTCCACGCCATTGGAAAAGCGCAGCTTCAGCTCCTCCACGCAGAACAATCGACTGGTGGCGACAATTTCGCGGGCGAGTATGGTGGGTTTCTGGCGCATGCAAAGCTCCTTGGCGTGAACGCGCTACTATAACGCGGCTTTCCCGTTTGTTTACGCCAGAAATCTTTCTACTGCCCGAGACGTTGCCATGCCTTCATTACCCTGGTCCGACATCGATACCGTTCTGCTGGACATGGACGGCACGTTGCTTGACCTGCATTTCGACAACCACTTCTGGATGGAGCACCTGCCCCAGCGTTACGCCGAATTGCACGGGGTCAGCCGGGCCATGGCCGAGATGGAATTGCAGCCGTTGTTCGAGCGCAATGCCGGCCAGCTGCAGTGGTACTGCCTGGACTTCTGGAGTGCCGAACTGAAGCTGTCGGTGCGCGACCTGAAACTGGAAACCGCGCATCTGATCGCCCTGCGCCCGGATGCCGACACCTTTCTGACGGCGATCAAACGGGCCGGCAAGCGCGTGGTGCTGATCACCAACGCCCATCGGGATGCGCTGTCGTTGAAGCTGGAAAAAATCGAACTGGCGCCCTACTTCGAGCGCCTGATCAGTTCCCATGACTACGGCTTCCCCAAGGAAAACCCGCAGTTCTGGAATGCGCTGCAAGCCGATATCGATTTCGAACCGGCGCGCAGCCTGTTCATCGACGACACCTTGCCGATCCTGCGCAGTGCGCGGGATTTTGGTGTGGCGCATTTGCTGGCCGTGCGTGAACCGGATAGTCGCAAGGGGCCGAAGGACACGGCGGAGTTTGCGGCGGTCGGGGATTATCGGGATTTGATTGCAGGACTTTGATACCGAGGCGCCTGCTTCGCGGGCAAGCCACGCTCCCACAGAATCTGAGCCGTTTCACAAAGAATGCGAACGACGCAGATCCTGTGGGAGCGTGGCTTGCCCGCGATGGCCATCACGCGGTTTGACGACTTACTCAGGAATCCGCAACGATTGCCCCGGGTAGATTTTGTCCGGGTGCGACAGCATCGGTTTGTTGGCTTCGAAAATCTTGTTGTACTTGTTGGCATCGCCGTACACGCGCTTGGAAATCGCGCTGAGGGTGTCGCCCTTCACGACGGTGACAAACACCGCGGCCTTCACCACCGGCCCGGTCACAGTGATCTGATCATCCACGCTGCCAACCCCGGCAATATTGCCCACGGCCAACAGAATTTTTTCCTTCTCTTCCTGGCTTGCCACTTCGCCGGTCACGGTCACTTTGTCACCATCGACCGTCGCCTGCACATTCGGGTTGCCCAGCCCGACCTTTTTGATGTGTTCCTTCAATTGCTCACTGGCATTGGCGTTGCCTGGCGTCAGCAAATCCAGCAGTTTTTCGCCTGCCTCCTTCACAAAGCTCAAAAGACTCATGGTGCACTCTCCTTGGGTTTGGGGTTCCAGACGCAAAAGCCTAGACCACGGCCGCCACTTGCGAATCCAACCCGACCAATGACCCCGCTTGCGATAGAATCCGCCCCTTCCCGCGCCCAGGAGCGAAGATGGACATCAAGCAGCTGAAATTCCTCATCGCGCTCGACGAAACCCGCCATTTCGGCCAGGCCGCCGCACGCTGCCACATCACCCAGCCGACCCTGTCCATGCGCCTGCGCAGCCTCGAAGAAGAACTCGACCTGCCGCTGGTCAATCGCGGCCAGCGCTTCGAAGGCTTCACCGCGCCGGGCGAGCGGGTGCTGGCTTGGGCGCGCACGGTGTTGGCGGCCTATGACGGCTTGTATGCCGAGGCCGCCGCCTGTCGCGGCAATCTGGTCGGCACGTTGCGCCTGGGCATGGTGCCGTTGTCGAGCTTCGATCCGCTGCCGCTGCTGCAACGCCTGCACGCCGAACACCCGAACCTGCGCTTCGAGCTTTCAGCCTTGAGTTCGGAGCAGATCCTCGAACAACTGGCGAACAATCGCCTGGATCTCGGTGTTTCCTATCTGGAACGCCTGGACGCCGAACATTTCGACTCACTGGCCTTCAGCGAAACCCGCATGGGCCTGCTCTACGACCAACGCTTCTTCACCTTTGGCGAGGCGCCGCTGAGCTGGGAATCGTTGATTGAGCTGCCACTGGGCATGCTCACCAGCGGCATGCACTTTCGCCAGTCCATCGACCATAACTTCCATAGCCGCGGCCTCACCCCACAACCCTTGCTGCAGACCGACGCCGTCCATCAACTGCTTCAAGCCGTGCACGGCGGCCTGTGTTGCGCCGTGATGCCCTTGGACGGTGGCCTCGAAGGGTTGACCGACCACTTGCGCCTGCAACCGATCGAGAACGCCCAGACCCTTGGCCGCCTGGGGCTGATCATGCGTCGCAGCGCGCCACGCTCGGCCCTGGCGGAAGCCTGTTTCGCGATTTATCAGCAATCACTGACGAGCGCTTGATCGACGGCATCTATCGGTAGATCAGTATTAGCGATTAGACGCGACAGTTTGCCGCGCCTAGTCTTAAAGCTGATCAATCCGTGGGTGATGCCATGAACACCAAGCGCCCTGCCTGCGCGGCGCCTGCCCTCGAAACGCCCGCGCCCGCCGCCAGCCAGACGTACAGCTACAGCAATTTCCGCCCCACCGAAACGGAAAGCGTCGAATCGGACAGCACCGCGCTGGCCGAGGAAGTCGCGTTGGCGATTGCCTATAACGGCATCAGCCAAGCGGTCATGCTGGTAACGCCAACGGATCTGGAGGACTTCATTGTCGGCTTCAGCCTGGGCAGCGGCATCATCCAGGACGCCTCGGACATCTACGACCTGCAACTGACTGGCTCGGGCTCGGCGCAATACGCGCAAGTGACCATCGCCAATCGCGCCTTCTGGAACCTCAAGCAGCAGCGTCGGCAACTGGCCGGCACCAGCGGTTGCGGGTTGTGCGGCGTGGAAGCGGTCGAGCAGGCGTTGCCTGACCTTCAGGTATTGCCCGGCGCCCCGCTGCCACCCGTTGAATGGCTCGATGGCCTGCGCCAGCGCATCGGCGCCTTCCAGCCTTTGGGCCAGCATTGCGGTGCGGTGCACGCAGCGGTGTTCATGAACGATCAGGGCCAGTTGCTGATGGGCCGCGAAGACATAGGCCGACACAACGCCCTCGACAAGCTGATCGGTGGCCTTGTCCGCCAGAACATCCCGACCGCCGGCGGGCTGGCGATTGTCACCAGCCGCTGCAGTCTCGAATTGATCCAGAAAGTCCTGCGCGCCGGCATCCAGACCCTGGTCAGCCTGTCGTCGCCCACGGGCCTTGCCGTGCAATGGGCTCGGCGCCACAACCTCAACCTCATCCATTTGCCACAGAAGAATGCGCCGCGGGTCTACAGCCCAACGTTGGAGAATCAAGCGTGAGTCAACACCGTCAAGCCGACCAGACCCCCGTCCCTCGCTACAAGCCCTACAAAGGTCCTGCCGGTGGCTGGGGCGCTCTGATCAGCGTGGCCCAGGCCTGGTTGACCAGCGACAACGCACTGAAAAACCTGCGCATCATGCTCAAGACCAACCAGAACGGTGGCTTCGACTGCCCGGGTTGCGCCTGGGGCGATTCTCCGGAAAAGGGCATGGTGATGTTCTGCGAGAACGGCGCCAAGGCGGTGAACTGGGAAGCGACCAAACGCCGTGTCGACGCCAAATTCTTCGCCAGACACAGCGTCACTTCATTGCTGGAGCAGAGCGACTACTGGCTCGAATACCAGGGTCGCCTGACCGAGCCGATGAGCTACGACGCCGAAACGGACCGCTATAAACCGATCAGTTGGGACGACGCCTTCGCGCTGATCGCCAAACACCTGAACGGTTTGTCGAGTCCGGACCAGGCCGAGTTCTACACCTCGGGCCGTGCCAGCAACGAAGCAGCTTATTTGTACCAGCTGTTCGTGCGCGCCTTCGGTACCAACAATTTCCCTGACTGCTCGAACATGTGCCACGAGGCCAGCGGTGTGGCACTGTCGCAAAGTGTCGGCGTCGGCAAAGGCACCGTGACGTTCGACGACTTCGAACACGCCGATGCGATTTTCGTCTGGGGCCAGAACCCCGGCACCAACCACCCACGCATGCTCGAACCGCTGCGTGAAGCGGTGAAACGCGGTGCGCAAGTGGTGTGCATCAACCCGCTCAAGGAACGCGGCCTGGAACGTTTCCAGCACCCGCAGCACGCGATCGAAATGCTCACCAACGGCGACAAGCCGACCAACACCGCGTTCTTCCGCCCGGCCCTCGGTGGCGACATGGCGATCATGCGCGGCATGGCGAAATTTCTCTTGCTGTGGGAGCGCGACGCACAGAAAACCGGCGCACCCGCGGTGTTCGACCATGACTTCCTCAATGAGCACAGCGCCAATGTGCTGGAGTACCTCGCGGCCATCGACGACACCCCGTGGGAGCAGATCGTCGAGCAGTCCGGCCTGACCCTGGTCGAGATCGAGCAAGCGGCGCGCATGTACGCCAAGGGCAAGAACGTCATCATGTGCTGGGCCATGGGTATCACCCAGCATCGCCATTCGGTGGCGACCATCCAGGAGATCGCCAACCTGATGCTGCTGCGCGGCAACGTTGGCCGCCCCGGTGCCGGCCTGTGCCCGGTGCGGGGTCACAGCAACGTGCAGGGCGACCGGACCATGGGCATCAACGAACGTCCGCCGGCAGCCTTTCTCGATGCCCTGGAGCGCCGCTTCCAGTTCAAGGTGCCACGCCACAACGGCCACAACGTGGTCGAGGCGATTCATGCCATGGCCGAAGGCCGGGCGAAAGTATTCATCGGCCTGGGCGGCAACTTCGCCCAGGCCACGCCGGACAGCCCGCGCACGTTCCAGGCGTTGCAAAACTGTGACCTGACCGTGCAGATCAGCACCAAGCTCAACCGCAGCCATTTGACCCACGGCAAGGACGCGTTGATCCTGCCGTGCCTGGGCCGCACCGACATCGATATCCAGAACGAAGGCCCGCAAGCGATAACCGTCGAAGACTCGTTCAGCATGGTCCACGCCTCCAATGGCCAGTTGCAGCCGCTGTCGAACCAGATGCGCTCGGAACCGGCGATCCTGGCCGGCATCGCTGCCGCGACCCTGGGCAGCCACCCGGTGGACTGGAACTGGCTGGTGGCCGACTACAGCCGCATCCGCGACCTGATCGCCGAGACCATTCCCGGTTTCACGGACTTCAACGAGAAGGTCAAGAATCCCGGCGGCTTCTACCTGGGCAACAGTGCCGGCGCACGCAAGTGGAATACCGCCTCGGGCCGGGCCAATTTCCGCCCCAACGCACTGCCTGAAGACCTGGTGCACGAACGCACCCGCGCCACCGGTTTACTGCCGGACCTGATCATGCAATCGATGCGCTCCCACGATCAGTACAACACCACGATCTACGGCTTGAATGACCGCTATCGCGGGGTGAAGGGACAACGCGACGTATTGTTCGTCAACGAGGCCGACATCATTCGCCTGGGTTTCAAACCGGGGCAGAAGGCTGACATCGTTTCGCTCTGGGACGATGGTGTCGAACGTCGGGTGAAAGGCTTCACCCTGCTGGCATTCGACATCCCGGCCGGGCAAGCGGCGGCGTACTACCCGGAAGTGAATCCGCTGGTGCCGCTGGAAAGCACCGGCGATGGCAGCCATACCCCGACATCGAAATTCGTGGCGATCCGGTTGGAAGCGGCGAGCGAGACCAGGTTGATCATGGCCAGGTCTGCGTAACGCTTCGCCTGAACCGGCCTCTTCGCGAGCAAGCCCGCTCCCACATTGAATCTCTGCCGTACATAAAATTTGTGTTCGCTGAAGATCCAATGTGGGAGCGGGCTTGCTCGCGAATGCGGTAGATCAAACAACAAACTTTCCGAATTCTGCACTTTCCTTTCGCCCACAAAAAAGGCCGTTTCCTCATGAAAACAGCCTTTGCGAAGTAGTAAAAGACCGGCAAAAAAACGTTAAGTTCCGCCCAAAAAACAGTAACTTGCAATATTGTATACAGGTCGTGTTATTCGTCGGATTTCGATTGTCACGCCCATTCCAGAGCCTCAGGATCGCGCCGTCATCCCCTTGAGGTTCCTCCATGAAGTTCTCCTCGATTCTCTTGTTGTCCCTTGGCCTGGTCAGCGGTATCGCGTCTGCTGGCGGCACCACCGAAGCCGGTGTAGGCGGCGCATTGGGCGGGGTTCTAGGCTCGGTCGTCGGTCAGTCGTTAGGCGGCAATACAGGTTCCACCATCGGCGCGGCCCTGGGTGGCGCAGGTGGTAGTGCCGTCGGCGCAAACAAACACAGCCGTGGCGAAGCAGCCATTGGCGGTGCGTTGGGTGCTGCGGGCGGTAACGTGGTCGGCCGCAGCGTGGGCGGCACCACTGGCAGCCTGATCGGCGCCGCAGCAGGCGGCGGCGCCGGTGGCGCGCTGGGTAACTACATGGGCAAAGAGTACGATAATGATGACGACGACGATCGTCGTTCGTATCGAGGCCATGGTGATCGTCGTTACTACCGTGACGGCCATCCGGGCCGCGGTCATGCCTACGGCCATCGCAAGCATCGCCACAAGCATTACCGCGACTAAGGCCTCGAGCGCCTCGCTGATCAGTACAACAAAAATCGCAGCCCAAGGGCTGCGATTTTTTTTGTCTTACTGAACCACCAGACGCTCCAGCGCCCCGCGTAACCCGGCAGGAATCGCCACGGGTTGATTCGACCCGCGATCGACAAACACATGCACGAAGCGCCCTGCCGCACAGGCTTCATCCTCGCCTTGCCTGAACACGGCCAGTTCGTACTGCACCGAACTGTTGCCCAACTTGCCCACGCGTAGACCGATCTCGATACGGTCCGGGAAAGCAATGGACGCAAAGTAATCACAGGAGGAGCTCACCACGAACCCCACCACCTCGCCGTCATGGATATCCAGGCCGCCGACCTCGATCAGGTAAGTGTTCACCGCCGTATCGAAGAAGCTGTAATAGGTGACGTTGTTGATGTGACCGTAGGCGTCGTTGTCGTGCCAGCGGGTGGTGATGGGCTGAAAATGCGGATAGTCGGTGCGTTGGGGCATCAGCGTTGCATCCTGGAATGGGTTTACCAAGTCTAAGGCGAAAAACGCGTTATCGTTCTTCGCGAGCAAGCCCGCTCCCACATTGGATATCGGTCGTACACACAATCTGTGCTCGCTGAAGATCAAATGTGGGAGCGGGCTTGCTCGCGAAGGCGCCCTTGCAGGCGCCACATCAATCACTGGTCAGCAAACCCCTTGCCTGCCGCCGCCAACTCCCCAATCAATCGAGCCGGCTGCCAGTGACCGCCCTGACGCGTCTCAAGGTCCATCAAGCGCCGATGGATATCCGCCAGCCCTTGCTGATCCGCCCAGGCCATCGGCCCGCCCTTGTCTGCCGGGAAACCGTAACCATTGAGGTAGACCAGATCGATATCCCGAGCCGATCCGGCAATGCCTTCCTGCAGGATCTTCGCGCCTTCGTTGACCAGTGCCAGCAAGCAGCGCTCGAGAATCTCCTCCGGGCCAATCTCGCGACGCTGGAACCCCAGTTCTTCACTGACTTGAAGCACCAGTGCATCGACCTGCGGATCGTGCTCGGCCTGCCGGCTGCCCGGTTCGTAATGGTAAAAACCGTTGCCACTCTTTTGGCCGAAACGTTCCATCTCGCACAGTCGATTGTCCACCTGAACCTCAGGCGCATCCTGCCCGACGCCGGACAGTTGCCGTGCTCGCCACTGCAGGTCGACGCCCACCACGTCGAACATGCGGAACGGCCCCATGGCGAAACCGAACCCTTGCAGCGCTGCATCCACCTGGTAGGGATAAGCCCCTTCCAGCAGCATTTTCCGCGCCTCAAGCACATAGGTATTGAGCATGCGGTTGCCGATGAAACCATCACAATTGCCCGCCACTACACTGACCTTGCCCATGCGCTGGCCGAGCGCCAGCGCCGCGTCGAGGACTGCCGGAGCAGTCTGCGCGCCACGGACGATTTCCAGCAGCTTCATGATGTGTGCCGGGCTGAAGAAATGCAGGCCCAGCACTTGCTGTGGTCGGCGTGTGACTGCCGCGATAGCGTCGATGTCCAGCGCCGAAGTATTGCTCGCCAGAATCGCCTCAGGTTTGAGCAAGCCATCGAGCTCACGGAAGATTTTCTGCTTGAGCTCAAGGTTTTCGTACACCGCTTCGATGACCAGGTCGACATCGCGGATGGCCACATAACCATCGGCCGCCGTTACGCGCGCGATACGGGCGTCGGCTTCTGCCTGATCAATGCGGCCCTGACGCACGCTGTGGGCATAGGTGTCCGCCACGGTTGCCATTGCCTGTTCCAGCATTTGCGGATTGTTGTCGACCCACTGCACGGCCACTCCGGCGTTGGCCAGGCACATGACAATGCCACGGCCCATGGTGCCCGCGCCGATGACGGCGGCGCGCTGAATATTCGACGGTGTCTGGCTCATGTTTTGTTCTCTTGTTGGCGATCCGAAGACAGCCACCACCATAGTCAGCCACTGCACATTTTTGAAATTTATTCCTGTGATGAGCAACATTCAGCGGATGGATATAGCCCTTTGAGTACACCGTAAATCCCTGTGGGAGCGAGCTTGCTCGCGATGGCGATTTGTCAGTCACCATCACTGTTGAATGTGCCGGCCTCATCGCGAGCAAGCTCGCTCCCACAAGGGTTGTGGTTCAGGCTGCCAGATACCGCTGGGCCCACCCGCGTACCTCGGCGTACGGATAATCTTCCAGCGCCGCAAATCCGGGAATCGTCCGTGCCTTGAGTTTTGTGAACAGCGGCACGCTGATCCCGCACAGAAACCGCGTCACGCGTTCAGCCGAAGGCACGTTGCCCGTGTGCTGCTCATGCCTGTGGATAAAGTCGCCACACAACGCCTCGAAATTTTTATCCACAAGCGCCGGCAATTCCGGTGGTGCCGGTAGCCGCGCGACTTGCCCATGACACACCGAGCAATGGCCGCATTGCTGCGGAGCATTGTGGTCGCCGAAATACTCGGCCAGGCGATAGCCCAGGCAACGGTCGGTAGCGAACAGATCCAGCATCGCGTGTATCCGCGCGATCTCGGTGTGTTCATGCCGAGTGAAATAACGGTGCAACTCTTCGCTCAACGCGGCGCTGTCGAACCCGCTTTGCAGCACGCTGTAGACCTCGGTCATCTGCTTGCTTTCGAGCTCCACCCAACCCCTCTCCTGGAAGTAGTCCAGCGCCTTCACTACTCGACTGCGCTCGGCCTGATGCTGCTCGTGCAACGCCTCGAAATTCACCGTGGCCCAGGTCCGGGCGCGACTGGAGGTCTGGATGATCGCAGCGACAAAATCCCTGCGCTCGCCTTCAAAACGCGCCAACAGTGCCTCGGGCTCCTCCAGATACTTGAAACGATACTCGGCGTAGTAGGCGTAACGCGGTGCGATCAACCCGCGCAGTTCGAGTTGCACCAGCAAGGTCTTGAGCGGCAATTGGCGAATATTGCTCTGATCCGCCAACGGCCCCAGCAGAAACTCCCACTGCCCCTCGGGTGCTGCGGCAAGCATCTCGTCCAGCACGCAACGAATGCCATCGAGCTCGGGGGTGTCGCCGTAGACGAAGTTCTCCAGCACGTTGAGGCTGTCGCGGTTGGCCAACACCAGGCAGTCCGACGGCTGCCCGTCACGCCCGGCGCGACCGATTTCCTGGCTGTAGTTTTCGATGGATTTGGGCAGGTCGAAATGCACCACATTGCGGATGTCACTTTTGTCGATGCCCATACCGAAAGCGATGGTGGCGACGATGCAATTGGACTGCCCGCCCATGAAGCGACACTGGATCGCTTCCCGTTGTTCATGAGGCAACCCGGCGTGATAGGCCTCGGCCTGAATGCCGTTGCGGTTCAGGTGTTCGGCGATGTGCTCGGCGGTTTTCTGCAAGGTGACATAGACGATGCTGGGCTGGTCCGCACGCTGGCTCATCCACTCGACGAGGCGTCTGCGCTTGTCCGCTCCACGAACCGGCTCCACCAGCAAATTGAGGTTCGGGCGATAAAAACCGGTGGTCACCACATCGTCGGCGGCGATGGCGAATTTCGCCTGCATGTCGGCGATGACCCTGGGCGTCGCCGTTGCGGTCAGCAGCAGCACCTGGGGGATATTGAACTGGCGTTGATAGTCGGGAAGCTTGAGGTAGTCCGGGCGAAAGTTGTGCCCCCATTCGGAGATGCAATGCGCCTCGTCCACCACCAGCAGCGAGATCGGTACTTGCTGCAGAAAATGCCGGAAGCGTTCGTTCTTCAGGCGTTCCACCGAGATCATCAGAATCTTCAGTTCGCCGGATTTTGCCCGAGCCATGACATCGCTGGCGTCATCGCGGCTCTGGGCCGAATCGATACTGCCCGCCGAGATGCCGTGGCGTTGCAGGAACGCCAGTTGATCCTGCATCAACGCCAGCAACGGCGAGACCACCAGCGTCAGGTGCGGCAGCAACAGCGCCGGCAATTGGTAGCAAAGGGATTTGCCGGAACCGGTGGGGAAAATCGCCGCCGCCGAACGCCCGGCCAGCACGGCACTGACGGCCGCCTCCTGACCGGGTCGAAACTGTGGATAACCGAAAACCTGTTCCAGGGTGTTGTGCATAAGCTGTCACTCCGTTGACCGCTGCGGAGTCAAAAGCCTAGCCGGCGATTGCAGCGAGTCGAGAAAAGGTCGGGGGCGAAAACGATACGGGATGATACAGCGTCCCAACCAACCGATCCCTGGCCATAGGTTGAAACACAGGAGGCACTTTGCCCACTGATCTCGGCCTTACATCAGCCGGTATGGTTTACCGCCATCAACTTCCGCCAGGTATCCATCATGCAGGAAGCCTGAGATAGCGGATCTTTATCAAGGAACAACCATGTCCCCACAACACTTTTTTCCGCTTGCCTGCACCCTCGCACTTCCCCTTCTTTTGAACGGATGCCTGACCGTCCCGGAGCAGCCTTCCCTGGACACGGCAGCATTTGAAACGCCGGAGTATCAGGCCCAAAAAGGTCTGGCGATTGTCAACGCATCAAGTCTTTATGCACGCGGCGGCACCGGCCAGGGTGTGGCTGTCGCGCTTATCGATTCGGGTCTGAACAGCAGCCTGTCGGAGTTTCGAGGAAGGCTGCGCGATCCGGGTTTTGACTATGTGGAGAATCAGGTCGGCACTTTTGATCGGGTCGGTCACGGCACCCAGATGGCCGGCATCCTCGCAGCCAACAAGGATGATCAGGGCATGCACGGCGTCGCGTTCAACGCACAGCTGATCCCCTATCGCTTCGGCGACGATAACGAACCCTTTTTCTTCGACGGTGAAATCGCTCAGTCCTGGCAAGCAGGTTTCGACAAGGGCGCGCGCATCCTTAACAACTCGTGGGCCAACGCCATTCCTGCGACCGAAATCAACGAGGCGCGTTACAAGCAAGTCATGCCGCAATCACTGGTGACCGCGCGCAAACTGGTTGAGGACGGCGCCGTATTTGTTTTCCCTACCGGCAATGAACTGAAACGAGAACCCTTGGCTGAACCCGGCTTGCCTGTCGCCATACCCGAACTGGAAAAAGGCTGGATCGCGGTGGTTGCGTTGAAAAACGACGGCAGCGCCATCAATGCCAAATCCAACTATTGTGGCGTGGCGGCAGCCTGGTGCATTGCTGTACCGGGTGGCGACTCCGGTGCAGGGCAAGGCCTGCTGACCACCAACAAGGATGGCACCTACACCCAGACGGCTGGCACCTCGCCTTCTGCCGCGCTGGTCAGCGGAGCATTGGCGGCACTGCAAAGTCGTTACCCCGAGCTCACTGCGCAGCAAGTGCGCGAGCATCTGCTGGCGACGGCGAACCGGACTGGCCTCTATGCCAACAGTGAAGCGTACGGTAGAGGCTTGATGGATCTGGAAGCAGCCTCGCGCCAAGCGCCAAAGGTCATGACCGAGTAAGTCTGTATGGGTCGTTCGGCAGCGTCGAGATAACCTCGCCAGTCTGAACCACCCACATGACTCAGACCCCTTGTGGAAGCGGGCTTGCTTGGGAAGAGGCCAGCACAGCCACTGTAAAACTCGAAACACCCGACATTGTCCGAGGCACCCTCTACCGAGATTTACTGCGAAGCGACTGAGAATGCTGTAGGCATTTTTACCTCTCGCCATTTCACGTTGAAAACCCAGCAACAACCTGTAGTCCCCTTCCTCCAAATATGACAAAACCCTTACAAAGCGTGTCGACCTCAGCCGTCTTGTCCCCCAACGCCATACCCTCCTATAGTTTCCTGCGCGGCTGAAAACAGTGTCTCGGCCTGCCGGGAACACTTGCCGATTTCGCAAAGGACGCACTCAATGAAAAACCGCGACTCACTGACAGCCCGCTACCACCCGCTAAAGACCCGCTACAGCGAAACCCCGGTGCTGGTCATCGATACCGAGGCCGACCCCTACGAGATCCTCGACGCCGCCCGACAACGCATCCGCGCCGCCAGCGACCTGCTCGAAACCCTTTATTGCACCTGCTTCAAACAGGCCGAAGCAAGCGACATCCCCAATATCGTCAGCGCCCTGTACCTGCTGACCCAGGACGGCAACGACCTGCTCGACATCGCCCGCCAGCGCTTGCCGAAACACGTTGCTTGCCCCACCACAACTCCCTGTGGGAGCGGGCTTGCTCGCGAAAAACGATAACGCGGTCCCGTTGAGGCCATATGAATGCAAGAAAATTCGCTGTGGATATCTCCGTCAGCAACGACCTATGAAAGCTTCGGCAAGGTCCTACAAAACAAGGCACCTTGTCGGCTATCGATGACCAGTCACTCAATCCTATAGTCCGGGCTGTCGCTGCCAAATCAGCGACTCGGGCTTGGTCACCCGAATTAGATCTACGTACTCACCCGTTGTATGCTGCCGACGCTTTTTTGTGTCTGCACGCTATATGGTGGCTGTGTTTGGGATGCCTTCGGGCATACCGGTTCTGTGCGTAGATCTCACCGGTTGACCAACCCGAACACAGTCGCCTCCCATCGTTTGGTCACGATGATGGCGGTCCTTTCTGACACATCTGAGATTGCACATCATGAATAAATGGAATCCGTTCACCAACGAACGCTATCTACCGCTCCAAACCAACCTCACCGATTCCCCGCCTCTGATCATCGACACAGAAGCCAACCCCCAAGACATCCTCGAAGCCGCCCTCCAACGCATCCGGGCGTCCAGCGAGCTGCTGCAAACCCTGCACTGCCAATGCTTCAAACACGGCGACCTCGAAGACATCCCGCACATCACCCACGCCCTCTACCTGCTGACCCAGGACGGCTGCGACCTGCTCAAAGTCGCCCAGCAACGAATGCTCAACTGGAAAGCCCCGGTCTGACGTTGCGTGAAGATCAGTCCCCATGTTCTGCATGGGAACGATCAAAACGACAAAATCTGATCCAACGGACAAAAAGCATGGAAAGCCGTCATCGAGCGCAGGAGATAACCATGAGCAAGTTTTTTAATGAGCTAATGGAAAGCGTGCAACAGATGAACGAGATCCTGCGGGATGAACGTCAGCCTTCCCCGCGACCTGAAACATTGAACCCTGGAACGATCAAGTCAGTCGCTCCTTCCTCTCGCGATCGGCAATCAATAAGATCCGCCCAAGCCCAACCGGACACCCCGCAATGAACCTCGCCCCCAACTTCCCGGACGACCACGCCATGCAACTGCTCATGCAGTTGCTGCACGAAGAACTCGGTCTGCCCGAACGCAAAACCATTAGCCTCAACACCTCGATCAACTTTGATTTGGGCTGCGATGGCGCTGATGCTCGGCACCTGATGGAAGTATTGGAAGAACAGTTCGCCATCGACTTCGTCGACTACGATGCCTATCGCTACTTCCAGCCTGAAGGTTTTGATGTGTTTCTCAAGCGACGGGCGAAGGGGCGTGGCGACAAGGTTCCACTGACTATCGAAATGCTTTACCAAGCGGTAAAAGCGCAACGTTGGGATACGCGAAAGCTGGAAGGGATCGGTTGAACGCGTAAGTGTCACTATTCTGGCCGTTTGAAGCCTATTCAGCTGGAATAATGGTAGCTGCGCCTCACATCCTCCGACTCGCACCCACAAAAAAGCCGCCCCGAAGGGCGGCTTTTTCGTTAGCTCAATCCAACACTTACAACTTTGGACCCGCAGCCTTGATCGCGTCGCTCACTTCGAACTTCTTGAAGTTCTCGATGAACAGGCCGGCCAGTGCTTTGGCGGCTTCGTCGTAGGATGGCTTGTCGGCCCAGGTGTTGCGTGGGTTCAGCAGGCCAGTCTCAACGCCCGGTACGGCCACTGGCACGTCGAGGTTGATGGTGTCCAGGTGCTCGGTCTCGGTGCCGATCAGCGCGCCGCTCTGGATCGCTGCGATCACGGCACGGGTGGTCGGGATGTTGAAGCGCTTGCCGACGCCGTAGCCACCACCGGTCCAGCCAGTGTTGACCAGATAGACCTTGGAGCCGAAGCCGCGGATGCGCTTGATCAGCAGCTCAGCGTATTCGCCAGCCGGACGCGGGAAGAACGGTGCGCCGAAGCAGGTGGAGAAGGTCGACTTGATGCCGCTGCCCGAACCCATTTCAGTCGAGCCCACCAGTGCGGTGTAGCCGGACAGGAAGTGGTAGGCCGCTTGCTCTTCATTGAGGATCGACACTGGAGGCAGTACGCCGGTCAGGTCGCAGGTCAGGAAGATCACAGCGTTCGGCTCGCCACCGAGGTTCTTCTCGGAGCGCTTGGCAACGTGCTCCAGCGGGTAGGCGGCGCGGCTGTTCTGGGTCAGGCTGACATCGGCGTAGTCGGCGTGCTTGGCATCGTCGATAACGACGTTTTCCAGTACCGCGCCGTGCTTGATGGCTTTCCAGATAACCGGCTCGTTCTTCTCGGACAGGTCGATGCACTTGGCATAGCAACCGCCTTCGATGTTGAACACCACGCCTTCGCCCCAGCCGTGTTCGTCGTCACCGATCAGGTAACGGCTTTCGTCGGCGGACAGGGTGGTCTTGCCGGTGCCCGACAGACCGAAGAACAGGGTCACATCGCCCTCTTCGCCGATGTTGGCGGCGCAGTGCATTGGCAGTACGTCGGCAGCCGGCAGCAGGAAGTTCTGCACCGAGAACATGGCTTTCTTCATCTCACCGGCGTAACGCATGCCGGCGATCAGCACTTTCTTCTGTGCGAAGTTGATGATCACGCAGCCGTCGGAGTTGGTGCCGTCACGCTCTGGCACGCATTCGAAGTTGGCAACGTTGAGGACCTGCCACTCGTCACGACCCGCCGGGTTGTACTGAGCCGGGTTGATGAACAGGCAACGGCCGAACAGGTTCTGCCAGGCAGTCTGGGTGGTCATTTTCACGGCCAGGTAGTGCTCGGAAGCCGCACCTACATGCACGTGGGAAACGAAATGCTCTTGCGCGTTGTTGAAAGCTTCAACACGGTCCCACAGGGCGTCGAACTTGTCGGCCGGGAACTTGCGGTTGATCGGGCCCCAGGCGATGGCGCCCGTGGTGCTCGGCTCATCAACGATGAAACGATCGACTGGCGAACGGCCGGTACGGTGACCGGTACGAACAACCAGTGCGCCGGTATCGGCAAGCTCGCCTTCACCGCGATTGAGGGCTTCTTTAACCAGATCATCAACACTCAGATCGGTGTACACGGCATTGTTGGCTTGCGTCATGAGGTTCCCCGTCGGCCAGTGGCCGAGTGCTCCAAACGTTTTTGTAGTAGAAAGTCGTGCACTACTACCGCGAAAAAAGTGGGCCGGATTATGCCAGAAAAGCCCAAAAAAAGTAGGCCCCTCCTGTCGTAACGGCGTTAATCCGGCGGTAGCCAGTGAATTTACCTGCGCTGAACCGTTTTAGTGACGGGTATCTGACGGCGTCTCGACACCCGCGCCGGCGAACAATTGGGTGACATCGGCGGCATCGAACAGGTAGCGCTGGTTACAGAATTGGCAATCGATTTCGATGTTGCCACCGTGTTCGACCACCAATTGCTGCGCATCTTCCACACCCAGACTGACCAGCGCATTGGCCGAACGTTCGCGCGAGCAGCTGCAGCGGAAGCGCAACTTCTGTACATCGAACAGGCGCACCTGCTCGTCGTGGTACAAGCGATGCAACACGGTTTCGTTGTCCAGGCCCAGCAGTTCATCGGCAGTCAGCGTGCCGCCCAGGGTGGTGAGGTGCTGCCAGCTGGCGGCGCGCTCGTCTTCGTCCTTCAACCGGTCGGCAGGCAGCTGTTGCAGCAGCAGGCCACGGGCGCGACGGCCGTCGGCGTACAGCCAGAAACGCGTGCCGACTTGCTGGGACATGACGAAATAGTTGGTGAAGCATTCCGACAGGGTGGCGCCATCGAGGTCGACGATGCCCTGGTAACGCTGGCCCTGAGTCGGGTCGATGGTCAATGCCAGCACGCCGTCCGGCATCAGGTCGACCAGGGTCGCGTCAGGTTTGATACGGTCTGCTTCGTAACGGGCCAGGCCACGGATCTCGCGCTCGCTGGAGCACTCGATCATCAGCAGCGGGATCGGGCCTTCGGAGCGGGCTTGCAGAATCAGCAAGCCATCGAACTTCATCGCGCCGACCAGCAACGATGCGGCCGCCATCAGCTCGCCGAGCAGTTGCGCGACCGGCTGCGGGTAGGCGTGTTTGGCCAGGACTTCGGCGTAGCTGAGCTCCAGCGAGACCAGCTCGCCACGGGTGTCGCTGTCATCGAAGATGAAGCGTTGGGTGAAGTCGTTATCCGGTAGGTCAGTCATAAGTCTGGGTATCTGAAGTGGTGACAAAAGTGATTACAGAATTCGAGGTCGCGCCTTGGCCATAGCGCCTTGCTGTCTGGTTATGGCTTACAGGCGGGCGATTGTGTGCGCTTTACGACGAATGGCACTGCCAATGGCTCATTTAGGGTAGGCGAGTTACCCCATATGGCTACGCGCAAGCACAATTACAAGTCTTTGCCTGTTTGAGTGATCGACGGACCCGGTCAATCATTCGTTGCTGCTGCCACGAAACTTGAACAGATCCCGTCGCTGTTTCTTGCTCGGCTTGCCCTCGGTGCTCACGCCCAGAGCGCCTGCCTTGCGCTCGGCGGCGGCGTTTTCGCGCTTGGCGATACTGGCTTCCGTTTCGGTGTACAGCATCTGTGCCTCCGGTGCACCACGGCGAACGATCGACAACGCCTGAACCACCACCGTGCGCTCCTCGAAACCGGTGCGGATCACAAACTCGTCACCGACCCGTGGCTCTTTACCCGGCTTGCAGCGTTCGCCCCGGCAGTGCACCTTGCCGCTTTCAATCGCCGCCTTGGCCAGCGCGCGGGTCTTGTAGAATCGTGCAGCCCACAACCATTTATCGAGGCGGACTTTGTCGTCCTCTTCGCTTTTTTGTGCCATGGAATTTCCTCATTCTGAAATATTGGTGAACTGTACTACCGTTTCTGACGTACCAAGAATTTCACCGGCTCGGATTACAATACCGACATTCCATAACCTCCTTGCGAGGCTGGAAATCCGGGCCGTAGATATCTGTCGCCTTTTAATCATTATTCTGCGTGAATACCGCGAATCCGGCCGCGTGCGGCCCGAGCGGTTTCTACCGGTTGAGCACTTTTGAAGACATTTGACCATTTGACCGTTGTCGGTCTGCGCGAGTGGGTGGCGCTCCCGGATTTGGGAGTCGCCGGCCTTCGGGCAAAAATCGACACCGGTGCCAGCACCTCAAGCCTCCACGCCACCGACATCGAGTTGTTCGAGCGCGATGGTGAGCAGTGGGTGCGATTTACCGCCCACCTGGGTTCCGTCGTACAACTTCGCCACCGACGCTGCGAAGCACCGCTGGTGACGATGAAAACCATTAAAAGCTCAAACGGTCACGCGCAGGTGCGATACGTGATCAGCACCACCCTGGCCCTCGGTGATCGGGTCTGGCGGGTCGAGTTCACGCTCGCCTGCCGCAAATCCATGCGTTATCGCCTGCTGCTCGGCTCCAAAGCCCTGATCCACGGCCAGTTGGTGGTCAATCCGGGCATCAAGTATGTACAAGACAAGCCGGTGTTCCCGGTATCTACCTCCTCCACAGGTGTTGCATGAAGATCGCTGTGCTGTCGCGGAACCCGCGTCTGTATTCCACCCGCCGCCTGGTTGAAGCCGGTACTGAACGCGGCCATGAAATGGTGGTGGTCGACACCCTGCGCGCCTACATGAACATCGCCAGCCACAAGCCGCAGATCCACTACCGCGGCAAGCCGCTGGAAGGTTTCGATGCGGTGATTCCACGGATCGGTGCGTCCGTGACCTTTTATGGCTGCGCCGTGCTGCGCCAGTTCGAAATGATGGGGGTGTTCCCGCTCAACGAATCGGTGGCCATTGCCCGCTCGCGGGACAAGCTGCGTTCGCTGCAATTGCTGTCCCGTCGCGGGATCGGCTTGCCGGTGACCGGCTTTGCCCACTCCCCCGATGACATTCCCGACCTGATCGAAATGGTCAACGGCGCGCCGCTGGTGATCAAGGTGCTGGAAGGCACCCAAGGCATCGGCGTGGTGCTGTGCGAAACCGCGACCGCCGCTGAATCGGTGATCGAGGCGTTCATGGGCCTCAAGCAGAACATCATGGTCCAGGAGTACATCAAGGAAGCCGGTGGTGCAGACATTCGCTGCTTCGTCGTCGGAGACAAGGTGATTGCGGCGATGAAGCGCCAGGCCAAACCCGGCGAGTTTCGCTCCAACCTGCATCGCGGCGGCAGCGCGAGCCTGATCAAGATCACGCCGGAAGAGCGCATGACGGCGTTGCGTGCAGCCAAGGTCATGGGGCTGGCGGTGGCGGGTGTGGACATCCTGCGCTCCAATCACGGGCCGCTGGTGATGGAAGTGAACTCGTCGCCGGGGCTGGAAGGGATCGAGACCACCACTGGCAAGAATGTGGCGGGGATCATCATTGAGCATCTGGAGAAGAATGGCGGGCCGAATATGACGCGGACCAAGGGTAAGGGTTAACCCTGTTTTTTGTGGCGGCTGGGAGGCCGCCTTCGCGGGCAAGTCGGATCGCCGCACCGCCGCTCCCACAGGGTTTTGGGTTGATAGCGATATTTCGGCTAGCCAAAATCACTGTGGGAGCGGCGGTGCGGCGATCCGACTTGCCCGCGAAGGGGCCATCAGCCCCACTGAAAAAATCAGGTTTTAAACCGCATCCCTCGGCAACATCAACCCCAACGGCAAGCGCACCCGCGCTTCCAGCCCACCACCGGTACGGTTGCGCAGTTCAACATTCCCGCCATGCATCGAAGCAATGCGCTTGACGATCGCCAGCCCCAACCCGGTGCCCTTCCCGCCCCGGGCACGATCACCACGGGTGAACGGGTTGAAGATTGCTTCCAGCTCCGACGGATCGATCCCGGCACCGCGGTCCATGACGCTCAGCACCACGTATGGTGCACTCACATCCCCAGACACATACGCCGCCACCTCCACACCGCTGCCGGCATGATGCAACGCATTGCCAATCAAGTTGTTCAGCAGTCGCTTCATCGACACACGACGCAACGGAAACGGCTGAATCGGCTCCAGGCGCAGCCGCACTTTCTCTTCATTCTGGTTATAGGGCGCCGCGACTTCGCGGACCAGGTCGCTCAGGTCAACCTCCTCCACCGACTCATCACGCCCGTCGCGAATGAACGCCAGGAACTGATCGAGAATCGCGTCCATGTCTTCGATATCGCGCACCATGTCGTCAGTCAGGTCGGTGCGATCGCCCATCAACTCCAGGGACAGACGCAAGCGGGTCAAGGGCGTGCGCAAATCATGGGAAACCCCGGCCAGCATCAGCTCACGCTCGCGACCGGCCTGCTCGACGTCTTCGGCCATCTGGTTGAAGGCGCGGTAAACCTCGGTCATCTCACTGGGCGTATCGCTGATTGGCAGGCGCACGCTGCGACCCTGACCGAGTTGCCGCGCGGCATACACCAGACGTTTCAAGGGCTGATTGAGTTGGCTGACGAAGATCCAGGCCGAAGCAGTGGAAAGCAGACCAATAGCAAGGAACCAGCCCAGTACATTCCAGATTTTCTGGCCGCGCAACGGATGGGGATACAGCGGTACTTTCAGCCAACCATCGCCCAGACTTGGCGCCCGAACCCACAGCGCCGGTGGCGAATGCATGCGCAGCCGGACTTCAGTGTCGGCACCCAGCTCCGCCTGCATCTGCCGCTGGTAGATCTCGCTGTAAGGCCAGTGTTGTTCGCCTTGGGGCACACCGGCACCCACCACCCGGATCAGGGTCGCGGCCTCGGCGATCTTGTCGCGGTTTTCTTCATCGGCAGCCCAATAGGCGCGCAACGTCAGGGCGACACCGTGGCTGTACTGGCGGTCCACCAGCACATCTTCGTTCATCAGCAGATAAACCAGGGTCAGCGCCTTGGAGAAGAGAACGACGATGAGCACCAGCCAAAGGGTGCGGGAGAAGAAGCTCTGGGGGAACCAAACGGGGGTTTTCATGGATAACCGTTAAACACTTGCAGGAAAGAGCGATGCTCGCATATTGCGGTTTGCGAGTCTGCGGACAGGATCGATTGATCCGGTGTCCGCATGACCCGCTCCTACACATCGCCAATCACTTGGTGGCGGTACCATCCGGAACAAACACATAACCCACGCCCCAGACAGTCTGGATGTAACGCGGTTTGGACGGATCGGGTTCGATCATCCGGCGCAGACGGGAAATCTGTACATCGATGGAACGCTCCAGGGCATCCCACTCGCGGCCACGGGCCAGGTTCATCAGTTTGTCGCGGGTCAGCGGCTGACGCGCGTTCATCACCAGGGCCTTGAGTACCGCGAACTCACCGGTGGTGAGCATATGCACTTCTTCGCCGCGCTTGAGCTCGCGGGTGGCCAGGGACAACTCGTAGTCACCGAAGGTCACGCTTTCGTCTTCGCTGCCCGGGGCACCTGGCACCGGAGCCGACTGGCGACGCAGTACCGCCTTGACGCGAGCCATCAGCTCATCCGGGTTGAACGGCTTGGCCAGGTAATCGTCGGCGCCCAGTTCCAGGCCCTTGATGCGGCTCAGCTCGTCGCCCTTGGCAGTGAGCATGATGATTGGAATCTGGTTGTTCGCGTTGCGCAGGCGGCGGCAGGCGGTCAGACCGTCTTCGCCGGGCAACATCAGGTCGAGGACGACCAGGTTGAACACTTCGCGTGCCAGCAGGCGATCCATTTGCTCGGTGTTCGGTACGGCGCGGGCGCGGTAGCCCTTGCTGACGAAAAAACGTTCCAGCAGGCTGCTCAGCCCCGGATCGTCGTCAACGATAAGAATTTTCTCGCCTTCAGCAGTTTGTGCAGTGCTGCTCATTGGATGCTCCTTTGATCTCGGCGCGCATTATGGCGTAGCTGCCGTTATACGCACCGTGTGCATTGTTAGCAGATTTTTCCTTTAGCGCCAGAAAACCGGCCATTGCACCGGCAACCCGTGATGCCCCCGAACGACAGAACGCTGGTTATAATGCGCGGCCTTTTGTGTCAGGCAACATCAGACAGGTACTACAGACAGACGCCACTTATTTTCATGGCGTCGGCAGTAATTGTTCGATTTCACGGGTCAACGGGATACCTTTTGATCCAGGTAGCGGCGCAGGCCAGGCCGCTCAACCAGACTCGCCGAGCCCTTATCCTTGAGCCTGCGAGCCTGCTTTCACAATTTGTCAGGTGGTTTTATGGACAGCATCAACAGCCGCATCGCCGAGGAACTCGGTGTACGCCCACAACAGGTCGAAGCGGCCGTCGCGCTACTCGATGAAGGCTCTACCGTTCCCTTCATCGCCCGTTACCGGAAAGAAGTGACCGGCAGCCTCGACGATACGCAATTGCGTCATCTGGAAGAGCGCCTGCGCTACCTGCGAGAACTCGACGAACGGCGCATCAGCATCCTTGCCAGCATCGAAGAGCAAGGCAAGCTGACCCCGCAACTTGAACGCGACATCAAGCTTGCCGACACCAAGACCCGTCTCGAAGACTTGTACCTGCCGTACAAGCAGAAGCGCCGCACCAAGGGCCAGATCGCCCTGGAAGCCGGCCTCGGCGAACTGGCCGACGGTTTGTTCAACGACCCGTCCCTGAGCCCGGAAACCGAAGCCGCACGTTTCATCGACGCTGAAAAAGGCGTGGCCGACGCGAAGGCAGCCCTCGAAGGCGCCAAGTACATCCTCATGGAGCGCTTCGCCGAAGACGCCGGCCTGCTGGACAAGCTGCGCAACTACCTCAAGCAGGAAGCCACCCTCAGTGCCCGCGTGATTGCCGGCAAGGAGGAGGAAGGCGCCAAGTTCCGCGACTACTTCGAGCACGACGAACCACTGAAAAGCATGCCGTCGCACCGCGCGTTGGCGATTTTCCGTGGCCGCAACGAAGGCATCCTCAGCTCCGCGCTGAAAGTCGGCGACGAACTGCCGGGCACCATGCACCCGTGCGAAGGCATGATCGGCCAGCATGTCGGCATCCAGAACCAGAACCGCGCCGCCGACAAATGGCTGGGCGAAGTGGTGCGCTGGACCTGGAAGGTCAAGCTCTACACCCATCTGGAAACCGACCTGCTGGGCGAGCTGCGCGATGGCGCGGAAACCGAAGCGATCAACGTCTTCGCCCACAACCTGCACGACCTGCTGCTGTCGGCCCCGGCCGGCCCGCGCGCCACTTTGGGCCTCGACCCTGGCCTGCGCACCGGCTGCAAGGTGGCGGTGGTTGATTCCACCGGCAAGCTGCTGGATCACGCCACGGTTTACCCGCACGTGCCGCACAACAAGTGGGACCAGACCATCGCGATCCTTGCCGCCCTGTGCGCCAAGCATTCGGTGGACCTGATCGCCATCGGCAACGGCACCGCCAGCCGTGAAACCGACAAGCTCGCCGCCGAGCTGATCAAAAAATATCCAGCGATGAAGATGACCAAGGTCATGGTGTCCGAGGCCGGTGCATCGGTTTACTCGGCATCTGAGCTGGCCTCCAAGGAATTCCCGGACCTCGACGTGTCGATCCGTGGTGCAGTGTCGATTGCCCGTCGCCTGCAGGATCCGCTGGCTGAGCTGGTGAAGATCGATCCGAAATCCATCGGCGTCGGCCAGTACCAGCACGACGTGTCGCAGCTGAAACTGGCCCGAGGCCTGGATGCAGTGGTCGAGGACTGCGTGAACGCCGTCGGCGTCGACGTGAACACCGCTTCCGTGGCGTTGCTGGCACGGATTTCCGGACTCAACGCGACCCTGGCGCAGAACATCGTCAGCCACCGCGACGAGCACGGTGCGTTCAAGACCCGCGCTGCGCTGAAGAAAGTCGCGCGCCTGGGTGAAAAAACCTTCGAACAGGCCGCCGGATTCCTGCGCGTGATGAACGGAGACAATCCCCTGGACGCCTCCGCGGTACACCCGGAAGCCTATCCACTCGTGCAGCGTATCGCCGCCGAGACCGATCGCGATATTCGTTCGTTGATTGGCGACAGTGGCTTCCTCAAGCGCCTGGACCCGAAAAAATTCACCGACGAAACTTTCGGTCTGCCAACTGTCACCGACATCCTTCAGGAACTGGATAAGCCCGGCCGCGACCCGCGCCCCGAGTTCAAGACCGCCGAGTTCCAGGAAGGCGTCGAAGACCTCAAGGACCTGCAACTGGGCATGATCCTCGAAGGCGTGGTGACCAACGTGACCAACTTCGGTGCCTTCGTCGATATCGGCGTGCATCAGGACGGTTTGGTGCATATCTCCGCGCTTTCGGAGAAGTTCATCAAGGATCCGCGCGAAGCGGTGAAGGCCGGTGACGTGGTGAAAGTGAAGGTCATGGAAGTCGACATCCCGCGCAAACGCGTTGGCCTGTCGATGCGCATGAGCGATACCCCGGGCGAGAAAATCGACGGCGCTCGCGGTGCGCGTCCGGGGTCGGCGCCCCGCCAATCCCAGAACACTGCACCGCGCAAGGAAACCACGGCGGCAGCACCGAGCAACAACGCCATGGCTTCGCTGTTCGCCAATGCCAAGCAGTTGAAGAAACGCTGATGGACATTCCCGCCGGGCTGACCGAAAGCGCGTTTTTCAAGCTGCTCGGCTGCCGCTTGCACAGTCTGGAAACCGGGGTGGCGCAAGTCGCCCTGGCGCTGGAGCCCGAGCTGCGCAATCGCGGCGGCAAGCTCCACGGCGGGGCCTTGTTCAGCCTGGTGGACATTGCCATGGGGCTGGCCTGTTCCAGCACCCACGGCTTTGACCAGCAGAGCGCGACCATCGAGTGCAAGATCAACTACATCCGCGCCGTATCCGAAGGCGAGGTGATGTGCACGGCGCGGGTGATCCACCCGGGTCGCCGCACATTGGTGGTCGAAGCCGATGTGATTCAGGGCGACAAACTGGTCGCAAAAGCACAAGGCACGTTCGCTGTCCTGTAGCTAGATCTCATCGATTTGAGTTAATTTCAGCGCAACGCAAACTGTGGGAGCGGGCTTGCTCGCGAATGCAGTCTGTCAGTTGACATCTCTATCGACTGACACGACCCCTTCGCGAGCAAGCCCGCTCCCACAATGATTGCGGCGAGTTCCAAAACCAGGCGAAAACGCCAGTTTTAACTTCACCCTTGTAGACCGTCTTGCCCACCCCCATATTGGGGCGACTGACGCGTGAAGGAATCCAACTTGAGCGAACTTCTCAACCGCCGCCTGGCCCTGCTCGGCGAGCGCGCTAACCTCTCTCTGCTCGAACAGTGCCTTCACGGCATCGAACGTGAATGCCTGCGCGTGACCGGCGAAGGTCGCCTGGCGCAAACGCCGCACCCGGAAGAATTGGGTTCCGCGCTGACCAACGAACAGATCACCACCGACTACTCCGAGTCGCTGCTGGAGTTCATCACTCCGGCCCTGCCCGACCCGGCGGACACCTTGGCGAGCCTGGACAGCATTCACCGTTTTGCCTACAGCAAGCTCGGCAACGAGTACCTGTGGAGCCCATCGATGCCGTGCCCCTTGCCGGCCGAGGAAGACATCCCGATCGCCTATTACGGCACGTCCAATATCGGGCAGCTCAAGTACGTGTATCGCAAGGGCCTGGCCCTGCGTTACGGCAAGACCATGCAATGCATTGCCGGCATCCACTACAACTTCTCCCTGCCGGAAAAACTCTGGCCGCTGCTCAGGCAGGCCGAAGGCTTTGTCGGCAGCGACCGTGATTTCCAGTCGTCGTCCTACATCGCGCTGATCCGCAACTTCCGCCGCTACAGCTGGTTGCTGATGTACCTGTTCGGTGCGTCGCCAGCGCTGGATGCCGGCTTCCTGCGCGGCCGTTCGCACCAGTTGGAACAACTGGACCCGCACACTTTGTACCTGCCGTACGCCACCAGCCTGCGCATGAGCGACCTGGGTTACCAGAGCAACGCCCAGGCCGGCCTGACGCCGTGCTACAACGATCTGAACAGCTACACCGACAGCCTGCGCAAAGCGGTGGCCACGCCGTATGCGCCGTACGTCGAAGTCGGCACCCACCAGGATGGCGAGTGGGTGCAGCTCAACACCAACATCCTGCAGATCGAAAACGAGTACTACTCCAACATCCGCCCGAAACGCGTGACCTACACCGGCGAGCGGCCGATCCAGGCGCTGATGGCCCGGGGCATCCAGTACGTCGAAGTACGCTGCCTGGACATCAACCCCTTCCTGCCGATGGGCATCGACCTTACCGAGTCGCGCTTCCTCGATGCGTTCCTGCTGTACTGCGCGCTCAACGACAGCCCGCTGCTGACCAACACCAGCTGCGGCAACGCGACCTCGAACTTCCTCAGCGTGGTCAAGGAGGGTCGTCGTCCTGGCCTGCAACTGCAACGCGACGGTCAGCCGGTTGATCTGAAGGAATGGGCCGGTGAGCTGCTGGAAAAAATCGCTCCGCTGGCGGCGATGCTCGACCAGAGCCATGGCGGCGATGCCCACAGCAAGGCGCTGGACGCCCAGATGGCCAAGGTCCGGGACCCGTCCCTGACGCCGTCGGCACAAGTGTTGGCGGCGATGGCCGAACACAAGGAGAGCTTTGCCCAGTTCTCGCTGCGCCAAAGCCAGGCGCATGCCGAGTTCTTCCGCAGCGAGCCGTTGGCGGCTGAAGAACAAGCGCAGTTTGAAGAGCGGGCGCGTTCATCGCTGGCTCAACAGGCTGAGCTGGAGCAGAACGAGGTCGGTGATTTCGATGTGTTTGTCGGGGCGTACCAGGCGAGCATTCTGGCAATCAGCAACTGAAGGTCCTTCGGACCTTATCGCGAGCAAGCTCGCTCCCACAGGGTTCAGTGGTGTTTGCACGATTGTGCTCACACCGAAGATCCACTGTGGGAGCGAGCTTGCTCGCGATGACCGCGTAGCGGTCGCTCCTCAAGTTTTCCTCACATAAGCTCATTCGAAAAAGTTATTTATTTTTTAATTCTTAGATCATTTAGTCTCTTTTTCACGCCGACATTCGGTCGCCTGACAAGGAGCTTTCTGATGAAACTGACTTTCCCTCTACGCTTGCTGGCGGCCGCAACTCTGGCTACCGCGACTTTCTTTGCCCAGGCGGCCGACGTCACCATCGCCTACCAGACCACCGTTGACCCGGCGAAAGTCGCCCAGGCCGATGGCGCTTACGAAAAAGCCACCAAGGCCGATATCAGCTGGCGCAAATTCGACAACGGTGCCGATATCATCGCCGCCATCGCCTCCGGCGACGTGCAGATCGGCTACCTCGGCTCCAGCCCGCTGACCGCTGCAATCACTCGCAAAGTCCCGGTGGAAACCTTCCTCATCGCCACCCAGATCGGCGCTGCCGAAGCCTTGGTCGCCCGCGACGGCTCCGGGATCAAGACCCCGCAAGACCTGATCGGCAAGAAAATCGCCGTGCCGTTTGTATCCACCGGCCACTACAGCCTGCTCGCTGCACTGAAGCACTGGAACATCGATCCCTCGAAAGTCACCGTTCTCAACCTGGCGCCACCGGCGATCATCGCCGCCTGGAAGCGCGGTGACATCGACGCCACTTACGTCTGGGACCCGGCCCTCGGCGTGGCCAAGGAAAACGGCAAGGTACTGATCACCTCCGGTGAACTGGCCAAGTTCGGTGCTCCGACTTTCGATGCCTGGATCGTGCGCAAGGATTTCGCCGAGAAGCATCCGCAGATCGTCTCCGCGTTCGCCAAAGTCACCCTCGACGCCTACGCCGACTACCGCAAAGACCCAAAAGCCTGGCTCGCCAACCAGGGCAACGTCGACAAGCTTGTAAAACTGTCCGGCGCCAAGGCCAACGATATTCCGCTGCTGCTGCAAGGCAACGTCTACCCGCTGGCGGCTGACCAGGTGCTCACCCTCGGCGCGCCGACCACCAAAGCCATCACCGACACCGCGGCGTTCCTCAAGGAGCAAGGCAAGGTCGAGGCGGTGCTGCCGGACTACGCGCCGTACGTCAGCGCCAAGTTCATCACCAATTGATCGGGAGTTGACTGCGATGGCTTTGCTACAGCTGGAGCGTATCAGCGCACAGTACCCCGGCAACCCGGAACCGGTGTTGGCGGATATCTCCCTGAGCCTGGGCCCCCGGCAACTGCTGGTCGCCCTCGGCCCGTCCGGCAGTGGCAAGACTTCGCTGTTGAACCTGATTGCCGGTTTCGTCGAACCCAGCGCCGGGCGCATCACCCTCGACGGCGTGCCCGTCAGAGGCCCGAGCGCCGAGCGCGGCGTGGTGTTTCAGGACGACGCGCTGCTGCCCTGGCAAGACGTGCTGGCCAACGTCGGTTTCGGCCTGGAGCTGGCCGGTATCGCCCGGGACAAACGCGAAGCTCGCGCCCGGGAAATGCTCGCCCTGGTCGATCTTTCCGGCTTTGAACAACGCCGCATCTGGCAGCTTTCGGGCGGCCAGAAACAGCGTGTCGGCCTGGCCCGCGCGCTCGCCGCCGACCCGCGCATGTTGCTGATGGACGAACCTTTCGGCGCCCTGGATGCCTTCACCCGCGAGCAGATGCAGGAGCTGTTGCTGCAAGTCTGGCAACGCACCGCCAAGCCGGTGTTCCTGATTACCCACGACATCGAAGAAGCCGTATTCCTCGCCACCGACCTGATTCTGTTGGCGCCGAACCCGGGGCAAATCGTCGAGCGCCTGAGCCTCGACTTCGGTCAGCGTTACGCCGCCGGTGAGTCGGCCCGCTCAATCAAATCCGACCCGCGTTTTATCGAAACCCGCGAACACGTACTCGCCAAAGTGTTCTCCCAACGCAGCACCGCCCAGCGGCAGGAGCGCGCATGAGCAGTTACGAAATTCCCGTCGCCGCGATAAAGCCAGGCACTCCCGTGCCTGCGGCACGACGCAGCTTGAGCACTCGCTGGATCAGCGTGCTGACACTGGCCGCGCTCATTGTCATTTGGTGGGCCGTGACGGCGACCGGTTTGATCGAGCCGCTGTTCCTGCCGCCACCTTCCGCCGTGCTGCAAAAAGGCTGGCTGCTGGCGACCTCGGGTTACATGGACTCAACCCTGTGGCAGCACCTCGGCGCGAGTCTGAGCCGCATCGGCCTGGGCCTCGGCTTTGCGATTCTCACCGCCGTGCCGGTGGGCATCGCTATCGGCGCCAATCGTATCGCCCGTGGCGTGCTGGACCCGCTGATCGAGTTCTACCGGCCCATTCCACCGCTGGCCTACCTGCCGCTGATTGTGATCTGGTGCGGTATCGGCGAACTGTCGAAAGTGCTGCTGATCTACCTGGCGATCTTCGCCCCGATTGCCATCGCCACCGCCACCGGCGTGCGCACGGTCGACCCGGCCAAATTGCGTGCCGCGCAGTCGTTGGGTGCCACTCGCGCACAGTTGATCCGCCACGTGATTTTGCCGAGTGCCTTGCCGGACATTCTGACCGGGGTACGCATTGGCCTTGGTGTCGGCTGGTCAACCCTGGTCGCCGCCGAATTGATCGCCGCCACCAGCGGTCTTGGCTTTATGGTGCAGTCCGCCGCGCAGTTCCTGGTCACCGATGTGGTGGTGCTGGGGATCTTGGTGATTGCGCTGATCGCCTTCACGATGGAGCTGGGCCTGCGCGCCCTGCAACGCAAACTGGTGCCGTGGCACGGCCAGGCCCACTGAAATCATAAATGTGGGAGCGGGCTGGCTCGCGAATGCAGAGTGTCAGGCAACATTATTAAGACTGACACACCGCTTTCGCGAGCAAGCCCGCTCCCACAAAAAGCGCACCCGAATTCAAGAGAAACACCATGAGCGAGTTGACCATCACCCCTTTAAGCTTGGCCCTCGGCGCACAAATCAGCGGCGTCGACATCAGCCAGCCGCTGAGCGCGGAACAACGCGACGCCATCGAGCAGGCCCTGCTCAAACATCAAGTCCTGTTCTTTCGCGACCAGCCGATCACGCCACAGCAACAGGCGCGATTCGCCGCGAATTTCGGCGATCTGCACATTCACCCGATCTACCCCAATGTGCCGGAACAACCGGAAGTGCTGGTCCTCGACACCGCCGTCACCGACGTGCGCGATAACGCGATCTGGCACACCGACGTGACCTTCCTGCCGACCCCAGCCATGGGCGCTGTGCTCAGCGCCAAGCTGCTGCCGGAGTTTGGCGGCGACACCTTGTGGGCCAGCGGAATTGCCGCGTATGAAGCCCTGTCGGCACCGGTAAAAACCTTGCTCGAAGGCCTGACTGCCACCCACGATTTCACCCGTTCGTTCCCGCTGGAGCGCTATGGCAACACGCCCGAAGCGTTGGCCCAGTGGGAGGAAGCACGGCGCAAGAATCCGCCGCTGTCACACCCGGTGATCCGCACGCACCCGGTGAGCGGGCGGCGTTCGCTGTTCGTCAACGAAGGCTTCACCTCGAAGATCAACGAATTGTCGGAAACCGAAAGCGAGGCGATTCTGAAGTTTCTGTTTGCCCACGCCACGCGGCCTGAATTCACCATTCGCTGGCGCTGGCAGCAGGACGACATTGCGTTCTGGGACAACCGCGTGACCCAGCATTACGCGGTGGATGATTACCGGCCGGCGCGGCGGGTGATGCAGCGGGCGACGGTGTTGGGGGATGTGCCGTTTTTTCGGTAAATACCTGATTTCTTTATTGACTGGTCTGCCCCCTTCGCGAGCAGGCTCGCTCCCACATTGGATCTGTGTCAAGCACATACCCCGTGGGAGCGAGCCTGCTCGCGAAGAGGCCGGAACAGACACCAGAAAACCCGGGATTCGACTAAGTGCTGAAACGTTTCACAGAAATTTAATCTGCCTGGAGAATTCAACAAAAAAGCGACAGACTTGCGTGATCCGGGCCGACAGGAACACAGTCGCCAAAGCAACGAAGACGCGATAACGATCGCAAGGATGGAAGAAGCCATGCACACCACCATCATCATCACCTTCGGCCTGGTCCTGCTCGCGATGATGCTGTTCATCGGCGAGAAAATCGGCTTCAGCCGCCAGACACTCACCTACAGTTTCGTGATCCTGTGGCTGGCGCTGACGGTGATCAACGGCGCCATCGGCGTGGTGACCGCCGGCCAGTCGTTGAGTACGGAACTGGGGATCGGCACGATGGTGTTCAGCATCCCCGTGGCGGCGCTGGTCTTGTTCATGGTGCTGAGCGCCGAGAGCTAAAAGCCCCGGCGCCCTGCCCGTAATCAACGCACCAGATGCAGGAACTGCATGTGCCGCTCGTACTGGTCGAGGATGTCGTTGATGATCTGCTCCTTGGTGTAGCCCACCAGGTCGTAGTCCTGGCTGCCCTCGCTCAAATGCACTTCGGCCCGGTAGTAACGGCGATTGTTGAGTTGCTTGGAACCCATGCCGCCACGGGCAAACGAAGGCGTGAAATAGCCGCGCATCTGCACCTGATAAACGAACGGATGCTGATCGCCGTGGCCGATTTCCAGGCTGACGCTGTCATGGGCCGGGTCCGGGTGCATGACCACGTGCAGCCCCTTTTCGCGAAACACCGCCGACACTTCCTCAATGGCCGGGCGCACCGTCGTATCGAGGAAGCGATAAACCTCGTCCCGCGACGGGAAATGCACAGCCTGACTCAGGCGTTGCCGCCAGCCGCCCTTGCCACGCCGAGAACCCGAGACCGGTGCCAACGAATGCATCTGCGCAATCTGCTTCTGCGACTCCAGATAAAACGCCTTGTGCAGCCCCCACATCATCAACAGCAAGATCAGCGAGAACGGCAACGAAGTCAGGACCACCGCCGACTTCAACGCATCGATGCTGCCGGAAAACAGCAGCGCGCTGGTCACCAGTGCGGTCATTGCGCCCCAGAACACCCGCAGCCATTTCGGCCCGTCTTCATCGGGATTGCCACCCTTGGCGGACAGTGTCGACAGCACCACGGTGCCGGAGTCGGCGGAGGTGACGAAGAACACAAAGCTGATGAACACCGTCACCGCGATGACGGTTTTGCTCCACGGGTAGGTTTCCAGCAGCAGGTAGAGCGTCATCGACGGATTGTCGATAGCCGACATGCCAAGCGCGCTCATGCCGTGGTTGAGCACTTGATCGATGGCGCTGTTGCCGAAGATCGACATCCACGCCAGGGTGAAGCCGAGCGGAATCAGCAGCACGCCGAAGACGAATTCGCGGATGGTGCGGCCACGGGAAATCCGCGCGATGAACAAGCCCACGAACGGCGACCATGCGATCCACCAGGCCCAATAGAACACCGTCCAGCCGCCCAGCCAGTCGCTGGGATTGTCGTAGGCGTAGAGGTCGAAACTCTTCATCGGCAAGGCGCCGAGGTAATCGCCGAGGTTCTGGATCAGGGTGTTGAGCAAGTGCTGCGTGGGCCCGGCAAACAACACGAACAGCAACAGCGCACAGGCCAGCAGCATGTTGATGTCGGACATGACCCGCACGCCCTTGTCGACGCCCGACACCGCAACGATGATCGCCGCGCCCATCATCAGGGTGATCAGGCCGACCTGAACCCACTGGGTGTGAGCGATGCCGAACAGGTAGTCCAGGCCCGAATTGAGGTGCAACACACCAAAGCCCATGTCGGCACCAAGGCCGAACACCGTGGCGATGATGCCGAAGCCATCCACCGCGTAGCCGATGGGGCCATTGATGCGCTTGCCGATCAGCGGATACAGCGCCGAGCGCAGGGCCAGCGGCAAGTTGTGGCGATAGGCGAAATAGGCCAGCGCCATACCGACAAAGGCGAACACACCCCAGCCATGCAAACCCCAGTGCAAAAACAGAATCTGCATCGCCTGACGCGCCGCGTCCGCCGTGCCAGCCTCGCCTTGCGGCGGTTGCAGCATGTGGGTCAGCGGTTCGGACACGCAAAAGAAAAACAGGGTGATGCTGATCCCCGCGGCGAACAGCATGCCGGCCCATGACAAATAGCTGAATTCGGGCTCGTCGTGGTCGGCACCGAGCTTGATCTTGCCGTAGCCAGACAAGGCGGTGACCACCACGAAGACCAGATACAGCGTCATCGCCAACAGGTAATACCAGCCGACCGTGTTGGCCGCCCAGTTTTGCGCCGCCAGCAACCAGGCACCGGCCTGCTCGGGCATGGCAATGACAACGACACCAAACAACAGAATGAAACTCGCCGAGAACCAGAACACCGGCGGATTCATGCGGACCAGGCCGCTTGGAGGGATGGACGATGCACTCATGTACGGTGCACCTCGAAGGGGTAAAACGTGGCTGTAGAAATCGGACTCAGCAAAGGCAAGCCTCCTGTTGTGAGCGGGCAGCGAACCGCCGGTTTAACTTGAATGAACGTTCAAGTTAAACATGGATAGGGGGCTAAGGACTAATCGCAGGGCTCGGCGGTAGTGTTAATACGCTAGCTCAAGGGAGGATCTGGTGCGGGATTGGCGACTCGATTCGACTTGAAATCCAATCGCGGGCAAGCCCGCTCCCACAGGGTTCTTGGTCGGCCACAACATTGTGGGCACCAGAGATCCATTGTGGGAGCGAGCCTGCTCGCGAAGAGGCCAGTACAGTCAGCGAAGATTCAGGAGGCTACTTCTGCGCCCCATCTTCATGCTGCAGATTCGCCTGGGTCAGGTTGCTGCCCGCCGGCACGCTGCGGGTCAGCCAGACGTTGCCGCCAATAGTCGAACCCTGGCCGATGGTGATCCGCCCCAAAATCGTCGCCCCGGCATAAATCACCACGTCATCCTCGACAATCGGATGCCGAGGCTGGCCTTTCTGCAACTGACCGTCTTCGTCCGCCGGGAAACGCTTGGCGCCCAGGGTCACGGCCTGATAAATCCGCACGCGCTCGCCGATGATCGCGGTTTCGCCGATCACCACGCCGGTGCCGTGGTCGATGAAGAAACTGCGGCCGATCTGCGCGCCGGGGTGAATGTCGATGCCCGTGGCCGAGTGGGCGATTTCCGCGCTGATACGCGCCAGCAACGGCAGCCCGGCACGGTACAAATGGTGGGCCAGCCGATGGTGAATCACCGCCAGGATCCCCGGGTAGCACAACAGCACTTCATCGACACTGCGCGCCGCCGGGTCGCCGTGATAGGCCGCCAGTACGTCGGTGTCCAGCAGGCTGCGCAAGCCCGGCAGGGCGAGGGCGAAGTCCTGGATGATCTGGATGGTCTTGGCTTCGACTTCGGTATCGGCCTGGGCACCGTGGCGCGCGGCATAGCGCAATTCGAGTCGCGCCTGGGCCAACAACGCATTCAACGCCACATCCAGCGTGTGGCCGACGTAGAAATCTTCACTCTCTTCGCGCAGGTCAACCGGCCCCAGGCGCATCGGGAACAGCGCACCGCACAAGGCTTCGAGAATCTCTGCCATGGCCGCCCGGGAGGGCAACTCGCGACCGCCCTGCTCGGTACTGGCCCGGCCATTTTGCGCTCGCCACTGCTCACGCGCGGTGCGCAGTTGGCTGACGATGGTCTGCAATTGCCAATGGCTGGAACGCTCACTCACGGTAAAAACTCCTCACGGGCGACCGGACTGTCTGGCCGCACTGACGGCGATTACTTTACGGCAAGGGCAGCGGGGCAAATTAAGAACCAATAATGCTGTGCTCATTACGATTAGCTATAAGCAATTGACGGTTGCCCAGCCTTTTTCGCGTGCCTATAGTCCTGAGATCTTCCACGGCCAGTACGGACCCATGATCAAACAACAGCTTGCCCGCTTTAACCGCCTCGACCTGCTCGGTCAACCCACCGCCCTGGAAAAACTCGAACGCCTGTCGACCTGGCTGGGTCGCGACCTGTACGTCAAACGCGATGACCTGACGCCGCTGGCAATGGGCGGCAACAAGCTGCGCAAACTCGAATACCTGGCCGCCGATGCGCTGGCCCAGGGCGCCGACACCTTGATCACCGCCGGCGCGCTGCAATCGAACCACGTGCGCCAGACGGCCGCCATTGCGGCGAAACTGGGTTTGGGCTGCGTAGCTCTTCTGGAAAACCCCCTCGGCACCGATGACAACAATTACACCGGCAACGGCAACCGCCTGCTGCTCGACCTGTTCGATGCCAAGGTCGAACTGGTGGAAAACCTCGATAACGCCGACGAACAACTGCAGGCCCTGGCCGACAGACTGCGCAGCAACGGCAAGAAGCCGTACCTGGTGCCGATCGGAGGCTCCAACGCGCTGGGCGCACTCGGCTACGTACGTGCCGGGCTGGAACTGGCCGAACAGATAAAGAACACCGGCCTGACGTTCGCCGCCGTGGTCCTGGCCTCGGGCAGTGCCGGTACCCACAGCGGTCTGGCACTGGCCTTGAGTGAAGCACTGCCGGAGCTGCCAGTGATCGGCGTGACGGTCTCACGCAGCGATGAAGACCAGCGGCCAAAGGTTCAAGGTTTGGCTGAACGCACTGCCGAACTGCTGGGCGTGGACCTGCCGGACGCGTTCAAGGTTGAGCTGTGGGATGAATACTTCGCCCCACGTTATGGCGAGCCGAATGCCGGAACACTGGCAGCGGTGAAGCTGCTGGCGAGTCAGGAAGGCTTGCTGCTGGACCCGGTCTACACTGGCAAGGCCATGGCGGGCCTGCTGGACGGGATCGGGCGTCAGCGTTTCGACGAAGGTCCGATCATCTTCCTGCACACTGGCGGGGCGCCGGCGTTGTTTGCCTATAAGGATTTTCTGTAACCGATTCGGAAGATCAAGAGATCGCAGCCTGCGGCAGCTCCTACAGGTGAATGCCAATCCATGTAGGAGCTGCCGAAGGCTGCGATCTTTTCTCACAATCACCACATATTCATTTAACGCATAACAAAAAGAATATTTATTATTTTCCTATCTAACGGCGGCGTCTTATATTCACGCCGCAGGCGAATTTGCAGCGAGACGCATAAGCTGCATTAGGGCAGGATATCGCAGTCGTCCGATTCCCGAATTTGCCAACTTTCCTAAAGCGTCTTCCATAAGAAAACACAGGGGCTTGTCATGAATTTTTCCGCACTACGTCGCAATCTGCTGGTGGGCTCGCTGGGCCTGGCACTGAGCGCCGGCCTGATTGGCCAAGCCGTTGCCGGTGAGCAACTGCAAAAAATCAAGGACGCCGGCGTGATCAACGTTGGCCTGGAAGGCACTTACCCACCGTTCAGTTTCGTCGATGCCGACGGCAAACTGACCGGCTTCGAAGTCGAGTTCTCCGAAGCCCTGGCCAAAGAGCTGGGCGTCAAGGTCAAACTGCAACCGACCAAATGGGACGGCATCCTCGCGGCCCTGGAATCCAAGCGTCTGGACGCCGTGATCAACCAGGTGACCATCTCCGAAGAGCGCAAGAAGAAGTACGACTTCTCCGAGCCGTACACTGTTTCCGGTATCCAGGCGCTGGTGCTGACCAAGAAGGCCGCCGAGCTGAACATCAAGACCGCTGCCGACCTGGGTGGCAAGAAAGTCGGCGTAGGCCTGGGCACCAACTATGAACAGTGGGTGAAAGCCAACGTGCCGACTGCCGATGTCCGCACCTATGAAGATGATCCGACCAAGTTCCAGGACCTGCGTGTCGGCCGTATCGACGCCATACTGATCGACCGCCTGGCTGCACTGGAATACGCCAAGAAGGCCAAGGACACCACCGCCGCCGGTGACGCGTTCTCCCGTCAGGAAGCCGGTATTGCCCTGCGCAAAGGCGAGCCTGAACTGCTGGCCGCAGTGAACAAGGCGATCGACAAGCTGCGTGCCGACGGTACGCTGAAAAAGCTTTCGGAAAAATACTTCAGCGCTGACGTCACTCAATAATGGAAGAAGCTTTCCAACTCGCACTGGACTCCGTGCCCTTTCTGCTCAAGGGCGCGTACTACACGGTCATCCTCAGCCTGGGCGGGATGTTCTTCGGCCTGGTGATGGGGTTCGGCCTGGCGCTGATGCGCCTGTCGCGCTTCAAACTGGTGAGCTGGATCGCCCGCATCTACGTGTCGTTCTTTCGCGGCACGCCGTTGCTGGTGCAACTGTTCGTGATCTATTACGGCTTGCCGCAATTGGGTCTGGAACTTGATCCGCTGCCGGCGGCCCTGATCGGCTTCTCGCTTAACATGGCCGCCTACGCCTGCGAAATCCTGCGTGCCGCGATCAGCTCCATCGAGCGCGGCCAGTGGGAAGCCGCTGCCAGTATCGGCATGACCCGCGCGCAAACCCTGCGCCGGGCCATCCTGCCGCAGGCCATGCGCACCGCATTGCCGCCGCTGGGCAACAGCTTCATTTCGCTGGTCAAGGACACGGCGCTGGCCGCTACCATCCAGGTGCCGGAGCTGTTCCGTCAGGCGCAACTGATCACCGCCCGCACCTTCGAAATCTTCACCATGTATCTTGCCGCCGCACTGATCTACTGGGTCCTGGCCACGGTGCTGTCGCACCTGCAGAACCAGTTGGAAGCGCGGGTCAATCGGCACGACCAGGAGTCCTGACCCCATGATTGTCGTGGAAAAACTGACAAAGCAGTTCAAGGGTCAAGTCGTGCTCAATGGCATCGATCTTGAGGTCAAGGAAGGCGAGGTGGTCGCGATCATCGGCCCTAGCGGTTCGGGCAAGACCACCTTTCTGCGCTGCCTGAATTTTCTGGAAGAACCCACCAGCGGCCGGATCAAGGTCGGCGATATCGAGATCGATACCAGCCGGCCCCTGAACCAACAGCAGAGCCTGGTGCGACGTTTGCGCCAGCACGTGGGCTTCGTGTTCCAGAACTTCAACCTGTTCCCCCATCGCACCGCCCTGGAAAACGTCATCGAAGGCCCGATCGTGGTCAAGAAGACCCCGCACGCCGATGCTGTAGCCCTGGGTAAAAAACTCTTGGCCAAGGTCGGTCTGGCGGGCAAGGAGGACGCTTACCCGCGTCGCCTCTCCGGTGGCCAGCAACAGCGCGTGGCGATTGCCCGGGCGCTGGCAATGGAGCCCGAAGTGATCCTGTTCGATGAGCCGACCTCGGCCCTCGACCCGGAACTGGTGGGCGAGGTATTGGCGACCATCCGCGGCCTGGCCGAAGAGAAGCGCACCATGGTGATCGTCACCCACGAAATGGGTTTTGCCCGGGACGTGGCCAACCGTGTGGTGTTTTTCGACAAGGGCGTGATCGTCGAACAAGGCGAAGCGAAGGCGTTGTTTGCCAACCCGAAAGAAGAGCGAACCCGACAGTTCCTGAGCAAGTTCCTGAATAACGCACACAACTAAAAACCCTGCGTAACAACGGTAAACTTCCATGGACGGAAGTGATACCCCTCGAAATACGCTTCATTAATACCAAATCAAACCCATCTATTTAACATGCATATCCTGTACGCGTGCGCGGTACAAATATATGCATCACAACAATTAAACAGTGACAATTAAATCAGATCTTCTATCGCAAGACGGTGCCCACGACTTGCAACAGTCCGCCCTTATTTCCGTGCCTTCAGCAGAAAAACTCGACGAACAGACATGGTTTAATTACTTGGATCCGTAGGAACTTTCTGAATAGCGCCACACAACCACCATAACTAATAAATCTTATTGACACCTGATCTCCCTGACTCTTATCTAGTCTCCAGCCAGCGACACCCTTCACATTTAAATCATTATTTCCGCTCAAAGTAATGAATGGTTTTTCTGTTCGATTATTGGTTTTTGATATTCCAGAAACGGACTTCGTTGCAAGACTTCAAGGAGACTTCATGAATAGCACCTCGAACACATCCAGGCTTGCGGCCCCGACCCTGGCGCGATCGAACAAGGCCGGCATCAACGTCACCTGCGCGGCGCACCTGCTGATCGATGTGGCGCCCTACCCCGCCATGGACTCAGGAGACCTGGTCGAACTGTTCTGGGACAACTGCTACGTGGCCTCCCGCGTGCTGACGGCCAGCGATGTCGGCCGACCGGTGCAGTTGCGGGTGCCTGAGAGTTTTGTCGCCAACGGTACTTCGCGCATTCACTACCGGGTCATGCAGATTGGCCGGGGTCCGGCGGTATCGGCCAGTCAAAACGTACAGATCAAACTCGACTGTCCAGGCGGCCAACCCTCGGCGCTGTGCGGCGATGAAAACCAGTGCCTGGCACCAGTGAGCATTCCCGAAGCGATTTGCCGTCAGGGGGTCAATCCGAGTCAGGTCAAACGCGGTGTTCCCTTGACCATCGAGCCGTACCTGAACATGGCCGTCGACGACGAGATCACCCTGCGCTGGGGCGATGTGCGCATGGATCTGCCACCGCTCAAGTCCGCCGATGTAGGCCAGCCGATCCACGTCTGGATACCGCCGGCCATCATCCTCGAAGCAGGCGAAGATCTGCACCTGGAAGTGACGTACTGCATTCTCGACAGGGTAGGCAACAACTCCCGCTGGGCACCGGCCCGCACGCTGAAGATCGGTTGCGCCAATCCTTATGTGAAAGTCCCGAAGAAACAGCATCTCAAGGCTGCTGAGCCCTGCAGACAGCGGCGGCAGTGACTGCGCCCACCGTGTTTTTGTGGCGAGGGGGCTTGCCCCCCCCAGAACACCTTCTATTCATATTCCTAAAAGTTAGTTTATAAAATATTTATACACGTTTAGGGTATATAAACCGGACCACCGGACATTCTTGTTTTCATGCGCGGCCACAAGCGGCGCTTCCATGAGATGTGAGGTAGGTATGGTCCGGAACACAATCACCCCAGTGCAGATCGCCAGGGCATTGCGAGCAGCCAAGGAGTGGCACTGATGTCCAGTCTGGCAGATGCAATCGTCCAGAGTGACCTGGACATCGCCCCGTTGTTGTTGCCCGCACAAGTCTTGCGCAACGACGCCCAAGCCATCAAGGCGGCCCACGAACTGGCGCACGTTGCGCGCCTGCAAGCGGCCAAGCGTGACCAGTTGCGCATGCTCCCATGGTCTGAAATCGAACTGTTCACCCGCAGCGGCCTGGGCAGCATTTCCATCCCCCGTGAGTACGGTGGCCCGCAGGTTTCGTTCGTCACCCTGGCCGAGGTCTTCGCGATCATTTCCGCCGCCGACCCGGCCCTTGGGCAGATCCCGCAAAACCAGTTCGGCATTCTTAACCTGATCCTCGGCAGCGCCACCGAAGCGCAGAAAAGGCAACTGTTCAAAAGCGTCCTCGATGGCTGGCGCATCGGCAATGCCGGGCCGGAACGCGGCACCAAAAACACCCTGGAGCTGAAGGCTCGCCTCACCGCCGACGGCGTCCTCAATGGCCAGAAGTTCTATTCCACCGGTGCACTTTTCGCCCATTGGGTTGCGGTCAAGGCATTGAACGACGACGGCAAACAAGTGCTGGCGTTCATCCGTCGCGGCACGCCGGGATTGCGCATCGTCGATGACTGGTCCGGCTTTGGTCAGCGCACCACCGCCAGCGGCACGATTTTGCTCAACAACGTGCAGGTCGATCCCGAACTGGTGGTGGATAACTGGCGGATCAACGACACGCCGAACATCCAGGGCGCCGTCTCCCAACTGATTCAGGCGGCTATCGACGCCGGTATCGCCCGGGGCGCCATCGACGACGCCATCGACTTCGTGAAAACCCGCGCCCGGCCGTGGATCGACGCCAAGGTCGAGCGGGCCAGCGATGACCTGTACGTGATCGCCGATATCGGCAAACTGAAAATCGAACTGCACGCCGCCGAAGCGCTGCTGCGAAAGGCCGGGCAGGTGCTCGATGAAGTCAGCACCGCACCGCTCAGCGCCGAATCCGCCGCCCGCGCCTCGATTGCCGTGGCCGAAGCCAAAGTGCTGACCACCGAGATTTCGTTGCTGGCCAGCGAAAAGCTGTTCGAACTGGCCGGCAGCCGCGCCACCCTCGCCGAATTCAACCTCGACCGCCACTGGCGCAATGCCCGGGTGCACACGCTGCACGATCCGGTGCGCTGGAAATACCACGCCATCGGCGCCTATCGCCTCAACGGCACGCTGCCTAATCGTCATTCCTGGATTTAACGACCAGACATCTGGAGAAGCACATGAGCATTTCTCAACACGTCGCGGTCATCACCAGCGATGAGCAAGCCCTGATTGTCGCCAGCGATCTGGCCGAAGATTTCAAACGCGACAGCGCCCTGCGCGACCGCGAGCGCCGCTTGCCACACCCGGAACTGGAAGTGTTTTCCCGCTCGGGCCTGTGGGGCATCAGCATGCCAAAGGAATATGGCGGCGCCGGTGTTTCCAACGTCACCCTGGCCAAGGTCATCGCCCTGATCGCCCAGGCCGACGGCTCGCTGGGGCAAATACCGCAGAACCATTTTTATGCCCTCGAAGTGCTGCGCGTGAACGGCAGCCACGAGCAGAAAAAACGTCTTTATGCCGAAGTGCTGGCCGGCCAGCGCTTCGGCAATGCCCTCGCCGAACTCGGCACCAAAACCGCCCACGATCGCATCACCAGCCTGACCCGCGATGGCAGCGGCTATCGCATCAATGGTCGCAAGTTCTACGCCACGGGCGCGATTTACGCCCAGCGCATTCCCACCTCGGTGGTGGATGAAAACGGTGTGCAGCAACTGGCGTTCGTCCCACGCAACAGTAAAGGCCTGACAGTGATCGACGACTGGAGCGGCTTCGGCCAGCGCACCACCGGCAGCGGTTCGGTGGTGTTCGAAGACGTCTACGTCGCGGCCGAAGATGTCATCCCCTTTCAAAGCGCCTTCGAACGCCCGACCCCGGTCGGCCCGCTGGCGCAAATTCTCCATGCCGCCATCGACACCGGCATCGCCCGCGCCGCGTATGAAGACGCACTGCACTTCGTGCGCAGCAAAACCCGGCCATGGATCGACGCCACCCACGAAAAAGCCACGGACGATCCACTGACCCTCAAGAGCTTCGGCCACCTGAGCATTCGCCTGCACGCCGCCGAGGCACTGCTGGAGCGTGCCGGCGAATACCTCGACAACGCCCAGGCCGACACAAACGCCGAGACCGTCGCAGCCGCGTCGATTGCCGTCGCCGAAGCCCGCGCCCTGAGCACCGAAATCTCCCTGGCAGCCGGCAGCACGCTGTTCGAACTGGCCGGCAGCCAGGCGACCTTGATCGAACACGGTCTCGACCGCCACTGGCGCAACGCCCGGGTGCACACCCTGCACGACCCGGTGCGCTGGAAGTACCACGCCGTGGGCAACTACTACCTCAACGATGAAAACCCGCCACTACGGGGGACCATCTGAATGGCTAAAAAAAAGATCCTGCTCAATGCCTTCAACATGAACTGCATCGGGCACATCAACCACGGTTTGTGGACGCACCCGCGCGACACGTCCACCCGCTACAACACGATCGAATACTGGACCGAACTGGCGCAATTGCTCGAGCGCGGGCTGTTCGACGGCCTGTTCATCGCCGACATCGTCGGGGTCTACGACGTCTACCAGAGTTCGGTGGACGTGCCGTTGAAAGAGTCGATCCAGCTGCCGGTCAACGACCCGCTGTTGCTGGTTTCAGCCATGGCCGCGGTGACGAAAAACCTCGGTTTCGGCCTGACCGCCAACCTCACCTACGAAGCGCCGTACCTGTTCGCCCGACGCCTGTCGACGCTGGATCACCTCAGCCGTGGCCGGGTCGGCTGGAACATTGTCACCGGCTACCTCGACAGTGCCGCCAAGGCCATGGGTCTGAGCGAACAGGTCGAGCATGACCGCCGCTACGACCAGGCCGACGAGTACCTGGAGGTGCTCTACAAACTCCTGGAAGGCAGCTGGGAAAACGGTGCGGTGCTGAACGATCCACAGCAGCGGATCTATGCGCAGCCCGAGAAAGTGCACAAGGTCGAACACAAGGGCGAGTTCTATCAGGTCGAGGGCTATCACCTCTGCGAACCCTCGCCCCAGCGCACGCCGGTGCTGTTCCAGGCCGGCAGTTCGGATCGCGGTTTGCTGTTCGCCGGGAGGCATGCCGAGTGCGTGTTCATCAGTGGCCAGACCAAGGCATCGACCAAGGTGCAGGTGGACAAAGTGCGCGCCAGCGCCGTCGAAGCCGGGCGCAATCCCGAGGACATCAAGGTGTTCATGGGCCTGAATGTGATCGTCGGCGCCACCGAAGAGCTGGCCTGGGCCAAGCACGCCGAGTACCTGAGCTACGCCAGTGCCGAGGCCGGCGTGGCGCACTTTTCGGCGTCCACCGGGATCGATTTTTCCCACTATGAAATCGACGAACCGATCCAGTACGTGAAGAGCAACGCGATCCAGTCCGCCACCAAACACCTGCAAAACAACGACTGGACCCGGCGCAAATTGCTCGAACAACACGCCCTCGGCGGTCGCTACATCACCGTGGTCGGCTCACCGCAGCAAGTGGCGGATGAGCTGGAATCGTGGATCGCCGAAACCGGGCTGGATGGCTTCAACCTGACCCGCATCGTCACCCCGGAAAGCTATGAGGATTTCATTGAGCTGGTGATTCCCGAGTTGCAACGGCGGGGGTCGTACAAGACTGCGTACGACAGCGGCACCTTGCGCGAAAAGCTGTTTCAGCGGGAGGCGCATCTGCCTGAGCAACATACGGGTTCGGCTTACCGCCGCTAAAAGCTTCGCGAGCAAGCCCGCTCCCACAGGGGAATGCATTCCAAATGTGGGAACGGGCTTGCTCGCGAAGAGGCCCGACCAAACAACACAAACCTTATGCACTGACTGGACAACTCATCATGAAAAAGAACTACCTCTCTCACCCAGTCAAAGCACTGGCCCTGGCCCTCGGCCTGTTCAGCTCTGCGGTTTTCGCCGCCGACGCGCCGCTGAAAATCGGCACCACCGCCGCTTTCGCCATTCCCCTTGAAGCAGCCGTCGAAGAGGCCTCCAAACAAGGCCTGAAAGTCGAGCTGGTGGAGTTCACAGACTGGATCGCGCCGAACGTCAGCCTCGCCGCCGGCGATATCGACGTGAACTATTTCCAGCACATCCCGTTCCTGGAAAACGCCAAGGCCGCCTCGGGTTTCGACCTGGTGCCGTTCGCGCCGGGGATCATCAACAACGTCGGCCTCTACTCGAAGAAATACAAAAGCTTCGACGAACTGCCGCAAGGCGCCAGCGTGGCCATCGCCAACGACCCGATCAACAGCGGTCGAGGCTTGCAACTGCTGGCCAAGGCAGGCCTGATCACCCTCAAGCCCGGTGTCGGCTACAAAGCCACCGAAGAAGACATCATCGCCAACCCGAAAAAAATCAAGATCCTCCAGGTCGAAGCCGTGCAACTGGTACGCGCCTATGACGATGCCGATCTGGTGCAGGGCTACCCGGCCTACATTCGCTTGTCGAAAACCTTCGACGCGGGCTCCGCGCTGCTGTTCGACGGCCTCGATCACAAGGAATACGTGATTCAGTTCGTGATCCAGCCGAAGAGCAAAGCCGACCCGCGCCTGATCAGGTTCGTCGACATCTACCAGCACTCACCCGCGGTGCGCGCCGCACTGGATAAAGCTCACGGCAAGCTCTATCAAGCCGGTTGGGAAAGCTGAGCATGACCGCTGCCATCCAACGGCGACTGGAGATTCCAGAGCCGCAAAGCGCCGAGCGCACCGAGCTGCATCCCGAACTCAACCATGCCCACGTGCGCTTCATCGGCCTGGGCAAAACCTACAACGGCCAGCAAGGCCCGGTGGCCGCGTTGCACGGTATCGACCTGGCGATCCAGCGCGGCGAAGTGTTCGGCATCATCGGCCGCAGCGGCGCCGGCAAGTCGTCACTGATTCGCACCATCAATCGCCTGGAGCAACCGAGTAGCGGTCGGGTGCTGATCGATCAGGTCGACATCGGCGAATTCGACGAAGACCGCCTGGTGGCACTGCGTCGGCGTATCGGCATGATCTTCCAGCACTTCAATCTGATGTCGGCCAAGACCGTTTGGCAGAACGTCGAGTTGCCGCTGAAAGTCGCCGGTGTGCCCAAGGAACAACGCGAGCAGAAAGTCCGTGAATTGCTCGAGCTGGTCGGCTTGCAGGCCAAACACAAGACTTACCCGGCGCAATTGTCCGGTGGGCAGAAACAGCGCGTGGGCATCGCCCGGGCGCTGGTGCATGACCCGCAAATCCTGCTGTGCGACGAAGCCACCTCGGCACTGGACCCGGAGACCACGCAATCGATCCTCGGCCTGCTGCGCGAGATCAATCAACGCCTGGGGCTGACCATCGTTTTGATCACCCACGAGATGGCGGTGATCCGCGAGATCTGTGATCGCGTAGTCGTCCTCGAACACGGGCGCATCGTCGAGCAGGGGCCGGTGTGGGAAGTGTTCGGCAATCCACAACATGAGGTCAGCAAGACGTTGCTGGCGCCGTTGCAACACGCATTGCCGAAAGAACTGCAAAGCCGTCTGCAGCCGCAGCCTAAGTCCTCGGACGCCGCCGTGGTCCTGCGCTTGCAGTTCACCGGCAACCAACGCAACGAGCCTGACCTGGCGGCACTGTTCAGCGCCCTGGGTGGCCGCGTGCGATTGCTGCAAGGCGGCGTGGAACGGATTCAGGGGCATGCGCTCGGGCAACTGCTGCTGGCAGTGACGGGTTCATCCCTCGGTGCCGAAGAATTGCGTCAACGCGCCGGCCAATGGGCGCAACAGGTGGAGGTGCTGGGTTATGTGGTTTGATCGCTTGCTGCAGGGTTTTATCGACACGTTTTTGATGGTCGGCGTGTCGTCGCTGATCGCGCTGTTGGCGGGTATTCCGCTGGCGGTGATCCTGGTCACCAGCTCCAAGGGCGGCATCTACGAAGCCCCGGCGCTGAACCGCGTGTTGGGTGCGTTTGTGAACCTGTTTCGCTCGGTTCCTTTCCTGATTTTGATGGTGGCATTGATTCCGTTCACCCGGCTCATCGTCGGCACCACGTATGGCGTTTGGGCGGCCGTGGTGCCGTTGACCATCGCGGCCACGCCGTTCTTTGCGCGCATTGCCGAAGTCAGTTTGCGCGAGGTCGATCATGGATTGATCGAAGCGGCGCAAGCCATGGGTTGCCGGCGCTGGCACATTGTTTGGCATGTGTTGTTACCTGAAGCGCTGCCTGGGATTGTCGGCGGGTTCACGATTACCCTGGTGACGATGATCAACTCATCGGCCATGGCCGGGGCGATTGGTGCCGGTGGACTGGGAGATATTGCCTATCGGTATGGGTATCAGCGGTTTGATAGCCAGATCATGTTGACGGTGATTGTGTTGCTGGTGGCGTTGGTGGCGGTGATTCAGTTGGGTGGGGATCGGTTGGCTCGGGGGTTGAATAAAAGATGATCAATCGAAACAAGATAAAGGCTATAATTAACCATTAGCCTCGAACATATAAAGGCCAGATAGAATCCATGCCACCAAAGGTGGTAATAGTGTTCCTGAGTCAGCACGCCCGCCTCTTCGTCCAACTCCAGCGTGCCCGAGCCGAAATGATCGCCGAGGCTGTAGCACCATAGATAGTCGTGATAACCTTCGGGCCAATACAATAGGCACACGCGGCTACGTCCGGCTTCGAGGCTGCTGGCATGATGCTCTTTACCGTCGACCTGGCGGTGGGTTTCCAGACCCGGTAGATTACGAGCTTCCGGGCGTAGAGTTCGGTCGCAGCTGTGGGCAAATCTCACTTTGCGCAAACGATGGGTATCTCAGAGGCCTGAGTGAGCGCCTCTGCAGTGTGCAGTTCTAAACAACTATTTATACGACCTTACAATCAACGCAAAGTTATTATCTAACGTGCAATACCGGCGCCTGTGAATATATTTTTCACAGAACCCTTCTTACTTTTTATTTCCTTCAATACGACACCAGTTCTCGCCAAGCCCCCTTTTGAGTTGCCCTCTGCATCTTTAACTCGCGTTACTCGTACTATTTCCGTGACCAGAAAGTCTCTATTTGGCGAGAACAACCACTCACCTTCATTTCGTGAGGGAGAAGCTATATTCCATACCAATGGGCTGGCTGTTTGTGAGTCAATTAAATAGTGGGCAAGCTCAGTAGTATCCTTTAGGGCTGGCTTGCTAGTCAGAAACCCAGCGTAATTGTTAGACTCCGACGCGGCCATGAGTAAAGGACCGTTGGATACTACATCCCCAATATTTATATTTGTCCCCCAAGGCGAGAGACGAAGAGGGCCATGTTCAACTGTACGTAGCAGGGTAGCTGGATACTTTGGGAGTCGAGATATTCCTGTTTGCACATGTTCATATACAGCCTGAACTCTTGAAGGCAAAGGGAGTGATTTTGCCAAACGAATATTTATCTCGTAGTTAACAGGGTCGCCATAACCCGCATCACTTGCAGCGTCATGATAAACGTGATTAGTTGGAACGCCAGCCCAAAGCCTAATAGATATTTTTTCGAAATCGGTCAATGCATCAAAACTCTTGACGTATTCGGTCATATCTATTTCCGGAACATTTGTGAGCAATGTCATATCAGAAAAAGCGGCCCCTATCGCCCGCCACTCTTGATCACTACCCCATCTTTGTATTTTGAATTTCCCCCCCGCACTAGAAGTTGGGTATGCAGTATCCAGAGTGGATTCAGCGTATTGCAATCCATCGATATCGATACCAGAGGTGGGATTTCCTTTCGTAAATCTGAATATATTCAATCCATCAATATCCCCCGCAGGGTCCGGATTAACCCAGCGCTGCAACCAAGGCGCGTAATACCGATACCCATAGTAATAAAACCCCGTCGCATCCCGCTCTTTTCCTGAATAGCGAATGGTTTTGTATTTCGCCACCAACGCACTTTTCCCTGCCCAACAGGCTGTGCCACCAAAGGGGTAATAGTGTTCCTGAGTCAGCACGCCGGCTTCTTCGTCCAGTTCCAAGGTGCTGGCACCGAGGTGATCGCTGAGGCTGTAACGTAGTTGGTCATCGTGCGCGCCTTCGGGCCAGTGCAGCGCCCGCACGTTGCTGCGCCCGGCTTCGACGCTGATGACGTGATGTTCTTCTCCATCGGCCTGGTGGTGGATTTCCAGACCGGGGAGGTAACGGACCTCGGTGCGCAGGGTACGGCCGCTGCTTTGGGCGAATCCCACTTTGCGCAAGCGATGGCCGGGGCGGTCGTAGCGGTAGCATTCGTAGTCGTCAGGCTCGGTTTCGCGTTTGACCAACGTGACGCGGCTCAACTGATTACGGATATCCCAGTCCATGGCTTGGCCGCGTTGCAATTCCCATTGATTGCCACAGGCGTCGAAACCCAAAGCGATTTCAGGCTCGCCTGGCAGCGAGCCGTCTTCACGTTGCGCGAGACTTCGATTATTCAACGCCGAAGTGAACATCGAGAAACCGGGGGCACCGCTGTGCTGGCGGGTGATCAAATTCCCGCCCCGGTCATACTCGAAGCTTTGGGTGTAATTGCGCCGTTGGTTGGGGTCCAGCGGTGTGGGCAGCAGTATTGGCAGGGCCGGGCCATGGCTCGGCTGGCTGACCTCCCAACCCCGGGCTTCGACCAGTTGATACTGGCTGTCGTAGCGGTAGCGGTTAATCGGGTCGATGCGCTGATTGTTGAAATGGGTCACTGGTTGGGCCAGGTCTTGCAACTCGACGATGTTGCCGACCGCGTCGTAGACGTAATTCAGGTCCTGCAAGGGGGGCTGGTTGCCGACCGCCGCCGTCAGCCGGATCAACCGGCCGTCATCGGCAGCGTACTCAGCGTGGGTCAGCACACCATTGCCGGCGGTTTCGCTTTCGACCTGATCGAGGGCGTTGTAGCGGATGGCGCTGACCAGGCGTTGCGGCGGTTTTCCGGAGTCAGCCATTTGCAGCCAGGCTCCACTCAATTTGCCGGCCACGTCGTAGCCAAAGGTGCGAACGTTACCCATCGCATCGATTAGTCGCTGAAGCTCTCCGCCGGGATTGTAGGTGTGATGGGTGATGAACGATTGAGCTTCCAGCCACGTCTCGCGCTCATCGATGTCCAAGGGCCAATCGGGTGTTTCCAGCTCTGCGAGGAAGCGTCGATCTTCCACCAGCACGGCGCCGGCAAGCCCATAGACGGGGAGGGTTTGAACACCGGCCGGATCGTCATGACGGATCAACTGCCCGCATTGGTTGTGCTCGGCGAAAGCAGGACCGGAATCTCCGTAGGTCAAGCGCTCCACCACGCGTGGCAGCTCTCCCGCAGCCTGTTCGGTGACGGTGATCGGCCGCTGCTGTTCGTCGAACTCGGTGTGGCGCTGGCTCCCGCGCGCATCCCAGAACGAACAGGGCGAACCCGCCTGATCTGGCAAACTCAATTGCCATCCGGCGTCGACGCTGTCCGTCAGCAACGGTTGGCCGCTCAAGCCGTAGATCGTGGTCAGGTTCGGCTGCGGCGCCGTGCCCCACAACCGTGGGTCCCAGGACTCGACCAAATGCCCAGTCATGTCAAAGCGTTGCCGGGTGATGCGTGGATCAATCACCGAGCTGTCCGGGTGGCGGCAATAACCGACGCTGCGCACCGCCAGAGTGCGCGGGTCAATGACCGACAACGTCGGTGTCGCGGTGTGGTGATGAGCGTTCACGGAATTGGCGGTCCTTCGCTTTGACTGAGGACAGACTGGGCCTTTTTGGGCCAGACCGAAACTGTAAGAAGTTACAGGTGACGCACCTCATTGAATGGTTTTAGGGCCGCTTCGCGACCCAGCGGGGGCAAGCCCCCTCGCCACAAAAGCTCACTTGCCACAGGTCATCATTGGTCTTTGGAGGGAAGTTTTCGTACAGGAAAATCAGCGGTTTTGCAGGCTCGTTCCCTTTCCTTTGCAGGACATTTCCTAGATCATTTCGCTCGCTTGCGCCTGCCAATTCCCGTGGCTAGTCTCGGTCCGTCACTGCTCATCAGTGATCGGGTTTAGTCGCCCGGATCTTTCTAGGCGCACAGCGCCACCTCATTCCAGGTGTTTTCATTGCCTGAACGTTATGGTGGCTGTGCGCAGGGCACCCTCGGGTGCGCCGGGTTGCCTAGAGACCGGTCGACTAACCTGCGTGCAGCCGCCACCCCTGCTCGTTTAGTCGCGACATCGGTTGGCTCCAATTAGCTCTAGGAGTTTTACCAATGAAAAAATCCGTTCCCGATCCGCCCCCCGAAACCCCAACCGAAGACCCGCTCAGGGACCGCTCAGCGCTCTACCGCGCCATCGATTTCTACCTCACCGGCAAACAACCCGCACCACCCGATGAAATGCGCTTCTACAACGTCAGCAAGGACGTGAGCTTCGAAGACACCCAGCTCTATGTCGCCGACCTGCTGCGTTGTGCTTCGGTCACGGCGTATCAGTGTGGCGATCAGCTCAAGGGTGCCGACCGGGCGATGGTGTACTCGATCTGGCATTTGCTGGAGATTGCCAAGGCGATGGTGGATCACTCCATTGAGTGTTTGGGGATGAAAAAGGGCTGAGTCTGACTTTAATCATCGGTTGTCTGTGCCACCGCCATCGCGAGCAAGCTCGCTCCCACAGTTGACCGTGGATATCTGTGGGAGCGAGCCTGCTCGCGATGGGCTGCGCAGCAGCCCCCGGCGCCATGGCGTATATTCGGTGAATCCAAATTGCCTGCGCAGCCGACCATGAAACAAACACCCATCGACCTCGAACAGATCACCACCACGACCCTGGGCCACTACAACGCGGTGGCCGAAAGTTTCCGTGAAGGGACGCGCGATCACGACGTCAGCCAGAACATCGATGCCCTGTTGCGGCACATCCAGGCTGAGGCGCCTTTCGACATTCTCGATTTTGGCTGCGGACCGGGTCGTGATTTGCAGACGTTCACCCGCATGGGCCACACAGCCGTCGGTCTCGACGGTTCGGAAAAATTCGCGCAGATGGCCCGGGACGACAGTGGTTGCGAGGTATGGCAGCAGGACTTTCTGAAGCTCGATCTACCGGCCGAGCGTTTCGACGGGATCTTTGCCAATGCAGTGTTGTTTCATGTTCCGCGTCAGGAACTACCACGGGTGTTGAAGCAGTTGTGGGGAACGCTGAAACCGGGTGGGGTGTTGTTCAGTTCCAATCCCCGTGGCGAGAATCAGGAAGGCTGGAACGGGCCGCGTTATGGGTCGTATCACGACCTGGCAGCCTGGCAGCAGTTGCTGATCGAGGCGGGTTTTGTGGAGTTGGAGCATTACTACCGGCCGGCCGGGCTGCCGCGGGAGCAACAGCCTTGGTTGGCGAGTGTGTGGCGTAAAGCTGTGTAGTCAGTCCCGACGCCATCGCGAGCAAGCTCGCTCCCACAGTTGACCGCGTACACCTGTGGGAGCGAGCTTGCTCGCGATGAGCGCGAAGCGCTCGCTTTTTAAACAGCCTCTTTCTTCGGCTCGCGAATCTTGTACCAGGCCACATACAGCGCCGGCAAAAACAGCAGCGTCAGCAAGGTGGCGATGACGATCCCGCCGATCATCGCGTAGGCCATCGGCCCCCAGAACACTTCCCGGGCAATCGGGATCATCCCCAGGCTCGCCGCCGCCGCGGTCAGCAGGATCGGACGACGCCGATGCTCGGTGGCCTGCACCACTGCATCCCACGGCGCATAACCCTTCTGCTCGTACTCCTCGATCTGGGTCACCAGGATCACCGAGTTACGGATGATGATACCGATCAACGCGAGGATCCCGAGGATCGCCACGAAGCCCATGGGCGTCCCCGTAGGCACCAGCGCGATCACCACGCCGATCAGCCCCAGCGGCGCGACGCTGGCCACCAGGAACAGCTTCTGCACGCTGTGCAACTGGATCATCAGGAAGGTCGCCATCAGGAACAGCATAAGCGGCACAACCTTGGCAATCGGGCCCTGGGCCTTGCCGCTTTCCTCCACCGTACCACCGGTGGCGACCTTGTAGCCCGCCGGCAGTTTGGCTGCGAACGCGTCGATGGACGGCTTGAGGATTTTCACCAGGTCCGTCGGCTGGATCTCGTCGCGTATCGCCGCCTTGATGGTGATGGTCGGCAGGCGATCGCGACGCCACACCAGCGGCTGCTCCAGTTCGTAGCGCACCGTGGCGAACGCCAGCAGCGGAATCGACGTGCCGTTCGGCGTGACGATTTGCAGGTTCTGCAGGGTTTCCGGCGTTCCACGCTCGGAATCCACCGCACGACCGACCACGTTGATCAGGTAAATGTCGTCATCGACCTGAGTCACCGACTGGCCGCTGACGATGCCGTTCATCAGGTTGGCCACATCCTCGGAAGACAACCCCAACTGCCGCGCCTTGTCCTGGGCGATGTCGATGCGCAGCACTTTGCCCGGTTCGTTCCAGTCGTAGATGATCTCGCCAACGTGCGGGTTCTTGTCCAGCTCAGTGGCCAGGTCGATGGCATGTCGGCGCACCTGATCGATGTCCTTGCCGCTGATCCGGTACTGGATCGGACGCCCTACCGGCGGACCCATTTCCAGTGCCTGGACATAACTGCCGATGCCGACGAAGTCGTTGCGCAAGCGCTCGCGAAGCTTGTGCATCATGGCCTCACGGGTGTGGCCTTTGCTGACGATCACCAACTGCGCGTAGAAGGGGTTCTGCAGTTGCTGGTCCAGTGGCAGATAAAAACGGATGGCGCCCTGCCCGATGTAAGTGCTCCAGCGCTCGATGTCCGGGTCGTCCTTGAGCGTGGCTTCGAGGCGATCGACAGCCCGGCGGGTTTCGTCGATCGAGGCGTTTTGCGGCAGGTTCAGGTCCACCAGGATTTCCGGTCGGTCCGACGACGGGAAGAACTGGTTCTGCACGAAGCGCATGCAAAACAGCGCCAGCACAAAACACAGCACCGTAATGCCGATGGCCCACCAGCGATTGCGCATGCACCACAGCAGCCCGCCGTTGAATGCCTTGCCGATGCGACCGGGTTCGCCTTCATGGGGTTTCACCTTGGTGCTGAGAATGTGCACGCCGATCACCGGCGCAAACAGAACCGCCACCACCCACGACACCAGCATCGCACAGGCAATCACCGCAAACAGGGTGTAGGTATATTCACCGGCCGAGCTGGCGTTCAAGCCGATCGGCACGAAGCCCGCCACCGTCACCAGCGTACCGGTGAGCATCGGGAACGCCGTAGAGGTGTAGGCGAATGTCGCCGCCTGCTCCTTGGTCTCGCCCAACTCCAGGCGCGTGACCATCATTTCCACGGTGATCATCGCATCGTCCACCAGCAGGCCAAGGGCGATGATCAGTGCACCGAGGGAAATCCGCTGCATGGTGATGCCGCTGTACTCCATGAACACGAACACCATCGCCAGCACCAGCGGGATCGAGCAGGCCACCACCAGCCCGGCGCGCACGCCAAGGCTGACGAAGCTGACCAGCAGCACGATCACCACCGCCTCGAACAGCGCGCTGGTAAAACCGCCGACGGCCTCTTCGACCACCACGGCCTGGTCGGACACGTTGTAAATGCCGACGCCCACCGGCAGGTCGGCGGTCAACTCGTCAATACGGGCGTGCAAGGCCTTGCCGAACGCCTGGACGTTGCCCCCTTTCTGCATGGCAATCGCCAGGCCGATGGCCGGTTTGCCGTTGAAGCGGAATTCCGGCGAGGCTGGATCGACGTAGCCCCGGCTGATTTCGGCAACGTCGGCCAGGCGATAGTAGCGGTCGTTGAGCTTGAGGTTGACCTCGGCCAGGTCTTTCTCCGAAGCGAACTTCCCTGACGTGCGCACCGAAATCCGCTCCGGCCCGGCCTCGATCACACCTGCCGGGGTCACCGCGTTCTGAGATTGCAGGCTCTGCACCACCTGACGCTCATCGATGCCGAGCGCTGCGAGTTTGCGCGTGGAGAAGTTCAGGTACAGCACTTCGTCCTGCTGGCCGACCATTTCGATCTTGCCCAGGCCCGGCACACCGCGAATTTCCATGCGGGCCTGTTCCACGTAGTCACGCAACTGACGCTGGGTCAGGCCGTCGGCGGTGAAGGCGTAGATCGACCCGAAGACGTCACCGAACTCGTCGTTGAACGACGGCCCCTGTATGCCTTGCGGGAACTGGTATTTGATGTCGTTGATCTTCTTGCGCACCTGGTACCAGATTTCCGGGATGTCCTTGGCACCGGTGGTGTCGCGCAGGTACACGTACACCGTCGATTCGCCGGGGCGCGTGTAGCTTTTCACGTAGTCGAGGGAGTCGAGCTCTTCGAGCTTTTTCTCGATCCTGTCGGTGATCTGCTTGAGGGTTTCCTCCTGGGTCGCCCCCGGCCATTTGCTCTGGATCACCATGGTTTTGATGGTGAACGACGGGTCTTCTTCGCGCCCCAGGTTGAAATACGAGAACACACCCATCAGCAACGCGACGAACATCAGATACCAGATGAACGACTGATGCTTGAGGGCCCATTCCGAGAGGTTGAAAGGCCCTTTCATTGACTGTCCTCGTCGATTTTCACTTGCTGCCCCGGTTTGAGGCTGTTGACACCGGCACTGACCACCCGCTCGCCGTTCTTCACGCCGTCTGACAGCACCACGGTGCTGTCGGTGCGGCTGATCACGGTGACGTCACGGGGGGAGACGGTTTTACTCTGCGCGTCGATCACCCAGATGCGCGGCTTGCCATCGACCTCCTGCAGCGCGGTGGCAGGCAACTCGATGCGCGGCTTGACCGCCGTGCTCAGGGTGACGCTGATGGCCGTGCCCAAACGGAAGCCCTGTGGCGTTTCGGCCAGGGTCAGGCGGGCACGACGGGTGCGTGTCGCGCTTTGAGCCTGGGGTTCGATTTCACGGATGACAGCGGTGGTGTTGATGCTCGGATCCAGTTGCGCAGCAACCTGAAACACCACATCGCTGGGCAACTGATCAACGAGGGTATCGGGCAGGTCGATCACCGCTTCCTTGATGTCCGGTTGCGCCAGGGTCACCACTTGCTGACCCGCCGTCACCACTTGCCCGGCCTCGGCGCTCCACGCGGTGACCACGGCTTTATGGTCGGCACGCAGTTCGGTGTAGCCCAATTGGTCTTTGCTCTGGCTGACGGCCGCCCGGGCCTGATCGAGGGAGGCCTGGGTGGTTTTCAGGTCCGTGTTGGCCGCGTCGAGTTGCGCTTGCGCGCCGACCCCGCGATCGAACAGGGCTTGTTGACGCTGGGCACTGGCCTTGGCATTGATCAGTTGCGCCTGGATTTTCGCCAGGTCGCCCTGGGCCGAACGCAATTGGTTCTGCTGATCGGAAGGATCGAGGGTGGCGAGCAGTGTCCCCTTTTCCACTTCGGTGCCGACATCGACGTTACGGCTGGCGATCCGCCCGCCCACGCGGAAGCCGGTATTGCTTTCATAACGCGCCTGGATGCTGCCGGCGAAGCGGCCCAGGTCCTCTTCGTTCAAGGTCTGGACCTTGATCGACAACACCGGTCGTACCGGTGCCGGCGGTGGTTCGCTTTCGGAACAGGCGCTCAGCACCAGCCCGATGGACAACGCCCATAAAGGCTTCATGGCTTGGCTCCCCACGTCAGATCCTTGTTAGTGTCTTCGGCAATCTCGACGTCCATGTCAGGGTGCAAGAGTTGGCCGCCCGCGATGATGACTTTGTCGCCGTCTTTCAACCCGCCGCTGATGATGACCTTGCCGGTCAGGTAGCGGCCGACAGTGACCGAATGCAATTGGGCCTTGCCCTTGTCGTCGACAATCCAGACAGCGGGTTCACTGATGTTTTTGGTCAGCGCCGACCACGGCAACTCGATGACCGACTTGCCCGACCCCTTGGCCGTGGCACTCACCACCGAGCCCAATTGCATGCCGTCGGGCAGACTGTTGAGGCCGATCTTGACCTGCACGGTACCGGATTGCGCCGACACCGCCGGGGTGATTTCACGCACAGTGCCGGTGGTTTTGATCGCCGGGTTGTCGAGCAGGCTCAGGACAATGGTGTCATCGCTCGGTTTCTCGGCCAGCAGGGATTCATAAACGTTGAACACCGCATCGCGGTCGCCGTCACGGGCCAGGCTGAAGATCGGCATCGTCGCCTGAACCACCTGGCCGACCTCCGCCTGGCGCTCGGTAATGATCCCCGGCGCATCGGCGATCAGCGCCGTATAGCTCAACTGATCCTTGGCATTGGCCAGCTGCGCCTGGGCAGCGCTCAGGGCGCTCTGGCTGCTGTTCAAAGCGGCCTGGGCCGAGTCATATTCACTCTGGCTGGTATAACCCTTGGGCAAGAGTTTTTGCTGGCGTACGAATGCCGCCGCGTTCTGCTTCACCCGCGCCTGTTCGGCGGCCACTTGCGCCTGGGCCGAGTCGACGTTGCTCTGCAAGTCCTTGGGGTCGAGCCGGGCCAGCACTTGCTTGGCGGTCACTCGATCGCCGACGTCAACCGAACGCTGGATGATCTTGCCACCCACACGGAAAGACAGCTCCGTCTGTATCCGCGCCTGAATATCACCGGTGAGGGTAACCGGGGCCGCGTAGTCCGTCGGCTTGACGACTTGCACGAACACCCGTGGCAGGTATTCCTGTACGGGTTTTTTCTGGTCGCAAGCCGTCAGCAGGGTGACGACACTCAAGGCCATGACTACTTTGAATCCGGGAACCACCATGCAAACTCCTTGGCCTTTTTCATGTACAGCACGACAGAGAGCTTAGAACAGGACAGCAACCTTGCACGAGCGTCTTATGAAGAAAAAATTCATCCTGCCTTACGTCCAGAACACTTGCCCCAGACACCTGCCCGTAGCGGACAATGGGCGTCGCTCGACCCCGCCACAGGACCCCACATGCTCAACACGCTCGCGGTAGCCAACTACCGCTCGATCAACAAACTGGTGATCCCGCTGGGCCGACTGAATCTGATCACCGGCCCCAACGGCAGCGGCAAGTCCAACCTGTACCGTGCGCTGCGCCTGCTGGCGGAAACCGCCCACGGCGGCGTGGTCAATGCCCTGGCCCGTGAAGGCGGGCTGGATTCGACCTTCTGGGCCGGCCCGGAAACCCTCTCCCGGCGCATGCGCACCGGCGAAGTCGCCATCGAGCCCACTGTGCGCCAAGGCGTCAAGCGCCTGCGCCTGGGGTTTGCGGGAGAGGATTTCGGCTACTCGATCAGCCTCGGCCTTCCCGATTCCAATGGCCATTTCATGCTGCCCGGGCACAGCTCGCCGATCCCGTCCTATTTCAGCCTCGACCCGCAGATCAAACGCGAATGCCTGTGGGCAGGCGCGTTCTACCGCCCGGCCAGTCTGCTGGTCGATCGTGACGGCCCGATGATCCGCGCCCGCGCCGAGCGCAAGTGGGATGTGCTGGCGCAGCACACGCCGACGTTCGACAGCCTGTTCGATCAGGTCGGCAGCCTGCGCGGTTCGCCTGAAGTGCTGGAGATGCGCGAGTTCATCCGCCGCTGGCGCTTTTACGATCATTTTCGCAGCGATGCCGACGCCCCGGCGCGTCAACCGCAACTGGGCACTCGCACGCCGGTGCTGCATCACGACGGACGAGACTTGGCGGCCGCCTTGCAGACGATCATCGAAATCGGCGATCCCGACGCCTTGCGGGCGGCGATCAGCGACGCCTTCCCCGGCGCACGACTGAACATCGCCCCCCTGCCCGGTGGACGCTTCGCCATCGAGTTCTTTCAGGAAGGTTTGTTGCGGCCGCTGTCAGCCGCCGAGCTGTCGGACGGAACCTTGCGTTACCTGCTGCTGGTCGCGGCGCTGCTGACGCCACGGCCACCGACACTGATGGTGCTGAACGAGCCGGAAACCAGCCTGCATCCGGATCTGCTGCCGGCGCTGGCACGCTTGATCATCCGTGCCTCGGCGCAGTGCCAGGTGTGGGTGGTGTCCCATGCCCGGCGCTTGATTTCGGCGTTGCAGGAGGACCCGGACTGCAACTGCATCGTGCTGGAGAAAAATCTTGGCCAGACCGGGATCGTGGGCCAGCGCATGCTGGATGAGCCGGCATGGTATTGGCCGGATTGAACGGCGCGTGATTTGCCGGGATGAGGGAAGACGTCTATTTTCCCTTGCGGCGTAGGAAGGATCTTTTTTTCGAAACACAGCTCCAAGGACGAACCACTTTTGGCCAGACTCCCGGCCAACATCTCACAAGGACGAGAACATGGCAGACGTAAAAACGCCGCAACGGCTGGATCCGCAGGACATTCTGAAATTATTGATGGCGTTGCGCAGGGCGTTGAAGGCCGGGCCGGCCTGATTCATAAAACCAAAAAAGATCGCAGCCTTCGGCAGCTCCTACAAAGGTTTGCGTGGACCCTGTAGGAGCTGCCGCAGGCTGCGATCTTTTGATCTTCAGTCGCAAAAAACGCCGACGCTAAATCAGCCGTCGGCGTTTGAAACCTTGAAGGGGTTTACTTCGCGAATCAGAACGCTGGCAGTACCGCGCCGCTGTACTTCTTCTCGATGAAGTCTTTCACTTCCGGGCTGGTCAGGGCCTTGGCCAGTTTTTGGATGGCAACGCTGTCCTTGTTGTCCGGACGGGCCACCAGGAAGTTCACGTAAGGCGAGTCGGCACCTTCGATCACCAGCGCGTCTTTAGCCGGGTTCAGGCCCGCTTCCAGCGCGTAGTTGGTGTTGATCATGTCCAGGTCGACCTGATCCAGCACACGCGGCAACATTGCGGACTCAAGCTCCTTGAACTTGAAGTTGTGCGGGTTCTTGGCGATGTCTTTTGGCGTGGCCAGGGCGTTTTTCGGGTCTTTCAACTCGATCAGGCCGGCCTTCTGCAGCAGGATCAGGGCACGGCCACTGTTGCTGCCTTCGTTCGGGATGGCAATGGTCGCGCCGTCTTTGAGCTCAGCCAGGGTTTTGACTTTCTTCGAGTAGCCGCCGAAAGGTTCGACGTGCACACCGATCACGGTTTCCAGGTGAGTGCCTTTGCCTTCGTTGAAGCTCTTGAGGTACGGCAGGGTCTGGAAGTAGTTGGCGTCCAGACGCTTCTGGTCGACCTGCACGTTCGGCTGAACGTAGTCGGTGAAGACTTTGATTTCCAGGTCCACGCCTTCTTTGGCGAGGGTTGGCTTGATCAGCTCAAGAATCTCGGCGTGTGGAACCGGGGTCGCGGCAACCACCAGTTTCTCGCCAGCCTGGGCCAGGCCCGCGGTCAGGGCAGCCGCCAGTGCGGTGAACAACAGAACCTTTTTCATGCAGTGTCCTTATCGAAAATCACAGTCGCTTGTGGCGACGGCTTGAAGATGAGAGTGCCAGTGAAGTGCTATCGCTGGCGTGAAGCGGACAATACCGGGATTTTTTATTCCCGAACAATAACGTTTATTCAGCTTCATATTCCATTTTGTTCATACAACCCTGTAGGAGCTGCCGAAGGCTGCGATCTTTTGACTTTGATGGCATTGAGGCCGCCGAAAATCAAAAGATCGCAGCCTTCGGCAGCTCCTACAAAAGCCGGGCGTCGCGCAGGAGGTTTTTCAAGGCTGTTCGTTCGGCGGCTGATCCATTGTCGAGAATCTGCTTAATCTGACTTTCGATCTGCGCCAGCGGATCAGGCAAATTCAAATGCTCCGGCAGAATCTCGTCGCCCGTACTCACCAGCAGCGCAAAGTGAATGACGTTTTCCAGCTCCCGGGTATTGCCCGGCCAACTGTGGCGCTCAAGCACAAGCTGCGCCGCTTCACTGATCAGCGGCACCGGCAGGTCGAGGCGCTGGCTGTAGATGCCGAGGAAGTATTCGGCCAGCGGCAGAATGTCCCCCGTACGCTCGCGCAGCGCCGGCAGTTCTAGCGGGCCTTCGCTGAGGTAGTGATAGAGCCGTTCATGGAATTTTCCGGCGGCCACTGCCTGGGCCAGATCGATGCTGGTGGCCGCCACCAGCCGCACATCCACCGGGCTCGGTTGCTGAGCGCCGACGCGGGTGACTTCGTGGTTCTCCAGGGCGGCGAGCAGCTTGATCTGGATCGGCAGCGGCAGGTCACCAATTTCGTCCAGGTACAGCGTGCCGCCGTTGGCGGAACCGAACCAGCCGGCACGACTGCTCGCCGAACCGCTGTAGCTACCCGCCGCATAGCCGAACAGCTCGGCGTCGGCGTAGGTCGGGCTGATGGCGCCGCAGTTGACCGACACGAACAATCCGCCGCGATCACTGGCGCGGTGGATATGACGGGCCAGCAACTCCTTGCCGGTGCCGGTTTCGCCACGGATCAGCACCGAGACAGAACGCGTGGCCAGTTGCTCAAGGTCTTCACGTAATTGCCGCGAACGCGGATCGACAAATACCAGCGCCTTGGCGCGGATGCTCAGGGGACTTTTTTCGGCGTCGGGAAAGGTCAGCAGCGGCTGACCGAAGGTTTCAAAGCTCATGGCAGACTCCCGCCCAAAACCGCCGGGAGACGGGGGCGTTAAATAAAGAAAGTGTTCAAGCGCGGCGCAGGGCGTGGTGTTCCATGCGGTTTTGCAGGCGATAAAGATAGGCAAAACCCTGCTCCCAACGCTGGTGACCGGACTTCACGTTGATATGCCCCGCCCCCGCCAGGATCCCCGCCTCGGCACCCCAGTTGCGCGCCAGCTCCAGGGCTCGCGGCGCACTGACGGCGCTGTCGTTGTCGGAGCTGACAACCTGGCTGGGGAACGGCAGCAGATCCGTCGGGATCGGCGCGAAGTTGCGCAAGGCCGGCGCACAGGCCGGGCGCTCGACATCCGCCGGTGCGACCAGCAGGGCACCGCGCACCTGACGCAGGAATTGCACAGGCGCGGTGGCCGCCCAATGGGCGACGGTGATGCAACCCAGGCTGTGGGCGATCAGGATGACCGGCGTGCTGTCGGCGGCAATCGCCTCGGCCAGCGCCGCGACCCAGTCTTCACGGCGCGGCGTCAGCCAGTCGGCCTGCTCCACCCGTGCGCTGTTCGGCAGGCTGTTCTGCCAGTGGCTTTGCCAATGATCTTCTGGCGATCCTTGCCAGCCCGGCACAATCAGGTAGCGAATTGATTCGTTGCGCATGGGGGAGCTCTCCTGCTGCGTGTCTGTTCCCGGTCGAGTATAGGGAGGAGAGTTATATTCGTTAAGGAATAAGAAGCTATTTATTAAGATCCATATCGAATATAAAACACATAACCTGTGGGAGCGGACTTGCTCGCGAAGGGGCCATCAAATCCAACATCCTTGTAGACTGACACTCCGCATTCGCGAGCAAGCCCGCTCCCACAGGGATGAAATTCAGTCCAAAAAAAGGGGCCGCACCCTGCCAAGGAGACGGCCCCGGAAAACGAAAATCTGTTAACGCGCAGTGATCACCGACAGCTTGGTAATCCCCGCCCGTTCAATCGATGCCATGGCCCGCGCCACCTCGCCGTAATTCACACCATCATCCGCCTGCAACTGCACGCGCACCTCGGGGTCCTTGGCCTTCGCCGACTTGAGGTTCAATTCCAGCAAGTCCGGCTGTATCTCGTCCTTGTTGATAAACAGCTTGCCGGCACCGTCGATGCTCACCACCAACGGATCCTTCTGCTCCACCGGCGCCACCGCTTCGGTCTTGGGCAGGTTGATCGGAATGGCGTTGGTCAGCAGCGGTGCGGTGACGATGAACACCACCAGCAACACCAGCATCACATCCACCAGCGGCGTCACGTTGATCTCGCTGAGCACCTCGTCAGTGTCTTGCGTGGAGAAGGCCATATCAGGACGCCTCCTTCACTTTCTGCGCGTTGCCCTGGGCCACCACCTTGTGCGCCGTCGGATGGATCAGCACGCGGAACGAACTCTTCTGCGCCAGGCTGTAGAAGTCGTGGGCGAAGTCGTCCAGATCCGCCGCCGTCAGTTTCAAGCGCCGCAAAAAGTAGTTGTAAACCAGCACCGCCGGCACCGCGACGGCGATCCCCACACCCGTGGCGACCAGTGCCGCGCCAATCGGCCCGGCGACTGTTTCAAGGCTTGCCGAGCCCGCCGCGCTGATGCCTTTCAACGCCTCCATGATTCCCCACACCGTGCCGAACAAGCCAATGAACGGCGAGGTGCTGCCAATACTTGCGAGCACTGCCAACCCGGTTTCCAGTGACCGGCGCTCGCGCACAATCTGCTGGCGCAAGGCTCGCTCCAGACGATCCTGATGGTTGATCGCCTGGCTCAAGTCAGCCGCCTGTGGCGTCTCGCCCACCTGGATGGCCGCATAACCGGCCTGCGCCACCCGGGCGGCCGCGCCGGGCCGGGTTTCGCTCAGTTCGGCCGCCGAGTCGAGACTCGAAGCGGCCCAGAACTGCTGATGAAACTTTCGATCCTGTGCCTTCAGCCGACCGAACTGCACGCCCTTGAGCAATGCCAGACCCCAGGTCGCGACGGAAAAAACCACCAGCAGCCAGATCACCGCGCTTTCGATGGATTCAAGTGGAGAGGCCAGTAACGTCATGATGTATTCCTCGTGTAAACGTTTCGCGCGAAATTGGTTTCTGTTTAATGAATCTTGAAATCGATGGGCACGCTGACCCAGCCGTCCCGGGCGACATCACCTTGCTTGGCCGGCACAAAACTCCAGCGTTTCACCGCGTTCAGCGCGGCGTCGTCCAGTGCATCGCGACCGCTGCTTTTCTGGATCTGAATCTCGCCGGGCTTGCCGCTGGCCAACACATGCACGCGCAACAACACGGTGCCTTCCCAGCCGCGACGCTGGGCCAGCGACGGGTATTCCGGCGCCGGGTTTTTCAAATAGCCGGCGGTGGCGGAGGCCGGTGTTACGGGCGCTGGGGCCGGTGGTGCAGGTGGCGCCGGGGCCGCGACAGGTGCTGCCGGCTTCGCTGGCGCGGGTGGCTGCTCAACGGCTTTTGGCGCCGGTTTCGGTAGCGGTTTGGCGACCGGTTTGGGCTTGGGAACCGGCTTTGGTGGAGGCGGCTTCACCGCCAGCTCATCCTCCACAGGCGGTGGCGGCTCAATCACGGGTTGCACAGGTTGTGGAGGCGGCGGCTCGACCACTGGTGGCGCCGGTCGCGAGAATTCGATGGTCATGGGCGGGACTTCTGGCGGCACGATCGGCAGCACCGGGGTCGGTTGCTGATTGACCCAATAGATCACCGCGCCATGCACCAGCAACGCCAGCACGCCCAGCACGATTGCTTCACGCCGGCGAAGGACGCCTTTGGGGGTTCGCTGCAAACGCAACTGCCCCAAGGGCACGCGGTGCGGTCGGCCGAGGTCGACCAATTCGCCACCAGGTGCCTGGCGCCAAAGCACCTCATGTGCACCGGTGGCGATCTGGACATTGCCCATTGTTTAACTCCCTGCGGTCTCTTTGCGGATAACCGGAACGTCGTGCTGAACATCCCCCGACGACGCCCCGGTAGAGCAATCATTGGCTTGAACGCTTAGCTCTTAAAGTAATGTTTAAACTTATATTTAGAACCAATACGAATAAACAAAACCCTCAACCCACCGCCAGAGCCCGCCGTTCAAGGGCTCCGGCACAGTGGAAAAAATCCGATGCTTTTCGGGCATTGAAAGTATTCATTCGAAGCATGCTTTTTCGCCGTCAGAGGTCGTATCGGCCGGTCACACCGAGCGTGCGTGGCGTACCGGGCAGACCTTCATAACCACCATTGGCGGCCGTCCACAGCGTCGTGTAGTAGGTTTTGTCGAAGGCGTTTTTCAGCCACAACGAAACGTCCCACTGCCCCTGGTTGAAGTCGCCGCGCAGGCCGGTGGACAGGTTGACCACCGCATAACTCGGGATCTGCCCGAAGTCGGAGTCTTCCACCGTGCCCACCGCTTTGGAGCGGAACGCATAGCTGGCGGTGACGTACTCCTCGAAGCCGTTACTCAGATTCCACTTGTATTCGCCGTTGGCGTTGCCGATCCATTTCGATGCGCCGACCACTTGATGCCCGGTCAGGTCGCAGGAGGCTGGAGCACCCGGCCTCAGGCTGACTTCCGGCGGGCACGGTGCATCCTTGTAGGAGAGGTAGCTGACGTCGTTGTACGAACCGTTGATGTTCAGCGTCAGGCCGCGCAGCGGGATCAGGGTGCTTTCGAACTCCACGCCACGGGAGCGCACGGAACCGGCGTTGGTCAGGTATTGCACGCGATTGACGTCGTCATAGGCGTTGGTCTGATAGCCGTTGACCTGGGTCCAGAACAGGTTGGCGTTGAGTTGCAGGCGACGGTCCCACAGGGTGCTCTTGAAGCCGAGCTCGGCGTTGTTGGCGCGCTCGGTGCCGATCAGCAACGAGTCGGCACCGGCCACTGGCGCCATACCGACGGCCAGGTTGACCCCACCGGATTTTTCGCCGTGGGACAACGTGGCGTAGGTGAGCAGGTCGTCGGTGAGGTGGTAGCTGAGGTTCAACAGGCCCGAAGGACTGGAGCTGTACTGGTTCAGATCGCCGGAATCGTAGGCCCCTGCACGAGCACGTCGTGCCGCGGCCGCCGCGCCGGTGACTGCGGCACCACCGGCGGGCGCATTGCGGGTCACCCAGGCGTTTTTCTCTTCATAGGTGCCGCGCAGGCCGGCAGTGAAATCCAGGCGTTCGGTCAGGTGCCAGGTGCCCTGTGCGAACAGCGCGAAGCTGTTGGTTTCGATATGACCGTTGCCGACACTGTCGATGTTGTTCAGCGCACCGGTGGGCGTGCCACTCCAGATATCCGCTTGCGGCCCGTAAAAGGTGAAGGATTTGTTGTCCAGGTCGGAGCCGAAGTAATAGGCGCCGAGCACGTAATCGAAGAACCCGCCGGTAGGCGACGCCAGGCGAAACTCCTGGGAGTACTGCTTGTCCTCCACCGAAACCCCGGCGTTGTAGAAGACGGTTGCGTTCAGGCCGTCATCATTGCGCGGGGTGAAATTCCACCAGCGATAGGCGCTGATGGACGTCAGGGTGAAGTCGCTCGGCAGCGTCCAGTTGGCCTCCACCGATGTGCCGCCCTGATGCACGGTGACATGCTGGTCGTTGTTCAGGTTGACCTTGCGGTGGGTGCCGTCGACCAGTGTCGCGCCCGCGGCATTGGCCCGGGTCTGGTATAGGTTGGTGCCATTGATGGTCGGCCCGGTGTTGAACAACACGCGGGTGCCGGCGCTGGAATCTTCTTCGTTGTAGTCGCCGATCCAGCGCAGGTTGAACGATTCGTTCGGCTTGAACAGCAACTGGCCACGGAAGCCATCGCGCGAGCCGCCGTTCAAATCGTGGCCGTCGAATTCGTTCTTGATATCGCCATCGCTGCGCGTGCGATACGCAGAAAAGCGCCCGGCGAGCTGATCATTGAGCGGGCCGGAAATCGTGCCCTTGGTCTGGAAGTAGCCGTCCTCGCCCACCGAAGATTCGATGCTGCGTTCCGGTGTGAACGTCGGCGCGCGAGTGCTGATGTTGATCACGCCAGCGGTGGTGTTCTTGCCGAACAAGGTGCCTTGCGGACCGCGCAGCACTTCGAGCTGCTCGATGTCCATCAGGTCGAATACAGCCATGCCCGGCCGGCCGAGGTAAACGTTATCGAGGTACAGACCGACACTGCCTTCCAGGCCATCGCTGGCCGGATTGTTGCCCAGGCCACGAATCGACACGCTGGACTGGCGCGCATGCATGTAGGCGACGTTGACGCTGGGCACCAGTTGCTGCAGATCCTGGATGCGATAGACCCGCTGGGCTTCCAGGGTCTGGCCGCTGACCACGCTCATCGGCGTTGGTACGTCTTGCGAGCTTTCTTCGCGGCGGCGAGTCGTGACCGTCACGGTTGCCAGTTGGGTATTGTCGGCCGTGGCGGTTTTTGCCGGAGTGGTTTCAGGGGTGGCGCTGTCGGCCGCATAGCCTTGGGTCCAGCTGGCACTGCCTGCCAGTAACAGAGCCAGGGGCAGGCGTTTGAGCCGTTGTGGAGAGTGGGTTGGGGCGAAATGCAACGGACTCATAAGGCGGGGTTCCCGATCAGAAGAAATGCTTTATTGCTTGCCAGGCCGCCATCGCGAGCAAGCTCGCTCCCACACTGATCCTGTGAACACCGAAGACCCCCTGTGGGAGCGAGCTTGCTCGCGATAGCGTCAGTTCAGACGCCGCCGATATCCGTCCCTTTCACGGTCTGGCTGACCTGCCCGTTCACACCCACCGGCACTTCACCCTTGAGCGTCACACGGCGCACGATCCGGTCCTGGGTCCCGTAGTCATCCACCGCATAATGCTGGGTCGAGCGGTTGTCCCAGATCGCCACGTCACCGGCCTTCCAGCGCCAGCGCACGATGTTTTCCTGGCGGATCACATGGCTTTGCAGCAACCCGAACAGGTGCGCCGAATCGGCCTGGGAATAGCCCTTGATGCGTTTGACGAAATGCCCCAGCAACAGGCTCTTCTCGCCGCTGATCGGGTGCACGCGCACCACCGGGTGTTCGGTTTCGTAGACAGTCGAGGTGAAGACCTTGCGATAGCGCTCCAGCTTCTCCGCCGAGACGTCCGGCCGGGTGCCGGCGTAGTCGTATTCGTTGCTGTGCACGGCGACCAGTTTGTCGGCCAGCTCACGCAGCTCCTCCGACAACCCGGCGTAGGCGGTGGCGGTGTTGGCCCACAGGGTGTCGCCGCCGAAAGCCGGGGCTACCACCGAGCGCAGGATCGAGGCTTTTGGGTAGGCCTCGACAAAGGTCACGTCGGTGTGCCAGGAGCTCGCACGCTGGCCCTCGGCACCATCCAGTTCCAGCAGAAAACGCGTGCCTTCACGCACCGGCACGGTCGGGTGCGCCACCGGTTCGCCGAGCAGGTGGGCGAACGCCTCCTGGCGCTGATCGTCGAGTTGGGTCTGGTCGCGGAAGAAGATCACTTTGTATTGCAGCAGCGCCTGTTGAATGGCTTCAACGGTGGCGGCATCCAGCTCGCCGGAAAGCTGTACGCCACGGATTTCGGCACCGATGCGACCGGCCACCGGATGGATTTCAAGCGCGTGAACAGCGGGTTGTACTGCGAAAGCGGCATTGCTCATGGGTAGACCCTCATCAGACTGCTTGCGGTTGAACCGGCCGCGAAACACTGCTCTATCTATATTCTATTTAGATCTAATAGATATCTACATGCTTCGTTGACGGAATAAGAGGTTGCATTTAAAACCTCAGTCAACCCTCGTCGCAAATGCCTTCGAGCTATTTTTAGGATGCCGGGAAAGCATATGGATCTTCGCCAGTTGCGTTACTTCATCGCCCTCGACGAACACCGCAGTTTCGTGCGCGCGGCCGAGGCCATGGGCATTACCCAACCGGCCTTCAGCCGCAGCATCCAGGGGCTGGAGCAAGAGTTCGGCTGCGTGTTGGTGGACCGTGGCAACAAGGATTTGCGCCCCACCCCAGAGGGCCTGGTGGTGCTGCAACATGCCCGCAGCCTGGTGCAGGGTGCGGCGCTGCTCAGCGCCGAAGTGACACAGATGACCAAGCTCGATGCCGGTGAACTGCGCTTCGGTTGCGGCCCGGCGCCGGCGGTAAAACTGGTACCGGATGCGGTGGCGCAATTCATCAATGCACACCCGAAAGTGCGCACCTGCTTCGAAGTGGATAACTGGGAAAAACTCAGCCGCGCCCTGAGCCGCGAGGAGATCGAATTCTTCATCGCCGACATTCGCCATTTCGAGTCCGACCCGAACTTCCAGACCCAGGCGCTGACGCCCAAACGCGGTGTGTTTTTCTGCCGTCCGGGGCATCCGCTGCTGGCCAAGGAGAGCCTGTCGACCAACGACATGTTCGATTACCCGCTGGCGACCACGAAGATCCCGCCAGGCATTCGCAAACTGCTGGCGAACCTCAGTGGGCGGGTGGATTTTTCGCCGACTATCGAGACCGAACATTTTCCGGCGCTGGTGAAAGTTGTGCTGCAATCCAACGCCATCGGCGTGGGCACGCAAGAGGCGTTCATCGAGGACATTGCCCAGGGTTCGCTGGTGCTGCTGCACTGGCGCAATTTGCCGCAGAACATCGAGAGCATGAATGCGCGGTGCGGGATTGTCAGTCGCACCGGGTTCCGGTTGTCGCCAGCGGCGCGGGCGATGATCGAGACGTTGGTGGCGGTGGACAGACAGCAAGTCAGCGTCGCGGTTTAGGGCCTCTTCGCGAGCAAGCTCGCTCCCACAGGAGATCGTTGTCGGACACAAGTTTGTGTACGACTCAAATCTAATGTGGGAGCGAGCTTGCTCGCGATGGGGCCAGTGAGCTCACTGAAGATTCAGAGCTTGGCCGCAGCCAACTCCGGCGCCACCCAATCGCTTACCTTGAACGACTTGCGAATCAGCTTCTGCTGCGAAGCCAGGTCCACCGCATCCTGCAATTTGCCAAGGAACACTGGATCGAGCGTCGACGGGAACACCTCGCTCAGTTTCTGATCCTTCAGATCCTGGCTGAGAATCACCGGCGGGTAACTCGCCAAGCCCGACACCAACTGAACGTAAGCGTCCTTGTTGCTATCCTGGGTCAGCCACGCCACGGCTTGCTGTTGAGCCTTTAGCAGTGTGGCGACCGCCTCGGGGTGCTCGTCGACGAACTTTCCGGTCCCCACCAACACGGCCTGCACACTGCCGGCGCCGCCCAGGTCCTTGGTGGTCAGAGGCAACTCGGCCAGTCCTTTGGCCTGTAATGCGGTAAGCCCGGAACCACCCCACGAGGCATCGATCTGTTTCGCCGCCAGCGCCGCCACCGCCGCGTTGAAGTCGAGGTTGATGACTTTCACATCCTTCTCGCTCAACCCCTGACTGGCCAGCGCCGCATCGAAGGACAACTGGCTGGCCGTGCCACGGAAGATCGCTACGCGTTTGCCCTTGAGGTCTTGCAGGGTCTTGATCCCCGAACCCGGGACCACGCCGAGGTAGTGCTTGACCCCGCGCGCCGAGGCGCTGAGCAATCGCGTATCCAGACCATTGGACTTGCCGATGATGGCTGCCAGGTCGCCGAGGTAGGCCAGGTCCACCTGACCGTTGGCGAACGCCTCGTTGATCACCGGGCCTGCGCCCTTGAAAAAGCTCCACTGAATCTTGATGCCTTGATCGGCAAAGGCCTTTTCGAAGATCTGTTGATCGCGCAACACATCCACTACACCGCCACCGCTGTGCTGGGTACCGGCACTCAGGTCCGGCACGGCGATGCGGATTTCCTTGAGTTCACCGGCGTTGGCCGTGAAGGCCAGCAGACCCGCCAGGGCCGGTGCGGCGAACAGGCTGATGACACGTTTGAAGGGAAGGTTCATGGGTACGGCTCCTTGGGGCAACGGGCGTTGATGAGCCGAAAGTAGGCCGAATCAGAACCAACACTTAAATACTATAAATTCACATTTTTATAGCTTTTGGATCTATATCAACTCCTACGGGCCTTCCGATCGCGTATGCAAAAACAGCATCAAAAATATTCTTCGAAGGCATTGGATGCGCGCGCGCTCCCAAGCCTTAAATGGCCTTGCTTATCCCTAAATAGAATTGATTTTTATCTTTATAGATCAATTTTGCATACACATTAAACCCTGTGGGAGCGAGCTTGCTCGCGATAGCGGTGTGTCATCCAGCACGTAAGTCGCCTGACACACCCTCATCGCGAGCATGCTCGCTCCCACAAAAAACAGGCTTGCATTGCAACCCGACAACGGAGGTCACCCATGGCCCGTGTTTCCCTTCTGAGCCTGCCGCTGGCCGCACCTCGGCTTGATGGTCGACGACATTGGCCGACGCTGAGCCAGCGGCTCTTGCCCTGGCTGCTGCCCTTCAGCCTGTTTGCCCTCTGGTGGCTCGCCAGCCGCAACCACTGGATGAGCGAGCAGATCCTGCCGGCGCCGACCCTGGTCTGGAGCAGCGCCGTTGAGTTGTCCCAAGGCGAGTTGTGGAGCCATTTGTGGATCAGCCTGCAACGCTTGTTCTGGGGGCTACTGGCCGGGATCAGCGCTGGTGCAGTTTTGGGTGCTGCGCTGGGTTTCAGTCGTCGACTGGAGCGCCTGGTATTTCCCACCTTCGCCGGGTTGGCGCAAGTCCCGACCCTGGCCTGGATTCCCTTGTTCATGGTGTTTTTCGGCATCGGTGAAGTGCTGAAACTGGTGGTGCTGATCAAGGCCATCGTGGTGCCGGTGACCCTGCACACACTGGTCGGCGTGCGCGATGCGCAACCCAGGCTGCGCGAAGCCGCCGCCGTGTTGCGCCTGCCCGGACTACTGTTGATCCGCCGCCTGGTGCTGCCCGCCGCGCTGCCGGCCTTCATGGCCGGTGTACGCCTTGCGCTGGCCGCCGGATGGACCTCGCTGCTCGCTGTCGAACTGCTCGCGTCCAGCGAAGGCATCGGCTACCTGATGGTCTGGGCACGCCAGTTGTTCATGCTCGACATCGTCTTCGTGTGCATTGTGGTGATCGGCTTGATCGGCGTGGCGATGGATCGCGGTATCGGCCTGCTGGACAGGAAGCTGGTGCACTGGCCGCACCCGGCCACCGCCGAAATCCGTCGCGGGCCGCGTTATCAAGGCTGGCAACGTCTGCAACCGTGGCTGCTGCCACTGGCGCTGCTGGCGTTGTGGCAACTGAGCTCGGATCAGCAGTGGATTGACCCGAACATTCTGGTCAGCCCGCTGGTCGTCCTGCACACCACCTGGAATGGCCTGCTCGACGGCACGCTGGTTGGCGGCATGGCCCTGAGTCTGGGCCGAACCCTTGGCGGGTTACTGCTCGGTGGCGGGCTCGGCTTTGCCCTGGGCCTGCTGCTGGGACTGTCGCGCACCAGTGAACGCGTGCTCGGCCCGACCCTCGCCGCCCTCCGCCAGATCGCCATTTTCGCCTGGGTGCCGCTGCTCACCGCGTGGTTCGGCCTGGGGGAATTGGCCAAGTGGGTGTTCGTCGCCCTCGCCGCGTTTTTTCCGCTGTTCATCGCCACCCAACGCAGCGTCGCCAATCTCTCGCCACAACTCAACGAGGCTGCGCAGGTGTTGCGCCTGAACCTGCCCCAGCGCCTGCGCCGGCTGGTGTTGCCGGATGCGGCGCCAGGGATTTTCGCAGGGCTCAGGCTGAGCCTGATCTACGCCTGGCTCGGCACCATCGGCGCCGAATATTTCATGCCGTCCAACGGCGGCATCGGCAGCCAGATGATCGGCGCCCAGCAACTGCTGCGCATGGACCTGATCATGGCCGGCATGCTGCTGGTGGGCCTGACCGGCGCCCTGCTCAACCTCATTGGCCAACGCCTGGAAATCCGCGCCACTCGCTGGAGACACGCATGAACGTACCGATTGTCAGTTTCAATCACGTGGGCAAGACCTTCGAGGTCGACGGCTTCGAACTGGAGGCCATTCGAGAATTCAACCTGGACATCGCCGAGGGCGAATTCGTCGCCATCGTCGGCTCCAGCGGTTGCGGCAAATCCACTTTGCTGCGGCTGCTGGTGGGCCTCGACAGGCAATTTCGCGGGCAGATAAGCGTCGACGGTAAAGCCGTCACCGGCATCGGTGGCGAGCGCGGCATCGTCTTTCAGGAACACCGTTTGTTCCCGTGGTTGAGCGTGGCCGACAACATCGGCCTGGGCCTGGTCAACGAGCCATTGAGCGCCGCGCAAAAGCACCAGCGTATCCATGACTTCATCGAACTGGTGGGCCTGGGCGACTTCGCCCGTGCCTATCCGCACCAGCTCTCCGGCGGCATGGCGCAGCGCGTGGCCATCGCCCGAGGCCTGGTGGCCAGCCCACGGATTCTGCTGCTGGACGAGCCCTTCGGCGCCCTCGATGCGCTGACCCGCCAGCAGATGCAGGACGAACTGCTGGCGATCCGCGCGCGGGCAAAAATCACCACCATCCTAGTCACCCACGATGTCGAGGAAGCGATCTTCCTCGCCGACCGCGTGGTGGTGATGGAGCCGCGTCCGGGGCGGATCAAGCAAGTGGTCGACATTGCCCTGCCCCATCCGCGCCATCGCAGCAGTTTCGACTTCCACCAATTGCGCGAAGAACTGCTTCACGAACTCACCAGCGACGGTCACTACCAGCCTCCCGTGCCGGTGCAGGTCCGCGATCTGCCGCTGTCCTTCATTGCCTACTGAAAAAGGAAATTTTTGATGCCGCAACGTCCCAATTTTTTAGTGATCCTGGCCGATGACCTGGGCTTTTCCGACCTCGGCGCCTTCGGCGGCGAAATCAATACGCCGAACCTCGATGCCCTGGCCAACAATGGCCTGCGCCTGACCGACTTTCACACCGCACCAACTTGCTCGCCGACCCGTTCGATGCTGCTCACCGGCACCGATCACCACATCGCCGGCATCGGCACCATGGCCGAAGCCCTGACCCCGGACCTGATCGGTAAGCCAGGCTACGAAGGGCACTTGAACGACCGCGTGGTCGCCCTGCCCGAGCTGCTGCGCGAGGCGGGTTACCAGACGTTGATGAGCGGCAAATGGCACCTGGGCCTGACCGCCGAATTGGCGCCCCATGCCCGGGGTTTCGAGCGTTCGTTTTCGCTGTTGCCCGGTGCGGCCAACCATTACGGCTTCGAGCCGACCTACGATGAAACGACTCCACGGCTGCTGAAATCCACACCGGCGCTGTATATCGAAGACGACCAGTTCATCGACGAACTGCCGAAGGATTTTTATTCCTCCGACGCCTTCGGCGACAAGCTGCTGCAATACCTCAAGGAGCGCGACCAGACCCGGCCGTTCTTCGCCTACCTGCCGTTTTCCGCACCGCACTGGCCGCTGCAGGCTCCGGCCGAGGTGGTGGAAAAATACCGCGGGCGCTATGACGCCGGCCCTGAAGTGCTGCGGCTGGAGCGTCTGGAAAAACTCAAGAAGCTGGGATTGATCGAGGCCGATGTCGAGCCGCATCCCCTGATCCAGCTGAGCGCACAGTGGGATGCGTTGAGTGATGAACAGCGGCAGATTTCTGCGCGAGCCATGGAAGTTTATGCGGCAATGGTCGAACGCATGGACTGGAACATCGGGCGTGTCGTCGATTACTTGCGCCAGCAGGGACAACTGGACAATACCTTCATCCTGTTCATGTCCGATAACGGCGCCGAAGGGGCATTGCTGGAGGCTTTCCCGAAATTCGGGCCGCAGCTGCTGACCTACCTCAATCAGCACTACGACAACAGCTTGGACAACATCGGCCGGGCCAACTCCTACGTCTGGTACGGGCCGAACTGGGCGCAAGTGGCGACCGCACCGTCGCGACTGTTCAAGGCCTTCACCACCGAAGGCGGGATTCGCGTGCCGGCGCTGGTGCATTACCCGCAGCTGCCGCTCAAGGGCCAGATCAGCCACGGGTTTGGCACAGTGATGGACATCACGCCGACCATTCTGGATCTTGCAGGTGTGCGCCATCCGGGCAAGCAATGGCACGGCAAACCCGTGGCGGACGTTCGCGGGAAGTCGTGGCTGGGGTTTCTGTCGGGCGAGACGGCGCACGTGCATGACGAGCACACCGTGACCGGGTGGGAATTGTTCGGTCGGCGGGCAATCCGCCAGGGGCAATGGAAGGCGGTGTACATCCCGGGACCGGTGGGGCCGGCGACCTGGCAGCTGTATGACCTGGGCAGTGATCCGGGGGAGATTCATGACCTGGCGTCGAGCCAGCCGCAGCGGCTCAGTGCCTTGATCGAGCATTGGCAGCGGTATGTGGATGAGACTGGGGTGATACTGAGTGAGTCGCCGTTTCAGCCGGATTGATATTGTCTGATACAACGCTTTCGCGAGCAGGCTCGCGATGAGGCCCTTGATGACAACCCATCAAGCCCTGGCGGCACGCACTTCTTCTACCGCCGCTTCGTCCCTGCGCTCAAACCGGTTAGCCCGCGCAAACGTACCAAAATCATTGAACCGCACACCCATCTTGCGCATCACCTTGTGCCCCACCGGTACGGTCAACTGGCGGATGTAGAACGGTTCCTTCACCACAAAGTGATGGATCCCGTGGCTGCTGCCGAAGTTGAAGCAGAACGCCTGCAGCGGCCACAGCCACGGGGCATTCAGCACCTGGCACTGCTGCATCACATTGCCCGGCTCCACATCTCCGTAGTAGTGCATGTTCGAGCTGATGAAGTGCAGGCAGAAGGTGCGCAACACGTTCGGGCCGATGATCACGACGGCTGCGATGTCGATCACCTGCATCACCGACAACGTCGTCGCCGACCACTCGATCGGTGCGCCCATCAGGTTCGCAACGCCGTTCGCTGCATGAAAACCGAGAAACACGTACCACGCGCCCCAATGCATCAGCGCCAGCGGTGCATAGACCTTCAGCGTGCGTTTAATGATGCTGAACTTCATTGCCCAGGTCTTGGCCCGCAACATGCGGATGACCGAGGACATGATGTTGTCGCCGATCATCAACAGCCGCGCAAAACCCCAGGGTTCGCCATTGGTGATGGCGCGCTCTTCCGTGTCTGTCTCAGAGCCCGACACCTTGTGGTGATTGAGGTGCAGATGGCGGCGAATCCATGGGTTGATGGTGCTTGGCCGCGCCAGCCACACCAACCCCATCATCAGGTTGTGCGGCACTTTCTGCTTGCGGAAGTACATGCTGTGGATCAGGTCGTGTTCCAGCTCATGGGTCAGCGAGGCGAAAAAAGCATTGAGCAACAGGCACGCCCACCAGGCCATGTGCCCACTCATGTAGAGCGCCGCCGAACCGACCATACCGGCGATGGCGAAGGTCAGAATGCCTGCGCCGAGGGCGTCCTGGTGCTTGAGAACCGGGTATTTCTCCCGCAATTCGACGCCTCTGGCCAGCACCACTTCACGGATATGGGCTGATCGTTGGGCTGCATTCAGTCGTTGGGGGCTTGCAGAAGTACGGTCCATGCTTCCATCCTCTGGTTATTGATGGTTGCATCCTGCCTTGCGGAACCTCGCAATGCGGTAGCCGTGAACGCCAACCTGTTGACCGGAAGCGCCAATCAGCATGACTGAACCGACCTCCCTCGCCAGCTGGACCCGCGCCCTGCGCAAGCAACTCGATGCCCTTGGCATTGACAGCACCGCCCTGTGCCAGCAATCGGGACTCGACCCACAACTGATGGACGACCCGAACGCGCGTTATCCGCTGTCGGGCACCACGCATCTGTGGAATCTGGCGGTGCAGGCCAGCGGCGATCCGGCAATCGGTTTGCGGGTTTCGCGTTTCGTCAGCCCGACCACCTTCCATGCGCTGGGTTATGCCCTGGTCGCCAGCGGCAGCCTGCGGGAAGTGTTCGAGCGCATCGTGCGCTATCACCAGGTGGTCAGCGATGCCCTCGAACTGGAACTGACCCGCGCCGAGGATCGCTACCGTTTCCGTCTGAAAATCCCCGCTGGCAATCCCGCCCCGGCCTTCGAAGCCATCGATGCGTTCATGGCGATTTACGTGCGCACCTGCCGCAATCGCCTGGGCCGTGAATACGCACCGCTGGAGACTTACCTGCGCCGCCCGGAGCCGGCAGACGCGCACCAATGGCATAAAGTCTTTCGCTCGCCGGTGCACTTCGGTGCCGACGAGGATCGGCTTGAGTTCGCCCTCATCGACTTCGACAGCCACCTGGACGACGCCAACCCGGAACTGGCCGAACACAACGAAACCGTGCTCAAGCGCACCCTGGCGCAACTCAAGCCGCTGACGTGGGAGCGCAAGGTCCGCGACGCCATTGAAGAGCAACTGCCCGAAGGCGAACCCAGCGCCGAGCACATCGCCAAGGCCCTGCACCTGAGCCTGCGCAGCCTGCAGCGGCACCTGGCGGATGAGGGCTGCCGGTTCGATACGCTGCTCAACGAAAGCCGCGAAAACCTCGCGCTGCTGCACCTGCGGGACCCGCAAGTGTCGCTGAGCGAAATCAGTTATCTGCTCGGGTTTGCCGATACCAGCAGCTTCAGTCGCGCGTTCAAGCGCTGGACCGGGATGACGCCGGGGCAGTTTCGGGATGGGTTGCGCTGATTGATCCGGAAGGTGAGTTGGCTGGTCTGGCCCCATCGCGAGCAAGCCCGCTCCCACAGTTTTTTTATCGGTGACCACAATCTTGTGATTTACACAGATCCACTGTGGGAGCGGGCTTGCTCGCGAAAGCGGTGTGTCTGTTGAAATTGATATACCTGACCTGACGCCTTCGCGAGCAAGCCCGCTCCCACAATGGTTCGGTGTTCGCCGTCAGATCGTGGCCAGTGTCCGCAACCGCTCGGCATCGAGAATTTCAATTTCGCCGTAACTCAGCCCGATAACCCCCTGCCCCTGCAACTCCTTGAGAATCTGGTTGGTGGTCTGGCGCGACAGCGACAACATGGCGGCAAGCTGCTCCTGGGGCAGTTGCAGGACGCGCCGCGGCGGGGCGGTCTCGCCATAGCCTTCGGCAATCATCAACAAGCGGTGCGCCAGCCTCGCCGGGGCCGGTAACAGGCTCAATTGTTCAAGGTTGATGAAGGTCATGCGCAGCTTCTGGCTCATCAACAACGCCAGTTGGCGCCAGTGTTGTGGATGCTCGTCGAGCAACGCCAGCAAGGTGTTCTGGGGAATGTGCAGCAGTGTGCACTGGCCCACGCCGTAGGCATCGTGGGTGCGTGGCTGGCCATCGAACAGGCAGATCTCGCCGAACCAGTGCGGCGGTTCCACCAGGCTCAGCAACGCTTCCTTGCCCTGCTCGCTTACGGCACCGACGCGTACCGCGCCTTCAAGCACCGCGTACAGGCCGCAGGGCGGATCGCCGCGCTTGAACAGCCGCTGGCCCGGCGACAGGCGCCGCAGCCTGGCCGCCGACAGCAGGCTATCCTGTAGGGAAACAGGCAAATGGCTGAACCACTGACCGCTCATCAGGCGTGGGCGCCAGACCTGCATATCCATGAAAACTCCTAGAGATTGTCGCCTGGCTGACAGAGCGGGAAGTGGCCCCGGGGCATGATCAATCACCCCACAGGAGAACAACAATGAAAAGCCTCGTCGACCACCTCAGTCAATACGCCGCCTACCACCGAGACCCGCGCAATATTGCATCGCACTTTATCGGCATTCCGCTGATCGTGGTCGCCGTGGCGGTGTTGCTGTCCCGGCCGCAGTGGTCGCCGGGTGGCGTGTGGCTGTCACCGGCGGTGCTCGTTTCGCTGGCATCGGCGTGGTTTTACCTGCGCCTGGAATTGCGCCTGGGCGTTTTGATGACCGTGTTGCTCGGGCTGTGCGTGTGGGCTGGTCATGCGCTGGCACAGCAAAGCACGCTGGTCTGGCTGGGCAGCGGCGTGGCGATGTTCGTGATCGGTTGGGCGATCCAGTTTGTCGGCCATCACTACGAAGGGCGCAAACCGGCCTTTGTCGATGACGTGACCGGGTTGATTGTCGGGCCGTTGTTCGTGGTGGCGGAACTGGCGTTCATGCTGGGGATGCGGCATGAGCTCAAAGAGCAGATCGAGGCGCGGGCGGGTGGGGTGCGCCTCAATCCGAAGCGTGCAGCTGTCTAGATCGCATTCGCGGGCAAGCCCGCTCCCACACTGATTTGCGTCGTTCACAAATCCAATGTGGGAGCGGGCTTGCTCGCAAAGCTTTTGCCTTAGATGTTGGCGACTTTCTGCCAGACCTTCGGCTTGAAGAACAGTGTCTCCCCCTTCGCCAACCCGATCAGGCTGTCGTGATCCTTGACCACTTCGGCCTCGATCAGATCGCTCTGCCCTTCGACCTTCAGCGTCACCCGTGTCGTTGCGCCCAATGGACGAATATCGCGCACTTCGGCCGCGTGGTGATCTTCCAGTTCATGGCGCGACAGCGACACTTCGTGCGGACGGAACAGCACGTGGTTGTCTTCGCCCAGATGCAGTCGGTTCGAATCACCGAGGAAGTGATAGACGAAATCGCTGGCCGGGTTTTCGTAGACGTCACCCGGTGAGCCGATCTGCTCGATCACACCCTTGTTCATCACCACGATACGGTCGGCGACTTCCATCGCTTCTTCCTGGTCGTGGGTCACGAACACCGAGGTCAGGTTGATGTCTTCGTGCAGACGCGCCAGCCAGCGGCGCAGCTCCTTGCGAACCTTGGCGTCGAGGGCGCCGAAAGGTTCGTCGAGCAGCAGCACTTTCGGCTCCACCGCCAGCGCCCGGGCCAAGGCAATGCGCTGACGCTGGCCGCCGGAGAGTTGCTCCGGGTAGCGATCCGACAACCAGTCCAGTTGCACCATGTTCAACAGTTCGTGAACCTTGGTTGCGATCTGGCTTTCGCTCGGGCGCTGGTTTTTCGGCTTCATGCGCAGGCCGAACGCGACGTTGTCGAACACCGTCATGTGGCGGAACAGAGCGTAGTGCTGGAACACGAAGCCGACGTTGCGATCGCGCACGTCGTGGCCGGAAACGTCTTCACCGTGGAACACGATGTTGCCCTTGTCCGGGGTTTCCAGGCCGGCAATGATCCGCAGCAGCGTAGTCTTGCCGCAGCCCGACGGGCCGAGCAACGCGACGAGTTCGCCGCTCTGGATGTCCAGGCTGATGTTGTCCAGCGCCTTGAACGCGTTGAAATTCTTGCTGACGTTACGCACTTCGATCGACATGAATTATTCCTCCGCGGCGCTGGCGCGCAGGCGGTTAATACGGTTTTCGCTCCACTGCTTGAGCAGCAGGATGAAGAGCGCCAGGATCAGCAACAGGCTCGCCACGGCGAACGCGGCCACGTGGTTGTATTCGTTGTAGAGGATCTCGACGTGCAACGGCAGGGTGTTGGTCACCCCGCGAATGTGCCCGGAAACCACCGACACTGCACCGAACTCACCCATGGCCCGGGCGGTGCACAACACCACGCCATAAATCAGGCCCCATTTAATGTTGGGTACGGTGACGTGCCAGAACATCTGCCAGCCGTTGGCGCCGAGCAGACGTGCGGCCTCCTCTTCCTGAGTACCTTGTTCCTGCATCAGCGGGATCAGTTCACGGGCCACGAACGGCACGGTGACGAAAATCGTCGCCAACACGATGCCCGGCAGGGCGAAGACGATCTGGATGTCGTGGTCCTGCAGCCATGGGCCAAACAGACCCTGGGCGCCGAACATCAGCACATAGACCAGACCGGCGATCACCGGCGACACCGAAAACGGCAGGTCGATCAGCGTCACCAGCATGCTCTTGCCACGGAACGAGTACTTGCTCACGCACCACGCGGCGCTGACGCCGAACACCAGGTTCAACGGCACCGAAATCAGTACGGCGATGACCGTGAGTTTCAGTGCCGACAACGCGTCCGGCTCAAAGATCGCGGTGAAGAACGCACCGAGGCCGAGCTTCAGGCCCTGGGACACCACGATGAACAGCGGCAGCAACAGGAACAGCGCAAAAATCAGCCAGCCAAGGCCGATCAGGATTCGCCGCGAAGTCGCGCTGCCACGGCGGGCAGCGTTCGAGGAAGCGGCAGCAATAGACGATTGGGACATGGGTGCGCCTCCTTATGGGGTTTCGATGCGTCGCTGCAACAAGTTGATCAGCAGCAACAGGACGAAGGAAACCACCAGCATCAGTACACCAATGGAGGTAGCGCCGGTGTAATCGTATTGGTCGAGTTTGACCATGATCAGCAGCGGCAGAATCTCGGTTTTCATCGGCATGTTGCCGGCGATGAAAATCACCGAACCATACTCGCCGACCCCGCGGGCAAAGGCCAGCGCGAAACCGGTCAGCCATGCCGGAAGCAGTGCCGGCAGCAGGATATGGCGGAAAACCTGCAATGGTTTCGCCCCCAGGCACGCCGCCGCTTCTTCGACTTCACGAGGTATGTCTGCCAATACTGGCTGTACGGTACGTACTACGAATGGAAGTGTCACAAAAGTGAGGGCAAGGGTGATGCCCAGGGGGGTGTAGGCGATCTTGAAACCCAGATCCGCTGCAAACTGACCAACCAGGCCGGTAGGGGTGTACAACGCCGTCAGCGCAATACCGGCCACTGCCGTGGGCAATGCGAACGGCAGGTCGATCATTGCATCGATCACTTTTCGTCCAGGGAAGGTATAGCGCACTAATACCCAAGCCAGCAGCGTGCCGATGATGCCGTTGATGATTGCGGCACACAGGGCGGTGCCGAAGCTGAGCTTCAGCGCCGCCAGCACCCGTGGCGCCGAGATGATTGCCCAGAACTGATCCCAGGTGAGTTGAGCGGCATGCACGAACATCGCCGCCAGTGGTATGAGCACAATCAGGCTGAGGTACACCAAGGTGTAGCCCAGCGTCAGCCCGAAGCCGGGTATGACGGGGGAGATACGACGCGACATAAAAGTCCTTGGTTAAAAAGCGTTCCGCTAAAACCATCCCTGTGGGAGCGGGCTTGCTCGCGAAAGCAGTGTGTCAGTCAACGTTAATGCCGCCTGATACACCGCCTTCGCGAGCAAGCCCGCTCCCACATGTTATGTAGCTTAAGCGAGGTTATTGCGCCTGGTAGATCTGGTCGAAAACCCCGCCGTCATTGAAGAATTTCGGTTGTGCGGTTTTCCAGCCGCCGAAGTCCTTATCGATGCTCACCAGCTCCAGTTTCGGGAACTGCTGGGCGTACTTGGTGGCCACATCCTTATCACGGGGGCGATAGAAATTCTTCGCCGCGATTTCCTGGCCGGCCGGGCTGTACAGGTGCTTGAGGTAGGCTTCGGCGATCTGCTCGTTACCCTTTTTCTCGGCATTCTTGTCGACCACCGCCACCGGTGGCTCGGCGAGAATCGACAGCGAAGGCACGACGATGTCGAACTTGTCGGCGCCGCCCTCTTCTTTCAGGGCCAGGAAGGCTTCGTTTTCCCAGGCCAGCAACACGTCGCCCTGGCCGTTGTTGACGAAGGTAATGGTCGAGCCGCGGGCGCCGGTGTCCAGCACTGGCACGTGCTTGAACAGGGTTTGCACGTATTCCTTGGCCTTGGCTTCGTCGCCGCCATTGGCTTTGAGGCCATAGGCCCAGGCCGCGAGGAAGTTCCAGCGCGCACCGCCGGAGGTTTTCGGGTTCGGCGTGATCACCGAGACGTCATTCTTGATCAGGTCACCCCAGTCCTTGATGCCTTTAGGGTTGCCCTTGCGCACCAGGAACACGATGGTCGAGGTATATGGCGTGCTTGCGTCCGGCAGGCGCTTTTGCCAGTCAGCCGGCAGGGACTTGCCGAGCTTGGCGATTTCGTCGATGTCACCGGCCAGGGCCAGGGTCACGACGTCGGCACGCAGACCATCGATCACCGCTCGGCCTTGCTTGCCCGAGCCACCATGGGATTGCTGGATTTTCACGGTGTCGCCGGCATGTTCCTTTTGCCAGAACTTCACGAATTCGGCGTTGTAGTCCTGATACAGCTCGCGGGTCGGGTCGTACGACACGTTGAGCAGTTCGTAGTCCTTGGCAACTGCGGAACCGGCAAAAAGGGCGCTGGCCAGGGCGGCCAAAGCGAAATGACGAATCGACGACATGGTGAAAGCTCCTGGAATTCTTGGTTTGTTGGCTTTTTTTTATGGACTTCTGGAATCGCGTTGCCGGTTCAAAGATCGCAGCCTTCGGCTGCGCCTACAGGGGCTGCGATCCCCTTCAGCCGGGCTTGTTGCCTGGCTGCTGCAAACGGAATTTTTCTTTGCGTTCGATCTGCACCACCTGCGCGTTGTGCACAGTGATTTCCACGGCACCAAAACGCAGGTCGCGCAGGGCACTCTGGATTTCACGCAGGATGGTGGCTTCGTCTTGACCGTCGACGCTACGCAGGGATGCGCTCATATTGCTGCTCCTTCAACTGAGAGTTTGCCTCGCAGTGTCGGCACTGCTTGCGGCTTGGGAGCAATACTAGTGAGGTCTTGATATTCTTAAAAAGACTATTTAAGAATGTTTATATAACCAGAAGACATTAATTGAAGGGACAAGGGCTTGAGGCGATTCACCCTCTTTCAAGCGCACCAAAAACCTGTGGGAGCGGGCTTGCTCGCGAAGAGGCCGGCACATTCAACATCCCTGTTGCCAGACAGTCCGCCTTCGCGAGCAAGTCGGATCGCCGCACCGCCGCTCCCACAGGTTTTGTGTATCAGCAAGGCGGCAAGGTAATTGCTCCGATCACCGGCGCATGAGCCCAGTTCAATTGCCCTGCCGGCACCGGCCGCCCGAACCAGTAGCCCTGGCCCAGATCACAGCCCTGCTCAAGGAGGAACGCCGCCTGTTCGACCTGCTCAATCCCCTCGGCATGAACCTGCATGCCCATGCTTTGGGCCAGGGCGACGATCACCCGCGAGATCGCCGCATCATCCTCGTCCCACGGCAATCCGGCGACGAAGCCTTGGTCGATCTTCAGTTTTTGCACCGGCAGGCGCTTGAGCCGCAACAGCGATGAGTAACCCGTGCCGAAGTCGTCGATGGCCAGGCGCACCCCCAACTCGCGCAGGCGATGCATCTGCTCCAGCGCGACTTCCGGATCATCCATCACCGCGCTTTCGGTCACTTCCAGTTCCAGACAGGCCGGCTCCAGCCCGGTTTCATGCAACACCTGCGCCACCTGCTGATACAACTCGCGACGGGCAAACAGGCGCGAAGAAATGTTGACCGCCACAAAAGACAGCACCACCCCGTCCTGCTGCCACTGACACATCTGCCGGCACGCCTGCGCCATGACCCAGGCATCGATTTCGGCGATCAGACCGGTTCGTTCGGCGACGGGAATGAATTCCGCCGGTGACACCAGCCCCCGCTGCGGGTGCTGCCAACGCACCAACGCCTCGACACCCACCAGGCGGCTGGTCTTGAGGTCGTGAACCGGCTGGTAATAAACCTGCAATTCCTGCTGGTCCAGGGCGCGGCGCAACTCGAAGGCGATCTCGACGCGTTGTTGGGCATGGGCGGTCAATTCTTCGGTGTATAGCGCGTAGTCATTGCGACCGGTGCTTTTGGCCTTGAACAATGCCGAATCGGCGTTGCGCAACAATTGTTCAACGCTCAAGGCATCGCTGGGGAACAGGCTGATGCCAATGCTGGTGTTGATGAACAGCTGATGTCCATCGATAGCAAACGGCTCTTTCAGCCCGTTGATGATCCGTTGTGCCAGCGCAGCCGCCTGGATCAACTGCGGACAGCATTCGGCCAGCACGGCAAACTCGTCGCCGCCCAGCCGAGCCAGGGTAATGCCGGGATCGAACATACCTTTCAGGCGCCCGGCTACAGCCTTGAGCAACTGATCGCCGATGGTATGCCCGAGGCTATCGTTGATCATCTTGAAGTGATCAAGATCGATCATCAGCAGCGCGCAACCACGCTTGTGCACCTGTGCCGAAGCCAGGGCCTGTTCGGCGCGGTCGCTGAACAGCAGACGGTTCGGCAGGTCGGTCAGCGGGTCGTGGTGCGCCAGGTGCATCAACTCGTGTTCGGAGTTCTTGATTGCACTGATATCGGAAAACACCGCCACATACTGGCTCGGCTGGCCGTCGTCGTCATGAATCAGGCGGATTGTCTGCCATTGCGGATAAATTTCGCCGCTTTTGCGCCGGTTCCAGATTTCCCCGCTCCACTCCCCGGCGCTTGCAAGCGCGGCGAACATCGCTTGATAGAATTGCGCTGGATGGCGCCCCGACTTGAACATATTGGGCCGCTGCCCCAGCACCTCCTCACCGTCATAACCGGTGATCTCCATAAAGGCCCGGTTCACATGGACGATCACGCCTTCCCGATTGGTGACCAGCACCCCTTCGAGGGTGCAGTCGAACACTGCCGCCGCCTGTCGCAAGCGCAGGCGGTCGGCATCGCGATCACGCAGTTTGGCGCCGATACCCAGACACCGCAGCAGCCGCGCCCGGGCAATGAAGATCAATCCGGCGCTGAACAGCACCCAAACGTAACCGTTGATCAGTTGCCATCGCAGTCGCTCGGCGGAGCTATCGAAGAAGCTGTTTAATAAATAGCCACTGATCTGCAGCCAAACCACGGAAAGCAACAGATAGAGCAGCGCTGCACGCAAGGCATCGCGATAGGTGGCAGGCATCAGGCAATCCATGTCCATACGAAAAGGTTGGAATTATAGTTTAAAGACACATCCAGCCACTCTTATCTGAAAGGGCGACTGGTTTTCTGTGTGGGCTTAGTGATAATGCAACGGCTGTTTTTCTTTATCGAGGGCCCTACAGCCTATGTGGTACGAAGGTTTACTCGGCTTGTCAGCCTGGTCACTGGTAGCAGTCACCCTGCTGATGACCCACGTCACGATCATCGCCGTCACGGTCTATCTGCATCGTTACTCGGCCCACCGCTCCCTGGAGCTGAATGGGGGCCTCAAGCATTTCTTCCGTTTCTGGCTGTGGCTGACCACGGCGCAGAACACCCGCGAGTGGACGGCCATCCACCGCAAGCATCACGCCAAATGCGAAACCGTCGATGATCCGCACAGCCCGGTCATCAAGGGGCTGTCCACGGTGCTGCGCAAAGGCGCCGAGCTGTACCGCGCCGAAGCGGAAAACCCCGAGACGCTGCGCATCTACGGCAAGAACTGCCCCGAAGACTGGATCGAGCGCAACCTCTACAGCCGCTTCCCGCTGCTGGGTGTGGCGATCATGGCCGTTATCGACCTGCTGCTGTTCGGCACCATCGGCATCACCATCTGGGCCATCCAGATGATGTGGATCCCGGTGTGGGCCGCCGGCGTGGTCAATGGCCTGGGCCATGCCATCGGTTACCGCAACTTCGAATGTCGCGATGCGGCGACCAACCTGGTGCCGTGGGGCATCCTGATTGGCGGCGAAGAACTGCATAACAACCATCACACCTACCCTAATTCGGCAAAACTGTCGGTGAAGAAGTGGGAATTCGACCTGGGCTGGGCGTGGATCAAAGTCTTCAGCTTCCTGCGCCTGGCCAAGGTTCAACGGGTTGCGCCGATTGCCCATCGCGTCGAAGGCAAGGGCAACCTGGACATGGACACCGCCATGGCGATCCTCAACAACCGCTTCCAGATCATGGCCCAGTACCGCAAATTGGTGATCGGCCCGCTGGTCAAGCAAGAGCTGGAAAAGGTCGATCACTCGGTACGTCACCAGTTCCACCGGGCCAAACGCCTGCTTTCGCGAGAGACCAGCCTGCTGGATGACAAACACCATGTACGCATCCAGAACATGCTCGAGCACAGTCAGGCATTGAAGGTAATTTACGAGAAACGCCTGGCCCTGCAGCAGATCTGGGTCAAGACCAGCTCAAATGGCCACGACATGCTGGCAGCCATCAAGGACTGGGTACACGAAGCCGAAGCCAGCGGGATTCAATCCCTGCGCGACTTCGCCGATCAGTTGAAAACCTACTCCCTGCGCCCTGCCACCGTTTGAGCCACAAACCCTGTGGGAGCGGGCTTGCTCGCGAAAGCGGAGTGTCAGTCACCTTTTATGTCGACTGACACTCCGCTTTCGCGAGCAAGCCCGCTCCCACATTGATTTATGACCGCAAAAACGCGTCGCCAGTACCGCCCGGCGGGAGCAAGCTCCCTCGCCACAAAAGGCGGGAACTTCATCTTGAAACCCTTATCTCAAAGACACTTCGCCATCCCCGGTGGGCTTGGTGTTGGCCGCATGCCCTTTGAGATTTGTTTCGATGGCCCAAAAGAACCTGCAAGACTCATCTCCGTCACATTGGCCCGAGGCCGCGCAGACCCTGATGGCGTTGATGCACGCCCAAGGCGAAGTCACACGCCTGACCGAACGGGAACAACTGCTCAACACATTGCTGGCAAGCGTCAACGCGGTGCTGTGGGCATTCGATTGGGAAACCCGCCGGGTGCTTTACGTCAGCCCTGCCTATGAACGGATCTTTGGCCGGTCAGCCGATCAGTTGCTGGCCGACTGCAATCAATGGCGCGACAGCATTCACCCTGACGACCTCGACTACGCCGAACGCAGCCTGGCCGAAGTGCTGGACAAAGGCGCCGTCGAAGACCGTGAGTATCGAATCATTGCCGCCGACGGCCAGGTGCGCTGGCTAAGCGACAAATGCTTCATCAATCGCCAGGCCGAGCCGGGGCAACCGGTGATCATCGTCGGCATTGCCGAAGACATCACCAACAAGAAGCAGCTGGAAACCGAACTGCAGCGCCTGGCCACCACCGACGCGCTGACCCAGAGCAGCAATCGCCATCATTTCTTCGAATGCGCTCACCGCGAGTTCACAAACGCCCGGCAACAGGGCGAGCCGCTGTCGTTTCTGATGCTGGATATTGATGACTTCAAAACGATCAACGACACCTACGGTCACCAGGAAGGCGACAACGTGCTGCAACGCATTGCCGAAAGCGGACGCGCAGCGTTGCGCCGTCGCGACCTGTTCGGGCGCATTGGCGGTGAGGAATTTGCTGCGGTGTTTCCCGGGTGCACGCCGCAAATGGCCCTGCAAGTGGCTGAACGCCTGCAACGGCAGATTCAGCAATTGAGTTTCAACCATGAAGGCCGGACTTTCGGCATCACTGTCAGCCAGGGCCTGACCAGCCTGAGCGCCTCGGACGAAACCGTGGAGGACCTGTTTTCCCGGGCGGATGCCGCGATGTATCAGGCCAAGCGCGAGGGCAAGAACAGGATTGTCACGGCCTGACAGGCCACCACAAAACCACTGTGGGAGCGGGCTTGCTCGCGAATGCGGAGTGTCAGTCGATGTCGATGTTGGCTGACACGCCCCTTTCGCGAGCAAGCCCGCTCCCACAAGGAATTGAGTGAAACCTACTTCTTGCGAAGGCGCATCAACTCCGGCAAGCCGATCTTGAGCAACCGCGCCGTCCGGCTCTTGGCCAGTTCCTCAATGCCCTCATGCTCGGTCAGGCGCGCCATCTGCGCCGCCATGTTCATCACCAGCGCTTCGCGGGAGTAAACCCCGCCACCGAGCTGGTAGGCCGCCGCAATCAGCTCCCGCAACTCCAGCGGCAGACGCCAGCGTGTACGCAGGGCCGAGCCATAGGCCGCGCCATATTCAACCAGCGCTTCACCCACTTCTTCCAACTCGTCCAGTTCGCCGCCAGCCTGTTTCCATTCCTGCAGACAGCGCAGCAACGCCAGATCGCCGAGACGATGCAACATGCCGGCGCAATAGCAACGCTCCTGATCCAGATCGAGCAAGCGCGCCAGGGTGCGCGCATACTCGGCAGTGTGCAGCGACAGATCCCAGTAACGCTCGGCATAGTCGGCCAATTGCGGATCGCTGAGCCGGGCACTGCGCTTGAGCGCCAGCCCGAGAATCAGGTTCATGCTCTGCCCGGTACCCAGGCGATGCAGCGCCTGGGACAGGGTTTGCACACCCGCGCCGCGGTGCTGGGCCGCGCTGTTGGCGGCGGCAATCAGCACAGCCGTAACCTGCGGATCGGTGCGGATTTCGTCCTCCAGCACCGTCAGGTCGAGGCCATTGGGATTGAGGCTGCGTTTGACCGCCACTTGCACGTCGGTCATCAGCGGCGCACCGTCGGCCAATTCCCGTCGACGCTCCAGAAACACCGACAACGTCATGCCCGGCGCCAGCGCCGGCACTTCGCACGAGACTTCTTCCCCTGCGTGCAGCAGCAACCCCTGCAATCGATGGGTCAGGCTTTCCATGTTCAGGGGCTTGGTCAGGTACGCGGCCGGCGCCAGCGGCAAGGCCTCGCGCACGCTGGCACTGTCGTTGCGACTGCTCATGAGGATGAAGGGCAACGGCGGGTTGCGTTTGCGCTGGCGGATGTTGCGCAGAACATTCAGGCCATCGACACCCGGCAACTCCCAATCGGCGATGACCAGGTCATAGGGATTGGCAGCCAATAGCTCCAGCGCTTGCTGGCCATCGGCGCACAAATCCAGCCGCGCATCGCAGCGTACGTTCAACAACACTTCCTTGAGCAGATCCCGGGACCAGGGGTCGGCCTCGGCAATCAGCACTCTCGGAACCGCGGGTAAAATGACAGTTGTCATACAGCTCTCCCTGGCAATGCAGGAACATTAGCCAATGCTGGCCATTCGATACAGCGTTAATGCGCGGGATGTGTTTTCAGGGGCATGAAAAAACCCGCCGAAGCGGGTTTTTTGTCGATCAGGTCACATCAGAGGGCGCTCTCAATCAGTTTCCCCGTCGATGTGGAAACTGACTGAAAACACCCCCGAGTGATCACAGCTCGGCGAAGCACTCTTCGATGATCGCCAGGCCTTTGTCCAGTTGCTCATCCGGCGAGGTCAGCGGTACCAGGACGCGCAGAACGTTGCCGTAGGTGCCGCAGGACAACAGGATCAGGCCCTTGTCGCGAGCCTTGGCCACAACCGATGCCACAGCGGCAGCGTTTGGCTTGTGGCTGTCGCCGTTTTCGAACAGCTCGACAGCGATCATCGCACCCAGGGCACGGACTTCGCCGATCACCGGGTACTTGGCCTGGATGGCCTTCAGGCCGGTTACCAGACGCTCGCCAACGGCCTTGCAACGATCCAGCAGGTGCTCTTCTTCGAACACTTCCATCACGGCCAGGGCCGCGGCGCAAGCGATCGGGCTACCGGCGTAGGTGCCGCCCAGGCCGCCTGGAGCGATGGCGTCCATGTACTCGGCCTTGCCGCACACACCGGCCAGCGGGAAGCCGCCAGCGATGGATTTGGCGAAGGTGGTCAGGTCGGCAGCAACGCCCATCTGTTCCATGGCGAAGAAAGTACCGGTACGGCCAGCGCCAGTCTGTACTTCGTCAGCGATCAGCAGGATGCCGTGCTGGTCGCACAGGGCACGCAGACGCTTCATGAATTCTTTCGGAGCGACGTAGAAACCACCTTCGCCCTGCACCGGCTCGATGATGATCGCAGCGATGTCTTTCGGCTCGGCGTCGTTCTTGAAGATGCGTTCGATGGAGGCGATCGAGTCGTCGATGCTCACACCGTGCAGTTCGTTCGGGTACAGCGCGCGGAAGATGCCGCCTGGCATCAGGCCCATGCCGGCCGAGTAAGGCACGACTTTACCGGTCAGGCCCAGGGTCATCATGGTGCGACCGTGGTAAGCGCCGGTGAACGCGATCACGCCGGCACGGCCAGTGGCGGCACGGGCGATCTTGATCGAGTTTTCCACGGCTTCGGAACCGGTGGTCACCAGCAGGGTTTTCTTGGCGAAATCACCTGGCACCTTGGCGTTGATTTTTTCGCACACTTCTACGTACGGCTCGTAGGCCAGCACCTGGAAGCAAGTGTGGGTCAGCTTGTTCAGCTGCTCGGTCACGGCCGCGATGATTTTCGGGTGCACGTGGCCGGTGTTCAGCACGGCGATACCGCCGGCGAAGTCGATGAACTCACGACCTTCAACGTCGGTCACGGTCGCATTCTTCGCGGACTCGGCGAAGATCGGGTGAATCTGGCCAACACCACGTGGAACTGCATTGGTACGGCGGGCCATCAAAGAAGCGTTAGTCTTGCTCATTACATTCCTCATTCGCCGCTCATCGGTCGGCGTGGTTCAAGGATTAAGCGGTGGGGAGGTAACTAAGGCAGCATGCGATGATCGACTGCCACAGCGTTCCCGACCACAGAGAAAATTCCGGTTTGAAGCGGCGCAAAGGGACAGCGCTCTCGTGCCCTTTGCGCTTGAAGCAATACTCTTGCGGGGTTAGATGCCCAGGCAGAGGTATTTGATTTCCAGGTAATCTTCGATGCCGTACTTGGAGCCTTCACGGCCCAGGCCCGAGGCCTTGATGCCGCCGAACGGCGCGACTTCGTTGGAGATCAACCCGGTGTTGACGCCGACCATGCCGTATTCCAGGGCTTCAGCCACACGGAACACACGGCCCAGGTCGCGAGCATAGAAGTACGAGGCCAGACCGAACTCGGTGTCGTTGGACATCGCGATCACATCGGCTTCGTCTTTGAAGCGGAACAGTGGAGCCAATGGACCGAAGGTTTCTTCCTTGGCCACGGCAGCGTTGTTCGGCACGTTGGTCAGGATGGTCGGTTCGAAGAAGTTACCTTCCATCGACTTGCCGCCGGACAGCACGGTGGCGCCTTTGGAAACGGCGTCAGCAATGTGCTCTTGCACCTTGGCCACGGCTTTTTCGTCGATCAGCGGGCCAGTGGTGGTGCCTGCTTCCAGACCGTTACCGATCTTGAGCTTGGCCACAGCCACTTTCAGCTTCTCGGCGAACGCATCGTAGACCGAATCCTGAATGTACAGGCGGTTGGCGCAGACGCAGGTCTGACCATTGTTGCGGTACTTGGAAATGATCGCGCCTTCGACGGCCTTATCCAGGTCCGCGTCGTCGAACACGATGAACGGCGCGTTGCCGCCCAGTTCCAGGGACACTTTCTTGATGTCCTTGGCGCATTCCGACATCAGTTGACGACCGATTTCGGTCGAACCGGTGAAGGACAGCTTGCGCACGATCGGGTTGCTGGTCAGTTCGCTGCCGATGTCGCCGGCGCTGCCGGAAACCACGCTGAACACGCCTGCAGGGATACCGGCACGCTGGGCCAGTTCAGCCAGGGCAAAGGCGGAGAACGGAGTTTGCGAAGCAGGCTTGAGCACCATGGTGCAACCGGCGGCCAGGGCCGGGCCGGCTTTACGGGTGATCATGGCAGCCGGGAAGTTCCACGGGGTGATTGCAGCGGTCACGCCAATTGGCTGCTTGATCACGATCAGGCGCTTGTCTGGCTGGTGGCCCGGAATCACGTCACCGTAGATACGCTTGGCTTCTTCGGCGAACCACTCGATAAATGAAGCAGCGTAAACGATTTCGCCCTTGGCTTCGGCCAACGGCTTGCCTTGTTCCAGGGTCATCAGGCGAGCCAGGTCGTCCTGGTTCTCGATGATCAGCTCGTACCAGCGACGCAGTTTGCCTGCACGCTCTTTGGCGGTCAGGGCACGCCAGGCCGGCAGCGCTTTGTCAGCGGCTTCGATCGCACGGCGGGTTTCGGCAGCGCCCATTTTCGGCACAGTGCCCAGAATTTCGCCCGTTGCCGGGTTGTTGACCTTGATCGTCTGACCATTGTCCGCATCAACCCACGCGCCATCAATGAAGGCTTGCTGGCGGAACAACTGGGTGTCTTTAAGCTGCATGTCGGCTTTCCTTAACAGCACCGCGCACGCGCGGAGCAAATTATGATTGTAGAAAGGCGCCTCGATAGGCTGCCGTCAGGGAAATCATTCACCGGGCTGAAGCACATAAATAGCGCACTGATTCAAATCGTGCGGTTCAGCACCCAGACAAGAGCGTTTGAAATCTCAAACGAATCCTAGGATCAAAGGGGGTAAAGGACAATAGCCTGTTCGAAAAAAAGAACGAAAACGACGCTTTTGCCCGTATTTTCTGATCAACGTAGCAAACGCCCGTTACAGCTTTAAAAAAACGCAGGCGATTCAGCAGCATGGACGCCCGCAATGCATATGAGTATCATGGCGCCCGCTGCACCAGTAGCTCAGCTGGATAGAGTACTGCCCTCCGAAGGCAGGGGTCGTGGGTTCGAATCCCGCCTGGTGCACCATACGTTGTAACGAGAAAGCCTCAGGCCTTATGGGTCTGGGGCTTTTTTGTGGACGTGTGTTCGCCGTCATGGATGCAGTCATCCTTCTAGAGAAACTCCCCCCAAACGTCGCGCATTACAACGTGCTTCCCGGCTCCTGCCTGGTACTCCCGATCCCCCCTCGCTCCAAACTTTTCTTGGCCTTACCTTCTTCAGTTTGATTAGAATGGTGGCACATTGCCTCAAATCACAATGGATTGTCCCGCTCGGGATTTCTTAAGCTCATAGAGATATTGGAAATGATGATGTTAAAACGCTGCCTGGTGCTTTCGATTGCTGCTGTTCTTGCTGGTTGCCAAACGTCCGGTGAGGAGTATCAAGCAGATGTATTCGACGCCAGCCAGGTAAACAGCCAGCAGGAAGCTAAAACCGTCAAAATCCTTACGATTTCGCCGAGCAAGATAAAAGTCAGCAACGAAAAGAACAAAAAAGCCGCCATGATGGCGGGTGGGGTGTTGGGTCTGATCGGTGGTGCCGCACTGGGCAACACGAAGAACACTGACACGGCCATTGTCGGCGGTGTAGCCGGTGGCGCTGCAGGCGCCATGGCAGGTTCGATGGTCAATGACACCACCCTGGTACCGGGTGTGCTGATTGGTTATTCCGAAAGCGGCAAGATCTACACGTCTGCCCAGGTGGGTCGCCCTTGTGAGTTCAAGGTTGGCGAAATCTCCCTGATGGTGATGACGATCTCCAACGAAACACGCATTCAGCCGAATGCGACCTGTCCAGAACCCAAGAAAAGCTAAGGGGTCGGACATGAAACCTATTGTTCTGGGCTCCGTCCTCGCACTGCTGGCCATGCCGGCATTGGCAAACCAGTTCGACAGCCTGTATCAAATCGAACAGCAGACCAAACAGACTGAAGCAGCCGCTCAGGCCGAACGCGTCCGTCAGGCGGCAGCCGAACGGGCACGCGAGGATGCTCGTATCGCTGCTGATCGTCGGCAACGGGCAGCGGCACAGCAAGCGGCGCAGCAAAGGGCTCTTGAGCAGCGCAAGTCACAGGAACTTGAACACAAGCGTGTTCAAACCCGTGAAGAAGGCTACGAAGACGAGCTACGCGCACTGGAGCTGGAAGAGCGCCGCCTGGCACTGCAGGCGAAACGCGCGCGCACCGCACGCGCCAACGACTACATCGATGCGGAGTTGCGTGACAGCGCGGCACGCACCGACGTGATCCAGTCTGAAGCCGACTCGGCACGCAATGTGACCTCCGGCACCAAGTCCCTGCTGGAAGATGCCGGCAAGGCTGAAGTCAATCGCTCCAGCCGCTTGTTCGGCGAGTAATCTTCCTATCGATCTGCCCCGGACCCTGGTCCGGGGCATCCGTTATCAGAGATGAATTCCTATGCTGCGTTTATGTACGCTGATTGCCGCAGGCCTGCTCCTGAGCGCCTGCTCCAAAGAAGATCCCAAAGCCCAGGTTCCAGCAGTCGACCTGCACGGACGCCTGGTGGTGGATCAGGAGATGACTGACAGCCGCCAAGCCCAAGGCATCAATGGTGAATATTACAAGCGCGTCCTCACCGTTAATGGTCAGGACATGATCATTGCCGATTTCATCAAGCAATATTGCTCCGACACCAACACCCGCGACGAAACTTGCCTGAAAGCCTTTCGCATCAAGAAAATCGATGATGTCAGCGGCGCAACCAAGTTTCTCCCCAACGGGCTCTGACACCGGTTAGTACGCCAGACGCAGCACATCAGGGCTTTTGCCTGGCCCTGGCTAACTACCACGCGCACGCCCTCGCCTGGCATTTCACCGAAATGCCAGGCGCCATAATGCGCGAATGAGCACATTGGCTAGCTACGCTCAATCGACACTTTGGCCCTTTCCAGATCGGCCTGAATGCGTAGGCTCAACTCCAGACCGCCTGTCCCCCAGCGCGTCGATACGCATGGAAATCGTTCAACCCCCCAACGATGCGCACCTACTTGCCCTGAGCACCGTATCCCTGCACCATCTGCGCAGACAGCCATCAATTCGCCACTAGCGCTTTATCACCCTCTCATTTCCAGAATCATTTTTTAAAAGGACTTTCCATGCCCAGCGCCAACCAAACCATTGCCGAGGCTTTATCCAGTGCACAGTCCATTCTTGCCCAATGGGTGCCTTCAGAGGGCATCAGTGCCGAGCAGGCCTTGGGCGATCTGGTTGGCGTCCTGGATAACCGCACGCTGTTGGCCGCTCAGCGCGTCCAGGCCGGGGAGTGCAACAAGGGCGTAGACCGTGATCTATTGACTCGGCGCTCGAAAGTCACCTTCGACTTGTTGCGTAAATACGGCGTACTGGTCGATCCGGACTCCTTGAGTGACGAAGTCGTGGAACGTCTGTATCCGCGTATCAACTATCCGCGATTGTCGTACGGACATACCCTCCGGGAGTGGAGCGATACGGTCCTGGGTGAAGGTGAACAGGTTCTGTTCTTTCTTCCTCAGGCGCCCAAGCGCAATACCCACTTGAGTACCGTGCAGTTCCTCAGTCACGAGGCCAAGGCGTTTATTGACGAGCTGGTGACGGTGGCGCAGACAGAGGGCGAGTCAGAGGCGCAGGCCACGAGCGAGACGCAGGAGGAGGCTTTCGTCCTGGATCTCTCGAAAGCGGAGCAGACCGGTTTTGACAAAGAGGCCGAAGCGATCATGTCGGGTGGCCAGCGCGGACTCAATACCTTGCGCGCACTGATGGAGGTGGCCGAGGAAGACAAATGTTGGTCGCCAGCCGTTGTGGAGTGCATCGGCAAGCTGCTGGAGACTCACGACAGTGAAGAGGAAGCGGACACACTGGACGTGATGACTGAACTGGTAGACCGCTTCGACTTGATGGTGCGTAAAGCTCGAGAGGTTCTAGAGAAGGCAAAGGTTCAGCCCGTGTGATGCGCCCCAACGGTACGCCCGTGGGCCTCAGGGCTGTCTCAGGAAGTAACCCTCCGGCTGGCATTCACCAGCCACTGTAATGGTTCAAGGGATGGATGAAATGATCAAAAAATCGGTAACCGAACTGGCGTTCGTCAACAGCAAGAACCCACTCCCGACCGTCGAGGTGGACTCGCAAAGCGTTGAGGCCGCTGGCTGCAGTATTTATCGCACCGTGATGGAGGTCTTATCCAGATTGGCCGCGGACGACTCGACGCTGCGAGCCACTCTTTATTTGTATGGCTCGGTCAGTGTCAATTTCCGCGAACCCTGCTGGTCTGAGTTCCTGTTGGTAGCCGGCCCCCAAAAAGTACTGATGGCACTGGGTGCTGGCTTTGAGCGCTTACCAGGGGTGAAGTCCCGCTACAGCGATTACGTACCGTCCTCAGCAGCTGTGCGGACATTCCACGTCGAGGATGGCTTGGTGTGGGAAAAAGAAGACGCCAGCACCTGGTACTCCCATGTACAGAGAGAGGAAGAAGCAACCAGCGAAGCTGTGGACGCAGACAGCGACCAGGAGGCGTTCGAGGAAGAAGAGGCAGATTGGGAAGCTGAGGAACAGGAAGAGCTGGACGACGAGGTCGTGGCCGTCAGCAGAAAGGCAGCACGTTATCGAGCCGCACGCTCGGACGCCAAGGTCAGTAGCATTCGTTTGCGAATAGAGGAAGTCTTCGGCCTGCCGATTGGGTCGGTTGCGCTATGTGGGCCGGATGGCCGGCCTCTGCGTGGCAATGCCCTGATCAGGACACTGCGCAAGCGCTGGGAAGAGGTCTGAAGGCACAAGCGAATCAGGCTGGGCGAAACGTCTCGTTTCCCCCAGCCTGTGTTGAGCCAGTAAATCGGTCATTTGGCGCTGGATTACCCTGTGCGATCAAACGGCACCAAATGACTACTCCGTCGTCCAGTCGAACTCGTCGTACTCATCATCGTCCTCGTCGTCCTCGAAAAGCTCCTCTTCAAGGTCGTCGTCTTCAACAACATCTTCTTCCGGCTGGTTCAGCAGAAAATCCTTGCGACTCTCGGTAATCGCTCGCCGCAGTTCTTCACCCTTTTGCGGGCAGTTGAGCATTTGGGCGATGCGGTCGATTTTTTTTGCCACGGCATCCTCCAACGCATCGGCTATGACCTGATAGTGCGCGCTTTCGGGGGTGGATGCCAAATCCCCGCCATGCTGCGCACTTCAGTTTGCTGCAAATCAGTCTTTAGCGGTGATAGCGCCGTACCACGCTGCTGTTTCTCAGGACGTGGCCTTTGATTTTTTCCAGCAGCTGCGCACGGGTCAGGCCGGCGGGCAAGGCGTCCGGGGCCAGGTCCAGGGCGTAGATCTGGATGATGTAGTGGTGCGCGCTGTCGCCAACGGGTGGGCAAGGGCCGATGTAGCCGGTGGTGTTTTGGCTGTTGGTACCGCCAACGCCCTCGAGGCCGGGTTTGCTTCCGGCACCGGCCGGGATCTGGTGGGTGCCGGCCTTGATGCCGTAATGCACCCACTGATCGATGCCCTGGCCTTTCTGGCCGTCCGGGTCGTGCATGACGATGGCGTAGCTTTGGGTGGCGGCCGGGCCGGTGTTCCAGTTCAATGCCGGGGAAATGTTGTGTCCGCCACAACCCGCGGAATCGCTCGCAGCGGCCGAGGTGAACAGACGGTCATCGGAAACTCCGGGAATGTTCAGGGTGAAGCGTTCCTGGGCCTGCGCCGGGAACTGCACGCAAAGGGCGACAGCGGCGGCTGCGAGCCAAGCGTTGATTGAGGTCAATCGGGTCATACCGGAGCACCTTGTGCGTATTGGGCCGTCGTCGGCGTGCAAACTATAGCCGGACCGTTCACGCCGTGGCAGCGGGGAATTGGCTGAACCTCGCGATAAGCACCAGACTCATAAGTAAACGTCTGTCTGGAGAGCAATCATGACTCTGCATCGCGTTGCGCGTGTTACCAATGTGCCCGAAGACCGGGGTCTGGAAGTGCAAGTCCAGGGCAGCAAGATTCTACTGTTGCGGGCCGGTGAGCAACTTCGCGCTTATCAGGCCGAATGCCCCCATGCCGTCGCCCCGCTGGCTGACGGTGCGGTATGCAACGGTCGCCTGACCTGTCCGTGGCACAAGGCGCAGTTTCGGATCGAGGATGGCGGGCTGTGTGAACCGCCAGCCCTGGACAGTCTCAAGCGCTATCCCCTCGAAGTCCGTGACGGCGACATCTGGGTCGGCGACCAGCCGTTATCGGACGCCCACACGCCACCGGCCGACGATCCACGAACCTTCATTATTATCGGCGCTGGCGCGGCAGGCACGGCGGCAGCAGCGGCGTTGCGCGAGAAAGGCTTCGGTGGCCGGGTGCTGTTGATCGACCGCGAAGCCGATGCCGGATACGACCGCACTGCGCTGAGCAAATACGTGATCGCCGGGGAAATGCCGCCGCAGGAAGTCCCGCCGCTGCGCGACGAGGCGTTTTACCGCGAGCAGCGGATCGAGCGCCTGCAGGGCGAAGTGGCCAGCCTGGACGCATCAAACCGCACACTGCGGCTGACTGACGGCCAATCACTGACCTACGACGCCGCGCTGGTGGCCACCGGCGGCATACCCAAGCCGTTGACGCTGCCCGGCGCCGACTTGCCGCAGGTGTTCGTTTTACGCTCCAGAGCCCATGCGCAGCAGATTCTGCACAGCGCCAGCGCCGGCCAACGGGTGGTGATCATCGGCGACAGTTTCATTGCCATGGAGTCCGCCTCGTCCCTGCGCCAGCTTGGCCTGCACGTGACTGTGCTGGCCCGCCACTCAGTGCCTTTTGCCAAACAGTTCGGCGAAACGGTCGGCAAGGCCATTCGCGCGCGGCATGAAGCCCATGGCGTGATGTTTCATACCCAGGGCAATGCGGCGCAGATCGAAGGAACGGACAAGGTCGAAGCCGTGCGCCTGGACAACGGCCAACGCCTGGCGGCCGATCTGGTGCTGGTCGGCATTGGCGTCACGCCGGCCACCGCCGCCTTCACCGGGCTGGCGAAAGAACAGGATCAGTCGCTGCGTGTCGACGGCGCAATGCGCGTGGCCGACGGCCTCTGGGCGGCTGGCGATATCGCCACCTTCCCGCTGAACAACCAATACGTGCGCATCGAACACTGGCGACTGGCCCAACAGCAGGCGCGAATCGCAGCGGCCAATATGCTGGGCGGGGACGAGCATTACCTCGACGTGCCGTTTTTCTGGACCTGGCATTTCGGCAAGACCTACGACTACCTCGGGCACGCCGAGGCCTGGGACGAAGTCGAGTTCAAGGGCGACCCTTACGATCCGCCCTTCATAGGCCTGTTCGGAAAAAATGGCGTGGTGTCCGCGGCGCTAGCCTGCGAGATGGACCGGGCCATGGCGATGCTTGCCGAGCGGATGAAGCAACCGTTGCCCTGGGAAGAGGCATGGCGCCTGATCCGTGACGTTCCCTAGGGGGGCGGACAGCAAAACGCCCGGCACCTGCGTGATGCAGAGGCCGGGCGTTACTGTATAAACGGCCGCCGTTATTCGGTGGCGCCGGTTTCCGCAAACTTGCTCATGACAAAACCGGCAAACTCTTCGACGGTCATTTTCTGGCCGTTGAAGTCCACCTGATTGTTGGCGTAATGCAAGTTGGTGACGATATTGTTGCCGTCCAGTTTTGCCAGTTGGCTGCCGACCGCCATGCTGCCGAACATGTCTGCGGTGGCGGTGGCCTGATCGGCAATCAGCTTGGCGTCGGTCTGACCGTCGATTTGCGACTGCACGGTGAGTACATCGACCAGCATGGGTTTGGACACTTTCAGTTTGAAGTCCAGCAACGCGATCAACTGCCTGACCAGTTGATCGGTCGGCAGGTCGATGGTTTGTGGCTTGGTCAGGTTGAGCACCATGTTGGCGCGGCTCTCACCGTTGGCCGTGTTGAACGACAGGTTTTCCAGGGCCACCTGCGGACCGGCCGCCAGCAGTTTTTCCAGGCTGGACTTGAGCAGTGCTTCCTCGGCTTCGGTCAGTTTCAGCTCCGGTGCCGGCAGGCCCGCTTCCACCGCTTCGGCCGCCGCACGCTCATACGGCTGCAGCTTGCTCTGGTAGACCTGCATCAACGACATCGTGGCCGGAATGTCGAGGTTCTTCACGCTCATGGTCAGCGCACCGGAACCGATGGTCTTGCCATTCAGGGACACTTCGCCAACTTTGTAATCGGCACGCCCGGAAGCGTTGCTGCCCTTTTCTTCCGTCAGGTTTTTCATCTCGAATTTCTTGAAGTCCAGCACCGACTGCTTGACGCCAAAAGTCGATTTGCCGCTGGCCAGTTCAAGGACGTTCTCGCCGACATAGAAACCGTAGGTACTTTTGGTAAGGTTGCTGGCCAGGGTCAGGCCGTTCAACTCAACCTGCACCGGTGCCTGGTCTTCAGAAACAGTGGTCACTTTCAGGCTGTCCATGTAGCCGGTGGCCTTGACCTTCTGCGCCTTGGCGCTCGCGTCGACGTCCATGCTCAGGCCGGAGAATTTCATGCTCGACTGGTCATCCAGCGCCATTTCCAGTGGCTGCAACTCGAAGGTGCCATTGGTGGCGTTGTCATAGCCGATGTTGACCACGCCAGTCAGTGGGGACTTGTCCTTGGCGGCGGCAAACCACTTCTCGGTGAGCGGGGTCTTTTCCAGTTCGTAGTGACTGGTCGCCAGGACCGGCAGCCACTTCAGCGACATCAGCCGCGAGAACGGCAACGGGCCGTGTTCGATGTGATCGACAAACAGCAGCTCGACCGGTGCTTCGCCGAACATTTCACCTTCGCCCTTGAGACGATAGTGCGCAGTACTGCTGAATACATGACGCTCCAGCGACACCAGTTCCAGCGAAGCGGTGCCGTTGGAACCGACCATGGCCGCTTGCAGCTCCTTGTTGGCATCGGCAATCGAGGAGTTCAACACACCTTCGAGCCTGGTGCCGGTGAACCAGGCACCGCCTGCGCTGATGGCACCGATTGCGACAACAATTCCCAGTAGCACGCCTGCTGATTTGTTCATGTATGACCCGTTCAATGTCCGTTGTTGAAAGTGTGGTCGTCTTCCCTGAACCCATGACGGGTTGCGGCTCGACTGTGCTGAAAGTGGAAAGCAGATTAGCATCAGGCGCGACGAACGGCCCAATGATTAAAGGTGAAGGAGTGTCTTGGGGGATCTCAGGGTTCGAATTTTTCGCTGTGCATTCAATCGCCTTCGCGAGCAAGCCCGCTCCCACATTGGAATGCGTACTCCTGTGGGAGCGAGCCTGCTCGCGAAAGCGTCAGTCTTGCCAACACAAAATCAGGAATACTGGACTTCGATCTCATCGAGTTGATGATCAAAGCTTTTAAGCCGCGCCGTCCAGGTGTACACCAGCACTTCGAAGTCGCGGTTGATCACCGCTCCGCCCGTCACTTCCGCGCGTGGGTCGCAGACGTCCAGTTGATAACGTTCACGGGCCATGGCCGTGGCGACATCGGCCAGCTCCCGGGCATTGCTGAGCCAGTGCCGATCGTCGTCAGCCACTTGCCGGTCCAGCGCCAGGCATTGTTTTTTCAGGGTTTCGAGGCTTTTTTCCAGCGGCGTGCCGGTCAATTCGCCCATGACCTCCTGAAACGTGCGACCCGGTTGCCAGTAACTGCCCCAGAAATAGCGGTCGAACACTGTTTCGACACGACGCAACGCCACCTTGGTATCCCAGATCAGGACCAGGGTCTTGCCTTGTTCGAGTTGTCTTTTTTTGATGCGCTGATTCTGGACCGACGCCCAGGCCACCACCGCAACGGACATCACGGCTATCAACGCGACGGCACTGTCGAGGAACACCAGAGCCTTGTCGATCTGGTGGGCCAGCATGACGCCGTAGAAATAGGTGGCCGACAGCAGCACCAACGCCACGATGGCGCACCAGAAGCCAAGAGCATAAGGGTTTTTCATTGTTGGTTTCCCCCTGACCTGCGCGAGCCTTGTGCGAAGAAAGGGCGCTTTGCACAAGGCGCCTTTCCAACACTTCAAAGCATAGCAACGGCCTCAGGGTTTGCCGGAGTTCGACGCTTGCGTTCGTCCGCTTTCCCAGCCGCCGCCCAACGCCAGGAACAAATCGATCTGGCTGGCGGCTACCTGGGTGTTGGCAGCGGCCAATTGCGCCGTGACATCCGTGTAGGTGCGGGTCGCTTGCAGGTCAGCCAGGAACGATTCGCGGCCGGCCTGGAAGAAGCGATGGGTCTGTTCGGCCGCCAGTTTTGCCGATTGCTCGGCATCGGCCAGGGCGTCGCGGCGTTGCAGCAAGGCCGTGTATTGGGCAAGGCTGGTCTGGGTTTCACGAATCGCGTTGAGCACCACCCCATCGAAATGCGCCAGCGTCGCCTGGGTCACCGCTTCGGCTTCGCGGATGCGCGCTCGGGCGCCGTTGGTCGGCACCTTCCAGGTCAGCGACGGGCCGAAGCCCCAGCGGTTGGTCGACGGGTCGCCGAGATCGTCGAGGATACCGACGGTACCGATGGTCGCGCCGATGCTGATATTCGGGTACAGCTCACCCGTGGCGACCCCGATACCGGCCGTCGCGGCCGCCAGTCGCCGCTCGGCCTGCCGCACATCCGGGCGACGCTTGAGCAACGCGGCGCCATCACCCACCGGGACCAATTGTGCGATTTTCGGCAGTTCGTCGCAGGTAGCGGTGCCGGCCGGCAGCTGGTCCACCGGCTTGGCCAGCAGCATCGACAGGCGATACAGCCCGGCCTGACGTGAGGCCTCATAGCGCGGCATGTCGGCGCGCAGGGATTTGAATTGGGTTTGCGAGCGGGTGACCTGGGTTTCGTCGCCACGCCCGGCATCGCGCAGGCGCTGGATCAGTGTGGTGCTTTGCGCTTGCAGGTCGAGGGAGTGCTGGGCAATTTCCCGCTCTTCATTGGCCGCGCACACCTGGGTGTAGGCCCGTACCACGTCGGCCACCACGGTGATGCGTGCCGTATCGGCGGCGGCCTGCGTCGCATCGGCATTGGCCTTGGCCGCTTCGATACCGCGTTGCAAGGTCCCGAACAGGTCGAACTGGTAGGACGCGCTGATGCCGATGTCGCCAATGTTGGCCACCGGCACTTTTTCCGGTAGCAGGAACGCCTGGCCTGACTCCTGCAGGCGCTGGGCGCCCATCTGCACGCCGCCGCTCCAGCCGCCCGCCGCTTCAGCCTCATCCACCTGAGCGCGAGACCGCGACAGGCTGGCCGCCGCCACGCGCAAATCGGTGTTGGAGGCCATGGCCTGCTGTACCAGTTGGTCGAGTCGCGGGTCCTTGTACAGGCGCCACCAATCGGCTGGCACCGGTGCGGACACCACCGTTTTGCCATCGACCGCCAGATCGCCCTGGATATCTGGACGATGGACAGCCGCCTCTTCGGGCAAGTGATAATCCGGCCCGACCATCTGGCACGCCGACAGCAGCAAACCCAAACCGGCGACCGCCAAACCCGAGGCCTTGCTCATTGCGCCGGCTCCCGTTGCTGATCGCCGATGATCGATACCGTGGCGGTACGCCCGGCGATCATGCGGAAATCGTCCGGCACGTCATCGAAGGCGATTCGCACCGGAATCCGTTGGGCCAGGCGCACCCAACTGAAGGCCGGGTTGACGTTGGGCAGCAGGTTGTTGCCGCTGGTGCGGTCGCGGTCTTCGATACCGGCGACGATGCTTTCTACGTGCCCGCGCAAGCGCGCATTGTCGCCGATCACCCGGATGTCGACGCTCTGGCCGATATGGATGCCGTTCAGTTTGGTTTCTTCGAAATACCCGTCGATGTGGAACGAATTGCTGTCGACCACTGACAACACCGGACGCCCGGCGCTGACGAACTCCTGGGTCCGTGGCGCACGGTCGTTGACGTAGCCGTCCACCGGGCTGCGGATCACCGAGCGGTCAAGGTTGAGCTGCGCGCTGTCCACCGCCACCTGGGCTTCCATCAAGGCCACCTGGGCGCGGGCCACTTTCGACTGGCTTTCTTCCAGTTGCTCAGCCGGCACCAGATTACCGAGACCTTTGTTTCGCTTGGCCTCGCGCTGGGCCTGGGCCAGGGTTTCTTCGCGGTCGGCGACAGCCGCTGTCGCTTGGCGCAGTGCCAGCTTGAAGCGGTCCGGATCGATGCTGAACAGCACTTGGCCGCGCTTGACCAACTGGTTGTCGCGCACCTCCACTTGCTGGATCAACCCGGAAACATCCGGCGCGATTTGCACGATGTCGGCACGGATGTGCCCATCGCGGGTCCAGGGCGCGAACATGTAATACATCACCATGCGCCAGACCACGACCACGGCGAAGCTCACGATCAGCAGGGTCAGCACCACGCGACCAAGGGTTAGAAAGGGTTTTTTCATGTCATCAGGTATCGACTGAGTGAGTCCACGGCGCCAAGCAGCAGGGCGTAGAGGGCCACGTTGAACAATGCCCGGTGCCAGACCAGACGGTAAAAGTGCAGGCGCGTCAGCACCCCGTGCACCAACAGGTACAACACATAGGTAATGCCCATCAGCACCAGCAGCGTGGGCAGAAACACCCCGCTGACATCCAGGTCACCGATCATAAAGGCGCTCCATCAATGCCATGGGGAAGCGGTTCTTCGGGCTCGGCGGCGCCGACGAATTCGACGCCGGGCAACAATGCCAGGCGCAGGCCGCTCAGGGCGTGCAGCAGATGCCGACGGGTTTCGTCATCGCCGGCACCACTGAGGGCGCGACGTGTGCGGTCGAGGGTCATCAGCAGCGGGCTCGGTGCCGGCAAGCGCTCACCGGCCTTGAGACAGGCCTTGAAGTACTCGCCAACCTCGGCCACCACCTGGCGCAGCAGCTCCTGCGGCACACCGAGGACCCGTGGCGTATGGGCGAGCAGGTCCAGCAGATTCAGCGCCACCCGCACTTCCCGCAGCGCCACGCCGGAGTCCTGGCCGGTCATGGCCAGGCGCGGCAGGTGCTGCATCAGCCGATCGAGCATCTTTATGCCCAACAGCCGATGTTCGGACAACGTGGCCGGCTCGGAGAGGCCGACAATGTCACGCCAGCTGAAACGAGTCAGGCGCTTGGCCGCCAGCTCGGCCCCGAACGGCCGGGCGATCAGGGTCCAGATGAACGCGAACAGCAGCCCCATGGGACCGGCCAGGTTGGAGTTGGCGAAACTGAGGAAGTCGGCGTCGTAGGCACCCTGAATGCTGATGAAGGACGAGGTGTTGACCAGGGTCAGCAGCATGCCCAGGTAAAACTGCGGCTTGACCGTCAGGGTGCCGACACAAATGAACGGCACGGCAAACGCCAGCACCAGCATCGGAAAGTCATGCAGGTTGGGCAGCACCAGAAACAGATAAAGGCTGGCGAACACCACCGACATCGCCGTCCAGAAAAAGAACCGGTAAATCTGCGGCGCCGGGTCGTCCATCGAAGCGAAGAAGCTGCACGCCACCGCCGCCAGGATCACGGCGCTGCCGCCATCGGTCCAGCCGAGCAGAATCCACAACACCGAGGCCACGATAATCGCGGTGACGGTGGAAGCCGCGGAATACAACATCAGGCCGCGATCCAGAAACGGGGACAGCCGCCCCAGCCGCCAGTGCCGATACACCGCGCGCCAGCTGTCCTGGCTTTCGCACTGGATGGCGTATTGCAGGCTGCGGCAGTCCTGCCACAGATCGATCCACTCGCCGAGACGGTAGATGGCATTGGAGAACAGCAGCTGCTTGCGGTCATCCAGCGCTTCGGAGGCGGGTTGCAGGGCTTCCAGTTGATCCTTCAGTGCTTGCCAGCGGTCGAGGTCGGCATCCTTGTGCCCGAGCCATTCGGTGGTGGCCGTCAGCAACGGCGCGAACTTATCCACAAGCTCGGGCGTACGCCGTTCCAGGGCATAAAGCGCGTCGTCGAGGGCGTCCACTACCGGCAACAGGTGAATCATCCGCCCACGCAACTCCTTGGTATTGCGCACCGTCTGCGGACGCGAACCTTCGTGGGGCAACTGACCGATCATCAACTCCAGGGAGTTGAAGGTGGCGACCATCGATGCGCGCAACGCACTGACTTCTTCAGGCTGCACGTTGCGACTGAGGAAGCGCAGGCTGTAGGTCGATGCATCGGTAAACCATTTGCTCACCGAATCATTGAACACCGGCGCCAGGCGCCGCGGCCAGAACATGGCACCGACCACCGCCGCTACGGCGATGCCGAGAAAGATTTCTTCAGTCCGCGCCTCGGCCACGTCCCACACCCCCAGCGGGTTGTTCACCACCGGCAGGGCGATCAACGGCAAGGTGTAGCCGGCGAGCATCAAGGCGTAGTTGTTCGCGGTGCGCAAATGCAGGGACAGAAACAGCAGCGTGCCGGTCCACAGCGCAATCACCACCACCAGCACGTAGGGGCTCTGCACGAACATCGGCACGAACAGAACGGCCGCAGCAGCGCCGATAAAGGTCCCGATTGCCCGGTACAACGCCTTGGAGCTGGTAGGGCCGAGAAACGGGCTGGAAACGATGTACACCGTGGCCATCGCCCAGTACGGACGCGGCATTTGCATGAGCAGGGCGATGTACAGCGCGATCATCGAGGCGGCGAAGGTGCGGACCCCATAGAACCAGTCTCGCGCCGGGGGCATGCCTGCAAAAAAACCGTTCAAGAGTTGGCCACCGATGGCGGCGTGGCCGCTTCAAAAGCTCTCAGTACCCGCAGCGTAGCTTCCAGATCACTCGGGGCAATACCTTCCAGGACTTCCTGGCGCAAGCGCACCAACTCCACTTCGACCGCCTGCACCAGCTCCCGGCCGGCGTCGGTCAGGCTCAGGCATTTGGCGCGGCGGTCCTGCGCGTCTTCGGTCCGGCAGACGTAACCGGAGTGGCACAGTTGATCAAGCAGGCGCACCAGCGATGGACTCTCCATCCCTGCGGCTTGCGCCACCGTCACCTGGCGCACGCCCTCACCCAGGCGCCCGATCATCAACAGCGGAACGGCGCAGGCTTCGGAGATTCCATAGTTGACCAGCGTGGTCTGGCAGATTTTGCGCCAATGCCTGGCGGCCACCACCATGGCGCTGCTGATGTTCATCTGGATAACGTCGAGGTTGTTCGGCACGAGGGAAAATACACACTGTTAGTTTGCTAACTATCAATATTGCATTGGAGAGGATTTTCCGTCAAGTTTTGAAACAATTACGTAACAGCGACCTGCCGAGAGCCCTCAACGTTTACTGGCGCGCTCATACACCTCACTGCGTTCGCGCTTTCCTACTGCAACGACAGAAACAACAATGCGCTCATCTATCACCTCGTAGACGAGTCGATATCCCGATGACCTCAGCTTGATCTTGTAGCAGTCAGGCATGCCATGCAGCGCGTCAGACTGGATTCGAGGCACCTCAAGCCGCTCTGACAGCTTCTTTTTGAATTGCTCACGCACTGTGTGCCCCAGCTTGTCCCATTCTTTGCGTGCAGACGGGAGAAATTCGAGCTTATAAGTCATCCAGCGTTACCGGGATCGGCGTTTCATGACGACGAGAACGCACGAGTTCCGCCAACTCCAAATCATCAAGGCGCTCCATCATGGCTTCGAACACATCGGCAGGAACCATGTAGCCCATGACGCGATTGTGATTGAGCACCGCGACGGGCCCTCCATGGGCGCCATTCAAAACGGCAGAGGGGTTTTTCTTTAGTTCAGACACGCTGACAGCCATATCGGCCAAAACATTTTGCATAATTAAGACCTCAAATAAGGTCTTAATTTTGGTCAATTAGTTCGATCAGAGCAACCTCTGTGAACCGCCGCCTATCCGTTATTTACACCCCCCGCCCCTTCCTCAACATCACATCCAGTTGATCCACCACCTCCGCCCAATCTGCGTCATCGAGTATCTCTTCACGCAGAAGCTCCGCCTGGCTCGGGCTCCAGAAAAATGCATCCGCAAGGTGCAGTTCCGGTTTGAGCGGTGAATGGGTGGCGATGAATTTATCGATGCTTTCGGCGTCGTCCGGCAGGCCGAGTTGTTTGAACAGGGATGGCAGGTTGTGGGTCGGGCTTTCCATGTTGAACTCCGGTGAGTTTATAAGGGGACCGCTGCGCGGTCATCGCGAGCAGGCTCGCTCCCACAAGTATCTGTGTCGATCACAAAACCTGTGGGAGCGAGCCTGCTCGCGAAGACGTCAGCATTGACGAAACAAAACTCAATGACTCAACTCCCGCACCTCCGCATGCGGCACCATTTTCAGGAACTCGGGCATGTCCATGCGCACCAGGTTGACGTGGTTGCCGGCCTCCAGATAGATGTCTTTCTGCCGGGTCAGCAGCGGGTCGATGACCACTTCCAATCCATAGGACTCACCCAGCGCCGGTACGGCACCGCGTTCGCAATCGTCGAACAGGTGCGCCAGGTTGCTTTCGCGGGAAACCTGCCACTCACCGCTGCTGCGGACCTTGCTCAGGTCAAGGTGACGGCTGGCGGGCAGCACGGCCATCAGGTAGTGCCCATGGTGATCGTCGAGGATCACCGATTTGGCCACCCGTTCGGCAGGAATACCGGCGACCCGCGCCGTTTCGAGGCTGCTGGCCGAATGGGGGTGGCTGACGATGTCATATTCGCATTGAGCCTTTTCCAGGCTTCGCTGCACAGTTCTTGCCATACGCATGATGCACCTCGGTGTCCGCCGTGATTGCTGGCAGACGATGGTTAAAGCTTTGCTTGCGTAGTAAAAGTCTAGGCCCGCCGGCGTGATCCGGTGGGAAATCCGCCCATCGGCCGACGACAACAATTGAGCAAAATTCATACAGGGCGAGGGTCAACTAAACTGTACTCAGAGCCATTCCACGACTCTCCCGGAGGGTCATGTGAACACGCGTTGTTGTGCAGTTGCGTTGCTGTTGGCGTTGAGCGGATCGGCCTTCGCTGCCGACACGGTTGTGTTGCTGGTACCCAATCCCATCGGGATCTGGCTAATCACCTTCGGCATCGCATTCCTGATCGCCGAGGCAGCCCTGCCCAATTACGGCGTGATCGGCCTGGGCGGCATCGTGATGTTCGTGATCGGCGCGGTAATCCTGTCCAACACCGAAGTGCCCGTGCCGTTGATGATCGGCCTGGCAGTGGTCAGCGCGCTGCTACTGATCTACCTGGTGATTCACGCCCTGAAGACCCGACCGCGCCACATCGTCAGCGGTGATGCCGGGCTGCTCGGTAGCGTGACGGCAGTGACGTCATTGCAGGCCGGCAACGCCTATGGCGGCTGGATTCATTTGCAAGGAGAACAATGGCAAGTGCTCAGCGCGACGCCGCTGCAACCCGGACAACAGGTGCGGGTGGTGGGGCGCAAGGGCTTGCTGCTGCAAGTGGCCGCGGCTGACGCGGCGCCGGGCGGAGAATAGTCATGGGTTTGCAATTGGGTCTTGTCGCGCTGCTGCTGTTGCTCATCGCACTGGCGGGGTCGACGTTCCGCATCCTGCGCGAGTACGAGCGCGGGGTGGTGTTCCAGCTCGGGCGCTTCTGGCAGGTCAAAGGGCCCGGCCTGATCCTGCTGATTCCGGTGGTCCAGCAGATGGTTCGGGTTGACTTGCGCACCGTGGTGCTGGACGTGCCGCCGCAAGACGTGATCACCCGCGACAACGTGTCGGTCAAGGTCAACGCGGTGCTGTATTTCCGCGTGCTCGACCCGCAGAAGGCCATTATCCAGGTCGAGGATTTCCTGGCCGCCACCAGCCAATTGGCGCAAACCACGTTGCGGGCAGTGCTGGGTAAACACGAACTGGACGAACTGCTGGCCGAACGCGAACGGTTGAACCTGGACATCCAGCAAGTGCTCGACGCCCAGACCGACGCCTGGGGCATCAAGGTCGCCAACGTCGAGATCAAGCACGTGGACCTCAACGAATCGATGATCCGCGCCATTGCCAGGCAGGCCGAAGCCGAGCGGGAACGGCGCGCCAAGGTGATCCACGCCGAAGGCGAATTGCAGGCCTCGGAAAAACTCATGCAGGCCGCCGAAATGCTGGGCCGCCAACCGGGGGCCATGCAACTGCGCTACATGCAGACCCTGAGTTCGATTGCCGGCGACAAGAGCTCGACCATCGTCTTTCCGTTGCCGATCGAGTTGCTCAAGGGCATGGCTGACTTGTCGTCGAAACCCTGAACGCCGATCGGTCAGGACCTGGGCAGCACTTCGGATTCAGCGAGCCAGGTCAGCAGTCGATCAAGGCAGGCCTCGACCGTATGTACCCCGGTGTCGAGCACCAGCGCCGCATCGACCGGCGCCTGATACGGCGCAGACACCCCGGTAAAGCCGCTCAACTCACCCCGTCGGGCACGGGCATAGTGACCTTTCGGATCACGTTGCTCGCACACCGCCAGGGCCGCGCTGCACCAGACTTCCCGGTAGTCATCACCGAGTCGCCGGGCGAACACGTCACGCAACTCCACCAAGGGCGCGATCATCGCCAGGATCACGATTTGTCCGTTCTCCACCAGCAACGATGCCAGTTCGCTGGCACGGCGGATGTTCTCCTGACGATCGCTGTCGCCAAAGCCCAGGTCTCGGTTGAGCCCCACCCGCAGCCCGTCACCATCGAGCACCACGCTCTGCAGTCCGCGAGCAAACAACTCGGCGTGCAGCGCTTGCGCAAGGGTCGACTTGCCTGCGGCCGGCAGGCCGGTCAGCAGGATCGCCGCGCCGCGATGACCGTTGCGTCGCTCGCGCTGAGCCCGGCTTACGCTGGCGGTCGGGGCCTTCACGTCAGCGCACCGGGACATGCGCCACCGGCACCGTAATATCACCTGCCGCCCAGGCCGCTTCACGGTTGGCCAGGGCCGTGGCGATGGACTGGACTTGCGTCGATTGCACCTGATCCGGCAGCGGGTCGAGACCGGCGCTGGCGAAAATCTGCCCATAGGCGTTGCGCAGATCCGCGTAGGACAGGTCACGACGCAGATCGGCCTGCAAGGTGTTGAGTTCCCCCTGGATCAGATCAAGCTCTCCGATGCCGTCCGCCTGGTGACGGTTGCGCAACTGACCGACGATTTGCCCGTCGATGTCCGACAATTGCTGATTGGTCTTGAACTGGCGCAGGGCCTCGCGGTAGTTGGCATTGGCCACATACAGCTGCGCCAGCACCGCAATCGACATCGCCTGACGGCGCGCCGTGGCGACTTCTTCACCGGCCTTGGCTACGTCGATCGCCGCCGGAGCCGAGATCACGTTGAACAGGTTCCAGGTGACTTTGACGCCGTAATCAGCCCAGCCTTGCTCCACCAGGAACGAGTTGCTGTCGTAATGTCCGCCGGCGGAGAACTCCAGGCCCGGCAGCAGGCGCAACATGGCCTTGCGAGTTTCGGCTGCGCTGATGCGGGTCTGGTAATCCTGCTCACGCAGTTCCGGACGACTGGTCAGGGCTTCCAGTTCGAGGCTGGCCAGGTCGACCTTGAGCTCGGGAATCTCATAACCGTTATCGGTCGCCAGGGTCAGCTCCGTGCCCATCGGCAGGTTGATCAGGGTTGCCAGCTCGGTCTTGGCCAGTGACAACGCACGGCGCTGCTCTTCCAGTTGCCGTGTCGCCTCGATCAGCGAGCGCTGATAACCGAGGGCCTGCACCGGGTCGCCAATGCGCTGCTGGCTCATGCTCTGGCTGTTGTTGCGCGCGGTTTCAACCCGCGCCATCAGGCTGTCGATCTGTGTGAGCAGGCGTTCGGCGGCCATCGCCCGCCAGTACGCCGAACGCACGTCCTGGACGATGGTGTTGATCACCTTGCGCCGACGCTCCTGAACGATCAGGCGCTGGTCGCCCTGCTGCTTGGCGCTGATGTAGCTGACACCAAAATCGAGCACGTTCCAGACCATGGTCAGGTCCGCTACATCACGGTCGCGGTCCTGGGAGGTCGAAGGTTCCAGGGACTGCGTGCCGGTGCGCACACTCTGGCTGCTGGAGGCATTGACGTTGTTACGCCCCACGTATCCGGCGTCCAGCGCCATGCGCGGCAGCATGTCGAAACTGGCGAGGTCGAGCTGACGCTTGGCCAGGGCCTCTTCCATGATTTTCAACCGGCCTTCGAGGTTGTACTTCACCGCACGGGCCATGGCCTGGTGCAGGGTCAACGGGCCGCCAAGGGGCTCCTGCCCCTTGTACATGGCTTGCAGGTCACTTTTGGCCCGCTGCTCACTGACACTGCGTTCGATCGGCTCACTGGTGACTGCGCATCCGCTCATCGCCAGTGCCAGCAGGCTGGCGCCGAACAACTTATGACTTTTTTTCATCCTTGCATCGCCCCTGGGTGCCGCATCAAAAGTGAAAGTTCTCATCAGGCCTGCATTTCGCTGATGCCGGCCAGCTTCAGAGCGGCGGCCAGCTTGTCGACCTGCTGCTGCTCGTTGTCTTTGATTTGTTGCAATTGCTGACCCAGGGTCGGTGCGCCAAATACCCCGCGCAGGCCTTGGGAAACATCGCCGGACTTGATCGACTGACTGCCAAAGGCGTTCAACGAATCGCGTTCGCTACTGCTGTCCTGATTGAACAGGCTCGATAGCGTGCTGGTGCCAAACACACCGCCATCGCCGCCACCGAATCCGAGGAAACCATGCCCCGAACCATCGCCACCACCGTCATTGCTACTGAAAACCTGCGCGATGAAACTCGGGGTCAATGCGCCGTGGTTCATGAAGATATCGCCCAACGGCCGGATGCCGTTGCCGATCACCCGTTGCTCGAACAACGGCTGGAAGGTCAATGGTGAAGTGAGGTTGCCCGTCGGAGGCGTGAAAATGGTCGGTTGCAGCGGCACGTTAGGCACATCGGGCAGCGTCACCGGGGTGCTGCTTTGGAACTCGGGGTCTACCGTTACGACGACAACCGATGAGGTCGGCACCGTGTTGATGAAAAAATTGTCGGACTGGCTCACGCCGCTGCCACTGTTGCCGGCCATGTCGCTGATACCGGCGCGGTTGATGATGATCGCGTTGCTGGCGATATTGATGTTGGCGTTCGGTGTCAGCATCGCCGTCCAGGTCTTGCCGCCGTCGCTGCTGCTCAGGCCGGACAAGGTGCCGTTGGCAATACTGATGTCGGACAAATCAAAACCGCTGACCGCTTCGCTGAAGGTGATGGTCACCTGCGAGGTCTGGCCCACGCCCAGGTTCGGATTGGCGACCACGACGGTGGCGGTCGGCAGTTCGCTGTCGAGGGTGTAATTGTTCGACACCGCCACGGTGTTGCCCGTGTTGCCCACCAGATCGGTGACGTTGCCGGTGTCCAGGGCGATGAAGTTGCTTGGGTCGGTGACATTGGCCGTCGGCGTGAACGTCGCCGTCCAGGTCTTGCCGCCATCGCTGCTGGCGAGATTGCTCAGCTCGCCGTTGGTCACGCTCAAATCAGACAGATCGAAGTGGCTGACGGCCTCGCTGAAAGTGAAGGTCACCGTGGTGGTCTGGCCGATACCGAGGTTCGGGTTGGCAACCACGATGTTCACCGTTGGCCGGGTCGCATCGAGCGCGAAGTTGTTGGAGATAGCGATACTTGCACCGAAGTTGCCGGCAACGTCCTGCACTCGACCGGTGTCGAGCACGATCAGGTTGGTTGCATCGCTGACATTGGCGGTCGGCGTCAGGGTCGCGGTCCAGGTCACGCCGCCATCGCTGCTGCTCAGGTTCGACAGCGTGCCATTGGCAACACTGATGTCCGACAGGTCGAAACCGCTCACCCCTTCGCTGAAGGTGATAGTCACAGTGGTCGTTTCGCCAATGCCGAGCTGCGCGTCGGCAACAACGATGGTCGCCGTCGGCAGTACGGTGTCGATGGCGAAGTTATTCGAGTCGGTGGTGCCCGCCCCCGCATTGCCCGACGTGTTGGCCACGCCGCTATTGTCGAGCGTGATCAGGTTGCTGGCGTCGGTCACGTTCGAGGCTGGCGTAAAGGCTGCTGTCCAGGTGATGCCGCCGTCACTGCTGCTGACATTGCTCAATGTACCGTTGGCGACGGTCAGGTCGGCATTGGTGAAACCGTTGACTGCCTCGTTGAAGGTGATGGTAACCAGGGTCGTTTCGCCGGCCTTGAGCGCGGTGTCGGCGATCACGATGCTGGCGGTCGGCACGCTGGTTTGCACCAGATAATTCGCCGAATGGGTCACCCCGCTTCCGGTATTGCCTGCCGCATCAGTGACACCGGAGTTGTCCAGGGTGATCAGGTTGGTGGTGTCGGTGATGCTGGCGGTCGGCGTGAAAGTCGCGGTCCAGGTAACGCCACCGTCGCTGCTGCTCAACCCGCCCAAGGTACCGTTGGCGACGCTCAGGTCTGAACTGTCCAGGCCGCTGACCGCTTCGCTGAAGGTGATGGTCACCAGGGTCGTTTCGCCGGGACGCAGGTCGGTGTCGGCCATGACGATGGTCGCGGTCGGGCGCTGGGTGTCGATGGCGTAGTTATTCGAATCGGTGGTGCCGCTGCCGGCGTTGCCCGCCGCATCCTGGACACCGCTGTTATCGAGCTGGATGAGGTTGCTGGTGTCGGTGATAGCCGTCAACGGTGTCAGGATGGCCGTCCAGGTGATGCCGCCGTCGCTGCTGCTCACCGCGCTCAGGGTGCCATTGGCGATGGTCAGGTCGGCGTTACTGAAACCACTCACCGCTTCGCTGAAGGTGATGGTCACCAGCGAGGTTTCGCCGACGTTCAGGGCAGTGTCGGCGACCACGATGGTGGCCGTCGGGCGCACGGTGTCGATCGCGTAGTTGTTGGAGTCGGTGCTGCCGCTGCCGGCGTTGCCCGAGGCGTTTTGCACGCCGCTGTTGTCCAGGGTGATCAGGTTGCTGGCGTCGGTGATATTGGCGGTGGGTGTAAAGGTCGCCGTCCAGGTGACGCCGCCATCGCTGCTGCTCACCGCGCTCAAGGTGCCGTTGGCGATGCTCAGGTCGGCGTTGCTGAAACCGCTGACTGCTTCGCTGAACGTGATGGTCACCAGCGTGGTTTCGCCGACGTTCAGGGCGTTGTCGGCGACCACGATGGTGGCCGTCGGCAGCACGGTATCGATGGTGAAATTGGCGGAGTTGGTCGTACCGGTGCCGGCGTTGCCAGCCAGGTCGGCGATGCCGGTGTTGTCCAGGGTGATCAGGTTGGACGTGTCGTTGATCGCGGCGTTCGGTGTGAAGGTCGCCGTCCAGGTGATGCCGCCGTCGCTGCTGCTGACCGCGCTCAACGTGCCGTTGGGCACGGTCAGGTCAGCGTTGGTGAAACCGGTCACCGACTCACTGAAGGTGATGGTCACCAGGGTCGTTTCACCAGCACTCAAGGTCGGGTCGGCGACCACGATAGTCGCGGTTGGACGCAGGGTGTCGATGCTGAAATTGTTCGAATCGGTGGTGCCGCTGCCGGCGTTACCCGCCAAGTCAGCGATCCCGCTGTTGTCCAGGTTGATGACGTTGCTGGTGTTGGTGATGCTGGCGCTCGGCGTAAAGGTCGCCGTCCAGGTGATGCCGTCGCCAGTGCTCAAGCCGCTGAGCGTGCCGTTGGCCACGGTCAGGTCGGCGGTCGTGAAGCCCGTCACCGCTTCACTGAACGTGATCGTCACCAGCGAGGTTTCACCAATGGCCAGCGCGTTGTCGGCCACGACAATGGTCGCCGTCGGGCGCACGGTGTCGATGGCGTAGTTGTTGGAATCGGTGGTGCCGCTGCCCGCGTTGCCGGAGGCATTCTGCACGCCGCTGTTGTCCAGGGTGATCAGGTTGCTGGCGTCGGTGATGTTGGCGGTGGGTGTAAAGGTTGCCGTCCAGGTGACGCCGCCGTCGCTGCTGCTCACCGCGCTCAGGGTGCCGTTGGCAATGCTCAGGTCGGCATTGCTGAAACCGCTCACCGCTTCGCTGAAGGTGATGGTCACCAGCGAGGTTTCGCCGACGTTCAGGGCATTGTCGCCGACTACGATGGTGGCGGTTGGCAGCACGGTGTCGATGGTGAAATTGGCGGAGTTGGTCGTGCCGGTGCCGGCGTTACCGGCCAGGTCGGCGATGCCGGTGTTGTCCAGGGTGATCAGGTTAGACGTGTCGTTGATCGCGGCGTTCGGTGTGAAGGTCGCCGTCCAGGTGATGCCGCCGTCGCTGCTGCTGACCGCGCTCAACGTGCCGTTGGGCACGGACAGGTCGGCGTTGTCGAAACCGCTCACCGCCTCGGAGAAGGTGATGGTTACCAACGAGGTTTCACCGGCGCTCAGCGTCGTATCGGCCAGCACGATCGTGGCGGTTGGGCGAACCGTGTCGATGGCGTAGCTGTTGGAGTCGGTAGTACCGCTGCCGGCGTTGCCCGACAGGTCGCTGACCCCGGTGTTGTCCATGGTGATCAGGTTGCTCGTGTCGTTGATGCTCGCCGAAGGCGTGAACGTTGCCGTCCAGGTGATGCCGCCGTCGCTGCTGCTCACCGCGGTCAACGTGCCGTTGGTGATGGTCAGGTCGGCGTTGGTGAAACCGCTCACCGCTTCACTGAAGGTGATCGTCACCAGCGAGGTTTCGCCGATGCTCAGCGCCGTGTCCGCCACCACGATGGTCGCCGTTGGACGCACGGTGTCGATGGCGTAGTTGTTGGAATCGGTGGTGCCGCTGCCGGTATTGCCCGAGGCGTTTTGCACACCGCTGTTGTCCAGGGTGATGACGTTGCCGGTGTCGGTGATGGCGCTGGTCGGGGTGAAGGTCGCGGTCCAGGTGATGCCGCCGTCGCTGCTGCTGACGGAGGTCAAGGTGCCGTTGGCGATGGTCAGGTCGGCATTGGAGAAACCGCTGACGGCTTCGCTGAACGTGATGGTCACCAGCGACGTTTCACCGATTTTCAACGCATTGTCGGCCACCACGATGGTCGCCGTCGGCAGCACCGTATCGATGGTGTAGTTGCCGGAATTGGTGGTGCCGCTGCCGGTGTTGCCGGCTATGTCGGTAACGCCGGTATTGGCCAGGGTGATGACATTGCTGGCGTCACTTATGCCTGCGGTTGGCGTAAACGTCGCGGTCCAAGTAATCCCGCCGTCGCTGCTGCTGACTGCGCTGAGCGTGCCGTTGGCGATGCTCAAGTCACTGTTGTCAAAACCGGTCACCGCCTCGCTGAAGGTGATCGTCACCAGTGAAGTTTCGCCGGCACTCAGGGTCGCGTCCGCCAGGACGATGGTGGCCGTCGGGCGCTGGCTGTCGACGGCGAAGTTATTGGAGTCGGTGGTGCCGCTGCCGGTGTTATCCGCTGCATCCTGCACACCGCTGTTGTCCAGTGTGACCAGGTTGGTTGCATCAGTGATGCCCGCCGTCGGCGTCAGGGTCGCGGTATAAGTGATGTTGTCGCTGGTGCTGAGATTGCTCAGGGTACCGTTGTTCACCGTCAGGTCGGCCGTGGTAAAGCCAGTCACCGCCTCGGAGAACGTGATAGTCACCACCGATGTCTGACCCACCGCCAGCGCCGAGTCCGCGACCACAATGGTGGCTGTCGGGCGTACGGTATCGATGGCGTAGTTGTTGGAATCGGTGGTGCCGCTACCGGCGTTGCCCGAGGCGTTTTGCACGCCGCTGTTGTCCAGGGTGATCAGGTTGGTGGCGTCGGTGATGGTGCTGGTTGGCGTAAAGGTCGCGGTCCAGGTGACACCGCCGTCGCTGCTGCTGACGGAGGTCAAGGTACCGTTGGCGATGGTCAGGTCGGCATTGGAGAAACCGCTGACGGCTTCGCTGAACGTGATGGTCACCAGCGACGTTTCACCGATTTTCAACGCATTGTCGGCCACCACGATGGTGGCCGTTGGCTGCACCGTATCGATGGTGTAGTTGCCGGAACTGGTGGTGCCGCTACCGGTATTGCCGGCCAGGTCGGTCACACCGGTATTGGCCAGCGTGATGACGTTGCTCGAGTCATTCACGCCGACGGTTGGCGTGAAGGTCGCGGTCCAGGTGATCCCGCCGTCGCTGCTGCTCGCCGCGCTCAGGGTGCCATTGGCAATCGTCAGGTCGGCATTGGTGAAACCGCTGACCGCCTCACTGAAGGTGATGGTTACCAGCGAGGTTTCGCCCGCCGTCAGTGTTGTATCGGCCAGTACAATCGTGGCGGTCGGGCGCACCGTGTCGATGACGTAGTTGTTGGAATCGGTGGTGCCGCTGCCGACGTTGCCCGACAGGTCGCTGACCCCGGTGTTGTTCAGGGTGATCAGGTTGGTCGAGTCGTTGATGCTCGCGGAAGGTGTGAAGGTCGCGGTCCAGGTGATGCCGCCGTCACTGCTGCTCACCGCGGTCAGGGTGCCATTGGCAATGGTCAGGTCGGCATTGGTGAAACCGCTGACCGCTTCACTGAAGGTGATCGTCACCAGCGAGGTTTCGCCGATTCTCAGCGCCGTGTCCGTCACCACGATGGTTGTCGTTGGCCGCACGGTATCGATGGCGTAATTGTTCGAGTCGGTGGTACCGCTGCCGGCGTTGCCCGCCAGGTCGCTGACGCCGGTGTTGTCCAGGGTGATCAGGTTGGTCGTGTCGGTGATGCTGTTGGTCGGGGTAAAAGTCGCGGTCCAGGTTATACCGCCATCGCTGCTGCTCACCGCGGTCAAGGTCCCGTTGGCAATGGTCAGGTCGGCGTTGGTGAAACCGCTCACTGCTTCGCTGAAGGTAATGGTCACCAGCGAGGTTTCGCCGATTCTCAGCGCATTGTCCGCCACCACGATGGTTGCAGTCGGACGAAGCGTATCGATCGCATAGTTGTTCGAATCGGTGGTGCCGCTGCCGGTGTTGCCCGCCAGATCGCTAACCCCGGTGTTGTTCAGGGTGATCAGGTTGGTCGTGTCGGTGGTGCTCGCGGAGGGTGTGAAGGTGGCGGTCCAGGTGACTCCGCCGTCGCTGCTGCTGACTGCACTCAACGTCCCGTTGGCAATCGTCAGGTCGGCGTTGGTGAAACCACTGACCGCTTCACTGAAGGTGATCGTCACCAGCGAGGTTTCGCCGACTCTCAGCGCATTGTCTGTCACCACGATGGTCGCCGTTGGCCGCACGGTATCGATGGCGTAATTGTTCGAATCGGTGGTGCCGCTGCCGGCGTTGCCCGCCAGGTCACTGATCCCGGTGTTGTCCAGGGTGATCAGGTTGGTCGTGTCGGTGATGCTAGCGCTCGGCGTGAAAGTCCCCGTCCAGGTGATGCCGCCATCGCTGCTGCTCACCGAGGTCAAGGTGCCGTTGGCAATGGTCAGGTCGGCATTGGTGAAACCGCTGACCGCTTCGTTGAAGGTGATGGTCACCAGGGAGGTTTCGCCGACTCTCAGCGCATTGTCCGCCACCACGATGGTTGCGGTCGGGCGCACGGTGTCGACCGTGTAGTTGTTGGAGTTAGTGGTGCCGACGCCGGCGGTGCCCAGACCGTTTATCACCCCTGTGTTGTCCAGGGTGATGACGTTGGTCGTATCGGAAATACTGGCGGACGGCGTGAACGTTGCTGTCCAGGTGATGCCGCCATCACCACTGCTTAGCGCGGTCAAGGTGCCGTTGGCAATGGTCAGATCCGCATTGGTGAAACCGGTCACCGCCTCTGAGAAGGTAATGGTTACCAAGGACGTTTCACCGATGCTCAGTGTGGTGTCAGCGACCACAATGGTCGCGGTCGGTGGCGGTGCATAGGCGGTGTCGAGTATGCCACCGTCGTTGTAGAGGGTCGCGACAGAGGTCGGCGAGGTACCGGATGTACCTCCGCCCTGCGCGGTACCGCCTGCACCACTGGCCGCGGCATTACCGGCCAGGGCGGCGAAGTTGGCGGCCGTCATCAGCAGCGTGCCTTTGTTCCAGATCGCACCGACGCCCCGGCCGCCCAGGCCGCCATTGCTGGCATTGCTGCCCTGGCCACCGCCACCGCCACCGCCGCCACCAGCGCCGATGTTGTTACTGATGGTCGAGGTGCCGACGATGGTGAGGGTGCCGCTGCTGGCGTTGTAGATCCCGCCCACCGCATTGCCACCGGCGCCACCCACCTTGTCCCAACCGGCTCCGCCGCCACCACCGCCAATGGAAATCGTCCCATTGGTGGCCGTCGCACCGTTACCGCCGTTGCTGTAATAGGAAACGCCTATGCCGCCAGCCCCGCCAGTGGTGGTACCGCCGCGACCGCCCATGTGGGTGGCGTCATAACCGCCGCCGTAACCACCGACACCGCCGCCGCCCGCCTGGCCGCCCAATGTGCCGGTGCCCGGCCCTGCCGAACCGCCATGCCCGCCGCCCTGGCCGCCCAAACCGCCGCCACCGCCACCCCCACCGCCGTAAAAAGCGCCGGTGACACCGCCGCCGCCACCGCCACCAGAAGCGGCGTTGGAGGTCACGGTAACGTTTTTCAGGGTCAGAATCCCGGCGTTGAAAATCCCCCCGGCCATCGCGCCCGTGGCGCCGTAGCCACCGTTGCCGCCCGTACCCGACACCAGGCCACGGGTGATCACCAGGCCATCGAGGGTCACGGTGCTGCCGGACGTCACTTCAATCACTCGGGTCCTGTACTGGCCGTCGAGAATCACGTCAGCCGCACCGTCGTTGTTCAAGTCGCCATCAACGGTGATGTTCTTGTTGATCAGCAACTCGGACGTCAACTGCACCGTCATGCTGCTGTTGAAGGTGACGATATCGCCGTTCTGCGCCGAGGCGATCGCCGCGCGCAACGAACCGACGCCGGTGTTGGCGTTGTTGGTGGCGGTCCAGGTGGCAAGGCCCCACTGATAGTCGCTCATGGCCGTGGTCGAGAGGACGTTGGCGCTCTCGATGTTGCCGGTGACGATTTCCAGATCCCAGTCACCGCCCACGCCGGTACGGTTGTTCGAAGCTGCTACATCGCGGCCGGTCATTTGCGCCAGCGAATCGACAAAGCTCAGGCCACGCTCGCCTTCGGCGGTGTAGCAGCCGTAGATCAGGATGTCGCCGCCGGCGTTGATGTCCTTGCCGATTTCCGCCAGCACTGCGCTGCGGGCGGCGACGTTGTCGGCCGACAGATAGCTGTCGCCCAGCCACAGGTCGCCGACGTTGCCGTGGGCGATGATCTGCACCGAGCTGATACCCTGGTGCTGATCGAGGTAGTCGGCGATCTGTTGCAGCCCATCCTTGCCCGCGTCGAGTTTCACGACCTGGGTCCCGGGGGCGACGCCTGTGAGCAGGCTGTCGGCATCTTTCACCCGGGAGTCGACGAACACCACACTCTGCCCCGGCACCGCAACGGGACTGGCCGCCGGTGTGGCATCGGCCTGGCCGGGGGTATCCTTGCCAGCCGTCGGGTGATCGGCGATCGGCGCCTTGGCAGCATCGGCTGTGGAATGGCTGTCGGCCTGAGCGGCGGTATCGGCCACCGTGGCGGCGACTGCACCGTCGAACAGCATGCGCGGTTCAAGGGACATGATCATGGGCGCCGCTGGCGTCCGTTGGCCTTCGGTTACCCGTGACTTTGCCTTTGCCCCACCAAAAATGCTCCACCACATGCTGCTCACCCGAACTCGAACGAATGTACGTAACGCATCAATGAAAAACGCCGCGATCAAATGTTCGCGGCGTCGGACTTCATACGAATGACGTTGGCGGCGCTGGCAGAGCCATCGAGCCAAAAGGACAAGTCTGAGTATTGCTTGAACAGATCCGGCGGCAGGATGGTGCGCCGGGCCTGTACGGCAACCTTGGGCCTGACCTTGTGCAGGCCGGTTACCCCGAGGGCTTGGTCGAATTCCGGGGCGTCGTACGCCAGGTGCTCGAAGTCGTGCTCGAACCAGGGCTCGTCGATAAAGTCGTAGACCAGCCGCAACACCCGCTCCGGTGCCTGGGTCAGCAAGTCATAGTCGATGATCAGCAAGGAATCGGCGTGCTCGCCGTAATAGGCTTCCTTGAGCGCCGCCCAGGCAAAACCCACCAGGCGATTGCGCTGGGCCAGGGTTTCGCAACGGCTATAGACGGTGTTGCGCTCGACGGCATCGCCGAAGAGCTTGGTGTTTTCATAGGGATTGGCGCGGTAAAGACGCTCGATGCTGTCCATGATCCAGGCGACGTTGCGCACACAGGCAATCACCTTGGCCTTGGGAAACAGATCGTTGATGGCCGGCAGCTTGGCGCTCCAAAGGCGATTGGTGTCGAACACCACCGATTTGTCGGCCTTGTCGGCGTAGAAGGAATCAAACAGACCACGCAACAGGCGTCGGCGCATGTCGGTATCGATCACCGCGCCGAACTCGCTGCCAGCGCTGCACTGGTCCAGAACACCGGAAAACAGGGAACCCACGGGGCTGGTCATTCCGGCATGGAAACGCGGGTTCTGCAAAAGGATTGCAGAAAGCAGGGTCGAGCCCGAGCGCGGCAAGCCGGAAATGAAATGAAAATGGTGCAAGTCCCTTCACCGTTTTTGCTAGTCCTTTTGTAGGACAAAGCGTAGTCGATCGATGAAGTTTCGACTAGTGGTGCTTTGATATCAATTTGAAGCTAAACCGGCTTGAAACCGAGCTTTGCGCAACCAGTGAAGGACTTTAGCGATGACAGCGTTGGGGAGCGTCCATCGGGCAAACACAGCCTCGCCACGACACCCACAATCTACGACTACGCTGTGGCGTGGCGTGACCGAGCCACGTAAGGAAAAGGAGTCGACACCCCCAGTGTCTGGCAGCCGCGTGGCGCGCCAACCACCAACCTGAAGGATGAGGATTCATGGAAGTATTTATTGGCACTATCCAGCCTTTCGCCTTTGATTTCGCCCCCCAGAACTGGGCCCTTTGCAATGGCCAGACGTTGAGCATTGCGCAATGGAGTGCATTGTTCTCGCTGATTGGCGTGAACTACGGCGGCGACGGCCAGAGCACCTTCATGCTACCCAACCTGCAAGGCCGATTACCGATGGCCCAGGGCACCGGCACCAATCTCAGCACGCGCACCATTGGCGAGATTTCCGGTACCGAAAACGTCACCGCGACCATCGGCAACATGCCCAACCACACCCACCAGTTGTCCGGACTGACTGCCACCACGACCCTGCAACTGGCCAACCCCTCGAGCAATCCCGTGAACGTGCCAACGGCAACCAACTCGTTCATCGGCGCTTCAAGTGGCGGACCGGGTACGGCGAATATCTATTCGGATCAACAAGGGGCAACGGCGGTGGCGCTTCAGGGCGTGAGCACCTCCGTCACCGGAGAGATTGCCTCCACTGGCGGGACCCAGCCCATGAGCGTGATGAACCCGTTCCTGGTCATCAACTTCAGCATCGCTCTGCAAGGGTATTTTCCATCGCGTGGCTGAGGGTTCGCCGGGGGCCGCGCGCCCCCGGCACTGTTCACTTTTCGGAGCCTGATCATGTTGCAAGCGGTTCAAAGCCATCATTTCCAGACCCTGCTGGGTCAGACCGTCGCCCTACGCCTGCCCGACGGCAGCGAATTGTCGGTGCAGATCGAACACCTTGAGGACTCACCCCGCGCTCGCATGCGCAACAGTGAGCGCATGCCATTCAGTGTCGAGCTCAACAGTCTGGTCCCGACCGATTTTGTGGACGGGTTATGCACGCTGCAATTGCCGGAACTGGGCAAAGTGGAAAACATTTTCGTTTCCCGAGTGCCGTCTATGGGGCGTGATCCGCAGCGAGGCTACTTCTACATCGCCTTCAACTGACTCTTTTCTGGCTCGCAGTGCCTTCAGCCTTGCGGATACCACACCAGTCGTTTTGCCGCGACGTTGTATTCCTGCACTGCAAAGCCCAGGGCCAGGTAATGCCCAAGTGCATGAGGATTGCTGGCCCAGACCACCGTCGCCACCGGGCAACGAATCTGTTGGGCGGCTTTCTGCACTCCCTGCAGCACCGCCCGCCCATACCCCTGCCCTCGCGCCGCCGGGATAAAGGCCAGATACAGCACACGAATCTCGTTCGGCCCGAAATCAGTGCTCAACGCGCCGATCGCAGTGCCAAGCTTCTCAACCACGTAATGCATGGCGTTGGGGAAGTTTTCACCCAGGCCTTGCTCCTGCACCTGGAACTGCTGGGCCACAACCTGCTCGACCACCTCCACGCTGTCGTCGATCCATTGCAGGTCCGGTCGGGCCGATTGATACAGGCGCTGCAAAAAAGGCCCGTCACTGGCTAGCGAAGGCCGTACCACCAAACCTTCGGCTGCCACAGCACTGTTGTTCGCCATCGTCGCGCTCCTTAAAAACCGCTTTCCCTGACCCCCAGCGCCGCCATACGCCGCCAGGCGACCCCCATTATCGACTCGCCGCTGCCCTGCAACACTACCACGCCACGCAATGGCTGCACCGGCGTCGGCGCCGGTTCGAGGGGTATCAACCGCGCACCGTACTGCGCCTGTACCGGCTCGGCCCGTTGATACTGATCGCGGCGCACGGCAATCGGCCCGTGGTGATCGGAAGTCAGCGCCTCTTGATCGACAAACGCCGCACCATTGGTATCGATTTCGCTCAGTTGCACAGCAATCGCCGGGTGCATCGGATCGTCCGCGATAAACCGTCCGGTGGCACCCGGTGCCACGCGCCAGAGCTCTGCCTCGGCCAGATAGCCGCGCAAGCGCACACCGCGCTCGACGACCCGGGCCAGCGGCTCCCGGGTCGACAGCCAGCGCCCCACCGCCCATTGCGGCAGCAGATCGCGCACAGTGCCGGCATGGGGGGCGCGCAATAGCAATCGCTCACGCTGAGCCGCCAGCCCCCGGTACTCCGCGACCGCTTCGGCCAGGCGCTGCTCGACGATCCCGGCATCGGAAGCCGTTTCGCTGCGGCTGGCCTGACGACGCATCTGCAACTGCTGAATCTCGATCTCCCGGCGCGCGATGGTCTGGCGCGAATCGAGATCCGGGGACTCCAGTTCGATCAGGACATCACCCTGCGCCACCGACTGCCCGTCCTGCACATTCACCGCTTTGATCCGTGCCGCCACTGGCGCATGCAAGGTGCCGACCCGGCCCGCTTCGAGCATGACCGGCACCTCGACCGCACTGCGCCACGGCACGATGAGCAGCAGCAACAGCCCGAGCAACACCAGGCTGCTGAGCAGCACCCGCGGCCCATGCGCCTGCTCGCGGCGGCCCCACCACTGGCGCCATTCACTCATGATGGGCAGAAAGATGAACCACACCAGTTCCACCAGCATCAGGAAGATCCCCAACACCTTGAAGAACAGGTGGTAGACCGCCAGAGCGATCCCGAAAAACAATGCCGCGCGCCATAACCACGAGCCATACCCCCAGATCAGCAAACGCCGTTGCATTGTCGGCGACCAAGGCTCAGGCGCCGTGGCACCGTAGCCGAACAAAAACTCGCGCAGGCGCCAGCGACACAAGGCAAACGCCCGGCCTTGCAGGTTATCGACCTGCCAGAAATCGCTGAGCAAAAAATAACCATCAAAGCGCATGAACGGGTTGAGGTTGACCACCAACGTCGTGATCCACGTAGCACTGGCGAGCATGAACGCCGCGGTGCGAGCCGGCCCGTCGGGCAGCAACGACCACGCCAGCAAGGCCATGCACGCCAACAGCAACTCGGCCAGCACACCGCCCGCGCCAATCAGCAACCGGGCCTTGCGATCATTGACCCGCCAGGCATCGCTGACATCGGTATAGAACATCGGCAGCAGCACCATGAACGCCACGCCCATGCTCTGTACCCGGCACCCGGCACGCTTGGCCATGAACGCGTGACCGAACTCGTGGCAGAGCTTGGCAAAGAACAGGGCCACGCCAAACGCCAATGCGCCGCCAAGGCTGAACAAATGCGGAAAAGTCGCGATAAACCGCTGCCAGTCCCGCGACACCAGAAACACCCCCAACCCAAGCACAGCGGGCAAGCCGTAGCGCAGCGCCCGCGGGCCAAAGCGCTCCAGCCATGGCCAGGCACGGTTGAGAAAACGCTCGGGACGCCACAGCGGAATACGAAAAAACAGGTATTGATGCAGCAGTTGCTGCCACAGGCTCTGGCGTAGGGCAGCCGCTTTAAGGCTGTAACTGGCCCGCTGTTGGGGATCAAGGGCGGTAATCAGGTCGTGGCTGCGCAAGAACACCAGCAACTGCTCAAGATCCGCAGCGTCCAGCGCCAATCCCGGCTCACGATTGGCCGCTTGCAGGACTCGCTCGGGTTCACCCAGCGACCAGTGACGCAACAATCGCATGGCCGTGGTACCGAGCTTGAAGTAACGCCCCCGCATCGGGTCGGCCAGCGTCCAGCAGGGCGCGCCGTCCAGCGCCGGCGCTGCCGGGGACAATTGCAGGTCGGCACGCAGGCCGGGCAGGCTCATTTACAGGCCCACGCTCTGACGCAAACCGGCCAGCGGTCGACGCAGCAGGTACAACGCCAGCGGCGCCCGGTCACCGAAGATTTTCGCCGTGCCGCGCATACCGATGCGCGGGGGTACCGCGTCGAAAATCGCATCCAGGCGATAAGCCAATTGCCCACCCGCCGTGGGCTGCGCTTCATAGGCCGAACGTTCGAGTCTGGCCAGATGCCGTTGCAGCGGGTCACTGTCGAGGAACAAGGCGACCTCAGCGCCGGGCTCCAGGGAAATCGCATCGCCCACGGCCAGTTCGATACGCAATTGCGCCTGAGTCGGATCGGCGATTTCCATCAGCCGTTCGCCCGTCTGCACGGGCTTGCCGGTCCAGCGTTCGGCATCGGCAAATACCGCGATGCCATCGCGCTCGGCGCGCACTTCGCTGCGCTTGAGCAGTTCACGGGCGTAGTCACGCTCGGCGCGTTTCTGTTCGACCCGGGCGGCCAGCAAATCCAGTTTCGAGCTGGACTCGGCATCGGCGAACGAGCGCTGGGAGTTGGCCTTGAGTTCCGCCTCGGCAACCCCGAGGGCGCGTTCGGCGACATCGGCCTGAGCCTTGAGCGTGGTGCTTTCGAAGCGCAGCAGCAGGTCACCGGCCTTCACCGTCTGGTTGGGTTTGACCAGGAATTCGGCTATCACACCGTCCAGCGGTGCCGCCACCACCCGACCACCGAGCGGCACCACTTCGGCTGGCGCCAAAACGGATTGGCGCACCGGGATCAACAGCCCGAGCAATAGCATTGCCACCAGCAAGCCCTGGCGTTTACGCGTCCAGCGCAGGCGCCACGGTTTGCGCGGTTGCAACGCCTGCCAGGCGTGACTGTAGGTATCACCCAGTTGCGACAGCAGCACTTGCTCGGCAGGGTTCCACGGAACATCCCGGGCCAGCCACAACCCGCCGAACACTTCGCCCTGGCGATCGATCAGCGGCAGCCAGAACACCTGCGCAGCCGACAGGCTTTGCCATTGCGCCTGCAGTGATTCGCTGAGGACATCGGCGGCAATGACCCGTGCCTGCTGCAACTGCTCGCCTCTGAACAACTGCGCCACCGCCTGCTCGACGAACGCTACAAACGGCGAATTCGGCTCCACCGCGCTGACACCGGTCACGGCCTGCACCTTCCCGGCGATCAACAGTGCCGCATGGCGAAAGCCAAACAGTGCCTGGCCATCATTGACCAGGCTGTAAGCTAATTGGGCGGGCGTCTGGGCTGCACGGGTCTGGCGTTCAAGATCAAGAAAACGTGCGAACACCTGCTCGGCACCGCCGCTCAACGGCGCGTTCACTTGAACTCCGCGAAATGCGCCGTGCCGCTCATGCCCGCCAGCAACCCGCTGGCGTCAGGCACGCTGGCCACCAGCAGCAAGGTCTGACTGCCTTCATCGATTCGCGCGCCCAGGCGCTTGACCGTCGCGTCCAACGACTTGCCGGTTTCATCGGGAACAAAACTGAAAGTCTGGCCGGGCTTGAGTCGGGCCATCCAGCGCGAGGGCACCAGCAGATGGATTTCCAGGGTGCGATTATCGACTACGTCCAGCAATGGCGCGCCGGCTGGAACGCTTTCATAGCGCTGTACCTTGCGCTCGACGACCTGGCCATCGAACGGCGCCAGCACACTGCAACGCTTGACCTGCACTTGATACACCTGGGACTGCGCCTGGGTTTCGCTGACCTTGGCCTCGGCACGTGCCACTTCGAAACGCCCGACCGAATTCAGCGCGGCCAGTTGCCGGTTGTGCGCCAGCTCTTCACCAGCGCCACGGCTGGCCGCCTGAGCGGCATTGAGCTGCGCCTGATAGGCCGAGCAATCGAACCGCGCCAGGGTATCGCCCTTCTTGAACGATTCCCCCTCACTGAACGGTAATTCGACAATCCGCCCGGGGACCTCACTGGCCAGTACGGCCTGGTCCCTGGCGCGCAATACACCACGGGCCTCGGCACTGGTTGCAGCACTGGCGCCTGCATCCATTTGCGCAAGCGGGTCGTCGGCCCCGGGCGTTTGCGCCTGGACAACGCTCGCAACGAGGACCCATCCCAACCCCAACACACAGAAAATCCGCATGACCGCACTCCCTTTCGGATCAACGGAGTCTACGACAGCGGTGACTAGCGTCAAGCAGATGGCCATCATTGCCTGTGTATTAACGCCGCACCGTCTCGGCTAACGGATACACCGACTCCCAACCCCCACCCAACGCCTTGTACAACCCGACGGCCGCCAGCGACACGCCGGTCGAACTCTCGACCCACTGCTCCTGCGTGGCCAGCAGCGCCCCTTGCACGGTGAGTACGGTAACGAAATCCACCACGCCCTCAACGTACTGCTGTTGCGCGGTGTCCAGCGCAATGCGGTTCTGACGCACGGCTTCGGCCAGGCTGTCGCGGCGTAATTGGCTGGCGTTGTAGGCGGTCAGTTGGTCATCGATTTCATGCCAGGCGCGCAACACGGTTTGCTGATAGGCAATGGCCGCTTCCTGTTGTTGTGCTTCACGCAATTGGAGCACGCCACGCAAACGGCCACCGTCGAACAGCGGCAAGCTGAACTGCGGGCCGATCCCGAACGAACGCGAACCCCAGGAGCCAAAATCGCTCAGTTGCATGGCCTGGGAGCCGATGTTCCCCGACAGGGTGATTCGCGGATAGAAATCCCCCTTGGCCACGCCAATGCTGGCCGTGGCGGCATGCAGTCGCGCTTGGGCCTGGCGAATGTCCGGTCGACGTTCAGCCAGTTGCGAGGGCAAGCCAATGGCGACCTGGCGTGGCGTTTGTGGCACCGGCGCGTCTGTGGATAACTGCGCCGCCAATGCCTGGGGCGCTTCGCCCATCAACAGGCTCAAGGCATTGATCAGTTGCCACTGGCGCTGCTCCAGCGCGGGCAGACGCGATTCGATGGCAGCCACCTGTGCGGCGGCTTCGGCGACATCCAGATCCGTCGCGACGCCGTCGGCCAGGCGCAGCTGCGAAAGCTTCAGGCTATGGCGGGCGACGTCGAGGTTCTGTTCGGTGACGAGCCGGGTGTTCTGCACACCTCGCAGTTGAATGTAGTCCTGGGCGGTTTCGGCCAGCACCGACAACAGCACACCGCGCCGGTCGTTCTCGGCGACCTCAAAAGTGGCGTCGGCCGCTTCGGTTTCCCGACGCACGCGGCCCCAGAAGTCCAGCTCCCAGGAAGCGGAAAAACCGGCATTCCACAGGCTGAAGGCGGATTGGCCGTTGTGACCCGACGGATCGCTCAGACCTTCACCACTGTTGCGATTGCGCCCGTAACTGCCACTGGTGGCCGTGTTGGGGTAGCGGTTGGCAGTGATGACCTGGCGCACCGCACGACTTTGCTGCAAACGGCTGCCGGCCAGCTTCAGGTCGAGGTTGTCGGTCAGGGCGCGCTGGCTCAAGGCCGAGAGTTGCGGGTCATGGAACACCTCCCACCAGCGCTCGGCCATTGTTTCGGCGATGGCCTGGCTGGTGGCTGCCTTTGATGGTTTTGCCCATTCGGTGATTTGTGTGGCTTCGGGCTTTTTGAAATCGGGGCCGACGGTGCAGGCGCTGAGGCTCATGACGAGCAAGGCACTGAAAGTGAGTGGCCGCCAAAGGCCTCTTCGCGGGCAAGCCCGCTCCCACAGTTGACCGCATTCCCCTGTGGGAGCGGGCTTGCTCGCGAAGGCGTCAGCGAAATCAGCGAAAATCTTCATCGCTGAACAACCTCTTCCGCCTTGGCGGTGGCTGTATCAATACTCGCCTCCACCGACATCCCCACCCGCAAGCGCTCGGCCAGCGACTGCCCAGGCTCCAGCACGATCTTCACCGGTATCCGCTGCACCACCTTGGTGAAGTTGCCGGTGGCGTTGTCCGGTTTGATCGCAGCGAACGTCACCCCGGTGGCCGGTGCGATGCTTTCGACACGACCGTTGAGTGCCGCACCGCCCAGGCTGTCGACACGCACTTGCACCGCCTGCCCCGGCTGCACATCCGTCAGTTGCGTTTCCTGGAAATTGGCCATCACATAAGCCTGCGCCAGCGGCACCACGGCGAGGATCTTGCTGCCCGGCGTCACGTAGGCGCCGACCCGCACCGCGCGTTCGCCGACCATCCCGTCCTGTGGCGCCACAATCCGCGTATAGGACAACTCGTAGCTGGCCATTTCCAGCTTCGCTTGCGCCCGCTTCAGACCGCCTTCCGCCGCATCGCGCTGGGCCGTCAGGATCTCCACCTGCTTGCGCTCCGCCGCCAGCACTGCCGTGGCGTTAGCCAGACGTGCGCCAGCCTGGTCGATGCGCGTTTGCGCCTGTTGCGCATTTTGCACCGTGCCGGCGCCCACCCCGGCGAGGTGCTTGTAGCGGTTCAATTCATGCTCGGCAAAGGCCATTTCCGCCTTGGCCGAAACCACCGAAGATTGCGCCTGGGCAATCACCGATGCCTGGCGCTCCAGAGTCGCCCGGGCGTTTTGCAGTTGCGCCCTGGCCACCAGCGTTTCGGCGTCGGCGGCCTGGGCGGCGGCGCGCAAATCCCGGTCATCGATCAGCGCCAGCAATTGCCCCGCCTTGACCTGCTGGTTGTCCTCGACCAGCACTTCCTTGATAAACCCGGCGACCCGCGGCACGACCAGGGTGAAATCCGCCGAGACGTATGCATCGTTGGTGTTCTGCAGGGTACGCTTGCCGAACAGGCCGGGCATTGCCAGGTACAGCGCCCCACCGACGGCCAATGCGACGGCCACGGCCACCGCGACTTTCTGCTTTGCTTGGGTGTTCATAAAAACCTTCTGTTTCAGTGGAGCATTCAGGTCGGTGTGCGCGGCGGATAGATCCGCGTCGGCAGCCAGAAAATCAGCAGGATCAAGGTCATGGCGATACCGGCCATGCACAGGTAAAGATCAGAGGACGTGAGCACCAGCGCTTGCTCATGCAAGCGATGAGCGAGACTTACGCTGTCGCGCTCGGCCAGCGGCGAGTTGCCGAGGCGATCGACCAGCATGGTCGAGTGAAAATGCAGGCGGGCCGTGGTCAGCGCTTCGATCACCCCGGTGGCGATGACCGCCGACAGGCCTTTGACGGTGTTGAACCAGGCCGATGCGAACGGCCCTTGCATCGGGTTGATACTGCCGGTGGACAACATCAGCAGCGGCAACACCGCCATGGGCTGACCGAAAATCTGCAGCCATTGCAGCACATAGAAATCGTCGCGAATCCACGCGGACGTCAGTTGCGAGCCGCCGACGCACGACAACGCCAGCATGCTCAGGCCAATGCCCAAGACCCAGCGGCAATCGACCCAGCGAAAGTTGCACAGCGCCGCCACCAACGGCAGGGCGATCAATTGCGGCAGTGCCGCCAGCAGCATGATCGGTGCGGTCTGCACCGGGCGGTAACCCTGGACCTGCGCCAGGTAGCTGGACGGAATGATGATCACCGCCTGCAACACCACCAGCACGCCCGCCAGGGTCAACAGGGCAAAGGACAGGTTACGGATGCCGAGCATCTGCATATTGAAAAACGGTATCGGCTGCGACCACTCGCCGCCCAAAAACAGCACCAGCAGCAACAGCCCGCCACCGAGCAATCCGCAGATCAGGTTCGACTCGAACCAGTCCAGGCGATTGCCCTGCAAGATGCCGATCACCAGCATGCAGATGGCGGGAAAGCCCAGCAGCAATCCACGCCAGTTGAAGGATTTGAAGCGCTCCAGGCGCAGCGGGTCCTGGGGCAGGCCATACGCTACCGCTGCCATGGCAATCAGGCACGGCGCGATGATTTGCCAGAAGGTCCATTGCCAGCCGACGTATTCGGTCCACAGCCCGGCCAATGGCGTACCCAGGCCCGGGCCGAACGTCGCCGTCAGGGCATAACCGGCCAGGCCATACAACTTCACGTTGGCGGGCAGAAACCGCAGGGCCACGGTCATCAACATGGGAGGCAGTGCGCCGCCCGCCAGGCCTTGCAAGGTGCGTAGCAACAGCAGGCTTTCGTAGTTAGGGGCGAAGGGGCACAACACACCCAACAGGGTGAACAGACTGATGGCGCACAAGGTGAAACGCCGCAACGAGAACGTCACAGCACACCACGGCGCAAACGCCATGGCCGCCACCGACGTCGCGGTATAACAGGCGACCAGCCAGGTGCCTTCGTCGTAGCCGATGGCCAATGCGCCGCGGATGTCGGCGAGCGCGACCTTGGTCACCATCTCGTTCAGGCCCGACACCAGCACCGCCAGCAGCACGCCCACCAGGCCGATGATGATCCGTGGGCCGAAGACCGGCGGTGCGGCTGCCGTGCTGGCCGCAGCGACAGGTGCCGTGACCTTAAGGGAAGTCATGTACTGCAAGCTCCGGCGTGGAAAGACCGAAGCATTCTAAAAAGCGAGATGCCTGACGAAAATCAACTTATTGGCAGGTTATAAGTGCGCCAGACGCAATGATGAAGGACCTCTGTGGGAGCGAGCCTGCTCGCGAATGCGGTTTATCATTCAACGTTGATACTGACTGACCCAACGCCTTCGCGAGCAGGCTCGCTCCCACAGGGTTATGCGCTCGGCCTCAGTCCGGCTGCGCAGCCAGCCACGTTTCATCGCAGCAGGTTTTCAGGGTTTCACGCAGCCAGCGGTGCGCCGGGTCCTTGTCGAAGCGCGGGTGCCAGGCCTGAGTCAGCATCAGGGTCGGCAAAGGAACCGGCAGGTTGAACGAGCGCAATTTCAACCCCAACCGCCGCACACTCAACAAGGCTTCCTTGGGCACCGGCAGGATCAGGTCGGAATCGGGCAAGGCAAACATCGCCGCATGAAAGCTTGGCGCAATCACCGCCACCCGCCGCTCCAGGCCCAGGGCATTGAGCGCGGTATCGATCGGCCCCCGGGCAATGCCGCGCCGGGACATGCTGATATGGGAATAACCGGCATAGCGCTCAGCCGTGATCTCTTCGTCCAGCAGCGGATGATCCTCGCGCACCAGGCCGACGAAGTGGGTGGAAAACAGGTTCTGAACCTTCACTTCCGGGGTTAACGGCCGCGTGTTGCTGACGCTCAGATCGATCCGCCCTTCGCGCAATGCCTCATCATCGCCATCGCCTTCCGGGACGAACCGCAATTCGCAGTGCGGCGCTTGCCGGTCGAGGGTGTCGAACAACCTGCCGCCGTAAACACCGACAAAGAAGTCGTTGGCCCGAATACTGAACCGCCGCCGCAGTGAACTCAGTTCCACCGCATCGGCCGACCGAAACAGCAACCCGGCCTGCTCCACCACGCTGCGCACTTGCTCGCGCAATTCCAGCGCCTTGGGGGTCGGCACCAGGCCACGGCCGGCGCGCACCAGGATCGGGTCGCCAATGGCTTCGCGGATGCGCGTCAACGTCCGGCTCATGGCCGCCGGGCTCAGGTTCATCCGCCGCGCCGCGCCCACCACACTGCCCTCGTCGAGCAAGGCGTCGAGGGCGACCAACAGGTTCATGTCCGGGAGTTGCATGCAGGGCACTCATGGCCGATCAGGATTGATCCAGGTGCAATGCTAGCAGATCAAAAGATCGCAGCCTTCGGCAGCGCCTACAGAGGAATGCGACCTCTGGATTTGCGATCAGCGCTGCATCCCCCAGCGCTTGACCGTCACCCGCTCCAACGAATCAAACACCAGGTTCTCCACCAGCAACCCAATCAGAATCACCACCGCCAGGCCGGCAAACACCTTGTCGGTATATAGCTCATTGCGATTCTGAAAGATGTACCACCCCAACCCACCCTTGCCGCTGGTCGCACCAAACACCAACTCGGCAGCAATCAATGTCCGCCAGGCAAAAGCCCAGCCGATTTTCAACCCGGCGAGGATCGACGACAGCGCCGCCGGGATCAGGATGAACAGCACAAAACGCATGCCCTTGAGGCCATAGTTGCGCCCGGCCATGCGCAGTGTTTCCGAGACGCCGAGAAACCCGGCGTAGGTGTTCAGCGCCAAGGCCCAAAGCACCGAGTGCACCAGCACGAAAATCAGGCTGTTCTGCCCCAGGCCGAACCACAACAGCGCCAGCGGCAATAGAGCGATAGCGGGCAACGGGTTGAACATCGAAGTCAGGGTACTGAGCAAGTCGCGACCGAATTGCGTCGACACCGCCAGCGTCGTCAGGCCAAACGCCAGGACGATGCCGATCAGGTAACCCTTGAGCAACACCACCAAAGAGATCCACACCTTGCCCAGCAACTCGCCACTGAGCAGGCCGTCGTACAGCGCGTGAGCGGTCTGCAAGAAGCTTGGCAGCAGCAGATCGTTGTTCTGATAGCGCGCAACGGCTTCCCAGAGCACGGCGAGCAACACCAGGATCAGGCTTTTACGCAACCAGCCCTGTTGCCACAGGCGTTGTCCAAGGGGTAGTTCACGCTCCAGCGGCACGCTGGTCAGTGGCTGCAAAACCGTTTCGAACGCTTCACGCGGGGATGATAAATGGCTCATCGGGCCCTCCTCTCAACTGGCTCAATAAGCGATGCGGATGTCAGCGAAATCCAGCTCGTGCTCGGCTTGCGGTGATTGACCTTCGTCGAACAACAGCCGGTGAATGCGCCGCGCCGATTCCTGAAATGCCACACCGCCGAGGCTGTGCAAATCGTATTGGTGGCTGTGCACTTCCGCCCGCACCCGCCCCGGATGCGGTGACAGCAACAGAATGCGGTTACCCACCACCAGCGCCTCTTCGATGGAGTGCGTGACGAACAGTAGCGTGAAGCGCACCTCTTCCCAGAGCAGCAGCAGCTCTTCCTGCATCTTGCGTCTGGTCAGCGCATCGAGGGCGGCGAAGGGCTCGTCCATCAGGAGGATTTTCGGCTGCATCGCCAGCGCCCGAGCGATGGCAACCCGAGCCTTCATGCCACCGGACAAGGTGTGCGGATAGGCATCGGCAAACGCCGCCAGACCAACCTTCTCCAGGTAGTGCAACGCCCGCTCTTCAGCCTCTTTGCGCCTGAGGGTTTTCGAGGCCAGCAGCGGAAACATCACGTTCTGTTTGACGGTTTTCCACGGTGGCAGTTGATCGAACTCCTGGAACACCACGATCCGGTCCGGCCCCGGCGCATCGACGCGCTGGCCTTGCAGACGGATCTCGCCTTCCACGGGCTGGATGAAGCCGGCAGCGGCTTTGAGCAAGGTCGACTTGCCGCAACCGGACGGCCCGAGCAGGACAAATCGGTCCGCCGGATCGATCTCGAAGCTGACTTGATGGGTCGCCCGCACCACCCGCTGCGGCGTACGGTACTCGAGGCTGACGTTATCGACCGACAGCAGCGCCTGGGCTGCCGCGATCGGTTTGCTGACCGTGTGGTCTTGCAAAGGGGCGTTCATTTCGGTCAGCTCCCTTGCAGTGGCTTGGCGTCCTGGAAGAAATAATCCTTCCACGAGTCCGGTTTGTTTTTGATCGCGCCGACGCGGTAGAGGAACTCGGCCAACGGGTAAGTGTTTTTCGGCGTGACGCTGAACTCGAACTGCGGGTTATCGATGATTTTCAGCAACGCGGCGCGGTCGATTTTGGCCTTGGTCACGCGGATGTAGGTGTCCGCCGCTGCACCTTTATCGTTCTGCGCAAACTGTGCGGCTTCGGTCAGCGCTTCGATGAAGGCTTTATAGGTTTTCGGGTTCTCGTTGCGGAATTTCTCGGTAGCGAACAGCACGGTCGGCGAGTTCGGGCCGAGCAGGTCATAGGTGTTCAACACCACGTGTACATTGGGATTTTCCAGCGCCTGATCCTGGAATGGCGGGTTGGAAAAGTGCCCGGTCAACTCGGTGCCACCGGCTACCAGCGCCGCAGTCGCGTCGGGGTGCGGAACAGCGATGGTGTACTTGTCGAGGCGGTTGAATTCCTTGTCGCCCCACTGCCTGGCGGCCGCGTATTGGAGGAAGCGCGACTGCACCGACACGCCCACCGCCGGCACCGCGATACGGTCCTTCTCGGTGAAGTCGGCGATGGTTTTGACCTTGGGATTGTTGCTCACCAGGTAATACGGAAAGTTACCGAGGGAAGCCACGGCCTTGACGTTCTGCTTGCCATGGGTGCGGTCCCAGATGGTCAACAGCGGGCCGACACCGGCACCGGCAATGTCGATCGAGCCGGACAGCAACGCATCGTTGACCGCCGCGCCGCCCGAGAGCTGGGTCCAGTCGACCTTGATGTCGATACCTTCCTGCTTGCCGTACTTCTCGATCAGGTTTTGATCGCGCACCACGTTGAGCAGCAGGTAGACGATGCCGAACTGTTCGGCGATGCGGATTTCACCTTCGGCGTGAGCCACGGTCGGCGCCACCAGGCTGCCGGCGATCAGGCTGAAACCCAGGCCGATGGCGGCGGCCAGGGGTGCAAAGGGCAGACGTTTGGACATGATCAAATCTCCGGCAATTCAGAAAGGCGCGTCGCCCTGGATGGTGGTGCGATACAGCTTGCGGCGCAGATGGCTGGGGCAGCCGGCGGCGAGGTGGATCAGCGAACGGTTGTCCCAGAACACCAGGTCATGGGGCTGCCATTGATGGCGGTAGATGTTTTGCGGCAACACGCTGTGGGCGTAGAGCTCGGCCAACAGTTGCTGGCTCTCGTCCTCCGGCAGGCCAACGATGCGGGTGGTGAACCCCTCGCTGACGAACAAGGCCTTGCGGCCGTTTTCCGGGTGTGTCCGCACGACCGGGTGGACGACTTCGGCGACCTGGGCCAGTTGCTCCGGGGTCAGGGTCGGGCGCCAGTTGCCTTCGAATTTGGTTTCGCTGTAACGCGCCGTGTAGGAGTGTGCGGCCGAGCGGCCTTGCACCGCTTTGCGCAGCGCCTCGGGCAGGTTGTCCCAGGCCTTGTTCATGTCGGCGAACAAGGTGTCGCCGCCCTCCGAGGGCAGCTCCTGGGCATGCAGCATCGAGCCCAGGCTCGGCAGTTGTTTGTAGGAGAGGTCGGAATGCCAGAACTTGCCGGCGTCGCCCAGGCCGATGTTCTGGCCATTTTCGACGATGTTGGAAACGATGAGGATTTCCGGATGCCCTGCCAGCAGGAACTGCTTGAGCACGTGAATCTGCAACAGGCCAAAACGACGGCTGAAGTCGATGTGCTGTTGCGGGGTGATGCGCTGGTCGCGGAACACCACCACATGATGGTCCAGATGCGCGCGGTGAATGCGGGCGAAGTCCTGATCATTGATCGGGCGGGACAAATCGAGGCCGAGGATTTCGGCGCCCACCGCTCCGCTGAACGGGCGGATTTCAAAGAATTGTGGCGCGATGCTTGGCGAAGCTGAAGCTGCAGACATAAATCACTCCCACGCACGGCACGCTCAAGGGCGCGCGCGTCGATCAGAAACTCACGGAGGTCCCGTGTTGGTTCGTGTCGTGCGGCGCGCCGATTGGTCGGCAGGTACGCAGGGGATTGACTTTATAGGTATAAGAATTGAAATTTAAATACCGTTAACGAATAACGATATGGCGATTGAACAGGGACTGCGTGGATTGTGGAGTGACGTTTTTTGTCACTTACTGACAGGGTTGTGGTGCTTTGACTGACGCCATCGCGGGCAAGCCCGGCTCCCACAGGTTTTTGTGTCAAACACATGATCGTGTTTCAACAAAGAACCTTGTGGGAGCCGGGCTTGCCCGCGATGGGGCCAGTGAATCCACTAAAGATCTAGCGCTCGTGCAGCGCCTCGGCCCGCGCGCGGATGATCGGCTTGAGCAGGTAGCTGAGGACGGTCTTCTTGCCGGTGATGATGTCCACGGAAGCGACCATCCCCGGAATGATCAACAAGGGTTTTTCGTCGGTGCCCAAGTGGCTGCGGTCGGTGCGCAGCTTGATGATGTAGTAGGTGGTTTTCTTGTCTTCGTCGGTAATGGTGTCGGCACCGATCTGTTCCAGCTTGGCCTTCATCCCACCGTAGATGGTGTAGTCATAGGCGGTGAATTTCACCGTCGCTTCCTGCCCCGGATGCAGGAACGCGATGTCCTGCGGGCGGATCTTCGCCTCGACCAGCAAGGTGTCGTCCAGCGGCACGATTTCCACCAGGTCGCTACCTGGCTGGATAACCCCGCCAATGGTATTGACCAGCAGCTTGTTGACGATACCCCGCACTGGCGAGGTGACCAGCGTCCGGCTGACCCGGTCTTCCAGGGCCTTGCCGGTGGCTTGGGCCTTGTTCAGATCGGTGCGTGCTTCATTGAGTTGGGTCAGGGCCTCGCTACGGAACTTGCCGCGGGTTTCGTCAATTTTGCGCTGCACTTCCTTGATCGCCGACTCGGCTCGCGGAATAGCCAGGGTGGTGGCGTCGAGCTGGCCACGGGTCTCCGCTTCGGCACGCCTGAGGCGCAGGACTTCCACCGGCGATACCGCGCCCTGGGCCACCAATGGCTCGGACATGCTGATTTCCTGACGCTGGAAGCCCAATTGCTGGCGGTACTGCGCCTGTTTGGAGGTGAACTCGCGCAGCTCTTGCTGGCGCTGGATCAATTGCTCCTGCAGGCCGCCAATCTCGTCATGCAACTGCTGGCGGCGGCTGATATAGAGCGACTCTTCGCTCTTGGCCTGACCTGGCACAGCCTTGAGAACATCCTCGGGGAAGTTCAGCGGACGATCCTCGACCTCGGCACTCAAGCGCTCGACCCGCAGCACCATCGACAACCGATCGGCCTCGGTTTCTCCGACGTTCGAGGCAAATCGCGTGTCGTCCAGGCGAAGCAGCGGCGCACCGGCGTCGACGATCTGGCCTTCCTTGACGAACAGCTCGGAAACGATACCGCCCTCAAGGTTCTGGATTTTCTGGATCTTCGACGATGGAATCGCCTTGCCATCGCCCTTGGTCACTTCGTCGATGACCGCGAAGTTGGCCCAGAACATCAGGAAGACGAAGAACGCGATGATCGCCCAGATCGTCAGCCGCACCACACGCGGCGCATCTTCGATCAACGCCTTGTTGACCTCCGGCAGCGGCTGGCCCTGGAGCGAAGAAGAGCCCTTGAAGTAGCGAAGGATCGAACCCTTACCCGACTTAAGCAACACTGATCTGCCCCTTCTTCAACGCTTCCATCACCGCGGCTTTCGGGCCGTCGGCGAGTATCTGCCCGCGGTCGATCACGATCAGCCGATCCACCAGCGACAACAGCGATGCCCGGTGTGTCACCAGCACCACGGTCTTGTTTTCGATCACGGCTGCCAGGCGCTGCTTGAGGCGCTCTTCACCGGTGTTATCCATGGCACTGGTCGGTTCATCGAGCAGCAGGATCGGCGGATTGAGCAGTAGCGCACGGGCCAGGGCCACGTTCTGCCGCTGGCCGCCGGAGAGGTTCTGTCCGCGTTCGCCCACTTGCAGCTCATAACCCTGCGGATGCAGGCGCGCATATTCGTGGACACCGGCCAGCTCTGCCGCTTGCAGCACCAGTTCATCCTCGACATACCGCGCACCGGAAACCAGGTTGTCGCGCAAGGTGCCGGCGAGCAACTGAATGTCCTGGGGCACGTAGCCGATGTTGTAGCGCAGTTCGCTGACGTCGATCTGGCGGATGTCCACGCCATCGACCAACAACGAGCCATCATCCGGTTGATAGAGCCCCACCAGCAGCTTCGCCAGCGAGCTCTTGCCCGAGCCGCTCCGGCCAATGATGCCGATTTTCTCACCGGGCTGAATCGACAGATTGATGTTCTTCAGCGCCAGGTTCTGCTGTTGGGGGTAGGTGAAATTGAGCTGGCGGCACTCAATGGCGCCCTGCAATATCTTGCGGCTGAGCGGGCGCTCTTCGAAATTGCGCTCCTGGGGCAGTTCCATCATTTGATCGACGGACGTCATGGTCACCCGCGCCTGCTGATAGCGCGTCAGCAACCCGGAGAGCGACGCCAGCGGGCTGAGCGCACGACCACTGAGCATGTAGCAGGCAATCAGGCCGCCCATGCTCAGGTGACCGTCGATGATCTGGTACACACCGAAGACAATCATGATCACCCCGGCCAGTTGCTGGATCAGCAAGGTGATGTTCATCGCCAGGCCGGACAGCATCTTCACCCGCAATTCAAGGCGACTGAGGGTGCCGATGGTCTGTTCCCACTGATACTGGCGTTCGCTTTCGGCGTTGTTGACCTTTACCGCATCCAGCCCGGCCAGGGTTTCGATCAGGCTCGACTGACGCTCGGCCCCCAGCGCCATGGTCCGCTCCATGGTCGCTACCAGGGGTTTCTGCAACGCATAGCCGATGGCCAGGGCGATCGGGAATGCCAGCACCGGTATCCACACGAGATGGCCGCCGAGGATCGCGATAACCATGAAAATCAAAAGGGTGAACGGCAGGTCGATCAGGCTGGTGAGGGTCAGCGAGGCGAGGAAATCGCGCAGACTCTGAAACTCATGGATGTTCTGGGCAAAACTGCCGACCCGTGCCGGCCGGTATTTCATGGTCATGCCGACGATGCGCTCGAACAGCGTGGCCGAGATGATCAGGTCGGTTTTCTTGCCGGCCAGATCCAGGCACAGGCTGCGCAGGCTTTTGAGGATCAGGTCGAAGAGGTAGGCGCCAGAGATGCCGACGGCCAGCACCCATAGCGTCGCTTCGGCCTGGTTCGGCACGACACGGTCGTAGACGTTCATCACGAACAACGGCGCGGCCATGGCAATGATGTTGATCAGAAAACTGGCGGCAATGGCGTCGGCGTACAACCAGCGCGAACGCTTGAGGGTGTCGCGGAACCACGAGCGCGCACGGGGAATCAGTGTGCCGTGATTGACGTCGAATTTGTGCTGCGGCTGGGCAAAAAAGACTTTGCCGGTGTAATCGTCGGCCAGCAGCTCGCGGCTGACCAGGGACTCACCGCCATCACTTTCGCTGAGCAGCACCCGCGCCTGATCTTCGCCTTGCCAGCCAAGCAGGACGGCACTGCGACCGTCCTTGAGCAGCAACAATGCCGGCATGGCAATCGCCGGAATGTCATCCAGCTTGCGCTGCAGCACCCGACCCTGCAGCCCCGCGCGAGCCGCCGCGCGTGGCAGCAGCTCGACACTCAAACGCTGCTCGGGCAGTGGCAAGCCGGTGGTGAGCATGGCCGCGCTGGCCGGTTTCTGGTGCAGCATGCAAAGAGCGAGCAGACCATCCAGCAACGGATCGTCATGCAACGCGCGCGGATCATGAATGAGTTGAACCCGACTGACTTCTGATTCCACGCTCGGCACTCTTGGCTAACAATTGAACAATGAAGGTCCTGCTCAATTCATACCGGGCAATTGGACCTTCGGCTTCACGTCGTTCTGCACAACGGATGCCAATGGTGCGACCACTCCCTGGCTCTTGAGCAACTCGCCCATGGTCGCCTTGATTCGGTACTGAGTAAATAACTGAATGTTCTTGATCTCCACCAGACGGTGAGAAGAGGTGAACAACTCGTTCTCGCTATCGAGCAAATCGAGCAGAGTGCGCTCGCCGAGGCTGAACTGACGCTGGTAAGCGGTACGCACGGCGGTGCTGTGATCAACGTACTGCTGGGCGATCGGCACCTGGGCATTGGCGTTGTTCAGGGCGTTCCAGGCCAGGCCAAGTTCTTCATTCAACTGGCGCAGGGCGTTGTTGCGGATGTCCAGTGCCTGGTTCGACAGGTAGGACTTTGATTCCAGGTCGGCCTTGTTGCTGCCGCCGGCATACAGGTTGAAGCGCATGCGCAGCATGGCCTGCCATTCGTTGTTGTGGCCATTCTGACCATCGATATCGTTGTCTGCGGTGCGGCCCAACTCAGCATCGAAGCGTGGGTAGAAGGTCGACTTGGCCGTGTCGTACTGCTTTTCGGCAGCGGCGATGTCGGATTCGGCCGAGCGCAGGATCGGGCTGTTTTCCAGCATCTGCGCGCGGGCTTCATTCAGGTTGGCCGGCATCAGCGCCAGGAAACTCGCCGGGCGCTCCAGTTGATCGGGCATCTGGCCGACAGCGGAGAGGTAGTTGGTCTCGGCATCAGCCAGGTTGGTCTGCTCGGTGATCAGGTTGTTGCGCGCCTGGGCCATCCGCGCCTCGGCCTGATCGAGGTCGGCGCCGCTGCCGACGCCACGCTGGGTGCGCAGCTGGATCTGGTCGTAAATGCGTTGGTGGCTCTTGAGGTTGTCTTCGGCCAGGCGCACGAATTCGCGCCGGGTCAGCACGTCGAGATAGACCTGGGCCACGGTCAGCCCGGTACGCTCGGAAGTACTCAGCAGCGAATAGGCACGGGAGTTGACGGTGGCTTGTTGACGCCCTACTTCGCTGGTCGTCGCAAAACCGTCAAAAACCATCTGGGTCAGTCGCAAGCTCGATTCACTGCGGTTCAGGGTTTCCCAGTGATTGTTGCTGCCGTCTCGCGTCGTCACACTATCGGTGCCTTCACGACCATAACCGCCCAGCAGGTCGACCCGTGGCAAGTATCCGCCTTTCGCAGCCTTCAACTGATAATCAGCCGCCAACCGGCTGTTGACGCCTGCCTGGACCTCCGGATGGACATCCAGCGCTTGTTGCATGGCTTCTGGTAAGGATTGCGCCTGGACGAAAGACGCGGCGAGGGCGAAAGGTAGAGCCATGAACAAAGGCGAACGCATTGTAGGAATTTCCCAGGACTTCTTGTCTTGAATCACGACTGAAAAACGCGCCGTGTCGGAAGATGGCAAGCGGAATGACCGTATGTCGGAAAGTTCAGAAGCGGAACTGGATCACATACCGAGGACAGGTCACGGCTCAAATATCAATGTGACATTACTGGGACGATTGTTTAGGATGGCTCCAAGAAGGTCAATAGTTTGGCATAAAGTTAATAGCGAAAAAATATAGCCAATATATTGACGAATTGCAGCGTCAAACTTGTGCATCTATTTTGCAATGAACGTCCAGACTGGTCGGCGCAGGCGCCATCAGGTCTATGGAAGTCTACTGAACGTGACACCCCGGAGAGTCTTCAATGAGCAGTGTTGTTGCCATCGTCAAAAGCATTGTCGGTCAAGTATTCGTGGTGTCCCCAGAGGGCATCCGCCGCGTTCTCGTTGAAGGCGACAAACTGTTCGCCGGGGACCAGATCGACACTGGCCTTTCCGGTGCCGTGTCCCTGGAACTGGCCGATGGCCGCACTCTCGACCTGGGCCGCGACACCCAGTGGAGCGCTGACGCTCCCGATTCCAGTGCTGACCTGGCAGCCGCCACTGCGCAAGCCGCGCCTTCGGTAGAAGAGCTGCAACAAGCCATTGCCGCCGGTGCCGACCCGACCAAAGACCTTGAAGCCACCGCTGCCGGCCCGACTGCAGCAGGTTCTGGCGGTGCCGCCGGTGGCGGTCACAGCGTCGTGATGCTCGACGCCACGGCTGGCCGTGTCGACCCGACCATCGGCTTCCCTACCGACGGTCCTGAGTCCACTGCCACCCCCACGACCCTCGATACTGGCAACCAGAACATCACGAACATCACGCCCATCAACGCTGCAAGTGTACTGACCGCGGATACGGGCACTCTGGCCGAAGACAGCGTCGCGACGGGCAATGTACTGAACAACGATAGCGATGCCGAGACACCGCTCAGCGTCACCAGCTTCACCATCGCCGGCGTGACCGGCAGTTTCACCGCAGGCCAGACAGCGACCATCGTCGGCGTCGGTACGTTGACCATCGGTGCCAATGGCAACTACACCTTTACCCCGGACGCCAACTACAACGGCGCTGTACCGCAAGTCACGTACACCACCAACACCGGCTCGAGCAGCACTCTGGATCTCACCGTGACAGCGGTCGACGACCCGAGCGTTTTGACTGCCGACACCCAAACCATTGCTGAAGACACCGCTGCGACCGGCAACGTGCTGAGCAACGACAGCGACATCGATAACGCCCTGAGCGTGGCCACCTTCACCATCGACGGTGTTCCTGGCACCTTCACCGCCGGCCAGACGGCGACCATCGCCAACGTCGGGACCCTGGTGATCGGGGCCGACGGCGCCTACACCTTCACGCCAGCCGAGCATTACAACGGCACGGTGCCGACCGTGAGCTACACCGTCACCGACGGCTCCACTTCGACGCTGAACATCGGTGTTACGCCGGCTGATGACAGCTTTATCGATGCCAGCGAAAGCGTGACCACCGCTGAAGACACCGCCGTCAGCGGCACTGTGTTGACGGGTACCTCGAGCGTCGACGGCCCGGTCAGCGTGGTTAATTTCACCATCGACGGTGTCCCTGGCACGTTCACCGCCGGCCAGACGGCGACCATCGCCAACGTCGGGACCCTGGTGATCGGCGCCAACGGGGCCTACACCTTCACCCCGGATGCCAACTACAACGGCAGCGTGCCGACGGTGAGCTACACCGTCACCGACGGTTCCGGCACCGACGTTACTTCGACCCTGACCATCGACGTCACCCCGGTCGACGACAGCTTCACCGACCTCAGCGAAACGGTCTCCACCCAGGAAGACACCGCCATCAGCGGCAGTGTGTTGACGGGCACCTCGAGCGTCGACGGCCCAGTCAGCGTGGTTAATTTCACCATCGACGGTGTCCCTGGCACGTTCACCGCCGGCCAGACCGCGACCATCGCTAATGTCGGCACCCTGGTCATCGGGACCAACGGCGCCTACACCTTCACGCCTGCCGAGAATTACAACGGCAGCGTGCCGACGGTGAGCTACACCGTCACCGACGGTTCCGGCAGCAATGTCACCTCGACCCTGACCATCGACGTCACCCCGGTCGACGACAGCTTCACCGACATCAGCGAAACGGTCTCCACCCAGGAAGACACGGCCGTGACCGGCAGCGTCCTCACTGGCACGAGCAGCGTCGACGGTCCAGTCAGCGTGGTTAATTTCACCATCGACGGCGTTCCTGGCACGTTCACCGCCGGCCAGACCGCGACCATCGCCAATGTCGGCACTCTGGTGATCGGGGCCAATGGCGCTTACACCTTCACGCCAGCCGAAAACTACAACGGCGCGGTGCCCACCGTCAGCTACACCGTCACCGACGGCTCCGGAACGGACGTCACTTCAACCCTGAACATCGACGTCACCCCGGTCGATGACAGCTTTACCGACATTAGCGAAACGGTCTCCACCCAGGAAGACACCGCTATTAGCGGCAGCGTCCTCACCGGTACCTCGAGCGTCGACGGCCCGGTCAGCGTGGTGAATTTCACCATCGACGGTGTTCCTGGCACGTTCACCGCCGGCCAGACCGCGACCATCGCCAATGTCGGCACTCTGGTGATCGGGGCCAATGGCGCTTACACCTTCACGCCAGCCGAAAACTACAACGGCGCGGTGCCCACCGTCAGCTACACCGTCACCGACGGCTCCGGAACGGACGTCACTTCAACCCTGAACATCGACGTCACCCCGGTCGATGACAGCTTTATCGACATTAGCGAAACGGTCTCCACCCAGGAAGACACCGCTATTAGCGGCAGCGTCCTCACCGGTACCTCGAGCGTCGACGGCCCGGTCAGCGTGGTGAATTTCACCATCGACGGTGTTCCTGGCACGTTCACCGCCGGCCAGACCGCGACCATTGCCAATGTCGGCACCCTGGTGATCGGGGCTAACGGCGCTTACACCTTTACCCCAGACGCCAATTACAACGGCAGCGTGCCAACGGTGAGCTATACCGTCACCGACGGTTCGGGCAGCAATGTCACCTCGACCCTGACCATCGACGTCACCCCGGTTGACGACAACTTCACTGACCTCAGCGAAAGCGTGACCACCGCTGAAGACACCGCCGTGACCGGCAGCGTCCTCACCGGTACGAGCAGCGTCGACGGCCCAGTCAGCGTGGTGAACTTCACCATCGGTGATACCACCTACGTCGCCGGCCAGACCGCGACCATCGCCAACGTCGGCACCCTGGTCATCGGAGCCAATGGCGCCTACTCCTTTACTCCGGCCGCCAACTACAACGGCGCGGTGCCAACTGTCAGCTACACCGTCACCGACGGTTCCGGCAGCAATGTCACCTCGACCCTGACCATCAACGTCACCCCGGTCGATGACAGCTTCACCGACCTCAGCGAAAGCGTGACCACCGCTGAAGATGCCCCGGTGACCGGCAGCGTCCTTACTGGCGCGAGCAGCGTCGACGGCCCGGTCAGCGTGGTGAATTTCACCATCGGTGATACCACCTACGTCGCCGGCCAGACCGCGACCATCGCCAACGTCGGCACCCTGGTGATCGGGGCCAATGGCGCCTACACCTTCACCCCGGACGCCAACTACAACGGCAGCGTGCCGACCGTCAGCTACACCGTCACCGACGGCTCCGGCAGCAACGTCACCTCGACCTTGAACATCAATGTCACCCCGGTCGATGACAGCTTTACCGACATCAGCGAAACGGTCTCCACCCAGGAAGACACCGCTATTAGCGGCAGCGTCCTCACTGGCACGAGCAGCGTCGATGGCCCGGTCAACGTGGTTAATTTCACCATCGGTGAAACCACCTACGCCGCTGGCAGCACGGCGACCATTGCCAACGTCGGCACCCTGGTGATCGGGGCGAACGGCGCTTACACCTTCACCCCGGACGCCAACTACAACGGCAGCGTGCCGACCATCAGCTACACCGTCACTGACGGCTCCGGCAGCAATGTCACTTCGACCCTGACCATCGACGTGACCCCAGTCGATGACAGCTTCACCGACCTCAGCGAAAGCGTGACCACCGCTGAAGATGCCCCGGTGACCGGCAGCGTCCTCACTGGCACGAGCAGCGTCGACGGCCCGGTCAGCGTGGTGAATTTCACCATCGACGGTGTCCCTGGCACGTTCACCGCCGGCCAGACGGCGACCATCGCCAACGTCGGGACCCTGGTGATCGGCGCCAACGGGGCCTACACCTTCACCCCGGATGCCAACTACAACGGCGCGGTGCCAACGGTGAGCTACACCGTCACCGACGGCTCCGGTAGCAATGTCACCTCGACCCTGACCATCGACGTCACCCCGGTCGACGACAGCTTCACCGATATCAGCGAAAGCGTGACCACTGCTGAAGACACGGCCGTGACCGGCAGCGTCCTCACCGGCACCTCGAGCGTCGACGGCCCGGTCAGCGTGGTGAATTTCACCATCGACGGTGTCCCTGGCACGTTCACCGCCGGCCAGACCGCGACCATCGCTAATGTCGGCACCCTGGTGATCGGCGCCAACGGGGCCTACACCTTCACCCCGGATGCCAACTACAACGGCAGCGTGCCGACGGTGAGCTACACCGTCACCGACGGTTCCGGTACGGACGTTACTTCGACCTTGACCATCGACGTCACCCCGGTCGACGACAGCTTCACCGATATCAGCGAAAGCGTGACCACTGCTGAAGACACGGCCGTGACCGGCAGCGTCCTCACCGGCACCTCGAGCGTCGACGGCCCGGTCAGCGTGGTGAATTTCACCATCGACGGTGTCCCTGGCACGTTCACCGCCGGCCAGACGGCGACCATCGCCAACGTCGGGACCCTGGTGATCGGCGCCAACGGGGCCTACACCTTCACCCCGGATGCCAACTACAACGGCGCGGTGCCGACGGTGAGCTACACCGTCACCGACGGCTCCGGTAGCAATGTCACCTCGACCCTGACCATCGACGTCACCCCGGTCGATGACAGCTTCACTGACCTCGGCGAAACGGTCTCCACCCAGGAAGACACCGCCATCAGCGGCAGTGTGTTGACGGGCACCTCGAGCGTCGACGGCCCGGTCAGCGTGCTCAACTTCACCATCGACGGTGTTCCTGGCATCTTCACCGCCGGTCAGACGGCGACCATTGCCAACGTCGGCACCCTGGTCATTGCAGCTAACGGCGCTTACACCTTCACCCCGGACGCCAACTACAACGGCGCGGTGCCAACGGTGAGCTACACCGTCACCGACGGCTCCGGTAGCAATGTCACCTCGACCCTGACCATCGACGTCACCCCGGTCGACGACAGCTTCACCGACCTCAGCGAGAGCGTGACCACCGCTGAAGATGCCCCGGTGACCGGCAGCGTCCTCACTGGCACGAGCAGCGTCGACGGCCCGGTCAGCGTGGTGATTTTCACCATCGACGGTGTCCCTGGCACGTTCACCGCCGGCCAGACGGCGACCATCGCCAACGTCGGGACCCTGGTGATCGGCGCCAACGGGGCCTACACCTTCACCCCGGATGCCAACTACAACGGCAGCGTGCCGACGGTGAGCTACACCGTCACCGACGGTTCCGGTAGCAATGTCACCTCGACCCTGACCATCGACGTCACCCCGGTCGACGACAGCTTCACCGATATCAGCGAAAGCGTGACCACTGCTGAAGACACGGCCGTGACCGGCAGCGTCCTCACCGGCACCTCGAGCGTCGACGGCCCGGTCAGCGTGGTGAATTTCACCATCGACGGTGTCCCTGGCACGTTCACCGCCGGCCAGACCGCGACCATCGCTAATGTCGGCACCCTGGTGATCGGCGCCAACGGGGCCTACACCTTCACCCCGGATGCCAACTACAACGGCAGCTTGCCGACGGTGAGCTACACCGTCACCGACGGTTCCGGCACGGACGTCACTTCGACCTTGACCATCGACGTCACCCCGGTCGACGACAGCTTCACCGATATCAGCGAAAGCGTGACCACCGCTGAAGATGCCCCGGTGACCGGCAGCGTCCTCACCGGTACCTCGAGCGTCGACGGCCCAGTCAGCGTGGTTAATTTCACCATCGACGGTGTCCCTGGCACGTTCACCGCCGGTCAGACGGCGACCATCGCCAACGTCGGGACCCTGGTGATCGGCGCCAACGGGGCCTACACCTTCACCCCGGATGCCAACTACAACGGCAGCGTGCCAACGGTCAGCTACACCGTCACCGACGGTTCCGGCACCGACGTTACTTCGACCCTGACCATCGACGTCACCCCGGTCGACGACAGCTTCACCGACCTCAGCGAAACGGTCTCCACCCAGGAAGACACCGCCATCAGCGGCAGTGTGTTGACGGGTACCTCGAGCGTCGACGGCCCAGTCAGCGTGGTGAACTTCACCATCGACGGTGTCCCTGGCACGTTCACCGCCGGCCAGACGGCGACCATCGCCAACGTCGGGACCCTGGTGATCGGGACCAACGGGGCCTACACCTTCACCCCGGACGCCAACTACAACGGCACGGTGCCAACCGTGAGCTACACCGTCACCGACGGTTCCGGTACGGACGTCACTTCGAACCTGACCATCGACGTCACCCCGGTCGACGACAGCTTCACCGACCTCAGCGAAAACGTGACCACCGCTGAAGATACAGCTGTCACTGGCAGCGTCCTCACCGGAACGAACAGCGTCGACGGTCCGGTCAGCGTGGTGAACTTCTCCGTCGACGGTGTTCCTGGCATCTTCACCGCCGGTCAGACGGCGACCATCGCCAACGTCGGTACCCTGGTGATCGGGACCAACGGTGCCTACACCTTCATCCCGGACGCCAACTACAACGGCGCGGTGCCGACGGTGAGCTACACCGTCACCGACGGCTCCGGTAGCAATGTCACCTCGACCCTGACCATCGACGTCACCCCGGTCGATGACAGCTTCACTGACCTCGGCGAAACGGTCTCCACCCAGGAAGACACCGCCATCAGCGGCAGTGTGTTGACGGGCACCTCGAGCGTCGACGGCCCGGTCAGCGTGCTCAACTTCACCATCGACGGTGTTCCTGGCATCTTCACCGCCGGTCAGACGGCGACCATTGCCAACGTCGGCACCCTGGTCATTGCAGCTAACGGCGCTTACACCTTCACCCCGGACGCCAACTACAACGGCGCGGTGCCAACGGTGAGCTACACCGTCACCGACGGCTCCGGTAGCAATGTCACCTCGACCCTGACCATCGACGTCACCCCGGTCGACGACAGCTTCACCGACCTCAGCGAGAGCGTGACCACCGCTGAAGATGCCCCGGTGACCGGCAGCGTCCTCACTGGCACGAGCAGCGTCGACGGCCCGGTCAGCGTGGTGATTTTCACCATCGACGGTGTCCCTGGCACGTTCACCGCCGGCCAGACGGCGACCATCGCCAACGTCGGGACCCTGGTGATCGGCGCCAACGGGGCCTACACCTTCACCCCGGATGCCAACTACAACGGCAGCGTGCCGACGGTGAGCTACACCGTCACCGACGGTTCCGGTAGCAATGTCACCTCGACCCTGACCATCGACGTCACCCCGGTCGACGACAGCTTCACCGATATCAGCGAAAGCGTGACCACTGCTGAAGACACGGCCGTGACCGGCAGCGTCCTCACCGGCACCTCGAGCGTCGACGGCCCGGTCAGCGTGGTGAATTTCACCATCGACGGTGTCCCTGGCACGTTCACCGCCGGCCAGACCGCGACCATCGCTAATGTCGGCACCCTGGTGATCGGCGCCAACGGGGCCTACACCTTCACCCCGGATGCCAACTACAACGGCAGCTTGCCGACGGTGAGCTACACCGTCACCGACGGTTCCGGCACGGACGTCACTTCGACCTTGACCATCGACGTCACCCCGGTCGACGACAGCTTCACCGATATCAGCGAAAGCGTGACCACCGCTGAAGATGCCCCGGTGACCGGCAGCGTCCTCACCGGTACCTCGAGCGTCGACGGCCCAGTCAGCGTGGTTAATTTCACCATCGACGGTGTCCCTGGCACGTTCACCGCCGGTCAGACGGCGACCATCGCCAACGTCGGGACCCTGGTGATCGGCGCCAACGGGGCCTACACCTTCACCCCGGATGCCAACTACAACGGCAGCGTGCCAACGGTCAGCTACACCGTCACCGACGGTTCCGGCACCGACGTTACTTCGACCCTGACCATCGACGTCACCCCGGTCGACGACAGCTTCACCGACCTCAGCGAAACGGTCTCCACCCAGGAAGACACCGCCATCAGCGGCAGTGTGTTGACGGGTACCTCGAGCGTCGACGGCCCAGTCAGCGTGGTGAACTTCACCATCGACGGTGTCCCTGGCACGTTCACCGCCGGCCAGACGGCGACCATCGCCAACGTCGGGACCCTGGTGATCGGGACCAACGGGGCCTACACCTTCACCCCGGACGCCAACTACAACGGCACGGTGCCAACCGTGAGCTACACCGTCACCGACGGTTCCGGTACGGACGTCACTTCGAACCTGACCATCGACGTCACCCCGGTCGACGACAGCTTCACCGACCTCAGCGAAAACGTGACCACCGCTGAAGATACAGCTGTCACTGGCAGCGTCCTCACCGGAACGAACAGCGTCGACGGTCCGGTCAGCGTGGTGAACTTCTCCGTCGACGGTGTTCCTGGCATCTTCACCGCCGGTCAGACGGCGACCATCGCCAACGTCGGTACCCTGGTGATCGGGACCAACGGTGCCTACACCTTCATCCCGGACGCCAACTACAACGGCGCGGTGCCAACGGTCAGCTACACCGTCACCGACGGCTCCGGTACGGACGTTACTTCGACCCTGACCATCGACGTCACCCCGGTCGACGACAGCTTCACCGACCTCAGCGAAACGGTCTCCACCCAGGAAGACACCGCCATCAGCGGCAGTGTGTTGACGGGCACCTCGAGCGTCGACGGCCCGGTCAGCGTGCTCAACTTCTCCGTCGACGGTGTCCCTGGCACGTTCACCGCCGGCCAGACGGCGACCATTGCCAACGTCGGCACCCTGGTGATCAGCGCCAACGGCGCTTACACCTTCACCCCGGACGCCAACTACAACGGCACGGTGCCAACCGTGAGCTACACCGTCACCGACGGTTCCGGTACGGACGTCACTTCGAACCTGACCATCGACGTCACCCCGGTCGACGACAGCTTCACCGACCTCAGCGAAAACGTGACCACCGCTGAAGATACAGCTGTCACTGGCAGCGTCCTCACCGGAACGAGCAGCGTCGACGGCCCGGTCAGCGTGGTGAATTTCACCATCGACGGTGTCCCTGGCACGTTCACCGCCGGCCAGACGGCGACCATTGCCAACGTCGGCACCCTGGTCATCGGGACCAACGGTGCCTACACCTTCATCCCGGACGCCAACTACAACGGCGCGGTGCCAACGGTCAGCTACACCGTCACCGACGGCTCCGGCAGCAATGTCACCTCGACCCTGAACATCGACGTCACCCCGGTCGACGACAGCTTCACTGACCTCAGCGAAACGGTCTCCACCCAGGAAGACACCGCCATCAGCGGCAGTGTGTTGACGGGTACCTCGAGCGTCGACGGCCCAGTCAGCGTGGTGAATTTCACCATCGACGGTGTCCCTGGCACGTTCACCGCCGGCCAGACCGCGACCATCGCTAATGTCGGCACCCTGGTCATCGGGACCAACGGCGCTTACACCTTCACGCCTGCCGAGAATTACAACGGCAGCGTGCCGACGGTGAGCTACACCGTCACCGACGGCTCCGGTAGCAATGTCACCTCGACCCTGACCATCGACGTCACCCCGGTCGATGACAGCTTCACCGATATCAGCGAAAGCGTGACCACCGCTGAAGATGCCCCGGTGACCGGCAGCGTCCTCACCGGTACCTCAAGCGTCGACGGCCCAGTCAGCGTGGTTAATTTCACCATCGACGGTGTCCCTGGCACGTTCACCGCCGGTCAGACGGCGACCATCGCCAACGTCGGTACCCTGGTGATCGGGACCAACGGTGCCTACACCTTCATCCCGGACGCCAACTACAACGGCGCGGTGCCAACGGTCAGCTACACCGTCACCGACGGCTCCGGTACGGACGTTACTTCGACCCTGAACATCGACGTCACCCCGGTCGACGACAGCTTCACCGACCTCAGCGAAACGGTCTCCACCCAGGAAGACACCGCCATCAGCGGCAGTGTGTTGACGGGCACCTCGAGCGTCGACGGCCCAGTCAGCGTGGTTAATTTCACCATCGACGGTGTCCCTGGCACGTTCACCGCCGGCCAGACGGCGACCATCGCCAACGTCGGTACCCTGGTGATCGGCGCCAACGGGGCCTACACCTTCACCCCGGACGCTAACTACAACGGCAGCGTGCCGACGGTGAGCTACACCGTCACCGACGGTTCCGGTAGCAATGTCACCTCGACCCTGACCATCAACGTTACCCCGGTCGATGACAGCTTCACCGATATCAGCGAAAGCGTGACCACTGCTGAAGACACGGCCGTGACCGGCAGCGTCCTCAGCGGAACGAACAGCGTCGACGGTCCGGTCAGCGTGGTGAACTTCACCATCGACGGTGTTCCTGGCACGTTCACCGCCGGTCAGACGGCGACCATCGCCAACGTCGGGACCCTGGTGATCGGCGCCAACGGGGCCTACACCTTCACCCCGGATGCCAACTACAACGGCAGCGTGCCAACGGTCAGCTACACCGTCACCGACGGTTCCGGCACCGACGTTACTTCGACCCTGACCATCGACGTCACCCCGGTCGACGACAGCTTCACCGACCTCAGCGAAACGGTCTCCACCCAGGAAGACACCGCCATCAGCGGCAGTGTGTTGACGGGCACCTCGAGCGTCGACGGCCCGGTCAGCGTGCTCAACTTCACCATTGACGGTGTTCCTGGCACTTTCACTGCGGGCCAGACCGCGACCATCGTCAACGTCGGCACCCTGGTGATCAGCGCCAACGGCACTTACACCTTTACCCCGGATGCCAACTACAACGGCAGCGTGCCAACGGTCAGCTACACCGTCACCGACGGCTCCGGTACGGACGTTACTTCGACCCTGACCATCGACGTCACCCCGGTCGACGACAGCTTCACCGACCTCAGCGAAACGGTCTCCACCCAGGAAGACACCGCCATCAGCGGCAGTGTGTTGACGGGCACCTCGAGCGTCGACGGCCCGGTCAGCGTGCTCAACTTCTCCGTCGACGGTGTCCCTGGCACGTTCACCGCCGGCCAGACGGCGACCATTGCCAACGTCGGCACCCTGGTGATCAGCGCCAACGGCGCTTACACCTTCACCCCGGACGCCAACTACAACGGCACGGTGCCAACCGTCAGCTACACCGTCACCGACGGCTCCGGCAGCAATGTCACCTCGACCCTGACCATCGACGTCACCCCGGTCGATGACCCGAGCGTCCTGATTGCAGATACCAAGACCGTCGATGAAGACCACGCTGCAACGGGCAACGTGCTTGGCAATGACATTGATGTCGACAACGCTCTAACTGTCGCGACATTCACCATACAAGGCGTCCCCGGCTCCTTTACCGCGGGTCAAATCGCGACTATCTCCGGCGTCGGCACTGTGACTATCGCCACCAACGGCGATTACAGTTTCACCCCGGCCGCGAACTGGAACGGAACAGTTCCACAGATCGGCTACACCACCAACACCCATTCCACCAGTACGCTGGACATCACGGTCAACCCGGTCAACGACGCTCCGACCGTTAACTCCACCTCGGCCAGAGGTGATGAAGATCATTTGATCGCCGTGCAGCTCGGCGGCAATGACATTGACGGCAGCGTCAATCACTTCACCCTGACCAGCCTGCCGGCCAATGGCAAGTTTTACGCAGACTCCGCCGGGACCATCGAGCTGACCACCAGCAGCGTGATCTCAGCAACGGCCAATGGCGCAACGGTTTACTTCAAACCCACTGGCGACTGGAGCGGCACCACCAGCTTCACCTACAACGCGACCGACAACGGGGGCATGCCTTCTGCTGCTTCGGCGACCGGTACCATCGTCGTCGCGCCAGTCACCGATACCCCGAGCCTGTCGCTGACCGGTGGCGGTGTTGTTGCCTCGACCGACTTCCAGGAAGTCGCTGTGAGTATCGACGTCGATGTCAGCAAGCTCGGCAACGGCGCCTGGCACACTGACAACCGCGGGGGCATGGTCGAAATCGGCAAAGCCAGCGTCTACGGTGCCGGCGGCGGTAACCAGGTGATCGAACTCGAGCGTAATACCGGTGATGCGAGCAACCTCTACACCACTATCGATGCGAAGGCCGGTACCACGTACAACGTATCGTTCGACTATGCACCGCGTGCCGGCGTAGATAATTCGCTCATCAACGTGTACTGGGGCGGTCAACTCATTGGCACCCTGAACACTTCGACCACGGGCATGCAGCACTACAGCTTCGACATTCCAGTCACTGCCGATGGCAACCAGAAACTCGAGTTCCGTGCCGGGGACAGCAACAGCCTGGGCGGCCTGCTGGACAACATCAATGTCACTCAGGTGCTCAACTCAGGCCTTGAAGACAACGCGATCCTGTTGTCCACCATCCAGGCCCACACCAATGACGCCGACGGTTCGGAAACTCTCGCCCTCACACTGAGCGGCTTGCCAGCGGGCTCCATCCTCACCGATGGCACCCACACCTTCAATGCTGCCAACGGCTCGACCTCGGTGGACATTACGGGCTGGAACCTGTCCACGCTCAAGCTGACACCGCCGACGAACTTCAATGGCGACATCCCCCTGACCGTAACGGCCACCGCCAAAGACGGCGATGCCCCAAGCGCGAGCACCTCGCTGCCACTGGTGGTGCACGTGGCTGCCGTCGATGACGCCAGCGTGCTGCAGTCGGACCAGATCACCGTCGAAGAGGATCACAACGCGATCGGCAACGTGCTGACCAACGACCACGATGTCGATAATGTCCTGAGCGTCGCAAGCTTCAGCGTGAACGGGGTCAACGGCAGTTTCACGGCGGGCCAGACCGCGACCATTACGGGTGTCGGTACGCTGATCATTACCAGCAACGGCGACTACACCTTCAAGCCGGCTGCCGACTGGAATGGCAACGTTCCACAGGTGACATACACCACCAATACTGGCTCGAGCAGTACGCTGAACATCAGCGTTACGCCGGTCAACGACAACTTCACCGACGCCAACGAAACGCCCTCCACCCTGGAAGACACCGCCCTCAGCGGCAGCGTCCTCAGTGGCACGAGCAGCGCCGATGGCCCGGTCAGCGTGGTCAATTTCACCATCGGTGATACCACCTACGCCGCCGGCAGCACGGCGACCATCGCCAACGTCGGTACCCTGGTGATCAGTGCCAATGGGGCTTACACCTTCACCCCGGCTGCCAACTACAACGGCACCGTGCCGACTGTCACCTACACCGTCACCGACGGTTCGGGACCTAACGACACCTCGACCCTGAACATCAGCGTCACGCCGGTCAACGACAACTTCACCGACGCCAGCGAAACGGTCTCGACCCTGGAAGACACCGCCCTCACCGGCAGCGTCCTCACAGGCACGAGCAGCGTTGACGGCCCGGTCAGCGTGGTCAACTTCACCATTGGTTCGACCACTTATACGGCCGGTACCACGGCGACCATTGCCAATGTCGGCACCCTGGTAATCGCGGCGAACGGGGCCTACACCTTCACCCCGGCTGCCAACTACAACGGCACCGTGCCAACGGTCACCTACACCGTTACCGACGGTTCGGGACCTAACGACACCTCGACCCTGAACATCAGTGTCACGCCGGTCGACGACAGCTTCACCGACGCCAGCGAAACGGTCTCGACTCTGGAAGACGCCGTCCTGACCGGCAGCGTCCTCAGCGGCACCTCGAGCGTTGACGGCCCGGTCAGTGTGGTCAGCTTCACCATCGATGGTGTGACGGGCACTTTCAACGCCGGCCAGACTGCGACCATCGCCAACGTCGGCACCCTGGTCATTGGGGCCAACGGCACTTACACCTTCACCCCGGCCGCCAACTATAACGGCACCGTGCCGACTGTTACCTACACCGTCACTGACGGTTCGGGAACCAACGACACTTCGACCCTGAATATCAGCGTCACGCCGGTCAACGACAACTTCACCGACGCCAACGAAAGCGTGACCACCGCTGAAGACACAGCCATTAGCGGCAGCGTCCTCACTGGCACGAGCAGCGTCGATGGCCCGGTCAGCGTGGTCAACTTCACCATCGGTGATAGCACCTACGCCGCTGGCAGCACCGCGACCATCGCCAACGTCGGCACCTTGGTGATCGCGGCGAACGGGGCTTACACCTTCACCCCGGCCGCCAACTACAACGGCACCGTGCCGACCGTCACCTATACCGTCACCGATGGTTCCGGCACAGACGACACTTCGACCCTGAACATCAGCGTTACGCCGGTCAACGACAACTTCACCGACGCCAGCGAAACGCTCTCGACCCTGGAAGACACCGCCCTCACCGGCAGCGTCCTCACTGGCACCAGCAGCGTCGACGGCCCGGTCAGCGTGGTGAACTTCAGCATCGACGGTGTGACGGGTACTTTCAACGCCGGCCAGACTGCGACCATCGCCAATGTCGGCACCTTGGTGATCGCGGCGAACGGGGCCTACACCTTCACCCCGGCCGCCAACTACAACGGCACCGTGCCAACGGTCACCTACACCGTCACCGACGGCTCGGGACCCAACGACACCTCGACCCTGAACATCAGCGTTACGCCCGTTAACGACAACTTCACCGACGCCAACGAAAGCGTGACCACCGCTGAAGACACCGCCCTCACAGGCAGCGTCCTCAGTGGCACGAGCAGCGTCGACGGCCCGGTCAGTGTGGTCAACTTCAGCATCGGTGATACCACCTACACCGCTGGCAGCACGGCGACCATCGCCAACGTCGGTACCTTGGTCATTGCAGCGAACGGCGCTTACACCTTCACCCCGGCTGCCAACTACAACGGCACCGTGCCAACGGTTACCTACACCGTCACCGACGGTTCCGGCACAGACGACACTTCGACCCTGAGCATCAGCGTTACCCCGGTCGATGACAGCTTCACCGATATCAGTGAAAGCGTGACCACCGCTGAAGATACGGCCCTCACCGGCAGCGTCCTCACCGGCACCTCGAGCGTCGATGGCCCGGTCAGCGTGGTCAATTTCACCATTGGTTCGACCACCTACACGGCCGGTACCACGGCGAACATTGCCAATGTCGGCACCCTGGTGATCGCGGCGAACGGTGCTTACACCTTCACCCCGGCTGCCAACTACAACGGCACCGTGCCGACCGTCACCTACACCGTCACTGACGGTTCGGGGACCAACGACACTTCGACCCTGAACATCAGTGTCACGCCGGTCGACGACAGCTTCAGCGATGCCAACGAAACGCTCTCCACCCTGGAAGACTCCGCCCTCACCGGCAGCGTTCTCACTGGCACCAGCAGCGTCGACGGCCCGGTCAGTGTGGTCAACTTCACCATCGACGGCGTTACTGACACTTTCAACGCCGGCCAGACCGCAACCATCGCCAACGTCGGTACTCTGGTGATCGCGGCGAACGGCGCTTACACCTTCACCCCGGCCGCCAACTACAACGGCACGGTTCCAACGGTCACCTACACCGTCACCGACGGTTCGGGAACCAACGACACCTCGACCCTGAACATCAGCGTCACGCCGGTCGACGACAGCTTCACCGACGCCAGCGAAACGGTCTCGACCCTGGAAGATACTGCCCTCAGCGGCAGCGTCCTCAGTGGCACAAGCAGCGTCGATGGTCCGGTCAGCGTGGTCAATTTCACCATCAACGGTGTTCCTGGCACCTTTACCGCCGGCCAGACCGCGACCATCGCCAACGTCGGCACCCTGGTGATCGCAGCGAACGGCGCTTACACCTTCACCCCGGCCGCCAACTACAACGGCACGGTGCCAACCGTCACCTACAGCGTCACCGACGGTTCAGGACCTAACGACACATCGACCCTGAACATCAGCGTCACGCCGGTCGACGACAGCTTCACCGATGCCAGCGAAACGGTCTCGACCCTGGAAGATACGGCCCTCACCGGCAGCGTCCTCACCGGCACCTCGAGCGTCGATGGCGCGGTCAGCGTGGTCAACTTCACCATTGGTTCGACCATCTACACAGCTGGCACCACGGCGACCATTGCCAATGTCGGCACCCTGGTGATCGCGGCGAACGGCGCTTACACCTTCACCCCGGCCGCCAACTACAACGGCACGGTGCCAACCGTTACTTACACCGTCACCGACGGTTCGGGAACCAACGACACTTCGACCCTGAACATCAGCGTCACGCCGGTCGACGACAGCTTCACCGACGCCAACGAAACGCTCTCCACCCCGGAAGACACTGCCTTGACCGGCAGTGTCCTCTCCGGCACGAGCAGCGTCGACGGCCCGGTCAGCGTGGTCAACTTCACCATCGGTGATACCACCTACGCCGCCGGCAGCGCGGCGACCATCGCCAACGTCGGCACCCTGGTCATCGGTGCCAACGGCGCCTACACCTTCACCCCGGCTGCCAACTACAACGGCACCGTGCCAACGGTTACCTACACCGTCACCGACGGCTCGGGACCTAACGACACTTCGACCCTGAACATCAGCGTTACGCCGGTCAACGACAGCTTCACCGACGCCAGCGAAACGGTCTCGACTCTGGAAGACACCGCCCTCAGCGGCAGCGTGCTCACTGGCACGAGCAGCGTCGATGGCCCGGTCAGCGTGGTCAACTTCACCATTGGTTCGACCACTTACACGGCCGGTACCACGGCGACCATCGCCAATGTCGGTACCCTGGTGATCGCCGCCAGCGGGGCCTACACCTTCACTCCGGCCACCAACTACAACGGCACGCTGCCAACCGTCACCTATACCGTCACCGACGGTTTGGGACCCAACGTCACCTCGACCCTGAATATCAGTGTCACGCCAGTCGATGACTCGAGTGTGCTGGCTGCGGACCTGAAAACCACTCTTGAGGACCAGATCTCCACCGGTAACGTACTGACCAACGACCGTGATGTGGACAACGCTCTCAGCGTGACCAGGTTCACTATCGGTGGCCTCGAGTACAGCGCGGGGGGGACCGCCACCATCGCAAACGTGGGCAGGCTGACGCTCGGTGCCAACGGTGACTACAGCTTTACCCCTGCCGACAATTGGAGTGGCAAGGTTCCGACTGTGACCTACACCACCAATACCGGCTCAAGCACCACGCTGGACCTCAGTGTGACTGCGGTCGCGGATACTCCGATCGTGACCGCCACCACGTCTCAGGTGGCCGAGAACAGCAGCATCGCGTTGGGCTTGAAGGTAACGTCAGTGGACACTGATGGCTCTGAAACCCAGACCATTACCTCGATCGCCGGCATCCCTGCAGGTGCGACCCTGACCGATGGCACGCACACCTTTACCGGCACCACCGGTAACGGCGTCGTCAACCTCAGCGGGTGGGACGTGAGCAAGTTGAGCTACACCCCGGCACCGTACGCCACCGGCACCAACACGCTGACCGTTACGGCCGTCTCGACCGAGAGCCAGGGTGATTCGGCCAGCAATACGACGCAGATTCCGATCACGATCAATCCAGCGGTCTATAACCCGCTCACTGCCACCGCCAGTAACGACACCGTCACCGGCACCAGTGGCAATGACATCGTGGTGTCGGATATCGGCGGGCTGACGGTCGCACCAGGTCAGAACTACAATATCGCCTTCATGGTCGACAGCTCGGGCAGTATGGGCGACGCCTCCATGTCGGCGGCGAAGAAGTCTCTGGAGGCGGTGTTTACTTCGCTGATCGCCAGTGCGACTTCGAAAGACGCGAATCCGGGTACTGTGAAAGTGTTCCTCGTGGACTTCGACACGACGGTCAAACAGTCGATTTCGATCGACCTGTCCAGCAAAGATGCCCTGGCGAACTTGAAGTCAGTTCTCGACGGCATGAAATCGGGTGGATACACCAACTACGAGGACGTGTTCAAGACCACCGCCAACTGGTTCTACAGTGCTGATGCGAAGAGCAACCCTAATGCGATCAATCTCACCTACTTCATTACCGATGGTGAGCCAACCGCTTACACCAGCAATGAACAGACCAACCCGGTCGTCGTCAACTTCAAGTCGAACAGCTCCGCGGACCTGACCCTGGACAGCCTGTTGAAACTGGGCGACTACAAGCCTGGCTATGCGTTCACCACAGTGATCGGCGGTGCGACTCGTACGCTGGTCGATGCCAATGGCGCCGTTTACAAATGGAGTGAGGACAGCAAGGGTAACTGGAGCTCTTCCAAGTACAGTGGCCTGACACTTCATGCGCAAGGCGACGGCACATATGAGCTGTCGGCCAACGATGGCGATGGTTACGTCGATAGAACCAGTGCCTCAAATGCTGCGGCGGCATTTGCCCTGCTGGCGGCTGCCAACTCCACTGTGCAAGCCATCGGCCTGAACGGCGAAGTCAAGGAAAGCGATCTGGCGCCGTACAACACCACCGACGGCAAGCCGCTGGCCAATATCAACCCCGCGGATCTGGCCAACGCGATTCTCGGCCACAGCGAGGCCACGCTACCAGGTCAAGACACCGTCAACAGCGGTGATGGCAATGACATCATCTTCGGCGATCTGGTGAGCTTCAATAGCGTCACCGGCGAGGGTTACGCCTCGCTACAGGCTTTTGTCGGCCTGCAAACCGGGGCCGAGACCAACCAGGTCACACCAAGCAATGTGCACCAGTACATCACCGAGCACTACAGCGTGTTCGATGTGTCCGGCGCTCAGGATGGTGCCGATACGCTGCTGGGCGGTGCCGGCAATGACATCATCTTCGGCCAGGGCGGCGACGACAAACTCTACGGCGGCACCGGCAATGACATCCTGCTCGGCGGTACCGGAAACGACTTGCTCGACGGTGGCGAAGGCAATGACATTCTCTTGGGCGGAAAAGGCAATGACACCCTGACTGGCGGTTTGGGCGGCGACACCTTCGTCTGGAAAGCGGGCGACACCGGCAACGACGTGATCAAGGACTTCAAGGCCAGCGAAGGCGACCGGATCGACCTGCGCGATCTGTTGCAGGGCGAAACCGGCAGCACCATCGACAACTTCCTGAAGATCACTACGGTCGATGGCGTGTCGTCGCTGCAAGTCAGCTCGACCGGTCAGTTCAACTCTGGCAACGCCGCAGCCGCCACGCCGGACGTGACGATCAAGCTGGAGGGCAACAACTGGTCAAGCGCCAACCTGCACAACCTGATTGCCGGTAGCGACCCGACCATCAAAATCGATCACAACAACAGCTGATACATGAAAACGGCCGCCCCTTCCGGGGCGGTCGTCACGTTTGTGTCCACTGCCCGGTGACGATTTCGTCGCTGCGCCACATACTGGCGCGCAGTTGACCTATGCTGCTGACAGCATGACGCTGGTTCAATTCTGAGGGATGCTCAATGTTTTACGTGCAACGCGATGCGCAGGGCCTGTTGGTACGCGTGGAACCCGCCGCCTACGCCGAGGCCACGGAAACGCTGCCGGCCGACAATCATGAAATCCAGGCCTGGTTTGCCAATGCGGCGGTGGAGAACAGCCTCAAACAGCTCAAGCAAAGTGACCTGGAAATGATCCGGGTACTCGATGACTTGATTCAGGTGCTGACCCAGAAAGGCGTGATCCGCGTCACCGACCTGCCGACGGCGGCCCAAGCTAAACTCATGGACCGGAACCAGGCCCGTGAAGCCTTGGGTGGCTTGAGCCAATTGATCGATGATGAAGAGACCGGGCTGATCTGACGCCCCCCTCCGATCACTCCCACGCCCTGCGTGGGAGTGATCAAATCAGCGCCAGGGCTTGGGCTCGCCGAACAACTGGCCCTGCACACCGTATAACCCCATCTCGCGGATCACCGACAACTCGCCTTCAGTCTCGACCCGTTCGGCAATCAGCGGCAAATCAATGCTGTGCGCCGCTCGCTGGATCGCCTCGATGAACAGGCGTTTGTCACTCTCCAGATCAATCGAGCGAATGTAGCTGCCATCGATCTTGAGGTACGCCAGCCCCAGCCGCGCCAGGTTGCCGATCATGCTGAAGCGTCCGCCAAAACGTTGCAGGCTCAGTGAGAAGCCGAGTTCGCGCAGGCGTCGGGTCAACTGCTCCAACACTGCCTGATCAGGCAGTTGCTCTTCGCCAATCTCCAGGGTCAGACGCGGGCCAAGATTGGAGTGCGCACGCAGTAGCTCGAAGATTTTGTTTTGCGCCTGCGGGTCGCCCAAGGTCGCCGACGACAGATTCAGCGCCAGCGATTCCTCATGTTCGCTCATTTGCGCCAACACCCGTTCGAGCATCAGCCGATCCAGGCGCGCGGTCCAGCCGAAGCGCTCCAGCCAAGGCAAAAAACGCCCGGCGGGGATGGTCTGGCCGTGTTCGTCGAGCAGTCGCGACAACACTTTGTAATGCAGCACCAGTTGCGTGTCCTGGGCGGCCACTACCGGCTGGAAATACAGTTCGAAGCGCCGCTGTGTCAGCGCCTGGTCAAGCATCTGGTGCCAGGCGTGGTGATCGTCGCCGACACTGGCCGAGAGGCTGTGCTCGAGGCAGGCCCAGTTCTGCTCGCCCTGGCCTTCAGCCTGTGCCAGCGCCTGATCACCGAGGCTGAGCACGGCTTGCGGCGAGTCACCGTGAGCAAAAGGCGCCAGGCCGATAGACGCCACGGCAGCCACATCAGTGGCGCCGGTAGCGTGCAGACTGGCCAGGGCACTGTCGAGATTTTGCGCCAGTTGCAGCGCTTCTTCACGCACCAGCCCCGGCGCCAGCACGGCAAATTCGCCGCCACGGATACGGGTCACCAGGTTCTGGGTTTCCGGATACTTGGCGCACTCGCGAGTCAGTTGCTCACCGACGGCCTTGAGCACTTCATCGGTGCGCTGACCCCCAAGACGCTGGTTGAGGCCGGCCAGATCCTTGACCCGCAACAGCAGCAGATAACCAGAGCTGGCCTGCTCCAGGTTGCTCACCCGCGCGTTCAGTTGCATCTCGAAATAGCGCCGGTTGGCCAACCCGGTCAACGAATCCTGATAGGACTCGACCCGCAGCTTTTCACTACGCTCGGCCTGTTCCTGGAACAGCGCCTTGAGCTTCTCGACCATCTGGTTCATGGCCTGCACGACCCGGCGAAGCTCGGGAGTGCGCGGCAGTTCCGGCAGGCTGAGGAACTCCCTTCGGGCGATGGCGTGGGATTGCTTGACCATATAATCCAGCGGTCGCAATTGCTGGCGCAGCAACAGCGCGCCGAGCACCGCACTGACGGCGCCGCATAGCAGCAACCAACCCAGGCTGCCCAAGGCGCTTTGCCACAACTTGGCCAGCGCGAACATCGGATGGCTGACGACCTCGACCCGGGCAGCCTGCTCCCAGCCGCGGCTGACGATCGCATCACCACCGGCAGGCTCCAGGCCGATCAGTTTAACGAACCAGTCAGGAACATTGTTGACCGCCGGTATGCCCGTGCGCTCAACCAGGTTCTGGTCGGTCTTCAGATCGACCACGCGGATGCTTGCGTAGTAACCACTGTCGAAAATCGAGCTGACCAGCAACTCGACCATCGCCGGGTCGTCGATATTCGGGGTCAGGGAAAGCGCCAGCGCGGTCGCGGCGTCCTGGGCATGGGAGCGCAACTGGTTGACGTACTGAGTGCGTGAGCTCTCCAGACTGACCATGAAACTGCCGGTGAAGGCGACCACCAGGAACAGACAGATAGCAATCAACAGCTGTTTGAACAAAGACATCTGAGCACGTGCTCCTAGTTAGTCGTCTCGACCGGGAATCCTTCGGCCTGCATTTTCTTCAACACATCCTGCCAGCGCGACAGGCGTTTGGTATCGCCGACCTTTTTGTTGCCCTTAGCGCCCGGCAACCACAGTCCCTCTGCATTGAAAGAGTAGACCGGCAGCAAATCCTTTCGTTGGCTGGCCGGCTTGATTGCATCAATCAGGCTGTCGAGCACCAGGGGCTCGGCATCCGGAGTCGAGTAGTAGGTCAGCACCATGTGCGCGCGGTTCTGGGTCAATGCCTTGACGTAGGTGATACGCAGCTTTTCACTGGCTACACCGAGGTGACGCAGGCTGAAGTACTTGGCAATAGCGTAGTCTTCACAGTCGCCGGCGCCTTTCCACAGGGCTTCGATCGGGGTTTCCCAGTAGTCGACTGCATGCCACAGATCGATGTCTTCAACGTATCGCAGTTGTTTGTTGAAGAAGCGATTGACCACGTTGAGTTGTTCCGACTCGCCGATCTGCTTCTGGCTGGCCAACAAGTATTGCCAATCGTTAATGCGTTGCTGACCCTCTCCCAGAGGTCCGTACAATGCCTGCGCCCGCCGGCTGATCAGGGAAAAGTCCCAATCGGCACTCAAGCTGCCCAGCATCACGCCAGCCAGCAGCAATGCGCTGCACAACCAGCGTAAAATCCGTGGGATCGTTAAACATGCTGCCAATGCGAGGCATCCTGGGTAGGCAGGAGAGAGTCGTTCGAATGGTGAAGGTTAGTCCGGAAAAAGACAATGGCACGATGAGATCACTGGCAGCGCGCTAAACTGCAGGAAAGGCATTCGTTCACTTGTTTGACAAGCTGTCAGGCAGTCACTAGTGTCATTTGGATCCAAAAAATTTCATTATTCAGGGTGCGTTTAGTGACACAAAAGCCCAACCCTCTCAGCAGTATCAAGGTCAACGGGCCGATTCCCGCACATCTGGCACGCACGGTGATCGAAGAAACCCTGCGCGCGGCGATACTTGACGGGCGCATCCCTTGCGGTGCGGCCCTGCGCCAGCAGGACCTCGCCGACCTGTTCGGCGTCAGCCGGATGCCCGTACGCGAAGCCTTGCGCCAGCTCGAAGCACAGTCGTTGCTCAACGTGGTGGCCCATAAGGGCGCCGTGGTCGCGCCTCTGGTCCAGGGAGACGCCGTTGAAACCTACGCGCTGCGCATCCTGCTGGAATCCGAGGCCCTGCGTCTCTCAGTTCCATTGCTCCAGGACGAAGATCTCGAACAGGCTGCCCGCTACATCGGCGAACTCGAAACGCAAAGCGACTACACCGAAATCGGCCGGCTCAACCGCTTGTTCCACATGGCGCTTTACAGCCGAGCGCCCAATCGCCGGCTGTTGAAACTGGTTGAAGACGGCCTGAACGAGGAAGAGCGCTTCCTGCGTTTCAACCTGGAAGCCATGGGCCTGGGTAAACTGTCCCAGGACGACCACCAGGCATTGTTGCGAGCCGCCGAGGAACGGGACGTGGAACGCTCCGTACAGCTGCTCGAACATCATCTGAACCGAGCGGTCGAGGTCATTACGCGCTACCTCAACAGCCCTGAAGTCCAGGCCAGAAACACACCGAAGTAACCCGCAGCGGCAGGTGCAAGACGTGAGAAAGCCCGTTGTGGAGAGGCTCCACAACGGGCTTTTCAGTACCCCTGAAACGACAAAACCCCTGTCTGCGTCAGCAGACAGGGGTTTTGGAATTTAATCTTGACGATGACCTACTCTCACATGGGGAAACCCCACACTACCATCGGCGATGCATCGTTTCACTTCTGAGTTCGGGATGGGATCAGGTGGTTCCAACGCTCTATGGTCGTCAAGAAATTCTGTGACCAGCCCGTTAGAACATCAACGTGCCAGTGAAAACTTGTGACTTCTACTAAAAACAAAACCCCAACTGCTTTCGCAATTGGGGTTTCGGAATTTAATCTTGACGATGACCTACTCTCACATGGGGAAACCCCACACTACCATCGGCGATGCATCGTTTCACTTCTGAGTTCGGGATGGGATCAGGTGGTTCCAACGCTCTATGGTCGTCAAGAAATTCGGGTACTGAGTCGTGGCCAGTTGGCCTCGCTTCAGCAAATTGGGTATGTGACAGCTCGGTGTTTTGTGAGTCTTTCGAACTTTCGGTTCGTTTCGTCTTCACACACCGCAATCTGGTCTCTTTCGTATTTTTCAACTAGGAGCATCAAATTGCTTGGGTGTTATATGGTCAAGCCTCACGGGCAATTAGTATTGGTTAGCTCAACGCCTCACAGCGCTTACACACCCAACCTATCAACGTCGTAGTCTTCGACGGCCCTTCAGGGGACTCAAGGTCCCAGTGAGATCTCATCTTGAGGCAAGTTTCCCGCTTAGATGCTTTCAGCGGTTATCTTTTCCGAACATAGCTACCCGGCAATGCCACTGGCGTGACAACCGGAACACCAGAGGTTCGTCCACTCCGGTCCTCTCGTACTAGGAGCAGCCCCTCTCAAATCTCAAACGTCCACGGCAGATAGGGACCGAACTGTCTCACGACGTTCTAAACCCAGCTCGCGTACCACTTTAAATGGCGAACAGCCATACCCTTGGGACCGGCTTCAGCCCCAGGATGTGATGAGCCGACATCGAGGTGCCAAACACCGCCGTCGATATGAACTCTTGGGCGGTATCAGCCTGTTATCCCCGGAGTACCTTTTATCCGTTGAGCGATGGCCCTTCCATACAGAACCACCGGATCACTAAGACCTACTTTCGTACCTGCTCGACGTGTCTGTCTCGCAGTCAAGCGCGCTTTTGCCTTTATACTCTACGACCGATTTCCGACCGGTCTGAGCGCACCTTCGTACTCCTCCGTTACTCTTTAGGAGGAGACCGCCCCAGTCAAACTACCCACCATACACTGTCCTCGATCCGGATAACGGACCTGAGTTAGAACCTCAAAGTTGCCAGGGTGGTATTTCAAGGATGGCTCCACGCGAACTGGCGTCCACGCTTCAAAGCCTCCCACCTATCCTACACAAGCAAATTCAAAGTCCAGTGCAAAGCTATAGTAAAGGTTCACGGGGTCTTTCCGTCTAGCCGCGGATACACTGCATCTTCACAGCGATTTCAATTTCACTGAGTCTCGGGTGGAGACAGCGCCGCCATCGTTACGCCATTCGTGCAGGTCGGAACTTACCCGACAAGGAATTTCGCTACCTTAGGACCGTTATAGTTACGGCCGCCGTTTACCGGGGCTTCGATCAAGAGCTTCGCGTTAGCTAACCCCATCAATTAACCTTCCGGCACCGGGCAGGCGTCACACCCTATACGTCCACTTTCGTGTTTGCAGAGTGCTGTGTTTTTAATAAACAGTCGCAGCGGCCTGGTATCTTCGACCGGCGTGGGCTTACGGAGCAAGTCCTTCACCCTCACCGGCGCACCTTCTCCCGAAGTTACGGTGCCATTTTGCCTAGTTCCTTCACCCGAGTTCTCTCAAGCGCCTTGGTATTCTCTACCCAACCACCTGTGTCGGTTTGGGGTACGGTTCCTGGTTATCTGAAGCTTAGAAGCTTTTCTTGGAAGCATGGCATCAACCACTTCGTCACCAAAAAGGTAACTCGTCATCAGCTCTCGGCCTTAAGATCCCGGATTTACCTAAGATCTCAGCCTACCACCTTAAACTTGGACAACCAACGCCAAGCTGGCCTAGCCTTCTCCGTCCCTCCATCGCAATAACCAGAAGTACAGGAATATTAACCTGTTTTCCATCGACTACGCTTTTCAGCCTCGCCTTAGGGACCGACTAACCCTGCGTCGATTAACGTTGCGCAGGAAACCTTGGTCTTTCGGCGTGGGTGTTTTTCACACCCATTGTCGTTACTCATGTCAGCATTCGCACTTCTGATACCTCCAGCAAGCTTCTCAACTCACCTTCACAGGCTTACAGAACGCTCCTCTACCGCATCACCCGAAGGTGATACCCGTAGCTTCGGTGTATGGTTTGAGCCCCGTTACATCTTCCGCGCAGGCCGACTCGACTAGTGAGCTATTACGCTTTCTTTAAAGGGTGGCTGCTTCTAAGCCAACCTCCTAGCTGTCTAAGCCTTCCCACATCGTTTCCCACTTAACCATAACTTTGGGACCTTAGCTGACGGTCTGGGTTGTTTCCCTTTTCACGACGGACGTTAGCACCCGCCGTGTGTCTCCCATGCTCGGCACTTGTAGGTATTCGGAGTTTGCATCGGTTTGGTAAGTCGGGATGACCCCCTAGCCGAAACAGTGCTCTACCCCCTACAGTGATACATGAGGCGCTACCTAAATAGCTTTCGAGGAGAACCAGCTATCTCCGAGCTTGATTAGCCTTTCACTCCGATCCACAGGTCATCCGCTAACTTTTCAACGGTAGTCGGTTCGGTCCTCCAGTCAGTGTTACCTAACCTTCAACCTGCCCATGGATAGATCGCCCGGTTTCGGGTCTATTCCCAGCGACTAGACGCCCTATTAAGACTCGCTTTCGCTACGCCTCCCCTATTCGGTTAAGCTCGCCACTGAAAATAAGTCGCTGACCCATTATACAAAAGGTACGCAGTCACCTAACAAAGTAGGCTCCCACTGCTTGTACGCATACGGTTTCAGGATCTATTTCACTCCCCTCTCCGGGGTTCTTTTCGCCTTTCCCTCACGGTACTAGTTCACTATCGGTCAGTCAGTAGTATTTAGCCTTGGAGGATGGTCCCCCCATATTCAGACAAAGTTTCTCGTGCTCCG
>NZ_JBTGUU010000001.1:4847500-5545000 GCF_054343835.1 Pseudomonas sp. GNP012 | reverse complement strand
TTAGGCTCGGTCAGACCGAAGCAGCCGATCCACTCGCCCGAGGCCAGTTTCGGCAGGTACTTCTGCTTCTGCGCTTCGGTACCGAACTCATTGATCGGCACCATCACCAGCGAGGACTGAACACTCATCATCGAGCGATAACCGGAGTCGATACGCTCGACTTCACGGGCGATCAGGCCATAGCTGACGTAGTTCAGGCCGCTGCCACCGTACTGCTCGGGGATGGTTGCACCCAACAGACCCACTTCGCCCATTTCGCGGAAGATCGCCGGATCGGTCTTCTCATGGCGGAAAGCTTCAAGAATGCGCGGCGCCAGGCTCTGCTGAGCGAACTGCGCAGCCGTGTCGCGAATCATGCGTTCTTCTTCAGTGAGCTGTTGATCCAGCAGCAGGGGATCGATCCAGTTGAAGCTAGCTTTACCGCCCATGAGTGTGTCCTCTCGAATCGGGTCAAATAACGTGGAGTGATCCTAGGCCTGGATCGGCGCTACGGCAAACGAGGATTTCGCATACTGTTGTGCTAATTTCTCACTCCGAAACGTCGCAAAAGAGCTTTTATGCGATGCATTAGTGAGGTTGACGTACATGCGCAGGAAGATACCCAGCACCACCGCCCTGATCAGCTTCGAGGCCGCGGCGCGCCATGAAAGCTTCACCAAGGCCGCCCAGGAGCTTTCGCTGACCCAGGGGGCGATTTGCCGACAGATCGCCAGCCTTGAGGAGTTCCTCAGCGTAGAACTGTTCCGACGTTCGCGGCGTGGAGTGAAGCTGACGGAGGCCGGGCTTTCCTACAGCCGCCGGATCGCCACTCAACTTGATGCGGTTGAGCGCGACACCTTGTCCGTGATGGGCCAGCAGGGCACCAACGTAATCGAATTGGCCGTGGTTCCGACCTTCGGCACCCAATGGCTGCTGCCACGACTCAAGGACTTCCAGCACAAGCACCCGGAAGTGACGGTCAACCTGACCAACCGCACACGCCCGTTCCTGTTCGCCGACACTGATTTCGATGCCGCGATCTACTTCGGCGACGCGGATTGGTCAGGTACAGAATCCCACAGGCTGATGGGTGAAAATCCGATGCCCGTTTGCAGCCCCAACCTGCTCGGAAACAACAACAGCCTTACGCCCGGCGAAATCGCCGATTTGCCCCTGCTGCAACAAACCACCCGTCCTTATGCCTGGCGCCAGTGGTTCGATTCCCAACACCTGAATGTCCCGCGAGACATGACAGGCCCCCGCTACGAGCTATTCTCCATGCTCGCCCAAGCGGCCATGCATGACATGGGCATTGCCCTGATTCCGCCGTTCCTGATTCAAAGGGAGTTGAAAGAAAAACGTCTGGTGATCGCCAACCCGCAAGCACTGTCCAGCATCAAGGCTTATTACCTGATGATTCCTGAGCGAAAGGTCGAATCCGCGTCTTTAAGGGCATTTCGTGACTGGCTGGTAAATCAGGCGCACAGCTACAGCCTAGAGGAGTAAAGGCTTCTCCACGTTACTTGACCCCGTAGTCAGCAAAAACAAAGCCCTACAGATATACGGATTTGTCGCATAACAGCAAACTGTATCGAAAAGTCGTACAAACGTCCCACAAGCGCCAGATCACGCGGCTTTGGGCCACTATTTCGAGGCGATGCCGCATCATTCATACGGCCGATGTATAAATTCTTCAATTTCGGCCAGAATCCTTGTAAAGCACGGTTTGCAAGGGATCGAGCCGGTTGGTTGCGACATTCGGTCACGGGGTGACTTGTAGTTAATTTTCCGTCACCCGTCATAATCCCTTGAAGGGCACAAAGTTCGCCTGCAAAATGCCGCGCCCCGCCCTGATTTGGCGGGATCGTGCTGATCGGCCGCCCCAGCCGCACCATCCGTAGTGCATGGGTTTACTCAATAAGATCACGCAGGAGATTTGACGTGCACATTGGTGTTCCTCTCGAAACCCAGACCGGTGAAACACGGGTTGCTGCAACCCCGGAAACCATCAAGAAGCTGATCAGCCAGGGTCATAAGGTCACTGTACAAAGCGGCGCCGGCGTTAATGCCAGCGTTGTCGACAGTGCCTATGAAGCGGCAGGCGCAACCATTGGCAGCGCCAATGATGCGTTTGGAGCAGAGCTGATTTTGAAGGTGGTCGCCCCCAGCGACAGCGAGCTGGCGCTGATCAAAAGCGGCACCGTTGTGGTGGGTATGCTCAATCCGTTCAACAACGAAACCATCGCCAAGATGGCCGAGTGCGGCATTACCGCCTTCGCCCTGGAGGCTGCGCCACGCACCTCCCGCGCCCAAAGCCTGGATGTGCTGTCGTCGCAAGCCAACATTGCCGGTTACAAGGCTGTCTTGCTGGCCGCTCACCATTACCCTCGTTTCATGCCGATGCTGATGACGGCTGCGGGCACCGTAAAAGCGGCGCGCGTGCTGATCCTTGGTGCCGGTGTAGCCGGATTGCAGGCCATTGCCACGGCAAAACGCCTGGGTGCGGTGATCGAAGCCTCAGACGTGCGTCCTGCGGTGAAAGAGCAGATCGAATCCCTCGGCGCCAAGTTCGTCGACGTGCCTTACGAGACCGACGAAGAGCGTGAATGCGCCGTTGGTGTCGGTGGTTACGCCCGGCCGATGCCGGCCAGCTGGATGCAGCGCCAGGCCGCGGCCGTGCACGAGCGCGCCAAGCAGGCTGACATCGTCATCACCACAGCACTGATTCCCGGTCGCAAGGCACCGACGCTGCTCAGCGCAGAAACCGTGGCACAGATGAAACCGGGCTCAGTAGTCATCGACCTCGCGGCCGCCCAGGGCGGTAACTGCCCGCTGACCGTGGCCGATCAGGTGGTCGTCGAAAATGGCGTGACCATCGTTGGCCCGACCAACCTGGCGGGCGCAGTGGCGGCCGATGCTTCGGCGCTGTACGCACGCAACCTGCTGGACTTCATGAAACTGTTGTTCGATAAAGAAGGACAACTGGTGATCAACCTTGAAGACGATATCGTCGCCGCGTGCCTGATGTGCCGCGACGGCCAGATCGTGCGCAAGAACGGCTGAGGATAAAAACAATGGAAGACATGCTGATCTCTCACGGTATCTACAACCTGATCATCTTCGTGCTGGCCATCTATGTCGGCTACCACGTGGTCTGGAACGTTACACCTGCACTGCACACGCCACTGATGGCTGTCACTAACGCCATCTCGGCCATCGTGATCGTCGGCGCCATGCTCGCCGCCGCCCTCACTGTGACCCCGCTGGGCAAGACCATGGGCACCCTGGCCGTGGCCCTGGCCGCGGTCAACGTCTTTGGTGGCTTCCTGGTCACCCGACGCATGCTGGAAATGTTCAAGAAGAAAGCGGCCCCGGCAAAAGCTCCGGCCGCCAAGGCCGAAGCAGTCAAGGCTGAGGTGCAGCAAGCATGAGCATGAACCTGGTTACTTCCCTGTATTTGATCGCCTCGGTTTGCTTCATCCAGGCGCTCAAGGGCCTTTCGCATCCCACCACGTCGCGTCGCGGCAATCTGTTCGGCATGCTCGGCATGGGCCTGGCGATCCTCACCACGGTCGGCCTGATCTACAAGCTCGGTGCCGAACTGGCCCATGACGGTATCGTCTACGTGATCGTCGGCCTGCTGATCGGCGGCACTGCCGGTTCGATCATGGCCAAACGCGTGGAAATGACCAAAATGCCCGAACTGGTCGCCTTCATGCACAGCATGATCGGCCTGGCCGCGGTGTTCATCGCCATTGCAGCGGTCGTCGAGCCGCAGTCGCTGGGTATCGTTGCGCAGCTGGGTGACGCGATCCCGGCCGGTAACCGCCTGGAGCTGTTCCTCGGTGCCGCCATTGGTGCGATCACCTTCTCCGGCTCGGTCATCGCCTTCGGCAAGCTGTCGGGCAAGTACAAGTTCCGCCTGTTCCAGGGCGCACCGGTACAGTTCACCGGTCAACACAAACTGAACCTGCTGCTGGGCGTGGCTACTCTGGGCCTGGGCATCACCTTCATGTTGACCGGCGACCTCAGCGCCTTCGCCTTGATGCTGGCCCTGGCCTTCATCATGGGTGTGCTGATCATCATCCCGATCGGTGGCGCGGACATGCCAGTGGTCGTGTCTATGCTCAACAGCTACTCCGGCTGGGCAGCGGCAGGTATCGGCTTCTCGCTGAACAACTCGATGCTGATCATCGCGGGTTCGCTGGTAGGTTCGTCCGGTGCGATCCTCTCGTACATCATGTGCAAGGCGATGAACCGCTCCTTCTTTAATGTACTGCTCGGCGGTTTCGGCAATACAGCCGACGCAGGTCCGGCAGGCGCCAAGGAAGCACGCCCGGTGAAATCCGGCTCGGCTGACGACGCGACTTTCCTGCTGACCAACGCCGACACCGTGATCATCGTTCCGGGCTATGGCCTGGCGGTAGCACGGGCGCAGCATGCACTGAAGGAACTGACCGAGAAGCTGACCCATCGCGGCGTGACCGTGAAGTACGCGATCCACCCCGTTGCCGGTCGTATGCCGGGCCACATGAACGTGTTGCTGGCAGAGGCCGAAGTGCCTTACGACCAGGTGTTCGAGATGGAAGACATCAACTCCGAGTTCGGTCAGGCCGACGTGGTGCTGGTGTTGGGCGCCAACGACGTGGTCAACCCGGCCGCGAAGAACGATCCGAAATCGCCGATTGCCGGCATGCCGATCCTCGAAGCGTTCAAGGCCAAGACCATCATCGTCAACAAGCGCTCGATGGCCAGCGGCTATGCCGGCCTGGACAACGAACTGTTCTACCTGGACAAAACCATGATGGTGTTCGGTGACGCCAAAAAGGTCATCGAAGACATGGTAAAAGCCGTCGACTAATCCTCTGCGGTACACACAACGCCCCGACTCGTCGGGGCGTTTTTGTTTGCGCAAATCGTCGGACAAACTATTCTTTTGTTACCGATCCGGTAACGGTGTTTTGCTTGAAAGGCCCGGAATAGACGCCTCGATTGCGACCTTGGTAGCGGGACAGAAGCCAGCGCAATTCACTAGACTGCACGTCCTGCTACCTGTTGCCCGAGATAACAATCCATGTACCGTGACCGTATTCGCCTGCCTTCGTTGTTGGACAAAGTGATGAGCGCTGCCGACGCTGCCGCCCTGATTGAGGACGGCATGACCGTCGGCATGAGTGGTTTTACTCGCGCCGGCGAAGCCAAGGCCGTTCCCCAGGCGCTGGCCGAGCGCGCCAAGGTCACGCCGCTGAAGATCAGCCTCATGACTGGCGCAAGCCTGGGCAACGACCTCGACAAGCAGTTGACCGAAGCTGGCGTGCTGTCGCGGCGCATGCCGTTTCAGGTCGACAGCACCCTGCGCAAGGCGATCAACGCCGGTGAAGTCATGTTCATCGACCAGCACTTGTCGGAAACCGTGGAGCAGTTGCGCAACCAGCAATTGAAACTGCCGGACATTGCCGTGATTGAAGCCGTTGCGATCACCGAGCAAGGGCATATCGTGCCGACCACCTCGGTAGGCAACTCGGCCAGCTTCGCGATTTTCGCCAAGCATGTGATCGTCGAGATCAACATGGCGCACAATCCGAACCTCGAAGGCCTGCACGACATCTATATCCCGACCTATCGCCCGACCCGCACTCCGATTCCATTGGTCAGTGTCGACGACCGCATTGGCAGCACCGCCATCCCGATTCCAGCGGAAAAAATCGTCGCCATCGTGGTCACCAATCAGGCTGACTCACCCTCCACGGTGCTGGCGCCAGACGCCGAGACCCAAGCCATTGCCGACCACCTGATCGACTTCTTCAAACAGGAAGTGGCCGCCGGACGCATGACCAACAAGCTCGGTCCGCTACAAGCCGGTATTGGCACCATCGCCAACTCGGTGATGTGTGGCCTGATCGACTCGCCGTTCGAAGACCTGACGATGTATTCCGAGGTGCTGCAGGACTCGACTTTCGACCTGATCGACGCCGGTAAGCTGAGCTTTGCTTCGGGCAGCTCGATCACCCTGTCGAGCCGGCGCAACGCCGATGTGTTCGGCAACCTGGAGCGTTACAAGGACAAGCTGGTCCTGCGCCCGCAGGAAATCTCCAACCACCCGGAAGTGGTGCGCCGCCTCGGCATAATCGGCATCAACACGGCGCTGGAGTTCGACATCTACGGCAACGTCAACTCCACCCACGTCTGCGGCACCCGGATGATGAACGGCATCGGTGGCTCCGGCGATTTCGCGCGCAACGCGCACCTGTCCGTGTTCGTGACCAAGTCGATTGCCAAAGGCGGCGCAATCTCCAGCGTGGTGCCGATGGTCAGCCATGTTGACCACACCGAACATGATGTCGACATCCTAGTGACCGAAGTAGGCTTGGCAGACTTGCGAGGCTTGGCGCCCCGGGAGCGTGCCCGGGTCATCATCGACAGGTGCGTGCACCCGGATTACCGCCAGGCGCTGAATGATTACTTCAGCGCAGCGTGTGCCATCGGCGGACATACCCCGCACATCCTGCGTGACGCACTCAGTTGGCACATAAACCTGGAAGAAACCGGGCACATGCTGAAGAAGTAATTGCTACAGATAACAGCTGGCGCAAACACAGTTTCGCCAGCTTGCTCTTGCCACCCTCGCAATATGAAAAAAACTGTACTGCTGTACTGGTCATTTCCTACGGTAAATTCCTACCCTCTCGGGGTAAAACAGCATTTATGCACCAAAACAGTGCAGGCAGGTACAGTTGCCTCAATTTCGACCAGTACACCCCCTATAAACAGTTAACTGAGCCCTCACAATACAGATGAACTGTATCTACAGAGACTAGGCAAACAAGAGGATCATGGGCACCAGTTAAACCACTACCTAATCCCGCCACAAGCGGAAGGATGACCACCATGGAACGTACACTCAGTTCCGATCTGTTCTTCGAAGACACTGCTGCAAAAACCCAGGCTTCCCTGCCTCTGCGCGTTATCGCCAATCTGATGTTGTGGCAGCGCCGCATTACCAGCCGCCATCAACTGGCTCGCCTGGATTCGCGTCTGCTGGCTGACGCCGGGATTAGCGAAGCACAACGCTACGAAGAGCTGAGCAAGCCGTTCTGGCGCTAAGTTAGCGTCGCTGGATCTGACCTTAAGGTCCACCGCCAGCAACCCGAATTGAAAAAACAAAACCCGTCGTGGGCAACCACGACGGGTTTTGTCGTTTTGGCCTGGCAAATCCGGTCTTACAGAAGAGAAACCTGAACACCAGTACAGTTTGCAAAAAACACAAACTGCATGAGTACAATATCGCCGCTGTGTGTCTGTAGTGGATATTCAGCGGGGGTCAACATGGAGCTCTCCACTTACCAGGACAGGGACAGAGCCATGAAGAACCTACAGGATTTTTCCATTCCCTCGGCTCAATCGAGACCTTGCCAGCACAGGCTTAGAGGGCTGCTGAAGGGGCTCTGCGCGGGCCTGGAAAGGGCGAGAACGCGACGTTTGCTGGCTCAACTCGATGATCGTCAGCTAGCGGATCCGGGTATCGGACACGCCGACCGCAGCAATGAATTGGATAAACCGTTCTGGCGCTGACTTCCTGCGTGAGGAGTCAGGGCTGTGCGAACCGACACAGACAGGCCTAATATCACTTCAGAACGTGGCGAACGCCGAGTGCCTGGCGTCTGACTTTGCAGACACTGCGCCATATTTCAAATGGTCTACCAAAAGGAGTTACCCCATGTCCCGTCTTCGCCTGCTTAGCGCCGCGGCCCTGTTTGCCGTGGCTGCCGGTGCCCAAGCCTCCAGCTTCATCGTGACCACGGATGCTGTGGTCAACGCGCTCAAGGCCACATCCGATGCGACCACCAACATCGTTTCGTCGTCGTTCAAGGATGACAAGATCGTCCTCGCCGCCCGTGACGACGCCGCCAGCTTCGTCGCCAGCGAAGGCTCCATCCGCGGTGTGAAGCTGGAAAGCGCCCTCGATCACATTCGCCATAAGGCGCCGCAACTGAGTGCAACAGACGCACAACTGGCTCAGGCGATCCTGACCATCTAAACGGCAGTACAGACATGGGGCACGCCCGGCGTGTCCCAATGTTTCGGCACTGGCTCTAGACCGGCCCTTGCGCTAGCCTTGGGACTCACTTTCAACTGTCGAGTCTCATGCGTTTTCTTTCCATTCCCTTGATCTCTCCAGTTTTTCTTACTCTGGGTTACTGCGCATCAGCCCACGCTTATGACGCCTTTAACCTGTCCACACAGGGCACCGTCGCCAGTGGTTACGCCACAAGCCTCGTGACCTCCGCCCCCTTCGACCATAAACTACTGCTCGCCGCCCACGACGACGCCGCGGCATTCATTGCCAGTGACGGTCTGATGAGAGGCGCACGACTGGAGTCGGCCCTTCGGTATCTGCGCCAGACCCAGGCAAAACTTCATGCCAGCGACCTTGAACTGGCGCAAGCAATTCTCGTCCAATAGTTATCCCCGTTTTTCTGGAGTTCGATCCATGCGTAACCCGCTGATTGCTGCCATCCTCGGCCTGCTGCTGTTGGCCGACGTGGCCCAGGCACATACTCTGGTTGCCACCAGTAACATCCTGATCCGTGCGACCCAGCGCACCCTCGATTTCACCTCCGACACCACCACGTCCATTCGCGATTCGAAAATCGTGCGCGAAGCCCAGGACGACGCCGCCAGTTTCGTCGCCAGCAATGGCGACATTCGCGGCGCTCACCTGGAGTCCGCTTTCAACCTGCTGCGCACCCGCGTGCCGGAAGCGCGCGACGCCAGCGATCAGGATCTCGCCGAAGCCATCCTCGCACTGTGAGGTGTCCACGTACCTGGCTGCTGACCGGGGCCCTGTTGCTGTTCGGCAACACGGCCCACGCAGGCCTTCAGTTGCAACTCAGGACAGAAGGTCTGACGCCCGCGCAACAGCAAGCCAGCCAAGCGTTGCTAGATGAAGCCATGCAGGCGCTGCCGCCACGTTTCATCGAGCAGCTGGACCGCCGTATCGTCGTCGGCTGGACCGATGACATGCCGCGCAATGCCTACGGCCAGGCATCCCTGGTGTCCGAGCTTGATCTGAACCGCAACCTGTTGGCCGGTCTCACCGATGGCAGCGCCGCGAGCAAAAAAACCCATCGCCCCCATGGCACCGTGCGTCGGGAAATGCTGGCCACTGTGTTGCACGAGTTGACTCACATCTACGACCGTTCGCGCTTGTGGCCGGATGACGAGCGCAAGCTGATTCAGCGCTGCACCCGGCGCAACAACAGCTCAGGGCTGGTCGGCATACCCGACCAATGTCGGGGCCAGTCCGATCGTCGCTTTACCCTCAGCGACGATCCGCGCCTGCTCGACCTGGCCGGCTGGCAGCAATACGTAGGCCGTCGGGGTGAACGCGAACAGCACAATCGCCAGATTGCCCGCAGTCCGGATATCTACGAGACCAGCAGCCCCAAGGAATTCGTCGCGGTCAACATGGAGTATTTCCTCCTTGACCCGAGCTACGCCTGCCGCCGTCCCGCGCTGTATCGCTACTACAAAGAGCATTTCGGCTGGGCGCCCGCCGCCAGTGACACCTGCAGCAAAACCGTCGCGTTCCTCAATGCCGGCAACGACTTCGCCAAGACACCGCTGGGGCAGGTCGATCCGGAGCGGGTCTATGCCGTTGACTATCTGCTGGCCGAGGCTAACCAGAACCTGTTCAGCCGCTGGGGCCACAGCATGCTGCGTCTGGTGATCTGCGCGCCGGGCCGCCCCCGTGGTCCGGATTGCCGACTGGACCTGGACCAGCACCTGGTGCTGTCGTATCGCGCCTTCGTCGGCGACGTACAGTTGTCGAGCTGGGATGGCCTGGTCGGCAAATACCCGTCGCGGCTGTTTATCCTGCCGCTGTCCCAGGTCATCGACGAATATACCAAGACCGAACTGCGCAGCCTGGCCTCCGTGCCCCTGAACCTGTCGCGCACAGAGATTGAAGACGTGGTGGAGCGTGCCGCCGAGATGCACTGGAGCTACGACGGCAACTACTTCTTCCTGTCGAACAACTGCGCGGTGGAAGAACTGAAATTGCTGCGCGGCGGCACCAACAACCCGAAATTGGTAGGGCTCGACAACATCATGCCCAACGGTTTACTGGAAGTGCTCAAAGGTCGAGGGCTGGCGGACACCAGTGTGCTGGACGATCCGCGAGAAGCCTTGCGCTTGGGTTATCGTTTCGATTCCTTCCGCGAACGCTATCAGGCAATGTTCGAAATCCTGAAAAAGCACTTGCCGATCAAACAGGAAACCGTCGAAGACTGGCTGGACTTGAAAGCCGCGGATCGTCGGCAATGGTTCGAGCAGGCGGACCTGCGCACCAGCGCGGCGTTGCTCCTGCTGGAACAGGCCAGTTTCCGTCAGCAGTTGCTGCTGGCTCAGGATGAAGTGAAGCAGCGCTATCTGGGCGCCCGAGAACTGCAGAATGGCGGCATGGACAAGGCCAACCAGACGCTCAAGGACATTCTCGCCAACAGTGGCTTCCTCAGCCGTCCGGCAGAACTTCTGGGCACCAACGGATATGGCTTGCCACAGCCGAGCGAGTGGGAGCATCTGGAATCGGAAAGCAGCCAGCGCCAGAAGCAGCTTCTGGCGCTGTCCGGGGACCTGGACAAGGAAGTGAGAGCGTTGCTCGAACCGGGTCGTGCCGCCGAAATGGCCGCCAACGAAGCCAACGTGAAGCAGATTGGCGAGCATTTGCGCAAACTGCACAAGGCAGCAGGCGGATTAGAGTTGCCTTGACCCCACACCTGTAGGAGCGAGCTTGCTCGCGATGAGGGCTGCACATCCAGCATTGATGTTGGCTGACACGCCGCTATCGCGAGCAAGCTCGCTCCCACAAGGTTTACAGCGTTTTGCTGTTCAGTCTCTGAATCAGGAACGTTGCCTTCAGCTGACGCGGGCCTTACGCACGCCTTCGGCCAATGCCGAGCACAGGCTCAGCACGCCATCCACGGCTTGCTCCGGGGACGTGGCATTGGCGATGTGATCGATCAACGCCGAACCCACCACCACGCCATCAGCCAGACGCGCAATGGACGCTGCCTGTTCCGGAGTCCGGATACCGAAACCGATGCTGATCGGCAGGTCAGTATGGCGGCGCAGACGGGCAACCGCTTCCTCGACGTGTTCCAGCGTGGCGGCACCGGCACCAGTCACACCGGCCACCGAGACGTAGTAGACGAAACCGGAGCTGCCGTTGAGAACGGTCGGCAGGCGCACATCGTCAGTGGTTGGCGTGGTCAGGCGAATGAAGTCCAGGCCCGCAGCCTGCGCCGGGTCGCACAGCTCGCCGTTGTGCTCTGGCGGCAGGTCGACCACGATCAGGCCGTCAACGCCGGCCTCTTTGGCTTCGGCAATGAAGCGCGGTACACCGTACATGTGGATCGGGTTGAAGTAACCCATCAGCACCAGCGGCGTTTCGTTGTTGTCCTGGCGGAACTCGCGAACCATTTGCAGGGTTTTCGCCAGATTCTGTTTGGCACCCAACGCACGGATGTTGGCGAGCTGGATGGCCGGGCCGTCAGCCATCGGGTCGGTGAAGGGCATGCCCAGCTCGATCACATCGGCGCCAGCCGCCGGCAAGCCCTTGAGGATTGCCAGGGAGGTGTCATAGCCCGGATCGCCAGCGGTAACGAAGGTCACCAGGGCGGCACGGTTCTGTTCCTTGAGTTCGGCAAAACGCGTTTGCAGGCGGCTCATCAGTGTTTCTCCTGCGTTGATTGTTCCATGTGGTGCATCACGGTCTGCATGTCTTTGTCGCCACGGCCGGACAGGTTGACCACCATCAGGTGATCCTTTGGCAGGCTCGGTGCGCGCTTGAATACTTCAGCCAGGGCATGGGCGCTTTCCAGGGCCGGGATGATCCCTTCCAGGCGGCAGCACTGGTGGAACGCGGCGAGGGCTTCGTCGTCGGTCACCGAGGTGTACTGAACGCGGCCGATGTCGTGCAACCAGGCGTGTTCCGGACCGATGCCCGGGTAGTCGAGGCCGGCGGAGATCGAGTGGGCATCGATGATCTGGCCATCGTCGTCCTGCAGCAGGAAAGTGCGGTTGCCGTGCAGCACGCCTGGAACGCCGCCATTCAGGCTGGCCGCATGCTTGCCGGTCTCGATGCCGTAACCGGCCGCTTCAACGCCGATGATCTCGACACTCTTGTCGTCGAGGAACGGATGGAACAGGCCCATGGCGTTGGAGCCACCGCCAATGCACGCCACCAGGCTGTCCGGCAGGCGACCTTCCTGGGCTTGCAACTGCTCGCGGGTTTCCTTGCCGATCACGGCCTGGAAGTCGCGGACCATCGCCGGGTAAGGGTGCGGTCCGGCCACGGTGCCGATCAGGTAGAACGTGCTGTCGACGTTAGTCACCCAGTCACGCAAGGCTTCGTTCATTGCATCCTTCAGCGTGCCGGTGCCGGCGACCACCGGGATAACCTCGGCGCCCAGCAGCTTCATGCGGAACACGTTGGCCTGCTGGCGTTCGATGTCAGTGGTGCCCATGTAGATCACGCAATCCAGGCCGAAACGTGCAGCCACGGTGGCAGTAGCCACGCCGTGCATGCCGGCGCCGGTCTCGGCGATGATGCGTTTCTTGCCCATGCGTCGCGCCAGCAGGATCTGGCCGATGCAGTTATTGATCTTGTGCGCGCCGGTGTGGTTCAGCTCTTCGCGCTTGAGATAGATCTTTGCGCCGCCACAGAACTCGGTCAGACGCTCGGCGAAGTACAACGGGCTTGGACGTCCGACGTAGTCGCGCTGGAAGTAGGCCAGTTCTTCCTTGAATGCAGGATCTTCCTTGGCCAATTCATATTCACGGGCCAGGTCGAGGATCAACGGCATCAGGGTTTCGGCAACGTAGCGGCCACCGAACGCGCCAAACAGGCCGTTGGCATCAGGGCCGTTGCGCAGATTAGTCTGGGTCATTTGGCGCTCCAGTTGAATGCGTGAAGTGATGCGTAAAGAGATAGTGGGCTTCACTCTACCCCTGACGCCCCGGCCTGAAAACCGATAAGATCGCCACAACCTGTCAGGAAAACTCACAGATTCCATGAGCCATGACCTTCCTCCGCTGAATGCGCTTCGCGCCTTCGAAGCCACTGCCCGCTTGAACAGCGTCAGTCAGGCGGCCGAACAGCTGCATGTCACCCATGGTGCGGTCAGCCGGCAGCTCAAGGTGCTTGAAGAACACCTCGGCGTCAGCCTGTTCATCAAGGACGGTCGCGGCCTGAAACTCACAGATGCCGGCCTACGCCTGCGTGACGCCAGCAGCGAAGCCTTCGAGCGCCTGCGCAGCGTCTGCGCCGAACTCACACAAAGCACGGCCGACGCTCCGTTCGTGCTCGGTTGCTCAGGAAGCCTGTTGGCACGCTGGTTTATTCCGCGACTGGGGAGACTCAATGCCGACCTGCCGGACCTGCGCCTGCACCTGTCGGCCGGAGAAGGCGATCTCGATCCGCGAAGACCGGGACTGGATGCCTTGCTGGTCTTTGCCGAGCCACCCTGGCCGGCGGACATGCAGGTTTTCGAGCTGGCCAGCGAACGTATCGGTCCGGTCATGAGCCCTCGGTTCGCCGGCTATGAGCGGCTCAAGCAAGCGCCGGAAAGCGCACTGCTGAACGAACCCTTGCTGCACACCACCTCACGCCCGCAAGCCTGGCCAAACTGGGCGCAACAATGCGGCCTCGACGCCAGGGCGTTGAAGTACGGTCAGGGATTTGAGCATTTGTACTACTTGCTGGAAGCCGCCGTCGCGGGTCTGGGCGTGGCGATTGCCCCCGAACCCCTGGTGGTGGAGGACTTGAAGGCCGGCCGCCTGGTTGCGCCCTGGGGTTTCAGTGAAACCCCGGCACAACTGGCGTTGTGGCTACCCAAGCGCGCCGCGGACGGGCGCGCCCGGCAACTGGCGCAGTGGCTGAAAAGCGAACTGCGCCGGGCGGATTAATCACGCTTGCACAACAGATAAGCGGCCAGCAGGCCCAATGCGCCCACGGCGACACCGGCTGTCGTCCAGGGGTGCTCTTGGGCGTAGTCCCGGGTGGCAATCCCGGTTTCGCGGGTTTTGACCTTGACCTCTTCATAGGCGTCGGCAAGCAGATGACGCGAGTGCTTCAAGGCATTCTCGGCGTTGCCTTTCAGGGTCTTGAGGGTTTTACGCGACTCGTCCGAGGCGTCGTCCTTCAGGTTTTCCAAAGACTTGAGCAGACTCTCGATCTCGGCTTCCATGCTTTGCAATGAGGCTTTGCGTAACGAGGTGTTGGCCATGGTGGCTCTCCTGCATTGGTGATGAGTGGCGTGTGTTGGTTGGGACTTCAGAGGTTCGAGAAAGTGCAGAAAATCTGAACTTCACTCTCAGAACGGCCAACAGAAGAAATAGGAAAAATCACTGCTAGGCTGTAATTCACACGCCAAGGAGAACGCCATGTCTGACCATCACACCTACAAGAAAGTCGAGCTGGTCGGCTCGTCCACCAGCAGTATCGAAGATGCGATCAACAATGCTCTGACCGAAGCCAGCAAAAGCATCAAGTACATGGAATGGTTTGAAGTAACCGAGACTCGTGGGCACATCAGGGACGGCAAGGCTGCGCACTTTCAGGTGACCCTGAAAGTCGGATTCCGGATTGCCAGCAGCTGACTTTGGGCTAGTCTTCTGAACTTGCACGCCGGACGAATGCCATAGGGAATGGCAAAGCGCTGAATGAGTGCGTCCGGCTGACGGCTGGTTACCCCTATGATCCGACCAGGGAATGCAACCGATGAAGAAGTTTATGTTGGCGGTAGGTTTGTTGAGCCTTGCGGGGACCGTATTGGCAGATGGTGGCAAGCCATGCGAAGAGCTGAAAGCCGAAATCGCAGCGAAACTTGATGCCAAGGGCGTTTCCGGTTATTCGCTGGAGATTGTCGATAAAGGTAGTGCATCTGGCGGAAAAGTCGTTGGTCAATGCGAAAAGGGCGCCAAAGTGATCGTCTACAAAAAGTAGGCCGGTCCTCGCCTGATTGAAAAAGCCGACGCCCTGGCGCCGGCTTTTTCATGCCTGCCGTTTGAGTATCAGCCGCGCATGACCTGCGCGAGCAGCTCGTAGGAATGTACGCGATCCGAATGTTCGTACAGGTCACAGGTGAAAATCAGCTCGTCAGCCTGGGTCTGTTCGATCAGGACCTCGAGTTTGGCGCGGATTTTCTGTGGGCTGCCAATCATGGCCAGTCCAAGGAAATCGTGCACAGCCTCTTTCTCATGGGGCAGCCACAGGCCGTCCATGGTCTTCACCGGCGGACGCTGTACCAGGCTTTGGCCGCGCATCAGGGCGAGAATCCGCTGGAACACCGAAGTCGCCAGGTAATCGGCCTGCTCGTCGGTATCGGCTGCCACCAATGGCACGCCGAGCATTACGTAGGGCTTGTCCAAAACGGCTGAGGGCTTGAAGTGATTGCGGTAGACCCGAATCGCTTCATGCATGTAGCGCGGCGCGAAATGTGAAGCGAAGGCGTAGGGCAAACCGCGTTCACCGGCCAGCTGTGCACTGAACAGGCTCGACCCCAACAACCAGACCGGCACATTGGTCCCGGTTCCCGGCATGGCGATGATCCGTTGATCCGGGGTACGTGGCCCGAGGTAGCGCACCAGCTCCGCCACATCTTCCGGGAAGTCGTCGGCACTGCCGGAGCGCTCTCGGCGCAACGCACGTGCAGTCATCTGGTCGGAACCGGGCGCGCGCCCCAGGCCCAGATCAATCCGGCCCGGATAAAGGCTTTCCAGGGTGCCGAACTGCTCGGCAATCACCAAGGGTGCGTGGTTGGGCAACATCACACCGCCTGAGCCGACTCGAATGGTCGATGTACCACCGGCCAGATAACCGAGCAGTACCGAAGTCGCGGAACTGGCGATGCCGTCCATGTTGTGGTGCTCAGCCACCCAGAAGCGGTTGTAACCGAACCTCTCGACGTGCTGCGCCAGGTCAAGCGAGTTGCGCAGCGACTGGGCCGCGCTGCCGTTCTCGCGCACCGGCACCAGATCGAGGGTCGAGAACTTGATATCGGACAGTCGTTTCATAAACCTGCTTCTCCAATTGAGGGCGCAGGTTTGTTCTTGCGAACGCAAACCTGCCGAATCCAAAAGCGTGTTCATGCAATGTGGGCATATACCCGAGTTTCAATAGCCCGGTAAAAAATCCCGCGAAAAAAGCAGATTGATCGGACGAAGTGAACTTTGCCCCTTCGTCTATCCTCACAACCCTGACAACCGAAAACCCCACAGGCGCGACCTTTCGCGCCGACCTTCAGGAGGCAGGCATGGCTATCGTCAAGAAAGCATCGGCTCATTGGGAAGGTGATCTGAAAACCGGCATCGGCTCGATTTCCACAGAAACCGGCGTGCTTCGGGAAGCCCCCTACGGCTTCAAGGCGCGCTTCGAAGGCGGCCGGGGCACCAACCCGGAAGAGTTGATCGGCGCTGCCCACGCCGGCTGTTTTTCCATGGCGTTCTCCATGATTCTCGGTGACGCCGGCCTGAAGGCCGATAGCATCGATACCCAGGCGGAAGTCACTCTGGATCAAGTGGACGGCGGTTTTGCGATCACCGCAGTGAAATTGATTCTGCAGGCGAAGATCCCCGGGGCAAGCCAGGCGCAGTTCGAAGAACTCAGCAACAAGGCCAAAGAGGGCTGCCCGGTATCCAAAGTGCTGAATGCCAAGATCAGCCTGGAGGCAACATTGGTCAGCTAGATCTTCATTTTTGCAAAGAAAAGATCGCAGCCTTGCGCAACTTGTCGGGATCATTCGGCAAGAGGTGCCCAAGGCTGCGATCTTTTTTGCGTCGTGACAGATTTGCCCGCTAATAATATGGTCGAATAAATGACAGCAGCGAAAACCTGTAAATAGGCGTGCTGCCTCAAAGGAGCTTCAACCATGAAACGTTTTGCCCTGGCGGTTATCTGTTGTGCGCTGGCCACGTCGGCCCTCGCAGCACCGAAACCCTGCGAAGAGCTCAAGGCCGAGATCGAAGCCAAGATCCAGGCCAGTGGCGTCACTTCCTACACGCTTGAAATCGTCACTAACGACGAAGTGCACGACCAGAACATGGTCGTTGGCTCGTGCGAAAACGGCAGCAAAAAAATCATCTACCAGAAGAACGACCGCTGACATCTCACATCAGGCAGTTGGCTTCCCGGTCTTCAGCGACGATCTCGCGCTTGGCGTTGTACAGGCGGGCGCCGGGGGTAAACGCTATGGAGCGGCCTTCGAGTACATAACGCTGACCGGCTTCGAAATGATCATAACGGATGGTCAGGTAGCATAGCCGCTCAGAGGGCCCGCTCATCGTACTCAAGCCACCACCGCCAGGGACTTCAAAGTCGAAACGCACGATCAGTTCGTGGCTGCCGGGCGTCACTTCGAAATAACGCCCATCGCGCAATCGTTGTTTGTCCAGGCGTTCAGCCATCAACAACTTGTCGTTAGGGAAGGGCGTCGAAAAATCAACCCAGGCCATTTTTGGATCAGGTGTCGGCATCGGGCTTTGACAGCCCGCGACCACTCCGACGGCGAGTAACAGCATTAACCTGCGCATGATGGATGTCCCAGGGGATATGCATCCAGCATAACGCCGATCAGGTATGTTGGCAGCCCGCAGGGGTGCCATGGCCGATCACTTTTCGCTGCTGATCGTAGAGCTTGGCCCACGGCCGGAAACCGATGTTCCCCGCTTGCAGTTGATAACGTTCGCCGGCGTTGAAATCCTTGAATTTCACGTTCAACTGACAATCGCGCCACAATGGCTCGGCGTCGGGGCCGATGTTGGTGGGCTGCACCGGAAACTGGTAGCGGACTGTCAATTCATGGCTACCGGGCTGAACCTCGAAGTAGCGTTTATCGTCGGTGGCCTTGTCATCGACCTCCAATGCCTGCAACGCTGTATCTTCTTGCTTCGAGTCCAGGTCGATCCAGGCTTGCGCAGGATCATGGCGGGGTATTCCGAATCCGGCACAGCCGGCCAGCAACAGCAGACTTCCTGTCAGTATCATCGTGCGCATAGCGGAGCTCCAGTCAGGCGGGATAGTCTTGCGAGAAGACTCTCCAAGGAAGAATTATTGTGATCAGGCCGCTTCCTAGCCTTGGGTTACTTGATCGCGTTTTTCGCGTTTTGTTTCCGGGCGTGTTGTTTTTGTTGCTCAACGGTTGCACCAGCATCAGCTATTACAGTCAACTGGCCAGCGGCCAAATGCAGCTGCTGCGGGCCAGGGAGCCGGTTTCCAGCGTGATTGCCGACCCGGCGCGCGACCAAAAACTGCGTATACACCTGGAGCAATCACAAAAGGCCCGAACGTTCGCCAGCCGGCAATTGCACCTGCCGGACAACCAGAGTTACCGCTTGTACGCGGACATTGGCCGTCCCTTCGTCGTCTGGAATGTCTTCGTCACGCCGGAATTTTCCCTCAAGCCTGTAAACCACTGTTTTCCCATCGCCGGCTGCGTGGCCTATCGCGGGTACTACAGTCAGAGCGCAGCTCGCGGCGAAGCAGCCTTGCAACGCTTGCAGGGCATGGACGTGTCGATTGGCGGCGTCGAGGCCTATTCGACACTCGGCTGGTTCAACGACCCGATCATCAGTTCGATGATGGGCTGGGGGGATGAGCGACTGGCCACGCTGATCTTTCACGAACTGGCCCATCAGCGCGTCTATGTGAAGGACGACACCGAGTTCAACGAATCCTTTGCCACCTTCGTCGAGCAGGAAGGAACTCGCCAATGGCGGGCCTATCGCCACCTGCCACCGGACAACTATGCGCAGGCGCGTCAGCGCGACCAGTTCACTGAATTGGTGCTGGAAACCCGCGCCAGGCTGGAAAAGCTCTACGCCTTGCCATTGCCAACCAAACAGATGCGCCAGCGCAAGGCGGCCGAGTTCGAGCGCTTGCGCAGCGAATACCGGCAACTGCGCGACAGTCAGTGGGCTGGAGACAAACGCTACGACGCTTGGATTCATGCCCCCATGAACAATGCCCGGCTATTGCCGTTTGGCTTGTACGACCAGTGGGTACCGGCATTTGACGCGCTGTTCCATCAGGTGGATGGCGATTGGCCCAGGTTCTATGCCGCCTCGGAAAAGCTCGGCGGCTTGCCGACGGATGAGCGCAAGGCCGCGCTTAAGACGCTGGCTGAAGGCGCCGATCAACCAAAGAACCAGTAGCAAACGCCGATTGCACCCAGCACCCCGGCAAGTTCCGCCAGCAATGCGCAGCCAACTGCATGGCGCGCACGCTGAATGCCCACGGCACCGAAGTACACCGCCAGGACATAGAACGTGGTCTCGGTACTGCCCTGGATTGTCGCCGCCACCAGCGCCGGGAAGCTGTCCACGCCCGAAGTCTTCATGGTTTCAATCAGCATCGCCCGGGCGGCACTGCCGGAGAAAGGTTTGACCATCGCCGTCGGCAGCGCATCGACGAAGCGCGTGTCCCAACCGGCCCACTCCACCAGATGACGAATCCCGTCCAGGCCGAAGTCCAGCGCCCCGGAGGCCCGCAGGACACCCACCGCGCAGAGCATCGCCACCAGATAGGGCAGCAGGTTCTTGGCGACGTCGAAACCCTCTTTGGCACCTTCAACGAAGGCCTCGTACACCTTCACTTGGCGCAGCGCGCCGATCAGTAAAAACAGCATGATCAGGCCAAACAGCGTCAGGTTGCCGAGGATCGATGACAAGCCCGCCAGCGCGGTCGCTGAAAGGGTCGCCAGCAACGCCATGAAACCACCGAGGGCGAGGGCGCCGGGGATCAGGTAGGCCAGCACCACCGGGTCCCAGACGCGCAGGCGCTGCATGAACGCCACCGACAGGAAGCCGACAATGGTCGAGCAACTGGTCGCCAGCAGGATCGGCAGGAACACCAGCGTCGGGTCAGGCGCGCCTTGCTGGGCGCGATACATGAAGATGGTCACCGGCAGCAGGGTCAGCGAAGAGGCGTTGAGCACCAGGAACAGGATCTGTGCGTTACTGGCGACGGTAGCGCTGGGGTTGAGTTCTTGCAGCGCTTTCATGGCCTTCAGGCCAATAGGCGTGGCGGCGTTGTCCAGACCGAGGCCGTTGGCGGCGAAGTTCAGGGTGATCAGGCCGATGGCTGGATGACCAGGCGGGACTTCAGGCATCAGGCGCAAAAACAATGGTCCCAAGGCCCTGGCCAACCATTCGACGATGCCGGCCTTCTCGGCAATGCGCAGAAAACCCAGCCAGAGGGTGAGGGTGCCGAACAGCAGCACCATGACCTCGACCGACAGCTTGGCCATGGCAAAAATGCTCTCCACCATCGCCGCGAATATCCCGGCGTTACCACCAATCAGCCACTGCGCCAGCGCCGAAACGGCTGCCACGATGAAGAAGCCAAGCCACAGGCCATTGAGCATCAGTCAAATCCCCCAAAATATCCGCGAATGATAGCGGGGTGGCCAGAAACGACAAACCCCGGATTTCCCCGGGGTTTGTCTGGTGCGGCTTTCGTAGATCACTGTGGGAGCAGCCGGTCGACGCTCGATTGCTCGCGATAGCGGTGTATCAGTCGACATCAATGTCGGCTTTAGTCGGTCATCGCGAGCAAGCTCGCTCCCACAGGTTTTGTATCAGTTGCTGGAGGTTTCACCCGCCGGCAGCTTTTCCTTGCTACGCCAGTGCGGCAGGGAGTTCCAGTAACGCTGGCCCTTGGCGTCGTCGTACATGCCTTCCCAACGAGCGATAACCAGAACAGCCAGGGCGTTGCCGATCACGTTCAGCGCGGTACGGGCCATGTCCATGACGCGGTCGACACCGGCGATGAATGCCAGGCCTTCCAGCGGAATACCGACGCTGCCGAGGGTGGCCAGCAGGACCACGAAGGACACGCCCGGTACGCCGGCGATGCCTTTGGAGGTGACCATCAACGTCAGGACCAGCAGCAGTTGCTGGCTGATCGACAGGTCGATGCCATAGAGCTGGGCAATGAAGATCGCCGCAATGCTTTGGTACAGGGTCGAGCCGTCGAGGTTGAACGAGTAACCGGTCGGTACCACGAAGCTGCAAATGGCTTTCGGCGCGCCGTAGGCTTCCATCTTCTCGATCACACGCGGCAGCACGGTTTCGGAGCTGGCGGTGGAGTAGGCCAGTACCAGCTCATCCTTGAAGATGCGCATCAGCTTGATCACCGAGAAGCCGAACAGGCGAGCGATCAGGCCCAGGATCACGAACGCGAAGAAGGCGATGGCGACGTAAACCAGGATCACCAGCTTGGCCAGCGGTATCAACGACGCGAAGCCGAAGTTGGCCACAGTCACCGCGATCAGTGCGAACACGCCGATCGGGGCGTAGTTCATGATCATGTGAGTGACCTTGAACATGCTTTCCGACACGCCCTGGAACATCTTCACCAGCGGCTCGCGCAGGTCCGCCTGCAAGCTCGACAGCCCGAGACCAAACAATACGGAGAAGAAGATAATCGGCAGCATTTCGCCGCGAACCATGGCCGCGAAGATGTTCGACGGGATCAGGTTGAGGATGGTTTCGATGAACGCATGTTCATGCTGGACCTCGGCGGCAGTCGCCTGGTACTTGGAAATGTCCACGGTGCCCAGGGTGCTCATATCGATGCCGGCACCCGGATGGAACAGGTTGGCCAGCAGCAGACCGACCACGATGGCGATGGTAGTGACGATTTCGAAGTAGACGATGGTCTTGAAGCCGATGCGCCCCAGCTTCTTGGCGTCACCGACGCCGGCAATGCCGACGATCAAAGAGGAGATGACGATCGGGATCACGATCATCTTGATCAGACGGATAAAGATATCGCCTGCTGGTTGCAGGACGTTGCTGATCCACCAGGCTTTTTCGGCACTGAAATGGTTGAGCAGCGCACCGATTGCTATCCCCAATACCAGACCGATGAGGATCTGCCAGGCGAGGCTAAGCTTTGCCTTCTTCATATCTTTACCCTTACTTGCGTTTGACTCAGGGAGATGCGCGAACTGGAACGCTCATGGCGAAAAAGTCTAGTGCATCTACCCCCCGTATAAGGTGCCCCGGAACGCGTGTTTGCGGCTCTCTGGCAGGCGAAAAAAGGCGCAACTATTCCGATGCAAGGAAGCGCCGTCTAATGCCGTAAACGCCTACCCTATGCCGAATCGGCATGAGGTTTTTTTGCTGAATGCGGCGTCGCAATCGGTTCGATTGCGACATTTCGGCAGGCATAAGTGCCGTGAACCGGTCATCACAGAGCAGATTGAATGTTTTTTGAGCAGTGGCCGAGCGTTGATTTTTCAACAAAATCCCGTAGGACAAAGCGAAAAATCGCGACCAAAAAAAAGGGATTTTTCTCGATATACGGTCGCCTGTGAAACACCGGGAAAAGTAATTTCCGACGTAACAGGGACAAGGAGCCGATAACAGTGATGAAATCGAGACGAGCGCTCTATTTCAATGTGTTGCTTGATCCAGCCCTTCGCAAGCTCGTCGAGCCATGGTGGTCCGGCGAACTTGCGCAGCAGCTTTTCCTGACCCGGCCCTTACGCAGGTACTCCCTGTACCCGTAGGTCACTCCGCCCCTGAAGCAGGCAGAACATCCCGACCCCTTGGTCATGCGCCAGCCTTCCTCAGGTGACGCAGATCGAAAGAGGCGCTGTGACCTCCTTCGTGTACAAATTCTGTTCTACCGACAAGCCCTGCATGAGGGCCTCAGGCATGCCGCAGAAGCCTCAGCCCGCATGCCATGGCACTACCGCCCTGATAGCAGGGCGGCTGCCAGCGTCTTGAACAAACCTTTCATGTCAGCCTCGACCGCGACGGCCAAAGAAGAAGGAAGCAATGAACATCACCAGGAACACGACAAACAGAATCTTGGCGATACCCGTGGCGGTGCCCGCGATACCACCGAAGCCCAGTACTGCGGCGATGATGGCAATGATCAGGAATGTGATTGCCCAGCTCAACATGGTGATTCTCCTTACGCTTCTATTTAGAGGTGTTGCGTTTCCCGGCACATCGCTGCGGCGGAAATTTTTTACCTAGAACACCCAGCGCTCCTGATGACGTATCTCACCTGCAGATCCGGCCTGGTCGACGTCGATCATGCGCATCGGGGGGCTATCGGCCTGAAGGCTGCCAACAGCACTGAAATGGGTTTGGGTCGGATGCTCAATTGACAGTTGTGGCGCTTGCGGCTGCAGACTCTGCTCCCAGCGCAGAAACTGTTGGCCACCGATAAGGGTGAGCAACAACGCCAGAACAGCAAACAGTCCTTGCTGAATATGCAAAGGCGAGAGGTGCAGGTGGGCGACACGTTGACGGTTCATCCTGGAGCTCCTACCACTAGGGTCGGTATTCGATAGCGGGCGTCTGTTTTTGAATGCCCTGGTCAACCAGACAATTGCAGCCCGCATGCCAGCATTGAAATGAATTAATTTCTTTTAATATCAATGCTTTAAGACCATCAAAGAAATCACATCGTACGCATCCTGCACGATGCCACTTGTACGGTCGTGCGTATTGCACGATTCGTTTGAAGGAGGGTGTAAATTTTTTGAATTGAGAGGAGGACGCAGATGTCAGAAATACACACTGGCCGCTGTCGGAAACCGGACATCTATTAAAAAAGCCGCGACATCAGCTGGCAAACCGATACATCGGATGAAAGCTACCCTGCCATGACAGGAATGGCTCAGAATCAATCATGCAACTTGCCCGATTTCTCCGGGACTAAATCAAGATCATTCATTAAGGAGCGTAGGAAAATGGAATCAGCCACTGAGCACCAAGGCCGCATTCTGCTGGTTGATGATGAATCCGCCATCCTGCGCACTTTCCGTTACTGCCTTGAAGACGAAGGCTACAGCGTGGCAACCGCCACCAGCGCCGCGCAGGCAGAAGCCCTGTTGCAGCGCCAGGTCTTCGACCTGTGCTTCCTCGATTTGCGTCTGGGTGAAGACAACGGCCTGGATGTGCTGGCCCAGATGCGTATCCAGGCGCCCTGGATGCGGGTGGTGATCGTCACTGCGCACTCAGCCGTCGACACGGCGGTGGATGCGATCCAGGCCGGTGCCGCCGATTATCTGGTCAAGCCGTGCAGCCCCGATCAATTGCGGTTGGCAACCGCCAAGCAACTGGAAGTGCGGCAGCTGTCGGCGCGGCTCGAAGCCCTGGAAGGTGAAGTGCGCAAGCCCAAGGATGGTCTGGACTCCCACAGCCCGGCCATGAAAGTGGTACTCGAAACCGCGCGTCAGGTGGCCACGACCGATGCCAATATCCTGATTCTCGGTGAATCCGGCACCGGCAAGGGTGAGCTGTCCCAAGCCATTCACGGCTGGAGCAAACGCGCGAAGAAATCCTGTGTCACGATCAACTGCCCGTCGCTGACCGCCGAGCTTATGGAAAGCGAGCTCTTCGGCCACAGTCGTGGCGCCTTCACCGGCGCCAGCGAAAGCACCCTGGGTCGAGTCAACCAGGCGGACGGCGGGACGCTGTTTCTCGACGAAATCGGCGATTTTCCCCTGACATTGCAGCCGAAGTTGCTGCGTTTCATTCAGGACAAAGAGTACGAGCGCGTCGGTGATCCGGTGACCCGCCGTGCCGATGTGCGCATCCTTGCAGCCACCAACCTCAACCTCGAGGACATGGTCCGCGATGGGCGTTTCCGTGAAGACCTGCTCTATCGCCTGAATGTCATTACCCTGCACCTGCCACCGCTACGCGAACGCCGTGAAGATATCCTGAACCTGGCCGATCGTTTCCTGGCGCGTTTCGTCAAGGAGTATGCCCGTCCCGCGCGCGCGCTAAGCGACGAGGCCCGGGAAGCCCTGCTGGGCTATCGCTGGCCGGGCAACATCCGTGAGCTGCGCAACGTGATAGAGCGCGCGAGCATCATCTGTCCGCAGGAGCGGGTCGAGATCAGTCATCTGGGCATGGCCGAAACCCCGGTCAACAATGCACCGCGCATCGGCGCAGCGCTGAGCCTGGATGAGCTGGAAAAGGCCCACATCGGCGCGGTCCTCGCCACCGCCGACACGCTGGATCAAGCGGCAAAAACCCTGGGCATCGATGCCTCGACGCTGTACCGCAAACGCAAGCAGTACAACTTGTGAGCAATAGGCGATGAAACTGGCGATGAAATTGCGGACCCGGCTTTTCCTGAGCATCTCCGCACTGATCACCGTCGCCTTGCTCGGGCTACTGCTCGGGCTGGTCAGCGTGATGCAGATGGCCGGCAGCCAGGAGGCGCTGACCCGCAGTAACTTCATCACCCTGGACCTGGGACTCAAACTGCGCCAGACCTTGGGTGATCAACTGATCATCATGCTCAGCGAGAAGCCTGACTCCGCCGCTTTCGCCGCCTCGAAGCAGCACTACTTCCAATTGCTGGAGGAAGGCATCGCCCAGGAACCCGAGCTAAACGCAAGCGAGTACGGCTTCAGAAAAGCCAAGGCTGACTACGAGCGCTTTATCGAAGCTTATGAGGCGTCCCCGGACCCTTCGACTGTGCTCAGCAGCCATGACAACCTGACGGAAAAATTCAACGCACTGCGCAATGGTCTGATCGCCGAGCACAAGCGCGCCCTGGATAACATCAATGATACCGAGCGCCAGGCCCGGGAGCGGGCACTGCTGATTGCAGGGTTACTTGCCTTGGTGGGGCTGGCAGTGCTGATCATCGGCTTCGTGACCGCACAGGCCATTGCCCGGCGATTCGGGGCGCCCATCGAAGCCCTGGCCAAGGCGGCGGACAATATCGGCCAGGGCAATTTCGATGTCACCCTGCCGATCTCCTCGGCAGTGGAGCTCAACCAGCTGACCCGGCGTTTCGGGATCATGGCCCAGGCGCTGCGTGAACACCAGGCCACCAACGTCGATGAGTTGCTGGCCGGCCAGCAGCGTTTGCAGGCCGTGCTCGACAGCATCGACGACGGGCTGCTGATGATCGACCGTCAGGGCCATCTGGAACACCTTAACCCTGTGGCCCAGCGCCAGTTGGGCTGGGAGTCCGATCGCCTGGGACAGGGACTGGGCACGGCACTGGAGCGCCCCGAACTCGATGAGCAACTGCAACTGGTGCTGCGCGGCGGCACCCTGGAGAGGGCGCCGGAGGACTTGAGTGTCGAAGTCGACGGCGAGTCGCGACTGCTGACCTTTAGCCTGACCCCGGTCAGCCACACCCAGGGCCATATTCTCGGTGCCGTGATGGTGCTGCATGACGTCACGGAGCAGCGTGCCTTCGAACGGGTACGCAGCGAATTTGTATTGCGCGCCTCCCATGAATTGCGCACACCGGTTACCGGCATGCACATGGCCTTCGGATTGTTCCGCGAGCGCACACACTTTGCCCCGGACTCCCGGGAAGCCGACCTGCTCGATACCGTGAATGAAGAGATGCAGCGGCTGATGCAGCTGATCAATGACCTGCTGAATTTCTCCCGTTACCAGAACGGTTTGCAGAAACTCACCCTGGCGCCGTGTTCCATCGAGGCGTTGCTGGAACAGGCTCAGTCACGCTTTGCCACATCGGCCGAAGAGAAGGAAATCAGTCTGCTGGTGGAAGTGCAGGGGCCTTTGCCGCGTTTGCAGGCCGATCAGCCACAACTGGAGCGGGTACTCGATAATTTGCTCGACAACGCCTTGCGTCACACCGGTTCCGGCGGGCGGATACGCTTGCACGCCCGGCGCCACGGCGATCGGGTCATCATCAGTGTCGAGGACAACGGCGAAGGCATTGCCTACGGTCAGCAGGGGCGGATCTTCGAGCCGTTCGTGCAGGTCGGACGCAAGAAAGGCGGGGCCGGTCTCGGCCTGGCATTGTGCAAGGAAATCGTGCAATTGCATGGCGGGCGGATGGGCGTCTATTCACGGCCGGGGCAGGGCACTCAGTTCTACATGGCGCTGACGGTTTAGATTGCGGTCACGCTTCGTCATCCAGGCGCCGGCCGCCCGCCAGACGTCGCCCCCGGGTGATCAATTCAATGAACTGAACCGCGCTCAGCGCGTGGGCGAACAGCCAACCCTGGCCGAACTTCACGCCTTCACTGCTCAGGAACTCGGCCTGGGCCTCATGTTCGATGCCCTCGGCAATCACCTTCAAATGCAGCGACTGGGCCATGTGAATGATGTGCGGGGCCACACCGCTGCTGGCGGCGTCATGGCCCAACGCATCAATGAACGCCTTGTCGATTTTCAGGCAGTCCACCGGCAGGGTTTGCAAATAGGCGAGGCTGCAGTAGCCGGTGCCAAAATCATCTATCAACACCTGGTGCCCGACATCTCGCAGCGATTGCAGGTTTTCCCGGGCCACCACCACATCGACCAGCCCACGCTCGGTGACCTCGAAGGCAATCTGTCGCGCAGCGACGCGGTGCAGGGTCAACAGCCTCGCCATCACCTGGCCGATTCGCGGAACCATCACATCACACGCCGCGAGATTGACCGAGATGTACAGTTGCGGGTTGGCACGCAGCAACTGGCCGAGTTGCTCGAGCAAGCGTTGCAAGACGAAATCCGTCATCTGGCGAATCTGCCCGGTGTCCTCCGCCATCGGAATGAACAGGTCGGGACTGGTCAGGGTACCGTCCGGCCTGCGCCAGCGCAGCAGCGCCTCAGCCCCGACACAGTTGCGGCTATCGAGGTCGAAGATCGGTTGATACAGCACCTGCAACTCGCCCCGGCGAATCGCCCCGGCCAGTTCGGCATCCAGTGACTGCCGCTGTTGCACCAGCAGAAACACCAGGAACCCGACGCATATGCCCAGCGCAAGGCTGGCCGGCAGTAGCCACCACCAGACCGAAGGGATATGCATGCCCGTACGCAGGCTGATCAACACCAATTGATACTCCGGGTTGTCGGTGGGCATGCGGTATATCAGGCGTGTCTGAGTGATCTGCAGCGCATCGCGATTTTTCGGGGGCCAGGCCTCGACCGGGGGCCAGATCTGCGAAGAACCCAACACCGGAATCGCGCGCTTACCATGGTCCAGGACTACCAGCAGGCTGCTGCCCGGCGACAGGTCGACCATATCGGTCAAATGCCCGCGAGAGGTCGCGACCCGGAAATTCCCGCGCCCGAGCATCAGGGCGGCGCGGTTTTCATCGGGTTCGGTGGTGGTATTGAGCCAATAGCTGTAGGTCGGGCCTTTGATGTCTGGCGGTCGAATCAGCGACAGCCCTTCCTGGCGAGGGCGATTGGAGCAGATTCGCGAGGAATCCATGTAGGCGGCTTCGTAGACGAAGCGATAATTGAACGTAACCTGTTGCAAGGTCGCGATCATTTCAGCATCGCAACCACGCAGCGGTTGCGCTTCAAGGTCGTCCAGGCTTTCCCGCAGTTGCCCGAAGAGCTGTTCCAGGCGGGCGAGAAAGCGCTCCCCCTGAGCATTCATTTCTTCGCTTTCGTTTTGCTCGACCTGATGAATGGCGACGAACAGGCTGCCGGCCATCAATAACGTTGCGCTCAAGACAGCCGACATCAGCCCCAGGAACCAAGGGCGATGGAACCAACTACGGAAGGTCTCTCGAGCAGCAGTCATTGCGTAATATCCGATGGATTACCAATGAGTTATAGCTGCTGATTGGGAAATAGCCCGGACCGCCGGGCGGGCGCCATTATTTTGTCTGATTCAACACCAAAAGCAGCGCGGCTGTTTGCGCATCCGGAGTGCCATCGAAGCGTGCCGGGCGGAAGTGCATCTGGAATGCCGCTATCACATGTCGTGTCGCAACATCGAGCTCGCCGGTTTGTGGCGAGGCATAACCCAGGCGGGCCAATTGCGCCTGAAACCAGCTGATGCTCGGTAACTGATCGGCGAACAGCATTTGCTGGCGCGCGACCGCCTGTTCGTTCGGCCAGATACCCAGACCCTCGGCAGCCAGACGCTTCCAGGGGAACAGCGGCCCCGGGTCCAGTTTGCGCAACGGCGCAATATCGCTATGGCCGATGATGTCGCGAGGCTTGATGCCCTGACGCTTGCTGATGTCCTTGAGCAACACGATCAAGGACTGAACCTGATCTTCGCTGTAGGGGTACCACACGCGCCCGTTTGGAGTGTCCTTGAACCCCGGGTTGACGATTTCGATACCAATGGAACTGGAATTGAGCCAGGTCCGGCCATCCCATTCGCTCTCCCCGGCGTGCCAGGCACGAACATTTTCATCCATCAGCTTGTAGATTGTGGCGCCCTTGTCGTCACCGATCAGGTAATGACTGCTGACTTCGCCGCGGGTCAGCAGTTGCAGCGAACGCTCCATCGAGGCGTTGGTGTAATGCACCACCACGAACTGCACACGACTGTCGTAATTGGCTGAAGGATGACTGGTGTCAAAACGGGGACCGCTGGCGCAGCCAGCCAGCAGAACAAGTGACAGGATCAGAGCAAGATATTTCATGGCGAAAGGCAGTACACACAAGACAATAATGCAACAGTGTAACGTAATGCCTTGCGGGTTGACGGCAATCGCCACGAATTAAACAAATATGGAACAAATAATGTTCAGCCCGGCTCCACGCGATTGCGGCCGGCATTTTTTGCACGGTACAACGCCTGATCGGCTCTTTTAAGCACTTGATCGCTGTGCTCACCCGGCCTGAACGCCGACATTCCGACAGATACGGTAATGGTCACCGGCTCTCCCTTGAAGTGAAACGGACAGGCCTCGATGGAGGCACGCAGGCTTTCCAGCAACTTCAGTCCCGCCGCCGGCACTGTGGATGGCATTAACAGCACAAACTCCTCGCCGCCGAACCGGGCAATGAAGTCCGTTGCGCGAAGACGCTTGCGCAACACGCTGGCAATGATCTTCAGCACTTTGTCACCGGCCAGGTGCCCGTAGTTATCGTTGATGCGCTTGAAATGATCGAGGTCGAGCATGGCCAGTAACAGCGTATTGCCATGTTGCTGCCATTGTTTGACTTCATGATCCAGGCGCTCGCTCCAGGCCGCGCGGTTGGGCAGGCCGGTCAACGGGTCGACCAAGGCCTTCTGCCGTTGCTCTTCAAGATGCTCACGGTACCCCTGGGCCTCCTGCTCCATATGCGCGACGCGCTCGGCCAGGCTGTGCAGGCGCGCAGCGACCTCTTGCTCGCGCTCATCGCGTTGTTTCTGGTGCTGGTCCATGGTGCCCAGCAAGCCTTCGAGATGGTTTTCCAGAACGTGCTTGAGACCTTCCAGGTCCGCGGCTTCCTGCATGCTGCTTTGCAAGCCATCAACCTGTTCGCGGATCTGCGTGTCCATCTGCCGCGCAGCCGAACGGTTGTCGGCGTGCCCTGCGGTGGCGGCCTGCAAGTTGCTCTGGAACGATTCGAGGCGCTCGTTCAATCGTTGCAGGTAGGCTTCGAACTCATGCTGGCCGCTGTCGGTAATGGCCAGCATCAACGTGGCGAAGTCGTCGAGAATCGGTAGCAATTCGTACCAGTTCAACCCGTTTTTCAGACGATCGCGCATGGATTCGGCTTGCGGGCGATGACGCTCGGGCAATGTCAGGTCTTCGAGCAGCCCCAGCAGCGTGTGTTCGATGTGGCTGGCCACCGAGCTGTAGGAGGGCTCTGGGGTATCCGGGAGTGCATAGAACGTGTCGTGACCGGATAGAGGCTGATCTGCGGCGACCACCTCCTCTGTCGGAATCGCAAGCAAGGCCTGGCCATCCGGCGATGCTGGCACGATCAGCTCGTCGGGGTTCACTTGCGATTCAAGAGGTGTTTCGATGGTTTCCGGGGTCGGCTTCTCGGTCGATTCGGTTTCTGCCGCGCCTGCACTGGCGGATTGAGGCTCCGCAGCCGCAGGTGCCAGCGCCACGACTGCCGGAGCAGGGGAGGCCTCGGCTGGCTCGGTCGGCGCGGACACCTCTTCAACTCGCTCAGCCATGGGCACTTCGCAGATTGCCGTCTCAGTCGCGACCGGGATGGGCTCGATAACCGCCGCAGGACTCTCGGCTACGGGGGCCGCCGGTGCAGGAGAAGCAGTCGTTGATGCCACCGTCTCTTCTGCTTCACGACCGCCGAACAATCGCTGCAACAAGCCCGGCCGACCAGGTTCCGTCGGGGTCTCCAGCTGGCTCAGGGCCTTGCCTTGCAAGCCACTCAGCTCGCTGAGCAACAAGGGTATCTCACGCGCCTGACTGACCCGCGCATCCAGTTGCTTGGCGAAACTCTTGAGTGGCCGGCTCACATCCCGTGGCAGTGGCAATGTTTGCAGTTGAGTGACCAGTGCAGTCAGGGCGGCACTGGTCTGGTTGATCCGGGTTTCCCGACGCTGCTCGGAGTCGAGCACGGCTTTTTCCAGGCGTGGAATCAGCGCGGCCAGGCCGGCGTCCATGTCGTCGGTACGCACGACCTCGCGCATTTCCTTCATGCATTGGTCAACCGCGCGGTCAGTACCTTCCGCCGCCAGGGTGCTGCGCACCAGTCCACGGCGCAGCAAGTCGAGCCGCGCGTCCCAGCGACGTTCGAGCTTTTCCTGTTGCTCGATGCTTTTGAGGTATTTCTCTTTCCAGCGCTGTGCTTCGTCGCTCATTCATGGGTTCCGCGAGGGGCAGGACTCAACGCGGGCAATGCATCGGCCGTGAGCGAACCCGGCAGACGAATCTCTACCGCGACCGGCAGGTGATCGGAAATGGGCTGTGCCAGCACCTCGACCTTTTCCAGGGTCAGGCTCGGGCTCAGCAGGATATGGTCCAGGCAGCGCTGTGGACGCCAACTGGGAAACGTTGCTTCCATTTGCGGCGCGAGCAGGCCGAGATCGCGCAACGCGGAATTTTGCAGCAAGTCACTGGCATGGGTGTTCATGTCGCCCATCAGTACCTGGTGTTTGTAGTCGCCAATCAGATCGCGGATATAGGCCAGTTGCAGGCTGCGCGCCCGGGCACCCAGCGCCAGGTGCATCATGACGACCACCAGTGCTTCCGGGCCTTCGCCGAAGCGCACCAGGATGGCTCCGCGCCCCTTTGGGCCCGGCAACGGATGATCTTCAATGGCCCACGGGCGCAATCGGCTGAGCACGCCATTGCTGTGCTGGGCCAGGCGACCGAGATTGCGATTGAGTTGTTGATACCAGTAGGGGAAGGCGCCGAGCTGGGCCAGATGCTCAACCTGATTGACGTAGCCTGAACGCAGGCTGCCACCATCGGCCTCCTGCAAGGCGACCAGATCGAAGTCGCCCAGCAGATTGCCGATTTTCTGCAGATTGTCGGCACGCCCGGTGTGCGGCAGCAGATGCTGCCAGCCCCGGGTCAGGTAATGCCGGTAACGCTCGGTGCTGATGCCGACCTGGATATTGAAACTGAGCAAGCGCAGACGACTGTCTGCGGGCAAGCCCGTGGATTCCAGATGATGCTCATTGACCCGCGGATGATGCAGGCCAACGATGCGTTCAGTACCCCATCGGCGCATGGCAGTGACTGCCCTTAGTTGGCGGCAGCCTTGTTAGCCGCTCGCTCTTTGTCGATCAGTTTGTCGGCCAGTTGCAGGGCCTGTTCGGCACCGCCGGCGGAGCCTACGTCAAAGCGGTATTTGCCATTCACAATCAGGGTTGGAACGCCGGAGATCTCATATTTTTTGGCCAGTTCACGAGCCTGAACGACCTGCCCCTTGATCGCAAAGGAGTCGAAAGTGGCCAGGAATTTTTCCTTGTCTACGCCCTGGGTAGCCAGGAAGTCGGCCATATCATTCTTATCGGTCAGCTTCATTTTTTTGTTCTGGATCGCGTCGAACACCGCGGCATGAACCTTATGCTCAACACCCATGGATTCAAGAGTCAGGAACATTTGGCCATGAGCGTCCCAAGGACCGCCGAACATCGCTGGAATACGCTTGAAGTTCACATCCGATGGCAGTTTTTCGGCCCAGGGATTGATTGTCGGCTCAAAGTGATAGCAGTGCGGGCAGCCATACCAGAACAGCTCCACCACTTCGATCTTGCCAGGCACGGCGACCGGAACCGGATTGCTCAGTTCGACATAAGGTGCGGCGGGGGCTTCAGCAGCCTGGGCAGTCATGCCGAACAGGCTGGCAGCGGCAAAAACGGCGCTGATGATCAGATTACGCATGCTTCACTCCTGGACAAGTTTTTCGCCTCGCGCAACGTGTTTTCAGACAGGTCCTGGCGGGCTTGAGTTCTGTAGTGTAACGGCAGCGGCCACAAAAAAGGGCGGCCAAGGCCACCCTTTTTATACTCGTTGCAACGGATTAATCGAGCGTTAACGTTGCAGGCGATATTTACCCCGTTCAACGCCCGATCCGCCGGCCTTAGTGCAGGCCCTGGATGTAGCTGGACACCGCGGCGATGTCTTCGTCGCTCAGCCGCTTGGCGATGGTCTGCATGGTCTTGGCATCGCCATCGTTGGTGCGGCCGCCTTCTTCCTTGCGGAAATCGGTCAGTTGCTTGGCGATGTATTGAGCGTGCTGGCCACCCAGGTGCGGGAAGCCGGCGGCTGCGTTGCCGGCGCCATTTGGCGAGTGGCAGCCGGTGCAGGATGGCAGGCCCTTGGCCAGGTCACCGCCACGGAACAGGGCTTCACCGCGAGCGACGACTTTAGGATCGGCGGCACCAACGCTGCCTTTCTGGCTGGCGAAGTAGGCGGCGATGTCCGCCAGGTCCTGATCGCTCAGGTTGGTCAGCAGGCCGGTCATTTCCAGAACAGTGCGCTTGCCCGACTTGATGTCGTGCAATTGCTTGGTCAGGTAGCGTTCACCCTGACCCGCCAGTTTGGGAAAGTTTGGCGCCATGCTGTTGCCATCCGGACCGTGGCAGGCGCCACAGACGGCGGCTTTGGCCTGGCCAGCTTTAGCATCACCCGGTTGTACTGCCTCACCTGCAGCATGGGCTATGCCGGAGATGCCCACGGTCAACAGCAGACTCACGATCAATTTCTTCATCAGCTAATCCAACTACGGCTAAGGGTTAAGAGTTATGGACCGGGCTTACTCGCTCATCCAAAGGATGATGGCTTGGTAATCCTCGGCACTGCAGTCCATGCACAAACCACGCGGCGGCATCGCCTTGAAACCCTGGGTCACGTGTTGCACCAGCGTCTCCATACCTTTCGCCAACCTCGGCGTCCAAGCATCCTGATCGCCTTTTTTCGGCGCCATGGGTAGTTGGCCGGAATGACAGGCACCACAAACACGGTTGTACACAGCTTCCGGATCCTGTGTAGCCTGAGCGCTGTAAAGCGGCATCAAGACACCGGCAGCTAGCAGCCATTTCGTCATAAAACGACCTTTTCAGGGTTGAGAGCGAGCTGCGTTCTAGTGCGCAATCAAGGTCTGTCGCTCTCGTGAACTTCATCCTACGCTGGGACAAAGCGCACACAAAATCTGCGGCATTATATACTGGCGTCACTGAAACGGAAGCGACACTGCTTGCCGCACCCATTCCTGGCGCCGCCCACATCGGAAATCCCATGCAACTCAAGAATCCCATCCTCGGTCTGTGCCAACAGTCCACCTTCATGCTCAGCGCCGCCAAAGTCGACCAATGTCCGGATGACGAGGGCTTCGAAGTCGCCTTCGCCGGGCGTTCCAACGCCGGCAAGTCGAGTGCCTTGAACACCCTGACCCACGCCAGCCTGGCGCGCACCTCGAAAACCCCGGGGCGCACGCAACTGTTGAATTTCTTCAAGCTAGACGATGAACGCCGTCTGGTCGACCTGCCGGGCTACGGTTATGCAAAAGTACCGATCCCGCTCAAGCAACACTGGCAGCGTCACCTGGAAGCGTACCTGGGTGGTCGAGAGAGTTTGAAAGGCCTGATCCTGATGATGGACATCCGCCATCCGATGACCGATTTCGACCTGCTTATGCTCGATTGGGCCGTGGCTGCCGGCATGCCGATGCACATTCTGCTGACCAAAGCGGACAAGCTGACCTATGGCGCGGCCAAGAACACGCTGCTCAAGGTTCAGGCGGAAATCCGCAAGGGCTGGGGCGATCTGGTGACGATTCAGCTGTTCTCGGCCCCGAAACGCATGGGCCTGGAAGAAGCCTATACCGTACTGGCAGGCTGGATGGAGCTGGCGGACAAGGGTGCCGAGGTAGAGGCCCAGTAAGGCAGCGAAAGCTGTCTGGGCACTCCAGACAGCTTTCTGCAGGCAAAAAAAACCCCGGGCTTCATATGGGGAGGGAGAAGTTCCGGGGTTCAAGCTCTAGACCGCTAGGGCGGGGTCCAGATATCTGCCAACACTTAACACAACATAGGAGCATCGAAGGGCTTCACCAGCCATTCAGTACCTCTGAGTGGTGCTTCGCAAGATTAGTTCAGATTTTTTTCAAATAGCTTTGAAATAACGCCGATAACCTTCCGGACTAAACTGATTGCGCCCTTCTGCCGCGGCACTATGCCGCAGCAGAACACGACTCTTTTCTGTAGGAGCGAGCTTGCTCGCGATGGAGTGTCAGACACATCGATTTCGACTGAGATTCCATCGCGAGCGAGCTCGCTCCTACAGGAAGGCTCAGTGAGCCTCATCCCAGTTATTTCCAACACCCACTTCGACCAGCAACGGCACGTCCAGTTTCGCGGCTTCGCTCATGTGTACGCGAATTTCATCGCGAACCTGGTCGACCAGGTCTTCACGCACCTCCAGTACCAGTTCATCGTGCACCTGCAAAATGACTTTGGCGTCGAGGCCGGACGCGGTCAGCCAGTTATCCACAGCGACCATGGCTTTCTTGATGATGTCCGCAGCGGTGCCTTGCATCGGTGCGTTGATTGCCGTGCGTTCGGCGGCGGCGCGTTCTTGCGGCTTGTTGGAGTTGATGTCCGGCAGGTACAGGCGGCGACCGAAGAACGTCTCGACATAACCTTGCTCGGCGGCTTGGGCACGCGTGCGGTCCATGTACTGGCGTACACCGGGGTATCGGGCGAAGTAGGTATCGATGTAGGCCTTGGCGGTTTTGGTGTCGACGCCAATGTCCTTGCCGAGCTTCTGCGCCCCCATGCCGTAGATCAGGCCGAAGTTGATCGCCTTGGCGCTGCGGCGCTGGTCGGAGGTCACCTCGGCCAGTCCGACCTTGAACACTTCGGCGGCGGTCGCGGTGTGCACGTCCAGATTGTGGCGGAAGGCGTTCATCAGCCCTTCATCCCGTGACAGGTGCGCCATGATCCGCAACTCGATCTGCGAGTAGTCCGCCGCCAGCAGCTTGTAACCGGCCGGGGCCACGAAGGCCTGGCGGATACGACGCCCTTCGGCAGTACGCACCGGGATGTTCTGCAGGTTCGGATCGCTGGAGGACAGGCGCCCGGTGGAGGCGACAGCCTGGTGGTAAGACGTATGGATCCGCCCGGTGCGCGGGTTGATCTGTTCCGGCAAACGATCGGTGTAAGTGCTTTTCAGCTTGCTCATGGAGCGATATTCCATGAGCACTTTCGGCAATCGGTAGTCGTCTTCCGCCAGCTTGGCCAGCACCTCTTCGGCCGTGGACGGCTGGCCCTTGGCAGTCTTTTTCAGCACCGGCAGGCCGAGTTTCTCGTAGAGGATCACGCCGAGCTGCTTGGGCGAACCGAGGTTGAATTCCTCGCCGGCAATCTCGAAGGCTTCGCGCTCAAGTGCGACCATCTTGTCGCCCAGCTCGATGCTTTGCACACCCAGCAGAGCGGCGTCGACGAATGCGCCCTGGCGCTCGATGCGCGCCAGCACCGGCACCAGCGGGATTTCGATGTCGGTCAGCACACTGGCCAGGCTCGGAATGGCCGAGAGCTTTTCGAACAGGGCTTGGTGCAGACGCAGGGTGATGTCCGCATCTTCGGCGGCGTAAGGCCCGGCCTGCTCAAGGGCGATCTGATCGAACGTCAGCTGTTTCACGCCTTTGCCGGCGATGTCCTGGAAGCTCACCGTGGTGTGGTCCAGATACTTCTGCGCCAGGCTGTCCATGTCATGGCGCGTGGCCGTGGAGTTGAGCACGTAGGACTCGAGCATGGTGTCGAAGGCGATGCCGCGCACGGTGATGCCGTTGTCCTGTACGCCACCGATGGCGCAGTTGGCCAGGATGTTCATGTCGAACTTGGCGTGCTGGCCGACCTTGAGCTTGTTCGGGTCTTCCAGAATCGGCTTGAGCGCGCGCAGGACCGTGTCGCGGTCCAGCTGCTGCGGCACGCCGATGTAGGAATGGGTCAACGGGATGTAGGCCGCTTCGTTAGCCTGAACCGCGAATGACAGACCCACCAGTTGCGCCTGCTGCGCGTCGATGCCGGTGGTTTCGGTGTCGAAGGCAAACAGCTTGGCGTTGTTCAGCTTTTCCAGCCAGGCATCGAAACGCGCCTGATCGAGGATGGTTTCGTAGGCGGCTTCAGCAGCGGCGGCCGGTGCTTCGGCCTCTGGTTCGCTGAACAGATCGTTGGCCGGTGCAGGCTCGGCGGCAGCGCTCAGTTCCAGGCGTTTGGCGTCGCGATCAAGGTCGTTCAGCCAGCTCTTGAACTCCAGCAGGCTGTACAACTCGTAGAGTTTCGCCGGATCTTCCGCGCCCATTTGCAGGTCGTCGAGGCCAATGTCCAGCGGTACGTCGACCTTGATGGTCGCCAACTGATAGGAAAGGAAGGCCATTTCCTTGTGCTCTTCGAGCTTGGCCGGCAGGGTCTTGGCACCGCGAATCGGCAGGGTTGGCACGATGTCGAGCTGCGCATAGAGCTCGGTCAGACCGCCGTTCACACCGACCAGCAGGCCTGAAGCCGTCTTCGGGCCAATCCCCGGAACGCCCGGAATGTTGTCGGAAGAATCGCCCATGAGCGCCAGATAATCGATGATCTGCTCCGGAGCGACGCCGAATTTCTCCTTTACGCCCTCCACGTCCATGCTGCTACCGGTCATGGTGTTGACCAAGGTAATGTGACCATCGACCAGTTGCGCCATATCCTTGTCGCCCGTGGAGATGATTACCGGACGATCCGCCGCCGCACTGCTGCGGGCCAGGGTGCCGATCACGTCATCGGCCTCGACGCCTTCGACGCACAGCAGCGGGAAGCCCAGGGCGATCACGCTCTGGTGCAGCGGTTCGATCTGCACGCGCATGTCGTCAGGCATACTCGGACGGTTGGCCTTGTATTCGGCGTACATGTCATCGCGAAAAGTCCCGCCCTTGGCGTCGAACACCACGGCGAACGGACTATTCGGATATTGCTTGCGCAGGCTCTTGAGCATGTTCAACACGCCCTTGACCGCGCCGGTCGGCAGGCCTTTGGACGTGGTCAGCGGTGGCAGCGCGTGAAAGGCGCGGTACAGGTAAGAAGAACCGTCCACCAGGACGAGGGGGGCTTGGCTCATGAGCAGGATCAACCTTTTCGGCGGGTCCGGCGCTAGAATAGCGGGACCGTTGACGACAAAGGGACAAGGTTATCATGCGCACACTAAATCGCCTGTTGCTGGCTGGCTTGTTTGCAATCACTCCATTGGCCGTCATGGCGGCGGACGATGCGCCATCGCCGGAGCCGGATGTGACCATTCGCACGGAAGGCGACAATACGATCAAGGAATACCGCCAGAATGGCTTCCTGTATGCCATTCAGGTAACACCGAAGGGCGGAAAACCGTACTTTCTGGTGCGCGCCGATGGATCGGACGGTAACTTTATCCGCTCGGATCAGCCCGATATGCTGATTCCGTCGTGGAAGATTTTCGAGTGGAAGTAGTTTCTTAATTTCAATCGGCGCTGGCTCAACAATGGCGCCCGTACTGGCAGCTTAAACATGTCTGTGTTCACCCCCCTGGCTCGGCCCGAGCTGGAAGCTTTTCTCGCCCCTTATGGCCTCGGCCGCCTGCTTGATTTCCAGGGGATTGCCGCCGGTAGCGAAAACACCAATTTTTTTATCAGCCTGGAGCAGGGCGAATTTGTCCTGACCCTGGTCGAGCGCGGCCCGGTTCAGGAAATGCCGTTCTTCATCGAGCTGCTCGACGTGCTGCACGGCGCCGACCTTCCAGTGCCTTACGCCCTGCGCACCACCGACGGCGTGGCCTTGCGCGAACTGGCGGGCAAACCGGCGTTGCTGCAACCACGCCTGGCCGGCAAGCACATCAAGCAAGCCAATGCGCAACATTGCGCGCAGGTCGGTGAGTTGCTTGGCCATCTGCACCTGGCGACCCAGGCCAACATGATCAAGCGCAAAACCGATCGCGGCCTGGACTGGATGCTGGAAGAGGGCACGCAGTTCCTCTCGCACCTCGGTGCCGAACAGAAGGACCTGCTGCAACGGGCGCTGGAAGAAATCACCCGACAGAAAGAAAAAATCCTCGCTCTGCCGCGGGCGAACATTCACGCCGATCTGTTCCGCGACAACGCAATGTTCGAAGGCACACACCTGACCGGACTGATCGACTTCTACAACGCCTGCTCCGGGCCGATGCTCTACGATGTGGCGATTGCCTTGAACGACTGGTGCTCGGACGACGAGGGCGTGATCGATGGACCGCGAGCACGGGCCTTGCTGGGCGCTTATGCGGCCTTGCGACCGTTCACCGCTGCCGAAGCCGAGTTGTGGCCGACCATGCTGCGGGTGGCTTGCGTACGGTTCTGGTTGTCACGCTTGATCGCGGCAGAGTCGTTTGCCGGGCAGGACGTGTTGATTCACGATCCGATGGAATTCCAGCTGCGCCTGGCGCAGCGGCAGACGGTCAATACGCCGTTGCCTTTCGCCCTTTAAAGGCTTCGCGAGCAGGCTCGCTCCCACAGGTTCACGGTGATCCTTGTGGGAGCGAGCCTGCTCGCGAATGGGGGCGCCACTTTTTTCGAATTACAACGACTCCAGGCACCCCGCCAGATCATTCCCCAATTTCTCCAGCACCTGCTCATAGCCCTGGGCAGTCGCCGGCGTGTAACCGCCCAACGCATCCAGTTCCGCCAGCTTCACCGGCAAGCCCGCCACCAGAGTTTCCGCAAGGCGCGGACGCAGCGGTGGTTCGCTGAACACGCAGGTCTTGCCGACCTCCTGCAAACGCGCGCGCATCGCCGCGACATGCTGGGCACCGGGTTGCACTTCGGCCGCGACGCTGAACACACCCACGTGCTTGAGGCCGTAGGCGTCTTCGAAGTAATCGAACGCTTCGTGGAACACGAAGTAAGGCTTGCCCTGAACATCGGCCAGGCGCTTCTTCAGGCGCGCATCCAACGCATCGAGACGCTCGTCGAAGGCTTTCAGGTTGCTCTGATAGCGCACGGCATTGTCAGGATCGGCCGCACTCAGGTCAGCCGCCATTTTCGTGGCGATGACCCGGGCGTTGACCGGCGACAGCCACAAATGTGCATCCAGGCTGCCTGGGCGATGATCGTGGTCGTGGTCGTCGGCTTCTTCGGCGTGGGAGTGGCTATCTTCGGCAAAACGGCGCAGTTTCATGCCTGGCAAATCCTGCACGGCCACGCTGGGCAGCGTACGACCATTGAGCACGCGAGGCAGGAAACCCTCCATGTCCGGGCCGATCCAGTACAGCAGGTCCACCGATTGCACCTTGCGTACGTCGGAAGGGCGCAGTGCATAGTTGTGCGGCGAGACACCCGGTGGCAGCAAGACCTCAGGAATCGCCACGCCGTCCTGCACCGCTGCGGCGATCAACTGCAGGGGCTTGATGCTGGTAAGGACCTTGACCTCGGCCTGCGCCGGACCGATCAGCAGAAAACTTGCGAAAAATGCGACAAAGATAGAAAAAAGACGGGACACGATGACCACTCGAAGAGGCGAGAACGGGTAACATAATAACGTCTCTCACAAAACTCGTCGCCGCTCATGCTAAAAACACCGATTGCCAGCCGCCCCCACGACCACTCGCATTGCGTTCACAGCGCTTTGTCCGAGGCCGATGCCCTGTGCGCTCGTCAAGGCCTGCGCCTGACCGCATTGCGCCGACGGGTGCTGGAACTGGTGTGGCAAAGCCACAAGCCGCTGGGCGCCTACGACATTCTTGCGGTCCTCAGCGAGCAGGACGGTCGCCGCGCCGCGCCGCCGACGGTGTATCGCGCGCTGGATTTTCTGCTGGAAAACGGCCTGGTCCATCGGATTTCCTCGCTCAACGCCTTTATCGGCTGCAATCACCCGGAACATGCACACCAGGGTCAGTTCCTGATCTGTCGTGTGTGCCACGCCGCCATCGAGCTCGAGCAAAAATCCATCAGCGACGCGATCATCGCCAGCGCCAGGGATGTCGGGTTTGTCGTCGAAGGCCAGACCGTCGAAGTGGTCGGTCTGTGCTCGGGTTGCCAGGGGGCTTGATGAGCAACGCGCTGATCCGTCTAGAACAGGTTGCCGTCACGTTCGCCGGGCAACCGGTGCTGGACAACATTGAGCTGAGTGTCGAGCCGGGGCAGATCGTGACCTTGATCGGCCCCAACGGCGCCGGCAAAACCACACTGGTACGTGCCGTGCTCGGCCTGTTGAAACCGGACAGCGGCAACGTCTGGCGTAAGCCCAAACTGCGGGTCGGCTACATGCCGCAAAAACTCCATGTCGACCCGACCCTGCCGCTGTCGGTGCTGCGCTTCCTGCGCCTGGTGCCGGGCGTAGACCGTGCGATGGCCTTGGCGGCACTCAAGGAAGTCGGCGCCGAGCAGGTCATCGACAGTCCGGTGCAAAGCGTTTCCGGTGGTGAAATGCAACGCGTGCTACTGGCCCGGGCCCTGTTGCGCGAACCGGAACTGCTGGTACTCGACGAACCGGTACAGGGTGTCGACGTGGCCGGCCAGGCTGAGCTGTACAGCCTGATCACCCGCCTGCGCGACCGTCACGGTTGCGGCGTGCTGATGGTCTCCCACGATTTGCATCTGGTGATGAGCACCACGGATCAAGTGGTTTGCCTCAATCGTCACGTCTGCTGTTCAGGCCATCCCGAGCAGGTCAGCGGCGATCCGGCGTTCGTCGAGCTGTTCGGAAAAAACGCACAAAGCCTGGCGATTTATCACCACCATCACGACCACGCCCACGACTTGCACGGCTCAGTGGTCAAGGCGCCCGCATCGGGCAAACCCCATGTTCACGGAGATGGCTGCAAGCATGGCTGATTTTCTGCTCTACGCCCTGCTTGCAGGCCTGGCCCTGGCCGTTGTCGCGGGCCCGCTGGGGTCTTTCGTGGTCTGGCGGCGCATGGCTTATTTTGGCGACACCTTGTCCCACGCGGCATTGCTCGGTGTGGCCCTGGGCTTCCTGCTGGATGTCAGCCCGACGGTTGCCGTGACCGTTGGTTGCCTGCTGCTGGCGGTGTTACTGGTGACCTTGCAACAACGCCAGCCATTGGCATCTGACACGCTTTTGGGAATTCTCGCACCCAGCACGCTCTCACTGGGCCTGGTGGTACTAAGCTTCATGCACGAAGTGCGGATCGACCTGATGGCGTATCTGTTCGGCGACCTGCTGGCAATCAGTCCAACCGATCTGGCCTGGATTCTTGGCGGCAGTGCGGCCGTGCTGGCCTTGCTGGTTGCATTGTGGCGGCCATTGCTGGCGATCACGGTGCATGAAGAACTGGCCAGGGTCGAAGGCCTTCCGGTGGCCGGATTGCGCCTGGCGCTGATGTTGCTGATCGCCGTGGTGATTGCCGTGGCGATGAAAATTGTCGGCGTGCTACTGATCACTTCGTTGCTGATCATCCCGGCGGCAGCGGCACAACGTCACGCCCGTTCGCCGGAGCAGATGGCACTGGGCGCAAGCCTGCTGGGCATACTCGCCGTGTGCGGCGGGCTGGCACTGTCCTGGTTCAAGGACACCCCGGCCGGCCCGTCGATTGTGGTGGCAGCCGCCGCGCTGTTTCTGCTGAGTTTTGTTCTGCCCCGTCGAGGGGTGTAGACTTGCTCGTTTTTTGCGCAAATAGAGAGTCGCAGGAATGAAGTCGTTCGCCTCCCGTTATCTGCTCCTTGTCGCATTTTCTTTGCTGCTGGGCGCCTGCCAAAGCACGCCACCGGCGGCCACCGAGGCCGCCAATGCGCGAGCCACGGCCATCGTACAGCTGGAACAAAACATCGCCAGCGATGAACTGGCCACCGCCGAAGACCAATTGGCGGCCTTGCAGACCGAATCGCCCAACGATGCCTCCCTTGAGCAGTACCAGCGGCAACTGGCCGAAGCCTATCTGCGCCGCAGCCAGATCGTGTTGCAAAAAGGTGATGTGGATGCCGCTGCAACCGCCCTGAGCCGTGCCCGCGCGTTGATGCCCAAGGCTCCGGCACTGACCGGCGGAGTCAATGGCTCGATTGCCCAGGCGCGCAAGGCTGAGCTGGAAAAAGCCGAAGCCGCCCTGAAGGCTGCCGAAGCCAAGCCAAAAGCCAAGGTCATCGATCTGACGGCTGAAAGCACCACGGTCGCGCTGAATATCAACGATATGGGCAAACTGCGTCGCCAACTGGATGCCATCGCCGCCGATGTGGTGAATTTTCAGTGCGATGTGAGCATTCAGGCTCCACGCACCGATGATTACCCTTGGCTGGCTAATCTGCTGACCAAACGGGTGAACAAGCTCGATCCCGAGTTTGACCTGAAGCTGGAGCGACAGATTTTGCGCAGTGTTCCGGCGCAGATGGTTCTAACACCCCGCAAATCTTAAAAGCATCGCGAGCAAGCTCGCTCCCACAGTAGAGACGTGTTGGTCACAAGATTTGTGGCAACTCGGATCCCTGTGGGAGCGAGCTTGCTCGCGATGGCGGCCTCTTTAGCTCCAAAGATCCTCAGGCCGGAATCGCCCTGGCCTTCGCCTCCCTGTCCCAAACCCGATGCTGCCCGATCGCGGCGAAAAACCCTTTGATCAACTTCGCATCCGTCCCCACGATCAATCCCGCATCAGCCTCCAGCTTCAACACATCCAGCAACTGCTTCGCTTCACCCTGCAAGGCGATAGCCTTGAGATGTTTGTATGCCTCCAGCAGGTAATGCAGCGCCACGCCGTCCGTACTCAGCGCCTTGATCGACGCGGCTCCGCCCGGCACGAACACCGCGTCGAATGCCACCGACGGCGAGCCCTCCATCGAAGCATCGACCGCCAGGGTTTTGCCATCGGCGGTTTTCACTGGTGCAGAGGTCGGCCCCAGTAACTTCGCGTGAGCGCCCTGCGCTGCAAGCGCTTTCTTCATCGCATCAATCGCAACGCTATCAACGCCATTGGCCGCCAGAATCGCGACTTTTCGCGTCTTGATGTTCTCCGGCAATAAATTGGCCTGGCTCAATGCCGGAGAGTGATCCGGTGCGGTTTTGCGCACCTCGACGGTTCCTCGAGCCGGCGCAGGCAATCCAAGGTTCTGCGCCACTCGCTTGGCCAACTCCAGATCGATATTGGCGAGAATTTCGTTCACTTCCCGGGCGCGGATCGCCTCACGCTCAACCTTGCCCAATTCAAAGCTGTAGGCCGAGATGATGTGCTCCCGTTCATGCTCACTCATGCTGTGGAAAAACAAGCGAGCCTGGGAGAAGTGGTCAGCGAACGATTCGCTGCGCTGGCGAATCTTGTTGGCGTCGATGCGCTCCGGATAACTCTCGAATCCTCCATCCTGAGCCGAAACAGGCGTTTCCTTTGGCCAGCCGCCATCGATGGAGTTCGGCTCATAAGACGCACGCCCCTTGTCGATGGTGGTGCGGTGCTGCGCATCCCGCTGACCGTTGTGGAACGGCGACACCGGACGGTTGATCGGGATCTCGTGAAAGTTCGGCCCGCCGAGTCGGCTGATTTGCGTGTCGGTGTAGGAAAACAATCGACCTTGCAGCAGGGGGTCGTTGGAGAAATCGATTCCCGGAACGATATGCCCGGGGCAGAAGGCAACCTGCTCGGTTTCGGCGAAGAAGTTGTCCGGGTTGCGGTTCAGCACCATCTTGCCCAGCGGCGTGATGGGCACCAGTTCTTCGGGAATCAGCTTGGTCGGGTCGAGAATGTCGAAATCGAAGGCGTGTTCATTTTCTTCTTCGATGACCTGCACTCCCAACTCCCATTCCGGGTAGTCGCCGATCTCAATCGACTCCCACAGATCACGCCGATGGTAGTCGGCGTCCTTTCCCGCAAGTTTCTGCGCTTCGTCCCACACCAGGGAGCAAGTGCCGGCGGTAGGGCGCCAGTGGAATTTGACGAAGCGCGACTTGCCCTCGGCATTGATCAGGCGAAAGGTGTGCACGCCGAAGCCCTGCATGCTGCGCAGGCTTTTCGGGATCGCCCGGTCGGACATTGCCCACATCACCATGTGCGCCGACTCCGGTACCAGCGAAACAAAGTCCCAGAACGTATCGTGGGCCGAGCCACCGGTAGGGATTTCGTTATGCGGCTCGGGTTTGACCGCGTGCACGAAGTCGGGAAACTTGATCGCATCCTGTATGAAAAACACCGGCATGTTATTGCCCACCAGGTCGAAGTTGCCTTCGTCGGTGAAGAACTTCACGGCGAAACCCCGTACATCACGCACGGTATCGCCTGACCCTCGCGGCCCCTGTACCGTGGAAAAGCGCACGAACACCGGAGTTTTCTTCGCGGGGTCCTGCAGGAAACCGGCCTTGGTCAGCACCGAGTGGTTTTCATAGCTCTGGAAGTAACCATGGGCACCGGTGCCGCGAGCGTGAACGATGCGTTCGGGAATGCGCTCATGATCAAAATGCGTGATCTTTTCACGCATGATGAAATCTTCCAGCAGCGACGGTCCGCGGGCCCCGGCCTTCAGGGTGTTCTGGTTGTCCGCCACCTTCACACCCTGGTTAGTGCGCAAGGCCTGCTCAGTGGCATCGGAGCGAAATGCTTCCAGGCTGTCGAGCTTGGCGTTGGTGTTGTGGCGGTCCGGGGTATCGGTCCCGGCCAGGACGCTCTTGGTGGCGGCAGGCTTCTTGGTACTCATCAGGCGTGAACTCCTCAGGCATATTCCAGTGGCCTAAGTAGTGACTGACGAGCTTATTCAGCCGTTCCTTTTTTCTGACCTTTGATCGCGTTATTGCCAAATGACAGGACAAATGCGAAATAAATGCTAAGAACCTCTATACGGACAGGCTAAAATGCGCGCCCGGCTAACCGCTGACCCTTTTCTAACGCGCCCCACAAGGTTCGCTACGTGATCGAGTTTCAAAACGTCCATAAAACCTACCGCGTCGCCGGTAAGGAAATCCCCGCGCTGCATCCGACCAGTCTGACGATTGAGAACGGGCAGGTTTTCGGCTTGATCGGTCATTCCGGCGCAGGAAAAAGTACCCTGCTGCGTCTGATCAATCGCCTGGAAAACGCCAGTGGCGGCAAGATCACCGTCGACGGTGAAGAAGTCACCGCGCTCGACGCCAACGGCCTGCGCCGCTTCCGTCAGCAGGTCGGGATGATTTTCCAGCACTTCAACCTGCTGGCCTCCAAGACCGTCGCCGACAACGTCGCACTGCCACTGACCCTGGCCGGCGAACTGTCGCGCAGCGAGATCGATTCGCGCGTGGCCGAGTTGCTGGCGCGGGTCGGTTTGTCCGACCACGCGAAAAAGTACCCGGCGCAATTGTCCGGCGGGCAAAAGCAGCGTGTGGGCATTGCCCGCGCCCTGGCGACCAAGCCAAAAATCCTGCTGTGCGATGAAGCCACCAGCGCTCTCGACCCGCAAACCACTGCATCGGTCCTGCAATTGCTGGCCGAGATCAATCGCGAGCTGAAACTGACCATCGTGTTGATCACCCACGAAATGGACGTGATCCGCCGGGTCTGCGACCAAGTGGCCGTGATGGACGCCGGCATGATCGTCGAGCAAGGCTCGGTGGCCGAGGTGTTCCTGCATCCGAAGCACCCGACCACCAAACGCTTTGTGCAGGAAGACGAGCAGATCGACGAAAGCGAACAGCGTGACGACTTCGCTCACGTACCGGGACGCATCGTGCGTCTGACCTTCCAGGGCGATGCGACCTACGCGCCGTTGCTGGGCACCGTCGCCCGGGAAACCGGGGTGGACTACAGCATCCTGGCCGGTCGTATCGACCGCATCAAAGACGTCCCTTACGGGCAACTGACCCTGGCCGTGACCGGCGGTGACATGGAAGCGGCGTTCGCCCGCTTCACCGCAGCCGACGTCCACATGGAGGTGCTGCGTTAATGGAAGCCCTGACAAGTTTCTTCGCCAATATCGACTGGTTCGAAATCTGGCTGGCCACTGGCGACACCCTGCTGATGCTCGGCGGTTCGCTGTTGTTCACCGTGCTGCTCGGCTTGCCGCTGGGCGTACTGCTGTTCCTGTGCAGCCCGCGCCAGTTGCTGGAAGCCAAAGGTGTCTACGCGATGTTGTCGCTGGTGGTGAACATCCTGCGTTCGCTGCCGTTCATCATCCTGTTGATCGTGATGATTCCGTTCACCGTGTTGATCACCGGCACATCCCTCGGTGTTGCCGGTGCGATCCCGCCGCTGGTGGTGGGTGCCACGCCGTTTTTCGCGCGCCTGGTGGAAACCGCCCTGCGTGAAGTGGACCGCGGCATCATCGAAGCCACCCAGGCCATGGGTGCGACCACGCGACAGATCATCACCAATGCGTTGCTGCCTGAGGCTCGTCCGGGCATCTTCGCGGCGATTACGGTGACCGCAATTACACTGGTGTCCTACACGGCGATGGCGGGTGTTGTCGGCGCCGGTGGTCTGGGTGACCTGGCGATCCGCTTCGGTTACCAGCGTTTCCAGACCGATGTGATGGTCGTGACAGTGGTGTTGCTGCTGGTATTGGTCCAGGTACTACAAACCGTTGGCGACAAGTTGGTCGTCCACTTTTCCCGCAAGTAAGACATGAGCCGGCCATTCGCTGGCAGGCGCCAAACGGGCGCCTCACAAGGAGTTAGCTGATGAAAAAACTACTCGTCGCCTTCGCTGCCGTTGCCGCATTCTCGGCCCACGCGGCTGACACCCTGACCGTCGCGGCCACCCCGGTGCCACACGCCGAGATCCTCGAATTCGTGAAGCCGACCCTGGCCAAAGAAGGCGTGGACCTGAAGGTCAAGGTCTTCACCGACTACATCCAGCCGAACGTGCAGGTCGCGGAAAAGCGCCTGGATGCCAACTTCTTCCAGCACCAGCCGTACCTGGATGAGTTCAACAAGGCCAAGGGCACAAACCTGGTATCCGTCGCCGGCGTGCACCTGGAACCCCTGGGCGCTTACTCCAGCAAGTACAAGACCCTCGCTGAATTGCCTGGCGGCGCCAACGTGGTGATCCCGAACGACGCCACCAACGGCGGCCGTGCACTGTTGCTGATGGCCAAGGCCGGGCTGATCAAGTTGAAGGATTCGAACAACATCCTGTCGACCGTGAAGGACATCACCGAGAACACCAAGGACCTGAAAATCCGCGAACTGGAAGCCGCGACCATCCCGCGCGTGCTGACCCAGGTCGACCTGGCGCTGATCAACACCAACTACGCGCTGGAAGCCAAGCTTGATCCGGCCAAGGACGCGCTGGTCATCGAAGGCAACGACTCGCCGTACGTGAACATCCTGGTGGCTCGCCCGGATGACAAGGACAGCGAGGCGATGAAGAAGCTGGTTGCAGCTCTGCACAGCCCGGAAGTGAAGGCCTTCATCCTTGAGAAGTACAAAGGCGCGGTAGTGCCGGCGTTCTGATTGAACTGCGGAAACGAAACAGGGGACGCCAAGTGCGTCCCCTTTTTTGTGCCTTGAAATATAGACCCCTGTGGGAGCGGGCTTGCTCGCGAAGGCGGTGTGTCAGCCACTATCAATGTCGGCTGAACCACCGCCTTCGCGAGCAAGCCCGCTCCCACAGGGTTTTGTGTCGCTTAATTACGCTTGAGCATCACCGGCAACTGCGCCACCAGCTTCGCGTTGTTCAACGGCGCCCGGATGAAGCCGCGCTGCGTGCCGTCCGGCCCGATCACCGCGAGGTTGCCACTGTGGTCGACGGTGTAGTTTGGCTTGTTGGTGTCCGCCGGAATGAACGGAATGCTCACCGCGTTGGAGACCTTTTGCAGCTCATCGATCGACTTTGGCGTCAGGCCGACAAATTGCGGGTCAAAGTAGCCCAGGTACTGCTTGAGCTGCTGGGGGGTGTCGCGATTGGGGTCGATACTGACCAGCACGATCTGCAACTTATCCACCGCCTCGGGCGGCAACTCGCTCTTGATCTGTCGCAGCTGGGCCAGGGTGGTAGGACAGACGTCCGGGCAGAAGGTGTAGCCGAAAAACAGCAGGCTCCACTTACCCTTCAATTCATTGATCGCGACCGGCTGGCCGTCCTGATTGGTCATCGTCACGTCCGGCAGATTGCGGCTTTGCGGCAGCAAAATGATACCGGCGTCGATCAGCGCCGTCGGGTCGCCCTGGTCTTTCCCGGACAGTACCTTGTTGACGGTCAGGCCCAGGATCAGTGCGACCAGGGCGACGAGGATGAAGACGGTTTTCTGGGTTCGAGTCATAGGTTCAACAGTAAGTAGTGGTCTACGAGCAGGGCGATAAACAGCAGGAACAAGTAATAAATAGAGTACTTGAACGTGTTGATCGCCGCGTGCGGCCGAGTGCCACGGTACAACACCACGGCCCATTGCAGAAAGCGCGCGCCCAGCCCGAGCGCGCAGACCAGGTAGAGCATACCGCTCATGTGGATCACGTAGGGCATCAGGCTGACGGCGAGCAGCGCAAAGGTATACAGCAGGATATGAATCTTGGTGTAGTGCTCGCCATGGGTGACCGGCAGCATCGGGATGTCGGCCTTGGCGTATTCCTCCTTGCGATGGATCGCCAACGCCCAGAAGTGCGGCGGGGTCCAGGCGAAGATGATCAGCACCAGCAGCAGCGGTTCGGCGCTGACATGACCGGTGGCTGCGGTCCAGCCGAGCAAGGGCGGCGCGGCACCGGCCAGTCCGCCGATGACGATGTTCTGCGGGGTCGCACGCTTGAGGAATCCGGTGTAGATCACCGCATAGCCAAGCAGCGAGGCGAGGGTCAGCCACGCGGTCAGCGGGTTGGTAAACGCCAGCAGCATGGCTTGCCCGAGGGCCGCCAATACCAGCGCGAACGTCAGCGCGGCGGTCGGAGATATCCGGCCTTCGGCGAGCGGCCGTTTGTGAGTGCGCGCCATCACAGCGTCGATGCGCCGGTCCACCACATGATTGACCGCCGCGGCGCCACCGGCACACAGGGCGATGCCCAGGTTGCCGAACACCAGCACCGTCCACGGCACCCCGGCACGGGTCGCGAGGAACATCCCCACCAGTGACGTGATGAGCATCAGCACCACGACTTTGGGTTTTGTCAGTTCCAGGTAGTCACGCCAGATCGCCTGACTGGGACGTTCGCCGATCAGAATCGCCATGGCATCTCTCCTTTTATTGTTATGGGCCCGGCTGAATGTTTACGCAGGCTGAAGCGCCAGCGCGTTGGCTGTTTGACCCGGACCAGACTGGTTCGGGCGTGGTAATTGACCAGCACCATGGTCAGCAACAGCGCCGCGCCGCCCGCGTTATGCGCGACGGCCAGCGGCAGCGGCAAATGGAACAGCACATTGCTGATGCCCAGGGTGATTTGTGCGCCAAGGGCGATCAGCACCAGGGCTGCCAGGCGTGTCATGCCGACCGCCTTCAATTGCCAGGCCAGACCGAGCAACACCAGGGTGACCAGCAAGGCGCCGATGCGATGGGTCAGGTGGATGGCCGTACGGGCATCGCTGTCCAGTTGCCCGCCGAGGTAATTCGGGCCGATGTGTTGGGTCAGATGAAAGCCATTGGCAAAATCGGCAGGCGGCAGCCATTGGCCGTGACAGGTTGGAAAGTCGATGCAGGCCACGGCGGCGTAGTTGGAACTGACCCAGCCACCGAGGGCGATTTGCCCGATCACCAGCAACAGCCCCGCCGTCGCCCAGTGCTGCAAACGTCGTGGCACGGTCAGCGCCGGCAGCACGCCGGACAGGCGCAAGGTCAGCAGAAACAATAGGCTCAAGGTCGCGAAGCCGCCAAGCAAATGCCCGGTGACCACCTGCGGCCAGAGCTTGAGCGTTACCGTCCACATGCCGAACGCGGCCTGTCCGATGACCACCGCCAACAGAAACAATGGCAACTTCACCGGTTGCCCCGGATGACGGCGATGCAACCACGCACGACCGGCCAACACCGCGATCAACACGCCCAGCGTGCCAGCGAAGTAGCGGTGGATCATCTCGTTCCAGCCCTTGTGGGCCTCGACCGGAGCGTCCGGGAAATGCAATTCGGCATGGGCCAGCTGGGCTTCGCTTTTCGGCACGCTGATGAAACCGTAGCAGCCAGGCCAGTCCGGGCAGCCGAGGCCGGCGTGGGTCAGGCGGGTGTAGGCGCCGAGCAATACCACGATCAGTGCCAGCAAGGTGGCAAACAACGCGAGGCGAAATCCAGGCTTGGCCATGACGATGCCCTTATCCGATGTTCGACAGTTTCAGCAGGTGGCGCAGATCGTTCAGCAGGTCCTTGCCCTTCACCGACGGGTCGTAGCGCAGCACCAGATTGCCGTGGGGGTCGATGATCCACAGGTGCGGCACGTCATTGCTCTGAGCGCCTTTTGTGTAGGCAGGCAAGTCCAGTGAATAGCGTTGCAACTGCGGGTACTCGCGTTGAAGTTTAGTCTCGTAATCGCTGTTCAGCGTCTGCGCGGCGGCCAATGCATGGCTGGCGCGGGACGCATCGCGGCCGAGGCCGATCTGGATCTGCCGCGCCAGATACACCAGTTGCTGGCAGTCCACCGCGCAATCCTTGGGCGCGGTCACCAGGATTTGCCAACGCTCTTCCTGGGCCTGCACGCCAATGTCCGCGCGGGTCTGACCGTTGCCGATCAGTTCGCCGTGATAACTGCGGCCCTCGGGCACCCAGAAATTCAGCTTGTACATGCCGGTGGCAAGGATCATCGGACCGATTACCCCGAGCAGGATCAGCAGCAGTTGCATACGGCCCTTGCGCCGGTTCACCGAAGGTTTCGCCTCAGACATGCTGGGTGGATTCATGGCCGCTCCCATGGTGTTTCTCCTTTGCGTTGTGCCAGCCGAGATAGAGATAAAGACCGAACAGGGCGATCGCCATGGCGAACCACTGCACGGCATAAGCGATGTGTTTTTCCGGGCCCGTGGCGACCACCGGCCAGTCGGCCTGATAGGTGGCGGGGCCGGTTTCGGCGCGTAGCTCAAAGGCAAAGCCTTCGCGGTTCAGCGTCTTCCAGAGACGGGCCGGTTCAACGGCCGTAATCAGCTTCGGCCACGTCGCTGTCGCCGGATCGGCGTGCAACTGAAATGGCGCACCGGGGGAGACGTAGACCCACGCGTCGAGGCTGACTGCCTCGGCAGGTGTCTTAAATTGCACGGGTGTGCGGCGTTCCGGCCAGGGCAGCCAGCCGCGATTGACCAGCAGCCAGAGCCCGCTGGCCTGATCATGAAAGGGTTGCAACAGCTCGACGCCGACCCTGCCGTTACGTTGACTGTTGTCCAGCAGCAGGCTGTGTTCGGCATCGAAGCGGCCGTGCAGGCGAACCCGGCGGAAAGCCGGGTCAGCGGTGTATTGCAGCTCGGTGCTGGCCATCGGCTCGGCGGCCCGGCGCTCGGCGTAGGTGTGCAGCAGCGCGCTTTTCTCCGCGCCCCGGCTCAATTGCCAGAACCCCAGGGACACCAGTAGCGGCAGCAACAGCGCGACCACCAGCGTTGGCACGATACCCGGCCGAAAGCGCTTCATGGCATCGCCAGAAAGTTGGTCATCGCGATAGCTATACTCAAGTGCATCGCTTTTCCCCCGGAGGTCCCACCATGCTCAAAGCAGCCATCGTCCTGATGCTGATTGCCACGGTTGTCAGCCTGTTCAGCGGCCTGTTTTTTCTGGTCAAGGACGACAGCAGCTCAAACCGCCTCGTCATTGCCTTGAGTGTGCGTGTCACGCTGGCCGCCCTTACCCTCGGTCTGATCACCTGGGGGTTTTTCAGCGGCCAGCTGGTTTCTCATGCACCCTGGTAACCGTGTAGGAGTCAGCTTGCTGGCGATGGTGTGTCAGACACGTTGATTTCGACTGACACACCTTCGCCAGCAAGCTCGCCCCTACAGTACGTAGACGAAAACGAACAACCCGATCCACACCACATCCACGAAGTGCCAGTACCAGCTCGCCGCTTCGAAGCCGAACTGGTGCTCGCTGTCGAAGTGCCCGCGCATGACCCGCATCAGCATCACGAACAGGATGATGGTGCCGATGGTCACGTGGGCGCCGTGGAACCCGGTGAGCATGAAGAAGGTCGCGCCGTAGATGCCCGAACCCAGGGTCAGGCCCAGTTCGCGGTAGGCGTGCATGTACTCTTCGGCCTGGAAGATGAGGAATGCACAGCCCAACACTACGGTGAGCGCCAGCCAGAGTTTCAGTGCGCCGCGATGGCCCTTTTTCAAGGCGTGGTGGGCGATGGTCACAGTCACACTGGAGCTCACCAGCAACACGGTGTTGAGCAGCGGCAGACCCCAGGGGCTGATGACCTCCTTGGGCGGCGGAAACAGTTTCGAGTCGGGGTTGTCCAGCAGCGGCCAGGTGAACTGGAAGTTCGGCCACAGCATGTGCGTGATGCCTTGGGCGCCTTCACCGCCAAGCGCCGGCCCGGAGATGTGACGCACATAAAACAGAGCGCCGAAAAAGGCGATGAAGAACATCACCTCCGAGAAAATGAACCAGCTCATGCCCCAGCGGAACGAGCGATCCATTTGTGCGCTGTACAAACCGTCGCGACTTTCCTTGATCACCGTGCCGAACCAACCGAACAGCATGTAGGCCAGCAGTAACCCGCCGACGAAAAAGATCAGTGGCCCGTGGGATTCCGGACGCGCCGCTTTCAGATCATTGAACCAGGTGGCCAGACCAAACACTGTGACGAACATGCCGACCGTGGCGATGATTGGCCATTTGCTCTGGGCCGGCACGTAATAATGTTCATGAGTTGCCATTTATTGTTCTCCTTATCGGGCACGCTCAGCCGCCAGTGTTTACAGCTACCGGTGGATGTCGGGCGGTGATATCGAACAGCGTGTAAGACAGCGTCAGGTGCTTCACATCCTTGGGCATGTCACGGTCAACGATGAAACGTACCGGCATCTCGATCCGTTGACCGGGCTGCAGCACTTGCTGGGTAAAGCAGAAACACTCGGTCTTGTGGAAGTACGCCGCCGCGGTGCTTGGCGCGATGCTCGGCACGGCCTGGGCACTCATTAGTTTATCGGTGGGGTTGTGGGCGATGAAGATCATCTCGTTCACCGCCCCCGGGTTAGCGGTCAGTTCGTCATGCTTGGGGTAAAAATCCCACGGCATATCGGCGGTATTGGTCGACAGAAACTGCACACGCACCTGCCGCGAGGTGTCGACCGTCTGCTGCCCCTCGTACTGCCCGGCGGTCTTGCCATTGATGCCGAAGGCCCTGCACATCACGTCGTAGATCGGCACCAGCGCAAAGCCGAATACAAACATTGCTCCCACTACCAGCAATAGACGGGTGACCAGTTTCTTCAGCGAAATCGAGTCAGCCATGATTGCAAACCTCTACGCCAACCCCTGTAGGAGCGAGCCCGCTCGCGAAAAACCTGAGAGCGCCGCGGGGTATCAGGCCTCCAGCGTTATCGTTGACGACCATCGCGAGCAAGCTCGCTCCTACAAAGGGGCAGGTATTCATTTCACTTCCGGCGGCGTGGTGAAGGTGTGATACGGCGCCGGCGACGGGATGCTCCACTCCAGGCCTTCAGCCCCATCCCACGGTTTGGCCGGTGCTGGCGCGCCGCCGCGAATGGTCTTGATCACGATGAACAGGAAGAAGATCTGCGTGGCCCCGAACATGAATGCACCGACCGACGACACCATGTTGAAGTCAGCGAACTGCAGGTTGTAGTCCGGAATCCGTCGCGGCATGCCCGCCAGACCCACAAAGTGCATAGGGAAAAAGGCCAGGTTCATGCCGATGAACGACAGCCAGAAATGCAGCTTGCCGAGGGTTTCGTCGTACATGTGACCGGTCCATTTCGGCAACCAGTAGTAGGCCGAGGCGAAGATCCCGAAGATCGCCCCCGGTACCAGCACGTAATGGAAGTGCGCGACCACGAAGTAGGTGTCCTGGTACTGGAAGTCCGCCGGGGCGATGGCCAGCATCAATCCCGAGAAACCGCCGATGGAGAACAGGATCACGAACGCCACGGCAAACAGCATCGGTGTCTCGAACGTCAGCGAGCCCTGCCACATGGTACTGGCCCAGTTGAATACCTTCACACCCGTTGGCACCGCAATCAGCAGAGTGGCGTACATGAAGAACAACTCGCCCACCAGCGGAATGCCGACCACGAACATGTGGTGCGCCCAGACGATGAACGACAGGAACGCGATACTCGCCGTGGCGTAGACCATCGAGGTATAGCCGAACAGCGGCTTGCGCGAGAAGGCCGGAATGATCGAGCTGACGGCACCGAAGGCCGGCAGGATCATGATGTACACCTCGGGGTGGCCGAAGAACCAGAACACATGCTGGAACAGCACCGGGTCACCGCCACCGGCGGCGCTGAAGAAGCTGGTGCCGAAGTGGATGTCCATCAGCATCATCGTCACGCAGCCCGCCAGCACCGGCATCACCGCGATCAGCAGGAACGCGGTGATCAGCCAGGTCCAGACGAACAACGGCATTTTCATCAGCGTCATGCCGGGGGCGCGCAGGTTGAGGATGGTGGCGATCACGTTGATCGCCCCCATGATCGAGCTGATCCCCATCAAGTGAATGGCGAAGATGAAGAAGGTCACGCTTTCCGGTGCGTAGGTCGTCGACAGCGGCGCGTAGAACGTCCAGCCAAAGTTCGGCCCGCCACCGGCGGTGAACAGGGTCGACACCAGCATCAGGAACGCCGCCGGCAACAGCCAGAAACTGAAGTTGTTCATTCGCGGCAGGGCCATGTCCGGCGCGCCGATCATCAGCGGGATCATCCAGTTGGCGAGGCCGACGAAGGCCGGCATCACCGCACCGAAGACCATCACCAGACCGTGCATGGTGGTCATCTGGTTGAAGAATTCCGGCTGGACGATCTGCAGCCCCGGCTGGAACAGCTCGGCGCGAATCACCATCGCGAACGAGCCGCCGAGCAGGAACATGGAGAACGCAAACCACAGGTACAGAGTGCCGATGTCCTTGTGGTTGGTGGTCAGCACCCAGCGCATCAGGCCTTTGGCGGGGCCGTGGGCGTGGTCGGTGGCGGTATGAACATGTTCATCGATTACAGCAGTCATGTCCTGTCTCCTGCAAACAGATGGGCTGGGCAGGCCGGGGTGCGTAGCCCCGACCGGTTCCTTACGTGCGCAATAGACCGGGTCATTTGCTTTCCGCCTGTTTCAGCTCCAGCACTTCTTTTGGCGTGACCATGTCGCCCTTGTTGTTGCCCCAGGCGTTACGTTCATAGGTCACGACCGCTGCGATATCGACTTCCGAGAGCTGTTTGCCGAATGCGGCCATGGAAGTGCCAGGCTTGCCGTGGAAGACAATGCCCAGGTGATCTTCTTTTGGTCCGGTGGCGATTTTCGAGCCCTTGAGTGCCGGGAACATCGGCGGCAGGCCCTGGCCTTCGGCCTGGTGACAGGCCACGCAGGTAGTGTGATAGACCTTGTCGCCGCGCTCCTTGAGCTCGTCGAGCGTCCATTCCTTGCTGGTCAGTTCTTTGAGTTGCGCGGCCTCGACCTTGCGATCGGCCAGCCATTTTTCGTAATCGGCCTTTTCCTTGACCTCGACCACGGTCGGCATGAAGCCGTGATCCTTGCCGCACAACTCGGCGCATTGGCCACGGTAGATGCCGGGCTTGTCGATGCGGGTCCAGGCTTCATTGACGAACCCGGGTATCGCATCGCGCTTGACCGCGAAAGCCGGCACCCACCAGGAGTGGATCACGTCGGCGGAGGTCACCAGGAAGCGCACTTTGGTGCCGACCGGCAGCACCAATGGCTTGTCGACCTCGAGCAGGTAGTGCTCACTCTTGGCTTCCTTGTTGTGGATTTGATCCTGGGGGGTGGTCAGGTTGCTGAAGAACTCGACGTCCTGGCCCAGGTATTTGTAGTGCCACTTCCACTGGTAGCCAGTGACCTGGATATCGATCTCCGGCTCGCTGGCGTCGTACATCTTGATCAGGGTCGCGGTAGCGGGAACTGCCATGGCCACCAGGATCAGGAAGGGCACGATGGTCCAGAGGATTTCGACGGTGGTGCTTTCATGAAATTTGGCGGCCACCTGCCCGGTCGAGCGGCGGTGGAGAATCATCGACCAGAACATGGCACCAAAAACGATGATGCCGATCACCACACAGATCCAGAAAATGGTCATGTGCAGGTCGAATACTGCGTGACTGATTTCAGTCGCTCCAGGCGCCATATTCACAGTCCAGGCCGCTTGCGCCTGACTGAAAATCGACCACAACAGGAGGCCCATCCAGACATGTGGATGTCGCATCATTGCGGGTTCCCCTTATCGTTCTTGTTATCCCGCCGGCTTTCACCTGCGGCAAGGGAGCGGCTGCATCAGACTACGAACTTGAGCACCGGGCCTTGCTGCATATGCAGTCGGGCGTCATCAGCTAACTCCATTCCAACCCGAGTATAGACAGCACCACTGACCTCGCAATGCGAAGGCGTAAATCATCTGAAACAGCATTAACTTGCGTTGCAGGGCACGAATGGAGAAGGATGCAGACGAGTGGTGGCAAACCGATATAACGGAGCCGTCTCAAGGATGAAATAATTATGACAAATGCGTCTTAGCATTTTTCGTAAGCCAGCTAAGTTATGTCTTCCCTATTTCATTGCCTTGTTTCCTGGAGTTTTCATGAACACCGCCGCATTGCGCGAGCAGATCCAACAAGCCCAACAACACGAAGCCGACACCGGCCTGCTGACGCGTCAGCTGGAAAGCAAACTGCCTCACCTGCACCCGTCGATCCAGTTACCGGAAGCGGATGCCAATGGCGTGCTGACGCGTTTTGTCGCCGCCTATATCGAAGAAGTACCTGATCTGCTGGATGCAGCCAATGAAGTTGCCAGGGAAGCGGGCATCGAGTCACAGATCAAACCGGTGCTGAAAATCGCCGAACAGTACTTCCTCCAGCCGCCGACGGTCCTGAACGGTCACGTCGGGCTCGACAGCCTGCTGGATGAAGCCTACCTCGCGCACAGGTTTGTCGAAGAGGTCAACGACCTGTACATCAAGCATTTCGGCCAGCCACTGATCCCCCTGGACATGACTGTCGCCAACCTGATTGCTCACCAATTGATCGGTGAGGAGTTCGCCAACCAACTGGACGAGGTGGTGCATCACGCGGTGGACGAAATGCTCAACGACGAAAGCTTTGCGCTGGAGTCGGTGGAAGCCTATCGCGAGAAGCTCAGCAGCCCGGACACCGGCGCCGCATGGAAACGCTGGCCGTGCATGTCCCGCCGCCTGGGCGTAGGCCTGGAGCTGGATCAGCCGGCTGCCTGATCCCTGAAACCTGTGGGAGCGGGCTTGCTCGCGAATGCGGCGTGTCAGTCAACATAAACGTTGAATGATTGACCGTATTCGCGAGCAAGCCCGCTCCCACACAGGTATCTCAGCCAACCGCACCGACGCCGGTATTCGTCCGCACCCGCCCCTCAAGCCGACGCTTCAATCCCCGCGATTCAATCAACAGCTTCGAACCCTTGCCCGCATTGGCTCGCCCCCATTCCTCCAGTAACTCCAGACACGAGTGATCGATGTAGCTCAGGTTATTGAGCGGCACATGCACCGTCGTACCCACCGGAATGCTGCCCATCACCCGGGTCAGCGCCGGCACTTTGAGGAAGGTCGCCGCGCCCGTCAGGCGCAACTCCATTTCCCCTTCACGGGGCAGGTCGATCAGGCTGATCTTCAAGCGCGAGGCTTTCAACGCCAGTTTCAGCAGGGTCAGGCCAAAGCCAATCAACACGCCCGTCAGCAGGTCGGTAAAAACGATGGCCAATGCGGTTGCCGCGTATGTGAACATCGGCGCCCGACCATACCGGCCCAAACCCCGAAAGACCTTGAGATCCACCAGTTTGAAACCGGTGTACACCAGCACGCCCGCCAGGCTAGCCACCGGAATGCTTTGCAGGACGCTGGACAGCAACAGCACGAACGCCAGCAGCCACAGGCCGTGGAATATGGTCGAAAACCGTGTGGTTGCTCCGGCCTGAACATTCGCCGAACTGCGCACGATAACGCCGGTCATCGGTAGTGCCCCAAGCACACCGCACAGCATGTTGCCGATACCTTGCGCCGTCAGTTCCCGGTCGAAGTCCGAACGCTGACCACTGTGCATCCGATCAACTGCCGCGGCTGAGAGCAAAGTTTCGGCGCTGGCGATAAAGGCCACGGCAAACGCCGCGATCAGTAGTGTCGGATCGGCCAGGTTGAGCAGGTCCACCGGCTTTAGCCAGTCGATGGCCTCTGCCAGGTTGGCCGGGACCTCAACCCGTTTGACCTGCAACGCCAGCACCAGGCTGGCCAGCGTGGCCAGACCGACACCCAGTAGCGCCCCGGGAATGAAGCGCAAGGATTGCGGACGGAATTTTTCCCACAGCCACATGACAGCAATCGTCGACAGACCGAGCAAACCGGCTTGCCAGCCAAACGTGGGCAATGCCTGAGCCAACGCCGCCGGGAAGGCTGCCAGGTTATCGAGACCCGAGGGTTTGGGCACCGCATCCAGCATTACATGCACTTGGGACAGGACAATCAGTACACCAATCCCGGCCAGCATGCCGTACACCACCGCAGGCGCCGTCACTCGAAACCAGCATCCCAGCTTCAATCGACCCGCCACCAGTTGCAGCAAACCCGCCAGTAACAGGATGGGTCCAAGCATCGCGATACCGTGTTGGCGGACCAATTCGAAAACCAGAACGGCCAGACCCGCTGCCGGGCCACTGACTTGCAGCGGCGAGCCGGCCAACCAGCCAACCACCAGACCGCCGATGATGCCGGTGATCAGACCTTTGGCCGGTGGCAGCCCAGAAGCAATGGCAATGCCCATGCACAGGGGCAGGGCAACCAGAAACACGACCACCGAAGCCAGCAGCTCCCGAGGCAGAACAGCTTTGAGTCGAGCAGCACGCATGGTGAGTCTCCCGAAGTTTTCTTCAGGCATGGCAAAGCCAGGCTGCCTGAATGGCAGCCTCGGCTAAACCACACAACGATTTAGGAGGAGTTAGAAGCGCGCTTTGGGCGTCGCCACGGGAATTGGCAGGCTGCCATTGAGCGGCAGGAAACAGCCTTGATCGGCGTCGTACGCTTTGATTTCGCTGGTTTCGATGTTGTAGACCCAGCCGTGGATAAACAGCTGACCGTTGGCCATGCGCGAGGCAACCGACGGATGGGTACGCAGATGCTGCAATTGGGCGATCACATTCTCCTCGGTGAGGATGTGCATGCTTTCGCTTTCGTTAGAGCAGCTGCAGTTCTCCTGCACCATGGTCTTGGCCACTTCGGCATGACGCAGCCAGGCTTTGACCGTGGGCATTTTCTCCAGACTTTCCGGGTTGAGTACCGCGCGCATGGCGCCGCAGTCGGAATGCCCGCAAATGATAATGTGATGCACCCCCAGAGCCAGTACGGCGTACTCGATGGCCGTGGAGACACCACCGTTCATTTGCCCGTAAGGCGGCACAACGTTGCCGACGTTACGGGTCACGAACAGATCGCCTGGGGAGCTTTGTGTGATTAATTCAGGAACGATGCGCGAATCGGCGCAGGCGATGAACATCGCTCGTGGCCGCTGGGCCGTGGCGAGTCTCTTGAAGAGCTCTTCCTGCTGAGGAAAGACCTCATGATGAAAATGCAAAAAGCCGTCAACGATATGCTGCAACGCTGCATCGGCGGTTTCGGCCTCGGGTTGGGCGGAAGCCGACGCAGCCAACGGCTGTTTATCCTTGTCACTCATCAATTCATCCTCATTGGCGGGCTCAGGGAGTCATCCCGTGTGGTCCGGTGTGAAGCCAGTGGCTGGTTAAAAAACATCCAGGCCAAACATCTCGACCCATCAGTCACTCGATGAACAAGGTAGCGGCCGAATCTTAATTGAAACTGAATAAAACGCTCTAGAATGCGTGTTCCAGGTCACAAAAAACGTGACCAGCCTAAGGCGCGAGCGCGATCTTCAGTACTCAACCATAGGTCAATTGTCCTCAAATCAACGACATTTGGCGACCGGGCGGACAAAAGGCATTGCAGTCCAGGTCAAAGCCTTCCCGGTGATTGAGCCCCAGGCGCTTGATGGTTTTGGCAAAGCGCTGTGCCAGCAGGTCGGCGAAGGGACCTTCGCCGCGCATTCGAGCGCCAAAGCGGCTGTCGTAGAGTTCACCGCCACGGCTCTGGCGAATCAGGCTCAGCACATGCGCCGCCCGTTGAGGGTAGTGGGTCGCCAACCATTCCTCGAACAGAGGCGCCACTTCAAGCGGCAAGCGCAGCATCATGTAGGCGGCACTCTGCGCCCCGGCCGCATGGGCCTCAGTGAGCAGACTTTCGAGTTCGCTGTCGTTGATCATCGGGATCATCGGTGAACACAGAACGCCGACCGGGATACCCGCCTCGCGCATGACCCTGATCGCCCGCAGCCGCGCCTTGGGCGCTGCGGCGCGGGGTTCGAGGATGCGCTTGAGTTCGTCGTCCAGTGTGGTCAGGCTGATCATGACCGCCACCAGTCTTTGGCTGGCGAGCTCGGTCAGCAGGTCCAGGTCACGAAGAATCAGCGAGCCCTTGGTCACGATGGTCACCGGGTGCCGGTAGCGCAGCAGCACCTCAAGGGTCTTGCGGGTGATCCGGTATTCGCGCTCGATCGGCTGATACGGGTCGGTGTTGGAGCCGAGGTTGATCGGTGCACAATGATAGCCACGTTTGGACAACTGCTCCTCCAGCACATCCACGGCGTTGGTCTTGGCGATCAGTTTTGTCTCAAAATCCAGTCCGGGCGACATGTCCCAATAGGCATGACTGGGGCGCGCATAGCAATAAATGCAACCGTGCTCGCAGCCGCGATAGGGGTTGATCGAGCGATCGAAGGGCAAGTCCGGCGACGTGTTGCGGGTGATGATGGTTTTCGCCGTTTCAATGCGCACCTCAGTGCCTTGAGTAAGCGGCACCTCCTGATACCAGCCGTCGTCTTCGGCCACCGAATGACTGGGGGCGAAACGGTTGTGCGGGTTGGTCGCAGTGCCGCGGCCGCGGGGAGGAAATGGCGTGTGCATGAGAAACACCCGATTGCTGTATATACATACAGTACATCGATCAAAACCACTCGACCAGCACCGTTCGGCACTTTCTGATTATTTGTCATGCACGTTTGCGTGAAGCAACCGGGAGAAACATATAAAGCCTGGCTGTTGCGACAAAGCCGCATGTACCATTTTTTCGCTGAAAAACATAAACACCGATATTCTATAAAAGGATTTATTTATGTCGTTTTTTAATCGCCGCGGTATATTTCTGCAAAAACTTGGACCGACTGTAGTCGACCCCGATGAAGTACTGGTATCGATGCAGTTCGCACTCAAGGAAGAAGGCTGGGATGAAGAAAACTCGGTCGTGACCACCTCTTTGCTGGACTCCACCACACTGATTGCGTCCTCATACGACGGCGGCCAGTCTTTTAGTATCGGCAGTGTCGACAAAGATATTGATGGTAACGGGACCATGAATTCCGATGATAAGGAAAAACTGCTGGCTCTGGCCAAAGCGTACGCCAGCATTGCGAAATATTGAACCAAAGGTCCAGGCAACTATATTTTTATTTATCAGGTCCGGTCGAAGTTAATAATCGATCGGGTTTGATTTTTTTGTCGCCTATAACAATGCTCTTTCAATGAGCGAGGCTCGATCCTTGATGAAACATTCATCATCCCGTCAGCTTCACGATTCTTTGACAGCCCTCTCACAGGCCTTTGACCGGGCGTGGCTGATCCTTGCCAGCATCTTCCCGTCCCTTTCAGAACGGTCGCTCAAGCATGCCCTTACCACGATTCATATCTGCAATATGCCTGTCGCTCGTTGTACTTGTTAACCTGACACCGGCATTTGCTGACAACAGCGCGATGCACCGTCCGGCAGATTGGGCTCAACCGATCGAGAAGCAATACAACCTCTTTCAAATGTCGCCAACCCTCTACCGCAGCGCCTTGCCGGACAAGGACGCGGTGCCGCTGCTGGAGAAACTCAAGGTCGGTACAGTGATCAACTTTTTGCCTGAAGCGGACTCTAGTTGGTTGTCCACGTCAGGCATCACGCAAGTACAACTGCCTTATCGCACCAACCATGTGGATGACGCCGATGTGCTCAAGGCCTTGCGCGCCATCCAGTCTGCCGAAGCCAAAGGCCCGGTGCTGATGCACTGCAAACACGGCTCTGACCGTACCGGCCTGATGGCGGCCATGTACCGGGTTGTCATCCAGGGCTGGAGCAAGGAAGAGGCCCTGAACGAAATGACCGAGGGCAGCTTTGGTGACAGTACCCACTTCAAGGACGGCATCCGCTACATGATGCAGGTCGATGTCGACAAACTGCGCACGGCCCTGGCCAATGGCGATTGCAGCACCAGCCCGTTCGCCGCGTGCTCGATGAAGAGCTGGTTCAAGTCCGCGCATATCGAATAAAAAAAGCCCCCGTTGCATGGAGCAACGGGGGCTTTTTTCTCACTCAGTGCTGTTCGTCGGGCTTTTTCTTCAGCTTCGGATTCGGGAAGAACTGAACCGCCTGGACCTTGGTGTCCGGGGCTTTGGGCGCGGTGGTGTTGACCCGCGTGCCAAGCTCCCTGGGCACCGACAGCCCTTGCTCATTGAGTGTGTCGGAGTAACCGCAGGCCACGCACTCTCGGTGCGGGACCTGGTCTTCGTTCCACATCATCAACTTGTCCGGCTCGCTGCATGCCGGGCAGACCGCCCCGGCGATAAAGCGTTTTTTCGTAATCACAGGCCCCTCACTCATGCTGCCGCGTCCTCACTCAGGCCGCTGTGGCGCAAGAGTGCGTCAATCGATGGCTCACGGCCACGGAAGTCGACGAACAGCACCATCGGCTCCTGGGAACCGCCACGGGCGAGGATCGCTTCGCGGAAAGCACGACCGGTGTCGGCGTTGAGCACGCCTTCTTCTTCGAACTTCGAGAACGCATCGGCCGAGAGCACTTCAGCCCATTTGTAGCTGTAGTAACCCGCGGCATAACCACCGGCGAAGATGTGCGCAAAGCTGTTGGGGAAGCGGTTGTAGGCCGGCGGACGCATCACCGAGACCTCGTCGCGCACGCCTTCGAGCACTTGCAGCACGCTGCGGCCGACGCCATGGGTCGCGTGCAGTTCGAAGTCGAACAACGAGAACTCCAGTTGGCGGACCATCATCAGGCCAGACTGGAAGTTTTTCGCTGCGAGCATTTTCCCGAGCAGGTCCTGAGGCAGTGGCTCGCCGGTTTCGTAATGACCGGAAATCAGCGCCAGGCCTTCCGGCTCCCAGCACCAGTTTTCCATGAACTGACTTGGCAGTTCGACGGCATCCCATGCCACACCGTTGATGCCGGACACGCCAGCATGTTCGACGCGGGTCAGCAGGTGATGCAGGCCGTGACCGAATTCATGGAACAGGGTAGTGACTTCATCGTGGGTCAGCAGCGCAGGCTTACCGCTGTCAGCCGGGGTGAAGTTGCACACCAGGTTCGCCACCGGGCTTTGCAGCACGCCGCCAGCCGTGCGGCGACGGTCACGAGCGCCATCCATCCAGGCACCACCGCGCTTGTTGGCGCGAGCGTAGAGGTCGAAGAAGAAGCGGCCGACGTGCTGGCCGTTTTCCTTGATTTCGAACAGGCGCACATCCGGGTGCCAGGTGTCGAAGCCTTTGAGTTCGGCAATCTCGATGCCGTACAGGCGCTGGACGATGGCGAACAGGCCGCTGAGCACCTTGTCGATCGGGAAGTAGGCACGCAGGGCCTCCTGAGCCACGCTGTAACGTTGTTCACGGAGTTTTTCGCCGTAGAAACCGCTGTCCCAGCTTTGCAGATCCGGGCAACCTTGCTCGGCCGCGTAGGCCTTGAGCTGTTCCAGATCCTGGGCGGCGAACGGCTTGCTGCGCTTGGCCAGGTCGCGCAGGAAGCTCAGCACCTGATCGCTGGACTCAGCCATTTTGGTCGCCAGGCTCAGCTCGGAGAAACTGCTGAACCCCAACAGCTTTGCCAACTCCTGGCGCAGATCGAGGATTTCTTCCATGACCGGGCCGTTGTCGTTCTGGCCGGCATTCGGCCCCTGGTCCGACGCACGGGTGCAGTAAGCCGCGTAGACTTCTTCGCGCAATGCGCGGTCCTGGGCGTAGGTCATCACAGCGTAATAGCTCGGGAACTCCAGGGTGATCAGCCAGCCGTCCAGGTCCTTGGCCTGTGCCGCGGCAGCCATTTGCGCCTTGGCCGAATCGGTCAGGCCGGCGAGGGCGGCTTCATCGGTGACGTGCTTGGTCCACGCCTGAGTGGCATCGAGCAACTGGTTGGAGAAACGGCTGCCCAGTTCCGACAGCTTGCTCTGCACTTCGGCGTAACGTTTCTGTTCGGCTTCCGGCAGGTCGATACCCGACAGACGGAAGTCACGCAGGGAGTGTTCCAGGATGGTTTTCTGCGCCACGTCGAAACCGGCGGCTTCAGGACTGCTGGCCAGGGCTTCGAAGGCCTGGAACAGTTCGCGGTTCTGGCCCATTTCGGTGGAGTAGGCGCTCAAGGCAGGCAGGCACGACTCGTAGGCTTCACGCAGTTCGGCGCTGTTGCACACGGCATTGAGGTGGCTGACCGGGCTCCAGGCGGCACCCAGGCGGTCGTTGAGTTCGTCCATCGCCAGCACCAGGCCGGCCCACGTTGGCTGCTTGGCCTGGGTCTTGAGGATCTCGACGATGGCGGCGCGGTTGTCAGCCAGGATCTGTTCAATGGCCGGTTGTACGTGTTCGGCGCGGATGGCGGAGAACGGCGGCAGGTCATAGGACTGCAAAAGAGGGTTGTTCACGCTCACGGTTGATACCTTGGCTGGAGAAACATGCAGCCATCTTAATTACAATCGACGTTCACCGCAGCTATCAGCAACAGAGAGAAACCCTATCGTGAACCTTCGCAAGTATCAGAACCACACGCCGCTGCTGGGTAAAGGCGCTTTTGTCGATGGCTCGGCCGTGGTGATCGGCGACGTTGAAATCGGCGAAGACAGTTCGGTCTGGCCGCTGACGGTGATCCGTGGCGACATGCACCGCATCCGCATCGGCGCGCGCACCAGCGTGCAGGATGGCTGCGTGTTGCACATCACCCACGCCGGTCCGTTCAACCCTGAAGGCTTTCCGTTGCTGATCGGCGATGACGTGACCGTCGCCCACAAGGTCATGCTGCATGGCTGTTCGGTGGGCAGCCGGGTGTTGATCGGCATGGGCTGCATTGTCATGGACGGCGCCGTGGTCGACGATGACGTGATCATCGGTGCCGGCAGCCTGGTGCCACCGGGCAAGCACCTGCAAAGCGGCTTCCTGTATGTGGGCAGCCCGGTGAAGCAGATCCGGCCGCTGACGGACAAGGAGCGCGCCTTTTTCACCTACAGCGCGGCGAACTACGTGAAGCTCAAGGACCTGCATCTGGCCGAAGGCTACGACCAGCTTTGACCTGGCTCCCTTATTCAGGACTCAACATGCATTACCAAACCGTTTTGTTCGACCTCGATGGCACCCTGACCGACCCGCGCGAGGGCATCACCCGTTCGATCCAGTTCGCCTTGGGCAAACTGGGTATCGATGAACCGGATCTGGGCAAACTCGAACACTTCATCGGCCCGCCACTGTTGCAGGCCTTCATGCAGTTCTACGACTTCGATGAAGCCAGGGCGTGGGAGGCGGTGAATTTCTACCGCGAACGCTTCAAGGTCACCGGACTCTACGAGAACCGTGTGTTCGACGGCGTCACGCCGCTACTGGAAACCCTGAGCGAACAAGGCCGGCAGCTGTACATCGCGACCTCGAAACCCTGGGTGTTCGCTCGTGAAATCGCCCGGCATTTCGATTTTGCCAGGCACTTCAAGGTGATTTACGGCAGCGAACTGGATGGCACCCGGACCAACAAGGTCGATCTGATCGCTCACCTGATGGCCGAAGAAAATCTGGACCCGGCCAATACCCTGATGATCGGCGACCGCAAGCACGACCTGATCGGCGCGCGCAGCAATGGCCTGGATGCGGTGGCGGTGGGTTACGGGTTCGGCAGCCACGAAGAACTGAGCGCCGAAGCGCCGGCGTATCACTTTGAAACGCTGGCTGAGTTGCATCAGGCGTTTTTGCGCTGATACGACGCCTCCCTGTAGGAGCGAGCCTGCTCGCGATGGTCGTGAACGATAACGCTGGAAGCCTGACGCCCCGCGGCGCTCTCAGGTTTTTCGCGAGCAAGCTCGCTCCTACAAAGGAATTGCGCAGGCCTTCATGGTCGAGGTGGTGGCGCCAATTTCTGTCCTTGCTCCACCGCCCAGCTCACCACTTGCGCGGTCAACTGATCATTCGCCTGACCGAACCCGGCCACCACCGCCGGGACCTGCACATTGCTCAACGGCTGGTGCACTTCGAAGCGGCGACTGGCGAGGATTCGCTGGTCGTAACTGCGCACCAGCAATGCATCCAGACGCACGACCACGCTGGCACTCGTACCCAGGTATTCAGTCTGGAAAGCCTGCAGGCTGCCGCCCAATTCAAGATCGGTCTGGAAAATGCTGTCATCGGTGCTCAATAACGACACCCGTCCGTCATGCTGGAAACCTTGCAACAGGCGATTGCGCACCAGCACCGGCGCCGGGTCGCTCCAGCGCGAGCCCTTGTAGTGGCTGATCACGTCGCCCTGAGGAATGACTGCAATGTTCGGACTGTTCAACGCTTCACTGGACTGGAACTTGGTCAGGCGCAGCGACCAATGCTGCGGCGTGCCATGACTGGCCGCCGTGCTGCTCTGGGCTGAGGGCAATCGATAGACCTCGAAAAGCTCTGGCTTGGGCAGGATCGAGCACGAGCCGATCAGCGTGAAGCCAGCGAGGAGGGCAATCCGGATCAGCTTCATGGCGTGAATTCCTTGGTCTTGTCACTGCCCAGCAGGTAACCGCTGGGGTCGGCCTCCAGACGTTTGGTAATGACGCGCAACGAGGACAGGGTTTCGCGCATCTCACGCACGGCCGGGCCCAGGCCATTGAGGCCCTGCATGCCACTGTTGAGCGACTCCTGATTGGCGCTGATCAGTTTGTTGAGGGTGGCGCTACTCTCCTGCAGCGACTTCATCGCCTGCTCGGCACTGCCCAGCGCTTCCTTGCCATGCTCATTGAGCAACCCGTTGGCGTTACGCATCAGCGTCGTGGTCTGCTCCAGCATGTTGTTGGCCTGTTTGCCCACCGAAGCCAATTGCTGCATGGCCTGGTGGATATCCCCACGCTGATCGGCAATTGTTCCTGTGGTTTGCTCCAGATGCTCCAGGGTGTTGCTGATGCGCGCGATGTTTTCCGTGGAGAACATCAGGTTGGCGTTATGCATCAGCGTGCTGACTCCGGCCATCAGGTCTTCGCTGTCATTGAGCAGGCGGGCGATGGGCGATGGCGAGGCGACAATGGTCGGCAGTTTGCCGTCCTTGCCCTTGAGCGTCGGGCTCTGTGGTGTGCCGCCGCTGAGCTGGATGATCGAGGTCCCGGTAACGCCGGTCAGGGCCAGTTTGGCCTGGGTGTCTTCCTTGACCGGGGTATCGCCAGCCAGACGAATTCGCGCCAACACCCGGCGCGGGTCTTTCGGGTCCAGGCGCAGCGAGATCACATCGCCGACCTTGATCCCGCTGTACTGCACCGAACTGCCCTTGGACAAACCGCTGACCGCCTCGTTGAACACAACCTCGTAGTCCTTGAACTCGGTGTCGACACTGGACTTCGCCAGCCACAGACCGAACAACAGCGCGGCCGTCACCACAATCACGGTGAACAGGCCGATCAATACATGATGGGCTCGGGTTTCCATGTCAGACCTCGTTGAGCTGTTGGGCGGCCGTCAATGCCGCGCGGCCGCGAGGGCCATGGAAGTATTCGTGAATCCACGGATCGTTGGTTTCCGAGACCTTGTCGATGGCGTCCGCCACCAGCACCTTTTTCTGCGCCAGCACCGCCACCCGGTCGGTGATGGTGTAGAGCGTGTCGAGGTCGTGGGTTACCAGAAAGACACTCAGGCCCAGGGCATCGCGCAGGGTCAGGATCAATTGGTCGAACGCGGCAGCGCCGATCGGGTCGAGACCGGCGGTGGGCTCGTCGAGAAACAGAATGTCCGGGTCCAGCGCCAATGCCCGGGCCAGCGCGGCACGCTTGATCATGCCGCCGGACAGCGACGCCGGGTACTTCTCTGCTGCCGACAGCGGCAATCCGGCCAGGGCCATTTTCACTGCCGCCAGATGCTCGGCGTCGTTGCGGCTCAGGCCTGCGTGCTCGATCAGTGGCAGGGCGACGTTCTCGGTCACGGTGAGCGAAGAGAACAGCGCGCCTTTCTGGAACAGCACGCCAAATCGCCGTTCCACCAGCGAGCGCTCGTGCTCCGGCAAGGTCGGCAGGTTCTTGCCGAAGACTTTCACCACCCCTTCGCTGGGTTGGCGCAGCCCGACAATGCTGCGCAGCAGCACCGATTTGCCGCTGCCGGAGCCGCCAACCACGGCGAGGATTTCACCCTTGTACAAATCCAGGTCGAGGTTCTCGTGCACGCTCTGGCTTCCAAAGCGGTTGCACAGTCCACGGACTTCAATCACCGCCTCGGAGGGCGCTCTGGGGATACGACTCACCAACCCATCTCCATGAAAAACATCGCAGCGACCGCATCCATCACGATCACCACGAAAATCGACTGCACCACACTCGACGTGGTGTGCGCGCCCACAGATTCAGCGCTACCACTGACCTTGAAGCCTTCGAGGCAACCGATGGCGGCGATGAGGAAGGCGAAGATCGGGGCTTTGACGATCCCCACCAGAAAGTGCTGAACGCCGATGTCCGATTGCAACAGCGAGATGAACATCGCCGGCGAGATATCCAGCTTCACCGCACAGACCACCGCGCCGCCGATAATCCCCGACAGCATCGCCAGAAAGGTCAGCATCGGCAGGGCGATCAGCAACGCCAGGACCCGCGGCACCACCAGCAACTCCACGGGGTCGAGGCCCAAAGTGCGGATGGCGTCGATTTCCTCGTTGGCCTTCATCGAACCGATTTGCGCCGTGAACGCACTGGCGGTGCGCCCGGCCATCAGGATTGCCGTCAGCAACACACCGAATTCACGCAGGAAGGCAAATCCCACCAGGTCCACGGTGAAGACCGTGGCGCCGAAGGTGGCCAACACCGTCGACCCGAGGAACGCCACCACGGCGCCCACCAGAAAAGTCAGCAGGGCAACGATGGGCGCGGCGTCGAGACCGGTCTGTTCGATGTGGGCGATCATCGGCGTGACGCGCCAGCGCTTGGGACGGAACAGGCCGCGGGCGATGGTTTCGATGATCAGGCCAACGAAACCCAGCAGTTGCAGGGTGTCCTGCCAGACGGTGTCCACCGCGCGGCCAATGCGGGTCAGCAACTGAATGGAAACGCTGACTTCCGGTTCCTTGATAGGTACGCAGAAATCGGTCAACGAGCAGTAGACGGTTTGCAGCAACGCCCGATCAGCGGCGGAGAGCGTGCAATCAGGATGTTCGGCGGAGCGACCGAGGCGCTCGGAGCCGAGCAACTCAACCAACAGCGAGGCGCCGGCGGTGTCGAGGGCGCCGAGACCATTGAGGTCAATGGGGGTGTTGGTGTCGTACTGGCCGTGGAGTTTTTCGCTCAACAGCTTGAGGTCAGCGTAATGGGCAAGCGTCCAGTCGCCCGTCACCCGCAACCGTGCAGGAGTGAGCGACGTGTCCAACTGGGCATTGCCGGCCATCGTGCTGCTGATCATAAGCTCCGTGCTTGTTCAGTGATTAGGCAGCTCTACGTAATAGCACGAACCGCACTACTTTTCTTTGATCGCTGTGCTGTCCTTGACCTTGAAACGCAGCACGCCGATGACCTGGCCATCTTCGGTCAGCACCCGGACCTGCCATTTGCCGGCCGGGTTGCCCGGGAAATTCTGCTTGTGGGTCCAGGCCCGGTAACCTTCCTTGCGCCCGCCACGAATATCCAGAGGGATACGGTCGACCTCTTTGCCGTTGAACTGCCAGACGTGATAAATCCGCTCGTCCAGGCCACGCGGGGCATTGATCGCGGTGTAGGCGTAAAGCCCGCCGTTGCGAATCTGCTCGGCACTGACTTCGTCGAGGCTGGCGCCAGGCGTGCGGTCCTGCATTTGCGTACTGATGGCCACGTCGGTCATCCACAGCGTCGCCGGTGGCACCCACGAGCGCAACCCCCACCCGACGGCGCCAATGCCCAGAGTGATACTCAAAATCGCCAGTGCACTGCGCAGGGTACGAATCGGGAAGATCGACGCCAGGCTCGGGAACGACAGCAGCACCGAGATACCCAGTGCCCATTTGAAACTTTGCGCTGTGGTCAGGTGCATGATCACCGGCAACGCGGTGAGCAGCGCGGCGAACAGGGTCAAGGTGTGCAGGGCGAGAAACGCCCAGCGTCGTGGAGCCAGCCACTTGTAGTACAGCGGGTCGATGATCGAAATCAGTGCCGCGACGCCCAGCAGCCCGGTGAAAAACAACTGGCCGCTGTTCCACGTCGTGGTGATGAAGAAGAACGGCAGGACAAAAAACAGGCTTTCCTGATGGATCATCTGCGTTGCGTAACGCAGCAAGGGTTCCGGGATTTCGCGCTTGAAAATGCGTGTGAACAACTTGGTCAGGCTGTTCTCCAGCATCAGCCAGATCCAGCTGATCAGCATGATGGTGGTGATCCAGCTCGCCAGGCCTTGCTGGCGATCGACCAGGATGAAACTGCCTACCCCGGAGATGAAACCAGCGAGCGCAATGACCCCGGGGTAGCGCTTCATCAATTCGAGGATGCGCTGTACGAAACGGGGCAGGTTTTGCATTCGGCGGGTTCACAGTGGTTGTAGGAAAAAACCTCGACAGGGTACCGCTGGTGCGGCCTTGTGGCGAGAGTTTGCGGTCAGTTGCACCACGCAACCTGTGGGAGCGAGCCTGCTCGCGATGGCGGCGGATCAGTCAACTTTGATGTTAAATGACATGGCCTCATCGCGAGCAAGCTCGCTCCCACAGAGGATTGTGTTTCCCACAAGGAGTTTTCTTGCCAAACAGAATAGTTACTTCCTGCGATGCAAACGCCAGCCCACCAGCATCAACACGATCAAGCCCACCCCACCAACCACCAACCACATCAACTGGTCATAGCTGAACAACGGCTTCTCGATCCGCAAATACCCCGGCTGCAACAGCAGTTCACGCACGGCCTTGTTCGCCTCTTCCAGCGTCACCCCTTGCAGCTCCCGGGACGGGTTGGCGAAACGGCCGTCCTCGTAGTTTCCGATGGCGCTCCAGTAGTAGTCGGCCAACGCACTGTTGCCTTGTACGGCCCAGGCCTGGCGGGCGATCGCAGCCTGCTTCAGGCGGTTGAAGGTGTCGGCATTGAGGCCGTCCCTGAGCAGTCCGGCCTTCAAGTCGTCGAGCACTTGTTCGGCCTCGGGCACGTCGTCGCGTTCAAGGTCGGCATTGAGGCTCATGAAACCCACGCCGCCGAACACTTCACGTTCCGCCCACGGGCCGTAGGACAAACCATGAGCCAGGCGCAGCTGGCGATAGAGCGCCCAATCCAGATAGTCCTTGAGTAAATCGAAGGTTTGGTCGTGCCCATCTTCCAGCACCGGCTCCGGCACCAGCCAGTGCAACTTGGCGCCGTTGCCGACCAGACCACGGGTCAAGGTGCGCTCATGGGCGGCGCTGGCCTGGATTTGCGGTAGCGGCGGATGCTCGCCGGGGGGGATCGCTTCCAGCGCGCCATAGGCCCGTTCCAGATAGGCTGGCAGCAACTTGTCGAGGTCGCCGACCACGATCAGGGTCATGTTGTTCGGCGCATACCAGTCCTTGCGCACCTGTTCCAGTTGTTCACGGGTCAGGCCATCGACTTGCGCACGCTCCGGGCATTTGAGGCCCAACTCGACGGCCAACTGGTTGCTGGCCGTGTGGCCGAGGTCTTGACGATCGAGCCAGCGTTGCAGGTGCGAGTAGTGGCCGCCATCTTCACGCTCGACCACTTGCTTGGCCGCGTTGATCGCACTGTCGTCGAAGCGGGTCTGGGTCAGCAGCGCCAGCAACAGGTCGAGTACCTTGCGCTGGTTTTTCGCCGGGGCCTCGATGACGAAAGTCGTATCGGCATTGCTGGTGAAGGCATTCCACTCACCGCCCAAGGCCTGCATGCGCTCCTCCAGGCCGCCTTCGCCACTGGCGTCGATGCCGCTGAACAACAGGTGTTCCAGCAGATGCGGCAATTCCTTTTCTTCGCAGCCGAAATCGTCCAGGCCAACGCCGACCACCAGCCGGATTGCCACATGCCCGCGATCAGTGCCGGGCTTGAGCAGCAACTGCAAGCCATTGCGCAGCGTGTAGCCCTCGACCTGAAAGCGATCCAGGGCGAATGACGGGAGTGAACCAAGCAACAGGCAGACGAACAACAGACAACGCATAACAAGCTTCCATACGACCAGCGTAAGTTCAACAGACTTCAGGCGACTGTGGACGTTCAGGGTGAATGAGTGATGTCGCTCAAATCGTCGACCACCAGCGCACCGGTGTCCGATGTTTCCAGCACCACGTAGGCACTGCTGCAAAACAGCGAATTCAGACGCTTCATGTCGGCGATCAGCTCCAGGTGCAACGAGCTGGTTTCGATACTTTGCACGATTTTACGTTGCAAACGGCTGACATGAGCGTGGGCCAGACGCCGTTCCTGTGCGCGGAAACGACGTTTTTCACGCACCAGTTGGCGCGCACTTTCCGGGTCACCACTTAGAAACACCGACATCCCGAGCCGCAGGCTGGAAATCAACTGAGTGTGCAGTCCGGTCAGTTCCTCCAGCCCGACGTCGGAAAACGACCGGCGCTGCGAGGTTTTCTGCTGCTGAATCTTGCGCAGCATGCGTTCGATCAAGTCGCTGGAGAGCTTCAGGTTGATCGCCAGCTCAATGATTTCCGCCCAGCGCCGGCTGTCCTGATCACTGAGGTCTTCCCGGGGCATTTGCGCCAGGTACAACTTGATCGCGCTGTAGAGCGCTTCGACATCGTCGCTCAGGCGGCGGACTTCCTGGGTGACTGCGGTTTGCTTGCCATGCAACACGTCGAGCATGGCTTCGAGCATGTTGTCGATCAGGTCGCCCATGCGCAAGGTTTCCCGGGCCGCGTTGGCCAGCGCCAGACCGGGCGTGACCAACGCCGTGGGGTCAAGATGCCGGGGCTTGGCCGTGCCGTTGGCCAGCGGGCGCTCCGGCAGCACCCAGGCGCAAAACCTGGCCATCGGTTCGAGGCTGGGCAGCAGGATCAGGCAGCGCACAGTGTTGTAGAGCAGGTGAAAGCCAATGACCATTTCCTGAGGGCTGAAATCCAGGCCATCGAGCCAGTGCACCAACGGGTCGAGCACCGGAATGATCAATAAAAGACCAATCAGTTTGTACAACAGGCTGCCCAGCGCCACTTGGCGTCCGGCGGCGTTCTGCATACTGGTGCTGAGGAAAGCGAGTACGCCGCTACCGATATTGGCGCCGATCACCAGCCCGATGGCCACCGGCAGGCTGATCACATTGGCACCCGCCAGGGTCGCGGTCAGCAGCACGGCGGCCAGGCTGGAATAGGAAATCATCGCGAACAGTGCCCCGACCAGAGCATCGAGCAGGATGTCGCCGGTGAGCGAGGCGAAAATCACCTTCACCCCTTTGGCATGAGTAATCGGATGCGCCGCCTCGACAATCAGTTGCAGCGCCAGAATGATCAACCCCAAGCCAATGGCGACACGGCCCAACTGCCCGAGCCGGGTCTGCTTGCGTGACAAAAAGAAAATCACCCCGACAAAAATCAGCAATGGCGACAGCCACGACAGATCGAACGTCAGCACCCGCGCCATCAGCGCTGTACCAACGTCCGCGCCAAGCATGGTGGCCAGCGCCGGGGTCAGCGCCATCAGACCCTGGCCGACAAAGGAGGTAACGAGCATGGCAGTGGCGTTGCTGCTCTGGACCATCGCCGTCACGGCGATCCCGGAGGCGAAAGCCAGCCAGCGGTTGGCCATGTTATGGCTGATGACATGACGCAAATTGGTGCCGTAGACCCGCAGGATGCCGGTTCGGACGATGTGCGTACCCCAGATCAGCAGGGCCACGGCGGAAAGCAAATTGAGCAGGGTGAGCATAATGACCCCCTGTGGTGTAGCGCCCCAAAGGAGCAAGTTAACGGTACCGCGCGACGTTCTACGTTCTGTACTTAAGCTGTAGTTGGCTAACGGTCTGCGCGCCAGCATCGCATAGCCAAAGAGGGGATTGAAACAAAACTGTCATGAAAACGGCGATCTTCCAGCCACACAAAGCACTGTGGGAGCGAGCTTGCTCGCGATGAGGCCATCAGATCCAACATCGATGTTGACTGACGGACCGCCATCGCGAGCAAGCTCGCTCCCACAGGTTTTGCGTATTTAGCGCTACCGGGTTACTGGCCCGGAATGTCCTTGCGCAGTTTTACCGGATCCTGCTGTTTCTTCTTTTTCGCGATGGCAGTGCGCATCTTGATGTTGATCGCTTCCACCGCCAGCGAGAACGCCATGGCGAAGTAGACGTAGCCTTTTGGCACGTGCACGTCCAGGGATTCGGCAATCAGCACGGTACCGACGATCAACAGGAACGACAGCGCCAGCATCTTCAGCGACGGATGCTTGTCGATGAACTCGCTGATGGTGCCGGAAGCCCACATCATCACCAACACCGCCACGATGATCGCCGCGACCATGACCGGTACGTGGGAGACCATGCCGACCGCTGTGATGACCGAGTCCAGGGAGAACACGATGTCGATGATCGCGATCTGGATGATGGTGTAGAGGAAGTTGCCGCCCTTGCCCGAAGGCTCTTCGTTGGTTTCGTCTTCACCTTCCAGGGCGTGGTACATCTCTTGCGAGCTCTTCCACAGCAGGAACAGACCACCGAAGAACAGGATCAGGTCACGTCCGGAGATGCCCTGGCCGAACATGACGAACAGGTCGTCGGTCAGGCGCATGACCCAGGTGATCGACAGCAGGAGCAGAATTCGCGTGATCATGGCCAGCGCCAGACCGAAAATCCGGGTGCGCGCCTGCATGTGTTTGGGCATGCGGCTGACCAGGATCGAAATCATGATGATGTTATCGATGCCCAGGACGATTTCCAGGGCGGTCAGGGTTAAGAAGGCAACCCAGATTTCAGGGTTGGTCAGCCATTCCATGTGTATTCCTTTGAGCGATTGTTAAACCACAAAGGGCCCGGGCTTCAAACAGCGAAGCCTGGACCCGAAGTGGTGAGTCTTGGGCTTATAGGGTGCTGAACATCGGGAAAGTCCCCAACAGCAGTGCAGCAATCAGTATGCAGATACAAACCAGCACTGCCCACTTCAGGGTGAAGCGCTGGTGGTCACCGAAATCGATACCGGCCAGGGCCACCAACAGATAGGTCGATGGAACCAGCGGGCTCAACAGGTGGACGGGCTGACCGACGATCGAGGCACGTGCCATTTCCACCGCGGTTATACCGTAGTGACTGGCGGCTTCGGCAAGTACTGGTAACACGCCGTAATAAAATGCATCGTTCGACATGAAGAAGGTGAACGGCATGCTTACCAGCGCCGTGATCACTGCCAGGTACGGGCCGAGGAAATCCGGAATCACCGACAACAGACTTTTCGACATGGCATCGACCATGCCGGTGCCCGTCAGGATACCTGTGAAGATGCCGGCCGCAAAGATCAGCCCGACCACGGCCAGTACGCTACCGGCGTGAGCCGCAACGCGATCCTTCTGCTGTTGCAGGCAAGGATAGTTGACGATCATGGCGATACTGAACGCCACCATGAACAACACCGGCAACGGCAGCAGGCCGGCGATCAGGGTGCACATCAGGCCTAGCGTCAGGGCGCCGTTGAACCATATCAGCTTCGGACGACGGGCATCCGGGAACTGCGAAACACTGATTTCGCTGTGGTCGACTTCATCGCCCACCAGGTGCAGTTCACCCAGGCGCGCACGTTCACGTTTGCCGTAGAAGTAAGCGATGGCCAGGATCGCCACCACACCGGCCAGCATCGCCGGGATCATCGGTACGAAAATAGCCGACGGGTCCACGTGCAGTGCGCTGGCGGCACGGGCGGTCGGGCCGCCCCATGGGGTCATGTTCATCACGCCACCGGCGAGGATGATCAGGCCGGCCATGATCCGCGGGCTCATGCCGATACGGCTGTAGAGCGGCAGCATGGCGGCCACACAGATCATGTAAGTGGTCGCGCCGTCACCATCGAGGGAAACGACGAGCGCCAGTACAGCGGTGCCGACCGAAACTTTCAGCGGGTCGCCCTTGACCATTTTGAGGATCTTGCGCACGGCCGGGTCGAACAGGCCGGAGTCGATCATCAGGGCGAAATACAAGATAGCGAACATCAGCATCACGCCGGTCGGCGCGAGCTTGGTGATGCCTTCGAGCATCATCGGGCCGATTTTGGGGCCGAAGCCGCCGAACAGGGCGAAGATGATTGGAATGAGGATCAGGGCGATCAGCGCAGACAGGCGCTTGGTCATGATCAGGAACATGAACGTGATGACCATGGCGAAGCCAAGGAAAGTCAGCATGGGAGTACTCCAGGCGTAGCGCGGCTAGGGAATGGGCGGATCGGGCGGGATCAGCGCAGAACGGGAAGCACGAGATGTACGGACGGAGGCTCAGCGAAGTGGCGGGTAGGAGAGGGCATCAGAATCACCATTGTTGTTGTTAAATGGGCCTTTCGAGCAATCAAACACTCGCATTGGCCACCGGTCTTTTGCCGGTAGTGGCGGCGATCCTAATCGGGGAAGCTTTCAGCCAGCTTTCGCAGTTGAAAGCTTTGACCGGATGCACGACCGGTCGTCGGACGGGGGCAGGGAGGTGAACCGGGTTACGGCCTTCGCGAGCAAGCCCGCTCCCACACTGGATCTGTGTCGTACACAAAGCCAATGTGGGAGCGGGCTTGCTCGCGAAGGCGTCAGTCATTACGCAGCAGGAGGAATCTCATGAACAATGTTCACACCGGCGGTTGCCACTGCGGGCAGCTGCGCTATCAATTCAGCGGGCCACTGCACGATATCGTCCACTGTCATTGTTCGATTTGCCGACGGGTCAGCGGCGGCATCGTGACCACCTGGATCACCGTGCCGGCATCCGCCTTTCAATGGCTGGCCGGGACGCCATCGCGCTACGACTCTTCATCCACCTGCGCGCGTTATTTCTGCGGTCACTGCGGGGCGCAACTGGCGGTGGTAACTCACCTGAGCCCGGACAGCATCGACCTGACCATCGCCACCCTCGACCACCCCGAGCAGGCACCGGCACAGCGACACATCTGGACCGACAGCCGCTTGCCGTGGCTGCATCTGGACGAACACCTGCCCGGCGAGGCTGAAGAAACACTCTGATCAAAAAATAGACAGGTCCAGCGGTCGAATCGCACCCATCCAGATCGCATGCTCGGTGTGGTCACGCAGATCGTCGCCGGTGTCCGGGTGTAAAAACACCACCAGGCCCTTGCGGTTGAGCGCCAGCCACGGCAGCACGTCGCCCAGCACCTGTGGCTCGAACGCCAACTGGCAGCTCCAGTCCGGGTGCGGACCGACCGGGCGCTCGTGCACACGGCCCATTTTCACTGGAAACAATTGCGCCGCCCGCTCACACAGGGCCCGCGCCTGCCCGATCGAGTCGGCATCGAAGTAAACATGGGCGTGATAGCCCGTGATCTGCTGCATTGCAATCCCCCTGAAAGCTGTTCGAACCCTCACCCTTTCCTGCGGGTCACACGTCATATAGACGCTGGAAAAAGGGTTCAGCCATGAAAAATGCCGAAACCCCCGTTGTGAAAGTGGTGCTTTATGGTGCCATGAGTAGCCTGGGCAGTGCGCTGATGGCTGAAATGCTAAGGCGTCAGCATGAAGTGATCGCGATTCTCGATGACCTCAATGCGCTGGCACCCCGACCGGGGCTGCGCACCAAGACTGGCGACCTGTTCGACGCGCAACGGGTCAAGCAGAGTGTGGCCGGCAGCTCCGTGGTCGTCTGCTTACTGGACGCTCCTGGCTTACCGTTCAACAGCGAACACGTGGAAAAAACCATCGTGCCGGGTCCGGTCGAGCAAGTGCTGGCAGTCGACGCCTTGATTGAAGGCCTGCAAGGAGCAGGCGTTGCCCGGCTGTTTCTGGTTGGAGATTTCGCGGTGCTGGACGAGCCGGAGCTCGAGGACAGCCTGCAACGTCACGCCGCAGAGGAAATCCGCGAGGCGCTTCAAAGCAGTCCTTTGCAGTGGACGCTGGTTAACGAACCGCGCGGGGTACCGGGGCTGACCATCGAACATTTCGCCAAACCCGGTGGCAACCTCGAACCGGGGCTGGCCGAACCGCTCGGGCGATTGGCTCGCACCGCCGTGGGCATTGCCGATGAATTGCACCTGAAACTGCACATCCGCGAACACGTCAGTTTCATCGCGACCTCGGAACCTTGAAAGATCGCAGCCTTCGGCAGCTCCTACAGGCGCTGCCGAAGGCTGCGATCTTTTGACGCTCAAACCGCAATCGAAGGAAACGCCAACCCCGTCAACGACTCCGCGCTGCCCGCCTGTTCAGCCATCAACCAATCCACAAACTGCTGGATCAACACCCCACGCCGTTTACGCTGGGGCAAAACCACGTAATAGCCCAGCCGGGACATCACCGTTTCGCCGATCGGTCGACACAACAACCCTTGCGCCAGCAAGTTATCCACAAGGTGGCGCCAGCCGATGGCCACGCCCTGACCACCAATCGCCGCCTGAATCAGCAAGGTGTAATTGTCGAAACGCAGTTGCCCGGGCGCCGGGGGCGAGGTGATGCCCAATTCGCGGAATACGCCGCTCCAGTCGAACCAGTTACTGCTGTTTTCCCCGCGCAGATGCAGCAACGGAAACTCGAGCAAGACCTGGGGGGGCAAAGGCAGGGAACGCTCACTGAGCAACTGCGGGCTGCACACCGGAAACACTTCCTCACTGAACAGCCAATGGCTTTCACCCTGCTTGAAGCGGCCATCACCGAACAGTACCGCCACGTCGATATCGGTACGTAGCATGTTATGGCTGCGCTCACTGGTGACCAGGCTGACATCCACCTGCGGATTGGCCGCGTGAAAGCGATGCAGACGCGGCATCAACCAATAGGCGGCGAAGGCAAAATCCGTGGCCACCTGCAGCACTTCATGCTGTTGCTGGGCACTGATTGCGCTCAATCCTGCGTCGATATTCTGCAATCCGAGCTGAACCTGCTGAAAAAGTATCAGCCCGGCTTCAGTCAGCTCGATACCGCGATAAATGCGATCGAACAATCGGGTCGCCAGTTGTTCTTCAAGGCGCTTGATCTGCTGACTGATGGCCGGCTGCGTGGTGCCGAGTTCAACCGCCGCCGCGGTAAAGCTGCGCTGACGGGCTGCCGCTTCGAAGGCACGAAGCAGATCCAGTGACAGGTCACCCAGGGAGTCATACATAAGCTGCGCTTATCCTAGTCATTGCCGTGCATGGGCTTTACCGCGAAGAGCTTGGGTTTCATTCTCGAAGCCAGCACTCTCGCATAAACATCCACTATGGAATGCCGCGATCACATGAAGCGCAAGAACATTCTTTTCATCATGGCCGATCAAATGGCCGCGCCAATGTTGCCGTTCTACGGTCCATCGCCCATCAAGCTGCCCAATCTCAGCCGCCTCGCCGCACAAGGCGTGGTGTTCGACTCGGCTTATTGCAACAGCCCCCTGTGTGCGCCGTCGCGTTTCACCCTGGTCAGCGGCCAGTTGCCGAGCAAGATCGGCGCCTACGACAACGCTGCCGACTTCCCCGCCGACGTACCGACCTATGCCCATTATTTACGCCGCCTCGGCTACCGCACCGCCCTGTCGGGCAAGATGCATTTCTGCGGGCCGGACCAGTTGCACGGCTACGAAGAGCGCCTGACCAGTGACATCTACCCGGCCGACTACGGCTGGGCAGTGAACTGGGATGAGCCGGACGTGCGTCCGACCTGGTACCACAACATGTCCTCGGTGCTGCAAGCCGGCCCGTGCGTGCGCACCAACCAGCTGGATTTCGACGAAGAGGTGGTATTCAAGGCCCAGCAGTACCTGTTCGACCATATCCGCGAGGATGGCGACCAGCCGTTCTGCCTGACCGTTTCCATGACTCACCCACACGATCCGTACACGATTCCCAAGGCTTTCTGGGATTTGTACGACGATGCCGATATCCCGCTGCCTGCAACCCCGGACCCGCATGATCTCGATCCGCACTCGCAACGTTTGCTCAAGGTCTATGACCTGTGGGACAAGCCACTGCCTGTGGATAAGATTCGCGATGCCCGCCGCGCCTATTTCGGCGCGTGCAGCTATATCGACAGCAACGTCGGCAAACTCCTGCAAACCTTGGAAGATACCGGGTTGATCGACGACACCATCATCGTGTTTTCCGGTGACCACGGCGACATGCTCGGCGAGCGCGGCCTCTGGTACAAAATGCACTGGTATGAAATGGCCGCACGGGTGCCACTACTGATCAGCGCACCGGGACAGTTCGGGGCCGGCCGGGTCAGCGCCAGTGTTTCCACGGCGGACCTGTTGCCGACATTCGTCGAACTGGCCGGCGGCTCGCTGGAACCGGGCCTGCCGCTGGACGGCCGCTCGCTGGTGCCGCACCTGCAAGGGCAGGGCGGCCACGATGAAGTGTTCGGTGAATACATGGCCGAAGGCACCATCAGCCCGCTGATGATGATCCGCCGCGGTGCCTATAAATTCATCTATAGCGAAGACGACCCTTGTCTGCTCTTCGACGTACACAATGACCCTCGCGAACTGGAAGAACTCAGCCATTCGCCGCAACATCGCCAGCTGTTCGACGATTTTCTCGCTGAGGCGCGGGCGAAGTGGAATATTCCAGCCATCCACCAGCAGGTGCTCGCCAGCCAGCGACGCCGGCGTTTCGTAGCCGAGGCGCTGACCCTCGGCAAGCTGAAGAGCTGGGATCACCAGCCGCTGGTGGACGCCAGTCAGCAATACATGCGCAACCACATCGACCTCGACGATCTGGAACGTAAAGCACGTTATCCACAACCCTGCCAAAACCAATAACGTTAAGGGGAAGTCCATGCAAAGGTTATCCACAGTACTGACGGTCGGGCTCCTGGCTCTGGGCAGTGCATCGGCGTTTGCCGATCAGAGTTGCGAGACGGTGAAGATGGCCGACCCGGGTTGGAGCGACATCGCCGCGACCAACGCTATCACCGGGTTTCTGCTGGACGGCATGGGCTACAAGGCCAAGATCGACACCCTCGCGGTTCCGATCACTTTTGGCGGGCTCAAGGATGGCCAGGTCGATGTGTTCCTGGGTAACTGGATGCCGGCACAGCAGGGCTTCTATGACAAATTCGTCGCCAACGGCGATGTCACGCAACTGGCGAAGAACCTCGACGGCACCGAATTCACCCTCGCTGTTCCGGATTACGTATGGAATGCAGGTGTGCATAACTTTGCCGACCTGAACAAATACGCCGACAAGTTCGACCGCAAGATCTACGGCATCGGCTCCGGTGCACCGGCGAACATCTCGCTGCAAGAGATCATCAAGAAAAACGATTTCGACATGGGCCAGTGGAAACTGGTCGAATCCAGCGAGCAAGCCATGCTGGCGGAAGTGTCCCGCGCGGTGAAAAAGCAGAAATTCGTGACCTTCCTCGGCTGGACCCCGCACCCGATGAACGTGCAACTGAAAATGCATTACCTCAAGGGTGGCGAGAAGTACTTCGGTGACACCGGCAGCGTGCACACACTGACCCGCAAAGGTTATGCACAGGCCTGCCCGAACGTTGGCAAACTGCTGACCAACCTGAGTTTCACCCAGGATATGGAAAACAGCATCATGGCCGAGGTGGTGAACAACAAGGTCAGCAACGCCGACGCAGCCAGGGCGTGGATCAAGGCCAACCCTGCGGTGCTGGACAAGTGGCTTGATGGAGTGAAGACCGTGGATGGCAAGGACGCGCTGCCGGCGGTCAAAGCCAAGTTGTAACCAATACTTGTGGGAGCGGGCTTGCTCGCGAAGGCGGTGGATCAGTCGACATTAATGTTGTCTGACCCACCGCCTTCGCGAGCAAGCCCGCTCCCACAGATCATGTCCTGCTACCCTTGCGCAAAATTCCCGACCGAGAGGCCCCATGGCCCTGCCAAGCCGCCATTCACTCTTTCCATTCCTCAGTTGGTTGCCCAAGCAAACCCGCGCCAGCGTCGGGCGCGACCTGGTCGTCGGCCTCAGCGGCGCAATTCTGGCGTTGCCGCAATCCATTGCCTACGCGCTGATTGCCGGCCTCCCTCCGGAATACGGCCTCTATGCCGCAATCATCCCGGTGCTGATCGCCTGCCTCTGGGGTTCGTCGTGGCATTTGATCTGCGGTCCTACAGCGGCCATCTCGATTGTCCTGTACGCCAGCGTCAGTCCTCTGGCCGTTCCGGCGACGCAGGACTACGTCACCGTGATCCTGTTGCTCACCTTCCTGGCCGGCATCTTTCAATGGCTGCTGGGTTTGCTGCGGTTTGGCGCGCTGGTGAATTTCGTCTCGCACTCGGTGGTGCTCGGCTTCACCCTTGGGGCGTCCGTGGTGATTGCCATCGGTCAATTGCCTAACCTGCTGGGACTTGACTTGCCCAGCCAAGCCACCGCGCTGGACAGTTTCATCACGTTATTGCGCCATCTCGGCGAAATCGACAAACCTTCGCTGGCGCTGGGGCTGGCAACGGTGGTGGTGGGCGTGCTCCTCAAACTGTGGTTGCCACGCTGGCCGACGCTACTGATCACCCTGATCCTTGGCGGACTGCTGGCCTGGCTTTGGCCGTCGATGTTCGGCCATGTGCAACTGGTCAGCGCCTTCACCGGCAAGCTGCCGCCTTTCAGTCCGTTGCCGCTGGATCTCGATCTGATCCTGCGCCTGCTGCCCAGCGCCGTGGCGGTTGGCATGCTCGGGCTGGTCACCAGCCTGTCGATTGCCCGCTCGATCTCGGCACGTTCGCAGCAACTACTCGACGCCAACCAGGAAGTTCGCGCCCAGGGCTTGTCGAACATGGTCGGCGCGTTTTTTTCCGGATCGCTGTCGGCCGGCTCTTTCACTCGCTCAGGCCTGAGCTATGAAGCGGGCGCCTGTTCGCCACTGGCCGGGATTTTTTCGGCATTGTGGGTTGCGCTGTTCGCGATCTTCGGCGCGAGCCTGATCGCGCATATCCCGATTCCGGCCATGGCCGGCAGCATTCTGTTGATCGCCTGGGGCCTGGTGGACCATCGCGGCATTCGCGCGTTGTTGCGGGTCAGCCGCGCCGAGTTCGTGGTCATGGCGCTGACCTGCGTCGCTACGCTGCTGCTGGAATTGCAGACGGCGATCTACGCCGGCGTATTGGCCTCGCTTTTTTTCTATCTCAAACGCACATCGCAGCCACGGGTGCAGCATGTACGTGATGGCGATGAGGACATTCTGCGGGTTGGCGGTTCGATCTTTTTCGGTGCCAGCCACTACCTGCAAGTACGCCTGCAACGCATGCACGGCGCGCGCGTGGTGATCGAGGCGCAGCAGATCAACTTCATCGACTACTCAGGGGTGGAAATGCTGCACCAGGAGGCGCGACGATTGCTGCGCCAGGACCGCAGCCTGACCTTGCGCCGGGCCCGGCCGCAGGTGGTGGAAGAGCTTAGGAAGCTTGAGGGCGCGGAAAAGTGCCCGATTCAGTTTGAGGACTGAGCCGAAATCGGTGTCGCGCCATTCGCGAGCAGGCTCGCTCCCACAGGTTCTTGGTGACCCCCTGTGGGAGCGAGCCTGCTCGCGAAGCTTTTAAAGGGCCAATTGCCGGCGAAGTTCAGCCAGCACCGGCGTTGTATCCGGTCGCACGCCGCGCCACAGGAAAAACGCTTCCGCGGCCTGCTCGGCCAACATCCCCAAGCCATCCATCACCACCGCCGCCCCGTGTTCGCTGGCCCAGCGGCAGAATGAGGTCGGCTCCTTGCCGTACATCATGTCGTAGCACACCGTTTTGCCTGGTTCGATCAGGCTCGGCGCAATCGGCGGCACATCGCCCGTGAGGCTCGCGGAAGTCGCGTTGATGATCAGGTCCACCGACTCCTGCAACCAGTCATAGCCACTGGCCGAGACCGGCCCCAGATCGCAGAACAGCTCCGCCAGCAGCTCGGCCTTGTCCACCGTGCGGTTGGCGATGATCACCGAAGCCGGCTGCTCGGCCAGCAGCGGCTCCAGGGCACCGCGCACCGCGCCGCCAGCGCCGAGCAGCAGGATACGTTTGCCCTTGAGGCTGAATCCGGCGTTAACCGTCAGGTCCCGCACCAGCCCGGCACCGTCGGTGTTGTCGCCCAGCAGGCTGCCATCGGCCAGTTTGCTCAAGGTATTGACCGCACCGGCGCGCTGCGCCCGCGCCGTCAGGCTGTTCGCCAGCCGGTAGGCCTCTTCCTTGAACGGCACCGTCACGTTGGCGCCGCGTCCTTCGAGGAAAAACGTCCGGGCACAGGTGGAAAAGTCGTCCAGCGGCGCCAGCAGCGTGTTGTAGTCCAGCTTTTGCGCGGTCTGCTCGGCGAACAGGCGGTGGATCAACGGTGATTTGCTGTGGCCAATCGGGTTACCGAATACGACATAACGGTCCATCAGGATTCCTCGTTCAAGCTTCGGCCAACCAATCGCGGTCCTGCAGGAAGTATTCGGTCAGGCGCGCTTCTTCGCTGCCAGGCTCGGCCTTCCAGTCGTAGCCCCAGCGCACTTGCGGTGGCAGCGACATCAAGATCGACTCGGTACGCCCACCCGATTGCAGGCCGAACAACGTGCCGCGGTCGTAGACCAGGTTGAATTCAACGTAGCGGCCACGGCGGAATTCCTGGAACTCACGCTGATGGGCGGTGAACGCGTCGTTCTTGCGGCGCTGCACGATCGGCAGGTAAGCATCGATGTACGCGTCACCGATGGCACGCATGAAGGCGAAGCTGGTGTCGAAATCCCACTCGTTCAGGTCGTCGAAAAACAACCCGCCGATGCCACGCGGCTCGTGACGATGCTTGATGTGGAAGTAGCTGTCGCACCAGGCCTTGTAACGCGGGTAGACGTCCGGGCCGAAAGGCGCACAGGCCTGCTCGGCGATGCGATGCCAGTGGATGCAGTCTTCTTCGTTACCGTAATACGGGGTCAGGTCGAAGCCGCCGCCAAACCACCAGACCGGTTCTTCACCTTCTTTTTCAGCGATGAAAAAGCGCACGTTGGCGTGGGAAGTCGGCACATGGGGGTTGTGCGGGTGAATCACCAGCGACACGCCCAAGGCTTCAAAACCACGGCCCGCCAGTTCCGGCCGGTGGGCGCTGGCTGAGGGAGGGAGACCGCTGCCGAAGACGTGGGAAAAGTTCACGCCACCCTTTTCAATCACCGTGCCGTTTTCAATCACGCGGGTGCGACCGCCACCGCCGGCCGGCCTGGTCCAGGCGTCTTCGACGAATTGCGTGCCACCGTCTTCGGCTTCCAGGGCGGCGCAGATACGGTCTTGCAGGTCGAGCAGGTAGGCTTTTACGGCCTCGGTGCGGGTCGTCATGTCATCACCTTGAATCGGGCAAAACTACGCGGCGCTCCGTTGGAGCGGGGGTCAGCGCAAATGGGCCCGTAGCATACCATCGCAAGTCCACCCGTCGCAGTTGACGAAGATCAAGCTTAGGAGTCCGATAGGGCGCTTGGTAAAACGACCTATGGAGAGTTCAGATGGCAAAGCGTATCCAGTTTCGCGCCCATGGCGGCCCCGAAGTGCTCGAGTATGTGGATTACCAACCCGCCGAGCCAGGTCCGAAGGAAGTGCGCGTGACCAACAAGGCCATCGGCCTGAACTTCATCGACACCTATTACCGTAGCGGCCTTTACCCGCCGCCATCCCTGCCATCGGGCCTCGGCTCGGAGGGTGCGGGCGTGGTCGAGGCGGTAGGCAGCGAGGTGTCCCGCTTCAAGATTGGTGATCGCGTGGCCTATGGCAGCGGCCCTCTGGGCGCCTATAGCGAAGTTCATGTGTTGCCCGAGGCCAATCTGGTGAAACTGCCGGACGCCATCAGCTTCGAACAGGCCGCAGGCATGATGCTCAAGGGCCTGACCGTGCAGTACCTGCTGCGTCAGACTTACGAGCTCAAGGGTGGCGAAACCATCCTGTTCCACGCCGCAGCCGGCGGGGTAGGCTCACTGGCCTGCCAATGGGCGAGGGCCTTGGGCGTGAAGCTGATCGGTACGGTCAGTTCGGCCGAGAAAGCCGCACTGGCCAAGGCCAACGGCGCTTGGGCGACCATCGACTACAGCCATGAAAACGTCGCCCAGCGCGTGCTGGAATTGACCGACGGCAAAAAAGTCCCGGTGGTGTACGACGGCGTTGGCAAGGACACCTGGCTGACGTCACTCGACAGCGCCGCACCGCGTGGCCTGGTGGTGAGTTTCGGCAATGCGTCCGGCGCGGTCGATGGCGTGAACCTGGGGATCCTGGCGGGGAAAGGCTCGCTGTATGTGACCCGGCCAACCCTGGGCACTTATGCGAACAACGCCAAGAACCTGCAACGCATGGCCGACGAGTTGTTCGAGATGATCATCAGCGGCAAGCTGACCGTGGACATCAGTCAGCGTTTTCCACTGGCTGACGCGGCGAAGGCGCAGACCGAGTTGTCGGCACGGCGTACGACGGGTTCGGTTGTTCTGTTGCCCTGAATGGGTAGTTGACTGGTAGGGCCCCTTCGCGAGCAAGCCCGCTCCCACACTGGATTTGTGAACGACAAAGATCCAGTGTGGGAGCGGGCTTGCTCGCGAATGAGGTTAACCCGGTCTCAATCCGGGCGCACAACCTTGCCGGTCGCCAGATCGCGAATCACGCTCGGGTTCTTGCGCCCACCCAGATTGCCACCCAGTACCAGATCGAGCTGCCCACGGAAGTACTGCTCGACGCGAATCCGCGTACGTGCCGCCGGGCGCCCCTGCGGGTTGGCCGACGTCGATACCAGCGGCCCGACCAGCGCGCACAAGTCCCGCACCAATGGGTGATCACTGACCCGCAGCGCCACAGTTTCATGCACGCCGGTAATCCACTGCGGCAGCAGGTTCTGGTGCGGCACCAGCCAGGTGTTCGGCCCCGGCCAGGTACTGGCCATGCGGTCCATCCACAATTCGGGGAAGTCATCGAAGAGGAAATCGAACTGACGGATGTTGTCGGCGACCAGGATCAGTCCTTTATCCTCAGACCGCCCCTTGATCAGCAGCAGTCGCTCCACCGCTTCCTCGTCCCACGGGTCGCAACCCAGGCCCCAGACTGCTTCGGTTGGGTAGGCAATCACCGCCCCGGCGCGAATTGCTTGCGCGGCTTGTTGCACACGCCAACTGTTGACCATGAAAAACTCTCCAGAATAAGGCTCTGCGCAGTTTACCGATCTTGTTTATAAAACCTAGCTCACCCGTGCAAACCAGCGCCCGCTTTCGCAAATAGCGCGACCGTCCATTTCAAGTTCCGTCAACGCCGCCAGCACTTTCGGCAAGGTCCAGCCGCTTGCGTCGGCCAACGCTTCACTGGTGAGAGGTGCGGCATGCAGCAACTTCAACAGGGGGTGAGTCGTTTCAGGGGTGAAGGATTCCGTGGATAAAGGCAGTCGTTGCCAGCCGCGCAAGGCTTCGAGGATATGTTCGATGGTTTCCACCAGCACCGCACCGTCGCGAATCAACTGATGGCAGCCGCGGGCACCGGGATGATGGATCGACCCGGGCATCGCAAACACCTCGCGCCCCTGTTCCGCCGCCAGCCTCGCGGTGATCAGTGAACCGCTGGCGACACTGGCTTCGACCACCAGCACTCCGAGGGACAAACCACTGATGATCCGGTTGCGCCGGGGGAAGTTGCCGGCGCTGGGGCCTGCATCCAGCGGAAACTCCGAAAGTACCGCGCTGCCCGAGGCGATCATGGCGTCCGCAAGGCGTCTATTTCTCTGTGGATAAAACTTCTCGAGCCCCGTGCCGAGCACACCGACCGTTTGCCCGCCAATGTCCAGCGCGGCCTGATGTGCGGCGGCGTCAATGCCCAGGGCCAGGCCGCTGGTAATGACAAAACCGGCACCCGCCAGGCTTCGGGAAAACGCGGCAGCGGTGTCCATCCCCGGCCGGGAAGCGCGACGGCTGCCAACCATCGCCAGTTGTGGTTTTTCCAGAATGCCGGGATCGCCGGCGACAAATAACAGCGGTGGTGCATCGCTGATTTGTGCCAGCAGCGCCGGGTAGTCCGGTTGGTCCCACATCAGCAAATGCTGGGCCGGATGCTCTAGCCAGGCCAATGCATGACTGGCGCCGTCACGGATCTCAGCGCTACGCCTGGCCTCGGAACAGGCCAGTGGCAAACCCAGCGCGCGCCAGGCACTGGCCGGTGCACTGAGGGCTTTGGATGCCGAGCCGAAGGCTTCGAGCAATTTCTTGAAGCGCGCCTGGCCGAGTTCCGGCAAACGGTGCAGGCGTAAACGAGCTTCCAGTTCCGCGGGGGAAACCGGTGTAACGGCAGGCAGCGACATGGATCATCCTTGATCGTTATGAGCACCCGTACAAACGGGAATAAGCTGTGGATAACTCTGTTGGTAACTTGTGAAGCACTCCTACGGATTTCGTACCTTGTCCATCACCGACAGCGAGCGCGAAGCGCTAAGCACCAGCCCATAACTGAGTTTGTCGTAGGTACGGAAAACCATCAGCAGACCGGCGCGCTCATCAGGAATTTTCAACGGCTGGCCGGTGATCCGGTCCCGCACTGTTTCGCCGGTTTTCATCACTGCCAGCAGATTGCCTTCGGCCAGACCGTCGCGCTGCCCCTTGTTCAGGGTAACCACGTCCAACTCGCCGATCTGCGTGACCCCGCGCGGAACATCGATGATCAAACCGTTGATTTCATGGCTCGGTGCCCTGGGCATGAAGTTCGAGTTGATCGCGTGCTCTTCACCACTGAACAAGCGATCGCCGAGGCGGACCTCCTGGGTCGTGCGTTGCAACTCCAGGGTGGCGACGTCACCTTCGATGGCCACGACATCGCCGCCGCCAATGTCGTCAGCGTTAATCCCCAGGATTTCCTTGCTCTGCGGATCGGTGTAGACCTTGCCTTGGCGGAAGATACCGTACGCCGGTTGCGCCGGATCGAAATGGCCGCGGGCAAAGATGCGGTCACCCGCGCCGCTGAGCACCCGTTCGGAATCACCAGCGACGATGTAAGGCGCCTTGGTGAAATCCTCGGCCTTGTCGACGATGCGGTTGCTCAGCAGAAAGCTGTTGATCGATTTCAGCGCAATGCCGGGGATAACCTCGGTCACCGGGCTGCTGCGAACCTGAGGCGACAGCTTTATGGTGGGAATATCTTCCCGAAGTTGCACCTGCCCGTACGCCCAGCCTGCCGAAGCCAGGAGCAGCAGGGCGAGTAGTGATTTCCTCATGCGGTGAATCCCTTTATTATGTGCATTCGCGTGAAACGCCAGAGCCGTCAGTGGCTCGCTCCCGGCATGCTTGTCAAAACTTGCTTGTCAACAGAAGGGAGCTACGTTTTACAACGGTAGCCTGCATTTCTTCGGACCCGCCAGGCCATCGACCCGACCTTACTTCACACGTGCACTGATCAAGCTTATGGCCATTTTAAACATCCTCGAATTCCCTGATCCGCGTCTGCGCACTATCGCCAAGCCAGTGGCCGTAGTGGACGACGAAGTGCGTCAGTTGGTCGACGACATGTTTGAAACAATGTATGAAGCGCCTGGCATCGGCCTCGCCGCTACCCAGGTCAACGTGCACAAACGTATCGTCGTGATGGACCTCTCCGAAGACCGCACCGAGCCTCGAGTGTTCATCAACCCCGAGCTCGAACCGCTGACCGACGACATGGGCCAGTACCAGGAAGGCTGCCTGTCGGTGCCGGGCTTCTACGAAAACGTCGATCGCCCGCAACGGGTCAAGGTCAAGGCACTGGACCGCGACGGCAAGCCATACGAACTGATCGCCGAAGATTTGCTCGCGGTGTGCATCCAGCACGAATGCGACCACCTCAATGGCAAATTGTTCGTCGATTACCTGTCCACGCTCAAACGCGACCGCATCAAGAAGAAACTGGAAAAGCTTCATCGCCAGAACGCCTGATGCCCATCTTCAAAGGCTTGCTGCGGCAAGCCTTTTTCTTTTCAAGAGACGTCACCCATGACTGAGCCACTGCGCATTGTCTTTGCCGGCACCCCGGAATTCGCCGCCGAACACCTCAAGGCCCTGCTGAGCAGCCCTTACGAGATCGTCGCGGTCTACACCCAACCGGATCGTCCGGCCGGTCGCGGGCAAAAACTGATGCCGAGCCCGGTCAAGCAGCTTGCTCTGGAGAACAACATCCCGGTACTGCAGCCGCCAACCCTGCGCAACGAAGACGCGCAAGCCGAACTGGCCGCGCTGAAACCGGACTTGATGGTGGTGGTCGCCTACGGCCTGATCCTGCCGCAAGTGGTGCTGGATATTCCTCGCCTGGGTTGCATCAACAGTCACGCCTCGCTGTTGCCGCGCTGGCGCGGTGCGGCGCCGATCCAGCGTGCTGTGCAAGCAGGTGATGCCGAAAGCGGCGTGACCGTGATGCGCATGGAAGCCGGCCTCGACACCGGGCCGATGCTGCTTAAAGTCACCACGCCAATCAGTGCCGAAGACACTGGCGGCAGCCTTCACGACCGTCTGGCCGAAATGGGTCCACCGGCCGTGGTTCAGGCGATTGCCGGCCTCGCCGCGGGTACGCTGGAAGGCGAAGTGCAGGACGACAGCCTGGCCACCTACGCGCACAAATTGAACAAGGACGAAGCTCGCATCGACTGGAGTCGCCCGGCGGTTGAACTGGAGCGTCTGGTCCGTGCCTTCAACCCATGGCCGATCACCCACAGCACCTTGAATGGCGAAGCCCTGAAAGTGCTGGCCGCAAACCTGGCCGAAGGCAAAGGTGCACCCGGTGAAATCCTCAGCGCCAGCAAGGACGGCCTGATCGTCGCGTGCGGCGAGCAAGCCTTGTGCCTGACCCGTCTGCAATTGCCCGGCGGCAAGGCGCTGAACTTCAGCGACCTGTTCAACAGCCGCCGTGAGAAATTCGCCACTGGAACTGTCCTCGGTCAAGCGGCGGACGCTCAATGAATCCGCGTCTGGCCGCCGCCAAGGCACTCGCCGCTGTCCTGAACGGAAAAGCCTCGCTCAACAGTTCACTGCCAACGCAGTTGGACAAGGTCGAGGACCGTGATCGCGGCTTCACCCAGGACCTGGCGTTCGGCACCGCGCGCTGGCAGCCACGTTTGTCGGCGCTGGCGGCCAAGTTGCTGCAAAAGCCGTTCAAGGCTGCCGATGCCGATGTTGAGGCGCTGCTGTTGGTCGGCCTCTATCAGTTGCTCTACACCCGCGTCCCGGCCCATGCCGCGATTGGCGAGACGGTCGGTTGCGCCGACAAGTTGAAAAAGCCATGGGCCAAGGCCTTGCTCAACGCTGTCCTGCGTAACGCTCAGCGCGAAAGCGAAACGATTTTCGCCGAACTGGAACGCGATCCAGTGGTGCGCACGGCCCACCCGCGTTGGCTGCAGAAATCCCTGAAGGCGTTCTGGCCAGAGCAATGGGAAGCCATCTGCGCCGCCAACAACGCGCATCCGCCAATGATCCTGCGGGTCAACCGTCGCCATCACAGCCGGGATGCCTACCTCGGTTTGCTGACCGACGCCGGTATCGCCGCCACACCCTGTGTCTACAGTCGTGACGGTATCGTGCTCGAAGCCGCCGCCGACGTGCGCAGCCTGCCGGGTTTCGCCGAGGGCTGGATCAGCGTGCAGGACGAAGCGGCGCAACTGGCCGCTGATCTGCTCGATCTGGCACCGGGCCAACGGGTACTTGACGCCTGCTGCGCACCCGGCGGCAAGACGTGCCATATTCTCGAAGCCGAGCCAAAACTGTCCGGGGTGGTGGCGGTAGACTTGGAAGCCAAGCGTCTGGTGCGAGTGCGGGAAAACCTCGAACGCCTGAAACTGAGCGCCGAACTGATTGCCGCCGACGGCCGCGACACTCAGGCGTGGTGGGACGGCAAGCCGTTCCAGCGCATCCTGCTGGACGCACCATGCTCGGCAACGGGCGTGATCCGTCGTCATCCGGACATCAAGCTGACCCGCCAGCCCGACGACATCGCCGCGCTGGCGCTGCTGCAAGGCGAGCTGCTCGACGCCATGTGGAACACCCTGGAAGTCGGCGGCATTCTGCTATATGCCACCTGCTCGACGCTGCCGACCGAGAACACCGAAGTCATCGAAGCGTTCCTCGCCCGCACGCCGGGCGCCCGTGAACTGGACCTCGCCACGGCGGCCGGCATCAAGCAGCCCCATGGCCGCCAGTTGCTCGCCCAGGAAGGCGGCCACGACGGGTTCTACTACGCCAAGCTGATCAAGATCGCCGCCGCGCGCGGTTAAACGGATTCAATGGAGTGACTGGATGAAAATCATCATCCTCGGTGCAGGACAGGTCGGCGGTTCGCTGGCAGAACACCTGGCCAGTGAAGCCAACGACATAACCGTGGTCGATACCGATGGCGAACGCCTGCGCGACCTCGGCGACCGCCTGGACATCCGCACGGTGCAGGGCCGCGGTTCGTTTCCGACCGTGCTGCGCCAGGCCGGCGCCGACGACGCCGACATGCTGGTTGCCGTGACCAACAGCGACGAAACCAACATGGTCGCCTGCCAGGTCGCCCATACCCTGTTCCACACCCCGACCAAGATCGCCCGGGTTCGTGAGGCCGCGTACCTGACCCGCGAAGAGCAGTTGTTCCAGAATGAAGCGATTCCGGTGGACGTGCTGATCAGCCCGGAACAAGTGGTCACCAACTACATCAAGCGTCTGATCCAGCATCCGGGCGCCTTGCAAGTGATCGACTTCGCTGAAGGCAAGGCGCAACTAGTCGCGGTTCGCGCCTATTACGGCGGGCCGCTGGTGGGCCAGCAACTGCGACAGTTGCGTGAACACATGCCCAACGTCGAAACCCGCGTGGCCGCCATTTTCCGCCGCGACCGGCCGATCCTGCCCCAGGGCGATACCGTGATCGAGGCCGACGACGAGGTGTTTTTCATCGCCGCCAAAGCGAACATTCGCGCGGTCATGAGCGAAATGCGCCGTCTCGACGAAACCTACAAGCGCATTGTCATCGCCGGTGGCGGGCAGATCGGCGAGCGTCTGGCCGAAGCCATCGAAAGCCGTTATCAGGTAAAGATCATCGAGATGAACCCGGCGCGCTGCCGTCACCTCTCGGACCACCTCGACAGTACCGTGGTGTTGCAGGGCAGCGCCTCGGACCGCGACCTGCTGCTGGAGGAGAACATCGCCGACGCGGACCTGTTCCTCGCCCTGACCAACGACGACGAAGCCAACATCATGTCTTCGCTGCTGGCCAAACGCCTGGGCGCGAAGAAGGTGATGACCATCATCAACAACCCGGCCTATGTTGATCTGATCCAGGGCGGCGACATCGACATCGCCATCAGCCCTCAACTGGCCACCATCGGCACCTTGCTGGCCCACGTACGCCGTGGCGACATCGTCAGCGTGCACTCGCTGCGCCGTGGCGCGGCGGAAGCCATCGAGGCGATTGCCCATGGCGATGCGAAATCAAGCAAGGTGATCGGCAAGGCCATCGAGAACATCGGCCTGCCGCCGGGCACCACCATCGGTGCGATTATCCGCGACGAAGAAGTGATCATCGCCCACGACGACACCGTGATCGAAGCGGGCGACCATGTGATTCTTTTCCTTGTGGATAAAAAACATATTCGCGATGTGGAGAAGTTGTTCCATGTGGGGCTGAGCTTTTTCTGATCCAGGATTTTTCGGTGATCAGACTGACCTCTTCGCGGGCAAGCCCGCTCCCATTCAATTACTGTGGGAGCGGGCTTGCCCGCGAAGGCAATCTCACAACCACCACATAAGCCAAGGCACAAAAGATGATCGAATCCCTGGAAAAAATGCTCGCCAAGGGTGTGGATAACGCTTTGCTGCGCTTCGGCCTGGGCAAGGGTTATCTGGATCTGGGGGAGAACGCCAAGGCGGCGGAGCATTTTCAACGCTGCGTCGAATTCGATCCGAAGTATTCGGCGGCGTGGAAACTGCTGGGCAAGGCCCATCTGGCGCTGGCGGACTCTGCGGCCGCGCGGCAGGCCTGGGAACAAGGCCTGGAAGCTGCTCGCAACCATGGCGACAAGCAGGCAGAAAAGGAAATGACGGTGTTTCTGAAAAAGCTGGATCGCTCCGTTCAGAGATAGCGCAAGCCAATCCCTTCGGCATCCACCAACACCACTTCCATGCGTACCCGCGGTGCGCCTGTGGGTAAGTCTTGCACCTGCCCGTAGACCACCGCGCCCTGAGGCAACGCCGACAGTTTCGGATGCTTGACGTAAACCCCGGTGGTCGACAGGTTGCGCGTCTGGCCCAGGCATTCGCCGATGTTTTCGTGACTGATCTTGATGCGGAATGACTTGCAATGTTCGGACATCTTCTGCGCCCTTTGATGAACGGTTGTGGATAACCCCGAATCCCGGGTTATCCACAGATCATGCCAATTGAATCAATACCAGCGCTCTTCACCCGGTGGCCGCTTCTTGAAGCGCTTCATGCTCCACATGTACTGGCTCGGGTAAGCGCCGACATAACGCTCGACCACTTTACTCATGGCCGCACAGGACTCCGCCGTATCGGTGCTGTACATGGCCTCTGGCGCGGCTTCGAGGATCACTTTGTAGCCTGAACCGTCGGGCAGGCGCAGCGCATGCAGGAACACGCCGACCGCTTTGCCGCCAGCGAGCATGTTCGGCACGAATTTGCTGGTCAGTGCCTGGGTGGCGAAGAACGGGACGAAGATCCCGGCGGATTCGGCCGGTTCCGGGTCGGCGGGAATGCCCACTGCACCACCTTTGCGCACTTCCTTGATGACGCTGAGGATGCCTTCCTTGGTGGAAGCAGCGACCTTGTTACCCAGTTGCACCCGTTGCTTTTGCAGCAACTCGTCCACCGCCTTCAATTTTGGCGGGCGGTAGAAAATGATCGGTTTGCACTGGCTGCAATAGAAGTGATTGAGCACTTCCCAATTGCCCAGGTGGCTGGTGATGCCAACCACGCCTTTGCCGGAGGCGAGGGCGTCCTTCAAAATGTCGAGGCCCTCGACCTCGCGCACCAGGTCGATGGAGCGCTGGGCCGGCCAGATCCAGGCGCAGGCGCTTTCGGTCAGGGACTTGCCGATGTCCTTAAGGCTCTGTCCGACTAAACGTTCGCGCGCGGCGGGGTCCATGTCCGGAAAGCACTTGGACAGGTTGATCCGTACCACGTCGCGGGAACGGTTCGGGGTTTTCCACATGACCCAGCCAATCGCCGAGCCCACGGCCTGCACGGCCCGCCACGGAAGCAGGGCAAACAGCCGCAGAGCGCCTACCAGCAAGGCGCCTTTCAACTTATCCACAGGTCACTCCTGATCTTGTGCTGTGCGCGAGGCGGCCATTCTAACCGCCGTTCGCCAACTGCGCGTAGCGGTCGCAGTCCCGAGTGTGATCCATGACCATGCCCGAGGCCTGCATCAGCGCGTAGCAAATGGTCGGCCCGACGAACGTGAAACCGGCTTTTTTCAGGCCTTTGCTCATTTCCACGGCGGTCGGCGTCACGGCGGGGACTTCGCTGCGGTCCTTGAAATGATTGATCACAGGCGTGCCACCGACGAACGACCAGAGAAACGCCACCGGGTCCTCCAGCGCCAGCCAGGCCTGAGCATTGCGCCGGGCCGCATTGAGCTTGAGGCGGTTGCGGATGATGCCCGGATCGAGCATCAGTTCGTCGATTTCGGCATCGCTCATCTGCGCCACGCGCTGGACATCAAAACCAAACATCACCTGACGATAATGCTCGCGTTTGCGCAGCACGGTGATCCAGGAAAGCCCGGCCTGGAACCCTTCGAGCAAAAGCAACTCGAACAATCCCTGCGCATCGCGTAGCGGCGTGCCCCACTCCTGATCGTGATAAGCCATGTACAGCGGATCTTCGGAACACCAAAAGCAGCGTGGCATAAGGCTCCAGGGGGCGTGCGCAGCAATGAATCGGGTATACTCCCGCTCTTTAAATCGCAGCCCAAGAAACAGGTGAATTTCGTGAGCCAGCCTACGCCAGCCGTGCGTACCTTCCAAGACTTGATCCTCGCCCTCCAGCAATACTGGGCCGAGCAAGGTTGTGTGGTACTTCAGCCCTACGATATGGAAGTAGGCGCCGGCACTTTCCACACCGCTACATTCCTGCGCGCCATTGGCCCGGAAACCTGGAACGCCGCCTATGTGCAGCCAAGCCGCCGTCCGACTGACGGCCGCTACGGCGAAAACCCGAACCGTCTGCAGCACTACTACCAGTTTCAGGTGGTCCTGAAGCCGAACCCGGACAACTTCCAGGAACTGTACCTGGGCTCCCTCAAGCACGTCGGCCTGGACCCGCTGGTCCACGACATCCGCTTCGTCGAAGACAACTGGGAATCGCCGACCCTCGGCGCCTGGGGTCTGGGCTGGGAAGTCTGGCTCAACGGCATGGAAGTGACCCAGTTCACTTACTTCCAGCAAGCGGGCGGCATCGAGTGCTACCCGGTGACCGGCGAGATCACCTACGGCCTCGAGCGTCTGGCCATGTACCTGCAAGGCGTGGACTCGGTCTACGACCTGGTCTGGGCTGACGGTCCGTTCGGCAAAGTGACCTACGGCGACGTGTTCCACCAGAACGAAGTGGAGCAATCGACCTACAACTTCGAACACGCCAACGTCGAAAAGCTGTTCGAACTGTTCGATTTCTACGAAAGCGAAGCCAAGCGCCTGATCGAGCTCGACCAGCCGCTGCCGTTGCCGAGCTACGAAATGGTGTTGAAGGCTTCCCATACCTTCAACCTGCTGGATGCGCGCCGGGCAATCTCGGTGACCGCGCGTCAGCAATACATCCTGCGTGTACGCACCCTGGCGCGTTCCGTTGCGCAAGCCTACCTGCTGGCTCGCGCCAAGCTGGGCTTCCCGATGGCGACCCCGGACCTGCGTGACGAAGTACTGGCCAAGCTGGAGGCTGCACAATGAGTGCTCTGGATTTTCTGGTTGAACTGGGCACTGAAGAACTGCCACCCAAAGCCCTGAACACCCTGGCCGAGGCGTTTCTTGCAGGTATCGACAAGGGCCTGCAAGCTGCCGGCCTGAACTACGAGACCAAAACCGTTTATGCCGCGCCACGCCGCCTGGCTGTGCTGATCACCTCGCTGGCCACCCAGCAGCCGGATCGCAGCATCAACCTCGATGGCCCGCCACGTCAGGCTGCATTCGATGCCGAAGGCAATCCGACCCAAGCGGCACTGGGTTTTGCCAAGAAGTGCGGCGTCGAGCTGAGCGAAATCGATCAGAGCGGCCCGAAACTGCGCTACAGCCAGAGCATCGCCGGCAAGCCGACCGCGAGCCTGCTGCCGACCATCGTCGAAGATTCGCTGAACGACCTGCCGATCCCGAAACGCATGCGTTGGGGTGCGCGCAAGGAAGAGTTCGTGCGTCCGACCCAATGGCTGGTGATGCTGCTCGGTGACCAGGTCATCGACTGCACCATCCTCGCCCAGAAAGCCGGTCGCGATTCCCGTGGTCACCGCTTCCATCACCCGGAAAGCGTGCGTATCGGTTCGCCGTCCAGCTACCTGGCCGACCTGCGTGCCGCCTACGTGCTGGCCGATGCCAACGAGCGTCGCGAGATCATCAGCAAGCGCACCGAAGAGCTGGCCACCCGTCAGGAAGGCACGGCAATCGTTCCGCCGGCCCTGCTCGATGAAGTGACTGCGCTGGTCGAATGGCCGGTGCCGCTGGTGTGCTCGTTCGAGGAGCGCTTCCTCGACGTGCCGCAAGAAGCCCTGATCACCACCATGCAGGACAACCAGAAGTACTTCTGCCTGCTGGATGCCGACGGCAAGTTGCTGCCACGTTTCATCACCGTGGCCAACATCGAAAGCAAAGACCCGCAGCAGATCATCGCCGGTAACGAGAAAGTGGTTCGCCCACGCCTGACCGACGCCGAGTTCTTCTTCAAGCAAGACAAGAAGCAGAAGCTCGAAGACTTCAACCAGCGCCTGCAGAACGTGGTGTTCCAGGAAAAGCTCGGCAGCGTCTACGACAAGGCCGAGCGTGTTTCCAGACTGGCCGCGTTCATTGCTCAGCGCATCGGCGGCAACGCTGCATGGGCCGCTCGTGCGGGCCTGCTGTCGAAGTGCGACCTGGCGACCGAGATGGTCGGCGAGTTCCCGGAGATGCAAGGTGTCGCCGGTTACTACTACGCCCTCAACGATGGCGAGCCGGAAGATGTAGCACTGGCCCTGAACGAGCAGTACATGCCACGCGGTGCTGGCGCTGAACTGCCGTCCACCCTGACCGGTGCGGCCGTGGCCATCGCCGACAAGCTCGATACGCTGGTCGGTATTTTCGGCATCGGCATGCTGCCGACCGGTAGCAAGGACCCGTATGCCCTGCGCCGTGCGGCACTGGGCGTGTTGCGCATCCTGATCGAGAAACAACTGGACCTGGACCTGACCGAGGCCGTGGCCTTCGCCGTGGATGCGTTCGGTACCAAGGTCAAGGCTGCCGGCCTCAATGACTCGGTGCTGGAATTCATCTTCGACCGTCTGCGTGCCCGTTACGAAGACGAAGGCGTCGATGTCGCCACCTATCTGTCGGTGCGTGCCCTGAAGCCGGGTTCGGCGCTGGACTTCGACCAGCGCGTGCAAGCGGTAGAGGCCTTCCGCAAATTGCCGGAAGCCGCTGCCCTGGCCGCGGTGAACAAGCGTGTGTCGAACCTGCTGAGCAAGGTCGAAGGTTCGGTGCCTACAGTCGTGGAAGCCAAGTACTTCGACAATGCCAACGAGTTCTCCCTGTACTCGGCGATCCAGCAGGCAGACCAGGCTGTACAGCCAATGGCTGCTGCACGTCAGTACAGCGAATCCCTGGCACGCCTGGCTGCATTGCGCGAGCCGGTGGATGCGTTCTTCGAAGCCGTGATGGTCAACGCGGAAGACGCGAAAGTCCGCGCCAACCGTTATGCGTTGCTGGCGCGTCTGCGTGGCCTGTTCCTCGGCGTTGCCGATATTTCGTTGCTGGGGTAAGACTGTTTGAAACTGCTGATTCTCGATCGGGACGGGGTGATCAATTACGACTCCGACGCTTACATCAAGTCGGTGGATGAGTGGATTCCACTCCCTGGTTCGATCGAAGCCATCGCGCAGTTGAGCAAGGCCGGCTGGACGGTAGCCGTCGCTACCAACCAGTCGGGCATCGCTCGCGGCTACTACGACCTCGCTACCCTGGATGCCATGCACGAGCGCTTGCGCACGCTGGTGGCGGAGCAGGGTGGTGAAGTCGGCCTGATCGTCTACTGCCCCCACGGGCCGGACGAAGGCTGCGATTGCCGCAAGCCGAAACCCGGGATGTTGAAAAGCATCGCCGCACATTACAACGTGTCGCTGACTGATCTATGGTTCGTCGGCGATAGCCTTGGTGACCTGGAAGCCGCTAAAGCCGTCGATTCACAGCCAGTTTTGGTAAAGACCGGAAAAGGCGAAAAAACCTTGGGCAAGACCTTACCGGCAGGCACCTTGATTTTTGACGATCTGGCGGCGATTGCCGCAGAACTTATCCACAATTAGAGCGTTTTCGAGACTCCTGACCAGGGAGTGATCGGGAGTGTGCTTTATATAGACGGGCAAAGCCCGCACGGTAACCGTCACCATGTTGATACTGCAGGCCATCAGAACCTTCCTCTTTTACCTGCTGCTGGGCACCAGCTCTTTGCTCTGGTGCAGCCTGAGCTTTTTTATCGCGCCGTTTCTGCCGTTCAAGGCGCGCTATCGCTTCATCAACGTGTACTGGTGCCGCTGCGCCTTGTGGCTGAGCAAAGTGTTTCTGGGTATCCGCTACGAAGTGAAGGGTGCCGAGAACGTCCCTGAACGGCCTTGCGTCATTCAGTCGAATCACCAGAGCACCTGGGAGACGTTCTTTCTCTCTGCTTACTTCTCACCGCTGAGCCAGGTGCTCAAACGCGAATTGCTCTATGTGCCGTTCTTCGGTTGGGCCATGGCCATGCTGCGACCGATCGCCATCGATCGCGACAACCCGAAAGCCGCACTCAAGCATGTGGCGCAGAAAGGCGATGAGTTGCTCAAGGACAATGTCTGGGTGCTGATCTTCCCTGAAGGCACGCGCGTTCCTTACGGCACCATCGGAAAGTTCTCGCGTGGTGGCAGTGCATTGGCGGTCAACGCAGAATTGCCCGTGCTGCCGATTGCGCACAACGCCGGCAAGTTCTGGCCGAAAACCGGTTGGGCGAAGAAGCAGGGTGTCATCACCGTGATCATTGGCACACCGATGTATGCCGAAGGCACCGGACCACGAGCCATTGCTGAATTGAACGACCGGGTCCAGGCCTGGAACGAGCAGATGCAACGGGAAATGGGCTCACTGCCACCGGCTCCGCAAGCTCCGGTTTCAAACGACCAGGTGGCTGTCTGAGATTCTGTGGATAACCTGTGTACCGTTTCATCGAAAACCGTCGTTATTTGTACGTAACTTTATGATTCTTTTACATATTTCTTAGAATGATAAATCCCATAAAAACGTGCATAAGTTTTTTTCGGACGTAAAAAAACCGGCTGATATAGCCGGTTTTTTTATGCCTGTAATGTAGATGCTTCAGGCTGTGTACAAAGCGAGTCGAGAGTGAAACAGGTGGGGAAAAAATCAAAAGATCGCAGCCTTCGGCAGCTCCTGCAGGGATATCAATTTCTGCCTGTAGGAGCTGCCGAAGGCTGCGATCTTTTGACCTCAACAAATAAAAAGGCCAACGCATGAGCGTTGGCCTTTTGTATGGCGGGGCGACCGGAATCAGAAGTCCAGGTTGGACACCGCCAGGGCGTTGCTCTCGATGAAGTCACGGCGAGGTTCGACCGCATCACCCATCAGGGTGTTGAAGATCTGGTCCGCGCCAATGGCGTCTTCGATGGTCACTTTGAGCATGCGGCGCGAGCCCGGGTCCATGGTGGTTTCCCACAGCTGATCCGGGTTCATCTCGCCCAGACCTTTGTATCGCTGGATGGTGTGACGCTTGGTGCTTTCGGCCATCAACCACTCAAGGGCTTCCTTGAACTCGGTGACCTGCTTCTTGCGCTCGCCACGCTGGATGTACGCGCCGTCGTCCAGCAAGGTGCTCAGTTGAGCGCCCAGGGAAACCACGGTCTTGTAGTCGTTGCTGCCGAAGAAGTCGCGGTTGAAGGTGACGTAGTTCGAGAGGCCGTGGGAGATCAGTTCGACCTCTGGCAGCCAGACGTTACGTTCACGATCTTCACGCAGGCTGGCCTTGTAGACCAGGCCCGACTTCTCGACGGTGCGCAGACGCACTTCGTACTGGGCCAGCCAATCCTGCATCGCTGCGTGATCAGACAGTTGATCCATGCTGACCGCCGGCAGGTAGATGAAGTGCTCGGTCAGTTCCTGTGGGTACAGGCGCGACAGACGCTTGAGGGTCTTCATTACCAGACGGAAGTCGTTCACCAGACGCTCAAGGGCTTCGCCGGAGATACCCGGTGCTTCCTCGTTCAGGTGCAGGCTCGCATCTTCCAGCGCCGACTGCGTCATGTACTCTTCCATGGCGTCGTCGTCTTTGATGTATTGCTCTTGCTTGCCTTTCTTCACTTTGTACAGCGGCGGCTGAGCGATGTAGATATAGCCACGCTCGATCAGCTCCGGCAACTGACGGAAGAAGAAGGTCAGCAGCAGGGTACGGATGTGCGAACCGTCGACGTCAGCATCGGTCATGATGATGATGTTGTGATAGCGAAGCTTGTCGATGTTGTACTCTTCGCGACCGATGCCGCAGCCGAGCGCGGTGATCAAGGTGCCTACTTCCTGGGAAGAGATCATCTTGTCGAAGCGTGCCTTCTCGACGTTCAGGATTTTACCCTTGAGGGGCAGAATCGCCTGGGTCCTGCGGTTACGTCCCTGCTTGGCAGAGCCGCCCGCGGAGTCACCTTCCACGAGGTACAGTTCGGACAGGGCAGGGTCCTTTTCCTGGCAGTCCGCCAGTTTGCCCGGCAGGCCGGCGATGTCCAGTGCGCCTTTGCGGCGGGTCATCTCACGGGCCTTGCGCGCCGCTTCACGGGCACGTGCCGCGTCGATCATCTTGCCGACGACCAGCTTGGCTTCGTTCGGGTTTTCCAACAGGAAGTCGGAGAAGTACTTTCCCATTTCCTGTTCGACCGCGGTCTTCACTTCGGAAGACACCAGCTTGTCTTTGGTCTGGGAGCTGAACTTCGGATCCGGTACCTTCACCGAAATGATCGCGGTCAGGCCTTCACGGGCATCGTCACCGGTAGTGGCGACCTTGTGCTTCTTCGCCAGGCCCTCTGCTTCGATGTAGGTGTTCAGGTTACGCGTCAGTGCGGAACGGAAACCCACCAGGTGAGTACCGCCGTCGCGCTGTGGAATGTTGTTGGTGAAGCACAACAGGTTCTCGTTGAAACTGTCGTTCCACTGCAGGGCGATTTCCACGCCGATGCCGTCTTCACGCTGGATGTTGAAGTGGAACACCTGGTTGACCGGGGTCTTGTTGGTGTTCAGGTATTCAACGAACGCACGCAGGCCGCCTTCGTACTTGAACAGCTCTTCCTTGCCGCTGCGCTCGTCCTTGAGGACGATACCGACACCGGAGTTGAGGAAGGACAGTTCACGAATCCGCTTGGCCAGGATGTCCCAGCTGAAGTGGATGTTCTTGAAGGTTTCGCTGGAAGCCTTGAAGTGGATCTGCGTACCGGTGGTTTCGGAGTCGCCAACGATTTTCATCGGCTCTTGCGGAACACCGTGGACGTAAGTCTGTTCCCAGATCTTGCCACTACGGCGAACGGTCAGGACCAGCTCTTCCGACAGGGCGTTAACGACCGACACACCCACACCGTGCAGACCGCCGGAAACCTTATAGGAGTTGTCGTCGAATTTACCGCCGGCGTGCAGCACGGTCATGATGACCTCGGCTGCCGAAACGCCTTCTTCTTTGTGTACGTCTACCGGGATGCCACGGCCGTTGTCGCGAACGGTGATGGACTCATCCGGGTGGATGATGATGCTGATGTCGTCGCAGTAGCCGGCGAGCGCTTCGTCGATCGAGTTATCGACCACCTCGAACACCATGTGGTGCAGACCGCTGCCATCGTCGGTATCACCAATGTACATACCGGGACGTTTGCGTACGGCATCCAGGCCTTTCAGCACTTTAATGCTCGTTGAGTCGTACGTATTTTCTTCGCTCAATGCCTTCACTCCCGATGGTCGTGGGTCTGGGTGATACGGCCCTGTTCCACGTGGAACAGAGCGACTGGCGTTTCCGTCTGCCAGCCTTCCCTCAATAATTCGTGATCTACACAGGTGATAAATACCTGGCAGCGTAAGTCTTCCAACAAGCGGCAAAGCGCGCGACGGTGGTGCTCGTCCAGCTCGGACGGCAAGTCATCCACCAGATAAATACACTGACCGCGTCGAGCCTGACTGACCAGGTGCCCTTGGGCAATCCGCAATGCGCAAACCACCAACTTCTGCTGGCCACGGGACAAGATGTCCGCGGCGTTATGTGCGCCCAGTCTGAGACGCAAATCAGCACGTTGTGGTCCGGCCTGGGTATGCCCCATTTGCTGGTCCCGCTGCAGAGACCCGGCGAGCACAGCACTCAGTTCACGGTCCTTGTCCCAGCCGCGGTAATAGCTGAGCGTCAAGCCTTCAAGCTCAACCAGTTCGCTCAAGGTTTGTTCAAAGACTGGTTTCAAGGCTTTGATATAAGCGCGGCGGTATTCATCAATTTCAGCGCTGGCCTGGCACAGTTCCCTGTCCCAAACCGCTTGCGAAACGGCGTCAAGTGTACCATGCCGCAGCCAAGAGTTTCTCTGGCGCAGGGCCTTCTGCAGGCGCTGCCAGGTTGACATGAAGCGCGGTTCCACGTGGAACACGCCCCAGTCGAGAAATTGCCGGCGAATCTTCGGCGCACCTTCCAGCAATCGAAAGCTGTCAGGATTGATCAGTTGCAGTGGCAAAATTTCCGCCAGTTGCGCGGCGCTGCGGGCGTTCTGCCCATCGATACGGATCTGGAATTCGCCTTGGCGATCCCGCGAAATGCCCAGTGCGCTGTGCCCACCCTCCGCCAGTTCAACCTGGCCAAAGACGGTGCACGCCAGTTGCTCGTATTGAATGACCGGCAACAGTCGGGTGCTACGAAACGAACGAGCAAGCCCCAGCAGATGGATGGCTTCCAGAACACTGGTTTTGCCGCTGCCGTTGGCGCCGTAAAGGATATTGATGCGTGGGGAGGGGGAGAAGGTCACCGGGTGCAAATTGCGCACCGCGGTGACCGAGACGCGACTTAAGGACATCTAGCTTCTGCTGGGCATGATTACAGACGCATCGGCATGACAACGTAGGCCGAGTCGTCGTTATCCGATTCCTGCACCAGCGCACTGCTGTTGGAGTCGGACAGGATCAGACGAACCTGCTCAGTGGTCATCACGCCCAGCACGTCGAGCAGGTAGCTCACGTTGAAGCCGATTTCCAGAGAGCCACCGTTGTATTCAACGCCCACTTCTTCTTCCGCTTCTTCCTGCTCCGGGTTGTTCGCCTGGATCTTCAACTGACCGCTGGCCAGTTGCAGACGGATACCACGGTACTTCTCGTTGGACAGGATCGCGGTACGGCTGAACGCTTCGCGCAGCGCCTGGCGATCGCCCAGTACCAGCTTGTCGCCGCCTTTTGGCAGAACGCGTTCGTAGTCCGGGAATTTGCCGTCGACCAGTTTCGAGGTGAAGGTGAACTCACCGGTGGTGGCGCGGATGTGGTGCTGACCCAGAACGATGCTGACATTGCCATCCGGCTCGGTGAGCAGGCGTGCCAGTTCGAGGATACCTTTGCGCGGTACGATCACCTGGTGACGATCCGGTTGACCGATATCGGCCTGCATCGAGCACATGGCCAGGCGGTGACCGTCGGTGGCCACGGCGCGGATCACACCAGCGGAAACTTCCAGCAACATGCCGTTGAGGTAGTAACGCACGTCCTGCTGGGCCATGGCGAAGCTGGTGCGCTCGATCAGACGGCGCAGCTTGCTTTGCTCCAGGCTGCAGGTCAGCGAGCCCGGGCCTTCTTCCACGGTTGGGAAGTCGTTGGCCGGCAGCGTCGACAAGGTGAAGCGGCTACGGCCGGCCTTGACCACAAGCTTCTGCTCATCGACCTTGATGTCGATCAGCGCATCGTTTGGCAGGCTCTTGCAGATGTCCATCAGCTTGCGCGCAGGCACGGTGATGGAACCCGGATCCGCCGGCTCTTCGAGTTGAACACGACCAACCAGCTCGACTTCCAGGTCGGTACCGGTCAGCGACAATTGCTGGCCTTCGACAACCAGCAGCACGTTGGAGAGCACCGGCAAGGTCTGGCGGCGTTCGACGACGCCTGCGACCAGTTGCAGGGGTTTCAACAGGGCTTCGCGTTGAATGGTGAAATGCATGGTCTAGTCCCTTGCCTTAATTAGCTGCGCTGGTGTTCATCAAGTGGTCAGTGTACGCAGCAGGTTCTTGTAGTCCTCGCGGATGTCCGCGTCGGATTCCTTAAGTTCGTTGATCTTGCGGCAGGCGTGCAAAACTGTCGTATGGTCGCGGCCGCCAAACACGTCGCCGATTTCCGGCAGGCTGTGGTTAGTCAACTCTTTGGACAAGGCCATTGCAACCTGACGCGGACGTGCGACCGAGCGAGAACGACGCTTGGACAGCAAGTCGGAGATCTTGATCTTGTAGTACTCGGCGACGGTGCGCTGAATGTTATCCACAGAGACCAGTTTATCCTGCAACGCCAACAAGTCCTTCAGGGATTCGCGAATCAACTCGATGGTGATATCGCGCCCCATGAAGTGCGAGTGGGCGATCACGCGTTTGAGCGCGCCTTCCAGCTCACGGACGTTGGAGCGGATACGCTGGGCAATGAAGAACGCGGCGTCATGCGGCAGCTCGACTTTAGCCTGATCGGCCTTCTTCATCAGGATCGCCACGCGGGTTTCCAGCTCCGGTGGCTCGACCGCAACGGTCAGGCCCCAGCCAAAGCGGGATTTGAGGCGTTCTTCAAGGCCTTCGATTTCTTTCGGGTAGCGGTCACTGGTGAGAATGACCTGCTGGCCACCTTCGAGCAGGGCGTTGAAGGTGTGGAAAAACTCTTCCTGGGAACGCTCTTTACGGGCGAAGAACTGAATGTCATCGATCAGCAACGCATCCACCGAACGGTAGAAGCGCTTGAACTCATTGATCGCGTTCAGTTGCAGGGCCTTGACCATGTCCGCCACGAAACGCTCGGAATGCAGGTACACCACCTTGGCGTTCGGGTTCTTCTTTAATAGATGGTTACCCACAGCGTGCATCAAGTGGGTTTTACCCAGGCCGACGCCACCATAAAGGAAGAGCGGGTTGTAACCGTGCTTGGGGTTGTCGGCCACCTGCCAGGCGGCGGCACGCGCCAACTGGTTGGATTTACCTTCGACGAAATTCTCGAAGGTAAAGGTGCGGTTCAGGTAACTGGTGTGCTTGAGCGCACCTTCGACCTGCACGGTACGTTGCTCGGCGCGAACCGGGGCCTGTTGCGAACTGGCGCCGGCCATCGGATCGAAGCTGTCACGGGAAGGTTCTTCCTCGGTGACCTCGGCCATTTTTTGCGTGGCGCGCTTGGTCGAAGCCGCAGCAGGTGCTGGCGGCGGCGGACTGGCGGGGGTTTGAGCAGCCTGGGCCTGGGAAGCGGCGGCGGCCAGGGGAGCATTGGGCGCGGCACGCGGTGCCGAACTGCGTTTGCTGCCTATTAATAAGGAAAGCGCAGGCGCCATGCCATTGCCGTGCTCATCGAGCAATTCGAGAACACGCCCCAGGTACTTTTCGTTGACCCAGTCCAGAACAAAACGATTGGGTGCATAGACACGCAACTCGTCGCCTTCGGCTTCGACCTGTAGTGGACGGATCCAAGTGTTGAATTGTTGGGCAGGCAGCTCATCGCGCAGAAGCTCCACGCACTGCTGCCAAAGTTCCACTGACACGGATATCCCCTAAGTTGAAAGCCGGTGAGGCAAAAACAAGCGGCCATTGTAGCGACCAGACGCCGACTTATCCACACGAAGGTGGTTCATCGACCAAGAAGAATCGCCGTTTCATACGCAAAAAAGACGACCAGTGGTCTGTGCATAAGCGCTGTGGATAACCGGGGTTAAGGTCATTGCACAAGTGGGAGCGAAACTCGGTGGATAACCGGCCTGTGGATAAACCGGCTTTCCACACACAGGTTATCCGATAGCGCAGCACAGGCTGAACACGGTTTTCCACTGTAGTTGTCATTCTCTGTACAGCAGGTAAAACAAGGCTCAAAGGCACTTATCCACAGAAGGGTGCGGGCCTAGCTTTTATAAGCTTTACAGAAAAGCTTTAAATACTTTCCTTTCTTATTTTTATATTTACCCGCGGTTCGTTCAGCGCAAAAGGGCTGGAGATCTATTTATAAGGAAACGCTGGTTGGAAATTGACCTGAAGGCTTGCTTTCTCTAGAATCCCCGGTCTCTTAAAACGGGGGCCATTCCGGCCCGTTGTGGACGAACCAGGTAACACGACAATGAAACGTACTTTCCAACCAAGCACTATCAAACGCGCTCGTACCCACGGTTTCCGTGCTCGCATGGCTACCAAGAACGGTCGTGCCGTACTGTCGCGTCGTCGCGCCAAAGGTCGTGCGCGTCTGGCAGTTTGATAAGCCGGCACTGGAGGTGAGTCAGGACTTCAGTCGGGAAAAGCGTCTGCTTACTCCCCGGCATTTCAAGGCAGTCTTTGACTCCCCTACCGGCAAGGTTCCGGGGAAAAATCTCCTGCTCCTTGCGCGCAACAACGATCTTGATCACCCCCGTCTCGGGTTGGTTATCGGGAAAAAGAGCGTAAAGCTCTCCGTCGAGCGCAATCGCCTCAAACGTCTGATGCGCGAATCGTTTCGCCTGAACCAGGATTCACTGGTCGGCTGGGACATTGTTATCGTCGCGCGCAAAGGTTTGGGTGACGTAGAAAACCCCGAATTGATTCAGCATTTCGGCAAACTCTGGAAACGCCTGGCTCGCAGTTCGCCGGTACCAGCAGTCAAAACCGAAACTGTAGGGGTAGACAGTCCAGATGCGTAAACTGGCACTCGTTCCGATCCAGTTTTATCGCTATGCCATTAGTCCCCTGATGGCCAGTCACTGTCGTTTCTACCCCAGTTGTTCCTGCTACGCGTTAGAAGCCATCGAAAATCATGGCCTTCTTCGCGGTAGCTGGCTGACCTTTCGTCGTTTAGGTCGCTGTCATCCGTGGAATCCCGGTGGTTATGACCCGGTTCCACCTATCCCTACCTCCCGTTCTTCTTCGATGGCCGAGTAATCATGGATATCAAACGCACGATCCTGATCGTCGCCCTGGCAATCGTGTCCTACGTTATGGTTCTTAAATGGAACCAGGACTATGGCCAGGCTGCCCTGCCGACTCAGAATGTTGCCACCAATACGACTGCATCGGGCCTGCCGGATACGGCATCTGGCTCCAACGCTTCCGCCAGTGACGACATTCCACGTGCTGCTAGCGACACCAGCGCACCTGCCGAAACACCGGTGGCTGTGAGCAAGGACCTCATCCAGATCAAAACGGATGTACTGGACCTGGCTATCGACCCACAAGGTGGTGATGTTGCCCAGTTGACCCTGCCGCTGTATCCGCGTCGTCAGGATCACCCGGAAATTCCGTTCCAGCTGTTCGATAACGGCGGCGAACGTACTTATCTGGCACAAAGCGGTCTGATCGGCACCAACGGTCCGGATGCAAATCCGGCCGGTCGTCCGGTTTACTCCTCGGAGAAGAAGGTTTATCAACTGGCTGACGGTCAGGACCAATTGGTCGTGGACCTGAAGTTCAGCAAGGACGGCGTCAACTACATCAAGCGTTTCACCCTGAAACGCGGCCTGTATGACGTAACCGTTTCCTACCTGATCGACAACCAGAGCGCCCAGCCCTGGACCGGTGCGATGTTCGCCCAGTTGAAGCGTGACGCCAGCGCCGATCCTTCGTCGACCACGGCGACCGGCACCGCGACTTACCTGGGCGCCGCCCTGTGGACAAGTTCGGAGCCGTACAAGAAAGTGTCCATGAAGGACATGGACAAGGCGCCGGTGAAAGAAACCGTCACTGGCGGTTGGGTTGCCTGGTTGCAGCACTACTTCGTGACCGCATGGATTCCGGCCAAGGGCGAAAACAACGTCGTCCAGACCCGAAAAGACAGCAAAGGCAACTACATCATCGGCTACACCGGCCCATCGATGAGTGTTGCCCCGGGCGCCAAGGCCGAGACCAGCGCTGTTCTGTACGCAGGCCCGAAAAGCCAGGCCGTGCTGAAAGAGTTGTCCCCAGGTCTGGAACTGACCGTCGACTACGGCATTCTGTGGTTCATTGCCCAGCCAATCTTCTGGTTGCTGCAACATATCCACGCGCTGGTCGGTAACTGGGGCTGGTCGATCATCTTCCTGACCATGCTGATCAAGGGGATCTTCTTCCCGTTGTCGGCTGCCAGCTACAAATCCATGGCGCGCATGCGTGCAGTGGCACCGAAACTGGCCGCGCTGAAAGAGCAACATGGCGATGACCGGCAGAAAATGTCGCAAGCCATGATGGAGCTGTACAAGAAAGAAAAGATCAATCCGCTGGGTGGTTGCTTGCCAATCCTCGTGCAGATGCCGGTTTTCCTCTCGCTGTACTGGGTTCTGCTGGAAAGCGTTGAAATGCGCCAGGCGCCGTTCATGCTGTGGATTACTGACCTGTCGATCAAGGATCCGTTCTTCATTCTGCCGATCATCATGGGTGCAACCATGTTCATCCAGCAGCAGTTGAACCCGACTCCTCCGGATCCGATGCAGGCGAAGGTCATGAAAATGATGCCAATCATCTTCACCTTCTTCTTCCTGTGGTTCCCGGCGGGTCTGGTGCTGTACTGGGTAGTGAACAACGTATTGTCGATCGCCCAACAGTGGTACATCACTCGTAAGATCGAAGCGGCTGCCAAAGCAGCTGCCTGATTTACACTGTGGATAACCACTCAAGACGCCCCCTAGTGGGGCGTTTTGCTATCTGTCACTTTTGTCTGGATACCGGTTTATGAGCGTTCCTCGTGAAACCATCGCCGCCGTCGCCACCGCTCAAGGTCGTGGCGGTGTAGGCATCGTGCGTATTTCCGGGCCGTTGGCCAGTGTTGCGGCCAAGGCTTTCAGTGGTCGCGAGCTCAAGCCGCGATTTGCCCACTACGGCCCATTTTTGGGTGAACACGACGAGGTGCTGGACCAGGGCATCGCGCTGTATTTTCCGGGGCCAAACTCGTTTACCGGCGAGGATGTGCTGGAACTCCAGGGGCATGGTGGCCCGATTGTTCTGGATATGTTGCTCAAGCGCTGCCTGGAACTGGGTTGCCGGCTTGCCCGGCCGGGGGAATTCAGCGAGCGCGCGTTCCTCAACGACAAGCTTGACCTGGCCCAGGCCGAGGCCATTGCCGACCTGATTGAAGCCAGTTCTGCCCAGGCTGCGCGAAACGCGTTGCGCTCCCTGCAGGGTGCTTTCTCGTCACGTGTGCATAACCTCACCGAGCAATTGATCGGCCTGCGCATCTACGTCGAAGCGGCCATCGATTTCCCGGAAGAGGAAATCGACTTCCTCGCCGATGGCCATGTCCTGAGCATGCTCGACAAAGTGCGCGACGAATTATCCACTGTCATGCGTGAAGCCGGGCAGGGTGCCTTGTTGCGAGACGGCATGACAGTGGTCATCGCCGGTCGTCCGAATGCCGGTAAATCCAGCCTGCTCAATGCACTGGCCGGGCGCGAAGCAGCGATCGTGACTGAAATTGCCGGCACCACCCGGGACGTACTTCGGGAACATATCCACATCGATGGGATGCCGCTGCATGTGGTGGATACCGCCGGTCTGCGCGATACCGATGACCATGTGGAAAAAATCGGCGTGGAACGTGCCTTGAAAGCCATCGGTGAAGCGGATCGGGTACTGCTGGTGGTCGATGCCACCGCGCCGGAAGCCCTCGATCCGTTCGCACTGTGGCCGGAATTTCTCGAAACCCGTCCCGATCCCGCGAAAGTTACCCTGATCCGCAACAAGGCCGACCTTACGGGCGAAACCATTGCCATGGAGATCAGCGACGACGGCCACGTCACCATCAGCCTGAGCGCCAGGTCCGGAGGTGTCGGTCTGGAGCTGCTGCGTGATCACCTCAAGGCCTGCATGGGCTACGAGCAAACGTCCGAAAGCAGCTTCAGTGCTCGCCGGCGACACCTGGAAGCGCTACGTCATGCCAGTGCTGCCCTTGAGCATGGTCGTGCCCAGTTGACCCTGGCCGGTGCTGGCGAGTTGTTGGCCGAAGATCTGCGCCAGGCTCAGCAGTCGCTGGGAGAAATCACCGGCGCCTTCAGCTCTGACGATCTGTTGGGGCGAATTTTCTCCAGCTTCTGTATCGGTAAGTAGCCCTCCTGGTATTCACAGACAGGCCGTTCGTGCCTGTCTGCTCTCTCTTTTTCTGAATAAACCCTCCAGTGCCGAGCGGACTTTGCCTGCTTGAGCGGAATTCTCGTGCCTGAATTTCGGGCAAACGACACTTTTCTGTGGATTAAGCCCTGTGAATAACCGCCGCTAAGGTCAGTTGATAACAGGGCCTGAAAACTGAACATAACCGCCTCTGTGGATAACCACCCCTTTCATCCACAGGCTTACACCGGTTATCCAAGGGCCTCATTGGCACATGAACACAGGGTTTTGAATCGCTGTACATATTGAAAATAAAGGCCTGTAGAGATCTATCCACAGAAAGGCAGGTGCATAGAAATAAACATAAAAACAAAGATTTAATAAATTTCTCTCTTTTTAATTTCTATAACTCCGACTTTTCCACAGCTGGTTAAATTTTGTGCAAAGGGTTCTTTAGGAAGGGCGAAGTCCCTATACTTGTCGACCAGGTCCGAAAACCTGAGCTCAAACTATTCCTGAATTACCTACTTAAGCAGGCACGAGGTGCGTGGTGGATTTCCCTTCCCGTTTTGAAGTGATCGTCATCGGCGGCGGTCATGCCGGTACCGAGGCAGCACTGGCCTCAGCACGTATGGGGGTGAAAACCCTTTTGCTGACGCATAACGTGGAAACCCTCGGTGCCATGAGTTGCAACCCGGCCATTGGCGGGATCGGCAAAAGCCACCTGGTCAAGGAAATCGACGCCCTCGGCGGCGCGATGGCCATGGCTACCGATAAAGGCGGCATCCAGTTTCGTGTGTTGAACAGCCGCAAAGGCCCGGCCGTGCGTGCAACCCGTGCACAGGCCGACCGGATTCTGTACAAGGCCGCTGTCCGCGAAATCCTGGAAAACCAGCCGAACCTGTGGATATTTCAACAGGCCGCTGATGACCTGATCGTCGAGCAGGAACAAGTGCGCGGCGTAGTGACCCAGATGGGCCTGCGTTTCCTCGCCGACTCGGTGGTTTTGACCACAGGCACCTTCCTCGGTGGACTTATCCACATTGGTTTGCAGAATTTCTCCGGCGGCCGTGCCGGTGATCCACCGTCGATTGCCTTGGCTCACCGTCTACGTGAATTGCCTTTACGGGTCGGTCGCCTGAAGACCGGTACGCCGCCGCGTATCGACGCCCGTTCTGTGGATTTCTCGGTGATGACCGAGCAGGCCGGCGATACGCCGATCCCTGTGATGTCGTTCATGGGATCCAAAGAGCAGCATCCACGGCAGATCAGTTGCTGGATTACCCATACCAACGCCCGTACCCACGAAATCATTGCGGCGAACCTCGACCGTTCGCCGATGTATTCCGATGCAGGCGAGATCGAAGGCATCGGTCCGCGTTACTGCCCGTCGATCGAAGACAAGATTCACCGCTTTGCCGACAAGGAAAGCCACCAGGTCTTCATCGAACCGGAAGGTTTGACCACGAACGAGCTGTACCCGAACGGGATATCCACATCCTTGCCGTTCGATGTGCAATTGCAGATCGTGCAATCGATCCGCGGTATGGAAAACGCACACATCGTGCGCCCGGGCTACGCCATTGAGTACGACTACTTCGATCCGCGCGACCTGAAGTACAGCCTGGAAACCAAAGTGATCGGCGGCCTGTTCTTCGCCGGGCAAATCAACGGCACGACCGGTTACGAAGAAGCCGGCGCCCAGGGTTTGCTCGCCGGAACCAACGCGGCACTGCGCGCGCAGGGCAAAGATGCCTGGTGCCCGCGTCGCGACGAGGCCTATATCGGCGTGTTGGTCGACGACCTGATTACCCTCGGCACCCAAGAGCCGTACCGGATGTTCACCTCCCGCGCCGAATACCGTTTGATCCTGCGCGAAGACAACGCCGACCTGCGCTTGACCGAAAAAGGTCGCGAACTTGGCCTGGTGGATGACGTGCGTTGGGCGGCTTTCTGCAAAAAACGCGAAAGCATCGAACTGGAGGAGCAGCGCCTGAAAAGCACCTGGGTTCGCCCGGGCACCGAACAGGGCGATGCGATTGCCGAAAAATTCGGCACGCCGCTGACCCACGAATACAACCTGCTGAATCTCTTGAGCCGTCCGGAAGTCGACTACGCTGGTCTGATCGCCGTGACCGGAGGCGGTGCAGAAGACCCACAGGTCGCCGAACAGGTCGAAATCAAGACCAAGTACGCCGGTTACATCGATCGTCAACAGGATGAAATCGCCCGCCTGCGCGCCAGCGAAGACACCAAATTGCCTGTGGATATCGATTACACGAATATTTCCGGTCTCTCCAAAGAGATCCAGAGCAAGCTCGGTGCGACCCGCCCTGAAACCTTGGGCCAGGCTTCGCGTATCCCGGGCGTAACGCCGGCAGCCATTTCGCTGTTGATGATTCATTTGAAAAAACGCGGCGCGGGCCGTCAGTTGGAGCAAAGCGCTTGAGTTCGTTGGTCACTTCGCAACATGCAGAAGAGTTATCCACAGGTGCCCGCCAGCTTGGCGTCACGCTGACAGAAACCCAGCATGCGCAACTGCTGGGTTATCTGGCCCTGTTGATCAAATGGAACAAGGCTTACAACCTCACCGCCGTGCGTGATCCGGACGAAATGGTCTCCCGTCACCTGCTCGACAGTCTGAGCGTGATGTCATTCATCGAAAACGGACGCTGGCTCGACGTTGGCAGTGGCGGCGGCATGCCTGGCATTCCGCTGGCTATCCTGTTTCCCGAGTCCCAGGTGACGTGCCTGGACAGCAACGGCAAGAAAACCCGCTTCCTGACCCAGGTCAAACTCGAACTCAAACTGGATAACCTGCAAGTTATCCACAGTCGCGTCGAAGCGTTCCAGCCTGCCCAGCCCTTCAACGGGATCATTTCCCGGGCGTTCAGCAGCATGGAAAACTTCAGCAACTGGACTCGCCACCTCGGCGATAGCGAAACACGCTGGCTGGCAATGAAGGGCGTTCATCCGGCCGATGAGCTGGTAGCATTGCCGGCAGACTTCCACCTCGATAGCGAACACGCCCTGGCCGTACCTGGTTGCCAAGGCCAACGCCATCTGCTGATACTGCGCCGCACGGCATGATTGGGAACACAAGCAAGAATGGCTAAGGTATTCGCGATAGCGAACCAAAAAGGTGGCGTGGGCAAAACCACCACCTGCATCAACCTCGCAGCATCCCTGGTCGCGACCAAGCGCCGGGTGCTGTTGATCGATCTCGATCCACAGGGCAACGCCACCATGGGTAGCGGTGTGGATAAACATGGCCTGGAAAACTCGGTCTACGACCTGTTGATCGGTGAGTGCGACCTGGCCCAGGCCATGCACTTCTCCGAACACGGTGGTTACCAGTTGTTGCCGGCCAACCGCGACCTGACCGCGGCCGAAGTGGTGCTGCTGGAAATGCAGATGAAGGAAAGCCGTCTGCGCAGTGCGCTGGCGCCTATCCGGGAAAACTACGATTACATTCTGATCGACTGCCCGCCGTCGCTGTCGATGCTGACCTTGAACGCACTGGTTGCCGCCGATGGGGTCATTATCCCCATGCAGTGCGAGTACTTCGCACTCGAAGGCTTGAGCGACCTTGTGGATAACATCAAGCGTATCGCTGAACTGCTCAATCCGAACCTCAAGGTCGAAGGCCTGCTGCGGACGATGTACGACCCGCGCCTGAGCCTGATGAACGATGTCTCGGCGCAGCTCAAGGAACACTTCGGCGAACAGCTGTACGACACCGTCATTCCGCGCAACATCCGTCTGGCCGAAGCGCCAAGCTACGGCATGCCGGCGCTGGCGTACGACAAAGCGTCGCGAGGTGCCGTTGCCTATCTGGCATTGGCGGGCGAAATGGTTCGTCGTCAACGCAAAAACTCACGCATCGCCGCCGCTCAGGCAACTTAAGGAATCCCCATGGCCGTCAAGAAACGAGGTCTCGGACGTGGACTGGATGCTCTGTTGAGTGGTCCGACTGTCAGCTCGCTGGAAGAACAAGCGGCGCAAGCCGATCAGCGTGAGCTGCAACACCTTCCCCTGGATCTGCTCCAGCGCGGCAAATACCAGCCGCGTCGTGACATGGACCCGCAGGCGCTGGAAGAACTGGCGCAGTCGATCAGGGCCCAGGGTGTCATGCAGCCCATCGTGGTTCGCCCGATCGGCAGCGGTCGTTTTGAAATCATTGCTGGCGAACGTCGCTGGCGTGCCAGCCAGCAGGCGGGGCAGGAAACCATCCCGGCGATGGTTCGCGATGTACCCGATGAAACCGCGATCGCCATCGCCCTGATCGAGAACATCCAGCGCGAAGACCTGAACCCGATTGAAGAGGCGGTGGCCCTGCAGCGTTTGCAGCAGGAGTTCCAGCTGACCCAGCAACAGGTGGCCGAGGCTGTGGGCAAGTCCCGGGTGACCGTGGCCAACCTGTTGCGCCTGATTTCCTTGCCGGAAGTCATCAAGACCATGCTGTCCCACGGCGACCTGGAAATGGGTCATGCCCGTGCTTTGCTCGGTTTACCGGAAAATCAACAGGTTGAAGGGGCGCGACATGTTGTCGCACGCGGGCTGACCGTGCGCCAGACTGAGGCACTGGTTCGCCAGTGGTTGAGTGGCAAACCGGAGCCTGTGGAACCCCAAAAAACGGACCCGGATATCGCTCGCCTCGAACAGCGCCTGGCCGAGCGCCTAGGCTCTGCGGTGCAGATCCGCCACGGCAAGAAGGGTAAAGGGCAGTTGGTGATTGGCTACAACTCCCTGGATGAGCTTCAAGGCGTACTTGCTCATATACGCTGAAACATTTCCTCATGTAGCGCGCAGTCGGAAATCACTACCTGACAGTTGAATAGGGGCAGAACCGCCCCTATACTCTGCGCGCATTTTGTCGGCACAAATTATGCCAAGTTATTGAATTCTGGCAGCCGACCATTGGAGAGTAAAAGTGATGGAAACCCGCACGCCAAACCGCTTGCCCTTCCATCGCCTGGCAGTTTTTCCGGTGTTAATGGCTCAATTTGTCGTTTTGCTCATTGCTGCTTTGGCGCTCTGGCAATGGCGGGGAGTCGTTGCCGGGTACTCGGGACTTTGCGGAGGCCTGATAGCCTTGCTGCCCAATGTTTATTTCGCTCACAGGGCATTTCGGTTTTCCGGCGCCCGAGCAGCCCAGTCCATCGTCCGGTCTTTTTATGCCGGCGAGGCAGGCAAACTGATTTTGACGGCAGTGCTGTTTGCACTGGTGTTTGCAGGTGTGAAGCCATTGGCGCCGATTGCAGTATTCGGTGTCTTCGTGCTGACTCAGTCAGTCAGCTGGTTCGCTCCCCTGCTGATGAGAACAAGACTTTCGAGACCTTAGGGCGTTTGAGGCAACCATGGCAGAAACAACCGCTTCGGGCTATATCCAGCACCACTTGCAGAACCTGACCTTCGGTCAGCACCCTACCGGCGGCTGGGGCTTTGCCCACACCGCAGCAGAAGCCAAGGAAATGGGCTTCTGGGCTTTCCACGTCGATACACTCGGCTGGTCGGTCGCATTGGGTCTGATCTTCGTTCTTCTTTTCCGCATGGCGGCAAAGAAAGCGACCTCGGGTCAGCCTGGTGCTTTGCAGAACTTCGTTGAAGTACTGGTCGAATTCGTCGATGGCAGCGTGAAAGACAGCTTCCATGGCCGTAGCCCGGTGATTGCACCGCTGGCACTGACCATCTTCGTCTGGGTGTTCCTGATGAACGCCGTCGACCTGGTACCGGTCGACTGGATTCCTCAACTGGCCATCCTGATCTCCGGCGATGCGCATATCCCGTTCCGTGCCGTGTCGACTACCGACCCGAACGCGACCCTGGGCATGGCGTTCTCGGTTTTCGCACTGATCATCTTCTACAGCATCAAGGTCAAGGGCCTCGGCGGTTTCATCGGCGAGCTGACCCTGCACCCTTTCGGCAGCAAGAACATCTTCGTTCAGGCCCTGCTGATCCCGGTGAACTTCCTGCTGGAATTCGTGACCCTGATCGCCAAGCCGATCTCTCTGGCTCTGCGTCTGTTCGGCAACATGTATGCCGGCGAACTGGTCTTCATCCTGATTGCTGTTATGTTCGGCAGCGGTCTGCTCTGGCTCAGCGGCCTGGGCGTCGTTCTGCAGTGGGCGTGGGCTGTGTTCCACATCCTGATCATCACCCTGCAGGCGTTCATCTTCATGATGTTGACCATCGTCTACCTGTCGATGGCGCACGAAGAAAACCATTAAGACCAGTCTCGACTAGTCTGATGTCCTTCCCGGTCAAACGGGAAGGGGCTCTTCACGGGGCCTCTGAAACGATTTGTTTTACCGCTTTAAATTAAAAAAACCTAAACCATACGACGTAAAAGTCGGGAGGAAAGATGGAAACTGTAGTTGGTCTAACCGCTATCGCTGTTGCACTGTTGATCGGCCTGGGCGCACTGGGTACCGCAATTGGTTTCGGCCTGCTGGGCGGCAAGTTCCTGGAAGGCGCAGCGCGTCAGCCAGAAATGGTTCCAATGCTGCAAGTTAAAATGTTCATCGTTGCCGGTCTGCTCGACGCCGTAACCATGATCGGTGTTGGTATCGCTCTGTTCTTCACCTTTGCGAACCCGTTCGTTGGTCAGATCGCTGGCTAATTACTCGGATCTTTCGGGTAATTTGGTGTGATGGACAACGTAACTGCGAGGTGTTGGCGTGAACATTAATGCGACCCTGATTGGCCAGTCCGTTGCGTTCCTGATTTTTGTACTGTTCTGCATGAAGTTCGTATGGCCTCCGGTCATCACGGCTCTGCACGAACGTCAAAAGAAGATCGCTGATGGTCTGGACGCTGCCAGCCGAGCAGCTCGCGACCTGGAGTTGGCCCAAGAAAAAGCGGGTCAGCAACTGCGCGAAGCGAAAGCTCAGGCAGCTGAAATCATCGAGCAAGCCAAGAAACGCGGTACCCAGATTGTCGACGAAGCCCGTGAACAGGCTCGCGTCGAAGCTGACCGTGTGAAGGCTCAGGCTCAGGCCGAGATCGAACAGGAACTGAACAGCGTCAAAGACGCGCTGCGCGCCCAAGTGGGTAGCCTGGCCGTTGGCGGTGCTTCGAAGATCCTGGGCAAAGCAATCGATCAAAACGCGCACGCAGAGCTGGTTAACCAACTGGCTGCTGAAATCTAAGCGAGGGCGATCATGGCAGAACTGACCACGTTGGCCCGACCTTACGCTAAGGCGGCCTTCGAGCACGCTCAGGCCCACCAGCAACTGGCCAATTGGTCAGCCATGCTCGGCCTGGCAGCAGCGGTGTCGCAAGACGACACCATGCAGCGCGTGCTCAAGGCCCCGCGACTGACGAGCGCAGAAAAGGCCGCCACGTTCATTGACGTGTGCGGCGACAAGTTTGATGTAAAGGCACAGAACTTCATTCACGTCGTTGCCGAAAACGACCGTCTCCCGCTGTTGCCGGAGATCGCCGCTCTGTTCGACCTGTACAAGGCCGAACAAGAGAAATCGGTAGACGTTGAAGTGACCAGTGCCTTCGCATTGAACCAAGAACAGCAAGACAAACTCGCCAAGGTTCTCAGTGCACGACTCAACCGGGAAGTGCGCCTGCAAGTCGAGGAAGATTCATCCCTTATTGGGGGTGTTGTCATCCGCGCCGGCGACCTGGTTATCGATGGCTCGATTCGCGGCAAAATCGCGAAACTTGCCGAAGCATTGAAATCTTGAGTTTGAAGGGGCAGCAGAGCAATGCAGCAACTCAATCCTTCCGAAATAAGTGAAATTATCAAGGGCCGCATCGACAAGCTCGATGTGACCTCCCAAGCCCGTAACGAAGGCACTGTCGTCAGCGTATCTGACGGCATCGTGCGGATTCACGGTCTGGCCGACGTAATGTACGGCGAGATGATCGAGTTTCCGGGCGGCGTCTTCGGTATGGCCCTCAACCTGGAGCAAGACTCTGTAGGTGCCGTTGTATTGGGCGCATACCAGACTCTGGCTGAAGGCATGAGCGCCAAGTGCACTGGCCGCATCCTGGAAGTTCCGGTTGGTAAGGAACTGCTGGGTCGCGTAGTCGACGCACTGGGTAACCCAGTTGACGGCAAAGGTCCGCTGAACAACACCGAGACCGACGCGGTCGAGAAAGTTGCTCCAGGCGTGATCTGGCGTAAGTCGGTAGACCAGCCTGTACAGACTGGCTACAAGGCTGTCGATGCCATGATCCCTGTCGGCCGTGGCCAGCGTGAGCTGATCATCGGTGACCGTCAGATCGGTAAAACCGCTCTGGCGATCGACGCGATCATCAACCAGAAAGACAGCGGCATTTTCTGCGTCTACGTAGCGATCGGTCAGAAACAATCGACCATCGCCAACGTTGTTCGCAAGCTGGAAGAAAACGGTGCACTGGCTAACACTATCATCGTTGCAGCGAGCGCTTCGGAATCTGCAGCACTGCAGTTCCTGGCTCCGTACTCCGGTTGCACCATGGGCGAATACTTCCGCGACCGCGGTGAAGACGCGCTGATCGTTTATGACGATCTGTCCAAGCAAGCAGTGGCTTACCGCCAGATTTCCCTGCTGCTGCGCCGTCCACCAGGCCGTGAAGCTTACCCAGGCGACGTGTTCTATCTCCACTCCCGTCTGCTGGAGCGCGCATCCCGCGTTTCGGAAGAGTACGTAGAGAAGTTCACCAACGGCGCAGTGACCGGCAAAACCGGTTCCCTGACCGCACTGCCGATCATCGAAACCCAGGCTGGCGACGTTTCCGCGTTCGTTCCGACCAACGTGATTTCCATCACCGACGGTCAGATCTTCCTGGAATCGGCCATGTTCAACTCGGGCATCCGCCCTGCAGTGAACGCCGGTGTTTCGGTATCCCGTGTGGGTGGTGCCGCTCAGACCAAGATCATCAAGAAGCTGTCCGGTGGTATCCGTACCGCTCTGGCTCAGTACCGTGAACTGGCGGCATTCGCCCAGTTCGCTTCTGACCTGGACGAAGCGACCCGTAAGCAACTTGAGCATGGTCAGCGCGTTACCGAGCTGATGAAGCAGAAGCAATACGCGCCAATGTCGATCGCCGACATGTCGCTGTCGCTGTATGCCGCTGAGCGTGGGTTCCTGACCGACGTTGAAATCGCCAAGATCGGCAGCTTCGAACAAGCGCTGATTGCTTACTTCAACCGCGATCACGCCGACTTGATGGCGAAGATCAACGTGAAGGGTGACTTCAATGACGAAATCGATGGCGGCCTGAAAGCCGGTATCGAGAAGTTCAAGGCCACCCAAACCTGGTAAGCCGCAGCGGGAGCCTAGCGGCTCCCGCTTGCTAACCTGATAGGTGTTACATGGCAGGCGCAAAAGAGATTCGCAGTAAGATTGCGAGCATCAAAAGCACGCAAAAGATTACCAGCGCCATGGAAAAAGTGGCGGTCAGCAAAATGCGCAAGGCACAAATGCGCATGGCTGCTAGCCGTCCTTATGCGGAGCGCATCCGCCAGGTTATTGGCCATCTGGCCAACGCTAACCCGGAATATCGCCACCCGTTCATGATCGACCGTGAAGTAAAGCGTGTCGGTTATGTCGTAGTGAGCAGTGACCGTGGTCTGTGTGGTGGCTTGAACACCAACCTGTTCAAGGCTTTGGTCAAGGACATGGCGGTAAACCGCGAAAACGGCGTCGAGATCGATCTGTGTGTAGTTGGTAGCAAGGGTGCGGCTTTCTTCCGCAACTTCGGCGGTAACGTCGTTGCAGCTATCAGCCACCTGGGTGAAGAGCCGTCGATCAATGATCTGATCGGCAGCGTCAAGGTGATGCTGGATGCCTACCTGGACGGCCGTATTGACCGCCTGTCCGTGGTATCCAACAAGTTCATCAACACCATGACGCAACAGCCTACCGTGGAGCAGTTGATTCCACTGGTGGCAACCCCGGATCAAGAACTCAAGCACCACTGGGACTATCTCTACGAACCGGATGCCAAGGAGCTGCTCGACGGCTTGATGGTCCGTTACGTGGAGTCGCAGGTCTACCAGGCGGTGGTCGAGAACAACGCGGCTGAACAAGCTGCGCGGATGATCGCGATGAAGAACGCTACCGACAACGCCGGTGATTTGATCAGCGATTTGCAGCTGGTCTACAACAAGGCGCGTCAGGCTGCGATCACCCAAGAGATCTCGGAAATCGTCGGCGGCGCTGCCGCGGTTTAACGGTTCAAATATTCAGAGGATCCAGCTATGAGTAGCGGACGTATCGTTCAAATCATCGGCGCCGTTATCGACGTGGAATTCCCACGCGACAGCGTACCGAGCATCTACGACGCCTTGAAAGTTCAAGGCGCCGAAACCACTCTGGAAGTTCAGCAGCAGCTGGGCGACGGCGTGGTTCGTACCATTGCGATGGGCTCCACCGAAGGCTTGAAGCGCGGTCTGGACGTCAACAACACTGGCGCAGCCATCTCCGTACCGGTCGGTAAAGCGACCCTGGGCCGGATCATGGACGTACTGGGCAACCCGATCGACGAAGCTGGCCCGATCGGCGAAGAAGAGCGTTGGGGCATTCACCGTCCTGCGCCAACCTTCGCTGAACAAGCCGGTGGCAACGAACTGCTGGAAACAGGCATCAAGGTTATCGACCTGGTTTGCCCGTTCGCCAAGGGCGGTAAAGTCGGTCTGTTCGGTGGTGCCGGTGTAGGCAAGACCGTAAACATGATGGAACTGATCCGTAACATCGCCATCGAGCACAGCGGTTATTCCGTGTTCGCCGGTGTGGGTGAGCGTACTCGTGAGGGTAACGACTTCTACCACGAGATGAAGGACTCCAACGTTCTGGACAAAGTGGCACTGGTTTACGGTCAGATGAACGAGCCGCCGGGAAACCGTCTGCGCGTAGCTCTGACCGGCCTGACCATGGCCGAGAAGTTCCGTGACGAAGGTAACGACGTTCTGCTGTTCGTCGACAACATCTATCGTTACACCCTGGCCGGTACTGAAGTATCCGCACTGCTGGGCCGTATGCCTTCGGCAGTAGGTTACCAGCCGACCCTGGCTGAAGAGATGGGCGTGCTGCAAGAGCGCATCACTTCGACCAAGCAAGGTTCGATTACTTCGATCCAGGCGGTATACGTACCAGCGGACGACTTGACCGACCCGTCGCCAGCGACCACCTTCGCCCACTTGGACGCCACCGTCGTTCTGTCCCGTGACATCGCTTCCCTGGGTATCTACCCGGCGGTAGACCCACTGGACTCGACTTCGCGTCAGTTGGACCCGAACGTGATCGGCAACGACCACTACGAAACCGCTCGCGGTGTTCAGTACGTGTTGCAGCGTTACAAAGAACTGAAGGACATCATTGCGATCCTGGGTATGGACGAGCTGTCGGAAGCCGACAAGCAGTTGGTAAACCGTGCTCGTAAGATCCAGCGCTTCTTGTCGCAGCCGTTCTTCGTGGCTGAAGTCTTCACCGGTGCATCGGGTAAATACGTTTCCCTGAAAGACACCATTGCTGGCTTCAAAGGCATCCTCAACGGTGACTACGACCACCTGCCAGAACAAGCGTTCTACATGGTTGGCGGCATCGAAGAAGCGATCGAGAAAGCCAAGAAACTGTAATCCCGGCGCCCGGCAACGGGCGCTAATTTAGGTTGAGGCAATCAGATGGCTATGACAGTCCATTGCGATATCGTCAGCGCGGAAGGGGAAATCTTTTCCGGTCTGGTCGAGATGGTGATTGCGCACGGTGCACTGGGTGATCTTGGTATCGCCCTGGGTCACGCGCCGCTGATCACTAATCTGAAGCCAGGTCCGATCCGCCTGGTCAAGCAGGGCGGGGAAGAGGAGGTGTATTACATCTCCGGTGGTTTCCTCGAGGTTCAGCCGAACATGGTCAAGGTACTTGCCGACACCGTGCAACGTGCTGCCGATCTGGATGAAGCCTCCGCTCAGGAAGCCGTTAAGGCTGCCGAGAAGGCCTTGCATGAACGTGGCGCTGAATTCGATTACGGTTCTGCTGCCGCACGTCTGGCCGAGGCTGCAGCTCAGCTGCGCACCGTCCAGCAGATCCGCAAGAAGTTCGGCCACTAAGGTTGCGCTTGTTGTGCGATTGATTAAAAAGGGTAGCCTCGGCTACCCTTTTTTCTTTTCCGATTTTTACAACCTGGTCGCAGCCGCTGACCACCCAGGATTGGTAGCCAGTCATGTCACTTGAAATCGTTATTCTCGCTGCTGGCCAAGGCACGCGCATGCGTTCAGCTTTGCCGAAAGTTTTGCACCCGATTGCCGGCAACTCCATGCTCGGCCATGTTATCCACAGCGCCCGGCAACTTGATCCACAGCGCATTCACGTGGTGATCGGCCACGGCGCCGATGCCGTGCGTGAACGTCTGGCGGCGGATGATCTGAACTTCGTCCTGCAGGATAAGCAGCTGGGTACCGGTCACGCCGTTGCTCAAGCCGTGCCGTTCATTCAGTCCGACACCGTGCTGGTGCTTTATGGCGATGTGCCGTTGATCGAAGTCGATACCCTGCAACGTCTGCTCAAGCAGGTGGGGCCAGAGCAATTGGGCTTGCTGACCGTAGAGCTGGATGACCCGACCGGTTACGGCCGCATTGTTCGTGATGTGCAGGGCAAGGTCACGGCCATTGTCGAGCAGAAAGATGCCAATGAAGCCGAGCGCAAAATCACCGAAGGCAATACCGGCATTCTGGCGCTGCCTTTTGCCCGTCTTGGCGACTGGATGAGCCGTCTCTCCAATAACAACGCCCAGGGCGAGTACTACCTGACTGACATCATTGCCATGGCCGTGAGCGATGGTCTGGTGGTGGCCACCGAGCAACCGCACGACGCCATGGAAGTGCAGGGCGCCAACGATCGCAAGCAGCTTTCCGAACTGGAACGGCATTATCAATTGCGCGCCGGTCGTCGTTTGATGGCTCAAGGTGTGACGCTGCGTGACCCGGCTCGTTTCGACATTCGCGGTGAAGTCACGGTTGGCCGCGACGTGCTGATCGACATCAACGTGATCCTCGAAGGTAAGGTGGTCATCGAAGACGACGTGGTGATCGGCCCGAACTGCGTGATCAAGGACAGCACCCTGCGCAAAGGCGTGGTCATCAAGGCCAACAGCCATATCGAAGGTGCCATCCTGGGTGAAAGCAGCGACGCCGGCCCGTTCGCTCGTCTGCGTCCAGGCACCGTGCTGGAAGCCCGCGCGCATGTGGGTAACTTCGTCGAGTTGAAAAACGCGCACCTGGGCGAAGGCGCCAAGGCCGGTCACCTGACTTATCTGGGCGATGCCGAAGTGGGCGCGCGCACCAATATTGGTGCCGGCACCATCACCTGCAACTACGACGGCGTCAACAAGTGGAAAACCGTGTTGGGCGAAGATGTGTTCATCGGTTCCAACAACTCGTTGGTGGCGCCTGTGGATATCCTCGACGGTGCGACCACGGCGGCCGGCTCGACCATTACTTCGACTGTGGATAAATCACAGCTGGCCATCGGGCGTGCTCGCCAGAAGAACATCGATGGCTGGAAGCGGCCGGAGAAGGTCAAGAAGGGCTGAGTTATCCACAACCCTCCTTGTAGGAGCGAGCTTGCTCGCGATGATTTCAAGAGCGGCGCATTTTTCCAGAAAGAATGCTTTATCGTTCACGCCCATCGCGAGCAAGCTCGCTCCTACAAGTTATCCACAGGTCTTTTCATCACTCCGCGCTTGACGAAATTTCGCCGATAGGTTTTGATTGCTTCCGTTATCTTTCGAATCGAAACTTACCAAGTCATGTCGAAGCGCAACACGCCTCAACGCCGTCACAACATCCTCGCCTTGCTCACTGAGCAGGGCGAAGTCAGTGTGGATGAGTTGGCCAAGCGCTTCGAAACGTCGGAAGTTACGATTCGCAAGGATCTGGCGGCACTTGAAAGCCATGGTCTGTTGCTGCGTCGTTACGGCGGGGCGATCACCATGCCTCAGGAACTGGTGGCCGACCTTGGTCAGCCGGTCTCCAAGTACAAACAAGCCATCGCCCGTGCCGCCGTCGCGCGGATTCGCGAGCATGCGCGCATCATTATCGACAGTGGCAGTACCACCGCCTCCATGATCCCGGAACTCGGCCAACAACCCGGCCTGGTGGTGATGACCAACTCGCTGCATGTTGCCAATGCCTTGAGCGAACTTGAGCACGAACCGGTGCTGTTGATGACCGGTGGCACCTGGGACCCGCACTCCGAGTCCTTCCAGGGGCAGGTTGCCGAGCAGGTACTACGCTCCTACGACTTCGACCAGCTGTTTATCGGTGCCGATGGCATCGATCTGGTTCGCGGTACAACCACCTTCAACGAACTGCTCGGACTGAGCCGGGTCATGGCCGAAGTCGCCCGTGAAGTCGTCGTGATGGTGGAGGCCGACAAGATCGGCCGCAAGATTCCCAACCTGGAGCTGCCCTGGAGCAGCGTCCATACCCTTATTACCGATGAACGCCTGCCGCTTGAGGCTCGCGCTCAGATTCAGGCCCGCGGCATCAATTTGATATGCGCGGCTGTCAGTCAGGAGAAATAGCATGTGTGGAATTGTCGGCGCAGTCGCAGAACGTAACATCACCGCCATCCTCGTCGAAGGCCTGAAACGCCTCGAATACCGTGGGTATGACAGCGCTGGCGTGGCGGTCTACACCAACGATGAAAAACTCGAGCGTCTGCGTCGCCCGGGCAAGGTCAGTGAGCTGGAGCAGGCATTGACCACCGAGCCGCTGGTCGGTCGCCTGGGCATCGCCCACACCCGCTGGGCTACCCACGGTGCCCCGTGCGAGCGCAATGCCCACCCGCATTTCTCCGGTGACCTGGCGGTAGTGCACAACGGCATCATCGAAAACCACGAAGCCCTGCGTGAGCAACTGAAAGCCCTGGGTTATGTGTTCACCTCGGACACCGATACCGAAGTCATCGCCCACCTGCTGAACCACAAACTCAAGGATCTGAGCGACCTGACCGTGGCCCTCAAGGCAACTGTCAAAGAACTGCACGGTGCTTACGGCCTGGCAGTGATCAGCGCCAAGCAACCTGATCGTCTGGTCGCGGCCCGCAGCGGCAGCCCGCTGGTGATCGGCCTGGGCCTTGGGGAAAACTTCCTGGCCTCCGACCAGTTGGCCCTGCGTCAGGTCACTGACCGCTTCATGTACCTGGAAGAAGGCGATATCGCCGAAATCCGCCGCGACAGCGTGCAGATCTGGGACGTTGACGGCAAGGCTGTCGAGCGCGAAGCCGTGCAATATCGCGACGGTGCCGAAGCCGCTGAAAAGGGCGAGTTCCGCCACTTCATGCTCAAGGAAATCCACGAGCAACCGTCCGTGGTGCAGCGCACCCTGGAAGGTCGCCTGAGCCAGAACCAGGTACTGGTACAGGCATTCGGTCCACAGGCGGCCGAGCTGTTTGCCAAAGTGCGCAACGTACAGATCGTCGCGTGCGGCACCAGTTACCACGCCGGCATGGTCGCGCGTTACTGGCTTGAAGAGCTGGCCGGCATTCCTTGCCAGGTCGAAGTCGCCAGCGAATTCCGCTACCGCAAGGTGGTGGTGCAGCCGGACACCTTGTTCGTGACCATTTCCCAGTCCGGCGAAACCGCCGACACCCTGGCCGCGCTGCGCAACGCCAAGGAGCTGGGCTTCCTCGCCAGCCTGGCGATCTGCAACGTCGGCATCAGCTCGCTGGTGCGTGAGTCCGACCTGACCCTGTTGACCCAGGCCGGCCGCGAAATCGGTGTCGCCTCGACCAAAGCCTTCACCACGCAATTGGTCGGCTTGTTGTTGCTGACGCTTTCCCTGGGCCAGGTTCGTGGCACCTTGGCCAAAGACGTAGAAGCGACCCTGGTCGAAGAACTGCGTCGTTTGCCAACCCGCCTGGGCGAGGCGCTGGCCATGGACAGCACTGTGGAAAAAATCTCCGAGCTGTTCGCCGAGAAAAACCACACGCTGTTCCTCGGTCGCGGCGCGCAGTTCCCGGTAGCGATGGAAGGCGCACTCAAGCTCAAGGAAATCTCCTACATCCACGCCGAAGCCTACCCGGCCGGCGAGCTGAAACACGGCCCGTTGGCGCTTGTGGATAACGACATGCCCGTGGTGACCGTGGCGCCGAACAACGAGCTGCTGGAGAAGTTGAAGTCCAACCTCCAGGAAGTCCGCGCCCGCGGTGGCCAGTTGATCGTCTTCGCTGACGAGAAGGCCGGCATGACCAACGGTGAAGGCACCCACGTGGTGCACATGCCGCACATCCACGACATCCTGTCGCCGATCCTCTACACCATCCCGCTGCAGCTGTTGTCGTACTACGTCGCCGTGCTCAAAGGCACCGACGTCGACCAGCCGCGCAACCTGGCGAAGTCGGTTACTGTGGAATAAGTTATCCACAACGAAAAAACCCCTTTTCAGGGGTTTTTTCGTTTCTAGGAGAGCGTAATTCGCCGTTGCCGCCGCGTGTCGAGCAAATACACCATCAAACAGGCATACAAAGTCACCAGAATGAACAGCCCCATGCGGATGGCGAAGGCGGTGTAGACGTCCTTGCCCGCTGCGCTGTCCTGTACCGATTGGCCGAGCAGAATGATCAGGGTTGCCAGGCTGTTGAGCCAGAAACTTGGTGGTTGTCGGGTTTGGGCCAGGCCGTAGAGTTTTCTGGCCGCCAGTAAACCGAACAGCAGCATCCACAGAAAAAACATCCACAGATTCACGAACAGGCTCAGCGCGCACCAGAAAAGGATCGCCATCAGGCCGCCGAGCAGGGTCGAGCCGAGTAATTCCTGGCCGGCGTTGCGGGCGCTGGTTGCGCAGCTCTGTTGGCCGAGGCTGACGGCTTTCATGATGATCGGCAGATAGCTGGCCGGGTCGATCATGGCCAGCAGGAACGTCGGCAGCACCACCAGCGTGGCCCGTAGCGCCAGCCAACTGCTTTCGGTGGGCGTAAGGTTCGGGCCGGGCTTGGCCGGTGGTGCGCTGGCGGGGTCGGGAAACAGCCAATGGCTGATGGTCAGTGTCATGACGGCCAGGAACAGTCCCTTGACCAGGGCCACGATCACCTCGAGCGCCAGGGCGAATTCAGCGGTTCCGGCGGCACTGATCAAGGTCAGGCCCACCACCAGGAACGTCGCCACCAGCGGGTTGCCACCACGCAGGCCGTAACCGAAAGCCATGAACAGGCACAGTCCGACCAGCAACACGCCACTGAACGGGTAGTAACGCAGTAGGGGGATCAGCAGCAGGCCGGTCCCGGTGGTCAACATCAGGATCAGGATCAGACCCAGGCTGGCCTTGAACGGCAACGGACGGTTCATCGCCGCCAGCATCATCAGAGCCAGCATCGGCGCGAGGAACGGGATGGGCAGGGCCAGACCGAAGCTCGCCGCCAGGCACAGCGCCGTACCGAAGCCCAGGCGCAGCGCGCGCTGAACCCGGGCCGGGCGCTCAATACGCATAGGACATCCAGCTCATCAGGCGCAGAAACACGCGCCCTAGAATATTCAGCGGGTTGCCCTCGCTTGGGAAGGCCATGACTTCGGCCTGTCCGCCGGAGCGGATGCCTTGTGGACCGGTCAACTCACCGGGTTCGAACTCGATGATGACCGGGAAGCGCTGGGCCGGGCGGAGCCAGTCGCGACTGTTCTCCACTTTCGGCAGGCTGCCCGGCTGGGTGGTCTGGCCGATGTCGACGCCATAGCCGACGCTGCGCACATGGCCTTTGTAGATTTTCCCTGGCAGGGCATCGAGGACAATGGACACCGGCGTCCCAGGCTGGACACTTCCCAGGTTGTTTTCGGTCATGTCGGCGCTGATCCACACGTCGTGGATGGCGATCAGGGTCATCACCGGCGCACCGGCGGCAGCGAATTGGCCGACGTCGGTGCGTAGATCGGTGATCAGGCCGGCCGAACGTGCATGGACCTTCGTGTTGCTCAAATCCAGCTCGGCTTTTTCGAGGTTGCTGGCGGCGCTGAGCAACTGGGCGTTTTCGTCTTCGTTGCCGCCCTGTTGTTCCCGCGCACGTTGCACTTCGGCCTTGGCCGCGGCGACCTGGCTGATGGACTCTTCCAGAGTGGCGCGGGAGATCTCGAGGCGGCGCAGCGAGATGGTGCCCGGGTCTTCGCGATACAGCCGCTCCAGCCGCTGGCTATCCTGGCGAGCCTTGAGCTCATTGGCCTGGGACGCGCGCAGGGATGCCAGCTTGGAGTCGACGCCAGCCGTGTTGGCGCCCACCTGGCGACGGGTCGACTCAAGGTCGGCGCGGGCGCGATCGACGGCAATCTGGTACTGCTCCGGATTGACTTCAAACAGCAATTCGCCAGCCTTGACGTCCTGGTTGTTGCGTACGTGCACCTTGGTCACCCGGCCGGATACCTCGGCCGCCACCGGCACAATGAAGGCCTGCACCCGTGCCTGTTGAGTGTAGGGCGTGTAACGGTCGGCCATCAGGTACCAGACCAGGCTCAGGATGATCAGCAGTACTACCCAGTTGATGGCTTTTCTGGCCGGGTCGGCGGCGGGTGCCGAGGTGTTCTCGGCGGCCGGTTGTGGGCTGTCAGTCATGGGCATTTTCCTTCGGTTCGTCGAGCAGGTCGCCCCAATCGGTCCGTTGTTGCATCTGTTGGCGGGTGGCCGGGTCGATCATCGGCTGGTCGCTGTACCAGCCACCGCCCAGCGCCTTGTACAAGGCGATCAGGCTGTTGACGGCAGTGCCACGGTTGACCAGGTAGATATCCTGCTGGGCAAACAGGGCGCGCTGTGCATCCAGCACACGCTGGAAATCCGAATAGCCTTCGCGGTACTGGGCATTGGCCAGGGTCACCGAACGTTCGGCGGCCACCGATGCATCGCTGAGGATCCGGTCGCGCTCCAGCGCCTTGATCAAACCGGTCGCGGCATCGTCAGCCTCGCGTGCAGCCTGGCGTACGCTGTCCTGGTAGATAACGATCAACTGCTGCAAGCGCGCATCCTGCACGCGGACGTTGTTGGTGATCCGGCCATGGTCGAAGATGTCCCAGCGCAGGCTGGGGCCGGCCACCATGTCGAGGGTATTGGATGCACCGTTGAGCGAGCTGGCAGACCAGACGATGCTGCCCAGCAGGCTGATGGAGGGGTACAAGTCGGTCTCGGCCACACCGATCAACGCCGACTGCGCCGCCACTTGCAGCTCGGCCGCACGAACATCGGGACGCCGCACCAGCAGATTCGCAGGTACATCCTGCAGCACAGCCGTATCGAGCAATGGCACCACCCCGGTGTAGCGATCCAGGTCAGGGATGGAGCCGGGTGGTTGGCCGATCAGCGTGGACAATGCATTTCGCAAGCTCGCCACCTGGCTCTCGAAATCCGGGATGGTACTCAGGGTGCCCAGGTACTGGGTCTTGGCCTGTTGCAGGTCGAGTTCAGCCTCGGCCCCGCTTTTGAACAGGCGCTCGGTGATCTCGTAGCTGCGTTTTTGCAAGGCGGCGTTACTGCGGGCGATGGCCAGGCGTGCTTCGGCGGTGCGCAAGGCGTAGTAGTTTTGCGCCAGCTGCGCATGCAACAGCACCAGGGCATTTTCATAGTTGGCCTGGGCGGCAAACCAGGAAGCGTCGGCTGACTCGATGGCTCGGCTGAAACGACCCCAGAAATCCAGTTCCCAACCAATATCGAAGCCGACGCTGTGTTGCCAGAAATGCGTGTCCTGTGGGTTGGCACCGCCCGATTGTCGACGCTTCAGGTACAGGCTATCGGCGCTGGCCTGCTGCAATTGCGGGTAGCGTCCACTCAGGGCGATGCCCAATTGCGCTCTCGACTCCATGACCCGCAGGCCAGCGACGTGCAGGTCGGGGTTGTGGGCATCGGCTTCGGCCATCAAGTGGTCCAGCACCGGGTCGTTAAACACGCGCCACCATTGGCGGCTGTCAGGTTGCGCGTGTTGTTGGCCGGCGAGCTCCAGGGCCGGGCTGTTCCAGTGATCGACCCAAGGCTGGGCCGGCGACTGGAAATCCGGGCCCAGTTGCACGCAGCCCCCCAGAAAGGCGGTCCCACAGAGCAGCAGCCGGCTGATGCGAGCAGGACGTGGCATCAAGCGCAAACTCCTCAGAGGGGACGCTGATCGTTCATGGTCCCGATTTGCGGTGTCTCGTTCAACGCCTCGATCTCTGGTGTTTCGTTCAGTAGTTCGGCAGACGGTTGGTCCTGGACCCATTGCCAGAAGAGCTGGTAGCCCACCGCCAGCGCAACCGGGCCGATGAACAAACCAATGAAACCACCACTGACCATGCCGCCCAGGGCGCCAATCAGAATCACCGGCATGGGGACATCGACGCCGCGGCCAAGCATCAACGGTTTGAGGACGTTGTCGGCCATCCCGGCGATAAGGCTATAGATGCCAAACACAACAGTGGCCAGGCTCGTCCCTTCGGTGGCGAAGACATAAGCGATCACCGGAAGGGTCACCAGCAGCACCGGCAATTGCATGATCCCCATCAGCAGCGCAACCATCGCCAGCAGCCCGGCACCGGGAACGCCCATGAGCACGAAACCCACGCCGACCAGCAACATCTGAATGAACGCGATGCCTACCACGCCCTGGGCTACCGCGCGGATGGTTGCGGTGCAGAGCTCGGTGATGCGTGGGCCACGCTCCGGTCCGGAAAGACGCGAGGCGATGGCCAGGGCGCTTCTTTCGCCGTTTTCGCCATAGGCCATGAACACGCCGGCAATGATCAGGGCGCCGATGAACAACAGAAAACCCACACCAACGTCGGCCATTTTGCCCAACAAGGTCAGGCCGATGGACTTGATGTAGGGCATCAACTTCATGAACACGCTGCTCATGTTGGTGGCGGCCTGCATCCAGTAGTCGTAGAGCGGCTGGCCAATAAGCGGCAGGGACGCGATTTTTTCGCTGGGTAGCGGAATCTGCAGCGAATCGGACTTGAGGATCGCCAGGGTGCCCTGGACCGATTCACTGATCGAGGTGCCCAGCAGGTAGATCGGCACCATCAGCAAGGCCAGGGCGACCACCACGATCAGGGTGGCGGCACGACCGTCCTTGTTGACCAGCTTGCGCTTGATCAGCGCATGCAGGGGGTACAGGGTGATCGCCAGAATCAGTGCCCAGAGCATGAGGTTCAGGAAGGGGTGGAAGATCTGGAAGCAGAACAGTACCAGCACCGTAATCAGCCCGGCGCGTATCAGTACATCGAGCAAACCACCGGACAGTGCTCTAGCGGAAATGTTAGTGCGCAACATTGTCGAACTCCTTGCGGTGTCACACAGGTTAGCCAGGCCGTTGAAGTTCAACTCTTCCCTACGGTGAATCTTGAAAGCAGGATCGATAAACCGTCATCCATGCGTTAACAACTAACGCCTTCTTTCATGTAGGGAAAATTCAACGAGGTACCTACTAAATCTCAATAGGTAACAGGGTGGCTTGTAGTATAGGAGCAGACGAATATTCCGCCTGATTACTCAGGCTGCAATTCTGCCGCTGTGGATATAGTCCGCTGACGAACCCATGCCGCAAGCGAGTGGGGAGTGGAGCCAGAGGCGCTTTTTCCCGGTCTGGCATTAGCCGCTTCAGCGGGCGGGGCCGGATCATTGCGGACAGTCGCACCCGTCGCAAGAAAATAACCCTCATTAATTATCAATAATCCCGGGTCCGCTCTTTGGGGGGGCCACGCTTCGTTTTTACGGTGGAGGCGCTAGAGTGCAGTAGCCCGTTGATTTAGTTGTTGGGCAGCCGCGCTTAACATCCCGGCCTTCGGTTGCGATTTATCAATCTGAAATGAGGACATGCCCATGGACCGCTTCCAGGAAATGCAGGTCTTCGCTGCCGTCGCCCAGGACCAGGGTTTTTCGGCGGCGGCGCGGCGTTTGGGTCTGTCGGCGGCCAGTGTCACCCGAGCAGTGGCGGCGCTGGAGCAACGTATTGGCACACAACTGCTCACGCGTACGACGCGCAGCGTGTATTTGAGTGAGGCCGGTCAGCGATATCTGGAGGACTGTCGGAGAATTCTCGCCGAGGTGCAGGAAGCGGAGGACTCGGCAGCGGGCAGCCATATCCATCCTCGTGGGCAACTGACCATCACCGCACCGGTCTTGTTTGGCGAGCTGTTTGTCACGCCACTGATGGTGAGCTACCTGACGCAGTTCCCCGAGGTCTGCATCAACGCGCTACTGGTAGACCGGGTGGTGAGCGTGGTCGAGGAGGGCGTCGATGTGGCCATCCGTATCGGCGAGCTCCCCGACAGCAATCAGCATGCAATCCGCGTCGGTGAGGTGCGGCGGGTGATCTGCGCCTCGCCTCAGTTTCTGGCCAGCCATGGTCGGCCCAGACATCCACAGGAACTGGCTCAGGCGCCGATCATTGCGACATCGGCCATTGGACAGCTCAGGAGTTGGCCATTCATTGAAGACGGCGAAACCCTGAGTGTGCGGGCTGAACCGCGACTGGTGGTGACGGCGAATCAGGCTGCCATCACGGCAGCCAGTCTGGGGTTGGGGTTCACGCGGGTGCTGTCTTATCAAGTGGCGAGCAAGGTGGCTGCCGGTGAACTGGAGATTGTTCTGGCTGACTTCGAACTGCCGCCATTACCCATCCACGTGCTCTATCAAGGCGGGCGCAAAGCCCCGGCCCGGGTGCGCAGTTTTGTGGATTTCGCGGTCAAGATCCTGCGCGAGCATCCGGCGCTCGAGCGTTGATTTATTTCACCCAGTGAAATAATTGATTGCGTTTGCTGGTGATTCTGTTGTTTTGCTTGTGAGTGGAAGATACGACCCACCGGCGCTGATCTTCCTGAGCAGCACCACAGACCCGAGGTGTCGACCATGCAAGCGATCAAACTCTACAACTTCCCACGTTCCGGCCACGCGCATCGTGTCGAGTTGATGCTGTCCCTGCTGAAATTGCCGACCGAATTGATCTTCGTTGACCTCGCCAAGGGCGAACACAAGCAACCGGCGTTCCTGGCGCTCAATGCATTCGGTCAGGTGCCGGTGATTGATGACGAGGGTGTGGTATTGGCCGATTCCAACGCGATTCTGGTGTATCTGGCGCAAAAGTACGGCAACGGCCGTTGGCTTCCGGCGGATCCGGTGGGGGCGGCCAAAGTCCAGCGCTGGTTGTCGGTGGCTGCCGGCCCGATTGCCTTCGGCCCGGCCCGGGCCAGATTGATCACTGTATTTGGTGCGCCTTACAACGCTGAAGAAGTGATTGCCTACGCCCATACCGTGCTCAAGGTGATCGATCACGAACTGGCCGATACAGCGTATCTGGTCGGCACTGAACCGACGATTGCCGACGTCGCCGCTTACAGCTACATCGCCCATGCGCCGGAGGGCAATGTGTCGCTGGACGAGTACCCCAATATTCGCGCGTGGCTGGCCCGTATCGAAGCCTTGCCAGGTTTTGTCGGCATGCCGCGCACCGTCGCCGGCCTGCAAAAAACTGCCTGATGCTCGCGGCCCGGTATTGCCGGGCCGCCCCGACCTGCGCCAGTGGCGCAAGGGAGAAGCCGTATGGACCGTTCACCCTGGCATGCCGGCGAGAAACAATTGCAGGCGCATGTAGGCGTTGCCGAACGAATGGAAGTTTTCGGTCGTAAGGTGATTCGCAGCGAGATGCCGGACCAGCACCGCACCTTCTATCAGCAATTGCCGTTCATGTTGTACGGAGCGGTAGATGCCGACGGTGATCCCTGGGCCAGCATCCTTGAAGGTCAGCCGGGATTCGCACACTCGCCAGCACCTGGCTTGTTGCAGTTCAGCAGCCTGCCTGCCTTTGATGATCCCGCGCAGTTGAGTGACGGCACGGCCATTGGCCTGTTGGGTATCGAGTTGCATACCCGCCGTCGCAACCGCATCAATGGACATGTGCGTGCCATGACTACCGGCGGTTTCGCGGTGACGGTGGATCAGTCCTTCGGCAATTGCCCGCAGTACATTCAGTTGCGCCAGTTTCGTTCGGTGCCGCTGGCCGACCCTTCGACGCGAGTCGCGCAACATTTCAACGAACTGGATGACGCGGCCAAGGCCATGATCGCCGAGGCGGACACGTTCTTCGTTGCCAGTTATGTGGAGGTCGACGGCGAGCGCTCGGTGGATGTATCGCATCGTGGCGGTCAGACCGGTTTCGTACACGTGGAAGGCAATCGCCTGACCATTCCGGACTTTGCCGGCAATCTGCATTTCAACACCTTGGGTAACCTGCTGCTCAATCCCCGGGCCGGGTTGTTGTTCATCGATTTCAATACCGGGGATTTGCTGCAGCTCAGCGGGCGCACCGAAATCATTCTCGAGGGCCCGCAGGTCGAGGCGTTCCAGGGAGCCGAGCGCCTGTGGACAATCGATATCGAACACGTCGTACGTCGCCCGGCTGCCTTGGCATTGCGCTGGCGCTTTGACGGCGTATCACCCACCAGTTTGCTCACTGGCACCTGGGAGCAGGCCGCGGCGCGTTTGCAGGCCAAGGCCCTGGGCGATCAATGGCGGCCGTTGCGGGTGACGCGCATTGAAGAACAAAGCCACAGCATTCGCTCGATTTACCTGGAGCCCGCCGACGGAGCCGGATTACCGCTTTTCCAGGCCGGGCAGCATTTGCCCCTGCGCTTCAACATTGACGGTGAAGTGCACATCCGCACGTACAGTTTATCGAGCGCTCCGTCTGATGATTTTTTCCGCATCAGCGTGAAGCGCGACGGGCGGGTCTCTACCCATTTGCATGAGCGGATTCGGGTCGGCGACCTGTTGGAGGCGCGGGCACCGCAAGGGCATTTCACCGTGGTGCCCCATGAGCGACGGCCATTGGTGTTGCTGGCGGCCGGGGTAGGCATCACGCCGTTGTTGTCAATGCTGCGCGAGGTGGTTTACCAGGGATTACGCACCCGCCGTATCCGCCCGACGTGGTTTATCCAGAGTTCGCGCACGCTGGCCGACCAGCCGTTTCGCCGCGAACTGGATCGCTTGCTCGAAGACGCCGGTGACGCGGTGCGGGTGGTGCGGTTGCTCAGCCAACCGGAAGCCGAGGCGGTGCAAGGCGCGGACTTCGACCTCAGTGGACGGATCGACGTCGCGCTGCTCAAGGAGCTGCTGACAGTCGAGGACTACGATCAGCCGGACTTTGTCGTCTGTGGCCCCGGAAGTTTTACCCAGGCGCTGTACGACGGCTTGCGCGAGCTGGACATTCGCGACTCGCGGATTCACGCCGAAACCTTTGGCCCGTCCACCTTGCGCCGGCGTCCGGACCCCGATGCGGTGGTCATCGAGCAACCACCTGCCGCCACCACGTCGGTGCCCGTGGTGTTCCAGCGCTCGGCCAAGGAAGCGCGCTGGCAGCCGGAGGGCGGCAGTTTGCTGGAGTTGGCGGAAAGCCGTGGCCTGCGCCCGGAATTCAGTTGTCGCGGCGGCTCCTGTGGCACCTGCAAGACGCGCTTGGTCAGCGGCCAGGTGCATTACCCACTGCCGCCAGCGGAGGTGCCGGATGACGGACAGGTGCTGATTTGCTGTGCGATTCCGGCGCAGGGAGCACAACCGTTGGTGCTCGATATCTGAAGGAAGATTACCGCTGAACATTGCCCGCAGGTTGATGGCTGGGTAGGGTAGTGGCAGAACGAAAAGGGCCGCAGAGGCTAAGACCATTCGGTCAAGCCCCTGACCTTGTGGGAGCGGGCTTGCTCGCGAAGGCGTCGTGTCAGTCAATATCAACGTTGCTGACACACTGCCTTCGCGAGCAAGCCCGCTCCCACAAGGTTTGTGGCCCTTTCTGCATTTCAGGAACAGGCGTTTCAATGGTTTTTTTCACTCGCTCGATCGCCTTGCTGATGGCGCTGGTGCTGACCGCCGGATGCGAAAGGCACGACGCACCGCCGCTGGATCAGCAACTCTACGTCTGGCAGCGGCAATGGACGCCGGCCCATGACGCAGCCCTCAGGGACAGCCGTGCCGACTTTTCAACGTTGCGGGTGCTGGCCTTGCAGGCCTTCCCCAATGCCGGTTGGAGCCGTGCCCGTATTGATCCGGTATTGCTCAGGCACGATGGCCGGCCGGTGATTGCGGTGGTGCGCCTGGACGGGCAGCTCAAGGCACTCGATCAGGAAGAGGTCACCGCGCAGATCCGCCAGGTGATCAGCGATTGGCAGGGGCAAGGGTTGAACCTCGCCGGCGTAGAAATCGACCACGATGCCGGTAATGCCCGGCTACCTTCGTACCGCGAATTTCTCGCGCATCTGCGTGAAGCATTGCCGACTTCGCTGCCGCTGAGCATCACGGCGTTGCCGTCCTGGCTCGACAGTCGCGAACTGCCGGCGTTGTTATCCACAGTCGACAGCAGCGTGTTGCAGGTGCACGCGGTGAGCGATCCGCGTCGTGGCTTGTTTGATGCCGATCAGGCCCGGCAATGGGCGAAGGCCTGGAGCCGCGTCACGACAAAACCTTTCTATCTGGCGCTGCCGGCTTATGGCGTGGCGTTGCTGCCGTCGACGGACGGCGCACCGGTTGTGGAAAGCGAAGTGACGCTGGAGCGCGAAGGCCTGCGTCGGGAATTACTCGCCGATCCGCATTCGCTGCGCACCCTCGGCACCGAACTGCGTGCCGATCCACCCGAGCATCTGGCGGGCTTGATCTGGTTTCGCCTGCCACTGGCCAACGACCGCCGGGCCTGGAGCCTGACCACCTTGCGCGCCGTGGCGCGTGCTGATGCCCTCGACAGTCGGTTGACGCTGCAACTCTCGGCCGTCAATGGCCTCTATGACATCGGCATCAGCAACCAGGGCAACCTCGACAGCGCCTGGCCCGAACGCCTGACACTCGCGGTCAGCGGCTGTGAAGGGGCTGATGCCTTGGCCGGTTACGCGTTGCAACAGCGTCCGGATCTGCTTACCTTCACCCGCCTGCGCGATGGCCGAATTCCGGCCGGCGGACAGCGTGCCATCGGTTGGGCTCGCTGCGCACACATTGATCAAGGAGGTTCGAATGTTCACCCGTAACTGGCCGCGTCATTTGCTTTGCCTGAGCCTCAGCCTGCCGCTGGGCTCGGCGCTGGCCTGCGGCCCGGACTTCCCCATGCGCCTGCTGGACAACCGTGGCCAGTCGCTGGCGGAACTGCCCGAAGGCAACTTCAGTTTTGAAATCAGCCGCCTCGGCCACGCCATCAACGGCTTGAAGAACGTCACCTCTGGCGCCGACTACAGCGATCAACCTGACGCAGTAGCGCTACGGGATCAGGCCGAGCAGGCGGGACTTTCCGCAGAGCAACAAGTGTTGGTTAAACACCTGCGCGGTCTGACGGATGCCCGTCAGGTTGAAACCGAAGGCGCGCAACTGCCCCCGGAGCTCAGGTGGTACCTGGCGGGCGCTGTGGCATTTGGCGCGGGTGATAATGCCTTGGCCGCCGGGTATTTCAAGAAAGTGCTGGCCTTGCCCGCCGAGCAACGGGCTTCGCGCAGCACCTGGGCGGCTTACTCGCTGGGGCGCGCGTTGTACGCCATGAGTGCCGAAGCCAATGCGGCGCCGGATCTGCTCGAACAATCCCGCAAAGCCTTCGAGCAAACCCGGCAGATGAGCATCGACGGCTTCAGCGATCCGCTGGAACTGGGCGTCGCGAGCCTCGGCGAAGAAGCCCGGGTCGTGCGCGCTGCCGGCGACTGGAACCGTGCCATCGAGCTGTACGCCACGCAGAATCTGCACGGTTCCGCGGTGGGCTATTCCTCGTTGAAGCTGTTGATGGCGGACCTGATGACGCTGCCGGATGATCAAGTGGCCGAGTTGCTCAAGGGCCAGCCCGTGCAGCAGTTGGTGACCGCGTCCTTGATCAGCCGCTTGGGCTGGTCGTTTGGCGAGCAACCACCGAACGAACAGAAAATGATCAAGCTGTTGCAAAACAGCACGCGCGGCAGTCTCGAAAACGCCGACCGACTGGCGGCGATGAATTATCAACAGGGCGATTACGCCAGCGCCAAGGCGTTCCTCGAGCATGCCGGCGATGGCGGGTTGGCCTGGTGGCTGCGGGCAAAACTGGCGGTGCGCGACGGCGATAAAAACGCAGCCGCCGCAGCCTATGCCAAAGCGGCCCAGGCCTTCCCGCAGAATGAATCCTGGGGCGAGCGACGGACCCCGGACTACGATTATGAAACGCTCCAGCCCAAATGCCGGGTCGAGGGTGAACGTGCGATCCTCGCCCTGCAACGCGGGGATTACCTGCAAGCCTTCGATCAGCTGTATCGCAGCCAAAGCATTTACTGGTTCGACGCCGCCACCGTTGCCGAACGCGTGTTGACCCTCGAAGAACTCAAGCACTACGTCGACACACAAGTGCCGGCCCCGCCACCGCTCAGCCAGCAGGAACGCGACAATTACGTGCCCTTACCCGTAGCGGCGAGCCTGCGCAATCTGCTGGGGCGGCGTTTGTTGCGCGAAGGCCATTACGAGCAAGCGCCGGCGTACTTCGATAATGACGGCTTGCGGCACAAGGCCAGGTTGTACGGCGAGCAACGCCAGGCGGCAGATTCAGCCTGGTGGCCGACCCGTCGCGCCGCTGCACTGTTCAATGCCGCCTGGACGGCGCGTGAGTGGGGCATGGATATTCTGGGCTACGAAATGGCGCCGGATTACGCCACGTTCGGCGGCAATTACATCCTTGAAAACGCCGAACTCAAGGTCGGTCCATTGATGGCCGAGGACGAAGTGAAGCGTCAGCAGGCCAGCGCCGCCCAGCCCGATCAGCGTTATCACTATCGCTTCGTGGCCACGGCGCTGGCGAGCAGGGCGGCGGATAACCTGCCTCACACCAGTCAGGCCTTCGCGGCGGTGCTGTGCGAGGCCTCGGGGTGGAACAGCAGCCTCGAGGAGCAAAGCGCGATTTATCAGCGTTATGTCAAAGAAGGGCCTTACGTGGAGTGGGCCGCCGATTTCGGCCACCAGTGCCCGTACCCCGACTTCGAGAACGCCGACAAACGCTACGTGACTCAAGTCACGGACGCGGCGCGTTCGGCCTTGCGCCCGTACAAGACGCCGTTGCAGGTCGGTAGCGTGCTGGCGTTCGCGGCAGCCGCGCTGTTGCTGTTCAAGCGTCGCCGCCGCAAGGCGCCGTGAGGTTCAAGCCTGTTGCACAAAGGTCAGCCGCACGGCGAAACCGATCAACAGGCTGCCGAACAACCATTGTTGCAGGCGCTGGGCTGAAGGGCTGCGTTGCAGCCAGCGGCCGAGTGCCGCGCCGATCAGAGCGTAAGCGCTGTCGAACAGCAGACCGACACCGACCAGCACCACGCCCAGGGTCGCAAATTGTCCGAGCACCGGCCCGGCCTGTGGGTTGATGAATTGCGGCAGCAGCACCGAGCAGAACAACAGTGCCTTGGGGTTGAGCAGGTTGGTCAGCAATCCGCGCCGGATGGCGATGCTCCAGCGCGTTTTTTCGCCGGTTGTGTCGGCGCTTCCGAGGTTCGGCAGCATCGTCGTCCGCAGGCACTGAATGCCGATCCACAGCAGGTACGCGGCGCCAGCCAGGCGCACCACATCGAAGGTCCAGGGCGCCGCCTTGAACAGCGCCGCCAGCCCCAGCGCCGCCAATCCCACATGACAACCCCGGGCGATGCCCAAACCCACGGCGGTGGCCAGCGCAGCGCCTTTGCCCTGGCGGACACCCGTCTGCAACAGCAGGATCATGTCAGGCCCCGGCAACAGATAGACCACTGCCAGCGCCATGAAAAACATCCAGAGTCCGTCCACGTTGCACCCCCATTCGTTGTCGATTCGGTAGTGCCAGTCTAGGGCCGGAGGGCAGGGCAGGTGCTTGCGTTGTCAGCTTCTATCGGGGGCTTTATTGGCATAATCTGCCACTTTCTTTCGAGTTAACTATCGGAATCTGCCAAACCATGAAACTTGACGCCTACGACCGCAAGATACTCGCCGCACTGCAACGGGATGGCCGCCTGAGCAATGTGCAACTGGCAGACGAGATCGGCCTGTCGGCATCACCGTGCTTGCGCCGGGTACGGATGCTTGAAGAGGCGGGGGTGATTCGCGGCTACCAGGCCAATCTGGATCGCGACGAAGTGGGGTTGGGGCTGACGGTGTTTGTCGGGGTCAAGGTCGAGCGCCATAACGACGAACAGGCCGAAGCCTTTCGCCTGGCGGTGACGGCTTTGCCCGAGGTGATTTCTGCGTTCCTGGTGTCTGGGGAGTCGGACTTTCTGCTGCAGGTGGTGGTGCCGGACTTGCGTGCCTATGACCGGTTTCTCACCGGGCGTTTGCTGAAGCTGCCGGGTGTGAGCGACATCCGCAGCAACTTTGCGATTCATACGGTGAAGGCGCCAGGTGCGTTGCCGTTGGAGCATTTGCCGCTCTAAACCGAGTCGCCTGATTCGCGAGCAGGCCCGCTCCCACAGGGGTTGCGCTGTACCTGTGGGAGCGGGCTTGCTCGCGAAGGCGATAGATCTGCCATCCAAGTCCTGCAAGCCTTACATCTGCGTCGCCATCCCCTCCACATTCATCGCCGCCTGGCGCAACGCCTCGGAGCGGGTCGGGTGTGGGTGGCAGGTCAGGGCGATGTCTTCGGCCGAGGCGCTGAATTCCATGGCCACGCAATACTCGCCGATCATTTCACTGACGCTCGGGCCGACCAGATGCACGCCGAGGATTTCGTCCGTGCGCTCATCGGCCAGCACTTTGGCGAAGCCTTCGGTCTCGTGGTTGATTTTCGCCCGGCTGTTGGCGGTGAAGGGAAACTTGCCCACCTTGTACGCACGGCCTTCGGCCTTGAGCTGCTCCTCGGTCTTGCCGACGCTGGCCAGCTCCGGCCTGGTGTAGACCACGCTGGGAATCAGGTTGTAGTTGACCTCACCAGCCTTGCCGACGATCTGTTCGACACAGGCCATGGCTTCGTCCTCGGCCTTGTGCGCGAGCATGGGGCCGGAGGTCACGTCACCAATCACCCAGACTCCGGCGGCTTCGGTGCGATGCCCCTTGTTGGCGAGCATGCCGCGCTTGTCCGTGGCGAGGCCGACGTTCTCCAGGCCCAGGCCCTGTGTATAAGGTCGGCGCCCGATGGCCACCAATACGTAATCCGCTTCCAGCAACTCGGCAGTGCCGCCTGCGGCAGGCTCGATGCTGAGCTGTACACCGGTGGCGGAGGTGGTGGCGCTGGTCACTTTCGAACTCAGCTTGAAGCTCAAGTCTTGCTTGCTCAGGGAGCGTTGCAGGGTTTTACCGGCTTCGATGTCCACGCCGGGGCAGATCCGGTCAAGGAACTCGACCACCGTCACCTGTGCCCCCAGGCGTCGCCATACCGATCCCAGCTCCAGGCCGATCACACCGGCGCCGATCACCACCAGATGTTTGGGCACCTCGGTCAGTGACAGGGCGCCGGTGGAGTCGAGGATGCGCTTGTTATCGATGTCCACGCCGGGCAGGGGAGTGGGTTCGGAACCGGTGGCGATGATGATGTCCCTGGCGCTCAGTTCGGTCTTGCCGCCGGCGCTGTCGGTCACCGTGACTTTGCCCGGCCCGTCGATGTGGCCCCAGCCCTTGATCCAGTCGACTTTGTTCTTGCGGAAAAGAAACTCGATGCCCTTGGTCAGCCCGGTAACGCTTTCATCCTTTTGCTTCATCATCTGGGCGAGGTTGAGGCTGGGCTTGACGTCGATCCCCAGGTTGGCGAATTCCGCACCCATGGCCGCGTCGTACAGTTCGGAGGCATGCAGCAATGCCTTGGATGGCATGCAGCCGACATTCAGGCAGGTGCCGCCGAGTGTGGCGCGCCCTTCCACGCAGGCCGCCTTCAGACCCAGTTGTCCGGCGCGGATCGCCGCGTTGTAACCGCCGGGGCCACCGCCGAGTATCACGACGTCATAAGTGCTCATGGATGTACTCCTGGATCGAAAGGGGATGGGTAAAAGTAGTTCCTGAATAAAATTACGAACGTAATATGTGTTTCCCACAACCTTTCGGTCAAGGCTTCAGGTTAGCGACAGCTTGGGCATCTTTAGATAGCGCGCTTGAATACGGAAATTTCACCATTTCCGTTATATCGTAACGAATTGCCATGTTAGCGAAGACACTCTGGGGTGGTATGCAAGTCGATCTCGATGTTGATGAAACGCCGCTGGCCGGGTTGCCGCGCTTTCAGCAGGCGTTCATTCAAGGGCGGCGTTTGCGCCTGTTCGCCATCGGTGCGGGCGTACTCGCCACCGTGGGTGCGTTGCTGGCGTTTTTTGCCGGGCTGTTCGCCTCGAAAATGTTGTGGTCCGCGTTGTTGCTGAATTTGAGCGCTGCGTTTGTGGTTCTGATGGCGGGTTTGCAATCGGCCGGGTGGGTTGCCCAATGGCGTGCCCGTGCCATGAATCCCGTGGCGCCGGTGGTGGTTGTCGAGGAATCTGCCGAGGAATCTGCCGAGCCTTTGGGCTGGTATGAACGTTTGCTGGACCGGATCAGTCGGCAATCGCAAAACCTGCTCGGGCAAATTGGCGCGCCGACGCTGTGGCTTGGCGGTTGGGCGTTGTTGGCGGTGTTGGGTGTCGAACAGGCCTGGGACCTTTCGTTACCCCCGGCAGGGCTGGGGATCGCGGCCCCTGTCGGGGCGGCGTTCTCGTTGTTGTTGGCCTTCGGCCTATTGGTGATGGAGCGCCATCTGGCACAGGAAAACATCGCGCAATGGCCTGAGGCCGCCGCGTTGGCGCAATTGACCCGTGTGCCGATCATCAGCCTGCTACTCGCTGCGTTTTGTCTGTTGTTTGCCGATGAGTCGTCGATATGGCCCGTACGCCTGGCGGTGTTGTCCGGACTCCTGCCGGGGTTGGTGGCGGCAGAGCTGTTGCTGCGTGCGGTGTTGTCATTGTTCAGTCCCCGCCGCGAACGCCTTGAGCCGGAGTTACTGGCGCGCAGCTTTGTCGCCGACATGCTGCGCTGGCCACCACAGCCGTTGCTGGCGTTGCAGCACGAATTACACAACCGCTTCGGTATAGATCTGCGGCAGATCTGGGCCTTCACTTACATGCGTCGGGCGTTCCTGCCGGTTTTGGGGGTGGTTACGCTGGTTGGCTGGTCGCTGACAGGCATTCACGAAATTGCGCTGCAAGGGCGTGGCATCTATGAACGATTCGGCAAGCCGGTGGAGGTGTTTGGCCCGGGTTTGCATCTAGGCCTGCCTTGGCCATTAGGCCGGGTATTGAGCGTCGAGAATGGCGTGGTTCACGAGTTGGCCACCAGTGTTGGCGAAACTACGACCCCTGCTCAGGCAGACCCTGCCGAAGGCCCGGCCCCGGCAATTGCCAATCGCCTGTGGGACGCCAGCCATGTGAACGATAAATCCCAGGTGATCGCCAGCAGCCGAGCTGACAGGCAGAGCTTTCAGATCGTCAACATGGATGTGCGCTTCGTCTATCGCATTGGTCTGAGCGATGAGGCGGCATTGGCCGCGACCTATAACAGTGCCGATGTGCCGATGTTGATTCGCAGCACGGCCAGCCGAATCCTGGTTCACGATTTTGCCTCGCGCACTCTCGACGGTTTATTGGGTGAGGACAGGGTAGGGCTGGCGGAAGAAATCGGCCGCGCCGTTCAGGCGGACCTGAAAAAACTCGACAGCGGCGTGGAAATTCTCGCCACGGTGGTCGAGGCGATTCACCCGCCGGCTGGTGCCGCCAACGCCTATCACGGCGTGCAAGCGGCACAGATTGGGGTGCAAGCCTTGATTGCCCGTGAGCGCGGTGCCGCCGCCGAAGCCACTCACCAGGCGCAGTTGCAGGCCAGCATCGCCCGCGATCAGGCGACGGCCAGCGCCCGTGAAATCAATGCTGGCGCCCAGGCTGCGGACCTGAAATTCAACGCCGAGCAGAAAGCCTATGCCAGCGCTGGCCAGGCCTTCGTGCTGGAGCAGTATTTCAGTCAGTTGTCCCAGGGTTTGGCCAACGCCAGATTGCTGGTGCTCGATCATCGTCTGGGCGGCAGCAGCAATGCGCCGACCATCGACCTCCGTACTTTCACGCTGCCGGTTGATCCTGCGCCGTCGCGTAAAACCGTTCAGCCAGGAGCTGCCAATTGAGCCAGTCCCATACGCACGATCACGCTGACCACAGTGGCCACGATCACGGCCATGGCGGGCACCACCATCACGGCCATCACCATCATCACCACGGCGATCCGCAGGAGGCCGGTCCATTCCCGTGGCGCCGCATGGGCTGGGCGGCATTGCTGGTGGCGTTTGCAGTCGCCGCCGCGAGCCTGGTGCAGGTGCGTTCGGGGGAGGCCACGGTGATCACGCGCTTCGGCAATCCTTCACGGGTCTTGCTGGAGCCGGGGCTGGGCTGGCGCTGGCCGGCACCGTTCGAGGCGGCGATCCCGGTGGATCTGCGGCTGCGCACCACGTCCAGCGGTTTGCAGGATGTCGGCACCCGGGACGGTTTGCGCATCATCGTCCAGGCCTACGTGGCGTGGCAGGTGCAGGGCGATCCGGGCAATGTGCAACGCTTCATGCGTGCAGTGCAGAACGAGCCTGATGAGGCTGCGCGGCAGATTCGTACCTTTGTCGGCTCCGCGCTGGAGACCACCGCCAGCAGTTTTGATCTGGCGAACCTGGTCAATACCGATGCCAGCCAGGTACGCATCGCCGATTTCGAAGCGCAGCTGCGCAAGCAAATCGATCAGCAGTTGCTCAGCACTTATGGCGTGCGCGTGTTGCAGGTCGGCATCGAACGACTGACGCTGCCTTCGGTAACGCTCACCGCGACCGTCGACCGGATGCGCGCCGAGCGTGAAACCATCGCCACCGAACGTACGGCCATCGGCAAGCGTGAAGCCGCACAAATTCGTTCTGCCGCCGAACGTGATGCGCGAATTGTGCAGGCTGATGCGACAGTGAAAGCGGCAGATATCGAAGCGCAATCGCGGGTCGAAGCGGCGCAGATTTATGGTCGCGCCTATGCGGCGTCGCCGCAGCTTTACAACCTGCTGCGTTCGCTCGACACCTTGGGCACGGTGGTGACGCCGGGGACCAAGCTGATTCTACGTACCGATGCCGCACCGTTCCGGGTGCTGGTTGACGGTCCGCCGAGTCTCGACAACAAATCCGGATCGCAGCCATGAGTTTGGTTCCACGTGGAACAAATGAGTTGAGCAGCCCCTGGATTCAGGCCGGGCGTCTGGCGTTTATTGCGCTGTATGCGGTGACGGTGTTGGCGGCATTGGCGTGGGCGTTTTCCAATGTGCGGCAGATCGATCCACAAAATCGCGCCGTGGTTTTGCATTTTGGCGCGCTGGATCGCATTCAGAGTGCCGGGCTGCTTCTGGCTTGGCCGCAACCCTTCGAGCAGGTGATTTTGTTGCCGGCGGCGGATCGGGTGATCGAGCGTCGAGTGGAAAGCCTGTTGCGTAGTGATGCCGCGACGCAGGCTGATCGCGTGGCAAGTTTTGCCACGCCCATCAGCGATGCCCTCGCAGGCTCTGGTTATCTGTTAACGGGTGACGCCGGCGTGGTGCAACTCGATGTGCGGGTTTTCTACAAGGTCACCGAGCCCTATGCGTTTGTGCTTCAGGGCGAACATGTGTTGCCGGCTCTGGATCGGCTGGTGACCCGCAGCGCGCTAGCGCTCACGGCCGCACGTGATCTGGACACCATTCTGGTCGCTCGTCCGGAACTGATCGGCGCCGATAGCCTGGCGGCGGAGCGGCGTGAGCGCTTGCGTGGTGATCTGGTGCAGGGCATCAATCAACGGCTGGCCGAACTCACAGCAACAGGACAAGGCTTGGGCATCGAAGTGGCGCGGGTCGATGTGCAATCGAGTTTGCCAAGTCCTGCAGTTAACGCATTCAACGCGGTACTGACCGCCAGCCAGCAAGCCGACAAGGCCGTTGCCAATGCCCGCACCGAAGCCGAGAAGTTGACGCAAACCGCCAACGAGCAAGCCGACCGTACGCTGCAAGTGGCCCATGCCCAGGCGAGTGAACGGTTGGCCAAAGCGTCTGCCGATACGGCTACCGTGTTGAGCCTGGCCAAGGCCGAGCAGCAAGGTATCGACCCACAGATGTTGCTGCGCATTTATCGTGAGCGCATGCCGAAAATTTTCGGCCAGGCAGGTTCGGTCACTACGGTCGATCCCAAAGACGATTCACGCCTGATCATTCAGGGAGCTGCACAATGACCGCTCAAACCGCCGCTGCACCGAGCCTGTTGTCTTCGGCTGAACAGCGCCGCGCCGCGCGCCAGTTGACCCTGGCCATGCTCGCATTGGGCTTGCTTGCGCTGGGCCTGATCTGGCGTTGGCTGGCGCCGGAGCAGGCCGGTGTCAGTCAGTTGCTGCTGGGGTTGGCTTCGTTGCTGGTTGCTGTACCGGTCATGCGCTCGGCCTGGTACAGCCTGCGTTATCCAAGCCTGCACGGCATCACTGATCAATTGATTGCCCTGGCCATGCTGGGTGCCTGGGCCACCGGGGATCTGCTGACGGCAGCCCTGTTGCCGATCATCATGATCTTCGGCCACGTGCTGGAGGAGCGCAGCGTGATCGGCTCCCAGGAGGCGATTCACGCCCTCGGCAAACTGACCCGCAGCCACGCACGCAAGATTCAGGCAGACGGCTCCATCATCGAAGTCGACAACGGCACGCTCAAGGCCGGCGATCGGGTCGAGGTGCGCGCCGGGGACCGGGTACCGGCGGATGGCCGGGTGTTGTCCGGCCAGGCCAGTCTGGACACCGCCTCCATAACCGGCGAATCGGTACCGATGGAGGCCGGTGTCGGCATGTCGGTGTTCGGTGGTGCGATCAACCTCGATGGTCTGCTGCGAATCGAAGTGACCCGCACCGGCCATGAGTCGACCCTCGGCAAAGTGATTGCCCTGATGCAAAACGCCGAGCGTTCGAAGCCGCCCATTACCCGCTTGCTGGAGCGCTACGCCGGCAGCTACATGGTGCTGGTGTTGCTGCTGGCGGCCGTGACCTGGTTCATCACCAACAACGCCCAGGCGATGCTCGCGGTGTTGGTGGCAGCCTGTCCTTGTGCGCTGGTGTTGTCGGCGCCGGCCACGGCGATTGCGGGTGTGGCGGTGGCGGCACGCCACGGGATTCTGATCCGCAGTTCTGCGTTCCTCGAAGAGTTGGCGGACCTGACCTCGCTGGTGGTCGACAAGACCGGGACGCTGACCTTCGGCACCTTGCGTCTGCAATCCATCGACAGCCCGCTGGAGGATCGCAGCCATGTGCTGACGCTGGCGGCGAGCCTAGGCTCGGCCAGCAGTCATCCGGTCAGCCGCGCCCTGGCGGGGTTGGTGGCCCAGGAAGATTTTCTGCTGCTGACCGACATTCATGAACGCCAGGGCCTGGGTGTGGTGGCGATGACGGGGCAGGGCGAAGCGGCGCTCGGCCGGCCGGAGTTGTTTGCGCAACTGGGCATCAGTACAACGGCGGTTCCCGATCACGATGGTCCGATTGCCGGGCTGGCGCTCAATGGGGAGTTTCTTGCCTGGCTGTTGCTGGCCGACAGTGTCAAACCCGAGGCGCAATTTGCCTTGGGTGAGTTGCGTGAACTGGGTCTGGGTCGTCAGTTGTTGCTCACGGGAGACCGCCATAGCGTTGCGCAAACGCTCGCCCGGGATGTCGGAATCAGCGACGTCGAAGCGCAAGCCCTGCCCGAAGACAAACTCAATCGCGTGCTCAAGGAGATCGACAGCGGCTTTCGGCCGATGGTGGTCGGCGATGGCATCAATGATTCACTGGCCCTCAAGGCGGGTGTGGTCGGTGTAGCCATGGGGGCGGGCGGTGCAGACATCGCCCTGGCATCGGCTGACATCGTGCTGATCGGCAGTGACCTGCGTCGCCTCGGCACCTGCGTGCGCCTGAGTCGCCAGTGCCGCCAGACATTGCAGGTCAATGTGATCATCGGGCTGGGCTGGACCCTGGCCATCGTGGCCTTCGCCGCGTTCGGCTGGCTCGGCGCTGCCGGGGCGATGATTGCGGCGTTGCTGCATAACTTCAGCACGTTGTTGGTGCTGGGCAATGCCGGTCGATTGCTGCGATTTCAGGAGCCCTTACTCAAACTCAAGGCCGAAGTCTGAAAGCGAATGCTCTAAACCGGATAATTACAGGTCATAAACTTTTAGAACTGTGCGCCCGGCTCGTAGTCATTGGAGATGAGGGCACATCATTTTGTGCGTTCGCGGCGGTCGGTTCTGGCGTCGCGAATCATTGAAAACGGCGATTAATTCGATAGCCAGCTATTTTTCAAGGATGGTCTACCCTCTGATCAGACGTCTGAAACAAGGGGGATTCTCCATGCTCGCGCAACTTCCACCGGCCTTACAGAATCTGCAGTTACCGCTTCGCCTGAGACTCTGGGACGGCCATGAATTCAATCTGGGGCCGACGCCCAGCGTCACGATTGTGGTCAAGGACCCGCAAATGGTCTCCCAGTTTACCCATCCAAGCCTGGATGCCCTCGGTGCTGCTTTTGTCGAAGGCAAACTGGAGCTCGAAGGCTCCATCAGCGACGTGATCCGCGTCTGTGATGAATGGAGCCAGGCGTTGCTGGACGAAGACGATGACAATCAGCCTGTTCGTAGCGTTCACGACAAAGATACAGACGCCAAGGCGATTTCCTACCACTACGACCTTTCCAACGCGTTCTATCAGCTGTGGCTCGACAGCGACATGGCGTATTCCTGCGCTTACTTCGAGACCGGTAGCGAAAGCCTCGAGCAGGCCCAACAAGCCAAGTTCCGTCATTTGTGTCGCAAGCTGCGCCTGCAACCCGGCGAATATCTGCTGGATGTGGGGTGTGGTTGGGGCGGATTGGCGCGTTTTGCTGCGCGAGAGTTTGGCGCGAAAGTGTTCGGTATCACTCTCAGCAAGGAGCAGTTGGCTCTGGCCCGGGAGCGCGTAAAAGCGGAGGGCCTGGAGGACCTGGTTGAGCTGCAATTGCTCGACTATCGCGATTTGCCGCAGGATGGACGCTTCGACAAGGTTGTCAGCGTCGGCATGTTCGAACACGTGGGCCACGCCAATCTCGCGGAGTACTGCAAGACTCTGTTCGGTGCTGTGAAAGAGGGCGGCCTGGTGATGAACCACGGGATCACCGCCAAATACACCGATGGCCGTCCGGTGGGGCGCGGTGCCGGTGATTTCATCGGGAAATATGTGTTCCCCAACGGCGAGTTGCCGCACCTGTCGATGATCTCTGCGCAGATCAGTGAGGCCGGGCTGGAAATCGTCGACGTCGAAAGCTTGCGACTGCACTACGCCCGCACGCTTGATCACTGGAGCGAACGCCTCGAAGATAATCTTGAAGCGGCTTCCAAACTGGTACCGGAACAAGCCCTGCGCATCTGGCGGTTGTACCTGGCCGGTTGCGCCTACGCGTTCGCCCGCGGCTGGATCAACCTGCACCAGATTCTTGCCGTGAAGGCCCACGCCGATGGCAGTCATGAACTGCCATGGACCCGGGACGATATCTACCTTTAAAGAATTGGCGAAATCAGCCGGGCGACCCGCATGCCGAGCTGCTGCAGGCGGTGGGTCTCCCGGCCTTCTCCTTTGGCGATTTCGTGGGCGTTGGCGAAGTCATCATTGAGCATCTGTTCCACCTCGGCGGCAAAGGCGCTGTCGACGGTCAGCAACATTACTTCGAAATTCAGCCGGAACGAACGGTTGTCCAGGTTGGCGCTGCCGATGGCGCTGATTTCGCGGTCGATCAACACCACTTTCTGGTGCAGGAATCCGGGCTCGTAGCGGAACACCCGAACACCGGCGCGCACGGCTTCGAAGGCGTAGAGGCTGGAGGCGGCGTAGACGATTCGATGGTCGGGTCGAGACGGCAACAGCAGCCGCACATCCACACCCCGCAGGACCGCCAGACGCAACGCTGCGAACACGGCTTCATCGGGGATGAAATACGGGCTGGTGATCCAGATCCGTTCCGTCGCTGCATGGATCGCTTCGACAAAGAACAGAGAACAGGTTTCGTAGGCGTCTGCCGGCCCACTGGCAAGCAACTGGCACAGTACGCCGTCTTCCGGATAAACCTCGGGCAGGATCAGTGGCGGCAGGGCATGAGCCACCCAGAACCAGTCTTCAGCGAAAGACTCCTGCATGCACGCCACCACTGGCCCGCGCACTTGCACGTGGGTATCGCGCCAAGGGGCCAGGGGCGGTTTCTCGCCCATGTATTCATCACCGACGTTGTGCCCGCCAACGAAGCCGAGAATACCGTCCACCACCACGATCTTGCGATGGTTGCGGAAGTTCACCTGAAAGCGATTGAACCAGCCACTACGGGGGCCAAAAGCCTTGACCTCGACCCCGCCATCACGCAAGGCCTGCACGTAGCCGTTGGGTAGGGAATGGCTGCCGATTCGGTCATACAACAGATAGATCGCCACGCCTTCGGCGGCTTTTTTCAACAGCAAAGATTGCAGGCGTTGGCCGAGGCGGTCGTCGTGGACGATGAAAAACTGGATCAGCACGGCCTCTTTCGCCTGGCTGATGGCATCGAAAATGGCCTCGAACGTCGACTGGCCGTTGATCAGCAGCCGCGTCTGGTTATTGGCCAGGCAGGGCATGTTTCCGAGCTTGGGCATCGCTCTGAGTGAGGCGTAGGCAGAAGAGGCGCGGGCGGTGAGGGCTTCTTCTACCCAGGGTCGCCAGTTGAGTTCGGAAACAGCCTTGCGCATCTCCTCGTTGGCCTGCCGCCGGGCCTTGATGTAGCCATCAAAGGTGCTGCGGCCGAACATCAGATACGGGATCAGCGTGAGGTATGGGATGAAAAACAGCGACAGGGCCCAGGCGATCGAGCCTTGGGCGGTACGGACGGTCAACACGGCGTGGATGGCCGCGATCATGCCCAGCGAGTGCAGCAGGGCGATCGTATAACCGAAAATATGCGGTCCGAAATAATCCATGGGGGCTGCCTTGCTCCTGAAGATTCAGTGCTTAACAGACCATGTTCCGTGCAGAATGTCGCTAATTAATTGGCCCCTGAACTGAAGCCTGCGGCTGACGTCTAACGGCCACTACTGATCAGGAGTTACTCGATGAACGTTCGTCTGCTGGGTTTGGCCATGGCACTGGGTTTGGCACTTCCTGTGGCGGCTCACGCGCAAATGCTGCAACCGGGATTGTGGGAGCTGACCACGAGCAACATGAAGGTCGATGAGCAGAATATGCCGGACCTGCAATTGATCCTCGGTCAGCTCCAGAGCCAGATGACCCCTGAGCAGCGTGCGCAGTTGGAAAAGCAGGGGATCACCATGGGGGGCAAAGGGATCCGGGCGTGCCTGACGCCTGAACAGGTCAAGACCGATGACATTCCGCTGACCGATCCGCAGTCGGGCTGCAAGCAGGAAATCACCGACCGCTCAGGCAATCAGTGGAAATTCCGCTTCAGCTGCCCGAGAGCCCAGGGCGCAGGCGTGGCGACATTCCTCAGCGACCGCGAATTCACCACCAAGGTCAACGGGACGTTCAACGCCACCGGCATTCAACAGAAGGGCAGCCTTGAATCCCGCGCTGTCTGGTTGGGGCAGGATTGCGGCACGGTGAAGCCGAGAGCTTAAGAGCTTCGCGAGCAAGCCCGCTCCCACATTTGATCTGTGGTGTTAATGAAATCAATGTGGGAGCGAGCCTGCTCGCGAAGGCGTCAATTCAGCCGCCCTAAATCCCCGACTGACTCAACCACTCACACGCCGCCTCGACAGCCATCCGGCCAAAATCCTCCCCCGTTCGGCTGCGCACACTGACAAACCCCCCGGCCTGTTCTTTTTCGCCGACCACCACCAGGTACGGCACGGTCCGGCTGTGCTGGCGAATCTTGAAACGGATTTTTTCGTTGCGCAGGTCGGCCCTTGCGCGCACACCCCTTTGGCGCAAGGATTCGGTCACCGCTTGTGCATAAGTCGCCTGGCGGTCGTCCATGCTGACGACGACCACATGGGGTGGAAGGCTCCAGTGCTGCAGCTCCTGATGGCTGGACCAGCATGTGCCGTAGATCCGTTGTTGCAACGTGCCGCTGATGTGATCGAGGGCGAACGACTGCAAGACTTTGGTGGTGGGGACGTGCGGTCCATGGCTCTGGTATTCGGTGTCCCCCAGACGGTACATCGACACCTCTTCGCGCGGTGGCCGACGGCGGATCGAGTGATTGGTAGCTGCCAGTGACTGCATGCGCGCTTCGATGAGGGGCAGGTCTGCCGGAGTCAGCGGTCGCTCGACGACAAATTCGTAAAAGAAGCCATCACCCAACTCCCTGCCCGCGCGCATTTGTGCATGCGGGTGGAGTTGCTTGACCGCCATGGCCAGCATCAATGCACAGGAGCGGCGCAGGATCTCCAGTCCGTCCGGCTCGCGGGGGGTGACAATGCTGACCCGGGCATCCGCTTCGATCATGTATTCGCAGTCCACCAATACACCATCGACCCGGCCCGCTACGGCCGCGCTGGCCAGTCCGGGGCTGATGCTGGCGGCCAACTCGTGCACGGACAGCGGTTGGTCGAATTCACGCAATGAACCATCGGGCAGAGTGATCTGGATCATGGTCGGCGTACTCAGGTGCTGCTAGCGAGCGTTATCGGATAAACCTAGTGCTAATTCCTTGCCGCTGTCATTAAGACCTTTGTCTTACCAGGCAGTTTGTATCGGCGCATTCACCAGCCAGGCATTGCCAATCAGCACGCTGCTCATGGTCAGAACTCGTTTTGCAGGGCTTTGTAGCCGCGCACCAGATCGACGTTGGTGCGCGCCACGTCTTCGGAAAACTCCGAAGCACTGACGCTCACCGGCGGGAATTGCGAGAGATCGGTGTTGGGGCCGATCCGCGTGGTAGAGGGCACGTAGAAGGCTTCAGGCAGGTCACGCCCGTCGACCACCGAGTTGTGCCGTACCACGCAACCGTCACCGACCACACAGTTGAACAGCACGCTGTTGAAGCCGATGAACACCCGATTACCCACGGTGCAGGGGCCATGCACGATCGAGCGGTGGGCGATGGAACTGAATTCGCCAATGGTCACTGCCGCGCCGGATTTGGAGTGGATCACCACGCCGTCCTGGATGTTCGAGTTGGCGCCGATGGCGATCGGCTGCATGTCGCCCGACTCGTCGACTTCGTCAGCGCGGATCACGGCGTAGGGACCGACGAACACGTTTTCGCCGATCACCACTTTGCCGCAAATGATCGCCGTCTTGTCAACGTAGGCAGACTCGGCAATCAGCGGTAAATCTCCGGATGGATTCTTGCGGATCATGGATTGCTCGATGCGTTGTACAGGGTATTGAGGTTGTCCCAGTTGAAACGGCTCTCGGCAACGGCGTCGTGGGCGTGCAAGCTTTCGGCGTGGATCACACGAATGTGGAAGGCATTGATGCCTGTGGAACGTTTCAGGGCCAGATTCAAGCGGCGTGCGGCGTCCTCGCAGAACATCAGGTTCTGACCATTGGCCAAGGCGAAGGCCTGTTCGTCGGCGCGTTTTACCGCTGTTTGGACGGCTGTGCCGAGTGCGGCTTCGGCGTCATTGATGATAGCGATCAGAGGCAGGTCATCCAGGAAATCAGCCAACCGTACGCGCAACTTTGCGCTGCTGCGCTGGCTGTGAGGTGTGGCGACAATGCCGTTCGTGGAACCCAGCCACGCTAAAACGTCAGCGTGTTGCAGTGACTTGTTGGCGAAATCATCGACGAATTGCTGCTGTATCAACTGTCGAGAAAGGGCCGCGGAGCACGGACAGGTTGAGGAATAAGGCACGTCGATTTTTAGTTCCACGTGGAACATCGCGTTTTTCAAACGCGCTTCGATGCTCACCGGATAGCTTTTCCAACCTGCCAATGGACTGATCAGCGCCCGTCTTTTCAGCAGTACATCGGCGTGAATAGTTAAGTGCGCACTACTGGACAGGTCTTCATGACTCTCAAGAAAACGCTGCAAAACCCGTCGCAATAAAGCCGGTGAAAGGCTTTCCTGCTCCAGCAACTCAAGCGCCAGATAGAGCCGTGACATGTGAATGCCGCGCGCATTGCCATCGTCGAGGCTCACGCCGGCATCAGCCTTTGCATTCAGGCGTTGGCCATCAAACAAAACGGGAAGAGCAATGCCGCACATGCCCACCCACTCCAGTGGCAGGGCTTGGCGTGAGGCCTGCGCGGCGATATCCGGCAGAGTCAGCGCATTCATGAGCAGGTCCATCGTGGGAGTTGACGTGTCATGTTATAGTATAACAATCAAGTCGACGATGCTTTTTTCATGGATGGGTCTTCATTGAAAAACGGGCAGGCCTAACAGCCAGTGATCCGGTTGCAGGTGAACTTCGCGCTGCTGCCACCGGAGCTGGAAAACCGGTTGATCGTGGTCCAGCCGACGCGCTGGTTGTAGCCAACCCAGGTTACCCGGCCGGGCAAGAGGGGATGGTTTATTTGTTGTGTTACAGTATAACATTATATAGGCCCGGCCCAGCGACCGGGCATCCCTGTGAGGATTATGCAGATGTCCAACCGACTCCCCGTGACCGTTCTCTCCGGCTTTCTTGGCGCCGGAAAAAGTACACTTCTTAATTACATACTACGTAATCGCGATGGTCTGCGGGTTGCAGTCATCGTCAACGATATGAGCGAAATCAACGTCGATGGCACCGAAGTCCAGCGTGATGTCAGCCTTAATCGGGCTGAAGAGCGGTTGGTGGAAATGAGTAACGGGTGTATTTGCTGTACGTTACGTGAAGACTTGCTCGAGGAAGTGAGTCAGCTCGCCAGGGATGGCCGCTTCGACTATCTGCTGATCGAATCCACCGGCATTTCCGAACCGCTGCCGGTGGCGGAAACCTTCACCTTTCGCGATGAAAACGGCCAGAGCCTCAACGACATCGCACGTCTCGACACCATGGTCACGGTGGTCGACGGCATGAACTTCCTGCTCGATTACCAGGCTGCCGAAAGCCTGGCCTCCCGGGGAGAAACACTTGGGGAGGAAGACGAACGTTCGATTACCGATCTGTTGATTGAGCAGGTCGAGTTCGCCGATGTGATTTTGCTCAGCAAGATCGACTTGATCAGCAGCCACCAACGGGAGGAATTGATCGCCATCCTCGAGCGTCTCAATGCCCGGGCGGAAATCATTGCGATGACGATGGGCGAAATCCCCTTGGATAAAATTCTCAACACCGGTCGTTTTGACTTCGAAAAGGCTGCCCAGGCGCCGGGGTGGTTGCAGGAGTTGCGCGGGGAGCACGTGCCGGAAACCGAAGAATACGGCATTGCTTCCTGCGCTTACCGGGCACGTCGGCCGTTCCATCCACAGCGTTTCTTCAACTTCATCGACGGCCCTTGGGACAACGGCAGGCTGTTGCGTTCAAAGGGCTTTTTCTGGCTGGCGAGCAAGCACATGGACGCCGGCAACTGGTCCCAGGCCGGTGGATTGATGCGCTATGGTTTTGCCGGACGCTGGTGGCGTTTCGTACCGAAAAACCAATGGCCGCAAGACGAAGAAAGCACCACCGGGATCATGAAAAACTGGACCGCCGACAGCGGGAATTGTCGCCAGGAACTGGTGTTCATCGGCCAGAACATCGACTTCACGCAGCTCACCGCCGAACTGGACGCCTGCCTGCTGAGCGATGAGGAAATGGCGTTGGGCGCAGAGGGCTGGCGTTTGCTGCCTGATCCGTTCGGCCCTTGGTATGAAGACGCTGCCTGATCCTCTGATGGCGCTTCAAGGCTTGAGCCAGGTGCCCTGGCTCTGGGCCTCGCAGTACGGCTGCAAATATGCCGCGTCGGTGGCAACGCCGTAATAGTGAATATCCTGGCGGTAGGGCATATTGGCGACTTGGGCGTTGCTGCAGATGCCAAATGCGCCGCCGGGGCATTGATCGACATACTGCACATCGACTTTCTGCCCCGCCAGATTCGGCTGGCAGAAACCATCGGCGAAGAGTTTTGGCGGGATGTTGCGGTTCTGCTGGCAAACCTGGACATCAAGCCGCTCGGCCTGGCTGTGAACCACGCAGGCCTGGGCCAGCGCCTCGCCTGAAACGAGTGCCAGGAGCAACGACAAGCCAATCAACCGCATCCACTACCTCCTCAGAAATCATCGACCATGCTGCAGAATATCCCTACTCATGTCATTGCCGGTCCGTTGGGCGCCGGCAAGACCAGCCTGATCAAGCACCTGTTGGCCCAGCGCCCGGCAGGCGAGCGGTGGGCGGTGTTGATCAACGAGTTTGGCCAGATCGGTCTCGACGCTGCGCTGCTGACCCGGGACGCCGATGGTATCGCACTGGGTGAAGTGGCCGGGGGCTGCCTGTGCTGCGTCAACGGTGCACCCTTTCAGATTGGCCTTGGGCGCTTGTTGCGCAAGGCGCAACCGGATCGGCTGTTCATCGAGCCCTCGGGGCTGGGGCATCCGGCGCAGTTGCTTAGGCAATTAAGCGAAGCGCCGTGGCAAGGCGTGTTGGCTGTTCAGCCTTGTGTGGTAGTGCTGGACGCCCAGGCGCTCGCCGCTGGCAAACCGTTGCCGGATGCACAACAGCAAGCCCTGAGCCATGCGGGACTGTTAGTGCTGAACAAGTCCGAAGGTCTCGAGGAAGACAGTCGCCAGCAAGTCGCCGCGCTATTGCCGCCGACGCCTCTGTGCTGGACGCAACAGGCGGTTTTACCCTTGAGGGAGCTGCCGGGGCTGAACGCCAAGGCGCAGGCAGGTGTGGATAACTTCGTTTTGCCCAAGGGATTGGCGCAACTGCCGGCGCTCTGGAGCGATCCTGCGTTACCCATTTGCTTGAGTCAGCAGCAGGACGGAGGCTGGAGCATCGGATGGCGTTGGCACCCAAGCCAGGTATTTGATGCCGCGCTGGTTGGCCAGTGGCTTGAAAGCCTTGGCTGGAGGCGGGCGAAGCTGGTTATCCACAGTGTCGACGGATGGATATCGGCAAACGCGGTGGATAACTCGGTACTGGACTGGCGGTCCAGCGAATGGCGGCAGGATTCGCGCATCGAGCTGATTTTCAGTGAGTCCCGGGATGCAGAACTGTTGCAGAGTGAACTGGCTGCGTGCCGAGCCGAATCGGCTTAACGGCTCACGGCCGCCACTTGGTATGTTCCTGACGCCACTGGCTCAGCTCAATCACTTCTGCGCGAGGCTTTACCACATCGACCACCGGTTCGGTTTCGTCGAACGGGACCGGGTAGGGCGCCAGTTCAATCTGTGCGCTGTGCGCGCCGAACTGGGTGATGGTGCCGTTGTGGCGGGTTTCGCCGGTCACGGTGAATTCGAAGTTATACACACGGGCCAGGCGTCGCCGACCACTGGCATCCCTGATGAACGCGATTCTTTTCAACGCCACGTTGCCGTCCAGCAATTCGATCCCGAGCTTGGTGCAATGCTGCTTGACCCGCTCCAGCGCGCGCTCGCGCAAGCCGTGGTTGTGCCATAGCCATGCGCCGGCAGTGGCGAACAGCATCAGCACGAATATATTTCCAAGGGTCAGCATCAACAGGGTGCTCCAACAAGATAGTGTCAGCTTAACTGCGTCGCTGGTCTGTCGTACAGGCTGCGTTTAGTCGCATACTGCGCGGCTAGAATTTCAATCGTTTTACGGAAATCCACCGCATGAAACGTACACCGCATTTGCTCGCTATCCAGTCCCACGTGGTATTCGGTCACGCCGGCAACAGTGCCGCGGTTTTCCCGATGCAACGGGTCGGGGTGAATGTCTGGCCGCTCAACACCGTGCAGTTCTCCAATCACACCCAGTACGGTCAATGGGCCGGTGAAGTGCTGGCACCGCACCAGATACCTGAGCTGGTCGAGGGTATCGCGGCGATTGGCGAGCTGGGCAACTGCGATGCGGTACTCTCCGGTTACCTCGGCAGTGCGGCCCAGGGCCGGGCGATCCTGACGGGTGTGGCGCGGATCAAGTCGATGAATCCCAAGGCACTGTACCTGTGTGACCCGGTCATGGGGCATCCGGAGAAAGGCTGCAGTGTTCCGGCGGAAGTCAGTGATTTTCTGCTGGAGGAGGCCGCCGCCGTAGCGGACTTCATGTGCCCGAACCAGCTGGAACTGGACAGTTTCTCCGGGCGCAAGCCGCAATCGCTGTTCGATTGCCTGGCCATGGCGCGTGCATTGCTGGCGCGCGGCCCGAAAGCGGTGCTGGTCAAGCATCTGGACTACCCAGGCAAGTCGGCAGAGGTCTTCGAAATGCTGCTGGTGACGGCCGAAGGCAGCTGGCATTTGCAGCGCCCGTTGCTGGCGTTCCCGCGTCAGCCGGTGGGCGTTGGCGATCTGACGTCCGGGCTGTTCCTGGCACGTGTGCTGTTGGGTGATAGCCTGGTGGCCGCGTTCGAGTTCGCGGCGTCGGCGGTGCATGAAGTGCTGCTGGAAACCCAGGCCTGTGCCAGCTACGAGTTGGAACTGGTTCGGGCTCAGGACCGGATTGCCCATCCGCGGGTGCGGTTCGAGGCGACCTCGATCAGCCTCTGATTGAGCGTTGAGTCCATTCGCGAGCAAGCCCGCTCCCACATTTGATCTTCGGTGTTGCATAGATCCAGTGTGGGAGCGGCGGTGCGGCGATCCGACTTGCTCGCGAAGGCTATCTAGAGAACTCCGTCAACCTGACTGAACAAACTCAGGCGTCGCCCTTGATCTCCTGGTAACGCTTTTCCAGTTCCTGGCGAATCTGCCGGCGCTGCTGGGCCTGGATGAAGCGGCGCTTGCTCTCGCTGTTGTCCGGTTGCAGCGGCGGTACTTGGGCAGGTTTACGCTGGTCATCCACCGCGACCATGGTGAAGAAGCAGCTGTTGGTGTGACGCACCGATCGCTCGCGAATGTTCTCGGTCACCACTTTGATGCCCACCTCCATGGAGGTGTTGCCGGTGTAGTTGACCGAGGCGAGAAAGGTCACCAGTTCGCCGACATGGATCGGCTCACGGAAAATGACCTGGTCCACCGACAGGGTCACCACATAGCGGCCGGCATAACGGCTGGCGCAGGCGTAGGCCACTTCGTCGAGGTATTTGAGCAGGGTGCCACCGTGAACATTGCCAGAGAAGTTGGCCATGTCAGGGGTCATCAATACCGTCATCGACAGCTGGGCGTTTCCGGGTTCCATAGCATTCTCACGGGTCAAGGCCAGGTTTGAGGGATGCACCTCTGCGGGTGCCTCGGCGGTTTTTTCAAACCAACAGTTATCGGGACGCCGGGCGCAGAGCCGCCGTCACGCCGGATCGATCTGTTTCCATATATTGCACCGCCTTTCTGCCAGAAGTCGCGGTGTTACCCTGCAAAAAGCCCGGACACAGGGACATTTCCTACGCGCAAAGCAGACTTTTGCTCGGCTTGATCAGACCATTCCTGCGTCTGTGAGTCGGGCAACTTCAATCAGGGAGCCGCTCGCCATGCATGCCATCAGTTTCATTCAGGATCTGGCAGTGATCATGTTGATCGCAGGTGTGGTGACCGTGGTTTTTCATCGCCTGAAACAACCGGTGGTGCTGGGCTACATCGTCGCCGGTTTCATCATCGGCCCGCACACCCCGCCATTCGGCCTGATCCATGACGAAGAAACCATCAAGACCCTGGCCGAACTCGGGGTGATATTCCTGATGTTCTGCCTGGGCCTGGAGTTCAGCCTGCGCAAGTTGTTCAAGGTCGGTGCCACGGCCTTCATCGCGGCATTCCTGGAAATCGTGCTGATGATCTGGATCGGCTACGAGATCGGTCGCTGGTTTGACTGGAACACCATGGATTCACTGTTCCTCGGCGCGATCCTGGCGATTTCCTCAACCACCATCATCGTCAAGGCACTCAATGATCTGAAGTTGAAGAACGAGCGGTTTGCGCAGTTGATATTCGGTGTGCTGATCGTCGAAGACATTCTGGGCATCGGCATCATCGCGCTTCTGTCCAGCATCGCCGTCAGTGGTACGGTCAGCTCCGGCGAAGTGTTTTCCACAGTGGGCAAACTGTCGCTGTTCATGATCGTCGCATTGGTCATCGGCATTCTGATGGTGCCGCGGTTGCTGGCCTACGTGGCCAGGTTCGAGAGCAACGAAATGCTGCTGATTACCGTGCTGGGCTTGTGTTTCGGCTTCTGCCTGCTGGTGGTCAGGCTTGAATACAGCATGGTGCTCGGCGCGTTCCTGATCGGCGCGATCATGGCTGAATCCCGGCAACTGCTGAAAATCGAGCGCTTGATAGAACCGGTTCGAGATCTTTTCAGCGCGATTTTCTTTGTGGCCATCGGGCTGATGCTCGATCCGGCGATCCTGCTTCAGTACGCTTGGCCAATTGCCGTAATCACCGTGGCCGTGGTGCTCGGCAAGATGTTGTCCTGCGGCCTTGGTGCATTTATCGCTGGTAATGACGGACGCACGTCGCTGCGGGTCGGGATGGGTCTTTCACAGATTGGCGAATTCTCTTTCATCATTGCTGCACTGGGCATGACGTTGCAGGTCACCAGTAACTTTTTATACCCGGTGGCTGTGGCGGTGTCGGTGATCACGACCTTGCTGACGCCTTATCTGATTCGCGCGGCTGATCCATTGTCGATCAAGCTCGCGGGCGTCATGCCGGAACGCCTGGGACGGGTGTTGGGGATGTACGGCGAATGGCTGCGCAGCATCCAGCCACAGGGCGAGGGGGCGTTGCTGGCGTCGATGATCAGGAGGATTTTGCTGCAGGTCGGGGTCAACCTGGCATTGGTGATCGCGATTTTCTTCTCGGGCGCGTACTTCGCCGAGCGCATGTCGGCTTACGTGCAAGGCTGGATCAGCGACCCGAGCTGGCAGAAGGCATTGATCTGGGGTGGAGCGCTATTGTTGTCGCTGCCTTTTTTGATTGCGGCATACCGCAAGCTCAAAGCCCTGTCGATGTTGCTGGCGGAAATGGGCGTCAAGCCGGAGATGGCCGGGCGCCATACGCAGCGAGTGCGCAGGGTGATCGCCGAAGTGATCCCGATCCTGTCGCTGCTGGTGATCTTTTTGCTGTTGGCAGCCTTGTCGGCCAGTATTCTGCCGACCAACAAGTTGCTGGTACTGATCGCCGTGGTCGCGGCCGCCGTGGCGGCGCTGCTGTGGCGCTGGTTCATTCGTGTGCATACGCGGATGCAGGTGGCGTTGCTGGAAACCCTCGACAATCACAAGGAGTCGTCCGGGCACTGACCACCCAGCGGCGTTGACGGGATCAGCTTTCCAGCCAGACGTCCCGTGCCCAGTGCCACACCGACTCCCAGGTTTCTTCGGCGATCAGCTCTTCTTCGGCCTGCCAAAGCACCACGGTGCCGTCCTCTTCGACGCAGTAGTAGTCGTCACCGTCCTGGCAGATCGGGATCAGGCTGCGATCGACACCGGCGTCCCAGGCGTTGGCGGCAACGTCGGGCAGGTAGGTGTGGGATTGCGGGTCAGTCACGGTGACCGGTTCCAGGCTACCGTAGACCACGTCGCTGACGGTCAGCAGAAACTCTCTGAAGACGAACGGAATGTCGATGAACAGTTGTTCTTCGATTTCGACCAGCAGGTCTTCGTCAGGCAATTCCAAGGGGACCGGTACCGGTTCGTTGGCTTCACGCAGTTGTTCGATGATTTCTTCCACGTCCGGGATCCTCTTGCTTGTATGGCGCGGTTTATATGGGGCGGTTTATACAGTAGCTTGCTATAGATGCAACCGCGAAATAGAAAACCCCAGCCAGGGCTGGGGTTTTCTTTTCAGCAAGTGAAGCTCGGTGCGGGATCAGCCGTTCTGGCGGATACCTGCCACCAGCCAAGGCTGGTTTTCGCCCTGTGCACGTTCCATGTTCCAGCTTTCGCTGAAGACTTCGCCCTGGTCGAAACGCGAGGTCTTCGACATGCCGGTGAAGGTCAGGGTGGCAATGGTCTTGTCGGCGCGATCATCCACACCGTCCAACTGTACATTGAGGTTATCAATGTAGGTGGACTGGAAACCGTCGCCCAGGTCGGCACGCTCACGCTTGAGGAACTCCAGCATTTGCGGGGTCACGAACTCGGCAATCTTGTCCATTTCATTGGCGTCCCAGTGCTGTTGCAGGGACTGGAAGTGATTACGCGCTGCTTCGACGAAGTTTCTTTCGTTGAACCAGGCTGGAGCGTTGATCACTGGACGAGCGGCAGCAGGCGCTGGCGAACCACCGAAAATCGAACCGCCGGCAGGCTTTTGTTCGAACGCTTCACGTTGCATCGGTGCGTGGCCGGCCGGAGCGTAATGCTCCTGCTGCTTGCGACGACGGGCGGCGATAAAGCGGAAGACCAGGAATGCAATGACAGCCATGATCAGGATGTCGAGGATCTGCATGCCCTGGAAGCCGTCGCCCATGAACATGGAGGCCAGCAGGCCGCCGGCCGCGATACCGGCCAGAGGGCCGAGCCAGCGCGAAGCGCCACCGGCCTTGGCAGCGGCGCCAGCGGCACCGGCAGCACCAGCGGTCGCCGCAGCGCCGCCCATGCCTGGAGAAGAAGGAGCCATCTGGCTGGTCTGGTGCGTCGGCGCAGCGCCTGCGCTTTTGCCACCACCGAAGCGCTTGGCGGCATTGACGTCGAGACTCATCGTCAGGCCGATGCACAACGCCATGGCGATGCTAAGAAAACGTTTCATAAAGGGAATTCCCATTTGTGGAAGGCACGCGCGCCATGTTGCACAGCTGAAGTGTTACTGGCTAGCGGCAGAGTGTTTCGGGCTTTTGCCTGACATGTTTTATTCAGCTTCAATCAGTGCAATAGGGCCTTTTGACTTTGGTCTGTCAGATGAGTGGATAAGTTCTGTAGGACGTTCGCTTAGCGACGTAATGCCAACATGACGACTCCGGCCGTGATCAGACCAATTGCGCCCCATTGGCGCAGGTCGAGTTTTTCACCCAGCAGGACTACGCCAAGTACGGCCACCAACACCACGCTGAGTTTGTCCACCGGGGCAACCAGTGACGCCGGACCGACCTTGAGTGCACGGAAATAGCAGATCCACGACGCACCGGTGGCCAGGCCCGACAACAGCAGGAACAGGTAGCTCTTTGCCGAGATCGATCCTAATGACTGATATTGGCCCGTGGCGTACAAAATCAAGGCCAGGCTAACCAATACCACGATCGTACGCAGCAGCGTGGCGAAGTCGGAATTGACGTTTTCGATGCCGACTTTCGCGAAAATGGCGGTCATTGCCGCGAACGCCGCCGATAACAGGGCCCAGAATGTCCAGGAGGAAAAGAAGCCTGAGCCCATGTCCATCGCACCTTTAAATTCAGATATCGGCCTGGAACCTACCTACAACCTGTGGGAGCGAGCTTGCTCGCGATGACGGACTGACAACCAGAAATAATGTCGACTGATCTACCGCTATCGCGAGCAAGCTCGCTCCCACAGAAAAGCTAGATCGCTTCCAGCTTGGCGTAACCCAGCATCAGCCACTTGCTGCCTTCGCTGAAGTTCACCTGCACCCGGGCCTGAGCACCGGCGCCCTCGAAGTTGAGGATCACGCCGTCACCGAAGATCGAATGGCGTACGGTCTGACCCAGACTGAAGCCGGTTTCCGGAATTTCGCTGCCGCTGAACAGGTTGCTGCCACTCATCGACTGGTTGCCACCGAACGGCCGGCTGACGCTGTTGGACAAACGTACTTCCTGAATAAGGCCTTTGGGCACTTCGCGTACGAAGCGCGACACCTTGTTGTAGGTCTCGCTGCCATAAAGGCGTCGGGTTTCAGCGTAGGTCATCACCAGGTTCTGCATCGCCCGGGTAATGCCGACGTAGGCCAGACGACGTTCTTCCTCAAGGCGGCCGGGCTCTTCCAGGCTCATCTTGTGCGGAAACAGGCCTTCTTCCATGCCCACCAGGAACACGTAAGGGAATTCCAGGCCCTTGGCGCTGTGCAGGGTCATCAGTTGAATGCTGTCTTCGTGCTCGTCGGCCTGGGTATCGCCGGCCTCCAGCGAGGCATGACCGAGGAACGCGGCCAATGGCGTCAGGTCTTCGTCTTCTTCGCTGTTTTCGAAGTTGCGTGCGGCGCTGACCAGTTCCTCAAGGTTTTCCACCCGGGCCTGGCCTTTCTCGCCTTTTTCCGCTTCGTGATAGGCGATCAGCCCCGATTGCTCGATGACGGTCTGGGTCATCAGGTGCAGCGGCATTTCCATGCACTTGGCGGCAAGGTTCTCGATCAACTCGATAAACGCGCCAAGGGCGCCGGCCGCACGACCGGTCAGGCCTTTGTTGGCCACCAGTTGGCGCATCGCTTCCCACATCGACACATCGCTGTGGCGCGCATGGTCACGGATCGCTTCGACGGTTTTCTCGCCGATGCCGCGGGCCGGCACGTTGATCACCCGTTCCAGCGCGGCGTCGTTGCCTCGCCCTTCGAGCAATCGCAGGTAAGCCATGGCGTTCTTGATTTCGGCACGCTCGAAGAAGCGCTGGCCGCCATAGATGCGGTACGGAATGCGTTCACGCAGCAGCGCTTCTTCCAGAACCCGCGATTGGGCGTTGGAGCGGTACAGAATCGCGATATCGCTGCGAGACAGGCCGGTTTTCAGCGCGCTTTCAATGGTTTCAACAACGTAGCGTGCTTCGTCGTGTTCGTTGAAGGCGGCATACAGGTTGATTGCCTCGCCGTCGCCACCGTCGGTCCACAGCTCTTTGCCCAGGCGTCCGGTGTTGTTGGCGATCAAGGCGTTGGCTGCCTTCAGGATGCCGGCGGTGGAGCGGTAGTTCTGCTCCAGGCGAATGGTTTCGGCGTCCGGGAAGTCTTCGGAATACTGGTAGATGTTCTCGATTTTCGCGCCACGCCAGCCGTAGATCGACTGGTCGTCATCGCCCACCACCATCAGGCTGTCGCCACCCTTGGCCAGCAGGCGCAACCAGGCGTACTGCACGGCGTTGGTGTCCTGGAACTCGTCCACGAGGATGTGTCGGAAGCGCTTTTGATAGTGAGCGAGCAGGCCTGGGTGATCGCGCCACAGATCGAGGGCGCGCAGCAACAGTTCGGAGAAGTCGATGACACCGGCGCGCAGGCACGCGGCCTCGTAGGCCTCATAGATGCCGCGCATGGTCGCCAGGAACAGATCGCCACTGGCTTGAATGTGTTGCGGGCGCAGACCTTCGTCTTTCTGCCCGTTGATGAACCATTGGGCCTGACGGGCCGGCCAGCGTTGCTCGTCCAGGCCGAGTTCGCGGATCACCCGCTTGACCAGCCGTTGCTGGTCATCGCTGTCAAGAATCTGGAACGTCTGGCTCAAGCCTGCTTCCTGCCAGTGCGCCCGCAGCAAGCGGTGCGCCAGGCCGTGGAAGGTGCCGACCCACATGCCGGCCGGGTTGATGCCCATCAGTTGCTCGATGCGCTGGCGCATCTCGGCAGCAGCCTTGTTGGTGAAGGTCACCGACAGGATGGAGTGGGGCGAGGCGTTTTCAACCTGGATCAGCCAGGCGATACGGTGCACCAGCACTCGGGTTTTACCGGAACCAGCACCGGCCAGGACCAACTGACGACCCACGGGGGCCGCTACGGCCTGGCGTTGGGCATCGTTGAGGGAGTTCAGCAGAAGGGAGAGATCATCGCGCATCGGGGCATTCTAGGGGGCTGCGACACACCGGGCAAACTCCGCTTCGCATTAACCGATGAAAGTTACGCGAGGGACGACTGGTCAGTCATCGGCTGCAGGCGTTGGCGGGGCGTGCCTTTAGGGTTTTCAGGGTGGGGCGGCGGCTGAAAAATTTGGCGATTTATTGATCAACAGCAGTTTGGTCCGGGCAATTGCTTGTGTATGCTCCGAGCAGTTTCGGGCCCATGCTCATCATTATAAGAACAAGAACATCGCCTATGACCCTCAGCTTCGACCTGTCGGGCCCCACTGTGGAGCCCCGGGTTATCAGAAAGCAATACGCCATGGAAATGGCGGTCGAACGCACGCGCCTGTTGTATCAGGGCTCGCTGCTGCCCACGTTGTTCATGCTGATCAATGGCCTGGTCTGTGCCGGTTTGCTCTGGAGTCCGCAGCGCTATTTCCTGGTCAGTGTCTGGCTGGTGTGGTTGTTGTCCTTGGTGGCATTGCGGGTGATTCAGGTCGCAGCCTTCGATTCGGCCATCCCCAATCGTCAAGCCCAGCCCATTTGGCGGCGGATGTTTTTGCTGGGTTCCGGCCTCACCGGTCTGACCCTGGCCGGTGCCGGCATTGCCCTGGTTCCCGCCGATAACTTCATTCAGCAAGCCTGGGTCTTCGGCCTCATCGGTGCCGCAGCGCTTTCGGCCAGCGTGGCTTATGCCGTCAGTTTGCCGGCCTTTCTGTCTTTCACCTTGCCCTGCCTGCTACCGGCCATTGCCTATATGTTTTGGGGCGGTGACGAACAGCAGCAGGGCTGGGGCTGGTTCGGGCTGATTCTGCTCGGTGCATTGAGTGTGGTTGCCTGGCAGGTCAATCGATTGATCGATCGGGGCTTGATGCGACGCTTTCAGAACCAGGCACTGATCGAGCATCTACAGCAGGCGCAAAGCTGCAGTGACCAGCTCAATCAAAAGCTGGCCAAGGAGATCGAACAGCGTCGACGCGCCGAGAACGAGTTGCGAGAAATCCAGGTCGACCTGGAAAACCGCGTCGCTCAGCGCAGCCTGGAGCTGGACGCCGCCAACCAGGCGCTGAGCAAGAGCGAAGCCCGCCTGGCGTTGGCATTGAAGGCCAGCGAGTTGGGGTTGTGGGACTGGAATCTGCAAACCGACGAAGTCCATCACACGCAGATTCAGGAACTGTTCGGCCTGGAGCCGGACCAGGTCACGGCAATACTGCGTCACCTCAAGCCGCGTCTTCACCCCGAGGACCTTCCAGCGCTGAAAAGGGCGCTGGTCGAGCATCTGAAGGGTCGCACCGAGGACTATCAAATCGAGTATCGCGTGCGCCATGGCGATGGCCACTGGGTCTGGATCGAGGACCGTGGGCGGGCGGTCGAGCGTGCCGAGAACGGACGGGTTTTGCGCATGGTCGGCACTCGGCGCGACATCAGTGTCAGCAAAAACCTGGAAGAGCAGCGGCAACTGGCGGCGACCGTATTCGAGGCGGCCAGCGAAGGGATTGTGATTTTCGACCCGAACTATGCCCTGATCGCAATCAATCAAGCCTTCAGTCGGGTGACCGGCTATGCCATCGAAGACATGATCGGACGCAATGTCGTTGAGTTGCCATGCAGTCGCGATGCGCGTCGGCATTACGCCACGATCCATCAGGCGCTGGAGCAGCAAGGCAGCTGGCAGGGCGAATTGGTGGAAACCCGCAAGAACGGCGAGATGTATCCGCAATGGCTGCAATTGAACGCCGTGCGCGATAGCCGGGGAAATGTCAGCCATATCGTGGGCTTCTTCGCGGATCTTTCTGCCCGCCGGGAATCCGAAGAGCGAATGCGCTATCTGACCCATTACGACGAACTCACGGGGCTGGCCAACCGCGCGATGTTCCGCGAGCGCCTCAGCGAGGCTCATCAACGGGTACGACAGGGCGGTTATCGCAGCCTGGCCTTGCTGCACATCAATCTCGACCGGTTCAAGCAACTCAACGACAGCCTGGGGCATGAAGTCGCCGACCAGTTGTTGCAGAAAATGGCCCGGCGACTGGTGAATGCATTGCCTGAAGCAGACACCATCGCGCGACTCTCGGGCGATGAGTTTGCCGTGCTGTTCAACTCCTACGGCAACCTTTCGAGCCTGGCCCGGGTGGCGACTCGTCTGGCGAGCAAGTTGCGTTTGCCGGTGACCATTGACGGGCATGAGCTGGTGGTCAGTGCGTCAATGGGCATCAGTCTGTTGCCGGATAGCGCCCGGGAAATTTCCGCGTTGGTCAGTCAATCGAACATGGCCATGCAGCACGCAAAGCATTTGGGTGGCAACAACTTCCAGTTCTACACCGACAGCCTGCAAGCCAGCACGCTGGAGCGTTTGCAGCTGGAAAACCACTTGCGCAAAGCCATCGAAGAGAAGCAGTTGAAGGTGTTCTACCAACCCAAGCTGTGCCTGGCCACGGGCAAGCTGAATGCTGCCGAGGCGCTGGTGCGTTGGGATCATCCGACCATGGGCCGCGTGCCGCCGGGGGATTTCATCGGTCTGGCTGAAGAAACCGGATTGATCGGCCCGATCGGTGAGTTCGTGCTGCGTCAGGCCTGTTGGCAAGCCTGTGAGTGGCAGCGGCAGGGGCTTGAGCCGATTCGGGTGTCGGTCAACTTGTCGGTGCATCAGTTGCGCCAGGGCAAGCTGGTCAGCCTGGTGCGACAGGTGCTGGAAGAGACCGGGCTGGCACCGCACTACCTGGAGCTGGAGCTTACCGAAAGCCAGTTGCTGGACAGCGTCGAGCACATCATCGCAACCTTCCAGCAGTTGCGTGATCTGGGCGTGAAGCTGGCGATTGATGATTTCGGCACGGGCTATTCGTCGCTGAGCTACCTCAAGCGTATCCCGGTGGATTACGTGAAGATCGATCAGGCGTTCATTCGCGGCTTGGGCGAAGGCAGCGAAGATGCGGCGATTACCCGGGCGATCATCGCCATGGCGCACGGCCTGTCGTTGAAGGTAGTGGCGGAAGGCGTGGAGCGGACGGAGCAGCTCGAATTCCTCAAGAATGAGCGCTGCGATGAGGTGCAAGGCTATCTCATCAGTCGGCCGATTGAAGCGCAGGGATTGGCACGGCTGCTACGAGAGCAGCGCGCAGGTTGAAAGGGAGTTCCCGCTGGACTTTGCAGGTGGCGGGAACTCCTGGTACTAATTGTTCTTAGTGTGTGATCAACACTTTATCAATGGTGGTCACTAACACGTCGTCATGGTAAATACTTACTCCGGTAACATTGGAGTCGCCCAGTTTCTTATATTCAACAAATTTGTCTGTCAGAACCTGTGCCGAAGGATCAAGAGAAGGAAGAAGATGCAATTCCAATCGAAGATTATTGGATTTATCCTGGATCGGACTTTCTGTTAGTAATGCGTCTACGCCGCTGTTTTCAACGGTTACGGTGCCGTAAGTGCGAAAAGAAGCGGCGCCCGTCATACGATCGATTTGAGCAATCCAACCACTGGTTTCAAACTTCATAATATATTCCTTTAAGTTAAAGTTAATTGCGTCCTGCGTGGGCAATATACGTCGAAATACTTGTTTGTGGTTTGGGGGGAGTAGAGTGTATTTGTAAGGCTGTATGTGTGGTCTTTGTATTGATGATTAATTAAATCATCAGGTCTTATTTATAAGTTTTGTTTCTTGTTGGTGTGGGGGTGGTGGCGTCGCATTGGGTTTTTTACCGCTACATCACGTCCGCACACCCAAAAATCGAGGGATCCGGTTACGCATTGAGCAGGCAAAAAGCCGATTCATGTAGTATAACTACAAGCGTGCTACATCCCCGGCGCCTGCCAATAACAAAGAGTCCAGCCCTTTGAATCTGCTGCAACACATCGCCCAGTCTCGTCACCTGTTACGCAAGTCGGAGCTCAAGGTCGCCGACCACGTGCTGCTTGATCCGGCGGCCGTGATGCACAGCTCCATGGCCGACCTGGCCCACAGCGTGGGCATCAGTGAGCCGACCATCGTGCGTTTTTGCCGTGCCATCGGCTGTTCCGGCTTTCAGGATCTGAAGCTGAAGCTGGCCCAGAGCCTGGCGGCCGGTGCGAGTTTTGGCCAGTTTGCGATCCACGAAGACGATTCGGTCGCCGACTACAGCCTGAAAATCTTCGACACCACCCTGCATACCCTGATGGAGGTTCGCGAGAAACTCGATCCGCTGGAATTGCAGAGGGCTGTGACGCTGATGTCCCAGGCCCAGCGCGTCGAGTTCTATGGTTTTGGCGCCTCGGGTGCGGTCGCGGCGGATGCGCAGCACAAATTCTTCCGTTTGCTGCTTACCGCAGCGGCGTACTCCGACCCGCACATGCAGGCGATGTCGGCCGTGACATTGAAGCCGACTGACGTGGCCATCTGCATTTCCCAGTCGGGTCGTTCCAAGGACCTGCTGATCACCGCCAACCTGGTGCGTGAAAGCGGCGCTTCGTTGATCACGTTGTGCCCAAGCCAGACGCCATTGGCCGAGTTGTCGACGGTCAACCTGGCAATCGATGTGCACGAGGACACTGAAATCTATACGCCGCTGACCTCGCGTATCGCCCACCTGGTGGTGATCGATGTGCTGGCGATGGGCGTGGCCATGGCCCGCGGCCCGAGCCTGGTCAATCACCTCAAGAGCGTTAAACGCAGTTTGCGCAGTTTGCGGTTGTCACCCAAGTCGGTGAAAGCGCTGGACGACTGACGTCGTCGTAAGGTCGTTCCGACCTTAATCGCGAGCAGGCTCGCTCCCACCTTTGACCGCGATCTCCTGTGGGAGCGAGCTTGCTCGCGATGGCGTCCTCGAATACTCCGCAATTTTCATCAGTCTGTAACACCCGAGCCGCCAAACCGTCATCCCTCGCGCCTATCTTGAAACTCCCGTACTCGCCTTGGGAGACTCGAAATGGCCATGCCCTACGAAGAACGCAACAGCGCTGTCAAAACCCGTCGTCAGCAGGAAGACCAGCGCCGCATGGAATTCCGTCGCGCTATCGAAGATCGCTGCGAACGCCGTCAGCTTCTGGCCGAAATTGGCGATTTTCCGGAGTTGGAACTCAACTTCTGGCAGGCATCTCCCTCGACTTCCCGTCGAAACGCTCAACCAGCGCGCTGATCTGGATCCGTTCACTGCGGATAAACGCCAGGAAGGCGTGAGCTACCGGTGACAGGCGTTTCGCCTTGGCCTGCACCAGGCACCAACTGCGGAACAGTGGCAGCTCTTCGATGGGTAGCTCGATCAACCCGCCGGTTGCCAGCTCAAGGTTCAGGGCGTGGCGCGTCAACAGCGCAACGCCCAGGCCTGCCAGTACACATTCTCGCTGAGCTTCGGCAGACGAAACTTCCTGAGTCTGGTTGAAGTGCACACGCTTCTCTTTGAAGTATTCTTCGCACGCCAGCCGCGTCCCGGAGCCTGGCTCACGCAGCAACAGTGTGTAGGGTTCGAGATCCTGCAAGCGCAGCGGCCCCATGTGACACAGCGGGTGATCCGGTGGCGCCACGGCGACGATCGGGTTGTTCAGGAACGGCAGGAACTCCAGGCCCATGTCCTGAGGCACCATGGACATGATCACCAGGTCGTCGCGGTTGTCCGACAGACGCCGAATCACCTGGCCGCGATTGACTACCGTCAGTTGCAGGTTCACCTCCGGGTGCTGGCGTTTGAATGCGGCAAACAGATGCGGCACGAAATATTTGGCGCTGGATTCAACCGCCAGTTTCAATTGCCCCTGCAACGAGCCCTGCATGTCCGACAGCTGCATGTCGAGGTTTTCCAGGCGTCCGAAAATATCCCGGCTGGCTCGCTGTAACGCTTCAGCTGCTTCGGTCATGTAGAGCTTTTTGCCGACGTAATCGAACAAAGGCTGGCCAATCAGCTCTTCGAGCTGACGAATCTGCAGGCTGACAGCAGGTTGTGTGAGCGACATTTCGTCGGCCGCGCGGCTGTAAGAGCGCAAATCACAGACCTCATTGAAGATCTGCAATTGCCGCAAAGTCATACGCATCAATGACTTACGCATTATCCGGTCACTCTCGTCGCTGGCTGGTGAATCAACTATAAGTCTTTACTTATGCACGACCCAATTTTTATTCATTTTTGTTAATCCCTTGTGGGCGCTAGTGTGGACCTGCGACCAATTTGAAACATTTGGTCACTCGTCGACCTGGTGTCTAGCAGGTTGTAGGTACCACCGGCTCAAGGGAAACTCCAAGTGATAACAAAGATCCTGATCGCCAACCGTGGTGAGATTGCCGTACGAATCGTACGTGCCTGTGCCGAAATGGGCATTCGCTCGGTCGCGATCTATTCCGACGCCGACCGCCATGCCTTGCATGTGAAGCGTGCGGACGAGGCCCACAGCATCGGTGCCGAACCGCTGGCCGGTTACCTGAACCCGCGCAAGCTGGTGAACCTGGCTGTGGAAACCGGTTGCGATGCACTGCACCCCGGTTACGGTTTCCTGTCGGAAAACGCCGAACTGGCGGAAATCTGCGCTGAGCGCGGGATCAAATTCATTGGTCCATCGGCTGAAGTCATTCGCCGCATGGGCGACAAGACCGAAGCGCGCCGCAGCATGATCAAGGCCGGCGTGCCGGTCACTCCGGGCACCGAAGGCAACGTGTCGGGCATCGAAGAAGCCCTCACCGAAGGCGATCGCATTGGCTACCCGGTGATGCTCAAGGCCACATCCGGTGGTGGTGGTCGGGGTATTCGTCGCTGCAACAGCCGTGAAGAACTCGAACAGGCTTTCCCTCGGGTCATTTCCGAAGCCACCAAGGCATTCGGTTCGGCGGAAGTGTTCCTGGAAAAATGCATCGTCAATCCCAAGCATATTGAAGCGCAGATCCTTGGCGACAGCTTCGGCAACGTGGTGCACCTGTTCGAGCGTGACTGCTCGATCCAGCGCCGCAACCAGAAGCTGATCGAGATCGCCCCGAGTCCGCAACTGACCCCGGAACAGCGCGCCTACATCGGCGACCTGTCGGTGCGTGCAGCCAAGGCCGTGGGCTACGAGAACGCCGGCACCGTGGAGTTCCTGCTCGCCGAGGGCGAGGTGTACTTCATGGAGATGAACACCCGGGTGCAGGTGGAACACACCATCACCGAAGAAATCACTGGCATCGACATTGTCCGCGAGCAGATTCGCATTGCCTCCGGCTTGCCGCTTTCGGTGAAACAGGAAGACATCCAGCACCGTGGTTTCGCCCTGCAATTCCGGATCAACGCCGAAGACCCGAAGAACAACTTCCTGCCGAGCTTCGGCAAGATCACCCGTTACTACGCACCCGGCGGTCCCGGTGTGCGGACGGACACGGCGATCTACACCGGCTACACCATTCCACCGTTCTACGACTCCATGTGCCTGAAACTGGTGGTGTGGGCGCTGACCTGGGAAGAGGCGATGGACCGTGGTCTGCGCGCCCTCGATGACATGCGTCTGCAAGGGGTCAAGACCACTGCCGCGTACTACCAGGAAATTCTGCGTAACCCGGAATTCCGTAGCGGCCAGTTCAATACCAGCTTCGTTGAAAGCCACCCTGAACTGACCAACTACTCGATCAAGCGCAAACCCGAAGAGCTGGCCCTGGCCATCGCCGCCGCCATCGCCGCCCACGCAGGCCTGTGAGGAATAGAACAATGAGCAAACAAATCCACGTTACCGACACGATCCTGCGCGACGCCCACCAATCGCTGCTCGCCACCCGCATGCGCACTGAAGACATGCTGCCCATCTGCGACAAGCTCGACAAAGTCGGCTACTGGTCGCTGGAGTGCTGGGGCGGCGCAACGTTCGACGCCTGTGTACGTTTCCTGAAGGAAGACCCGTGGGAGCGTCTGCGCCAACTGCGCGCCGCGCTGCCTAACACCCGCCTGCAAATGCTGTTGCGCGGCCAGAACCTGCTGGGCTACCGCCACTACAGCGACGACGTGGTCAAAGCCTTCGTCGCCAAGGCCGCGGTCAACGGCATCGACGTGTTCCGTATCTTCGACGCCATGAACGACGTGCGTAACCTGCGCGTGGCCATCGAAGCGGTGAAAGCCGCCGGCAAACACGCCCAGGGCACCATCGCCTACACCACCAGCCCGGTGCACACCATCGAAGCCTTCGTGAACCAGGCCAAGCAAATGGAAGCCATGGGTTGCGACTCGGTGGCGATCAAGGACATGGCCGGTTTGCTGACCCCGTACGCTACTGGCGAACTGGTCAAGGCTCTGAAAGCCGAGCAATCGCTACCCGTGTTCATCCACTCGCACGACACCGCTGGCCTGGCCGCGATGTGCCAGATGAAGGCAATCGAAAACGGCGCTGACCATATCGACACCGCGATCTCCAGCTTCGCCTGGGGCACCAGCCACCCGGGCACCGAGTCGATGGTCGCGGCCCTCAAGGGCAGCGAGTTCGACACCGGCCTGAACCTGGAATTGCTGCAAGAGATCGGCCTGTACTTCTACGCCGTGCGCAAGAAGTACCACCAGTTCGAAAGCGAATTCACCGCCGTCGACACCCGTGTGCAAGTCAACCAGGTACCGGGCGGGATGATTTCCAACCTGGCCAACCAGTTGAAAGAGCAGGGCGCGCTGAATCGCATGAGCGAAGTGCTGGCCGAAATCCCGCGAGTTCGCGAAGACCTCGGCTTCCCGCCGCTGGTGACCCCGACCTCGCAGATCGTCGGCACCCAGGCGTTCTTCAACGTGCTGGCCGGCGAGCGCTACAAGACCATCACCAACGAAGTGAAGCTGTACCTGCAAGGCGGCTACGGCAAGGCGCCGGGCATCGTCAACGAACAACTGCGTCGCCAGGCCATCGGCAGCGAAGAAGTGATCGACGTGCGCCCAGCCGATCTGCTCAAGCCGGAAATGGCCAAGCTGCGTGCCGATATCGGTGCTCTGGCCAAGTCTGAAGAAGACGTGCTGACCTTCGCGATGTTCCCGGACATCGGTCGCAAGTTCCTCGAAGAGCGTGCGGCCGGAACCCTGACACCTGAAGTGCTGTTGCCGATTCCGGAAGCCGGCAAGGTGGCTTCGGCGGGCGGTGAAGGCGTACCGACCGAGTTCGTCATCGACGTTCACGGCGAAACCTACCGCGTCGACATCACCGGTGTCGGCGTCAAGGCTGAAGGCAAGCGTCACTTCTACCTGTCCATCGACGGCATGCCGGAAGAAGTGGTGTTCGAGCCGCTCAACGAATTCGTCGGCGGCGGCAGCAGCAAGCGCAAGCAAGCCACCGCACCAGGCCATGTCAGCACCACCATGCCGGGCAACATCGTCGATGTGCTGGTCAAGGAAGGCGACACCGTCAAGGCGGGCCAAGCCGTGCTGATCACCGAAGCGATGAAGATGGAAACCGAAGTCCAGGCGGCCATCGCCGGTAAAGTCACCGCCATTCACGTGGCCAAGGGCGACCGGGTGAACCCGGGCGAGATCCTGATCGAGATCGAAGGCTGAGATAACAGCCTCGATACAACGCTTTAAACCTCGGGGGGGCATGTGCTCCCCTTTTTTTATCCATGGCAAAGCAAGAGTTTGTGGGCGTCAGCGCGCCTTGGATGCGTTGGGTTGGAGGCTTTTGAAGATCAAAGGATCGCAGCCTTCGGCAGCTCCTACACACCAACCCTGTAGGAGCTGCCGAAGGCTCGGTCCGCGCTCGGGCGATCTTTTGCTTTTGATGCTTTTAGCCGCGGCACTCAACGAGGCTTTTCAACTGCCCCGACCCCGTCTGGTTCTCATCACTCAACCAACGCTCGAACCCAGCCCCAATCGCCGGCCATTCCGAATCCAGGATGGAGTACCACGCCGTATCGCGGTTCTGCCCCTTGACCACCATGTGCTGGCGAAACACACCCTCAAAACTGAAACCCAAACGCTCGGCCGCATATTTGGAGCGGGCGTTGGCGTTGTTGCATTTCCATTCCAGGCGACGGTAGCCGAGGGCGAAGGATTCCTTGGCCAGCAGGTAAACCGCCTCGGTGCTTTTCGGCGAGCGCTGCATCGGCGCGCCGAAGGTGACGTGGCCGATTTCGATGCGGCCCTGGGCCGGGACGATGGACATCAGGCTGAGGATGCCCTGGACCTCGCCGCTGGCGCGATCGATCACGCTGAAGAAGTACGGGTCGCTATTGGCTGCGTGGTTGTTCAGCCAGTCATTGAAGGCACTGCGCTCCGGGAAGGGACCGTATGGCAGATAGTCCCAAAGCTTTGGGTCGGCGCCGGGGCCTTGCAGCGCTTTGAACAGGTCGTCGCCGTGGCGCGCCGGGTCGAGTTTTTCCAGGCGGATGAAGCGTCCTTCGATCAGTTGCGTCGTGGGGGCCGGGACGCCTTTCCAGTTGGCGAGTGAAGTCGACATGTTGTTCTCCTTGAACCTTAGATGGCTTTGCGAAACTGGATGAAACCGGGGCGTTCTGCAAGGCGCTCGTAGAGCTGGATCGCGGTAGCGTTGGTTTCGTGGGTCAGCCAGTGCACCTTGTTGCAGCCGTCGGCCTTGGCCGTGGCGTAGACGAACTCGATCAGTTGCCGGCCGACGCCGGTGCCTCGGGTTTCCGGAACCACCAGTAAGTCTTGCAGGTAGCAGGCGTTTTCGATGGCCCAGTTCGAACGATGGTAGATGAAATGCACCATGCCCACGGCTTTGTTGTCAGCCCAGGCGAGGGCGGCGTGGGTCGGTTCGTTCGGGTCGAGCATGCGCTGCCAGGTGCTGTGAGTGACAGCCTCCGGCAATTCGGTTTTATAGAAGCGCAGGTAGGCTTGCCACAGCGGCAACCAGACCGCGTGATCACCGGTGGTGACTTGGCGAATGTCGATTTGACTCATGGTGATTTCCTTAGCGCATCAATTGGGCGAGGGTCTGGTCGTTGACGTCGGGGCTGGCGGCCAGGCCTTCGCGTACGCCGGCGATGTCGGCGGGGCTGCGGTTCTGGCTGAGCTTGCGCTTGCCTTCCATGCGGTCGATGGGAATGGCGAAACCGACGATGGCCTTGAGCATGCCGTCGATGTAATCGGCGGGGGCATCGGCCACTGACCATGGTTGGGCGCGGCCAGCTTCATGACGGTCGGTGAGGGTGCTGACGATGTCGAGCAGCCGCCCGCCATCGCTAAAGGTTTCGGCTCGGCCATAGGCGTGTACGGCGACGTAGTTCCAGGTTGGCACGACTTTGCCGTGTTCGGCCTTGCTCGGGTAGAAGCCGGGGCTGACGTAGGCGTCGGCACCGGCAAAAATCAGCAGGGCTTCGGCACCGTCGCGCAGGTCTTTCCACTGTGGATTGGCTTTGGCCAGATGCCCGTACAACGTGCCGTTCAAGCCTTGTTCGCAATGCAGCAGCACCGGCACATGACTGGCTTGCAGGCCGCTTTCGCCGTGGGTCACCAATATGGCGAGACGGGTGGCGAGGATCAGTTCATGCAGTTGGGACAACTCGTCGATGGCAAAAGCGCGCGGCGTATACATGGAGATATTTTCCTTGGCGAATGCCTTCATCCTAGGCAGGCTATTGGTCTGTTGTAAGAGCCATTAATGACCAATTTCATGGGTCCATTTTCATGACGGATGTGCCGCTTTCCCTGTCTTTCAACCCGGCGGGTATCGAACTCGACCGTCGCCAGGGGTTGAGTCGCCAGCTTTATCAGGCCTTGCGCCTGCGCGTCCTCGACGGACGATTGGCCAGTGGAACGCGTCTGCCGGCCAGTCGTGACCTGGCCGCAGCGCTGGCGATTTCCCGCAACAGTGTGGTGCGTGCCTACGATCAGTTGTACGCCGAAGGCTTCATTGAGGGGCGAGTCGGGGACGGCACTTATGTCGCGCAACTGCCTCAGACGGTGTTGCCGGCAAAAAAACTATCCACAAAAGTATCCACAGGCTTTTCAACAGGGTTATCAACAACCTTATCCACAAATCGGCTCGATTTACCTGTGGATCCATCCAGCAAAGTTATCCACAACGATCCGTTGGCCCGGGTAAAAAACAACCATTTACCCAGTCCGCCGAGCGGACCGCCGCGGGCATTTCGGGTCGGTGTTCCGGCGTTCGATCTGTTTCCATTCGAGGTCTGGGCCAAGCTGAATGCGGCTTTCTGGCGCAAGCCGGATTTGCAGCAGCTGTGCTACGGCGACCCGGCTGGCGATGCGCGCTTGCGCGGGATGATTGCTGCGTACTTGCGCAGTTCCCGTGGCATGCAGTGCACGGCTGAACAAATTGTGATCACCAGTGGTGCGCAGCAGGGGATCAGCCTTTGTGCACAGCTGCTGGTGGAGCCCGGTGACGGGGTGGCGCTTGAAAATCCCGGGTATCGGGCGGCCGGTCATGCGTTCGCCGTGGCAGGTGCGAAGTTGCATGGGGTGGCGGTGGATGGCGAGGGCATCGACTGCGCTGAACTGGCACAGCTGCGTGATTGCCGTTTGACCTACGTCACCCCGTCCCATCAGTACCCCACCGGGGTGGTGATGAGCCTGGCTCGCCGTCTGGAGCTGCTGGCCTGGGCCGAGCGCACCCAGGGCTGGATCGTCGAGGATGACTACGACGGCGAGTACCGCTACAGCGGTGCGCCACTGGCGCCTCTGGCGGCACTGGATCGGCAAGGCCGGGTGCTCTATGTCGGCACGTTCGGCAAAGTGGCGTTTCCGGCGTTGCGCCTGGGTTACCTGGTGTTACCGACAGGGCTGGTGCAGGCTTTTGCTCAACGCCGTGCCGTGGACGTACGCCATTCCGAGGTCAGTACCCAGGCGGTGATGGCCGAGTTCATGGCGGCCGGGCATTTCCAGCGGCATATCCGCCGCATGCGCCGTGCGGCGTTGAGTCGCCGTAACACATTGCTCAATGGCTGGCCGGCGGAGATTCCCGGGGTCGGGCCATTACCCACCGTCGCCGCCGGGTTGCACGTGACCGTCCCCGTCGATGGCGTGGCGCGTGAACGTGAACTGATCGAGTTGGCGCAAAGCGTCAATGTCGAGATCAACGGCTTGAGCAGCTATTGGTTGCCCGATTCCACGACACCGATGGATCAGCGAGCGGGGCTGGTGCTGGGCTTCGCCGCCGTGCCCGAAAAATCGATCGAGTCAGCGCTGGAGCGATTGCGGGCGGTGTGGCGTGCTGGCTGAAACGCGGGTAGAAAAAGACCTGCGTAAACGCAGGTCTTGATGATGACGGGAATGACGCGGTTGTCAGGTACCGGACTTGATCTTGGTCCAGGCCCGGGTCCGCGCACGTTCGGCATCGCGCGGCAACGGTTGCAGGGTGTAGAGCGTGCTCATTGCCGTGTCGGTCGGGTACAGGTTCGGGTTGTTGCGGATCGCCGGGTCGACCATTTCCGTGGCGTCCTTGTTCGGGTTCGGGTAGCCGACGAAGTCACTGACCGGCGCAATCACCTGGGGTTGCAGCAGGTAGTTGATGAAGGTGTAGGCGTCTTCCGGATTCTTCGCGCCCTTGGGTATTGCGAGCATGTCGAACCAGATCGGCGCGCCTTCCTTCGGCAAGCGCATGTCGACGATCACACCGTTCTTGGCTTCCTTGGCGCGGTTGGCGGCTTGCGAGAAGCTGCCGGAATAACCGACCGCGACGCAGATGTCACCGTTGGCGATATCGGCCATGTATTTCGATGAGTGGAAGTAGGTGATGTACGGGCGGATCTTCATCAGCAGCGCTTCAGCCTTGTCGTAGTCCGCAGGCTTTTTGCTGTTGGGATCGAGGCCGAGGTGTTGCAGGGCCAGCGGCAAGATCTCCGAGGGCGAGTCGAGCAGGGCGACGCCGCACTGCTTGAGCTTGCTGATGTTCTCTTCCTTGAAGATCAGGTCCCAGCTGTCCACTGGTGCGTTGTCGCCGAGCACGGCCTTGACCTTGTCCGGGTTGAAGCCGATCAGGATGGTCCCGTACATGTAAGGCACGGCGAATTTGTTGCCCGGGTCGTTGGCTTCGATCAGCTTCATCAGCTTGGGATCGAGGTGGTTCCAGTTCGGCAACTTGCTGCGGTCCAGTGGCTGGAACACGCCGGCTTCGATCTGCTTGGCGAGGAACACGTTGGACGGCACCACCACGTCGTAGCCGGAGTTGCCGGTCAGCAACTTGGCTTCCAGTGCTTCGTTGGTGTCGAAAATGTCGTAGACCAGCTTGGTTTGGCTGTTCTGGGCCTTGAAGTCTTCCAGAGCCTTGGGGGTGATGTAGTCGAACCAGTTGTAGACGCGCAACGTTCGTTCTTCAGCATGGGCAACGCCACTGAGCACCAGGGCGCCCAGGGCTGGAACGATCAAACGCTTGAGTCTTGTCATTGTTCTAATCCTCATTGGGCGCTTTCGAAACCTTCGAGAACGTTCACGGCGTTGATGCCGATTTCTTCTACCGCGTAGCCGCCTTCCATCACGAACAGCGTCGGTTTGCCGAGAGCCGCAATGCGCTTGCCCATGGCCAGGTAATCCGGGCTGTCGAGTTTGAATTGCGAGATCGGATCGTCCTTGAATGTGTCGACGCCCAGGGAGACCACGACGATGTCGGCGCCGTAGCTTTCGATCTCTTTGCAGGCCTGTTCCAGCGCCGCGCTCCAGGTGTCCCAGCCTGAACCTGCGGCCAGAGGATAGTTGAAGTTGAAGCCCTCGCCGGGGCCCTCGCCCAATTCGTCTTCATAGCCGAGGAAGAACGGAAACTCGGCTTCCGGGTGGCCATGGATCGAGGTGAACAGCACGTCGCTGCGTTCGTAGAAGATCGACTGCGTGCCGTTGCCATGGTGGTAATCGACGTCGAGGATCGCGACCTTTTTGTGGCCCTGATCGAGGAACGCCTGAGCGGCGATGGCCGCGTTGTTGAGGTAGCAATAACCCCCCATCAAATCGCTGGCGGCGTGGTGTCCTGGTGGACGGCACAGGGCGAAGGCCGAACGGGCGCCGCGCTGGATTTCCGCCTGGGCGGTGAGGGCGACTTGCGCTGCGCTATACGCCGCCTGCCAGGTACCGGCGGTGATCGGGGCACCGCCATCGAAGCTGTAGTAACCGAGTTCGCCATGCAGGCTGGCGGGTTTGATCCGGCGCAGGGTACGGGCTGGCCAGGTGTAAGGCAGCAAGTCACCGTCGGTGTTGAACTCGGTCCAGCGTGCCCAGGCGCCTTTGAAAAAGTCGAGGTAGTCGCGGCTGTGAATGCGTTCGATCGGTCCAAGGCCGAAATCCTTCGGCGCTTCGACAGGGCCGAGATTTTGATTTTGCACCCTTGCCAGCACGTGGTCTGCACGCGAAGGCATTTCGAAGCAGGGCTTGAGTTGCCCGTCTATCAATTCACAACGGCCGTGGTGCAGGTGGTGATCATTCGAGTAGATCGTCAGCATTTTGTTGTTCTCCGCAGGCTGATTCGGTTGAACACAGTCTTGCGGCACGGACGATTTCGGAGAACGGCAGGAAAGGCCAAAAGGGGATCGATATGGCCAAAACATTTGACCGAAATTCGCCCCTTGTGCACGGCTGAGTTCCGGGTGAGTGCATGAAATGCTAAACCTGTGGGAGCGGGCTTGCCCGCGAAAGCGGTGTTCCAGCCAATGGAGCTGTATCGGTTGTACCGGCCTCTTCGCGGGCAAGCCCGCTCCCACAGGGTTATCCGTGTGGCCGAAACTGACTGGGCGCCACACCGCTCCAGCGCACGAACGCATGGCGAAAACTCGCGGTCTCGCTGAAGCCCAGCGCCTCGGCAATCTGGTAGATCGGCAATTGATCCTCACACAGCATTTGCTTGGCCTGTTCGAAGCGCAATTCGTCTAGCAACTCCTGATAACTGCAGCCCATGTCCTTGAGATGCCGACGCAAGGTCCGCGCCGAGCAATTCATCTGCTCGGCCAGGCCCTCCAGCCCCGGCGCCGCATTCAATTGCGCGCTGAGCAATTGGCGGATCCGTCCGAGCCATGCCTGACGTCCGGTGAACTCGATGTTCTGTTTGCGGCAGCGCTCGGCCATGGCTTGATGAGTGATGACATCGGCCAGCGGCAACGGCTGGTCGAGCCAGCGTTTGTCGAAGGCGAAGGCATTGTTGCGCGCGCCGAAATCCAGCGGGCAGTTGAAGTGTTCGGCGTAGCTCGGCTCGTAGTCGGGCGCGGCATGTTCGAAGCGTGCGCCGAGCAAGGGCAGGGGATGACCAAGCAGGTCGTCGCAGGTGACTTTCAGCGATACGAGGCAGAACTCGGCGTTGAACACCGCCATGGCCGGGCTCTCGCGGTAATCGGCGGCGGCGAACCAGATGCGCTCGCCGTCGTCCTCCAGGCTCAGCTCGAAAAGTGTTCCCAGCAGCGCCGGATAGCGTATCGCCAGCCGCAATGCGTCACCGAAGGTGGCACTGGTGAGCAGGGCGTAACCGAGCATGCCGTAGCAGGAAACGTGCATCCGCCGACCCAGTTCCAGGCCGATGTCGCGCTTGAGGGCAACGGCGTTGGCACAGACCTGCATTTCTTGATTGGTGGTGATGCGCGTGTCGGCCCGGTTCAGATCCGCCGCACTGATGCCGCTGCCGGCCAGCAGCGCTTCGCTGGACAAGCCTTGTGCCTTGAAGGCATCAAGTACCAGGGAGACGGCATTGAGGGTGGTGAGGTGGGAGTGGAGCATGAGGACTTCCAGCCTTGGGATGCTGGAATGCGGAGCAAGTTGTGTGCCGACGACCCCTGTGGGAGCGGGCTTGCTCGCGAAAGCGGTCGGCCTGTCACATCAATGCTGGATGTGCCGTCGTCTTCGCGAGCAAGCCCGCTCCCACAGGTTTTGTGTTTTGTCAGCTCAGTTCGCCGCAAAGGTCGAGTTCGACAAGCCGACGGACTTCGTCCGTTTCAAGCCCCGCCCCCAACAACCCATGCAACTTGCCGAACGCCGCCTCACGGGTCATGCCGCCACCGGACAGCACACCGACACCGCGCAAGCGACTGCCGGCCTCATAGACGTCCAGTTCAACCCCGCCTTCGTGGCATTGCGTCACCGCGACCACTACCACGCCGTTATCCCGAGCACGGCCGAGGCTGGCGAGGAACTCCGGGTTGTCGCTCGGCCCGGTGCCGCTGCCGTAGCACTCCAGTACCAGGCCTTGAATGCCGCTGTCGAGCAGGCCATCGAGGATCTCGGCAGCGATGCCAGGGAACAGCGGCAACACGGCAACCTTCGCCAGTTGTTTTGCCTGGTTGTAGTTCAACGCTGTTGGCAGCGAAGTGGTTTTCACACCACCGCCCTGACGCTCCAGGCGCTTGAACGGATGACGGCCAAAACTGCGAACCTTGGCGCAACGGGTCGGGTCCAGCAGTTCGCCGTGGAAGTACAGATGCACACCCGGCGCGAGGCCCTGACCCAGTGCAACCAGCGCGCCCCCGAGGTTCTCCCAGGCATCGCTATCGGTGACGCCGGCCGGCAGCATGGAACCGGTAAAACACACGCGGGCATGCAGGCCGAGCAACTGGAAGCTCATGGCGGCGGCACTGTAGGCCAGCGTGTCGGTGCCATGCAGGATCAGCACGCTGTCGCAGCCCTGAACATCCACCGCATCGACCACCGCTTCACGCAACTGCTGCCAGTACGCCGGGGTCATGTTGGCGCTGTCGATCAGCGGCGACATCTCGCGAAAACGCCACTGCGGCACGACAAGTTCGGGCTGGCTGTGCAGGTATTCGCGCATCCGCGCTTCAAAACCGGACGCCGGCGCAAGGCCGTTGGCGCTGGCTTGCATGCCAATGGTACCGCCGGTGTAGAGCACCATGACGTGCTGGGCGGCAGGGTAGGTCGACGAATTCATGGAGGTGCTCCGAGAACGGTGAGTTCCTGTGGGAGCGAGCCTGCTCGCGAAAGCGGTGTATCAGTCGACATCAATTTCGAATGTCAGTCCGCATTCGCGAGCAGGCTCGCTCCCACAAGGGATTGTGCACTTTAACCGATCAGCGTTGCGCTGCGGTCACGCCTTGCGGCTCAGCCTGATTCTGCGCGGCGGCTGGCGGGTTGGCCGGCCATGCCTGGCGATCCAGATCCAGGTCCGGGAACTTCGCGGAGTCGAACACCGGCGTCTTGATGCCAGCGGCGCGCTGGTCATCGTAGTCACGCAGGATGCGCATGCCGACCTTGAACAGCAGGAACAGCGCGATCAGGTTGACGAACGCCAGCATGGTCATGGTGATGTCGGCGAAGGCAAATACGGTACCGAGGTTTTCGATGGCGCCCCAGAAGATCAGCACCAGTACCAGCGCGCGATAGCCCATCAGCGCCTTGCGGTTTTCACCGATCAGAAAGCGCAGGTTGTTCTCGCCCAGGTAGTAGTTGTAGAGGATCGAGGTGAATACGAACAACGCCAGGGCCACGGAGATGAACATCCGACCCCAGTCACCAACCACGGCGGCCAGCGAGTTCTGGGTCAGGGCAATGCCGTCGCCTTCGAAGCCCGGGGTGTAGAAACCCGAAAGCAGGATCAGCAGCGCGGTGCAGGTGCAGATCACGAAGGTGTCGAGGAACACGCTGAACGCTTGAACCACGCCTTGCGCCACCGGGTGCTCGACCGCCGCCACAGCCGCCACGTTCGGCGCGCTGCCCAGGCCTGCTTCGTTGGCGAACACACCACGTTTCACACCCATGACGATGGCGCTGCCGATCAGGCCGCCGAAGGCCTGGTCCAGACCGAAGGCGCTCTTGACGATAGTGATCAGCATGCCCGGTACCTGGTCGAACTGCAGCACGATCACGTAGATGGTCACGCCGATATACACCAGGGTTTTCACCGGCACCAACAGGTCGGCAACCTTGGCGATACGCTTGATCCCGCCGATGAATACCAGACCCAGCAGCACGGCCAGACCGATGCCGGTGTAAGTGGTATCAAGGCCGAACGCGTTGTTCAGCGAGTGCGTCACGGCGTGCGCTTGCAGGCCGTTGAAGGCGAAGCCGAACGTCACCAGCAACAGGAACGCCATGAGCATGCCCAGCCAGCGTTTCTGCAGGCCGTGCTGGATGTAGTAGGACGGGCCGCCCCGGAAGGTGCCGTCGGAGTCAGTGCGCTTGTACAGCTGACCGAGGGAACATTCGAAGAAGCTGCTGGACATGCCGACCAGTGCGGTCACCCACATCCAGAACACCGCGCCAGGCCCGCCGAGTGTCACGGCAATGCCGACACCGGCAATGTTGCCCGCACCGACGCGGCCGGCGAGGCTGAGCATCAGGGCCTGGAATGAACTGAGTTGCCCCGCGCTGCTTTTGAGGCTGTCGCGGAACACCGCGAACATGTGGAAGAAGTGACGCAATTGAACGAAACGCGAGCGGATCGTGAAGTAGCTACCGAGCCCGACAATGAGCACGATCAGTACTTTCCCTGAGAGGAAGTCGTTAATGACTTCGAGCATGGATTATTCCTCGCTGTTTTTTGTGTTGGCAAATGCTTGCCGGGCAGACACATCGAGTTACACCGGTGGGCGCACGGCACAACGGGCGGTTCGAAGTTCGTCCCGGTTTCCATATCGCGGGTTTGTTATTAGTTCGGGTTTCGCATGGGTTGTGGTCTCGCTACCGACGACCGCTCACGCGAAGAGGGGCGGCACTATACCGATGACAGTGCCGTCCGTCTGCACGGTTGTGGTGCATGCGGTGAAACGAAGCCGTTGAAACACCTGACATTTTTGCTGTCAGGCTATGTGGGAGCTGCTCTGGGTGGGAGCGGGCTTGCTCGCGAAAGCGGTGTATCAGACACATCATTGTTGAATGTGCCGCCGCCTTCGCGAGCAAGCCCGCTCCCACATTGGTCAGTCCCCAGACATACGGTTTTCACTGGCAAACGGTTAAAAAAAAGGGCCTGGAGAATGATCTCCAAGCCCTCAAAAGGTGAGAGGTGTCTAGTCCCTCGACCTGGTGAGCGGTGCTACAAGTAACGCGTCGGGTTAGGCCTTCAGGGGCACCAGACGCGGAGCAATCATGTTTTCCGGGCGCAGGATGTCGGCGAGCATGGCTTCGTCGAGCAGACCTTCTTCGCGCACCAGTTCCAGCACGCCGCGGCCGCTTTCGAGGGCGATACGGGCGATGCGGGTGGCGTTTTTGTAGCCGATGTACGGGTTCAGCGCGGTGACCAGGCCGATCGAGTGCTCGACCAGTTCACGGCAGCGTGCTTCGTTGGCGGTGATGCCGACGATGCAGTGCTCGCGCAGCATGTCCATGGCGCGTTGCAGCAGGCGGATCGAATCGAGGATCTTGAAAGCGATCAGCGGTTCCATCACGTTCAGTTGCAGCTGGCCGCCTTCGGCCGCCATGGTCAGCGCCAGATCGTTACCGATGACCTGGAAGGCCACTTGGTTAACGGCTTCCGGAATAACCGGGTTGACCTTGCCTGGCATGATCGAGCTGCCTGGCTGACGCGCTGGCAGGTTGATCTCGTTGATGCCGGTGCGTGGACCGCTGGACAACAGACGCAGGTCGTTGCAGATCTTCGACAGCTTGACCGCGGTACGCTTGAGCATGCCGGAGAACAGCACGAAGGCGCCCATGTCGGAGGTAGCTTCGATCAGGTCGGCTGCCGGAACCAGCGGCTGACCGCTGATCAGGGCCAGGCGCTGTACAGCCAAGGCCTGATAGCGCGGGTCGGCGTTGATGCCGGTGCCGATCGCGGTGCCGCCCAGGTTCACTTCAGTCAGCAGTTCCGGGGCCAGCGTCTTCAGACGGGCCAGGTCTTCGCCCATGGTGGTGGCGAACGCACGGAACTCTTGACCCAGGGTCATCGGTACGGCGTCTTGCAGCTGGGTACGACCCATCTTCAGGACGTGGTTGAATTCTTCACCCTTGGCTGCGAACGCCTGAATCAGGCTGTCGAGGCTGGCGAGCAGGGCGTCGTGACCCAGCAACAGACCCAGACGGATCGCCGTCGGGTAGGCGTCGTTGGTCGACTGCGCCATGTTCACGTCGTCGTTCGGGTGCAGGTACTGATATTCGCCTTTCTGGTGACCCATGGCCTCCAGCGCGATGTTGGCGATCACTTCGTTGGCATTCATGTTGGTCGAAGTGCCAGCGCCGCCTTGAATCATGTCCACCACGAACTCTTCGTGGAAGTCGCCGCGGATCAGACGTGCACAGGCTTCGCTGATGGCAGCGTGCTTGGCTTCGCTCAGGTGACCCAGCTCACGGTTGGCGTCAGCAGCGGCCTGTTTGACCATGGCCAGACCGACAACCAGTTTCGGGTAGTGCGAAATCGGAACGCCCGAAAGGCGGAAGTTGTTCACCGCTCGCAGGGTCTGGATACCGTAATACGCTTGAGCCGGTACTTCGAGGGCGCCAAGCAGGTCATTTTCTGTGCGGAATGATGCAGCGGAGGACATGATAGAAATCATCTCAATATGGACCCGGGCTGTGCCGGAACGCTGTGAATGCTAGGCTTGTGCAGGATTTTGGGCCAATGCTGTTAAACACTAGCCTATGCACATTCGGCATAATGCCCGTGTGACGCCGGCTTGACGGCGAGCGTGTGACCTAAATTGGTGCGTGTCCGGGAGGACGTGATGAATCTGGAAAGCAAATGGCTGGAGGACTTTAGTGCCCTGGCTGCCACCCGCAGCTTCTCCCAGGCAGCCGAACGGCGCTTCGTGACGCAACCGGCGTTCAGCCGGCGAATCCGCAGCCTGGAGGCGGCGTTGGGGCTGACTCTGGTCAACCGCTCGCGTACGCCGATTGAACTGACGGCGGCGGGACAATTGTTTCTGGTCACGGCACGCACCGTGGTCGAGCAACTCGGCGAAGTATTGCGCCATCTGCATCATCTGGAAGGCGGGCAGGGCGAAGTGATGCAGGTGGCGGCCGCACACTCGTTGGCGCTCGGTTTCTTTCCGCGGTGGATTGCGCAGTTGCGCAACGAAGGCTTGAACATCGCCACGCGACTGGTGGCAACCAACGTCGGCGACGCGGTGCATGCCTTGCGCGAAGGCGGTTGCGATCTGATGCTGGCCTTCTACGATCCGGACGCCGCGATGCAGATGGACCCGGAAATCTTCCCCTCCCTGCACCTTGGCCACACCGAAATGCTGCCGGTCTGCGCGGCGGACGCCGACGGCAAGCCGCTGTTCGATCTGGAAGGCGAAGCCAGCGTACCGCTGCTGGCTTATAGTGCCGGGGCATTTCTCGGCCGCTCGGTGAACATGCTGCTGCGCCAACGGGCGCTGCGCTTCACCACCATCTATGAAACCGCCATGGCCGACAGCCTGAAAAGCATGGCCCTGGAAGGCCTGGGCATTGCCTGGGTGCCGCAGCTCAGTGTGCGCGCCGAACTGGCCCGTGGTGAACTCGTGGTCTGCGGCGGCCCGCAATGGCATGTACCGCTGGAGATTCGCCTGTATCGCTGCGCGTTGGTGCGCAAGGCCAACGTACGATTGCTCTGGCGCAAACTCGAAGGTGGCGCGGCGCAGGGCACGACCGGTACCTGAGGTCGATGAAGATCCAGTGTGGGAGCGAGCCTGCTCGCGAAAGCGTCAGGACAGTCAATGTCGATGTCGACTGCACCACCGCATTCGCGAGCAGGCTCGCTCCCACAAGGGATTCGCGGTGTGTTCCATTGACCTCAGAGTCAATAAAACCGCCGCTTTGCGGCAGATGACAGATGGTCGCAACAGGGGCTGTTTATTGGCTTCATTGAGGTATACTGCGCGGCCTTCGGCCGGTTACGACTGGCCATAATTCGTACAATCAAGCCACGCATCCTGCGTGGCTTGTTGTTTTTTGATGCGCCTGCGGGCGCCCAGAGAGAAGAGGCACGACGATGAGTGCACTGGTTGGCGTGATCATGGGCTCCAAGTCCGATTGGTCCACCCTTAGCCACACCGCCGATATGCTGGAAAAGCTCGGCATCCCTTACGAGGTGAAAGTGGTTTCTGCCCACCGCACCCCGGACCTGCTGTTCCAGTACGCCGAAGAGGCCGAAGCACGGGGCATCGAGGTGATCATCGCCGGTGCCGGTGGCGCGGCCCACTTGCCAGGCATGTGTGCAGCCAAGACCCACTTGCCAGTGCTGGGCGTACCCGTTCAGTCCGCAATGCTTTCGGGCGTTGATTCGCTGCTTTCCATTGTGCAGATGCCAGCAGGCATTCCGGTTGCCACCCTGGCCATCGGCAAGGCCGGTGCGATCAACGCAGCGCTGCTGTCGGCGAGTATCCTTGGCGCCAAGCACCCGCAGTTCCATGCGGTGCTGAAAACCTTCCGTGCTGAGCAGACAGACAGCGTCCTGGAAAATCCAGACCCACGCATCGCCTGAGGTTGTTGACGATGAAGATCGGTGTAATCGGTGGCGGCCAGTTGGGCCGCATGTTGGCGTTGGCGGGCACTCCGCTGGGCATGAACTTCGCTTTCCTGGACCCGGCGCCGGATGCTTGCGCAGCCGCGTTGGGCGAACACCTGCGAGCCGACTACGGCGATCAGGATCACCTGCGCCAGCTGGCCGATGAAGTCGATCTGGTGACTTTCGAGTTCGAAAGCGTTCCGGCGGAAACCGTCGCGTTCCTCTCGCAATTCGTCCCGGTCTACCCGAGCGCCGAAGCCTTGCGCATCGCCCGCGACCGCTGGTTCGAGAAGAGCATGTTCAAGGACCTGGGGATTCCTACCCCGGCGTTCGCCGACATCCAGTCCCAGGCCGACCTGGACGCCGCTGTGGCCTCCATCGGCCTGCCGGCGGTGCTCAAGACCCGTACCCTGGGTTACGACGGCAAGGGCCAGAAGGTCCTGCGCACCCCTGAAGATGTGGTCGGCACCTTTGCCGAGCTGGGCAGCGTGGCCTGCCTGCTGGAAGGCTTCGTGCCGTTCACCGGTGAAGTCTCCTTGATCGCCGTGCGTGCCCGCGACGGTGAAACCCGCTTCTACCCGCTGGTACACAACACCCACGAAAGCGGCATCCTCAAGCTGTCCGTGGCCAGCACCGATCACCCGTTGCAAGCCCTGGCCGAAGACTACTCCAGCCGTGTGCTCAAGCAGCTGGATTACGTCGGCGTGATGGCGTTCGAGTTCTTTGAAGTCGACGGTGGCCTCAAGGCCAACGAAATCGCCCCGCGCGTGCACAATTCCGGGCACTGGACCACCGAAGGCGCTGAGTGCAGCCAGTTCGAAAACCACTTGCGGGCCGTTGCCGGTCTGCCGTTGGGTTCGACGGCCAAGGTCGGCGAAAGCGCGATGCTCAACTTCATCGGCACAGTGCCAGAGAGCGAGAAGGTCCTGACCATCGCTGACTGCCACCTGCATCACTATGGCAAGGCGTTCAAGGTCGGCCGCAAGGTCGGTCACGCCAACCTGCGTTGTGCAGACCGCGAGACGCTGGCGGCACAGATCCTAAAGGTTCAAGCACTGATCGCCGAATAGTTTTATCTGGCAATGGCGGAACCTTCGGGTTGCGCCGTTCTCTCATGGCAGGTTGCGAAAGTCTGACTAGGCTTTCGGATAGCTACTTCATTGAGAGGAGAATGCCATGGGATTAATCGGAACCATCTTTATCGGCTTGATCGTCGGTCTGCTGGCTCGGTTCCTGAAACCGGGCGATGACAGCATGGGCTGGATCATGACGATCCTGCTCGGTATCGGCGGTTCGCTGGCGGCCACCTATGGCGGCCAAGCCCTGGGCATCTATCAGGCTGGCCAAGGTGCAGGCTTCATCGGGGCGCTGGTGGGCGCTGTTGTGTTGCTGGTGATCTACGGACTGATCAAAAAGAACTGATCCAGACGATAAAGCCCTCTCCGCCAAGCCGGTCGGGAGGGCTAGAATGTTCGGCGTTTCCTGTTCTTCCCATTGCCGAGCACTTTCATGCGCCGTCTTTTGCTGACTCTTGTTTTACTGGGTACGGGCTTTGCCCATGCCGGCGAACTGCCGGAGACCGATTGGCTCGAACTGATGCCCAAGTCGGACCAGAAGGCCCTCGAGGCCATGCCCGAAATCGACCACGACTCCCCTGAAGCCAATGGCACCTTCACCGACAAGGGCGGGATGAAGCAGGCCAAAGGCTTGCCGGCGGTGATGTACTCGACCAAGACCGTTGCTTCGATGAACGACAAGAGCATCCGCATTGGTGGTTACCCGGTGCCTCTGGAGTCAGACGCCCAAGGCCGCAGTACGTTGTTCTTCCTGGTGCCGTACCCGGGTGCCTGCATCCATGTGCCGCCACCGCCGCCAAACCAACTGGTGCTGGTGCGCTATCCCAAGGGTTTGAAGCTGGATGATATCTACACGCCGCTGTGGGTCACCGGTACGCTGAAAATCGAAAAGGTCAGCAATGACCTGGCGGATGCGGCGTATGCGCTGGATGCGCAGAAGGTGCGGGTGGTGAAAGAGTCAGACTTGTAGAAATATAAATGTGGGAGCGGGCTTGCTCGCGAAGAGGGAGTGTCAGTCGCCATCAATGCTGACTGATACACCGCTTTCGCGAGCAAGCCCGCTCCCACATTGGTTTCAGGTGTTACTTAGAGCGGCGCGCTACCGATGCTGACACCCAAGGTGTGGCTAGCACCTGCTGCGAGCGTCACCACATCGCCCATCACATTCGCCGTCTCGATGCACAGCATGCGCTGCCAGCCGTCGTCGGCCATGTCGCTGAACGCAGCGGCGCGGTCGATCCACGGGTTCCAGATCACTGCCGTGCGCGATCCGCTGCTGGTCAGTACGATGCGCCGTTCCCAGGCTGGATCGACGATGCACAACTGTGGCGGGGCGTCGAGGTAGATGCGGTCGGTCTCGCCGGTAAAACGCAGATCACCGGTCTGGGTGACGGTTTTCCAGTTATCCAGGGTTTCGATGTAGTTGAGGCGGTCCACACCTTCGACGTGCACCTCGCGCACATCGCTGACGGCAAAGTAACTGTGCAGCGCCTGGCTGATGCTGACGGTATCAGTGCCCCGGTTGTGGCTGGTCAGCTGGATGTGCAATTGCTCATCGAGGCGAATGGTCATAGTCAAATCCACCTGGTGCGGCCAGCCAGGAAAGCCGCCTTCGGGGTAGGGCAGGAGGAATTCGACCTTCAGGCTTTCGCCTTCGGCTTCGATGCCACCCAGTTCCCAATCCATCGCTCGCACGAAGCCGTGAGCCGACGGCGCATCATTGCTGACACGCATCGCCTTGACGCTTTGCGGGTTGCGGTCGAAGGCACCGAACCACGGCCAGCACACCGGTACGCCGGCGCGGATGCTCTTGCCGGTCTTGAAGACGGCCTCGTCGTTGAGCCAGATCAGCGGCGGCTGGCCAGCCAGCTGATAGCTGAGGATGTGCGCACCTTGCTGGGCCACCAGTAATTCAGCCTGACCGTGGCGGATGCGCCAGCAGTTCAGTTCATCCAGTTTTACGGCTTCAACATTGGGCGTGCTCATGGGACAGCTCTCGATCAGTAACGTGGACGACTATCGACCGCAAAACGGCTACCAGGTTTAGAAACTCTTTATCGAGCCCTGGGCGGAACCGAGCGGGTACGACCGCTGCCGTCGATGGCAACGAACACAAACACCGCTTCGGTTACTTTACGCCACTCGCTGGACAGTGGATCGTCGCTCCAGACCTCGACCATCATCTTGATCGAGCTGCGGCCGATTTCCAGGGCCTGGGTATAAAAGGAAAGCTGAGCGCCCACCGCCACCGGAACCAGAAATGCCATGCGGTCGATTGCAACGGTGGCAACGCGCCCGCCGGCGACCTTGCTGGCCATCGCAGTGCCTGCCAAATCCATCTGCGCCACCAGCCAGCCGCCGAAAATGTCGCCAAAGCCGTTGGTTTCGCGAGGGAGCGCGGTGATTTGCAGGGCCAGGTCGCCTTGCGGGATCGGATCTTCTTGTTCGAGCTCTATCATGCCGGGGGTGCCTCTGACCCGTGACTCTTCGTTGGTATTGCTGGTGGTAGCCGTCTTCGGGAAAAACGATTCAGCACCGAACATACTGCGTTCGTCACGTTTTCCATAAGGCGCCTAAAGGGAAACTCTGCGAAATCGCCTATGAACCTGACAGGCGTTTTCGCACAGCAACCCTCAAAAACCGGAGCAAGGCTGCGAGTATATCGGTCGGTAGACTCCGCGACGACCGTCCGGTTCTCATTTTGACCGTCAAAAACGCACCTCTATGTGCTTTTTCGAACAATTTGCTATCGTGCCGGACCTGCCCAGACCTCAACCAGCGTTGTTGAGGTTGCAGATCCGACTATAAGAGAAGCCCTTGCCATGACCACAGCGCCCTCGAGCATCGCGCAGCCAGAACAACCCGCACGTCCGCTGACCCGCAACGACTACAAGACACTATCTCTGTCTGCCCTGGGCGGCGCGCTGGAGTTCTACGACTTCATCATCTTCGTGTTCTTCGCCACGGTGGTGGGCAAGCTGTTCTTCCCGGTGGACATGCCTGAGTGGCTACGCCTGATGCAAACCTTCGGCATCTTCGCCGCCGGCTATCTGGCACGGCCGCTGGGCGGCATCGTGATGGCGCATTTCGGCGACCTGCTGGGCCGCAAGAAAATGTTCACCCTGAGCATTTTCATGATGGCCGTGCCGACCCTGATCATGGGGTTGTTGCCGACCTATGCGCAGATCGGCATGTGGGCACCGATCCTGTTGCTGCTGATGCGGGTGATCCAGGGTGCGGCCATTGGCGGTGAGGTGCCGGGGGCGTGGGTCTTCGTTTCCGAACACGTGCCGCAGCGTCATATCGGCTACGCCTGTGGCACCCTGACCAGCGGTCTGACGGCGGGCATCCTGCTCGGCTCGCTGGTCGCCACGGCGATCAACAGCCTCTATACCCCGGTGGAAGTGTCGGATTACGCCTGGCGGATCCCGTTCCTGCTGGGCGGCGTGTTCGGACTGTTCTCGGTGTACCTGCGTCGCTGGCTGCACGAAACCCCGGTGTTCGCCGAGCTGCAACAGCGCAAGGCCCTGGCCGAAGAGGTGCCGCTGCGCGCGGTGCTGCGTGACCATCGTGGCGCCATCGCCATTTCGATGCTGCTCACCTGGCTGCTGTCTGCCGCCATTGTGGTGTTGATCCTGATGACCCCGACTGTGTTGCAGACGGTCTATCACTTCTCGCCAACCACGTCCTTGCAGGCGAACAGCCTGGCGATCGTCTTCCTGAGCTTTGGCTGTATCATCGCCGGCGCGCTGGCGGATCGCTTCGGCGCAGGGCGAGTCTTCGTCCTGGGCTGCGCTGCGTTGCTGGCCAGCTCCTGGACCTTCTACCACAGCCTGGCTGACAATCCGGACTGGCTGTTTCCGATGTACGCGCTGACGGGTCTGTTAGTCGGCACCATCGGTGCGGTGCCGTACGTGATGGTGAAGGCGTTCCCGCCAGTGGTGCGTTTCAGTGGCCTGTCGTTCTCCTATAACGTGGCCTACGCCATTTTCGGCGGTCTGACGCCAATGATCGTCAGTCTGCTGCTCAAGGAAAGCCCGATGGGGCCGGCCTACTACGTGGCGGTGCTGTGCGGGGTCGGGATTCTGGTGGGGGCATATCTCTGGAAAAAAGGGCGCTAAGCGGCCTTTCTCAGCGACTGCACTGACGCCTTCGCGAGCAAGCCCGCTCCCACCTTCGATCGCATTTCTCCTGAAGGAACGCGGTCAACTGTGGGAGCGGGCTTGCTCGCGAATGCAGGCGACGCGAATCATCCTGCAAAAAATCCAAATACTGGCCTTTCATCCAATTGTCATATTTCAGCCATAGAGTGTTCACACGGCCTGCTGATACTTGGCCCCGACTTAACACACCCTATCTGCTAGGAGTAAGGCATGAAACTGAAGCGTTTGATGGCGGCAATGACTTTTGTCGCTGCTGGCGTTGCGACTGCCAACGCGGTTGCCGCTGTTGACCCTGCTATCCCGAGCTACACCAAGACCACTGGTGTGTCGGGCAACCTGTCCAGCGTCGGCTCCGATACCCTGGCCAACCTCATGACCCTCTGGGCTGAGAACTACAAGAAAGAATACCCGAACGTAAACATCCAGATTCAGGCCGCCGGTTCTTCTACCGCGCCACCTGCGCTGACAGAAGGCACCGCTAACCTGGGCCCGATGAGCCGCAAGATGAAGGACAACGAGCTGCAAGCCTTCGAAACCAAGTATGGCTACAAGCCGACCGCAATTCCGGTTGCCGTGGACGCCTTGGCCGTATTCGTGCACAAGGACAACCCTATCAAGGGTCTGACCATGGCTCAGGTCGACGCGATTTTCTCCTCGACTCGTCTGTGCGGCGCCAAGACCGATGTCAAAACCTGGGGTGACCTGGGCGTGACCGGTGACCTGGCCAACAAGCCAGTTCAACTGTTTGGTCGTAACTCGGTATCCGGTACCTACGGCTACTTCAAGGAAGAAGCCCTGTGCAAAGGCGACTTCAAGCCAAACGTCAACGAACAGCCAGGTTCGGCTTCGGTTGTGCAGTCGATCAGCAGCTCGCTGAACGGCGTCGGCTACTCGGGCATCGGGTACAAGACTGCCAGCGTGAAAACCGTTGCCCTGGCCAAGAAAGATGGCGGTGAATTCATCGAAGACACCGAAGAAAACGCCCTGAACGGCAAGTACCCGCTGTCGCGTTTCCTCTACGTTTACGTCAACAAAGCTCCAAACAAGCCTCTGGCTCCGCTGGAAGCCGAGTTCGTGAAACTGGTTCTGTCGAAACAGGGCCAGGAAGTTGTAGTGAAAGACGGCTACATCCCACTGCCAGCCAAGGTTGCTGCAAAAGCTCTGGCTGACCTGGGTCTCGCGGAAGGCGGCGCTGAAGTCGCAAAAAAGTAACAAATTGAGTCCGAGGTGAACCCCTCGGACTCACATGGGGGCGGCAGGAGTCGCCCCCATACACCTCTAATTCTCTATCCACTGCTGGTTACCGCCAGCGGCGGATTTGTTGCGTCACTGCATTGTCATCTTTCTGTCATACAGGATCGCTAGGGTGTGCGCATGAATGATCTGGCCAATTCCAACATGACTACTAATCCCCCCAAGCGAATTGACTTCAATACGCCTGAGCTACAACGCAAGCGTCGCATCCGCGCGCTCAAGGATCGCTTCACCCGCTGGTACGTCCTTATCGGCGGCCTGGCGGTGCTGGCAGCCATCACACTGATCTTCTTCTTCCTTGCCTACATTGTCGCGCCCCTGTTCCAGGGTGCCAGCCTGACCGCCAAGGACGCTATTACGCCAGCCTGGATGCAAGACGCCGGCAAGCCGCTGATGATCTCCCTGGAAGAGCAGAACCAGGTGGCGATGCGGGTTTCCGACAAGGGCCAGGCATTGTTCTTCGACATCGACAGTGGCGCCGAACTCAAGCGCGTCGATTTGCCGGTTCCGGCCGGCACCACCGTGACCTCCATCGGTGAAGACCAGCCAGGCCACCCGCTGGTGGCGGTGGGTCTGTCCAACGGTCAGGCACTGGTGTTCCGTCACACCTATAAGGTCAGCTACCCGGAAGGCAAGAAGACCATTACCCCGGCCGTCGAGTACCCGTATGGCGAAGCGCCAATCTCGGTGAACGAAGCCGGCGGTGTGCTGGAGCACGTCAGCCTCAACGCCAACGATTCGACCCTGATGCTGGTGGGCTCCACCGGTTCGCAACTCAATGTTCTGTCGCTGACCAGCGAAGAGAACATGATGACCGGCGAAGTCACCAACGAGCAGAAGCGCATCGACCTGCCGCAGATGACCGAGCCGGTGAAGAGCATCTTCGTCGACCCGCGTCAGCAGTGGCTGTACGTGATCAACGGGCGTGCCCAGGCCGACGTGTTCAGCTTGCGCGACAAGAGCCTCAACGGTCGCTACAAACTGCTTGAAGACGGTGAAGCGCAAGTCACCGCCAGCACCCAGCTGGTGGGAGGCATCTCGCTGATCATCGGTGATTCCAGAGGTGGTCTGGCCCAGTGGTTCATGGCCCGCGATCCCGATGGCGAACAACGCCTGAAGCAGATCCGCACCTTCCAGATGGGCACTACGCCGATCGTTGAAATCACCGCCGAAGAGCGCCGCAAGGGCTTCGTTGCCCTGGACGCTTCCGGCAAGCTTGGCGTGTTCCACAGCACTGCCCACCGCACCTTGCTGGTGGAACCAGTCGCTGAGGGCCAGGGCGTTTTCGGTCTGTCGCCTCGCGCCAACCGCGTAATCGTTGAAGCCGGCGGCAAGCTGCATCCGCTGCTGCTCGACAACCCGCACCCGGAAGTGTCGTGGAGTGCGTTGTGGAGCAAGGTCTGGTACGAGAACTACGACGAGCCTAAATACGTCTGGCAATCGACCGCCGCCAACACCGACTTCGAACCCAAGCTGAGCCTGTCACCGCTGACCTTCGGTACCCTGAAAGCCGCGTTTTACGCCATGTTGCTGGCCGCTCCACTGGCCGTTGCCGCTGCAATCTACACCGCGTACTTCATGGCCCCGGGCATGCGCCGCAAGGTCAAGCCGGTGATCGAATTGATGGAAGCGATGCCGACGGTGATCCTCGGTTTCTTCGCCGGCCTGTTCCTCGCACCCTATGTGGAAGGACACTTGCCGGGCATCTTCAGCCTGCTGATGTTGCTGCCGATCGGCATTCTGGTCGCCGGTTTCACCTTCAGCCGCCTGCCTGAGTCAATCCGCCTGAAAGTCCCGGACGGTTGGGAAAGTGCGCTGCTGATTCCGGTGATCCTGTTTGTGGGCTGGCTGTCGCTGTACATGAGCCCGTTCATGGAGAACTGGTTCTTCGGCGGCGACATGCGCATGTGGATCTCCCACGACCTTGGCATCACCTACGACCAGCGCAACGCCCTGGTGGTCGGCCTGGCCATGGGCTTCGCGGTCATCCCGAACATCTATTCCATCGCCGAAGACGCCGTGTTCAGCGTGCCGCGTGGCCTGACCCTGGGCTCCCTGGCCCTCGGTGCCACGCCGTGGCAGACCATGACTCGCGTGGTGATCCTCACCGCGAGCCCGGGCATCTTCTCGGCGTTGATGATCGGCATGGGCCGTGCGGTCGGTGAAACGATGATCGTGCTGATGGCCACCGGTAACACCCCGGTCATGGAAATGAACCTGTTCGAAGGCCTGCGCACACTGGCCGCCAACGTCGCGGTGGAAATGCCGGAGTCGGAAGTCGGCGGCAGCCACTACCGTGTGCTGTTCCTCTCGGCGCTGGTGCTGCTGTTGTTCACCTTCGTCATGAACACCCTCGCGGAACTGATTCGTCAGCGTCTGCGCAAGAAATACTCGTCGCTTTAAGAAAGGTAGAAGTCTGTGAAACAGAACTCCCTGAAAGGATGGTTCAAGAGCGGCGCCCCCGGCGTCTGGATCAGCGGTGGCGCGGTGTCCATCGCGGTCATCATGACCATTGGCCTGCTGGCAGTGATTGCCGTGCGCGGCCTGGGTCACTTCTGGCCGGCGGATCTGATCCACGCCAGCTACGACGTACCGGGCCAGGGCCAGCACCTGGTGATCGGCGAAATCGTACAGAAGGAAGAAGTGCCACGTGCTCGTCTGAAGAGCGCCGGCCTGCCGGTGCCTGACGAAGGCCCTGAGTTCATGACTCGCGAGCTGATCAAGGTCGGCAACCGTGACCTGAACGGCAATGACTTCACCTGGGTCGTCGGCGAGTGGCTGACCAACCAGACGACGCCGCCGGAGCTGATGGCGATCGAGCGGCGTGAGTGGGGCAACTTCTACGGTTACCTGGTCAACGTCAAACAGGATGGCAAGGTCATCGCTGAAGGCGAAGCCGCATGGCCAGAGTTGCAAGCCCGTGTCGACCGCGTGAACAAGCTGGCCGCACAGCTCAAGAGCCTGGAAAAAACCGACATCGGCGCGATCAACGCCGGTCTCGAGCGCGTTCGCCTGCACGGTCGCAAGCTGGAGCTGGACGGCAAGCTCGACGCCGCCGCACAAGCGGACATGGAATCGGAGCGCGCCGAACTCAATGCCCGCTATCAGGATGTTGAAGCGCGCCTGAACGATCTGCATGCGCAGTTCAACCGCGACAGCCTGACTGCCCGCGATGCGAACGGTAAGGAAATCGAAATCGGCATCGGAAAAGTGGTTCACGCCTACCAGCCGAACGCCATGAGCACGACCACCAAGATCGGTTTCTACTTCAGCAAGGTCTGGGAGTTCCTGAGCGACGACCCGCGTGAAGCGAACACCGAGGGCGGTATCTTCCCGGCGATTTTCGGCACCGTGATGATGACCCTGATCATGGCGATGATCGTGACCCCGTTCGGCGTGCTGGCGGCGGTGTACCTGCGTGAGTACGCCAAGCAGAACACCCTGACCCGTGTGATCCGCATCGCGGTGAACAACCTGGCCGGTGTTCCGGCCATCGTTTACGGGGTGTTCGGCCTGGGCTTCTTCGTCTATGTGCTGGGCGGCTCGCTCGACCGTCTGTTCTTCCCGGAAGCCTTGCCGGCGCCGACCTTCGGCACGCCGGGCCTGCTCTGGGCTTCGCTGACCCTGGCGCTGCTGGCAGTGCCGGTGGTGATCGTGGCCACTGAAGAAGGTCTGGCCCGGATTCCTCGCACCGTGCGTGAAGGCTCGTTGGCCCTCGGCGCGACCAAGGCTGAAACCTTGTGGAAGATCGTATTGCCGATGGCCAGCCCGGCAATGATGACCGGCATGATCCTCGCCGTGGCTCGTGCCGCGGGTGAAGTGGCGCCGCTGATGCTGGTGGGTGTGGTGAAACTGGCGCCGTCGTTGCCGGTGGACGGTAACTACCCGTATCTGCACCTGGACCAGAAGATCATGCACCTGGGCTTCCACATCTATGACGTCGGCTTCCAGAGCCCGAACGTCGAAGCCGCACGACCGCTGGTATACGCCACGGCGCTGCTGCTGGTGCTGGTGATCGCGACGCTGAACCTGTCGGCGGTGTACATCCGTAACCACCTGCGCGAGAAGTACAAGGCGTTGGACAGCTGATTTCCAATGTGGGAGCGGGCTTGCTCGCGAAAGCGGTGGGTCAGGCACATTGATGTTGAATGTGCCGGCCTCTTCGCGAGCAAGCCCGCTCCCACACTGGACCGCGTCCACCGGAATATTGATGGGAACTGCAATAAGCAGCGTTCCGAACCGAATTTGTTAGCACAGGGAGCCTCCCATGCAGCACGAAGCACATACCCACGGCATCAACATGTCGGCACTGGGTCGCGACAAACAGAGCCTGAACCTTGAGCAGGAAACCGTAGCCATCGAAGTACCGGGCCTGAGCCTGTTCTACGGTGAGAAGCAAGCGCTGTACGACGTCAGCATGAACATCCCGAAACAGCGCGTGACCGCCTTCATCGGCCCGTCCGGCTGCGGCAAGTCGACGCTGCTGCGCACCTTCAACCGCATGAACGACCTGGTGGATGGCTGCCGCGTCGAGGGCGAGATCAACCTGTACGGCAACAACATCTACCGCAAGGGCGAAGACGTGGCCGAACTGCGTCGTCGCGTCGGCATGGTGTTCCAGAAGCCCAACCCGTTTCCGAAAACCATCTACGAAAACGTGGTTTACGGCCTGCGCATTCAGGGCATCAACAAGAAGCGCGTGCTCGACGAAGCCGTCGAGTGGGCACTCAAGGGCGCGGCGCTGTGGGACGAAGTCAAAGATCGCCTGCACGAGTCGGCACTGGGCCTGTCCGGTGGTCAGCAGCAGCGTCTGGTGATCGCCCGCACCATCGCCGTTGAGCCAGAAGTGTTGCTGCTCGACGAACCCTGCTCGGCACTCGACCCGATCTCCACGCTGAAAGTCGAAGAGTTGATCTACGAACTGAAATCCAAGTTCACCATCGTGATCGTGACCCACAACATGCAGCAGGCGGCGCGGGTTTCCGACTACACGGCGTTCATGTACATGGGCAAGCTGGTGGAATTTGGCGACACCGATACCCTGTTCACCAACCCGGCGAAGAAGCAGACCGAAGACTACATCACGGGCCGGTACGGCTAGCCGTACAGCCGCAAGCGTCAAGCTACAAGCGGCAAGTAGAAGCGATCCGAGTAACGACACAAATCAGCTTGCAGCTCGTAGCTTGCAGCTCACAGCTTTTGCGGAGCAGACAACATGATTTCTAAGGAAGGCCTTACACACCACATCTCCCAGCAGTTCAACGCCGAACTGGAGGAAGTGCGCAGCCACCTCCTGGCCATGGGCGGGCTGGTCGAGAAGCAGGTCAACGACGCGGTCACCGCGCTGATCGAGGCCGACTCCGGCCTGGCCCAGCAGGTGCGCGAGATCGACGACCAGATCAACCAGATGGAACGCAACATCGACGAAGAATGCCTGCGCATTCTGGCCCGTCGTCAGCCAGCAGCGTCCGACCTGCGGCTGATCATCAGCATTTCCAAATCGGTGATCGACCTGGAGCGCATCGGTGACGAAGCGACCAAGATCGCCCGTCGCGCCATTCAGCTATGCGAAGAAGGCGAGGCACCGCGCGGTTACGTCGAAGTGCGCCACATCGGTGACCAGGTGCGCAACATGGTCCGTGATGCATTGGACGCCTTTGCCCGTTTCGATGCCGAACTGGCCTTGTCGGTGGCGCAGTACGACAAGATCATCGACCGCGAATACAAGACCGCCCTGCGTGAGCTGGCGACCTACATGATGGAAGATCCGCGTTCTATCTCGCGGGTTCTGAGCATTATCTGGGTACTGCGTTCGCTGGAGCGTATCGGCGACCACGCGCGCAATATCTCGGAGCTGGTGATCTACCTGGTACGCGGCACCGACGTGCGGCATCTGGGGCTCAAGCGCATGAAGGAAGAAGTCGAAGGAACAACCGGCGAAACCGCTAATGTTCCGGGCAAAACTGACGATAAGTAAGGTTGCCCAAGTAAAGCGCCCGGCCTGTTGGCCGGGCGTTTTTGTTTGTGGCCTACGTATTCGAAAAGCAGCACCCGTGAACGAAAAGTCCGGCGTGACTGAAGGTTTTTTGGCAATGTGCCATCAGCAAGGCGGTATGCTGGCCGGGATTTTTTAAAGGGGTGGTGGATGATTAAGGTCAGTGTGTTGGTCGTGGACGACGCGTCGTTCATTCGTGACTTGGTGAAAAAGTGCCTGCGCAATTATTTCCCTGGCATGCGGATCGAAGACGCGATCAACGGCAGAAAGGCCCAGGCCATGCTGGCCAAGGAAGCATTCGATCTGGTCCTGTGCGACTGGGAAATGCCGGAAATGTCCGGCCTGGAACTGCTGACCTGGTGTCGTGAGCAAGACAGCCTCAAAGCCATGCCCTTCGTGATGGTGACCAGCCGTGGCGACAAAGAGAACGTCGTCCAGGCGATCCAGGCCGGGGTATCCGGTTATGTCAGCAAGCCGTTCACCAACGAACAACTGATCACCAAGGTCAAGCAGGCGCTGCACAAGGTCGGCAAACTCGATGCCTTGATCAACGTCGCCGCGACCAAAACCAGCCCCGCATTCGCCAACGACTCCCTGGCCGCCCTGACCGCTGGCAAGGCCCCCGTCAACACGCCAACAGCTGCGCCCGCACCGTCCAAAGGCTTGCTCAACAGCCCGCCGGTCAAGGCGCCTGCGGCCTCTTCAGTACCCGCCAGCGGCCGTGGCCAGGGTCAACTGCGTTTGCCGAACGGCATCCAGCAGTGCGTGATCAAGGCCCTGAGCCTCAAGGAAGCCCTGTTGGTGGTCAAGCGCACCGAGACCCTGCCGCAGATCCTCGACAGCGCCGTGCTGGACCTGGAGCAAGGCGACAATGCCGAAATCGCCCGCCTCAACGGCTATCTGCATGCTGTCGTGGCCCACGAACCGAAGCCCGACAGCGACTGGCTGCAACTGACCTTCCGCTTTGTCGATCAGGATGCGCAGAAGCTCGATTACATCTCGCGCCTGATTGCGCGGGGGACGGCGCAGAAGCACTTCATACCTGGCGCTTGATACAACGTCGCCTGACAGTCCGCTTTCGCGAGCAGGCTCGCTCCCACATTTGTAATGCGTTCTCATGTGGGAGCGAGCCTGCTCGCGAAGGGGCCGACACTGTTACCGCAAATCCGCGGAACACCTTTTCTGAAACATCTGCCGACTACCCGGGTCCATAGCAGCTGCTAGGCTCCATCTCAGTTCCCACTCGACAGAATCCTTGCTCATGTTCACGCGCCTGCTGTTTTTCTGTGGCCTGTTCATGGTCGCCACCTCGGCCGTGGCCATGACCATCTACAAGTCCAAAGACGCCAATGGCGTGGTTTCCTACAGCGACCGCCCGAGCAAAGGCGCCCATGTGCTCGTTTTCCGCGATGGCATGGTCGAGCACCTTGAGCGTCAGGTGCGCCTAATCATCATGAAGAAGAACGGCGTGCACAGCGTGTATGTGCGCAATGACCTGTATGCACCAGTAGAGGTCGAACTGAGTTTTGCCGGGGTGAAGAACGCCAGCGGTGTGCCGGGCAGGACGATTCGGCGCGTGATACCGATGCGCAGCAGCGTTCGCCTGGCGCAGCTCACGGCGGCCAAAGGTGGAAGGCCGCTGGCGTACGTCCCGAAGTTCAAGTATTCCCTGGGCGACCCCTCAGGACCCACGGTGGGCTACCGGTACCCGTTGCCCTGGCGTGGCGGCCCGTTCCGGATCAGTCAGGGTGCCAACGGGCCCTACAGCCACTTTGGCCCCAAGAGCCGTTACGCCATAGACATTGCGATGCCCGAGGGCACGCCGATCATTGCCGCGCGAGGCGGGGTGGTGGTGAAGACCGAGAACAGACAGAGCGGGCGCGGCACCGACGCTTCCGGCAATTTCGTGCGGGTGCTGCATGATGACGGGACCATGGGTGTTTACCTGCACCTGAAGAAGGGCTCGGTCCGCGTTCGGGAAGGTCAGCGGGTAACGGTAGGCAGTGCTTTGGCGTTGTCCGGCAACACCGGCAACAGCACCGGGCCGCATTTGCACTTCGTGGTGCAGCGCAATACCGGGTTGGGGCTGGTGTCGATTCCGTACCAGTTCAACCAGCCGGTGGGTGCTTTGCCCAACTTTGCGTTGGGCGGGAAGTGAGGCGTTTCCTGGTCTGACGCCTTCGCGGGCAAGTCGGATCGCCGCACCGCTGCTCCCACAGGATCGCCACTGTACCTGTGGGAGCGGGCTTGCACGCGATGGGAGCGCTGCGAATCCGGAAAGCCAGTTAATCCAGCATCAACACCTTGGCCAGGACAATCTTCGGTCCCTTCATCTTCTTGATGATGATCCGCAGGCCTTCGACTTCCAGCACTTCTTCCTCTTCCGGAACGCGCTTGAGGCTCTCATAGACCAGCCCGGCAAGGGTTTCGGCTTCGACGTGGTCGAGGTCGATGCCCAGCAGTCGTTCAACCTTGAACAGCGGCGTATCGCCCCGTACCAGCAACTTGCCCGGCTGGTACGCGAGGATCCCGCGCTCGGCCTTGCGGTGTTCGTCCTGGATGTCGCCCACCAGCACTTCCAGCACGTCTTCCATGGTCAGGTAGCCGATGATGTTGCCGTCGGCCTCTTCGACCACGGCGAAGTGCGAACCGCCCTTGCGGAACTGCTCCAGCAACTGTGACAGCGGCATGTGCCGTGACACGCGCTCCAGCGGGCGGGTCAGTTCGGCGAGGTTGAACGACTCGGGAATGTGGTCCAGCGCCGCCAGTTCCAGCAGCAGATCCTTGATGTGCAGCAGGCCGACGAATTCCTGGCGTTCGCTGTCGTACACCGGATAGCGGCTGAACTTGTGGCGACGGAACATCGCCAGGATCTGCTTGAGCGGTGCGTTGAACTCCAGGGTCACCAGGTCTTCGCGGGAGTTGGCCCAGTCGACCACTTCCAGTTCGCCCATCTCCACTGCCGAGGCCAGCACGCGCATGCCTTGGTCGCTCGGGTCCTGGCCACGGCTGGAGTGCAGGATCAGTTTCAGCTCTTCACGGCTGTAGTGATGCTCGTGATGCGGGCCGGGCTCACCTTGCCCTGCAATGCGCAGGATGGTGTTGGCGCTGGCGTTGAGCAGGTAGATGGCCGGGTACATGGCCCAATAGAACAGGTACAGCGGCACGGCGGTCCACAGCGACAGCAATTCGGGTTTGCGGATCGCCCAGGATTTCGGGGCGAGCTCACCGACCACGATGTGCAGGTACGAAATGATGAAGAACGCGGTGAAGAACGAGATGCCTTTGACCACTTCGGCCGATTCAACGCCGACAGCGCTCAACACCGGCTCAAGAATGTGGGCAAACGCGGGTTCACCGACCCAACCCAGGCCCAGGGAGGCGAGGGTGATACCCAATTGGCAGGCCGACAGGTACGCATCGAGCTGACTGTGCACGGTGCGCAGGATGTGCCCGCGCCAGCCGTTTTTGTCAGCGATGGCCTCGACCCGGGTCGAGCGCAGCTTGACCATGGCAAATTCCGCCGCAACGAAAAAGCCGTTGAGCAAAACCAGGATCAGAGCAAAAAGAATCATGCCGAAGTCGGCGAAAATTGTAGCGAGGGTCAAGCCAGGGGAAGGGTCCATGATGGAGTTTTGCGGGTTCCGTGTATTCGAGAGGGAAGAAAAATCCGCGCCTGAAGGGCAGGCGCAAGTCAGCCAATGTAGCGGCTGACCGGCCAGTTGCCTAGTGGCGCGTGCTGACCGGTATCAGTCGGCGGTGCTGATAACCCGTGATTTGGTGACCTGGGCCGGGGCAAAGTGGCAGGTAAAGGTACTGCCGTGACCCGGTACGCTGCTGATTTCCATCCGTGCCCGATGACGTAACAAAACGTGTTTGACGATCGCCAGCCCCAGGCCGGTGCCACCGGTATTGGAGTTGCGGCTGGAGTCGACGCGATAGAAGCGTTCGGTCAGGCGTGGCAGGTGTTTGCTGTCGATACCGATCCCGGAATCCTGCACGCTCAGGTGTGCCCCCTGGTCATCGCCCCACCAGCGAATGCGGATGTTGCCTTCGGCCGGGGTGTATTTCACCGCGTTGAACACCAGGTTGGAAAACGCGCTGCGCAACTCCGCCTCGCTGCCCTTGAGCAGAGTCATCGGGTCGGCGTCCAGGGTTATTTTCTGGTTTTTCTGGCCGGACAACTGCTGCGCATCGCTCTTGATCGATTGCAGCAAGCCGTCGATCGGCACCGGCTGGTTGTCCGATGGATAATCGGTGGCTTCCAGCTTGGCCAGCAACAACAGGTCGTTGAGCAGGGTCTGCATGCGACCGCCTTGTTGCTGCATCTGCTGCAAGGCACGGCCCCAGCGCGGGTTCACCTCGTCGACGTTATCGAGCAGGGTTTCCAGGTAACCGCAGATCACCGTCAACGGTGTGCGCAGTTCATGGGAAACGTTGGCAATGAAGTCTTTGCGCATTTGCTCAAGCTGATGGATGCGCGTCACATCGCGCACCAGCATCAAGTGTTCGTTGTTGCCGTAACGGGTGATGTACAACTGGATGCGCACGCGGTCGTTGGTCGGAGAAGGAATTTCCAGCGGTTCGGCGTAGCTTTCTTGCTCGAAGTATTCCTTGAAGCGCGGATGGCGCACCAGATTGGTCACCGGCTGGCCACTGTCCTGCGGGGTCTTGAGGCCCAGCAGGGTTTCGGCGGCGCGGTTCCACCATTCCAGGTTGCCGTCGGTGTCGAGCATGATCACCGCGTCTTTCAGCGCGGCGGTGGATTCCTGAACCCGGTCGATCACCGCTTGCAGGCGCCCGCGTACCCGTTGGTCGCGGCGCTGCAGGTGGTAGATGCTGTCGAACACCTCGCCCCACAGGCCGTAGCCGTCGGGCGGCGCTTCATCGGGTTTGTGCAGGCGCAGCCACTCGTGCAGACGCAGCAATTGCTTGAGGGTCCAGGCCAGGTAAAGACCCAGGCCTGCGGCGAGGCTCCAGCCGTAATAGCCGGTGATCAGGCCGATCACCAGGCAGGCGGTGACCAGTAGCAGCATGTGGCGAATCAGGGTGCCATGCCAGTTTTGGTTCACTTGACGCGCGTCCTTGTCAGCTTGTCGGGCGGTAAGGGTCCGGGTCAGGCTTTGGTAGAAAAGCGGTAACCGGTGCCGCGCACGGTTTGTACCAGATTTTCGTAAGCATCGCCGAGGGCTTTGCGCAGACGCCGAATGTGCACGTCGACGGTACGCTCTTCGACATAGACGTTGCCGCCCCAGACCTGATCCAGCAACTGGCCACGGGTGTAGGCGCGCTCCTGGTGAGTCATGAAGAATTGCAGCAGGCGGTATTCGGTCGGGCCCATCTCGGCGGGACGACCGTCGATGGTCACGCGGTGGCTGATCGGGTCCAGCAGCAGGCCGCCGACTTCGATTGGCGCCTCGCCATCGGTCGGGCCGGTACGGCGTAGTACCGCCTTCAGACGCGCCACCAGCTCACGGGGGGAAAACGGCTTGGTGATGTAGTCGTCGGCGCCGACTTCCAGGCCCTGGATCTTGTTGTCCTCTTCACCCTTGGCGGTGAGCATGATGATCGGGATGTCCCCGGTCAATTCATCACGCTTGAGGCGACGGGCCAGCTCGATGCCGGAGGTGCCGGGCAGCATCCAGTCGAGCAGGATCAGGTCCGGTTTGCGGTCGACGATAATGGCGTGGGCCTGCTGGGAGTTTTCCGCCTCCAGGCAGTCATAGCCGGCCATTTCCAACGCAACGGCGATCATTTCGCGAATAGGCGCTTCGTCGTCGACGATCAGAATGCTCCTGCCAACCATGCCCAAAATCCTCTTGTCATTTAACTGTCTTGCGCCGCATTAGATAACGGAATTATTGCAGTCGTGTGACAGTATTTTAGTCGACCGGCGATTGGCTGGATCCTGGGCTAAGCTCTAAGTCCGGATCCTGACAACCACAAGAGGAAGGTTTCCATGAACTACATTGCTCAATCCTGGAAGGCTTTGCTGGTCACTGCGGCGTTAACGCTGCCGACACTGGCCTTTGCCGCCGACCCGGCGATGATGAAAGACGGCATGATGGTCGACCATAAGGGCATGACCTTGTACACGTTCGACAAGGACACTGGCGGCAAGTCGGTGTGCACCGGCGAGTGTGCAGAGTACTGGCCACCGCTCAAGGCAGAGGCGGGTGCCAAGGCTGAAGGTAAATGGACCGTTATCAAGCGTGACGACGGGACCATGCAATGGGCCTTTGACGGCAAACCGCTGTACTACTTCCAGAAGGACAAGGCACCTGGAGAAATGAAGGGTGACAAGATGAAGGACGTCTGGCACGTCGTTCGCGAGCATATGTAACAATGCAAAAAGATCGCAGCCTGCGGCGGCTCCTACCGCAGGCTGCGATCTTTTCAACGCAACGCGTAATCCAGCACAATCCCCACAAAAATCGCCAACCCTGCCCAGTGGTTGTGCAGAAACGCCTTGAAACAACGCATCCGGTCTTTGTCGCGGGTGTACCAGAACTCCCACGCAAAGCAGCCCGCCGCCACCAGTAATCCGAGGTGGAACCAGCCACCGAGGTCGAACTTCGAGCCCGCCAGCAACAGGCAACCCAGCGCCAGCCCTTGCAGGGTCAGGATGATCGCCCGGTCCGCATCGCCGAATAGAATCGCCGTGGATTTCACGCCGATCTTCAGGTCGTCATCGCGGTCGGTCATCGCGTAATAGGTGTCGTAGCCCACGGTCCACATCAGGTTGGCGATCCACAGCAGCCACGCGGCGGCCGGGAGTTCTCCGGTTTCGGCGGTAAAGGCCATCGGCATCCCCCAGGAGAACGCCGCGCCCAGCACCACTTGCGGGTAATAGGTGTAGCGCTTCATGAAGGGGTAACTGAACGCCAACGCCAGGCCGCCCAGCGACAGCCACACGGTCGCGGCGTTGGTGCACAGCACCAGCAGGAAGCTCACGCCCATCAGCAATGCGAAGAACACCAGCGCCTCTTTCGAGCTGATCTTGCCGCTCACCAGCGGGCGCTGCTCGGTACGCTTCACATGACCATCGACCTTGCGGTCCGCCCAGTCGTTGATCACGCAGCCACCGGCGCGGGTCAGCACTACGCCCAGGACGAAAATCACAATGTTGGCCAGGGACGGCGAACCCTTGCCGGCAATCCACAGCGCCCACAGCGTCGGCCAGAGCAGCAGGTAAATGCCGATCGGCTTGTCCATCCGCGTCAGCTGAATGAAGTCCCAGGCCCGAGGGTTCAAGCGGTTCAAGGACTTGAGCAGGCTTTGGTACATCAGAGGTTCTCCGATCGGGCGCGTGCGGCGTCCCACAGGGAAGGCAGGAAGATTTCGGCCACCAGTACACTCAGCGCGCCGCGGTCAAAACGTGAACGGCGGCCCCATAGATCCGGTGCCCGCGCCTCGCCCGGCAGCCATTCTTGAGGATAATGACAAACCTCGATGGCCCGCCGCTGAAAGGCCTGATCGCAGAACAGCAATTCACCCAGGGAGCGGCTGCCCAATTCGTCCATGTGCAAGCCGTCGCCTTGCAATGCACTGCGTGCCGCGACGCTGCGGGCGAACACCCAGGCTTCACCATGACCGCGCAGATACACCTCGCGCACCCAACCTTCACTGCCGTTAGCCAGGTCCAGCGCTGCGCATTCGTCGGCGCGCAGGGTTTGCCAGCCCTCGAACATCGGCGAGACGCTGAAGGCATCATTCGACAGATGAATCAGACGTCGGGTGAGCGAGCCTTCGTCGAACAGCCAGTCCAGGATGGAAGCATCGGGGAGGGGCGCCAGTTCGCTGCGCGAGAGCCAGAGAGGAGCTGGAGAGGGGGATTCTGTGTGTTGCACAATGAGTCATTATTGGCAGCAAATGAGGCGGCGAGCTTAACATGTCAGCCGCCGATATCGATTGAATTGGCCTGCCGTTGCGCCGAACAGGCTTGCATCCGGCGGCACCGATCAGTACAAAACGCGCTGAGTTGGACGGCAGTGCTACAACCATCGACCGTTCTGCCGGCAAAACGCCTGAACCCCTGAGGAAGTACCTGATGAAAAAGTGGCAATGTATCGTCTGCGGCCTGATCTACAACGAAGCCGACGGTTGGCCGGATGACGGCATTGCGCCGGGCACCCGTTGGGAAGACGTGCCGGAAGACTGGCTGTGCCCGGACTGCGGTGTGGGCAAGATGGATTTTGAAATGATCGAAATCGCTGCCTGAATAATTGAGGAGTAAGGAATGAACGCACCTGTCGTCATCATTGGCACCGGTCTGGCTGGCTACAACGTCGCCCGCGAGTTTCGCAAGCTCGACAGCGAAACCCCGCTGCTTTTGATTACCGCCGATGACGGGCGCTCCTACTCCAAGCCGATGCTCTCCACCGGCTTCGGCAAAAACAAGGATGCCGACGGCCTGAGCATGGCCGAACCCGGCGCCATGGCCGAACAACTCAAGGCCGAAATACGCACCCACACGCGCATCAGTGGTATTGACCCGGGCCACAAGCGCCTGTGGATCGGTGAAGAAGCGGTGATATACCGCGACCTGATCCTGGCCTGGGGCGCCGAAACCGTGCGCGTGCCCATTGAAGGTGACGCGGCGGATTGCGTATTCCCGATCAACGACCTGGAAGATTACGCACGCTTCCGTGCGGCAGCTGCTGGCAAGCGCCGCGTGCTGCTGCTCGGCGCCGGCCTGATCGGCTGCGAGTTCGCCAACGACCTGACCCTGGGCGGCTACGAAGTGCAACTGGTTGCGCCGTGCGAACAGGTCATGCCGACCCTGTTGCACCCGGCGGCCGCGGCAGCGGTGCAGGCTGGCCTGGAAAGCCTCGGCGCACGTTTCCACCTCGGGCCGGTGCTCAACCGCCTGCAACGCGTGTCGGACGGTCTCGAAGCACACCTGTCCGATGGCCAGGTGATCTCGTGTGACGTGGTGGTCTCGGCCATTGGCCTGCGCCCGCGCGTCGACCTCGCGGCAGCGGCCGGTTTGCAGGTCAACCGCGGCATCATGGTCGACCGGCACCTGAAGACTTCCCACGCCAACATCTACGCCCTGGGCGATTGTGCTGAGGTCGATGGGCTGAACCTGCTGTACGTGATGCCCCTGATGAGCTGCGCGCGAGCGCTGGCGCAAACCCTGGCCGGCAACCCGACCGCCGTCACCTATGGCCCTATGCCGATCACCGTCAAAACCCCGGTGTGCCCGCTGGTGGTATCCCCGCCGCCACGGGGTGCAGAAGGCATCTGGACCGTCGAAGGACAGGGCGCCGACATCAAGGTTTTATGCCGCGATGCAGCAGGCAAACTGCTCGGTTATGCCCTCACCGGTGCCGCCGTGATGGAAAAACTGGCCCTGAACAAAGAGCTTCCAGCCCTGTTGGCATAAATACCGGTCGTTCTGTCGGAATCACCCCCCTTTTGCCCTAACAATGGCCGCGCCGATACTGGCGCGGGGCCTCACTGCGTGCCATCCTCACTCCCGTCTGCCGCAGAGTAGAGCACCTGCGGCGCTTTTGGCGCTGCTCCGCAGAGAGCAGCACGGACATAACAACAACAAACCGTCAAAGGGGCTTCACTCACATGCGTAAACCAGACCTCGCTGCAGCCATTGCTGAAAAAGCAGACCTCACCAAAGAACAAGCCAACCGCGTTCTCAACGCCGTTCTTGAAGAAATCACCGGTGCCTTGCACCGCAAAGACAGCGTGACGCTGGTGGGCTTCGGCACCTTCCTGCAACGCCATCGCGGTGCCCGCACCGGCAAAAACCCGCAAACCGGTGAACCCGTCAAAATCAAGGCCAGCAACACCGTTGCGTTCAAGCCAGGTAAGTCGTTGAAAGACAGCGTTAATCCGTAAGCCGTTTTCGCCTCTCGCGTAGCGGGGGGTGGAATAAAAAATGGGCACGCCAACCAGGGTTGGGTGCCCATTTTTTGTACCTGAAATACCGCGCCCTCTAGGAGCCCGGCAAGCCGGCTCCTATGTATGTGTTTCTTCAGGTGCAGAAGTGGCGTGTGGAGTGGCTGGAGTGATGTGTTGAAAATTGTGACTTAGTAGTCATCGTGCAGGTAATGGTAATGATCTTCTCCTAACGCAGCTGGATACTGGTGTTATCCTCTGAAGCCGTTAAACTGCCCCAGCCGTTCATTTTCCTTCTGAGGCTGTGCGCATGAAATTTCGTTTTCTGCTGTGGATGCTGGGTTTGTTGATGGGTAAGGCCAGCCGGACCAATCCGGCGTTTCAGCAGCAGTTGGGTGACAAGGACCTGGTGTTCCAGCTGCAGACGCTGGACGGGAAAGTGGCGCGGCATTTCCGCGTGAAGGACCAGCGCATCACCAGCCAATCGGGTGTGCATGCCGAGCCTGCGTTTGCGATTGCCTTTAAAGATGCCGCGTATGGCTTTGCCACGATGCAGGCGAAGAACAAGCAACTGGCGTTCATGACCGGGATTCAGGACAAATCGATTCAGATCAAGGGCAACCCGGCGCTGGTGATCTGGTTCCAGGGGCTGACCAAGTATTTGAAGCCGAAGAAGGCGAAGCCCAAGGCTTGAGGTCTTTCAGTTAGACCGAGTGATATTCATCGCGGGCAAGCCCGCTCCCACAGGATTTAAGCGATCCCTGTGGGAGTGGGCTTGCCCGCGATGCTGTTCAGCCTTGGCTGAATTGCGAGGCCAGTTCGCGCAACAGCACTTCAGCCTCCAGCACTTTGCTGACTACGTCGTCGGCCTTGGCGCGGCTCAGGCCGAGGCGTTCCAATAGTGCGTCCGGGATGCCTTCGTCGGGGCCGGAGCCGATGCCTCGGCTGCGCAGCAGGCGCACCGACAGGCAGACCAGGTTCGGGTATTCGGCGTAGGTGCCGTCGTAGGCCGGGTCGTGCTGGAAGCGCAGCGCGGTCGACAGCTCTTCGGGCATGTCCCAGTAGCGCATCAGCCACGAGCCGATCTGTTCACGGCTGATGCCCAGCAGGTGTTGTTCCACGAAGCTGTGGCACAGGTGCGGGTTGACCTCCAGGTGGCGGCAGATCAGCGAGAAGTGTGGCGGGAACACGTGGGCCAGCAGCAGGTAGCCGAAGTTGTGCAGCAGGCCGGCCAGGTAGGTCAGGCCTGCTTCCGGGCGCTGGGTGCGCGGCATGGCGCGGGTCAGGCCTTCGATGACGGCGGCGGTGTAGATTGATTGCTGCCAGTATGGCGTGGTTTGTTGCGGGTGGTCCTTGGGCAGGCTCAGGGTTTTACCCAGGGCCAGGCCCAGCGCCAGGTTGATCACCAGGTCGAAACCCAGCACGCGCACGATGGCGTCTTCCACGGAACGGATCTTGCCCGGCGAGGCGTAGTACGGCGACGCTGCCCAGCTCACGACTTGCGCGGCCAGCGCCGGGTCGGTTTCGACCACGCCGGTGATGTCGTCGATAGTGGCGTTGGGGTCGACACGCAGCTTGATGATCTTTTGCGCGGTTTCGGCCAGCGGCGGAATCTCGATGGTCTCTTCCAGACGCTGCTGGATGCGACGCGCGGTAAATGCCTGGACGGCCTGGGTGATTTCCTTGCGGTCGTCATCGGGGCGGTCGAGGTTCGGACGGATGCTGGTCAGGTTTTCGCCGAAGTTGGCGGCGCTGGCCTTGATCAGCATGGTCTTGAAGTCTTCGCTGGAGACTTCCAGCAGCACGCCCGGCTCACCAGAGTTGATCAGCAACTTCGGCTCACGCAGCAGGCTTTCGTCGTACAGGCAGGGTGAACTGGTCAGCGCCGGCAGGCCCGGCAGCAAGCTGAGGTTGTGCTTGCCGAGCATTTTTTTCAGGCGCTCGGTGGGTACGGCAGTGAGGCGGCGACCGGTGAGTTCGGTCAGGCGATTGAGGTCCAGTAACTGGCTCTGCGGGAACAACACCATCAACGCGCCGACGCTGTCATCGAGCAGAACGGCCTGCACTTTGCGTGCGGCATTGAGGCCGTGATGCTCCAACACTTCTTCGTAGGCAATGCCCAACTTGCCCAGCATCAGCCGAATAACCGACGGAGCGTGCGGGGTATCGGGTGCGAAGGCAACGTCGGTCATGGTCTGTATCCGTGATTAAACAATTGCAGGAGTATAACCAGCTTGCCTAAGGCCACGCCTCAGAAACTGTGACGGTTGTCACACTTGGCCGTATTGTTGGCCATGACGCAGCCAACGGTCGAGTAGCGGGCTGACGTGGGTCGGCCAGCGCTCGAGCAATGCCTGGGCGGCATCTCGCACGGCGGGCAGTAAATCGGCATCGCGCATCAGGTCGGCGACCTTGAATTGAAGCAAGCCGGTCTGGCGGGTGCCGAGCATTTCGCCGGGGCCGCGCAATTCCAGGTCCTTTTCGGCGATGACAAAACCATCGTTGGTTTCGCGCATGATGCCCAGGCGCTGACGGCCGATCTGCGACAGCGGCGGATGGTAGAGCAGCACGCAATGGCTGACGGCGCTGCCCCGACCGACGCGGCCGCGCAACTGGTGCAGTTGCGCCAGGCCCAGGCGCTCGGGGTTCTCGATGATCATCAGGCTGGCATTGGGCACGTCGACGCCCACTTCGATCACCGTGGTCGCGACCAGCAGTTGCAGGTTGCCGGCCTTGAACTCGGCCATCACCGCGGCTTTCTCCGCAGGTTTCATGCGGCCGTGGATCAGCCCGACCTTCAGCTCGCCGAGGGCGGCGGTGAGGTCTTCATATGTGGTTTCGGCGGCCTGGCAGGTCAGCTCCTCCGACTCTTCGATCAGCGTGCATACCCAATAGGCCTGACGTCCTTCGGCGCAAGCGCTGCGCACCCGCTCGATGACTTCGACCCGCCGGGTGTCGGTGATCAGCACGGTGTTGACCGGGGTTCGGCCGGGGGGCAGTTCGTCGAGGATCGAGGTGTCGAGGTCGGCGTAGGCGCTCATGGCCAGCGTGCGCGGAATCGGCGTGGCGGTCATGATCAGCTGATGCGGACACATGCGTCCGCCGACGCCTTTCTGCCGCAGGGCCAGACGCTGCTGAACGCCGAAACGGTGCTGTTCGTCGATGATCACCAGCGCCAGGTTCTTGAATTGCACTTCGTCCTGGAACAGCGCGTGAGTGCCAACCACCATAGGCGTGCCGCTGGCGATTTGCTCCAGCGCGGCGGTGCGGTTCTTGCCCTTGAGCTTGCCGGCGAGCCATGCGACTTCAATGCCCAGCGGCTCGAGCCAGCGCTTGAAGGTAATGAAGTGCTGCTCGGCGAGAATCTCGGTGGGCGCCATCAGTGCGACCTGATAACCGGCCTCCAGCGCTTGCAGTGCGGCAAGGGCGGCAACCACGGTTTTGCCAGCGCCGACGTCGCCCTGGATCAGCCGCAGCATGGGCTCGTGCTGGCTGAGGTCGTAGGCGATTTCGTTGCCGACCCGTTGCTGGGCGCCCGTCGGGTTGAAGCCGAGATTGGCCAGGTATTTGGCCGGCAGCCGGGTGGCCTTGGGCATCGCGGGCGCACGCAGGGCGCGCATGCTTTCACGAAGGCGCTGTTGCGACAGTTGATGGGTCAGCAGTTCTTCAAAAGCCAGGCGGTGTTGTGCCCAGTGATGGCCGAGGGCGAGTTCATCGACGTCGGCATCGGCGGGCGGGTTGTGCAGGTAGCGGATTGCATCGGCCAGCGGTGCCAATTGGTAGTCGCGGGCCAGTTCGTTCGGCAACCAGTCGGGCAGGCTGCTGGGGCCGAGCAGGGTGAGGGTCTGCATGCACAACTGGCGCAGGCGCTGTTGGGTCAGGCCTTCGGTGAGCGGGTAGACCGGAGTCAGGGTTTCATCCACCGGCGGTGGTTCGTCGCCAGTGATAGCGCGATATTCCGGGTGGTAGATTTCCAGCCCCGAAGCACCGGGCCGTGCCTCGCCGTAGCAGCGAATCCGCGTGCCGCGTTTGAGGCCTTCCTTCTGTGCATTGCTGAAATGGTAGAAGCGCAGGCTGAGTCCGCCGGTGCCGTCCTGCAAGCGCACCACAAGGCTGCGCCGACGGCCCATGACCACATCGGCGCCGCTGACGGTGCCTTCGATGACCGCATCCTGCCCGGGTCGCAGCGCGCCAATCGGGACCACGCGGGTGCGGTCCTGATAGCGCAGGGGCAAGTGAAACAACACGTCCTGGAGGTTTTCCAGGCCGACCTTGGCCAGTTTCTCGGCCATGGCTTCACCGACACCCTTGAGTGCCGTAACCGACACTTGCGACAACTCGCTCATGACCGTCGCTTAGCCCGCAGCAACCTGCGCCGCTGGCTTGGCCACCGAGCACAGGCGAATGGAGTCGGCGAGGATTTCAATCGCCTTCGGACGCGGGAAGCTGGCTCGCCAGGCAATGGCCACGGTGCGGAACGGTACGGGTGCCGACAACGGACGCACCTCGATCACGCCGGGGGCGTAGTGATGACTGTCGACTGCTGACAACGGCAGGATCGAAATACCCAGGCCGGACGCGACCATGTGGCGAATGGTTTCCAGGGAACTGGATTCCACCGTGGTGTGCTTGGCGCCGTCGTTGCCTTTGGTCAGGGTCGGGCAGGCTTCCAGTACCTGATCGCGGAAACAGTGGCCTTCGCCGAGCAGCAGCAGGCTCTTGTCGTTGAGCAGGCTGGCATCGATGGACTCTTTTTGCGTCCACGGGTGCTGCGCCGGCATCAGCACGTAGAACGGCTCGTCGTAGAGCTGCAGGGTCAGCACGTCGGCTTCGCTGAACGGCAGGGCGATGATGATCGCGTCGAGTTCACCGTTGCGCAGTTTGTCGCGCAGCACGTGGGTGAAGTTTTCTTCGATGTACAACGGCATCTGCGGGGCGACCCGGTGCAGTTGTGGAATCAGGTGCGGGAACAGGTACGGCCCGACAGTGTAGATCGCGCCGACTTTGAGCGGGGCAGTCAGCTGGTTCTTGCCGGCCTGGGCCAGTTCGCGGATGCCTTGGGCCTGCTCCAGCACCTTTTGAGCCTGGGCCACGATGCCTTCGCCGACAGGCGTCAGGCGCACGGCGCTTTTGCTGCGCTCGAAAATCAGCACACCGAGTTCGTCTTCAAGCTTTTTCACGCCCACCGAAAGGGTCGGCTGGCTGACGTGGCAACGCTCGGCCGCGTGGCCGAAGTGCTGCTCTTGGGCGAGGGTAACGATGTAGCGTAATTCTGTGAGGGTCATAGCAAGCGTCCATGAAGTTGCGGGCCAAGCATACCGGCTGCAATCGATAGACGCACGTTATCAGACTGAACGTGTCCGGTGACACCGGGCAATGCCGGTTTGCCGCTTGCAGATAAGAGAAAGGCACCTTTCGGTGCCTTTTTGGCTTGGAACGCGACCTTCCTGCTGGCAGAAATCTCTGTGGGAGCGAGCTTGCTCGCGATGAGGGCCCAACATTCGACATCTACGTTGAATGTTAGACCGCTATCGCGAGCAAGCTCGCTCCCACATGGGGCGGTGGTGCGTTTACCGACGGCGTTTTTCCAGCGAATACACAAAGGGTGCAACGATTTCGATGGAGCCATTGGTCAGCATGTCGGCCGGCGGCTTGGGCAGCGGTTGAGCGCGACGGATCATTTCCAGGGTGGCCCGGTCCAGATCGGCGGTGCCCGAGGCGCCTACCAGCTCAAACGACAACACATTGCCTTCGGCATCCACGACGAAACGCAGGCGGTTCATGCCTTCCTTGCCCCGTGCCTGTGCACTGGCAGGGTACTTTTTGTACTTCTGCAGGTGCGCCAGCAGCGTGCCTTGCCAACTGGCCTTGGCCGCCAGTTGAGCCGGCGAAGGACCCGGTGCAGGCTGAGCGGATTTCTCCGTAGGCGCCTGGGTCTGTTGCGTTTCTGCCGGTTTCTCCTCGGCCGGTTTTTCCTTCGGCGGTTCGGGTTTCTTCTCTACAGGCTTGGGCGGCTGTGGCTTCGGCTTTGGCTTGACGGGCTTGGGCACGGCAATCTCAGCTTTCGGCGCTTCGGCGAGCTTGGGGATCGGCAGTTCTTCAACCGGAGCCGGTGGTTGCGGTGGGGTGACGACCTTCGGCGGAGCAGGCGGTGGCGGGGCGGGGACCGGTGCCAGTTCGACCATCATTGCCTGAGGAGGCAATTCGATGGGCGGACGGGCGGACCAGTTCAGCGCCAGCGCGATGGCCAGCGCGTGAACGCCCAGCACCACGGCCAGGCTACCGCTGTAACGCGTCAGCTTATGGCGCGTCGTGATCATTTCTTGGCTGCCGTCTCGAGTCCGACCAGGCCGACCTTCAGGTAACCGGCTGAGCGCAGGTTGTCCATCACGCTCATCAGGTCGCCGTAATCCACGCCTTTGTCGGCCTGGAAGAAGATCGTCGTGTCTTTTTTGCCCTGGGTCCTGGCGTCGAGCGTAGCGCCGAGTGCTTCGGCCTTCACTTCGTCTTCACCGAGGAACAGGCGCTGGTCAGCCTTGACACTGAGGAACACCGGTTTCTCTGGCCGCGGCGCCGGTTTGGCGGTGGAAGCGGGCAGGTCGACCTTGATGTCCACGGTGGCCAGCGGGGCCGCCACCATGAAGATGATCAACAGCACCAGCATTACGTCGATGAACGGCGTGACGTTGATTTCGTGGTTTTCGGACAGATCGTCGTCTGCCCCTTCTTTCAAATGCAGGCCCATGGCCGATTACCCCACTTTCACCATGTGCGGTTGCGAGCTGCGCTCAGGCTGGTGGTCGAGGTCGCGGCTGACCAGCAGCAGGACCTGTGCCGACGCATCGGACACCTGAGCCTTGTAGCCGGCGATGGAGCGGGCGAAGACGTTGTAGATCACGACCGCAGGGATCGCTGCAACCAGGCCCAGTGCGGTGGCGAGCAGGGCCTCGGCGATGCCGGGAGCGACGACGGCGAGGTTGGTGGTCTGGGTTTTGGCGATGCCGATGAAGCTATTCATGATGCCCCACACGGTGCCGAACAGGCCGACGAAGGGCGCGGTGGAACCGATGGTCGCCAGCACGCCGGTGCCGCTGCTCATGTTACGACCGCAGGCCGCGACAAGGCGCTCAAGGCGGAAGCTGACGCGTTCCTTGATGCCTTCTTTCTCACGGCTGTTGACCGACAGGCGCATCTCTTCGAGAGCATCGTGCACCAGCAGGTTGGCGAGGGTGCCTTCCTTCGCCGCCGTGGCGCTGGCTTCCTTGAGGGAGGTGGATTTTTTCAGTTGGGCGATTTCACCGCGCAGGCGACGCTTGGCGCCCATCAGCTCAAGACCCTTGGCGATCCAGATGGTCCAGGTGATGATCGAGGCGATGGCCAGGCCGATCATCACGATTTTCACGATGATGTCGGCATTCTTGTACATGCCCCACGGCGACAGGTCATGGGCCATGCCCAGAGTGTTGTCGGCTTCGAGGACTTCAGGAGCGTCTTCACCCAGGTTCTCTGCCGGTGCTGCCTGGGCAGGATCGGTCGCGGCAGGAGCAACGGCCGGGGCGGCGTGATCAGCCGGTGCAGGGGCTGCGGCGGCGGCCGGAGTAGCTGGCGCCTGGGCATCGGCGAAAGCCGCGACTGGCGCGAGCATCAGGCTGAGGAGCAGGGCGGCCACCGCGCTCCAGGCGCGAGGTCGTTTGGTTGGCGAAGCGGAGAGTTGATTACGTGTCATGCTGGCCGGACCTGAGAGAAAAAACGGGTGAAGTTCTTCCAGGCCTCGAAGGGCCGAGAACAAAAGTGGGGCGTATTATTGCAAGTAATTCTTGTTAACAGAAGTAATAGCGTCTCTTTTTTTCCTGCATTGCTAGCCGCCTGTCTGTTGCCGGCGCTAGTCTGTGGCTTTGCGATAGGAGTTTTCTGATGTCTGCGCCTACTGTTTTGATCGCCGGTTGCGGTGATGTTGGCAGCCGCCTGGCCACACAGCTGCTGGCGGCGGGATGGGAGGTTCATGGCCTGCGGCGGGATGTTTCACGCCTGCCCGCGGGCGTCATCGGCGTTGCCGGTGATTTGTTCAACAAAGACTGCCCGGCCACTTGGCCGATCGGTGCCGTGGATTACCTGGTGTATTGCGCGGCAGCCACCGATCACGACGAAGCCGGCTACCGTGCAGCCTATGTCCAGGGGCTGGAGCATGTGCTGGAGTGGCTCAACGACTACGGTCAGGTGCCCAATCGCCTGTTGTTTGTGTCCAGCAGCAGTGTTTACGGGCAGCAGGATGGCGAGTGGGTCGATGAGCGTTCGTCTACGGTGGCGTCCGGTTATTCTGGGCGTGTGATGCTCGAGGCCGAGCAGATCGCGCTCAGGAGCGGTATCCCGGCCAGTGTCGTGCGCCTGACCGGCATCTACGGCCCGGGGCGTGAGTGGTTGCTGACTCAAGTCCGCCGGGGTTATCGCGTGGCGGTCGAACCACCGTTGTATGCCAACCGGATCCATGCGGACGATGCCGCAGGGTTGATGGCGTGCCTGCTTGAGGCGGACCGGCGTGGTGTGGCGCTGGAGGATGTCTACATCGGCGTCGATGACGAGCCGGCAGCGCTGGCCGATGTGGTGGGCTGGTTGCGCGGGTATCTGGGCGTGAACGAATGGGACGACGATTCAAGCGTACGGCGCACCGGCAGCAAGCGTTGCAGTAATGCGCGGGCCAAGGCCTTGGGCTGGACGCCGAAGTATCCGAGCTTCCGTGAGGGGTATGCGGCGATTCTTGAAGGCCGCTGCTGATTTTCGGTCACAGTAAACCAAATGTGGAAGCGGGCTTGCTCGCGAAGGGTTCGTAACATTCAACATCTCTGTTGGCTGTTATACCGCTTTCGCGAGCAAGCCCGCTCCCACAGGGGGTAATGCGTTGTTTACTGTTTTTCCAGCAGCCACTTGCGATCACCGGGCGTGTACTGAGGCATCTCGTCCGCCTGCGCCGTGTTCACGGTCTGGAAAATCTCCAGCTCTTTGCCCCTGCGCGCAAAGATCCAGGCGTTTCCTTGCCCATTGAGCTGCAGCCACATGTTGTCGTTGCCACCACTCATCGAGGCGCAGTCGCCGGCCAGGCACAGCGCATAACGGTCAGTGCCCGGCAGGCCGGTCACCTGGCCGTCGGCCTGGAACTGCACGGTGTCGCCTTCGCCGGGGCCGCTGACGACTTTCCAGCTACCGCCCATGTAGGCCGAATACAGCGCGCGTTCGAAGCTGGCGCCAAGCGGTGCGCCATCCGGTACCGGGATCAATGCCCGGTCGAAGACCTGGGCTGATTCGTTTTCGGTCGCGGTCTGGCTCAATTGTTTGCCGTCGCGCTTCAGTTCACTACCGGAGCTGCCATAAAAGTCGACTTTCCAGAGGCCGGATTCTTCACCCTGCAGCTTGCCTTCGACGTTTTCAAAACCATTGGTGTAGCGGGCCTGGCCGGCCTTGGTGTTGATGTCCCATTCCAGGTTCGGGCCATAGGCCTGGAGCGCTTCGCGCAGGGGGACACCTTTGGCGGCAGCATCGATCGCCACCTGATTGATCCAGGTGCCGCTGATATCACGATCGGCAGGGTTGCTGGCACATCCGCCCAGAAGCAGGGCAAGCAGCGAGAGAGCAAGCGCATTGCGCATGGTGGAATCCTTTCAAACTTTCTTTACAGCAGGGCAGTCGGCGCAGCCCCAGGCTGCGCCGTGCACATTACTCGATGACCAGGATGGCATCCATTTCAACCTGTGAACCCTTTGGCAGGGCTGCAACGCCGATGGCGGCGCGGGCAGGGTAAGGCTGGTCGAAGTACTTGCCCATGATCTCGTTGACCTTGGCGAAATGGCTCAGGTCGGTGAGGAAGATGTTCAGCTTGACGATGTCCTTGAACGAGCCACCGGCCGCTTCGGCTACGGCCTTGAGGTTCTCGAACACCTGGATGGTCTGGGCTTCGAAGCCTTCAACCAGTTCCATGGTTTTTGGGTCCAGAGGAATCTGACCCGACATGTAAACGGTGTTGCCAGCCTTGATCGCCTGGGAGTAAGTACCGATAGCGGCCGGGGCCTTGTCGCTGGTGATAACAGTCTTGGTCATTGGTGACTCCTTGTAAGAGGTGGCTACGTTTGCGAGCTATGCACGCATTCGGGTGATGCGAATCACCCCGGTCAGGGCACGCAGTTTCTTGATCACGCGGGCCAGGTGCACGCGATCGTGCACGCTGACCACCAACTGGACCACGCTGATGCGACCATCGCGTTCGTCCATGCTGATTTTCTCGATGTTCCCGTCGGCGGCGTTGACGCTGCTGGCCAGCAGGGCAATCAGGCCGCGCTGGTGTTCCAGTTCGACGCGCAGTTCGACGTTGAATTCGCCGGTGACATCCTTGGCCCACGAGAGCTGGATGCACTTTTCCGGGTTGTGGCGGATTTCGCTGATATTGCGGCAGTTGTCCAGGTGCACGACCATGCCTTTGCCCGCGGACAGGTGGCCGACAATCGGGTCGCCCGGGATCGGCGTGCAGCACTTGGCGTAGCTGAGAACCAGGCCTTCGGTACCGCGAATCGCCAGCGGGCCTTCCGGGCTTGGCAGCTGTTCGCCTTCGCCGAGCAGTCGGCGAGCCACCACATAGGCCATGCGATTGCCCAGGCCGATGTCTTCGAGCAAATCCTCGATCAGTTCGAGGCGGTACTCGGCGAGCATTGCCTTGACGCGTTCAGCCGGGATTTTCTCCAGCGCGCTGTCGAATCCGTTGAGGACCTTGTTCAGCAGGCGTTCGCCCAGGCTGATGGATTCGGAGCGGCGTTGCAGTTTCAGCGCATGGCGGATGTGCGTGCGCGCCTTGCCGGTGACCACGAAGTTGAGCCAGGCCGGGTTCGGCCGTGCGCCGGGTGCGCTGACAATCTCGACCGTGGAGCCGCTTTGCAGTGGTTCGGACAGCGGTGCGAGACGACGGTTGATCCGGCAGGCAATGCAGCTGTTGCCCACGTCGGTATGCACTGCGTAAGCGAAGTCGACCGCCGTGGAACCCTTGGGCAGCTCCATGATCCGGCCCTTGGGCGTGAACACGTAGACCTCGTCCGGGAACAGGTCGATCTTCACGCTCTCGATGAATTCCAGCGAGTTGCCGGCGCGTTGCTGCATTTCCAGCACGCCCTTGACCCACTGGCGGGCGCGGGCGTGAGTGCCTTTCGGCTGTTCGTCGCCGCTGGACTTGTACAGCCAATGGGCGGCGATGCCGTTGTTGGCCATCTCTTCCATTTCACGGGTGCGGATCTGGATCTCGATCGGAACACCGTGCATGCCGAACAGCGTGGTATGCAGCGACTGGTAGCCGTTGGCCTTGGGGATCGCGATGTAATCCTTGAAGCGCCCTGGCAGTGGTTTGTATAAGTTATGTACAGCACCCAGCACGCGGTAGCAGGTATCGACCTTGTCGACGATGATCCGGAACGCGTAGACGTCCATGATCTCGTTGAAGGCCCGACGCTTGCCGCGCATTTTCGTGTAGATGCCGTAGAGGTGTTTCTGGCGACCGCTGACCTCGCCCTGGATGCCGTCGATGGCCAGGCAGTGGCTTAAGGATTCTTCGATCTTGTTGACGATTTCCTTGCGGTTGCCCCGGGCGCGCTTGACGGCCTGGTAGATCCGCGCGGAACGCATCGGGTGCATGGCCTTGAAGCCGAGGTCTTCGAATTCTATGCGGATGGCGTGCATGCCCAGCCGGTTGGCGATGGGCGCATAGATTTCCAGGGTTTCCTTGGCGATGCGTCGGCGTTTTTCACCGGACAGCACTTCCAGGGTGCGCATGTTGTGCAGGCGGTCGGCCAGCTTGACCAGGATCACGCGAATATCGCGGGCCATGGCCATGGCCATTTTCTGGAAGTTTTCGGCTTGTGCCTCGGCCTTGGTTTCGAAGTTCATCTGGGTCAGTTTGCTGACCCCGTCGACCAGTTCGGCCACAGTCTCGCCGAACTGCGCTTGCAGCGCTTCCTTGGCAATACCGGTGTCTTCGATCACGTCATGCAGCATTGCGGCCATCAGGCTCTGATGGTCCATGTGCATGTCGGCAAGAATATTCGCCACCGCGAGTGGGTGCGTGACGTACGCCTCGCCGCTACGGCGGCGTTGGCCGTCGTGGGCTTGTTCGGCGTAGAAATACGCTCGGCGGACCAGATTGACCTGGTCCTTGCCGAGGTAGGTCGATAAGCGATCGGCGAGGGCGTCTATGCTCGGCATGATGTCTCCTGCCGTAGGCTGTGATCCCGCGCCGTGCTACGTCGACCAGGCATAAGCTTAGACGGCCTCGTTGGACTCGTCCTCGAATGCAGCAAAAAGCGGTTCATCTTCAACGATTTCGGCTTCGGCGATAGCTGCGTAGTCGATCAGGCCTTCAGCGATTTCGCGCAGGGCGACGACGGTAGGCTTGTCGTTTTCCCATGCTACCTTCGGCTCTTTGCCGCCGGTGGCCAGTTGACGGGCACGCTTGGTAGAGAGCATGACCAGCTCAAAGCGGTTATCCACGTGTTCTAGGCAGTCTTCAACGGTTACGCGGGCCATGGTCTTCCTCGTAGCAAATGCAATATGCGCGCTGCCCGGATGGGCGAGCGGACTCAACAGTTTAAAAAATCACCAGCGATTAGGGAAGCGCTGATTTTTTGACCAAGCCCTTCAACGCGCTGCAAGTGCCAATGTAAAGCCCTTGCAGCGGTTTTGGGAAGAGCTGATTAACCGAGCAATTCAGCCAGCAATTTGCCGTGACGCTGCTGCTGACGCTTCTGAATCAGCTGATTGGCGCGGAAAATCGCCTTCAGGTCGTGCAGTGCGTGGGCGAAATCGTCGTTGATGATCAGGTAATCGTAGTCGACGTAATGGCTCATTTCGCTGACGGCTTCGCGCATCCGGCCGTCAATGATCTCGTCGCTGTCCTGGCCGCGATTGGTCAGGCGCTGGTGCAGGGCTTGCAGTGACGGCGGCAGGATGAAGATCGAGCGGGCCTGCGGCATCAGCTTGCGTACTTGCTCGGCACCTTGCCAGTCGATTTCCAGGATCAGGTCGTGGCCTTCGTCAAGGGTCTGCTGCAGGTGGCTTTGCGAGGTGCCATAGAGATTGCCGAACACTTCGGCGCGCTCGAGGAAATCGCCGTGCTCGATCATCTTCACGAACTCGCTGCGGTCGACGAAGTGATAGTTCACGCCATTCACTTCACCCGGGCGCATGGCGCGGGTGGTGTGGGAGACCGAGACGCGGATCTCCGGGTTGGCATCGGTCAGGGCCTTGACCAGGCTGCTCTTGCCCGCGCCCGAAGGGGCGGAAATGATGTAAAGGGTGCCAGTGCTGTGGGTCATGTCGGGGTAGCCTTACTCAATATTCTGCACTTGTTCGCGCATCTGCTCGATCAACACCTTGAGGTTGACCGCAGCCTGGGTGCTGCGCGGGTCGAAGGCTTTGGAGCCCAGTGTGTTGGCTTCGCGATTGAGTTCCTGCATCAGGAAGTCCAGGCGCCGACCGGCAGCGCCGCCGGATTTGAGTACCCGGCGAACTTCGATGATGTGAGTGCTCAGTCGATCCAGTTCTTCGGCGACGTCGCTTTTTTGCGCGAGCATGACCATTTCCTGCTCCAGGCGCTGCGGATCCATCTCGGCCTTCATGTCGGCGAAACGGTCGAGGACTTTCTGGCGCTGGGTGGCGAGCATCTGCGGGACCAATTCGCGCAGGGTCACCACGTCTTCTTCGATGGAGGTCAGGCGCTCGTTGATCAACCGTGCCAGCTCCGCACCTTCGCGCTCGCGACCGGCCTTGAGTTCCTTGAGGCCCTGGTTGAACAGTGCCAGCGCTTCAGCGTTCAAGGCTTGCGGGTCGGTGGCGTCGCCAACCAGTACGCCGGGCCAGGCCAGGACTTCCAGCGGGTTCAGCGCGGCCGGGTTCTTGATCAGGCCGGCGATGGTCTCGGCGGCGGCGACCAGTTGCGCGGCGCGTTCCTGATCGATCTGCAGCGCTTTGCCGGTGTTTTCTTCGGTGAAGCGCAGGGTGCATTCGAGCTTGCCCCGCGATACGCCTTGGCGCAGGGCTTCACGTACCGCGCCTTCGAGGTCGCGAAAGGACTCCGGCAGGCGCAGGTGGGGTTCCAGGTAGCGGCTGTTGACCGACCGCAGTTCCCAGCTCAGGGTGCCCTGGACGCCGGCTTTTTCGACGCGGGCGAAGGCGGTCATGCTGTGCACCATGGCGGTACCTCGCAAGGCAGATCGGCGCAGAACCTTGGTTCCGGGAGTCCGATATCAATGAATTAAAGCCGACTGGCAGCAAAGGCGCAGGATTGTAGCGCAGTGACGCGGATGCGCCCAAACACAGGGTGTGACAAAGAGCGGCAGGCCCGTGCCGGCGTGCAGTGCAGAGCCTTCGGTCGTCGGCGGATTTTTTTAGAAGTGCCCAGTAACGGTCGTCGGCTCTATAATGCTCCGCAGTTTTCCGTCCCCAGTACAGGTATTCCCTATGATACGTCCAAGTGGTCGCGCTGCCGATCAGCTCCGCTCGATCCGCATCACCCGCAACTACACCAAACACGCCGAGGGTTCTGTGCTGGTCGAGTTCGGTGATACCAAGGTCATCTGCACCGTCAGCGTTGAACCGGGCGTACCGCGTTTCCTCAAAGGCCAGGGCCAGGGCTGGCTGACCGCCGAGTACGGCATGCTGCCACGTGCCACCGGCGAGCGTAACCAGCGTGAAGCCAGCCGTGGCAAGCAAGGCGGCCGTACGCTGGAAATCCAGCGTCTGATCGGCCGCTCCCTGCGCGCTGCGCTGGACATGACCAAGCTGGGCGACGTCACCCTGTACGTCGACTGCGACGTGATCCAGGCAGACGGTGGCACCCGTACGGCGTCGATCACCGGTTCCATGGTCGCGCTGATCGATGCCTTGAAAGTGATCAAGAAACGTGGCGGCCTGAAAGGCGGCGACCCGGTCAAGCAGATGATCGCCGCTGTTTCCGTGGGCATGTACAAGGGCGAGCCTGTGCTCGACCTCGACTACCTGGAAGACTCGGCCGCCGAAACCGACCTGAACGTGGTGATGACCAGTGCTGGCGGTTTCATTGAAGTACAGGGCACTGCCGAAGGCGCGCCGTTCCAGCCTGAAGAGCTGAACGCCATGCTGGAACTGGCGAAGAAAGGCATGAACGAGATCTTCGAACTGCAAAAGGCCGCATTGGCCGACTGACCGGACCGCTCCAGGCAAGGAGGACACCATGAGTGACGAACAACTGCCGCTGCCCACGCCGAGCCAGGAGGTGCGTCAGTGGGCGATGTTCTGTCACCTGTCCGCCTTGCTGGGGATCTGGATTCCGTTCGGCACGCTGATCGGCCCGCTGATTCTCTGGCAAATGAAGCGCGAGATGGACCCGTTCATCGACGCCCAGGGCAAGGAGGCATTGAACTTCCAGATCACCGTCGCCATTGCCTCGGCTATCTGCTTCCTGTTGATGGTGGTGATTATCGGGTTCTTCCTGTTCGGACTGGTGGCGATAGGTGCGCTGGTGTTGACGATCATTGCCGGGGTGAAGGCCAATGAAGGGCAGCCTTACCGGTATCCGTTCACATGGCGATTGATCAAATAACGATCGAATACCCCCTTTGTAGGAGCGAGCCTGCTCGCGATGGTCGTTAATGATGACATTGGATACCTGACACCCAGCGGTGCTCTTTCGTCCATCGCGAGCAGGCTCGCTCCTACAAAGGGCGGCAATCACCGTCCACAAAAAAGCCGACATTGCTGTCGGCTTTTTTGTATCTGCAAAACGACGCTCAGATGGTCAGCGTCCAGTCGTAGTCCACGATCAGCGGCGCGTGTTGCGAGAACCGCGGCTGGCGTGGCAAGCGTGCACTGCGTACGAAGCGGCGCAGGCCCGGGGTCAGCAGTTGATAGTCGAAGCGCCAACCAAGGTTGAGCATCTCCGCCTGTTCGTTATCCGGCCACCAGCTGTACTGGTCGCCTTCGCGGCTGACTTCGCGCAGGGCGTCGACATAGCCCATGTTGCCGACAATCTCGTCCATCCAGGCGCGTTCAGGCGCCAGGAAACCCGGAGATTGCTGGCTATCGCGCCAGTTTTTGATATCCAGCTTCTGTTGCGCCACGTACAGCGAGCCACAATAGATGTACTCGCGACGTTTACGCCGCTGTTTATCCAGATAACGGGCGAAGTCGTCCATTAGCTTGAACTTCTGGTTCAAGTCTTCATCGCCGTTCTGCCCCGAAGGGAGCAGCAAGGTCGCGATGCTGACCTTGTCGAAATCGGCTTGCAGGTAGCGCCCGTAGCGGTCGGCCGTCTCGAAACCGAGACCGCTGATGACAGCCTTCGGTTGCAGCCGCGAATACAAAGCCACGCCACCTTGGGCGGGGACTTCGGCATCGCAGGCATAAAGGAAGTATCCATCCAGTTGGAAGGCTGGATCGTCCAGTTCAAAGGCGGAGGCGCGGGTGTCCTGCAGGCAGATGACGTCGGCATTCTGTGCCTGCAGCCAACTGAGCAAACCACGCTCGACTGCAGCCTGAATACCATTGACGTTCACACTGATGATCCGCATAAATGGCCCCAAAAATCGCGTGCGTGTATGATACACGGCGTCAAGCTAATTAGCTAAATCCGTGGTATTTGGGGTTTTTCATGCAAGCGTATCAGCGCGATTTCATCCGTTTTGCCATCGATCGCGGCGTTTTGCGCTTCGGTGAGTTCACCCTGAAGTCCGGGCGCACCAGTCCTTACTTCTTCAATGCCGGGCTGTTCAACTCGGGTTCGGCCCTGGCGCAGCTGGGTCGTTTCTACGCCGCTGCCATTGCCGAAAGCGGCATTGCGTTCGACGTGCTGTTTGGCCCCGCCTACAAAGGCATCCCGTTGGCGGCGACTACTGCCGTGGCCCTGGCCGAGCATCACAACCGTGACCTGCCATGGTGCTTCAACCGCAAGGAAGCCAAGGCCCACGGCGAAGGCGGCAGCCTGGTGGGCGCACCTTTGACTGGCAAAGTGCTGATCATCGACGACGTGATCACCGCCGGTACAGCCATCCGTGAAGTGATGCAGATCATCGCCTCCCAGGACGGCGCCAAGGCCGCCGGCGTGCTGATCGCCCTGAACCGTCAGGAGCGCGGCAATGGCGAGTTGTCGGCGATCCAGGAAGTCGAGCGTGACTTCGGCATCCCGGTCATCAGCATCGTTTCGCTGAACCAGGTGCTGGAATTCCTGGCGGATGATCCGCAGCTCAAGCAGCATTTGCCAGCCGTGGAAGCCTATCGCGCCCAGTTCGGCGTCTGACGCAATCTGCTTTTGTGGGAGCGGGCTTGCTCGCGAAAGCGGTAGGTCATTCAACATTGATGTTGACTGGCACGGCGCCTTCGCGAGCAAGCTCGCTTCCACAGGGAATGCGGCAAAAAAAGACCCCGCTCAGCCAGGCTGAGCGGGGTCTTTTGTTTACGGGCTATCGCTTAAGGACGCTTGCGATTGCTGATCAAGGTGCCCACGCCGGTATCGGTGAAGATTTCCAGCAGGATCGCGTTCGGCACGCGGCCGTCGATGATCAGCGAGCTGCCCACGCCGCCTTGGACCGCTTCCAGTGCGCAACGGATCTTCGGCAGCATGCCGCCGTAGATGGTGCCGTCGGCGATCAGTTCGTCGACCTGTTGAGTCGTCAGACCGGTCAGGACCTTGCCCGACTTGTCCATCAGGCCGGCGATGTTGGTCAGCAGCATCAGCTTCTCTGCTTTCAACGCTTCGGCGACTTTACCGGCCACCAGGTCAGCGTTGATGTTGTACGACTCACCGTTGGCGCCGACGCCGATTGGCGCGATAACCGGGATGAAATCGCCTTTGACCAGCAGGTTCAGCAAATCGGTATTGATCCCGACCACTTCGCCCACATGGCCGATGTCGATGATTTCCGGGGTGGTCATCTCCGGGGTCTGACGGGTGACGGTGAGCTTCTTCGCACGAATCAGCTCGGCGTCTTTACCGGTCAGGCCGATGGCGCTGCCACCGTGGCGGTTGATCAGGTTGACGATGTCCTTGTTGACCTGGCCGCCGAGGACCATTTCCACCACGTCCATGGTCGCGGCGTCGGTGACGCGCATGCCGTCGACGAAATGACTCTCGATCGACAGGCGCTTGAGCAGGTCACCGATTTGCGGGCCGCCGCCGTGAACCACCACCGGGTTGATGCCCACGGCCTTCATCAGCACGATGTCGCGGGCGAAGCCGGTTTTCAGCTCCTCGCTTTCCATCGCGTTGCCGCCGTATTTGATCACCAGTGTCTTGCCGACGTATCGGCGGATATAAGGCAACGCTTCGGACAGGACCTTGGCGGTGTTGGCGGCGGCTTCGCGTTCGAGGGTCATTCAGGGCTCCGGGTGAATCAGAACGGTAGTTGGAGATCAGGTGCAACGCGCTTCAACTGGACTTTGAAAACGTCCTTGATGCGCTGCAATTCAGCCTCGTCATCGGCCTCGAAACGCAGCACCAGCACCGGTGTGGTGTTGGATGCGCGTACCAGGCCCCAGCCTTTGGCGTAGTCGACTCGCACGCCGTCAATGGTGGTCAGGTCGGCGCCTGGGCCCCACTGTGCGTCGTGCAGTGCATCAATGATGCTGAATTTGCTCTCTTCGGTCACATGGATATTGATTTCCGGCGTAGAAATATCGTTCGGGAAGGTCGCGAACAGCTCTTCGGCCGAGGATTTTTCCTTGCTGAGGATTTCCAGCAACCGCGCGGCGCTGTAGATGCCGTCGTCGAAACCGAACCAGCGCTCCTTGAAGAAGATGTGCCCGCTCATTTCGCCGGCCAGCAACGCGCCGGATTGTTTCATTTTCTTTTTGATCAACGAGTGACCGGTCTTCCACATTAACGACCGGCCGCCGTATTCCTTGATCAGCGGAATCAGGCGACGGGTGCATTTGACGTCGAAGATGATCTCGGCGCCCGGATTGCGCGCTACGACGTCGCGGGCGAACAGCATCAGCAGGCGGTCCGGATAGACGATACTGCCGGTGTTGGTCACCACGCCGACGCGGTCGCCGTCGCCGTCGAAGGCCAGGCCGATGTCAGCGTTGGTTTCCTTGACCTTGGCGATCAGGTCGACGAGGTTTTCAGGCTTGCCCGGGTCCGGGTGGTGGTTCGGGAAGTTGCCGTCGACTTCGCAGAACAGCGGGATGACTTCGCAGTTCAGTGCTTCGATCAGCTGCGGGGCAATCACGCCGGCCGCGCCGTTGCCGCAATCGACGACCACTTTCAGGCGACGGGCCAGCTTGATGTCCTGGACGATTTCGGTGGAGTAGCGGTCGAGGATTTCGACCTGGGTGATGCTGCCCTGGCCACTGCTCAGGTTATTGGTCTTGAGGCGGTCGTGCAGGGCCTGGATCTGTTCGTTGGCCAGGGTGTCGCCGGCGATGACGATCTTGAAGCCGTTGTAGTTCGACGGGTTGTGGCTGCCGGTCAGCATCACACCGGATTTGCCGGCCAGCACGTTGGCGGCGTAGTACAGCGCCGGCGTCGGGACCAGGCCGACATCGCTGACGTGGCAGCCGCTATCGGCGATGCCTTTGATCAATTGTGCGACCAACTCCGGGCCGGACAAGCGACCATCGCGACCGACGGACACATTTGGCTCGCCCTGGGCCAGGCTTTGGGAGCCGACGGCGCGGCCAATCCAGTAAGCGGTCTCGGCGTTCAGGAATTCCGGGACGGTGCCGCGGATGTCGTAGGCGCGGAAGATGCTGTCAGGGAACTTGGGTGCAATTTTGGCCGGGGTGTTCATCTGTGGAAGTGCTCCATCTCGAAAGTGGCTGGACAGGCCGCCGAGTCATTCGGCGACAGGTTCAATCTGAAGGGTATGACGGCGTTTTCCACAGAGAGTTCGTGGTGTGAAAGGGCCATGACGCCCCTGACGGCAAGGGCTTGGCCGGGCAATGCCTTGATTTTCGGTGCTAAACGTTACAGATGACAATTTGAATTTAGTGGCGAGAGAGCTTGCTCCCTCGCCACGATGGATCTCTATCAACGGGTACCGGTATGGCCGAAACCGCCAGTGCCGCGCTCGGTTTCAACAAACTCTTCAACCATCTCGAAGTGAGCCTGTACCACCGGCACCAGCACCAGTTGCGCCAGGCGCTCGCCGACCGGCATGGTGAATTCGGTCTGGCCACGGTTCCAGCAGGAGACCATCAGCGGGCCCTGGTAATCGGAGTCGATCAGGCCGACCAGATTGCCCAGCACGATGCCGTGCTTATGGCCCATCCCCGAGCGCGGCAGAATCAGCGCCGCCAGGTTCGGGTCGCCGATATAGACCGACAGGCCGGTAGGGATCAGCACGGTTTCACCCGGCTTGATCACGGTGTCCTGCTCCAGCATGGCGCGCAGGTCGAGGCCGGCGGAGCCCGGTGTGGCGTATTGCGGCAGCGGGAATTCGGTACCGATGCGGGGGTCGAGGATCTTGGCTTGCAAAGCGTGCATGTAAATTAAACCTGGTTCAGACGTTCGGCGATAAAGGTGATCAGCTGGCGAGCAATCTTGCTCTTGCTGGTCTGGGCGAAAAGAGTGGCGTGAAGCTCGCGATCGATGACGCTGCAGGCGTTTTCTTCGCTGTTGAAGCCAATGCTCGGGTTGGCGACGTCGTTGGCGACGATCAAATCGAGGTTCTTGTCTTTCAACTTGCGCGCAGCGTAATCGAGCAGGTGTTCGGTCTCGGCGGCGAAACCGACACTGAACGGGCGGTCGGGGCGAGTGGCGATGGTGGCCAGGATGTCCGGATTACGCACCATTTGTAGCAACAAGCCGTCGCCGTTCGTAGGATCTTTCTTGAGTTTCTGTGGGGCGACGACTTCGGGGCGGTAGTCCGCGACGGCTGCCGAAGCGATGAACAGGTCGCAAGGGATGGCTGCTTCGCAGGCGGCGAGCATGTCGCGGGCACTGACCACGTCGATGCGAGTGGCGCGATCCGGGGTCGGCAGATGCACGGGGCCGGTGATCAGGGTCACGCGGGCACCGGCTTCCACGGCGGCTTCGGCCAGGGCGAAGCCCATTTTCCCGGAGCTGTGGTTGGTGATGTAGCGCACCGGGTCGATGTTTTCCTGAGTCGGGCCGGCTGTGATCAGCACGTGTTTGCCGGTCAGGGCCTGACGCTGGAAGCAGTCTGCCGCGCACTGGGCCAGCTCAAGGGCTTCGAGCATGCGCCCCAGGCCGACGTCGCCGCAGGCCTGGCTGCCGGAGGCTGGGCCGAAGACCTTGATGTCGCGGCTTTCGAGGGTTTGCAGGTTGGCCTGGGTCGCCGGATCGCGCCACATGGCCTGGTTCATGGCCGGGGCAACGGCGACCACCGCGTCGGTGGCCAGCACCAGCGTGGTCAGCAGGTCATCGGCAATGCCCTGGGCCAGGCGGGCAATCAGATCCGCCGTGGCGGGGGCGATCAGCACCAGGTCGGCCCATTTCGCCAGTTCGATGTGGCCCATGGCTGCTTCGGCCGCCGGGTCCAGCAGGTCCAGGTGGACCGGGTGCCCGGACAGGGCCTGCATGGTCAGCGGGGTGATGAACTCTGCGCCGCCACGGGTCATGACCACGCGCACTTCGGCGCCCTGGTCGATCAGGCGGCGAACCAGGTCGGCGCTCTTGTAGGCAGCGATACCGCCGCCGACGCCCAGAACAATGCGTTTCCGATACAGCCGCTGCATAGGCCTGCCTTTCAATTCGTTGGTGACATACGTGGCGAAACCCCCTCCCCAGGGTGAATTCGCCCGCAAAAAAGATGGGCTACGATATCACAGCGACCGCTACGGAACAGCGGCGCCCATAGACAGGGAGGTGTTATGAGTATTCGCGATTGGCCGGCGGCAGAGCGGCCGCGGGAGAGGCTGCTTGAACAGGGCTCGGGAAGCCTTTCGGACGCCGAATTGCTGGCGATATTTTTACGGACAGGCGTGGTCGGTAAAAGCGCCGTGGATTTGGCTCGACACCTGTTGAATCAGTTTGGCAGCCTGCGTTTGCTGCTTGAGGCCGATCAGGAAACGTTCAGCAAGGAGTTGGGGCTGGGGCCGGCGAAATTTGCACAGTTGCAGGCTGCGCAAGAAATGAGCAGGCGCCATCTGGCCGAACGGGCGCGTCAAAAATCGGCATTGGAGAATCCGCAGGCGGTTCGCGAGTACCTGAAATCAATGCTGCGCCATGAGCCGCATGAGGTGTTTGGTTGCCTGTTTCTCGATTCCAGGCATCAGGTACTGGCGTTTGAGACGCTGTTTCGCGGCTCCATTGACAACACCAGCGTTCATCCGCGAGAGGTGGTCAAACGCGCCTTGGCCAACAACGCAGCGGCATTGATCCTCTGCCACAACCATCCTTCGGGCAACAGTGACCCCAGTCAGTCCGACCGGGTGCTGACCAAGCGTCTGCAAAAGGCGCTGGAGTTGATTGATGTGCGGGTGCTCGACCATTTCATCATTGGCGATGGCGATCCGCTGTCGATGGCTGAGTATGGGTGGATGTAGGGCGCGGCCCCCTGTAGGAGCGAGCTTGCTCGCGATAAACCCGAGAACGCTGCGGGGTGTCTGGCTTCCCGCGTTATCGTTGACGACCATCGCGAGCAAGCTCGCTCCTACAGGCTCCTATGTCGATTATTTGAGGCTGACCTTGGAGTAATCCTGCCGCCCGAACGGGCTGACCGAATACCCCTCGACATCCTTGCGCGTCAGCGCGAAGGCCGTCGGGTGGGCCAGGGGCAACCACAGCGCCTGTTGCTGGATCTGCGTCTGCGCCTGTTCGTAGAGCTTGGTGCGCACGCCTTGCTCGCCGGTGGTCTTGCCGGCGCTGATCAGCTTGTCCAGGTCCGCATTGCAGTAGCGGGCGAAGTTGGTGCCGGACTTGACCGCGGCGCAGGAAAACTGCGGCGTGAGGAAGTTGTCCGGATCGCCGTTGTCACCGGCCCAGCCCATGAACAGCAAGTCGTGTTCACCGGCCTTGGCGCGGCGGATCAGCTCGCCCCATTCGATCACCCGGATTTCGGCCTGAATGCCGATTTCCGCCAGGTCGGATTGCAGCAGTTGAGCGCCGAGGCTCGGGTTGGGGTTCAGGAGGCTGCCGGAAGGGCGGGTCCAGATGGTGGTCCGGAAGCCTTCCTTGAGCCCGGCCTTGGCCATCAGCGCTTTGGCCTTCTCGACGTCATGCGGATACCCCGGAAGGCTTTTCGCATAGCTCCAGGTGTTCGGCGGGTACGGACCATTGGCCGCTTCGGCGGTGTCTTCGAACACGGCTTTGATGTAGTTGGCCTTGTCGAAGGCAAGGTTGATGGCCTGACGCACTTCTGGCTTGTCCAGCGGTGGATGCTGGCTGTTGATGCCGACGAATGCGGTCATGAACGCGTCAGTCTTTTCGACTTTCAGGGTCGGCTCTTTCAGCGCTTCCTGTACGTCCAGAGGCTTGGGCGACAGGGCGATCTGGCATTCATTGCGACGCAATTTCTGCAAGCGGACGTTGGCGTCCGGTGTGATGGCAAAGATCAGCGGATCGACAGAGGGTTTGCCGGCGAAGTAGTCGGGGTTGGCTTTATAGCGAACCGAAGCATCCTTCTGGAAGCGCGTGAATACGAACGGACCCGTGCCGATCGGCTGGCTGTTGAGTTTTTCAGGCGTGCCGACCTTCATCAGCTTGTCCGCGTACTCGGCCGAATAGATCGAGGCGAACCCCATGCTCAGGGTCGCCAGGAAGGTCGAATCCGCGTGGTCGAGGGTGAAGCGCACGGTCTGTGGGTCGAGGGCGTCGATTTTCTTGATCAGCGCCGGCAACTGCATCGATTGCGCATGCGGGAAGCCGCTCTGGGCAACTTTGTGCCACGCATTGGCCGGGTCGAGCATGCGGTCGAAGCTGAAAATCACGTCCTCGGCATTCAGGTCGCGCGTTGGGGTGAAGTATTCGGTGCGATGGAATTTTACCTGCGGGTGCAACTTGAAGACGTAGATCAGGCCGTCGGGGCTGACTTCCCAGCTGTCGGCGAGACTGGCGACCACTTTGCCACTGGCCGTGTCGAATTCCACCAGGCGGTTCATCAGCACGTCGGCCGAGGCGTTGGTGGTGGTCAACGAGTTGTACTGCACCACATCGAACCCTTCAGGGCTGGCCTCGGTGCAGACGCTCAGGGCGGCGGCAAAGGCTTGTGGACTCAGCAGAAGCGGGGCGAGCAACAGCGGTAGGGCAGCGAGGCGCATGGTCGGCTTCCTTTACAGATCGAAGGCCCATCTGCAAGTGCAGTCTGGAAAAGACTTACCCTAGTGGGCTCTTTTGCAAATGACTATCCCCTTTTTCATTTTGAGAGGACTATAGGCGACTGATTTTGCTGTGCAGCGGTTGAGAAACCCCCTTGGTTGGCCCAATGCCCGATTCTCTGCGACGAGCGGTCGCCATCGACGATAGCCTTTGTCCAAAGCGCTCGGAGCCCGGAAAACGGGGTTTTTGTGAATTCAACGCACACTGAATGTTGTTGCTCTCAAGTCTTTCTGGTATAAAGCAGCGCTCTTTTCTAGGGGCCCGGTTCCTTCACTGTAGGTGTAGCCGGTAAGACCTCTAAAGAAACGCGGCGCCTGGCGCCAAATGACTGAGAGATTAAGCGGCCAACCCATGCCGGGTTGGGCATGTGGTTTTAGAGGGCTGAGGCATGTCTAGAGTATGTCAAGTTACCGGTAAGGGTCCGGTAACCGGGAATAACATTTCCCACGCAAACAACAAAACCCGTCGTCGTTTCCTGCCGAACCTGCAGCATCACCGCTTCTGGGTTGAAGAAGAGAAACGTTTTGTGCGTCTGCGCGTATCTGCCAAAGGCATGCGTATCATCGACAAGCGTGGCATCACTGTCGTGCTGGCCGAACTTCGCCGCGATGGCAAGGTTTAAGGGAGCTAATCATGCGTGAATTGATTCGTTTGATTTCGAGCGCCGGTACTGGTCACTTCTACACTACCGACAAGAACAAGCGTACTACCCCGGACAAAATCGAGATCAAGAAATATGATCCGGTTGTTCGCAAGCACGTGATCTACAAAGAAGGCAAAATCAAGTAATTGATTTTTCTCTCTTACGAAAAAGGCCCGTATCGCGAGATACGGGCCTTTTTTGTTGCCTGTGGGTTATGCAGTGCCTGTCAGGGCCCCTTCGCGAGCAAGCCCGCTCCCACATTCGAGCTTCGGTGAACACCACATTTGTGTCCGGCGCCAACCAAGTGTGGGAGCGGGCTTGCTCGCGAAGGGGCCAGCCCTGACAACGCAGTCTTCAAGCCTTATGTTCAAACGCTACGTAGATCTTGCGGCACGCCTCCAGCACTTCCCAGGTACCGCGAAATCCTGCCGGAATCACGAAGCGGTCGCCTGCGCGCAGGGTCTTGGCATTGCCGTCGCTGTCACGCAGCACCGAAACCCCTTGCAGGATCTCGCAGTACTCGTGCTCGGTGAAATTCACCGTCCACTGTCCGACTTCACCTTCCCACACGCCAGCATTCAACTGACCACAAGGACTGTTGTAGTGGTTGTACACCGCTTGTTCCGGGTCGCCCTTGAGCACTTTGGCCGGATCCGGGCGGTAACGCTCGGCGGCGGTGGTGGCCTGGCTGAAGTCGACGACGTTCTGGATGTTCATTGTTGTTATCTCCCCGTGATTGCGGCGCGGTTGCTTGATGTGCCCAAAGTCTATGTTTATTAAAATGAACATCGCAAGGCCGTTTGCCGGCGTTATGTCAAATATATTGAAACTTCATGTGCGGCTGGTTTAGGGTGGTGGATGCCTTGGGCCGAAAAGCAGGCTGGCCGGGCAGAATTCCTGACAGCGCCCGCGAAGAACGCGGGTGTCGTATCAATAAGAGGAGGACACTCGCATGACCACCCTGACCCGTGCCGACTGGGAACAACGTGCCCGCGATCTGAAAATCGAAGGTCGCGCCTATATCAATGGCGAATACACCGACGCCGTTTCCGCCGAGACCTTCGAGTGCATCAGCCCGGTCGATGGCCGTCTGCTGGGCAGGATTGCCAGCTGTGACGCCGCCGATGCCCAGCGCGCCGTGGAAAACGCCCGCGCCACGTTCAATTCCGGTGTCTGGTCGCGCCTGGCGCCGACCAAGCGCAAAGCCACCATGATCCGTTTCGCCGGCCTGCTCAAACAGCACGCCGAAGAGCTGGCGCTGCTTGAAACCCTGGACATGGGCAAGCCGATCAGCGACTCCCTGTACATCGACGTCCCTGGCGCGGCGCAAGCCCTGAGCTGGAGCGGCGAAGCCATCGACAAGATCTACGACGAAGTAGCCGCCACCCCGCATGATCAGTTGGGTCTGGTGACCCGTGAGCCGGTCGGCGTGGTCGGGGCCATTGTGCCGTGGAACTTCCCGCTGATGATGGCGTGCTGGAAACTGGGTCCGGCGCTGTCCACCGGTAACTCGGTGATCCTCAAGCCGTCGGAAAAATCGCCACTGACTGCCATCCGCATCGCAGCTCTGGCTGTCGAAGCCGGCATTCCGAAAGGCGTGCTGAACGTGCTGCCAGGTTACGGCCACACCGTCGGCAAGGCTCTGGCCCTGCATAACGACGTCGACACCCTGGTGTTCACCGGCTCTACCAAAATCGCCAAGCAACTGCTGATCTACTCCGGCGAGTCGAACATGAAGCGCGTCTGGCTCGAAGCCGGCGGCAAGAGCCCGAATATTGTCTTCGCCGATGCGCCGAACCTGCAGGAAGCTGCCGAAGCCGCTGCTGGTGCCATCGCCTTCAACCAGGGCGAAGTTTGCACTGCCGGTTCGCGTCTGCTGGTGGAGCGTTCGATCAAGGATAAATTCCTGCCGCTGGTGATCGAGGCGCTGAAAACCTGGAAGCCGGGCAACCCGCTGGATCCGGCGACCAATGTTGGCGCGCTGGTCGATACCCAGCAGATGAACACCGTGCTGTCCTACATCGAGTCCGGCCATGCCGACGGCGCCAAACTGGTGGCCGGTGGCAAGCGTACCCTCCAGGAAACTGGCGGCACTTACGTTGAGCCGACGATTTTCGACGGCGTGAGCAATGCGATGAAAATAGCTCAGGAAGAAATTTTCGGCCCGGTACTGTCGGTTATTGCATTCGACAACGCCGAAGAGGCCATCGCGATCGCCAACGACACGCCGTACGGTCTGGCCGCTGCGGTCTGGACAGCCGACATTTCCAAGGCTCACCTCACTGCCCGCGCACTGCGTGCCGGTAGCGTGTGGGTCAACCAGTACGATGGCGGCGACATGACCGCTCCGTTCGGTGGCTTCAAGCAGTCCGGCAACGGTCGTGACAAGTCCCTGCACGCGTTCGACAAGTACACCGAGCTGAAGGCGACCTGGATCAAGCTGTAAGTCTTTAAGGGAGGCCTGTTGTAGAACCGGCCTCCCGAAACGACGCAGATCCCTTGTGGGAGCGAGCCTGCTCGCGATAGCGGTGTGACAGTCGACGAAAATGTTGAATGTTGCTCCGTCATCGCGAGCAGGCTCGCTCCCACAGTGTTTTGTGTTGTCTGTAAAAACAATAAATCCACAGGAGCGTGGAACATGCGTTGGGCGACTTATTTCGCCGTATTGGCATCTGTCCTGAGTGTCGGCTTGGCCCTGGGCGTTAGCATGCCGCTGGTGTCGTTTCGCCTGGAGAGCTGGGGCTACGGCTCGTTTGCCATTGGTGTCATGGCCGCGATGCCCGCCATTGGCGTCCTGTTGGGGGCGAAAATCTCCAGCCATCTGGCGGCGCGATTCGGCACGGCCAATCTGATGCGCCTGTGCCTGTGGGCCGGGGCGGTTTCGATCGGATTGCTGGCGCTGTTGCCGAGTTATCCGGTCTGGTTGGTGCTGCGGTTGATGATCGGGGTGATCCTGACTCTCGTATTCATCATCGGTGAAAGCTGGATCAATCAATTGGTGGTCGAGGAGTGGCGCGGGCGGCTGGTGGCGCTGTATGGCAGCAGCTATGCGCTGAGTCAGCTGGCAGGCCCGGTGTTGCTGGGCTTTATCGGTACCGAACACGATTATGGCTTTTGGGTGGGTGTTGGTTTGCTGATGGCGGCTCCGTTCCTGTTGCTGGGCCGCAGTGGTGCACCGAGCAGCGAAGCCAGCAGCGTGACCTTGAGTGATTTGCTCGCTTTCTGTCGTGGCCTGCCGGCGATTGCCTGGGCGGTGTCGCTGTTCGCCGCGTTCGAGGCGATGATTTTGACTCTGTTGCCGGTCTATTGTCTGCGCCAGGGCTTCACCACGGAGATCGCGCTGGCGATGGTCAGTACGGTGGTGGTCGGCGATGCGGTGCTGCAATTGCCGATTGGTGCGCTGGCCGATCGCTTGTCGCGCCGGGCGTTGTTTACCGGCTGCGCAGTCGTCTTGCTGGTGTCTAGCCTGGCGATTCCGATGCTGATCGATACGCTGCTGATCTGGCCGCTGTGGGTCCTGTTTGGCGCCAGTGCCGGGGGCTTGTTCACCTTGTCACTGATCTTGATCGGCGAGCGTTATCGCGACGATGCGCTGGTGCGGGCCAACGCGCACATCGCCCAGTTGTGGGGCATCGGTTGTCTGGTTGGGCCGTTGCTGGCGGGCGCCGGCAGCCAGTGGATCAGCGGCCATGCGTTGCCGTTGCTGATGGCGGTCGGGGCCTTGGGCGTGTTGATTGTGGTGTCGCGGCAAGGGGCGTTTGGTGCTGCGCAACCGGCATAGCTCAAAAGATCAAAAGATCGCAGCCTTCGGCAGCTCCTACAGGGCTGCGATCTTTTGAGGGAGCTACAACATCCGCTCCAGCCCAACCATGTTGCTCAGCCACGCATTGAAACGACGCCACCAGCTCCCTGGCTCCTTGGTCAGGGTGTGCATTTTTCCGTCGTCTTCTGTGCTCCAGACAATCTGACCGTTCTCCAGCTCCACTTGATAGCTCAGGGCTGGCGCCATGCCCTGCAGCGCCAGTTCGCGGACCCGTGCAGCCAATTCCGGGCTGTCCACCAGCACGCCGACCTCGGTGTTCCACAGCACTGAGCGCGGATCGAAATTGAACGAGCCGATAAAGGATTTTTGCTGGTCGAAGATCATCGCCTTGCTGTGCAGGCTGGAATCAGAGCCGCGATAGGAACTGCTGGAAAACAGATGCGGCCCGCTACCGCTGCCGCCTCCCTCGCCGGGTTGGCGACGCAATTCGTACAGCTTCACGCCGTGTTCCAGCAATGCCCTGCGATAGGGCGCATAACCACCGTGAACCGCGGGCACGTCCGTGGCTTCCAGTGAATTGGTCAGCAACCTCACCGAAACGCCGGCATCGGCGCGCCCGGTCAGGTACACGAGCCCCGGTTGGCCGGGTACAAAGTAGGCCGAGACCATGATCAGCTCTTTGCGGACGCCGTCGAGTTCAGGCGCCAATTGTGTGGTCAGCAGCAACTGCGGGTCGGGCTCGCCCTTGGCCAGTACCTTGCTCGGCGCATCCCACAATGCCTGGTTCCAGGCCCAGATCAGTTCGCGGCGCCAGATGTCCAGGCGCGGATGGGTGGTGAAGGTCATCAAGTGTTTGTAGAGTGCGTGATCCTGCCTGCGGGTTTCCGCAAGGGACTCTTCCAGTCGGGCGCGGGTGTTTTCCAGGTCGCGCAGGGTGGGTTTGCTCGACAGGAATTCGTCGATCGGCTTGCTCAGGGCGCTGTTCCAGTATTGGTCGAAACTGTGCCCGAGTTGCTCGGCAACCGGGCCGACACCGAGCAAGTCGATGTCGGTGAAATTCATGTTGGGCTCGGCATCGTAGTACTCATCCCCCAGATTTCGCCCACCGACGATGGCCATGCTGCTGTCCGCCAGCCACAACTTGTTATGCATGCGTCGATGCTGTCGCGACAGGTTGAGCAGCCGGCCTACGGTACGTGTCACCCCCGTACTGCGGCCCAGGTTCAGCGGATTGAACACGCGGATCTGGATTTGCGGGTGCGCGGCGAGGGTGGCAATGACGCGGTCCAGGCCGTCGCTGGTCATGTCATCAAGCAGTACCCGCACCCGCACGCCCCGGTCGGCGGCCTTGAGCAATTCCTCGATCAACATGCGCGTGCTGATGCCGTCGTGCACGATGTAGTACTGCAAATCGAGGCTGCTTTGGGCGTTGCGGATTAATTCGGCACGGGCGGTGAAGGCCTCGGTGCTGTCCGATAGCAGGCGGAAACCCGATTGTCCCTTGTAAGGCGCGGCCTGTGCCTGGACCGAGCGGCCGAATGCGGAGTCTGAAGCCGGCAGCGCCTGGCTCGGTACACGCTGCACGTCGAGGCTGGCGCAACCGCCCAGGAACGAGGCGAGTAGCACAAGAGCAAGCAGGGGCTGTCTGACTCTCACGTAGGGACGTTCCGTTTGGCGGCATAGTCAGGCATATGGACGCTGATTCACCAATAAAAGTCAGTCGCTGAGCTGATCGGTTTCCGCCAGCAGTTTGATCGCTGTCGCACCGACCTTGCGCACCGCCTCTTCGATCTGCGGTGTTGGCTTGGCAGCGTAGTTCATGCGCAGGCAATTGCGGTACTTGCCCGAGGCGGAAAAAATACTGCCCACTGCAATCTGTACGCCCTGGTCGTGCAAGGCGCGATTCAGTTTCAGGGTGTCGAAGCCTTCCGGCAGTTCGACCCACAGCATGAAGCTGCCTTGTGGGCGACTGGCGCGGGTGCCGGCCGGGAAATAGCGGGTCACCCAATCGATCATCATGTCGCGATTGCGCTGGTATTGCGTGCGCATCCGCCGCAAATGCGGTTCGAAATGGCCGCCCTTGAGAAATTCGGCAATGGCGATCTGCGGTTGCGGCGCGGTGGAGCCGGTGCTGATGTATTTCATGTGCAGCACCCGTTCCAGATAGCGGCCGGGCGCGACCCAGCCGATGCGCAGTCCCGGTGCCAGGGTCTTGGAAAACGAACTGCACAACAGGACGCGACCGTCCTCGTCGAAGGACTTGATCGTGCGCGGGCGTGGATAGGTGTAGGCCAGTTCGCCATACACATCGTCCTCGATGATCGCCACGTCATAGCGCTGGGCAAGCGTCAACAGCGAGCGTTTGCGCGACTCCGGCATGATGTAGCCCAAAGGATTGTTGCAGTTGGGGGTCAACTGTATGACCTTGATCGGCCATTGCTCCAGGGCCAGCTCCAGTGCTTCGAGGCTGATGCCGGTCAGTGGGTCGGTGGGGATTTCCAGAGCCTTCATGCCCAGGCCCTTGAGGGTCTGCATCGCACCGTGAAAGCTCGGCGAGTCCACCGCCACAATGTCTCCCGGTTCGCAGATCGCGCGAATGCTGGTGGACAGCGCTTCGTGGCAACCGGTGGTCACTACCAGGTCGCTGGCGCCCAACTGGCAGCCGGAATCGAGCATCAGGCGGGCGATCTGTTCGCGCAGTTCGAGGTTGCCGTGGATGTTGTCGTAATACAGACCGGGCATGTCCTGCCGCCGGCTGATCCGTGCCAGGTCGCGCAACAGTGGCTTCATGGTTGGACTGGTGATGTCCGGCATGCCGCGGCCCAGTTGCACCACGTCTTTGCGCGGCACGGCGCGAATCAACTCCAGCACTTGATCCCATTGGGAGATGTCCACCGGCCGTTGGGCCGGGCGGCCGACTGCCGGCAAATCCGGCAGTTCGCGGCTGGCCGGGACAAAGTACCCGGACTTGGGACGTGGCATGGCCAGCCCGCTATCTTCCAGTACCCGATAGGCCTGCTGCACTGTGCTCAGGCTGACGCCGTGCTCGACGCTCAGCGCCCGTACCGAGGGCAGCCGGTCACCGGGGCGATAGAAGCCCTGTTCGATACGCGTGCCGAGCAATTCGGCCAGGTTGACGTAAAGGGTCATGGTGCAGCCTCGATAGGGATGATTCGGTTAACCAGTACAGATCAGACGAAAAAACGGGATTCAGTGGCGGAATCGGCAAAACTGTATGGAGTTAATACAGTTGCTTTGAATCTGTAATGCTTTTTCCCGCCCGCGCATCATGGAACCTCTGGCTACCCAAGTAAACAGGAGCATCCAAGATGAACGGTTTGAGCGATGTGCGGCTGACATTACACAGTCAGGAACTGGCGACAGGGCAGAACAACGGCGCGCGGGAGGCGGGCATGCACAATGCGTCGTCCGGCCTGAGTCGTTGGGATCAGTTCTGGCGTCGGCTGCACACGCGCAAGGCGTTGCTGGCGCTGACACCGGATCAGCTCAAGGATATCGGGCTGACGCGGGAGCAGGCGTTGGAGGAGGGGCTGAAGCCTTTCTGGCGGATCTGAATGTTGCAGTTTTCTTCAGGGCCTCATCGCGGGCAAGCCCGCTCCCACAAGGACCGGCGGTGAACACAATTCTTGTGAACACCATCATTCCCTGTGGGAGCGAGCTTGCTCGCGATAACGTCGGCACAGACACCGCCAATCCTTCAGACCAACTCTTTAAGCCGATGCCACAACATCCCCAGCGCCAGCAACGGTGAGCGCAAATGCTTGCCGCCGGGGAAGGTGATGTGCGGCACCCTGGCGAACAGATCGAAGCCGCCGCTGTGCTGGCCGCTGATGGCTTCGGCCAGCAGTTTGCCGGCCAGGTGCGTGGTATTCACGCCATGACCTGAATAGGCCTGGGCGTAATACACGTTCGGCTGGTCCTTGAGCCGCCCGATCTGCGGCAGGCGGTTGGCGCCGATGCCGATCATGCCGCCCCATTGGTACTCGATCTTCACTGCGCTCAGCTGCGGGAAAACCTCGAGCATTTTCGGACGCATGTACGCGGCGATGTCTTTCGGGTCGCGGCCGGAGTAATGGCAAGCGCCGCCAAACAGCAGGCGCCGGTCCGCCGAGAGCCGGTAGTAGTCCAGCGCCACCCGTTGGTCACAGACCGCCATGTTCTGCGGCAGCAGGGCGTGGGCCTGTTCTTCGCCCAGTGGTTCGGTGGCGATGATGTAGCTGCCGGCGGGCAGGACTTTACCGCTGAGTTCCGGGTTGAGGTTGTTGAGGTAGGCGTTGCAGCCCAGCACCAGGGTCTTGGCTCGCACCGAGCCCTCGGCGGTATGGACCTTGACCTCGGGGCCATAGTCGATGCGGGTCACGGCCGACTGCTCGAACAGTCGGACCCCCAGTCGTTGCGCAGCCGCCGCTTCGCCCAAGGCCAGGTTCAGTGGATGCAGGTGCCCCGAGCCCATATCGATCAGGCCACCGACGTACCGTGTGGAGCCGACCACGGTGTGCATCTCATTGGCTTGCAGCAAACGGGTCTCGTAGCGATACCCGAGGCTGCGCAGTTCTTCGGCATCCTCGGCGAACCCTTCAAGGTCGCGTGGCTTGTTGGCGAGGTCGCAGTAACCCCAGGTCAGGTCGCAGGGGATCTGGAAGCGCTCGACCCGTTGCCGGACGATTTCCACGGCTTCCAGGCCCATGAGTTTCATTTGCCGCACGCCATCGGCACCGATGACGTTGGCGAACTGATCGAGGCCGTGGCCGACGCCGCGAATCAGTTGCCCGCCATTGCGTCCACTGGCGCCCCAACCGATTCTGTGGGCCTCAAGCAACACCACGCTGAGCCCGCGTTCGGCCAGCTCAAGCGCCGTGTTCAACCCCGAAAAACCGCCACCCACCACACAGACATCGGCCCGCACTTCGCCTTTGAGCACCGGAAGTTCGGGCTGCGGCAGGCTGGTGGCGGCGTAGTAGGACGCGGTGTGGTTCAGAGCAGGCTGTTGAGCACGGGGGGTCATGTGCGTATTCCTGATTCTTGCGTTTAGAAAATTTGACGGAGCATATGCCGGACTTTCCCGGACGGGCAACATTGGTCGGCTGGTACTGTCTGGATCGGGGATTTTGCGTCAGAATCGCGCTCTATTCCGCTTTGGGTCACCGCTGCAATGAGCTGCAACAGCCAGACAATCCGCACATTGCGCCAACAGATTCCCTCGTTCGAGTGCGTGCCCGGCTGCCATGACTGCTGCGGGCCGGTGACCACCTCGCCGGAAGAAATGTCGCGCCTGCCGCGCAAGACGCGCGCCGAGCAGGATGCCGCCATGGAAGAGCTCAACTGTGTGCATCTGGGGCCCAATGGCTGCACTGTGTATGACGAACGGCCGCTGATCTGCCGGTTGTTCGGCACCACCAAGACCTTGCCATGCCCCAATGGGCGCGGGCCAGTGGAGTTGATCCATCCGCGGGTGGAGAAGCAGGTGTTCGAGTACATGGCCAGCACCCGGCAAGTGCTGGTCTAGATAGACCGAGTCGCTGCCTTCGCGAGCAAGCCCGCTCTCACATTGGATCTTCAGTGGCCACAGATTTGTGTACGGCTGCGATCAACTGTGGGAGCGGGCTTGCTCGCGAAAGCGGCTGAACAGACTCCGCCAATCTCAATCCGGAATCGGCAGGGTCAAACTCTCCTTCACCTCTTCCATCACGATATAGCTCTTGGACTCCCGCACATGGGGCAGCTTGAGCAGGATGTCGCCCAGTAACTTGCGGTACGAGGCCATCTCGGAAATCCGCGCCTTCACCAGGTAGTCGAAATCCCCTGACACCAGATGACACTCCAGTACATGGGGCAGTTTCAGCACCGCGCGTCGGAACTCTTCGAAAGTGTCGCCGGATTTGTAATCCAGGCTGATCTCGACGAACACCAGCAGACTACCCTTCAGGTGTTGCGGATTGAGCCTGGCGTTGTAGCCCATGATGATCCCCTCGCGCTCCAGTCGCCGGACCCGCTCAGTACAGGGCGTGGTCGAGAGCCCGACCTTTTCCCCAAGCTCGGTAAAGGAAATCCGCCCGTCCGCTTGCAGGATCCGCAGGATGTTGCGGTCGATCTTGTCCAGCTCACGTTTAGTCTGAGTGTTGGTCCGCATAGGGGATGCGCCTCCGTGAAAAGGGTTTTTGCCGAGAATTGTCGCCAAATATAGGCGCTTATATAGTGAAAAGCACTGGCAAATCTTTTTTACACTGCGCGCATCTAAAGCTCTGAACAACAAACGTCAGCGGTTAGCCGCGATGAGGGATATGAAAATGCGCGTCATGGTCTTGGGCAGCGGCGTCATCGGTACCACCAGTGCTTATTATCTGGCCCGTGCCGGGTTTGAAGTGGTGGTCGTCGACCGGCAGCCGGCTGCTGCCATGGAGACCAGTTTCGCCAACGCCGGGCAGGTCTCGCCGGGTTATGCCTCGCCGTGGGCTGCACCGGGTGTGCCGCTCAAGGCCATCAAGTGGCTGTTGCAGCGCCACGCGCCCCTGGCAATCAAGGCCACTGCCGACATCGACCAGTACCTGTGGATGGCACAGATGCTGCGCAACTGCACCGCCAGCCGTTATGCGGTGAACAAGGAGCGCATGGTCCGTCTGTCCGAGTACAGCCGTGACTGCCTCGATGAACTGCGCGCTGAAACCGGCATCGCCTACGAAGGCCGCAGCCTTGGTACGACCCAACTGTTCCGCACCCAGGCCCAGCTGGACGGCGCTGCGAAAGACATCGCGGTGCTGAAAGAGTCCGGCGTGCCGTTCGAACTGCTCGACCGCGAAGGCATCGCTCGCGTTGAACCGGCGCTGGCCAGCGTGACTGACATCCTCGCCGGTGCCCTGCGCCTGCCGAACGACCAGACTGGCGACTGCCAGATGTTCACCACCAAGCTCGCAGAAATGGCCGCGAACCTCGGCGTGCAATTCCGCTTCGGCCAGGACATTCAGCGCCTGGACTTCGCCGGTGACCGCATCAATGGCGTGTGGATCGACGGCAAGCTGGAAACCGCCGACCGCTACGTGCTTGCTCTCGGCAGCTACTCGCCGCAACTGCTCAAGCCGCTGGGGATCAAGGCGCCGGTGTACCCGCTCAAGGGCTACTCCCTGACTGTGCCGATCACCAACTCGGCGATGGCCCCGACCTCGACCATTCTCGACGAGACCTACAAGGTCGCGATCACCCGTTTCGACAACCGCATCCGCGTCGGCGGCATGGCCGAGATTGCCGGTTTTGACCTGTCGCTGAACCCGCGTCGCCGGGAAACCCTGGAGATGATCGTCAACGATCTTTATCCTCAGGGCGGCGATCTGGCCCAGGCCAGCTTCTGGACCGGTCTGCGTCCGACCACTCCGGACGGCACGCCGATCGTTGGCGCCACCCCGTTCAAGAACCTGTTCCTGAACACCGGTCACGGCACGCTCGGCTGGACCATGGCCTGTGGCTCCGGCCGTTTGCTGGCTGACCTGATGGCGAAGAGAAAGCCGCAGATCAGCGCCGAAGGCCTCGATATTTCCCGTTATGGCAACAAAACCCAGGAGTCTGCAAAGCATGTCAGTCCAGCGCCAGCTCACCAATGAGCGCATGAGTCAGATCGTCACCCATAACGGCACGGTTTACCTGGCCGGACAGGTAGGCGACGACATGAACGCCGGGATTGAACAGCAGACCCGTGAAACCCTCGCCAACATCGAGCGTTTGCTCGATCTGGCCGGCACCGACAAGCACAACCTGCTGTCGGTGACGATTTACCTGAAAGACATCGATGCGCATTTCGAAGGCATGAACGCGGTGTGGGACAACTGGCTGCCAAAAGGCGTCGCCCCGGCCCGTGCCACCGTTGAAGCGAAATTGTGCGAACCGGAAATCCTGGTCGAGCTGTCAGTTGTAGCCGCTCTGCCATAAGCTTTCAGACAGATCCCTCTCCCGGTGCTGTTGGCGGTTCACGCTGTCAGCCAGCGCCGGTTTTTCTTCCCGATAACCCGACCAGAAGTCTGCCGCCATGCGCCCTGCCCGTGCCCTGATCGACCTTCAAGCCCTGCGCAACAACTACCGAATCGCCCGTGAACTCACGGGGGCCAAGGCCCTCGCGGTGATCAAGGCCGATGCCTATGGCCATGGCGCGGTGCGTTGCGCCCAGGCGCTGGAAGCCGAAGCGGACGGGTTTGCCGTGGCCTGCATCGAAGAGGCGCTGGAACTGCGGGCGGCGGGCATTCGTGCACCGGTCCTGCTGCTGGAAGGTTTTTTCGAAGCCGATGAGCTGGCGCTAATCGTCGAGCATGATTTCTGGTGCGTGGTGCATTCGCTGTGGCAACTCGAAGCCATCGAGAAAGCGGCGTTGAGCAAGCCGATCACCGTGTGGCTGAAACTCGATTCGGGCATGCACCGCGTGGGGCTGCATCCGGCGGATTATCAGGCGGCCTACCAACGGCTGCTGGCCAGCGGCAAGGTCGCGAAAGTAGTGCTGATGAGCCACTTTGCGCGTGCCGATGAACTGCACGAACAAGCCAGTGCCGATCAGGTGGCGGTATTTGAAGTGGCGCGCAAGGGCTTGTCCGCCGAGGTCAGCCTGCGCAACTCGCCGGCGGTGCTCGGTTGGCCGCAGATTCCGAGCGATTGGGTGCGTCCCGGCATCATGCTCTATGGCGCCACGCCGTTCGAAGAGGCCAACGAAGTTGCCTCACGCTTGCAACCCGTGATGACCCTGGAATCGAAAGTCATCAGTGTCCGCGAACTGCCGGCTGGCGAGCCAGTCGGTTACGGCGCCAGATTCGTCACGCCCAAACCGATGCGCATTGGTGTGGTGGCCATGGGTTACGCCGACGGTTACCCGCGTCTGGCACCGACCGGCACCCCGGTGCTGGTTGCCGGGCAGCGCAGCCAGTTGATCGGCCGGGTGTCAATGGACATGCTCTGCATCGACCTGACCGATGTTCCGCAGGCCGGTCTCGGTTCGACCGTCGAGTTGTGGGGCAAAAACATCCTTGCCAGCGATGTAGCCATGGCAGCCGGGACGATTCCTTACCAGATTTTCTGCAACCTGCGCCGTGTGCCACTGCTCTATTCCGGGGCTTAGTGCGCAAGGCTCCAGACCGGAAGTCGCCTCGCTGAGCAGGATTCAGGTCAAGGTGTTGTAAATACTGAACGCTGTCGCCATGATAACGTCCACTATTCCAACAATTTTGAATCCTGGAGGCGCAAGCTTTGGACGTCGGTGAACGACTGCAATCCATCCGTAGGCTCAAAGGCCTTTCCCAGCGTGAGCTCGCCAAACGGGCGGGTGTCACCAACAGCACCATTTCGATGATCGAAAAGAACAGCGTGAGCCCTTCGATCAGTTCGTTGCGCAAGGTGTTGGGCGGGATTCCCATGTCCATGGTCGAGTTCTTTTCCGAAGAAATCCTGCAGGAAAAGCCGAGCCAGATCGTCTACAAGGCCAACGAGCTGATCGATATTTCCGATGGTGCCGTGACCATGAAACTGGTCGGCCGGGCCCACCCGAGCCGGGCTATCGCGTTCCTCAATGAAATCTATCCGCCAGGTGCCGACACCGGTGAGGAGATGCTCACCCATGAGGGCGAGGAAACCGGCATCCTGGTCGAAGGAAAACTGGAGCTGGTGGTCGGTCTCGAAACTTTTGTCCTCGAAGCCGGTGATAGCTACTACTTTGAAAGTACCAAGCCACACCGTTTCCGGAATCCGTTCGATGCGCCTGCGCGACTAATCAGCGCAGCCACGCCGGCGAATTTCTAAGAAAAGAGGCGTCCTGCCAGCATTGCAGAGGCGCCCGGGCCGTTTTTCCGCCGCCGCCTAAGACCCTTGCGACTTTGGGGTTGTTTCAGTGCGACGGGCTTACCGCTATACTTGCGCCCGCCTGCGAACCGTGGCCGTAGGCGTGACTAGCCACCATTGAGGGTGAACGCGTGAACCTAATTATGAAAATGCTGGCTGCACCAGCAACCGTATTGGCCCTATGGGCTGTCAGTGTCAGCGCTCAGGCTGCGACTAACGACGATATCGCCAAACGCCTTGAGCCAGTCGGCCAGGTCTGTGTTCAGGGTAAAGAGTGCAAGGGCATGGAAGTGGCCGCTTCCGCCGGCGGCGGTGGTGGTGCAAAAACCCCGGATGAAGTGATTGCAAAACATTGCAACGCTTGCCACGGTTCAGGCCTGTTGGGCGCACCGAAAGTCGGTGATGCTGCCGCTTGGGGCGAGCGCGCCAAGAAAGAAGGTGGTATTGACGGTCTGCTTGCCAAAGCGATCTCCGGTATCAACGCGATGCCGCCAAAAGGCACCTGCGCCGATTGTGCAGACGCCGAACTCAAAGGCGCCATCCAGAAGATGTCCGGCCTGAAGTAAGCGCCAGATCTTCCGCAAAAAACCGTCTTCGGACGGTTTTTTTGTGCCCCCATTCCCTGTAGGAGCGAGCTTGCTCGCGATGAATTCGAAGGCGCCGTGGGGTGTCAGGCTCGCCGCGTTATCGTTGACGACCATCGCGAGCGAGCTCGCTCCTACAAGGTATTTGTGTCGGGCGGTTGGCCGATACAGGCTGTTCATTGCAGCAAAGACCCGGCAATCTCGGTCCAAACCCAAGTCATGGAACGTGAGGGAGGATCCGATGGTTCAGCTGTGCTCTATCGAACAGGCAGTCGATGACGTCCTGGCAAGGTTGCCGGCGCATATCCACATGGGCTTGCCTCTGGGGTTGGGCAAGCCCAATCACTTCGTCAACGCGCTGTATCGACGAATCGCACAGTTGCCCGAGCGGCGGCTGACGATCTACACCGCGTTGTGTCTGGGCCGCCCGCCCTTGGGCGACGGATTGCAAAAGCGCTTCCTCGAGCCCTTTATCGAACGGGTTTTCGGCGATTATCCGGAGCTGGATTTCCTCGCCGACCTGCGTCGCGATCAACTCCCGGGCAACATCCACATCCAGCAGTTTTTCATGCAGCCCGGCAGCCTGCTCAACAGTGCCACGGCGCAGCAGGATTACGTCAGCAGCAACTACAGCCATGCGGCGCGGGACATCAATGCCGCCGGGCTGAACCTGGTGGCGCAACTGGTGGCCAGCCATGCCGAGCATCCCGACCGCTTGAGCCTGAGCTGCAACCCCGACATCACCCTCGACCTGTTGCCGATGATCGCCAAGCGCCGCGCCGCCGGAGAAACCATCCTGATGGTCGGCCAGGTGCACGACGATCTGCCTTACATGCCCGGCGATGCGGAACTGGGCATCGACACCTTTGACTTGCTGATCGATGAGAAAGACCACACCACGCTGTTTTCCACGCCGAACATGCCGGTGGGGTGTCAGGACCATTTCATCGGCTTGCATGCCAGCACCCTGGTGCGTGACGGCGGTACGTTGCAGATCGGCATCGGCGCCATGGGCGATGCGCTGACGGCGGCGCTGCTGGCGCGGCAAGCGGACAACGACGCTTACAAGGCGTTGCTGGCCGACGTAAACCTCAGCCACTGGACGCAACTGATCGAGCGCGAGGGCGGCGCCGATCCCTTCGCCAAAGGCCTGTATGGCTGTAGCGAAATGTTCGTCAATGGCTTGTTGGTACTGGCTGATGCCGGGATCGTGCGGCGCAAGGTTTATCCGGACCTGGCGACCCAACAGCAGGCGAATGCCGGCACCCTCGACGAGGCTGCGCAAACCGATGGCATCTCGGTGCACGGTGGTTTCTTCCTCGGTCCGCGCAGCTACTACGAACGCCTGCGCGAGTTGCCACAAAACAAGCGGCTCGAATTCAACATGACCCGCATCAGCTACATCAATGAGCTTTACGGGCAGGAAGAACTCAAGCGCTTGCAGCGCCTGGATGCGCGGTTCGTCAACACCGCGTTCACCGTGACCTTGCTCGGTGCCGCGGTGGCGGATCAGCTCGAGGACGGACGTGTGCTCAGCGGCGTAGGCGGGCAATACAACTTCGTGGCTCAGGGTCATGCACTGCAGGGCTCGCGCTCGGTGCTACTGCTGCGCAGCTGGCGTGAGTCTGGCGGCGACGTCAGCTCGAACATCGTCTGGGAGTATGGCCACTGCACGATTCCCCGGCACTTGCGGGACATGGTGGTCACCGAATATGGCATCGCCGATCTTCGTGGCAAAACCGATGCTGCAGTGATCGAGGCCTTGCTCAATATCAGCGACTCGCGTTTTCAGTCGGGGTTGATTGAACAGGCGCAGAAGGTCGGCAAATTGCCCAAGGACTTCTGTCTCGATCCGCGCTTTACCGATAACAGTCCGCAGCGGTTGCAGGAGATCCAGGCGCGGCATCCGCTGCTTTTTCCAGAGTATCCACTGGGCTGTGATTTCACCGAGATCGAGCAAGATGTATTGCGGGCACTGAACTGGCTCAAGAGCAAGTTCAAGCTGAGCGAGGTGCTGGAGTTGGGCAAGGCAGCGCTGGATGCGCCGCAAGCAACAGCGTTCCCGGAGCATCTGGAGCGCATGCAGCTGGCCAGCCCGGAGGGGCTGAAGGAGGAGTTGTATCAGCGGTTGCTGCTAACCGGCCTGAAAGCCACCGCGCAATAACAGCTAAACAGGTGATCCCTGTGGGAGCGGGCTTGCCCGCGATGGCGGAGTATCAGCCAACATCAATGTTGAATGTTATGGCCTCATCGCGGGCAAGCCCGCTCCCACAGGTTCGATGGTGTTGCTTGCTTACTCGATAAAGGTCACGACACCATCGGCCAGCGACTTCACGCGAGCCAACGACTCCACGCGATAACCCTGTGAATCCAGCTCCGCACGACCGCCCTGAAACGACTTCTCGATCACGATGCCCAGGCCCGCCACGGTAGCGCCGGCCTGTTTGATGATCGAAATCAGCGCCTGGGACGCCTTACCGTTGGCCAAAAAGTCATCGATGATCAGCACGCGGTCGCTGCTGGTCAGGTGGCGCGGGGAGATGGCCACAGTGCTTTCGGTCTGCTTGGTGAACGAGTACACGGTCGCCGACAGCAGGTTTTCGGTGAGGGTCAGGGACTGGTGCTTGCGGGCGAAGATCACCGGCACGCCGAGGTTCAGACCGGTCATGATCGCCGGGGCGATGCCCGAGGCTTCGATGGTGACGATCTTGGTGATGCCCGAGTCCTTGAACAGCGTGGCGAATTCGTCGCCGATCAGCTTCATCAGGGCCGGGTCGATCTGGTGGTTCAAAAAGGCGTCGACTTTCAGGACCTGGTCGGAAAGCACAATGCCTTGTTCGCGAATTTTCTGGTGCAGGGCTTCCATGAAGCTGTCCTCTTTTGGCGCCTGTGCGCCGAAGGTCATATAAAAGTGGTCAATTCTAGCGCTTTAACATCGCGCGTATATCTGCCAATGCGTTGTTGCCCCGCACGGCTTTGACTTCGGTTGGTGTGTCGTCGTTGCCTTCCCAGGCCAGATCGTCCGGTGGCAACTCATCGAGGAAGCGGCTCGGCGCGCAATCGATGATCTCTCCGTACTGCTTGCGCTTGGCCGCGAAGGTGAAGGCCAGGGTCTGGCGCGCGCGGGTAATGCCAACGTAGGCCAGGCGACGTTCTTCTTCGATGGTGTCGGCTTCGATGCTGGAACGGTGCGGGAGGATTTCCTCCTCCATGCCCATGATGAACACATAGGGGAATTCCAGGCCCTTGGACGCATGCAAGGTCATCATCTGCACGCCTTCGGCGCCGTCTTCCTCTTCCTGCTGACGCTCGAGCATGTCACGCAGGACGAGTTTGCCGATGGCGTCCTCGACGGTCATTTCGCCTTCTTCGTCTTTTTCCAGGGTGTTCTTCAGCGCCTCGATCAGGAACCAGACGTTACCCATGCGGTAATCGGCGGCCTTGTCGCTGGAGCTGTTGGTGCGCAGCCAGTTCTCGTAGTCGATGTCCATGACCATGCTGCGCAGGGCCGAGATCGGGTCTTCGCCGGCGCACTGCTCGCGCACCCTGTCCATGAAGCGCTTGAAACGCGACAGGCGATCGGTGAAGCGGCTGTCCAGATGCTCGCCCAGGCCGATTTCGTCGGTGGCGGCGTACATCGAGATCTTGCGCTCGGTGGCGTAGTTGCCGAGCTTCTCCAGCGTGGTCGAGCCGATCTCGCGGCGCGGCACGTTGATCACCCGCAGGAAGGCGTTGTCGTCATCCGGGTTCACGATCAGGCGGAAGTAGGCCATCAGGTCCTTCACTTCCTGACGGCCGAAAAAGCTGTTGCCACCGGACAGGCGATACGGCACTTGGTGGTGCTGCAATTTCAGCTCGATCAGCTTGGCCTGGTAGTTGCCGCGATAGAGGATCGCGAAATCGCTGTACGGGCGGTCGGTGCGCAAGTGCAGGCTGAGGATTTCCATGGCCACTCGCTCGGCCTCGGCGTCCTCGTTGCGGCAGCGGATCACGCGGATCTCGTCGCCGTGACCCATTTCACTCCACAGCTGTTTTTCGAATTCGTGGGGATTGTTCGAGATCAGTACGTTGGCGCAGCGCAGGATGCGGCTGGTGGAGCGGTAGTTCTGCTCCAGCATCACCACTTTCAAGGACGGGTAGTCCTCCTTGAGCAACATCAGGTTTTCCGGGCGGGCACCGCGCCAGGCATAGATCGACTGGTCATCGTCGCCCACCACGGTGAACTGGTTGCGCTTGCCGATGAGCATTTTCACCAGCAGATACTGGCTGGCGTTGGTGTCCTGGTATTCGTCGACCAGCAGGTAGCGCACCTTGTTCTGCCACTTTTCCAGGATGTCGGCGTGTTCTTCGAACAGCTTCACCGGCAGCAGGATCAGGTCGTCGAAGTCCACTGCGTTGAACGCCTTGAGCGTGCGCTGGTAGTGGGTGTAGACGATGGCGGCGGTCTGCTCCTTGGGGTTGCGCGCGTTTTCCAGGGCCTGGGCCGGCAGGATCAGGTCGTTTTTCCAGGCGCCGATCATGTTCTTGATCTCGTCGACACCGTCGTCGCCCGAGTATTCCTTCTGCATGATGTCGGTCATCAGGGCTTTGACGTCAGTCTCGTCGAAGATCGAGAAGCCCGGTTTGTAGCCCAGCCGCACGTGTTCCTTGCGGATGATGTTCAGGCCCAGGTTGTGGAAGGTGCAAACCGTCAGCCCGCGACCTTCACCGGCACGCAGCAGGGTGCCGACCCGTTCCTTCATCTCGCGGGCAGCCTTGTTGGTAAAGGTCATGGCGACGATGTACTGGGCGCGGATGCCGCAGTTCTGGATCAGGTGCGCGATTTTGCGCGTGATCACACTGGTCTTGCCGGAGCCTGCACCGGCGAGCACCAAAAGAGGGCCGCCGACGTAGCTCACGGCTTCTTGCTGCCGGGGATTGAGTCGGGACATAGGTAATTTCAGGAGTCAGTCACGAAATGGGCCGGCATTTTAACAGGCTCAGCGATTTGTGCTGCTCTGTCCGACTTGTGACGTACCGCGCTATCTGTAATTGCCGGTTTTGTTACTTTCACGCAGGATGCGCAACGAATTTGCGGCTAATGTTCGTAATTCCGGATACAAAGGGCTCGTTTTGATAACTGATGTCATTGTCATTGGTCATCGGGACGGCATAATGCCCGTCGCCTACATCTTTGCAGAGTCTAGGGAGCTAGCTTGTCTACGCCTGTCGAACCCTTGCGTTTGCTGCTACTGGCCGAAGAGCCAGCGTGGGCAGCGTTGTTGCGCGAGTGTCTGGCTCCGATGGGGAGCTCGGCCGTGCTCATCAGCGCGCCGAGTTGGGAGTCGGTCAGCAGCCTGTTCGATGACAACCGCAGTGCGGTGTTATTGACCATCCCGCAACTTCAACCGGCGCCGGGCCGTTGCAGCCTGCCGACGGTGTTGCTGCTCGACCATGAGCCGCTGACCCCGCCCGACGGTGTAAGTGACTGGCTGGTGCGCGATCATCTCGATCCGGGCATGTTACGCCGCTGCCTGCGCCATGTGCGCGAACGTGGCGTGTTGGAAAACACTCTGCAACGCCTGGCCGAGCAAGATCCGCTCACCGGCATCGCCAATCGCCAGGGCTTCCAGACCCTGTTGACGGCGCGCCTGGCGGAAAACGACGGTCGCGGCCTGGCCCTCGGTCATCTCGACCTCGATAACTTTCGTTACGCCAATGACGCCCTCGGCCATCAGGCCGGTGATCGCCTGATCCTGCAAGTGGTGGCGCGGCTCAAGAGCCAGCTTGAAGCCGGCGATCAACTCGCGCGCCTGGGCAGTGATGAATTCGCGCTGCTGATCGATACCCGTCGGGCACCCCAGCGTGCCGAGTGGATGGCCGAGCGCATCAGCGAAGCGCTGGCCGAACCCTATTGGGTCGACGGCGAAAGCTTGTTGATCGGCTCCAGCCTGGGCATCGCTTATGCCCGGGCCCAGGCCGGCGCGGACCCGCTGATGTGGCACGCGCACATTGCCATGCAGCAGGCCAAAAGCACCCAAGGCTGCACCTTTCACATTTTCAACGAACGCATCAATCGCAATGCCCGCAGCATCGCCGACCTCGAAACCGAACTGCGTCGGGCACTTCGCCGCGATGAGCTGGAGTTGCACTACCAGCCACGGCTGAACCTTGAAGACGGACAGATCGTCGGCCTCGAAGCGTTGGTGCGCTGGCGCCATGCCGAGCGCGGCTTGCTGCCACCGAGCGAATTCGTGCCGCTGGCCGAGCAAAGCGGCCTGATCGTGCCGCTGGGCTACTGGGTGATTTCCCGGGCCTTGCGCGACATGCAGGCGCTGCTTGAGCTGGGTTTGCCGCCGTTGCACATGGCGATCAACCTGTCGTTCCGGCAATTCCAGGACAGCCAGTTGCTGTCGACCCTGAGTCGCCTGATTGCCGAGCGCGGCGTCGAGGCGCAGTGGCTGGAGTTCGAACTGACCGAAACGGCCGTGATGCGCCGCAGCGACCTGGTCAAGCAGACCATGGACGCCCTCGGGCGCCTCGGTGTGCGCTTCTCTCTCGACGACTTTGGCACCGGCTTCTCGTCGTTCGTGCACCTCAACAGCCTGCCGATCACTTTGCTGAAAATCGACAAGAGCTTTGTCGGCGGCATGGAACAGCGTGAGGAAAACCGCAAGCTGGTCCACGCGATGATCAACCTGGCGCACAACCTCAACCTTGAGGTGGTCGCCGAAGGTGTGGAGACGCCGGAGCAACTGGATCTGCTGCGTGGGTTCGAATGCGATCAGGTGCAGGGGTATTTGATCAGCAGGCCATTGCCGCTGGCCGAGTTGGTGGAATATCTGATGTTTGGCTCCAGCCAGCAGCCGGCGCTGGAAGTCGTAAGCTGATCACGAGTAATTGTTTGCCACGGAACCCTGTAGGAGCGAGCTTGCTCGCGATGGTCGTCAACGATAACGCTGGTTGGCAGGTGCCCCGCGGCGTTCTCGTGTTTATCGCGAGCGGGCTCGCTCCTACAAGGGATCTCAGTCAGGCTGAGCGACTTCGAAGCGCTGCTCTGACGTCGTTTCGCGCTTGATCATCCGCTTCATCTTCCACTCAAACCCTAGCGTCAGACTCACCGCCGCACACGCCAGCCCCAGCGCCAGGCCCCACCAGACACCCGTCGGCCCCCAGTCCAGGTGGAACGCCATCCACCACGCCGCCGGAGCACCGATCAGCCAATAGCAACCCAGGCCCACCAGGAACGTGGTCTTGGCATCCTTGAGCCCGCGAATGCAGCCCATGGCGATGGTTTGGGTGCCGTCGAACAGCTCGAACCATGCCGCCACCGCCAGCAGGCTCACGGCAAGGTTGATGACATCGCGGAACGCCGGGTCGTTGTGGTCGAGAAACAAACCGACCAACTGATTCGGCAACAGCCAGAAGACCATGGCGAAACACAGCATCGCCGCCGCTCCGAACGCAATGCCGACCCGCCCGGCCAGCCGCGCATCAAGCAGTTGCCCGGCGCCGTAATGCTGACCGATGCGCATGGTGATCGCATAGGAAATCCCCGCCGGCACCATGAACGCCACCGAGACGATTTGCAGGGCGATCTGGTGTGCACCCAGTTGCGTGCTGCCCATGGTGCCCATGCACAGCGCGGCGAAGGCAAACAGCCCGACTTCCACCGCGTAGGTGCCGCCAATCGGCAGGCCCAGACGCCACAGTTCCTTCAGGTACTGGCGGTTCAGCCGCGACAGGCCCTGACGCAGCGGATAGGCCTCATAAGCCGGATGCCGGCGAATGTGCCACGCCAGCGCCAGGGCCATCAGGTTGGCGACAATCGCCGTGACCAGCCCGATGCCCATCAGCCCCAGCTTCGGCAGGCCGAACATGCCGGTAATCAGCGCATAGTTGAGCAGGAAGTTGGCCACGGTCCCGCCCAGGCTGATGACCATCACCGGTGTCGCGCGGCCAATGGCGCTGGTGAACCCGCGCAGAGCCATGAAGCTCAGGTAGCCGGGCAGTGCGAACGGCAGGAAGATCAAAAACTGCCCGGCCATCTGCACATTGCTTTCGGTCTGGCCGAACAGCAGCAGCACCGGTTTGAGGTTCCACAGCAGCAAACCGGCGACCAGCGCCATCAGCCATGCCAGCCACAACCCGGCCTGGGTCAGCCGGGTCGCCCCGAGAATGTCGCCGGCTCCCTGACGGATCGCGACCAGAGTGCCGACGGCAGCAATCACGCCGATGCAGAAAATCGACACGAACGAATAGGTCGCCGCGCCGAGTCCGCCACCGGCCAGCGCCTCGGGACTCAGGCGCGCCATCATCAGGGTGTCGGTGAGGACCATCAGCATGTGCGCCAACTGCGAGGCAATCAGCGGCCCCGCCAGCCGCAGGATGGCCCAGAGTTCAGTACGTGCTGGATGCTGCATGGTCATCACGCTCGATTCTGGAAGTGAACAGGAAAGCGTCGATTCTCGGCGCTCTGCGGCGTTTGCACAAAGGGATAAAAAGGATAGGTAGCATGATTCAAACTCATGCTGGATAGTTTCTGCTAGGGTATCCAAAACTGCTGTAGGAGCTTTCCTGATGTCGCGTCGTCTTCCTCCCTTATATGCCCTGCGCGCATTTGAAGCGGCGGCGCGACACACGTCGTTTACCCGGGCCGCGGAAGAACTGTCGATTACCCAAAGTGCAGTCAGTCGGCATATTCGTACGCTCGAAGAGCATTTTGCCTGCCGCTTGTTTCACCGCAGTGGCCGCAACCTGCAACTGACCGAGTCGGCCCGCTTGCTGTTGCCGGGTATTCGCGAGGGTTTCACTGCCCTGGAGCGCGCCTGCAACACCTTGCGCGCCGAAGACGACATCCTGCGCATGAAAGCCCCGTCGACCCTGACCATGCGCTGGTTGCTGGCGCGCCTCAGTCGCTTCCGTCATCTGCAACCGGGCAACGAAGTGCAGCTGACCAGTGCGTGGATGGACGTCGATTCCGTGGATTTCAACGACGAGCCGTTCGACTGTGCGGTGCTGTTAAGCAACGGACATTTCCCTCCGGACTGGGAGGCGAGTTACCTGTTCCCCGAGGAGTTGATCCCGGTCGGCGCGCCCAACCTGCGGGGCGATCAGCCCTGGGATGTCGAACGCCTGAGCAACACCGAGTTGCTGCACCCGACGCCGGACCGCCGCGACTGGCGCAACTGGCTTGAGCGCATGGGCCTGGCCGAGCAGGTGTCGCTCAAGGGTGGGCAGGTGTTTGACACCCTGGAACTGGGCATGATCGCCGCCGCCCGAGGCTATGGCGTGTCCATGGGCGATCTGCTGATGGTCGCGGAGGACGTGGCTCAGGGACGCTTGAGTCTGCCGTGGCCGACAGCGGTTGCCAGCGGCTTGTGTTACTACCTCGTGTGGCCGAAAACCCGTCCCGGCGGCGAACGCATGCGCCGGCTCAGCGATTTTCTGCAAAACGAAGTCCGATCCATGGAATTGCCCGATGTCGTGCATCTGAGTTGAAAGGATGTCTGCGGTTTCTACCCGGGCAAGCCCGCCCCCCACAGGGTTGGCGTCGATATGCCATCGCATGAACGACGCAGAACCTGTGGGAGCGGGCTTGCCCGCGAAGGGCGCGCCTCGGTTTCAGCACTCACTGAGTCGCCGGCCGATACTGCAACGCCTCCGCCAGATGCTCACGGCTGATCGCATCAACCTGTTCCAGATCCGCCAGCGTCCGTGCCACCTTGAGCAAGCGGTGCGCCGAGCGCAGTGACAGGGTCAGTCGTTCACAGGCGGATTCCAGCCAGTGCTCGTCGGCTGTGGATAACTCGCAGTGCCGGCGCAGGCCCGGCAGATCGAGAAAGGCATTGGCACAACCCTGGCGCTTCTGCTGGCGCTCACGAGCCTCGGCGACAAGCACCGCAGCACTGGCGCTGTTCTCGCCAGGCTTCACTTTGGGATTCAACGCCGTGGCTTCCCGGGCGACAGTCAGGTGCAGGTCGATGCGATCGAGCAGCGGCCCCGACAGCTTGTTGCGATAACGCTGCACCATGTCCGGCGTGCAGGAGCAGCGCCCGCTTGGCTCGCCAAGATATCCACAGGGGCACGGATTCATCGCCGCCACCAATTGAAAACGCGCCGGAAAGCGCACGCGATCTTTCGCCCGCGAGATGACGATATGTCCTGATTCCATCGGCTCCCTCAGGACTTCCAATACCCTGCGTTCAAACTCGGGAAGCTCATCAAGAAACAAGACGCCGTGGTGGGCGAGGGTGATTTCACCCGGCTGCGGTTTCGAGCCGCCACCCACTAACGCGGGGCCAGAGGCGGAGTGATGGGGCTGGCGAAAGGGGCGCTGTGGCCAGTGACGCAAGGGCACACAACTGGTGACCGATTGAATCGCCGCCACTTCCAGCGCCTCGCTTTCGGTCAGCGGCGGCAGCAGCCCTGGCAAGCGACTCGCCAGCAAGGTTTTTCCGGTCCCCGGGGGGCCACTGAGCAGCAGGTTATGAGCGCCTGCAGCCGCAATCAGCAGCGCACGCTTGGCCGCCAGCTGCCCTTGCACTTCATTCAGGTCGGGATAAGGTTTGCTGGCGCAGAGCAGTCCATCGGAAGCATAAGGCTCGATCGGTGTATGCCCGTTGAAATGCGCGACGGCCTCCAGCAAATGGTCAACGGCAATCACTTTCAGTCCCGACGCCAGGCACGCTTCCTCAGCGTTCGCCCGAGGCACCATCAGCCAGCGCCCGGCCTTGCGCGCCGCCAACGCCGCTGGCAACACCCCTCGAACTGCCCGTACCGCACCTGACAGGGCCAACTCCCCCAAACACTCCACGTCATCCAGTGTCAGCGTCGGCACTTGCACACTGGCCGAGAGAATCCCCAGGGCAATCGCCAGATCGAACCGCCCGCCATCCTTGGGCAAATCCGCCGGCGCCAGATTCAGCGTGATCCGCCGCGCCGGAAATTGCAGCCCCGAATTGATGATCGCACTGCGCACCCGGTCCTTGCTTTCCTTCACCGCCGCCTCGGGCAGGCCGACCATGGTCAGGGATGGCAGGCCGTTGGCCAGATGAACTTCTACGGTGACGGCAGGCGCCTCCACGCCGACCTGGGCGCGGCTGTGGACGATGGAGAGGGACATGGTCGTTCCTTGAGTTGAAGAGCACCGCTTCCTGCGGGTTTTTGAAGGGTAGACGGGGGAGAGGGAATTGGTGGGGTGGATACGTGGGCAAAATTTCACGGGATATTGCGGTTACGAACCAGAGCATTGGCGAGGTACAAAAAACCGCCATTTAGACGGTTTCTTTCACGAAAGAGGTTCAGCTTCGTCCACCGGCCAACCAACCACCTGGCTCAAGTTCTTTACCGCGCGCGATGGCGACTTCAATAAAGCGTCGTTGATTGGCCGATAAATTTCCAGCCAAACGACGTGCTTCGGCGTGAAACTCAACAACTTGTAACAGCTTCGCCTTTCGCTTTTTTGGGCTCATACACACCTCCTGCGATTGGATGTTATTGGTCGCTCAAGTAGATGACAAGGCGGTTGTTATGGTCAAAGTCGAACCCGAGATCTCGATAATAAAAAACAACGTTCGGATCAGGGTCCTGGATTTCGATCTCTCTGCACCCAAGCATACGCGCATAGAAATCAGCGGCCAGTATCGCGATCGGGGCGATCAAGCCACGAAGCGGATGGGATCTGTCTGGATCACTCTGCAGAAGAACTACCTTCAGACAGAGAGCGCTCCTTCGCGGTTTTGCATAGCACAAGCCACACAGATTCTGCCCATACCAAATTGCCAAATCCAAACCTTTGGCATCTTTGCGCTTCCAGTCGGGGATGTGATCCCATGGGTATATTGTTGCTCCTTCCCATAAATGACATTTCTCTAACGCTGCTGCGGTAATCGGCTCAAACCTGACAGCTGTTACGTCCATTTTTAATGCACGAGGCGCGATGTTTTTAATAAATGCTTGGTAGGTAAGCTTCCGTGCGTTCGATTTAAAAGTCTGGTTACGAAGGTCCGTGCCTTTCCCTTTTCTTCTCATTGCTAACGTCTATGGAATATCAAGGCGAAAAGCGTAGGCGGAACGGGTCCGGGGAATAAATCAGGCTGGAGAGCTGCTTTTTGTAGGACCCTGCCGAGACAGATGAAGGACATCGGTGAAAGAGCGTGGATGGTCTTGCCGGATGAAGGCTGCTGCTTATGATCTCGCTGAATGCAGTCGTAGGAGGTGTGAATGAACAGGAATGGGATGTGCCCGATTCATCCTGGCGAAATTCTCTGCGAGGAGTTTTTGAAGCCGCTGGGCGTTACAAACGATGCTCTGGCTCGCTCGTTGAACGAGCCAGAGGCGGAAATAAGCGATGTTGTGAATCTGCGGAGCGATGTCAGTGTTGGTCTGGCGCATAAGCTATCCATACACCTGAACACCACACCCGATTTCTGGCTGAATCTGCAATCGACCTATGAGTTGCGCTCAGCCCAGATCGAGCGTGGTTGAACGTTAAATATTCAAAGCGACTGCAGGACACATGAAGCCCGCTTCCACCACGGTTTTACCGGGCGTCTGGACAGCTCGCGCTCTGTCATCATCTGCGGCACATCCTGCAACCGAATCCACGGCTGGTTATTCCAGTGCAGCAAGCTCAACGACATTTCCGGCCAGTTGAGCAGGCTCAGTTGTGGGCGTTCGGTTGTGGTGGGGTGTTGGGTGTCTCGCAGGGCGGGGACGACTTCGTGGGTGAGCCATTCACGTAATGCTCGGTATTCGGGGCAGTAGTGGTAGACGAGCATGGCGTAGACACCGGATTCGCTGATCAGCAGGGTGTTTTCGATGTGACCGTAGATGAGGGTTTGGGTGGTTTGGTATTGATCGGGATCGAGTTTTCGGAGTTGGCGGTCGTTGAGGTGGATGCGTAGTAATCGGCCGAGGTCGCGGGCGCAGAACCAGGGTTGGTTTTGCAGGAGTAGGGCGTGGAGGTGGAGTTTGTGGCGGGTGAAGATGTGGGGGATTAGGTAGTTATCGTCCATAGAGCAGTATCCAAGTTCGCTTGATAGATAACTGCCATTTATCGTCGCCAAACAATAAGGGTGGCAGCTGCATGCGGGTTGGCGAACCGGCCAAGCGAATACCGGCAGACCCTAAGGTCTCCCACACACAGCCGCCATAATTCAAATCGGGAGAGAACACCCGATATTGGATGATTGCAGTGCATTGCTTGGTTCCAGGTCGCCAAACCCAGTGCTGAATGTTCAGCCGGGATGAGCTTAGGAACCGGGGCTTAGCGACGCAATCGGACGGCGGTGTGATGTTTGTAGGACGTTGCCGGGATTTTTGCGGGGCTTGGGATCAAAAGATCGCAGCCTTCGGCAGCTCCTACAGGGGGCTGTGTTTCAAAGCGGGATTGATGGGTTACTCGGTTGGCGGATTGAGCTTCGCTTCCATCTCCGCGACCTTCGTTTCAAGAGCCTCCAGCCGCGCCCGCGTGCGCGCCAGTACAACCATCTGGCTATCGAACTCTTCCCGACTCACCAGATCCAGCTTGCTGAAGCCGCTCTGCAGCAACATTTTGAACTGGCTTTCGATTTCGGCTTTCGGCAGCGGCGTGTCACCGCTGAAGAGGCGGGAGGCGGTGCCGGTCAGGGCGTCGAGGAAGTCTTTTGGCGCGAGCATGGGCAATGTCCTGGAAACAATGACGGGCAGTGTATCACGCAGTGTCTATAGTCATTTGCGCGGGCAAAGGGTGCACGGTTTTCGCGCATCGGGATGGACGGCGTCGCACCGTTGTTGTGCGTAACGTGCCGGGTGTTGTCGCGAAGTATCCGCCATCCACCGGTAAAGGCTTGAAAACAGTCAGTTTTGTGGAGATGGCAAGCTTTCTGCTTAGATGCTGGTGACCCATGCACTGATGCAGTCGCTGTGACGAATGCAGTGCGCCAGGCGAATCACGGGGAGTGCTTCGCAAGGAGCGGTTAGCTGGCGTCGGACGGGCAGGTAAGGCCGACGATGCGTTACAAAGCCAGGCACTGCGCTTAGACTTGAGACGGGTTTGTTTTCCTGGGGCAAGTCCACCAATTCGGGAGAGAGTTTTCATGAAGCTAGTCACTGCCATCATCAAGCCGTTCAAACTGGACGACGTACGCGAGTCGCTGTCCGAGATCGGCGTGCAGGGCATTACCGTCACTGAAGTCAAAGGCTTTGGTCGGCAGAAGGGTCACACCGAGCTGTATCGCGGCGCGGAATACGTGGTCGATTTCCTGCCCAAGGTGAAGATTGACGTCGCCATCGACGACAAGGATCTGGACCGGGTAATCGAGGCCATCACCAAGGCTGCCAACACCGGCAAGATCGGTGACGGCAAGATCTTCGTGGTCAATCTGGAACAGGCGATTCGCATCCGTACCGGCGAAACCGATACCGACGCTATCTAAGCCGCCACAAACCCAACGCCCCAGGAGAAAACAATATGACTCTGCGTAAATTCGCAGGGCTAGGAGCCCTGTTGTCCATCGTAATGCCCAGCCTTGCTTTGGCGGCAGACGAAGTGGCGGCCCCGGTCCTCAACTCTGGCGACACTGCCTGGATGTTGACCTCTACAGCCTTGGTGCTGTTCATGACCATTCCCGGCCTCGCGCTGTTCTACGGCGGCATGGTGCGGTCGAAAAACATTCTTTCCGTGATGATGCAGTGCTTCGCCATTACCGGTCTGATCAGCGTCCTGTGGGTCATTTATGGCTACAGCATCGCGTTCGACACCACCGGCATGGAGCAGGGCGTCGTCAACTTCAACTCGTTCTTCGGTGGCATGGGCAAGGCATTCCTTGCCGGTGTCACGCCATCCAGTCTGACCGGTCCTGCGGCGCTGTTCCCTGAAGCGGTGTTCATCACCTTCCAGATGACCTTCGCCATCATCACGCCGGCGCTGATCGTCGGTGCCTTCGCCGAGCGGATGAAGTTCTCCGCGATGCTGGTCTTCATGGGCATCTGGTTCACCCTGGTTTACGCGCCGATTGCGCACATGGTCTGGTCCGGTAACGGCGGCCTGATGTGGGACTGGGGCGTTCTGGACTTTGCCGGCGGCACCGTGGTGCACATCAACGCCGGTGTGGCCGGTCTGGTTGCCTGCCTGGTGCTGGGCAAGCGCAAAGGCTTCCCGACCACGCCGATGGCACCGCACAACCTCGGTTATACCCTGATGGGCGCGGCCATGCTGTGGGTCGGCTGGTTCGGTTTCAACGCCGGTTCCGCCGCTGCGGCCAACGGTACCGCCGGTATGGCGATGCTGGTGACGCAAATCGCTACTGCCGCTGCTGCGCTGGGCTGGATGTTTGCCGAGTGGGTCACCCATGGCAAACCTAGCGCACTGGGTATCGCTTCGGGCGTGGTTGCTGGCCTGGTGGCAATTACCCCGGCTGCCGGTACTGTTGGCCCGATGGGCGCGCTGGTCATCGGTCTGGCGGCTGGCGTTGTGTGCTTCTTCTGCGCCACCACCCTGAAGCGCAAGCTCGGCTATGACGATTCCCTGGACGCCTTCGGTGTACACGGTATTGGCGGTATCCTCGGCGCAATCCTGACCGGTGTGTTCGCAGCTCCCTCCCTGGGTGGCTTCGGCACCGTGACCGACATCGCCGCACAAGTGTGGATTCAGTGCAAAGGCGTAGGTTTCACGGTGATCTACACCGCGATCGCCACGTACATCATCCTCAAGGTGCTGGATGCGGTCATGGGTCTGCGCATCAATGAAGAAGAAGAGGCGGTCGGCATCGATCTGGCGCTTCACAACGAACGCGGCTACAACTTGTAAGCACGCGCATAAAAAACTTGCCCGGCTTGCCGGGCATTTTTTTGTCTGAAATTTGTCTTTGCAGGGTGAGCTGAAAGGTTTTTTCCTACAGGTTTTAAGATGTTTACGTCGGGTGTTTTTGTGCGGTCGAAGGCTTACATGATTGAAGGAATATTAGGGCCTTTGTTTTTTCCCAGAGCGCGCTAGAATGCGCCCCGAACGTGCGGAGAACTGTATGTGGCAACAGACTCTGATTACCTTGCGGGCGAGGCCCCGGGGCTTTCACCTGGTAACGGACGAGTTACTCGCCGGCCTGCCTGAACTCAAGGCGTGTCGGGTCGGTCTGTTGCATTTGTGGCTGCAGCATACCTCGGCGTCGTTGACCATCAACGAGAACGCCGATCCGGCGGTACGTCGCGACTTCGAGCGGTTTTTCAATCGTCTGATCCCACAAGGAGCAGACGGCTATGAGCATAACGACGAAGGCCAGGACGACCTCCCGGCGCACTTCAAGGCCAGCGTGCTTGGCTGTCAGCTCTGTTTGCCGATTTCGGCAGGCCGGCTGGCGTTGGGAACCTGGCAAGGCGTTTACCTGGGCGAGCACCGCGATCATGGCGGTGCCCGTAAAGTCCTCGCCACCGTGCACGGTGAAGAGGCATAACCGCTGGTCAGCAGCGGCTGTTGATTTTTTTCCGGCAGCCTTCGACAGGGGGCAAAGCTGGGCTATAACTAATCTGCTTTTCGCAAGTCATGAGGTAGAACATGAGCGACGATGATCTGGAAAACGACGACCTCGAAGTAGGCGACGAAGACGAGGCTGAAGAAGGCCTGGAAGCGGCAGCGGAAGACGTTGCTGACGACGACGGCGGTGATGCGCCGGTTCCGGCCGCCAAAGGCAAGGCCAAGGCAGCGGTATCGGTCGATGAGCTGCCGAGTGTCGAAGCCAAGAACAAGGAGCGCGACGCCTTGGCCAAGGCCATGGAAGAGTTCCTGGCCCGTGGTGGCAAGGTGCAGGAAGTGGAGGCCAATGTGGTCGCCGATCCTCCCAAGAAGCCGGATAACAAGTACGGCAGCCGGCCTATCTGAGGCCTGCTACCCGCTTGCTGAAAAAGCCCGCCGTCGCTGCGGGCTTTTTCATGCAACAAAATTTTCTGGTTGAACACAATCTACTGTGGGAGCGGGCTTGCTCGCGAAGGCGTCCTGTCAGCCAACATCAATGTCGACTGGTACACCGCATTCGCGAGCAAGCCCGCTCCCACAGGTTTTGTGTCAGGCCGAAGGCGAATTCCACCGCGCCAACAACGCCGGCAATTCGGTCAGGCTGCAAATTTCGGCATCCGGCAACCGTTCCGCTTCCCAGACCTTGCCCGCCGGGTTGAACCAGATCGCCCGCATCCCCGCTTGTTGCGCACCGGCAATGTCATCGCCCGGATGATCGCCAATATGAACCGCCGTATCAGCCGTCGCGCCGCCGCGTTGCAAGGCTTCATGGAACAGCCGCGCATCAGGTTTGGCGATGCCGATGTCTTCGGCGCACAACGCAAACTTGAAGTAGTCCGCCAGCCCCAGTCGACGCACATCGGCGTTGCCATTGGTGACCACGCCGAGGGCGTAATGGTTGGCCAGCAACTCCAAGGTCGGTTGCACCTCCGGAAATATTTCCAGCTGATGCCGGGCATGCAGAAACACTTCGAAACTCTGATCGGCCAGGTCCGACGCTTCAGCATGGGGATATCCGGCTTCTTCCAGGGCCTGGAACAATACGCGCCGGCGCAAGGCGCTGATGCGGTGCTTGAGGTTCGGCTCGATGCTCAGGATGCGTTCGCGTATGGCCCACAAATGCTCCACCGGCACCGCCCCCAGGTTGGGCGCATGTTCGGTCAGCCATGCACGCAATATGGCTTCGGCGCTGACGATGACGGGGGCGGTGTCCCACAGGGTGTCGTCGAGGTCGAAGGTGATCAACTGAATGCTCATGAATCGTCGCCCTTAATGCGTTTGGCCCTTGGATGGGCGCTGTCGTAGACCGTGGCCAGGTGCTGGAAGTCCAGGTGGGTGTAGATCTGCGTGGTCTTGATGTCCGAGTGCCCGAGCAGTTCCTGAACCGCGCGCAGGTCCTGGGAGGATTCCAGCAGATGGCTGGCGAAGGAGTGCCGCAGCATGTGCGGATGCAGGTTCTGTCCCAGCTCGCGCTCGCCAGCAGCCTTGACCCGCACCTGGATCGCTCGGGGGCCGAGACGTCGCCCCTGTTGGCTGACGAACACCGCATCGTCCGCCGGGTTGGCCATGGCCCGCAGTGGCAGCCACTGCTCCAGCGCTTCGCGGGCTTTTTTTCCTACCGGCAGCAGGCGGGTCTTGCTGCCTTTGCCGAGCACCTGGACCATGCCGTCGGCGAGGTCGAGTTGATCGAGATTGAGTCCTGTCAGCTCCGACAGCCGCAGCCCGGAAGAGTAGAACAACTCCAGAATCGCCTGGTCCCGACGTGCCAGAAAGTCATCCTCCACACCACCTTCCAGCAGTTGCAGGGCGCGGTCGGTGTCGAGGGTTTTCGGCAGGCGGCGTTCACCTTTCGGTGGCGCCAGGCCGTTGGCCGGATCGTGGTCGCACAGGCCTTCGCGATTGAGGTAGTGATAGAGCCCGCGAACGGCCGACAGCAATCGCGCCAGGCTGCGTGATGATTGCCCTTGGGCGTGCAGGCGGGCAATCAGGCTGCGCAGGCGCTGGATGTCCAGCGCCGCCCAACTGCCGATGTTCTGTTTGACGCACCAGCCCAGCACTTTGTCGAGGTCGCGGCGGTAGGCCGACAGCGTGTGCGGCGACACCTGCCGCTCACTGCGCAGGTGTTCGCAGTAAGCGTCCAGTTGTCGTTCCATGTTCAGCGTACCGAGCGCAGGGAATTGTTGACCCGCGGCAGCACGCGACCCATGACTTCAGCGATGTAGCTCAGGAACAAGGTGCCCACCGAGCTTTTGTAGTGCTGCGGATCACGGCTGGCGATGGCCAGGATGCCGTGGATGCCCTGGTGGCTGATGGCGACGACCGCGGTGGAGCCGATCTGCTTGCGTTGCTCTTCGCCGAACAGGAAGTCCAGTTCATGCTCGCGCAGGCTGCCGCTGACGCTTTTGTCTTCCGAGAGCAAACCGCCGATGGCCACTTGAGCTTCGGCGTGAGTGACCCAGCGGCCCACCGGCATGGCGTTGTCGCCGAGCAGGATGAGGCTGACGAAGGGTACCTGGAATTCCTGGCGCAGGCTGTCTTCGACGCACATCACTACGTCTTCCAGGCTGGCGGCGTCCATCAGCGCGAGGATCAGGCGACGGGTCTTTTCGAACAAACGGTCGTTGTCCCGGGCCACGTCCATCAAATGCGACAGGCGATGACGCAGTTCAATGTTGCGGTCGCGCAGGATGGTCATCTGACGCTCCACCAGCGACACTGTATCGCCGCGTCGATGGGGAATACGCAGGGACGGGAGCAGCTCTTCGTGCTCGACGAAGAAGTCCGGATGAGCCTCCAGGTACGCGGCAACAGCCGCCGCCTCCAGGCTTTCGGACGGTGATTCGTCAGCTTGTCGTGCGGGTACCTGAGGCTTGTCGGTCATGGATTTCGCTCACTCAAAGACGCACTTGTCCTTCATATACGCGCACTGCCGGGCCGGTCATCATCACCGGTTGGCCAGGGCCTGCCCATTCGATGGACAAGCGCCCGCCAGGCAGGTCGATCAATAGTGGCGAATCCATCCACCCCTGGCTGATCGCGGCCACTGCGGCGGCGCAGGCGCCGGTTCCGCAAGCCTGGGTTTCCCCGGCTCCACGCTCCCAGACGCGCAACTGCGCGCGGCTCCGGTCGATGACCTGGAGAAAGCCGACATTGACCCGTGCCGGGAAGCGCGGGTGATGTTCGATTTTCGGTCCCAGCTCATGCACCGGCGCGTTGTTGATATCGCTGACCCGCACCACGGCATGGGGGTTGCCCATGGACACGGCGGCCAGATCGACCGGGGTGCCGTCGACGTCGACCTGATAACTCTTGGCCTGCTCCGGTGCCTGGAACGGAATATCCGCCGGCACCAGGCGTGGGGCGCCCATGTTCACGCTGATCTGGCCGTCGTTACGCACGTCCAGTTCGATGATGCCGCTTTTGGTCTCGACCCGAATCAGCCGCTTTGCGGTCAGGCGCTTGTCGAGCACGAAACGGGCGAAGCAGCGCGCACCGTTGCCGCACTGTTCCACTTCGGAACCGTCGGAGTTGAAGATCCGGTAGCGGAAATCCACATCCGGATTGCTCGGTGCCTCGACGATCAGCAACTGGTCGAAACCGATGCCGGTGTGCCGGTCGCCCCATTGCTTGGCATGCTTGGGCAGGATGTGCGCGTGCTGGCTGACCAGGTCGAGGACCATGAAGTCATTGCCCAGGCCGTGCATCTTGGTAAAACGCAGCAGCATGGTTTTACTCCGGCAGCAGGCTTTCGCCAGCAAACAACTCGGCTACCGTTTCACGGCGACGCACTTCAAATGCCTGATCACCGTCCACCAACACTTCAGCGGTACGGCCGCGGGTGTTGTAGTTGGAACTCATGACAAACCCGTAGGCACCGGCCGAATGCACGGCCAGCAGGTCGCCTTCTTCCAGGGCCAGCTGACGATCCTTGGCCAGGAAGTCGCCGGTCTCGCAGATCGGGCCGACGATGTCGTAGGCGCGGGCCGCGGATTGACGCGGGCGCACGGCCGTGACGTCCATCCAGGCCTGGTACAGCGCCGGGCGGATCAGGTCGTTCATGGCGGCGTCGACGATGGCGAAGTCTTTATGCTCGGTGTGCTTGAGGTATTCGACCTGGGTCAGCAATACACCGGCGTTGGCGACGATGAAGCGACCCGGCTCGAACACCAGCGCCAGGTCGCGACCATCGAGGCGTTCACGCACGGCCTTGATGTAGTCGCCGGCCAGTGGCGGCTCCTCGTCCTTGTATCGCACGCCCAGGCCACCACCGAGATCGATGTGGCGCAGGTAGATGCCGCAATCGCCAAGGCGGTCGACCAGGCCCAGCAGGCGGTCGAGAGCGTCGATGAACGGCGGCAGGGTGGTCAGTTGCGAGCCGATGTGGCAATCGACGCCGACCACTTCCAGGTTCGGCAGTTGCGCGGCACGCACGTACACGTCTTCGGCGTCGGCGATGGCGATGCCGAACTTGTTCTCTTTCAGACCGGTGGAAATGTACGGGTGGGTGCCGGCATCGACGTCCGGGTTGACGCGCAACGAAATCGGCGCGCGAACGCCCAGTTCGGCAGCGACCACTTGCAGGCGTTCGAGCTCGTCGGTGGATTCGACGTTGAAGCAGTGCACGCCGACTTCCAGGGCGCGACGCATGTCGTCACGGGTCTTGCCGACGCCGGAGAACACGATCTTGTCGGCGCTGCCGCCAGCGGCCAGTACACGTTCCAGTTCACCACGGGAGACGATGTCGAAACCGGCGCCCAGACGCGCCAGGACATTCAGGACGCCCAGGTTGGAGTTGGCCTTGACTGCGAAGCACACCAGGTGCGGCGTGCCAGCCAGTGCATCGGCATAAGCCAGGTACTGGGCTTCGATGTGTGCACGGGAGTAAACGTAGGTCGGTGTTCCAAAGCGCTCGGCGATGGCAGACAGGGCAACACCTTCCGCGAACAGTTCACCGTCACGGTAGTTAAAAGCGTCCATGAGGTTCCCTTATTATTGGTAGACGTCGTGCTTGTGTGCTTTGGAGGCAGGCTGCTGCTGCGACGACTTGGCTTGCTCGACAGGGTCCTGGTCTTCATCGGGCAGGTACAGCGGGCCTTTTTGACCGCAGGCCGACACAAGGCAGGCAACCGCGAGGAGCGCAGCAAGGGAAGAGATCAGGCGCTTCATGGCGAAATCCTTGAAAATGCATTAATTGCGCCGGAGTATACCGGCCACCCGGCAGCTTGCCTATGCAACGGACCGCCCGTCCGGCGGGGGTTGGGCCGATGTCCGTAACATAAGTGCAATCCATTGTGGGAGCGGGCTTGCTCGCGAAAGCGCTGCATTAGTCAATGCGGATGTCGACTGACACACCGCATTCGCGAGCAAGCCCGCTCCCACAGGTACAGCACTTGACCTATTGATATCGGCCCGCGGTCGTTATTCTTTGCATTCAGCAGGGCTCGGTCGTATCTTGCGGCGCTTGAGCCTGATCAGACACTTTTTGAGGTTGCCGTAATGAGTTTGTCCGAAGCGCGTTTCCACGACCTGGTCGATGCCACCCAGCAAACCCTGGAGGACATCTTTGACGACAGCGACCTGGATATCGACCTCGAAAGCTCGGCCGGTGTGCTGACCGTCAAGTTCGAGAACGGCAGTCAGTTGATCTTCAGTCGCCAGGAGCCGCTGCGTCAGCTCTGGCTGGCGGCGGTGTCCGGTGGTTTCCACTTCGACTACGACGAAGAAAGCGAGCGCTGGATGTGTGACAAGAGCGAAGAGCAGTTGGGTGAAATGCTTGAGCGTATCGTCCAGCAGCAGGCCGGGGTCGAGCTCGATTTCGAAGGCCTGTGAGATCGTGACCCAGCCTGCGTCTGTCCGCCCACCGAAGCCGCTCTACAGCAATGTCAGCCCGGCGGTGCCGTCGCCGTGCAGCGGTGTGTGTCGGCTGGACGAGCAGAAAGTCTGCCTGGGCTGCTTCCGCCATGTCGAAGACATCCGCGAATGGCGCTCGGCGGACGATGATCGCCGCCGTGTCATTTGCGCCCAGGCCTCTGAGCGCAAAGCCACCACCCTGTAGGAGCTGCCGAAGGCTGCGATCTTTTGGCCGCTCTGAAGATTTCCGAAGAACAAGATCAAAAGATCGCAGCCTGCGGCAGCTCCTACGCCGCCGGGTGGCGGCTTGTATATTTTTTGAGCTGTGATAGTGTCCGGTAACGCCTCAACCCATCGAGGCTTGTGAAAACCCCGCCTTTTTCTGGCGGGGTTTTGCTTTTTTCGTGCAGAAGAAAGGAGTCTGCCCAGATCATGACCGCACCTTCCATCACCCTTACCCGTCTGGACGTCCAGCGTCTGGAGCGTCTGATCGACAGCCTGGACGACACGCTGCCGGGCGTTATTGCGCTGCAAACCGAACTGGATCGCGCCGATACCGTGGTCGGCCACGATGAAGTGCCGGCGGATGTCGTGACCATGAATTCCCGCGTGCATTGCCGGGAAGAAGGCAGTGGCAAGGACTACCACCTGACCCTGGTGTACCCCAAGGATGCGAATGCCGACGAAGGCAAGGTCTCGATCCTGGCGCCGGTGGGCAGCGCGCTGCTCGGCCTGAAGGTTGGCCAGCATATCGATTGGCCGGCTCCGGGTGGCAAGACCCTGAAGTTGACGCTGCTGGAAGTCGAATCGCAGCCGGCCAATGGCGGCGCGTTCCCGGAGTGACATCCCCTCAGACCTGATCGAGCGCCTCGTTCAATGCCTGCTCCAGGTCTGCTTTGTATCGCAGGTAAAGATGGGTGGAACTCTGCCCTTCGCCGAGCAGGCCTGACAGGTCGAGGTCGGTGATGTAGCAGCGGTAGCGTTCGGTTTCCCGGCGCTGCCCGACGATATCCCGGGCGACCACGCTGAACAGCTGGTCGCCATGCTCCAGTTCGGAAAACTCCCGTTGATTGCAATACAACGTCACCTGCACCTGACCTGGTGCGGCTTTGCCGACGATCGCCTGCACGTCGTAAAACGGTTTGTTCACCGGCGTCTGCGGCACCGGCCGGGCTTCAATGCGACGCGCCCGACCAGAGCCTGACGGCAGCAGCTGGCAATACAGGGTGTCGAGGTTCAAGGGGTGGGCAGCGTCCATCGGCAACAGGGCATCGCGACGGTACTGGATCGATTGCAGGAAGCGCTGCAGCGGCACCAGCAGGCTTTGCTCGTCGTGCCAGGGCAGGCGTTGCTGCCACAGGGCATTGAACTCATCGAGCACGTACAGATCAGCCTGATCTTCGTTGACCCGATAGAACACTTGGATGCAGTCCGGCTGGCCCGTTGGCAGGAACAGCGCTAGGTCGTGCTCTTGCAGTGCGTTTGGGTCCAGGTGAAGCGGGCTGTAGCTCGCCATTTCTTCACCCAGGTAGTCGATCAATGCCGGCAGGGTGGCCAGTGCGATGTGCTGGACCTGTCCCGGCACCAGCTCCAGTACGTGGTAGTGCTGCTGGACCTGGATCAGGTAGCGGTGATTGAGTCGGCTCAGCAGCAGGTTCTGCGCGGTGTCGAGGATGTCTTCCACCCGTTGGGCGATGAACTGCGCGCGGTTATGGCAGAAACAGCGCACCCTCAACTTCGGCTGTTGCGGCCCGGCGGGCAGGTTGTTGAGGTAATCGCGAATGCAGTCGAGCAGGGCGTGGGGGCCGTCGTAGCGAGCCACCAGCACTTCGTTCCAGCTATTGAGCGTGACCTGGTCCAGCGTCAGTACCAGGTTTTCCCGAACCCCGGCGTAGCTCAGGGAGTCGGTGCGCTCAGTGGTCATCAGGATGTTCAGGTCGCGATGGTGCTTGAGCGGATCGATGCCGACATTCACCAGAATCAGCACTTCACTCGGCACGCTGGCGCGCAACAGAGGTTCTTCGGCGACGGTGGGCAAGGGCAGGGCGATAGTCTGTTGCAGGCTGCCGAGCAGGTTGAACAGCTCGAACTCGCTCAAGTCGCTGGTACCAGGGTGCAGGGCCAGGCGGGTACTGCTGTCGATTACGCCATTGCGGTGGCACCAGGTCAGCAGCTCGAGCAAGTGACGGCTGCGTTTGATCGGCGCGAAATGTTCCCACTCCAGCGCCGTCAGGCTGCCGTTGTACAAGCCCCACTGGCTTTGCCCCGGTTCTTTCCTGTTCGGCGCGTGCACCAGCGTCAGGGTGTCTTCGGCCAGGTCCGGGGCGATACCGGGGTTGATGAATTCGACTTTGCCGGCCTTGCGCTCGAAAGCGGCGTATAGCCGACGTCCGAGGACGCTCAGGTCGCGCTTGTTGATGCGACTGACCGTTTGCTCCTGTCGGGCAAACTGGGTGAGGAAGCGGTAGCTGTAGTTCAGTTCATTGACCAGCGCCCGCCGCTCGGAGCCGACCTGGCGGACTTTCCACTGGCTGCGGCTATCGAGCAGGGCCAGTTGGCGCTGGTCCCAGCGCCATTCATGGGCCAGACGCTCAAGCAAAGAGCGTTGCCAGCTCTGGGTACGGCTGCTGCCGGTCAGTTTGCGATTGACCTTCAGGTACAGCGCGCGACGCACCAGTTCCAGCCGTTCCGGTTCGTTGCGGGTGATCAGGTATTCCTCGATGCGCCGGTACACCACGACGTACGGGTCCAGTTCGTCGAGGTCGAGTCGGTTGGCGAACACCGCTTGCTTGAAACGCAGGCTCAGGCAATGGACCCTGGGGTGTTCACTGGCATATACCTCGGTCAGCAGCAGTTTGAGTACCGACTTGTAGGGCGACTCGATGCCCTTGAACAACTGCCAGAGCCCGGCGCCGATAAATTCTCCGGGCGGGATAAAGGCCAGGTTGCCGAGGTCGAGGGTTTCATCGGCGCGGATAAAGCGCTTGGAAATCAAGGTATGGGTGTAGCGGTCGTAGCTCGATTCTTCGTAGACCGGCACCAACCACCAGATCGGCGTACGCCCGGCCAGCCAGATTGCGGTGCGGTAAAACTCGTCCAGCAACAGGTAGTGCTGGGTGGTGCCGCAATCCTCCGAACTCAGCTGGGTATCGCGCTCGCCACGGACGAAACGGGTCGGTTCGATCAGGAAAAAGTGCGCTTCGGCGCCCTGGCTGGCCGCCCAGGCTTCCAGCAGCTGGCATTTTTTGCGCAGTTCGGCGAGTTCGTTCTCGGTCAGGTCCGGCCCATGGCAGACCCACACATCCATGTCGCTCTGGTCGGCCTGGGCCAGGGTGCCGAGGCTGCCCATCAGGAACAGTCCGTGAATCGGCCTCGGCGGGTTGCTGCCATGGCGAGGCTTGTAGGAAAACGAGCGGGTCAGGCGCTGGGCTTCTGCGAGGACATGGGCCTCCGGTTCGAAATTCGACAGACCCGCCGGCGTACTGCCGGAAACGTAGCCGGGCAATAGCGGATGATTAACGTGGAAAAACAGCGGCAGCAAGGTCAGAACCCCTTGCTGGCGGGTCGACAAGCCTTCCATGGCGCGAGCCATGCGCCCTTCGTTAAGTTTCAGAAAACGTGCGCGCAGCTGGCTGAGAACCTTGCGGTCGATTCCCTCGTCCAGATCGGGGCGGATTTCATGGTTGCGGGTCATGTCAGCTCAAACCGGCTCGCAGGGCACGGACGTGGGGCTCTTCGGATGAGGGGCAGTTTAGCGCCTTGAGACGTGGACTTTTAAGCTGATTTGTTTTTCTGGCGTCAGATTTCTATCGGTGAAGACTGAAATCAGGGGGGATGTGCCCGCGGAAATCCCTGAATCGGGGTCTCCGTGGGCGATGCGGCAGAATTCAGGCTGTTACTTCGGCGTTAAGAATAGTCAGCACGGTTTGCACATTTTGCGCGGCATCACGACCCAGGCTGGTCAGGTAACCGCCATCAGGCTGGTCGGTCAGTTCTTTTTCAAAGAGGCGTTTGGCGGCGGCAATGTGTTTCGGGGCAGCGGTCTGATGAATTTTCAGACCTTCCTGGGAACTGTCCAGGTTGAAGAGTGCAAGGACTTCCAGTTCGGCAACCAGCTCAGGGGTAAGCGACATAAGGACTCCAGACTTTCTAGGAATTGGACGACAGCGCCCCTAAGGTGAACCCGCTTGTCCGGCATGTCCAGTGCTGGCGACAGGGTTTTTTTCCTTTGTAGGAGCGAGCTTGCTCGCGATGGTCTTCAACGATGACGCTGGAAACCTGACGCCCCGCGGCGCTCTCGGGTTTTTCGCGAGCAAGCTCGCTCCTACAGGGGGGGGCGTAGGCCTACTGCTTTTGCGGCGGCAACTCGGGCAATGCGCGCAGCGCGGCTTCGTACCATTCGGTATTGAACGCGCGGTCTTCTTCGAGTATCGCGTCGATTTCTACCGCCAAAACGTGAGCCATCAGGTTGAGAATCTCTTCCCTCTCGTAGCCCACCAGGGTCAGCTTGTTGAAGGTCGCCTTGGCCGCTGGCGGGTTGTCGCTTTCGATCTGGTTTTCGATGGCTTCGATCAAGGTATTTTCGGCGAATTCTTCTTCGTCGTCTTCGATATCGATTGGCTCGCTCATGGCAGGCTCCTCAGGGAAAGGCGGCCAGTTTACCCGTATTCATTGGCGTGATGCTGCTGGCAAGAAACCCTCGAGCGTTCTATAAACAGGCACTGCCCACCCCGCACGGCCTGGAGGCTTTGTGATGATCAAGCTTTATGGATTCTCCGTCAGTAACTACTACAACATGGTCAAACTGGCGCTGCTGGAAAAAGGACTGCCTTTCGAAGAAGTGCCGTTTTACGGTGGCACCACCCCCGAAGCACTGGCCATCAGCCCGCGAGGAAAGGTCCCGGTACTGCACGTAGAGCAGGGGTTCATCAATGAAACCAGCATAATCCTTGAGTACCTCGAGCAACATCAGAACGGCACTCCGCTGCTGCCGAGCGACCCGTTCGAGCGCGCGCAGGTACTGGCACTGGCCAGGGAAATCGAACTGTATATCGAGCTGCCAGCGCGAGCCTGCTACGCCGAAGCGTTTTTCGGCATGACCCTGCCGGATGCGATCAAGGAAAAAACCAAGGCTGAACTGTTGCTGGGGATCGCTGCGCTGGGCCGGCACGGCAAATTCAGCCCTTACGTGGCTGGCGACAGCTTGAGCGTGGCGGATCTGTATTTCCTGTTCAGCGTGCCACTGGCGTGTGGCGTGGCGCACAAGTTATTCGACATTGATTTGTTGGCTGAAATGCCGAAGGCGAGGGCGTTGCTGGAGCGGTTGGGGGACAACCCGAACGTGCAGCGCGTGGCGGCGGATCGGGAAGCGGCAATGCCGGCGTTCATGGCGATGATTGCGGCCAGGAAGTAGATTTTTTCGGCGTTCTGTCGATCGCCTTCGCGGGCAAGCCCGCTCCCACATTGATAGGCGTGACACACGAAACCAGTGTCTGACACATACCTTTGTGGGAGCGGGCTTGCTCGCGAAGCTTTTGACGATTTAGCGGCTGGCCAGAAGTGCCTGACCGCGAGCCACAGCAGCCTTCACCTGCGTCGGCGCGGTGCCGCCGATGTGGTTACGGGCATTGACCGAGCCTTCGAGGGTCAGCACGGCAAACACGTCCTGATCGATCTGGTCGCTGAACTTGCGCAGTTCTTCCAGGCTCATTTCCGCCAGGTCCTTGCCGCTGTCCACGCCGTACTTGACGGCATGACCGACGATTTCGTGGCAATCACGGAATGGCAGGCCGCGACGCACCAGGTAGTCGGCCAGGTCGGTGGCGGTGGAGAAGCCGCGCAGGGCTGCTTCGCGCATCATCGCGTGCTTGGGCTTGATCGCCGGCACCATGTCGGCAAAGGCCCGCAGCGAGTCGCGCAGGGTGTCGGCGGCGTCGAACAGCGGCTCCTTGTCTTCCTGGTTGTCCTTGTTGTAGGCCAGGGGCTGGCCTTTCATCAGGGTCAGCAGGCCCATCAGCGCGCCGAATACGCGACCGGTCTTGCCGCGAACCAGCTCCGGAACGTCCGGGTTTTTCTTTTGCGGCATGATCGAGCTGCCGGTGCAGAAGCGGTCGGGCAGGTCGATGAACTGGAATTGCGCGCTGGTCCACAGCACCAGCTCTTCGGAGAAGCGCGACAGGTGCATCATCGCGATGCTGGCGGCCGAGCAGAATTCGATGGCGAAATCGCGATCGGAGACGTTATCCAGCGAATTGCCGCCAACCGCGTCGAAACCCAGCAGTTGGGCGGTGTATTCACGATCGATCGGGTAGGTGGTGCCGGCCAGTGCCGCACTGCCCAGCGGCATGCGGTTGGTACGCTTGCGGCAGTCGACCAGGCGCTCGTAGTCACGGCTGAGCATCTCGAACCAGGCCAGCATGTGGTGCCCGAAGGTCACTGGCTGGGCGGTCTGCAGGTGGGTGAACCCCGGCATGATGCTGGCGGCTTCGCGCTCTGCCTGCTCCAGCAGGCCTTTTTGCAGGCGAGTGATTTCGGCCAGGATCAGGTCGATTTCGTCACGCAACCACAGGCGGATATCGGTGGCGACCTGATCGTTACGGCTGCGGCCGGTGTGCAGTTTTTTACCGGTCACGCCGATGCGGTCGGTCAGCCGCGCCTCGATGTTCATGTGGACGTCTTCAAGGTCGATGCGCCAGTCGAACTGGCCGGCCTCGATTTCACCCTGGATGGTCTTCAGGCCATCGATGATGCTGTCGCGCTCGGCATCGGTCAGCACGCCGACCTTGGCCAGCATGGTGGCGTGGGCGATCGAACCCATGATGTCGTGGCGATACAGGCGCTGGTCGAAAGTGACGGAGGCGGTGAAGCGGGCGACGAAGGCGTCGACGGGTTCACTGAAGCGGCCGCCCCAGGACTGATTGGTCTTGTCAGTGCTCATGAATTCGCTCGTATCGGCTTGAAGAAAGAAGGCGTGGAACGCTGGCGCGGATAATAACAGGGTTGCCAACCCTGTCGCTGACACTGGTCGATACGTTTTTTTGTGTAGGAGCGAGCTTGCTCGCGATGGGCGTTAACGATAACGCATACTTTCTGGATAAACGCGTCGGCGCCAGGTTCATCGCGAGCAAGCTCGCTCCTGCATAAGCGCAACGATATTTTTCATTTGAGCAATAACGTCCCGGCAAACGTCTACAGTTGGACAGTAGGATCAGCGCACTTCTCGGTGCAGCCGCTGACCACAAGTAGAGGGGGGGTGTTCATATTGCATATCAGCAAACCCTGTGGCGATGTGTCGCCAATGCGGGCCTGGGCCGCCAATCGCCCGGCAGATGAAAATTTAGCCGCCGGACCAGCGGCACTTTTTGACGCTCGGGCTAGTCTTAGCGTGGATCGCGGTGACGGACGTCACTTCACCTGTCTACGCTATCCTTGTGCGAGACTCACGCAGGAATCCAGCGCAATATGAATGTCCTGATCGTTGATGACGAACCCTTGGCCCGCGAGCGCCTGTGCCGAATGGTTGGCGAACTCGAGGGATACAGTGTCCTGGAGCCTAATGCCACGAATGGCGAAGAGGCGTTGGCACTGATCGACAGCCACAAGCCGGATATCGTGCTGCTTGATATCCGCATGCCCGGCCTCGATGGCCTGCAAGTGGCTGCACGGTTATGCGAACGCGAAACTCCGCCCGCCGTGGTGTTCTGCGCCGGGCCCGATGAATTTGCCGTGGAAGCCTTACAGGCCAGCGCCGTAGGCTATCTGGTGAAACCTGTGAGAACTGAACAGTTACATGACGCATTAAAGAGAGCCGAGCGCCCCAATCGTGCCCAGCTCGCCGCCCTGACCCGCCCTGCTGCCGAAAGCGGCAGCGGACCGCGCAGCCATATCAGCGCCCGAACCCGAAAAGGGATCGAGTTGATTCCGCTGGATCAGGTGGTGTACTTCATTGCCGACCACAAATACGTAACCTTGCGTCACGAAAGCGGTGAAGTACTGCTCGATGAGCCACTCAAGGCCCTCGAGGACGAGTTCGGTGACCGTTTCGTGCGTATCCATCGCAACGCACTGGTCGCTCGTGAGCGTATCGAGCGACTGCAACGCACACCCCTGGGGCATTTCCAGCTGTTCCTCAAAGGCCTCAATGGTGATGCGCTGATCGTCAGCCGGCGCCATGTGGCTGGCGTGCGCAAGATGATGCAACAGCTTTAAACAGCTGTTCGCAGGCGAATTTCACACCCGATTGCCGGACATCCGGGGCCAGGGAGGCCGGGTAGTATCTGATACAAGTCAAAGTGGATTTGGCTGAGCTGTTATTATCCGCCGTATCTATTCAGTACGGATTGATCCATGTCCTCTCGCCAAATCCGCATCGCCACCCGCAAAAGCGCACTCGCCCTGTGGCAGGCCGAATACGTCAAAGCCCGCCTTGAAGCGGCTCACCCGGGCCTGCTGGTGACTCTCGTCCCCATGGTCAGCCGTGGTGACAAGCTGCTTGACTCTCCGCTGTCGAAAATCGGTGGCAAAGGCCTGTTCGTCAAGGAACTCGAAACCGCGCTGTTGGACAATGAAGCCGACATCGCCGTGCACTCCATGAAGGACGTGCCGATGGACTTCCCCGAAGGCCTCGGCCTGTACTGCATTTGCGAACGGGAAGACCCGCGCGACGCCTTCGTTTCCAACACCTTCGCCAGCCTGGATGAGTTGCCTCAGGGCAGCATCGTCGGCACCTCCAGCCTGCGCCGCCAGGCGCAATTGCTGACCCGTCGCCCTGATCTGGAAATCCGCTTCCTGCGCGGCAACGTCAACACGCGCCTGGCCAAGCTCGATGCCGGTGAATACGACGCCATCATCCTTGCCGCTGCCGGTCTGATCCGGCTGGGTTTTGAAGATCGCATCACTTCGGCCATCAGTGTCGACGACAGCCTTCCGGCCGGTGGGCAGGGCGCGGTGGGTATCGAATGCCGCAGCGCCGATAATGAAATCCATGCGCTGCTGGCGCCCCTGCATCACCAGGACACCGCCAGCCGCGTGACCGCCGAACGTGCCCTCAACAAGCACCTCAATGGCGGTTGCCAGGTACCGATTGCCTGCTACGCCGTGCTGGAGGGTGAGCAGCTCTGGTTGCGCGGACTGGTGGGCGATCCAGCCGGTGGCCTGCTGCTCAGCGCACAAGCCCGTGCCCCTCGCGGCGATGCCGAGGCACTGGGTGTGAGTGTCGCTGAAGACCTTCTGAGCCAGGGCGCCGACGCCATTCTCAAAGCGGTCTATGGCGAGGCAGGTCACGAGTGATCGGCTGGCGCTTGCTGCTGACGCGTCCCGCCGATGAGGCGGCGGCGCTGGGCAGCTTTTTGGCCGGACAGGGGATTTTCAGCAGCAGTCTGCCGCTTTTGGACATCGTGCCGATTGCGGCGACTGACACAATGCGCCAGGTGATTCAGACGCTGGAAAAGTTCTGCGCAATCATCGTGGTCAGCAAGCCGGCCGCCCGGATCGGCGTCGAACTGCTCGAGCGGTTTCGGCCCGCGCCGCCCGCTGTGAAGTGGTTCAGCGTCGGCGCGGCGACAGCGCAGATCCTCCAGTCTCACGGATTGGATGTGAGCTTCCCGGCAGAAGGCGATGACAGTGAGGCCTTGCTCGAACTTTCCCGTCTGCGCGAGGCTATCGCACAACCCGATGGGCGAGTACTGATCCTGCGCGGGGAGGGTGGGCGCGAATTGCTGGCTGAGCGTTTGCGTGAGCTTGGTGCTAGTGTCGAGTATCTGGAGCTGTACCGCCGGGCAATGCCGATTTACCCGCCGCAAGTGCTACCGCAACGGATCCGGGCGGAACGCCTGAACGGGCTGGTGGTCAGCAGTGGACAAGGTTTTGAGCACCTGCATCAATTGGCCGGCGATGCCTGGCCGCAATTGGCGCGGTTGCCGTTGTTTGTACCAAGCCCCAGGGTTGCCGAGCTGGCGCGTGTCGCCGGGGCCAAAACAGTTGTGGATTGTCGCGGCGCGAGTGCCGCGGCCTTGCTGACGGCGTTACGGGAGCAACCCGTACCCGTTTTCTGATGCAAAGGATGGATACGTGAGCGAAACAGCCTTGCCTAAAGATGACTCGCGACCGGTGCTTGATGCACCTGTTGATGCTCCTGTAGATGAAATGCCGCCACCACCACCAGCTGCCGAGCAGCGTCGAGGCAATGGTCTGGCAATCCTCGCGCTGATGTTGGGTGCGGCCGGTGTAGCGGTGGGCGGTTGGGGTGTCTGGCAGGTGCGTCACCTGCAAGCCAATAGTCAGCAGCAACTGAGCCAGGTACAGGCGTTGAATGACCAGGCGCAAAACCTCAAGCTCAATGAGGAGCGCCTGAGTGCACGCCTGGCGCAATTGCCCCCCGCCGATGAGCTGGAAGCACGCAGTCGCCTGGTGATCCAGCTGCAAGGTGATCAGCAGCGTTTGAACCAGCGTCTGGAAACCGTACTTGGCGCCAGTCGCAAGGACTGGCGCCTGGCCGAGGCCGAGCACTTGCTGCGTCTGGCCAGTCTGCGACTGTCTGCCTTGCAGGACATCAGCAGCGCCCAGGCGCTGGTCCAGGGTGCCGACGAGATACTGCGTGAGCAGAACGATCCGGGCGCCTTTGCCGCGCGCGAGCAGGTGGCCAAGACCCTGATAGCCCTGCGCAGTACCGAGCAACCGGACCGCACCGGGCTGTTTCTGCGTCTGGGCGCACTGCGCGATCAAGTGGCCAGCCTCACCGAGCTGGCACCGGAGTACAAGGACCGTGGCGATTCGCTGCTGGGTCTGACTGCCGATGGCGACGGTGCCAGTCGCTGGGCGCAATGGTGGGATCAGATTTCGCGCTACATCCGTATCGATTTCAATGCCGATAAAAACGTTCGCCCATTGCTGGCCGGCCAGAGCCTGATTCAGGTGCGCCTGGCCCTGAGCCTGGCGCTGGAGCAGGCACAGTGGGCCGCACTCAATGGTCAGGCTGCGGTGTACTCTCAAGTGCTGGACGAAGCGCGGGACATACTCAAGGGCAACTTCAACCCGGACAACTCGCAAAGCAAAGTCATGCTTGAGCAGGTAGCCGAGCTGAGCAGACAACCTGTCACCGTAGTCACCCCGGACATGACCGGCACCCTGAGCGCGGTGCAGGGATACCTGGAGCGGCGCAACGTCAACGCCGAAGATTCGGTCAAGCCAATGGCCAGGCCTGCTGCGAACACCGCGCCGGAGGCCACGCCATGAAGCGCCTCTATGTGATCGCGTTCCTCGTGATTGCTGCTGCCGCTGCGCTGGGGCTGGCGATTGCCGAACATTCCGGTTACGTGCTGATTGCCTACAAGACCTTCCGTTACGAGTCGAGCCTGTGGGCTACTTTGGCGCTGGTGGCTGTGCTGTGGCTGCTGATCTGGGGTATCAAGGCGCTGGTCGAACTGGTGATGGCTTCCAGCGGGGTGGTCAACCCGTGGTCCCGGCGTAATCGCAGCCGTCGGGTGCAGGTGGCGATCGAGCACGGACAACTGGACCTGGCCGAGGGGCGCTGGGCCAGCGCGCAACGACACTTGCATCGGGCTGCCGAGGCCGAGCGCCAGCCGTTGCTTTACTACCTCGGTGCAGCTCGCGCCGCAAACGAACAAGGCAATTACGAAGAAAGCGACAACTTGCTGGAGCGCGCCCTGGAGCGTCAGCCTCAGGCCGAGTTGGCTATCGCCTTGAACCACGCCCAGTTGCAGACCGACCGCGGTGATACCGACGGTGCCCTCGCCACCCTGCAAGCCATGCGTGAGCGCCATCCTCATAACGCACAGACCCTGCGTCAGTTGCAGCGCCTGCTTCAACAACGTGGTGACTGGTCGTCAGTCATTCGCCTGCTGCCGGAGCTGCGCAAGGACAAAGTTCTGCCGGCGGCCGAACTTACCGAGCTGGAGCGTCGGGCCTGGGGGGCGAACCTGTCTCTGGCGGCGCAACGGGAAGAAGACGGAGCGGTGGGCAAGCAAGCGCTCGAACGTGCCTGGCAGCAACTGACCTCGGCGCAACGCCAGGAGCCGCAACTGGTGCTCGCCTATGCCGAGCAACTGCGGCAATTGGGGGCTCAGGTCGAAGCCGAGGAGGTCCTGCGCACCGCGCTCAAGCGCAGCTACGATAGTCATCTGGCTCGTCTCTACGGGCTGGTGCGCGGCAATGATCCGGCCCGCCAATTGCAGGCCGCTGAAGGCTGGCTCAAGGACCATCCGACCGATCCTGGCCTGCTGCTGACACTGGGTCGTCTGTGCCTGCAAAACAGTTTGTGGGGCAAGGCCCGGGACTATCTGGAAAGCAGCCTGCGTGTACAGCGCAATCCGGAAGCCTGTGCGGAGCTGGCGCGGCTGCTGGCGCAAATGGGCGATACCGAACGCAGCAACCAGCTGTTTCAGGAAGGCCTGGGATTGCTGGATGAACGCTTGCTCGCTGCCCCTCTGCCAGTGCCAGTGCCAGTGCGCGCTTGACCCATTCGCTGGCGCCAGGCTCCGGCGTCTGTGTGATGAACTGTGGCGAGGAAGCAATCGTCCTCGTCGCAGTGAGATGATTCGCTGAAACTCGGTTACCCATTCTCGTCGCAGGCAAAGTCCTACAGAGGACTACTTTTTATCCTCTCGTCTGCGTCGGGATTTCCCTACACTTCTGCTGAAGTCTCCGTGGGCGCCTGCCTTGAAAGGCCGCCGCGCTTTCCTCTACCGTAACGGCCTGTCACTACTTTTACGGATAAGCCATGTCTTTGGCCTGCTCACGCTCCTTGTTTTTCATGGCTTTCATTGCGGGTGCCCTGGCGTTGGGCGTTTCCTACTACCTGGAGTATGCGGTCGGCCTGCGGCCTTGCGGCTTGTGTCTGGTGCAGCGGTTTTGTCTGGTGCTCCTGACCGGTGTCTGCCTGATGGCTTCGGTCCATGGTCCAGGTCGCATCGGAACCGTTCTGTATTGGCTGCTCTGTCTTGGTTTCAGCCTGGCCGGCACTGTCACGGCGTGGCGACAGGTTTTGCTGCAAAGCCTTCCGATGGAACAGGCAGCGGTGTGCTCGACCCATCTGGCGGATCTGTTCGCCGGTTCTGCGCTGCTCTCCGTCCTGCAGCAAGTGTTCAAGGGCGCTGTCGATTGTGTGGAAATTTCATGGACGCTGTTTGACCTGAGTCTCACGGAGTGGAGTCTGCTGTTCTTCGTCGCGATGATGATTCTGGCTGTTTACCAGTCGTTGCGACAGGTCTGGATCAGCTATCAGCGACCACTCAGCGACGAGTCGTCGCACCGGGCCTTTGCCGGCGATTAAACACTTGTATGAACTTTATCGCCTGCGTACCTTGAAGCCAGTGTCGTGCGGGCATAATCTGGCCCGCACGTGTCATTGGAATTATGTTGCTCGATGACGCTCTGCCTGACCGCCCACCGATGTTACAAGAGGCGTGCGGGCATAGAGCAGCTGACCCACAAGGGAAGAGAGATCACCATGCTCGAAAGTTGTCAGAATGCTCAGGAACGCTGGGGTGGAGTGCACCTGCTGATCGATCGCTGGTTGCAGGAACGACACGAACTGATCGGGGCCTATGACGTTCTTGGCGCAAAGCCTGAGGCGTTGGGTGAGAACCGCAAGCCTTTGCAGGAGTTCTGCGGCGTGCTGGTCGATTATGTATCGGCCGGGCACTTCGAGATCTACGAGCAGCTGACGGGGGAGGCCAAGGCCTTCAACGACACGCGTGGCCTGGAGCTCGCCGAGACGATCTATCCGCGCATCGACGTCATCACCGAGAAGCTGCTCGCGTTCAATGACCTGTGCGATGAAGGCAAATGCGTCGCCGAGAAATTCAAGGAACTGGGTGGCCTGCTGCATGAACGCTTCGAGCTGGAAGACTGCCTGATCGAAGTGTTGCACACAGCCCACAAGGAAGCCGATTCGGTTCAGGCCTGAAGCGCTTTCTGCAAGATCTCGAAACGGCGTGCCAAGGCACGCCGTTTTTCGTTTGTGTGGTCAGCCGGTGGCACCGCGCAATTCGACTTCAAACACCAGCGGTGTGAACGGTGCGATCACGTCACCGGCACCCTCGGCGCCATAGGCCTGGGCCGATGGAATCACCAGTCGCCATTTCGCCCCGACCGGCATGTTTTGCAAGGCGCTGCGCCATCCGGCGATCACGCTGTCGAGACCGAACCATTGAGGCTGACTGTTCTGATCGAACACCGTACCGTCGGGCAAGCGACCGATGTACAGCACCTGCACCTTGCCGTTGGGTCCTGCCTTGGCGCCTGCGCCCGGCGTCAACTCGGTCAGCAGCACGCCGTCAGCCAGTTCGCGCACGCCGGGCCTGGCTTTCTCGGCGGCGAGAAAACGCTGTTCCTTTTCCTGTGCCAATTCGCTTTGCGGCTCGGCTGACTGCATGGCAATCCGCGCTTCATGCTCGGTCAGTATCTGCTGGATCTGCTCGTCTTTCAGCGCCAGCGGCTTGCCCTGATAGGCTTGTTGCAATCCATCGACCAGTGCCTGGAGTTGCAGATCGGGAGCCTCCTGGCGCAAGCGTTCGCCAAGGCTTGCACCCAGGCTATAGGCGAGATCGTGGGCTTCATTTTCCTGTGTTTTTTCGGCGGCCTGGGCGACCGAAAAAAACACGCACAGCGATAAAAAAAGGTGGCGCGACATGGGCACTCTCCGACCTGAATTGCGGGCGATTATGCCAGTGAGAATGCGCGCAACGGTGAACTGCTTTCACGCCGACGCAGAAGTTTTTCAGTCCTTTGCAACGCAACGCTTTCGATAGTGTCAACATGCCCTAGCGGCGGTTGCTACAGAGGTCTAGTATGAGCCGCACTCACTTCAGCCAGGAGGTAAACCATGTCGGCCACCAAGAAGCCAGTAAGCACTCCATTGCACCTGCTCCAACAACTCTCGGGCAGCCTGCTCGAGCATCTGGAAACCGCTTGTTCCGAAGCCTTGGCTGATGCTGAAAAACTGCTCGCCAAACTGGAAAAGCAGCGCGGAAAAGCGCAAGAAAAACTGCACAAGTCCCGCACCAAATTGCAGGACGCTGCGGCGGCCGGAAAAGCCAAGGCGCAAGCCAAGGCCAAGGGCGCAGTGACCGATCTTGAGGCGCTGCTCGATGCACTCAAGGATCGTCAATCGGAAACCCGCGGCTACATTCTGCAACTCAAGCGCGATGCCCAGGAAAGCCTGAAACTGGCCCAGGGCGTCGGTCGTGTACAAGAGGCTGTCGGCAAGGTGTTGTCATTGCGTGCGGCCAAGCCTGCTGCGGCACCTGCGAAGAAAGCCGCTGCCAAACCGGCGGCTGCAAAAGCACCGGCCAAGCCTGCTGCTGCAAAACCGGCAGCTGCCAAACCGGTAGCTAAAACCGCTGCTGCAAAACCAGCGGCAAAACCTGCAGCGAGAAAACCGGCCGCTGCCAGCGCCGCAAAACCGGCTGCTAAAACCACGGCTGCCAAACCTGCCGCTGCACGTCCTGCTGCTGCAAAAACCGCTGCTGCAAAACCAGCGGCAAAACCGGCTGCTAAACCAGCTGCCCGCACCGCTGCTGCGAAACCTGCTGCCAAGCCGGCTGCAAAACCTGTCGCTGCAAAACCGGCCGCTAAACCAGCAGCCAAGCCAGCGGCAAAACCTGCTGCAAAAGCGGCTGCCAAACCTGCTGCTAAACCAGCCGCAAAACCAGCTGCAGCGAAACCAGTCGTTGCCGCCAAGCCAGCCGCTGCCAAGCCAGTTGCCGCCAAGCCGGCTGCTGCAAAGCCTGCTGCAAAACCCGCAGCCAAACCTGCAGTGAAGAAGCCGGTTGCTGCCAAGCCACCCACCGCGCCAGTTGCCAAGCCAGCCAACCCGGCTCCGGCAGCAACGTCTGCTTTAGCTGCAGCCACCTCGACAGCCACGCCAGCGCCAACGCCGGCCGCCGCATCGATCGCAGCATCCACCCCAACCAGCGCTTCCTAAGTGCCGGTTACCGCGACGCGCAGCTGATGCAGCGCGTCGCGGTGCAGGTGGGCGGCCTCGGCCGCCGCACCTTCCAGCCAGGCCGCCAGATCGGTCTCGGCATTTTGCGGCCAACTCTGCGCCGCTCTCTCCAGCCGCAACAACAGATGCCGTTCGGCTTCCAGTTCGAGTGCCTTCACTTGTTCACGCATAGCATGCAAATCTGCGTCTTGCGTAGCCCCGGCCTTCCATTGTGTGCGCAAGGTGCGTAACGGCCGCACGATATCGGTATCCCACGCCAGGGCCACACTGCGCAGCTGCTGCAAGCGCTGCTCATCGAAAGCCACGCCTCGTTGTCCCAGCCACGCACCACACAGCAGCAGACACACATTGACCCCCGCCGATTGCAATTGCAGGCATGCCTGCTCAACACCGGGGCGGGCGTAAGTGGTCAGGGAAAAGCTCCACAGGTCAGAGGACATAGTGCTACTCGCGCCAGTTGCGAGCGAAGCTGGTAGACTCCGCCGCCATTATGATTCGACTTCAGAACCTGACTTTACAGCGTGGCCCGCAACGTCTGCTAGAAGACGCCGAGCTGACCCTGCACGCCGGCCAGAAAGCCGGCCTCATCGGTGCCAATGGCGCCGGCAAATCGAGCCTGTTCGCCTTGCTTCGGGGCGAGCTGCACCCGGACTCGGGTGATTGCTTCCTGCCGGCCGACTGGCGTATCGCCCACATGCGCCAGGAGGTCGACACCCTCGAACGCCTGGCGGTTGACTACGTGCTCGATGGCGACCTGCGCCTGCGCCAGGTGCAACGCGACCTGGCGGCAGCCGAAGCGGCCCATGACGGTGCCGCACAGGCCCGCCTGCATTCGGAACTCGACAGCGCCGACGGTTACACCGCCGACGCCCGGGCGCGCAAGTTGCTGGCCGGTCTTGGGTTCACCAACGAGCAGATGGATCGCCAGGTCGGGGATTTCTCCGGTGGCTGGCGGATGCGTCTGAACCTGGCGCAGGCCTTGATGTGCCCATCGGACCTGCTGCTGCTCGACGAACCGACCAACCACCTGGACCTCGACGCCATCATCTGGCTTGAGGAGTGGCTCAAGAGCTATCCGGGCACCCTGATGCTGATCTCCCACGATCGGGACTTCCTCGATGCCGTGGTTGACCACGTGGCCCACGTCGATCAGCGCAAGATCACCCTGTACCGCGGTGGCTACAGCGCCTTCGAGCGCGCCCGTGCCGAACGCCTGGCCCAGCAACAGCAAGCCTACGAGAAGCAGCAGGCGCAACGTGCGCACATGGAAAGCTACATCGCCCGCTTCAAGGCCCAGGCCACCAAGGCCCGTCAGGCTCAGAGCCGGATCAAGGCCCTGGAGCGGATGGAAGAGCTGACCGCTGCCCACGTCGATTCGCCGTTCGACTTCGTCTTCCGCGAATCGCAGAAGATTTCCAGCCCGCTGATCGACCTGTCCGATGCCCGCCTGGGTTACGGTGACAAAGCCGTGCTGGAGAAGGTCAAGCTGCAACTGACCCCGGGTGCGCGAATCGGTCTGCTCGGCCCTAACGGTGCCGGTAAATCGACCCTGATCAAGAACCTCGCCGGTGAACTCTCGCCATTGGCCGGTCGCCTGACCCGTGGCGAGAACACCGTGGTCGGTTACTTCGCCCAGCATCAGCTCGACTCTCTGGATTCCAAGGCCAGCCCGTTGCTGCACTTGCAGCGCCTGGCACCGACCGAGCGCGAACAGACTCTGCGCGACTTCCTCGGCGGTTTCGACTTCCGTGGCGCGCGGATCGACGAGCCGGTGCTGAATTTTTCCGGTGGTGAAAAGGCGCGCCTGGCCCTGGCGTTGATTGCCTGGGACCGGCCGAACCTGTTGCTGCTCGACGAACCGACCAACCACCTGGACCTGGAAATGCGCCTGGCGCTGACCATGGCCCTGCAGGAGTTCAGTGGTGCGGTACTGGTGGTCTCTCACGATCGTCATCTGCTCAAAAGCACCACCGACAATTTCTATCTGGTGGCGGACGGCAAGGTCGAGGAGTTCGACGGCGACCTGGAGGACTACACCCGCTGGCTGGTGGAGTATCGCCAGCGCAATGCCCCGGTCAGCAGCACCCCGGTCAATCCGGACAAGACCGACAAAAAAGCCCAGCGTCAGGCCGCAGCGGCGTTGCGTCAGCAACTGGCCCCACACAAGCGTGAGGCTGACAAGCTTGAAGCCGAACTGGGCAAGCTCCACGAAAAACTGGCGAAGGTCGATACCAGCCTCGGCGACAGCGACATTTACGAGCCGGCGCGCAAGAACGAATTGCGCGATCTGCTGGCCGAGCAGGCCAGGCTGAAAGTGCGTGAAGCGGAGCTGGAAGAGGCGTGGATGGAGGCCCTGGAATTGCTGGAAAGCATGCAGGCGGAGCTGGAGGCGCTGTCCTGATGGACGCCTTCAAACTGCCGTTGCCGGCGGTGTGGGTCGAGCCGATCTGGCTTGGCGTGCAAATCCTGCTGATCCTGATCGCCGGCTACTTCACCCAGCGCTTCGTCGCCAAAGGCCTGACCCGTCTCGGTGAGCGTTACCCGTTTCCGCCGCAACTGATCATGCCGCTGCGGGGCGGCTTGCGCTGGCTGATCATGGGCAGTGCGCTGATTTTCGTGCTGGAACGACTCGGTGTATCGGCCACGGTGCTCTGGACCGCGTTGTCCGGTTTCGTCGCGGTCGCGGCGGTGGCGTTTTTTGCCATGTGGAGCGTGCTCTCGAACCTGTTGTGCGCGATCCTTATCTTTACCGTCGGCCCGTTCCGCATAGGTGACGTGGTCGAGTTGGTGGACACCACCGACAAGCCCGGCGTCAAAGGCCGGGTGGTGGCGATCAATCTTCTTTACACCACGTTGCTCGAGGCCGAAGAACTTGGCACTGGCAGCGCCATGGTGCAGGTGCCCAACAGTTTGTTCTTCCAGCGTTCGGTGCGGCGCTGGCGCGGGACGGATGTGTTTCCTTCCAGCGGGTTTGAAAAGTAAACCTTCTGCTGCCTGATACACCGCTTTCGCGAGCAAGCCCGCTCCCACAGGTGATCGCGTTCTTATTAGCGACATCGGTCTGATGTGGGAGCGGGCTTGCTCGCGAAGGGGCCCTCAAGCACTGAGCGCTGGTCGGCCGTCGCCATGTCCTACAAAAAATCGGTAGTCATCCAATCAAAGCCGCATTAGCTTAGACATCTGTCACGAGTCTGAGTCGAGGTGTGCAATGGAGCTTCAAACATGGCTGGCGTTTTTTGCCGCCTGCTGGGTGATCAGCCTGTCCCCCGGTGCCGGCGCCATTGCGTCGATGTCCAGCGGCCTGCAATACGGCTTCTGGCGCGGCTATTGGAACGCCTTGGGCCTGCAACTGGGCCTGGCTTTGCAGATCGCCATCGTCGGTGCCGGTGTCGGCGCCATTCTCACCGCGTCGGCCACGGCCTTCTACGCCATCAAATGGTTTGGCGTGGCGTACCTGGTCTACCTCGCGATCAAGCAATGGCGTGCGCTGCCCAGCGATATGAGCGATGACGCCTCAATGCGCCAGATCGGCAAGCCGATGGCCTTGGTGTTCCGTGGTTTTCTGGTGAACATCAGTAACCCCAAGGCGCTGGTGTTCATGCTGGCGGTGCTGCCGCAGTTCATCGATCCCTATGCTCCGCTGCTGATTCAGTATCTGGTGATCGGCGTGACCATGGTCTGCGTCGACCTGATCGTCATGGCCGGCTACACCGGTCTGGCGTCCAAGGTGCTGCGTCTGTTACGCACACCGAAACAGCAAAAACGCATGAACCGGACCTTTGCCGGGCTGTTCATCGGGGCGGCGGCGTTTATGGCGACGTTGCGCAGAGCCGCCGTGTAGAACGGCGACTGACAAAAAAGGCGACCCTGATGGTCGCCTTTTTCGTTTGAGGAGCCGTTCCCGAAACCGATGCAATTACGAAGAAGTATCAACAAAGCTTGAGCGAAAGCCGTTGGGCGATAACAATATGTAACTTCGTTTTTCAAATTGAGATTCATTCATGATTTCCCCCTCCCGTTTCCTGGCCTGGCTGTTGCTGCCGCTGTTGGCTGCGTGCAGCTTTCAACTGCTGGCCGCCTCCGCCGAAGGTACGCCGCAGGCGCTGCACTTGCTCGATTACATCGGCGCGGATTACCCGGGCACGGTGCAGGCGGGCGGCATCACGGACCCGTCCGGATTTCGCGCGCAGCAAGAGTCGGTCAGGACGCTGGGAAGTCTGATTGCAGCCATGCCGGCCAAGCTGGAAAAAGCCGCGCTGGAGCAAAGCCTGGCCGCGCTGGGAAATTCCATTGATGCCCATCAGGACGGTGCCGAAGTTGCACGCCAGGCCCGGCAACTGGGTGCGAAGCTGGCCGTGGCCTATGAAGTCAGCCAAGCCCCGGTCATTACGCCGGACCCGGTGCGTGGCGCACCGCTGTACGCTCAGCATTGTTCGGTCTGCCATGGCGATACAGGGGCCGGCGACGGCCCGGCGGGTGTCGGCATGACGCCAGCGCCGACCGATCTGCGTGATGCTTCACGGCTGGACCGCCTGAGTCTCTACGCGATCTACAGCACCCTCGGTCAAGGCATTGAAGGCACTGACATGCCGGCCTTCGCCGACCAGCTGGATGATCGTCAGCGTTGGGATCTGGCCACCTATATCGCCAGCTTCAGCAGCACCCCGGCGACGGCCAGTGCTGACAAAACCTACAACATTGCCGACCTGGCCCGTCAGACTCCGGCCGAAGTGCAGGCTGTCGAAGGCCCGCAAGCCGCCGCGACGTTCCGTGCCCAGCGGGCGCAACCGCCCCAGGTCAAGCGTGGCCCGGCACAACTGCTTAACTACACGGCGGCCACCCTGGACAAGAGCATCGCGGCGTATCGTGCCGGTGAGCATGATCAGGCTTATGACTTATCGGTAGCCGCGTATCTGGAAGGCTTCGAGCTGGTCGAGAGCTCGCTGGATAACATTGACGCCAACGTGCGTAAAGACACGGAAAAATCCCTGATGGCCTACCGTCAGTCGTTGCAGGACGGCTTGTCGGTGAGCGAGGTCGAGCAGCGCCTGGACGCGGCCAAGGACAAGTTGAAGGCCTCGGCCGACTTGCTGGGTAGCGACGGTTTGAGCTGGTCGCTGAGTTACATTTCCGGCTTGCTGATTCTGCTGCGCGAAGGTCTGGAGGCGATCCTGGTGCTGGCCGCGATCCTTGCCTTCCTGCGAAACACGGGCCAACAGGCGGCGGTGCGCAGCGTCAACGTCGGTTGGGGGCTGGCGTTTCTGGCCGGGTTGGGCACCTGGGCGCTGGCAGCCTATGTGATTGATGTCAGCGGTTCGCAGCGCGAGTTGCTGGAAGGCGCGACGGCGTTGTTTGCCAGTGTCATGGTGCTGTGGCTGGGTGTGTGGATGCATGACCGTCGTCACGCGGCGGCCTGGCAGGATTACATCAAGACCAGCCTGGTGGGTGGCGGTGGGCGTTTCGGCTTTGCGACCCTGGCGTTTTTCTCGGTGTATCGCGAACTGTTCGAAGTGATTCTGTTCTACGAAACCCTGTGGCTGCAGGCAGGTCCCGCAGGGCACAACGCCGTGTTGGCCGGTGGGGCCACGGCGGTGGTGCTGCTGGTCGGCCTGGCCTGGGTGATTTTGCGCGGATCGGCGAAGTTGCCGCTGGCGCTGTTCTTCAGCATCAACGCGGGTCTGCTGTGCGCCTTGTCGGTGGTGTTTGCCGGGCATGGTGTGAAAGCGCTGCAGGAAGCCGGGATTTTCGGCACGCGGCCGGTGCCGTTCTTTGACTTTGACTGGCTGGGGATCCACGCCGATGCCTACTCGCTGAGTGCTCAGGCCGTGGCAATCATTGCGATTGTCGTGTTGTATGCGCGTAGTCGGATGGTTGAGAGGCAGCGGGTGCAGGTTTCTTAAACGGCATTCGCTTCGCTCACTTTCGCGGGCAAGCCACGCTCCCACAGGTTTAGTGGCGCTTGGCCTGCCCGTGATGCTTTTCAACAGAGGAAAAACCAATGCGTGTATGGATCGATGCCGATGCCTGTCCACGGGCGGCCAAGGATCTGGTGGTGAAGTTCGCCCTCAAGCGCCAGTTCGAAGTGGTGCTGGTGGCCGGGCAGCCGCAGACCAAGCCGGGGCTGGCGCTGGTCAAGCTTATCGTGGTGCCGAGCGGCCCGGATGCGGCGGACGATTACCTGGTGGAGCACGCGGTGCCTGGTGAACTGGTGATCTGTAGCGATGTGCCGCTGGCCGATCGTCTGGTGAAGAAGGGCGTGGCAGCGCTCGACCCGCGGGGCAAGGAATTTGACGCGCAGAACATGGGGGAGCGGCTGGCGGTGCGCAACCTGTTCACCGATTTGCGCGAACAGGGGCAGATGGGGGGTGGGCCAGCGCCGTTTGGCGAGCGTGAGAAACAGGCGTTTGCCAATGCGCTGGACCGGATCTTGACCAGGTTATCCCGCAAGGCCTGAACCCCTGTAGGAGCGAGCTTGCTCGCGATGGACGTCAACGATGACGAGTGCTGGCTGGATGAACGCGGTGCTCTCACATCCATCGTCGGATCGCCGCCCGGAGCAAGCTCGCTCCTGCAGTGTGTCAGGCGTCGTTTTCGTGGGTCAGTTCCAGTACCCGGTCTACCAACTTGTTGATCCCCGACGCCACTTCACTGATCGATTGCGCCAGCATGTAGGCCGGGGTGCTCACCAGTTTGCGTGCCTTGTCTTCGACGATGTCACTGACCGCGCAATCGGTATGGGTCGCGCCCATCTTGTTCATCGCGGCAGCGGTGTCGGTGTCATTGCCAATGGTGCAGGTGACGCCGGGACCGTAGATCTTGGCCGCCAGGGCAGGGGAAATGCACATCAACCCCACCGGCTTGCCGGCCTCGGCAAAGGCTTCGGTCAGGGCCAGGACATCCGGTTGAACGGTGCAGCCGGCACCTTCAATGGCGAAGTTGGACAGGTTCTTGGCTGAGCCGAAGCCGCCGGGCACGATCAGCGCGTCGAAGTCATCGACGTTTGCGTCACGGATGTCCTGGATGTTGCCCCGGGCAATCCGCGCAGATTCGACCAGCACATTGCGCGTTTCGGGCATTTCTTCGCCGGTCAGGTGATTGATTACATGCAACTGCGCGATGTTCGGTGCGAAGCACTGCACCTGCGCCCCGCGTTGATCCAGGCGCAACAGGGTGATGACGCTCTCGTGGAGCTCGGCGCCGTCGTACACGCCACAACCGGAAAGGATCACTGCAACTTTTTTGCTCATGGGCTTTTCTCCAGATTCATGGCGTTAAATGTCCACTAATTTGTCACTCGTTGCCATAGGGTTAATTCGCAGTTACACATAGCATTTGTCTTCAGGATTCCGATCAGGGCGCGTCATGGACTTCATTCTGTACGCGGTGCCGTTCTTCTTTGCACTGATCGCCCTCGAACTGCTGGCCGACCACAGGCGCGGGGTGAGCAACTATCGGGTGGCTGACGCGATCAACAGCATCAGCACCGGCGTGCTGTCGACCACCACGGGACTGCTGACCAAAAGCATTGGACTGGTGACCTACGCGTTCGCCTTCAAGCATCTGGCGCTGTTCGAGTTGTCGGCCGACAGCGTCTGGACCTGGGTGTTTGCCTTCGTCTTCTACGATTTCTGCTACTACTGGCTGCATCGCCTGGGCCACGAGCGCAACATTCTCTGGGCCGCGCATTCGGTGCATCACCAGAGCGAGGACTACAACCTGTCCACGGCGTTGCGCCAGACCAGTACCGGATTCCTCCTGGGCTGGATCTTCTATCTGCCGATGGCGGTGTTTGGCGTGCCGCTGCTGGTGTTCGTCAGTGTCGCGGCGCTGAACCTGCTGTATCAGTTCTGGGTGCATACACGGCACATTCCCAAGCTTGGCTGGTTCGAATGGTTTTTTGTCACGCCATCCAATCATCGGGCCCACCATGCACAGAACGCTCTCTACATGGATCGCAACTACGGCGGCGTGTTCATTATTTGGGACCGTCTGTTCGGCTCGTTCCAGGAAGAAGACGACAACGAGCCGGTGGTCTTTGGCGTGACCACGCCGCTGGCGAGCTGGAATCCCCTGTGGGCGAACGTGCAGTTCTACGCGCAGTTGTGGGCCGATGCGCGGCGTGCCGAAAGCACCTGGGACAAGCTGCGGATCTGGTTCATGCGCACGGGCTGGCGCCCGGCGGACGTGGCGGCCAGATACCCGATGAACAAGCCGGACCTGAGCCAGTTCCGCAAATTCGAGGTGCCGCTGGACGGGCGTCTGCAGCGCTACGTCCTGTTGCAGTTCTGCGTCTATATCGCACTGGGCAGCTACTTGATGAATCTCGAACCGAAGCTGTCAGTCACCGCCCTGGTGCTGGGCTGGGGAGCGGTGGCGTTCGGTCTGTTTGTGCTGGGCGTGGCCCTGGAGAATCGCCCGTGGGCGTTGAAGCTGGAGCTGGTACGGCTGGCGTCGAATCTGCCATTGGCATGGCTGGCCCCGATGGTGGGGCTGTGGCCGGCCAGCGCCGTGGGCTGGGTCGGCCTGCTCAGTTACAGCCTGTTGAGCGGCATCGGTCTCTACTGTTGCAGAAACCGCATCACTCGGTTGGCGTCGTAGGGCCTTCGGTATTGGACCGCGCAGCTTTCAGGGCCTGCTCGTCGGCATAGACCTGCTTGGCCAGGCGGGCATTCTTGAAGCGCCGGCGCAGCCACAGCACGAGGCCCAGGACCAGCAGGGCGCCGAGCACCCAAAGTTCGTACTTCTTCACACTGCCGAGCATGCCTTCGAGCACTGCGCCAAAATGGTAAGCGGCCGCTGCCAGGGCTGCGGCCCAGATCGCCGCGCCAATGCCGTTGAGCAGCAGGTAACGGCCCGGCGGATAGCCCGACAGCCCGATGGCCACCGGCATGACCGTACGTAAACCGTAAACGAAGCGGAAGCTCAGTACCCAGATGTCCGGATGCTTGCGAATGTGCTCCAGCGCCCGATCACCCATCATCTGCCAGCGCGGCTTGCGCGCCAGCAGTTTTCGACCGTGCTTGCGTCCCAGGAAATACCACAGCTGGTCGCCGGCATAGCTGCCGAAGAAGGCCACGACCACCACCAGGTTGATGTCCATGTATCCACGGAACGCGAGGAAACCCGCGAGTACCAGGATGGTTTCGCCTTCGAAGAACGTGCCTAGAAAAAGGGCAAAGTAGCCGAAGTCATGCAGAAATTGTTGGAGCATTGTCTGGGTGCTGGCGAAATGAACGCGCAGCCTAACCCTTCGGACACATTCAGGAAAGTGTCCAAATGTGTCTCGACGTGAACATTTCCTACAACGACAATGGAATGCGGCTACACGTCGCAGGGTGCACATAACTGTCATACGTTCGTCATAATGGGCACTTATAACTGTCACGCTCGCCCGTCTGCGCGGGCTCAGGAGTCTGCCGTGAGCTTTACCCCCGCCAACCGTCTGTTCCCCGCAACCCGCCTGCGCCGCAACCGTCGTGACGACTTCTCGCGTCGACTGGTCCGTGAAAACGTCCTGACCGTCGACGACCTGATCCTGCCGGTGTTCGTTCTGGACGGTGAAAACCGTCGCGAAGCGGTGGCTTCGATGCCGGGCGTCGAACGCCTGACCATCGACCTGTTGCTGGAAGAGGCGGCCAAGTGGGTCGAACTGGGGATTCCGGCGCTGGCGCTGTTCCCGGTGACGCCTTCGCAACTCAAGTCTCTGGATGCTGAGGAGGCCTGGAACCCCGAGGGCATCGCCCAGCGCGCCACCCGTGCGCTGCGTGCGCAATTCCCTGAGCTGGGCGTGATCACCGACGTCGCCCTGGATCCGTTCACCACCCACGGCCAGGACGGCATTCTTGATGAAGAAGGCTACGTGCAGAACGACATCACCGTCGACGCACTGGTCAGGCAAGCCCTGTCCCACGCCGAAGCCGGCGCTCAGGTCGTGGCCCCATCGGACATGATGGACGGTCGCATCCAGGCGATCCGCGAAGCCCTTGAAGTGGCCGGTCACGTCAATGTGCGGATCATGGCCTACTCGGCCAAGTACGCCAGCGCCTATTACGGCCCGTTCCGCGATGCGGTCGGTTCGGCGCTGAACCTGGGCAAGGCCAACAAGGCCTCCTATCAGATGGACCCGGCCAACAGCAACGAAGCCCTGCACGAAGTCGCGGCGGACTTGTCAGAAGGCGCGGACATGGTCATGGTCAAGCCAGGCATGCCGTACCTCGACATCCTGTGCCGGGTCAAAGAAGAATTCAAAGTGCCGACGTTTGTCTATCAAGTCAGCGGCGAATATGCCATGCACATGGCGGCAATCCAGAATGGCTGGTTGAGCGAAGGGGTTATCCTCGAGTCGCTGACCGCTTTCAAACGTGCAGGTGCCGATGGCATCCTGACGTACTTTGCCGTTCGTGCCGCTCAATTGTTACGAGAGCAAAAATAGCCCTCCCAGGAACATTCGATGAATACCGAAGTACTCACTGAAGTTGCCGTAAAAGACGCTCAACCGGTGGTGGAGCAAGTCGACGAGACCCCGCCGGAGCTGGAGCCAGCTCCGCCCGCGGCGGTCGTCGAACCCGCTGCGACAGCACCGGCGGTGGCCATTCCCGGTCTGGATGACAGTAGCCTGTACATCCACCGCGAACTGTCGCAACTGCAGTTCAACATCCGCGTGCTGGAGCAGGCGCTGGACGAGTCCTACCCATTGCTGGAGCGGCTGAAGTTTCTGCTGATCTTCTCCAGCAACCTGGACGAGTTCTTCGAAATTCGCGTTGCCGGCCTGAAGAAGCAGATCACCTTCGCACGTGAACAGGCAGGCGCCGATGGTCTGCAACCGCATCAGGCATTGGCGCGCATCAGCGAACTGGTACACGGTCACGTCGACCGTCAGTACGCGATCCTCAACGACATTCTGTTGCCGGAGCTGGAGAAACATCAGGTCCGCTTCATACGTCGCCGCAATTGGACGACCAAGCTCAAGACCTGGGTGCGCCGCTATTTCCGCGACGAGATCGCACCGATCATCACCCCTATCGGCCTCGACCCTACGCACCCGTTCCCCTTGCTGGTGAACAAGAGCCTGAACTTCATCGTCGAGCTCGAAGGTATCGACGCCTTCGGTCGCGACTCCGGTTTGGCGATCATCCCGGCACCGCGCCTGCTGCCGCGCATCATCAAGGTGCCGGAAGAAGTCGGCGGCGCTGGCGACAACTATGTATTCCTGTCGTCGATGATCCACGCTCACGCCGATGACCTGTTCCAGGGCATGAAGGTCAAGGGTTGCTACCAGTTCCGCCTGACCCGCAACGCCGACCTCGCGCTGGACTCCGAAGACGTCGAAGACCTGGCCCGCGCCTTGCGCGGCGAGCTGTTCTCCCGCCGCTACGGTGACGCGGTACGCCTGGAAGTGGCCGACACTTGCCCGAAACACCTGTCCGACTACCTGCTCAAGCAGTTCAACCTGAGCGAGACCGAGTTGTACCAGGTCAACGGTCCGGTGAACCTGACACGGCTGTTCAGCATCACCGGCCTGGACAGCCAGCGCGAGTTGCAATACCTGCCGTTCACCCCGCAGATCCCGAAACTGCTGCAGAACAGCGAGAACATTTTCAGTGTGATCAGCAAGCAGGACATCCTGCTGCTGCACCCGTTCGAGTCGTTCACCCCGGTGGTCGACCTGCTGCGCCAGGCCGCCAAGGACCCACACGTACTGGCGGTGCGCCAGACCCTGTACCGCTCCGGCGCCAACTCGGAAATCGTCGATGCGCTGGTGGATGCGGCGCGTAACGGCAAGGAGGTCACGGCGGTCATCGAATTGCGTGCGCGGTTCGACGAAGAATCCAACCTGCAACTGGCCAGCCGACTGCAAGCGGCCGGTGCGGTGGTGATCTACGGCGTAGTCGGCTTCAAGACCCACGCCAAGATGATGCTGATCCTGCGTCGCGAAGCGGGCGAGATCGTGCGTTATGCGCACCTCGGCACCGGCAACTACCACGCCGGCAACGCCCGCCTGTACACCGACTACAGCCTGCTGACCTCCGACGACGCCTTGTGCGAAGACGTCGGCAAATTGTTCAGCCAGTTGATCGGCATGGGTAAGACGCTGCGCATGAAGAAGTTGTTGCACGCACCGTTCACCCTGAAAAAGGGCATGCTCGACATGATTGCCCGGGAAACCCAGTTCGCCCTCGACGGCAAACCGGCGCACATCATCGCCAAGTTCAACTCGCTGACCGATCCGAAGATCATCCGCGCGCTGTACAAGGCCAGCCAGTCAGGCGTGCGCATTGATCTGGTGGTGCGTGGCATGTGCTGCCTGCGGCCGGGCATCGCCGGGGTTTCCCACAACATCCATGTGCGTTCGATCATTGGCCGTTTCCTGGAGCACACCCGGGTCTTCTACTTCCTCAACGGCGGCGATGAGCAGATGTTCCTCTCCAGTGCCGACTGGATGGAGCGCAACCTCGACAAGCGCGTCGAGACTTGCTTCCCGGTGGAAGGCAAGAAACTGATCATGCGGGTCAAGAAAGAGCTGGAGCTGTATCTGACCGATAACACCCACAGCTGGAGCCTGCAGCCGGACGGTCGTTACGTCCGTAACACACCGACCGGTAACCAGAACCCGCGCAGCGCCCAAGCGACATTGCTGGAGCGTTTGGGCAGTCCGATTCTGGCGGTGCGGTAACGGGACTAGCGGGTGAAAAAAGGGCGATCCATGTGGATCGCCCTTTTTTGTATCGGCTGTCCGTTCCCTGTAGGAGCGAGCTTGCTCGCGATGGACGTGAACGATGATGCGTACTGCCTGGATAAACGCGTTGCCTTCAGGTTTTTCGCGAGCAAGCTCGCTCCTACAGGGGCGGCGGTTTAGCGAGCGGTCAACACGATGTCGACCCGGGTCAGCCATTGCGCTTCAATTTCAAAGTCGGCCTGGGTCAGCTGGTTTTCGTCCAGCCAGTTCTCCGGGAACACCACTTCCAGGCTGTTGCCATAGGCGTTCAGTTCCACCTGGGGCATTTGCTGGGTGCCGCGGATGTGGTGGAACAGGATCGCAAAACGCAGTAGCACGCACAGACGAATCAATTTGACGCCGTCGTCGCCGAAATCGGCGAACTTGTCCTTTGGAATGTTGCGACGGTGGCCGCGTACCAGCAGCGCGAGCATCAACTGGTCTTCGCGGGAGAACCCGGCGAGGTCCGAGTGCTCGATCAGGTAGGCGCCGTGCTTGTGGTACTGGTAGTGAGCGATGTCCAGGCCCACTTCATGGACCTTGGCCGCCCAGCCCAGCAGTTCGCGCCAGACGCCGTCTTCCAGGTCCCAGTCTTCGGCCACCTGGTCAAACGCATGCAGCGCCTTGCGCTCGACCCTTGCCGCCTGATCCTGATCGACGTGGTAGCGCTCCATCAACGAAGTGAGGGTACGTTCGCGCACGTCCTCGTGATGGTGGCGGCCCAGCAAGTCATAGAGCACGCCTTCGCGCAGGGCGCCTTCGCAGTGATCCATGCGTTGCAGTTCGAGGGAGTCGAAGATCGCTTCGAGTATCGCAAGGCCCGCCGGGAAGATCGCCCGGCGATCCGGTTTGATACCTTCGAAATCGATTTTTTCGACATCGCCCAGCTTGATCAGTTTGCGCTTGAGCCAGGCCAGGCCTTCGGCGTTGACCTCGCCGGTGCCGTGGCCGCCAGCCTTCAGCGCCAGACCGATGGCGCGGATGGTGCCCGAGGAGCCGATGGCTTCATCCCAGGTCAGGCGGTGCAGGGCGTGCTCGATGCTCATGATCTCCAGCCGCGCCGCCGTGTACGCCTGGGCGTAGCGGGCCGGGGTGATCTTGCCGTCCTTGAAATAGCGCTGGGTGTAGCTGACGCAACCCATCTGCAGGCTTTCGCGCAGCAGTGGTTCGAAGCGCTGGCCAATGATGAATTCGGTACTGCCGCCGCCGATGTCGGCCACCAGGCGCTTGCCCGGGGTGTCGGCGAGGGTATGGGACACGCCGAGGTAGATCAGGCGCGCTTCTTCGCGGCCGGAAATGACTTCCACCGGGTGGCCGAGAATTTCTTCGGCGCGATGGATGAATTCGGCGCGGTTGCGGGCTTCACGCAGGGCGTTGGTGCCGACGATGCGCACGGCCCCCGTGGGCATACCGTTGATCAGTTGGGCGAAGCGCTTGAGGCAATCGAGCCCGCGCTGCATCGATTCTTCGTTGAGATGGCGTTCTTCGTCGATGCCGGCGGCCAGCTGAACCTTCTCCCCGAGACGCTCGAGAATACGGATTTCGCCGTTCTGGGCCTTGGCCACGACCATGTGAAAGCTGTTGGAGCCCAGGTCGATTGCGGCGATCAGGGACAGATTCTTGGCTTGGGATTGCGGCATGGTCGGGGGTCTCGGTCGATAACCTCGACATCGTGCCACGATCAAAGGCTGCCGCCAACGCGTAGGAGCTGCCGAAGGCTGCGATCTTTTACCACGGGGCTCTAGTGGCGCGGCCACTGGCCTCTTCGCGGGCAAGCCCGCTCCCACAGGTTTTTGCAGCGAATACGCAATCGTATTTCAGCACAAGACCCTGTGGGAGCGGGCTTGCCCGCGAAGACGGCGTCAATAGCACCGCAGATCTTCAGACCGCCGCTTCAACCATCCCAATGAAGTTCGCCAGCTCCGCCGTCTGCGGATTGGCGAACAAAACTTTCGGATCCCCCACCTCATGCACCTTGCCTTGGTGCATGAACACCAACTTGTCCCCAACCTCCCGGGCGAAGCGCATTTCGTGAGTGACCATGATCAGTGTCATGCCTTCCCTGGCCAGTTGCCGGACCACGCTCAGCACTTCATTGACCAGCTCCGGGTCCAGGGCCGAGGTGATTTCATCGCACAGCAACACTTTCGGCGACATCGCCAGGGCGCGGGCAATCGCCACCCGCTGTTGCTGGCCGCCGGACAGCCGATCCGGAAAAGCATCGAACTTTTCACCCAGGCCTACCCGCTCCAGCATCTGTCGCGCCAATTCGGCAGCCTTGGCCTTTGGCACCTTCTGCACCACTTGCGGCGCCAGCATGACGTTCTCACCCACGGTCAGGTGCGGGAACAGGTTGAACTGCTGGAACACCATGCCGACTTTCTGTCGCAGGCTGCGCAGGTCGGCGCGGGCGGCGTCGAGGTATTCGCCGTCAACTTCGATCACACCGTCGTTGATCGACTCCAGGCCGTTGAGGGTGCGCAGCAAGGTGGATTTGCCCGAGCCACTGCGGCCGATGATCGCCACCACCTGGCCTTCCTCGATGCTCAGGTCGATGCCTTTGAGCACATGATGGTCGCCGTAGTATTTATGCAGGGCGGAAATTCTAAGCAGAGGCATGCAGTCTCCTTTCCAGGTAGCGCGCACTGAGCGACAGGGGGTAGCAGAGCAGGAAATAACCGAGGGCGACGAGGCCATAGACCATGAAGGGTTCGAAGGTCGCGTTGGCGAGCATGCCGCCGGTCTTGGTCAGTTCGGTGAAGCCGATGATCGAGGTGACGGCGGTGCCCTTGACCACTTGCACCGAGAAGCCCACGGTCGGTGCCACGGCGATGCGCAGTGCCTGGGGCAGGATCACGTGGCGCAATTGTTCCAGCGGGTTCAGCGCCAGGCTCGCCGAGGCTTCCCACTGGCCGTTGGGGATTGACTCGACGCAGCCGCGCCAGATCTCCGCCAGGTAGGCGCTGGTGAATAGCGTCAGGGCGATCGCCGCCGCCATCCACGGCGAAATCTCCAGTCCGGCCAGGGCCACGCCGAAAAACACCAGGAACAGCTGCATCAGTAGCGGCGTGCCCTGGAACAATTCGATGTAGGTGCGGGCAAAGCTGCGCGGCAGGGATTTGCCCGAGATGCGCATGACCATGATCAGCAAGCCGATCAGCCCGCCGCCAATGAACGCCACCAGCGACAGCGCCAGCGTCCATTGCAGGCCGGTGAGCAGGTTGCGCACGATGTCCCAGAAAGTGAAATCACTCATCGGCTGCTCCTTGCGATGAACCGTTGGCCTATCCAGTTCAGCAACTGGCGGATCAGTAGCGCCATGCACAGATAGAGCAAGGTCGTCAGGGCGTAGGTTTCAAAGGCGCGGAAGTTGCGCGACTGAATGAAGTTGGCGGCGAAGCTCAACTCTTCGGTGGCGATCTGCGAGCACACCGCCGAGCCGAGCATGACGATAATGATCTGGCTGCTCAGGGCCGGCCAGACTTTGCCCAGTGCCGGCAGCAGCACCACATGGCGGAACGCTTCGAAGCGCGTCATCGCCAGTGCCGCCGCAGCTTCCAGCTGACCCCGGGGGATCGCCTGGATGCCGGCGCGGATGATCTCGGTCGAATAGGCGCCGAGGTTGATCACCATCGCCAGCACCGCCGCCTGCCATTCGGAAATCTGCACGCCCAGGGACGGCAAGCCGAAAAAGATGAAAAACAGCTGCACCAGGAAGGGCGTATTGCGGATCAACTCGACGTAGACCGCGAAAATCCCCGCGAAAGGCCGGATGTTCCACGCCCGCACCAGCGCCCCGACGATGCCCAGACCCACGCCGAGCACAGCGCCGATGGCGGTCAGCTCAAGGGTGAACAACGCACCGCGCAGCAACAGATCGGTGTTGTTCACCACCGGCAAGAAGTCGAACTGATAAGCCATAACGTCTCTCCTGCGCGCGAGATCAGAGGTCGGCCGGCAGTGGTTCTTTCAGCCAGGTCAGGGCGTTTTTCTCCAGTGCACCGTCGCTCTTGGCGGTGACGAGAATCTGGTTGACCTTGTCCAGCAGCGCCGGCTCGTTCTTGTTCACACCGACGTAGACCGGCGAATCCTTGAGCTTCACTTTCAGCGCCGGCACGCGTTTCGGGCTTTTCTCGCTGATCGCGACCATCACCACGTTGCCGCTGGCGATCAGGTCGACCTGGCCCGCCAGGTACGCGGCGATGGTCGAGTTGTTGTCTTCGAAGCGCTTGATGGTCACGCCTTCGGGGGCGACCTTGGTCAGCTCGATGTCTTCGATGGCGCCGCGGGTGACGCTGATGGTCTTGCCCTTGAGGTCGTCCAGGGTCTTGATGTCGGCGTCTGGCGGACCGAATACGGCGAGGTAGAAGGGCGCGTAGGCGCGGGAGAAGTCGATGACCTTCTCGCGCTCCGGGTTCTTGCCGAGGCTGGAAATCACCAGGTCGACCTTGCCGGTGGTGAGAAACGGGATGCGGTTGGTGCTGTTGACCGGGGTCAGTTCGAGTTTGACCTTGAGCTGGTCGGCCAGCAGTTTCGCGGTGTCGATATCGAGGCCACGGGGCTTCATATCCGGCCCGACCGAGCCGAAGGGCGGGAAGTCCTGGGGCACGGCCACCTTGAGGACGCCGCGCTTGACCACATCCTCCAGACCGTCGGCGTGGGCGGGTGCCTGGGTCATCATCAGGCTGGCAAACAGGGCTGCGAGGAGGGCGCTGAAACGCTGGGTCATGGCAAATCTCCAAATCGGCAAGAAGTGATTTCTGCCGATCGACAGAGCATGGGCCATGCCAACATAGGGTCTTGGGGGCGCCAGAGCGCGGTTTTGCTGGTGCCGAACGGTCTTACTGGTCTGAACAGTCAGGTTGTGTTTCGCACCCCGATGGCGCAGCCGGGGAAATCGCCGAACCCCCATGGGGCACGACTTGCCGGGCGTCGCGAATAGCTTTACAACTGAGCGCACATTGGCCTGGTTCGTCTGGAAAACCATGAACTCGATCTCCCGCGCCGTACCCGAAGTGGCGCTGCAAGCCATCCGCAAACTGATTACCGAACAGGGCTTCGGGCCGGGGGATGCCTTGCCCTCGCAACGGGACCTGGCGGTACAGCTGGGCGTAAGCCGGGCTTCTTTGCGCGAGGCGTTGTCGTCCCTGAGTGCGCTGGGTGTCATCAGCATCCAGCCGGGCAAAGGCGTGTTCGTACAGGCGCCGGTGGAGTTGCCGCGAGGCGAGGCCGCACCGGGCTGGCCGTTTGCGGCGCAGGCTTCGCCGCTGGATATCTTCCAGTTGCGCTACGCGCTGGAGGGGTTTGCCGCGGGGCTGGCGGCCGTGACCTTGAGCACCGAGGAACTCGATGCGCTGGAAGACAATGTCGCCGCCATGCGCAACGAACTCAAAGCCGCTGATTTCGAAGCGGCGGCGCGCCTGGACTTCGAATTCCACCGGCGCATCCTGCTGGCCAGCGGCAATCAGGCAATGTTGAGTATCCTCACCGCCAGCGCCGATATCTTCCTGGAAAGCCAGAAACTACCGTTCATCCGGGCCGAGCGGGCCATGGAAACCTGGCAGGAGCACCGCAAGATCCTTCGCGCGCTGGCCCGCCGTGCCTCTGGCGCCGCGCAAAAAGCCATGCACGAGCACGTGCGCAACGCGGCGTTGCGCACCGGAATCGCCTTCATCGCTCCCGCTACGGTGTGACCCGGGCTATACCCAAACTCATGGAACACCATAGCGAGACTCAATCATATGCAGCTTCCTGAACGAGGGAAGGGCAGCTATGATGGGCCACGTTTTTTTGCTTACAACCCTGGAGAATTCCATGAGCAGCGATCTTATCAAACACGTTAGCGACGCTAGCTTCGAGGCCGACGTACTCAAGGCTGAAGGCGCTGTACTGGTCGATTACTGGGCTGAGTGGTGCGGTCCTTGCAAAATGATCGCTCCTGTTCTGGACGAAATTGCCGAGACCTACAAAGGCAAGCTGACCGTCGCCAAACTGAACATCGACGAAAACCAGGAAACCCCGGCCAAGCATGGCGTGCGTGGTATCCCGACCCTGATGCTGTTCAAGAACGGCAACGTTGAAGCGACCAAGGTCGGCGCACTGTCGAAGTCGCAACTGGCTGCCTTCCTCGACGCCAACATCTAAGCGTCGTTGCAAAGTGTCCTGAAAAAGCCCCGCAAATAGCGGGGCTTTTTGCGTATTCAGGGCTAGACGCTCCTAAACTCAGGTGGTACATTCGGCCCCGCACTGGTTTCTCCATTGCCCCCTGCTAGCCGTCGCCGACGCACTCCTTTTCGAATAAGTACGCGATCCTGTCGCCTTCTCTGCGGCGCGGCCTCATTAAGCCAAAAGCTTAATTTCCCCCCTCCATAAATGATTACGTCATTCCTATATGAATCTGACTGAACTCAAGCAAAAGCCGATTACCGAACTGCTCGAATTGGCCGAACAGATGGGCATAGAAAATATGGCCCGTTCGCGCAAGCAGGACGTGATTTTCTCCCTGCTCAAGAAGCACGCGAAAAGCGGTGAGGAAATCTCCGGTGATGGCGTGCTGGAGATTCTCCAGGACGGCTTCGGCTTCCTGCGCTCCGCTGACGCTTCCTATCTCGCCGGTCCAGACGATATCTACGTCTCGCCGAGCCAGATCCGTCGTTTCAACTTGCGCACCGGTGACACCATCGTTGGCAAGATCCGCCCTCCAAAGGAAGGCGAGCGTTATTTCGCGCTGCTCAAGGTCGACACGATCAACTTCGACCGTCCGGAAAACGCGAAAAACAAGATTCTCTTCGAGAACCTGACCCCGCTGTTCCCGACCGTGCGCATGAAGATGGAAGCCGGTAACGGTTCCACCGAAGACTTGACCGGTCGCGTCATCGACCTGTGCGCCCCGATCGGCAAAGGCCAGCGCGGTCTGATCGTTGCTCCGCCGAAAGCGGGCAAGACGATCATGCTGCAGAACATTGCCGCGAACATCGCGCGTAACAACCCTGAAGTTCACCTGATCGTGCTGCTGATCGATGAACGTCCGGAAGAAGTAACCGAAATGCAGCGCACCGTGCGCGGCGAAGTGGTTGCCTCGACGTTCGACGAGCCGCCAACCCGCCACGTGCAGGTTGCCGAAATGGTGATCGAGAAGGCCAAGCGCCTGGTCGAGCACAAGAAAGACGTGGTGATCCTGCTCGACTCCATCACCCGTCTGGCCCGTGCCTACAACACCGTGATCCCGAGCTCCGGCAAGGTACTGACCGGTGGTGTCGATGCCCACGCCCTGGAAAAACCGAAACGTTTCTTCGGCGCCGCGCGGAACATCGAAGAAGGCGGCTCGCTGACCATCATCGCCACCGCGCTGGTTGAAACCGGCTCGAAGATGGACGAAGTGATCTACGAGGAATTCAAAGGCACCGGCAACATGGAGCTGCCTCTGGATCGCCGCATCGCTGAAAAGCGCGTGTTCCCGGCCATCAACATCAACCGTTCCGGCACCCGCCGCGAAGAGTTGCTGACCGCCGACGACGAGCTGCAGCGCATGTGGATCCTGCGCAAGCTGCTGCATCCGATGGATGAAGTGGCTGCCATCGAGTTCCTGGTCGACAAGCTGAAAACGACCAAGACCAACGATGAGTTCTTCCTGTCGATGAAACGCAAGTAAGTCGAGCAGGCACAAAAAGCCGGGGAAACCCGGCTTTTTGCTATCCGATTTTTGATCAGGTGGCAGTTCGTGGTTCTGAACCGAAGGGTTCGGCGCTAAACTGCCTGCCCCGAACGCCACGGCCAAACACGAGGCTTACGCATGCAGTATCGCGACTTGCGCGACTTTATCAGCGGGCTGGAACAGCGCGGCGAACTCAAGCGCATTCAGGTTCCGGTGTCCCCAGTACTGGAAATGACCGAGATCTGCGACCGCACCTTGCGCGCCAAAGGCCCGGCCCTGCTTTTCGAAAAGCCCACGGGTTTTGACATTCCTGTGCTCGGCAACCTGTTCGGTACACCTGAGCGCGTAGCACTGGGCATGGGCGCGGAAGCGGTGAGTGAACTGCGCGAGATCGGCAAACTGCTGGCGTTCCTCAAGGAGCCCGAGCCGCCGAAAGGCCTGAAGGATGCCTGGTCCAAGCTGCCGATCTTCCGCAAGATCATCTCGATGGCGCCCAAGGTGGTCAAAGATGCGATCTGCCAGGAAGTGGTCATCGAAGGCGACGACGTCGACCTCGCGAAGTTGCCGGTGCAGACCTGCTGGCCAGGCGACGTCGCGCCGCTGATCACCTGGGGCCTGACCGTCACCAAGGGGCCGAACAAGGACCGACAGAACCTCGGTATCTACCGTCAACAGGTGATTGGCCGCAATAAAGTCATCATGCGCTGGCTGAGCCACCGTGGCGGTGCACTGGACTATCGCGAGTGGTGCGAAAAGCATCCGGGCCAACCTTTTCCTGTTGCCGTTGCATTGGGTGCAGACCCGGCGACCATCCTCGGCGCCGTTACCCCGGTGCCCGACAGCCTTTCCGAATACGCCTTCGCCGGCCTGTTGCGCGGTAACCGCACTGAGCTGGTGAAATGCCGCGGCAACGACCTGCAAGTGCCGGCCACCGCCGAAATCATCCTTGAAGGCGTGATCCATCCGGGCGAGATGGCCGATGAAGGCCCGTACGGCGACCACACCGGTTACTACAACGAAGTCGACAGCTTCCCGGTGTTCACCGTCGAGCGCATCACCCACCGGATCAAGCCGATCTACCACAGCACCTACACCGGCCGCCCGCCGGATGAGCCGGCGATCCTCGGCGTCGCGCTGAACGAAGTGTTCGTGCCGATCCTGCAGAAGCAGTTCCCGGAGATCACCGATTTCTACCTGCCACCCGAAGGTTGCTCGTACCGCATGGCCATCGTGACCATGAAAAAGTCGTATCCGGGCCATGCCAAGCGGGTAATGCTAGGTGTCTGGTCGTTTTTGCGACAGTTCATGTACACCAAGTTCGTTATCGTCACCGACGACGATATCAACGCCCGGGACTGGAATGACGTGATCTGGGCCATCACCACGCGCATGGACCCCAAGCGTGACACGGTGATGATCGACAACACACCGATCGACTACCTGGACTTCGCTTCGCCGGTGTCCGGCCTGGGGTCGAAAATGGGCCTTGATGCCACGCATAAATGGCCGGGCGAAACCACCCGTGAGTGGGGCCGTGTCATCGTCAAGGACGATGCGGTGACCCAGCGGATCGATGCCATCTGGAATCAGTTAGGAATAGATTGATGCGTGTAACCTTGCAGCCCTCCGGAGCAGTGCTTGAGATATTGCCCGGCGAGCGGATTCTCGATGGCGCGCGGCGACTGGGCTACGAATGCCCGCAAAGTTGCCGCAACGGCAATTGCCACGTGTGCGCGGCGCTGCTGGTGGAAGGTCGGGTCGAGCAGGCCGGCAATGTGCGTGATCATGGCGAGTTCTACACTTGCATAGCGGAGCCGCTGGAAGACTGCATCGTGCTGTGGGATGGCGTGCTCGCCTTGGGAGAACTGCCGGTGCGCAGCGTGTCGTGTCAGGTCATTGAGTGCAAGGACGTGGGCGGCGATACCTGGCGCGTGCGTCTGCGGGCTCCGGCCGGCAAACCGCCGCGCTACCACGCCGGGCAGTACCTGATGATCGAGCGCGAGAACGGCGAAAAGTCCGCCTTCTCCCTCGCCTCTGCACCGCATGCGGGGCGCGACCTGGAAATCCACGTACTGGCGCGCGAATCCAGTGCGCTGAGCCTGATCGAGCAGCTCCAGCGCAACAGCATGGTGCGGGTCGAGTTGCCGTTTGGCGATACCCACCTGGAAGAGTTGCCGGACGGTCCTCTCGTGCTGATTGCCGCCGGTACCGGCATGGGCCAGGTTCACGGCCTGATCGAACATTGCCGGGCCACGGGTTTCAAGCATCCGGTGCATTTGTATTGGGGCGTGCGTCGTCCAGAAGACTTTTATCAAGTCGAGCACTGGAACGAATGGCTGAAATTGCCCAACCTGTTCCTGCACAAGGTCGTCAGCGATCAATGCGGTTGGGAAGGGCGCTGCGGCATGTTGCATGAAGCGGTCTGTGAAGACTTTCCCGATCTCAAGGCCCTGCATGTCTACGCCAGTGGCTCGCCGGCCATGGTCTACGGCACCCTGGATGCGTTGGTCGAGGCGGGGATGGACGCCCATCAGATGCGCGCCGACGTATTTGCCTACGCACCTAGATCCTGATCCTACACCCTCCCGTAGGAGCGAGCCTGCTCGCGATGGTCGTTAACGATTACGCGGGAAGTCAGGCTGCCCGCAGCGTTCTTGAGTCCATCGTCGGAACGCCGCCCGGAGCAAGCTCGCTCCTACAGGGTTATAGGTTTATAACCTGCTATATAGCCCATCGGTATTTATAACTTTATATAAATGCCGGTAGGTTATATTCCAGTCAGGCAATTAATTAAGAACTGTGCCATGGCATTCAAATTGCCTTAAAACATATGTGCCTTATTGTTACAGCTGTGCGTTCTATTAAGTAATTCTTCACCCGCGGGGAGCTGAACGCTATTCGCCATGAGCGCCATCGAATCTGCTTTTTTGAATCTGGCTTACCCTCCGCGGCTCGATCTGGGGCCGCAGCTCACTCACGAACAATTGCTCAGCTCGATGCAGTCGACCATGGCCCGTCACAAGGGTGGGCCGGTGTGGCTGTTTGCCTACGGCTCGCTGATCTGGCGGCCTGAATGCACGGCGGTTGAACGGGTTCGCGGCCGGGTGCATGGCTACCATCGCGGGTTGTACCTGTGGTCCCACGAACATCGCGGCACCCCGGAAATGCCCGGCCTGGTGTTCGGACTGGATCGCGGTGGCTCTTGCAGCGGTTTCGCCTATCGCTTGCCCGAAGAGCAACTCGAAGCGTCGCTGTACGCACTTTGGCAGCGCGAGATGCCATTTCCTTCCTACCGCCCGCACTGGCTTAACTGCCGACTCGAAGATGGCAGCCAGGTTCAGGCCTTGGGGTTTGTGCTGGAGCGACATCTGCCCAGCTATGCCGGCAACCTGCCGGACCATGTGTTGAGCCATGTGTTCGAAAACGCTTGCGGGCGTTACGGCACCACTCGCGATTATGTCGAGCAGACCGCGCACGCCCTGCGTAGCCACGCCATGCCAGACCGGAATCTGGAGGCGCGGCTCAAGCGCTGTAAATCAAAGGCCGATCAAGCGAGTGCTTCGCGGCCCTGACTGGCGACTTGTTTGTGACGCAGTGTCGGGGCCAGGAAGGCCATCGCCAGCAGGCAGGCGCCCACCAGCAGCACGAAACCGCCGTCCCAACCGAAATGGTCCACGGTGTAGCCCATCGCTGCACTGGCCGCGACCGAACCGCCCAGGTAACCGAACAGGCCGGTGAAGCCCGCCGCCGTACCGGCCGCTTTCTTCGGTGCAAGCTCCAGCGCCTGCAGGCCGATCAGCATGACCGGGCCGTAGATCAGGAAGCCGATGGAAAGCAGCGCAATCATGTCGATCATCGGGTTGCCGGCCGGGTTGAGCCAGTAAACCAGCGTCGCGACCGTCACCAGCGCCATGAACACCATGCCGGTCAGGCCGCGGTTGCCACGGAAGATCTTGTCCGACATCCAGCCGCACAGCAGGGTGCCCGGGATACCTGCCCACTCGTAGAAGAAATACGCCCACGAGGTTTTATCCACGGTGAAGCCCTTGGCTTCCTTGAGGTAGGTCGGTGCCCAGTCCAGTACGCCGTAGCGCAGCAGATAGACAAAGACGTTGGCCAGGGCGATGTACCAGAGCATTTTGTTGCGCAGCACGTATTTGACGAAGATTTCCTTGGCGCTGAATTCCTCTTCGTGGCTGGCATCGTAGCCTTCCGGGTAGTCGTTCTTGTACCGCTCGATCGGCGGCAGGCCAACCGATTGCGGGGTGTCGCGCATGGTCACAAAGGCAAACACCGCTACCGCCAGTGCCACCGCTGCCGGCACGTAGAACGCCGCATGCCAGTCATTGAACAGGCCCATGCCGATCAGGAACAGCGGGCCGATCAGGCCGCCGCCGACGTTGTGCGCCACGTTCCACACGGACACCACGCCGCCACGCTCCTTCTGTGACCACCAGTGCACCATGGTCCGGCCGCTCGGCGGCCAACCCATGCCCTGCGCCCAGCCGTTAATGAACAGCAGAATGAACATCATGGTCACGCTGGACGTTGCCCATGGCGCGAAACCGAAAATGAACATCACACCAGCCGACACCAACAGACCGAATGGCAGGAAGAAACGCGGGTTGGAACGGTCGGACACCAGGCCCATGAGAAACTTCGACAGCCCGTAGGCAATGGCGATGGCGGACATCGCCAGCCCCAGCTGACCGCGGGAGTAACCCTCGTCGATCAGGTACGGCATGGCCAGGGAGAAGTTCTTGCGCAGCAGGTAGTAACCGGCATAGCCAATGAAGATGCCGGCGAAGATCTGCCAGCGCAGGCGTCGGTAGGTGCTGTCTATTTTTTCTTCAGGCAATGGAGCCTGATGTGCGGCAGGACGAAAGAAAGCAAACATTCAAGAGCTCCAGATTTCTTGTTTTGACTGCGGTTGCGAATGTTACAGTTTCGTTACCGAAAATAGCACCGGTTCTCATCGGCAAAACAGCGGAAATGTTGGATATCGCGCATTCCTTTATGAACATGTCGCTCAGGTGAAAGTGAAGGGCGTTGTAGGAAGCGTTACCCACCCATGCTTTACGCGACTGATCCGTCCCGGGTAGGGCAATTCTTTGGGAAATGTCCTGCTCTGTTACCGGAAGCCGTGACCTTCAGTGCAGCACCCTTGAGCTTTAACCTTGGCCGTACAGCCAACTGTGGCGTTTCAGGTGCGGGGGAGAGGAGGATGCGGTGGTTTGTGTTCGTGGTGCTGCTGTTTGTCTGGTCTGTTGCAAGCAACGCAGGTGAGGTGTTCCTGATACCGGAAAACAACCCCAAGCCGATTTACCCACCGGCGCTGCAACGGGCTGGAATCACCGGTAATGTCCGGGTCAGGTTCATGGCACATGCCAATGGCTCGATCAGCAAGGTGAGCATTTTGCAAAGCGATCACCCTGATTTCGCCGAGGCGGCCCGGGTCGCCATAGCGCAGTGGCGGTTCAAGCCATGGACCGTTGAGGGTGGCAAGCCTGAGGAGCAGGAAGTCATTGCGCCGATGATATTCGGGTTCGATGTGTATCTACCGTTGCATCTCAATCAGCGGCTCAAGGCATTGAGATGTCGCGATCTCAATGCGGCGCTGGCGCGTGCCCCGGAGTACCAGTGGATCGATTCCGCCGCGTTCCATTATGTCCGGGCTTATCTGTCGAGCGCGTTTTCCACGGCAACACTGCCGACCGAACGACGTCTGTCATTGATCGCGGATATGAACAGGAAGGTGCCGATCATTATCAGGCAATGCTCGAACAACCCGGGTTCCAGGTATGTAAGGTTTTTGCCGGAAGATATCCGCCAGTTACTGTAGGGAAAGAACCTGGACCCAGAGGTCCGGGCCCTTTGCCGGGTTCAGCGAACCTGCACTACCACTTTCCCGACTGCTTTACGCTGGCCAAGATCATTGATCGCCTGCGCCGCATTGCCCAGTGGATACACCTGCGACACCAGCGGCTTCAGCTTGCCTTCGGCAAACCAGCCAAACAGCTGCTGGAAATTCGCCGCGTTGTCCTGCGGCTGGCGTTGGGCGAATGAGCCCCAGAATACGCCGAGCACCGCCGCGCCCTTGAGCAGCGCCAGGTTGACCGGCAATTCGGGGATGCGCCCGCTGGCGAAGCCGACCACCAGCAGACGACCGTTCCAGGCGATGGCACGGATGGCCTGGTCGAACAGGTCGCCGCCCACCGGGTCGTAGATCACGTCGGCGCCCTGGCCATCGGTCAGGCGCTTGATTTCGTCCTTGAGGCTGGTTTCGCTGTAGTTGATCAGTTCATCGGCGCCGGCGGCCTTGGCCACGGCGAGTTTTTCCGCGCTGCTGGCCGCGGCAATCACCCGGGCGCCCATGGCTTTGCCGATTTCCACCGCCGCCAGGCCGACACCGCCGGAGGCACCCAGCACCAGCAGGGTTTCGCCCGGTTGCAGGTTGCCGCGCTGCTTGAGGGCGTGCATCGAGGTACCGTAGGTCATGCTGAAGGCCGCGGCGGTGTTGAAATCCATGGATGGCGGAATGGGCAACACGTTGTAGCCCGGCACGGCGACCTGTTCGGCAAAGCTGCCCCAGCCGGTCAGGGCCATGACCCGGTCACCGACTTTCAGGTGGCTGACCTTCTCGCCGACTTCGCGGACCACGCCGGCCGCTTCGCCACCCGGAGAAAACGGGAAGGGCGGCTTGAACTGGTACTTGCCCTCGATGATCAGCGTGTCGGGGAAATTGACCCCGGCGGCGTGCACCTCCAGCAGGATTTCATTCTTCTTCGCGACAGGACTGGCGACGTCTTCCAGCACCAGCGATTCGGCAGGGCCGAAGGCTTTGCACAGCACGGCTTTCATCAGGGCTATTCCTTTGGGAGTGATGGCCGATAAGTGTAGGTGTGTGGGTCGAAGGGTCAACGAGCATGCCCGGCCCTGATAGTCAGCCATAAGCTTGTGCTTGCATGGCGGGTCGTTATGCTAGGCCGCAAACCGGATAAGGAGTGAATTGTGAAAGCGTGGATCATGTTGTTGCTGGCCCTGTCCCTGCCTGTGGCAGCGGTGGCCGAGGAAGCCAAAGAAGATACCGCTCCGAAGGTCAGTTACATCACCCTGAGCCCGCCGTTCGTGGGCAACTACGGCCTGGATGGCACGCCGAAACTGAAAGTCTACAAGGCTGATGTGGCGTTGCGGGTGACCGGTGACGAGGCTGCCAAGGCGGTGAAGGCCAATGAACCGTTGATTCGCAATCAATTGGTCGCGCTGTTCGCCCAGCAGACCACCGAGACGATGAACAATGTCGAGGCCAAGGAAAAGCTGCGTCAGGAAGCCCTGAAACAGACCCAGCAGGTGATGAGCGACGAAACCGGCAAGCCGGTGGTTGAGGATTTGTTGTTCAACAATCTGATCATTCAGTAAGTCTTTTAGCGCCTGTACCGGCCTCTTCGCGAGCAAGTCGAATCGTCGCACCGCCGCTCCCACAGTGGTTTTGTGTTGAAGCACAATCACATGTCCACCTCAGAACCCTGTGGGAGCGGGCTTGCTCGCGAAGAGGCCAGTCCAGGCGATGAACAACTCAAGGCTTTAAAGCGATCACCGCCGCCCACTGCTCCGGCGTCACCGGCATCACCGACAGTCGCGAACCTTTCTGCACCAGCGGCAATTCGGCCAGCGCCGTCTGCTGCTTCAGGTAATCGAGCTTCAGCACCCTGGCAAACGTCTCGACATGGGCGACATCGATCGCGCTCCAGGCGTTTTTCTCCGCCGTTGCCTTCGGGTCGTAGTAATGACTTTCAGGTTCCAGCGCCGTCGGGTCCGGATACGCGGCTTCGACAATCTTGCCGATACCGGCGATGCCCGGCTCCGGGCAGCTGGAATGATAGAAAAAGAACTCATCCCCTGCGGCCATGGCCCGCAGGAAGTTGCGTGCCTGATAGTTGCGAACCCCGTCCCAGCGCGCTTTGCCGAGCTTTTCCAGCCCTTTGATCGAGAGTTCGTCGGGCTCGGATTTCATCAGCCAATAGGCCATGTCTTTTGCTCCTTGCGTGGTGATTGAGCAACTTGTCGGCAATTTTATGACAAACCGACAGTCGGTTGACGTCAGCATTTGCGCAGCGGTTCACGTTGTCGCAAAATGCCGGCCTTTAAAGCTTGACGCTGCTGCACGGCCTACAAACGGAAACCGCTGCTGTCATCGTGTAGATCTGCCTTTGGGGGGCAATCGATGAAACGCAAACCGGATTTACTATGGATTTTGGTCATTTTGTTTGGCCTTGGCGTCGTGACCACCGGCTATGCCCAAAGCCTGTGGGCCAGCAAGACCGATGCACCGGTCGAGCTCGCCCAGTTGCAGCAACAGTCGACCGCCTTCAAGCGCTGATCCTGTTGTCCCGGCGTCGCTGATCGAAGTGGCGCCTAGCCTGCGTAATACCAGGCTTTGTCTGTCACCGTTCCCTGCAGCGGCACATCCCAGCTCGCCTGAGCCAATCGCTCCACCTTCTGACACTCATGTGCCAGCCCCAACAGCGTCGGCTTGCGCCAGTCATTGCGGCGCGCCAGATAGGCCAGGCTCCGATCGTAGAAGCCGCCGCCCATCCCCAGGCGTCCGCCAACATCGTCAAACCCCACCAATGGCAACAACACCAGGTCCAGCGCCCAGATTCTGCGTTGCCGGGCGAGGTTGGCCCGAGGTTCGAGAATGCGGAAGCGGTTGGGTTTGAGTTTTTCCCCGGGCCGGATGCGCTGGAATACCATTTTGGTTCGCGGCCAGGCACTCAGCACCGGCAGATACGTGGCTTTGCCCCGGCGCTGTGCGGCACGCAGCAACAGGCGCGGATCGATTTCACCGTCGGTCGGCAGATAAAGCGAGATGTGTCTGGCGCGGCGGAACAGCGGTTGCTGGGCCAATTGCTTGTACAGCCCGCGAGCGGCCTGGCGCTGCTGACTGGGTGTCAGTGCGCGGCGGGCCTTGCGCAGCATGCGTCGAAGTTGCGGGCGGGGAAGCAGCGCAGGTTCGGTCATGGATTCGGACTTCGGCAGGACGGATACACAAAGCGTACCCGCAAAAACGCCAATGCCGGTATTTAAACCGGCATTGGACTGGAATCAGGCTCCCCGAATGTGTCGCTGTCGACTTAGCCCTTGAACCCGAAAGTTCAAGGTGGAAGATGCAGTAGGCTTTAAGGCTTTCCGTCTAGCGGACATGCACACCAGCCCAACGTGCAACCTCCAGGGTATAGCAAATCGGCTCAGGGACATCGCCAACTGGCAAACACCCCAGGGAGTGAGTGCAGTATACCGCAAGCGGCGACGCGAATCAGCCTTTGGTGACGTCCGGATCGGTCGCCAGGACCAGATCGACGCGATCGAGCAGGTCGCGAACCTGCTCACGGGTCGAGCCGCTGACCTGAACGTCCGGGCGATCTTCCTTGTGCAGCAGGTCGTGGGTGATGTTCAGCGCAGCCATCACGGCGATACGGTCGGCGCCGATGACTTTGCCGCTGCTGCGGATCTCGCGCATCTTGCCGTCCAGATAACGGGCGGCGCTGACCAGGTTACTGCGCTCTTCCTGAGGGCAGATGATCGAATACTCTTTGTCGAGAATCTGCACGGTGACGCTATTGCTTGAACTCATGAGTCTTGCTCCAGGGCCTTGAGGCGCGAAATCATCGACTCGACCTTACGCCGGGCGATTTCGTTTTTTTCAATGAGATGCGCGCGTTCCTCGCGCCAGGTCTTTTCCTGAGCTAGTAAGAGTCCATTTTGACTCTTAAGTTGCTCGACTCGGGTAATCAGCAATTCGAGTCTGGCCATCAGCGCTTGCAGGTCGGTGTCTTCCATTGTCTTCACTGTCTGATGGGTGTTGGACTGTAGGAGCGAGCTTGCTCGCGATGGTCGCCAACGATAACGCTGGATCCCTGACAACCCGCGGCGTTCTCGGGTTCATCGCGAGCAAGCTCGCTCCTACAGGGGTAGTCGATGTAGGATACAAGGCCTTCATTCTAGACATAGCGCCGTCTGGCGCCTAGCTGCCCATGACCATTCAGAATTCCCCGTACCAAGGCTTCGCCACCCTGCTGACTTCCAGCGGTTACAACGTCTCGCCTGCTGAACTGCACGGCCTGTTGCTCGGCCGCAGCTGCGCCGGCGCCGGTTTCGACGCCGAAGGCTGGCTGATCGACGCCGCCGAATTGCTCGAAAGCGAGCCGCAGGACAACGTTCGCAACGCCCTGATCGGCCTGCAAGAGATGGTAAAAGGCGAGCTCACCGGCGATGACGTGACCGTCGTTCTGCTGTTGCCGACAGACGACGCCCCGCTCACCGAGCGTGCCGCCGCCCTGGGCCAATGGTGCCAGGGTTTCCTCAGCGGTTTCGGCCTGAACTGCCGTGACAGCAGCGCCCTGAGCACCGAGGCCACCGAAGTGCTGCAGGATCTGGCGGCCATCTCCCAGGTGCAAGATGCGCTGGAAGAGTCCGACGACGGCGAAAACGACTATATGGAGGTCATGGAGTACCTGCGCGTCGCGCCGCTGCTGCTGTTCTCCGAGACCAAGAAAGACGTGCCGGCCGCCGCCAAACCGTCGCTGCACTAATCGTTTGCCAGGGAACGCCATCTGCCCATGATCCACATCCCGAAATCGGAATACAGCCGTCGCCGCAAGGCCCTGATGGCGCAGATGGAACCCAACAGCATCGCCATCCTGCCCGCCGCCGCGGTGGCCATTCGTAACCGCGACGTCGAGCACGTCTATCGCCAGGACAGCGACTTCCAGTACCTCAGCGGCTTCCCTGAGCCCCAGGCGGTATTGGTGCTGATGCCGGGGCGTGTGCATGGCGAATACATCCTGTTCTGCCGCGAACGCAACGCCGAGCGCGAATTGTGGGATGGCCTGCGTGCCGGGCAGGAAGGCGCGATTCGCGACTTCGGCGCTGACGACGCCTTTCCCATCACCGATATCGACGACATCCTGCCGGGCCTGATCGAAGGCCGTGACCGGGTGTATTCGGCCATGGGCAGCAACCCCGAATTCGACCGCCACCTGATGGAATGGATCAACGTGATCCGCTCCAAGGCCAACCTCGGTGCCCAGCCGCCGAACGAATTCGTTGCCCTAGATCATCTGCTGCACGACATGCGCCTGTATAAATCGGCGGCAGAAGTGAAAGTGATGCGCGAGGCGGCGCGGATTTCCGCCCAGGCGCACGTACGGGCAATGCAGGCCTGTCGCGCCGGGTTGCACGAATTCAGCCTGGAAGCCGAGCTCGATTACGAATTCCGCAAGGGCGGGGCGAAGATGCCGGCCTACGGGTCGATCGTCGCGGCTGGGCGCAACAGTTGCATCCTGCATTACCAGCAGAATGACGCGCTGCTCAAGGACGGTGACCTGGTGCTGATCGACGCCGGGTGCGAGATCGACTGTTACGCCAGCGACATCACTCGGACCTTTCCGGTCAGCGGCAAGTATTCAGCGGAACAGAAAGCGATTTACGAATTGGTGCTGGCCTCCCAGGAAGCCGCCTTTGCCGAAATCGCCCCGAACAAACACTGGAACCAGGCGCACGAGGCCACGGTCCGGGTCATCACGGCCGGGCTGGTCAAGCTGGGTTTGCTTCAGGGTGACGTTGACGAACTGATCGCCAGCGAAGCCTACAAGGCGTTTTACATGCACCGCGCCGGCCATTGGCTGGGCATGGATGTACACGATGTCGGCGAATACAAGGTCGGCGGCGAGTGGCGCGTACTGGAGGTCGGCATGGCGTTGACCGTGGAGCCGGGGATCTACATTGCTCCGGATAACCAGAGCGTGGCGAAGAAATGGCGCGGTATTGGCGTGCGCATCGAGGACGACGTAGTGGTTACCAGAACCGGCTGTGAAATATTGACGGGCGGCGTGCCGAAAACCGTCAGCGAAATCGAGGCCCTGATGGAGCAAGCACGGACACAAGCGGCATGAGTCGAGTCAACCTGGCAATCATCGGTGGCGGGCTGGTCGGTGCGAGTCTGGCGCTGGCCTTGCAGGCCGGCGCCAAGGCCCGAGGATGGAAGATCGTGCTGATCGAGCCGTTCGCCCCGGGGGATACGTATCAACCGAGTTACGACGCTCGTTCTTCGGCGCTGTCCTTTGGCTCGCGGCAGATTTACCAACGCCTGGGCGTCTGGCAGGAAGTCTCCCGCCGCGCCGAGCCGATCAAGCAGATTCATGTTTCCGACCGTGGTCGATTCTCGACGGCGCGCTTGTCGGCGATGGAAGAGGGTGTTCCGGCGCTGGGTTATGTCGTTGAAAACGCCTGGCTCGGCCAATGCCTGTGGCAAGGCCTGGACAAGGACGTGATCAGCTGGCGTTGCCCGGCGGAAGTCACCCGCATGGAGCCGCTGACCGATGGCTATCGCCTGACCCTCAATGATGAAACCACCCTTGAGTGCGACCTCGCGGTGCTCGCTGACGGCGGCCGCTCCGGCCTGCGCGAGCAACTGGGGATCGGCATCCGCAAGCGTCCGTACAACCAGAGCGCGCTGATCGCCAATATCACCCCGAGCGAGGCCCACAACGGCATGGCCTTCGAGCGTTTCACCGACGAAGGCCCGATGGCGTTACTGCCGCTGCCGGAAAACCGCTGTGCACTGGTCTGGACCCGCCTGGGCATGGACGCGCAACGCCTGGCAGCCCTCGATGAGCGCAGTTTCCTCAGTGAATTGCAGGGTGTCTTCGGTTATCGCCTCGGTACGTTGAAGCAGGTCGGTGCACGACATCTGTATCCGCTGACACTGGTCGAGGCCGAAGAACAGGTGCGCCCGCATCTGGCGGTGCTCGGCAACGCGGCGCACAGCCTGCATCCGATTGCCGGTCAGGGGTTCAACCTGTCCCTGCGCGATGCCCAGGCCCTGGCCGATGCCTTGCTCGCCAGCGATAAACCCTTGGGCGACTTCGCTACCTTGCAGGCCTATCGCGAATGTCAGCGTCTGGACCAGGACCTCACCGTGGGCTTCTCCGATCAGGTCACGCGCCTGTTCGGCAGTACCCAGCCGCTGGTGTCCCTGGGTCGCAACATCGGCTTGCTCGGCCTCGACCTGCTGCCACCGGCCAAACGCTGGTTTGCCCGACAGGCGATGGGGCTGGGGACGCGACCGGATGCGTAGCTGGTTGGTCCGCCGATTTGGCAAGGCACGATTGATAAAAAACCTGCCGTATTTGCAGGTCGACATTCATGACGGCGTCGGCCACCTGGTGGCGCGGGTCGGGAAAACCCTTTACGTGCGGCTCAAGCCGCAAGAGAGACAGGCTTAAAGCATGGAAATGCGCGCAGATCTGCTGATTGTCGGGGCCGGAATGGTCGGCAGCGCCCTGGCGCTGGCGTTGCAGAACAGCGGGCTGGAAGTCCTGCTGCTGGACGGCAGCCCCATGAGTGTCAAACCCTTCAACACTCAGGCCGCTTTTGAGCCGCGCGTGAGCGCCTTGTCGGCCGCCAGCCAACGGATTCTCGAACGCCTTGGCGTCTGGGACGGCATCGCCGGGCGGCGCAGCAGCCCCTACACCGACATGCAGGTCTGGGATGGCAGCGGCACCGGGCAAATTCACTTCTCGGCGGCCAGCGTGCATGCCGAGGTGCTGGGGCATATCGTCGAAAACCGAGTGGTCCAGGATGCCTTGCTCGAGCGCCTGCACGACTGTGACCTGGGGTTGCTGGCCAATGCACGGCTGGAACAGATGCGCCGCTCCGGCGATGACTGGCTGCTGACCCTGGCCGATGGCCGCACCCTGCGCGCACCGCTGGTGATCGCAGCGGATGGCGCCAACTCGGCCGTGCGGCGCCTGGCCGGGGTCGCGACCCGCGAATGGGATTATCTGCACCATGCCATCGTCACCAGCGTGCGTTGCGCCAAGCCGCACCAGATGACGGCCTGGCAGCGCTTCACCGACAATGGTCCGTTGGCGTTTCTGCCACTGGAGCGCGACGGCGAACAGGATTGGTGCTCGATCGTCTGGTCGACCACACCCGGCGAAGCCGAACGCTTGATGGCGATGGATGACCAGGGTTTCTGCAAGGAACTGGAGCGAGCCTTTGAGGGGCGGCTCGGTGAAGTGCTCAGCGCCGACCCGCGCCTGTGTGTGCCTCTGCGCCAGCGGCATGCCAAGCGTTATGTGGCCGAAGGCCTGGCGTTGATCGGCGACGCGGCCCACACCATTCACCCGTTGGCCGGGCAGGGTGTGAACCTCGGATTCCTCGATGCCGCCGTGTTGGCCGAAGTGTTGCTGCAAGCGGCAACCCGTGGCGAACGCCTGGCGGATGTGAAAGTCCTCAGCCGTTACGAGCGTCGGCGCATGCCCCACAACCTGGCACTGATGGCGGCGATGGAGGGCTTCGAGCGCTTGTTCCAGGCGGATCCGTTACCGGTGCGCTGGTTGCGTAATACCGGGTTGAAAATGGTTGAGAAGATGCCCGAGGCCAAGGCCTTGTTCGTGCGTGAAGCGCTGGGGTTGACCGGGGATTTGCCGGCGCTGGCCAAGCCCTGAGTTCTGCATAGAGGCTACTGGCCTCTTCGCGGGCAAGCCCGCTCCCACAGGTATCGCTTTGGGCACGGGATTTGTGAACGACACCGGCCACTGTGGGAGCGGGCTTGCCCGCGAAGGCGTCAGCACAAGCACCAAAAATTCCAGGCGTCGCAACATCCAGTAACGCCTCCGCGATCAGCTTCGATTGAGAAGCTAAATGTGAGTCCTTATCATTTGCCCTCATTTTCCAATCGAGAGACCGCTCCCATGTTGGCACCGAAGCGTCTACTGACTGCACTGGCCCTGACCCTGATTGGCAGCACCGCCGCCCAGGCTGCTGACGAGGTGGTGGTCTACTCCTCGCGTATCGACGAGCTGATCAAGCCAGTATTCGATGCCTACACCGCCAAGACTGGCGTGAAGGTGAAGTTCATCACCGACAAGGAAGCGCCGCTGATGCAGCGGCTCAAGGCCGAGGGCGCGAATACGCCGGCCGACCTGCTGCTGACCGTCGATGCCGGCAACCTCTGGCAAGCCGAGCAGATGGGCATCCTCCAGCCGTTCACCTCGAAAACCATCGACGCCAACATTCCGCTGCAGTACCGGGCAGCCTCCCACGCCTGGACCGGCTTGAGCCTGCGGGCGCGGACCATTGCCTACTCCACTGACCGTGTGAAGCCGGGCGAACTGACCACCTATGAAGCACTGGCCGACAAGCAATGGGAAGGCCGCCTGTGCCTGCGTTCGGCGAAGAAGGTCTACAACCAGTCCCTGACCGCGACCATGATCGAAGTGCACGGCGCCGGCAAGACCGAGGAAATCCTCAAGGGCTGGGTCAAGAACCTGTCTACTGACGTATTCTCCGACGACACTGCCGTGCTCGAAGCGATCAATGCCGGCCAGTGCGATGTCGGCATCGTCAACACCTACTACTACGGCCGCCTGCACAAGCAGAAGCCGGATCTGCCGGTGAAACTGTTCTGGCCGAACCAGGCCGACCGTGGCGTACACATCAACCTGTCGGGTATCGGCCTGACCCAACACGCGCCACACCCGGAAGCGGCCAAGGCCCTGGTGGAGTGGATGACCACGCCTGAAGCGCAGAAAATCTTTGCCGACGTGAACCAGGAGTTCCCGGCCAACCCGGCCGTACAGCCATCGGCTGAAGTCGCCGCATGGGGCAAGTTCATCGCTGATACCTTGCCTGTGGAAATCGCCGGCAAGCGCCAGGCTGAGGCGATTCGCCTGATGGACAAGGCTGGCTGGAACTAAATCGACCGTTATACTGCGCCCCGCCCATGCGGGGCGTTTTGTTTGAGTGCCCCGTGCTTTTGACTCTGCAGGAGCGAGCTTGCTCGCGATGAACGTCAGGGCACCGCGGACCGTCAGGCTCCCTGCGTTATCGTTGACGTTTTTCGCGAGCAAGCTCGCTCCTACAGTGTCGATTTCACCCATTAATAGTAGAGAACCAAGCCTGTGGCCCACCCCGCCCAACGCCGCTGGTATCCCGTCGTCTTCGCCATCGCTGCGCTGGTCCTGTTGCCCCTGAGCGTCCTGCTGCTTTCCTGGCAAACCATCGATCAACAGATCTGGTCCCATTTATGGGACACACAGATGCCGCGCTTGCTGGGCAATACCCTGACCCTGGTGCTAGGCGTCGGTGTCGGCGTGACAGTCCTGGGTGTAAGCCTGGCCTGGCTGACCAGCCTTTGCGAATTCCCCGGCCGGCGCTGGCTGGACTGGGCGCTGATGCTGCCCTTCGCGATTCCGGCCTATGTGCTGGCCTTCGTCTTCGTCGGCCTGCTGGATTTTGCCGGGCCCGTGCAAACCCTGCTGCGCGAATGGTTCGGCAGCGGTCTGCGACTGCCGCGCGTGCGCTCCACGGGCGGGGTGATTGTGGTGCTGGTGCTGGTTTTCTATCCCTATGTGTATCTGCTCGCCCGCACGGCCTTCCTCGCCCAGGGCAAAGGCCTGATGGAAGCGGCGCGGGTCCTGGGTCAATCGCCCTGGCAAGCGTTCTGGCGCGTGGCATTGCCCATGGCGCGGCCAGCCATCGGTGCGGGTGTGGCATTGGCGCTGATGGAAACCCTGGCGGATTTCGGCGCCGTGTCGGTGTTCAACTTCGATACCTTCACTACGGCCATCTACAAGACCTGGTACGGTTTTTTCAGTCTGTCTTCCGCCGCGCAACTGGCCAGCTTGTTGCTGCTGGTGGTGATGCTCGTGCTCTACGGCGAACGGCGTGCTCGCGGGGCCAACCGGGCGGGCAACGAGCGGCCACGGGTCAAGGCGCTGTACCACCTGCGGGGCTTGAAGGCTCTGGCGGCCTCGACCTGGTGCGGTCTGGTGTTTGCCTGCGCTTTCGTTATCCCGATGCTGCAATTGGCGGTGTGGTTCTGGCAGCGCGGGCGCTTCGATCTCGACGAGCGCTACACCGGGTTGATCGTCCATACCTTGTACCTGGGGGCGATGGCGGCGTTGATCACCGTCAGCGTCGCCTTGTTGCTGGCGTTTGCCCGACGCCTGGCGCCCACCCGGGTCATTCGTTCCGGGGTCAGTCTGGCCAACCTGGGTTACGCCTTGCCAGGCTCGGTGCTGGCTGTGTCGATCATGCTGGCGTTCAGTTACCTGGATCGCGAGCTGGTGATTCCGCTCTCGAGCTGGCTCGGTGGCGCGGGCAAGCCGCTGCTGCTGGGCAGTCTGTCAGCGTTGTTGCTGGCCTATCTGGTGCGCTTCATTGCTGTGGCTTACGGGCCACTGGAAAGCAGTCTGGCGCGTATACGGCCATCTTTGCCCGAAGCGGCACGTAGCCTTGGCGTCAGTGGGCCACGACTGTTTTTCAAAGTGTATCTACCGTTGTTGTTGCCCGGCACCTTGAGCGCGGCGCTGCTGGTGTTCGTCGACGTGCTCAAGGAAATGCCCGCGACCCTGCTGATGCGCCCCTTTGGCTGGGACACGCTGGCGGTGCGGATCTTTGAAATGACCAGCGAAGGAGAATGGGCGAGGGCATCTTTGCCAGCGTTGACCCTGGTGCTGGTCGGGCTGCTGCCGGTCATCGGATTGATCCGGCGCTCAGCGCATCGAAACAGCTAGGTGTCAGTCCTACACCTTGCGGCTACAATGCGCGGCATTCGGTGCGGTCCGTCTGACAGACCAGGTAGCTGAAATCGGCTAAAGGCCTTTTGTTTCAAGGCATTCAGTCCGTGCAGCACTTGCCCGCACCTTCGCCACGCCCGGAAGGAGAAACCCATGGGACAGCGTACGCCTCTGTATGACCTTCATCTCGCGCTCGGCGCAAAGATGGTCGATTTTGGCGGTTGGGACATGCCTTTGCATTATGGATCGCAGGTCGAGGAACACCATCAGGTGCGCCGCGATTGCGGTGTCTTCGATGTATCCCACATGACCGTTATCGACGTCGGCGGCCCCCAGGCCAAAGCCTGGCTTCAGCATTTGCTGGCCAATGATGTCGAACGCCTGCACAGCTCCGGCCGTGCGTTATACAGCACCATGCTCAACGAGCAGGGCGGCATCGTCGACGACATGATCGTCTACCGTCTCGACGAGGGCTATCGCCTGGTGGTCAATGCCTCCACCCGCGATCAGGACATGGCCTGGATGCAAGCGCATCTCGACGGTTTCGACGTGCAGCTTCGCGAGCGTTCCGAGTTGGCGATGCTGGCCATCCAGGGGCCTCACGCCCGGCAAAAAATTGCCGAGCTGGTCAACCAGTCCCGCGGCAACCTGATCCAGCTCCTCAAGCCCTTCGAAGGCCTGCCCGATGGTGACTGGTTCATCGCGCGCACCGGTTATACCGGCGAAGACGGCCTGGAAATCATTCTGCCGGCGGATCAGGCACCAGGGTTTTTCAACGATCTGGTCGGCGCCGGGATTTCTCCCATCGGTCTTGGCGCGCGGGATACCTTGCGGGTCGAAGCCGGCATGAACCTTTACGGTCAGGATATCCAGCAGGATGTTTCACCCCTGGCCTCCAATATGGCCTGGACCATCGCCTGGGAACCTGCCACCCGGCAGTTCATCGGGCGCAAGGCTCTGGAAACCGAGCAAGCCGCTGGTGTACAGCACAAACTGGTCGGTCTGGTCCTTGAGGAGCGCGGTGTTTTACGCGCTCATCAGGTCGTGCGCATCGCCGATGTTGGCGAAGGGGAGATCACCAGTGGTAGTTTCTCTCCTACGCTTAGCAAGTCGATAGCACTGGCGCGCGTGCCGATGGCAACTGCAGACCGCGCTGAAGTGGAAATTCGTGGCAAGTGGTACCCGGTCCGGGTGGTCAAACCGACCTTCGTACGCCACGGCAAAACCTTGATCTAATCTTTTCCAGCGGTTAACGACCGCTGACAATTTCCTGAGGACACAGAACATGAGCAATATCCCTGCCGACCTGCGTTTTGCCGAAAGTCACGAATGGGCACGTCTGGAAGCCGATGGCACCGTCACCGTGGGCATCAGCGATCACGCGCAGGAAGCGCTGGGTGATGTGGTGTTCGTCGAGTTGACCGAAGTCGGCAACGTGTTTGCTGCCGGTGATCAGTCGGGTGTCGTTGAATCGGTTAAAGCCGCTTCCGATATCTACTCCCCGATTGCCGGTGAGGTGATCGCGGTCAACGAAGCGCTGAGTGCTGAGCCTGAGCTGCTCAACTCCGATCCGTACGGCGCGTGGATCTTCAAGCTCAAGCCAAGCAACACCGCCGATCTGGAAAAACTGCTGGATGCCGCCGGCTACAAGGCCGCCATCGGCGAGTAATACTCGCCCCCCGTAGGAGCTGCCGCAGGCTGCGATCTTTTGCCTTTGTTTTTAAAATCAAAAGATCGCAACCTGCGGCAGCTCCTGCAATGGCTGAGTCAAGACCGCAAGACGGCTTTGCTCATCGCCGTGAACATGCCCTCCTTAAAACCGCGCTCGCGGTAAAGGCTCAACAGGTGAATCGGTGAGTAGTGATAGCCGATCCCGATCCAGACCCCCAATGCCTGCATCTGCGCCATGAAAGTCGCCCGTGCCTGGGCCGCATCCTTTGCGCGTCACCGGGTCTATGTCGGCAAACACCGGGGTGGCGGAGCCGGATTGGCTGACGACGCCACGCCATCCACGCGAAGATCGACTGCTATGCTGGTTTGACCGTGTTGCATCGACGCTGAGCGCCAGTCAAGAGAGAGCCCGTCATGTCCCAGTTGCCGTCCCTGAGCCAGTTACACGACCCCAATGCCTTTCTGCGCCGCCACCTAGGACCCGATGCCGCCGAGCAACAGGCGATGCTCGACAGCCTTGGCCTGGGCAGCCGGGTCGAATTGATCGAGCAAACGGTGCCGCCGGGCATCCGCCTCAACCGGGCGCTGGACCTGCCCCCGGCCCTCGATGAAGAGGCCGCGCTGGCCAAGCTGCGTGGGTATGCCGAGCAAAACCAGGTCTGGACCAGCCTGATCGGCATGGGCTACAACGGTACCCTCACACCGGCGGTCATTCTGCGTAACGTGCTGGAAAATCCCGGCTGGTACACCGCGTACACACCCTATCAACCGGAGATCGCCCAAGGGCGGCTCGAAGCGCTGCTGAACTTCCAGCAAATGACCATCGATCTGACCGGTCTGGAACTGGCCAACGCCTCGCTGCTCGATGAGGCCACCGCCGCGGCGGAAGCGATGGCCCTGGCCAAGCGGGTCGCCAAGTCCAAAAGCAATCTGTTCTTTGTCGACGAAAACTGCCACCCGCAAACCATTTCCGTGGTGCAGACCCGCGCCGAAGGTTTCGGCTTCGAGCTGATCGTCGACGCTGTGGATAACTTGAAGCAGCACCAGGTGTTCGGCGCGTTGCTGCAATACCCTGACACCCACGGCGAGATCCACGACCTGCGGCCGCTGATCGATCACCTGCACGCGCAGCAGGCCCTGGCCTGTGTCGCCACGGATTTGCTGAGCCTGTTGTTGCTGACCCCGCCGGGTGAACTGGGCGCCGATGTGGTGTTCGGCTCTTCCCAGCGGTTTGGCGTGCCCATGGGCTACGGCGGGCCACATGCGGCATTTTTTGCCAGTCGCGATGAGTACAAACGGGCGATTCCCGGGCGCATCATCGGTGTTTCGAAAGATGCGCGAGGCAACACCGCCCTGCGCATGGCCCTGCAAACCCGCGAGCAACACATCCGCCGGGAGAAGGCCAACTCCAACATCTGCACGGCCCAGGTGCTGCTGGCCAATATCGCCAGTTTCTATGCGGTCTACCACGGCCCGGAAGGGCTCAAGCGTATCGCCCAGCGGGTTCACCGGCTGACCTGCATCCTGGCCGCCGGGCTTGAGCGCAAGGGTATCACCCGGGTCAACCGGCACTTCTTCGACACCCTGACGCTGGAAGTCGGCGGAACCCAGACCGCGATCATCGAAAGTGCCCGGGCCGCGCAGATCAACCTGCGCATTCTCGGGCGCGGCCAATTGGGCTTGAGCCTCGACGAGGCCTGCGACGAAACTACCGTGGCGAAGCTGTTCGACGTGTTTCTGGGGGCCGACCACGGGCTCAGTATCGAGGACCTGGATGCCGAAGTCCTGCCTGGCGGAATTCCCCAAGGGTTGGTGCGAACTTCGCCTTATCTGCGCCATCCGGTATTCAGCGCCCATCACAGCGAAACCGAGATGCTGCGCTACCTCAAGCAACTGGAAAACAAGGACCTGGCGCTCAATCAATCGATGATCCCGCTGGGCTCCTGCACCATGAAGCTCAACGCCACCAGCGAGATGATCCCGATCACCTGGCCGCAGTTTGCCAACCTGCACCCGTTCGTGCCGAAAGAGCAGGCCGCCGGATACGGGCTGATGATCGAGGAACTGGAGCGCTGGTTGTGCGCGATCACCGGTTTCGATGCAATTTGCATGCAGCCCAACTCCGGTGCCCAAGGCGAATACGCCGGCCTGCTGGCGATCCGCAAATACCATGAGAGCCGGCAACAGGGCGGCCGCGATATCTGCCTGATTCCTTCGTCAGCGCACGGCACCAATCCCGCGTCGGCGCAAATGGCCGGGATGCGCGTGGTGATCGTCGAGTGTGACGAGGCGGGCAACGTCGACCTGGATGACCTCAAGGAAAAAGCCGCGCAGGCCGCCGACAATCTCGCCTGCCTGATGGCGACCTATCCTTCGACCCATGGCGTGTATGAGGAAGGCATCAGCGAAATTTGCGAAGTGATCCACCAGCATGGCGGTCAGGTGTACATGGATGGCGCCAACCTCAACGCCCAGGTCGGGCTGGCGCGGCCGGCGGATATTGGCGCCGATGTCTCGCACATGAACCTGCACAAGACCTTCTGCATTCCCCATGGTGGCGGCGGTCCGGGCATGGGGCCGATCGGAGTACGGGCGCATCTGGCGCCGTTCGTGGCCAACCATCCGGTGGTGCCGATTGACGGGCCGCAGCCGCAGAATGGCGCCGTCAGTGCGGCGCCCTGGGGCAGTGCAAGCATTCTGCCGATCAGCTGGATGTACATCGCCATGATGGGGCCGCAACTGGCGGACGCCAGCGAAGTGGCGATCCTTGCTGCGAATTACCTGGCGCGGCATTTGTCCGGTGCCTTTCCGGTGCTCTACACCGGGCGTAATGAACGGGTAGCCCACGAATGCATCCTCGACCTGCGACCGCTCAAGGCGTTGACCGGCATCACCGAAGAGGACGTCGCCAAGCGCCTGATGGACTACGGCTTCCACGCCCCGACCATGTCGTTCCCGGTGCCGGGGACGCTGATGGTCGAACCGACCGAAAGTGAATCGAAGGCGGAGCTGGACAGGTTTATCGGCGCAATGCTGAGCATCCGCGCGGAAATCAACGAGGTGCAGAACGGTAACTGGCCGGCGGAAGAAAACCCGTTGAAAGGTGCGCCGCATACGCTGGCCGATATCACCGGCGTGTGGGAGCGACCGTACAGCATCGAGCAAGCCGTCACGCCGGACGCGCATACCAAGGCTCACAAATACTGGCCGGTGGTGAACCGGGTGGACAATGTATATGGAGATCGGAACCTGTTTTGTGCGTGTGTGCCGGTTGACGACTACCGCTGACCTCCCAGGCAATACATAACCCCTGTGGGAGCGGGCTTGCTCGCGAAGGCGGCCTGACAGTCAGCAAAGATGTTGGATGTGCCGGCCTCATCGCGGGCAAGCCCGCTCCCACAGGGTTTTGTGTTGGGCAAAAAAATGCCGCTCAACTGAGCGGCATTTTGCTGTTCTCGACTGTTACTCCGAAGCCACGGCATTCTTCGCCAGGATCGCGTTCGCCAACTCCATGTCCGTGGCTTGCAGGCCCGGGTTGTCGGCGCGGACTTTCTGCATGGCCGCTTCCAGGTACGGGCCGCGGATACCGCCATCGCTGGCGACGAAGCTGCTGGCATCGTCCTGGGCCGCGACCACCAGCTTGTGATCCTTGGATGTCAGATAGCTCGAACCGGTGGTTGCACCGGACGTAAGAACGTTACGCCAAAAAGTATCGGCCATCGCCGAACCGACAGGCAGGGACAACAGCGCGACGGTAGCGACAGCAAGTTTGAAACGCATGACAGGGTGACTCCACTGGGTTGACTACGCGGTTGGATTGCCAACCCCCAATCGAGTTCCGTGGCTGCCTATTCCGTCGTTTCGACCAGCAGGATCGCGCCTTGCTGGCCGACCACTCGCACGCGGCTGCCAATGGCAGCGTCCGGCCCGCGGGCCATCCACACGCCGTCGGCCACCTTGATTTTGCCGCGACCGTCGACAATTGCTTCATGCACCACGAAGGTCTTGCCGATCAGTTCCTGGCCACGCAAGTTCAGGTGCGGCTGATCGCTCAGGCGAGTCGCCGTGCGCTGACGTCGCCACCAGTACAAGGCGGTGGCGATCGACAACAGGCCGAACAACAGGAACTGCCATTCCCACGACAGGCCCGGCAGGAAGAAGGTCAGGACGCCCACGGCAGCTGCTGCCATACCGATCCACAGCAGGTAGCCGCCGGCGCCGAACACTTCAAGAATCAACAACACCGTGCCCAGCGCCAACCAGTCCCAGAACGAAAGATGCTGCAAAAATGCCCACATGGCGCGCCTCAGGCTTTCTTGTTATCGAAAGTGGCTTTGACGATTTCGCCAATGCCGCCCACCGCTCCGATCATCGAACTGGCCTCCAGCGGCATCAGGATCACTTTGCTGTTGTTGGCCGAAGCCAGCTTGCCCAGCGCGTCGATGTACTTCTGCGCCACGAAGTAGTTGACCGCTTGCACGTTACCGCTGGCGATCGCTTCGGACACCACCTTGGTGGCCTGGGCTTCTGCCGCGGCTTGCCGCTCCCGGGCTTCGGACTCCAGGAAGGCGGCCTGCCGGCTGCCTTCGGCTTCGAGGATCTGCGCCTGCTTCTTGCCTTCGGCGGTCAGGATCGCTGCGGCACGCAGGCCTTCGGCTTCGAGGATCTGTGCACGCTTGATCCGTTCGGCCTTCATCTGCCCACTCATCGCCGCCATCAGGTCGGCGGGTGGGCTGATGTCCTTGATCTCGATCCGGGTGATCTTGATGCCCCACGGCGCGGTCGCTTCATCGACGGTGCGCAGCAGTTTTTCGTTGATGCCGTCGCGCTGGCTGAGCATGGCGTCGAGTTCCATCGAGCCGAGCACCGTGCGGATGTTGGTTTGCAACAGGTTACGAATGGCGTGCTCGAGGTTGTTCACCTCGTAGGCAGCCTGGGCCGTGTTGACCACCTGGAAGAAGCACACGGCGTCGATTTGCACCGTGGCGTTGTCAGCGGTGATGACTTCCTGTGGTGGAATATCCAGCACGCTTTCCATCACATTCATCTTGCGCCCGATGCGGTCCATGACCGGAACGATGACGTTCAGCCCCGGCTTGAGCGTGTTGGTGTAGCGCCCGAAACGCTCGACGGTCCATTCAAAACCCTGGGGCACGACCTTGAAGCCCATGAACAGAATGGCGACCACCAGGCCGACAAAAAGCAAAAGCACACTACCGATCTGCATAACGATTCCTTGTTGATGTGTGGATCTGTGGAGTAGCAATCGTTGGAGTGTAGCGGTGCCGATGGCGGATAAGAACAGCCGGGCTCAGTTCTGCTCGCTCTGGGGCGTCACGCGCAGCACCTCCTCGATGGTCGTCATCCCGGCGGCGACCTTTTGCGCCCCTGACAGTCGCAGGCTGCGCATGCCTTCCTTGAATGCCTGGCGCCGCACGGCCAGCAGATCGGTATCAGGACTGATCAACGCCTTGATGCCATCGCTCAGTTGCATGATTTCGTAGACTCCGGCACGGCCGCGATAACCGGTATCGCGGCATTCCACGCAACCGACGGCGCGCTGGGCATTGCCTGGCAGCGGTGCCTGCCAGGGGCGGGTCAGGGTTTGCCAATCGTCTTCGCCCAGCGCCAGCGGCGCCTTGCAGTGCGGGCACAGGGTTCGCACCAGTCGCTGGGCCATGACGCCAAGCACCGTGGCCTTGATCAGGTAATGCGGCACGCCGAGTTCCAGCAGGCGGCTGATGGCGCCGGGCGCATCGTTGGTATGCAGGGTCGACAGCACCAGGTGCCCGGTGAGCGCCGCCTGGATCGCCATCTCCGCGGTTTCGAGGTCGCGGATTTCGCCGATCATGATGATGTCCGGGTCTTGTCGCATCAGCGCACGCACGCCGGCGGCGAAGGTCAGGTCGATGTTGTGCTGTACCTGCATCTGGTTGAAGGCCGGCTCGACCATTTCAATCGGATCTTCGATGGTGCAGAGGTTGACTTCCGGCGTCGCCAGTTTTTTCAGGGTGGTGTAGAGGGTGGTGGTCTTGCCCGACCCCGTCGGCCCGGTGACGAGGATGATGCCGTGGGGCTGGCGGGTCATGTCCTGCCAGCGGCGCAGGTCGTCGGTGGAGAAACCGAGCTGGTCGAAGTCCTTGAGCAGGACGTCCGGGTCGAAGATCCGCATGACCATTTTTTCGCCGAAGGCGGTGGGCAGTGTCGACAAGCGCAATTCAACTTCACCGCCGTCCGGGGTCTTGGTTTTCACCCGGCCGTCCTGGGGTTTGCGTTTCTCCGCGACGTTCATGCGCCCCAGGGTTTTCAGGCGACTGACGATGGCCATGGTGACCTGGGGCGGGAATTGGTAGACGTTGTGCAGCACGCCGTCGATGCGAAAGCGCACCGTGCCTTGTTCGCGACGGGGCTCGATGTGGATGTCGCTGGCGCGTTGCTGGAACGCGTACTGGAACAGCCAGTCGACGATGTTGACGATGTGGGCATCGTTGGCGTCCGGCTCCTGGTCGCTGGCGCCGAGGTTGAGCAACTGTTCGAAATTGCCGAGAGTGCTGACGTGCGGGTCGGCGCTGTTGGCCCCGGTGACCGATTTGGCCAGACGGAAAAATTCGACGCTCAAGCGCTGGATGTCCACCGGGTTGGCCACCACGCGCTTGATCGGCAATTTGAGCACGTGGGTCAGGTCAGCCTCCCAGCCGCTGACATAAGGCTGGGCGCTAGCCACGGTCACCGCATCACGGTCGATCGCTACCGCGAGGATCTTGTGGCGCTGGGCGAAGGCATAGGACATCAGCGGGGTCACGGCCGCGACGTTGATTTTCAACGGATCGATGCGCAGATAAGGCTGTCCGGCCTGCCGGGACAGCCACAGGGTCAGGCTTTCCAGGTCCAGCAGTTTGCCGGGGCGGCTGAGGTCGCCCAACTGTTGGCTGGCAATGAACTCCAGCGGATGCATTTGGCCATGGGTGGCGTTGCGGCGGCGGGCATTGAGCGCGTGTTCGGCCGAATCCTGGCTGATAAAGCCCTGGGCGACCAGTTCGCGCAGCACATCATTGAGATCCAGCCAGCGGTCCTGAAAGGCGAGTTGTACGGACATGCGGGCTCCTTTTGAACGACAGTGCGCAAAGGATAGCCGTGGCCCGGCTGACCGCTGGGCCACTACCCGACGAAGCCGTTTCGGCGTTTTTCAGCCCGCCGCCTGTATCGTGTCGGCCCAGGCAGAGTCAGCTTCCTGCAGCTCAACCGAGCAGACGCAGATCAGGTTACGAAGTTTTTCCGCGATCACTTGCGCGCGATGCCAGCTCAAACCGTCGATGACGATCTCGATGGTCAGCCAGTCGTCCTGGCGCTGCACGTTGACCTGTTCCGGCGTGAGCAATTGCAAGGCGAACAGATTGAGGGCGCGACACAGCAGGTCCGGTTCGGCCTCGGCCAGCATTTGATAGTGAACACGGCAATGGGCATTGCTGACGTTCCAGACATCGGCGCGGGCAGGTGGGGTGTTCACGGCTTCGAGATACGGCATGCTCAGGCTCCAGAATTACTGGGGAAATATTTACATCCTGTGCCGGGTATTTCTTCTCTATGATTGGCCAGATGGCAGGAATACAGACTTAATCAATTCACATATCAAGAGATTGAAGGTTTTTTTATGCAGAGCGAACTGGACAGCTATGACCGCAAGATCCTCGCCTTATTGCAAGAGGATGCTTCGCTCTCCAGCGCGCAGATCGCCGAGCAGGTGGGGCTCTCGCAATCGCCTTGCTGGCGACGTATTCAGCGGATGAAGGAGGAGGGCATCATTCGCGGCCAGGTGACCTTGCTCGACCGCAAGAAAATCGGCCTGAACACGCAGATCTTCGCGGAGGTGAAACTCAATGCCCACGGGCGTTCGAACTTCACCGAATTCACCGAGGCGATTCGCGGTTTTCCGGAGGTGCTGGAGTGTTATGTGCTGATGGGGGCGGTGGATTTTCTGCTGCGGATTGTCACGGCGGACATCGAGGCGTACGAGCGCTTCTTCTTCGAGAAGTTGTCGATGGTGCCGGGGATTCAGGAGGTCAACTCGATCGTGGCGTTGTCGGAGATCAAGTCCACGACGAGTTTGCCGGTCTGATGTTTTGTGGTGAATGTACGGGCCTCTTCGCGGGCAAGCCCGCTCCCACAGGGGATTTGTGTCGATCACAGATCCAGTGTGGGAGCGGGCTTGCTCGCGAAGGCGGTATTACAGACGCAGCAACATCTTCCAGGCACGGTTCTGATACACCGCAATCGCCTGCTGCTTGCGCGCATCCAGGACTTCGTCGGTGATCGATTCGTTGGCCAGTTGCGCCAGTTTATTGAGTTCACCGTACAGGCGATCCATTTCCGGGATCTCCAGCACGTTACGCGCATGGTGCAGCCAGACCTGGATGCGTTCGATGCGCGGCAGTTGCTCGGCCAGGTCTTCCGGCTGTTGCTGGTAACGCTGCAGTTGCAACGAAGTGGCTTCTTCGCCCAGCAGGCGCGGCAACCAGCTGCCCAGTTGCGCAGCACCCTGGCGATTGCCACGGGTGTTGCGGTCGGCAGCCCAGGTGCGGGCCAGCAGCCAGCGTGAGGTCGTCAGTGAGAACAGGCCCCAGCGCGGGTCTTCGAGTTCTTCAAGGAACTGCTCGGGCGCGGCTTTGCGCACGTCTTCATCGTCCAGGCCGGCCTGGACCAGCGGGCGCCAGTCTTCCAGCAAGGCATCAAGGGCAATGCGCAGGTCGTGAGTTGACTGGCGTGGTGCGGCTTGACCCAGGCTGCTGATCAGCGCGCGCATTTCGGCCAGGCACTCGACCCAGTCCTGCAGCAGGCGCCAGTGACCGTTGAAGCGATACTGCTCGGCCAGGCGCTGGCTGCTGCCGAGCAAGTGCCAGCTCAGTGCGGCGAACGCGTCGTCCAGCGGTGTTTCGGCCGTGATCTGCGGCGCCGGCAGGCTCAATGAATAGCTGTGGGCGTCGTACAGGCGATAACCGCGCTCGGCCTTGCTGATATCGCATGGCATCAGCGCCAGTTTCTCGGCCAGCTCGGCGGCCAGCTCCAGCAATGCGGCCGGCTCGCCTTCACGCAGCTCCAGCTCCAGCTCGCAGATTTCTTCTTTCTGCTTGCCGACCACTACGTGACCAAGGTCCAGGGCGGCTTCGATGACCACTTTGGTCTTGCCGCGGCCCCAGGCGATTTCCGCGCGTTCGCGGACGAAGTCGGTGGTGAAGATCGGCTTCAGGGTTTTCTTGTCCAGTGTGGCCAGTTCCTCGGGCCAGCATTCGCCGTCGAGTTTCTTCAGGTCGAGCTTGGCTTTGGGCAGATTCCAGTCGTACTCGTTACGCACCGACAGGCCGGCGACGCTCTGGCCGCGGGTCTTGAGGGTCTGGATCACTTCTTCGCCATCCTTGCGCAGGCGCAGGGCGACTTTGGCCTGGGCCAGGTCGCGCTCGGGCGTGTCGAAGTACTGATTCATCAACTCACGGCGTTCCCAGCCACTTTTGTTGCGTTTTTTCAGTAAAGGGTGCTCGCGCAGGGCGGCGAGGGTTTCGCGGCTGACGCGGAGTTTGATTTCGGTTTCTTTCTGCATGGCCGGAAAATCCAGGATCGGGAGCGCAGCCGGGGGAATGTGTGGCTGCCAAGGTCGTGCAGTGTACAGGACTCGAGGTTGGTACGCGCCGAGACGGTTTATTCCTGTCATCGGTTGGTTCTATGATGAACCTCAATTCGGGTGCCGGGAGTCAGCGATGCCATTGCCGTCGATGAAAGAACAGTTCGCTGCGCTGATCGCCGCGCCGTCCGTCAGTTGTACCCAACCCAGACTCGATCAAAGCAACCGCCCGGTCATCGATCTGTTGGCGACGTGGCTCGGTGAGCTGGGTTTTACCTGCGAGATCCAGCAGGTCAACCCCGGCAAGTTCAACCTGCTGGCCAGTTTCGGCTCAGGCTCCGGCGGCCTGGTGCTGGCCGGGCACAGCGATACCGTGCCGTTCGACGGTGCGCTGTGGCAAACCGACCCGCTGAAGCTGACGGAAGTCGACGGTCGTTGGGTCGGTCTGGGCAGTTGTGACATGAAGGGCTTTTTCGCCCTGGCGATCGAGGCGGTCATCCCGCTGCTCGATCAGCCGTTCAAACAGCCACTGCTGATTCTCGCCACCTGCGATGAAGAAAGCTCGATGTCCGGTGCCCGTGCGCTGGCCGAAGCGGGGCGGCCGCTGGGGCGGGCGGCGGTGATCGGCGAGCCGACCGGGCTCAAGCCGATCCGTATGCACAAAGGCATCATGATGGAACGCATCGACATCCTCGGGCAGAGCGGTCACTCTTCCGACCCGCGCCTGGGCCACAGCGCCCTTGAGGCCATGCACGATGCCATCGGCGAACTGCGTGGTCTGCGCTTGTTATGGCAGCGCGAATTCCGCAATCCACAGTTTGGCGTGCCGATGCCAACGATGAACTTCGGCTGCATCCATGGCGGCGACAATCCCAACCGCATCTGCGGCCAGTGTTCGCTGGAATTCGATTTGCGACCGCTGCCCGGCATGGACCCCAAGGTCCTGCGTGCCGAGATCCTGCAGAAGCTCAAGCCGGTTGCCGAGCGGCATCAGGTCAAGATCGATTACGCGCCGTTGTTCCCCGACGTGCCGTCGTTCGAGCAGGCCGAGGACGCAGAACTGGTGCGTATTGCCGAAAAGCTCACCGGACACAGCGCCGAAGCAGTGGCGTTCGGCACCGAAGCACCTTATCTTCAGCGCCTTGGTTGTGAAACGCTGGTGCTTGGCCCGGGTGATATCGCTTGCGCCCATCAGCCGGGGGAATACCTCGAAATGTCACGTTTGCAGCCTACGGTGCATCTATTAAGGCAACTGATCGAACACTATTGCCTGACACCGGCCCAAGCCGCGGTGTCAACCACTTGAACGCAACACTTGTAGGAGCTGCCGAAGGCTGCGATCTTTTGATCTTTGGTTTTAGAATCAAGAGCAAAAGATCGCAGCCTTCGGCAGCTCCTACTGGGGGCGCGATTAAATTGCCAGTTTCCAAACCCGTATTCATGAGGAGAGCGCGCGTGTCGCCAAGCCTGTTCCGACGATAACCATCAGCCCGCTGTGCGTTTTCAGTTTCGCCCTTTTTTCGGCTGCTATTTATTACAGGCCCAGGTTCATGCCCGAATACGTCAATTGGCTTCGTCACGCTTCGCCTTACATCAACGCCCACCGCGATTGCACCTTTGTCGTCATGCTGCCCGGCGACGGAGTTGAACACCCGAACTTCGGCAATATCGTCCACGACCTGGTGCTGTTGCACAGCCTGGGCGTGCGCCTGGTGCTGGTTCACGGCTCCCGGCCGCAAATCGAAGCGCGCCTCGCGGCCCGTGGCCTGACCCCGCATTACCATCACGGCATGCGTATCACCGATGCCGCGACCCTGGAGTGCGTGATCGACGCGGTGGGCCAGTTGCGCATTGCCATTGAGGCTCGCCTGTCGATGGACATGGCTTCGTCGCCCATGCAGGGCTCGCGCCTGCGGGTGGCCAGCGGCAACCTGGTGACGGCACGGCCGATCGGCGTGCTTGAAGGCGTCGACTATCACCACACCGGCGAAGTGCGCCGGGTCGACCGCAAGGGCATCAACCGTCTGCTGGACGAGCGCTCCATCGTGCTTTTGTCGCCGCTGGGTTATTCACCGACCGGTGAGATTTTCAACCTGGCCTGCGAAGACGTCGCCACCCGCGCGGCCATCGACCTGGGCGCGGACAAGCTGCTGCTGTTCGGTGCCGACCTGGGTCTGATCGACGAACACGGGCGCCTGGTGCGCGAACTGCGTCCGCAGCAAGTGCCGGCGCATCTGCAACGGTTGGGCAGCAACTATCAGGCAGAATTGCTGGATGCCGCGGCCGAAGCTTGCCGTGGCGGCGTGGCCCGCAGCCATATCGTCAGTTACGCCGAAGACGGTGCGTTGCTGACCGAGCTGTTCACCCGCGACGGTGGCGGCACTCTTGTGGCCCAGGAACAGTTCGAAGTGGTACGCGAAGCCGCCATTGAAGACGTCGGTGGTTTGCTGGATCTGATCAGTCCGCTGGAAGAGCAGGGCATCCTGGTGCGCCGTTCCCGCGAGGTGCTGGAGCGCGAAATCGAGCAGTTCAGTGTGGTTGAACGCGAAGGCATGATCATCGCCTGTGCGGCGCTGTATCAGATCGCCGATTCGGACACGGGTGAACTCGCGTGTCTGGCGGTGAATCCGGAGTACCGCCATGGCGGTCGCGGTGATGAGCTGCTGGAGCGTATTGAAACCCGCGCGCGAGCTCAGGGATTGAAAACCTTGTTCGTCCTCACCACCCGCACCGCGCACTGGTTCCGCGAGCGTGGTTTCGAACCCAGCAGTGTCGACCGGCTGCCGTCGGCGCGGGCGTCGCTGTACAACTATCAGCGTAATTCGAAGATCTTCGAAAAAGCCCTTTGAGGTTGTAGGAGCTGCAGCAGGCTGCGATCTTTTGATGTTGCTTTTCAGGATCAAAAGATCGCAGCCTGCGGCAGCTCCTACAGGAACCTTGTTTACTCCTGGACAAACTTCGCGCTGACATACGGCGAATAATCCGGCAGCACCGTCTCCACCTTCCCTTGCTCCTTCAGGAATTTCGCCGTCTCGCCAATGGCCTTGGCCGTGCCGCCGTCCAGCAGCGCGGTGCTCTGTTGCGCCTTGGCATCGGGGAATGCGGAACCGGCCAGTAACTCCGGCACATCGGCGGCGTTAGCACCGGTCAGTTTGGCGATTTTCTGGACGGGCACCGAATCAACGGTCCATTGGTCCTTATGGGCGGCGTAGTCGGCGAACGAATCCAGGGTGACCTTGGCGAATTTGGCCACCACATCTGGGTGCTTCTCTGCGTAATCCTTGCGCGCCACCCAGACCTCAAAGGTTGGCGCGCCCCATTGGCCGACCTGCGCAGCGTCGGTCAGGGTCTTGCCAGTCTTGCGGATTTCCCCCAGTGCGGGCGACCAGACAAACGCGCCGTCAATATCTCCACGCTTCCAGGCTGCCGCGATTTCCGCCGGCTGCAGGTTCACCACTTTGACTTTCGAACCGTCCAGGCCCCAGTGCTTCAGCGCACCGAGCAGGCTGTAGTGGGAGGTTGAAACGAAAGGCGTGGCTATGGTCTTTCCGATCAGATCTTGCGGTTTTTCGATGCCGCTGCCGTTACGTACCACCAGCGCTTCAGCGGCATTGATCTGGGCCGAGACGATGAACGCGACAATCGGCAGGTTGCGCGAGGCGGCAGCGGCCAGCGGACTGGAGCCGAGATTGCCGATTTGCACATCGCCCGAGGCAATCGCCGTGACCACTTCCGGGCCGCTGTTGAAGCGCCGCCAGTCGATGGGCTGGCCGATGGTTTTTTCATAAAGGCCATCGGCCTGGGGCACTTTGCTGGGGTCGATTCCGGTTTGATAACCGACGGTGAGGTTCACCGCCTGAGCGGTGAAAGAAAATGCGAGAGATACACAAGCTGTAACAATTGGTCCGGATAGTGCGCGTTTGGTCGTCATGGGGCCGCCTTTCGGTAAAGGATTTGTTTCCGAATTGCGTCAAAAACTAAACGATATAAAAAAGTAAAAATAAATACCAATTAGGAATTAGCTTATGAGCCAAACCCTCTATTCAGGGGGGTTCTCGAAATTGGGAGCTAAATTCCTAAACGGTATTAGAAAAGAATCGAGTAATTCTTTTCAGGTTCATGACAAGTTCATGACCCTGCAGGGACCAAAAAACCGGGGGTTAGACTATGGTCGTAGACACACATGGTTACGATTGACTTGTGGGTCACGGTCTGGCGCTAATCGCGCATCTTAGGATTTCGGGCGACGACTCGAGACCAGGAATACAAGAATTAGAATCGAGAGGAGCTTCACAATGAACAAGTCCACCTTGGCTTTGGCCGTGGCCGTAGGGGTAGTGGCGCAGCAGGCAGGCGCAGCAGGTTTCCTGGAAGACAGCAAGGCGTCCATCAGTTCCCGGACCATGTATTACAACAACGATAACCGTGAAGGCGGTGCGGATCAGAGAGAGTCCGCAGAAGGCCTGAAATTCGATTATCTGTCCGGCTTCACCCAAGGCACAGTCGGTTTCGGTATCGACGCCCAGGCACTGCTGGGTATCCACCTGGACGGCGGCAAGGGTCACCACCCAGACAACAACACCTTCTTCCCAAGCGACAGCGATGGTTCGGCCGTGTCCGAATGGAGCCGTGCAGCCGCTAACGTCAAGGCGCGCTTCTCGAAGACCGAAGCCCACCTGGGTGGCGCTCTGGCACCCAACTTGCCGATCCTGGTCGCGAACGACAGCCGTCTGCTGCCACAGACCTTTGACGGCGGCACCATCACTTCGAAAGAAATCGACAACGTGACCTTCAACGCAGGTCAGTTGGAGCATTCGGCAGGTCGCGCCTCCTCGAACTCCACCGGCCTGGCCGTGGCTGGCGGTACAGAGGGCAGCAACAAGTTCTACTACGGTGGTGCTGACTGGAAGGTCACCAAGGACCTGACCCTGCAGTACTACCACTCGAATCTGAAGGACTACTACAAGCAGGATTTCCTGGGCTTGATCCACGTGCTACCGATCAGCGCCAACCAGTCCTTCAAGACGGATATTCGTTACTTCGACAGCAGCTCCGACGGCAGGAACGGTGATCCGGGTTTCCGTTTCAACAACAACAACGGTTTCGCCAAGAATCCGGGCGAGGTCGATAACAAGACCTGGAGCGCCATGTTCACCTACACCCTGGGTGGCAACGCTTTCCTGCTCGGTCATCAGCGCGTCAGCGATGACGGTGGTTTTGTCTACCTGAACCAGGGCAACGTGGTCGATGGCAATGGCCGTCCGGAAGGGAACGGCGGCGCCAGCTTCTACCTGTTCACCGACTCCATGATCAACGGATTTGTTCGTGCCGGTGAAAACACTACTTTCGGCCAGTACTCCTATGACTTCGCAGCGCTGGGTGTGCCGGGCCTGAAAACTTCGATCGCCTACCTGCACGGCGATGACATCAAGGCGACCAACGGCAGAGGTCCTGACAGCTCCGAGTGGGAGCGCGACATGCGGATCGACTACACCATCCAGCAGGGTGCTCTCAAAGGTTTCGGCGTAACGCTGCGTAATGGCGTCTACCGTGGCAGTGAAGTCTCCAACAACCCTGACGTTGACCAGACTCGTGTGATCTTCAACTACACCTACAGCTTCCTGTAACAAGCCTTGTGAAAAAGCCTCGTCTGTTGACGAGGTTTTTTTTGAGCTGATTTTTATATTCCATAATGATCTTTATTGATTATTTATTATTCTTTTTGGTTTTTATCCATCCCGCTTAAAGTGCGTCTGTCCGACACTCATCCCTGAGCTCGGATTCGCAATTTCGTCCCTCGACAATCAGTTTCAGGAATCGGCCTTGCCGCCGATACCTCGATTCTGCCGTGGGAAGCCATATTCCACAGTGCTATTAAAAACACTTAAACAATTCTTTCTGGCTTTAAGGCCATGTATCCTGCGGCCCGCCAAACGACCGGCCTAGACGGTTTGCCGCGAATTTATGCATTCAGGATCCCGGGCAATCGATTCGGGACCAGGAACGTCAGAACTAGAAACGAGAGGAGCGAAACATGAACAAATCCACCTTGGCCATGGCTGTGGCCGTCGGGGTATTGGCCCAGCAGGCAAACGCCGCGGGTTTCATCGAAGACAGCAAGGCAACGTTGGGGCTGCGTAACTTCTACATCAACACCGACTACCGCGACGGTACCGGTCCCAACAAAAACGAAGAGTGGGGCCAAGGCTTCGACCTGCGTTTCATTTCCGGTTACACCCAGGGCACCGTCGGTTTCGGTATCGATGCGATCGGCCTGTTGGGCGTCAAGCTGGATTCGGGCGGCGGTACCAACGGCGCCACGGCGACTTCTTACGGCGGCACGGTTTTCCCGAGCAAATCCAATGGCGAGGCGGTAGATGATTTCTCCAGCCTGGGCCTGACCGCCAAAGCCAAGGTTTCCCAGACTGAACTGAAACTGGGCACCCTGCAGCCGAAAAACCCGGTGATCGTGACCAACGATGGTCGTCTGCTGCCGCAAACCTGGCAGGGTGGCCAGATCACTTCCGCCGAGATCAAGGACCTGTCGCTGGTCGGTGGTCAGATCGAAGCCGTTAAAGGCCGTAACTCCAGCAACAACGATCAAATGTCGATTTCCGGTGCGAACACTCGCGGTACCAAGTTCCGCGACAGCAACAAGTTCATCTATGCCGGTGGCGACTACAAGATCACCAAGGACCTGACAGCCCAGTACTACTACGGCAAGCTGGAAGAGTTCTACAAGCAACACTTCCTGGGCCTGGTTCACAACTGGGCAATCGGCCCGGGCGTGTTGAAGTCGGATTTCCGTTATTTCAACAGCTCTGATGATGGTGCCAACGGTCACGACCCGCTGTACTACACCACTGGCAACTACAACGCGCCAAACGGTAAAGGCAAGGTCGACAACAACCTGTACAGCGGCCTGTTCCTGTATTCGGTTGCCGGCCATACCTTCGGTGGCGGTTACCAGGTCAGCAACGGCAGCAGCGACTTCCCTTGGCTGAACCAGGGTGACGGTTCGTCGAACTACACCATCACCGATTCGCAAATCCAGAAGTTCGGCCGTGCCGGCGAGAAAACCTGGCAAGCACGTTACTCGTTCGACTTCGCCAAGGTCGGCGTGCCTGGCCTGACCGCGGGTCTGGTGTACCTGCACGGCGACAGCATCGATACCGTCAACGCCAAGGGTGGCCAGGCGGCCAACGGTGCTTCCGAGTGGGAGCGTGACCTGAGTGTTGCCTACGTGGTGCAGGAAGGTCCGTTGAAGAACCTGGGCCTGGCGTGGAAAAACGCTACCTGGCGCACCGACCTGCCGAACACCCGTTCGCAGGACGAAAATCGCCTGATCGTCAGCTACTCGATCCCGCTGTTGTAATAGCGCTCGCGTAACCGATGCAAAAAAGCCCCGCCCGGTATTGCACCGGGCGGGGCTTTTACATGTTCAGGACGGGTTCACCCCCGTAATCCCGCCCTGAAGTTCCCTCTTTGCAGCAACTCAAGGCCTTCTCGAACCTCGTGGCCGATGTTCGGCGGGTTGCGCGTGCACGTCCAGTGAACAGATCTTTAATATTCCTTAATGATCTAAATAAATCGATATTTATTCTTTTTAATAGATAAAAAACACAGGCACAGTTGAACCCATCAAGCACTCACAAGGAGCAGCACCATGGGTCTCAGACTTGGCGATATCGCCCCCGATTTCGAACAGAACTCCAGCGCCGGCATCATCCGTTTCCACCAGTGGCTGGGCGATAGCTGGGGCGTGCTGTTTTCCCATCCGGCGGATTTCACGCCGGTATGCACCACCGAACTGGGTTTCACCGCCAGGCTCAAGGATGAGTTCGCGGCACGCGGTGTCAAGGCAATCGCACTGTCCGTGGACCCTGTGGAGTCGCATCACAGATGGATCGAGGACATCAATGAGACGCAGAGTACCGTGGTCAACTTTCCGATCCTGGACGACGCCGACCGCAAGGTCTCGGACCTCTACGACCTGATCCATCCCAACGCCAACGACACCCTGACCGTGCGTTCGCTGTTCGTGATCGATCCGAACAAAAAGGTTCGGTTGACGATTACCTACCCGGCGAGCACCGGGCGCAATTTCAACGAAATCCTGCGGGTGATCGACTCGCTGCAACTCACCGACAACTACAAGGTGGCCACGCCGGCCAACTGGCAGGACGGTGATGAAGTGGTGATCGTGCCGTCGCTCAAGGATGAAGAGGAAATCAAACAGCGCTTTCCCAAGGGCTATCGGGCGGTCAAGCCTTACTTGCGCCTGACGCCACAGCCGAACCGGTAAGTCATCAATATTTGTGGTGTGGCTGATGCCGCCTTCGCGAGCAAGCCCGCTCCCACAGGGTGCACGCGGTCAACTGTGGGAGCGGGCTTGCTCGCGAAGGCGTCGGGTCAGACACCACAAGCACCCACAAAGCAGGGGACTTCAGGCCGTTTCGACGGCCTTTTTTTTTGCCCGAATGAAGTTGTTTTTTATATTTCTATAACGAATAACCAAATGAATAAATATGATTTATGGATATATGAATCAGCTGTTAAGGTCACTCCATCCAAGCGAGATCGCAAACCGCGAATCGCCAACACCGCTCAAGGAATCGTCTGAATGTTGGTCGTCTCACTCGGAGGCAGTCCCAGTCAGCGCTCCCGTTCCGGGGTGCTACTGGACCGCTCCAAGAGTTGGTTGCAAGAACAGGGCGTGGAGGTGGTGAGTTATCAGGTACGGGACTTCCCGGCCGAAGACTTGCTGCATGCACGCTTCGACAGCCCGAAGGTCATTGACCTGCTGCAACAGATTGAAAACGCCGATGGCCTGCTGATCGCTACGCCGGTGTACAAGGCTTCGTTCTCCGGCGCATTGAAAACCGTGCTGGATCTATTGCCCGAACGCGCCCTGAGCCACAAGGTGGTGTTGCCGATGGCAACTGGCGGCAGCATCGCCCACATGCTGGCGGTGGACTACGCGCTCAAGCCGGTGCTGTCGGCGTTGAAAGCCCAGGAAATGCTCCACGGGATTTTCGCCGTCGACAGCCAGATCGCTTACGGCGAAGGCAGCGCCCTGGCGCAGTTGGCGCCCGAGCTGGAACAGCGCCTGGACGAATCGCTGGAGCTTTTTCTCAGCGCCATGGCACGACGGCCCAAGCCGCTCGATCCGAACCTGTTGAATGAACGTTTGTTGAGTGCTCGCTGGAGCATATGAGCTCCACCGAACATTAGCCCCACCGGAAAATTGAAGTACTGGCCTTACTCGCCCGCCAACGGGCAAGCAGGTGCAGCCAAAACCCAACTGCAAAAAGGAGAGCGCCATGCGCCCTGTCATTTTGCGTCGTGGTCTGGTCGCTCTGTTTGCTGCGGCTGTCACCTTCGGCGCCATTACTCAAGCCCAGGCCGAGACGTTACGAATCGGCTATCAGAAATACGGAACCCTGGTGCTGCTCAAAGCCAAGGGCACCCTGGAAAAACGCCTCGCCGCCCAAGGCGTGGACGTGCAATGGACTGAATTCCCCGGTGGCCCGCAACTGCTTGAAGGCTTGAACGTCGGCTCCATCGACTTCGGCGTTACCGGCGAAACCCCTCCCGTGTTCGCCCAAGCGGCCGGCGCTGATCTGCTTTACGTCGCCTACGAACCGCCAGCGCCGCACAGTGAGGCGATCCTGGTGCCGAAGGGCTCGCCGATCAAGTCGGTGGCAGAGCTCAAGGGCAAGAAGGTCGTGCTCAACAAGGGCTCCAACGTGCACTACCTGCTGGTGCGTGCGCTGGAAGACGCCGGCCTCAAATACACCGATATCCAGACCGTATTCCTGCCGCCGGCCGATGCCCGTGCTGCGTTCGAGCGTGGCAGTGTCGACGCTTGGGTCATCTGGGACCCATACCAGGCCGCCGCCGAACAACAGCTGCAAGCTCGCACCCTGCGCGATGGCCAGGGCATCGTCGACAACCATCAGTTCTACCTGGCGACCAAACCCTACGCGCAAAAAAATCCCGAGGTGATCAAGACTCTGGTGGAAGAAGTGCGCGCGGTGGGCGAGTGGTCCAGGGCCAATCCTGAGGACGTGACCCAGCAAGTCTCGCCACTGCTCGGCCTGTCGGCAGACATCACCCGCACTTCGGTGAAACGCCAGGGCTACGGAGCCTTGTTCCTGACTCCGGAAGTGGTCGCGGCGCAGCAGAAAATCGCCGACACCTTCTACCAGCTCAAGCTGATTCCAAAGCAACTGAGCATCAAAGACGTGATCTGGACGCCGCCGGCAGCCGTTGCCAAAGCTCAGTAATGAAAGCCCAGTAAATCGATTTCCCAAGGAGACCACTCCACATGAGCCTCAATATCTTCTGGTTCCTGCCTACCCACGGCGACGGCCATTACCTTGGCACCGCCGAAGGCGCGCGCGCCGTTGACCACGGTTACCTGCAACAAGTCGCGCAAGCGGCGGACCGACTGGGTTTCGGTGGCGTGCTGATTCCCACCGGCCGCTCCTGCGAAGACTCCTGGTTGGTGGCGGCGTCGCTGATTCCGGTGACCCAGCGCTTGAAGTTTCTGGTTGCCCTGCGCCCCGGGATCATTTCCCCGACGGTGGCGGCGCGTCAGGCCGCGACCCTGGATCGGCTGTCCGGCGGTCGTGCGCTGTTCAACCTGGTGACGGGCGGTGATCCGGAAGAGTTGGCGGGCGATGGTCTGTTCCTCAGCCACGAAGAGCGCTACCAGGCTTCTGTGGAGTTCACCCGTATCTGGCGTCGCGTGCTGGAAGGTGAAACCGTTGATTACGACGGCCAGCACATCAGCGTGAAGGGCGCGAAACTGCTCTATCCACCGATCCAGCAGCCGCGCCCGCCGCTGTACTTCGGCGGCTCTTCGGATGCCGCGCAAGACCTGGCTGCCGAACAGGTGGAAATGGTCCTGACCTGGGGCGAGCCGCCGGCCGCCGTGGCGGAAAAAATCGAACAGGTCCGCGCCAAGGCCGCGAAGCTCGGACGCACCGTGCGCTTTGGCATTCGCCTGCACGTGATTGTGCGCGAAACCAACGATGAAGCCTGGAAAGCCGCGGATCGACTGATCTCCCATCTCGACGACGACACCATCGCTCGTGCCCAGGCGTCGCTGGCGCGCTTCGATTCGGTCGGTCAGCAGCGCATGGCCGCATTGCATGGCGGCAGCCGCGACAACCTGGAAGTCAGCCCGAACCTGTGGGCCGGTGTCGGCCTGGTGCGTGGCGGTGCCGGTACGGCGCTGGTGGGCGATGGCCCGACCGTGGCCGCCCGCGTGAAGGAGTACGCGGACCTCGGCATCGACACCTTTATTTTCTCCGGTTATCCACACCTGGAAGAGTCGTACCGAGTCGCCGAACTGCTGTTCCCGCACCTCGATGTCGAGCGTCCTGAACTGCCGAAAAGTGCGGGCTACGTGAGTCCGTTCGGCGAGATGGTCGCCAACGACATTCTGCCCAAAGCCGCGTCCCAGAGCTGAGGCGCAGTCATGAAGAAAATCATCCACAGTCTCGCGCCCTGGGCGTTGCCGGTGTTGCTGCTGGCGGTGTGGCAGTTGAGTGTGTCGGCGGGCTGGTTGTCGACACGGATTCTGCCGGCGCCGGTTGCCGTGATCGAAGCTGGCGTGAGCCTGGTGCGCAGCGGCGAAATCTGGACGCACCTGGCGATCAGTGGTTGGCGTGCCGCGCTGGGCTTCACTATCGGCGGCGGCATCGGCCTGACGCTCGGCTTCATCACCGGCCTGTCGAAGTGGGGCGAACGCCTGCTCGACAGTTCGGTGCAGATGATCCGCAACGTGCCGCACCTGGCGCTGATTCCGCTGGTGATCCTGTGGTTCGGCATCGACGAGTCGGCGAAGATTTTTCTGGTGGCGCTGGGCACGTTGTTCCCGATTTACCTCAACACCTATCACGGCATCCGCAACGTCGACCCGGCGCTGGTGGAGATGGCGCGCAGCTATGGCCTGACCGGCTTCAGCCTGTTCTGGCAGGTGATCCTGCCGGGGGCGCTGCCTTCGATTCTGGTTGGCGTGCGCTTCGCCCTGGGCTTCATGTGGTTGACGTTGATCGTCGCGGAAACCATCTCCGCCAGTTCCGGTATCGGTTATCTGGCGATGAATGCCCGGGAGTTCTTGCAGACCGACGTGGTGGTGCTGGCGATTCTGCTGTACGCGGTGCTCGGCAAACTGGCCGACCTCGCGGCCCGTGGACTTGAGCGTGTGTGGCTGCGCTGGCACCCGGCGTATCAGGTTGCCAAGGGAGGTGCGGCATGATCGCGGAACAACCTCCACGCCTGCTGCGCGGCATTCCGCTGGCGGTGCGCAAGCTGCAAAAAACCTTTGGCTCGCGGCAGGTGCTGCGCGAGATCGACCTGCACATTCCGGCGGGCCAGTTTGTCGCCGTGGTGGGGCGTAGCGGTTGCGGCAAAAGTACCTTGCTGCGATTGCTCGCCGGCCTTGACCGGCCCACCGGTGGTGAATTGCTCGCCGGTGCCGCCCCATTGAGCGATGCGCGGGAAGACACGCGGATGATGTTCCAGGAAGCGCGTTTGCTGCCGTGGAAAAAGATCATCGACAACGTCGGTCTGGGCCTCAAGGGCAACTGGCGGCCGCAAGCGCTTGAAGCCTTGGACGCGGTGGGCCTGGCCGACCGCGCCAACGAGTGGCCGGCAGCGTTGTCCGGTGGACAGAAGCAACGCGTGGCTTTGGCCCGTGCGTTGATTCATCAGCCGCGCCTGCTGTTGCTCGACGAACCCCTGGGTGCGCTGGATGCCCTGACCCGAATTGAAATGCAGCAACTGATCGAACGGCTCTGGCAGCAGCACGGCTTCACGGTGTTGCTGGTGACCCATGACGTCAGTGAAGCGGTGGCGATTGCCGATCGGGTGATCCTGATCGAAGACGGTGAAGTCGGCCTCGACCTGCAGGTGGAACTGCCGCGCCCTCGAGTGCGCGGTTCCCATCGGCTGGCGGCGCTGGAAACCGAAGTCCTCAATCGCGTGCTGGCGCTGCCCGGCCAACCACCGGAGCCGGAACCTGTTTCACCCTTGCCTACGCAATTGCGCTGGGCTCAATAACTCAAGTCTTACCCAACGACAGGAATCAACATCATGACTATCAAGGCCATCAACGTTCGCAACCAGTTCAAAGGCTCCATCAAGGAAATCGTCCTCGGCGACGTGCTGTCGGAAATCGACGTGCAGACCGCTTCTGGCATCGTCACTTCGGTGATCACCACGCGCTCGGTGAAAGAGCTGGAACTGGCGGTGGGCAGTGAAGTGATCGCGTTTGTGAAATCCACCGAGGTGTCGATCGCCAAGTTGTAAGTCACATGCGAAAACAACAACCCCGAAGGGATTGAGCCCTTCGGGGTTTTTGTGCATGTGTATCAGCGGTATTCGCGGCGCGGCCGTCGCGAGCAAGCCCGCTCTCACATCTGGAATGCATTCCCCTGTGGGAGCGGGCTTGCTCGCGAAGAGGTCGGCGTGACCAATAAAAATCTCAGGATGGAATGCCGCGCTTGGGCAGGTATGGCGGCAGATAAAGCCCCACATAAGCATCAAACACCCGCATCCCTTCCTCGGCCATGCGCGGCGTAATCTGCCCGTGCTGCTGCACCGAGCGCGCATACACCCGGTCGCCAAGCTCCATGGCCAGGGCGAACACATCGACATCATCCGGTAGCGTCGGTAGTTCGAAGTGGTGATCGAACAGCTTGTGCATCAGCTCGCCCAGTTCGAGGTCGTGCTGGCGGTCAGCCTGAGTGACTTCGGTCAGGCCGTGCTGGGCGAGGATCAGTTGGCGGGCGGCGGCGTCCTCTGCGTAGATGTCCAGCATGCGTTGTTCCACCAGGCGCGACAGATCGCGCCAGCTGCCGAGGGCGTGATGATTGATGGGTGCTTGCAGGCACGCGCGGAAGGCCGCATGGACGTCGGCGGTCAAGGCTTCGAGCAACGCCGGGACGCTGGCGAAAAAGTGGTAGACCGAGGAGGGCGGGATCTCCGCGCGCTCGGCGACGCTGTAGATCGACAGACTGGCCACGCCCTCGGCCGCCAGCAATGTGCGGGCCGCATCGAGTATCGAATCGATCCGCGCCTGGCTGCGGGCACGGGGTTTGCGGGGGGTGGCTACGCGTGTCATTGGAGTCTCCTGCGGGGCAGGGGGCATTGTACGAGTCGGGTTGTGTGTTGTCTGCCCGGACACCTTCGCGGGCAAGCCCGCTCCCACAGGGATTGGTTTCGTACACCCGATTTGTGGTCGACAACGAACCCTGTGGGAGCTGGCTTGCCAGCGATCCGCCGCAGGCGGCCATAAAAAAACGCCGCAGGCTGTGAAGCCGGCGGCGTCTTTTTACTGCACCCGATTAAACGGTATGCAGGTACCAGTTGTACTCGAGGTCGGAGATGGAGTGTTCGAACTCCTCCAGCTCGCTCTCTTTACAGGCCACGAAGATATCGATGTATTTCGGATCGATGTACTTGGCCATGACTTCGCTGTCGTCCAGCTCGCGCAGCGCATCACGCAGGTTGTTCGGCAGGCTTTGCTCATTTTGCTCGTAGCTGTTGCCTTCGACCGGAGCGCCAGGCTCGATCTTGTTGACCAGACCGTGGTGCACGCCTGCCAGGACCGAAGCCATCAGCAGGTACGGGTTGGCATCGGCGCCGGCCACACGGTGTTCGATGCGCACGGCATCGGCAGAACCGGTAGGAACGCGAATCGCTACGGTACGGTTGTCCAGGCCCCAGCACGGCGAGTTCGGCACGTAGAACTGTGCGCCGAAACGACGGTAGGAGTTGACGTTCGGGCAGAGGAAAGCCATCTGCGCCGGTAGGGTCTCGAGCACACCGCCGATCGCGTGACGCAGTGCGGCGTTCTGCTCGGGATCCTCGCTGGCAAAAATGTTCTTGCCGTCTTTGTCGAGAATCGAGATGTGGACGTGCAGACCATTACCCGCCTGGCCTGGGTAAGGCTTGGCCATGAAGGTGGTGTCCATTTCATGGTCGTAGGCGATGTTCTTGATCAGGCGCTTGAGCAGGACCGCGTAGTCGCAGGCCTTGATCGGGTCGGCCACGTGGTGCAGGTTCACTTCGAACTGCGCCGGGGCACTTTCCTTGACGATGGCGTCGGCCGGAATGCCTTGCTCTTTGGCACCTTCCAGAATGTCCTGGAGGCAGTCGACGTATTCGTCGAGGTCGTCGATCAGGTAGACCTGGGTCGAGTGCGGACGTTTGCCGGAAACCGGCGAGCGAGGTGGTTGCGGACGACCGTTCACGTTCTCCTGGTCGATCAGGTAGAACTCCAGTTCGAACGCGGCGCAGATGGTCAGGCCCATTTCGTCGAACTTGCGCACCACATTGGCCAGAACTTCACGCGGGTCGGCGAAGAATGGCTCGCCTTCGAGTTCGTGCATGGTCATCAACAGTTGCGCGGTCGGGCGCTTCTGCCATGGCTCGTTGCACAGGGTATCGGGGATTGGATAGCAGATTCGGTCAGCATCACCGATGTCCAGGCCCAGGCCGGTGCTTTCCACCGTCGAGCCGTTGATATCCAGAGCAAATAGAGAGGCCGGCAGGTTGATGCCTTTCTCGTAAACCTTGTGGAGGCTGGTGCGTTCGATGCGCTTGCCGCGCACCACACCATTCATATCCGCAATCAGAAGGTCAACGTACAGAACCTCAGGATGTTCCTTAAGGAACGCGTTCGCTTCGTTAAGCTGAACGGCACGCGGGGGTACCGACATGATGCAACACCTTTGTTGTTAAAAATATCAATCATTGATCTTTTCTGGTTTCAGTCAACCCGAACGGCATGCCGAAGTCAAGCGAGGCCTTTTTTGCCCTAAAAAAGCGCTCGTGTGGCTTTTTTGAGGCACTTTGGGGCGATTTTACTCCGCTGGACGTATTGGCGGCCGCGAGCTTGAGCGGGCCGTGTTGTATTTTTTACGGGGGTGTTGTGTAAAAAAATGAACAAGGCTAAGCTCGAATCAAACCCATAACAGCAATAATACCGGGGTGCTTCATGTCTCGCCTGCCGATAATCGGCGTCACCGACTGCTCAAGACAGCTCGGTCGGCATGTTTATCACATCAGTGATGACACGACCGTCCGTTCCGTGGTCTCGGCGCTTGCGGTGATCCTCCCATCCGCGACGGTTCAACCGTCCCCGTCCGATATTCTGGACGGTCGCGATGGCACCCCCATTACGGTTACTCCATTCAATATAGAACCGATTCACAATAGCGGCCTGACCATCGTTCGGGGCATCGCTCGTGATTCTGCACGCTCGGCTTCTGCGGCAGTGTTGGCAAACACCATAATCTGCCGCAGAAACGCTCTACAACGCGACGCCGATGCGTCAAACAACGCCTGACCTTAAAAGGGTCAGACAACTCAAGCCTAGAGGCATTTATGAGTAACAACCTCGACCAGCTCACCGATTGGTTGAAAAACCACAAGATCACAGAAGTCGAATGCATGATCGCCGACTTGACCGGGATTACCCGGGGCAAGATTTCGCCGACCAACAAATTCATCGCCGAAAAAGGCATGCGCCTGCCAGAAAGCGTTCTGCTGCAGACCGTGACCGGCGATTACGTCGAAGACGACATCTATTACGAACTGCTCGATCCGGCTGACATCGACATGGTCTGCAAGCCGGACGCCGACGCCGTCTACGTGGTGCCATGGGCCATCGAGCCGACCGCCATCGTTATCCACGATACCTACGACAAGCAAGGCAACCCGATCGAGCTGTCGCCGCGCAACGTACTCAAGAAAGTCCTGAAACTCTATTCCGACAAAGGCTGGCAGCCCATCGTGGCGCCGGAAATGGAGTTTTATCTGACCAAGCGCAGTGACGACCCGGATTACCCGCTGCAGCCGCCGATCGGCCGCTCCGGTCGCCCGGAAACCGGTCGCCAGTCGTTCTCCATTGAAGCTGCGAACGAATTCGATCCGCTGTTCGAAGACGTCTACGACTGGTGCGAGCTGCAGGACCTGGACCTCGACACGCTGATCCACGAGGACGGCACGGCGCAGATGGAAATCAACTTCCGTCACGGCGATGCCCTATCCCTGGCCGACCAGATCCTGGTGTTCAAGCGCACCATGCGCGAAGCCGCGCTCAAGCACGACGTGGCCGCGACCTTCATGGCCAAGCCGATGACCGGCGAGCCGGGCAGTGCCATGCACTTGCACCAGAGCATCATCGACATCGAGACCGGCAAGAACATCTTCTCCAATGAAGACGGGACCATGAGCCAGTTGTTCCTGCACCACATCGGTGGCTTGCAGAAACTCATTCCCGAACTGTTGCCGCTGTTCGCTCCGAACGTCAACTCGTTCCGCCGCTTCCTGCCCGATACCTCGGCGCCGGTGAACGTGGAGTGGGGCGAAGAGAACCGCACCGTGGGCCTGCGGGTTCCGGATGCCGGGCCGCAGAACCGTCGGGTGGAAAACCGCCTGCCGGGCGCCGATGCCAACCCGTACCTGGCGATTGCCGCGAGCCTGCTCTGCGGGTACATCGGCATGGTCGAAGGCCTGAATCCGAGTGCGCCTGTGGTAGGGCGTGGCTATGAACGCCGCAACCTGCGCCTGCCCCTGACCATCGAAGACGCGCTGGAACGCATGGAAAACAGCGCGACCATCGAGCGTTACCTTGGCAAAAATTTCATCACTGGCTACGTCGCGGTCAAGCGGGCCGAGCATGAAAACTTCAAGCGCGTGATCAGTTCGTGGGAAAGGGAATTCCTGCTCTTTGCCGTCTGATGCGCCGGGCGCCGCCGCAGTCGAGCGGCGCCTTCACCTGATTTTTTTTAGGAGATTCACATGACCAACAACAACCCGCAAACCCGTGAATGGCAAACCCTGAGCAACGATCACCACCTGGCTCCGTTCAGCGACTTCAAGCAGCTGAAAGAGAAAGGCCCGCGGATCATCACCAACGCCAAGGGCGTTTACCTCTGGGACAGCGAAGGCAACAAGATCCTCGACGGCATGGCCGGCCTGTGGTGTGTCGCAATTGGTTATGGTCGCGATGAACTGGCCGATGCCGCCAGCAAACAGATGCGCGAGCTGCCTTACTACAACCTGTTCTTCCAGACGGCGCACCCGCCGGTACTGGAACTGGCCAAAGCCATCGCCGACATCGCGCCGCAAGGCATGAACCATGTGTTCTTCACCGGTTCCGGCTCTGAAGGCAACGACACCATGCTGCGCATGGTTCGTCACTATTGGGCGATCAAGGGCCAGCCGAACAAGAAAGTCATCATCAGCCGCAAGAACGGCTATCACGGTTCCACCGTGGCCGGCGCGAGCCTGGGTGGCATGACGTACATGCATGAACAGGGCGACTTGCCGATCCCGGGCATCGTCCACATTGCCCAGCCGTACTGGTTCGCCGAAGGCGGCGACATGACCCCGGAAGAGTTCGGTGTGTGGGCGGCCAATCAGCTGGAAGAAAAGATTCTGGAAGTCGGTGTCGACAATGTCGGAGCCTTTATAGCCGAGCCGATCCAGGGTGCCGGTGGCGTGATCATTCCGCCAGACACCTACTGGCCGCGCATCAAGGAAATCCTCGCCAAGTACGACATCCTGTTCGTGGCTGACGAAGTGATTTGCGGTTTCGGTCGTACCGGCGAGTGGTTCGGCAGCGATTTCTACGGCCTCAAGCCAGACATGATGACCATCGCCAAAGGCCTGACCTCGGGCTACATCCCGATGGGCGGCCTGATCGTGCGTGACGAAGTGGTGGAAGTCCTGAACGAAGGCGGTGATTTCAACCACGGCTTCACTTACTCCGGTCACCCGGTGGCAGCTGCGGTGGCGCTGGAAAACATCCGCATCATGCGCGACGAGAAAATTATCGAGCGCGTTCATGCAGAAACGGCACCGTATTTGCAAAAGCGCCTGCGGGAACTGAACGATCACCCGCTGGTGGGTGAAGTTCGCGGGGTGGGTTTGTTGGGGGCCATCGAACTGGTCCAGGACAAGGCCACGCGCAAGCGTTACGAGGGCAAGGGCGTCGGCATGATCTGCCGCCAGTTCTGCTTCGACAACGGCCTGATCATGCGCGCCGTCGGCGACACCATGATCATCGCTCCGCCACTGGTGATTACACCGGCGGAAATCGATGAACTGGTGACCAAGGCTCGCAAGTGTCTTGACCTGACCCTGAGTGCATTGCAGGGCTAAGTGCTAGGCTCTGAGCGGAAGTCCGAAGTTCTGCATATGAAGTTGGAACTTTCGCTCAGAACTGTCAGAAAGCATGACCGTTTCCTTGAAAGACCGATGTGGATCTTGCCAGACTAGCCGCGGTTCCAGTTGCCCGGGTTCGGCCGCTGAACAAGTGGTTCAAAAAAGAAAAATTTGGAGCATTACGCATGAAGGCACTAGGTAAAAAGCTCGCTGGCAAGACTCTGCTTGCCATGTCCGTGATGGGTTTGATGGCGGGCGCGGTTCAGGCCGATGACAAAGTACTGCACGTGTACAACTGGTCCGACTACATCGCACCGGACACCGTCAAGAAGTTTGAAGACGAGTCGGGCATCAAGGTTGTCTATGACGTCTTCGACAGCAACGAAACCCTGGAAGCCAAGTTGCTGGCAGGCAAGTCCGGTTACGACATCGTTGTACCGTCGAACAACTTCCTGGCCAAGCAGATCAAGGCTGGCGTCTACCAGAAGCTGGACAAGTCCAAGCTGCCTAACTGGAAGAACCTGAACACCGACCTGCTCAAGGCCGTTTCCGTGAGCGACCCGGGCAACGAGCACGCCTTCCCGTACATGTGGGGTTCGATCGGTATCGGCTTCAACGCCGAGAAGGTCAAGGCAGCACTGGGTGCCGACGCACCGACCAACTCCTGGGATCTGCTGTTCAAACCTGAAAACGCCGCGAAGTTGAAATCCTGCGGTATCAGTTTCCTCGATTCGCCAACCGAGATGATCCCGGTGGCGTTGCACTATCTGGGCTATCCAACCGACAGTCAGGACAAGAAACAACTGGCCGAAGCCGAAGCGCTGTTCCTGAAAATCCGCCCTTCGGTAGGTTACTTCCACTCGTCCAAGTACATCTCTGACCTTGCCAACGGCAACATCTGTGTGGCCGTGGGTTACTCGGGTGACATCTACCAAGCCAAGTCCCGCGCGGAAGAAGCCGGTGACAAGGTGAAAGTCAGCTACAACATTCCGAAAGAAGGTGCCGGCAGCTTCTACGACATGGTCGCCATCCCTAAGGATGCCGAAAACGTCGAGGGCGCCTACAAGTTCATGACCTTCCTGCAGAAGCCGGAAATCATGGCTGAAATCACCAACGCCGTACGCTTCCCGAACGGTAACGCGGCCGCCACGCCGTTGGTTGATAAAGAAATCACTGCTGACCCAGGCATCTACCCGCCAGCGGACGTGCTGGCCAAGCTGTACGCGATTGCCGACTTGCCGGCCGCGACCCAGCGGATCATGACCCGCAGCTGGACCAAGATTAAATCGGGTAAATAAGTAAAACCCTGTAGGAGCGAGCTTGCTCGCGATGAACCTGAGAGCACCGCGGGGTGTCAGGCACCCCGCGTCATCGTTGACGACCATCGCGAGCGGGCTCGCTCCTACAAGGGTCTGTATAAAAGTTTTGCTGGAACGGTTTTTCGAGGGTAAGTTGCGCGCCGGTTTTGTTGCCGGGCAACCACGGTTGTCATGTAGCGCGGGGCAACTTGGGCCCAACTAATTTCAGAGGACCTCCACGTGCCTATTTTTTCTTTGTTACGCAATGCCATGCTGGTGGGCGCCGGGCTGACGATGGCCGTCAGTGTCCAGGCCGCCGGTACCGTGCATATTTATAACTGGTCGGACTACATCGGCGAGACCACCCTGGCGGACTTCCAGAAAGAGACCGGGATCAAGCCGGTTTATGACGTTTTCGATTCCAACGAAACCCTGGAAGGCAAGTTGCTGGCCGGGCGTACCGGCTACGACGTGGTCGTGCCGTCCAACCACTTCCTCGGCAAGCAGATCAAGGCCGGAGCTTTCCAGAAGCTCGACAAGTCGCAGCTGCCGAACTATTCGAACCTCGACCCGGTGCTGCTCAAGCGTCTGGAGCAGAACGATCCGGGCAACCTGTACGCCGTGCCGTACCTGTGGGGCACCAACGGCATCGGCTACAACGTCGACAAGGTCAAGGCTGTGCTGGGCGTCGATACGATTGATTCGTGGGGCGTGCTGTTCGAGCCGGAGAACATCAAGAAGCTGCAAAGCTGTGGCGTCGCGTTCCTCGATTCCGCCGATGAAATGATGCCGACAGTGCTCAACTACATGGGCCTGAACGCTAACAGCACTGATCCCAAGGATTACGAAAAGGCCACCGCCAAGTTGCTTGCCGTGCGCCCTTACGTGACCTACTTCCACTCATCCAAGTACATCGCGGATCTGGCCAACGGCGATATCTGCGTGGCGATCGGTTTCTCCGGCGACATCTTCCAGGCCAAAAACCGCGCCGAAGAAGCCAAGAAAGGTGTGAACATCGCCTACTCGATCCCGAAAGAAGGCGGCGCGCTCTGGTTCGACATGCTGGCGATTCCGAAGGACTCGGCCAACGTCAAGCAGGCTCACGCCTTCATCAACTATTTGCTCAAGCCTGAGGTCATCGCTCAGGTCAGTGATTACGTCGGCTACGCCAACCCGAACCCCGGGTCGGACAAGCTGATGGAACAGTCCATTCGCACCGATGAAGCGGTTTATCCGCCGCAAGAGGTACTCGACAAGACCTACGTGTCGGTCGAGTTACCGCCGAATATTCAACGTTTGATGACCCGCAGCTGGACCAAGGTCAAGTCGGGTAAATAGCTTCAAGGCTCAAACTATCCAAGGTTGGCTCACCTTGAGCGAACTGCACTCTTTTTTTTTGGGAGTTTCGTAAATGGCAGTTGCCTCCGGCGCCTATAAGAAAGCCCTCGAGGGCGACCAGCAACCTAAACAGGTGCTGGTCAAAATCGACCGGGTCACGAAGAAGTTCGACGAGACGATTGCCGTGGACGACGTGTCCCTGGAAATCAAGAAGGGTGAGATCTTCGCCCTGCTTGGCGGCTCGGGATCGGGCAAGTCCACATTGCTGCGCATGCTCGCAGGTTTCGAACGGCCCACGGAGGGGCGCATTTTCCTCGATGGCGTAGACATCACTGACATGCCGCCCTACGAGCGGCCGATCAACATGATGTTCCAGTCCTACGCCCTGTTCCCGCACATGACCGTGGCCCAGAACATCGCTTTCGGCCTCAAGCAGGATAAGATCCCGGCGGCTGAAGTCGACGCCCGCGTCGCCGAAATGCTCAAGCTGGTACAGATGAGCCAGTACGCCAAGCGCAAGCCGCATCAGTTGTCCGGTGGGCAGCGTCAGCGTGTGGCCCTGGCCCGTTCCCTGGCCAAGCGACCGAAGCTGTTGCTGCTCGACGAGCCGATGGGCGCACTGGACAAGAAACTGCGCTCGCAAATGCAGCTGGAGCTGGTGGAGATCATCGAGCGTGTCGGCGTAACCTGCGTCATGGTGACCCACGACCAGGAAGAGGCCATGACCATGGCCGAGCGTATCGCGATCATGCACCTGGGCTGGATCGCCCAGATCGGCAGCCCGATCGACATCTACGAAACCCCGACCAGCCGCCTGGTCTGTGAATTCATCGGTAACGTGAACATCTTCGAAGGCGAAGTGATCGACGATGCCGAAGGCCACGCGATCATTACCTGCAAAGACCTGGATCGTCAGATCTACGTCGGCCACGGCATCAGCACTTCGGTGCAGGACAAGTCGGTCACCTATGCGATCCGTCCTGAAAAACTGCTGGTCACCGCCGACATGCCGACCTGCCAGTACAACTGGTCCAGCGGCAAGGTGCACGACATCGCCTACCTGGGCGGGCACTCGGTGTTCTACGTCGAACTGCCAAGCGGCAAGCTGGTGCAGTCGTTCGTGGCCAACGCCGAACGTCGCGGGCAGCGTCCGACCTGGGGTGATCAGGTCTACGTGTACTGGGAAGACGACAGCGGCGTGGTGCTCCGCTCATGAACATGCGCAAATTCAAGCGTCGACTCAATCGAATAATTCCCGGTGGCCGTCAGATGGTCATCGGGGTTCCCTTCATCTGGCTGTTCCTGTTCTTCATGCTGCCGTTCTTCATTGTTTTGAAGATCAGTTTCGCCGAAGCGGACGTGGCCATTCCTCCCTACACCGAAATCTACAGCTACGCCGAGCAGAAGCTGCAGTTGCTGCTTAACCTGGGCAACTACGCGATGCTGGCCGGTGACGAGCTGTACATCGCCGCTTACCTCGGCTCGTTGAAGATGGCGCTGTTCAGCACCATCCTCTGCCTGCTGATCGGCTACCCGATGGCCTACGGCATCTCCGTTGCCCGCAAGGAAGTGCAGACGGTGCTGGTGCTGCTGATCATGATGCCGACCTGGACCGCGATCCTGATCCGCGTGTATGCGTGGATGGGCATCCTCAGCAACAACGGCCTGCTCAACGGTTTCCTGATGAGCATGGGCTTGATCGACGAGCCGCTGCAGATCCTCAACACCAACCTGGCGGTCTACATCGGTGTGGTTTATTCCTACCTGCCGTTCATGATCCTGCCGCTGTACGCCAACCTGGTGAAGCACGACCAGAGCCTGCTGGAAGCCGCGTCCGACCTGGGTTCGAGCACCTTCAACAGCTTCTGGAAAATCACCGTGCCGCTGTCGAAAAACGGCATCATCGCCGGCTGCATGCTGGTGTTCATCCCGGTGGTGGGTGAGTTCGTGATTCCGGAACTGCTTGGCGGCCCGGAAACCCTGATGATCGGTAAAGTGCTCTGGCAAGAGTTCTTCAACAACCGTGACTGGCCGGTGGCGTCTGCCCTGGCGGTGGTGATGCTGGCGATCCTGATTGTGCCGATCATCCTGTTCAACCGCAGTCAGGCCAAGGAAATGGAGGGTAAAGAATGAAGCGCTTCCGTTTCTCCAGCCTGATGCTGGTAGTGGGTCTGTTGTTCATCTACCTGCCGATGCTGATCCTGGTGATCTACTCGTTCAACGCCTCGAAACTGGTGACGGTGTGGGGCGGCTGGTCGATCAAGTGGTACGTCGGCCTGCTCGACAACTCGCAACTGATGGGGTCGGTGGTGCGCTCGCTGGAAATCGCCTGCTACACGGCGGTGGCGGCGGTGGCTCTGGGTACCCTGGCGGCGTTCGTGTTGACGCGTATTACCCGCTTCAAGGGCCGTACCCTGTTCGGTGGCCTGGTCACCGCGCCGCTGGTGATGCCTGAGGTGATCACCGGTCTGTCGCTGTTGCTGCTGTTCGTGGCCATGGCGCAGATGATCGGCTGGCCGCAGGAGCGCGGCATCGTCACCATCTGGATCGCCCACACCACGTTCTGTGCGGCCTATGTGGCGGTGGTGGTTTCGGCGCGCTTGCGCGAGCTGGACCTGTCCATCGAAGAGGCGGCCATGGACCTGGGCGCGAAACCGTGGAAGGTGTTCTTCCTGATCACCATCCCGATGATCGCGCCGTCATTGGCGGCCGGCGGCATGATGTCGTTCGCCCTGTCGCTGGATGACCTGGTGCTGGCGAGCTTCGTGTCGGGCCCGGGGTCCACGACCCTGCCGATGGAAGTGTTCTCGGCGGTACGTCTGGGCGTGAAGCCCGAGATCAACGCCGTGGCCAGTCTGATCCTGTTGGCGGTGTCGATCGTGACCTTCCTGGTCTGGTTCTTCAGCCGTCGCGCCGAAGAAAGCCGCAAGCGTGCGATCCAGCAAGCGATCGAAGAAGCTGCCGCTGATTCGTGGAAGCAACCGGACGTGCGTCGCGCGCAGGCACCGGAAGCGGCTTGAGCCTGATGCCAGGTTGACCACAACTTTGTGGCCAACCCGGTCCATATGTGGGAGCGGGCTTGCTCGCGAAGAGGGAGTGTCAGCCGACATCATAGTCGCCTGACACACTGCATTCGCGAGCAAGCCCGCTCCCACATTTGTTTATGCGATCCATGGGGATCGGCGAATGACCTCGACGAAATTCATCGGCTTGAATCCCGGTTCCTGATCCACCAGCACATCCGTCTTCACATTCCCGAACGTAGTCTGTGGACGATGACGCAAGCCATCGGCAAACGCGCAGATGATGCACTCCTTGAACCCCTCGCCCCGTGGATGCGCATGCACCACCGCTTCACGCTGCACGGTGGAGAACGCCGCGTAGTCCATGCCCAGCACGTCCATCTCGACTCCAGCCGTTACCAGTGCCACGGTGGGCCGCAAGTGCTGAGGAACGCCCGGTGTGGTGTGCAGGGCAATCGATAGCCAGACCTGTTCGATATCGTCGTCGCTCAGCCCGTAAGGCTTGAGAAATGCGGCTGCCGCATTGGCTCCATCGACTTCGAAGCGCTCGTTGTCGCTTCGGTGACCCTCCACCAGGCCCAGGTCGTGGAACATCGCGCCGACGTACAGCAACTCCGGGTTGTAGGCCAATTGCTTGCGCTCACCGCTCAGGGCGCCGAACAGGAATACCCGACGTGAGTGGTGGTAGAGCAGGTCCGATTCGATGTCACGGATGTATTCGGTGGTGGCCTTGGCCAGCGCGCTGTCGGGGATCCTGATGCCGGCGATGGTGGTGCTCATGGAGTTTTCCTCGTCGTGAACGCCTGGGTGGCGCTGAGGGTTTCAGTCTGTTCCGCCCCTCGAAACCGGACAATCGCGCCATGGCTGCGATCCCGGCCAATGAGCATGCATATCGCGCCAACCTCGCTTGTTGGAGCTGGATTGGCTAGGGTGCATGCAGCCCCTGTAGGAGCGAGCCTGCTCGCGATGGCGTTCAACGATGACGCTGGCTGCCTGAATGAACGCGGTGTCCTCACGTCCATCGCGAGCAAGCTCGCTCCTACAAAGGGACGGTGCAATCAGATCCAAAGGAGGCGATTCACGTCATGAGTAAAACCATCGCCATCGTGGTCTTCGCCGGCGTCCAGTCGCTGGATGTCACCGGGCCCATGGATGTGTTTTCCGAGGCCAATCGATTCCTTGCCCCGCAGGATCACTATCGGCTGGAGGTGATCGGCGTCGAGCACGGGATGATGGCGTGCTCCAACGGTTTGGCACTCAATGCCCATCGGCATTTCAGCGAAGCGCTCGAGGCGTACGACTTGTTGTTGGTGGCTGGCGGGCCGCAATTGCCGTTCATGAGTTTCGGCGTGGCGTTCGACACCTGGCTGCGCGGGGCCTGCGGGCGGGCGCAACGGTTTGGCTCGATCTGCAACGGCGCCTTCATGCTCGCACGGGCGGGGTTGCTGGAGGGGCGCACGGTCACCACGCATTGGCAGGACGCATCGGATCTGGCGGCGCTGTGTCCCTCGTCCCGGGTGGAAGCGGATCGTCTGTACGTTGAGGACGGCGATCTGTTCACCTCGGCCGGGGTCACAGCGGGGATCGATCTGTCGTTGTATCTATTGGGCCGGGATCACGGGCCGGAAGTGGCACTGAATGTCGCCAAGCGGCTGGTGGTGTTCACCCAGCGTTCGGGCGGACAGTCGCAGTTCAGCCCGTTCCTCACGCCCCACGCCGAACCGACTTCGGCGGTGGCGATGGTCCAGCATTACGTGCTGGCCAACCTGACGGGCGATTTAGCCATCGCTGACCTGGCCAATGCGGCCAACATGAGTGCGCGCAATTTTTCCCGGGTGTTTGCCAGGGAAGCGAAAATCACCCCGGCCGAGTTCGTCGAGCGCGCGCGGGTCGATGCGGCGCGGGTGATGCTCGAAAGCACGCGTGCGCCGCTCAAGACCGTGGCCTATCAGTGCGGTTTCCGCGATGCCCAGCACATGCGCAGTGTGTTCAATCGCAGATTGGGGGTGACGCCGCAGCAATTCAGGTTGAATTTTGCGGCGATGGTTTGAGCTGACATTTTTGTTGCCTGTGAGGGCCTCTTCGCGAGCAAGCCCGCTCCCACATGAGATCGCGTTCCAATGTGGGAGCGGGCTTGCTCGCGAAGAGGCCGGTCCAGCCAATGCAAAATTACTGAGCAGCCCGCGCCGGCAACAGCTTCAACGTACTGCGCGTATTGGCCGTGACTTCTTCATCATTGAGATGCGCCTGGAAATACATCCCTTCGATGTAGGCCTCGGCTTGATCATCATAGTGATTGTCGAACACTACACCGCTCTGGCCAACCGGGTTAACGGTCAGGCTGTGGGCCGGGTCGGCGAAGTCGATCAGGCGCCGGGTCGAAGGGCCGTAGGTGACGGGCCAGGGTGCCGGGCCAATCTTCGCCGAGAGGTTGTTCGGCACTTCATGGCTGCCGGGGGCGGCGAAGGGGCCGACGTTGAAGACCAGGTCCAGCGGCTTTTGTTGGCCCAGCGGATGACCATGGGTCAAGGTGTGCGCGCTACCCCACCGCCATTGCGAGGCGTCTGCGCCGAGGGTGCTCTTGAGGTGTGCGAGGCTGGCTTGCCAGGCGGCCTTCACCGTGTCGGCGCGGGCTTCCTTGCCGAGGGTGCTGCGGTTGTCCCACCACGGTGAATCGGCGCTGGCGGCCAGGCGGGGGAGTGCGGCGTCGATCACCCGGGTCGAAAGCAGCGTTTCGAAGAATTCGTTGCCCAGCTCATCGTGCATCGTCGCGTCAGCCAGATTGAACAGGAACTGGTTGAACAGCGTGGCGCTGGTGGAGTCGAGCGGGTAGTCGCCTTTCCACTGGGCCAGTTGCTCCACCAGTTTGAGTTCGGCGGGGTCGCTCAGCACTTCGCGCAACACCGGCAGCAGCGGCGCCAACAAGCGCGGGCCGTAGGCGGTGGTAGTGCCCAGCTGCAGTTTCTGGCTGTTTTCCAGGTCCCATTTCACGGCTTTGTCGCCGAGCTGGCGATTGAGCTGCTGACCACGATCGGCAAGGTTGTAATAGCCGGGAATCTCCATACCGGTCGGCGACACCGGCTGGAAGTTGGCCGATACGATGTAGCCCCGCGCCGGGTTTTCTTCCTGAGGGTTGGCGCTGAACGGGTAGAAGCCATCCTTGTCGGCCTCGGCGGTGCTGCCGTCGAGGATGAACCATGGGCATACACCCGCCGGACGTTTCGGCAGTTGCGCCGCCGCCCACCAGCCGATGTCACCCTTGGCATTGGCCCATACAACGTTCAGGCCCGGTGCCTGGATTTTTGCTGCGGCACTGCGGGCCTTGGCCAGGGTGTCGGCGCGGTTGAGCTGGTAGAAACCGTCCAGGATCGGGTTCTGGCTTTCGAGAAACGCCCACCACATTGCAATCGGTGTCTTGCCGACGCCGCTGCCCAAGGCATCGTTGACGATTGGGCCGTGGGGCGATTGACGCAGTACCAGCGTCACCGGTTCCTGGCCCTTGACCGCAATCTTCTGTTCGCTGGTGACCATGTCCACCCACTTGCCGCGATACCAGACCTGATTGGGGTTGTCCGGGTTGACCTTCTCGGCGATCAGGTCGAGGTCATCGTTCTGGAACATGGTGATGCTCCAGCCGAAGTCGTTGTTCATGCCCAGGGAGGCGAACGGCATCAAGGCCTGGTAGTGGCCGTAGAGTTCAAAGCCCGGCGCGGAGAGTTGGGCTTCGTACCACACCGACGGCGCGGAGAAACGGATATGCGGATCACCCGCCAGCAGAGGCTTGCCGCTTTGGGTCCGGCTGCCCGCGACGACCCAGGCGTTACTGCCCTCGAACTGGGGCAGGCCGTTGTCAGCCAAGGCCTGTTCGCTCAGGCGGGCGAGGGCGTTGAGGTCTTTCCAGTCGGCGCTGGCCAGGGAAGGTGCGGTCCCGTCGAGCACGCCTTTGGACTGCCAGTCGAGATCGAAAACGCTCAGGTAGTCAGGGCCCAGTTGATCGCGCACGAACGTCAGCAAGGGTTCGGTACGAAATGCTGCCGCAAAACTGTAGGCCATGTAACCGGCGATGCTGATGGTGTCCTGGGCGGTGAACGGGCGTTTTGGAATGCCCAGCACATCGAACTCCACGGGTTTGGCGTGGCTGTCCTGATACTGGTTAATGCCGTCCAGATAGGCCTGCATGGCGATGAAAGAGGGTGACTGTTTGTCGAGATTGGCGAAGTAGGTTTCGGCGCGTTCGCGAATGCGCAGGCTGCGCATCAGTTTGTCGGTGTCGAGCAGCTTCGGTCCGAGCACCTCGGCCAGTTCGCCACGGGCCAGACGACGCAGGACTTCCATCTGGAACAAGCGGTCCTGGGCATGCACGTAGCCGAGTGCGCGATACAGGTCGGTTTCGTTGTCGGCGCGAATATGCGGAACGCCGCGCTCGTCGTAGCGCACAGTGACTGAGCCTTGCAGGTGTTGCAGTTCCACCATGCCCTGGCGTGACGGCTGCTTACTGTAGAGGTACCAGCCGGCTCCGGCGGCCAGCACGACGATCAACAGCGCGAGAGCGGTCAAGCTGCGTTTCATGGGGACTCCTTGTTGTTATTGTGATTCCAGGTGCCACTGTGTAACACGACGCGCCGGTTTGGCGCATCGCCCGTAGGAGGGATTCGTATTGGCGTGTCTTTGCTTACTTCGCCGGATCGACAGGCCACGGGCAGTAACACCCCACGGCCAGTGTGTGCGTGGCGCTCACCGCTCGGCCTTCATCCAGCGCTTGCAGGATGGGTTCGATAAAGCTGTTGCCGGAGTTGCAGGTCAGGCCTTCGCTGTAGGGGCCGAAGTAGGCCAGTTTGCCGCTGCGGTCCCAGATCGCCACGGCCGGGCTGGCGGGGATCTGTTCGGAACCGTGCAGGACGTCGATGGTTTTCAGGCGGTTCAAGGTGCCCGGTAACTGGCCATGGCTACCGGGTTTTTGCACGGCGTAGAATTCCACGCCATGGGGTACATAGCGCTCGACCAGTTCGGTAAGGTGTTGCTGATTGCCGACGTTGCACGGGCAGGCCGGGTCCCAGAAATGCACCAGGCGGATGGCGCCAGGGCCTGCGAGGTCATCGGGAAGGCGCAGCGGATCACCCGAAAACATTGCCGTGTGCTCGCTGAACGCCCGCAGGTAACGCCCCTGGAACCAGTCGTAGGCCGCCCACAATACGCCGGCACACACCACGGCGAGCAGGCTGGCAAACAGGGTGGCGCGAAGGGGCGGGTGCATCGGTTCAGTCCTCGAAGGTCGGCTAGCTTGCCATGCTTGCCGCGACAGATGAATATCGCAGGCCTATAAAGTCCGTTTCACGCTCTGGAATCGTCCATGCCGGCCACTTTCGACCCCGATCTTCTACGTGCAAGCTTGCTGCCACTGGCGGCCGGACAGCCGTTGTCGGCTCAGGCGAAGGCCTACCAGCAGTTCTACGGGCTGGATTTTGCGCCGCGTCAGCTGCGCAGCGGTCTTGGGCGCTTCGAGGTCGATGGATACGAGCTGGTCAGCCAGTTCTGGTGGCCCGAGCGGGCGAAAGCGACGCTGTTTGTCATCCACGGCTTCTACGACCACACCGGGCTCTACCGGCATGTGATCGAGTGGGCACTGGACCAAGGCTTTGCGGTGATTGCCTGCGACCTGCCGGGGCATGGTTTGTCCAGTGGCGAGCGGGCGAGCATCAAGGATTTCGCCGAGTACCAGGACACGCTGCAGGGGTTGTTCAGCGAGGCGCAATCCCTCGATTTGCCGCAACCGTGGCACCTGTGCGGACAAAGTACTGGTGGGGCGATCGTGATCGATCATGTGTTGAATGCGGGGGCGAGCAGCCCGGCCCAGGGTCAGGTGATCCTGTTGGCACCGTTGGTGCGGCCGCGGGCGTGGGGTTGGTCGCAGCTGAGCTATTACTTGCTCAGGCCTTTCGTCAAAGCCATCGCCCGGCGCTTCAGCGAGAACTCCAACGACCCGGCCTTTCTGCCGTTCCTGCAAGCCGATCCATTGCAGCCGCTGCGTCTGCCGACGGCCTGGGTGGGCGCGCTGGCACGCTGGATCAAACGCGTTGAAGCGGCGCCGGTCAGCACCAGGCGGCCGCTGATCGTGCAGGGGCAGGCGGACATGACCGTGGATTGGGAACATAACCTTGAAGTGTTGCGGGGCAAGTTTGATAGGCCGCAGGTCCTGATGTTGCCTGAGGCGCGGCATCATCTGGCGAATGAAACACTGGTGATGCGGCAGGAGTATTTAGGGTTTTTGACCAAGCGGATCAAGGGTCGGAATCTTTAGTGACAGTTCCGGCCCCTTCGCGGGCAAGCCCGCTCCCACAGGTTTCGCGGTGATCACAAAATAGTGGGTTGACTCAAAACACTGTGGGAGCGGGCTTGCCCGCGATAGCGATCTGTCAGGCGCCGATAATCATTGGCTCAGGTTCGAATTGCTCTGCCCCACCGCCAACCCCGCGCGAATCGCCGCCAGTGCCGCCCGATAGTAAGCCTGGCCTTGCGTCGATTCGGCAAAGGTCGCGAACTCTTCCAGCTCGTCGTCCGACAGGTCGCGATAGACATACAGCAGCGTGTTGTTCAGGTCGCTGCCAATCTGGTCCATCAGGCGCTGGCGCTGGCCGTTGAGCATGCCCTGGGCCTGACCGGCACCGAGCAATCCCGGGATCATCGAACTCAGGCTGTCGGCGGCCACACCGGCAATCGCCAGACTGACTTCCGCGCCGGCCTCGCGAGCAGGCAGCGCTTGTGCCAGATGGCCGATGATCAGCAGGCGGCTGTCACTGGCCTGCATCTTTGGCAAGCCTTTGGCATTTTTCGCCAGTTGGTCGCGGCGTGTCGCCAGCAACTCGGCAGCGACGATTTTCTTGCCCAGAGGCGACTGGAAAAACGTCAGTGCAGGTTTTGGATCGGCGAGGTTCTTGCGCAATTGCGCTTCGGCGCGCTGGTCCACGGCCTGGGCGGAAAATCGCTGATTGCTGTTATTGACCAGAGCCTGATACACCGCCGGAGGCAGGCTGCCCTGATAGCGTTGCTGGGCAGCCGAGAGGGCGTCGTTGAAATGCGCGCGTTGTTGCGGCCAGCCGGCGACCTTGTACAACTGGTCGTGGCCGTCTGCCCAGGCGGGCAAAACGCAGAACATCAGCAGTGATAAAAGCAAACGGCGCATAGGGACTCCAGTCAGCAGGCGACTATTCTCCGTGTGGCATCCGTACTTGTCGAGAATTCGTATCAACCCGCTGCGCGGCTCTGTCGGATTTTCGGGCACAGGAATACTATGCGCGCCATGCAAATATCCTCTGATCACCCGCTGCTGTTACGAATCGTCGACGACCTGGCCGAGCATGGCTGGTCGCAGCAGAATATTTTCCTGCCTCAGGACCTGACCCGAGCGCTGGCGGCCGAGTGTCGCAAACGTGCTGCCGAGGGTGAACTGGCTCCGGCCGCCGTGGGCCGAGGGCCGTCGTCGGAGATCCGCGAAGGGATTCGTGGCGACCATATCCAATGGATCGACCCCGGCCAGGCCGAGGCTTGCGACAGCTATCTGAGTTTGATGGACAGCCTGCGCGAGGCGATCAATCGTGGTCTGTTTCTCGGCCTTGAGGATTTCGAAAGCCATTTTGCGATGTACCCGCCCGGGGCGTTCTACCTCAAGCATGTCGATCGCTTTCGCGATGACGACCGGCGCATGGTTTCAGCGGTGGTTTACCTCAATGATGGCTGGCTTCCCGAGCACGGCGGCCAGTTGCGCATGTACCTCGACAACGATCGCGTCCACGACGTGCAGCCTACCGGCGGCTGCCTGGTGGTGTTTCTTTCCGGAGAGGTTCCCCACGAAGTCCTGCCCGCGACCCGCGATCGTCTGTCGCTGACGGGCTGGTTCCGGCGGCGCGGCAACGAGCCGTTCTGATCATGCAGAAAATTCTCGTCAGCCGCTGCCTGTTGGGCCACCGCGTTCGTTACGACGGCGGGGCCAGCGGGCCGTTCGATCAGCTTCAGCAATGGCTCGACGAAGGTCGGATCGTACCGTTGTGCCCGGAGGTCGCCGGTGGTTTGCCAACGCCTCGGGCGGCAGCGGAAATTTCAGGCGGGCAGGGCGCACAAGTCCTCGATGGCCAGGCCGCGGTGATCACCACCGAGGGCGAGGATGTCAGTGCACAGTTTTTGTCGGGGGCGTATCAGGCGCTGGAACTGGTGCAAAAACACGGCATCCGCATTGCTGTCCTCAAGGCCAACAGCCCGTCCTGCGGCAACCTGCTGACCTATGACGGGACGTTCAGCGGGGTGAAGGTCGATGGCGAGGGCGTGACGGCGGCGCTGCTCAAGCGTCATGGCGTGCAGGTGTTCAGTGAGTTGGAACTGGCTGAAGCGGCTCAGGCATTGGCTGCGCAGGACTGACCAACACAACCCCCCTGTGGGAGCGGGCTTGCTCGCGAATGCGCCGGGTCAGTCGATATTAATCTTGTCTGACACACCGCCTTCGCGAGCAAGCCCGCTCCCACAAAGGATCTCACCCCTCATCAAGGTTTCGGCACTTCGCCCGCATCCGCCCCCAACCACTTCTGCTCCAGCGCGTGCATTCGCCCATCATCCTTGATTCGCTGCAGGGCGCTCTCCAGGCTGGCATGGAACGCCGGATTTCCCTTCTGAAAAGGAATCGCCAGGCTCACGACCGGGTTGGTTTTGGGCTTCTCTTCGGTCAACGACTGCACCAGCAGAATGGAACGCGGTTCTTCTTTTTGCGCGATCAATTGCGCACGGGCTTGAACGTAAGGTTCGCTGAAATCGAAACGATCCCTGAGATCCGGGGTCACTGCTATGTGGTTGATAGCGATGTCGTATTTGCCGCTTTCGACGCCGGTCAGCAGATCGCTGCCGTCGGTGACGACAAAGTCGGCCCGGACATCGAGTTCACTTGCCAGCAGTTGGCCCAGTTCGACTTCGAAGCCGGCGAGCTTGTCGCCATCCTTGAAGTTGAAAGGGGGAGTGTTGGCTTCAACGGCTATGCGCAACTCGCCCCGGTCGTTGACGTCATCAATCAGTTCGGCATGAGCCAAAGGGCTCAGAAGGGGTAGCAGGCAGATCAGGCCAGGCAGAAAGCGCATGGTCACTCCTTTGAATTTATTATCGCGACCCTCTGATTCAGGCTCGCTTTGCTAAGGTTGTCGAGTGCCTTCGACAACGAATGGCCATGAAGTTGTCATGGTCACGCGGATTTTACGAAAAAACTGGAGAAGAGAATGAAAACCTTTATGTCACGTGCTGCTTTGGCTGGCCTGTTGATGGGTGTTTCGGTGCTGGCCAGTGCTGCAACGCCGGCTCCGGAAGGCGCTAAAGTGTCGATCGTGTCTCCCAAGGACGGCGCGAATATTCCACAGACTGTCGTCGTCAAGTTCGCTGTCGAGAATATTGCCTTGGCACCGGCGGGCGATCCCACCAAGAACACCGGACATCACCATTTGCTGATCGATGTCGATGAGTTGCCAGCCGCCGGAGTACCGATCCCCAAAGACGCCAATCACCAGCATTTCGGGGCCGCGCAGACCCAGGCTGAAGTCACGCTCACGCCGGGCAAACACACCCTGCAGCTTGAACTGGGCGATAGCAACCACATGCCGTTCGATCCGCCGATCGTTTCCGAGAAGATCACCGTCAACGTCAAGTAACGTTATCGCGTCAATGAAAAAGGGAGCCCGAAGGCTCCCTTTTTTGGCTCAAGCCGCAATCAGAACAACACACGACTACGGATGGTGCCTTTGACGTGTTGCAGCTTCTCTTGCGCCAGGTCCGAGTACTCGGCGTCGACGTCGATCACCACGTAGCCGACCTTCTCGTTGGTCTGCAGGAACTGACCGGAGATGTTGATGCCATTTTCGGCGAAGACTTTGTTGATCTCGCTGAGTACACCCGGAATGTTTTCGTGGATGTGCAGCAGGCGGTGCTTGCCAGGGTGAGCCGGCAAGGCCACTTCCGGGAAGTTCACGGACGATACCGACGTACCGTTGTCGCTGTACTTGACCAGTTTTTCCGCGACTTCCAGACCGATGTTGGCCTGGGCTTCAGCGGTAGAGCCACCGATGTGCGGGGTCAGGATCACGTTGTCCAGGCCACGCAGCGGGCTTTCGAATTCTTCGTCGTTGGAGCGTGGCTCCACCGGGAATACGTCGATGGCCGCGCCGATCAGGTGCTTGTCCTTGATGGCAGCCGCCAGGTGGTCCAGTTCGACCACGGTACCGCGGGCGGCGTTGATCAGGATGCCGCCTTTCTTGATGGCGCGGATTTCTTTCTCGCCCATCATCCACTGGGTGGCGGCGGTTTCCGGTACGTGCAGCGAAACGATGTCGGACATCGCCAGCAGCTCGTGCAGGTTGCCTACCTGAGTGGCGTTACCCAATGGCAGCTTGGTGATGGTGTCGTAGAAGTACACCTGCATGCCCAGGCCTTCCGCCAGGACCGACAGTTGAGTACCGATCGAGCCGTAACCGACGATGCCCAGCTTCTTGCCACGGATCTCGAAGGAGTTGGCCGCGCTCTTGATCCAGCCGCCACGGTGGCAGGAAGCGTTCTTCTCAGGGATACCGCGCAGCAGCAGGATCGCTTCGGCCAGCACCAGCTCCGCTACGGAACGGGTGTTGGAGTAGGGCGCGTTGAACACCGCGATACCGCGTTCGCGGGCAGCGTCCAGGTCGACCTGGTTGGTGCCGATGCAGAAACAGCCGACCGCAACCAGCTTCTTCGCGTGATCGAAGATCTCTTCGGTCAGTTGAGTGCGCGAGCGAATGCCGATGAAGTGAGCGTCGGCGATCTTTTCCTTGAGCTGGGCTTCCGGCAGAGAACCCGTGAGGTACTCGATGCTGGTGTAGCCCGCCGCCTTGAGGACGTCGACAGCCGATTGGTGGACGCCTTCGAGAAGAAGGAACTTGATCTTGCTCTTATCGAGAGAAGTCTTGCTCATCTGCGTAAACCTGTATCCCGGAGAAAATTGGCAGGAAATGGTCAACAGACGCTGACCCGAGCGGCATGACAGCCGTCGCCGCAGAATAGCCGTTGGGCACTATGCTGCGGGGTCGGTATGCTAGCATATGCGCCCCGCTAAACACTCATTCCTGCGACGTGAAGCGTTCTCAGGATGACCATGAATTGTTCGAGAGTTCTGTCGATGACCAATCCTGCCCTGATTGAAGAGCTGAAGACCCTGGTTGAGCCTGGCAAGGTGCTGACCGATGCCGACTCCCTGAATGCTTACGGTAAGGATTGGACCAAGCATTTCGCCCCCGCTCCGACCGCCATCGTGTTCCCCAAGACCACCGAGCAGGTCCAGGCCATTGTCCTGTGGGCCAATAAACACAAGGTCGCGCTGGTGCCGTCCGGCGGTCGCACCGGCCTTTCCGCCGCAGCGGTAGCGGCCAATGGCGAAGTGGTCGTGTCGTTCGACTACATGAACCAGATCCTCGACGTGAACCTCACTGACCGCACCGCCGTGTGTCAGCCGGGCGTGGTCACCGAGCACCTGCAGAATGTGGCCGAAGAAAACGGTCTGTACTACCCGGTGGACTTCGCTTCGGCAGGATCGAGCCAGATTGGCGGCAATATCGGCACCAATGCCGGCGGGATCAAGGTGATTCGCTACGGAATGACCCGCAACTGGGTCGCTGGCATGAAGGTCGTCACCGGCAAGGGCGACGTGCTGGAACTGAACCGTGACCTGATCAAGAACGCCACCGGCTACGACATGCGCCAGCTGTTCATCGGGGCTGAAGGTACGCTCGGGTTCGTGGTCGAAGCGACCATGCGCCTCGATCGCGCGCCGAAAAACCTGACCGCAATGGTCCTCGGCACCGCCGATTTCGACTCGATCATGCCAGTGCTGCACGCCTTCCAGAGCAAACTCGACCTGACTGCCTTCGAATTCTTCTCCGACAAGGCCCTGGCCAAGGTCATGGCCCGTGGCGACGTGCCGGCGCCGTTCGAGTCCGACTGCCCGTTCTACGCGCTGCTGGAATTCGAAGCGACCACCGAAGAAGTGGCCAACCACGCCCTGGAAACCTTCGAGCACTGCGTCGAGCAGGGCTGGGTGCTGGACGGCGTGATGAGCCAGAGCGAAACCCAGCTGCAGAACCTGTGGAAGCTGCGCGAGTACATTTCCGAAACCATCTCCCACTGGACGCCGTACAAGAACGACATCTCGGTCACCGTATCGAAAGTCCCGGCATTCCTGAAGGAAATCGACGCGATCGTCGGCGAACACTACCCGGACTTCGAAATCGTCTGGTTCGGCCACATCGGCGACGGCAACCTGCACTTGAACATCCTCAAGCCGGATAACCTGAGCAAGGACGAGTTCTTCGCCAAGTGCGCCACGGTCAACAAGTGGGTGTTCGAAACCGTCGAGAAGTACAACGGTTCGATCTCCGCCGAGCACGGCGTGGGCATGACCAAGCGGGATTACCTGACTTACAGCCGTTCGCCGGTCGAGATCGAGTACATGAAAGCGGTCAAGGCAGTGTTCGACCCGAACGGCATCATGAACCCGGGCAAGATCTTCGCGGTTTGAGCTGCAAACCTTAGGCACCCTTGAAGGCAGGAGACGGTAAATGAGTTATCAGCACCAGTATGTCGACGGAACGCGTATTCATTTCCCGTTGGGGAAAGTGGTGTGCATCGGCCGCAACTACGCCGAACACGCCAAGGAACTGGATAACCCGGTGCCGACCGAGCCATTGCTGTTCATCAAGCCGGGCAGTTGCGTGGTGCCGCTGGAAGGCGGATTCAGCATTCCCACTGAGCGCGGCTCGGTGCACTACGAAGCGGAAATCGCGGTGTTGATCGGCAAGCCGTTGTCGACCAGACCGAGCCGTGAAGAAGTGCTCGACGCCATCTCCGGCTTCGCCCCGGCCCTGGACCTGACCCTGCGCGACAAGCAGGCCGAGCTGAAATCCAAGGGCCTGCCGTGGGAAATCGCCAAGTCCTTCGACGGTGCGGCGGTGATTGCTCCGTTCGTGTCCGGCAGCACCTTTGCCGACCTGACCGACATTGGCATCCGCCTGACCATCAACGGCGAAGTGCGCCAGGACGGCAACAGCAGCGCAATGCTCAACCCGATCGTGCCGATGATCCAGCACATGGCCGGCTGCTTTTCGTTGCAGGCCGGGGATGTGATCCTCACCGGCACGCCAGTGGGCGTTGGTCCGCTGAATGTCGGTGACGAGATCGTCCTGGAACTGCCGGGCGCCAGCCGCTTCACCAGCAGCGTTCGCTAGTTGTAGCGCCGCTGTACCTGTGGGAGCGGGCTTGCTCGCGAAGAGGGCGTGACAGTCGACATAAGTGTTGCCTGACACACCGCTTTCGCGAGCAGGCTCGCTCCCACATTGGTTTTGTCGTGGCCTGTAGATGACTCACCCTGTCATTTCCCGTTTTTTTCACATCCAGTCTGGATAATTTCAGGGCTATTGGCCTCTGAACCGGCCCCAAACTGTGCTATTACCCCTAGCCTGAATTTCTGGAACGCATTCCCCAATGGCCACTCCTCCGCTATCCGCGCTTAAACCTGCACGTCACTCTCGCTTCAGCCTGCGTTGGCACACCTGGCTGTTGCTGGTGGCCGTTGTCGCCTACGGCGTTGCATTTGCCATGCACTGGGATTCGCGGGGCGTGCTCTGGGTGAAAGAGCAATTCAAAAGCCCGGACGAGCGTCAGGCCAGTATCTGGCTGCCGGACTATCGGGCGGTGATCGATGCCAAGCCGTTGCCAGGCATGGAGAAGGACGAAGCATCGGACGTGGCCTATGACCCTCAGACCAAGACCCTGTTTTCGGTCATGGGCAAGAACCCCTTCCTGGTCGAGTTGAGCCTGCAGGGTGATGTGCTGCGCAAAATGCCATTGGTTGGCTGGAGCAACCCTGAGGGCGTCACCGTGCTGGGCGACGGCCGACTGGCCATTGTCGATGAGCGCGAGCATCTGATCGCTATCGTCAAGGTCGATGCCGACACCCGCGAACTGAACATCGCCGATTTCCCGAAATACGACCTCGGCCCTTCCAAAGACCAGAACAAAGCCTTTGAAGCTGTTACTTGGGATCCGCGCAATCAGCAACTGGTGCTGGGTGAAGAGCGCCCGCCGGCATTGTTTGCCTGGAAGGGTGACGGCAAGGTCCTGACCGGCGACAAGCTGAAGCTGGCCAGCCATGCACTGGACATGCGCAACCTGTCGGCGCTGGCCATCGATCCGCGGACCGGCCACATGCTGGCGCTGTCCGCCGACTCGCACCTGTTGCTGGAGCTGGACAAGAAGGGCGAGCAGGTCAGTTTCATCACCCTGTTGCGTGGCTTCAACGGCCTGAAAAACACCATTGCGCGTGCCGAAGGCGTAACCATGGATGAAGCGGGCACGCTGTACATAGTGAGTGAGCCGAACCTGTTTTATCGCTTCGAAAAACAGAGGTAATGCCTCTGTGTATGCGTAAAAGGCCCGCGGCCATTAAGCTTCAGTTCAGACGGGCGTGATATTTCATCCGCCTGTTTTGACCCTGAGTCCAACCGAATGCGTCGATTTGCCCGCCCCAAATCCCTGATTCTGATCCTGTCGGTGATCTCGCTGATCGCCGTGGTTGCGCTCGGCCAATACCTGCGTCTGTTCGAGCGTGCCTGGTTCAATCTGCATACGCTGTGGCAGCCGCTGAGTTCCCAGGCCATGGGCCTTGATCAATACCGGGTCGTGACCGAAGCGCAGGCGATCGATGGCCTGGCGGACAACGTTTCAGCGTTGACCTACGACCCGGTGCGCAAAAGCCTGTTCACCGTCACCAACAAACACAGCGAGCTGATCGAGTTGTCCCTCGACGGCAGGATTTTGCGCCGTGTGGCGCTGGTCGGTTTCGGCGATCCGGAGGCGGTGGAATTCATCAGTGAGGACATCTATGTGGTCACTGATGAAAGCCAGCAGCGGCTGATCAAGATTCGTCTGGAGCAGGACACCACTTTCGTCGATGCGGCAGACGCCGAGCAGATGACCATTGGCGTCCACATGGGCGGCAACAAGGGTTTCGAGGGCCTGGCTTACGATTCTGTGGGCAAGCGCCTGTTCGTCGCCAAGGAGCGCAACCCGATGCTGATCTACGAGGTGCACGGTTTCCCGCGCTTCAATCCTGAGGAATCCTACTCGATACATGTGATCAACGATCCCAAGCGTGATGCCGGGATGTTTGTGCGGGATCTTTCGAGCCTGCAATACGACGAGCGCAGCGGGCATTTGCTGGCACTGTCGGATGAGTCACGGTTGATTCTGGAACTGGATGTGAGCGGGCGTCCGCTGAGCACAATGTCATTGGGCAAGGGGCGCCAGGGCCTGCAAAACACCGTGCCGCAAGCGGAGGGGATCGCCGTGGACGACGACGGTACGTTGTACCTTGTCAGCGAGCCGAACCTGTTCTACGTGTTCAAGAAACCACAGCCCTGACAAACAACGCATAACCCTGTGGGAGCGGGCTTGCTCGCGAAGGCAATCTGTCAGTTGACATCTCTATCGACTGACACGGCCCCTTCGCGAGCAAGCCCGCTCCCACAGGTCATTCATCTGCTCAGAGAATTTGGGCAGTCTGGCTTATTCCGCGCGCAGGGTCTTCACACCTTCGCTGGTACCCAGCAACAACAGATCCGCCGGACGCGCCGCGAACAGACCATTGGTGACCACGCCGACGATCGCGTTGATCTGTGTCTCCAGCTCCACCGGGTTGGTGATCTGCATGTTGAACACGTCGAGGATGATGTTGCCGTTGTCGGTCAACACGCCTTCGCGGTAAACCGGGTCGCCACCGAGCTTCACCAGTTCGCGGGCCACATGGCTGCGGGCCATCGGGATGACTTCCACAGGTAGCGGGAAAGTACCGAGGATCGGCACCAGTTTGCTGGCATCGGCGATGCAGATGAATGTCTTGGCCACGGCCGCGACGATCTTCTCGCGGGTCAGCGCGGCGCCGCCGCCCTTGATCAGGTTCAGGTGCTCGTCGCTTTCATCGGCACCGTCGACATAGAACTCCAGGTCGCTGACGGTATTCAGTTCGTACACCGGAATCCCGTGGCCCTTGAGGCGCGCGGCGGTGGCTTCGGAGCTGGCGACGGCGCCATCGAATGCGCCTTTGTGCTGGGCCAGGGCATCGATGAAGCAGTTGGCGGTGGAGCCGGTGCCGACCCCGACGATGCTCTTGTCGTCGAGTTTCGGAAGGATGAAGTCGACGGCGGCCTGGGCCACTGCCTGTTTGAGTTGATCCTGGTTCATGCGGGCTCCGGAGTGCCGAGGAGGGAACGAAAGGCCGGCATTATAGGCTTCGGGGCGGGGAAGGTCATTGCCGGTGTGTCGAATGGTTCGTTGTGGCGAGGGGGTTTACCCCCGTTCGGCTGCGAAGCAGTCGTAAAACCGGCGAATACGGTACGCCTGAATATATGCAGGGGGAGCGCTGCGCACTCCAACGGGGGCAAGCCCCCTCGCCACAAGGTTTGTGTCAGTGCCTAAAACCACCGGTTTAGTGTGGTCGTGCGGCCGAAAGCCGGGTTAGACTCCTTGGTCCCGCCCAACCCGCTCAGTGATGCTTTCCGATGCTTGAACAGTACGTCAAAAAGATCCTCACCTCGCGCGTTTATGACGTTGCCGTAGAAACCCCGCTGCAGTCTGCCCGCCAGCTTTCCGAGCGGCTGGGCAACAGCATTTGGCTCAAGCGCGAAGACTTGCAGCCGGTGTTCTCCTTCAAGATTCGCGGCGCCTACAACAAATTGACCCAGTTGAGCGACGAGGAGCGCGCCCGCGGCGTAGTGACGGCTTCGGCGGGCAACCATGCGCAAGGCCTGGCCCTGGCGGCGAAGGTGCTGGGTGTGAAAGCGACCATCGTCATGCCAAAGACCACCCCGGAGATCAAAGTCGAAGGCGTGCGCTCGCGCGGCGGTAAAGTGGTGCTGCACGGCGATTCGTTCCCGGAAGCCCTGGCTTATTCGCTGAAACTGGTCGATGAAAAAGGCTACGTCTACATTCACCCGTACGACGATCCCCACACCATCGCCGGGCAGGGCACCGTGGCGATGGAGATTCTGCGCCAGCACCCGCAGCCACTGGATGCGATTTTCGTCCCGGTCGGCGGTGGCGGCCTGATTGCCGGCATTGCGGCGTACGTGAAGTACCTGCGCCCGGACATCAAGATCATCGGCGTCGAACCGGATGACTCCAATTGCCTGCAAGCCGCCATGGCGGCGGGCGAGCGTGTAGTGTTGCCGACCGTGGGCATCTTCGCCGACGGTGTTGCAGTGGCTCAGATCGGTCAGCACACCTTTGACATCTGCAAGGACCATGTCGATGAAGTGATCACCGTCAGCACCGACGAAATCTGTGCCGCCATCAAGGATATCTACGACGATACCCGCTCGATCACCGAACCTGCCGGCGCTTTGGGCGTGGCCGGGATCAAGAAGTATGTCGAGCAGCGCGGTGTCAGCGGCCAGACTTTCGTCGCCATCGACTCTGGAGCCAACGTCAACTTCGACCGCCTGCGCCACGTCGCCGAGCGCGCGGAACTGGGCGAGGGCCGTGAAGCCATCATCGCCGTGACCATTCCCGAGAAGCCGGGCAGTTTCAAGGCGTTCTGCGAAGCCATCGGCAAGCGCCAGATCACCGAGTTCAACTACCGCTACAACACCGGCAGCGAAGCGCACATCTTTGTCGGTGTGCAGACCCACCCGGAAAACGACCCGCGCAGCGCCCTGATCGCCAGCCTGAGCGAACAAGGTTTCCCGGTGCTGGACCTGACCGACAATGAACTGGCCAAGTTGCACATCCGCCACATGGTCGGCGGGCGTGCGGCGCATGTGGTCGACGAAGTGATCCTGCGTTTCGAATTCCCGGAGCGTCCGGGGGCGTTGTTCAACTTCCTCAACAAGCTCGGCGGGCGCTGGAACATCTCGATGTTCCATTACCGCAACCATGGCGCGGCGGATGGTCGGGTCGTCGCGGGCCTGCAAGTGCCGCACGACGAGCGTCACCTGGTGCCGGCGGCGCTGGAAGAAATCGGTTACCCGTACTGGGATGAAAGCGACAATCCGGCCTATCAGCTGTTTCTTGGCTGAGGGGCTACGCTGATGGGCAGGTCATAAGGAAATCGAACAATGGAAACGTTAACTGCCCTGAAAGCGGCGCACATGGTGGCAACGGTTGTACTGCTGGCCTGTGCGCTGGGTCTGGGAGTCTGGGTTTTGCTTGCGCGGCGCAAGGGTGATGCAACGGCGGGAAGCCGCACCCTGCAACGGCCACGTGTATTTGTCTGGCTGTTGATGGGGCTGGCGCTGCTGAGCATGCCGTTTACCGGCTGGTGGATGGTGCACCTGGTGGGCTGGCCGTTGGGACATACCTGGTTGCTGGCCTCCAGTGTGCTGTACACCGTGGCGGCACTGGCGTGGTTCTGGCTGCTGGTGCGGCTGAACAAGCTGCGCAAAGCGCCGGGTGGCGTGGGTAAGTTCACCTTTGCCCTGGCGTTGTTCAGTTTTGTCTGTTTTGTTGCCATTGCCGGGTTGATGGGCGCCAAGCCTGTTTAAGGCTTGAGACCGCGTCGACCCCTTCGCGAGCAAGCCCGCTCCCACATTTGATCGGCGTCGTTCACAAAGTCTGTGTTCACTGAATATCTAGTGTGGGAGCGGGCTTGCTCGCGAAAGCAATTTCAGCCGCGCAGACTGATCACCGGCCAGCCACGCTTCTCGGCCTCGGCCCGCAGGTTCGAATCAGGATCGACAGCGATCGGATTCGTCACCTGTTCCAGCAGCGGCAAATCATTCATCGAGTCGCTATAGAAGTAGCTGTCTTGCAGCGTAAACCCGGTTTCTTCCAGCCAGCGATTCAGCCGCGTCACCTTGCCTTCGCGGAAGCACGGAACATCGGTGCTGCGTCCGGTGTAGCGACCGTCGAGCATTTCGCATTCGGTGGCGATCAGGGTTTCGACGCCCAGGCGCTCGGCGATAGGCCCGGTGACGAAGCGGTTGGTGGCGGTGATGATCACCAGTTTGTCACCGGCGTCGCGGTGCTTGGCCAGCAGTTCGATGGCCTTGGGCAGCACGATCGGTTCGATGCAGTCGCGCATGTAGTCGCTGTGCCACTGATCCAGCGTGGCCATTTCGGTACGCCCGAGGACTTCCAGGCAGAAGTTCAGGTAAGCAGCGTTATCCAGTTTGCCGGCCAGGTAATCCTGGTAGAACTCATCGTTGCGTGCCTTGTAGGCGACGGCGTCGAGAAAGCCGCGCTCGCACAGGTAATCGCCCCAGGCGTGATCGCTGTCACCGCCCAGGAGGGTGTTGTCCAAATCGAATAAAGCCAGGCGCATTGCAGTTACCCGCTGAAAAGTCAGTAAAAAGGCGACAAGAATACGGTCTTTTCACAAGAGTGCACATAAGGTAGGAACCTTCGTTGCCGCCTTAACAACCTTTGTGGAACAATGCGGCGACATGCGTTTGCGAGGTTGTTGCCGTGATCGACCCCGATGGTTTTCGCCCCAATGTCGGGATCATTCTGACGAATGACGCCGGCCAGGTGCTATGGGCTCGCCGAATCAATCAAGATGCCTGGCAGTTTCCGCAGGGTGGAATCAACCCCGAAGAGACGCCGGAAGACGCCTTGTACCGCGAGCTGAACGAAGAAGTAGGCCTGGAGCGCGAAGATGTTGAAATTCTCGCCTGCACCCGGGGCTGGTTGCGCTATCGTTTGCCGCAACGTCTGGTACGTACCCACAGCCAACCGCTGTGCATCGGCCAGAAACAGAAATGGTTTCTCCTGCGCCTGATCTCAAACGAGCAGCGGGTGCGGATGGATTTGACCGGTAAACCGGAATTCGATGGCTGGCGCTGGGTCAGCTATTGGTATCCGTTGGGCCAGGTGGTGACATTCAAGCGCGAGGTGTATCGACGCGCTCTCAAAGAGCTTGCCCCGCGCCTTTTAGCGCGCGACTGACGACGGAGTTCGACCCCGAGCCATGCTCAATACGCTGCGCAAGATCGTCCAGGAAGTTAACTCCGCCAAGGATCTCAAGGCGGCGTTGGGGATTATTGTGTTGCGCGTCAAAGAGGCCATGGGCAGCCAGGTCTGCTCGGTCTACCTGCTTGACCCCGAGACCAACCGCTTCGTGCTGATGGCCACCGAGGGCTTGAACAAGCGCTCGATCGGCAAAGTCAGCATGGCACCCAACGAAGGTCTGGTTGGCCTGGTCGGTACGCGCGAAGAACCCCTGAACCTCGAAAACGCTGCGGACCACCCGCGCTACCGCTACTTCGCCGAGACCGGTGAAGAGCGCTTCGCCTCATTCCTCGGGGCGCCGATCATTCACCACCGCCGCGTCGTCGGCGTGTTGGTCATACAGCAAAAAGAACGTCGCCAGTTCGATGAAGGTGAAGAAGCCTTCCTCGTGACCATGAGCGCACAGCTCGCCGGTGTTATCGCCCACGCCGAAGCCACCGGCTCGATCCGTGGCCTCGGTCGTCAGGGCAAAGGCATCCAGGAAGCCAAGTTCGTCGGCGTACCGGGTTCGCCGGGTGCGGCAGTGGGTACGGCGGTGGTCATGCTGCCGCCGGCCGACCTGGATGTGGTGCCGGACAAGACCATCATCGACATCGACGCCGAACTCGGGCTGTTCAAGACCGCCATCGAAGGCGTGCGCGCCGACATGCGCGCGTTGTCGGCCAAGCTTGCCACGCAGTTGCGCCCGGAAGAACGGGCCCTGTTCGACGTCTACCTGATGATGCTCGACGATGCCGCGCTGGGCAGTGAAGTCACCACCGTGATCAAGACCGGTCAGTGGGCCCAGGGCGCGTTGCGCCAGGTGGTCACCGATCACGTCAACCGTTTCGAATTGATGGACGATGCCTACCTGCGTGAGCGCGCCTCGGACGTCAAGGACCTCGGCCGGCGCTTGCTGGCCTATTTGCAGGAAGAGCGCCAGCAAACCCTGGTCTACCCCGACAACACCATCCTGGTCAGCGAAGAACTGACGCCGGCAATGCTCGGCGAGGTGCCGGAAGGCAAGCTGGCAGGCCTGGTGTCGGTGCTCGGTTCCGGTAACTCCCACGTCGCCATCCTCGCCCGCGCCATGGGCATACCGACCGTGATGGGCCTGGTCGACCTGCCGTACTCCAAGGTCGACGGCATCCAGATGATCGTCGACGGCTACCACGGCGAGGTCTACACCAACCCGAGTGACGTGCTGCGCAAGCAGTTCGCCGAAGTGGTCGAGGAAGAGAAGCAACTGGCCCTCGGGCTGGATGCGCTGCGTGATCTGCCGTGTATCACGGTCGATGGCCACCGCATGCCGCTGTGGGTCAACACCGGCCTGCTGGCGGACGTTGCGCGGGCGCAGAAGCGCGGTGCCGAAGGCGTGGGCCTGTACCGCACCGAAGTGCCGTTCATGATCAACCAGCGTTTCCCGAGCGAAAAGGAACAACTGGCGATCTACCGCGAACAGCTGGCCGCGTTCCACCCGCAACCGGTGACCATGCGCACCCTGGACATCGGTGGCGACAAGTCGCTATCGTACTTCCCGATCAAGGAAGACAACCCGTTCCTCGGCTGGCGCGGCATTCGCGTTACCCTCGACCACCCGGAAATCTTCCTGGTGCAGACCCGTGCCATGCTCAAGGCCAGCGAAGGCTTGAACAACCTGCGCATTCTGCTGCCGATGATCTCCGGCATTCATGAGTTGGAAGAAGCGTTGCACCTGATCCATCGCGCCTGGGGCGAAGTGCGCGACGAAGGCTGCGACGTGCCGATGCCGCCGATTGGCGTGATGATCGAGATCCCCGCGGCGGTGTACCAGACCAAGGAGCTGGCGCGGCAGGTGGACTTCCTGTCGGTCGGCTCCAACGACCTGACCCAATACCTGTTGGCCGTGGACCGCAACAACCCGCGGGTTGCCGATCTTTACGACTACCTGCACCCGGCGGTGCTTCAGGCATTGCAGAACGTAGTGCGTGACGCCCATGCCGAAGGCAAACCGGTGAGCATCTGCGGTGAAATGGCCGGTGACCCGGCGGCGGCCGTGCTGTTGATGGCGATGGGTTTCGATAGCCTGTCGATGAACGCCACCAACTTGCCGAAGGTGAAGTGGATGCTGCGCCAGATCAACCTGAGCAAGGCCAAGGAATTGTTGGCCGAGCTGATGACCATCGACAACCCGCAGGTTATCCACAGCTCGTTGCAGCTGGCGCTGAAGAACCTCGGGTTGGCGCGGATGATCAATCCGGCGGCGATCAAGCCCCTATGAGCCTGTAGCGGCCTCTTCGCGAGCAAGCCCGCTCCCACACTGGATTTGTGAACAACGCAAATCCCCTGTGGGAGCGGGCTTGCTCGCGAAAGGGCCCGCACGAACAACGCAAAATTATATTCTGATCTCCACTTCCCCAAGATGCCCGCCATACGGCCCGAAACTGCGTTCGACGATATGTCGCGTGCCATCCGCCTGCATAATCAACGCCGTACTCGCCCGCGTCCCATAACTCTGGCTGGCAATGAACACACTCGACAGCAACGTCTCGGTTGCCAGCCCCACTCCGGTGTCCGGCAACTCGGCAAACGGCGCGGTCTGCGTATCGCTCAATAACGCCAGCAGTGCCTGAGGCTGCGGATCATCCAGCACCTCGCTCAAGGCTGCCCTGGCCTTGAGTAGCTTTGGCCACGGCGTATCCAGCCCGGCATTGGATAACCCGTAGACCCCCGGGGCCAGCATGACGGCTTCCGATTCCCGTTGATTGAAGTGCCAGAGCTCATGAGGATTGCCGATCAGCAGGTTAAATCCGCCATATTCCAGCGAACAGTCGACAACGTCGGCTAAATAGTCGTCAATTGGTATTTTCCCGGTGAGAAATCGCGCGACCAGTTCCCCACGAGACTTGCGCCCTGGCGGTCGATGGGGGTCGCGGATGTTGGTCAGCGCCGCAAATCGTCCGTTGGCACCGACACCGAGCCAGGTACCACCGGCCTCCAGGTCGCGTCCGGCGTACACCTGGGGTGCTTCGGGCCATGGCGCCAGAGGAAGGCTGGGGCGGGCGTAGAATTCATCGCGATTGGCCGCCACGACCAGCGGCTGGGCATGGCCCGGGCGCCAGGCAAAAACAATCAGGCACATAAGGGCGTCCTTGTGTGTTTTTTGCCCACTCTACGCAGACATCGCTCATCGATCCATCGCCTTGCACAGTGGAGCTTGAGGCTATGCATCCGTTACCATGCCGCTCCGGTTTTGGGGATGCGGGCGGGACAACCATGGAATTTCTGCTCTATCTGGCGCTCGGCGCCTGTGCAGGTGTGCTCGCCGGGCTGTTTGGCGTGGGTGGCGGGATCATCATCGTCCCGGTGCTGGTGTTCAGCTTCAAGGCCCAAGGCTTCGATCCATCGATCCTCACGCACTTGGCGGTGGGGACGTCCCTGGCGACGATCATCTTTACCTCGGTCAACGCGGTGCGCGAGCATCACCGCCGTGGCGCCGTGCTTTGGCCGATCTTCATGTGGATGACCGTCGGCATACTGATCGGTGCCGGGTTCGGCGCCTTGACGGCGGAAGCGATTTCCGGCCCCAACCTGCAGAAACTCATTGGTGTATTTGCCCTGGTGATCGCCGCTCAACTGGCACTGGACGTCAAACCCAAGGCCAGCCGAACCGTGCCGGGCAAACTCGGTCTGACCGTGGCCGGCAGCGTGATTGGCTGGGCCTCGGCGATTTTCGGCATTGGCGGCGGTTCGTTGACCGTGCCATTCCTGACCTGGCGCAGCGTACCGATGCAGCAAGCCGTGGCCACTTCATCGGCCTGCGGGCTGCCGATTGCCCTGGCCAGTGCATTAAGTTTCATGATTCTGGGCTGGCACGATCCGTTGCTTCCGGCCCATAGTCTCGGTTTTGTTTATTTGCCGGCGCTGCTGGGCATTGCCCTGACCAGCATGGTGTTCGCCCGTTTGGGCGCGCGACTGGCTCACAGGTTGTCGCCGAAGTTGCTGAAAAGGCTGTTTGCCGCTTTGCTGTTCTTTGTCGGCCTGAACTTTCTACTCTGAAGCATCTGCTCTGACGGGCAGCGCAATCCTGGCTTAATCCTGAGGTGGCAGCGTCGCCCGGGAATTTTTAAGATTTGAACTCTAACGAGGAGTCGCAATGCTGCCTTACCCGCAGATCGACCCGGTGGCCCTGGCCATCGGTCCGCTGAAAATCCACTGGTACGGCCTGATGTACCTGATCGGCATCGGCGGCGCCTGGCTGCTGGCCTCCCGCCGTTTGAACCGCTTCGACCCGACCTGGACCAAGGAGAAGCTCTCCGACATGGTGTTCTGGATGTCGATGGGGGTGATCGTCGGCGGACGCCTGGGTTATGTGCTGTTCTACGATCTGAGCGCCTATCTGGCCAACCCGACGCTGATTTTCGAAGTGTGGAAGGGCGGCATGTCGTTCCACGGCGGTTTCATCGGCGTGATGCTGGCGGCGTTGTGGTTCGGCAAGAAGAACAACAAGTCATTCTTCCAGCTGATGGATTTCGTTGCGCCGATGGTGCCGATTGGCCTGGGGGCCGGGCGTATCGGCAACTTCATCAACGCCGAGTTGTGGGGCAAGGCAACCGATGTGCCGTGGGCGATGGTCTTTCCGACCGATCCGGCGCAACTGGCACGTCACCCGTCGCAGCTGTACCAGTTCGCCCTCGAAGGTGTGGCGCTGTTCCTGATCCTCTGGCTGTTCTCGCGCAAACCGCGGCCGACCATGGCGGTATCGGGCATGTTCGCGCTGTTCTATGGCATCTTCCGTTTCATTGTCGAGTTCGTCCGCGTACCGGACGCCCAACTGGGCTATCTGGCCTGGAACTGGCTGACCATGGGCCAGGTGCTGTGCCTGCCAATGATCGTCGGCGGTCTGGTCCTGATCTGGCTGGCGTATCACCGCGCCCCGGCAACGCCAGCGGCAGCCGTATAAAATTCGAACCCCGCAGCGATGGCTGCGGGTTCAAGGACACAGGTAATTCATGAAGCAATATCTCGAACTGGTCGCCCACGTCATCAAGAACGGCACCAAGCAGGCCAACCGTACCGGCGTGAACACCATCAGTTTTCCCGGCGCGATGCTGCGTTACGACCTGCAGGAAGGTTTCCCGGCGATCACCACGCGCAAGATGGCCTTCAAATCGGCCATCGGCGAAATGTGCGGATTCCTGCGTGGCGTGAACAACGCTGCCGAATTCCGTGCCTTGGGCTGCAAGGTCTGGGACCAGAACGCCAACGAAAACGCCCAGTGGCTGGCCAACCCGTTCCGCCAGGGCGAAGACGACCTTGGCGAAATCTATGGTGTGCAATGGCGCAAATGGCCGGCGTACAAGCAGATTCCGCTCAGCAACCCGGCCGCCATCGAGCAGACCCTCAAGCAAGGTTATCGCCAGATTGCCGAAGGCGAAGAAAACGGCCAGGCCTATGTGGTGCTGTACAAGGCCATCGACCAGGTTCGCCAGTGCGTCGACACCATCATCAAGGACCCGGGCAGCCGTCGCATCCTGTTCCACGGCTGGAACTGCGCCCAGCTTGATGAAATGGCCTTGCCGCCGTGCCACCTGCTGTACCAGTTCCACCCGAATGTCGAGACCAGGGAGATCTCCTTGACCCTCTACATTCGCTCCAACGACCTGGGCCTGGGCACGCCGTTCAATCTCACCGAAGGCGCCGCGTTGCTGAGCCTGATCGGTCGCTTGACCGGCTACACGCCGCGCTGGTTCACCTATTTCATCGGTGATGCGCACGTCTACGAAAATCACCTGGACATGCTCAACGAACAGCTCAAGCGTGAACCGTTCCCGATGCCGAAACTGGTGATTTCCGACCGTGTGCCGGAGTTTGCCAAGACAGGCGTTTACCAGCCGGAGTGGCTGGAACTGGTCGAACCGGGCGACTTCTCGCTGGAAGGCTACGAGCACCACGCGCCAATGACCGCACCAATGGCGGTCTGAAGTACAACGCCTGAACCTGTGGGAGCGGGCTTGCTCGCGAAAGCGGTCGATCAGTCGACGTTAATGTTGAATGAACAACCGCTTTCGCGAGCAAGCCTGCTCCCACATTTGTTTTGTGGTGATCTCAGTGGCCGTGACTACGGCCGACATGGGAGTGCTCAGCCTCCGTCGCCACAACCCCGCCGCTCACTTCCAGCCGCTGCAAAATCCCGCATTGATCGATACCCGGCCTCTCGCCGCAGCGTTGGCGCAGGTCGAGCAGTTGTGCCTGCAAGGCCAGCAGGCCGTCGATCCGCGCCTTGACGTGGTGGATGTGCTCGTCGATCAGTGCGTTGACGCTTTCGCACTGGTCCTGCGGGCTGTCGCGAAATGCCAGCAGGCTGCGGATTTCCTCGAGGGTCATGTCGAGGGTGCGACAGTTGCGGATGAAGGTCAGGCGCTCGGCGTGGGCTTGGGTGTAGACGCGATAGTTGCCGTCACTGCGGGCCGGTTCCGGCAGAAGGTTCTCGCGCTCGTAGTAACGGATCGTCTCTACGGCGCAGTCCGTGAGTTTCGCCAATTCTCCAATCTTCATGACGACAATCTCCATAACTCCAAAATGGGTGCTTGACCCTATAGTGGCTACAGGGTCTTTACTGGGCAACAGGCACTCTTATGGACGCAACCAATGAGCGATTCTCAGCATACCCACAAACCTGTGGCCGAACATGAAATCGGCGTTAAGCTTCGACCCTTGCCCAAGCATGACCATGGCGGTCACGGCGACGCTTGCTGTTCATCAAAAACGGCAGCGCCTGCGCGGGTCACGCTGAGCGCATCGCCGACGGCGGGTGCCCGTCTGAGCAGCTTTCGCATCGAGGCGATGGACTGCCCGACCGAGCAGACGCTGATCCAGAACAAGCTAAGCAAGCTGACAGGCGTGCAGCAGCTGGAGTTCAATCTGATCAACCGGGTGCTCGGCGTGACCCACGATTTGCCAGGCACCGAGCCCATCATCGAGGCGATCAAGTCCCTGGGCATGCACGCCGAACCGCTGGAGCAGGGGGCTGAAACACCGGCAGCGAAACCCGACAGGAAACACTGGTGGCCATTGGCGTTGTCCGGTGTGGGTGCATTGCTGGCGGAAGTCATCCACTTCACCGCGACCGCGCCTGATTGGGTGGTCGCGGTCATTGCGCTGGTGTCCATCCTCAGCGGCGGTCTCGGCACCTATAAAAAGGGCTGGATCGCGCTCAAGAACTTCAATCTGAATATCAACGCGCTGATGAGCATTGCCGTCACCGGCGCCGTCCTGATCGGTCAGTGGCCGGAAGCGGCGATGGTGATGTTCCTGTTCACCGTGGCCGAGCTGATCGAGGCTCGCTCCCTGGATCGTGCGCGCAATGCCATCGGCGGGCTGATGCAGATGGCGCCGGAGCAGGCGACGGTGTTGCAGGCCGACGGCAGTTGGGTCGAGCAGGATGTCAAAATCATCGAAATCGGCGCGCGGGTGCGTGTGCGTCCCGGCGAACGTATTGGTCTGGACGGCGAGGTCCTGTCCGGGCGTTCGACCATCGATCAGGCGCCCATTACCGGGGAAAGCCTGCCGGTAGAGAAAACCGTCGGCGACAAAGTGTTCGCCGGTACCATCAATCAGGCCGGTTCCCTTGAGTACGCGGTCACTGCCGCTGCGGGTAATTCGACCCTGGCACGCATCATCCACGCCGTTGAACAGGCGCAGGGCGCGCGGGCGCCGACCCAGCGATTCGTCGATCAATTTTCGAAAATCTACACCCCGGTAGTGTTTGTTCTTGCGCTGGCCGTGGCGGTCATCCCACCGCTGTTCATGGGCGCGTTGTGGTTCGACTGGATTTACCGGGCGCTGGTGCTGCTGGTGGTGGCGTGCCCGTGCGCACTGGTGATTTCCACGCCGGTGACCATCGTCAGCGGCCTCGCAGCGGCGGCGCGCAAAGGGATCCTGGTCAAGGGCGGCGTCTATCTGGAGGGTGGTTACAAGCTCAACTACCTGGCCCTGGACAAGACCGGCACCATCACCCACGGCAAGCCGGTGCAGACCGATTACCTGTCGCTGGACCCGACCGCCGATGCTTCGGCGCCAGCCATTGCCGCCGCGCTGGCCGGGCGTTCGGATCATCCGGTTTCCCTGGCCATCGCCAAAGCGGCTGTGGATAACCAAAGCGCGACGCTGATTGTGGATAACTTCGAAGCCCTGGGCGGGCGCGGTGTGCGCGGCGAGATCAATGGCCAGCTCTACCATTTGGGCAACCATCGTCTGGTGGAGGATCTGGGCCTGTGCTCTCCGGCGCTGGAAGAAAAACTGTTTGCCCTGGAAAAGCAGGGCAAGTCGGTGGTGCTGCTGCTTGATTCGTCCGGTCCTTTGGCGCTGTTCGCTGTCGCCGATACGGTAAAGGCCTCCAGTCGCGAAGCCATCGAGCAACTGCATGACCTGGGCATCAAAACCCTGATGCTCACCGGCGACAACGTCCACACCGCGCAGGCCATTGCCGCGCAGGTCGGCATCGATGAAGCCAGGGGCGACCTGTTGCCAGGGGACAAATTGCAGTCTATCGAGGCCCTTTATGCCCAGGGGCACCGGGTTGGTATGGTCGGCGACGGCATCAACGACGCGCCTGCACTGGCGCGTTCCGAGATCGGTTTCGCCATGGCCGCTGCGGGCACCGATACTGCGATAGAAACCGCCGATGTCGCCCTGATGGACGATGATCTACGCAAGATCCCGGCATTCATTCGTCTGTCGCGGCAGACGTCGAGCATCCTCAAACAGAACATTGCCCTGGCATTGGTCATCAAGGCGATCTTTCTTGGGGTAACCTTCGCCGGGGTCGCTACCATGTGGATGGCAGTGTTCGCCGACATGGGCGTGAGTTTGCTGGTGGTGTTCAACGGTTTGCGCCTGCTGCGCAAGTAAAGAATGAGGGGCGGTTGTGCTGAGTGCCGAGCTGAAGGCGTTTTACATGGTGGCCCGCCTGGGCAGCATTACCCAGGCTGCCAAAAAGCTTGGCCTGAGCCAACCGACGGTGACGACGCAGATCCGCAACCTCGAGAGTCAGTATTCGGTCGAGCTGTTCTACCGTGGCGGTCGGCGTCTCAGCGTCAGCGAGGAGGGTGCGCGGCTGTTGCCGATGGTCAAGGTACTGATGCAGCAGGAAGCCGACATCGAGTTTTTCCTGCGTAACTGCGGCCAGGTCCAGGGCACATTGCGCATTGCCGCCACGGCGCCGTATTACATCCTCGACCTGGTGAAAACCTTTCGCGAGCGTTTGCCGCAGGTGGAGGTGTCGGTGGAAATCGGCAATTCCCAGCAAGTGCTCGAGGCGCTGGAAGATTACCGGGTCGATGTCGCGGCGTCGTCACAGTTGCTCGATGACGCGCGCCTGATTCGCCGGGTGCTCGGCAGCGATCCGCTGGTGCTGGCGGTGCATCGCAATCATCCACTGGCGGTTCATGATCACGTACCACTTGGCGCCCTGGCCGGGCATACCCTGCTGATGCGCGAACCGGGCTCGACCACCCGCCGCCTGACCGAAGAGTTGCTGGCCAGCGCCGGAGTGAGTTTCGGGCCGCTGCTGGAGATCGGCAGCCGCGAATCGATCCGCGAGGCGGTGCTGCGCAACATCGGCATCAGCATCATCGCCCGCCAGGAAGTACCCCATGATCCGCAACTGCGGGTGCTGACCATCGAGAATGCACCGCAAATCCCCGAATACCTGTATTGCCTCAAGGAACGCAAGGGCGCGCGGTTGCCGGCGGCGTTTCTCGGGTTGGCGCAGGAAATGGCCCCGGCCTGAATTCTGGGGTGCCTGTACCAGCCTCATCGCGAGCAAGCTCGCTCCCACAGTGGGTTTGAGGTGAAACACAAATTGTGTGAACACCCAAAATCCCTGTGGGAGCGAGCTTGCTCGCGATGGCGGCTGATCAGGCGACTCAAAACTTAACCCCAAATCCTTGAATACCACTATCGGCAGTTTTTGCCTTACTGCCACATGACGGACTCATTACAACCCTAGGATGGCCTTCATCTGCTAGATGAGGTCCGTCCATGAACAACTCGATCGCAACTGCCCTGACCAACCCCGGCGCCCCGATGAGGGTGCGCGGCGTACAGAAACGTTTCGGCGCTTTCACCGCGCTGGATAATGTTTCACTCGACGTGGCGGCCGGTGAGCTGGTGTGTCTGCTGGGTCCGTCGGGCTGTGGCAAGACCACCTTGCTGCGCTGTATCGCCGGCCTGGAAAAGCAGGACAGCGGCGAGTTGTACCTGGGTGATCGCGACGTTTCCCACCTGGCTCCCCAGGCGCGGGACTACGGCATTCTGTTCCAGTCCTACGCGTTGTTTCCCAATCTCACCGTCGAAGCGAACATTGCCTACGGCGTCGCCGGCAATGGTCGCGACCAGATTCGCCAGCGTGTCGGTCAGATGCTGGAACTGGTCGGCCTGAGCGGCAGCGAGAAAAAGTATCCCGGTCAGTTGTCCGGTGGCCAGCAGCAGCGGGTTGCACTGGCTCGCGCGCTGGCCCCGGCACCTTCGCTGTTGCTGCTCGACGAGCCGATGTCGGCCCTCGATGCCCGGGTGCGCGAGCATCTGTGCACCGAACTGCGCCAGCTGCAACGCAACCTCGGCATCACCACCCTGATGGTGACCCACAATCAGGACGAGGCCATGTTGATGGCCGACCGTATCGCCGTGATGAACAACGGCAAGGTCGAGCAGTACGCCACGCCGCAGGAAATCTACAACCGCCCGGCCACGCCGTTCGTGGCGGAGTTCGTCGGCCAGGGCAACTGGTTGCCGTTCCAGCGCAGCAGCGACAGCCACGCCCAGGTCGGCGGGATGAACATGCGCCTGGCCGAAGGCAGCGCCAAGACCGCCTCGGGCCGTTTGTTCTGCCGCCCCGAAGCGATCAACGTCAATCCGCTGGTGCACGAGGAAAACCTGTTCCCGGCCAAGGTTCGCGAGATCACCTTCCTCGGCAACCGCTGCCGCATGAGCTTCGAGCTCGATCATTTGCCGGGCCATGCGCTATTGGCGGAACTGGCACCGGAAGCCATGCCGCGCCTTGGCGCCCGGCAGATCATGGTCGCCTTGCCGCCGCGCAGCCTGCAGGTGTTTGCCTGATGAGCGCGAACATTGCGCTGCCGCTGCCACAACAGCAGGTTCGGCAGACTTCCCGTGCCGAGATCGGTGACCGGCTGTTCGTGGTCGGCGGCAAAGTGCTTCTGCTGGTGCTGTTGGGCGTTGCCGTATTGATGCCGTTGCTGGCGATCTTTTGGCGTGGTTTCAGCGCTGAAGCCGGGCAGGGTGGTGGTTGGGTTGCAGCGAAAGAACTGGTGACCAGCGAGAACTTCCACTGGTTGCTCGGCAACAGTCTGAAGGTTTCCCTCAGCGTCGCGGCGATTGTCGTACCCCTGGCTTATCTGTTTGCCTACGCGCTGCAACGCACCCTGATTGCGGGTAAAGGCCTCTGGCGTGGCATTTCCCTGCTGCCATTGATGGCGCCGTCGATGCTGCCCGGTATTGCGCTGGTCTACCTGTTTGGCAACCAGGGCATGCTGCGTGGCCTGCTCTCGGACAACATCTACGGCTTCTGGGGCATTGTTCTGGGTGAGGTGATCTACACCTTCCCGCACGCCTTGATGATTCTTCTGTCGGCCTTGTCCCTGGCGGATGCACGATTGTTCGATGCGGCTTCAAGCATGGGCGCCAGTCCGGCGAAAGCGTTCCGCAGCATCACCTGGCCGGCGACCCGTCAGGCGGTTTTCGCTGCGTTCTGCCTGGTGTTCACCCTGACCATCACCGATTTCGGTGTTCCGGTGGTGGTCGGCGGCGACTATCAAGTGCTGGCGCTGGAAGCCTATAAAGCCGTGGTCGGCCAACAGCAATTCGGCCGTGGTGCCTTGATCGGCATGGTGTTGTTGCTGCCGGCGCTGTTCAGCTTTGGTGTCGATGCCTGGTTGCGTCGCCGTCACGGCGACTCCATGAGCGGTCGTGCCCAGGTGTTCAAGCCTGCGCCATCGAAACTGCGCGACGCTTGCTACCTGGCCATCGTCCTGTTGATCAGCGCTGCGCTGCTGCTGGTGTTCGGCATGGCGGTGTTCTCGTCCCTGGTGAAATTCTGGCCGTACAACCTGTCGCTGTCGCTCAACCACTATCAGTTCAATGAAACCGCCGGCGGTGGCTGGCTGGCCTACGGCAACAGCTTGAAGATGGCCTTGGGCACGGCATTGATCGGCAGCCTGCTGATTTTCACCGGCGCCTACCTGATGGAAAAAACCAGGGGCCAGCGCGGCCTGAACCTGACCTTGCGCATGCTCAGCTTCGTACCGATGGCGGTGCCGGGCCTGGTGTTGGGGTTGGGTTACGTCTTCTTCTTCAACCTCACTGGCAACCCGCTGCACGGGCTGTACGGGACCATGACCCTGCTGATCGTCTGCACCATTGCGCACTATTTGACCACCGCGCAAATGACCGCCACCACCGCATTGCGTCAACTCGATGCCGAGTTCGAAGCCGCCGCGCTGTCGCTCAAGGCGCCGCTGTACCGCCACTACCTGCGCGTCACCGTGCCGATTTGCCTGCCGGCTTTGCTGGACATCGTGCGCTACCTGTTCGTCTCGGCCATGACCACCGTCTCGGCGGCGATCTTCCTCTACAGCCCCGACACCATCCTCGCGGCGGTGGCGGTACTGAACATGGACGACGCCGGCAACGTCGGCGGCGCGGCGGCGATGTCGACCCTGATTCTGTTCACCTCGGCGGGCGTGTCCCTGCTGCTGGCCGGGGCTTCGCGCGGTTTGCTGCGCCGCTCCCAGGCCTGGCGGCAGACCGCGCCCGGTCACTGATTCACACCCTCAACTCAAATACAGGAAAAGATCATGTTCAAGCCTATGGCCCTGGCCGCCGCTGTCCTCACCGCTTTCAGCCTGAACGCCTTTGCGGCGAAAACCGAGTTGACGGTGTACACCGCCCTCGAAGCTGAACAGCTGAAAACCTATAAAGAAGCCTTCGAAAAGGCCAACCCGGACGTCGAAATCAAATGGGTGCGCGATTCCACCGGCATCATCACGGCCAAGTTGCTCGCCGAAAAAGCCCGCCCGCAGGCTGACGCCGTGTGGGGCCTGGCGGCCTCCAGCCTGGCGATCCTCGATCAGCAAGGCATGCTGCAAAGCTATGCACCGAAGGACCTGGGCAAGATCGGCGCCAACTACCGTGACGCCGCCAACCCGCCAGCCTGGGTCGGCATGGATGTCTGGGCCGCGACCATTTGCTTCAACACAGTCGAAGCCGAAAAGCAGGGCCTGACCAAGCCCGTGAGCTGGCAAGACCTGACCAAGCCTGAGTACAAAGGCAAGATCGTCATGCCGAACCCGGCATCGTCCGGCACCGGCTTCCTTGACGTCAGCGCCTGGCTGCAAACCTTCGGCGAGAAGCAGGGCTGGGCCTACATGGACAGCCTGCACCAGAACATCGGCCAGTACGTTCACTCCGGCTCCAAGCCTTGCAAACTGGCGGCTGCGGGTGAATTCCCGATCGGTATTTCCTTCGAGTACCCGGCCGTTCAACTGAAACGCCAGGGCGCACCGCTGGACATCATCCTGCCGAAGGAAGGCCTGGGCTGGGAAATCGAAGCGACTGCCGTGATCAAGGGCACTGCCCACGAAGAGGCCGCGAAGAAACTGGCTGATTTCTCCGCCAGCCCCGAGGCGATGGAACTCTACAAAGAAAACTTCGCAGTGCTCGCCCAGCCTGGCATCGCCAAGCCGCAGACCGAACTGCCAGCCGACTACGAACAGCGCCTGATCAAGAACGACTTCGCCTGGGCCTCGAAGAACCGCGACGAGATCCTGACCGAATGGCGCAAGCGTTATGACGGCAAGTCCGAGAAAGTGGCGGCCAAGTAAGATCTTTATCGGCTGAAAGGGCCTCTTCGCGAGCAAGCCCGCTCCCACAGGGAAATGCATTCCAATGTGGGAGCGAGCCTGCTCGCGAAAGCGGTCTACCATTCACCACAAATCTCACTGATCGGGAGACTTCTGATGCACAGCCATGAACAAACCGTCGCCAAGGTCTTCGCTCTCTACGAACGCTTTGGCGACAGCGACTACATCGGCGAGCCGGTGTCGCAGATCGAGCACATGTCCCAGGCCGCCCAATGCGCGATGGCCGAAGGCTTCGACGACGAAGTCGTGTTGGCGGCGTTCTTCCACGATATCGGGCACATCTGCGCCGAGGGTGCCGAGAACATGGGCGGCTACGGCGTGGTCAGCCACGAACGGCTGGGCGCCGATTATTTGCGCAATGCCGGCTTCAGCGAACGCATGGCCCGGTTGGTGGAGTACCACGTCCAGGCCAAGCGTTATCTGACACTCAGGGAGCCTGGGTACTACGAACGCCTGAGCGAAGCCAGTCGCCGGACCCTGGAATATCAGGGGGGTGTGATGACCGAAGCCGAAGCCGATGCCTTCGAGCAGGACCCGTTGTGCAAAGTCAGTTTGCGCATGCGCCAGTGGGATGAACAGGCCAAGGAGATGCATGTGCCGGTGATTGATCTAGGGGTGTTGAAGCGCAAAGCCATCAGAGTCTTGTCTCTCGAAGCCTGCTGAAACGCCCTACAGGTAAATGAAACTGTTCGCGCAGAGAGTTCCGACGAGACGGGCTAGCTTGATCGGCCCTTCTTCAATGAGAAACTCCACCATGCGTTATTTGAAAGTGACTGCCCAGGACCGCAGCGCGAACGGCAAGGCCGACACCGTCCTCCTGCATTTTTTCGAGGAGAGTAGCGGGGCAGAGGACAGACTCATCCATAAAGCCTATGCGCTGGATATCACGGCTGATGGCAAGGTTGATTTCCAGGTCGGTGATGTAAACAACGATGGTAAGGAAAACACCAGGGACGAGCGGTTGCTCAAGTCGTTTGCCAACGCCTACTTGCAGCTCAAATGGTTCAACCGCGGCGAGACCTGGGATCGCTATCTGAAGATATTCACCGAAGATTTCGCCAACGACGGTTCTCCAGACACCGTGCGCCTGCACTTTCATGAAGGCGTCGGCAAACCGTCGGATCAAACTATTGTTTACACCGCGTCCGCCTATGACACCAACAACGACGGGAAGCTGGATTGGCTGATCCACTTCGATATGGATAACGACGGTGACCAGGATGCGGTGGATCAGCAGCGCGTCTCACAGCTCAGCACTGCGTATCTGCAATTCAACTGGCGCTGACGATCAGCAAGTTCACAACTGCTGCGCCAACACCTCAACCTGCTCCTGCCGCTCCGCCTGATTCAACTTCGCATGCGGATTCAACGACGACCACTGCGGATGCGCCCGAGCCTTGTTCAAAGCCTCGGGCAGTTTGCCTTCGCGCCAACTCTTTTCCTGAGGCGTGGCCACCTGGATGCTGTCCATCGCCGCATGCCCACGGGCGTTCAGCGCTTGCAGCAATTGCCGCTGGCGCAGCGCCAACAGGCGCAGCACGTTGTCATCCACCGTCAGTTCGCGCTGGCCCTTGATCTTGCCCAGCAAGCGGCTGCCATAACTGCGTGCGGTTTGCAGGGCGCCACCTGCGATGGCGCCGGCCAGTGCAGCGGCACCGAGCGTAATCCCACCCACCAGCAAATCGACCCCGGCCCCGGCAGCGGCGCCTGCGGCAATTCCACCACCGACGCGCACACCCAGTTGCTTGAGGGTTTCCGGGTTGAACAGGTCATCGCCCCAACGGCCATCGAGCAACGGCAAATCACTGGCCGCGGCATCCTGTGGGCGGAAGGCGTAGAGCTTGAGCAGGGCCTCGACGCAACGCTGCTCACGCTGGCGTACGGCTTTGCGCAATTCGCTGATCGCCTGTTGTTCCTGCTCGGCTTCACTGACCACGCTGCGCCGGCAAGCCGCGCAATCGATCAGCAACTCGGCAATCAATCGCTCCGCGCTTTGCTGGCGAGCCAGACGCTGGGCCTGCTGATCGGCGATCAGGCGCTCGAGTTGCGGCCTGGCAGCTTCCAGCAGCAGGGCGAGACTTTCATAGAGTCGACGCTCGCCGTCTTCCGGCGGCGCGACACTGTCGAAACGCACCAGGGCATGCAAGCCCAGACGCGCGAGCGCTTCACGCCAGGCCGGTTCGCGGTGGTTGGCGCTGCTGACGAAATTCAGCACCGGCAGCAAGGGTTTGCCGCAACTGGCCAACACTTCCAGCTCGTCGCGATACTTGGCCAGCACCGGCTCACGGGCGTCGATCACATAGAGACCGGCATCCGACGCCAGCAACTGGCGCAGCACCTTGGCTTCCTGTTCGAAGCGTTGCCGGGCTTCGCTGCCCTCCAGGAAACGCGCCAGGCGTGCCGGACCGTCGAGGCGTTCACCCGGGCGTTCCAGGCGTTCGAGGTAATCGAGCAGGGCGATGGCGTCTTCCAGGCCAGGGGTGTCGTAGAGGTCGAGCAGTGGCTCGCCGTCCACCGAAAGACGGGCACCTTCGACGTGCCGCGTGGTGCTGGGGCGATGGGACACCTCACCGAAGCCGACGTCGCGGGTCAGGGTGCGCAACAACGAGGTTTTACCGACGTTGGTGTGACCGACCACGGCGAGTTTCAGAGGCTGCTTCCTGGTGTCAGTCATGACCCGTCTCCAGCCAGTTCATCGGTGCACAATCGGCAAACGGCAACTCAAGCTGTTGCAGCGCCATGTGCCAGTCGCCCAGGCGCTCGGCGTCCAGCGCTTCACCGGGCGGCGCCTGCAACAACCAAACGCGGGAGGCGCTGGCGCTGCGGGCCAGTTCGGCAATCAAGGCCAGGCTGCCGCGATCCGGTGAACGCCGTGGATCGCAGGCGATGGCCAGGCGTGCCGGGGGAAAGCGGCTCAGTTGTTCGAGGAGTTTGTGCCGCGACTCGCGACTGTCGAGGATGCCGGCGTTGCTCACGCTTTTCGGCAATGACGGTGGCCACGGGCGTTGGTCGTCCAGTTCGATGGCGACCAACAGTGCACCGTTGCTTTGCTGCTCGGTCACACCGCTTTCCACGCGGTGCAGTTGCGCCGGTGCCGCATCGCTGACGCCGAGGCGCTCGCTGGTGGGCATCAAGCGTTCACGCAGTTGCGCGTAACCGGGCAGGTTCAAATCCAGGCGCAGCGCCGTTTGCCCTGTCTTCCAGCGCCACAGGCAAAACAGTGCGAGCAGCAGGCGCGGCAAAACGCCGTAGACCAGCAGTACGCCCACCAGCCAGGCGGCCCAGGCCTGGCGGGCGCTTTCGATGTTCAGTGCGGCATCGCCACTGGCGCGGATCATCTCCACGGTCGGCACGCTGAAGCCAAGCAGGGCCGGCAACGCACCCAGCGCCTGAGTGACGGCGATAAAGGTGTCGGCACCGAGGATCGTGGTTTCCCAGACAAAGCCGTAGCGCCGGGTCGCCATCAACATCAGCAGGATCACCAGCGCGCTGAGCATCGCCAGCAACCACAGGCTGTTGACCAGCACACCGATGGCCCAGCGATTGAGTTTCTGCCGTTGCAGTAACAGGAGCAGGGCGGGGGCCAACTGCGCGGCTTTGGCGTCCCGTGCGAGTTTTTCACTGAGCCATAGCCACAGGCGTCCGAGGCTGGCGCCGTGTTCGCCGACAAACACTAATCCCAGGGCCCAACTCAGCAACAGGACCAGATTGAGCCCGAGCAGGCTGCCCAAGGCCCAGAACACATTCACCGGGTGCAGGCCGTCGCCCATAGCCGCGAAGGCCAGGCCGGCGCCGCTGATCACGGCCAGTACCGCCAACACCAACAGCGCCAGCCGTGAGCCTTGCAGCCAGTGTTTGAGGGCTGCAGTCAGGCCATCGCGTTCAGCCAGCCACAGGGCGCGGCGTTGAATGCGCGTCGGCAAATCGCCGCCGGCGCTGCGGGCCAGTCGGTTGGCTTCCAGGTCTTCCAGGGGGCCTGCATGTTCTTCGCGCAGGCGGATGGTTTCTGTCAGCCAGAGGGTATTGAGTTCAGTCACGCGGCATCCCGTCGCTTAAATGAGCTGTGAGCATAACCGCTGTGGCGCTTATCGGCGAAAGCGAGGCTCTGGTATCCTCGCCGGCATGACTAAATCACTCCCCCTCAGCCTGATTGCAGCCCTCGGTGAAAACCGTGTGATCGGCGTCGACAACAGCATGCCCTGGCACTTGCCGGGGGACTTCAAATATTTCAAGGCCACCACCCTCGGCAAGCCGATCATCATGGGGCGCAAGACCTGGGATTCCCTCGGTCGTCCGCTGCCGGGCCGCCTGAACATCGTGGTCAGTCGCCAGGCGGATCTGCAGCTCGAAGGCGCGGAGGTTTATCCGTCGCTGGAAGCCGCCGTCGTTCGCGCCGAAGCATGGGCGAAGGAGCAGGGCGTCGATGAGTTGATGCTGATTGGCGGCGCGCAGTTGTATGCGCAAGGGCTGGCGCAGGCTGACCGGCTGTACCTGACCCGTGTGGCGCTGAGCCCGGAAGGGGATGCGTGGTTTCCGGAGTTTGATTTGAAGGAATGGAAACTGGTGTCGGATGTGCTGAATCCGGCGGAAGGTGACAAGCCGGCGTACACATTTGAGGTTTGGGAAAAAGCCTAAAAGCATCGCGAGCAGGCTCGCTCCCACAGTGGGCTTGAGGTGAAACACAGATTGTGTAAACACCCAAAATCCCTGTGGGAGCGAGCCTGCTCGCGATAGCGGTCTATCAGACGCTACTTAAGCCTGCGCCAACGCCGAATGCTCATCCGCATCCAGCAACTGTTTATCAGTCTGCTGCATCACCTGACTGGTGATCGCCCCGGCCGTCATCGAACCACTCACATTCAGCGCTGTACGCCCCATATCAATCAGCGGCTCGACCGAAATCAGCAACGCCACCAGTGACACCGGCAAGCCCATCGCCGGCAGTACGATCAACGCGGCAAAGGTCGCACCCCCACCGACACCGGCCACACCGGCCGAGCTCAGCGTCACAATCGCCACCAGCGTCGCGATCCACAATGGGTCCAGCGGGTTGATGCCCACGGTCGGCGCCACCATCACCGCCAACATCGCCGGGTACAGACCGGCACAGCCGTTCTGGCCAATGGTCGCGCCGAACGAAGCGGCGAAACTGGCGATGGACTGCGGGATGCCCAAACGGCTGGTCTGCGCTTCGATGCTCAGCGGAATCGTCGCTGCGCTGGAACGGCTGGTGAAGGCAAACGTCAGCACTGGCCAGATCTTGCGGAAGAACCGCAGCGGGTTGATCCCGGCGGCCGACACCAGCACGCCATGCACCACGAACATCAGGCCCAGGCCGATGTAGGACACCACCACGAAACTGCCGAGCTTGATGATGTCTTGCAGGTTGGAACCGGCGACCACTTTGGTCATCAGCGCCAACACGCCGTACGGGGTCAGCTTCATCACCAGGCGCACCAGACGCATCACCCAGGCTTGCAGGGTGTCGATGGCGTTGATCACTTTCTGACCTTTCTCGGCATCATCCTTGAGCAGTTGCAGCGCCGCGACCCCCAGGAACGCAGCGAAAATCACCACGCTGATGATCGACGTCGGCTTGGCCCGCGCCAGGTCTGCGAAGGGGTTTTGCGGAATGAACGACAGCAGCAGCTGAGGCACATTCAGGTCGGCGACCTTGCCGGCGTAATCGGTCTGGATGGTTTGCAGGCGCGCCATTTCCTGAGTGCCGGCCACCAGGCCTTCGGCGGTCAGGCCGAACAGGTTGGTCAGGCCGATGCCGATCAACGCCGCGATGGCCGTGGTGAACAGCAGCGTGCCGATGGTCAGGAAGCTGATCTTGCCCAACGACGACGCGTTGTGCAGGCGGGCCACGGCGCTGAGGATCGAGGCGAACACCAGCGGGATCACGATCATTTGCAGCAGCTGCACATAGCCGTTGCCCACCAGGTCGAACCAGCCGATCGAGGCTTTCAGCACTGGGTTGCCGGCACCGTAGACAGTGTGCAACGCCACACCGAACGCCACGCCCAACACCAGCGCGAGCAGGACTTTTTTCGCCAGGCTCCATGTCGTGTGGCGGGTTTGCGCCAGGCCGAAGAGCAGGGCGAGGAACACCAGCAGATTGAGGATCAGCGGCAGATTCATGAAGACTCCGATAAGACTTGTGCCGGTTGCACCCTTGGGCAACCGCGAACCGGCAAGCCTAACAGCTTGAAAACTAATGAATTAATATCAAAAACGTATGATATCCGTCGCTTTTGGAATAAGCGGATGTCGCTGTCAGAAATGCAACTGGCGCGAAAGGGACGCGGACGGTCGCTGACAGACGAGGACTGTCACACTTATTTGTTAGCGTCGATCTCTTTCACATTCAGGGAGAAACGCCAATGAAGTTCGCACCGAAATTACTCGCTGCAGCACTTTGCCTGGGCCTTGCCGGCCAGGTTTTCGCAACGGATCTGAAACACTGGCCAGCCGATCAGGCCAAGGCGCTGGACGCGATGATCGCCGCCAACGCCAACAAGGGTAACTACGCGGTGTTCGACATGGACAACACCAGTTACCGCTACGACCTCGAAGAGTCGTTGCTGCCGTTCATGGAGAACAAGGGCCTGATCACCCGCGACAAGCTCGATCCCTCCCTGAAACTGATGCCTTTCAAGGACACTGCCGACCACAAGGAAAGCCTGTTCAGCTACTACTACCGCCTCTGCGAGCTCGACGACATGGTTTGCTATCCATGGGTCGCCCAGGTCTTCTCCGGCTTTACCCTCAAGGAACTCAAGGGCTACGTCGACGAGATGATGGCGTCCGGCAAGCCGGTGCCGGCGACTTATTACGAAGGCGACGTGGTCAAGAAGCTCGACGTCAACCCGCCGAAAATCTTCACCGGCCAGCAAGAGCTGTACAACAAACTGATGGAGAACGGCATCGAGGTCTACGTGATGACCGCCGCCTCCGAAGAACTGGTGCGCATGGTCGCGGCCGATCCGAAGTACGGCTACAACGTCAAGCCGCAGAACGTGATCGGCGTGTCGTTGCTGCTCAAGGACCCGAAGACGGGCGAACTGACCACCGCGCGCAAGCAGATCACTGACGGCAAATATGACGAGAAGGCCAACCTCGGCCTCGAGCTGACCCCGTACCTGTGGACCCCGGCAACCTGGATGGCCGGCAAGCAGGCGGCGATCCTGACCTACATCGATCAGTGGAAAAAACCGGTGCTGGTGGGCGGCGATACCCCGAGCAGCGACGGCTACATGCTGTTCCACAGTGTTGACGTGGCCAAGGGCGGCATCCACCTGTGGGTCAACCGCAAGGACAAGTACATGACCCAGATCCAGGGCATGATGGCCAAGAACGCCGCGGCCCAGGCCAAGGAAGGCTTGACGGTGACTGCCGACAAGAACTGGGTGGTCGTGAAGCCTGAAGAAATTCAATAAGACCGAGTCGCCCCCATCGCGAGCAAGCTCGCTCCCACAAAGATCTCGGGTGAAACACAGACTGTGTGAACACCGTAGATCCCCTGTGGGAGCGAGCTTGCTCGCGATGAGGCCAGTCGGTGCAATGAAAGCCTTTGTCTGATCGACATCTCCTGACAGTCACAACCTACGCATTCTTGCGTAAGGGACTACGACTACGCCAGAATCCGCCGGCTTGTGCGCCTGGGGGGCGGCTTCTATCGTTTCCGCGTCACTGAACATCAGTGATCGGGGTTGGTAGCCCGTGTTCACCTCGGCGCATTGCGCCACCCTTTGCAGGGTTCGTTTCTGTCTCTGCTCATATGGTGGCCATGCGCAGGGCATCTTCGGACGCGCCGGGTTCCTGGTGACCGGTCTACCAACCTGCGTATGGCCGCCACCCTTCGTTTGGTAGCGAGGGTGATGGCTCCTTTTTCTCACCCGGAGTTCCATCAAATGTTGAAAGTTACTCCCGATCCTCCCGATTGCGACAACCTCTCCGCCCGCATCAACGCCACCCCGCGTAAACCCAGCCAAACATTCGTCATCGCACCGGGCCTCGACACCGAAACCCTGTTGGCCCACGCCTGCGAATCCCTCGCCTCGGCCAATGTCATGGCCAGCGATTTCGCCGGACTGCTCGAAGGCTCTCAACGCAGCACGATGCTGGGGATCGCCCAGGTCATCATGCTGGGCGAACTGGCGGTGAACCAGGCGCTCGATAACCTCGATCCGCAGGAATAATGGAAACGCAGTTAACTGTAGGAGCGAGCTTGCTCGCGATGGTCGTTAACGATGACGCGTTCTTTCTGGTTTAACGTGTCGTCCTTGCTTCCATCGCGAGCAAGCTCGCTCCTACAGTGGATCTGTGAAAACAAAAATGCCCCGCACTTGGCGGGGCATTTTTTGAGTATTCCCAATGTAGTGTGGGAATACTCATGTGGCGAGGGGGCTTGCCCCCGTTGGGTTGCGAAGCGACCCCCTGGGGCTTCAGGCCAATCGAGTCGTCAGGATTTACGACTGCTTCGCAGCCGAACGGGGGCAAGCCCCCTCGCCACAGACTTACAGCCCGTCAAGCATCGCCTTGTTACGCACCGCACCCTTGTCGGCGCTGGTCGCCAGCAGGGCGTAGGCTTTCAGTGCGGTGGTCACTTTACGTGGACGCACTTCCACCGGCTTCCAGCCTTTCTTGTCCTGCTCGACCCGGCGTGCGGCCAGTTCTTCGTCGCTGACCAACAGGTTGATCGAGCGGTTCGGAATGTCGATCAGCACCTTGTCGCCGTCCTGCACCAGGCCGATTGCGCCGCCGGCAGCCGCTTCAGGCGAAGCGTGGCCGATGGACAGGCCCGAGGTGCCGCCGGAGAAACGGCCGTCGGTGAGCAGGGCGCAGGCTTTGCCCAGGCCTTTGGATTTCAGGTACGAAGTCGGGTAGAGCATTTCCTGCATGCCCGGGCCGCCTTTCGGGCCTTCGTAGCGAATGATGACGATGTCGCCTTCCTTCACTTCGTCGGCAAGGATGCCGCGTACGGCGCTGTCCTGGCTTTCGAAGATCTTTGCGTTGCCTTCGAAGACGTGGATCGACTCGTCGACGCCAGCGGTTTTCACCACGCAGCCGTCCAGGGCGATGTTGCCGTAGAGAACAGCCAGGCCGCCTTCTTTCGAGTAAGCGTGCTCGACACTGCGGATGCAGCCGTTTTCACGGTCGTCGTCCAGGGTTTCCCAACGGGTCGACTGGCTGAACGCGGTTTGCGTCGGGATACCCGCCGGACCGGCCTTGAAGAAGTGGTGAACCGCTTCGTCGTTGGTCTGGGTGATGTCCCACTTGGCGATGGCTTCTTCCATGCTGCGGCTGTGCACGGTCGGCAGCTGGGTGTGCAGCAGGCCGCCACGGGCCAGCGAACCGAGGATGCTGAAGATACCGCCAGCGCGGTGCACGTCTTCCATGTGGTACTTCTGGATGTTCGGCGCGACCTTGCACAGTTGCGGCACGTGGCGGGACAGACGGTCGATGTCGCGCAGGTCGAAATCGATCTCGGCTTCCTGGGCGGCGGCCAGCAAGTGCAGGATGGTGTTGGTGGAACCGCCCATGGCGATGTCCAGGGTCATGGCGTTTTCGAAGGCCTGGAAGTTGGCGATGTTGCGCGGCAACACCGACTCGTCGTTCTCGCCGTAGTAACGCTTGCACAGCTCGACGATGGTGCGGCCGGCCTGCAGGAACAGCTGCTCGCGGTCGCTGTGGGTGGCCAGGGTCGAACCGTTGCCCGGCAAGGCCAGGCCCAGCGCTTCAACCAGGCAGTTCATCGAGTTGGCGGTGAACATGCCGGAGCACGAACCGCAGGTCGGGCAGGCGCTGCGCTCGTACTCGGCGACTTTCTCGTCAGAAGCGCTGGAGTCGGCGGCGATCACCATGGCGTCGACCAGATCGAGGCCGTGGGAGGCGAGTTTGGTCTTGCCGGCTTCCATCGGGCCGCCGGAGACGAAGATCACCGGGATGTTCAGGCGCAGGGCGGCCATCAGCATGCCAGGGGTGATCTTGTCGCAGTTGGAAATGCACACGATGGCGTCGGCGCAGTGGGCGTTGACCATGTACTCGACGGAGTCGGCGATGATCTCGCGGCTCGGCAGCGAATACAGCATGCCGTCGTGGCCCATGGCGATGCCGTCATCGACAGCGATGGTGTTGAATTCCTTGGCCACGCCGCCAGCGCGTTCGATCTCGCGGGCGACCAGTTGCCCCAGGTCCTTGAGGTGCACGTGGCCCGGTACGAACTGGGTGAACGAGTTGGCAATGGCGATGATCGGCTTCTTGAAGTCGTCATCTTTCATCCCCGTGGCGCGCCACAGTGCGCGGGCGCCGGCCATGTTACGGCCGTGGGTGGATGTTTTCGAGCGGTAATCAGGCATGAAGCACTCCGGGCGGCAAATCAGGTATCAAAAGGGAAGTGAGCTTCTATTGACGTCTGGAACACTCAGAAATGGCCGCGTGTCCGGAAGTTGCCGATAACTTTGCGGGATCGCCGCGCGCTTCAGCTTGAGCTCATAAACCCGCCGGGGATGACTGGCGATGAATGTTCGCGATTCTACACGGCTGGCGGCTGGAGGGAATGCCTGCAAACCTGGAGGTAGCATTCACAAGACGTGCGGGCGCGTTTTCTGTAGGAGCGAGCTTGCTCGCGATGAGCCTGAGAACGCCGCGGGGTACCAGGTTTCCCGCGTTATCGTTGACGACCATCGCGAGCAGGCTCGCTCCTACAGTGATTTGTGCATCAGAGCCAGATGGCGTCCCAGAGTGGGTAGCCGCCGATATGGTCGACGAGGCCTGCGCGTAGGGGGTTGGTGATGATGTATCGGGCAATGGCTTTCAGATCTTCCTCGCGACGCAGGGCTCGGTCGAAGTAGCCCTTTTGCCATACAGGAGCATGTAGGTCCCGTTGCTGATTGATGAGGCGTGTGCAGCGAGATTTGGTGGCTTGCACCAGTTTCGGTAAATCACCGTTGTGCAATTCAATCAGCCAGTGGAAGTGATCCGGCATGACTACCCAGGCTATAGACGTGGCATGGCAGGCTTCCTGAGCCCTTCTGAACTCGTGCACCAAAAAGCGGCCAGTGCGCCAATCCTGGAAGAATGGTTGTCGTTCATGGGTGACAGCGGTCAGGTGATAGATGCGACCGGATTGCGAGTGCCGACCTGTGCGTAATCGATGGGCTTTCGGCGTGTTGGACATTCCGTTGTCCTCTTCGGTGATGGGAAGAGAAAACGGTAGGCGTGGTGTGGGAAGTTGTCGCTTCGGCAGTGGATCAGGATGTGTCCTGCACCTGTAGGAGCGAGCCTGCTCGCGATGAAATCAAAGACGCTGCGGGGTATCAGGTTCCCCGCGTTATCGTTGACGACCATCGCGAGCAAGCTCGCTCCTACAGTCAGTGCCCTATCCGGGCATTCGTCAGCAACCCCCAAAGGCTGAGGGTGATGAAACCAACAGCAATGGTCATCAGCAAATTGTCCCCGGTTTGTGCGAGCGCAGCGCTGCTGACCGCGGCGGTGATGAACATAATGCTATTGCCTGCAGATGCTGCCGTTCCGGCGCTGCTTGAGAACAGCAACATGGCTGCGGAAATTGCGGCAGGTCGCACAAGGGTGACCGCCAGAGCACTGATTAGCATCGGTATGAGCAGGGTGATAGTTGTCATCACCTCATAATTGACGATCAATGCTAACAACACACCGGCGGCACCCAGCAATCCGAGCCCGATGTTGATTTGTAGTGTGAGGGAGATGCGTTTCTGCACGGCGCCGGCAATTACTCCACCAAGGAAATAGGCCAACCCATACAACATAAGCACCAGCGCGTACTGGTATTCGGATAACTTGAACTCATCCATGAAAATCAGCGGCGTCACGCTGATCAATGCGAAGTAACAGGCAAACACTAACGCGGCAATCCACCAGTAGCGGATGAAGTCTCGATTTCCAACAATGGATTTCAGCGTACGCAGAACGGAAACCGGTGTTCTTTGATGGCTGACTGCTTTGGATGGCAGTATTACTTGGGCATGGATAAACATGCCGAGCGCCATGAGCGCAAAACCATAAAAACTTCCCTGCCAATCGAACGTGGTTTGCAACCATGATCCCAATAACGGCGACAGTGCAACAAAGGAGCCGCTCAGTGTCATGTAATAAATTCGCACTCGGGCCCGATCCTGTTCTTCGAACAAGTCCTCCACCAGTGCATGACCCAGTACAAAGAAACCACACCCGATTGCCTGGATGGCGCGAAATAGCAGGAAGCCCGGATAGTCTGTAGCCAGCACGCACCCTATCGAGCCGAGCGTAGAAACAACGATGCACCCAAGAAGAACTTCCTTGCGGCCACACTTATCCGAGAGCGGGCCAGTTATTAATTGAGAAATCGCAAAAACCAGCGTGAACAGGCTGGTGGATAGGGCGATTTCTGCGGTTGAAGTATTGAACTCCCCGGCCAAGGCAGGAAAAGAAGGCAGGAGGATATTCAGCGGGAAAAAACTGATCAACGAGATATTGGTAATGAGGATAAAGCGGGAGGCCCGTTTGCGTTTCAGGTCGCTACTTAGAGCTGGGTAAGAGGACTCAGACATTATTTTTTTTCCGGAGTGATCAAGCGTTCGTGCTTGAAACCAGAAACCGATACTAGTCTGGGACGCAGGGAGTTCAATCAAAAGCGCTGTAGGAGGCTTCCTGTTTTGATGCCGGGAACCTCTGTAGGAGCGAGCCTGCTCGCGATGGACCCGAGAACACCGCGGGGCGCCAGGCTTCCCGCGTTATCGTTGACGTCCATCGCGAGCAAGCTCGCTCCTACATTGGTTTGCGTTTTAGCTGTTTGGCAACAACCGGCAAGTAATGCTCTTGATGTACCGAGTCTCGGCAATCGCCGGATGCACCGGATGATCCGGCCCCTGGCCGCCGCGTTCCAGCATCTGGATATTGCGGTCCAGGTGACGGGCGCTGGTCAGCAGGATGTTCTGCAGGTCGTCTTCCGGCAGGTGCATCGAGCAGGATGCGCTGACCAGGATGCCGTCCTTGGTGAGCAGGCGCATGGCTTGCTCGTTCAGGCGGCGGTAGGCGCCTTCGCCGTTTTTCATGTCTTTCTTGCGTTTGATGAACGCTGGCGGGTCGGCCACGATCACGTCGAAGCGTTCTTCGCTGGCTTTCAGTTCTTTGAGGGCTTCGAACACGTCGCCTTCGATGCAGGTCATTTTCTCGGCGAAGCCGTTCAGCGCGGCGTTGCGCTCGACGCCGTCAAGGGCGAAGGCCGAGGCGTCGACGCAGAACACTTCGCTGGCGCCGAACGCGGCAGCCTGCACGCCCCAGCCGCCGATGTAGCTGTACAGGTCCAGCACGCGTTTGCCTTTGGCGTACGGTGCCAGGCGTGCGCGGTTCATGCGGTGGTCGTAGAACCAGCCGGTTTTCTGGCCCTGGATGACCGGCGCTTCGAATTTCACGCCGTTCTCTTCCAGTGCGACCCACTCCGGCACCAGGCCGAACACGGTTTCGACGTAGCGGGTGAGGCCTTCGGCGTCACGGGCGGCGGAGTCGTTCTTGAACAGGATGCCGCTTGGCTTGAGCACTTGGGTCAGCGCCGCGATCACGTCGTCTTTATGGGCTTCCATGGTCGCCGAAGCGATCTGCACCACCAGGATGTCGCCGAAACGGTCGACCACCAGGCCTGGCAGCAGGTCGGAGTCGCCGTAGACCAGGCGATAGAACGGCTTGTCGAACAGGCGCTCGCGCAGGGACAGTGCCACGTTCAGGCGGTGCACCAGCAGCGATTTGTCCAGCGGCAGCTTGATGTCGCGCGACAGCACACGGGCGCAGATCAGATTGTTCGGGCTCATGGCAACGATGCCCAGCGGCTTGCCGCCGGCGGCTTCGAGGATCGCCTGGTCGCCGGCCTTGAAACCGTGCAAAGGCGTAGCGGCTACATCGATTTCGTTGCTGTAGACCCACAAGTGACCGTTGCGCAGACGACGGTCGGCGTTGGCTTTGAGGCGCAGGCTAGGCAGGGACATGTCGTCGCTCCGGAAAAAAGAGCGGGAGTATAGCGTGTTGAGACCCCGGATTGGCCTGCAAGTGGACATGTGGCGAGGGTTGTCTTGCGATTTGGTATGTCGGATCCAACTTCATAAAGGTTAGAATCGTCGTCTGACCCAGAGTGTGTACTTATGTCCCAAGAGCTGACTTCCGAACAGATCCAACAAGCCCTGCAGGGCATCAGCGTACCGGCCCAACCGCAGATCATGGTGGATTTGCAGATGGAGCAGTACATGCCCGACCCGGATCTGGAAGTCATTGCCAAGCTGATATCCCAGGATCCGGGCCTTTCCGGTTCCCTGCTGAAGATCGTCAATTCGCCGTATTACGGGCTGAGCAACAAGATTGCCTCTATCCAGCGCGCGGTCAATCTGCTGGGCAGCCGCTCGGTCATCAACCTGATCAATGCGCAGTCGATCAAGGGCGAGATGAATGACGACACCATTGTCACCCTGAACCGTTTCTGGGACACCGCTCAGGACGTGGCCATGACCTGCCTGACCCTGGCCAAGCGCATCGGCGTTGAAAATGGCGACGAAGCCTATGCCCTGGGCCTGTTCCACGATTGCGGCGTGCCCTTGATGCTCCAGCGTTTCCCCGACTACATGGGCGTTCTGGAGCAGGCCTATGCCAATGCCAGCGCCGAATGCCGGGTGGTGGACACGGAGAATCAGGTGTTCAATACCAATCACTCGGTGGTCGGCTATTACACGGCCAAGTCCTGGCGTCTGCCGGAGCACGTGAGCGCGGCGATCGCCAATCACCACAATGCCTTGGCGGTATTCAGCGATGAGACTTCGCGCAACAGTTCGTTGAAGAACCTGTTGGCGATCCTGAAAATGGCCGAGCACATTTGCGCGTCGCATCGGGTGCTGGGCAACCAGGCCGAAGATCACGAGTGGAACAGCATCGCGCCGCTGGTGCTCGATTATGTCGGCCTCTCGGACTACGACTTCGAGACCCTCAAGCAGACGATCCGCGACCTCGGCACTCATCGCTGAGTGTCGGACCTTTTCAGGCCATGCGCCTGATCCGAGAGCACCATGCCTGAATTGCCAGAAGTCGAAACCACCCGTCGCGGCATCGCGCCGTACCTGGAAGGCCAGCGCGTCAGCCGGGTGATCGTGCGTGATCGCCGTCTGCGCTGGCCGATCCCCGAGGACCTCGATGTGCGCCTGTCCGGCCAGCGCATCGTATTGGTGGAGCGGCGCGCCAAGTACCTGCTGATCAACGCCGAAGTCGGCACTTTGATCAGCCATTTGGGCATGTCAGGCAACTTGCGTCTGGTGGAGGCCGGATTGCCGGCTGCCAAGCATGAGCATGTGGACATCGAACTGGAGTCGGGCCTGGCCCTGCGTTACACCGACCCGCGGCGCTTCGGCGCCATGCTCTGGAGCCTCGATCCGCTCAATCACGAATTGCTGATTCGCCTGGGGCCGGAACCGCTGACCGACCTGTTCGACGGCGAGCGCCTGTTCCAGCAGTCCCGTGGTCGTTCGATGGCGGTCAAGCCGTTCATCATGGATAACGCGGTGGTGGTGGGCGTCGGCAATATCTATGCGACCGAAGCGTTGTTCGCCGCTGGAATCGACCCGCGCCGCGAAGCCAAGAGCATTTCCCGTGCGCGGTATTTGAAACTGGCCATCGAGATCAAGCGCATCCTGGCGGCCGCCATCGAGCGCGGCGGTACCACGCTGCGGGACTTTATCGGGGGTGACGGTCAGCCTGGCTATTTCCAGCAGGAACTGTTCGTGTACGGCCGTGGTGGCGAACACTGCAAGGTCTGTGGCACGGGGCTGCGGGAAGTGAAGCTCGGGCAGCGCGCCAGTGTTTTTTGCCCGCATTGTCAGAGCTGATCGTCAATTATAGCTTCAGTGAGGCTGATGACGCTTTCGCGAGCAAGCCCGCTCCCACAGGGGATTGGTGTACGGCGCAGATCCCCTGTGGGAGCGGGCTTGCTCGCGAAGAGGCCCGAAAGAGCGCTGAAAGCCTGAAAATCAAGCCTTACCGGTAATCTTCCGGTATTTCTCCATCAACTGTTCTTCAGTCTCCGGATGGGCTTCGTCCAGTGGAATGCAATCCACCGGGCAGACCTGCTGGCACTGCGGTTCGTCGTAGTGGCCGACACACTGGGTGCACAGGTTCGGGTCGATCACGTAGATCTCTTCGCCCTGGGAAATGGCGGCGTTCGGGCACTCGGGTTCGCAGACGTCGCAGTTGATGCAATCGTCGGTGATGATCAGGGACATGCTAACTCCAGCCGGGGCGGCAGGCCCGGGCGCAATAAACCAATGCGTACAATTGTGCCGCATTGGCGCCCGTGTTGCACGCAGGTGCGACGCACTGTAGGAGCCAGCCTGCTGGCGATGAAGCCGAGAGCGCCGCGGGGTGTCAGGTTTCCCGCGTTATCGTTGACGTCCATCGCGAGCAGGCTCGCTCCCACAGTGGCGGGGGTTATTTCTTGAAGCGCTCGGTCAGGGCGTCCGCCACCGCAGGGTGTACGAACTTGGTGATATCGCCACCCAGGGCCGCAATTTCACGGACCAGCGTCGAGGAGATGAACGAATAACGCTCGGACGGGGTCAGGAACAGGCTTTCCACATCCGGCGCCAGTTGGCGGTTCATGTTGGCCAGCTGGAATTCGTATTCGAAGTCCGACACCGCGCGCAAGCCACGCAGGAACACGTTGGCATTCTGCTCTTTGGCGAAATGCGCCAGCAGCGTCGAGAAACCGACGACTTCTACGTTCGGCAGATGTTTAGTGACCTCGCGCGCCAGTTCCACCCGTTGTTCCAGAGGAAACAGAGGGTTTTTCTTCGGGCTGGCGGCGACGGCGATGATCACGTGATCGAACAGGCGCGAGGCGCGTTCGACCAGATCGCCATGGCCCTTGGTAATAGGGTCGAAGGTACCTGGGTACAACACTCGGTTCATCGCGTCGTCCTGGCGGGAATCCGTTGGGGAGTCGGATGGTATCGCAGCCTTCCCGGTCGGCCAAGTCGCCTGTTGGGTAAGAAAGCACTATAGACGATGGGAATAATCGTCATTTTCATGGGTTTTTTAAACGCTCGGCCAGGGAAGTTGCCAGTTGTGCCGTCAGTCCGTAGACCGACAATTGCGGATTGGCGCCAATGCTGGTGGGGAACAGCGAGCCGTCGTGGATCGACAGATTGCCCAACTGATGATGCCGGCCGAGGCTGTCGGTCACCGCGTTTGCCGGGTCCTCACCCATTGCGCAGCCACCCATCACATGGGCACTGCCCAGGCGCGTGCGGTACAGCTCCAGGCTCAGGCCGTCGATCAGCGTGCGGGCTTCAGCGAGGGTCTTCACGTAACGGGCGTCGGCGTGCATCGGCATGACGGCCTTGGCGCCACCGGCAAACTGGATCTCGGCCATGCTGTGGAATGCCCGGCGCAAGCCATCCCAGGCGTAAGGCGAGAGCTGGTAATCCAGCACCGGAGTGTCGTCGCTGCGCAATTCGACGCTGCCACCGGGGCTGTCCGGGTGAAAGCCGTCCCGCAGCAACGCCAGCATGGCGTGGGTATGGGGCAGATTGGCCATGTGCTGCGAATTCTCCTGACCGAAACCGCCAAGCAAGGTTGCGGCCAGCGCCGGATGCAATGGCGGAACCTCCAGCTTGAAGGACATCTTGCCGGTGGTGTCGTCCTGCCACTGGAAATGGTCGGAATAGATCGACTGCGGCGCACCGTAGAACGGGTTGACGACTTCATCGAACAACGCGGCGGACATGTTCACCGGGTGCAGGAACGTACGTTTGCCCAGGCGCTTGTGCGGGTCGGGTGCACCGGAACGCATCAGCAAGGCCGGGCTGTTGATGCCGCCACCGGCCAGCACGAAATGCCGTGCCTTCACCGTGATGGTGCGCCCGGTCGGTGCGACGCAGCGTTCATCCATCGCCGAACAGTGCAGGCCGGTGATTTTGTCGCCGCTGATCATGAGTTTTTCGGCTCGGGCCAGGTAAATCAGCTCACCGCCTTTTTCCAGGGTCGCCGGGATGGTGGTGACCATCATCGATTGCTTGGCGTTGGTCGGGCAGCCCATGCCGCAGTAACCGAGGTTCCAGCAGCCGCGAACGTTGCGCGGGATGACGTGCCAGCTGTATCCCAGTTCCTGGCAGCCCTTGCGGATCACATCGTTATTGGCGTTGGGCGGCACCATCCAAGGCGCGACGCCCAGGCGCTGCTCCATTTTCTCGAACCACGGCGCCATGTCCGCCGGGCTGTGACCCTTGACGTTGTGCTCTTTGGCCCAGTGTTCCAGGGTGGGTTCCGGGGTGCGGAAACTGGAGGTCCAGTTGATCAGCGTGGTGCCGCCCACCGCACGGCCCTGGAGGATGGTGATTGCACCATCCTTGCTCATGCGGCCGATGCCTTCCTGATAGAGGCTGCTGTAGGCCTGGTCTTCGAGCAGCTTGAAGTCGCTGCTGGTCTTGAGCGGGCCTTCCTCGATCAGCAGCACTTTGAAGCCGGCCGCACTGAGGATTTCGGCGGTGGTACCGCCGCCGGCACCGCTGCCGATGATCGCCACGTCTGCTTCGAGTGTCAGGTCCTGGGTCAGTTGTGAGCCGTTGTAGGTTTTCCAGCCTCGGGCCATGCCTTCGCGAAACGGATCGGGTACGGGCATCTTTGATTCTCTTTTTATTGTTGGAGTAGACGGTGAAGCGGCTGACGCTATCGCGGGCAAGCCCGCTCCCACAGGGTCGAGTCGTTCACAAAAGGTGCGGCCACCTCAAACCTGTGGGAGCGTGGCTTGCCCGCGAAGGGGGCGACTCGGTATCAGACTGTGGGCGGCCCGGGATACCCGCAATGCGCCCACGATTCCTTGCGGCCGTACCAGGCCATCATCACCAGTTGCAGCATAGAGCTGTGGCCCATGCGCAACAGGCTCAATGAGCTGTTTTCCCAACGATCGAGGAAGTGCCGGATATCGTCGGCGCTGGCGTTTTCCCAGCTGCCCCAGATTCCGGTCAACGGTCCGCGGGTGACGGCCATGCCCAGCACATCGAACAGTTGGCGGGTCAGTTTGAGCATTTCCGGCGACAGATGCGCGAGGTTGTAATCCAGGCTTTCAAGTGTGCCTTCGACAGCCTCGGGCATCCGTTCGGAGGTCACGGCGCCATCGAGCATGACCGGAATCAACGCACGCAAGAACATCAGGTCGCCGTTGCGCAGCGTGACGAAGCCATTGGCCGGGACGCTCGCCGAACAGCCGCTGAGGCTGGCGCCCAACCCTGCAGTGGCGAGAAAGGCGCTGGCGCCGAGGCTGAATTTGAGCAACCCGCGCCGTGACAGCGCGGGTGTATCGGACAGACTGGGATTCATTATTGTTATTACCCGGCGGTGATGATCGTTAGCGGATGAACAGTTTCTGGATCAGCTTCTGGATCGATTTGCCATACGGCGGGTAAATCAGTTTCGCCGCGTTGAACCGCTGTTTGATCAAGACACCCTTGGCCTTGCTGAAGGTCAGGAAGCCTTCATGGCCGTGGTAGTGGCCCATGCCCGAGGCACCGATGCCGCCGAACGGCATGTCGTCCTGGGCGACATGCAGCAGTGTGTCGTTCAGGCACACGCCGCCGGAGTGGGTCTCGTGCAGCACGCGCTGTTGTTCGCGTTTGTCGTAGCCGAAGTAATACAGCGCCAGTGGGCGCGGGCGTTGATTGATGTAGGCAAACGCCTGGTCCAGATCCTTGTACGGCACGATCGGCAGCAGCGGCCCGAATATTTCGTCCTGCATCACCGTCATCTCGTCAGTGACATTGAGCAGCACGCTATGGCTCATGCGGCGGCCCTGGCCCTGGTCGAACAGCGGCATCAGCAGCGCCCCCTTGCTGGTGGCGTCGCTGATATAGCCGTTGAGGCGGGCCAGTTGTCGCTCATTGATGATCGCGGTGTAGTCCGGGTTGTCGGCCAGCGTCGGATAAAACCCGCGGACGGCAGAGCGGTAGGCTTCGACGAAACCTCCCACGCGATCCTCCGGCACCAGCACATAGTCCGGGGCCACGCAGGTCTGGCCGGCGTTCAGGGTTTTACCGAAGGCGATGCGCTCGGCGGCGTCCTTGAGCGGTACATCGCGGGAAACTATGGCCGGGGACTTGCCGCCGAGCTCAAGGGTCACCGGGGTCAGGTTTTCCGCAGCGGCGCGCATCACGTGTTTGCCGATGCTGGTGGCGCCGGTGAACAGCAGGTGATCGAACGGCAGACGTGAAAACGCCACGCCAATGTCTGCCTCGCCAAGGACCACGCACACCAGGTCTTCGGGGAAGATGCGCGCCAGCAGTTGCTTCATCAGCAGGCCGGTCGCGGGGGTCGACTCACTGAGCTTGAGCATCACCCGGTTGCCCGCCGACAGCGCGCCGACCAACGGACCGACGGCCAGGTACAGCGGGTAGTTCCACGGCACGATGACCCCGACCACGCCCAGCGGTTGGTAAACGACTTTGGCAGAGGCGGGCTGGAATGCGACACCGACCTTGCGCCGCGAAGCTCGCATCCAGCCCTTGAGGTGTTTGCTGGCGTAATGGATGCCGTGCAGGCTGGGCATCAGTTCGGCGACCAGGGTTTCATCGGCGCTGCGATGGCTGAAGTCCTGGCTGATCGCATCGATCAAGGCCTGGCGTTCGCTGTTCAATAAATCCTTCAGGGCCTTGAGCCATTGCTGGCGCTGCGCGGCGGGCGGCATCGGGTTGGCGGCATAGGCGGCACGCTGGGCGTCGAACAGGGCCTGAAGCTCTTCCAGCGGCTGCTGTAGGTTTTGCAGGTAGGAAATATCAGCAGTCATGGTCGGCTCCGGATTTATTTTAATAAGGCACTTTTTAGAGTCTATGCTCTAAAAAGTCAAATGACATCCAGGAACAGCTTTGTTTTATCCGCTCGCGGATAGATCTAAGATGCCCGTCAACGCACTCTGAATTAAAGCTCAAGCCATGGCCCCACGGATCAAAACCAGCGAGCGCATCGTGCAGAACAGCCTGGAGCTGTTCAACCAGCAGGGCGAGCGCAGCATCAGTACCAACCACATTGCTGCCCATATGGAAATTTCCCCGGGCAACCTGTACTACCACTTCCCTAACAAGCAGGCGATCATCGCCGTGCTGTTCAGCGAGTACGAAAGCCTGGTGGACAGCTTCCTGCGCCCACCCCAGGGGCGTGCCGCCACGGTGGAAGACAAACGCTTCTATCTCAAGGAGCTGCTGTCGGCGATGTGGCGCTACCGCTTTCTGCATCGCGATCTCGAACATTTGCTCGACAGCGACCCCGAGCTGGCCGACCGCTATCGACGCTTTTCCCAGCGCTGCCTGATCCAGGGTGGGGCGATCTATGAAGGTTTTGTCGCCGCCGGCATTTTGCAGATGGACAAGGTGCAGATCGAATCCCTGACCCTCAATGCCTGGATCATCCTCACGTCCTGGGTGCGCTTCCTGTGCACCACGCGGGAGAACTCCAGCCACTTGAGCGAACAGGCCATTAAACGCGGGGTTTATCAGGTGCTGGTGCTGGAAGCCGGGTTCGTCACGGATCAGTCCCGCGATGCGGTCAAGGCCTTGTTCGAAGAGTTTTACGTGCCTCTGGCCCAGGCGCTTGAGGAAGTGCCGTAGGATCGACGTCAGATAAAAATCACAGGAGCCCGTTATGCCCATTGCGCAACTGATCAGCCCGCAAGCACTGGACCTGAAAAAGGATCAGCCGGGGCTGGTGATTCTCGATTGTCGTTTTGCCCTTGAAGACCCGGATTACGGTCAGCGCAGCTATGCCGAAGGGCACATCGCCGGTTCGAGCTATGCCGACCTCGAGCGTGATTTGAGTGGCGCGGTGGTCAAGGGCGTGACCGGGCGCCATCCGCTGCCCGAGCCGGCGCAACTGATCGAGCGCCTGCAGGCTTGGGGCATCAACGCCGATAGCGAGGTGGTTCTGTACGATGACGGCCCGGGTGCCTATGCGGCGCGGGCCTGGTGGTTGCTGGCCTGGTTGGGCAAGCGCGACGGTGTATCTATCCTCGATGGCGGCCTCAAGGCCTGGCACGCGGCCGGTTTGCCGCTGAGCCTGGATGCGCCGGCGATCATCCGTGGCTCCTTCACTGGCAGTCCTGACACGGCGTTGCTGATCAGTGCCGAACGGCTGCAGAAGCGCCTCACCCGGCCGGAACTGACCCTGCTCGATGCCCGCGCACTGCCGCGTTTCAAGGGGGAAGTGGAACCGATCGATCCGATTGCCGGGCACATTCCCGGCGCTCAATGTGCGGCGTTTACCGACAACCTGGGCAGTGACGGGCGTTTTCTGCCGGCCGATCAGCTCAAGCAGCGCTTTGCCGCAAAACTGGGCGATCGTTCGCCGAAGGATCTGGTGGCGTACTGCGGTTCCGGCGTGACGGCGTGCCACAACCTGTTTGCGTTGTGTCTGGCCGGTTATCCGTTGGGTTCGTTGTATGCCGGTTCGTGGAGTGAGTGGATCAACGAGCCTGCGCGGGGCATTGCCACAGGCGAATAAACACACATCCCCTGTGGGAGCTGGCTTGCCAGCGATGGCGGTGGCACAGTCAACATCATCGTTGAATGTGATGGCCTCATCGCGAGCAAGCTCGCTCCCACAGGGGGCGTCGCTGTTTGTGAAATATCGTCAGGATTCGAATGACTGCCGAGCTGTGCGATACGCCCCCGGTCCAACCCCATACACCTGCTTGAACTGTCGACTCAGGTGGCTCTGGTCGGCAAACCCCAGTTGCATGGCGACTTCCAGCGGCAGACAACCACTCTGCAGCAACGCCCGCGCCCGTGCGATGCGCTGTTGCATCAACCAGGTGTGCGGCGGCATGCCGGTGGCCCGACGGAACACCCGGGCGAAATGGAAGGGCGAGAGGTTGACCGCCGCCGCCAGCGTCTCCAGTGAGGGCGGCGCTGCCAGTTGCGCGTGCAGCAATTCCTTGGCCAGGCTCACGGCTCGGTGTTCCTTGCCGGGTTTACCGGCATCGGGCACCGCCGCGTGACGCTGCAACAGCGACAGCACCAGTTCGCGCCAGACCGTTTGTTGCTGCAAGGCGGTGGCGGGGCTTTCCAGCAAGCGATGGAGTTGGCAGAAGCCGTTCACCAGGTCCTGGTCGCGATACAGCGTGGCACCGAAAGCCGGCAGGTGGTGGGTCGGCAGTTCGAGTTCGGCCAGCAGCGAGGTTATCTGCCCGCTGTCCGGATAAAACGCCCGGTAAAGCCAGCCATCCTCGGTGCCTTTGTGGCCGGTGTGCAATTCATCGGGGTTGATCAGCACCAGCGTGCCGCTGCCCGCGAGGTGTTCGGCACCGCGATAGCGATAACGCTGGGCACCGGCCATGATCATGCCGATCACATAGCCGTCATGCACATGCGGGGCAAAACGATGATCGATGTAGCGGGCGGACAGCAACTCGACCCCGGCCAGGGGCGGGGTTTGCCAGAAGTGAATTGACTCGCCCTGGTCAGCGTCCATGATTCAAGCGCGCCCTGTGGCGGCCAGCCACTCGGGGATGCGCCGTTCAAGGTAGTAACCCGGTTGCCTGAGCGTGCCGTCGACGAAGCCGACATGCCCGCCCTTGGCTTGCAGTTCGAATTGCGTGGATGCAGACAACTCGTCGGCGTGCGGCAGGCTGTGGGGAAACACGAACGGATCGTCGGCGGCCTGGATCATCAAGGTCGGCGTGCGAATTTCGCCAAGGAAATAGCGACTTGATGCACGGCGATAGTAATCCTCTGCATCGGCGAACCCGTGCAGTGGCGCGGTGACGCGGCCATCGAAATCCCAGAACGTGCGCATGTTTTCCAGTGATCCGAGGGCCGCCAGGGCGGCTAGTCCATCCTCGCGTCCGTCGTGCTGGAACTGTCGCTGTTTGTTCTTGATGTAGGCGACCATCTCGCGCATGAAATGTGCCTGGTAAACCTTGGAGAAACCCTGGCCGATGCGGTCGGCGCACTGGTCCAGGCGGAACGGCACCGATACCGCCACGGCTGCCGTCACGCCGCTGTCGCTGCCGGTTTCGCCCAGATGCTTGAGCAGGACATTACCCCCGAGGGAGTAACCCACCGCATACAGTGGCGCGAGAGGTCGTTTGGCCCGCAGGTGTTTGATCGCTTCAGCCAGGTCTTCACTGGCACCGGAGTGGTAACTGCGTGGCAGCAGATTGGGCTCGCCCGAGCAACCGCGCCAGTTCAGCGCGACACTGGCCCAACCCCGGTCACCCAGGGTTTTTTGCAAGCCAGCGACATAAGGTGAATTCGAGGACCCGGTGAGCCCGTGCAGCACCAGCACCAAGGGCGCGTCGACGCTGTGCGGACCGTGCCAGTCCAGATCGAGAAAATCGCCATCATCAAGCCACAGGCGTTCGCGTTCGCGGCCGATGTGCACGGTTTTACGCCACAGCGGCCCCCACAAGGTTTGCAAGTGCGGGTTACCGAGGCCGAAGGCTGGGGTGAAGCGTTCTGGCGGATGGGGCACGTTCTTTCTCGATGCAGCGGTGCGTAGCGGGTACGCACCTTTTTCAGGCCGGTCGATTAACCGGCGATCTCTGCCATACGTTGCCACAACGAGTAGTAGACGCGCCCGGATTTCTGCTCGCGGTGCAGGCGCCAGTTCTCCGGCAGGCCCAGGGTCGACGGCGCGGACTCGCTTTCGGTGTACACCCAGGCATCTTCGGCCAGCCATTGGCGCTCTTCGAGCAACTTGCAAACGGCGGGCAGCAGGTTCTGGTTGAACGGTGGGTCGAGGAACACCAGGTCGTAGGCCGTTGCTGTCTGGGTTTCCAGATATCGCAGGGCATCGGCGGTCTGGACCTGGCCGTTGGTGCACCGCAGGGTGCCCAGGTGCTCTTTCAGGCTGGACACCGCGATGCTGCTGGCGTCCAGCGCCTGGCCCATGGCCGCGCCGCGGGACAGGGCTTCGAGGAACAGCGCGCCGCTGCCGGTGAACGGGTCGAGCACCTTGGCGCCCGGCACGTAAGGCGCGAGCCAGTTGAACAGGGTTTCACGCACGCGGTCTGGCGTCGGGCGCAGGCCCGGGGCGTCGGGGAAGCTCAACTTACGGCTGCGCCATTCGCCACCGATGATGCGCAACTGGTTCACGCCGTTATGGACGTTTTTGGCGGGTTTCTTGGGACTGGCCATTAATGCTCCGGAACCCCGAGCGGCTGCTCGGAAGGTTTATCAGTAGGGGCCGGTAACGGCTTTTGCGGCACGGTCGGGCCAGCGCTGACGATGACCATTTTGTCCGTGCCCAGGTGTTTGTTCATGGCGGCTTTGACCTGTTCGACGGTCAAGGCCTGAGACTGTTGCATGAATTCTTCCAGGTGGCTCAACGGCAGGTTGTAGAAACCGATGGCGCCCAGTTGGCCGACAATATCGGCGTTGCTGGCGGTGGACAGCGGGAAGCTGCCGGCCAGTTCGCGCTTGGCGTCGTCGAGCTCCTTTTCGGTCGGGCCGGTTTCAAGGTAGTCGGCCAGGACGTCCTGCACCAGTTTCAGGGTGCCTTCGCTCATCTCGGCGCGGGTCTGCAGGTTGATCATGAACGGGCCGCGCACCTGCATCGGGGTGAAGCCCGAATACACGCCGTAAGTCAGGCCACGCTTCTCGCGCACTTCGCTCATCAACCGGGTGCCGAAACCGCCGCCACCGAGAATCTGGTTACCCATGGACAACGCCGCGTAGTCTGGATCGTCGCGATCGATGCCCAATTGCGCGAGCATCAGGTTGGTCTGCTTGGACGGGAACTCTATGTGGCCGATGCTCGCCTTCGGCTCAGTCGGCTGCGCGACTTTTGGCAATGCCGGACCTTTGGGCAGGGCGGCGGAAACCTGTGCGGCAATCGTTTCGGCTTCGGCGCGGGACAGGTCGCCGACCAGCGCGATCACCACGTTACCCGCTGCGTAGGCTTTCTCGTGGAAAGCACGCAGCTGTGCCTGGGTGATCGCCGGTACGCTTTTCGCCGTGCCGTCGCTGGAATGCGCGTACGGGTGATCACCGTACAAGCGGCTCATCAGTTCCAGGCTCGCCAGTTTGCCGGGGTTCTGTTTCTGGTATTCGAAACCGGCGAGCATCTGGTTCTTGATGCGCAGCAGTGAGTCGGCAGGGAAGGTCGGCTTGCCGATGACTTCGGCAAACAGCTTCAGGGCCGGCTCGCGCTTGTCCTTGGTACTCAGGCTGCGCAGTGAAGCGATTGCCATGTCTTTGTAAGCACCGTTGCCGAAATCGGCGCCCAGGCCTTCGAAGCCCTGGGCAATGGCGCCGACGTCTTTGCCGGCCACGCCTTCGTTGAGCATGGCGTTGGTCAACAGCGCCAGGCCCGGCGTATCGCCGTCCTGGCTGCTGCCGGCGGCGAAGATCAGGCGCATGTCGAACATCGGCAGCTCATGGGCTTCGACGAACAGCACCTTGGTGCCTTCGGCCGTGTTCCAGGTCTGCACGTCCAGCTTGCGGTGGTCCGGCGCCTTGCCGTTGAGCTCGGTCAGCGATTGCAGTTTCTGGCTGGCCTTGGCTTTGTCCAGGGCTTCACTGGCACTGGTTTCGCCGGAGCGTGACAGATAGAACGCGGCAGAGCCGATAACGGCGGCAGCGATCAGCCCGATCAGGACCAGGCGGGAGGGTTTACGCTCACTCATGAGTCGTCTCCAGAGGCAGTACATGGGCGACGCTGAGACGTTCGCGGGTGAAATACAGCTTGGCGGCTTTCTGGATATCTTCCGGAGTGACGCTTTCCAGGTCGGCCAGTTCGGTGTCCATCAGCCGCCATGACAGGCCGACGGTTTCCAGTTGGCCAATGGCTGTGGCCTGGCTGGTGATCGAGTCACGCTCGTAGACCAGGCCGGCGATGACTTGTGCACGAACCCGTTCGAGTTCTTCGGCAGTCGGCGCAGTAGTTTTCAACTGATCGAGCAGCTTCCACAATCCGGCTTCTGCCTGGGCGATGGTCTTGTGTTTCTGCGAGTTTGGCGATGCCGACAGGGTGAACAGGCTATCGCCACGGGTGTAGGCGTCGTAACTCGACGAGCCGCCGGACACCAGTTCTTCTGCGCGCTCCAGTTGCGTCGGGATGCGCCCGCTGTAGCCGCCGTCGAGCAGCGCCGAGATCAGGCGCAGGGCATTGACCAGGCGTTTGTCTTCGGCGGTGGCAATGCTCGGCACGTTGAAGGCCAGCATCAGGCTGGGCAGTTGGGTTTGCACATGCAGGGTGATCTGGCGCTCGCCCGGTTCGGCCAGCTCCAGCGGCTTTTTCGCGGCCGGCACATCACGCTTGGCGATCGGGCCGAAATAGCGTTGGGCCAGAGCCTTGACTTCGTCAGGCGTCACGTCGCCGACCACCACCAGCGTGGCGTTGTTCGGCACGTACCAGGTCTTGTACCAGTGGCGCAGTTCTTCGACCTTCATTCGCTCAAGATCGGCCATCCAGCCGATGGTCGGCGTGTGATAGCCGCTGGCCGGGTAAGCCATGGCCTTGAAGCGCTCATAGGCTTTGGACATCGGCTTGTCGTCGGTGCGCAGGCGACGTTCTTCCTTGATGACCTCGATTTCCTTGGCGAACTCGTCGGCCGGCAGGCGCAGGCTGACCATGCGGTCGGCTTCCAGTTCGAAGGCTACGCCCAGGCGATCCCGGGCCAGCACCTGGTAGTACGCGGTGAAGTCGTCGCTGGTGAATGCATTCTCTTCGGCGCCGAGGTCGCGCAGGATCAGCGAGGCTTCACCGGGGCCGACCTTCTCGCTGCCCTTGAACATCATGTGTTCCAGAGCGTGGGACAGGCCGGTATTGCCCGGCGTCTCATAGCTGGAGCCGACCTTGTACCAGACCTGGGAAACCACAACAGGCGCACGATGGTCTTCGCGCACGACCACCTTCAAGCCATTGTCGAGAGTGAATTCGTGGGTGGGTTGCGGGTCGGCAGCCAGGGCCGAAAGGGGCAGGCAAACTGTGCTGAGCAGCAGGCCTGCGGCGCGGCGGGCAAGAGCATTCATTCGTTTTCAAACCTTTGGGGCTGCCCGCTTGTTCTTAGCGTCAGCGGGCGAGAGGGTGCTAGGATACTGATCCGTTTTACTGGCGGCCACGCCTATCAGGCCTTTGATTGGCCTGCGGGTTGTATGGGTTACCGGCAGAAACTTTGAGTTTGTCAGCTAAACTCTGCGTTTTCGCCGACGATGCCGTTTCAGTCCTTCGTATTAGTCGACCTTTGAGGTGCCGTTGGCACCTCGACAAAATGTTGCGCGTGAACAAGCTGGGTCAATCACAGTCTGTTCTGCATCGATTATTTATTTACCGGGGCGCCATTGGCGCGTCGCTACCGTGAGATAGCCGTCCTCCATGTTTGGTTCCAACGACGACAAGAAGACCCCAGCTGCGGCTGGCGAGAAGAAAAGCCTGTTCGGATGGCTGCGCAAAAAGCCGCAGGAACCCGTCGTCGAACAGCCACAAGCCATTCCTGAGCCAGCGCCGACGCCGGTCCCGGTAATAGAAGAAGCGCCCGCGCCGGTTGTTCTGCCGGTTGCCGAGCCGTTGCTGCAACCCAAGGTCGAAGCCGCTCCCGAACCCGTTAGCAAAATTGTCACCGAGCGGCCGCTGGCCCCTACAGCCGAACCGTGGTTGACCCTGCCGGTAGCCGAAGAGCCCGTGGCATTGGTCGAAAATGACCTGGCCCCCCACGTGACCCCGCCGATTCCGGCCCCGGCAGCGTTTACGCCTGCACCGGTTCACGCGCCTGTGGTCGAAGCGATGGTTGAACCCGCCGTCGTGGCCGAGCCTGTTCCCGTTGTCAGCCAGCCAGAGGTTCCGGTATTCGTTGCTCCGGTTGCTCCGGTTGCTCAAGCGCCGGCCCCCGCTCCGACGCCTGCGCCGATCACGACGCCCGTCGAAAACCCGGTAGAACCCGTACGCACCGAAGAAACCAAAGCCGGTTTCTTCGCCCGCCTCAAGCAGGGCCTGTCCAAGACCAGCGCCAGTATCGGCGAAGGCATGGCCAGCCTGTTCCTGGGCAAAAAGGTCATTGATGATGAACTGCTCGAGGACCTCGAAACCCGTTTGCTGACCGCCGACGTCGGTGTCGAAGCCACTTCGGTGATCATTCAGCGTCTGACGCAGAAGGTTGCGCGCAAGGAGCTGGCCGACGCCGACGCCCTGTACAAATCCCTGCAAGCCGAGCTGGCGGCCATGCTCAAGCCCGTCGAGCAGCCGCTGAAAATCGCCTCGCAGAACAAACCGTTCGTGATTCTGGTCGTCGGCGTCAACGGTGCTGGCAAGACCACCACCATCGGCAAGCTGGCTAAGAAACTGCAGCTGGAAGGCAAGAAAGTCATGCTTGCCGCCGGCGACACCTTCCGTGCTGCGGCGGTAGAGCAGTTGCAGGTCTGGGGCGAGCGTAACAAGATCCCGGTGATCGCCCAGCATACTGGCGCTGACTCGGCCTCGGTGATCTTCGATGCCGTGCAGGCCGCCAAGGCTCGCGGCATCGATGTGCTGATCGCCGACACTGCCGGCCGCCTGCACACCAAAGACAACCTGATGGAAGAGCTGAAAAAGGTTCGCCGGGTGATCGGCAAGCTCGACGCCGACGCACCCCACGAAGTGCTCCTGGTGCTTGACGCCGGCACGGGCCAGAACGCCATCAACCAGGCCAAACAATTCAACCAGACCGTCGAACTGACCGGCCTGGCGCTGACCAAGCTCGACGGCACCGCCAAAGGCGGGGTGATTTTCGCCCTGGCCAAGCAATTCGGCCTGCCGATCCGCTACATCGGCGTTGGCGAAGGCATCGATGATTTGCGTACCTTTGAAGCAGAACCCTTTGTCCAGGCATTGTTTGCCGAGCGGGAGCGTTCATGATTCGTTTCGAACAGGTCGGTAAGCGCTACCCGAACGGTCACGTCGGCTTGCATGAGCTGAGCTTTCGAGTCCGTCGTGGCGAGTTTCTGTTTGTCACCGGCCATTCCGGCGCCGGTAAAAGCACCTTGTTGCGGCTGTTGCTGGCCATGGAGCGTCCGACCAGCGGCAAATTGCTGCTCGCCGGGCAAGACCTGAGCACCATCAGCAACGCACAGATTCCTTTCCTGCGTCGGCAGATCGGCGTGGTGTTCCAGAATCACCAGTTGTTGTTCGATCGCACGGTGTTCAATAACGTCGCGTTGCCTTTGCAGATCCTGGGGCTGTCCAAGGCCGAGATCGCCAAGCGCGTGGACTCGGCGCTGGAGCGAGTAGCGCTGTCGGATAAAACCGATTTGTACCCGGGCGACCTGTCCACCGGTCAGCAGCAGCGCGTCGGCATCGCCCGCGCCATCGTCCATCGCCCGGCCTTGCTGCTGGCGGATGAACCGACCGGTAACCTCGACCCGCGTCTGGCCGCCGAGATCATGGGTGTGTTCGAAGACATCAATCGCCTGGGCACCAGCGTGCTGATCGCCAGTCACGACCTGGCCCTGATCGCTCGCATGCGCCATCGCATGCTGACGCTGCAACGCGGTCGATTGATCGGTGACGGGGAGGCCGCGGTATGAGTGCAACACGTAGCCCCAAGGTTTCCGAGCGCGTGGCCCCGAAAGCCGCCGATCCGCAGCCGCAAAAGAAAAAACACGACGATGACGACGGGCCGGACTTCGCCACGTTGTTCCGCGCCTGGATCGAAAGCCATCGCGCCAGCATGGTCGACAGCCTGCGCCGCCTGGGTAAGCAGCCTATCGGCAGTTTTTTCACCTGCATGGTGATGGCGGTGGCCCTGAGCTTGCCCATGGGGCTGTCACTTTTGCTAAGTAACGTCGAGCGTCTGGGTGGTTCCTGGCAGCGCGCGGCGCAGATTTCCCTGTATCTGGACCTTGAGGCCAAGCCGGCCGAAGGTGAATCGCTGCGCGATCAGATCAAGGGCATGCCGGGCGTCGCCGACGCCGAATACGTTGGCCGGGATCAGGCGCTGGAAGAGTTCCAGCAACAGTCGGGGCTGGGCGAGGCGCTCAAGGAATTGCCGGAGAACCCGCTGCCGGGCGTGGTCCTGGTGACGCCGAACGAGGTCGACAAGCCGGCCCTTGAAGCATTAAGACAAAAACTATCCGAGCTGCCGAAGGTACAGCAGGCGCAACTTGATTTAGTCTGGGTCGAGCGTCTGGCAGCCATCCTCAAGCTGGGTGACCGTTTTGTCTTCGGTCTGACCGTGCTTCTGGTTTCTGCATTACTTTTGGTGATAGGCAATACCATTCGTCTTCATATTGAAAACCGCCGCACAGAGATAGAAGTGATTAAACTGGTTGGCGGCACTGACAGCTATGTGCGCAGGCCCTTCCTGTACATGGGGGCGCTGTATGGCTTCGGTGCGGGGATTCTGTCCTGGGGCGTGCTTGCGTTCGGCCTTGATTGGCTGAACGACGCGGTGGTAGGGCTGGCCGGTCTGTACGGTAGTGATTTTGCGCTGGCTGGAGTGCCAGTTGCCGACGGTCTGTCTCTCTTGCTTGGCGCGGTGCTGTTGGGGTATATCGGTGCATGGATTGCAGTCGCACGCCACCTGAGGGAGCTTGCGCCTAAGTAGTATCATTTTGCTCGTATTGACCTTTCAGCGTTTATGGGGTTTAGGGAACTTGTCTTTCGGTTTCCGGTCAATTTTCGCAGTGCTGAACTGCACGAGTTTGTAAGTCGGAGGTTTTTTCGTATGACCAATTCTTTGCAACCTGCATATGCTCTGGTCCCGGGTGCGAACCTGGAGGCCTATGTGCACACCGTCAACAGCATTCCATTGCTGTCGCCGGAGCAGGAGCGTGAACTGGCCGAGAGTCTCTATTATGAGCAGGATTTGGGGGCGGCTCGGCAGATGGTGCTCGCCCACCTGCGTTTTGTCGTACATATCGCCCGTAGCTATTCCGGCTACGGCCTGGCTCAGGCTGACCTGATCCAGGAAGGCAACGTCGGCCTGATGAAGGCCGTGAAGCGCTTCAACCCGGAAATGGGCGTGCGCCTGGTGTCCTTTGCCGTGCACTGGATCAAGGCGGAAATCCACGAGTTCATCCTGCGCAACTGGCGCATCGTGAAAGTCGCGACCACCAAGGCCCAGCGCAAGCTGTTCTTCAACCTGCGCAGCCAGAAAAAACGCCTGGCCTGGTTGAACAACGAGGAAGTTCATCGCGTCGCTGAAAGCCTGGGCGTAGAGCCTCGGGAAGTGCGCGAGATGGAAAGCCGCCTGACCGGCCATGACATGGCCTTCGACCCGGCTGCCGAAGCGGACGACGACAGTGCTTTCCAGTCGCCGGCCAACTATCTGGAAGACCACCGGTACGATCCGGCACGTCAACTGGAAGACGCCGACTGGAGCGACAACTCCAATCACAACCTGCACGAAGCGCTGGAAGTGCTGGACGACCGTAGTCGTGACATTCTCTACCAGCGCTGGCTGGCGGAAGAAAAAGCCACGCTGCACGACCTGGCGCAGAAGTACAACGTGTCGGCCGAGCGTATTCGCCAGCTCGAGAAGAGCGCGATGAACAAGCTCAAGTTGTCGATCGCTGCGTAACTGGCGAGCAGGCAGTAAAAAAACCGAGCAGTGATCCTGTGGGAGCGAGCTTGCTCGCGATGAGGTCCGAACATTCAATACATAAGTTGAATGTCAGGCCGTCATCGCGGGCAAGCCCGCTCCCACAGTGGTTTTCAGGGCCTGAAGAATTGTGATCGGTTATTGGGACCAAGGCGCCCGGCGCGAATCGTTCAGCCCGACCAGATAGCTGTCCCCACCCAACTGGCTCATCTGCTGCCTGATCCAGCCAGCCCGGCGTGAAACGTAGGAAGTCGGATGGCTTGCGCTCCAGACCCGCGGGTTTGGCAGTACGGCGGCCAGCAAGCTCGATTGCTGTAGGCTGAGGTTTTTCGCGCTGGTCCCAAAATGATGCCGTGCCGCAGCCTCTGCGCCAAACACCCCGTCATCCCACTCAACGCTATTCAGGTACACCTCAAGAATTCGCTGCTTTGGCCAGAACACTTCGATCAGCCCGGTGAACCAGGCTTCCAGGCCTTTGCGCAGCCAGCTGCGGCCAGACCACAGGAACAGGTTTTTCGAGACTTGCTGGCTGAGTGTGCTGGCGCCACGGATCGAACCGCCGCGCTCGTTATGGGCAAACGCCGCCTGAATCGCGCCGATATCGAAGCCCCAGTGCTCCGGGAATTTCTGGTCTTCGCCGGCAATCACCGCGACTTTCAGGTCGTCGGAGATCTCGTCCCAGGGTTTCCAGGTCCGTTGCAGGTCGATGGGCTCACCGTCAAACCAGGATTCGATCTTGCGCTCGACCATCAGCGTCGTCCCCGGAGGCGGCACCACGCGAAAGATCAGCACCAGCAATACGCTGCCACCCATGAACCAGAGCACGGCCTTGGAGAAATGACGGAAATAGATACGCAGCATAGAGATGGCTTGGCCGAACCCGTTGAGCGGGCCATTATACAGACCCTTTGGATCGAAACTGACTGGAGTTCTGCATGCTGCGTGGCTTTCTGATGCTGGCCGCTTTTTTCGGCTTCACCGGTGTCGGCCTCGGGGCCTTTGCCGCCCATGGCCTGAAGAACCGCCTGAGCGCCGAGTACCTGGCGATCTTCCACACTGGCGTCACCTACCAACTGGTGCACGCCCTGGCGTTGCTCGGTATCGCAGCGCTGGCCGCGCAGGTTCCCGGTCGTTTGGTCACCTGGGCCGGCGCATCGTTTGCCGTCGGAATCCTGCTGTTTTCCGGCAGTCTTTACGTGCTGACGCTGACGGGTATCAGCAAGCTCGGCATCATCACGCCTTTCGGCGGTCTAGCATTCCTCGTGGGCTGGTTCTGCCTGGGACTCGCCGCCTGGCGCTTGCAGCTTACCGCTTGACGCTTGTTGCTGACCTTTAGGTCATGATCGGGCTAGAATGCCTGCCCCAAAAAATGATGGCGGCATCCGGCATGCGCATTCAGTTGAACGGCGAATCCTTTGAACTGCCCGACGGTGAAACCGTTGCGGCCCTGATCACCCGTCTGGACCTGACCGGACGCCGGGTGGCGGTCGAACTCAATCTGGATATCGTCCCGCGCAGTCAGCATGCAGACACCACGTTGAACGACGGCGACAACGTCGAAGTGGTGCACGCCATCGGCGGCGGCTAGTAGTTTCGGCCGAGTGGCCACAGAATTCTGCAAGAACCTCACCCCTACAGAGGATTTCCCATGAGCATCGTTCGCAGCGACAAGCCTTTCGTCCTGGCTGGTCGTACTTACCAGTCGCGTTTGCTGGTCGGTACCGGCAAGTACCGTGACATGGAAGAAACCCGCCTGGCCATCGAAGCCTCGGGTGCCGAGATCGTCACCTTCGCCGTGCGCCGCACCAACCTCGGTCAGATCGAGGGCGAGCCGAACCTGCTCGAAGTGCTGTCGCCGGATCGCTACACCTTCCTGCCGAACACCGCCGGTTGCTACGACGCCATCGAAGCCGTGCGCACCTGCCGCCTGGCCCGTGAGCTGCTCGATGGCCACAATCTGGTGAAGCTGGAAGTGCTGGCCGATCAGAAAACCCTGTTCCCCAACGTGATCGAAACCCTCAAGGCCGCTGAAACGCTGGTCAAGGAAGGCTTCGACGTGATGGTCTACACCAGCGATGACCCGATCATCGCCCGGCAACTGGCGGAAATCGGTTGCATCGCGGTGATGCCACTGGCCGGACTGATCGGTTCGGGTCTGGGTATCTGCAATCCGTACAACCTGCAGATCATCCTCGAAGAAGCCAAAATCCCGGTGCTGGTGGATGCCGGCGTCGGTACCGCTTCCGACGCCACCATCGCCATGGAGCTGGGTTGTGATGCGGTGCTGATGAACTCGGCCATTGCCCACGCCCAGCAGCCGGTCATGATGGCTGAAGCCATGAAACATGCGATCGTCGCAGGCCGCCTGTCTTACCTTGCCGGGCGTATGCCGAAAAAACTCTATGCCAGCGCCTCTTCGCCGCTGGATGGTCTGATCAAGTAAGAGCCATTGATGACTGAATCGAACGACACGCCAATCCAGGCGGAAGAAGGCGACGAGCGCCAACACCGCCGCATCAAGAGTTTCGTGATGCGCGCCGGGCGCATGACCGAAGGCCAGCAACGCGGCCTGGAGCAGGGCGCGCCGCTGTTCGTGCTGCCGCTGGCCGACGCGCCGGTGAATTTCGACCAGGTGTTCGGTCGCTCGGCACCGCGCTCGCTGGAAATCGGTTTCGGCATGGGCCATTCGTTGCTGGAAATGGCAGCGGCTGCGCCGGACCAGGACTTCATCGGCGTCGAGGTTCACCGTCCGGGTGTCGGGGCGCTGCTCAATGGCGTGCTGACGCAAGGCCTGACCAACCTGCGGGTCTACGATTGCGATGCGATCGAAGTGCTCAACCGCTGTGTGGCCGATAACAGCCTTGATCGCCTGATGCTGTTTTTCCCGGATCCGTGGCACAAGAGCCGTCACCACAAGCGTCGTATCGTCCAGGCGTCCTTCGCCGAGCTGGTACGCAGCAAGTTGAAGGTCGGCGGCATTCTGCACATGGCCACCGACTGGGAACCGTACGCAGAATACATGCTGGAAGTGATGAACGTTGCGCCGGGTTACCGCAACCTGGCCGAAGACGGCAAGTGCGTACCGCGCCCGGCCGAGCGCCCGATCACCAAGTTCGAACGCCGTGGCGAGCGTCTTGGGCATGGCGTTTGGGATTTGAAGTTCGAGAAGCAGTCCTAAGCATCACCCAATACTAACTGTGGGAGCGAGCCTGCTCGCGAAGAGGGAGTGTCAGTCGACAGAAGTGCTGTCTGACACACCGCATTCGCGAGCAAGCCCGCTCCCACATTTGTTTTGTGTGTGGCTTGAGATCAGCGGCGGTCAGCTACTACGCCAATGAGTACCAGCACCACCAACAACACCGGCGCCAGGCTGTAGTTGTTGAATTGGCTCAAGCCGCGTACGACCCATGGTGTGGCGTAGATCAGCGCTGCACCGCTGCCGATCATGCACAGCAGGGCCATCAGTGGCACGCGCAAGGCGCCAGCGATGCTGCCCAGGCGCTGCTCGACCCAGCCTTTGAAATCCGCACCAAACAGCACCAGCAGGCAGCCCACCAGGGCCAGGGCGATTTCCGAGAGGTTGCTGCGGCTCCAGCGAGACACGGTGGCAAGCAGGTCGAGTACCAAATCCATTCGATTTCCTTATGTCAGAAATTTCTGCAGCAAGTCGTTGAGGAAGAGTTGTCCGCGTTCGGTGGCTACCAGGCGTGACGGTTCGACCTGCAACAGGCCGCTTTGTTCGGCTTCACGTCGGCCTTCGGCAAGGCTTTCCAGGGGCATGCCGGTACGTTCAGGGTACAGCCGCGATTCGACGCCTTCTGTCAGGCGCAGCGCGTTCATCAGGAATTCGAACGGCATTTCGTCGTTGGTCAGCGCTTTCTCGCCGGCCCGGAAGCTTTTCGCCGGATTCAGGTAATCCTTCGGCAGGCGGGTTTTCCAGGTGCGGACAATGCGCCCGTCCGGGTGACTGAGCTTGCCGTGGGCACCGGCGCCAATGCCGATGAAGTCGCCAAAACTCCAGTAGTTAAGGTTGTGTCGCGCCGGGCGACCGGGCAGGGCATAGGCCGAGACTTCGTACTGTGCGTAACCGTGTTCGGCCAGCAGCGCTTGCCCGGCCTCCTGAATGTCCCACAGCGTGTCGTCTTCCGGCAGTGTCGGCGGCTGGTTCCAGAACACCGTGTTCGGTTCCAGGGTCAGTTGATACCATGACAGGTGTGTCGGTTTCAGGGCGATGGCTGTGCGCAGGTCGGCCAAGGCATCGTCCAGGGACTGATTCGGCAAGCCATGCATCAAGTCCAGGTTGAAGTTATCGAAGCCGGCCTGCCGCGCCATGCCGGCGGCACGTACGGCTTCGTCGCCGTTGTGAATCCGGCCCAGGGCCTGGAGTTTTTCCTGCTGGAAGCTCTGGATGCCGATCGACAGGCGGTTGATCCCCAGTTTCCGGTACGCCACGAACTTGTCTTGCTCGAACGTACCCGGGTTGGCTTCTAGCGTGATTTCGATGTCGCTGGCAAAGGGGATGCGTTGTTCGACGCCTTTGAGCAAGCGACCCAGGGAATCGGCACTGAACAGGCTCGGCGTGCCACCACCAAAGAAGATCGAGCTCAGTTCACGGCCATAGACGGCGTGCAGGTCCTGGTCGAGATCCGCCAGCAACGCGTCGACATACTCTTCTTCCGGCAGCACAGGGCTGGCGGTGTGGGAGTTGAAGTCGCAATAAGGGCATTTGCGCACACACCACGGGATGTGGATGTACAGCGCCAGGGGCGGCAACACAGGCAATGCCGCCCGGGGCGATGAAGCGTCGCCGCCGAAGATCAGCGGCGACGCGGATGATTCACGGGTCATTTCAAGCCCAGACGCTGGCGCAGCAGATCCATTGCACGGGCGCGGTGGCTGATCTGGTTCTTGTCGGCAGGGCTCAACTCGGCGCTGGAGCAATCGCGCTCCGGCACCCAGAACAGCGGGTCGTAGCCAAAACCGTGTTCGCCGCTGGCCTGGGTCAGGATTCGCCCGTGCCACAAACCTTCGCAGAGGATCGGCAACGGATCGTCGGCGTGACGTACCAGTGCCAGCACGCAGACGAACTGCGCCCCACGCTCGGCTTCAGGTACGTCTTTCAGCACGTCGAGGAGCTTGGCGTTGTTCGCTGCATCGCCCTTGCCGTCGGCATAACGCGCCGAATAAATGCCAGGCGCACCACCGAGGAAATCCACCGCCAGCCCGGAATCGTCGGCCAGCGCCGGCAAACCGGAAATGCGCGCGGCATTACGGGCCTTGAGGATGGCGTTCTCGACGAACGACAGACCGGTTTCTTCAGGCTCGACGCTGCTGAACTCGCCGATCGAGCGCAGATGCACCGACTCGCCGAGCATGGCCTGGAGTTCCTTGAGTTTGCCGGCGTTATGGCTGGCCAATACGAGTTGCGTGAAGTTGATCATTGGCCAGGGAAGAGCTCTTGGTTGAAATTGATGGTGTTGATTTTGTCACCGGTCTGCACCTTGATCTCGAAGGTGCGGACTTCCTGCTGATCCACCGGATATTGCGCGATGTAGTAGATCGCGCCTTGTTCGGTGATCTGTTTGAACTTCAGTGGCACGGTCTGGCTGGTCAGGTCTTTGACCGAACCGCTCACCTGGGCCATCAGTGGCTTGCCTTCCTTGAGCACCGAGATATTGATCACGCCCTGGTTCTTGCTGCGGACCAGTTCGGCGGACTTGGCAATGTCCGGGGTCAGGTAGGTGGAGTTGAAGGTGTTGTAGTGCACCGTCACGTCGCCGAAGGTTTCCTGGCGCTCGCCCTTGATGGCTTCGGCGCCCATGGCGGTGACGCTCAGGCAGGCAGTGAGTAGAAACAAAGCAAGACGACCCATGATCGTTCTCCTTGAAATAAGTTGGATCAGACCGCGACCTTGTGGTCGGAAAGTCCCGGACTGCTGACGCGGTAGATTCCGATCTCACCTAACAGATTAGGCCATAGCTTACTGGCCCACCCGTGCCGATGCTGTTGATCCACGGCAAGCCGATCAATGACCTTCGCTTCACGTTCGCGACACAAGGCTTCAAAGTCCGCGAAGGTGCAGAAGTGGATGTTCGGCGTGTTGTACCAGGTGTACGGCAGGAACTCGGAAACCGGCATCCGGCCCTTGCTCGCCAGGTACCAGCGGCAGCGCCAGTGACCGAAATTCGGGAAGGTGATGATGCACTGACGGCCCACGCGCAGCATTTCTTCGAGGATCTTGTCCGGGTAATGCACGGCTTGCAGCGCCTGGGTCATGACCACGATGTCGAAACTGTTGCTGGCGAAGTTGCCCAGGCCCTTGTCCAGGTCCTGTTCGATGACGTTGATGCCCTTGGCCACGCACTCGGCAATGTTGTCGGCGTCGTTTTCCAGGCCATAACCGGTGACCTGCTTGTTGTCGCGCAGCCATGTCAGCAGTTCGCCATCGCCGCACCCGAGGTCGAGCACGCGGCTGCCGGCGGGGATCCATTCCTGGATGATTTCCAGATCAGCTCTCATGGCTTTCTCACAACGTAATGCGGTTCATGTAATTGCCGAATGCCTGCAGGTAGCGCGGGATCGGAATCAGGAAGGCGTCGTGGCCTTGCGGTGCGTCGATCTCGAGGTAGCAGACGTCCTTGCGCGCGGCCATCAGCGCGTCCACCAGCTCGCGCGAGCGGGCAGGGGAGAAGCGCCAGTCGGTGGTGAACGACATCACGCAGAACTTGGCTTTGGCACCTTCAAAGGTTTTCGCCAGGTTATCGTCGAAGTTCGCCGCCGGATCGAAGTAATCGAGCGCCTTGGTCATCAACAGGTACGTGTTGGCATCAAAGCGCCCGGAGAACTCTTCGCCCTGATAGCGCAGGTAGCTTTCGACCTGGAACTCGACGCTGTGGAAGTCGTAGTTGAGCTTCTCGCTCTTCAGGCCGCGGCCGAATTTTTCGCCCATGGAGTCGTCGGACAGGTAGGTGATGTGCCCGACCATCCGCGCCAGCATCAGGCCGCGCTTGGGGATCACGCCCTGTTCCTGGAACGAACCGCCGTGGAATTCGGGGTCGGTGAGGATCGCCTGGCGCGCCACTTCGTTGAACGCGATGTTCTGTGCCGACAGCTTGGGGGCCGAGGCGATGGCCAGGCAGTGACGGATGCGGTCGGGGTAGGTGATGCTCCATTGCATCGCTTGCATGCCGCCGAGGCTGCCGCCGATCACGGCCGCGAACTGGGCGATGCCGAGGCGATCGGCCAGGCGCGCCTGACTGTGCACCCAATCCTCGACGGTCAATACCGGGAAATCGGCGCCGAACGGCTTGCCGGTGTCCGGGTTGATGCTGCTCGGGCCGGTGGAGCCGTTGCAGCCGCCGAGGTTGTTCAGGCTGACCACGAAGAATTTGTTGGTGTCGATTGGCTTGCCGGGGCCGATGCAGCTGTCCCACCAACCGGGTTTACGGTCGTCGGCGCTGTGGTAGCCAGCAGCGTGGTGGTGCCCGGACAAGGCGTGGCAGATCAGCACGGCGTTGCTCGCCGTGGCGTTGAGCGTGCCGTAGGTTTCGTAGATCAGGTCATAGGCCGGGAGCGAACGACCACAGGCCAAAGCCAGCGGCTCGCTGAAGTGCGCCACTTGCGGCGTCACCAGACCAACAGAATCGGGGGGAAAGGCAGCTGGCATCGACCCTGCTCTCATTGAAATGAGGCGTAAGTCTAAAGACCGCTGGGGTTAGCGGCAAGCAAAGGCCGGGCCTGATTTCTTTCAGTAAGACCGAGGTGCACCATTCGCGAGCAAGCCCGCTCCCACAGAGGAGCGCATTACCCTGTGGGAGCGGGCTTGCTCGCGAATGAGGCGACTCGGTGGATCAGGCTGGACGCACCAGATCAGGCAAATCCGGCAACTTCTTCGGCGAGCAGATCCGCACCCGTTTCTGCCGGTTCAACTCGCCACTGATCAAGCTGACCTGGCTCTTGGACACGCCAAACGCCTTGGCCAGAAACGCCATCAGATACGCATTGGCCTTGCCCTCGACTGGCGGCGCGGTCAGGCGGATCTTCAGACGATCACCGTGCAGCCCGGCGAAGTCATCGCTACGGGCTGCCGGTTGCAGGTGACACTCCAGAATCAGGTCGTCACCGTCCCAGCGAAACCAGCTCACCGGGTCAGATCAACACGCGGAGGATTTCCGGCATCATGGTCAAGGCGGCGAGGTTGTTGATCACCAGCATGTCGACCAGTTTGATTGCCAGGAACGCAAAGATCGGCGACAGATCAAGCCCGCCCAGGTTCGGCAGGAACTTGCGGAACGGCGCCAGGGCCGGCTCGCAGATGTCGTTCACCAGTTCGGCGCCCGGGTTATGGCTGCCCGGTGCGACCCAGGACAGGATCACGCTGATGATCAGGGCAAAGAAGAAGATGTTCAGGAATAGCGCGGTCACACCGATGAGCGACCAGATCAGCAGTTGCAGCGGGTTGCCGATGGTGCCGTAGGTCAGCAACAGGGTCAGGGCCATCAGTGCCAGTTGCACCAGGATCGCCAGCACCAGCGAGGACATGTCCAGGCCGAACACGCTCGGGATGATCCGGCGCAGCGGCTTGAGCAGCGGCTGGGTGGCCTTGACGATGAACTGGCAGATCTGGTTGTAGAAGTTCGCCCGCACCAGTTGCAGTACGAAGCGCATCAGCACGATCAGCAGGTACAGGCTGCCGAGGGTTTGCAGCACGTAGACCGCTGCGGTGTTCAATCCAATCATGAAAAGCTCCTTATTGACCCAGTTGTTCGGCCATCTCGGCCGAGCGATGCGCGGCAGCGCCGAGTGCTTTTTCGACCAGGGCTTCAAAGCCATTGGCCTGGAACGACTTGATTGCAGCTTCCGTGGTGCCCGCAGGGGAGGTGACACGGCGGCGCAGCTCGGCCGCGTCGACGTCACTGGAGACCGCCATGTGCGCGGCGCCCAGTGCGGTTTGTAGGGTCAGTTGCGCGGCGATGTCTGCCGGCAGGCCAAGTTTCACGCCGGCGGCGGTCATGGCCTCGATCAGCAGGAAGAAATACGCCGGGCCCGAGCCGGAAACGGCGGTGACGGCGTCCAGTTGCTGCTCTTCATTGAGCCATAAGGCGATGCCGACCGCGGACAGCAGCTCCTGGGCTTGCTGGCGCTGTTCGGCGGTCACTTGGGCTGTTGCGAACAAGCCGCTCACGCCCTGACGCAGTAGCGCCGGGGTGTTGGGCATGCAGCGCACGATCGGCTGGGCGCCAAGCCAGTTGTTCATGCTGGCGCAGGTGATGCCTGCAGCGATCGACACCACCAGTTGATGGGGCTTGAGGCTTGGGCGAATCGCTTCGCACACGGCTTTCATCGCCTGCGGCTTGACCGCAAGGACGACGACGTCGGCGCCTTCGATGGCCTGGGCGTTGTCGGCGAAGGTTTCGATACCGTGTTCAGCGCTCACGCGGGCGCGGGTTTCTTCGCCCGGATCGCTGGCGCGGATCTGCGCGGCTTCCAGACCCTTGGCCCGCAGGCCGCCGATCAGGCTGGCGGCCATGTTGCCGGCACCGATAAAGGCAATACGCGTCTTGCTCATGTCAGGTCCTTATAAAGAAGAGAGTCGGTCATGGGTTATGGCCGATCGTAATCACGGGCGCCAAACAGGGCCGTACCGATACGGACCCAGGTGGCGCCCTGGGCAATGGCCGACTCAAGGTCGTGGCTCATGCCCATGGAAAGTGTGTCTAGTGGCAGATTCAGGCTGGCTTGCAGGCTTTGCACGGCCGCAAACGCGGCGTCCTGGGCGGCGCGATCTTCAGTCGGCTCAGGGATGGCCATCAGCCCGCGCAACGTCAGGCGCGGCAGGGCGCTGATGGCACTGGCCAGGGCCGGCAGGTCAGCCGGGGTGCAGCCGGATTTGCTGGCTTCACCGCTGACGTTGACCTGAATGCAGATATTCAGGGGCGGTAAATCGGCAGGACGTTGTTCGGACAGACGTTGTGCGATTTTCAGACGATCCACGGAGTGCACCCAGTCGAAGTGCTCGGCGATAGCACGAGTCTTGTTCGATTGAATGGGGCCGATGAAGTGCCAGATCAAGGGCAGGTCGGCCAGTTCAAGCTGTTTGCCCAGCGCTTCCTGCAGGTAATTCTCGCCAAAGTCGCGCAGGCCGGCGGCGTAGGCTTCACGCAGGTCCTGTGCGGGTTTGGTCTTGCTTACGGCCAGCAGATGGACGCTGTTTTCGGCGCGATTGGCGGCAAGTGTTGCGGCATGGATGCGCGAACTAACTTCGAGAATGTTGTCTGCTATGGTGGACATCAAGAGGCGCCAGCGGTCTGAAGGTTCGCGGCATTCTACTGGAATTGAGAGGCGCTATGGATATCACTGAACTGCTGGCGTTCAGCGCCAAACAGGGGGCATCGGACCTGCATTTGTCTGCTGGCCTGCCGCCGATGATTCGGGTGGATGGCGATGTGCGGCGCATCAACCTGCCGGCCATGGACCACCAACAGGTGCAGGCGCTGATCGATGCCATCATGAATGACACCCAGCGGGCGGACTTTGAGAAGCATCTGGAAATCGATTTTTCCTTTGAAGTGCCCGGTGTGGCGCGTTTTCGGGCCAATGCGTTCAATCAGAGCCGTGGCGCGGGTGCGGTGTTTCGCACCATTGCGGCGAAAGTGCAGAGCATGGACGAACTGGGCATGGGGGAAGTGTTTCGCAAAATGACCGACGCTCCCCGCGGCCTGGTGCTGGTGACCGGCCCGACCGGTTCCGGAAAATCCACCACGCTGGCGGCGATGATCGACTACCTCAATAACCATCGCCATCACCACATCCTCACCATTGAAGACCCTATCGAGTTTGTGCACGAGCCGCGCAAGTGCCTGATCAACCAGCGTGAGGTCCACCGCGATACCCGCAGCTTCGCCACGGCCTTGCGCTCGGCGTTGCGGGAGGATCCGGACGTGATTCTGGTGGGGGAGATGCGCGATCTGGAAACCATACGCCTGGCGTTGACCGCCGCCGAAACCGGCCATCTGGTATTCGGCACGCTGCACACCACGTCGGCGGCAAAGACCATTGACCGGGTAGTGGACGTGTTTCCGGGGGACGAGAAGTCAATGGTGCGCTCGATGCTCTCCGAGTCGCTGCTGGCGGTGGTGTCCCAGACGCTGGTGAAGAAGGTCGGCGGCGGACGCATCGCGGCCCACGAAATCATGCTGGGGACGTCGGCGATCCGCAACCTGATCCGCGAGGACAAGGTGGCGCAGATGTACTCGGCGATTCAGTCGGGAGGGGCGTTGGGAATGCAGACGCTGGATATGAGCTTGAAGGGCCTGGTGAGCAGGGGGGTGATCAGTAGTGATCATGCGCTGGAGAAAGCGCGGTCGCCGGATGGGTTTTGAGGAGGATTTGTGGTGCTTTCAAGGGCCTCTTCGCGAGCAAGCCCGCTCCCACAGAAGAATGCATTCCAAAGTGGGGGCGGGCTTGCTCGCGAAGGGGCCATCGTGTTCAACGCAATACCGGATCGCGGTGGAAATTTCACATCAGCGCTGAACAACCCGCATCTGATTCGGCTCTTTCGGCAGAACCCGCTTGGCAACCACGTAGTGGTTTTGCCAGTACGGTTTCTTCAGGGTGTCGATACTCACCGACTTGCCGCGACGTGGCGCGTGGATGAAGCGGTCGTTGCCCAGGTAAATGGCGACGTGATTGACCCGGCGGCTCTTGATGTTGAAGAAAATCAGGTCGCCCGGCTTCAGGTCGTTGCGATCGACTTTCTCCCCATGACCGCTGGCCATGGCGTTGGAGGTGCGTGGCAGGTCGAACGTGGCGTCATTGAATGCGTATTTCACCAGGCCGCTGCAATCGAAGCCTTTGCTTGGGCTGCTGCCGCCCCAACGATAGGGGGTGCCAAGGACGTTCACGGCGCGGCTCAGCACGTCGCTGCTTTCCTTGGTGCCCATCGGTGGAACCAGGCCGCTTTTGCTGTTGGCCAGGCTTGGAGCATATTTAGTGGTTTTTTTGTCTTTGCTCGAAGGAGCAGAGACATGGGATTTTGGGGTGTAACCATTAACGTTAGGAAGACGTTGCTCACGATTGGTGGCGTGGGCGGCCAGTGGCATCAAAAGGCAAATGGTTAGCCATGTCTTGAAAAATGAACGCATTAGGCAAGGCTCTTAATAAGTTAGCGCGCAACTTTATAACAGCTTTTTTGCCGCTTCCGAGGCCGTTGGTCGATTCAACCTGGGGGACAATGGTGGCAAAAAAGCGGCAGAATGGCGCAATTGTCGGACAGAAGTCCGGTGTTACAAGGCTTTGACGGGAGTGAAGGTAGCATTTGCCATACGTCGGGTGCCTGTAAAAAAGTCACAAAGAATTGAAGAATATTTATCTATCGTATGAATCGAGGTCATTCATGAACCCCTATCAACAGACTTATCCGCAGCAAGACACCCACAGCAAAGTGATCGGTTATTTGCTGTGGATTTTCGGATTTACCGGCGCTCACCGCTTCTATTACGGCAAGCCGGTGACCGGGACGATCTGGTTCTTCACCTTTGGTTTGCTGGGCATCGGCTGGCTGATCGACCTGTTCCTGATCCCGTCCATGGACCGTGAAGCGGACCTGCGGTTCACCGCCGGGCCCATCGAATACAACGTGGCGTGGATTCTGCTGACGTTTCTCGGGGTGTTCGGTGTGCACCGGATGTATCAGGGGAAATGGATCAGCGGGCTGCTGTACCTGCTCACCGGCGGGTTGTTCTTTCTCGGGGTGCTGTATGACTTCTGGACGTTGAATGACCAGGTTTCCGTGCGTAACGCGCAGCGTCGATAAGCGAAGAGCAAAAGATCGCAGCCTGCGGCAGCTCCTACACAGGAATATGCATTTCCCTGTAGGAGCTGCCACAGGCTGCGATCTTTTGTTTTTAAGCCTGGTGGCTAATGCGTCCATCCACCAGGGTGTAACGCACTACACCCGGCAGGCTGTGGCCGATGAACGGGCAGTTCTCGCCCTTCGACAACCAGGTTTCGCCCGCGACGGTCGAGGCCGCCGGGTCGAACAGCACGATGTCTGCCGCACCACCCACCGCCAGTTTGCCTGCCGGCAGGCGCAAGGCCTCGGCAGGGCCGGTGCTCAGGCGTTTCAGCAACGTCGGCAGGTCCAGCAAGCCGTCTTCAACCAGGGTCATTGCCAGTGGCAGCAGCAGTTCAACGCTGCTGATGCCCGGCTCGGTAGCGCCGAACGGTGCCAGCTTGGCGTCACGCTCATGGGGTTGGTGATGGCTGGATATGGCCGAGATCACGCCGGATTTCACCGCTGCGCGCAGGCCATCGCGGTCGGCGCGGGTGCGTAGCGGCGGCTGGACGTGATACAGGCTGCTGAAGTCGATCAGGGCTTCATCGGTCAGGATCAACTGGTACAGGGCGACATCCGCGGTCACCTTCAGGCCCCGGGCCTGTGCCTGGGCGATCAGTTCCACGCCGCGGGCACTGGTGAGCTGGCTGAAGTGCGCGCGCACGCCGGTCTGTTCAACCAACAACAGATCCCGGGCCAGGGCGACGGTTTCGGCGCTTTCCGGGATGCCCGGCAGGCCAAGGAAACTGGCGGTCGGGCCTTCGTGAGCCAGGCCGCCTTCGGCCAGGTCGTGATCCTGGGAGTTGAAAATCACCGTCAGGTCGAACGTTGCCGCGTAGTCCAGTGCCCGGCACAGGGTGCGGGTGTTGCGGAAGCTCTCCAGGCCGTTGCCGAAGGCCACACAACCGGCATCACGCAAGGCAACCAGCTCGGCCAGCTGTTCACCGTCCAGGCCTTTGCTCAGGGCGCCAATCGGGAAGACTTTGGTGTTGCCGGCCTCGCGGGCGCGGTCGAGGATCAGTTCGGCCACCGCCGAGGTGTCCAGCACCGGTTTGGTCTTAGGCGGGCAGCACAGGCTGGTCACGCCGCCAGCCGCCGCCGCGCGGGTTTCGCTGACAATCGAGCCTTTGCGGCTGTAACCTGGCTCGCGCAGGGCAACGTTGAGGTCGACCAGGCCGGGAGCGGCCACCAGGCCTTTGGCGTCGATTGTGTCGACGGCGACAAAACCGGCGGGCGCCGCGCCAAGGGCGACGACTTTGCAGGCTTCAATGTGGATATCGGTCACTTGATCCAGGCCGCTGGCCGGATCGATCACGCGGGCGCCGAGAATGCTGAGCTTCACTGTGCGCTCTCCTGTTCGAATTGGCCCTGCTCGAATTGACGCTGCGCAGTCTGCCCGCTCATGGCCATGGACAGCACGGCCATACGAATGGCGATCCCGTAGGTCACCTGGTTGAGGATCACCGAGTGCGGGCCGTCGGCCACTGCCGACTCGATTTCCACCCCGCGGTTGATCGGCCCCGGGTGCATCACGATGGCATCGGGTTTGGCGCCGGCCAGGCGCGCGGTGGTCAGGCCGAACAGGCGGTAGAACTCGCCTTCGCTCGGCAGCAGGCCGCCGGTCATGCGTTCACGCTGCAGACGCAACATGATCACCACGTCGACGTCCTTCAGGCCTTCGGTCATGTCGGTGTAGACCTTCACGCCGTATTGCTCGATGCCGATCGGCAGCAGGGTCTTCGGTGCGATCACGCGAATGTCCGGGCAACCGAGGGTTTTCAGGGCCAGCATGTTCGAGCGCGCCACCCGCGAGTGCAGGATGTCGCCGACGATGGCCACCGAAAGGTTTTCGAACCCGCCCTTGTGTCGGCGAATGGTCAGCATGTCGAGCATGCCCTGGGTCGGGTGCGCGTGCCGGCCGTCACCGCCGTTGATGATCGCCACTTGCGGGCAGACATGCTCGGCGATGAAGTGCGCGGCGCCCGAATCACCGTGGCGCACGACGAACATGTCGGCGGCCATGGCTTCCAGGTTACGCAGAGTGTCGAGCAGGGTCTCGCCCTTGCTCGCCGACGACGTGGACACGTTGAGGGTGATCACGTCCGCCGAGAGCCGTTGGGCCGCCAGTTCGAAGGTGGTGCGGGTACGGGTCGAGTTCTCGAAGAACACATTGCACACGGTCTTGCCGCGCAGCAACGGGACTTTCTTCACGGCCCGGGCGCCGACTTCGAGGAAGGAATCGGCGGTGTCGAGGATTTCCGTCAACAGCTCACGGCGCAAACCGTCGAGCGAGAGGAAGTGGCGCAGCTGGCCCTGATCATTGAGCTGCAGCGGGCGCTTGGTGTCTAGAGGCGTCATCGCAAGGGGGACTCTCAATAGGGCGAATTAAAGGGCGAGGTCTTGCAGTTCGAGCGCGAGCTCCGGACCCGACAGCTTCACCCGTTCGTGGGCGGCCAGCGACAGGGTCGCACCCACCACGTTCGGGCGGATCGGCAGTTCGCCGGCGTCCAGGTCCAGCAGGCACACCAGCGTCACGCTGGCCGGGCGGCCGTAGTCGAACAGTTCGTTCATGGCAGCGCGGATGGTCCGGCCGCTCATCAGCACATCGTCGATCAGCACCAGGTGCTGGCCTTCGATCTCGAACGGCAGCGCCGAAGGGCGAACCTGCGGGTGCAGGCCGTTCTGGCTGAAGTCGTCGCGGTAGAAGGAGACGTCGAGAGTGCCGAGGGGCTCATTGCTGCCCAGCTCCTTGAGCAGGGCCTGGGCCACCCAGACGCCGCCGGTACGAATGCCGATGAAGCGCGGGTCGCTGATGCCACGGTGTTCCAGGTGGGCCTTCAGGCGCGTGGCCATCTGGCTGATCAGTTCGGCGGGATTGGGCAGGCTCATGGTTGCTCCTTCTTGGGCCCGAGCCGGGTTTCACGCAAGGTGGCTCGGGTTGTAGCTAAGAGAGACGCATCGCGGCTCTTCAGGATTCGAACAGTGCGCCATTTTCGTCGAGCCAGCCTTGCAGCAACAGGGCGGCGGCGATGGCGTCGACCGGGTTGTCGCGGTAACTGCCTTTCTGACCGCCACGAGCCAGACGTTCGCCCTTGGCCTCGAAGGTGGTCAGGCGTTCATCGTGGGTATAGAAGGGCAGGTTGAATCGGCCGTTCAGGCGCCGGGCGAATTTTTCCGCGCGGGCGCACATGTCGCTGGGCGTGCCGTCCATGTTCAGCGGCAGGCCGACCACCACGGCATCGGGTTTCCACTCTTTGATGAGGGCTTCGACCTGGTTCCAGTCAGGAATGCCGTTCTGCGCTTTCAGGGTGCACAGCTCACGGGCCTGGCCGGTAATCACCTGGCCGACCGCAACGCCGATCTGTTTGGTGCCATAGTCAAAACCCAGAATCAGCTTCAGGGCCATCAGGCGTGCCCCGCCTGGCTGGTCAGCAGGCTGAGGTTGACGCCCAGGTGTCTGGCGGCCGCTTCCAGGCGAAGTTCGCTGCTGGTGTTGAACAGGATGTCGGCGTCAAACGGGCAGTTCAGCCAGGCGTTCTGGGCCAGTTCGGCCTCCAGTTGCCCGGCTTCCCAGCCGGCATAACCGAGGGCGATCAGGCTTTTTGCCGGGCCGACGCCGTCAGCGATGGCGAACAGTACGTCCTGGGACGTCGACAGGGACAACTCATCTTCCAGATCAACGGTCGCCTGGAAACTCTGCCCCTTGGGGTGAAGGACGAAGCCGCGATCGGTTTGCACCGGGCCGCCGATGAAGATCGGCACATGCTGGCAGAGCGCTGGCGGTTCGATTTCCGGGCGTAATTGCTCAAGGATATCGGCCAGGTTCAGCTCTTGCGGACGGTTGACCACCAGCCCCATGGCACCATTGGCCGTGTGCTCGACGATGTAGGTCAAGGTGTGTGCAAAGTTCGGGTCGGCCATGTGCGGCATGGCGATCAGGAATTGATGCTTGAGGTAGCTGGGGCTGACGTTTTTCATGTGCGCTAGTGTGGCGTTCGAGGGGCGAACTGACAAGCCGGAGATGCGCAGGAAATGCCCCGATTTCACTGACAATGGAGATCACTGTGGGAGCGGGCTTGCCCGCGAAGGCGTCAGGTCAGTCGACATTTATGCCAAATGTACCGGCCTCTTCGCGGGCAAGCCCGCTCCCACAGGGTTATATGCTGGTCAGTTGCTTGAGAGGCGATCGCCGCGGGCAAACTTCCAGGTCCGGATGATCTCCAACCGGTCAACATCCGACAGATCCCCGGTAAAGGGTGCGAACGGCGCCGCCAGCCGGACGATCCGTTGCGCCGCCTGGTCCAGCAGCGGCTGGCCTGAAGATTCCAGTACCAGCACCTCATACAGCGAGCCGTCACGGTTGATCGACACCATCAGGCGCAAATTGCCGTAGATCTGTTTGCGCCGTGCTTCGTCGGGGTAATTGAGGTTGCCGATGCGTTCGACTTTCTTGCGCCATTCGTCCTTGTACCAGGCGCCCTTGTCGCGCATGGTCGAGGCGGCGCTCAAGCGGTGGATGCGTGGGCGCTTGGCGTACAGTTGTTGTTCGGCAGCCAGTTCCGCTTCCAGGCTGGCGATGTCGCTGGACAGCCGCTCACTGTCGAACGTCGGCGCCTGGACCTGAGGTTTGACCTCGGTCTTGGGCTCCTCGGTCTTGGCGGGGGCTTTTTTCGGCTTCGGCGCCACGGTGGTCACGGCAGCCTTCGGCGGGGCTTCCTGCGCTTCAGGCTTGGCGGCCGGCGGTGGCGTGACTTTCTGTACCTTGTTGTCCTGGAAGGGCGCGACCTCGGTGGTCTTGGGGATCGCCTTTTTGTCCAGGGTGCCGCTGCCTTGCTGATTCTCCTGGGCCAGGAAATCGGCTTTCTCGGGCTTCTTTTCGCTTTTGAAGGTGGCGAGGGTGATTTCCAGGGTTTTGCTGATTTGCTTCGGCTCGACCACGGCAAACCCGACACCCAGCAGCAAGGCCAGGTGGATCAGCGCCGCCAGGAACAGGGTAAAACCGAGGCGATCGGCCGGGCGCACGCCACGGTGGGCGAGTTCGGCAGGCAGATCGGACGGGAGGGTCATGACAAGGAAACCAACATCGCGTTTTCACAGGCCGCGCATGATAACGCAATGTTGGTTTGGCTAATCAACGTGCCTTGAGCTTCTGATCGATGGCATCCATCAGCAGGCCGCCGATATCGGTGCCAAAGGCATTGTCGATTTCGCGGATGCAAGTCGGGCTGGTGACGTTGATCTCGGTCAGGTGCTCGCCGATCACGTCCAGGCCAACGAACAACAGGCCTTTTTCACGCAGGGTCGGGCCGACTTGTGCGGCGATCCAGCGGTCCTTGTCGGTCAGCGGACGGGCTTCGCCACGGCCGCCGGCGGCGAGGTTGCCACGGGTTTCACCCTGGGCCGGAATCCGTGCCAGGCAATAATCCACAGGCTCGCCGTCGATCATCAGGATGCGCTTGTCGCCGTCCTTGATGGCCGGCAGGTAGGCCTGGCCCATGATCTGCTGGGCGCCGAGGGCCGTGAGGGTTTCGAGGATCACCGACAGGTTCGGGTCGCCCGCGCGGTGACGGAAGATCGACGTGCCGCCCATGCCGTCCAGCGGCTTGAGGATCACATCGCCGTGTTTGGCGGCGAACTCACGCAACACGTCGGCGCGGCGGCTGACCACGGTCGGCGGCGTGCACTGCGGGAACAACGTGGCGAACAGCTTTTCGTTGCAGTCGCGCAGGCTCTGCGGCTTGTTGACCACCAGCACACCGGCGCGCTCGGCCTGTTCCAGCAAGTAGGTGGAGTAGACGAACTCCATGTCGAACGGCGGATCCTTGCGCATCAGGATCACATCCAGATCGCTAAGCAGCGCATCGCTTTCGGCGCCCAGTTCGAACCATTTTTCCGGGTTGGCGAACACCTGCAGCGGCCGCATCCGCGCCCGGGCCTCACCTTCGCCCTGATACAGGTCGCGCTGTTCCATATAGAACAGCTCCCAGCCACGCTTCTGCGCGGCCAGCAGCATGGCCAGCGAGCTATCCTTTTTATAGGAAATGCTGGCGATAGGGTCCATGACAATCCCGACGCGAACGCTCATTGGGTTTTCCTCGAAAATGGGGGGCTATGTTGATCTCTGTAGGAGCGAGCTCGCTCGCGATAAACCTTAGGAGCCCACGGGGTGTCAGGCTTTGCGCGTCATCGTTGACGATCATCGCGAGCGAGCTCGCTCCTACAAATGACCCGTATAAAAGTGGCGTCAGAGTGGCGCTGAGTGTGTTTGCGGTCAAGGAAAAACCATCGCCCCGGTCGGCCGATAGATTGGTTCTGGAGACTGTGCTAAAAAGGCTGCCATGTCGTGCTGGCCCTTGAGTATCAAGGGTTTCGAGCCGCCAATTACCCGCAAACGGACAATTTGATTCGTAAAGGCGACGCAGAGCATCTTATGGAACAGCCCCCCAGCGCCTTGAAGGTCATGGTGATCGACGATTCGAAGACGATCCGTCGCACCGCCGAAACGCTGCTCAAGAACGTGGGTTGTGAGGTCATCACGGCCATCGACGGCTTCGATGCCCTGGCCAAGATTGCCGACAACCACCCCGGCATCATCTTTGTCGACATCATGATGCCGCGCCTGGATGGCTATCAGACCTGCGCCCTGATCAAGAACAACAGTGCGTTCAAGTCCACCCCGGTGATTATGCTGTCATCCAAGGATGGCCTGTTCGACAAGGCCAAGGGGCGCATCGTCGGCTCCGACCAGTTTTTGACCAAGCCTTTCAGCAAGGAAGAGTTGCTGGATGCGATCCAGGCCCATGTGCCTGGTTTCGCCGCCGTTTTGCCGCAGTAGGACACGCACAGTGACGCTCGGCCATCGGGCCCTGCGTCGACAAGAATGGGGAAGACCATGGCACGTATTCTGATCGTCGATGATTCGCCGACCGAAATGTACAAACTGACCGGCATGCTGGAAAAGCATGGCCATGAAGTGTTGAAAGCCGAAAACGGCGCCGACGGCGTGGCCCTGGCCCGCCAGGAAAAGCCCGACGCTGTCCTGATGGACATCGTCATGCCCGGCCTCAATGGTTTCCAGGCAACACGCCAGTTGACCAAGGACCCGGAAACCGGACACATCCCGGTGATCATCATCACCACCAAGGACCAGGACACCGACAAGGTCTGGGGCACGCGCCAGGGCGCCAAGGACTACCTGACCAAGCCGGTCGATGAAGAGACCCTGATCAAGACCCTGAACAACGTGCTGGCCGGTTGATCGTCAGGCCATGAACGAGTCGCTGACGGCTTTCGAACTGCTGCTGCAGATCGACCAGCGCTGTCGTTTGCTGGCGGCGGACTTGCCGTCCCAGCCGACCCGTCGGGACAGCTGGAGCGGCATCGGTTTTCGCCTGGGCGAGCACTGGTACGTCGCGCCCATGAGTGAGGTCAGCGAAGTCTTGCATGAGCCGCGACTCACTCAGCTGCCGGGGGTCAAATCCTGGGTCAAGGGTGTCGCCAACCTGCGCGGGCGATTGCTGCCGGTCATGGATCTGAGTGGGTTCTTCGGGCACGAGCTTTCGGCAGTGCGCCGCCAGCGCCGGGTGTTGGTGGTGGACCACGATGAGGTGTTTGCCGGGTTGCTGGTCGATGAAGTCGTCGGCCTCCAGCACTTTGCCCGGGACAGCCTGGAGCCAGTGCCGGCAGACGAGCTGAAGGGGCCGGTGGGGGCATTCGTCCAAGGCCGGTTTCAGCGCGGGCAGTGCTGGCAGGTGTTCAGCCCGTTTGCGTTGACGCGGTCTCAGGGGTTCATGAGCGTCGCGATTTAACCGGAAAACCAGGGAACCTTGTGGGAGCGAGCTTGCTCGCGATGACGGACTTGCAGCCAACATTGATGTCGACTGACACAACGCAATCGCGAGCAAGCTCACTCCCACAGGTTTCCTGGCAAGCGCAAAAGTGGGTTAACAGGCGAGGACCGATGACAAAAACAAAAGCAGGCAAGCCAATGGAAGGGTCGCGCAGCCGGTCGCAGATCATCGTGCTGTTCGTCGCGCTGATCGTCTTCATCATGCTGCTGTTCGCCAACTTCGCGTACCTCAACACCCAGGCGACCTACGACAAACAGTACATCGGCCACGCCGGCGAACTGCGCGTGTTGTCCCAGCGCATCGCCAAGAACGCCACCGAAGCGGCCGCCGGCAAGGCTGCCGCGTTCAAATTGCTCAGCGATGCGCGCAATGACTTTGCCCGGCGCTGGGGCTATCTGAAGAAGGGCGACCCGGCCACCAGCCTGCCACCGGCCCCCGCCACCGTGCGTCCAGAGATGCGCGCGGTGCAACAGGACTGGGAACGCCTGCTGAAGAACACCGACGCGATTCTCTCCAGCGAGCAAACCGTACTGTCCCTGCATCAGGTCGCCGCGACGCTGGCTGAAACCGTGCCGCAGTTGCAGGTCGAGTACGAAAAAGTCGTCGAGATCCTCCTGCAACGGGGCGCCCCGGCGGCCCAGGTGGCCATGGCCCAGCGCCAATCGCTGCTGGCCGAGCGGATCCTCGGTGCGGTCAATACGGTATTGGCCGGCGACGAAAACTCACAGCAGGCCGCCGATGCGTTCGGGCGTGACGCGACGCAGTTCGGCAAGGTGCTCAACGGCATGCTCCAGGGCGACCCGGCGCTCAAGGTCAGCCAGGTCGAAGACCGCGACGCCCGTGCGCGACTGGCGGAAATTGCCGAGCTGTTCGAGTTCGTCTCGGGCTCGGTGGACGAGATCCTCGAAACCTCGCCTGAGCTGTTCAAGGTCCGTGAATCGGCCTCGAACATTTTCAGTCTCTCGCAAACCCTGCTCGACGAGGCTTCACACCTGGCCAGCGGTTTTGAAAACATGGTCGGCGGGCGCACCACCGACACCATAGGCGGTTATGTGCTGGGCTTGCTGGCGCTGACTTCGATCATCCTGATCGGCCTGGTGATGGTGCGCGAAACCAATCGCCAGCTGCGCGAAACCGCCGAGAAAAACGAGCGTAACCAGAACGCGATCATGCGTTTGCTCGACGAGATCGAAGACCTTGCCGACGGCGACCTCACGGTGACGGCCTCGGTGACGGAAGACTTTACCGGCACCATCGCCGACTCGATCAATTACTCCGTCGACCAGTTGCGCGATCTGGTCGCGACCATCAACCTCACCGCCGGCCAGGTCGCCGCCGCCGTGCAGGAAACCCAGGCCACCGCCATGCACCTGGCCCAGGCATCGGAACATCAGGCCCAGCAGATTTCCGAGGCCTCGATGGCGATCAACGACATGGCCGAGTCCATCGACCAGGTGTCGGCCAATGCCGCTGAATCTTCGGCGGTTGCCGAGCGCTCGGTGGAAATTGCCAACAAGGGCAACGAGGTGGTGCACAACACCATCCACGGCATGGACAACATTCGCGAGCAGATTCAGGACACGGCCAAGCGTATCAAGCGCCTTGGCGAGTCGTCCCAGGAAATCGGCGACATTGTCAGCCTGATCGATGACATTGCCGACCAGACCAACATCCTCGCCCTCAACGCGGCCATCCAGGCGTCCATGGCTGGCGACGCCGGTCGCGGTTTCGCCGTGGTGGCCGATGAAGTGCAGCGGCTGGCCGAGCGCTCTTCTGCCGCCACCCGGCAGATCGAGACTCTGGTGCGGGCGATCCAGACCGACACCAACGAGGCGGTCATCTCCATGGAGCAGACGACGACCGAAGTGGTGCGCGGCGCCCGTCTGGCGCAGGATGCCGGTGTGGCCCTGGAAGAAATCGAGGGTGTGTCGAAGACGCTCGCGGCGCTGATCCAGAGCATCTCCAATGCCGCACAACAGCAGACGTCGTCGGCCGGCCAGATTTCCCTGACGATGAACGTGATCCAGCAGATCACCTCGCAGACGTCGTCGGGTTCCACCGCCACGGCCGACAGCATCGGCAACCTGGCTAAAATGGCCAGTCAGTTGCGTCGTTCGGTGTCCGGTTTCACCTTGCCGGATGCCAAGGCGCAGGTTGTGGACAAAGCTTGAACCGCCCATGGGTATCTGAATTGTGATTGGAGTGGTTATGGGTGATCGGCACGACTATGTGGCCCTCGAGTGGGTCAAGGGCGAGATTGCCGAAACGCTGAAACAGGCTCATCACGCGATTGAAAACCTGCTCGATGACCCGCAGGCGACGCATGCGCTGGATGAATGCCTTGCGTGCATCCATCAGGTCCACGGCAGTTTGCAGATGGTCGAATTCTACGGTGCGGCATTGCTCGCCGAAGAGATGGAACAACTGGCCATGGCCTTGCAGGGCAACCGTGTCAGTCATCGCGACGAGGCGTTGCACCTGTTGATGCAGGCCCTCGGGCAGTTGCCGATCTACCTGGACCGGGTGCAAGGTGCGCGCCGCGACTTGCCACTGGTGGTGTTGCCCCTGATCAACGACCTGCGCAGCGCCCGTGGCGAAAGCTTGCTGTCGGAAACCAGCCTGTTCAGCCCGCAATTGCCCGAGTTGCCTGCGCTGGACGCAGAATCGCTGGCGCAGCTTGAGCCGGCCGAATTGCCCAATGTGCTGCGCAAGCTGCGGCAGATGCTGCAAATGGCGTTGGTCGGGTTCCTGCGTGAGCAGGACAACGAAACCAACCTCGATTACCTGGCCAAGGTATTCGTCCGCCTCGAAGCACTGTGCGCCAATGCCCCCTTGAGCCCGCTATGGCAGGTGGCCTCGGCGCTGGTCGAAGGCATGCAGGGCGGTGCGATCGCCAACAGCCCGGCCTTGCGCAGCCTGTTCAAGGACGCCGACAAGGAGCTCAAGCGCCTGCTCGAAGAAGGCATGCGCGGCATCAATCAACCGGCGCCACCGGAGCTGCTCAAGAGTTTGCTGTTCTACATAGCCAAGGCCGAACATCCCACCGGGCAGATGCTGACCATGAAAGAACGCTACTCACTGGACGACGCGCTGCCCGACAGCGCGATGGTCGATGAAGAACGCGCGCGGCTGGCCGGTCCCGACCGTGATGCCATGCGCTCGGTGCTGGCAGCGCTGTGCGAAGAGCTGGTGCGGGTCAAGGAACGCCTGGATCTGTTCGTGCGCAGTGACCGCCAGCACACCGCTGACCTCGACAGCCTGCTGGCGCCGCTACGGCAAATCGCCGATACCCTGGCGGTCCTGGGCTTCGGCCAGCCGCGCAAGGTGATCATCGATCAATTGGCGGTGGTGCTCAGCCTCGCCCAGGGCCAGCGCGAACCCAACGATGCAATCCTCATGGACGTAGCCGGGGCCTTGCTGTACGTCGAAGCGACGCTGGCCGGCATGGTCGGCACCGTGGAGCCGGAGAGCCAGGATGACAATCGCCTGCCGACCACCGACCTGACGCAGATCCATCAGATCGTGATCAAGGAGGCCCGCATTTGTTTGCAGCAGGCCAAGGACATGATCGTCGACTACATCGACGCCGATTGGGACCGCCAGCATTTGCAGGCACTGCCGGCCTTGCTGACCCAGGTGCGCGGCGCGCTGGCGATGATTCCGTTGAGCCGGGCGGCGAGCCTGGTCGACACCTGCAATCACTTCATTCGCGAGCACCTGTTGCTCGAGCCGGGTCAGCCGGGCTGGCAGGAACTGGACAGCCTGGCCGACGTGATCACCAGCATCGAGTATTACCTCGAGCGCCTCGGCGATGACCCGCAGGCGCAGGGTGAAAACCTGCTCGATGTCGCGGAAAAAAGCCTGGCGAGCCTCGGGTTTTTCCCCAGTGAGCAGCTTGTGCCCGTGCTGGATGATGTGCTCAACCCGAGCGAAGCGCAGGTCATGCAGATGATGCAGGAGCTGGATGACCCGCAGATCGTCCAGACCCTGGCCGATGTGCTCGCCAGCCCGGTTTCGAGCCTGAACCCGCCCGCCCTGGACACCCCGGGCAGCCTGTTGCCGCCACCCCCGGGCGAAGAACCGGTGGACGAGGAACTGCGCGAGGTGTTCCTTGAAGAGACCGACGAAGTCCTGGAAATCCTGCGCGAGTATTTGCCGCGCTGGTCGGTCAACCCTGACAACCGCTCGGCCCTGAGCGAACTGCGCCGCGCCTTTCATACCCTCAAGGGCAGTGGCCGCATGGTGCGCGCCCTGGTGCTGGGCGAGCTGGCCTGGGCCGTGGAAAACCTGCTCAACCGCGTACTGGAAAACAGCGTGGAGCCGGGCGCTACGGTGCAGCAACTGATCGGCGATGTGCTGCAACTGCTGCCGGAGCTGGTGGCTGAATACGCCGCCAATGCCCAGCGCCAGCGCAACGACGTCGACCAGTTGGCCGCCCGCGCCCATGCCCTGGCCAAGGGCGACGAACCGGAGTCCGATGAGGATACGCAGGATGTCGCGGCCCTCGACCCGCTGTTGCTGGAGATCTTCCGCAAAGAAGCGCAAACCCACCTGGGCAGCCTCAATCGTTTCCTTGATCAGGCCGCCGAGCACGTGCCGTTGCAGGCCAGCGACGAATTGCAGCGCGCCTTGCACACCCTCAAGGGCAGTGCCTATATGGCCGGTGTCTTGCCGATTGCCGAGCTGGCCGCGCCACTGGATCAACTGGCCCGGGAGTACAAGGCGCACCTGATCGCGCTGGACCTGGATGAAGTGGAATTGCTGTTGGAAGCAGAAGGGCTTTTCCGCCTCGGTCTGCGCCAGCTCAAGCGCGATCCGCTGGCGGAAATTCCCGGCGCCCTGCATTTGATTGAGCGAGCCAAAGCGCTGCTGGCCGAGCGCCTGGAAAACCTCCTGAGCACACCTAACACCGGGCTGCGGATCAAGCGCGATCCGCAACTGATCAACAACTTCCTCTCCCAGGGCATGGACATCCTGCTGGACGCCGAGAGCCTGCTACAACGTTGGCAGCAACACCCCGGCGAACGCCAGGAACTCAGCGCGCTGCTGGATGAATTGACCACCCTCGGCGAAGGCGCCCACCTGGCCGAGCTGCACCCGGTGGATGAGCTGTGCGAGGCGTTGCTCGACCTCTACGGTGCCGTGGAAGAAAGCAGCCTGGCGGTCAGCGAGCGGTTTTTCCATGAGGCTCAGGGTGCCCACGAAGCGCTGATCAACATGCTCGACGAACTGGCCGCCGGTCAGGAAGTCAGCCCGCAGCCGCAACGGATCAGGGCGTTGCGCGAGTTGCTCGACGAGAGCCTCGACCCGTCGGCTATGGGCCTGATTCGCAGTGATGGCAGCCGCACCCTGAGCATCCGCGAGCTGGGTGCTGCCACCGCCGATCTAGAGCGCACGCTACCCCCTGTAGGAGCGAGCCCGCTCGCGATGGACGTTAACGATGACGCGTTACCATTGGATAAACGCGGCGCCGGTGAGACCATCGCGAGCGAGCTCGCTCCTACAGGAGCGGGGCGCGAACTGGACGATGAAATCGTTGCGATCTTCCTTGAAGAAGCGGTGGATATCCTCGAAAGCGCCGGTCAGGCCCTGCAGCGCTGGTTGCGCGACTCGGACAACGCCGCGCCGCTGTCGTCCCTGCAACGGGACTTGCACACCCTCAAAGGCGGCGCGCGCATGGCCGAGGTCGGGCCGGTCGGCGATCTGGCCCATGAACTGGAAAGCCTTTACGAAGGTCTGGTGGATCGTCGCTACGCCTACAGCGACTCATTGGCGGTGCTGTTGCAGCAGAGCCATGACCGCTTGGCGCAGTACCTTGACCAGTTACGGCACAACCAGCCCTTGGGCGATTGCGCTGAGCTGATCGAGGCCATTCGCGCCTACCGGCAGGGCCATTCGGGCGCCGCCGAGGTCAGCGAACTGGCAGCCACTAATGACTCGGCCGCCCATGATCCGGAGTTGCTGGAGATCTTCCTCGAGGAAGGTTTCGACATCATCGAAAGCTCCGGTGCGGCGCTTGAGCGCTGGCAGGCCCAGCCTTCGAGCCGTCAGGAAGTGGAAACCCTGCTGCGCGACCTGCACACCCTCAAGGGCGGCGCGCGCATGGTGGAAATCGCCGCGATTGGCGACCTGGCCCATGAACTGGAGTTCCTCTACGAGGGCCTGTCCACCGGCGTGTTGCAGCCGACGGCGCCGTTGTTCGCGCTGTTGCAACGCAGCCATGACCGCCTGGCGCAGATGCTCGACGCGGCCCGGGCCGGTGAGCCGATGCCGCCCGCCGATCGCTTGATCGATGCGATCAAGAACTTCAGCCACCCGGCAGTGCCCGAAGCGCCCACGGCGGTTGCGTCGCCGGCCACGCCCAAGGCCGAGCCACTGGCGCCGTCGTCCGATGCCGGCGCCGACATGGTCAAGGTCTCGGCGGAGTTGCTCGACGATCTGGTCAACCTGGCCGGTGAAACATCGATCTTCCGTGGCCGGATCGAACAGCAGGTCAACGATGCGCACATCGCCCTGAGCGAGATGGAAACCACCATCGAGCGCATGCGCGACCAGTTGCGCCGCCTCGATACCGAAACCCAGGGGCGGATCCTCAGCCGCCAGCAAGTCGACGCCGAACGCCTGGGCTATGAAGAGTTCGACCCGCTGGAAATGGACCGTCACTCGCAATTGCAGCAACTGTCCCGCGCGCTGTTTGAATCGGCCTCTGACTTGCTCGACCTCAAGGAAACCCTCGAGCGACGCAATCAGGAAGCGGAAAACCTCCTGCAACAGCAGGGCCGCATCAACACCGAGTTGCAAGAAGGGCTGATGCGCACGCGCATGGTGCCGTTCGAACGCATGCTCCCGCGGTTACAGCGCATCGTCCGCCAGGTGGCCAGCGAGCTGGGCAAGGACGTGGATTTCATCGTCGACAACGCCGAAGGCGAGATGGATCGCAACGTGCTTGAACGCATGGCCGCGCCGCTGGAACACATGCTGCGCAACGCCGTCGACCACGGCCTGGAGTCCGTCGAAGCGCGGCTGGCGGCGGGGAAGCCGGCCAAGGGCAAGATCACCCTCGATCTGCTGCGTGAAGGCGGCGACATCATTTTCGACATCCGCGACGACGGCGCCGGTGTGCCGCTGGACGCGGTGCGGCGCAAGGCGATCAAGCGCGGCATGCTCGCCCCGGACAGCGTCATCAGTGATCACGACGTGTTGCAGTTCATCCTGCAACCGGGGTTTTCCACGGCCGAGAAAATCACCCAGATCTCCGGTCGCGGCGTCGGCATGGACGTGGTGCATGAAGAGGTGCGGCAACTGGGCGGCACCATGAGCATCGACTCGGTGCCGGGGCAGGGCGTGCATTTCCGCATTCGCCTGCCGTTCACCGTATCGGTCAACCGGGCGCTGATGGTGCAGTGCGGTGAGGACCAATACGCGATCCCGCTCAATACCATCGACGGCATCGTTCGCGTCCTGCCCAATGAGCTTGAAGGCTATTTCCGTTTCGATTCGCCCACCTATGAATACGCCGGGCAACGTTACGAACTGTGCTATCTGGGTGAGCTGCTGAAAACCATCCCGCGCCCGAAACTGTTGGGCCAGAGCCTGCCATTGCCGGTGCTGCTGGTGCAGTGCAACGAACGGCACATCGCGGTGCTGGTGGACGCCATGGCCGGCACTCGCGAGATCGTGGTCAAGAGCCTGGGGCCGCAGTTCGCGGCGGTGCAAGGGGTCTCCGGGGCGACGATTCTTGGCGATGGCCGGGTGGTGCTGATTCTGGATCTGCTGGCGCCGATCCGCGCCATGCAGGCCCGCGTACCCCAGCGTCCCGCGGGGCAGGAGGTCGAGGTCGAACCGCATCGGCCGTTGCTGGTGATGGTGGTCGACGACTCGGTCACCGTACGCAAGGTCACCAGCCGCTTGCTCGAACGCCACGGCATGAACGTGCTGACCGCCAAGGACGGGGTCGATGCCATGCTGCTGCTGGAAGAGCACATGCCCGACCTGATGCTGCTGGACATCGAGATGCCGCGCATGGACGGCTTCGAGGTCGCGACCCAGGTGCGCAACGACGAACGCCTGCAGCACCTGCCGATCATCATGATCACCTCCCGCACCGGGCAGAAACACCGCGACCGCGCCATGGCCATTGGCGTCAACGACTACCTGGGCAAGCCGTACCAGGAATCGGTGCTGCTCGAAAGCATCGCCTTTTGGAGCAAGACCCATGCTTGAACACCGCACCAGCAACCTCACCGGCCTGCTGCTGCCGTTGGCCGACCGCAACCTGATCCTGCCCAACGTCGCCGTGGCCGAGCTGATCGACTACCAGCAACCGGGGACCTTCGATCTCGACACACCGCCGTGGTACCTGGGCCTGGTGACATGGCGCGAACGGCAGATACCGCTGCTGAGTTTCGAGTCGGCTTGCGGGCAGAAAATCGTCATCGGTGAGCGTGCGCGGATCGTCATTCTCAACGCTCTCGGCGGGCGACCGGAGCTGAAGTTCATCGCGCTGCTGGTGCAAGGGATTCCGCGCTCGTGCAAGCTCGACAGCCAGTTGAGTTACGTGGATGTGCCGTTGTGTGCGCTGGAGCAGGCGGCGGTGCAGGTGGGGGAGCAGGTGGCCAAGGTGCCGGATCTGTTGGCGCTGGAGGCGTTGTTGGTGGATGCCGGGTTAATCAACTGATCCCGATTCAGTGGTGATCTGACCGGCCCCTTCGCGGGCAAGCCCGCTCCCACACTGGATTTGTGTTCGCCACGGATCCACTGTGGGAGCGGGCTTGCTCGCGAAGGCGTCAGCCCAGACAACCATTACCCTGAGCGTAACGTTCCGCCACTCTGCTTGATTGATGCCCCCACTCAACACTCCTAATGTGACCCCCACGACAGCGAACCCGTGGAGTGGTCATGACAACAACAATATCCCCCGACTCGCGATGGACGCGGCGGCGCAGCGAAAAGCAGCGGCGTCTCGAGCTGGTGCGAGGTCTTGCCGACGGTGTGGTGTTGCCCACCGATAACATCGTCGCGGCGCTGGAGGCGTTGATCCTGCCGGGCGACCGCGTGGTGCTCGAAGGCAACAACCAGAAGCAGGCGGATTTCCTTTCACGTTCCCTGGCCAAGGCCGACCCCGCGAAGTTGCATGACCTGCATATGATCATGCCCAGCGTCGGACGCTCCGAGCACCTGGACCTGTTCGAGCGTGGTATCGCGCGCAAGCTCGACTTCTCTTTCGCCGGCACCCAAAGCCTGCGCATCAGCCAGCTGCTCGAAGACGGCCTGCTGGAAATCGGCGCGATCCACACCTACATCGAGCTCTACGCACGGCTGGTGGTGGACCTGATTCCCAACGTCGTGCTCTCGGCCGGTTTCATGGCCGACCGCGCCGGCAACATTTACACGGGGCCGAGCACCGAAGACACCCCGGCGCTGATCGAACCGGCGGCCTTCAGCGACGGCATCGTCATCGTCCAGGTCAATCAGTTGGTGGACGATGTCAGCGACCTGCCGCGGGTGGACATTCCGGCGTCCTGGGTCGACTTCGTGGTGGTGGCCGACAAGCCGTTCTACATCGAACCGCTGTTCACCCGCGACCCCCGGCACATCAAGCCGGTTCACGTGTTGATGGCGATGATGGCGATCCGCGGCATCTACGAAAAACACAACGTGCAGTCGCTCAACCACGGCATCGGTTTCAACACCGCGGCCATCGAGCTGATCCTGCCGACCTACGGCGAATCCCTCGGCCTCAAAGGCAAGATCTGCCGCAACTGGACGCTCAACCCGCACCCGACCCTGATTCCGGCGATTGAAAGCGGCTGGGTCGAAAGCGTGCATTGCTTCGGCACCGAACTGGGGATGGAGAACTACATTGCGGCGCGGCCGGATGTGTTCTTTACCGGGCGGGACGGTTCCCTGCGTTCCAACCGGATGTTCAGCCAACTGGCCGGTCAATACGCGGTGGACCTGTTCATCGGCGCGACATTGCAGGTGGATGGCGAGGGCCATTCCTCCACCGTGACTCGCGGGCGCCTGGCCGGATTCGGCGGCGCGCCGAACATGGGCCACGACCCGCGCGGTCGTCGCCACGGTACCCCGGCCTGGCTCGACATGCGCAACACCGACGTGGCCGAGCCGATGCTCGAGCGCGGCAGGAAACTCGTGGTGCAGATGGTCGAGACCTTCCAGGAGGGCGGAAAACCGACCTTCGTCGAAACCCTTGATGCCGTTGATGTAGCGAAGAAAAGCGGCATGCCGCTGGCGCCGATCATGGTCTACGGCGACGACGTCACCCATTTGTTGACCGAAGAAGGCATCGCCTACCTATACAAGGCGCGTTCACTGGAAGAACGCCAGGCGATGATCGCCGCCGTCGCCGGGGTGACCGCCATCGGCCTGCGCCACAATCCCAAAGACACCGCGCGCATGCGCCGCGAAGGCTTGATTGCCTTGCCCGAAGACCTCGGCATCCGCCGCACCGACGCCACCCGCGAACTGCTCGCGGCAAAAAGTGTGGCCGATCTGGTGGAGTGGTCCGGTGGCCTCTACAACCCGCCCGCCAAGTTCAGGAGCTGGTAATGCACGCATTCAACCTGCAACCCAAAACCCTGAGCCAGGCCGAGCGGCTGGCGGACCTGGCGGTGGACGCGCTGATCGACGAGGCTGACCTGTCGCCGAAACCGGCACTGGTCGACCGTCGCGGCAATGGCGCCCACACCGATTTGCACCTGGGGCTGATGCACGCTTCGGCGCTGTCCCTGTGGCCGGCCTTCAAGGCGATGGCCGATGCCGCGATAGCGTTCGGTGAGATCGGCTTGCCCCTGCGCGAAGCCGTGGGCCGCATCGGTCGCGAAGGCGAGCAAGCGATGCTCGACACCACGGGCGGCGTGAATACTCATCGCGGGGCGATCTGGGCCTTGGGCCTGTTGGTCACTGCCGCTGCGCTGGACCCTGAATCCACGGCTGCAAGCAGCGTATCGATTCGTGCGGCGCGTCTGGCGTTGCTCGACGATCGTTACGCGCCTCGTCCCCTCAGCCACGGTGCTCAAGTCGCTCAACGCTACGGCGCTCGCGGAGCCCGTGAAGAAGCGCAACTGGGTTTCCCGGCGGTGTTGCAACGCGCGTTGCCGCAACTCAAATGCAGCCGCGCCGCCGGCCATGGCGAACAGAACGCCCGGCTCGATGCGCTGCTGGCGATCATGACGAATCTGGCCGACACCTGCGTGCTGTACCGCGCTGGAGAACAAGGTCTGCACACCATGCAACTCGGCGCCCAGGCCGTGCTCGATGCCGGGGGTAGCGCCAGCCTCGCCGGACGTCGCCGCCTGCATGAGCTGGACCAACAACTCATCGCGTTGAATGCCTCGCCCGGCGGCGCTGCGGACCTGCTCGCAGCCTGCCTGTTCATCGACCGTATCGAGTCGGGCGACAGCCTTTTCCTCTGCCATTCACGAAGTGAAGCTTTTTGATGGAAACCTTATCCTTTGAATTCCCCGCCGGGCAGCCGCCACGCGGCCGCACCCTGGTGGGCTGTGTCGGTTCGGGTGATCTGGAAGTGCTGATCGAACCGGGTCAGGCCGGCAAGCTGACGATCAACGTGCAGACCTCGGTCAATGGCAGCGAACAACGCTGGCAGCATCTGTTTGCACGGATGTTCGACGGCCAGACGCCGCCGGCGATGGCCATCGACATCCACGATTTCGGCGCGACACCCGGCGTGGTGCGCCTGCGTCTGGAACAGGGTTTCGAGGAGATCGGCCATGACTGACAGCGCATCCCTGCTGAACAAACACAGCTTCGTCGAACTCGGTGCGCGGCAACGGGCCAAGGCCCTGCTCGATGCCGGTACCTTCCGCGAACTGCTCGACCCCTTTCAACGGATCATGTCGCCGTGGCTGTCGCGCCAGGGCGTGGTGCCGCAAGCCGACGACGGTGTGGTGATCGCCAAGGGCAACCTCGATGGTTTGCCGGTGGTGATCGCCGCCATCGAAGGCGCGTTCCAGGGTGGCAGCCTCGGTGAAGTCGGTGGAGCAAAAATCGCCGGTGCGCTGGAACTGGCCGCCGAAGACAACCGCAACGGCATCCCGACCCGCGCCGTGCTGCTGCTGGAAACCGGCGGCGTGCGTTTGCAGGAAGCCAACCTTGGCCTGGCGGCGATTGCCGACATCCACGCGGCGATTGTCGATTTGCAGCAGTACCAACCCGTAGTCGGAGTCGTGGCGGGCAGCGTCGGTTGCTTTGGCGGCATGTCGATTGCTGCCGGGTTGTGCAGCTACCTGTTGGTGACCCAGGAAGCGCGACTGGGCCTGAACGGCCCGCAGGTGATCGAGCAGGAAGCGGGACTCGAGGAATACGACTCCCGCGACCGGCCCTTCATCTGGAGCTTGAGCGGTGGCGAGCAGCGCTTCGCCAGTGGTCTGGTGGATCGCTATGTTGCCGACGACGTGGCGCAGATTCGCCAGCAGGTGGGTGAGTTGCTCCACCAAGGATTGCCGGCGCAATCACGCAGTCGCCAGGCCGAATTGTTCCTGCAACGCCTGGCGCGTCTGGACGCCGAACCGCAAATCGAGCCGTCCGTGGTTCGCGATCTGTACCAAGGAGAACGCCCATGAGCTCGTATTCCCTGCGTGGTTTGAACTGGTTCAACGCCTTGAGTGCCGGGGCGCAAGCGGTCGAGGGTTTGCCGGCTTCGCTGAAGGTCGCGGACGGTTCGCTGGGCGATCAGCCTGTGCGTTTCATCGCGGTGGTGGCCGACCCGGAAAACCGCTTCGTCCGTGCACGCAATGGCGAAGTGGGGTTGCTCGAAGGCTGGGGCCTGGCCAAGGCGGTGGATGAAGTCATCGCCGCCGATCAAAACAAGGCACGCAAGCGCGCCCTGATCGCCATTGTTGACGTGCCGAGCCAGGCTTATGGTCGCCGCGAAGAAGCGCTCGGCATTCATCAGGCGTTGGCCGCAGCGGCGGGCAGTTACGCCCGCGCTCGTCTGGCCGGCCATGCGGTGATCGGTTTGCTGGTGGGCAAGGCGATGTCCGGGGCGTTCCTGGCCCACGGCTATCAGGCCAATCGCTTGATCGCCCTGCGCGATCCGGGGGTGATGGTGCATGCCATGGGCAAGGCGTCGGCGGCGCGGGTGACCTTGCGCAGCGTCGAAGAACTCGAAGCTCTGGCGGCCAGTGTGCCGCCGATGGCCTATGACATCGACAGCTATGCCAGCCTCGGGCTGCTGTGGGAAACCTTGTCGGTGGAACAGATCGAGCAGCCGACTGCGGCGGATCTGGCGCGGGTGACCGAGTGCTTGGGTCAGGCGATGGGTGATATCGCCCAGAAGGGTGCAGATCTCAGTGGTCGTCTCGGTGCGGCCAATCGTGCGGCGTCGAGCAAGGTTCGCCAATTGCTGAGGGCGCAGTGGTGAGTGCGCTTCTGGCTCATGACCTGCTGTGGGGCATGACCTCGTGGCAGTTGCCTGCGGATGCCCCGACGTGGGTGATCGACTCGATCAGTGCCGGCCAGCCGGTGGTGGTCCGTCGCGCCTTGAGCGCGGCGGGGCAGGTGGCGGTGGGCATGCGCGGGCCGTTGCGCGAGCAGCGATTTGCCGCAGTGATGGAAGTCGCCGCCATCACGCGGCGGGTGCGGCCGGAAGAACTCTGCCATGTTCAAGGCCTGCGTGATTTCCCGGCGCTGCGTGCCTTGGCGCAACTACGCTCGCACCTCGATGAGAGTGGCTGGGTCTGGGGTGTCAGCGGCAGTGCCGGGTTCGAATTGGCCAGCGGGTTTGCCGCGTTGCACGAGGGCAGCGACCTCGACCTGATCCTGCGAACGCCGCGGCCGTTGAGTCGTGCCGACGCGCAGGCGCTGGTGGCCATTCTCGACACGGCCGTGTGCCGCGTGGACCTGCAGTTGCAGACACCCTTGGGCGCCGTTGCCTTGCGCGAGTGGGCCGGCACTGCGTCGCGGGTCCTGTTTAAGAGTGCCACTCAGGCCAGTCTGGTCACTGACCCGTGGCATCCACAGGAGCAGGCAGCGTGAGCAGCTTGCTGGTGTTCCCCGGCCAGGGTGCGCAGCAACCCGGCATTCTGGCGCGCTTGCCTGGGGAAACGTTGAACGAGGCGAGCGATTGGCTCGGTGAAGACGTGACGCAGCTGGATTCTGCCGAAGCATTGCGGTCGACGCGGGCGGTTCAGCTTTGCCTGCTGATCGCTGGCGTCGCCGCTTCACGCCAGTTGGCCATGGCTCCGGACTATGTGGCCGGCTTGTCGATCGGTGCTTATCCGGCGGCAGTGGTGGCGGGCGCCTTGGGTTTCAGCGATGCACTGCACCTGGTCAGCCTGCGCGGTGAGCTGATGCAGCAGGCTTATCCACAGGGCTACGGCATGACCGCGATCATCGGTCTGGACCTGGCCAAAGTGGAAGGATTACTGGCTCTGGTGCACAGCGTAGAAATGCCGGTTTATCTGGCCAATATCAACGCCGATAACCAGGTGGTGATTGCCGGCAGCGATGCGGCGATGAAAGCAGTGGCGGAGTTGGCGAAAGGTTGCGGAGCTGGCCTGGTCAAGCGTCTGGCAGTGAGCGTGCCATCCCACTGCCCATTGCTTGAAGCACCCGCGCAACGGTTGGCCGAAGCCTTCGCCAGGGTGCCGCTGCAAACCCCGAAGATGGGCTACCTGAGCGGCAGCCGTGCGCGTCCGCTGATCAAGCCTGAAGCCTTGCGTGACGACCTGGCTTTCAACATGTGCCGCATCGTCGATTGGCGCGGCACGGTACAAAGCGCCTACGAGCGCGGCGTACGTCTACAGATCGAACTGCCGCCCGGTGCGGTGCTGACCGGGCTGGCGCGCCGGGTGTTCGAGCAGGGCACCGTGATTGCCTTCGACGGTGCGCGGCTCGATACCCTGCAGGCGCTGATGCGTGAGGAGGGAAGCCGCCACTCCTGAAACTCAGGCTTCGAACAACAAAAACAACATTCGAAATGCACTTTGAGGACTACAACAATGATTATTTACGGTGTGGCGCTGTTGGCGATCTGTACGCTGGCAGGGGTGATTATGGGTGACATGCTCGGGGTGTTGCTGGGTGTGAAATCAAACGTCGGCGGCGTCGGCATCGCGATGATCCTGCTGATTTGCGCACGGTTGTGGATGCACAGGCGTGGCGGCATGACCCGGGAGTGCGAGATGGGCGTCGGCTTCTGGGGCGCGATGTACATCCCGGTGGTGGTGGCGATGGCGGCGCAACAAAATGTGGTCACGGCGTTGCACGGTGGTCCGGTAGCGGTGTTGGCGGCGATCGGTTCGGTGGTGGTTTGCGGTTGCACCATTGCCCTGATCAGCCGGACCCACAAAGGCGAACCCTTGCCCGATGAAGCGGCGGATGTAACGCCGGTTGGCGCACCGGCAGGAGGTCGCTGATATGTGGGATTTGATCAAGAGCGGTCTGGAACACAACGGTCTGGTCACCGCATTCGCCTTCGTCGGCGTGATCATGTGGGTGTCAGTGGTGATCTCCAAACGCCTGACCTTCGGACGCATCCACGGTTCGGCGATTGCCATCGTCATCGGCCTGGTACTGGCCTGGGTTGGCGGAACCATGACCGGCGGGCAAAAGGGCCTGGCGGACTTGACGCTGTTTTCCGGTATCGGGTTGATGGGTGGCGCGATGCTGCGGGACTTCGCCATCGTCGCCACGGCATTCGAGGTGCAGGCCACGGAAGCGAAAAAGGCCGGCTTGATCGGTGTGATCGCGCTGCTGTTGGGCACGGTGTTGCCGTTTATCGTCGGCGCGTGCATGGCCTGGGTATTCGGTTACCGCGATGCGGTGAGCATGACCACCATTGGCGCCGGTGCGGTGACTTACATCGTCGGCCCAGTGACCGGAGCCGCGATTGGCGCCAGTTCCGATGTGATGGCGCTGTCGATTGCCACCGGCCTGATCAAGGCGATCCTGGTGATGGTCGGCACGCCGATGGCGGCGCGCTGGATGGGCCTGGACAACCCGCGTTCGGCGATGGTGTTTGGCGGGCTGGCCGGCACTGTGAGCGGCGTGACGGCGGGGCTGGCGGCGACAGATCGGCGCCTGGTGCCTTATGGCGCGTTGACCGCGACCTTCCACACCGGGCTTGGGTGTCTGCTGGGGCCTTCGCTGTTGTTCTTCATTGTTCGCGGGATTGTCGGCTAGGTTCAGGGGCTGAGTTGTCGGGTCCGACGCCTTCGCGGGCAAGCCCGCTCCCACATTTGGAATGCGTTCGAATGTGGGAGCGGGCTTGCCCGCGAAGGGCGCGACTCGGTTTCAAGCCTGCCGATTGGCATACATCCGACACTCCGCCAGCAACGCCAGCAGGTTCGGATCACGCTCCTTGGCCTTCAGGAACACCACGCCAATGTGTTGCTGCAAGCGGTACTTTTCCTGCAACGGGATCAGCTTCACCCGGTTCTCGTACACCGCCGCAATCCGCCCCGGCAGCAACGCATAACCCACGCCCGAACTGACCATGCTCAGCAGGGTGAAGATGTCGTTGACCTGCATCGCCACCTTCGGCTCGAACCCTGCCTGCTCGAATACCCGCTTGCCGTCCTGATGGGTGGCGAAGCCCTGGGTCAGGGTGATGAAGGTTTCGTCGCGGACCTCGGCCAGGTCGACTTCAGTCCGTTGGGCAAACTTCGAGTCGGCGGGTGTGGCGAGGAAGATGTCGTCGGAAAACAGCGGGATCTGTTCGCAATCCGGGTCGTTGATGCTGTCGTCCAGGGACACGAGGATCGCATCGACTTCCATGTTCTTGAGCTTGTAGAGCAGGTCGATATTGGAGCCCAGAATCAGGTCGATGTTGAGTTCGCTGCGGCGGATCTTCAGGCCCATGATCAGTTGCGGTACGGTCTTCACCGTCAGCGAATACAGCGATCCCAACTTGAAACGCTCGGCCGAGAACCCGGCGGCCTCGCGGGTCAGGCGCACGCTTTCGACGACATCCTGAATCAGCTTCTGCGCCCGCTCTTCGAGTACGTAAGCGCTTTCCAGCGGCGTCAGGCTACGACCTTCGTGCTTGAACAACGGGCAGCGCAGGGCACTTTCCAGGGAGTGGATCGCCCGATGCACGCTGACGTTGCTGGTCTGCAACTCGGCGGCGGCGCGTGCCAGGTTGCCGGTGCGCATGAAGGCCAGGAACACCTCGAGTTTTTTCAGGGTCAACTCTTCATCGATCAGCATGGGGCGGACTCTTTTTGGTATCGGTCAATTGTGCCCGTTAAACACGGAGCGTTGTAGGAGCTGCCGAAGGCTGCGATCTTTTGACGTTGAAGATCAAAAGATCGCAGCCTTCGGCAGCTCCTACAGGGATCGTGACGTACGGAAACATTGCACTTTTACGCTTGAGGCTTGAGCCTTGTTTTGCGGTAACCATTTTTTAAGGCGGGTAATCGATGTATCACGGGGAAAGACTGAACGCCTGGACGCATCTGGCCGGGGCCGTGGCGGCGTTTATCGGCGGGGTGTGGCTGATTGTTCTGGCCAGTCTCGACGGCAGCCCGTGGAAGATTGTCAGCATGGCGATCTACGCCTTTACCTTGCTGGTGCTTTACAGCGCATCGACCGTGTACCACAGCGTTCGCGGACGCAAGAAAGCGATCATGCAGAAGGTCGATCATTTCTCGATCTACCTGTTGATTGCCGGCAGCTACACACCGTTTTGCCTGGTGACCCTGCGTGGGCCATGGGGCTGGACCTTGTTCGGGATTGTCTGGGGGCTGGCGCTGATCGGCATCCTGCAAGAGATCAAGCCGCGTTCGGAGGCGCGGATTCTGTCGATCGTGATTTATGCGGTGATGGGCTGGATTGTGCTGGTGGCGGTCAAGCCGCTGCTCGCGGCGCTGGGCGGCGCCGGATTTGCGTGGCTGGCTTCAGGCGGGGTGTTGTACACGGTGGGGATTGTCTTTTTTTCCCTTGACCATCGCCTGCGCCATGCCCACGGGATCTGGCACCTGTTCGTGATCGCCGGGAGCTTGCTGCACTTTGTGGCGATTTTCTTTTATGTCCTTTAAGGCTGTACCGGGGCCAGCCGATCCAGCTGCTCCCGGGCTCGGCGGCTGAATACCTGCAACAGGTCGTTCAAGGTGTGGGGCGGCGGTTCGGCGGCGCGGGTCACTGCATACAGGGTGATGGGTAACGGCGGTGCCAGGGGGCGGATCATTGTGTTGACGGGAGAGGCGCCAAGGGCGGTGAACGGATCGATCACCGCCAGGCCCGCGCCAGATTCCACCATCGCCCGTGCCAGTGAGTAGGTTTGCACGGCGATGCGTACCCGGGGCGGCGGTTCGACCGCTTCCAGGTAACTGTCGAGCCGCGCGGCCAGTGGATCGGCGCTGGATAAACCGATCAGTGGCGCATCCGCCAGAGCCATCAGCGGCAACGGTTTACCCACCTCTTCCTGAGGCCAGTAACCACTCGGCGCCAGCGCCACCAGCACGCCAGACGCCAGCGCCTGGGCCTTGAGTCCCGGGTGATCCGGGCGTTGCAGGGTCAAGGCGACATCCACTTCGCGCATCAACAGGTTCTGCACCAGTTCGCGACTGTGGGCGCTGGAGAGTTCGCAAGCGATGTCCGGGTATCGCCCGGTCCATTCGTGAATGGCCGGCGGCAGCAAAGACAGGGCCAGCGCCGGGGTGGCGCCGATGCGCAGGCTGTGGCCCGGTTCGCGGCGCAGGCTCTGCGCCAGGCGTCGCACGCCTTGCAGGCTTTCGCTGACCTTGTCCACTTCACGCTCCAGTTCCAGCGCTTCCGGCGTCGCCTGCAACTTGCCGCGTACCCGCAGGAACAGCGGGAAACCCAATTGTTGCTCGGCGTGCTGCAACACCTTGCTCACCGCCGGCTGCGAGACGTGCAGCAATTGCGCGGCAGCGCTGATCGAACCGGTCTGGCGGATGGCCTGGAAAATCTCGATATGGCGAAGACGCATGGCAAGTCCATAACCTTTGTTTATGGGTTTGCCATCTTTATGCATTGTTCAACGTCTGTCACCTGGCTCTAACCTTGGCCTCGTCTTCACAACGGTTTTAAGGACGGACATGGCTCAGCGTGTGTGCATCATCGGTGGCGGTGTGATTGGCCTGGCAACGGCCTATGCGCTGGTGCGCGACGGCTTCGAGGTGACGGTGGTCGAGGCACGGGGCTCGCTGGGCAGCGAAACCAGCTTCGCCAACGGCGGCCAGTTGTCCTATCGCTATGTCGCCCCCCTGGCCGACGCCGGTGTGCCTTTGCAAGCCATTGGCTGGATGCTGCGCGGCGACTCACCGTTGAAGCTGCGCCCGCGCTTTGACCCGGCCCAGTGGCGCTGGATGGCATCGTTCCTCGGCGCCTGCCGCCGCTCGGTCAACCGCGAGAACGCCGCGCACTTGCTGCGCCTGGCGCTGTTCAGCCAGGACACGTTGAAGTCCTGGCGCGAGGACGATGGGCTGACGGGATTCCAGTGGCGGCGCAATGGCAAACTGGTGACTTTCCGTCAGGACAGCAGCTTCGAGCATGCGCGCCAGAGCCTGGCCGACCCGCAGCAACAGCAGGTGTTGTCGCCGGCCGAATGCGCGCAACTGGAACCGGCGCTGGTCGATGCGCCCTTTGTCGGGGCGATCTACACCCCGGACGAAGAGGTGGGCGACTGCCACGGTTTTTGCCAGCAACTGGCCGCCCGGCTGCAAGCGTCCGGCCGTTGCGAGTTTCGTCTCGGGCAAGCGGTAACCGGCATCCGCCACAGCAACGGCAGCGCCAACGCCATCGAACTGGGCGAGCAAGTGCTGCCGGTCGATCAACTGGTGATCGCCGCCGGTCACCGCAGCCCGCTGTTGGCACTTCCCGGGCTGCAACTGCCACTTTATCCGCTCAAGGGCTATAGCCTGACCGTGCCGATCGGCGCCGGTCACCGGGCGCCGGGCGTGAGCATCACCGACTACGACCGCAAGATCGTCTACGCCCGCATCGGCAAGCAATTGCGAGTGGCGGCAATGGTCGACATTGTCGGCTTCGACCCTGCTTTGGACCCCAAGCGCCTGGCGCTGATCAAGCGTCAGGCCCATGACACCTTTCCAAATGCCGGCGCCTATGACGAAGCCGTCGAGTGGGCTGGCATGCGCCCGGCCACCCCTAGCGGCGTGCCGTTGCTGGGCGCGACGGCGTATCGCAACCTGTGGCTCAACCTCGGCCACGGCGCGCTGGGTTTTACCCTGGCATGCGGTAGCGGGCGCTTGCTCAGTGAGCTGATCGGCGAGCGCCAGCCGTCCATTGACCTGCAGGGTTTCAACCACCGGGCCGCCTGAATGCTGATTTCTGAAGAGGACACTGCAATGACCATTACCCGACTGCACAGCAACCCGCGCCTGTCCGGCGCCGTGACCTTTGGCGACCTGGTGTTTCTCTCCGGGCAGGTGCCGGGCGATGCCCGGGATGCCAACGGCCAGACCCGTGAAGTGCTGGCGAAAATCGATACCTTGCTGGCCGAGGCGGGCAGCGACAAGGATCATCTGCTCAGCGCGACCATTTACCTGAAGAACATCACCGAGGATTTCGCCGCGATGAACGAGGTCTGGTCGGCCTGGCTATCGCCGGGGCAGTCACCGAGCCGCACCACCGTGCAGGCCGAACTGGCCCGCCCGCAGGTGCTGGTGGAAATCACCGTCATCGCTGCACGCGTCTGATAAACCAACACCCACAACGGAGAATAACAATGCAAAAAATCACGTTGCTCGCTTGTACGCTTGGCCTGTTGCTCGGCAGTCAGGTTCAGGCCAATGAAGCGCCGCTGACCGGCACCCTGAGCAAAATCGCCAGCGCCAACAGCATCACCCTGGGCTATCGCGATGCTTCGGTGCCGTTCTCCTACGTGGGTGATCACAGCGGCAAGCCGATGGGTTACTCGGTGGATCTGGCGGGCAAGATCGTCGAGCGCATCCAGCAGCAACTGGCGCTGCCGGAGTTGAAGGTGAAGTACAACCTGGTGACCTCGCAGACCCGTATTCCACTGGTGCAAAACGGCACCGTGGACCTGGAGTGCGGCTCCACCGGCGTGACTGCCGAACGACAGAAGCAGGTGGCGTTCTCTTATGGTTTCATCTACGTCAAAGGCCAGTTGCTGACCGCGAAGGACAGCGGGATCAAGAGCTTCGCTGACCTGCGCGGCAAGAACGTGGTGACCACCGCCGGCACCACCAACGAGCGCTTCCTGAAAAGCTATAACGTCGATCACAAGATCGACATGTTCGTGATCAGCGCCAAGGACCACGGCGAAGCCTTCCAGATGCTGCAGTCGGGCCGGGCGGTGGCGTTCTACATGGACGACGCGCTGCTCTATGGCGAGCGCGCAAAGGCCAACGACCCGCACAAATGGTTGGTGGTCGGGGAGGAGCAATCGCGGGAGATCTACAGCTGCATGGTGCGCAAGGACGATCCGCAGTTCCTGGCGCTGGTCAACGGTGCGTTGGCGGAGCTGTACAGCTCGGGCGAGATCAATGGCATCTACAAACGCTGGTTCGAGCAGCCGATCCCGCCGAAGGGTTTGAACCTTGAGTTCCCGATGACCAGCGAACTCAAGGCGATCATTGCCAAACCGGTGAGTGATCCGGTGCAGTAGCAGCCAGATCGGCCTCTAGACCGTGTCGCGGCCATTCGCGAGCAAGCCCGCTCCCACAGAATGCGTTCCAATGTGGGAGCGAGCTTGCTCGCGAAGAGGCACTAGAAGTCACCCCAGAGTTGCTGGGCCACCGCCAACGCCACCACCGGCGCGGTTTCGGTGCGCAGTACCCGTGGACCGAGGCGGGCGGCGTGGAAGCCGCCGGCCTTGGCCTGATCGACTTCGGCGTCGGACAAACCACCCTCCGGACCGATCAGGAATGCCAGACTTGAAGGTTTGGCATGGCTCACCAGCGGCTCTGCCACCGGATGCAGTACCAGCTTCAACTCGGCTTGCGTCTGCTTCAACCAGTCAGCCAGCAACAGTGGCGGATGAATCAGCGGTACCCGTGAACGGCCGCATTGCTCGCAAGCGCTGATCGCCACCTGGCGCCAGTGCAGCAGGCGTTTGTCGGCGCGCTCGTCCTTGAGCCGGACTTCGCAGCGTTCGGTGAAGATCGGGGTGATTTCGCTGACGCCCAGTTCCGTAGCTTTCTGAATCGCCCAGTCCATGCGCTCGCCCCGGGAAAGACCCTGGCCGAGATGGATTTGCAGCGGCGATTCGATCTGCCCGGCGAAGCTTTCATCGATCTGCACCACGACGCGTTTTTTGCCGACTTCGACCAGCCTGGCGCGAAACTCCTGGCCCGAGCCGTCGAACAATTGCAACGCATCGCCCTCGGCCATGCGCAGCACGCGGCTGATGTAATGGGCCTGGGCTTCGGGCAACTCGTGCTCGCCGGTGCTCAGGGGGGCGTCGATGAAGAAGCGGGACAGTCTCATTCGGGGTCTCTGAAAAGGGTGTAAATATCTGGCGGCCCCATCGCGGGCAAGCCCGCTCCCACAGGTACAGCGCAATCCTGTGGGAGCGGGCTTGCCCGCGATGACGGTAGTCCGGTCAGCGCTGAAGCTTAGGTGAAATCAATCAACCCGGATCACGGAACCCCGGGTGGAAGTCCTTCGGCACCGCCACGCTGACGCTGTCACGGGTGGCAATGTCGATCCCTTCGCTGGCCACATCGGCCAGGAAATCGATCTGCTCCGGAGTGATCACGTACGGCGGCAGGAAATACACCACGCTGCCCAATGGGCGCAGTAAAGCACCGCGCTCCAGGGCGTGCTGGAACACCTTCAGGCCGCGACGTTCCTGCCACGGGTAAGCCTCTTTGCTGGCCTTGTCCTTGACCATCTCGATGGCCAGCACCATGCCGGTCTGGCGCACTTCGGACACGTTCGGGTGATCCACCAGATGCGCCGTCGACGAAGCCATGCGCTGCGCCAGGGCCTTGTTGTTCTCGATGACGTTGTCTTCTTCGAAAATATCCAGCGTCGCCAGGGCTGCCGCGCACGCCAGCGGGTTGCCGGTGTAGCTGTGGGAGTGCAGGAAGGCGCGCAGGGTCGGGTAGTCGTCGTAGAAGGCGCTGTAGACTTCGTCTGTGGTCATGCACGCCGCCAGCGGCAGGTAGCCGCCGGTCAGGGCCTTGGACAGGCACAGGAAGTCCGGGCGGATACCGGCCTGCTCACAGGCGAACATCGTCCCGGTGCGGCCGAAACCGACGGCGATTTCGTCGTGGATCAGGTGCACGCCGTAGCGGTCGCAGGCTTCGCGAAGGAGCTTGAGGTACACCGGGTGATACATGCGCATGCCACCGGCGCCCTGGATCAGCGGCTCGACAATCACGGCTGCGACGCTGTCATGGTTCTCGGCCAGGGTCTGTTCCATCGCGGCGAACATGTTGCGCGAATGCTCTTCCCAGCTCATGCCCTCGGGACGCTGGTAGCAGTCCGGGCTCGGCACTTTGATGGTGTCCATCAAAAGCGCCTTGTAGGTCTCGGTGAACAGCGGCACGTCGCCCACCGACATCGCCGCCATGGTTTCACCGTGGTAGCTGTTGGTCAGGGTGACGAAGCGCTTCTTGTTCGGCTGACCGCGATTGAGCCAGTAGTGAAAGCTCATTTTCAGTGCGACTTCGATGCAGGACGAGCCGTTATCGGCGTAGAAGCACCGGGTCAGTCCTTCCGGCGTCATCTTCACCAGGCGTTCGGACAGTTCGATCACCGGTTGATGACTGAAGCCGGCAAGGATCACATGTTCGAGCTGATCGACCTGATCCTTGATGCGCTGATTGATCCGCGGGTTGGCGTGCCCGAACACATTGACCCACCAGGAGCTGACCGCATCGAGGTAGCGTTTGCCTTCGAAGTCTTCCAGCCACACGCCTTCCCCGCGTTTGATCGGGATCAGCGGCAGTTGTTCGTGATCTTTCATCTGGGTGCAGGGATGCCATAACACGGCGAGATCGCGTTGCATCCACTGATTATTCAGGCCCATTTTCACTCTCCTGGAGGCGGTCCGTGACCTGCGCGGACAAACAATCGGGCAAGCCTATGCAATGCGTGCCACGGGGACAACCCATTGTGTCGAATGAGCTACTTTGTTCAGGCTGATCGACGTTGCTGGCAGGTGCCTGATGGCTGACGTATCCTTCGCGCTTCTTGAGCCGTCTGGCTCGCAAAAACTGCTGTTTTCCTCGTGTGATTCCGGAGTTCGCTGAATGTCTGTCGGTTGGCTGCGCGCCTGTGCGCTGGTGATGTTGGGGCTGTTCAGCGTGTCTGCGCTGGCCAAGGATAAAACCGCGATCGTGATCGGCGGCGGCCTGTCGGGCCTGACTGCCGCGTACGAGCTGCAGAGCAAGGGCTGGCAGGTCACCCTGCTGGAAGCCAGGTCGAGCCTGGGCGGCCGTTCCGGCATGGCCACCAGCGAGTGGATCGGCAATGACAAGACCCAGCCGGTGCTGAACAAGTACGTATCGAACTTCAAGCTGAGCACCACGCCGGCCCCTGAATTCGTGCGGACCCCAGGCTACCTGATCGATGGCGAGTATTTCTCTGCCGCCGATCTGGCGACCAAACAACCGGCCACCGCCGAGGCGCTCAAGCGCTTCGACAAGACCCTGGACGATCTGGCGCGTTCGATCGACGACCCGCTGAACCCGGCCGCCAACAACACGCTGCACGCGCTGGATCAGATCAACGTGTCGAGCTGGCTCGACAAGCAGAACCTGCCGGCCACCGCCCGCCAGTTGATCAACCAGCAGATCCGTACCCGCTACGACGAACCTTCGCGCTTGTCGCTGCTGTACTTCGCGCAGCAGAGCCGCGTCTACCGTGGTGTCTCCGATCGCGACCTGCGCGCTTCGCGCCTGGTCGGCGGCAGCCCGGTGCTGGCCCAGGCCTTCGTCAAGCAGCTGAAAACCATCAAGACCAACTCCCCGGTTTCGGCGATCATTCAGGACAAGGACGGCGTGACCGTCAAAGTCGACAGTGTCGGTTATAAAGCTGACTACGTTGTATTGGCCGTGCCATTGCGCGCTCTGAACAAGATCCAGATGACCCCGGCGCTGGACGCTCAGCACCTGGCGGCGATCAAGGGCACCAACTACGGCTGGCGCGACCAGATCATGCTGAAGTTCAAGACGCCAGTGTGGGAAAGCAAGGCGCGCATGTCCGGCGAGATCTACAGCAACACCGGTCTGGGCATGTTGTGGGTCGAGCCTGCCCTGAAGGGCGGCGCCAACGTGGTGATCAACCTGTCCGGCGACAATGCGCGAGTAATGCAGGCGTTCGGCGACAAGCAGATGGTCGATCAGGTGTTGATCCGCCTGCACGCGTTCTATCCACAGGCCCGTGGTTCGTTCACCGGTTATGAAATCCGTCGCTACAGCACCGACCCATCGACTGGCGGCGCCTACCTGGCCTTCGGCCCGGGCCAGATCAGCAAGTTCTGGCGCCTGTGGGAACGCCCGATTCAGCGCGTAGCCTTCGCTGGCGAACACACCGATACCCTGTACCCGGGCACCCTGGAAGGCGCGCTGCGCACCGGTCAACGTGCAGCCAGCCAGGTTGAAGACCTGGCGGCGGGCAAGTCGTTCGAACCGGCCAAAGTGATTCCGGCAGCGGCGGCGGGCGCTGGTGCGGTGGCGGCGAAAAAAGGCAACTTCTTCAGCAACCTGTTCGGCGGCTCGGATGACGAGAAGAAGCCGGAACCGGTCAAGACGCCTGAGCCTGTTGCACCGCCAGCACCTGCTCCGGCACCAGCCCCGGCCGCCGCGCCGGCACCGGTGGAAGCACCGAAGCCTGCGGCACCGGTAAAAACCGAGCCAGCCAAGAAGGCACCGGCCAAGCCGGCCGCCAAGACTGAGGCGAAAAAAGCCCCGGTCAAGAAAGTCGAGCCGGCCAAGAAGCCAGCTGCCAAACCGGCTGCGACTCCGGCAACGGATGCCAAGGCGCAGTAACGTTCAGGCGTAAAAAAGCGCGGCTCAAGGGCCGCGCTTTTTTTTTGCCATCGCACATGAGACATCTCGACTTTGTCTACCAGTCCTACACGCCTCAGCGATACATCAGATGCCTCCCACAAACGAACCAGAGGGAGATGATAGATAGCGCCTGATCTTGAGCCCTACGATCTTCAAAAACTGGAGAATGTATGAAAGAACTAGCAGTAATAATCATATTGATAGCGCTTTCTGGTTGTGTAGAGGGACGTCTATTTCCTGGAGGATACGGCCATGAGCTGGCCTTTGAATGCGATATGAATCCCTACAGTCCTGATTGTTTACAGCCCCCTCCAGTGTTCCACAATTAGGGAGGGCGTGACCGCTGAGATCAAGGCTCAGTGACGTTCAGGCAAAAAACGCGGCTCAAGGGCCGCTTCTTTTTGCCTGGAGAAAGCCGGGACCAGAATCGAATAAATTTTTTGATACAGGTGTTCTCTGGTTTGTATTCACTTTTACTCACAATTTCGACTTTAATCTTTCCTTAACTCGCAGGCTTCAGACTGTTGATCGTATTTTTCGATATTTCAAAGCAAATTTTTCCGCTTTAATTCGATAGATAACTCGATACTCTTGAGCCAGCACTTACAGGGATCCAGGCAATGCAGCTACGTAACTCTACCTCCCGCTACGGCTGGGTCAGCATTTTCATGCACTGGAGCGTGGCACTGGCGGTCTTTGGTCTGTTCGCGCTTGGGTTGTGGATGGTCGGGCTCGACTACTACAGCACCTGGCGCAAAGACGCGCCGGACCTGCACAAGAGCATCGGCCTGGTGGTGTTGGGTGTGATGCTGCTGCGGGTACTGTGGCGCTTCATCAGCCCGCCGCCGCCAACCCTGGCCAGCTACAGCCGCATGACGCGCCTGGGCGCCAGGTTCGGTCATGGCTTTCTGTATCTCAGTCTGTTTGCTGTGTTGATTGCCGGTTACCTGATTTCCACCGCAGAAGGCGTCGGTATCCCGGTGTTTGGCTTGTTTGAAGTGCCTGCTCTGGTATCCGGATTGCCGGACCAGGCAGATACCGCTGGGGTGATTCACCTCTATCTGGCGTGGGTGCTGGTAATTTTTTCCGGCCTCCATGCGTTGGCAGCATTGAAGCACCACTTTATCGACCGTGATGTGACCCTCAAGCGAATGCTGGGTCGCAAAGCCTGAAGTTCAACCTCGACTCCCAAGGAAAACAAAGCATGTTGAAAAAGACTCTGGCCGCTCTGGCAATCGGTTCGGCCCTGTTGTCCGCCGGTAATGTAATGGCCGCTGATTACGTGGTCGACAAAGAAGGCCAGCACGCCTTCGTTGACTTCAAGATCAGCCACCTGGGTTACAGCTTCATCACCGGTACTTTCAAGGACATCGACGGCAAGTTCAGCTTCGACGCTGCCAAGCCTGAAGACAGCAAGATCGAGTTCAACGTGAACACCGCCAGCGTGTTCACCAACAACGCCGAGCGTGACAAGCACATCGCCAGCAAAGATTTCCTGAACGCCAGCAAAGCCACGTTTGTTTCCACCAGCGTCAAACCTACCGGCAAAAACGCCGCTGGCAAGGACACTGCTGAGGTGGCTGGCGACCTGACGATCCTCGGCGTGACCAAGCCAATCGTGGTCAAAGCCACTTTCCTGGGCGAAGGCAAGGATCCATGGGGCGGCTACCGTGCAGGCTTTGAGGGTACTTTCAGCCTCAAGCGTTCCGATTTCGGCAAGCAGAAAGACCTGGGTCCATCGTCCGATGCGGTTGAAATGTACGTGACGTTCGAAGGTGTCAAAGCGAAGTGATGCTGAGTCTGTAGGAGCGAGCCTGCTCGCGATAGACACGAGAGCGCCGCGGAGCATCAGGCTTCCAGCGTTATCGTTGACGACCATCGCGAGCAAGCTCGCTCCTGCAGGGTTTTACATCAGCCATAAAAAAATGCCCCGGTTCTCACAAACCGGGGCATTTTTTATTGCAGCGACAAATCAGCGATTGCGGGTCAGCAGCGCTGGTTTTTCACCACGAGGACGGCTTGGCAGTTGATCCAGCTGCTCAGGTGTCGGGAAGCGGTCGGCTTTCGATTCCTTGTGCATGATCTTTGGTGCCGGGCCGCGCGGGTTCTGCACAGCTGGTTCCGAACGAGGCTGGTCGTCACGGGCCGGGCGGCGATTGCGTGAGTCTTCGCGGCGGGCCTGGCCATCGCGCGGTGCGCCACTGCGAGGCCCGTTACGCTTGGCCGGTGGGGTGCCGGTGCTGGCGCCATCGCTATTGCGCGGACCATTCTGGCGACCTTGTGGCTTGCCGGAACGTGGAGTGCCTGCGGCGGTGCCTTGTGCCGGAGCACCCGGACGACGACCACGACCTTGCGCGGGTTTCTGCTGCGGTACGTAGTCGACGCGGTTACCGAAGTTATCGATATCGTCGTCCAGGAACTCGTCCGGGGCACGGTCAGCGGCGGCACGTGGCGGTTGGCTCGGACGCTGTTCGCGAGCCGGAGTGCCTTCACGTGGCTTCTGCTGACGGGCAGGGCGCTCGCCGCGTTCGCCGGCCGGTTTTTCCTTGCCCTTGTCCTTGCCTTTGTCCTTGCGACCGCCGCCACCACCGCTGCCGTTCGGGCCGTCGCCGCGCGGGCCACGCGGATTGCGCGGGTTACGCATGTCCGGACGCTCGCGCACTTCAGGCTTTTCCGCCTCGATGGTGCTTGCATCGAAGCCCATCAGGTCGCCGTCGGCGATTTTCTGTTTGGTCATGCGTTCGATGCTTTTCAGCAGTTTTTCTTCGTCCGGGGCGACCAGCGAAATCGCCTCGCCCGAACGACCGGCACGGCCGGTACGGCCGATACGGTGCACGTAGTCTTCATCGACATTCGGCAGTTCGAAGTTGACCACGTGTGGCAACTGGTCGATGTCCAGGCCGCGGGCGGCGATGTCGGTGGCCACCAGGATGCGCACGGTGCCGGCCTTGAAGTCGGCCAGGGCTTTGGTGCGGGCATTCTGGCTCTTGTTACCGTGGATCGCGACAGCGCTCAGGCCGTGTTTGTCCAGGTACTCGGCCAGTCGGTTGGCGCCGTGCTTGGTGCGGGTGAACACCAGCACCTGTTCCCAGGCGCCAGCGGTGATCAGGTGCGCCAGCAAGGCACGCTTGTGGCTGGCCGGCAGACGGAATACGCGTTGTTCGATGCGCTCGACCGTGGTGTTCGGCGGCGTGACTTCGATGCGTTCCGGGTTGTGCAGCAGCTTGCCGGCGAGGTCGGTGATGTCCTTGGAGAAGGTCGCCGAGAACAGCAGGTTCTGGCGTTTGGCCGGCAGGCGGGCCAGGACCTTTTTCACGTCATGGACGAAACCCATGTCGAGCATGCGGTCGGCCTCGTCCAGCACGAGGATTTCCACGTGGGACAGATCGACGCTGCCTTGGCCGGCCAGGTCGAGCAGGCGGCCAGGGCAGGCCACCAGTACGTCTACGCCACGGGACATGGCCTGAACCTGCGGGTTCATGCCGACACCACCGAAGATGCAGGCGCTGACGAACTTCAGGTCACGGGCATAGACCTTGAAGCTTTCATGCACTTGCGCGGCGAGTTCGCGAGTCGGGGTCAGGACCAGCACGCGCGGTTGGCGCGGGCCGTGACGCTGGGATTTGTCCGGGTGACCGTTGGGGAACAACCGCTCCAGGATCGGAAGGGCGAAACCACCGGTTTTACCAGTACCTGTCTGTGCCGCGACCATCAGGTCGCGACCTTGCAACACGGCGGGAATGGCCCGCTGTTGCACCGGAGTAGGCTCGGTATAGCCCGCTGCCTCGATGGCGCGGACTAAAGCCTCGGAGAGACCGAGGGAAGCAAAGGACATGAGTAATCCTGTTTTAGTTAGGGCTTGGCCCAATGGGAGTCTTGCCTGGCGCGAATTGCGTTTAAGAGGACGCAATCCCGTCCGGTCCTGCTGGGTCTCGAAGGCTCGTCTGCAAGCGCTCGCGCGGGCTGAAAGCTGCGCAGTAGCGGGGTTGAGATGCCTTTAACGATTCCGGGCGTCCGGGCGTGAGCCTGGCGGGAAGGCCGGAGTATAACAGAGCAATCACTGCGCGCCGCTTTCCTGCTGCTCAACGGTTTTTTCCGTGGCGGCCGTAGCCTTTTCAGTCTTCATGTTCACGGCCGGTTCCGCGCCATAGCGGGCGCTCAGTTCGGCGTAGGCGGGTTCGCGCTTGAAGCGCTTGAGTTCGGCGCCGAAACGTTGCACCAGCAGATCCATGCCCGCATTGCGCCGCACCGCGAGAAACTGGCTTTGCTGGCTGATGATCGTGGGGTTTTCGGTGATCTTGTCGCGGATGCCCAGTTCATCGAGCAAATGCTGGCCGACCCGGCGGTCGGTAATCAAAAGGTCAATCCGTCCGCGCAGCAGTTTGCCGAAGTTGGCTTCGTGGGTGGGCGCCGGCTCGCGAGTGAACAACGTGGAGTCGCTGAAGTCCTTGCTGTACAGGTAACCCGGCGAGGTGCCGATGGTCAGGCCGCGCAAGTCATCAAGGGTGCGAAACGGATGGGGCCGCTCATTGGCGTAGAACAACACGAACTGCACTTCAGACAGTGGTTCGCTGGGGTAGAGAAGGGTCGCATCACGCTCATCGCTGTGAAAGATGTCCAGCGCGCCGTCGGCCTGGCCTGATTCAAGCATCGACAGGCAGCGTTTCCATGGCAGGAACTGCCACTCCACTTCGATGCCCAGGCGCTTGAAGACAATGGCGGTGGTTTCGTAGTCCAGCCCCAGTGATTTGCCGTTGTCCTCGTACACATAAGGCGCCCACGGCTCGGTGACAATGCGCAACTTCTCGCCCCGGGCGGTGAAGCTCAGGCAAGTGAAGACAAGCACGGCGATTAACTGCGTGATCAAAGGCATGGGCTTGAGATTACGACGAGAAACCGGAAAGAGCCAGAAACTGACCGCAGATGCTCTAACTCCGTGGATTGCTGCACATTTATAGTGCGTTGAAGCAAAAGATCGCAGCCAGCGGCAGCTCCTACAGGGAATACACATTTCCCTGTAGGAGCTGCCGCTGGCTGCGATCTTTTGATCTTGCTTTGCTTAACGCGGCAACTTCAGGTTGTTCCACACCGCCAGGCTCGCTTCAGCCTGGTTCAGCGTGTAGAAGTGCAGCCCTGGAGCGCCACCTTGCAGCAGTTGTTCGCACATCTCGGTGATGACCTGTTCGCCAAAGCGCTGAATGCTCTGGGTGTCGTCGCCGTAGGCTTCCAGTTGCTTGCGGATCCAGCGCGGGATTTCCGCACCGCAGGCATCGGAGAAGCGCGCCAGCTTGCTGTAGTTGGTGATCGGCATGATGCCCGGCACGATCGGGATGTCCACGCCCAATGCCCGCACGCGTTCCACGAAGTAGAAGTAGCAGTCGGCGTTGAAGAAGTACTGGGTGATCGCGCTGTCGGCGCCGGCGTTGGCCTTGCGCACGAAGTTGGCGACATCGTCTTCGAAATTGCGCGCTTGCGGATGCATTTCCGGGTAGGCGGCGACTTCGATGTGGAAATGGTCGCCGGTTTCTTCACGAATGAACTCAACCAGGTCATTGGCGTGGCGCATTTCGCCACTGGCCATGCCCATGCCCGAAGGCAGGTCACCGCGCAGGGCAACGATGCGCTTGATGCCGGCGGCCTTGTACTGGGCCAGCAGACCACGCAGGTCGTCTTTGCTGTCGCCCACGCAGGACAGATGCGGAGCGGCAGGGATTTTGACTTCGCTTTCCAGCTGCAACACGGTGTTCAGCGTGCGATCACGGGTCGAACCGCCGGCGCCATAGGTGCAGGAGAAGAAATCGGGGTTGTAGATAGCCAGCTGACGGGCAGTGGCGAGCAGCTTTTCATGCCCAGCATCGGTCTTCGTAGGGAAGAACTCGAAGCTGTAGCGACGATCTTGGGACATGGGAATACCCTTGAAAACGCGTAAGCCTGTGAGGCTTGCATATCCCATGTGGGAGCGGGCTTGCTCGCGAAAGCGGTGGGTCAGTCGACATTAATGTTGAATGATAAACCGCTTTCGCGAGCAAGCCCGCTCCCACAGGGAGAGCAGGCAGCAGAACCGATCAGTAGCGGTAAGCGTGCGGCTTGAACGGACCTTCGACGGTCACGCCGATGTAGTCGGCCTGGGTCTTGGTCAGTTGAGTCACGACGCCGCCGAAGCCACGGACCATTTCCAGGGCCACTTCTTCGTCGAGTTTCTTCGGCAGTACTTCAACGGTCAGACGCTCGGCTTTCTGGGCTGGCGACAGGTCGGCGTACTTCTGGCCGAACAGGAAGATCTGCGCCAGAACCTGGTTGGCGAACGAACCGTCCATGATGCGGCTCGGGTGGCCGGTGGCGTTGCCCAGGTTAACCAGGCGGCCTTCGGCCAGCAGGATCAGGTAGTCGTCGTTCTGTGGGTCGAAATCGCCAGCGCCGGTACGGTGGATCTTGTGAACCTGTGGCTTCACTTCTTCCCATGCCCAGTTCTTGCGCATGAAAGCGGTGTCGATTTCGTTGTCGAAGTGGCCGATGTTGCAGACAACAGCGCGCTTCTTCAGGGCCTTGAGCATGTTCGAATCGCAAACATTGACGTTGCCGGTGGTGGTCACGATCAGGTCGATCTTGCCCAGCAGTGCCTTGTCGATGCTGGCTTCGGTACCGTTGTTGATACCGTCGATGAACGGCGAAACCACTTCGAAACCGTCCATGCAGGCTTGCATGGCGCAGATCGGGTCAACTTCGGAAACCTTGACGATCATGCCTTCCTGACGCAGGGACTGAGCGGAACCCTTGCCCACGTCACCGTAGCCGATGACCAGCGCTTGCTTGCCGGACAGCAGGTGGTCGGTGCCGCGCTTGATGGCATCGTTCAGGCTGTGACGGCAGCCGTACTTGTTGTCGTTCTTGCTCTTGGTCACCGAGTCGTTGACGTTGATGGCCGGGATTTTCAGCTCGCCCTTGGCCAGCATGTCCAGCAGGCGGTGAACGCCGGTGGTGGTTTCTTCGGTCACGCCGTGGACGCGATCCAGAACCTGTGGGTACTTCTTGTGCAGCAGTTCGGTCAGGTCGCCGCCGTCGTCGAGGATCATGTTGGCGTCCCATGGCTGGCCATCCTTGAGGATGGTTTGCTCCAGGCACCACTCGTACTCTTGTTCGGTTTCACCCTTCCAGGCGAAAACCGGGATGCCGGCTGCGGCGATGGAAGCGGCGGCCTGATCCTGAGTCGAGAAAATGTTGCAGGACGACCAGCGCACTTCGGCACCCAGGGCAACCAGGGTTTCGATCAGCACGGCAGTCTGAATGGTCATGTGGATGCAGCCGAGGATCTTCGCGCCCTTGAGCGGTTGCTCTTCGGAGTACTTGCGACGCAGACCCATCAGGGCTGGCATTTCGGACTCGGCGATGATGGTTTCGCGACGGCCCCAGGCAGCCAGGGACATGTCGGCGACTTTGTAATCGGTAAAATCTGCAGGCGTGATAACAGCGCTCATGAAGAGCCTCCATTCGTAATGTATGCGAATGGGCGCCGTTGTGCGTTTAGTGTCTGGCTTAAGGCCAGGCAACGCCCCATCCGAGCCTGACAGGTCGAACCTGCTGCAGCGCCCCTCGGACAGGTGGCGGGAAAACGGTATCAAGTGATGATGACCGTTTTGAAACGGTGGCGATTATAGCGGGCTATGCTGATCTTCCAAAGTGTTTCTGTCGGTCAATGTCCGAACGGTAATCGAGACCATAGTCGATGCTCAATAGAGCTCTGGGTCGGGCTCTGCCATGATGGTCAGCATCATTCGGCAAGGCGCTCAGGAGTGAACATGAATTTCCACACCCGCAAATGGGTCAAACCCGAAGACCTCAATCCTAATGGCACTTTGTTCGGCGGCAGCCTGCTGCGCTGGATCGACGAAGAGGCGGCGATCTACGCCATCGTCCAGTTGGGCAACCAGCGTGTAGTGACCAAGTACATTTCCGAAATCAACTTCGTCAGCGCCTCGCGCCAGGGCGACATCATCGAACTGGGCATTACCGCCACCGAGTTCGGCCGTACCTCGATCACCCTGACCTGCGAAGTGCGCAACAAGATCACCCGCAAGAGCATCCTCACGGTCGAGAAAATGGTCTTCGTCAACCTCGGTGAAGACGGCTTGCCGGCGCCCCACGGCCGAACCGAGATCAAGTACGTCAAAGACCAGTTCCAGGACGATGACGCCGTTCAGTAAGATCGGCGTCGTTTTCTTCGCGAGCAAGCCCGCTCCCACATTTGAAACACATTCCAATGTGGGAGCGGGCTTGCTCGCGAAAGCGGTTCTGTATTCGCCGAAGATTTGTCTGGGCACTGAACAGCCGTGAACCCCGCGTGTCGTAGCTAAATAGCCCGCCACTGGTTGCGCACATCATGAACTCGGCACAAGACGGCAAGACCCCGAACCTTTCGGCGCAAGAAGAGCATGAAGTCGAAAAGAGCCAGCCGCCCCGCGCCGCAGTGTTGCACGAGATCATCCGCACCCAGGGCGATCAGGAGCTCGAGCGCAGCATTGCCGCTTTGTGGTGGTCGGCGCTGGCGGCGGGGTTGACCATGGGCCTGTCGCTGATGGGCATGGGCCTGCTCAATTCGCGCCTGCCGGACGGCGAGGGATTCAAGGTGATCGCCAGTTTCGGTTATTGCGCCGGTTTCCTCGCGGTGATCCTCGCTCGTCAGCAACTGTTCACCGAAAACACCCTGACCGCCGTGCTGCCGGTGATGACCAAACCGACCCTGACCAACTTCGGCCGTCTATTGCGGCTGTGGACGGTGGTGCTGATCGGTAACCTCTGCGGCACCTTGCTGGTGGCGTACGTGATGCTGGAACTGCCGATTTTCGACAGCAAGACCGACGTCGCCTTCCTCGATATCGGCCGCAAGGTCATGGAAAACCACGCCAGCCAGATGTTCGCCAAGGGCATCGTTTCCGGCTGGATGATCGCGACCATGGTCTGGATGATTCCATCCATGGAGAGCGCCAAGATGTGGATCATCATCCTCATCACCTACCTCATGGCGCTGGGAGACTTCACCCACATCGTCGTCGGGTCGCTGGAGGTTTCGTATCTGGTGTTTGCCGGCGAGTTGCCGTGGAGGGACTTCTGGCTGGTGTTCGCCGGACCGACGCTGGCGGGGAACATCATTGGTGGCAGCTTTATTTTCGCGCTGATCAGTCATGCGCAGATTCGCAGCGAAAGCGGGCCACCGAAAGCATCAGCGGATCAGAGCGAAGCTGCTGATCCGCAGAAGATCAAAAAAACATCAAGGTGATGCTCAGCCCGCTACATTCAGCGCAGCCGCACCGCGACGCTGGCGATAGATGAAGAACAGTGCGGTCAGCACGGTCAAGCCGCTGACCAGTGCGCCGGTCCATGGCAAGTCCGCCAGGTTCGCGCCGCTGGCCACTACCAGGCCGCCAATCCATGCGCCGGCGGCGTTGCCGAGGTTGAAGGCACTCTGGTTCAGCGTTGAGCCGAGGTTCGGTGCTTCATGGGCCTGATCGATGATCAGCAGTTGCAGGATCGGGCACAGCGCGAAGGCGAAAGTCCCCCACAGTACCAGTGTGATTGCCGCCGGGATCACCGATTGGCTGGTTTGTGTGAATGCCGCCAGCACCACCAGCACCGCCAATGCCATGCCCACCAGCGATGGCAGCAAGCGGCTGTCCGCCAGACGACCGCCGAGCATGCTGCCGGCGGTCAAGCCAACGCCGAACAGCAGCAACATGATGGTGACGCCGTGGGGGCTGACGCCAGTGATGTCCTGCAGGATCGGCGCGATGTAAGTGAACACACTGAACAGGCTGGTCGAGGCCAGCACGCTCATGCCCAGGGCCAGCAGCACATTGGCCTTGCCCAGCACCTTGAACTCGCTGGCCAGGTTGGCTTTATCCATCGCGATGTTTTTCGGTAGCCAGACCCATTGCGCAATCGCGGCCAGCACACCGATCACCGACACCGCCCAGAACGTCGAGCGCCAACCCGCGTATTGCCCGAGCGCGGTACCCAATGGCACGCCGAGCACGTTGGCCAGGGTCAGGCCGGTGAACATCATGGCAATCGCCTGGGCCCGTTTGTTGGGGGCAACCAGTCCTGCAGCCACCACCGAACCGATGCCGAAAAATGCGCCGTGGCAGAGTGCCGTGATCACCCGCGCGGCCATCAGCGTGGCGTAATTCGGTGCCAGCGCGCAGAGCATATTGCCGAGGATGAACATCAGCGTCATGCCCAGCAGGGTGGCTTTGCGCGGCATGTTGGCGGTGCCGACGGCGAGGATCGGTGCACCGAACACCACACCCAGGGCGTAACCGGTGATCAGCAATCCGGCATCGGGAATGCTGACGCCGAGATCGCGGGCGACGTCGGGCAACAGGCCCATGATGACGAATTCGGTGGTGCCGATGCCGAAGGCGGCAACAGCGAGGGCAAGCAAAGCGAGTGGCATGCGCAAGGTCTCTGTCGGTAGTCTTGACGCTGTGATCAGGCATACGCAGGCCGACGACCGTTCTCGACGAGAGCGGGTCGTGCAGGATTTTTATTGGAATTGGTCTGTGCGCAACTGAGTGCGGCGTGGTCGTTTGCAGTATAAACAGCTGCTGACATATGGCGAATCAATTCTCTACCCGGATTCTCTGTAGGAGCGAGCTTGCTCGCGAAAGACGTCAAGTCGACGCGTTTATCCAGACAGCACGCGTTATCGTTAACGTCCATCGCGAGCAAGCTCGCTCCTACAGGGATCGTGTAGACAACAAAAGGAGTAGGCCGTGCTTGCGACGGCGTTGGTGTTGGTGGCGGCGCTGTTGCACGCGGCGTGGAATACCCTGATCAAGTTCAGTGCGGAGCGGCTGTTGGTGGTGGCCTGCATGGACAGCGTGGCGCTGCTCTTTGTCGCGCTGATGGTGCCGTTCCTGAGCATGCCGCCGCTGGAGATCTGGCCGTGGATCCTGGCCTCGGCAGCGTTCGAGTTGCTCTATCGCTACTTGCTGATCCAGGCCTATCGGGTCGGCGACCTCGGGCTGGTTTATCCGCTGATGCGCGGCCTGTCACCGTTGGTGGTGCTGGCTCTGACGCTGATTTTTGCCGGGGAGGTGCTGACCCATCAGCAGATTTTCGGAATCCTGCTGATCCCGTTCGGCATGCTGTGCCTGCTCTGGCAGGGCGGTGGCGGTGCGCGTTTACCCTGGTCGATGCTGCCGGTGGTGGCGTTGATCGGCCTGTGCATCGGTTGCTACACCTACATCGACGGTCAGGCCTTGCGGCGCTGGTCCCATCCACTGGATTACCTGGTCTGGGTCACCTTGCTCAGTGCCTGGCCGTTTCCATTGTTGGCATGGGTACGCAAGCGCCCCGCGTTCATGCTGTTCTGGCGCGAGCAGTGGCGCCTGGGCCTGGCGGTCGGGTTTTGCGTGTTGTTCAGCTACGCTCTGGTGCTGTGGGCGATGCAATTGGGCTCGATTGCAGAAGCGGCGGCGTTGCGCGAGATCAGCGTCATTCTGGTGGTGCTGTTTGGCATGCGTTACCTCAAAGAACCTTTTGGCGGGCCACGCCTCTTAGCCTGTGGGCTGGTGCTGATCGGCATACTGGTGATGAAGTTTTGATCGCCGTTGATGGATTCGATTTTCTACAACTTGAAGAAGGGACTGCGTAATGACGGTTGCTCTGTGGTGCATTTTGATTGCGATCTTCCTGCCGTATCTGTGCACGGGTGTCGCGAAGGTCAGTGGCGGGTTCCGACTCAAAGACAATCATGATCCACGAGGGTTTCTCGATTCCCTGGAGGGTTTGGGCAAGCGGGCAAATGCGGCGCAGCTGAACAGTTTTGAGGTGACGCCGGCGTTTGCAGCCGCGGTGATCGTGGCGCACCTGGCGGGCAACGCCGAATTGGTGACCATCAATGTGTTGTCGGTGCTGTTCATCACCAGCCGTCTGCTTTTCATCATTTTCTATCTGGCGGACCTGGCGATGCTGCGGTCGTTGATGTGGTTCGTGGGGATGGCGTTGATCGTGAGTTTCTTTGTGGTGTCCGTCTGAGTCTCAGGCGCTAATCAAGGCCTCTTCGCGAGCAAGCCCGCTCCCACATTTGATCCTCAGTGGACACAGATTCTGTGTTCGACAGTGATCCGGTGTGGGAACGGGCTTGCTCGCGAAAGCTATCTGTCAGGCGATGCGAGACTCAAGGATTGGTTTTAACCGCATCGGCCACCTGCGGCACTTGCGGCAACGCCGCACCTTTGGGCCAGAGCATCCAGATCTGCCCCTGCTGTTTCATGTCCCCGGCCAGTTGCCCGGCTGCATCGCCGGTGCCCCAGAACAGATCCGCTCGGACTTCACCGGCAATTGCACCACCGGTGTCCTGTGCTGCTACGGGGCGAACCAGGGCTGTGCCGTCCGGCCTGGTGGTGGACAGCCACAGCAGGCTGCCCAGTGGAATCACCTTGCGATCCACGGCTGCGCTGTAACCGGCGGTCAGCGGTACGTTCAACGAACCGCGCGGACCTTCGTTACTGTCCGGGTTACGGGTGAAGAACACATAGCTGGGGTTGCTGCCGAGCAATTCGGGAATCCGCGACGGATTGGCCTTGGCCCAGGTGCTGATGGCGCCCATGGTCACGTCTTCTTTTTTCAACTCGCCCTGTTCCACCAGCCAGCGGCCGATCGGTCGATACGGATGGCCGTTCTGGTCGGCATAGGCGATGCGCAACTGGCGGCCGTTATCGAGCTGGATACGACCCGAGCCCTGGATTTGCAGGAATTGCAGGTTCATCGGATCGGTCAGCCAGGCCACGACCGGTGCCTTGACCCCTTTGCTCTCGATGGTGGCCGCATCGTCGTACGGCTTGAGCACGCGACCTTCAAGTCGACCGCGCAGGCGTTTGCCCTTGAGTTCCGGGTAAATACTGTCGAGGGCGACAATGATCATGTCTTCTGGGACGCCATAGACCGGGACATTGGCCGTGCCGGTCTGGGTCAGGCTGCCCGGATAGACCGGCTCGTAGTAGCCGGTGATCAAGCCGTTGGGGTTGTCGTTGGCGGCGCGCAGGCCATACACATCGAGATTCTGTTTGAGAAAACCGCGAATGTCGCTGGCGGTTTGCGGCACGTTGGCCGCCGCCGCGCAGGTGCCACCCCAGACCGGGTCGGCCTTGAGTCGGGTGCAGGCGCTGCGCCAGGAGCCGAAACCGGCGACCAGGTCGGTGTCGGACACCGCCGGCAGCGCTTCCCATGTGGCGCTGGAGTAAGTGGCCAGGGCATGGGTTTTCGGTTGTTGCTTGTCGCCGCCGGTGCAGCCTGCGAGCAGGGCCATCATTGGCAGGGTCCAGGCCAGGCTGTGACGCCATGCCTTGAAACGGCTGTTCATGGAGTGATTCCTTTGCCGGTTGCCTGATCGCTCCATGCGCTCAAGCAACCCTTATTGATAATAGGGCTATTGGTCTTTGCCGATGACGCGAGGATACTGGCCGCCGTTTCCCGTGACCTGAAGCCACCATGACTCTTAAAAGACTTTCTGTTGTATTGCTGGCCTGCGTGACATTGTCCGCTTGTGGCGGTGTTGACCCCAACTCGCCGCTCGGTCAGCGCAAAGCCATTTTCAAGCAGATGCTCAAGACCGGCGAAGACCTGGGCGGCATGTTGCGCGGGCGTATCCCGTTCGATGGTCCGAAATTCGCCGAGGGCGCGGTGAAGCTCGATGGATTGTCCCGTGAGCCGTGGCAGCATTTTCCGCAGGCGCGCGAGGAGGATCACACCAGCGCCAAGAGCGATGTCTGGGAGCAGCAGGCACGCTTTCAGGGCATGGCCCGCGATCTTGAATCCGCCACCGATGAATTGGTGATCGCCAGTCAGATTCAACCCTACAAGGCCAGCAACCTGGGGCCGGCGGTGCAGAAAGTCGAAGATGCTTGCAGTGCGTGTCATAAGGCGTTTCGGGATCATTGAGTGGCGTTGTTCGGTCTGACGTCTTCGCGAGCAAGCCCGCTCCCACAGGTGGTCTCATAACTCTGTGGGAGCGGGCTTGCTCGCGAAGGCTGCTTTAGTAGCACCAAAGATCCATGTTCGTTGCCAGTGCTTACTTCTCCAGCTCATCCAAAGCGTCCTGCAATTCCTTGCGGGCATCGGCGAGTTTGTCTTTGCGCGTGTTGATCTTGTCGGGGTCGCCTTTGCTCATGGCCTTGTCGAGGTCTGCCTGACGCTTGCTGACTTCGTGCCTGGCGTCGAGCACCTTGTTTTCCCGCTCCTTCTTCAGCGAGGCGTCGGTGCAGTTGGCTTCGACTTCGCTCAGGGCCTTTTCCAGGCCGGCCTGCTGGTCGGCGTTGCCGTGGACCTTGGCCAATTCGATCTGGTTGACGATACCTTGCTTCTTGGCTGCGCAACCGGACAGCCCCGGCGCTTCCTCGTCCGCCATCAACGGGGTTGCCAGCATGCTGCACAGGGCCAGGAGGGCGAGCGGTGAAAGAAATTTCATAAAAGCTCCATGTAAGAAGGCAAGCGGGCCGGTGTGGCAATGGCTTGTTGGAGCCCAGCGGTCCCCAGGGGTTCCCGGTGGGCACAGGGCCGGCAGCTAAAAGCCGTCAATCCCCGCTTCACGTAACGTTTCACTCAAGGCTAGGACCTGCGGATCGCGGAAAAAAGCGTTCAGTTGCGCCGCGCGTCCCGGCCCGATACCGGCCTCGGCCTGCCATTGCTCGATGTCTCGCTGCGCCAGCGTCTGCCATGAATCGCCGAGAGGCACCGGACCTGTCGGCGGCAATCCCAGGGCTTTCAGCCAGTGCGCGAACGGGCGTTGCCGGGCCCGGTCGAAGCTGTCTGCAAGGCGAGCCGCACCGCGTTCGCCGAAACCGTCAATGGTAGCAAGCTCTTGGGCATCAAGGGTCAACCAATCCAGCAGACCGTTCAGGCGACCTGTTGCAAGAAGTTTTTCCCAAGTGCCCGGACCGACATAGGGTAGCGCCAGACCCTGTTTGCCGCTGAGCCAGGTCAGGCGTGCTAGAAATTGGCCCTCACAACCCGGAGTTGGCTGCCAGCAACTCAATGAATGAAAGTCCGCTGCCTTCGGCACATTCAATTCGGCGCGCTCGCTGCTGCGCAACACTACGCTATCGAGCCTGGGAATGGTCAGCCCGGCCAGGCTGATGGCGACCTGATCACCCGGACGTATGTCCAGCGCCCGCCAGCGTTGCAACGAGCCGACGCTGACGCGGTTGATCTGCCGGTCATCGAGCATCACCGGGGTCAGTTCAAGCACCGGAGTGATCCGCCCGGTCCGGCCGATTTTGAAATGAACGTGGCGGACTTCGGCCAGTGCCTGGGCGAAGGGATATTTCCAGGCGATAGCCCAGTAGGGTGGCCGGGCTTGCCAGCGTTCGGCGGCCGGGCGCTGGTTCTGGCGCAGGACGATGCCGTCGCTGGCAAAGGGCAGGGAGGTGCGATACCAGTGTTCGCGCCAGCGTTCGGCATCGAAGACGGAGGTGATTGGCTGGCTGTAGGCTGTGGTATCCGGGAAGCCCAGCTCCGCCAGTGCTTCTGCCCGGGCGAGAGTGCTTGCCGGCCCTTGGGGCCAGTCCCAGACAAACAGGTCGATGCCGGCGGCCTGTTCGTTGCTCAAGACCTTGCGCGCCATCAGTCCCGCCACCGTGGCGCGGGCGTTGAGGCTGCCGGCCCGGGCCTGCACATGATCGGTCAGGCGCCAATACAGTTCGCCTTGCACGAGCAAATCCCGAGGCCGGGATAGCTGCTGCGGGATGGCCGGAATCTGTCGTGCCGGAGCCGTCCAGTCCTGACCGCTCTCGCCGTCGCCGCGGCTGATGGCCTGGGCCAACTGACCATTACGGTAAACCAGGGTCACCGCCACCCCGTCGATTTTAGGCTGGGCCCAGACGTCCACCCGGTCACGCAGCCATTTTTCGACGGCGGGTCGATCATGCAGTTTGCCCAGGCCGGTGTGGGCGATGGGGTGGGGCAGCGCGCCGCGCGCGGTGCGCAAGGGGTCTGCGGGCGGGTTCAGGTTGAAGCAGTGGCGCCATTGGGTGAGTCGCGCGCGGGACTGGTCGTAGAGTTCATCGGCGACCAGTGAATGTCCCTGGCGGTGATAGCTGTCGTCCCATGAGTCGATCTGCTGCTGCAGTGTGCCGACTTCCTTCAGAGCGCGTTCGGATGGCCAGTCCGGGCACTCGGTGGCGCTGGCATTCAGGCAGGCAAGGGTCAGCAGGGCGGCGAAAAACAGGCGCAGGTCGGGAAGCATCTTGAGCGTCCTTGCTCGGTGAGGTGCGTGAAGGCTAGGTCAGTATCTGTTGGTGCAGCGGGTGGGGTTTTTACCGAGTGTTTCTGGTGACTGGGCGGGCCTCTTCGCGAGCAAGCCCGCTCCCACAGGGTTATGAGTTAGTCGGAACACCGCCGTCAACTGTGGGAGCGGGCTTGCCCGCGAAGGCTGCGACGCGGTGTAAAGCGAACCCCCAATAAAAAGCCCCGCAGGGCGCGAACCGTGCGGGGCTTGGAGTGTTGCGGGGACGTCTTACAGGCCGGCAGCAGAACGCAGGGCGTCGGCGCGGTCGGTTTTTTCCCAGGTGAACGTGGTGAAGGTGTCGTCACCAACGGTCTTGGTTGCCGGGGTGCGACCGAAGTGGCCGTACGCAGCGGTTTCCTGGTACATCGGGTGCAGCAGGTCGAGCATGGTGGTGATCGCGTATGGACGCAGGTCGAACACTTCGCGAACCAGTTTGACGATCTTGTCGTCGCTGATCTTGCCGGTGCCGAAGGTGTTCAACGAGATCGAAGTCGGTTGGGCAACACCGATCGCGTAGGAAACCTGGATCTCGCAACGCTCGGCCAGGCCGGCGGCAACGATGTTCTTGGCCACGTAACGACCGGCGTAGGCCGCCGAACGGTCAACCTTCGATGGATCCTTACCGGAGAACGCGCCACCGCCGTGACGGGCCATGCCGCCGTAGCTGTCGACGATGATCTTGCGACCGGTCAGGCCGCAGTCACCCACCGGGCCACCAATGATGAACTGGCCGGTCGGGTTGATGTGGAACTGGGTGTCCTTGCTCAGCAGTTCGGCAGGCAGCACGTGCTTGACGATCAACTCCATCACGCCTTCGCGCAGGTCGTTGTACGACACTTCCGGGTTGTGCTGGGTCGACAGGACGACCGCGTCGATACCGACAACCTTGCCGTTTTCGTAGCGGCAGGTCACTTGCGACTTGGCGTCCGGACGCAGCCAAGGCAGCAGGCCGGATTTGCGGGCTTCGGCCTGGCGCTGCACCAGCTGGTGCGAGAAGGTGATAGGCGCAGGCATCAGCACGTCGGTTTCGTTGCTGGCGTAGCCGAACATCAGGCCCTGGTCGCCGGCACCCTGATCTTCAGGCTTGGCACGGTCGACACCCTGGTTGATGTCAGGGGACTGTTTGCCGATGATGTTCATCACGCCGCAGGTGGCGCCGTCGAAGCCGACGTCGGAGCTGGTGTAGCCGATGTTGGTGATCACGTCACGAACGATCTGCTCCAGGTCAACCCAGGCCGAAGTGGTGACTTCGCCGGCGATAATGGCCACGCCCGTTTTCACCAGAGTCTCGCACGCCACACGGGCGAACTTGTCTTCAGCAATGATGGCGTCCAGCACCGCATCAGAAATCTGGTCGGCGATTTTGTCCGGATGCCCTTCAGACACGGACTCGGAGGTGAAAAGGGAGTATTCGCTCATCTCGATGTTTTCCTGAAATTACCGATGGTGAGTGTCGCCAGCCGGTCGCTGAAAGTGGCGGACCTGGATCTGGAAACCATTACGTAAGCCTACATAGAGGCTTTCCCCGGGAACGAGTCCCGCAGCGGTGGCCCAACGGGCCAGATCGTCCTGTTCAAACCCCAGCCAGAGATCACCGCAGGCCTCCTTGGCCCAACTCTGGTTGTGGCTGCATAACTCTGTCACCAACAGGCTACCGCCTGGTTGCAGCAAATTGGCCATGTGCTTGAGCGCATCGGCCGGTGCGGCAAAATGGTGCAGCACCATGTTCAGTACAACGCAATCGGCCTTGAGGCTGACGCCGTTCAATGCATCGGCCAATTGCAGGCTAACGTTAGTCAGCTTGTCGCGTTCGCAGACCTGGCGCGCCAGTTCGAGCATCGCGGTGCTGTTGTCCAGCGCCGTGACCTGCGAGAAGCGGCGCGCCAGTTCCGGCAGGAATGCGCCATCGCCGGGGCCGACTTCAATGGCCGTGGCGTCTTTGTCCAGGCTCAACTTGTCGAGCAGGGCCACCACGCTTTCGCGGTACTGCGGCAGGCCGGCGATCAAGTCTTGCTGGGCGCGAAACTTCTCCGCTACCCGTGAGAAAAAGTCCTGGCTGGCGGCTGCCCGTTGCCCGTGGACCTGGGCGATGCGCGCCTGCACATCGGCTGGCAGCGTCAGGTTGTCCACTTCTTCGAGCAGGGCAGCGTGCAATTTGCCGCCCAGCAGTTCGGTATGGGGCAGGGCGCGACGGTAAAAAATCGCATTGCCTTCGCGGCGCGTTGCCACCAGGCCGGCCTGGGCCAGGACCTTGAGGTGGTGGCTCATGCCTGACTGGCCGATGCCGAAGATCTGCGCCAGTTCCAGCACGCCAAACGAATCGTTGGCCAGTGCGCGCAAAACATTCAACCGCAGGGGATCGCCGCCAGCCTTGCACAAGGCCGCCAGCTCATCGCAATCGTCATGTTGAATGGAGGGCACGCGTAAATTCATAAGGCCGGCAGTCTAGTCACGGGTCGAAGGCATCGCAAGAGCAATATCAAAAAGTTTTGATATTGCTCGATAGATGGCACTTCTTGACGTTAGCTTCAGTCAACAAACCGATGGCGGAAAGGTTTCATCAGGCGAATACGTCGTTATCCATTGGAAAAACGCCTTCAGATGACTATCTGTCATTGCCCCGAGGCGTCCGGGTGAGGGAAAATGCTCGCCTTTTTTCCGTTTCGTTTTATTCAAGTCCCCCAGGAGAACAGCGATGCCTAGCCGTCGTGAGCGTGCCAACGCCATTCGTGCCCTCAGCATGGATGCCGTGCAAAAAGCCAACAGCGGCCATCCCGGTGCCCCAATGGGTATGGCGGATATCGCCGAGGTACTTTGGCGCGACTACCTCAAGCACAACCCGAGCAATCCATCGTTCGCCGACCGTGACCGCTTCGTGCTGTCCAACGGCCACGGCTCGATGCTGATCTACTCGCTGCTGCACCTGACCGGCTACGACCTGTCGATCGATGACCTCAAGCAGTTCCGTCAACTGCACAGCCGCACCCCGGGCCACCCGGAACTTGGCTACACCCCGGGCGTTGAAACCACCACCGGTCCACTGGGCCAGGGCCTGGCCAACGCCGTGGGTTTTGCCCTGGCTGAAAAAGTCATGGCGGCGCAGTTCAACCGTCCTGGCCACAACATCATCGACCACCACACCTATGTGTTCCTGGGTGATGGCTGCATGATGGAAGGCATTTCCCACGAAGTCGCTTCTCTGGCCGGTACCCTGGGCCTGGGCAAGCTGATCGCCTTCTACGACGACAACGGTATCTCCATCGACGGCGAAGTCGAAGGCTGGTTCACCGACGACACGCCGAAGCGTTTCGAATCCTACAACTGGCAAGTGATCCGCAACGTTGACGGTCACGATCCGGAAGAGATCAAGACCGCGATCGACACTGCGCGCAAAAGCACGCAGCCAACCCTGATCTGCTGCAAGACCACCATCGGCTTCGGTTCGCCGAACAAGCAAGGCAAGGAAGACTGCCACGGCGCCCCGCTGGGTGACGCGGAAATCGCCCTGACCCGTGCGGCGCTGAAGTGGAACCACGGCCCGTTCGAAATCCCGGCCGACATCTACGCCGAGTGGGACGCCAAGGAAGCAGGTAAGGCTGTCGAAGCCGAGTGGGACCAGCGTTTCGCTGCTTACTCCGCCGCGTTCCCGACTGAAGCCAATGAACTGGTGCGTCGCCTGAGCGGTGACCTGCCAGCCGACTTCAGCGAAAAAGCCGCGGCCTACATCGCCGAAGTGGCTGCCAAGGGCGAAACCATCGCCAGCCGTAAAGCCAGCCAGAATGCCCTGAACGCATTTGGCCCGCTGCTGCCCGAGTTCCTCGGCGGTTCGGCTGACCTGGCCGGTTCCAACCTGACCCTGTGGAAAGGTTGCAAAGGCGTTACCGCCGAAGACGCCAGCGGCAACTACATGTACTACGGCGTGCGCGAGTTCGGCATGACCGCGATCATGAACGGCGTTGCCCTGCACGGCGGCCTGGTTCCTTACGGCGCGACCTTCCTGATGTTCATGGAGTACGCCCGCAACGCAGTGCGCATGTCGGCCCTGATGAAGCAGCGCGTGATCCACGTCTACACCCACGACTCCATCGGTCTGGGCGAAGACGGCCCGACTCACCAGCCAATCGAGCAACTGGCCAGCCTGCGCTGCACGCCGAACCTCGACACCTGGCGTCCAGCCGACGCCGTTGAATCGGCGGTGTGCTGGAAGTATGCGCTGGAGCGCAAGGACGGCCCTTCGGCCCTGATCTTCTCGCGTCAGAACCTGCAGCACCAAACCCGCAATGCGATTCAGATCGAAGAGATCGCGCGTGGCGGTTACGTGTTGAAGGACTGCGCGGGCGAGCCTGAGCTGATCCTGATCGCTACCGGTTCGGAAGTCGGCCTGGCTGTTCAGGCCTTCGACAAACTGACCGAGCAGGGCCGCAAGGTTCGTGTGGTTTCCATGCCGTGCACCAGCGTGTTCGATGCCCAGGACGCCGGCTACAAGCAATCGGTCCTGCCGTTGCAGGTCAGCGCACGTATTGCCATCGAAGCTTCCCATGCGGACTACTGGTACAAGTACGTGGGCCTGGAAGGGCGCGTGATCGGCATGACCACCTACGGCGAGTCGGCACCTGCGTCGGCCTTGTTCGAAGAGTTCGGCTTCACCCTTGAAAACATCCTGGGTCAGGCTGAAGAACTGCTGGAAGACTAAATCCGGAAATCGGGTTGTCTGAACTGACGCTATCGCGAGCAAGCTCGCTCCCACATGGACGGTGTATACCCTGTGGGAGCGAGCTTGCTCGCGATGACAATGGAACATTCAACGCTGCACTAACGGATTCACCACGGTAATCGAGAACCCCATGCCTCAACCGCGTCCCTACAAAGTTGCACTCAACGGCTACGGCCGGATTGGTCGTTGCGTCTTGCGTGCGTTGTTCGAGCGAGGCTCGACGGCTGGGTTCGAGATTGTCGCGATCAACGATCTGGCGGACATGGCCAGCATCGAATACCTGACACGCTTCGACTCCACCCATGGCCGGTTCCCCGGCGAAGTGAAAGTCGACGGCGATTGTCTGCATATTAATGGCGACTGCGTGAAGGTCCTGCGCAGTGCCACCCCCGAAGGCATCGATTGGGCATCCCTGGGCATCGATCTGGTGCTGGAGTGCTCCGGCGCTTATCACACTCGCGAAGACGGCCAGCGTTTCCTCGACGCCGGCGCCCCGCGTGTGCTGTTTTCCCAGCCGATGGCCAGCGAGACCGATGTCGACGCGACCATTGTCTACGGCGTGAACCAGGATTGCCTGACCGGCGATGAACTGCTGGTGTCCAACGCGTCCTGCACTACCAACTGCGGCGTGCCGCTGTTGCGCCTGCTGAATCAGGCCATTGGCCTGGATTACGTGTCGATCACCACCATTCACTCGGCGATGAACGATCAGCCGGTCATCGATGCCTATCACCACGAAGACCTGCGCCGCACCCGTTCGGCGTTCCAGTCGGTGATTCCGGTGTCCACCGGTCTGGCGCGCGGTATCGAACGCCTGTTGCCGGAACTTGCCGGACGAATTCAGGCCAAAGCCGTGCGGGTGCCGACGGTCAACGTGTCCTGCCTCGATATCACGATGCAGACTGCCACTGCGACCGACGCCATCGAGGTCAACCGGATCCTGCGCGAAGCCGCCACCAGTGGCCCGCTCAAAGGCCTGCTGGCTTACACCGAGTTACCCCACGCAAGCTGTGATTTCAACCATGACCCACATTCGGCGATCGTCGATGCCAGTCAGACCCGCGTTTCCGGCCCACGGCTGGTGAACATTCTGGCCTGGTTCGACAACGAATGGGGTTTTGCCAACCGAATGCTGGACGTTGCAGAACACTATCTGCAAACAGCAACTTCAAAAAAACCGTAGGAAGTGCGACCCATGACCGTGTTGAAGATGTCCGACCTCGATCTGCAAGGTAAGCGCGTATTGATCCGCGAAGACCTCAACGTCCCAGTCAAGGACGGTGTTGTCACCAGCGATGCGCGTATCCTGGCCTCGCTGCCGACCATCAAGCTGGCCCTGGAAAAAGGCGCGGCCGTGATGGTCTGCTCGCACCTTGGCCGTCCGACCGAAGGCGAGTTCTCCGCCGAGAACAGCCTCAAGCCGGTTGCCGACTACTTGAGCCGTGCCCTGGGTCGTGAAGTGCCGCTGGTGGCCGATTACCTGGGCGGTGTTGACGTCAAGGCCGGCGATATCGTGCTGTTCGAAAACGTGCGCTTCAACAAAGGCGAGAAAAAGAACGCCGACGAACTGGCCCAGCAATACGCGGCCCTGTGCGACGTGTTCGTGATGGACGCCTTCGGCACCGCTCACCGTGCCGAGGGTTCGACCCACGGCGTGGCCAAGTTCGCCAAAGTCGCCGCTGCCGGCCCACTGCTGGCCGCTGAACTGGACGCACTGGGCAAGGCCCTGGGCGCCCCGGCCCAGCCGATGGCGGCCATCGTCGCCGGCTCCAAGGTGTCGACCAAACTCGACGTGCTGAACAGCCTGAGCCAGATCTGCGATCAGTTGATCGTCGGCGGCGGCATTGCCAACACCTTCCTGGCCGCTGCCGGTCACCCGGTCGGCAAGTCGCTGTACGAGCCGGACCTGCTCGACACTGCTCGCGCCATCGCCGCCAAAGTCAGCGTGCCGCTGCCAGTGGACGTGGTGGTTGCCAAGGAATTCGCTGAAAGCGCCGCTGCAACCGTCAAGCTGATCGCTGACGTCGCTGCCGACGACATGATCCTGGACATCGGCCCGCAGACCGCCGCGAACTTCGCCGAACTGCTGAAATCGTCCAAGACCATCCTGTGGAATGGTCCGGTCGGCGTGTTCGAGTTCGACCAATTCGGCAATGGCACCAAAGTGCTGGCCCAGGCCATCGCAGACAGCGCGGCGTTCTCCATTGCCGGCGGTGGCGACACCCTGGCTGCCATCGACAAATATGGCGTGGCCGAGCAGATCTCCTACATTTCTACCGGTGGCGGCGCGTTCCTCGAGTTCGTCGAAGGCAAGGTGCTGCCAGCCGTTGAAGTCCTGGAAAGTCGGGCCAAGGCCTGAGGGTCGCCCGTTTGACCAGGCAAGGGAGTGTTGACATGGTCAAGACGTTAGCGCTGTTGATCGTCGCAGGTTCGCTGGTGGCGTGCGGGAGTAACCCGAAGGCCACTGCGGAACCGGCGCCGTCCGAGTCGGACAAGGGCTGCTACCAGGCTGACTGGCAGGCCGAAACCAACCCGGTGCTCAACAAGCGTTCCGGGCCCGAAGGCCTGGACAAATACGAGACCCGGACGCCCGCCAAGGAACATGGCTGCCCTTGACGGGTCTGACTCATTACTCAGGGCTGGCAGCGTGCGCCGCCAGTCGAGGGACACGGATGAAAGGTTTTATCGCCGTTACGGCGCTGGCGCTGTTGGCCGGTTGTGCTCAGATGGATCAGTTGAACCCGTTCCAGTCGTCCGCGCCTGTGGATAACTGGACCACCTGGACCTGCGACAGCCAGGCCAAAGTGCTGTGGCGCTACACCGACGACAGCCGCAACGAAGTCGATGTGCGCCTTGGCGGTGCCGATCAGGTCTACCGCTTGAAGCAGGAACCGGGTGCATCGGGCTCGCTGTACAGCAATGACATGCTGGCGTTTCACATAAAAGGTGAGGAAGGCTTGGTTTACTGGGTCGCCACCAATGATTTGATCGGCCGTGGCTGTAAGGCTGATTAACACGATTGATTTGACGTACAGAGATCCAAATGTGGGAGCGGGCTTGCTCGCGAAAGCGGTGGATCAGCTTGCATAGATGTTGAATGTTGAGCCGCATTCGCGAGCAAGCCCGCTCCCACAAGGGTTCTATGCAGTTGTTGAGATTTTGGCATCACCCGAATTCGCAGCCCGGGCTCAACCCCCGATCTGCAATAACTTGAATAGCCGCCGCCGCTACGGCAGGCTGGCACGATTAACGACCCTCAACCGGGAGAGACACACACAATGGCACTTATCAGCATGCGCCAGATGCTGGACCACGCAGCCGAGTTCGGCTACGGCGTTCCAGCCTTCAACGTCAACAACCTTGAGCAGATGCGCGCCATCATGGAAGCCGCTGACAAGACTGACTCCCCGGTGATCGTCCAGGCTTCGGCCGGTGCTCGCAAATACGCCGGTGCACCGTTCCTGCGTCACCTGATCCTGGCGGCAATCGAAGAATTCCCGCACATCCCGGTGTGCATGCACCAGGACCACGGCACCAGCCCTGACGTCTGCCAGCGCTCCATCCAGCTAGGCTTCAGCTCGGTGATGATGGACGGTTCCCTGGGCGAAGACGGCAAGACCCCGACCGACTACGACTACAACGTGCGCGTCACCCAGCAGACCGTGGCCATGGCCCACGCCTGTGGTGTTTCGGTAGAAGGCGAACTGGGCTGCCTGGGTTCGCTGGAAACCGGCATGGCCGGTGAAGAAGACGGCATCGGCGCCGAAGGCGTTCTGGATCACAGCCAGATGCTGACCGACCCGGAAGAAGCCGCTGACTTCGTAAAACGCACTCAGGTTGATGCCCTGGCCATTGCCATCGGCACCAGCCACGGCGCCTACAAGTTCACCAAGCCGCCTACCGGCGACGTGCTGGCGATCGACCGCATCAAGGAAATCCACAAGCGCATTCCGAACACTCACCTGGTGATGCACGGTTCGTCTTCGGTTCCGCAAGAGTGGCTGGCGATCATCAACCAGTACGGCGGCGACATCAAGGAAACCTACGGCGTACCGGTTGAAGAAATCGTCGAAGGCATCAAGCACGGCGTGCGCAAGGTCAACATCGACACCGACCTGCGTCTGGCATCCACTGGCGCCATGCGTCGCCTGATGGCCACCAACCCGAGCGAGTTCGACCCGCGTAAATTCTTCGGCGCCACCGTTACCGCCATGCGCGACGTGTGCATCGCTCGCTACGAAGCCTTCGGTACCGCCGGCAACGCTTCGAAGATCAAGCCGATCTCCCTGGAAGGCATGTATCAGCGTTACCTGAAAGGTGAGTTGAACGCCAAGGTCAACTAAGACCGGGCGTTAAGCTGCACAAATGAAGAACCCGCCGCGAGGCGGGTTTTTTGTGGGCGATGATCCATGGTCGACGCGGTCAGTGTGGGAGCGGGCTTGCTCGCGAAAGCGTTGTGTCATTCAACATCAATGTCGCCTGACATTACGCCTTCGCGAGCAAGCCCGCACCCACAGGGTCAACGGTGCCCCGACATTATTGATTGTGATCGATATCCAGTTTGCTGAAGGTCACTTTCCCGCCTTCAGTGGTGTACCCGGTGTTGTCCTGCACATAGACCCCGGCCTTGAAGTACAGCGGCTTGTTGCGCCAGGTTGTGCTGATTTGCGTATCCCACCGATAACCTGCCGCGCTGATGCCCAAGGCCCCGCCGGGGCTGAGGTGGATGAGGTAGTTGAACTCCTGGTCGAGTTTCACCCCTGTCGCAACAATGATCACCCGGCCTGTATCGTCATCGGGATGCATCCGGACCTTGGCGACGATATTGCCGGTGGCCGTACTGGTTTTGTATTGGTACTCGACCTTCACCAGAGGTTTCTGGCTTTGATAGGCATGGATCTGGCCGATGACGATTTTCCCGGAGCTCGGCACCTGGTTCACTGCCAGCGTGGCATACAACAAGTTGTCGGCCTCTGGGTAATACCAGTTTTTCAACGTGCCGTTGCTGTAGGTTTCACGTAATTCGGTGCGCGGATAAATCGCGTTTTCGGTACGGGAACCGGTCACGGGCGTCCAGAAAAACAATGTGCCGGTGTCGGAGTGGAAGTATTGATCCTTGAAGCCATCCACCAGTTTGGCGGTTTCGACGGTGTACGGCGGGCTGCCAACGGGAACGCTGAGGTTCCAGGTTGCGAGATCGATCATGTCGGTTCTTCCACTGGGTTCATGCTGCACGGGCGTGCCAGAAGCTCTAGACCGCACCTTTTGGGCGGCCTTTATAATCGTAGCGAAGTATTTTGTTAACGCTCGCCTGACGGGTGGTTGACGTCAACATCCTGTCGAAATGCCATCTTTCCCGGTTTTATGGGGCTGAACCATCGACCGTTAGTCGGCAAAAAGTCACAATGGTGAATGCTGGCTCACTGATACCTTCTGCTTTTGCAGAGCCGGGTCTAGAGTGAAGGCACAGTATTTGTCCGGTTTTCACGAGAAACCGGCCTGACGCCCCGCAATTAGAGAAGCAGCATGGAATGCGCGCAACCCACGCCAGTAGAAGGCGGCTCAACCCTTTTAGTCGTAGACGATTACCCTGAAAACCTGATCAGCATGCGCGCGTTGTTACAGCGCCAGGGCTGGCGGGTCATTACTGCCACCTCGGGATTCGACGCCCTCGGCTTGTTGCTTGAACACGATATCGACCTGGTGTTGCTGGACGTGCAGATGCCGGGCATGGACGGTTATGAAGTGGCGCGCCTGATGCGCGGTAGCCAGCGGACCCGCCTCACGCCGATCATTTTCCTGACCGCCAATGAACAGTCCCAGGACGCGGTCATCAAGGGCTATGCCAGCGGTGCGGTGGATTACCTGTTCAAGCCGTTCGACCCGCAGATTTTCACGCCCAAGGTCCAGGCGTTGCTCGAACACCAGCGCAACCGCCGGGCTTTGCAGCGCTTGAGTCACGATCTGGAATCCGCCCGGGCCTTTAATGCATCGGTGCTGGATAACGCGGCCGAAGGCATTCTGGTGTTGGGTGAGGACGGCCTGATCCGTTTTGCCAATCCGGCGATGTCGCGGCTGCTCAATGCGCCGGTGCAGGAACTGCAAGGCAAGGAGTTTCTGGACTATCTGCAAAAGCCCCATGTCCCGGTCTGGGCCGATTCAGAGTTTTTCACGGGCTACAAACGTGGTGAAACCTTGCGCCTGCACGATGCTCTGCTGCGTACGACGCGTGGCCAGCAGGTGCCGGTGGCCTTGTCCTGTGCGCCATTGCCTGTCGAGCAACATGCAATGGTCGTGACCGTGCTGGACATGTCGGTGGTGCGTCATCTGCATCAGCAACTGGAGTTTCAGGCGGTCACCGATCCGCTGAGCGGATTGCTCAACCGCCGCGGTTTCTACCAGACCGTAGAGAACCTGCTGTTGCGCGGTGAGCGTTCCGACAGTTCCTGGGTCTTGATGTATCTGGACCTCGACGGCTTCAAGCGCGTCAATGATTCGCTCGGGCACGATGCCGGCGATCGGGTGCTGCGCTGGGTCTCCGAGCAATTGAAGGCTTGCTTGCGGCCCTTCGACATTCTGGCGCGGATGGGTGGCGATGAATTCACCGCGTTGCTGGATCTGGAGTTTCCCGAGCAAGCGGCGAAGATTGCCGAAAAGCTCATCGAGCGCGTGTCGATCTGTCAGCAGGTCGACGGTCTTGATATCGCCCTGGGTGCCAGTATCGGCATTGCTACATTCCCCGATTGTGGTGCCAATCTCGACGGGATGCTGCGGGCGGCCGACATCGCCATGTACGAAGCCAAGCGTGCCGGTCGTCAGCAATATCGCTTCTACGATCACGAAATGAACGGTCGGGCGCGCTCGCGGCTGATGCTCGAAGAAAGTGTGCGCACGGCCATCGAGAACCGGGATTTCAACCTGGTGTATCAGCCTCAGGTTGCGATTGCGGACGGGCGGATTCGAGGCTTCGAGGCCTTGCTGCGCTGGCAGCATCCGAGCGTAGGCGACGTGCCGCCGGGACTGTTTTTGCCATTGCTGGAAGAGGCGCGGCTGATCAGTCGTCTGGGCAGCTGGATCTACCACCGCAGCGCGGGGCAGCGCAAAGCCTGGGAAACCCTGTTCACCGATGATCTGGTGCTCGGCGTCAGCTTGAGCAGCACGCAGTTCGGCATGCCCAACCTGGTCACCGAACTGCGCCAGGTGCTGGAGCGCCATGGCTTGCAGCCGCGTCATCTGGAGGTCGAGATCACGGAAGAGGCCTTGATGCATCACCCCGAGGAAACCCGCAAGCAGTTACGCCTGTTGCACAATCTGGGCGTACGAGTGGCATTGGATGACTTCGGGGTCGGCCCGTGCTCCCTGTCGCACCTGCGCGACCTGGAGCTGGACACCCTCAAGCTCGACCGGCATTTGATAGCCCGCTTGCCGGACTCGGTACGGGATGCGGCGCTGGTGCGCAGTGTGATCGACCTGTGCAAACAGTTCGGGGTGCTGGTGATTGCCGAAGGGGTGGAGACCGTCGCGCAGTATGAGTGGCTGCGGGCCAACGGCTGCGAATATGTGCAAGGCTTTCTGGTGGCCCGACCGATGATGGCCGAGGATGCCGGGGTCTTTGTCCAGCCGTTTGACTGGAGCGCGCTGCCCCGCTGAATTCGCTACACTGGCGACCTTTCAGTGACCTGTATTGCCGCCCCGATGACCGTGTTGAAATATCTCCAGGCCTATCCCGCCACCTTGCAGGATCAAGTGCGCCAGCTGATCGCCGACGGTCGGCTGGGCGATTACCTGAGCCAGCGTTATCCGCAAAAGCATGGTGTGCAGAGCGACAAGGCGCTGTACACCTATGCCCTGGACCTCAAGCAGGAATACCTGCGTAATGCTCCGGCCATCGACAAGGTGCTGTTCGACAATCGCCTAGACCTCACTCACCGTGCCCTTGGCCTGCACACCACGATCTCCCGGGTGCAAGGCGGCAAGCTCAAGGCCAAGAAGGAAATCCGCATCGCTTCGCTGTTCAAGGAAGCGCCATGCGAGTTCCTGAAAATGATCGTGGTGCATGAGCTGGCGCACTTCAAGGAATCGGACCACAACAAGGCTTTCTACAAACTGTGCGAGCACATGCTGCCGGGGTATCACCAGGTGGAGTTCGATGTGCGGGTGTACCTGACGTGGCGGGATCTGCAGGCGCTGCCGCAGGCTGCGATCTTTTAAGGAGCAATGGATGGACGTGAGCAAGACCAAGAGCAGCTTCTATCGCCGTTTGTATGTGGCGTACCTGATCGACAGCGGTCTGGCCAGCAGCGTCCCGGCGCTCACCGAAGTGACCGGCATGCCCCGGCGCACGGCGCAGGACACCATCGCGGCGTTGGCGGATCTGGATATCCTCTGTGAATTCGAGCAGGAAGAGGGCGCGCGCAACCATGCGGGGCGCTATCGGATTCGCGAGTGGGGTGCGATTGATCGAGGGTGGATCGAGCGTAATCTGCGGCAGATCAAGGCGGTGCTGGAGTATCCCTGAAATCTTTCAGTGGTTTGACTGACGCCTTCGCGAGCAAGCCCGCTCCCACACTGGAATGCGGTCCCCTGTGGGAGCGGGCTTGCTCGCGAAGAGGCCCTTACGGACGACGCATGCCAATGTGTGGAATGCCATCTTCCACATATTCCTCACCCGCCACGACAAAGCCATAGCGCCCGTAATACCCCTGCAAATGCGCCTGGGCCGAAAGGTAGACCGGCAGGCCTGGCCAGTACTTCTCGATCTGTTTCAGCGCCTGATCCATCAGTTCATGCCCCAGGCCCACGCCGCGTGCCTGCGGGGCAATGATCACCCGCCCGATCACCACGTCGCCGCCCTGCGATTGCGGGTCAAGCAACCGCAGGTAGGCCACCAGTTGGTTACCGTCCCAGGCCATCACGTGGCAGGTGTCGCCCTCCAGGTCCTGGCCATCGATATCCTGGTAAACGCATTTCTGCTCGACGACGAACACTTCTGCGCGCAGCTGCAAAATGGCGTACAGCTGCTCCTTGCCCAGGTCGCTGTGATGTTTGCAGATCCAATCGACTGTCATGTTTTGATTCCCTGAAAACGTCGTTCCGATACTAAGCGCACTCACGCCAGAAGTCTTTATGGCAGGAGAATCTGTGACAAAGGCCAAAATGCCATCATTCATTTCTCGCGTGGATGTCTTCTTTGTGTAATCTGGATCGAAGCGCTGTGCTGTGGCTTCGCTGAGCTAATGTTGAGTGCCCGGGTATTGCCGGATCAGGGGCCTTGGGTTTTTGGCTGAAAACACGTCGGGCAATCGCCCGCTAAGGATTTTTCTAGCATGCCGCGATTGCATCGAGCTTTTGCCTTGATTGGATTGCTGTTGCTGGTTCAGGGTGCAGCGGCAGAAAAACTGCGGTTGGTCGCTGATGCCTGGCCACCCTTTACCGATGCCACGCTCATCAATGGTGGTCTGGCCACGGACATTGTCAGTACCGCGCTCGCCAGGGCCGGCTATGCCAGTGAGTTTGAACAAGTGCCCTGGGCGCGCGCCCTGATGGGGTTGGGTGAGGGCCGATATGACGTGCTGGTCAACGCCTGGTACACCGAGGAGCGGACAAGACTCGGCCAGTTTTCCGGCGAATACCTGCTCAATCGCGTACGTTTTCTCAAGCGTAAGGACGCGCCCATCGAATTCAATAACCTGCAGCAATTGCACACTTATCCGATTGCCATCGTGCGCGGTTACGCCTATTCGCCCGGGTTCGACAACGATGACTCGTTGCAGAAAGTCCCCGTGCACAGCTTCGCCATGGCCGTGCGTATGGTCGCTGCCGACCGGGTCAAACTGACGCTGGAAGATGAGTACGTCGCCCGCTATTACCTCGCCCGCGAGTCACCCAAGGTACGAAACGCCGTGGAATTCCTGCCCAAGGCCCTGAGCGAGAACAGCCTGCATATTCTGGTCAGCCTGAAGAACCCGCAGCATGAGCAGATCGTTGCCGGGTTCGACCGGGAGATTGCGGCGATGAAGGCGGACGGGAGTTATGAAAAGCTGATGAAGCAGCATGGGATGTGAGTGGGCGGGCCAGAGTCTGTGGTGTTTTTGCTGGCCTCTTCGCGAGCAAGCCCGCTCCCACACTGGATTTACGTCGCTCACAGAACCCCTGTGGGAGCGGGCTTGCCCGCGAAGGGGCCGGTACAGCCAGCCTGAATCTCAATCCTCACTGGCGTCCTTGATGAGATGCGCCGCCAGTGTCCGCAACGGCCCGAGCTGCCGGCAGATCAATGCCAACTGCGTCTGCACCAGCCGCTGGCCTTCGTCGATTTCATCCGGCATCTGTTCCAGCTCATTGGCCAGTGCTTCTTCTTCATCGCTCTGAATCGCAATCGAAGCCTTGCTCGCCAGCCCCTGGGCGATCTCGTCGATGCTGGCAGCCAGTTTCACCCCGGCTCCCTCGATCAACTGTTCACGCACGTCTGCCGGCAGTGGGGTTTCCCGGTGCGCACCCAGGCCTGACAGGTAACTGAGCAGTGTGTGCGAGAGCACCAGGAAGCGGAAGCCCACGTCCGCTTCTTTTCGGAAATGCCCCGGCTCCATCAGCATATTGGCCAGCGTGGTCGACAGCGCCGCGTCGGCGTTGTGCGCGTTGCGGCGGGCCAGGCGGTAGGCCAGGTCGTCGCTTTTGCCCGCGGCGTACTGCTGCATGATCTGGCGCAGGTAAATGCTGTTGCAGGCCAGGGTGTTGGCCAGCACTTTGTTCAGGCGCCGGCCCTGCCAGTCCGGCAGGAACAGGAACACCGCCAGCCCGGCGATCAGGCTGCCGAGCAAGGTATCGAACAACCGTGGCAGGAACAATCCGTAACCGTCACCCACCTGGTTGAAGCAGAACAGCACCATCAGGGTGATTGCCGCCGTCGCCAGGGTGTAGCGAGTGGTGCGGTTGGTAAAGAACACCACCCCGGCGGCAATGGCGAAGCACGACTGGATCAGCGGGTTCGGGAACAGGTCGAACAGCGCCCAGGCCAACGTCAGGCCGATGGCGGTGCCAATGATCCGTTGACCGAGTTTGCGGCGGGTGGCGCCGTAGTTCGGTTGGCAGACGAACAGCGTCGTGAGGATGATCCAGTAGCCCTGGGACGGGTGGATCAAATGCACCATGGCGTAGCCGATACTCAACGCCAGGGGCAATCGCAGGGCATGACGGAACAGCAACGAGGTCGGCGTCAGCTGCGTGCGCAGGCGAACCCACACGTCCTTGAGGTTGCGGGGCGAACGGTCGAGCAAGCTGCTGTCGGTGGCGTCGGCCAGGGCGTCGGGGTTACTGGCATCGCTGAGCAAGCGGTCGAGGGTGCCGAGGTTGGCCGCCAGTGCCCGCAGCGAACGCAGCAGGCCGCGCCAGGCCGGGTTGCTCTGGATGCGCAGGTGTTCGAGAGAGGCATCCAGATCGCTGAGAGCCTCGGTGAAACTGGCGTCATAGGTGAACGGTTGACGCATCTGGATCGATTCGGCCAGGGCACGGCAGGCTTTGCCTTGCTGACGCAACAGGCGTTGGCAGCGGAACATGACGTCACTGTGGAAAAACGCTTCTGCGAGTGCGTTGTACGGATAGTGTGAAGAGCTGGCGCGTTCGTGGATGTCCTGGGCGAGAAAGTACAGTTTCAGGTAGCGGCTGACCTTCGATCCCGGGCGTCCGTTGCCGACCCGGTGCAGGATGATTTCCTTGGCGGCATTCAATGCCGCCACCACCCGGCCGTTCTGCTGGGCCAGTTCCAGCCGCCGGGCTTCCACGTCCATCTGCCGGATCGGCTCGAACAGCGAGGATTTCAGCTTCAGGTAAAAGCCCAGTTCGCGGAACAGCCGCGCAAGGCTCTGCTGCACCGGCTGATTGGAAAACAGCGCCTGCCACAACACTGACAGCAGGCCATACCAGGCGGCACCGGCCACCAGCAGCACCGGCTCGTGCCAGACGTCGGTAACCGCGCCGCCGCGCTGGTCCACGCCGATCATGGTGTAGACCGACAGGATCAAGGTTGCCGAAGCAATCGCGCCATAGCGCTCGCCGAGAGCGCCGAGCATGGTCAGGCAGAACGCGGCCAGGGCGAAAGCGATGATAAACAGCGAGGGGTAGGGGAAGAGCAGTTCGACGGACAGGGCGGCGACAGCGAAACACACCAGCGTCACCGCCAGCGCGTTGAGACGGCCCTGCCAGCTGTCGTCGGTCTCGGCCAGGGCACTGGCGATAATCCCCAGGAACAACGGGATCAGCAGGCCCATTTCGTCCTGATACCAACACAGCGCCATGGTGCCGGTCAGGGCAATGAACACCCTCAAGCTGTAGCTGAATTTATCCAGCGCCCAAAGGCGCCGCAGAGACTGGCGGAACGAAGTCGATGACATGAAGTGCGAGGGCCTTCCGAGGCAATGACGCTAAATTGAGCCACTAATGACGCCGACGCAATGGCGCCGATCACATCAGACAGCAAAATCTGTTCCTTTGAGCTTCACGCATAACAAATGTGGGAGCGGGCTTGCTCGCGAATACAATCTGTCAGCCGATATCTCTGTCGACTGACACAGCGCCTTCGCGAGCAAGCCCGCTCCCACATTTTGATTTGTGTTTGTCAGACGTACTGCGCCGCGGCGTAACCGGAGGCCCACGCCCACTGGAAGTTGAATCCGCCAAGATGCCCGGTGACATCCAGCACTTCGCCGATGAAATACAGGCCCGGGCTTTTCAGTGATTCCATGGTCTTGGACGACACTTCATTGGTATTGACGCCGCCCAGGGTCACCTCGGCGGTGCGATAACCCTCGGTGCCCGCCGGCACGACTTTCCAGCTCGCCAGTTTCTCGGCGATGTCAGCCAGTTCCGCGTGGGTGTACTGCTTCATCGGTTTGGAGACGAACCAGTTGTCCGCCAGCAGGTTGGCCATCTTCTTGGTGAAGATTTCACCGAGCAGGGTTTTCAGCTCGCTGTTGGGGCGTTCGGCCTGTTGCTGTTGCAGCCAGTCCGGCACGTCGTGATCCGGCATCAGGTTGATCTCGACGGTATCGCCGGACTCCCAGAACGACGAGATCTGCAAAATCGCCGGGCCGCTGAGGCCGCGGTGGGTAAACAGGATGTTCTCGCGGAAGCTCTGGTCGTTGCAGCTCACCAGACAATCCACCGATGTACCGGACAACTCGGTGCACAACACCTTGAGCTGATCGGTGATGGTGAATGGAACCAGACCGGCGCGGGTCGGCAGCAGTTCGTGGCCGAACTGCCTGGCCACCTGGTAACCGAAGCCGGTGGCGCCCAGCGTCGGGATCGACAGGCCGCCAGTGGCGATCACCAGGGATTCGCAGGTGATCTGGTCGAGTGTCGTGTCCAGCAAATAGCCTTTCTCAAGCTTCTCGATGGTCTGGATAGAGGTGTCCAGGTGCAGGCTGACGCCGACCTGGTCGCACTCGTTCAGCAGCATTTCGAGGATGTCGCTGGATTTGTTATCGCAGAACAACTGGCCGAGTTTTTTCTCGTGGTACGGCACACCGTGCTTGGCCACCATGCCGATGAAATCCCACTGGGTGTAACGGGCCAGGGCGGATTTGCAGAAATGGGCATTCTGCGAGAGAAAATTGCCCGGTTCCGTGTACATGTTGGTGAAATTGCAGCGACCACCGCCAGACATCAGGATTTTCTTGCCGGCCTTGTTGGCATGGTCGAGCAACAGCACCTTGCGCCCGCGCCCGGCGGCGGTCAGTGCACACATCAACCCTGCGGCGCCAGCGCCAATGATCACGACTTCGGTAGAGCGCAAAACGGTGTCCTCTTGATGACTCACCACAAAACAAACCTGTAGGAGCGAGCTTGCTCGCGATGGACGTCAACGATAACGCGGGGTGTCTGATACCCAGCGGTGTTCTGTCGTCCATCGCGAGCAGGCTCGCTCCTACAGGGGGCGATGCGTTTTTACAGGATACGCACGCGCAACGAACGGCCCTTGATCTTGCCGTCGTTCAAACGCTGCAAGGCCTGCTTGGCGACGCCGCGCTCCACGGCCACATAGGCCTGGAAGTCGAAAATCGCGATCTTGCCGACCTGGGCGCCGGGGATGCCGGCGTCACCGGTCAGTGCGCCAAGAATGTCGCCCGGACGGACCTTGTCCTTGCGGCCGCCAGCGATGCACAGGGTGCTCATCTGCGGCAACAGCGGACCACCGCCCTTGGAGGTGAGGTTGTCCACCTGATCCCAGGTCAGCGGTGTTTTCTGCAATTGCTCGATGGCTTGTGCACGCTGCGCTTCGGACGGTGCCACCAGGCTGATCGCCAGGCCTTTCTCACCGGCGCGGCCGGTACGGCCGACGCGGTGGATGTGGATTTCCGAATCACGGGCCAGCTCGACGTTGATCACCATGTCCAGGGAATCGATGTCCAGACCACGGGCAGCAACGTCGGTGGCGACCAGTACCGAAGTACTGCGGTTGGCGAACATCGCCAGCACCTGGTCACGGTCGCGCTGTTCCAGATCACCGTGCAGGCCAACGGCGGAGATGCCTTTGGCGGTCAGGTGATCGACGGTTTCCTGAACCTGTTGCTTGGTGAAGCAGAAGGCTACGCAGGACGCCGGGCGGAAGTGGCCAAGTACCTTGGTCACCGCACTCATGCGGTCATCCGGGGAGATCTCGTAGAAGCGCTGCTCGATCTGCGTGTCGTCGTGGAACGCTTCGGCCTTCACTTGCTGCGGGTTGCGCATGAACTTCGAGGCCAGTTGCTTGATGCCTACCGGGTAGGTCGCGGAGAACAACAGGGTCTGGCGACGCTCCGGGGCCTGCATGATGATTTCTTCGATGGAATCGTAGAAACCCATGTCGAGCATGCGGTCGGCTTCGTCGAGGATCAGGGTGTTGAGGCCGTGAAGGACCAGCGAGCCCTTGCGCAGGTGCTGCTGGATGCGCCCCGGCGTGCCGACGATGATGTGCGCGCCGTGCTCCAGCGAAGCGATCTGCGGGCCGAGGGACACGCCGCCGCACAGGGTCAGGACCTTGATGTTGTCTTCGGCACGGGCCAGGCGACGGATTTCCTTGGCAACCTGGTCGGCCAGCTCGCGGGTCGGGCACAGGATCAGTGCCTGGCAACCGAAGTAACGCGGATTGATCGGGTTCAGCAGGCCGATGCCGAAGGCAGCGGTCTTGCCGCTGCCGGTCTTGGCCTGGGCGATCAGGTCCATCCCTTTGAGGATCACCGGCAAGCTTTGCGCCTGGATCGGCGTCATCTGGGCATAACCGAGGGATTCGAGGTTAGCCAGCATGGCGGCAGACAGCGGCAAAGTATTAAATTCGGTGGCGATGGTGGTCACGGGACTGGCCTGCAAAACAAAATGTCGCGCAGTGTACCAGTCCGATGGCCATTCGCCCTAAGGCTCTATGTGTTCTTCCGGACGTTTGACGCGCCGTCCGTCATTCTTTGACAGTTGCGAGAAGATTGTCGCGGCCAGCATCGCCATGATTCCCACGGTCACGAAGGTCAATTGGAATGCCCCCAGGACCGTGTCCACGCCATCATTACCAATCTCCGCCGTAAAGCCGCCGAGCAATGCACCGGCGCAGGCAACGCCCAGGCTCAGGGACAATTGCGCGACCACCGACAGCAGGCTGTTGCCGCTGCTGGCGCTGGCGTCGTCGAGGTCGATCAGGGTCACGGTGTTCATCGCGGTGAACTGCAGGGAGTTGATTGCGCCAAGGATCGCCAGCAGGCACAGCAGCAGCCAATACGGCGTCTGCTCGCTGACCAGGCCCATGCTCGCCAGCATGATGCCCAGTGCCAGGGTGTTGCCGGTGAGCACGATGCGATAACCCAGCCGCTCGATCAGTGGCCGGGCCACCCACTTGGCGATCATCGCCGCAGCGGCTAGCGGCAGCATGCTCATCCCGGCCTGGGACGGCGAATAGCCCAGCGCCACTTGCAGCAGCAACGGCACGAGAAAGGGCAGGGCGCCGCTGCCGAGGCGGGCGAACAGGTTGCCGAGAATGCCCACGGCAAAGGTTCGGGTTTTGAACAGCGACGGTGCGAACAACGGGTTCTCGATGTGTCCGGCGCGCAACCAGTACGCTGCCAGGCACGCCATGCCGCCGAACAGCAGCAACATCACCCGCAGGTGAGGCAGGTGCAATTCGCCCAGGCCTTCCATGGCGATGGTGATCAGAATCATCGCCGCGCCGAACAGCACGAAGCCCAGGCTATCGAAACGGGTGCGTTCCGAGCCGCGCAGGTCCGGGATGAATTTCCACACGGCGTAGCATCCCACCAGTCCCACCGGCAGGTTGATCAGGAAGATCCAGTGCCAGGTCAGGTACTGCACCATCCAGCCGCCCATGGTCGGGCCGATCAAGGGGCCGAGCAGCCCGGGAATGGTGATGAAGCCCATGATCCGCACCAGTTCCGAGCGCGGGTAGGCGCGCAGCACCACCAGCCGCCCGACCGGCAGCATCAACGCCCCGCCCAGGCCCTGGATCACCCGGGCGCCGATCAGCAGGCTCAGGCTGCTCGACAATGCGCAGAGCAATGAGCCGAGACTGAACAGCAGGATTGCGCTGAAGAAGATCTTCCTGGTGCCAAAACGGTCGGCGATCCAGCCCGAAGCCGGGATCAGCAAGGCGACCGTGAGCATGTAGGCGATGATCACCCCTTGCATGCGCAATGGGTCTTCGGCCAGGTCGCGGGCCATGGCCGGCAGGGCGGTGTTGAGGATCGTCCCGTCGAGGGACTGCATGAAGAAGGCAATGGCGACGACCCAGGGTATCCAGCGGGCGGTGATAGCGTCGAGAGGCGGGCGGTTGGGCATGGGACCTCTTGTGGTGGTCAGGTAACCGGACCCTGTGGGAGCGGGCTTGCCCGCGAAGAGGTCGTCACATCCAACATCAAGGTCGACTGACCTACCGCTTTCGCGGGCAAGCCCGCTCCCACAGGTATTGCGTTTACAGCGTCAGGGTCAACCGGCTGACCAACGCCCCCGGCAACAACGCCGAAGCCGTCGCCCGCTGGCTGTACGTACTCGCCGATAACAACAACTCCCGTTCCGCAGTCAACGCCTCCAGCCGCGAACCGAGCAGGCTGAAGGCGCTGTCATCAAAGCGCATGGTGTTGACCGGTGCTTGAATCTCGCCGTTCTCGACCCAGAAAGTGGCGAAGCGGGTCATGCCGGTCAGGCGCGCGGCCGGTTGATCCGAAAAGTTGAGGTACCACAGGTTGCTGATGTACAGCCCCGTACCCAACTGCTTGAGGATGTCCGCGTCAGGCAATGCCCCGGCTTTCATGTTCAGCGCGCTCGGGGATTCACCGCCACTGGCGCCGTTGGCGGTCAAACCGTATTCCGCGGCGCTGCGCGAACTGACCAGTTGTGCCCCGGCCTTGCCGTTGACGATCAACCCCAGGTCACTGCGCGGATAACCCTCATCGGAAAACGCCGGGCTCAGTGAGCCGCTGACTTTTTCGTCCAGCGAGACCAGCGGGCTGAATGCGCTGTCGCCACCGTAGAGCCTTTGCAGCGGGCTACTTTTGCTGGCAATCGACTGTGCCGAGAAACCACCCCAGCACAGCATGCCCATGATTTCTTCCAGCGCCGCCGGTGCCAGATAAGCGCGGTACTGGCCGGGCGCCAAAGTGCGTAGCGGCCGTCCCAGAAACTCAAGTTGCTCGCGGGCTTGCTCGAAGCGTTTGGCAAAGCCTTCGCTGTTCCAGTCCTGCCCGGCATAGCTGGCCTTTACCGCCTGGCCGTTCTCGTGGAACAGGCTGAAGTCGAAATTGAAACTGTTGGCCTGATGCCAGCCGAAGGCGCCCGAAGAACTGGCAAAACCACGACTGATCGGTCCGGCAGCGTAGAAACCGACAAGATCCAGGCCTTCGGCGGCCTGGGTGATTTGCGCGACCACCTGTTCGGTGTCCGGCAGCGGTTGGGCCTGCACGTTGTTGCTCTGCCAGCCATTGTGGTTGAGCAGCAGATACGGGTCCGCAGGTAGCAGCGGCAAGGTGTCGCGCAGCTGTTGCAGGCCTTCGTTCAAACGTTGCAGGTCAATCTGGGGATCGCCGGCCAACGTGATTTGCAGGTCGGCATGGCGGCCTTCGTTGATCAGTTTCAGGCCGATGCTCGCCTGCTGCACCTGACCGGCCTGACGCACCTTGGCGTGGTTGAAACGTATGAAGGCCGAGGATTCGGCGGCGTAGCTGAGGGTGAACTGTTCGGGCTCGTGAAGCGCTGCACGCAGGCTGTTGACCAGCGCCTTGAACGATGCGGACTGGCTGATTGACGGATGCATCAGGCGTCTCCTCCGAATACATCAACGTTACTGAACACGCAGGCCGGTGACGCGTGGCCGACGCGGATCACCTGGTTCGGCTCGCCCTTGCCGCAATTCGGTGTGCCGAGGACCTTGAAGGTACTGGCATCGCCGACAGCGCTGAGGCTTTTCCAGAACTGCGCGGAGATGCCCCTGTAATTGGGATTTTTTACCACGCCTTTGAGTTCGCCGTTTTCGATCAGTTGGCCCCATTCGCAGCCGAACTGGAATTTATTGCGGGCATCGTCGATCGACCAGGAACGGTTGGTCGACATCAGCACGCCGTGTTCGATACCGCCGATCAGCTGTTCGATGGACTGATCGCCCGGCTCGATGTTGAGGTTGGCCATGCGATCGATCGGCGGGCGATTCCAGCCACAGGCGCGGCTGTTGGCGACGCCGTCCATGCCGGCACGGAATTGCGACAACGCGCCGCCCAGCGGGCGCAGCAACAGGCCTTCGCGGATCAGGAACTGTTTGCTGGCGGGCGTGCCGTCGTCGTCATGGCCGTAGCTGGCGAGCTCCTCGGGGATGTCCGGGTCGAAGGTCACGTTGAGCAGGCCGGAGCCGTATTGCAGGCTGCCGAAATCTTCGGCTTTGACGAAACTGGTGCCGGCGTAATTGCGCTCGTCACCCAGTATGCGGTCCAGCTCCAGCGGGTGGCCGATGGATTCGTGGATTTGCAGCATCATCTGGTCGGGCATCAGCAGCAGGTCGCGCTTGCCTTGCGGTGTGTTCGGCGCCAGCAGCAGTTGCAGCGCCTGATCAGCCACCTGGGCACCGGCACCGATCAGGCCGCAGCGGCTGATGACGTCCGCCGCGCCTTGCTGGCCGAAGTTCTCGCGACCCAGGCTGCGGGTCTGGCTGTCTTTGCCGTCGTAGGCCGTGACGTCCAGGCCAGGGTACACAAAGCGTTGGGCCTGGCGCAGTTCGGCACCGGCGCTGTTGAGATAAATCTGCTCGACGTGAGTGATGCCGAGGCTGACCTGCCAGTTCACCAGGCGCTCGTCCCTGGGCACGGCGGCCGACTCGGCGCCGAGCAGTTGGTAGCAGTCGCTCAGGGACGGGAAGGGCTGGTCGAGGTTCGGCGAAAAGTAATCGGCGCGGTCGCTGGAAACAGCCTGTTCACGCAGGTCCAGCAAGGCATGGGGCTTGAGTCGACGGGCCTGGAACTCGGCGCGCTCGAGGGCGGCCTGCAGGCCTTGTTGCGACAGATCGTTGGTCGCCGCATAGACCTCGACGCCATTGACCCGCACGGTCAGCATCGCCCCTTCGTCACGGCTCAGGCTCGGCGGTTCGGCGATGTTCTTGCGCACCGACAGGTACTGCCCGGATTCGCGCACATAACGCAGGGAAAAGAATTCAGCACCCGTGCGCAAGGCAGCGAAGCGCTGCTTGAGCTGGGGGTAGAAATCGAACATTCGTGAACCTCCTGGTTATGGAGTGGCGATGGCGCGGTGCTGCGAGGGGAAGGGGTGAAACGATTGCGTGGCGCTAGATTAGGCCTGCGAGGGGGGAGGATCAAGTTTGGATCGGACTTGCGAGTGATTGCCGGGAGAGAGGTGTTGCCTGGCCGGGCCTCTTCGCGAGCAAGCCCGCTCCCACAGTAGTCCTGGCTGGATCACAAATCTGCAATCCAACCCGAAACCTGTGGGAGCGGGCTTGCTCGCGAATGGCCGTGACGCGATGTAACGCCTTACACCGTCTGGCTCACTTCCCGCACCGGCTTGCCCTTCACCGGTGCATCACCGGCCACATAGTAAGTGGCTGTGCTGCGCGGCAATGGCTTGCGACCACGGATCTTGTCGGCGATTTTCTCGGCCATCATGATCGTGGGTGCGTTCAGGTTGCCGGTGGTGATGATCGGCATGATCGAGGCATCGACCACCCGCAGGCCTTGCATGCCATGCACACGACCTTCGCCATCGACCACGGCCATGTCGTCGGTGCCCATCTTGCACGAGCAGGACGGGTGGAACGCAGTTTCGGCGTGTTCGCGGATGAACTTGTCCAGTTGCTCGTCGGTTTGCACCTCGATGCCGGGACTGATCTCGCGACCACGGAAAGCGTCCAGCGCCGGCTGTTGCATGATTTCACGGGTCAGGCGGATGCCGTCGCGGAACTCCTGCCAGTCCTGCTCGGTGGCCATGTAGTTGAACAGGATGCTCGGGTGCTGGCGTGGGTCCTTGGACTTGGCCTGGATGCGCCCACGGCTTGGCGAACGCATGGAGCCCATGTGCGCCTGGAAGCCGTGCTCTTTCACACCGTTGCTGCCGTTGTAGTTAATCGCCACCGGCAGGAAGTGGTACTGAATGTTCGGCCATTCGAATTCCGGACGGGTGCGGATGAAGCCGCCGGCTTCGAACTGGTTGCTGGCGCCGATGCCGGTGCCGTTGAACAGCCACTCGGCACCGATGGCCGGCTGGTTGTGCAGGAGCAGCGACGGGTACAGCGAGACTGGCTGGGTGCAAGCGTATTGCAGGTACAGCTCAAGGTGATCCTGCAGGTTTTCACCGACGCCCGGCAGGTCGTGGACCACCGGAATGTCGAGCTTTTTCAGCAGCTCGGCCGGGCCGACGCCGGAGCGTTGCAGGATCTGCGGCGAAGCGATGGCACCGGAGCACAGCAGCACTTCCTTGCGTGCTTTGACTTCAACGCGCTCTTCAGCGTCGCCGACCAGGTAACGCACGCCGACCGCACGCTTGCCTTCGAACAGGATCTTGTCGGTCAGGGCGTGGGTGACGATGGTCAGGGTCGAACGCTTCTTGGCGACGTCCAGGTAACCACGGGCGGTGGAGGCACGACGACCTTTCGGTGTCACGGTGCGATCCATCGGGCCGAAGCCTTCCTGCTGGTAGCCGTTCAAGTCTTCGGTGCGCGGGTAACCGGCCTGCACGCCGGCTTCAACCATGGCGTGGAACAGCGGGTTGTTGCCGGCTTTCGGCGTGGTCACACTGACCGGGCCGTCGCCACCGTGGTAGTCGTTCGGGCCGATGTCGCGGGTTTCCGCCTTGCGGAAATATGGCAGGCAGTCCAGGTACGACCAGTCTTCCAGGCCTGGCAGTTTCGCCCAGCCGTCGTAGTCCATGGCGTTGCCGCGGATGTAGCACATGCCGTTGATCAGCGAAGAGCCGCCCAGGCCCTTGCCGCGACCGCACTCCATGCGACGACCGTCCATGTGTGGCTCTGGATCGGTTTCGTAGGCCCAGTTGTAGCGACGGCCCTGCAGCGGGAACGCCAGGGCGGCCGGCATCTGTGTGCGGAAGTCGAAACGGTAGTCCGGGCCGCCGGCTTCGAGCAGCAGGACGGTGACGCCTGCGTCTTCGGTCAGACGGGTCGCCAGGGTGTTACCGGCGGAGCCGGCACCGATGATGATGTAGTCGAATTCTTGGGACATTGAATGCACCCTCTTTGATGGTGGTCAGGTCGGGCCTCGGCGAGTGCTGTGCACTCGATTCGCGAGCAAGCCCGCTCCCACATTTGATCTCTGGTGTACACAGAATCTGTGTCCACTGGTCCCTTGTGGGAGCGGGCTTGCCCGCGAAGAGGCCCTCGCGAGCAATACAGGTCTCGGGTCTTAGAACACCGAGACGTAATCGCCCAGCTCGACCTGTACCGACTTGATGCGGGTGAAGTTGTTCAGCGAGCTGATGCCGTTCTCACGGCCGACACCCGACTGCTTGTAGCCGCCAACCGGCATCTTCGCGTCGGACTCGCCCCAGGCGTTGATCCAGCAGATACCGGCTTCCAGTTGATGAATCACGCGGTGCGCGCGGTTCAGGTCGCGGGTGACGATACCGGCGGCCAGGCCGAATTCGGTGTCGTTGGCACGGCGGATCACTTCTTCTTCGGTTTCGTAGGTGAGGATCGCCATCACCGGGCCAAAGATTTCTTCACGGACGATGGTCATGTCGTCGGTGCAGTCGGTGAACACGGTCGGGGCCACGAAGGCGCCTTTGGCGAATTCGCCGTCGGTCAGACGCTCGCCGCCGCACAGCAGGCGTGCACCTTCTTCCTTGCCCTTGGCGATGTAGCCCAGCACGCTTTCCATGTGGGCGAAGCTGACCAGAGGGCCGAAGTTGGTGTTTTCGTCTTCAGGGTTGCCGACACGGATGCGCGCAACGCGCTCAACGATCTTGGCTTCGAAAGCGGCTTTCAGGTGGGCCGGTACGAACACGCGGGTGCCGTTGGTGCAGACCTGGCCGGAGCTGTAGAAGTTGGCCATCATCGCGGTGTCGGCAGCACGATCGAGGTCGGCGTCGTCGCAGATGATCAGCGGCGACTTGCCGCCCAGTTCCATGGTCACGTCCTTGAGCGAAGAGCTCGAAGCGCTGGCCATGACTTTCTTGCCGGTGTCGGTGCCGCCGGTGAACGAGACTTTCTCGATGCGCGGGTGCTCGGTCAGCCAGGTGCCGACTTCACGGCCGCTGCCGGTCAGGACGTTGAACACGCCGTTTGGCACGCCGGCTTCGGTGTAGATCTCGGCCAGTTTCAGGGTGGTCAGTGAGGTGACTTCGCTTGGCTTGAAGATCATCGCGTTACCGGCTGCCAGGGCTGGCGCGGATTTCCACAGGGCGATCTGGATCGGGTAGTTCCACGCGCCGATACCGGCCACAACGCCCAGCGGCTCGCGACGGGTGTAGACGAACGAGGTGGTGCGCAGCGGAATCTGCTCGCCTTCGATGGCCGGAACCAGGCCTGCGTAGTACTCCAGCACATCAGCGCCGGTGACGATGTCAACGTAGCGGGTTTCGGAGTACGCCTTGCCGGTGTCCAGAGTTTCCAGGGCGGCCAGTTCGTCGTTGCGCTCACGCAGGATTTCCACGGCGCGACGCAGGATGCGCGAACGCTCCATGGCGGTCATGGCAGCCCAGATTTTCTGGCCCTTTTCGGCGCTGACGACGGCGCGCTCGACGTCTTCTTTAGTGGCACGTTGTACTTTTGCGAGGACTTCACCGTTAGCCGGGTTGATGGCTTCGAAAGTGGCGTCGCTGCTGGCGTCAGAGTAAGCGCCATCGATGTAGAGTTTTTGCAATTCGAAACGGGCCATAAAGTCCTCGCAAGTGCATCAGTGATTGGCGCGGTCCGGTGGTTGAGCGTTCTGTGTGCTCTAACTCACCTGCTTGGCCAGTTGGAAATCCATGTATTCGTAAGCGATCTGGTGCGCCTGCCCGGTGTCGAAAGCATCTCCCGACAGCGCGCCGCGCAACCACAAACCGTCAATGAGGGCTGCCAGGCCACGGGCTGCACTGCGCGCATCGTCGAGCGGCAGTACGCGGCGGAACTGGCAGCACAGGTTGGAATACAGACGGTGATCATTGATCCGCTGCAACCTGTGCAAAGACGGGTGGTGCATGCTGGTGGCCCAGAAGGCCAGCCAGGTTTTCATTGCCGGGCCATTGACCTGGCTGGCGTCGAAGTTGCCTTCGATGATCACCTGCAGATGCGCCCGCGGGCTTGCATCTGTCAGCGCCTGACGGCGCGCGGTGACGTTCTCGCTGAGGACACTCATCAGGTACTGCGCCGTGGCAGCGATCAGGCCGTTCTTGTCCTGAAAGTAATGACTGATGATGCCATTCGAGACACCGGCCAAACGGGCGATCAGCGCAATGCTGGCGTCCCCCATTCCGACCTGATCGACCGCCAGCAATGTGGCTTCGATCAACTGCTGGCGACGGATGGGTTGCATACCGACCTTGGGCATCTTGCACATCTCCTTAGGCCTTCCGGCAGACGTCAAACGACTACCGGCTTGAAGGCCAGTCTATTTTGTTTTGATTGAACGTTCAATCAACAAAGAATAAGATCTGCGACAAATCGTCGCTGCCTACAGATTTTCCCAACATGTAGCGGCGGAAAAAATGACTTCCGAAACTGCTCGAAACCTACGCGCTGTGGCGCTCCAGGGGTTTCGGGCTTTTTTCGGGGTGTCTTTATATCACCCGCCGGTCGGCTGCCCACTAACCGATTGGTCGGGTAACTCGTTTGCCTTGCGTTCTTCTCTCGCACTGCCCGGAGCATCTGTGCCATGAGTTCTGCCTCGCTAATAAAGACCCCACCGCAGAAGGTGTCGGTCAACGGTTGGGTGTTCTACACCTCTACCGCGTTGATTCTGTTGTTGACCGCCATTCTGATCATCGCCCCGCAAGAGGCCGGCAGAATGCTGGGTACGGCGCAAGCCTGGTTGTCCCGCAGCTTCGGCTGGTACTACATGGTGGTGATTGCCGCCTATCTGATTTTCGTCGTCGGCCTGGCGTTTTCGTCTTACGGCAAACTCAAGCTGGGCAGCAAGGACGACACCCCGGACTTCAGCTACGGCGCCTGGGCGGGGATGCTGTTCTCCTCGGGTATCGGCATCTCGCTGTTGTATTTCGGCGCGTCCGAACCGCTGGACCACTACTTCAACCCGCCGGAAGGCGTGGCCGCCAGTAACCTCGCGGCACGTCAGGCAGTACAACTGACGTTCCTGCATTGGGGCCTGCACGGCTGGGCGATTTATGCACTGGTCGGCTTGGCGGTGGCGTACTTTGCCTACCGCCATAACCAGCCGCTGGCGTTGCGTTCGGCGCTGTATCCGCTGGTGGGTGAGCGTTGGGTCAAGGGCGCGGCCGGTCATGCGGTGGACGGATTCGGCATGTTCGTGACCCTGCTGGGTCTGGTGACCAACCTGGGGATTGGTTCGCTGCAAGTGTCGTCGGGCCTTGAAAACCTGTTCGGCATGGAGCACAGCAACACCAACCTGCTGATCGTGATCATTGTGATGAGCACGGTGGCGACCATCGCCGCTGTGTCGGGCGTGGAAAACGGCATCCGTCGTCTGTCCAACCTGAACATTGTGCTGTTCAGCGGCCTGCTGATTTTCGTCCTGCTGTTCGGCCCGACCCTGCACCTGCTCAACGGCTTCGTGCAGAACGTCGGCGATTACCTGAACGGCGTGGTGCTGAAGACCTTCGACCTCTATGTGTATGAAGGCGACACCGAGAAGTCCGACCGCTGGTTGGGCCTGTGGACCCTGTTCTACTGGGCCTGGTGGATTTCCTGGGCACCATTCGTGGGCATGTTCATCGCACGTATTTCCCGTGGTCGCACGGTGCGTGAAATGGTGGCCGGCGTACTGCTGATTCCGCTGGGCTTCACCCTGGCGTGGCTGTCGATCTTCGGTAACTCGGCCCTGGACCTGGTGATGAACCATGGGGCGGTGGAGCTTGGAAAGACGGCGCTGGAACAGCCATCCATGGCGATCTACCAGTTGCTTGAGCATTACCCGGCGTCGAAGGTGGTGATCGGCGTATCGATTTTCGTTGGTTTCGTGCTGTTCCTGACCCCGGCGGATTCCGGCGCGGTGATGATGGCCAACCTGTCGTGCAAGGGCGGTACCGTCGATGAAGACGCGCCGCACTGGCTGCGGATCTTCTGGTCGGTGGTGATCACCCTGGTGACCATCGGCCTGCTGTTCGCCGGTAACTTCGAAGCCATGCAAACCATGGTGGTACTGGCTGGTCTGCCGTTCTCGGTGGTGCTGGTGTTCTTCATGTTCGGCTTGCACAAGGCCATGCGCCAGGACGTGCAGATCGAACAGGAGCAAGCGGAACTGGCGGCACGCGGTCGTCGTGGTTTCAGCGAGCGTTTGACCCAGCTGGACCTGCAGCCGAGCCAGTCGGTGGTGCAGCGCTTCATGGACAAGCAAGTGAGCCCGGCACTGGAAGATGCGACGGCGCAAATGCGTGCTCAAGGCCTGCAGGTTCAGACGCTGCTGGGCAAGTCCAAGCGTTGCATGGGCGTGCGCGTCGAGATGGAAGAGGGCAACCCGTTTGTCTACGAAGTCAGCCTGGACGGTTACCTGGCCACGCCGACTGAATCGGCACAGTCCGATGAGGCGCGTCAGCGTTTCTATCGCGCCGAGGTTTACCTGCATAACGGTAGCCAGGACTACGACTTGATGGGTTTCACTCAAGATCAGATCACCCGTGACGTGCTCGATCAGTTTGAAAGCCATCGGCAACTGCTTGGCCGGGTTTATAGCTAAAGCTTGGGTCTGCGGTGTACGGAATGCACCGCAATCCCTGTGGGAGCGAGCTCGCTCGCGATAGCGGAGGGACAGTCAACACTCATGTTGAATGTTAAGCCCTCATCGCGAGCAAGCTCGCTCCCACAGGTTGTTCACCGTACATATGGGAGCGGGCTCGCTCGCGAAGGGGGCATCAGCAGCAAAGCTGTTTGACCCGATACCCCATAAACAAAAACGCCGCGATTCTCTCGCGGCGTTTTTGTGTCTGTTGCCTTACCCCAGGTTCTTGCCGAGCAGTGCGTGATACAGCTCGCTGTCGCCCAGAATCCCCACCACCTTGTTGTTGTCATGCAGCACCAGCTTGTTGCCGGTCTGATAACGAATCTGCAGCGCATCGCGCATGCCGATGTTCGAGTCCACCAGGGTTGGTCGACGACCCAGGCCTTCAACGGCCTGACCCGGTATCCAGTTCTGCAAGTCCAGCGCAGACCCGTTCTGGCGAGCGCCCTTGATGGTGTTGCCTTCAGCCAGATCCAGCCACGAATCACCGCCTGGATCCAGGCACACCGAACCGTTGATGCGTTTGCAATTGTCCAGGGTGCGCATCAGGCTGCGGCCGCACAGTACGTTCAGCGGGTTGGTGTGGGCCACGAAGGTCCGCACGTAGTCGTCCGCAGGGTTGAGGACGATTTCTTCCGGTTTGCTGTACTGGATGATCCGGCCGTCTTTCATGATCGCGATGCGGGAGCCCAGTTTCAGGGCTTCGTCGAGGTCGTGGCTAACGAACACGATGGTCTTGCTCAGCTTGCGTTGCAGTTCCAGCAGTTCGTCCTGCAGACCCTGGCGGATCAGCGGGTCGAGTGCCGAGAACGGTTCGTCCATCAGCAGGATGTCGGCGTCCATCGCCAGGGCACGGGCCAGGCCCACACGTTGTTGCATACCACCGGACAGCTCGTTGGGTTTTTTGTTGCGCCACTGGGTCAGGCCCACCAGCTCAAGCTTGTCGTCCACCAGTTTGCGTCGTTCCTTCTCGGGCCGACCCTGCATTTCCAGGCCGAAGCTGATGTTCTCGCGAACGGTCAGCCAAGGCATCAGGGCAAACTTCTGGAACACCATCGCGATGCGTTTGGTGCGCATCATTTTCAGTTCGGCCGGGCTGCAGGAGGCGATGTCGATCTGCTTGCCTTCGTGTTCGACGAACAACTTGCCACGGCTGACGGTGTTCAGGCCGTTGATGCAGCGCAGCAGGCTGGACTTGCCGGAACCGGACAAGCCCATCAGTACGCAGATTTCACCTTTTTCGATATCCAGGCTGGCTTTTTCAACACCGACGATCTGCCCGGTCTTTTTCAGGATCTCGTTGCGGGTCATGCCCTGATCCAGCAGCTTGAGCGCCTCGCGTGGATCTTTGGAGAAGATAACGTCAACGTTATCGAAGCGAATAATGCTCATGCGTCACCCCCTACCTTGGCGTCGGGTTGTTTGCAGATACGGTCGAGCATGATCGCCAGCAGTACGATCGCCAGGCCTGCTTCGAAGCCCAGGGCGATATCAGCAGTGTTCAGTGCGTTGACCACCGGTTTGCCCAAACCATCGGCGCCCACCAGTGCCGCGATCACCACCATCGAAAGAGACAGCATGATGCACTGGGTGATGCCTGCCGCGATGCTTGGCATGGCGTGGGGCAGTTCGATTCGCGAGAGCAGCTGACGCCGGGAGCAGCCAAAGGCCTTGCCGGCGTCCATCAATTCTTCCGGAACATCGCGGATACCCAGGTAGGTCAGGCGGATGGGCGCGGCAATCGCGAACACCACCGTCGAAATCAGGCCCGGGACCACACCCAGACCGAAGAGGGTCAGGGTAGGAATGAGGTACACGAAGGTCGGTACGGTCTGCATCAGATCGAGTACCGGACGCATTACAGTATAGAACATCGGCTTGTGCGCGGCGACGATGCCCAGGGGCACGCCAATGAGCACGCAGACCAGGGTGGCGAACAACACCTGGGCGAGGGTTTCCATGGTTTCCTGCCAATACCCCAGATTGAGGATCAGCAGAAAGGAGGCAACGACAAACGCGGTCAGGCCCCATTTGCGTTGAATGAAGTGTGCCAGTAGAGCGATCAGGCCGATCAGCGCCAGCGGGTTGAACCAGGTCAGCGCAAATGTCACGCCGTGGATCATCGTTTCCAGTGTCACGGCGATTGCGTCGAAGGTGTTGGCGCCGTGTTGCGTCAACCATTCAACGAAGCCCGAGATGTACTGGCCTAGAGGTATTTTCTGATCAATCAGCATGGTAGTGAACGTCCGCATGCAAGGAAATAAACAGCCCGGACGGCGTGGGCCGTCCGGCATAAGCGATGCTCCCTAATTCAAGGCGTCAGTTTGGCTTTCACGGCCTCCAGGCCCGGTTTACCGTCAATGGTGGTCACGCCAGCGAGCCAGGTATCGAGCACCTGTGGATTCTTTTTCAGCCAGGCCTTGGCGGCCGCGTCAGGCTTCATCTTGTCGTCCAGGATGTTGCCCATCAGTTCGCTTTCCATGTCGACCGTGAACTCCAGGTTTTTCAGCAACTGACCGACGTTGCTGCATTCCTCGGCGTAGCCCTTGCGGGTGTTGGTCGCCACGGTGGCGGCGCCAAAGTCGGGGCCGAAGAAATCGTCGCCGCCGGTCAGGTATTGAATCTTGAAGCGCTTGTTCATCGGGTGCGGCGCCCAGCCGAGGAAGACCACGGCGGTGTCGCGTTTCTGCGCGCGGTCGACCTGCGACAGCATGCCTGCTTCGCTGGACTCGACGACCTTGAAGCCCGCGTCCTTGAGGCCGAAGGCGTTCTTGTCGATCATCGACTGGATCAGGCGGTTGCCATCGTTGCCAGGCTCGATGCCGTAGATCTTGCCGTCGAGCTCTTTCTTGAATTTGGCGATGTCGGCGAAGTCATGCAGCCCCTTGTCGTATAGCGCTTGAGGGACGGCGAGGGTGTACTTGGCACCCTTGAGGTTGGTACGCACGGTTTCCACGGTGCCGGCATCGCGGTAGGCCTTGATGTCGTTTTCCATGGTCGGCATCCAGTTCCCCAGGAACACGTCCATGTTCTTGCCATCGGCCAGCGACTTGTAGGTCACGGGCACGGAAATCATGGTGGTCTTGGTCTTGTAGCCGAGGGCGTTGAGCACGACGCTGGTCGTCGCGGTTGTCGCGGTGATGTCGGTCCAGCCGACATCGGAGAAGTTTACGGTACTGCACTGCGCCGGTTCTGCGGCTTGCGCCAGAACCGGCAGACTAAGCATGGCGGCCAACAACAACGACGGGGAACCTTTCATGGATGGACTCCTTGGTGTTTTTTTTGGCAGTGTTCCGACTGGACCACCGCACTTATAGGTTGCGGTTGGATGGCGTTCTGGAGACAGCTCTACCACGGCGCCTTGCAATCGAGTCGATACGATCATGTACCAGTGAAAATCTGACGCCTACAGGGTGCGTCGTATCCAGTACAGGGATGGTCGCATCCAGTGTCGGTGACGTCGTTTACAGATTTTTTCAGCCCTTTTTCCCGCTCTGAACCGCAAAAAAACGGCGAAAACACGGCGTAAAAGACACGCGGCGCTGGTGGGCATGAGTGCGTCGGTTAGAGACGTCGAACAACTGGATAAAAGCTTGATGATGCGGCCATCTCGGCGGATTGCAGCTTGAGCGTAGCAGCTCCGTCACCCTGCGCTTTGGCGTGCGCAGTGGGCCCATTCAGGAGTTCGGCAGTCATGGCTATCAGTGTTTTCGACCTGTTCAAAATCGGCATCGGCCCTTCCAGTTCGCACACCGTGGGGCCCATGCGGGCGGCGGCGTTGTTTGTGCAGGGCTTGCGCGAGCGGGGTCTGCTGGAACAGGTGCGGCGTGTCGAAGTCCAGCTGTTTGGCTCGTTATCGGCCACCGGCATCGGCCACGGCAGCGACAACGCGGTGATCATGGGCCTGATGGGCGAGTGGCCGGATGCGATCGATCCGTCGCAAATCGGCATCCGTATCCAGGCACTGCGCGAAACCCACACGCTGTTGCTCGACGGTCGCCTGTCGGTGCCGTTCGTCTGGGCTCGGGACATGCGCCTTATCGACGAAAACCTGCCGTTCCACCCCAACGCCATGACCCTGATTGTCGAAGGCGATGACGGTGAATTGCATCGCGACACCTACTATTCGGTCGGCGGCGGTTTTGTCGTCGATGAGGCGCAAGCTTCCAGCGGTGTCGTGGATCTGGATCGCACCGTACTTCCTTATGACTTTTCCAGCGCCGCCGAGCTGTTGCAGCTGTGCAAGAAGCACAACCTGCGCGTGGCTGAATTAATGATGGCCAACGAGAAAGTCTGGCGCAGCGAAGAGGAAATCCGCAGCGGTCTGATGAAGCTCTGGCGCGCCATGCAGGATTGCGTCGAACAGGGTCTGAAACACGAAGGCATCCTGCCCGGCGGGCTGAACGTGCGCCGCCGCGCTGCGAAGCTGCATCGCAGCCTGCAGGAGCTGAACAAACCCAACGTGATTGGCTCGACCTTGAGCGCCATGGAATGGGTCAACCTTTTCGCCCTGGCGGTCAACGAAGAAAACGCCGCCGGCGGGCGCATGGTCACGGCACCGACCAACGGCGCGGCGGGGATCATTCCGGCCGTGCTGCACTACTTCATGAAGTTCAGTGAGGCTGTGACCGACGCCAATGTCGTCGACTACTTCCTCGGTGCGGCGGCGGTGGGCATCCTGTGCAAGAAGAACGCCTCGATCTCCGGTGCCGAAGTCGGTTGTCAGGGCGAAGTCGGTTCGGCCTGCGCCATGGCGGCCGCCGGGCTGGCGGAAATCCTTGGCGCCACGCCAGAGCAACTATGCAACGCGGCGGAAATCGGTCTGGAGCACAACCTCGGCCTGACCTGCGACCCGGTGGGTGGACTGGTCCAGGTGCCGTGCATCGAGCGCAACGCGATTGCAGCGGTGAAGGCGATCAACGCTGCGCAGATGGCATTGCGGGGCGATGGCCAGCACTTTATTTCGCTGGATCGGGTAATCCGCACCATGCGCGATACCGGTGCCGACATGCATGACAAATATAAGGAGACATCGCGGGGTGGGTTGGCGGTCAGTGCGGTGGAGTGTTGAGTCAGTAACACCGAGTCGCATTCTTCGCGAGCAAGCCCGCTCCCACAGGGGCACGCATTCCAAATGTGGGAGCGGGCTTGCTCGCGAAGGGGCCAGACCAGTCAAAATTGCGCGTTAAGTGAACACCTGCAACAACACATGCCACCTTTTGGCGCGTCGCAAACAGGTAAATCATGACCTCAAGGTCAGGGATCGAAACCGACCCTGACCGCCCGTCACCCCGTGCCTGCGGTGACACTCTTTCCGGGATCGTTTCAGCCCTGTTCCCACAAGTGCTACCGAATTGCTCACCGCTCGTGAGCCGGGGCGCTTGCCAGTCCTGATGGCCATTTAAATCCCCACATCTTGCAAGACATATATAGACACATTCCGACGTCGTTTTTAGGAGTTATTGAACGTGCATTCAAATTTAGGCACGGCAATTGCTCTGTCATTACAAAGCCCGTCTCCCACGCGAGAACGCCGGCAATAACAAGAGCCTCCGCCTGAGGCCATCACCCGCTTTGTGTGAGGAGATACCGCGATGACGACGTTCAACTCCGGGGCCCAACCCCAGAACCGTGCGCCTCAATCCATCGGCTTTCTGCTGCTGGACAATTTCACGCTGATTTCTCTGGCGTCCGCAGTGGAACCCCTGCGCATGGCCAACCAGTTGTCCGGTCGCGAGCTGTACCGTTGGACCACCCTCACCGTCGATGGCGGCCAGGTCTGGGCCAGTGATGGCCTGCAGATCACCCCCGACGCCTCCATGCACAAAGCTCCGCCAATGGACACCGTCATCGTCTGCGGCGGTATCGGTATTCAACGCACTGTTACCCGTGAACACGTGTCATGGCTGCAAAGCCAGGCCCGCCAGTCCCGCCGCCTCGGCGCGGTGTGCACCGGCAGCTGGGCCCTGGCCTGCGCCGGCCTGCTCGACGGCTTCGATTGCAGCGTGCACTGGGAATGCCTGGCAGCCATGCAGGAAGCTTTCCCGCGGGTGGCCATGAGTACCCGCCTGTTCACTCTCGACCGTAACCGTTTCACCAGCTCCGGCGGCACCGCGCCGCTGGACATGATGCTGCACCTGATCAGCCGCGATCACGGCCGTGAACTGTCGGCGGCCATTTCGGAAATGTTCGTCTACGAGCGCATCCGCAACGAGCAGGATCACCAGCGTGTGCCGCTCAAGCACATGCTCGGTACGAATCAGCCAAAACTGCAGGAAATCGTTGCGCTGATGGAAGCCAACCTCGAAGAGCCGATCGATCTCGACGAACTGGCCGTCTATGTCGCGGTATCCCGTCGTCAGCTCGAGCGCCTGTTCCAGAAATACCTGCACTGTTCGCCGTCGCGTTACTACCTCAAGCTGCGCCTGATCCGCGCCCGGCAACTGCTCAAGCAAACGCCGATGTCGATCATCGAAGTGGCGTCGGTGTGCGGTTTCGTGTCCACGCCGCACTTCTCCAAGTGCTACCGCGAATACTTCGGCATTCCGCCGCGTGACGAGCGCGTAGGCTCCAACACTACCCAGCAAGTGGCGATGATGCCGTTGCCGCAAGCCTTGGTGCTGTCGCCGTTGTCCGGGCCGTTGTCGGCGTTGAGCCAGGCGCGTAATGAGTCGACGTTTGCCAGTGTAAGGCTTTAAACCGAGGCGCCTTCAATCGCGGGCAAGCCCGCTCCCACAGGGCTTTGTGTCGAGCACAAAATTAATGCTCTGACTCAAAGCCTGTGGGAGCGGGCTTGCCCGCGAAGGATTTTTATCGGCCTGTGTGGCTCTGCTGATACTCCGCCAATGCCGGCAACAACTGCTTGTCGATCGCTTGGCGCACCGCCGGCAGGATGGTCGCGCTGCTGGTGTACATCTGCTTGACCATGGTGCGCAGTGTCATCGCCCGTACATCGTTCAAACCCCGTACCGCACACTCACAGGCCTGCTCGGCGGTGGCGCCGGTGGGCACCTCGAATCCCAACGACTTGAGCTGGCCCAACAGGTCTTCCTGGTCTATCAAATCGGCGTGCATCATGACGCAATCCTTCTTCAGGGAACGGTGTCGTGGCTCGATTCTGGTAGGGCCACGCAGTAGCGGCAAGGGCGAATTGTCGCAATGGCCGCAATGGCTATGAACAGGTCGTTTTCGACTAACTTGCCGTTTGGAGGAGTGGGCACACTGGGCTCAGCTCGCTTCACGAAGGTTTGGTCACCCTCGCACGGCAGCTCCTCAACAGTACCCTCTGCCTCGATCCTGTCACGGCTTGATCGGGGCTTTTTTTGTCAGTGAATCAGGGACATATGAGGTGCCGGTACTTACGCCATCGCGGGCAAGCCACGCTCCCACAGGTTTGGGCGTCGCTCACCAAACCTGTGGTGACTTCGATCCTGTGGGAGCGTGGCTTGCCCGCGATGAACGATGACGCGGTCTAGCGTTGTAATACGAGAATCCGCGACAACAACTCATCCCGGTCGACATAGCAACCCTGGAAGTGCCGCGCCCCGGTGGCGGGGTCGAAGGCGTTGCGGGCGTGCAGGGTGCGACGGTTGTCGAAGCACCACAGCTCACCGGGATTGAGCCGCTGCATCAAGCGGAACCGGGGTTCGCGCGTCATCGCGATAAAGCGCCGGTAGGCGTGATAGAGCCTGGGCATCTGCTCCACCGAGGTGTCGAACGGCCCGCGCAGAAAGTTCGCCATGCGGATTTCCGATACCTGCCCCAACGTGTCCAGGGCAATGATCGGCGCGAGGCAGCGGTAGTCGCTGTGGCGGTCCTTGTTGCGAAACTCTACGGGGATTTCGCAAAGGCTTTTGAATGACTCCGGGTCTTCTCGGCGCAGCGTTTCGGCGATGGCAAACCCGTCGACAAAAATGCTTTCGCCACCCTCGGCGTCATTGACCAGGCAATGCAGGAATTGCAGCCCCGGTTGCAGCTCTCGGGTCGGCAAATCACTGTGCAGCGGCAGGTTGAAAGCGGTGTAGGCGTTGCTGTCGGCGTCGGCTTTGGATTGCACGTTGAACAGCACGCCGAAATTGCTCTCGCGGATGAAGGAAATCCGTTGCGCGATCAACTTCAGAGAGCCGGGCTCGGTGGGCACGCCACGAACCTGGGTCAGGCCGACATCGCGAACCGCCAGCAGCCATTGCAGCAACGCCTGCGGGTCGTTCATAAGTGCTTCATATTCGAACACCGGCAACTGCAAATCGCTGTGCCAGAGCCTGGCTTTGGGTTTGCGTGCCAGGCGTTCGGCGCGGGATTCATCGTCATAGGCGTGGGCGCGCAGCCAGCCGGGATCGAAGCGACTGGCGTGGCCATCCTGCCAATCCACCGACAGGCAACCTTCGGTGTCGATACGGGCGTTATCGGGCATCAGGTCTTGAGCCACATCGACGATTTCCAGCACTTGCTCGCGGGTCACGGTGTAGACGCACTGCGGGCACGGGCAGTTATCCCGCAGCCATTGATGGTGGAAAGGGCTGACGCGATCGTCGGCCCACTTCACCAGAACCCGGTCCGCCAGTGTCTGCACGCCAGTCAGTGCGCTGATCAACGGATAGGTACGAAAGTCGGCAAATGCAGCGGCGGTGTTCATGGCGATCTCCTTGTTATTTTTTTGGGGGTAATGCGATCACTCGGCCAATGTACCCGGGCGTTGGCAGGTCCGCCTGTTCGGCGACGATGGCTTGCAGCCGATTCAAGGACTGTTCGCTGAACGGGGCCGAACGAGGTCCGGCGAGATCCACGTGCAGCAGCATCTGTTCGTTGCCTGCAAGCTCCTGGGCATCACCGACCCGATGCAGGCTGTGATAGAGGTGCAGGCGTTTGCTGTCGTGGGCAATGATTTGGGTGTGCACTTCGACTTGGGCGTCGAGTTTCACTTCGTGCAGATAATTGAGGTGCAGTTCGAGAGTGAACAGCGAGTTGCCGCTGGCTTCCCGGCTGTCGCTGTCCAGGCCCAGGCGATCCATCAGGGCATCGGTGGCGTAGCTGAAAATCAGCAGGTAGAAGGCGTCGCGCAGGTGGCCGTTGTAGTCGACCCAGTCGGGGATGATGGTGGTTTGGTAGGTGGTGAGGGTGGGCATGGTTTCTGATCCAATTTGTGTGGTGACTGGACTGCCGCTATCGCGAGCAAGCTCGCTCCCACAGTGATGTGCAGTGTGAATACAATCTATGTCACTCAGCAGATCCCCTGTGGGAGCGAGCTTGCTCGCGATGGGGCCAATGCTGCTGGCCCCACAGCCTGGGCTTACTCGCTGAAGGCCATCCCATGCTTCTCTTTGGTGGTCTTGACCGCCTCGAGCACTGCCAGCAGGCAGTCATCACGATAGCGCTCCAGCGCTGAAATGCTGTGTTTACCCAGTTGATCGCTGGTGCCATCGACCAAGTCGTCGATCAGTTTGTCGGTCAGTTCCGGCGCCGGCAGGTAAGTCCACGGCAACTGCAACGCCGGGCCGAACTGCGCCATGAAGTGACGCATGCCGGCATCACCACCGGCCAGGGTGTAGGTCAGGAAGGTGCCCATGAACGACCAGCGCAGGCCCGCGCCAAAGCGGATCGCATCGTCGATTTCACCGGTAGTCGCCACGCCGTCGTTGACCAGGTGCAGCGCCTCACGCCACAGCGCTTCGAGCAGGCGGTCGGCGATGAAGCCCGGCACTTCCTTGCGCACGTGCAACGGGCGCATCCCCAGGGATTCATAGACTTTCATCGCCGCTTGCACGGCTTCGGGCGCGGTGTTTTTACCGCCGACCACTTCGACCAGCGGCAGCAGGTAAACCGGGTTGAACGGGTGACCGACCACGCAACGCTCCGGGTGTGTGGCACTCTCGTAGAACTCGCTCGGCAACAGACCGGAGGTGCTGGAGCCGATCAACGCATTGGGCTTGGCTGCCGCGCTGATTTTGCTGTGCAGGTCCAGTTTCAGTTCAAGGCGTTCCGGGGCACTTTCCTGGATGAAGTCAGCGTCGCGAACGCATTCTTCGATGGTTGCGACAAAGCGCAGGCGGTCCTGCGATGCACCCGGCGCCAGGCCTTGTTTCTCCAGTGCGCCCCAGGCATTGGCGACGCGTTTGCGCAGTGCGGCTTCGGCACCGGGAGCCGGGTCCCAGGCCACTACGTCCAGGCCATGGGCGAGGGCGCGGGACACCCAGCCGCTGCCGATGACACCGCTGCCCAGGGCGGCGAAGGTTTTGATTTCGGTGATGAAGGTCATGGTGACTTCCTGAATTTGGCTCGAAAAAAACTGTGGGAGCGAGCCTGCTCGCGAAGAGGCCGGTACATCCGACAGATCTCTTGCGTCAGTCATGCCGCCTTCGCGAGCAGGCTCGCTCCCACAGGGGGAAAGTTGTTTTGAATTAACCGCGCTGGGTCAGGCCCATTTTCTTGCGGCCTTCAGCGGGGGTGAGCACGCGGGCACCAAGGCGGCTGAGGATTTCCGTGGCGCGTTCGACCAGTTGGCCGTTGGTCGCCAGCACGCCCTTGTCCAGCCACAGGTTGTCTTCCAGCCCTACCCGCACGTTGCCGCCGAGCAACACTGCTTGCGCCGCCATCGGCATCTGCATGCGACCGATACCGAAGCCGGCCCAGACCGCGTCGGCGGGCAGGTTGTCGACCATGGCTTTCATGGTGGTGGTGTCCGCCGGCGCACCCCACGGGATGCCCAGGCACAGCTGGAACAACGGGTTGTCGAGCAGGCCTTCCTTGATCATCTGCTTGGCGAACCACAGGTGACCGGTGTCGAAGATTTCCAGCTCGGCCTTCACGCCCAGCTCTTGAATGCGTTTGGCGCCAGCGCGCAGCTGGGCCGGGGTAGAAACGTAAATGGTGTCGCCGTCGCCGAAGTTCAGGGTGCCGCAATCGAGGGTGCAGATTTCCGGCAGCAGTTCTTCGACATGGGCCAGACGAGTCAGCGGGCCGACCAGATCGGTGTTCGGGCCGAACTCCATCGGATTTTCGCCGGCACCGATTTCCAGGTCGCCGCCCATGCCGGCAGTGAGGTTGACGATGATGTCCACGTCCGCCTCGCGGATACGCTCCATCACCTCGCGATACAGCGCCACATCACGGCTGAACTTGCCGGTTTGCGGGTCGCGCACATGGCAGTGAACCACGGTGGCACCGGCCTTGGCGGCTTCCACGGCGGCAGCCGCGATCTGTTTTGGGGTGACCGGCACGTGTGGGCTCTTGCTGGTCGTGTCGCCAGCACCGGTGAGTGCGCAGGTGATGATGACGTCGTGGTTCATTTGGCGGTTCCTTACAGGCGGGTTTTTGGTTTTGGCCAGGCGTGGTGATCCCGTTCACAGCCCCTTGGGGCTGCGAGACGGTGGTGGGTTCGGGTTTATTTACTGGTCAGTTGCAGGTTTTCAGCGGCTGGTTTGCCATCGAAGGTGGTGACGCCTTCAAGCCAGCGTTTTTTGTCCTGCGGGTGATCCTTGAGCCATTGTTTGGCCGACTCGAGAGGGTCCTTGTGATCCAGCAGTGGCTGCATCATCCGGCTCTCGTCTTCGGCGGTGAACGTCAGGTTGCTCAGCAGGCGACCGATGTTCGGGCATTGCTGGGCGTAGGTCGGTGCGGTGACGGTCCACACGGTGGCCTTGCCTTCGTTCGGGCCGAGGGCGTCTTCGCTGCCGGTGAGGTAGGTCATTTTTACGTTGACGTTCATCGGGTGCGGCGCCCAGCCGAAGAACACCACGGCTTCGTTGCGACGCACGGCGCGATCCACCGCCGCGAGCATGCCGGCTTCGCTGGACTCGACCAGCTGGAACTTGCCGAGGCCGAACTGGTTCTTGGAGATCATCGCCTTGATCTGGGTGTTGGCGCCCGAGCCAGGCTCGATGCCGTAGATCTTGCCGCCCAGTTCTTTTTCGAATTTGGCGATATCAGCGAAGGTTTTCAGGCCCTTTTCGGCGAGGTAGGTCGGCACGGCGAGGGTCGCACGGGCGTCTTGCAGGCTTGGCGCTTCAAGCACCTTGACCTGTTTGGCATCGACGAACGGGGTGATGGTCTGGGTCATCAGCGGGTTCCAGTAACCGAGGAACAGGTCCAGACGCTGGTCGCGGATCCCGGCGAAGATGATTTGCTGGGAGGCGCTGGTTTGTTTGGTGCTGTAGCCGAGGCCATCGAGCAATACCTGGGTCATGGCACTGGTGGCGATCACATCGGTCCAGTTCACTACACCCATGCGCACGTTCTGGCATGCGGCGGGTTCGGCGGCCATGACACTGGCGCTCAGTAACGCGGTACCACTGAGTGCAAGAACACAGCTGCTGATCAGTCGTTTCATTCTCAGGTTCCTCGGCAGTTCGTTTATTGTGAGTTCCGGTGTCTGATGCGCCGGTGATGCCAAGTTACGCAGCAAAGCACCGATGAAAGCGCACTGCGGCGACCAGCTCTTGCACTGCAGCGACCTGCGCTCTTGAAAGCCGCCAGCAACTGGCGTATCAACATCCCTACGCTGCCCGCCCTCTCGTTACCTGGCCTCTTGTTACCTGCTAAGCGAGTGCGCTCCATGTCCCAGGATTTCTATTTCTTGTTGATGCCGGGTTTCTCGGCCATCGGATTTATCTCGGCCATCGAGCCGTTGCGGGTCGCCAATCGCTTTCGCGGCGAGCTTTATCGCTGGCATGTGCTGAGCGCCGATGGCGGGGCAGTGCTGGCCAGCAACGGTATGTCGGTCAACGCCGATGCGGCGCTGGAGCCGCTGAAGAAAGGCGCGACATTATTGGTGGTCGCCGGCTTCGAACCTCTGAAATTCGCCACCCCGGCGCTTGAGCATTGGTTGCGCCGACTGGACAACGAAGGCGTGACCCTCGGCGCCATCGATACCGGCAGTTTCATCCTCGCCGAGGCCAGTTTGCTCGAAGGCCATCGCCTGACCCTGCACTGGGAAGCCATCGACGCCTTCAAGGAGTCCTATCCGCAGCTCAGTGTCACCCAGGAACTGTTCGAGATCGACCGCCGGCGCATCACCTCCGCCGGTGGTACTGCCTCCATCGATTTAATGCTGGATCTGATCGCCCAGGCCCACGGCCCGGAACTGGCGATCCAGGTCAGCGAACAGTTCGTACTCGGCCGCATCCGCCCGCGCAAAGACCACCAACGCATGGAAGTCGCCACGCGCTACGGCATCAGCAACAAGAAGCTGGTGCATGTGATCGGCGAGATGGAACAGCACAGCGAACCGCCGCTGAGTACGCTGGAACTGGCGGAATCGATCAAGGTGACGCGGCGGCAGTTGGAGCGACTGTTTCGGTTGCATTTGAACGACACGCCAAGCAATTTCTATCTGCGGTTACGCTTGGAAAAAGCGCGGCAGTTGCTGCGCCAGACCGACATGAGCGTATTGGAGGTGAGCATTGCCTGCGGGTTTGAATCGCCGTCGTATTTCACCCGCAGTTATCGGGCGAAATATGAGCGGTGCCCGCGGGAGGATCGGCATAGTGTTGGCGCTCGGCAAGGTGCCGGTGTGCCGCAACCTCCTCCCACAGAGGAGCCAGTTATTTAGTGCAACTGCCGGGACTTGAACTGGAGGGCTAGAGCGGTAAGGCTGTCAGCGTTGTGAGTGGTGATTGCTATTTGGGCATTCCATGCCTGGAGCTCCGAAGTTGGGTACGTTTCTTGTGCTAGGCGTACATGTTCTTGTATGGAGCTTTTTTGTCTGTCTCCGATTTCTGACAGATCGGGAGTGTTTTCGGCAATCCGTAAGGACTCCTCAAGGTCTTCCTTCATGGTTGCATCGCTAACTGCTTCTGTATCGTCACGAGAGGAGGCTGAAAACAAATTCCAGTAGTCAAGGGTTTCGCCATGGACATGGCTAAGTTCATGAAAGATTGTCCCTGTCCTGTAGATTGCCGATTGTTCACGTGCCTTGACGTTGAAGTAGATAGATTTACTCGCCTTGGCTTCTGTCGGATCTGAAAATGCCCGCTCACTAGGCTCGTGTGGATTGTTCTTGGTGAAGACAAAGCGATCACCGCTAACATAATCCTCTAATGCGCCAGAAAGGATGCTTTCAAGTTTTTCTTTGGCCGCCTTCGCAGCAATTCTCAGATATTGTTTGCTCTTTCTTTGACCGTAGATATTTCTCAGTTTTGTTCGCGTCTCTTTGGATAGTTTTGGTTCGTTGAGGGACAAAATCGCATTATTCGTGAAGTCGATCATGGCCGAGAAATCGCTCTCGAATTCACGCCTCTGTTCTTTCGGTAAATCATCTGCCCGCCGATAAAGTATTTCCTGCCCGGCGGCGATCATTTCCTGTTCCATTTCATTCATGGGCTCAACCGGTGCAAGCCCCTGGCTGTCCTTGAAGCGCAGTGGATTGTTCTGAACCATCCGGTAGCGGTTCAAACCATCGATGTCACCCGCCGGATCCGGGTTGATCCAGCGCTGTAGCCAGGGTGCGTAGTAACGAAGCCCGTAGTAATAAAGCCCGGTGGCATCCCGTTCCTTTCCGGAGTATCGGAGTGTCTTGTAGCTGGCCTCGGTTTCACTTCGGGCGAGCCACCAGGCGGTGCCGCCAAAGGCGTAATAACCCTCCTGGCTGATCAGCGCGGCATCCTCGTCCAGTTCCAGCGTGCAGGATCCAAGGTGATCGCCCAGGCTGTAACGAATCTGGTCGTTGGCGATGCCTTCGGGCGGGTCTTCGTACCAATGCAAAACCCGCGCGTTGCAATCTCCAGCGTCAACATTCACGACATACCGGACTTCTTCGCGACCGTTGTAATGGATCTCCAACCCGGGCAGATAACGCACTTCTGTGGTTAAGGTTGCAGATTTTGTCTTGCGATGGAGTACCTTGCGTAGTCGCTGGCCGTGGCCGTCATATCGATAGAGTTCATCATCATTCGGTTCATCGTGTCTGGTGACCTGAATGACCTCGCTGAGTTGATTGCGACTGTCCCAGTGCATGATTTGTGCGCCAGGGGACAGGATCAACAAGTTGCCGTTGCTGTCGAAGCTCTTGATGAAGTCCGGCTCGCCTGTCTGCGGTTTAGGCAAGCTTCGGTTACTTGAAGGCTCGCTCACCATCTCACGGGTGTAACCTCGAAGGCCCTCATGGATGAGGGTTTGCAGGTTTCCTGCGGGATCATATGAGAATGTCTGTTTGTAACTACTTGTCACTGTCGATTGCGACGGGCGCGTTAAGGGACCCTGGCTCGCGGCAACGGATTCTCGACCGCTTGCCTCTATCAGTTGAGAAAGCGTGTCATACCGATAGTCGTTGGCGGGGTCAGTACGCTGGTTCCTGAAGTAGCGTATCGCTGCGACCGAGTCCCGGATCCGAGTGATATTGCCGACAGGATCGTAGGTGTAGGCAAGGTCCTGGAGAGCATGGCCTGAACGGCTTGAGGTGAGTTGCAACAGGCGATCGTTTTGAAGGTCATAACGGCGAGTTGTCGTAACACCATTGCCGGCAGTTTCGTGCTCGATCTGACCACTGACGTTGTAGCGCCTGTTACTGAGTAGCGTTTTGTCCGGCAGATGCCTGCGTTTGAGGGCTACCTGTATGAGCTGGCCTGCGATGTCATAGCCCAATAGCCTTTGGTTGTCCCGAGCATCGGTCTGGGTCACCAGGTTGTCCAGGGCATTGAAACGCCATTGGGTGGTTTCACCTTCGGCTTCGAGTTTGCTGTCGCGGTCAGTCAAGCGCTCTGGCCAATTGACTGCGGACAGCTCGTTCATGAACTGTCGGGATTCGCTTAACCGAGCGCCCGCGAGGCTGTATTCCTCGAGATGCAGACAGCCAGCCGTGTCGTCGTGGCGAATAAGGCGTCCGCACTGATTATGTGGGCTGTACTCGGCGCCGCTGTCGGCATAGACCATCCGCTCAGTCGTGGCAGAGGCGGCGTTGACAGCTTGCTCTGAGATGGCGATCGGGCGTAACAGGTTGTCGTACTCGATCTGACGTTGATTGTTCCGACCATCCCACTCGAATCGAAGCTCGCCGCTGGCGCCCGGCAGTCTTGCTTTCCAGCCGCCATCAACACTGCTGTTCAGTAATGGTTCGCCGGAGAGGCCGTACACCATGGTCAGATTAGGCTTGCCTTGCGTTGCCCATAGGTGTGGGTCCCAGCCGTCGCTCAGGTGTCCGTTCGTGCTGTAGGCCTGACGGGTAATGCGCGGTTTCGGCGTTTCCTCCGGATGTGCGCGATAGTAGGCCACGCTGCGAATCTCATGGTGGCGTGGGTCCTGTGCCATCAAGGTTGGGGTGGAGCGGTGTAGGTTGGCGGCCATATGATCGTTGAGCGCTGATGGAAGATGCCCAATGTATGCGCCGCTTTTGCCGGATTGACTACTGTCAGAAATAACAGGTGCCGAGCTGATTTACTTCTTCATCAGCACCGAACACGCCACCTTGTACGCCTCATGCTGATACTTGTTCAGCGTCCCCGGCAGTTCGAAATTGTGCTTTTTAGCCTGGGCATTGATGGTCTGCGGAGACAGCAGCGTCACCTCGCAATTCTCCAATAACTGGAAAACCCCTTCGATCTTGAACGTGGTCGGCCCACCGGCGAATTCGCCTTTCTTGCTGCGCTTTTTGATCGCGATGCGGTCGATGGAGTTCTCCCGGACAAACGAAGCGACCTGGGCTGCGAACACTTTGACATTGGCGGCGTCATCGTCATCATCCAGGGCAATTTTCTTGGTGGCGAGGGCGACATGGCTCAGGGCCTGACCGTCCAGCGTGGCCACGGCGATGATCGCTTCGCTGCCTTTGATTTCGATGCCGCAGACTTTCATGTTGAATCCCTTTACTGGCTGAAGCGTGCAGCTTACAGCTCAAGTTGGCTGGCGAATGGATCATTCCTGCCCAATCGACTCCAAAAACTCCGACCGTTCATCACTCATCCGCGCAATGCAGTCGTTCTGGGCAATGGTGAACGCCTTGCTGCCACTGGTGGCCGGGAAGGCTTCGACGGCGCAGTCGGCATCCCGGGTCTTCAGCCATTGCTGTTGGGCGGCCTTGAGCTTGGCGGTGATGTCGGCCAGTTGCGACGGGTTTTTGCCGTATTGCGACTGCATGCGGTCGCTCAGGCCTTGGAGGTTTTCCTTGAGCAGGTCTTCGGCGCTGGTTTTGCTGAAGGCCGAGCACTCGAGGGTCTGGACGTCGTTTTCGACTTTATCGCACGGGTTGTCGTCGGACTCCTGCGCTGCGTGTACGCCGGTCGCAATCAATGCCAAAGCCAGAAGGATGGATTTCATTCAGGTCGCCGCTCTATTCCAGTGATGCAGCGAATTCTGGCCCAAGCCGAGGGCCTTGAACAGGTCGCTGAATAGGCCAGGAGACGACCCTTTGTCGCGGATTGACGCTTTCGGCAAACCCCCTGTCGTTTTTGCACCCGGTCGCCGAGGCACCGAGGCATATGCTGGCCCCAAAGCGCCGGCAGACGATTCGGCGCATGAATCGCTAATAAGGGGACAGCCTGATGAGCCCAGCCGAATTGCACGCCGACAGCATCGTTATCGACGGGCTGATTATTGCCAAGTGGAACCGTGAACTGTTCGAAGACATGCGCAAGGGCGGTTTGACCGCAGCCAACTGCACCGTGTCGGTGTGGGAGGGCTTTCAGGCTACCGTCAACAACATTGCCGCGAGCCAGAAGCTGATCCGCGAGAACAGCGACCTGGTGATGCCGGTGCGTACCACCGCCGACATCCGCAAGGCCAAGGAGCAGGGCAAGACCGGCATCCTCTTCGGCTTCCAGAACGCCCATGCCTATGAAGACCAGATCGGCTATGTCGAGGTGTTCAAGCAGCTCGGCGTCGGTATCGTGCAGATGTGCTACAACACCCAGAACCTGGTGGGCACCGGTTGCTACGAGCGTGATGGCGGCCTGTCGGGCTTCGGTCGCGAAATCGTCGCCGAGATGAACCGCGTTGGAGTGATGTGCGACCTGTCCCACGTCGGCTCCAAGACGTCCGAAGAAGTCATCCTCGAGTCGAAAAAGCCGGTCTGCTACTCCCACTGCCTGCCGTCGGGGCTCAAGGAGCACCCACGCAACAAGTCCGATGAAGAACTCAAGTTCATTGCCGACCACGGCGGCTTTGTCGGCGTCACCATGTTCGCGCCATTCCTCGCCAAGGGTATCGACTCGACCATCGACGACTACGCCGAAGCCATCGAGTACGTGATGAACATAGTCGGCGAAGACGCCATCGGCATCGGTACCGACTTCACCCAGGGCCATGGCCAGGACTTCTTCGAATACCTGACCCACGACAAGGGCTACGCCCGCCGCCTGACCAGCTTCGGCAAGATCATCAACCCGCTGGGCATCCGCACCGTGGGCGAGTTCCCGAACCTGACCGAGACCCTGCTCAAGCGCGGCCACTCCGAGCGAGTGGTACGCAAGATCATGGGCGAAAACTGGGTGAACGTCCTCAAGGACGTTTGGGGCGAGTAAGCCACTGCACCTCTGAATCCTTTCCCCCGGCCGCCCGCGCCGGGGGCAACACAAAAATTTTTCTGGAGTTAAGTTTCCATGGCCAAGATCGCCCCGCAATTGCCAATCGAAGTCGACAGCGAGACCGGTGTCTGGACGTCCGACGCCCTGCCGATGCTGTACGTGCCACGGCATTTCTTCGTCAACAACCACATGGGCATCGAGGAAGTGCTGGGCGCTGAAGCCTATGCCGAAATCCTCTACAAGGCCGGCTACAAGTCCGCCTGGCACTGGTGTGAAAAAGAAGCCGAATGCCATGGCCTGGAAGGTGTCGCGGTGTTCGAGCACTACATGAAGCGCCTGTCGCAGCGCGGCTGGGGCCTGTTCAAGATCCAGGACATCGACCTCGACAAAGGCACCGCCAGCGTCAAGCTCGAGCACTCGGCGTTCGTCTATGTGTACGGCAAGGTCGGGCGCAAGGTCGACTACATGTTCACTGGCTGGTTTGCCGGCGCGATGGACCAGATCCTCGCCGCTCGCGGCAGCAAGATCCGCACCGTGGCCGAGCAAGTCTACGGTGGCTCCGAAGAGGGCCACGAAGACGGCTTGTTCATCGTCAAGCCGTTGTAAGTCGAGGAACCCGCCATGGCTTTCGAAGCAATGTTCCAGCCGATCCAGATCGGCAAACTGACCATCCGTAACCGCGTGCTCAGCACCGCGCACGCCGAGGTTTATGCCACCGACGGCGGCATGACCACCGATCGGTACGTCAAGTACTACGAAGAGAAAGCCAAGGGCGGGATCGGCCTGGCGATTTGCGGCGGTTCGTCCGTGGTGGCCATCGACAGCCCGCAGGAGTGGTGGAGTTCGGTGAACCTGTCCACCGACCGCATCATTCCGCACTTCCAGAATCTGGCCGATGCCATGCATAAGCACGGCGCCAAGATCATGATTCAGATTACCCACATGGGCCGTCGCTCGCGTTGGGACGGCTTCAACTGGCCGACGCTGATGTCTCCGTCGGGTGTGCGCGAGCCGGTGCACCGTGCCACTTGCAAAACCATCGAGCCGGAAGAAATCTGGCGGGTGATCGGTAACTACGCTCAAGCGGCCCGCCGCGCCAAGGCCGGTGGCCTGGACGGTGTCGAACTGTCGGCGGTGCATCAGCACATGATCGACCAGTTCTGGAGCCCACGGGTCAACAAGCGTACCGACGAATGGGGCGGCACCTTCGAAGGCCGGATGAAGTTCGGTCTGGAAGTCTTGAAAGCCGTACGCGCCGAGGTCGGTGACGATTTCTGCGTGGGCATGCGCATCTGTGGTGACGAGTTCCACCCGGATGGCCTGTCCCACGAAGACATGAAGCAGATCGCCAAGTATTACGACGACACCGGCATGCTCGACTTCATCGGTGTCGTGGGCTCGGGTTGCGACACCCACAACACCCTGGCCAACGTGATTCCGAACATGAGTTATCCGCCGGAGCCGTTCCTGCATCTGGCTGCCGGCATCAAGGAAGTGGTCAAGGTTCCGGTGCTGCACGCGCAGAACATCAAGGACCCGAACCAGGCCACGCGTATCCTGGAAGGCGGTTACGTCGACATGGTCGGCATGACCCGCGCGCACATCGCCGACCCGCACCTGATCGCCAAGATCAAGATGGGCCAGATCGACCAGATCAAACAATGCGTCGGTGCCAACTACTGCATCGACCGTCAGTATCAGGGCCTGGATGTACTGTGCATTCAGAACGCTGCTACCTCTCGTGAATACATGGGCCTGCCGCACATCATCGAAAAAACCACTGGCGTGAAACGCAAGGTGGTGGTGGTCGGCGCCGGTCCTGCCGGGATGGAGGCCGCCCGCGTGGCCGCCGAGCGTGGCCACGACGTGACCCTGTTCGAGAAAAAGGAATTCATCGGCGGGCAGATCACCACCGCATCGAAAGCCCCGCAACGGGACCAGATCGCCGGTATCACCCGCTGGTATCAACTGGAACTGGCGCGGTTGAAAGTCGACCTGCGCCTGGGTACCGCGGCTGACGCGCCAACCATCATGGACCTGCGTCCGGACGTGGTGGTGCTGGCCGTCGGCGGTCATCCGTTCATCGAGCAGAACGAGCACTGGGGCGCAGCTGAAGGCCTGGTGGTCAGCAGCTGGGACATCCTCGACGGCAAGGTTGCACCGGGCAAGAACGTGCTGGTCTACGACACCATTTGCGAATTCACCGGCATGTCGACCGCTGACTTCATCGCCGACAAGGGCAGCCAGGTCGAGATCGTTACCGACGACATCAAGCCGGGCGTCGCCATCGGGGGTACATCGTTCCCGACTTACTACCGCAGCATGTACCCGAAAGAAGTGATCATGACCGGCGACATGATGCTGGAGAAGGTCTACCGCGAAGGCGACAAGCTCGTAGCGGTACTGGAAAACGAATACACCGGCGCCAAAGAGGAGCGGGTGGTCGACCAGGTGGTCGTGGAAAACGGCGTGCGTCCGGACGAAGAAATCTACTACGCGCTGAAGGAAGGCTCGCGCAACAAAGGCCAGATCGATGTCGAAGCCTTGTTCGCGATCAAGCCGCAACCTTGCCTGGAACAGAGCGGCGACGGCTACCTGCTGTTCCGCATCGGCGACTGCGTGGCCCAGCGTAACGTGCACGCGGCGATCTATGACGCGCTGCGGTTGTGCAAGGATTTCTAAAGGCTGCACTTGACCCTGTGGGAGCGGGCTTGCCCGCGAATGCAATCTGTCTGCCGACATTGATGTCGACTGACCCACCGCTTTCGCGGGCAAGCCCGCTCCCACAGGAACCGCTGACCGCGTTTCTCCAAGATGTTCTGGTGGGAGCTTCACCATGTTGAACACCCTTCTTCCAATCCTGTTGTTCGCAGCCCTGGGCCTTGGTGTCCTGGGCGCGTTGCGGCGGGTGGCCATGTGGCGCCGGGGCCGGGCTTCGAAAGTCGACCTGATCGGTGGACTGTTCGCCATGCCCAAGCGCTACATGGTCGATTTGCACCATGTGGTGGCGCGGGACAAATACATTGCCAACACCCACGTCGCCACAGCCGGCGGTGCGGTGGCGTCCATCGTGCTGGCGATTCTGGTGCATGGTTTCGGCCTGCATAACCGCTTCCTCGGCTATGCGCTGCTGCTGATGTCGGCGGTGATGTTCGTTGGCGCGATCTTCGTTTACCTGCGTCGGCGCAACCCGCCGTCGCGTCTGTCGAAAGGCCCGTGGATGCGCCTGCCGAAAAGCCTGCTGGCATTCTCGGCCTCGTTCTTCCTGTTGACCCTGCCGGTGGCGGGCATCCTCCCGGAAAACTTCGGCGGCTGGCTGTTGGCAGCGATTCTCGGAGTTGGCGTGTTGTGGGGTGTGTCGGAGCTGTTCTTCGGCATGACCTGGGGCGGGCCGATGAAGCACGCCTTTGCCGGCGCACTGCACCTGGCCTGGCACCGTCGCGCCGAACGTTTTGGCGGCGGCCGTTCCACCGGTTTGAAACCGCTGGATCTTAGCGACCTGAGTGCGCCACTGGGCGTGGAAAAACCCAAGGATTTCACCTGGAACCAGTTGCTCGGTTTCGACGCCTGCGTGCAGTGCGGTAAATGCGAAGCGGCGTGCCCGGCCTTCGCCGCTGGCCAGCCACTGAACCCGAAAAAACTGATTCAGGACATGGTCGTCGGCCTGGCCGGTGGCACCGATGCCAAATTCGCTGGCAGCCCATATCCCGGCAAAGCGATTGGCGAGCACGCTGGCAATCCGCATCAACCGATCGTCAACGGACTGGTGGACGCCGAGACCCTGTGGTCCTGCACCACCTGCCGTGCCTGCGTCGAGGAGTGCCCGATGATGATCGAGCACGTCGATGCCATCGTCGACATGCGCCGTCACCTGACCCTGGAAAAAGGCGCGACCCCGAACAAGGGCGCCGAAGTCCTGGAAAACCTGATCGCCACCGACAACCCGGGCGGCTTTGCGCCGGGCGGGCGGATGAACTGGGCGGCAGACTTGAACCTCAACCTGCTCAGCGAAAAGAAATCCACCGACGTCCTGTTCTGGGTTGGCGACGGCGCCTTCGACATGCGCAACCAGCGCACCCTGCGCGCCTTCGTCAAAGTGCTCAAGGCGGCGAAAATCGACTTCGCCGTGCTCGGCCTGGAAGAACGCGACAGCGGTGACGTGGCCCGGCGCCTGGGCGATGAAGCGACCTTCCAGCTGTTGGCCAAACGCAACATCCAGACCCTGGCCAAGTACAGCTTCAACCGCATCGTCACCTGCGATCCGCACAGTTTCCACGTGCTGAAAAACGAGTACGGCGCCTTCGATGGCAACTACCTGGTGCAGCACCACAGCACCTACATGGCGGAAATCATCCAGGCCGGCGCGCTGAACCTCGGTCAGCACAAAGGCGACAGCGTGACTTACCACGACCCGTGCTACCTCGGCCGCTACAACGGCGAATACGAGGCGCCGCGTGAGGTACTGCGCGCGCTCGGGATCGAAGTGAAAGAGATGCAACGTTCCGGTTTCCGCTCCCGCTGCTGCGGCGGTGGCGGCGGTGCGCCGATCACCGACATTCCGGGCAAGCAACGCATTCCTGACATGCGCATGGAAGACATCCGCGAAACCGGTGCCGAACTGGTGGCCGTGGGTTGTCCACAGTGCACCGCGATGCTTGAAGGTGTGGTCGAACCCCGGCCGCTGATCAAGGATATCGCCGAACTGGTGGCCGATGCGTTGCTCGAAGACGCCGCACCCGCCAAGACACCCGTCAAGCGCGAACCTGCGGAGGCCCACTGATGAGCGACATTATCCGCCGCGACCCGCGGGCCGAATGGATTGCCCGCAACCGCCTGCATCCATTGCACGCGGCCATGCAACCGGTGCAACACAGCTGGATGGGGCCTAACGGTGTCATCCGCAAGAATCCCCATGGCATTGGCTTTATCGGCCCCAACGGCATCAAGCGCATCGACCGCAGCGGCGCCCAGCAGGGCGGGACGAATAAACGTACAGCCGCTGTCGAAGTGCAATTGCCATTGCACCAGGTTGCCGCGCCGGCGTTTTACATCAGCGTGGTGCCGGATATGGTCGGTGGCCGCTTGAGCAGTCATGACCGCGACCTGCTGGGCCTGGCCCATCAACTGGCCGGCAAGGACGGCGCGGTGCTGGCCGTGGTGTTCGGCGAGCATAAGGAAAGCGCTTTTGCCACGGCGGGCGTCGATCGCCTGCTGGTGCTGGAAGGTGAAGAATTCAACGGTTATGCACCGGAACAGCGGGTCCAGGGCCTGCGGGCTGTGGATAACCAGTTCAGCCCACGACACTGGTTGTTGCCGGACAGTCGCACCGGTGGCGGGGAACTGGGTCGGCGCTTTGCCGCCGCCCTGGGCGAACGCCCGGCGACGCGGGTCTGGCAGGTCAAGGATCAGGAGTGCATCGGCCGCGCCGGTGCCGGTCTGCAAGACCTTGCCCGTCCGCTGGCGCGCTTGATTCTGGCGGCTGCCGAGTGCGCCGAACCGGTCAGCGAAACCCGTCATGAAGCATTGCCGGTGGAGTTATCCACAGCCGTGGCGCGCAGCCTGTCGCGGATCGAAGATCTGGGCGCGGTGGCGGTGGATCCGGCGGCGATTCCGATGGCCGAGGCCGAGTTCATTTTCTCCGGCGGTAACGGGGTCAAGGACTGGGGACTTTTCCACAGGACCGCCGAAGCCCTCGGCGCGACCGAAGGCGCATCGCGGGTTGCGGTGGACGACGGCTTCATGGCCCGCGATCGTCAGGTCGGGGCATCCGGTACCTGGGTGACTGCACGGGTCTATGTGGCCGTGGGGATTTCCGGAGCGATCCAGCACCTGCAGGGCATCGGTGCCTGCGACAAGGTGGTGGCGATCAACCTCGACCCTGGCTGCGACATGATCAAGCGTGCCGACCTCTCGGTGATCGGCGAGAGTGCGGAGATTCTTCAAGCCTTGATCGAAGCGGTAGAGGCTTACCGCAACGACGCCAAGCGCGATGCGGCTTAAGGGAAGGAAAGGGTTATGAGCACGAAAATCATCAGCCTGGTGTCCATCGGCGCCCACCCGACGTCCGGTCGGCCGCGTCGCGCGGAACAGGATGCGCGGGCGGTGGAACTGGGCCTGCAACTGGCTGGGGATAACTTGCAGGTGCTGCATGCCGGCGACATCGCCGAGCCTGCGCTGCGCGCTTACCTGGGCATGGGCCTGGAACAGTTGCATGTGCTTGAGCAGCCCGAGGGTGCCGATGCGCTGCCGGCATTGACCGAGTATCTGCGTGATGCCGGTGCTCAGGTGGTGTTGACCGGCAGCCAGGCGGAAACCGGTGAAGGCTCGGGCATGTTGCCCTTCCTGCTGGCTGAAAGCCTGGGCTGGCCGCTGGTGGTGGGGCTGGCACAGGTCGAGTCCATCGATGGCGGTTCGGCGCTTGTGCTGCAAGCCTTGCCGCGCGGTCAACGTCGTCGGCTGAAGGTGCGCCTGCCGTTTCTGGCAACGGTGGACAACGCCGCGCCCAAGCCTCGCCAGAGCGCGTATGGCCCGGCCCGACGCGGCGTGCTGCAAGCGCAGGACGTTGAAGTCATCGATGATGAGCTGCTCGCGGTCGCCAGCCTGCAACCGGCCAAGCCACGGCCCAAGCGCCTGAAAGTGATCAAGGCCAAGAGCGGCGCCGACCGCATGAAAGCCGCGACGGCCAAGGCCAGTGGTGGGGGCGGGCAGGTGCTCAAGGGCGTGACGGCACAAGCGGGGGCTGAAGCGATCCTCAAGTTGCTGATTGAAGAGGGTGTGGTCCGCTGACAAATAGTCACCCTGGATCAAATGTGGGAGCGGGCTTGCTCGCGAAGGGGGCGTGTCAGTCGACATGAATATCGCCTGGCCCGCCGCTTTCGCGAGCAAGCCCGCTCCCACAGAAAAGCTTCATCTCACCGACATTTATGGGGGAACAATGGCCGTTGAATTTCGTTCGGCAGTGCGCGCCGATGCGCGTGAGATTGCGCGGTTGTTCCAGATTTCATCCGAGGGCGCTTCAGATTACATCTGGAGCCAGATCGCAGAGCCCGGCCAGGATCTGTTGGACGTCGGTGCCATTCGCTATGCCCGGGACGACGTCGATTTCTCCTACCAGAACTGCCTGATTGCCGAGGCCGATGGCCAGGTCATTGGCATGATGCACAGTTACGCGATGCGCCACGATCCACTGGCGGTCCCGACGACCGACCCGGTTCTGGCGCCTTATGCCGACATGGAAGTGCCCGATACCCTGTATATCTCCAGCCTGGCCCTGCATGAAGGCTGGCGTAACCGGGGGCTGGGCGTGCAGTTTCTCGCCCATGCCCAAGAACGTGCCGACCGGCTCGGGCTCAATGGCCTGAGCCTGATCGACTATGCCGCCAACACTGGCGCCCGGCGTTTTTACGAGCGACACGGCTTCGCGGTCATCAAGACCTGCCAGGTCATCCCTCATCCCATGATCCGCGTCACAGGTGACGCCTATCTTATGCACAGACCCTGAGCTGGTTCGGGGTTTATTCGAGTCGCGACAGTTATCCACAGCGCCACGCATCATTTATCTGGCTCCACGCTGACAAGGGCGGTGAGCTACAGTTTTCTATGCGCTGATCAAGGGTGCGGCACGCTTTCGGGAGTTTTCAGATATTCAGCGCTGACTCATAAAACCCGGTTTTATGACTGGCTTGAATATGAAGACTTTCGCTCTTTTGGCGCTCTTCGCTACGACCATGTGGGTATCCACAGGCTTGATGTCTGCCGTCCGGATAAAAGCCCATGCGGCCGATCAGGACTTTTATCAGTGGGTCGAGACCGAGCAGGGGCGTAACGCGTCCCTGGCACAGTTGCGGCAGCAGTGCGACAAGGAGCTGGATGCCGATAAGCACCTCGACTGTTCGGTGTCGGTCCTGGCCAGAATGCTCGAAGCCAAGGTCGCCAACCAACTCCCCGAATACTATCTGGCGATCAAGGGCAGGCATGCCCGGGCGATAGAGGCCAGCGCCGGGCTGAAACCGCTGTTCTCCATGTTCGGCGACAAATCACTGGCTATCCTGGCGACGACTGGCAATTTCTCGGTCAGTGATTCGGTGCGGCATGAGGTGCTGCCACTGCATCCGTATGCCAACGACTTTTATATCGCGCAAGAAGTGCTGCCATTTATCGATGTCGGCGCGGCCAACGGTGTCTCGGCGCGTTTTGTACTGGACACGGGGGCACCGCAAACCCGGGTCAACATCGACACTGCAAAACAGATGGGCATCAGGTTGTTGCCCGATGCTCAGTATCGCTACAGCACGTTTTATGGCGAAAAAGGCCTGGCTGCGAGGCTGGGCATTCTCAGGTCACTCAAGGTCGGCACCCGAGAGTTCAGGAATGTCCTGGTGTTTGTCAGCGACCGGGAGAATTTGCTGGGGCTGGACCTGATCAGCAAGCTGGGGCGCTTGAAGATCACCAGAAACGCCCTGGAACTCAATCCTGCGCCTGCCAGGCGCTGCGATGCGTTCATTGCTTTTAACCGCGTGGATCTCAACCAGCGGCTGGTGGTTGCCGCTCAACTGGATCGCCGCACAACGCTGGCCATCATCGATACGGGAAATGTCGACTACCTGACGGCCGCGTTACCTGGCAGACAGGCCAATGCCGTGCAGGCACTGACACCAGGAAGCTCGAACGGTTACACCGGCGACAACAAGCACTTTCGGCGCTTTGACGGCATATTGGTCATGCAAGGCAACATCATGGCGGTCAGCTACAAATACTACCCGGGCTTCACCATCCCGCCGTCGCTGCTGGGCGGGCAATACGTGCCGTCGATATTGCTCGGTTGGCGCGCCTTCAAAGACTTTGAATTGAACCTGGACCTGGGCTCAGGTCGCTCATGCTTCAATAAAGTCTGAACACGTTGGTGTTTACCCACAATCCCTGTTGGTGGTTCTGTGGATAACATGTTCGCCCCTCGCTACGGCCCATGTAATTCAAGCCCTGCAAGGCGTCGTTCAAAAAACAACCAGCCTCGCTCGTGTTTTTTCCAAGCTTTTTCAAGGGGATAAGTGCTGCTGTTAACGCAGACTTGCCCCCAATCTCTGTTGGCGCTTCTGTGGATAAGATGTTTGCTATCGGCTGCAGGCCTTGTAAATAGAGGTGTGCAGGTGTCTGATCAAAAAATGATCAAAAGGCGGTTTTGCATAGTCGGCTTTCACGCAAACGCTGGATTTCTCAAGGTTTCCGCGGTTTTCCACAGAGCTTTCCAAGTTAACCCCAAAGTCTGTTGGCGCTTCTGTGGATAAGGTGTTCGCCATCCTCTGAACGCCATGCAGGCCGTGGCTTTCAGGCGTTAGATCAAAAAACGACCAGTCCACTCCTGGAAGCAGGCTTCTGGATAAGTCACGGTTTTTCTTTGGTTTTCGTGAAGAAAATTTCCAGCTTTTCCACAGTTGTCCCCAATAGCTGTGGGTGGAGGTGTGGATAACTTGTTTGCGGAAGGCTGGGAGGTGCGGCGGGCATAGGTCTGAACGAGATAGGTCATATTTCGTACAGTTCTATGAATGACGGGCAAGCCCCCTGTAGGAGCGAGCCTGCTCGCGATGGACGTCAACGATAACGTTGGCAACCTGACACCCGGCGGCGTTCTCAGGCTCATCGCGAGCAAGCTCGCTCCTACAGGGAGTGGATTTAGCCTTGGACCGGAACGCCTTTGAGGTACGGCGCAGGCTCGGCCCCCAGGTTGCTCAGCAGACGCTCGCTGTACCAGTCCACGAAGTTCACCACGCCGAACTCATAGGTCTTGGAGTACGGGCCAGGCTGGTAGGCGGTGGAGTTGATGCCGCGCTGGTTCTCTTCGGCCAGGCGACGGTCCTGGTCGTTGGTGGCGTCCCAGACCTGGCGCATGCGCTCCACGTCGTAGTCCACGCCTTCGACCGCGTCCTTGTGCACGATCCACTTGGTGGTGACCATGGTTTCCTGGGCGCTGATCGGCCACACGGTGAACACGATGATGTGGTCGCCCATGCAGTGGTTCCAGGAGTGTGGCAGGTGCAGGATGCGCATCGAGCCCAGGTCCGGGTTCTTGATGCGGCCCATCAGCTTGGCACAGCCCTGTTTGCCGTCCATGGTCATCGACACGGTGCCCTTGAGCAGCGGCATGCGCACGATGCGGTTACGCAGGCCGAAGCTGGCGTGGGCGTACGGGATCTTCTCGGCTTCCCAGGCGGCGGCGGAGGCGGCGACGTGGTCCTTGAACGCCTGGTCGGCGCGCGGGTCGGTGACGTCGTCCCATTCCAGCAGGGTTTTCAGCAGTTCCGGGTGCGACGCGTTGCAGTGGTAGCACTCGCGGTTGTTTTCCAGCACAAGCTTCCAGTTGGCCTTTTCCATCAAGGTGGTTTGCACTGCCACCTTGGTGTTTTCCATGTCGTACGGTTCCATGTAATGGTTGAGCGTCGACAGGAAGTCATCAATGGCTGGCGGGTTCTCCGCCAGGCTGATGAAGATGTAGCCGCCGGCAGTCTTCACGTTCACCGGTTTGAGGCCGTACTGATTCATGTCGAAGTCGGCGCCCATCTCGGTGCCGGCGAACAGCAGGCGACCGTCGAGTTCGTAGGTCCACTGGTGGTAGTGGCAAACCAGTTTGGCGACCTTGCCCTTGTCGCTGGTGCACAGGCGCGAGCCACGGTGGCGGCAGACGTTATGGAACGCGTGTACCACGCCTTCAGCGCCACGGATGACGATGATCGGGTTCTTGCCGACCTGCAGGGTCAGGTAGTTGCCCTTGGTGGGGATCTCGCAGGTCATACCGGCGATCAACCACTCTTTCTGAAAGATTTCCTGCATGTCGATATCAAACAGGCGGTCGTCGGAGTAAAACGGCTGCGGCAGCGAGAACGTGCGCTCACGCTCTTGCAGCATCTGTGCGGTGGCCTTGCGTGCGGGTTCCAGCGGATCGCCCAGGCTCAGTGTAGTAGTGACGTCCATCGTTTAATCCTCAAGGCCATTCTGTGTGGCCGGCGAAAGTGGCTAATCAGGGTTGCTACGCAAGGTGTAATGGTTGTGTCTTGGTATGGGGCGAGTGTGGGGCCGGCGCTGGCCAGAACCTTATCCATGGGCGACATGGTGCAATCTGTTCCCGACGCGCAAGCCCCGGTCGTTGGGGGCTGGTCGCGATAAGCATGTCAATGTCGCAGATAGGTAAATGGGTGATCCGCGCTATACGCAGAATCGCCAACATGAAGGCCGACAGTCGGCCGTGGAGATCAGCATGTCCAACAGCTTCCTGAATCCGGTAACCACCCAGACCTGGGCCAATGGTCGACACATTGTCCGTTGCGTCAAAGTCATCCAGGAAACCTGGGATGTGCGCACCTTTTGCTTTATGGCCGACCAGCCGATCCTGTTCTTCTTCAAACCGGGGCAGTTTGTCACCCTGGAGCTGGAAATCGAAGGCCAGCCGATCATGCGTTCGTACACCATTTCCAGTTCGCCGTCGGTACCCTACAGCTTTTCGGTGACCATCAAGCGTGTGCCGGGCGGCAAGGTCTCGAACTGGCTGCACGACACCCTGCACGAAGGCCAGGAGCTGGCGGTGCACGGTCCGGTCGGGCTGTTCAATGCCATGGACTTCACCGCGCCGAAGGTGCTCTACCTCAGCGGCGGCGTTGGCATCACGCCGGTCATGTCCATGGCGCGCTGGTTCTACGACACCAACGGCAATGTCGACATGGTGTTTATCCACAGCGCCCGTTCGCCCAAAGACATCATTTACCACCGCGAGCTGGAGCACATGGCGTCGCGGATCGAAAACTTCAGCCTGCACCTGATCTGCGAGAAGCACGGCATGGGTGAGCCCTGGGCCGGTTATCGCGGTTACCTGAACCACAGAATGCTTGAATTGATGGCGCCTGACTTCCTTGAGCGCGAAGTATTCTGCTGCGGCCCGACACCCTATATGAATGCGGTCAAGCGCTTGCTCGAAGGCGCAGGTTTCGACATGTCGCGTTACCACGAAGAATCCTTCGGTGCGACCCCGCCAGAGGCGCGCGCCGATGCGGTAGAACATGCAGTACAAGCGGCCGAGGCGCCGGAAGTCGACGCCGCGGACCTGCATCAAGTGGAGTTCACCGCCTCCGGCAAGAGCATCCGCGTGGCCCCGGGCGAGACCGTGCATGCGGCGGCGGCCAAGGTCGGCCTGATGATTCCGAAAGCGTGCGGCATGGGTATCTGCGGCACCTGCAAGGTGTTGAAGCTGGGTGGCGAAGTGGAGATGGAGCACAACGGCGGGATCACCGAGGAAGACGAAGCGGAAGGGTTCATCCTGTCGTGCTGCAGCGTGCCGAAGGGCGACGTGCGGATCGAATTCTAAGCGTTACGCAATACCCTTGTAGGAGCGAGCTTGCTCGCGATGGACGTCAACGATGACGCTGGCAACCTGGCACCGCGCGGCGTTCTCAGGTTCATCGCGAGCAGGCTCGCTCCTACAGGGGAGGGTTTTAGTCAATAAACAGATCTGTCATCAGCTTGTCGGTGCTGTCGGGCGCGAACCGGTAGTGTTCGAACTCGGTAATGCCGCTCTCCCGCAGAATTTCCTCATCGATCAACAATCGCCCGGTCAGGCTGCGGTTTGTGCTACTCAGAATCACATGCGCGGCATCCGCCATGATCGCAGGCGTTCGCGCATGCTTGAATGATTCCTTCGACCCCAACTGAAACTCGATGGCCGCGGTGGCAATCATCGTCTGTGGCCACAGCGAGTTGACGCTGATGCCGTAATTCCTGAATTCCTCACTCATGCCCAGGGTCAGCATGCTCATGCCGTACTTGGTGACGGTATAGGGGCTGTATTGCGCGAACCACTTGGTGGCCAGGTTCAGCGGCGGAGACAGGTTGAGGATGTGGCCGCCGGACTTCTTCAGGTACGGCAGCGCAGCCTGACTGCACAGCAATACGGCACGGGTGTTGATCTGGTGCATCAGGTCGAAGCGCTTGAGTTCAATGTGCTGGACCCCGGTCAGCTTGATCGCCCCGGCGTTGTTGATCAGTGCGTCGATACCGCCGAAATGTTCGTTGGCCCGGGCCAGCGCCTCGCGTACAGCATCTTCTTCACGTACATCCACCTGCAAGGCCAGCGCCTTGCCGCCTGCGGCTTCCACTTCCCGGGCCACGCTGAAAATCGTGCCCGGCAGCTTGGGGTGGGGTTCGGCACTTTTGGCGGCGATCACAATGTTGGCCCCATCGCGTGCGGCCCGCAGCGCAATCTCACGGCCGATGCCGCGGCTGGCGCCGGTGATGAACAGGGTTTTGCCTTGCAATGACATGCATACGCTCCTGATTGTTGTTATGCGAGCGGGGTGGCTCGACAGACAATGTAGACCAGGTCTTTCAGGAGCTACTGTGAGAAAGATGAAATGAAACAAACCTGTATGACAAAGGAACATCTACCTTCGCCATACAGGATTCGACTGTGAATCAGTTAGCCATCAACTCACAAAATGGATTGTCGGAGTCATGAATTATTAATCAGCTTTATACAGCTTGATTTCGTATGAGTTGTCCATCTGCTGCACGTACTGCTTAAGGGCGATTGTAAACGTGGATCCGTGCTGTGAAATGATGTCGCCGACCTGGGCAATTTTTTGAACTTCGTCCCAGCTCACGTTAGTGACAGTAGCTTTCGGGTCGTTGATCAGGACTTGGTTCAGGGCTTGAATGCTCATTTGAATTACTCTGCGCTAGAACATGGGGTGCGTCGAAAATTCGACACGCGATTGTTCCCGAAAGACTGCGCGAACTCCTTTTCAGGTGCTCAGACGTTACTTCGGCGATGCAGAGACGGTGAACTGTCAGAAATGCCAGTTCGGATGAACGGCGCGGCCGAGATGTGCAGCGCCGTTGACAGCGACCTCAGGCGCTCATCACTTCACGAATGTCCTTCGCCAGCTCGCGCACACGCTCTTCTTCGGTATCCCACGAGCACATGAAACGTGCGCCGCCGTTGCCAATGAAGGTGTAGAAGCGCCAGCCCCTGGCGGCCAAGGCGGCGATGGCCGGCTCCGATAGTTGCAGGAACACGCCGTTGGCCTGTACCGGGAACATCAGTTCCACGCCAGGAATGTCGCTGACCAGTTCGGCCAGCAGTTGTGCGCAGTGGTTGGCGTGGTTGGCGTATTTGAGCCAGGCGTCGTTTTCCAGGATGCCGACCCAGGGTGCCGACAGGAAGCGCATCTTTGAAGCAAGCTGCCCGGCCTGTTTGCAGCGGTAATCGAAGTCTTCGGCCAGTTTGTGGTTGAAGAACAGGATTGCCTCGCCCACCGCCATGCCGTTCTTGGTTCCGCCGAAGCACAACACGTCGACGCCGGCCTTCCAGGTCAGGTCCGCCGGGGTGCAGCCGAGGAACGCGCAGGCGTTGGAGAAGCGTGCGCCGTCCATGTGCAGGTTCAGGCCCAGTTCCTTGCAGGTGGCGCTGATGGCGCGGATTTCGTCCGGGGTATAGACGCTGCCGACTTCGGTGGCCTGGGTCAGGGTCACCACACGTGGTTTCGGGTAGTGGATGTCCTGGCGCTTGAGTGCGACCTCGCGGATCGATTCTGGGGTGAGCTTGCCGTTTTCAGTGCGGGCGATCAGCAGCTTGGAGCCGTTGGAGAAAAATTCCGGGGCGCCGCATTCGTCGGTTTCGACGTGAGCGGTTTCCGAGCAGATCACGCTGTGGTAACTCTGGCACAGCGAGGACAGCGCCAGCGAGTTGGCGGCGGTGCCGTTGAAGGCGAAAAACACTTCACAGTCGGTTTCAAACAGTTTGCGGAAATCGTCGGAGGCGCGGGCGGTCCATTCGTCGTCGCCGTAGGCGCGCTGGTGGCCGTGGTTGGCCTGTTCCATGGCCGCCCAGGCTTCAGGGCAGATACCGGAATAGTTGTCGCTGGCGAATTGTTGGCTCTTGTCGGTCATGGCCTGCTTCCGTGGTCGAGATGCCTATGGTGAAGCGTCCCGTGGTCAATGAGGGTGCGCACTGTACCCAAGATCGTCAGGTGCAGCGCACAGGATGTCGCTGTTTGGAAAATACACAGTCGAAGGGCAATTATGCACATGACGATGTACAAGGCCATGCACTTAACGCAGCGAGACGGGGCACTGGATCTGCTCAAGTGGCTGGCGCTTTTGAGCATGCTGCTCGATCACCTGAGATATGTCGGCTATTCCGCCGATTGGCTGTATGTGCCGGGGCGCCTGGCGTTTCCGTGGTTCTGCCTGGCGATGGCGGCCAATCTGGCGCGCGAGCGGACTACGACGACCGGTGGCCAGTGGCGCTATCTGGGGTGGTTGTTGCTGTTTAGCGCGGTGAGTGAAGTTCCCTACCGGATGTTCATTCCCCATCCCGACACCTTGAACGTGCTGCCCACCCTTGCCCTGGGCTGGCTGGTGGTTCGTGGCTGGCAGCAGCCGGTGCTTGCATCGCGACTGCTTGCAGTTGGCGCTGTCCTGCTGGCGGCGTTTTTCTCCCAGCGATTGATGTTCGGTTTTTTTGGCGTCCTGTTGCCGTTGGTCTTGCTGCTGGTACTGCACCGACCCTGGTACTTCGGGCTGTTGGCGGGGCTGGTCTGTCTGGCGGCCAATCAATGGCAGGTGCTGTATCACGCCGCGCGACTGGGCAACCACGCGGCCATTCCGGCAATCGCCGCTTGTCTGATTGCGCCATGGCTCGGGCTGTTCTTGTTGCGACATGCCAAGGGCGTAAATCCACCACCGATGCGGCGCTGGGCCTATGCGCTGTATCCCGTGCATTTCCTTGTTTTACTGGCGCTACGTCAAGCACTTGCCTAATCCCTGTGGGAGCGGGCTTGCTCGCGAAGCAGGCACTTCGGTGTCTCAGACAGACCGCGTCATCGTTCTTCGCGAGCAAGCCCGCTCCCACAGGGGTTGCGTTGATCCATTTCCCGCCATGTCGTAAACGCACCTTTGCGTGGCGCCCGTAGGCATTTGACGACTCCAAGCCAGTCATACCATCGCTACCAAAGGGCACTGCCGAAAAGCCAGTGCCTCACCGAGACGAATGGCGCACCGCCGCCGCTGGGAGAGACGCGATGTTCAGCAAGCAAGACCAGATCCAGGGTTACGACGATGCACTGCTGGCGGCGATGAATGCCGAGGAGCAACGTCAGGAAGATCACATCGAGCTGATCGCGTCGGAGAACTACACCAGCAAGCGCGTGATGCAGGCCCAGGGCAGCGGCCTGACCAACAAGTACGCCGAAGGTTACCCGGGCAAGCGCTACTACGGTGGCTGCGAGCACGTAGACAAGGTCGAGGCCCTGGCCATCGAGCGCGCCAAGCAACTGTTCGGCGCCGATTACGCCAACGTCCAGCCGCACTCCGGTTCCTCGGCCAACAGCGCCGTGTACCTGGCGCTGCTGCAAGCCGGCGACACCATCCTCGGCATGAGCCTGGCCCACGGCGGTCACCTGACCCACGGCGCCAAAGTGTCGTCCTCGGGCAAGCTGTACAACGCTGTGCAGTACGGCATCGACACCAAGACCGGTCTGATCGACTACGACGAAGTCGAGCGCCTGGCCGTCGAGTGCAAGCCGAAGATGATCGTTGCCGGTTTTTCGGCCTACTCCAAGACCCTCGACTTCCCGCGCTTCCGCCAGATCGCCGATAAGGTCGGTGCGCTGCTGTTCGTCGACATGGCCCACGTTGCCGGTCTGGTCGCGGCCGGTCTGTACCCGAACCCGCTGCCTTATGCCGACGTGGTTACCACCACCACCCACAAGACCCTGCGCGGTCCGCGTGGCGGCCTGATCCTGTGCAAGGCCAACGAAGAAATCGAGAAGAAGCTCAACGCGGCAGTTTTCCCGGGTGCCCAGGGCGGCCCGCTGATGCACGTGATCGCCGGTAAGGCGGTGTGCTTCAAGGAAGCGCTGGAGCCCGGCTTCAAGGCTTACCAGCAACAAGTGATCGACAACGCCCAGGCCATGGCCGGCGTGTTTATCAAACGCGGCTACGATGTAGTGTCCGGCGGTACCGATAACCACCTGTTCCTGGTCAGCCTGATCCGTCAGGGCCTGACCGGCAAGGACGCGGATGCCGCCCTCGGTCGCGCCCATATCACTGTGAACAAGAATGCTGTGCCGAACGATCCACAGTCGCCGTTCGTGACCTCCGGCCTGCGCATCGGGACCCCGGCGGTGACCACGCGCGGCTTCAAGGTGGCCCAGTGCGTCACGCTGGCCGGCTGGATCTGCGACATCCTCGACAACCTCGGCGATGCCGATGTCGAAGCCAATGTCGCCGAGCAAGTGGCAGCCTTGTGCGCGGACTTCCCGGTTTATCGCTGAGTGCGGTTTTGGAGTAAATGACTATGCAACGCTACTCGGGCTTCGGCCTCTTCAAACACTCTCTCAGCCACCATGAAAACTGGCAGCGCATGTGGCGCACGCCGACCCCGAAAAAGGTCTACGACGTGGTCATCGTCGGCGGTGGCGGGCATGGCCTGGCCACGGCTTACTACCTGGCCAAGGAGCACGGCATCACCAACGTGGCCGTGGTCGAGAAAGGCTGGCTGGGCGGCGGTAACACCGCGCGCAACACCACCATCGTGCGCTCCAACTACCTGTGGGACGAGTCGGCCCACCTGTACGAACACGCGATGAAACTGTGGGAAGGCCTGTCCCAGGACCTGAACTACAACGTGATGTTCTCCCAGCGCGGCGTCTACAACCTGTGCCACACCCTGCAGGACATCCGTGATTCCGAGCGTCGGGTCAGCGCCAACCGCCTCAATGGCGTAGACGGCGAACTGCTCGATGCCAAGCAAGTGGCTGACGAGATCCCGTACCTCGACTGCTCCAAGAACACCCGCTACCCGGTGATGGGCGCAACCGTCCAGCGTCGTGGTGGCGTGGCCCGTCACGATGCCGTGGCCTGGGGCTTTGCCCGGGCCGCCGACGCCCTTGGCGTGGACTTGATCCAGCAGACCGAAGTGATTGGTTTCCGCAAGGAAAACGGCGTGTGCATCGGCGTGGAAACCAACAAAGGCTTCATCGGCGCCAAGCGCGTCGGCGTGGTGACTGCCGGTAACTCCGGGCACATGGCCAAGCTCGCCGGTTTCCGCCTGCCGATCGAATCCCACCCGCTGCAAGCGCTGGTGTCCGAGCCGATCAAGCCGATTATCGACAGCGTGATCATGTCCAACGCCGTGCACGGCTACATCAGCCAGTCCGACAAGGGCGACCTGGTGATCGGCGCCGGTATCGACGGCTACAACGGCTACGGCCAGCGTGGTTCGTACCCGGTGATCGAGCACACCATCCAGGCCATCGTCGAGATGTTCCCGGTGTTGTCGCGCGTGCGCATGAACCGTCAGTGGGGCGGCATCGTCGACACCACGCCGGATGCCTGCCCGATCATTTCGAAAACCCCGGTACCGAACATGTTCTTCAACTGCGGTTGGGGCACCGGTGGCTTCAAGGCCACACCTGGCTCGGGCAACGTGTTTGCCGCAAGCCTGGCCAAAGGCGAAATGCACCCGTTGGCCGCACCGTTCTCCATCGACCGTTTCCACAACGGTGCGCTGATTGACGAACACGGCGCTGCTGCCGTCGCCCACTAACAGGAGAAATTTCCTATGTTGCATATCTTCTGTCCTCACTGCGGCGAACTGCGCTCCGAAGAGGAATTCCATGCATCCGGCCAGGCGCACATCCCGCGCCCACTGGACCCGAACAGCTGCACCGACGAGGAGTGGGGCGACTACATGTTCTTCCGCGACAACCCGCGTGGTCTGCACCACGAGCTGTGGGATCACGTCGCCGGTTGCCGTCAGTACTTCAACGTCACCCGCGACACCGTGACCTACGAGATTCTCGAAACCTACAAGATCGGCACCAAGCCACAATTCACCGACAAGACCGATAGCCCGAAAGCGGCCAGCACGGCTCTGGGAGAGAAGGTATGAGCCAGATCAATCGCCTGTCCAATGGCGGACGGATCGACCGCAACAAAGTCTTGAGCTTCACCTTCAACGGCCAGAACTACAAAGGCTTCGAAGGCGATTCCCTGGCCGCTGCACTGCTGGCCAACGGCGTCGACATCATCGGTCGCAGCTTCAAGTATTCCCGTCCGCGCGGCATCTTCGCCGCCGGTGCCGAAGAGCCGAACGCGGTGCTGCAGATCGGCGCCACCGAAGCCACGCAGATCCCGAACGTGCGCGCCACGCAACAAGCGCTGTATCAAGGCCTGGTCGCCACCAGCACCAATGGCTGGCCGAGCGTGAACAACGACATGATGGGGATTCTCGGCAAGGTCGGCGGCAAGCTGATGCCGCCGGGTTTCTACTACAAAACCTTCATGTACCCGCAATCGTTCTGGATGACTTACGAGAAGTACATCCGCAAGGCCGCCGGTCTTGGCCGCTCGCCGACCGAGAACGATCCGGACACCTACGACTACATGAACCAGCACTGCGACGTGCTGATCGTCGGTGCTGGCCCTGCCGGCCTGGCGGCTGCACTGGCGGCTGCGCGCAGCGGCGCCCGTGTAATTCTGGCTGACGAACAGGAAGAGTTCGGCGGCAGCCTGCTCGATTCCCGCGAAAGCCTCGACGGCAAACCGGCGATGGAGTGGGTGGCCAGCGTCATCGACGAACTGAAGAACACTCCGGACGTGCTGCTGTTGCCGCGCGCTACCGTCAATGGCTACCACGACCACAACTTCCTGACCATTCACGAGCGCCTGACCGATCACCTCGGCGACCGCGCACCGATTGGCCAGGTGCGTCAGCGTATTCACCGGGTTCGTGCCAAGCGTGTGGTGCTGGCGACCGGCGCTCACGAGCGTCCACTGGTCTACGGCAACAACGACGTGCCGGGCAACATGCTCGCCGGCGCCATCTCGACCTACGTGCGTCGTTACGGTGTGGCACCGGGCAAGAAACTGGTGCTGTCGACCAACAACGACCACGCCTACCGCGTTGCCCTGGATTGGCTCGACGCCAGCCTGCAAGTGGTGGCCATCGCCGATGCCCGCAGCAACCCGCGTGGTGCGCTGGTGGAAGAGGCGCGTGCCAAAGGCATCCGCATTCTCACCGGCAGCGCCGTGATCGAGGCCCGTGGCAGCAAGCGCGTGACCGCTGCCCGTGTGGCCGCCATCGACGTCAAAGCCCACGCCGTGACCAGTCCTGGCGAATGGCTTGATTGCGATGTGGTGGCCAGTTCCGGTGGTTACAGCCCGGTGGTTCACCTGGCTTCGCACCTGGGTGGCAAGCCGATCTGGCGCGAAGACATCCTCGGTTTCGTACCGGGTGAAGCACCGCAGAAGCGTGTATGTGTCGGTGGCATCAACGGTGTCTACGGCCTTGGCGATTCTCTGGCTGACGGTTTTGAAGGTGGCTCCCGCGCCGCTGCCGAAGCCGGGTTCCAGACGATTGAAGGTGTGTTGCCAAAAGCCCTGAGCCGTCTCGAAGAGCCGACCCTGGCGCTGTTCCAGGTGCCCCATGAAAAGAACACCGCACGGGCGCCGAAGCAATTCGTCGACCTGCAAAACGACGTCACCGCCGCCGCCATCGAACTGGCGACCCGCGAGGGCTTCGAGTCGGTCGAGCACGTCAAGCGCTACACCGCACTGGGCTTCGGCACCGATCAGGGCAAGCTCGGCAACGTCAACGGCCTGGCCATCGCCGCCCGTTCGCTGAACGTGACCATCCCGCAGATGGGCACCACCATGTTCCGTCCGAACTACACGCCGGTGACTTTCGGCGCCGTGGCCGGTCGTCACTGTGGGCACATCTTCGAGCCGGTGCGCTACACCGCGCTGCATCAATGGCACCTGAAAAACGGCGCCGAGTTCGAAGACGTCGGCCAGTGGAAACGTCCTTGGTACTTCCCGAAATCCGGTGAAGACCTGCACGCCGCGGTCAAGCGCGAATGCAAAGCCGTGCGCGACAGCGTCGGCCTGCTCGATGCTTCGACCCTGGGCAAGATCGATATCCAGGGCCCGGATGCGCGCGAGTTCCTCAACCGCGTCTACACCAACGCCTGGACCAAGCTTGATGTGGGCAAGGCCCGTTACGGCCTGATGTGCAAAGAAGACGGCATGGTCTTCGACGACGGCGTGACGGCTTGCCTGGCCGACAACCATTTCGTCATGACCACCACCACTGGCGGCGCGGCTCGCGTGCTGCAGTGGCTGGAGCTGTACCACCAGACCGAATGGCCGGACATGAAGGTGTACTTCACCTCCGTCACCGACCACTGGGCAACCATGACCCTGTCCGGGCCGAACAGCCGCAAGCTGCTCAGCGAAGTCACCGACATCGACTTGAGCAGCGAAGCCTTCCCGTTCATGACCTGGAAAGAAGGGCTGGTCGGCGGTGTGCCGGCGCGGGTGTTCCGGATTTCGTTTACCGGTGAACTGTCGTACGAAGTCAACGTGCAAGCCGACTATGCGATGGGTGTGCTGGAAAAAATCGTCGATGCTGGCAAGAAGTACAACCTGACCCCGTACGGCACCGAAACCATGCACGTGCTGCGGGCCGAGAAGGGTTTCATCATCGTCGGCCAGGACACTGACAGCTCGATGACCCCGGACGACCTGAACATGGGCTGGTGTGTCGGTCGCACCAAACCGTTCTCGTGGATCGGCTGGCGTGGCATGAACCGTGAAGACTGCGTGCGTGATCAGCGCAAACAGCTGGTTGGCCTGAAGCCGATCGATCCGACCAAATGGCTGCCGGAAGGTGCGCAACTGGTGTTCAACACCAAGCAAGCCATCCCGATGACCATGGTGGGTCACGTGACTTCCAGTTACCTGCACAACTCCCTGGGCTATTCGTTTGCCATGGGCGTGGTCAAGGGCGGGTTGCAGCGGATGGGCGAGCGAGTGTTCGCACCGCTGGCCGACGGCAGCGTGATCGAGGCGGAAATCGTTTCTTCGGTGTTCTTCGATCCGAAAGGCGAACGCCAGAACGTTTGATGGCTTCAAGACTTGTGAGTGGGCAATGACACCGAGTCGGCCCATTCGCGAGCAAGCCCGCTCCCACAGGGGAATGCGGTCGAATGTGGGAGCGGGCTTGCTCGCGAAGGCGACGCAACAGCCACCACAAGGGCCGGAACCAACAGAATTCAGAACAGGTGCTTTATGACCGCAGCCAATGTTTACCAACAACGCCCAACCACCGGGGCCAAGGCCGAGTCGTCGTTGCATCATGCCGACCTCGCCAGCCTGGTGGGCAAGGGTCGCAAGAACGCCGGCGTGACCGTGCGTGAGAAAAAACTCCTCGGTCATCTGACGATTCGTGGCGACGGCCACGATGCCGCGTTCGCCGCCGGTGTGCACAAGGCCCTTGGCATCGAGTTGCCGGGTGCGTTGACCGTCATCGTCAAAGGTGAAACCAGCCTGCAATGGATGGGGCCGGATGAATGGCTGCTGATCGTGCCAACCGGTGAAGAACTGGCCGCCGAGCAAAAACTGCGCAAAGCACTGGGCGATCTGCACATTGCAATCGTCAACGTCAGCGGCGGCCAGCAACTCCTCGAACTGAGCGGCCCGAACGTGCGCCAGGTGCTGATGAAGTCCACCAGCTACGACGTGCACCCGAACAACTTCCCGGTGGGCAAAGCCGTCGGCACGGTGTTCGCCAAGTCGCAACTGATGATCCGTCACACTGCCGAAGACACCTGGGAACTGCTGATTCGTCGCAGCTTCTCGGATTACTGGTGGCTGTGGTTGCAGGATGCTTCTGCCGAGTATGGCCTCAGCGTGCAGGCCTGATCACCACCGTCACTGTAGGAGCGAGCCTGCTCGCGATGGACTTCAAGGCAACGCGTTGAATCAGAAAGTACGCGTCATCGTTGACCTCCATCGCGAGCAGGGCTCGCTCCTACAGTAGGCATTCACCGATTTCACAGGAGTCACCGCCCCATGAGCCGCGCCCCAGACACATGGATTCTGACCGCCGACTGCCCAAGCGTCCTCGGCACCGTGGACGCGGTGACCCGCTTTCTGTTCGAGCAGGGCTGCTACGTCACCGAACACCACTCCTTCGATGACCGGCTCTCGGGCCGTTTCTTCATTCGTGTGGAATTCCGTCAACCCGACGGCTTTGATGAGCAATCATTCCGCGCGGGGCTCGCCGAGCGCGGTGAAGCCTTCGGCATGATCTTCGAACTGACTGAACCGAACTACCGGCCGAAAGTGGTGATCATGGTCTCCAAGGCCGATCACTGCCTCAACGATTTGCTTTATCGCCAGCGCATTGGCCAATTGTCGATGGATGTGGCCGCGGTGGTCTCCAATCATCCGGATCTCAAGCCACTGGCTGACTGGCACCAGATTCCGTACTACCACTTCCCGCTGGACCCGAACGACAAGCCGTCGCAAGAGCGTCAGGTGTGGCAGGTGATCGAAGAGTCCGGTGCCGAGCTGGTGATCCTTGCGCGCTACATGCAAGTGCTGTCGCCAGAGTTGTGCCGCAAGCTCGATGGCAAGGCGATCAACATCCACCACTCCCTGCTGCCGGGTTTCAAGGGTGCCAAGCCCTATCACCAAGCCTACAACAAGGGCGTGAAACTGGTGGGCGCCACGGCGCATTACATCAACAACGACCTTGATGAAGGCCCGATCATTGCCCAGGGCGTCGAGGCAGTGGACCACAGCCATTACCCGGAAGACTTGATCGCCAAGGGGCGGGATATCGAAGGGCTGACGCTGGCGCGGGCGGTTGGATATCACATCGAAAGAAGAGTGTTTTTGAACGCCAACAGAACGGTCGTTCTCTAGATTTTTGGGGCCGCTTCGCAGCCCATCGCGAGCAAGCTCGCTCCCACAGGTTTTGTGTTGTTCACAGATCTTGTGTCCACCCCCGATCCACTGTGGGAGCGAGCTTGCTCGCGATGGGGCCCTGACAAGCAACACAAGACACACAGGCAATAACCCGAGCACTTAACGCGCTGCCTGCCTGGGCGACGCGGTTCCATAAAAACAACATCGAGGTGAAAGCATGTCTGGCAATCGTGGTGTGGTGTATCTCGGCGCTGGCAAGGTCGAAGTACAGAAGATTGACTATCCGAAAATGCAGGACCCGCGCGGTCGCAAGATCGAGCACGGGGTCATTCTCAAAGTGGTTTCCACCAACATCTGTGGTTCCGACCAGCACATGGTGCGCGGGCGTACCACGGCGCAAACCGGCCTTGTGTTGGGCCATGAAATCACCGGCGAAGTGGTCGAGAAGGGCAGCGACGTCGAAAACCTGAAAATCGGCGACCTGGTGTCCGTACCGTTCAACGTGGCTTGCGGGCGCTGCCGTTCCTGCAAGGAAATGCACACCGGCGTGTGCCTGAGCGTCAACCCGGCGCGTCCTGGCGGTGCTTACGGTTATGTCGACATGGGTGACTGGACCGGTGGCCAGGCGGAATACGCCATGGTGCCGTACGCCGACTTCAACCTGCTGAAGCTGCCGGATCGCGACCGTGCGATGGAAAAAATCCGCGACCTGACCTGCCTCTCCGACATCCTGCCGACCGGCTATCACGGTGCCGTGACTGCGGGCGTTGGCCCAGGCAGCACTGTGTATATCGCTGGTGCCGGTCCGGTCGGTCTGGCAGCGGCGGCTTCGGCTCGCCTGTTGGGCGCGGCGGTGGTGATCATCGGTGACGTCAACACCGTTCGCCTGGCCCATGCCAAGGCCCAGGGCTTCGAGATCGCCGACCTGTCCCTGGACACGCCGCTGCACGAACAGATCGCTGCGCTGCTGGGCGAGCCGGAAGTTGACTGCGCCATCGACGCCGTCGGCTTCGAAGCCCGTGGCCATGGCCATGACGGCGTGAAACACGAAGCCCCGGCTACCGTGCTCAACTCGCTGATGGGCGTGGTGCGTGTGGCCGGCAAGATCGGCATCCCCGGCCTCTACGTGACCGAAGACCCGGGTGCTGTCGATGCTGCCGCGAAAATGGGCAGCCTGAGCATCCGCTTCGGGCTGGGCTGGGCCAAGTCCCACAGCTTCCACACCGGCCAGACCCCGGTCATGAAGTACAATCGCGCGCTCATGCAAGCGATCATGTGGGACCGTATCAACATCGCCGAAGTGGTGGGCGTTCAGGTGATCAGCCTGGATCAGGCTCCGCAGGGTTATGGCGAGTTTGATGCAGGTGTGCCGAAGAAGTTTGTGATCGATCCGCACAAGATGTTCAGCGCGGCGTAAGCGTTCGGGCAATACCAAAACGGCGACCTTCGGGTCGCCGTTTTGTTTGGGCTGTTACTCAGAACTGGTGATTCACGCCAGGATCAAAAGATCGCAGCATTCGGCGGCTCCTACAGAGTCGCGACAAGCTCGCAGGGCCGGGAACAATCCTTGTGGGCGTCAGTCCAATGCGCAGTTTTTCACCGCCCATTGCCGGGCGGTGTTCATCGAGGATGTCTGAATGAAGATTTCACGCGGTTTTGCACTGGCATCACTCCTGACCCTGGCTGCCAGCCCGGCCTTTGCACAGTTCAACCTGAGTGATGCAGCCAATGTCATTGCCGGCATGAAGGGCGATGACGCGACCGCGACCGCCGCACCGACGCCGCAGACAGCCGATTTGCTGAGCACCCTCAGTGAATTGGACATCACCCCACAGCAAGCCATTGGCGGCGCCGGGGCGATGCTGGGCCTGGCGAAGAACCAGTTGAGTTCGACCGACTACTCGGAACTGGCCAAAAGCGTGCCGGGTATCGACATGCTCTCGGGCGGCGGTGAGTTGGGTGCGCTGGCCGGCCTGCTCGGCTCCAGCGGCAAAGCTGCAGGGCTGGATAATGCCCTGGGCAACGTCAAGGACAGCAACGACCTGAACAACGCCTTCAGCGCCCTGGGCATGGACAGCGGCATGATCGGCCTGTTCACCCCGGTGCTCTTGCAGTACCTCGGTCAGCAGGGCGTCGGCGGTACGCTGCTGAGCAGTCTGGGCAACATCTGGGGCGCCGGCACCGGTACCGGTAGCTGATTCAGTAGCGCTCGGCGCGCAAGGCGTCGATGCGCCGGTCCTTCTCGATCCAGAGCTGGTTGACCCAGTTCTGGATCTTCTCGCGAAACACCGGATCGCTTTCGTAATCGCCCTGCCACAGCGCCGGGTCGAGTTCGCGGGTCTTGATGTCGATGATGACCCTGGGCACATTGCCGCTGATCAGGTCCCAGAACCCCGGAATCTTCTGCTGCGGGTAAACCACCGTCACATCGAGAACGGCATCCAGCTGTTCGCCCATTGCCGCCAGCACGAATGCCACACCGCCAGCCTTGGGCTTGAGCAGGTGAGTGAACGGCGACTGCTGTTGCGCGCTTTTCGCTGCGGTGAAGCGCGTACCTTCCAGATAGTTGACCACCGTCACCGGTTGGCGCCTGAACAGCTCGCAGGCCTTTTTGGTGATCTCCAGGTCCTTGCCCGCCAGCTCCGGGTGTCTGGCCAGGAACGCCTTGCTGTAGCGCTTCATGAACGGGTAATCCAGCGCCCACCACGCCAGGCCCAGGAAGGGCACCCAGATCAGCTCTTTCTTGAGGAAGAATTTGAAGAACGGCGTGCGCCGGTTCAGCGTCTGGATCAGCGCCGGGATGTCGACCCAGGATTGATGGTTGCTGATTACCAGATACGAGGTATCGCGGCGCAGATCTTCACCGCCACGGATGTCCCATTGAGTGGGGATGCAGACGCGGAAAATCAGCTTGTCGATTTCCGACCAGGTTTCGGCGATCCACATCACGGTCCAGGACGCGTAGTCGCGAAAACGGCCGGGCAGGATCAGCTTGAGCAGGGCAAACACCAGCAATGGCCCGATCAGGACCAGGGTGTTGAGCAGAAGCAGCAGGGTCACGAAACAGCCGGTGAGCAGGCGGCGCATAAGTCACTCGTGGAAGCGGTTGGGCGCGCCATGATAAGCAGCTTCGGGCGACAGGCCAAATCGGGGGTGACGAATGTTTCACCTCCGGGTCGGTAACCTTGGGGGAACGATCAAGCGAACAACGGTCTAAAATCCGGCAGTTCACTCTTATGGAAGCCCATTACGTGAAATCCCTCCTTGCAGTGCTCTCCCTCATCGCTTTGCCGGTCATGGCCGCTGAGCCGACCCTGTACGGGCGTTACGAATATATCGCCCTGCCGGAAATCGGCGGGCAAGTCCTCAAGGCGAAAATGGACACCGGCGCCCTGACCGCATCGCTGTCGGCCAAGGACATCGAAACCTTCAAGCGTGACGGCGAAGACTGGGTGCGTTTCCGCCTGGCCACCAAGGATGCGGGCAACCAGGTCTACGAACACAAGGTCGCGCGAATCAGCAAGATCAAGACCCGCTCTGAAGAGGACGAGGAGGACAGCGAAGTTGTAGCGCCGAGCAAGCGTCCGGTGGTCGATCTGGAGCTGTGCCTGGGTAACGTCAAGCGCACGGTCGAGGTCAACCTGACGGACCGCAGCAGCTTCAACTACCCGTTGCTGATCGGCGCCAAGGCGTTGCGCGAGTTCGGTGCGGCGGTGAACCCGGCACGGCGGTTCACGGCGGACAAGCCCGATTGCTGATTGACGGGGTGTGAGGCTTGGGGCACCGTTCGCCCACATCCCTGCCGGGCTCGGACGCCATGCCTCATATCCTGATTGTCGAAGACGAAGCGGCCATTGCCGACACCCTGATTTTCGCCCTGCAAGGCGAGGGCTTCACCACCACATGGTTGAGCCTCGGCGCGGCGGCGCTGGAGCATCAGCGTCAGACCCCGGCGGATCTGATCATTCTCGATATCGGCCTGCCGGATATCAGTGGCTTCGAAACCTGCAAGCAACTGCGGCGCTTCAGCGAAGTGCCGGTGATGTTCCTCAGTGCCCGGGATGGCGAGATCGATCGCGTCGTGGGCCTGGAAATCGGTGCCGACGATTACGTGGTCAAGCCGTTCAGTCCTCGGGAGGTGGCGGCGCGGGTCCGGGCGATTCTCAAGCGCATGGCGCCCCGCACGGTGAGCGAACCGTCGATGACGCTGTTTCGCATCGATAGCGACCGGGTGCAAATCAGTTATCGCGGTCAACTGCTGACCCTTACCCGCCATGAATTCCGCCTGCTGCAATGCCTGCTGGAACAGCCCGAGCGCGTCTTCAGTCGCGAACAGTTGCTCGATGCCCTGGGCGTGGCCGCCGACGCCGGTTACGAGCGCAGCATCGACAGCCACATCAAGAGCGTGCGCGCCAAGTTGCGAGGGGTGAAGGCTGACGCCGAACCGATCCAGACCCACCGCGGCCTTGGCTACAGCTACAACCCGGGACAAAGCTGATGCCGCTGGGAATCCGGTTTTTCCTGGTCTACGCACTGTTCATCGGCCTGACAGGCTACTTTGTGCTCAACACGGTCATGCAAGAGATCCGCCCGGGCGTTCGCCAGTCCACTGAAGAAACTCTGGTCGATACCGCCAACCTGATGGCCGAGATCCTGCGCGACGATTTCAAGGCCGGCACCCTCAATCAGAACCGTTGGCCGCAACTGCTCAAGGCTTATGGTGAGCGCCAGCCGGCGGCGAAAATCTGGGGCTTGCCGAAGAATCAGGTCAACCATCGCATCTACGTCACCGACGCCAAGGGCATCGTCGTGCTGGATTCCAGCGGGGTGGCGGTGGGGCAGGATTACTCGCGCTGGAACGACGTCTACCTGACCCTGCGCGGCGAGTACGGTGCTCGCTCCACCCGCAGTGACCCGAACGATCAGGGGTCTTCGGTGATGCACGTCGGCGCGCCGATTCGCGACAACGGCCAGATCATCGGCGTAGTCACAGTGGCCAAGCCAAACAGCTCGTTGCAGCCTTATGTGGATCGCACGGAACGCCGGTTGCTGGCGTATGGCGTCGGGCTTATCGGCCTCGGTTTGCTGTTCGGCGCGTTGTTGTCCTGGTGGTTGAGCCGCGCCCTGCGCAGATTGACGGCGTACGCTCAAGGCGTCAGTGCAGGCCGGCGGGTTGAAGTGCCGCATTATCGCGGTGGTGAGCTGGAACAATTGGCCACGGCGGTGGAGCAGATGCGCACGCAGCTTGAAGGCAAGGCCTACGTCGAGCGTTACGTGCACACACTGACCCACGAGTTGAAGAGTCCGCTGGCAGCCATTCGTGGCGCGGCGGAACTGTTGCAGGGCGAAATGCCGCCGATCCAGCGACAGCGTTTCGTCGGCAACATCGACAGCGAAAGTGCGCGCATGCAGCAGTTGATCGAGCGCTTGCTGAATCTGGCGCAAGTCGAGCAGCGTCAGGGGCTGGAGGAGCGCGTCGACGTGCCGCTGGGTACTTTGGTGAGGGAGTTGCTGAGTGCTCAGGCGGCGCGAATCGAAAGCCGTCAGTTGCAGGTGGAACAAAGCATTGCAGCGGATCTGATGCTCAGTGGAGAGCCGTTTTTACTGCGGCAGGCACTGGGCAACCTGTTGGAAAATGCGCTGGATTTCACCCCGGCCAGAGGCGTGCTGCGCCTCGGTGCCCGGCGAATTGGTGATCAGGTCGAATTCAAATTGTTCAATCAGGCCGAGGCCATTCCGGACTATGCGTTGCCAAGGCTGAGCGAGCGTTTCTACTCGCTGCCGAGACCGGACAGCGGGCGCAAAAGCACCGGGCTTGGGCTGAACTTTGTCGAGGAAGTGGTCAAGCTGCACGGCGGCACCCTGAGTATCAGGAATGTCGACGGCGGTGTGGAAGTGATCGTGCACCTGCCTTAGGGCCGGCTCAGTCTCCACACAGTCTCCACATTCCCTCCATTCATTCCTCACACAGCCACGCCAGACTTTCCCCATCCAAATCAGGGAGAGTCCCATGAACCGTAGCCTGACCCTAAAACTCGGGGCGATTGCCCTGTTGATTCTGTTGTTGCTGATCCCGCTGCTGATGATCAACGGCGTGATCCGCGACCGTCAGCAACTGCGCGACGGCGTGCTCGACGACATTGCCCGCAGTTCCAGTTTCAGCCAGCAGGTGAGCGGTCCGTTGCTGGTGGTGCCGTATCGCAAAGTGGTGCGCACCTGGAAGACCCGTGAAAAAACCAACGAGCGTTATCAAGACATCAGCGAAGAGCGCGGTCGTCTGTACTTCCTGCCGGAACGCTTCGAACTCGACGGCCAGGTGCAGACCGAGTTGCGCTCCCGGGGGATTTACCAGGCGCGGCTGTTTCATGCCGACAATCGCATCAGTGGGCTTTTTTCGCTGCCGGCGCGGCTCGGAATCAAGGAAGACTTTGCCGATTACCGGTTCGACCAGCCGTTTCTCGCCGTTGGCATCAGCGACATCCGTGGTATCGAAAATGCCTTGAAACTCGAGCTCGACGGCCAGAGCCTGGACTTCATTCCCGGTAGCCAGGTCGGCTGGCTGGGTGAGGGCGTGCACGTGACACTGCCGGCGCTGAATACCGAACAGGCCGCGGAGCTGGCTTTTGGTTTTAACCTGCGCCTGCAAGGCACGGGCGTGTTGCAAGTGTTGCCAGTGGGTAAAACCAGCACAGTCTCGCTGAGCGCCGACTGGCCTCACCCAAGTTTCATCGGCAACTATCTGCCGGCCCAGCGTAACGTCACCGATCAGGGGTTCACCGCCAACTGGCAGGCGTCGTTCTTCTCCACCAATTTGCAGGAGGCCTTGAGCAGCTGTGTCACCGGCGGTGACTGCGCAGCCTTCAGCGGTCGCAGCTTCGGTGTGAGCTTTATCGACCCGGTGGACCAGTACCTGAAAAGCGACCGGGCGATCAAATACGCGCTGCTGTTCATCGTCCTGACGTTCGCCGGCTTCTTCCTCTTCGAAGTGTTGAAAAGCCTGGCCGTGCACCCGGTGCAATACGCGCTGGTGGGGGTGGCCCTGGCGTTCTTTTATCTGCTGTTGCTGTCGCTGTCCGAGCACGTGGGTTTTGGGCTGGCCTATCTGTTGTCGGCGGCTGGCTGCGTGTCCTTGATCGGTTTTTATGTGTGCCATGTGCTGCGCAGTGTCGTGAACGGGTTGAGCTTCTCCGCGGGACTGGCGGCGTTGTACGGCCTGCTTTACGGCGTGTTGAGCGCCGAGGATTACGCGCTGTTGATGGGCTCGTTGCTGCTGTTCGGCTTGTTGGGCGTGTTCATGGTGCTGACCCGCAAGCTGGATTGGTATGGGGTTGGGCAGAAAGCGGTGAAACCGTTGGACTTCGATATTGGAGCGGTGCAATGAACCGGTCGGTGGGGTTGCGCGAGGATCAGCGCTGGAGCGAGGTGTTAGTGACGCGGATTTTGCAGTGGTTGCCTGATGAACCGCGTTGGTATTTTCGCGAGCAGGCTCGCTCCCACAAGGGTTCTCCAGTGAATACAAAATTTGTACGCACCGACGACCTACTGTGGGAGCGAGCCTGCTCGCGAAGCGGCCAGTACAGCCGGCGAAGTTCTAAGCCTTCGGCATCGTCGCAACCATCGAAGGCCGCTGGCTCACCTCGAAGTACCACGCCGCCAGCTGCGGATTGGCTTCGCGCCAATCCAGATCCGGATGGCGCAGGTCCAGGTAACCCAGTGCACAGGCCACGCTGATCGCGGCCACGTCGAAGTGGCTGGTCAGCTCGGCAATCGCGTCTTTTTCCAGCAGGGCCAGGGCGCGGCGGATCTTGTCGCGCTGGCCGTCGAGCCATTCGTCCCAGTGTTTCTCCGGGGCACGCAGGGCGACTTCGTAGCGCACCAGCACGGCCGCATCCATGATCCCGTCGGCAAGGGACGCGAGGGTCAGGCGCCGCCAGCGGGCCGAGCCTTCGCGGGGGATCAGCGGGTTGCCGACGTGCTGCTGATCGAGGTAGTCGAGGATGACCCGGCTGTCATGGATGACATTGCCATCGGCCAGGCGCAGGGCCGGGATTTTGCTCAGGGGGTTGTCGTCGATCAGGGCCGTGTCCGGGGTTACCGGGGTGAGGACGCTGGTCTGCAGCGCCACGCGGTCCTGTTGTCCGGTTTCGTGCAGCAGCACCATGACTTTGCGAACGAAGGGAGAGAGCGGGTTGTGGTACAGGGTCATGCTCGGGGCGGACATGGCAGCGTCTCGATCGGTGGCAGAGTCGGGCAGCATAGCGTGTTGGGGCGATAGCTCAAGATGGCAAACACCCCTGTAGGAGCGAGCTTGCTCGCGATGGACTTGAGAACGCCGCTGGGTGTCAGGTTCCCCGCGTTATCGTTAATGTCCATCGCGAGCAAGCTCGCGCCTACAGGGGGTCAGCGGTGTTGCAGGAGGCCGCGCAGGGCCAGCACAGCCGGAATGCCCAGCCCCACCCAGCTCAGCGAGTCCCACACACCATTCCCGAGCAACGCGGCAAACAGCCCTGCCGCGCTGAGCACCGCGATGACGGTGGGAATGGCAAAGACCTTCCAGAAATTCGACTGCCGGGGCTTCATGCCACGTTCTCCGCTTTTTCCAGCACAGGCCTGGCAGCCTTGCGCCGCACCACCCACAGGTAGACTCCGCTGCCGAGCACAATGATGGTCAGCACATCCAGGGTCGCCCAGAGGATTTGCATCGGCATGCCGCCGTAGTCGCCGAAGTGCAGCGGTTGCGACATGCCCATGGCATCCATGTACCAGGGTCGCTCGGCTACGGCAGTGACTTGCAGGGTGCTGGCGTCGATCAGTACCGGTGTCAGCAGGTGCGAAGTCAGGTGCGTGCTGCCTTTCATGAACACCGCGTAATGGTGCTCGCTGGAAAACCGCGTGCCGGGGAAGGCGATGAAGTCCGGCTGCATGCCCGGTGCGACGTCCTTGGCGATGTCGAGCAGACGGGTGGCCGGCGCCAGGTGCGTCAGCGGTGGCGCATCACGGTACGGCGCGACCATCGCGCTCAGGCTGTCGTTGCGCCAGGCGGCAATGATCAGGTCGGCGCAGGCACTGATCACGCCGGTCACGCCGACCACCAGGGCCCAGGTCAAGGTCACGACGCCGATCAGGTTATGCAGGTCGAGCCAGCGCAGGCGGGTGGATTTGTCCTGGCGCACGGTGGCGAACTTCAGGCGGCGCATGAATGGCAGGTACAAGACGGTGCCGGAGACGATCGCCACCACGAACAGAATGCCCATGAACGCCAACAGAAGCTTGCCCGGTAAGCCGGCAAACATGTCCACGTGCAGGCGCAGCATGACCATCATGAAACCACCGTTGGCCGACGGCATCTCCAGGGCCTCGCCGGTACGGGCGTCGAGCATGAAGGTGTGGGACGAATTGGGCTCGGTGCCAGCGGTGGGGGCCATGATCGCAATCGCGGCATTGGGTTCGTCGTCCTCGAAGCCGAAATACTGCATGACTTCGCCAGGGCGATGCTTTTCAGCCGCCGCTACCAGCTGCTGCAGATCAAGCCGCGGGGTGTCTGCCGGCATCTGCTTGAGCTCGGCCGCATCACCGAGGAGGTGGTCGATCTCGTGATGGAAGATCAACGGCAGGCCGGTCAGTGCCAGTAGCAACAGGAACACCGTGCAAACCAGGCTGGTCCAGGTATGAACAGCGGACCAGCGGCGAATTGTTTTACTTTTCATTTCATAGCCTTCAGAAAAACCAAAGCCGTCCACGAAGGACGGCCTGGTCATTGGGCGTATCAGCTCAATGTGTTACCACTTGTAGGTTGCACTGGCGACGACACTGCGCTGGTCGCCGTAGTAGCAGTAGAAGCTGTCGCAAGTCGAGATGTAGTCCTTGTCGAACAGGTTGGTTGCGTTAACGGCCAGCGAAGCGCCCTTGAGGCTGTTGTCCAGGCGACCGAGGTCGTAGTGTACCGCGGCGTCGAACACCGTATAGGCGTCAGCCTTGCCCAGCCAGGTGTTGGCCTCGTCGCCGTAAGTGTTGCCGGTGTAGCGCGCGCCGGCGCCGATGCCGAAGCCGTCGAGCACGCCGTTGTGCCAGGTGTAGTCGCCCCATACCGATGCTTGCTGGTTAGGCATCAGTTGCAGGCGATTGCCCTTGAATGCGCCATCTTGCACTTCGGACTTGGCCAAGGTGTAGGCGGCGGTGACCTTGAGGTTTTCGGTCACGTCGGAAACGGCTTCCAGTTCCAGGCCTTTGACTCTCACTTCGCCGGTCTGGCTGGTGACCGTCACGTTGCCCACATTGTTGGTGACGGCAACGTTTTTCTGGGTCAGGTCATACACAGCGGCCGTCAGCAGTGTGTTGCTGCCCGGTGGCTGGTACTTGATACCCAGTTCCCACTGCTTGCCTTTGGTCGGCTTGAACGAATCGGTCGGCGAGGCGACGGCATTGCTGGCCGGTTGGAACGATTCGGCGTAGGACAAGTAAGGCACGAAGCCCGAGTCGAACACATAGCTGATCGCCGCGTTGCCGCTGAAGTTCTTGTCGCGCTGGGTGTTGGTGGCATCACCCTTGTTGAAGAATTTGGTGCCGGTATGGACCCAGTCTTCACGACCGCCGAGGGTCAGGCGCCATTGATCGAGGGCCATTTGATCCTGGACGTACAGACCGGTCTGGTAGGTCTTCTGGTCATAGTCATAAAACGCCGAGGAGCGTGGTGGACGGGTGATCGGCAAGCCATAGACCGGATCGTTGACGTTGATGGAAGGTGCGGTGCCAAAGATCGAGGTGTAGTTGGTGTTGCTGCGCTGGTGGTCCAGGCCGATCAACAGCGTGTGATTAATGTCGCCGGTGGCGAAGTCGGCCTGGAAGTTGTTGTCCACGGCGAACTGGCTGATGTCTTCGTCGACATTGGTCGTGCCGCGCCCGGTGTTGCCTTCATCGTCCACGACAAATCCGATGGAGGGAAAGTAGCTGTTGACGGTGACCGTCTGGAACGACAGGTCCGACTTGGTGTAGCGCAGGTTCTGGCGGAACTGCCATACATCGTTCAAGCGATGCTCGAAGGCATAACCGAGTGCGTAATAGGTGCGGTCGTAGAAATCGTAGTCCGGATCACCCAGGTTCTTGTGGTGCGAGATCTTGCCGAACGGCATGTCGATCTTGGTGCCCTGAATCGGATAGAACTGGCTGGTAACGCCGGTATCGTCACGGGTGAACTGCGTCAGCAGGGTGAAGCGGGTGTCTTCGTCGATGTTCCAGGTCAGGCTTGGCGCAATGTTGTAGCGCTTGTCATCTATATGGTCGATCTGGGTTCCGCCGTCACGCACCACGCCGCTCACGCCATAGAGAAACCGGCCTTCGTCGTCGATCTTGCCGGTGCTGGCGAAGTTGATCTGGCGATGGTTGTCGCTGCCGTACTGCAGCTGGATTTCGCTGCTGGCTTCGGCGCTCGGGCGACGGCTGACCATGTCCAGCAGGCCGCCTGGCGGTGTCTGGCCGTACACGGACGAGGCCGGGCCGCGCAGCAAGGCCAGGCGGTCGAGGTTCCAGGTTTCCTGTTTCGGGTTGGCGTAGACGCCTTTTGGCAGGGGCAGGCCGTCGAGGAACTGAGTCGGCTCGAAACCACGCACGCGCAGCCAGTCAGCGCGGGTGTCGCTGCCGTAGCTGCTGGCGGTGATGCCCGGCAGGTAGCGCACGGCGGCGTCAAGGGTATGCGCGTTGCGGTCGTCCATCTGCTCGCGAGTGACGACCGAAATCGAGCGCGGTACCTCGACCAGCGCGGTATCGGTCTTGGTGCCGGCGGCGGTCCGTTTGGCCACGTAGCCTTGCACCGGACCCCAGGCGCTTTCAGCGTCTTCCACGCCAATCACGCTGGTTGCCGGCAGAGCCATCACACCCTCGGGCACGGCCACCAGGCTGTAGGTGCCGGTACTGCTTTGCTCCAGTTGCAGCCCGGTGCCGCGCAGGGCCTCGCGCAGGGCGCCAGCGGCGTCGAACTGGCCGTTGACTGGTGCCGAGGTTTTGCCTGTCGCCAGGGATGGGTTCAACGACAAGGCCAGGCCCGCCTGGCTGGCGATCTGGTTCAGGGTGCTGGCCAGTGGTGCGGCTGGCAGGTTGTAGGCGCGAACGCTTGACGCCTGTTCAGCGGCGACCAGTTGGCTGCTCGCCAAAGGGGTGCAAAGGGCAACGGCGACCGCCAGCAAACCGGGGCGCAACAGGGTGTTCAGCGAACGGGACATACAGCGGCTCCTGAATGGAAATATTTCTCAATTGCCTGTGTGCCGAACGAGAATCAGAAAGTGATAGGGCTGGATGAAAATAATTTCTATTCAGTTATTCAATAAGCATTGAAGGGTTCTGTGTGCGGATTCAGGGCTTTGTTTCGGCCTTGGCTACTACCTTCACCCACCACTGCGTGTGCTGTTCAATCTGCACCGGCAGGGTCGGCAGCAGGGCATTGAGCGCCAGGTCGGTATCGCGCAGCGGGAAGCTGCCAGTGATGCGCAGGTCGGCGACTTCCGGCGCGACGCCTGTGTAACCGGGTCGATAACGGCCGATTTCATGCACCAGATCTTCCAGCCGCGTGTTGTCCACCACCAGCATGCCGCGGGTCCAGGCATCCGCGCCGAAATTGACGGCCAGAACCGGACCCAGGCCGTTATTGCGGATCAACACCTGCTGGCCTTCGCGCAGAATCTGTTCATCCGGGCTGGACTCGGGGTGAACCGCCACCGCCGACTGCAACACACTCAGGCGTGTGCCTTCTTCTTCACGCTTGACCAGAAACCGCGTACCCAGCGCGCGCATGCTGCCTTCACGGGTTTCGACGATGAACGGCCGGGGATCGCCATGACCGGTTTCAACCAGGATTTCGCCTTCCTGAAGCACGATGCGCCGCTGCTTCTCATCGAAGCGCACATCCAGGGCGCTGTGGGTGTTGAGATTGACCAGCGTGCCATCCGCCAGGCGCAGGGTGCGCTGCTCGCCAACAGCGGTGCGCTGGTCGGCCAGCCAGTAATCGATCGGCAGGTAACGTGGCCCGGCAAATAGCGCCAGGCCGATCACGGCCACCACGCTCGCCACGCCATTGCCGAGTTTGCGCACCCGTCGGCGGATGCCTTCGCGCGATTGCAGCAGGGCAGTGCGAGCCGGGCCACTGGCTGCGCTGAAGCGTTGGTCGAGCATGCCCAACTGGCGCCAGGCACGGGCGTGCTCTTCGTGGGCAGCGTGCCACTTGGCGAATTCTTCGCGCTCTACCGGGTTGGCGCCATCCATGGACAACTGCCAGGCAATCGCTGCGTCCAGCACGTTGGCCGATACCGGTTTGGAACCGAGCGGGTTCATGTCGGCTGACCATATAGCGCGATATAGCACTGGCGAATGCCCTGGGCCAGGTACTGGCGTACTCGCGGCACCGATACCCCCAGGCGCTCGGCGATTTCTGCGTGGCCAAGACCGTCGAGACGGTTGTAGAGGAACGCCGCCCGGGCCTTGGTGGAAAGCTTGCCGAGCAAACGGTCGATGTTTTTCAGGTCTTCGAGGATCATCTGCTGTTCTTCCGCCGACGGTTGTTCGGCTTCGGGAATCAGCATCAGCTCGGTGAGGTAAGCCTGCTCCAGCGCGGCGCGACGGAAATAGTCGAACAGCAGGCCCTTGGCGATGGCCACCAGGAATGCCCGCGGTTCGCGTGGTTCCTTCAGTTCCTCGCGGCCCAGCAAGCGCACGAACGTGTCCTGGCTCAGGTCTTCGGCCCGCTGTGGGCAGGCGACATTGCGTCGAAGCCAGGCCAATAGCCAACCGCGATGGTCGCGATATAACGCACCGACGAGTTCACTTTGAGGGCTTGGGACTGACGACACGCCGCATCACCGCTTGGGAAGTGTTAACTAACGAGAATTGTTCGCGATTGTGGCAGAGGCGGGGGTGGTCCGCAATCGGCGTTGGTCGGGAGACCGCGTCATCGTTCATCGCGGGCAAGCCCGCTCCCACAGGGGGTTCGGTACTCCTGTGGGAGCGGGCTTGCCCGCGATGAGGCCAGAGCAGGCGCCGAAGACTAGAAGGACGGGGCTTGTTGCCGCCGCTTCCACTGACTCAAGCGCTGTTGCAAATTCAGCGGGCTATGAATCTGCTGCTGCCGCGCGCGGCTGAACAGGATCAGCGCCAGTTCAGCGGTGGCCAGGGCGTCGGCGCTGGCGTGGTGACGTTCGAAGACTTCGAGTTTGAACCAGTCGATCCAGTCGTCCAGCCCGGCCTCGCGAAAGTGCGCCTGGGGGCATAGCAGCGGTGCAATGTCCGCCACGTCCAGAAACGGATGCTGCATCTTGAAACCCAGATGATCTTTCAGCGCACGGCCGAGCATGTGCTGGTCAAACGGCGCGTGGAAGGCCAGTACCGGACTGTCACCGAGGTACTCCATCAGGTCGAGCAGCGCTTCTGCGGGATCGCTGCCCGCCGCAATGGCGCTGGGGCCAATGCCGTGGATCAGCACGCTGGGGCCGAGTTTTACTTGCGGATATTGCAAGGTGCGTTCGAACTGCTGGCGAAAGTCGATGGCCCCGTCCTCGATCGCTACCGCGCCAATCGAAAGCACATGGTCTTTGTTCAGGTTCAGCCCGGTGGTTTCCAGATCGAGCACCACCCAGCGCTGTTCACGCAGGCTGCATTCGCCCAAGGCGGGAACGGCCGGCAAGCGTTCCAGGCGATGTTGCAGGTCGGCGGGCAGGGTGGGGCTCGGCGGGCGCAGCCATGAAAACAGGCTCATAACTGATACCGCAAGGTCAGGCTGCTCTGCAGGCGTTGGGCCTGACGCAGGGACTCACGCAGGATGCGTCGGTCCAGGTGATTGAGGCTGTCGGGATCGACCCGGTTCGAGTAGGGAAAATTCTCCCGGGTCTGTAATTGATGTTGCTGCATGCGGGTTTGCTGGATGAAGTGATAGGCCTCTTCGTACGCGGCGCCGTCCAGGGGTTCGATGATCTCTTTGGCGACCAATTGGCGAAAACGCTCCAGCGTGTTATTGGCCTCGATGCCATGGGCCAGGGCCAGCAGTCGGGCGCCATCGACAAACGGAGCCAAGCCCTGGATCTTCAGGTCCAGGGTGGCCTTCTCGCCATTTTTGCGCGTCAGCACGAACTCGCGCAAACGCCCTACGGGCGGGCGATTGCGCAGCGCATTCTCGGCCATCATGCGCTGGAACAAACGGTTGTCACCGACCTGATCGAGAATGCCCCGACGCAACTGCTCGCAGCCTTGCTCGCTGCCCCAGACCACGCGCAAATCGAAATAGATGCTCGAACCCAGCAGGTTCTCCGGGGTGGCCTCGCGGATGAACGCCGCAAAGCGCCGCGCCCATTCGGCCCGGGACAGGCACAGCTCGGGGTTGCCGGCCATGATATTGCCCTTGCACAAGGTGAAGCCGCACAGCGCCAGGCTCTGGTTGATCTGCTGGGCGATGGGCAACAACTTGCCGCGTATCTCGGCGGCATGGGCTGCATCCCTGGCTTCGAACAGAATGCCGTTGTCCTGATCGGTGTGCAGGGTCTGCTCGCGACGGCCTTCACTGCCGAAGCACAGCCAACTGAATGGCACGCCGGGATCACCTCTTTCGGCGAGGGTCAGTTCGATCACCCGGCACACGGTGTGATCGTTGAGCAGGGTGATGATGTGGGTGATCTGCGTCGAAGACGCGCCATGGGCCAGCATGCGCTCGACCAGTTGGCCGATTTCGCCCCGCAGCGCCACCAGGTTTTCCACCTTCGGTGCGTTGCGGATGGTGCGCGCCAGGTGCACCAGGTCGACCCGTTGCAGGGAAAACAGATCGCGCTCGGAAACCACGCCGCACAAGCGTTGGTCCTTGACCAGGCAGACATGGGCGATGTGACGCTCGGTCATGGCAATCGCCGCGTCGAATGCACTGTGGTCCGGCGACAGGAAAAACGGCGCCCGGGTCATGTGCCCTTCGATGGCTTCGTTGAAATCACTGCTGCCGTTGGCCACGGTCTGACGCAGGTCGCGCAGGGTGAAAATCCCCAATGGAGCCTTGAGTTCATCGACCACCACGATGCTGCCGACCTGTTGTTCGTGCATCAACGTCACGGCTTCACGCAAAGGTGTCTGCGGGGCGCATGACACCGGGTGGCGCATGGCCAATTCACCCAGTCGGGTATTGAGCGAATATTGGGTGCCGAGGGTTTCCACGGCTTTTTGCTGCACTTGCTGGTTGACCTGATCCAGCAGGCTGCTGACGCAGCGCAGGGCGAAGTTGCGGAAGGTGTCCGATAGCGAAAACAGGCGGATGAATGCCGGCTTGTTCAGCTGCAGGCAAAAGGTGTCTTCGCCGGCGAGGTGCTCGGTACGGGTGGCCCGTTCACCCAGCAACGCCGCGAGGGGAAAACATTCACCGGTGGCGATTTCGAAGACTGTTTCGATGCCACCTTTTGCCGTATCCGGACGCTCGCCCACGACCCGGCCTTGCTTGACGATATAGAAGTGCTCGACCGGGCCGTCGGCGGGTTTGATGATGCTCTCGCCGGGGGCGTAAAAGCGCAGCTGACATTGCTCGACCAGATACGCCAGGTGCGCGTGTTCCATCTGGTTGAAAGGCGGGAAGCGCTGAAGGAATTGCAACGTGCCCTGGATGTTCTGCAACACCGCGGTTTTCCCTGCCTGTGTGAAGGCGTCCGCTTTACTCATAACCATTACCGCAGTCTTTTTTGAATTGTTGTAGTCGGATGACCCGGACATGGTCGCCCCCTGTAACCGGGGTGCCCATTGGACGTAAGTCTAGGTAGGCCGTTAGCGCCCTGAAATGTCGGAAAAATCCTACACAAGTGTGCGAAAAACCTCTCGGCCCCCCTATTGGAAAATTATGTGTCGGAGTGCACATTGGTGGTCAGCTTAGCGATGTCTCATAACTGTGCTAGGGAATTGAATAGAACATGTAGAGAACGCCATGTCCGACCACGATATTTTGAGCGACGCCGAGCGCGAAGCGCTGAGTGCCGTCATGCTGGAACCTGACCTGCCACCGCAACGCGTGCTGATTGTCGATGACGATAAGGACGCCCGGGACCTGCTGTCAGGGATCCTGGCACTGGACGGTATTCGCTGTCTGAGCGCGGCCAGTGGCGAAGCGGCACTCAAGATGCTGGAAGAGAAACCTTCGATCGGACTGATGATTACCGACCTGCGCATGGGGCATGTCGACGGTCTGGAGCTGATCCGACAGGTGCGCGAGTCGGTACGGGCGGCGTTGCCGGTCATCATCGTCTCGGGCGATGCCGACGTAAAAGATGCGATCGCCGCGATGCATTTGAGTGTGGTGGACTTTCTGCTCAAACCGATTGACGCCGACAAGCTGCTGGAGCTGGTCAAGCATGAGCTTGGGATGGAGCCTTAGTCCAAGCCGGTAAACACTGCACAAACCCTGTGGGCGCGGGCTTGCTCGCGAATACGTAGTGTCAGTCGAGTATTTTTTGGCAGATGCACCGCTTTCGCGAGCAAGCCCGCTCCCACAAATCAAACAAAAAAGCCCTGATCTTTCGATCAGGGCTTTTTCATGTCCGGCGCAGGCGCTCAGTTACAGGCCATTGGCGGCCTTGAACTCGCGACGACGACGGTGCAGGACCGGCTCGGTGTAGCCGTTCGGCTGTTTGGTACCTTCGACCACCAGTTCGACCGCCGCCTGGAAGGCGATGTTGCTGTCGAAGTTCGGGGCCAGCGGACGGTACAGCGAGTCGCCGGCGTTCTGCCGGTCAACCACCGGCGCCATGCGCTTGAGGCTTTCCATTACCTGCTCTTCGGTGACGATGCCATGGCGCAGCCAGTTGGCGATGTGCTGGCTGGAAATACGCAGCGTGGCACGGTCTTCCATCAGGCCGACGTCATTGATGTCCGGCACTTTCGAACAACCGACGCCCTGGTCGATCCAGCGCACCACGTAACCGAGAATGCCCTGGCTGTTGTTGTCCAGTTCGTTCTTGATCTGTTCGGCGGTCCACTGCGGGTTCACCGCCAGCGGGATGGTCAGGATGTCGTCTACCGATGCATGGGCACGTTTGGCCAGTTCGGCCTGCCGGGCGAACACGTCAACCTTGTGGTAGTGCAGTGCGTGCAGTGCAGCGGCGGTCGGCGAAGGTACCCAGGCAGTGTTGGCACCGGCCAGCGGGTGAGCGATTTTCTGTTCGAGCATCGCTGCCATCAGGTCCGGCATGGCCCACATGCCTTTACCAATCTGCGCGCGACCTTGCAGGCCGGTGCTCAGACCGATATCGACGTTGGAGTTCTCGTAGGCGCCGATCCATTTTTCCGCCTTCATGTCCGCCTTGCGCACCATCGGGCCGGCTTCCATGGAGGTGTGGATTTCATCGCCCGTGCGGTCGAGGAAACCGGTGTTGATGAACACCACACGCTCGCTCGCCGCCTTGATGCAGGCCTTGAGGTTGATCGTGGTACGACGCTCCTCGTCCATGATCCCGACTTTCAGGGTATTGCGTGGCAGGCCCAGCACGTCTTCGATGCGACCGAACAACTCATTGGTGAACGCGGCTTCTTCAGGGCCGTGCATCTTCGGCTTCACGATATAGACCGAGCCGGTGCGGCTGTTCTTGCGGGAGCTGTTGCCGTTGAGGTTGTGGATCGCCGACAGGCAGGTCACCAGGCCATCGAGAATGCCCTCCGGCACTTCATTGCCATCTTTGTCGAGGATCGCGTCGATGGTCATCAGGTGACCAACGTTGCGTACGAACAGCAACGAACGACCGTGCAGGCTCAGTTCGCTGCCATCGACCGCGGTGTAGGTGCGGTCGGCGTTCATGGTACGGGTAAAGGTCTGACCGCCCTTGGCGACGCTTTCCGACAGATCGCCCTTCATCAGGCCGAGCCAGTTGCGGTAGATCACCACTTTGTCATCGGCGTCGACGGCGGCAACCGAGTCTTCGCAGTCCATGATGGTGGTCAGTGCGGCTTCCATCAGGATGTCTTTGACGCCGGCCGCGTCGGTCTGGCCGACCGGGGTGCTGGCGTCGACCTGGATTTCGAAATGCAGGCCGTTGTTTTTCAGCAGGATCGCGGTCGGTGCCGCGGCATCACCCTGGAAGCCGATCAGTTGAGCGTCGTTGCGCAGGCCGGTGTTGCTGCCGCCTTTAAGGGCAACCACCAGTTTGCCATCGACGATCTTGTAGCCAGTGGAATCGACGTGGGAGCCGGCCGCCAATGGCGCCGCTTCGTCGAGGAAGGCACGGGCGAAGGCGATGACCTTGTCACCGCGCACCTTGTTGTAGCCTTTGCCTTTTTCCGCACCGTTGGCTTCGCTGATGGCGTCGGTGCCGTAGAGCGCGTCGTACAGCGAACCCCAGCGGGCGTTCGAGGCGTTGAGCGCGAAGCGGGCGTTCATCACCGGCACCACGAGCTGCGGGCCGGCCATGCGGGCGATTTCGTCATCGACGTTTTGCGTCGTTGCCTGGAAATCGGCCGCTTCTGGCAGCAGATAACCGATGTCTTGCAGGAAGGCTTTATAGGCCGCGGCGTCGCGCGCCTGACCGGCACGTTCCTGGTGCCAGGAATCAATACGAGCCTGGAAATCATCGCGTTTGGCGAGTAGGGCTTTGTTCTTCGGGGCCAGGTCATGGATGACCTTGTCGGCACCGGCCCAGAACTTATCGGCGGTGAGGCCGGTACCGGGAATGGCTTCGTTGTTCACGAAGTCGAACAGGACTTTGGCGACCTGCAGGCCACCGACTTGAACGTGTTCAGTCATTGCTTGCCTCACTCTGCTCAGCTATTTCGCTTTTCAGCTCTTCAAATTAACAATGAAGCCTTGGCCATTTAAACCACAAACCCCTCTGCCAGTACATGCCCATGACGGGCGGCTGGGTTGGGACCAATCAACGGCTTGGGGCCTTGCTGACAGGGCTTTCAGGGTTGCGAACGTGCCGGCGGCAGACATCGATCCAACGTTATGTAGTGCGCGCTGCGGCATACTACATGATGAATTGCGGTTGTGAAAATTAGACTAATCACGTCGTTCTGCGACCCCATGACGCATTGCGGTCACGGCGCGAAGCAGGATGTTCTCAAAAAACCAGTGGATTGTTCCAGTTAAATATCAAAAGTTGTACACGATTTGTTGGGTCAGTCAGATCGGCGGTGCACCCATTCGCGAGCAAGCCCGCTCCCACAAGGACAGCGCATGACCCTTTGGGAGCGGGCTTGCCCGCGAAGGGGGCAGTCGATACACCTTTGATTCCGGATCTGCCCAGGCACCTTCCAACCCTTGCCTATACTTGGTTCTCTGTAACGAAAATCATGACCAGAGGGCTGCGCCATGGACCACCTCGTACTCACCGTTTTCGCACCGGACAAGCCCGGGCAAGTCGAGCGCATTGCCCAATGCATTGCCGAGCACGGCGGCAACTGGCTGGAAAGCCGCATGTCGCGCATGGCCGGACAATTCGCCGGCATTCTGCGGGTGGGGGTACCGGCCGAGGCCTATGACGAACTGGTCGATGCCCTGCAAGGCTTGTCCACCCTGGGCATTCGCGTATTGATCGCCGAAAGCAGTATCGAACAATCCTGCACCTGGAAGCCGATCGCGATGGAACTGGTGGGCAATGATCGCCCGGGGATCGTGCGTGACATCACACGCTTGTTGAGCGAGCAGGGGGTGAGTCTGGAACGGTTGGTTACCGAAGTGCGCCCGGCACCGATGAGCAGCGAGCCGTTGTTCCATGCCGAAGCGATTCTTGCCGTTCCGCTGACGCTGTCGCTGGACGTACTGCAATCGCGCCTGGAAACCCTGGCCGACGATCTGATGGTCGAATTGGTGCTGCGCAGTGAGCCCTAATCAGGTTATCCAAGTTAAACGTGCACCGGCCTGTGGATAACCTGTAGAGACACCCCGCCAGGCCACGCCGGCCGGGGTTCTTCAGGAACTGATCAAAAAACCAGCAGTTACAGCCACTTGCGCACAATCGGCGGGGATCACGCTGTGGATAACCTTGGGAAGGAATGATGCAGGCCACGGAACTCGTGGCCTGTAGAGGTTTGTGTGTTTTTTGATCAGCTGCGGCGGCGCAAACTCAGCCACGCATCCACGCTGTAAACCGCCAGACCGGCCCAGATGAACATGAACGCTACCAGGGTACTGGACGACAGGTGCTCGCCAAACAGCAGCACCGCTTGCAGCAGCACCAATGTCGGCGCCAGGTACTGGAGAAAGCCCAGTGTCGTGTAGGGCAAATGCCGCGCAGCCGCGTTGAAGCAGACCAGCGGCACCAGCGTGACCGGCCCGGCTGCCACCAGCCACCAGGCTTCTGACGTGGTCCAGAACTCGGCCTGAGCGCTGTGGGCGGTCGGATTGAACAGCAACCAGGCAATGGCGATCGGCACCAGCATCCAGGTTTCCACCACCAGCCCCGGCAGTGCCTTGACCGGTGCCTGCTTGCGAATCAACCCGTAGAAACCGAAGGTCAGTGCCAGCACCAGCGACACCCACGGCAGGCTGCCGACCTGCCAGACCTGTTGCGCCACACCCACAGCCGCCAGACCGACGGCAATCCACTGCATGCGCCGCAGGCGTTCGCCAAGGATCAGCATGCCCAGCAACACGTTCACCAAGGGGTTGATGTAGTAACCGAGGCTGGCCTCCAGCATGCGGCCGTTGTTCACCGACCAGACGTAGGTCAGCCAGTTGGCCGCGATCAGCGCACCGCTCAGGGCCAGGATCGCCAGGCGTCGCGGGTTCTCCCGCAGCTCGCGCCACCAGCCGGGATGCTTCCACACCATCAGCAGCAAGGCGCCGAACAGCGCCGACCACAACACCCGGTGGATGATGATTTCCACGGCGGGCACGCTGGCGATGGCTTTGAAGTAGAGGGGGAAAAGTCCCCAGATGATGTAGGCACTCAGACCCAGAATGTACCCGCGACGCGGGTTGGCGGCTTGCATGCAGAATCCTTGCTTAGGCAGCTAACAAAGAAGGGATTGTAAGGAGATTTGTCTGCGAATGTCCTGACTGAATAGGTAGGTCTTTTGTGAACATCGGTATCTGTAGGAGCGAGCCTGCTCGCGATGGACGTCAACGATAACGCGTGCTGTCTGGATAAACGCGTTGCCCTTGCGTTCTTCGCGAGCAGGCCCGCTCCTACAGGGGGGCAGGGTGGGTCAGAAGAGTTTTAGTGGCTCTTCATTGAGCGCCGCCAGTTGTTCGCGCAGAGCCAACACCTGATCTCCCCAATAACGCTCGGTGCCGAACCACGGAAAACTGCGGGGGAACGCCGGATCGTCCCAGCGACGGGCGAGCCAGGCGCTGTAGTGCAACAAACGCAGGGCGCGCAAGGGTTCGATCAGCGCCAGTTCACGCGGGTCGAAGTCGTGGAATTCGTTGTAGCCATCCATCAGTTCCGACAACTGGCTCAGGCAATCCTGGCGATCACCGGCGAGCATCATCCAGATGTCCTGTACCGCCGGGCCCATGCGGCAGTCGTCGAGGTCGACGATATGGAACATCTCGTCGCGGCACATCATGTTGCCGGGGTGGCAGTCACCGTGCATGCGGATGTTCTGGTGTGGCGTGTTGCTGTAGGCATCTTCCACACGCTTGAGCAGATCTCGGGCCACCGACTCGTAGGCCGGCAGCAGGCTGCGGGGGATGAAGTTGCCGTCGAGCAACGTGGCCAGCGAGTCATGGCCGAAGTTTTTCACCGCCAGCGCTTCACGGTGCTCGAACGGCCGGGTCGAGCCGACCGCGTGCAGGCGTCCGAGCAACTGGCCCAGGCGATACAGTTGATCGAGGTTGCCCGGCTCCGGTGCGCGGCCGCCGCGGCGGGGGAACAGGGTAAAACGGAAACCGCTGTGTTCGTGCAGGGTTTCACCGTTGTGGATCAACGGCGCCACCACCGGCACCTCGCAGTCGGCGAGTTCGGCGGTGAACTGGTGTTCTTCCAGAATCGCTTCGTTGCTCCAGCGTTGCGGCCGGTAGAATTTGGCGATCAGCGGCTCGGCGTCTTCGATACCGACCTGATAGACGCGGTTCTCGTAGCTGTTGAGCGCCAGGATGCGCGCGTCGCTGAGAAAGCCGATGCTTTCGACGGCATCGAGCACGAGGTCTGGCGTAAGGGTTTCAAACGGGTGGGCCATGCTGACTCCTGCGCGCAGCAGGCTGCTGCGTCCGGCCAGGCATGGTAGCGCAGACGGCGCGGTTTTAGTGGTTGGGCTTGAGAAGTGTAGTGTCCGGGCTGACGCCTTCGCGGGCAAGCCCGCTCCCACAGGAGATCTTCGGTGTGCCGCCGATCGCATGCACACCGACAATCCAATGTGGGAGCGGGCTTGCCCGCGAAGAGGCCGGATCAGGCGCCGACGATCCCGCCATCTTCACGCGAGATGGCCATCACCGAAGACCGCGGCTTGCCATTGGGCAGATGCTCGGGGAAGGTCGAGCCACCGTTTTCACCCGGGTGCTGGATCCCGACGAACAGGGTTTTCTGGTCCGGCGAGAAGCTGATCCCGGTCACCTCACAGCCCACCGGCCCGACCATGAAGCGGCGAATCTCGCCGGTCGCCGGATCAGCGCAGAGCATCTGGTTGTTGCCCATGCCGGCAAAGTCACCGGTGTTGCTCACATCGCCGTCGGTCAGGATCCACAAGCGGCCGGCGTTGTCGAAGCCCAAACCGTCCGGGCTGTTGAACATGTTCTGCGGCGTGATGTTCGACGAGCCGGCCTTTGGCGTCCCGGCATGTGCGACCGGGTTGCCGGCCACCACAAACAGGTCCCAGGCAAAGGTGTGTGAGGCGTGATCGTCGCGCTCGGTGCGCCAGCGCAGGATCTGGCCGTAGACGTTCTTCTCCCGCGGGTTCGGTCCGCCCACCGGTTGCCCGTCTTCGCCGCGCTTGGCGTTGTTGGTCAACGTGCAGTAGACCTGGCCATCCTTGGGGCTGACCACGATCCATTCCGGGCGGTCCATGCGCGTGGCTTTCACCACACTGGCGGCGAGACGCGCGTGGATCAGCACTTCAGCCTGATCGGCAAAGCCGCTGCTGGCGTCGATACCGTTTTTGCCATGGGTCAGTTCGATCCATTCACCCTGGCCCTTCGGGTGATCGGCGTTGCCGTCCCCTGCATCGAAACGCGCCACATAGAGGGTGCCGTGATCGAGAATGTCGCGGTTGGCCTTGGGGTTCTTGTGGTCGATCTTGTCGCGGCTGACGAATTTGTAGATGAACTCTCCGCGCTCATCGTCGCCCATGTACACCACGGCACGGCCATCGTCGGTTTCGGCCAGGGCGGCGTTTTCGTGTTTGAAGCGGCCCAGGGCAGTGCGTTTGACCGGCGTCGACTGCGGATCGAACGGATCGATTTCGACCACCCAGCCGTGACGGTTGAGTTCGTTGGGGTTCTTGGCCAGGTCGAAGCGCTCGTCGTGTTGGTGCCAGTTGATCTCTTTGCTGGTCACCACCGCGCCGTAGCGTTTTTGCGCCGGGTCGAACTTCTGCTCGGCGTTGCTGCTGCCGAAGCAGTCGGTGAAGTTTTCTTCACAGGTCAGATAGGTGCCCCACGGCGTCTTGCCGTTGGCGCAGTTCTGGAAGGTGCCGAGGACGTTCTTGCCGTGGGGATCGGCGCTGGTTTTCAGCAGGGCATGACCGGCGGCCGGGCCGCTCAGGGTGATCGGCGCATTGCCGTGAATGCGGCGGTTGTAGCGCGAGCCCTGGACGAATTGCCATTGGCCGTTCTTGCGCTGCACTTCAATCACCGACACACCTTCGCAGGCCAGCGCCTTGCGCACGTCCTCCGCCGATTGCGGCATGCCGCCGTGGGCGTAGAGGTAGCGGTAGTTGGTGTATTCGTTGTTGATCGCCATCAGCGCCCGGTCTTTTTCACCCGGAAATTCGAACAGGCTCATGCCATCGTTGTTGTCGCCGAACTGGGCTTCCTGATGCTCGGCGCTGCCGTTGCCGCTCGGGTCGAACGCCGGGCCGTCCTTGTGCAGGGGCTGGCCCCAACTGATCAGCACTGAGGACTTGTAGCCCGGTGGCAGGGTGATGGCGTCGCTGGTGGCGGCGGCAATGCTGTCAAAGCCCAGCAACTGGCTGTTACCGGCGCTTACGCTGGCGGCCATCACGCTGCGGCTCAGCAGGTTGCCGCCGAGGAACATCGCCGCGCCGCACAGGGCACCTGCGCTGATGAAGCTGCGACGACTGAGGCCGACCATGGTTTCCAGGTCGGTGGATTGGGTTTCTTCTAATAGGCTCATTTCAGGCTCCCTGCGGTTTTGCAGACACCTTAATGATGAGTAATGAACCTTTTGTTGCAGTTTGCTTAAAGCGGCGTACCCAGCAGAACCCTGGAGGGCGAAAACTCCACGCGCACGGGTTTGCCGCAGGTCAGCCCCAATGCCTGCAGATGCGTTGGTTCGTCCAGTGCGCACAGGGTCAGGCCGTTAGGCAGGGTGATGCGCACTTCGCTGGGGCCATCGTCGGCGTCGAGAATCTTCTCGATGGTGCCTTTCAGGCAATTGTTTCCCGGCGTTTCGGCTGAATCGACCTCCAGCACATCGAGCCAGCCGGCCTTGATCAAGGCCACCACTTCGGTGCCGATTTGCAGCTCCAGGCGCTCGGTGCTGTCGTGAGTGATTTGCGCATCGACGATCAAGCCTTCGGCGACCTCGAGGCGAATCAGGTCGTTGCGTCCCTGGGACTCGATAGCCATTACCTTGCCGTGTAACTGATTGCGCGCGCTGGTGCGCAGCATCAAGCGCCCGAGCAGGTCGAGGTCGCTGGCATCTTCAGCGGCTTCCAGCACCTGGGCCTGCAAGGCTTGCAACTTCTGGTACAGCCGCAGCACCCGCTCGCCTTCTATGGAGAGGCGGGCACCGCCACCGCCCTTGCCGCCGACAATCCGCTCCACCAACGGCTTCTGCGCCAGGTTGTTCAGCTCATCAATGGCATCCCAGGCAGCCTTGTAGCTCAGCCCCGCACTTTTTGCCGCGCGGGTGATCGAGCCTTGTTCGGCGATGTGCTGCAGCAGGGCGATGCGCTGCGGACGGCGGACAATGTGCTGGGACAACAAGGTGGGCAAAGACATGGCAAGTCGCTTTGGGTGGTGGCGATGCAGAGGACGGTGGCGGCTTGGCACGCGTGAGTCAAGTCAGGGTGTCTCGCCGGGTTTGGGCGTGCGGGCCAGGCAATAGACGTCGACCCTCGCGGCACCGGCGTCCATCAACAGCCAGGCCAGGGCCTGGGCCGTGGCACCGGTGGTGAGGACGTCGTCGATCAGGGCCAGGTGCCGGCCTTTGACGGCAGCATCGGGTATCAGGGTGAAAGCGTTGCGCAAGTTCTTGCGGCGCGCTTGGGCATTCAAGGCCTGTTGGGCATCGGTGTCCTGGGTTCGCAGCAGCAACCGTTCGTCGCACGGAATGCTCAGTGCGTCACTCAACCAGTGGGCCAGCATCGCCGCCTGGTTGAACCCGCGCTTGCGCAGGCGTCGGGTGGCCAGCGGTACCGGAATCAGCGCATCGGGTCGCTGCAGATCGTCTTCGAAGCGATGTTGCAGGTATTGAGCGAGAAGTTCTGCGATTAAGCGGCCAAACGGCCACTTTGCGTTGTGTTTGAAGCGGGTGATCAGGCTGTCAACCGGAAAGCTGTAGGTCCAGGGGGCGATCACGTGTTCGAAGGCCGGTGGCTGCTTCAGGCAATGGCCGCAGGTCAGGCCCGCGGCCGGAAGTGGCAGGGCGCAGGTACGGCAGTGATCGCCCAGCCAGGGCAACTCGGTTTCACAGGCCGTGCAGACAGGGACGATGCCGTCGGCGGGTTCATCGCACAAAAGACACGGCTGTTTGTTTTTTGACCAGATGTAAACCTGTCCTTTGTACTGTGGTTGACAGCGCATCGCTCTTCCTTAAATATGCCGAAATATCTGTGAGGCGGCTGTGACATTCCATGATCCAGCCGCATGCCAAAGCATAATTCAAAGGAAACGCCCATGAGCGCCAGCACCACTGCAACCCTGCGTCATGACTGGACTTTGGCCGAAGTCAAAGCACTCTTCGTTCAGCCATTCAATGACCTGCTGTTCCAGGCGCAGACGGTGCACCGTGCGCATTTCGACGCCAACCGTGTTCAGGTGTCGACCCTGTTGTCGATCAAAACCGGCGCCTGCCCGGAAGATTGCAAATATTGTCCGCAGTCCGGTCACTACAACACCGGCCTGGAAAAAGAAAAACTGATGGAAGTGCAGAAGGTCCTCGAAGAGGCCGCTCGCGCCAAGGCCATCGGTTCGACCCGTTTCTGCATGGGTGCGGCGTGGAAGCACCCGTCGGCCAAGGACATGCCGTACGTTCTGAAGATGGTTGAAGGCGTGAAAGCCCTGGGCCTGGAAACCTGCATGACCCTCGGCCGCCTGGATCAGGAGCAGACCGAGGCGCTGGCCAAGGCCGGCCTCGACTACTACAACCACAACCTCGATACATCGCCGGAGTTCTACGGCAGCATCATCACCACCCGCACCTACAGCGAGCGTCTGCAAACCCTGGCCTACGTGCGTGAGTCGGGGATGAAGATCTGCTCCGGCGGCATCCTCGGCATGGGCGAGTCGCTGGACGACCGCGCCAACCTGCTGATCCAGCTGGCCAACCTGCCGGAGCATCCGGAGTCGGTGCCGATCAACATGCTGGTGAAAGTCGCCGGTACGCCGCTGGAAAATGCCGACGACGTCGACCCGTTCGATTTCATCCGCATGCTCGCGGTCGCGCGCATCCTGATGCCGCAATCCCACGTGCGCCTGTCCGCCGGCCGCGAAGCCATGAACGAGCAGATGCAGGCTCTGGCGTTCTTCGCCGGTGCCAACTCGATTTTCTACGGCGAGAAACTGCTGACCACCGCCAACCCGCAGGCCGACAAGGACATGCAACTGTTCGGGCGCCTGGGGATCCTGCCGGAAGCCCGCGAAGAGCACGCCGATGAAGTGCATCAGGCGGCTATCGAGCAGGCGCTGGTGGAGCAGAAGAGCAGCGAGCAGTTCTATAACGCGGCGGTTTGAAGTCAGCGTTCATTCCTCTGAGGGAATGCAAAATCCCTGTGGGAGCGGGCTTGCTCGCGAAGACTGACTGTCATTCAGCATTGATGTTGACTGGACTGACGCTTTCGCGAGCAAGCCCGCTCCCACAGGGGATCTGTGTCATCTGAAAGTCGAGGCCTGCATGTCTTTCGATCTCGCCGCACGCCTTGCTGCCCGTCGTGCCGAAAATCTCTACCGCCAGCGTCCGCTGCTCGAAAGCCCGCAGGGGCCGCAAGTGGTGGTTGATGGCCAGCCGTTGCTGGCGTTCTGTAACAACGACTACCTGGGGCTGGCCAATCATCCGCAAGTGATCGAGGCCTGGCGTGCCGGCGCTTCGAAGTGGGGGGTGGGCGGCGGCGCCTCACATCTGGTCATCGGCCATAGCGCCCCGCACCATGCCCTGGAAGAAGCCTTGGCCGACCTGACCGGTCGCCCGCGCGCGCTGCTGTTCACCACCGGTTACATGGCCAACCTCGGTGCGGTCACGGCGCTGGTGGGGCAAGGTGATACGGTACTCGAAGACCGGCTCAATCATGCGTCGCTGCTCGACGCGGGGCTGTTGTCCGGCGCGCGGTTCAATCGCTACTTGCACAACGACCCGGTGAGCCTGGCCAAACACCTGGAAAAAGCCACTGGCAATACCCTGGTGGTCACCGACGGCGTGTTCAGCATGGATGGCGATATCGCCGATTTGCCAGCACTGGCCCGGGAGGCCAAGGCCAAAGGCGCCTGGTTGATGGTCGACGATGCCCATGGATTCGGACCGCTGGGCGCCAATGGTGGCGGCATCGTCGAGCATTTCGGTTTAAGCCAGGAAGAGGTTCCGGTGCTGGTCGGCACCCTCGGCAAAGCCTTCGGTACGGCGGGCGCCTTTGTGGCCGGCAGCGAAGAGCTGATCGAAAGTCTGATCCAGTTCGCCCGGCCTTACATCTACACCACCAGCCAGCCACCGGCGCTGGCCTGCGCCACGCTGAAAAGCCTGGAACTGCTGCGCAGTGAACACTGGCGTCGCGAGCATTTGCAGACGCTGATCCGCCAGTTCCGTCAGGGTGCCGAGCAGATCGGCCTGGAACTCATGGACAGCTTCACACCGATCCAGCCGATCATGGTTGGCGATGCCGGGCGCGCGGTGCGTCTTTCGCAAATGCTGCGCGAGCGCGGGTTGATGGTGACCGCGATTCGCCCGCCGACCGTGCCTGCAGGCAGCGCCCGATTGCGGGTCACGCTGACGGCTGCTCACAGCGAGGCTCAGGTGCAGCTATTGTTAAACGCACTGGCCGATTGTTTTCAACAACTGCAGCCGGAGCCAAGCCATGCGTGATCGTTTGATTCTGCTGCCCGGCTGGGGGCTCGGCGTTTCACCGCTGGAGCCTTTGGCCGCGGCTTTGCGCGGCCTGGACGAGCACTTGCGCGTCGAGATCGAGCCGTTGCCCGACCTGGAGTCGAGCGATCTTCAAGAGTGGCTCGATGAGCTTGATGCGACGTTGCCGCAAGACGCCTGGCTGGGCGGCTGGTCTTTGGGTGGCATGCTCGCCTGCGAACTGGCGGCCCGGCGTGGCGATCGCTGCTGCGGCGTGTTCACTCTGGCCAGCAACGCGTCTTTTGTCGCTCATGAACACTGGTCAGCCGCCATGCCAGGGGAAACCTTCGATGCGTTTCTGGCGGGATGTGCAGCCGATCCGCGCGCGACCTTGAAACGCTTTTCACTGCTCTGTGCCCAAGGCGCCGAAGACCCGCGCGGATTGTCGCGGTTGTTGCTCGCTGGCGCACCGAACACTGCCGCGCCAGTGCTGCTGAGCGGTCTGCAAGTGCTTGCGCAAGTGGATACGCGACAGGCACTGCAATCGTTCCGTGGTCCGCAGCTGCATCTGTTCGCCGGCCTTGACGGGCTGGTGCCGGCGGAGGCGGCGGGCGATTTACTGGCGTTGCTGCCGGACATAGAAATCGGTCTGATTGAGCAGGCCGGCCACGCGTTTCTTCTGGAAGATCCCCACGGTGTGGCGGGGGCGATCCAGGCCTTTTTGCATGAGTCCGGCGATGACTGATTTATCCCTTCCCAACCTGCCCGGCGCCTTGCCCGACAAACGCCAGGTCGCTGCATCTTTCTCCCGCGCGGCGCAAAGCTACGACAGCGTGGCCGAGTTGCAGCGTGATGTCGGCAGCCAATTACTCAGGCGCTTGCCGCGGGATTTTGTACCGCAGCGTTGGCTGGATCTGGGCTGCGGCACCGGGCATTTCAGTCGTGCCTTGGGTGAGCAATTTCCGAGCAGTCACGGTGTGGCGCTGGATATCGCCGAGGGCATGCTCAATCACGCCCGGCCATTGGGCGGTGCCACGCATTTCGTCGCCGGCGATGCCGAGCGCTTGCCACTGCAGGATTCGACCTGCGACCTGATCTTCTCCAGCCTGGCGGTGCAGTGGTGTGCGGATTTCGACTCGGTGCTCAGTGAAGCTTATCGAGTGCTGAAACCGGGTGGCATTTTTGCGTTTGCTAGTCTTTGTACAGGGACGTTGTTTGAACTGCGCGACAGCTGGCGACAGGTCGATGGCATGGTGCACGTCAACCGCTTCCGGGAGTTTGGCGTGTATCAACATTTGTGCGCTGCCAGTGGTTTGCGGGTCGTCAGTCTGCAAAACCAGGCGCATGTGCTGCATTACCCGGATGTGCGCAGCCTGACCCATGAGCTCAAGGCGCTGGGTGCGCACAATCTCAATCCCGGTCGACCGGGTGGCTTGACCGGTCGAGCGCGGATTCTGGGTTTGATTGAGGCTTATGAGCAGTTTCGTCAGGCCCAAGGCCTGCCGGCGAGTTATCAAGTGGTGTACGCCATTTTGGAGAAACCCTTATGAGCGCAGCCTATTTCATCACCGGCACGGATACGGATGTCGGTAAAACCACGGTCGCTGCGGGGCTGCTGCATGCGGCGCGTTCGGCGGGTTTGAGCACGGCGGCGGGCAAACCGGTCGCTTCCGGTTGCGATGTAACGCCCAAAGGCTTGCGCAACGCCGATGCGCTGGCCTTGTTGGCGGAGTGTTCGCTGCCGCTGACCTACGCACAGGTCAATCCGATGGCCTTCGAACCGGCCATTGCCCCCCATCTGGCGGCACGGGAGGCGGGCGTGGCGTTGACGGTGCAGTCGTTGCTGGCGCCGATGCGGCAGATTCTGGGTCTGCAAGCGGACTTCACCCTGATCGAAGGCGCCGGCGGCTGGCGCGTACCCTTGGCGGATCAGGACAATCTGTCGGACCTGGCCATTGCATTGAAGCTGCCGGTGATCCTGGTGGTCGGCGTGCGGCTGGGATGTATCAGCCATGCCTTGTTGACCGCCGAAGCGATCGCCCGGGACGGTTTGCAACTGGCGGGGTGGGTGGCCAACATCATCGACCCGAAGACCTCTCGGCTGGAAGAAAACCTCGCCACCCTGGCCGAGCGCCTCCCGGCGCCGTGCCTGGGACGTGTGCCAAAACTCAAGGCCGTGACGGCAGAAGCCGTGGCCGAGCACTTGCAACTGGACCTGTTGGACTGACGTTTGGCAATGCGGGCTTTGCCTATGACAAGGCACTGTGCCATTAGTGTTTTTGACGGGTGTTTTGCCAGCCACTCTGCTTCAATGGCCGTTGTTGATCCTTTGAAAGGACGAGTTCTCCCATGGAAATCTCAGGAAACACCGCTTTTTATGCCGGTCTGAGCACCCTTCAGACAGGGCAGAACCGTGTCGATCAAGCCGCCGGACAGATCGCCAACACCACCCTTGAGCGTTCGCTCACCAGCCAGTCCTCCGAGGCGCAGGTCGATCGTCTGCGATCGGTTGATCGCAGCCGGCAATCGGACCTGGCCAGCAACGTGGTTGAAATGGCCCAAGGCAAGATTCAGGCGGAGCTGGGCGTGAAAGTCGCCAAGGCCGCCGATGAAGTGCTCGGAACATTGATCGATACCTACGCCTGATTCCTTGCCGAATCCGCACCTTCCAGCGCCGCGCCTGTTCGCGGCGTTTTTGTACGTAAGTCTTTCTTGCTCAACTAATCTTTTCAGGATGGCGGGCTGCTTCGGCAGCGCGGCGGCGGTGTCGTGTGCCTGAATGTCCAATCCTGCGATGACGAACGGCAAAAGATCGACGCTTGACAAGATTTGGGCGTAAACGTATGTTTCAAACAACTGTTTGATCGCAACAACAAATCAATGCGGTCGTTCATTCCCGGTTACATCAGCAGAGGTTTATCGCTATGCCTGACTACAAGGCCCCCTTGCGTGATATTCGCTTCGTTCGTGACGAACTGCTCGGCTACGAAGCGCACTATCAGAGCCTTCCGGCTTGTGCCGACGCAACTCCGGACATGGTTGACGCCATTCTTGAGGAAGGCGCCAAGTTTTGTGAGCAGGTACTGGCTCCGCTGAACCGTGTGGGCGACCTCGAAGGTTGCACCTGGAGCGAGTCCGGCGTTAAGACGCCGACTGGCTTCAAGGAAGCCTACAAGCAATTCGTTGAAGGCGGCTGGCCGAGCCTGGCTCACGACGTCGAGCACGGCGGCCAAGGCCTGCCGGAATCCCTGGGCCTGGCCATCAGTGAAATGGTCGGCGAGTCCAACTGGTCGTGGGGCATGTACCCGGGCCTGTCGCACGGTGCGATGAACACCATCTCCGAGCACGGCACCCCTGAGCAACAAGAGGCTTACCTGACCAAGCTGGTTTCCGGCGAATGGACCGGCACCATGTGCCTGACCGAACCGCACTGCGGCACCGACCTGGGCATGCTGCGCACCAAGGCCGAGCCTCAGGCCGACGGTTCCTACAAAGTCTCCGGCACCAAGATCTTCATCTCGGCCGGTGAACACGACATGGCCGACAACATCGTCCACATCGTACTGGCCCGCCTGCCGGATGCACCGGCCGGCACCAAAGGCATCTCCCTGTTCATCGTGCCGAAGTTCCTGCCGAACGCCGATGGCTCGGTTGGCACGCGTAACGCCGTGTCTTGCGGTTCCCTGGAACACAAGATGGGCATCCACGGCAACGCCACCTGCGTGATGAACTTCGACGGCGCCACCGGTTTCCTGATCGGCCCGGCGAACAAAGGCCTGAACTGCATGTTCACCTTCATGAACACCGCTCGTCTGGGTACCGCGCTGCAAGGCCTGGCCCACGCTGAAGTCGGTTTCCAGGGCGGCCTGAAATACGCTCGCGACCGTCTGCAAATGCGCTCGCTGACTGGCCCGAAAGCGCCGGACAAAGCCGCTGACCCGATCATCGTGCACCCTGACGTACGTCGCATGCTGTTGACCATGAAGGCGTTCGCCGAAGGCAACCGCGCGATGGTTTACTTCACCGCCAAGCAGGTCGACATCGTCAAGTACGGCGTGGACGAAGAAGAGAAGAAGAAAGCCGACGCACTGCTGGCCTTCATGACGCCAATCGCCAAGGCCTTCATGACTGAAGTCGGTTTCGAATCGGCCAACCACGGCGTGCAGATCTACGGCGGCCACGGCTTCATCGCCGAGTGGGGCATGGAGCAGAACGTTCGCGACAGCCGCATCTCGATGCTGTACGAAGGCACCACCGGTATCCAGGCACTCGACCTGCTGGGCCGTAAAGTGCTGATGACCCAGGGCGAGGCTCTCAAAGGCTTCACCAAGATCGTCCACAAGTTCTGCCAGACCAACGAAGGCAACGAAGCGGTTCAAGAGTTCGTCGCGCCGCTGGCTGCACTGAACAAGGAATGGGGCGAGCTGACCATGAAGGTCGGTATGGCCGCCATGAAAGATCGCGAAGAAGTCGGCGCGGCCTCCGTGGACTACCTGATGTACTCCGGTTACGCCTGCCTGGCCTACTTCTGGGCTGACATGGCGCGCCTGGCTGCCGAGAAACTGGCTGCCGGCACTTCCGAAGAGGCGTTCTACACCGCCAAGCTGCAGACTGCGCGCTTCTACTTCCAGCGCATCCTGCCGCGTACCCGCACTCACGTCGCTACCATGCTGTCGGGCGCCAACAACCTGATGGACATGAAAGAAGAGAACTTCGACCTGGGCTACTAAGCCTCAACGAAGTACTTGAAAAAGCCGCTGCTCCTTCGGGACCAGCGGCTTTTTTGCTTTTAGGGTTGCCCGTGGAATTAATGTTTGTAACGCCCTTTGAAAAATACCTCAGTAATTCACTCAGCAACTCGGGCTTTCTGCCGTTACAGTAGTGGGCACATTGCCATCTATTGCTTTGACGGGTCGGAGCTTTACCCTTGCCGCGCTCATCCGCTGTACGTTTCAGTCATTTCCTGCCGTCATTGCTGCTGTTGCTGGCGGGGCTTGCGGCTGCATACATCAAGGATCTGAACGTCTTTTTCACCTCGCTGTTCAACGTGCTGCCCACCCTGGTGTTGTTGCTCGGCGGCGCCTATTGCGCGGTGTACCGACGCCAGCGTGAACTGTTTCTGATGGTCACGGTTTACATCGCCTACTTCCTGCTAGACACCCAGACCGACTATTACCGCGACAACGGCAAGGTGCGTGACGATGCCGCCGTGGTCTTTCACCTGTGTTGCCTGCTGCTGCCATTGCTGTATGGGGTGTTCGCGGCGTGGCAGGAGCGCACCCACCTGTTCCAGGACATGGTGGCGCGTTTCGCCGTATTGCTGGCGGTCGGCAGCGTGGCGCTGGGGCTTGAGCAAAGTTATCCACATGCGCTGCTGATCTGGTTGTCGGAGATTCGCTGGCCTGTGTTGCATGGTGCCTGGATGAGTCTGATCCAGTTGTCCTATCCGGTGTTCATTGCCGCGTTTGTGCTGCTGACCTGGCAATACTGGCGCAACCCGCGACCGCTGCATGCCGCGCAACTGGTGGGCTTGCTCGGGTTGTTCTGGATGCTGCCGAAGACCTTCATCCTGCCGTTCACGCTGAATATCATGTGCAGCCAGGTGATGCTGATGATCGCCGCCGCCGTTGCCCACGAAGCCTATCAAATGGCCTTCCGCGACGAGCTGACCGGGCTGCCGGGCCGCCGTGCGCTGAATGAACGCATGCAACGGCTGGGTCGCAACTACGTGTTGGCCATGAGCGACGTCGACCACTTCAAGAAATTCAACGATACCCACGGCCACGATGTCGGCGACCAGGTACTGCGGCTGGTGGCCAGCAAACTGTCGAAAATCGGCGGTGGCGGTAAGGCGTATCGCTATGGCGGTGAAGAATTTGCCCTGGTATTTGCAGGCAAGACTCTCGAAGAATGCATGCCGCACCTGGAAGTCATCCGCGAGTCCATCGCCACTTACAACATTCAGCTGCGTAATCAGGAAAACCGCCCGCAGGACGACAATCAGGGGCGCCAGCGGCGTGCCGGTTCCGGTGCGTCGAGCGTATCGGTCACGGTCAGTATCGGCGTTGCCGAGCGGATCGATCAACGCACCCCGGAAGAGGTGCTCAAGTCCGCTGACCAGGCGCTCTACAGCGCCAAGGGCGCGGGGCGCAATTGCGTGATGGCGTTCGGGCAGAACCGTCGCGGCGCCGTGCGCATGGACGCCGCTACGGTTGAGTGATGATCGCGCATTCAGCGACTGGACATTGATTGTGGCGTAGTGTCGGCGGCAGTAGGTTGGAAAAAACTGCCGACGGAGAATGACCATGCCCGAGTACAAAGCTCCCTTGCGCGACATGCGCTTTCTGATCGACCACGTCTTCGACTTTCACAGTAGCTACGCCACGCTGGGGGCCACCGATGCCAGCCCGGACATGGTCAATGCGATCCTCGAAGAAGGCGCGAAGTTCTGCGAAAACGTGTTGTCGCCGCTCAACCGCAGCGGCGATGAAGAAGGCTGCCATTTCGACAACGGCGTGGTCACCACGCCCGCGGGCTTCAAGCAGGCCTTCGCCCAGTATGTCGAGGGCGGCTGGCATGGCCTGGCGGCGGACCCGGGTTACGGCGGCCAAGGGTTGCCGATCTCTCTGGGCCTGGTCATCAGCGAGATGGTGGGTTCCAGCAACACCTCGTGGGGCATGTACCCCGGCCTGACCCACGGCGCGATGTCGGCGATCCACGCCCATGGCACCGAGGCGCAAAAGCAGACCTATTTGAAGAAGCTCACCGCTGGCCAATGGACCGGCACCATGTGCCTGACAGAAGCCCATTGCGGCACCGACCTGGGCATCATCAAGACCCGTGCCGTGCCAGCAGCCGATGGCAGCTATGCGATCTCCGGCAGCAAGATCTTCATCTCTGCGGGCGAGCACGACATGAGTGCCAACATCATTCACCTGGTGCTCGCCAAATTGCCGGACGCACCGGCCGGGACCAAGGGCATTTCGCTGTTTATCGTGCCCAAGTTCCTGCCCGACGCGATGGGCGAAGCGGGTGAGCGCAACGGCGTGTCCTGCGGCTCGATCGAACACAAGATGGGCATCAAGGCCTCGGCCACCTGCGTGCTTAACTTCGACGAGGCCAAGGGCTTTTTGATCGGTGAGCCGAACAAGGGCCTCAACTGCATGTTCACCATGATGAACCACGCGCGGTTGGGCACGGGCATGCAAGGTCTGTGTCTGGGCGAGGCGAGCTTCCAGGGCGCGATCAAATATGCCAACGACCGTTTGCAGATGCGCTCGCTGACCGGCCCGAAAGCCCCGGAAAAAGCCGCCGACCCCATCATCGTGCACCCTGATGTGCGGCGGATGTTACTGACGATGAAAGCCTTCAACGAAGGCAACCGCGCGCTGACCTACTTCACCGCACAGTTGCTCGACATTGCACACCTGAGCCCGGACGAAACGGCGCGCCAGGATGCCGAAGACCTGCTGGCCTTCCTCACGCCGATCTGCAAAGCCTTCATGACCGACACCGGTCTGGAAGTGACCAACCATGGCATGCAGGTGTTTGGCGGCCACGGGTTCATTCGTGAGTGGGGTATGGAGCAACTGGTACGCGACTGCCGGATCGCACCGATCTATGAGGGCACCAACGGCATTCAGGCGCTGGACTTGCTCGGGCGCAAGGTACTCGGCAGCCAGGGCAAGCTGTTGCGCGGGTTCACCAAAATCGTCCACAAGTTCTGCGCGGCGAACGCCGGACATCCACAACTGGCCGGGTATGTGGCGCAGCTTGATCAACTGAACCAGCAATGGGGTGAGTTGACCACCAGGGTCGGCATGGCGGCGATGAAAAACCCGGACGAGGTCGGCGCCGCGTCGGTGGACTATCTGATGTACAGCGGTTACATCATCCTTGGCTACCTGTGGTTGCGCATGGCGCTGGTGGCTCAGGCGCAGCTCGATGCTGGCAGCGGTGATGTTGGCTTCTGCCGGGGCAAACTGGCGACCAGCGAGTTTTACTTCAAGCGTCTGCTGCCACGCACTACCGCTCATCGGGCGGCCGTCGAAGCGGGGAGCGAATGTCTGATGCAACTGCCGGCCGAGATGTTTGCGCTCTGACACCTACCCTGTAGGAGCGAGCTTGCTCGCGATGGTCGTGAACGATAACGCGTAAACCAGATGTCCAGGGCGCCTTGGGGTTTTTCGCGAGCGGGCTCGCTCCTACAGTTCTTATGTTTTGCCTCTCCATATCGAAATGACTAAAAATAACAAAACAGTCATGAGCTGACCCTATGTGTCTTAAAAGTTGTTGAGGTACACTCCGACCCAACGAAACCAATCTTCCTGTGAATCACCTGTATAGATCTTGCGAGGTTTGCCATGGCTGACTACAAAGCGCCCCTGCGCGATATGCGCTTCGTCCTCAATGAAGTTTTCGAGGTCGCCAAACTCTGGGCCGAGCTGCCTGCGCTGGCCGAGACCGTCGATGCGCAAACGGTCGAGGCCATCCTGGAGGAAGCCGGCAAAGTCACCAGCAAAAGCATTGCTCCGCTGAGCCGTGCCGCGGACGAGGAAGGTTGCCATTGGGCCGACGGTGCCGTCACCACGCCGGCGGGTTTCCCGCAGGCCTATCAGACCTACGCGGAAGGCGGTTGGGTCGGTGTCGGTGGCGATCCAACCTACGGCGGCATGGGCATGCCCAAAGCCGTTTCGGCCCAGGTCGAAGAAATGGTCAACTCCGCCAGCCTGTCGTTCGGTCTGTATCCGATGCTGACCGCCGGTGCCTGCCTGTCGATCAACGCCCACGCCAGCGAAGAGCTGAAAGCCGCGTACCTGCCGAACATGTACGCCGGCATCTGGGCCGGTTCCATGTGCCTGACCGAGCCACAGGCCGGTACTGACCTGGGGATCATTCGCACCAAGGCCGAGCCTCAGGCCGACGGTTCCTACAAGGTTAGCGGCACCAAGATCTTCATCACCGGTGGCGAACACGACCTCACCGAAAACATCATCCACCTGGTGCTGGCCAAGTTGCCGGATGCACCGGCGGGGCCAAAAGGCATTTCGCTGTTCCTGGTGCCGAAGTTCATGGTCAATGCCGATGGCAGCCTGGGCGCGCGTAACCCGGCGAACTGCGGTTCGATCGAACACAAGATGGGCATCCAGGCGTCCGCGACCTGCGTGATGAACTTCGATGAGGCCGTGGGTTACCTGGTCGGCGAGCCGAACAAAGGCCTGGCGGCGATGTTCACCATGATGAACTACGAGCGCCTGGGCGTCGGTATCCAGGGCCTGGCCACGGGCGAGCGCTCGTACCAGAACGCCGTGGAATACGCCCGTGACCGTCTGCAAAGCCGTTCGCCGACTGGCGCGCAGAACAAGGACAAAGTGGCTGACCCGATCATCGTCCATCCGGACGTGCGTCGCATGCTGCTGACCATGAAAGCCTCGAACGAGGGTGGTCGTGCGTTCTCCACTTACGTAGCCATGCAACTGGACACCGCCAAGTTCAGCGAAGATGCCGCCACCCGCAAGCGTGCTGAAGACCTGGTGGCTTTGCTGACCCCGGTGGCCAAGGCGTTCCTGACCGATCTCGGTCTGGAAACCACCGTTCACGGCCAGCAGGTGTTCGGCGGCCACGGTTACATCCGCGAGTGGGGCCAGGAGCAACTGGTGCGTGACGTGCGCATCACCCAGATCTACGAAGGCACCAACGGCATTCAGGCGCTGGACCTGGTCGGGCGCAAGATCGTCGGCAGCGGCGGGGCGTTCTACAACCTGTTCGCCGAGGAGATTCGTCACTTCACCGCAACGGCCAGCGCTGACCTGGCGGAGTTCACCAAGCCGCTCAACGACGCCGTTACCACTCTCGATGAACTGACCGCGTGGTTGCTGGACCGGGCGAAGAGCAATCCGAACGAAATCGGCGCGGCATCGGTCGAGTATCTGCAGGTGTTCGGTTACGTGGCGTATGCCTACATGTGGGCCCTGATGGCCAAGGCCGCTTTGGGCAAGGAAGCGCAAGACGATTTCTACGCCAGCAAACTGGGCACCGCACGGTTCTATTTCGCCCGTCTGTTGCCGCGGATTCACTCGTTGAGCGCGTCGGTCAAGGCCGGTAGCGAATCGTTGTTCCTGCTGGATGCAGGACAATTCTGATGACGTAATGGTTTGTAAGCATTCTCTTACATAACGTGCTGCTGTTCTCCCATAGATGCAAATTGGATCCACAGCTAATCTACTTCTCATGGACGTAGCGCAGGAAGCGCAAAAGCAACAACAGGGACACGTAGGATTCTGCCAGGACGGCGGAGTGAAATGGATGTCAGGGAAACAGTCTGCAAAGCCCCGCTTCGGCGGGGTTTTCTTTTGCCCGAAGAAAAGTTCCTAGCTCAGCCTGTCCAGGGCCTGTGGGTTGTTCAAACGTTCAGCCGGGCCATTTATCACTTCTTCCAGCAATGTCCGCAGCAAGGCCAGCGAGGCCTGCTGTCGTTGCACATCCCGACACACCAGCCCGACTTTCAGTGGTACTCGTGGTTCGCTCAGGGGCTTCCACAGCAGTTCGTCGTTGCCATGGGTCTTTTGCGAGCGTCCGGGCAGCACCGTCGCCAGGCGTGTGTGCGGCAGGCTGTCGAGGATGCCGGCCATGTTGTTCAGTTCGGCTTGCACCTGTGGGCGACGTCCGAGGTTCGCCAGTTGGGTTTGCCAGATCTGCCGGATCTGAAATTCCTCGCCCAGCAGCAACATCGGCAGCTCGGCGGCCTGGCTCATGGACACTTTCTTGAATTCACGCAGCGGGTGCTCTGCCGGGATGACCAGGGTCAGTTCATCTTCGTACAGCATCACGCCATGCAAACCAGGCTGGCGGGGCGGCAGGTAACTGATGCCGATATCCAGAGAACCGTTGAGCAGTCGCCGCTCGATTTCCAGACCGGTCAGTTCGTAGATCTGCACGACAAGATGCGGCTGCGCCTTGCGCACGCGCTCGAGCATCTGTGGAACGAGGTTGGTATGCACGGTCTGCAATACGCCGATGGCCAGGGTGCGCAGCGCCTGACCCTTGAAGTTGCCGAGCGCCTCCCGTGCCCGTTGCAGGCCATCGAGCAAAGGCAGGGCGTGGTTGTACAGCGTGTGGGCCGCGAGGGTCGGCAACAGGCGTTTGCTGTTGCGTTCGAACAGGCTCACATCGAGGTTTTGCTCGAGGTGGCGGATTTGCTGGGACAGTGCCGGCTGGGAGATCGACAGGCGCTCGGCGGCCCGGCCGACATGGCCTTCTTCATAGACCGCGACGAAATAACGCAGTTGCTTGAAATCCATAAGTATTACTTATCGAAAATGCTGGGAAATCGAAATGGCTGAATGCCTCGCCTGAGCCTAGTCTAACCGCATTCACAGGGCTTACAGGGCCACAGAGCGCGATGAATACCCTTTGCTTCGATGGTGTTGACATAGGTAAGGCAAAAAACCTCATCAGAGGTTTTTTCGGATGAATCTGTTCAGTCTGCGTCGCAGTCCTCCCAGTCTTGATGATCTGGTCATGGACGCCTCCCTGCCTTCCACAGGCAATAGTCTTTCCAGCGAGTACTTGATGCCCGGTGTCGAGCGGCCGAAACAGGTGTTTGTGCGCGGCCAGGGTTCATGGCTGTGGGACAGCGATGACCGTGCGTACCTGGATTTTTCCCAGGGCGGTGGGGCCAACAGCCTTGGTCACAGCCCCTCGGTACTGGTCAACGCCATTACTGCCCAGGCTCAAGGGCTGATCAATCCGGGTTTTGGCCTGCATAACCGCGGCACGCTCAGTCTTGCCGAGCGTCTGTGTGCCAGCACCGGCAGTGATCAGGCCTACCTGCTCAATACCGGCAGCGAAGCCTGTGAGGCGGCGATAAAACTGGCGCGCAAATGGGGTCAACAGCATCGCGGCGGTGCGTCGCGAATCATAGTGGCCAACAACGGTAACCATGGCCGTAGCCTGGCGACGATGTCGGCGTCGGACAGTTCGACATTAGCCAACCGATTCGAGCCGCAACTGCCGGGCTTCAGCCATGTCCCGTTCAATGACCTTCCGGCATTGCATGCGGCCGTGGATGAACGGACCGTCGCGATCATGCTCGAACCGATCCAGAGCGAAGCCGGTGTGATCCCGGCCACCGCGCATTACCTCAAGGGCGTCGAACGCCTGTGCCGTGAACTCGGCATTTTGCTGATATTCGACGAAGTGCAAACCGGCATCGGCCGTTGTGGCACCTTGCTCGCGGAGCAGTCCTGCGGGGTCACGGCGGATATCGTCGTGCTCGGCAAAGGTTTGGGCGGCGGCGTGCCATTGGCCGCGCTGCTGGCACGGGGCAAGGCTTGCTGTTTCGAACCCGGCGAGATGACCGGTACCCATCATGGCAATGCACTGATGACCGCAGCGGGGCTTTCGGTGCTCGATACGGTGCAGGACAAGGCTTTCCTCAAGCACGTCACGGAAGCCGGTCAGCACCTGCGTGAAGGCTTGGGGCGTTTGGCCCATCGATATGATCACGGCGAGTTGCGCGGACAAGGGCTGCTTTGGGGGCTGACGCTGTCGGACGATTCCGCTGACGCGGTAGTCAAGGCCGCGCTCTACGAAGGCCTGTTGCTCAATGCCCCGCAACCCGACTGCCTGCGCTTTACCCCTGCGCTGAATGTCAGCAACGCCAACATCGATGAAATGCTCCTGCGCCTGACGCGCGCCTTTTCCCGAGTACGCACCGCGCAATTGCAGTGCCGCAAAGGGATTGTCGTCTGATCCGACGTGCCCTGCACACATTCCCGAACCGTCTCGCGGTAATACGCACGCCTCACGCCCGACATTTTTGGTGTGGGGCGTTTTTTTGTCTGCGAAATTCAACGAAAGGGCGGAGCTTGGGAATAGAGGGACTGAACCCTGACAAACGGTACCGGTCGATTAGCTGTAGGGCTCGAACGAGCCCACCCCCAATCAGGAGCTGCCCCATGGACTTTATTCGCATCATCATCGCCATCCTGTTGCCGCCGCTGGGTGTGTTTTTGCAAGTAGGATTCGGCGGAGCGTTCTGGCTGAATATTCTGCTGACGTTGTGCGGTTACATTCCGGGGATCGTGCATGCGGTGTACATCATCGCCAAGCGCTGAATTTCGCGGCGGCAGGTCGGCCGCCTTCGCGAGCAAGCCCGCTCCCACAGGGTTTCGCGTAAACCGTCGACTCTGTGGGAGCGAGCCTGCTCGCGAAAGGGCGCGCCCCAATTCATGTATGTGGCGCCTATGTCAGTTCGCCAATTCCATCACCCGCCGATAAAACAACCACTCCTGCTCCAGCGCATGGGCCTGATTGCCGGCCTTGCGAAAGCCATGGCGTTCGTCCGCGTAGTAATGCGCTTCGACCGGAATACCGTTGTCCCGCAGCGCCGCGACCATATCGCGGGTCTGTTGCGGGACGACCACGGCATCCTGTTCTCCTTGAAAGAAGATCATCGGCACGCGGATGTTGCTGGCATGCAGCAGCGGAGTGCGGGCGGCGTAGCGTTCGGCGTCCAGCAGCGGATCGCCGATCAACCAGTCCAGATAGTCGCTTTCGAATTTGTGGGTCGCACGGCCCAGCGCTACCGGGTCACTGACCCCATACAGACTGGCGCCGGCACAGAACACGTTGTGAAACGCCAAGGCGCAAAGCGTTGTGTAGCCGCCGGCGCTGCCGCCGCGAATGAAGGCCTTGTCGCCGTCGATCAGGCCCCGTTCGTTGAGGTAACTGACCACGGCGCAAGCGTCTTCGACATCCACATCCCCCCAGCTCAAATGAAGCGCCTGACGATAGGCCCGGCCATAACCACTGCTGCCGCGATAGTTGAGGTCGGCCACGGCGAAGCCCCGCTGCGTCCAGAACTGGATGCGTGGATCGAGCATCGGGTAGCACGCCGACGTCGGGCCGCCATGGATGAACACCACCAGTGGCGGTTTCGCCGCGCCGGTCATTGCCGGGTAGAAGAAGCCATGTGCTTCGCCTGAGCCGCTTGGGTAGCGCAAGGTCTGCGGGCGGCTGATCCGTTCCGGAGCAAGTGGTGCGATACCGCCGGCCAGCACCTTCACTTGCCGGCTCTGACGGTCGATGGCGATGACGGCGGTTGAATTGACGGGTGACGCTGCAATGCAATAAATGAACTGCCCATCCACGGCGAGATGGCGGAAGCGGCTGTAGTGGCCGGTGAAGTCGGCGCAGGAGTTGCCGCCTATGCCCAATCGGCCAAACCCGCCCTCGGTCCAACTGGCCAGATAGCTGTCGTTGCCCAGCGGCAACCAGGTACTGCCGCCGAGTTGCCAGGGCGCGGGGCCGTGGTCGGCGTTGGCACTTGGCAATGGGCTCAGGCCTTTCCCGGATTCCACCCATGGCTGCCAGTAACCGGCGCGATCCGTCAGGCAGTACAAGCGACCGTCGGCATCAAACCGTGGCTGTTGCACCGACTCTTGAGCACCGTCGCCCGCCACACAACGAGCCTCGGCAAACCCGCCATGGGCGAGGCGTTCGGCAACCATCAAGCGGGTTGCTGTCCATGGCTGATCCGGGCGACTCCATTCGATCCAGGCCAGGCGCCGGGCATCAGGGCTCAGCGTCGGTGCCGCGTAAAAATCAGCACCTTCGGCCAGCAGGTGGCGTGCGCCACCCAACAGATCAATTGCCACCAGTCGGTGTTGATCGCGATGCTCCTCGACCGCCAGCACTTGCCCGTTGGCGAACTGCAGATCGCCATAACGGCACGCACCGGACGTCAGTCTTTCGGGCGCTTCGTCTTGCAGTGATTGTCGATACAACTGCTGGTCAGTCTCGTTGACGAAAACGATGCCGTCGTCCGTCAGACAAAAGGCTCCACCGCCATATTCGTACACCCGACTGCGCACGCTGAACCCCGGCGGCGTCAGGCATTTCGCTGTGCCCTCACGCCAATGCCAGATCCGGCACGCCGCGTCTTCGGGTCGGTACTCGTTCCAGAACAGGCCGTTTGGACCGACCTGCAGTTCGGCAAAGTCGATACCGGCAGCCACTGCTTTGGCAGCGCTGAAAGGTTCAGCTTTTGGCGATGAGGCGTGAGTTTCGTTCATTGCGAAAGGCCAGTTGGTCGATGGTCTGGGTCGCGTGTTCGGCTTCTTCGCGAGCCTTGAGGATCACGCCGTGTTGTGGCGACTTGCTGCACACCGGGTCGGCATTGCTGGCATCACCGGTGAGCATGAACGCCTGGCAGCGGCAGCCGCCGAAGTCTTTTTCTTTCTCGTCACAGGAGCGGCACGGCTCGGGCATCCAGTCGTAACCGCGAAAGCGATTGAAGCCGAACGAGTCGTACCAGATGTGCTGCATGCTGTGGTCGCGTACGTTGGGAAACTGCACCGGCAGCTGTCGGGCGCCGTGACAGGGCAGGGCGGTTCCGTCTGGCGTGACCGTCAGAAAAATACTGCCCCAGCCGTTCATGCAGGCTTTCGGGCGTTCTTCGTAATAGTCCGGAGTGACGAAAATCAGCTTGCACGGATGCCCTTGGGCTTGCAGTTTGGCGCGGTATTCATTGGTGATGCGTTCGGCGCGCACCAGTTGCTCCCGGGTCGGCAATAGCCCGACGCGATTGAGTTGCGCCCAACCGTAGAACTGGCAAGTGGCGAGTTCGACGAAGTCCGCTTCCAGTGCGATGCACAGCTCGATGATGCGGTCGATCTGGTCGATGTTGTGCCGATGGGTCACAAAATTCAGCACCATCGGATAACCATGGGCCTTCACCGCCCGGGCCATTTCCAGTTTCTGTGCAAAGGCCTTTTTCGAGCCGGCCAGCAGGTTGTTCACCTGCTCGTCGCTGGCCTGGAAACTGATCTGGATGTGATCGAGGCCGGCCTTCTTGAAATCGCTGATTTTCTGCTCGGTCAGGCCGATGCCGGAGGTGATCAGGTTGGTGTAGAAACCCAGTTTTCGGGCTTCGGTAATCAGCTCGGCGAGGTCCTGGCGCACCAGCGGTTCACCGCCGGAAAAGCCCAGTTGCGCCGCGCCCATTTCCCGCGCTTCACGGAACACCTTGATCCACTGTTCAGTGCTCAGCTCTTTGCCCTGCTCGGCGAAATCCAGCGGATTGGAGCAGTACGGGCATTGCAGCGGGCAGCGATAGGTCAGCTCGGCAAGCAGCCACAGCGGCAGGCCGACTTCAGGTTTGGGCGGCACTTGCCTTGATGAATCAGGCAAGTTCGATCCAGTGCTGCGCACGGGCTACCTCCATGAATTGCTCGATGTCGTCACCGAGCTCGGGTACGCCGGGGAACTGTTGGTCGAGTTCGGCGATGATCGCCGCGACATCCCGTTCACCGTCAATCAAGCCACCGATCAGTGCGGCACTTTCGTTGAGCTTGATCATGCCTTCCGGGTACAGCAGCACGTGGCCTTTCTGCGCCGGTTCGTACTGGAAGCGGTAGCCGGGACGCCAGGTCGGGGTCTTGCTGCGATCGAAACTCATAAGGTGATTCCTTTGTGCCAGACCCGTTCTCCGGTCACGCTGTGATACGGCGGGCGTTTCAGTTCGTAGGCCATGCTCATGGCATCGAGCATGCTCCAAAGAATGTCCAGTTTGAACTGGAGAATTTCCAGCATGCGCTCCTGGCCTTCGCGGGTGGTGTAGTGCTGCAACGTGATCGCCAGGCCGTGCTCGACATCACGCCGTGCCTGACCCAGGCGTGTGCGGAAATACTCGTATCCGGCCGGGTCGATCCATGGGTAATGCTGCGGCCAACTGTCCAGGCGCGATTGGTGGATTTGCGGGGCGAACAGTTCGGTCAGCGAACTGCTGGCGGCCTCCTGCCAGCTGGCGCGGCGGGCAAAGTTGACGTAGGCGTCCACGGCGAAGCGCACGCCGGGCAGCACCAGTTCCTGAGAGCGCAACTGGTCCGGGTCGAGGCCGACAGCCTGGCCCAGTCGCAGCCAGGCTTCGATGCCGCCGTCTTCACCGGGCGCACCGTCGTGGTCGAGCAGGCGCTGAATCCACTCGCGGCGGATCTCGCGGTCAGGGCAGTTAGCCAGAATGGCCGCGTCTTTCAGGGGAATGTTCACCTGATAGTAGAAACGGTTGGCGACCCAGCCCTGGATCTGCTCGCGGGTAGCCCGGCCTTCGTACATCGCCACATGGTAGGGGTGATGGATGTGGTAGTAGGCGCCCTTGGCGCGCAGGGCCGCTTCGAATTCGGCGGGGGACATTGGGGTGTCGGTCATCGGGGTTCTCCGGGGGAACAACCGTTGAAATCTTTGGTGTCTGGTCGGACGCCTTCGCGAGCAAGCCCGCTCCCACAATGGAATGCATTTCAAATGTGGGAGCGGGCTTGCCCGCGAAGGGGCCCTCAGCTACAGCACAATACTCATGCCGTCATACGCCACTTCAACCTGGCGCCGATCCAGCTCCGCGCGCTCGGGCGAATCTTCATCGAGAATCGGGTTGGTGTTGTTGATGTGGATAAGCACCTTGCGCTGCGTGGGCAGTTGCTCCAGCACTTCGAGCATGCCGCCGGGGCCGTTTTGCGCCAGGTGGCCCATCTCCCGACCGGTGCGGGTGCCTACGCCACGACGCTGCATTTCATCGTCATCCCACAGAGTGCCGTCGACCAGCAGGCAATCGCTGCCGGCCATGATCTCCAGCAGCGCTGCATCCACCTTGCCCAGTCCCGGTGCGTAGAACAGTTTGCCGCCAGTGCCCCGGTCCTCGACGATCAGGCCGATGTTGTCGCCCGGATGCGGGTCGAAGCGGTGCGGCGAGTACGGCGGCGCGGCACTGCGCAAAGGTAGCGGGGTGAAGCGCAGGTTCGGGCAGGCCGGTACGCTGAAGCTCTGGTCGAGTTCGATGCGATTCCAGGTCAGCCCGCCATTCCAGTGGTTGAGCATGGTGAACAGCGGAAAACCGGTGCTCAGGTCTTCGTGGACCATATCCGTACACCAGACCTGATGCGGGCAACCCTCGCGCAGCATGAGCAGGCCGGTGGTGTGGTCGATCTGGCTGTCCATCAGGATGATCGCGCCGATCCCGGTATCACGCAGGGCGCGGCCCGGCTGCATCGGGGCGAAGCCCTGGAGTTGGGCGCGGATGTCCGGGGAGGTGTTGCACAGCACCCAGTTCACGCCGTCATCGGAAATCGCGATGGACGACTGCGTCCGCGCCTTGGCCCGCAGGCTGCCGTCGCGAAAGCCTGCGCAGTTCACGCAGTTGCAGTTCCACTGGGGGAAGCCGCCGCCGGCGGCGGAACCTAGAATCTGGACAAACATGGACGCTCCATCATTTCAACGCTGAAAATAAAACGCCTCGGATAACCGAGGCGTTGTGCTGCACATCTGCCAAGGCAGAGATTAGCGGCTTGCGAAGTACATGGTCACTTCAAAGCCGATACGCAGGTCGGTGTAGGCAGGTTTGGTCCAGGCCATGAATTGAACTCCTTTTAGTGGGGGGTGGGACAGCGCTAGCTATAGGTATAGTCCACCTCGAGTCAGAGATGTTCCAGATAGTTAGGTTGCTATGTTACTCAAAATCTCAAAGAGATTGCCCGTGAAACTTTGAGAAAGCTCCTTACCGCCCCGGTAATGATCATTTTGCCGCTTGCCATGGAGTGCCCGGTGCAGGGCTGTTCGCCAGGCAATGCCAACCGCCCTCGGCCTTATTCAATCGTTGTGCTGCAACCAGCAGTTCGGAACGCCCGATCAGCAGGATTGCCTCGGGTAATTGCGTCAGAAAATCCGACGAGCGGCCGCCCAGTTTGCCCTGCCAAAGCAATTCCGCAGTCTGGGCAGTGGGCAACGCAGCAAGGGAAAATTGCTCGGCCAAGGCCTGGCGCTGGGCGATGAACGATTTGTCGTCGAGGGCATTGATAAGCATTGGCACATCGCTGAGGAACTGCTCGATGTGCTGCAGCAGATCTGCCGGCGCTACGTTCGGTGATTGCACACCGAACAGTAATCCGGTTGTCCCGTGAATCTGGCGCAGGGCGCTGAACACCGCATAGCCCAGTTGCAACTCCACGCGCAGGCGCTGGTAGAACGGCGTCTGACAGAAGTGCGCAAGTAGACGCCACGCGGCTTCGTCGGCCAATTCTCCGGTCACGGCAGGGCAAAACAGCAGCAGTGCGTGCTCGCTGGAATCGCTATCGACGGCGCTCCACAGGCGTTGTGACGGGATGGATGGCGGTGGGGTCAATTGATTGTCCGGCGTGCCGGGAATACGGCTCAAGGCCAGGCCCATGGCCGCTTGAGTCTGGGCGGACAGGCCAATCGCCAGGCCATCCCAGCGTGCACTCGACCAAAGTTGCTGCGCGTCGTCCGTGTTCGCGGTGTGCGCAAGGCAGTGATCGGGCAATGCCTTGAGCAGTTGTCGAATGGGGATCAGCGCAACGCTCGCGTGCGTGGCTTGTGAGACTGCGGCGTCAGGTTGTGTCAGCTCTTTCAGCGCATGCTCCAGAACGGTGGGCATCGGCTCCTGCAGTCCGGTCATTTTCAGCAGCCATTCGTTGCCCGACGCACTGAAGGAAAAATCCACACCGGCCTGACGCGCGTCTTCGCGTAGCGGTTGCAGGTTATTTTCCAGTCGGGATTGAAGGGCACTGGCGGGACTCGAGTCCAGACGCCAGCGCAAATAAATCGCACCTTCCGCGCTGTTGTCCGGCAATACCTGGCTGAATTGCATCGGCGAACGTTCACGACGGCTTCGCGAGCGATCCTGGGCAAAGGTACGCAGGCCGCGGTGGGCGCTGGTCTGGCCACGAATCAATCCGGCGTTGGACGCTGGTGCTTCGGTGCGCAGGAACGGGTTGGGTGCGGGCAACTGCCATGGGCCACTGAAGTTATCCACAGCGCCGATTTGATTGAGGATTTGCTTGAGCGCTGTAACGCCTTGGCCAGATAACCCGACTTCGTGTTGTTCGCTGTCCAGTCGGGCCAATTGCAAGGCGCTGCTGACCTTTTGCTGGCGCTGGTGCAGGGTGGCGTATTCTTCGCGCAACCGGGTCCAGTCCTGCTGGGCAAAAAAGCTCAGCCAGTCCATCAGGCGTTCGAGAATCCCGGTCGGCAACCCATTGGCCGGCAAGGTGAACTCGATATGCAGCAAGGCTTGTCCTGCGAATTGGTAGAGCAACTGGGCTTTCAGGTGATCGGCCAGCCCGTGCTCGCGCAGATCCGCCGACAAGCCCCCGGGTTTTGCCGAATTCAGCCAGTGGCACAAGAATGCCAGCGCCTCGGCGCAAGAATCGGGCAGCGATTCGAGGGCGCACAGCCAATCCAGTCGCCGTTCTTCAGCCTGTTGATAACTTCTTTCTGAGGTCGACATCAGGGGCGCGGGAGCGTGTTGCTCAATGCTTTCTCCCTTGGCGACGACGTTACCAAACGCTTCAGCCAAGGTCCTTAGCTCTTCGAGACTTTGCGGTCCGGCCAGGCTCAACGTCATCTGCCCGGTCTGGTAAAACCGCTGATAAAAATCCCGCAACGCCTGCTGAAACTCGGGCTGCTCTACAGCCAGGGTGGCGCGATTGCCGGCATGAAAACCGCGAAGCGGATGTACTTCTGACAACCCGTCGAACAGCGCAAATTGCTGCTGCGCTGCCGCATCCTGCGACCAGGCGACAAATTCCGCCTGCAGTACTTCCCGTTCCCGCTGCTGATCGTCCGGATTCATACGCGGATGGGCGAGCATGTCTGACAGACGCTCCAGCCCACCGGCAAATGCCTGGGGTGGCAGTTCGAAAAAGTAGTCCGTGGTGCGCTCGCTGGTTCGCGCGTTTATCTGGCCGCCATGACTCTGGACGTAGGCCATCAACCCTTGCCCGGCAGGAAAACGCTCAGTCCCCAGAAACAGCAGATGCTCAAGAAAATGCGCCAGTCCGGGCCACGCCAGCGGCACATCATGGCTGCCCGCGGCGACCCGCAATGCTGCTGCGCAACGCTTCAAATTCGGGGCATGACGCAGCGTCACCCGCAAGCCGTTGGCCAGGGTTTCAGTGTGGGGGCGGGGGTGATTCAGCGCAGGCATGGGCACTTCCAGAACAGTGAAGTGCCAATGCTAGCGGATTAGGACTTGTTCAGCTCGCCGTAAAGCTCGGGACGACGATCGATCAGGTAGCGATTGGCGGCACGGGAATCGACCATCAACTGTCGATCCAGCTCACCGACAATCAGCGATTCATCCAGTCCCGCCTGAGCGATACGGCTGCCATCCGGCGCAGCAATGCTGCTCTGGCCGCAATAGTGGATGTCGCCTTCATGGCCACAGTAGTTGGCGTAAGCCACATAGCATTGGTTTTCGAAGGCGCGGGAACGCACGGTGACATCGGCGACGAAATCGAACGGAATCATGTTCGCGGTCGGCACCAGAATCAGCTCGGCGCCGCCCAGGGCCAGGCGTCGGGCATTTTCCGGAAACTCCAGGTCGTAGCAGATCAGGAAACCGAGTTTCCAACCGTTGAGCTCAACGATGGGAAACTCATCGGAACCTGCGCTGAACATCGAGTGATCGAGGTCGCCGAACAAGTGCGTCTTGCGGTAGTTGCACACGCGCTCGCCATTGGCGTCGATCAACTGCACGGCGTTGTAGATCTGCCCGTCCTCGGTGCGCTCGGGATAGCCATACAAGATGGCAATCCCGGTTGCCTTGGCAATGCGCGCGATCTGCTGCGCCGACTCACCGTTGTACACCTCCGCCAACACGCTGACGGCATCGACGCCGATGTTGTAGCCGGTCAGGAACATCTCCGGCAGCACCAGCAGGTCCGCGCCTTTTGCCTCCAGCGCCAGTTGTTGCAGGCGTTGCAGGTTGCCGGCGACATCCAGCGGCAACGGTGGACATTGGTAAAGGGCTACGCGCATTTCGGATTCCTCTTACTCGGGCAGGGCGATCGGTCCGATCTCGTTGAACACATCTCCTGGACCCGGATTCTCGGCGTGAGTTGCACCGCCGAAGTGTTTCATGATGCCCCACACCGCGTTGAGCGAGGTCTGAACCGCGCCTTCAACCCAGGCTGGCGTCCACGAAACGTCGTCGCCAGCGATGAAGATCCCGCGCTGTTCTGCCGGCATGTCGTCCTGCATGAAGTGCGCGTACATGCGCTGGTTGTAGCGGTAGTGACCGGGCAGTGCGCCTTTGAACGCGCCGAGGAAATGCGGGTCGGCTTCCCAGGACACTGTGATCGGGTCGCCGATGATCCGTGCGGCGATGTCGACTTTCGGGTAGATCTTCTTCAGTGCATCCAGCGCCAGTTTCACGCGTTTTTCCACCGGGTGCGGGAGCATTTTCAGCGCGTCGCTCATCCACGAGTACGACAGGCAAATCACCCCTGGCTTGTCATCGCCGTTGTCGAACAGGTAGGTGCCACGGGTCAGGCGATCGGTGAGGGTCATGCTCATCAGGTCGCGGCCGGTTTCCGGATCCTTGTCCTTCCAGAACGGGCGGTCGACCATCACGAAGGTTTTCGACGATTGCATGTAGCGGGTGCGGTCCAGGGCCATCCACATCTTTTGCGAGAACAAGGTTTCGTCGCATTCGATCTGGGTGGTCAGCAGCCAGCTCTGGCAGGTGGTCAACACAGCGGCGTATTCGCGGGTGTCGCCCCAGTTGTCGGTGACGGCGAAACGGCCGCCCGGTGCGTGGGCAATCTTCTTCACGCCGGTGCGTGGCGCGCCGCTGTGCAGGGAGCTGAGACTGGTGCCGGCCGGCCAGTGCGCGCAACGCTCCGGAACATGGCGCCAGATGCCTTGTGGCACCTGTTCCACGCCGCCGACCACCAGGTGCTGGTGATCGTCGCAATTGGTCATCACCACGCGGAAGATTTCCAGCATCGAATTCGGGAAGTCAGAGTCCCAGCCGCCGGTGCCGAAACCGACCTGGCCGAACACTTCGCGGTGATGGAACGACAGCTTGGCAAAGGCTTTGGAAGTGGCGACGAAGTCATAGAAGGTGCGGTCGTCCCACAGTGGCACCAGGGTGTTCCACAGTTCCTTCAGGCGAGGCACGTCGCGGTCGCGAATGGCTTGCTGGATATCCGAGAACTGCGAACCGGCTTCCAGGGCGTCGGCCCACGCGTCAGCCACTTCCTGGAACAGCGCAGGAAGGTCCGACAACTTCTGTGCGTAATGGGTCTGGCCTTCGAGGTCGATGACCGTGCTGCCCGACGCAGGCGTCAGCGGGTTGGGGAAAGGTTTGGTTTCCAGGCCGAGCTTGTCGACGTAGTGATAGAACGCGGTGGATGACACCGGAAAGCGCATGCCACCCAGTTCGGCCACGATGCCTTCGGCGCCGTTGAATGCCTGGGAGCGCAGACGGCCACCCATTTTCGAGGCTTCGTAGACAACCGGTTTCAGCCCCAGCTTCATCAGCTCATACGCGGCCACCAGACCGGCAATCCCGCCGCCGACAATCGCCACTTCGGCACCGTGATTGTGCTCGGGAACGCTGCCCAGCCCGGCCGGGTGTTCGATCCAGTCGTCGAAGGCGAAAGGAAAGTCCGGGCCGAAAATGGTGATTGGTTTTTTACCGTCTGCAGGATGGCGATTGTTCTTGTTCATGGCTGACCTTGCTGGCGACCCGACGCGCAATGCGGATCTGAGTATAGGAAAAGATGCCAGCCATTCTAGAGAGCACAGAACACGTTAATAAGACGCAAAGTGTCGTCGTTTTGCCATTTTATTGGTCGATATGACGAGTTCATACTTCAAAGTGACAATGTGAGCCCCTGTGGGAGCGAGCCTGCTCGCGAAGAGGCCCGAACAGACACAACCTAAACCCCGGCAAAAACTCAAACCGGCTGCCCCCGATCAATCTTGCTGCTCAAGATGATCGACGTCGTGGTCTTTTCCACCCCATCCACACTGCCAATCTGATCCAGCAACTGATCCAGCTGTTCCGGCGAATCGGTGCGCAACCACGCCACATAATCAAATTCACCACTCACCGCACACAACTGCTGTACCTGCGCCATCGCGCTCAGGCGGCGCAACACCTCCTTGCCGGAACGCGGTTGCACCGTGATCCCGACATACGCCTGCAACCCGCCATCCACCACCCGCTGCCCGAGGCGCACGCCGTAGCCGGTGATCACTTTGGCCTTTTCCAGCCGCGCCAGGCGCGAGGTGACGGTGGTGCGGGCGATGCCCAGTTGCCGGGCGAGCATGGCCACGCTCTCACGGGCGTTGATCTGCAGGGCTGCAATCAACTGGCGGTCGATTTCGTCGAGAACGGGCGGGCGAGTGTCAGGCAAAGGGCTATCTCCAGCGGCATGGATCGGTGCGCAAGCATGTTACAGGCAGATTCTGTAGGACGCTCGCGACGGATCCCTGATCTGGCCTCAGTACCGTTCATGACATTTCTGCCTGCGACAAATTGCCATAAGTAACCAGTTAGTACATTATTCCGACCTTGTCACAAATGGGGAAAATGTCCGACATGAACAATTCTGGGGCTGCCGCCGGCAGCAAATGGTTGCTGGCGGGGCTGGGTGTGCTGATTGCACTGATCGGGCTCGGTCTGGCGGGTGGCGGCGGCTATCTGGTTGCGCTGGGCGGCAGCTGGTATTTCCTGCTGATGGGCCTGGCGATGCTGGTGTCCGGCCTGTTGATTGCCCGTCGCAAGCCGCTGGGCGCCTGGCTGTATGGTGTGGCGCTGGTTCTTACTGCGATCTGGGCGGTATGGGATGCCGGTCTCGAATACTGGCCGCTGGTCTCACGGGTGCTGACCTTCGCCGTGATCGGTCTGGTGGTGGCGTTGATCTATCCGACCCTGGTTCGCGCTTCGGGCGCGACCGGCGGGCGTGGCGCCTACGGTCTGGCCGGCATTCTGGGTGTGGGCGTTGTAGCGACGATGGCCTACATGTTCGTGCCGACCCACGTGGTCAAGGCCACCGTTGAACCTGCGGTCACGCCGGTCCTGCCGGGCACCGAGCAGAAAGACTGGGCGCACTGGGGCAACACCACCGCCGGCAACCGCTTTGCCGCGCTGGACCAGATCAACAAGGGCAACATCGACAAGTTGCAGGTCGCCTGGACCTCCCGCACCGGCGATATCCCGCAAAGCACCGGTGCCGGCGCCGAAGACCAGAACACCCCGCTGCAAATCGGTGACACGGTCTACACCTGCACCGCCTACGGCAAAGTCTTCGCCCTGGATGCCGACACCGGCGCCCAGCGCTGGAAGTTCGACCCGCAAGGCACCGCGCCCAACTGGCAGCGCTGCCGCGGCCTGGGCTACTCCGAAACCCCGGCGTCTTCGGGCAGTCAGCCAACCGCCTGTACGAAACGCCTGTTTCTGCCGACCGGCGATGCCCGTCTGATCGCCATCAATGCCGACACTGGCAAGCCCTGCGAAGAGTTCGGCAACAAGGGCACCGTCGACCTGACCACCGACATGGGCGAAGTGAAGCCCGGTTACTACCAGCAAACCTCGACCCCATTGGTCGCAGGGGACGTAGTGATCGTCGGTGGCCGCGTGGCCGACAACTACTCCACCGGCGAACCGCCGGGCGTGGTGCGTGCCTACGACGTGCGTAGCGGCGAACTGGTGTGGGCGTGGGATCCGGGTAATCCGAACACCAGCAAACGTCCGCCGGCCGGTGAGACTTACACCCGTGGCACGCCGAACGTGTGGTCGGCCATGTCCTACGACGCCAAACTCGGTCTGGTCTACCTGCCGACGGGTAACGCAACGCCAGACTTCTTCGGCGGTCAACGCACCGAGTTCGACGACAAGTGGAGTTCGTCCATCGTCGCCATCGACGTGAAAACCGGCCAGGTGCGCTGGCACTTCCAGACCACTCACCACGACCTGTGGGACTTCGACCTGCCGGCACAGCCGCTGTTGTACGACGTGCCGGACGACAAGGGCGGAATCCAGCCAGCCCTGGCGCAAGTCACCAAACAGGGCGAGATCTTCCTGCTCAACCGCGAAACCGGCGTGCCGATTGCCCGCGTTGAAGAGCGCCCGGTGCCGCAAGGCAAGGTCCCCGGCGAACGCTATTCGCCAACCCAACCGTTCTCCGTCGACATGCCGTCAATCGGCAACAAGACCCTGACCGAGTCCGACATGTGGGGCGCCACGCCGTTTGACCAGTTGATGTGCCGCATCCAGTTCAAAGGCATGCGCCACGAAGGCGTCTACACCCCGCCGGGCATGGACCGCGCCCTGCAATTCCCGGGCTCGCTGGGCGGCATGAACTGGGGCAGCGTCTCGGTTGATCCGAACACGAACTACATGTTCGTCAACGACATGCGCCTGGGCCTGGCCAACTACATGATCCCGCGCGACAAGATCAAAGCCGGGGCCAGCGGCATTGAAATGGGCGTGGTGCCGCAGGAAGGCACGCCGTTCGGCGCCATGCGCGAGCGCTTCCTCTCGGCGGTTGGCATTCCGTGCCAGAAGCCACCGTTCGGCACCATGTCGGCCATCGACCTCAAGACCCACAAACTGATGTGGCAAGTCCCGGTCGGCACCGTACAGGACACCGGCCCGCTGGGCATCCGCATGCACATGCCGATCCCGATCGGCATGCCGACCCTCGGCGCATCGCTCGCCACCCAGTCGGGCCTGCTGTTCTTCGCCGGCACCCAGGACTTCTACCTGCGCGCCTTCGACACCGGCAACGGCAACGAAATCTGGAAGTCGCGCCTGCCGGTGGGCAGCCAGTCCGGGCCGATGACCTACGTTTCACCGAAAACCGGCAGGCAGTACATCCTGCTGACGGTGGGTGGTGCGCGTCAGTCGACGGATCGTGGGGATTATGTGATTGCCTACGCTTTGCCTGATTAAGACATTGCGGACCCTTGTAGGAGCGAGCTTGCTCGCGATGGGCGTTAACGATAACGCGTGCTGTCTGAATGGCCGCGGCGCGTTCAAGTTCATCGCGAGCAGGCTCGCTCCTACATGATTGTGCGGGGCAACAGGATGGACAGCGACCGTCACTCGTAGTCGAATACGAGAACGAAGGATCCGAGGCAATGGACATGACGACGAACCTGCCTGCCGCTGTACGCGACCGCGCATTGCAGATCGCCCATCACGAAATGGGGCACTACGTGGTGGCCCGCGTCCTGGGGTTTGAAACGGGCGGCGTGACTCTGGCCGTGACCAGGGATTTGCGGCACCAGGGCGGGGCCTCCATTGCCCTGGTGCGTCCCATTTTGTCGATAGATGCCATGAAGGAGCATCTGGAAGCCCGGATGATGGTGCTCCTGGCGGGCGCCATGGCGCAGACACTCCCCTCAAAACCTTCAGCCGTAAAACGCGTCGACAAGCCCAAAGCCACCGCCATCCTCAAAGGCGAGCAGGGGGCGGAGCAGGACTACGCAAAAATCAGGGAGCTTCAGCATCTGCTGCGCAACCTCGTCTACCCCGATACCGATCCAGCGTCGAGCGAGTGCATAACGGCGCAGCTTAAGACGATGATTGATCGGGTGTGGGGTCGGACGCAAAAAATCATCGAGGACCAGGCCGAGACGATTTCCGAATTGGCAGGGGCGCTGGTGGACGGTATGGCTCTTGTAGAGCAATGGGGGCGGGCGGCGGATACGTATGAGGTGGTGTTCACCGGGCCGATGCTGGAACGGCTGCGGGCCGTGCAGGCCATACCTTCGTGATGTGTTTGGACTGAAGAGCCTGGCCCTATCAGTCCCAAAAAAGGAACGTTCGGTCCCTTTTTGGGAATTCTCAGGCTCTGTTTATTCTATTGATCTGCTTGCGCTCTCGTTTGAGCAGGTCTGCGCGTCAGCACTTTCACCACATCATCAATCAGCGCTTTGCTCATCGTCGTCAGGTAATGCGCGGCCCAGGCGTGGCGGTCGGAGTCTTGGGCGTGGGCGGCATCGACGGTCAGGGACTTGGCGAGGTAGAGCAGGTCGGAGGCTTGGGCCAGGGCGTCGGCGATGGGGACGTTGCGACAGACGTGGAACAGTGGCTGGTCCGAGAGAAACAGGAAGGGCGTGAAGCCAACGGTTTTCAGCTCTGAAGGTGCGGGTGAATCTGTTTTGGTCATGGTCATACTCCAGCGTTAGAGGAGTCGCCACGTTCGTTTCCAAGCGAATGGGTGGCGGCTGTGCGCAGGTTGGAAACCGGGGACCAAAGATCCGGCACGCCCAAAGGCGTCCCGCGCACAGCTGCCATAACACAGAGTTCGCAGTCGTCAAAAACGTCTGGAATTGTGGTGGGGATGCTGTTGCGCTGTGATCCGACGGGTTTCCAAGCCCGATCGCTGAATGCTCAGCGACGTCCGGAGACTATCCCGTCGAAGAAAAGCACAACAAGGCGGCAAAGTGCCCAACAGCAAGATTCGGAGTTTGCCTACAAGGTCCTAAGGCGTCATCCGATATTTCGATCAAGCAAGTGTGTCCAGGACTCAACGTTCAGGCGTGGCTGGAAAATGTCCTTAACAATTCAACAAGAAACAGGGGGTGGTCGGACGGCCGCTCAAACCCATAGAGTTATTCCCTTGAGATCATATTCCTTGGGTGGCATATTGTATGGGCTGGGATGTTGAGTACACCGACCAATTTGGAGACTGGTGGGAGGGGCTGGATGCAAAGGAGCAGGCCTCGGTCTCGGCCAGCGTCGATCTGCTGGAGCTCTTTGGGCCAGGCCTGCGTTTTCCCCATAGCAGCGACATCAAAGGCTCGCGACATGGCAACCTGCGAGAACTGCGGGTCCAGCATGCGGGGAGGCCTTATCGTGTGCTGTATGCGTTTGATCCTCGTCGATGCGCTCTACTTTTGATCGGCGGGGACAAAACCGGTCAAGACCGCTGGTACGACGAGCATGTCCCGCTGGCGGATAACTTGTATGACGAACATTTGGAAACACTGCGTAATGAGGGCCGCAACGATGGCTAAGAAATTTGCTGAGCTCCAAGCTCGAATGACGCCGGAATCTCGCACTGACGCAGAGCGGCAGTTCCAACAGCATCTTAAAGAAATGCCTCTGCACGAGTTGCGTAAGGCCCAGGAGCTGAGCCAGGAGACCTTGGCCAAGGCGCTACATGTCAATCAGGCGGCAATTTCCAGGATGGAGCGACGAACCGACATGTATATCAGCACGTTGCGCAATTACATCCGCGCCATGGGCGGCGAGCTGGAAATCATCGCAACCTTTCCCGACGGACAGGTGAAGATCGAGAACTTTGCCAATTGAGGCGATAGAAACATCTCTGCAAAAACCGATCAGCCAGACACGAGAAAGCCGCGCAATGCGCGGCTTTCTTGTTTGGTGGGCCCACACGGACTTGAACCGTGGACCAAAGGATTATGAGTTGACAAAGATTTCACTAAGCCAAGCGAAATCGAGGAAAGCCTAGCACAGGTACAGTTAGCGCCACGTACGCCTGTACCGTAATTTAGTCGAGCTGATCGAAAGGTAGCCAATGATGGCACTGTACCGCTACTGTACCGCTCTGGGATAGGTCTGAACCCGTCGGCGCGGAGTTTGGACAACTGTCATAGCCTAACAGGGTAGTTACTAGTGTCTATTGATCAGGCGTTTTCAATCAAAAATCTCAATAAGCTGCTCGACGACGATCGTGATAAGGGTGGCGATCTGGAGGAAAAATACATTCCTGATGCATATACATTGAGAATGCATGTTTATGACCTAAAAAAATCTAGGTCGATTGTTCGTTACAAGCACAGAATCGGAGCTGTAACGACTCAATTTCACGCTCTGCGTACTCAACGGCTGAATAAAGTCATAAAAGGCCGCAAGGAGCAGCATGCTGACCTTGTTGAGAACGAGCTAGGGAAGATAGCTAAGAAAATTCTGTCAAAAGAATTTAGGGTAGAGCTGAGTGTGTCGCCCATGCCAGTTAGAGGAAAGACTGTGTATGGTGTAGGCAAAGACCTAGCGCAAGTCCTTGCAATAAGGTTTGTGCAAAAGATCTTAAAAGATGTCTACGATATAAAAATGCCTTCTAGAGATATTTTGGTGGCCCAAGTCAAAGCATTGGCTATGGATGGTGCACCAAAATTCATTCTGCGAGCAGACGTTGAATCATTTTATGAATCTGTACAGCACAAGGATTTGCTAGAAAGCATTCATCAATCCCCCGAGCTTTCTGTCTTAGTTAAAAGGATCGTCACGCGCCTTCTAGTTGATTATGTAAGGCTCTCAGGGGCAGAAAAGGGATTGCCTCGAGGAGTTGGAGTTAGTGCATATTTATCTGAGATCTACCTGGCGTCCATAGATGCTGAGGTTAGGAGGCATAGTGAGATTTTTTATTATGCTAGATACGTCGACGATATGATAATGATGTTTGCTCCATCAAAAAAAGAATCAGCGGATGACTATCTGGCCTCGTTCGGAGATCTACTAGGAAAAAAAGGTTTGTCTCTGAATGATAAAACCCAGTCGTTGAATCTCTTGGATGAGCAGAGAGGAAAGCTCACGTATCTGGGTTATGAGTTCGACGTTTCCTCAAGCAGTCGTGGAGTGCGAATGAGCACTGCGAAGCTTAAGAAATATCGAGAGCGGATAGAAAAGTCATTCGACGACTATAATGCGAAAATGACATTCATTCCAAGAAAGGCAGCTACTGAGCTTGTCATGCGGTGCATGTTTTTGACGGGCAATATGCGACTATTCAATAGAAAAAGTAACGCATTTATTGGGGTTTATTATAGTAACAAATACATTACTGATTTTTCGCAACTGCAGGGGTTGGATCGATATCTAAGCGTCAGAATAAATGCTTTGACTGATGTAGGTTTGAAGAGAAAGCTTTCTCGAATGTCCTTCGAGAAAGGTTTTGCCGAGAAAGTGTTTAGAAATTTCAGTACAAAAAAGCTTTCCGAAATTTCTCGAGGTTGGAAGCATGCCTAAGAAAGCATTATCAATAAATTTTCCTATTGAAAGGGTAGTACTTTCGGATGTTCTACCTTATGAAGTACCTATTGTGTTTTCAAATAGATATTTTTATAGGTTTCTCTGTGAGCATGAGGTCAAGCTGTCCGGCTCTAAAATAGTTTGGAATTCTAAAGATTTAATCCTTGATGGTCTGGTCAAGATGTTGTTAGGGATTTCGCCAAGTGTCCAGGTGAAGCGTGATACAACAGGATTGCGTGAAAAGTCTTCTGTCGACATTTCTCAGACGAAGTCGGATTATCATAGTGTTCCGTTCGCTTTTTTTACAACGCACAAGCAAGATCAGCTTAGGCAACTTGCACTCATGCACCCGAAGGCGCAATTGTTAGTTGTCGACTTTTATGATCAATATAAAGAGCTGATTATTTATTTTACTAGTCAGAGTAGTTTCAGTCTGAGATCCCCAACAAGGGTCGCAGGATGTACGTTTATTGATAATAGAGCTCAGATAGAGAAGCAAGATAGGTTTGATGCTCTCGTTGAGGTCTCTGGTGAAAACTATGAAAATTTGAGGTCTTTTTTTGTTTATGAAAAGTTCAGTAATGTCTTTAAGTTTTATGAGTCAAAGGAACATCTTAAATGTGAGCGCGATTTTAAGTTTTTAACCAAGTACGATATTTCTGGCTGCTTCGATAGTATCTATACACACTCGCTTCCTTGGGCTGTTTACGGCAAAGAGTTCTCAAAGTGCCATATGACACCATTAAAGGGATCTTTTGCTAGTAAATTTGATTCGCTGATGCAGCGATTGAATTATAACGAGACTAATGGAATCCTTATAGGGCCAGAGGTTTCTAGGATTTTTGCTGAAATTATTTTGCAGTCTGTAGATTCCGAAGTGTTGGCTAAGTTAATGGAAAAAGGTTGGAGGCCCGATGAGGACTTCAAAATCTATAGATATGTTGATGATTACTTTGTGTTTTATAATAGTGAGGAATGCTGTTATCAGGCAAAGATGCTGCTTCAGGAAATTTTGAAGCGGTTCAAGCTGTCTCTGAATAAAGGTAAAGAAGAAACCTTTTTGAGGCCGATGATTACTCCCATTTCTATAGCAAAGAAAAGAATATCCGATTTGTTTGACAGGGCGCTAACTTATGATGTTGTTGATGAGGTCAAAGATGGTGAAAGTCTTCCTCGTGGCGAGCTTTATATAAATCGTTCGGCCCTAGTTACTGATTTTAAGTCAATTCTTTCGATATCTGGTGTGGATTACGGAGACGTACTTAACTACTCTCTTTCTGTCGTCGAGCGAAAAGTTGGTGCTCTTATTGATGTCTATGGGAAAATAGAGAAGGTTTCAAGTCTCGAAAAGAATTTTTCTAAGGCGATAGAATCAATATTATGGTTTGTCTTCTTCGTTTATGCTGTTTCGCCGAAAGTCAACACAACCATTAAGCTTTGTAGGATTTGTCAGCGCATACTGGCTTTTTATTCCAGTGAACCAATTGGCCTCAGCTATGGGGCTCTTATTTCGCAAGTGATCTATGAGCGATGCCGAAGCATTATTGATAAGTACTCAGATGGCAAAGGTGCTCGGATTGAAGTCATGTATCTACTGGTGCTCATGGGGCAGCTCGGAAGGAACTATCGGGTAAGCGAAAGTCTTCTGGCCCGCTGCTTTGGCTTTGAGGCTGCCGCAGATGGGTACGTTATAAAAAGTGAGCTAGATTACTTCTCTATCATTACATTGTTTTTTTACGTGGGTAAAAAGACTCGGTATGCTCGAATTCGAGTCGCCCTAGAGGCATGTGTTCTTCGTCGTTTTGTCCAAAGTAGAGAAACGTTGGTTGGTGACTCGGAAATGGTTCATATGGCGTTGGATCTTTTGGTCTGTCCATATGTAAGCCGAGAAACAAAAAATTTAATAATAAGTTATTATGGGATGTCCGGATCTGATATCTCCAGAGTTGAAGCTTATAATGACTATTGGTTTACCAAATGGGCTGATTTCGACTTTTCCAAAGAGTTGGACGCCAAGGTCAGTCAGGAAGTATACTGACGCCACGCGCAGCATGCCCTAGGAAGACCGTTTGCGGTCGCACACACCAGCGCTTTGAGCGAGTTGTTCTATGCACGAAAGCTCGCTCTCTTGAGGTCCGCATGCACCTTGGGGTCTCGACTCCTCGCCCCCTCTCAGAAAGCCTAGGCTGACTGAAGAGGGGGCAGGGGGCTAGATTTAGGAGCCCTCATTTTTTATATCCCTTATTTTTGCCAAGGGTGGCCATTCTGAGCCAAACGCACTTTCGCAAATTCTTTTAATTATGCTTAGTTCGCGTTCATCCCCTGAAGATGCGATTTCTAGTAGTAGTTCAATGGCGTAATCTGGATTATTTCTCAGGGTCTTTGCCATGTATAGGTCGTGCGAATTGTCTCTTTCCATGGTGAACTCTTGAAAGGTGCTGTGTCTTTTTCATTGTTGGGTGTATCGAGATTGCCTATGTTCGTTGATAATCGGCGACATAGTTTCAAGTAGTTCGCCCTGTAACCTTCGGAAGTCATGCATCATCATCTCAGTGTTCGGCGGTTTGAAAGAATGGTTATCATGATCTGTAAGCCAAAATTTCAACAATCCAGCGACACGCCCGACGTCGCCATTGACTTTGGCCAAGTCTACTACTGACCTTATGGGAGTGTTCAAGCCAGGGGGCGCAAATAACCGGAACGGGTTTTGCCTGCTTCCTTGGCGCGTCCGGTGATTATTGCCTTTTCCTCATCGATTACCCCCATCTCTACCGGTTTGCCTCGCCTGCGGGCAGCAGCCCTTCTTTTCGTGTCCCCAGCCATGACAGTGCTCCTGTTGATGCTTTTTCGCTGTTAGACGCGGCAGCGTTAGTGGACCTCGCAGAGCACGATGCCGTTGAGCCGAAGGCGAATAAGGGGCGGTGTAGGATGGGGACGGGCTTGCCCGTACCCGTACAACACATATCTTGCCGTGTACTTCCATGCGATTTAATGCGATTCAATAGTAAAATTTATCTAAGCGCAGATATCTTTCTATAATCGCATTGAATCGCATTGAATCGCATTGAATCGCATTGAATCGCATTGAATCGCATTGAATCGCATTGAATCGCATTGAATCAGCGTAGCTGAGGTGCTCCCGGAGTCGCTCCTTATTACAAAGACACGCGACCGTCCGGATTTGACCGATTGCGACTCTTCTTGACAGCGGGCAGCCGCCGCCATTTTAGAATACTGCGTTGACGAAAGTGCTCCGTGATAAAAGACTATGGCCAGTCGAGTGCGATGTCTTTGCGTGCAAAAGACAGCTCACAGATTCCGTTTTAGTCGCGTGTCATGAGATTGAAACGGTCCTACGGGATCAAGAACAATGATGTTGTGGTGTAATTTTCAACCTCTTACTTGCTGTGCTCTTTGCTTGCATCACGTCGCTTAGCAGGTTCCAGCTTTTTCGTGTTAACTTCGATCGCTAGGTCCCCCCCTTGCGCAAACTCATTCATCAGTCGATAGCCAAGCTCAGAGAACTTAACCAGCAAACGCAACACGCCGGTGATGCCAATATTTCCAGCGACGCTATCGACTCCATTCGTCAGTGCTAATAATTCTTGAGATGACATATTTGACGACCAAGCCCTGAATCGCAACTCCACATCTCCCCGAACGTCATGGCAAGTTGGACACAAAGCCCTGAAAGTGCTAAGTGGATATTCCCATGGGTAAAATCCATTCCTTTTTGGTTTGTAGTAACAATGATGAGCTTCAAGTCGTCCAGTAGCGCCGCAATCTGCACAGCGATTTCCGGAAATTAATTTGACGAGTTCGGCTTTTGATTTCCAACGTGGATCTTGCAAGATATCCGTATAACGACGAGTGGTTACAGGGGCGAAATCGAATCCTGCTAGAATGTAAATACCGACTGAACTAGTGTGTAGGTCATAGTCAAAGCAAAATCCGAATGAGCTAAACAAGTCATCAAATTCTGTAATTCCGTCATTCGTATACGGTAAGTAGCAATTAAAAAACTTAACAATGTCGCCGAGCACCATTACAGCCAATGCACCGGCATGGGACTGCCGTCCAAGCGTCTGCCACATATCTCCATCAAAAACTGTAATGCCACCAAAACCATGCAATAAATTCAAATCTTCAAACGCTATGATTAGACGTTTTAAGTGGCTTTGCATCCTCATTCCTTTTCTTTAGTGCCTATAAAAACCAACGAGTTATCGACTCGAGCAACCGCAACCGCGGCGTCTTGCATCGCTGCTTTAGTTAATCGCTCTAGGGGGGGCATTACGATTCGAACTGAATGGCCAACCATTGAGAGTAACCTTTTCTAGTCTATCAGCGAATTACACCAGCTTCGAATCAGCCTAGGGATACAAAATTTACACCTTGCTACACCAAATATTTTTGGTGGTCAATACAGGTGCTGATGGCAAAAACTGTGGGAAAGGTCGATGTCTGGTAAGATCCTTGGCGTGCAGGGAGAAGAGTTGACTCTATCACTAGCAACTGAAGGTCATAAAATTTGATTCAGCATGGCTGGTGATTGTTAGTTTTGAGGGTGTTATTCCTGAACCCTTTATGTCTCTTCTTCCTGCATTCCAGTTTGCAGCTACAGATTCTGGTACGGAAACACCTAATTATTTGGAAATGCTTCATTACAACAATTAGGGGTTCGAATTAAAAACATTAGGAATTAGACTTGCACTGACCTCAACGCTTCCTGTAATGACACCCTTTTTTTCTCGTAAAGCAAAGTGTGCAAATTGTTTTTTTGCTTTGTCGTCAAATGCCCCAACAACGTAGTTTTCACCATCATATTCCACCTCTCGCGAATTCAGCGGTTGGTAGTTTGATGCATACGCCATTCTGAAACTGATTTCGTTTGGTTGTATTTCAATGCCGTTTTTGTCTCTGAATGTGAAGTTCTTGCTCAAGTCAAATCCTGGTTCAACCCAAGGCTCTTTACCGGATAGTTCGTTTTCCCTTAGCAGTTTAGCTTGGCTGGTTGCGGCGCCGCTGCCGTTCCACAGCTCCGCGCAAAATCTGTATATTGGAATGAATGCACCTTTCCATAGAATTTGAACGTTGTTGTCAAAAATAAATCCAGTTTTCGCGTCATCCTCATCTGCAAAAATTGAAAAAGTTTCAATTTTGTAAGATCGACCATAAACGAATGTGTGCTGGAATTTTTCAAATACTTTCGACCATTTTTCCCGGCCTGCCGTATCAAAAGTTAACAGCTTGATATGATTTTTATTGGCGTATTCCTTGGCGCTTTTGGTAAAGCCTTTTTTTGATACGACGATTGTTTTATTAATGCCGACCTTTCTGTGTTTTTCTTTAAAACTTTCTAAAATCCTAACTTCAACAGGTTTAGCTACGGTCGTGCATTCAATTCCGACAGATATGTCATACCCGGATACTTTGCTTTGAATGAGTATGTCAATTTCTCTTTTGCATCCCGCTTCAGAGTCATACAGCATTGCTGACTCAGTAACTTTTGCGTCCGATTGAGACAACCCTTTATTTATTATCATTACGAGCTTCTGATACTCATTAGTCCTTGCCGGCATCGAAACCTTCTCCAAAATTCCTGGAAACACCCAGATTCGGGCGATCTCGATTTTCATGCTGCTGTCGAACCAAAGCAAGGATTGTCCTCAGTCCCGTATATTTTTTACCGAAGAGGCAGATCACCCAGGAGCTCAACCTATTGAAAGCCTAGGGTTGTTCGATCCAGGGTAACGCTCGTAAATGTCGGCATTGGTGTTAACTCGCCTTAGCGGCGACTGCTTTCGTATTTCTCCCCCGCCGAAATTAGCGTTTACGCTGAGGCGGGTTGGCACCAAAAGAAAGGCTGGGTGTACGTCGCTAGACTCAGGCGCAGGCGCGCTGAATGCATTTTTTGGTGTGCGATTGTTTGATTTTCAGAATGGGAAATCAACGGCGGCCAGCTTGGAGGTCGCCGCTTGTGAATTATCTCTGGATAATTCTGGATCGTTTTCCAGATTTGCTCTGTAGCTGCCGTGAAACGTCACCTGTAGGGTTTGAAAAGGGGACCGTTAAACGGGGAGAAGGGTACCGTTATACGGGGGGAGGGGGACCGTTACCCGGGGGGCAGCCCCGATCTTTTAATAGCGTAAATCTCTCGATCACACTTCGATATCTCCCAGCCAATGCCGCGCAGTTCTGCAATCGCGAGACGAGCTTTGCTCCTGCGCTTTTTCATCGCACTTGGCATTGCAGGGTCCGGCCATGCGTATTCACACAAGGCGTCCAAGCCGATCCTCCTATTGTGGCCCGGGTTGATCCAACCACAAAGGCGTTGATGTAGTAGCCTGGTCACATCACCTTTTAAGGCTCGTACTTCCTCCATGCAAATGCGTACATGCTGTGTAGAGCCGAGTATCGCTTTAGTAATTTGCGGATTAAGTGCGACGTTAAGCTTTTCCCGCACGTCATCACTTACATAGCTTGATAACAGCCGAAACCCCCGTCGTACTCCGTTCACCTCTACCATGATTGAGACCATCCAAAGGCGCTCTACACATTGGCGTATGCTTCGGCCATCATCTTGATCAGCGTACCCAATAACTCGGGCTAAAGCTCCGTAGCTGGTTTTCACTAGTACTGCTTCTTCGGTCATTGCCTCATGACGGAGTTCTAGTGAGAGCCGCAATTGCTGACCATGCCCTGTCTTGGGGGAAGGTCCTAAGGACTTCCCCATTGGCCCGGCCATCGCGACCAGCCCTTGCAATACCCTAAGATCATCCACCCCTAGTGGCTCGGGTCCTTTGAAATGGAGTGACTTGTCGCCATGTTGGTAATGTAAATCTAGCTTTCGTGTTCGTCGCTCACCTTTCTGAAGACTCCGGAATAGTCCCGGAGCCAAGCAATGGGCCGGATCGTGAAGGGCAAACTGGATTTCAAGCTTCATCGCGAAGTCGTCTTCCGTTCTTGGAGGTGTCAGCATCGATTAACGAGACTGGCATCAAAACGCCGCCGCTCTGTCGGCTATACCACCGCTCCAAGTGAGTAGGATCATAGTTTTGCTTACTCACGCCAAAACGGACGAAGTTAAGTCGGCGTTTTGCACCAATGGGTACTCGGTCGGAGGGGCGTTCCGTCAGGCGCTTAGATTCTTCCTCTGTCATTCCGGCCACATAGCCACACCATCGCGCATTATCAATCAGTGATGAGGCGCCACGAGCCGCCTGTTGTTGATCGGCGAAGCCATCGCGAGCGCTGCTTTTGCTGACATGATGAAGGAAAAGGACAGATGCCCCTGTGGTAGCAGCCACTTGTTCTAGCCGGGAGATCAACCGCGACATATCGCTATTGCTGTTCTCATCGAGCTGATGGATACGGCTCAAAGTATCCAAAACGATAAGACGGTAGCCCTGCGCCTGCTCGGTAAGCGTTCGAAAGTGGGATCTCTCCATAACGTTAAAAGGCTCACCCATTACAGTGCTAAGGGTCAATTCGGCAGCAATCGATCTACGAGCTGGTTGCTCCAGATGCTGGCCGATAGCATGAACCCGGCGAGTCAGGGCGGGAGCCGGGTCCTCACCAGCGATGTAAAGGACTTTGCCTGTCCTTGGCGGGGCCAAATCTAGAATGTCTCCCCCTGCTACGGTACACGCAACGCCCATTGCAGCCTCAAGTGCCCAGTAGCTCTTGCCCGTGGCACCGGGTGCAATGAGGGCTCCCACTGTCCCAGCTAAAAATCCCGGCCAGATAAAGTCCAGCATGGGCGGTGAGGCTTCGAATGCCTCGAAGAGATCGATGTTCACCTTTTTAGCCCTCCAGGCTATCTAGTGATTCAGAGCTAAGAGCCTCTGCGATCTGTGAAGTCCTGAAGTACACGCGCCTGCCAATTTTCAAACGCGCTCGATTGAGGTGATTGGTCCAAGGTGTGCGACTGCGCAAGCTGATCCGAAGTCCATCAGGTGAACGGTCCAAAATAGTGGCCAATTGAGCGAGGCTTAGTAGTGGGCCGAAGCGTTGCAGTAGGTTGTCTTCAATAGTCATTCGTTTAACTCCATTGTGGATCGGATTTGAACGGATCTTATGGAGAGCGAGCCTTGCGTACAGTCTATTAATTGGCCAATATGGTTGACATGAAAAGCACACCAAAAATTGCGATATGGCCCGGTTGCTCGGACACGCTAGCAATATCGATTCGGCATCTTGAGGAGCGCTGGAAGCCTTACTCCAGTTCTTCTCGGCGTTACCCGATCCTCAAGTTGATGGCTCAGATAGTTGATCCTGCAATCGCACAGCTATGCCAGCAAAGCAGCGCTTTTTCGCAATTCATTCCTGGTGCAGCGGGCTCAATAGGTATCAGCGAGTTGGTGCGACGTCACGGGTTCAGTCTCGTGATCAAATCGCAGCGGTTGTTGCTCCGACAACTTGTAGTCACTGAGGGGCAAGGTCTGAGTGGTAGCGACAACTTAATTGCTACGTTGGAATCCCTGATTGAGGTGATTTGGGCTTGTGGTAACAAACGCCCGGCCCGTTCGGCGTGTTTAGAGAGAGGAGCGAATCTCAATGCACGGCGCGAGCAGGGGAGCTGCAAATTCTGCGGTCAGCCCACCGAGTTCTCCAGTTTCATTAGTGCAAACATTTGGCCATCGGAGGATGACCCGGATTTCAGCTTGGCCCTGCGTCTAAGCAGCCGGTTTTGTTCCGAGCATCGGCCGCGTCATCCGGGTGGAGGTTGGAACTCCTCATATCGTCGCGCAAAGCGGTCCCAGGAGCAGTTTGAGATTGAGTTGTCGCGCTTGACTCAGCAGAGCGCTAGGTTGAGTAAAGCTTCCGCTCAGTCGGGCAATGTCATGGCTGACTTGTTCATCCATACGCATGTTTCTCGTCAGGCTTTACAGCCGGCAGATGAGGCAGAGCTGCGAGACCAGGCGCGACTGATGGCGGACACGCGTTTGACGGACAACAAAAAGCAAATGCTCATGCTGCGAGCTTCTGGCTACAACCAAAGCGAAATCGCCAAAGCCATGGGGATTAGCCGTCAAGCTGTATCTAAGGCGCTGGCTTCGATTTCTTCTGTTTTTCGTCTCGATTCCGCGCCAGAACATCCAGCTCATTGACCAAGTCTTCAGCACGCAAATGAGTGTAGCGGCGGAGCATTTGCATCGATTTGTGTCCGCTGATGGCTGCTACCTGCTGATCGCTAAGGCCTCCCTCTACAAGTCGGCTAACTGCCTCATGGCGCAGGTCATGAAATCTAAAGTCAGGCAGGGCAAGCTTGTTCTTCAACTGACCCCAAATCTTTGTGAAAGCGTACGGCCGGCGTTTCCCGTCCTTTCCTGGTTCGCCAAAAAATACCAAATTACAGTCGATTGGGCGCACGGGGTTGTTCATCGCGGCTTGGAACGCTTCTGTTGCGCGTTTACTCAGGGGGACGGTGCGGGAAGCATCGTTCTTCGTGTCTGAGAGGCGTATGACACGCTTTGCCAGATCGACTTGAGGGCGACGCAAGGAAGAAATCTCGGACGAGCGCATACCTGTCTCAAGAGCAATGCGAACGATCCATCCCAGCATCGGATTGCTGTGCGCGTTTACAGCCGTGAGCAAGCGCCGTTCTTCGTCTGGTGAAAGGCGGCGGTCTCTACCTTCACCGGGGCTTGGCTTGCGAATGTTCAGCACCGGATTGAACGTAAGACCTAACCCCCATTCCTGAATGGCCACCGTATACAGGTGGCTCAACAAGGCCAATTCGAGGCGAACGGTATTGTTGCTGATGTTTCCATCGCGTCCCGGCTCGCTCAGGCGCTTGTCGCGGTAGCCGGCGATGATTTCAGCGGAGAGGGCGGCGAGGGAATACTTGCCCAAGTGCTCGATGAGCTTCTTGGCTTTGTTGATTTCGCCCCGTTGGGTCGTTGGCTTTTTGGTGGGGGTAACGTCGCTTAGATAGCGCTTCAGGGCTGCTTCCAGCGTCATACGTTCCGAACCGCTGCGCTGGATGTACACGCCTCGTACCATTTCGTCTTCGGTACGTCGAGACCAGTCCTCGGCGTCACGCTTGGTGCGGAAGGTTTTGGCGACGGTGGGCCAGCCAGTTTTGCGAATGAGTGCCTTCCAGGTGCCGGAAGGGGTCTTTACGAGAGTAGCCATGAGAGGGTGCTCCTAGGCGGCTGGCGACCCAGCACTGTACCTAATTTGTACCCTTGGACCATAGGACTGTATCTGTTGTGGTCCAGCCAGAAACACGAAAGCCGCGCAATGCGCGGCTTTGAGTATGGTGGGCCCACACGGACTTGAACCGTGGACCAAAGGATTATGAGTCCTCTGCTCTAACCAACTGAGCTATAGGCCCTCAGTAGGTCGCGGATTATAGCGACGGTTTCGCGGCTGTGCTATCCGAAAAAGCCATTACGGTTGTACGAAGAAACGTCGCGGCGAATTCGTCGGGGGGCAAGGGCAGGCTGACGATGTAACCCTGGATCTGTTCGCAGCCCTCGGCGGCGAGGAATTGCTGTTGCGCCTGGGTCTCGACGCCTTCGGCAATCACGGTGAATTGCATGCTGCGTCCGAGGGCGATGATGGCGCGTACGATCGCCGCATCGTGGGGGTCGTCCGGCAGGCCGCGGACGAAGGACTGGTCGATCTTGAGGATGTCCAGCGGCAGACGCTTGAGGTAGCTCAGGGACGAGTAGCCGGTGCCGAAGTCATCGATGGCCAGTTGCACGCCCAGATGTTTGAGTTGATGCAATACCGCCAGCGCTTCTTCGGCCTGGCTCATGATGAAGTTTTCGGTGATTTCCAGTTGCAGGAATCCGGGGTTGAGGCCGTTGTCCTTGAGTAACTGCTCGATACGACCCAGCAGGTTGGGCTGGCGCAATTGGGCGCCGGCAAGGTTGACCGACAGTGGGCCGGGGCTTTCGTACAGGCGGTGCCATTCGGCCATCTGCCGGCAGGCGGTTTCCAGGACCCAGTCGCCGATTTGCAGGATCATGCCGTTTTCTTCAGCCAGCGGGATGAAGTGTTCCCGCGGCACGTCGCCAAAGGTCGGGTGGCGCCAGCGGATCAGGGCTTCGGCGCCGACCAGGCTGTAGTCGTCGAGGCTGATTTTCGGTTGGTAGCACAGGTGCAACTCGTTGCGTTCGATGGCGCGGCGCAGTTCGTGCTCCAGCGCCACGCGTTCGCTGGCCTGGGCGGTGAGGTCGCGGGTGTAGCTTTCGACGCGGTTGCGGCCCTTGGCCTTGGAGCGGTACATCGCCGCGTCGGCGTTCTTGATCAGCGTGGCAACGTCGCAACCATCCTTGGGATAGAGGCTGGTGCCAATGCTGGCGCTGATGAAAAACTCGTGTTCGCCGGCCTGGAACGGCGCGGCGAAACAATTGAGCAATTTGGTGGCGATGTTGTCGGCATCACTGGGTTGTTGCAGGCCCGGCAGCAGGATAATGAACTCGTCACCGCCCAGGCGTGCCACGGTGTCGATGTCACGCAACTGCTCCTTGAGCCGTGCGGCAATGCCCTTGAGCAGCAGGTCGCCCACCGGGTGGCCGAGGCTGTCGTTGATGTGCTTGAAGCGGTCAAGGTCAAGGAACAGCACGGCGCCCTGGCCGCCGTTCTCCTGCTGGTTGTTGAGTGCCGTCAGCAGGCGGCTTTCGAACAGCGTGCGGTTCGGCAGGCCGGTCAGCGGGTCGTGGTGCGCCTGGTAGTCGAGTTTGGCCTGGGCATGCTTGAGGCTGGAGATGTCGGCGAATACCGCGACAAAGTGGGTGATGAACTTGTCGCGGTTGCGCACGGCGCTGATGGTCAGCCAGCTCGGGTACAGCTCGCCATTTTTGCGCCGATTGGAAATCTCGCCCTGCCAATGACCTTCGGCAGTCAATTGATGCCACATGGCCGCGTAGAACGCGCTGTCATGCAGGCCTGAGGCGAGCAGACGGGGCGTGTGGCCCAGCGCTTCGCTTTCGCTGTAACCGGTGATTTCGGTGAAGGCACGGTTGACCGCACTGATGTGCTGTTGGGTATCGGTGATCAACACGCCTTCGGCGGTGCTTTCGAATACGGTGGCGGCCTGTTGCAGTTTTTCCTGCATCAGGTGCCGCTCGGTGATGTCCCGGGCGATGGTCAGCATGCAGTCGTCATCGCCGATCGGCAGCGGACGGCTGGACACTTCACAGAGGCGGATCTGCCCGTCGCTGCGGCGGATATGGCAACTGAAGTCGCGGACAAAACCGTCCCGATGCAGCAGGTCGAGCATTTGTTTGCGTTCATTGAGATTGACCCAGATGCCCAGGTCCAGCACTGAACGATCCACCGACATGGCGCTGTTGAATCCGGTGATGCGACTGAAACCCTCGTTGACCTCCATCAGCAAACCGTCACTTTGCCGCGACAGCAGCAGGCCGTCGGGGGACGCATGGAAAGCCTTGGCGAACTTTTCTTCGGACGTTTGCAGTTGTTGCTGGGTTTCCTTGAGCTGGGTGATGTCCCGCACCACGACCACCAGCGCCGGTGTCATGTCGAGGTCGAACGGTTCGGCGGAGATCAGCCCGGTGAACACCTGGCCGTTGCTGCGACGAAAGGGCATTTCCAGATTGCGGATGCTGCCGGCCTGCAAGCGTTGCAACAGACCCGGCCCAACGCCGGGAATCCCCCAGATGTTCAGGTCGGTGGCGGTCAGTCCAATGACGTCCTCGGCCTTGAGGCCGATCTGTTCTTCGAACGCTTCGTTGACCTCCAGCAGGCAACCGTCGCTCAGGCGGGCGATCACCAGAATGTCAGGGCATTGCTGGAACACGGAAGCGAATTTCTGTTCCGACAGGCGCAGCGCTTCTTCGGTGCGCTTGGCGTCGGTGATGTCGATCATCAATCCGCGCAACACCGGCTCTTGCCCGTGTTCGATCAGGCTGACGATGTCGCGCACCCACAGGCAGCGCCCGTCGGCGGTGATCACCCGGTAATCGAGGCGGTGATCGCGCCCGGCCAGCACTTCGTGATCGCAGAAAGTCTGGGCACGAGTCAGGTCGGCGGGGTGAATGATGTTGCGCCAGAAGCCCGGAATCAGCCAATGGGAGAGGGGGTAGCCAAGAAGATCTTCGGCGTGGGGCGATACGTAGCTGTAGGTGTAGTCGGTGACCTTGGCTTCCCAGGCGATGGCCGACAGGCTCTCTACCAGGCCACGGTAGTGGTACTCGCTGCTGCGCAGTTCCTGTTCAAGATCGACCCGGCGGGCGATTTCCGAACTCAAGCGGCGGTTGATGCGGATAACCGCCGCCAGCACCAGGGTCAGCAGCAGCAATCCGGGCAGGCCATACACCAGCAGGTCATTCCAGAATGTTCGATGATCGATGACGTTACCGACCCAATGCTCCTGAATGGCGCTGATTTCGGCGGGGCTCATGTCCGCCAGGACTTTGTCGAGAATGCCGACGAGGATTGCGTTGTTGCGGGGTACGGCCATGGCCAGTTGATAGCGATAGGGGGTTTCACCGCTGACATACAGCCCATCGAGCTTGAGCTGGCGCAGGCTCCAGACGCTGGACGCCAAATCGCCCACCACCGCATCCACTGCACCCGTGGCCAGCGCCTGTAACGCCGAGCTGACGTTGGGCATCGCCACCAGGTTCAGGTCAGGATTGTGGGTGCGCAGCAGTTCGTGGGGAGCGTAGTTTTCCACCACGGCGATTTTCAGGCCATACAGGTCTTGCAGGTTGTGTGGCTGGGCGCCCCTGACATGGGCCAGGATGACGATCGGAAAATCCAGATAGGGGCGGGTGAACGACAGGTATTTCTGGCGTTCCGGGGTCGACATGATGCCCGGCAGCAGGTCGATTTTGCCCTTTTTGGCTTGTTCCAGGACGGCGGTCCAGCTCACTGGCTCGATGGGTGTGAGCCGGGTTTTCAGTCTTTGGCGAATGACCTCGATGTAATCCGCGGCAAGGCCCTGGTAGCGGCCCTCATCGTCGCGAAACTCGAAGGGCGGCCACGACGCATCGACACCCAGGCGCAAGTCCGGGTGAGCCGCCAGCCAGCTACGTTCATCCTCAGTTAGAGTCAGCGCGCCAGCCGTTGCGGTCCAGGTCATCAGCGACAGCAAAAAAAGCACGGTCGGCAGTCTGGGCATAACGGTCTCGTTATGGCTCTGGGGAATGTTTCGAGTGTAGACGGGCTACAGGGCGGAGGGGAGGTGTGGAGATATTAATCTGCCATAAAACAAAACCCCCGGCCTGGGCCGGGGGTTCTGTGATCACTCGTCGAGGAAGGAGCGCAGATGCTCGCTTCTCGTCGGGTGGCGCAGCTTGCGCAACGCCTTGGCTTCGATCTGACGAATCCGCTCACGGGTCACGTCAAACTGTTTACCAACCTCTTCGAGGGTGTGGTCGGTATTCATGTCGATACCGAAGCGCATGCGCAGTACCTTGGCTTCACGGGCAGTGAGGCCGGACAGCACTTCGCGAGTCGCTTCTTTAAGGCTCTCAACGGTTGCAACATCGATTGGCGACTGCATGGTCGAGTCTTCGATGAAGTCACCCAAATGGGAATCTTCGTCATCACCGATCGGGGTTTCCATGGAGATCGGCTCTTTAGCGATCTTCAATACCTTGCGGATCTTGTCCTCAGGCATTTCCATGCGTTCGCCCAGCTCTTCCGGGGTCGGTTCGCGACCCATTTCCTGCAACATCTGCCGGGAAATGCGGTTGAGCTTGTTGATCGTTTCGATCATGTGCACCGGAATACGGATGGTGCGGGCCTGGTCGGCGATCGAGCGAGTGATCGCCTGACGGATCCACCAGGTGGCATAAGTCGAGAATTTGTAGCCGCGACGGTATTCGAACTTGTCTACCGCTTTCATCAAACCGATGTTGCCTTCCTGGATCAGATCGAGGAATTGCAGGCCACGGTTGGTGTACTTCTTGGCGATCGAGATCACCAGACGCAAGTTGGCTTCAACCATCTCTTTCTTCGCGCGGCGGGCCTTGGCCTCACCGATCGACATGCGACGGTTGATGTCCTTGATCTCGGCGATGGTCAAACCGGTTTCGGTTTCCAGCGCGGTCAGCTTCTGCTGGCAACGGACGATGTCCGGCTGCAGGCGGCCAATGGCTTCAGCGTATTTGCTTTTGCCTTTGGCCAGGGCGTCACTCCAGCTTTCGTCGACTTCGTTGCCCGGGAACTGGCGCAGGAAGTCTGCACGCGGCATGCGCGCATCACGAACGCAGAGCTGCATGATTGCACGCTCTTGCTGACGCAGGCGATCCAGGGCACTGCGAACACGCTCGACCAGGGCTTCGAATTGCTTCGGTACCAGTTTGATCGGCATGAACAGGTCGGCCAGGGCCAGCAACTCGGCAATCGCTGCCTTGTTGTGACGACCGTGCTTTTTCAGCGCCTTGCGGGTGATTTCCATCTGATCGGCCACAGCGCCAAAACGCTGGGCGGCGATGATCGGATCCGGACCGCTTTCGGCTTCTTCCTCGTCATCCGAGGCTTCACCGTCTTCGTCGTCGGTGTCGTCATCCGCCTTGACGGCTTTCGCGTCAATCGGTGGCGGCACTTCTGCCGCAGGCGGCGCGATGCCGTCGTCCGGGTCGATATAACCGCTCAGGACGTCGGACAGGCGGCCACCTTCGGTGGTGACGCGGGTGTACTCGGAGAGAATATGATCAACCGTGCCAGGGAAGTGCGCGATTGCGCTCATCACCTCACGGATGCCCTCTTCAATACGCTTGGCGATTTCAATTTCGCCTTCACGTGTGAGGAGCTCCACCGTACCCATTTCGCGCATGTACATGCGCACCGGGTCGGTAGTGCGACCAATGTCGGTCTCGACCGCAGCCAACGCTGCAGCGGCCTCTTCGGCTGCGGCTTCGTCGGTATCGGCGTCGGCCAGCATAAGGGAATCCTTATCTGGCGCAACCTCGAATACGTTGATCCCCATGTCATTGATCATGCGGATGATGTCTTCCACCTGTTCCGGATCTGAAATATCCTCCGGCAGGTGGTCGTTGACCTCCGCGTAAGTCAGGTAGCCCTGCTCACGACCAAGTGTGATCAACTCTTTGATACGAGACTGCTGTTGCGCTTTTCCGGACATAACACCCTATCCACTGAAGGTCTTGGCGGGCAAAAAACAAGCCGAGGATTATACCTGAGCTATGACCTCACGCGCCAGTTGAGGTCGGGTTTGATGCGGAAACATTGCGACTTAAAAGGTCGCGCAGTTGGTTTTTCTCTTCGGTGCTCAATTCACTTTGACGTGCTTTTCGAAGAAGTTGTTCCAGGTTTCGCTCGCGTTGGCGGGCTGACAAGCTAGTAATGGTGTCGAAAAACTGTTGTTCAAGGTTATCTCCATCAATCAGCCATTCCTTTTCCGCCAGGGCCTTGAGCAAGCGGCCCTGCTCTGTGCCGTGCCAGCGGGCAATCAGCTGAATTGAGTTTAGCTTGGGATTCTTCTGCACGGCTTCGAGTAGCGCCACCAGCAATTGTGTGTTGGTGTGGTCCTCGGCGGCGAAGTGCCCGGCATCCTCGACTTTCTCGGCCAGTTGCGGGTGATGCAGCAGCGTGCGCAAGGCGGCGAGGGTCGGCGGTTCTACGGCGGCGGGCACCCGTGGCGCGCGGGGTTGATCGCGATCACCGCCCCGTTTGCCATTCTTGTCCCACGGTTTCTTGTCCCATTTCTTGCCTCCTGCACCGGGCTTCTTTGGCGTCCATTCCTGCTGCGGCACATACATGTCCTGTGCCTGCGGCTGATGATAGTCGCTGTAGTCGGGCATCGCGTCGTAATCGATGCCCGGGTCGTAGGCCGGCGGTGCTTCCTGCGGGGCGCTTTGTGCCAGCTGGCTCACCGCTTCGCCGCTCAAGCCGGTGATTTCGCTCAGGCGCTGGCGCATCAGGGTGCGCAGGTTGGCGCCCGGGACTTTGTCGATCAGCGGTGCGGCGAGGGTGGCCATGTGGGCCTTGCCCTCGAGCGAGCGCGGGTCGGCTTCTTCCGTCAATTGCTGGAAGAAGTAGTCGGCCAGAGGCTGTGCATGCTGGTTGATCCGTGCGCGGAAGGCGTCGGTGCCTTCGGAGCGGACCAGGGTGTCTGGGTCCTCGCCCTCGGGCAGGAACAGAAAACGTGCACGACGACCGTCCTGCAGGCTCGACAGTGTTGCCTCCAGTGCCCGCCATGCCGCATTGCGACCGGCCTGATCGCCGTCGAAGCAGAACAGCACGCTGGGCACGACGCGAAACAGCCGCTTGAGGTGCTCTTCGCTGGTGGCGGTACCCAGTGTCGCGACGGCATTGCGCAGGCCTTGCTGGGCCAGGGCAATGACGTCCATGTAGCCCTCGACGACGATGATCTCGTCTAGGTTGCGGTTGGTCTTGCGCGCTTCGTACAGGCCGTAGAGTTCCTGCCCTTTATGGAATACCGGGGTTTCCGGGGAGTTCAGGTACTTCGGCTTGTCGTCGCCCAATACCCGGCCGCCAAAGGCAATGACGCGCCCGCGGCTGTCGCGGATCGGGAACATCACTCGGTCGCGGAAGCGGTCGTAACGTTTGCCGCTTTCGGCGTTTTCGATCAGCAGGCCTGCATCGATCATGGCTTTTTGCTGCAGGGTATCGCTGCTCAAGTGCTTGAACAGGTTGTCCCAACCAGGCGGTGCAAAGCCCAGGCCGAAGTCCCGGGCGATTTCGCCGGTCAGCCCGCGACCTTTCAGGTAGTCCACGGCGGCCTTGCGCGATGGATGGCTTTTCAAGGCCTGGCGATAAAAGTCGGCGGCGGCGCTGAGCAGCGGATACAGCGGCGAATCGGTCGGCTGCCGGGGCTTGTGCGGGCGGCCGCTTTCTTCGCGGGGGATTTCCATGCCGGCGGCTTTGGCCAGTTCTTCGACCGCCTGGACGAAATCCAGGTTGTCGTGGTCCATGATGAAGCCGAGGGCGTTGCCGCCAGCGCCGCAGCCGAAGCAGTAATAGAACTGCTTGTCGGGGCTGACGCTGAATGAGGGCGTTTTTTCCTTGTGGAACGGGCAGCAGGCGGTGTGGTTCTTGCCGGCCTTTTTCAATTGCAGGCGCGAGCTGACCACGTCGACGATGTCGGTGCGGTTCAGAAGGTCGTCAATGAAGCTCTGGGGAATTAGCCCGGCCATGGCGTTCTCGTCATCTGCGCTGAAAGGAGCCCGAAACGTACGGCGACCGAACGCGGGCATTGATTGAAGCGCGCAAAGTGTGCGGCTCGACCAGTGTCGTCTGCGTAATCGCTGTCGGGAAGTGTATCTGCCGAAAATCCACTGACGTTAATGCCAATCAGTATTCGGCTGTTTGAATGTGTTGCGCTGAATCCGCTGCGGCCAAACACAGGCCTCGGATAGCTCATCATTCGGCACGCAAGCAGGTGCCTTGGGCTGATCGTCGTGAGAGGAATCAGTGGGTGTGCTCGTCAGTAGCCTTGAAAGGCTCGTCAGAAAAGACGTGCACCGCTGGCAAAAGAGCCAGGTCTGACGCGGTGAAGCAGATTTGTCTCGGTCGCGTCTGCGGCTTTGACAGTGAAGCATCAAGCGTTTTACGCAAATGCCATAAGCCCGGCTGAGGGCCGGGCTTGGCAGAAGCTTGCTACGGTCGTCTGTGTATTAGTACAGACGAACGGCGCGGCGCTGTTCGCGCTGAACTTTCTTGGCGTGACGCTTAACAGCAGCAGCTGCTTTGCGCTTACGCTCAGAAGTTGGCTTCTCGTAAAATTCGCGGCTACGAACTTCAGCCAGTACACCGGCTTTTTCGCAGGAGCGCTTGAAACGACGCAGAGCTACGTCGAAGGGTTCGTTCTCTTTTACTTTGACGGCTGGCATCCAGAGCTACCTTCATTCATTACCGGGGTCAACATCCTCGCGGCAAAAGAGCACTTGAAGACGTCGGTTTTTAAGGGTTGCGGATGTTAACCCCTCATCGCTCGGAATGCAAAGCCTCTGATCGAAAACCGCTGGTCGGGGCATCCCGCGACGACTATTATGCGCGCCTTCGAATTCAGCCTAAACAAGGCGCAAACCCATGCTAGTACTGGGATTAGAAACCTCCTGCGACGAAACCGGCGTCGCATTATATGACAGTGAACGCGGGCTGTTGGCCGATGCGCTTTTCAGTCAGATCGACCTGCACCGCGCCTATGGTGGTGTGGTGCCGGAGCTCGCCTCGCGCGATCACGTCAAACGCATGCTGCCCTTGATTCGTCAGGTGTTGGCCGAGGCCGACTGCGTGCCGACCGAGATCGACGCCATCGCCTATACCGCGGGTCCTGGCCTGGTCGGAGCCTTGCTGGTGGGGGCTTCCTGCGCCCAGGCGCTGGCCTTTGCCTGGGGCATTCCGGCCCTCGGCGTACACCACATGGAAGGCCACTTGCTGGCACCGATGCTGGAGTCGCAACCGCCGGAATTCCCGTTCGTCGCTTTGTTGGTCTCCGGTGGTCATACGCAACTGGTTCAGGTCGACGGAATTGGTCAGTACACGCTCTTGGGCGAGACCCTGGATGATGCTGCCGGCGAAGCTTTCGACAAGACGGCCAAGATGATGGGCCTCAATTATCCGGGCGGACCGGAGATCGCTCGCCTTGCAGAGCGGGGTGTTGCAGGACGTTTCGTCTTCCCGCGTCCGATGTGCGACCGCCCGGGCCTGGATTTCAGCTTCAGTGGCCTGAAAACCTTTGCGTTGAATACCTGGCAACACTGCGTCAGTGCCGGGGACGACGGCGAGCAAGCCCAATGCGACATCGCACTGGCGTTCCAGCAGGCCGTGGTGGAGACTTTGACCATCAAGTGCAAGCGTGCCCTTAAAGCCGCCGGCATGAAGCGTCTGGTGATCGCCGGAGGCGTCAGTGCCAACAAGGCGTTGCGTGCTTCTCTGGAGAAAATGCTCGGCGATATGAAGGGCGATGTGTTTTATGCCCGTCCGCAGTTCTGTACCGATAACGGCGCGATGATTGCCTTTGCCGGCTGCCAGCGCTTGCAGGCCGGTCAGCAGGAAAGCCTGGCGATCAGCGTGCAGGCACGCTGGCCGATGGAGCAGCTGTCGGCGTTGTGATGAGCGGCGCTCATGTCCGGCCGCTAGAAATGCCGTTCGCGCCCGGCAAACAGGTCGCGTAGATTGCTGCGATGGCGCCAGACGATCAGCCCGGTGAGCGTGCTCATGGGCAGCAGGGCCGCCGGTTCTTGCCAGGCCAGCAACGGCAGGGTCAGCGGCGTGGCAATCAGGGCGGCCAGGGAGCTGGTGCGGGTCAGGTAGAACGTCAGGAGCCAGGCGCAGACCGCCAGAAGGGCGGCGGGCGGGTACAGCCCCAGCAGCATGCCGGCAGCGGTGGCGACACCCTTGCCGCCGCGAAAACGGAAGTACAGCGGAAACAGATGGCCGATGACGGCATAGACGCCGATCCAGGCTTGCTCCTGCTGCGAAAGGCCCGCAAGACGCGCTATCAGTACCGGCAGCAGGCCTTTGCAAAGGTCGCCGAGCAGGGTCAGGATGGCGAGTTTCTTGCCGGCCAGGCGCAACATGTTGGTGGCGCCGGCATTGCCCGAGCCACTCATTCGCGGATCGGGGTTACCGGTCAGGCGGCTGAGCAAAATGGCAAAGGACAGAGAGCCGAGCAGGTAGGCGAGGATCGCCAATAACCAAAACATGCTAACTATTCCGGGCGAGGAAGCCCTGATTCTAACGGCGCATTGCGCCCTTGTCGTGTAGCGGAGAGAAGTGCTTGGACAGAGTGTTTATCGAGGGCCTGGAAGTCGACACGGTGATTGGTGCCTACGACTGGGAGCGAGGCATCCGACAGTGCTTGCGTCTTGACCTGAGCTTCGCCTGGGACAATCGCCCGGCCGCAGCCGGTGATGACCTGACCCTGGCGCTCGACTACGCCAGTGTTTCCTCGCGCATCCAGGCGTTTGCCGAGCAGGCGCAATACCAGTTGGTCGAGACCTTTGCCGAGCGTCTGGTTGAAGTGCTGATGAGTGAATTCAATATCACCTGGATGCGTCTGAAGCTGACCAAGCCCGGCGCGGTCCCGGCTGCCACCGGTGGTGTGGGCGTGGAGATCGAGCGCGGATGTCGCTGACTCAGGTGTACCTCGGGCTCGGTAGCAATATTGAGCGTGAAACCCATTTGCGGGCAGGGCTCGATGCATTGGCGGCGTTCCTTGTCGATATCCGCTGTTCGGCAGTGTTCGAAAGTCAGCCGGTGGGCATCAAGAGCGGGCCGTTCTTCAATTTCGTGGTGTCGGCGTATACCGATCTGCCGCTGATGGAGCTTGATCGTCGACTGAAGTTCATTGAGGCGGATAACGGTCGTTACGCACCGGATCGCCGAGGTTTGCCGCTGGATATCGACGTGTTGTTGTTCGGAGACCTGGTGGGCAACTTCGATGGCTTGATCTTGCCGCGGGCAGAAATCCTGAAAAATGCGTTCGTTCTGTGGCCGTTGTCGTTGATCGCGCCGGATCGCGTGCACCCTGGTGTCGGTAAAAGTTTCGCCAGATTGTGGGCCGAATCGCAGATTGATCAGGTACTGGCGCCAGTGGCGTTTGAGTGGCGTGGCGAGCAATTGACCCCGTCCAGTTTCCTTTAAAGCAAAAGATCGCAGCCTTCGGCAGCTCCTACAGGGAGACGCATATTCCTGTGTAGGAGCTGTCGAAGGCTGCGATCTTTTGATCTTGCCTAGACTTGTTCCTTGTAGGCCTTCAACGCCTTGAGTCGCTCACGCTTGATCGCCTCACCCAACTCTGGTCCCTTGAAACCCTTCTCCAGCAACGGCTGAACCGCAACGGTTCGCGCCGCAGTCGCCGCCCCGCGCAGATAATCCGCCTGTGGATAACTTCTCTGCTCCAGTCCTTCGCGTCCGCGCGCATCCATTTCGCATGCCGCGATGAACTCCTCGAACCGCTGTGGTCGGCGGTAAACGTCGAAACTTTGCAACAATTCCAGCAATGTCGATGGCTTCAACTCCAGGGCGCGATGCCCGTGGGTGTGGTACTCGCCTACCAGCATTGCCAGTTCCTGGCAGTCTCTCGGCGCCTTGAAACGTTCGTTGACCGCTTTGATCAGCTTCAGGCCCTTGAACTCGTGGGCAATGTGCCGCGGCCATTCCTCCTCTGGCGTCAGTCCCTTGCCCAGGTCGTGCAGCAGGCAGGCCCAGCGCACGGTCAGCGGCTGTTTGTGCTGTGCTGCTTGCTGCAACACGCTCAGGATATGTGCGCCAGTATCGATTTCCGGATGATGGGTCGGGGGCTGCGGGACACCGAACAGTGCGTCGACCTCCGGCATCAGCACCTTGAGTGCGCCGCATGCGCGCAACACCTCGATAAACACCTGTGGCTGATCTTCCATCAGGGCGCGGGAGATTTCCTTCCAGCTGCGCTCGGGAGTCAGCGCCTCAAGCTCGCCTGACTCGCTGAGTTGACGCATCAGTTCCAGGGTTTCCGGGGCGACGGTAAAATCCAGCGCGGCATATCGCGCGGCAAAGCGGGCAACGCGCAGAACCCTGAGTGGATCCTCGGCGAACGCCGGGGAAACATGGCGCAGCAGGCGCGCTTCGAGATCGCGCTGGCCGTGGTAGGGGTCGGTCAGGTTTTGCTGATCGTCTTCGGCCATGGCGTTGATGGTCAGGTCGCGACGGATCAGGTCTTCTTCAAGAGAGACTTCAGGGCTGGCGTGAAAAGTGAACCCGCCGTAACCGCGCCCGCTTTTGCGCTCGGTGCGGGCGAGGGCGTATTCCTCACCGCTTTTTGGATGAAGGAACACCGGGAAATCCGCGCCCACCGGGCGAAAGCCCTTGGCGAGCATTTCTTCGGTGGTGGCGCCAACCACGACCCAGTCGATATCGGTGACCGGTTTACCCAGCAGGCGATCACGTACCGCACCACCGACTTTATAAATACGCATAAAAAACCTCCGTTAGCTCGACAGGATAACCCTTGCATCGAGCTTTCGGAGGCGCAAAGCGGATCAAAGATGGATGACAGCCAGGTCCAGTCGACCGTAATCACCCTCGCTGTGCTCGTTGCGGGGTGGCACATGGTGGGTTTTCATCACGGTGTCCCCTTGCAGGGTTTCCAGGTGAATGTCGAAACCCCAAAGGCGGTGCAGGTGTTTGAGGACTTCTTCGGTCGAGTCGCCCAGCGGTTTGCGATCGTGTTGCTGGTGACGCAGGGTCAGGGAGCGGTCACCCCGCCGGTCGATGCTGTAGATCTGCACGTTAGGCTCACGATTGCCCAGGTTGTACTGTGCCGCGAGGGTTTCCCGGATGATGCGGTAGCCACCTTCGTCGTGAATGGCGGGCACCAACAGGTCGTCCTTCTGGTCGTCATCGAGAATGCTGAACAGCTTCAGGTCGCGGATCACCTTGGGCGACAGGTACTGCAGGATGAAGCTCTCATCCTTGAAGCTGCTCATGGCGAACTTGATGGCTGCCAGCCAGTCGGTACCGGCGATGTCAGGGAACCAGCGGCGATCTTCTTCCGTGGGCTCTTCGCACATGCGACGGATGTCTCGGTACATGGCAAACCCCAGGGCGTAAGGGTTGATGCCACTGTAGTAGGGGCTGTCAAAGCCCGGCTGGAACACCACGCTGGTGTGGGACGTCAGGAACTCCATCATGAAGCCGTCAGTAACCAGGCCCTCGTCGTACAGATCGTTCATCAGGGTGTAGTGCCAGAAGGTGGCCCAACCTTCGTTCATCACCTGGGTCTGGCGCTGTGGATAAAAATACTGGGCGATCTTGCGCACGATGCGTACGATTTCCCGCTGCCATGGTTCCAGCAGCGGCGCATGTTTTTCGATGAAGTACAGGATGTTTTCCTGAGGTTCGGCGGGGAAGCGTGCGTTGTCCTTGTCGCTGTACTTGTCCGCGCCCTTGGGAATGGTGCGCCACAGATCGTTGATCTGTTTCTGCAAGTGCTCCTCCCGGTCCTTTTGCCGGCGGCGTTCTTCTTCCGCGGAAATCGGATAGGGACGTTTGTAGCGGTCGACGCCATAGTTCATCAGCGCATGACAGGAGTCGAGCAGGTCCTCGACCGCGTCAATGCCGTGGCGCTCCTCGCATTGCATGATGTACTGCTTGGCAAACACCAGGTAATCGATGATCGAACTGGCGTCGGTCCAGGTGCGGAACAGGTAATTGCCTTTGAAAAAGCTGTTGTGCCCGTAGCAGGCATGGGCCACCACCAGCGCCTGCATGCAGATGGTGTTTTCTTCCATCAGGTAGGCGATGCACGGGTCGGAGTTGATCACGATCTCGTACGCCAGACCCATCTGGCCGCGGGTGTAGGATTTTTCCGTGCTGAGGAAGTGCTTGCCGTAGGACCAGTGGTGATAACCCAGAGGCATACCGACGGAGGCGTAGGCATCCATCATCTGCTCGGCGGTGATCACTTCGATCTGGTTCGGGTACGTATCGAGGGCGTAACCCGCCGCAATGCGACTGATTTCGCGGTCGTACGCCTGGATCAGCTCGAACGTCCATTCGGAGCCGGTGGAAATGGGTTGGCGCTTCTGCTCTTTGGCGGTCATGTCACTAACCTGCGCTGGAAGAGTTCACGGAAGACCGGATAGATATCCCCGGCCGAGACCAGTTGTTGCTGGGCAAACGTGTCGGAAAAGGCTTCGGCGATGCGCTCGTATTCGAACCAAAGGGCCTGGTGTTCGCGCGGGGTGATCTCAACGTAAGTGTAGTACTGCACGAATGGCATGATCTGGTTGATCAGGATGTCGCGGCAGATCGGAGAGTCGTCGTTCCAGTTGTCGCCATCGGAGGCCTGGGCGGCGTAGATGTTCCACTCGTTACTCGGGTAGCGCTCGGCCATGATCTCCTGCATCAGTTTCAGGGCGCTGGACACTATGGTACCGCCGGTTTCCCGAGAGTAGAAAAACTCTTCTTCATCCACTTCGCGGGCACTGGTGTGGTGGCGGATGAACACGACGTCGATCTTGTCGTAGTTACGCTTGAGAAACAGGTACAGCAGGATGAAGAAGCGCTTGGCGATGTCCTTGGTCGCCTGGGTCATCGAGCCGGACACGTCCATCAGGCAGAACATCACGGCCTTGGAGCTGGGGTTGGGTTGTTTGATGAGCAGGTTGTACTTGAGGTCGAACGTGTCGAGAAACGGCACGCGGTGAATGCGCGCGCTGAGTTTTTCGATTTCAGCTTCGATTTCCTGAATATCGCCGAAGTTGTCTGGCTCTTCCTGCTTGAGTCGCAGAAGTTCTTCCTTGGCCTCACGCAGTTTTGCCCGGCTGCTGCCGGACAGGGCGATCCGCCGGGCGTGGGCTGAGCGCAGGGTGCGGATGATGTTGATCCGCGACGGGTTGCCCTCGTTGCTGATCCCTGCCCGCACGGTCTTGAAGGTGTCGGTGCCGGTCAGGTTGCGTTTTACCAGATTGGGCAGTTCGAGATCCTCGAACATGAATTCGAGGAACTCTTCCTGGGTGATCTGGAAGACGAATTCGTCCATCCCTTCACCGGAGTTGCCAGCCTTGCCGGGGCCTCGACCACCACCGCCTCCCGGTGGACGGGCGATATGTTCGCCACTGGTGAACTCCTTGTTGCCCGGGTGCACGACCGTCTGTTTGCCACCGCGGCCGTGGTGAAGCACCGGCTCGTCGATGTCGCGGCCGGGAATGCTGATTTGTTCGCCGTGTTCCATATCGGTAATGGAGCGCCGGCTGACCGCCTCTTCGACAGCCTTTTTAATGTGATCACGGTAGCGCCGCAGAAACCGCTGGCGGTTCACCGTGCTCTTGTTCTTGCCATTGAGACGTCGGTCGATCACATAGCTCATGACTGCTCCTTAGAAGCTGTCCTGAAAGGGGCGAGCGGTGATACAGCATCGAACCGAGAGCCGAGGGATGTTGAACGCTCCCCCAAGCGCCTTGGATGCTGCCTGAACTCGCTACCGACTTTCGAACACCTTCCAGAGGCCTGTGTAACAGAAAAAGCGCACACAGGTCTCTGGCTGACGACAACCGGTCTGACCGGCAGCGGGTTATTGTGATTTTCTGACCCGCAGGTACCACTCGGACAGCAGTCGTACCTGTTTGTCGGTGTAGCCCCGCTCGACCATCCGTGTGACGAAGTCGTTGTGTTTTTGCTGGTCCTCCTTGCTGGCCTTGGCGTTGAAGCTGATGACCGGTAGCAGGTCCTCGGTGTTGGAGAACATTTTCTTCTCGATGACCACCCGCAGTTTTTCGTAGCTGAGCCAGGTCGGGTTCTTGCCGTTGTTGTTGGCCCGGGCGCGCAGGACGAAGTTGACGATTTCGTTGCGGAAATCCTTCGGATTGCTGATGCCGGCCGGTTTTTCGATTTTCTCCAGTTCTTCGTTCAGGGCTACGCGGTTGAGGATTTCGCCGGTTTCCGGGTCGCGGTATTCCTGGTCCTGGATCCAGAAGTCGGCGTACAACACGTAGCGATCGAAGATGTTCTGGCCGTACTCGCTGTAGGATTCGAGGTAGGCAGTCTGGATCTCCTTGCCGATGAATTCGATGTAGCGCGGTGCCAGGTACTCCTTGAGGAAGCGCAGATAGCGTTCGCGAGTCTCGGCCTGGAACTGTTCCTGTTCGATCTGCTGTTCCAGCACATAGAGCAGATGTACCGGGTTGGCAGCAATTTCGTGCGGATCGAAGTTGAACACCTTCGACAGGATCTTGAACGCGAAGCGAGTCGAGAGACCGTTCATGCCTTCGTCGACACCGGCGTTGTCGCGGTATTCCTGGATCGACTTGGCTTTCGGATCGGTATCCTTGAGGTTCTCGCCGTCGTACACGCGCATCTTCGAGTAGATGTTGGAGTTTTCCGGCTCTTTAAGACGCGAGAGCACGGTGAACTGGGCCAGCATCTTCAGGGTATCCGGCGCGCAATGCGCCTTGGCCAGCGAGCTGTTGAACAGCAGCTTGTCGTAGATCTTCACTTCGTCACTGACCCGCAGGCAGTACGGCACCTTGACGATGTAGATCCGGTCGATGAAGGCTTCGTTGTTCTTGTTGTTGCGGAAGGTGTGCCACTCCGATTCGTTGGAGTGCGCCAGCAGGATCCCGGTGAACGGAATCGCGCCAAGGCCTTCGGTACTGTTGTAGTTGCCTTCCTGGGTGGCAGTCAGCAACGGGTGCAGCACCTTGATCGGTGCCTTGAACATTTCGACGAATTCCATCAGGCCTTGGTTGGCCCGGCACAGGGCGCCCGAGTAGCTGTAGGCGTCGGCGTCGTTCTGCGGGAACTCCTCCAGTTTGCGGATATCGACCTTGCCCACCAGTGCCGAAATGTCCTGGTTGTTTTCGTCACCAGGTTCGGTCTTGGCCACGGCGATCTGGTTGAGGATCGACGGGTAGAGTTTCACCACGCGGAACTGGCTGATGTCGCCACCGAATTCGGCCAGGCGCTTGGTCGCCCATGGCGACATGATGGTGTTGAGGTAGCGCCGTGGAATGCCAAAGTCTTCCTCGAGGATCGCTCCATCTTCAGTGGAGTTGAACAGACCCAGGGGCGACTCGAATACTGGCGAGCCCTTGATCGCGTAGAAGGGCACTTTTTCCATAAGCTGCTTGAGCTTCTCGGCCAGGGACGATTTACCGCCACCGACAGGGCCGAGCAGGTACAGGATTTGTTTCTTCTCTTCCAGGCCTTGAGCGGCGTGGCGGAAATACGACACGATCTGGTCGATGCATTCTTCCATCCCGTGGAAGTCTTCAAAGGCCGGATAGCGGCGGATTACCTTGTTGGAGAAGATGCGCGAAAGCCTCGAGTTGGTCGAGGTGTCGAGCAGTTCCGGTTCACCGATGGCCAGCAGTAGACGCTCGGCGGCGGAAACGTAGGCGCTGCGGTCTTTTTTGCACAGTTCAAGATACTCTTGCAGTGAGAGTTCTTCCTGGCGTGTGGACTCGAAGCGTTGTTGGAAGTGGCTAAAGATACTCATGACGTCACCTCGCTCGATACGTGGAGCCGACGCCGGATCACTCAGTCGATGCTGGCAGCAACCGAACAGGCGATTGCTGTTTACCCCCCAGAACTCTCCCGGAGCTGACGACTCCGAAAGCTACTCCCGATGACCCGTGCGCCGGTGTACCGGCTCTCCCCTGTTTTGGATGGCCTGGGCTTAAGGATAGTTGGGAATTCGGGAGGTAAAGGCGAGATACGTAATTAGTTGTGGCAGACCGTTCGTCTGCCACCGCGCTAGCCCGCGGGAGCCGGGGCCTGCAACGTTACAAAAAAATTATTCGGAAGTGCCTTGCGCCGTTTCCGTCGGATAGGTCGTACGCCACAACTCGAATCCACCATCCATGCTGTAGACGTCGGAGAAGCCCTGGCTGATCAGGTAGGCGGCCGCACCCTGGCTGGAATTGCCGTGATAGCAGACCACCACGGTCGGCGCGTCGAGGTCGGCGCCCTGGATGAAAGCGTGCAGGGAATGATTGTCCAGATGCTTTGAGCCTGCGATATGCAGGGCGGCAAAAGTGGCCGGGTCGCGGACGTCGACCACCACTGCGCCTTGTTCGCGCAGGGCCTGGGCCTGTTCCGGGGGGATACGTTTGAATTCGCTCATGGCGGGCTCCTGTGGCTCGGCAGAATGGGCAGTCTAGCGCGGTGCGCTGGCTGGCGATGTTTGGGGAATGGATGAGGCGACTGGCGGCACGGCATGGCCGTGTTCGTCGCATTTGCAGGACAGGCGCTCAAAGCTGTCGACGTTCATCAGGGTCAGGGCGCCGCCCCAGACGCAGCCAGTGTCGAGGGCCGAGATGCCAGGCTCATTGATATTGCCTTCCAGTGCTGCCCAGTGACCGAAGATGATCTTCAGGCCCTTGGTCTTGCGTTCCTTGTGCTGGAACCAGGGTTTGTAGCCGGGTGGTGCGGTACCGAGGCCTTCCTTGCTCTTGAGGTCGAGTTTGCCTTCGGCGGTGCAAAAACGCATGCGGGTGAAATAATTGGTGATCACCCGCAGGCGCGTCACGCCTTTGAGGTCATTGTCCCATTTCGCCGGATCGTTGCCGTACATGCCATCGAGGTAGGGCGGCAGCAGGTTGTCGTCACGCAAGGCAGTCTCGACTTCGGCAGCACACTTCAAGGCTTTGCGCAGCGACCACTGGGGTGGAATGCCAGCATGGACTAGTACCATGTTGCGCTGTTCGTCGTAGTGCATGAGCTTTTGCTGGCGCAGCCATTCGAGCAGTTCGGCGCTATCTGGCGCGTCAATGATCTCGTGCAAGGTATCGGCCTTCTTCAGGCGTTCGATGTTGCGTCCGGCCGCCAGCAGGTGCAGGTCGTGGTTGCCGAGCACGCACACCAGCGATTCGCGGATGCTATAGAGGAAGCGCAGGGTTTCCAGCGACTGTGGGCCGCGGTTGACCAGGTCGCCCACCAGCCACAGGCGATCGCGTTGAGGGTCGAACGCCACTTGTTTGAGCAGGCATTGCAGGGCCTGAAGGCAGCCTTGCAGGTCACCGACAGCGTAGGTTGCCATCAGTGCAGGGCTCCAGGCACCGCCAGGCGGAAGGGCGCGATGATGGCATCGAAATGTTTGCCGTCGTCGGAAAGCATCCGATAGGTGCCTTGCATGGTGCCGACCTTGGTGGTCATCACGGTGCCGCTGCTGTAGGTGTGGCTCTTGCCCGGGTCGATCAGCGGCTGCTGGCCGACGACGCCTGCGCCGCGGACTTCTTCGACATGCCCGTTACCATCGGTGATGACCCAGTGCCGTGAAAGCAGTTTGGCGGGCATTTCGCCATTGTTTTGCACGGTGATGGTATAGGCGAAGGCAAAGCGGTCGTGCTCGGGTTGCGATTGTTCTGCCAGATAGCGGGTGACGACGCTGACGTCGACCTGATAACGAGGATCGGACATGCAAGAGGCCTTAAAAACGAAGCGGGACGCGGGGCGTAGCTGATGAAGTTCAGTCTAGGCCAAGTATCGGGTAGTAGACCAGAGTGGCGTCCTACCCGATAGCGCTCATCGCCTGTCAGTTCGCGGCAGGCTTTTGTGGCGCCTGTTCGCTGAGCTTGTCAGCCAGGCGCACGAAGGCGGCCAGGTCGAGCTGCTCGGGACGCAGGCTGCCATCGACGCCGGCGGCTTCGATTTCGGCATTGCTCAGCAGCAGCTTGAGGGTGTTGCGCAGGGTTTTGCGACGCTGGTTGAACGCTTCGCGCACGACGCGCTCCAGCAGGCGGTGATCCTTGGCCGGGTGCGGCAGTTCTGCGTGGGGCACCAGGCGCACGATGGCCGAATCGACTTTCGGTGGCGGGTTGAACGCGCCCGGGCCGACGTTGAACAGGTGTTCGACCCGGCAATGGTACTGAACCATGATCGACAGACGGCCCCAGTCACCACCACCCGGGCCGGCAGCCAGGCGCTCGACCACTTCCTTTTGCAGCATGAAGTGCATGTCGCGGATCAGGTGCGAGTTGTGCAGCAGGTGAAAAATCAGCGGCGTGGAGATGTTGTACGGCAGGTTGCCAACCACTCGCAGGCTGCCTGGCGCGGCATTCAGGCTGTTGAAGTCGAACTTCAGCGCATCGCCCTGATGCAGGTTGAAGTTGCTCTTGCCGGCAAACTGCTGGTTGAGGATCGGGATCAGGTCCTTGTCCAGTTCCACCACGTCGAGTTGCGCGCCGCTGCTCAGAAGGCCTTGGGTCAGTGCGCCCTGTCCCGGGCCGATTTCCAGCAGGCGGTCTTCTGCCTTGGCATGAATGGAACGCAGGATGCGGTCGATAACGCCGGCATCGTGCAGGAAGTTCTGGCCAAAGCGTTTGCGCGCCTTGTGTTGGTATTGCTCGGTCATAAACGGGTCTCGGCCATCTGGTAGGCGGTTTCCAGGGCGACTTGCAGGCTGCCGGTGTCGATCTTGCCGCTGCCGGCCAGATCCAGGGCGGTGCCGTGGTCGACCGACGTACGGATGATCGGCAAGCCGAGGGTCACGTTGACTGCCGCGCCGAAGCCTTTGTACTTCAGCACCGGCAGGCCCTGGTCGTGGTACATCGCCAGCACCGCGTCGCAGTGCTCCAGATATTTGGGGGTAAACAGAGTGTCGGCGGGCAGGGGGCCGCGAAGGTCCATGCCCTCGCCGCGCAGGCGCTCTAATGTGGGTTCGATGATATCGATTTCTTCATGGCCCAGGTGCCCGCCTTCACCGGCATGCGGGTTGAGCCCGCAAACCAGGATGCGCGGCCGGGCGATGCCGAACTTGTTTTGCAGGTCGGCGTGCAGGATTCGCGTGACGCGTTCCAGGCGCTCCGGCGTGATGGCATCGGCAATCTCGCGAAGGGGCAGGTGAGTGGTCACCAGGGCCACGCGCAAGCCACGAGTGGCCAGCATCATCACCACTTGCGCGGTGTGGGTCAGGTCTGCAAGGAATTCCGTGTGCCCGGAAAAGGCGATGCCGGATTCGTTGATGACGCCTTTGTGCACAGGCGCGGTAATCATGCCGGCAAAATCCCCGCTCAGGCAGCCTTGGCCGGCCCGGGTCAGGGTTTCCAGGACGAACGCAGCGTTGGCCTTGTCCAGTTGTCCGGCTATGACCTTGGCGTTGAGCGGTGTGTCCCAGACATACAGGCTGTTGGCTGGCGCGGGGGCATCCGGCCAGTTGTCCGGGGTGACCGGCAGCAAGTTGACCGCCACGCCCAGTTGCGCGGCCCGCTCGATGAGCAGGTCGCGGCTGGTAATGGCAATCAGGGGATGGGGCTGGGCTTGCGAGGCGAGCAGCAGGCACAGGTCGGGACCTATGCCGGCTGGTTCACCGGGTGTCAGCGCGAAACGTTGGGGTTTCACTGTGCTGCCTGGTCGGCGCCAGGGAGTTTGATTTCCACATACGCTTCGTCACGGATCTGACGCAGCCAGGTTTGCAGCTCTTCGTCGTATTTGCGGTTACGCAAAACGGTCATGGCTTGCTGCTCGCGAGCCTGGCTGGTGCTGTCGGTGGCGCGACGGCCAAGGACTTCCAGGACATGCCAGCCGTATTGAGTCTGGAACGGCCTGGACAGCTGACCTTGCGGGGTCTTGGCCATCACTTCGCGGAACTCGGGCACCAGCGCGTTCGGGTCGATCCAGTTCAGGTCGCCGCCGTTGAGGGCGGAACCCGGGTCTTCCGAGTAGTTTTTCGCCAGCTCACCGAAGTCTTCGCCAGCCTCGATACGGCTGTAGAGCGACTCGGCCAAGGCCTTGGTTTTCGCTTCGTCGCGGATCGGGCTCGGCTTGACCAGGATGTGACGCACATGCACTTCGTCGCGCATCTGGGTCTCGCCGCCACGCTTATCGAGGATCTTCAGGATAATGAAGCCGCCCGGCGTGCGCATTGGCTGGGTGACATCACCCACCGGCATGGTGCTCAGCAGGCGATCGAACGGCGGAGGCAATTGAGCGGCCTTACGCCAGCCCATGTCACCACCTTCCAGAGCGGTTTCGCTGGCGGATTTGGCGATTGCCAACTGACTGAAGTCAGCGCCTTGCTTGAGCTGCTGGTAAATCGCATCGGCCTGTTTGGCGGCACTCTGAATCGCTTCGGAGTTGGCGCTTTCCGGTGTAGGAATCAGGATGTTGGCCAGGTGGAACTCTTCGGACAGCTGCATTTTGCCCAGGTCAGACGCCAGGAAGTTCTTCACTTCCTGCTCGGAGACCTGAATGCGTTCGGCGACCCGACGCTGGCGCACGCGGCTGATGACCATTTCGCGGCGAATCTGCTCACGTGCATCTTCATAGGACAGACCATCGCGAGTCAGGGCTGCGCGGAACTGCTCGATCGACATGTTGTTGCGCTGGGCAATGGTGCCCACGGCCTGGTTCAGCTCTTCATCAGTAATGCGGATGCCGGAGCGCTCGCCGATCTGCAATTGCAGGTTTTCGACGATCAGGCGCTCAAGTACCTGTTGCTCCAGCACGCTGGCCGGCGGCACGGCAGAACCACGCTTGGCAATGGTTTGCTGAACTTCATGGACGCGTCGGTCCAGTTGGCTCTGCATGACCACGTCGTTGTCGACGATGGCCACCACTTTATCGATGGACTGCACGGCGGCACTGGCCGCCGTACTCAGGAACAGCGCGCCCAGCATCAGCGGGCGCAGACAATCAGAAAGCTTGGTCTTCACGTTCACGATAACCTTGAATGCCTTTGTCGAGGAAGCTCTCTGCCTTGGCGCCGGTGAGGCCGCCGAGTCCCTTCAGAACAATTTGGAGGAAGACGCCATGGTCGCCTTTTTCGTTTTCCGGTGCCTGCTGGCTGAACTCGTCGTAATCAACGAAGTAACGGTTGATCAGGCGCAGTTTCCAGCAGCAGCTGTCGTACTCGAAACCACCGAAGGCTTCCAGGGTACGGTTGCGGTTGTAGTCATACTGCCAGCGGCTGATAGCGCTCCATTGCGGCACGATCGGCCAGATGATCGAGAAGTCGTGCTGTTCGATCTTGTAGTAATCCTTCACGTAGCCAGGCTGCCCAGGGGTGCCGTAGTCGCCGCCGAACTGCCATTGACCGGTGTTCTGGTTGTAGATCACCTGGTCGTTACGATAGCGATAGCCGAGGTTGACGATCTTGTTCGGGTTGTCTTCAGGCTGGTAGTGGAACATCGCGCTGCCCGAGCGAGGGCTGCGGCTGTCCGGGTCCCAGTTGTAGTCGGCCGTGGTACGCCAGTCGCGGTTCCAGCGATATTCGTATTCCAGCGCATAGGGGGAAACGTTGGCTTTGGCGTCGGCACGGTCTTGGAAGTTTACGCCTGGCAACTGAACTTCACGGTCCTTGAAGTACAGCGCTTGGCCGACACTGATCCGTTGACGTTCGAAGCCGTTGTCTTCGATCCAGCGGCTGGTCACGCCCAGGGACAGTTTGTTCTCGTCGCCGACACGGTCGGAGCCGGAGAAGCGGTTGTCACGGAACAGCGACGCATAGTTGAAGGTGTATTCGCTGGTGTCGAATACCGGGATGTCCTCCTGGTCGACCTCAGGCACGTACAGGTAGAACAGGCGCGGCTCTAGAGTCTGGCGGTAGTTCTTGCCGAAATACTGGGTATTGCGATCGAAGTACAGGCCGCTGTCGATGCTGGCGATCGGCACGCCGCGGTTCTGGTTGCTGTCGAACTGACCGTTGAAATTTTTAGTCCCGTTGAGAGCTGCGTTTTGATTTTGAGCCGCGATCTGACTTTTGCCCAGACCGTCCAGATCCAGTTGGTACTGGGTGTACTGGTACTTGAGCTTCGGTGTCAGGAAGCCGTAAGTCGTGTTCATCGGCAGGCTCATGGCGGGCGCAAGATTCAGGCGGTCGCCGTTGGCGCGAGCCAGACCTTGAACGTTTTCATCAATACGCTTACTGCCGATGCCATCTTCGTCAAAGTAGGTCCCGCTCTGCAGATCCCGGTCAAACCGTACGAGCTCGGTGTTGTACGTGAAGTCCAGGCCTTCCGGATGGTAAGGCAGCATACCGTCGAGGGTGAGCTGCGGCAGGCGGTCGTACGGGGTAATGTTCGCTACGCTCGCCAGTTCGTATGCCTGGGCGTTCGCGCGAGCGGTATAGCCCTCGCCGCGATAGGTCACGGAACCCTGCTGGTTCACGTAGTCGTTGCTTTTTATGCCAATCTGGTCGGTCTGCAGATCCTGGAAGTAATACGGATCGCTGATCTTGGTGTAGTCGACTTGCGTGAGTACTCGCGAGTCGAGGCCACCCTTGTGCTGCCAGTTGTACATGTAGCGGGTTTTTTCGGAGTCTGACTGCTTGTCGCGCTCGTTGCTTTCGTCGTTGAGGTACGCCGCACCGAACTGGCCTTCGCTGGACTTGGTCAGGTAGCGGAACTCGCCTTCCATCAACAAGCCGTGCTTTTCCATGTAGCGCGGGTACAACGTGGCATCGTAGTTCGGCGCCAGGTTGAAGTAGTACGGGGTGACCAGCATGAAGCCGGTATCGCTGCCGGTGCCGATGGTCGGCGGCAGGAAGCCGGACTGGCGACGGTCGTCGATCGGGAAATAGATGTACGGCGTGTACAGGACCGGAATGTCCTTGACCCGCAGTGTCACGTTGGTCGCCGTACCGAAGCCGGTGGCCGGGTTCAGGGTGATGTTGTTGCCCTTGAGCTGCCAGGCGTTGTTGTTCGGTTCGCACGTGGTGTACGTACCGTCCTTGAGGCGGATGATCGCGTTCTCGGCACGTTTGGCGTACAGCGCATTACCGCGGATGCGTGATTTGTGCATCACGTATTCGGCGTTGTCGACCTTGGCTTCACCGGTGTCGAGCTGCACGTCGGCGTGGTCGCCGACGATCAGGGCGCCGTTGTCGCGAATGCGCACGTTGCCATTCAGTTCGCCACGGCTCTCGGCCTGGTACAGGTTGGCTTCGTCGGCTTCGACCTGCATGCTGCCCTGGCGCATGACGACGTCGCCGGCCAGGGTCGCGACCTGCTCATCCTGCTTATAGCGGGAGGCTTTTGCGCCGATAAAGGTAGGCGCGTCACTTTTATTCGTCTTGTCATTCATGCCAGGACGAATCGGTTCGATATAGGAACCAGAGCAATAAGGGCCGGTTTCGGCCAATTGTGCGGCAGTGAGCTGCTCGCGGGGAACCCAGTCGAGGTGACTGTAGTCTTCGCTACGCGACTTCAGGCCGCGGCCTTTGGATTCGGTCACCAGTACTGGCTTGGCGCCAGTGTCTTCACTGGAACCGTTCTCGGCCGGGGCTTCGCCAGTGGCGGAAACTGCGCTGCCGTCATGGACGGGACGCGGTGGCAATGCAGCCGCCGGCGTCTTTGGTGCGCAGTCCCAGGAACCCGAAGCAGAGACTGAGCAGTCAAACTGTTCCGCGGCGACCACGTAGGAAGTGGCAAGGGGTTGCAGCGCCAGCAAACTGCCGGTAACCAACAACGGAAATTTTTTACGAAACGCGGGGGATTTCAATGCCATCTTATTAGTCCGGGCTTCCTGCGTGCCATCTGCCCGCGGTGTGGGCCGCACGCCTCTCGATGGTCTGAAAAAGATGCTGGATAATAAAGCATGACCCGCTTGACGGCTAGCGCCGTCGGAGACCCTTGCAATGCCTGATCAAGATGTACGCTTGCAACACCTGAAAGTTTGGCTCGATGAACAATTGACGACCCTTTTTGCCGAGCAGGGCTGGGGCGTCGTACCCCCGGCCACATTGACTGCGGCCAGCAGCGACGCGAGTTTCCGGCGGTATTTCCGCTGGGAAGGCGATGGCAGAAGTTTCATCGTGATGGACGCGCCACCGCCCCAGGAAAACTGCAAACCTTTCGTGGATATCGCCTTTTTGCTGGCGAAATCCGGAATAAATGTGCCGAAAATTTATGCCGAAGACCTCGAGCGCGGGTTTCTTTTGCTCAATGACCTGGGCAACAAGACCTATCTGGACGTCATCGACAGCGAAAACGCCGACGGTTTGTTCAACGATGCCCTGCAGGCGTTGCTGGCTTTCCAGCAGTTGCCGATGGTTGCGCCGCTGCCGAGCTATGACGTGGCATTACTGCGTCGCGAACTGGAACTGTTCCCCGAGTGGTACGTGAAGCGCGAATTGGGCATCGAATTCGACGCGGCGCAGCAAGTGCTCTGGCAGCAGGTCAGCGATCTGTTGATCGACAGCGCCCTGGCACAGCCAAAAGTCCTGGTGCATCGCGACTACATGCCGCGCAACCTGATGCTCAGCGAGCCCAACCCCGGCGTGCTGGATTTCCAGGATGCGGTATATGGCCCGGTGACCTACGACGTGACCTGCCTGTTCAAGGACGCTTTCCTCAGTTGGCCAGAGGAGCGCGTACACGGGTGGCTGGAAAGCTACTGGCAGCAGGCGGGGGCGCTCGGTATCCCGGTTCAGCCCGAGTTCGAGGACTTTCTGCGGGCCAGCGACTTGATGGGCGTGCAACGTCACCTGAAAGTCATCGGTATTTTCGCGCGCATCTGCCATCGCGACGGCAAACCGCGTTATCTGGGCGATGTTCCGCGTTTCTTTGCCTATATAGATGCCGTGATCGCTCGCCGCCCCGAACTGGCCGAGCTGGATGTGCTGCTGGCCAGCCTGCGTGCCGGAGTGAAAGCATGAAGGCAATGATTCTGGCCGCGGGCAAAGGCGAGCGCATGCGCCCGCTGACCCTGACCACGCCCAAACCGCTGGTGCGTGCCGGCGGCGTGCCGCTGATCGAGTATCACCTGCGGGCGCTGGCTGCCGCGGGGTTCACCGACATCGTGATCAATCACGCCTGGCTCGGTCAGCAGATCGAAGACTATCTGGGCGATGGTTCGCGCTATGGCGTGAGCATTCAGTACTCGGCGGAGGGTGAACCCCTGGAAACCGGCGGCGGGATTTTCCGCGCCTTGCCGTTGTTGGGGGATGAAGCCTTTGTGGTGGTCAACGGCGATATCTGGACCGATTACGACTTCAGTGTGCTGCACCAACCCATCAACGGCCTGGCGCACCTGGTGCTGGCCAGCAACCCGCCGCATCATCCGGCCGGGGACTTCAGCCTGGTCGGAAGCCAGGTGCACGACGGTCAACCGCAGGCTCCTACCCTGACCTACAGCGGCATCGCCGTGTTGCATCCGCAGTTGTTCGACGGTTGCACCGCAGGGGCCTTCAAACTCGCGCCGCTGTTGCGCAAAGCCATGGCTGACGGGCTGGTGACCGGCGAGCAGTTGAGGGGGCACTGGGTCGATGTCGGTACTCACGAGCGTCTGGCCGAAGTTGAAACATTAATAGAAGCGAGCCGCTGACATGCTGTGGCCAGGGACTCTTATCGGAGCCGGAGCGGGCTTTGCCATAGCCAGTATTCCGGGGGCCATGCTCGGCGCGTTGTTGGGGCAGGCGCTGGACCGGCGCTTGCACCTGCAGAGCTGGGGGCATTTGCGGGAAAAACTGGGCGGCCGCCCGGTGCTGCGCAACGATGAATTGCTGTTTGTCCTGCTGGGACGCCTGGCCAAGTGCGACGGCCAGGTCATGGCCGGGCACATCGAACAGGCCCGGGCGGAAATGCGCTCGCTGGACATGTCCGGGCCGGCTCAGCGCCGTGCAATTGCCGCGTTCAACCGTGGCAAGTCGGGTCGCGACCGGCTACGTGGTTATCTGCGTCGCCTGAGTGCCCAGCCCCATGCGGCGGAAGGCGTGTTACGCGCCTGCTGGCGAATGGTCTGGGCCGATGGTCGTGCAGGCAGCGGTGAGCGTGAGTTGATCCGCCAGTGGGGGCAGTGGCTGGGCTGGACGCCGCATCAGGTACAGGCGTTGGCCCACGATTATGAGCCGCAGAAGCGGCCATTGGGCAACAGCGTGCCAAGCTATCAGGACGCCTTGAAGTTGTTGGGGGTGTCGGCCACCACTGAACCGGCGCAGATCAAGCGTGCTTACCGGCGCCTGCTCAGTCGCCATCATCCGGACAAGATCGCCGGCAGTGGCGCGACGGCGACGCAGGTTCGTGAGGCCACCGAGCGAACGCGTGAACTGCATAGTGCCTATACGCTGATTCGGGAGCGGCGGGATTTTCGCTAGCAGAACAGCTTTGTGTTGCCTGTAATGGCCCCTTCGCGAGCAAGCCCGCTCCCACAGGTTTGATGTCGTCCGCAATTTCGTGACCGGCATAAAACCTGTGGGAGCGGGCTTGCTCGCGAATGAAGCGCCTCGGTCTGTCAGTCTGTCGCAGGCTGCGGATTCAACCAGCCCCGCACCCGCCGGAACAATTGCTCCTGCTCGGCCTTGCTATCGGGCAAGGCCTTGAGCGCGACCTGGCTGAACGTCGAGGACTTCAAGCGTTTGCTGGCCTGCAGTCGTTCCAGCGCGGCGTTGCGGTCCAGCGCTTTGTCTTTGTAGTAAATATCGGCGGTCGGCAGTTTCAGGGTCGGGGTCAGTTCCGCATGCTCGGGCTTCGCTGCCAGCGGTGTGCGGGTGGCGACCATGACCAGTTTCTCGACTTGCGATGGCTGCTTCTCGCTCAGGTAGCGCGCTGCCCAATAGGCGCCGGTACCATGCCCCAGCACCACGATGCTACGGGCGCTTTGTTGTTCGGCAAATGCGATCGCGGCGTCGATCCGGGCGAAGATGCGCTCGGCATCTGCCCTGGATTGTTCTTCGGTGGTCTCAGCGATGGCCTTGTCGGCCACATCGGTCTCGCCACCGGCCACCTGTTCGATCGGGGCTGCGGTGGTCGAGTCCTTGCTGTCGGCTTCGGGGGCTTTGGGAGCCAGAGTTGCCTCCACGATTCGTGGCGCAATGGCATCGCTTTGCAAGTCCGGCAAGGTGATACTCAGGCTGCTCCACTCGGCGTCCGGCAATTTGCGCCGCAAAGGACCGACTGCTTGCGGCCAGTCAACGGTTTCGCCGGCGCCCGGGATGATAATCACCGCGCCTTTGGGCTCGGCGGTATTGGCCGGTTTCCACAGGGCCAGAAACGTGTCGGTGCCCGCTTGCAGTTGTTGCTGTTCCTGAGCCGGGATTTTTCGCTCAAGTGCAGCCGCTTCTTCCTGACTACGCTCAGGCAGCGGCTGACGTTCGAGTGGTTTTTCTTCGGCTGCCTTTTCTGCTGCGACAGGCGCCGGTTCGGCCGCCTCGACGGAAAAAACGCAAGGCAGGATCAGCGACAGGCACAATGCTGGCAGTGCCAGGCGGTAGACAGGGGGCATCGGATATTCCAGGCCAGAAGTTGTTCCGGCAGCCTAATGGGTTGGTCAGTATTTGTCAGTGTGTGAGAGTTCAATGATGCGTTTTCGCTGCCTGTGGGTTATCGGCTGTTTGTGGTTTCCCTTGATGGGTTGGGCGGCAGTCGTGCCCCCGGCGCACGTTGCCCAACTGACCCCGAAACAACAGCACTGGCTGACGCAGCAGGGCGAGTTGCGGGTCGGACTGGTGTTGCAGGCACCCTATGCGCAATACGATCGCCGCTTGCAGCGCCTCTCCGGGGTGAATGTCGACTTGATGAAGCGCCTGGCAAAGACCCTCAATGTCGAGCTGAGCTGGCGCAACTTTTCCGACCTTGAACAACTGGAAGCTGCCGCACGCGAAGGCGAAATCGATATCGCCCCGGGATTGACCCAGACACCTGGCGGGCTGCGCCTCTGGCAATTCTCCGACCCCTACATGCGGGTGCCGCAACTGGTGGTCAGCGACCAGAAAAGTGCCGGGGCGATCGAACTGGAAAAGCTCGACAGCCAGACCCGCGTCGCCGTACGCATGCCCAGCGCCATCGCCGATTACCTGCGCAGCAACTATCCGCACCTGAATCTGCAAGGCGTCCCGATGGAGCGCCAGGCATTGCAGTTACTGACGGGCCAGCAGGCGGCTTATGCGGTGGTCGATGAAGCGCAGTTGGGGCGCCTGTCCGTCGAACCGGAGTTTGCCGGGTTGGTGGTAGTCGGGGATGTCGGCCTGCCGCAGCTGCTGCGGGTAGCCACGCGTCGCGACAAACCGGAACTGGCGGGTATCGTCGAAAGCGCATTGCGGGCGATTCCGGCCAAGGATCTGGAGCAACTGCACAATCAATGGCTGCAGCCCAAGTATCCACGCCTCACCGAGTCGCGGGGGTTCTGGCAAAACCTCTGCCTGTTGCTGGCCGTGCTGGCGTTGAGTTGCGTAGCCATCGTGTTCTGGCAGCGTCGCCAGCAGCACAGCCTGGAACAACGCCTGATGGCCGCGCAGGAGGACATTGCCTTGCGTGCCGCCAGCGAAGAGGCGCTGCGGCTCACCCAGTTTTCCATCGATCAAAGCACCGTCGGCATCCTCTGGGTCAACTGGGACAGCCATGTGCGCTACGCCAATCGTGCGGCGGAAAGCATGCTCGGCTATCCAGCCGGCGCGATCATCGATCGGCCCTTGATCGATTTCGAACCCGGCCTGCACATGGATCGTTGGCTCAATCTGTGGAAGCGCGCCCGAGCCAGTGAAGAAGGGCCGCAAAGCTTCGAAACCAACTGCGTGCGCGCCGACGGCAGCATCTTGCCAGCCGATGTTTCGTTGAGTTTTCTGCGTTTTCGCGATGGCGAATACCTGGTGGTTTACCTCAACGATGTCACCGAGCGGCGCCGCGCCCTGGCCGCTTTGCAGGAAAGCGAGGCGCGGCTGCAAGGCATCGCCGCCAACGTTCCGGGGCTGGTTTTCCGCCTGGAGCGGGCACCGGTGACTGGCCAGATCGACTTTGCCTACATCAGCGAAGGCAGCGAAAGCCTGGTGGGTTATTCACCAGCCACACTGGCGCATCGCGACAAAGGTCTGCGCAGCCTGGTGCATCCGGATGACAAGGCCAGTTATCACCAGACCCAGGACCATGCGCTGGATACCGACAGCGACTGGTCATGGCAAGGGCGAATCCTCACGCGTCAGGGTGAGCAGCGCTGGGCGGAAATCAAGGCCATCACCCGTCGGCTGGAAGATGGCGCCTATGTCTGGGACGGCATCGTCTGGGACATCAGCGAGAGCAAGCGCATCGAGCTTGAGCTGGCCAGTTCCCGGGAACAACTGCGCGAGCTGTCCGCGCACCTGGAAAGCGTGCGCGAAGAGGAAAAAGCGCGCATCGCCCGTGAGGTTCACGATGAACTGGGGCAGATGCTGACCGTGCTCAAGCTGGAAACCTCCATGTGCGAACTGGCTTACGCGCAACTTGATCCGGGCCTTAATGAGCGCCTGGGCAGCATGAAACGCCTGATCGCCCAGCTCTTCCAGTTGGTTCGCGACGTGGCGACTGCATTGCGCCCGCCGATTCTCGATGCCGGCATTGCCTCGGCCATCGAATGGCAGGCCCGACGATTCGAGGCGCGTACGCAGATTCCGTGTCTGGTGCAGGTGCCGGACAATCTGCCGGTGCTCAGCGATGCCAAGGCCATAGGCCTGTTCCGGATCCTTCAGGAAGCACTGACCAATGTCATGCGCCATGCTCAGGCGCATACTGTTGAACTGACGCTGGCACTGGAAGGCGACGAGTTGTGTCTGACGGTCGCCGATGATGGCGTAGGATTTGTAGCTGCGCCTGGCAGGCCAACGTCCTTTGGGATCGTCGGAATGCGTGAGCGGGTGTTGATCATGGGGGGGGAGTTATCCCTTGAGAGTGAGCCGGGTGAAGGCACGACGCTGAGTGTGCGCGTTCCGCTGGATGCAGCCTGAACAGGTTGTGTTGACTGTACCGACGCCTTCGCGGGCAAGCCCGCTCCCACAATGTTTTGTGTAGATGCCCAAATCCAATGTGGGAGCGGGCTTGCTCGCGAATGATCTTGAATCTGGAGAAGAACGTGATCCGTGTACTGGTAGCCGAAGACCACACCATTGTCCGCGAAGGCATCAAGCAACTGATTGGCCTGGCCAAGGACTTGCTGGTGGTGGGGGAGGCGAGCAACGGCGAACAGTTGCTCGACACCTTGCGTCATGTGCCCTGCGAAGTGGTGTTGCTGGACATCTCCATGCCGGGCGTCAATGGCCTGGAGGCCATTCCGCGGATTCGCGCCCTGAACAATCCGCCGGCGATCCTGGTGTTGTCGATGCACGACGAAGCGCAAATGGCCGCCCGGGCGCTGAAGGTCGGGGCCGCCGGTTATGCAACCAAGGACAGCGATCCGGCACTGTTGCTGACGGCCATTCGCAAAGTGGCGTCAGGCGGGCGTTATATCGACCCGGAACTGGCCGACCGCATGGTCTTCGAGGTCGGCCTGACCGACTCGAGGCCATTGCATTCGTTGCTCTCCGAGCGCGAATTTTCAGTGTTCGAACGCCTGGCCCAGGGCGCCAACGTCAACGACATTGCCCAGCAACTGGCACTGAGCAGCAAGACCATCAGCACCCATAAGGCGCGGCTGATGCAGAAGCTCAACATCACCTCACTGGCGGAGCTGGTGAAGTACGCGATGGAGCACAAGCTGCTCTAAAGCACACCGCTGTCCCATGTGGGAGCGGGCTTGCTCGCGAAAGCAGTGTGTCAGTTGACATATTTGGGCCTGATCCACCGCTTTCGCGAGCAAGCCCGCTCTCACAGAGATGTGTTGGCATGTCCATTTGCGACATCCTGCAAACCCGCTTTTGCCTTTACTTGCGGCTTGCAGCTGACCGCCGGTCACTGCGTTTGCCAAAACGCGCCATCCTTGTAGGGCAATCCCTACCCCCAGCCTTCCATCCGGCTGAGGCGAATCTCTCTTGCCCCCCGATTTGCGTGGTCTTCAGCGTCCACTAGGCTTAACCCCACAGCAGTCATCAATAACAAAGGTGTGGGTATGAGCCAGGTCGATTCAAGCGCAGGGGCCAATGATGTTCTGGTCAGCTTTCGTGGAGTGCAGAAGAGCTACGACGGCGAGAACCTGATCGTCAAAGACCTCAACCTGGACATTCGCAAAGGCGAATTCCTCACGTTGCTCGGGCCGTCCGGCTCCGGCAAGACCACCAGCCTGATGATGCTCGCCGGCTTCGAAACGCCGACCGCGGGCGAAATCCTGTTGGCCGGGCGCGCCATCAACAACGTGCCACCGCACAAGCGCGACATCGGCATGGTGTTTCAGAACTACGCCTTGTTTCCGCACATGACGGTGGCCGAGAACCTGGCGTTCCCGCTGACCGTGCGCGGCATGAACAAGAGCGACGTCAGTGCCCGGGTCAAGCGCGTGCTGAGCATGGTCCAGCTCGACAGCTTCGCCCAGCGTTACCCGGCGCAGCTCTCCGGTGGTCAGCAACAGCGTGTGGCATTGGCCCGTGCGCTGGTGTTCGAGCCGCAATTGGTGCTGATGGACGAACCCCTCGGCGCACTCGACAAACAACTGCGTGAACACATGCAGATGGAAATCAAGCACCTGCACCAGCGCCTGGGCGTCACCGTGGTCTACGTGACCCACGATCAGGGCGAAGCCCTGACCATGTCCGACCGTGTGGCGGTGTTCCATCAGGGCGAAATCCAGCAGATCGCGCCGCCGCGCACCCTGTACGAAGAGCCGAAAAACACCTTCGTCGCCAACTTCATCGGCGAGAACAACCGCCTCAATGGCCGACTGCACAGTCAAACCGGCGACCGTTGCATTGTGGAACTCGGACGCGGTGAGAAGGTGGAAGCCCTGGCGGTCAACGTTGGCCAGACCGGCGAGCCGGTGACCCTGTCCATTCGTCCGGAACGAGTGAGCCTCAACGGCTCCAGCGACCAATGCGTCAACCGCTTCTCCGGGCGGGTCGAGGAATTCATCTATCTGGGCGACCACGTCCGGGTGCGCATGGAAGTCTGCGGCAAGACCGACTTCTTCGTGAAACAGCCGATTGCCGAGCTTGATCCTGCGCTCGCCGTCGGAGACGTGGTACCGCTTGGCTGGCAGGTCGAGCACGTGCGCGCGCTTGATCCTCTTTTAGAGGCGAACTGATCGCCCCGGCAATACCAACACCAACCCTGCACGTGGAGAGAACAATAAATGTTGAGATCCCTGAAATTCACCGCTTTGGCACTGGGCATGATGGGCGCGGCACACGCAATGGCGGCCGGCCCTGACCTGACCGTGGTGTCCTTTGGCGGGGCGAACAAGGCGGCTCAGGTCAAAGCCTTCTACGCACCGTGGGAAGCGGCAGGCAACGGCAAGATCGTGGCCGGCGAGTACAACGGCGAAATGGCCAAGGTCAAGGCCATGGTCGACACCAAGAGCGTGTCCTGGGATCTGGTAGAGGTTGAGTCGCCGGAACTGTCCCGTGGTTGCGACGAAGACATGTTCGAACAGCTTGATCCGAAGTTGTTCGGCAAGACCGAAGACTACGTCAAGGGCGCCATCCAGCCGTGCGGCGTGGGTTTCTTCGTGTGGTCGACCGTGCTGGCCTACAACGCCGACAAGCTGAAATCCGCACCGACCAGTTGGGTGGATTTCTGGGACACCAAGCAGTTCCCGGGCAAGCGTGGCCTGCGTAAAGGCGCCAAGTACACCCTGGAATTCGCTCTGATGGCCGACGGCGTTGCGCCGAAAGACGTCTACAAAGTGCTGGCCGGCAAAGACGGTCAAGACCGCGCGTTCAAGAAGCTCGATGAACTCAAGCCGAACATCCAGTGGTGGGAAGCCGGTGCACAACCGCCGCAATACCTTGCTTCCGGTGACGTGGTCATGAGTTCGGCCTACAACGGTCGTATCGCTGCCGTGCAGAAAGAAAGCAACCTGAAAGTCGTGTGGAACGGTGGCATCTACGACTTCGACGCATGGGCCATTCCAAAAGGTCTGGATGCCAAGCGTGCTGAAGCAGCGAAGAAGTTCATCGCCTTCTCGGTGATGCCACAGCAGCAGAAGACCTACTCGGAAAACATCGCCTACGGCCCGGCCAACACCCAAGCCGTGCCGTTGCTGGCCAAGGATGTCCTGAAGGACATGCCGACCACCCCGGAAAACATCGCCAACCAGGTGCAGATCGACGTCAGCTTCTGGGCTGACAACGGCGAGCAACTGGAACAGCGCTTCAACGCCTGGGCTGCCAAGTAAGACCGCACCGCGGGCTTACGCTGTAGGAGCGAGCTTGCTCGCGAAGACGTCAGTACATTCAACATCGTTGTCGACTGACACTTCGCTTTCGCGAGCAAGCCCGCTCCCACATTTGAACAGAGTGTTTTAAACGATCGAGGTGGTTCTCCGCCTCTGTACGATCAAAGATTCCCGGAGTACGTCATGGCTATCGCCGTTCCCCTGAACGAGGGCACCAGCCCCACCTTGAAGCAGCGGCTCAAGCACGCCGAGCGGGTTAACCGCTGGAAGGCCCAGGCGTTGATCGCGCCGCTGGTGCTGTTTCTGTTGCTGGTGTTCCTGGTGCCGATCGTGGCGCTGCTCTACAAAAGCGTTGGCAACCCGGAAGTGGTCGGCGGCATGCCGCGTACCGTGACCGCCATCGCCAGCTGGGACGGTCGCGGCCTGCCCGCTGAACCGGTTTACAAAGCGGCGGCCGAAGACCTCGCCGAGGCCCGCAAGAACCAGACCCTGGGCGATCTGTCCAAGCGCCTGAACATGGAGCTGGCCGGCTACCGCAGCCTGCTGACCAAAACCGCCCGCGCCTTGCCGCTCGCCACCGAGCCGGCCTCTTATAAAGAAGCGCTGGAAGGTCTCGATGAGCGCTGGGGCGACCCGGCCTACTGGCAAGCGGTGCGCCGCAACACCAGCAGCATCACCCCGTATTACCTGCTGGCGGCTGTCGATCATCGCATCGACGACCTCGGCGAAATCGCCCCGGCCACCCCGGACCAGGCGATCTACCTCGACATCTTCGCCCGCACCTTCTGGATGGGCCTGGTCATCACCGTGATCTGCCTGGTGCTGGCGTATCCACTGGCTTACCTGCTGGCCAATCTGCCGTCGCGCCAGAGTAACCTGCTGATGATTCTGGTGCTGTTGCCGTTCTGGACCTCGATCCTGGTACGGGTCGCGGCGTGGATCGTATTGCTGCAGTCGGGCGGCCTGATCAACAGCGGCCTGATGGCCATGGGCATCATCGACAAGCCGATCGAACTGGTGTTCAACCGCGTCGGTGTCTACATCTCCATGGTGCACATCCTGCTGCCGTTCATGATCCTGCCGATCTACAGCGTGATGAAAGGCATCTCGCCGACTTACATGCGCGCCGCGATTTCCCTCGGCTGCCATCCGTTCGCCAGTTTCTGGCGGGTGTACTTCCCGCAGACCTATGCCGGTGTCGGCGCCGGTTGCCTGTTGGTGTTCATCCTCGCCATCGGCTACTACATCACCCCGGCATTGCTGGGCAGCCCGAACGATCAGATGGTCAGCTACTTCGTCGCCTTCTACACCAACACCAGCATCAACTGGGGCATGGCGACCGCACTCGGTGGGCTGCTGTTGCTCGCAACGGTCGTGCTTTATCTGATTTACAGCTGGCTGGTGGGCGCGAGCCGCCTGCGCCTGAGCTAAGGGGAGAACGAAATGCTGAGTCCTTACATGTCGCCCATCGAACGGGTGTGGTTCTACAGCTTGCGGATTCTCTGCGGCTTGATTCTGTTGTTCCTGATCCTGCCGGTGCTGGTGATCATTCCGCTGTCGTTCAACTCCGGCAGTTTCCTGGTGTACCCGCTGCAAGGTTTCTCGCTGCAGTGGTACCACGATTTCTTCGCCTCGGCGGAGTGGATGCGTGCCCTGAAGAACAGCATCATCGTCGCCCCTGCGGCCACGGTGCTGGCCATGGTTTTCGGTACATTGGCGGCGATCGGCCTGACCCGCGGCGACTTCCCCGGCAAGGCGCTGGTGATGGCGCTGGTGATTTCGCCGATGGTGGTGCCAGTGGTGATCATCGGTGTGGCCAGTTACCTGTTCTTCGCTCCGCTGGGGCTGGGTAACAGCTTCTTCTCGCTGATCGTGGTGCATGCGGTGTTGGGTGTGCCGTTTGTGATCATTACCGTGTCGGCGACCTTGCAGGGGTTCAACCACAATCTGGTGCGGGCTGCTGCGAGCCTGGGCGCTTCGCCGCTGACCACGTTCCGCCGGGTGACTTTGCCGCTGATCGCGCCGGGCGTGATCTCGGGGGCGCTGTTCGCTTTCGCGACGTCGTTCGATGAGGTGGTGGTGACGCTGTTCCTCGCTGGCCCTGAACAAGCGACCCTGCCACGGCAGATGTTCAGCGGCATCCGCGAAAACCTCAGCCCGACCATCGCCGCCGCCGCGACGCTGCTGATTGCCTTCTCGGTGATCCTGTTGCTGACCCTGGAATGGCTGCGTGGGCGTAGCGAGAAACTGCGTACTGCGCAGGTCTGACGCCGAACCCGGTAAAAATGTGGGAGCGGGCTTGCTCGCGAAAGCGGAGTGTCAGCTGATGTATAAGCTGAATGACACACCGCCTTCGCGAGCAAGCCCGCTCCCACAGGGGTTCCAGTGGACCATTAGTTCATTCACCGCCTGAATACCAGACAAACCCCAATCCCCAGCTACTATTGTGCCCAGCTCCCCTACCTACAAGAGGCTGCGCACATGAGTCTTTCCTCTTTCAAGATCGCTCACAAACTGATCACCGGCGCAGGTGCCATCGAGCAGTTGTCCGCCGAGCTGGCGCGCCTGGACATTGATAATCCGCTGATCGTCACCGATGCCGCCCTGGTCAAGTCCGGTACGGTAGAACTGGCGCTGGCGCAGTTGGGCGAGCGCAGCTACGAGATTTTCGACCGGGTACTGCCGGACCCGGAAATCGCCATCGTTGAAGATTGCATGCAAGTGTATCGCGAGGGCGGGCATGACGGCCTGATCGGCCTGGGCGGCGGCAGTGCCATCGACATTGCCAAGAGCGTGGCGGCCTATGCCGGATACCACGGCGCGCTGGAGGATCTGTTCGGTATCGATCAGGTCCCGCGCAAAGGCCCGCCGTTGATCGCGATTCCGACCACGGCCGGCACCGGTTCGGAAGTGACCAACGTCGCTATCCTTTCCGACAAGGTCGCGCAACTGAAAAAGGGCATCGTCAGCGACTACCTGTTGCCGGACGTGGCGCTGGTCAGTCCGCAAATGACCCTGACCTGTCCGCGCAGCGTCACGGCGGCCAGCGGCGTCGATGCGCTGGTGCATGCCATCGAATCCTATCTGTCGGTCAATGCCTCACCGATTACCGATGCCCTGGCCATCGGCGCCATCAAGTTGATCGCCAAGGCCTTGCCCAAGGCCTACGCCAACCCGTCGAACCTGCAAGCCCGGGAAGACATGGCCACCGCCAGCCTGATGGCCGGCATGGCGTTCGGCAATGCCGGGGTCGGCGCGGTGCATGCGCTGGCGTATCCGCTGGGCGGACGTTTCAACATTGCCCATGGCGTGAGTAATGCCCTGCTACTGCCCTATGTCATGACCTGGAACAAGATGGCCTGCATCGAACGGATGCAGGATATCGCCGAGGCCATGGGCGTAAAGATCGCTCATCTGAGTGTCAACGAAGCGGCTGACAAAGCCGTGCAAGCCATGACCGAGCTGTGTGCCGCCGTGGAAATTCCCCAGGGCCTGCGCAGTTTCGGTGTACCCGAGGACGCCATCGCGTCCATGGCCGTGGAAGCGGCGGGGATCGAGCGCCTGATGCGCAATAACCCGCGCAAGTTGAGTGCCGTCGATATCGAGAAGATCTATCGCGCGGCGTACTAGAGGCGCTGCCGTCGATGGATGATGGCAGGGTCCAATCATCGCGCTCACGGTGCGCGCGTCAAAGCATGAGGTATACAATGCGCGCCATCGTGATTCTGCTCAGAAAAGGTGCGTCATGCAGCCCTTCGTAATTGCTCCGTCGATTCTCTCCGCCGACTTCGCCCGCCTGGGTGAAGAAGTGGACAACGTCCTGGCCGCCGGCGCCGACTTCGTGCACTTCGATGTCATGGACAATCACTACGTACCGAACCTGACCATTGGCCCGATGGTCTGCTCGGCACTGCGCAAGTACGGCGTGACCGCGCCGATCGACGCGCACCTGATGGTCAGCCCGGTGGACCGCATCGTCGGCGACTTCATCGAAGCCGGTGCGACCTACATCACCTTCCACCCGGAAGCCACCCAGCACGTCGACCGCTCCCTGCAACTGATCCGTGAAGGCGGCTGCAAGTCGGGCCTGGTGTTCAACCCGGCGACCCCGCTGGACGTGCTCAAGTACGTGATGGACAAGGTCGACATGATCCTGCTGATGAGCGTCAACCCGGGCTTCGGCGGGCAGAAGTTCATCCCCGGCACCCTCGACAAACTGCGTGAAGCGCGGGCCTTGATCGATGCCTCGGGCCGTGACATTCGCCTGGAAATCGACGGCGGCGTGAACGTCAACAACATTCGCGAAATCGCTGCGGCCGGTGCTGACACCTTCGTCGCCGGTTCGGCCATCTTCAATGCGCCGAACTATCAGGAAGTCATCGACAAGATGCGCTCCGAACTGGCGCTGGCTCGCCCATGAGTGGCTTTGAGCAGCTGTTCCCGGGGCAATTGCCACGGCTGGTGATGTTCGATCTGGACGGCACGTTGATCGATTCGGTCCCGGACCTGGCAGTGGCTGTGGACAAGATGCTGCTCAATCTCGGTCGCCAACCCGCCGGCCTGGAAGCAGTGCGCGAATGGGTCGGCAATGGCGCGCCGGTATTGGTACGTCGTGCGCTGGCCGGCGGCATCGATCATTCGGCAGTCGATAACGCCGAGGCCGAACGGGCGCTGGAGTATTTCATGCAGGCCTATGGCGAGAGCCATGAGCTGACGGTGGTTTACCCCGGCGTGCGCGATACCCTCAAATGGCTGCAAAAGCAGGGTGTCGAGATGGCGCTGATCACCAACAAGCCGGAGCGTTTCGTCGCGCCGCTGCTGGACCAGATGAAGATCGGCCGTTATTTCCGCTGGATCATCGGCGGCGACACCCTGCCACAGAAAAAACCCGATCCGGCCGCGCTGTTTTTCGTAATGAAAATGGCCAACATTCCGGCTTCGCAGTCGTTGTTCGTCGGCGATTCACGCAGCGATGTGCTGGCGGCGAAAGCGGCGGGGGTCAAGTGTGTGGCCCTGAGCTACGGCTATAACCATGGGCGGCCGATCGCCGAAGAATCGCCGGCGCTGGTGATCGACGACCTGCGCAAGCTAATTCCCGGTTGCCTGGATCCGGCCGCTGAGATAACGTTGGCCGACGCAGTCAAACCCCCTTCTGGAAACGCCATCGTGGTGGTCACTCGCAAACTCTGGATGAAAGTCATCAAGGCCCTGGCCCGCTGGCGTTGGCGCACCTGACTTGATCCTGGCCGGTTTCCGGCGCGTTTGCATACCTGACTGTTCGACCCTCAAGCCACGAGGCACCTCATGATCCGCGAAGAATTCCTGCGTTTGGCCGCTGCCGGATACAACCGCATTCCGCTTGCCTGCGAAACCCTGGCCGACTTCGACACGCCGCTGTCGATCTACCTGAAACTGGCCGACGAGCCCAATTCCTACTTGCTGGAGTCCGTACAGGGCGGCGAGAAGTGGGGCCGTTACTCGATCATCGGCCTGCCGTGCCGCACCGTGCTACGGGTTCACGACCATCACGTCAGCGTGACCGTCGACGGCGTCGAGACCGAAAGCCACGACGTGGAAGACCCGCTGGCCTTCGTCGAAACCTTCAAGGCCCGCTACAACGTGCCAACCATCGCCGGCCTGCCGCGTTTCAACGGCGGCCTGGTGGGCTACTTCGGTTATGACTGCGTGCGTTACGTGGAGAAGCGTCTGGGCAAGTGCCCGAACCCGGATCCGCTGGGCGTGCCGGACATTCTGCTGATGGTCTCCGACGCCGTCGTGGTGTTCGACAACCTTGCCGGCAAGATGCACGCCATCGTCCTGGCCGACCCGGCGCAGGAAGACGCCTTCGAGCAAGGCCGCGCGCGCCTGGAAGAGCTGCTGGAAAAACTGCGCCAGCCGATCACCCCGCGCCGTGGCCTGGACTTCAGCCAGCAACAGTCGGCCGACCCGGTATTCCGCTCCAGCTTCACCCAGGACGATTACGAAAAAGCGGTCGATACCATCAAGGAATACATCCTGGCCGGTGACTGCATGCAGGTCGTGCCGTCCCAGCGCATGTCGATCGACTTCAAGGCTGCGCCGATCGATCTGTATCGCGCGCTGCGCTGCTTCAACCCGACGCCTTACATGTACTTCTTCAACTTCGGTGACTTCCACGTCGTCGGCAGTTCGCCGGAAGTGCTGGTGCGGGTCGAAGATAACCTGATTACCGTACGCCCGATTGCCGGCACCCGCCCACGCGGGGCCAATGAAGAAGCTGACCTGGCGCTGGAAAAAGACCTGCTGTCGGACGACAAGGAAATCGCCGAACACTTGATGCTGATCGACCTCGGTCGCAACGACACTGGTCGCGTCTCGGAAATCGGCTCGGTGAAGCTCACCGAGAAAATGGTCATCGAGCGTTACTCCAACGTGATGCACATCGTGTCCAACGTTACCGGGCAACTAAAGGCCGGGCTGACGGCAATGGACGCACTGCGCGCAATTCTGCCGGCGGGCACCTTGTCTGGCGCGCCGAAGATTCGCGCGATGGAAATCATCGACGAACTGGAGCCGGTCAAGCGTGGTGTCTACGGCGGTGCGGTCGGTTACTTCGCCTGGAACGGCAACATGGACACCGCGATTGCGATCCGCACGGCGGTGATCAAGAACGGCGAGCTGCACGTGCAGGCCGGTGGCGGCATCGTCGCCGACTCGGTGCCGGCATTGGAATGGGAAGAAACCCTGAACAAGCGCCGCGCAATGTTCCGCGCCGTGGCACTGGCCGAGCAAACCCCGAACACCTGATTTCACGCAAAGCCCTGTGGGAGCGAGCTTGCTCGCGATGGGGCCATCACTACCACATTGATGTTGTCTGACCCACCGCAATCGCGAGCAAGCTCGCTCCTACAGGGATTACACCACCATAAAAAAACGCGGCGCCTGTGAGGGCGCCGCGTTTTTTATTGCCTGTCCATCAGAAGTCCAGCGCAACACCTACGTTGATGCCCTGTTGGGTGAAGTCGTCGTCCCTGCGAATGTTGTAGCTGGCGCGCAATGCCAGGTCGCGGGTGAGGTTATGGCTCACCCCCAGGTTCACGCGCTGCAAGTGGCTTTGCGGGGTGTAGCCTTCCAGCGTGAACTGGTTGTTCGGCAGACTGTTGAGGTTGATGCCCACGTCCTGGGTATCGTCGTTGTACTCACGTTCGATTGCCGCCTCGCCGAACACCTGGGTTTGCGGGGTGATCTGGTATTTGCCCTGCAGGCCAGCTCCCAGGCGTCGGGAAATCACTTCCTGATCGGCAAAGGTCAGCGCCGTGGAATCGTTGCCGTCCTCCGAGTAGCCGTCGACTTTCGCCTTGGAGAAATCAGCGCTGATAAACGGCGACACGTGCCAAGGGCTGCTGGCATGTTGTGCAATGTCGTAACCCAGGCGAGCGCTGAAGGCTTCGATGTAGCCGCTGGTATCGCCTTTTTCACTGCGTTCGTTGGCACCCAACTGGAACTTGCGCTTGAGGCTGTCGTAATCCAGATGTCCGGCTGTCAACGCCACGTCCGCCCAGACACGGTTTTGCTGGTATTGGGCGAATGCCGTGCCCAGGTAAGAGTTGAGCTTGTAGTCGGAGTCGTTGCTGCCGGCTTCGAGTTTCTGGTTATAGAAACCAGCTGCCAGGCCGACGCGCCAGGCATCATCGATGCGGTAGCTGCCCCCGATGTTCAGGTTGGCTCCGTTGCCGTCGGCACTGACCGCGCTGTCCTGACTGTCAAAGTCTTGATGCTGTCCGCCGCCAGAAACAATGGCTCGCCATTGGCCCACGCCCTGCCAGTTTTGCCAATCGGCCAGCCACTGGTTGCGCAATTCATCCTGATGCGCGCGCACGGTGCCTTGGGCCATTTCCGGCAGTAATGTCAGCTCCCAGGGTGCTGCCAACAGGGAATACGCGTAGTCGGCAATCAGGCGCTGTCCGGCTTCTGTGGGGTGCACTGAGTCGTTATAGATCAGCTTGGTCGGGTCCGGCGTGGCGCTGTTGATTCCGTAACGGGCATTCTCGGTACAACCGTTGCCGCTGAAGCAGGTAGTGATGAGGTTCTGGTCGGTGGCCAGGCCAAACTGCGCCGGGTTGGCGAACGTCTCTTTGAGCAGTACCGGAATGTTGAGCGGGATGACTTCGGCATTGATGTTCTGCAGTCGGCTCACCAGTTCACTATTGAACTGGGCGCTGAGTTGGGACGTGAACGCCTGCAGCGGGGTGCCGTTGAACGCCGGGGTAAAGCCGATATCGGGCAGCAACCAGACCATGACGTATTTGGCGCCGGCGGTTTGCAGCGTCTGCACGCTGTCGGCCAGTCGGTCGGCGGCGGCACTGGCCTGAGGCAAGCTGGTGACACGACCTTGCAGGAAGTCGTTACCACCACCCGACAGGTAATACAGTGCGTTCGGGTCGGCACGGAAGTTGTTCGACGGCAGGTATCCGGCGCGGGTGCGTTCGCCGGTGGCGGAAACGCTGGTGATCGAATCCAGGATCTGATCCGTGCGGTAACCGCCGACGGCCCAGTTGTTGCCATCGGGCTGGCCATTGCTGGCACGCACCGCCGAAGATGATGACGCAGTCTGGTCCGCCGAGAACCCCAGTTTCCCACCCAGTATCTGCGTGGAGTTGAGCGAGCGGATTTCGCCGCTGCCATCCAGATACACCGGCCCCGTCCGGTTGGTAAAACGCTGCGTCGCCCCGGCAGGCCCGCCGGTGTCGGCAAAGGTCCCGGCGTCGTTGAGGCTGTCCCCGAAGACCACGAAATTTGTATAAGGATTGGGTGCGGCGTTCGCCTGGGCGCATGCCATCGCGAGCAAGCATCCTGCGAGCGGTACAAACAACGACTGTTTGATCATGAGCAAGTCCGTTTATTTATTGTTGTAGTGAACGAAACGACAGTACCAAAAGCTTTCGGCCTTTTGCCATCTGTCGCGAAGCCTTTAATAGTTTCGCGGGCAGTACCCCCGGCGATATTGCACGCTCTGCCCAGCTAAGTTACTGTGCCGGGACGTACGAACGAGACCTTCCCCGTGTTGATCATCAGCAAACTCCTGGATCAAGTCATCAAGGCACACGCCCGCTGGCGTTGGCGCGCCTGAATTCTTTTGCCGGCCTCGCCGGACCTGTACCGCTTCGCCTTCTTTACCTGTTTGAAATGCCGCTTTGCTGGCGCTCCTCCAGCACCTGACAAAGCGCAGCGCTCTGCGGGTCAATCATTCGAAGGCCATCTTTAAAGTCAGTGAATTCAAGAGGTTCTTAACGTCATGTTGCTGATGATCGATAACTACGACTCCTTTACCTACAACGTTGTGCAGTACCTGGGCGAGCTCGGCTCCCAGGTCAAAGTCGTGCGCAACGATGAACTGACCATCGCTGAAATCGAAGCCCTCAATCCTGAGCGCATCGTTGTGTCCCCCGGTCCTTGCACCCCGACCGAAGCCGGCATCTCGATTGAAGCGATCAAGCATTTCGCCGGCAAACTGCCGATTCTTGGCGTCTGCCTGGGTCACCAATCCATCGGCCAGGCCTTTGGCGGCGATGTAGTGCGCGCCCGCCAAGTGATGCACGGTAAGACTAGCCCGGTATTTCACGAGGACAAGGGTGTATTCGCAGGCCTGAACCGTCCGCTGACGGTGACCCGCTATCATTCATTGATCGTCAAGCGCGAAACCCTGCCCGATTGCCTGGAGCTGACGGCCTGGACCCAGCTTGAAGACGGCTCGGTGGACGAGATCATGGGCCTGCGTCACAAGACCCTGAACATCGAGGGCGTGCAGTTCCACCCTGAGTCGATCCTCACCGAGCAGGGCCACGAACTGTTCGCCAACTTCCTCAAACAAACCGGCGGCACGCGCTAAGGACTTATCATGAACATCAAGACAGCCCTGGGCCGTATCGTCGATCACCTCGACCTCAGCACCGATGAAATGCGCGATGTGATGCGCGAAATCATGACCGGGCAATGCACGGACGCACAGATTGGTGCGTTCATGATGGCCATGCGCATGAAGAGCGAAAGCATCGACGAAATCGTCGGCGCGGTGTCGGTGATGCGCGAACTGGCGAACAAGGTCGAACTCAAGACCCTCGACGGTGTAGTCGATGTGGTGGGCACCGGCGGCGACGGCGCCAATATCTTCAACGTGTCGACTGCTTCCGCTTTCGTGGTTTCCGCTGCTGGCTGCACCGTGGCCAAGCATGGCAACCGTGCAGTCTCGGGCAAGAGCGGCAGTGCCGATCTGCTGGAGGCGGCCGGCATCTACCTGAACCTGACGCCGGTGCAAGTGGCTCGCTGCATTGACAACGTTGGTATTGGTTTCATGTTTGCCCAGACTCATCACTCTGCGATGAAATACGCCGCCAGCCCGCGTCGTGAACTGGGCTTGCGCACTTTGTTCAACATGCTCGGCCCGCTTACGAATCCGGCCGGTGTGAAGCATCAGGTGGTAGGCGTATTCACCCAGGCCTTGTGCCGACCGCTGGCGGAAGTGTTGCAGCGTCTGGGCAGCAAGCATGTGCTGGTGGTGCATTCGAAGGATGGCCTGGACGAATTCAGCCTGGCCGCTCCGACGTTTGTCGCAGAGCTCAAGGATGACCAGATCACCGAGTATTGGGTCGAACCGGAAGACCTGGGCATGAAGAGTCAGAGCCTGCACGGTCTGGCCGTGGAAAGCCCGGCAGCGTCTCTGGAGTTGATTCGCGATGCCCTGGGCAAGCGCAAGACCGAGAACGGTCAGAAAGCTGCCGAAATGATCGTGCTCAATGCCGGTGCCGCCCTGTATGCAGCCGACCATGCCAGCAGTTTGAAAGAGGGAGTTGCACTTGCGCACGATGCGCTGCACACCGGCCTCGCTCGAGAAAAGCTAGAGGAATTGGGTGCATTTACCGCGGTATTCAAAGTGGAGAATGAAGGATGAGTGTACCGACGGTTCTGGAAAAGATTCTGGCGCGCAAAGTTGAGGAAGTGGCCGAGCGCAGCGCTCGCGTCAGCCTCGCCGAGCTGGAAAGCCTGGCCAGGACGGCCGATGCACCTCGTGGTTTTGCCAAGGCATTGCTGGCTCAGGCCAAGCAGAAGCAACCGGCAGTCATTGCCGAAATCAAGAAAGCCTCGCCGAGCAAAGGCGTGATCCGCGAGAACTTCGTGCCCGCCGACATAGCCCGCAGCTACGAGAAGGGCGGTGCGACCTGCCTGTCGGTACTCACCGATATCGACTACTTCCAGGGCGCCGATGCGTACCTGCAGCAGGCCCGCGCAGCGTGCCAACTGCCGGTGATCCGCAAGGACTTCATGATCGACCCCTACCAGATCGTCGAAGCCCGTGCCCTGGGTGCCGATTGCGTGCTGTTGATCGTGTCCGCGCTGGATGACGTGAAAATGGCCGAACTGGCAGCCGTGGCCAAAAGCGTCAACCTTGATGTGCTGGTGGAAGTCCACGACGGCGATGAGCTGGAGCGGGCCTTGAAAACCCTCGACACTCCTCTGGTTGGCGTGAACAACCGCAACCTGCACACCTTCGACGTCAGCCTGGAAACCACTCTCGACCTGTTGCCGCGTATTCCGCGCGATCGTCTGGTCATCACCGAGAGCGGCATTCTCAACCGCGCCGATGTCGAACTGATGGAAATCAGCGATGTCTACGCGTTCCTGGTCGGCGAAGCGTTCATGCGCGCCGAAAGCCCGGGTACCGAGTTGCAACGACTGTTCTTCCCGGAGCGTGGCGTGCCTGTCAGCGGCTCGACCCTCGACTAAACACATCTTCACAGGTAAACCGCTTCCACTGTGGGAGCGGGCTTGCCCGCGAAGAGGCCCGCAAATCCCCTAGAGACCTCAGGTCTGTCGGAGCCTTCCATGTCGCTGCCAACCTCCCTGACCATCGAAGCCGGCCTGCAAGCCGAACAAAATCTGTTGGCCTCGGTTTGCGCCGGCGACGCGGAGTTCGGCCTGCTGTTCTGGCAACCGAGCGATCGGGCGTTGGTCATGCCGCGCCGCTTGAATCGCTTGCCAGGCTTCGAAGCAGCCTGTGAAGTGTCAGCGGCGGCAGGTTGGCCGGTGCTGCTGCGCGATACCGGCGGCGAACCGGTTCCACAATCGGCCACCACGATCAATATCGCCCTGGTTTACGCGCCACCACGCAGCGAAGGCGATTTGAACCGCATCGAAACCGGTTACCGGCGTCTGTGCGACCCCATCTGCCAGTTGCTGGATGAATTGGGTGGCTCGTCGTCCCTTGGCGAAATCGACGGTGCGTTCTGCGATGGCCGCTTCAACGTCAACCTCGACGGGCGCAAAATGGTTGGCACCGCCCAGCGCTGGCGCCAGAGCCAGGGGGGGCAGCGTCCGGTGGGCCTGGTGCACGGTGCGATGTTGATGGATAACGATCGGGCGTCAATGGTCGCCGCGGTCAATCGCTTCAACGAGTCCTGTGGTCTGGAGCAACGAGTACGCGCCGAAAGCCACATCGCATTGCATGAGAAGTTCACAGCACCCGATGCACTGGCGCGCCTCGACGAACTCTACCGGTTGATGCTGGCACAGATGTTCAGCGGCTAGGTTTTCGAACTTAACGCGTACCGAAGACCACCATGGTCTTGCCTTTGACGTCCACCAGGTTGCGATCTTCCAGATCCTTGAGCACGCGACCGACCATCTCCCGGGAACAACCGACAATCCGCCCGATTTCCTGACGGGTCACCTTGATTTGCATGCCATCGGGGTGGGTCATGGCGTCTGGCTGCTTGCACAGCTCCAGCAGGCAGCGGGCAACGCGGCCGGTCACGTCAAAAAATGCCAGGTCACCGACCTTGCGCGTGGTATTGCGCAGGCGCTGTGCGATTTGTCCGCTGAGGACGTAAAGAATGTCCGGATCCTGCTGGGACAGTTCGCGGAATTTTGCGTAGCTGATTTCCGCAACTTCGCATTCGACCTTGGCCCGCACCCAGGCACTGCGCTCCTGCTCCAGGCCAGCTTGCTCAAACAGGCCCAACTCACCGAAAAAGTCCCCGGCATTCAGGTAGGAAATGATCATTTCCCGCCCGTCGTCATCCTCGATCAGGATGGTGACTGATCCCTTGATGATGAAGAACAGCGTTTCCGAGCGGTCACCAGCACAAATGATGTTGCTCTTGGCCTGATAGCGGCGGCGCTGGCAATGCATCAACAGCTTGTCGAGGTTCTTGATCTTGGGGTTGGGGGCAATAGCAACCATGGTTGTATCCCGAAAAGACTGCACGGTGTGGTTTTTATAAATAGCGAACGCTGGAGTGAGGTTGGCCATGCGCCATTGAATTGGCGTCAGCTTACCAGACACTTCCTGAAATATTCGAGCATTTACCTACAAGGCTGTGGGATATGTCCTAGGATGGCGGGCGCTGTCAATCTCGGGGGCTGTGCTAAGCTGGCGACCCTTTTTTATACAGTGGAGTCTTGGCGATGAAGGCACGCATCCAATGGGCTGGCGAAGCCATGTTCCTCGGCGAATCCGGTAGCGGTCATGTCGTGGTCATGGACGGTCCGCCCGATGCTGGCGGACGTAACCTGGGTGTCCGGCCGATGGAAATGCTGCTGCTGGGTGTCGGCGGTTGCAGCAATTTCGACGTGGTCAGCATCCTCAAGAAGTCCCGCCAGGCCGTCGAGAGCTGCGAAGCCTTCCTCGAAGCCGAGCGCGCGACCGAAGATCCAAAGGTTTTCACCAGGATCCACATGCACTTCGTGGTCAAGGGCCGCGGGCTGAAAGAGGCCCAGGTCAAGCGTGCCATCGAGCTGTCTGCCGAGAAGTATTGCTCGGCCTCGATCATGCTCGGCGCGGCCGGTGTCGAGATTACCCACGACTACGAGATCATCGAGCTCGGTTGAATCGACATTCAACTATCATAAAAGCAGTGCAGACTCTGGCGAACACAAGCTGACGTCTGCATAATGCGCCACTTTTTTCAGGGTAGTGGCCCGTCAGCCGACAGGCCTCGCACCCGAACAGACAACCAAAATCGCCATCGCGAAGAGGTGTTAACCGTCCTACGCAGGTGCGTTGTTCGCATCTGACGGGCATGCTTGATCACGCGGCCGGGCCGCAAACACATAGAGAGTTTTTAACGGTGAAAAGCAAACTCAAGCTCCACGGGTTCAATAACCTGACAAAGACCTTGAGCTTCAACATCTATGACATCTGCTACGCGGAAACCCCGCAAGACCAGCAGGCTTACGTCGAGTACATCAATAAAGAGTACAACGCGAAACGCCTGACGCAGATCCTCACGGAAGTTGTCGATATCATTGGTGCCAACATCCTGAACATTGCCAGTCAGGACTATGAGCCGCAGGGCGCCAGCGTCACGATCCTGATCTCCGAAGAGCCGGTAACCCCGACCGACAGTCAGATCGAAGAGTCTCCGGGCCCGCTGCCCGAAATCATTCTGGCCCACCTCGACAAGAGCCACATCACGGTGCACACCTACCCGGAAATCCATCCGGTCAGCGGTATTGCAACCTTCCGTGTGGACATCGACGTGTCGACTTGCGGGGTCATTTCACCGCTTAAAGCGCTCAACTTCCTGATTCACCAGTTCGATTCGGACATCGTGACCGTGGACTACCGTGTGCGCGGCTTCACCCGTGACGTTGAAGGCAAAAAGCACTTCATCGACCACGAGATCAACTCGATCCAGAACTACCTCTCCGATGACACTCGCGACGCGTACCAGATGACCGACGTGAACGTGTACCAGGAAAACCTGTTCCACACCAAAATGCTGCTGAAGAACTTCGAACTGGATAACTACCTGTTCGGTGACGCCACCAGCAACCTGTCCTCTGAGCAACGTGCCCAGGTGACCGAGCGGGTGAAACACGAAATGCTCGAAATCTTCTACGCGCGCAACATGGCGTAAGATTCTCGAACACAAAAAAGGCGACTACCTCATGGCAGTCGCCTTTTTTATTGCCGAAACGCGGCCCCTGTGGGAGCGGGCTTGCCCGCGAAGAGGCCCTCACAGGCGACCGGGATATCAGATCCGATAAGTACTCTTGGTCATCACCTTGGCCATCAGGCTCATCCCGAACTTCACCGGCGCCGGAAAGCGGAACCCACCAGCCTCCAGCGCGCTTTCGGCATGCTGTTCTTCATCGATACGCATCTGCTCAAGAATCGCCCGGGATTTCTCATCCTCGGCCGGCAATTGCTCCAGGTGTTCGTTCAGGTGCTTGCACACCTGGTCTTCCGTGGCCGCCACGAACCCCAGGCTGACTTTGTCGCTGATCAGGCCAGCCACGGCGCCAATTCCGAACGACATGCCATAAAACAGCGGATTGAGGATGCTGGTGTGGCTGCCCAGTTGATGGATGCGTTGTTCGCACCAGACCAGATGATCGATTTCTTCTTCGGCGGCGTGCTCCATGGCGGCACGCACCTGCGGCAGTCTGGCGGTCAGCGCCTGCCCCTGATACAACGCCTGGGCGCAGACTTCGCCGGTATGGTTGATGCGCATCAGGCCGGCAACGTGGCGCGTGTCTTCGTCGCTCATTTTTGCATCGGGCTGCACGATGGCCGGCGACGGACGGTACGGCTGGCCACTGAAGGGCAGCAGGGTGCGCATCGCGGCATCGGCTTGCAGCAGAAGGCGGTCAATGGGCGAGTAGTGACGTTGGGTAGTCATGCTGACCTCCGGGGAGAATTTCGGCGGCCAGTTTAACCCAATCGGCCGGGGATGGTTTGCGCTGGGTCATTGTGATGCAGAGGCTGTGACAGTGTTGTGATGCCTTTTGTGGGAGCGGGCTTGCTCGCGAAGTCGGAGTGTCAGTCAACAAAGATGTTGAAAGTGAGGCCCTCTTCGCGAGCAAGCCCGCTCCCACAAGGGGGGGCAGCAATCAGCCCGGCGGCCAGTGCATCTGGCGCTGGCCAAGCACGTGCATATGAATGTGGTAGACGGTTTGCCCGCCTTCTTCATTGCAGTTCATGACGACGCGGAAGCCTTTTTCGCAGCCCAGCTCCAGGGCCAGGCGCTGGGCGGTGAACAGAATGTGTCCGGCCAGTGCCTTGTCGTCCTCCGTCAGATCGTTCAGGGTGCGAACCGGCTTCTTCGGGATCACCAGGAAATGTACCGGTGCCTGTGGGGAAATGTCGTGGAAGGCCAGTACCTGGTCGTCCTCGTAAATGATCTTCGCCGGGATTTCCCGGTTGATGATCTTGGTGAACAGAGTATCCACAGCTGTTTTCTCCGTTGTTTGTGCTGGCCTGAGTGTACTCATGGCGTATGCCAGCGCCCAGCCTTTTACCTTGAGTTGGATCAGCGCGGGCAGTAAGCCTTGTTGACCATGCCGGCGATTGTGCGAGTCAGCCAGCGTGAGCCGAGCCTCGGCAGGAAAGCGAGCCAGCGGTTGCGCCGCCCCGGAATAATGATCGCTTGATTCTTTTCCAGGGCGCGCACGGTGTAGAGCGCCACTTCCTCGGGACTCATCAATAGTTTGCTGTTGGTCAGTTTGTCGTTGTCGAGTTGCGCGGTACGGAAGAACGCTGTGCGGGTCGGCCCGGGGCAGAGCACCGAAACCTTGATCGCGCACTTTTTCAGCTCGACGCGCAATCCCTCGGAAAAGTGCAGCACATACGCCTTGCTGGCGTAATAGGTGCTCATCCATGGTCCCGGCTGAAACGCTGCAACCGAGGCCACATTCAGAATCTGCCCACCGCCTTGCAGGGCCATGCTGTTGCCGATGGCATGGCACAGGCGGGTGAGGGCGAGGATGTTCACTTCGATCAGGTCTTGCTCGGTCATCCAGTCCTGGGCCAGAAACGGGCCGCATGTACCGATGCCGGCGCAATTGACCAACAGATCGATTTGCCGGTCGCCTTCCTCCAGCTCCAGCAGGAACCCGGACAGGCGCAACGGTTCGCCCAGGTCACAGGCACGGAACAGCACATCCACGCCGAACCTTTGGGTCAATTCAATCGCAATGCTTTCCAGCTGATCACGTTGTCGGGCCACCAGAATCAGGCTGCGGCCGCGCCGGGCCAACGCTTCGGCCATTGCCAGGCCGATGCCGCTGGAGGCGCCAGTGATCAGAGCGTAACGGGTCATGCAGTTCTCCATCGCAACAGCTCCGCGCCGCGACGCAGGTGTCACGGGCCAGGAGCGCTGTTCATTCTTTCGCAGAGTCTACAGGGGGCTGGGCCTCTTCGGCTGCATCGTCGGCGGAAATTGGCACCGGTTCGACCTCGACGTCGATTTCATCGGTGGTGACCGAACTGCTGTCGTAGCTGCTCTGGGCGGCGTTTTCGTATTCTTCCTGTATCGCCGAGAGACCACCGGCCAGGGAGCCGACCAGGATCAGTGCGATTACGACCAGCCACAGCGAAGACAATACTTTGACCGCGGTACTGTTCGGCGGAGGCGGTGGACCGTAGCGGTTGGCCAGTTCATTGCCCGGTACGACCATGATCACGAACGGAAAGAAACTGCCCACAAACGGCACCAGGTTCAGCAGCCACAGCCAGCCGGACCAGCCGACATCGTGCAAACGTTGAACGGTGATCTGGATGCTGACGAAGGCAAATCCGACAAACAGGATCAGGGCCAGCAAGCCACCCAGGATCAGGCCGGCGGTTGAATCCGCACCGATGAGGGCCAGGGCGACCAATGCAAACACCCCGCAAACAGCCGAGAGCACCAGTGTCAGCACCAGCGTCCAGGCAAGAAAACGCAAGCGACCGATACGGCCATCGAAGCTGAATGGCTGGAGCGTGGCGAATTCCGCCACCGCTTCGCCGACGGGCGCGCGAGGCGCAGCGTAAGGAGACTGCGGTTCCGCCAAGGCCGCCTGGCTGTTGGCCGGGGTATGGTCATGCACGTCGGCAAGATTCAACTCGATCGGTGTTTCGGCTTCGATGCGCGCGTCGATACCGGTCTTGCTCAGCGCCTGGAGATAGGTCTGGGCATCGGCCTGCGTCAGGTTGCGTTTGAGCGCTACCGGGCGCCCGGCGAACAAGCGCTCGATGGCTGTGACATCGCTTTTGAACAAATCGGCGAGATTGAGCTTTGCCGTGGTGATATCTACACCGGGCAGCAAGGCACCTTCGAATACGATCTTGAAACGATTTTCGCCCATGTGCGAAGCATCCTTGTCGCGAGAGGTTGAAAGAAGGTTGTGTCCGGGTGAGTGTAAGGCCAGCCGGGAGGGGCTGGCCAAGATTTGCTGTCAGCGCGGCCAGCGTTTTGGCAGCTGGGCCGCATGCTCCAGGGCTTGGCGGTACTCGGCGTCGAGACGTGCAATCAACTGCTCGACACTCGGCAAGTCCTCGATTTCTCCGACGCCCTGGCCAGCAGACCAAACGGTTTTCCAGGCTTTGGCCTCATCGCTCACGGGTTTGAGCTTGGAACCGAAGTTGATCTCGCCCTTGCCCTGCAACGCGGCCATGTCGAAACCGGCGGCTTCCAGGCTCTGGCGCATGAAACTTGCGGGGACACCTGACACGGCTGGAGTATGGATGATGTCTGCAGCTTTGGATGTCAGCAGCATTTCTTTGTAGGCCTCGGGCGCGTGACTTTCGGTCGTGCCGATAAACCGAGTGCCAAAGTAGGCCAGATCCGCGCCGAGTAATTGCGCGGCAAGAATTTCATGCCCGTGGTTCAGGCAGCCGGCCAGCAACAGGGTCTTGTCGAAGAACTGGCGGATTTCGGCAATCAGCGAGAACGGGCTCCAGGTCCCGGCGTGTCCACCGGCCCCGGCAGCCACGGCGATCAATCCATCCACGCCGGCTTCGGCCGCTTTCTCGGCATGACGACGTGTCGTCACATCATGGAACACCAGGCCACCGTAGCTGTGCACCGCATCGACCAGTTCTTTCACGGCGCCGAGGCTGGTGATCACGATCGGCACTTTGTGCTCTACACAGATTTCCAGGTCCGCCTGTAAGCGTGGATTGCTGTTATGCACGATCAGGTTCACGGCATAAGGCGCGGGGTTTTCCATTGTCGCCAGTCCGGCTTCGATCTCTTCCAGCCAGGCCTTGAAACCGCCGCTTTCGCGCTGGTTCAGCGCCGGGAAGCTGCCAACCACGCCCTGACGACAGCAGGCGAGTACCAATTGCGGATTGGAAATCAGGAACATCGGCGCAGCCACCACGGGCAGACGCAAACGTTGTTCGAGCAGAGCGGGCAGCGACATTGGAAGTACCCCGGTGAGTGGTGTCTATTGGATTTAGAACGGCCGAACGACGACCAGAATTACGACTGCCAGCAATATCAGAACCGGAACCTCATTGAACCAGCGATAAAAGACATGGCTGCGGGTGTTTTCGCCACGGGCAAAACGTTTTACCTGGGCGCCGCACATGTGGTGATAGCCGATCAGGATCACCACCAGGGTCAGTTTGGCGTGTATCCAGCCACCCTGGCTGAAGATGCCTGGATTGAGGTAGATCAGCCAGCCACCGAATATCAGCGTGGCGATCATCGCCGGGCCCATGATGCCTCGGTACAGCTTGCGCTCCATTACGCTGAAGCGTTCCTTGCTGATCGTGTCTTCACTTTGAGCGTGATAAACGAACAGTCTTGGCAGGTAGAACAGGCCGGCAAACCAGCACACGACGCTGACGATATGAAACGCTTTGAGCCACAGATAGAGCATTTTTGGTTATTCCCCAATTCACGGTAGTGGGAATAGTAGAGGCTTGAGCGTCCGCACGTCACCTTGACGGTTGTCGCAGAGGCGCGCGGCCCCTATTATCGACGGCTTTCCAGTGGGTTCGTTGAGGGCAGGTTTATGGTCAAGGTCGGTATCGTCGGCGGCACGGGTTACACCGGTGTCGAACTGCTGCGTCTGTTGGCGCAACATCCGCAAGCTGAGGTGGTAGTCATCACTTCCCGATCCGAGGCTGGCCTGGCCGTAGCCGACATGTACCCGAACCTGCGAGGCCATTACGACGGCCTGGCATTCAGCGTTCCGGACATCAAGACCCTGGGTGCCTGCGATGTGGTGTTCTTCGCCACGCCGCACGGTGTTGCCCATGCCCTGGCGGGCGAACTGCTGGCGGCCGGGACCAAGGTCATCGACCTGTCGGCCGACTTCCGTCTGCAAGACGCCGATGAATGGGCCAAGTGGTACGGCCAGCCGCACGGTGCACCGGAACTGCTGGACGAGGCGGTCTACGGTTTGCCGGAAGTCAATCGCGAGCAGATCAAGAAAGCGCGCCTGATTGCCGTGCCGGGCTGCTACCCAACTGCAACGCAATTAGGTTTCCTGCCATTGCTCGAAGCCGGCCTGGCCGATGCTGCGCATCTGATTGCTGACTGCAAATCCGGCGTCAGCGGTGCCGGTCGTGGTGCTTCCGTAGGTTCTCTGTACTCCGAGACGTCGGAAAGCATGAAGGCCTATGCCGTCAAAGGTCACCGTCATCTGCCGGAAATCCGCCAGGGGTTGCGTCGTGCAGCGGGCAAGGACGTCGGGCTGACTTTCGTTCCGCACCTGACACCCATGATTCGCGGCATTCACTCGACGCTCTACGCCACTGTTGTTGATCGCTCGGTGGATCTGCAGGCGTTGTTTGAAAAGCGTTATGCCAACGAACCGTTCGTCGATGTCATGCCGGCCGGCAGCCATCCGGAGACGCGTAGCGTGCGGGGCGCCAACGTCTGCCGTATTGCCGTGCATCGCCCTCAGGACGGTGATCTTGTGGTGGTGCTGTCGGTGATCGACAACCTGGTCAAAGGGGCGTCGGGGCAGGCCGTGCAGAACATGAACATTCTGTTCGGGCTGGATGAGCGTCTGGGTCTCTCCCACGCCGGCATGCTGCCGTAAGGTTTATCGCGTACAGCAAAAGGCCCGTCTGACGGGCCTTTTTGCATTTCGGGCCGGCGATCGGATTGGTTGATATACCATAACAATAGTTGACCGCTTTTCTAGGAGAAGCGGATAATGCGCGTCATCACGCAATATGACGGCGTAACGCCGGGAGATAGTCAGCATGAGCGTCGAATCCTTCACCCCCACGGCTTTGCAATTCACCCACGGTGCCGCGCACAAGGTGAAGAGCCTGGTCGATGAAGAGGGGAATGATCGCTTGAAGCTGCGCGTATTCGTTACGGGCGGCGGTTGTTCAGGTTTTCAGTACGGTTTCACTTTCGATGAGGAAGTGGCCGATGACGACACTATCGTCGAACGCGAAGGTGTGAGCCTGGTGGTCGATCCGATGAGCTTCCAGTACCTGGCCGGTGCCGAGGTGGACTACCAGGAAGGTCTGGAAGGTTCGCGCTTCGTCATCAAGAACCCGAATGCGACCACCACCTGTGGCTGCGGTTCTTCGTTCTCGATCTGATCAGCGCACCTGTTCCACAGAACGCCGCACGGCCTCAGGGTCTTGCGGCGTTTTGCTGTGTGGAGGATTTATGCGGGGTAAATGGCGCCGAGTACGCGCAACCCGCGGGCACCGGTAACGCTCGGACGGTTGGCCGCGATGCCTTCGAGGCAGCAATGAGCCAGCCACGCGAAGGCCATGGCTTCGACCCAGTCGGGGTCTACACCGTAAGTCGCGGTGCTGCTGACACTGGCGTTTGGCAACAGGCTGGCCAGGCGGTTCATCAAGGCTGTGTTGTGGGCGCCGCCGCCGCAGACCAGCAGTTCCTGCGTGTCTGTCTGGGCGCTTTGCAGTGATTCGATGATGGTCAGTGCGGTCAGTTCAAGCAGCGTCGCCTGAACATCTTCGGCGCAGAAGGCTGGCAGTTGCGCCAGATGCTGCGTCAGCCATGGCAGGTTGAACACTTCCCGCCCGGTACTCTTCGGGCCTTTGGTCACAAAGAATGGGTCACTCAGCAGCGCATTCAACAGCACCGGTTGAATGTTGCCGCTGGCAGCCCATTGGCCGTCACGGTCAAAGTGGTCGCCGCGTTGCTGGTGAATCCAGGCGTCCAGCAGCACATTGCCCGGGCCGCAGTCGAAACCGGCTACCGGCTTGCCGGGCTCGATAAGGCTGAGATTGCTGAAGCCGCCTACGTTCAGTACTGCACGATTCCCGCCCCGTTCTTCAAACAAGGCTTCGTGAAAGGCGGGAACCAGCGGTGCACCTTGTCCCCCGGCAGCGACGTCGCGGCTGCGGAAGTCGCTGACCACGGTGATGCCGGTCAGCTCCGTCAGCAATGCCGGGTTGCCGATCTGCACGGTGAAGCCGCGTGCCGGTTCATGGCGGATGGTCTGGCCATGGCTGCCAATGGCACGAATGTCGTCAGGCTTCAGTTGCTGTTGAGCGAGGAGGGTGTGAATCCCTTGCGCTGCCAGTTTCACCCAGTTCTGCTGGGCGATGGCGGAGCGGGCAATTTCGTCCGGGCCGCTGGCGCATAAGCCGAGCAGCTCGGCGCGCAGGGAGTCGGGCATCGGAATGTAGTGTGAGGCGATCAACCTGATCGCCGGGGCTTGCTCGATCAGCGCGATATCCAGGCCATCAAGGCTGGTCCCGGACATCACACCTATATAGAGCGCCATGACTTAACGCTTGCTCGAAGCCAGCATAGTGGCTTTTTCCTGATCCATGCGCGCCATCAGGGGCTGGCTTTGGGCGAGGAAACGTGCGCGTTCGGCCTTGGCAATCGGATCGGCCATTGGCAGTTTCTGGCCCAACGGGTCGACGTGCACACCATTGACCTGGAACTCGTAGTGCAGGTGCGGGCCAGTGGAGAGGCCAGTGGTACCGATATAGCCAATCACCTGGCCCTGCTTCACCGTGCCGCCAGTCTTCACGCCTTTGGCGAAGCCTTGCATGTGGCCGTAGAGCGTGGTGTAGGTATTGCCGTGCTGGAGGACCACGGTATTGCCGTAGCCACCACGGCGACCGGCCAGCAAGACCTTGCCATCACCGGCTGCCTTGATCGGCGTGCCGCGCGGTGCTGCGTAGTCGACGCCTTTGTGGGCGCGGATCTTGTTCAGGATCGGGTGCTTGCGGCCCATGGAAAATTTCGAGCTGATGCGGGCGAAGTCCACCGGTGTGCGGATGAACGCCTTGCGCATGCTGTTGCCGTCAGCGGTGTAGTAGCTGCTGTTGCCTTGTTTGTTGGTGTAGCGAACGGCGGTGTAGGTCTTACCGCGGTTGGTAAAGCGCGCTGACAGGATCGGGCCATTGCCGACGGCCTTGCCGTTGACCACTTTTTGCTCGTAGATCACGTCGAATTCGTCGCCCTGGCGAATGTCCTGGGCGAAGTCCACGTCGTAGCCGAACACGCTGGCCATGTCCATGGTCAGGCTGTGGGACAGGCCCGCTCGGGCCGCGGACTGCGACAGCGAGCTGTTGATCACGCCATGAACATAAGCGGAGCGCACGGTCGGTTTCGCAGTGATGCGATTGAACGTGTAGCCCTTGTCGTTCCTGGTCAGGCTGATGCTTTCGACGTCGTTGAGCTTGCTGTGCAAGTTGGTCAACTGGCCGTCAGGGCTCAGTTCGAATTCAAGTTTTTGGCCGCGCTTGAGCTGGCTGAACTGCTTGGCCTGCTTGTCGCTGGCCAGTATTTCATGCACCGATGTGGCTGGAAGCCCGACTTTCTCGAACAGCGTGGAGAGGGTATCGCCCTTGGCGACGATCACTTCCCTGTGGCTTGCCGGCTTCTTTTCTTCAACGACCGGCGCTGGTTCGGCTTGAGCGGTTTCCTGGGTGTCCTCGGCGCTGTTGTCGATCTGCGCGAAGGGGGGGGTTACAGGTTCATTTGTGGCTTGAACGACGTCAGCAGCGTCTTGATCTTGTGTCAGTTGTTCAGCAGGACTTTCCAGTTCAAGACTCAGGGTCGTTTTTTTGGCTTCAACATCGCTGGAAGGGAATACCAGGAGCGCCAGGCTGAGAAGGGCGGCGATTCCACTTGCGGCGAGCAGGTGGGTCTTCGGGTAAAGCGGCGGCGCTTTAGACGATTCTTTGGTCATAAGTGGTTTTGACTTTGAAAAAGATGAATTGGAAAAGATGAATGACATGATGAAGATGAAATAACTGTATAAAATATAACCAAATCATCTCTGAAGCAAGTCCGTAGGTGCCCTGC
>NZ_JBTGUU010000001.1:4537500-4842500 GCF_054343835.1 Pseudomonas sp. GNP012 | reverse complement strand
AATAGCTCACTAGTCGAGTCGGCCTGCGCGGAAGATGTAACGGGGCTCAAACCATACACCGAAGCTACGGGTATCACCTTCGGGTGATGCGGTAGAGGAGCGTTCTGTAAGCCTGTGAAGGTGAGTTGAGAAGCTTGCTGGAGGTATCAGAAGTGCGAATGCTGACATGAGTAACGACAATGGGTGTGAAAAACACCCACGCCGAAAGACCAAGGTTTCCTGCGCAACGTTAATCGACGCAGGGTTAGTCGGTCCCTAAGGCGAGGCTGAAAAGCGTAGTCGATGGAAAACAGGTTAATATTCCTGTACTTCTGGTTATTGCGATGGAGGGACGGAGAAGGCTAGGCCAGCTTGGCGTTGGTTGTCCAAGTTTAAGGTGGTAGGCTGAGATCTTAGGTAAATCCGGGATCTTAAGGCCGAGAGCTGATGACGAGTTACCTTTTTGGTGACGAAGTGGTTGATGCCATGCTTCCAAGAAAAGCTTCTAAGCTTCAGATAACCAGGAACCGTACCCCAAACCGACACAGGTGGTTGGGTAGAGAATACCAAGGCGCTTGAGAGAACTCGGGTGAAGGAACTAGGCAAAATGGCACCGTAACTTCGGGAGAAGGTGCGCCGGTGAGGGTGAAGGACTTGCTCCGTAAGCCCACGCCGGTCGAAGATACCAGGCCGCTGCGACTGTTTATTAAAAACACAGCACTCTGCAAACACGAAAGTGGACGTATAGGGTGTGACGCCTGCCCGGTGCCGGAAGGTTAATTGATGGGGTTAGCTAACGCGAAGCTCTTGATCGAAGCCCCGGTAAACGGCGGCCGTAACTATAACGGTCCTAAGGTAGCGAAATTCCTTGTCGGGTAAGTTCCGACCTGCACGAATGGCGTAACGATGGCGGCGCTGTCTCCACCCGAGACTCAGTGAAATTGAAATCGCTGTGAAGATGCAGTGTATCCGCGGCTAGACGGAAAGACCCCGTGAACCTTTACTATAGCTTTGCACTGGACTTTGAATTTGCTTGTGTAGGATAGGTGGGAGGCTTTGAAGCGTGGACGCCAGTTCGCGTGGAGCCATCCTTGAAATACCACCCTGGCAACTTTGAGGTTCTAACTCAGGTCCGTTATCCGGATCGAGGACAGTGTATGGTGGGTAGTTTGACTGGGGCGGTCTCCTCCTAAAGAGTAACGGAGGAGTACGAAGGTGCGCTCAGACCGGTCGGAAATCGGTCGTAGAGTATAAAGGCAAAAGCGCGCTTGACTGCGAGACAGACACGTCGAGCAGGTACGAAAGTAGGTCTTAGTGATCCGGTGGTTCTGTATGGAAGGGCCATCGCTCAACGGATAAAAGGTACTCCGGGGATAACAGGCTGATACCGCCCAAGAGTTCATATCGACGGCGGTGTTTGGCACCTCGATGTCGGCTCATCACATCCTGGGGCTGAAGCCGGTCCCAAGGGTATGGCTGTTCGCCATTTAAAGTGGTACGCGAGCTGGGTTTAGAACGTCGTGAGACAGTTCGGTCCCTATCTGCCGTGGACGTTTGAGATTTGAGAGGGGCTGCTCCTAGTACGAGAGGACCGGAGTGGACGAACCTCTGGTGTTCCGGTTGTCACGCCAGTGGCATTGCCGGGTAGCTATGTTCGGAAAAGATAACCGCTGAAAGCATCTAAGCGGGAAACTTGCCTCAAGATGAGATCTCACTGGGACCTTGAGTCCCCTGAAGGGCCGTCGAAGACTACGACGTTGATAGGTTGGGTGTGTAAGCGCTGTGAGGCGTTGAGCTAACCAATACTAATTGCCCGTGAGGCTTGACCATATAACACCCAAGCAATTTGCGTCGGCTCTCTAATCCAGAGCAACCAGATTGCGGTGTGTGAAGACGAAACGAACCGAAAGTTCGAAAGACTCACAAAACACCGAAGCTATCACATACCCAATTTGCTGAAGCGAGGCCAACTGGCCACGACTCAGTACCCGAATTTCTTGACGACCATAGAGCGTTGGAACCACCTGATCCCATCCCGAACTCAGAAGTGAAACGATGCATCGCCGATGGTAGTGTGGGGTTTCCCCATGTGAGAGTAGGTCATCGTCAAGATTAAATTCCGAAACCCCTATCTGCGTATGCAGGTAGGGGTTTTGTTTTTGTCCGCAGAAAAGTCACGGCTACTGGATTTCTATGCAATAGCTCGGCGCGTGGCTATCATGCGGGCCTCATTGTGAGGCGAGACCTGCATGCTGACGTTGTTAAAGCTTCTAAAAGATGGCCGATTCCATTCGGGTCAAGCATTGGGTGCTGCCCTGGGCGTCAGTCGTAGCGCCGTGTGGAAGCAGCTTCAGCATTTAGAAGCTGAGCTGGGATTGTCCATCCATAAAGTTCGTGGGCGCGGCTATCAATTGTCCGCGCCATTAGCGCTGCTCGATTCTTCCGAGATAAGTGCCCGGGCGATTTCTTGCGACTGGCCCGTCCAGGTGTACGATTCAATCGACTCCACGAACGCCGAGGCGCTGCGTGCTATAGAGCGGGGGCAGTCTGCGCCATTTCTTGTGCTTTCGGAGCGGCAGACAGCCGGGCGCGGGCGACGGGGGCGCAAATGGGTCAGTCCCTTCGCAGAAAACGTCTATTACAGCCTGGTGCTGCGCATTGATGGTGGAATGCGCCAGTTGGAGGGCTTGAGTCTCGTCGTTGGGCTCGCTGTTTTGCAGACGTTGCGTGAGCTTGGTATTGCAGCCGCTGGATTGAAGTGGCCCAACGATGTTCTGGTGGGGCAGAAAAAGATCGCTGGAATACTGCTCGAGCTGGTTGGTGACCCTGCTGATGTGTGCCACGTGGTTCTGGGGGTGGGAATCAATGTGAACATGCAGTCCGCTGACGAGGTGGATCAGCAGTGGACCTCCATGCGGCTCGAATCAGGCAAATCGTTTGATCGCAACCAATTGGTCGCTATGTTGGGGGAGATGCTGCAGCGATACCTGGCTCGTCATCAGGCGGGTGGTTTTTTGGCCATTCAGTCAGAGTGGGAGCAAAATCACCTGTGGCAGGGGCGAAGCGTGTCGTTGATTGCCGGTGTCAATCAAATTGATGGTGAGGTGCTTGGTATTGATGGCCAGGGTGCCCTGCGCCTGAAGGTGGATGGTGTGGAGAAAGTCTTCAGTGGTGGTGAATTGAGCCTGAGGTTGCGTGATGATTCTTGAGCTCGATTGTGGGAATAGTTTCATCAAGTGGCGCGTGCTTGCGGCGAATGCCGGGCAAGTGCTTGGTGAGGGGGTTGTCGATTCCAATCTCGCATTGCTTGAGGGGTTGGGGGAGCTCAAAGGGCTTGCCCTCACGTTTTGCCGGCTGGTGAGCGTCAGGACTGCGGAAGAGACCGGTGCGCTGACGTCATTGCTGAAGGATACCTTTGATGTGCCGATAGTGTGCGCAGCGCCTGCTCGCGAAATGTCAGGTGTGCGCAACGGTTATGAAGAGTTTGAGCGGTTGGGCCTGGATCGGTGGCTTGCAATGCTTGGAGGCTTTCATCTGGCTTCAGGTGCGTGCCTGGTGCTCGACTTCGGTACGGCCGTGACTGCTGACTTTATCGCTTCTGATGGAGAGCACCTGGGTGGTTTCATCTGTCCGGGCATGCCGTTGATGCGCAACCAGTTGCGTACCCATACGCGTAAAATTCGTTACGGAGATCTGGCGGCGGAGCAGGCTCTGGAAAGTCTTGTTCCGGGTCGTGCGACTGTCGAGGCTGTCGAGCGTGGTTGTTTGTTGATGTTGCGCGGCTTCGTAATGACTCAGCTCGAGTTGGCGCGCAGCTACTGGGGTGAGGACTTTGTCGTATTCCTCACCGGGGGGGATGCGAGCCTGGTTTCTGAGGTCATGCCTCGGGCCAGGGTGGTTCCGGACTTGGTGTTTGTCGGATTGGCCATGGCCTGTCCCTTGTCCTGAGGTTTTTATGCGTTGGTTGTTTCTGCTGCTGCTTGTCCTCAATGGCTTTTACTACATCTGGCATCAACAAGAGGCTCCGCTGCGCGCGAAGGATGTCACGCCTTTGAGCCTGTATCGCGGGTCCCAGCAGGATATACGTCTGTTGAGCGAAGCGGGTGACGCCTCCAAAGACAAGGCTAAGGCTGTCTCGTCAGGCAATGGCTGCCTTTATCTGGGGGGGTATACGCGCCAGGACGCTGCGCAGGCGGTTGAGCGTCGGTTGAGCGGGATGGAGGTCAAATACCAATCCCTGCCCAGGGGCTCGGAAAGCGCAGGGTATTGGGTGCGTATTGCACCAGAAAGCCGGCGTTGGCTGGACGATCTGCAGCTGCAAAACCTTTCTAAAGAATTCAATGAGTTAAAACATAAAATAATGCCGTGCGAGGGGGTTGCGCCCACTGAGTAGTTTGCATAGAATGGCGCCCGCTCCACAGCGAACACCGGAAACGGTTAACGAAGTGAAGCGAGGTCAACGCAGCTAACCTCAAGATTTAATTGAGAAAATGCTTGACAGAAGGCTGGCATGATGTAGAATGCCGGCTCGCTTAGGAGGGGTTCCCGAGCGGCCAAAGGGATCAGACTGTAAATCTGACGTCTACGACTTCGAAGGTTCGAATCCTTCCCCCTCCACCATTTTAGCGAGAGCTGTAAGCCTCGCGGGTATAGTTTAGTGGTAGAACCTCAGCCTTCCAAGCTGATGATGCGGGTTCGATTCCCGCTACCCGCTCCAAGTTTACAGGTTTTGCGCAGTGTTACGCTCTTGTAGCTCAGTTGGTAGAGCACACCCTTGGTAAGGGTGAGGTCAGCGGTTCAAATCCGCTCAAGAGCTCCATATAACAAGGCAGATATGAAAATATCTGCCTTTGTTTTAGGTGGTTGTGGTTGCGCCTCGTTGTGTTTTCGGGGTTGTCGGTGTCGCAGATGCTGGTGTTGCAATCGGGATTGCCTGGTAAGTGTTGTAAAGTCTTTTTCGGGTCGGCATAATGGTCGGCCTGATTTTGTTTTAGGTCAGTAGCTCAATTGGCAGAGCGACGGTCTCCAAAACCGTAGGTTGGGGGTTCGATTCCCTCCTGACCTGCCAGATTCACCTGGTGTGTCTGGCTTTCTTTTCACAGGATCTTCATAGATGACTCCTAAAGCTGAAGCTCAAGGCTCTCGTTTCGACCTCCTCAAGTGGCTTGTAGTAGTCGCTCTGGTGGTTGTTGGCGTTGTTGGCAATCAGTACTTTTCTGCTTCGCCGATCCTGTACCGCGTACTCGCATTACTTGCCATTGCTGCTGTAGCTGCCTTTGTAGGCCTGCAGACGGCCAAGGGCAAGTCTTTCTTTGTACTGGTTAAGGAAGCTCGCACCGAGATTCGTAAAGTCGTTTGGCCAACTCGCCAAGAAACCACGCAGACCACCCTTATTGTGGTGGCTGTTGTTCTGGTTATGGCGTTGCTGTTGTGGGGGCTTGATTCCCTGCTCGGCTGGCTTGTTTCCTTGATTGTCGGCTAAGGGTGTCCCGTGGCTAAGCGTTGGTATGTTGTGCATGCTTACTCCGGTTACGAGAAGCATGTAATGCGCTCGCTGATCGAGCGCGTAAAGCTGGCCGGTATGGAAGACGGCTTCGGCGAGATTCTGGTTCCCACTGAAGAAGTGGTTGAAATGCGCAATGGCCAGAAGCGCAAAAGCGAACGCAAATTCTTCCCTGGCTACGTGCTGGTGCAGATGGATATGAACGAGGGTACCTGGCACTTGGTCAAGGATACTCCTCGGGTGATGGGTTTCATCGGCGGTACCGCCGACAAGCCCGCACCGATCACCGATAAGGAAGCAGAAGCGATTCTGCGCCGCGTTGCTGACGGTAGCGACAAGCCGAAGCCGAAGACGTTGTTCGAGCCAGGCGAGTCGGTACGTGTCAATGATGGTCCATTCGCGGACTTTACCGGTGTTGTTGAAGAAGTTAACTACGAAAAGAGCCGGATTCAGGTCGCTGTGCTCATTTTCGGTCGCTCTACTCCGGTGGAGCTCGAGTTTAGCCAGGTCGAAAAGGTCTAGCTGAGCAAAAATCCCAACCCCGCAGCCGTAGGCTGTGGGGTTTTGTCGTCACTGGGATAAACGCGCAAGTAACCGGGGAGCCTCTCGAGGCGTTCGAACCCGTAATTGGAGTGCCTCATGGCCAAGAAGATTACCGCTTACATCAAGCTGCAAGTGAAGGCCGCTCAGGCTAACCCAAGCCCACCTGTTGGTCCTGCTCTGGGTCAGCACGGCGTGAACATCATGGAATTCTGCAAGGCTTTCAACGCCCGTACCCAGGGTCTTGAGCCAGGTCTGCCGACTCCAGTGATCATCACTGTCTACAGCGACCGTAGCTTCACTTTCGAAACCAAATCCACCCCTGCTTCGGTTCTGCTGAAGAAGGCGGCCGGTCTGACCAGCGGTTCCGCTCGTCCGAACACCGTTAAGGTTGGCACCGTAACTCGTGCTCAGCTGGAAGAAATCGCGAAAACCAAAAACGCGGATCTGACTGCAGCTGATATGGAAGCAGCCGTGCGTACTATCGCCGGTTCTGCTCGTAGCATGGGCCTTAACGTGGAGGGTGTGTAATGGCTAAGCTGACCAAGCGTCAAAAGGCTATCGCCGGCAAAATCGAAGCAGGCAAGTCCTACAACTTTGTAGACGCCGCTGCTCTGCTGGCCGAGCTGTCGACTGTCAAGTTCAGCGAGTCGTTCGACGTAGCTGTAAACCTGGGTGTTGACCCGCGTAAATCCGACCAGGTCGTTCGTAGCGCTACCGTGCTGCCACACGGCACTGGCAAGACCGTTCGCGTTGCTGTGTTCACCCAGGGTCCAGCTGCTGAAGCCGCTCTGGCTGCCGGCGCTGACCGTGTAGGTATGGACGACCTGGCTGCCGAAATGAAAGGCGGCGACCTGAACTATGACGTAGTGATCGCATCCCCGGATGCAATGCGCGTTGTAGGTCAGTTGGGTCAGATCCTCGGTCCACGCGGCCTGATGCCTAACCCTAAAGTCGGCACCGTAACTCCAGACGTAGCTACCGCGGTTAAAAACGCCAAGGCTGGTCAGGTTCGTTATCGCACCGACAAAAACGGCATCATCCACACTTCCGTTGGCAAGATCGGCTTCGACGCCGTCAAGCTGAAGGAAAACGTTGAAGCCCTGATCGCTGATCTGAAGCGTATCAAGCCAGCTTCCTCGAAAGGCATCTACGTCAAGCGCGTTACCCTGAGCACCACCATGGGCCCAGGTCTGGTTATCGACCAGAGCTCGCTCGACGCGTAAGACACAGATTGGCGCAAGCGATTGCGCCAATTGAAAAATTGGGGTCCCTGCCTGGCGGGGGCTATCCAAGACCGTAGGCGACGCAAGTCTTAAACCACAAGCCTACGCAGATGGTGCTCCCGGTTCCTTACCGAATCAGACACCAAAACGACATCCGGTTTCGACCAGATGAAACGGTAACAAGCAGGAGTTAAACCCGTGGCAATTAAACTCGAAGACAAGAAGGCCATCGTCGCTGAAGTCAACGAGGCTGCCAAAGTCGCTCTGTCCGCTGTCGTGGCTGATGCCCGTGGCGTAACAGTAGGCGCGATGACCGGACTCCGTAAAGAGGCTCGTGAAGCTGGCGTTTACGTACGTGTTGTACGTAACACCCTGCTCAAGCGCGCTGTTGCTGACACTGAATTCAGTGTCCTCAACGACGTGTTCACCGGCCCTACCCTGATTGCGTTCTCCAAGGAACATCCAGGCGCTGCTGCCCGGATCTTCAAGGAATTCGCAAAGGGTCAGGACAAGTTCGAGATCAAGGCAGCTGCGTTCGAGGGCAAGTTCCTCGCAGCTAACCAAATCGACGTACTGGCAACTCTGCCGACCCGTGACGAAGCAATTTCTCAGCTGATGAGCGTGATTCAAGGCGCTACCAGCAAATTGGCTCGTACTCTGGCGGCAATTCGCGACCAGAAAGAAGCTGCTGCAGCCTAAGGCTCGTCAACTTCTCGCGTTTTTTGTTTTTTTCGATGGTCGCGTAGGCCGTCCCCAATATCAGGAATTAGATTCATGTCTATCTCTCAGAACGATATCCTTGAAGCAGTTGGCAACATGTCCGTAATGGAAGTTGTTGAGCTGATCAAAGCTTTCGAAGAAAAATTCGGTGTTACCGCTGCTGCTGCATCGGCTGGTCCAGCTGTTGCTGCTGCCGTTGCTGAAGAGCAAACCGAATTCAACGTCATGCTGACCGAAGCTGGCGAGAAGAAAGTTAACGTGATCAAGGCTGTACGTGAACTGACCGGTCTGGGCTTGAAAGAAGCCAAGGCTGTAGTTGACGGCGCACCTGCCATGGTTCTGGAAGCTGTTGCCAAAGACGCAGCTGACAAAGCCAAAGCAGCTCTGGAAGAAGCAGGCGCTAAAGTCGAGCTGAAGTAAGCATCGACTTTGCTCCTCCAGCCCGAGCGTTAAGCGACAGGCTGATGGCTGGTGGCTCTTGCCACCGGCCTTTTTCCGTTATTGGCAGCCGACTGGGTCGGTGCTGATAACGTGCTGTAACCACCCGATGCGGTGGAGCAAACCATGGGGTTTGCACGATTTTCTGGCTGCTCCCGTCGGGAGGGGCCAAACAAGCAGGTGACCAAGCTGGGGAACGCTGATGGCTTACTCATATACTGAGAAAAAACGTATCCGCAAGGACTTTAGCAAGTTGCCGGACGTCATGGATGTGCCGTACCTCCTGGCCATCCAGCTGGATTCGTATCGTGAATTCTTGCAAGCGGGAGCGACTAAAGATCAGTTCCGCGACGTGGGCCTGCATGCGGCCTTCAAATCCGTTTTCCCGATCATCAGCTACTCCGGCAATGCTGCGCTGGAGTACGTCGGATATCGTCTGGGCGAACCGGCATTTGATGTCAAAGAATGCGTATTGCGCGGTGTAACTTACGCCGTACCTTTGCGGGTAAAAGTGCGCCTGATCATTTTCGACAAAGAATCGTCGAACAAAGCGATCAAGGACATCAAAGAGCAAGAAGTCTACATGGGTGAAATTCCCCTGATGACTGAAAACGGTACCTTCGTAATCAACGGTACCGAGCGTGTAATCGTTTCCCAGCTGCACCGTTCCCCGGGCGTGTTCTTCGACCACGACCGTGGCAAGACGCACAGCTCCGGTAAACTGCTGTACTCCGCGCGCATCATTCCATACCGCGGTTCGTGGCTGGACTTCGAGTTCGACCCGAAAGACTGCGTATTCGTGCGTATCGACCGTCGTCGCAAGCTGCCTGCATCGGTTCTGCTGCGCGCGCTCGGCTATACCACCGAAGAAGTGCTGGACGCGTTCTACACCACCAACGTATTCCACGTGAAGGGCGAGACTCTGAGCCTGGAGCTGGTGCCTCAGCGCCTGCGCGGTGAAATCGCTGTCCTCGATATTCAGGATGACAAAGGCAAGGTTATTGTCGAGCAAGGTCGTCGTATCACCGCTCGCCACATCAACCAGCTGGAAAAAGCCGGTATCAAAGAGCTGGATGTGCCTCTGGACTACGTCCTGGGTCGCACAACCGCCAAGGTCATCGTGCATCCGGCAACCGGCGAAATCCTGGCAGAGTGCAACACCGAGCTGAACACCGAGATCCTGGCAAAAATCGCCAAGGCCGGCGTTGTTCGCATCGAAACTCTGTACACCAACGATATCGACTGCGGTCCGTTCGTCTCCGACACCTTGAAGATCGACTCCACCAGCAACCAACTGGAAGCGCTGGTCGAGATCTATCGCATGATGCGTCCTGGCGAGCCGCCAACCAAAGACGCTGCCGAGACCCTGTTCAACAACCTGTTCTTCAGCCCTGAGCGCTATGACCTGTCTGCGGTCGGCCGGATGAAGTTCAACCGTCGTATCGGTCGCACCGAGATCGAAGGTTCGGGCGTGCTGTGCAAGGAAGACATCGTCGCGGTACTGAAGACCCTGGTCGACATCCGTAACGGTAAAGGCATCGTCGATGACATCGACCACCTGGGTAACCGTCGTGTTCGCTGCGTAGGCGAAATGGCCGAGAACCAGTTCCGCGTTGGCCTGGTGCGTGTTGAGCGTGCGGTCAAAGAGCGTCTGTCGATGGCTGAAAGCGAAGGCCTGATGCCGCAAGACCTGATCAACGCCAAGCCAGTGGCTGCGGCGGTGAAAGAGTTCTTCGGTTCCAGCCAGCTGTCCCAGTTCATGGACCAGAACAACCCGCTGTCCGAGATCACCCACAAGCGCCGTGTTTCTGCACTCGGCCCTGGCGGTCTGACTCGTGAGCGTGCCGGCTTTGAAGTTCGTGACGTACACCCGACTCACTACGGTCGTGTCTGCCCGATCGAAACGCCGGAAGGTCCGAACATCGGTCTGATCAACTCCCTGGCCGCTTATGCGCGCACCAACCAGTACGGCTTCCTCGAGAGCCCGTACCGCGTGGTGAAAGACGCTCTGGTCACCGACGAGATCGTGTTCCTGTCCGCCATCGAAGAAGCTGATCACGTGATCGCTCAGGCTTCGGCCACGATGAACGACAAGAAAGTCCTGATCGACGAGCTGGTAGCTGTTCGTCACTTGAACGAATTCACCGTCAAGGCGCCGGAAGACGTCACCTTGATGGATGTATCGCCGAAGCAGGTAGTTTCGGTTGCTGCGTCGCTGATTCCGTTCCTCGAGCACGACGACGCCAACCGTGCGTTGATGGGTTCGAACATGCAGCGTCAAGCTGTACCGACCCTGCGCGCTGACAAGCCGCTGGTAGGTACCGGCATGGAGCGTAACGTAGCCCGTGACTCCGGCGTTTGCGTCGTGGCTCGTCGTGGCGGCGTGATCGATTCCGTCGACGCCAGCCGTATCGTGGTTCGTGTTGCCGATGACGAAGTTGAAACCGGTGAAGCTGGTGTCGACATCTACAACCTGACCAAGTACACCCGCTCCAACCAGAACACCTGCATCAACCAGCGTCCGCTGGTGCGTAAGGGTGATCGGGTTCAGCGTAGCGACATCATGGCCGACGGCCCGTCCACCGACATGGGTGAACTGGCTCTGGGTCAGAACATGCGCATCGCGTTCATGGCATGGAACGGCTTCAACTTCGAAGACTCCATCTGCCTGTCCGAGCGTGTTGTTCAGGAAGACCGTTTCACCACGATCCACATCCAGGAACTGACCTGTGTGGCTCGTGACACCAAGCTTGGCCCAGAGGAAATCACTGCCGACATCCCGAACGTGGGTGAAGCGGCACTGAACAAGCTGGACGAAGCCGGTATCGTTTACGTAGGTGCTGAAGTTGGCGCAGGCGATATCCTGGTCGGTAAGGTCACTCCGAAAGGCGAGACCCAGCTGACTCCGGAAGAAAAACTGCTGCGTGCGATCTTCGGTGAAAAAGCCAGCGACGTTAAAGACACCTCCCTGCGTGTACCTACCGGTACCAAAGGTACTGTCATCGACGTACAGGTCTTCACCCGCGACGGCGTTGAGCGTGATGCTCGTGCCCTGTCGATCGAGAAGTCCCAGCTGGACGAGATCCGCAAGGACCTGAACGAAGAGTTCCGTATCGTTGAAGGTGCTACTTTCGAACGTCTACGTTCCGCTCTGGTCGGCCACAAAGCCGAAGGCGGCGCCGGTCTGAAGAAAGGCCAGGACATCACCGACGAAGTTCTCGACGGTCTTGAGCACGGCCAGTGGTTCAAACTGCGCATGGCTGAAGACGCTCTGAACGAGCAGCTCGAGAAGGCTCAGGCCTACATCGTTGATCGTCGCCGTCTGCTGGACGACAAGTTCGAAGACAAGAAGCGCAAACTGCAGCAAGGTGATGACCTGGCTCCAGGCGTGCTGAAAATCGTCAAGGTCTACCTGGCAATCCGTCGTCGCATCCAACCGGGCGACAAGATGGCCGGTCGTCACGGTAACAAGGGTGTGGTCTCCGTGATCATGCCGGTTGAAGACATGCCGCACGATGCCAATGGCACCCCGGTCGACGTCGTCCTCAACCCGTTGGGCGTACCTTCGCGTATGAACGTTGGTCAGATCCTTGAAACCCACCTGGGCCTCGCGGCTAAAGGTCTGGGCGAGAAGATCAATCGCATGATTGAAGAGCAGCGTAAAGTTGCCGAGCTGCGTAAATTCCTGCACGAGATCTATAACGAGATCGGCGGTCGTCAGGAAAGCCTCGATGACTTCTCGGACCAGGAAATCCTGGACCTGGCTCAAAACCTGCGTGGCGGCGTTCCTATGGCCACTCCAGTGTTCGACGGCGCCAAGGAAAGCGAAATCAAGGCCATGCTGAAACTGGCGGACCTGCCAGAAAGCGGCCAGATGCAGCTGACCGACGGCCGTACCGGCAACAAGTTCGAGCGCCCGGTCACCGTTGGCTACATGTACATGCTGAAGCTGAACCACTTGGTAGACGACAAGATGCACGCGCGTTCTACCGGTTCGTACAGCCTGGTTACCCAGCAGCCGCTGGGTGGTAAGGCGCAGTTCGGTGGTCAGCGTTTCGGGGAGATGGAGGTCTGGGCACTGGAAGCATACGGTGCCGCTTACACTCTGCAAGAAATGCTCACAGTGAAGTCGGACGATGTGAACGGCCGTACCAAGATGTACAAAAACATCGTGGATGGCGATCACCGTATGGAGCCGGGCATGCCCGAGTCCTTCAACGTGTTGATCAAGGAAATTCGTTCCCTCGGCATCGATATCGATCTGGAAACCGAATAACACGTGACGCGAATCGAGAGCGGGGCAGGATTGCCCGCTCTCTGCTCCGCCAGGAGGAAAGGCCTTGAAAGACCTACTGAATTTGCTGAAAAACCAGGGTCAAGTCGAAGAGTTCGACGCCATCCGTATCGGATTGGCATCGCCTGAGATGATCCGTTCGTGGTCGTTCGGTGAAGTTAAAAAGCCGGAAACCATCAACTACCGTACGTTCAAACCTGAGCGTGACGGCCTGTTCTGCGCCAAGATCTTTGGCCCGGTAAAGGATTACGAGTGCCTGTGCGGTAAGTACAAGCGCTTGAAGCACCGCGGTGTGATCTGCGAGAAGTGCGGCGTTGAAGTCGCGCTGGCAAAAGTTCGTCGTGAGCGCATGGCGCACATCGAACTGGCCTCGCCGGTTGCCCACATCTGGTTCCTGAAATCGCTGCCGTCCCGTATCGGCTTGCTGATGGACATGACCCTGCGTGATATCGAGCGCGTTCTCTACTTCGAGAGCTACGTCGTTATCGATCCAGGCATGACCACCCTTGAAAAAGGTCAGCTGCTGAACGACGAGCAGTACTTCGAAGCGCTGGAAGAATTCGGCGACGATTTCGATGCCCGCATGGGTGCCGAAGCTGTCCGCGAACTGCTGCACGCTATCGACCTGGAACACGAGATTGGCCGTCTGCGTGAAGAAATTCCGCAAACCAACTCGGAAACCAAGATCAAGAAGCTGTCCAAGCGTCTGAAGTTGATGGAAGCCTTCCAGGGTTCCGGCAACCTGCCAGAGTGGATGGTGCTGACCGTTCTGCCGGTTCTGCCGCCAGATCTGCGTCCACTGGTCCCGCTCGATGGCGGTCGTTTCGCGACTTCCGACCTCAACGATCTGTATCGTCGAGTGATCAACCGTAACAACCGTTTGAAGCGCCTGCTGGATCTGTCCGCCCCGGACATCATCGTGCGCAACGAAAAGCGTATGTTGCAGGAAGCCGTCGACGCACTGCTCGACAACGGTCGTCGTGGCCGCGCTATCACGGGTTCCAACAAGCGTCCTCTGAAATCCCTGGCTGACATGATCAAGGGTAAGCAGGGTCGTTTCCGTCAGAACTTGCTCGGTAAGCGTGTTGACTACTCCGGCCGTTCGGTAATTACCGTAGGTCCGACCCTGCGTCTGCACCAGTGCGGTCTGCCGAAGAAGATGGCTCTCGAGCTGTTCAAGCCGTTCATTTTCGGCAAGCTGGAAATGCGTGGTCTCGCAACCACCATCAAAGCTGCCAAGAAGATGGTCGAGCGCGAGCTGCCGGAAGTTTGGGACGTTCTCGCTGAAGTGATTCGCGAACACCCGGTTCTTCTCAACCGTGCACCGACCCTTCACCGTCTGGGTATCCAGGCGTTTGAACCGGTACTGATCGAAGGTAAGGCTATCCAGCTGCACCCTCTGGTCTGCGCCGCGTACAACGCCGACTTCGACGGCGACCAAATGGCCGTGCACGTACCGCTGACGCTGGAAGCCCAGCTGGAAGCGCGTGCGTTGATGATGTCGACCAACAACATTCTGTCGCCAGCCAACGGTGAGCCAATCATCGTTCCGTCGCAGGACGTTGTATTGGGTCTGTACTACATGACGCGTGAAGCGATCAACGCCAAGGGCGAAGGTCGTGTATTCGCGGATCTGCAGGAAGTTGACCGAGTGTTCCGTGCCGGCGAAGCCGCACTGCACGCCAAGGTCAAAGTCCGGATCAACGAAACCGTCAACGACCGTGACGGCGGCAGCGTGACCAACACCCGTATCGTCGACACCACTGTCGGCCGTGCGCTGTTGTTCCAGGTTGTGCCAAAAGGTCTGTCGTACGACGTCGTCAACCTGCCGATGAAGAAAAAGGCGATCTCCAAGCTGATCAACCAGTGCTACCGCGTGGTTGGTCTGAAAGAGACCGTTATCTTCGCTGACCAGTTGATGTACACCGGTTTTGCCTACTCGACCATCTCCGGCGTTTCCATCGGTGTTAACGACTTCGTTATCCCGGATGAAAAAGCCCGCATCATCGGTGCAGCCACCGACGAAGTGAAAGAGATCGAGAGCCAGTACGCCTCCGGCCTGGTAACCCAGGGCGAGAAGTACAACAAAGTGATCGACCTTTGGTCCAAGGCGAACGACGAAGTTTCCAAGGCGATGATGGCCAACCTCTCGAAAGAGAAAGTCATCGACCGTCATGGCGTCGAAGTCGACCAGGAGTCGTTCAACTCGATGTACATGATGGCCGACTCGGGTGCGCGGGGTTCCGCAGCACAGATTCGTCAGCTCGCCGGTATGCGTGGCCTGATGGCCAAGCCGGACGGCTCCATCATCGAAACGCCGATTACTGCGAACTTCCGTGAGGGTTTGAGCGTACTTCAGTACTTCATCTCCACTCACGGTGCTCGTAAAGGTCTGGCGGATACCGCGTTGAAAACGGCGAACTCGGGTTACCTGACTCGTCGTCTGGTGGACGTGGCGCAGGATCTGGTTGTAACCGAGATCGATTGCGGCACCGAGCACGGTCTGCTGATGACTCCGCACATTGAAGGCGGTGACGTTGTAGAGCCGTTGGGTGAGCGCGTATTGGGTCGTGTTATTGCCCGTGACGTATTCAAGCCGGGTACCGAGGACGTCATCGTTCCTGCTGGCACCCTGGTAGACGAGAAGTGGGTCGAGTTCATCGAGCTGAACAGCATCGACGAAGTGATCGTGCGTTCGCCGATCAGCTGCGAAACCCGCTACGGCATTTGCGCCAAGTGCTACGGTCGTGACCTGGCTCGTGGTCACCAGGTGAACATCGGTGAAGCGGTCGGCGTTATCGCTGCCCAGTCCATCGGTGAACCGGGTACCCAGCTGACGATGCGTACGTTCCACATCGGTGGTGCGGCAAGCCGGACCTCTGCAGCCGACAGCGTTCAGGTGAAGAATGGCGGTACCGTCCGTCTGCATAACCTGAAGCACGTTGAGCGAGTGGACGGTCACCTGGTTGCCGTGTCCCGTTCCGGTGAGCTGGCCATCGCTGATGACTTCGGTCGTGAGCGTGAGCGTTACAAGCTGCCGTACGGTGCCGTGATTTCGGTTAAAGAAGGTGACAAGGTCGACGCTGGCGCCATCGTGGCCAAGTGGGATCCGCACACTCACCCGATCGTTACCGAAATGAAAGGTACCGTGACCTACGTGGGCATGGAAGAAGGCATCACGATCAAGCGTCAGACTGACGAATTGACCGGTATGACCAACATTGAAGTACTCGACGCCAAGGATCGTCCAGCTGCCGGTAAGGACATCCGTCCAGCCGTGAAGATGGTCGACGACAACGGCAAGGATCTGTTGCTGCCAGGCACTGACGTAATCGCTCAGTACTTCCTGCCAGCCAACGCCCTGGTCGGTGTAGCGGACGGTGCGAAGATTGCGATCGGTGATGTTATCGCTCGTATTCCGCAAGAAACTTCGAAGACCCGTGACATCACCGGTGGTCTGCCGCGTGTTGCCGACCTGTTCGAAGCCCGTCGTCCGAAAGAAGCGTCGATTCTTGCTGAAGTCAGCGGCACCATCGCGTTCGGTAAAGAGACCAAAGGCAAGCGCCGTCTGGTCATTACCCCGAACGACGGTAGCGATCCGTACGAAGAGCTGATTCCGAAGTGGCGTCACCTGAACGTGTTCGAAGGCGAACAGGTAAACCGCGGCGAAGTTATCTCCGACGGTCCGAGCGATCCACACGACATCCTGCGTCTGCTGGGTGTGAGTGCGCTGGCCAAGTACATCGTTAACGAGATCCAGGACGTCTACCGTCTGCAAGGCGTGAAGATCAACGACAAGCACATCGAGACCATCCTGCGTCAGATGCTGCGTAAAGTTGAAATCGCTGAATCCGGCGATTCCAGTTTCATCAAGGGCGACCAGATGGAACTGACTCACGTACTGGTAGAGAACGAGCGCCTGGCGACTGAAGACAAGTTTGTCTCCAAGTTCACTCGTGTACTGCTGGGTATCACCAAGGCGTCGTTGTCCACTGAATCGTTCATCTCGGCGGCTTCCTTCCAGGAAACCACCCGCGTACTGACCGAAGCGGCGGTAACCGGCAAGCGCGATTACCTGCGCGGCCTTAAAGAAAACGTGGTCGTGGGTCGTCTGATCCCGGCTGGTACCGGTCTGGCTTATCACAGCGAGCGTAAGCGTCGCCGTGATGCAGACAAACCGTTGCGCGTAAGCGCCAGTGAAGTGGAAGCTGCACTGACCGAAGCGCTGAACTCGAGCGGTAACTGAGTTCTGCGGTAAATGAGTGTGAGGCCCTGGTCACTCCGTTCATCGAATCGAGACAAATTGTCGAGATTGGATGAGCGGGGAGGGCGGGGCCTTGCCTTGACTGGGGACAAGATCCTCTTTAGACTCTTGTACCCCTAAATTTGGCGGGAACTCGTTCCTGCCATTTTGCTTTTCTTGCAAGACAATAGCGTCGCAAGACAACAGTGGAGCTAGTAGATGGCAACTATCAACCAGCTGGTACGTCAGCCGCGTAAGCGTATCGTCGAGAAATCCGACGTGCCTGCGCTGCAGAACTGCCCGCAACGCCGTGGCGTGTGCACCCGTGTGTACACCACCACGCCGAAAAAACCTAACTCGGCACTGCGTAAAGTATGCCGTGTGCGTCTGACCAACGGTTTCGAGGTTTCCTCGTACATCGGTGGTGAAGGCCACAACCTGCAAGAGCACAGCGTGGTACTGATCCGCGGTGGTCGTGTAAAAGACTTGCCAGGTGTTCGTTACCACACCGTTCGCGGTTCGTTGGATACTTCCGGTGTTAAAGGTCGTAACCAGGGTCGTTCGAAGTACGGTACCAAGCGTCCGAAGTAATCGGCCGTTTTGCAGTTATTCATTTTATTGAGTCGATAAGAGTAAGGTCGGGCACGTATCCACAGGATCTGTCCCGGGCTAACCTGAAGACCGTTTGAGGGCTTATCAATGCCAAGACGTCGCGTAGCAGCCAAGCGTGAGATTCTGGACGATCCGAAATACGGAAGCCAAATCCTCGCCAAATTCATGAACCACGTAATGGAAAGCGGCAAGAAAGCCGTTGCCGAGCGTATCGTTTATGGTGCCCTGGATACCGTGAAGGCTCGTAAGGCCGGCACCGATCCCCTGGAACTCTTCGAAAAAGCACTCGACGCCATCGCTCCGCTGGTCGAAGTGAAGTCGCGCCGCGTTGGTGGTGCTACTTACCAGGTTCCGGTCGAGGTTCGTCCTTCCCGTCGTAACGCTCTGGCAATGCGCTGGTTGGTAGACTTCGCCCGCAAGCGCGGCGAGAAGTCTATGGCTCTGCGTTTGGCTGGCGAACTGTTGGACGCCGCCGAAGGTAAAGGTGCTGCAGTTAAGAAGCGTGAAGACGTGCACCGTATGGCTGAAGCCAACAAGGCTTTCTCGCACTACCGCTTCTAATTCTAGCGTCACTCATTTTGCGAGGGCTTTATGGCTCGTACTACACCGATTAATCGCTACCGTAACATCGGTATCGTTGCTCACGTGGATGCTGGTAAAACCACCACCACCGAGCGCGTCCTTTTTTACACTGGCAAAAGCCACAAGATGGGCGAAGTGCATGACGGCGCTGCGACCACTGACTGGATGGTTCAGGAGCAGGAGCGTGGTATTACCATTACTTCTGCTGCCATTACCGCCTTCTGGCAGGGTTCGGCCAAGCAGCACAAAGACCAATACCGCTTCAACGTCATCGATACCCCGGGTCACGTAGACTTCACTATTGAAGTTGAGCGTTCCCTGCGTGTACTCGACGGCGCGGTCGTTGTGTTCTGCGGCACCTCCGGCGTTGAGCCTCAGTCCGAAACCGTATGGCGTCAAGCCAACAAGTACGGCGTTCCACGTATTGTTTACGTGAACAAGATGGACCGTGCCGGTGCTAACTTCCTGCGCGTGATCGCTCAGATCAAGCAGCGCCTGGGTCACACTCCGGTGCCTATCCAGTTGGCTATCGGTTCCGAAGACAACTTCCAGGGTCAGATCGATCTGATGACCATGGAAGCCGTTTACTGGAACGATGCCGACAAGGGTATGACTCCTCGTCGTGAAGCCATCCCTGCTGAACTGCAGGAGCTGGCTGAAGAGTGGCGCAACAACATGGTTGAGGCTGCGGCCGAAGCCAGCGAAGAGCTGATGAACAAGTACCTCGAAGGGGAAGAGCTCTCCATCGAGGAAATCAAGGGTGCTCTGCGTCAGCGTACTATCGCTGGTGAGATCGTTCTGGCTGTTTGTGGTTCTTCCTTCAAGAACAAGGGTGTTCCCCTGGTTCTCGACGCCGTTATCGACTACCTGCCTGCACCAACTGACATTCCTGCCATCAAGGGTACTGACCCGGATGACGAGGAAAAGCAGATGGAGCGTCATGCAGACGACAACGAGCCGTTCTCGGCTCTGGCGTTCAAGATCGCTACCGACCCATTCGTGGGTACCTTGACCTTCGTCCGCGTTTACTCGGGCGTGTTGGCCTCCGGCGACGGCGTGATCAACTCGGTCAAAGGCAAGAAAGAGCGTGTGGGTCGTATGGTGCAGATGCACGCAAACGCCCGTGAAGAGATCAAGGAAGTGCGCGCTGGTGACATCGCGGCCTTGATCGGCATGAAGGACGTCACCACTGGTGAAACCTTGTGCAACGCTGACAAGCCAATCATCCTGGTTCGCATGGACTTCCCGGAGCCGGTTATTTCGGTTGCCGTAGAGCCTAAGACCAAGGATGACCAGGAAAAAATGGGTATCGCTCTGGGCAAACTTGCTCAGGAAGACCCGTCTTTCCGCGTCAAGACTGATGAAGAGACTGGTCAAACGATCATCTCTGGCATGGGCGAGCTGCACCTGGACATCCTGGTTGACCGGATGCGCCGTGAGTTCAACGTCGAAGCCAACATCGGTAAGCCTCAGGTTTCCTATCGTGAGCGCATCACGAAGAACTGCGAAATCGAAGGCAAGTTCGTTCGTCAATCCGGTGGTCGTGGCCAGTTCGGTCATTGCTGGATCCGTTTTGCTCCTGCTGACGAAGGTCAGGAAGGTCTGCAATTCTTGAACGAAGTAGTGGGTGGTGTGGTTCCTAAGGAATACATCCCGGCTATCCAGAAGGGTATCGAAGAGCAGATGAAGAACGGCGTTGTTGCCGGCTATCCGCTGATCGGCCTGAAGGCTACCGTGTTTGATGGTTCTTACCACGACGTCGACTCCAACGAGATGGCGTTTAAGGTGGCTGCTTCCATGGCGACCAAGCAACTGGCCCAGAAGGGCGGTGGTGAGTTGCTCGAGCCGATCATGGCGGTAGAGGTTGTTACGCCTGAAGACTATATGGGTGACGTGATGGGCGACCTCAATCGTCGTCGCGGCATGATTCTGGGTATGGAAGACACGGTTTCCGGTAAGGTGATCCGTGCTGAAGTTCCGTTGGGCGAGATGTTCGGTTATGCGACCGACGTTCGTTCGATGTCCCAGGGTCGCGCAAGCTACTCTATGGAATTCAAAAAATACAATACGGCTCCGTCGCACATCGTCGAAACCGTTACCAAAAAACAAGGCTGATTCAGTCCTTTAGGCAAGGAGTTAATTGTCGTGGCTAAAGAAAAATTTGATCGTTCCCTACCGCACGTCAACGTTGGCACCATCGGTCACGTTGACCACGGTAAAACCACTCTGACCGCAGCTCTGACTCGCGTTTGCTCCGAAGTTTTCGGTTCCGCAATCGTTGAATTCGACAAGATCGACAGCGCGCCAGAAGAAAAAGCTCGTGGTATCACCATCAACACCGCGCACGTCGAGTACAACTCGAACATTCGTCACTACGCTCACGTTGACTGCCCAGGTCACGCTGACTACGTGAAGAACATGATCACCGGTGCTGCCCAGATGGACGGCGCGATCCTGGTTTGCTCGGCCGCTGATGGTCCGATGCCACAAACCCGTGAGCACATCCTGCTGTCCCGTCAGGTAGGCGTTCCGTACATCGTGGTTTTCCTGAACAAGGCTGACCTGGTAGACGACGCTGAGCTGCTGGAACTGGTAGAGATGGAAGTGCGCGATCTGCTGAGCACTTACGACTTCCCAGGCGACGACACTCCAATCATCATTGGTTCGGCCCGTATGGCGCTGGAAGGCAAAGATGACAACGAGATGGGCACCACTGCCGTCAAGAAGCTGGTAGAAACTCTGGACACCTACATCCCAGAGCCAGAGCGTGCTATCGACAAGCCGTTCCTGATGCCAATCGAAGACGTATTCTCGATCTCTGGTCGTGGTACTGTTGTGACTGGTCGTATCGAGCGCGGTATCGTTCGCGTACAGGATCCACTGGAAATCGTTGGTCTGCGTGACACTACCGTCACCACCTGCACCGGTGTTGAAATGTTCCGTAAACTGCTCGACGAAGGTCGTGCTGGCGAGAACTGCGGCGTTCTGCTGCGTGGCACCAAGCGTGACGACGTTGAGCGTGGTCAGGTTCTGGTCAAGCCAGGTTCGGTTAAGCCGCACACCAAGTTCACCGCAGAAGTTTACGTTCTGAGCAAGGAAGAAGGCGGTCGTCACACTCCGTTCTTCAAAGGCTACCGTCCACAGTTCTACTTCCGTACTACTGACGTGACTGGTAACTGCGAGCTGCCAGAAGGCGTTGAAATGGTAATGCCAGGTGACAACATTCAGATGACTGTTACCCTGATCAAAACCATCGCGATGGAAGACGGTCTGCGTTTCGCTATCCGTGAAGGCGGTCGTACCGTCGGCGCTGGCGTCGTAGCCAAAATCATCGAGTAAGCATCTCTTTTGAGATAGCTTCGATGCTTTGAAAAGCCCCCGCTCAGCGGGGGCTTTTTTATTGGGTTGACACCTATCTGGGGCGTCTATAGAATTGCGCCTCCTTTTAACGGGCGTATTGCGCCCGGTGGGAATAGCAGCCGGAGTCTGAAATCCAATGCAAAATCAGCAAATCCGTATCAGGTTGAAGGCTTTCGACCATCGCCTGATCGACCAATCAACCCAGGAAATCGTGGAAACCGCGAAACGTACTGGTGCTCAAGTGCGTGGTCCAATTCCACTGCCTACCCGTAAAGAGCGGTTCACCGTTCTGGTCTCCCCGCACGTCAACAAAGACGCGCGTGACCAGTACGAGATCCGTACTCATAAGCGCGTTCTGGACATCGTCCAGCCAACGGATAAAACCGTTGATGCTCTTATGAAGCTTGATCTTGCGGCCGGTGTGGAAGTGCAGATCAGCCTCGGCTAAGACTCGGTCTTAGTCGTGTAACGCTCTGAAATGGGCGGCCATAGCGGGTGAAAGCCCCGTACACTCATGAGGTTTACAACATGACTATTGGTGTAGTCGGTCGTAAATGCGGTATGACCCGTATTTTCACCGAAGAAGGTGTCTCCATTCCGGTCACGGTCATTGAGATCGAGCCGAATCGCGTCACCCAGTTCAAAACTGAAGAGACCGATGGCTATCGTGCAGTGCAAGTCACTGTCGGCGAGCGTCGTGCTTCGCGTGTAACAGCAGCTCAGGCTGGCCACTTCGCTAAAGCGAACGTTGCCGCTGGTCGTACCGTAATGGAATTCCGCCTTGAAGAAGGCGAGTACCAGGCCGGCGATCTGATCAACGCTGAAATCTTCGCCGCTGGTCAACTGGTTGATGTAACCGGTCAATCCAAGGGTAAAGGCTTCCAGGGTACGATCAAGCGTTGGAATTTCCGCGGGCAAGATAACACCCACGGTAACTCCGTATCCCACCGCGTTCCAGGCTCTATCGGCCAGTGCCAGACTCCTGGTCGTGTATTCAAGGGCAAAAAAATGTCCGGTCATATGGGCGCTGAGCGCGTGACCGTGCAGTCCCTCGAAGTAGTGCGCGTGGACGCTGAACGCAATCTGTTGTTGGTCAAGGGCGCTGTTCCTGGCGCTACTGGCGGCAACTTGGTTGTACGTCCAGCAGCCAAGGCTCGCGGTTAAGGGGAAGCTGACATGCAATTAAATGTAAATGACGCTCAAGCGATCGAAGTTTCCGAACTGACATTTGGCGGCGAATTCAACGAGACGCTGGTTCACCAAGCAGTCGTGGCCTACATGGCCGGCGGCCGTCAGGGTTCCAAGCAGCAAAAGACCCGTTCCGACGTTCGTGGTGGCGGCAAGCGCCCATGGCGTCAGAAAGGTACTGGCCGTGCTCGTGCCGGTACTATCCGTAGCCCAATCTGGCGTGGCGGCGGTACCACTTTCGCAGCTCGTCCACAGGATCACTCCCAGAAGCTGAACAAGAAGATGTATCGCGCAGCAATGCGTTCCATCCTTGCTGAGCTGGTGCGTACTGATCGTCTGGTCGTGGTTCAGGATTTCGCCGTTGAAACGCCGAAAACCAAAGACCTGCTGGGCAAGCTGAACAACATGAGCCTGACCGACGTTCTGATCGTGTCGGACGCTGTTGATCAGAACCTGTACCTGGCTGCTCGTAACCTGCCACACGTAGATGTACGTGATGTGCAAGGTTCCGATCCAGTTAGTCTGATCGCATACGACAAGGTGTTGATCACCGTGTCGGCCGTGAAGAAATTCGAGGAGCTGCTGGGATGAACCAGGAACGCGTATTTAAAGTTCTGCTTGGCCCGCACGTTTCCGAGAAGGCTACGGTTCTGGCAGACAAGAAAGGCCAGTTCGTTTTCAAGGTTGCTACTGACGCAACCAAGCTGGAAATCAAGAAGGCCGTCGAAAGCCTGTTCAGCGTGAAAGTAGAGCGTGTAACTACCCTGAATGTTCTGGGTAAGAGCAAGCGCACTGCTCGCGGTCTGGGCAAGCGTAATGACTGGAAGAAGGCAGTTATCTCCCTTCAGCCAGGCCAAGATCTCGATTTCAGCAGCAGTGCTGAGTAAGGAAGGGGTGCATCATGGCAATCGTTAAATGCAAACCGACTTCCCCTGGCCGCCGTTTTGTGGTCAAGGTGGTCAACCAGGAGCTGCATAAAGGCGCTCCTCACGCACCGCTGCTCGAGAAGAAATCGAAGACTGGTGGTCGTAACAACAATGGCCGTATTACCACTCGTCACATCGGTGGTGGTCATAAGCAGCATTACCGTATGGTCGATTTCCGTCGCAACGACAAAGATGGCATCGTCGCCACTGTCGAGCGTATCGAATACGATCCAAACCGTACTGCTCACATCGCACTGCTCTGCTACGCAGACGGCGAGCGCCGCTACATCATCGCCCCTAAAGGCGTGAGTGCTGGCGACCAGCTGATCGCAGGCGCTCTGGCTCCAATCAAGCCAGGCAACGCTCTGCAACTGCGCAACATTCCAGTCGGTTCTACCGTACACGGCATCGAACTGAAGCCAGGTAAAGGCGCACAGATCGCTCGTTCCGCTGGTGCTTCGGCTCAGCTGATCGCTCGTGAAGGCGTGTACGTTACCCTGCGTCTGCGTTCCGGTGAAATGCGTAAAGTCCTGGCTGAATGCCGTGCGACCCTGGGCGAAGTCTCGAACTCCGAGCACAGCCTGCGTTCGCTGGGTAAAGCCGGTGCCAAACGCTGGCGTGGCGTTCGCCCAACCGTTCGTGGTGTTGCCATGAACCCGGTTGACCACCCACATGGTGGTGGTGAAGGTCGTACCTCTGGTGGTCGTCATCCGGTATCGCCATGGGGCTTCCCGACTAAGGGCGCGAAGACTCGTGGTAATAAGCGTACCGACAAAATGATCGTCCGTCGTCGCAAGTAAATAGAGGGATACGACAGTGCCACGTTCTCTGAAAAAAGGTCCTTTTATCGATCTTCACCTACTGAAGAAGATCGAAGTGGCGGCGGAAAAGAACGATCGCAAACCGGTGAAAACCTGGTCGCGTCGTTCGATGATCCTGCCACAAATGGTCGGTCTGACCATCGCAGTACACAACGGTCGTCAGCACGTCCCAGTTCTCGTGAACGAAGACATGGTCGGCCACAAACTGGGCGAGTTCGCCGGTACCCGCACTTATCGCGGGCACGTGGCAGACAAGAAAGCCAAGCGTTAAGGGGTTAGGAAATGGAAGTAGCCGCTAAGTTGTCGGGCGCTCGAATCTCCGCCCAGAAAGCCCGCTTGGTCGCCGACCAGATCCGCGGGAAGAAGGTGGGCGAAGCGCTCAACCTGTTGGCTTTCAGCAGTAAGAAAGCCGCCGAGATCATGAAGAAAGTGCTGGAGTCGGCCGTAGCCAACGCCGAGCATAACGAAGGCGCAGATGTTGATGACCTGAAGGTCAGCACCGTTTTCGTCAACGAAGGGCGTTCGCTGAAGCGCATCATGCCACGTGCCAAAGGCCGTGCTGATCGCATCGTCAAGCGGTCTTGCCATATCACTGTCAAGGTTGCTGACAAGTAACGGAGTCGAAGAGATGGGTCAGAAAGTACATCCCATTGGCATTCGCCTGGGAATCGTCAAGGAGCACACCTCCGTCTGGTACGCAGACGGTCGGACTTATGCGGACTATTTGCTCGCAGATCTGAATGTGCGTGAGTACCTCCAAGACAAACTAAAAAGCGCGTCCGTAAGCCGTATCGATATCCATCGTCCGGCCCAAACTGCACGCATCACCATCCACACCGCTCGTCCAGGTATCGTTATCGGGAAGAAAGGTGAAGATGTTGAGAAACTGCGTCAGGACCTGACCAAGCAAATGGGTGTGCCTGTGCACATCAATATCGAAGAGATCCGCAAGCCGGAGCTCGACGGTATGCTGGTTGCGCAGAGCGTAGCTCAGCAGCTGGAGCGTCGCGTAATGTTCCGTCGCGCTATGAAGCGCGCTGTACAGAACGCCATGCGCATTGGTGCCAAAGGCATCAAAATCCAAGTGAGCGGTCGTCTCGGCGGTGCTGAAATCGCACGTACTGAATGGTATCGCGAAGGTCGTGTGCCACTGCACACCCTGCGTGCCGACATCGACTATGCCAACTACGAAGCTCACACCACTTACGGTGTGATCGGTGTAAAGGTTTGGATCTTCAAAGGCGAAGTAATTGGTGGTCGCCAAGAAGAACTGAAACCACAAGCACCAGCGCCTCGTAAAAAAGCTGCTAAGTAAGGGGTACGCCAAATGTTGCAACCAAAGCGTACGAAGTTCCGCAAGCAAATGACTGGTCACAACCGTGGCTTGGCATTGCGCGGTAGCAAAGTCAGCTTCGGCGAGTTCGCGCTGAAGTCTGTTGCTCGTGGTCGTCTCACCGCTCGTCAGATCGAGTCAGCGCGTCGTGCTCTGACCCGTCACGTAAAACGTGGCGGCAAGATCTGGATCCGTGTATTCCCGGACAAGCCGATCTCCAAAAAACCTCTCGAGGTTCGGATGGGTAAAGGTAAGGGTAACGTGGAATACTGGGTTGCCCAGATTCAGCCAGGCAAAGTCCTGTATGAAATCGAGGGTGTTTCTGAAGAGCTGGCGCGTGAGGCTTTCGCCCTGGCTGCTGCAAAGCTGCCGCTCGCCACCTCCTTTGTTAAACGGACGGTGATGTGATGAAAGCGAATGAACTTCGTGAAAAATCCGCACAGCAGCTGAACGAGCAACTGCTCGGCCTGCTGCGCGACCAGTTCAATCTGCGTATGCAGAAAGCAACTGGCCAGTTGGGGCAGTCTCATCTGCTCTCGCAAGTTAAGCGTGACATCGCTCGCGTGAAGACTGTGCTCAACCAGCAGGCAGGTAAGTAATCATGGCTGAAGCCGAAAAAACTGTCCGTACGCTGACTGGCCGTGTTGTCAGCGACAAGATGGACAAAACCATCACCGTTCTGATCGAGCGTCGCGTTAAGCACCCGATCTACGGTAAATACGTTAAGCGTTCGACTAAGCTGCACGCGCACGACGAAACCAATCAGTGCCACATCGGCGACAAAGTCACTATTCGTGAAACTCGTCCTTTGGCCAAGACCAAGTCTTGGGCGCTGGTTGATGTTCTCGAACGCGCTGTGGAAGTCTAAGGACTAGGGGTCGGAGAAATTATATGATTCAGACTCAATCCATGCTCGATGTGGCCGATAACAGCGGCGCTCGCCGCGTTATGTGCATCAAGGTGCTGGGTGGCTCCCATCGTCGTTACGCTGGTATCGGTGACATCATCAAAGTTACCGTCAAGGAAGCAATTCCTCGCGGTAAAGTGAAAAAAGGCCAAGTGATGACTGCTGTTGTAGTCCGCACTCGTCACGGCGTACGTCGTGCTGATGGCTCCATTATCCGCTTTGATGGCAACGCTGCTGTTCTGTTGAACAACAAGCAAGAGCCGATCGGCACCCGTATCTTTGGGCCAGTGACCCGTGAACTTCGTACTGAGAAGTTCATGAAGATCGTCTCGCTCGCCCCAGAAGTGCTGTAAGGAGATCCGACATGCAAAAGATTCGTCGTGACGACGAGATCATCGTGATCGCCGGCAAAGACAAAGGTAAGCGCGGTAAGGTGCTGAAGGTTCTTGCTGACAACCGTCTGGTTGTTGGTGGTCTGAACCTGGTCAAGCGTCATACCAAGCCTAACCCGATGTCGGGCGTACAGGGCGGTATCGTCGAGAAAGAAGCGCCACTGCACGCTTCCAACGTCGCCATCTTCAACGGCGAAACCAACAAGGCTGACCGCGTTGGTTTCAAAGTAGAAGACGGTAAGAAAATTCGTGTCTTCAAGTCGACCCAAAAAGCGGTTGATGCTTGAACACTGCTAGGTAGAAGACCATGGCACGACTAAAAGAGATTTACCGGAAGGAAATCGCTCCGAAACTTAAGGAAGAACTTAAGCTTTCGAACGTGATGGAAGTTCCGCGCGTTACCAAAATCACCCTGAACATGGGTCTGGGCGAAGCGATCGGCGACAAAAAAGTCATCGAACACGCTGTTGCTGACCTGGAAAAGATCACCGGCCAGAAAGTCGTTGTGACCTACGCTCGCAAATCCATCGCTGGCTTTAAAGTCCGTGAAGGTTGGCCGATCGGCGTCAAAGTGACCCTGCGCCGTGAGCGTATGTACGAGTTCCTGGATCGTCTGCTGTCGATCTCCCTGCCTCGGGTTCGCGACTTCCGCGGCCTGAATGCCAAGTCCTTCGATGGTCGTGGCAACTACAGCATGGGCGTGAAAGAGCAGATCATCTTCCCGGAAATCGACTACGACAAGATCGATGCTCTCCGCGGTCTGGACATCACCCTGACCACCACTGCCAAGAACGATGATGAAGGCCGCGCTCTGCTGCGTGCGTTCAAATTCCCGTTCCGCAACTGATTGGAGTAGGACCATGGCCAAGATGAGCATGAAAAACCGCGAGCTGAAGCGTCAGCTCACGGTTGCCAAGTACGCCAAGAAGCGTGCAGCACTGAAAGCTATCATCGTTGATCTGAACGCAAGTCCAGAAGCGCGTTGGGAAGCTACAGTAGCCCTGCAGAAGCAGCCACGTGACGCAAGCGCTTCGCGCATGCGTAACCGCTGCCGCCTGACCGGTCGTCCACACGGCGTTTACCGCAAGTTCGGCCTCGGCCGTAACAAGCTGCGTGAAGCTGCCATGCGTGGTGACGTACCGGGTCTGGTTAAAGCCAGCTGGTAAGTACTGTCAAAGTCTCGGTGTCCAGGATCGCAAGATCCTGACCACCGGTGGCCTTGAATCTGGATCAAGCCCCTTTTGGGGCTTGATTCATTTCTGGGGTGTGTCTAGAATACCCGGCTCGCCTGAGCCCGTGTTTTTCATGCCCGGAGATTCTCGGCGACACGTAATAGCCGCAAGGCTAATTTTTTTGTATTAGGAGCGTCTAGCCCATGAGTATGCAGGACCCGTTAGCGGACATGCTAACTCGTATCCGTAATGCCCAGATGGCTGAAAAGTCCGTCGTAAGCATGCCATCTTCCACGTTGAAGGTAGCTGTTGCCAAAGTCCTGAAGGACGAAGGTTACATTGCGGGTTATCAGATCAGCAGCGAAATCAAACCACTGCTGTCCATCGAGCTGAAGTACTTCGAAGGCCGTCCGGTTATCGAAGAAGTGAAGCGCGTTAGCCGTCCAGGCCTGCGTCAGTACAAGTCCGTCGATGATCTGCCAAAAGTTCGTGGCGGTCTCGGTGTGTCTATCGTCTCCACCAACAAGGGTGTGATGACTGATCGTGCTGCGCGCGCTGCCGGTGTCGGCGGCGAAGTTCTTTGCACTGTGTTCTAAGGGGGGATAAGCATGTCTCGCGTCGCTAAGAACCCCGTTAAGCTGCCAGCCGGTGTCGAAGTAAAATTCGCAGGCCAACAGCTTTCGGTGAAGGGTGCCAAGGGCACTCTCGAACTGAACATCCATTCGTCCGTTGAGATCGTTGAAGAAGCTGGTGAGCTGCGTTTCGCTGCTCGCAATGGCGATCAACAGACTCGCGCAATGGCTGGTACCACTCGTGCGTTGGTAAACAACATGGTCCAAGGCGTAAGCCAAGGCTTCGAGCGCAAGCTCCAGCTGGTCGGTGTTGGTTACAAAGCGCAAGCAAAAGGCACAGTGCTGAACCTGGCTCTTGGCTTCTCGCACCCAGTGGATTACGAACTGCCGGAAGGCATCACCGCTGAGACTCCTAGCCAGACCGATATCCTGATCAAGGGCATCGACAAGCAGCTGGTAGGTCAAGTGGCCGCCGAGATCCGCGACTTCCGTCCACCAGAGCCGTACAAAGGCAAAGGTGTGCGCTACGCGGACGAAGTCGTCCGTCGTAAAGAAGCCAAGAAGAAGTAGGGCATAGCAAATGACCGACAAAAAAGTTACTCGACTGCGTCGCGCTCGCAAAGCACGCCTGAAAATGCACGAACTCGAAGTCGTGCGTCTCTGCGTGTTCCGCTCTTCGCAGCACATCTACGCCCAGGTCATTTCGGCCGACGGCAACAAAGTCCTGGCAAGCGCCTCGACTTTGGATAAAGAACTGCGTGATGGTGCCACCGGCAACATCGACGCGGCCACTAAGGTTGGCCAGCTGGTCGCTACGCGTGCTAAGGCCGCTGGCGTCTCGCAGGTGGCTTTCGACCGCTCTGGCTTCAAGTACCACGGCCGCGTTAAAGCGCTGGCTGATGCTGCTCGTGAAGCTGGGCTGGAGTTCTAAGTTATGTCAAATAACGACCAAAAGCGCGACGAAGGCTACATCGAGAAGCTGGTTCAAGTTAACCGCGTAGCCAAAACCGTTAAAGGCGGCCGTATCTTCACTTTCACCGCGTTGACCGTGGTTGGTGATGGTAAGGGCCGTGTTGGCTTCGGCCGTGGCAAGTCGCGTGAAGTGCCTGCTGCGATCCAGAAGGCAATGGAAGCTGCTCGCCGCAACATGATCCAGGTTGATCTGAACGGCACCACCCTGCAGTACGCAATGAAGTCCGCTCACGGCGCTTCGAAGGTGTACATGCAGCCTGCTTCTGAAGGTACCGGTATCATCGCTGGCGGCGCTATGCGTGCTGTCCTCGAAGTTGCTGGCGTTCAGAACGTTCTGGCCAAGTGCTACGGCTCGACTAACCCGGTAAACGTGGTTCACGCCACTTTCAAGGGTTTGAAAGCAATGCAGTCTCCTGAATCCATTGCCGCCAAGCGTGGCAAAAGCGTCAAGGAGATCTTCTGATCATGGCTACCGTTAAAGTTACGCTGATCAAAAGCATGACCGGCCGCATCCCTAACCACAAACTGTGCGTTAAGGGTCTGGGTCTGCGTCGCATCGGTCACACTGTAGAAGTCCAGGATACTCCCGAGAATCGCGGGATGATCAACAAGGCTTACTACATGCTGCGTGTCGAGGGTTAATCGATGAAACTCAATGATCTGAGTCCAGCGCCGGGTTCCCGTCGCGAAAAGCATCGTCCGGGCCGTGGTATCGGTAGCGGTTTGGGTAAGACTGGTGGCCGTGGTCACAAAGGTCAGACCTCTCGCTCCGGTGGCACCATTGCTCCAGGCTTTGAAGGCGGTCAACAGCCGCTGCATCGTCGCCTGCCGAAGTTCGGTTTCGTTTCCCTGAAGGCCATGGATCGCGCAGAAGTGCGTCTGTCCGAACTGGCTAAAGTGGAAGGCGACATCGTCACCGTGCAGTCCCTGAAAGATGCCAACGTGATCAACGTCAACGTACAGCGTGTGAAAATCATGCTGTCCGGTGAAGTGACTCGCGCTGTCACTATCGGCAAGGGAATCGGCGCCACCAAAGGTGCGCGTGCGGCTATCGAAGCAGCTGGCGGCAAGTTCGAGGAATAAATGGCTAAGCAAGGTGCTCTCTCTGCGCTCGGCAAAGGCGGTATGTCTGAACTCTGGGCTCGTCTGCGTTTTCTGTTCCTGGCGATTATCGTCTACCGAATAGGCGCACACATCCCGGTTCCAGGTATCAACCCGGACCGACTCGCGGACCTGTTTCGACAGAATGAGGGGACCATTCTTAGCTTGTTCAACATGTTTTCCGGCGGCGCGCTGGAGCGGATGAGCATCTTTGCACTGGGGATCATGCCGTACATCTCGGCATCGATCATCATGCAACTGATGACCGCCGTCAGCCCGCAGCTGGAGCAGTTGAAGAAGGAAGGTGAAGCTGGCCGTCGAAAGATAAGCCAGTACACCCGCTACGGCACTGTCGTCCTCGCTCTCGTCCAGGCCATTGGCATGTCCATTGGTCTGGCGGGGCAGGGCGTTTCGTTCACTGCTGACTTCAGCTTTCATTTCGTTGCGGTAACCACATTTGTGGCAGGCGCGATGTTCATGATGTGGCTGGGTGAGCAGATCACTGAGCGTGGTGTAGGCAACGGTATCTCGATGTTGATCTTCGCAGGTATCGTCGCCGGTCTTCCGAGAGCGATCGGGCAGTCTTTCGAGTCTGCACGTCAGGGTGATATCAACATCTTCGCCCTGGTTGCCATCGGTTTGCTGGCAGTAGCGATTATCGGTTTCGTGGTGTTCATTGAGCGTGGTCAGCGTCGTATTGCTGTTCACTACGCCAAGCGTCAGCAGGGCCGCAAGGTCTTCGCTGCGCAGACCAGCCACTTGCCGCTGAAGGTGAACATGGCCGGTGTTATTCCGGCTATTTTCGCGAGCAGCATTTTGCTGTTCCCGGCTTCGTTGGGTGCCTGGTTCGGTCAGTCTGAAGGTATGGGCTGGTTGCAGGACATCTCGCAGTCGATCGCTCCTGGTCAGCCGTTGAATATTCTGCTGTTTAGTGCAGGGATTATTTTCTTCTGCTTCTTCTATACGGCGTTGATGTTCAATCCGAAAGACGTAGCGGAAAACCTGAAGAAGTCCGGTGCCTTTATTCCGGGTATCCGTCCAGGTGAGCAGTCTGCGCGCTACATTGATGGCGTTCTGACTCGCTTGACCATGTTCGGTGCTCTTTACATGACGGCCGTCTGCCTGTTGCCCCAGTTCCTGGTGGTTGCAGCGAACGTACCGTTCTACCTTGGCGGGACCTCGTTGCTGATCGTCGTCGTGGTTGTGATGGACTTCATGTCCCAAGTACAATCGCACCTCGTTTCGCACCAGTACGAATCCCTGATGAAGAAAGCCAACCTGAAGGGTTACGGCAGCGGCATGCTGCGCTGACCCATAAGGTTCGAGGAGTTGGTGATGAAAGTTCGTGCATCGGTGAAAAAGCTGTGCCGTAACTGCAAGATTATTCGCCGCGAAGGTGTTGTTCGAGTAATTTGCAGCGCGGAACCGCGTCACAAACAGCGCCAAGGCTGAGTGTGATTGTGCTTCAAGCCCGGCAGCTAGTGCGCTGCCGGGTTGATTATTTGTTATTACAGCGATATTATCTCGCGCCCTATTTCTTGGCTTCCGGGGCGTAGGTAGCTGTCAATTGGAGTCCCACTGAATGGCCCGTATTGCAGGCGTTAACATTCCAGATAACAAGCATACTGTTATCTCGCTGACCTACATCTATGGTGTTGGTCGCACTACTGCACAGAAAATTTGTGCAGAGACTGGGGTAAACCCAGCAGCAAAGATCAAAGATCTGAGCGACGAGCAGATTGAACAGCTGCGTGGCGAAGTGGCGAAGTTCACCACTGAAGGTGACCTGCGTCGCGAAATCAACATGAAAATCAAGCGCTTGATGGACCTCGGTTGCTATCGCGGTCTGCGTCATCGTCGCGGTCTTCCAGTGCGCGGTCAGCGTACCAAGACCAACGCGCGTACCCGTAAAGGTCCGCGTAAGCCGATCCGCAAGTAATCGCCCCAGCGAATCGACAGGAATTTAATCATGGCAAAACCTGCTGCTCGTCCTCGTAAAAAAGTTAAAAAGACAGTGGTTGATGGCATCGCCCACATCCATGCATCTTTTAACAACACCATCGTGACCATCACCGACCGTCAAGGTAACGCTCTTTCCTGGGCTACCTCCGGTGGTTCGGGTTTCCGCGGTTCCCGCAAGTCCACCCCGTTTGCTGCTCAGGTAGCTGCTGAACGTGCTGGTCAAGCTGCGCTGGAATACGGCCTGAAAAACCTCGACGTCAACGTCAAAGGTCCAGGTCCGGGTCGTGAATCCGCAGTCCGCGCTTTGAACGGCTGTGGCTACAAGATCGCCAGCATCACCGACGTGACGCCAATCCCGCACAACGGGTGCCGTCCGCCGAAGAAGCGCCGCGTGTAATCCAGGAGATTGTAAAGAATGGCTCGTTACATTGGTCCAAAATGCAAACTCGCTCGTCGCGAAGGCACCGATCTCTTCCTGAAGAGCGGCGTGCGCGCGATCGAATCGAAGTGCAACATTGAAGCAGCACCTGGTATCCACGGCCAACGCCGCGGTCGCCAGTCCGACTACGGCACCCAACTGCGTGAAAAGCAGAAGGTCCGTCGTATCTACGGCGTTCTCGAGCGTCAATTCAGCGGCTACTACAAAGAAGCTGCTGGCAAAAAAGGTGCAACCGGTGAGAACCTGCTGCAACTGCTCGAATGCCGTCTGGACAACGTTGTATACCGTATGGGCTTTGGTTCGACTCGTGCCGAATCCCGTCAGCTGGTATCGCACAAGTCGATCAGCGTAAACGGTCAGACCGTTAACGTACCGTCCTACCAGGTTCGTGCTGGTGACGTGGTTGCTGTTCGCGAGAAAGCAAAAAATCAACTTCGCATTGTCCAAGCTCTCGATCTGTGTGCCCAACGTGGCCGCGTAGAATGGGTAGAAGTAGACACTGAGAAGAAGTCGGGCGTTTTCAAGAACGTTCCAGCTCGCAGTGATCTGTCCGCCGACATCAACGAAAGCCTGATTGTCGAGCTCTACTCCAAGTAAGGGCTAGAAAATAGGTGCATCCATGCAGATTTCGGTAAATGAGTTCCTGACACCCCGCCACATTGATGTGCAGGTTGTCAGTCCAACCCGCGCCAAGATCACTCTCGAGCCTCTCGAGCGTGGTTTCGGCCATACCCTGGGCAACGCGCTGCGCCGCATCCTGTTGTCCTCAATGCCCGGCTGTGCAGTAGTCGAGGCCGAGATTGACGGTGTGCTCCACGAGTACAGCGCCATCGAAGGTGTACAGGAAGACGTCATTGAAATCCTGTTGAACCTTAAAGGTCTGGCTATCAAGCTGCACGGTCGTGACGAAGTTACGCTGACCTTGTCGAAGAAGGGTTCGGGGGTGGTTACCGCTGCCGATATTCAGCTGGATCATGATGTCGAGATCGTTAATCCCGATCACGTAATCGCTAACCTGGCGTCTAACGGCGCCCTGAACATGAAGCTCGTAGTAGCTCGTGGTCGTGGTTATGAACCGGCAGACTCGCGTCAGAGCGATGAAGACGAAAGCCGCAGCATCGGTCGCTTGCAGCTTGACTCTTCGTTCAGCCCGGTTCGCCGTATCGCATACGTGGTGGAAAACGCCCGTGTCGAGCAGCGTACTAACCTGGACAAGCTGGTTATTGATCTGGAAACCAACGGTACTCTGGATCCTGAAGAGGCTATTCGCCGCGCTGCAACCATCCTGCAACAGCAGTTGGCTGCGTTCGTCGACCTCAAAGGTGACAGTGAGCCAGTGGTTGTCGAGCAGGAAGACGAGATCGATCCGATCCTGCTTCGCCCGGTTGACGATCTGGAACTGACTGTACGTTCGGCTAACTGCCTTAAGGCGGAAAACATTTACTACATCGGTGACCTGATTCAGCGTACCGAAGTGGAACTGTTGAAGACTCCGAACCTGGGCAAGAAATCCTTGACTGAAATCAAGGACGTTCTGGCCTCCCGCGGTCTGTCCCTCGGCATGCGCCTCGACAACTGGCCGCCTGCAAGTCTTAAGAAGGACGACAAGGCGACTGCCTGATCGTCGTAATCACCGAACGTAGTGTTTGGTAAGGAATGAACCATGCGTCATCGTAAAAGTGGTCGTCACCTGAGCCGCACCAGCTCGCACCGCAAGGCCATGTTCCAAAACATGGCGGTGTCGCTGTTCGAGCACGAGCTGATCAAAACGACTCTGCCAAAAGCCAAAGAACTGCGCCGCGTTGCCGAGCCGCTGATCACTCTGGCCAAGACAGACAGCGTTGCTAACCGTCGTCTGGCTTTCGACCGTACTCGTTCGAAAGCTATCGTTGGTAAGCTCTTCAACGACCTGGGCAAGCGTTACGCTACCCGTGAGGGTGGCTACCTGCGCATCCTTAAGTGCGGTTTCCGCGCTGGCGACAACGCGCCTATGGCGTACGTCGAGTTGGTTGATCGTGCTACTGCTGGCGAAGCTGTATCCGCCGAGTAAGACGTCAGTCTGAAACAAGGAACCGGGCCTAGTGCCCGGTTTTTTGTGCCTGTAAGAAAAACGCGCCGTTTGTACAAGCGTCTCCTCCGTCCACATCGTCATTATGTGATGGGGATGATCATTAGTTTTTATCTATCGATGTCTGCAAGTTAATGAATTTGTAGCTGTCATATTGATGGTCAATACTCCTTCTCAGCCGATAGCCGGCAGTTCAAGACCGACAGAGGAAGGAAGATCGCATGAGCCAAAACAAAACGCTTACCACCGCCAGTGGCGCTCCTGTTGCCGATAACCAGAATTCCCGTTCCGCCGGCCCTCGTGGCCCGCTGCTGCTCGACGACTTTCATCTGATCGAGAAGCTCGCCCACTTCAATCGTGAAAACATCCCCGAGCGCCGTGTGCACGCCAAAGGCTCAGGTGCCTACGGTACGTTCACCGTGACGCGCGATATCACTCAATACACCAGTGCGAAGCTGTTTGAGGCAGTCGGCAAGCAGACCCCGACTTTCCTGCGGTTTTCCACCGTGGGCGGTGAGCGCGGTTCGGCCGATACCGAGCGTGATCCACGCGGGTTTGCCTTGAAGTTCTACACCGAGGAAGGCAACTGGGACATTGTCGGCAATAACACGCCGGTGTTCTTCATTCGTGATCCATTGAAGTTTCCGGACTTTATCCACACCCAGAAGCGTTTGCCGCAAAGCAACCTGAAAAGTGCCCAGGCGATGTGGGACTTCTGGTCGCATTCGCCCGAGGCGTTGCACCAGGTCACCATCCTGTTCTCCGGCCGGGGTATCCCTGACGGGTACCGCCACATGCACGGCTTTGGCAGCCACACGTACAGCCTCATCAACGCTCAAGGCGAGCGCCACTGGGTGAAGTGGCACTACAAGACCCGGCAGGGGATCAAGAACCTTGCTCCAGCGGAGGCTGCGCGCCTGGCGGGTACAGATCCGGATTACGCCCAGCGCGACTTGTTCAATGCCATCGAGCAGGGTGATTTCCCGAAATGGCGTGTGTGCATTCAGATCATGAGCGAGTCTCAGGCGGCAGCGCACTACGAGAACCCGTTTGATGTCACCAAAACCTGGTCGCAAAAATCGTTTCCACTGATTGAAGTCGGAGAGCTGGAGCTCAATCGCAATCCGCAGAACTACTTCGCGGAAGTCGAGCAGGCGGCGTTCGGTCCCAGCAACATGGTTCCAGGCGTTGGTTTGTCGCCGGATCGTATGCTGCAGGGGCGCGTGTTCGCCTACGCGGATGCTCACCGCTACCGCGTCGGCACCAACCACCAACAGTTGCCAGTCAACGCTCCGCGCAGTCCGGTCAACACCTATCAGCGCGATGGATCGATGGCCTTTGGCAGCAATGGCGGTGCGGCGCCGAACTACGAGCCAAACAGCTACGTAGAATCGCCGAAGCAGGCACCTCGTTACGCAGAGCCGGCATTGGCCCTCAGTGGTGCCGCCGATCGTTACGACCACCGCGAAGACACTGATTACTACAGTCACGCCGGCGCGTTGTTCCGCTTGATGTCTGAAGAGCAGAAATCACTGCTGGTCAGCAACATCGCCGGTGCGATGGCGGGGGTGACGAGTGATGTGGTTGATCGCCAGCTGCAACATTTCTACAAAGCTGACCCGGCGTATGGAGAAGCAATCGCAAAACTGCTCAACGTACAGCTTAACGAAGTCTAAATGAGAAGCAGAACCGCCCTTGTTTGGGCGGTTTTTGCGTTATTTCAGCTGGTTTTCTCAGAATATCTTCGCTTTTATTGCGTCTTGCGAGTGACGATAAGGGCATGTTGGTTCAAACTACAACTTTCAAGCAGGGAGATGTAGGGCGATGCAAGGCCACCCAGATGTGATCGATTACCTCAACACGTTGCTGACCGGCGAACTGGCCGCGCGTGATCAATATTTCGTCCATTCGCGGATGTATGAGGACTGGGGTTTCACCAAGCTCTACGAACGAATCAACCACGAGATGGAAGAGGAAGCAGGGCACGCTGATGCCTTGATGCGCCGGATCCTGATGCTCGAAGGTACTCCGCGCATGCGTCCGGACGATCTCGATGTCGGCACCACGGTGACCGAGATGCTCGAGGCGGATTTGCGCCTGGAATACAAGGTGCGGGCTGCGCTGTGCAAAGGCATCAAGCTCTGCGAGCAGCACAAGGACTACGTCAGCCGCGAAATGCTGCGGGTTCAATTGCATGACACCGAAGAAGATCACACTTACTGGCTCGAAAAGCAGCTGGGTCTGATCAAGTTGATCGGGCTTGAGAACTACCTGCAATCCCACGCCTGATTCAGCGAATACAAAAAAGCCCCTGCCACCGATGAAGTGACAGGGGCTTTTTCATGGCGCCCGGTTAAGCCCGGTCCCGCTCCAGCAGCGGCTTGAGGTAGTAGCCGGTATGGGATTGCTTCATCTCTGACACTTCCTCCGGTGTACCGACGGCGATGATCTGACCGCCCTTGGAACCACCTTCCGGACCGAGGTCCACCAGCCAGTCGGCGGTCTTGATCACGTCCAGGTTGTGCTCGATGACCACCACGGTGTTGCCGTGGTCGCGCAGGCGATGCAGCACGTCCAGCAGTTGCTGGATATCCGCGAAGTGCAGCCCGGTGGTCGGTTCATCGAGGATATACAGGGTCTTGCCGGTATCACGCTTGGACAATTCGCGAGACAGCTTCACCCGCTGGGCTTCACCTCCGGAGAGCGTGGTCGCCGATTGCCCCAGCTTGATGTACGAAAGGCCGACGTCCATCAACGTTTGCAGCTTGCGCGCCAGGGCCGGTACGGCATCGAAGAACACCCGCGCTTCCTCGATGGTCATCTCGAGGGTTTCGTGGATGCTCTTGCCCTTGTACTTGATCTCCAGGGTTTCACGGTTGTAGCGCTTGCTCTTGCACACGTCGCACGGCACGTAGATGTCCGGCAGGAAGTGCATCTCGACCTTGATCAGGCCGTCGCCCTGGCAGGCTTCGCAACGCCCGCCCTTGACGTTGAAGGAGAAGCGCCCCGGGCCGTAGCCCCGGGAGCGGGACTCCGGCACGCCGGCGAACAACTCGCGGATCGGCGTGAACAGTCCGGTATAGGTCGCCGGGTTGGAGCGCGGTGTGCGGCCGATCGGGCTCTGGTCGATGTCGACGACCTTGTCCAGGTGCTCCAGGCCCTTGATGCTGTCGTGGGCGGCCGCCTCAAGCGTCGTTGCGCCGTTCAGCGCGGTGGCGCTCAACGGGAACAGCGTGTTGTTGATCAGCGTCGATTTACCCGAGCCGGACACGCCGGTCACACAGGTCAGCAGGCCGATCGGGATCTCCAGGTCGACATTGCGCAGGTTGTTGCCGCGCGCGCCCTTGAGCGACAGCGTCAGCTTCTTGTTGCGCGGCGTACGTTTGGCCGGGACTTCGATCTTCACCCGGCCCGACAGGTATTTGCCCGTCAGCGAGTCCGGATGCGCCATGACCTCGGCCGGTGTGCCTTCGGCGACGATATGCCCGCCGTGCACGCCGGCGCCCGGGCCGATGTCGACCACGTAGTCGGCCAGGCGGATCGCGTCTTCGTCGTGCTCGACCACGATCACAGTGTTGCCGATATCGCGCAGATGCTTGAGGGTGCCCAGCAGCCGGTCGTTATCGCGCTGATGGAGGCCGATGGAAGGTTCGTCAAGGATGTACAGGACGCCCACCAGGCCGGCGCCAATCTGGCTGGCCAGGCGAATGCGCTGGGCCTCGCCACCGGACAAGGTGTCGGCACTGCGGTCCAGCGACAGATAGTCGAGGCCGACGTTGACCAGGAACTGCAGGCGTTCGCGGATTTCCTTGAGGATCTTGTCGGCAATTTCGCCACGCCGACCGGTGAGCTTGAGCCCGCCAAAATATTCGGACGCATCGCCGATCGGCAGGTTGGTCACCGCCGGCAGGGTTTTCTCGCCGACCCAGACGTGCCGCGCTTCACGCCGCAGACGGGTGCCACGGCAATCCGGGCACGACTGGGTGCTGAGGAATTTGGCCAGCTCCTCGCGCACCGATGCCGATTCGGTTTCGCGGTAACGGCGCTCCAGGTTCGGCACGATGCCTTCGAACGGGTGCGAGCGTTTGACGATGTCGCCGCGGTCGTTCAGGTATTTGAAATCGACGTTTTGCGAACCGCTGCCATGCAGGATGAATTTCTGCTGGTCGGCGGGCAGTTCGTTGAACGGTACTTCCAGGCTGAACTTGTAGTGCGCGGCCAGTGATCCGAGCATCTGGAAGTAATAGACGTTACGCCGGTCCCAGCCACGAATCGCCCCTTCGGCCAGGGTCAGTTCGCCGTTGACCAGGCGCTTGATGTCGAAGAACTGCTTTACCCCCAGACCATCACAGGTCGGGCAGGCGCCGGCCGGGTTGTTGAAGGAGAACAGCTTGGGTTCAAGCTCGCTGATGGCGTGACCGCAGATCGGGCAGGCGAAGCGTGCGGAGAAGATCATCTCTTCACCCGGTTCGTCGTCCATCGGCGCTACCAGGGCGATGCCGTCCGCCAGTTTCAGCGCGGTTTCGAAGGATTCGGCCAGGCGTTGTTGCAGGTCGGCGCGAACCTTGAAACGGTCCACCACGACATCGATGGTGTGTTTTTTCTGCTTGTCGAGCTTGGGGGCTTCGTCCAGCTCGTAAAGCTTGCCGTTGATTCGGGCGCGGACAAAACCCTGTGCGCGCAGTTCTTCGAAAACCGACAGGTGCTCGCCTTTGCGCTCGCGGATGACCGGGGCCAACAGCATCAGTTTGCTGCCCTCCGGTTCGGCGAGGACCAGGTCGACCATCTGGCTGACAGTCTGCGCTTCCAGCGGAATGTCGTGGTCCGGGCAACGGGGGATGCCCACGCGGGCATACAGCAGGCGCAGGTAATCGTAGATTTCGGTAATGGTGCCGACCGTCGAACGCGGGTTGTGCGAGGTGGACTTCTGTTCGATGGAGATCGCTGGCGACAGGCCTTCGATGGTGTCGACGTCGGGTTTTTCCATCATCGACAGGAACTGCCGGGCATAAGCCGACAGCGATTCGACGTAGCGGCGCTGGCCTTCGGCGTACAAGGTGTCGAAAGCCAGGGACGACTTGCCGGAGCCGGACAGGCCGGTGATGACGATCAGCTTGTCCCGTGGCAGGGTCAGGTCGATGTTCTTCAGGTTGTGGGTTCGAGCCCCACGAATCAGGATCTTGTCCAAGGTGGCCTCGCTCGGCGGGCGTCGAAAACGTAGGAGTATACGGCCAAACACTGGATGGATGCACACTATCAAACGAGAGGGTTACTGTCTTACATGAAGAGTGTGTCAGCAATGCGCGTCAAAGCGTCGCGATATACCCCGCCAATCGATCGGACTGGTAGAATCGCCGCCGGTTCACATGAGGTTTTTCCATGCACGATCCCCACAGCGAGCGCATGAGTGGTAGCGAGACCCGCGCGGCAAGCGGTCTGGCCCTGGTGTTCGCCTTCCGTATGCTTGGCATGTTCATGGTGTTGCCGGTACTGGCGACCTATGGGATGGATCTGGCCGGAGCCACGCCGGCCCTGATCGGTCTGGCGATTGGTGCTTATGGCCTGACCCAGGCAGTTTTCCAGATTCCTTTCGGGTTCATTTCCGACCGCATCGGCCGTCGCCCAGTGATTTACCTGGGCTTGATCGTCTTTGCCCTCGGCAGTCTGCTGGCCGCCAATGCCGATTCGATCTGGGGCGTGATCGCCGGGCGAATCCTGCAGGGTGCCGGGGCGATTTCCGCCGCGGTCATGGCCTTGCTGTCCGACCTGACCCGCGAGCAGCACCGGACCAAGGCCATGGCCATGATCGGCATGACCATCGGCCTGTCGTTTGCGGTGGCCATGGTGGCCGGCCCGCTGTTGACCCGCGCCTTCGGGTTGTCCGGGCTGTTCCTCGCCACGGGCGGCATGGCGCTGTTCGGCATCGTGATCGTGATGTTCATGGTGCCGCGCTCCACCGGCCCGTTGCAGCACCGTGAGTCCGGTGTCGCGCGCCAGGCGTTGATGCCGACCCTCAAGCATCCGGACCTGCTGCGCCTGGACCTGGGCATTTTTGTCTTGCACGCGATGTTGATGTCCAGCTTCGTCGCCTTGCCCCTGGCACTGGTCGAGAAAGCCGGGTTGCCCAAAGAGCAGCACTGGTGGGTGTACCTGACCGCGCTGCTGATTTCTTTCTTCGCCATGATTCCGTTCATTATCTACGGCGAGAAGAAACGCAAAATGAAACGAGTTTTACTCGGCGCCGTCGTGACGTTGATGCTCACTGAGCTATTCTTCTGGCAGTTCGGTGACAGCTTGCGGTCTCTGGTGATCGGTACGGTGGTGTTCTTCACCGCGTTCAATCTGCTGGAGGCTTCATTGCCGTCGCTGATCAGCAAGGTTTCACCGGCAGGTGGCAAGGGCACGGCGATGGGGGTTTATTCCACCAGCCAGTTCCTCGGCTCGGCACTGGGGGGAATCCTCGGTGGCTGGCTGTTCCAGCATGGCGGTCTGTCGGTTGTATTCCTCGGATGCGCCGGTCTGGCTGCCCTCTGGCTGGCCTTTGCTGTTACCATGCGCGAACCTCCCTACGTCACAAGCCTGCGCTTGCCGTTGTCGCCCGAGGCGATCCGCGAAGCGGGTCTGGTCGAGCGCCTGAAGGCGGTCGTAGGGGTAACAGATGCAGTCATCGTCGCGGAAGAGGCGGCGATTTACATCAAACTGGACACCGAACTATTGGATCGCACCACCCTTGAGCGCCTGGTGAACAACCCGGCCGGGGCAGCGTGCGCAGCCTAGGAGAACGTTATGGCCCGTGGGGTTAACAAAGTCATATTGGTCGGCACTTGCGGCCAGGATCCCGAAGTTCGCTACTTGCCTAACGGTAACGCCGTGACCAACCTGAGTCTGGCGACCAGCGAACAGTGGACCGACAAGCAAACCGGCCAGAAAGTCGAAAAGACCGAATGGCACCGTGTATCGATGTTCGGCAAAGTGGCAGAAATCGCCGGCGAATACCTGCGTAAAGGTTCGCAGGTTTACATCGAAGGCAAGCTGCAGACCCGCGAGTGGGAAAAAGACGGTATCAAGCGTTACACCACCGAAATCGTGGTCGACATGCAAGGCACCATGCAACTGCTGGGTGGCCGTCCACAGGGCGACCAGCAGGGCCAGGGCGGCGGCAACTACCAGCAATCCGCTCCGCGCCAGCAGGCTCAACGTCCTGCTCCGCAACAGCAGCCACAGCGTCCGGCCCCTCAACAGGCCGCACCGCAACCGGCTCCGGATTTCGACAGCTTTGATGACGATATTCCGTTCTGATTTAGCCTGTATCGAAAGGCCCGCAGCTTGACAGCGAAGGGCCTTTTTACTGTCGGAAGAATAAGTAATGGATCGAGCCGACCACTCAGACCATCGCAAGAATATCGGGGGAATAAGCGATGAGCAGTAGCTTTGCGAGGCCGTTGGACGACAATCAGGCTGCTGCAGTTTTTTTGACAAGAGCACTTGGTTTTAAACCATGTGACGATACGGGGGATCTAGCTGTTAAGGTCGCCAAGGCAGAAGTGCTTTTGTCAAAGATGGCCGCAGAAAACACACTGAAAAGACCGAATTTCAGACATCCTAGCTATAGTTCTGACGAAGCTCGTAAAGAGTTGCGCAGAAAAATATTCTCTGAATTAATTGGGATGAATAGGATTGCGAATGACGATGAAATTCGTCTAGGGGTTGGCGGAATTTCCCCTCCGGTTGGACAAGATATAAGTAATCAGCGGAAAGCTTTCATACTGATTGGGCTACCAGCTTCTGGAAAATCGACAATCTCAAACAAAATAGCTGATGCTTATGGCGCGTATATTGTCGATTCTGACTATGCTAAAAGGAAGTTTCCTGAGTATAAAGATGAGTATGGAGCGGCTCTGGTTCATGAAGAATCTACACTGGTCACTTTTGGGATGGATGGAAATGACTTTGCGGATGAGCTAAATGTTCTTGAGTATTGTATATCTCAAGAAGTAAATGTGGTAATTCCGAAGATAGGTTCAAAGGCGCAGGCTATTAGAGATTTAAGAGCGCTATTGATAGGTTTTGAGTATGAGGTTCATTTGGTTCTGGTGAAGGCCGATCGTGTTTGTGCTACCCAACGCGCCTTAACCCGCTTTCAGGCTACAAATCGATATGTCCCGATTTCCTTGATTTTTGACGGATATGGCAACGATCCAATTCTGAGCTATTATTACCTCTGCAAGGAGGTGGAGTGGCATTCAGTAGGAATCATTTCTACGGAAACTAATCCTCCTGAATACATTGAGTCGTCTAAAGGGAGTCCGATCGATATTTTTAGAGTGGAGGAATGATAAAGTGAGTCAAAGTCTCAGAGGAAAGATCAGTAAAAAAAGAGGGGCAGGTTTTCTTAAGGCAGCATCTGGAGTGTTTAAGGGGGGGGGCTTAGTTCGGCTTGAAAAAAGATTGTTGAGAAAAAAGATGGCTGGGCATGGCTCTTACTATATAAAAGTTGCGTCAGCTAGAGATGAAAAGGAAGTCGAAGGTGCAGTTGCTACTATAGGTGGGAAAAGTCTTGATGATCTCAAGGCCAAATACAGGGCTTTTTCAAGAGCAGGTTGATGGTTGTTGATATGTATTTGAAGAATTGCGAAAAAATGCCCGAAGCGAAAGCATCGGGCATTTTTTATGAGCCGTTAATTAGTTTTTGGCAAACGTCAGGAAATTCGCATTGACTTTGTCTTTGTGAGTATCTCTCAGCCCATGGGATGCGCCGGGGTAACCGATCAGTTCGGCATGCTTGATAAATCGATTACTTCCCAGTCCGGTCTCTTGAATCGGCACGATCTGGTCGTCATCGCTGTGGATGATGAGAGTCGGCACATTGAACCTCTTCAGGTCCTCGCAAATATGTGTTCGGAGAGTGCCCTGATGCTGTTTAGGGTGCTTTTGTGAACTTCCATCACGCCTTCATCCTGAACGAGTCGATCAGCCCTTGTGGCGCTTTCGCATTGGCGCGGATGCCATTGTTGGCGAAGTGGAGCATCTGCGATTCCCTGCTTTCGGCGCTCAGGGGCCAGCCGTGTCTGAACACCACCGGTTGTCCGCTTGTAATAGAGGGTTTCGCCTTCGCGAGTCGTCAGGGGAAGCATGTCGACCATCTCCAGTGAGTAGCGTGAGCGGGGCGCTCAACGGGCGAGGAACTCGTCGGTCGACACCACGCTGGCATAGGCAAACGCCAGGGCCGCCATGAACGCCGCATGAACCTGGGCCGCCGGAACCGACACGCCATTGAATTCCAGATCACGGGTGGCGCAGGCGTCGTGGATCACGGTCACCGTGTAGCCGAAGTCCGCCGCCGCACGGGTGATGCCATCGACGCACATATGGCTCATGCTGCCCACAACCACCAGTTCCTTGATGCCTTGCTCGTCGAGGATCGATTTCAGCTCGGTTTCGCGGAACGAGTTGACGAAGTGCTTGAGCACCACCGGTTCGTCAGCGCGGTTGATCACTTTGGGGTGCAGCTTCGCGCCTTCGGAGTTCGGGGTGAAGAACGGTGCCTCTGCGGAGGTGAATTCGTGGCGGATATGCACCACCGGATCACCGGCATCACGGAAGGCCTTGATCAGGCGGACGGCGTTGTCGGCGGCGGCGTCGGCGCCGACCAGTGGCCACTTGCCTTGGGGGAAGTAGTCGTTCTGGATATCGACTACGATGAGCGCTTGCTTGGCCATGACTGTTTCCTCGAAGTGTGTGTGGGTGTGGAATGAAGTATTGGCGCTGGCAGGCGGTCCGGGGATTGGCCGCACCGACAATAAGAGGGGGAAAACTGACAATGGACGCAGAAAGGGCAATCGCCGAGCTCGGTGTGCTGATCTATCCTGGCGCGCAGATGGCGGCGGTGCATGGCTTGACGGACCTGTTCGGGGTGGCGAACCGGATCGCCGCCGAGCATCAGGCTGCGCAGCTGCCCCTGCTGCGGGTCAGCCATTGGCAGGTCGAGGGTGATCAGCCGCCGGTCCGGGTCTTCGACAGCCATCCCGGCCCGGAGCGTGCCCTGGTGGCCGTGTTGATCCCGCCATCGATTGCCGGCTTTTCCGAGGGCCTGGCGCCACAGGGTTTGATCCGCTGGTTGCGCGAGCAACATGCCGGCGGCGCGACACTGGGCGGGGTTTGCGTGGGCTCGATCCTGTTGGCTGAAAGCGGCCTGCTCGATGGTCGTAGCGCTACCACCCACTGGACCTCGGCCAAGACCTTTGCCGAACGTTATCCGGCGATACGGCTCAAGGCCGATACGCCGATTGTCGATGACGGCGATCTGATCACCACCGCGGGACTGATGGCGTGGTCTGAACTGGGTTTGCGCCTGGTCAACCGTCTGCTGGGACCGAGCATTGCCAGCAATACCGCGCGTTTTCTAGTGGTGGAACACAGCGATAGCGCCAGCGAGTGCGGCAGCAATTTTGCGCCGATCCTCAGTCATGGCGATGCGGCGATCCTCAAGGTGCAGCACTGGTTGCAAAGCACCGGGGCGACCGATGTGTCGCTGGCGGCGATGGCCGAAAAGGCAGGGTTGGAAGAGCGCACCTTCCTGCGACGCTTCCGCACGGCCACCGGGCTCAAACCTACCGAATACTGTCAGCATCTGCGAGTCGGCAAGGCCCGGGAAATGCTTGAGTTCACCAACGGCACCATCGATCACATCGCCTGGACGGTGGGTTATCAGGACCCCGGCGCGTTTCGCGCGACGTTCAAGAAAATTACCGGGCTGGCGCCGAGTGATTATCGGATGCGGTTTGGGGTGAGCCCTGGATCGGTTGCACGGTAGTCGCATCACCCCCGATCTCCTGTGGGAGCGAGCTTGCTCGCGATGAGGGCATGACATTCAACATTGATGTGTCTGGAACACCGCTATCGCGAGCAAGCTCGCTCCCACAGGGTCGGGTGTGTGGGCTGGAGTCGTGCAAAATGCCGGAGTATCAAAGGGCGTCGTGCAGAATAAAACAGGCCCCATGCCATCACTTTGTACGCAACGGGCTGATTTAAAACCCCTCTTTGCGTAACGGGCCTTGGCCTGATCCCTGCACCCCTTCAACTACATTCATCAAGCGTCGATTGAAGGGGGATGCATGACCCCAACAAACCGCAAGAAACTGGTGGTTGCCCATTCGGTACTCGCCGACGCGCCGCTGCACGAAGTCGAGACCAACCGTGCGCTGGCGCGCTGGCTGGCGCAGATAATGGGACTCAAGTACGGCGGCAGTTACGATCCGCAATTGCACGACGGTCGGGATCTCTACCTGTTGCCGACCCAGACGCTGGTGGGCGCTGCGGCTGCCCGGCAACTGGGGGTCAAGGGACCACAGGATTTGTGGGGTGGTTATGTCGACCATGATTTCATCTGCACCAAAGCCATCAGTCATGGGCTGCTCAACCACCATGCCCATGCGCCGCCAGGCTGGGCTCCTTTGTTTTCCCAGCGGGTACGCAACGTCGTACTCGACGGTCTCAGCGTGTTCTGCCTGAAGGATGCTCGCCCGGCGGCGGAACATCTGTTGTACACCGGGCCGATCCGCTTGAAGCCGATACACGCTTGTGCCGGACGTGGTCAGGAAGTGATCCAGAGCCTCGACGAGTTCGATGAAATTCTGGCCAGGCCCGAGGCTGACGCGACCTTCACCGAAGGTGTGGTGCTGGAGCAGGATCTTGATCAGGTGATTACCCACAGCGTCGGCCAGAGCTTCATCGGCGACAAGGTGCTGAGTTACTGCGGTGATCAATACTTGACCAAAGACGCTGAGGGCGAGGAGGTGTATGGCGGCTCGAACCTGTTGGTGGTACAGGGCAGCTACGACGATTTGTTGAAGCTGGACCTTGCCGATGACGTGCGGGTGGCTATCAAGCAGGCGCAGGTGTTCGACAGCGCCGCGGATGAAGCCTATCCGCGTTTCTATGCGTCACGGCGCAACTACGACATCGCTCAGGGCATCGATAGCGACGGCAAACAGCGCAGCGGCGTGCTCGAACAATCCTGGCGCATGGGCGGTGCCAGCAGTGCCGAGGTGGCGGCCTTGCAGAGTTTCGTCAACGATCCGGGGATGCGCGCGATTCGTGTGTCTTCGGTGGAAACCTACATTGATCAGCCGCTGCCGAAAGATGCCATCGAGGTGTATCGCGGGCCGGCGCAAAGCAGTGAATTTCTCCTCAAGTACGTAACGGTTAAATCCTATGACGGCTAGAAGCGAATCCATTCAGATCGATATCGATAATGAACAGATGAGCGGGACTTTTCTGAGCCCCAAATCGAAAGTCCCCGGCGTACTTTTTGTGCACGGTTGGGGCGGCAGTCAGGAGCGGGACCTGGAACGCGCCAAAGGCATTGCCGGTTTGGGGTGTGTATGCCTGACCTTTGACCTGCGCGGGCACACCGGTGGCACCGGCATTCCATTGTCCCGGGTGACTCGCGAAGACAATCTGCGCGACCTGCTGGCAGCCTATGACCGCTTGCTCGCGCACCCGGCCCTCGATACCTCGGCGATTGCCGTGGTCGGCACCAGTTATGGCGGTTATCTGGCCTCGATTCTGACTTCGCTGCGGCCGGTGCGCTGGCTGGCGCTGCGGGTGCCGGCGCTGTACCGCGACGAGCAATGGCACACGCCGAAACGTGACCTGGACAAGCTGGATCTGCGTGATTACCGAGGCACTCTGGTGCGTGCCGACAGCAACCGGGCCTTGCATGCCTGCTCGCAATTTCGCGGGGATGTCCTGCTGGTGCAGTCCGAGACCGACGACTATGTGCCCCACGCGACGATCATGAGCTACCGGGCGGCCTGCCAGCAGACGCATTCAATGACCCACCGCATCATCGACGGTGCCGACCACGCCTTGAGCGACCCGGTTTCCCAGCAGGCCTATACCTCGATCCTTGTCGACTGGATTACCGAGATGGTGGTCGGGGAGCGGTTGAGCATTATTCAATCCCAGTGATTTGCGGTGTGCCTGCGCACGCCTTCGCGGGCAAGCCCGCTCCCACAATGTCTGCAGGTGTTCACAAAGAATGTGTTCATAACCGATCAACTGTGGGAGCGGGCTTGCTCGCGAAGGCGTGCGCAAGCACACCCCAAATCATTTTGGTTTCCTGGCAATCCGCAACGCCTTGGCCTTCGCCTCCACCAACAGGTACATCACCAGGGCAATCAACAACGGCAGGATGAAATAAATCGCCCGATAGGCCAGCAGCCCGGCCACCAGGCTGCCCCGCGACACCTCGTGTTGCAGCAATGCCACGAACACCGCCTCGAGCACGCCGAGCCCGGCCGGGATGTGAGTGATGACCCCGGCGATGGCGCTGATCAACAGCACGCCCAGTACCAGTGGATAGTCCAGTTTGCTCGGCAGCAAGGTGAAGATCACCGCCGCCATCAGCGACCAGTTCAGCGCACCGAGGGTCAGTTGCAGCACCGCCATGCGCAAGGACGGGAGGTCGATTTCGATACCGCGAATCACCCACTCACGACGTTTGGCAAACTGGCACGCTACCAGGTAGCCGGCGCTCAACAGCAACAACAAGACCCCCACGCCTTGCAGCGCGCTGCTGCTGAGCTTCCAGCCCGGCGGCATGCGCACCAGCCCGCTGCTGAACACGGCGCCGGCAATGACCATGTAGCCGAACCAGTTGGTCGCCAGGCTCAGGCCAAGGATCTTCGCGATGTTGCTCTTGCTGACCCCGAGCCGCGAATACAACCGGTAACGCATGGCGATGCCGCCGACCCAGGCGCTCAGGTTCAGGTTGAAGGCGTAGCTGATGATCCCCACGGGCAGTATCTGTTTCCACGTCAGGTTCTGGCGGATGTAGGTGCGGCCGATCAGGTCGAAGCAGGCGTACACCAGAAAACTCACCAGGGTCAGCCCCGACGCAATGATCAGCGTGCGCACCTTGAAATCGGCCAGGTTATCGAACACTTCGTTCCACTCAAGGCGCTGGGCGAGCATCGTGAACAACACGATCAGCATCAGGAAAAACAGCATCGTCAGCGGTCGTTTCCAGCGGCTCCAGTGCGACTTGCCCGGGCTTTTGGCGTCAGTTGCCATGTGAGGCTCAGCGCGGTTCATGGTCAGCGCTCCCGGTCGGAGGGGGGATGGGTTTCAGGCGAGGTTTATGCGCCGGCAACCAACCGGCCCAAGCCGGGAAATGCCGCAGGAAGTGAAACACCAGAAAACCTATGGTCATGTGCCAGACACGCCCGCGTGGCGTGATGGCGTGAGACATGGCCTTGCAATGGTTGTCGCTGAGGTCTTCCAGGCGATCGAACAGAACTCGATTGAAGCCACGGTCGCGGATCAGCACGTTGGCTTCCAGATTCATCGACAGGCTCAACGGGTCGAGGTTACTGGAGCCGACGGTGCTCCAGTCTTCATCCACCAATGCAACCTTGCCATGCAACGGGCGGTCGCAATATTCGTAGATCTTCACCCCGGACCTGAGCAGGTAATCGTAGGTCATGCGTGCGGCGAGTTTGGCCACCAGCATGTCCGGTTGCCCTTGCAGGATCAGCCGCACATCCACACCCCGGCGGGCCGCGTTGCGGATATCGCGCAGCAGGCGCAAGCCGGGAAAGAAGTAGGCATTGGCGATCACCACCCGGCGCTTGGCCTGGCGTAACACTTGGCGGTAAACCTCTTCAATGTCGGTCGGGTGTTCACCGTTGTCGCGGTACACCAGACGTACCTGGCCATCGTGATCGCTGAGGGCCAGCTCCGAACGCCGCTGCCGACGGCGTTGCCACCAGTATTTGGCGTGCGCCGGGCGACCGCATTGCAGCAGAGTGAAGTGATGAATGTCGGCCACCGCCGGGCCTTGCACCTCCACGGAATAGTCCTGCTTGGCCTCGGGACCGAAGTCGGCAAGGTGATCGGCAGAAAAGTTGATCCCGCCGATGAAGGCAATGCTGCCGTCCACTACCACTATCTTGCGGTGCAGGCGCCGGAACCAGTTGGTGCGGATGCCCAGGCGTTTTGGTGCCGGATCGAACATTTGCAGGTGCACGCCGGCGGCGGTCAGGGCGGTAAGGAACTCGGTACTCAATTCGCCGCAGCCAAAGCCGTCGAGGCTGACGGTGGTGCGTACACCGCGCTGGGCAGCTTCGATCAGGATCTGTTGCAGCTCATTGCCAACCTTGTCCTCGAACACAATGAAGGTTTCCAGCAGGATTTCACTTTGCGCCCGGCGAAGGGCGTCAAATACCCGGGGAAAATACGCTTCACCGTTTTCCAGCAACTCGACGCGATTGCTGCCTTGCCAGCCGTATTCGACGTCGACCGCTGTCGGCTCACGGATCGGCGGAGCGGGGATGTTATCCAGTGTGGTTTTTTCCATCGACTGGCTGCTCATAACTCGATCTCCACCGACAGCGGGACGTGGTCGGAAAGGTGCGACCAGGGGCGGGTGGTCAGCACTTGCGGATGGCTGGCCTTGAGGTTGCGCAGGTAGATGCGGTCCAGACGCAATGCCGGCAGGCGCGCGGGGAAACTGCGCGCCGGTTTGCCGTGGTGCGCGGCGAAGGCTTCGCGCAGTCCGCAGGGTTTGAGCAACGCATCGGCGCGCTGACGCCAGTCGTTGAAGTCCCCGGCGACGATCACCGGGGCATCGGCGGGCAGGGCGTCCAGACGCTGGGCGAGCAGCTTCAATTGCGCCGTGCGGTGACTTTCGCGCAGCCCCAGATGCACGCAAATGGCATGCACTTCCTGGGCGTCGCCTGGCAGGCGCAACACACAATGCAGGATCCCGCGGTTCTCGTGACCGCTGATGGACACGTCGAGATTGTCGTGGCGGATGATCTGGAATTTCGACAACAGCGCGTTGCCGTGATCACCCGCCGGGTACACCGCATTGCGGCCATAGGCGAACTGCGGCCACAGGGTGTCGGCGAGGAATTCGTATTGCGGCATCGCCGGCCAGTTGGTGTAGCGCTTGGGGTGGTGCTCGTGGGTGCCGTGGACTTCCTGCAAAAACACCACATCGGCAGACACGCTGCGCACCGCTTCACGCAGTTCCGGCAGGATGAAACGCCGGTTGAGCGCGGTGAAACCTTTATGGGTGTTGACCGTCAGCACCTTGAAGCGATAAGTCACGGACGGATCCTGTACCCGCATGTCGGTTGCATTTGAGTGTGCGGGAATATCGGTGTGATTCGCTGTCATGTCGCCTCCCGCCTGACGGCCCCTGTTTTTGAATGACTCTGGGGCGGCGGCGAAAGTTTCGATGGGGCTACGGACGGTACTCGACTTGAACTCACATCCATCCAATGTGGGAGCGGCGGTGCGGCGATCCGACTTGCTCGCGAAAGGGGGGTATCAGTCACATCAATGCAGGATGTGCCGCCGCCTTCGCGGGCAAGCCCGCTCCCACAGGGTTTATCAATGGCCGGCGATAATGCGGGCAGAACCGTCGGCCGGCTCGGCATAGGCCGGGCCAAGGCGATCAAGACGTCCGCTCCACGCAGTCAATGCCAGCGCCACCAGCACCACCAGGCCACCGATCCACGCGGTATGGATCAAACCCATGTGGGCGACGATCAGGCCACCGCCCCAGGCGCCACCGGCAATGCCGAGGTTGAACGCGGCGATGTTCAGGCCGGATGCCACGTCCACGGCATGGGGCGTGTGATGTTCGGCCTGGCGCACCACATACACCTGCAACCCCGGCACGTTGCCGAATGCCACGGCACCCCAGACCAGAACGGTAGCCAGTGCCAGCCAGGGATTGCCGGCCGTGAAGGTCAGCGCGAACAACACGGCGGCGAGCAGGGCAAAAATGATTTTCAGGGCGCTGATCGGACCGCGTTTGTCCGCCAGTTTGCCGCCCCAGATATTGCCGACGGCCACGGAGATGCCGTAGACCAGCAACACCAGGCTGACGGCGCTGGCGCTGAAGCCGGAGAGGTCCTGAAGTATTGGCGCGAGGAAGGTAAAGGCGGTGAACGTGCCGCCGTAGCCGACGGCCGTCATCGCATACACCAGCAACAGGCGAGGTTGCTTGAGCACCTGCAATTGCTGCAAGAACGACGCGGGTTTGCTGTGGGCGATATTTTTCGGCACGTAGATCAGGCTGCCGATGAAGGCGATGACGCCCAGTGTCGAAACGGCGAGGAAGGTTTCACGCCAGCCGAAATGCTGGCCGATGAATGTCCCCAGCGGCACGCCGGTGACCAGCGCCACGGTCAGGCCGGTGAACATGATGGCAATCGCGCTGGCGGCTTTTTCCTTCGGCACTAGACTGGTGGCGATGGTCGAACCGATCGAGAAAAACACCCCGTGGGCCAGGCCGGTGACGATCCGTGCGAGGATCAGCGACTCGTAGCCCGGTGCTTGCCAGGCCAGCAGGTTGCCGAGGGTAAACAGCACCATCAGCGACAACAGCAACAACTTGCGCGGAACCTTGCCGGTGAGGGCGGTGAGCACCGGGGCGCCGACGGCAACGCCAAGGGCATACAGGCTGACCAGCAGGCCGGCGGACGGCAGGCTGACGCCGAGGTCGGCGCCAATAGTGGGTAACAGGCCAACGATGACGAACTCTGTCGTCCCGATGGCAAAGGCGCTGAGGGTCAGCGCGAGCAAGGCAATGGGCATGGCTGCAACTCCGGAGGATGATTCGATGGAGCGCAGTGTCGGGGTTCGGGTTGTGCGGAAAAATACAGGGGCGGACATTTGATATTTGCCTTGAGCGCAAAGATCACGAGCACGAGTGTTAATCTGTGGCCCAGGAAGGCAGCGCTGTCCTGCTATCCACTAGCAATGCCCGAACTTGCCCGGCATTTTTCGATCAGTTCCTTACCGACACAGCCAAAGGAGCGGGTGTTTTGATCAGGCTCAAGACCGCGATACTGCTGGGGGCGTTGCTGTTTGTGGGCAGCGAGCAACTGGAAGCCGCCGCGATACCGGGGCTGCCGGCCACCGCGACCGCTGCGACGCCGCCGGCCCACCCCGAACCGCTGGTGCAAGGCGGATTACTGGGGGCCATCAGTTCAAGCATCGACGAGGTCCAGACCAGGCTTGATCTCAATCAAAACCTGCTCGACGCCTGGCGCCTGCGTGCCGACCGCGCGGCCGATGAAGTGGATCATTTGGTCAATCAGCCTTCGGCCCGCTCGCCCTTGAGCGTCGTTGTCGATTTCCTGATACTGACCTGCGTGTGGGCCGCCGTGTTTGCCTGCCTTTGGCTACTTGGGCGATTGTTGGCCAAACGCCTGTGCGCGCATCGCCTGCTGCTCAGTCGTGAACGGGGCCAGGCGTTGCTCGGTTACGTGCTGCCCTACACCTTTGCGGCGGTGATCAGCCTGCCGCTGACGATATATGCCAGCCAGTTCTTGCCGGTTTCGGCGGGCCGGGCGCTGGCGCTGTGCCTGGCTTATGCCACCAGCGCGGGGATCTTTGCCGCGTCATTGGTGATGTCGCTGATGGTGGTGTTCAGTGCCGGCCACAAGCGCCGGGCGGTGCAGATCATCCGCGAGAAGAGCCCCCGGCCGTTATTCGTTATCGGCTTTCTGGTGGCCTTGAGCGATGCCCTGACCAGCCAGCAGATCTCCCATCTATTGGGTAGCAATCTCACCAGCAGCATTGCGGTGTTCACCGGGATGGCGGCCTCGCTTTCCTTTGGCTTGCTGGTGATCCGCATGCGTCGCCCGGTCGCTCACGTGATCCGCATCCTGCCGCTGGCCCAGCGCCAAAGTCAGCCGGCATTGCGTGAAACCCTGCGGATTTTTTCCGGGCTCTGGTATTGGCCGATCCTGTTGATGGTGCTGGTCTCGATCATCAACCTGATCGGCGTTGGCGCGGACAACCAGATGGTACTGCGCAGCGCCTTGTTCACCACGGTATTGCTGATTGCCACGGTGTTTCTCAGCACCACGCTGCACCATCTGTTCAAGGCGCGCAGCGAAGCGGACCTGCGCCGCAGCAGCGCCTACAAGGAGCGTTTTCTCAATTTGTCCCACGCCTTGCTGCGCATCGGCATGGCCATCGTGTTCATCGATATCCTCGGGCGGATCTGGGGTGTGTCGCTGTTCGAATTCGCGGTGAGCAATGCCGTGGGCCGGGCGATCAGTGATTCCCTGAGCCACATCGGTTTGATCCTCCTGGTGACCTGGATGGTCTGGGTGGTGCTCGACACGGCGATCCAGGAGGCCCTGAAACCGCCGACCAACAAGCGCTCGGCACGCCAACCGAGTACGCGGGTGAAAACCATCCTGCCGCTGCTGCGCAATGCGATCAAAATCATCCTGGTGGTGATCTGCGCGATCACCACCATGGCCAACCTGGGGATCAACGTCGCGCCATTCCTGGCCGGTGCCGGGGTCATCGGCCTGGCAATCGGTTTCGGTTCCCAGCAACTGGTGCAGGATGTGATTACCGGGCTGTTCATCATCATCGAGGACACCCTGTCCATCGGTGATTGGGTGGTGCTTGATTCCGGGCATGCCGGCACGGTCGAAGGCCTGACCATCCGCACCTTGCGCCTGCGCGACGGCAAGGGCTTCGTGCACTCGGTACCGTTCGGGCAGATCAAGGCCGTGACCAACCAGTCGCGGCAATTCGCCTATGCGTTTTTCTCGGTGCAATTCACCTACGACACCGACGTCGACAAGGCCATCGAACTGATCCGCGAGGCCGGGCATTCCATCAGCAACGACCCGTTCCTGCGCTACAACCTGCAAGGGCCGCTGGATGTGTTTGGCGTCGACAGGATGGACCTCAATGGTGTGGTGCTGACCGCGCAATTTCGTACGGTGTCCGGTGGACAATATGCGGTGAGCCGGGCCTTTAACCAGCGATTGAAAAAGCTTGTGGATAACTGCCCGTGGGTGAACTTCGCGCAAACTTATCCACAGCAGGCGCTGGTGCCGCGGCATTCGGTCGAAGCGCCACCGGAGGCTGAGCCGGAACATGCTGCGGTGTTGATGCCGGATCGGCCGCGGTCTCAATAGCCGGTTTTGTACTTGAGGCTTTCAGTGGCTGGTCTGGCCCCATCGTCGGAACGCCGCCCGGAGCAAGCTCGCTCCCACAGTGATCTCTGTTGTGCCAAAAATTTGTATTCACAGAAAATCCCCTGTGGGAGCGAGCTTGCTCCGGGCGGCGTTCCGACGATGGGGCCGGTCCAGACGACATTAATGCCGGATCAGCTTGCTGCGCACCTCGGCACTCGCCTGCTGATCCAACTCCCCCCAAAACTGTTGCTTGCCGGCAATCTCGGCAGCAACCGGTAAACCATCGCGATACACCAGCCGATTGCTCGCTAGCGCCGGGACTTTCGCACCAGGTAATAGCGTGCCGGCGAGGTTCAGCGGATCGACCCCGCACACCGCGACCAAACTCCCGTCATGAGGCCGACGTCGCACCTCCCGCAGCAATGGAATCGCCTCGGGCAGGGCGAATTGCTCGCCCGCCAGGCCGCTGACAAACCGCCCCCCGCGAATCTCGCCGCGTGCTTCCAGGCGATGGAAGGTGCGCAGCAGTTCGCGCCAGCTCGGCAGCCAGTCCGCCTCACGTTCCAGCAAGCGCCAGAACACCACGCCGTAACGACGCAGCAAGGTCATGGCGATGTGCTCCAGGGTATCGCCCGGCGTCGATGCGGGACGCTGGTTTCCCGCCACAGGAGCAGTTGGCGCGCGTCGCAACAAGGCCCAGCGCCCGGCGTCGTCCATGCCGCCGATGAATGCGCCGCGTCCACGCCGACTGTTGCGCGACTGGCGCTTGCTCGCCGGGGTGATCAGCGCGCGTAAACCGGCAAAGCTGTCGGCGTTCACCAGCCCCGCGCCTACCAGTTCCTGCAGGGCGATTTCCAGCTCCGAACGCAGCAGGTGCGCCTCATGGATCAGCTCGTCGAAAAACAGCGCGCCATGTTGGCTGAGGGCGGCGTGGACCTTTTGCGTTTTCGGCGACAGTTCACTCACCGGTGTCTGTTCGGTCAAGCCGCTCCAGAGGCCGACCCGGTTGCGCGGCAGCAACACAATCGGTGTGCTGCGCAGCGCGGTGCCGGTGCTTTTGTTGTGCGCCGAAAGGCGCGTCCACACCAGTCTGCCGCTGCGGCACAGTTCATCCAGCCAGGTCGCCGAGTAGTCCTTGATCCGTGCGGGCAGAATGTCGCTGTCCCAGGCGGAAGCGGCGGCGGGGTAGCCTTCGAATTGCCCGACGATGGCTGGCAACACCGCCGCGCCCTGGCCCTGGCTGGCGCTCGACACATGCTGCCAGTCGAACAGGAATCGCATGAAATCCTGCAACGCCACCGGTTCGATTTCCCGGCGCAGGCGCTTGACCGTATAGCGGTGAATCCGCGCCAGCAAATGCCGCTCGCACCATTCTTCTTCAGCGATGCCCGGGGTGAAGCGACCGCGCAACACGTAGCCTTCGTGTTCCAGTTGCGCCAGGGTCTGGGTCACTTGTGCGGAGGGCAAGGCGAGTGGTTCGGCGATGCGCTCGAGGGCAAGCGGGCCGAAGGCGCTGAGCCGTGCGCGGATCAGTTCGAGGACGGCTTCGTCGGGTGTCCAGGTTTCATCGAAGTCCGGCAGCGCTTGCAGCGGTGGCGTTAATTCGGCCTGTGGATAAATGGCCCGCAGGCAGGTCAGGCGCTCCAGCGCCAGCCACAGCGATTGCCCGGCATTGATCTGTAAACGGCTCGCGCGTCCGCTGTCGGCCAGGGTCTTGAGCCAGTCGAGCCATTGCGGATTGGCGCTGGCCTCGACATCGGTGATGCACGCCAGGCTCATCAAGGCCTCGTGCATTTCATCGACACTGCAAGGCACCGGCCAGGCTTCGTCGCGCACGGCGGCAATTGCATCGGCGTCCAGTGCACCGAGGTCGTCGGTGGATTGCGGATCGCTCCAGCGCCGATTGAGTACCGCTTGGGTGCGGCGCTCTTCAAGCGGTGCATCGTCGAGAAAGGTGTAGGGGCGGGCGCTGAGAATCTCCGCCGCAAGCGGCGAGGGCGCTGGCAAGTCGCGGCTGATCAGGCGAATGTCACCGCGTTCCATGCGCCGCAACAAGGCCAGCCAGCCTTCAGTGTCCATGGCTTCGTGCAGGCAATCGTCGAGGGTCTGTTCCACCAGCGGATGCTCGGGAATCTCGCGTTCGCCGGCGAGGTTTTCCACACAGGCAATCTGATCGGGAAACACGCTGGCGATCAGGTCTTCGCTTTTCATCCGCTGGATCTGCGGCGGGACTTTGCGCCCGCCGCTGTAGCGTGGAAGGGCAAGGGCCACGCCGGCATTCCAGCGCCAGCGCACGCCGAACAGCGGCGCGTCGAGCACGGCCTGGATCAGGATGTGCTCGGCGTTGTTGCTGTGCAGGTAGCGCCAGACATCCTCCAGTTCAAAACTGTGGCTGGTGGACAGCGACAGCACGATGGCGTCTTCGCTGGCGGCGGCTTGCAGTTCGAAGTTGAAGGTGCGACAGAAACGTTTGCGCAGGGCCAGGCCCCAGGCGCGGTTGATGCGGCTGCCGAACGGCGTATGAATGACCAGTTGGGTGCCGCCGGACTCGTCGAAAAAACGCTCCATCAGCAGCGTGTCTTGCGATGGCAGGGCACCGAGCGTCTGCCGTGCGCGGGCCAGGTAGTCCACCAGTTGTTCGGCGCTGGCGAGGTTCAGGCCCAGGGTCCCGGTCAGCCAGTCGAGCGCTGGCTGCAAGTTGCCAGGCTCGGTACCCAGCAGGTCGTCGAGTTTTGCCTGCAAGCGCGCCACCGCCGAGGACAATTCGGCACTGCGCCCCGGCGCTTCACCGAGCCAGAACGGGATGGTCGGCGGCTGGCCCTGGGCATCTTCGACACGCACCTTGCCGGTTTCCACGCGCAGGATTCGATAGGAGGTATTGCCCAACTGGAAGATATCCCCGGCGATGCTTTCCACCGCGAAGTCTTCGTTGATGGTGCCTATATTCAGCCCTTGAGGCTCCAGCAGCACGGCGTAGTCGGCGTTGTCCGGAATGGTCCCGCCACTGGTCACTGCGGTCAGTTTTGCGCCACGGCGCCCGCGCAGCGTGCGGCTTACGGCGTCGCGGTGCAGGTAGGCGCTGCGCAGACCCTGACGCCCGTTGTAGCCCTCGGCGAGCATGTGCAGCAGCGCCTGGTAGTGTTTTTCGTCGAGTCCGGAGTAGGGCGAGGCGCGGCGCAGCATCTCCAGCAGCGCTTGCTCGGGCCACTCCTGGCAACTGACTTCAGCGATGATCTGCTGCGCCAGCACATCCAGCGGCGCCTGCGGTATCAACAAGGTATCGAGTTCGCCCCGGCGCACGCAGTCGAGCAGCGCGGCGCATTCGATCAGGTCGTCGCGGGTGGTGGCGAACAAACGGCCCTTGGGCGTGCCGCCGACCTGGTGCCCGGAGCGGCCGACCCGTTGCAGAAACCCGGCAATCGAACGCGGTGAGGAGATCTGGCACACCAGGTCGACGTCGCCGATGTCGATCCCCAGTTCCAGCGACGCCGTGGCGATCAGCACTTGCAGGTCGCCGCGCTTGAGCCGCTGCTCGGCGTCCAGGCGAAATTCCTTGGCCAGGCTGCCGTGGTGGGCCGCTACGGCGTCCTTGCCCAGGCGTTCGCTCAGGTGACGGCTAAGGCGTTCGGCCAAACGGCGGGTGTTGACGAAAATCAGCGTGGTCCGGTGTTCCCGGGCGAGGGCGGCGAGGCGGTCGTAGACCAACTCCCAGACATCGTTGGCCATCACGGCCGACAGCGGCACGGGCGGCACTTCGATGTCCAGGTCGCGGGGGCGGGCGTGGCCGATGTCGACGATCTCGCACGGGCGGTCGCGACCGACCAGGAAACGCGATACTGCTTCGATGGGTTTTTGCGTGGCCGACAGACCGATGCGCAGCAGCGGTTCGGGGCAGAGGGCCTGCAGGCGTTCAAGGCTCAGGGCCAGATGGCTGCCGCGCTTGCTGGCGGCCATGGCATGGATTTCGTCGATGATCACCGTTTGTGTCGTACCGAGCATCTGCCGACCGGAGTCGGAGCCCAGCAGCACGTACAGGGATTCCGGTGTGGTCACCAGAATGTGCGGTGCCGTCTTGCGCATTGCCGAGCGGTCTTTTTGCGGTGTATCGCCGGTGCGCACGGCAGTGCTGATCTGCAGTTCGGGCAACCCCATCACACGCAATTGCTCGGTAATGCCGGCCAACGGGGTTTGCAGGTTGATCCGGATGTCGTTGGACAGCGCCTTGAGTGGCGAGACGTAGACCACCAGCGTGGCGTCGGGCAAGCCTTCGGGGCTTTCCAGGCCGCGGTGCACCAGGTCGTCGATGACCGCGAGAAACGCGGTGAGGGTTTTGCCGGAGCCGGTGGGCGCGGCGACCAGGGTCGAGCGCCGCTGGCGGATCAACGGCCACGCCCGGGCCTGGGCGGCGGTGACCGCTGCGAACGTGTGGCTGAACCAGGCACTGACGGCAGGGTGGAAGCCGCTCAGGGCACTGTCTGCGGGGATGGGCAGGTTCATGCAGCAAGTTATGCGGGTGGGGGGCGCAAGATGCAAGTACCACTTGGGGATCTCTATTGGCCTTCAGGGCCTCTTCGCGGGCAAGCCCGCTCCCACAGTGTCCGTGTCGTTCACAAATTACATATTCACAGAAATTCCCTGTGGGAGCGGGCTTGCCCGCGAAGGGGTCATCAAAGCTGACACTAATCCCGGACATCTACACTTTACGGATGACGGTTGCGCACTAAACCCGCAAAATGCAACGATTCCGGCAATTATCAACGACATCGCCTGGGGGTGATGTCGATATAGCCATCGTTCCAATCAGACTGGGCCTGCTGACTCTATGCGAATGCGCCTTATGTTACTGGGCGGCGGAAATGCCCTTGGGCAGGCGCTGATTCGCCTCGGTGCGGAGGAAGACATCGGTTTCCTCGCCCCCCGCCCACCGCAAGACGGCTGGGATGCCGCGAGCCTGACACAACTGCTCGACGACACCCGTCCCGATGCATTGATCAACCTTGCCTACTACTTCGACTGGTTTCAGGCTGAAGCGGTCAGCGAACAGCGTCTGGCCGGCCAGGAGCGCGCGATCGAGCGTCTGGCGGAGCTGTGCCAGCACCACAACATCGTCCTGCTGCAACCTTCCAGCTACCGCGTGTTCGACGGTTCCCGCGCAACGGCCTACAGCGAGAAAGACGAACCGGTGCCCTTGGGCTTGCGGGGGCAGGCGTTGTGGCGGATCGAGCAAAGCGTTCGCGCCACCTGCCCGCAACACGTGCTGCTGCGTTTCGGCTGGCTGCTGGACGACAGCCCGGATGGCGCCCTTGGCCGCTTCCTCGCCCGTGCCGAACAACCCGAGGAACTGCTGATGGCCGACGACCGGCGCGGCAATCCGACGCCGGTCGACGATGCCGCCCGCGTGATCATTTCAGTGCTCAAGCAACTCGATTGCGCAGCGCCACTGTGGGGCACCTACCACTACGCCGGGCATGAGGCGACCACACCGCTGGCGCTGGGACAGGCGATTCTGGCCGAAGCCCGCAGCCTGCATCCGCTGGCCATCGAAGCTCCGACCGCACAGGCTCACGCCGCGCGTCCGGATGCTGCGGAAGAGCCGCAACACGCGGTATTGGCCTGCAAAAAAATTCTGCACACCTTCGGGATCAAACCACGCGCCTGGCGTGCGGCGCTTCCCGGTCTACTGGACAGGTTCTATCGCCATGGCTGACGGCCCCGTTTTGATCACCGGTGGTGCCGGTTTCATTGGTTCACACCTGACTGACGCGCTGCTCGCCAAGGGCCATGCGGTGCGGATTCTCGATGACCTGTCCACCGGCAAGCGCAGCAATCTGCCACTGGATAATCCCAAGGTCGAACTGATCGTCGGCGACGTGGCCGATGCGGCTGTGGTCGCCCAGGCGATGGCTGGTTGCAGCGCCGTGGCGCACCTGGCCGCCGTGGCGTCGGTGCAGGCCTCGGTGGACGATCCGGTGCGCACGCACCAGAGCAACTTCATCGGCACACTGAACGTCTGCGAAGCCATGCGCCAGGCCGGTGTCAAGCGCGTGCTGTTCGCCTCCAGCGCGGCGGTGTATGGCAACAATGGCGAGGGCGAGTCGATCGACGAAGACACGCCAAAGGCGCCGCTGACGCCGTATGCGGTGGACAAACTGGCCAGCGAGCAGTATTTCGATTTCTACCGTCGCCAGCATGGGCTGGAGCCGGTGATTTTCCGCTTCTTCAACATCTTCGGCCCGCGTCAGGATCCGTCCTCGCCGTATTCCGGGGTGATCAGCATTTTCAGCGAGCGCGCACTGAAGGGCTTGCCTATCACGGTGTTCGGCGATGGTGAGCAGACCCGGGATTTTGTCTACGTCGAAGACCTGGTCGACTTGCTGGTGCAGGCCATCGAGAAGCCCGGGGCCGAAGTCGGTGCGGTCAACGTTGGCTGGAACCAGGCGACGACCCTCAAGCAAATGCTCGAAGCGCTTGAAGCCGTGGTCGGCCAGCTGCCGCCGGTAAGCTACGGCCCGGCGCGCTCCGGTGACATCCGTCATTCCCGGGCGAACAACCGGCGTCTGCTGGAGCGCTTCACTACCACGGAGCAGACGCCGATGCGCGTGGGGCTGGCGCGGTTGCTGGGGCGATAGATCGCTTACCCGCGGACATGAAAAAGGCGCCTTTTTACAGGCGCCTTTTTCACGGCCGGAATTTACGTTAAAGCGTGTGCAATTCCTGTGGCGCAATCCAGGCAATGCGGTTTGTCTAAGTCACCGCTTCTGCCGAATCTGGGGCTGCTTTGCAACCCAACGGGGGCAAGCCCCCTCGCCACACAAGCCTCATTCACCACCACGTGAACGTTCTTCAGAACTTGTAACCCAGGCCAACCATGTAGATGAACGGGTCTACATCGACGTCCACCCGTGCCCGGGTACCTGGGGCAATCGAGTTGTTCTCGACAGTGGCGCGGGTATCGATGTCGATGTAGCGCACCTGGGCGTTGATCATGATGTTGTCGGTCAGCATGTAGTCCGCACCGACCTGCCAGGCCAGGCCCCAGGAGTTTTCCGCCTTGAAGTTGCTGAAACCGGCGGACTGCGCTTGGCTGCCAACGTGTTCGTCGTAGATATAGGTGTAGTTGATGCCGCCGCCGACGTACGGCTGGAAGGCCGACTTCGGATCCAGCGGGTAGTACACCAGGCTCAAGGTCGGCGGCAGGTGCTTGAGGGTGCCGAGTTTGCCGTTGGCTGCGCTCAGGGCCGTGCCCTTGAGTTTCACGTCATGCTCGAACGGTGTGGCCGCCAGCAGCTCGATACCCAGGTGGTTGGTGAGCATGTAGGCGAAGTTCAAGCCCAGTTGCGTGTCGCTGCTCAGGGTCGCCTTGCCACCCAGGTCGGCACCTGCGAGCGGGCCTTGATCAACCTTGACGCTGGAGCTGTCAGCTTCCGGGTTGACGGTGATTGCGCCGGCGCGAATGAGGATGTCACCGGCTTCGAAAGCATTGGCGAGCGGGGCTGCGAGCGCGAGGGCAACCAGCGAAGCGCTGAGCAAGGACTTGTTCATGGGGGCTCCAGAGGACGTTAAAAATGTTCGATGTCCAATGGTAAGGCGCCTAACGATTCGGTCTTTTGATGCAGCTCAATGAAAGTGGGAAGGGCGTGATTTTTGTGGTGTTGCTGATGGCCTCATCGCGAGCAAGCTCGCTCCCACAAGGAGTTGCGCAATGCTGAAGATTTTTGTTTCAACATCGAACCTGTGGGAGCGGGCTTGCCCGCGATGGCGATTGTGTTGGCGACAAGGAAACTCCGGATTCACTCCGGCAATTCATACAGATAAATCTTGTCCGCCTCCATCTGATACCCGGCATCCGCCAGTTCGCTGGTGGACGCCTTGACCTGCAATGCGCCCTCGATCCAGTACGGCTGATACAACTCGTCGAGCTTCACGCCGACTTCGCTCTTGACGTGCACGATCTGGTTCGAAGGCGGTGGCGGTACGTGTATGCAAGCGCCGAAATAGGGCACCAGCAGAAACTCCGTGGTGCGTCCTTCCTCGCTCACTTCCAGCGGCACGATGTAGCCCGGCAGTCGAATGCTCTGGCCATCGAGTGTCTTGACCACCGGTGCGTTGGGCAAGTCTTGCCTGGCGGCGGGCGCCGACTCGGCCGACAGTGCATTGCTCATCTGCGACAGGTCATGCAGCGGCGTCATGTTCGGCACTTCTTTCGGCGCATCCGGCGGAATCATCTCCGACCAGGTCAGGTCTCGCGGCTGAGCTGCCCACAGGGGCAGGGCGACCAGCATCAACAGCGCAAGTACAGCGCGGGGCATTTTCAGCGTCCTCATAAACGGATCGACAGGCCATCGGCCAGGGATTGGCGATAGGCGCGCCAGGCCGGCACGCTGCCCATCAGCAACGCGGCGATCAGGATGCCACCGAGCAGCGTCCATTCATACTCGCTCGGCCAGGACAGCGGCAGATACAGGCCATAGTTGGCCTGCACATAACCCTGGGCCGCCGCGATGCACACATACAGCAACGCCACGCCGGCGATCACGCCCGACAGCGCCAGGGCGAAAGCTTCGAGCACCAGCAGCGTCGCGATGTGCCAGGGTCGTGCGCCCACCGAACGCAGAATCGCCATTTCCCGGCGGCGTTCGTTGAGACTGGTGAGAATGGCCGTGAGCATGCCGATCAACCCGGTCAGCACCACAAACAGCGAGACCACGAACAAGGCTTTTTCCGCGGTGCCCATCAGGCTCCACAGCTCCTGCAGCGCCACGCCCGGCAGGATCGCCAGCATTGGCTCACCACGGAATTCATTGATTTCCCGTTGCAGGGCAAAGGTCGAAATCTTGTTGTTCAGACCGAGCATGAACGCGGTAATCGCTTGCGGCGTGAGGTCCATGTTGCGCGCCTGATCGGCCGTGATTCGGCCCTCGCCCCGGGCCGGCACGCCGTTATGCCAGTCGATGTGAATTGCTTCCATACCGCCAAGGCTGATGTGCAGCGTGCGGTCCACCGGCGTGCCGGTGCGTTTGAGAATGCCGACCACGGTGAACGGCTTGTCGTCGTGCTTGACCAGGCTGATCGCCGCCACGCCGTGGGCCAGCACCAGTTTGTCACCGAGTTTGTAGTGCAGTGCCTCGGCCACTTCGGCACCGAGCACCACTTCGAACGGGTCGCTCGCAAACGCCCGGCCATCGGCCAGCTCCAGGTGTTGCTGGCGGCCGTACTGGTAATGCTCGAAGTAGGCTTCGGTGGTACCCATCACCCGATAGCCGCGATGGGAATCGCCGAGGGACATCGGGATAGCCCACTTCACTTTCGGGTTGTTGGCGAAGTGCTCGAAGCTGTCCCAGCGGATGTTGTTGGTGGCGTTGCCGATGCGAAATACCGAGTACAGCAACAGGTTCACCGAGCCGGAGCGGGCGCCGACGATCAGGTCGGTGCCGCTGATGGTGCTGGCGAAACTGGCCTTGGCTTCGGTGCGCACGCGCTCCACCGCCAGCAGCAGGCACACCGACAGGGCGATGGCGAACGCCGTGAGGATCGCGGTGAAGCGGCGGTTAGCCAGGCTGGCCATGGCTAGACGAAACAGATACATCTCAGACCTCGGACGGGGTGGCGGCGCGATTGAGTTCGGCCAGCGACAGGTTGTGGTCGAACAGCGGCGCCAGGCTCTGGTCGTGGCTGACGAACAACAGGCTCGAGCCGGCTTCGCGGCACTCGGCGAACAGCAGGCGAATGAAGTTCTCACGGGCGTCGTAATCGAGGGCCGAGGTCGGCTCGTCGGCGATCACCAGTTCCGGTTGACCGATCAGTGCGCGTGCGGCGGCGACCCGTTGCTGCTGGCCGATGGACAACGAATCGGCGCGGCGAGCGAGGATGTTTGCATCCTTCAGCCCCAGGTGGGCGAGCAGCGTCGCGGCCGCTTTGTCGACGCTGCCGTGACGCTGTTTCGCTCGTTCGGCACGCAGCTTCGAGAAGTGGCAGGGCAGCTCGACGTTTTCACGCACCGACAGAAACGGCAGCAGGTTGAACTGCTGGAAGATGTAGCCGGTGTGATCGACGCGGAAGTGGTCACGGGCGCCGGCCGACAGTTGCGTCAGCTCCTGGCCGAGTAGGCGAATGCTGCCGCGATCGGGCTTTTGCACGCCGCCGAGCAGGCCGAGCAGGGTGGTCTTGCCACTGCCGCTGGGACCTTTGAGAAACAGGGTTTCACCGCGCTCCAGGCGAAACGTCGGGATGTCCAGCAGCGGCGGGTGACCGGGCCAGCTGAAGCGCAGGTCGGACAGTTCGATGAGTGCTTGGGTCATGTGAAACCGGTCAGGTTGGTGGTGAACCCCTGTGGGAGCGGGCTTGCTCGCGAATGCGGTGTGTCAGAGACATTGATGCAAACTGATACGGCGCCTTCGCGAGCAAGCCCGCTCCCACATTTGATTTGCGGTGGATCAGAACTTCAGCGCGGCAGCCTTGGCCGTCACATCAACGCCTTGCTGCCCGCTCGGGCCGATCAGTTGTACCTGAATCGTCCGAGTGGCCGGGAACGAATTGAAAATGTTCGCCAGGTCCAGGGTCTTCAATGCGTCCGGTGTGGCGCAGGTGAACTGATAGTGAGCGTGGATTTCGCTGTGGTCGTGATGATGTTCGTCCTTGGCGTCTTTGTCATGGTCATCGTCGGCATCGGGTGTGTCTGCGAACAACGGGCTTTCCAGTTCCTGGTTTTCCACCACGCAGCCGGCGGCTTTCGGCAGGTTGAACAGGGCCAGCGGTTGCTCAAGCAGAGCGCGGGCGGCGGCGACTTTGGCTTTGTCGGCATCGCTGGTGGCGGCGTGTTCGAAACCCACCAGGTTCATGGCCGGGCTTTGCAGTTCCAGCGCCAGGGTCTTGCCGTCCAGCGCTGCGTCCAGGCGTCCAACGCCATGTTCGTGGGCGCCCAGGCTGCCATGCTCATGATCGTGTTCGTCGCCGGCATGGGCGACAGCCAGCGGCAAGATGGCAAACGGCAGAACGAGAAGCAGACGGCGCATGACGAGTCTCCGAAAAGTAAAATGAAAAAAATGTTATGTAATCTTATAACGTAATCGCGCAGAGTTTGACTGCCTGCTTGGCGTTGCACAAGTCCCATGGGAGCATGCTGGGAAGAAAAGTTCGGGAGCAGACTTATGTTGCGAATTCGCGGAAGCATTGGCGACTGGCCGGTGGATTTGACCCTGGAGATGGACGATGCGGACTGGGCGCGGCTAGGGGCGCAGTTGCAGGTGGAAAAATCCGAGGTCAGCGCGCCAGCGGCGAAACCGCTGAATCAGGATGATGCGCTGTGGCAGATCGCCCGGGATTTGCTGCGTAAGGCCGGACAGCTGAGTGGACCGGATTTGCTCGATCAATTGGAAGGCCTGACCGGCAGTGCGGCGGCGGGCAAGCGCCTGCTGGTGCGCTTGCGCCATTGTGCGGATGTGAAAGTGGAAAGCGGCGGCGATACACCGTTGTACCGCTGGTTGTAGGAGCGAGCTTGCTCGCGAAGAGCCTCAGGGCACCGCGGTCATACCGGTAGCCCTCATTATCGTTGACGCCCATCGCGAGCAAGCTCGATCCTACAAGGGCAATTCAATACAGCGCGGCAAACAATTTACGACGGTACGTGCTCACCAGCGGGTGATCGTTGCCCAGCAACTCGAACACCTGCAGCAAGGTCTTGTGCGGCAAGCCTTCGCTGTAGCTGCGGTTGCGGATGAACAACTTCAGCAAAGCATCCAGCGCAGCGTCGTACTGCTGACGGGCCAGTTGCTGGATTGCCAGTTGATAGACCGCCTCATCGTCCAGCGGGTCTTTCGCCAGCCGTGCCTTCAGGTCGGCGGCGTCCGGCAGGTCCTTGGCCAAACCGAGAAACTTGATCTGCGCCTTGGCGCCGGCCAGCGCGGCCTTGTGCTCGTCGCTCTTGACCGCATCCAGCACGGCTTGCGCCTCGCCCAGTTCACCGCGCTCGGTCAGGCAGCGGGCGTACAGGATCAGCGCCTTGGCGTTGGTATTGTCTTCACCCAGGATCACCTTGAGCAGTGCTTCGGCGTCGGCAAAGCGGCTGTCGTCGAACAACGCCTGGGCCTGCTCGAACGGATCGGCGGCGGCCGGTGGCGGCATCTGCACATGGGGTTCGAGCAGGGCGCGCACGGCGGATTCGGGCTGGGCACCGGCAAAGCCGTCGACAGGCTGGCCGTCCTTGAACAGCACCACGGTCGGCAGGCTGCGGATGCCGAAGCGGGCGACGATGTCTTGCTCGAGGTCGCAGTTGACCTTGGCCAGCAGCAACTCACCCTGATAGCTCTCGGCAATGCTCTGCAACATTGGCATCAGCACTTTGCAGGGCGCGCACCATTCGGCCCAGAAATCCACCAGCACCGGCTTGTGGAAAGAGTTCTCGATCACCGACTGGTCGAAATCGGCAGTCGTGGCGTCGAAGATGTACGGCGTTTCCTGACTCATGGGCAATCTCTTGGAAGCGTGAATGGGGCAACTATACGGCTTGGTGGGGGGCGGCCGGAAGCGGTTGGCCGTGAGAGGTGTGTTGCCTGACAGGGCGCCTTCGCGGGCAAGCCCGCTCCCACAGGGATTGAAGTCGCCACAAGATGTGTGGTTCACACCAACCATTGTGGGAGCGGGCTTGCCCGCGAAGCTTTTAACTAGCGCTGCGCGTGGTAGAGGCTCACATGCCGAAACTCGTGGGGCTCCGCCAGATCCGGAAGCGTCATGGCTTCGAGCATCTCGATGCGCCGGTACAACGGATGGCGAAAATCCCGTACCCGGGAATCCGCCACCAGAGCCTCTCGGCCGCGACTGAGGAACTGGTCGAGCAGCGGCAGGTTCGCTCGGTCGTACAGCACGTCCGCCACCAGGATCAGATCGAAGCGATCAGCCTCGGCGAAAAAATCCGTCGAGTAGTTGAGCTGCACGTCGTTGAGTTCGGCATTCGCCTGACACGCGGCAATCGCCAGTGGGTCGAGGTCGCAGGCCAGCACTTCCAGTGCGCCGGCCCTGGCGGCGGCAATCCCCGCCACCCCGGAACCCGCGCCGAAATCCAGGACCCGCTTGCCTTCGACCCAGTGCGGGTTGGCGGCCAGATAGCGGGCCACGGCCAGGCCGCTGGCCCAGCAGAAACTCCAGTACGGTGGTTCATGCAGGATACGCCGGGTTTCTTCGGGGCTGAAGGCGCGGTCCATGTTGTCGCCGTCGATCAGCCACAGCTTCAAATCGGTTTCCGGCAACGGGCAGGCCACCAGTTGTGCATCACCGAGCAATTCAGCCAGGGCCTGTTGCAGGTCGAGCGGTGCACTCATGGGGCTTTGACGAATTGCAATTGGCCCAGGGCCTGGGTGGTCGGCTGGGTAATCAGTTGCGATGGCAAGTGCAGGATCAACTGGCCGGACTGGCTGGCGCGGCCTCGCAGTTCCACACGGGCGCCGGTCGGGAAGGACTCCGGATTGAAGCGCAGGTGAAACGGCAATACCTGGTTGTTGCCGATCAGGCTGGAACTGGCGAGCAATTGTTGCGGGCGGTCTTTTTCGTCGATCACCAGCAATGCCAGCTCGACTTCAGCACCGGCCGGCACGCCTTGCAGGGTGCCGCTCAGCTCACGCTGATAGGCAGGCAAGGGGCCGAGGGCGGCGGCCTCCCGGGCTTTCTTCTGCGCTTGCTGCGGCGCCGGGCCAGGTGTTGGCGGCTGGGGTTTGGGGGCATCGCTGCTGCAAGCCACCAGCAGGCTGAAAACACTGAGCAAAATGAGCGGACGTAACGACATTGGTGGCTCCATAAAGCTGAATTCCATGGATCAAGTGATCATCCCGTCTGTATACCGCAAACCCTATGGCTTGTCTTGCCACCGGGATGCGCTACCATGGCCCTCCCTTTTTTTGTTGCCTGCCACCATGCACTGTCCCTTCTGCGGTGCCAACGACACCAAGGTCATCGACTCGCGTCTGGTCGCCGAGGGCGAACAGGTGCGCCGCCGGCGTGAATGCCTGGCCTGCGGCGAGCGTTTCACGACGTTCGAGACGGCTGAACTGGTGTTGCCGCGCCTGATAAAAACCGACGGCAGCCGCCAGCCGTTCGACGAAGAAAAACTCCGCGCCGGCATGCAGCGCGCGCTGGAAAAGCGCCCGGTTAGCGTCGAGCGCCTCGAATCGTCGCTGGTGCACATCAAACACAAACTGCGTGCCACGGGCGAACGCGAGGTCAAATCCCTCGTGGTCGGCGAACTGGTGATGGCCGAGCTGCAGAAGCTCGATGAAGTCGCCTACATCCGCTTTGCCTCGGTGTATCGTCGCTTCCAGGACCTCAATGAGTTCCGCGAAGAGATCGATCGCCTGGCCCGTGAACCGGTGAAAGAATGACCACGCCCGCAGAGCTTGCCATCCTCGACGCCCATTTCATGGCCCGTGCCCTGGAACTGGCGCGCAAGGGGCATTACACAACGCACCCCAACCCACGTGTAGGTTGCGTGATCGTGCAGGGTGGGCAGATTGTCGGCGAAGGCTGGCACGAGCGCGCCGGCGAGCCTCACGCCGAGGTCCACGCCTTGCGCGCGGCCGGTGAGCAGGCGCGTGGCGCTACCGCTTATGTGACGCTTGAACCGTGCAGCCACCACGGCCGCACGCCGCCCTGTGCCGATGCGCTGGTGAATGCCGGTGTGGCCCGCGTGGTCGCGGCGATGCAGGATCCGAACCCGGAAGTCGCCGGTCGCGGTTTGCAACGCCTGGCTCAGGCCGGTATCGCCACCGAAAGTGGTGTGCTGGAGGGCGAAGCGCGAAAGCTCAACCAAGGTTTCCTCAAGCGCATGGAGCACGGCTTGCCGTTCGTGCGGGTCAAGCTGGCCATGAGCCTCGACGGTCGCACGGCGATGGAAAGCGGCGAAAGCCAGTGGATTACCGGTCCGGCAGCACGCTCGGCGGTGCAACGCCTGCGCGCCCAGGCCAGCGTGGTGCTGACCGGCGCCGACACGGTGCTGGCGGACAACGCGCGGTTGACCGTGCGTGCCGATGAGCTCGGACTGGACGCCGAACAAACCGCACTGGCCATGAGCCGGCCGCCGCTGCGTGTGCTGGTCGATGGCCGCCTGCGCGTACCGCTGGATGCGCCGTTCTTCAAGGCCGGCCCGGCGCTGGTCGCCACCTGCGTGGCGGTGGAAGAGCAGTACGCCAACGGCCCGGAATGCCTGATCGTGCCCGGCTACGATGGCCAGGTCGACCTGCGTCAGCTGCTGGTCGAACTTGCCAACCGTGGCGTCAACGAGGTGCTGGTCGAGGCCGGTCCACGGCTGGCGGGTGCTTTCGCTCAGCTTGGGCTGGTGGACGAATTCCAGATATTTATCGCCGGCAAGTTCATGGGTTCTTCGGCGCGGCCGCTGCTGGACTGGCCGCTCGCGCAAATGAAGGATGCGCCGGCACTCAAAATCACCGAAATTCGTGCAGTTGGCGATGACTGGCGAGTCATCGCCATCCCAGTGCCAGCAGCGAGCGTATAATTTCCGGCCATCGCTATAGCGCTGGCTTTGTTCTCGAGGAGAACCTCATGTTTACCGGCATCATCGAATCCATCGGCAGTATTCGTGCATTGACCCCAAAGGGCGGTGATGTGCGGGTACACGTCGAAACCGGCAAGCTCGACCTGAGCGACGTCAAGCTGGGCGACAGCATCGCGGTCAACGGCGTGTGCCTGACTGCCGTTGAATTACCGGGCAATGGTTTTGCGGCGGACGTCAGTCGCGAAACCCTCGACTGCACCGCCATGAACGACCTGAAAAGCGGCAGCCCGGTCAACCTGGAAAAAGCCCTGACCCCGACCACTCGCCTCGGCGGGCATCTGGTCAGCGGTCACGTCGATGGCGTGGGCGAAGTGGTTGCCCGTACCGAAAACGCGCGCGCCGTGGAATTCCGCATTCGCGCGCCCAAGGACCTGACCAAGTACATCGCCCATAAGGGCTCGATCACCGTCGACGGCACCAGCCTGACCGTGAACGCAGTCGATGGCGCCGAGTTCCTGCTGACCATCATTCCGCACACCCTGAGCGAAACCATCATGGCGTCGTACCAGCCAGGGCGCCGGGTGAACCTGGAAGTCGACTTGCTGGCCCGTTACCTGGAGCGTCTGCTTTTGGGCGACAAGGCCGCAGAGCCGACTGCCGGCAGCACCATTACCGAAAGCTTTCTGGCCGCCAACGGCTACCTCAAATCCTGACCCAAGGGGGTGCCTTGTGGCGCTCAATAGCATCGAAGAACTGGTTGAAGACATCCGCCAAGGCAAGATGGTCATCCTCATGGATGACGAAGACCGCGAGAACGAAGGCGACCTGATCATGGCCGCCGAGTGCTGCAAGCCCGAGCACATCAACTTCATGGCCAAGCACGCCCGTGGCCTGATCTGCATGCCGATGAGCCGCGAGCGCTGCGAACTGCTCAAGCTGCCGTTGATGGCTCCGCGCAACGGTTCCGGTTTCGGTACCAAGTTCACCGTCTCCATCGAAGCCGCCACCGGCGTGACCACCGGCATCTCCGCCGCCGACCGCGCGCGTACCGTGCAAGCGGCTGCCGCCCGTGATGCCAAGGCTGAAGACATCGTCAGCCCGGGCCACATCTTCCCGCTGATGGCCCAGGCCGGCGGCACCCTGGCCCGTGCCGGCCACACCGAAGCGGCCTGCGACCTGGCGCGCATGGCCGGTTTCGAGCCGAGTGGCGTGATCTGCGAAGTGATGAACGACGACGGCACCATGTCCCGTCGCGCCGAGCTGGAAGCTTTTGCTGCCGAACACGACATCAAGATCGGCACCATCGCCGACCTGATTCACTACCGGATGATCCACGAACGTACCGTTCAGCGGATTGCCGAGCAGCCGCTGGACAGCGAACTGGGCCAATTCAACCTGGTGACCTATCGTGATTCGGTGGAAGGCGACGTGCACATGGCACTGACCCTGGGCAACGTGTGTGCCGAAGAACCGACCCTGGTTCGCGTGCACAACATGGACCCGCTGCGTGACCTGCTGATGGTCAAGCAACCAGGCCGCTGGAGCCTGCGCGCCGCCATGTCAGCGGTTGCCGAGGCCGGTAGCGGCGTGGTGCTGTTGCTCGGTCACCCGCTCGATGGCGACGTGTTGCTGGCGCATATCCGCGAAACCGCCGATCACGCCGCGGTGAAAAAACCGACCACCTATAGCACTGTCGGTGCCGGTTCGCAGATCCTGCGTGATCTGGGCGTACGCAAAATGCGCCTGATGTCGGCACCAATGAAATTTAATGCGATATCCGGTTTCGATCTGGAAGTTGTAGAATACGTGCCCTCCGAATAATGACCGGTTGTTCCCGGCCTTGAATTCGCGGTTCAAATATCACTGAGGGACGCGTACGAGACGCGTCCCGGCTCTTTAAGAGATCTAACGAATGACCCTGAAGACCATCGAAGGTACCTTCATCGCCCCTAAAGGCCGCTACGCTCTGGTAGTGGGCCGTTTCAACAGCTTCGTCGTTGAAAGCCTGGTCAGCGGTGCCGTTGATGCCCTGGTTCGCCACGGCGTGAGCGAAAGCGACATCACCATCATCCGCGCACCTGGCGCCTTCGAAATCCCGCTGGTTGCGCAGAAAGTCGCTCAAAAGGGCGAGTTCGCGGCAATCATCGCCCTGGGCGCAGTCATTCGTGGCGGCACTCCGCATTTCGAATATGTGGCTGGCGAATGCACCAAGGGCCTGGCCCAGGTGTCCATGGAGTTCGGCGTTCCGGTTGCATTCGGCGTGCTGACCGTTGACTCCATCGAGCAAGCCATCGAGCGTTCCGGCACCAAGGCCGGCAACAAAGGTGCTGAAGCTGCCCTGTCCGCTCTGGAAATGGTCAGCCTGCTGGCGCAGTTGGAGGCCAAGTGATTAGCGACGATAGCGATCGTTTCAACCCGCGCGATCCAAAGCCTGCGGATGCCGGCAAGCCATCGAAAAGCGCCAAGCGCCGCGAAGCCCGTCAGCTCGCGACTCAGGCGCTGTACCAATGGCACATGGCCAAGCAGTCGCTGAACGAGATCGAAGCGCAGTTCCGGGTCGATAACGATTTCAGCGATGTCGACGGCGCGTACTTCCGCGAAATCCTGCACGGGGTTCCGCAGTTCAAGACCGAAATCGACACCGCACTCAAGCCTTGTCTCGATCTGACCATCGAAGAGCTGGACCCGGTTGAACTGGCGGTTCTGCGCCTGTCCACCTGGGAACTGCTCAAGCGCGTCGACGTGCCGTACCGCGTTGTGATCAACGAAGGTATCGAACTGGCCAAGGTCTTCGGTTCCACCGACGGCCACAAGTTCGTCAACGGTGTGCTCGACAAGCTGGCCCCGCGTCTGCGTGAAGCTGAAGTGAAGGCGTTCAAGCGCTGATTGGCGCTTGGAATGTCGACACGAAGCCATGGGCGAGTTTGAGCTGATCCGCAATTTCTTCGCCGCCGCGCCTTGTGCGCAGGGCGGCGAAGGCGTTGCCCTCGGGATCGGCGATGACTGCGCCTTGCTGGCTGTTCCTCCTGGGGAGCAGTTGGCGATTTCTACCGATACGCTGGTGGCCGGCGTGCATTTCGCCGATCCCTGCGATCCCTTTCTGCTCGGTCAGCGCTCGCTGGCCGTAGCCGTCAGCGACCTGGCCGCCATGGGTGCCACACCAATCGCCTTTACCCTTGCCCTGACCTTGCCGACGGTGACCGCCGATTGGCTGCAAGCCTATGCCCGTGGGTTGAACGCCATGGCGCAAAGCTGCGGCGTGGCACTGGTGGGCGGTGACACCACCCGTGGGCCGCTCAGCCTGACCATGACCGTATTCGGTCGCGTGCCGAGTGGCCAGGCGCTGACCCGTAGTGGCGCGCAGCCGGGCGATCTGCTGTGTGTCGGCGGCGACCTGGGCAATGCCGCCGGTGCCTTGCCATTGGTGCTCGGCCAACGCACGGCCGACGCGAGCGTTGCCGAGCCGTTGCTGGCCCACTACTGGTCGCCGCAACCGCAGCTTGGCCTGGGGCAGGCGCTGCGGGGCAAGGCCACTTCGGCGATGGACATCTCCGACGGCCTGCTCGCTGATTGCGGGCATATCGCGCTGGCCTCGAAGGTCGGTATCGAAGTCGAGCGGGAGCGTTTACCCCTGTCGCAGAGCCTGGTCGACTTTCTCGGCCGATCGGACGCCCAGGTGGCGGCCCTGAGCGGTGGCGACGATTACGTGCTGGCGTTCACCCTACCGTCCGTCGAGTTGCCGCTATTGCTGGCCGACGGCTGGCCGATCCATGTGATTGGACGGGTGGTGACGGGGCAGGGCGTGACGCTGCTGGACGCCGATGGCCAGGACATCACCCCGCAAACCCGGGGTTATCAACATTTTCGGGAGTCACCGTGACAGATCATCCCAAGCAGGTCCCGGCGGAATTCGTACCGCCGTCGGTCTGGCGTAATCCATGGCATTTCCTGGCGTTCGGCTTCGGCTCGGGCACCTTGCCAAAGGCGCCCGGCACTTGGGGTTCGTTAGTTGCGCTCCCCTTTATTCCGTTGTGGCAGATGTTGCCCGACTGGGGTTACTGGCTGATGCTCGGCATCACCATGCTGTTCGGCTTCTGGCTGTGCGGCAAAGTGGCCGACGATTTGCGGGTACACGACCATGAAGGCATCGTCTGGGACGAAATGGTCGGGATGTGGATCACCCTGTGGCTGGTGCCGGAAGGTTGGCAGTGGTTGCTGGCAGGCTTCTTGATGTTCCGCTTCTTCGATATCCTCAAGCCATGGCCGATTCGCTGGATCGACCGGCACGTGCATGGCGGCGTTGGCATCATGCTCGATGATGTCCTGGCCGGGGTGTTCGCATGGTTGGCGATGCAGGGACTGGTGTGGTTTTTCGCCTGATCAAGGGGTGCCAGGCGTTAATCGGGGGAGCAGGGATGGTTCTACGCGGATTGATAGTGCTTCGCGATGTTTTGCTCTTTCGCCCCAGCGGGAGGAGGGGCTGCTACGCCGCTGTCGGTGATTCATCTGGCCAGCGAAGACTGGGAAGACTGGGAAGACTACACCGCCGCCGACGGTCATGGCCTGGGCTGGGACGTGCTGCGACAAGTGTTCGAGCCGGCAGGTGTCAAAGTGCACATCCGCACCGAGCCCTACCTGCGTTCGCTGGGCTTGGTCGAGCGTGGCCAAAGATCCCTCCCGGTTGCGCAATACCCATATCGCCGAGTTGCCGTTGTACCTTTGCTTTGCCAAGACCCCAAAGGCGCGTAGCCTGATGACCCTGTTCGATCACCGTATGGAGACGTTGGTAAAAAGCGGTGAGCTCAAACCGATCTTCGAGCACTGGAAACAGCCTTATCCGTTTGATTCGAACTGAAGGGCTGACACAGAGCCCTGTGGGGCGCATATCAAACTTTTTGATGGTTATCGCCGATAATTCAGCCTAAGCGTCGCTCGGAACCTGCTGTTACAATGCCGGCTCTGCGAATCTTCAGAACTTTTAGATCAGGAGCACACCGGTGCCTGTCGTTTTTGTCGCCGCTTCCAAGCTGCCAACGCCTTTTGCGCAATTCACCATGCACGGCTTTCTCGATGAAGGCACTGGCCGCGAGCACGTTGTGCTGAGCCTGGGTGAGTTCGACGACGGTGCCCCTGTACTCGGCCGCTTGCACTCCGAATGCCTGACTGGCGATGCGCTGTTCAGCCAGCGTTGCGACTGCGGCTCGCAACTGGAGGCTGCTTTGCAGGCCATCGCCCGCGAAGGTCGTGGCGTGTTGCTGTACTTGCGCCAGGAAGGTCGTGGCATTGGCCTGCTGAACAAGATCCGCGCCTATGAGCTGCAGGACGGTGGCGCCGATACCGTCGAAGCCAACGAGCGTCTGGGCTTTGCCGCCGACCAGCGTGACTACGCCATGTGCCTGCCGATGCTGGAGCACCTGGGCGTGAAGTCATTGCGCCTGATGACCAACAACCCGCGCAAGGTCAAGGCCTTGACCGACATGGGGATCGCGGTCGCCGAGCGCGTGCCGCTGCACACCGGCCACAACCCGCATAATCGACTCTACCTGGCGACCAAGGCCAGCAAGCTCGACCACATGATGGGCAATGAACATCAGGGCGAGGTAGACCGGGCGTGACCCGCGGTCAGGTTCGGCGGCGACTGTCCGTCAACTGGTGGCAATACCTGGCTCTGGCCCTGTTGCCGCTGTTTGTGATCAACGCGGTGTTCGGCCAGAGCGAAGCCATTCTGCCAATGCTGGCGATGCCGTTGTTCATCGCCGGTGTCGCCTCGATGTTTGTCAGCCTGAAGTTTTTCGGCGCCTACAAACACGCGCTGATCGCCACCCAGAAAGCCCTCGATACCCCTGAAGAACCTGGCGCGTGGATCAGTCTGGCGGCGAAGCGCCGTAAAGCGTTCCTTGCCGCCGGCCTGCCGGCGTGGATCGGTGCCCTGGCGGTGTTCGTCGGCCTCGAAGCGGTGCCGCTGATGCTGCTGGCGCTGTCGACCGCCGTGCTGTTCTACCTCTACCGTATTCCGCGTCAGCTCGGTTGATGCGCGCGCTCTGGCTGGCGGTTTTGCTGCTGGCCGCCAGCCGCTCGGCCATCGCGGTCGAGCGGGTCGTCAGTCTTGCACCGTCGCTCTCTGAAATCGTCGTTGAACTGGGTTCTGCCGACCTCCTGGTGGGTGTGCTGGACGCCGGTGAGCGACCTGCCGAACTCAAGAGCCTGCCCTCCGTTGGCCGCTATGGCCAGTTGGACATGGAGCGGCTGCTCAGCCTGAAGCCCGATCTGTTGCTGCTATGGCCCGGTAGCGTCGGCCCGGCCCAACGCGACCAGCTCAAGCGCCTGAACATTCCCACCTACGTCGCCGAACCCCACAGCCTGGACCAGCTCGCCGCGCAGATCGAGGCCATTGCCGCTCGGCTCGATCGGCCTGAACGCGGCGTTTCATTGGCCAGCGACTTGCGCCGACGACTGGGCGAACTGCGCCAACGCTATCGACGGGACAAGCCGCTACAGGTGTTCTATCAGGTCTGGGATCGGCCGCTGTATACGGTTGGTGGCGAGCAGATCATCAGCGATGCGCTGGCGGTCTGCGGAGCCCAAAACGTGTTCGCCGACCTGAAACTGCCGGCACCGCAAGTCAGCGTGGAAGCCGTGTTGCAACGTAATCCCGAGGTGATTCTGGCCAGCGATCAGGCGCAGCTTGATGCGTGGAAAGCCTGGCCGCAGGTGGCGGCGGTGGCGCAAGGACAGTTGCGATTGGTCACGGACAAGGGGCTGGAGCGGCCGAGTGGGCAGATGGTTGAGGCGACTGCCAAGCTGTGCCAATTGATCGCGCCCGACCGCTGACTCGTGGCGAGGGGGCTTGCCCCCGTTGGGCTGCGAAGCAGCCCAAAGTCCTGCAATGGTGTATCATCAGGCATGCCCCATCAACCTGATTGCGGTTGCTGCGCAACCGAACGGGGGCAAGCCCCCTCGCCACAAATGATCGAGTTGAGCTTTTAGATCTCCGGCTTCCACGTCACCCCGAACATCCACGCGCGACCTTCCTCGCGATACCCGTACTGGCTGCCCTGGTAGCTGTACAACGCCCGGCTGTAACCCTTGTTCAGCAGGTTGTCGACCTTCAGCTCCAGCCTGACTTCACGATTGAGCTCCCAACTGCTGCGCAGCCCCAGCAAGGCATAGCCGCCGAGGGGCTGTTGATTGTTCTGGTCGTCATAGCTGCTGCTGACCGCTTGCCAACTGGCGCCGAGGCCCAGGCGATCGAACTGACGGTCCAGATCCCAGCTCAAGGTACGCCGCGCGCGACGGGCCAGGGTGTGGCCCGTGTCACGGTCGCGCGGATCGATGATCGCCACGCCGAGATTGCTCTGCCAGTCGAACAGTTCCTGCTTCAGCGTTGCTTCGAAGCCGTTGATCCGCGCCGAGGCGACGTTCTCGGGGCGCGAGTTGCTGCCGAAGATGATCGCGTCCTCAAGGTCGGTGCGATACAGCGACGTTTCCAGTCGACTGCTCTCGGTCAATTGGCTGCGCCATTGCAGCTCATAGCTTTTCGAGGTTTCAGGCTTGAGGTCCGGGTTGCTGAAGTCGGGGTAGTACAGGTCGTTGAATGTCGGCGCGCGGAAGCCTTCGCTGTAGGTGAACAGCACTTCGTTGTCCGGGTTCAGCGGCAGGGTGAAGGTGCCGCTCCAGGTGTTCTGGCCGCCAAATTGCTGGTTGTCATCGTGACGCAAACCCAGCTCCGTGGAGAAACGGTCCGCCTGAAAGCGATGCTGGATAAACGCGGCGCGGTTCCAGCGGCTGTCCTCGTCGTACGCCGTGCTGCTGTTGATCCGGTCTTCATACCAGTCGCCACCCAGCAGCAGGCTGTTGCGCTCGTTGAGCGTCAGGTCGTTCTGCCAGGTCACCGAATCGCGGTAAGTATTGAAAACACTGCGCTCATCGCTGAGCTTGTCGAGGGTCTTCTCGCGGTTTTCACTGTGACCGAGTTCAACACGGGTTTTCCATGCTTCATTGATGCGCGCGTCGATGTAGCTGCTGACACTGCTCACATCGAATTCGTTGGCGGGCTGCTGTTGGACCGACTCGAACGTATTCATGTCGAAGCGCCCGAACGGGTTGTCGAATTCGCTTTTGCCGCGATTATCGAGCGCGTTGGCGCCGATCTCGATGTCATCGCTGAGTGCGTGGCTAAAGCTCAGGCTAAACGACTGGTTTCGGTACTCGTCATGGTCGCCGTCGCTGGGGTATGACTCGTGGGTGCGATTGATCCCGGCGCTTTCGTCGAGGCTGGCGCCGAGATTGAAACGGGTTCGCTCGTCCCCGCCGGATAAGCCTAGGCTGCGCTCCCAGGTCTGGTTGCTGCCAAACGCCGTGTGCAGGCGCGGTTGCAGGCCCTGTTCGCCGCCACGGCGGGTGAAGATCTGGATTACCCCGCCAATCGCATCGCTGCCATAAATCACCGAACGGGAGCCGCGCAGCACTTCCACGCGCTCGACCTGATCGATGTTGATGTGCTGCAGGTTGCTGTCGCCGGAGGTCGAGCTGCCGATGCGCTGACCGTCCACCAGTACCAGGCTCTGGGCTGATTGCGTGCCACGAATGTAAACCCCTGGCACACTGCCGCGCCCGCCGGCCTGCGAGACTTGCACGCCCGGTACACGGCGCAGCAGGTCGGTGACGCTATCGGGTTGCAGGCGATCGATGTCGTCGCGGGTGAATACGGTGTTGGCGGCGCTGCTGTCGTTGCGCGCTTCGACCTGGCGGTTGGCGCTGATCAGCACATCGGGCAGCTTCAGCGCTTGATCGCGTTCGAAGGTGTCGGCGAGGGCGTTTGCGATTGGCAGAAGAAACAGGGGCAGGACGAGGCGGGAGAACTTCATGGGTGGTCCGTTGGTGTTTCGTGGTGCACACAAATCAAATGTGGGAGCGGGCTTGCTCGCGAAGGCGTCGGTACAGCCAACATTGATGTTGGATATACCGGCCTCTTCGCGGGCAAGCCCGCTCCCACAGGGTTTTGCGTTTAGATGTTGAGCAGTTGCAGGCGCTCGCGGATCGAAGCCTCGATCCCGGCTTCATCCAGCCCGCACTCGGCCAGCATTTGCGCAGGCTTGGCGTGCTCGACGTAGATGTCCGGCAAGCCCAGGTGCAGCATCGACTTGAGGATGTTTTCCCGGGCGAGGAATTCGCTGACCGCGCCACCGGCGCCGCCCATGATCGCGTTTTCTTCGACAGTGACCAGCAGCTCGTGGCTGCCGGCGATTTCGCGCACCAGCGCTTCATCCAGCGGCTTGACGAAACGCATGTCGACCACGGTCGCATCCAGCGTCTCGGCGACTTTCAGGGCTTCGGCCAGTTGCACGCCGAACACCAGCAGGGCGACTTTGCTGCCCTGGCGGCGGACGACGCCTTTGCCGATCTCGATCGGTTCGAGGTCTTTCTCGATGGTCGCGTTCGGACCATTACCGCGTGGATAACGCACAGCCGCCGGGCCTTCGTACAGGTGACCGGTGGTGAGCATCTTGCGCAGCTCGTTTTCATCGCTCGGGGTCATCACCAGCATGCCGGGGATGCAGCGCAGGAACGACAAATCGAAGCTGCCGGCGTGGGTCGGACCGTCTTCGCCCACCAGGCCTGCACGGTCGATGGCGAACAGCACGTCGAGATTCTGCACGGCGACGTCATGCACCAGCTGGTCGTAGCCGCGCTGCAGGAAGGTTGAATAGATGGCCACTACGGGTTTGGCGCCTTCGCAGGCCATGCCGGCCGCGAGGGTCACGGCGTGTTGCTCGGCGATGGCCACGTCGAAGTAGCGCAGCGGGAAACGTTCGCTGAACGCGACCAGGTCAGAGCCTTCCTTCATTGCCGGGGTAATCCCGACCAGGCGCGGATCGGCAGCCGCCATGTCGCACAGCCATTCGCCGAACACACCTGAATATTTCGGCCCGCTGGCCTTTTTCGGCGCGGTGGCCGGGGCGTCCAGCGGTTCGAGTTTGGTGATGGCGTGGTAACCGATCGGGTCGACTTCCGCCGGGGCGAAACCTTTACCCTTCTTGGTGACGACGTGCAGGAACTGCGGACCTTTCAGGTCGCGCATGTTGCGCAGGGTGGCGATCAGGGTCGGCAGGTCGTGGCCATCGATCGGGCCGATGTAGTTCCAGCCCAGCTCTTCGAACAGCGTGCCGGGAACCAGCATGCCTTTGGCGTATTCTTCGGTGCGGCGAGCGATTTCCCAGGCACCGGGCAGGCGCGACAGCACTTTTTTGCTGCCTTCGCGCATGCTCGCGTAGGTGCGACTGGAAAGGATCTTTGCCAGATAGTTCGACAAGCCGCCGACGTTGCGCGAGATCGACATGTCGTTGTCGTTTAGGATCACCAACATGTTGGCGTCCACTTCCGGCGCGTGGTTCAGCGCTTCGAACGCCATGCCCGCGGTCAACGCGCCGTCGCCGATCACCGCGATGGCCTTGCGCTCGCTGTTCTGCAGACGGGCGGCAATCGCCATGCCCAGCGCGGCACTGATCGAGGTGCTGGAGTGGCCGACGCCAAAAGTATCGTATTCGCTCTCGGAACGGCGCGGGAAGGCAGCGACACCGTCCTTCTGGCGTAGGGTGCCCATGCGCTCGCGACGACCGGTGAGGATCTTGTGCGGATAAGCCTGATGCCCCACGTCCCACACCAGCCGGTCGTCCGGGGTGTCGAAGACGTAATGCAGCGCGATGGTCAGCTCGATCACGCCCAGGCCTGCACCGAAATGCCCACCGGTCTGACCGACCGTGTAGAGCAATTCCAGGCGCAACTCATCGGCCAGGGTTTCCAGCTCGGCTTCGCCTAACCGGCGCAGGCCGTCCGGCGTGTTCGCGCGGTCGAGCAGGGGCGTGGTCGGGCGCTTGCGGGGAATCTCATGAAACGTCGTGGGCATCAGGCGAATCGTTATAGGTATAAAAGATGCGGCAGTTTACCTGATGCTTCGCCCCCTGCCCACGCGTTGGTCTTTTTTGGCGGATTCGCCTTCAACTGCGGCGATCGACGATATACCGGGCCAGATCCCGCAACGGCTCGGCCGCCGCGTCAAACGGTCGCAGGGCGTGCAGGGCCTGGTCGCGCAACTCCAGGGCATAGGCCTTGGCGGCGTCGAGGCCGAGCAGGGCCGGGTAGGTCGGCTTGTCCCGGGCAATGTCCGCGCCCTGGCGTTTGCCGAGGGTGGCGGTATCGCTTTCGACGTCGAGAATGTCGTCCTGGACCTGGAATGCCAGGCCGATGGCCTGTGCATAAGTCTGCAGGGACTTGAGTTCGTCTTTCTCGGCACGACCGCTGGCCAGGGCGCCGAGTTTGACGCTGGCTTCGATCAGCGCACCGGTCTTGTGCCGGTGCATGTATTCCAGGGCTTTCTGGTCAAGCTTCAGGCCGACCGAACCGAGGTCGATGGCCTGACCGCCGACCATGCCTGCCGGGCCCGCCGCCAGTGCCAGGGCGCTGACCATTTGCAGGCGGATTTCGGCATCCGACGTGCTCAGGCGCGGGTCTAGCAGGGCGCTGAAGGCCAGGCTCTGCAAGCCGTCGCCGGCGAGAATCGCGCAGGCTTCATCGAATTTCTTGTGGGTGGTGGGCTGGCCGCGACGCAGATCGTCATCGTCCATGGCCGGCAAATCGTCATGCACCAGTGAATAGGCGTGGATCAGCTCCACCGCACAGGCGGCACCGTTGGCTTGCTCAGGCTTGCCGCCCAACGCTTCACACGCGGCGTAGGCCAGCAGGGGGCGCACGCGTTTGCCGCCATTCATCACGCTGTAGCGCATGGCTTCGTAAAGCCGCGCCAACTCGGGGCCTGGTGCCGTGAACAGGGTTTCCAGCGCCGCATTGACGCGGGCCTGGCTGGTGGCCGAGTACGCTGCAATCATTCTGGCTGATCCGCGTCGAAGGGTTCCTCGGCCAACTCGCCATCACGCTCGAGCAGTACCTGAACCTTTTGCTCGGCCTGGGCCAGCGCCGCCTGGCAATCGCGGGTCAGACCGATGCCTTGCTCGAAAGCGGCCAGCGAGTCCTCCAGCGACAATTCGCCATTCTCCAGACGCTCCACCAGCGTTTGCAGGTCGGCGAGGGACTGTTCGAAATCCAGTGCAGCTTTTTTGCGGGCCATGGCGGCGATTTCCGGTTGACGTTAAACCGGCGCGACACTAGCAGATAGGGGGTTTATGGGCAAACTCACAGACGACGCACGCCCCCGTAGGAGTTGCCGGGTTATCGTGATTCCCACCGCAATTTCGAAGCAATCCGATTGTTAAAAAACACCCGAATGGCTAACCTTCGAGCCCTATACGACCTGGCAGTCACGGGTCTTTCAGACGAAACGCAGTATTCCCATCTGTAACGCGCCCAGGATCAGGCGCAAGGTTTCGTCATGCATGGCAGGAGGCGTCGCATGCGCTTATTTCTTTTGCTGCTGATCGGGCTGTCTATCGCGCCCTCGATTCTGGCCGCGCCGAATGCCGGGTTGTCGGAACCGGTGGGCGGCTGGCGCTACAACGGTTTGCTGGATCGCACGGAAAACCCGCAAGTCGCCTATCCCACGCCGCCCATCGACCGGGGCGTGCAGCGCAATCGCACGATGATCGAAGGCCAACTCAAGGCCCTCGGCACTCAGCGTGGGCCGCACACGCTGGCGGTCAACGGCAATCCCTTGAATCTGTACACCGACGACCAGGGCCGTTTCGCCCGGCCCTATGCGTTCGGCGCCGGTTCCAACAGCGTCGAAGTGCGTAGCGTTGAAGGCCAGTCGCTCAAGCGCGTTCAATTCTATGAAGCCAACAACCTGCGGACCCCGGCGCGGATTCGTGTGGTGCTGGGCTGGGACGACCCGAAGGCCGAACTCGATTTGCACATCATTACCCCCGACGGCCAGCACGCTTTCTGGGCGCACTCGGCGCTGACCAATGGCGGCGGCCTCGACCCTGACGGCGTCGATGGCCCGGGTCCGGAGATGTTCACCATGACCGCGTCGCTGCGCGGCACCTATCTGGTTTACGTGAACTATTGGGGCAACTTCGGCAGCGGCGGCTATAACTTCGATGAGACCGGCAACCAGAACGAGGTGATTACCTCGCAGATCAACCTGGTGCTCAACGAAAACACCGTCGATGAAAAACGCGAGACCTTCATCGTGCCCCTGCGTGCAATCGGCGACCTGTTGCTGGTCAAGACTTTCAACTATTAAGCATCCCGCTCCACGGATGAACATCGGGTTTTGTGAACATGAGTGATAGCACTGTTACTCCGGCCGCTGGCGCACCCGCGGCCAAACCTTCCCTGCATTGGCCGACGCTGCTGATCGGAATATGCCTGGTCGCTGGCGTGGCCGGTGGGTTGGGGTGGCTCATGCACAAACCCAAGGCGCCGGCGCCTGAGTTGGCCAGTGACAAACTGGGTATGGGTCGCCCGGATGGTTTGCTGGAAACCCATTCCTTGAGCCAATTGCCCAAAGACCTGCTCGCGGTGCCCTTCCTCAAGGAAACCCTGACCGAAGATTTCGTCTTCTACTACGAAACCCACGCCGATCGCCTCGGCCTGATCGGCAGTCTGCGGCGGATCATCTACGAGCATGACCTGAAGTTGCAGGACACCCTGATCGAGCAACTGTTCGACCAGCCTGCCGACGTAGCGTTGTGGCGCGGGGCGGACGGGCGGCTCAAGGATTTCCTGCTGGTGATGGATCGCGGCGGACTGGCCAAGGTGCTGGAACCGTTGGCCAAAGTCGCGCTGGACGACTCGCAGCTGAGCAAGGTCGCTGAGGTGAAGGTTGGCAGTGAAGACGTGCCGCTCTATCAGCTCAGTTACAACGCCAGCAAGGCGCTGTTGTTCGCATCCCATGGCGACAAACTGGTGGTGCTGTCCAATCCGGCGAAACTCTACGATCCGCAAAGCGGTGCAATGGAGGAACCGGGCAGCGTATCGACCACGGCGGTTGCTGCGCTGCTCAATGGCGAAAAACTGTTTCCCGAAGCCTTCGGCCTGCCACCTCGTGCGCCGCAGGTGAAACAACGCCTGTCGGTGAATGCCAGCGTGCTGGCCATGGGTTACCAGCGCTTCATTCCGAACTTCGCCGGCCTGCGTTTCGACATGGACGACAAAGGCTGGCACAGCTTCCTGGCCATGGATGAACTGGAGAATCAGCCGGATTTCGATTTCAAGCCGATCTGGCAAGCCATGCCCATGGGGGCCAGCGCTTGCGTAGCGTTGCCACTGGCTGCCGAACAACAGAAACCGCTGCTGGTGAAACTCGGTGCCGAGGAGAAGGTGGCCCAGGCACTGACCGAACACATGGCCGGCGCGGCGGGGCTGTGCTGGTATGCCGATTCGCGGTTGTACACGCCCTTGCTGGTGGCCAGCCTCAACGATGACGACGGCGGCAAACTCGATGGGGATCTGGGCAAGCTGTTCGGCTCGATGGTCGGTGCGCACGAGAGCAATGTCGAGGACGGTGCCTTCCCGGTGGTGGAAAAACAGGAAGGCCAGAGCCATCAATGGCAACGTCAGGTCAGCTCCAGTTTCGGTCCCTATTCGGCCAGGGAAGCTCAAGATCCCGATGCCATCACCGGCAAGGCGTTCATGAAAGTCAGCCTGGCGCGGCATGGTTCTACGTTGCTGTTTTCCCTCGACGACAAGCTGGTGGACAAGGCTCTCGGCACCCTCGACAAACGCTTCCCGCCGATAGCCGACGTTGTGCCCAAGGATTTGCTGATGCCAGTCTATTTCGGTCCCGATTCCATGGCGCAACTGATGCAGCAGGAAACCCTCGACAGCCTGCCCCAGGACATGGAACCGGTGTTCTACAACGCCGCGCAAACCTTCCTGATTCCGAAGCTGCGCACGCTCGGTGGCTATGGCAAATACGCTCTGACCTTACCTGAAGGCAGCGAGCCAGACGGCCACTGGCAGTGGCTGCCGCTGGAGTGGAAAGCGCTGTGACGGCATTGATCCGCAGTCTCGGTCTGCTGGCGTTGTTGCTGAGCGCAGGTGCCCGCGCTGTCGAGGCACCATCGCTCGACCCGCAGCAATCCCAGGTGTTTCGTGCCTGGTTCGTGCGCATCGCCCAGGAGCAACTGAGCCAGGGCCCGAGCCCTCGCTGGTATCAGCAGGATTGCGCCGGGCTGGTGCGCTTCGCCGCCAATGAAGCGCTGAAAGTCCATGACGACAAATGGCTGCGCAGCAATGGCCTGTCCAATCGCTACCTGCCGCCGGAGCTGCAATTGAGCGACGCCCAGCGCGGTCTCGCCCAGCAATGGCAGCAGGGCGGCGGCAAGGTCGGGCCGTACGTCAACGCGATCAAATTGATCCAGTTCAACAGCCATCTGGTCAGCCGTGATGTGTCACAGGCACGCCCTGGCGACCTGATGTTTTTCGATCAGGGCGACGACCAGCACCTGATGATCTGGATGGGCCGCTACATCGCCTATCACACCGGCACCACCACACCCACCGACAACGGCATGCGTTCGGCAAGCCTGCAGCAACTCATGACATGGAAGGACACCCGATGGATACCCGACGCAGCCAACCCCAACTTCATCGGCGTCTATCGACTGAATTTTCTCTCCCAATGACCGGTGCCCGCATGCTGCGTTTTCTGTCTCTGATGTTGGTGTGGATGCTGCCACTCTCGGTGGTTAACGCCGATGACTCGGTCCCGGCCAGCGGCTATGCGCCTGTAGCCGGCGAGAGTTTTTTCCTGCTGGCCGACAGCAGTTTCGCCAGCGATGAGCCGGCGATGGTGCGCCTTGAAGCGCCGGGCCGCGACTATCGCCGGTTTCGCATGGAACCCTATGGCGGCGCGGACATTCGGGTGTATCGCATCGACAAGCCGCTGGACTTCCTCAAGCGCCAGAAGAATCTGCATCGGGTGGTCAGCGATGGCCAGTTCAAGGGTGAAGGTCTGTCCAACACCCTCGCGTACCTGTGGGACAACTGGTATCGCAAATCCCGCCGGGTGATGCAGCGGGCGTTTTCCTACGAGTCGCGTAAACAAGTCACCGAGGAAGTGCCGGAACTGAAGATGGGCAATGCGATGGCCACGCCAACGCCCTACGATGCACAGCCGCAATTCGCGTTGATACCGGGCTTGCCGGTGGTCAGCCAGTTCCGTTACCCGTTGTGGCAGGCCAAGCCGATCCAGCCACCGGCGGGGGTGAACCTGGCCGGATCTTCCAGCGAGTTTGTCAGTGTCGCACCGGGCAATGTGTACATCCCGTTGGGCACTCTCAAACCGGGTCTTTATCTGGTGGAAGCGCTGATCGGCAAGTACCGCGCGACCACCATGGTGTTCGTCTCCAACACCGTGGCGGTGAGCAAGATTGCCGGTGACGAATTGCTGGTGTGGGCCGCGCGCAAACACGAAGGCAGCTCGGTGCCGAAGGTCAATGTGCTGTGGACCGACGGCCTGGGTGTGATGAGCAGCGGCGCCACGGATAGCGACGGCTTGCTGCGCTTGAAACACGTCAGCCCCGAGCGTTCCTTCGTGATCGGCGAAGACGAAGAGGGCGGAGTGTTCGTCTCCGAGAACTTCTACTACGACAGCGAAATCTACGACACCAAGCTCTATGCCTTCACCGACCGGCCGCTGTATCGGCCGGGGGATTGGGTGTCGCTGAAAATCGTCGGACGTGAATTCAAGAACGCGCGGGACTCGGTGCAGCCAAGCGCTGCCGACGTCAATGTGAGCGTGCTCGATGCCACCGGCACGGCGCTGCAATCCCTCGATCTGAAGCTCGACTCCAGGGCCGGCACCCAAGGCCGCTTCCAGTTGCCGGACAATGCCGTGGCCGGTGGTTATGAACTGCGTTTCAGCTACAAGGACCAGACCTACAGCAGCGCCTTCCGCGTCGCTGAATACATCAAGCCGCACTTCGAGATTTCGCTCAATCTGGCCAAGCAGGATTACCGCACCGGCGAGCCGGTCAAGGGCAACCTGGTGCTGCTGTACCCGGACGGCAAACCGGTGGCCAATGCGAAATTGAGCCTGAGCCTGCGCGCCCAACAGCTGTCGATGGTCGACAACGAACTGCAATACCTCGGGCAATTTCCGGTGGAGCTGACCAGTACCGAACTGAGCACCGACGCCAAGGGTAATGCAACGCTCGACCTGCCCGCCGCCGACAAGCCGAGTCGCTACATGCTGACCGTATTCGCCAGCGACGGCGCGGGGTATCGGGTCAAGACCACCAAGGAAATCCTCATCGACCGTGGCGCGGCGAACTTCCGCTTGAGCGCGCCCCGACGCTTCAGCGCGGTGGGCGACAAGGTTGCGTTCAGCTACACCCGCGAAGGCGAGCAGGCGCAAGCCGTTACACCGGGCAGCTACGGCTGGGTACGTCTGGAAGACCAGAGCAGCGGCGAAGGCAAACTCACGGCAACCGACAAAGGTTTCACCCTGGCCTTTGACCGGCCAGGCACCTACAACCTGACACTCAAGGATGACCACGGTCGCGTGGTCGGCGCCACCGGGCATTCGGTCACCGGCGAAGGTGTCAAAGCCGTACCCGGTACCGTGGAAATCGTCCTCGACAAGCCCGAGTACATCACCGGCGATGAAGCGCTGGCGCTGATTACTTTCCCGGAACCGGTCAACGATGCCTTGTTGTCGCTGGAGCGGGACAAGGTCGAGGCGACCGCGCTGCTGTCCAGGGGCGGTGACTGGCTGAAGACGGAAAAACTCAGCGATACCCAATACCGTGCGCGCATCCCGGTGAAGGACGGCTTCGCGCCGAACCTGACCTTCTCGGTGCTGTACACCAAGGGCGGCCAGTACAGTTTCCAGAACGCCGGCATCAAGGTAGTAACGCCACAGATCGACGTGGCCATCGCCACCGATAAAGATACCTATCAGCCGGGCGAAACCGTTTCGGTGGACCTGACGACTCAATTTGCCGGTAAGCCGATCCCGGCGCACCTGACAGTCAGCGTGGTCGATGAAATGGTCTACGCGCTGCAACCGGAAGTGGCGCCGAGCATCGACCAGTTCTTCTATCACCCTCGGCGCAACAACGTGCGCACCAGCGCCAGTTTGTCGTTCATCAGTTATGACGTCGCCTTGCCGGGCAGCCCCGGTGCACCTGGCAAAGCCAATCGCAGTGAGCGCGGCGTGAAGGTGCTGGAGCGGCCGCGTCGCGAGGACGTCGACACGGCGACGTGGCAGCCAGAATTGCTGACCGACGCCAACGGCAAAACCCGTTTCACCTTCAAGATGCCCGACTCACTGACCCGCTGGCGCATCACCGCCAGGGCCATCGCCGATGACGGTCAGGTCGGGCAGAAGAAGCAATTCGTACGCTCGGAAAAACCGCTGTACCTGAAGTGGAGCGGGCCGAGCCGATTCCGCGTTGGCGACAAACCGGACCTCGGTGTGTTCGCCTTCAGTCAGGCCGAGAAACCGGTCAAGGCCGAACTGGTGACCCGTTACGCCGGCAACGAACAGCGCCTACCTGTCACCCTGAACAGCGGCATCAACTACATCCCGTTGCCGGCGTTTGAACTGGCCAATGGCGAGTGGAGCGCCGAGTTGGTGCAGGACGGCAAAACTGCTGACGCGTTGACGGTGCACCTGAGCGCGACCGGTGAAGGCTGGCGGGTGACGCAATCGCAGAGTCTCGATGTGAGCAGCGGCGATACACCACTGTCTCTGCCGGCAGACGCGACCGATATTCGCCTGCGCCTGGATGACAGTCCGCAAGCGTTGTTCCGTTCGGCCCTCGACGACCTGTTGAGCTACCCCTACGGTGGCGTCGAGCAGACCGCCAGTCGCCTGTTGCCGTTGAGCATTGCCTACCCGACGCTGGCGGCGAATCCGCAGATCCGCGATCGCTTGCGCCTGATCATGCAAAACAGTCGCCTGCGCCTGGTACAAATGGCCGGTCCTTCGGCGAGCTTCACCTGGTGGGGCATGGACGGCGAGCCGGACGCGTTTCTCACCGCCTACGCCTATTTCGCCGACTGGCACGCCAGCCGGGTGCTGGACCTGAGCCTGCCGCCGGAGCACTGGCAGCGGGTGCTGGAGGTCTACGCCAAACAGGCGAACAACACGCCGCTGCTGCAGCGGGCGCTGATCCTGTCGTTCGCCAGGCAGATGCAGTTGCCGGTCAACACCTTGCTCAGTGGCCTGATGGACGATCTGGCGAAAGCGGGTGAGGGCAGTGCCGCGAACCTGATGGAGGACGGTGAAGACAGCCTCGTCATGAGCGATCCGGACTCCGCATTGGGGCTGGCTGCCGCGCGAGTGCTGACGGCCTCGCTGGCCAGGCAGGCAAAGGTCGCTTTGCCGGATGCGTTCAACCGGCAACTGGCCGACGCGCAGCAACGTCTGGCGGTCAGTTCCCAGCCGTTTGCCGAAGCGCTGAACCTGTCGCTGCAACCCTTCGATCAGGCTCACGCACAGGCGTTGCTGCAACGCCTGTTGCCGCAGCAATCGACCCTGGAACGGGCATTGGCGCTCACCTGGCTGCAACGCAGCATCGAGCAGGCATCGCCCACCATTGCATTGGCCCCGGGTGAAGGCTGGAAGAAACAGTACGGGGTTTCTGGTGAGATGTATTGGACGTGGCAAGGGCCTGCGCCAGTGCCGGCGGTATTGACGCTGAACGGGGTTCAGGAGCGTCCGCTGCGCGCTGCATTGAGCTACCGGAGCCAGCAGCCGACGGTCGATCCGATGGCCGTGACCATCACCCGTCGCCTGTCGCGATTGGTGCCGGGGGATGAAGCGTTTACCTTCAAACTCGAAGCGGTCGGCAACGCGCCGCTGTCCAGCGACAGCCTCTATCTCGACGAAGTGATCGTCACTAGCAAAGCTACCAGACCGCTGCGCTACGGCCTGCTGGAAGTGCCGCTGCCACCGGGCGCCGATGTCGAGCGCACGACCTGGGGCATCAAGCTCTTGGGCAAGGCTGGCAGCGAACCGACATCGCTGGAGAAGGCGCGTTTCGAGCCGGGGCAAATGGCTTACGCCGTTCCGATCGATGCCTTGAGTGGCGAATTGCGCCTGCGGCATCTGCTACGTTTCTCACAGAAGGGGCAGTTCAACTTGCCGCCGGTGCGATTCACCCAGGTGTATGCGCCGCAGCATCAGGCAATGGAACAAAAGGCAGCCCTTGGCCAGGTCACGGTTCACTGACGTGCACAGGTTGCTGCTGGGGTGGCTGCTGTGTTTGATCCCTGTGCTGGCGACAGCACAGGACGAACTGCTGCGCCTGGCCTTCAAGGGCGATTTACTGTCGTTGAGCCGAACTCAGGTGATCGCCCGCGAGCCACTGCCGCAGACCTTGCAGACACCACTGGGCAGTGTGTGGAAGTTGTTCGTCTACGCCTGGCTGGTCGATACCGGTGCGCGTGAGCCGGCTTACGAATGTCGCGGCCACTCGAAGGAAGAAGTCTATTGCTGCACGGCGGGCGGCAGGATCGAGCGCGATCAGGCGTTGGTGAAGTCATGCGGTCTGTATTTCGAACCCGCGCGACTGGGCATCCGCGAGGCCGACTGGCGAGCCTATTGGCAGACACGGCAGGCGCCACCATGGTTGCTGGATTTGCCTTCGTTGCAACCGGCTACCCGGGTTTCGGTGGCGCAGCTGTTGAAGGTGTTGGCCGTGCTGCCGGCACAGGATCAAGCCCGACGTGTGTTGCTCGATGTGGTGCTCAATGCTGTTGATGGCCAAGTCGTCGGCGAACTCGGAAGCCGCCTGCGGGTGAAGACCTGGAGCTGGTTGGCGGATCAGGATGCCACGTCACGCCAGGGCGGATTTGCCGGTTGGACGGCGGATGGTGCACCGGTCTGGGCCGGGGGGCGGGGCACCAGTCAGCGGGTACTGCGTGATTACGCCCAGGCATTGTCCACGGTGATTCCTGTTGCCTGGCCTGCGGATGCAGGGAAGTGCGTAGAAGTTGATCTGTTCTCCCGCTATCCACTTCGGCGTGTGCTGTCACAGGGCAGTGTGGTGTCCTCCGGGGCGTTACAGGGTGACTACCGCGTCGAATTCGCCAACGGCAATGCGCTGGATATCCACAGCGATGGCGAACTCTTTCTGCTGAACGACAAGCTCGTCGCCCGGCTGGATCGCGAAGAGTACGTCGCCCGTGTGCTCCAGCGCGAAGCCACTGCCGAGCCGGTCGAGGCCGCCAAAGCCCTCGCGGTGGCCATCCGCACGTACCTGCTGCAAAACGCCACGCGCAGTGGTGATTGCCTGAGCATCGATGACAGCAGCAACCGTCAGCGGGTCGCGCCGCGTCCGGCATCGACCGGGTCACGCGACATCGCCGCATGGACCAGCGACCTGGTCCTGGCCGGCAGCACCGTTACCTATCATTCCGATCAACCCGGCCCGGACAAACTGTCCTGGCAGCAAGCCGTCGAACAGGCCCGTGCCGGCCAGCGCTACGACGCCATTCTGCTGCACGCCTACCCACGCGCCAGTCTCAGTCGCTGGGACAACCCGGTCGCGTCCTGCGAAGCGTTGCCCGCCGCACAAGACTGGCTGCAGAAACAACGGCGCGGCTGGCGTGTGCGGTTGGAAGGCGAGGTCGGCTACAACGAAGTCAGCACCTTCGCCGTATGCCGCCTGGCCTTCGGACGCCCCTATGTCGACCGCGAACGCCAGCGTATCTACGTGCGTGGCGTGCTGACGCTGCAAGACCGCCTCGACCTGACCCACGAATACCTGCACCTGGCCTTTGAGGCACACCCCAACGGCCAGGATGAAACCTACATCGAAGGGCTCGCCCGCCACCTCTTGCTGGAATAGGCCATGAAACTCCGTTATCCACAGGTCTTGCTGTGTCTCTGCTCGCTGCTGGCGTTGCCATCAGTGATGGCGGCGGACAGCGTCAAACTCGACACCCCCGCAGGCGGCTGGCGCACCGGCGCGCCCGAGGGCGAGGGGGAAAGCTTCCGGCAGGTCGTCAACTACCCGGCTTCGTCGGTCAACACCCCGGTAGGGCAGGCCAACACCGCACGCATCAGCGGCCAGATCAAAGCCACAGCGAAATCCACAGAGCCCGGCCGGCTGATCGTCAACGGGGTGAGCATGCCGCTGAAAATCGACCCGGCCGGCCGCTTCGATCGCCCGTTCTCATTCCCCAACGGCAGCAACAGCGTCGAAGTTCGCAACCCCGATGGCCAACAACGTCACCGCACGCAATTTCTCAACAGCAGCGGCGGTGCGACCCCGGCCAAGTTACGTGTGTTACTGGCATGGGACAGCGACAACACCGACCTCGACCTGCACCTCATCACCCCCGACGGCGCGCACATCTGGTACGGCGACCGCATCGTCCCCAACGGCGCAGCGCTCGACGTCGACGTCACGACCGGCTACGGCCCGGAAATCTTCGCCATGCCCGCACCGATCAAGGGCCAGTATCTGGTGTATGTGAACTACTTCGGTGGCGGCTACAGCAGTGATGAACAGGGGCAGGAAGACGCGGTGCAAGCACTGACCACCGCGCAGGTGACGGTGATTACCGAGGAGGGGACGCCGAGTGAAAAAATGGAGACGTTCCTGGTGCCGATGCGGGCGGTGGGGGAGTTGACGTTGGTGAAGTCGTTCAGCTATCCGTGAGGTCGAGGTACAACTTGCGCAGCGTTTGCACACGATTGCGCCCGTGATCCTTGGCGCCATACAGCGCTTCATTGGCCTGTGAAAGCAGGCTCGAAAGCTCGTAGCCCGACTCGCCGGTGGTGACGACGCCGATACTGACACTGAGCATCCCCGGCTCCAGCAGCGACAGCCGGGAAAACGCCTGGCGGATGCGTTCAGCAATCTGAACCGCCTCCTGCTCATCCGCCCCTTTGAGCAGGCAGGCAGCCTTGAACTTATCCTCCATGTGTAATCCACTTGACAGAGTCCATGCCCTTAGTAATATCGTTTTGATATTATCTCGGCATAGGGACTGCATGAGAACAGCCGAAAAAATTGCTGCTGATCCATTCTGAACAATGAGGTCGGGGTAGTCAGGCGTAGTGGAATGGAGTCAAAAAGCCTCTACGCCCCCCCAGCTTTCATCAGCCATCTGTGAACGGGCGCAGTAAATCCCCTTGGTTTCGTAGATACATCTAATAGTCGACTATTGATCGAACCTGGCTAGTCGCCAATGTCGGCTTTGGACTGTAACCACGCAAGTTGAGCCGGATTGAGAATAGTATGCGCACCGATTTTTTAAACCAAGCAAGAGTTTGACATGAGCATGTACGAGGATTGGTTGCGCCTCGAGTTACTGCTTGAAGTTTAGCCTGTGGCAGAAGCCGCTTTTTTAGCAGTAAAGACAGGAGAGTCTAAATGGCAACAGTTAATGGAAAAACGGTAACCGGGTCCACCATCTATGGAACCACCGGCTATGATATAATTTATGGCGCCAACATCGCCGAAGTTATTTATGGCGGAACGGGTGACGATAGCATTTATGGCAATGATGGTAACGATACGATCTATGGTGGCAGTGGGTCGGACGCCCTGGATGGCGGCAACGGCAACGATATCCTGGACGCGGGCACTAGCAGTAATAGCGTCCTTACAGGCGGCGCAGGGGCAGATACTTTCGTCATAAATCGTGGAGCCAGTTATATAGGGCAAACCATCACGGATTTTGACGTATCCGCAGACCGGCTGGATCTTCGTCAGGTCGGTATCTCCGACATCGAGACACTTAATCGCCTGTTTGAAGTCAACTACGATGACAAGCTTTTATTCACAATCAATACTAACGGTTATTATTCGAAGACCACGCTGAACAATCTTTGGGCCACCGGGATCGGGGAGTTGGACGCGTCCAATGTGCTTCTCAATACGACCGTCAAAGACGATACGCTGACCGCAACCTCCAGGAGCGACCTGTTCGGAGGGTTGGGTAATGACAGGCTTACAGGTTCCTCGTCCAGCGACCGCCTTTTTGGCGAAAGCGGCAATGACACCCTCTTCGGCATGAATGGGAATGACCTTTTGGTCGGTGGTGCCGGCAACGATACCCTGAACGGTGGCGCCGATGAAGATGTGCTCGAAGGCGGTAGTGGCAACGATATCCTGAACGGTGGCACTGGGAGGGATGAGCTCATCGGCGGGGCTGGTAGCGACGTATTCATCGCTCAGCGGGCGAGCAATTACTACGACTCGACCCGAGTCATCGATTTCAGTCTCGCGGAGCAGGACAAGCTCGATGTCCGCAGTTTCGGGATCAGTGATATCGAAAGCCTCAAGCGCTTGGTTGAGGCGGTGAACGACAAAGGTGGCGACGTCATCACAAATAGGTACGGCGGCTACTCGGCTGAGCTGGTGCTCACGGGAGTATCGGTTGCCGACCTGACAACGACCAATCTGCTCCTCAATACGAGCACGGCCAACACAAATCAGTTCGCCACCGGCAGTAGCGATTTGTTCGGCGGCCTTGGCAACAACCGTCTCGTTGGCTCCTCGTCCCACGATCGCCTGTTCGGCGAAGGCGGCGCTGACACCCTGGAGGGGGGCGATAGTTACGACCTGCTTGTGGGTGGCAGCGGTAACGATAGTTTGTTCGGTGGCAATGGTAACGACACACTGGAGGGCGGCATTGGCGACGACAAGCTCGATGGTGGCGACAACAATGACATCCTCAAGGGCGGCGTCGGTAACGATACGCTGAATGGCGGCCTGGGCGACGACGTGTTATCGGGCGGCACCGGTAATGACTTGCTGATCAGCAGCCTTGGCGACGACTTCCTGGACGGCGGTGAGGGCATCGATACCCTGTCCTACGCAGCAGAGGGATTGACGCTCAACGTCGATCTCAACCTCACGGGCGAGCAGCGTGTCCAGGCATCCCGTTACGAGGATGATCGAATTCTCAATATCGAAAACGTTATTGGCGGTTACGCGAACGATCGCCTGGTGGGCAATGCCTATAACAACAGCCTCGATGGTGGCAATGGCGACGATACACTCAGTGGTGGACTTGGTAATGACGTCCTGCGTGGTGCGGCTGGCAATGACACCATAAACGGGGGTAGCGGCGTGGACACGGCCACCTACGAGGGGGCAGCTTCCGGGGTCAAGGTCGATCTGAACATTAAGACTGCCTCCCAGAATACACTCGGTGCAGGAGTCGATCGCCTCCTCTCCATCGAAAATCTCACCGGATCCAGCTACGCCGATACGCTCAAAGGCGATGCGGCAGCCAACGTGTTAACGGGCGGACTAGGCAAGGACACCCTCACCGGCGGCGCTGGCAGCGATATTTTCGACTTCAATTCGTTGTTGGAGACAGGGACGATCAGCTCCACCTGGGATGTCATCAGCGACTTCGTGCGCGGTAGCGACAAGATTGACCTGTCGACGCTGGATGCCAACACCGCCACGACCGCCAATGACGCCTTTTACGCGATCATCGGTAGCACGACCGCCTTTACTGCTGCCGGGCAATTGAAGGTTGCCAATGGCGTGCTCTACGGCAACACGGATGCGGACAACACCGCCGAGTTCGCCATTCAGATCACCGGCGTCACGAGCCTCTCGACTTCGGACTTCATACTTTGAATGTGGGGGGCAAATAGCCCCTCATCGAGCCAAGGTTCTGAACGACCCTGACCATTTCATCAAAGCTGTTCAGTTATGGAAGTTTGAATCCTTGATCAGCAGAAAAATCCGGAGCCTCCTAACCAGGTTCCGGATTTTTTATGTACAAGTACCCGCCAGATCAAGCCGAGGAAGCGACTCAATTGATGCTCAATCGGGCGGAGACGCTCTGTGAGGCTGCCTGGCTATAGGCGTGAGCCATGGACGGCACAGATCGTTGGTGCCACACACACACACACCTACGTGGATTTCGGGCATTAAAAAGCCGGCTTGTGGCCGGCTTCTCGGGGACTGGCTTGGATCATTTTTGGTAAACCGCGCCAGCCTTCAAAACGTACACCCGGATCTTGCGTCCGGCTGTGGGACCTGGTGAGAAAGTCATCTGTCAGGTCAGCGCATCTGAGCCGCGGTGCGGGTGGATGCGCAAATGTGGGGCGCAGCATACGCAGGTTTGGCGCAAATTCCCAGCGGGAAGTGCCGTGCAGAGCTGTTCGGCCACCTGGGTGGATGGCCGATGGGCGTTGTGGCGCGTTTAAAGAAAGGGCACGGCCGGCCGCCGTTTGTTCAGGGTCGACCACCAGAACACCCAACCCAGTACCCTGATGTTCTGCTCCTCGATTTGTGCCGCCCGGAAGATTTCATCCGGGTACTCGGCGCGGTTGTGGCTGCGCAGTCGCAGGGAGTTGCCCGGTAGTCGGTGCAGGTACTTGATGCGCAGCATGCCGTCATGTTCGATGGCGTAAATCTCGCCATCGACAATCTGGGTCAGGCCACGGTCAATCGCCAGGGTTGAACCGTCTTCAATTTTTTCCCCCATGCTGTTGCCGCTCATGAAGGCGCAGATGGCGTCGGCGTGGTTGATTTCCAGTGAATCGAGATGGCTGCGGGGCAGGCGGATGGATGTCTCGGGATCTTCTATGACGTGGGTTTTGTTGGATCCCGGGGCGATGACAGCTTCTTTGTAGAAAGGCAGTTCGACGTCGACTGGCTCGATGACCGTATAGATACCGCGGATGGTCTGGGCGTCGAAGGTGTTGCCGGACTCCTCGATCAGACGCAGGTGCCGGGCGTCTTTCGAGCCTTCGCCGGTTTTCAGCCAGTCGCTGCTGACGGAGAGTTTTCGGGCGACTTCTTCCATGCAATGGGCAGGCACGCCGCGGGTGTACCAGTTATGTACATTTTGCGGAGCCGTACCCAGAAAGTCGGCAAATCCGGTGGTCGTGATGTTCGCTGCTTCGAGGAGCGCTTTAAAGCGTGGGCCGCTAGTGTTCTTTTTCATGAACGCGAGTCTACTGGCGGCTGGTAGGGGTTTGAATAAACGCCTCGTTCAAATTTCGTGGGTAATTTACGACCGGATGTAAGACGTTCTTGAGGAATTTTAAACAGGCAAAAACCAAGGCCGGACAAGGCTAAACGTCCTGTTTAAAGCCCTTATCAAGTGCCCACAAAAAACCCCGGATATACCGGGGTTTTTCTTGCAGTCTGTCGCTGGAAGCTCGCGGCTTCTCTTAACCTTTATAGGCTGCAACCGACTTGGTGATCGCGTCGCGGGCGGCGTCTGCACCGGCCCAGCCTTCGATCTTCACCCATTTGCCTTTTTCGAGATCTTTGTAGTTCGCGAAGAAGTGCTCGATCTGCTGGATCAGCAGTGCTGGCAGGTCGGTGTATTCCTTGACGTCGACGTACAGCTGGGACAGCTTGTCGTGCGGAACTGCGATGACTTTGGCATCGCCGCCGCCGTCGTCGGTCATGTTCAGGATGCCGACCGGGCGAGCGCGGATCACCGAACCAGGAGCAACCGGGTAAGGGGTCACGACCAGCACGTCGAGGGGATCACCGTCGTCAGCCAGGGTGTTCGGGATGTAACCGTAGTTGGCCGGGTAGAACATTGGGGTGGCCATGAAACGGTCAACGAACAGGCAATCGCTGTCTTTGTCGATTTCGTACTTGATCGGCGCGTGGTTGGCCGGAATCTCGATCGCGACGTAGATGTCGTTCGGCAGGTCTTTGCCAGCCGGAATCTTGCTGTAGCTCATTGGGCGTTGCCCCCGTTAGTTGACCAGAAACACTTGGCCGGATTGACCAAAAAGTGGCGGCGATTATAGGCATATTCCTGTGTCGACGCCATGTACCAGAAGTCGTATGGCGCTCACTGGTGTGCCTGATAGACAGGGTCATGCGCCTGAAGTTGCTTCAACCTCGTCAGCGGGTCCTGGCGATAGAACAGCTTCAGCTGCTGGTACACCCGTGGATAAGCCTCGTACAGCAAATCCGGGGCGCTGAAGAAGTATTCGCTGGTGACGGCGAAGAACTCGGCAGGGTTTTCGGCGGCGTACGGGTCGATGGCGGTTTCAGCGTCGGGATTGCGTTCCAGTTGCCGATCAAGGTCGTCGTAGGCCTCTTGCATGACCTTGGCCCAGTCGCTGACCCGCATGTCGGGGTGCAATGGCGGCAGGCCGTTGGCGTCACCGTTGAGCATGTCGAGTTTGTGCGCCAGTTCGTGGATCACCAGGTTGTAGCCTTCCCAGCCTCCGCTGGCCATGACGCCGGGCCAGGCGAGGATGATCGGGCCTTGCTGCCAGGCTTCACCGCTGTGCTCACCGTCCCATTCATGCTCGACGCCGCTGGCGTCGCGATGGCGTTGGGGGCTGAGGAAGTCATCGGGGTAGAGAATGATTTCGTGGAAGCCCTGATACCAGTTCAGGTCGCCGAGGTGAAGCAGCGGCAGTTGCGCCTGGGCAGCGAGCAGCAAGCGTTGCTCCTGATGCAGTTCGACACCGGGCAGGGCGCTCAGGTGCTTGTCTTCGAGGAACAGCACGCAGGCTTCGCGCAGCCATTGGTCTTCGGCGGCACTGATGCCATCGAGAAAGCTCAGGTGATGGCGCACCCGTTGCCACATGTCATCGGCAATCGGGTGCCTGGCCAGGGTGCGTCGGCGACGCCAGGCGCTCAGGGACCACATCGTGTCAGCGCGATTCGGCTTTGGAGCTCGAGCCGGCAAGGCGGCTACGCACCATGCCGATGATCATCGGCACCAGCGACAACAGGATGATGCCCACAATCAGCAGCGACAGGTTCTTCTTGATGAACGGTACGTTGCCGAAGAAATAACCGAGGGTCACCAGGCCACCGACCCACAGGATGGTGCCCAGCACGCTGAAGGCGAAGAAGCGCGGATAGGGCATTTTCCCCACACCGGCGACGAAGGGGGCAAAGGTCCGGATGATGGGCAGGAAGCGCGCCAAAGTCACGGTTTTGCCGCCATGCTTGTCGTAGAAGTCGTGGGTTTGTTGCAGGTAGTCGCGGCGGAAAATCTTCGAGTTCGGATTGCTGAACAGTTTTTCACCCGCCGTTCGTCCGATGATGTAGTTGGTGCTGTCGCCCAGAATCGCCGCCAGCATCAGCAGGCCGCCGAGCAGTACCGGGTCCATGCCGCCACCGGCCGCCACGGCGCCGGCGATGAACAGCAGGGAGTCGCCCGGCAGGAAGGGCATGACCACCAGGCCGGTTTCACAAAAGATCACCATGAACAGAATGGCGTAGATCCATGCCCCGTAGTTGGCTACAAGCATGTCGAGGTAGACGTCGAGATGCAGGACAATGTCGATCGGGTTGAAATCCATGGATAGCACCTGTGGTATTGGCCCGACTCTACAGGCCTGTGCGGATGACTTCGCGTAAGACTACGGATAGGGGTAGTTTTTCTTACAAGCCGGGAATATCGGAATTATACGAGGCGACTGGTGAAAATCGCGTCGAGATTGTACCGGGGAATGTCATGACAGGGCTGATGTTTGATAACGAACGGGAGGAGCGAGCCTGCTCGCGATGCCATCGCGAGCAGGGTGCAGGTGATTCAGAGTTCGTCGCTGATCGGCAGCACATAGTTCTTGAATTCGGTGTCTACCTTGAATCCGATGGACTCGTAGGTTTTCTGCGCGATTTCGTTGTTGCTGCTGGTGGAAACGCGCATGCGTACGGCATTGGTTTCCTTGGCCATTTTTTTCGCGGTACGGATCAGGTTGTCGGCCACCAACTGGCGGCGGGCGTCCTCTGCGACATAAATATCGTTGAGGATCCACACGCGTTTGAGTGACAGCGAGGAGAAGCTCGGATAAAGCTGACAGAAGCCCATCAGCTTGTTGCTGTCGTCATCGGACAGCGCCAGGTAGATCACCGACTCCTTGCGACGCAGGCGTTTTTCGAGGAACGCCCGGGACGAGTCCGGATACGGCAGGGAGCCATAAAACTCGCGATATTTGACGAACAACGGGGTCAGCAGGTCCAGGTGTTCGAGGGTCGCTTGAATAATCCGCATGGTAGGTCTCGTCTTCAAGTGGCTGTCTTACGTCTCTGACGGCGATGGGAAACCCTTGGCGGCCGTGCCACGATCCTGCCTTAAACTGGTACGAATGTGCAATGCGGAAGCGGTTCAGGCATTCGGCGGCCCAAGCAGGAAATTATCTTTCATGTCGGCTCCCGCATCCGACTCCAGGGTCTGAACCTGTGCTTCATCCTTCAGATTGACCCCCGACAACTGCCGTCGGCAGGCTTCGCGCATCAAATACAGCAAACGGTGTGCCGCCATGCCATAACTCAGGCCTTCGAGCCGCACGTTGGAGATGCAATTACGGTAGGCATCGGTAAGGCCGACCTTGGGATTGTAGGTGAAATATAATCCCAGGCTGTCCGGAGAGCTGAGGCCAGGGCGTTCGCCGATGAGGATGACGGTCATTTTCGCACCCAGTAACTCACCGATTTCGTCAGCGATCGCCACGCGCCCCTGTTCCACCAATATCACCGGCGCAACAGTCCAGCCTTCGGCTGCAATCTGTTCTTCGAGGCGTGCCAGAAAGGGCAGGGTGTGGCGATGAACGGCCAGTGCCGACAGGCCGTCGGCGATCACAATCACCAGATCGATCCCGCCAGGATGCGCCGCAGCGTAATCACGCAGGGTCTTTGCCGACTCGTCACTCAGCTTTCGTCCCAGGTCCGGGCGTTGCAGGTAACTGTTGCGGTCGATCGCTGCGCTGTGCAGCAAAAGGCTTTGGTGTCCGCGTTCGGCCAGTTGTGAGTTGAGTGCCGCGTGATCGAACGGCAAGTGCACCGCATCCCGTGCCTGGGCGTGAGCGTACTGGAAGTCCAGTTGCGCGCGGGTGGGAATGCTGGTGCCGGTTCGGCCCAGGGCAATTCGCGCCGGTGTCAGGCGTCGCAGTTCCAGCCATGGGTTGTGGGGATCGAAGGGTAGTTTATCCATGTCATTGCTCATCCCAATTGCGCCAAGGCCTGCCGAAAGGCCGGCGGCAGGCTGTCACCGAAGAGAATCCTGCCGTCCGATTGAGTGAAGATGCCCATTTTCGCCAGCCACTGCTCGAACTCCGGCGCGGGCTTCAACCCCAGGGTCTGCCTGGCGTAGAGCGCATCGTGGAACGAGGTGGTCTGGTAGTTGAGCATGATGTCGTCGGAACCCGGGATGCCCATGATGAAGTTGATCCCGGCGACACCCAGCAGGGTCAGCAGGGTGTCCATATCGTCCTGGTCAGCTTCGGCGTGGTTGGTGTAGCAGATGTCGCAACCCATGGGCACACCGAGCAATTTGCCGCAGAAGTGGTCCTCCAGGCCAGCGCGGATGATCTGTTTGCCGTTGTACAGGTATTCCGGACCGATAAAGCCGACAACGGTGTTGACCAGAAACGGGTTGAAGTGACGCGCGACGGCATAGGCGCGGGTTTCGCAGGTTTGTTGATCGACGCCATGGTGAGCATTGGCCGACAGCGCGCTGCCCTGGCCGGTTTCGAAATACATCAGGTTCTGGCCCAGGGTGCCGCGATTCAGGCTCAATCCGGCGTCATAGCCTTCCTTCAACACACTCAGGTTGATGCCAAAACTGGCATTGGCCGCTTCGGTGCCAGCGATCGACTGGAACACCAGGTCCAACGGGACGCCGCGATTGACCGCTTCGATCGACGTGGTGACATGGGTCAGCACACAAGCCTGGGTCGGGATTTCGTAGCGCTGGATGATTGCGTCAAGCATCTCCAGCATCGCGCAAATCGAGGCGATACTGTCGGTGGCCGGGTTGATGCCGATCATCGCGTCGCCATTGCCGTGCAGCAGGCCGTCGAGAATGCTCGCGGCGATGCCGGCCGGTTCGTCGGTGGGGTGGTTCGGTTGCAGTCGCGTGGACAGGCGCCCGCGCAGACCCAGGGTGCCGCGAAACTGCGTGACCACGCGGATTTTTTGTGCCACCAGCACCAGATCCTGCACACGCATGATCTTTGATACGGCGGCGGCCATTTCCGGCGTCAGGCCGGGTGCCAGGGCGCGCAGGACCTGTTCATCGGCGGCATCACTGAGCAGCCAGTCGCGAAAACCGCCGACGGTGAGGTGGCTGACGACCGCGAAGGCCTTTTTGTCGTGGGTGTCGATGATCAGGCGCGTCACTTCATCGGATTCGTAGGGAATCAGTGCTTCCTGCAGAAAGTGGCTTAGCGGAGTGTCGGCCAAAGCCATCTGCGCGGCCACCCGCTCGCCATCGTTGAGCGCGGCGACGCCGGCCAGAAAGTCTCCGGAGCGGGCCGGGCTGGCCTTGGCCATCACGTCCTTGAGGCTGTCGAAGCGGTAAGTCTGGGCGCCGACGGTATGGGCGAATGTGGCCATGGGGCGGTGTCCTCCAATAATTACTGCAATCTGCTCTTTCTGTGGGAGCTGCGTGCACTTCAATCATGCAGGCGCCGGGCAGCGGGCCCGGCACCGGTGCATCTAGATACCTTCGAGCATAGCGTCCGCCGGTGCTTCGGAGCGCTGCCGGGCGGTCAACTGGAAGTACAGGTAACCGGCGATCATGAACCCGAGGAAGATCAGGCCGATCAAGGTGTTGAACCACGCCATCGCCACCAGGCACACCACTGCCAGGAACAGCGCGATCCCCGGTACGATCGGATAGCCCGGCGCACGGAAGGTGCGTTCCAGGTTCGGCTCGGTTTTACGCAGTCTGAACAGGCTCAGCATACTGATGATGTACATCACGATGGCGCCGAATACCGACATGGTGATCATCGCCGCCGTCAGGGTCATGCCTTGCAGATTGACCAGTCCATCGCTGTAGATGGCCGCAATGCCGATCACGCCACCGGCCAGAATGGCCCGGTGCGGCGTCTGGAAGCGCGAGAGTTTGGCCAGGCCTTTGGGCAAGTAGCCGGCGCGAGCCAGGGCGAAGAACTGGCGTGAATAGCCAAGAATGATCCCGTGGAAACTCGCCACCAGGCCGAACAGCCCGATCCACACCAACATGTGCATCCAGGTCGAATTATTGCCAACCACGGCCTTCATTGCCTGGGGCAGCGGATCGTTGATGTTCGACAGTTGGCGCCAGTCGCCGACGCCGCCCGCCATCACCATCACTCCAATGGCCAGGAACACCAGGGTCAGAATGCCGCTGACGTAGGCCCTGGGGATGGTGCGTTTCGGGTCCTTGGCTTCCTCGGCGGCCATGGCTGCGCCTTCGATAGCGAGAAAGAACCAGATCGCGAAGGGAATGGCGGCGAAGATGCCAGGAATCGAGCCCATCGTGAACTCATTGGCACCCGACCAGCCGTTCAGTACGAAATTGCTGAAACTGAAGCCCGGGGCGACCACGCCCATGAACACCAGCAATTCAGCGACGGCCAGCACGGTGACCACAAGTTCGAAGGTGGCCGCGATGCTGACGCCGAGGATATTCAGGCCCATGAACACGAAATAGGCGCCAACGGCGGCGATCTTCGGGTCCAGTTCCGGGTATTGCACGTTGAGGTAGGCGCCGATGGCCATGGCGATGGCCGGTGGGGCAAAGACGAACTCGATCAGGGTAGCGATGCCGGCGATCAAACCGCCTTTTTCACCAAAGGCCCGACGACTATAGGCAAATGGCCCGCCGGCGTGGGGAATCGCCGTCGTCAGTTCGGTGAAGCTGAAAATGAAGCAGGTGTACATCGTCGCCACCATCAATGCGGTGACGAGAAAACCCAGGGTGCCTGCGGTGCCCCAGCCGTAACTCCAGCCGAAGTACTCGCCGGAAATCACCAGGCCGACGGCAATGCCCCATAGATGCAGGGTGCCGAGTGTGGGTTTGAGCTGTGTGGAAGAAGTAGTCATAAGTCCTCTCTATTTTTTATTGTTCGATCTTTTGGACTTTCGGGTGTGACGGCTTGGGTGAAACGCTGAATGACGGGTACGCAAGGCCCGTGCCAGAGCGGCCAGGCTTTGTGTGTTGGGTCATCACGGACGCCTTCGCGAGCAAGCCCGCTCCCACATTGGACTTGTGTCGGTTACCTGATGCGGGTTTACACAAAACCCCTGTGGGAGCGGGCTTGCTCGCGAAAGCGGTGGAAAGGGCGCCACAAAAACACCTGTAGCGCCCCGGTTTTTAGAAGAAGCCCAACGGATTGATGTCGTAGCTCACCAGCAGGTTTTTGGTCTGCTGATAGTGATCAAGCATCATCTTGTGGGTTTCACGGCCGACGCCGGACTTCTTGTACCCGCCGAACGCGGCGTGCGCCGGGTACAGGTGGTAGCAGTTGGTCCACACCCGACCGGCCTTGATGGCGCGGCCCATGCGGTAGGCGCGGTTGATGTCGCGGGTCCAGAGGCCGGCGCCGAGGCCGAACTCGGTGTCGTTGGCGATGGCCAGGGCTTCGGCTTCGTCCTTGAAGGTGGTGATGCTCACCACCGGGCCGAAGATTTCTTCCTGGAACACACGCATCTTGTTGGTGCCCTTGAGCAGCGTTGGCTGGATGTAATAGCCGCTCGCCAGGTTGCCCTCGAGTTTTTCCACCTTGCCGCCGGTCAGCAACTCGGCACCTTCGCCCTTGGCGATTTCCAGGTACGAAAGGATCTTGTCGAATTGCTGCTCGGACGCCTGGGCGCCGACCATGGTGTCGGTGTCCAGCGGGTCGCCGCGTTTGATTTGCAGGACCTTCTTCATCACGACGGCCATGAACTCGTCGTAGATCGACTCCTGCACCAGCGCGCGGGAAGGGCAGGTGCAGACTTCGCCCTGGTTGAAGAACGCCAGCACCAGGCCTTCGGCGGCTTTCTCGATGAAGGACGGTTCGGCCTTCATGATGTCTTCGAAGAAGATGTTCGGCGACTTGCCGCCCAGCTCCACGGTGGACGGGATGATGTTTTCGGCGGCGCATTTCATGATGTGCGAGCCGACCGGGGTCGAGCCGGTGAAGGCGATCTTGGCGATGCGTTTGCTGGTGGCCAGGGCTTCGCCGGCTTCTTTGCCGAAGCCTTGCACGATGTTCAGCACGCCCGGTGGCAGCAGGTCGCCGATCAGTTCGACCAGCACGGTGATGCCCAGCGGGGTCTGCTCGGCGGGTTTGAGCACCACGCAGTTACCGGCAGCCAGGGCCGGAGCGAGTTTCCACGCGGCCATCAGGATCGGGAAGTTCCACGGGATGATCTGGCCGACCACGCCGAGGGGTTCATGGATGTGATAGGCCACGGTGTTGCCGTCGATTTCGGCGGCGCTGCCTTCCTGGGCGCGGATGCAGCCGGCGAAGTAGCGGAAATGGTCGGCGGCCAGCGGGATGTCGGCGTTGAGGGTTTCGCGCACGGCCTTGCCGTTGTCCCAGGATTCGGTGATTGCCAGCAGTTCGAGGTTCTGTTCGATGCGGTCGGCGATTTTCAGCAGCACCAGCGAGCGCGCCTGGGCGGACGTGGCGCCCCAGGCGTCGGCGGCAGCGTGGGCAGCATCCAGGGCCTTGTCGATGTCTTCGGCCGTGGAGCGGGGGAATTCGGCAATCGGTTGGCCATTCACTGGCGAGGTATTGGTGAAGTACTGACCTTTGACAGGCGCGACGAACTCGCCGCCGATGTAGTTACCGTACTTGGCTTTGAACGAAACGATAGCGCCTTCAGTACCGGGGTGAGCGTAACGCATGGTGGTCTCTCCTTGCTTTTGTGCTTATAGGGAGTCGCGCATGTGCGCTTGCTATAAGCGTAGAGCAAGGGGCGGGCCAGTGCGTTGCAGCTCAGGCAAATCAAGGCCTTGCGCGTTTTTTGTCGGACGGATGGAGTGCGGCTGTGACGCTTTCGGTACAGCTGGCGTGACACTTTGTACCGATTCTGACACGACCTGTGACCGAGCGGTCTTGCCAGCATTGCAATGCTGGCCCGGCTGGAGGATGCTCGGGCAATCACAAGGACTGACGCGGCAGCTCCTACAGGGAGCGTGTAAACCTTTCGGGGGGAGAATAATAAGAAATGCACGACAACCATTTGAGTCGCCATGCCCAGCAAGTTCTGACCGTTACTCAGGGCAAGGCCCACCTGCATGGCCCTGGCAGTGATCCGTCCATCGCCCGCTCCTGGCTGCGCTGCCTTGAGGACTATCACCTCGACCCGGCGCTGAGCATCGCACCGACGGTGCTGGAACACGGTCGTGTCCTTGAAAGTCGCGAACGCTTGCAGCAAGTGCTGCACATCGCTGGCAATGAAATGACCAGCCTGCACCAGCAACTCTCCGGTGCCGGCCATGCAGTGCTGCTGACCGACGCCCGCGGCGTGATCCTCAATTGCGTCACCGCGCCTGCCGAACGACAGATTTTCGAGCGTGCCGGGCTCTGGCTCGGCGCCGACTGGAGCGAGGCCTGCGAAGGCACAAACGGTATCGGCACCTGCCTGGTGGAGCGTCAGTCGCTGACCATCCATCAGGACGAACACTTTCGCGGCCGCCACACCGGCCTGACCTGCTCGGCAAGCCCGGTCTTCGATCCCCATGGCGAATTGCTGGCGGTGCTCGACGTGTCGTCGGCGCGGCGCGATGTGTCGCGGCAAAGTCAGTTCCACACCATGGCGCTGGTCAATCTGTCGGCGAAGATGATCGAGAGCTGTTACTTCCTGCGCTGCTTCGACAACCAATGGCTGCTGCGTTTTCACTTGCAGGCCGAGTCCGTCGGTTTGTTCAGCGAAGGGTTGCTGGCGTTCGACGGGGAAGGGCGCATCTGCGCGGTCAATCAGAGTGCGCTGAACCTGCTGGGACATATTCGCGGCGGCTTGCTGGGTAAACCGGTGGAAGCGTTTTTCGATTGCTCGCTCGATGAGTTGCTGGGGCGGGCGAGTATCAATGCCGCAGCCAGTTGGCCATTGCGTACCCGTGATGGTCGCAAGCTGTTCGCGGTATTGCGCGGCGAGGCGCGGCGGTCGCTGCCGATTCCAATGGAGCCTGCTCCCAAGGCTGCACTGGCACCGCGCCTGTCGGGCATTTGCCTGGATGATGTGACCTTGCAGGCCGACTTTCGCAAGGCCTTGCGCGTCTACGAGCGCGACGTGCCGTTGCTGATCAACGGCGAAACAGGGTCCGGCAAGGAGGCCTTCGCCAAAGCGCTGCACCACGCCAGCCAGCGGGCGGAAAAGGCCTTCGTCGCCCTAAATTGCGCGGCCATTCCCGAGAGTCTGATCGAAAGCGAGCTGTTCGGTTACCGTGGCGGCAGCTTCACCGGTGCACGCAAGGAAGGCATGCGCGGCAAGTTGCAACAGGCCGACGGCGGGACCTTGTTCCTCGATGAAATCGGTGACATGCCACTGGCCCTGCAGACGCGATTGCTCAGGGTGCTGGAGGACCGGCAGGTGGTGCCGATCGGTGGCGAGCCGGAAGCGGTAAACGTGCGAATCATCAGTGCCACCCACCGTAATTTGCTGGATCGCGTGCAGGACGGCAGCTTCCGCGAGGATTTGTATTACCGCCTCAACGGACTTGAAGTCGCGCTGCCGGCTTTGCGTGATCGCAGTGATAAATCGCAGTTGCTCGACTTTTTACTGGCCGAAGAGGCGCACGCAGAAGCGGTGTGGATTGACGGGCCGGCACGCGAGGCTTTGTTGGGATTTGCCTGGCCGGGCAACGTACGCCAGCTGAGAAATGTGCTGCGTACGCTGGCAGCCCTGTGTGAGGACGGACGGATCGGTCTGGAAGATTTGCCGGCCATGATTCGTTCGGCCAGGCCGGCGATGGCGCAGGCTGTCGAGGAGCCATCGGAGCATCCGCTGGAGGATGCCGAGCGGCTGGCGTTACTCAGTGCGCTGGAGCAGACGCGCTGGCATATGACGCATACGGCGCAGCAGTTGGGGGTCAGTCGAAATACCCTTTATCGCAAGCTGCGCAAGCACGGGATTGCCCGGTAAGCTGCGTCGCCCCCAATCGCGGGCAAGCCCGCTCCCACAGGGTCTATGGGGTCTTTGTGGGAGCGAGCCTGCTCGCGAAGGCGTCTTTGGATCTGAAACATCAGGTGCGATTTTCCCCTCCCTAAGCTAACCTGCGACCAAGTTTTACGAGGTCGACTATGCACATTCATATTCTTGGTATCTGCGGCACTTTCATGGGGTCAATGGCGGTTCTGGCCAAAGAACTGGGCCATCACGTGACGGGCTCCGATGCCAACGTCTATCCGCCGATGAGCACTCAGTTGCAAGCCCAGGGCATCGAGTTGACACAAGGCTATGCCCCGGCGCAACTCGATCCGGCCCCTGATCTGGTGGTGATCGGCAACGCCATGTCCCGGGGCAACCCGGCGGTGGAGTACGTGCTGAACAAAGGCCTGCCGTACGTTTCCGGCCCGCAATGGCTGGCGGATCACGTGCTGCAAGGTCGTTGGGTGCTGGCCGTTGCCGGTACGCACGGCAAGACCACCACCAGCAGCATGCTGGCCTGGGTGCTGGAGCATGCAGGCATGGCCCCGGGCTTCCTGATCGGCGGCGTACCGCAAAACTTCTCGGTGTCGGCACGCCTGGGTAATACACCCTTCTTCGTCATCGAAGCCGACGAATACGACAGTGCGTTCTTCGACAAGCGCTCCAAGTTCGTACATTACCGCCCGCGCACGGCAATCCTGAACAACCTTGAGTTCGATCACGCGGACATTTTCCCGGACCTGCCGGCCATCGAGCGGCAGTTCCATCACCTGGTGCGGACCATCCCGAGCGAAGGCCTGGTGATTCATCCGACCACTGAGCCGGCGTTGCAGCGCGTCATCGAGATGGGCTGCTGGACTCCGGTGCAAACTACCGGTGCCGGCGGTCAGTGGCAGGTCAAGTTGCTCAGTGAAGATGGTTCGAAGTTCGAAGTGATGTTCGAAGGCGTCGCCCAGGGTGTGGTCGAATGGGACATGACCGGCCAGCACAACGTCGCCAACGCCCTGGCGACGCTGGCCGCCGCGCGCCACGTCGGTGTGGTGCCATCCATGGGCATCGCCGCGTTGAGCGCCTTCAAAAGCGTGAAACGCCGGATGGAGAAAGTCGCGGAAGTCCGTGGCATCACCATCTATGACGACTTCGCTCACCACCCGACCGCCATCGCCACCACGCTCGACGGCCTGCGCAAGCGCATCGCCGATGCACCGTTGATCGCGATCATCGAGCCACGTTCCAACTCCATGAAACTTGGCGCGCACCGTGACGGACTGCCGGAAAGCGTGGTCGATGCCGATCAGGTGATCTGGTACGCACCCGCCAACCTCGGCTGGGACCTGGCGGGCACTGCAGCGCTGTGCACTGTGCCGTCGATTGTCAGCGATTCCCTTGAGGGCATCATCGATCGTGTGAAGAGCCAGGCCCAACCCGGCACTCACGTGGTCATCATGAGCAACGGCGGCTTCGGCGGCCTTCACGGCAAGTTGGCCGAGGCACTCAAATGAACAACGGCCCGGACCGCATCACCCTGGCGATGACCGGTGCTTCAGGCGCCCAGTACGGTTTACGCCTGCTCGACTGCCTGGTGCGGGAAGATCGTGAAGTGCACTTCCTGATTTCCAGGGCGGCGCAGTTGGTGATGGCGACCGAAACCGACGTCACGCTGCCGTCCAAACCGCAGATGATGCAGGCATTCCTCACCGAATACACGGGGGCCGTCGCCGGGCAGATTCGGGTGTATGGCAGGGAAGACTGGATGTCGCCGGTGGCCTCGGGTTCCGGCGCGCCAGCGGCAATGGTGGTGGTGCCGTGCTCCACTGGCACGTTGTCGGCGATCGCAAGCGGCGCCTGCAACAACCTGATCGAGCGTGCCGCCGATGTGACGCTCAAAGAGCGTCGCCAACTGATTCTTGTGCCTCGCGAGGCGCCGTATTCGAGCATTCACCTGGAGCACATGCTCAAGTTGTCGAACATGGGCGTGACAATCCTGCCGGCATCACCGGGCTTTTATCATCAGCCGCAAACCATCGACGACCTGATCGATTTCGTCGTGGCACGGATCCTTAACCTGCTGAATATTCCTCAGGACATGCTGCCGCGTTGGGGTGAACATCATCTGACCAGCGATGAATAAGCTGCTGGTGATGGTGCTGGCGCTGCAATTGGCCGGGTGCGCCACGGTGCGTACCCTCGATGCGGCCAAGCCGGGGGCGCCGGTGGTGTACGCCGGGACGCGACTGGATTTGTATGCGATGAATGGCGGTTGTTGCGCGATGGACCGTTTCGGCGCGCAAGCGCCGAGCTATCCGGGCGTTGATCTGCCGGCCAGTGCGTTGCTCGACACACTGCTGTTGCCGCTGTCGTTGCTGACGGTGATCGGGGTGAGTTTTCAGGCAACGGGTGGGTTGTAAGGGCGTGGCGAGGGGGCTTGCCCCCGTTGGGCTGCGGAGCAGCCCCAAAACCGGCCATCTCCTTTTTTCTGATAAACCGCGAGTTCCATACTTACGACTGCTACGCAGTCGAACGGGGGCAAGCCCCCTCGCCACAGGTCCGCGGATTATTTGCCGAGTTTGCGCAACTCATCCGACTCGACAATCCGCACGCCGTCCTGCTCTTCGAGTGCAAGACGCCACATGGCGCGGGCCAGTTGGCAGGCTTCGATGCCGTGGTATTTGCCGGGAATCAGGCGTGACAAGGGGCCGGCGACTTTCTCGGCCAGGCGCGGCTCAGCGCGATCACCCAGTAACAGCGAAGGGCGGCAAATAGTCAGCTGCGGCCAGTCCTGCGCGCGCAATGCGTACTCCATTTCGCCTTTGACCCGGTTGTAGAAAATCGAGGATCTGCGATCGGCTCCCAGAGCACTGATTACGATCAGGTGTCGTGCGCCCATCTCCCGTGCGCGTTTGGCGAATGCCACCACCATGTCCAGATCCACTGCGCGAAACGCCTGCTCCGAGCCTGCCTGCTTGATCGTGGTACCCAGGCAGCAATAGGCAATATCGACCCGCCCGTTCAGTTGCGGCAGGAACGCCGTCGGGTCGCCGACCGGGTTTTCCAGGTGCGGGTGTTCGGCCAGTGGCCGGCGTGAGGGGGCCAATACCCGGGTGATCGTTGGCTCGCTGAGCAAGCGATCGAGCAGATGTTCACCCGTCAAACCGGTGGCTCCGGCGAGCAGCACGTGCTGAGGCGTCAAGTACATAGTGTTTCTCCCTTGATACTGTTCAGCTTAGTTGCTGTTTGCATCCTTGCTTTGCATGGATGAACTTTGCAGCGCTTTTCGTGCCTGTTGTTTGCGCAATAGTTGCCAGTGCGAGAGGACGGTTTTCGGTGCCCAGATCTGTGGTTCGGATGCTTCGAAGCCGTCCGCCAGCTCACGCTCGGCGACAGTGGCCTTGGCCCGTTTGAAGGCTTGTTCCAGATCATCGGTCTGGTTCAGAGCCTGGACGAACAGGGCATCGCCGAAGTAGGTGAAGTTGGCTTCCTCCGAGCAGCCGAAGGAGACTCGGTCGGCCCGCGAGGCCGTTATGATCAGGGTCCGTTCATCCTTGAGGGCGGGGATGAAACCGCCGGAGTAGCAGGACGAAATCACGATGATCTTGTCGCGGTTTTTCAGCGGGGCGAGAACAGCGGCCAATTCGTCGGCTGGCAGATCGGCCAGTTCCATGCGCGGCTGGTCCAGTACCAGTTCGTGTTCGCTGGTGCCATGGCTGGTCAGGTAGATGAAAATCAGGTCTTCCGGACCGCTGCGTTCGGCCAGCGCCAGGGTGGCGCGACGCAGGTTCTCCCGGGTAGCCATCGGGCGGTCGGCGAGGTGGTCACGATGGTTCACCAGGCGGATCTGGCCGAAGGCGCCGAAACGGGTGGAGAGCATATTGGCGACGTAGTCGGACTCGCGCAGAAACACGCTTTGCTTGCCATCACCGCCCAGGGTCAACGAATACAGCTCCACCGCCGGGGTCGAGGGCGGAATGTTGGCCAGCGCTGCGTCGAGCAAGCGCCCCTGTGCCAGCAGGCCGAGCTCGAGTGTATCCGGCAACAGTTTGCCCTCGGCGTCGCGCACGCGCTGGCCATTGATCCAGGTGCCGCTGAGCACAGTGCCATCGGTCAGCACCAGTGTGCCACGGCCCTGGTAACTGTCGTTGTCGAACTGGCCGGTGTAAAAGCTGCCGTCGGCGAGGTTCAGCCGGCCCTGGCCGGAAAAGCGCCAGTCGTTGAAGTGGCCGATGTAGTGGCTGCCGTCAGTGCCGATCAACTCGCCCTTGCCGTTCAGCGAACCTTCCTTGAACTGGCCCAGCCACACATCGCCGTCGGCGTTTTCGTAGCGGCCTTTGCCGTGCAGTTGATTGTTCTTGAAACCGCCGACATAGATGTCGCCATCGGCGCTGTTGAACGTGCCGTTGCCTTCCAGTTGGCCGTCGACAAAGTGCCCGGTGAACTGATTGCCGTTGCCGTCACTGCGCTGGCCTTCGCCGTTGGGTTTGCCGTGGGCGAACTGGCCCTGATAGGAGCTGCCGTCTTCGAGTTCGAGGCGACCCAGGCCGGCGTATTGATCGGCCTTGAATTCACCGCGGTAACTCATGCCGTTTTCTTTGAGCGTGCCTTCGCCGTCACGGCGGCCAGCCTTGAAGCCGCCGCTGTAGCTGTTGGCGTTGGTGGTCAGTGCTCCCTGGCCGTCGAACAGTCCCTGATTGAACTGCCCGCGATAGACTTCGCCATTGCTGCCATGCCATTCGCCCTGGCCCTGCCACTGGCCTTTGTCGAACTCGCCGGCGTACCAGCTGCCGTTCGGGTAGTCGATGCGACCCTTGCCTTGCAGCAAGCCATTGACCAGGTCACCGCGATAGCGTCCGCCGTCCGGCAGGCGTGCGTCGGGGGGCAAAGGAGATTCGCCGTCGCCGCAAGCGGTGAGCATCAGGGTCAAGGCAAGGAGTGCAAGTGGGCGCATAGCGGATTCCGGGCAATTAGGCGAAGGAGTATGCCGCAGCCATGGGTCCTTATATAGGGCGAGGTACCGCAAGAGGGCGCGAAACAGCAGGCGCTGCTTCGCATCCCGGAAGGTTTACACGAAGCACAGGGACAGGGGTTCGGCGATATACGCCGGCTTGTCCGAACCTTCGATTTCCAGGGTGGTGGTGGCCTTGAGCAGCCATTGGCCGGGTTTCTTCTCGATGACTTCGGTCAGGTCGACCTTCAGCCGTACCCGCGAATTGACCTTGACCGGCTGGATGAAGCGCACGCTGTCGAGGCCGTAGTTGACCACCATCTTCAAGCCTTCGGGCATGACGAGGATGTCTTCCATCAATTTCGGAATCAGCGACAACGACAGAAAGCCGTGAGCGATAGTGCTGCCAAATGGCGTTTGCGCGGCCTTGACCGGGTCGACATGGATGAACTGAAAATCCCCTGTGGCTTCGGCGAACAGGTTGATGCGGTCCTGATCGATGGTGAGCCATTCGGAACGTCCAAGTTCCTTGCCGACATAATCTTTGAGCTCTGCAACTGGAACATAGGGCATTGAGACTCTCCTTGGGTTCATCGGTTTTATAGTTTTGAGTTGGGGGGATTTGACCTCCCGGCTTACCACTTTAGATCAACATGGCTGAACGCTGCGGTCAACTGGCCATGCTTTTGGCGAATGCCGGTCCATAGCGCGAGCATGCTTATAATGCCAAGCCAATGCGGGTGATGGATTTTGCGGGAGATCTTTGATGCTGTTACGGGGCCTGACGTGGCTGGTGCTGTTCCAATTGCTCGGCACGGCGATCAATCATTTGTTTCTGCCTGTGCTGCCGGGGCCGATTGTGGGGTTGCTGCTGTTGCTGGTGTACCTCATCTGCCGCGGACAGGTCGGCGAGCCACTGAACCTGGCGGCCGGCAGCCTGCTGCGTTACCTGCCGCTGTTGCTGGTGCCGCCGGCCGTGGGCGTGATGGTGTATGCCGCTGACATCGCGGCGGACTTCTGGGCCATCGTCGGTGCGCTGGTGTTGTCGCTGTTGCTTTCGATGGCCTTCGCCGGGGTGCTGATGCAGCGCATGGTCAAGCGTCACGCTCACACCGAGGACAACCAATGATCTTCGACTGGCACGGCGCCTGGGCCTCGGTGATTCACCATCCATTATTCGGCATCGGTATCACCCTGGGTGCCTATCAACTCGTCCTTGCGGCATTCGAGAAAACCCGCTGGATCTTTTTGCAGCCGGTGCTGGTCTCCATGTTGCTGGTGATCGGCGTGCTGGTGGGTTGCGGCCTGACTTACGCCGAGTACCGCAAGAGCACCGAGATCCTGAGCATCCTGCTCGGTCCGGCCACTGTCGCGCTGGCGGTGCCGCTTTATCTCAACCTGCGACGGATTCGGCAGTTGTTCTGGCCGATATTTACTACGCTGGTGATAGGCGGGGTGGTGGCCACGGGGATGGGTGTGTTGCTGGGCTGGTGGTTCGGTGCCGAGCACATGATCCTGATGACCATGGCGCCGAAGTCGGTGACGTCGCCGATTGCGATGCTGGTGGCTGAACAGATCGGTGGGGTCGCGGCGCTGGCAGCGGTGTTCGTCCTGATTACCGGTGTGATAGGGGCGATTTTCGGCCCGGCCCTGTTGACTCGTCTCGGCGTGCACAGCCCGGAAGCCAGGGGCATGGCACTGGGCATGACGGCCCATGCGGTCGGCACGTCGGTGGCGTTGCAGGAAAGTGAAGAGTGCGGCGCCTTCGCGGCGCTGGCGATGAGCCTGATGGGTGTGGCCACGGCGGTTTTCCTGCCGCTGGCGGTGTCGATGGTCGTGTAAGGAAATGTCTATGAGTCTGCCGCTTTTTCCGTTGAACACAGTGCTGTTCCCAGGTTGCATCCTCGACTTGCAGATCTTCGAAGCGCGCTATCTGGACATGATAGGCCGCTGCATGAAGCAGGGTGGCGGGTTCGGCGTGGTGTGCATCCTCGATGGCGAAGAAGTCGGAATCGCCCCGGCCGGCTACGCGCTGGTGGGTTGTGAAGCGCTGATCACAGATTTCAAACAGCAGGACAACGGCCTGCTGGGGATTCGGGTGCAGGGCGGGCGGCGCTTTCACGTTTTGCGTACCGAAGTGCAACGGGATCAGTTGACCGTCGCCGAGGTCGAGTGGCTGGAAGACGAGCCGGAGCAACCGCTGCAGGACGAGGATGCCGATCTGGTGGCGTTGCTCAAGGCCCTGGCTGAACACCCGATGGTCGAAGCCTTGAACATGGGCACGGAGGCGACCGGGCAGCAATCGCTGGCTAATCAGTTGGCGTACCTGCTGCCTTTCGCCGAACTGGACAAGATCGACCTGCTGCAACTCGATGATCCACAGCAGCGACTGGATGCGATTCAGGCGTTGCTGGATGAATTGCAAGGTGAGTTGTTTGCTTAATTGTTTTGTTCTAATTTTAAAGGTTGGAGGTCTTGTAGTTGGGAGTTGTTCTATTTAAGTTCTCCGTGTGCCCCAGGTTTGGGGTTGTTAATAACAAGGAGAGTTTAAATTATGAACAATGATGTTGATGAGTTGGCTATGGTTCATCCCTCGCAGGAGAAAGAATCTTATTTGATTCGGTTCATTGTCTGGAGTCAAATGGCCGATGAGTTGCTTGAGGTCAATCCGGATGCCAGATATGTTGACGTCAAGGATAAGGTGGGAAAAGAGCTTGGTACGATATTTCGACAATATTATGGGCGTCTGGATAAGTATCTTGAGATCCGCGCTGAGAGCGTTATGAATGAGCTCCCACCTTTGAGTTAAATGTTTGTTGTTGCAGGTCGGTGGGTCGCTTCAAAGGTTAAAATCAAATGCCTGCTTGTAAAATAATCCCGGTCAGTGCGATCGGGATTGTTTTTTTGGAGGGGGTAAGTTGCTGTGCCGCGTAAGTAACGCGCTTAATAAGCATATCTCAACATCGTATGCGGCAAATGCCGCAACACGAAGAACCCGAACAATGCCACCAAGGCTGGGAGCACCAGCCACCAGACCTTGGGCGGCAAGACGTTGAGCGGTTCCTTGCGCTGGATCAGCCACAGACTGGCCCCGCAGACACACGCCGCCAGCATTGCGCCGGCCAATACATCCGTCGGCCAATGCGCACCGAGGTAGACGCGCGAAAGTGAAATCGCCAGTGCGGGCAGGCATCCCACCAATAACCAGGTCAGGCGCATCCGGGGCGGTTGCCTGCGGCCGGCCAGAACGGCGAGAGTGAGGAACAGCGCGAAAGACCCTGAAGCATGGCCGCTGGGCATGCTGTAGCTGGTGAGCGGATCGCTCAACACTTCGGGGCGCAAGCGGGCGAAAAAGTACTTGGTCGCGGTATTGGCCAGTGCCGTGAAGAGCAGTGTGCTGCCCGCGAAAATCGCGTGCCGCCATTGCCGCATCAGCAGTAGTAAACCGGTCAGCAGCGCACTGAACAACAACATGTTGCGGAATTCGCCGATCAGCGTGAAGACTACCGCCACTTCATCCAGCAACGGTTTACGATGTTCCTGCACCAGTGTCATCACGCCTTGATCGAGTGCGGACAGGTGCGAATATCCGATAAACAGCCCCGTCAGAATCAGAAGACTCATCCCTGTAATGAACAGCGTCGCGCGGCGATGTCGGCGCAGGCTGCTGGTCGCGCTCAAGCCAACCATCAGAGCAATGCTGCCGGCAACAACCCCGGCCTGGAGCCAGAAGCCTTCGGGCAACGGCAAGCGGATTGCCGCGCCCGTGGCCCAGCCAGGCATCAGATAAGCCACCGACCAGCCTGCGCCGGCCAACAGGCTGACGGCGAAGAAGCGCGGGAAAGGCATGTCGCACATTCCGGCCACCATCGGCAGCATTGGCCGCAGGGGCCCGATAAAGCGCCCAACCAGCAGGCTGGCGATGCCGTAGCGCTGGAAATATGACTCTGCCCCGGCGATCCATTCCGGATGATGGCGCAAGCCCGGCAGGCGCCGGATGTTCTGATGGAAGTGCCGCCCCAGAAAATACGAAACGACGTCACCCAGCACCCCGGCGACGAAACCCAGCAAGAGCGTCTCACTGAGTGTCAGCGCGCCACTGCCTGCCAGTACCGCCACGGCGAACAGCAACACCGTACCGGGAACGATCAGCCCGGCAATCGCCAGGCATTCCACAAAGGCTACGATGAATACCGCTGCTGCCAGCCATTGCGGGTTGAGCGCCAACCATTCGGTCACGCTATCGAGCCATGGGCCCATAAGAACCACTCCATCAAATGTTCAATTGCTTCCAGGGGATAAGTGCAACGTTGAATACGCCACTGACCCCCTGTGGGAGCGGGCTTGCTCGCGAATGGGACCCTCCAGGCAACATCATTGTCGCCTGACACACCGCCTTCGCGGGCAAGCCCGCTCCCACATGAGGTTCTGTTTGCATCAAGTCTGAGTCAATTTCAGGACAGCACAAAATAATCGCGACCTTCGACTTGCCCTCGACGCAGCGGGTTCCGCGTGCAGTAAGCCGCGTAGGTTCCGTCGACGAAGCGGTACATCAGGTGTTCATCGCGTCCGTGGGGGATGCCCAGACGTGTGGTCTGGATGATGTGGGCGGGCGTCTGGCCGACATGCTCCACCAGCAGCACTTCATGGTCGAAGCGTTTGGCGTCCCACACCGGCACTTTCAGACCCAGCGCCTTGCAGAGCAGGGTTTGCCCGGCGCAGAGCTTTTGTGACGGGCGAGGGTGACCCTGGGCGTCGGGATTGTTCAACAGCATCTGTGCCAGGCTCGCCGGCCCGCTCAATTCATCGACCCACGGATAGGCGGACTTGATCAGCACGGCGTTGCCGGGCCCCTGGGCGCTGAAATTAAGGGAATCTCCGCCCCGGGCGTAATACATATAGATGTGGCCGCCATCCAGAAACAAAGCCTTACGCTTTTCTGTGTAGCCGAGGGACGCGTGGCTGCCTTTTTCCGCGTAGTAATAGGCTTCGGTCTCGATGACCCGGGCGCTGAGCCACAGGTCGCCGACTCGATGGCGAATGATTTTGCCCAGTAAGTCCCGGGCCAGAATTTGCGCGTCACGGTCGAAAAACGCGTCCGGGAGGCCCGCGGGCAGGCCCACGGCGGACGCTCGAACAGTCAGGTTGGACATGATGACCGGCATTTGTCAGGGCTGAATGAGTCGTGATGATAACAATTTGAAGCTTAATCCCGGCTGAACGTCGGCAAATACCCCTCCATTTCGACCATCCGCCCGTCACCGCTGTTAGTCCCGGGACGCGACAGCTATAATCTGCCGCTTTACTCTTTACCAAGACCTTATCAAAGACCACGCCAGACCATGACTGAGTCCGTTCTTGATTACATGACCCGCCTGGGTTGCGCTGCCCGCGAAGCTTCCCGCGTGATCGGCCGCGCCAGCACCGCGCAGAAAAACCGCGCCCTGCTGGCCGCTGCCAATGCGCTGGACGCTGCCCGCACCGAACTGACGGCGGCCAATGAGCTGGATCTGGCCGCCGGTCGCGCCAATGGTCTGGAACCGGCCCTCCTTGAACGTCTGGCGCTGACACCTGCGCGTATTGACGGCATGATCGTCGGCCTGCGCCAGGTGGCGGCCCTGCCGGACCCGGTCGGCGCGATCCGCGACATGAGTTTCCGTCCGTCGGGTATTCAGGTCGGCAAGATGCGCGTGCCACTGGGCGTGATCGGGATCATCTACGAGTCGCGGCCGAACGTGACCATCGATGCCGCCAGTCTGTGCCTGAAGTCCGGCAACGCGACCATCCTGCGTGGCGGTTCAGAGGCCATTCATTCCAATCGGGCCATTGCCGCCTGCATCCAGCGCGGCCTGGCCGAAGCCGATCTGCCCGCCGCTGTGGTGCAAGTGGTCGAAACCACGGACCGCGCTGCCGTCGGTGCGTTGATCTCCATGCCTGAATACGTTGATGTCATCGTGCCCCGTGGTGGCCGAGGCCTGATCGAGCGCGTAAGTCGTGATGCCCGCGTGCCGGTGATCAAGCACCTGGACGGCATTTGCCACGTTTACGTGAGTGAGCACGCCGACCTGGCCAAGGCCCAGCGCATCGCGTTCAACGCCAAGACGTATCGTTATGGCATCTGCGGTGCCATGGAAACGCTGCTGGTGGATCAAACCGTCGCCAAGGATTTCCTGCCCGCGATGGCCGCCCAGTTCCGCGAAAAAGGCGTCGAGCTGCGCGGTTGCGAGCGTACCCGGGCGATCATCGATGCCGTGCCGGCCACCGAGGAAGACTGGAGCACCGAGTACCTGGCGCCGATTCTGTCGATCCGCGTGGTCGACGGTCTGGAACAGGCCATCGAGCACATCAACCGTTACGGCTCTCACCACACCGATTCGATTGTCAGCGAACACCAGGGCGACACCCGGCGTTTCGTGGCTGAAGTCGACTCGTCGTCGGTGATGATCAACACCCCGACATGCTTCGCCGATGGCTTCGAATACGGATTGGGTGCCGAGATCGGCATTTCTACTGATAAGCTGCACGCCCGTGGCCCGGTGGGCCTCGAAGGACTGACCTGCGAGAAGTACGTTGTGGTCGGCGACGGGCAACTGCGCGGACAGGAGCCGGTCTGACTTGGGCGACTTCGACCCGTCAGCCCCGGTCATTGTCAGCGAGCCAGCCCCTCGCCGCATTGGCGTGCTGGGCGGAACGTTCGATCCGGTGCACATCGGCCATTTGCGCGGTGCACTGGAAGTCGCCGAAACCCTGGCGCTCGATGAGCTGCGTCTGACACCCAGTGCCAGGCCGCCCCATCGGGACAAGCCGCAGGTGTCGGCAAAAGACCGTCTGGCGATGGTCGAGTGCGCGGTGGCCGGTGTGGCGCCGTTGGTGGTGGACGCCCGCGAATTGCAGCGGGACAAACCGTCCTACACCATTGATACCCTGGAACTGATGCGCGCCGAACTGGCCGTATCCGACCAGGTTTTTCTGCTTTTGGGCTGGGACGCTTTTTGCGGCCTGCCCACTTGGCACCGCTGGGAAGAGTTGCTCCAGCATTGCCATATCCTGGTGTTGCAACGCCCGGATGCCGACAGCGAACCGCCGGATGCCTTGCGCAACCTGCTGGCAGCGCGCTCGGTGAGCGACCCGCTGGCCCTCAAAGGGCCGAGCGGACAGATTGCATTCGTCTGGCAGACACCGCTCGCGGTATCCGCCACCCAGATCCGTCAACTGCTGGCCAGCGGTAAGTCGGTACGTTTCCTGGTGCCCGACGCGGTCCTGGCCTACATCGATGCGCACGGGCTCTACCGTGCGTCGAACTGAATAGGAGTGCCTCAAGGCACGTGGCAACAACGTGTATTGAAGCGCCCGAACAAACGAGCAAAACGAGTTTTATATGACGAGCAACAACGAAAGCAAAGTAAAACGCAAAGGCACATTCAAGAGCGCCCCGCTGCCGGAAAAGGTCCTCGCCGCCGAGCCGCCTAAGGGCGACGAGCTGGTCAAGATTGCCGTAGCCGCCCTGGAAGACGTCAAGGCCCAGGACGTGCTGGTGATCGATGTTCGCGACAAGCAGAGCATCACTGACTACATGATCATCGCCACCGGTACCTCCAACCGCCAGATCGGCGCGATGCTGGACAAGGTTCGCGAGGCCGTCAAAGCCCTGGGCATCAAGCCGCTGGGTGAAGAAGGCAAGGGCGACAGCGACTGGGTGCTGTTGGACATGGACGACGTGATCGTTCACATGATGACTTCCAACGCCCGTCAGTTCTACGACCTGGAGCGCCTCTGGAAGGGTGCCGAGCAGAGCCGTGCGGCCGATGGCAAGCACCACAGCCCTGAAGTTGGTCACGAGCACTTCAACAAGCTCAACAAAGACCAGGAATAAGGGACCGCTGTGCGACTGCGACTGATCGCCGTCGGTTCACGCATGCCCAAGTGGGTGGAAGAAGGCTGGCATGAATATGCCAAGCGTCTTCCGTCCGAACTGGCGCTGGAACTGGTGGAAATACCGCTCAATACCCGTGGCAAGAATGCCGACGTGGCCCGCTTCATCCGTCAGGAAGGCGAAGCCATGCTGGCCAAGGTCGGGCCGAACGAGCGCGTTGTCACCCTCGAAGTCCATGGCAAGCCCTGGAGCACCGAGCAACTGGCGGTCGAGCTCGATCGCTGGCGGCTGGACTCGCGCACCGTCAACTTCATGGTCGGCGGCCCCGAAGGGCTGGCGCCGGAAGTCTGTGCCCGGGCTGACCAGCGCTGGTCGTTGTCGCCGCTGACCTTGCCGCACCCGCTGGTGCGGATTCTGATCGGCGAACAGTTGTACCGTGCCTGGACCGTGCTGTCCGGTCACCCTTACCACAAGTAGTTCTGCCCTCTCATGACCCAGCCGATCCGCATCAAGGACCACGAAAAAGACGCCCGTCTGGTGCGTGGCCGCGTCGTGTTCGGGGCCATTGCAGTGGTGGCGCTGATTGGCGTGTTGATTGCGCGCCTGTATTTTCTGCAGGTGATCCAGTACGAGTACCACTCGACCCTGTCGGAAAACAACCGCGTCCATGTGCAGCCGATTCCGCCGACCCGCGGCTTGATCTTCGACCGCAATGGCGTGGTGATCGCCGATAACCGGCCCAGCTTCAGCCTGAGCATGACCCGCGAGCGGTCCGGCGACTGGCGGCAAGTGCTCGACGTGATCGTCGAAGTGCTGGAGCTGACGCCCGAGGATCGGGTGATCTTCGAGAAGCGCATGCGTCAGGGGCGCCGACCGTTCGAGCCAGTGCCGATCCTGTTCGAGCTGACCGAAGAGCAGATCGCCCGGATTGCCGTGAACCAGTTCCGCCTGCCTGGTGTGGAAGTAGTCGCGCAACTGGTTCGTCACTACCCGCAGGGCGCGCACTTTGCGCACTCGGTGGGTTACATGGGGCGGATCAACGAGAAAGAACTCAAGTCGCTGGACCCGGTCAACTACAGCGGCACCCACCACATCGGCAAAACCGGCATTGAGCGCTTCTACGAGCCCGAGCTGCACGGCCAGGTGGGTTACGAGGAAGTCGAGACCAACGCCCGGGGCCGCGTGCTGCGCGTGCTCAAGCGTACCGATCCGATTCCCGGCAAAGACATCGTCCTGAGCCTGGACATCAAATTGCAGGAGGCCGCCGAGGCTGCGCTGGGTGGTCGCCGTGGCGCGGTGGTCGCGTTGGACCCGAAAACCGGCGAAGTGCTGGCGATGGTCAGCCAACCGAGTTTCGACCCGAACCTGTTCGTCACCGGCATCAGTTTCAAGGCCTATTCCGAGCTGCGCGATTCCATCGATCGGCCGCTGTTCAACCGCGTGCTGCGTGGCCTGTACCCGCCGGGTTCCACCATCAAGCCCGCGGTGGCGATTGCCGGTCTGGATGCTGGCGTGGTGACAGCGTCGAGCCGAGTGTTCGACCCTGGTTACTACATGCTGCCCAACTACGATCACAAATACCGTAACTGGAACCGTACCGGCGACGGCTTTGTCGACCTCGACACAGCGATCATGCGTTCCAACGACACCTACTTCTATGATCTGGCGCACAAGCTGGGGATCGACCGGTTGTCGGCGTACATGACCAAGTTCGGCATTGGCCAGAAAGTCTCCCTGGACATGTTCGAAGAGTCGCCGGGGTTGATGCCGTCCCGCGAATGGAAACGTGCGACCCGTCGCCAGGCATGGTTCCCGGGCGAGACGCTGATTCTGGGGATCGGCCAGGGCTATATGCAGTCGACTCCGTTGCAGTTGGCCCAGGCCACCGCACTGGTGGCCAACAAAGGCATCTGGAATCGTCCGCACCTGGCCAAGACCATCGAGGGTGTGAAACCGGTGGATGAGAATCCGATGCCGGACATCATCCTGCGCGACCCGTCGGACTGGACCAAGGTCAACCACGGCATGCAGCAGGTTATGCATGGTGCCCGTGGTACGGCGCGCAAAGCCTCGATCGGCGCGCAATACCGAATCGCCGGCAAGTCGGGTACGGCCCAGGTGGTCGCGATCAAACAGGGTGAGAAGTATGACCGTTCCAAGGTTCAGGAGCGCCATCGCGACCACGCCTTGTTCGTCGGCTTCGCGCCGGCCGACGATCCGAAAATCGTGGTGTCGGTGATGGTCGAGAACGGCGAGTCCGGTTCCGGTGTCGCTGCGCCAGTGGTGCGTCAAGTCATGGATGCCTGGCTCCTGGACCAGGACGGTCGGTTGAAGCCCGAATACGCCAGCCCTATCAGTGCAGAGGCCACCGCCCGTGATGAATAACTTCGATCGCATGCTCTCCAGTGAGGATGTGATGCGTCGCCGTGCGACGCTGCTGCAACGCCTGCACATCGACGGCCCGCTGCTGATCCTGCTGCTGACCCTCGCCGCCGGCAGCCTGTTCGTGCTGTATTCGGCCAGCGGCAAGAGCTGGGATCTGCTGGGCAAGCAGGCCACTTCGTTCGGCATCGGCCTGGTGTCGATGATCGTCATCGCCCAGTTCGAGCCGCGCTTCATGGCGCGCTGGGTGCCGCTGGGCTACGTGGTCGGGGTGATGCTGTTGCTGGTGGTGGACATCATGGGGCACAACGCCATGGGCGCTACCCGCTGGATCAACATTCCCGGGGTGATCCGCTTCCAGCCCTCGGAGTTCATGAAGATCCTGATGCCGGCGACTATTGCCTGGTATTTGTCCAAGCGCACCTTGCCGCCCCAGCTCAAGCACGTGGGCGTCAGTCTGATGCTGATCGGCGTGCCGTTCATTCTGATCGTGCGGCAACCGGACCTTGGCACCTCGCTGCTGATCCTGGCCGGCGGCGCTTTCGTGCTGTTCATGGGTGGCTTGCGCTGGCGCTGGATCCTCACCGTGCTGGCTGCCGCCGTTCCTGTGGCGATTGCCATGTGGTTCTTCATCATGCACGACTACCAGAAGCAGCGAATCCTGACATTCCTCGACCCGGAGAGCGATCCGCTCGGTACGGGCTGGAACATCATCCAGTCCAAGGCAGCCATCGGCTCCGGTGGTGTGTTCGGCAAAGGGTGGTTGCTGGGCACCCAGTCGCACCTGGACTTCCTGCCGGAAAGCCATACCGATTTCATCATTGCCGTACTGGGTGAAGAGTTCGGCCTGGTGGGGATCTGTGCGTTGCTGCTGATCTACCTGCTGTTGATTGGCCGCGGTCTGGTGATTACCGCCCAGGCGCAGACATTGTTCGGCAAGTTGCTTGCGGGCAGCCTGACCATGACGTTTTTTGTTTATGTTTTCGTCAACATCGGTATGGTCAGTGGCCTGTTGCCAGTGGTGGGGGTGCCGTTGCCGTTCATTAGCTACGGAGGAACTTCGCTGGTGACGCTGCTGTCAGCGTTTGGGGTTTTGATGTCGATCCATACCCATCGCAAGTGGATCGCGCAGGTTTGAATAAGGTGAAATTTTCAATGCAAGTAATGCGTGGCTGGGCGACTCGATATGCGCCATGGGTCAGCCTGGTAAGCATCCTTGGCAGCGGGCAGGAAGCGTTGGCCGGCGACTACGAAGGTTCACCCCAGGTGGCCGAATTCGTCGGTGAAATGACCCGTGACTACGGTTTCGCCGGTGAACAATTGATGGGCGTGTTCCGCGAAGCCGAGCGCAAGCAGTCGATTCTGGACGCCATCTCGAAACCTGCCGAACGGGTCAAGCAGTGGAGCGAGTATCGCCCGATGTTCATCACCGATGCGCGCATAGCCCGCGGGGTGGACTTCTGGCGTCAGCACGAAGCGGTGCTGGCGCGTGCCGAGCAGGAGTACGGCGTGCCGGCCCAGGTAATTGTCTCGATCATCGGTGTTGAAACCTTTTTCGGCCGTAATACCGGAAATTTCCGGGTGATCGATGCCTTGTCGACACTGGGTTTCGACTATCCTCCCCGTGCCGAGTTTTTCCGCAAGGAATTGCGTGAGTTCCTTCTGCTGGCCCGCGAAGAGCAGGTCGATCCGTTGACGCTCAAAGGCTCCTACGCTGGCGCAATGGGGTTGCCGCAATTCATGCCGAGCAGTTTCCGCGCCTATGCGGTGGATTTCGACGGTGATGGCCATATCAATATCTGGACCAACCCGGACGATGCCATTGGCAGTGTCGCCAGTTACTTCAAGCGTCATGGCTGGGTCGCCGGCGAACCGGTGGTCAGCCGCGCCGATGTCCGTGGCGATCAGGTTGACGAAGGTTTGACCGCAGGAATCGAACCGACGAAAACCGTCGGGGAGTTGCGAGCCCTGGGGTGGTCAAGTCATGATGCGCTGCGCGATGATATGCCGGTTACTGCTTTCCGCCTGGAAGGCGACAATGGCCCCGAGTACTGGATGGGCCTGAAGAATTTTTACGCGATCACGCGTTATAACCGCAGCGTGATGTACGCCATGGCCGTACATCAACTGTCTGAACAGCTGGTCCAAGCACGGGGCGTCAAGTAATGCGGGCATTGCCTATCAATAAACCCCTGAAGCTGATGGCATGCGCCGCGTTGGCAGTGCTGGTCGCCAGTTGTTCGACCAGCCGCGCGCCGGCCCCGAAGTCCACCACCGCCGTACGCGCGACGCCGGGACTGGACATCAACCGTGCCCACAAGGATGGCGCGCCGTGGTGGGACGTCGATGTGTCGCGTATCCCGGACGCCACGCCGACCCTGCACACCGGCCCGTACAAGGCCGCCCCGTACTCGGTACTGGGCAAAACCTACTTTCCGCTGCAAGAGTCCAAGACCTACGTGCAGTCGGGTACGGCGTCCTGGTACGGCACCAAATTCCATGGCCAGAACACCGCCAATGGCGAAGTCTATGACCTGTACGGCATGAGTGCCGCTCACAAGACTTTGCCGCTGCCAAGTTACGTTCGGGTGACCAATCTGGACAACAACAAGACCGTGATCCTGCGGGTCAACGACCGTGGGCCGTTCTACTCCGACCGGATCATCGACTTGTCGTACGCAGCCGCCAAGAAGCTCGGCTACGCTGAAACCGGCACGGCGCGGGTCAAGGTCGAAGGCATCGATCCACAGCAATGGTGGGCTGCCAAGGGCCGTCCGGCACCATTAATGCTCAACGAACCGAAAGTCGCGCAGAATAGCGCCCCGGTCATTACGGCTTCGGCCGGCACCGTCGAGCAATGGACACCTCCGCCGCAGCAACACGCCGCCGCCGTCGTCCCTGTTCAACTTGCCGATGCAAAAAAAAACGCTTCTGCACCAGCCTCTGGCCAGTATCTGCAGGTGGGCGCGTTCGCCAACCCGGACGCTGCAGAACTGCTGAGGTCGAAGCTCAGCGGGATGGTGAGCGCTCCGGTGTTCATCAGCTCGATCGTGCGCAATCAGCAGACCCTGCATCGGGTGCGCATGGGACCGATCGGTTCGCCGGGTGAAATTGCCCAGGTACAGAACAGCGTGCGCCTGGCCAACCTTGGTTCGCCAAGCGTGGTCACGGAGTAAGCAACACGTAGAACTTGATTGACGATTCACCAGCGATTGGGGGGTGAATCAGGTTGTTGGCTCGTTGAAGAACAAAAGCCCGGCAAGGGTTACAGAGTGAGCAACTGAACACGCGATGACTCGTTAGAAAGTCATCTGATTAGTTTTGCCTTCGGGCAGTTTCCATTAGCGATTTCGAGAGACGGATGAACATCACCACCTTTGCCAAACGCCTGTGCCTTCTAGTCCCGCTGCTTCTCTCACCTGCCGCGTTCGCGGTCGAGATGATGCCGTCGCCACCGCAACTGGCCGCCAAGGCCTACGTGCTCATGGACGCCAGCAGCGGCAACGTGCTGGTCGAAAACAATGGTGACCAGCGTCTGCCGCCAGCCAGCCTGACCAAGCTGATGACCGCGTACATTGCGACCCTGGAAATCCGTCGTGGCCAGATCGGCGAAAACGATCCGGTGACCGTCAGCGAGAACGCCTGGCGCACTGGTGGTTCGCGGATGTTCATCAAGGTCGGCTCGCAGGTGACTGTCAGCGACCTGCTGCACGGCATCATCATCCAGTCGGGCAACGACGCCAGCGTCGCGCTCTCCGAGCACATCGCCGGCAGCGAAGACGCCTTCGCCGACATGATGAACAAGACCGTGGCTGACCTGGGCATGACCAACAGCCACTTCATGAACCCGACCGGTCTGCCGAATCCTGAGCACTATTCGTCGGCTCACGACATGGCTGTTCTGGCCCGCGCGATCATTCACGAAGACCCGGCTCACTACGCGATCTACTCGCAGAAAGAGTTCTTCTGGAACGGCATCAAGCAACCCAACCGTAACCTGCTGCTGTGGCGCGACAAGACTGTCGACGGCCTGAAGACCGGTCACACCGACGAAGCCGGCTACTGCATGGTGTCTTCGGCCGTACGTGACGGCATGCGCCTGATCGCCGTGGTGTTCGGCACCAACAGCGAAGTGGCCCGTGCCGCCGAAACCCAGAAGCTGCTGACCTACGGTTTCCGTTTCTTCGAAACCCAGACTTTCTACCAGAAGGGTACCGAGCTGGCCCAGGCACCTGTCTGGAAAGGCGCAACCAACCAGGTCAAGGCCGGTCTGGCTGAAGACCTGACCATGACCCTGCCAAAAGGCCAGCTGAAAAAACTCGCCGCCAGCATGACCATGAACCCGCAACTGATTGCGCCAATCGCCAAGGGCGACGTGATCGGTAAAGTCGAAGTCAAACTGGAAGACAAGGTGGTGCACAGCGCCGACCTGATCGCTCTGGATGGCGTCGAAGAGGGTGGTATCTTCCGTCGCATGTGGGATAGCATCCGTCTATTCTTCTACGGCTTGTTCAACTGATAGTGTGCTCCTGCAAAACCCCGTGCTGATCCGGCGCGGGGCTTTGCCGTCGCCACGGCTTACGCTTACGAGGCCGTTACGCCATGACCGATACCGAAGTAAAGGCGCCAAAGATCGAATTCCCTGCCACTGATTATCCAGTCAAGGTGATCAGCGACACCGGCGTGGGCAACAAGGACAGAATCATCGACATCGTCAGCAAGCACGCCAAGATCAACGACGAGCGTATTGACGAGCGCCAGAGCAGCAACGGCAAATACACCACCATTCAGTTGCACATCGTCGCGACCGACCAGGATCAGCTGTACAACATCAACAGCGAACTGCGGGCCACCGGTTTCGTGCACATGGTGTTGTGATGTCCGGCACGCTGGGCTTTCGCGAGCTCGGCCAGATGGCTTACGAGCCGGTCTGGCATGCCATGCAACGCTTTACCAACGAACGCGGCACCGATGTTGCCGACGAGGTCTGGCTGGTGGAGCACCCGGCGGTGTTCACCCAGGGCCAGGCCGGCAAGGCCGAACACCTGCTGCTTCCCGGTGACATTCCGGTGGTGCAGGTCGACCGTGGGGGGCAGGTGACCTACCACGGCCCTGGCCAGTTGGTGGCTTATCTGCTGCTGGACGTACGCAGGCTCGGGTTTGGCGTGCGCGATCTGGTCAGCCGGATGGAGCAATGCCTGATCGAGCTACTGGCCAGTTATGGTGTCACCGCCGCGGCCAAGCCCGATGCACCAGGTGTCTATGTCGACGGGGCGAAAATCGCCTCCCTGGGTCTGCGGATCCGCCATGGCTGTTCCTTTCATGGCCTGGCCTTGAACGTGGACATGAATCTGGAACCGTTTCGACGGATTAATCCCTGCGGCTACGCCGGGCTGGCGATGACCCAGCTGAGCGATCACGCAGGATCGATTGAATTTGCCGAGGTAAGTGCCCGGCTGCGCGCGCAGCTCGTCAAACACCTCGACTATGCTGAGCAGACGACCCTCACGGGCGGAATCGACTGATATGACTACTGATGCAGTGCAAACCATGATCCCGACGCTCGATGTCACCGAGCGCCCGGCCCCGCGTCCCAAGGTTGAAGCCGGCGTCAAGCTGCGCGGCGCCGAAAAGGTTGCACGCATCCCGGTGAAGATCATTCCGACCACCGAACTGCCGAAGAAGCCGGACTGGATTCGTGTGCGCATCCCGGTTTCGCCGGAAGTCGACCGCATCAAGGCCCTGCTGCGCAAGCACAAGCTGCACAGCGTGTGCGAAGAGGCTTCCTGCCCGAACCTGGGCGAGTGCTTCTCGGGCGGCACAGCGACCTTCATGATCATGGGTGACATCTGCACCCGTCGTTGCCCGTTCTGCGACGTCGGCCACGGCCGTCCGAAGCCACTGGACGTCAACGAACCGGAAAGCCTGGCCATCGCCATTGCCGACCTGCGCCTGAAGTACGTGGTGATCACCTCGGTGGACCGCGACGACCTGCGCGACGGTGGCGCCCAGCACTTTGCCGACTGCATCCGGGAAATCCGCAAGCTGTCGCCGAACGTGCAGCTCGAAACCCTGGTTCCGGACTACCGTGGCCGCATGGACATCGCCCTGGAAATCACTGCCGCCGAGCCGCCGGATGTGTTCAACCACAACCTGGAAACCGTGCCGCGCCTGTACAAGGCTGCGCGTCCGGGTTCGGACTACCAGTGGTCGTTGACCCTGCTGCAACGCTTCAAGCAGATGATGCCGCACATTCCGACCAAGTCCGGGCTGATGCTGGGCCTGGGCGAGACCGACGAAGAAGTCATCGAAGTCATGAAGCGCATGCGCGAGCACGACATCGACATGCTGACCCTGGGCCAGTACCTGCAACCGTCCCGCAGCCACTTACCGGTGCAACGCTTCGTGCACCCGGACACCTTCGCCTGGTTCGCCGAGGAAGGTTACAAGATGGGCTTCAAGAACGTTGCCTCGGGTCCGTTGGTACGCTCCTCGTATCACGCCGACGAGCAGGCCAAGCTGGTCAAGGCCGAGCTGATGTCGTCCTGATCTGCGCACGCAAATGAAAAACGCCCGCAACGGTATTCAGCCTTGCGGGCGTTTTTTTGCCTGGACTACGGCGCTGGTCGCTTATTCCTGCAACCTGCGGGGCGATTGACCCTCTTCAGTTTGTCCCCGTTCCTGACTACTGTGTGCTGACGTGTTCACGCAGGGAGATTCACGAATGACCGCTCGACCGATCCACACCCTTTGCCCTCATGCTCCCGTCCCGGCACTGCCGTCGGAAGGCATGATCGGCGTTATCGCACCCGCCGGTCCCGCGACGCTGGACACCGACAAGGCGGTGCAATGGATGTGTGCCCGAGGCTACTCACTGAAAGTGTTTCCCGGGGTCTACGAGAAAGACGGCTACCTGGCCGGCAGCGACGACGTGCGACTCAATGACCTGCACGCTGCGTTCGCGGATCGTGAAGTCGATGCCATCATCTGCCTGCGCGGAGGTTACGGCACGCCCCGGCTGCTTGATCGCATCGATTTCCAATTGCTGCGCGACAATGCCAAGCCATTCATCGGTTACAGCGACATCACTGCCGTGCATTTGGCGATCAGTCGTTATGCCGGTTTCGTGACATTTCATGGTCCATTGCTCAATGCCGACCTGCTGGGTGGCAAGCAAATACCAACGGAGTCTTCCTTTTTCAACATGCTGCGCGGGCAGGTGAGGGCGGGCTCGGTGCTGGCGCATCCGGTGGCCTACCCGCTGACCACGATCGAACCGGGCGTGGCTCATGGGCGCTTGCTCGGAGGCAATCTGGCCATGATCGCCGCGACCATGGGCACGCCCTACGAGATTGATGCCGAGGGCGTCATTCTGTTGATCGAGGACATCAACGAGCCGCTGTATCGCATCGACCGGTTGCTGACCCAACTGCGCCTGGCGGGTACGTTGCACAAACTGCGCGGTGTGTTGGTCGGAGATGTGGCGGGAGTGGAGGTGGCCGCGCTGGACAGGTTGCTCAAGCAGACCTTCGCGCCATTGAAGATTCCGGTGTTGTCCGGGTGGCGAAGCGGACATTGCGACCCGAATCTGACGCTGCCCATGGGGGCGTTGGTGCGCTTGGATGCCGGGAACAAGGAGTTGATGCTGGAGCAGGATGTGGTGACCAAACGTTAGATGTTCGTTGCCTGGTACTCAGTCTTCGCGAGCAAGCCCGCTCCCACATTTGATCTGTGAGCGCCACAAAATCAATGTGGGAGCGGGCTTGCTCGCGAAAGCGGCTCCAGCCATACGACAAACTATCGGTTACGCAACCCTTCCAGCAACTTGTGCGTCGGATAGCCATCCGCTGGCCAGCCAAACGACTGCTGGGCGCTGCGAATCGCCTTGCGGGTGTTGGCGCCAATGATCCCGTCGGCGGTGCCAGCGTCGTAGTTTTGCGCGCTCAACAGGTTTTGCAGCTCGATCCGCTCGGTACGGCTCAGCGGCAGGTCATCCTTCGGCCATGTGCCACTGATCAAGCCCGCACCATTGAAGCGTTCGGACAACAGGCTCACCCCCAGGGCGTAGGATGACGAGTTGTTGTACTTGAGGATCGCCCGGAAGTTATCGAGCACCAGGAACGCCGGGCCACGGTAACCAGCCGGCAGCAGCAGGGCTGCGGACAATTGCTCGGAGCCGGCCGGGACCTGGCTACCGTTGGGCAGGGTAATGCCAAGTTGCCGCCATTCGGCGACGCTCTTGCGAATCGTGCCGTCGGCCAGCAGGTAGTTGAACCCGCTCGGCAGCTGGACTTCAAAGCCCCATGGCTGGCCTCTCTGCCAGCCAGAGCTCTGCAGGTAGTGCGCGGTAGAAGCCAGGGCGTCGGCCGAACTGCTCCAGATATCGCGCCGCCCGTCACCATCGAAGTCCACGGCATGGGTGTTGTAGGTGGTCGGGATGAACTGGGTCTGGCCCATGGCGCCGGCCCAGGATCCCAGCATCTTCTCGGGCTCGATATCGCCTTGTTGCAGGATTTGCAGGGCGGCGATCAATTGCGCGTGGGCGAAACCTGGGCGACGGCCCTCATAGGCCAGGGTCGCCAGTGAGTTGATCACCGACTTGCTGCCCTGGAACTGGCCAAAGTTGCTTTCCATGCCCCACACAGCCACCAGCGCCTGACGATCAACGCCATAACGCTGCTCGATGCTTTGCAGGATGTCCGCGTACTGGTTGACCAGCGACTGGCCTTTACGTACCCGCAGCGGCGACAGGGCGCCATCGAGGTATTCCCACACCGGCTTTGCGAATTCCGGTTGGCTGCGGTCGGCACGAATCACACTGGGGTCGAAGCTGACATTGGCGAAAGCGCGATCAAACAGATCGGCGCGGATACCCGCGGCCAGGGCATCCTTGCGGAAACCCGCCTGCCATTCGGCGAAGGTCTGGGTTGGCTGGATGTCGAGGTTCTCACCCGTCGGAACCACAGGCGGAACAACCGCCGGGGCGGTGGCGACAGGAAGCGTCTGAAGCGGCTGAGCGTCGGCTGCGGTCGGTTTTTCCGCACAGGCGACAAGCAAAACAAGGCTGGAGGCAGCGATCAGTTGGCGTAGGTGCCAACGACGGGGAAGACAAAAGGGCATGCACGGGTCCAGGGAGTACGAATCAGGTACAGACCTTAACATGTTGAAGGGGTGTTCTGCTTTACGCAGCCAGAAAGTAAGAAGCCTCCCAGTTGTCAGACTGGAAGGCTTCGCGGCGATAACTGCCTTTGCCCTTGGCGGGACGTTCCTGGCGGCTGCGGAACAATGGCTGGGCGATGATGGATTTGGCCTTGTTGGGGCCATGCGTTGATGGCTTTTTGCTCATGATGATTTCTCGCAAGTGAGTGGATTTTGCGGGGCAAATCATCGGCCGAAGTCGGGGTTCTGTCTATAGGGCGAGTCGTCAGAAAATACGCCGCACCCTGTAGGAGCGAGCTTGATCGCGAAGCGTCTAAGGGCGCAACGCCAAATCAGACAGTCTGCGTTATCGTTAACGACCATCGCGAGCAAGCTCGCTCCTACAAAGGGCGGTGTTACTCGGCAGGCAGGGTTAGACGCTGACCGGCCATCAACAACGTCAACCGGCTCAAGCTCATCCACGGCGAACCCGCCGCCTGGCCCTTGATCTGCGCGTCGATGCGTTGCGCTTCCAGCAGCAGTTGCGCCCAGCGTTGTGCCGAGTAGCGTTGCAGGGCTTTGCTCATCAGCGGTTTACGTTTGTCCCAGACTGGCGGTTTGGCCTGGCTGAAGGCCTTGTCCAGCGGCGTCCCCTGGCTGTATTGCAGGGAAATATTGGCCAGCAGGCGAAGCTCCCGGGCCAGGGCCCAGAGAATCACCGGCGGCTCGACGCCTTCGCCGCGCAAGCCTTCGAGCATGCGCAACGCATGGGCCGCTTCACCATTGAGCACCGCATCGGTCAGGCCAAAGACGTCGAAGCGCGCACTGTCGGCCACCGCCGCCTGCACCGTTTCAACGGTGATCTGACCCCCTTCGGCCATCAGTTTGAGCTTTTCGATTTCCTGCGCAGCGGCCAGCAGGTTGCCCTCGACCCGTGCTGCAATCAGCTCAACCGCGTCCTGGCTGGCGGATAGCCCGGCCTGGGACAGGCGTTGGCGGATCCAGCTGGGCAACTGGGCGACATCGACTGGCCAGATCTGCACGAACTGGGTCTGCTGTCCTTCGACCAGCGCTTTGCCCCACTTGGTTTTCTGTGCGCTGCCATCGAGTTTCGGCAAGCTGATCAGCAGCACGGTGTCGTCCGCCGGGCGCGAGCAATACTCGATAAGCGCGGCGGCACCTTTGTCGCCGGGTTTGCCGGAAGGCAGGCGCAGTTCCAGCAGGCGCTTTTCGGCGAATAACGACATGCTGGCACCGGCTTGCAGCAAGGTCCCCCAGTCGAAATTGGCGTCGGCGGCAAACACCTGGCGCTCATCGAATCCCTGCTGACGGGCAGCAGTGCGGATGGCGTCGGCCGCTTCCTGGCACAGCAGCGGGTCATCGCCGCTGATGATGTAGACGGGCGCAAGGGTGCCTTGCAGGTGTTTGGCGAGTTGGGCGGGGGCGAGCTTCATAGGAGAGGGCGAACGGGGCGCCAGAGCGCCCCGTAAGTCTTACTGCTGCGGCAGTTCGACAGGCGACTGGCGCGGGGTGTCCGCTTCAGCCTTTTGTGCCGCTTCCAGTGCCGCGGCGTCAGCCTTGGCCTTGGCTTCGGCAGTCTGCTGCAACTGATCCAGTTGGCCCGGGGTCAGTTGCTCCAGGCGCAGCATCATGCGTTGAACCATCTCTCGACGGCCTTCTGCACGGGCTGTTTGGGCTTCCTGGTCGGACCCCACCAGGTTGCTGCCGTCGTGCATAAAGACTTTCTGCACTTCAAGCTTGTCGCTCAACAATGGCAGATCACCGCGACCACGGATGTCGTAGCTCAGCACGGTGGTGAGCTGGTACTCGCCCGTACTGCTGGCGCCTGCGTAGCTGAGGATGCGCTGGCTTTCCTGCTCATTGGTCAGCACCAGTTTGTACGGTGCGCCGGTATAGACTTTGACGCCGCTACCTTCCAGTACTCGACGCAACTGGGTCACGGTTTCGCCATAAGCGTTACGGGCGCTCAGGTCGAGTTCCTTGATCGCCAGTTGGTTGGTGCCGGTGCCGCGCAGCTGGAAACCGCAGGCGCTCAGCAGAACCGCGAGGCCCATCACCAGCAGATTGCGTTTGATCATCTTGTTGCTCCCCTTGAAACCATGTGGGCCGATCAAGCGGCCCGAAAGGTTTTACTCGGCGCCAGGCTCACCTGGCGCCTGATCCAATTAGCTGGCGACGATATTGACCAGTTTCCCGGGCACTACGATCACTTTACGAATGGTCAGACCGTCGACGAAACGCAGTACGTTCTCGTTGGCACGGGCGGCGGCTTCGACTTCTTCACGGCTGGCGCTGGCCGGCATTTCGATGTGACCACGCAGCTTGCCGTTGACCTGAATTACCAGTTGCAGACTGTCCTGTACCAAGGCGCTGTCATCCACCACCGGCCAACCGGCGTCGATCACAGGATCAGCGTGGCCCAGTCGATGCCACAACTCGTGGCTGATGTGCGGCGTGATCGGGGCGAGCAGCAGGGTCACGGTTTCCAGGCCTTCCTGAACCAGCGCGCGATCCTGTTCGGTGCCTTGTGCGGCTTTCTCCAGTACGTTCATCAGCGTCATCACCTGGGCGATGGCGGTGTTGAATTTGTGGTTCTGGCCGACGTCCTGGCTGGCCTGCTTGATGGCCAGGTGGATCGAGCGACGAACGGCTTTCTGCTCTTCATTCAGGCTGGCGACGTCCAGTTTGCCCGGCAGGCCCTGAGTGACGTGTGCTTGAGCCAGACGCCAGACGCGCTTGAGGAATCGGTGCGAGCCCTCTACGCCGGAGTCGGACCATTCCGCGCTCATGTCAGGTGGCGAGGCGAACATCATGAACAGGCGGCAGGTGTCTGCACCGAACTGGTCAATCATCGACTGTGGGTCGACGCCGTTGTTCTTCGACTTGGCCATCTTCTCGGTGCCGCCGATTTCCACTGGCAGGCCGTCAGCTTTTAATTTGGCGCTGATAACCTTGGCCTTGCTGTCACGCTCGAGCTCGACGTCCGCCGGGTTGAACCAGGTGTAGGCACCATTGGCTTCACGGCGATAGTAAGTCTCGGCGATCACCATGCCCTGGGTCAGCAGGTTCTTGAACGGCTCGTTGGAGCTCACCAGGCCTTCGTCGCGCATCAGCTTGTGGAAGAAGCGCGCGTACAGCAGGTGGAGAATCGCGTGTTCGATACCGCCGATGTACTGGTCAACCGGTAGCCAGTGGTCGGCCGCCGATTTTTCCACCAGGCCGCCTTCGAAGTGCGGCGAGGCGTAGCGGGCGTAGTACCACGAGGACTCGACGAAGGTGTCCATGGTGTCGGTTTCACGCTTGGCAGGCGCGCCGCATTTAGGGCAGCTGCACTCGTAGAACTCGGGCATGCGCGCCAGTGGCGAACCGGCGCCATCCGGCACCACGTCTTCGGGCAGCACGACCGGCAGTTGATCTTCAGGTACCGGCACGTCACCGCAGGTGGTGCAGTGGATGATCGGGATCGGGCAGCCCCAGTAGCGCTGACGGCTGATGCCCCAGTCGCGCAGGCGGAACTGGGTGCGCGAGGCGCCCAGTTCTTTCTTGATCAGCGCGACTTCGATGGCGTCGAAGGCGCCCGCGAAGTCGAGGCCGTCGAACTCGCCGGAATTGATCAGCGTGCCGTGCTCGCCGTAGGCGTCTTGCCATGGCGCGGGGTTGGTGTCACCGGAACTGGTGCGCACGACCGATTTGACCGGCAGGTTGTATTTGTGGGCGAATTCGAAATCGCGCTCGTCGTGGGCCGGAACCGCCATTACCGCGCCATCACCGTAATGCATCAGCACATAGTTGGCGACCCATACCGGCAGCTTTTCGCCGGTCAGCGGATGCTCGACGAACAGGCCGGTCGGCAGGCCTTTTTTCTCCTGGGTGGCGACGTCGGCTTCAGCCACGCTGCCGCCTTTGCATTCAGCGATGAACGCTTGCAGCTCGGGATTGTTCTGTGCCGCGAGGGTGGCCAGGTGGTGTTCGGCGGCCACGGCGACGTAAGTCGCTCCCATTAAAGTGTCCGGACGGGTGGTGAAGACTTTCAGTGCACCGGTTTCGCCGATGGAGTCGACGTTGTACGGGAACTGCACTTCCATGCCGCGGGACTTGCCGATCCAGTTGCGCTGCATGGTCTTGACCTGTTCAGGCCAGCCAGTCAGTTCGTCGAGGCTTTCCAGCAGTTCATCCGCGTAGGCAGTGATCTTGAAGTAGTACATCGGGATTTCGCGCTTCTCGATCAGCGCGCCGGAACGCCAGCCGCGACCGTCGATCACCTGTTCGTTGGCCAGGACGGTCTGGTCGACCGGGTCCCAGTTCACGGTGCCGCTTTTCTTGTAGATCACGCCTTTTTCGAACAGGCGGGTGAACAGCCATTGTTCCCAGCGGTAGTAATCGGGCTTGCAGGTGGTCACTTCGCGCGACCAGTCCACCGCCAGGCCCAGGCTGCGCAGCTGGCTTTTCATGTAGGCGATGTTTTCGTAGGTCCACTTGGCGGGCGCTACGTTGTTCTTCATCGCGGCGTTTTCCGCCGGCATGCCGAAGGCGTCCCAACCCATCGGTTGCAGAACGTTCTTGCCCTGCATGCGCTGGTAGCGGGAGATCACGTCGCCGATGGTGTAGTTGCGCACGTGCCCCATGTGTAGCTTGCCGCTGGGGTAAGGGAACATCGACAGGCAGTAGTAGGTCTCCTTGCCTGGCTGTTCACTGACTTCAAAGGACTTTTGCTCGTCCCAGAACGACTGGGCGGCGGCTTCGATTTCACGGGGCTGATATTGTTCGTGCATGGCTACTTTTGAACTGAATAGGGGTGGCCTAATCCTCTTCAATGCAACGCTGGACGTTGAAGCCGCCACATTGGCGTTTTCGCTGCCCAGCCGAGCTGGAAGTGGAGTTACAGGAAGCGCCGTAGCATACATGACCGCGCTCTACCGAGGGAAACCCTGATTGCTGCCATACATCCTGCGAAAACCGCTGCGAGGGCCGTTGGTCGCGGCGTTCAGCCGGTTTGTTCATGGAAGCTAAGCTCTAACTGGGGAGTAGGTCATATCTTCCAATGAGGTGAGGGATGGTTGAGTCACAGCAAAAAGCTACAAAACCGGAGCTATACGAAAGGCTGATCGATCGTTTGGCCTTGGCCCTGGAAGCGGCAAGGACCGCTGGCCGGTTGCGCGACGAACGCCCTCTGGAGCTGGAACTGCGCGGCCTGAGCGCCGCAGAGTTTGCACTGGTCAAGGCGTATCTGGATCGCAGTGAACGTGAGACGCACGGATGCTTGTCAGAAGCGGTAAAGCAGCTCGACGCACCACGTTCAGCCAAAATCATCTGGCTCAAGGACAAGGTTCCCGGCAGAGACGCGGTAAAGGTCCGGTCTTTGCAGTTCAAATAGGACACGGTGCCATGCTCCTTGAATTTTTGAAGCATAGTCCTTCCATATTGATTGTCGCATTGCGCCAACCCACTTAGGCTTCGGGCATCTCCAGGAGATGCTCGATGCCGTTCCGATATTTCGTAAAACAACTTCTATTGCCGCCCGGCATTCTATTGCTGCTGCTTTTGCTCGCCTGGTGGTTGCGCCGCTCAAGGCCGCGGCTTGCCGGTGCGTGCTTTGCTCTGGGCCTGGGTGGTTTCTGGCTGATGAGCCTGCCGGTGGTTGTGCAGTGGGGTGCCGGCCTGCTCGAGCGGGAGCCACCGCTGGCCCGCGATGAATGGGCAGTCCTGGGGCAGCGTGCGGACGCGATCGTGGTCCTTGGCTCGGGGCGTGAGCGCGGTGACGTGGCCTGGGGTGCCGACCAGCCCACGGGCGTCGGTCTGGAGCGCCAGCGCTTTGCCGCGCGGCTGGCCAAGGCTTCCGGATTGCCGGTACTGACCAGCGGCGGCCTGCATTACGGCACGCCGCCCAGCGAGGCGCAGATGATGGCTGACGCCTTGCGTGACGATTTCGGCTTGAGCGTGCGCTGGCAGGAAGGGCGCAGCCGCACGACCTGGGAAAATGCGCAGTTCAGCGCCGAGGTGTTGCTTCCCCAGGGCATCAAGCGAGTCGTGCTCGTGACTCAGGCCTGGCATATGCCACGGGCGGCCTGGAGTTTTCGCAAGGCTGGTTTTGAGGTGGTGCCGGCGCCGGTAGGGTTCCTGGGTGGCGATAACGCGCGGCCGCTGGGCGGCTGGATGCCGGAGTTCAAGGCGATCTGGCAGAACGGGCAATTGATCAACGAGGCGGTGGGGCAGGTCGGTTATTCGTTGTTCTATCGAGGTGATGTCGGCACTGATTGATGCGGTGCAGTGAGGCCGCCTTCGCGAGCAAGCCCGCTCCCACATTTGATCGGCGTCGTACACAAATACTGTGACCGACTTAGATCCAGTGTGGGAGCGGGCTTGCTCGCGAAGCTTTTAAACGGTCTTGGCCATCCGGCTGGCAATCAGCGCCCAGCCAAACAACAACACGCAGACTATGAGCAATGGCCATGAACGCCATTCCAGGTATGGCGTCAGGTTGTGCATCGGCACCACTTCGCCATACAGGATGCCGCGTTCGAACTGCGGGATCTGGTCGGTAATCTGACCGAACGGGTTGATCAGGCCGGACACGCCATTGTTGGTGGCACGGATCATCCAGCGGCCGGCTTCCAGCGCGCGCATCTGTGCCATCTGCAGGTGTTGCAGCGGGCCAATGGAGGTGCCGAACCAGGTGTCGTTGCTGATGGTCAGCAACAGGTCGCTGCGGGCGGCAAGGCTGGCGGCGAATTCCGGGTAGACCACTTCATAGCAGATGAACGGCGCGATCTGATAACCCTTGGCTTGCAGCAGCGACTGGTCAGACGGGCCGCGAGCGAAGTCCGACATTGGCAGGTCGAAGAAGGCGATCAGCCCGCGCAGGATGTCCTGCAAGGGAACATATTCACCAAAGGGCACCAGTTTTTGCTTGAGGTAAGTGCCGTCGCCTTCACCGGTCACGGTGATGCCATTGAAGAAACGCTTCTCGTGGCGTACCTCCATGCGGACCGGGACGCCGGTAATCAACGCCGATTTACGTTCGGCCGCGAAGTCGCCCATCATGTTCAGGTAGCCTTCGGCGGACTCCTTGAGTACCGGGATCGCCGTTTCCGGCCAGATGAGCAAATCGACGCGTTTGGAGCTGAAGCTCATGTCGCGGTACAGCGCCAACTGCGCGTTGAGCTGCGCCGGATCCCACTTCATGCTTTGTTCGATGTTGCCCTGAATGGCGGCGACGCTCAGTGGCGGGCCCGAAGGGCTGGTCCAGGCGTGGTGTTTGAGCGCCATGCCGACCAGCCATGGGCCGACCAGCAGCAATACACCGGCAGCGATGAAGCCTTTGCGTCCCGTGCGAACCAGGCGCAAGCCGTTGTAGATCAACGCCGCTGTCAGGGCCAGGGTAAAGGAAATCAGCCACATCCCGCCGAGAGGGGCGAGCCCGGCCAGCGGGCCATCGAGCTGGCTGTAACCGGAATACAGCCACGGGAAACCGGTCAGGAACCAGCCGCGGAAGGCTTCCTGGGCGACCCACAGCGCAGCGAAAGCCAGGGCGTCGGCCAGCGGCGCCTCATTGCGGCGCAGCCAGCGCGCCCAAATCCAGGCGGGCAGGGCAAAGAACCAGGCAATCGCCGCCGTGAAAAGCAGCATCAGGAAACCGGCCAGCAATACCGAAGCGCCGCCGAAGTGGTGAATGCTGTAGTAGATCCAGCTGGTGCCGGCACCGAACAGGCCGAAACCGAAACACCAGCCGCGACCCAAGGCTTGACGTGGGCTCAGTTCGCGCAGGCCGGCATAGAACAGGCCGACGGCGAGCAGTGCCAGTGGCCAGATATCGAACGGCGCCAGGGCCAGGGTGGTGATTGCACCGGCCGCCACGGCCAGCAGGTTACCGGGCCAGCCGGGGCGGGTTGTCCAGCGCATTTCAATCCTTAGCGAGCAATGGGCGTCAGGCGAAGCAAGTGAATCCGACGGCTGTCGGCGTTCAGGATGCGGAAGCGGTATGTGCCGATTTCAGTGATTTCGTTACGTTTTGGCAGATGCCCGAACGCACTCATCACCAGACCGCCAACGGTGTCGAATTCATCGTCGGAGAACTCGCTGTCGAAAAACTCGTTGAAGTTCTCGATCGGCGTCAGGGCCTTGATCAGGAAATCACCGCTCGGCAGCGGCTTGATGTAGCTGTCTTCTTCGACATCGTGTTCGTCTTCGATGTCGCCGACGATTTGTTCCAGCACGTCTTCGATGGTGACCAGGCCTGCCACGCCACCGTACTCGTCGATAACGATGGCCATGTGGTTGTGGTTGGCGCGAAATTCGCGCAGCAGCACGTTAAGGCGCTTGGATTCCGGCACGAAGGTGGCTGGACGCAGCAGATCCTTGATGTTGAAGCTGTCGCCGTTCTCCTTGAGGATCAACGGCAGCAAGTCCTTGGCCAGCAGCACGCCCATCACGTCATCGTGACTTTCGCCGATGACCGGGTAGCGCGAGTGAGCCGAGTCGACCACGGCAGGCAGGAACTCGCGGGGTGTCTGGTTCGCCTTGATGCTGACCATTTGCGAGCGCGGGACCATGATGTCCCGCACCTGCAAGTCAGCCACCTGGATGGCGCCTTCGACGATGGCCAGCGCTTCGCTGTCCAACAGTTTGTTCTGGTGTGCATCGCGCAGCAGCTCCAAAAGCTCCTGGCGGTTTTTCGGCTCGTGGGCAAAAGCCTGGGTGAGCTTCCCCAGCCATGACTTCTGCCCGTTGCTCGATCGATCTTCGCTCATAGCGATTACTCTGAATCCTTTGTTGTTTCTGTGGGGGATAAATCGGTTTCGTCGTCCGCGTACGGATCGGGAAAGCCCAGTTCTGCAAGCAACGTTCGTTCCAGTGCTTCCATCTCCTCGGCTTCGTCGTCATCAATATGGTCGTAACCAAGCAGATGCAAGCAGCCGTGAATCACCAGATGTGCCCAATGGGCCTTGAGTTGCTTGCCTTGTTCGGCGGCTTCACGCTCGACCACGGCGACACAGATCACCAGATCGCCCAGCAGCGGGATGTCGAGGAACTCATCCGGCACATCGGCCGGAAATGACAAGACGTTAGTTGCGTAATCCTTTTGCCGCCAGGTGTGGTTCAGCTCGCGTCCTTCGGCTTCGTCGACCAGGCGAATGGTCATTTCCGAGTCGGCGCTGCGCTGGCGCAAAGCCAGTTCGCACCACTGGCGGAACTCGGTTTCGCTGGGGGCAGGGGCTTGGGTAGCGATTTGCAGGTCAAGCTCAAGCATCGCGGCGGCTATCCTTGGCGGCTGCATCATCGGCCGCACGGGTTTCGAAGCGCTCGTAGGCTTCAACGATGCGCTGTACCAGCGGATGGCGCACGACGTCCTTGGGTTGGAAATGGGTGAAGCTGATCCCCGGCACTTCCTTGAGCACTTCAATCACATGGTGCAGGCCGGACTTGGTGCCGCGTGGCAGGTCGACCTGGGTGATGTCCCCGGTGATGACGGCCGTGGAGCCAAAGCCGATCCGGGTCAGGAACATCTTCATTTGCTCGACCGTGGTGTTCTGGCTTTCGTCAAGAATGATGAAGCTGTTGTTCAGCGTGCGACCGCGCATGTAAGCCAGTGGCGCGACTTCGATCACCTGGCGCTCGATCAGCTTGGCAACGTATTCGAAGCCGAGCATTTCGTAGAGTGCGTCATAGAGCGGGCGCAGGTACGGGTCGATTTTCTGCGACAGATCGCCGGGCAGGAAACCGAGTTTTTCACCCGCTTCGACCGCTGGGCGCACCAGCAGGATGCGGCGAATCTGCTCGCGCTCCAGTGCATCCACCGCGCAGGCGACGGCCAGATAGGTCTTGCCGGTACCGGCCGGGCCAATGCCGAAGTTAATGTCGTTACCGAGGATTTCCTTCACGTAGCGCAACTGATTCAAGCCGCGGGGGCGAATCATGCCTTTTTTGGTGCGCAGCGCCACGGACGGTTCTGCGGGGGAGTGGTTGTCCAGCTGTTCCACGGCAGATTCCTGCAGGAACAGGTGCACCATGTCCGGCGACAGCTCGGTACCCTTGGTTTCCCGGTACAGGCGGCGCAGGAGGTTTTCCGCGGAGGTGGTGTGTTTGGGCTCGCCGATCAGCTCGAACTGGTTGCCGCGATTGCGGATCTCGATGGTCAGGCGTTGTTCGATCAAGCGCAAATGCTCGTCGAATTGCCCGCACAGATTGGCGAAGCGGCGAGCTTCAAAAGGCTCGAGGATGAAACGATGTGGTTCTATGGGTGCGTTCAAGGTCGTATTTAGCCGCCCTGGGGCAATTGAGATGAAATCAAGGATAACGCCAGTGGCGCGGGTGCGAAAGCTCTTAAATGAGGCAACCCGATTCCCGCCTCTGGCGCTGTACCTGTGGGAGCGGGCTTGCTCGCGAAGATGGAGTGTCAATCGACATTAATGGCGCTGACAGACCGCCTTCGCGAGCAAGCCCGCTCCCACAGGGATATTCGGTGTTATTGAATCAGCGAACCCCGCAGCGAGTGCGGCTGCGCGGCATCGATGTGCACGTCCGCGAACTGGCCGATCAGGGTCGGATTGTCGCAGCGGAAGTTGACGATACGGTTATTCTCGGTCCGGCCTTGCAGTTCGCCCGGGTCTTTTTTCGAGTAATCGGTCACCAGGATCCGCTGGATCGAACCGACCATTTGTCGGCTGATCTCGAAACCTTGCTGGTTCAGGCGATGTTGCAGGGCGTTCAGACGTTCTTTTTTCAGCTCTTCCGGCGTTTCATCGGCAAGGTCGGCGGCCGGTGTGCCCGGGCGTTGGCTATAGACGAACGAGTAGGAAAAGTCGAAACCGACGTCGGCAATCAGCTTCATGGTCTGTTCGAAGTCTTTCTCGGTCTCACCCGGGAAGCCGACGATGAAGTCCGAGCTGATGCAGATGCCCGGCACGGCGGCGCGCAGCTTGCGCAGTTTGGATTTGTATTCCAGCGCAGTGTGGTTGCGTTTCATCGCGGCGAGGATGCGGTCCGAGCCCGACTGCACTGGCAAGTGCAGGTGCTTGACCAGTTCCGGTACATCGGCGTGGGCCTGGATCAGGCTGTCGGAGAACTCCAGCGGATGCGACGTGGTGTAGCGGATGCGGTCGATGCCATCGACGGCGGCAACCACACGGATCAGCTCGGCCAGATCTGCCAGGCGGCCGTCATGGGTGAGGCCGCGATAACCGTTGACGTTTTGCCCCAGCAGTGTCACTTCGCGCACGCCGTTTTCGGCCAGGTGAATGATCTCGGCAATCACGTCGTCGAACGGCCGGCTGACTTCTTCGCCGCGGGTGTAGGGCACCACGCAGAACGTGCAGTACTTGCTGCAGCCTTCCATCACCGATACGTAAGCGCTCGGGCCGTCGATGCGCGGCTCGGGCAAATGGTCGAACTTTTCGATTTCCGGGAACGAGACGTCGACTTGCGGCAGCTTGCTGATGCGCGCGGCGTCGATCATTTCCGGCAGGCGGTGCAGGGTTTGCGGGCCGAACACCACGTCGACGTACGGCGCGCGATCGCGGATGGCCGCACCTTCCTGGCTGGCCACGCAACCGCCGACGGCGATCACCATGTCCGGGTTGGCCAGCTTCAGTTCGCGCCAGCGCCCGAGTTGGGAGTAGACGCGGTCCTGCGCACGTTCGCGGATCGAGCAGGTGTTGAGCAGGATGACGTCGGCGTCTTCAGCGCGCGCGGTGACTTCCAGGGCCTGGTGTTCGCCCAGCAGATCGACCATGCGCGAGCTGTCGTACTCGTTCATCTGGCAACCGTGGGTTTCGATGTAAAGCTTCTTGGCCATGGAAAGAGTCATCACGTGATTCAAAGAACCGCGCATTATAGGGAACATGTTCCAAGGTTCCTACCGCTGTGCGTCCGGCGGCTATGCTATAGTTCGCGCCCTCTTTTTTATCCCTCGATGTGTTACCCGCCCACCATGACCAAACGTGAAGCTCCAATCTACAAGGTGATTTTCCTCAACCAGGGCCAGGTGTTCGAAATGTACGCCAAGCAGATCTATCAAAGTGATCTGTGGGGCTTTCTGGAAGTGGAAGAGTTCGTCTTTGGCGAGCGCACGCAAGTGGTCGTCGATCCGAGCGAAGAAAAGCTCAAGGCTCAGTTCGAGGGCGTGGTGCGCAGTTTTGTGCCGATGCATTCGATCGTGCGTATCGACGAAGTCGAGCGTCTGGGGACCCCGAAAATCAGCGAAGCCCGCGGCGCGGTCGGCAATGTCATGCCGTTTCCGATGCCGATGCCTGAGAAGTAAGCCTCAAGATCGAGTCGCCCCCATCGCGAGCAGGCTCGCTCCCACAATTAACCGCGTTTCCATGAGAGAACCCGGTCAACTGTGGGAGCGAGCCTGCTCGCGATAGGGCCAGTCAGAACACAGCAAAAATCAGGGAAGCGGCGCGAAAGGCGTACGCCCATCGGCACTCTGCAGCTCCATAAGATATTTACGGAAAATTTGCCCGAGCACCTGGGTGGCGAGTTCGAGCTCTTCGCGGGGCATTTTTTCGGTGACTTCGTCGGCGGTGTCCAGTGCATCTTCGGCGCCGTTGACCGCCGCCATCTTCAGCAGGATATACGCCTGAACGTTATTGGCCGGTACGCCTTCGCCGTGGAAGAACATGGTACCGAGCTTGAATTGCGCCTGGGCATGGCCTTGCAGCGAGGCTTTTTCGAAATAGCTCAGGGCTTGATTGAGGTCGCGTGGCGCGTTTTTACCTTCGTAGTAGAACTCACCCAACTCGTATTGCGCTTGCGCATCCCCTTCATCCGACGCTTTCTGGCAGGCGGCGATCGCCTGTTCCAGGTCTTGCGGCTGGGTATTGAGGGTGCAGCGACCCATCGCTGGGATCAACAACGAGTTGCCGCCTGCTTGTGCGTGCGCGAGCAGGGGCTGAAGAAGCAACAGGCAGCCCAGTGCAAGGGTGCGGCCGGTGCGGTTCATGGGAATCGACTTACCTCTGAAGGGCGCGCGGACCCATCGAGGGATCCAATAAGCGCGCATTATGAAATAAGCAGGGCCAACCTTACAAAGTCTTTACTCGTTTTTCTGCTGCGCGGGAAATATATCTCCCGTTTTGCGGAGGATTTTTGCTGGAAGTGTAGGAATGGAGGCGGGCGTGTAGGTGAAAGCTGACGCTGGCAATGGCCAACGTCAGCGCTACAGCGTTATTTCAAGGCGGCGAAGGCACGCTCGGCGGCGTCCAGGGTCAGTTTCAGTTCGGCTTCGCCGTGGGCGATCGACGTGAAACCGGCTTCGAAGGCACTCGGTGCCAGGTACACGCCACCTTCGAGCATCAGGTGGAAGAAGCGGCCGAACAGGGCGGCGTCACTGGCCATCACGTCATCGAAAGTGACGATGTCGTCGGCGCCACTGAAGTACAGGCCGAACATGCCGCCGGCTTGTGTGGTCACGAACGGAATGCCCGCCGCATCTGCGCGCTGTTGCAGACCGTCGAGCAGGCGAGTGGTGTAGTCGGTCAGCTCGGCGTGGAAGCCCGGACGGCTGATCAGGCGCAGGGTAGTCAGGCCGGCGGCCATCGCCAGCGGGTTGCCGGACAGCGTGCCGGCCTGGTAGACCGGACCCAGCGGGGCGATGCGCTGCATGATTTCACGCTTGCCGCCGAAGCAGCCGACCGGCATGCCGCCACCGATGATCTTGCCGAAGGTGGTCAGGTCCGGCGTCACGCCGTAGTACGCCTGGGCTCCGCCGAGGGCGACGCGGAAACCGGTCATCACTTCGTCGAAAATCAGCACCACGCCGTGCTTGTCGCACAGGGTCCGCAGGCCTTCGAGGAAACCCGGTGCCGGCGGCACGCAGTTCATGTTGCCGGCCACTGGCTCGACGATGATGCAAGCCACGTCCTGGCCGACTTCGGCGAGCATGGCTTCAACGGCGTCGATGTCGTTGAACGGCAGGGTCAGGGTATGTTTGGCGAACGCTGCCGGTACGCCGGCCGAACTCGGTACGCCCTGGGTCAGTGCGCCGGAACCGGCCTTGACCAGCAGGCTGTCGGAGTGACCGTGGTAGCAGCCTTCGAACTTGATGATGCTGTCGCGACCGGTGAAGCCTCGGGCCAGGCGAATGGCGCTCATGGTCGCTTCGGTGCCGGAGCTGACCATGCGCACCATTTCCATCGACGGCACGAGGGAGCAGACCAGGTCGGCCATCTGCGTTTCCATCTCGGTCGGCGCGCCGTAGGACAGGCCGTGCTCCAGCTGCTTGCGCACCGCGTCCAGCACATCCGGGTGGCTGTGGCCGAGGATCATCGGGCCCCAGGAACCGACGTAATCCACATAGCGCTTGTCGTCTTCGTCGGTGACGTAGGCGCCTTCGGCGTGCTTGAAGAACAACGGCGTGCCGCCGACGCTCTTGAACGCGCGAACCGGCGAGTTCACGCCACCGGGAATGTGTTTCTGGGCATTGGCAAACAGCGTTTCGGAACGAGACATGATCGGGTTCTCAGATTTTAAGTAATTCGTTAAAGGCGCGGGCACGGCGGGTGACTTCAGCTGTGCTCTCGGCGCCGAACAGTCCATGCACCACGGCCAGCAGATCGACCCCATGGGCCACCAGCGGGGCGGCGTTTTCCAGGGTGATGCCGCCGATCGCGCAGATTGGCAGGTGCAGTTGCTTGCGCGCCTGGTCGAGCAGTTCGAGGCTGCAGGTCGGTGCGCCGGGCTTGGTGTTGGAATTGAAGAAGCGGCCGAAGGCAACATAACTGGCACCCTCTTTGGCAGCCTGTTCGGCTAGTTCGAGTTGCGCGTGGCATGTCGAGCCGATGATGGCTTTGGAACCGAGCAGGGCGCGGGTCGGTGACAGCGGACCATCGGTTTGGCCCAGGTGCACGCCCACATTCAGGCGCGCGGCCAGTTCGGCATCATCGTTGATGATCAGATGGGTCTTGTAGCGTTCGCACAGCTCGCGCAAGGCTTCGGCCTCACGCAGGCGACGGGCCTCGTCGCTGCTTTTGTCGCGGTACTGCAGCAAGGTGACGCCGCCTTCCAGCGCCGCCTCCACGTACTTGAGCAACTTACCATCCAGCAAATGGCTGTCGGTAATGGCGTACAGGCCACGTAATTTCATCGGACAAGCCTCACCGCATTACAAAAGGAAGTTACGAACAGAAATCCAGCGGCAGGCGGCGCGGCACAAACTGGCCTTTGCCCAGCTGCTCGGCGTCACGCAGGGTGCGCCATGTGTAGTTAAGCGCGGTCTGCACGGCGCTGGCGAGGTTTTCACCCTGGGCCAGACGACCGGCCAGCGCGCTGGCCAGGGTGCAACCGGAACCGTGATAACTGCCGGGCAGGCGCTGGCAGGTATAGGTTTCGCGCAGGCCGTCGCGACTGTACAGGCGATTGTGGATTTCGGTTTCGTCGCCATGGCCGCCGGTGATCAGCAGGTGTTTGACAAACGGCAAGAGTTTTTCAGCGCACTCGTCCGCGGTGCCTTCGGGCAGTTCGGCGAGGATCCGGGCTTCGGGAAGGTTGGGGGTGGCAATGATCGACAAGGGCAGCAGGCGTTCGCGCATGGCGTAGCCGACTTCGTCCTTGCCCAGGCGTCCGCCACCGCCGGCGCGCAGCACCGGGTCGCAGACCACTGGCAAATGCGGGTGCGCCGATAGCAGTTCAACCACGGTGTCGACCATTTCCAGGGAGCCGAGCATGCCCAGTTTGACCGCCGCGACTTCGGAATCGTTGAGCACGGCATTGGCCTGGGCCAGTACCCACTCACGGTCGAGGACGCGGAAGTCAGTGACATTGACGGTGTCTTGCACGGTCAGGGCGGTGACGGCCGGAGCCGCATGGCAACCCTGGGCGAGCAGGGCTTCGATATCTGCCTGCAAGCCGGCGCCACCACTTGGGTCGTGGCCGGAGAGACAGAGGACAACGGGGCGAGAGCTGTAGATATTCATGGTGCGCGAGCTTACCACCAAACATTCTTTTTCGGGTGCAGCGACACTCCATTGTGGCGAGGGAGCTTGTCGGATCGCCGCACCGTCCCGCTGGGCGCGAAGCGGCCCCAAAAAACCTTCATGTTCATTGCGTCGACTGGTTTTACGACTGCTTCGCAGCCGAGCGGGAGCAAGCTCCCTCGCCACAGTCGTCTTCGTGCCACTGTTTGTGTTGCTGAAACGCCCGTCCTAGAGCCTTTTCATGAAAAATTTCAATGGTGTTTAATGGCCATCAACGGCTATGCTAGAGTGGATCCAAACCAATAACAGGTGATACCGGTTTTACGTCTGCTCAAAAGGAATGGGGGGGCTTCCTGACAGAACCGGACAGGCCACGCTGGGGCTTCAATGCGCTATTTGCTGATGTTGCTGTTGTGTTTGCCCCTCCTGGCAAACGCCGTCGAGTTCGATGAGTTCACTCAGAGCCTCCCCTTGGGCCGAACCCTGCAGGTCTATGAGGACGCGGGTGGTCAGGCAACCATCGCGGATATCCGCGCGCAAGCGGCGGCCGGCAACTTCAAGGCGCACAACAAAGACACGCTCAACGCCGGGTACTCGCGCTCGGTGTTCTGGCTGAAAATCGACCTGCATTACCGCCCGACCGATCCGGCGGTGCAACGGACCTGGCTGCTGGAACTGGCCTATCCACCCCTCGATCATCTCGATCTCTATTTGCCCGATGCGGCCGGCAACTATCAGTTGGTCAGGCAGACCGGCGATGCCTTGCCCTTCGCCAGCCGCGAGATTCGTCAGAACAACTATCTGTTCGACCTGACGTTCAAACCTGAACAGGCCGAAACCATATTCCTGCGATTGCAAAGCGAAGGCTCGATTCAGGCACCGGTAACCTTGTGGTCGAGCACCGCCTACCTCGAAGAGCAGCCTGTGCGCCTCTACGTACTGGGGCTGATCTACGGCGTGTTGCTGGGGATGCTGGTCTACAACCTGTTCATCTACCTCAGCGTGCGCGACACCAGTTACCTCTACTACATCTTCTATATCGCTTCGTTCGGCTTGTATCAGCTGTCGGTCAATGGCGCGGCGGTGCAGTATTTCTGGCCGGACAACCCTTGGTGGGCCAACGCCGCGACGCCGTTTTTCATCGGCTGCGCGGGCCTGTTCGGCAGTCAGTTCGCCCGCAGTTTCCTGCAAATGGCTATCCACAGTCGCTGGCTCGATCGCTTGTTGCTGGCGCTGGTCGCCTTCGGTGCGCTGGTGGTTGGCCTGTCATTGATGACCAGCTACGCCCTGGCCTTGCGCCTGGCCACGGCCCTGGCGCTGACGTTCACGGTGGTGATTTTTGCCGCCGGGATCTTTGCCTGGCTGCGGGGCCTGCGCGTCGCGCGGTATTTCATCATTGCCTGGTCGGCGTTTTTGCTCGGCGGCATCGTCAATACGTTGATGGTGCTTGGATACCTGCCTAATGTGTTCTTGACCATGTATTCCAGCCAGATCGGCTCGGCCATCGAAGTGGCGTTGTTATCCCTGGCACTGGCCGACCGCATTAACGACATGCGCGAGCAGCAGGCGCAAACGCTATTCGACGCCGGCCAGAAGCTTGAAATCCTCAACCAGCAACTGGCTCGCAGTAACAAGCTCAAGGACGAATTCCTGGCCACCCTGACCCACGAACTGCGCACGCCCATGAACGGTGTGATCGGTTCACTGGAATTGATGCAGACGGTCGAAATGAACCTGGAGCTTGAGCAGTATCAGCAGACGGCTTCGGGGTCGGCGCGGGACATGATGCGCATGGTCAACGGTATCCTGACCCTCACCGAACTGCAGGCCGGCAAGCTCCAGGCCTCGACCGACACCTTCAGCTTGCGCAGCATGGTCGAGGCACTGCGCACGCAGTTCGAGGGCAACGCTTCGAGCAAGTCGCTGGACTTCAAGGTCGACGTCGCATCCGGTGTACCGGATCGCGTGCACGGCGACAACACCAAGATTGCGCAATGCCTGGAGTGTCTGCTGGACAACGCCATCAAGTTCACCCGGGTCGGCGGCCTGGCCTTGCGGGTGACCGGCAATGCCACTGGGCCCGACCGGCTGGCGTTGACCTTTGCGGTGATCGACACGGGCATTGGCTTCACCGATCTGGGAGAGGCCACGATGTATCAACGGTTCTTCCAGGTCGATGGCTCTATGACCCGTGAATACGGTGGCCTGGGTGTTGGTCTGGCGATTTGCCGGCAGTTGGTCGAATTGCTCGGTGGACGCCTGACGCATCGTTCCGAGCCAGGACGCGGCAGCCGGTTTCAGCTGGACGTGGAAGTCGGGCTGCCGGTGTCCGAACGCCCGCTGGCGCCGTTGAAGTCCCGGGATTTTCCGCACCTGCGCTTGCCTCAGGATTGTGCCGTGTTGTTGGTGGATGACAACAGCATCAGCCAGTTGGTGATGCGCGGCATGTTGCTCAAGCTGGGTTTCCGCGTGCGTACGGCCGACGGAGCCGATGTCGCGCTCGATCTCCTGCAGCGCGAAGTGTTTGATGCGGTGCTGGTCGATTGCCAGTTGCCGCGCCAGGACGGTGAGTCGCTGTGCTGCCGGATCCGCGCGCTGCCGGGCTATGCCGAGCTGCCGTTGTTCATGATCGCCCTGGGGGGTGACCGTGAACGCTGCCCGACCGGCGCGTTGATTGATTACTTGAGCAAGCCGGTGAAATTCGAAGACTTGCAGGCCGCGCTCTACCGCCGGGTGCTCTGCTCGCAACAGGGCGAAAGCGCCGACAGTTAGGCGGATATGACACTTTGTTCGGTTGAGGGGCGGTGCTTAACTGAAGTCCCTTGGCCGACCAAAGGAGCCCAGTCATGAACCTGCATCAGTTTGCCGAAACCCACGAAGTCACCAACCAGCCACCGTCCCTGGACGGCGCCAACCTCTACCGCATCGACTTGCCGTTGCAGGAATGGTCGCGGCGGTTCGGGGCCGGTTGGGCCGAATCGCGGATCGACGCTTACGGCGCGCTGGCCGGTGGTCCGTTGATGGAAGCCGGGTTCCTCGCCAATCAGAACAAGCCGGTGTTCAACAGTCATGACCGATTTGGTCATCGCATCGATCTGGTGGAATTTCATCCGGCCTATCACCAACTGATGCGCACGGCAGTCGAGCACGGCCTGACCTCGTTGCCTTGGGCGCACCCGCAGGACGGCGCTCATGTCGCCCGCGCTTGTATGTCGTATCTGCACAGCCAGGCCGAAGCCGGCAGTGGCTGCCCGTTGACCATGACCTTCGCCAGCGTTCCGGCCATGCGTCTGCAACCGGACCTGGCGCAAAAGTGGTTGCCGAAAATCCTCGCCACCGAATACGACCCGCGGAACGTCGGCATGGCCCACAAGGCCGGGGTCACCATCGGCATGGCCATGACCGAGAAGCAGGGCGGCACCGATGTGCGGGCCAATACCACCAAGGCTTATCCGGTCGGAGCCAGCGGTCCGGGCCAGGCCTATGAGTTGGTGGGGCACAAGTGGTTTTGCTCGGCGCCGATGTGCGACGCCTTCCTGACACTGGCGCAGACCGACAAGGGCCTGACCTGTTTCCTGCTGCCACGCCATCGCCCGGACGACACACGCAATCAGTTCTACATCCAGCGCCTGAAGAACAAGCTCGGCAATTGCTCCAACGCGTCCAGCGAAGTCGAGTTCCGCGGCGCACTGGCGTGGATGATCGGTGAAGAGGGGCGTGGTGTTCCAACGATCATCGAGATGGTCGCCATGACCCGCTTCGATTGCATGGTCGGTTCCAGTTCGCTGATGCGTCAGGCGTTGACCCAGGCCAGCCATCATTGCGCTCATCGTTCGGTCGGCGGCAAATTGCTCAGCGAACAGCCGTTGATGCAGAACGTGCTGGCGGACCTGGCGCTAGAAAGCGAAGCCGCCCTGGCCTTGAGCCTGCGTATGGGCCGGGCGCTGGATCATCTGGACGACTCGCAGGAAGCCAGGTTCGCCCGGTTGGTAACGGCGGTGGGCAAGTACTGGATCTGCAAGCGGGCGCCGGCCATGATCAACGAAGCCGCCGAATGCATGGGCGGTGCGGGTTATGTCGAAGACAGCATTCTGCCGCGGCTTTACCGCGAGGCACCGGTGAATTCGACGTGGGAAGGTTCCGGCAATGTGCAGTGCCTGGACGTGCTGCGTGCCCTGTCAAAGGAACCGGGCGTGCTCGATGCACTGTTCAGCGAGCTGGGCGATGGCCATGGCGACAAGCGCCTTGCCGCGCACATCCAGCAATTACAGGCAGCCTTCAAGGACACCAGCGACATTCAGTACCGCGCCCGGCAACTGACTGAAGACATCGCCTTGGGATTGCAGGCCAAGTTGCTGCTGGAAGCGGGGAATTCGGTGGTCAGTGATGCCTTCATCGCCAGTCGCCTGGACGGTGGCGGCCGAGTGTACGGTGCGTTGCCACGCGGCCTGGACGTGGAAGCGATTCTCGCCCGATCGACCCCGCAGGGTTTCTGATCCCAGGTGCAAGGTCACCACTGGGCCAATGTGGGAGCGGGCTTGCTCGCGAATGCGGTTTCACATTCAACGGTGATGTGACTGACAGGCCGCTTTCGCGAGCAAGCCCGCTCCCACATTTGATCTGCGGTGCGCCCCGGGGTTTGTGTAGCAATCACTGTTCCCGTGAAGCGACGATGCAGGCAAGATGAAGGTCTGCAAGTCAGAACACAGGATGCTGATCGTGACCGAAGCTTTTATTGTCGTTCAAACCGCCGAGCAAGCCGTGGATCGGCTCGCACTTTTGCACAATCGTGCAACCACCGCGCTGAGTCAGGCGCTCAAGCGTTACCTCAAGGATCGCGTCGAGCCTGATGCCGAACAGCGGGCGTTGTTCCGTTATCCCGAGCTGCGCCTGACCTACCTTTGCCAGGGTGAAGTCCCGCAGACCACCCGTGCCTATGCCAAGGTCCAGCTGCCGGGCACCTACAGCGTCACCGTCACCCATCCGTCTGCTTTCCGTAAGTACCTGCTGGAACAGCTGGTTCCGTTGATGCACGACTTCACCGTGACGGTGGAAGTCGGTGTCAGCCAGCAGAACATCCCGTATCCGTATGTGGTCGAGCAGGGCGATGAACTGGGAGGTTCCGGCGTCACCGCAGCCGTGCTGGCGCGGGTGTTCCCGAGTACCGACCTGTCGGCCGCGACCGACGGCATTGCCGACGGTTTGTACGACTGGGAAAACACCGATCCGCTGCCCCTGGCGTTGTTCGATGCCGCGCGGGTGGATTTCTCCCTGCGCCGATTGGTGCATTACACCGGCAGCGACTGGCGCCATGTGCAGCCGTGGATTCTGCTGACCAACTACCACCGCTATGTCGACCAGTTCATTGTCCACGGCCTGGAACAATTGCGCCAAGACCCGCGCTTCGTGCGCATGGTGCTGCCGGGTAACGTGATCATCGAAAAGAGCATGGATCACGGCGAAGCGTCGGCGATTGCCGCCGGCGTGGTCTGGCACCGTTACCAGATGCCGGCCTATCACCTGATTGCCAGTGACGGCCACGGCGTGACCCTGGTCAACATCGGTGTCGGCCCGTCCAACGCCAAGAACATCACCGACCACCTCGCCGTTCTGCGCCCGCATTGCTGGTTGATGATCGGCCACTGCGGCGGCCTGCGTCAGTCGCAGACGATTGGCGACTACGTGCTGGCCCACGCCTACATGCGTCGCGACGGCATTCTCGACCGGGTCGTGCCGCCGAACATTCCGATTCCGGCCCTGGCCGAAGTGCAGATGGCGCTTCAGCAGGCGGCGGCCAACATCACCGGCGAGAAGGGCGACGAACTGAAAAAACGCCTGCGCACCGGCACCGTGCTGACCTACGACGACCGTAACTGGGAGCTGCGCTGGGCGCAAGAAAGGCCGCTGATCAACCTGTCCCGCGCCGTGGCGGTGGACATGGAAAGTGGCACCATCGCCGCCCAGGGTTATCGTTTGCGGGTGCCGTACGGCACGTTGCTCTGCGTCTCGGACAAACCGCTGCACAGCGAAATCAAGTTGCCGGGCTCGGCCAACGCCTTCTATGAGCGCGCGGTCAGCCAGCACTTGAAGATCGGTATCGAGGCGGTGGATCTGTTGCGCACCGAACTCAACTCACTGCACTCGCGCAAACTGCGCAGCTTCGACGAGCCGCCGTTCCGCTAACGGTTGTCATGGTCATTTGACGGTCGGGGCACTAGCATTAGCAGCCCTGACCGTTAGATGTTTCCTTTCTCATGTCTCGTCCTCCTCAACGCCCCGTTTCCCGCCGCCCTGGCACGAAACCTTCGCCTGCAGCCCCGCGCCGTGTCGCCAAGGCACCACCGGCCGAGCCGAAGCTGATCTTGTTCAACAAACCCTTCGATGTGCTGACGCAATTCAGTGACGGCGAAGGGCGCGCGACGCTCAAGGACTACATCGATGTGCCGGGGATCTATCCGGCCGGACGACTGGATCGCGACAGCGAAGGCTTGTTGCTGCTGACCAACGACGGTCAGCTTCAGGCGCGGATCGCCGACCCGAAGCACAAACTGGCCAAGACTTATTGGGTGCAGGTCGAGGGCGAGCCGGGCGCGGAGCAGTTGCAGCGCTTGCGTGACGGCGTTGAATTGAACGATGGCATGACCTTGCCCGCCGAGGCGCGACAACTGGACGAGCCCGAGCTATGGCCGCGCAATCCGCCGGTGCGCTTTCGCAAAAGCGTGCCGACCAGCTGGCTGGAGTTGGTGATTCGCGAAGGGCGCAATCGGCAGGTGCGGCGCATGACCGCTGCGGTCGGTTTGCCGACCTTGCGCCTGGTGCGGGTCAGAATCGGTGACTGGACGATCGAAGGGCTCGATCAGGGACAGTGGAAAGAAGTACCGGCGCGCTTATAAGGTGCCGGATTCGATCAAGCCGATCACCACGCTCTTGATGATGAACGCGGCCACGCCCAGGCCCAGCACGAAGAACAGGATGAACGAGCCAAAGCGTCCGGCCTTGGACTTCTTCGCCAGATCCCAGACGATGAAACCCATGAAAATGATCAGGATCGTGACCAGACCGGTCATCATCCACTCTTCAAAAACTGCAGGATCCATCGAACATCTCCAGCGCGGGCGAGGCTAAAAGGGCGCGGGGAGTATACGCCTCGCTGGCTGCGTGCAGTATTGACCTGCGTCGGTGTGTCGCAGTCATTCGTCGCCTGTGCCGGCCTCTTCGCGAGCAAGCCCGCTCCCACATTTAACCGAGTTCTACCATGAGAATGCGGTCGATTGTGGGAGCGGGCTTGCTCGCGAAGGCGTCATCAGCTACGCAGATGAGTCAGAGGCAGTTCGGTGCTGTTCAAAACCTGGTTCAGCACAAAACTCGAACGCACGCTGGTCACGCCTTCAATCCGGGTCAGATGCCCGAGCAGCAGTTTCTGGTAGTGATCCATGTCCGGCACCACGACCTTGAGTTGATAGTCGGCATCCATCCCGGTCACCAGGCTGCATTCGAGCACTTGGGGCAAGGTGCGAATGGCCGCTTCGAAGTTCTCGAAACGCTCCGGCGTATGGCGGTCCATACCGATCAGCACGTAGGCCGTCAGGCTCAGGCCGAGCATCTTGCGGTCGAGAAGGGCGACCTGACGGGAAATGTAGCCGTCGTCTTCCAGTTGCTTGACCCGCCGCGAGCACGGCGAAGGCGACAGACCGATGCGCTCGGCCAACTCCTGGTTGGAGATGCGTGCGTCGCGCTGCAATTCCGCCAAAATACTCAGGTCGTAACGATCGAGCTTGCTCATCAATCAGTCCTTTGTCGTAACTATTGCGACAGATTATGTATCTTGGGTTAAAAATTGCGCAAGTGATGTTTAATCAAGCAATCTTCGCAATCCTCTGTCGGCGCTCACGGCCTATTCTTATCACCAGAATCACTGCTCGGACAAACAGTCCAGTGCGGCTCGCCCAATCAGGCCCGCCGCGGTCGCCACCCCCACCGGGGATGTGCCGGCCCCCGAGCTACACACTGTCCAGAAGACGGCGTGAGGTGAGCCGGCGCCACAAGCGTTGAGCCAGGACGAAGTTCTCCAAGGGGAGGCCGACGGGTCTCCCCTTTTTCTTGCGTGGAATTTGACCCTCCTGGCCTCAATAAATAAGTTGCGCGACTGATAACCTGTCGCAGAACCGGCCACTGCTTTCCCAGTCTTACGTACAGGCCCTGACCCGCAATGAGGATAAGCATGAAATCGCGCATCTGGCGTTTGGCCGGTGTTGGTTTGCTGTGTGTCAGTGTCACTGCGCAAACGCTGGCCGATGATCAGCAAAACCGTGGCCATGATGGCGGGCAGCACGGCCAGGATGGGCATCAGGGTGGTAACCAGGGGGGGAGTCAGGGCCGTGGTGGCAACAACCAGCCACGCCCGCAGAACGGCCCGCCACAGAACCCGCCGCGTGCGCAGAACAACGACAATCGCCAGTACGAGCACAACGGCCAGAATCAACATCAGAACAATAGCCAGAGGCAGCCCCGTCCAGCGCCGGATTTCAACAGCCCGGTTCGCTCACCGCCACCACCGCCGCAGGCACCGGCCACTGACATGCCGATCCAGCCCCGCCCCGACACCGTGCGCCAGACCCAGCCGCCGCGGCGCGGTGACTATCAGGATCAGCCGCATCGCAACGATTACAATCAGCGCTGGAAGGGCTATATCGGTGCGCCGACCAATGACAATCACTGGGACGGACGCCCGAGTGGACGCGGTTACGGCTGGGGGCCAGGTCCCAGGTATCGCCCCGGCCAGGTGATCGATCGCTTCCCCGAGCGTAACTTGCGCGTGCCTTACCGTGGCATGGATTACTACTATTCCGGTGGCTACTGGTATCGCCCGCTGGGCCCGCGTTATGAGGTGGTAGCGCCGCCACGCGGGATTCGCGTCAGCTACCTTCCTGATTACGCCGAGCAGATATGGATCGGCGGGGCGCTGCTGTTCCTCGCGGCCGGTTCGTATTACGCCTATCAGGAGAGCACCCGGGATTACGTCGTGGTCGAGCCGCCGATTGGCCAACCGCAGTCGTCACCACCGGCCGCCAGCAATGGTTATGACGTGGAGGCGTACCCGGCCAACGGCCAGTCGCCGGAGCAGGTCAGTCGCGATGGCTACGAGTGTTATCAGTACGCGGTGCAGCAGAGTGGTTTCGATCCACGCACCGCCACTTACCAGCCAGACCCGTCGGTGGTGCAAGCCTACCGACAGGCCCAGGGCAATTGCCTGAGCAGTCGTGGTTATCAGGTCAACTACTGAACCCGAGCGGTTTTCACCACTTCCTGCGGGTCGGCGTGCACCAGCACTTCGGCTCGCGGGTAGGCGTCGTGAATGGCCGCGGCAGCCTGATCGCTGATGCCGTGGGCCACTGACAGCGTCAGTTCCCCCGGCAGCTCCAGATGCAACTGCACAAACCACTGGTTGCCGGAAATCCGCGTGCGCAGGTCATGGGCACCCAGCACGCCGGGCACGCTGCACGCCAATTCCAGCATGTGCTGGCTGACCTCCGGCGGCAGTTCTTCATCCATCAACACCGCAAAGCTCTCCCGGGCGATCTGCACAGCGCTCCACAGAATGTAGGCGGCGATTCCCAGACCGAACCAGGGGTCGACCTGATGCAGGCCATACCCGGCCAGCACCAGCGCGATCAGAATGCTGCCGTTGAGCAACAGGTCCGAGCGGTAGTGCAGGGAGTCGGCGCGTACCGCGTTGGAGCCGGTGGCCTTGACCACCCTATGTTGAAACATCAACAACGCCAGGGTCAGTACGAGGGAGAACACAATCACGCCGATACTGATCCACGGCGCGCCGACCGGTTCGGGATGTTTGAGCCGATCGTAGGCCTGCAACGCAATCAGTACCGCACTGCCGCCAATGAACAACGCCTGGGCCATGCCCGCCAATGACTCGGCCTTGCCATGCCCGTAGCGATGATCATTGTCGGCGGGGCGCAGGGCGTAATGCACCGCCAGCAGGTTGAGCAATGAGGTGACGCCGTCGAGTGTCGAGTCGGTGAGCCCGGCGAGCATGCTCACCGAGCCGCTCAGCCACCAGGCGATGGCTTTGGCGATGATCAACATGCATGCCACCGCCACCGAGGCACGGGTCGCCAGCCGCAGCAGGCGGGCGTGTTCGGAGCTGGAGGTCATAGTGGCCATCGTTCCTTGAAGAGTCCTTTCGCGTGTAGGGATTACGCGGCCGGTTGCAGGCCGAACATCGCCAGTTGCCGGGTGCTGCCTTTGCTCTGGATCAGGCGTGGATCGTCCAGCGGGAAGCTGCGGCCCAGCTCGCTTTCCAGAATAGTCTGCAACTTGCGGTTATCGACCTGACCGTCGGGGCCGATGGCATCCTTGAGTTTTTGCGGATCGACCTGGGCGGTCTTGCCCGGTTCGAAATAAATCGCACCGGTGGCGAAGTCCACGGCAAACGCGATCAGGCCGGGGATGATGTAGAACAGCAGGCCCACGGCATCGAGTGCGGCGATGGCCGGGTCGATCTTGCCTTCGATCTGGCCACGGCGGTCGGGGTAGAAAATCGACCCGCAGGCGGTCACTTGAGTCAGCAAGGTTGCGACCAGAACACCGCCAATCAGGCGAAAGGGAGCACGCATATGAAATCTCCTGGGTAATCTCGAAACGAAACGTCGTCGGTATGAATTAGGACCGTGATTAACGCCACGCAGTTCGCCGTTATACTCGCGGCTCTGTTTGGGAGCCAGCATGATTTCTTTGCCGATCGATGAAGTTTTACCCGCCCTGCGTGAAGCCCTCGCTACACGCCACGAAGCCGTGCTCGAAGCTCCGCCCGGCGCCGGTAAAACCACCCGCGTACCCTTGGCCTTGCTCAACGAGCCGTGGCTGGCCGGGCAGACCATCCTGATGCTCGAACCCCGTCGGTTGGCCGCACGCGCAGCGGCGGAACGGTTGGCCAGTGAGCTGGGGGAAAAGGTCGGCGAAACCGTGGGCTATCGCATTCGCCTCGACAGCAAGGTCGGCCCCAATACCCGAATCGAAGTGGTCACCGAAGGCATCCTCACCCGGCGCCTGCAGGATGACCCGGCGCTGGAAGGCGTTGGCCTGCTGATCTTCGACGAATTTCACGAGCGCAGCCTCGACGCTGACCTGGCCTTGGCCCTGAGCCTCAATGGTCGCGAACTGTTCCGTGATGATCAGCCGCTGAAAATTCTCTTGATGTCCGCCACGCTTGAAGGCGAACGTCTGGCCGGGTTGCTCGACGACGCGCCGATCCTGCGCAGCGAAGGGCGCATGTACCCGGTGGCGATGCGCTGGGGTCGGCCGTTCCAGGCCGGTGAATTCATCGAGCCGCGCCTGGTGCAGACCATCCTCGAAGCCTTGAACGACGAGACCGGCAGCGTGCTGGTGTTCCTGCCGGGGCAAGCGGAGATCCGCCGCGTGCATCAGCAATTGGCCGATGCCTTGGGTGACAACCCACAGGTTCTGCTGTGTCCGTTGCACGGTGAACTGGACCTGACGGCGCAACGGGCGGCGATCGATCCGGCACCGCCGGGCAAGCGCAAAGTGGTGCTGGCCACCAACATCGCCGAAACCAGTTTGACCATCGACGGCGTGCGCGTGGTGATCGATGCCGGGCTGGCGCGGGTGCCGCGTTTCGACCCGGGCAGCGGCATGACCCGTCTCGACACCCAACGCATTTCCAAGGCCAGTGCGACCCAGCGCGCGGGCCGGGCCGGGCGTCTGGAACCCGGTGTTTGTTATCGCCTGTGGTCCCAGGATCAGCACGAGCAGCTGGCGGCTTATGGCAGCGCGGAAATCCTCTCGGCGGACCTTGCCGGGCTGGCCTTGCAGCTGGGTCGTTGGGGCGTGACGCCCGGGCAACTGGTGTGGCTCGACGTTCCACCTGCAGCGGCTTATGCACAGGCTCAGGACTTGCTGGAACGCCTGGGCGCTTTGGACGGCGAAGCGCTGACCCGTCACGGCCAGGCCATGGCCGAACTGCCGGCCCATCCGCGTATCGCGCATTTGCTGTTGCGCGGCCAGGCGCTGGGTCTGGCGGAGATGGCTTGCGATGTCGCCGCACTGCTCGGCGAACGCGATATCTTGCGTGGCGCCGGGGCGGACTTGCACAGCCGACTGGTATTGCTGTCTGGCGAAGAACGCGCCGCACGTGGCGCGCAGGGTGGCGTGCAACGCGCAAGGCAACTGGCGCGGCAGTATCGTGGTTACCTGCGGGGCAAAGCGGCGGAGCCGGTCAGCGATCCGGATCACCCGCGCTGGCTCGGTGCATTGCTGGCGCTGGCCTATCCCGACCGCGTCGCCCAACAACGGCGCGCCGGTGGTGCGGAATATCGCTTGGCCAACGGTCGTGCCGCGCTGTTCGCCGAGGCCGACAGCCTGATGAAGCAGCCGTGGCTGGTGATCGCCGATCTGGGCAGTCGCCAGGGGCAGCGAGAAGAGCGGATTTACCTAGCGACGGATTTCGATCCGGCACTGTTCGACTCAGTGCTGGCCGAGCAGGTGCGTTGCGTCGATCAACTGGATTGGGATGAGCGCGAAGGTGTGCTGCGTGCCGAGCGTCAGCGCAAGGTTGGTGAATTGATCCTCAGCCGTGAACCGCTCACTGGTCTCGACGAAAGCGCCCGCAGCCAGGCGCTGGTGAATCTGGTGCGGCGCAAAGGCCTGGAGCTGTTGCCATGGACCCCGGAGCTGCGTCAGTGGCAGGCACGAGTGGCGTTGTTGCGGCAACTGGACCTCGCCGGCAAGGGCGAGAGCGAGTGGCCGGATGTCAGCGATGCCGCGTTGCTCAAAGGCCTGGAACACTGGCTGATGCCGTATCTGGGCAAGGTTTCCCGGCTCAGTCACTTCGCCAATCTGGACCTGTCGAGCATCGTCCACAACCTGCTGCCGTGGCCGCTGCCGCAGCGGCTGGACGAGTTGGCGCCGCATCATTTGAGCGTGCCGTCGGGCTCTTCGATTCGTCTGGACTACAGCGAACAGCCGCCGATTCTGGCGGTGCGTCTGCAGGAGTTGTTCGGCCTGGCCGAAACCCCGCGTATCGCCGGAGGGCGGCAAGTGGTCAAGCTGCATCTGTTGTCCCCGGCGCGGCGGCCGGTGCAGGTCACGCAGGACCTGGCGAACTTCTGGCGCAGCACCTACGCCGAAGTGAAGAAGGATTTGAAAGGGCGGTACCCGAAGCATTACTGGCCGGATGATCCGCTGGTGGCCGAAGCGACTGCGCGGATCAAACCGCGTAAATAATCATTTGGATGCGAGCTTTGTGGCGGGGGGGCTCGCCACAGAGGATCAGTCTGAGCGTTCGGACTTGGCGGTCAGTTGCTCGCGGCAATAGTCGGCAAACAACTGCGCCGGTTTGGTCAGTTGCCCGCGCTTGAGCCAGGCCGCCACCAGCCCGGAGCCGGTGACGTCTTCGGCGATGTCCACGCACACCACTTTCTGCCCGTCGTAGGTGCACTCCGAATGCGGCTTGGTCACCAGGATCGAGAAACCAAAACCTTGTCCGACCATGCCGCGCACCATCTCGATCGATGGCGAGCTGAAGGCAATGCGCGGGGTCAGGTCCAGCTCTTCGAACAGGCTGACGAAATAGGTCCGGCTCGGCTGCACGTCCAAAAGAATCATCGGCTCCAGGTACAGGTCGCGCAGTGAGACTTGTGCCTGCTGGGCAAAACGGTGATCGGCCGGCAGCAGCGCGTAAGGCCGTTGCGCCGGCATCAAGGGTTCGGTTGCGATGGTGCCGTCGAGATCGTGCTCATAGAGGATCGCCAGGTCGAAGGCGCCGGAGGTCAGGCCCTGCACCAGTTCCTGCTGCTCGCCGTCGCGGATGCGGATTTCCACTCCCGGGTACAACGCCGAAAACCCGGCGATCAATTGCGGCAGGTACAGCGGCGCGACGGTTTCGAAACAGCCGATATCGATCTGCCCGGACACCACATCGTTGTCGGCCAGGGCGTTCTGCTCGAACTCCTTGGCCATGCGCAGCAGTTCCTGGGCCTTGCGGTAGAAGCGTGCACCGCTGGGCGTCAGTGACACGCCCTGGGCGTGATGGCGAATCAGCAGTTGCACACCGAAGCTGTCTTCCAGCCCTTTGATGGCCGTGGAGATCGACGGCTGGGCGATGTACAGCTTGCGCGAGGCCTCGGCGACGCTGCCGCACTCGACGGTGGTGATAAAGTATTTCAGTTGACGCAGATTGTAGGCAGCCACAGCAAACCTCGGGGGAGAACGAATCAGGCATCCAGGCAATTTGCGCGCCACCCCTGTCCGCTCGGGTAGCGATTTGTTGTGGTTGAACAATAACCACATGCTGCGCCAGAAGGGAGATTGGCTACGTAGTTTTTTCTTGGCCTGCGAACACATTTTTACTGGTTTTCCACCGCTCGGGCCTGAGCGACTATCCAATACACAAGAATGTCCTCTGGAGCATCCGAACGTGTTCGAGCTTGAGTATTGGCAACGCAAAGCCGCTTCCCTGCGGTTTCCCGACCAGGCCGTGATCGATGGCCAGCGCCGAGCGGCGCAATCGGGGCAGACTTTCGCCGCGATCAACCCCGCCACCGGGCAATGCCTGGCCAATGTCGCGGCCTGTGGCGAGCAAGATGTGAACGTAGCGGTGCGTAATGCGCGGCAAGTGTTTGAAGCCGGCACCTGGTCGGCACGTTCGCCGACCGAACGTAAACAAGTGCTATTGCGCCTGGCCGACTTGATCCTCGAAAACCGTGAAGAACTGGCGCTGCTCGATTCGCTGAACATGGGTAAGCCCGTCACGGACGCCTACAACATCGATGTGCCGGGTGCCGCCGGGGTGTTGCGCTGGTACGCGGAGAGCCTCGACAAACTCTACGATCAGGTCGCACCGAGTGCGCAGAACGTGCTGGCGACCATCACCCGCGAAGCCCTCGGCGTGGTGGCTGCCGTGGTGCCGTGGAATTTCCCCCTGGACATGGCCGCGTGGAAACTCGCCCCGGCCCTGGCCGCTGGTAACTCGGTGATTCTCAAACCGGCCGAGCAGTCGCCGTTTTCGGCCTTGCGTCTGGCTGAGCTGGCGCTTGAGGCCGGTGTGCCAGCGGGTGTGTTGAACGTGCTGCCGGGTTTGGGCGAGCAGACCGGCAAGGCCCTTGGCCTGCACCCGGACGTCGATTGCCTGGTATTCACCGGCTCCACTGAGGTCGGCAAATATTTCATGCAGTACTCGGCCCAGTCGAACCTGAAACAGGTGTGGCTGGAGTGCGGCGGCAAGAGCGCCAACCTGGTATTCGCCGATTGTCAGGATCTGGACTTGGCCGCCGAGAAAGCCGCGTTCGGCATCTTCTTCAATCAGGGCGAAGTCTGCTCGGCCAACTCGCGATTGCTGGTGCAGCGCTCGATTCATGACGAGTTCGTCGAACGTCTCAAGGCCCAGGCCGAACGCTGGTTGCCGGGCGATCCGCTGGATCCGTCGAGCGCTGCCGGTGCCATTGTCGACAGCCGTCAGACCGCGCACATCATGAAGTTCATCCAGCAGGCCGAGCAGCAAGGTGCGACCAGGATCTGTGGCGGTCGGCAGTCGATCTTCAACGGCTCCGACAATTTCATCCAGCCGACGATCTTTACCGGCGTGACGCCGGACATGTCGCTGTTTCGCGACGAAGTATTCGGCCCGGTTCTGGCGGTCACGGCGTTTGATGACGAGGCCCATGCGTTGCAATTGGCCAACGACAGCGTCTACGGTCTGGCGGCTTCGCTGTGGACCGACGACCTCAACCGCGCCCACCGCGTGGCGCGACAATTGCGAGCGGGCACGGTGTCGGTCAACAGCGTCGATGCACTGGACGTGACCGTTCCTTTTGGCGGCGGCAAGCAGTCCGGTTTCGGCCGCGACTTGTCCCTGCATTCATTCGATAAATACACCCAGTTGAAGACCACCTGGTTTCAATTGCGCTGATAACAAAACGGAGAACTGGCGATGACCACACCACGTGAAACCCGCGACTACCAGGCCGCCGACGCTGCGCACCACATCCATGCGTTCGTCGATCAGAAAGCCCTCAACGATGAGGGGCCACGGGTGATGGTCCGTGGCGAGCGCCTGCACCTGTGGGACAACGATGGCCGCCGTTACCTCGACGGCATGTCCGGGCTGTGGTGCACCAACCTCGGTTACGGGCGCAAGGACCTGGCGGCCGCGGCGAGCCAGCAACTGGAACAGCTGCCGTACTACAACATGTTTTTCCACACCACCCACCCGCAGGTGATCGAGCTGTCCGAGCTGCTGTTCAGCCTGCTGCCGGGTCATTACAGCCACGCGATCTACACTAACTCCGGCTCCGAGGCCAACGAGGTGTTGATCCGCACGGTGCGGCGTTACTGGCAGGTGCTCGGCAAGCCCGAGAAGAAAATCATGATTGGCCGCTGGAACGGTTACCACGGTTCGACCCTGGCCGCGACGGCACTGGGCGGCATGAAGTTCATGCACGAAATGGGCGGCATGATTCCGGACATCGAGCACATCGACGAGCCGTACTTCTTCGCCCACGAAGGCAACCTGACGCCGGCTGAATTCGGTCTGCGTGCGGCACAGCAACTGGAAGCGAAGATTCTCGAACTGGGTGCGGACAAGGTCGCAGGCTTCATCGCCGAACCCTTCCAGGGTGCCGGCGGGATGATCTTCCCGCCGGAAAGCTACTGGCCGGAAATCCAGCGCATCTGCCGTAAGTACGATGTGCTGCTATGCGCCGATGAGGTTATCGGCGGCTTCGGTCGCACCGGCGAATGGTTCGCCCACGAGTACTTCGGTTTCGAGCCGGACACCCTGTCCATCGCCAAGGGCCTGACCTCGGGTTACATCCCCATGGGCGGCCTGATCCTGTCGAAGAAAATGGCTTCGGTGCTGGTGGAGCAGGGCGGCGTGTTTGCCCACGGCCTGACCTATTCCGGGCACCCGGTGGCGGCGGCGGTGGCGATTGCCAACCTCAAGGCCCTGCGCGATGAAGGCGTGGTGACGCGGGTCAAGGACGACATCGGCCCGTACCTGCAACAGAGCCTGCGCGAAGTGTTCGGCAAGCACCCGCTGGTGGGCGATATCCAGGGCACCGGCATGGTCGCGGCGCTGCAACTGGCCGAAGAAAAATCCACGCGTAAGCGCTTCGCCAATGAGAACGACATCGCCTGGCGCTGCCGTACGATTGGCTTTGAGGAGGGGGTGATCATTCGCTCGACTTTAGGCCGGATGATCATGGCGCCAGCGTTGATTGCCAGCCGTGAAGAGATTGACGAACTGATCGCCAAGACCTTGAAAGCGGTGGATCGTACGGCGCAGGAATACGGTCGGCTCTGATCGTGTAGCGTTCTCTCGGGCCTCTTCGCGAGCAAGCCCGCTCCCACAGTGGATTTGTGTCTGACACGGATCCCCTGTGGGAGCGGGCTTGCTCGCGAATGCTATGGCCCATTCAACATAATTCCAGCACCTTGCACCCACCTCGGGCATCCCCGCCCACAACGCCCTTTTGCAGTGCGCGCTAACCAGTTTTTTCATCACTCGCATCCACAAATTTCCTCATTTTCCTAATCCCGCCCTTGGGCCAACATCGATCTCGCCAGCCCGCCGAATGCTGCCCGCCGAAGGGGCCCTCAGAGACCACAGGTTGCAGCCGATTCAGGGCTCGCCGTACTGCCCATGACAAAACTAAATCAACAGCTTTGGGAGTGCTCCATGATCAAGTCCTTGCTTACCCGTGTTGTCCATCCACTGGCGGTCACCGCCATCGCCGCGACGGTCGCTATCAGCGCCCAGGCCGGCACCCTGTCCATCGGCCACACCACCTGGGTCGGCTACGGCACCCTGTACCTGGCCCGGGACCTGGGCTACTTCAAGGAAAACGGTTTGACCGTCGAATTGCCGGTGGTCGAAGAGGCGGCGATGTACATGGCCGCACAAGCTTCCGGTGAGTTGTCCGGCTCGGCGTCGACCATCGACGAGGTGCTCAAGTACCGTCCGCAATTCTGCTTCAAGGCTGTGGCCGCGCTGGACGACAGCCATGGTGGCGACGGCGTGCTGGTGGGCAAGGACGTCAAGAGCCTGCAGGAACTCAAAGGCAAGGCCGTGGCGGTGAACGAAGGTTCGACCTCGCAGTTCTGGTTGTCGTATCTGCTGAAAAAGAACGGCATGAAAATGAGTGACATCACCGTGCAGAACATGACGGCCGACGACGCCGCTACCGCGTTCATCGCCGGTCGCGTACCTGCTGCCGTGACCTGGGAGCCGCACCTGTCGATGGTGCGCGACAAGCAGCAGGGCAAGGTGCTGATCGACAGCAGCAGCACACCGGGGGTGATCGTCGACGTGGTGGCACTGAACTGCACCGTCATCGAAAAGCAGCCGGAAGACGTCAAGGCACTGGTGGCCGGTTTGTACAAAGCCGTGCAGTACACCAAGGATCATCCGCAGGAAGCCTACAAAATCATGGCCAAGGGTGTCGGCGGCTACCTGGCCGATCCGAAGGAAATGGAAGCGGCCGCCCAGGGCGTGCGCTTCTACGATCAGGCCATGAGCGAAAAACTGCTGGGTTCGCCGGGCAAGCCGGGTGACAGCGCACCGCTGATCAAACTGGCCAACGAGACCGCCAGCGAGCTGCAAGGCAAGCCCTACAACGTCAGCAATGACGACCTGATCGACAACCGTTTCGTCACCCCGCTCTAGGAGGCTGCATGTTCAAGCGCAATTCGTGGCTGAGCCGCTGCATCACGCCCAAGACCGGGTTGCCGGTCTCGGTGATCTGGAGCGCGAGTGGTCTGGCCTGGGTGCTGTTGGTCGGCCTGTGGGCCGGGTTGTCCTACGGCGGTGTGGTGCCGGGCATGTTCCTGCCGACGCCGGGCGCGGTGGTCGAGGCCGCTGTGCGCCTGGGTCGCGACGGCACCCTCGGCCAGCATGTGTGGGCCAGCGTCGAAGTGGTGATGGTCGGTTTCATCGTGTCGTCCCTGGTGGCGGTGCCGCTGGGGCTGTTGATGGGCAGCTTCCGCATCGTCCAGGCGTTCCTGGAGCCGATGGTCAACTTCATTCGCTACCTGCCGGTGACGTCGTTCGTACCGCTGTTCATCCTGTGGATCGGCATCGGTCTGGAGCAGCGGGTCTCGGTGATCATTTTCGGCGTATTTTTCCAGCAACTGGTGATGATCGCGGACGTGTCCAAAGGCATCTCCAAGGATCTGATCAACGCCTCCTATACCCTCGGTTCGAACCGTCGTGACGCGGTGCTGCATGTGATCGCCCCGGCTTCCTTGCCAGGCGTGCTCGACACCCTGCGGGTGACCATGGGCTGGGCCTGGACTTACCTGGTGGTGGCTGAACTGGTCGCCGCTTCCAGTGGCCTGGGTTACCTGAGCCTCAAGGCCATGCGCGGCTTCCAGGTGGATGTGATTTTCCTCGCCATCGCGATCATCGGCCTGCTGGGGCTGGTCACCGATCAACTGTTCCGCTTCCTTCGTCTGAGGATTACCGCATGGGCTCAGTAACCGCCGCCACTCATCGTTTTGTCGCCCCTCAGGCTGCCCCGGTGAACGCGCCTCGGCTGCAAGTGGACAAGGTCAGCCTGCGTTACAAGAAGCCGGATGGCGGAACCTTTACCGCGTTGGAAGAAGTGTCGTTCGAGGTACCGGACCAGCAATTTGCTGTACTGGTGGGGCCGTCGGGTTGCGGCAAATCGAGTCTGCTGTACCTCACCGCCGGCCTGGCCGAACCGACGTCGGGGGAGATCTACGTCGGCGGCCAACAGGTGGAGGGCCCCGGCGCGGATCGCGGCATGGTGTTCCAGAGCTACACGCTGTTCCCGTGGCTGACCGTGCGGCAGAACGTCGAGTTCGGCCTCAAGCGGCGCGGCATGCCGGCGGCGCAGCGCAAGGATATTGTCGACTACTACGTCAATGAAGTGGGCCTGAGCGGCTTTGCCGACAACTACGCCAAGCAGTTGTCTGGCGGGATGATGCAGCGCGTCGCCATTGCCCGCGCCTTGGCCAACGACCCGCAGATCCTGCTGATGGACGAACCCTTCGGCGCCCTCGACAGCCAGACGCGCCTGCAAATGCAGCAGTTGTTGCTGCGGGTGTGGGGCAACAGCAAGAAGACCGTGTTGTTCGTGACCCACGACATCGACGAGGCGATTCTGCTCGGCGATCGGGTCTACGTCATGGGCGCAAGGCCAGGGCGGATCAAGCAGATCCTCGATGTGCCGATCGAACGTCCGCGCAACCTGGACATGGTCATGGAGCGCTCATTCATCGAGATGAAGCGCGAGATCTTCGGGCTGCTGCATGATGATCTGGAGGAGGTGCATTAAGCCTGATTCCAGCACATGCATGACCCCTGTGGGAGCGAGCCTGCTCGCGATGGCGTAGTGTCAGTCAATATTGATCTGTCTGACACACCGCAATCGCGAGCAGGCTCGCTCCCACAGGTTTTGCATCTGGAGGGGCTAGGGTGTTGCGGGCAACAGGAACCGCGCAATCACCGGCAAGTGATCGGAGATGCGCAGCGTATCGTCCTGCCGCACCGTCGCCTCCACCCGTTTGATCCGCGGACTGTAGAACAGGTAGTCGACGGTCCGGTCCGGGCCGTTCAGCCCGGGGTCGTTCGGGTAGTGGGTCAGCCAGCGCTCGCGGTCGATCCCGCTGGCTTCGTTGTTGGTCGGGATCATCGGGTACTTGTCCCACAGCAGGTGCAACGGGCTGTCGGCAGAGTAGGGTGCGCGTTGCGCATCGGACAGGCGTCGATACTGACCCAGCGGCAACAGGTTGAAATCCCCGCCGATCAACCACGGCGTGCCACGGCTTTCGAGTTTATCGAGGATCCGGGCCACGGCGTTCACCTGATTTTGCAAGGTGTTGTCGGCTTGGGTCGCACGCTCCAGATGGGTATTGAGCACCGCCATCTGCCCGCCGTCACTCAACGGCAAGTAGCTCACCAGCAATGCGTTTCTGGGTTTGAATTGGCGGCTGAGCGGATTACCCGAGACGACGGGCAGTTGCAGGCGTTGGGCATGTTCGATCCGGTAACGGCTCAGGGTTGCCAGTTGCCGGCCGACGCTGCCGAAGATGTGCAGGTCCGGGACGAAATCAGCCTTCCAGTCGAAGGCGCTGACGCTGCATGGGTACAAATCGGCGAGCCGTTCTTGCAGCAGTTTGAACTGGTGCTGGTAATCGCTGGCCTTGGCGTCGTCGTCCAGCTCCTGCAACAGCACGATGTCCGGTTGTTCGTCGCGAATCACCCGCGCCACTTCGTCGAGGCTGAAGGCCATGTCTTCCGCTGTGGGGCGTTCGTCGGTACCGGCGGCCAGGTCATTCCAGAACACGTAACGCTTGCCGGCCAGGTACTGGACGTTCCAGGTCATCACTTTCAGTGCCTGCCCGGGGACCAGGGTGGGTGCCTGGCCGCTGCAACTCACTGGCAACACTTCTTTGGCGTCGGGGCGCCAGGTCAGGCTGTAGGTCATCACGGCGATCAGGCCGATCACGATCAGCAGGCCCAGCAGGATGTGGCGCAGTAGACGGGTCATGGCTCAGCTTATTGGCGTTGCAAAATTGTTCCCGAGCATACCCGAGAGCGATGGGCGCTCCCAAGGTCAGAGCGAGCTGTCATTTTTCTCAGGCAACGGGTTGATCAGCATGAACAAACGGAACAGCACCACACTGGTAAACAGCTGCAGGAAACTGTGGGCGCTGTCGATCAGCAGCGAGATCACCGGGTTCTGCGGTTCGGGGTACGCCGCCAGGGTCGCCCCCTTGAGCAGCCACAGCGGCCCCATCACACACAGAATGCACAGCAGGATGCGCAGGAAGTGACCTTGGGTCATGCGCAGGCTTTCCTTCATGGCCGCCAGCGGCGCCGTGCCGCGCAACACCAGCAGGTATTCGCCAAACGCCAGGGTCACCATCAGATAGATACCCGGCAGGAAATACAGCGACAGGCCCAGCAAAATCAGCACGGTATTGAGCGCCGTCAGCAGGGCGAAGCGCGGCCACAGGCTCGCCGCCATCGCCAGCAGGTCGCGGTTGCGCGGTGATTCGCCCCGGCTGCGGGCGTCAAGAAACAGAATCAGCGCGGCGGTGTACAGCGGGTACACCAGCAAGCCGACAATCACGCTGATGCCGGGGAAACTGTCCGGCTCGGTGGAGTGGTCGACCACTTGTTGCAGCAACGCCTCCAGGATCACCAGCGGCAGGCACAGTTGCACGATCTGGCCCAGATTGCGCTTGAAGAAATACAGGGAGTCACGCAGCACATCTAACGGATTCATCGGTTGGTATCGCAGGTTGAAAGCAGTGGTCCACTTTAACCGATCAGGTGCCGGGAGACGCAAACGTAAACGTTCAGTAAAGGTCATTGAAACAGTTTGTTTCAGCCTCCATTAAGGTCGGGCACCTTATCCTCGTTGGATAAAGGCAACGATTTTCCCGGCAATCTACGAGGTCGCCATGAACAGCGAAGAACAAACCCTGATCGATGGACTGTTTTCCCGGCTGCAACAGGCCGAAACGGACTCAGCCCCGCGTGACGCCCAGGCCGAGGCGCGGATCAAGGAACACCTGACGCGCCAGCCTGCGGCAGGATATTTCATGACCCAGGCGATTCTGGTGCAAGAGACAGCGATCAAGAGCCTCGATGAGCAGAACCAGCAACTGACCCGGCAAGTCCAGCAATTGCAGGCAGAACTGCAACAGGCCAAGGCCCAGGCGAGCCCGGCTCCAGCGTCGAGCGGCGGTGGCTTTTTGTCGAGTATCTTTGGCGGCGCTTCCCGTGATCCACAACCGGCACCGACCCAGAGTTCGGCGCCATCGAGCGGTGGCTGGCGTGAGCCGGGGCGCTCGTCGTTCGGTTCGCAAGCGCCACAGCAGAACTTCGGTGCTGCGCAACAGGCATTTCCACAACAGGGCTATGCCCCACAGCAGCAAGCACCGGCAGCGGCCGGCAGCAGTTTCCTCGGTGGAGCGCTGAAAACCGCCGCTGGCGTGGCGGGTGGCGTGATGCTGGCTCAAGGCATCAGCAGCCTGTTTCATCACAATCAGCAACCGGAAGTCGTCGAAGTCATCAAGGAAGAGCCAGCCCAGGTCAACGACCAGGGCACCAATGGCTGGGGCGATGACCAGCGCATGGCCGGCAACGATTCCTGGAGCAACGATCAGGGTGGCTTCAGCGATGCTGACTACAGCGATGATTCGTTGTTCGGCGGCGACGACGATTCCTTCGTCTGACACATCTGTGGCGAGGGAGCAATCTCCCTCGCCACATAGCCGATTATTCGCGGAACAATCCTCCGGGCTGGCATACTGGGCGACCTTTCGGGCCTGGTGCCTGAATCAGCCTTGAGGAAAGCCGGTGAAAAAAATCGCAGTGTTCGCCGATGTCCAGAACCTCTACTACACCGTGCGTCAGGCTTATGGTTGCCATTTCAACTATGCCGCGCTGTGGGCTGACATCAGCCAGCAGGGCGAGATCGTCGAAGCCTACGCCTACGCCATCGACCGTGGCGACAGCAAACAGCAGCAGTTCCAGCAGATCCTGCGTAACCTCGGGTTCACCGTGAAGCTCAAGCCCTACATCCAGCGCAGCGATGGTTCGGCCAAGGGTGACTGGGACGTGGGTATCACCCTCGACATCATGGACGCCGCCGACCATGTCGACGAGATCGTGCTGGCTTCCGGCGATGGCGATTTCGACATGCTGCTCGAACGCATCATCAGCAAGCATGGCGTGCAAGCCGTGGCCTACGGCGTGCCGGGCCTGACGGCCAACTCGCTGATCCGCGCCGCCAGCCGCTACGTGCCGATTGAAGGCGCGTTGTTGCTCAAGAATTGATTTTTACGGAGTAGAAACAGGTTTGGAACGCATCGCAGTCATCGACTTTGAAACCACCGGGATCTCCCCGAGCAGCAGCTGCCGGGCCACGGAAATTGCCGTGGTGATCCTTGAACAGGGACGCATTGTCGAGCGTTACCAAAGCCTGATGAACGCCGGCGTGCGCGTCCCGGCTTTCATCGAGCAGCTTACCGGCATCAGCAACACCATGCTGCGCACCGCGCCGTCGGCGGAGCAGGTGATGAACGAAGTGAATGAGTTCGTCGGCACCACACCCTTGCTCGCGCATAACGCCGCGTTCGACCAGAAGTTCTGGGACTTCGAACTCGGGCGAATCAAACGCACCCGCTTGCAGAACTTTGCCTGTTCGCTGCTCTTGGCCCGCCGCCTGATGCCTGGCGCGCCGAACCACAAACTCGGCACCCTCACCACGTTTGCCAATCTGCCGCACACCGGCAAGGCCCACCGGGCCATGGCCGATGCCGAGATGGCGGCCAACCTGACGGCGCACCTGGAGGAAGAGTTGCTCCACAAGCATGGCCTGCGCGAGCTGTCCCATGACTTGCTGTGCAAATTGCAGAAGGTGCCGGCGGCGAAGGTGGGTGAGCATCTCAAGCGCTATCGCTGATCCCGAGCTCACCACAAATCCCCTGTAGGAGCGAGCCTGCTCGCGACGGGGTGTCAGGTTTCCCGCGTTATCGTTGGCGACCATCGCGAGCAGGCTCGCTCCTACAGGTTCCGCGTTCGATCAAAGCTTGCCATTCCCTTCGATATGCCCCAACGGCACCCGCTTCTCTATCGCACTGGACAACACGATCGACGTCTTGCTGAACCCGAACGTGGCGATCCGGTTGATCAACTCTTCCAGCTCCGGCATAGAGCCCACCGCGGCTTGCATGATCACGCACGGATCGCCGGTCACCCGATGGCATTCGGTCAATTGCGGGATTTTGATCAGGTCGTCGTAGGCCTTCTGGTTGCCGTGCTGGTTCAGGCGCAGTTCGATCACGCACTGGATCGGCAGGCCCAGCTTGGCCATGTCGACCTTCGCCTGATAGCCGGTGATCACGCCGCTGGCTTCGAGCTTGGCCACGCGCTCGGCCACGGCGGGGGCTGACAGGTTGACCTTGCGCGCCAGGTCCGCGTAGGACGCGCGACCGTTTTCCAGCAGGGCGCTGAGCAGCATGCGGTCGTATTTGTCCATGGTGCGACTCCTGAAAGTGGTCGACTTTCGAAAACACGGTTTATAGCGCTGAACTCCGTGTTTTGAAAAGTGTACTGGCGCTTTAAACAGGTTTTGTAACTTATTTTCCGTCTCCAGCCTTTCTAGAATAGCCGTTCACTTGTCCTTGCCTGTGAGCTGCCCCCCATGTCCGGCCTTCGTCGCTTTCCCTTACCTTTGATCGCTGCCTTTTTCGCCTTGTACGTGATTTGGGGCTCGACTTACCTGGTGATCCGTATCGGTGTGGAATATTGGCCGCCGCTGCTGCTCGCCGGGATCCGCTTCGTCATTGCCGGGACCTTGATGTACGCCTTCCTGCGCTGGCGCGGGGCGCCGGCACCGACCTGGGCGCAGTGGAAAGCCGCCGGGGTCATTGGCGTGTTGCTGCTCGCCTGTGGCAATGGCGCGGTCAGTGTCGCCGAGCACACCGGGGTCGCTTCTGGTGTCGCCGCATTGGCGGTAGCGACGGTGCCGCTGTTTACCCTGCTCTGTGGGTATTTCTGGGGCGCGCGCAATACCCGTCTGGAGTGGGCCGGGATTGTGCTCGGGCTGATCGGCATTGCCATGCTCAACCTGGGTTCCAATCTGCAATCGAGCCCATTGGGCGCGGCGTTGCTGGTCTTTGCCGCGGCGACCTGGGCGTTCGGCTCGGTATGGAGCAAACACTTGCCATTGCCACAAGGGGCAATGGCAAGTGCCGTAGAAATGTTGGTCGGTGGTGTAGTGCTGCTGATCGCCAGTGCGGTCAGCGGTGAACACCTGGAAAAGGTGCCGCCCATCGAAGGTTGGGCAGCCCTGGCGTACTTGACCGTGTTCGGCTCGATCATCGCCTTCAACGCCTACATGTACCTGTTGAAACACGTGCGCCCGGCGGCGGCTACCAGTTATGCCTACGTCAATCCTGCAGTGGCGGTGTTGCTGGGGATCGTGTTTGTCGGCGAGACCATCGGCATCGAAGAAGCACTGGCGATGGCTGTGATCATCAGCGCCGTGGTGCTGATCGGATTGCCGCAGTGGCGTCGGACGCCGGTTAAGCCTGTGGTGACGGTGGTGCCGACAGAATCCCGAGTGAATTAGGGTAAACTGCGCGGCATTGCATCTTGTTTTGCACACTTGTTTTGAACAACCCGCGCTGAATTTTCCTACGGTACTCCCATGACTTTCGCCACCCTTGGCCTGATCGAACCCTTGCTGCGCTCACTTGAGACGCTCGGCTACCAGACTCCGACGCCGGTTCAGGCGCAAGCCATTCCGGCGGTGCTGGCCGGTCGCGACCTGATGGCCGCCGCTCAGACCGGCACCGGCAAGACCGCCGGTTTCGCCTTGCCGCTGCTGCAACTGCTGGCCATGGAAGGGCCGAAAGTCACCGCCAACTCGGTCCGCGCGCTGATCCTGGTACCGACCCGTGAACTGGCCGAGCAGGTTCACGAAGCCGTGCGCCAGTACGCCGAAAATCTGCCGCTGCGTACTTACGCGGTGTATGGCGGCGTCAGCATCAACCCGCAAATGATGAAGCTGCGCAGCGGTGTCGACCTGCTGGTGGCAACCCCGGGCCGCTTGCTCGACCTGTTCCGCCAGAACGCGCTGAAGTTCAACCAGCTGCAAACCCTGGTGCTGGACGAAGCCGACCGCATGCTCGACCTGGGCTTTTCCGAGGAGCTGGCGAACATTTACCGCGCGCTGCCGAAGAAACGTCAGACGCTGCTGTTCTCCGCGACCTTCTCCGATGATATCCGCCTGCTGGCCGGGCAGATGCTCAACGACCCGCTGAGCATCGAAGTCAGCCCGCGCAACGTGGCGGCCAATACGGTCAAGCAATGGATCGTGACGGTGGACAAGAAGCGCAAGCCGGAACTGTTCGTGCATCTGATGCGCAAGGGCAAGTGGAAGCAGGTTCTGGTGTTCGCCAAGACCCGCAACGGCGTGGACGCGCTGGTGGAGAAACTCCAGGGGCTGGGCATCGACGCCGACGGCATCCACGGCGACAAGCCCCAGGCGACTCGCCAGCGCGCGCTGGATCGTTTCAAGGCAAGTGAAGTGCAGATTCTGGTCGCTACCGACGTGGCCGCCCGTGGCCTGGACATCGAAGACCTGCCGTTGGTGGTCAACTTCGACTTGCCGATCGTCGCCGAGGATTACATCCACCGCATCGGTCGTACCGGCCGCGCGGGCTCGACCGGCGAGGCGATTTCCCTGGTGTGCGCCGATGAAGTGAATCTGCTGTCGGCCATCGAGATGCTGACCCGCCAGACCTTGAAGCGGCAGAACGAGCCGGACTTCGAGCCGGAGCACCGCGTACCGGACACCGATGCCAGTGGCCAGGTCGTCAAGAAGCCGAAGAAACCGAAGAAGCCCAAGGCTTCCGGTGGTGGCGGTGGCAAACGCAATCTTGGCAAGTGGGTGGATAGCGGAGAGGTTGCACCGGCGGAGCCTTCGATCAAGCCGGTGCGCAAAGTGCCGGTGTTCAATACCGGGCCGCGTAAGCGTAAGCCTTAATAGCTTCAGCGACCGTTCGACCGCCATCGCGAGCAAGCTCGCTCCCACAGGATCCATGTCGTACACAAATTATGTGTTCACTGAAGATCAATGTGGGAGCGAGCTTGCTCGCGATTGGGGCGACTTGGTCTCAGCCCTCGCGCCGCAACCACTCCACCATCCCCAACCCAGCCGCTCGCCCACTGGCAAAACACGCGGTCAGCAGATAACCGCCTGTCGGCGCTTCCCAATCAAGCATTTCCCCGGCGCAAAACACGCCAGGCATTTGCTTGAGCATCAAGCGCTCATCCATCGCCTCGAACAACACACCGCCCGCGCTGCTGATGGCCTCGTCCAGTGGACGGGTTTTCACCAGTGTCAGTGGCAATGCCTTGATCGCCTTGGCCAGCAAGGCCATATCGGCAAAGCACTCGGCACTGGTGAGTTCACGCAAAAGCGCCGCTTTTACCCCATCGATACCCAACTGACTGTGCAGGTGCTTGGCCATCGAGCGTGAACCTCGTGGTTTGCTCAACGCCGCCAGAACTTTATCCACAGGCCGGCCGGGCAGCAGGTCCAGATGAATCGTCGCTGTACCGTGCTGGTTGATCGCTTCGCGGATCGGTGCCGACAGGGCGTAGATCAAACTGCCCTCGATCCCGGTGGCGGTCATCACGCATTCGCCGAGCCGGGGAATGTCGTCGTTCAGGCCGATGGCGATATTTTTCAGCGGCGCGCCGGCGAATTTGCTGACCATCAATTCGCTCCAGGCCTGCACCTCGAAGCCGCAATTGCTCGGTTGCAAAGGTGCCAGTCCTACGCCGTGCTGCTCCAGTGCCTGCATCCAGGCGCCGTCCGAACCCAGTCGTGACCAACTGCCGCCACCGAGGGCGAGCAGGGTGGCATCGGCTTGCACGGTTTTTTCGCCTTCCGGGCTGTCGATGCGCAAACCGCCATGCTCGTTCCAGCCGAGCCAGCGATGGCGGGTGTGGATAACTACACCGCTGTCGCGCAGGCGCTTGAGCCAGGCGCGCAGCAGCGGTGCGGCTTTCATGTCGGTGGGGAATACCCGGCCGGAACTGCCGACGAAGGTTTCGATGCCCAGCTCGTGAATCCACTGGCACAGCGCTTCGGCGCCGAAGCCGCGCAGCAGCGGGGCGATTTGCGGGGCGCGTTCGGCGTAGCGCGAGAGAAATGCCGGGTAGGCTTCGGAGTGAGTGATGTTCATGCCGCCGACGCCGGCCAGGAGGAATTTTCGTCCAACCGAAGGCATGCCGTCGTACAGGTCGACCTTGATCCCGGCCTGGCTCAGCACTTCAGCTGCCATCAAACCGGCAGGACCGCCGCCGATGATGGCGACGTTAGAGAGGAGGGCTGGTGAAGGTTGAGTCATGGGATGCACTGCGGTCTGGCGGGATAAGCCGGGCATTCTACCAGCCCGAATCCCTGTGGGAGCGAGCCTGCTCGCGAAAGCGTTGTATCAGTCGACATCCATGTTGAAGGACAGATCGCCTTCGCGAGCAGGCTCGCTCCCACAGTTGACTTGTGGTGTTTTTAAAGGTGGTTAAAAAACAATCAATCCTCTGTAGCCTATAGACGGCATGACCTGCAGACCCTTTCACTCAGGTTATCCACAGGCAGCTCCACAGGCATTGTGGGTAAAGCATCCACAACAACTCAGTGACAGCCTGATGACTGCCAGACGCGCTGCGCGCTGTGATGGAGGATGCCGTGGCGGCGGGCCAGGGCCTGGCGGTCTTTGCTGTAGCCGCCGCCGATCACCCCGACCAGCGGGATGTCGCGGCCCAGGCAATGGCGCATCACGCTTTCATCGCGGGCGGCGACGCCTTCGTCTGTCAGCTTCAGATAACCCAGGGCGTCGTCCTTATGCACATCGACCCCGGCGTCATACAGCACCAGATCCGGTTGGTAGAGCGGCAGCAGGTAGTTGAGCGCATCGTCCACCACCTTCAGGTAGTCGGCATCACCCATGCCGTTGGGCAGCGGAATGTCCCAGTCACTTTCGGCTTTGCGTGCAGGAAAGTTCTTTTCGCAGTGCAGGGAAACGGTTACCGCTTCCGGGGTGTGGTGCAGGATTCGTGCGGTCCCGTCGCCTTGATGCACGTCGCAATCGAAGATCAGCACCCGGTTCACCCGACCACTCTCCAGCAGGTAGTGGCTGATCACCGCCAGGTCATTGAAGATGCAGAACCCGGCCGGGTAGTCGTAGTGCGCATGATGGGTGCCGCCCGCCAGGTGACAGGCCAGGCCATGCTCCAGCGCCTGCTCGGCCGCCAGCAGTGAGCCGCCGACTGCCCGCACCGTGCGCCGGGCCAGGGCTTCGCTCCAGGGCAGGCCGAGGCGGCGCTGGTCTTCGCGGGACAAATCGCCACTCATGTAGCGGTCGATATACGAAGGGTCATGGGCGAGGGCGAGAATGTCTGCCGGACACAGATCCGGGCGCAGCAGGTCGGCGTCGCGGGTCAGGCCGCTGTCCACCAGGTGATCGCGCAGCAGGCGGAACTTGTCCATGGGGAAGCGGTGATCCGCCGGAAACTCGGGACTGTAGTCTTCGTGATAAATCAGCGGCAGTGGCATGGTCATTTCATGTAGGAATGAGAGAAGGATCCTACCAGCGTTGTAGACTGGCGACATTGAAATGGAGGGGCGGGGCACGATGGAGCCAATACTGGAGCTTGAAAGCGCTCGGCTGCTGTTGCGCCAGTGGCGCGATGAAGATCTGGCGGACTTTGCGGCGATGTGTGCCGATCCGCAGGTGATGCGCTATTTTCCGGGCACTTTGAGTCGGCTGGAAAGCGCGTCATTGATCGGGCGAATCCGTGGTCATTTCGCCGAGCATGGTTATGGGCTCTGGGCCTTGCAGCGAAAGGACTCTGGCCAGTTCATCGGGTTTACCGGGCTCAATGTGGTCGGATTCGACGCGCCATTCACCCCTGCAACGGAAATCGGCTGGCGCCTGGCCCGCGAGCACTGGGGCCTCGGTTACGCCAGTGAAGCGGCGTGGACCGCTCTGCGCTGCGGGTTCGACCGCTTGCCACTGAAAGAGGTGGTGGCCTTCACGACGCAAACCAACCTGCCGTCAGAGAAAGTCATGCAGGCCATCGGCATGCACCATGACCCGGCGGATGACTTCGAACACCCGCGACTCGAAGCCGATCATCCGTTGCGTCGGCACGTTCTGTATCGCATCAGCCGCGAACAATGGCTGCAAACCTTGCATGGATAAGCTGGCACGGACGTTTACAATGGCCCCATGCTGGCCCGGGCCGGAAACTGAATCGACCGTTGCAGCCAAGACTGCGCGGCAATGTTTTGCGTGAGGAGAGTCTGAATGAGCCAAGTGTTGGAAGATCTGGTCGACTTGCTGACCCTGGAACCGATCGAGGAAAACCTGTTCCGCGGCCGTAGCCAGGACCTGGGTTTCCGTCAGCTGTTCGGTGGCCAGGTACTCGGCCAGTCGCTGTCGGCGGCGAGTCAGACGGTAGAAGAGGCGCGCCATGTGCATTCGATGCACGGCTATTTCCTGCGTCCGGGTGATGCCGGGTTGCCGGTGGTGTATCAGGTTGACCGGGTGCGTGACGGCGGCAGCTTCAGCACGCGCCGGGTGACGGCGATCCAGAAGGGCCACCCGATCTTCACATGCAGTGCGTCATTCCAGTACGACGAGGAAGGCTTTGAGCACCAGAGCGAAATGCCGGTTGTGGTTGGCCCGGAAAATCTGCCTTCGGAGCTGGAAATCACCCAGCAGCGCGCGCACCTGATTCCCGAGAAAATGCGCGAAAAGCTGTTGTGCCCCAAGCCGATCGAATTCCGCCCGGTGACTGAAAAAGATCCCTACAACCCGCTGCCGTCCGATCCGGTCAAGTACGTCTGGTTCCGCGCCGACGGAGCTTTGGCCGATTCGCCGGCGCTGCATAAATACCTGCTGGCCTATGCATCGGACTTCGGTCTGCTGGTCACCTCGATGCAGCCCCATGGCAAATCGGTCTGGCACAAGGACATGCAAGTCGCCAGCCTCGATCACGCACTGTGGTTCCACCAGAATCTGCGTGCCGATGACTGGCTGCTTTACGCGATGGACAGCCCGTGGGCCGGCAACTCCCGCGGATTCTCCCGAGGCAGTGTGTTCAATCGCGCCGGGCAACTGGTGGCCTCGGTCACTCAGGAAGGCTTGATCCGTCACCGCAAGGATTGGGCGTGAGCCTGGCCGACGTGCGTCACTGGGTGTTCGACATGGACGGCACCCTGACCGTGGCCGTGCACGACTTCGCAGCGATTCGCGTAGCCTTGGCGATTCCTGCCGAACACGACATCCTGACCCACCTCGCCGCACTGCCAGCTGATGAAGCCGCTGCCAAGCATGCGTGGTTGCTGGAGCACGAACGGGACCTGGCCCTCGGTTCGAAACCGGCGCCGGGCGCAGTGGAGTTGGTGCGCGAGCTGGCCGGGCGCGGTTATCGCCTGGGCATTCTCACGCGCAATGCCCGGGAGCTGGCGCATGTCACGCTGGAGGCCATTGGTCTGGCCGACTGCTTTGCGGTCGAGGACGTGCTGGGGCGTGATGAAGCACCGCCCAAGCCTCATCCGGGCGGTTTACTGAAACTGGCCGAAGCGTGGAAGGTGCCGGCAAGCGAGATGGTGATGGTCGGTGATTACCGTTTTGATCTCGATTGCGGGCGGGCGGCGGGGGCACGCACGGTGCTGGTGAACCTGCCGGATAATCCTTGGCCGGAATTGACCGATTGGCATGCGGCGGATTGTGTCGAGTTGCGGCAGATGTTGTCGGCTTGATTGCCTCGTTGCCTGGTCAACCGCTTTCGCGAGCAGGCTCGCTCCCACATTTGATTTCTGGTGTTCACAAATGATGTGTTCACCGCAAAATCCTTGTGGGAGCGAGCCTGCTCGCGAAGGCGTCAGATCAGGCAGTGCAACACCTACTGCCCAAACAATGCCTTCTGCCCCTCCGGCGAGGTAAACATCCCGTCCCCGCTATGCCCGACTCCGGGTACTTCAATCAGTTGCTGCTTCAGCCCTTGCGGTTGCAGCCGCTTCAGATAATCAAAGTAAAAACGCCCGCGCGCCAACCGATACGGCCCTTGCGCCCTGGCCTCACAGCTTTTATCCAGCGCCGGATGATTCGGGTCGGTGTCCTGCTGGCCCAGTAGGTAAACGATGTCACGCTTAAGGTACTTTTCCTGCAGTTGTGTGGGCGTTTGTCCTTCGGCGTAGGCGGGCAAATCCGCTAGCCCATACTTCCAGCGATTGAATTGCGGGCAACCGGCGTGACTGAACGCCACGGGCCGGCGCTCATCGAAATAGGCGTAGGACGACGGGTTGGCAATCACGTATCGAACCTGTACGCCGGCCGCCTCGAGGGCTGGCTGATCATGACCGAGCAACGCATAGCGCTGAACCACCTGCGCGCCCCCGGAGTGCCCGGCGATGACAATTTGCTTCACATCCGGAAACTGCTGGCGATCTCCCAGGCGGGCAATGATTTCGTCGAGCGCGGCGTAGGAACTCAGCCGAAACGGCGCCGTGGATTCGCCGCCGGCCATCCATTCATTGCCTTGCCAGCGCAAAACGGTGTCGGCCACCGGATGAACCGCAACATCGGTTTCATTGAGGAATTGCGGGGCGATCACCAGGGTCGTTGCGCTTTGCCCGGCCAGTTCGGCCGCGTGCTCACCGCTCTGCAGATAAGTTTGCGCGTTGCGCAAGCGACCGTGGAGGATGATCAGCACCCGTTCGATTTTTGCCGGGGCGGGGCTGATGCCCACCGCGATTTCACCTGATTTCAACAGCAGGCGCCCGGGACTGAGTTCCTTGACCTCATGCTCGGCGGCCTGGGACGTTGCGCAAGTAAACAGAACAACCAACAACCACTTCTTCATTTACAGATTTTTCGTCGCAAAGGTATCGCACTGGCTTACCTGGCCTTGGGCGAAACCGGTTTTGAACCAGCGCACCCGTTGCGCTGACGTACCGTGGGTGAACGAATCCGGGACCACGCGGCCCTGACCCTGTTGCTGCAAACGATCGTCACCGATGGCGTTCGCTGCGTTCAGTGCTTCTTCGATGTCGCCCGGTTCCAGCCAGTTCAGGCGCTTCTGCGCATTGTTGGCCCAGACACCGGCCAGGCAATCGGCTTGCAGTTCCTGACGAACCAGCAAACCGCCGTCGCCTTCCATCTGCCGGCCTTGTTGGCGGGCTGCCTGAATTTTTGCAGACACTCCAAGCAGGGTCTGCACATGGTGTCCGACTTCGTGAGCGATTACGTAGGCCTGGGCGAAGTCGCCCGCGGCGGAAAAGCGTTGGGACATTTCCTGGAAGAACGCCATGTCCAGGTAGACCTTCTGGTCCGCCGGGCAATAGAACGGCCCGGTGGCCGAGGTAGCCAGACCGCAGGCCGAGTTCACGCGGTTGCTGAACAGCACCAGGGTCGGGTCTTTGTATTGACGGCCGGCCTGCTGGAATATCGTGCCCCAGGTGTCTTCGGTGTCGCCGAGGATCGAGCGCACGAACTCCGCGCCTTCGTCATTGGCCGGCGGTGCCTTGCGGCTCTGGTTGGTGGCGGGTGCCGATTGCTGGTCCATTTGCCCGGTCAGTTGTCCGAGGATTTGCAGCGGATCCTGGCCGGTGATCCAGCCGATGCCGACGATCAGCAGGATCGCCGTCAGGCTCAGGCCCTTGCCACCGCCGAAGCGCATCCCGCCGCCGCCACTGCCGACATCATCACCACGGGCATCGACCACGTTGTCGCTGCGTCGGCCTTTTTTCCATAGCATGTGTGAATCCTCTTCTGTTCCGGGTCACGAGCCGTGCGATGAGTGTTGCTGCCAAGTGGGAGCCGCGCCAGTCCGGTCGTCAGACTGCCGGTTGTGTGACTGGTTCCATATTTTGCTTCGTGGGGCTTCTCTTCTAGAATCAGCCAAATTTTGTTTGGGACATACCATGGCTGGCAGTCAGATCGAACGTGTCTTCAGCGTGCTGGAAAGCCTGACCGGTGAACCGCAGGGTTTGCCGATGCAGACGTTGGCCGAGCAACTGGAAATCCCTAAAAGCGCGACTCATCGTTTGCTCGCTGAACTGATTCGCCTGGGGTACGTGCGGCAGAATCCGGACAACCTGCGCTATCACCTGTCGACCAAGCTGGTGGCCATGGGCTTTCGATACTTGTCCGGCAGCGGCGCGGATATCATCCAGCCAGTGCTCGATCGTCTGGCCGGGGAAACCGGTGAGCTGGTGCGTCTGGGGGTGATCCAGGGGGAGCGCCAGGTGTGGATCGCCAAGTCCCAGGGTGCCCGTTCCGGTCTGCGCTACGACCCGGACATGGGGCGCGATGCGCCTTTGTTCTACACGGCCTCCGGGCACGCGTGGCTGGCGTGCATGAGCGATGCCGAGGCGCTGTTGCTGGTTGAGCGGCAAGGGACCGAGTTGCCTCAAGACGTCGGGCCTAATGCACCGCGTTCGAATATTGAACTGCTGGAGCGCTTGCGTCTGGCGCGGGAGCAGGGTTATGCCTGGGTCGAGGAAAGTTCGGCGGTGGGCACCTCGGCGATTGCCGCCGTGGTGCGTCATCCACTGGATGGCCGGGTCATCGGCGTGCTCAGTATTGCCGGGCCAAGTGCGCGAATGCCCGGTGCGCGATTGCATGAATTGGCGCCAACCTTGTTGAAATACGCCGATGAGCTTTCGCTGGCGAGCCAGGCATCAGAGTTGTTCAGTTGAACCTGAAGTCTGCTTGAATAAACAGTGTGCGGTATTCGCCCACTTTCTTGAGTCGTAGATTTCATAAAATGGAACCAGGTTCTAAATTATTCATGTCTCGCCTCAACCCATAAAAGGACTTTGTCTTGACGTCGCCCAGCAGTACCCCGCTTTCCGGCGTCAATCAGCCCTTCAAAGGGATCCTGCTGATCGTTGTCGCGACTTTCCTGTTTTCCAGCCACGACGCCTTTTCCAAATACCTCTCCGGTTTCTATCCCATTGTCATGGTGGTCTGGGCGCGTTACGTGGTTCACACCTTGCTGATGGCCGGGATTTTCCTGCCGCAATCCGGGCTACGAGTGTTGCGTACCAAGCGGCCATTTCTGCAATTGATCCGGGCATTGTGCCTGCTGGGCACCAGTCTGTTTTTCACCACGGGGCTGATGTACATCCCGTTGGCGGAGGCCACGTCGGTCAACTTCCTGGCGCCGGTGCTGGTCACCGCGCTGTCGGTGCCGCTGCTTGGCGAGCGGGTGACGCGGGGGCAATGGCTGGCGGTGATCTGCGGTTTTATCGGGGTGCTGATCATCGTTCACCCGGGGGGAGATCTGTTTACCCCGGCGGTGTTGCTGCCGTTCTGCTCGGCGCTGTTTTTCTGCTTCTATCAACTGCTGACGCGCAAGCTCAGTGAGATCGACAGCCCGACCACCAGCAACTTTTTCGCGGGCCTGTGCAACACGCTGGTGATGAGTGCGCTGGTGCCGTTCTTCTGGCAGACACCGAACCTGGTGCATGGCGCGATGATGCTGGCGCTGGGGGCCTGCGGGATGACGGCGCACCTGTTCCTGACCCAGGCTTTTCGTCTCGCGGCACCGGCACTGCTGGCACCGTTCAGCTATTGCCAGATCATCTTCGCCGGCCTGCTGGGCTGGCTGCTGTTTTCCCATACGCCGACACTGACCACCGTGCTCGGCATTGCCGTGATCTGTTGCAGCGGGTTGGCAGCGGCCTGGCAGCAAAGCCGCCGCTAAGCTGCGGCAAAACGCAGGCAAAAAAAAGCGCAGACCCGAGATCGGGCCTGCGCGGAGGGAGCATCAGACTTCTACTGTCGGAATCTTGCGCGGTGCCATGAAGTACATCCAGATCAGCGCAATGAAGTACATCGCCGGAATCATGGTGAACAGCACGGTGTAGTTGTTGTTGGTGATGGTCAGGATATGGCCGACCAACTGAGTCATGAACATCCCGCCAATCGCCGCACACATGCCGCCGAAACCGAACACCGTACTCATCATGTGCTTGGGTGTGTAGTCCATCACCAGGCTCCAGATGTTAGCTGTCCAGGCCTGGTGCGCGCCGATGGCCAGGGAGATGGCGGCCACCGCAACCCATAGATTGCTGGAGCCGGCAGCCATGATGACGCCGATGATGCAGCAGGCGAACAGGAACATGGACATCAGTCGCGCCTTGATCGGGTTGACGCCGCGACCGATCAGGAACGAGGAGAGGATGCCGCCGCCGACGCTGCCGAAGTCGGCGGTGAGGTAGATGATGATCAGCGGAATGCCCATCTGGGTCACGTTGATGCCCAGGTTGTATTGCTGATTGAGGAACGGCGGCAGCCAGTACAGGTAGAACCAGAACACCGGCGCGGTCATCGAGTAGGCGAGGGCGAAGGCCCAGGTGCCGCGCATGCGCAGGATCTTCGAGAACGGCACGCGGGATTGTTCCGGCTCGACTTCCTTCTGGATGTAGTCCAGTTCCGATTGTTTGACGCTCGGATGCTCTTCCGGGTTGAAGTACTTCAGGCCCCAGAACAGCAACCAGATCCCGCCCAGTGCCGACATGCACAGGAACGCGGCCTGCCAGCCCCATGCGTGGAGGATCAGCGGCAGCAGCATCGGGGTGACCATCGCACCGACGTTGGTCCCGGCATTGAATATCCCGGTGGCCACGGCGCGCTCGCCGGCCGGGAACCACAGGCGGGTGGTTTTCACGCAGGCCGGATAGTTGGCGGCTTCGGTCAGGCCAAGGATGAAACGGCAGACCATGAAGCCGGCCGCTGAAGTGGCCAGGCCATGGGCGCCGGTTGCCAGGCTCCAGAGCAACACCGCGCAGAAGAACACGCGCTTGACGCCGACCCGGTCGATCAAGCGGCCTTGCAGCACGAAGCCGATGGCGTAACCGACCTGGAACCAGAAGTTGATGTTGGCGTAGTCCATCGCCGTCCAGCTCATCTCCTTGGCCAGGATAGGCTGCATTACGCCCAGGGCGGCGCGGTCGATGTAGTTCAGGGTAGTGGCGAAAAACACCAGCGCCAGCATGCCCCAACGGGTTTTGCCGACCGCCATGGCGCCGCGGATTTTATCGCCGATGCCGCCAGAGGCAGCGCTCATGGCCGGAGCCATGCGTGAGCTAGGTGCAGGATTCATGTGTGCCATCCGTTCAATGACTGACAAGCGAAGCTCGTCGGGACTTCAAGGGCGCGTGATCAATCGATGGCGACGGGCGCGGTTGGACTGATCGGCTGTGTTCGTCGGGCTGACGAGTTATTCAGCGAGCGGCACGCGAGTGCCAGCGGTGCGCGGGGGGCGGATGGACGCCAGGCAAGGCGTAATGACGGTTGAGTGATCGAGCAAGGCGTTGAAGGAGCGCATGAGCGTATACCCGTTTTTTGAAATTTTTATGTGGTGTTCTGGGTCTTGTTAACTGGGAACCGGTGATTCATGACCGGACCCAATGTGGTGTTGATGTTGCGCAGTGGACAAAAAATCGTCAATTCGCCAACCACCATTGTGTTCGATAATCGAACACAAAACTAACCGGATAGTACACTTTGAATTGCTGTGCGGGATCGCCAAGCCAATAATTTACCCAGGACAAACACTACCCCTGTAGGAGCGGCCGAAGGCTCCTACAGGGATCGGGCGTGCGATGCCCCCTAACAAGATGGTCCCCATTACCGGGAGTCGAAATATGCAGCGTTCCATTGCCACCGTATCCTTGAGCGGTACCCTGCCGGAAAAACTCGAAGCCATTGCCGCCGCCGGGTTCGACGGTGTGGAGATTTTCGAGAACGACCTTCTCTACTACGACGGCAGCCCAAGGGAAATTAAACAGATGTGCGCCGATCTCGGGATCGCCATCACCCTGTTTCAACCTTTTCGTGATTTCGAAGGCTGCCGGCGTGATCGGCTGTCGCGCAATCTGGAGCGCGCCGAGCGCAAATTCGACCTGATGCAGGAACTGGGCACCGACCTGGTGCTGGTGTGCAGCAACGCCTCGGCCGACTCCATCGGTGATGAACAGATTCTGGTCGACGATCTGCGACTGCTGGCTGAGCGTGCCGGGGCCCGTGGTCTACGCATCGGTTACGAAGCGCTGGCCTGGGGCCGGCATGTGAACACCTATCAACAGGTGTGGAACATCGTGCGTCAGGCCGATCATCCAAGCCTTGGCGTGTTGCTGGACAGCTTTCACACCTTGTCGCTCAAGGGCGATCCAAGTGCTATCGCCGAGATTCCCGGCGACAAGATCTTCTTCGTGCAAATGGCCGACGCACCGATCCTGGCCATGGACGTGCTGGAGTGGAGCCGGCATTTTCGCTGCTTCCCGGGCCAGGGTGAGTTCGACTTGCCAGGGTTCCTCGCGCCGATCATCCAGAGCGGCTACACCGGGCCATTGTCGCTGGAGATCTTCAACGACGGCTTCCGCGCCGCGCCGCCACGGGCCAATGCCGCCGACGGCTTGCGCTCGTTGTTGTACCTGGAAGAGAAAACCCGCGAGCGTCTGGCGCAGGAAACCAGGCCTGCGGCCAACCCCGGGATTCTGTTCGAAACACCCAAGGCCAGCGAGTACAACGGCATCGAATTTCTCGAATTCGCCGTGGATGAAAGCCTCGGCGCCAAGCTCTCCCATTGGCTGGAGCGACTGGGTTTCGTCAAGGCCGGGCAGCATCGCTCCAAGAGCGTCAGCCTGCTGCGTCAGGGCGATATCAACCTGATCCTGAACTCGGAGCCTTACTCATTCGGCCACAGCTTTTTCGAAGCCCACGGCCCTTCGCTGTGCGCTACGGCCGTGCGGGTCAAGGACAGCGCCAGCGCACTGGCCCGCGCCGTAGCCTACAAGGGCCAGCCCTATCGCGGGCTGGTCGGCCCCAACGAGCTGGAGCTGGCGGCGGTGCGTGCGCCGGATGGCAGCCTGATCTATCTGGTGGATCAACACGCCGATGTTTATGGCACGGACTTCAATCTGTACCCGCAAGCGCCTGTCAGCGGCGGCCTCAAGCGCATTGACCACATGGCCATGGCGCTGCCGGCCGACAGCCTCGACAGTTGGGTACTGTTCTATAAGAGCCTGCTGGATTTCGAGGCGGACGATGAAGTGGTGCTGCCGGACCCTTATGGTCTGGTGAAGAGCCGTGCCTTGCGCAGTCGCGACAGTTCGATCCGCTTGCCGCTGAACATTTCCGAGAATCGCAACACCGCGATCTCACACGCGCTGTCGAGTTATCGCGGCTCCGGAGTGCATCACATAGCCTTTGATTGTGATGACATCTTTGCCCAGGTCAGCCGTGCAAAAGAGGCGGGCGTGCCGCTGCTGGATATCCCGCTCAACTACTACGATGACCTGGCGGCGCGGTTTGACTTCGACGACGATTTCCTCAGCGAACTGGCCTACTACAACGTGTTGTATGACCGCGACGCCCAGGGCGGGGAGCTGTTTCACGTGTATACCGAGCCGTTCGAGGGGCGGTTTTTCTTTGAAATCATCCAGCGTAAAAACGGATACGCCGGCTACGGCGCGGCCAACGTGGCGGTGCGGCTGGCGGCCATGGCCAAATCCCGAAGCGGAGCCATCCGTCAGGCCAAGTTGTAGGAAATTCGTAAACGCGGGATTAAACGTGGGCCGCGCGGCTTCCTTCACCGTGCCGCGCAGCCCATAATCGCCAGCCTGTGCAGTGATGGCCGTGAGCCCGCAATGACAATGACTTCAGAACTCCCCGCCGCCTCCGTAGAACCCGGTGCCGAGCCGCGCAAGAGTCGCAAGAACAACCCGGAAAAGACCCGCGAAAACATCCTGCAGGAGGCAATTGTCGAATTCGTCCAGCAGGGGCTTTCCGGGGCCCGCGTCGATGCCATCGCCGAGCGCATCCACACCTCCAAGCGCATGATCTACTACTACTTCGGCAGCAAGGAGCAGCTCTACGTCGAGGTCCTGGAAAAACTTTACGGCGATATCCGCAACACTGAAAGCCGTTTGCACCTGACCGAACTGGCACCGGTGGAAGCGATTCGGCGGCTGGTTGAATTCACATTCGATCACCACGATCGCAACGTCGATTTCGTGCGCATCGTCAGCATCGAAAACATTCACAACGCCGAGTACGTGAAGCGCTCCGATGCGATCAGGGCGATGAACAATACCGTTCTCGATTCCCTCGATGTGATCCTGCGTCGGGGCGTTGAAGAGGGTGTATTCCGCGCCGGCCTGGTGCCGCTGGATGTGCATCTGCTGATCAGCTCGTTCTGCTTTTATCGCGTCTCGAACCGCCATACCGTGGGCGAGATTTTCCAGATCGACTTGCCGGATGAGCGCATCAAGCAGCGTCATCGGGAGATGATTTGCGAATCAGTGCTGCGTTATTTGCAGGCTTGAAAAGATCGCAGCCTTCGGCAGTTCCTACAGATCAATGTGATTGACGTAGGAGCTGCCGAAGGCTGCGATTTTTTGATCTTCAGTCCTTCATGCCCTGGAAATGCTCGAGCATTCTCTGGGCATCCGGCACCACGCCGCTGAACAGCTCGAATGCCTTCACCGCCTGAAACACCGCCATGTTGCCGCCGTCCAGCGTGCGGCAACCGAGGGCGCGGGCGTTGCGCAGCAGTTCGGTTTCCAGCGGGAAGTAAACGATCTCCGCCACCCACAACTCGGCTCGAAGCAACTCGACCGGCACCGGCATACCCGGCAGTTTTTTCATGCCCATCGGCGTGGTGTTGACCAGGCCGTCAGCCTGGGCCAAGGCGCTCGGCAGGTCATACCCGGCCATCGCCAGACCGACACCGAAATGCTGATTGAGGTTGTCGGCCAGATCCTGGGCGCGGCGGATGTCCACGTCAAAAATGCTCAGTTGCCGTACGCCTTCGCTCAACAGGGCGTGGGCCACCGCCGCCCCTGCGCCGCCGGCGCCCATCTGTACGACACGTTCAACGGCAACGCCTTTCAGACCCCGTCGAAAGCCCTCGGCAAAGCCCAGGCAATCGGTGTTGTGGCCGATGCGTTTGCCATCCTTGAGCACCACCGTGTTGACCGCACCGATACCGCGGGCCTCCGGCGAGAGTTCGTCCAGCAGCGGGATGATTGCCTGTTTGCACGGAAAGGTGATGTTCAAACCGGTGAAGTTCATGCGCTCGGCGGCCATCAACAGGTCGGGCAGGGCGTTGCTGTCGAGTTTCAACTGATCAAGATCAATCAGACGATAGAGGTAGCGCAGCCCTTGGGCATCGCCTTCATGCTCGTGCAAGGCCGGTGTGCGGGAAGCCTGGATGCCGGCGCCGATCAGCCCGGCCAGTACCACGTTGTTCTGAGTCACGGCGATCACCCCTTCAAACGATGACTGAAGTGTTCCAGCGCCAGGCGATAGCCGTGACTGCCGAACCCGGCCATCACCGCCGTTGCAATAGCGGATACGAACGAGTGGTGGCGGAAGGGCTCGCGGGCGTGCACGTTGGACAGGTGGACTTCGATGACCGGCAGCTCGCTGGCGACCAGGGCGTCGCGGATGGCGACCGAGGTGTGAGTCCACGCGGCGGGATTGATGACGATCCCGGCGCAGCGACCGCGGGCCGCGTGAATCCAGTCGAGCAGTTCGCCCTCATGGTTGGTCTGGCGAAACTCCACCGCCAGGCCGAACTCTTCGGCGGCGCGTGCGCACAGGGACGAAATGTCTGCCAGGGTTTCGTGGCCGTAAGTCGCCGGTTCGCGGGTGCCGAGCAGGTTCAGGTTCGGGCCGTTGAGCACCAGAACGATAGGGGACATCGGAATCTCTCCACTTATTATTGTTGGAATCGGCCAAGGTTCTCGGCCTGTGGAGATAAATTGTACTAACTAGTTAATTTGGTCAATTGAAGAGAGGGCACGCTGGCGGTTTGTGGGCGATGATCGGACACTTTCTGTGTTCAGCGCGGCAAATGTTCCACCAGAAAATCAATGAACGCCCTCAAGCGCAGCGGTACATGTCGACTTTGCGGGTACAGCAGGGTGAATGGTCGCGAGCGCCCGCCATAGGGCTTGAGCACTTCCACCAGTGAGCCGTCGGCCAGTTCCTTTTCCACGATAAAACGATAGGTCTGAAACAACCCTGCCCCGTGTTTGGCCAGCGTCACCCCGCCCAATACATCATCGGAACAACTGAGGTTGCCCTCGGCCAGAATCTCCCGGGGCACGCCTTCATCGTTGAACAACCAGGCAATGCGCCGGCCGCTGCTGGGTAACTCGTATTGAATGCATTCGTGGTGTTCGAGGTCGTCGAGGGTTTGCGGCATGCCGGCCTGTTTCAGGTAATCAGGGCTGGCGATCAGCACCAGGGCGGCATCTTCCAACTGGCGGGCTATCAGGCCTGAATCCGGGATGGCTCGCACGCGAATCGCCATGTCGTAGCCTTCGCCGACGAAATCGATGTTGCGATTGCTGATATGCGACTCGACTTTCACCGCGGGATAGCGCGCCCGAAATTCGGGCAGCAGCGGCAGGATTCGATGATGCGCGTAGGTGGTCGGAATACTGATGCGCAAAGTACCGGACGGCACTTGCTGCTGGCCCATGACCTCGCGCTGGGCCTCGACCAGTTGCGCAAGGGCCTGGCGACATTCTTCGTAATAACGGCGACCACTGTCAGTGAGCTTCACGCTACGCGTGGTGCGCGCGAACAGCCGCACGCCCAGGCGTTCTTCCATGCGTGACACCGATCGGCTCACGGCAGCGGGCGTGACACCTGCCACCAGCGCTGCGGCAGTAAAACTGCCAGCCTCGGCGGCCAGGCAAAACAGCTCAATGCTGCCCAACTGAAGATCGTCGAATTGTCGCTGCATGATTGATGACACCGGGGATCAAATGAAAAAGCTGGATCAGTAATTATCAGCTGCCAGCGCTGTAAAGAAAGGATTTCTTACCAATTCGCGTGGTGTTCGGCAGACCCGGGAAGCACCAGAACGCTAGCCTGAGGACGGAAGAAATGATTCGGCTGCCAATGCCAGCGGTCGGATTTTCCAGGGAATGTCGGATCCTCGGATTCAAAAACCTAACGGATGGGTTAGCATGAAGGTATGCAGTTTCAAAGGGCTGTCGGTAGTGATCATGTTGCGAGACGAGCATTGTCCGCCTCATGCGCATGTGGAAGCGGGTACGTGGAGTGCGAGATTCAGATTCAGCTTTTGGCATAACGGTGTCGAGCTCTGGGATGTCGTTCCTCTTTCGCGTCGGCCGCCATTGGCGGTGCTTGAGGGTTTGCGCCAATCGCTCAAGCAACCTGCCCATTTGCGACGCGCCCGCGGCATCTGGTGGCGAAAACTACAAACGGCCTGTCTTGATAATCAACTATGGGACTGGCAAAGCAACGAAGTCGTTGTGGTGAAAAGGGTTGTCAGCACGACCAATATGATTGGATCGGCTTGCTACGTACCTGAATCGAACAAGACATTGCTGTCCCTGATCGGTGCACAGGAAAGTGTGGAGATCGAGTTATGAAAACGATAAAAGCCAAGGTTCTGGCCGATAATCCCGTAACGGAAAGTAGCCTGGACAAAGCCATTGAACGGGGCGAACTACGTAGAAAAAATAGCCTGCAAGCGACAGCGGTTACCTACCTGGCTCCCTGTCTGGCCCCTTGTCTGGCCCCCTGTCTGGCAGTAGTCTTCGAAGACGGCAGCGGCGTATTGTTGCCCGTGGCCAATTATCCGGAGTTCGATGGTTTTGAAGTCGAGGACTACGCCAGCCTGACTGTCGGCTATGCGGGGACTGCACTGTGCCATGAAGGCAAGGACGTGCATGTGTCTATCGCCGGGATGATTTCTGCGAGCAAGCCGTTGATGGCCATGGCGGCCTCGGTCGTCGCTTCGCGCAATGGTCGCCAGAGCAGCGCCGCAAAGTCTGAAGCCGCGCGGGCCAACGGCAGGAAAGGCGGGCGCCCGCGCAAGGTCGATGTTGTCGTGTAAGTGCCCACAAAAAAGCCGTCGTGAAGACGGCTTTTTTGTGCCTGGCAGATGCCATCAACGCCGGGTCAGCATCACCCCGGACTCCATGTGATGGGTCCACGGGAACTGGTCGAACATCGCACACCGGCTGATGCGGTGGGTGTCGTGCAGTTGGGCGATGTTGGCTGCCAGAGTCTCCGGATTGCAGGAGATGTACAGGATGTTGTCGAAGCGCCGGGTCAGCTCGCAGGTGTCCGGGTCCATGCCGGCGCGGGGCGGGTCGACGAACACGCTGCCGAACTCGTAGCTCTTGAGGTCAATGCCGTGCAGGCGGCGGAACGGACGCACTTCGTTCAGGGCTTCGGTCAGCTCTTCGGCGGACAAGCGCACCAGGGTGACGTTATCCACAGCGTTTTCGCTGAGATTGCTCAGCGCCGCGTTGACCGAGGTCTTGCTGATTTCGGTGGCGAGCACTTTGCGTACGTGGGTGGCGAGGGGCAGGGTGAAGTTGCCGTTGCCGCAATACAGCTCCAGCAAATCATCGGAGCGATCCCCGAGCGCATCGTACGCCCAGTTGAGCATCTTCTGGTTCACCGTACCGTTGGGCTGGGTGAACGCGCCTTCCGGCTGGCGGTAGCTGAAGGTGCGGCCGCCGACGTCCAGTTGCTCGACCACGTAATCGTGACCAATGACTTCGCGTTTGCCCTTGGAGCGGCCGATGATGCTGACGTTCAGATCCGTCGCCAGTTTCGAAGCCGCCGCATGCCAGTGCTCGTCCAGCGGACGGTGATAGCACAGGGTGATCATTGCGTCGCCGGCCAGCGTGGTCAGGAACTCCACCTGGAACAGCTTGTGACTCAGGGCCGCACTGGCTTGCCACGCGGCCTTGAGCTGCGGCATCAACTGGTTGATGCGCAGGCTGGCAATCGGGAACTCTTCGATCAGGATGGGCGTGCGTTTGTCTTCCTGGGAAAACATCGCGTAATGCCGCTCGCCGGCCTCACGCCACAGGCGGAACTCGGCGCGCAGGCGGAAGTTTTTCAGCGGCGAATCGAAAACGGCCGGCTCGGGTGCATCGAACGGGGCCAGCAGGTCTCGCAAACGCGTGACCTTCTCTTCGAGTTGAACGGCATAGGCCTGGGAATCAAAAGTCATGCGTTGAACCAACCCAGCTTGATCACGAACAGAATCGACAGGATCACCAGCGCCGGGTTCAGCTCACGGCCACGACCGGACATCAGCTTGATGGCGGTCCAGGAAATGAAACCGAAGGCGATGCCATTGGCGATGGAGTAAGTGAACGGCATTGCCAGCGCGGTGATCACCACAGGCGCGGCGACGGTAATGTCGTCCCAGTCTATTTCGGCCAGGCCGGATGTCATCAGCACGGCGACGAACAGCAGGGCCGGTGCAGTGGCGAAGGCTGGAACACTGGCGGCCAGTGGCGAGAAGAACAGCGCCAGCAGGAACAGGATCGCGACGACGACGGCGGTCAGGCCGGTGCGGCCACCGGCACTCACGCCAGCGGCGGATTCGATGTAGCTGGTGGTGGTCGAGGTGCCCAGCAGGGAACCGGCCATGGCTGCGGTGCTGTCGGCGATCAGCGCGCGGCCCATTTTCGGCATGTGGCCGTCCTTGCCCATCAGGCCTGCACGCTTGGCAACGCCGATCAGGGTGCCGGAGTTGTCGAACAGGTCGACGAACAGGAAGGCGAAGATCACGCTGACCAGACCGATGTCCAGTGCGCCCTTGATGTCCAGTTGCAGGAAGGTCGGGGCCAGCGACGGCGGCATCGACATCACGCCGCCGAACGGGGTGAAGCCCATCACGATCGAAACGATGGTTACCACCAGAATGCCGATCAGCACCGCACCGCGTACGGCAAGGGCCTCAAGTGCGACGATCAGGGCAAAACCGAGGGTGGCGAGGATCGGAGCCGGTTGTTTCAGGTCGCCGAGGCCGACCATGGTCGCCTGGTTGCTGACCACGATGCCGGCGTTGTGCAGGGCGATCAGCGCCAGGAACAGGCCGATACCCGCAGCAATGGCCGAACGCAGTGGCAACGGGATGCTGTTGATGATCCATTCACGGATGCGGAAGATCGACAGCAGGAAGAAACACACTGCCGAGATGAATACCGCGCCGAGCGCCACTTGCCAGGTATGGCCCATGTGCAGGACTACGGTGTAGGTAAAGAAGGCGTTCAGGCCCATGCCCGGCGCGAGGGCGATCGGGTAGTTGGCGATCAGGCCCATGGTCGTCGAGCCGATGGCAGCTGCCAGACAGGTGGCGACAAACACCGCGCCCTTGTCCATGCCGGTCTCGCCGAGGATGCTCGGGTTGACGAACAGAATGTAGGCCATGGCCAAAAAGGTCGTGACGCCCGCCAGAATCTCGGTCCGCACGTTGGTGTTGTGTGCCTTGAGTTGAAACAGCCTTTCCAGCATGTCTGCTCCCCGTGGCGCGCCGGGCGCCGTGAATGTATCGACCTCAACAGCAAAGCACAGGCAGCAGAACGCGCCTGGAAATTACTGTGGGCCGGAAAAAGCCGCGCATCATACCAGTAGCTTGGGAATATGGCTGCTTATGGCGGTGATCGTCGTCGATGTTTTGCGACAAAGCCAAGTGCGCCATACTGCGCGCTGGTTTTTCGGGGGTGGAAAGGACTGCATGAAAAGGCGTCTGGTTAGCGTGTTCGGCGTATTGGTGGCGTTGCTTCTCGGGGCGCAAACGGCCACGGCGGCATCGGCCCCGCCATTGAGTCAATTGAAAGTGCTCAAAGTCGCGTCGCCGTCCTGTGGCGTTGAAAATATCGACGAAGGGCAAACCCGGACGCGCTGCGATCACAATGGCCCGAACATCACGGTGTACGTGCTGGAAGTGGGTTACGGGCGTGAGGCCCATGTCGCCCTGGACGGTTTTGAAGTGAATGGCACCCGCACACCGGTCTGCGCGTTCAAGAACGGCAACCTGACCAGTTGCACCCCCGGGGAAAAAACCGTCGGCTATTTGTATGCACTCGATCTGGCGGGTAAGCAGGAAGGCACATTGACCTTCAGCAATACCTCGATCAATGCGCCCGGCAATACGATGTCGACGCAGCTTTACATCCAGTAGCCACATGTCTCGAACAAGGCGCGGGAAAGCTGACTACGCTTAAAAGATCATTCCGTGGACAGTACCTGATGACCTTTAGAGCCTTGATTGCCCTCGCCGAGGGTACCGATGACCTGCAGACCGTGACCCTGATCGACGTACTGCGCCGCGCCAAAATAGAAGTGGTGGTGGCCAGTATCGAAGGGCGACGCATGCTCACTTGCGCACGCGGCACTCGGCTGACGTCCGATGCCATGCTGGTGGACTTGCTGGCGCAGCCTTTCGACCTGATTGCCTTGCCGGGGGGCGCCGTGGGGGCGCAGCACCTGGCAGCCCACCAACCCCTGCAACAATTGATCAAGGACCAGGCGGCAGCAGGCCGCCTGTTCGCCGGCATCGCCGAAGCGCCCGCCGTGGCGCTGCAAGCCTTTGGCGTTTTGCGTCAACGGCGCATGACCTGCCTGCCATCGGCCAGCCATCAACTGTTGGGCTGTAACTTCGTCGATCAACCGGTAGTGGTCGATGGCAATTGCATCACCGCCCAGGGCTCGGCTGGCGCATTGGCATTTGCCCTGGCGCTGGTGGAACAACTCTGTGGAAAAGCCACGCGTGCGGCGGTGGCGGGGGAGTTGTTGGTGTAGCCCGCTTAGACTTTCGCCTCTTGCTTCTCTTCATCTTTAGCCACGTGCATGCGATCGCGGCTGGCCAGGGTCGGGAACAGTTTGACCCACACCCCGGTCACCACCAGCGTGCCGATCCCGCCCATGACCACGGCTGGCACGGTGCCGAACCAGTGGGCAGTCAGGCCCGATTCGAATTCGCCCAACTGGTTCGAGGCACCAATGAACAGACCGTTCACAGCGCTGACCCGGCCGCGCATTTCGTCCGGGGTTTCCAGTTGAACGAACGATGCGCGGATCACCATGCTGATCATGTCTGCCGCGCCCAACACCACCAACACCGCCAGGGAAAACCAGAACGAGGTCGACAGGCCGAAGGCGATGGTGGCCACGCCGAAGATGCCCACGGCGGTGAACATCACCCGCCCGACATTGCGCTCCACGGCAAAGCGCGCCAGGAACAGCGACATCAGCAGCGCACCCACTGCCGGTGCCGAGCGCAACAGGCCTAGTCCCCACGGGCCGGTCAGCAGAATGTCCTTGGCGAACACCGGCAGCAGTGCCGTGGCCCCCCCCAATAGCACCGCGAACAGATCGAGGGAGATCGCCCCGAGAATGTCCGGACGACTGCGGATGAAGCGGATGCCCGCGAGCAGTGAATCCAGCGTGGCCTTGCCCTTGTTCAGCGGCGTCTGCCGGGCCGGCAGGTTGAGCATCAGCGAACAGGCGATGACATACAGCAGCACCGTGGGGCCATACACCCAGACACTGCCGAAGGCGTAGAGCAAACCGCCGAGGGCCGGGGCGACGATGGTGGCTGATTGCTGGGCCGATTGTGCGGCGGCCACGGCCCGGGGAAACAGCGCGCTGGGTACGATGCTTGGCAGCAGGGCCTGGGTGGTCGGCATTTCAAAGGAACGCGCGGCACCGAGCAGGAAGGCCAGGATGAAGATCATTTCCCGAGTGACATGGTCGGTCGCGCTGCCAATGGCCAGCGACAGGGCGATCAATGCCTGCAAGGACTGGCAGATCGCCGCGACCTTGCGCCGGTCATAGCGGTCGGCGACGTGCCCTGTGTGCAGCATGAACAGCACGCGCGGGGCGAACTCGACCAGGCCGACCAGCCCCAGGTCGAGCACATTGCCGGTCAATTGATACAGGTTCCAGCCGATGGCCACGGTGAGCATCTGGAAGCCGCTGGCGGTAAAGATCCGGGCCAGCCAGAACGCAAGAAAAGGGCGATGGTGACGTAACAGCAAGGGCTCTTGGCTGGGCATCTGCGGGGAAATCTGGGGAGAGGGGAACAGCGAGATTATCACCAACCTGTAACAAGAAGTTGCCATGACTAAAAAATTAGTTAGCCAGACATCGATTTTCCTGTGGGAGCGGCGGTGCGACGATTCGACTTGCTCGCGAAGGGGGCATCAGCTTCAACATCAATGTTGACTGACACTCAGCCTTCGCGAGCAAGCCCGCTCCCACAGGAAATGTATTTCAACTCGTGACCAAGGCCATGAGGCAACTTGTCACGCGGCAATAGACCACGCGGTTCATCCCCGAAATTGGGACTACTCTTTCAACGTTGATTGATCCAGATCAAAACCCGCAAAAGGAATTGATCCGGCGGCCGCAAGGCCAGATTCCCTGCGTTGTGATGCGTGCAAAAAAAAGAACAAACAGAGATTCGCCACACTCCATATCCGTGGGGCCGTGGGTGCAGGCTTCCAGCCAGCAGCCGTACTACCTGACAGAGGAAGACTTATGTTCGGTTTAGAGGCACTTGATCTCGCCCGAATTCAGTTCGCGTTCACCATCTCGTTCCACATCCTGTTTCCGGCCATCACCATCGGCCTGGCGAGTTACCTGGCGGTACTCGAAGGCCTGTGGTTGAAAACCCATAACGACACCTACCGTGACCTCTACCATTTCTGGTCGAAGATCTTTGCCGTCAACTTCGGCATGGGCGTGGTTTCCGGCCTGGTCATGGCCTATCAGTTCGGTACCAACTGGAGCCGCTTCTCGGACTTCGCCGGATCGGTTACCGGGCCGTTGCTGACCTATGAAGTGCTCACGGCGTTCTTCCTCGAGGCGGGGTTCCTGGGGGTCATGCTGTTTGGCTGGAACAAGGTCGGGCGTGGCCTGCACTTCTTCGCCACCGTGATGGTGGCCATCGGTACGCTGATCTCGACCTTCTGGATTCTCGCGTCCAACAGTTGGATGCAGACCCCGCAGGGTTTCGAGATCGTCAACGGGCAGGTCATACCCACCGACTGGCTGGCAGTGATCTTCAACCCGTCGTTCCCCTATCGCCTGATGCACATGGCCACTGCGGCGTTCGTAGCCACGGCCTTCTTCGTGGGGGCCTCTGCGGCCTGGCATTTGCTGCGCGGCAAGGACAACCCGGCGATCCGTAAAATGCTCTCGATGGCCATGTGGATGGCATTGATCGTTGCGCCGATCCAGGCGGTCATCGGCGACTTCCACGGCCTCAATACACTTGAGCATCAGCCGGCGAAAATCGCCGCGATCGAGGGGCACTGGGAAAACAAGGGTAACGAGGCGACTCCGCTGATCCTGTTCGGCTGGCCGGACATGAAGGAGGAAAAAACCAGGTTCGCCGTCGAGATCCCGTACCTGGGCAGCCTGATCCTCACGCACTCCCTGGACAAACAGGTGCCGGCGCTCAAGGAGTTCCCGCCTGAAGACCGGCCAAATTCGACCATTGTGTTCTGGTCGTTCCGGATCATGGTGGGCCTGGGTTTGCTGATGATCCTCACCGGTTTGTGGAGCTTGTGGCTGCGCAAGCGTGACACCCTCTACACCTCGCGGCCGTTCCTGTACCTGGCGTTGTGGATGGGGCCGTCAGGCCTGATCGCGATCCTCGCCGGCTGGTTCACCACCGAAATCGGCCGCCAGCCGTGGGTGGTCTACGGCCTGATGCGCACGGCGGATGCATCGTCCAACCATAGCGTCATGCAGATGAGCATTACCCTGATCCTGTTCGTCGTGGTGTATTTCGCCCTGTTTGGCGCCGGACTTGGCTACATGATGCGCCTGGTGCGCAAGGGGCCGAAGATCGACGAAGGCAAGGAAACCAACGATGGAGGCCCCGGCCAGAAACGCACTCCGGCCCGTCCGCTGTCCGCAGCCGACGACGATCACACCGATGCCGGCCACAGCCTGACCAAGGAGATTTGAATCATGGGTATTGATCTTCCGCTGATCTGGGCCGTGATCATCATCTTCGGCATCATGATGTACGTGGTCATGGACGGTTTCGACCTGGGCATCGGCATTCTCTTCCCGTTCATTCCGGGCAAGACCGATCGCGATGTGATGATGAACACCGTCGCCCCGGTCTGGGACGGCAACGAGACCTGGCTGGTGTTGGGCGGCGCGGCATTGTTCGGCGCGTTTCCGCTGGCCTATTCGGTGGTGCTCTCGGCGTTGTACCTGCCGCTGATCCTGATGTTGATCGGGCTGATCTTCCGCGGTGTGGCCTTCGAGTTCCGCTTCAAGGCCAAGGACGACAAGCGCCACCTGTGGGACAAGGCGTTCATCGGTGGCTCGGTCACCGCGACGTTCTTCCAAGGCGTTGCGCTCGGTGCGTTCATCGATGGGCTGCCGGTGGTCAACCGGCAGTTCGCCGGTGGTTCACTGGACTGGCTGACACCGTTCACGATGTTCTGTGGCGCGGCACTGGTGGTGGCCTATGCGCTGCTCGGTTGCACCTGGCTGATCATGAAGACCGAAGGCAAGTTGCAGGAGCAGATGCATGACCTGGCACGGCCATTGGCCTTCGTCCTGCTGGCGGTGATCGGCATCGTCAGCATCTGGACCCCGTTGGCCCACCCGGAAATTGCCGCACGCTGGTTCACCATGCCGAATCTGTTCTGGTTCATGCCGGTGCCGATTCTGGTGCTGGTGACGATGTACGGCCTGATCCGCGCCGTGGCCCGCAACGCGCATTACACGCCATTCCTGTTGACCCTGGTGCTGATCTTCCTCGGTTACAGCGGGTTGGGCATCAGCCTGTGGCCGAACATCATCCCGCCGTCAATCTCGATCTGGGACGCCGCCGCGCCGCCGCAAAGTCAGGGTTTCATGCTGGTGGGTACGCTGTTCATCATCCCGTTCATCCTGGGCTACACCTTCTGGAGCTACTACGTGTTCCGCGGCAAGGTCACCCATGAAGACGGGTATCACTAGTGTGCTGCACAACGAACCTGTGGGAGCGAGCTTGCTCGCGATGGCGTCTTCAAAGGCGCCAACCCTCTCTACTGGAGAATTGAGTCATGTCCGGCAAACACACCCTGCACGACATCGAAGAAGCCGAAAAAAAACCGCTGTGGCAGCGGCTTGGCTGGTTGGCCCTGATCTGGGTCGGCAGCGTGGGCGCCTTGTTCATCGTCGCCAGCCTGATGCGTCTGTTCATGAACGCAGCCGGCCTGACGACGCACTGACATCTCTCCCGCAGCCTCAAGGCGCGGATTTATAACCCTCCGAGCGGAGGGTTTTTTTTGCCTGTTACTTGCGCGCCTTGAGAATCACGAATTTCGGATTGGCCGCCACTTGCTCGACGCCACGGAACAATCGCGCCAGCTTGCTGTGGTAACCCAGGTGACGATTGCCGACGATGTACAGCGCGCCGCCCACAACCAGCGCTTCGCGCGCTTGCTGGAACATCCGCCAGGCCAGGAAGTCGCCCACGACCTGTTGCTGGTGAAACGGCGGATTGCACAGCACCACGTCAAGCGATTGCGCTTCCTGGCCGGCCAGTCCATCGCCGGCACGCACGATCACTTCCCGCTCACCCAACGCTGCGCGCCAGTTTTCGGCAGCCGATTGCACGGCCATGAACGATTCGTCCACCAGCGTGTAGTGGGCCTCGGGGTTTTGCAGGGCGCTGGCGATGGCCAGGACGCCGTTGCCGCAGCCGAGATCGGCAACCCGCGCCGAGCCAAGGTTTTTCGGCAGGTGTGGCAAAAACGCCCGGGTGCCAATGTCCAGGCCTTCGCGGCAAAACACATTGGCGTGGTTGAGCAGTTCGATAGCCGGTTCGTCGAGTCTGTAGCGTGTCGGGTAAGGCGACTCAACCGAGGGTTTGTCTTGCGCCGTGGCAATCAACAACCGCGCCTTCTTCACCGCCAGCGAAGCTTGTACGGGGCCGATGTAACGCTCCAGCAAATCGCCCGCTGCCCGAGGCAGGTGCTTGATCATGGCCGCGGCGACCACTTGGGCGCCGGGTGCCAGTTGGCCTTGCAGGCGGATCAGTTGCTCTTCCAGCAATGCCAGGGTTTTCGGTACGCGGATCAGCACGCAGTTGAATGGCCCGACGGGGGGCTCGCTGGCGGGGACGCTCGGTACCGCATCAAACGCCAGGCCGTTGCGCACCAGGTTCTTTTCAAGACCCTGCAAGGCCAGGAATGAATCACCGCTACTGACTACCCGCACCTTGCCCGCCAGGCTGGCCGCCAAGGCGCCGAAACTGTCGTTGAGCACCAATACCCGGGTATCGGCCGTCGGTTGCTGTTCGGCCAGATGGTTAAGCAGGTATTCATCAGCCGCATCGAAAGCTTGCAACGGTTCGTTCTGCTGTTCAGGCTGGCGGATCAGGTCGAGGCTGGCGAAGGGTGTTTCGAGCAAAGGCATGGGGCGGGGCTCTGGGTAATCAACGGATGTCCCGCTGCCCTCAGGCGTTGGTGCGGGCGGAGCCGTCCGAGTGTACTGCGTCGTGAAGGTTTACACGCCATCACTCAGGAGGGACCGCAAATGGTACGTTTTTTTTGTCTGGATTACCCGCAGGTTTTCCCGCAGTCGGGCGTTTTCAGATGACTTTGGCCCGGACCGCGGCCATGACTGCCGCCATCTTGTTGTTGACGCCGAGCTTTTCGATAGCCCTGTGCACATGAAAGTTGACCGTGCGTTCACTCAAATTGAGGATCCTGGCAATTTCATAAGCCGTCTTGCCATCGGCCGACAGTTTCAATACTTCGATTTCCCGCCGTGACAAGGGGGGCGCTTGAGTGCGAACCGGTTTTTTCGGTTGCATCCCGATCGCCAGGGCGTGCAGGTGGCGACTGATGAACACCGAGAATCCAAGATTCTCGTACAGCTCATAGGCTGAAATCGGGCAATGGCTTCGGGCCAGGCTGAGAATGCTGCGCAGGCCGGTTTCTTCATCGTGGATTGCTTGCGACCAGCCATGCGCCAAGCCTTGCTGTTGCAGCAGTTGCCATAACCACGGGGTTGCGCAGAAGAGCTCTTTGCTCCAAAGCACGGGTAGCATGGAGTGATTGCAATAGGCCGCTACTGGGTCAATCTCGCAGGCATTGCTTTGTTCATACTGTGTGTTCCAGTTGTGTGGATAGTTGTTCAGGTTGACGGGGCAGCAATCAGTGCGACTGTTGGCTGAAATGGTTGAAAAGGCACAAAATTTATATCCAAGGTTCCTGACGAAATTCAGTGATATTCGATAGGCCGTATTAATGTCCTGTGTTTGAGAAAGCAGTTGAAGCTGTGACTCCTTCCAGATTTCCATATACGGGGTCTCCAACAGTATGTTCCCGGAGGGTGCCGGTTTTGGATCCGAGATCCGGCACGTGACGGAGTGTAGGATATTTCTGACAACTGTAGTCCAACGATTTTGCTCTTTTAACTGCTGAAAACTGTGTGCCGTGTTCTTAAGTCGTGCGTGAAATGTTAAATGCCATATGTCATTTTAAGTTGGCTGGTGTTTCTCGATTCGAATAATCAATAAGTTGCACATTCAATAACACTACAAAATGTCTGTGTTTATGCTGCCGTCTTTGCGGGACACTGAGGTATCTTTTGATTGGAGCCTTCCATGTCCGTCAGCGAAGAAAAATTTACCCGTCAGACCTTGCTCGAGGTTCATCCGTTGACCCCGAACCTGTTTACCCTGCGTGCCACGCGGGATGCGGGGTTTCGTTTTCGGGCGGGGCAGTTTGCCCGGTTGGGCGTCACCAGGGCTGATGGCAGCACGGTATGGCGCGCTTACTCCATGGTGTCCTCACCCTTTGACGAGTTCCTCGAGTTCTTTTCCATTGTCGTACCGGGCGGTGAGTTCACCAGCGAGCTCAGCCGGTTGGTTGTTGGCGACAAATTGCTGGTCGACCGCCAGGCCTTTGGCTACCTGACGCCGGACCGTTTTGTCGATGGGCGCGATCTATGGCTGTTATCCACCGGGACCGGCGTGGCGCCGTTCCTGTCGATACTGCAGGATTTCGAAGTCTGGGAGAGATTCGAGCGGATTATCCTGGTCTACAGCGTTCGTGAAGCCCGGGAACTGGCTTATCAGGAACTGATCGCGGGGCTGACGCAACGTGACTATCTGGCCGAGTACGCACACAAACTGCAATTGATCACCACGGTCACTCGTGAACAGCATCCTGGCTCATTGAACGGGCGTATCACCACACTGATTGAAAGCGGCGAATTGGAGCGCACCGCGGGTGTTGCGCTGACGCCTGAACACTCACGGGTCATGTTGTGCGGCAATCCGCAGATGATCGATGACACGCGCAAGCTGCTTAAACAGCGGGACATGCACTTGAGCCTCAGCCGGCGACCCGGTCAGGTGGCGGTGGAAAACTTCTGGTAAAAAAACGACGCCTCGAAGGCGCCGTTTTTATGCGGGTGCGGTCACGGCCGGTTGTTCTGGACCTTGAGCAAGTCGCGGATCTCGCCCAGCAACTCTTCTTCCTTGGTTGGAACCGGCGGCAGGCTAGGGGCCACGGCCTCTTCGCGCTTCAGGCGGTTAATGGCCTTGACGCCCACGAAGATCGCGAGGGCGACGATGATGAAGTCGATGATGGTCTGGATGAATTTGCCATAGGCCAGCACCACCGCCGGAGTCGCACCGTCTGCTGCCTTGAGTGTTATGGCCAGATCACTGAAGTCCACGCCACCGATCAGCATCCCGATTGGCGGCATGACCAGGTCACCGACAAACGATGTAACGATCTTGCCGAAGGCCGCGCCGATGATGATGCCGACGGCCATGTCGACCACGTTGCCTTTGACCGCGAAGGCCTTGAACTCGTTTAGCACGCCCATAGGTTATTTCCTTGTTACAGATGAGGTTGATGTGCGCAGTGTAAATCAGCCAATCGCATTCTGCTCGAGTCAACGGCGTGCCGTGCTTGCCGGCAATCGATCCGGGTGGTCATGGAGAACTCGCCGATTGATCTCATCTGTGGGCCGGTCAGCCCGTCTGCGGCAGTTCGCTTTCGGCTTTTTTTCAGCGATATGACTTCGCTGTATGAGCGAACCAGGTTGAAGGACCATCCTTGAGTTGGGATGTTGGAATTGTTCGGGTAGTTGTTAAACAAAAAAACCGCCATTGAAATTTGACTGCAGTTGCAGTGCTGTTAACTGTTTTGTTAGTTTGTGCTCGGTTTTGTTTGAGTGTTTTTAAGTTATGCATCAGGTATGAAGGTGAATAAAGCTTGTATAAGTTTTTAAGGCAGTAGTGAGGCTCGTATCAAGAGTTTTTTGAGTGTGTTGGGTGGAAACTTATACAAAATTTTTGTATAGCGGTCGTGTTTCAAAAAAACACGAATGCAATAAGGCTATTTGACATCATTCAAGAGATTATAAAATATCTGCCCGCACTCGCGTGCCTCAGCTGAGCTATCATCGCGTTTTTTCCGGGAGTTCCGATGGCCAAGGCCAAGCGCATGTACGGCTGCACCGAGTGCGGCTCAACCTTCCCAAAATGGGCCGGCCAGTGTGGTGAATGCGGGGCCTGGAACACGCTCACCGAAACCATGGTGGAAAGCGGCGGGGCAGCCGCCCCCAGCGGTCGGACCGGCTGGGCCGGGCAGCAGGCGCAGATCAAGACGCTGGCCGAAGTCAGTGTCGAAGAAGTTCCTCGCTTCTCCACCGCTTCCAGCGAACTCGACCGGGTTCTGGGTGGTGGCCTGGTGGATGGCTCTGTGGTGCTGATCGGTGGCGATCCGGGCATCGGCAAGTCGACCATTCTGTTGCAAACGTTGTGTAACCTCGCCAAGAGCATGCCGGCGCTGTACGTCACCGGTGAAGAATCCCAACAGCAAGTGGCCATGCGTGCGCGACGCCTGGGGTTGCCTCAGGATCAACTGCGGGTCATGACCGAAACCTGCATCGAAGCCATCATTGCCACGGCCCGCCAGGAAAAGCCCCGGGTGATGGTGATCGACTCGATCCAGACGATCTTTACCGAGCAACTGCAATCGGCACCGGGTGGTGTATCCCAGGTGCGTGAAAGCGCGGCGTTGCTGGTGCGTTATGCCAAGCAGAGCGGTACGGCGATTTTCCTGGTGGGGCACGTCACCAAGGAAGGCGCGCTGGCGGGCCCTCGGGTTCTGGAGCACATGGTCGACACTGTGCTGTATTTCGAAGGCGAGTCCGACGGGCGTCTGCGTCTGCTGCGCGCGGTGAAGAACCGTTTCGGTGCAGTCAATGAACTGGGCGTGTTTGGCATGACTGACAAGGGCCTGAAAGAAGTCTCCAACCCTTCGGCGATTTTTCTGACCCGGGCCCAGGAAGAGGTCCCGGGCAGTGTGGTGATGGCGACGTGGGAAGGCACGCGGCCGATGTTGGTGGAGGTACAGGCGCTGGTGGACGACAGTCATTTGGCCAACCCGCGGCGGGTCACGCTGGGGCTGGATCAAAACCGGCTGGCGATGCTGCTGGCGGTGCTGCACCGTCATGGTGGCATTCCGACCCACGACCAGGACGTGTTTCTCAACGTGGTCGGCGGGGTCAAGGTGCTCGAAACGGCGTCCGATCTGGCGTTGATGGCAGCGGTGATGTCCAGTTTGCGCAACCGGCCGTTGCCTCACGATCTGCTGGTGTTCGGCGAAGTGGGGCTGTCCGGTGAGGTGCGACCGGTGCCGAGCGGTCAGGAGCGTTTGAAGGAGGCTGCCAAGCACGGCTTCAAGCGGGCCATCGTGCCCAAGGGTAATGCACCGAAGGAGGCGCCACCGGGGTTGCAGATTATTGCCGTGACCCGTCTGGAGCAGGCGCTCGATGCACTCTTCGAGTAACGATTGTCTCCCTGTAGGAGCTGCCGCAGGCTGCGATCTTTTGATCTTGCATTTTCAAGATCAAAAGATCGCAGCCTGCGGCAGCTCCTACAGGGAGGTGCGCTCAGATTTCGATCAGTGCCCCCAACTCCCGTTCGAGTTCGACCTCGTCGGCCAGGTTGAGCTCGATCAGCCGTCGCAGCCGTTCGATGGACTCCAGACTGATGTGCAGGCAGACAAACCCGAGTTGGCCATGGTCATCGTGGGCCAGTTTCGCATCCATGGTGATGTCGACGTCTTCGCTCAGATGAATGTCGATCAGAAAATCCTGCTGCGGATTGCCCTGCCACGAATCGGGGCGCTCAATCAGCACCCCTTTGAACGACAGATCAACCAACTTCACCGGCCAGGTGAACTCACCTTGACTCAGCTCGGTTCGGGCATCGAATGCAATACGTTTGAAGCGGCGACGGTCGGCAGGGTGCTCGCTCATGGCACGATCCTCGTAGATGTACGCTGACTATAGACCGGCATTCTTCAAGGCTGCCAGCGCTGGCGGGTGTCCAGACCTATGTCGGGGTATGGCCTTTGCCGTCAGGAGCGCTAAACTCGGTGTGGCTGTCTTTCTTGTCCACTCTGGCTGGAATAATAAAATGAAAAATAATAATAGCCCGCTACGCCATCTGCCCTGGCTGGTGCTGGCAATCGTAGGTGCGTGCGCCCTGGGTGTTGTGGCATTACGCCGAGGGGAGGCAATCAATGCCTTGTGGATTGTGGTCGCTGCCGTGGCCATCTATCTGGTCGCATACCGTTACTACAGTCTGTTCATCGCCAACAATGTCATGCAGCTCGATGCGCGACGGGCCACGCCGGCTGTGCTCAATAACGATGGTCTGGACTATGTTCCGACCAACAAACACGTGCTGTTCGGTCACCACTTCGCGGCCATTGCCGGTGCCGGTCCGCTGGTCGGCCCGGTACTGGCGGCGCAGATGGGCTACCTGCCCGGCACGCTGTGGCTGATCGCCGGCGTGGTGCTGGCCGGTGCTGTGCAGGACTTCATGGTCCTGTTCATGTCCACCCGCCGCAACGGCCGCTCCCTGGGCGACATGGTCCGTGAAGAAATGGGCCGCATCCCCGGCACCATCGCGCTGTTCGGTTGCTTCCTGATCATGATCATCATCCTCGCGGTGCTGGCGCTGATCGTGGTCAAGGCCCTGGCCGAGAGCCCTTGGGGCATTTTCACGGTGATGGCGACCATCCCGATCGCGATGTTCATGGGCATCTACATGCGCTACATCCGCCCGGGCCGCATCGGTGAGATCTCGGTGATCGGCGTGCTGTTGCTGCTCGGCTCGATCTGGCTCGGCGGGCAGATTGCCGCGGATCCGGTGTGGGCCAAGGCCTTTACCTTTACCGGTATCCAGATCACCTGGATGCTGATCGGCTACGGTTTCGTTGCCGCCGTGTTGCCGGTGTGGCTGATCCTGGCGCCCCGTGACTACCTGTCGACCTTCCTGAAAATCGGTACCATCGTCGCCCTGGCCATCGGCATCCTGGTGACCATGCCCGAGCTGAAAATGCCGGCCCTGACACAGTTCATCGACGGCACCGGCCCGGTCTGGAAGGGCGGTCTGTTCCCGTTCCTGTTCATCACCATCGCCTGTGGCGCGGTGTCGGGTTTCCACGCGCTGATCTCTTCCGGTACCACGCCGAAGCTGCTGGATAACGAAACCAATGCCCGCTACATCGGTTACGGTGGCATGCTGATGGAATCGTTCGTGGCCATCATGGCGATGGTCGCCGCCTCGGTGATCGAGCCTGGCGTGTACTTCGCCATGAACAGCCCGGCGGCCGTGGTCGGCAGTGATGTTGTGGCCGTTGCCACAGCCGTCAGTAACTGGGGCTTCGCGATTACCCCGGAAGCCCTGCAAGCGGTGGCCCATGACATTGGTGAAACCACCATCCTGGCCCGTGCCGGTGGTGCGCCGACCCTGGCGGTGGGGATCGCGCAGATCCTGCACAGTGTTCTGCCGGGCGAGAACACCATGGCGTTCTGGTACCACTTCGCGATCCTGTTCGAAGCGCTGTTCATCCTGACCGCAGTCGACGCCGGTACCCGTGCCGGGCGCTTCATGCTCCAGGACCTGCTCGGCTCGTTCGTGCCGGCCTTGCGCCGCACCGAGTCCTGGACCGCCAACCTGATCGCCACCGCCGGTTGCGTGGCCATGTGGGGTTATCTGCTGTACCAGGGCGTGATCGACCCGCTGGGCGGCATCAACACCTTGTGGCCGCTGTTCGGTATCTCCAACCAGATGCTGGCCGGTATCGCGCTGATGCTCGGCACCGTGGTGCTGATCAAGATGAAACGCCAGCGCTACATTTGGGTGACCCTGGTACCAGCCATGTGGTTGCTGATTTGCACCACCACCGCCGGCTTCATCAAGCTGTTCGATGCCAACCCGGCGATCGGCTTCCTCGCCCTGGCGAAAAAATACAGCGATGCATTGGCTAACGGCCAGATCCTCGCCCCGGCCAAGGACATCACGCAGATGCAGCACGTGATTTTCAACGCCTACACCAACGCCACGCTGACCGCGCTGTTTCTGTGCGTGGTGTTCAGCATCCTGTTCTATGCGCTCAAGGTCGGTATTTCCGCCTGGGGCAGCAAAGAGCGTACGGATAAAGAAGCGCCATTCCAGGCTCTGCCGGAAGCGTGATCGAGGATTTGCATCATGTTCAATGACCTGAGTCGCCTCGGTAAATACCTCGGTCAGGCCGCGCGCCTGATGGTCGGCATGCCCGACTACGACAACTACGTCGAGCACATGCAGACCAAGCACCCGGACAAACCGGTGATGAGCTACGAGATGTTCTTTCGGGAGCGTCAGGAAGCCCGTTACGGTGGCAAGGGTGGGCCGAAGTGCTGTTGATCCGGTCGTCGGATTAACAGCAATACCTGTGGGAGCGGGCTTGCTCGCGAAAGCGGTGTGTCATTCAACATTCATGTCGACTGACACGACCCCTTCGCGAGCAAGCCCGCTCCCACATTTGTTCTGTGTTGTGTTTTCATCTTGTGAAAAAGGAGATCCAGTTTGTCCTCCCCCATCCCGGTCACGATCCTCAGCGGCTTCCTCGGCGCCGGCAAGACCACCCTGTTGCGCCACCTGCTCAAGGCCGAGCACGGCCTGAAAATCGCCGTGATCGAGAACGAATTCAGCGACGCCGGCATCGATACCCAGTTGTTGGGTGATGAACCGGTCCAAGTGATGACGCTCTCCAACGGCTGCGTCTGCTGCACCATCCATACCGACCTGACCAAAGCGCTTTATCTGCTGCTCGAACGTCTGGACCAGGGCGACATTGCCTTCGACCGGCTCGTGATCGAATGCACCGGCCTGGCCGACCCAGCACCCGTGGCGCAAACCTTCTTCATCGATGAAGAACTGCGCGAGCGCTACATCCTCGACGGCATCATCACGCTGGTCGACGCGGCACATGCCGACTTGCACCTGACCCAGACCATCGCCCAGGCCCAGATCGGTTTCGCCGACCGCTTGCTGGTGAGCAAGCGCGATCTGGTAGACGAACCGACCTTCACCGCGTTGAGCGAGCGCCTGACCCGCATCAACCGTCGTGCCCCGATCCGCGTGGTCGACCACGGCAAGATCGACCTGGCCGAATTGCTGGACGTACGCGGTTTCAATCTCAACGCCGACCTCGGTGGCGGTGTGAGTTTGCGACCGGTCAGCCAGGCACCGTCCATCGATCGTATTTCCAGTCTGGTCCTGCGCACTGAAAAGCCGCTGGATATCGACAAGCTCAGTGAGTTCATGAACGAACTGCTGGAGGCACATGGCAAGCAGTTGCTGCGCTACAAAGGTGTATTGAACATCCTCGATGAACCACGGCGCATGGTATTTCAGGGGGTACTGAAGCTTTATGGTTTCGACTGGGATACCGAGTGGGCTGAAGACGAAGTGCGCGAGAGCGTGATCGTGTTCATTGCTGACGATTTGCCGGAAGAGAAAATTCGTGAGGGTTTTGCACGGGCGGCGGCGGTCTGAGGTTTTTATGGCGTCTTTGAGGACGCCATCGCGGGCAAGCCCGGCTCCCACAGGTTTCTGGTTGAACACAATGTCTGTGCTCATCCTCGAACACTGTGGGAGCGGGCTTGCCCGCGATGCGATCTAGCCGGCAACACAATGTTCACGGGCTGTATTGAGCAGTGTCTGTTCCAGAAGATCCAGATGCCGGTTAATCAGCATGGTCGCTGTCGCAGTATTTCCACGTTCAACAGCATCAACAATCGCCAAATGATCCTGCCAGGCACAACAGCTGTGCATCTGCTCCTCACACTGCGCAATCGCCAACGAAGTCAGTGGGACAAGGCTCTCAAGAAAATGCGCTAGCGGTGCATTTCCCGCCATTTGTGCCAACTGCAAATGAAACTCTCCCGACAAACGAATCGCCCGGCCACGCTCGGCGCATTGACGCTCGTTTTCGACCAGTGTCCGCAGGCGCTTCAAGTCTTGCGGGCACGCTCGCTGACTGGCCAGCCGCAACAGCATGATCTCGGCCAGCCGCCGGGCATGCAGTGTCTGTCGGGTCTGCTCGGCATCAGGCTCGGCGACGCGGGGGCGATGGTTGGCGCGAAGGAGGATGATGTGCTGATGGGACAGTCGCATCAGCACCTCCCGCATGTCGCTGCGCCTTGCACCGAACATCTGCGCAAGGCTTTCTTCCGTAAAGCGACTGGCCGAATGGATGCGCTGCTCGAAAATGGCCTCGAGGACCCGTGAGTACAGATCATCCACTGAAGGGCGGACGGGCAGGGTGGCGAGTGTTTGTGGCGAGGCGAAGCGGTTCATGGCCGATCTCCAGTTCGAAGAGGTTTCAACTGCCGAGGTTGTCTTCCGGGATGTTCAGTTCGATACCCATGCGTTGGCCTTCGCGCAGTATGTGCCGGCGCATCTCGGCGCTGGCCTGGGCGCTGTTCTTGCTGCGGATTGCCCGCACCACGGCTTCGTTTTCTTCAAGTCGCTCGGCCAGATGCTCCGGGGAGTTGCGCAACACTTCGGCGCTTTGCTTGAGGGCATTGCTGGTTTGCTGCACCACACTCTGGAAGATCGGGTTCGACGTCAGCGTGAACAGCTCTTCGTGGAACGCAATGTAGGCGTTTACGCCGGCTTCACTGTCATTGGCCTCCAGGGCTTCGCGCATGTCCATCAAGGTCAGGCGCAGTTGCCCGACCTCCTTGCTGCTGATGGACTGCGCGACCAGGCCGACGATGAATGGCTCAAGGGTGTAGCGCAGTTGCAGCACGTCTTCCAGGCTCGCTGCGGCCACCGCGTTGTCATGGGCCTGGCTGTCGGCGAGATTGGCTTCGAGCACCACCACGCCTTTGCCCGGCATCGAGCGCACCAGTCCGAGGGTTTCCAGAACGATGACGGCTTCACGCAGGCTCGGACGGCTGATACCCAGTTGTTCGGCCAGCTCACGTTGCCCAGGCAACATTTCGCCGGAGCGCCACTGACCTCGGGCCAAAGCGGCCCGAAGTTTTTCTACCACTGAATTGACGACGGTTGATGAGGTAATCACTTGTTCGCTCCACGAGCCGTGCCTGCGGTCGGCAGGCACGGCGATCATTCAGAATTCTTTGGCTGCCGCTTGAGCAACCGGTTTTCTTGGCTGAAAGGTATAACCCGCCTGGCCGGAAAGTACCTTGTTCGCCCGCTGCACATCGATGTCCTTTTCCCATCGCGCGATGGCCACGGTCGCCACACAGTTGCCAATCAGGTTGGTCAGCGCCCGGCCGATGCCCATGAACCAGTCCACGGCCAGCACCAGTACCAGGCCCACCACCGGAATTGCCGGAACGGCTGTCAGGGTGGCCGCCAGAATCACCAGCGCCGAGCCCGGAATACCGTGGGCGCCTTTTGATGTGATCAGCGACACCAGCAGTATGGTCAGCAGGTCAGTCATGGCCAGCGGCGTGCCGGTGGCGTTGGCGATGAACACGATGGCCAGGGTCAGGTAGATCGAGAAACCGTCGAGGTTGAACGAGTACCCCGTTGGAATCACCAACCCGACCGTCGAACTGCCGATGCCCAGATGCTCAAGCTTGCGCATGATTTGTGGCAGCACCGCGTCGGACGAAGCGGTGCCCATGACGATCAGCAGTTCTTCGCGCAGGTACTTGAGCAACGGCCACATCTTCAAGCCGGAAAGGCGCATCACCAGGCCGAGAATCAGGGCCACGAAGGCAACGCAGGTCAGGTAGAAGAGGCCGACCAGACTGCCCAGGTGCTGCAGCGAGTCCAGGCCATATTTGCTGGTGGTGAAGGCGATCGCACCGAATACACCGATCGGTGCCAGTCGCACGATCATGCCCATGATGCGGAAGATCACATGGCTGAGTTCGTTGATCAGCCGCGAAATACCCGATGCCGCCTCGCCCACCAGATTCAGTGCACTGCCGAACAACACTGAAAACAGCAGGACCTGCAGGATATTGTTATCGGCAAAGGCACCGATCACCGAAGTCGGAATCAGGTTCATCAAGAACTGCGCAGTGGTGTGCATGTGCTGACTGCGCTGGGCAATATCGCCCATGTCGGCTGCGGAAAGCTGCTCCAGGTGAATGTTCGCACCGCTGCCGATGCCGGTGCTGAAGGCGAGCACCAGGCCGATCACCAGGGCGATGGTGGTCAGCACTTCGAAGTAGATCACCGATTTCAGGCCGATGCGCCCGACCTTTTTCAGGTCGCCGGCGCCGCTGATGCCGCTGACCACCACGCAGAACACGATCAAGCCGATGAGCATCTTGATCAGCTTGATGAAACCGTCGCCGAGGGGTTTGAGTTGGGCGGAGTATTCGGGAAGGGTCAGCCCGCAGACGATGCCGAGCACCAGTCCGAGAACCACTTGGAGGAAGATTGAACGCGAGCACCATCTGAGCATGGGAGGAATCCTGGTCGGTGTCCTGGCTGCCGTGTGCGGGGCACATCAGATTCAGGACTTAATTATTGTGGTCTTACCGGTATGTCCAGTGCAGGCGCAGTCTACGCTGGATTTTTTCTCGATTACAAGTGGAAAGCATAAAATTGGCATGACCGGTCTGACCAGTGGCCTAAAGGGAAATCGCGGGCGAAAAAAAACCGGCCAATCACTTGGCCGGTTTTTCATGCTGCGGATTTAACGTCGCAATTAAGCGCCGTACACCGGCAGCTTCTTGCAGATGGCCTTGACCTTCTCACGAACGGCGTCGATTACCGCTTCGTTGTTCAGGTCAGCCAGGATGTCGCAGATCCAGCCGGCCAGTTCCTTGCACTCTGCTTCCTTGAAGCCACGAGTGGTCACAGCCGGAGTGCCGAAGCGCAGGCCGGAGGTGACGAACGGGGAGCGTGGATCGTTTGGCACGGAGTTCTTGTTCACGGTGATGAACGCTTTGCCCAGAGCGGCGTCGGCGTCTTTACCGGAGATTTCCTGCTTGATCAGCGACAACAGGAACAGGTGGTTCTGGGTACCGCCGGAAACCACGTCGAAGCCACGCTCGATGAATACGCTGGCCATGGCCTGGGCGTTTTTCACCACTTGTTGCTGGTATGCCTTGAACTCAGGCTGCAGCGCTTCCTTGAAGCAGATCGCCTTGGCTGCGATCACGTGCTCCAGCGGGCCGCCCTGGGCACCCGGGAATACCGCGGAGTTCAGCTTCTTCTCGATGTCGGCGTTGGCGCGAGCCAGGATCAGGCCGCCACGTGGACCGCGCAGGGTCTTGTGGGTGGTGGTGGTCACGACGTCAGCGAATGGAACCGGGTTCGGGTAGACGCCAGCGGCGACCAGACCGGCCACGTGGGCCATGTCGACGAACAGGTAGGCACCTACCTTGTCGGCGATTGCACGGAAGCGCGGGAAGTCGAGGATCTGCGAGTAGGCAGAGAAACCGGCCACGATCATTTTCGGCTTGTGCTCAACGGCCAGGCGCTCGACTTCGTCGTAGTCGATCAGGCCATTGGCGTCGATGCCGTACTGGATGGCGTTGTACAGCTTGCCCGAGGACGAAACGCTGGCACCGTGGGTCAGGTGACCGCCGTGGGCCAGGCTCATGCCCAGGATGGTGTCGCCGGCCGACAGCAGGGCCAGGTAAACGGCGCTGTTGGCTTGCGAGCCGGCGTGCGGCTGAACGTTGGCGTAGTCGGCGCCGAACAGCTCTTTGGCGCGATCGATAGCCAATTGCTCGACGATGTCGACGTACTCGCAACCACCGTAGTAGCGCTTGCCCGGGTAGCCTTCGGCGTACTTGTTGGTCAGTACCGAGCCTTGAGCTTCCATCACGGCAGGGCTGGTGTAGTTTTCCGAAGCGATCAGCTCAATGTGCTCTTCCTGGCGCTGAGCTTCTTGCTCCATGGCGGCAAAGAGATCGGCGTCGTACTTGGCAATAGTCAAATCACGGCTGAACATGGCGGTCCTCAGGGATCGGGGGCGGAAAAGGGGGGCATTCTAACCCAATGGGTTTTAGATGGCATATGAAACGGCATCATGTCGCAGACAAGTGGGCTTCATGAGCGGATATGCGGTGCCTGGACGGGCCTCTTCGCGGGCAAGCCCGCTCCCACAGGGGAACACATTCCAAATGTGGGAGCGGGCTTGCTCGCGAAGGGGGCCGCCCGCATCACCGCAAGGCTTCAGTCAAACATGAACAGCGCATCATTGCTGAACTGCCCCTCAAACCGCCCCGCCGGCATCGGCCGGCCGAACAGATACCCCTGCACCTCGTCGCAACCGTGCTCGCGCAGGAAGTCCAGCTGTTCATGGGTCTCGACACCCTCGGCGATCACCGCCAGGTTAAGGCTGTGGGCCATGGCGATGATCGCCCGGGCGATCTGCGCATCCTGTTCGCCCGACGGCAATCCGTCGACGAAGGTGCGGTCGATTTTCAGTACGTCGATCGGGAACTGCTTGAGGTAGTTGAGCGATGAGTAACCGGTACCGAAGTCGTCGACTGCAATGCTCAGGCCGAGGTTCTTCAGGCCGTCGAGGATCTGCATCGCCTCGCTGACTTCGCGCATCAGGATACTTTCGGTGAGTTCCAGTTCCAGGCACGCCGGCGGCAGGCCGGTTTCCTTGAGGATGGTGGCGATGCGCGTACCGAGCTGGCCGTCGGAGAACTGCCGCGCCGAGATGTTCACCGACACCTTCGGCACACGTACCCTGGCCTGATGCCAGGCCTTGAGTTGACGGCAGGCTTCGCTGATCACCCAGTCGCCGACATCCACCACCAGCCCGAGCTCTTCGAGCACCGGAATGAAATCCCCCGGCGGCACCAGCCCGCGGCGGGGATGACGCCAGCGCAACAGCGCCTCGGCACCGGTCAGGCGCTTGCCGTCGCCGCTGAACTGCGGCTGGTAATACAGCACGAATTCGTTCTGTTCCAGGGCATGGCGCAAATCGCTTTCCAGTTCCAGTCGCTCGAGGGCGCTGGCGTTCATGTCCGCCTGATAGAACTGGAAGTTGTTCTTGCCACGTTCCTTGGCGTGGTACATGGCCGTGTCGGCGTTCTTCATCAACTGGCTGAGTTCGTTGCCATCCTGCGGACTCAGGGCGATGCCGATACTGGCCGTGACGAAGAACTCGCGGCCCTCGAGCACGAAGGGTTTCACCAGGCTGGCGAGAATCTGTTCGGCCACATGAATGGCCCGGTTCAGGGCGATTTCACGGTTGGCGCGCGGTTGCAGGAGCAAGGTGAACTCGTCACCGCCCATGCGCGCCACAGTGTCGTCATCGTCGACGCAACCGAGCAGGCGCGTGGCCATCTCCTTGAGCATGCGGTCGCCGGCGGCGTGGCCCAGGGAGTCGTTGATCGGTTTGAAGCGATCGAGATCGAGGAACATCAGCACCACCCACGACTTTTGCCGTTCGGCCGATTGCAGTGCCGTGTGCAGGCGATCCTGGAACAGCGTGCGGTTGGGCAGGTGGGTCAGGGCGTCGTAGTAGGCGAGGCGATGAATCCGCTGCTCGCTGGCCTTGCGCTCGCTGATGTCGCTGAAGAAACACACATAACTGGCCAGGTCGCCTTCGTCGTCTAGTACGGCGGTAATCCCGACCCAGGCCGGGTAATGCTCGCCGTTGCGGCGCTTGAGCCAGACTTCGCCTTCCCAGGTACTGTGCTGGCCCAATTGCTTGAGCACATAACGCAGATGCGCTTCTTGCTGCTCGTCGACGGTCAGCATGTTCGGCAACTGGTCGAGCACCTGTTCCACGGCATAGCCGCTGACACGGCTGAAGGCTTCGTTGGCCTGGACGATGTAGCCGGCCGGGTCGGTGATCAGGATCGCCGAGGTCGAGTGCTCGAATACCGTGGCGGCCATGCGCAAGTCTTTTTCGGCCCGGCGTTGCTGGCTGATGTCGCGGCCCACGCCAAGCACGCCTTCGAACGTCCCGTGTTCGTCCCAGACCAATACCAGACGCAGTTCGATGGGGATCTTGCGCCCGTCGGCCCGCAGGCAATCGAACAGGAACAGTTGGGTTTGTACCTGGCTGCGTAACACCGCCAGTTGGTCCGGCTGATCCAGCGCCTTGCTGACCCGGTCCATCAGGTGGTAGATGCCGGTCAGTTGTTGCGGGTTGGCGATGGTCGATTGCCAGCCGTTCTGGAAGATCCACTCGGCGTCATAGCCCAGCACGGCTTGCACCGAAGGGCTGACGTAATTGAGGTTGAGGCGGCTGTCAGTGGAGAAAATCACGTCGCTGATGCTTTCGGCGAGCATGCGGTAGCGCTGCTCGCTGTCGCGCAGGGATTCGCTGGCTTCGATCTGGTCGGTGACGTCTTTGGCCACGCCGATGATCCGCGTGACCTGGTCCTCGTTGTCCCGCGCCAGTGCCTGCTCGCGAATCTCGAAGCGTCGCCACTGGCCGTCCCGATGGCGGAAGCGCAACTGACACTGCATCAACTGGCGATAACCGGCCTGGCGCTGGACCTGGCGGGAGCGGTGGTAATAGTCGGCGTCTTCGGGGTGCAGGAGGATTTCCCAGAAGTATTCGCCCATCTGGTGCAGTTCGGTGCGGTTGTAACCCAGCGTCTGGCCCAGATGGTGGTTGCTGTAGATCATGCGCTGGCTGATTACATCCTGCACATACAGATGATCCGGTACGGTACGCACCACGTCCGACCAAAACCCTTCGCGTTCCTGCAACGACAGTTCGATGAGCTTGCGGCTGGTGATGTCGGTGATGCTCAAAATTACCGATTTATAGTCGTCCTGGGTTTGCGGCAGGCGCAGTACCAGCCACAGGTGCTGGTCGCGACCGCCGGCATCCTGCAATTTGATTTCCAGCTCAAGCTGTTGCTGCTGATTGAGCACCGCGTCGAGCACCTGGTTACCGATGGCGGTGCCGTCCAGCGGATGGCCGTCGATCAGCAGCTTCCAGGCTTTATTGGCGTTATCGACATTGAGCAACTGCAGTGCGACCTGGTTGACCTCGGTGATCCGCAGTTCCTGCACCAGTTGTCGGCGTTTTTCCGGGATCGCCAGCCACGCTTGCAGTTGTTCGCTGTCCTGCAGGTGTGCCTTGTCGAAAAAGCTCTTCAGCCCTGACATGTCGAGGACGCACAAGGCCACACCGGTGCCTTCGAAAATGTCCTGATAACGCCGACGGCCCTCATGCAATTGGCGTTGACGCCGGCGCATGTTCAGCAAAGCGATGAACGGCAGCATGGAAAACGCCAGGCCCAGCAGGCATTTGCCGATGAACGCCGGCAGCAGCGCTTCCAGTACGCGCTGACGGTCAAACAAGCCGCGCAATTGCCAATCGCTGCTGCTCAGCGGAACCGTCAGCACACTGTTGGCGACATCGTCCTCGGTCAGTGTGCCCGGATTGACCGAGGGCAGCCCTTCGTCACGGCTGATGATCTGATGATTGATGCGGTTTTCCACCAGCCACAACGGACGGCTGCCGGTCTCGCTTTGCTTGGTCAAGGACGAAAAGAAGGTCGGTGTCAGGCGCAAGGCCCAGTAGCCCCGGGAACTGCCGCTGGCCTGATGCAGCAATAAATGCACCACGGAACCATCGGTGGCATTGCTGAAGTAGTGCGCCTGGGCGTGGCTGCGGCGTACCAGTTCACCCAGGTAGTCGCTGTCATCGCTGTCGGGAGCGCTGTCACGGATGACTTTCCCTGAGGGGCTGAGCAAGGCCAGGCTGCGCAGTTCCGGCAGCGACTGTTGCAGCTTGCGTAGCAGGGCCTGCAACTCGTCGGCGTCCTGCGGTTGCTCGACGATAGGCAACAGGTTGAGGGCGATCTGCGCGTTGAGTGCCATGTTCAGGCTGACCTGAGCGGCCAGATCGGCGGTGTAGTCGATGGTGTACTGGCGCTGGTTTTTCTGGGTTTCGCGCAACTGATCGAGCAACTGCCAGAACAGCAATGCCAGCAGCAACAATGCAAGTGTCGCCAAGGTGCCCTTCAAGGTTCCGCGCAGAGGGGAGCCGGGCGCTATGGTCGGCGCACTGGAAGTCAGGGGCGGAGGGACATTGGACAAGCTGGAATCCTGCGGTTTGGCTGGACTGGCGCGACGTGCACTATAAGCCGGACGCCCGAAGGGCGGCTAGCATGCCTTGAGTTGTGGCGAAGTGCCAGCCCCAGCCCGTCGGCTGGACTGCCATCGGTCATTAAGGTAGCTTTGCCGGTTACGCGGGAGCGTTCCAGCTCCGGGGGGGCGTTCTCAATTAGTTTCCGCACCGCGCCGGGTCTGCTGTTGTGCAGGGCAAGGCGCGAGAAGCGTGGTTTGGTCATTCCAAATAAGCTTCGAGCAACGCAGCCCTGCACAACAGCAGACCCGGCCCTTCGGGTTGTGCCTTAAAGCGGGCCAGGCTGCGTTGCAGGCCTTGGAAAGGGAGCGACCATTTCCAGCGGCCTGCGCCTTGCCTGGCCCGCTTTAAGGCGACAACGCGGCGTGGAAACTAATTGAGAACGCCCCCATAATCAGGCTTTTTCAGCGCGCCTATATTGAAAGCTCTCAATCGGGTGACGCGCACAGCCTGGCCAGGCTTCGCCTGTGCCCTAATCATTCATCAGTCACTGACCCTAGGTTCTCCATGGCTCAATACGTATTCACCATGCATCGGCTGGGCAAAGTTGTTCCGCCGAAGCGGGAAATCCTGAAAAACATTTCTCTGTCGTTCTTCCCAGGCGCCAAGATCGGTGTACTCGGCCTCAACGGATCGGGTAAGTCCACGCTGCTGAAAATCATGGCTGGCGTCGACACCGAGTTCGAGGGCGAAGCCCGTCCGATGCCGGAGCTGAACATCGGCTACCTGCCGCAGGAACCACAACTGGATCCGACCAAGACCGTGCGTGAAGTGGTCGAGGAGGCGGTCAGCGTGATCAAGGACGCCCAGGCACGCCTGGACGAGGTCTACGCGGCATACGCCGATCCGGATGCCGACTTCGACAAGCTGGCCGCCGAACAGGCCAAGCTCGAAGCCATCCTGCAAGCCAGCGACGGCCACAACCTGGAGCGCCAGTTGGAAGTCGCCGCCGATGCGTTGCGCCTGCCGGCCTGGGATGCCAAGGTCGAACACCTGTCCGGTGGTGAAAAGCGTCGTGTGGCCCTGTGCCGCCTACTGCTGTCCGCACCGGACATGCTGCTGCTCGACGAACCGACCAACCACCTGGACGCCGACTCCGTTGCATGGCTCGAGCATTTCCTGCACGACTTCCCGGGTACTGTGGTTGCGATCACGCACGACCGTTACTTCCTGGACAACGTCGCTGGCTGGATTCTGGAACTCGACCGCGGCGCGGGCATTCCGTACGAGGGCAACTATTCGGGTTGGCTGGAAGCCAAGTCCGATCGTCTGGCTGCCGAATCCAAGCAGCAGTCGGCTCATGAAAAGGCCATGAAGGAAGAACTGGAATGGGTGCGCAAAGGCGCCAAGGCCCGCCAGTCGAAATCCAAGGCTCGTCTGCAACGCTTCGAAGAGATGCAATCGCAGGAATTCCAGAAGCGCAGCGAAACCAACGAGATCTACATCCCGGCCGGTCCGCGCCTGGGCGACAAGGTCATCGAATTCAAGAACGTCACCAAGGGCTACGGCGACCGCGTGCTGATCGACAACCTGTCGTTCTCCATGCCTAAAGGCGCCATCGTCGGCGTGATCGGCGGTAACGGTGCTGGTAAATCGACCCTGTTCCGCATGCTGATGGGCAAGGAAACGCCGGATTCTGGCAGCATCGAAGTCGGCGAAACCGTGCAACTGGCTTGCGTGGATCAGAGCCGCGAAGACCTGGACGGCAGCAAGACCGTGTTCCAGCAGATTTCCGACGGTTCCGACCAGATCCGTATCGGCAACTACGAGATCCCGTCGCGCACCTACGTCGGTCGCTTCAACTTCAAGGGCGGCGATCAGCAGAAGTTCGTCAAGGACCTGTCCGGTGGTGAACGTGGTCGCTTGCACCTGGCCCTGACCCTGAAAGAGGGCGGCAACGTCCTGCTGCTCGACGAACCGTCCAACGACCTCGACGTTGAAACCCTGCGTTCTCTGGAAGAGGCCCTGCTGGACTTCCCGGGCGCCGCCATTGTGATCTCCCACGACCGGTGGTTCCTTGACCGCGTCGCGACGCACATCCTGGCGTACGAAGACGACTCGCAAGCGGTGTTCTTCGAAGGCAACTACACCGAGTACGAAGCCGACCGTAAAAAGCGTCTCGGCGAAGCGGCTGCCCAGCCGCATCGTGTACGGCACAAGAAACTGGCCTGATTTCGGGTTGGTTACATAAAAAGAACGGAGCCTTCGGGCTCCGTTTTTTTTTGCGTTTTTTTCAGTGAGACCGAGTAGCGGCCTTCGCGAGCAAGCCCGCTCCCACAGGGTTTTGTGAAAGGCACAGTTCTCGATTCAACATCGAATCCCTGTGGGAGCGGGCTTGCTCGCGAAGGTGGTATTCCTGATGGTGCAGGAATTTAATGGTGAGTCCCCATTCAGGTGCAATATCAGGCCGAAAAGCGGTCTGTTTTATATCGTACGCACCATTTAATTTCATTAATGCGACATTTTGCTCTGTTCTTGTGCGCGAATCGTTTGTTAAAGTCCGGCTCAATCTCCTCCAACGACAATAAATTTGCCGAGACTTTTCCATGATCGAATCCGTCGAATCCTTCCTTGCGCGCCTGAAAAAACGCGACCCGGATCAACCCGAGTTTCACCAGGCTGTCGAAGAAGTCCTGCGTACCCTGTGGCCCTTTCTTGAAGCCAATCCGCATTACCTGACCTCCGGCATCCTGGAGCGCATCTGCGAGCCGGAGCGGGCGGTGGTGTTTCGCGTGTCATGGGTCGACGATCAGGGCAGGGTCCAGGTCAATCGCGGGTTCCGCATCCAGATGAACAGCGCGATTGGCCCGTACAAGGGGGGGCTGCGTTTTCACCCGTCGGTGAACATGGGCGTCCTGAAATTCCTCGCCTTCGAACAGACCTTCAAAAACTCCCTGACATCATTGCCCATGGGCGGCGGCAAGGGTGGTTCTGACTTCGACCCCAAAGGCAAAAGCGACGCGGAAGTCATGCGCTTCTGCCAGGCCTTCATGAGCGAGCTGTACCGCCACATTGGCTCGGACGTTGACGTGCCGGCCGGGGATATCGGTGTCGGCGCGCGGGAAATCGGTTTCCTGTTCGGTCAGTACAAGCGCCTGAGTAACCAGTTCACCAGCGTGCTGACCGGCAAAGGTCCAAGCTACGGCGGCAGCCTGATTCGTCCGGAAGCCACCGGTTTCGGTTGCGTGTACTTCGCCGAAGAAATGCTCAAGCGCCGCGGCCTGGCCGTGGAAAGTAAACGCGTAGCGATCTCTGGCTCCGGCAACGTCGCGCAATACGCGGCGCGCAAGGTCATGGACCTGGGCGGCAAAGTGATTTCGCTGTCCGACTCCGAAGGCACACTGTATTGCGAAAGCGGTTTGACCGAGGAGCAATGGCTGGCGGTGCTGGAACTGAAAAACGTACAGCGCGGGCGCATCCGTGAACTGGCTGGCCGTTTTGGCCTGGAGTTCCGTGCAGGTGAGCTTCCGTGGAGCCTGAGCTGCGATATCGCGCTGCCGTGCGCGACGCAAAACGAACTGGATGCCGAAGCCGCTCGCACCTTGCTGCGCAACGGCTGCATCTGTGTCGCTGAGGGCGCGAACATGCCGACCACCCTGGAGGCGGTGGACCTGTTCATCGAGGCCGACATTCTGTTCGCGCCGGGCAAGGCGTCCAATGCCGGTGGCGTGGCGGTGAGCGGGTTGGAGATGTCGCAGAACGCCATGCGCCTGGCATGGACCGGTGGCGAAGTGGACAGCAAGCTGCACGCGATCATGCAGTCGATTCACCACGCCTGCGTGCATTACGGCGAAGAGAATGGTCGGGTCAACTACGTCAAGGGCGCGAACATTGCCGGCTTCGTCAAAGTTGCCGATGCCATGCTGGCTCAGGGCGTGGTCTAAGTCGGCTCGATACGGATCACTTCAATCAGTTGATCCCCGGCAGGCCGCTGCCACAGCACTTCATCGTTGAGTCGTGCACCGAGCAGTGCCCGCCCCAGCGGTGAACCCCAATTGATCAGGCCGTGGGCGGCATCGGCCTGATCTTCGCCCACCAGTTGTACCCGGCGTTCGGTGGCGTGTTCATCGGCGTAAGTCACCCAACTGCCGATCTGCACTTTCTCGGTCGAGGTCGCGGCGGGTACCACCTGAGCGCTGCCCAGGCGCTGCTTGAAGTAACGCAGGTCACGTTCGAGATCGGCCAGGCGCTGCTTGTCGGCCTGCTCGCCTTTTGCCGATTGTTCGGCGTGCAGGCTTTGCAGTTCGGCGACTTTACCCTGCAACAGGCTCAGGCCTTGCGGCGTGACGTAATTGGGCTGCGCGCTGACCTGGCGTTCGACGGGCTGATCGGCTTGCGCGGCGGCGTTATCTTCATTGACGAAGGCACGGCTCATGAAATTCTCCCGATATAGAATTTGGGCCATGGTCGCAGGCATTTGGTTTCACTGGATGTCTGAAAGCGACTTACGGCGAGTGACAGGCCCGGGCGGCGAGCAGGTCGTCGAGCGTTTGTGAAAGCTGTGTATGGGTTTTGTCGAACGCCACATAACCCCTGTGGGAGCGGGCTTGCTCGCGAATGCGATCTGTCATTCAAAATTAATGCTGACTGACTCACCACATTCGCGAGCAAGCCCGCTCCCACAGGGATTTGCGGTGCGTTCGGGTCAGTAGTGATACCACTTCAGCTCAAGCATCACTTCGTTCTCGGCCGACGCCAAATGGCTGAACTCCCGCTGGGCGCTCAAGCGCAGTCCGAGATTGCGGGAGATCTCCCATTGCTGATTCAGGCTCAGGCTGCGGCGCACTTCACCATTGGTGAAAAAATCGCCCTTGGTTTCGAGGCTCAAATTGCCCAGCGGGTTTTTCCACAGCACCCCACTGTTGAAACCGGCGGCCGGCGCGATGAATTCGGCGAAGTCGTTGTTGTGCTCGATACGCACAGTGCCCAGGACAAATCCGAGCATGTCCTCGCTCAGTTGCCAGGTTCCACCACCACCGCCGTTGACATGGCTGACCAGGGTTTGGTCATCGTGCTTGCCCGGCACCCGTTCCAGGCCACCTGTGACTTGCCATGACAGCGGTTGCAGCAATTCGTTACGCGGGGTCAGGGAGCGAATGGTTGCCAGGTCCAGTTGCTGCACCTGCCAGTCGTTGCCTTCGTACTGGCGAAGCTTCAATTGCAGGATTTCGATCTGCGCGCCAAGGGGAAAGCTTTCGCTGTTGTCATTGAGGTCGTGATAAGCCATGCGCAAGCCGTATTCACCAAAGGCTTTGTCTCCACGGGTGCCGAGACCGAGCTGCCAGGTGCGCGACTCGTGACCGTCTTCAGGCAGGCCGGGTTGCGGGATATTCAGCTCCGGCGCCGGGTTCTGGTTGATCGCCCGCAGCAGTTCGAAGCTGCGCTGGGCGCGCGCCGGATCGCGTTCCTGGCCGTTGGCGCGATAGCGCTCCAGGCGATAGGCGGCATCGATGATCAGCGCCTGGCGGTCGCGGGGTTGTGCCTTGAACGCCGGGTCGTGCAGTTGTTTCTGGTCGGCGCTGACTTTCAGCACCCATTGTTGCTCTTGCGGGTTCAACGGCTCGGCGCGACTGAGCAACTCGCGCTCCCGGGACGGGCGATACTGGATCGATTCCACCAGCCCGGCCGCTTTCACGGCCTTGACGGTGTCGGTGGGGATGGCCGTGAGCGGGAATTGGTCGGTCAGGCGCAGGCCCGGACGGGCCACTTGCAGCAGTTCCAGCAAGCGGTATGAGCAGTTTTCGTCGAAGAAGAAATAGTCGAATTTGATCTGCTTCAGCTCCCAGACGTGCTCGACCATGCGCGCGGTTTCCTGTGGGGTCAGGTTAAGGCGGTACTCCCACAGGTCGCGGTTTTCCAGGCTGCGGTATTCCGAGAGCTTTTCCTGATAGGGCACCATCGCGAACAGGCCGGGATAACCGCCCATCAGGCCTTTCCAGGCATAGATGATGCTGTTGTCCGAGCCTTCGATGTAGGCGCCGAAGTTGATCGCGTAACTGAGCAGCGAAGTCTTGTCGCTCTTCACTTCGGCCTGGTCGATGCGCAGCAGGGTATGGCCGAACATCGAGGAGGGGCTGTTCAGGTAGGCCGCCGGGAAGATCATCACTGCGCTGTCGGGCGAGACGTCCTTGAACCATTGTTTGAACGCTGCGCAGTCCGGCGTTGGCAGACCGGTCAGGTCGAGTTGTTCCTTCAGCCAGCGGGTGCGCGCCGGGTAGACGCATTGCGCGTGTTGTTCACCGGCACTGGCCGGGGCGTACAAGGCTTGTAGAGTCGCCGCCAGTTCATGGTCCGGATGTTCATTGCCATCGGCGGCGAGGAAGAATTTCCGGTCGCTGACATAGCTGCGCCAGCCGCCGAGCTTGGCGGTTTCGTAATGGCCCAGGGATATCCAGAAAGGGTCGTTGGCCAGTTGCTGCAAGCGTTGTGGGTCGATGTGAGGCGCGGCGGACAGTGGGGCGCAGACACACAGCGCCAGCCAGGCAAGGCGTTTGAACATAGATGGCAACTTAATCGAAAGAAACTGAGCCCCGACCAGGGTAGTGCCAGTCAGTCAAACCCGCTCCCACAGGATTTGCGTGTTGACTTACCGACGCTCCCAAAGAGGGGCAGGTCCAAAAAACAAAACCCGCTTCCCGAAAGAAGCGGGGCGGGTCGAGCTTAAGCTTGAGTTGCGTACTTGGCCAGACGAGGGTCGGCTTTGAGCACGTTCAGGGTGTTGGTATGCACATCTTCGGCAGTCACGTCAGCCTTGCTGAAGATCTGCTGGAAGTGCTCGTGAGTGACAGCGGCGAAGTGCGCACGGTCTTCCGGCGCGACGCCCAGTACCACGGCATAGGTGGTCAGCGCTTCGCCCTGACCCTTGGCCATGTCTTCGGACAGTTCGTTCATCATGCCGTTCATGGCAAACCAGGATTTGCCGCCGTAGGTCAGCGACGCATTGGTTGCGCAACCGTTGGTGCCGGATGTCATGCCGAAGGTTGCGTTGCCGGAAGTGCCGTTGGTGGTGGATGCCAGGAAGTGAGCCGGAGTACCACGCTGGCCTTCGAACAGCATGTTGCCCCAACCGCAATCCGGGCCGCCTGGCGCCTGAGCCATGGCGTTGATGGATACAGCGGTGAAGAGAGTACCAAGAAGAATCCGTTTCATAGCTTTGTTCTCTTTATGTGCATACCAGTTTGACAAGGGGTTCTGGCCCGTCTGGTGCCAGTGGGCCGGTCATTAGTCCAGCCGCGCAGTTTGGAGTTTAGGCACGATCGCGGGGTTCCGTGATTTTTTGCAAAAACAATCGTCGCAAACAGTGATTTGGCGCGGCTCTACGTCGGGGTTTCGGCTTGTCTATGCTTTGGCCTGCGGCGCTCCTTGCCAGTCGGGTATGGGCAGCGCCAGAATGCTGCCATCTGCCCCGCCTGATTGTTAAGGAAGCCCGATGCCTGATCCTGTTGCTGCCAGCTTGCGTCTAGCGCCCGAAGCGCTGACCCGTCCGTTTTCCGCTGAACAGTTCAGCTTCTCTACCACCAATGATCTGGAGCCCTTTCGCGGTGTGCTTGGCCAGGAACGTGCGGTCGAAGCCTTGCAGTTCGGTGTGGCCATGCCACGCCCCGGTTACAACGTATTCGTCATGGGCGAACCCGGGACTGGCCGGTTCTCGTTCGTCAAACGCTACCTCAAGGCCGAAGGCAAGCGCCTGCAGACTCCGGCGGACTGGGTCTACGTCAACAATTTCGATGAGCCGCGCGAGCCGCGCGCACTGGAACTGCCGTCGGGCACCGCCGGTGCCTTCATCGGTGACATCAACGGCTTGATCGACAACCTGCTGGCGACGTTTCCGGCTGTCTTCGAGCATCCGTCCTACCAACAGAAGAAAAGTGGCATCGACCGCGCCTTCAACCAGCGCTACGACAAGGCCCTGGACGTCATCGAGCGTCTGGCGCTGGAGAAGGACGTCGCGCTCTACCGCGACGCCAGTAATATCGCCTTCACCCCGATGGGTGACGGCAAGGCGTTGGACGAAGCTGAATTCGCCCAGTTGCCGGAAGCCGAGCGCGACCGCTTTCACGAAGATATTTCGGCACTGGAAGAGCGCTTGAACGAAGAGCTCGCCAGCCTGCCGCAATGGAAGCGTGAGTCGAGCAACCAGTTGCGTCATCTGAACGAAGAGACCATCACCCTGGCCTTGCAGCCCTTGTTGTCGCCACTGTCGGAGAAGTATGCCGAGAACGCGGCGGTTTGCGGTTATCTGCAAGCGATGCAGGTGTATTTGCTCAAGACCGTGGTCGAGCAACTGGTGGACGACAGCAAGACCGACGCTGTCGCCCGCAAGTTGCTCGAAGAACAATACGCGCCGAGCCTGGTGGTCGGTCACTCGGCCAGCGGCGGTGCGCCGGTGGTGTTCGAGCCGCACCCGACCTACGAAAACCTCTTCGGTCGTATCGAATACAGCACCGACCAGGGCGCGCTGTACACCACCTACCGCCAACTGCGGCCGGGGGCCTTGCACCGGGCCAACGGTGGTTTCCTGATCCTTGAAGCGGACAAAATGCTCAGCGAGCCATTCGTGTGGGACGCGCTGAAACGCGCCCTGCAATCGCGCAAGCTGAAAATGGAATCACCGCTGGGCGAGCTGGGCCGTCTGGCCACCGTGACCCTGACACCGCAACACATTCCGCTGCAGGTCAAAGTCGTCATCATCGGTGCCCGTCAGCTGTATTACACGCTGCAAGACCTCGATCCGGATTTCCAGGAGATGTTCCGCGTCCTGGTGGATTTCGACGAAGACATCCCGATGGTCGACGAGAGCCTGGAGCAGTTCGCCCAGTTGCTGAAAACCCGTACTTCCGAAGAAGGCATGGCACCTCTGACCGCCGATGCGGTGGCGCGTCTGGCGACTTACAGCGCCCGCCTGGCCGAGCACCAGGGGCGCTTGTCGGCGCGTATCGGTGACTTGTTCCAGCTGGTCAGCGAGGCCGATTTCATCCGCCACCTGGCCGGTGATGAAATGACCGACGCCGGGCACATCGAGCGGGCACTCAAGGCCAAGGCGACGCGAACCGGGCGGGTTTCGGCGCGGATTCTCGACGACATGCTGGCCGGGATCATCCTGATCGACACTGATGGCGCAGCGGTCGGCAAGTGCAACGGCTTGACTGTGCTGGAGGTCGGCGACTCGGCTTTCGGTGTACCGGCGCGGATTTCCGCCACGGTGTACCCGGGGGGCAGCGGTATTGTCGACATCGAGCGCGAGGTCAACCTCGGCCAGCCGATCCACTCCAAGGGCGTGATGATCCTCACGGGGTATCTGGGCAGCCGCTACGCCCAGGAATTCCCGCTGGCGATTTCCGCGAGCATCGCCCTGGAGCAATCCTATGGTTATGTCGATGGCGACAGTGCGTCCCTGGGCGAGGCCTGCACCCTGATCTCGGCCTTGTCGAAAACCCCGCTCAAACAGTGCTTTGCCATCACCGGTTCGATCAACCAGTTCGGCGAAGTGCAGGCGGTCGGCGGGGTCAACGAGAAGATCGAGGGCTTCTTCCGTCTGTGCGAAGCCCGCGGGTTGACTGGCGAGCAGGGGGCAATCATTCCTCACGCCAACGTCGCCACGCTGATGCTCGACGAGAAGGTGCTGGCTGCGGTGCGTGCGGGGCAGTTCCATGTGTACGCGGTCCGTCAGGCCGACGAAGCCTTGAGTTTGCTGGTTGGCGAGCCGGCCGGCGAACCGGACGAAAATGGCGAGTTCCCTGAAGGCAGCGTGAACGCGCGGGTCGTGGAGCGCTTGCGGGTTATCGCTGAAATGATCAGCGAGGATGATCTGAAGGAAGCCGAGAAGGAGTTGGCGCAGGAGGCACTGGCGGAAACCAAGCCTGCGTGATGCGTACTTGAGCTAACTTACACCGCTCTACTGTGGGAGCGAGCCTGCTCGCGATGAGGGACTGACATTCAATCCATGTGTTGACTGACGGTCCGCCTTCGCGAGCAGGCTCGCTCCCACATTTTTATGTATGGACTGCCGCAAAGCGTCGTCGAAATGACGTCAATATTCACACTATGACCATTCGGCGCCTTTCGGTCTCGCCTCGGCCTGCAGGCCAGACTTTTCTTCTATTCTCTGCTCAGGGATATCGACAGTAATCACAGGATCGAAACAGCCTTCACATGGGGGCTGAATACCGGATCTACCGAGGGTCGCCGCCATGTCGCGCAACCTCTGCCTCACTCGTCAATGCCTGGGCCTTGTGACCCGTATCGAGTGTGCCATCCGTCCGCTGGCGGGAGACACGGGCATGTGGACTCTGTTGTTCGCCGCCGGAATGGCCGGTGAACAACCTTCGGCCATCAAGGCCCAAGGCCCGTTTCACGGTCCAATCGCCGCTGAATCAATCCTCGACACCATCGTTGAAAGCCTGACCTTGCACGGCTACGAATTGGCCGACGATCCGCAAATCTGGTGCCTGCACCTGCAAGCCCAGTTGCGGGAAATCAACGGTGGTCGCTGCCGTAACCTGGGCGGCTTCGAGTTTCACCCCGAGCACTGAGTCGCACTATTGATCAAGGCGTGTCATGTCGGCCTTGTCGAGTTTGACCTCGAAACCATATTGCACGGTGGCGAGGTCAGTGCGCTGATAGGTTTCCAGGCGCGTAGGCTGCCCGTAGAAGTAATGCACGGCAAATTGCGCCCGGCCTTGTGCGTTCGCGCCATGGCTGACCGATAGAATTTCCTTCAAGTAATTGCCACTGTCGTCCTTGGCGAAAAAGCGCCAGTCCTGGGCGGGAAATGCCTTCAGATTCACTATCAGAGCATTGTCCTTGAGCTCAAGGCCTTTGGGCAGTTGACGGGTATCGAGGGTTTTTTGCTCGATCGTGGCCAGGAACAGTGGCATCGAGCCCACTGCGTAGGCCGGCGTTTCCGGAAACAGATTCAGATCGTAGGTGATGGTGCCGCGCAGTGGATCGATCTGGTAGGCCTCCGGTGACAGCTCGATCGGTTCGTCGCGTTTGCCAAGAGTGTCTTCGGTAAAGAAGCTCACCGGGCTTTCACCGGGGTTGAGTGATGTGCCCAGCAGTTCATCGTTGAAGCTGCGCAGATGGGTGAATTCGATTCGAGCAGCGCTGGGGTCGTCGACCGACTGGCTGATGCTGACGTTCTTTTTCAGTTGATCCTCGCTCAGCGTTGCCCCTTTTAGCCAGGTTGCGGCCTGGTCGTCATAGACCACCACAGGCAGGTTCAAGGGCTGAATGCCCTTGTCCGGGGTCTCGGCATCGAAGCGCCGGACCGGCAGGTCAAGGTCCTTGCGGGTGACCGTGACGGCGGAAAAATCCAGCATGCTGACTTCGAGTGTTTCGATCGTCCCGTTGAAATATACCTTTGAATAGCGTCGGGTCTGGCGTTTCTCAAAGGAACGTTGTTCTTCGTCGAGTTGCTTTTCCAGCGTCTCGCTCCAGCTCTTTTGTTGCTGCATCTTGGCCAGTTGCTGCCGATAGAAGGCAATTTGTGTCGCGGTTTCGTTGATCGAGCCTGCGCGCGTGATGTATTGCCCGGTACTGTCCCTGGCCTGGACGATCAACGGGTTCAGTGGTGTTTCACTGACTTCAGGCGCCAGCGGCGCGCTGTCGTTGTATTCGATTTCCGCGTAGTTGTTCGTCAGTGTGAGCAAGGTGACGCTCAGGTTGTCATTGGTGCGGGTCTGGCCGATGTCCTTTTTCGTCAGGTCGAAACTGTAGAGCCTGCGGGGCGCGATGACTTCGACCTTACCCTGCAGGCTCACGGGCTGCGGCTGATTTTTTTTGTCGATGTCGAGGCCTTCGATGAAGGGGTAAGACACTGTCAGGTCATCGGGGTTGGTCAGGTTGGAACTCGATGGGCTGAGTTGAATGCCGGGGTCGGTTTCCGACCATTCCGGCTGGAAGGCAATGACCCGTTTATTGCTCAGGGTGACGGACTGCCACTCCAGGCCGTGGGGAAACAAAAACGCGGCAGGAACGCTGAACGTGAAGGGAAACACCGGTTGCAGATCGGTCAGGTAGTCGGAACTGGAATCCTTTTGCAGCACGAACAACCCGTTGATGTAGGTGTCGACCAGGGCTTGCGGGGTCGGGTAGTGCTTGAGCATGGCAAGGGCGTCTTCGCCGTATTCGGTTTCCGCCGGCTTGCTGTCGAGCTTGAGTTGCGCGCGCTCGAGCAGCAGCAGTGAGCCACCCAACTCCGCCACGGCATCCTTGAGCTTCTGATCCTGGATGGCGTCCAGCGACTTTTCGAACTGCGCGGTTTTTTCTTCGAGGCTGACCTGGCGCTTTTCATCGCTGGGTGAGCAGCCACTTAGCAGCAGTGCCAGGCAAATTCCGGCACTCGTCAAAGGCAATCGCACATCCATTTCCAGTCTTCCTGTCCAATATCACTGAGCGTTCAATGATTTGGACACTAGCAGAAAAACCTTGATACACAGGTGCAGGTGGCGGATTTTTCGACGTTTTCTGGCAGCTTCTGGATAGGGGCGGGCGACTGATATACTCGCCGCCATTTCCAGTCCACATGTGAGATTCAATGGAACGCTTTATCGAAAATGCAATGTACGCCTCGCGCTGGCTGCTGGCGCCGATCTATTTCGGTCTGTCCCTCGGGCTGTTGGCGCTGGCACTGAAATTCTTCCAGGAAGTCTTCCACGTCATCCCGAACGTGTTCTCGATGGCCGAATCGGACTTGATCCTGGTGCTGTTGTCGTTGATCGACATGGCGCTGGTGGGCGGTTTGCTGGTGATGGTGATGATTTCCGGCTACGAGAACTTCGTCTCGCAACTGGACATCGACGACAGCAAGGAAAAGCTCAACTGGCTCGGCACCATGGACTCTTCGTCGCTGAAGATGAAGGTGGCCGCGTCGATCGTGGCGATTTCGTCCATTCACCTGCTGCGCATCTTCATGGACGCCAAGAACGTCGACCCCGAACATCTGCAGTGGTACGTGATCATCCACATGACCTTCGTGGTTTCGGCATTCGCCATGGGTTACCTGGATAAAGTCACCAAGCACTGATTTCAACTTCCATTGTGGGAGCGTGGCTTGCCCGCGATGGCATCACCTCGGTCTGTCGATGAACCGCGGTGATGCCATCGCGGGCAAGCCACGCTCCCACAGGGTTGCAAAACAGACGGGCGGCGACGTCTGTGGCTTGTGCTTTGATGCGCCGGAGCCTATCCCTGTAAGTATGTTGGCTCGCCATTGCGTGAGGTGCGTTCATGAACCTGCAAGAATTGAATGCCTATGCCGTCGCCGGGAAGGTCGATGAGCTGAACCTGATCTCCATGGAGGGCGGCATCTACCTGCTTGAGGCTCGGATGCACGGCGCGGCGTATCCATTGAGCGATGCGCACGGGCACATGATGAGCCTGCGTTCGGTGGAGCATGCCCGTGATGTGCTGCGCTCCTTTCCCAAGCTGCACTTCAACCTTGTGCACACCGTCGTGCATGACGAGATGTGCGGGCTGGTTGCCGATGTGGAGGAAAACCTGAAGGTGCCGATCGCCTGACGCCCCTCATCAATGGTATGACATCTGTGCTAGTCTGCTGGCCCTTTTGGTTCCGGGCGCTCCGGGACGCGCTGTGCACGCACGGCAAGTTCCAGGCCGTCCGCACAGCGGAGCAGTGTCATGTCCGAAGTAAATCTGTCCACCGACGAAACCCGCGTCAGCTACGGTATCGGCCGTCAGCTGGGCGACCAGTTGCGTGACAACCCGCCACCGGGTGTCAGCCTGGACGCGATCCTGGCGGGTCTGACCGACGCATTCGCCGGCAAGCCAAGCCGTGTGGGTCAGGAAGAGATGTCCGCCAGCTTCAAGGTCATCCGTGAAATCATGCAGGCCGAAGCTGCAGCCAAGGCTGAAGCGGCCGCTGGCGAAGGCCTGGCGTTCCTGGTTGAAAACGCCAAGCGTGAAGGCATCACCACTCTGGCTTCCGGCCTGCAGTTCGAAGTTCTGACTGCTGGCGAAGGCGCCAAGCCATCCCGTGAAGACACCGTGCGTACTCATTACCACGGCACCCTGATCGACGGCACTGTGTTCGACAGCTCCTACGAGCGCGGCCAGCCTGCAGAATTCCCGGTTGGCGGCGTGATCGCCGGCTGGACCGAAGCCCTGCAACTGATGAACGCCGGCAGCAAATGGCGCCTGTACGTGCCGAGCGAACTGGCTTACGGCGCTCAAGGCGTTGGCGGCATCCCGCCGCACAGCGTACTGGTGTTCGACGTCGAGCTGCTTGACGTTCTGTAAGACCGATTACCTGTAGGAGCGAGCTTGCTCGCGATGGGCGTCAACGATTACGCGGGCATTCTGAATGAACGCGTGTCTTTGAGTTTTTCGCGAGCAGGCTCGCTCCTACAAGGTTTTGCAGCGATTTTCATATCTCGATCTTGTGGTGCAGTTCACTGTGCGGGCGCAACGCCCGGGCATAGCAGAACAGAAACAGATTGCGCACCAGTTCCTTGAGCACCACCGGCTCGCTTGAACTCAGGCCGCTGACGTCCAGGTCACCCTGGTCCTGCAGCTCGTTCAAGGCTTCCTCTTCCAGCACGGCACAGACTTCCCCGGTTTCCCGATGCAGGATCCTGAGGTAAGGGTGTGGGCGGTCCAGCCAGGCATCGATCAAATAAGTCATGGTTCTCATCTCCACTGAAGGTTTGATGAGAATAATTCTTATTCATCAAATAGCAAGGGCCTATTGGCGGTTTGCGCTTTTTTCCGGGTAAGGATTGCGTCAGGTCAAAAGGACTGGCGTCTGGCTATTACATGGATTGACCGGGCGAAGCGGGGGAGGGTGAGGCTCCATCCCGCGCGGGGCGTGGGATGGAAGACAGCAGGTTCAGACTTTTCTGACGAACTCGGACTTGAGTTTCATCGGGCCGATGCCGTCGATCTTGCAATCGATGTCGTGATCGCCATCGCACAGGCGGATGTTCTTGACCTTGGTGCCGACCTTGACCACCAGGGACGTGCCCTTGACCTTGAGGTCCTTGATCACGGTGATGGTATCGCCGTCCTGCAGGACATTGCCGACCGAATCCTTTTTCACTGTGTCATCGGACGCCGCTTCGGCTTCACCGCTGGCGGACCATTCGTGGGCGCACTCGGGGCAGATCAGCTGGGTGCCGTCTTCGTAGGTGTATTCGGAATTGCATTTTGGGCAGGGTGGCAGCGTGCTCACTAAGGCTCCTTGGATTCAGGATCGTTAAAAAGCGCACATTATATAGGGTTTTAGGTGGGAGAGGGCACGGCGCAGGAAAACCTGTGGGGAACATACCTGTGGGAGCGAGCTTGCTCGCGATGGCGTCCTTTCAGTCAACAACAATGTTGAATGTAAGTGCCTAATCGCGAGCAAGCTCGCTCCCACAGGGTTTTGCAGTATTGTCAGTGCGTGCGGGCTACCGCGAACTCACTCAGTTCAACCAGCGCATCGCGGTATTCGCTGGCGGGCAGCGCTTCGAGGCACTTGATCGCGCGGGCCACATAATCGCGGGCCAGTTGCGCGGTGTACTCCAGCGAACCCGAGGCTTCCACGGCTTCGCGGATGCTTTCCAGATCTTCGATTCCGCCTTTCTGGATCGCCTTGCGCACCAGGGCGGCCTGTTCCGGCGTGCCTTCGCGCATGGTGTAGATCAGCGGCAGGGTCGGCTTGCCTTCGGCCAGATCGTCACCGACGTTCTTGCCCAGGGTCTCGGCGTCGCCTTTGTAGTCAAGGAGGTCGTCGACCAGCTGGAAGGCCACTCCCAGGTGATCACCGAATGTACGCAGGGCTTCGGCCTGTTCCGGCGTGGCTTCGCACAGAGCGGCGGCACTGTGGGTCGAGGCTTCGAAGAGCATCGCGGTCTTGCCGCGGATGACTTCCATGTAGGTTTCTTCGGTGGTGCTGGCGTCACGCACCTTCGACAGCTGCAACACTTCGCCTTCGGCGATGATGCGCGTGGCTTGCGAAAGGATCTTCATCACTGGCATGGAACCCAGTTCGACCATCATTTCGAAGGAGCGCGAATACAGGAAGTCACCGACCAGCACGCTTGGCGCGTTGCCCCACATGGCGTTGGCGGTCGAGCGGCCACGGCGCATGCCGGACATGTCGACCACGTCGTCATGCAGCAGGGTGGCGGTGTGCAGGAACTCGATGGTGGCGGCCAACAGGCGCAGTTCGTCGCCTTCACGGCCCAGGGCCTTGCCACACAGCAGCACTAATAAGGGGCGCAGGCGTTTACCGCCGGCCGAGGTGATGTAATCGCCGATTTTCGATACAAGCGGCACCCGCGAAGTCAGCTGCTTCTTGATGATGCCGTCAACGGCGCTAAAATCGTCCGCCACCGCGCGGTAGAAAGCTTGGGGTTGCATCAGCGACAGTCGCTCCAGAAGGGTTGCGCGGCATGCTAGGACCCACGCCAGCAGGTGTCAAGGCGCGATGGACGGCCCCTTGCAAGGCGCTCGTGCCTTGCGTACAATCGCGCACCCTGAACTTCCTGGGCAGCACCTGCCTTACGCAATTGCAAGCGGGCCTTCCAGCCCCATGCAGCCATGCCAGCCAATACCTCTTCTTATAAAGAGCTGGGTGAGCAGGATTATCGGAGAAATACCATGTCTTATGCAGTAATCGTTACTGGCGGCAAGCAGTACAAAGTCGCCCCAGGTGAATACCTGAAGATCGAAAAACTGGAAATCGCTACCGGCGAATCCGTTACCTTTGATCGCGTTCTGTTGGTTGCCAACGGTGACGACGTGAATATCGGCGCTCCAGTTGTTGCTGGCGCTACCGTTGTGGCTGAAGTGATCTCCCAAGGTCGTCACGATAAAGTCCGCATCATCAAGTTCCGTCGCCGTAAGCACCACATGAAGCGTATGGGCCACCGCCAGTGGTACACCGAGATCAAAATCACCGGTATTCAGGCTTAATTTCAGCCTAATTCCTCACTAGGAGAATTGAACTCATGGCACACAAAAAAGCTGGTGGTAGTACCCGTAACGGTCGCGACTCAGAAGCCAAACGCCTTGGCGTGAAGATGTATGGCGGCCAGGCTATCAAAGCAGGCAACATCATCGTGCGTCAGCGCGGTACCCAATTCCACGCTGGCTACGGCGTTGGCATGGGTAAGGATCACACCCTCTTCGCTAAAGTCGAAGGCGTGATCAAGTTCGAAGTAAAAGGCGCCTTCGGTCGTCGTTACGTGAGCGTAGTCGCAGCTTAATTGCGCGATCGCTGGAAAAGCCCTGTCTCGCGACGGGGCTTTTTCGTTTGTGGGGTGAGTCTCTTGCAAAGCTGTTTGTATGGGCTGTCGGCGTACGATGTAGGTGTCGTGGTTTGGGGTCGCTGCGCTCATTTTTGCAAGAGTCTTATGTCTTGATTGTTTTTCGGCTCGTCCGTATGGCGAGAGGCGTTTGTTATGAAGTTTGTTGATGAAGTATCGATTCGAGTAAAGGCCGGTGACGGCGGCAATGGCTGCATGAGTTTCCGTCGCGAAAAGTTCATCGAAAACGGTGGTCCGAACGGTGGTGACGGTGGTGATGGCGGTTCCATCTACATGATGGCCGACGAAAACCTCAATACCCTGGTGGACTACCGCTACACCCGGCACTTCGATGCCGAGCGTGGCTCCAACGGCGGCAGCACCGACTGCACTGGCAAGAAGGGTGAGGATCTGATCCTGCGTGTGCCGGTTGGTACCACGGTGATCGACTCTGCCACTCAGGAGGTGATTGGCGACCTGACCAAGGCTGGCCAGAAGCTGCTGGTTGCACACGGCGGCTGGCACGGCCTGGGCAACACCCGTTTCAAATCCAGCACCAACCGTGCTCCACGCCAGACTACGCCAGGCAAGCCAGGTGAGCAGCGTGACCTGAAGCTGGAGATGAAAGTGCTCGCGGACGTCGGCCTGCTGGGCTTGCCGAACGCTGGTAAAAGCACCTTTATCCGTTCGGTATCGGCCGCCAAGCCGAAAGTGGCCGACTACCCGTTCACCACGCTGGTGCCGAACCTGGGTGTGGTCAGCGTCGATCGCTGGAAAAGCTTCGTGGTCGCGGACATTCCGGGTCTGATCGAAGGTGCTTCCGATGGCGCGGGCCTGGGGATTCGCTTCCTCAAGCACTTGTCGCGTACTCGCTTGCTGTTGCACCTCGTCGACATGGCGCCGCTGGATGAAACCAGTGCTCCGGACGCCGCTGAAGTCATCGTCAGCGAGCTGACCAAGTTCAGCCCGTCCCTGGCGGAGCGTGATCGCTGGTTGATCCTGAACAAGTGCGACCAGATTCTTGATGAGGAGCACGATGCTCGCGTCAAGGAGATCGTCGATCGCCTGGAGTGGACCGGTCCGGTCTACGTGATCTCGGCAATTGCCAAGCAGAACACCGAGCGCCTGTGCCATGACATCATGCGTTACCTGGAAGATCGTGCCGATCGTCTCGCTAACGATCCTGCCTACAAGGAAGAGCTGGCCGAGCTCGATCAGCGCATTGAAGATGAAGCCCGTGCCCAGTTGCAGGCGCTGGACGATCAGCGTGCGCTGCGTCGCAGCGGCGTGAAGTCGGTCCACGACATCGGTGACGATGATTGGGACGAAGAAGATGTGGATGACGAAGACGGTCCGGAAATCATTTACGTGCGTGACTGATTCGTTGCGATAAACTTAAGCGCCGCTCAATCGAGCGGCGTTTTAGTATCTGTAAATCGTTGGTCGCGAATAGCCACGAATAACGTCACGGGCAGTGCCAGGTCGCGCTGTCCTCAAGCTAAGGTTGAAGATGATGCGGAGCAAGGTGACAGGTGCGCAGCGTTGGGTCGTGAAGATCGGCAGCGCTTTGCTGACGGCGGACGGCAAGGGCCTGGATCGCGCGGCAATGGGTGTCTGGGTTGAGCAGATGGTGGCCTTGCATGAGGCGGGTGTCGAGCTGGTGCTGGTGTCCTCCGGGGCGGTGGCGGCCGGTATGAGCCGTTTGGGCTGGACTTCGCGACCCAGTGCGATGCACGAGCTTCAGGCCGCTGCTGCAATCGGCCAAATGGGGCTGGTGCAGGCCTGGGAGTCGAGCTTTGCCGAGCATGGTCGGCATACTGCGCAGATTCTCCTGACCCACGACGACCTGTCCGACCGCAAGCGCTACCTGAACGCCCGCAGTACCTTGCGCGCATTGGTCGAGCTCAAGGTCATTCCGGTCATCAACGAGAATGACACCGTGGTCACCGACGAAATCCGTTTCGGCGATAACGACACCCTGGCGGCGCTGGTGGCGAACCTGGTCGAGGCGGACTTGCTGGTGATTCTGACGGATCGCGATGGCATGTTCGACGCTGATCCGCGCAACAATCCGGATGCCCAACTGATTTACGAAGCGCGTGCCGATGATCCGACGCTCGATGCGGTGGCGGGTGGTACGGGTGGGGCGCTGGGGCGTGGCGGTATGCAGACCAAGCTGCGTGCGGCGCGTCTGGCGGCCCGTTCCGGCGCTCACACCATTATCGTCGGTGGGCGGCTTGAGCGTGTGCTGGATCGCCTCAAGGCGGGCGAGCGCATCGGCACCTTGCTCTCGCCGGAGCGTGGCATGCTGGCGGCACGCAAGCAGTGGTTGGCCGGTCATCTGCAAACCCGTGGCACCCTGGTGCTGGATGCCGGTGCAGTGACCGCGTTGTCCCAGGGCAACAAGAGCTTGCTGCCGGTTGGGGTCAAATTGGTGCAGGGCAGCTTCCGTCGCGGCGAGATGGTCGTCTGCGTGGCGCCGGACGGTCGTGAGATTGCCCGCGGCCTGGCCAACTACAGTGCGCTGGAAGCGCAAAAAATCATCGGTCAGTCGTCCGAGGCGATTGTCGGTCTGCTGGGTTACATGGCGGAACCGGAACTGGTTCACCGCGATAACCTGATCCTGGTCTGAAGGAATACCTGAATGCGCGTGGCAAAAGGATTGTTGGGATTGCTGTTGGCGATGCCGCTGCTGGCTTCGGCCGAGGAAATCGGTCAGGTGTCGACGGTGTTCAAGTTCGTCGGGCCAAATGACCGAATCGTGGTCGAGGCTTTTGATGATCCCAAGGTCGATGGTGTGACCTGCTACCTGTCGCGCGCCAAGACGGGCGGGGTCAAGGGTGGTCTTGGGCTGGCCGAAGATCGTGCCGAGGCGTCCATCGCCTGCCGGCAGGTCGGGCCGATCAGCTTCAAGGGTGAGCTCAAGGATGGTGACGAGGTATTCAAGGAGCGCACGTCCCTGGTGTTCAAGACCATGCAGGTGGTGCGCTTCCTCGACAAGAAGCGCAATACGCTGGTGTACCTGGTGTACAGCGATCGCTTGATCGAGGGCAGTCCGCAGAATGCGGTGACGGCGATTCCGATTCTGCCGTGGGCGCACGCCCAATAAGCTAGTGCAGATCCAGATGTGGGAGCGGGCTTGCTCGCGAAAGCGTTGAATCAGTCAATATTGATGTCGACTGACACGCCGCCTTCGCGAGCAGGCCCGCTCCCACAGTTTTTTGTGTGTTCATTAAATCGCAGGCAATAAAAAACCGACCCTGAGGTCGGTTTTTTAATGAGCGTGTCGCTTAGGCAGCAGCGGCAACGTTCAGGGCCTTGACGTGGCCATTCAGGCGGCTCTTATGACGAGCGGCCTTGTTCTTGTGGATGATGCCTTTATCGGCCATACGGTCGATAACTGGCACAGCCAGAACGTAAGCGGCTTGAGCTTTGGCAGCGTCTTTTGCGTCGATGGCCTTAACTACATTCTTGATGTAGGTACGAACCATGGAACGCAGGCTGGCGTTGTGGCTGCGACGCTTCTCAGCCTGTTTTGCACGTTTTTTGGCGGAAGGTGAGTTGGCCACCGTCGAGCTCCTCGAAAGACTTTTTAGGAAATAGCAAACAAAATAGGCCGCGAATCATGCCGATGAGTTGAAGTCTTGTCAAGGGCGCTTGAAACGTTCCGCTAAGTGGTAGGCGTGGTGCGACGGGATATTTCTTTCCGGCGTGTGACCTGTAAACTCGCGAGCTTTGGCTCTGTGCTGTTGCGGCGCGGAGTATCGCACAAGTAGGCGCTTAGTTCGCCTGCTGTTTATCGACAGGCACAAACTCTTTCCATGAATCTGCTCAAATCGTTGGCCGCCGTCAGCTCTATCACGATGCTTTCCCGGATTCTGGGATTTGTCCGAGACACCCTCATCGCGCGCACATTTGGCGCAGGAATGGCGACCGACGCCTTCTTTATCGCCTTCAAATTGCCCAATCTGCTGCGGCGGATCTTTGCCGAAGGGGCGTTTTCCCAGGCGTTCGTGCCGATTCTTGCCGAATATAAAAGCCAGCAGGGCGAAGAGGCGACGCGTACCTTCATTGCCTACGTCTCAGGCCTGCTGACGCTGGTACTGGCGCTGGTCACGGCGTTGGGCATGATCGCCGCGCCGTGGGTCATCTGGGTCACCGCGCCGGGTTTCACCGACACGCCGGAAAAATTCGAACTGACCTCCAGCCTGTTGCGGGTGACCTTTCCCTACATCCTGCTGATTTCCCTGTCGTCGTTGGCCGGCGCGATCCTCAATACCTGGAACCGCTTTTCGGTGCCCGCCTTCGTGCCGACCCTGCTGAACGTCAGCATGATCATCTTTTCGGTGTTTTTGACGCCGTACTTCGATCCGCCCGTCATGGCGCTTGGCTGGGCGGTACTGGTCGGCGGCCTGGCGCAGCTGCTCTATCAGCTGCCGCACCTGAAAAAGATCGGCATGCTCGTACTGCCGCGTCTGAACCTGCGTGACAGCGGTGTGTGGCGCGTCATGAAGCAAATGTTGCCGGCCATTCTCGGTGTCTCGGTGAGCCAGATTTCGCTGATCATCAACACTATCTTCGCGTCTTTCCTGGTTGCCGGTTCCGTGTCGTGGATGTATTACGCCGACCGTTTGATGGAGTTGCCGTCCGGCGTGTTGGGCGTGGCGCTGGGGACAATCCTGCTGCCGACCCTGGCCAAGACTTATGCCAGCAAGGATCGCCACGAATACTCGCGCATCCTCGATTGGGGCCTGCGTCTATGCTTTGTGCTGGTATTGCCTTGCGCCCTGGCGCTGGGGATTCTGGCCGAGCCGCTGACGGTTTCTCTGTTCCAGTATGGTCAGTTCGATGCTCATGATGCGGCCATGACTCAGCGTGCGTTGATCGCCTATTCCGTGGGGTTGCTCGGGATTATCGTGATTAAAGTGCTGGCGCCGGGCTTTTATGCGCAACAAAACATCCGCACGCCGGTTAAAATCGCAATTTTCACTCTGGTCGTCACTCAGCTGTTTAACCTGTTGCTGATCGGTCCTTTGGCTCACGCGGGCCTGGCGCTCGCCATCAGTGCTGGCGCCTGCCTCAATGCGGGGTTGCTCTTCTATCAGCTGCGTAAACAGCAGATGTACCAGCCGCAACCAGGCTGGACAAAGTTCGGCTTCAAGCTGGTGATTGCGGTGGCGGTGATGTCTGGCGTGTTGCTGGCAGGGATGCATTTCATGCCGGCCTGGGGTGAAGGGCAGATGCTCGAGCGTTTCCTGCGTCTGGGTGCCTTGGTTGTTGCCGGTGTGGTGGCTTATTTCGGCATGTTAGTGTTGATGGGTTTCCGTTTGCGCGACTTCAATCGCAAGACGCTTGGCTGAGGTTTTGGCCTCGATAAACACGGGCGGGCCGGCGGTTTTGTCGGCTTGATCACTTTGGGTTACGGTGTTGCCTGTCGTCGGCCGCCGGGTGTGGTTATAATCGACCACTTTATGAGCAAGAAGCGCGTTATGCAGCTGGTTCGAGGCCTCCACAATCTGCGCCCCCAGCATCGGGGCTGTGTCGCCACTATTGGCAACTTTGACGGTGTACACCGTGGCCACCAGGCTATCCTGGCGCGGCTGCGTGAGCGTGCGCTCGAGTTGGGCGTGCCCAGTTGCGTGGTGATTTTCGAGCCGCAACCGCGCGAGTTCTTCGCTCCGGAGACCGCACCGGCCCGTCTGGCCCGTCTGCGGGACAAGCTGCAATTGTTGGCCGCCGAAGGCGTCGACCGCGTTCTGTGCCTGGCTTTCAACCAGCGCCTGAGCAAACTCAGCGCCAGCGAGTTCGTCGATACCATTCTGGTCGATGGCCTTGGTGTCCAGCACCTGGAGGTCGGTGATGACTTCCGTTTCGGTTGTGACCGCGCGGGAGATTTCGATTTCCTGCTACAGGCCGGCATCCTTCAGGGATTTACCGTCGAAGCGGCGCAAACCGTCGAACTGGATGGCATCCGGGTCAGCAGCACGCAGGTTCGCAATGCCCTGGCCGCCGCGGATTTCGCCCTGGCTGAACGCCTGCTCGGGCGGCCGTACCGGATCGCCGGTCGCGTATTGCATGGCCAGAAGCTCGCTCGGCAGTTGGGTACGCCCACGGCCAACATACAACTCAAGCGCCGTCGCGTACCGTTCACCGGGGTTTACCTGGTGGACGTCGAGATCGACGGCAAGACCTGGCCCGGCGTCGCCAATATCGGCGTGCGGCCCACGGTTCAAGGTGATGGCAAAGCCCACCTGGAAGTGCATCTTTTAGATTTTGCCGGCGATCTGTATGACCGGCGTTTAACGGTGGTTTTCCACCACAAGCTGCGTGAAGAGCAGCGTTTCGCCTCTCTGGAGGCACTGAAAACGGCGATCAGCGCGGATGTCGCCGCCGCCCGTGCACTAGCCGCACCTAGCGCCCATCGCTAATGAAGAGCCTTAAATGACCGACTATAAAGCCACGCTAAACCTTCCGGACACCGCCTTCCCAATGAAGGCCGGCCTGCCACAGCGCGAACCGCAGATCCTGCAGCGCTGGGACAGTATTGGCCTGTACGGAAAGTTGCGCGAGATTGGCAAGGATCGTCCGAAGTTCGTATTGCACGACGGCCCTCCGTACGCCAACGGCACGATTCACATCGGTCATGCGCTGAACAAGATCCTCAAGGACATGATCATCCGCTCGAAGACCCTGTCGGGCTTCGACGCGCCTTATGTCCCGGGCTGGGACTGCCACGGCCTGCCGATCGAGCACAAGGTCGAGGTGACCCACGGCAAGAACCTGGGCGCGGACAAGACCCGCGAACTGTGCCGCGCCTATGCCACCGAGCAGATCGAAGGGCAGAAATCCGAGTTCATCCGTCTGGGCGTGCTGGGCGACTTCGCCAACCCGTACAAGACCATGGACTTCAAGAACGAGGCCGGGGAAATCCGTGCCCTGGCTGAAATCGTCAAGGGCGGTTTCGTGTTCAAGGGCTTGAAACCCGTGAACTGGTGCTTCGACTGCGGTTCGGCCCTGGCTGAAGCGGAAGTCGAGTACGAGAACAAAAAGTCCTCGACCATCGACGTGGCCTTCCCGATTGTCGACGAAGCCAAGCTGGCCGCCGCCTTCGGTCTGCCTGCCCTGGGCAAGCCGGCCTCGATCGTGATCTGGACCACCACCCCGTGGACCATCCCGGCCAACCAGGCGTTGAACGTCCACCCGGAATTCAACTACGCCCTGGTCGATGTCGGCGACAAGCTGCTGGTGCTGGCTGAAGAGCTGGTCGAGTCGTGCCTGGCGCGCTACTCGCTGGAAGGTTCGGTGATCGCTACCGCCGCTGGTTCGGCGCTGGAACTGATCAACTTCCGTCACCCGTTCTACGACCGCCTGTCGCCGGTATACCTGGCTGACTACGTCGAGCTGGGCGCAGGCACTGGCGTGGTCCACTCCGCACCGGCCTATGGCGTGGACGACTTCGTGACCTGCAAGAAGTACGGCATGGTCAACGACGATATTCTCAACCCGGTACAAAGCAACGGCGTGTACGTGCCTTCGCTGGAGTTCTTCGGCGGCCAGTTCATCTGGAAGGCCAACCCGGCCATCGTCGACAAATTGACCGAAGTCGGTGCGCTGCTGCACACCACCGTCATCGAACACAGCTACATGCACTGCTGGCGCCACAAGACTCCGCTGATCTACCGCGCTACCGCGCAGTGGTTCATCGGCATGGACAAGCAGCCGACCACCGGCGACACCCTGCGCCAGCGCTCGCTCAAGGCCATTGAAGACACCCAGTTCGTCCCGGCCTGGGGCCAGGCGCGCCTGCACTCGATGATCGCCAACCGTCCGGACTGGTGCATCTCCCGTCAGCGTAACTGGGGCGTGCCAATCCCGTTCTTCCTGAACAAGGAAAGCGGCGAACTGCACCCACGCACCGTCGAGCTGATGGAAGAAGTTGCCAAGCGCGTCGAAGTCGAAGGCATCGAAGCCTGGTTCAAGCTGGACGCCGCCGACCTGCTGGGCGCCGAAGCGCCGCAGTACGACAAGATCAGCGACACCCTGGACGTCTGGTTCGATTCGGGCACCACGCACTGGCACGTCCTGCGCGGTTCGCACCCGATGGGCCACGAAACCGGCCCGCGTGCCGACCTGTACCTGGAAGGCTCGGACCAACACCGCGGCTGGTTCCACTCGTCGCTGCTGACCGGTTGCGCCATCGACAACCACGCGCCGTACCGCGAGCTGCTGACCCACGGCTTCACCGTCGACGAGTCCGGCCGCAAGATGTCCAAGTCCCTGGGCAACGTGATCGCGCCGCAGAAAGTCAACGACACCCTGGGCGCCGACATCATGCGCCTGTGGGTTGCCTCGACCGATTACTCGGGTGAAATGGCCGTTTCCGAGCAGATCCTGCAACGCAGTGCGGACGCCTACCGGCGTATCCGTAACACCGCGCGCTTCCTGCTGTCGAACCTGACCGGTTTCAACCCGGCCACCGACCTGCTGCCGGCCGAAGAAATGCTGGCGCTGGACCGTTGGGCCGTGGATCGCACCCTGCTGCTGCAGCGTGAGCTGCAAGAGCACTACAGCGAATACCGCTTCTGGAACGTGTACTCGAAGATCCACAACTTCTGCGTGCAGGAGTTGGGTGGCTTCTATCTCGACATCATCAAGGATCGCCAGTACACCACCGGCGCCGACAGCAAGGCTCGTCGTTCGTGCCAGACCGCGCTGTTCCACATCTCCGAAGCGCTGGTGCGCTGGATCGCGCCGATCCTGGCGTTCACCGCCGACGAACTGTGGCAGTACCTGCCGGGCGAGCGTAACGAGTCCGTCATGCTCAACACCTGGTACGAAGGCCTGAGCGAACTGCCGGAAGGCTTCGAGCTGGGTCGTGCCTACTGGGACCGCATCATGGAAGTGAAGGTCGCGGTCAACAAAGAGATGGAAATCCAGCGTGCAGCCAAGGCTGTCGGTGGCAACCTGCAAGCCGAGGTGACGCTGTTCGCCGAAGACGCGCTGACTGTCGACCTGGCCAAGCTGAGCAACGAACTGCGTTTCGTGCTGATCACCTCGACTGCCAGCGTTGCACCGTTTGTGAAGGCCCCAGAAGACGCGGTCGTTACCGAAGTCAGCGGCCTGAAGCTGAAAATCGTCAAGTCGGCCCACGCCAAATGTGCCCGTTGCTGGCACTGCCGCGAAGACGTCGGCGTGAATCCGGAGCATCCGGAAATCTGCGGTCGTTGCGTGGATAACATCAGCGGCGCTGGCGAGGTCCGTCACTATGCCTAATGCCGTTGGCCGTTTCGGACGGCTGAGCTGGCTCTGGTTGAGTTTGCTGGTACTGGTCATCGACCAGGCCAGCAAGTTCTACTTCGAAGGCAAGCTCCAGATGTACCAGCAGATCGTGATCATCCCCGATTACTTCAGCTGGACCCTGGCCTACAACACTGGCGCGGCGTTCAGCTTCCTGGCTGACAGCTCCGGCTGGCAGCGCTGGCTGTTCGCCTTGATCGCGGTGGTGGTCAGTGCGGTGCTGGTGGTGTGGCTCAAGCGTCTGGGGCGCAACGAGACCTGGCTGGCGGTCGCGCTGGCGCTGGTGCTCGGCGGCGCGCTGGGCAATCTGTATGACCGCGTTGCCCTGGGCCATGTGATCGATTTCATTCTGGTGCACTGGCAGAACCGCTGGTATTTCCCGGCGTTCAACTTTGCCGACAGTGCAATCACGGTGGGTGCTGTCATGCTGGCACTGGATATGTTCAAAAGTAAAAAGACCGGAGAAACCGTTCATGACTGAACAGGTATTGGCTGAGCAACGCATCGGCCAGAACACGGAAGTCACCTTGCATTTCGCATTGCGCCTGGAGAATGGCGACACGGTGGACAGCACCTTCGACAAAGCCCCTGCGACCTTCAAGGTCGGTGACGGCAACCTGTTGCCAGGTTTCGAAGCAGCCCTGTTCGGTTTCAAGGCCGGTGACAAGCGTACACTGAGCATCGAACCGGAAAACGCCTTCGGTCAGCCGAACCCGCAAAACGTGCAGATCATTCCGCGCTCGCAGTTTGCAGACATGGAGCTGTCTCCGGGTTTGCTGGTGATCTTCAACGATGCGGCCAATACTGAACTGCCGGGCGTGGTGAAAGAGTTCGACGACGCGCAAGTGACCATCGACTTCAACCACCCGCTGGCGGGCAAGACGCTGACCTTTGACGTGGAAATCATTTCCGTCAAAGCGTTGTAAGAAACAAAGCAGACCACTGTGGGAGCGGGCTTGCCCGCGATAGCGGTACATCAGCCGACATCAAAGTTGGCTGTAAGGCCCTCATCGCGGGCAAGCCCGCTCCCACAGGGATTGCAGTGATCCAATATTTCGCGCGTAAGACACGAGGCACAGCATGCAAATCAAACTCGCCAACCCCCGTGGCTTCTGCGCCGGTGTGGACCGGGCGATCGAAATCGTCAACCGCGCCCTGGAAGTCTTCGGGCCGCCGATCTATGTGCGCCACGAAGTGGTCCACAACAAATTTGTCGTCGAAGACCTGCGCTCCCGTGGCGCGATCTTTGTCGAAGAATTGGATCAGGTGCCGGACGACGTCATTGTGATCTTCAGTGCGCACGGCGTTTCCCAGGCCGTGCGCAGCGAAGCGGCTGGCCGCGGGCTGAAAGTGTTCGATGCCACGTGCCCGCTGGTGACCAAAGTCCACATCGAAGTGGCGCGCTACAGCCGTGACGGCCGAGAGTGCATTCTCATCGGCCACGCAGGTCACCCGGAAGTCGAAGGCACCATGGGCCAGTACGATGCCAGCAACGGTGGCGCGATCTACCTGGTCGAAGACGAGAAAGATGTCGCGGCGTTGCAGGTGAACAACCCTGAAAGGCTCGCCTTCGTGACCCAGACCACCTTGTCGATGGACGATACCAGTCGTGTTATCGACGCTCTGCGTTCGCGTTTCCCTGCCATCGGTGGACCGCGCAAGGACGACATTTGCTACGCCACGCAGAACCGTCAGGACGCGGTCAAGCAACTGGCCGACGAGTGTGATGTGGTGCTGGTGGTCGGCAGCCCGAACAGTTCCAACTCCAATCGCTTGCGCGAGCTGGCAGAGCGCATGTCCACTCCGGCCTACCTGATCGACGGTGCCGAAGACCTGCAAAAGAGCTGGTTCGACGGCGTCGAGCGTATCGGCATCACCGCTGGCGCATCCGCCCCGGAAGTCCTGGTGCGCGGCGTGATCCAGCAGTTGCAGGCCTGGGGTGCCACCGGTGCCGATGAGCTGGCCGGTCGCGAGGAAAACATCACGTTCTCGATGCCTAAAGAACTGCGCGTTCGCTCGCTGCTCTGAATTCAGTCCTTTTTTCGCATAACGCCTGCTCAACCTTGTTGTTGCGCAGGCTGACGCGACCGGTCCGTGCCAACACCACTTGATGTTGGCTTACCGGTTCGCGAACGGCGCAAATGTGTAACGTCCCTCCAAACAGTGCTTCGCCCTGACCTTTGAATCGTATTGAGCTTTCGACCTGACCGTTCCCCGCAATCGACACGCGTGCGCTGCTCTGGCGTTCGGCCAGCAGTGGATTGTCGCTGTCCATCTCCCCCTTGCCGCTGATATCCAGGATCATTCGCCAGCCTTGGCTCCAGTCGCCATTGATGCCGTGAATCACCACGGCCTGGTTGCGGACGATGGCTTCGCTCCGGGCGGTGCGAATACCACTGAAAAGAGCCTGCGCCGCTTGCTGTCTTTGGTTCGACTCGATCAGCGTTGCGAACGCTGGAGTGACCAGAAGCAGAACAATTCCTGTAATTGCCAGTCCCATGAGCAGTTCGATCAGGCTGAAGCCGTGTTGTCGCATGATATTTCCCTCCGTGGCGTGCTGTGGCTCGCGCAATCCGTGCGCGAGAAATGGCAACGCACAGCATCGTTCGAACGTTGTGCTGCGCAACAGCAGGTATAGCCGAAGGAAACAGAAGGGCCCGATGGAGCATCGTACAAAAGGTTTCACGCTGATCGAGTTGCTGGTCGCGCTAGCGATTCTTCTGATCCTGCTGACTATGGCCGTCCCGGCGTTTACCCGCTCGACGCAGACAACCAGGGCTGATACCGAAATCGCGGACCTGAAACGAGCGTTGAATGTTGCCCGGCTCGAAGCCATCGATCGGGGCAATACCACACGGGTGCGACCGACAGCCGGCGGGGATGCCTGGAGTGGGGAGCTGGCGATTTACGACGGTACTGGCGCTTTGGCCAATGTATTGCGGGTTGTTCCGGCGATGAGCAACGGCGCAACTCTGGCGCTAACCTCTGGCGTCACTGCCATCGATTTCAACAGTCTGGGCGGATTGTCATCGCCGTCCTCGGAGGTGGTGATCAGCTATGGGCGGGGAGCACAAAGCCGGACGCTGACAGTGTGTTTGAACGGCCGAATTCTATTGGGTGGACGTTGCGGATGAGGGCAGGGATGCAAGGCTCGCAGGGGGGCATGACGCTGGTCGAAGTCCTGGTGGCGTTAGTCATTCTGGGAGTGGGGTTGCTGGGCGCAGCGGCGTTTCAGCTCAATGCGCTGAAGTACACGGACAGCGCACGCATGACCAGTCAGGCCAGTTTTATCGCCTACGACATGCTGGACCGCATTCGCGCCAATGCCGCTGCGGACTACACCATTGCGCCTCCGGCTTCGGGCAATCCGGACGTTGCCCGGGATCAGGACCTGTTTGACTTCAACGCCAACATTGTCAGCTCGCTCGGTGCATCCGCGACGGGCAGTGTCACTGTCAATCAGCAGGTGTACACCATCACGATTACCTGGGACGACTCACGGGCTGCCAATGCTGCCGACTCGCGGCGCAGCTTTGTCCTGAGCAGCCGGACGGCCATTGATCCGGTGATGATCCCGTGAGTCGGCGTAGCAGAGGCTTTGGCCTGGTCGAGTTGCTGATCGCCCTGGCATTGAGCCTGATCGTGGTGCTGGGCGTGGTGCAGGTTTTCATCGCGGCCAAGAACACCTATCTCAGTCAGAATGCGGCCGCGAACATGCAGGAGGATGCACGTTTCGTGTTGAGCAAAATGATTAAGGAAATCCGCATGGTCGGGATGTTCGGTTGTCTGGAAACGATCACTGATTCAAGTGAGAAAGGTGATTTCCATGCCAGTCGCACAACGCCGATCCGTTGGGACAATGGCAGTCGCAGTTTGACGCTGGTTATGGCGGATGTCGGGGGTAATGGCGACAAACCGGACTGGACCGTGCTTTCCGATTGTAGAACCCATTCGACGGCCTACAGTGAAGGCCGGACGCCAGCGGCAGGGCAGCAGGCATTTCCGATCCGGCGGCTGACTTACAGGTTCAGCAACAACCAATTGCTCATGAAGGGCGGGGCCGCAGCAGACCAGGTACTGGTGGACAATGTCGGCGCTTTCGACGTGAGCTTCGGCTTGGCCAGCACGGCCACTGATCTGGCTGCATCCCGCTACAGCAGCAACCCGCCGGACCCCGCGCTGATTCGTAGCGTACGCCTGAGCCTGACCCTCACCGATCCGAGTCGCCGGGTGAGCGATCAAACCTTCAACGTGGTTGCCGCTCTGCGCAACCGCTTGCCATGAGGGAATGCCATTGAATCGTTATCCCATGACGTATTACACCCAGCGCGGCATGGCGCTGCTGGTCAGTCTGGTGTTCTTGCTCTTGCTGACGCTGATTGGTCTTTCCTCGATGCAGAGTGCGACCCTGCAGGAAAAAATGGCCGGTAGCGTCGCCTTGCACAACCAGTCGTTCCAGAGCGCCGAGGCAGCATTGCGGGTGGGCGAGAGTGGAGTGCAACGGGACAGTTATGCGCTACCTGTTTGCAGCGGCATCGTTCAATGTGCACCACCGTCCGAGTCCTCGACCATTACCGCAGCCGGCTTCAACGCCACTTCCGGAGTGACCTGGATTGCATCGGGCAAGGGTTTTTATGGTGTGCAAAACATCGGTGTCAGCAAGAAGGCGGTGAATGTGCCAATCAATACCCCGGCGACCTTGTATCGGGTAACGGCAGTCGGCATCGCGGGTCATTCGCGCAGTGTGGTGGAGAGTATCTATGCGAAGTACTGAGCGACCTGTCAGGTTATGGTCACACCTGCTCGGCGTCGTTGTCGCGCTTGACCTGTCGATGTCGGCGCATGCAGCCACGCCAGCGGATTCGCCAGCGCTGAACCGGCCAACCTGTCTGGCGAATGGCAACTGGTACGGTTTCTATCATGGCAATCAGGGCTTGAAAGCCGTCTGCCTGAAGCTGCCCGAAGCGATCAGCGTTAAGATGCTCGACAGCAACGCCGATGGAGTGGTCGACAACATCGACACGCTGTCCGAGGGTGTGATCTTCGTCGGAGAGCATTCGACTCAGGATACCGGCGACAATGGCGGGGTCGCAAACGATTCCACTGGCGACGATACCCCGGGGATGGAAAAATCCGGCGGCAGCCGTCGCATCATGTGGCGACAAATACAGTAAGTGAGAGTTGAGGCATGCGTAGTTCCAACCGCGGTTTTACCCTGATCGAAATCATGATCGTGATTGCGATCATCGGGATTGTCATGACCATTGCCGCCCCGAGTTTCACCGAGTACCTGAACAAGGGCCGTCGCGCGGAAGTGGCTGGTCTGCTTTCGGAGCAGGCGCAGCTGCTGGAGCGCTTCTACTCGCAGAAAAATGTCTACACCGATGCGACGGGCCTCAGCGCCGGCAATGACTACTACAGCATCACTCCAACCCTGACCGACCAGACCTTTCTGCTGACGGCGGTACGCAAGGCTGACTCAAGCATGGCCGCTGACAAATGCGGTGATCTGACCATCACCAATACCGGTGTACTGGGTATGGTCAATGCGAAGTCCGGCCTGACCAGCAAAGATTGCTGGGGGCGCTGAGTTTCTTTTTCGGGTGCCTTTTGCACCCTCTGTCTATTTAACGATTGGATCAGAACATGACCAGGCAACAGCAAGTGGTGATTGTCGGCGGTGGGGTGATTGGCTTGCTGACGGCCTTCAATCTCGCCTCCGAAGTGCAAAGCGTTGTGCTGCTGGATCGCTCGAACGTCGGTCAGGAGTCGTCCTGGGCTGGTGGCGGCATCGTTTCGCCGCTTTACCCGTGGCGCTACAGCCCGGCGGTCACCGCGCTGGCTCACTGGTCCCAGGACTTTTATCCACAACTGGGCGAGCGCTTGTTCGCCGCCACCGGTGTTGATCCTGAAGTGCATACCACCGGTCTGTATTGGCTGGATCTGGATGACGAGGCCCAAGCGCTGGCATGGGCCGCCCGTGAACATCGTCCGTTGAGTGCCGTGGATATCTCGGCGGCACACGAGGCGGTGCCAGTGCTGGGCAACGGGTTTTCCCGGGCGATCTACATGGCCGACGTCGCCAACGTGCGTAACCCGCGTCTGGTGAAGTCGCTAAAGGCCGCGTTGCTGGCGCTGCCGAACGTGACGATCCATGAACAGTGCGAAGTCAGCGGGTTTATTCGTGATGGCAACAAAGTGGTCGGCGTGCAGACCGCCACAGGTGCTGTTCTCGGCGATCAAGTCGTCCTGACGGCGGGGGCCTGGAGCGGTGAGTTGCTCAAGCGTCTTGATCTGACGCTGCCGGTCGAGCCGGTGAAAGGGCAGATGATTCTCTACAAGTGCGCGGCGGACTTCCTGCCAAGCATGGTCCTGGCCAAGGGCCGTTATGCGATTCCCCGGCGCGACGGACACATACTGATCGGCAGTACGCTGGAGCATGAAGGTTTTGACAAGACACCGACCGGGTCGGCACTGGAAAGCCTGAAGGCGTCGGCGGTGGAATTGATCCCGGCACTGGCCGATGCCGAAGTGGTGGGGCACTGGGCCGGATTGCGCCCGGGATCACCCGAGGGCATTCCCTATATCGGCCCGGTGCCGGGGTTTGACGGGCTCTGGCTCAACTGTGGGCATTACCGTAACGGACTGGTGTTGGCGCCGGCGTCATGTCAGTTGTTTGCCGATGTGATGCTGGGCCGTACGCCGATTATCGATCCGACGCCTTATGCGCCTGCTGGAAGACTGTGAACAAAACACAAAAGATCGCAGCCTTCGGCAGCTCCTACATGGGGAACGCACCTCCTGTAGGAGCTGCCGCAGGCTGCGATCTTTTTAAAGCCTCAATCCAGTCCCAATTTCTTGAGCCTGTAACGCATCGACCTGAATGACAGATTCAACCGCTGAGCCGCCGCCGTGCGGTTCCAGCGGGTTTCCTCCAGGGCCTGGAGCAGCAGTTGGCGCTCGACGTTTTCCAGATAGGTGTCCAGATTGTCTATCCGGGACAGGTCCGGCATTCCACTTTCAGCTGCGCAATTGCCTTCAGCCAGGCGCAGGTCATTGGCTTCGATCTGATTGTCCTCGCACAAGGTGTGAGCCCGCTCGAGCATATTTTCCAGTTCCCGCACATTGCCCGGGAAGCGATAGCTTTTCAGCGCATCGAGGGCTTGGGGGTGGAGTCTGGCTGCCGGTTGACCCGTATCGGCGGCTAGGCGCTTGAGTATGTGGCTGGTCAGCATCTCGATGTCATCGCGACGCTCGCGCAAGGGCGGCACCCGCAGTTCAATCACATTCAAACGGTAGTAAAGGTCATGCCGAAATCGCCCGGCGGCGACTTCGGCGCCAAGGTCCTTGTGTGTAGCGCAGAGAATGCGCACATCCACCGCCACTTCCTGCTGCCCGCCGACGCTGCGTACGGCTTTCTCCTGAATGGCGCGTAGCAGTTTGACTTGCATTGCCAGCGGCAGGTCAGCCACTTCGTCGAGGAGCAGGGTGCCGCCGCGAGCTGTCTGGAACAGACCGGGTTTATCTTCGATGGCGCCGCTGAAGCTGCCTTTGCGATGGCCGAAAAACTCGCTCTCCAGCAGTTCCGAGGGAATCGCCGCGCAGTTGATCGCAATGAACGGCTGCTTGGCGCGGGGGCTTTGATCATGGATCAGGCGCGCGACCAATTCCTTGCCACTGCCGGACTCTCCGCTGATGTATACCGTCGCGTGACTGTGGGCCAGTTTGGTGATGTGTTTGCGCAGGTTGCGCATGGGCAATGAGTCGCCCAGCAAACGGCGATCGATGTCGACCCCGCTGGCAGGAAGCAGCAGCGCGCTGGTGACCAGTTCGCGCAGGCGCGTAAGGTCCACCGGTTTCGTCAGGAAGTCGAATGCTCCGGCCTTGAGCACATTGATTGCGGTTTCGAGACTGGCATAGGCGGTGATCATCGCCACCTGGACCTGAGGGTGACGTTGCTGGATGTGCTGCACCAATTCCAGGCCGGTGCCATCCGGCAATTGCATGTCGGTCAGGCAGAGGTCGAATGTTTCGCTTTTCAGTAGCGATTGCGCTTCGCCGACATTGCGGGCGTTGAACGTCTCCAGTTTCATCCTTCCCAGGGTGATTTCCAGGAGTTCGCGTATGTCTGGTTCGTCATCGACGATCAAGACTTTTTGTCGTGGTCTCGTGTTCAAACTGGGTTCCGTCCGTGAGCAAAGGTCATGCAACAGCAGCCGCTTTCCTGGCGTGCCTTGAAGTCTAGGCGGGACAGAATGCTTTCGCCCGGGTAGCCGGACAGATAAAGCCCCGGGCCCTTGATAGACGGGGCGGGGGCTTCGTGATGGAGTATTTCCAGCGATTTCAGGTCAAGCCATGGCGGCGACATTTGCGCGCGGCGCTGCAGGTACAGGACGTTTTCGATTACCCGGTTCATTCGCAGAGAGAGGTCTTGAATAATCTGTGTCAGACGTCACTCGATGCCTTTCAGTTCCTTGGGTGCCTGCGATAGTCCTCGATCGGCCGCCAATTCGGGAGAGTGTCAGCGGTCGCTGGAGTCCTTGTCCTGCTCTAGATGAGCCTGGCTGCAATACCACCGCTGGTCGAGGCTCAGCGCGCGGTCACGGGGCAGGTGAACACCGCAATGGGCGCAGCGGACCATGGGCGCCGCTTCCCGTTCGGCAGGGGAGCTGGGGGTGGAAGCCTGACCCTTGAACTTGCGCCAGAACCATACGGCAGCGGCAATCAGGGCAATCCAGAACAATATACGAAGCATGGTGAGCTGCTTTTCGACTGATGATCCGGCAGTTTAGCCAAGGACCTGACAGGCGCACAGTGTAATAAAGCACTGAAATAAAAAAGGGAGACCCGAGAGTCTCCCTTTTGCACAGCGCGAGGTGTCAGTCGAACACGCCCAGGGTCATGTAGCTGAACCACGAGCGGCCGCTGTTGTTGCCTTCCGCTTCGTGATTTTCTTCTTCGATCACGTCGCCATTGTCGTCTTTAGGCTTGAGTTCGGATGGAATCGCATCCTTGGCGTCCTGGAACTGCTTCTGTACATCCTGGTTGGCGCGGGTTTCGCCCGGTGGCAGCGGCGGACGGGATTCGATCAGGCCCAGGGTCGCCTTGCTCAGCCACGAACGGTTGTCGGCTTCGGCCACGGTCGGCACGAACTGGCCGTCTACCAGCGTCGGGTGGTTCGGGTAGTTGAGCTTCAGGGTTTCCAGGCTGGTGGCAGCCAGTTCGTCCAGGTGCAGGCGCTGATAGGCCTCGGTCATCACCGCCAGGCCGTCGCCGACCGAAGGGGTTTCCTGGAAGTTTTCCACCACGTAACGACCGCGGTTGGCCGCCGCGACATAGGCCTGACGGGTCAGGTAGTAGTCGGCAACGTGAATTTCGTAGGCCGCCAGCAGGTTGCGCAGATAGATCATGCGCTGCTTGGCATCCGGTGCGTAACGGCTGTTCGGGAAGCGGCTGGTCAGCTGGGCGAACTCGTTATAGGAGTCGCGGGCGGCGCCCGGGTCACGCTTGGTCATGTCCAGCGGCAGGAAACGCGCCAGCAGGCCGACGTCCTGGTCGAAAGAAGTCAGACCCTTGAGGTAGTAGGCATAATCGACGTTCGGATGCTGTGGGTGCAGACGAATGAAGCGCTCAGCCGCGGACTTGGCCGCTTCTGGCTCGGTGTTCTTGTAGTTGGCGTAGATGAGCTCGAGTTGCGCCTGGTCGGCATAGCGACCGAACGGATAACGCGACTCCAGAGCCTTCAGCTTGGCGATGGCGGAGGTGTAGCTACTGTTGTCCAGGTCATTTTGAGCCTGTTGGTACAGCTCGACTTCACTGAGGTTTTCGTCTACGACTTCCTTCGATGAGCAAGCAGCGGTCAATGCGAGGATGGCGATCAGCAGCAGGTGTTTCACTTGCATGGCGGCTTGCGTCCCTATGACGGCCGCTGTCTTGGGCGTGGCCGTCCTGTTATGATGAGCGCCCCGTTGAAAAGCCTCGGGGCAAAAGACGCCGTATTTAACCACAAGCGCGCAGCCGAAACCAAAGGCTGTGCCGACGCCTAGTCTGAGCATGTCCGATAAAATTGAACTTCGCGCAGAGGTGCCGTCCGAATTGGGCGGCCAACGCCTCGATCAAGTCGCCGCACAATTATTCGCTGAGCACTCGCGCTCGCGCCTTTCCGCCTGGATCAAAGACGGCCGCCTGACTGTGGATGGGGCGGTTATCCGCCCGCGAGACATCGTCCATGGTGGCGCCATCCTTGAGTTGACTGCCGAGCAGGAAGCTCAGGGCGAATGGGTCGCTCAAGACATAGCCCTGGACATCGTCTACGAAGACGACGACATCCTGGTGATCAACAAGCCTGCGGGCCTGGTGGTGCACCCGGCTGCCGGTCATGCCGACGGCACCTTGCTCAACGCCTTGCTGCACCACGTGCCGGACATCATCAATGTGCCCCGCGCCGGTATCGTGCATCGCCTGGACAAGGACACCACCGGTCTGATGGTGGTGGCCAAGACCATTCAGGCGCAGACGCAGCTGGTGACACAGTTGCAGAGCCGCAGCGTCAGCCGTATCTACGAGTGCATCGTGATCGGTGTGGTGACAGCCGGTGGCAAGATCAATGCGCCGATCGGTCGTCACGGCCAGCAACGCCAGCGCATGGCCGTGATGGAAGGTGGCAAGCAAGCCGTCAGCCATTACCGCGTGCTTGAGCGCTTCCGCTCCCACACTCACGTGCGGGTGAAGCTGGAAACCGGTCGTACGCACCAGATTCGCGTGCACATGGCGCACATCAACTACCCGTTGGTCGGAGATCCCGCCTACGGCGGTCGTTTCCGAATTCCGCCGGCCGCCAACCCGACCATGGTCGAGTCGCTGAAGAACTTCCCGCGTCAGGCGCTGCATGCGCGTTTCCTGGAACTGGATCATCCGACCACCGGTAAGCGCATGAGCTGGGAATCGCCGTTGCCGGAAGACTTCGTCTGGCTGTTGACCCTGCTCAAGCAAGACCGCGAGGCGTTCATCGGATGAGTGACTGGCTGATTCCTGACTGGCCCGCGCCGGCCGGGGTCAAAGCCTGTGTGACCACCCGTGCGGGCGGCGTCAGTGTGGCGCCGTTCGACAGCCTCAACCTCGGCGATCACGTCGACGACAGCCCCGAAGCGGTTGCCGAGAATCGCCGTCGTTTGACCGATCATTTCTCCATTCAACCGGCCTGGCTGCAGCAGGTCCACGGCATTGTCGTGGCTCATGCCGATCCGGGGCGGGTGGATACAGCTGATGCCAGCTGGACATCAACGCCGGGTGTCGCCTGCGCAGCGATGACTGCGGACTGCCTGCCTGCGCTGTTTTGCGACCGTGCCGGGACGCGTGTCGCGGCAGCCCATGCCGGTTGGCGCGGGTTGGCGGCAGGCGTGCTGGAAGCGACGCTCGATACGCTGGACGTTGCGCCCGAAGACGTATTGGTCTGGCTCGGCCCGGCCATCGGCCCGCAAGCCTTTGAAGTCGGCCCGGAAGTGCGCGAGACCTTTGTGCAGCAATTGCCGCAAGCGGCTGAGGCTTTTGTGCCGAGCCAAAACCCCGGCAAGTTCATGGCCGACATCTATAGGCTGGCGCGCTTGCGTCTGGCCGCTCGCGGTGTCACCGCCGTTTATGGTGGCGGGTTCTGCACCGTAACCGATCCGCGTTTCTTTTCTTACCGCCGTGCGCCTCGCACTGGTCGGTTTGCCTCCTTGGTTTGGCTCGAACGCTAGACTTGTCTGATCTGCATCAACGTCACGACGCTTGAAACTCCCAGAATCGACCGCATCTATTGTGATATCTGGCAGGTTTCTTCATTCAGGATGTTTTATAGGTCCGGCCTGCTCAAAAGGAAGGTGACCCATGCGTATAGACCGTTTAACCAGCAAATTGCAGTTAGCGTTGTCCGATGCCCAATCCCTGGCTGTCGGCCACGATCATCCGGCCATTGAACCGGCGCACTTGATGCAGGCCTTGCTCGAGCAGCAGGGCGGCTCGATCAAGCCCCTGTTGATGCAGGTGGGCTTCGACGTCAATAGCCTGCGTAAAGAGCTGACCAAAGAGCTCGACCAGCTACCTAAAATCCAGAACCCGACCGGCGATGTGAATATGTCGCAGGATCTGGCGCGCCTGCTCAACCAGGCCGATCGTCTGGCGCAGCAAAAAGGCGACCAGTTCATCTCCAGCGAGCTTGTGCTGCTTGCCGCCATGGACGAGAACAGCAAGCTCGGCAAGCTGTTGCTCGGTCAGGGCGTGAGCAAGAAAGCCTTGGAAAACGCGATCAACAACCTGCGTGGTGGTGAGGCCGTCAACGATCCGAACCACGAGGAAGCACGCCAGGCCCTGGACAAGTACACCGTCGACCTGACCAAGCGCGCCGAAGACGGCAAGCTCGATCCGGTGATCGGCCGTGACGATGAAATTCGCCGGACCATCCAGGTGCTGCAACGTCGTACCAAGAACAACCCGGTGCTGATTGGTGAGCCTGGTGTGGGTAAAACCGCCATCGCCGAAGGCTTGGCCCAACGCATCATCAATGGCGAAGTGCCGGATGGCCTCAAGGGCAAGCGTCTGTTGTCCCTGGACATGGGGGCGCTGATTGCCGGTGCCAAGTATCGCGGTGAGTTCGAAGAGCGCCTGAAATCCCTGCTCAATGAACTGTCGAAGCAGGAAGGGCAGATCATCCTGTTCATCGACGAACTGCACACCATGGTCGGTGCCGGTAAAGGCGAAGGTTCGATGGATGCGGGCAACATGCTCAAGCCGGCCCTGGCCCGCGGTGAGTTGCACTGCGTGGGCGCCACCACGCTGAACGAATACCGCCAATACATAGAGAAGGACGCCGCTCTCGAGCGACGTTTCCAGAAGGTGCTGGTGGACGAGCCGAGCGAAGAAGACACCATCGCCATCCTGCGTGGCCTCAAAGAGCGATATGAGGTTCACCACAAGGTGGCCATCACTGACGGCGCGATCATTGCGGCGGCCAAGCTCAGTCATCGCTACATCACTGACCGGCAGTTGCCGGACAAGGCCATCGACCTGATCGACGAAGCCGCCAGCCGCATCCGCATGGAGATCGACTCCAAGCCCGAAGTGCTGGACCGTCTGGAGCGTCGCCTGATTCAGCTGAAGGTGGAATCCCAGGCGCTGAAGAAAGAAAGCGACGACGCGGCGAAGAAGCGTCTGGAAAAATTGCAGGAAGAAATCGCTCGTCATGAGCGTGAGTACTCGGATCTCGAAGAAATCTGGAACTCGGAAAAAGCCGAAGTCCAGGGTTCTGCGCAGATCCAGCAGAAAATCGAACAGTCCCGTCAGGAGCTGGAGGCAGCCCGCCGCAAAGGCGACCTGAACCGCATGGCCGAGTTGCAGTACGGGGTGATCCCGGATCTGGAGCGCAGCCTGCAAATGGTCGATCAGCATGGCAAAGCCGAAAACCAGTTGCTGCGCAGCAAGGTGACTGAAGAAGAGATCGCCGAAGTCGTGTCGAAGTGGACCGGTATTCCTGTGTCGAAAATGCTCGAAGGCGAGCGCGACAAGCTGATGAAGATGGAAAGCCTGTTGCACCAGCGCGTGATCGGCCAGGATGAAGCGGTGGTGGCCGTTTCCAACGCGGTGCGGCGTTCGCGTGCCGGGTTGTCCGACCCGAATCGCCCGAGCGGCTCGTTCATGTTCCTCGGCCCGACCGGTGTCGGTAAAACCGAGCTGTGCAAGGCGCTGGCCGAATTCCTCTTTGATACCGAAGAGGCGATGGTGCGGATCGACATGTCCGAGTTCATGGAGAAACATTCCGTGGCTCGCCTGATCGGTGCGCCACCGGGCTACGTGGGGTATGAAGAGGGCGGTTACCTGACCGAGGCCGTACGTCGCAAGCCGTATTCGGTGATCCTCATGGACGAAGTCGAGAAGGCGCACCCGGATGTGTTCAACATCTTGCTGCAGGTGCTCGAAGACGGCCGTTTGACCGACAGCCATGGCCGCACGGTGGATTTCAAGAACACCGTTATTGTCATGACCTCCAACCTGGGGTCGGTACAGATCCAGGAACTGGTCGGTGATCGTGAAGCGCAGCGCGCGGCGGTGATGGATGCGATTTCCACCCACTTCCGGCCGGAGTTCATCAACCGGGTCGACGAAGTGGTGATCTTCGAGCCGTTGGCGCGGGATCAGATCGCCGGCATTACCGAGATCCAGTTGGGTCGTCTGCGTAGCCGCCTGACCGAGCGCGAGCTGAAGCTTGAGCTCAGTCCCGAGGCCATGGACAAGCTGATCGCGGTCGGTTACGACCCGGTGTACGGCGCACGGCCGCTCAAGCGCGCTATCCAGCGCTGGATCGAGAACCCGCTGGCGCAGCTGATTCTGTCCGGACGGTTCATGCCGGGCGATACCGCTCACGGTGTGGTGGAAAACGACGAAATCGTCTTCGTCTGATCCTCTGTGGGAGCGAGCTTGCTCGCGATGGTCGTTAACGATAACGCGTACTTCCTGGATGAACGCGGTGTCATTGAGTCCATCGTCGGAACGCCGCCCGGAGCAAGCTCGCTCCTACAAGAACAGCATTGTTCGCATAACGAGGCCTTTTTTTCGTTAGGCTGTTGAACTCAAAGGAAAAGGCTTGTAAAGTGCGCCCCGCAGTCAGTCACCCGCCAGGGTTTCCGCTCCCCAAGCAGGAATCCAAAATAAGTTGCAAATCATTAACTTGAAAGCAATTTAGGGGGTTGACAGAGGTGCTGAAGATTGTAGAATAGCGCGCCTCAGACACACGAACGCAGCGATGCGAACGGGTCGAAGAGAACGCAGTAAAGCTTCAAAGTTGTAAATTGAAATATGTAGTTCCGTGATAGCTCAGTCGGTAGAGCAAATGACTGTTAATCATTGGGTCCCAGGTTCGAGTCCTGGTCACGGAGCCAATTTCAAACCGGGGTATAGCGCAGTCCGGTAGCGCGCCTGCTTTGGGAGCAGGATGTCAGGAGTTCGAATCCCCTTACCCCGACCATATTTGGGTCGTTAGCTCAGTTGGTAGAGCAGTTGGCTTTTAACCAATTGGTCGTAGGTTCGAATCCCACACGACCCACCATTTTTGAAACCAGTTAGCGCTGGAATCGAATCTTAAGATCAGACGCCAAAAGCTCTGTTCGCAGAAGGCGCCTTTCAAAGGTGCCTTTTTTTTACCGGGGTATAGCGCAGTCCGGTAGCGCGCCTGCTTTGGGAGCAGGATGTCAGGAGTTCGAATCCCCTTACCCCGACCATATTAAAAATCCTCGTATCGAAAGATACGGGGATTTTTTTTGTCTGCGAGAAACCCGTAACACCGCAAAACCAATGTGGGAGCGGGCTTGCTCGCGAAGGCAGTGTGTCAGTCGACATAAGAGTTGAATGACACGGCCTCTTCGCGAGCAAGCCCGCTCCCACAGGGGGTGTTTTAGTGCAGCTTCAGGCGTGGCTCAGTGCCGCGACCGATCTTGCTGCCCAACATCAGCATCGCCGTGCGGAACGGCCCGTACAGCGCCATCTGGTGCATGCGGTACAGCGACACGTAGAACATCCGCGCCAGCCAGCCTTCGAGCATCACGCTGCCGGTGAGGTTGCCCATCAGGTTACCCACGGCCGAAAAACGCGACAGTGAGATCAGCGAGCCGTAGTCGGTGTACTTGTACTCCGGCAGGGGCTTGCCTTCGATGCGCAGCTTCAGCGATTTGGCCAGCAACGAAGCCTGTTGGTGAGCGGCCTGGGCGCGTGGTGGCACATTGCGGTCGCTGCCTGGTTGCGGGCAGGCGGCGCAGTCGCCGAAGGCGAAGATGTTCTCGTCGCGGGTGGTTTGCAGGGTCGGCAGCACCTGCAGTTGATTGATGCGGTTGGTTTCCAGGCCATCGATGTCCTTGAGGAAACCCGGCGCGCGAATCCCCGCGGCCCAGACTTTCAGGCTGGCCTTGATTTCGTTGCCGTCGGCGGTGATCAGGCTGTCGGCCGTCACTTCGCTGACTGCGGCATTGGTCATGACGTTGACCCCGAGTTTCTCCAGGGTTTTATGCACAGGCCCGCCAATCCGCTCCGGCAGCGCCGGCAGCACCCGTGGACCGGCTTCGATCAGGGTGATGTGCATGTTTTCCGGTTTGATCCGGTCCAGGCCATAGGCCGCCAGTTCGTGGGCGGCGTTGTGCAGCTCGGCGGCCAGCTCGACCCCGGTGGCACCGGCGCCGACGATGGCCACGCTGATTTGTTCGACTGCGTCGGTCTGGCCGGCGTGTGCGCGCAAATAGTGATTGAGCAGTTGCTGGTGGAAACGCTCGGCCTGCTTGCGGGTGTCGAGGAACAGGCAGTGTTGCGCCGCGCCCTGGGTGCCGAAATCGTTGGTGGTGCTGCCGACGGAGATCACCAGCGAGTCGTAAGGCACTTCGCGGGCCGGCACCAGTTCCAGACCGGCCTCGTCGTAGGTGGCGGCCAGCTGGATTTTTTTGTTCGCGCGATCAAGCCCGCTCATGCGCCCGAGCTGGAACTCGAAGTGGTTCCATTTGGCCTGGGCTACATAGTTGAGTTCGTCTTCGGAAGAGTTCAGGGACCCGGCTGCCACTTCGTGCAACAAGGGTTTCCAGATGTGGGTCAGGTTCGCGTCGACCAGCATCACGCTGGCCGTACCGCGCTTGCCCAGAGTCTTACCCAGACGGGTAGCCAACTCCAGACCGCCGGCGCCGCCGCCGACAATGACAATACGATGGGACATGGGGATAACTCGCAAGGCTAAAAGAAATCGGTACGGATACCCAAGCGAGCGCAAGGCAGCTCATAGCGTCAGGTAACTGATAAGTCGGCTCAATAGGCCAAGACCAATGGTCACTGCCAATACCAGTACAAGGAGCATCCAAGGCCGGAAAGGCCGGCGCTCGACTTGGTGCTGGCACAACTGCAGGTACTCTTCGACATGCTTTTGGTCGTCGGGGTTCAGGCGGCTGGTCATATCGGGCCTCGTCAAAGGTAGACGTTGCTGAATGTGTAGAAGCTACAGTGTTTTTACCCAGGGTTGAACGCAGCATAGCCGCTGTCTGGAACGGGTTCGACGCTGACGATATCGTCCAGGCGAATGATTCCACTTTGTAACACCCGGGCAGTGATTCCGCCATGTCCGCGCACGGCCTGAAAGGTGCCGATGCCCAGGTTGCTTTCAAGGCGCGCGCAGGGTTGGCACCAGCCAGTGGTTTCGAACGTTGCCTGGCCAATCCGGAAGCGGCGGCCCTTGAGGCTGAACAGGTTGATGCCACTGATAACGAGATTGCGCCGCAGATCTTCAGGCCGGACCGGATGATCCTGTGCACGCCCCATCAGCGAACTGATCACCGCCAGGTGCTCCCACTGAATCAGCGTGACCTGCCGCGCATTGCGCACGCCGGGGCGGGCGTGGTCGCCGGTCAGGCCGGCCTCCAGGCGCGCTTCCACGGCATCGAGTTCAAGCATTGCCGAACGTGATTGCGGGCGCACGCCGATCCAGCGTACACGACCTTGTTGTGGTACCTCGGAGATCAGCTCCTGCAGTGGACTCACAGGCTGATCCCGACGTCAAAGACAATGCTGCGCCCCAGGTTGCTGCGCAAGAAGTCCGGTGCATCCGGGTGGGCGAACAGCACGCGGGCAAATGTCGGCCCGACCAGGGACAGCGAACGCCAGCCCTGGCGCAGGTACTCGGTCGGCGGCGGGAAGTGGCTGTTGAGGTCCAGCACTTCGCGTTTGAGGCTGGCGAAGGCAATGATGTCCAGTTCACCCAGATCCATGCCGCGCTCTTTGTAGTTGTGGGCTTTTTTGCGCAAGGTCGGCGCCAATCGCAACAAGAACTCGTTGGCGGGGATGCGTCGAGGCTTGGCCTCGCGGCGTACCAGTTGACTCAGGGAAAACGCGCTGCGTCTGCGCTGCAGTTCGTCGCGCCATTCATCGTTGAGGCGCCTGCCTTCGTCGAGCACGAAGAACACCTCGAAACTGGCATCGCGAAACAACACGTCCGGCGGCTCCCCGGCGGGGGCGAATTCATCGGCGCGATAGGGAATGTTCAAACCTTGCAACAGGCGCTGGCACACCCAACGCTCCCGCTCCCATTTGCGGGCATTGGACAGAAACGCGTTGGCTTGCTCGGCCGCGATGGTCAGCAGGCGTAAATAATCTGAGTCATCCATAGGCCCAAGCTTAGCGTTCAATTGCGACAAGCAGAAAGCGTTAAGCATCAATCAGCATCGCTGGGCACACGGAACGGGCGGTGTAGACTGATGGCCATTACGCGCCTGTGATTGAACAAGGGGGTCAAGGTGAAATATTGGTCGCTATTAATACTCAGTGTGCTGCCGCTGTGGGCTAATGCGCTGGAGGTGGGCGAGCGGCTGGCGCCATGGACATTGCTTGACCAGTTCGATCAGGCCTTCACCCTCGACAGTCGCACTCAGACGCTGCTGGTGGCGCGCAGCATGGAGGCGGCGAAACTGGTCGATGCGGCGTTGCAAGGTCAGCCCGAAGGCTATCTGGAGGCCCGGCACGCGGTCTTTCTCGCGGACATCCAGCGAATGCCACGCTTGATCGCGAAAATGTTCGCAGTGCCGGCCATGCGTGATTACTCCTACCGGGTAATGCTGGATCGTGACGGTCGTGTCGCACCGCGCTACCCCGGCGCTGTGGATAAAGTGCTGTGGTTGCAGCTCAAGGATGGTCGATTGATGGCTCAGCACGAATACGCCACGGCTGCACAATTGCGTGAAGCGCTGGAGACGTCTGGTCCATGATCGGCGCTGAGCTGCTGTCACCGCAGAGCCTGACAGCCGGCTGGATGATCTATGTGCCGGTGCTGCTTTGGGCGATGTGGCGCGCTCCCTGGGTTGAACTGTTCACCGACAGCCGTCGCCAGCATTTATTGTTCGGCACGGTGTTCGCGTTGTTCATGCTGTGGCTGGTGCGGCGGGATTTCGATACCGGGGTGTCTTACCATTTCATTGGTATGACGGCGGTCACACTGCTTCTGGACTGGCCGCTGGCGATCGTCGGCGGGCTGGTCGCGCAGTTGGGGCTGGTGCTGCTCGGCCGACAGGACCTGGCGGCGGTCGGGGTCAATGGTGCGCTGTTGATTGCGCTGCCGGTGCTGGTCACCGAGTGCTGCGCGATCCTGGTGGAGCGGGCGCAGCCACGAAATCCCTTCGTGTATATCTTCGTCTCCGGATTCTTTGCCGCCGCGCTGTCGGCATTGCTGTGTCTGCTGCTGGCGCTTTGGTTGTTATGGTTCGACGAGCGTTTTGCCATGCCGTACTGGCTGGAAGATTTTGTCGGATATCTATGGCTGATCATTTTTCCCGAAGCGTTTATCAACGGCATGATCGTCAGTGCGCTGGTCGTGTTTTGTCCGGAGTGGCTTGAGACGTTCAACCGCACCCGCTACCTCTCGGCCCCCTGGAAGGACGACGATCCCAAGCCCTGAAATCGTCGACCCGGTGGATCAGTGGCGCGGGTCGAAGTCACCGCTGAACATCTCGTCCTCGGCATCGGGGGCCACTGGAATCTTGTGTTCTTCGGACGCCCAGGCGCCCAGGTCGATCAGTTTGCAGCGATCGGAGCAGAATGGCCGGAATTTGCTTTCGGCGGTCCATTCCACGGGGGCGCCACAGGTTGGGCATTCGACGGTTGTTGGTTGGCTCATGACTGGCCTCCACGCAAAGTAAGATAAAAGTGATGCAGGCGTTCGACCTCGCTGTGCAGCCAGGCCAGGTCGCGGTCATTGACCACGACGTCGTCGGCATGACTTACGCGATCCTGACGGCTGGATTGGGCCTTGAGAATCGCCTGGACCTGCTGCTCGCTGGTCTGGTCACGTTGCAGGGTGCGTTCAATCTGCAATTGTTCCGGGGCATCGATCACCAGTACCCGTTGGGTCATGGCGTACTGGCCGGACTCGATCAGCAGCGGCGATACCAGAATCGCATAAGGCGATTTTGCCAGCGCCAGGTGATGAGCGATTTCCTCGCCGATCAGTGGATGCAGGAGGCCCTCCAGCCAGCGGCGCTCTTCAGGCACTTCGAAGATCAATTTGCGTAGCGCAGCGCGGTCCAGTTGTCCGTCGGCCTGCAACACACCGGGGCCGAAGTGTTCGGCGATTTGTGCCAGTGCCGGGCGGCCGGGTTCAACGACCCAGCGAGCGGCATGATCGGCGTCGACCACATGCACGCCCAGATCGATGAAGTGTTGGGCGGCCGCACTTTTACCGCTGCCGATGCCGCCGGTCAGGCCGAGAATCCAGGGTTTTTCCACAGGGGTATTCATTTCAAACCGACAAACTGCCAATAGAGGTCGGTTATTTGACCACCCCAGAGCAAGGCAATCCAGCCGGCAATGGCCAGATAAGGGCCGAAAGGGATCGGTGTCGAGGTTTTTGCATTGCGCAAGCGCAGGGTGAGCAGCCCGATGATCGCTCCCACCAGCGAGGACAGGAGGATGGTCAGCGGCAAAATCTGCCAGCCACCCCAAGCGCCCAGCATCGCCAGCAGCTTGAAATCACCGTGACCCATGCCGTCCTTGCCGGTGATCAGCTTGAACAGCCAGTACACCGACCACAGCACGCTGTAACCGGCTATCGCCCCCCACAGCGCCTCGTGCAACGACACGAACAGGCCGAAACTGTTGACGACCAACCCCAGCCACATTAGTGGCAGCACCAGCACATCCGGCAATATCTGATGTTCGGCGTCGATCAGGCTCATCGCCAGCAATCCCCAGCTCATGACCAGCATCAGGCAGGCCGGCCAACCGAAGCCGAAGTGCCAGGCAACAAACGCTGACAACAGGCCGCAGGCCAATTCGGTCAACGGATAGCGCGGGCTGATCGCCGCCGCACAGGCTGAACAACGGCCGCGCAAAAACACATAACTGAGCAGCGGGATGTTTTCCCAGACGCGGATTCGGTGTTCGCAGTGCGTGCATTGGGAGTGGGGCAGCAACAGGTTGTAGGTCGGCAACGGCGTTTCGCCAGGCAGCCCGAGAATGTCATGGGCCTGCTCACGCCAGTCGCGTTCGAGCATTTTCGGCAGGCGCCAGATCACGACATTGAGGAAACTGCCGACCAGCAGGCCGGTGATGCCTGCGAGAAGGACAAAGGCCAGCGGAGAGTGAATCAGGATTTCATTCAAGGGCATGTCAGATCGCTGAGCCAAGTTGGAAGATGGGCAGGTACATGGCAACTACCAGTCCACCGACGATAACACCCAGCACCACCATGATGAACGGCTCCATCAGGCTGGTGAGGTTATCGACCATGTTATCGACGCTGTCTTCGTAGAACCCCGCAACTTTGTCGAGCATGGCGTCCAGGGTGCCTGACTCTTCGCCGATGGCCGTCATCTGTATCGCCATGTTCGGAAAGACGCCGCAGGTACGCATGGCGAAATTCAATTGCATGCCGGTCGAAACGTCTTGCCGGATTCGCAGTACAGCGCGCTTGAACACGCTATTGCCGGTCGCGCCGGCCACTGATTGCAGGGCCTCCATCAGCGGCACGCCGGCAGCGAAAGTGGTCGACAGTGTGCGGGCGAACCGGGCCACGGCGGACTTGTGCATCAGAGTGCCCACCAGCGGCAGCTTCAGCAGCCAGGTGTCCATCCGGTCACGCAAGGCTGGGGACTTTCCGAGGATGTGGCGCACGCCGAAGGCCATCGTGAGCAGCGCGCCCAGGACCACCCACCACCAGGCCTGCATGAATTGCGACAGTCCAATGACCATCACGGTAAAGGCCGGCAGTTCGGCGCCGAAGCCTTTGAAGACCGACTCGAACTGCGGCACGACATTGACCAGCAGAATCCCGGTGACAATCGCCGCGACGAATACCACCACCAGCGGGTAGGTCATGGCTTTCCTGATCCTGGCCTTGAGGGATTCGCTTTTTTCCTTGTAGGTCGCGACCCGCTCCAGAAGGGTGTCGAGGGCACCGGCCTGTTCGCCGGCATCCACCAGGTTGCAATACAGTTCATCGAAATACCGGGGCTTCTTGCGCAGGGCGGCGGCAAAGCTGCTGCCTGCCGCAACTTCCTGTTTCAGTTCGTCCACCAGCGTGCGCATGGCCGGATTGTCGAAGCCCTCGCCGATGATGTCGAAGGACTGCAACAAAGGCACGCCGGCCTTCATCATCGTCGCCATTTGACGGGTGAACAGGGCGATGTCCTGGGCCTTGATACGCTTGCCCATGCTGAAAACCGATTGGTTTTTTTTGCGAACCTTGCCCGGACTGATGCCTTGCTTGCGCAGTTTCGCCTTGATCAGCGCCGGGTTTTGAGCGCTGAGTTCGCCGGTCACTTTTGTGCCTTTGCGGTCGATGCCTTCCCATGCATACACGCTGATTTTCGCTGCCTTGACCGCCATGTTCAGTCCTGGGGATTCCGATTGAATTGCTCTTATAGCCTAGTCAAAGGATGAGGCCAAACCCGCAAGGGGGAGGTGACAAAAAACGTCAGATAGTGCGGGTCCTGGTAGGAGGAAAAGGCCTGACGGCTACCAGATCCCTTGCCAACAGGGGCTTCTGGCCTTGGCACAAGCTGTGCTGCCATGGGGCAGGTCATGAGCCTCCGACTCATGCATGGAGCTTGTAAATGAACAATCAGAAAGGTTTTACCCTGATCGAGTTGCTTGTCGTGGTGGCGATCATCGGGATCCTGGCAACACTGGGCCTGCCGATGTATTCCAAGTACCAGGCCCGGGCCAAGGTCACGGCGGCGCTGGCCGAGCTGACTGCGATGAAAGTGCCGTTCGAGGATGTGATCAATCAGGGGGAAACTCCGACAATTGCCAACGTGGCGCCCGCCGGTGTGGCATCGACCACCCATTGCGCCCTGTCTGTGACGGCTACAACGCCGGAGGGAGCGGGATCAATCGTTTGTACGTTGCACAATGCCCCGGGGGTGGTCCAAGGAAAAACCGTCACCCTGACACGGGACGAAACCAAAGGCTGGTCGTGTAAGAGCAGTGTTTCCCCGGATTACTTGCCTAAAGGGTGTTCCGGTTCTGCGGCATGAGTTGCTGAATCAATTCCCCGCTTTTTTGCGGGGTTTTTGCTGTTTGTCGACCCGTCCTCAGAAGCTAAAAAGAAAGCTCAGAAATTTCAGCATCTTAGGAACTTTCCACAAACCCGCAACTTGCATGCAGTGTTTCTGAATCTCGTGCATTTTGCATGATTCCGAAAATTGGCTGATTTTATAATTCATTGATTTATAAGGTTTTATTCTCGGTTTCAAAGTTGGCACAGCGTTCGCAATACCCTTGGTAACCCTGCCGACAAGACACCCGGCAGACTTTCCGAAAAACAGGAGTTACTCGTATGAAGAAGTTCGCTATCACTGCCGCTGCTGCTACCGCGCTGACCCTGACCATGGCCAACGCCGCGTTTGCTCAAACCACCCAGGCAACCCAGTCGCCAATGGTGCTGGCTGCCGGTGAGATGACCGAAGCGAAAGAAGCTACTTCCGATACCTGGATCACCACCAAAGTCAAAGCTGACCTGATGACTGAAAAAGGCATTCCAGGTAGTGACATCAAGGTTGAAACCAACAAAGGTGTGGTATCGCTGTCGTCGACTACCGCCGTGACCGATTCGCAAAAAGAAATGGCTGTGGCCATCACCAAGAAAATCAAAGGCGTCAAGGCGGTCTCCGCTGACGGCCTGAAAGCCGAGTAAGGCAAGACTTCTCGCCTGGACCGGGAGAAGGCGCGACAGACGAGCCGAGTCATACGTCTGTTGCAACCTGAGTGTTCATGCGAAGGGCCAAACGGATATTGGCCACCACAGGCCCCGCGCAATTTTGCCGGGGCCTGTTTTATTTGGGGAGAAATACAAAAAACTGTGCGGGCTATATGAAGTTTTGGTGATGCCCCATCAGCTCTGACCGGGCATCACTCGGCATCCAGATGCATCGGTGTCACCACGCGGCCGTCACTTTCCGCTTCGCCCAGACTGGCGTCGATGAAGTACACCCGCTCATCCTCCAGTTTGGCCTTGTCGACCAGGTAATCCTTGATGCTGCTGGCGCGCTCCTGGCCCAGTTGACGCAACAGTACGTCACTGGAGCTCCAGAACTTGATCACCTCGGCGCGCATTTTCGCGGTGCGCTCTTCCTTGCCCAGGTCCTTCCATTCGGCAGGGGGCTGGGTTTTAAGTCGGGTGCGGTAGATGCCTTCGAGCAACGGGCCTTTTTCCCCGTCCGGCACTTCGAGCAACGAAGCCTGGGCCGGGACCTTGTCGCCGCGACGCTGGAGCATTTTGTAGTAGTTGTACTGGTACTCACGCTCCAGGCGTTGTTCGGCGATCAGCGGGCCATCGCTGCTCTGGGCGGCGGTGCCTTCGATTTCCAGGCGCAGGGCCGGGCGTTCCTTGAGCGCACTGGAGAGTTTGTCCAGGGCGGCTTCGGCGTCCTTGCCCAATTCGCTGGACCCCGCTGCGAATGAAACGCTGCCCAGGTCTTCCGAACCGCCACCGTTGACCAGCCCGCCAATGAGTTTGAACGGTGCCGCCGCGGCTTTGACGATCAGGTTGCGCAGGGTCTGCCAGATAATCGGCATGACGCTGAACTGAGGGTTGTTCAGATCGCCGGTGACCGGCAGCTCGATGGAGATCTTGCCGTCGACGTCCTTGAGCAAGGCAATGGCCAGTTTCAGCGGCAGGCTCACGGCATCCGGGCTGTCGACTTTTTCACCCAGTTGAAGTTGCTCGACCACCACTTTGTTGTCGGCTTTGAGCTGCCCCTTGGTGATCTGGTAATGCAGGTCGAGATTGAGCCGGCCCTTGCGGATACGGTAGCCGGCGAACTTGCCGGAGTAGGGGGTCAGCGTGGTCAGTTCCACGCGTTTGAAGCTGGTGGCGATGTCGAGGCTCTCCATCGGGTCGAACGGGTTGACCGAGCCCTTGATGGTCACCGGCGCGTAGCGATCGACCTTGCCCTTGACGTCGACATTGGCCGGTTTCCGCTGGCGGCTGTCGATGGTGCCGATCTGCCCGTTGAGTTGCTGGACGGCGGTGGCGAAGTTCGGGGTCAGGCTGAAGTCGGCGAAGTTGGCCGAACCGTCATTGATGAAAATACCGCCGATGTGGATGCCAAGAGGTTTTTCGTTGCTTGTCGGTTTGCTCGTTGCCGGTTTTGCCCCGGAGTCCGCCGGTTGCGGAATCAGCAGGTCGTCGATGTTAGTGGTGCGATCATCGTTGATCATGAAACGCGCATAGGGCTGGAGCAGGTTGACCTTGTCGATCGACAGGCTGTCCCCATGCTGATAGTTCAGGCCTTCGACCACGACCTGTTGCCACTTGAGGAAGTCGCGGGTTTTCAGGGTGTCCAGTGTATGCAACTGATCGACCTGGGCGCGACCGGTGACGTTGAAGGCCAGGGGCTCGGTGCTTTTCAGGTTGACCGCCAGATCGCTGCCGAGCATGCCGCTGCGCAGTTCCAGGCGAATGAAGGGCGTGATGTAGGACTGGGCAACCCGCAGGTCGATGTCTCTGGTCTGGACCTTCAGCCTGGCGCTGACCGGGGCCAGATTGACCTCGCCGTCGGCCATGATCTTGCCTTGCTTGCCCACACCGGTATCAAGCTTGAGGGTAAAGGGCGAGCCGTTGAGGCTGTCGAAGTTTTGCAGGTCGAGGTTCAGCGGAGCCAGGTCCAGGGCGACGGCAGGCTGCGCCTTGCGGTCAGCCAGATGCACCTTGTAGTCGCGCAGTTGCACATCCTTGAGCAGCACCTGCCAGGGTTTGTCGGGTGCGCCCGGTTCTGGTTTCGGTGAGTCTGCCGCCGCCGGAGTGCTGGCCGGTTCGGCATCCGCCTTGGCTTTGGCGGTGGATTTTGACGGTTGGCTGGCGAACAGTTTCTGCCAGTCCAGTTGGCCGTCCGGTTCCAGTGCGGCCCAGGTTTCCAGTTTGTGGCTGCGGATCTTGCCGACCACCACCTGCTGTTTGGCCAGGTCCACCGTGGTTTCGCTGACGTCCAGACGCTCAAGCTTTACCAGCGGCCGGCCATCCGGCGCCTTGATCGCGAAGGGGGCGACAGTGACCGCTACATTGCTCAACAGCAGCTCGGTTTCCTTGGACAGGTTGAGTTTGTAGTCGGTGCTGATGCTCATGATGCCGTTCTCGAGGTCCAGTGGCACGGCATCGCGCACATAGGGCCAAAAGGCTTTCATCTTGCCATCGGTGATTTTCAGCTTACCTTCGGAGGCGATCGGGATCAGGCTGAAGTTGCCCGTCCAGTCGATCTGTCCGCCATTGGGGCCGACGGCCACCAGGGTCATGTCGGCGCTGTCATCGGGCAGAGTACTGAGGTTCTTCAGCTCGAAATCGAGGGTGTCGTAGAGAAACTCGATAGGCTCGCTGGGCCGGGCGTCTACAAAGTGCAGGGCACCGCCGGCCAGCTTGATCCGCTCGATGCGCAGCGGAAACGGTTTGGCATCCGGGTCGGTTGGTGTGGGTTCGCTTGCTGGCAGTTTGAACAGCCCGAGCAGATTGAGTTTGCCGTCCTTGCCGAACAGGATTTCGGTCTTGGGCTTGTCCAGTTCGACATCGGACAGGTGCACCGCCTTGGTCCACAGGCTGTCGAGTTGCAGATTGGCGTACAGGCGTTCGAAAGCGACCTGCTCCTTGCCGGGCTCGCCGATGTTCAAGCCCCAGAGGGTCAGTTCAAGGCTGAACGGATTGAACTCGATCCGCTGGATCGTGGCGGGGGTGGTGGCGTAATTGGCCAGTTGCTGGTTGGCAATGCGCAACGCCACACCCGGTAAAATCAGAAAACCCAGCAAGCTGTAGAGGGCCAGAGCAGTCAACAAGGCGCCGATGGCGCGAATCAATCCTTTGTACATGTGCGGCTTCATCTGTCTGAATCGGAGTGCCTTGGAGTATGGCACGCGTTTCCGGTTCCGAAGTGATTGACTTGTCGAGGAAGTTTCAGATTTCTCCCACAGTTGTCAGAGCTGCAGAATCAGGGTTTTCAGTGGTGGTTGCTGATCCATCGACGGGAAATCGGCGCCTGGTTTCATCACGCTCCACTCACGCACCGGCCGCCCGGCCTTCTCCGCACAACGCAACACCTGCTCGCGCCAGTCGTCCATGCTGACTTTCGCCAGGTTGTTGCAGCAGATCAGCACGCCGTTGTCGGCGGTGGTCAACAAGGCCGGCTTGAGCAGGCTCTGATAGTCGCGCAGCAGGTCGACGGTGCCGAATGCGCTCTTGGCCCAGGCCGGTGGGTCCAGCAGCACCAGATCGTACTGGCGCTGTTCCAGGCGCTGATAGCTCGGCAGTTTTTGCCCGCGGCGCTGGCTGATCGGCAGACCGGCCAGTTGGCGAATGGCCGGGAAGTAGTCGGACTGGATAAATTCCATGGGCGGCAACTGCGGGTTGAGTAAACCGTTCTCGCGACCGACCGCCAGATTGCCTTCGGCGAAGTCCAGGTTGCATACCTCGCGCGCACCGCCGGCGGCGGCACTGAGGCCGACGCCACAGGTGTAGGCGAACAGGTTCAGTACGCTTTTGTTCTTGCTGTGATCCTTGACCCAGCCGCGGGTGTTGCGCAGGTCGAGGAACAGCAGCGGGTCTTGTCCGGCATGGCGGCCACGCACCCGATAGTTCAGGCCCCATTCGTGGCCGACCAGGTCCTGCAGGGCGGCTTCGTCGGCGCGGTAGACGATGTCTTCGCGATCGATGCGCGAGTTGCCGCGGGAGCGGTCGTTGTAGACCAGCAGGGTTTCAAAGCCCAGGTATTGGTTGACCGTGTCGTGCAGTTGCAGCAGCGCCTCGCGTTCCAGCGGCTGGTGGAAGCTCTGCACCAGCAGTTGCGGGCCGTAGCGGTCGATGGTCAGGCCCCCTGCACCTTCCTGGCTGCCGTGGAACAGGCGATAGCAGTCGGTACCCTGCTGGTGCAGTTCGGCGAGCAGGTCCTGGCGTTGATCGAGGGCGGCGCACAGCGCCTGATTCAAGGAAGACATGCTGGGCGCCTTGCAGGAGAGAATTGGGCGCGGGAGTTTAACAGTTTTGGCGCGGGACCGAGGCGCTGCCTTCGCGAGCAAGCCCGCTCCCACAGGTAGATCACACCTGTTGTGCATGTCATAAAACCTGTGGGAGCGGGCTTGCTCGCGAAACTTTTGATTTTATTCTTTCTAAGTAATCCCCATCCGTCGCTTCGCCCGATGCACCGATCCATTACGCACCGCCCAGCGCAGCATTGGTGCGCTGCGATTGACGCTGGCGCGGATCAGTTTGCGTTGCAGCGGGTTCTGGCTGACGCCGAGCATGTCACTGGCCCAATCCGGCAGCAGATCGATCCCCGCCTGCATCATCAGCCCGCCGAACGGCTTGGCCAAACGACTTGGAGAGGGCGCGTTCAACAACAGGCGCAGCACCTCGCGGCTGCGCTCGTCGCACAGCAGTTGCGGGCGCATGCGCTCAAGGTAGTCGGCAATGGCCTGTCGCGAACGGGGCACATTCCGGGCACCGAGACGCTCGGCGACCAAGGCGATCTCTGCGTAATAGCGATCCTGATCGGCTGGGGACAGATGCGGGTTGCGATAGCGTAAATGCGCGGTGAGGAAGTTGCTGACCTCGGCGACGTGCACCCAGGTCAGCAGATCGGGATCGCTGGCGGCATAGGGGCGTCCATCCGGCGCCGTGCCGGTCACCTGCAAGTGAATGGTGCGAACCTTCTCGATCAACCAGTCGGCGTCCTGCCGCGAACCGAAGGTGGTACCGGAGATGAACTGCCCGGTGCGGCGCAAGCGACCGAGCATGTCCTCACGAAAATTCGAATGGTCCCACACCCCGGCCAATGCCAGCGGGTGCAGGGCCTGCAGCATCAGGGCGCTGATGCCACCGATCAGCATGCTGCTGAAATCGCCATGGACTTGCCAGCTCACCGAGTCCGGTCCGAACAGCCCGGGGTCGCCCTTGGGGTTTTCCAGGTCGAGCTTGCCCAGGGACAAACCGGTCAGGCTCATGATCTGGGTTTCGATGCGGGTGCGGATGAATTCCATGGTGTCCCGGTAATTTCCTGTAGGAGTTGCCGCAGGCTGCGATCTTTTGACTTTGCCCTGCAGGGTCAAAAGATCGCAGCTTGCGGCAGCTCCTACAAAGAGCGAGCATTATTGATTCAGGCGTTTGTCGATCAGCCCTTGCACCACGCTCGGGTCGGCCAGGGTCGAAGTATCGCCCAGGCTATCGAGTTCGTTGCAGGCGATCTTGCGCAGAATGCGCCGCATGATCTTGCCTGAGCGGGTTTTCGGCAAGGCTGGCGCCCATTGGATCAAGTCCGGTTTGGCAAAATTGCCGATTTCCTTGCCGACCAGGGCCAGCAATTCCTGCTTCAGTTCATCGCTGGTCTCAACGCCGTTCATGGGCGTGACGAAGACATAGATGCCCTGGCCCTTGATGTCGTGGGGGTAACCGACCGCAGCGGCCTCGGCGATGCTTTCGTGCAGCACCAGGGCGCTTTCCACTTCGGCGGTGCCGATACGGTGGCCGGACACATTGATCACATCGTCGATGCGCCCGGTGATCCAGTAGTCGCCATCTTCATCGCGCCGCGCGCCATCGCCGGTGAAGTAGTAACCGGGATACGGCTTGAAATAGGTGTCGACCATGCGCTGCGGGTCGCCATAGACGCTACGGATCTGCGCCGGCCAGCTGGATTTTATGGCCAGTACGCCGCTGCCGGCGCCTTTGATTTCCTTGCCTTGCTCGTCGAGCAGCACCGGCTGCACACCGAACATCGGTTGTGTGGCGCAACCGGGCTTGATTCGTTGGGCGCTGACCAAAGGGCTGAGCATGATGCCGCCGGTTTCGGTCTGCCACCAGGTATCGACGATCGGGCAACGCTCTTCGCCCACCTCATGGAAGTACCACTCCCACGCTTCCGGATTGATCGGTTCGCCGACCGTACCCAGTAGCCTGACGCTGGCGCGGGAGGTTTCCTTCAACGCGGCGGGCCCTTCGCGCATCAACGAGCGCAGGGCCGTCGGGGCGGTGTAGAAAATGTTCACCTTGTGCTTGTCGATCACCTGCCAGAAGCGCGAGGTCGTCGGGTAGCTCGGCACGCCCTCGAAGATCAGCGTGGTCGCGCCGTTGGCCAGCGGACCGTAGACGATGTAGCTGTGGCCAGTGACCCAACCGACGTCGGCGGTGCACCAGAAGACCTCGCCATCGCGGTAATCCAGCACGTACTTGAAGGTCATCGTCGCTTGCAGCAGGTAGCCGCCGGTGGTGTGCAGCACGCCTTTGGGTTTACCGGTACTGCCGGAGGTGTAGAGGATGAACAGCGGGTCTTCGGCGTCCATCGGCTCCGGCGGGCAATCGGCGCTGGCTTCGCGCAGGGCCTGCTGGTACTTGATGTCCCGTCCTTCGACCCAATTCACCTGTACGTTTCTGCGCTCGACCACCAGCACGGTGCTCACGTTCGGGCAGCTTTGCAGCGCTTTGTCGACGTTCTGCTTGAGTGGCACGGGCCGGCCGCCGCGCACGCCTTCGTCGGCGGTGATCACGGTGCGGCAGTCAGCGTCGAGAATGCGGTCGCGCAACGAGTCCGGGGAGAAACCGCCGAACACCACCGAGTGCACTGCGCCGATGCGGGTGCAGGCAAGCATGGCGTAGGCCGCCTCGGGAATCATCGGCATGTAGATGCATACGCGGTCGCCTTTTTTCACGCCACGGCTTTTCAGCACGTTGGCCAGGCGGCAGACGTTTTCATGCAGTTGGTTGTAGGTGATCGATGTCGAGTCGGCAGGGTCGTCGCCTTCCCAGATGATGGCGACCTGATCGCCGCGTTTTTCCAGGTGCCGGTCGATGCAGTTGTAGCTGACATTCAATTGCGCACCGGCAAACCAGCTGGCCTCGCCGGTCTTCAGGTTGTAGCGCTGGACGGTTTCCCAGGGCGCGCTCCAGTCGAGAAAACGCGTGGCCTGTTCGGCCCAGAAGGTGCTGGGGTGTTCAATGGATTCGCGGTACAGGCGCTTATAGTCGTCTTGACTCAATTGTGCAGCCCGGCGGACGGCATCGGCTTTGGGGAACTTGCTGATATCGAACATGACGGTTCCTTATTCTTGTTTTGCGACAAGGATAAAGATGCGCCGAGTGGTCAATGGGTTCAAGCCGTACACAAAACAACTGTGGGAGCGAGCCTGCTCGCGAAAGCGTTGGGTCAGTCAACATCAAAGTCGACTGACAAACCGCATTCGCGAGCAGGCTCGCTCCCACAAGGTACAACAGGGCGGTGTCAGATTATCCGCGGTGACGACCGCGGAAGTAGTTGATCAGCCCTTGAGTCGAGGCGTCCTCGGCCGGGGTTTCTTCGCTGCCGACCAGGCGGTTGTAGACACCTTTGCCCAGCTCTTTGCCCAGCTCCACGCCCCACTGGTCGAAGGCATTGATGCCCCAGATCACGCTTTGCACGAAAACTTTGTGTTCGTACATCGCCACCAATGCGCCGAGGCGACGCGGGCTGATGCGCTCGACCACCAGGGTGTTGCTCGGGCGATTGCCCGGGATCACCTTGTGCGGCGCGAGTTTGTGTACGTCGGCTTCGCTCATGCCTTTGTCGCGCAGCTCGGTTTCGGCCTCGGCCAGGGTCTTGCCGAGCATCAGCGCCTGGCTTTGCGACAGGCAGTTGGCGTACAACCACTGGTGGTGGTCGGACACCGGGTTGAAGCTGACGATCGGCACGATGAAGTCTGCCGGAATCAGTTGGGTGCCCTGGTGCAGCAGCTGGTGGTAGGCGTGCTGACCGTTGCAGCCGACGCCGCCCCAGATCACCGGCCCGGTGTCGGTGGACACGGGCTTGCCGTCCTGGCGCACGCTTTTGCCGTTGGATTCCATGTCCAGCTGTTGCAGGTGCTTGGTGATGTTACGCAGGTAGTGATCGTATGGCAGGATCGCGTGGCTTTGCGCGCCCCAGAAGTTGCCGTACCACACGCCGAGCAAGGCCAGCAGCACCGGCATGTTCTGTTCGAACGGTGCACTCTGGAAGTGCTGGTCCATGGTGTAGGCACCGGACAGCAGTTCCTTGAAGTTGGACATGCCGATGGCCAGGGCAATAGGCAAGCCGATGGCCGACCACAGCGAGTAGCGGCCACCGACCCAGTCCCACATCGGGAAGATGTTTTCTTCGCGGATACCGAAGGCTACGGCGGCGGCGTTGTTGCTCGATACCGCGATGAAATGGCGATACAGCTCGGCTTCCGAACCACCCTGGGCCAGATACCAGGCACGGGCGGCCTGGGCGTTTTTCAGGGTTTCGAGGGTGTTGAAGGATTTCGACGAAACGATGAACAGCGTGGTTTCGGCACGCAGCTTCATGGTCAGCTCGTGGAACTCGCTGCCATCGATGTTCGCCAGGTAATGGCAACGCACGCCTTTCTGGGCGTAGGACAGCAAGGCTTCGGAAACCAGTTCCGGGCCGAGGAAGGAGCCACCGATGCCGATGTTCACTACGTCGGTGATCGGCTTCTCGGTGTAACCGCGCCACAGACCATCGTGGATACGGCCGACGAGGTCGGTGATCTGGTTCAGCACCTTGTGCACTTCCGGCATCACGTTGACGCCGTTGACCGACAGCTTGTCGCCAACCGGGCGGCGCAGGGCTGTATGCAGGGCCGGACGGCCTTCGGAGGAGTTGACGATTTCGCCGTCGAACAGCGATTTGATCGCGCCCTTCAGGTCGACTTCGTTGGCCAGGCCTACCAGCAGATTACGGGTCTCGGCGTTGATCAGGTTTTTCGAGTAGTCGAGAAACAGGCCGCAACTGCTGAGGGTGAATTGAGTAAAACGCTGCGGATCGGCATTGAAGGCTTCGCGCATGCTGAAATCCTGCATGGCTTGGCGGTGGTCATTCAACGCTTGCCAGGCGGGCAGAGCGGTAACGTCGTGAGGAGTGCGGTAATACGCCATCGCTGCGGGTTTCCTTATTACTTGAACGGCCTTTTGAACACTAAAAATCCCGGAGCGCTGTGGGTGGGCGTTCCGGTCAACTGCGTCGACACGATTTCATGGCGCAGGGCGAATACAGTAAACCCCGCGCAATGATCTGTCTTGACTTTGTCTGACCTGTTTCCGGTACTTTTTTAACATCGAAGTTAGGAATGGTCCGACAAACGGAAGAGACAGGGCTCGGATCAGGCGACCTGGACCGGAATGGCATTGCTGGTGTGGCTCAGTTCATTGCCCGGTGCCATGTAGAGCATGCGCGGCTTGAAGTTGAGCAGTTCGGCTTCGCTGTAATGAGCGTAAGCGCAGATGATCACGCGATCACCGACCTTGGCCTTGTGTGCCGCGGCGCCGTTGACCGAGATCATGCGCGAACCTTCTTCGCCACGGATGGCGTAAGTAGTGAAGCGCTCGCCGTTGTCGACGTTGTAGATCTGGATCTGTTCGTACTCGCGGATGCCGGACAGGTCCAGCCATTCACCGTCGATGGCGCAGGAGCCTTCGTAATCGAGTACAGCGTGGGTGACTTCGGCGCGATGCAGCTTGGCTTTGAGCATGATGGCGTGCATGAATGTTTCCCAGGTCGGCGGGCAAGTGGCCCGAAGGGTTTGTGGGCGTCAGTAAGGTCTGTATGTGCGCAGCAGAACCCCTGTGGGAGCGAGCTTGCTCGCGATAGCGGTGGATCAGGCAAAACTGTTGTGACTGAACATCCGCCTTCGCGAGCAAGCCCGCTCCCACAGGGTTTTTTGTTGTTTAAATTGGCGCGTCGAGGTTCAGGTGCAGGTTGTCGATCAACCGTGTCGTACCGAGGAACGCCGCCACCAGAATCACCAGGTCACGATCCTGCGCCGTTGCCGGGCGCAGGGTCAGGGCATGGCGGATTTCCAGATAGTCAGGACGCAGGCCAGCCGTTTCGAGCTGTTTGATCTGCGTGTCGATCAGCGCCGGGTAATCGCGTTCGCCCTGCTTGATCGCCTCGCTGATCGCATTCAGCGTGCGGTAGACCACCGGTGCCACTGCGCGTTGCTCTTCGTTGAGGAAACCGTTGCGCGACGACAGCGCCAGACCATCGGCCGCCCGTACGGTCGGCTCGCCGATGATCTGGATCGGCATGTTCAGGTCATGTACCAGCGCGCGAATCACCGCCAGTTGCTGGAAGTCCTTCTCGCCAAAGATTGCCAGGTCCGGCTGGACCATGTTGAACAGCTTGCTGACCACCGTCGCCACGCCTTCGAAGTGCCCTGGCCGGCTTGCGCCACACAGGCCTTCGGACAATTGCGGGACACTGACGCGGGTCTGGCCGGTCATTCCGTCGGGATACATCTCCTCGACGGTTGGCGCGAATAGCAGATGGCAACCGGCCTGGAGCAGTTTTTCCTGGTCGGCGGCGAGGGTGCGCGGGTACTTGTCGAGGTCTTCGCCAGCACCGAATTGCAGCGGGTTGACGAAGACGCTCGCCACCACGAAGTCCGCCCGTTGGGAGGCCTTGGTCACCAGCGCAACGTGGCCGCTGTGCAGGTTGCCCATGGTCGGCACAAAGGCAATGCGTTTGCCTTCGCTACGGGCACGGGCTACAGCGGCCCGCAGTTCACGTACGGTTTTTACGGTGTTCATGCAGAGAATCCGTGTTCGATTCCAGGGAAAGTCGCCGCCTTGACTTCAGTCACGTAGGCATTCAATGCAGCTTCAATGCTGGTCTGGCCAGTCATGAAGTTCTTCACGAATTTTGGCATGCGGCCGGTTATGGACAGCCCCAGCATGTCGTGCAGAACCAGCACCTGGCCATCGGTGCGATTGCCGGCGCCAATCCCGATCACCGGAATCTTCACCGCCTGGGTGATTTCTTCTGCCAGCTCGCTCGGGACGCATTCGAGCAGCAGCATGGCCGCGCCAGCCTGTTCCAGGGCGATCGCGTCGGCACGCATCTGCCGCGCCTGGTTTTCATTGCGACCCTGGACCTTGTAGCCGCCAAGGATGTTCACCGACTGCGGCGTCAGGCCCATGTGCGCGCACACAGGGATGCCGCGCTCGGCCAGCAGGCGGATCGAATCGGCCAGCCACAACGCTCCTTCGACCTTGACCATGTGCGCGCCGGCCTGCATCAACAGGGCGCTGTTGGTCATGGCTTGTTCGGTGGTGGCATAGGCCATGAATGGCAGGTCGGCGAGGATCAGGGCATCGCTGTTACCGCGTTTGACGGCAGCCACGTGGTAAGCCATTTCTGCGGTGGTGACAGGCAAGGTGCTGTCGTGGCCCTGCAAAACCATGCCGAGGGAGTCGCCCACCAGCAGCACTTCGACGCCGGCCTGGTTGCAGGCGTGGGCGAAGGTTGCGTCGTAGCAGGTCAGCATGGTGATTTTTTCACCTTTTTGCTTCAGACCTTGCAGGGTGGTCAGGGTGATGGCTGGCATGAAAAGTTCCTCATTCAGGCGCTGTGGAAACTACTGCGAGTAACGCGCGTGATTCTTCGTTGAATACAGGCGCACGCTCTTTCGTCGTGCTTTTAAGGCCTGGATTGCGCCCTTGAACGCCGTGTAGGCGGCAGCGGGACGCCTATAGTCGTGAGGAGAACGAGGGAAGTCAATTGCGTGTGTTACCGCATTGTTACGGGTGGGGTGTTACCGGAGTAACTGATGCGATTCAGCAGGTTTGTTCGATTCGGCGGTCAGCCGCACTTTTGTGTTCGCCACAAACCAATGTGGGAGCGAGCCTGCTCGCGATGGCGGTGTGTCAGTCCATATCTATGTTGAATGTACTACCGCTATCGCGAGCAGGCTCGCTCCCACAGGGGATTTGGGTCAGTTCGGGGGCAGGCGTTCCAGGCCGACGAACGGGCATGCCTTGAGCAGTTCGGCCAGGGTTCGGCCATCGGCGAGTTGCAAATCCGCAGGTGCCAGCTCCGCCAGCGGGTAAAGCACGAAGGCCCGTTCCTGCATGTGGTAGTGGGGAACCTTGAGGCGCGGTTCGTCGATCAGGCGATCACCGAACAGCAAGATGTCGAGGTCCAGCGTACGCGGTCCCCAGCGTTCAAGGCGCTCGCGACCCTGGCCGTTTTCGATGGCCTGCAAGGCATCCAGCAATTCCAGTGGCGCCAGCGTGCTGTCGAGCGCGGCTACCGCATTGGTGTAGCGCGGTTGTCCGGGAAGCAGTGAGTCACTTTGATAAAACGCAGAAACCCCGACCAGCTCCGATTGCGGCAACTGCGCCAGCGCCTCGACGGCGCTGCGCAATTGTTCGGCAGGGTCAGCCAGATTGCTGCCCATGCCGATGTAGATGCGTTCCATGGATTACTCGCCCGTGGTGCTCGAAGCACCGGCGGCGCGCTTGCGCTTGGAACCAGCGCTGCGGCGACGCTTGCGCGGGGCGCCGGTGCCTTCTTCCTTGCCGCTGAGGTCGCGGATCATGTCGCGACGCTCGCTTTCATTGGCGTCCTGATAGTCGGTCCACCATTCGCCGAGGCCGTCAGTCTGCTCGCCTGCACTCTCGCGCAACAGCAGGAAGTCATAGCCAGCGCGGAAGCGCGGATTGTCCAGCAACAGATCGGCACGCTTGCCGCTGCGGCGCGGCAGGCGTTCCTGCATGTCCCAGATCTCGCGGATCGGCATGGTGAAGCGTTTCGGAATCGCGATTCGCTGGCACTGTTCGGCAATCAGCTCATGCGCCGCTTCCTGCATCGCCGGAATCGGCGGCATTCCACGCTCCTGCAGGCGCAGGACGCGCGCCGGCAGGGCAGGCCAGAGCAGGGCTGCAAACAGGAACGCCGGGGTGACCGGTTTGTTCTGCTTGATCCGCAGGTCGGTATTGATCAGGGCTTCGCTGATCAGGGTATGGGTGTAGGTCGGGTTGTATTCCAGTGCTTCGGCGCTGGCCGGGAACAGTGGATCGAACAATTGCAAGTCGACCAGCATTTCAAACGTATCGGCGGCGTGTCCGGAAAGGAACAGCTTGAGCACTTCTTCGAACAGGCGAGCCGATGGGATCTCGCGCAGCATCGGCGCCAGGTCGCGAATGGGCAGGGCACTGTGTTTTTCGATACCGAAGTTCAGCTTGGCGGCGAAACGCACGGCCCGCAGCATGCGTACCGGGTCTTCCTGGTAGCGTTGCTTCGGATCGCCGATCAGGCGGATCAGGTGATTGCGGATGTCGTGTACGCCGTTGGCGTAGTCGAGGATGCGTTCGCTGACCGGATCGTAATACAGGGCATTGATGGTGAAGTCGCGACGTTGCGCGTCTTCTTCCAGGGTGCCATAGACGTTATCGCGCAGGATGCGCCCGCTTTCGTTTCGCGAAGACTGGTTGCTGTCTTCCTCGTCTTCGTTTTGCGGGTGATTGGCGCGGAAGGTCGCGACTTCGATGATTTCGCGACCGAAGTGGATGTGCACCAATTTGAACCGACGCCCGATGATTCGCGCGTTACGGAATTCGGCCCGTACCTGCTCAGGTGTGGCGCTGGTGGCAACGTCGAAATCTTTCGGTGTAATGCCCAGCAACATGTCGCGCACGCAACCGCCCACCAGGTAGGCCTGGTAACCGGCGCTCTGCAGGCGTTCAACGATATTCACCGCGTAGCGGCTGAATTGCGCCTTTTGCAGCGAGTGTTGGCCGCTGTTGAGCACTTCAGGCGTGCTGCGAATGTGTTGCGTAGGACGCTTGGGAGAACGGAATGACTGGAACAGCTTCTTCAGCATGGGATGCACTGTTTGAAGGAATATTCGGCCATAACAGAAGAATGACCGCATGATGGGCGGGGATTCTAGCATTTAGTCGGGGGATGGTGTAGGACACAGCAGATATGAGCTGTAGGTCCGTAGGAGGTGGGGGGGCTGAATCGCAGAAACTACAAGGGGAGCCGAAGCTCCCCAAGAAGTAGTTGCATGCTCTATTTTTATTTTTGGTTTCGGGCTTTTTGTTTTTGTTAAGTGCCCTTGCCATGAAGCTTTCCTTCATGACCCTCCCAATCGGGAGCCAAGAGCAAACGGATTGCTTTGGTCGCTGAATTGCAGTGATCTTTCGATCCAACCAGTACAGGCTCTGTCTTAGGACAGTTTTTGTTGTTCTCGGCCTGGTCGTGGGGCTAGCCCCAAATACAACGCCTCTCCAAAAGAATCAGTTAGCTGCGCCTCTCGCCGTCTTGTTTTTATTGTGCGTGAGTCGATTCGTCTTATTTTTATTGTCTTGTGCATTGCTTGTTATTGTTCTTGTACCAAACATATAGCAGGGTGCGTGCCAACTTTTGCGAAGCCCAATAAAACAAGGGGTTAAGCCAGCTGTCGGGCATTTCGACGGCGAAAAAAAGCCGGGGCTTCGTTACCGTAAGCCCCGGCTTCTGTTACGTGAAAAAACTGAGGTAACAGTTTTTTCACAAAGTCACGTGTTACCCGCACATGAGACAGGTGGGGTTCAGCTTTCGCTGGCCACCCCGGTCTTGCGTCGCGGGATGCCCAGGCGCTGACGGCGTTCCCACAGGCATTTGCGGCTGACCCCGAGTTTGCGGGCCAGTTCGGTTTCAGTCATGTGGTCCTGATGCTCGAGGACGAAATGCTGGAAGTAGTCTTCCAGAGAGAGGTCTTCGGTCGGCTCGTGATTGTTGTTGCTGGCATTGCCGTTGCCCTGTTGTGGGGGCAGGCCAATGAATTCGTCATCTTCCAGGTCGCTCAGTTCGATGTCGATGCCCAGCAACTCGGCGGAGATTTCCGGGCTTTCGCACAGGATAACGGCGCGCTCGACGGCGTTTTCCAGTTCGCGAACGTTGCCCGGCCAGGAGTAATGACGAATGGCTTGCTCGGCATCCGCGGCGAACTTCAGGTCGGTGCGGTTAATTCGCGCACTTTGCCGTGCCAGGAAGGCGTTGGCGATTTCGTTGACGTCCGCACCCCGTTCGCGCAGTGCTGGCAGCTTCAGCGCAATTACGTGGAGGCGGTAATACAAGTCTTCGCGGAACTGGCCGATCTTCGCCAGGCTCTTGAGGTCACGGTGAGTCGCGGCGATCAGGCGCACATCGACTTTTTGCGACTGCACCGAACCTACGCGGCGAATTTCGCCTTCCTGCAATACGCGCAGCAGGCGAGCCTGGGCTTCCAGAGGCAGTTCGCCAATTTCGTCGAGGAACAAGGTGCCGCCGTCCGCCGCTTCCACCAGTCCGGCGCGCCCTGCGCTGGCGCCGGTAAATGCGCCTTTTTCGTGGCCGAACAGTTCGGACTCGATCAGGCTTTCCGGAATGGCTGCGCAGTTCACCGAAATCATCGGTGCCTTGGCGCGTCTGGACAGGTTGTGCAGGGCACGGGCCACCAGTTCTTTACCGGTGCCCGATTCGCCCTGGATCAGCACGTTGGAATCGGTCGGCGCGACTTTGCGGATCTTGCCATACAGGTCCTGCATCGGCGGGCATGAGCCGATAATGCCGATCTCGCCGTTGCTGTTGTCGGCACCGGATTTCGCTGCACCGTTGGCGGCTTTGCCGGCAACCGCTTCACCACCGGCCTGTGCCGTTTGTCGGTCACGCAGGATTCGTGCGGCGGCTTGCAGCATTTCGTCGTGGTCGAATGGCTTGGCAATGTAATCCACCGCACCCATTTTCATCGAATCGACTGCCGAGCGCAGGCTCGCGTAGCTGGTCATGATCAGCACCGGCGTACCTTGGGCGAGCTTGATCAACTCTGTGCCAGGCGCGCCCGGCAGGCGCAGGTCACTGACGATCAGATCGAACGAGGGAATGGTGAAGCGTTCTTGTGCTTCCTGCACTGAACCGGCTTCGCTGACCTGGTACTGGTTACGTTCCAGCAGGCGGCGCAAGGCGGAGCGGATAATGGTTTCGTCTTCGACGATCAAAATGTGCGGCATTGATTCGATACTCTCGACGGTCTCAGTTCACAGCGGACGTCGCTTCGACATGACGCGGCAAGGTAACCCTGATTCGGGTGCCGCGTTGGCTTTGAACATCAGCCGGGCTGTCGATGGTGATTTGTCCATAATGCTCTTCAACGATGGAATAGACCAGTGCAAGGCCCAGACCGGTGCCTTCGCCTGGGTCCTTGGTGGTGAAGAAAGGTTCGAACAATCGGTCCATGATGCTCGACGGAATACCGCTGCCTTCGTCCTCCACGATCAGATCGACCGTGTGTTCGCCGGCTTCGCTCTTGACCCGCACCGCACTGCCGGGAGGCGAAGCGTCACGGGCGTTTGAGAGCAGGTTGATCAACACCTGGGCCAGCCGTTGCGGGTCGCCTTCGACCCAGTGCTCGGGGTCGCACAGGTTGTAGAACTGCACTTCGAAATTGCGTCGGTTCAGCGCCAGCAGGCCGATGGCATCCTGAGCCACTTCGGCCAGGCAGACGGGCTCGTCGCTGTGCTGATGGCTGCCGGCATGGGCAAAGCTCATCAGCGACTGGACAATGCGCGACACGCGCTTGGTCTGCTCGAGAATCTGGCCGCTGATCTCCTTCAGCTCGCCGTCTTCCTCGCGTTCTTCGCGCAGGTTCTGCGCCAGGCACGCGATACCGGTGATCGGGTTGCCGATTTCATGGGCCACGCCGGCCGCCAGGCGACCGATGCTCGCCAGGCGCTCGGAGTGCACCAGCTTGTCCTCGAGCATCTGGGTTTCGGTCAGGTCTTCCACCAGCAATACCAGGCCACTGTTACCCGGCGCCAGGGGTTCGTCGATCGCCGCTTTGTGCAGGTTCAGCCAGCGTGTCTGGCCGTCGAGGGCCAGGTGCTGCTTGTGCAAGTGCTCGTCCGGCAGATTGATGAAGCCTTGCAGCAGTTCTTTCCACGGATCGGCAATGGTGCTCAGGCGCGAACCGACCACGCGCTGCGCGGCGATGCCGGTCAGCTCCTCCATGGCCTTGTTCCACATGAGGATTTCCTGATCTTTCGCCAGCGAACACACGCCCATCGGCAATTCCTGCAGGGTCTGGCGGTGATAGCGGCGCAGGGCATCGAGTTCGGCGGCCAGACCGGTCAGGCGCGAGTGGTAGTCCTCGAGTCGGCTTTCGATGAAGTGAATGTCTTCGGTTACGTAGTTTTCGCCGCCAGCCTTGTAGGGCAGGAACGTCTCGACCATGTCCTGGGCCACGCTCGGCCCCATCAGGCCGGAGAGGTTGGCTTCGATGCGGTCACGCAAGCGCCGCAGGGCATAGGGTCGGCGTTCGTCGAATGGCAGATAAAGGTCGCGCAGCGCCTGTTCCACTTCTTTCTGCGCCGCTTTTGCACCCAGCGGTTTTGCAAGCTGCGTGGCGAATTCCTGGGGCGAGGCGGCGTGCAGTTCGCGGCGTTGCGGGCGGCGCACGTTATCCACGGCGCAGGCTTCGGCGGCGCTGGCCTCTTCGGTGCTGGCGTTGGTGAACAGCGAGATCAGGGTGAACATCAGTACGTTGGCCGCCAACGAGGCAATCGCCGCCATGTGCCAGCTGGTGTCGTCCAGCACGTAGATCATGTTCAGCAGCGGAATGTAGAAGCCCTGCAGGTTACCGACCAGCGGTAACAACATAGTCACCAGCCACACCAGTATCCCCGCCAGCAAGCCGGCGATGAAGCCGCGACGGTTGGCGGTCGGCCAGTACAGGACCGAGAGCACGCCCGGCAGGAACTGCAGCGTGGCGACGAAAGCGACGATGCCGAGGTTGGCCAGGTCCTGTTCGGCACCGAGCATCAGGTAGAAGCCGTAGCCAGCCATGATGATCGCGACAATCAGCGCCCGGCGGGTCCACTTCAGCCAGCGGTAGATATTGCCTTCGGCCGGTGGTTGATAAAGCGGCAGTACCAGGTGGTTCAAGGCCATCCCAGACAGCGCCAGTGTGGTGACGATGATCAGGCCGCTGGCAGCAGACAGCCCGCCGATATAGGCCAGCAACGCCAGCGCCTTGCTGTTGGCGGCGATGCCAATGCCCAGGGTGAAGTATTCCGGATTGGTGGTGGCGCCCAGTTTCAGGCCGGCCCATAGAATCAGCGGCACCGCCAGGCTCATCAGCAGCAGGAACAGCGGCAGGCCCCAGCTCGCACTGACCAGCGAGCGCGGGTTGAGGTTTTCGGTAAAGGTCATGTGATACATGTGCGGCATCACGATCGCTGAGGCGAAGAACACCAGCAACAGGGTGCGCCACGGGCCTTCCTGCAAAGGCGTGTGCAAGGCCGCGAGCGCGGTCTGGTTTTGCAGCAACCACAGTTCAAGGTGTTGCGGGCCGTCGAACACGCCGTAAAGCGCATACAACCCGACACCGCCGAGGGCGATCAGCTTGATCACCGATTCGAAGGCAATCGCGAACACCAGGCCTTCATGCTTTTCCCGGGTGGCGATGTGGCGGGAGCCGAAGAAAATCGTGAACAGCGTGATCAGTGCGCAGAAACTCAGGGCCACGCGATTTTGTACAGGCTCGCGGGTGAGGATGCCGATGGAGTCGGCGACCGCCTGAATCTGCAGGGCCAGCAATGGCAATACGCCGACCAGCATGAAGATCGTCGTCAGCGCTCCGGCCCAGGTGCTGCGGAAGCGGAAGGCGAACAAGTCCGCCAGGGACGACAGTTGATAAGTGCGGGTGATCTTCAGGATCGGATAAAGCAACACCGGCGCCAGCAGAAAGGCCCCGGAAACGCCCAGGTAGCTGGATAGAAAGCCGTAGCCGTACTGATAGGCCAGGCCCACGGTGCCGTAAAACGCCCAGGCACTGGCATAGACGCCCAGTGACAGGGTGTAGGTCAGCGGGTGGCGAATGATCGCCCGGGGAATCATGCCCCGTTCACTGATCCAGGCCACACCGAACAGCACCGCCAGGTACGCGGCGCTGATCAGGATCATCTGGGTCAGGCTAAAGCTCATCGGCATCTTTTTGGCTCTGCAGGATGAAGGTCACGACGATCAGAATCAGCCAGAGCAGATAAGGGCGATACCAGGCGCCAGTGGCGTCGATCCACCAATCCATGATGGCCGGGGAAAACAGGTAAATGCCCACTACCAAAAGCAGGACCAAGCGATAGATGTACATCCCGGCCTCTCTTTTTTTATGTGCGTGCCCGAAAACGTGCGGCGATGGTAACGGATGGGCGCGGCACTGCAAGTGTGATCACAACAGCTGTGCCTCGGGCAGGCTCAGTGTGCGCGGGATCAGCGAGGCATCCCAGTGGGCAATGCCCCAGTTCAGCACTTCCCGTGGCGTGGCATCAATCAGTTCGGTTCCCGGGTTCTGTCCCAGCGCGCGCAGCGCCCGCAACAACAGTGGCGTTGCCTGATCCTCGGTCAACGGCGGTGAACGGTAGGATTTACCGAGTTTATTGCCATCGGGCTGAGTAATCAGCGGGATATGCAGATAACGTGGTTGCGGCAGGCCGAGCAGTTCTTGCAGGTACAGCTGGCGGGGCGTGGAGTCCAGCAGGTCGGCACCCCGAACGATATCGGTGATGCCCTGCCAGGCATCGTCCAGGACCACGGCAAGTTGATAGGCGTAGAGCCCGTCGCGACGGCGGATCACGAAATCGCCGACTTCCCGGCCCAGGTGCTGGCGGTACTCGCCCTGCACCCGGTCGAGGAAGTGGTATTCCAGCTCCGGTACGCGCAGGCGGATGGCGGCATCATCGGCGCCATGGCCGGCATTGCGGCACAGTCCGGGGTAAATCCCGTGATACGGTTCCAGCTGTTTGCGCGAGCAGGTGCAGGCGTAGGCCAGGCCGTGATTGAACAGGCGATTGAGCACCTCGGCGTAGGCGTCGTGCCGCTCGCTTTGGCGAGCCAGGTTGCCATCCCACTCGAAGCCATAGCTTTCCAGGGCCTTGAGAATGGCCGCCTGGGCGCCGGGTTCCTCGCGGGGCGGATCAAGGTCTTCCATGCGCATCAGCCAGCGTCCGCCCACCGAGCGCGCGTCAAGGTAGGAGGCCAATGCGGCGACCAACGAGCCGAAGTGCAGATGGCCACTGGGCGTGGGGGCAAAGCGCCCGATGTAGGTGGATGAGGCGATGGCAGTCATAAGGGCAGTGTTACTTTTTCCAGGCTTGCGCTAACCACCTTGTGGGAGCGGGCTTGCTCGCGAAGAGGCCATCAGCCTCAACATCAATATAGGTTGACGCACCGCTTTCGCGAGCAAGCCCGCTCCCACAGGTTTGCTGCTGAGGCAAATTTTAGAAACAAAAACGGAGCGTTCGCACGCTCCGTTCTTCGTTCAAGTCGCAATTACTTGCCGACTTGCTTTTCCTTGATTTCCGCCAAAGTCTTGCAGTCGATGCACAGGTCGGCGGTAGGACGCGCTTCGAGGCGCTTGACGCCGATCTCGATGCCGCAGGATTCACACCAGCCGTACTCTTCGTCTTCGATCAGCTGAAGTGTCTTGTCGATCTTCTTGATCAACTTGCGTTCACGATCGCGGGCACGCAGTTCGAGGGCGAATTCCTCTTCCTGGCTGGCACGGTCTGCCGGATCAGGAAAGTTGGCCGCTTCGTCCTTCATGTGGTCCACGGTCTTGTCGACACCTTCCATCAGCTCTTTTTTCCACTGATTCAGGACCTTGGTGAAGTGCTTGCGCATGGGCTCGCCCATGTACTCTTCGCCAGCTTTCTGAACATAGGGCTCGAAGCCGCTGATTGTCTGGTTTTGCTGCTTTGCTTGGGTGGACATGAAATAGACCGCCTCTACTCTTGTAATCCATCTGCGCAGGATTGCTCCATCACCGACACCTGCCGGCCCTGCGGCTGCAAGCGGGCGAACTTACCAGATCAACTCGGGCCGCGCTACTCCCGGATGTCGAGCTTGCGGCTCATGGTGCTTGCCAATGATGACAAACCGTTGTCTGGCGGCTCCGGAACCCTGCTCAACTATTGATTTTAGTCAAACCTTGCGCACACGCTTGAATCGTTTGTAGTCAGGGTTATAAGCCCTCTGACCGCTTTAGGTTCTCGCTCGTTCCTGCGCTTGGGTAGAATCGGTTTTTTTCCCCGTTGAAGGAAGGCCAATGGCTCAGTCCTACAGTGCCCGCAGTCGCGCGATCGAACCCTTTCATGTCATGGCGTTGTTGGCGCGGGCCAATGAGTTGCAGGCCGCCGGCCACGATGTGATTCACCTGGAAATCGGCGAGCCGGACTTCACCACCGCCGAACCGATCATCCAGGCCGGCCAGGCAGCGCTGACAGCGGGGAAGACCCGTTACACCGCCGCGCGCGGCATTCCGGAACTGCGTGAGGCCATTTCGGGCTTTTATCAGCAGCGTTATGGCTTGAACATCGACCCACGACGCATCCTCATCACACCCGGCGGGTCCGGCGCGTTGCTGCTGGCCAGTGCTTTGCTGGTAGACCCCGGCAAGCACTGGCTGCTGGCGGACCCGGGCTACCCCTGTAACCGGCACTTCCTGCGACTGGTCGAAGGCGCGGCGCAATTGGTGCCGGTCGGTCCGGAGGTGCGTTATCAATTGACGCCTGGCCTGATCGAACGTCATTGGGATCACGACAGCGTGGGCGCATTGGTGGCGTCGCCAGCCAATCCGACCGGCACGATCCTGACCCGCGACGAGCTGGCGAAGCTGTCTGTCGCGATCAAGGAGCGCCACGGTCATCTGGTGGTCGACGAGATTTATCACGGCCTGACCTACGGCACCGATGCGGCCAGCGTGCTGGAAGTCGACGACAGTGCCTTCGTGCTGAACAGTTTTTCGAAGTACTTCGGGATGACCGGTTGGCGACTGGGATGGCTGGTGGCCCCGGACGCTGCCGTCGGTGAGCTGGAAAAACTCGCCCAGAATCTCTACATCAGCGCTCCAAGCATGGCGCAGCACGCCGCGCTCGCCTGCTTCGAGCCGGCGACCATAAGCATTCTCGAGGAGCGTCGCGCCGAATTTGGCCGGCGTCGGGATTACCTGCTGCCGGCCTTGCGTGAATTGGGCTTCGGCATTGCCGTGGAGCCGGAAGGGGCATTCTACTTGTACGCCGATATCAGCAAGTTTGGCGGCGATGCCTTCGCGTTCTGTAAATATTTTCTCGAAACCGAGCATGTGGCCTTCACTCCGGGGCTGGATTTCGGGCGTTATCAGGCCGGGCATCATGTACGGTTCGCCTACACGCAAAATCTCGAGCGTTTGCAGGAAGCGGTCGAGCGCATTGCCCGTGGGTTGCGGAGCTGGCAAGGCTGATGCGATTTAATCCCCCCCTCGAAGAAGGTCGCCTGATTCGACGCTACAAGCGTTTTCTCGCCGATATCGAAACCGTTGACGGCGAGTTGCTGACCATTCACTGCCCGAATACAGGCTCGATGCTCAATTGTCAGGTCGAAGGCGGGCAGGTCTGGTTCAGCCGCTCCAACGACCCGAAACGCAAGTTGCCCGGCACCTGGGAGATTGGCGAAACCCCGCAAGGTCGGTTGTTTTGCGTGAACACCGCCCGTGCCAATGGTTTGGTCGAAGAGGCGCTGCGAGCGGGCGTCATCACCGAATTGAACGGCTTTACCGGGCTCAAGCGCGAAGTGGCTTATGGTCAGGAAAACAGTCGTATTGATTTCCGGCTCGATTTCCCCGAAGGGCCTGCCTACGTCGAGGTCAAAAGCGTGACCCTGGGTTTCGATGGTACGGCGGTGGCGGCGTTTCCGGATGCAGTCACCCAGCGTGGTGCCAAGCATCTGCGAGAGCTGGCCCACTTGGCCAGGGACGGTATTCGCGCGGTGCAGTTGTACTGTGTTTGCCTGACCGGCATCGAGGCCGTACGCCCGGCGCAGGAAATCGATGCGGCTTATGCGCAGGCCTTGCGTGAGGCTATTGAATGTGGCGTCGAGGTGTTGGCTTACGGTGTGCGGTTGAGCCACGAAGAGATGCTGGTCGACCGGCGTCTGGATGTGTTGCCGGGCGGCTAAAGGCTGATCCAGATCCCTTGTTCGTCCTCGCGACAGGCCACTCTGGTCAAGGCTTGCCCCGCGCAAGGGCCGGCGACGCATTCACCGTCTTCGATCAGGAACAGTGCGCCATGGGTGGCGCACTGGATCAGGCTGTTGCTCGGGTCGAGAAATTGGTCGGGATGCCACTCCAAAGCGACGCCCCGGTGCGGGCAGCGGTTGATGTAGACATGGACCTGACCGCTGCGGCGCACCGCAAAAAGCTTTTGGCCGTCAATGTCGAAACCGCGACTGCTGTCATTCACCAGTTCGGCACCTGCGCAAAGCAACTTCATCTCTATCCTCTGTCCCGCAACTCGTGACCGGATATGTCCGGGCTTGACGGTTAAATGCGATCAAATGGCCGTCTTGTCCGCCGGGGACAAGTGCCTGTCGTCGAGGATACTTGGCCTGGTCATTCGATGCCCAGGAAACTGTCATGCGTCTGACCACCCGCGTTGTGGTGATCGGTATCGCCGGCCCCGTCAGTACTTTTCCACAGGCAAAAAAAGACCCGGCAAGAGCCGGGTCAAATAACCGTGATTAGCCTGATGAGGAGATAATCTGAGAGTCCGAACCAAGGGCTTTTCAGAAAATCGACCAGTCTCGCGACCAGTTGTGATAATAATATCGATTCTCATTACCAAGTCAACCGCTGTTTTTCGATTTCTTGGTGATTCGCCGAATTTACTTCTGTAGTCCCCGCAATCATTGGGTTTCAGGATGCAAAGCTTCGGGAATACTTGTCTGATCAGTTCTTGTGACGTGAAGAAATGGCTTCCAGTTGTTTGTTCAACGCTTCCTTGCGCTCGGCAGGGATGTCATTCCAGTGGACGTCCATCAAGGCGCCTTCAATGGCGTACAACAACACCTTGGACGCCCGAAAACCGCGCGTACGCACGGCCCGATAAGCATCCACCGCCCCGAGGCGACGCAAGTCCGATGCGCTATGGATGCCCACGGCATGCAGCCATTGCGCTGACGTCTTGCCAAGATTCTTCAGGTGTTGCAGTTCATCATTCATCAAGCCTCCTTGCGATGGCCGAATGGAGAGCGTGGGCAATCTTCTGAGGAGTGTAGCCATCAGCAGGAAAAGCGTGATTGTTTGCTCGTTTTCGACGCAAACGCTTCTAAGAGATGGGCATTGGCAGGGCGTGAAAAGTCTGCGAACGAGGGAGGAAGAGGCGGGGAACAGTCGGGAATTGCGGGTGAACATCCCTGTAGTCCAGTGCAGGGGGAGGGCACTGGACGTGTCAGTCGGCAACGATGATCAGCGCGTACGGTAGCGCAACCGTGTGCCGAAGTTCATCGACATGAGGATTTCGTCGGCACTCAGTTCCACTGGAAAGTAGGTGCCGGAGATTTGTGCGTGGGCCAGGCTCGCGCCTTCCAGGTTCGCTTTGCGAAAATCGATGCCGCGCAAGTCGGCGGAACGGAAGTAGGCGTCGCTGAAATCCACACCGTCGGCATTCAGTTCGCGCAGGTCCAGCCCCCGGAAATCGCCACCCGCCATGTCGATGGGGCCATCCTTGGGGCGCTCACTGTTGAAGCCTCTGATGTCGTCTTTGTGCAGCAGGGCATAAAGCGGCGTGTCGAGAAGTTTTGGCTGGCTCATGTCGCATCACCTGATGGTTTTATGACGCCAGTATAGTGCCACTGTTTAACAGCCGTGAGGCCTGCGAGGGCCTCACGACTGAAATAGTTTTTACAGGCCCGGCAGGCGCTGGCGAATCTGTTCCACAACGGTATCGAGAGTCCCGCTTTCATTGGTCTGGACGCGCTTGCTGCAGAGGATTTCTGCGGGGGTCAGCGCCTCGCGGCTGGCTTGTTGGGCTTCGATTACGGCCAGCGTGGCGTCGGACGGGTCCTTTTTGTCGGCCTGGCGTGCGGCCAGCCAGCTTTCGATCACGGCCTGTGGTGCATTGCAGTCGAGGATCAGGAAGGGTGCACCCGTGGCCTCGGCCACCTTCGCCGCACTGTCACGCTGCTCACGCTTGAGGTAAGTGGCGTCGACCACCACCGGGAAGCCCGCATGCAGAATGACGTCGGCGATGTCGTGCAGGCGGGCATAGGTCGCCGCACTGGCGTCGGCGCTATAGATGCCGGCCTGTACATCATTCTCGACGGTCTGCTCGCCGAACAGGCGCTTGCGCTCGACATCGGAGCGCAGGCGAATCGCGCCCAGGGCTTCGACCAGGCGCATGGCGACATGGCTCTTACCGACTGCGGAAACGCCGCTGGTAATGGCCATGAAGCGCGACGGAATGGTGCTGTAGCTTTCCGCCAGGTTGGCGTAGTTGCGGTACTGGCGCAGGGTCGTGGCACGCTGCACCGCAGTGGCGTCGGCCGGCATGCTGAACAGGGCGACCTTGGCGCGAACCAGTGCGCGGTAGGCTTTATAGAAGTTCAGCAGCTCGAGGCCGTGATAGTCGCCGGTCAGCTCCAGGTACTGGCTGACGAAACGGCGCGCCAGGCACTTCAGGCCGCGATCTTCCAGGTCCATCGCCAGGAAGCCGGTGTCGGCATAAACGTCGGTAAAACGGAACGGCTCGTTGAATTCGATGCAGTCGAAGATCACGACCTTGCCGTCGATCACGGTTGCGTTACCCAAGTGGATATCACCGTGGCATTCGCGAATGAAGCCTTCGGCCTTGCGCTGGGTGAGCAGTGGTTTGAGGCGTTCGAAGCTGCTTTCGGCCCAGGCTTGCAGGGCGTCGAGTTGCAACAGGTCGGCTTTATCGCTAAGGAACGGGCGAATCTGCTCGAAGTTCTGGCGTACTGGCGCCATGACGCTGTCCGGGGTGCCGGCTTCGTGCCCGGCCGGCACTTTGGGGGCGCTGAGGTGGAAGCGGGCGATTTGCTCGGCCATCTCGTCGATGTGCGCAGTGGTCAATTCGCCATTGGCTTGCAGGGTACTCAGTAGTCCGCTTTGCGGGAACTGGCGCATCTTCAGCAGATATTCGATGGCTGGCCCTTCGCCGCCCAATTGCGGAGCCTCGGCGCTGCCGGTGACGGGCAACACTTCCAGGTACAAATCGTTGGTCAGGCGCTGGTTCAGGCGCAGTTCTTCAGTGCAAAAATGCTCGCGAGCCTCAAGGCCGGTAAAGTCGAGAAAACCGAAGTTGACCGGTTTCTTCACTTTATAAGCGAAGGGGCCGGTGAGAATGACCCAGGAGATATGGGTTTCGATGACCTGGAATCCTTCTACCGGGTGCGGGTAGAGGGCAGGGTTTTGCAGGGCAGCGATCAAGGTCTGGCTCACAGGCGATCCTTCAGAGTCTGGAAAATCAAGGCCGTCATTATGGCTGCAAGTCCGCTTGACGCAAACCTCGGAGCGCTCCTGTTGAGTATCAATAAAGTGCGTATAATCCGCCGCCATGACTCGTACTCGAACTCCCCGCACCCCAAAAAAACCACCCTCCAGGGGCCTGCGCCCGTGGCTGGGCTGGGCCATTAAACTCAGTCTGGTCGGCCTGGTAATGCTGGCCGGATTCGCCGTTTACCTTGATGCAATTGTCCAGGAGAAGTTCTCCGGCAAGCGCTGGACGATTCCGGCCAAGGTTTACGCACGTCCCCTCGAGCTGTTCGTCGGACAAAAGCTGAGCAGGGATGATTTCCTGACCGAGCTCGATGCCCTGGGCTATCGCCGTGAAAGCGTGGCCAACGGTCCGGGCGCGGCGTCGGTCAGCGGCAATACCGTTGACCTGAACACCCGTGGCTTCCAGTTCTATGAAGGCATGGAGCAGGCGCAACCGGTGCGGGTGCGTTTCTCCGGCGATTACGTGGCCGAGTTGGCGGGGCCCAAAGGCTCGAAGCTGTCGGTGGTACGCCTGGAACCGCTGCTGATCGGTGGCCTGTACCCGAAAAACCTCGAAGACCGGATTCTGATCAAGATCGATCAGGTGCCGCCGTATCTGCTGGAAACGCTGGTGGCTGTCGAGGACCGCGATTTTTATCATCACTTTGGTGTTTCACCGAAGTCGATCGCCCGAGCGATCTGGGTCAACGGTTCATCCGGCCGCATGCGTCAGGGTGGCAGTACCCTGACTCAGCAGTTGGTCAAGAACTTCTACCTGACCAACGAGCGCAGCCTGAGCCGCAAACTCACCGAAGCGATGATGGCGCTGTTGCTTGAACTGCATTATGACAAACGCGAAATCCTTGAGGCTTACCTCAACGAAGTGTTTATCGGGCAGGACGGTCAGCGCGCGGTGCACGGTTTCGGTCTGGCCAGCCAGTTCTTCTTCAGCCAGCCGCTGGCCGAGCTCAAGCTGCATCAAGTCGCACTGCTGGTGGGGATGGTCAAAGGGCCGTCTTCCTACAACCCGCGTCGTTATCCGGAACGTGCCCTTGAGCGGCGCAACCTGGTACTCGATGTGTTGCAGGAGCAGGGCGTCGCGACTGCCGAGCAGGTTGAGGCGGCGAAGAAAATGCCGCTGGGCGTGACCAAACGCGGCAGTCTGGCGGACAGCTCGTTCCCCGGATTCCTCGATCTGGTCAAGCGTCAGTTGCGCGAAGACTATCGCGACGAAGACTTGACCGAGGAAGGCCTGCGCATCTTCACCAGTTTCGACCCGATCCTGCAGATGAAGGCTGAAGCCTCGGTCAACGACACCTTCAAGCGCCTGGCCGGGCGCAAGGGGTCTGATGATGTTGAAGCGGCGATGGTCGTGACCAACCCGGAGACTGGCGAAGTACAGGCCATGATCGGCAGTCGCCAGGCCAGTTTTGCCGGGTTCAACCGGGCGCTGGATGCTGTGCGGCCGATCGGCTCGTTGATCAAACCGGCGGTATACCTGACCGCGCTGGAGAAGCCGAGCCAGTACACGTTGACCAGTTGGCTGTCGGACGAGTCCTTCTCGGTCAAGGGCGCCGACGGCCAGGTCTGGAAGCCGCAGAACTATGATCGTCGTTCTCACGGTACCGTCTTCCTCTATCAGGGTTTGGCGCATTCCTACAACCTGTCGACCGCGCGCCTAGGCTTGGCGGTCGGTGTGCCGAACGTCCTGAAGACGGTGGAACGCCTGGGGGTGTCTCGTGAATTCCCGGCCTTCCCCTCGATGTTGCTCGGCGCTGGCGGGATGACGCCCATCGAAGTGGCGACCATGTACCAGACCCTCGCCAACGGTGGGTTCAATACGCCGATGCGCGGGATTCGCAGCGTGCTGACTGCAGAAGGCGAGCCGCTCAAGCGTTATCCGTTCCAGATTCAGCAGCGTTTCGATCCGGCCTCCATTTACCTGATCCAGAGCGCCATGCAGCGCGTGATGCGAGAAGGTACCGGCAGCTCGGTTTATAACGTGTTGCCAAGAACACTGACTCTCGCGGGTAAAACCGGCACCAGTAACGACTCGCGAGACAGTTGGTTTGCCGGTTTCAGCCAGGACTTGCTGGCGGTGGTCTGGCTGGGGCGCGATGACAACGGCAAGACGCCATTCACTGGCGCCACCGGGGCCTTGCAGGTCTGGACCAGCTTCATGCGCAAGGCCGACCCGTTGCCGCTGGACATGCCGCAGCCGGATAATATCGTTCAGGCCTGGGTGGATTCGCGAACCGGACAAGGTTCTGACGCCGGTTGCCCCGGTGCCGTGCAGATGCCGTATATTCGCGGCAGCGAACCGCCTCCCGGCGCCGCTTGCGGTGGTGAAAACCCTGCGGAGTCGGTGATGGACTGGGTCAAGGGCTGGATGAATTAAGCAAAGAGGATTTCAAGTGAACAAGTGGTTGATTCCAGCGGTTGCCGCCGTAGCTTTGCTCAGCGGTTGTTCTACCGTCCAACGCGGTTCGATTCCGGTTGTAGATTCCGGCACCGCGGTGTCCAACAGTGAGCGGATCTCGGCCAATGGCGGCTTCCGCCAGACGACCGTCAAGCGCCCTGTACAAGGTCAGTCGCAGACCCAGGCGATTCCGCAAGGTGACAGCGGCGTCGTGGTGATGGTGCCAGGCGCTGCGACGACTTCAACGCCAATCAGCACCACGCCTATTACCCCGGGGCCGATCACGCCGGGGCCGATTGACACGTCGCCGGTACAGCCGGCGCCGATCAACCAGGGCAGCTACAGCATGCCGTCGTCGCCAAGCGGGATTCCGTCGGCCAGTTCGGGCGGGCTCTCTGCCGACGAGCAACTGGACGGCCCGGTACTGGCTTTGCTGACCACCGCTCAGCAGCAACAGGCGAGCGGTGATCTCAACGGTGCCTCTTCCAGCCTTGAACGCGCTCAGCGCGTTGCTCCGCGTGAACCGCAGGTGCTGTACCGTCTGGCGCAGGTGCGGATGGCGCAAGGCGATGCAGCCCAGGCCGAGCAGTTCGCTCGCCGTGGGCTGACCTTGGCCAATGGGCGTCCGGCCCTTCAGGCCAACTTGTGGGATCTGATTGCCCAGGCGCGTGAAAAGCAGGGTGACTCCCAGGGCGCCGCACTGGCGCGCCAGAAGGCCAAGGTAACGCTGTGATGGATGCGCGCTTTCTGAAAATCGCCGATCAACTGCTGTTGATCGAGCGCGAGTTGCGGGTGCAAGGCTGGTGGGATGAAGTCTCGCCATCGGCCGAAGCGCTTTCCAGTGTCGAGCCGTTTTCGGTCGATACACTGGATTTCGAGCAATGGCTGCAATGGATCTTCCTGCCGCGCATGAAAATGATCCTCGAGCAGGATCTGCCGCTACCCAATGCTTCGGGCATTCAGGAAATGGCTGAGATGGTCTTTGCCGGACGCAATGTCCAGGGCAAGGATCGGCAGTTGCAGGTATTGCTCAAAGAGTTTGATCAGTTGATCACCGCCTCTCGCTGAGCCAGAAGCTGCCAGTGTCCGCTGGCAGTTGTCCACAATCTCTCTCTATTTTGTCGGCTACTGCAGGGTAAGTGCATGCGCGTGCCAATTTTTTGCCAAAAGTTGCGCAATCGAAGCTAACACGGGGCGGATTTACGGGTTTTTTCTTGCGTTCTCATGTGCTTAGTAGAATAAAGCTCATAGACGACTTGACTTGCGAAGGGCGAAACAGAAGAATCCAAAGTCCGCTGTACAGGGACTGCCAGAAGCAGACCCTCTCAGCAGATCATGAGGCGCATATCCGCGTCGACCTGTTACACCCGCAACGCGTTACCTCGCGCTGGGTGGGAAAGCCCCGCAACACTTGGGACGATCCCAATACTTGCTCAGTCAGTGCTGACGTAGTCGGCGACCACCGTCGCTCATGCTCTGCCGAGAAGTAAACCTATTAAGACCCGTCCCATTTTTCGTGGGCGGTATTCTGGCGTTTTAGAGGTGAGCAACGTGGAGCTTTTATCTGGCGGTGAGATGCTCGTCCGCTTTTTGCGCGACGAAGGCGTCAAATATATCTACGGGTACCCGGGTGGTGCTCTTCTTCATGTCTACGATGCCCTGTTCAAAGAACCGGAAGTGACCCACATCCTGGTTCGTCACGAGCAAGCGGCTACCCATATGGCTGACGGCTACGCCCGTGCCACCGGTAAAGCCGGTGTGGTACTGGTGACTTCCGGGCCGGGCGCGACAAACGCCATCACCGGTATTGCCACGGCCTACATGGACTCCATTCCGATGGTGGTCATTTCCGGCCAGGTACCGAGCACCATGGTTGGCACCGACGCATTCCAGGAAACCGACATGATCGGTATCTCCCGGCCGATCGTGAAACACAGCTTCATGATCAAGCACGCGTCGGAAATCCCGGAAGTCATGAAGAAAGCCTTCTACCTGGCGCAATCCGGTCGCCCTGGTCCGGTCGTTGTCGATATTCCGAAAGACATGACCAACCCGGCCGAGAAGTTCGAATACGTCTTCCCGAAAAAAGCCAAGCTGCGTTCCTACAGCCCGGCTGTTCGCGGTCACTCCGGTCAAATCCGCAAGGCGGCAGAAATGCTCCTGGCGGCCAAGCGTCCTGTGTTGTACTCGGGCGGCGGCGTGATCCTCGGCGGTGGTTCCGCACCACTGACCGAACTGGCGAAGATGCTCAACCTGCCAGTGACCAATACTCTGATGGGCCTCGGTGGCTACCCGGGCACCGACCGTCAGTTCATCGGCATGCTCGGCATGCACGGCAGCTACACCGCCAACCTGGCGATGCACCATGCTGACGTGATCCTCGCTGTCGGCGCGCGTTTCGACGACCGTGTCATCAACGGCGCGTCGAAGTTCTGCCCGAACGCCAAGATCATTCACATCGACATCGACCCGGCTTCGATCTCCAAGACCATCAAGGCCGACGTGCCTATCGTGGGTCCGGTCGAGAGTGTCCTGACCGAAATGGTCGCGATCCTCAAGGAAATCGGCGAGACCCCGAACAAGGAGTCCGTTGCCAGCTGGTGGAAGCAAGTCGATGAGTGGCGCGGTGATCGCGGCCTGTTCCCTTATGACAAGGGCGACGGCAGCGTCATCAAGCCGCAGGCCGTGATCGAAACCCTGTGCGAAGTGACCAAGGGCGATGCCTTTGTAGCCTCTGACGTGGGTCAGCACCAGATGTTCGCAGCGCAGTACTACACGTTCAACAAGCCGAACCGCTGGATCAACTCCGGTGGCCTGGGCACCATGGGCTTCGGTTTCCCGGCGGCCATGGGCATCAAGTTGAGCTTCCCGGATGACGACGTCGTTTGCGTCACCGGCGAGGGCAGCATCCAGATGAATATTCAGGAGTTGTCGACCTGCCTGCAATACGGATTGCCGGTCAAGATCGTCATCCTGAACAACGGTGTACTGGGCATGGTTCGCCAGTGGCAGGACATGAGCTACGGCAGCCGCCACTCTCATTCCTATATGGAATCGTTGCCTGACTTCGTCAAACTGGCAGAGGCCTACGGTCACGTTGGCGTGCGTATCACCGATTCGAAGGACTTGAAGTCGAAGATGGAAGAGGCGTTCGCCATGAAAGATCGCCTGGTGGTGATCGACATTTCGGTCGACACCAGCGAGCACGTCTATCCGATGCAGATCAAAGACGGCTCCATGCGCGATATGTGGCTGAGCAAGACGGAGCGTACTTAATCATGCGGCACATTATTTCCTTGCTTCTGGAAAACGAACCCGGCGCTCTGTCTCGCGTGGTTGGCCTGTTCTCGCAGCGCAACTACAACATCGAAAGCCTGACCGTGGCCCCAACCGAAGACCCGACCCTGTCGCGTCTGACGCTGACCACTGTCGGTCACGATGAAGTCATCGAGCAGATCACCAAGAACCTGAACAAGCTGATCGAAGTGGTAAAACTGGTCGACCTGTCGGAAAGTGCTCACATCGAGCGCGAACTGATGTTGGTCAAGGTCAAGGCCACCGGCGCCCAGCGCGCCGAGATCAAGCGCACTACCGATATTTACCGTGGGCAGATCGTAGATGTCAGCGCCAGCGTGTATACCGTTCAACTGACCGGTACCAGCGACAAGCTCGACAGCTTCATTCAGTCCATCGGCACCGCCTCGATTCTGGAAACCGTCCGTAGCGGCGTGACCGGCATTGCCCGCGGCGACAAAGTACTCAGCATCTAAACCAAATTAGCGAACGGCCTGAACGGCCTGATATAGGGGAAATTCATGAAAGTTTTCTACGATAAAGACTGCGACCTGTCGATCATCCAGGGCAAGAAAGTTGCCATCATCGGTTACGGTTCCCAAGGCCACGCCCAGGCGTGCAACCTGAAAGACTCCGGCGTTGACGTGACTGTTGGCCTGCGTAAAGGTTCGGCTACCGTTGCCAAGGCAGAAGCCCACGGCCTGAAAGTGACCGACGTTGCTTCCGCTGTTGCGGCTGCCGACCTGGTCATGATCCTGACCCCGGACGAGTTCCAGTCCTCCCTGTACAAGAACGAAATCGAGCCGAACATCAAGAAAGGCGCCACCCTGGCCTTCTCCCACGGCTTCGCGATCCACTACAACCAGGTTGTGCCGCGCGCTGACCTCGACGTGATCATGATCGCGCCGAAGGCTCCAGGCCACACCGTACGTTCCGAATTCGTGAAGGGCGGCGGTATCCCTGACCTGATCGCTATCTACCAGGACGCCTCGGGCAACGCCAAGAACGTTGCGCTGTCCTACGCTGCCGGCGTTGGCGGCGGCCGTACCGGCATCATCGAAACCACTTTCAAGGACGAGACCGAAACCGACCTGTTCGGCGAGCAAGCCGTTCTGTGTGGCGGTACCGTTGAACTGGTAAAAGCCGGTTTCGAAACCCTGGTTGAAGCTGGTTACGCGCCAGAAATGGCCTACTTCGAGTGCCTGCACGAACTGAAGCTGATCGTTGACCTCATGTACGAAGGCGGTATCGCCAACATGAACTACTCGATCTCCAACAACGCCGAATACGGCGAGTACGTGACTGGTCCGGAAGTCATCAACGCCGAATCCCGTCAGGCCATGCGCAACGCCCTGAAACGTATTCAGGACGGCGAATACGCCAAGATGTTCATCAGCGAAGGCGCTACCGGCTATCCTTCGATGACCGCCAAGCGTCGTAACAATGCCGCTCACGGTATCGAAATCATCGGCGAGCAACTGCGCTCCATGATGCCGTGGATCGGTGCCAACAAGATCGTCGACAAAGCTAAAAACTAAGTCACGCCCTTGTACGAAAAACGCGGCTTAGGCCGCGTTTTTTCGTTTGGGAGACCGGTTCTGGTATAAAGCTGCATCGTTTGCGGCCGAACCGTCGTCCCAGACACCTGTCAAAACTTTCCACCCCGTTGCAAGGTAATGTCCATGAGCGAACGCCCCGAAGAGCCAAACCAGGCTTCTGACGCCGAAAGCCTGCTGCCCATCGATGAACATGTCGAGGAGGGCCATGACGCTGAAGGTCGTAAAGTCCGGCATCGTGGTATCTATCTTCTGCCGAACCTGTTTACCACTGCGAACCTGTTCGCAGGGTTTTACTCCATCATCAACTCGATGAGCGCCCAGGCGGCCCTGAGTGCGGGTGACGCGGTCAATGCGAGCAAGTATTTCGCGTTTGCGGCCATCGCCATCTTCGTTGCGATGGTGCTCGATGGCCTTGATGGCCGCGTGGCCCGTATGACCAATACCCAGAGCGCCTTTGGTGCCGAGTACGACTCGCTGTCGGACATGGTTGCCTTTGGTGTCGCGCCGGCATTGCTGGCCTTCGGTTGGGCTCTGGGTGACATGGGCAAGGTTGGCTGGATGGTCGCCTTCGTTTATGTCGCGGGTGCGGCGCTGCGTCTCGCACGCTTCAACACTCAGGTCGGTACGGCGGACAAGCGCTACTTTATCGGCCTGGCCAGCCCGGCGGCGGCGGGTGTTGTTGCAGGCATCGTCTGGGCGTTCAGCGATTACGGTATCCAGGGGTCGAAGATGTCCTTCCTGGTTGCGCTGATGGTGGCTGCGGCCGGCATGCTGATGGTCAGCAACATCAAGTACAACAGCTTCAAGGAGCTGGATCTGAAAGGGCGCGTGCCGTTCGTGGCGATTCTCGCTGTGGTGCTGGTGTTTGCAGTGGTGTTCAGTGATCCGCCGCGCATCCTGCTGCTGGTATTTCTCGCCTATGCAGCCTCCGGCCCGGTTCAATACCTGTTACGTCTTCGCCGTAACAAGAACGCGTAATTTCCCTCATACTCCGCAGTCTATAGGTGCGTCTGTCCTCCAGAGCTGCGGAGTCACCATGCTGATCAAAGTCACCAGAACGTCCGACTGTCATGAGTCGGACGTCACGCCTGAATCCCTCTATCTTTCTCGACGCAAAGTGCTCGGCGCCACGGTTGCCGGTTTCGCCCTGGGTAGCCTGCCGCAATGGGCCAGCGCTGGCGATGCTGCGCGTTACCCGGATGTTGAATCCGGCAAGGCGCCTTCCTGGTTCAGCGAAAAACTTCCAGCTACCCAGTGGGGGGCGGTCAACGTCAAGGATGAGGCGATCACGCCGTTCAAGGATGCGACCCACTACAACAACTTCTACGAGTTCGGCACCGATAAGGGTGATCCGGCCGCCAATGCCGGCACGCTGAAGACTGAGCCGTGGTCGGTGGTCGTGGACGGGGAGGTGGGCAAGCCAGGGCGTTATGCGCTGGAGGACTTCATGAAGCCGTACCAGCTTGAGGAGCGAATCTACCGACTGCGTTGCGTGGAAGC
>NZ_JBTGUU010000001.1:1067500-4532500 GCF_054343835.1 Pseudomonas sp. GNP012 | reverse complement strand
AAGGTTTCCTGCGCAACGTTAATCGACGCAGGGTTAGTCGGTCCCTAAGGCGAGGCTGAAAAGCGTAGTCGATGGAAAACAGGTTAATATTCCTGTACTTCTGGTTATTGCGATGGAGGGACGGAGAAGGCTAGGCCAGCTTGGCGTTGGTTGTCCAAGTTTAAGGTGGTAGGCTGGAATCTTAGGTAAATCCGGGATTCTAAGGCCGAGAGCTGATGACGAGTTACCTTTTAGGTGACGAAGTGGTTGATGCCATGCTTCCAAGAAAAGCTTCTAAGCTTCAGATAACCAGGAACCGTACCCCAAACCGACACAGGTGGTTGGGTAGAGAATACCAAGGCGCTTGAGAGAACTCGGGTGAAGGAACTAGGCAAAATGGCACCGTAACTTCGGGAGAAGGTGCGCCGGTGAGGGTGAAGGACTTGCTCCGTAAGCCCACGCCGGTCGAAGATACCAGGCCGCTGCGACTGTTTATTAAAAACACAGCACTCTGCAAACACGAAAGTGGACGTATAGGGTGTGACGCCTGCCCGGTGCCGGAAGGTTAATTGATGGGGTTAGCTAACGCGAAGCTCTTGATCGAAGCCCCGGTAAACGGCGGCCGTAACTATAACGGTCCTAAGGTAGCGAAATTCCTTGTCGGGTAAGTTCCGACCTGCACGAATGGCGTAACGATGGCGGCGCTGTCTCCACCCGAGACTCAGTGAAATTGAAATCGCTGTGAAGATGCAGTGTATCCGCGGCTAGACGGAAAGACCCCGTGAACCTTTACTATAGCTTTGCACTGGACTTTGAATTTGCTTGTGTAGGATAGGTGGGAGGCTTTGAAGCGTGGACGCCAGTTCGCGTGGAGCCATCCTTGAAATACCACCCTGGCAACTTTGAGGTTCTAACTCAGGTCCGTTATCCGGATCGAGGACAGTGTATGGTGGGTAGTTTGACTGGGGCGGTCTCCTCCTAAAGAGTAACGGAGGAGTACGAAGGTGCGCTCAGACCGGTCGGAAATCGGTCGTAGAGTATAAAGGCAAAAGCGCGCTTGACTGCGAGACAGACACGTCGAGCAGGTACGAAAGTAGGTCTTAGTGATCCGGTGGTTCTGTATGGAAGGGCCATCGCTCAACGGATAAAAGGTACTCCGGGGATAACAGGCTGATACCGCCCAAGAGTTCATATCGACGGCGGTGTTTGGCACCTCGATGTCGGCTCATCACATCCTGGGGCTGAAGCCGGTCCCAAGGGTATGGCTGTTCGCCATTTAAAGTGGTACGCGAGCTGGGTTTAGAACGTCGTGAGACAGTTCGGTCCCTATCTGCCGTGGACGTTTGAGATTTGAGAGGGGCTGCTCCTAGTACGAGAGGACCGGAGTGGACGAACCTCTGGTGTTCCGGTTGTCACGCCAGTGGCATTGCCGGGTAGCTATGTTCGGAAAAGATAACCGCTGAAAGCATCTAAGCGGGAAACTTGCCTCAAGATGAGATCTCACTGGAACCTTGAGTTCCCTGAAGGGCCGTCGAAGACTACGACGTTGATAGGTTGGGTGTGTAAGCGCTGTGAGGCGTTGAGCTAACCAATACTAATTGCCCGTGAGGCTTGACCATATAACACCCAAGCAATTTGATGCTCCTAGTTGAAAAGACGAAAGAGACCAGATTGCGGTGTGTGAAGACGAAACGAACCGAAAGTTCGAAAGACTCACAAAACACCGAGCTGTCACATACCCAATTTGCTGAAGCGAGGCCGTCTGGCCACGACTCAGTACCCGAATTTCTTGACGACCATAGAGCGTTGGAACCACCTGATCCCATCCCGAACTCAGAAGTGAAACGATGCATCGCCGATGGTAGTGTGGGGTTTCCCCATGTGAGAGTAGGTCATCGTCAAGATTAAATTCCGAAACCCCAATTGCGAAAGCAGTTGGGGTTTTGTTTTTGGCGTAGAAAAAGCATGCTCAATCGAGCACAAATTGGCGCAGTTATTTTTGTCCCGGGACACTAGAATAGGTCCAACTTTTTCAGAGTCAGAGCGCTTATGCCGGATTCGGTTGACGCCAAAGAGCTGTCAGAATTACCACTGGAAAATCTGGTTGCCTGCCATGAGTGCGACTTGCTCATGCGTAAGCCAGAACTCGCCCATGGCGAAAAAGCCCTGTGCCCGCGCTGCGGCTACGAGCTTTATGCCAATCGGTATAACGTCGTACAGCGCAGTCTCGCACTGGTCATAGCCGCCTTGTTGTTGTTTATTCCGGCGAACTTTTTACCCATCATGCAGCTCCATCTACTCGGGCAGTCTTCGCAAGACACTGTCTGGAGCGGCGTTGTCGCCCTTTTTGACACGGGCATGCAAAGCGTTTCAGTGATTGTATTCCTGTGCAGCATGGGGATCCCGCTGCTCAAGCTGCTGTGCCAACTGGCCGTATTGTTGAGTATCCGTTTTGATGTCGGGCGCAGCTACGGTTTGTTGCTCTATCGCATTTATCACCATATACGCGAATGGGGGATGCTCGAGGTTTACTTCATGGGCGTGCTGGTGGCGATCGTCAAACTGGCAGATATGGCAGCCATCACCGTCGGCCTCGGCCTGGCGTGCTTCATTGGTTTATTGCTGATTCAAGTCTGGCTGGAGGTTGTAATGTCGCCTCACCAGATCTGGCAAGCGCTATCAGGAGAGGATGCCCATGCGGGCGATTGATGCAGGCATTCTGATTTGCAAGGAATGTCATGAATTGAACAGGCAGGAAGCTGATACCGACGAGCAAGTCTGTACTCGCTGCGGAGCGTTGGTGCATGCCCGCAGCCCGAATAGCCTGGTGCGTACCTGGGCATTGCTTATTACCGCCGCCATTCTTTACATACCGGCCAATTTGCTGCCGATCATGACCGTGAACTCCCTCGGCAAAGGCGCGCCCAGCACGATCATGGCGGGTGTGATCGAGTTGGTGCACTACGGCATGTTCCCCATTGCGGCTGTGGTGTTTATCGCCAGTATCGTGGTGCCCACTTTCAAGCTGGTGGGCATTGCTCTGCTGCTGTTTTCCGTGCAGCGCCATCAGCCCCTTTCGGCTCGCCAGCGTATCTGGATGTACCGTTTCATTGAATTCATCGGCCGCTGGTCGATGCTCGATATCTTTGTGATTGCCATCCTCGTGGCGGTCGTGAATTTTGGGCGGCTTGCCAGTATCGAAGCCAATCTTGGCGCCATCGCTTTCGCCTCGGTGGTGATTCTGACGATGCTTGCCGCAGTAACTTTTGATCCCCGACTGATTTGGGATAACACGGAGTCGGACGACGACCATGACTGATTTGCCTGTAGCGAAAACCCGACCGGCTTCGAACTGGTCTGCCATTTGGGTGTTGCCCCTGATCGCCTTGATCATCGGCGGCTGGCTCGGCTGGCGTGCCTATAACGAGACCGGTATCGAGATTCAGGTACGCTTTGAAAGTGGCGAAGGTATTCAGGCCAACAAGACCGAAGTTGTCTATAAAGGCATGTCGGTCGGCAAGGTAAAAAGCCTCAAGCTCGATGACGAAGGCAGTTCCAAAGGCGTGATCGCCAGCATCGAAATGAACAAGGACGTAGAGCAATACCTGCGCACCAGCACGCGTTTCTGGCTGGTCAAGCCGAGCGTGACGTTGGCAGGGATTACCGGTCTTGAGACGCTGGTTTCGGGCAACTACGTTGCGATCAGTCCGGGCGAGGGTGAACCGGTTCGCAAGTTCAAGGCCCTGGCCCAGGAACCGCCACTCTCCGATGCCCAGCCCGGTCTGCACCTGACCATCAAGGCTGATCGCCTCGGCTCGCTAAACCGCGGCAGCTCGGTGTTCTACAAACAGATCAAGGTAGGGCAGATCAAGAGCTATGTGCTCTCCGAAGACCAGAGCACCGTTGAACTCAAGGTTTTCATCGAGCCGACCTACGCCAAACTGGTACGCAAACACACACGATTCTGGAACGCCAGTGGCATCAGCATCGATGCCAATCTGTCGGGTGTGAAGGTTCGCAGTGAATCCCTGGCCAGCATTGTCGCCGGTGGTATTGCGTTCGCTACACCAGAAAACCGCAAGGACAGCCCGCCTACCGACCCAAGCCTTCCGTTCAGACTGTATGAAGACTTCGATGCAGCGGCGGCCGGTATCCGGGTCAAGGTCAAGCTCAGCGACTTCGAAGGCTTGCAAGCCGGTCGTACGCCGGTGATGTACAAAGGCATTCAGGTCGGCAACCTCAAGGCGCTGAAGGTCGATCCTGATCTGTCCGGGGCCACCGCCGAGTTGACGATGGACCCGTTGGCCGAAGATTACCTGGTCGACGGCACGCAGTTCTGGGTGGTCAAACCGTCGATTTCTCTCGCCGGGATTACTGGTCTCGAGGCGTTGGTAAAAGGCAACTACATCGCTGTGCGTCCTGGCGACAAGGGTGCCGCACCGCAACGCGAATTCGTGGCGCGGCCCAAGGCGCCACCCCTGGATCTGCGTGCGCCCGGCCTGCACCTGGTGTTGTTCACCGAAAACCTTGGCTCGCTGGAAGTTGGCAGCCCGGTTCTCTACAAGCAGGTCAAGGTCGGTTCGGTACAGAGCTATCAGTTTTCGCGCACCAAAAAGCAATTGATCATCGGCGTGCATATCGAGAAGGAATACGAGGATCTGGTCAACGCCTCGACACGCTTCTGGAATGCCAGCGGCATCACGCTCACGGGTGGACTGACCGGTGGGGTTCAAGTCAAGAGTGAATCGCTGCAAAGCCTGATGGCCGGCGGTATCGCGTTTGAAACCCCGGAAGCCAAGGCGCCGCTGCAAAAGCGCATTCCACGTTTCCGCTTGTTCGCCAGCCATGACGACGCCACGCAAAAGGGCGAGGTGATTACCATCAAGGTAGATCGCGCCGATGGATTGCGTACGGGCACGCCGATTCGTTTCAAGGGCCTGGATGTCGGCAAGATCGAAGACGTTGACCTGAGTGACGACCTGCAATCGGTGCTGCTGACCGCGCGGATTACGGAAGTGCCGGAGCGCATCGCCCGGGTCGGCAGTCAGTTCTGGGTGGTAAAGCCTGAACTGGGACTGATCAAGACATCGAACCTTGAAACCCTGGTGACCGGGCAATACATCGAAGTGATGCCGGCTGCCAAGAATCTGGGACCGCAGAAAAGCTTCATGGCCCTGGCCAGCCCGCCTGAAGCTGTAAAGCGTGAAGACGGTTTGAGTCTGGTGCTCAGCGCCGCTCGTCGCGGTTCGCTGAAGGCCGGCGTGCCGGTAACGTATCGCGAAATCACGGTGGGCAAGGTAACGGGTTATGAATTGGGACAGACCGCCGATCGTGTCCTGATCCATATCCTGATCGAACCGAAGTACGCGCCGCTGGTGCGTAGCGGTACGCGCTTCTGGAACACCAGCGGTTTCGACTTCGATGTCGGACTGTTCAGAGGTGCAACGGTGCGCACTGAATCTCTGGAGACGATGATTCAGGGCGGTGTCGCCTTCGCCACGCCGGACGGCGAACGCATGGGCAGCCCGGCGCGACCGGAGCAGACCTTCGCGTTGTTCGACAAATTTGAAGAGGAATGGCTGACCTGGGCGCCGAAGATTTCGCTGGGTAAATAGTCTGAGGGTTTTGTGGCGTCAGTGATGACGCTTTCGCGGGCAAGCCCGCTCCCACAGGGGACTGGGTTTTTCCTGAAGAAATGCGATCAAATGTGGGAGCGGGCTTGCCCCGGGCGGCGTTCCGACGAAGAGGCCCTGAAGTTCACTGCAAAGCAAACTGACACACCTATGAAAAAGGCCGCGATCCATTGGACCGCGGCCTTTTTATTGCCTTCGATTCAAGCCTCAGACCGCATCCAGCTCCGGTTCATCCGCTTGTTCATTGACCGTCGCCTTCACCTGATCATGACGACGGATGTACTTCCAGTCTGCCTCGTCGATGTAGATGCCGGCCGGGCCGCTGCCGCCTTCCAGGTCGATGGCGACACTGGCGCAGACCTGCGGCTTCACGCTCGCCAGGATCGGCACGAAGCCCAGTTGCAAGCTGGTTTCCAGCAAGGCGGCCTGGTTCTTCTCATCGATGTCCGCGGCCTCATCGAGGTAGTACGGCAGGCGTACACGACCGGCCTGGTCACGGTCCATCAAGTGCAGCAACAAGTACATGTTGGTCAGCGCCTTGATGGTCATGGTGGTGCCGTTGGACGCGGCGCCGTCGATGTCGGTGTGAATCACCGGTTGGCCGTTGACCTTGGTGATCTCGAACGCCAGCTCGAACAAGTCCTTGAGGCCGAGCTGGTTGTGGTTCGCCGCCACCAGTCGCGCCAGGTATTCCTTGGCTTCTTCGTTCTTGTTGTCCTGCTCGGCACTTTGGCTGAGGTCGAAGACCGACAGGGTTTCGCCTTCCTCGTACTGACCGGCGCTGTGGATGATCTGGTCGATGTGCTTGAGCGCTTCTTTGTTCGGCGCGAGCACGATGCGGAAGCTTTGCAGGTTGGAGACCTGGCGTTTGTTGATTTCGCGGTTGAACAGCGCCAACTGGTGTTCGAGGCTGTCGTAGTCGCTGCGGATGTTGCGCAGGGTCCGTGCGATGTCCGTCACGGCGGCACGGCGAGCCTTGCCCAGGGTCAGGGCTTCGTCGGTTCGGTGTGCATAGGCGTTGATCAACAGCTGCAGGCGACGCTCCATATCGTCTTCGCTGTCGAACTTGGCCACGCCCTTGAGGCGTACCTGAGCGTACAGCGCTTCGATCTGGCCGTCGGCCCGCAGCAGGCCTTGCCAGCTGTCCTGATAGTCGTTGAGCAGCGGCAGCAGGTTGTCCATGGAGTCGTCGATCGGGTCCATGAACGGCGTGCCGAACGGCAGGTCCGCCGGCAACAGCTGACGGCGGCGCAGGGCGTCGTCGAGGGTGCGTTGCTTGGCTTCCATGTCGCCGATCTGCCGGCCGACCAGTTGCAGCTTGGCCGACAGTTGCTGGACGCGCTCGGTAAAGGCATCGCTGGAACGTTTCAATTCGTCCTGTGCGGCTTCCATCTGAGCCATCTGTTCCAGCTTGTCACCTTCTTCGGCGCTCAGGGTTTGCGCGCGACGGAAGTCTTCCAGGGCTTTCTGCGCATCCAGCACTTGCTGGTACAGCACTTCAGTCTGGGTCTTGCTCGCGGCACGGTCGGCAGCCACGGCTTGCTGGGTTTTCAGTTGCTTGAGTTCTTTTTCCAGGCGTTCTTTCTGGTCGCGCAGGGCCGCACGGTCAGCCAGGGCCTGCAAGGCCGGTGGTTCGATGTGCGAGATGTCGATGGACAGGCCCGGCACTTCGAAGCGCTCACCTTTGAAGCCGTCGAGGATCAGCTCCACGGACTTCACCCAGTCGCCGTTTTCGTCGAGGGTGATGCCATGTTCGCCCAGCGGCAGGCTGAACAGCGCACTGTTGAACAGGCGCATCAGGCGCTCGACGTCCTGCTGCGAGAACTCTTCGCGCAATCGGGCGTAGCTGTTGTTGTCGGCGTGATCGAGCTGCTGCTTGACCGACTTCAGGCGTTTTTCCAGGTCGCGCAGGCGCTCGTCGAGGTCTTCGGCGCTGAACTGACGAGACTGCGCCAGGGCGCCGGCCAGTTCATCGTGGGCGTCCTTGGCGGCCAGCAGTTGCTGCTCCAGCACCTTGACGTCATCGACCAGGGCAAAGCGATGCTTGAGCACCGACAGCTCCCCGAGCCAACGCTGGATGCCGGTGATTTCCCGTTCCAGGCGCATCAGTTCCTGAGTGCCACCGCGCTGATCGTTTTGCAGGGCGTCCTGCTCGTTGCGGTAGTGCTCGGCCTGAATGGTCAGCTCTTCCTTGCGCGCACTGGCGTAGTCAGACCAGGTGCCCAGCAATGAGTCGAGCAGCGGCGAGATGCGGTGCAGTTTGCCGCGCAGAATGTCGCGTTGCTTCACGCCGTTGGCCAGCGCTTCGACCAATGGGCCGGCGGCGACCAGCGAGTTGTAGTCCTGCTCCATGCGTCGTACATCGCGGAAGGCTTCTTCGCACGCAGCAATGTAATCAACGCTGCCGGATCGCAGACTGTGTTCGAAGGCATCGAGGAACAGCTGCTTGAGTTTGGCCGCGGTGATTTCGCGCATGTGCAGCAGGTTGATGAACAGTGCGCGGAAGGTCTTCAGGCTCTGCTCGCTGGTGGAGCGCAGCGGGATCAGCGTCAGGTCCAGCGGGATCGAGGTGTGGCCACCGACCAGCAAGCGGCGCAGTTCGTCCGGCTTGAGTTCGTAGGCTTTCAGGCCTTCGCGTTCAAGGTTGGTGAACAGCTCTTTCTGACGCAGGCAGGTGTCGTTTTTCTGGTAGTGGGCCAGGTCCAGCTTGCCGGCGTAGGCAAAGAACTGGTGACCGAAACCGCCACCGGGGCCGCGACCGACCACGCCGATCACGTGCGGACCGTGGGGCAGGTTGACTTCGACCAGGATGTAGCTGGTGTCCGAGGCGAAGTAGAAGCGCCGGGATTGTTCCAGGCTGTACTTGCCGAAGCTCATGTCCGACATGCGAGCCAGGATCGGGAACTGCAAGGCGTTGATCGAGGCGGATTTACCGAGGTTGTTCGCGCCGTAGACCGACAGCGGCTCTTCCAGCGGGAACAGGCCGAGGCTGTAGCCGGCGGTGTTCAAAAGGGCAAAGCGGCGGATGCCGTAACGTTCCTTGCTCATGCGTCGAGCTCCTGTTCTTCGGCAATGGCCCGGGCCAGGGCGTCTTCTTCGCTTTCACTTTCGAATTCGCTCAAGTCGAGCGGATCGTCGGTCTGCAGCAGTTTTTCGTCACTGTCTTCATCGATCAGCACTGGTACCGGCAACGGCAGGACGCTGTGCAGGCTGGCGGCCAGATCGCGGTCCTGCTGCACTGACAGGCACACATCGAGGAAACGGTGCATCGGCGGCAGGAAACGGTAGACGCCGTTTTCTTCACTGGCGAAACCGAGCTGGGTCATGCGGCGCATGATCTTTTCTTCCAGCTCGTCCTGGGTCTGCACTTCGGCCTGGATGAACAGGTCGCGGTACTTTTCCAGCAGCGACGGCAGCTCATCGCGGCCGAGGCTGCCACCGTCGAGCACGGAGATCGGGTCGCGGCCCTGGTCGGCCAGGTGCTCGACGAGGATGAAGGTGAACAGCGCCAGGCGCTGGGCGGTCTTGTTCACCGCCGCTGCCGCGAGGTCCGGCACGAAGTAGTAGAAGCCGCGGGTGTCGCAGACCAGTTCAAAACCCAGTGCCTTGAACAGCGTGCGGTATTGGTCCTGAAAGTTCGACAACTGTGCGTACAGCTCCGGATCGCGGCGGCTGACGTGGTAACCCTTGAACAGCTCGCGAAAGATCGGCGCCAGATGGGACAGTTCGGATAGATCAAGATGCATGAGGAATGCTCGCAGAATTCTCGGCGGCGTCATCGCTGACCGAGAGCAGGGCGAAGGAGCGCAGGCTGACCTGGTGCTCGTGAGTAAGGTATTCGCGACGTTCCAGACGCTCGCGCTTGAAGCGTTTTTCCCGCGACAGGCGCGAGAACCAGTACAGCAATTCGTCGGTGGCGCCGTCCGGTTCCTGCTCCAGCAACCAGGTCATCAGGTCCGGCATCGGCAGGGCGTCTTCGCAGCGCTCGAGCATTTCCCGAACCGTGCGAGGCGCGCGTGGCGCATCGCCGCCTTTTTGGGTCTTGTGCGCCTTGGGGAAACGCGCCGGTTTCGGTTCGAAACGCGCTAGCGCGTAGACGTAGGCTTCAACCTGACTGGCGCTGCCGAGGAAAGTGCTTTGCGGCCGTGTGAACAGCGGCATCGCCGCTTGTGGTACGGCATCGATGCCCTTGCGCCGGATGGCGGCCAGGGCCAGTGCCGCGCCACGGGTCACGGCGTTGTGCCGGCGGGCCTCTTCACGCAACGGCAAGAGCAGCTCGCGGGCATGGCGCAGGGTCAGCTGGGCGCTGGTCTGCATTTCGAGGATGCGCGCGTGGGTGCGCAGCAGCATGTCGTCGTCGACCAGGTGGCCGAGGCGCTGCTGTTCGCTGAGCATCTTCAGCAGCACGGTTTCGACCTTGCGCACGCCTTGTTCGAAGGCGCCGTCGGCGTTCACCAGATCAATCATCGGCTCGACGTATTCGTCCCAGGTCGCAAGCACTTCCGCGTAACGCTGGCGCAACGGAATCTGCCGGTCGCTGGTTTTCGCCCGTTCGGCGACGGCCACCAGTGCCTGTTCGTCGTTATCGAGTTTTTTCAGCACGTCACGCACGCGCATGTCGAGCAGGCGCAACTGGCGGGCCAGGTCATTACCGTCGCGGATGTCGAACGCGTCCTGGATATAGCCGGCCAGACGCTCAAGGTGGCGCAGGTAGGCCTCGATCTCCAGGCACAGGCCCAGGCGGTGTTCACGGCGCAGATAGGCGAGGAAGTCGTGAATCTGCGCATTGAGCTCGAAACGGTTCGGGCTTTTGGCCACGGGAACCAGGATGTCGAGGCGAATCCACACGTCGAGCAGGCTGGTAATGTCCTGCGGCGTACTGTCGAGTTGCTGGGCGGCCAGTTGCGTGCGCAGTTCGTTGAGGCTCAGTGTGCCTTGGTCGAAGTGCTCGCACAGTGGCTCCAGAAGTGCCCAGTGTTCAGCGAGGGCGCGCAAGACGCGCTTGGGTTCGATCATCGGAATGGCCGGCTGGTTGGCGATTAAAAGCAGCGATTGTACTGCATCGGGGGCAATGCGATTCACTCTCGGGACGGGCTGTTGTTTTTTCTGTCCGTGAAGTCTATCGATCAACAGCGCGCGATCTTGTGTGAACGGCGGTAGAATCAGCGCACTTTAGTTATCCACAAGTGGCCGACCTTTGCTTATCGAGTCCCGTCGTCGCGCTTATTTGAACGCCATGCAGGTGGTCAACTGGCTGCCGCGCACCGAATTGCCCTTTGCTGCGCCGTCGCGGCCCGAGCTGCTGGAGATACCCGAGCCAGCCGAGGCCGCGCCTGTCGTGCCGGCTGTCGTGGCTGAGACGCCCGTGACGCCTGTGGTCAAACCGGCCGAGCGGGTGAAGATCGAGGTGCCGCGACCATCGCTGGCGAGCACCCGCACCGGTGCCAAACCGGTGGAGGAGGCCGAAGAGGCCCCCGTCGTGGTCAAGGCACCGGTCGTGCCGCCGCCGCGTTTCGCCCTGCAGTTGCTGCGGGCCGGGCGTTGCCTGCTGTTGGTGGAGTTACCCACAGGCGAATCCTTCCAGACCCGCGACCCCGCTTATCTGCTGCTCAAGGACATGCTGCGCGCCGCCGGTCTGCCGGACAGCCCGCAGATCGTTGGCGAGCCGGTGCGCTGGCCGCTGCTGGTGCGTGGCACGATGGATCAGGGCCCGGAAGCGGCCCGCGACTTCGTGCAAGGTTTTCTATCGGTGCGCATGGAAGAAACGCCCTGCGCCTGCCTGTGGCTGATCGGCCTGCCCGCCGTGCGTTTTGCCGGCGAAGCGGATGCCGAGGCGTTCAATCGCGAGTTGCAGATCGAAGGCTTGGGCTCGGCCTGGGCGGTACCGGGCCTGGAATTATTAATGGAAGAGCCACAGCGTAAGGCTGATGTCTGGCAAGCCATGCGTCGGCTGATGGCGCGTTGGAAAGAATCGAATGAGTGACGCTGTATCGTTTCGCCCGATGACCGAGGCGGACCTGGAAACCGTGCTGAAAATCGAGTACGCGGCCTATAGCCATCCCTGGACCCGCGGAATTTTCCTCGACGGCCTGGGCAAGTATCAGATCTGGCTGATGTTCGAAGGCCAGCAACAGGTGGGCCACGGTGTGGTGCAGATCATCCTCGACGAGGCGCACCTGCTGAACATCACGGTCAAGCCGGAAAACCAGGGCCGCGGCCTGGGGCTGACATTGCTGGAGCATTTGATGTCGATTGCCTACAAGGCCGACGCCCGGGAGTGTTTCCTGGAAGTACGCGACAGCAATACTGCGGCGTTCAAACTGTACGAGCGTTATGGTTTCAACGAAATCGGCCGACGCCGGGATTACTACCCGGCGGTGGGCGGTCGCGAAGATGCGGTGGTCATGGCCTGCACATTGGTCGATTGAGCTTAAAAGCTTCGCCGGATCGCCGCCCGGAGCAAGCCCGCTCCCACATTTGGAATGCATTCCCCTGTGGGAGCGGGCTTGCTCGCGAAGGCGGCTGAACAGACACTAAAAACTATCGCTTGCCGTCCATCGGATCGCGTCGCGCCATTTCCGCTTCATCCAGGCCATTGCCACCGCCAATATCGTCCTCATCGACGATGCTCAGGTCCCAATCCGCGCGTTTATCATTGCCCGCCTCATGAGCATCCCGGGCGCCGTCTTCACGGATCAGGGTTTCCGGGCTCAGGTCGTCGTCGGTAGGTTGATGGTCGCCGGTCGAGGCGCCCGTCAGGCCTGCTTCACGTCCGCGGCGGGGTGGCATCAGTTGTTCGCGCTCGTTTTCCGGCAGCTCGTCACCGATCCTGGCGCTGGGCTCTTCGGTGTCGAAATCCAGCTCGCGCACCGAGCCCATGCGGTCTTCGTTATCATCGACCGGTTCCGGTTGCACCGCATCGTACGGACGTCGTGAATCATTCATGGCAATTCCTCATACTGTAGGCCTTACTACGGTTGACCCACGTGGCTACCGAGAATTCCACCGGCATGGAGCCCCTTGTACCGGATCAGGAGAGTATCCGCATTTCGCGCGTGACCCCGACGGACGGTTGTCAGTCAAAGCTGCGCATCATTCTTGAGGCTTCAGAGCATGAACGAATTACAAGATCTGATTGATAACAACGAGCGTTGGGCCGCTGCGATCAAGGAGGAAGATCCTGACTTCTTCGCCAAGCTGGCCCGTCAACAGACCCCGGAATTCCTGTGGATCGGTTGTTCCGATGCCCGGGTGCCGGCCAACGAGATCGTTGGCATGCTGCCGGGCGATCTGTTCGTACACCGTAATGTGGCCAACGTCGTGTTGCACACCGACCTCAACTGCCTGTCGGTGATTCAGTACGCGGTCGACGTACTCAAGGTCAAGCACATCCTCGTCACCGGCCACTATGGCTGCGGCGGCGTGCGCGCCTCGATGCAGGATCGCCAGTTCGGCCTGATTGACGGCTGGCTGCGCTCGATTCGCGACCTGTATTACGAAAAGCGCGAAGAACTCGCCAAACTGGACACCGAAGAAGAGCGGGTCGACCGTCTCTGCGAACTCAACGTGATCCAGCAAGTGGCCAACGTCGGGCACACCAGCATTGTGCAAAACGCCTGGCACCGTGGGCAGAGCCTGTCGATCCATGGCTGCATCTACGGTATCAAGGACGGTCGCTGGAAGAGCCTGAACGCTACCATCAGCGGCTTCGAGCAGTTGCCGCCGCAGTACCGCCTGCGTCCGTTCGAACCACTGTAAAGCCCTTCAGCGCGGACTTTGCCGACGCCACTGTTGCAAAAACAGCTGGCCGTCGGCGTTCGGCGCTTCATCGAAGCCAGTGATCCAGCCCCGGCAGTTGTATGAACCGCAGCGACAGGCGAACTGGCGCAGCAGTTTGTCTTCCGTGGCGGCGTAATCCATCGACAGCCAGTCACCTTTCTGAATGTCTTTGAGCGCCCACAACCACAGCTCACTCATGTCGAGAAATACGTTCGGGTCGCAAGAGTGGCGCAGCAGCCCGCAGAAATGCGGGTCATGGACATGAATATCCCGGGCCAGTTGTCGGGTATGCCGGCCACGACAGGGCAGCAAATGCCCCGATACCCGGCAGATCCGGCTTATGCGGGGAAACTCGCGCAACGCTGCCGCGGCCATGGGTGTGCCTTGGTCGTTGGAGAGAATCTCGAAATCGGCCAGGGATGGATATCCGAGGTGCGGGGGTAGCTCCACAAAAGGGTAAATACCCTGCGGCGGCGGTGCGAGAGACTTGCGCAGTGCATCGGCTTTCATAACGATCCCTGTCGGCTGGGTGCTGCGACTTCCATCGGCTGACGATCCAGTCAGCGCTGCAGCACATGGAGTACGGCCCAAGCCTCTCGCAGATATCGCGGGCGGTCTACTGTCAAAACTGACAGATGGACTGCCGATAGTCGGTTTACAGCGGTGGCGCGGGCAGGGCGGTGGCCGGTGCGGGTGCCTTGAGCTGTTTGAGCTGCAACTGGATCGCTGCTGTCGAGCATTTGGCCGCCGCTTGTCCCGGCGTCAGGTTGCGAATCGAGGTGTAGAACAGCGCACAGGTTTTTTCCTTCTCGGCCACTTGCCAGGTTTGTGTGCAGGTTTTCAGCTCGATATCGGCATTGCTGTCCGGTTGGCGGCCCATGACGGCCTGCCAGCAGGCGGCACTCAAATCCTGGCCCATGACTTTCAGCCCCGCCGCATCGGCCTTGGCCTTGGCATCGTTGCCGGAATAGCTTGCCGGATCGGCGGCATACCAGATGTAGCTTGGGTGGTTGGAACCCAGCACCCGCACCTTCACCCCGTCACTCGGGCTGATCGTCGCCAGCCCCAGCACATTCACGGTCGCCCCGTATTGTTGCTTGATCCAGTTACGCACCGGTGAGCCGAAGGCGACCATCGGCAATGTTTCACCGCTGGCGTGCAGGCTGACGTTCCTGACCATGGTGGTCTGGTAGTCGTTGAAGTAGCTGTAGACGCCCTCCAGGTCCTTGCCGGCGTTGGAGGGGGCGGCAATAGGGGCGATGTCGATGATGGTCTGAAAGGCCGGCGTCTGCTCGGCCGGGATGCCATTGATGGTGAGCAGCGAGGCCCACCGATCCGTGGTGGCGGACTTCAGGTAATCCTGGGCCTGGGTCAACGAATAGTCGGGCGGGAAGTGCAGCAACTCGACACTTCTGCGGTTCTCCAGGGCCATGCCCAGCGGCAGGAACAGGTACCAGCTGTACGCCCACTTGCCGTCGGCATTCAGTTTGCTGGCGCCGTTATAGGCCAGGTCACCGGCATCGAGCAGTGCTGCCAAAGGTTTTTCATAGCTATTGGGCACGCCGATGATCTGCGCGTGGAGCTGACCGTTATCGGTTTTGACCAGAACCTTCGCATCGCCGTAGCCATCGCGCTGCACGCTCTGGGTCAGGTAATGCTCGACGGTTTGCTCGAGCGTCCAGTTGCGAAAGCAGATCACATTGCAATTGTTGGGGTAGGCGAAGAGGCGGGTAACGCGTTCGGTAGTGCCCAGCTTCAAATTGACATCGGCGTGGGCGGTGGTGACCAGGGTGAAGGCTGCGAGGGTGAGTGCCGCAAGTTTGAACATGCTCAGATCCTTTTCAGCGTATTAGACCAGCAGATACTGAAACCGACGGGTGGAACACAAGGGGCCGATCAATACCGGCCCCCTTTCTTTTAGGTTACGGCATGACTGGCGGCAAATACGCCAGCGTCGTCCCCAGTGCCCATAACAACACTAGCACCAGTGGCGTGTGTACCAGTAACTGCACGAACGAGAAACCGATCAGGTCCCGCGCCTTCAGCCCCAGCACGCCCAGCAATGGCAGCATGTAGAAGGGGTTGATCAGGTTCGGCAAGGCTTCGGCGGCGTTGTAGATCTGTACCGCCCAACCCAGGTGATAGTTCAGGTCATTGGCCACCTGCATTACGTACGGCGCTTCGATGATCCACTTGCCGCCACCGGACGGAATGAAGAAGCCGAGGATCGCCGAGTACACGCCCATCAGCACGGCATAGGTGTCGTGGGAGGCAATGCTGACGAAGAAGGTCGAGATGTGATGCGCCAGGGTCTGCGCATCGGCGCCCTTGACCGTGGTCATCAGTGCCGCGATCGAGCCATACAGCGGGAACTGGATCAACACCCCAGTGGTGGTCGGCACCGCACGGGACACGGCATCCAGAAAGCTGCGAGGGCGCCAGTGCAGCAGGGCTCCGAGCATGATGAACAGGAAGTTGTAGGTGTTCAGCCCGGAAATCGCACTGATGGCCGGTTTGGTCGAAAACTCATGGAACAACCATCCGGCAGCCAGCAGCACCAGCAGAATCGTCAGCAGCGGGCTGTGCTCCAGCCATTCGCCGGGGCGGGTGCGTGGTTGCAGCGGTGGCAGGTTGAAACTCGGGTCGACGCCACAGGCCTTGGCGTCACGCGCCGAATTCGGGCCGGGGGCGGTGGCGTAGGCGATGATCAGCGAAATCACGATCAAGGCCAGCAACATCACGCCGGACTGCCAGAGAAAGATCGTCTGGGTGAATGGAATCACCCCGGTGATCGACAGAATCGAGGGCGGCAGGCTACCCGGGTTGGCCTGCAATTGAGCCGCCGATGACGACAGGCCCAGGGCCCACACGGCACCGAGCCCCAGGTAGGCGGCGGCACCGGCGGCACGGTAATCCATTTTCAGATCGGTGCGGCGGGCGAGGGCGCGCACCAGTAATCCGCCGAACACCAGGGACAAGCCCCAGTTCAGCAGCGAGGCGACCATCGAGATCAGCGCGACCCAGGCCACGGCAGAGCGGCCGTTTTTCGGGATTTTCGCCAGACGGTCGATCAGTTTCACCGCCGGCGGTGAACTGGCGACCACATAACCGCCGATCACCACGAAGGCCATCTGCATGGTGAAAGGGATCAGGCTCCAGAAGCCATCACCGAAGGCCATGGCGGCGTCGGTGGGCTTGGCGCCCATGGCCATGGTGGCCACCGCCACGATAATCACCGCCAGGGCAGCAAACACCCAGGAGTCGGGGAACCAGCGTTCGGCAAAACTTGAACAGCGCAGGGCAAAGCGGGCGGAGCGGCTATCTTCGATATCAGCGGCCACGGGGGTACCTCGAATTTTTATGTTTGTAGTGGTCTTCGGGGCGGCAACCGCCCGTCTGGACAGGCGCCAACATTAATTCAAGCCGTGGATTTTTGCGGGGCTGATTCGTGGCTATGGGACTTTGGTCTAACGGGTTGTCCGCCAGCGCGTTTGCGTAGACCATGGGCGCCTTGGTTTTTGCCTGTGCCAGAGTTCTTTACATGACTGCCAACACCGATTCGCGCCCGGCGCCGTTCAGCCGCTCGGACTACAAGACCCTGGGGCTTGCCGCCCTGGGCGGCGCGCTGGAAATCTACGACTTCATCATTTTCGTGTTTTTCGCCCTGACCCTCAGCCAGTTGTTCTTCCCGTCGGAAATGCCCGAGTGGCTGCGCCTGCTGCAAAGCTTCGGGATTTTCGTCACCGGTTACCTGGCGCGACCGTTGGGCGGCATCCTGATGGCGCACTTCGCCGATCGCCTGGGGCGCAAGAAAGTCTTCAGCCTGAGCATCCTGATGATGGCGTTGCCCTGCCTGCTGATCGGGATCATGCCGACCTACGCGCAAATCGGTTATTTCGCACCCCTGTTGCTATTGGTTCTGCGTGTTCTCCAGGGCGCGGCGGTGGGCGGCGAAGTGCCGAGTGCCTGGGTTTTCGTCGCCGAGCATGCGCCGGTCGGTCACCGGGGCTATGCCCTGGGTTTCCTGCAGGCGGGGCTGACTTTCGGCTATCTGATCGGTGCCTTGACCGCGACCTTCCTGGCGCAGGCCTTCACCCCGGCGGAAATTCTCGATTACGCCTGGCGTTATCCCTTCCTGCTCGGCGGCGTGTTTGGAGTGATCGGCGTCTGGCTGCGTCGCTGGCTCAGCGAAACCCCGGTGTTCATGGCCATGCAGGCGCAGCGCGAGGCGGCTGGCGAACTGCCGCTACGCACGGTCCTGCGTGAGCATCGGCTGGCCATTTTGCCGGCGATGATTCTCACCTGTGTGCTGACCTCGGCTGTGGTGGTTTTCGTGGTCATTACCCCGACCATGATGCAGAAAACCTTTGGCATGACCGCCAGCCATACCTTCGCCTTGAGCGCACTGGGCATCGTGTTCCTGAACATCGGCTGCGTGCTCGCCGGGCTGCTGGTCGACCGCATTGGCGCCTGGCGCACAGTGATGCTCTATAGCCTGCTGCTGCCGCTGGGCATCGGTGTGCTTTACAGCTGCCTGATCACGGGCGGTGACTGGGTCGGCCTGGCTTACGCCGTGGCAGGGCTGGCCTGCGGGGTGGTCGGCGCGGTGCCATCGGTGATGGTCAGCCTGTTCCCGGCGCGAATTCGCGTCTCGGGCATCTCGTTCACTTACAACATTGCCTACGCCGCCTGGGCGAGTGTCACACCGCTGTTGTTGATCGGCCTGATGCCGTGGAGTCCGTGGATCTGCGTGATGTTCAGTGCGTTGATGGGCATGGTGGGCGTGGGCAGTGCGGCTTATTTCGGTGCGCGGATGCCGAGAATCGCAGGCTGTTCTGCCGCTGGCGCGCATTGATCGGGCGCGTCGTCACTATTTTTGTAGGACAAGCCTGAAGCACGCTTAAGAAAATGTTTCCAAGGCCGATGGTTAGGCTGCATATCGCTTTTTATCCCTGTCCATCGGTGCTTTCCCATGTTCAATAAACGCTTGAAGCAGGAGCTGTCGGCTCTTCGTGAAGAACTCTCCAGCCTCCAGCAAGTGAAGGAAAGTCTGGAAAGCGAAATGCTGGTGCTGACCCTCGACAGCGATGGACGGGTTCAGTCGGTCAATCAGAACTTCCTCGGCGAAATGCATTACAAGAGCGCCGACCTGATCGGCCGACACATCGACGACCTCGTCCCGGAACACGTGAAATTCGACGAATTCCAGCAACGCTTCAAGAGCGCGTTGACCCGTGGCGAGCACTTCGCCGGTGCGGTACGCCTGTTGCGTGGCTCGGGTCAGGAAGCGTGGTTGCGTTCGATCCTGCAGCCAGTGCGCTCGGCGGACGGTCGGATCAAGTGTTTCTCGATCTTCTCCAGCGACCTGACCCGCACCATCGAGGCCTCCCGCGAACACGAGAACCTGATCGGTGCGCTGGTGCGCTCCACGGCGGTGATCGAATTCGACCTCAACGGCAACGTGCTGACCGCCAACGACCGCTTCCTCAGTGGTATGGGTTACAGCCTGGCGCAGATCAAGGGCAAGCATCACCGTACCTTTTGCCTGCCGGAGGATTACAACAGTGCCGAGTACCAGAACTTCTGGCGTCGGCTGAACGCGGGTGAGTACGTGGCCGACCGTTTCAAGCGTGTCGACAGCCATGGTCGTGCGGTCTGGCTGGAGGCGTCCTACAACCCGGTGGTCGATGCCAACAATAAGCTCTACAAAGTGGTGAAGTTCGCCACGGTGATTACCGATCAGGTCAATCAGGAGCAAGCCGTCGCCGAGGCGGCCAACATTGCCTACAGCACCTCGCAGCAAACTGACCAAAGTGCCCAGCGCGGCAACGCCGTGGTGACCCAGGCCGTGGACGTGATGCGTGACCTGGCCAAACACATGCAGACCGCCGGCGACGGCATCGAAGCCTTGAACGAGCAGTCGCTGGTGATCGGCACCATCGTCAAAACCATCAGCGGCATTGCCGAACAGACCAACCTGCTGGCGCTCAACGCGGCCATCGAAGCGGCGCGTGCGGGCGAGCAGGGTCGCGGCTTCGCCGTGGTGGCGGATGAAGTCCGGCAACTGGCGTCGCGTACCAGCCAGGCCACCGACGAAATCGTCCTCGTGGTGCGGCAGAACCAGGACATGGCGCGCAACGCCGTGGCCTTGATGACCGATGGCAAACTCCAGGCCGAACAGGGCCTGGCGCTGGCGGCGGAAGCGGGCACGGTGATTGTCGAGATCCAGGACGGTGCACAGAAAGTGGTCAATGCGGTGGGGCAGTTTGCCAATCAACTCACTAACTGACCTGCGATCAGCTTTTGGTGGGAGTGGGCTTGCTCCGGGCGGCGTTCCGACGAAAGCGGTGTGTCATTCAACGCAACCGTGACTGAACTGACGCTTTCGCGAGCAAGCCCGCTCCCACAGGGTTACGTGGGCGCTACAATCGGCTCCTTTCCCCCAGGAGCAGACTTCCATGAGCGCTTCCCACCGCCATCCGGTTCCCTTGTCCAAGGCTTATCGTCTGCTCAATCATGGCCCGACCGTGCTGGTCAGCGCCGCCAACGATGGCCGGCGCAACATCATGGCGGCAGCCTGGGCCATGCCGCTGGATTTCGAACCACCGAAAATTGCCGTGGTGCTGGACAAGTCCACCTGGACTCGCCAGTTGCTGGAAGCCTCGGGCACTTTTGTGCTGAATGTTCCCTGCGCTGCCCAGGCCGACATTGTGCAGACCGTTGGTTCGACCTCCGGCCTGGAGTTGAGCCAGGACCAAGGGCGCGACAAGTTCGAGACCTATGACTTGCAGACATTCACCGGCGAGTCGGTCGATGCGCCGATGCTCGAGGGCTGCGTGGCCTGGCTGGAATGTCGTCTGTTGCCGGAGCCGAACAATCACCAGCAATACGATCTGTTCCTGGCCGAAGTGATTGCTGCCCAGGCCGACGAGCGCGTGTTCAGCGAAGGGCGCTGGCACTTCGAAGGGCAAGACGCCTTGCGCACCTTGCACCACGTGGCGGGCGGGCACTTCCTGACCATTGGCGAGCCGGTGGACGGCAAGAGCTTGCAGCCGTAAGGTTTCGACTATTGAGGTTGTAAGCACATTCACCAGGAGGCCAGGCGATGAGAAAACTGCGTGTAGGGATAATCTTTGGCGGGCGCTCGGCAGAGCATGAAGTGTCGTTGCAATCGGCGAAGAATATCGTCGACGCCCTCGATCGCTCACGCTTCGAGCCGGTGCTGATCGGCATCGACAAACAAGGCCACTGGCACCTCAACGACCCTTCAAATTTTTTGCTGAATCAGGAAAACCCGGCGCTGATCGCCCTCAATCAGTCCAATCGTGAGCTCGCCGTGGTGCCCGGAAAAGCCAGCCAGCAATTGGTGGAAACCAGCAGTCAGGAACTGCTCGGTCATGTCGATGTGATCTTCCCGATCGTCCACGGCACCCTGGGTGAAGACGGTTGCCTGCAAGGTTTGCTGCGCATGGCCGATCTGCCGTTTGTCGGCTCCGATGTGCTCGGCTCGGCGGTCTGCATGGACAAGGACATCAGCAAGCGTCTGCTGCGTGATGCCGGCCTGGCCGTGACGCCGTTCGTGACATTGACCCGCGCCTCGGCGGCTCGCACCGGGTTTGCCGAGGTTCAATCCCGGCTCGGTTTGCCGCTGTTCGTCAAGCCGGCGAACCAGGGCTCTTCCGTGGGCGTGAGCAAGGTCACCGACGAGGCCGAATACAGCGCAGCGGTGGAGCTGGCGTTGAGTTTCGATACCAAGGTGTTGATCGAATCTGCCGTCAGCGGCCGCGAGATTGAATGCGCAGTGCTCGGCAATGAAGAGGCGATCGCCAGTGGTTGCGGCGAGATTGTGGTGCGCAGTGGGTTCTATTCCTACGACAGCAAATACATCGACGACACGGCCGCAGAAGTCGTAGTGCCGGCCAATATCAGCGTCGAGGCCAGCGAGCGCATTCGCGCCCTGGCCGTCGAGGCGTTCCAGATCCTGGGCTGCTCCGGCCTGGCCCGTGTCGATGTGTTCCTGACCGACAGTGGCGAAGTGCTGATCAACGAAATCAACTCGCTGCCCGGCTTCACCCGCATCAGCATGTACCCGAAGTTGTGGCAGGCCACCGGCATGACCTACAGCGAGCTGGTGACGCGATTGATCGAACTGGCGCTGGAAAAACATCAGGTTCGGCAGGGGTTGAAGATCAGTCGTTAAGTGCGCTGCTCTCGCATTCCTGGGGAATTGTAGGAGCGGCCGGTTGACGCTCGATTGCTGGCGATGGACGCAATTGCGCCACGTTTATCCAGTTCACCCGCGTCATCGTTAACGACCATCGCTGGCAAGCCAGCTCCCACAGGGGGCCATGCCCACGCTGAAACTGTAGGAGCCAGCCTGCTGGCGATGGACTCAAGTGCACTGCGTTTATTCAATGCACCCGCGTCATCGTTAACGACCATCGCTGGCAAGCCAGCTCCCACAAGGGACCGTGCCCACACGGGGAAACTGCAGGAGCCAGCTTGCTTGCGATGGACTCAAGTGCGCTGCGTTTATCCAGTTCACCCGCGTTATCGTTAACCACCATCGCTGGCAAGCCAGCTCCCACAGGAGACCGCGCCCGAGTCGAAAATGAAGTGAGTTCCAGACCAGTGAAGACCCCAAAAAAGGGCCTGCTCACTGGCAGGCCTTTCATCATTCCAGCGCGTGACTCAATCCCCCAGCGCCTGCCCCTCACGCCGCGGGTCGGCACCTCCCGTCAGTGACGCTTTGCCCTGGGCGTCCTTGACCCGAGCAATCGCCTGGGTGCCGCTGGTCATGTCGATTTCGCTCACGCTGTGCCCTTTGTCTTTCAGCGCCTGAATCAGCGCGGGGCTGAACTGGCCCTGTTCCAGTTCGGTCGGGCCGTTGCGGCTGCCGAAGTTGGGCAGGTTGATGGCCGCTTGCGCATCGAGATTCCAGTCGAGCAGGCCGATGGTGGATTTGGCCACGTATTCGATGATTTGCGAGCCGCCGGGGGAGCCGACAGTGGCGAGAAATTCGCCGCTCTGGCGGTCGAAGATCAGGGTCGGCGCCATGGATGAGCGCGGGCGTTTGCCGGGTTCGACGCGGTTGGCGACTTTCTGCCCGTTTTCCTCGGGGATGAACGAGAAGTCGGTCATCTCGTTATTGAGCATGAAACCCTGAACCATGATGTGCGAGCCGAACGCTGACTCGATGGTGGTGGTCATCGACACGGCGCCGCCTGCGTCATCGACGGCCACCACTTGCGAGGTGGAAATCCGCAGTGGCGAACGGTCCGGCGCATAGGCCACCTGGATGCCCGGCGGCGTGCCGGGTTTGGCCGTGCCCATGCTGCGTTCGCCGATCAGGGCGGCACGGCTGGCAAGGTAGGCCGGGTCGACCAGGCCTTTGACCGGCACGGGCACGAAGTCGCTATCGGCCAGGTACTGCGCGCGGTCAGCGTAGGCCAGGCGTTCGGCTTCAGAGATAAGGTGCACGGCTTGCGGGTCGGGTTCGCTGCCGGCCGGGGCTGTGGTCTTGACCGGTTTCAGCGGTGCCAGTGCCAGGCGCTTGTCGCGAGCCTCCAGGGCTTGCAGCGTACCGAGGATCTGCGCCACGGCGATCCCGCCCGACGACGGTGGCGGCATGCCGCAGACCTGCCAGCGCTTGTAGTCGGTACACAGCGGTGCGCGTTCCTTGGCCTGATAGTTGGCGAGATCGGTCAGGGACAGGCTGCCGGGGTTGGCGTGGCCCTGAACCTTGGCGGCGATTTCCTCGGCGACCGGGCCTTTGTACAGGGCATCCGGACCTTCGTGGGCGATGCGTTTGAACACGGCGGCCAGTGCCGGGTTCTTCAGGTGGGTGCCAACGGCTTTCGGGCTGCCATCGGCATTACGGAAGTAAGCCATCATTTCCGGAGAGCGTGGCATGGACGAATCTGCGGCGATCAACTGGTGCAGGCGCGGTGAAATGGCAAAGCCTTGCTCGGCGAGCCGGATGGCCGGTTCAAACAGCTGCGCCCAGGGCAGGCGTCCGTGTTTTTGATGGGCCAGTTCGAGGGCACGCAGTACGCCGGGCGTGCCCACCGAGCGGCCGCCAATCTGCGCCTGGGTAAAGCCCATCGGTTGTCCATTGGCTTGCAGGAAAAGTTTTTCGGTGGCACCGGCCGGGGCGGTTTCACGGCCGTCGTAGGTGCGCACGGCTTTGCCATCCCAAAGTACGATCAATGCGCCGCCCCCGATGCCCGAAGACTGTGGCTCGACCAGCGTCAACACCGCTTGCATCGCAATCGCGGCATCAATGGCCGAACCGCCCCGGCGCAGCATCTCCCGCCCGGCTTCGGCCGCCAGCGGGTTGGCCGCCGCTGCCATGAATTTCTCGGCGTGTTGAGTTTTCAGGTCAGTGCGGAAACCGGAAGCGCTTTCCGGGGCGAGCGGCAACGTCGGCACCGAAGCGTTGTTGCACGCGGCCAGGGTCAAGGCACTGACAATCAGTGCCAGGGCAGGCAGGCGATGGCGGCGCAAAGGGAAGGTTGAGAACACGTGGGGTACTCCGTCCGTTGGATCTACGATCAGTGGACTTTATCGGCCGACCGGGAGGGACGCAAACCGGGTCCCACGGCACTGACGTTTTTGTCCTTCATCAATGGCTGGATTTTCTGTAGGGTCGTTGCCAACAGGCAGGCCAGAAAATCAACAAGAGGCAGACATGCACACCGAGTTCCCGACCCAGCCCGGCTACCGCACCCAGCGTGAACAGTTCCTGGCCGCAGCGGCTGCCGCAGGCGCAACCTTGACTGAATATCCACACCCGCTCAAAGGTCCGTTCGATGAATCTCTGAGTACCGATGTGGCGGTGTTGGGTGATCCGGGCGCCAAGCGTCTGTTGATTGCGCTGAGCGGCACTCACGGGGTTGAGGGCTTCTATGGTTCGGGCTGCCAGATCAAATGGCTGCAGGAGTTGGGCAAGCGTTCACTGCCAAAGGATGTGGCCGTGGTCATGATCCATGCCATCAACCCTTGGGGCATGGCGTGGTTGCGCCGGGTCAACGAAGACAACATCGACCTGAACCGCAATCACCTGGATTTCCAGCGCCCGCTGCCGGACAACCAGGCGTATAGCGCCCTGCATGAAATCTATGCCTGCCCGCAGTTGCACGGTCCGGAGCGTGAGCGTGCCGATGCCTTGCTCGACGAGCAGATTCGCCTGCATGGCTGGCCAGCGGTGATGTCGATTGTCGAGGGCGGTCAGCATGCTCACCCCGATGGCCTGTTCTTTGGCGGGCTGGCGCCGAGCTGGTCGAACCGCACGCTGCACCGGATCGTGCAAAAGCACCTGGCCCATGCCGAAGTGGCCATGTGTTTCGACTTGCACACCGGCGCGGGTGAATACGGTCATCCGATGTTGCTGACCATCACCGAGTCCGCCTATCCGGCGCTGGCGGATGCGCAGGCGATTTACGGCCCGTGGCTCTACAGCCTGCAAACCGGCGCCGATACCCTGAGCGAAACCGGCGTAGCGGCGACGGCTACCGGCTACACCTCGCAGGCGTTGATCGATGCACTGCCGCAGGTGCGCCTGATGCCTTTTGTCATCGAGTGCGGAACGTATCCGGGGCCGGACGTTCACCGCCATTTGCGCGATGACCACTGGCTGCATCTGTATGGCAATCCGGGTGACGCAACAGGGCGCGGGATCAAGTTGAATCTGCTGGAGCAGTTCTATCCGGCCGATAGCGATTGGCAGTCGATGATCTGGTTGCGCACGTGGCAGATCTGGGAGCGGGCGCTGTCTGCATTACCGACATTGTAGGAGCGAGCTTGCTCGCGATGGACTCAAGAGCGCTGCGTTTAACCAGTAAACACGCGTTATCGTTAACGACCATCGCGAGCAAGCTCGCTCCTACATACAGGCATAAAAAACGCAGGCATAAAAAAACGGCTTACCTTTCGGTAAGCCGTTTTTAGTACTTGGTGGCTACACAGGGACTTGAACCCCGGACCCCAGCATTATGAATGCTATGCTCTAACCAACTGAGCTATGTAGCCAAGTGGCGCGCATTATTCACCGGTAACGGGGATGCGTCAAGCATAAATCTAAAATATTTCTCTGCGCTTTCAACCGTTTATCAAAATCCACCTTCCAGGCAGTGGTGAAGGGCAGCGCTGGGAACCACCAACGACCTCGACATCCACCTCAATTCGGACATGCCCTACGTCAACAACGACCACGCGCTGTCGGTGGACGTGGCGTGGTTTATCGACTGGCTCAAGACCGAGCTTGAGCAGGACTTCCCGCAAGCGGTGATCCGCGCCTGAGCAGGGCTGCCGGATTCAACTCAAGCGGAAACGCCCGGTGTTGTCGCTTAACGCTTTGCTGCCCTGGCTCAGGGTGTCCGCTGCCTGGTTCACTGCGCGGGCACCTTCGAGCAAACGTAGCGCTGCCTGATCGACCTGCTGGATATTGCCGCTGACTTCGTCGGCGGTACTGGCCTGTTCTTCCACCGCCGTGGCAATTTGCGCCAGGGTATCGGTGACACTCTGCACGGCACTGGCGATTTCCCCGAGCCGTTCGCCAAGGCCGGTGACCGCTTGTGCATCACTTTCTGCCTGAGTGCACGCGGCCTCCATCAGGTTGACGGCCTCGTTCACGGTGTGACGCAGGCTGTCGACCGTGCCGGCAATCTGTGCGGTCGACGATTGAGTACGCTGCGACAGGCTGCGTACTTCATCGGCCACTACCGCAAAGCCACGCCCTTGTTCGCCCGCCCGCGCCGCCTCGATGGCGGCGTTGAGTGCCAGCAGGTTGGTCTGCTCGGCGACGCCGCGAATGGTGTCGACCACCAGTTGAATCTGCTGTCCCTGCTCGCTGACTCGGCCCAATGCCGCAGCGGTTTCGTTCAGGCGTTGATTGAGCTGCTGGATGCTCGCGGTGGTGCGCTGGCTGTCGCGGCTGCTGTCGGCGGCAATGCGCCGGGTGTGCTGGGCGCTGCCGGACGCCTGTTCGCAACTGTGGGCGACCCCTTGTGAGGTGGCGGCCAGTTGCGTCGCCGCCGCGGCAATCTGGCTGATCTGCAACTGCTGGGCTTCGACTTCGCCCAGGGCGTCACTGGAGTGATGGTTGAGGGATTGCACCGCGTGGCTCAGTTGCAGGGTTTCGTGATCCACCCCTTGCAGGCTGGTGCGCAGTTGCACCACGGCGACGTTCAGCGCGGTGCTGATGACCGCCAGTTCGTCCCGTCCCTGAATCGGTACTTGCAGGCTCAGATTGCCATCGCGCAAGGCCTCGGCCAGCACCGTGATGCCGCTGGCGCTGCGGCGGATCGAGGCCTGCAAGCAGATGAACAGATACAGCGCGGCCAACAGCAGGCAGCCGAACACGACGGCCACCACAATGAACTGGCGGATCGCCGAGTCGTGGTAATAATCCAGGCGTTGATCCAGCGACACCAGCGACTGCTGGCGCAATGAAGCGAGGTCGGAGAGCAGGGCGTCGAGACTGCGCTCGAAGTCCTCTGGCTTGAGTTTGATGCTGCCGCCGAACACGCCGTCATCCAGCACCTTCAGGCCTGAGTCCAGGCGCTTGAGGCTGTCGTGGTATTGCCCGGCCCAGGTTTGCAGGGCGCTGGGCAAGCGCGCTTCGAGCAGCCCCGCCGTTTTCACAAGCTGCTCTCGTGCATCGCCGATGCGGCTGCGCAGGTCGCGCAGTTGCAGTCGGCTTTGCAGGGTGAACTGCCCGGACACTACCGACGCTTGGCCCACCGCCGCCAGGCGACCGACCCGTTCGATCAGGTCGGGTGCGTGTTGGGTGGAGATCTGGGTCAGCAAGTAGGTTTCCAGCCAGGGTGCCAGTGTCAGGCGATTGTCCATGGCGATCTGCTCGCGCAAGGCTTGCAGGGCGCTCAGGGCGTTGGTGAAGCGATCGTAGCCATCCGGCCACCAGCCGACGCTGCCCAGGCTTTTTGAGTCGAGGCCATCGAGGGCGGTCTGCAGGGCCTGATAACGGCTCAGTGTTTCGCTCTCGGCAGCTTCTTTTTGCAGGGTATTGCCCAGTTCGGCAGTGGCCTGGCTGACGGCGGGCTGGACCGCATCGAAGGCGGCCATCGCGGCGAGGGTGGCCGGTGTCGGCTGGCGATTGGTTTCCGTGGCGCGCCAACGGGCGGCGCGATCGCGCTGGGCGGCGAGCAGGTCATCCAGTGCGTCAAGGGCCAGCAGTTGCCGCACCCCGGCGCGTTCGCCGGAGATCAGGCTGAGTTTGTCGCGATAGTCCTGGCCGATCATCCACAGGCTGCCGGCCAAGGGCAGGATGAACAGCAAAAACAACAGCTGAAATTTACGTGCGAAGCCAAATCGCCCCAGCAGTGCGATCCCCGGTGATAAAAAAGCCTGCATGCCCCAAGACTCCTCTGGACACCACGCACCATTGGCGTGCGTCGGAGGTTGTTGCACCGCCGACTTGTGCCCGCTAAAAAGGCCTCGAAAGTTCACCCTTGTCTGCTCTGTAGGCCGACTCTGTGGCGAAACTTCCCATTGTCGGCCTCCTTTGTAAGGAAGCCGCGTTCAAGCCGACAAAGTAGGCAAGATTCAGACCATGGCGTTGCGCCATCAATGGTGTGGCGATGAAAACCGAGGTCGTTAGCAGGCTAAGGGGATGGCGTTGCCGCACTGAAAAATGGCACATTGGCGCACCTGCCCGTTTGTACCTCCTGTTGTCTGGAAATTCCCATGGCTATCAGCAACGCCCAGACCGGCTCAGTGCCGGCGTCCGCTACGCCCCAAAGCAGCCCCTTGGTGATGCGCATCATCGGTGCGGTGGCGCTGGCGCATTTGATCAACGACCTGATCCAGTCGGTGCTGCCGTCGATTTACCCGATGCTCAAGGCCAGCTATGGCCTGACCTTCACCCAGGTCGGCCTGATCACCCTGACGTTCCAGTTGACGGCCTCGCTGTTGCAGCCGTGGGTGGGTTACTACACCGACCGCCATCCCAAGCCGTGGTTGCTGCCGGCGGGTACGGTCTGCACCCTGGTCGGCATTCTGATGATGTCGGTGGTCGGCAGCTTCCCGCTGATTTTGCTGGCGGCGGGCTTGATCGGCATCGGTTCTTCGACCTTCCACCCCGAAGCGTCCCGCGTGGCGCGACTGGCTTCGGGCGGGCGCTTCGGGCTGGCGCAATCGACCTTCCAGGTTGGCGGTAACGCGGGCTCGGCGTTTGGCCCCTTGCTGGCGGCAGCGATCATCATTCCCTACGGTCAAGGGAACGTGGCCTGGTTCGGCCTGTTCGCGGTGTTTGCATTGTTCGTGCTGTACCGGATCAGCCGCTGGTACGCCAACCACTTGAACCTGTTCAAGCTCAAGCAAGGTCAGGCAGCGACTCACGGCTTGTCCAAGGGCCGAGTGACCAGCGCGCTGGTGGTGCTCGGGTTGCTGGTGTTCTCCAAGTATTTCTACATGGCCAGCCTTACCAGCTATTTCACCTTCTACCTGATCGAGAAGTTCGACCTGTCGGTCGCCAGTTCGCAGTTGCACCTGTTCCTTTTCCTTGGTGCGGTAGCGGCGGGGACATTCTTTGGCGGGCCGATCGGCGACAGGATCGGGCGTAAGGCAGTGATCTGGTTCTCGATCCTCGGCGTTGCACCGTTCACCTTGTTGCTGCCCCATGTCGATCTGTTCTGGACCAGCATCCTGAGCGTCGTCATCGGCTTCATCCTCGCCTCGGCATTCTCGGCCATCGTGGTGTACGCCCAGGAACTGGTGCCGGGTAATGTCGGGATGATTGCCGGGGTGTTCTTCGGTTTGATGTTCGGTTTCGGCGGGATTGGCGCGGCGTTGCTGGGGCATCTGGCGGATATTCACGGTATCGAGTACGTGTATTACCTGTGTTCGTTTTTGCCGTTGTTCGGGGTGTTGGCGATCTTTTTGCCGCGAACCAAAAAGGCCTGACCCAACACACATCCCCTGTGGGAGCGGGCTTGCTCGCGAATGCGGTTTGTCAGCCACATGTACTTCGACTGACACTCCCTCTTCGCGAGCAAGCCCGCTCCCACAATGGGGCGGTGGTGTGGCGGACGATTGTGTCGGGCACAAAAAAGCCGCGTATCAAACGCGGCTTTTTCATGGGCGTGTGGCTTACACGTTGAAGCGGAAGTGCATCACGTCGCCGTCCTTGACGATGTAATCCTTGCCTTCCAGACGCCATTTACCGGCTTCCTTGGTACCGGCTTCGCCCTTGTACTGGATGAAGTCGTTGTAGGCGATCACTTCGGCGCGGATGAAGCCTTTCTCGAAGTCGGTGTGGATCACACCAGCGGCTTGTGGTGCGGTGGCACCGACGCGCACGGTCCAGGCGCGGACTTCTTCGACACCGGCGGTGAAGTAGGTCTGCAGGTGCAGCATTTCGTAGCCGGCGCGGATCACGCGGTTCAGACCTGGCTCTTCGAGGCCCAGGGCTTCGAGGAACATGTCTTTCTCTTCGCCGTCGTCGAGCTCGGCGATTTCCGCTTCGATCTTGTTGCACACCGGTACAACCATGGCGCCTTCTTCTTCGGCGATGGCCTTGACCACGTCCAGGTGCGGGTTGTTTTCGAAACCGTCTTCAGCGACGTTGGCGATGTACATGACCGGCTTGGTGGTCAGCAGGTGGAAGCCCTTGATCACCGCTTTTTCGTCGGTGCTCATGGTCTTCATCAGGCTGCGTGCAGGCTTGCCGAGGGTGAAGTGAGCAATCAGTTGCTCCAGCAGGCCTTTCTGGACCACTGCGTCCTTGTCACCGCCTTTGGCGTTGCGCGCGACTTTCTGCAGTTGCTTTTCGCAGCTGTCGAGGTCGGCGAAGATCAGTTCCAGGTCGATGATTTCGATGTCGCGTTTCGGGTCGACGCTGTTGGAGACGTGAATCACGTTCTCGTCTTCGAAGCAGCGGACCACGTGGGCGATGGCATCGGTTTCACGGATGTTGGCCAAAAACTTGTTGCCCAGGCCTTCACCTTTCGACGCGCCGGCAACCAGGCCTGCGATGTCGACGAATTCCATGGTGGTCGGCAGGATGCGCTTTGGATTGACGATGGCTGCCAGGGCTTCCAGACGCGGATCCGGCATCGGCACGATACCGCTGTTCGGTTCGATGGTGCAGAAGGGGAAGTTCTCGGCCGCGATCCCGGATTTGGTCAGGGCGTTGAACAGGGTGGACTTGCCGACGTTAGGCAGACCGACGATGCCGCAATTGAATCCCATGGTGTTTTCCCCGAGGAGTGAGTCAGGCCTTCTGGCTGTGCAGGTTTTTCATCGCGCGGTTCCATTCCCCGGCGAGGATATCCGGCAGCACGCCGAGGGCAAAGTCGATGCTGGCATCGAGTTTTTCCTGTTCGGCGCGTGGCGCACGACCCAGGACGAAATTTGAAACCATACTGGCAACGCCCGGGTGGCCAATGCCAAGCCGCAAGCGGTGAAAGGTATTCTGATTGCCCAGTTGCGCAATGATGTCGCGCAACCCGTTGTGACCGCCATGGCCGCCGCCCTGCTTGAGCTTGGCAACGCCGGGAGGCAGGTCGAGTTCGTCGTGCGCCACGAGGATTTCTTCAGGCTTGATGCGGAAGAATCCGGCGAGTGCCGCCACGGCCTGGCCGCTGCGGTTCATGTACGTGGTGGGAATCAGCAGACGAACATCCTGACCCTGGTGCGAATAGCGCCCGGTCAGGCCGAAATATTTGCGGTCCGCCATAAGGTTCACGCCTTGTGCGTTCGCGATGCGCTCAACAAAAAGGGCCCCTGCGTTATGCCGGGTCTGTTCGTATTCAGCGCCTGGATTTCCCAGGCCAACGATCAGTTTGATGGCAGTCACGATAGGGGCCCTTCATTGGAGTGGTGGATAACATCGCCGCAATCAGGGAGAGCGGCGAAAGTGGACGAAAGTTGCTCATTTACCATGATGTAAACTCCGCGTTCTCGCCCGCTTTCTCGCTATGCTCTAGTCCGCGATGTTTCCGGTCACTCCGGCGTACAGAGTAAAATTACTCTGCAGCGCCTTCTGCAGCTTCTGGAGCAACACGTGGAGCGTGGACGTTGGCAACAGCCTTGTCATCGCCGTGTGCCAGGGCCACGAACTCAACGCCTTTAGGCGCCTTGAGGTCCGACAGGTGAATGATCGAACCGATTTCAGCGTTAGCCAGGTCGACTTCGATGAACTCAGGCAGATCTTTCGGCAGGCAGGAAACTTCGATCTCGGCAACAACGTGCGAGATTTCGCCGCCTTTCTTGGTCGGTGCTTCTTCGTTGATGAAGTGCACTGGAACGATCGCGGTCAGTTTCTGGCCAGCGACTACGCGTACGAAGTCAGCGTGCATCACGTGGCCTTTGGCCGGGTGACGCTGCAGGGCTTTGATCACGACGTTCTGCTTGGTGCCACCAACGTTCAGCTCGATGATGTGGCTGTAAGCCGCTTCGTTTTCGAGCAGTTTGGCAACTTCTTTGGCCAGCATGCTGATGGATTCAGGGGCTTTGTCGCCACCGTAAACTACAGCTGGAACCAGGCTTGCGAGACGACGCAGGCGGCGGCTCGCACCTTTCCCCAGGTCGGAACGCACTTCAGCATTCAGAGTAAAATCGTTCATGTTGTATCTCCAAAATAACCACACTCGCCCCAGCGTTTGCGACCAGCGCTAAAGGCGATATGGGCAAAAAAGCCCCGCCCCGACAGGAATGCCGGGGCGGGGCGCTTTTCGTCAACGAGATATTTCGAGAAGGGCAGGGCCCTTAGCGGAACATCGCGCTGATCGATTCTTCATTGCTGATGCGGCGGACCGCCTCGGCAACTACCGGTGCGATATCCAGTTGGCGGATACGCGCACAGGCTTGTGCTGCAGCGGACAGCGGAATGGTGTTGGTCACCACCAGCTCGTCCAGCACGGAATTTTCAATGTTCTCGATTGCCCGACCCGACAGCACAGGGTGCGTGCAGTAGGCGAAAACCTTGGCAGCGCCATGCTCTTTCAGGGCCTTGGCCGCGTGGCACAGGGTGCCGGCGGTATCGACCATGTCATCGACCAGAATACAGGTACGCCCTTCGACATCACCGATGATATGCATCACTTCAGAGTGATTGGCTTTCTCACGGCGTTTGTCGATGATCCCGAGATCCACGCCCAGGGATTTGGCAACGGCACGTGCACGCACGACGCCGCCAATGTCCGGGGACACGATCATCAGGTTTTCAAAGCGCTGATCTTCGATGTCATCCACCAGAACCGGGGAGCCGTAGATGTTATCTACCGGAATATCGAAGAAACCCTGGATTTGGTCAGCATGCAGATCAACCGTGAGAACACGGTCGATGCCGACTACGGTAAGCATGTCAGCCACGACTTTCGCGCTGATAGCCACACGTGCGGAACGCGGACGGCGATCCTGACGGGCATAACCAAAGTAAGGAATAACAGCAGTGATACGAGTAGCCGAGGAGCGGCGGAAGGCATCAGCCATCACTACCAGTTCCATCAGGTTATCGTTGGTCGGAGCGCAAGTCGGCTGAATAATGAAGACGTCTTTACCGCGGACGTTTTCATTGATCTCGGCGGTAATTTCGCCGTCGGAGAATTTACCGACAGAGATGTCACCGAGAGGGATATGCAGCTGACGTACGACACGCCGAGCCAGATCGGGGTTAGCGTTCCCCGTAAAGACCATCATCTTGGACACGCGCAGTACCTGAAGGCTGAGGGTAACCTGGATGAGTATAGGAAAATGGCAGGGGCGGCTGGATTCGAACCAACGCATGGCAGGATCAAAACCTGCTGCCTTACCGCTTGGCGACGCCCCTGTATCTGTTGCAACGATTACCCGGTAATCGGTTCCTTTAGAGCAGACTTTGAAGCTTGCGATGCAACATCGAAACGTTGCTTCCTTTTGCTACAAAACCTGTAAGGGTCTCTGTCAGAAGGGCCGAGACTTTATCAGCTTCAGCTTTGCTTGGGAAGCCCCCAAACACACAACTTCCAGTTCCGGTGAGTTTTGCTTCGGTAAATTTACCTAACAAATTCAAAGCGTTACGTACCTCTGGATAACGCCTTGTTACCACCGGCAAGCAGTCATTTCGACTGTTTCCCTTGGGAACGGGGCGCACTTTAATGGGAGGAGTGTTACGTGTCAACAACGGATCTGAAAAAATTTCTGCCGTACTTACAGAGACTTGCGGTACCAGCACCAGATACCACGGTTCTTCCGGGTCGACAGGGGTCAGTTTCTCCCCCACGCCCTCGGCGAAAGCCGCATGACCACGAACGAAAACCGGGACGTCGGCGCCCAGCGTCAATCCCAGGCCAGCCAGGCGATCTTCATCCCAGCCCAATTGCCACAGGTGATTGAGGCCGAGCAAGGTCGTTGCGGCATTCGAACTGCCGCCGCCAATGCCGCCGCCCATGGGCAGGATCTTTTCGATCCAGATATCGACGCCCAGCGAACAACCGGATTGCTCCTGAAGTTTTTTCGCAGCCTTGACGATCAGGTTGCTGTCGTGGGGCACGCCTGCGAACTCGGTGTGCAGCTGAATGACACCGTCATCGCGCAGGGCGTAGGTGATTTCGTCGCCGTAATCGAGAAACTGAAACATCGTTTGCAGTTCGTGGTAGCCGTCTTCGCGGCGACCCAGGATGTGCAGCATCAAATTGAGTTTGGCCGGAGACGGCAAAGTCAGGCGATTGGCTGGCATGTCATGACCCCAGTTTGCGTGGTTGCCAGGCCTTGATCACCAGGGTGACGTCAAGGTCGGTGCCATGCAGCTTGATGCGCTCGGGCAGCCAGTAACCGTTTTGCTGGGTGTAGTCGGTGTATTCGACCTGCCAGCCATCCTGCTCGAGGTTGGCCAAGCGACTGTCGGTATCCAGGGTCAGGCGACTTTTGCTGTCCGGCGCGGGGAGCCCGCGTACCCACCAGGCCAGATTGGACACCGGCAGCTTCCAGCCCAGCTGTTCTTCGAGCAGCACTTCCGGATTCGGCGCGTCGTAGCGTCCCTGATTGGCGACTTCCAGCGACACCTTGCCCGGGCGTCCGGTCAGGCGAGCCGCACCGCGGCCCAGTGGTCCGGACAGGCGAATGTCGTAGTAATCCTGGCGCTGCAACCAGAACAGCGTGCCGCTGCCCGAGTCTTTCGGCGCACGGATGCCGATCTTGCCGTCGATCTGCCAGCCATCGAGGCCGGTCAGTTGCTGTTTGTGCTCGCGCCATTGGGCGGCGTTGCCATGACCCTCGACCGATTCGCGGGGACCAAGGCCTGCACAACCAGCGAGCAGGGCGATAAAACCGAAAACGATGAAATGGCGCAAAAACATAATCTTAAAGAGTCTCTGATCCGGTCAGGCGTTTGATGGTGCCACGCAGGGTCGGGCTGTCAGGCTGTTCCTTGAGGAATTTGCCCCAGACCTGTCTGGCTTCGCGCTGTTTGCCATTGGCCCACAGGACTTCGCCCAGGTGCGCGGCGACTTCCTGGTCGGGGAAGCGTTCCAGGGCCTGGCGCAGCAGGCGCTCGGCTTCGTCGAGATTGCCCAGGCGGTAATTCACCCAGCCAAGGCTGTCGAGTACCGCAGGGTCTTCCGGGCTGATCTGGTGTGCCTGCTCGATCAGGGCCTTGGCTTCGGCGTAGCGCGTGGTGCGGTCGGACAGGGTGTAGCCGAGGGCGTTCAACGCCATGGCATTGTTCGGGTCGCGCTTGATGATGGTGCGCAGGTCTTTTTCCATCTGCGCCAGGTCATTGCGTTTTTCCGCCTGCATGGCGCGGGTGTAGAGCAGGTTCAAATCGTCCGGGTATTGCTCCAGGGCTTGATGCAGAACGCTCCAGGCCTTGTCGCCCTGATTGTTGGCGGACAGGGTTTCGGCTTCGATCAGGTACAGCTGGATCGCGTAATCCGGCTGCTCGTCGCGCTCTGCCGCCAGCTTTCTTTGCGCTTCGGCGGTTCTGCCGTTTTCTATCAGGATGTCGGCCTGACGCAATTGCGCCGGCAGGAAATCGTTGCCCGGGCCAACCTTGGCGTACTCGTTCAATGCGCCTTGCGGGTCGTTTTGTTCTTCCGCGATGCGGCCGAGGTTCAGGTGCGCCGAGTCGACGTGGCTGTCCCGGGCGATCAGGTCTTCAAGATAACCCTTGGCCTCGTTCCACGCCTTGGCTTCCAGGCAGACCAGTGCCAGGGAGTATCGCAGATCGTCGTCTTCCGGATACTGCTGAACCAGGCTCGAGAACTCGGCCTTGGCGTCGTCCATGCGGTCCTGTTCGACCAGCATCCGCGCATAAGTCAGGCGCAGGCGCTTGTCGTCCGGGTATTTCTTGATGCTTTTCTGCAGCAGCGGCAAGGCCTCGTCACCGCGATCGAGGGTTTGCAGCAGGCGTGCGCGCAGCAGAATCGGGGCAATTTCGTCGTCGTCCGGCGGATTGTCTTCCAGCAGTTTCAGTGCGCCTTTGGTGTCGCCATCCTGTTGCATCAGCAGCGCCTTGCCGAAAATCAGCTGGCTGTTGTTCGGATGGCGCTGCAGCAAGCGGTCGAAGCTTTTCATCAGGCCGTTGCGTGTGTCCTGGTCGGTGTCGGCCGCCGACAGCGCCAGGAAGTCGAAATGAGTGTCGCCCTTGCCTTGCAGGACTTTCTCCATATAGACCATGGAGTCGTCATAACGCCCGGCGCGGGCCAGCTGCACGGCAGCGGCGCGTTGCGCTTCGAGGTCGTCGGGGGCGTTTTTCGACCAGATCAGCGCGGTGTCCAGGGCAGCCTGGTCGGCGCCCAGGTATTCGGCGATACGGAATGCCCGCTCCGAGATGCCCGGATCCTGGGTGTTGATGGCCTGGGTCACATAGTTGTCCAGGGCAATGTCGAAACGATTGCGCTGGCCAGCCAGTTCGGCGCTCAACAGGCTGAAGACGGTTTCCTCGCTGAAGGAGCTGTAGACCTTCGGCTTTTCAGGGGCCGGGGTGCTGTCTTCAACCGGCGGCGTACCGTCCGACGAAACGGGTGCCAAGGCCTGGCAGCCGCTGAGGAAGACAAAAGCGAGGAGCAACGCGGAAGATCTATTCATATAGGAAGAGGACGACTAACCTGCGGTCGGATCATCATGACACAAGCTTTAGGCCAAACATAACCGGCCCGCCAATTTACCCAATCCCCGGACTTTCGCGATGCCCCTGTAGGAGCTGCCGCAGGCTGCGATCTTTTGACATTGCTTTTCAAGATCAAAAGATCGCAGCCTGCGGCAGCTCCTATAAAGAGCCGAAACGAGAATTGCTCGCAACGTGGGGGTCGCTTACCGGCGCGATAGATATCGAGTAGTTGTTCTGATTCCGTCGAAGTAGGACAATTGCCGGCTTCACGTCACCATCAGCGACTTTGAATGGCCTTCCTTGCACTCGGTATTAACCACAAGACTGCTTCAGTAGACGTCCGCGAGCGCGTGGCTTTTACCCCTGAGCAGCTGGTTGAGGCCTTGCAGCAGCTCTGCCGACTCACCGACAGCCGCGAAGCTGCGATCCTCTCCACCTGCAATCGCAGTGAACTCTATATAGAACAGGATCACCTGTCGGCGGACGTCGTGCTGCGCTGGCTGGCCGAATATCATCATTTGAGCTACGACGAGCTGCGCGAAAGCGCCTATGTGCATGAAGATGATGCGGCAGTTCGTCACATGATGCGGGTGGCCTCCGGGCTCGACTCGCTGGTGTTGGGCGAGCCGCAGATTCTCGGCCAGATGAAGTCGGCTTATGCCGTGGCTCGCGAGGCGGGCACCATCGGGCCGTTGCTCGGGCGGCTGTTCCAGGCCACATTCAACGCGGCCAAGCAGGTGCGCACCGACACGGCCATCGGCGAAAACCCGGTATCGGTGGCATTTGCCGCAGTGAGCCTGGCCAAGCAGATTTTCAGCGACCTGCAACGCAGCCAGGCCTTGTTGATCGGTGCCGGCGAGACCATCACCCTGGTCGCCCGCCATCTGCATGACCTGGGCGTAAAGCGCATCGTGGTCGCCAACCGTACCCTGGAGCGCGCGAGCATCCTGGCCGAACAGTTCGGTGCGCATGCGGTGTTGTTGTCGGATATTCCGGCAGAGCTGGTGCGCAGCGATATCGTCATCAGTTCCACCGCCAGCCAGTTGCCGATCCTGGGCAAGGGTGCAGTGGAAAGCGCCTTGAAACTGCGCAAGCACAAACCCATTTTCATGGTGGATATCGCCGTCCCCCGCGATATCGAACCCGAAGTCGGCGAGTTGGACGACGTTTACCTCTATAGCGTCGACGATCTTCACGAAGTGGTCGCCGAGAACCTCAAGAGCCGCCAGGGCGCTGCCCAGGCCGCCGAAGAGATGGTCTCGGTCGGCGCCGAAGACTTCATGGTCCGCCTGCGTGAATTGGCGGCGGTGGACGTGCTCAAGGCCTATCGTCAACAGAGCGAACGCCTGCGCGACGAAGAATTGCAAAAGGCCCAGCGCATGCTGGCCAACGGCAGCAGCGCCGAAGAGGTGCTGGTGCAACTGGCTCGCGGGCTGACCAACAAACTTTTGCACGCACCGAGCGTGCAGTTGAAAAAGCTCTCTGCCGAAGGTCGCCTGGATGCGCTGGCGATGGCCCAGGAACTCTTTGCCCTCGGTGAGGGCTCATCGGATAGCTTTTCGGATAAAAAACCGCAATGAAAGCGTCACTGCTCAATAAGCTGGATATTCTCCAGGACCGTTTCGAGGAATTGACCGCCCTGCTGGGCGACGGCGAGGTCATATCCGATCAGAACAAGTTCCGTACCTATTCCAAGGAGTACGCGGAAGTTGAACCGATCGTGGGCACCTATAAAGAACTGCTGAAAGTGCAGGATGACCTCGAGGGCGCCCAGGCTCTGCTCAAGGACAGCGACCCGGACATGCGTGAAATGGCCGTGGAAGAAGTCCGCGAGGCCAAGGAGCGCCTGGTCACGCTCGAAGCCGACCTGCAGCGCATGTTGCTGCCCAAGGACCCGAACGACGGGCGCAACGTGTTCCTCGAAATCCGTGCCGGCACCGGCGGCGACGAGGCGGCGATTTTCTCCGGCGACCTGTTCCGCATGTATTCGCGTTACGCCGAGCGTCGTGGCTGGCGGGTGGAGATTCTCTCGGAAAACGAGGGCGAACACGGCGGCTATAAAGAGGTGATTGCCCGGGTCGAGGGCGACAACGTCTACGGCAAGCTCAAGTTCGAATCCGGTGCGCACCGTGTGCAGCGGGTTCCGGCGACCGAATCCCAGGGCCGCATCCACACGTCGGCCTGCACCGTGGCGGTATTGCCCGAGCCGGACGAACAGGAGGCCATCGAGATCAACCCGGCCGACCTGCGCATCGATACCTACCGCTCCTCCGGCGCCGGTGGCCAGCACGTCAACAAGACCGACTCGGCGATCCGCATCACTCACTTGCCGTCCGGCATCGTGGTCGAGTGCCAGGAAGAACGTTCGCAGCACAAGAACCGCGCCCGGGCGATGTCCTGGTTGTCGGCCAAGCTGAACGATCAGCAGACCTCCGCCGCGGCCAACGCCATCGCCAGCGAACGCAAGCTGCTGGTGGGTTCCGGTGATCGCTCCGAGCGCATCCGCACCTACAATTTTGCCCAGGGCCGGGTCACCGACCATCGGGTCAACCTGACCTTGTATTCCCTCGACGAGATCCTCGCCGGCGGCGTCGAGGCAGTGATCGAGCCGTTGCTGGCCGAGTACCAGGCCGATCAACTGGCGGCGATAGGTGAGTAAATGACGATCATCGCCAGTTTGTTGCGTGCCGCCGATCTTCCCGACTCGCCGACGGCGCGTCTGGATGCCGAATTGCTGCTGGCGGCGGCGTTGGGCAAGTCCCGCAGTTTCCTGCACACCTGGCCGGAACGCATCGTGCCGAGCGAAGCGGCGCTGACGTTCGCCGAGTATTTGCAGCGCCGCCGCAGCGGCGAGCCCGTAGCCTATATCCTCGGCCAGCAAGGTTTCTGGAAGCTGGATCTGGAAGTGGCACCACACACGCTGATCCCGCGCCCGGACACCGAACTGCTGGTGGAAGCTGCGCTGGAACTGTTGCCGGCCATACCGGCCAAAGTGCTCGACCTCGGTACCGGCAGCGGCGCGATTGCCCTGGCGTTGGCCAGCGAGCGTCCGGCCTGGAGCGTCACTGCTGTGGATCGCGTGCTGGAAGCGGTGGCCCTGGCCGAGCGCAATCGCCAGCGTCTGCACCTGAACAACGCCAAGGTGCTGAGCAGCCATTGGTTCAGTGCCCTGGAAGGTCAGCGTTTTGAGCTGATCATCAGCAATCCGCCCTACATTGCAGCGACCGATCCGCATCTGGTCGAGGGCGATGTGCGCTTCGAACCGGCCAGCGCCCTGGTGGCCGGTGTCGACGGGCTCGACGATCTGCGTCTGATCGTCGCCCAGGCGCCGGATCATCTCGACGCTGGCGGCTGGCTGATGCTCGAGCATGGTTACGATCAGGCCGAGGCGGTCCGCGATCTGCTGCTGACCCGCGGTTTTGAAGAGGTCCACAGCCGCACCGATCTGGGCGGTCACCAACGCATCAGTCTGGGGCGCCTGCCGTGCTGAATGATCAGGAGTTGCTGCGTTACAGTCGGCAGATTCTGCTGCAACACATCGATATCGACGGCCAGTTGCGGCTCAAGGACAGCCGCGTATTGATCGTCGGGCTCGGCGGCCTTGGCGCACCAGTGGCGCTGTATCTGGCGGCTGCCGGCATTGGCGAGATGCACCTGGCGGACTTCGACACGGTCGACCTGACCAACCTGCAACGCCAGATCATTCACGACACCGACAGCATCGGCATGGGCAAGGTCGATTCAGCGATCAAGCGCCTGACGGCGATCAATCCCGAGGTCCGGTTGATCGCCCATCGCGCGGCGCTGGACGAAGACTCCCTGGCCGCCGTGGTGGCCGGGGTGGATCTGGTCCTCGATTGCTCGGACAATTTTTCCACCCGTGAAGCCGTCAATGCCGCGTGCGTTGCAGCCGGCAAACCGCTGGTCAGCGGTGCGGCGATTCGCCTCGAAGGCCAACTGTCGGTGTTCGATCCGCGTCGGCCAGAGAGTCCGTGCTACCACTGTTTGTACGGGCACGGCAGCGAAGCCGAACTGACCTGCAGCGAGGCCGGCGTGGTCGGTCCGCTGGTGGGACTGGTCGGCAGCCTGCAAGCGCTTGAAGCGCTGAAGTTGCTGGCCGTATTCGGTGAACCACTGGTGGGGCGCCTGTTGCTGATCGATGCCTTGGGCACGCGCTTTCGCGAATTGCGGGTCAAGCGCGATCCGGGCTGCAGCGTCTGTGGTTCGAAACATGCGTGAAGCGCCGATTGGCGTGTTTGACTCCGGTGTCGGTGGGCTCTCGGTGCTGGCCGAGATCCAGCGCTTGCTGCCCAACGAGACGCTGATGTACGTCGCCGATTGCGGCAATGTTCCCTATGGCGAGAAAACCCCGGAATTTATCCAGCAGCGTTGCAGTGTGATGGCCGATTTCTTTCAGCAGCAGGGCGCCAAGGCCCTGGTGCTGGCCTGCAACACGGCAACGGTGGCCGGCGTCGCCGACTTGCGTCGCGACTATCGCGATTGGCCCATCGTCGGCATGGAGCCGGCCGTCAAGCCGGCGGCCGCCGCGACGCGCTCCGGCGTGGTAGGGGTGTTGGCCACCACTGGCACCTTGCAGAGCGCCAAGTTCGCCGCGTTGCTCGACCGTTTCGCCACGGATGTGAAAGTGATCACCCAGCCCTGTCCCGGGCTGGTGGAGCTGATTGAAAACGGCGACCTGCACAGCGCCGAGCTGCGTCAGCTGTTGGCCGGGTATGTCGAGCCACTGCTGGCGGCTGGCGCGGACACCCTGATTCTCGGCTGTACCCATTACCCCTTTCTCAAACCGATGCTCCGGCAGATGATCCCCGCGGACATCAGCCTGATCGATACGGGAGCCGCCGTCGCGCGGCAACTCCAGCGGCTTTTGGCCGAACGCGAACTGCTTGCCGCCGGGCCTGCCCGTGAAGCGCAGTTCTGGACCAGCGCTGATCCGCTTCATTTCAGAAATATCTTGCCGATACTGTGGAATACCTCTGGCGTTGTGCGAAGCTTCAACCGGTAGAAGGCTGTCTGGGGGGGAGTACGAAAAATCGGGGTGAACTTCTGATAAATCGCTGACTTCTATAGTTTTGCTGGGCCAGGCAACAAAAAAATCATACGAAATCGTTCGGAAAAGGAAGTTTCTAGTGAAGCGACTATTCTGCTTGGCCGCGATTGCGGCCACATTAATGGGGCACACCTTTACTGCGCAGGCGGCAGGTGTGGAGTTCGCGGTTGGTCAGACCAGCGATTCGACCATGACGTATCGACTGGGCATGCAATTCGACTGGGACCAGAGTTGGTGGCAGAGCGACGTGGGTCGTCTGACCGGTTACTGGGATGGCGCCTACACCTATTGGGAGGGTGACGAGAAATCCAGTAACCACAGCCTGTCGTTCTCGCCTGTGCTCGTCTATGAATTTGCCGGCCAGAACGTCAAACCCTACATCGAGTTCGGGATTGGCGTGGCGGCGTTTGCCAGCACCGAAGTCGAAAGCAGCGATCTGGGCAGCGCCTTCCAGTTTGAAGACCGCTTTGGATTCGGTTTGCGCTTTGCCGGCGGACATGAAGTCGGGGTTCGTGCGACGCACTATTCCAACGCCGGGATCACCACTCCGAACGATGGTGTAGAGAGTTACGCATTGCATTACACGATGCCGTTGTAAGACGCAACGCGGTACTAAATGTGGGAGCGAGCCTGCTCGCGAAAGCGGTTTAACATTCACCATTTATAGTGATTGTCAGACTGCATTCGCGAGCAGGCTCGCTCCCACATTTGTATTCGGGTGACTTCAAAACTCAGCGATACGCCGTCGAAATCCCCAGGCGTTCGTCGATGCATTCCGGTGCGCCCATCTCGAACTCCCGGCAGATCAGCGGACGTTTTTCGTAGATGGTGCACATCATCGTGTTGCGATCCAGTGCGGCACACCAGCCGTCGTCCAGGCGCAGCATGACTTCCCCGCCCCAGTCATCGGTATCGATGAACCGTTCAGGCACACCCGTGTCGGTGATCAGCATGACTTCGAGCTGGCAGCAGCAGGCTGCGCAGGTCGAGCACGTGACCGCGGGTTCCGCGATTTGCGTATGGGGGATGGTTTTCATGCCGCGCAGTGTAAGGCAGTCACCCGGTGCTGTGTGAAAGGTCTGACGGACGCCCAGGTATCGGCGCGTCCGGGATACCGCTGCCGATGATGGCGATTTTCAGGGTTAGTCCTTGATCGGTGGCTGACTGCGCACCATGCGTTTGCCGATCTCCAGTTTCACTTGGTCCGGCCGTTTGGAGAGCGGCCAGAGGGCAGCCATGAACGCAGCCGGGAAAGCGATTTCCAGCGGGCGGTCCTTGAGCTTTTCGAAGATGTGCCGTGCGGCTTTCTCCACCGGCCAGCTCAAGGGCATGGGAAAGCCATTTTTCGCCGTCAGCGGCGTTTCGACAGCCCCGGGGCTGATCACTGTGAGTTCTATGCCTTCAGGGGCCAGGTCGATGCGCAGGGATTCGAACAGGTAACGCAGCCCGGCCTTCGAGGTGCCATACGCCTCTGCCTCGGGCAGTGGCAGGTAAGTTACCGTACTGGCCATGGCAACCATATGTGGTGCGGTGCCGGCACGCAGCAACGGCAGGGCGGCGTCGATGCAATAGGTACTGGCTAACAGGTTGGTACGCAACACGTGCTCGACAATCGACGCATCGAACTGCCTGGCATCCACGTACTCGCTGGTGCCGGCATTGAGTATCACGGTGTCCAGCGAGCCCCAGTCCTCGGCAATCTGTTCGCCGATCTCGCGCACGGTCTGGCTGTCGGTCAGGTCACCGGCCACCACCAGCACTTGACCCGGATAGCGTTGCGACAATACTTTCAACTGCGCTACCGAGCGCGAACTGACGGCCAGGTGCGCACCGGTTTTCAGGATTTCTTCGGCCATGGCCGCACCAATGCCACTGCTGGCACCGGTCAGCCAGTATCGTCGTGAGAGCGTACGACTCATCCCAATCTCCTTTTCAGCCAGGCCATTGCCCGGCCCAATACGGGTAAACATTTATAAAGCAAAGCCCCGGCATCAAGGTAGTCCCGGTGGCGGTCATTCATGATCCAACGGCGGCGTATTGCCGTGACGGCAGGTTTTTGAACGCCGTCAACGCTCGCGTCCGGGATGTGCTCAAGTCGACGATCGGTGAAGGGTAATCCACCCCACCAAACAGGCCGCCGAGATTGGCAGGGTTATGCACGTCTTTTTTATTCAGCCCAGCCAGTTCCGGCAGCCATTGCTTGATGAACACACCTTCGGGATCGAATTTTTCCGATTGGCTCAGCGGGTTGAAGATCCGGAAGTAAGGCGCCGAGTCGGTGCCGGTGGAAGAACTCCATTGCCAGCCACCATTGTTCGCCGCCAGATCGCCATCGATCAGGTGACGCATGAAAAAGCGTTCGCCTTCGCGCCAGTCGATCAGCAGGTTCTTGGTCAGGAACATCGCCACCACCATGCGTAGGCGGTTGTGCATCCAGCCGGTGGCCAATAGTTGGCGCATGGCGGCGTCGATGATCGGCAAACCGGTGCGCGCCTGTTGCCAGGCGGCCAGTTCATCGGGAGCGTCGCGCCAGGCCAGCGCTTCGGTTTCCGGGCGAAATGCGCGGTGCCGGGACACTCGTGGGTAGCCCACCAGGATGTGTTTGTAGAATTCGCGCCACAGCAGTTCGTTGATCCAGGTGACGGCGCCTGTGTTACCGCTTTCGAACTCACCCTGATTGCTGTTCAACGCGGCGTGCAGGCATTGGCGTGGAGAAATCACCCCGGCGGCAAGATAGGCCGAGAGCTGACTGGTGCCGGGTTTTGCCGGGAAGTCGCGTTCGTTCTGGTAGTGCTCGATCTGCGCTTCGCTAAAGTTGTCGAGGCGACGCCGGGCTTCAGTTTCGCCGGCCGGCCACAGGCTGCGCAGGTGATCACCGGGTGTTGCGAAACCCTCGACGCTCAAGGGGATCGCATCGCTGGCAATGTTCAGCGGCGCTTGTTTGTGCGGCGCGCGGACCAGGCTGGGCAGCGAATGGTGCAGTCGTTCGTAGCAGACTTTGCGGAACTGGCTGAAGACCTGAAAGTAAGTGCCGGTCCGGGTCAACACGCTCCCGGGCCTGAACAGCAATTGATCGAGGTAGCGGTGAACTTCGATGCCTTCGGCCTGTAGCGTACGGACGACCGCTGCATCGCGACGGGACTCGTGGATGCCGTACTCTTCGTTGAGGTGCAGCGCGTCGACCTGCCACTGTCGGCACAGGTTCAGCAATACGCTGGGCGCGTCATCCCAGCGGGGAGCCTGGCGGATCAACAGTGGAATGTTCAGTTGACCCAGTTCGCGGCTCAGCTCGCGCAGGTTACGCAGCCAGAAGTCTACTTTGCAGGGCGCATCGTCATGTTCCAGCCATTGCTCCGGACTCAGCAGGTACACCGCGACGCAGGGGCCACGAGCCGCGGCGGTCGAAAGGGCGGTGTTGTCATGTAGGCGCAAGTCGCTGCGCAGCCAGATCAATTGCATAGGGGGATCCACGCGATTCATTTAAATCAGCCCGCGCTGAACGAGTACCTGATGTGCCGACAATGGATCTTCGGCCAGGTACAGGTCAGCGATTTCGGTGGTACTTGCGGACAACTCGGCGTGGTGGATGCACACCGTTGGTCCGGCAATCATTTTTGGGCAACTGACACCTTTGAAAAGTTTCGGCAGTTGCGCCAGGTTCATGGCCTTGCTGGAGTACAGCAGAACCCCGCGGGGTTGCAGCAGTTCGACCGCCAATGCCAGTTCGCCGACAGGCAGCGGCCCGTCGAAGACTTCCACCGGGCAATCCGCGCTGCTGATCAGCCAGGCCGTGAGCCACAGCTGAGGTTCCATGGGCAGGTCGGAGTGGTTGATCAACAGCATTGGCGCGGTGCGCAACTGACGATTGTCATGGTAGATGCGTGCGCCGAATTTGCTGCGTAGCCAGGCACAAAAAAAGCCCCGCTCCATCTGCGCACCGAATTGGCCTTGCCAGCGTTGCTCCAGAGCGGCCAGCAAAGGCATCAGCAATTGCTCGCACAGGGTTCGCGGCGGATACAGGGCCATCGCCTGATTGACGTTGTCATCCAGGGCGCGTTCCTGCAATCCGCTGACCGCCTGCAGCAACGTTTGCAGCAATGTGTGCCAATCGTTGTCGACGGACTCGCTGAATATTTGCGGCGTATCGAGCAATTCCTTGACCTGGCTGACGGCGACGCCGCGGTTGAGCCAGGTGAGGATGGCCTGGATGCGTTGTACATGGTCGGCCGAGAACAGCCGATGCCCCTTGGGGGTGCGTTGCGGCACGATCAGACCGTAGCGCCGCTCCCAGGCGCGCAGAGTCACGGCATTGACGCCGGTCAGGCGCGCCACTTCACGGATGGGCAGCCAGCCTTCGTCCAGTGCTTTTTTAAAGTCATCGCCGAGGTCTTCGCGGGCGCTGGTGTCGAGTGTTTTTTTCATCAGATAGCGTTTCGCAGGCTGAGGTTTTCCGGGTGCGGTTGCAGATAGACCTGCTGTGCGATGTACGGATCGGGGTGTTGGCGAAAGTGATGTTTGAGCAGCGTCAACGGCACCACCAACGGCACGATGCCTTGGTGGTACTGGCTGATCAGCTGTTGCACTTCCTGCTTGTCTTCGCGGCTGATGGCCTGTTTCAGGTAACCGCTGATGTGTTGCAGGACGTTGGTATGGGTGCGGCGGGTGGCGCACTTTTTCAACGCCGCCATCAATTCGCTGAAGTAGCGGGGGCCCAGTTCCTGCGGATCGTTTTTGCCCATGCTGCCCAGCAGGTGGCCCAGGGCTTTGTATTGCACCGGGTTGTGGGCCATCAGCAGGTATTTGTAGCGTGAGTGAAAGTCCGTGAGGCCGCGCCGGGTCAGGCCTTCCTGGCGTAGCTGCTGCCAGGCGCTGTAGGCGAATACGCGGGTGAGGAAGTTTTCCCGAAGCACCGGATCGTTGAGCCGGCCGTCTTCCTCCACCGGCAAGTCCGGGTGCAGCAGGCAGAAGGCCTGGGCGTAGATCCCGCGACCGCCAATGTCCGCCCGTGTGCCGTTGGCGTGGTAGACCTTGACCCGCTCCAGGCCGCAGGACGGGGAATTTTGCATGAAGATATAACCGCAAATATCCCCCAGCTGCGCTGCCATCTCCCGGCCGTAGGTGGCCAGCGGTTGTGTCACGTTCAGGTTGTGATCCAGGGTTCCCACGGCTTCGGGTTGATCGGCGCCACTCACCAGCCGAATCGGTTGGCGCGGTACGCCGAGGCCGATGGCCACTTCCGGGCAGACCGGGATGAAATCGAAGTAATCAGTGAGGGTACGGCTGCACAGCCGCGACTCCTTGTGCCCGCCGTTGAAGCGCACATCGAGCCCCATCAGGCAGGCGCTGATGGCTATTTTCGGTTTGACGGGGACGTGGGACATCGGAACACCTCGAATCTGAACCTGTACAAACATTTGCGTCTGTACAAGATAACTTCATCATAGATTCGAAGTTGTACAAGTCAAATTTTTTGTATAGGTTTTTTCGGCGCAATGCCCCTTCAGGAGCTGCCGAAGGCTGCGATCTTTGATCTTGAAAAATAAAATCAAAAGATCGCAGCCTTCGGCAGCTCCTACGGTCATTGCAGGTGTTCATGCAAGCGGCGGGCGGCTTCCTGACCGCTTAGCCAGGCGCCTTCGACACGTCCGGACAGGCACCAGTCGCCACAGGCGTACAGCCCCAGGTCGGCATCGGCCAGGGTGCCCCATTCGTGACTGCTGGCGGGGCGGGCGTAGAGCCAGCGGTGGGCGAGGCTGAAGCTCGGCGCAGGCATGGAATCGTGCAGCAGTTCGGCAAACGCGCCGTGCAACTGTTCGATCACCGCTTCCTTGGGCAGGTCGATGTGTTGCCGGCTCCAGGCACTCGTGGCGTGCAGCACCCAGGTGTCGAGGGTGTTGTCGCGCCCGGGTTTGCTGCGGTTGCGGGCCAGCCAGTCGAGTGGGCTGTCCTGTACGAAGCAGCCTTCCATGGGCGTTTCCAGCGGCGTTTCGAAGGCCAGGGCAATGGCCCAGGTCGGGTCCATTTTCACCCCGGCGGCGGCCCCCGCGAGTTTTGGCGCCGATGCCAGCAGAGCCGTGGCCTGTGGCGCGGGCGTGGCGATGACGACGTGGCTGAACGGTCCGTGGGTGAATCCCTCGGCGTCCTGCAGATGCCAGTGTTCTTCCCCGCGATAGACCTCGGTGATCCGGCAGGCGAAGTGCACTTCCAGATCACCGAGCAGGGCGCGAGTGATTGCGCTCATGCGGGGCGTGCCGACCCAGCGGGTCTGCTCGTCCGGCGACAGGTTGAGCTGACCGCCATGGTAGGTGTACAGCTGCGGCGTCCACTCGGCGACCCAGCCTCTGGCCTGCCAGCGCTGGACTTCCGTGACAAAGCGGCGGTCGCGGGCGGTGAAGTACTGCGCGCCCATGTCCAGAGCACCCGCATCGCTGCGCTTGCTCGACATGCGCCCGCCGCTGCCGCGGCTTTTATCGAAAAGTTGAACCACGTGCCCGAGGTCCGTCAGGGCCTGGGCGGCGGAGAGTCCGGCAATGCCGGTGCCGATGATTGCGATAGGTACAGTCATAGGGGCCTCGTTTACCTTTCTGTACAGACTACGCCGGGGTTCAAACCTGTACAATATTGTTTTTTGGTATAACTTTTAGCGTTCTCGTTCTGACAGCTTGGCCTATTGTTAAACATAGAGCCTGCTCGATACCAAAGATCCCTGCTTATAAAAATAGACTAGTGGACAGGGTAAAACGCCACGCGAGGAAGAAGTCATGCACATATTGCTGACCGGCGGTACTGGTTTGATAGGACGTCAGCTCTGCCGGCACTGGTCCGGGCAGGGCCATCGCCTGACAGTCTGGAGTCGCAAGCCTGAAAAAGTCGCGAAAACATGTGGTGCCCAAGTGCGTGGAATTGCCCGATTGGAGGATCTGGGGCAGGAACCGGTGGATGCGATCGTCAATCTGGCCGGTGCGCCGATTGCCGACCGGCCCTGGACGCACAAGCGTAAAGCCTTGTTGTGGAGCAGTCGGATCACGCTGACTGAAACCCTGCTGGCGTGGCTTGAGAGTCGCGAGCAGAAACCCCGGGTGTTGATTTCCGGCTCGGCTGTCGGCTGGTATGGCGACGGTGGCGAACGCGAACTGACAGAGGACTCGGGGCCGGTCAGTGAGGACTTTGCCAGCCAGCTATGCATCGCCTGGGAAGAAACCGCGCAACGGGCTGAAGCGCTGGGCATTCGCGTCATCCTCATTCGAACCGGGTTGGTGCTGTCGGCCGAGGGCGGCTTTTTGTCGCGGCTGTTACTGCCCTTCAAGCTGGGGCTGGGGGGGCCGATTGGCAACGGCCGGCAATGGATGCCATGGGTTCATATCGACGATCAAATCGCTCTGATTGATTTTCTTCTGCATCGCAACGAGGCCAGCGGTCCCTATAATGCGTGCGCACCCAAACCGGTGCGCAACCGCGAGTTTGCCAAGACGTTGGGCAGCGTACTGCATCGCCCGGCATTCATGCCGATGCCGGCCTTCGCCTTGAAGGTCGGGCTGGGCGAGTTGTCCTTGCTGTTGCTGGGCGGCCAACGGGCCACGCCGGTTCGCTTGTTACAGGCGGGTTTCACTTTTCAGTTCACGGATTTGCGCGCGGCTCTGGATGATTTGTCCGCTCGCCTTTGAAATAGGATGTTGCATGACCGATCACGCGTTGCTTCTGGTCAACCTGGGTTCACCTGCCTCCACCTCGGTGGCGGATGTGCGCAGCTACCTCAATCAATTTCTGATGGACCCGTACGTGATCGACCTGCCATGGCCGGTGCGGCGCTTGCTGGTGTCGCTGATCCTGATCAAGCGTCCCGAGCAGTCGGCCCATGCCTATGCCTCGATCTGGTGGGACGAAGGCTCGCCACTGGTGGTGCTCAGCCGTCGCCTGCAACAAGCCATGACTGCCCAATGGCAACATGGCCCGGTCGAGCTGGCGATGCGTTACGGCGAGCCATCGATCGAGTCGACGCTGGTGCGCATGGCTGCGGCGGGGCACAAGCGGATAACCCTGGCGCCGCTTTATCCACAGTTTGCCGACAGCACCACCACCACGGTGATTGAAGAAGCCAAGCGCGTGCTGCGCGAAAAAGGACTCGACCTGCAACTGTCGATTCTTCAGCCGTTTTATGATCAACCGGAGTACCTCGACGCATTGGTCGCCAGCGCGCGGCCTCATTTGCAGCAGGATTACGATCACTTGTTGCTGAGCTTTCACGGATTGCCGGAGCGGCACCTGACCAAGCTCGATCCGACGGGCAAGCATTGCTTCAAGAATGAGGATTGCTGCAAGAACGCATCGCCAGTAGTTTTGGCCACCTGCTATCGCGCGCAATGCCTGCGTACGGCATCGGAGTTTGCCAAGCGCATGGGCTTGCCGGACGACAAGTGGTCGGTGTCATTCCAGTCGCGCCTGGGACGCGCCAAATGGATCGAACCCTACACCGAGGCGCGCCTCGATGAGTTGGCCAAAAGTGGCGTGAAAAAGATTCTGGTGATGTGCCCGGCGTTCGTTGCCGATTGCATCGAGACCCTGGAAGAGATCGGTGATCGCGGCAAGGAGCAATTCCGCGAGGCGGGGGGAGAGGAGTTGGTGCTGGTGCCGTGCCTCAACGATGACCCGCATTGGGCGCGGGCGTTGAGTGCGTTGTGCGAAAGGGCGCCGTTGGCCCTTTAAAAGCTTCGCGAGCAAGCCCGCTCCCACATTGGATTTCGGTGTACACATTTATTGTGTCCAGCACCGATCAAATGTGGGAGCGGGCTTGCTCGCGAAGAGGCTCTTACAGTCAGCGAAAAATCCGAACCTGCTTAGATCAACGGCTCATTCGCTTTTTTGTGCTTCCAGCTGTCATTGCCCGGCAGGATCAGGTTCAAGCCAATCGCCACCACCGCGCACAGCGCGATGCCTTTGAGGCCGAAGTCGTCCGGCCCCGTGCCGGTGCCGATCAGTACACCGCCGATCCCGAACACCAGGGTCACCGACACAATCACCAGATTGCGCGCCTCGCCCAGATCGATCTTGTGGCGGATCAGTGTGTTCATCCCCACCGCCGCGATCGAACCGAACAGCAGGCACAGAATCCCGCCCATCACCGGCACCGGAATGCTTTGCAGCAGCGCACCGAACTTGCCGATGAACGCCAGGCTGATGGCGAAGATCGCCGCCCAGGTCATGATTTTCGGGTTGTAGTTCTTGGTCAGCATGACCGCGCCGGTCACCTCGGCGTAGGTGGTGTTGGGCGGGCCGCCAAACAGACCGGCCGCCGTGGTGGCAATGCCGTCGCCGAGCAGGGTGCGGTGCAGGCCGGGCTTCTTCAGGTAATCGCGACCGGTCACGCTACCCACGGCAATCACGCCGCCGATGTGTTCGATGGCCGGGGCCAAAGCCACCGGAACGATGAACAGGATCGCCTGCCAGTTGAATTCCGGCGCGGTGAAGTGCGGGATGGCGAACCAGGGTGCCGCAGCGATCTTCGCGGTATCGACCACGCCGAAGTAGAACGACATGCCAAAGCCCACCAGCACGCCGGAGATGATCGGCACCAGGCGAAAGATGCCCTTGCCGAAAACCGCAACGATCAGCGTGGTCAGCAGTGCAGGCATCGAGATCATCATCGCCGTCTGGTAATGAATCAATTCACTGCCGTCACCGGCCTTGCCCATGGCCATGTTGGCGGCAATCGGTGCCATCGCCAGGCCAATCGAAATGATCACCGGCCCGATCACCACCGGCGGCAGCAGGCGGTCGATGAAACCGGTGCCTTTGATTTTCACTGCGAGGCCGAGGAAGGTATAGACGAAACCCGCCGCCATCACGCCGCCCATGGTCGCGGCCAGACCGAACTGGCCCTTGGCGAGAATGATCGGGGTAATGAAGGCAAAGCTCGATGCCAGGAACACCGGCACCTGGCGCCCGGTGACGATCTGGAACAGGATCGTCCCCAGGCCGGCCGTGAACAACGCCACGTTCGGGTCGAGACCGGTGATCAGCGGCATCAACACCAGGGCGCCGAAGGCCACGAACAGCATCTGTGCACCCGACAGCACCGTGCGCCAGAGCGGATCGTTGAACTCTTGCTGCATGGTCACGCGTCCTTCTGCTTGGTGCCGAAGATCTTGTCACCGGCATCGCCCAGCCCCGGGATGATGTAGCCGTGTTCGTTCAGTTTTTGATCAATGGACGCGGTGTAGATGATCACGTCCGGGTGAGCCTTCTCGACCACGGCAATGCCTTCTGGCGCAGCGACCAGCACCATGGCGCGGATGTCGCGGCAGCCGGCTTTTTTCAGCAGGTCGATGGTTGCAACCATCGAGCCGCCGGTAGCGAGCATCGGGTCGATGATCATGGCCAGGCGTTCGTCGATTTCCGGCACCAGCTTCTCGAGGTAGGTGTGGGCCTCGAGGGTTTCCTCGTTGCGGGCCACACCCACGGCGCTGACTTTGGCGCCCGGGATCAGGCTGAGCACGCCTTCGAGCATGCCGATGCCGGCACGCAGGATCGGCACCACGGTAATTTTCTTGCCGGCGATTTTCTCGACCGACACAGTGCCGCACCAGCCATCGATATCGTAGGATTCCAGCGGCAGGTCTTTGGTGGCTTCATAGGTCAACAGGGCACCGACTTCCTGAGCGAGCTCACGGAAATTCTTGGTGCTGATGTCTGCGCGGCGCATAAGGCCAAGTTTATGACGGATCAGCGGGTGGCGGATCTCATGGATGGGCATGGGGAAAGGCTCCGGCGGCGGGCAAAAAAACCGGCCTAGATTAATCTATCCGAGGGTGTTGTCCTATAGACATACAGTACGTTAGTCCACAAACGCTTGATCTGGCCTCGCTTGATGCGTACCTTTGCCCGCTTTTCCTGAATCCGCCATCCCCCTGGAGAGCACCATGTCTGCTGATCTCGAGCATATCCGTCAAATCATGCGAGAGGCTGACTGCCTGTACACCGAAGCTGAAGTCGAGGCGGCCATCGCCCGCGTCGGTGCACAAATCAACGATCAACTGGCGGATTCCAACCCGGTGGTGTTCTGCGTGATGAACGGCGGGCTGATTTTTTCCGGCAAGCTGCTGACCTATCTGCACTTCCCGCTGGAAGCGTCCTACCTGCACGCTACCCGCTATCGCAACGAAACCAGCGGTGGCGACCTGTTCTGGAAGGCCAAGCCGGAAGTTTCCTTCATCGACCGTGATGTGTTGATCATCGACGACATTCTCGACGAAGGTCACACCCTGGGTGCGATCATCGACTTCTGTAAGCACGCTGGCGCACGTAAAGTGCACACCGCTGTGCTGATCGATAAAGACCACGACCGCAAGGCCCGTCCGGACCTCAAGGCCGATTTCGTCGGTCTGCCGTGCATCGACCGCTACATCTTCGGTTACGGTATGGACTACAAAGGCTACTGGCGTAACGCCAACGGGATTTTCGCCGTTAAAGGAATGTAAGACATGGATATGCCGCGTTTTCTGGATCAGACCTTGTTCGCCGAGCTGGCCGGGAAAGCCGCGGCCAATCCTCGCGGGCGCCAGCATCACAATTTTCATCAGATGGAAGACGCTTGCCATCGCATGGCGGTGGCGCTGCAGCCGTCTACCTATATCCCGCCTCACCGGCACTTGGGTGACAACAAGGCCGAAACCCTGTTGGTCCTCAAGGGACGGCTGGGCGTGCTGATCTTTGACGAGACCGGCATGGTGCTGAGCAAGACCGTGCTCGAGGCCGGTGGCGACTGTGTTGGCGTGGACCTGCCAACCGGTGTGTTCCACGGTCTGGTGGTGCTGGAGGCCGACAGCCTGATGTTCGAATGCAAGGCCGGTCCTTACCGTCCGGTCGGTGAAGGCGAGCTGGCGCACTGGGCTCCGCGCGAAGGCGAGCCTGGTGTTGCCGAGTATCAGGCCTGGATGCACGCGCAGTTCGATTGATTTTCTTCCTGTGGGAGCGGGCTTGCTCGCGAAAGCGGTGTGTCAGTCAACATCAAGGCGACTGACACACCGCTTTCGCGAGCAAGCCCGCTCCCACAGGGTGTCGTGTTCACAGCCCCACGTCCGCTCGCCCATGCTAGAGTGCCCGGCCCCGATTCCGGAGCCTGCCATGAACCCTTTTATCCGCAGCTGCGCCGCCCTGTTGCTGACCCTCAGCCTGCCTCTGGCCGCCGCCCCGGCGCCCATGCACAGTCAATTCCTGCCGCCGGACGACCTCACTCTGCGCGCTGCTGATCCCGAGCAGCAGCAACTGATGCAGGTCACCGATTATTCGGTGGTGGTCGGTGCTCAGCGTCAATCCACTCAACAGCCGATTCCGGTCACTTCGCCGTTGCTGATTCGTCTCAAGGGCAAATCCCTGAACAAGGGCGCTACCATCAGTCAGGTACTGGTCAATTTCGATGGTGAAAGCAAAAGCCTGAAGAAGCCGGTTTACGACGAGCCGAGCAAGACTCTGACCCTCTATTACCCGCTGGCGCAATACCGGGTGGTGATCGACTTGCTGCGCAACGACACGGTGTATTGCCAGTTTCTCAGCTACGCCAATGGCCATGTCTGGGCCGATCTGCATACCGGCAGCAATCGTGTGCGTTGAGCCCTGTGCCTGCGCGGGGGTAAACTGCCCGCCCCGTGAAATGTCTGCGAGCTGGAGTCGGCAATGCGTAAAGATAAAAAACAAGTGATTGGTGACGAGATCGGTGATGAGCAGATCAAGTTGTTCCTCGATTTCGAACCGGTCGACGCGACTTCTCCGTCCCTGCACAAACTGGTCAAGGCCTACCGTGGTCTGCGCATCGACGATTTCGAGCGTTTCCTGACGTTCTTCGTCGAAGCCGGTTACGACGTGAATGGCAAGGATGAGCACGGCAATGACTTTGTTGCCTTGATCAAGGATCAGCGCAATGCACCGGATTACATCGAGTTGATCGAGAAGGTTCGCGGTTAAGATCAGGAGATCGCAGCCTTCGGTAGCTCCACAAGGAGCGATCTTTCAAAGGCATAAAAAAACGCCCCGCTCTCAATGAGAGCGGGGCGTTTTTCATGGGGCCCAATCAAGCGTAGCTTTCGGTCTCGCTGCTGGCTTCAACCAGTTCCAGGGCAACGTTGTTCTGCGTGCTGATCTTGCGATACAGCGCAGCGTCGGTTTCCAGAACTTTCTCCCGGGCCGGGAAGATTTCTGCCAGTTTGCCAGCCCATTCGCCCTTGGCTTTGCTCGGGAAGCATTTCTCGATCAGCTCGAGCATGATCGAAACAGTCACCGATGCACCAGGCGAAGCACCGAGCAGTGCAGCCAGGGAACCGTCCTTGGCCGCGACCAGTTCGGTACCGAATTGCAGGATGCCGCCTTTTTTCGGGTCTTTCTTGATGATCTGCACCCGTTGGCCGGCCACTTCCAGGCGCCAGTCTTCGGCTTTCGCCTCCGGGTAGAAGCGACGCAGGGACTCCAGGCGCTGCTCCATAGACTGCATCACTTCGCTGACCAGGTACTTGGTCAGGTCCATGTTGTTTTTCGCCACGGCCAGCATCGGACCGATGTTGCCGGCGCGAACCGACATCGGCAGGTCCATGAAGGAGCCGTGCTTGAGGAACTTGGTGGTGAAGCCGGCGTACGGTCCGAACAGCAGGGACTTCTTGCCATCGACCACGCGGGTGTCCAGGTGCGGCACGGACATTGGCGGTGAACCTACGGCAGCCTGGCTGTAGACCTTGGCCTGGTGGTGCTTGACCACTTCCGGGTTGTCACAGCGCAGCCACTGGCCGCTGATCGGGAAGCCGCCGAAGCCTTTGCTCTCTTCGATGCCCGAGGCTTGCAGCAGTGGCAGTGCCGCGCCGCCAGCGCCGAGGAAGACGAATTTGGCGTCGACTTCACGGGTATTGCCGCTGTTGACGTCCTTGATGCTGACGGTCCAGCCGCCGTTGTTGCGCTTGAGGCCGGTCACGCGCTTGCAGTACTTGACCTGGGCATCGGGTGCGCTGGTCAGGTGCTTGAGCAACTGGTTGGTCAGAGCGCCGAAGTTGACGTCGGTGCCATTGATCACGCGGGTGGCGGCAAGGGTTTCGCCGGGGTCGCGCCCAGGCATCATCAATGGCATCCACTCTGCCATTGTCGCCTTGTCTTCGGTGTACTCCATGTCGGCGAAAGCGTGGTGCTTGCTCAGCACCTTGAAACGTTCCTTGAGGAAGGAAACGCCGCTTTCACCCTGCACGAAACTCAGGTGTGGCACCGGGCTGATAAACGATTTGCACGAGCCGAACGTGCCTTTCCTGGTCAGGTACGACCAGAACTGCTTCGACACCTCGAACTGGGTGTTGATGTGCACGGCTTTCTTGATGTCGACGGCGCCATCGGCTGCCTGCGGTGTGTAGTTGAGCTCACACAGCCCGGCGTGACCGGTACCGGCGTTGTTCCAGGGGTTGGAACTCTCCGCAGCACCGGAATCCATCAGCTCGACGACTTCCAGCTTGATCGCGGGGTCGAGCTCTTTGAGCAGCACTGCAAGGGTGGCACTCATGATGCCGGCCCCAACCAGTACTACGTCGACTGCTTCGTTATGCGCCATTTAACGCGTCTCCAAAATCTGCAGCACCAAATTGTCGGCATGGCTGCCAGGCATTCCGGGGCGTGTCAGTGTGGCCCCAGGGTATTCATGGCAGTATCGCCATGTCCGAATCTTCGCAATTTATCGCAACTTCGACGGACGCTACCTGCCGGGTCTAATAAGAGTCATATGAACTCATTTCAACGTGCGACTGGCAATTCGACTTATGGTCGATACATCCGTTTGTGCAACCAAATCCGTAGCGGACAGGCTTCAGGCTCCGGTGTTCGAGGAATACTCGGTCCTGTGTCGTTGGGCTGTTGTAGACGCTAATGGTGCATGTTCAGACGCAAAACTATTCATTTGCTCGCCACACTCTTGTGAAGTTGTGAAAACCCGTTTTTTTCACGCTCTTTTGAAGACGTGAACCTCAAAAAGGGCTGTCCCAGCCTGGCACCGTGCCCGGATGGATTGCCGCCATGGGATACAGGGCAGGCAAAACGGGCAAACAGCTCAGTGACCGAGCGTAATGACAGCTCTGCAGATTCGCGAAAAGTGGAGGTTTTGCTCAACAAAACAGCAAGCGCGCCAGCTTCACTCGATCTGTGTGGGCGGCTCTCTGTGGGCGGTGCGGGGTGTCAACACAAGCGCATTGACGATGCTGCGAGGCCCGATCAGGAGACGTCCTTATAATCGGGGGGAGATTGTATCTAAGAAACGCAGGGAAATGGTCGTGTTTAATGACTTTTATTAGGTGTTTGGTCAGGTTGTCAGCAGTTGCTGTGCACGCGAGCGTGGCTGGTAAGGTTGCGAAACGACGCGGGCGCCGGCCGGCAGCGGCTGATTCAGCCAATTCAGGCGGATTTCCTCGATTTCAACCCAGCCATCTCCCATGGGCTGCAAGCTGCACTGCTTGAAGGCCTGGCAGTGGCCGTTGCGGTCGAGCAGGGCGAAGCAACGGTGCAACGGGCGTGGCGCGAACAGAGAGATCAGATGGCGCATGGTGAAGTACCGTGTGGGTGATTGCCAGGAAGATTGCCTGTAGGCCATTACGTGCAAGTGTAGGAGTGGTGACATCTGTGTGACATGAACTGCAATCCCCAGGGTTTGTCAGAGATTTCATCAAACACTCTGAGGCGCTGGTTCCCCGCAGTGGCGCACCGCTATACTGCCGGCCTGTTTGTGCCTGATTCTGGAGAGAAGAGCATGTTGCAACGCCTGTTGTTCGGTTTGATCACTGTGACCAGTTTGACCCTGGTTGGCTGCGCCCACAGCCCGCAACAACTGAGCCCGGAACCCAAGCTGACCGCCCAGTTGGCCCCGGTTGGCCATGGCCAGCCCGTCGTGGTGCGTGTCGTGGACGGTCGCCCGTCGCCGACGCTGGGCACCCGTGGTGGCCTGTATCCGGAGACCAGCGCGATCACCGTGCAGGGCGCGCAGATCCTGCCGAAGCTGCAGGCCCAGGCTGAAGCCGCCGTGCGTCTGTTGGGCTTTACGCCGACGAACAACGCCATGAATGCGCCGCAACTGACAGTGACTTTGGCTGAATTGAAGTACCAGTCGCCCAAGGAAGGCATGTACGTGACCGAAGCCACCATCGGCGCGACGTTCCGCTCGGATGTGCAGAACGCCAACCGTCGCTACAGCGGCCGTTATGGTTCGTCCCTGGACCAGCGCTTCGGCATGGCGCCGAACCAGGAAACCAACACCAAGCTGGTCAGCGATGTGCTGAGCGATGCGTTGACCCGCCTGTTCAAGGACCCGACCGTGGGCCAGATTCTCGGCGAGTAATGCGAGCCCCTGTAGGAGCGAGCCTGCTCGCGATGGTCGTTAACGATTACGCGGGGAATCTGATACCCCGCGGCGTCCTCAAGTCCATCGCGAGCAAGCTCGCTCCTACAGGGGGCAAGGAAATCAGGCAGCCTGCGAGTAAAAATCCAGCACACTCACACCCGTCAGCAAGTCCGTTTCCGGCAAATCCGCATGTTGATGCCCACCCAAGGCGCAATACACCAGCCAATGGCGATCCTGAACGTTGAAGGCGAGGCTGCCGACGAGGGCTTGTTGTTCTTCGCTGGGAATGATGAGGTAGAGACGATCCTGGTTTTCGGCGTGGAGCATGACGTGATCCGTGTCGGTTTCGGGACGCGCATGTTCGCCGATACAGATGACGAAGCCGTGACTCAGGACAGCCATTGATCAAAAGCTTCGTTATTTGTCGGAAACAGAGGGCAGGGGCGCAGGCTTTCGGTAGAATCCGCGCCGCGGTCGCCCGTCCGGCACCTGCTACCTGTTTGACTTGAGGTTCGTGATGTCGCTGCACTTGATGACGCTGTTTACCGCCCATCCCGCCAAACTGATCAATCTGCTGGCCTTGCTCTTTGCCTTCCCGGGTGGCTGGTTGCTGCACGCCACCCGTCGCCGCGAACTGCGTGCGATGGCCAGTTTGCAGGCGCAGCGCCAGAGCAGTCCGAACGTAGAACCCACGCTGGATTGGGCGACCTTGCGCATGAACCGCTTTTTCTACATCTTCGGTTTTGCCTGCCTGGGGATGGCGCTGCTGGTGTCGTGGATCAGCACGCAGGTCTGAACCTTTTCAAAGTAAAAGATCGCAGCCTTCGGCAGCTCCTACAGGGGCACATCAATCCCGTGTAGGAGCTGCCGAAGGCTGCGATCTTTTGATCTTGATAAATCGTATCGAGCCGAACCCGCTTACAGCGGCAACCCTGCCTTCACCCGGTACTGATTACGCACCGGCGTTGCATATTGCAGCACCAGGTATGGACGATGCTCTTGCGGGCAGGCGTCCAGGCGGCGTTGCCATTCTTCCTGGGCCTTGGCCAGTTCTTCGGCCGGGAACACCTCGGCGGCCTTTGGCACCTGCAACTGCGGATCAGCGTCTTTCCACTGCGCGTAAGCCAGGTAGTGCACCGGGAACAAGCGATAGCCGCTGAGGATTTGCTTGTCCATCTCGACCGCCAATTGCTTGGTGTCTTCGAACAGTTCGGTGATCGGCGCGGCAAAGTTCACATGCACCCGGCCCTTGTAGCCGGTGATGCCCTTGGCGATGCTCACGTCATCCTCGCCCGGCACCTTGGTGTAGCTGCCAGTGGTGGCACGGATGTAAAGCTCGCGGGCCTTGGCCTCGTCGCAGGGGTCGTATTCGTAGCTGATCGACACAGGGGTCAGGTTCAGCGACTGAATGACTTCGCCGAATGGCTCGTCCTTGCGGCTCATGTGGAACATCTTGAGGATCGCCGATTCGGTACGGTCGTCACCGTCCTTGGCGCGGCCCTCGGCCTGGGCGATCCAGATCGAGGCGCAATCGTTGCGGATCGAATGGTTGATATACGCCGACAGCAATTGATAGGCCGCCATTTTCTCCCGGCGACCGCTGATCGAGCGGTGCACGATGAAGCTCTTGTTCAGGCGCATCAGGTCGCTGACGAAAGGCTTTTGCAGCAGGTTGTCGCCGATGGCAATGCGCGGGGTCGGCAGGCCGGCGTGGTACACGGCGTAGTTGACGAAGGCCGGGTCCATCACGATATCGCGGTGGTTGGCGATAAACAGGTAGGCGCTGCCGGACTTGAATTGCTCCACCCCGGTATAAGTGACACCGTCGGTGGCGCGCTCGATGGTGTGGTCGACGTAAACCTCGACTTTGTCCTGTAACGTGGCCACACAGGTCACGCCGGCAAACTCACGGCGCAGCCGATGGGCTATAAGAGGTTTGAGCGCCCAACCTAAAGCGCCGGCAAAACGCGGGAAGCGGAAGTGGGTGAGGATATCTAGAAACGCCTTGTCGCCGAGCAGTCGGTCCAGCACCGCTGGGACTTCGCTGTCGTCGTAAGGTCGGATGGCATCGAATTCGCCCATCATGCTCTCTTGTTAGAAACGGCTAGGGTAAGTAAAGGTTTTGTTCGAAAACCGGCGGGGCAAGGTCTGAAAAAGTTGCCAGACAACAATAGCCCTGCAAATAGACCGGCGATTATACGCACAAGTCACCTGGGAGACCGCGATGCTGGAAACTGCGCAGTATGAATGTCCGTATTGTGGTGAGGAGGTAGAGACTACTCTGGATTTGTCCGGTGGCGATCAGACCTACATCGAGGACTGTCAGGTGTGCTGTCGGCCGATAACCTTCGTGTTGCAGGTTCATGAAGAGGAATGGCATCTCGAAGTGTTCAGTGAGAATGAATGAGGGGCGTGTATGCAGCGCATCTACGATCCGGAAAACCTGATGGAAGGCGAGTTGCTGCAAGGCATGCTCGCCAGCGAGGGTATCGAGGCGCATCTGGTGGGCCGTGATTTGCTCGGCGGCTCCGGGGAGTTGCCGATCTATGGCCTGCTAGGGCTGTCGGTCGAGAACGACCAGGCCGAATACGCCCGCGAGCTGATCACCGCGTACAATGCAGCGCTGCCGCTGTCCGGCGATGAACCGGACAGTTTTCCCGGCACGCTGGTCTGTTAGGCTGGCGTTCGTTTGATCAAGAGCTGTGTTGCCCCATGTGTGGACGTTATGCCCTGTTTCGCTGGAACCCTGCCTTCGCTGCGCTGCCCGGTTTTCCCGTCGATCAGAAGGCGCAGTGGAACATTTCCCCGAATGATTCGGTATTGATGCTGCGGGCCGAGCCTGACGGTCAGCGCACGCTTGCCCGCGCCCGCTGGGGGCTGACGCCACCCTGGCTGACCGATCTGTCCCGCACCCCGGCCCACGCCCGCGCCGAAACCGTTGCCGAGCAGCCGATGTTTCGCCAGGCCTTGCGCGAGCGCCGCTGCCTGTTGCCGGCCAATGGTTTCTACGAATGGCGCGGCACGACGCGCAAGCGCCCGTACTGGCTGACACCGGGAGAGGGCTCGTCATTGTTTTTTGCGGCGATCTGGGAGGCGTATCCGGTACAGGAGCAGGTGTGGCTGAGTACCGCCGTGATTACCCAGCCAGCGGCGAGTCAGCGGCGGCCGTTGATTCTTGATGAGGCGGGGCAGGCCGCGTGGCTCGATCCCGAGACGCCGTTGCATGCTTTGCAAGCCTTGCTGGCCAGTGAGCCTGCCGCGTTGCGCGAACGGGTGCTGGCCAACATGGTGAATGATCCGAAGCTCAATGGGCCGGAGTGTCTGACGCCGGGTTGAGTTTTTTTGGTGGCAGTGCTGGCCCTTTCGCGAGCAAGCCCGCTCCCACACTGGATCTGTGGCGTACACAAATCCCCTGTGGGAGCGGGCTTGCTCGCGAAGAGGGCCTGAAAGTCAAACCCTGAACTGATTGATCAACCGCCGCTGTTGCTCGGCCAGCTTGGTCAAATCCGCACTGGCCGCACTCGACTCATCCGCACCGCCGGCCACTTCATTGGCAACCTGGCCGATGTTGATCACGTTGCGGTTGATATCGTCCGCCACCGCACTTTGCTCCTCTGCCGCGCTGGCTATCTGGGTATTCATGTCGTTGATCACCGACACCGCCTGAGTAATGGTCTCCAGTGCTTCGGCGGCCTTCGATGCGTGCAGTACGCTTTCGTCCGTGCGGTTCTGGCTGTCCTCCATGACTCGCACCACATCCCGCGTGCCTTGCTGCAGTTGCTGGATCATGGCCTGGATTTCTTCGGTGGCCTTTTGCGTTTTTTGCGCCAGGTTGCGTACCTCGTCAGCCACCACGGCAAAACCCCGGCCCTGTTCACCGGCGCGGGCCGCTTCGATGGCTGCGTTCAGGGCCAGCAGGTTGGTCTGCTCGGCGATCCCGCGAATGGCAGTGAGGATGGCGTTGATGTTTTCGCTGTCCTTGGCCAGGGTCTGCACCACGCCGACGGCACGGCCGATCTCCACGGCGAGTGCGCCAATCGAGTTCGAGGTGTCGCGCACGATCTGCATGCCTTGGCTGGCAGCTTGATCGGCATGGCTGGCGGCCTGTGCGGCCTGGGTCGCGTTGCGCGCCACGTCCTGGGCAGTGGCGGTCATTTCCTGCACGGCGGTGGCCACCTGATCGATCTCGGCCATTTGCTTGTGTACGCCGGTGTTGGTGCGGATGGCGATGTCGGCGGTGTGTTCCGACGAATCGCTGACGCTCTGCACCGACGTCACCACCTGGGTGATCATCGCCTGCAACTTGGCCAGGAAGGTGTTGAAGCCTTTGGCGATCGAACCCAGTTCATCGGCGCGGTCGCTGGTCAGGCGCCGGGTCAGGTCGCCTTCGCCCTGGGCGATATCGTCGAGCATGGCCACCATCTGCTTGAGCGGACGAGCGATGCCGTGGCCCACCAGCCAGATCACCAGCAAACCGATACCGGCAATGACCAGGCCGACCATCGCCATGCCGAAGGTGTCGGATTTACGTTGCGCATCCAGGTCAGCCTGGAGTTTTAGCAGGTCGGCCATGACCGCGTTCAGTGGCAATTGCAGCATCAGGGTCCAGCGCGCATCGGTCTGGCCGATGCCGAACGGCAGGTACAACTCGATCCGGCCCTGGGCCTTGTCGACGGTGTAGGTGACTTCGCCGCGCTTGAGACTGGCCATGTTGGCAATCTGCTTGCTGTCGAGGATATCGCTGACTTTTTCGCCGAATTTGCTCGGATCCTTGGTGTAGGCAACGATGCGGCCATTGCCGCCGATCAGGGCCATTTCCCCGGCGCCGCTGTAGAGTTTCTGGTTGGCGCCCAGGAGCATTTCCTGAATGAAGTTCACTGACAGGTCAGCGCCGACGATGCCCTGGAAGGTACCGTTGAGCATGATTGGTTCAATAAAGGAGGCGAGCATGACGATTTTGTCGCCCACCTTATAAGGCGCAGGATCAATCACGCAGGATTTTCCGGTTTCCTTTGAGCACAGGTAGTACTCGCTGGCACGCACGCCGGTGGACAGGGTTTTCTGATCGTCGACATCCACCAGTTTGTCCAGGCCCAGGGTGCCGTCGTCGTTGCGGAACCACCAGGGCAGGAAGCGCCCGTTGCTGGCGTCGATGCCGACCACCTGGGTGCCGACGTAGGCCGCATCGTTGTGGTCCAGTGCGTCTTTTTCCCAACCGATGTAGGTGCCGAGGATCTTCGGGTTCTTGACCACGTTTTCCTTGATCAGGCCGATCAGTTGCTCACGGCTCAGGCTCAACGAAGGCTGGCCATCGGCACCGGGTGTGCCGATCAGGGTGTTGACCCGCACCAGGCCGCCGGCAATCAGCAGCGGTGCTTCGAGTTCACGCTGGATCTGGCTGACCTGGGTCTGCGCCAGGGACGTCAGGCGTTGTTCGATGACTTGCTCGAACTGGGCCTGGGTCCGTTCCTGGACCATGTCCTGCGTCCGGGCACCGGAAAACAGCGCGTACACCACCAGCGCTGCCACGACACTAAGGACAATGGCGCCGGCAAGGGCCGCCACGGAAAACTGGATCGACTTGAATTTCATGGAGGCTCCGCACGCGAAAGGACGTCTGCCTGGGTGTATCGGCAGGGTGTCGGGCGGGCATGAGCGCGAGCTGTTGAAATGGCTGTTTTTGCCTGGCGGATGTCGCAAATGAATCAATGCGCGGCGTGACGGGCTGCGGCTTGCCCCGAAGTGTGAATTTTTTTCTGCATTGATGAGAGCTTTGCCTGAATTGCGCGTCTTATGTCTATTGTATCTGGCGTCGATACCATTCCACGCCTAGGATACCTGGCATGTTTTCAGGGAGTTTTCGATGAACAAGACATTGGCTATATATGCGCTGAGCGCAGGCCTGCTGCTCGCCGGCTGCCAGTCGGTCAATACCACCAGTGGTGGCGCTGTGGGCGTTGAGCGCAAGCAGTACATGTTCAGCATGTTGTCCTCGCAAGAGGTCGACCAGATGTACGCCCAGTCCTATACAAAGACTGTGAGTGAGGCGAGCAGCAAGGGCGTGCTGGACAAGACCAGCAGCGATGCCAAGCGTGTTCGGGCGATTGCCGACCGGCTGATTGCCCAGGTCCCGAACTTTCGTCCGGATGCGGCCCAGTGGAAATGGGAAGTGAACCTGATCAAGAGCGACGAGCTCAATGCCAACTGTGGTCCTGGCGGCAAGATCTTTGTCTACACCGGGCTGATCGACAGTCTTCAACTCACTGACGATGAACTTGCCGCGGTCATGGGTCATGAAATCGCCCACGCCTTGCGCGAGCACAGTCGTGAGGCGATGTCCAAGGCATACGGTATCGAAATGGCCAAACAGGGCGCCGGTGCGTTGCTCGGGTTGGGCCAGGACAGCCTGGCCCTGGCGGACGCTGTAGCCAACTACGGCATGACCTTGCCCAACAGCCGTGGCAATGAAAACGAGGCGGACCTGATCGGCCTGGAGTTGGCCGCCCGCGCTGGCTACAACCCGAACGCCGCGATCACCCTGTGGAACAAGATGAGCAAGGCCAGCGAAGGTGCTCCGCCGGAGTTCCTCAGCACGCACCCGTCTTCCAGCAGCCGGACTGCGGCGTTGCAGGCGGCGATTCCCAAGGTTATGCCGCTTTACGAGCAGGCCAAGAAGTCCTGATAGTCATGCGGTGAGGCTGCTGGCCTCTTCGTCGGAACGCCGCCCGGAGCAAGCCCGCTCCCACAGGTTCAGCGCAATCCATGTGGGAGCGGGCTTGCTCGCGAAGAACGATAACGCGGTCTAACGACCTATTAAGTCAAACCCACCCGCTGCTCTGCATCGCCTTGTACACCGCGACAATCGCCAGGATGAAGAACGCCGACGCCGCCAGTCGACGGATCAGGGTCAATGGCAGCTTGTCTGCGGCAAAGTTACCCGCCAGAACCACCGGTACGTTGGCAATCAGCATGCCGGCGGTGGTGCCGATGATCACCAGCCACAACTCCGGATATTGCGCAGCCAGCATCACGGTCGCGATCTGAGTCTTGTCGCCGATTTCCGCCAGGAAGAACGCGATCAGTGTGGTCAGGAACGGCCCGAACTTGCGGGCGGTGCTGGCCTCGTCGTCATCCATCTTGTCCGGCACCAGGGTCCACAGGGCGGTCGCGGCGAAGCTCGCGGCGAGGATCCAGTGCAGCATCGTATCCGAGAAGAAACTGCCGACCCAGGCACCGACTGCACCGGCGGCCGCGTGGTTGGCCAGGGTCGCGGCAACGATGCCGGCGATGATCGGCCAGGGCTTGCGGAAGCGGGCGGCGAGAATGAGCGCGAGCAGTTGCGTCTTGTCGCCGATTTCGGCCAAGGCAACGATTGCGGTGGGTACGAGTAGTGAATCCAGCATCAGGGGTTTTCCTAAGGGGCGGGTCGACACGGCTATGACACGTACAGCCTTCCCGCCCCGGGTAAGGTGTGCGTGTCATAGGTCTTGTCAAACCCTGCGATCCATCTGATGTGGATGCTTGGGTCGCATGCGCCATGGTCTGAGGACCAAGTATGTTGACGCATGCCGGACGAGCATGGCGCTCGTGGGAGACTACTCCCCTAGGACGGGGCGGATTCTGCCTTTGCAAAACCCATTCGGCAAGCCTTCTTGTTCAAAAAAAGTTTCAGCCGCGCTTTGCCCGGTAGATTCTGAAACCCTGTTCTTCGGCCTTGATCGCACATACGCCAAGGTGCTCTTCGATCAATGGTTGATACTTCAGGAAGCTGTTCGCTACCAAGCGTAGTTCGCCGCCGTTTTTCAGATGTTTGGCCGCTTTTCGCAGCAAGTTCTCCGTTGCGAAATAGTCGGTGTGCACGCCGACATGGAACGGCGGATTGCTCAGGATCGCACTCAAACCCATAGGCGCGGCATCGATTCCGTCACCGGTAATCACCTCGGCTTCCAGACCATTGGCCGCCAGGGTCAGGCGACTGCTGGCAGCGGCAAAGGCATCTACATCCAGCATCGTGACCTGGTTGTGCGGGTAACGACGTTTCACCGCCGCGCCCAGAACCCCGGCGCCGCAACCGAAATCGAGCAAATGACCGCTGGGCAGTTTGTCCAGGTGCTCCAGCAGCAGCGCGCTGCCGCGATCGAGGCGACCATGGCTGAATACCCCCGGCAGGCTGATGACCTTTAGCGGGCCTTCGGCCAGCGGCAGCTCGTAGGTCTGCGCCAGGCTTTCCAGCGGCTTGGCTTCAGGCGCGTTGGCCACGGTGACCTGCCAGAGCTGGCAGTGGCGCGCGCTGTCGAGTTTGCGTGGCTTGCCGAAAGGGTTGAGTTGTTTGGCGGCACCTTCGATGCCGCTTTTTTTCTCGCCGACTAGATACAGCTCGCGGCCGGCCAGCCGCGAGGCGAGGGCGTTGAGAATGTAGTCGGTCAGGTCCTTGGCCTTGGGCAGAAAGACCACGGCGCTATCGAACCCGCGCTCCGGTGCGTTCACGCCAAAGTGGCTGCGCCCGTCGAATCGGGTGTCCAGCGCGGCCTGATCGCCGGCGTGCCAGCACCAGCCATGGGCATCGGGCAGGCGGCCCAGCAGGTCGTCGGCGGGCAAACCGGCCAACAACACCGAACCCTGGAATAACTCGGCCTGGCGAAGCAGTACTTCACTGCGCGGATCCATAACTGCTCCCGTGAAAAAAAGTGCCGCAGTTTATCAACTGACGACCCGCAGCGCCTTACCGCTGAAGTATCCCAGTGCGTTTTCGGTCACCTGGCCGACGATCCTCTGGCGCGCTTCACGGCTGCCCCAGGCGTTGTGCGGGGTGACGATCAGGCGCGGGATATCGTGGGCCAGCAGTGGATTGCCGTTGACGGGCGGTTCGACGCTCAGCACGTCAGTGGCGGCGCCGCCCAGATGACCGTTGCGCAAGGCATCGGCCAACGCCTGTTCGTCGATCAGGCCGCCGCGGGCGGTGTTGATCAGGAACGCTTCGGGTTTCATCGAGGCCAGTTCGCGGGCGCCGATGAAGTGGCGAGTGTGTTCGTTGAGCGGGCAGTGCAGGGTCAGGGCATCGACTTGCGGTAGCAGTTCATCCAGTGGGAGGCGGTCCGGCCGGGCAGGGCGTCCGGGAATCTGCCCCAACAGCACGCGCATGCCGAAGGCTTCAGCGAGCCGTGCGACTGCGCCGCCCAATTCGCCGTGACCCAGCAGGCCAAGGGTTTTGCCTTCGAGTTCGACAATCGGGTAGTCCAGCAAGCAGAACTGTTTGGCCTGTTGCCAGCGGCCTGCGCCGACGGCTTTTTGATAATCGGCCAGGCGCGTGGCCAGGTTGAGCAGCAGCATGATCGTGTGCTGCGCCACCGACGGCGTGCCGTAACCCTGGCAGTTGCACACGGTGATCCCGTGGGCGCGGGCGGCGGCGAGGTCGACGTTGTTGGTGCCGGTGGCGGTGATCAGGATCAGCTTGAGGTCAGGGCTGGCGGCCATGGCGGCGGCGTCGATCAGGATCTTGTTACTGATGGCTACCGTGGCACCCTTGAGGTGTTCGATGACTTGATCGGGCAAGGTCTGGGTGAATAGCTGCAATTCGCTGAAACAACTGCGCAGCGGGTTGAGGTCAAGGTCGCCGAGGTCCAGGGACGGGTGGTCGAGGAAAACGGCGCGGCGAGTATTCGGCATCAACTGTACCTTTTGTGCATTGAACTGAAGGCGTAATCTGCCGAGCCTACCAGATGAAATAAATAGTTACGCTTGGCCTGAAGGAGCCCCACATGTACTGGACAGAGTTCTTGACCGTTGCCCTGATTCACTTGTTGGCCGTGGCCAGCCCCGGCCCGGACTTTGCCGTGGTGGTACGTGAAAGTGTTACCCACGGTCGCCGCGCGGGTACCTGGACCGCACTGGGTGTGGGCACGGCGATTTTCCTGCACGTGGGTTACTCGCTCTTGGGTATCGGCCTGATCGTGTCCCAGTCGATCGTACTGTTCAACGCCTTGAAATGGGCCGCCGCCGCTTACCTGCTGTACATCGGTTACAAGGCACTGCGCGCGCAACCGGCCAAGCCTGTGGCGGACGATCTGCACAAGGAAGCGGGGGAGCGCACGGCCCGTGGTGCCTTTACCTCGGGTTTCGTCACCAACGGTCTCAACCCGAAAGCCACGCTGTTCTTCCTCTCGCTGTTCACCGTGGTGATCAACCCGCACACACCACTGGCCGTGCAAGCCGGTTACGGGGTTTACCTGGCAGCCGCGACAGCGACCTGGTTCTGCCTGGTGGCGATGTTGTTCAGCCAGCAGCGCGTACGCGCCGGTTTTGCGCGCATGGGGCACTGGTTCGACCGGACCATGGGCGCGGTGCTGATTGCGATTGGCGTGAAGCTCGCTTTTACCGAGATGCATTGATCAAAGGTGATTCCCTGTAGGCGTTGTCGCAGTGCGTAATAAATGGCAAATACTGGCCCAATGCCAGTATTTGCGGGGCTCTACAAATCATTCCTTTGGCTGATTTGGCTGACGATCAGGGGCACTACAGTGCGTACTTTCAGTCACGTCCGTGCAGTCAGAAAAAGGGATTCTTATGTTGCAGACTCGCGTTATCCCCCCGGCCGAAGGCGCTTACCAATACCCGCTGCTGATCAAGCGGCTGCTGATGTCCGGTGCCCGTTATGAGAAAACCCGCGAGATCATCTACCGCGACAAGTTGCGCTACAGCTACCCGACCCTGATCGAACGGGTGGCCCGCCTGGCCAACGTGCTGACAGCGGCCGGGGTCAAGCCTGGGGATGCCGTGGGTGTGATGGACTGGGACAGCCATCGTTACCTGGAATGCATGTTCGCCATCCCGATGATCGGCGCGGTGATTCACACCATCAACGTGCGCCTGTCGCCGGAACAGATCCTCTACACCATGAACCACGCCGAGGACCGCTTTGTGCTGGTCAACAGCGAGTTCGTCGGCCTCTACAAGGCCATCGAAGGGCATCTGACCACGGTCGACAAAACCCTGTTGCTGACGGACCTGCCGGAAAAAACCGCGGACCTGCCGAACCTCGTCGGCGAATACGAACAACTGCTGGCCGCGGCGAGCCCGCAGTACGATTTCCAGGATTTCGACGAAAACTCGGTCGCGACCACGTTCTATACCACCGGCACCACCGGCAATCCCAAGGGCGTGTACTTCACCCATCGGCAACTGGTGCTGCACACCATGGGCGTGTCGACCATCATGGGCGCGATCGACAGCGTGCGCCTGCTGGGTACCAGCGACGTTTACATGCCGATCACCCCGATGTTCCACGTCCACGCCTGGGGCTTGCCGTATGTGGCGACCATGCTCGGACTCAAGCAGGTGTACCCTGGCCGCTATGACCCGGAGTACCTGGTGGAGTTGTGGCGCAAGGAGAAGGTCACGTTCTCCCATTGCGTGCCGACCATCCTGCAAATGGTCCTCAATGCCAAGGCCGCGCAGAACGTCGACTTCGGCGGCTGGAAAATCGTCATCGGCGGCAGCGCCCTGAACCGCACTCTGTACGAGGCGGCCAAGGCCAGGGGCATTCAGTTGACCGCCGCCTACGGCATGTCGGAAACCGGGCCACTGGTATCGTGCGCGCACTTGAACGATGAGTTGATGGCCGGCACCGAAGACGAGCGCACCACCTACCGGATCAAGGCCGGCGTGCCTGGGCCGCTGGTGGAGGCGGCGATCGTCGACACCGAGGGCAACTTCCTGCCTGCTGACGGCGAGACCCAGGGCGAACTGGTGCTGCGCGCACCCTGGCTGACCGAGGGTTATTTCAACGAGCCGCAGAAGGGCGCCGAGCTCTGGGCCGGAGGCTGGCTGCACACCGGCGACGTGGCGACCCTGGACAGCATGGGTGTGATCGATATTCGTGACCGCATCAAGGACGTGATCAAGACCGGTGGCGAGTGGATCTCCTCTCTGGACCTGGAGGACCTGATCAGTCGTCATGTGGCGGTACGTGAAGTAGCAGTGGTGGGAATCCCTGATCCGCAGTGGGGAGAGCGGCCGTTCGCCCTGCTCGTAGTCCGTGAAGGTCACGTCATCGGGGCGAGGGAACTCAAGGAGCACCTCAAGCCATTTGTGGAGTTGGGGCACCTGAGCAAGTGGGCGATTCCGAGCCAGATCGCCCTTGTTACTGAAATTCCCAAGACCAGCGTCGGCAAACTCGACAAGAAGCGCATTCGTGTCGACATCAGCGAATGGCAGGCCACCAACAGCACCTTCCTTTCGACGCTTTAAGCAGCTCCCGGCGTGCCCGAAAGGGCACGCCGGCCCCACCAAGCAAGCGCTTGGCTTGTCAAATCGAAATATTCAGCCATCCTTGCCGTGCCGACGGGTGTCGGACTGGCGAAAGGACTGTTCCAGAGTGGCTGGCAACTGCAAATCACACTTTAGAGGGATCAAGCACTACTGCCTGCTGGCTATAGTCCGCTCAAGGATTTTTAAGAACGGGGCAACCGCACGAACCGGGGCGATGCAACTTTGGAATGACTTTGGGATGCCATGGCTCCCGGTTATCCACAACGTTTTTAGAAGTGCTCAATGCCATAAAAATAAAATGCACATGGAGTAGCGTCGATGACATCAGTAAACCAGTTCTGGCGCCGGGCGAAGCTGCCCCTGGCTGTCAGTCTTGCCTCTACGCTCGCCGGGCCAGCATTCGGCGTCAGTTTCAACGTCGGTGAAATCGAGGGGCAGTTCGACTCATCCCTGTCGGTCGGTGCCAGTTGGTCTACCGAAAGTGCCAACAAGAACCTCATCGGTGTCAACAACGGCGGCAAGGGGCTGTCCCAGACTTCTGATGACGGTCACCTGAACTTCAAGAGCGGGGAAACCTTCTCGAAGATCTTCAAGGGCATCCATGACCTTGAACTGAAATACGGCGATACCGGTGTTTTTGTCCGTGGCAAATACTGGTACGACTTTGAACTGAAGGACGAAAGCCGTCCGTTCAAGGACATCAGCGACGCGGGCCGCAAGGAAGGCGCCAAGTCCGCTGGCGGCCAGATCCTCGACGCCTTCGTCTACCACAACTACTCCGTTGCTGATCAACCAGGCTCCGTACGTCTGGGCAAGCAGGTGGTGAGCTGGGGTGAAAGTACCTTCATCGGTGGCGGCATCAACTCGATCAACCCGATCGACGTGTCCGCGTTCCGTCGTCCGGGTGCCGAGATCAAGGAAGGCCTGATCCCGGTCAACATGTTCTATGTGTCCCAGAGCCTGACCGAAAACCTCTCGGCCGAAGCGTTCTATCAAATTGAATGGGACCAGACCGTCGTCGACAACTGCGGCACGTTCTTCTCCCAGCCGGACATCGTTGCCGACGGCTGTAACGACAACCTGCGGGTACTGGCCAAGCGCTCGCAGATTCCGGCCATTGCCCTGGGGCCTTTGGCCGCCAACGGCGTGGACGTCAACAATGAGGGCGTTCTGGTGCGTCGTGGCCCCGATCGTGATGCTCGCGACGGCGGTCAGTGGGGCGCGTCCCTCAAGTACATGTTCGAACCGCTGGACACCGAGTTCGGCGCCTACTTCATGAACTACCACAGCCGCGCACCGATCTTCAGTGCAACAGGCGCGCCGCAGTCGGTCTACAACACTGCAGCGGCACTCCAGGGTGGCCCGTTCGCCGCGCTGGCGCCTTTGCTGGTGGCGGGTAATTCGCAGTACTTCATCGAATACCCGGAAGACATTCGCCTGTATGGCTTGAGCTTCTCCACCACCCTGCCTACCGGTACGGCGTGGAGCGGTGAGATCAGCTACCGTCCGAACGCTCCGGTGCAGCTCAACTCCACCGACATCCTGTTCTCCGGTGTCCGTCCTATAGGCAATAACAACCCGAACAACCCGTTGACCAATGCATCGCTGCTTACCGGCGTGCCGGGTCAGGACCTGCACGGGTATCGTCGCAAGGAAATCACCCAGTTCCAGACCACCCTGACGCACTTCTTCGACCAGGTCATGGGCGCCAGCCGCCTGACCCTGGTGGGCGAAGTGGGCGTGACCCACGTCGGCGGCCTGGAAAGCACTTCCGATGTTCGTTATGGCCGCGATCCAGTCTACGGCCCGGGTGAGTTGCCACCTTCTGGCGCGCTCGATACCTGCGTGGCGCTCAACACCAGCACCATCAACGGTGCCGGCCCGGGTACGCCGACCAACAACCGCAGCCGCAACTGCAACGACGAAGGCTTCACCACTGCGACTTCGTGGGGATACCGCGGTCGTGCCATCTGGGAATACAACGACGTGTTTGCCGGTGTGAACCTCAAGCCGAACGTTGCCTGGTCCCATGACGTGGAAGGTTACTCCCCTGGCCCTGGCGGCAACTTCGAGGAAGGCCGCAAGGCGGTCAGCCTCGGTGTCGACGCCGAGTACCAGAACACCTACACCGCGAGCCTGGCCTACACCAACTTCTTCGACGGCAAGTACACCACCGTGGATGACCGCGACTTCGTTGCGCTCAGCGTCGGCGTGAACTTCTAAGCACAGTATTTTCAGGACGAACGCAAATATGAAAATAACAAAGAGTCTGTTCCACGCCGGTGTTCTGGGGCTTTCGCTGCTGGCAACCAGCGTCATCGCAGCAGTTCCCCAGGCCGAGGCCGACAAGCTGGGCAAGAGCCTGACCCCGATGGGCGCCGAAATGGCGGGTAACGCCGACGGTTCGATCCCGGCCTGGAAGCCGATGGCGAAGAATGCCGGTACGGTCGACAGCAAAGGTTTCCTGTCCAATCCGTTCGCCAGCGAGAAACCGCTGTTCACCATCACGGCGCAGAACGTTGACCAGTACAAGGACAAGCTCGCACCGGGCCAGTACGCGATGTTCAAGCGCTACCCGGAAAGCTTCAAGATGCCGGTCTATCCATCCCATCGCGGTGCTACCGTGCCGGATGAAGTATTCGCCGCCATCAAGCGCAACGCCACCAACACCAACCTGGTGTCCGGCGGCAACGGTCTGGAAAATTTCGAAACCGCCATTCCGTTCCCTATTCCGAAAAGCGGCGTTGAAGTCATCTGGAACCATATCACCCGCTATCGCGGTGGTAGCGTGACCCGCTTGGTAACCCAGGCCACACCACAGCCGAACGGCTCGTTCAGCCTGGTGTACTTCCAGGACCAGTTCGTGTTCCGCGACAAGATGAAGGATTACGACCCGAAAAACCCGGGCAACATTCTGTTCTACTTCAAGCAGAAAGTGACTGCGCCGGCGCGTCTGGCCGGTGGTGTACTGCTGGTTCACGAAACCCTCGACCAGGTCAAGGAGCCGCGCTCGGCGTGGGTCTACAACGCGGGCCAGCGTCGTGTGCGCCGTGCACCGCAAGTGTCCTATGACGGCCCGGGTACCGCGGCTGACGGCCTGCGTACTTCCGACAACCTGGACATGTTCAACGGTGCACCGGATCGTTACGACTGGAAGCTCGAAGGCAAGAAAGAGATGTACATCGGCTCCGATGCCTACAAGCTCGACGATCCGAAACTCAAGTACGCCGACATCATCAAGGCCGGTCACATCAACCAGGACCTGGCGCGTTACGAGTTGCGTCGCGTGTGGCATGTAGTTGCCACCCTGAAGGAAGGTCAGCGCCACATCTACGCCAAGCGTGACTTCTACATTGACGAGGACACCTGGCAAGCAGCGGTCATCGACCATTACGACGGTCGCGGTCAATTGTGGCGCGTCGCCGAGGCGCATGCCGAGAACTACTACGACAAGCAAGTGCCGTGGTACGCCCTCGAAGCCCTGTATGACCTGCAGTCGGGTCGTTACCTGGCGCTGGGCATGAAGAACGAAGAGAAGTCGGCTTATGACTTCGGCTTCACTGCCACCACCAGCGACTTCACCCCGGCCGCCCTGCGTCAGGACGGTGTTCGCTAAGGTGAACTGAGTAGAGGCCGCACCCTCTGAAACGCCCCGACTGGTTCGGGGCGTTTTTTTTTGCTTGTAGACTTTTTGTAGCCATTTGTAGCAATTACCTTCATTCCCTATCCGTTTACGGCTAGTCTGCGGACATCTGCAACGCCGCCATCCGCAATTCAAACAAGAGCCGGCTATGACTGATTTGTCCACACCCTCAGGTTCTGCACAGGTTGCCGTCGCGACACTCGACGGGCGGTTTTTCCGTCCGCCGTTGCCCGACGGCCATGTGCTGCGTCCACGATTGTGCGAGCGTCTGAGTGCCGGACTGGCAGGCAGGTTATTGCTGGTCAGTGCCCCGGCAGGGTTCGGCAAGAGTTCGCTGGCGGTGGAGTTCTGTCAGGGATTGCCGGCACACTGGCAAAGTCTCTGGCTGGGGTTGAGCCCGCGAGACAGTGACCCGGGACGCTTTCTCGAGCGGCTGCTGGAAGGCCTTCAGGACTATTTCCCGCAACTGGGCAGGCAATCCCTCGGGTTGTTGAAAATGCGCCAGCGCCATCAGCCGTTCGCATTCGAAGAGTGGCTCGACGGCTTGCTCGACGAACTGGCCGTACACCTGTCCACGGCGAAGCCCTTGCTGCTGGTGCTGGATGATTACCACCTGGCTCAGGGGCCGGTGCTGGACCGTTGCCTGCAGTTTTTCCTCAACCATCTTCCCGATGGTTTGCTGGTGATGGTCACCAGTCGCCAACGTCCCGACTGGCACCTGGCGCGGCTGCGGCTGTCGCGGCAATTGCTCGAATTACATGAACAGGATCTGCGCCTGACCCACGACGAGGCCTTGAGCCTGCTCGACCGGCACAGCAGCTCCTTGCGCGGTGAGGCACTGGAAAACCTGATCCAGCGCAGTGAAGGCTGGGTTGCAGGGTTACGCTTCTGGCTGCTGGCGGCTTCGGAGGCGGGCACCGATGGCGCGCTGCCGCAATCGTTGCATGGCGGGGAAGGGCTGATCCGCGATTATCTGCTCGAAGAAGTCATCGATTGCCTGCCCGCCGAGGTCCAGTCGTTCCTCTATGACACGGCACCCCAGGAGCGTTTCTGCAGCGAACTGTGCGATGCCGTTCGCGACGCCCATGACAGCGGGGAGATCTTGCGCTTCCTGCTTGCCCATCAAGTGTTCCTGGTACCGCTGGACGAGCATGGTCACTGGTATCGCTATCACCATCTGTTTTCCGATCTGTTGCGCACGCGGCCGACGTCCCAGTCGATGGTGCCGGCCGCGAGCCTGCACCTGCGCGCCTGCCGCTGGTTCAATGCCCAGGGACTGCTCGATGAGGCGGTGGAGCAAGCGTTGCGTGCCGGTCACCTGGACGTCGCAGCGAACCTGGTGCAGAACCTCTCCGAAGAGCAGCTGCTGGCCGAGCAGAATGTCGGCATGTTGCTGCGCTGGAAAATGGACTTGCCTGACAGCTTGCTGATCAGCACGCCGCGACTGATTGTGCTGTATAGCTGGGCGCTGGGCCTGGCTTGCCAGCTGGATGCTGCCGAAGAGCTGGCCAGCCATCTGAGCCGCTTCCTGCCTGCTCCGTCGGCCACCGCCCAGAAGTCCATGCTGGCTCAATGGCTGGCGTTGAGTGGCATCATTGCCCGTGGACGAGGCAACCGCGAGCTGACGCTGCAGTACTGCCGCGAGGCATTGGAAAGTCTTCCGGCCAAGCGTTACGGCCAGCGCCTGATGTGCCTCTCGACCCTGTCCAACCTGGCCATTGCCGACGGTGATTTGTGGCGGGCGCGGGGGCTGAACCGCGAATCGCTGGAACTGGCGCAACGTGTCGGCAACCCGTTGTTCGAAGCGCTGGCGCACTACGACCGCGCACGGGTGCTGCAAGCGCGCGGAGAAATCTGTCGGGCACTGGAAGAGGTCCGTCAGGGCATGCAACGCCTGCAGAGCTTGTCTGCACAACGGCTGTATGCGGTTCGCGCCCGACTGACCTTGTACGAAGGCTTTTTGCTGGCCCTGCGCATGCAGCCGCAATTGGCGCGGGTCCGATTACAGGCCGGTCTGAGCGAGGCGCGCGCCTGCCGTGACATCAGCGTGCTAATCGGCCACTGCGTGATTGCCAGGCTGGAAGGCAGCAGCGGCGAGTTCGCCAAAGCCTTTGCCGAGTTGGCCGAAGCCGAGCGGCTCATGCACATCTGGGACGTGCCACCGATCTACTACCTGGCCATGATCACCCTGGTCAAATGCGAGCTCTGGCTGGCCCAGGGGCGTACCGATCTGGCCGAAGCCTGGCTGGCGCGCCTGGGGCAGACCTATAACGGCGAGAACGGGGCGGCACCACCGGAGTTCCATCCGCAATTGCCCTTGCATATCGAATTGCAACAAGCCTTGCTGGAAGTCATCCAGGGCCAGCCGATGCTGGCTGAAGGGCGATTGAATGCGCTGCTCGAACATGGCCAGCAAAGCGGTCGGCAGATGCTCAGTGCCATGGCGCTGACCCAGAAAGTGGCGTTGTTGCTGGGCAGCGGACGGGAGCCGGAAGCACGCAAGGCACTGGTCCAGGCGCTGGACGCCGCTGGCGGAGGCGTGCTGCAACCCTTCGAGGGCCTGCTGGCCGAGCATCCGGACTGGCTGCGTGGGCAGCTTCAACAGTGTTCACCAACCCCTGTTTCCATGAGCCTCAGTGAAAAGCTGCCGGCATTGACTGCCCGCCCTGGAGCGGAATCCGGCGCGGCTGCGGAGCAACTCAGCACGCGGGAACTGGCGGTTCTGCGATTGATCGCCCAAGGCTGTTCGAACCAGGAAATCAGCGATCAGCTGTTTATTTCCCTGCACACGGTCAAGACCCACGCCAGCCACATCAACAGCAAACTCGGGGTCGAGCGGCGTACGCAGGCCGTGGCGCGGGCGAAGGAGTTGGGGGTGCTGGGTTAAGGATTTTTCACGTTACATATCGCGGCCCTTGGCTGGATACTCAATTGTGCGAAAATCGCCCGTCCCCGTTTATCGAGCAGGCCCCCGATGTCCCAGCATCCCACCCTCATCCGCGAAACCTTCCCCGTCGGCCCGTTGCAGTGCAACTGCACGATCATCGGCGACCCGGTGACGAAAAAGGCCATCGTCGTCGATCCGGGTGGCAATCATGAGCTGATCCTGGCGCGTCTCGATGCCTTGGGGCTGAAAGTGGTCAGCATCATTCACACCCACGCCCACCTCGATCATTTCCTGGCGTCCGGTCAACTCAAGGAGAAAACCGGCGCGACCCTGCATCTGCACAAGGAAGACCAGTTTCTCTGGGACAACCTGGAAATGCAGTGCCAGATGTTCGGTGTCCCTTACACCCCGGTACCGTCCCCGGATCGCTGGCTGGCCGATGATGAAGAGCTGGCCTGCGGTTGTGGCGTGTCGCTGCACACGCCTGGGCACACACCGGGGTCGATGAGTTTCTGGTTTGCCGATGCCAAGCTGCTGATTGCCGGTGACACGTTGTTCAAGCGTGGGGTAGGGCGCACGGATTTGTGGGGCGGCGACCAGGCCACCATCGTGCGTTCGATCAAGCAGCGTTTGTACACCCTTGACGAAGAGGCGACGGTGGTGACCGGGCATGGTCCGGACACCCGTCTGGGCGATGAAATGCGCGAAAACCCCTTTGTACGGGCCTGATTTGTAACGAACGGAATTTTTGTTTCCGGAAATGATCCAACACCTGCAAAGGCTGTGCCTTGGTCCGTTGCACCACAGAATGCAAAAACGTAGGAGCTATACATGTTCACCACGCGTCGTTTGATTATTGTCGCTACGGCTGTGGCCGTTTTGTCCGGTTGTGCCACGCCCAACCCTTACGGCGGTCAAGGCCAGGCTCAGGGGCAGGCGGACAGCGGCTCCGAAGGCATGAGCAAGACCGCGAAGTATGGTGGTCTCGGCGCTCTGGCCGGTGCGCTGGCTGGTGCTGCGATTAACCACGATAACCGTGGCAAGGGCGCGCTGATCGGTGCGGCAGTGGTCGGTGCTTCCGCCGCCGGTTACGGCTACTACGCCGACCAGCAAGAGAAAAAGCTGCGCGCCAGCATGGCCAACACCGGTGTTGAAGTGCAGCGCCAGGGCGACCAGATCAAGCTGATCATGCCGGGCAACATCACGTTCGCTACCGATTCGGCAAACATTGCCCCAAGTTTCTATCAGCCGCTGAACAACCTGGCGGGCTCGCTGAAAGAGTTCAACCAGAACCAGATCGAAATCGTGGGCTATACCGACAGCACCGGCAGCCGCCAGCACAACATGGACTTGTCCCAGCGTCGTGCACAAAGCGTGGCCACCTACCTGACCTCGCAAGGGGTCAGCGGTGCCAACCTGAGCGCTCGCGGCGCGGGTCCGGATAGCCCGGTTGCCAGCAACGGCGACGCCAATGGCCGGGCGCAGAACCGCCGTGTAGAGGTTAACCTCAAGGCGATTCCGGGCCAGCAGTATGGTGGTCAGCAGCAAGGTACAGTTCAGCAGTACCCATAAGCGCCTGACTGAACCCCGGGCGTAAAAAAGCCCGCCCTATCCTCAACAGATCGGGCGGGCTTTTTTTTGTTGCCAGATCCGGCCCCTTCGCGAGCAAGCCCGCTCCCACAGGTTATGTGTTGAATGCAGATTTTGTGTACGACATCGACCACTGTGGGAGCGGGCTTGCTCGCGAAGAGGCCAGGCCAGGCAACAGAAATCCGGAACAGACAGAAATAAAAAGCCCCCGGACAATCACTCGTCCGGGGGCTTTGTCACACCTGAAACCTGATTACTTCTTCAGGCCGTAATGCTCATCGAGCATGCCTGGTGCGTTCGGGGCTTTTGGTGCGTAGTCGCGAGGCGGCTCCTGATTGCGCGGTGGCGTCAGGCGTTCACGGGGTGCCTGCGCCGCATCGGCGTGCAGGGAGGCCAGCAGGCGTTGGCGAGTCTGTTCGTCCAGGGCCAGGCGGTTGGCACCCTCGGCGAGATGGTCCTGCACTTCCTGATAGCTCGCAGTCAGTTTCTTGACCAATGAAGCAGTGCTGTTGAAGTGGGTCACCACTTCGTTCTGATAACTGTCGAAACGTTCCTGAATATCGTCCAGCTGACGTTGCGTGCTGCTAGGCGCGGCATTCGGCGCAAGGCGAGCGATCAGGAACCCAATGGCGACACCCACAACCAGGGCAAGAGTCGGTAGCAACCAAACTAAGAGCGAGTGTTCCACGAGTCCTTCCTCTATAAACGGCTTTGCTTTACGTTAACGGCTCGAACCTGCGCTGTATACCGCGATTCACTCGCAATAGACAGCCACAGACAATTTGCTAGACGAGTCGACCCGATTCGAGGTCACGGAGTTCCTTCCTTGCTTATGCGCGAAACCCCTGTAGTGATTGATGGCCCGGTGGGTCAACTGGAAGCCCTTTACCTGGACAACGAGCAGCCTCGCGGCCTGGCGCTGATCTGCCATCCAAACCCGGTCCAGGGTGGCACCATGCTCAACAAAGTGGTTTCGACCCTGCAGCGCACTGCGCGCGACGCCGGACTGGTCACCCTGCGCTTCAACTATCGTGGCGTCGGTGCCAGCGAGGGCTCTCACGACATGGGTACCGGAGAAGTTGATGATGCCCAGGCTGTCGCCGAGTGGTTTCGCAATAAACACCCGGAGTTGCCGCTGACCCTGTTCGGTTTTTCCTTCGGCGGTTTTGTTGCAGCAAGTCTCGGCGGACGCCTTGAGGCCAAGGGCGAGCCGCTCAAGCACCTGTTCATGGTCGCGCCGGCGGTCATGCGCCTTGGGGACCAGGATCAACTGCCGCAGCAGGGTGAGCTGACCTTGATCCAGCCGGAAACCGACGAAGTGATCGATCCACAAGTCGTTTACCAATGGTCCGAGAAGCTCGAACGTCCCCATGAGCTGCTGAAAGTGGCAGAATGCGGACACTTTTTTCATGGCAAGCTGACCGATCTCAAGGATCTGATCCTGCCGCGTCTCTCGAATTGATTGCAGTCTGACAAGCGATTACCCATGACGACTCGTACCCGTATCCTCACCGGCATCACCACCACCGGCACGCCGCACCTGGGCAACTATGCTGGCGCCATCCGCCCGGCGATCGTCGCCAGCCGTGACAGCAATGCTGATTCGTTCTACTTCCTGGCCGACTACCACGCCCTGATCAAATGCGATGACCCGCTGCGCATCCAGCGCTCGCGTCTGGAAATCGCCGCGACCTGGCTGGCCGGTGGCCTGGATGTCGAGCGCGTGACCTTCTACCGCCAGTCCGACATCCCGGAAATCCCCGAGCTGACCTGGCTGCTGACCTGCGTCGCCGCCAAGGGCCTGCTCAATCGCGCCCACGCCTACAAGGCTTCCGTGGACAAGAACGTCGAGACCGGCGAAGACCCGGACGCCGGCATCACAATGGGCCTGTACAGCTACCCGGTGCTGATGGCTGCGGACATCCTGATGTTCAACGCGCACAAGGTGCCGGTCGGTCGCGACCAGATCCAGCACGTGGAAATGGCGCGGGACATCGGCCAACGCTTCAACCACCTCTTTGGCCAGGGCAAAGAGTTCTTCACCATGCCCGAGGCGTTGATCGAAGAGAGCGTTGCCACGTTGCCGGGCCTGGATGGCCGCAAGATGTCGAAGAGCTACGACAACACCATTCCGCTGTTCAGCAGCGCCAAAGAGATGAAGGACGCGATTTCGCGGATCGTCACCGACTCCCGCGCACCCGGCGAAGCCAAGGATCCGGACAATTCGCACCTGTTCACCTTGTTCCAGGCGTTCGCCACCCCGGCGCAGGCCGACGAGTTCCGCAGCGAACTGTTGCAGGGCCTGGGTTGGGGCGAGGCGAAGAATCGTCTGTTCCAGCTGCTGGGCAATGAACTGGGCGAATCCCGTGAGCGCTACAACCAACTGATCGAGCGCCCGGCGGATCTGGAAGACATCCTGCAGCACGGGGCGAAAAAGGCTCGTGCGGTAGCGACACCCTTCCTCAATGAATTGCGTGAAGCGGTGGGCTTGCGCTCCTTCGTTGCCCAGACCCAGGTGGCGGCGACCGTCAAGAAAAAAGCCGCGAAAGCTGCGCGTTTTGTCAGCTTCCGTGAAGACGACGGCAGTTTCCGCTTCCGTCTGCTGGCCGCCGATGGTGAACAACTGCTGCTGTCGCGCAACTTCGCCGATGGCAAGACCGCCGGTCAGGTGACCAAACAACTGCAATCGGGTCAGCCACTGGACGTGCGAAATGAAGAACTGAACTTCAGTGTCTGGCTGGAAGGCGAGTGCGTTGCCGACGGCCCGGCCTTTGTCGACAGTGCTGCGCGTGATGCTGCCGTCGAGGCTTTGCGCATCGCCCTGACACCTGTTCAGGAATAAACAACGGTCCGGCCCGACCAAGGGCCGATTGCCATTCCTCCGGGCCGTCGCTACAGTGTCGGCCCGTTTTTGTTGCCTTGCTAACGAATTATGACGCCCCTAGAACGATATCAAGCTGATCTGAAACGCCCGGAATTCTTCCATGATGCCGCGCAGGAAACTGCCGTGCGTCATTTGCAGCGCCTGTACGACGATCTGGTCGCGGCCGAGCAAAACAAGCCGGGCCTGCTGGGTAAGTTGTTTGGCAAGAAGGATCAGACCCCGGTCAAGGGCCTGTATTTCTGGGGCGGCGTAGGTCGCGGCAAGACTTACCTGGTGGACACCTTCTTCGAAGCGCTGCCTTTCAAGGAAAAGTCCCGTACGCACTTCCACCGCTTCATGAAGCGCGTGCACGAAGAGATGAAGACCCTGGGCGGCGAAAAAAACCCGCTGACCATCATCGCCAAGCGCTTCGCCACCGAAGCCCGGGTCATCTGCTTCGATGAATTCTTCGTTTCCGACATCACCGACGCCATGATCCTTGGCACCCTGATGGAAGAACTGTTCAAGAACGGCGTGACCCTGGTCGCGACGTCGAACATCGTGCCGGACGGCCTGTACAAGGACGGCCTGCAACGCGCGCGCTTCCTGCCGGCCATTGCGCTGATCAAGCAGAATACCGAGATCGTCAACGTCGACAGCGGCGTCGACTATCGTCTGCGTCACCTCGAACAAGCCGAGCTGTTCCACTATCCGCTCGACGAAGCCGCCAACGAAAGCCTGCGCAAGAGCTTCCGTGCGCTGACGCCGGAATGCACGGCTGCGGTCGAAAATGACGTGCTGATGATCGAAAATCGTGAAATTCGTGCCCTGCGCACCTGCGATGACGTGGCCTGGTTCAACTTCCGTGAACTGTGCGACGGCCCGCGCAGCCAGAATGACTACATCGAACTGGGCAAGATCTTTCACGCCGTACTGCTCAGCGATGTCGAGCAGATGAGCGTCACCACCGACGACATCGCCCGACGCTTCATCAACATGGTCGACGAGTTCTACGACCGCAACGTGAAGCTGATCATTTCTGCCGAAGTCGAACTCAAGGATCTGTACACCGGCGGGCGCTTGAACTTCGAGTTCCAGCGCACCCTGAGTCGTCTGCTGGAAATGCAATCCCACGAATTCCTGTCCCGGGCGCACAAGCCGTAGGACATTGCCGAAAATAAAAAAGGCCTGCATTGCAGGCCTTTTTTTTGCGCTGAAGAAACCTCCATTCACCGCAATCCCTGTGGGAGCGGGCTTGCTCGCGAAGGCGTCGTGTCAGTTGATGTTAATTTCGCTGACACTCCGCTTTCGTCGGAACGCCGCCCGGAGCAAGCCCGCTCCCTCATTGGATTTTTGTTGGGTCTGGATCTACGCAGCCTGCTGAAACTGCTGCCGATACTGGTTCGGCGACAGCTCCGTGTGCTGGCGGAACAGTCGCGCGAAGAAGCTCGCATCGTCATAGCCCACCTCATAGCTGATGGTCTTGATGCTCTTGCGGCTGCCGGACAACAAGCCCTTGGCGGTTTCGATGCGCAGGCGTTGCAGGTAATGCAGTGGCTTGTCGCCGGTGGCGGTCTGGAAGCGGCGCATGAAGTTGCGGATGCTCATGCCGTGTTCGCGGGCGACGTCTTCGAAGCGGAACTTGTCGGCGAAGTGTTCTTCGAGCCAGTGCTGGATCTGCAGGATGATCACGTCCTGGTGCAGCTTCTGGCCGCCAAAACCGATGCGTCCCGGCGAGTAGCTGCGCTGTACCTCGTACAGGATGTCCCGCGCTACGGCTTGGGACACATTGGCGCCGCAGAAGCGCTCGATCAGGTAAATGTAAAGGTCGCACGCCGAGGTGGTGCCGCCGGCGCAGTACAGGTTGTCGGCGTCTGTCAGGTGTTTGTCCTGATTGAGCTGGACCTGTGGGAAGCGTTCGGCGAAGGCATTGAAGAAGCGCCAGTAGGTGGTCGCTTCCTTGCCATTGAGCAACCCGGCTTCGGCCAGCCAGAACACACCGGTGGCCTCGCCGCACAGCACGGCGCCGCGCGCATGCTGTTGGCGCAACCAGGGCAGGACTTGGGGGTAACGTTTGCAGAGACTTTCGAAATCGTCCCAGAACGCGGGAAGAACGATGATGTCGGCGTTTTCCAGCCCGCCGTCCACCGGAATCATCACATCGCTGAAGGTGTTGACCGGTTTGCCGTCGGGGCTGACCAGGCGGGTTTCGAACGCCGGTGTCAGGCCCTGGCCCAGCTGTTTGCCGTAGCGCAGGCTGGCGAGGTGGAAGAAATCCTTGGCTTGCATGAGGGTGGAAGCGAAAACCCGGTCGATGGCCAGGATGCTGACGCGCCGCAGGGGCGTGGATGCTTGGTTAGACATAATTCAACTTTATTTTTATAGGGGGAAGTGGTCACCAGACGGCTGGATCGTCTTATTTTTTGTCGGATGTGTCCAGTGTCCTGTATCGGAAGCGAGGCATAGTCTCTGAAGGTCAACTCCTTCTAAAAACAAAGAAAAGGTGCCGCATGATCCCCAGAACCTTGTTCAGTTCCGAGCACGAGCTTTTCCGCGACAGCGTGCGGACGTTTCTCGAAAAGGAGGCAGTACCCTTCCATGGGCAATGGGAAAAACAAGGCTATATCGACCGCAAGCTGTGGAACAAGGCAGGGGAGGCGGGGATGCTCTGCTCACACTTGCCGGAAGAGTACGGCGGACTGGGGGCGGACTTTCTCTACAGCGCGGTGGTGATCGAAGAAGTGGGGCGACTTGGCCTGACCGGCATCGGTTTTTCCCTGCACTCGGACATCGTGGCACCGTACATCTTGCATTACGGTAGTGAGGCGCTGAAGCAGAAGTACCTGCCGAAACTGGTGTCCGGCGAGATGGTTACCGCGATCGCCATGACCGAACCGGGCGCCGGTTCCGACTTGCAGGGAGTGAAAACCACGGCCGTGCTCGATGGCGACGAATACGTGATCAACGGCTCCAAGACTTTCATCACCAACGGCTACCTGGCCGATCTGGTGATCGTCGTCGCCAAGACCGATCCGAAGGCCGGCGCGAAGGGCACCAGTCTGTTTCTGGTGGAAGCCGATACGCCGGGCTTCGACAAGGGCAAGCGCCTGGAGAAGGTCGGGATGAAAGCCCAGGACACCTCGGAGCTGTTCTTCCAGGACGTGCGTGTGCCCAAGGAAAACCTGCTGGGCCAGGCCGGGATGGGCTTTGCCTACCTGATGCAGGAATTGCCTCAGGAGCGCCTCACGGTGGCCGTTGGCGGGCTGGCCTCGGCCGAAGCGGCGCTGCAATGGACGCTGGACTACACCCGCGAGCGCAAGGCGTTCGGCAAGTCGATCGCGGATTTCCAGAACACCCGGTTCAAACTGGCGGAGATGGCCACGGAAATCCAGATCGGCCGTGTCTTCGTCGACCGCTGCCTGGAACTGCACCTGCAAGGCAAGCTCGACGTGCCGACGGCGGCGATGGCCAAGTACTGGGGGACCGACCTGCAGTGCAAGGTGCTCGACGAGTGTGTGCAGTTGCACGGTGGCTACGGGTTCATGTGGGAGTACCCGATCGCGCGGGCATGGGCGGATGCGCGCGTGCAGCGGATCTATGCCGGGACGAACGAGATCATGAAGGAGATCATTGCGAGATCATTGTAGGAGCGAGCTTGCTCGCGATGGTCGTCAACGATAACGTTGAAAACCTGACACCCAACGGTGTGCTCAGGTTTTTCGCGAGCAAGCTCGCTCCTACAAGTGAGGGTTATGGCGCCGGATTCGGATGATCCTTGTGAATCGCCTCGATCCCTTCCAGCACTTCCTCCGACAGCTTCAAGTCGAAACTGGCGATGTTGCTCTCCAGTTGCTCCATGGTGGTCGCGCCAATGATGTTGCTGGTCACGAACGGCTGCTGCGTCACGAAGGCCAGGGCCATTTGCGCCGGGTCCAGACCGTGTTCGCGAGCCAGGGCCACGTACCGGCTGCAGGCTGCTTCCGACTGTGGGTTGAAATAGCGGCTGAAGCGGCTGTAGAGGCTCAGGCGACCTTTTGGCGGGCGGGCGCCACCTTCGTACTTGCCTGACAGGAAACCGAACGCCAGCGGTGAATAGGCGAGCAGGCCGCATTGCTCGCGGATGGCGATTTCCGCCAGGCCGACTTCGAAGCTGCGATTGAGCAGGTTGTACGGGTTCTGGATCGATACGGCGCGCGGCCAGCCACGGGCTTCGGCCAGGGCCAGGAAGCGCATGGTGCCCCACGGCGTTTCGTTGGACAGGCCGATGTGGCGGATCTTGCCGGCCTTCACCTGTTCGTCGAGCGCTTCGAGGGTGTCTTCCAGCGGGGTCAGGTTGGCTTCGATCTTGTGCTTGTAACCCAGTTGCCCAAAGAAGTTGGTGCTGCGTTCCGGCCAGTGCAACTGGTACAGGTCGATGTAGTCGGTTTGCAGGCGCTTGAGGCTGGCGTCCACGGCTTCGGTGATGTGCTGCCGATTGTGCCGGAGGTTCTTGTCGCGGATGTAGTCGATGGTATTGCCGGGGCCGGCGATCTTGCTGGCCAGGATCCAGTCGCCGCGGTCGCCGCGGCTTTTGAAGTAATTGCCGATGTAGCGTTCGGTGGTAGCGTAGGTTTCGGCCTTGGGCGGCACCGGGTACATTTCGGCGGTGTCGATGAAGTTGATCCCGGCGCTCTTGGCTCGTTCAATCTGGGCGAAGGCGTTTGCCTCGCTGTTTTGCTCGCCCCAGGTCATGGTTCCGAGGCAGAGGGCACTCACGTTCAGATTGGTTCGGCCTAGCTGGCGATAGTCCATCGTGCTGCTCCTTGGGCAAAACAATCATAAAAGCAGGTTGAATTATTTTTCGCAATCTGCATAATTGCGCACCTCTTTCTGCAGTGGAAGTGATGCGCCGCCGCCGAAGAATCTTGCCGTTGAACGGACGCGCCGACCCGAGCCCCCGAAAGCGTCTGTATCCGGCTGCCTTTGACTTGTCAAAGTACGCACTATTCAGTAAGATCCGCCGTCTAATTTACAGGGCGGCCCCTGAGGCTATAAAGAATGAAAACTTTTACTGCTAAACCGGAAACAGTAAAGCGCGACTGGTTTGTCGTCGACGCTGCTGGTCAGACCCTGGGTCGTCTGGCCACCGAAATCGCGAGCCGTCTGCGTGGCAAGCACAAGCCTGAGTACACTCCTCACGTTGACACCGGCGACTACATCGTCGTAATCAACGCTGAGCAAATCCGTGTTACCGGTGCTAAAACCACTGACAAAATGTACTACTCCCACTCCGGTTTCCCGGGCGGCATCAAGTCGATCAACTTTGAAAAGCTGATCGCCAAGGCCCCTGAGCGCGTGATCGAGACCGCGGTCAAAGGCATGCTGCCTAAGAACCCGCTGGGTCGCGACATGTACCGTAAGCTGAAAGTCTATGCGGGCGCTGCACACCCTCATACTGCTCAGCAGCCCCAAGAACTGAAGATTTAACGGAATAGTTCATTATGTCGGCGACTCAAAATTACGGCACTGGCCGTCGCAAGACCGCAACCGCACGCGTTTTCCTGCGTCCGGGTACTGGTAACATCTCCATCAACAATCGTTCGCTGGATAATTTCTTCGGCCGCGAAACTGCCCGCATGGTAGTTCGTCAGCCGCTGGAATTGACTGAGACTGTCGAGAAGTTCGACATCTACGTCACCGTGATCGGCGGTGGTGTGAGTGGTCAAGCTGGCGCAATCCGCCACGGCATCACCCGCGCTCTGATGGACTACGACGAGACTCTGCGCAGCGCCCTGCGTAAAGCCGGCTTCGTAACCCGCGATGCTCGTGAAGTTGAACGTAAGAAAGTCGGTCTGCGTAAAGCGCGTAAGCGTCCGCAGTACTCGAAGCGTTAATTCGCTTTCACGTTCAAAAAAGAACGCCCAGTTTCCTCACGGAGCTGGGCGTTTTTTTATGCCTGTGATTTATCAAAGAATTGCGCTGTGACAACTTGCCACATCCGTAGAAGCCCTATACTCCAAGGCTTGAGGGTGGTGGGCTCCGGTAATTACCTTGTCAGAATTGGGGCTTTTCATTACCATTCGGCAAAATTTTTATAAGTACATAGTTTTACTTAGTAGATGCCTGATTTAACAGGCCACAAAGCTGATGGGAGAGGACTGAATGAGCAATGACGGCGTGAATACAGGCCGGCGTCGCTTCTTGGTAGCAGCCACATCCGTGGTGGGTGCTGCAGGAGCGGTGGGGGCTGCGGTCCCGTTCGTGGGGTCATGGTTTCCCAGTGCCAAGGCGAAAGCCGCTGGTGCACCGGTGAAAGTGAATGTCAGCAAAATCGAACCAGGCCAGCAGATGATTGCTGAGTGGCGCGGTCAGCCTGTGTTCATCGTCCGCCGTACACCGGAAATCCTGGGGAACCTGAAGAAAATCGAGGGCCAGCTCGCTGACCCGACCTCCAAGAGCTCGACACAACCGACTTACGTTGATCCGGAAACCCGTTCGATCAAGCCTGAGGTTCTGCTGCTGATCGGTATCTGCACGCACCTGGGTTGCTCGCCGACCTTCCGTCCTGAGGTGGCACCTGCGGATCTGGGTAAAGACTGGGTAGGCGGTTATTTCTGTCCCTGCCACGGTTCCCACTACGATCTGGCTGGCCGCGTCTACAAGTCGCAACCTGCGCCTTTGAATCTGCCAGTTCCCCCGCATTCCTATGAGACCGATGAGATCATTGTCATTGGCGTCGATACGGAGAAAGCGTGATGAGCAAGTTCATGGATTGGGTTGATGCGCGCTTTCCCGCGACCAAGATGTGGGAAGACCATCTCAGCAAGTATTACGCTCCGAAAAACTTCAACTTCTTCTACTTCTTTGGTTCCCTGGCATTGCTCGTTCTGGTCAACCAGATCGTTACCGGTGTCTGGCTGACCATGAGCTACACCCCGTCGGCGGAAGAGGCGTTTGCCTCCGTTGAATACATCATGCGTGACGTCGAGTACGGCTCGATCCTGCGTCTGCTGCACTCCACCGGTGCTTCGGCGTTCTTCATCGTGGTCTATCTGCACATGTTCCGTGGCCTGCTCTACGGTTCGTACCAGAAGCCGCGCGAGTTGGTGTGGGTATTCGGCATGCTGATCTACCTGGCGCTGATGGCCGAAGCCTTCATGGGTTACCTGCTGCCGTGGGGGCAGATGTCCTACTGGGGTGCCCAGGTGATCATCTCGCTGTTCGGTGCGATCCCGGTCATCGGCAACGACCTGACCCAGTGGATTCGTGGTGACTACCTGATTTCCGGCATTACCCTGAACCGCTTCTTCGCCTTGCACGTGGTTGCCTTGCCGATAGTCATCCTCGGTCTGGTGGTGCTGCACATCCTGGCGTTGCATGAAGTCGGTTCGAACAACCCGGACGGCGTGGACATCAAGAAGCACAAGGACGAAAACGGCATACCGCTGGACGGCATCGCCTTCCACCCGTACTACACCGTGAAAGATATCGTCGGCGTGGTAGTGTTCCTGTTCATCTTCTGCTCGATCGTGTTCTTCTTCCCGGAAATGGGCGGCTACTTCCTCGAGAAGCCGAACTTCGAACAGGCCAACCCGTTCAAGACGCCTGAGCATATTGCGCCGGTCTGGTACTTCACTCCTTACTACGCGATCTTGCGTGCGGTTCCGGACAAGCTCCTGGGTGTTATCGCCATGGGTGCGGCCATCGCTGTGCTGTTCGTGCTGCCGTGGCTCGACCGTAGTCCGGTCAAGTCCATGCGCTACAAGGGCTGGCTGAGCAAGATCTGGCTTGTCGTGTTCTGCATCTCGTTCGTGATCCTCGGTGTTCTGGGCGTGCTGGCTCCGACGCCAGGTCGTACGTTGCTGTCGCAGGTATGTACCTTCCTGTACTTCGCCTACTTCATTCTGATGCCGTTCTACACCAGGCTCGAGAAGACCAAACCGGTTCCGGAAAGGGTGACTGGCTGATGAAAAAACTATTTGCTGTATTGATGCTTGCTGCGCTGCCAGTGTTCGCTTTCGCAGCACCACACGGTGGTCCTGAGCTGGAAAAAGTCGACATTGACGTTTCCGATAAGGCCGCCATGCAGGACGGCGCACGCACGTTCGCCAACTACTGCATGGGGTGCCATAGCGCCAAGTTCCAGCGCTATGAGCGTGTTGCTGACGACCTGGGTATTCCCCATGAGTTGATGCTGGAGAAGCTGGTGTTCACTGGTGCCAAGATCGGCGACCACATGAACATCGGCATGCAGCCAGCGGACGCCAAGGCCTGGTTTGGTGCTGCACCGCCAGACCTGACCCTGGTTGCTCGTGTTCGCGGCACCGACTGGCTCTACGGTTACCTGAAGTCGTTCTACGAAGATCCTTCGCGCCCATGGGGCGTGAACAACAAGGTCTTCCCGAACGTGGGCATGCCTAACGTCCTGGCCGGCCTGCAAGGTCGCCAGGTGGTGGGATGCAAACAGGTTCAGATCGTCGAAGACGGCAAGAAGCAATTTGATCCACTGACCGGCACGCCGTTGACTCATGAAGCATGCGATCAGCTGACGATTGTGCCGAAAAGCGGCGCTCTGACTGAAGAGCAGTTCGATGAGAAGGTCAAGAATCTGGTAACCTTCCTGGCTTACTCGGCTAACCCGGTTAAGCTGCAACATCAGCGCATCGGTACGTACGTATTGTTGTACCTGGCGTTCTTCTTCGTATTCGCTTACCTGCTCAAGCGCGAATACTGGAAAGACGTGCACTGATAAAGCTTCAAGCTATTGCTGTTAATCGCGCGCGCCCAAGGGCGCCTCTGAATAGGTAGCGAAACTGGTGATCCAGTCGTTACGGGAGGCGCCCTCTGGGCGCGCTCGTTTTTCCGCTTTCGATAATTTCTACAAGCGAGGAGGATCGCCATGGGCGTGACCAATCGGTTGGCCTGTTACTCCGACCCCGCCGACCACTATTCCCACCGAGTGCGCATCGTACTGGCAGAGAAGGGTGTCAGCGCCGAGATCATTTACGTGGAAGCTGGACGCCAGCCACCTAAACTGATTGAGGTGAACCCTTACGGCAGCTTGCCCACCCTGGTCGACCGCGACCTGGCGTTGTGGGAGTCGACCGTGGTGATGGAATATCTGGATGAGCGTTACCCGCACCCGCCGCTACTGCCGGTTTATCCCGTGGCGCGTGCCAACAGTCGCCTGCTGATACACCGCATTCAGCGAGACTGGTGTGGTCTGGTGGATCTGATTCTGGATTCGCGGACCAAGGAAGCAGCCCGTGCCGTGGCTCGCAAAGAGTTGCGCGAAAGCCTGACGGGTGTGTCGCCACTGTTTGCCGACAAGCCGTTTTTCCTCAGTGAGGAACAAAGCCTGGTGGATTGCTGCCTATTGCCAATACTCTGGCGATTGCCGATTCTGGGTATAGAACTGCCGCGGCCGGCCAAGCCGCTGCTTGATTATATGGAGCGCCAGTTTGCGCGTGAGGCTTTCCAGGCGAGTCTGTCTGGTGTCGAACGCGACATGCGCTAAGGCTTAAGGAGCCGCTATGAACTCCAGTCGACCTTATCTGGTCCGCGCGCTCTATGAGTGGATTGTGGACAACGATTGCACCCCGCATATGCTGGTCAATTCCGAGTATCCGTCGGTGCAGGTGCCTCAAGGCTTTGCCAGTGACGGCCAGATCGTCCTGAACGTATCGCCACAAGCCGTGCGCCACTTGCACATGGATAACGAGGCGGTCAGTTTCGAGGGGCGCTTTGGTGGTGTGCCGCACACCTTGTACGTGCCTATCGCATCGATCCTGGGTATCTACGCCCGGGAAAACGGCCAGGGTATGGTGTTCGATCTGGAATCGCCGATGGGCGAGGACGACGACATCGAACCGGATGACGACCTTCCGCCACCGGACAGCGAGCCACCGCGTCCAAGCGGTCGCCCCAGTTTGAAGGTGGTGAAGTAATAAAAAAGGCGATCCGGATGGATCGCCTTTTTTATTACTTCACCACCTTCAAACGATGTAGGAGCGAGCCTGCTCGCGATGGGCGTGAACGATGACGCGGGCTGCCTGAATGAGCGCATTCACCGGACGCTTTTCGCGAGCAAGCTCGCTCTTACAAGATGTGGATCAGTCGATGTACTCGAACAGCTTCACAATCTTCTGCACGCCGGAGACGCCTTGCACCAGGTTGGTCGCCTGCGCAGCTTCCTGTTTGGTCAGCAGGCCCAGCAAGTAGACGATGCCGTTTTCAGTGACGACTTTGATGCGCGAACCAGGGATGTTCGCGTCAGCGAGCATCTGGGTCTTGATCTTGGTGGTCAGCCAGGTGTCATTCTGGCGCGCCAGCAGCGAGGAGGGGGGCATGACTTGCAGCTCGTTGTGCACCTGCTTCACGCGCTGGACCGCGACGGCAGCCTGTTCAGCCTTGGCCTTGAGGTCTGCGCGTGGCGTTTGCCCGGCGAGCAGCACGACACCGTTGTAGCTGGTGATGACGATGTGCGAGTCCTTGTCCAGGGCCGGGTCGGCCTTGGCGATGTTCACGCCAACTTTGGTGTCGATCAGGGAGTCGTCGATCTTGCTGCCCAGTGTGCGAGTGCCGCGGTCATCTTCAATGGGTGCTTCACGGCTGGCAGTCACCACCGAGGTGCAACCGCTGATGCCGAGGCACAGAGTCAAGGCCAGTAGGCCGAGGCGATTAGGGGTCATTCTTCACTCCCGAACAATTGGCTGTCGATCAAGTCGCAAAGGCAATGGATCGCCAGCAGGTGGACTTCTTGAATACGAGCGGTGACGTTGGCCGGTACGCGAATCTCCACGTCCTCGGGCAACAGCAGCGACGCCATGCCGCCGCCATCACGTCCCGTCAATGCTACGACAATCATTTCGCGATCATGTGCGGCCTGGATCGCTTGAATTATGTTGGCCGAGTTGCCGCTGGTGGAGATAGCCAGCAACACATCGCCCGGTTGGCCCAGTGCGCGGATCTGTTTGGAGAAGATTTCGTTATAGCTGTAGTCGTTGGCGATCGAGGTGATCGTCGAGCTGTCGGTCGTCAAGGCGATGGCCGGCAGGCTCGGGCGCTCGCGCTCAAAGCGATTGAGCAGCTCGGACGAAAAGTGCTGGGCGTCGCCGGCTGAGCCACCGTTGCCACAGGAAAGCATTTTGCCTTCGTTGAGCAGGGCGTTGACCATGACCTGGCTGGCTTGCTCGATGTGCGGTGCAAGAACTTCCATCGCCTGTTGCTTGGTGTCGATACTGGCCTGAAAAAGCTGGCGAATTCGGGATTGCATGTCCATCTGTGTGACCTTAATTAGCGCGGCTGTTCGGCACGTGAATGTGCAGCCCGCAAAGCAAAGAGCAAAAGTGTTGGGTGATAGTGTCCGGTTCGTGATGCCGGTGATCAGCCATCGAAGGCATTCTGTAGCCAGTTCAGCTGATCGAGGTGGCTGTCGATGGCAATCACGTCGAAGCGGCAAGGGGAATTGGCCCAGCGCGACTCGCGCTGAAGAAAATATTGCGCGGCGAAAATCAGCTTTTGCCGTTTGCGCTCATCGATGCTATCGAGCGCGCCACCCCATTGAGTGTCTTTTCGGTAGCGGACTTCAACGAATACTACTGTATCGCCATCTAGCATGACCAGATCAAGCTCGCCGCGTTTGCACAACCAGTTCTGCGCCAGCAGGCGCAGACCCTGTTGTTGAAGATGCTCGAGCGCGTGGCGCTCGGCATCCATACCGCTTTGCTGGCGTGACCTGTCAGGCATCAGCGGGCGGTGTCCGGCAGGCGCTGGATCTGGCCATTGGCGAACTGGGCCCATGGCAACTGGCGCACGACCCGCTGGCTCTGAGTCATGCCGAGGCTGCCCGACTCACCGTCGATGCGGCTGTCCGGCAGAGACTTGAGCTGGCCCAGGCGCGGCGCCAGCCGATAGGCGTCCACGCCCATGGCGTACAGACGTCCCAGGCTACCGGCGGCTTGTGGCCACTGGGCGGTGACCTGGCGGCGCAGTGGATCATTGGCGTCCAGCAGCCAGGGTGTTTCGCAGAAGCGAATGCCGTTCATGTCGTTGTACTGGTTGACGTCGCCGCTGGCGCTGAACACGTGAGAGGTGGCGTAGACCGGTACATCGCCCGCGTACTGGAAGTTCAGGGTCGGCTTGATCTGTTGGGCCTGTTGCGGCGTTGCGGCGAGGAAGATGAATTCGATGTCCTGGCGGCGCGATGGCTGGGCTGCCACTTGCGAGCCAACAGTGCTTTGCAGGCTCTTGGCGCGACCTTCGCTCTGGCGCAGCTGGAACATGTCGGCAATCTGCTGGGCCAACTGGACCGGTTGGTCGACGCGTTCGGTGGCAACGATGGTACCGCCATTGGCTTGCCAATCCTGGCTGAACGCCTTGAGCACGCGGTCGCCCCATTCGCCTTTCGGCACCATGATGGCTGCGCGATGCAGGCCGTCGGCGCGAGCGCGGCGCGACACTTCACGGGCTTCGTCTTCAGCGGCAAGTCCGAACTGGAACAACTGCGCCGGGCCTTGATCGCCTTCGCTGTAGTTCAGCGCCAGGGTGGTGATCGGGAGTTGCGGGCGAGTGCTCAGCTGTTTGACCAGCGGCTTTTCCAGCGGGCCGACGACCAGTTGCACGCCATCGGCCTGGGCCTTGCGGTAGAACTCGTCCATGGATGTCAGGCGCGAGCTGTCATAAAACTCGATGGCAGGTGGTTTCTGTCCGGCCTGTTGTGCCTGGTAGTGGGCAGCCATGAAACCGTCGCGCAATGCTTTGCCAACCGAGGCCAGCTGGCCATCCTGAGGCAGCAGCAGGGCAATCTTGCTCAGGGGCTGGCTGGCCAGCTCCTTGAGTTGGGTCAGTGGCTGCGGCAATTGAAGGGCAGCCGGGTGTTTCGGATTCTGTGCGCGCCAGTTGTCGATGGCGGCCTGTTGCTGCTCCAGGGTGCCGGCGGATTTCACGGTCAGGGCCAGGGCCATCCAGCCGCCGAGATCGTCGGTGGCGTTCGGCTGCAACTGCTCGGTCGGCAGCGAAGCGATCAGGGTCCAGATCGCTTCGTGGTTTTTGCTCGCGGCTTCACCTTTGAGCATCGGGGCAATGAAAATGCGCTCGCGAGCGGCGGCGAGGGTCTGGCCGTCGGCCTCCAGGGCGCGGGCGTGAACAGTGCCGGTGCGGACCTGTTGTTCCTCGGGCAGTTCGCTCAAGTATTGCATGCTTGGGTGGCTCAAGGCGGCCAGTGCGGCCTTGGGCTGATTGCGGGTCATGGCCAGTTCAGCCGCCAGGGTGTTGGCGAAAATCTGTGGGCCCGGCTTGAGCTGCTCGACCGGGACCTGTTGCAGGATTTGCGCGGACTGGCCGGCATTGCCCTGGCGATAGGCCAGGTCGGCAGCGCTCAAGCGCAGAAGGGCGGCATCTTCCGCAGATTTGCTTTGGGCGGCCTTCTCAAGCAGTTGCTCGATACTGGCGTCCGGTGTCCGTGGTAGTTCGCCAAGGCTGGACGAGGGCGAGCTGGCGCAAGCCGCCAGCAAGGCAGCGAGGCAGAGGGCAGATAACAGCCGCAGGCAAGCGATCATGTAAGCGTTCCTGATACTCGATCAAATTAGCGTGGAATTGTACCCAAGCACTGGCCGGGGCGCGATGTTACTGGCGTGAATCGATCAATTTAGCTGGTGTAAATGTTGCACCGGCGCACAAACGCTCGCCGATGGCGCGATTGCATGCGCGTAGCATGAGCCTCGCTACGCGCTACAATGGCGACTTTTACCGATCATGAGGTGTGCGCTTTGACTGCTCCAGGTGCTTTGAATTCTGCTGCTGGCTCGCTTTATGTGGTGGCGACGCCCATCGGCAACCTGGATGACATCAGTGCGCGGGCGCTGAAGATTCTGCGTGAAGTGGCCTTGATCGCCGCGGAAGACACCCGTCATTCGCAGCGCTTGATGCAACACTTCGGCATTTCGACGCCATTGGCCGCCTGTCATGAACACAACGAGCGGGATGAAGGTAGTCGCTTTATCACGCGTCTGCTTGCCGGTGACAACGTGGCATTGATCTCTGACGCCGGAACGCCGCTGATTTCCGATCCGGGTTATCACCTGGTGCGACAGGCTCGCGCGGCAGGCATCAGCGTGGTGCCGGTTCCGGGTGCCTGCGCCTTGATTGCGGCGTTATCGGCGGCGGGGCTGCCATCCGATCGTTTCATTTTCGAGGGATTTCTGCCGGCCAAGGCTGTGGGGCGGCGAGCGCGCCTCGAACAGGTAAAGGAAGAGCCTCGCACATTGATCTTCTATGAGGCCCCGCATCGCATACTCGAATGCCTGCAAGACATGGAGCTGGTGTTCGGCCCCGAGCGCCCGGCACTGCTTGCCCGTGAGCTGACCAAGACCTTTGAAACCCTCAAGGGGTTGCCTTTGGCCGAGCTGCGCGAGTTTGTCGAGTCGGACGGCAATCAGCAGCGCGGCGAGTGCGTAGTGTTGGTGGCGGGCTGGTCTGCCCCCGAGGAGGAGGGCGCTGTCAGCAGTGAGTCGATGCGCATCCTCAATCTGTTGCTCGAAGAAATGCCGCTCAAGCGTGCGGCGGCTTTGGCGGCGCAAATCACCGGCGAACGAAAGAATGTGCTGTATCAGATCGCACTGGATAAGCAGAAGGGCGAGTAAAACCCGACGCGCAGGCGTGCGCACCGGCGCTTAACGCTTGTTCTTCGGGCGCTCTGCCGGTAACCTTCGCGGCGGAGAGTCGATCGGACAGTCGCTGCCCTCTATGAAAATTAGGGGGGGGAGGAAAGTCCGGGCTCCATAGGGCGAAGTGCCAGGTAATGCCTGGGAGGCGTGAGCCTACGGAAAGTGCCACAGAAAATAACCGCCTAAGCGCTTCGGCGCCGGTAAGGGTGAAAAGGTGCGGTAAGAGCGCACCGCACGTCTGGCAACAGTTCGTGGCTAGGTAAACCCCACTTGGAGCAAGACCAAATAGGGTCCCAAGGCGTGGCCCGCGCTGGGACCGGGTAGGTTGCTAAAGATGTCCAGTGATGGCCATCGTAGACGAATGACTGTTCAAGACAGAACCCGGCTTACAGATCGACTCTCCACCTTTTTTTCCCCTCTGCTTAAATCAATGGGCAAGGGGAATGGTGATAGCAATTTCCCTCCTTACACATTCATCCGCAGAACCTCTTTTGTAATACCAAAAAAATCTTACTCTTAATAAATTACTTTAACTTTCGAACGCAGCCTCCTGCGCTAATTCAAGTTATCGGGCAGTTTCATGTGCCGGATTCTCGTTACCCCTCCGCTAATGATCCTAAATCTCAGTTCTGTAAGGGTTTTCCTTTAATCCGCGCCTTGACGGTGTGGTGGGCGCATTCCTATAGTGTGCGCAAGTGGCGGAAAGTGGCATGAAGTGGGTTTTTTGAACTCAAAACGCTAGAATTTGGAGAAACGCTGACGTGTTTCGCGGAGCCAACGCTATCAGTCTCGATGCAAAGGGCCGTCTCGCAATGCCGAGCCGGTACCGTGACGAGCTTGATTCGCGTAGTTCCGGTCAATTGATCGTGACAATTGATGCCGTTGATCCTTGTTTGTGTGTTTACCCCCTCGATGAGTGGGAAATTATTGAAACCAAACTGCGCGCACTGCCTTCGCTTCGCGAAGAGAACCGCCGCCTGCAACGTTTACTGATTGGTAATGCCGTCGATCTCGAGCTCGATGGCAGTGGTCGTTTTCTGGTTCCGCCGCGTCTTCGTGAATATGCCAAGTTGGATAAGCGCGCGATGTTGGTAGGCCAACTGAACAAGTTCCAATTGTGGGACGAGGATGCCTGGAACGCGGTTTCTGCCGCTGACCTGGCTGCTATTCAACAACCGGGCGCGATGCCTGATGAACTGCGTGATTTGATCCTGTGACTATTGATAGCGGCTTTAACCACATCACCGTACTGCTTGACGAAGCCGTCGAGGCTCTCGCCGTACGTCCTGATGGCTGCTATCTGGACGGTACGTTCGGGCGCGGCGGGCACAGCCGGTTGATTCTCAGCCAGCTCGGTCCCGATGGTCGCTTGCTCGGATTCGACAAAGATCCACAAGCGATTGCCACCGGGCAGACGCTAGCGGCCGAAGACGGCCGCTTTGTCGTTGTGCAGCGCAGCTTTGCCGAGCTCGGTTCGGAAGTCGCCGAACGCGGTCTGGCCGGCAGGGTCAGCGGCGTTCTGCTGGATCTGGGCGTGTCTTCGCCACAGCTCGATGACCCTGAGCGCGGTTTCAGCTTCCTCAACGACGGCCCGCTGGACATGCGCATGGATCCGTCCCGTGGCATCAGCGCCGCCGAATTCGTCAACACCGCGCCCGTGGAAGAAATCGCCCGGGTGTTCAAGGAATACGGCGAAGAGCGTTTCTCCGGTCGCATGGCCCGTGCCGTGGTTGAGCGCCGCGACATCAAGCCATTCGAGCGCACCGGTGACCTGGCAGAAGTCCTGAAGGTCGCCAACCCGGCGTGGGAAAAAGGCAAGAACCCCGCAACCCGTGCATTTCAGGGCCTGCGCATTCACGTCAACAACGAACTGGGTGATCTGGAAGCCGGCCTCGAAGCCGCTCTGGAGTGCCTGGAAGTGGGCGGTCGCCTGGTGGTGATCAGCTTCCACTCGCTGGAAGACCGTATCGTCAAACTGTTCATGCGCAAGCTGGTGAAAGGCGAAGCCGACAACCTGCCGCGCAATCTGCCGGTTCGGCATGTCGCCTTCGAACCGAAAATCAAAGTCCATGGCAAAGCGCAGACGGCCTCTGACGCCGAACTCAAAGCCAACCCACGTTCGCGAAGCGCTGTCATGCGTGTGGCGGAGAAGCTGCGGTGAGCAAGCTTTTCGCCAAGCCATTGCCCGGCGGAAGCTTCTTCATGCTGCTGCTGTTTGTCGGCGTGCTCGTTTCGGCCATCGGCGTGTCCTACAGCGCGCACTGGAACCGTCAGCTATTGAATTCGCTGTACAACGAATTGAGCGTGCGCGACAAGGCGCAGGCAGAGTGGGGGCGGTTGATTCTGGAGCAGAGCACCTGGACCGCCCACAGCCGTATCGAAGTGCTGGCCACCGAACAATTGAAAATGCACATCCCCGGTGCCGCTGACGTGAAGATGGTGGCGCCATGATGAAACTCGAAGGTGCACTCTTTCCTTGGCGGTTCCGCCTGGTGCTGGGCTTGCTCGGCATCATGGTGGCCGCGATTGCCTGGCGCATCATCGATTTGCAAGTGGTCGACCGTGCCTTCCTTAAAGGTCAGGGCGATGCCCGTAGTGTTCGTCATATTCCGATTCCGGCTCACCGTGGCCTGATCACCGACCGTAACGGCGAGCCTTTGGCCGTGAGTACTCCGGTCACCACCCTTTGGGCCAATGCCAAGGAAATGCAAACGGCCAAAGAGAAGTGGCCGGCACTGGCGGCTGCCTTGGGGCAGGACCCGAAAGCCCTGGCCGAACGACTCGAAGCTCAGGCCAACAAAGAATTCATCTATCTGGTGCGCGGGCTGACCCCGGAGCAGGGCCAGGCTGTGCTCGATCTGAAAGTGCCGGGTGTTTATGGCATCGAAGAGTTCCGGCGCTTTTATCCTGCCGGCGAAGTCACCGCCCATATGGTCGGGTTTACCGACATCGACGATCATGGTCGTGAAGGCGTCGAACTGGCCTACGATGAATGGCTGGCCGGGGTTCCCGGCAAGCGTCAAGTGATCAAGGACCGGCGCGGCCGGCTGATCAAGGATGTCCAGGTCACCAAAAACGCCAAGGCCGGCAAGCCCTTGGCGTTGTCCATTGACCTGCGCCTGCAATACCTGGCCAACCGCGAATTGCGCAACGCGATCATCGAGAACGGCGCCAAGGCCGGCAGCCTGGTGATCATGGACGTGAAGACCGGCGAGATTCTCGCGATGGTCAACCAGCCTACCTACAACCCGAACAACCGTCGCAACCTGCAACCGGCGATGATGCGTAACCGCGCGATGATCGACGTGTTCGAGCCGGGTTCGACCATGAAAGCGATCTCGATGAGCGCCGCCATCGAAACCGGTCGCTGGAAACCGAGCGACACCGTCGAGGTGTATCCGGGCTCCTTGCAGATTGGCAAGTACACCATCAAGGACGTTTCCAAGACCGAAGGCCCGGTGCTCGACCTGACCGGCATCCTTATCAACTCCAGTAACGTCGGGATGAGCAAGGTCGCGTTCGATATCGGCGGCGAAACCATTTTCCGTCTGGCGCAGAAACTCGGTCTCGGCCAGGACACCGGCCTGGGCTTCCCGGGTGAACGCGTTGGCAACCTGCCGAATTATCGCGAATGGCGTAAGGCGGAAACCGCCACGCTGTCCTATGGCTACGGTATTTCCGTGACCGCGATCCAGTTGGTCCACGCCTTCTCGGCCCTGGCCAACAACGGCCGCCTCGCGCCGCTGACCCTGATCAAGACCGACAAGGCACCGCAAACCACAGAGGTATTGCCAGAAGCTGTCGCGAAAACCATGCAAACCATGCTGCAGCAAGTGATCGAAGCCCCGCGCGGTGTGTTCCGTGCGCAGGTGCCGGCGTATCACGTGGGTGGCAAGTCGGGTACTGCGCGTAAAACCTCGGTCGGTACCAAGGGTTACGCCGAGAACTCCTACCGTTCGCTGTTCGCCGGTTTCGGCCCGATGAACGATCCACGCTACGCCATCGTGGTCGTAATCGATGAGCCGACCAAGGCCGGTTACTTCGGTGGCCTGGTCTCCGCGCCGGTGTTCAGCCGTGTGATGTCGGGCACCCTGCGCCTGATGAACATCACGCCGGACAACCTGCCACCTACTCAACAAGCGAACGCAACACCGGTCGTTCCGCTGAAAGCCAATGGAGGGCGTGGCTGATGTCTCTGAGCCTGAACAAAATTTTCCCTCACGCCGGCCACGATCTACTGATTCGCGAGCTCGCCCTGGACAGCCGCAACGTGCGAGCGGGCGATCTGTTCCTCGCCGTGCCGGGCGGGAAATTCGATGGGCGTGCACACATTGCCGACGCCTTGCAACGCGGCGCGGCTGCGGTGGCCTATGAGGTGGAGGGTGCCACTGTGCTGCCAATCACCGAGGTTCCCTTGATTCCGGTCAAAGGGCTGGCCGCTCAGTTGTCGGACATCGCCGGACGTTTTTATGGCGAGCCAAGCCATCATCTGAACCTGATCGGCGTGACCGGCACCAACGGCAAAACCAGTGTCACTCAACTGGTTGCCCAGGCGCTGGATCTGCTTGGTCAGCATTGCGGCATCGTCGGCACCCTCGGTTGCGGCTTCTACGGTGCATTGGAAAGCGGCCTGCACACCACGCCGAACCCGATTGCCATGCAGGCGACGCTGGGCGACCTGAAAAAGGCCGGCGCCAAAGCCGTGGCGATGGAAGTCTCTTCCCATGGTCTGGACCAGGGCCGCGTGACGGCACTGGCCTTCGACGTGGCGGTGATGACCAACCTGTCTCGCGATCATCTGGATTACCACGGCACCATGCGGGCCTACGGTGAAGCCAAGGCCAGGCTGTTCGCCTGGAACGATCTGAAGTGCCGGGTGGTTAACCTCGACGACGACTTCGGGCGGCAACTGGCTGCTGAAAAACGTGAATCGCGGTTGATCACCTACAGCCTGCTCGACAGCAGTGCCTACCTCTATTGCCGTCAAGCGCAGTTCGACGACGAAGGCGTGCGCGCCACGCTGGTCACGCCGCAGGGTGAACACCATTTGCGCAGCACCTTGCTCGGCCGTTTCAACCTGAGCAACGTGCTCGCCGCGGTTGGCGCCTTGCTTGGCCTGGATTACGCACTGGACGAAATTCTCAAGGTGCTGCCGAAACTCGAAGGCCCGGCCGGTCGCATGCAGCGCCTCGGCGGCGGCACTCAACCGCTGGTGGTGGTCGATTATGCCCACACCCCGGATGCCCTGGAGAAAGTCCTGACGGCCCTGCGTCCACACGCCAAGGGCCGATTGCTCTGCCTGTTCGGCTGTGGCGGTGACCGCGATCGCGGCAAGCGTCCGTTGATGGCCGAAGTGGTCGAGCGCCTGGCCGATGGCGTGCTGGTGACCGACGACAACCCGCGCACTGAAGATCCATCGGTGATTTTCGATGACATCCGCGCCGGTTTCACGGCTGTGGATAAAGTGGAGTTCGTTGCCGGTCGTGGTCAGGCGATTGCCCGGCTGATCGCCAGTGCCTCGGTGGATGACGTGATTGTCCTGGCCGGCAAAGGTCACGAGGACTATCAGGAAATCAACGGCGAGCGTCATGCCTTTTCCGATCTTGTCGAGGCCGATCATGCCTTGACCGCATGGGGGGTGGCCCATGCTTAAGGCCTTGCAACTGAGCGAACTGACCGGCGCGCTGAATGCTCGCCTGGTGTCGACCGATGCCAGTTTCGACGGCGTCAGCATCGACAGCCGCGCCATCAAGCCGGGTCAGCTGTTTATTGCCCTGGCCGGTCCACGCTTCGATGGCCATGATTATCTGAATGAAGTCGCTGCCAAGGGCGCCGTGGCCGCGCTGGTCGAACGCGAAGTCGCCGACAGCACACTGCCGCAGTTGCTGGTCAGCGATACTCGCCAGGCCCTCGGGCAGTTGGGTGCGCTCAATCGCGCCGCCTACACCCATCCGGTCGCGGCCGTCACCGGTTCGAGCGGCAAGACCACGGTCAAGGAAATGCTTGCGAGCATCCTGCGCACCCGTGGCCCGGTACTGGCGACCCGTGGCAACCTGAACAACGATCTCGGCGTGCCGCTGACCCTGCTCGAACTGGCGCCGGAGCATACGGCGGCAGTGATCGAGCTCGGTGCTTCGCGCCTCGGCGAAATTGCCTACACCGTTGGCCTGACCAAACCGCACGTGGCCATTCTCAACAATGCCGGGACCGCCCACGTCGGCGAGTTTGGTGGCCCGGAAAAAATCGTTGAAGCCAAGGGCGAGATCATCGAAGGGCTGGAGGCCGATGGCGTCGCAGTGCTCAATCTCGACGACAAGGCATTCGGTATCTGGAAGACGCGTGCCGGTGATCGCAAGGTGCTGACGTTTGCGTTGAGCAACACCAGCGCCGATTTCTACGCCAGTGACCTGGCCACCGATGCCCGTGGCTGCCCGGCATTCAATCTGCACAGCCCTGAAGGTGTAGAGCGTGTTCAACTGAACCTGCTCGGCACCCATAACGTCGCCAATGCCATGGCCGCCGCCGCTGCCGCCCATGCCCTGGGTGTGTCGCTGTTCGGTATCGCCACCGGTCTTGGCGCGGTGCAACCAGTCAAGGGTCGCACCGTCGCGCAATTGGCCAGCAATGGCATGCGCGTGATCGATGACACTTACAACGCCAACCCCACCTCCATGTGCGCTGCCGTTGATATACTGGCCGGCTTTTCCGGTCGCACCGTCCTGGTGCTCGGGGATATCGGCGAGTTGGGCGAGTGGGCGGAGCAGGGGCACCGCGACGTGGGCGAGTACGCCCGTGGCAAGGTTTGCGCGCTGTACGCCGTCGGGCCAATGATGGCCCACGCCGTGAAAGCATTCGGTCCAGAGGCTTTTCACTTCAGCACGCAGGCTGAACTGATCAATGCCCTGGGCGCCGAGCAAGACACAAACACCACCATTTTGATCAAGGGGTCGCGCAGCGCTGCGATGGAAAACGTCGTCGCCGCCTTGTGCGGGTCCAGCCTGGAGAAACATTAATGCTGCTGCTGCTAGCGGAGTATCTGCAACAGTTCTACAAAGGCTTCGCGGTCTTCCAGTACCTGACCCTGCGCGGGATTCTCGGTGTACTGACCGCGCTGGTCTTGTCGCTGTGCTACGGCCCGTGGATGATCCGAACTTTGCAGAACCGTCAGATCGGCCAGTCCGTTCGCAACGACGGCCCGCAGTCGCACCTGTCCAAGTCGGGTACACCGACCATGGGCGGCGCGCTGATCCTTTCGTCCATCGGCGTCAGCACCCTGCTTTGGGCTGACCTGACCAACCGTTACGTCTGGGTCGTACTGTTGGTGACCTTGCTGTTCGGCGCCATCGGCTGGGTCGACGACTACCGCAAGGTGATCGAGAAAAACTCCCGTGGCTTGCCAAGCCGCTGGAAATACTTCTGGCAATCGGTATTCGGCCTGGGTGCGGCGATCTTCCTTTATATGACTGCCGCCACGCCGGTGGAAACCACGCTGATCCTGCCGATGCTCAAGGACTACAGCATTCCACTGGGCGCAGGCTTCATCGTCCTCACCTATTTCGTGATTGTCGGTTCGAGCAACGCGGTCAACCTGACCGACGGCCTCGACGGCCTGGCGATCATGCCGACGGTGATGGTGGGCGGCGGCCTGGGCATTTTCTGCTACCTGTCGGGTAACGTGAAATTCGCCGAATACCTGCTGATTCCCTATGTACCGGGCGCGGGCGAACTGATCGTGTTCTGCGGCGCACTGATCGGAGCCGGCCTGGGCTTCCTGTGGTTCAACACTTATCCAGCGCAAGTCTTCATGGGCGACGTCGGCGCACTGGCGCTGGGCGCGGCTCTGGGCACCATCGCGGTGATCGTCCGTCAGGAAATCGTCCTGTTCATCATGGGCGGCGTGTTCGTAATGGAAACCCTGTCAGTCGTCATTCAGGTCGCCTCTTTTAAACTGACCGGTCGCCGCGTATTCCGCATGGCGCCCATTCACCACCACTTTGAACTCAAGGGTTGGCCCGAGCCACGAGTGATCGTCCGTTTCTGGATCATCACCGTGATTCTCGTGCTGATCGGCCTTGCCACCCTGAAGCTGAGGTAGAAACTCGTGTCTCTGATCGCTTCTGACCACTTCCGCATCGTTGTCGGCCTCGGCAAGAGCGGCATGTCCCTGGTTCGCTTCCTGGCGAACCGGGGCGTGGCGTTTGCAGTGGCCGATACGCGGGAAAATCCACCGGAACTGGCCACGCTCAAGCGTGACTATCCGCACGTGGAAGTGCGTTGTGGCGAGCTGGACGTCGAATTCCTGTGCCGCGCCGACGAGCTCTACGTGAGCCCCGGCCTGGCGCTGGCGACCCCGGCCCTGCAGGCCGCCGCCGCACGTGGCGTGAAATTGTCCGGTGACATCGAGCTGTTCGCGCGTAACGCGAAGGCGCCGATCGTGGCCATCAGCGGTTCCAACGCGAAAAGCACCGTCACCACCCTGGTCGGCGAAATGGCGGCGGCGGCGGGCAAGCGTGTGGCCGTCGGCGGCAACCTCGGTACCCCGGCGCTGGATCTGCTGCGCGATGACGTCGAGCTGTACGTGATGGAGTTGTCGAGTTTCCAGCTGGAAACCACCGATCAACTCAACGCCGAAGTGGCGACCGTGCTCAACGTCAGCGAAGACCACATGGACCGTTACAGCGGTCTGCCGGCCTATCACCTGGCCAAACACCGGATCTTCCGTGGTGCCAGACAGTTCGTGGTCAATCGCCAGGATGCCCTGAGCCGTCCGTTGATGGGCGAGGGCCAGCCGTGCTGGACCTTCGGCCTGAGCAAACCGGATTTCAAAGCCTTCGGCATCCGTGAAGAAGACGGCGAGAAATACCTGGCCTTCGAATTCCAGAACCTGATGCCGGTGCGCGAATTGAAGATTCGCGGTGCCCACAACCAGTCCAACGCCCTGGCGGCCCTGGCCCTTGGCCATGCGGTCGGTCTGCCGTTCGATGCCATGCTGTCGAGCCTGCGCACCTTTGCCGGCCTCGAGCACCGCTGCCAATGGGTCCGCGACCTTGATGGCGTGGGTTACTACAACGACTCCAAGGCCACCAACGTAGGCGCCGCGCTGGCCGCCATCGAAGGCCTGGGCGCGGACATCGACGGCAAAGTCGTGCTGATCGCCGGCGGTGACGGCAAGGGTGCCGAGTTCAAGGACCTGCGCGATCCGGTGGCGGCCAACTGCCGCGCCGTGGTGCTGATGGGCCGCGACTCCGACAAGATCGGCGAGGCCATTGGCGACGCCGTTCCGCTGATCCGCGCCGCTTCCCTGGTCGAAGCCGTCGAACGATGCCGCGCCGCCGCCCAGCCGGGCGACGTAGTGCTGCTGTCGCCAGCCTGCGCCAGCTTCGACATGTTCAAGAACTACGAAGACCGTGGCCACCAGTTCGTCCAAGCCGTGGAGGATCTGGCATGAGCCTCAAAGGCATCATCAAGCCCTATCCATCGCCGCTCATCACCGGGCGCGGTATCGACCTCGACTTCCCGATGCTCGCCGGTTGCCTGACGCTGCTCGGCCTGGGACTGATCATGATTGCCTCGGCATCGACCGAAGTGGCGGCCGTGCAGTCGGGCAGCGCGCTGTATTACATGATCCGCCACCTTATTTACGCGGTGCTGGGCCTGGGTGCCTGCATCGTTACCATGATGATCCCGATCGCCACCTGGCAACGCCTGGGCTGGCTGATGCTGCTGGGTGCGTTCGGCTTGCTGATCATGGTGATCATTCCGGGGATCGGCCGTGAGGTTAATGGTTCGATGCGCTGGATCGGCTTCAGTTTCTTCAACGTCCAGCCTTCCGAGATCGCCAAGGTGTTCGTGGTGATCTACCTCGCCGGTTATCTGGTGCGTCGCCAGAAGGAAGTGCGTGAAAGCTGGATGGGCTTCTTCAAGCCGTTCATCGTACTGCTGCCGATGGCGGGCCTGCTGCTGATGGAGCCGGACTTCGGTGCAACGGTCGTGATGATGGGGGCCGCGGCGGCGATGCTGTTCCTTGGCGGCGTCGGGCTGTTCCGTTTTTCCCTGATGGTGGTCCTGGCCGTCGGCGCGGTGGTGCTGTTGATTCAAATGCAGCCGTATCGGATGGCGCGCCTGACCAACTTCGCCGATCCGTGGGCCGACCAGTTCGGTGCCGGTTATCAGTTGTCCCAGGCATTGATCGCTTTCGGTCGCGGTGAATGGTTCGGTGTCGGCCTGGGCAACAGCGTGCAGAAACAGTTCTACCTGCCTGAGGCCCACACTGACTTCGTGTTCTCGGTCCTGGCTGAAGAGCTGGGCGCGGTGGGTTCGTTGTGCACCGTGGCACTGTTCGTCTTCGTGTGTATTCGTGGCATGTACATCGGACTCTGGGCCGAGAAGGCCAAGCAGTTCTTCGCCGCCTATGTTGCCTACGGTCTGTCGTTCCTGTGGATCGGCCAGTTCCTGATCAACATCGGCGTGAACGTCGGCCTGTTGCCGACCAAGGGGCTGACCCTGCCGTTCCTCAGTTACGGCGGCAGTTCGTTGGTGATCTGCTGTGCCTGTCTCGGCTTGTTGCTGCGCATCGAGTGGGAAAGTCGAACCCACCTGGGCAGCGAGGAGATGGAGTTCCATGAGAGCGACTTCGCCGAGGAGCCGCACCATGGGCGCTAACGTGATGATCATGGCCGGCGGCACCGGGGGCCACGTGTTCCCGGCGCTGGCCTGTGCCCGCGAATTCCAGGCGCGCGGCTATACCGTGCACTGGCTCGGAACCCCGCGTGGCATCGAGAACGATCTGGTGCCGGCAGCCGGCATCGAACTGCACCGGATCAACGCCAGCGGTCTGCGCGGCAAGGGCAAATTGTCCCTGCTCAAGGCACCGTTCATGTTGTTCAAGTCGGTCTGGCAGGCACGGGCGATCATTCGCCGTCTGCAACCGGTCTGCGTCGTGGGCTTTGGTGGCTTTGTGACCGGCCCTGGCGGTGTCGCAGCCAAACTGGCCGGCGTGCCGGTGATCGTTCATGAACAGAACGCCGTGGCCGGTACCGCCAATCGGTTGCTGGTGCCGTTGGCCGCCCGAGTCTGTGAAGCGTTCCCCGACACCTTTACCCTGTCGGACAGCCGCCGGACCACCGGTAACCCGGTGCGCACCGAGCTGTTCCTCGAGACATTGCGACCTGCCCTGGCCGGTCGCAAGGCGCGTTTGCTGATCCTGGGCGGAAGCCTTGGCGCAGAGCCGTTGAACAAGTTGCTGCCTGAAGCCCTGTCGCAAGTCGCTGTCGACTTGCGTCCGGAAGTGTTCCATCAGGCCGGCAAAAACCACGATGAAGTGACTGCAGAGCGCTATCGCGCGGCTGGCGTCGAGGCGCAGGTGCAGCCCTTCATCAAAGACATGGCCCAAGCCTACAGCTGGGCCGACCTGGTGGTCTGTCGCGCAGGCGCGCTGACCATCAGTGAACTGGCCGCCGCCGGTCTGCCCTCGATGCTGGTGCCTTTGCCCCACGCCATCGACGATCACCAGACCCGCAACGCCGAATATTTGGCCCGTGAAGGCGCAGCCTTCCTGATGCCACAAAGAACGACTGGTGCAGCGGATCTTGCCGCTCGCCTGACAGAGGTCCTGATGCAACCACAACGACTCAACGAAATGGCTACCGCGGCACGCCGCCTCGCCAAACCCGATGCCACCCGTAACGTCGTCGATAGCTGCCTGGAGGTGGCCCATGGTTGAGAGTCAGAAAGCCATGCCACAACCGGAAATGCGCCGTATCCGTCGCATCCACTTCGTCGGTATCGGCGGTGTGGGCATGTGCGGGATCGCCGAAGTGCTGCTGAACCTGGGTTATGCAGTGTCCGGCTCCGACCTGAAGGCTTCGCCGGTGACTGAGCGTCTGGAGTCCTTCGGGGCGCAGATCTTCATCGGCCACCGTGCCGAGAACGCCGCTGCCGCCGACGTGCTGGTGGTGTCGAGTGCCGTGAACACGTCCAACCCGGAAGTCGCAACCGCACTGGAGCGCCGTATTCCGGTGGTGCCGCGTGCAGAAATGCTGGCTGAACTGATGCGCTACCGCCACGGCATCGCCGTTGCCGGTACCCACGGCAAAACCACCACCACCAGCCTGATCGCCTCGGTGTTCGCCGCCGGTGGCCTGGACCCGACGTTCGTCATCGGTGGCCGCCTGAATGCCGCGGGCACCAATGCCCAGCTTGGCACCAGTCGCTACCTGATCGCCGAAGCCGACGAAAGCGACGCCAGCTTCCTGCACTTGCAGCCGCTGGTGGCCGTGGTCACCAACATCGACGCCGATCACATGGCGACCTACGACGGTGACTTCAACAAGCTGAAGAAAACCTTCGTCGAGTTCCTGCACAACCTGCCGTTCTACGGCCTGGCGGTGGTGTGTCTGGACGATCCGGTGGTGCGTGAAATCCTCCCGCAGGTAAAGCGTCCGACTGTGACCTACGGCTTCGGCGAAGACTGCGACGTGCGCGCCATCAACGTGCGCCAGCAGGGCATGCAGACTTTCTTCACTGTGCTGCGCCCTGACCGCGAGCCGCTGGATGTGTCGGTGAACATGCCGGGCAACCACAACGTATTGAACGCACTGGCAACCATCTGCATCGCCACCGACGAAGGCGTCAGCGATGAAGCCATCGTCCAGGGCCTGTCCGGCTTCCAGGGTGTTGGCCGACGCTTCCAGGTCTATGGCGAACTGCCGGTTGACGGTGGCAACGTGATGCTGGTCGATGACTACGGTCACCACCCGACCGAAGTCGCGGCCGTGATCAAGGCCGTACGCGGTGGCTGGCCGGAGCGCCGCCTGGTGATGGTCTACCAGCCGCACCGTTACAGCCGCACCCGCGACCTGTACGACGATTTCGTCAATGTGCTGGCCGACGCCAACGTACTGCTGCTGATGGAGGTCTATCCGGCCGGCGAAGAGCCGATTCCGGGTGCCGACAGCCGCAAACTGTGCAACAGCATCCGTCAGCGTGGCCAGCTCGACCCGATCTACATCGAGCGTGGTGTCGACCTCGCGCCAGTGGTCAAGCCGCTGCTGCGTGCCGGCGACATCCTGCTGTGCCAGGGCGCCGGTGATATCGGTGGTCTCGCACCGAAACTGTTGAAAAGCGAGTTGTTCGCCGGCGCCGTTGCCGCACCGGAGAAGGGGAAGTTGAAATGACTGCTGCCTACGCCAACCTGGTCTCCACGATCGCGCCGAAAGACTTCGGCCGCGTCGCCGTGCTGTTCGGCGGCAAGAGCGCCGAGCGCGAGGTGTCCCTGAAGTCGGGCAACGCGGTTCTCGACGCGCTGCTTAGCGCCGGTGTCGACGCGTTCGGCCTCGACGTGGGCGATGACCTGCTGCAGCGTCTGCAGAGCGAAAAGATCGACCGCGCCTTCATCATCCTCCACGGTCGTGGCGGTGAAGACGGCAGCATGCAGGGCCTGCTCGAATGCCTGGGCATTCCGTACACCGGCAGCGGCATCCTGGCGTCGGCCCTGGCGATGGACAAACTGCGCACCAAGCAGGTCTGGCACAGCCTGGGCATTCCGACGCCACGTCACGCAGTCCTTTGCAGCGAGGCCGATTGTATTTCGGCAGCGACGGAACTGGGCTTCCCTTTGATCGTCAAACCGGCCCATGAAGGTTCAAGTATCGGTATGGCCAAAGTGAGTTCCGCGTCCGAATTGATCGACGCATGGAAAGCGGCCAGTACCTACGATTCGCAAGTGTTGGTCGAGCAATGGATTCACGGTCCGGAGTTCACCATCGCCACTCTGCGTGACCAGGTGTTGCCTCCGATTGCCCTGGGCACGACGCACAGCTTCTACGACTACGACGCCAAGTACATCGCCAACGATACCCAGTACCGCATTCCATGTGGTCTGGACCGCGTCAAGGAACAGGAACTCATGGAACTCACGGCGAAAGCCTGTGAAGCGCTGGGTATCGCCGGTTGGGGCAGGGCAGACGTGATGCAGGACGCCGAAGGGCAGTTCTGGTTCCTGGAAGTCAACACCGCACCGGGCATGACCGATCACAGCCTGGTGCCGATGGCGGCCCGTGCCGCCGGTCTGGATTTCCAGCAACTGGTCCTGGCCATTCTGGCCGAGAGCGTTGCCGGCAATGCTGCCGGTTACCAAGAGTCGACGAGAGGTTAAGGCCATGCAAGGCGCTCAGCTCAGACATCAGCCTCCCGCACCCGGCCGCAAGCCGGTGCCACGGGGTGCCAGCCGAATGGTGGCCAAAGAGCCGATGTCCGCGCGCCTGCCGAAAGCCAACTTCGGTTTTCTCAAAGCGTTGTTCTGGCCGGTGCTGCTGGTGGCCTTGGGGTTCGGTACTTACGAAGGCGCGACACGCTTGTTGCCGTATGCCGACCGGCCGATCTCCAGGATCAACGTGCAGGGCGACCTGAGTTACATCAGCCAGCAAGCGGTGCAGCAGCGGATCGCCCCGTACGTGGCGTCGAGCTTCTTCACCATCGACCTGGCGAGCATGCGCACCGAGCTTGAAACGATGCCATGGATTGCCCACGCCGAAGTGCGTCGGGTGTGGCCGGATCAAGTGGTGATCCGCCTGGAAGAACAACTGCCGGTGGCCCGTTGGGGTGACGAATCGCTGTTGAACAACCAGGGCCAGGCCTTCACCCCGCGCGAGCTGGCGAACTACGAACACTTGCCTCAGCTGTTCGGCCCGCAGCGGGCCCAGCAGCAGGTGATGCAGCAATACCAGGTGTTGAGTCAGATGCTCCGGCCTCTGGGCTTCTCGATTGCACGCCTGGAGTTGCGTGAACGCGGCAGCTGGTTCCTGACCACCGGACCCGGAAGTGCCGGCCCGGGGATCGAACTGCTGCTCGGACGCGGCAACCAGGTGGAAAAGATGCGCCGCTTCATCGCCATCTATGACAAGACGCTCAAAGAACAGATTACGAACATTGCGCGCATCGATCTGCGCTACGCCAACGGCCTCGCCGTTGGCTGGCGGGAACCTGTAGCGCCCACGGCAGCCCAACCCGCTGTCGCGAAGAATTAAGAAGAGGCAGGACCCATGGCAAACGTGCAAAGCGGCAAAATGATCGTCGGTCTCGATATCGGCACCTCCAAGGTGGTGGCGCTGGTAGGCGAGGTCGCGGACGACGGCACGCTGGAAATCGTCGGGATCGGTACCCATCCGTCCCGTGGCCTGAAAAAAGGCGTGGTGGTGAATATCGAATCCACCGTGCAATCGATCCAGCGCGCCATCGAAGAAGCGCAGTTGATGGCCGGTTGCCGCATTCACTCGGCATTCGTCGGCGTGGCCGGCAATCACATCCGCAGCCTGAACTCCCACGGCATCGTGGCGATTCGTGATCGCGAAGTCAGCTCGGCCGACCTCGAACGCGTGCTCGACGCTGCCCAGGCCGTGGCGATCCCGGCTGACCAGCGCGTGCTGCACACCTTGCCGCAAGACTACGTGATCGATAACCAGGAAGGCGTCCGCGAGCCGCTGGGCATGTCCGGCGTGCGTCTGGAAGCCAAGGTCCACGTGGTCACCTGCGCCGTCAATGCCGCGCAGAACATCGAAAAATGCGTGCGTCGCTGCGGCCTGGAAATCGACGACATCATTCTCGAGCAGCTGGCTTCCGCCTACTCGGTGCTGACCGACGACGAGAAAGAGCTGGGCGTGTGCCTGGTGGACATCGGTGGCGGTACCACCGACATCGCGATCTTCACCGAAGGTGCGATCCGTCACACCGCGGTCATCCCGATTGCCGGCGACCAGGTGACCAACGACATCGCCATGGCGTTGCGCACTCCGACCCAGTACGCCGAAGAAATCAAGATTCGCTACGCCTGCGCCCTGGCCAAACTGGCCGGTGCCGGTGAAACCATCAAGGTGCCAAGCGTTGGCGACCGTCCACCACGCGAACTGTCCCGCCAGGCCCTGGCCGAAGTGGTCGAGCCGCGCTACGACGAACTGTTCACGCTGATCCAGGCCGAACTGCGCCGCAGCGGCTACGAAGATCTGATCCCGGCCGGCATCGTGCTGACCGGCGGTACCGCGAAGATGGAAGGTGCCACTGAACTGGCCGAGGAAATCTTCCACATGCCGGTGCGCCTGGGCGTACCGCATGGCGTGAAAGGTCTGGATGACGTAGTACGCAACCCGATCTATTCCACCGGCGTCGGCCTGTTGATGTACGGCCTGCAGAAGCAGTCCGATGGCATCTCGTTCTCGGGCATCGGCAGCCGCGACAGCTACAGCAACGAAGAGCCACAGGCTCCGCTGCTGGACCGCCTGAAGAAGTGGGTCCAGGGCAATTTCTGAAGATTTACCGCAACACCGTTACACCGAAGCACGCAGTAGGCGAAAAAACTAGAGAATGTAAAGGAGAGGGAAAATGTTCGAACTCGTAGACAACATCCCCGCAAGCCCGGTAATCAAAGTTATCGGTGTCGGCGGTGGCGGCGGCAACGCTGTCAACCACATGGTCAAGAGCAACATCGAAGGCGTCGAGTTCATCTGCGCCAACACCGATGCTCAAGCGCTGAAAAACATCGGCGCGCGTACCATCCTGCAACTGGGCACCGGCGTGACCAAGGGCCTGGGCGCTGGCGCCAACCCTGAAGTCGGCCGTCAAGCTGCTCTGGAAGACCGTGAGCGCATTGCCGAAGTCCTGCAGGGCACCAACATGGTGTTCATCACCACTGGCATGGGCGGCGGTACCGGTACCGGTGCTGCGCCGATCATCGCCGAAGTGGCCAAGGAAATGGGCATCCTCACCGTTGCGGTGGTGACCCGTCCATTCCCGTTCGAAGGCCGCAAGCGTATGCAGATCGCCGACGAAGGCATCCGCATGCTCTCCGAAAGCGTCGACTCGTTGATCACCATTCCCAACGAGAAGCTGCTGACCATCCTCGGTAAAGACGCCAGCCTGCTGTCGGCTTTCGCCAAGGCTGACGATGTACTGGCCGGTGCCGTTCGCGGTATCTCCGACATCATCAAGCGTCCGGGCATGATCAACGTCGACTTCGCCGACGTGCGTACAGTGATGAGCGAAATGGGCATGGCGATGATGGGCACTGGCTGCGCCAGCGGTCCGAACCGTGCACGCGAGGCCACCGAAGCGGCCATTCGCAACCCGCTGCTGGAAGACGTGAACCTGCAAGGCGCTCGCGGCATCCTGGTAAACATTACCGCCGGTCCGGATCTGTCCCTGGGCGAATACTCCGACGTGGGCAGCATCATCGAGGCATTCGCTTCGGAACACGCGATGGTCAAGGTCGGTACCGTTATCGATCCGGACATGCGCGACGAGCTGCACGTGACTGTCGTTGCAACCGGTCTGGGCGCTAAAATCGAGAAGCCTGTGAAGGTCATCGACAATACCGTTCACACTTCGATGGCTGCACAGCCACAACAACAGGCCCCTGTTCGTCAGGAAGCTCCAGCGGTGAACTACCGTGACCTGGACCGTCCGACCGTCATGCGCAACCAGGCCCAGGCCGGTGCTGCGACTGCCGCGAAGATGAATCCGCAAGATGACCTGGACTACCTGGACATCCCGGCTTTCCTGCGTCGTCAGGCCGATTGATGAAATGTATCAGGGCTATGAAGGTGATTGGTGTTCAGCAAAGGCGTGGTCTGCTATCATCGCCAGCCTTTGTTGATACCAGTTCGCAATTTGCGCTGAAGCGGCCCATGCCATGATTAAACAACGCACCCTGAAGAATATTATCCGTGCCACAGGTGTCGGCCTGCACTCCGGGGAGAAGGTCTATCTGACCCTCAAGCCAGCGCCTGTCGACACTGGCATTGTGTTTTGTCGCGCCGACCTCGATCCCGTGGTGCAGATTCCTGCCCGCGCGGAAAACGTTGGTGAAACCACTATGTCGACCACGCTCGTTAACGGTGACGTCAAAGTGGACACGGTAGAGCACTTGCTCTCGGCCATGGCAGGCCTGGGCATCGATAACGCCTACGTCGAGCTCTCCGCGTCCGAAGTCCCGATCATGGATGGTAGCGCCGGACCTTTCGTATTCCTGATTCAATCGGCTGGCCTGGAAGAACAGGACGCCGCCAAGAAGTTCATCCGCATCCTGCGTGAAGTGACAGTGGAAGATGGCGACAAGCGCGCTACTTTCGTCCCTTTCGAAGGGTTCAAAGTGAGCTTCGAGATCGATTTCGATCACCCGGTTTTCCGTGACCGCACCCAAAGTGCAAGCGTGGATTTTTCCAGCACTTCGTTCGTAAAAGAAGTCAGCCGCGCCCGTACCTTTGGTTTCATGAGTGACATCGAGTACCTGCGCAAGCACAACCTCGCACTCGGCGGCAGTGTTGAAAACGCTATTGTGGTCGACGCCGATGGCGTACTGAACGAAGACGGCCTTCGCTATGAAGACGAATTCGTGAAGCACAAGATTCTCGATGCAATTGGTGACCTCTACCTGCTGGGCAATAGCCTGATTGGTGAGTTCAAGGGCTTCAAGTCCGGCCACGCACTGAACAACCAGCTGCTGCGCAAGTTGATTGAGCAGACAGATGCCTGGGAAGTCGTGACGTTCGAAGACGCCAGCACTGCACCGATCTCTTACATGCGCCCGGTTGCGGCCGTGTAAGCAAAAAACCTCTCTAGTTTTTTAAAGGCTACCTTCGGGTGGCCTTTTTTTATGTCCTGATTTTGATGGTGGCAGTGAAGGCCCCTTCGTCGGAACGCCGCCCGGAGCAAGCCCGCTCCCACAGGGGGGCGCAATCAACTGTGGGAGCGGGCTTGCTCGCGAAGAGGCCAGTCGGTTCAGCATAGAATTCAGCTGGCATACACCACCCGGTTACGCCCCCTCTCCTTGGCCTGATACAGCGCCTTGTCCGCACTGAATAGCAACTGTTCCAGGGTGATATCGCTGGTCGCCGTCCAGGTGGCAATACCGATACTCACGCTCATCGGCCGCTCACCGACGTCGACCAGTGGCAGTTTTTGTACAGCCTCACGAATATGTTCGGCAATCTGCCGTGCACCGTCACCGCTTGTTTCGGCCAGGACCACCGAAAACTCTTCGCCCCCGTAGCGCGCCACCAGGTCTGTGGGGCGGTGGACATTGGCACTGATGACCTCGGCCAATGCCCGTAACGCTTCGTCGCCGGCCTGATGCCCGTGCCGGTCATTGAAGGCCTTGAAGTGATCGGCATCGATCATCAGCAACGACAACGGCTTGCCACTGCGCTGCGCGCGAAACCATTCATGGCGCAGGGTCTGATCAAGAGATCGGCGGTTGGCCACGCCGGTCAAGGCATCGGTGGCCGCCAGTTGCGCCAATTCCTGCTCGGCACTCTGGCGCAGGCGCAACTCGCGGCAGAGCAGCCAGGTCAACCACAGCAAACCTATGCACAAAACCCCGGTAGCACCGCTGATCACATAGGCCGTACGGTTCCAGGTGGCGAACACCTCATCCACAGAAAGCGCCACGATGACAGTCAGCGGCAGGTTGCCGACCCGGGTAAAGGTGTACAAGCGCCGTTGATGGTCGACGCTCGACACACTTTCAAAGGTGCCATTGCGCTCCTGCAGCATGCGTACGACGTTGGGGCGGCTGGAGAAGCTTTTGCCGATGGAGTTCGGTTCCCGGTACGGCTTCTGCGCCAGGAGGATCCCGTCATTGTTGATGATGCCCAGCGTGCTGCCGGTGCCGATGTCGAGGCTGTTGAACAACTGATCGAAGTAGCTCATGCGCATCGAGGCTACCGCAACCCCCAGAAACTCACCCGTGGGCGAGGAAATGCGCCGGCTGAAACTGATGCGCCATTGGTCGCTGTCATCGCAGTCGCAGCGCGGCTTGAACGGTCGGCTGATAAACATGCCGGTATCACGATTGAAGACATGGGCCAGGAAATAATCGCGGTCAGCGAAGTTACCCGGTTTCGGTTCGATCAACGATGAGTCGGCCAGCACGTCGCCGTGCTTGTCCAGCAGCAGGATGTCGCCCTTGTAGCGCGCGGTGGTGGAGCGGTCGAACAGCGCCAGATGACGAATCTGCGGCGAAACCTGTTTCAGGTCGTCCCGTTGGGCAGCGGCGATCAGGCCCTGCAAGGTCAGATCATAGAGCTCGACCGTACGCAGGACATCGGCATCGATCAGTTGCGCAATGGTGGTCGCGCTGCGTGTGGCGATTTGCTGAGCGTAGGCGTGTTCGCGGATCAGCAGAAAAGTGACGATGCACAGGATCGAGATGACCGTCAGGGTGCTGCCGAAGATCACCATGATCTCGGGTCGCCCGGACGGGCCTAGAAAATGTGGGGTGCGGCTTGCGGTCATAGGGCTGACGTCTGCTAAAGGGACGTTGTAAGCGTAGTTGCATTAACGTAGCAGCCGGGTGAATCGTGCCTGTTGCTCTAACGACTGGTCAATGGCGTGGGCATCAGCGCTTGTCGTTGCGAAAATTGCAATGAAAGTTGAATCGCCATTATAAAAAAAGCCGCTGAAAGCAGCGGCTTTGCAGACAATTTTTCAAAGGGAAGAGCCGATGAACAGTGTCGTGGGAAGCGGGAGTGAACGGTGCAGATCAGCTGTCCTTCTCGACCTGTGGCCGGGCCTGATTGGTCGAGGCTTGCGGGGCTTGGGCGTCTTGCGCAGCCTTGGCCGTCATCTCGATCTGATGCTCTTCGAGCGCTGCAGCGCGTGCGGCGTTATGTGCGACGAAAGTCTGCGATTCTTCCGCCATCGCCAGTGGCGACAGGAACAAAGAGGACAAAACGAAAGCGCTGGCAATACCCATACTGTTGGACATCTTTAAAACCTTCTTGCTTGGCAAGTGCTGTTTGGTGCGGGCAAAGATAAGGATCTTGAGCGAGGGGAAAAAGAGCGGATTCATGAAAGGACTGTTGCTGTTATGGCAACAGTTGGTTGGTTGCACACTTGTGTTCAAGCCGGAACCAATGTGGGAGCGAGCTTGCTCGCGATAGCATCACCTCGGTTCAGAAGTTGCACCGAGTCGCTTGCATCGCGAGCAAGCTCGCTCCCACAAAGGAAGAGGGGGTCAGACAGGAAGATGAATGCCGAAGGTATTCATCCCATGGTCACTGCGCACGAACACATCGCCGCCATGCATCAACGCAATCGCCTTGACGATGGCCAGCCCAAGGCCATGGTTGTGGCCGCTGTTGCTGCGCGATGCATCGACCCGGTAGAAGCGTTCGAACAGCCGTGGCAGGTGTTCGTGGGCAATCGGTGAGCCGGGGTTGGCGACGCCGATGCTGACCTGATGTTCTGCGGCTTCAATGTGCACTTCAATCACCTGGCCGGGCGCAGTGTGCTGCACCGCGTTGTTCAGCAGATTGATCAACGCCCGGCGCAGATGGGCGATCTCGATGCTCACTTGCGCGTCACCACTGACCTCTACCTGGACCTGAGCGTCCTCGAGAATGAAGTCCAGATATTCCAGGGTCGTGGCCACTTCATCGGCCAGCGACGTGGACGTCAGTCTGGTTGCCTTGCTGCCCTGATCGGCACTGGCCAGGAACAGCATGTCGTTGATGATCGAACGCAGTCGCTCAAGCTCTTCGAGATTCGATTGCAGCACTTCGAAGTAATGCTCGGCGGAGCGTCCGCGGGTCAATGCAACCTGGGTCTGGCCGATCAGGTTGGTCAGTGGCGAGCGCAGTTCGTGGGCGACGTCGGCATTGAACGATTCAAGGCGTGAGTAAGCCTGCTCGACCCGTTCCAGGGTCGAGTTGAAGGAGCTGACGAATTGATCGAGTTCCGGGGGCAACGGTGACAATCGCAGGCGTCCCGAGCGCAACGGCGGAGCCAGGCGCCGGGCTTCCTGGGACAGTTTGATCAGCGGCTTGAGGCCGATCCGCGCCACCCAGTAACCCAGTGCCGAGGCCAGCAGCACGCCGACAATCGCCAGGCTGATCAGCGCGATCAACAGTTGATGCTGGGTCTGGAAAAACGTCTCGGTGTCGATGGCGATCATGAAGCGCAGCGGTGGGCGCTGGTCCTTGGCCGGGAATTCGCTGACCAGCACTTTCAGCGGATAGGGGTGATCCGGCAGATGCATGTCGCGCATGCCCAGTGGCCCTTGGGCAAAGGTGCGGACCTGCGGGGTCAGGTTGCCGTATTCGTAATGCGGATCGCCACTGATGATCCAGAAGCTGATGCGCTTGTCTTCTTCGCTCAGCAGGTTGAGCTTGTTGTTGATCTTCACCCAATGCTCAGGCGTGCCGTAACGGCCGACCGTGGATTCGAGCACGCTGTAGCGCGCATCCAGCTCGGCTTCGGGCAACAGGCCCAGGCCTTTGTCGACCTGTTGGTACAACGCCCCGCCGATCAACAGGAACACCAGCAACGCCACCAGCGTGAACATCCCGCTCAGGCGCAAGGCGATGCTGTTACTGGACACCGCGGCTCTCCAGCACATAACCCATGCCGCGAATGGTGTGCAGCAGTTTCTCTTCGAAGGGTCCGTCAAGCTTGGCTCGCAGGCGTTTGATCGCGACTTCGACGACGTTGGCGTCGCTGTCGAAATTGATGTCCCAGACCATCTCGGCAATGGCGGTTTTCGAGAGGATTTCCCCCTGGCGCCGGGCAAGCACGCTGAGCAGCGAGAACTCCTTGGCGGTCAGGTCCAGCCTTGCGCCGCCGCGAGTAGCCTTGCGGCTGATCAAATCTATCCACAGGTCGGCAATGCTCACTTGCACCGGTTCATGACCGCCGCTGCGCCGGGTCAGCGCTTGCAGGCGTGCCACCAGCTCAAGGAAGGAAAACGGTTTGCCCAGGTAATCATCGGCCCCGTCACGCAGGCCTCTGATGCGATCTTCCACACGTTCGCGGGCGGTGAGCATGATCACCGGGGTCTGCTTGCGCGCACGCAAGGCGCGCAATACGCCGAAACCGTCGAGGCCCGGCAACATCACGTCCAGGACGATCACCGCGTAGTCGCTCTCCAGCGCCAGATGCAGGCCTTCGACCCCATCCTGCGCCAGGTCCACGGTGTAACCCTGTTCCGTCAGGCCGCGGTGCAGATAGTCCGCGGTTTTTTCCTCGTCTTCGATAATCAGGACGCGCATGACCCCGCCTCAGTCTGTGGTCGCCAGCGCCGGTACTGGCGAAGGTTTAGGCCGATGAAATAACCGCTCCAGCCACAAGTATATGACCGGCGTGGTGAACAGCGTCAGCGCCTGGCTCACCAGCAAGCCGCCGACTACCGCGATCCCCAGGGGTTGGCGCAACTCGGCGCCAGTGCCGTAGCCAAGCATCAGCGGCAGGGCGCCAAGCAGGGCGGCGAGGGTGGTCATGATGATCGGCCGGAACCGCGTGATGCAGGCCTTGAAGATCGCTTCTTCAGGCGACAGTCCGCCATTGCGCTGCGCGTCGAGGGCGAAGTCGATCATCAGGATGCCGTTTTTCTTGACGATACCGATCAACAGCACCAGCCCGATCAAGGCCATGATCGAAAAGTCCTGGCCGCAGATCCACAGCATGATCACTGCGCCGAGGCCCGCCGAAGGCAAGGTCGAAATGATCGTCAGCGGATGCACGAAGCTCTCGTAGAGCACGCCGAGAATGATGTACACCGCCAACAGCGCCGCCAGGATCAGCCACGGCTGGCTGGCCAGCGAACTTTGGAACGCCTGGGCTGCGCCCTGGAAATTACCGCTGATGGCGGTTGGCATGCCGATGTCGGCCTTGGCCTGGTCGAGCATGATCACCGCATCGCCCAAAGCCACGCCGGGCGCCAGGTTGAACGACAGGTTGGCGGCCGGGAACATGCCGTCATGGGCGATGGACAGTGGGCCGATGGTTGGCGCATCGAACCTGGCCAGGGCCGACAGCGGTACCATTTCCCCGCTCAGGGGTGAGCGCAGGTAGAAATAGTTGAGGCTTTCGGCTTTGCCACGTTGCTGTGTGTCCAGCTCCAGGATCACATTGTACTGGTTGACCTGGGTCTGGAATTCATTGATCTGTCGCTGGCCGAAGGCATCGTACAGGGCTTCGTCGACGTCGCTGGCGGTCAGGCCGAAACGCGCCGCGGCGCTGCGGTCGATGCTGATGTGGGTGATGCTGCCGCCCAGTTGCAAATCGTTGGAAACATCGCGGAAGGCCGGGTTGGCGCGCAGTTTTTCCGTCAGGCGCTGGGTCCAGGTGCTCAGGGTCGGGCCATCGTTGCTCTTGAGCACATACTGATACTGAGCACGGCTCGGGCCTGAACTGAGGTTTATGTCCTGGCCGGCGCGCAGGTACAGGACGATGCCCGGTACTTTCATCAGTTGCGGACGAATCCGGTCGATGAACTGACTGGCCGAGACATCGCGGTCGCTGCGTTTTTTCAGGGTGATCCAGAAACGGCCGTTGGCGATGGTCTGGTTGCTGCCGGAGACACCGACCGAGTGCGAGAACGTTTCCACAGCAGGGTCGGCGGCGACGATTTCCGCCATGGCGAGGTGTTTTTTCACCATGTCGCCGTAGGAAATGTCAGCAGCGGCTTCGGTGGTGCCGAGGACGAAGCCGGTGTCCTGGATCGGGAAGAAGCCTTTAGGAATGAAGATGTAGCCGGCGACGGCCAGACCCAGCGACAAAGCGAACACGCCGATCATCGTTTTCTGATGGGCGAGGGCGCGGCGCAGGCCTTTTTCGTACCAGGCCAACAGACGCTCACCAAAGCCCGGTTTGTCGTGGGCATGATGCACTGGCGCGCGCATGAACAGCGCGGCCAGGGTTGGCGCCAGGGTCAGCGACACCACCACCGAAATCAAGATGGTCGAGGTGGCGGTCAGGGCGAACTCCTTGAACAGTCGCCCGACCACGCCCCCCATGAACAGCAACGGAATGAACGCCGCCACCAGCGAAAAGCTGATCGACACCACGGTGAAACCAATCTCGCCCGCGCCCTTGATCGCCGCTTCGCGCATGCCGTCGCCGGCCTCCAGGTGCCGGTGAATGTTTTCCACCACCACGATCGCATCATCGACCACAAAGCCCACGGCCACCACGATCGCCACCAGCGTCAGGTTGTTCAGGCTGAAGCCCATGACGTACATCAGCGCAAAACTGGCGACCAGCGAAACCCCCAGCACCGCCGACACAATCAGGGTCGCCGACAACTGGCGCAGGAACAGCGCCATCACCGCCACCACCAGCATGATCGCGATCAGCAGGGTGATTTCCACTTCATGCAGGGACGCGCGAATGGTCTGGGTCCGGTCGATCAGCACCTTGACCTGCACCGAGGCGGGGAGCATCGCTTCCAGCGCCGGCAAGGCGGCCTGGATACGGTCCACGGTTTCGACGATGTTGGCGCCCGGTTGGCGGAAGATCACCAGGTTCACCCCCGGTTGTGAGCCCGCCCAAGCCTGGACGTAGGCATCTTCCGATCCGTTGACGACTTTGGCGACATCGCGCAGATGAACCGGCGCGCCGTCCTTGTAGGAAACAATCAGCTGGCTGTAGTCCTCCGGGTGGAACAACTGGTCGTTGGTGGACAGGGTCGAGATGCTCGACTCCCCGTACAGCGCACCCTTGGCCAGGTTGAGGCTGGTCTGCTGGATCGCCAGGCGGATGTCGGCAAGGGTCAGGCCGATGGCGGCGAGTTTGTCCGCCGAAACCTGGACGCGGATCGCCGGACGCTGCTGACCGGTGATGGCGACCTGGCCTACACCGTCGACCTGACTGAGCTGACGGGACAACAGGGTTTCCGTCAGGTCGCTGAGCTCCGGACCGGGCATCAGCGAGGAGTTGACGCTGAGGATCAGCACCGGGCTGTCGGCCGGGTTGACCTTGCGCCAGGTCGGCAGGTTCGGCATGTCCTTGGGCAGCTTGCCCGCGGCCGTATTGATCGCCGCCTGCACTTCCTGGGCGGCGGTGTCGATGCTCTTGTCGAGGGTGAATTGCAGGGTCAGGATGGTCGAGCCCAGTGCACTGCTCGAGGTCATCTGGGTCACGCCGGGAATGGCACTGAATTGCACTTCAAGGGGGGTGGCCACCGAGGAGGCCATGGTTTCCGGGCTGGCGCCGGGCAACTGCGCGGCCACCTGGATGGTCGGGAATTCTGCCTCCGGCAACGGCGCTACCGGCAGGCGCGGAAAGGCGATGACGCCCAGCAGCACCAGGGCGAACGTCAGCAGAACCGTGGCCACCGGGTGGTCGATGCACCAGGCGGATACCGAACCGTGGCCCTTCATTGTGCCGCCTCCGATTGCACCACTTGCGGCGGCTCGGTCATCACCTGCACCGTCGACCCTGGTTTGAGCCGCGACTGACCATCGCTGACCAGTACATCACCCGGTTTCACACCCTTGATGATGTCCTGGCCACTGCCTTGATAGACCATTTGCACCTGGACGGCTTCGACCTTGTCGCCATTGACCCGGTACACGAAGTGCTGGTCGAGGCCGCGTTGTACGACCGTCGGCGGCACCACCAGCGCATCTTTATCCAGGGCTGTCTGAATCTTTACCGTCACCAGCAGACCCGGCCACAGCTTCTGCCCCGGATTGTCGAACTCGGCCTTGGCGCGGATGGTGCCAGTGTTGGCATTGATCTGGTTGTCGATCAGGGTCAGGTGACCTTCGCCGAGCAGGTTGCCGGTTTCGCCGTCGGTGTCAGCTCCGATGTAGGCCTTGACCCGAGCGTGCTGCGGGTCGTTGATCAGGCCCTGCAAGGTCGGCAGCATTTGCTGCGGCAGGGAGAACTCCACGGCGATCGGGTCGATCTGGGTCACGGTGAACAGGCCTTGGGTGTCGGTCATGCGCAGGAAGTTGCCTTCATCCACGGTGCGAATGCCGACGCGACCGGTCACTGGGGAGCGAATCTGTGTGTAGGAAAGTTGTACCTGAGCTGCGTCGATTGAAGCCTGATTGCCTTGGGCGGTGGCTTTGAGTTGGTTCACCAGCGCCTGTTGCTGGTCGTAGGTCTGCTTGGAAACGCCGTCGTCAACGCTCAGCAGTTTGTAGCGTTTAAGGTTGACCAGCGCCACTTGCAGCTGCGCCTGGCTTTCGCCCAGCTGTGCCCGGGCCTGGTCGAGGCTGGCGCGGATCGAGCGGTCGTCGATGGTGGCCAGCAGGTCGTCTTTTTTCACCAGTTGGCCTTCCTTGACCATGATTTTGGTGAGGATGCCGTCGATTTGCGGACGGACCACGACGCTGTGCAGGGACAGCACCGACCCGATGCCGCTGACATAGCGTGGCACGTCTTTTTCGGCGACGGCGACCACGCGCACCGGGATGGCGGTGGGGGTGGCGAGTTTGGTCTTGACCGGTTTGGTGGCATACCACAGGCCCAGCGCTGCCAAGACGATCAGAAGGGCGACAAGCAGGGCGGGTTTTTTCTGGATTCGCATGCGAGTGAGGCGCCGGGGCTGGGTGGTCGGTAGGTGAGTAAGGTAGTTTCCTTTATAAACCTGTTTGCTGGTCAGGAGGGTGACTGCTAACTGACGGCGCTGTCAGTTTGTGTGTCTTGGCGGCCTTTCAGCCGACCATGTTCTTGGTTGACCGAGTACATATCCGTTTCTTTGGTAATGGCGGCTTATGGTTCCGCCCTTTCGGCGGGTTACTTGGAAGAGCGGAACGCCGCCCGGCCTGTAGGAGCGAGCTTGCTCGCGATGGAGGTCAACGATGATGCGGGGAGCCTGACACCCCGCGGTGCTCTCAGGTTTTTCGTCGGAACGCCGCCCGGAGCAAGCTCGCTCCTACAGAGCCCGCCGCCATCGGCCATCCATGCCGGGTTGCCCACTACGCAGAACCGGAACGAAGCCTCTCGAGGCGTGTACCGCAAAAGCGCCCGAGGCGACCTACCGGGCCGGCCTGATTGTCTGGTTCGGTGTACACAGTACCTGTGGGAGCGGGCTTGCCCGCGAAGGCGGCCTGACAGCCGACCAATCTCTTGCAGATGTACTCGATTCCTGTGGGAGCGAGCCTGCTCGCGAAAGCGGTGTATCTGCTCACAGTGATGTTGAAGGTGAGAACGCTATCGCGAGCAAGCTCGCTCCCACAAAGGATCAATCTGTGAACTGAGAGATTTTCAGTTCGCCACCCGAACCCCGCCCAGACTCCCACTCAATTCATACGCCGCCAGTTCCGCCTGATGCGCCGCCAGCAACTCCGGCAACGATCCGCGCAAATACTCGACCCAGGTCTTGATCTTCGCATCCAGGTACTGACGCGAAGGGTAGATCGCATACAGGTTCAGCTCCTGCGAGCGGTATTTGGGCATCACCCTCACCAGCGTGCCGTTGCGCAGGCCTTCTATCGCGGCGTACAGCGGCAGGACGCCAACGCCCATGCCGCTGATGATCGCGGATTTCATCGCATCGGCGGAGTTCACCAGAAACGGTGAGCTGTTGATGGTGACCATTTCCTGGCCGTCAGGACCGTCGAAGGCCCATTTTTCCAGCGGGATCACCGGGCTGACCAGGCGCAGGCAGGCGTGGTTGAGCAGGTCGCTGGGTTTCTGTGCGCAGCCGTTGGCTTTGACGTAGGCCGGCGAGGCGCAAACGATGCTGTAGGTGATGCCCAGGCGCTGGGAGACGAAACCCGAATCCGGCAGTTCGCGGGCGAGGACGATGGACACGTCGTAACCCTCGTCGAGCAGGTCCGGCACGCGGTTGGCCATGGTCAGGTCGAAGGTCACGTCCGGGTGGGTCTTGCGGTAGCGGGCGATGGCGTCGATCACGAAGTGCTGGCCGATGCCGGTCATGGTGTGCACTTTCAGTTGCCCGGCCGGGCGTGCGTGGGCGTCGCTGGCCTCGGCTTCGGCTTCTTCGACGTAGGCCAGGATCTGCTCGCAACGCAACAGGTAACGCTTGCCGGCTTCGGTCAGGGCGATGCGGCGGGTCGTTCGGTTGAGCAGGCGGGTTTGCAGGTGGGCTTCCAGGTTGGAGACCGCGCGCGAGACGTTGGCCGTGGTGGTGTCCAGTTGCACGGCGGCGGCGGTGAAGCTGCCGGCTTCGGCCACGTAACTGAAGGCGCGCATGTTTTGCAAAGTGTCCATGGGGTGCTCTCTCGTCGAATGACAAATTGTGACACGAAGTTTCTGTTTATTTACAGGCGACTAAAGATCGACTTACGGATTATCTCGTTAACGGTAACAAAGATTCACAAGAAACCCAGCTTATCGCCATTCAGGCCTCCCCCTAGAATTGCGCAACTGGGCAACCGGGGCTCGACCCACCGCACAACCTGTGGGAGCGGGCTTGCTCGCGAAGAGGGCATCAGATTCAACAGAGATGTTGACTGGCAGACCGCTTTCGCGAGCAAGCCCGCTCCCACAAAAGCGGATCTCCGGTTTTCAGAAAATTTCGTGTCTCCCCCTATTTTCAGGAAATCGCAGCAGTGCCGCGTCGCATCAGCAGAGCGCTTCAGCCGCTCAGTGTTTTGGCTTTAACCCTGGCAATCAGCGGCTGCATCGGAACCGGAGGTATTGCCCCGCAGGGCAAGGCGCTGGAGGCCAATTCGCTGGTCACCGACCAAGCAATCCAGAGCGCCGCGCAAGATGCGAATTGGCCCACCGCGCAATGGTGGCAAGTCTATGGCGACCCGCAACTGAATCGCTGGATCGACCTCGCCCTGCAAGGCAGTCCGACCCTGGCCATCGCCGCCGCCCGGGTGCGTCAGGCCAAATCCATGGCCGGCGTGGCCGAAGCGGCCGAGTCGCTGCAGATCAATGGCGATGCCACCCTCAAGCGCCACAACTGGCCCACCGACCAGTTCTACGGGCCGGGTGAGCTGGCCAACTCCACGACCTGGGACAACAACGCCGCACTGGGTTTCAGTTATGCCCTCGACCTCTGGGGCCGCGAAAGCAATGCCACCGAGCGCGCCGTGGACATGGCGCACATGAGCGTCGCCGAAGCGCGACAGGCCCAGCTGGAATTGCAGGACAACATCGTGCGCGTCTACATCGAACTCTCGCTGCATTACGCGCAACGGGACATCGTTGATGCAACCTTAAAGCAGCAGCAGCAGATCCTTGAACTGGCGCAGAAGCGTTTGAAGGGCGGCATCGGCACCCATTTCGAAGTCAGCCAGGCCGAGACGCCGCTGCCGGAAACCCATCGCCAGCTCGATGCCCTCGACGAAGAAATCGCCCTGAGCCGCAACCAGCTCGCCGCCCTCGCCGGCAAGGGGCCGGGTGAGGGCGCGCAGCTGCAGCGGCCAACGCTGTCGCTGGGAGCGCCACTGAAACTGCCGTCGTCGCTGCCGGCGCAATTGCTCGGCCAGCGCCCGGACGTGGTCGCCAGCCGCTGGCAAGTGGCGGCGCAGGCGCGGGGCATCGATGTCGCCCATGCCGGGTTTTATCCCAACGTCGATCTGGTCGGCAGCCTCGGGTATATGGCCACTGGCGGCGGGGCCCTGGAGTTCCTGACCGGCAAGAAGCTCAACTACAGCGTGGGGCCGGCGATTTCGTTGCCGATTTTCGATGGCGGGCGTTTGCGTGCCGAGTTGGGCGAAGCCTCGGCCGGGTATGACATCGCCGTGGCCAAGTACAACCAGACCCTGGTCAATGCCCTGAAAAACATCTCCGACCAGTTGATCCGCCGCGAGTCCATGGACAAGCAGCAGGCGTTCGCCGCCGAGTCGGTGGCCACCGCGCAGAAGACCTACGACATCGCGATGATCGCTTATCAGCGTGGCCTGACCGATTACCTCAATGTGCTCAACGCCCAGACCTTGCTGTTCAAGCAGCAGCAAGTGCAGCAGCAGGTCCAGGCGGCGCGTTTGAGCGCCCATGCGCAATTGGTGACGGCGTTGGGCGGTGGTTTGGGTGCCGGCAACGACGTGCCGAACGACAGCCAGACCCAGGCGCCGAAAACCCCGAGCCTTTTGCGTTGAACACAAAACCTGTGGGAGCGGGCTTGCTCGCGAAGGCGGTGTGTCTGATGACACTTTTGTTGCCTGACAATCCCTCTTCGCGAGCAAGCCCGCTCCCACAGTTTCCTAGTTTTGGCTGATTTTTTTCACTGAGCAGGATTAGATGACTCCCTTGCCCGCACCCTTGCCCTGGCTGTACTCCCTTGAATGGCGCCGGGGTTTCTTCGACTGGGCACGCAGCGACGGCGTGACCTGGGTCTACATCTTCAAGGTGCTGTTCGCGGCATTCCTGACGCTTTGGCTGGCCATGCGCCTGGAGCTGCCGCAACCACGCACGGCGATGATCACCGTGTTCATCGTCATGCAGCCGCAAAGCGGCCAGGTGTTCGCCAAGAGTTTCTATCGTTTTCTCGGCACCCTGGCCGGGTCGGCAGTGATGGTCGCGCTGATCGCCCTGTTTGCGCAGAACACTGAGCTGTTCCTCGGTTCGTTGGCGATCTGGGTCGGTATCTGCACGGCCGGTGCCGCGCGCTGCCGCAACTTTCGCGCCTATGGATTTGTCCTCGCCGGATACACCGCCGCGATGGTCGGTCTACCCGCGCTGGCCCATCCGGATGGCGCGTTCATGGCGGCGGTCTGGCGGGTGCTGGAGATCTCGTTGGGCATTCTCTGTTCGACCCTGGTCAGTGCGGCGATCCTGCCGCAATCGGCCAGCGCGGCGATGCGCAATGCCTTGTACCAGCGCTTTGGCGTGTTCGCCCTGTTCGTCACCGACGGCTTGCGCGGTCGCAGTCAGCGCGAGGCGTTCGAGGCCGGCAACGTGCGTTTCATCGCCGAAGCCGTGGGTCTTGAAGGCTTGCGCAGCGTCACTGTTTTCGAAGACCCGCACATGCGTCGGCGCAATGGCCGGCTCAGTCGCCTGAACAGCGAATTCATGGGCATCACCACGCGCTTCAACGCCTTGCACCAGTTACTCGAACGCCTGCGCAGCAGCGCGGCAGACCAGGTGGTGGAGGCGATCAAACCCGGCTTGCAGGATCTCGCCGAGCTGCTCGACGGCTTCAGTGGCCGAGCCCTGACCAGCGCCGATGCAGCGCGTCTGGTCACGGTGCTGAGCGTCTACAAGGAAGGTTTGCCGGCGAGGGTGCGTTGTCTGCGGGCGACGTTCCAGCAGAGCAATCCGAGCGAGGCCGGGCAACTGGATTTCCACACCGCCTACGAACTGCTCTATCGCTTTGTCGACGACTTGCACAGTTATGCACAGACCCACGCGTCGCTGGCCGATCACAGTCACGAACGGGAGCGCTGGGACGAGCCGTTCACCCCGCAAACCAACTGGCTGGCAGCGGCAGCATCGGGGATACGCGCGGCGTTCATTCTGGTGGTGTTGGGCAGCTACTGGGTGGCAACCGCCTGGCCGAGCGGTGCGACCATGACCCTGATTGCCGCCGCGACCGTGGGCCTGTCCGCCGCCACCCCGAACCCCAAACGCATGGCCTTTCAGATGGCGTGCGGGACATTGCTCGGGGCGCTGATCGGCTTCGTCGAGATGTTTTTCATTTTCCCGTGGATCGACGGATTTCCATTGCTGTGCGTGATGCTCGCACCGGTGATCGTACTCGGCTCGTTCCTGACCTCGCGGCCGCAATACGTGGGCGTCGGCCTGGGCTTGCTGATCTTCTTCAGCACCGGTTCAGTGCCGGACAACCTCACGGTCTACAACCCCTACACCTTCATCAACGACTACATCGCCATGGTGCTGGGCATGCTGGTGTGCGCAGCGGCCGGGGCGATCATTCTGCCGCCCAACAGCCGCTGGTTGTGGCGTCGCCTGGAGCAGGACCTGCGTGGTCAGGTGGTGTACGCCATCAGCGGCAAGCTCAAGGGCCTGGCGTCGAGTTTCGAGAGCCGCACCCGTGACCTGGTGCATCAGGCCTACGGCTTCGCGGCGGGCCAACCGCAGGTGCAGCGGGACTTGTTGCGCTGGATGTTCGTGGTGCTGGAAGTCGGCCACGCGATCATCGAATTGCGCAAGGAACAGGCGATTCTGCCGGTGCATCCGGCCTATGCCGAATCCCAGCCATGGCGCCAGGCAATCCGGGTGATGGGACGTGCACTGGTGCGGCTGTTTTTGCAACCGAACAGCAGCAACCTCGAACGCGCGCTGATCGCGGTCGATCACGCGATCAGTCGTGTGCAGTCCACCGACGAACCTTTCGCCCCGCATTTCGATACCTCGGCGTTGCGCCGGGTGAAGAGCTACCTGCACTTCATCCGCACCTCGCTGCTCGATCCGCAATCACCGCTCGCCGGCTACATGAATGCCAGTGCCAGCGCCAAGCCACAAGGACTTGAACATGCCTCGTGAAATCGCTTTCCACGGCGTGTACATGCCGACCATGACCCTGATGTTTTTCATCGCGGCGGCCCTGGCCTGGGCGCTGGACCGGTTCCTGTCCGGGTTCGACCTGTACCGTTTTTTCTGGCACCCGGCGTTGCTGCGCCTGAGTCTGTTTACCTGTCTGTTCGGCGCTTTGGCGCTGACTGTCTACCGTTGACTCTCTATCACTGAGAATGCCCTGATGAAAAAGTTTTTCAGCCTGCTCGCGACCCTGCTGGTGCTGGCCCTCGCGCTGTGGGTCGGCCGCACCCTGTGGGAGCACTACATGAACACGCCGTGGACCCGCGACGGCCGCGTGCGCGCCGACATCATCAACGTCGCCGCCGACGTCACCGGCGAAGTGGTGAACGTGCCGGTGCGCGACAACCAGCTGGTGAAAAAAGGCGATTTGCTGATGCAGATCGACCCCGAGCACTACCGCCTGGCGGTCAAGCAAGCGCAGAGTCTGGTGGCATCGCGCAAGGCAACCTGGGAGATGCGCAAGGTCAACGCCCATCGTCGCGCCGATATGGACAACCTGGTGATCTCCCGGGAAAACCGCGACGACGCCAGCAACCTCGCCGACTCGGCCCTGGCTGATTACCAGCAGGCCCAGGCGCAACTGGAAGCCGCCGAACTCAACCTCAAACGCACTGAAGTGCGCGCCGCAGTAGACGGCTACGTGACCAACCTCAACGTGCATCGTGGCGACTATGCGCGCATCGGCGAGGCGAAAATGGCCGTGGTCGACATGAACTCGTTCTGGGTCTACGGATTCTTCGAGGAAACCAAGCTGCCCCACGTACGCGTCGGTGATAAGGCCGACATGCAACTGATGAGCGGCGAAGTGCTCAAGGGCCACGTGGAAAGCATCTCGCGCGGTATCTACGACCGCGACAACCCGGAGAGTCGTGAACTGATCGCCGACGTCAACCCGACCTTCAACTGGGTGCGCCTGGCGCAACGGGTACCGGTGCGCATTCACATCGATGAAGTGCCGGAGGGTGTGGTGTTGGCGGCGGGGATTACTTGTACGGTGGTGGTGAAGCAGGAGGGTGGGGCATAGCCGTTAGACCGAGTCGCCTGCTTCGCGAGCACCGCCGCACCCACATTTTTGAATGCAACCCCCTGTAGGAGCGAGCCTGCTCGCGATGAACCAGAGCGCGCCGCGTGTATTCAGAATGCACGCGTTATCGTTGACGTCCATCGCGAGCAGGCTCGCTCCTACAGTCGATCGTCGTCGTGTTCAGCAGAAGGTCTCTTGCAAATGCCGCCAAAGAATCCTTTCATCTACCTTCTCGAACACAACCGTGGAACGACGACTGGAGTGCAGCCCGGTCGCATCGGTCTGTTGTTCGCGGTAACTCACGGTGGCGCCACCCTCGTACAACGCGATGCCACGCAGCTCGCTGAGCTCGATCCTGAACCCGAGTTTCTTGCCGCCCGCCAGCGTGAACAGTTCGTTCAGCGCGTCAAAGTCCAGTACCCGGCCGAGCGGAGAGACCATGGAGAACTGCGGCGAAAAACGCGTCAGCAGTTTTTCCAGCTCGGACGCGTCACGCTCCTCGGCCAGCCATTGTTCGATGGCCACGTGGGCCAGGATCACTTCGTCGAAGTATTCGGTGTAGTCGGTCATGTTGTTTCCTGAAATTCTGCGGTGTCTGTTCTGACGCCTTCGCGGGCAAGCCCGCTCCCACAGGATTAGCGCTATTTCAAAATCTGCGCATGACCTGTGGGAGCGGGCTTGCTCGCGAAGGGCGCGACGCAGTGTCAGAGCTGCCCACGCAACCCGAACCGTTTCATCAGCCCGGATTCGAGCAAGCCCTTGGGCAGCAAACTGGCCATCAGCGGCAACGCGCGGCTGCCATTGCCCAAACGGATCAGCCGTGGCGGTTTGGCTTGCTGCACGGCCTTGAGCAATCCGGCGGCAAACTCACTGGCCGGGGTCGGCCTGTCCTGGGAAGCTCTGGCCCGTGCGCGTATGCCTTCACGCAGCGGGAACCATGGCGACTGTTCACTGATCAGTTGCTCGGCTTCGTGCCCGGCATTCTTGGCAAAACTGGAAGCGATGGCCCCCGGCTGCACCTCCATGACCCGCACGCCGAACGGCGCCAGTTCCATGCGCAAGGCATCGCTCAAGGCATGCACGGCGGCTTTCGAGGCGCAGTAGGCGCCGGCGAACGGCGTGACCAGTACGCCGGACACGCTACCGATATTCACCACCAGCCCCTTGGCCCGGCGCAGCACCGGGAACAAGGCGCGGGTGACGCCGACGATGGCGAACACATTGGTTTCAAACTGGCGCTGCATGGCCGGTACGCCGCCATCGAGCAACGGCCCCATGGCGCCATAACCCGCGTTGTTGATCAGCACGTCGAGGCCGCCGGTTTGCTGGTTGATCCGCTCGCTCAAGGTTTCGAGTGCCACGGCATCGTTGACATCCAGTTGCACGGCTGTGAAGCCCGCGGCGTTGAGTGCCGCGACATCTTCGGCCTTGCGGGCACTGGCCCAGACTTCATAGCCGGCGACCTTGAACGCATCGGCAAGGGCACGGCCAATGCCGCTGGAGCAACCGGTAATCAACGCAACGGGCATGGCGCATTCCTTGTGCAAAAAATGGGGGAGGGATCAGTCGGAAAAACTACCCTGCAATCGCTCGGCGCGAAACTCCAGGGTTTCCGGTCGGTAGCCAGGGCGCAACGGCGGCAGTGGCAAGCAATCTTCCCAATTGCCACCGGCCTGCAATTCGCCGGGGCCGCGATAACGCGGGGCGGAGTATTGGTTGTCGGCCAGGTTCACCGTGTCGCCCGGCGCATAGGCCGCAACCCGCCAGCGCAGTTCCGTCAGCGGCACGTCATTGCCATTGTTCATCGTCAGTTTCAGCGGTCGGTCGGCCGGGCAGTGCTCGGGCGCATAGCTGATGCGCAACTCCAGGCGTTGCAGTTGCTTGAGTTCGCGGTGGTCCATCCAGATGACCCAGGTCGCGACGATGCCCAGCCCAGCGGCGGCGGCCAGGGAAACGGGCAAGGCCTTGGCTGGATAGCGCAGCAGCAGGATCAGCCAGGTGATGACCAGCAGGACGCCGATGAACATGACGTAAATCTCGGGAGCAGAGAGGGTCATCCTACCTAAGCGCAGGTGGGGTTGGCGATGGGCGGGATGTGGCGATGGTACGCAAGACCATCTGTCGACACTGTAATTTCTGACAGTAGCCGGGCCCTTGATAGACAGGCTTATATCAGGGGGAGTGATTCCGGAGCGCATACTGTGCCATCAACCCCACCAATCCACCGCCACACCCCGAGCCTGACCGCGATTGACCCTCGGGGGCTGCCGGTGCGTGCTGTGGGTTACTGGCGTGACAACGACGGCGTGCGCCCTCAGGCTCGGATCAACCGCACGGTCCATGATTGGGCGGGGCGAGCGATTGCGCAGTGGGACCCGCGATTGTTTCTGAACGCTTCGGCTCCAGCCAATCTGCAAACGATTCACGCGCTGTCCGGTGCAGAGTTGAGTACGAACAGCGTTGATGCCGGATGGCGTGTGGCGCTGTTGGGTGAGGCAGGGCAACCGATCCACTACTGGGATGGCCGAGGCTCCCGGCGCTGGATGCAATACGACACTCAGTTGCGCCCGGAATCGGTGTTCGAGCAGCCGCTGGATGGCAAAGCGCTTTGCACGGAACGCTTGAGTTACGGCGCGAGCGATCCGGCTGCTGCCGAGCGCAACCAATGCGGCCAACTGATCCGCCACGATGACCCGGCGGGCTCGCAGCAGTTTGCCGAGTTCGGACTGCACGGCACGGCGCTGGAGCAGACGCGGCATTTTCTGAACGACCTGATGCTGCCGGACTGGCCCGAGTCGATAGCGGATCGTGAGTTGCTGTTGGAACCGGGCGAGGGCGCCACCACCCGTTCACAGGTCAATGCATTGGGTGAGGCCTCCCATCAAACCGATGCCAAGGGTCACCGCCAGTTGTTCAGCCAGACCCTCGACGGGCAGTTGCGCGAGGTTCGCCTGCAACTCAACGGCACACCCACCCCGAAAACGCTGGTCAGCGCCATCACCTACAACGCCCACGGCCAGACCGAACGGGAAGTCGCCGGCAACGGTGTGATCACCACGCTGGAATACGACGCGCAAAATGGCCGATTGACCCGCCTCAGTGCCCAACGCGGCAACGAAGCCCTGCAAGACCTGAACTACGCCTACGACCCGGTGGGCAATGTGCTGAGCATCAAGGATGCCGCGCTGCCGATTCGCTACTTCGCCAACCAGCGGATCGAACCGGTCAATTGCTACGTCTACGACAGCCTGTCGCAACTGATCGAAGCCCTCGGCTGGGAAGCGGGCGGCGCCAATAAAGGCCCACAGTTTTCGACGTTCGATGATCCCGCCCCCCGAGCGAACTATCGCCAGACCTATCACTACAACTTGGGTGGCAGTCTGATGGAACTGACCCACAAAGGTCCGCAAAGCCATGGTCATCGACTGGTCGCGGCGGCGCACAGCAACCGTTGTTTGCCGGTGCTGGAAGATGTGGAACCGGACGAAGAGGACTTCCGCCGAGGCTTCGACGCCAACGGTAATCTGCTCAACCTGCAACCAGGACAAACGCTGAGTTGGGACCTGCGCAATCAATTGTATGAAGTACGACCGGTCGAACGTGTTTCGGGCCTCAATGACCGCGAACGTTATGTCTACGGCGCCGACGGGATGCGCCTGCGCAAAGTCCGCGAGACCCTGGCCCATGCCCGGACATTGATCGCTGAAACCCGCTATCTGCCAAACCTGGAACTGCGCAATTACAGCGGTACGGGTGAAGTGTTGCAGGTGATCAACGTCCAGGCCGGGCGCTGCAGTGTTCGGGTGTTGCATTGGGAGTCCGAAACACCAAAGGACGCTGCCAACGACCAATACCGCTACCACCTGAACGACCATTTGGGTTCCTGCACTTTGGAACTCGACAAGGACGGTGAAGTGATCAGCCAGGAGCGTTATCACCCGTATGGCACCACCGCGTGGTTCGCTGGACGCGGGGAGGTGGAGGCGAGTTACAGAACGGTGCGTTATTCGGGGAAAGAGCGGGATGCGACGGGGCTTTATTATTATGGGTTCAGGTATTACGCAGCGTGGTGGCAGCGGTGGTTGAATCCGGATCCAGCAGGAAGTATTGATGGATTGAATTTTTTTAGAATGCTCATGAGTTCTCCCATCAATAACCGAGAATGGGTGGGGTTGAGCAGTTATGATGTGATGAATGAACAAGAAGCCTTGAGTGAAGAGCTTCATGGGGCACGGTTGATAGCTCGTGGACTTGGTAACTTTCCAGATAACCTTCAACGGTCTGTAAAGGGGAGTATGGCACTTGGAGCAAATTGGTTGGATAAAACCATTTCTGCGCTTGAGTCAAATCAGTTAGATACGTTTACAAGCAAAATAATGGAGTTTTCGTTCGGTACGGATTACCTGTTGCAAGAAAATGATCCAGTTGGCTTGAAGAGGCAACTATTGGGGACGTTTAAGCGATTGAAAACATTTATAGGAAAGGTCGGTGGTGAAGAAGATTGGAGGCTTTCCCTCGCTGAGAATGACGGTCGTTTCGCAGGTAATACTATTAGCACTGCCGCTCAAGGAAATTTAATATGGTTGAGTCGTTCATTCATTGAAAAAACGCATCCAGTTGGATTGGCGGCAACTTTGTTACATGAAGGCCTGCACGCGATGGGGTCGTTTACCAGTGTTAATTTTATAAACGATTTTTGGTACGTGGGAGCGCAGGCGCCTTCAATCGATGCAACACCAGATGGCATTGAAAATTACCTTGAGCAGGCAATGAATTCTTCTTTTAATCGTGTTGTAAATCCGTCAGGAGAAATGATGGCTCCGTCGGAGACGGAAATGTCGGATGGCCCACGTGATAGCTACATAAGACTTTTAGACGAGCTTATGAGTCGTGTTGGCGAGGCAGCGACTACGTCAAGCGATGAGCGGGCAGATCTCTATCGCGACTACGCCAGTGTGCGGCAGGCCGTAGTGTTAAGAAACTCCGACTCGCTGACTGCGATATTGATGGCCCGACATCACCCTTGACAAGAAAGGCTGATGTGGTGGGGGAAGGTAGTTGACTATTATCATTCGACAGCAGATTAAGATATGACAACTCCACCCAGACCACTGCGGATAGGGAACGCAGCGGACTGGATGGGAGCTTTTTATACTATCAATCGCTTACTGCGCGATCGTCTTCACCACAACCCCACGTTCAACCGGCGTAGACCGCCCGTAGATATCTTCAAACCGCTCGATATCGTCCTCACCCAGATAACTCCCCGATTGCACCTCGATGATCTCCAACGGAATCTTCCCCGGGTTACGCAGGCGATGCACCGAAGCAATCGGAATGTAAGTCGACTGGTTCTCGGTCAGCAGGAACACGTTCTCGTCACAGGTCACTTCCGCCGTACCGCTGACCACGATCCAGTGTTCGGCGCGGTGGTGGTGCATCTGCAGCGACAGGCACGCGCCCGGTTTGACCGAGATGTGCTTGACCTGGAAGCGGCCGCCCATGTCCACCGAGTCGTAGGAGCCCCACGGACGGTAGACTTCGCAGTGGTTCTGGGTTTCGCTGCGGCCCTGTTCGTTGAGGGTGTTGACCATCTGTTTCACGCCTTGGACCTTGTCCTTGTGGACGATCATCATGGCGTCCTTGGTTTCGACCACGACGATGTTTTCCAGGCCGATCACCGACACCAGTTTGCCGTTGCCGTGGATCATGCAGTTTTTGCTGTCCTGGATCACCACGTCGCCTTTGGTGACGTTGCCGTTGGCGTCTTTTGCATTCACTTCCCACAGCGACGACCAGCAGCCGACATCGCTCCAGCCGGCGGTCAGCGGCACGACGCAGGCGCGTTGGGTTTTTTCCATCACCGAGTAGTCGATGGAATTGTCCGGGCAGCAGGCGAAGGTGGCTTCGTCGAGGGTGATGGTGTCGGCGTCCTGGTGGCTGCGTTCCAGAGTCAGCAGGCAGGTGTCATAGATGTCCGGATCGTGCTTTTTCAACTCTTCGAGGAAGCGGCTGGCGCGGAACAGGAACATGCCGCTGTTCCAGAAGTAACCGCCGGACTGGACGAACTCGGTGGCGCGCTTCACGTCGGGTTTTTCGACGAAGTGCGAGACGCGGCTGACGCCTTCGGGCAGCAGCGAATCGTTGGTCGACTTGATGTAGCCATAACCGGTTTCCGGCTTGGTGGCCGGTACACCGAACAGCACCATTTCACCGTTTTCGGCAGCGACTGTGGCCAAGGCCAGGGCGCGTTGCAGGGCTTTCTGGTCTTCCAGTACGTGGTCGGCCGGCAGTACCAGCATCAGTTCGTCGCGACCTTCGTTGACCAGCATCATCGCGGTCAGGGCCACGGCCGGCGCAGTGTTGCGCCCGAACGGCTCCATCAGGATGCGCTGGGATTCCAGTTTGCGCGCCGCCAATTGCTCGTTGACGATGAAGCGGTGGTCTTTGTTGCAGACCACGATGGGCGTGTCCATGCCTTCGAACACCAGGCGCTCCAGGGTTTGCTGGAACAGGGTGTGTTCGCCGGTCAGGGCCAGGAACTGTTTAGGGAATTGTTTGCGGGAAAGCGGCCAAAGACGTGAGCCACTACCACCTGACAAGATCACTGGAATCATGTTGTTACTCCTGGAATATCGATTGGTTAGAGCTACTGCGTTCTGTCGTTTCACTCTTGTTTTTGTTTCGTAGCCCGATTGACGCCTAGATACTTTGTGGGAGCGGGCTTGCTCGCGAAGGCGATGGATCAGTCGACATTGATGTTGAATGTCAGACCGCTTTCGCGAGCAAGCCCGCTCCCACAGGGGGATGCGTCAGTCAGGCAAATTGTTTAGCGCGTCGATACCGGGCGTTTCACCCAGACCGGCGACAGGCTGCTGCCGCTGCCGGTGACGTACAGCACCGCGGCTTCACCGCGTTCCAGGGCCACCGGTTTCACGTCGCCGACTTTGGTGGTGCCGTCATAGAGCGCCAGGCTGACCTTGACCGGGTTGATTTCACGCTCGCCGCGACCCTTGGGCGCAACGTTCGGGACCACGTCGGTCTTGCCATCGGCGGTTTTCAGGGTCAGCGCCTTGTCGCTGAGGTTTTGTACGCGGACCAGGGACTTCTGCTTGTTCTTGAACGGCGGCTCCTCGATCAGTTGCGGTGCGCCGCTGGCGTTGTTGACCAGGGTGTAATAGTGGTCGCCGGCCAGTTTCACCGGCAGGCTCTGGCTACCGACCTTGGCGCTGTAGTCGCCACCCGGCATGAAGCTGAAGTCAGTGCTCGACAGTGGCGCGACCTCGCTCAGGTTGGTGCTGCCGACGGTGGCGCTGACTTCGGCGTTGCTGGCGTTGTAGATACGCACGAAGGTCGAGCCTTTCGGTGCGGTCGGGCCATACAGGGCGGCGTCGCCAGCGGCGAAAGCCTGTACCGACAGCACGCTGAGGCCGGCAACCAGGGCAAGGCGTTTGGCGAGACGACGAGGAGTAGTAGTGAAAGTCATGGTGTACCTCTCTTTCAGTTTTGCGCCCGGTCGGGCGTCTCGGATTTGTTGTTGATGGCTACGTTTTGTTGGCGGGCGCCGGCTTGTTTAAGCTCTGCGACCCACTGCGGGTCGGCGTCGCCGATTTCGTTGTTCACAGGCAGATATCGTTCAGGGAACTCCCAGATCAGCACTTGTGGCGGGCTGTTCTTGAAGGCATCGCTTTTCAGGTAGCTGAGCATCGGCAGAATCGGGCCGTGACCGTCTTCGGCGTAATTGACCACGTCGCTGTTCAGCGCTTGCTTGAGCGCACCGACGAAGTTCCAGTTCGGGTTGGCGCTGTAGCTGGTGCCGATCAGGGCCACCGGCACTTCGGTGTTGGCAAACAGCGCGTCGTCACCGGCGGGCTGGTCTTCAGCCGCGACCGTATTGCGCTTTTGCAATTGTTCTTGTTTAGGCATCAGGTTTTCGAACAGCGGGTCCAGCGGCAGGAACAGACGCAGGTCGCCCTTGTGGGTGATGGTCTCGGCAGGTTCGGTGACGAAGCGCTGCGGCTCGCCGCTCAGCGGGTACTTGTCGGCGATGGTCCTGGCCAGACGGTTGGCGGCGATCTCGGCGCCTTGCGGCGTCCAGTGGGTGTCGGTGCGCAGGAACACTTGCTGGCCATTCTGCTTGGCCTGTTGCAGCGGGCCGAGCAGGTCGGGAGCCGGAATCCGGTCGGCGGCCAGGCGCTGGTGGAAGTCCTTGTAGAGGTTGGCGTGGATGCTCGCCGGTTTCTCCTCACCGAGGTGTTCCGGGTACAGGCGCACCTTGGCCGGCACCACTGCCATCACCAGTTGCACGCCTTTTTCCTTCAAGGTCTGGCGCACGCCTTCGACCAGCGCGTAGTTGCCTTGCAGGTTCAGCTCTTCGTTGACCACCGGGTGGAATTCTTCATCGCTGTACAACCACTGGTCGCGACCGAGCACTACGCCCGGACGACCTTCGTTGAACAGTTTGAAATCCAGCGCGGCCCAGAGGTTGGTGCCCAGGCGCTTGATCGGGAACTCGTCGTCGTAGTGGGTTTCCACGGCTTTGCTCCAGCGGCCGTTGAGCACCGTCGCATCCGCGTTGGTGCTGAAGCCGAAGAAGCTGCGCACCGACCACAGACCGAGCACCAGCAGGGTCACCAGGAACAGCGCGATGTAGAAGATGCGTAATGAGCGGGTCATGGTCAGATCCCTCAGAACTGGAAGTAAAGGAACGGCGAGAAGCTTTGCGCCGAGAGTTTGAGAATCGAGGCGATGAACAGCAGCAGCACCAGCGCACGCATCACGTAGCGCGACCAGTCAGCGGTCCAATAGGCCGGTTGCACCTGGGCCTCGACGCCGACGGTGTAGCCAGGCTGGTGGATGCTCGCCGGGTTATCCCCAGGCACGGCCTTGATCGTTCCCGGTGTCGCAGCGGCAGGGCCGTCGGCGTCGACGTTCACTGCAGGCTTGGTCTTGACCGGAGGCTGATTGCTGTAGAAATCGCGCAGGCCGAAGAACGCCAGGGTCACGTAGGCCACGATCAGGGTTGCCACTTGCAGGCCGGTGAGGCTGGCCTGGTTGAGTTCCGACAGCGACCAGTCGCCGAAGCTGAACATTGCGCCGTACATGCGCCCGGCCACGTGCAGGTTTTCCGCGCGGAAGATCACCCAGCCCATCACCACCAGCAGGAAGGTCAGTGCCCAGCGGATCGGGTTGATGCTGCGTGGCGAGGTGTTCAGGCCGATGGCTTTTTCAATCGCCAGCCACATGCCGTGCCAAGCGCCCCAGACGATGTAGGTGATGTTCGCGCCGTGCCACAGACCACCGAGCAGCATGGTCAGGAACAGGTTGCGATAGGTCATCAGCGTGCCTTTGCGGTTGCCGCCCAGGGTGATGTACAGATAGTCACGCAGCCAGGTCGACAGGCTGATGTGCCAGCGCCGCCAGAACTCGGTGATCGACTGGCTGATATACGGCTGCTTGAAGTTTTCCATGAAACGGAAACCCATCATCAAGCCCAGGCCGATGGCCATGTCGCTGTAACCGGAGAAGTCGAAATACAGCTGCGCGGTGTACGCCAGGGCGCCGAGCCAGGCATCGCCCGTGGTCGGGTTTTGCAAGGCGAAGCAGTGGTCGGCCACCACCGCGAGGGTGTCGGCGATGAAGACTTTCTTGATGAAACCCTGCATGAACCGCGTGCAGCCCTCGGAGAACTTGTCGAGAGTGTGGGTGCGGTTGTTGAACTGGTCGGCCAGGTCGCGAAAACGCAACACGGGACCGGCGATCAAGTGCGGGAAGATCGCCACGAATGCTGCGAAGTCGATCAGGTTGCGCGTCGCCGGGGTGTCGCCACGGTAGACGTCGATGATGTAGCTGATGGACTCGAAGACGTAGAACGAGATCCCGATCGGCAGCAGCACGTGAGTCAGGATGAAAGGCGAAAGACCCACCGATGTCATCATCGCGTTGATGCTGTCGACGCCGAAGTTGGCGTACTTGAAGTAGCCGAGAATGCACAGGTCGACGGCCACGCCGAGCAACAGCCAGCGCTGTGCCGGTTTGGTCCTGACCCCGGCGGCACCGACTTTCAGGCCGATCCAGTAGTTCCACAGCGTGACGCCGGCGAACAGTGCGAGGAAGTCCACACGCCACCAGGCGTAGAACACGTAACTGGCAATCAGCAGCAGCAAATTGCGATAGCGTTGCCCGCTCAGGTAGTACAAGCCGAGGAAGATCGGCAAGAACAGAAACAGGAACACGTTGGATGAAAATACCATCCCGATCTCTCCATGTTTAACCAACAGTCAAGGGCCAACGGCCCCCCCAAACCCCCCACCGAAAACCGAGGGAATATCACTCAACTCAAATCTTGCACTGACCCCTTGTGGGAGCGGGCTTGCTCGCGAAAGCGGTGTATCAGTCGACATCATTGGTGAATGTCAGACCGCATTCGCGAGCAAGCCCGCTCCCACAGGAGTTTTGTGGTGGTGCTAAGAACCCTTGCCCTTTTCATTGGCCGGGTCGTAGACCTTGGTCAGGTCACCGCCGAGGCGGAAGGTCTTGAACGGTTGCATCTTGTGTTTCTTGGCCAGCACCTCGGGCGAGCAGGTGTAGAGCGTGCAGAACGGTTCGAGCCAGGCGAATTTCGAGTCGACCTTAAGGTCGGTCATGTCCTGTTCCTTGCCGTTCTTTTCCTCGAACTCATCCGGGTCTTTCACCCCGGCGAGCACGCGATCACCGAGGCGTTTCAATGCACCGTTGTTTTCCTGACGCAAGTCCACGCCGTTGACCTGGGCGAAACTGGCGATCATCGCCAGCGGCGGCAGGGCGTAGTTGTGGTAGGCCAGGGCCCGCTGCTGACGCTTGAGTTCGTTGGGCAGGTAGCCGTCGGCGTCGACCTGGTTGGCGCCGACCTTGAATTCCTTCACGGCCCAGTCGAACAGGTCGCGGCGGTTGGTGGCGACGGAAGTGGCCATCACCGACCACGCGGCCCAGTACGAGTGGTTGTTGGTCTGCTCGAGCGGCAGGTTGTCCCAGTCGCTGACCACCTGGTCGGCCATCTTGCTGAACCAGGCTTCGATCAACTGCGACTCTTGCTGATGGTTGGCCAGCGGACGGGAGTCGGAAAACTTCAGGCGAATGTATGAAGACGCCATGCTGCCCAACGCCCATTTACGCATCGACTTGCCGGTGTGGTTGAAGTCCTTGGACATCAAGGCATCGGCCTTGGCCCACGCGGTCAACCAATTGAGCGTGCATTCCAGTTGTTCCGGGCGACCGTCACGCATGAACTGCATCACTTGCTTGCTGGTGCCGCGCTCGATCTTGGTGATGTCGGCAGTACTTTCACGGAAGGCTTTTTCCGACTGCACGTTCAGGGTCGAGCGGGCCTTGTCCGAACCTTCGTACTTGCTGCGAAATTGCAACGAGCCGGTGTAGGGCGTCGGCATCGCATCGCAGCCTTCGCTCTTGTCGCCCGTCTTGAATTTATCCACAGGCGCAAAATAGCCCTGGGGTGGACGCAGTGGCGCCGCCGCTTGCGTGGCCCCGGCGAACATCGCCAGGCTCAACAGCGTCGGTGCCAACAGATGCTTCAGTTTCGGATTTCGCATAGCAGACCTCATTGCCCGACCGAAGCAGTACGCTGCTCGGCACCCGGGAATACGTTGCGTTTGCAGATTTTCGCTTCGACTTTCTGAGGCGCGGCACCGGCTTCGGGGCCCTGGACTTCAACGGCCAGCAGGTTCTGCGAGGCCCAGTCTTCGTCCGTGCGCAACTCGAAAGCGAAACGCCCGTCAGTCTCGGAAGTTTCCGGTTTGTCGATCTTGATGTCCTCGTGGCGACCGTTCATGTACCAGAGGGTGGCTTGCAGGGTTTTCACCGACGTATCGGCGAAGCGGATGTCGACCTGGTGGCTGCTGTTGCGCAGGTCCATGTTCTTGCTGTTGACCATCAATTCGTTTTTGCCCGGCTTGAGCGTGGCGCTGCCGGACATCTGTGCATCCTTGCCTTCGCAACCGTTGTCCAGCAGCGCCATCATCTGGCGGTAGATGGTTTCCTGGTCGAGGCGGTACAGCGGCGAGAATTCCCAGATGAGAATCTTCGGCGGGTTCTTCTGGAACTCGTCGCTGCCCAGGTACTGCAGCATCGAACCTTCCAGGCCGCCGCCGGGGAACGCCACGTTGAGAATGTCGGCGCCGATGGCCTCTTCGAGGAAACCGGCGAAGTTGTAGTTCTTGCCACTGTGGGAGGTACCCACGAGGGTGATTTGCGGATTGCCGGAATCGCCGAACAGATCGCCATCGCCCGCTTCGCCCTTCGGCTCGGTGATGAACTGATCCATGTACTGGATCGCGTAGCTGGTGCCACAGAGTTGACCGGCCATGTTGTGCAATGTTCCGGTCTTGCCCATGCGACCCGACTTTTTGGTCTCGAATTCGCGCTTGGGAATGTCGGCGAATTCAGGCAATTGCTTGACCTTCTCGGCGACGATTTTCGCCGTGCGCTGGGCACCGTACGGGGTCCAGTGCTGGTCGCCGCGGAAGTAGAAGTCGTGGGCGGGCAGAGTCTCGGGCAGCGACTCGTCGGTCAGCGGCGACAGGTCCGGAACGACGTAGCCCATCTGCGCGAAACGGCCCAGCATGGTCTTGTAGTTCCTCAGCGCCTTGTCGAAGTCGAAGCTGGCTTTCTCCGCCGGGTTGAGCTTGTTGCGGTTCACCAGGCCACGGGTCGGCTGGTACACGACAACCAGTTCCACGCCTTTGCTCTTGAACGCATCGTGCAATTGCTTCATGCGTTTGTATCCGGCGGGCGTGGTGTCGAATTCTGTGCGCAAGTCTTCTTGCGTACGGAACAGCCAGTCGCCCTGGGCCTGTACCAGCGTGGTGAAGTTCTGCTGATAGCGGGTGGTGTAGTTCTTCGGATCGTGCGCCGCCGGGCACAGGCTGCAGCACGGTTCGGCGCTGAACTTGGGCGCTTGAACTTCATCGGCACGCGCGCCAGTGCTGGCCGCGAGAATGCCGGCGGTCAGGGCCGACAGGCTGAGTAATTTGATCAAGTGTGGGTGCATAAGATTATCCTCAGTCCTGCATTTCGGTCTGGCGTTCGACGGGGTCGATCAGCACGGCTTTCTGCTGGCGCACCAGCAGGTCGAGAATTTCATCCTGGCGCTCGCCAAGGATGCCGGTGAAGCTGATACCGCTGGATTTGGTCGGGGCGAGCATGGACACGCGATACAACTCGACACTCAGCGGCGAGTCGATGGACAGCGGGCCGCTGCCGTTGGCCGCCAGCTCACCGCCGACCACGATCAGCGACACCTGGGCGTCGAACGGGTCGAGCTTGATGTCACGGTCGGTGTTGCTCAGGTCCTTGATGTGGCCGTAGACGCCGGTCAGCCCGTTGGCCATGGCGACGTTTTCGTACAGGCGAATGTTCACGCTGTTACGAATGCGGATGCCGTGGCGACGGTTGCTGATGACCTTGTTGCCCCACAGCAGGTTGTCGGCACTCTCGTAGAGGGTGATGCCGTCGGTGTGGTTCTGGTAGATCTCGTTGTAGGCGATCAGGTTGTTCACGCTGTTACGGTCGATCACCAGGCCCGACAACTTGTTGTCGTAGCTGCGGTTGTTGAAGATGAAGCTGTCGTTGACCTCACGGGAAATAATGATCCCGTGCTTCTTCTTGGTCCCGTAGACCGTGTTGTCGGCAATGATCAGGCCGTGGGAACGGTCGTGCGGGTCGATGCCGTAGACGATGTTGTCTTTGTAGGTGTTGCCCTTGACCACGAAGTCGCGGGTCTCATAGCAGTAGAAGCCGTACCACATGTCCGAGAACTCGGAGCCGACGATCCAGCCGGTCGGCTCAGGACGTTTGAGCACCTTGGCCATGTTCGGCGTGTACTGGGAAATACTCACGCCGTAGGACTTACTGTTGGCATAGCCGAAACTGGCGATCTTGCTGTTGGCGATGTAGGTCTCGGTGCCGCCCCAGGACAGCAGGAACGGACGGAATTCCTTCGGCGAATTGAACGTCGCCGGGCCGTTGTCCTTTTCGCGCCAGCCAGTGATTTTGGTATCGCGTACGAACAACTGACCGTCGTTGACCAGAAACGCACCGCCCTCCTGGGACAGGCGCAGTTCCTGAGTCTGTTTGTCGATTTCGAGGATGCCGTGACGACCGACCACGATCGGCAGCCTGGCGAGGTAAACGCCCGGTGACGTTTCGATGACGTACTTCGGCAGTTTCTTCGCCACGTCCTTGAGGTTCATGTAGCCGTCGTCGACGAAGATCGCCTGCGGGATGCCGTGCTGACGCACCACCCATTCGGCCATCTTGTTGTCGCCACCGATGAAGTCCTTCAGGGCGTCTTCCTGCATCATCCGGCGCAGGCTGACTTTACCGACCTTGCTGCGCACGATTTTTTTCGCGATGGCCTCGGCGGTGTAGCCCGAGACGTCCGGCAGCGTCGGCTTGGCCAGTTCCAGCGGCGCGGTCGGCGCGCTGCTGACGGTGTAGGTCTTGGCATGTTGCAGTTCCTTGGCAACAGTGGCCGGCTTGGCGGGGGCAGCCGGCTCCACAGTCGCGAAGGCTGCCGCACTTGCCAGTAGCATCGCGCCGGCCAGCAAGGTCAAGGAACCTTTCTTGGCACTGTTCATGTCGAGGACTCCCTTCGCGCTCTGCATCAGAATTTCCAGACCACGTCGATGAACGCGCGATGCATGTACGAATCGACTTCTTTGCCATAGGCGTCGCCAGGCTTGAACACACCGCCACGGAACCGCACCAGGGCCGAAGGTTCATCGATTTTCTGGCTCAACGCCGCAGGCAACAGGCCTTGCTTGAAGTACTTGGTGACGACCAGATCCATTTCCTGGCCGAGGTCTTTTTCGCCATCGTTCAGCGGCAGGGAGGTGCTGGACAACACGGCGCCGGTCACGTCGTCGGTGTTGTTCTGCACGGCATCGATGCCGTCGCTGGTGATCGGCTTGTTGCCGTCGACGCGCCAGAATTTGTGGTAGATCAGGCTGGCGTCGTACTCGTCGTTGAGCATCCACGAACCGAACAGCGTGGCCGATTGCATGTTGTTCATTTCGCCACGGAAGGCTTCGCCGAAACGGTGCACGCGTGAACGTGTACCGGTGTAGTTCGAGCGGTTGCTTTCCAGGCCGTTCTGTTCGTAATCGGCGCTGGCCCGGGCGTAGGCCGCACCGACTTGCCATTGCGGATCGAGGCGCAGGCGCACGCCCAGGTCGGTGGCCCAGCCATCGACATTGCCGCTGCTCTTGGGTTGTGCCGGAGCGGTGCCATCAGCGTTCAGCGGGTTGACCGTGTCGCGGTCGCCACTCATGCCGGTGATGCTGCCCCAGTAGTTGAAGGTATTGGTGTTGCGCCAGTTGTAGGCATCGCTGTTGGCCTGCAAGCCCAGCCAGCTGATGTCGCCATTCTGTTTTTTGTCCAGCGAATCGGAAGGTACGCCCGGTTCCGGATAGTCGAGCTTGCCGTCATCGTGAGTGTGGTGACCGCGAATGCCGGCCCAGTGACCCGGTGTCCATTGGTATTCGGCATCGGCGTAGGCGTGCAGGCGATCCTTGTCCTTGGGGGACAGTTCTTTCAGGTCAGTGCGGTACTCGCTGAAGCGCTCGGCGACACCCGCGTTGGCGCGCAACAAGGTGGTGTCGAAGGTCCAGTTCAGGGCTTCGATGTTGGTATCGCGCCATTGACCGTCGTCGTTGTGCAGACGTTGACGACCGAATTTCAGGATCTCGCCGGGGTAGGGCGTGAAACCGCGGTAGCCGACCCAGAATTCGCGCATCGCCAGGTAGTTCTTCTTGGTTTTGCGGTCATTGTTGCTGGTGTTCTCGGTGCCTTCGGACTCTTGCAGTGTGTCGGTCTCGATGATGTCGGTGGACGTCACCGCCTGACCCATGGCGTAAGCGCTCCACGCGCCGCTTTCGCCATACACCCACGGGCGCAGGTCAAGGCCGACGCCGTTGACGTCGCCGCCGCGCTGGGTGCCGAGGTCACGGTCGTCTTCGGACTGGCCGGTGATTTTCACGTCCAGGCCGAAGTTCTTGGTTTCTTCAGTCATCGCTGCCAGTGTCGGGCAAGACCAGATCAGCGCGAACGTCAGGCCGATGCCGGCCTTCATGAATGGATTCAACTTCATAGGGATTCCTCGCCATCTTCTTCTTGCAGGGCATGCATTTGCAGCGTGTTCTGGCTCAAGTTGCCGCGAACCGCCTGTTCCTGTTTCAACAGGCGCTGGGCCTCGGCCAGCTGCGCAGGTGGCAGTTGCGCTTCGAGTGTTTGTGCAAGCTCAGTGGCTTGCGGGGTGTTCTGCGCCTTGGCCAATTGGCTGAAGACGTACGCGTTGAGCGGGTCGGGCTTGGTGCCTTTGCCTTGGGAAAACAGCTGGGCGATGGCGAAGTCGGCGCTGTTCTGGCCGTTGCGCGCAGCGGTCAACAGGTGATCCAGCGCCTTCTGCGGATAGACCTTGCCCAGGTAGCCACGGCGGTAGATCTGGCCGAGGTAGTAATCGGCGGCGACTTCGCGGCCGACGGCTTTCTGGAAGTGTTCTTCGGCGACCTTGGCGTCGGCCGGGACCATCTTGCCTTCGTAGTAGAGCTTGCCCAGCAACAGTTCGGCGCGTGGCTGGTCGGCGGCGCGGCCGTTGTCCAGGTACTTCATCATCTGGTCGACGTCGCCCAGTTCGGGGAAGTCGTAGATCAACTGCGCCAGGGTGACCCACGACGCCGGGTAGCCGGGTGCGATCGGTTCGAGCAGCGATTGCGCGGTCTTCTCGTCGGTCTTGCCCAGGGGCGCATCGGCGAGCACACGGGCGACGCTGTCGACCCGTTGCGCGGACACGGTGCCGCGAGCGTGAGCCGCTTGCATCTGCTTGATCAGCTCGGCCTGTTGCTCTGGCTTGGCTTGTTTCTGGTAGACCGTGGCCAGTTCGACGTAGCAGATGTCGCTGGTGTTGAGCGCGCCCTTGCAGATCTTTTCCACGTCATCCAGATGCTGGTCGTAGGTGCCCTGGGTGCGATAGAGCAGCACTTGCGCCAAGCCGGCTTCCGGCTTGTTCTCGGCACGCCATTGGCTGATCTGCTGCTGGGCATTCACGTTGGGAAAGCTGTGCGGGTATTGCAGGTACAGCATCGCCAGCGGAATCAGCGTGTTGCCTTCGCCCGCGGCGGCCGCTTTTTTCAACAGGGTTTCGGCTTCGTGCTGCTCGGCTTCGGTGGAACCGGGCTTGGCCACCAGCAGGCGACCGAGGCGTGCCTGGGCGCGCGGCGAAACGCTGGCCGCGGCGCGGTAAGTCGCCTCGGCCTGTTTCATCTGCGCCGGGTCGCGACTGTCGACCTGGATATCGGCCAGGCCGACCTGCGCTTCGCTGTAGCCCAGGTCTGCCAGTTGCCGGTAGTTTGCCGCAGCGGTGGCGGTATCGCCGCGCTTGAGCGCTTCGTTGGCCAGGCGCTGGTCGGGGAGGCCGGCGCAACCGGCGAGGCTCACCGCCAATGCCACGGCACACAGCGAGCCCATGTGGGAGCGGGCTTGCTCGCGAAAGCGGTGTGTCAGCAAGCATTGATTCTGAATGTTAAACCGCATTCGCGAGCAAGCCCGCTCCCACAGGGGATGTGGTGTGTTCAGAAAACTTGGAGTAGTCACAGGCATATCCTCGACTTAAAGACCGACAGCCATGGCTTTGTCGATCAGCCAGTTCAGGTTCGGGCCACGGTCGCTGCTGACTTCCACCGGGCGGCCGGCGAGGGCGCTGTCCAGAGTTTCGTCCGGCTGGATCAGCACGCGGATGTCCGAGGACAGGTCGGCGCTTTTCAGGCTGGTGCTGCTGACGATCTTGCCGGTGCGGCTCTTGTCTTCGCCGGCGATCTGGAAGCGCACCGAAGCACCCGGGCGTACGTCGCCGAACTGGCGATAGGAGAAGCGCGCTTCAACATTGGCTTCGCCGCCCCGCGGGACCAGTTGGAAGATCACGTCGCCCTTGCTGGCGTACTGACCGTCGGCGACCATTTGCTGGGCCACGGTGCAATCGCAAGGCGAGGTCAGGGTGCCGGTCATCTGCTTGCCGAACAGTTCTGCAACCTTGGCCGGTTGCAGTTGGTCTTCGTCCAGATGGCCCTTGAGCACGTCGAGCATGCTGGTGCTGAAGGTCGCCAGCGGTGCGCCCTTGGCGGCTACGCCGTCGGCTTTCACCAGGCTCTGTACGGTACCGTCGCGAGGCATGGTGATGTTCACGCCCGGCACGCTGACCAGTCCGGCCTGGGCATGGCTGACGAAGTACATGCCGTACACCGATTTGAAAACAAAACCGAAGGCGGCCAGGCCGACAGCGAAGATCCCCAGGCTGAAGGTCACGGCTTTCAGGCGTCCGAACGCGGACATGCCATGGCCGCCGTCCTTGACCTTGCGCGCCTTGGTGAAGTTGTCGCGCTGCAGAGTCGCCAGCATTTCACCCACGCTGACGATGTCGCCAGCCAGGTGCGAAGTGATCAGGTGGCGCAGGGTCGAGATGTCCCGTGGTTCCAGGTTCTGGAACTGGCAGCCGGCACGTCCGGTTTCGCGGTCGAAGGAGCGGACCTGCAACTCGACGTCCATGGCCAGGCCGAGGTTGTCGATGACGAATTGCAGGCGGGCCTTGTACACATCGCCAATTTTCAGCGGCAACTGACCGGCGTTGAACGCCAGGCCACCGGCGGAAAGGTCGATCACCCGGGCTTCGACCGGTGTCCGGTCAGGGCCGAAGAAGCGCAACTTGGCCGGGATTTTCACGCGGGCGTGTTGGCGCTGGGCTTCGGATTCGTGCACTACGTTGGCGTTGACGGCGGTATTCATAAGGGCGATTTCCTGGTTAATTCAATAAGGGGGCGGTCAGACCATCAACAGCAGCACGGCGACAAAAATGCTGCCGGCAGAGAAGGTCATGGTCCGAGACGACCAGGTGTTGAACCAACGTTGAAAGCTGGCGAGATCACGGGTCAGAGAAGTGGGTTGGCGAGTCCAGGACTGTTGGTCGAGGCGGAAGAACACGTAGATCTTCACCAGCGCGCCGACGATCTGGTTGTAATAGAGAATCGCCGGGTAGGCCGGGCCGATCCGGTGTCCGGAGCACGACAGCAACAAGGTCAGGATGAACCGGGTGATGCCGATCCACAGCAGGTACACCAGGATGAACGCGGTGCCGTACTTGAAGGTGGCGATCAGCGCCACGGTCAGGCCCAGCAGCGAGGTCCACATCGACACGCGCTGGTCGAACAGCACCACCGAAGTGAACATGCCGAGGCGTTTGATCCCCAGGCCCAGGGCACGGGAGTTCTGCCGCAGGTTGTTGCCGTACCAGCGGAACATCAGTTTGCGACTGGCCTTGATGAAGCTCTTTTCCGGCGGGTGTTCAACGGTGTTGATCGCCGCGTCGGGCACGTAGAACGTGTCGTAGCCCAGGCGCATCAGGCTGAACCAGCTCGACTTGTCATCGCCGGTAAGGAATTTGAAGCGACCCAGGCGCCAGTGTTGCAGCGAGTCGCTTTCCACGTCGGCGATGAATTCCGGGTTGGTGACCACGGTGGCGCGGAACACCGACATGCGCCCGGTCATGGTCAGCACGCGCTTGGACAGGGCCATCGAGCACATGTTGATGTGGCGCTGGGCGAAACGCAGCTTGTGCCATTCGCTCATGATGTAGCCGCCGCGCACTTCGCAGAATTCGTTGGTGGTCAGGCCGCCGACGTTGCCGAACAACTGGAACCACGGCACGGTCTTGCGCACTACGCCTTCGCCGAGCACGGTGTCACCATCGATCACTGCGACCACGGCGCGATCGTCCGGCAGGTGCCGGGAGATGGCGCGGAAGCCGTAGGCCAGGCCATCGCGCTTGCCGGTGCCGGGAATGCGCACGAAGTCGAGCTTGACCCGGGCCGGTGGGTTCATCCGGTTCCACAGGCTTTTGACCAGCAGCTCATCGGACATTTCCACGATGGAGCAGACCACGGTGGTCGGCAGGTCGCAGTCGATGGCTTCGCGGATCACCGAGCTGTAGACCTGCGCAGTGGTCAGCGCATCGATACGAAAGCTGGTGACCATCAGAAACACGTGGGACGGGTCAGCCGCTTTGCCCAGCTTGCGCACTTTGCGCCGCAGGTGCGGGTAGACGATGTACAGAAAAATCATGCCGCGCACAAAGTGCGTGGCACCCATCGAGTAGCGCCAGATACCCACGGCGCCAATCAGGAAAATGAAGTCCTTCGACTCGGAGTCGAACGTGGACAGGGGCAACGCCATGGCGAGGCCCATCAGTAAACTCAGGTAGAACAGCCAACCGGCGGCCTGGAGTAGGCCGTGCTTTAGCCTGTGCATAATCTGCATCCGTCTAGATCTCGGGTTAACGCAGGCGTACAAACCTGTAGGAGCGAGCTTGCTCGCGATGGTCGCCAACGATGACGCTGGGTATCTGATACCCAGCGGTGTACTCAGGTGCATCGCGAGCAAGCTCGCTCCTACAGGGGGCTTACCAGCAGATACCTTCGGTGCGACCTTTGACGCTGGTGGCCTTGGACATGAAGCCCACCAGGTCGATCACCTGCTTGCCGTGTGGAACGTCCTGCACCAGGGCACGGAATTTCTCGTCACGGTTGCCGAGGATGATCACGTCGGAGTTGTTGATCACCGCGTCGAAGTCGGCGTTGAGCAAGGACGAGACGTGCGGGATCTTCGACTCGATGTAGTCCTTGTTGGCACCGTGAACGCGGGCGTACTCGACGTTGCTGTCGTAGATGCTCAGGTCGTAGCCCTTGCCGATCAGCATTTCCGCCAGGTCAACCAGCGGGCTTTCGCGCAGGTCGTCGGTACCGGCCTTGAAGCTCAGGCCCAGCAGGGCGACTTTGCGTTTGTCGTGGCTGGAAACGATGTCGAAAGCGTTCTGCACCTGGGATTCGTTGCTGCGCATCAGCGAGTTGAGCAATGGCGCTTCCACGTCCAGGGAGCTTGCGCGGTAGGTCAGTGCACGCACGTCCTTTGGCAGGCACGAGCCGCCGAAGGCGAAGCCCGGGCGCATGTAGTACTGGGACAGGTTGAGGGTCTTGTCCTGGCAGACCACGTCCATCACTTCGCGACCGTCGACGCCGACCGCCTTGGCGATGTTGCCGATTTCGTTGGCGAAGGTGACCTTGGTGGCGTGCCACACGTTGCAGGTGTACTTGATCATCTCGGCGACCGCGATGTCCTTGCGGATGATCGGCGCGTCGAGTTCTTCGTACAGCGATTGCAGAACGTCACCGGACGCTTTGTCGAACTCGCCGATGACGGTCATTGGCGGCTGGTCGTAGTCGGCGATGGCGGTGCTTTCGCGCAGGAACTCAGGGTTCACGGCCACGCCGAAATCAACGCCGGCCTTCTTGCCGGAGCAGTCTTCGAGAATCGGGATGACCACGTTGGCCACGGTGCCCGGCAACACGGTGCTGCGCACGACGATGGTGTGGCGGGTGGTCTTGTCACGCAGGACAAAACCGATTTCGCGGCACACTGCCTCGATGTAGTTCAGTTCCAGATCGCCGTTCTTTTTGCTCGGCGTGCCCACGCAGATCATCGACAGGTCGGTGTCGCGAATCGCCTCGGCGAAGTTGGTGGTGCCACGCAGGCGACCGGTCTGGATGCCTTGGGCCAGAAGTTCGCCCAGGCCTGGTTCAACAATCGGCGATTTGCCGGCATTGATCATATCGATCTTGTCTTTGGCCACATCGACGCCAACGACGTCATGACCCCGTGCAGACAGGCAACCGGCACATACTGCGCCAACGTAACCCAAACCAAATATGCTGATGCGCATCGCAATTACCTCTGTATTGATCAAGCCATTTAGATGGCCGGAGTTAATGGTGTTCAGCGTGTTTTAGTGCACTCGCAAGTGCGCCTTACAGGCGCAGCAATGCCGTGTGCTGGCATATAAGTTACGAGTGTCTAAATAAATGCACTCAAGGGGTGCGCAACTAGGCCTTGTTGTTATGATTTGCCCTGTTATGCAGCCGATCCTCCTTTCGAAGGATGCAGGTGCAACGGCCTTGCACGCTTGATCTCAGGCCGGAAGCCCGTAGATCAAGCGGTTGGGTGCTCGGGTGAGCACGTTTATAGGGGCACAGCCGTGGCCTTGTAGGGGATAGTCATGCTGCGTTATCTCCTGTCCGCTTGCAGTTGCTCAAATCAGTGATTAGTCAGCGCAAGTTAGTATTGCAACTTGGCTACAAGAATCGCTTATCTGCGTAAGTTATCTCGTACAGGCACGGCGAGAATCGTTACCAGTGGTATGAGCGGCACGTTTGGACATAGTTCCAGTCCGCTCATCGTGAAATCTGAAATTTCTTGAAATATTGAGAAAGATGGCACTGCTCTCATATTGATAGCACTTGCTGTTTGGCCCTTGATATATAGGCTGATAATTGGGTCGGATAGTTTTTTGCCACTACTGTTAAAAAAAGTCAGTGCCACTACGCAAAAAAATGATTGAAGTCGAGTGAAACTAAAGTTAGGAAATGATTAATGGTTTTTTGACGCCAATAGGTTGGCGATTAGAGGGGGAATTGTCGGACGATCAATGGGCAGCGCATGAGGGGTTGTTCGCTCATGCGCCGACCGGCTGCATCACTCTGGTGCGTGATCGCGCAGAAACACCAGGTTGTCCGGTTTGGACTGTTCAGCGCTGTAGCGATAGCCTTGAACGTCGAATTGCTTGAGGGTGGCCGGATCGTTGATGCGTTCTTCGATGACGAAGCGGCTCATCAAGCCGCGAGCCTTTTTCGCGTAGAAGCTGATGATCTTGTACTGGCCGTTCTTCAGGTCCTTGAACTCGGTATTTATGATGCGTGCGTTCAAGGCGTTGCGTTTGACCGCCGAGAAGTACTCGTTGGACGCCAGGTTGAGCAGCACGTCATCGCCTTGATCGACCAGCGCTTCGTTCAGCCATTCGCTGATGCGTGTACCCCAGAAGGCATACAGGTCCTTGCCCCGGGCGTTGGGCAATTTGGTGCCCATTTCCAGGCGATAGGGTTGCATCAGGTCCAGTGGACGCAGCAGGCCGTACAGGCCGGACAACATGCGCAGATGCTGCTGGGCATAGTCAAAATCGGCTTCGCTGAAGGTTTGTGCATTCAGGCCTGTGTACACATCGCCCTTGAAGGCCAGCAGCGCCTGCTTGGCGTTTTCCGGGGTGAACGCGGGCGTCCAGCTGCCGAAGCGCGCGGCGTTGAGCCCGCCGATCTTGTCGGAAACGTGCATCAATTCGCTGATCTGTGCCGGGGACAACTCGCGCAACTGCAGGATCAGCTCCTGGGAGTGGTCGAGGTACTGCGGCTGGGTGAAGCGCTGGGTCGCCGGCGGTGTTTCATAATCGAGGGTCTTGGCGGGTGAAATCACCATCAGCATGAGTCGTCTCCTTTAATCGTGGCGGCGATTCTAGGGGGTTGTCGGCGTTGACTCCAGCTATGGCGTCCATAGGTGGATGGCCGGTGGCTTTGCACCAAACCCTGTGGGAGCGAGCTTGCTCGCGATAGCGGTCTGACATTCGGAAAAGATGTTGGCTGATGCACCGTCATCGCGAGCAAGCTCGCTCCCACAGGAGATTGGGGTTGCTGCGGGAATGAGGGCCGCGATCAGCTATAGTGCCGCGCGGGTTTTGTTATGGAGACATCCCATTGCGTATCGCTTTTCTCATCTCGATCTGGCTACTGAGCGTCGCTGCCATCGCGGCACCGGGCGATGTGGCGACGCTTGATCGCAGCACCTGGCCAGAAAAACTCGTCAGTCCAACGCTGTTCGACGTGGCGTCGAGGGCCGAGATCCTCATGTTTTCCAGTGTGCTGTTGGCCAGCGAAGCGCTGGACGAGCCCGCCATGGCCCAGCGCCTGGGCTTGCGTACGATCAACCTGGAATCGGTCAACCGGGTTCGCCAGCATCTGTGGCAACGGCTGCTGGCCAACTACAACTACGCCCAACAGAGTTGCGACCAGGATGCGTCGTTCTGTTTTCTGGTCGAAGACATGCCCACCCTGCGCGAACAAGCCGCCAAGTTCCAGGTCAGTGCAGACAGCTACTACATCAAGTGGGCCGAACCGAGTCGTGTGTTCCACACCCAGTACCTGGACGAACAATTGCGCAAGGCCGCCCTGTTCCCGCAAACCAGCAGCGAAGTCGATCATTTTGGCGACTATGAGCGCTCCGGCGACGGGATGCACGACCGGCTGTTTCTGCTGACCTTCGACAGTGCTGCCAACGCCGCGCCGGACAACACCGCCTGGGTCACCGAGTACCTGCGCAAGTCGAACATGAGCGGGACGTTCTTCGTCCTCGGCAAGGACATCCAGGCCCGTTTGGCCGAGCAATCGGTGAGTCACCTGCAAGCGACCTACTCGACCCAGTGCATCGGCGTGCAAGGCTGGGAGTTTCGCTCCCACAGTCACTGGCAGGACTGGCAGGACTCGGTGCGCCGCAGCGCCGAACTGGTCAAAAGCAAGCTGCCGGAGAACTTCGTGCCTCTGTTCCGTCCGCCCGATGGCCAGCGCCGTTCCGATGCCGAAGGCTTCTTCAAGGCTCAGGGATTGCAGGTAGCGCTGTGGGACATCGACGCCCAGGACGGCGCCGGCAAACTCAAGGGCAACCCGAGTGCGCAACGGGTGCTGACCCTGATGCTGCTGTGGCGGCACGGGGTCATCAATTTCAATGTGAAGCAGGATGGGGTGAAAACGGCGTTGCCGTGGCTGGTCACGCAAACGGCGCCGGTCGGGATCGGTTGGGAGGATTGCCAGGATGCGTTTCGCTGAAACGGCAAAACCCAGTAAACATTGGGTTTTTTGTGATTTTGGACGGAGATTCGTTGCAGGTGGACTTCCGACTGTAAACGGGTGATGGCAGTCCGCCAAGTGTTATTGGTCACTCTGAAAAATAAACTTCAAAAAAGCGTCAAAGTGCTTTTTTCTGTCACACGTTTTGGAGTATTACGAAGACAGACCGCCGAAACCTGCAACACAGGTGGCGTCTCCCAAGACCCAGCTATGCAGGCAAAACACTTGAGTCCCCGCAGGTGTATTCGGCAGTCACTTCGAGGCGCAGCACCGTCAGGGTATTGCGTCGAATGGCTCCCACAAAGGTGACCGAGTATGGATGATCACGGACGTAGCTCTTCTTCCAACCAGCCAATCCTTTATGTACTCGATACCAACGTATTGATTCACGATCCAAACGCGCTGCTCAACTTCGAAGAACACCACGTCGCAATCCCGATGACCGTGCTTGAAGAGCTCGACAAGCTCAAGAGCGGGCATCACAGCGTTGCCGCCGAATGCCGCCAGGCCATCCGTCTGATCGACAAGACCCTGGGCGATGCCTCACCCGAGGACGTCGAGCAGGGTGTGCCGATCCAGCGTGGCAAAAGCGGACCCAAGGGTTTGCTGTCAATTCTGATGAGCAAGCATGCCGAGCCGAACCTGATTCTGCCCGAGCACCTGAATGACAACAAAATCATCAATCAACTGATCGATCTGCACACACGCGACCCGAAGAAGCCCGTGGTGCTGGTCACCAAAGACATCAACATGCGCCTCAAGGCGCGCGCCTGCGGGATCGCGGCCGAGGACTACAGCACCGACCAGCTGGTCGATGACGTGTCCTTGCTGCCCAATGGCTACCACAACATGACCGGCTCTTTCTGGGACCGCGTGAGCAAGGTTGAAACCCGTCAGGACCACGGCCGCACCTGGCATCAGGTGCAGTTGATCGACAACCTGCCGGCGGTGCACATCAATGAATTCATCATTGATGAACAGGGCTTTGTCGGCTGGATCAAGGAGATCGAAGAGGACCGCTTGCTGATCCTCGACCTGCACCAGGAACCGCTGCTGCACCAGGAGGCCTGGGGCCTGAAACCGCGTGATATCTATCAGAGCCTGGCGTTGTACGCCTTGCTCGATCCGGACATCCACCTGGTCAACCTGTCTGGTGCCGCAGGCTCGGGTAAAACCATCCTGGCGCTGGCCGCTGCGATCGAGCAGACCATGGTCAGCAAACGTTATCGCCGCATCATCGCCACCCGCAGCGTGCAGGGCCTGGACCAGGAAATCGGCTTCCTGCCCGGCACCGAGGCGGAAAAAATGGAGCCATGGCTGGGCGCCATCACCGACAACCTCGAAGCCTTGCACATGGATGACGAAAGCACCCATGGCAGCGTCGACTACATCCTCAGCAAAGTGCCGTTGCAGTTCAAATCCCTCAACTACATCCGGGGCCGCAGCTTCCAGCAGAGCCTGATCCTGATCGACGAATGCCAGAACCTCACACCGCACCAGATGAAAACCATCATCACCCGTGCCGGCGCCGGTTCCAAAGTGGTGTGCCTGGGCAACCTGGCACAGATCGACACCCCTTACCTGTCCGCGACCAGCTCCGGGCTGACCTACCTCACTGAACGCTTCAAGGACTTCCCGAACGGGGTGCACATCACCTTGCAAGGGGTACCACGCTCGATCCTGGCCGAATACGCCGAATCGCACTTGTAATCGCTCCACACAAAACCGGGCGGCCTTCGCGGGCCGCCCGGTTTTTTATGCCCGACCCATAACCCCTGTAGGAGCGAGCCTGCTCGCGATGGACGTGAACGATAATGCGTGCTGCCTGAATGACCGCGTTGTCCTTGCGTTTTTCGCGAGCAGGCTCGCTCCTACAGGGTGATGTGTGGGCCGACAATCGTGCGTGCGAAAAATTGACCCACAGGTTTACAATCGACGCTCCTGATCAGGAGTAATCCCGTGCTGACTCATCTCGATTCCCAAGGCCGCGCCAACATGGTCGACGTCACTGAAAAAGCCGTGACGTTCCGTGAGGCGACGGCCCAAGCGCTGGTGCGCATGCTGCCCGAGACCCTGCAGATGATCGTCAGCGGCGGCCACCCCAAGGGTGATGTGTTTGCCGTGGCGCGCATTGCCGGCATCCAGGCGGCGAAGAAAACCAGTGATCTGATTCCCCTGTGCCATCCGCTGATGCTGACCGGCGTCAAGGTCGAGCTCAGTGCCGAAGGCGACGATTCGGTGCGCATCGTGGCGCGCTGCAAGCTGTCCGGGCAGACCGGCGTCGAGATGGAGGCCCTGACCGCCGCCAGTGTCGCCGCGCTGACCATCTACGACATGTGCAAGGCCGTGGACCGCGGCATGACCATCGAAAGTGTGCGTCTGCTGGAGAAGGTCGGCGGCAAGAGCGGACATTTCCAGGCGGAGCAGCCATGAACGTGACCGTGAAGTTTTTCGCCCGTTATCGTGAAGCGCTGGGGCTGGACTCGGTGAAGGTTGAAGGCAACTTCGCCACCGTCGACGATGTCCGAGCCCTGTTGGCCCTGCGTGACGGTGCCGAGGTATTGCGCGAGCAGAACCTGATGTGCGCGCGCAACGAAGACCTCTGCCAGCTCGACGAGCCGGTCAGCGAGGGCGATGAAGTGGCGTTCTTCCCGACCGTGACCGGAGGCTGAACCATGGCCATTCGCGTGCAGTCCACGCCGTTCGATCCGGGCGCCGAGGTCAACGCCATGCACGACGCCAATGTCGGTGTGGGTGCGGTGGTGAGCTTTGTCGGCTATGTGCGCGACTTCAATGACGGTCTGGACGTCGCCGGGATGTTCCTCGAACACTATCCCGGCATGACTGAAAAAGCCTTGGGCAAGATCGCCATCGAGGCGGAGCAGCGCTGGCCGCTGCTCAAGCTGGAAGTGCTGCACCGCATCGGCGCCCTGGAGCCGGGCGAGCCGATTGTCTTCGTCGGCGCGGCCAGCGCCCATCGCCAGGCGGCATTCGACGCCTGCGCCTTTGTCATGGATTACCTGAAAACCCGCGCGCCGTTCTGGAAGAAGGAAAATACCAGCGACGGGCCGCGGTGGGTCGAGGGGCGTGACAGTGACCATGCGGCGGCGGATCGCTGGAAGCAGTAAGCACTGCGGCGCTCTCAAGTCAGCCTTCGCGAGCAAGCCCGCTCCCACAGGTACAGCGCAATCCCTGTGGGAGCGGGCTTGCTCGCGAAGGGGCCATCAGTTGCAGCCAAAACTTTCCTGACAAACCACCCGACCATCGGCCGGCACGGGCTGCATTTGCCTGATTGACGACTAATACATAAAAGTCCAAGATGGAATTATAAGTACAAAAAGTTTCCACCCCGTTTCAGCTTTTTCTTCTGTCTTGCCAAACCAACAACAACCGCGAGAAAACGAACATGAAGAAGTTTCCCCTCATCACCGGTCTGGCCCTGAGCCTGTTGGCGTGCAGTTCTGTGTTCGCCGCCGAGAAAACCCTGCGCATCGGCATCGAAGCCGCGTATCCACCGTTCGCTTCGAAAACCGACAAAGGAGAGATCGTCGGTTTCGACTATGACATCGGCAATGCCCTGTGCGCGCAGATGAAGGTCAAGTGTGTGTGGGTCGAAGGCGAGTTCGACGGTCTGATTCCTTCTCTGAAGGTGAAGAAAATCGACATGGCGCTGTCGTCCATGACCATCAACGAAGACCGCAAGAAGTCGGTGGACTTCACCCACAAGTACTATTTCACCTCCTCGCGCCTGGTGATGAAGGACGGCGCGGTGGTGGATGACCAGTACGCCAGCCTCAAGGGCAAGACCGTCGGCGTGCAGCGCGCCACCACCACGGACCGTTACGCTACCGAGGTGTTCGAGCCCAAGGGCATCAACGTCAAGCGCTACAGCAACAACGAAGAAATCTACATGGACCTGGCGGCTGGTCGCCTCGACGCGATTTTTGCCGACACCATTCCACTCAATGACTTCCTGTCGATGCCGCGTGGCAAGGGTTATGCCTTTGTCGGGCCGGAGCTGAAAGATCCGAAGTATGTGGGCGAGGGTGCCGGGATTGCCGTGCGCAAGGGCAACACTGAACTGGTCAGCGAGCTGAACACGGCCATTGATGGCATTCGTGCCAGTGGTGAGTATCAGAAGATTTCGGACAAGTACTTCAAGTCGGATATCTACGGCGACTGATCAATCGCTTTCGCGAGCAGGCTCGCTCCCACATTGGATCTCCCTCAAACACAGATTTTGTGTTCGGCGCAGAACCCTTGTGGGAGCGAGCCTGCTCGCGAAGGGGGCCTGTCAGGTAATACGTCTCTCAGGGCTCAGCCCTTCAATTCCTTCAAATGCTTGTACACCGTCGCCCGGCCCATGTTCAGCACATTGGCCACGTAGTTCGATGCGCTTTTGCCCTTGAACGCGCCTTCGGCGTGCAACGCCAGCACCAGCTCACGTTTGTGGTCGCGGGTCAGCAGGTTCAGGCTCAACTGACGTTCGCGCAGCCAGGCGTGGAGGAAGGTGTTGATCCGCTCCTGCCAGTCATCGCGGAACAGTGCATCCGGTTGCGGGATCAGTTTGGTCGGCGACAGGAACAGGTCCAAAGCGGCCTTGGCATTCTCGAACAGCGAAATATTCAGGTTGATGCACAGCACCGCCAGCGGATGACCTTCGCTGTCGCGCAGTACCGTGCTTAGGCTGCGAATCTTCTGGCCATCCCAATTGAGCTTTTCGTACGGCCCGATGTTTCGTTCGCTGACATCGTCGCTGAGCATGTCTTCCAGTGCCGAGTCGTCGCCGATTTCCCGCTTGGACAGGTTGTTGGCGATGTAGTCGACCTTTTGCGTGCGCAGGTCGTGCAGCACCACTTCGGCGTGGGGGAAAAACAACGTGGCGATGGCGTCGGCGATCGCGTGGAAGTTATCCAGGGACGTGTCGTCCAGGGCCGAGTCTTTTTCGGGGGCGTTCATACAGTGGAACTCCAGGCAGCGTCAGCGCCCCATCAAAGGGGCGCTGAAAGTGTGCCGTAATCGTGGGGGCACGTCACCTGAGGATCAGGCTCAGCCGAGTCTGGCAGGGGAGAGCATGTCGGCATTCAGGCCAAACCGGCCGAGCGACTCGGGCAACGCTGCACCGCGCACCAGTGCGGCGCTGGCCTGGCCCATGGCCGGCGAAGTCTGGATGCCATACCCGCCTTGCGCCGCGACCCAGAACAGCCCTGGCACCTGTGAATCGAAACCGGAGAGCAAATCGCCGTCGCTGACGAAGCTGCGCAGGCCGGCCCAGGTGCGGGTCGGGCGGCGAATGGTCAGGGTCGTGGCTTCTTCGATCTGGTAGATGCCCATGGCGATGTCCAGCTCTTCAGGCTGTACGTCATGGGGCTCCACCGGGTCGGCGTTGGCCGGCGAACCGAGGAACATCCCGGCGTCGGGTTTCATATAGAAGGATTCGTCGAGGCTGACCAGCATTGGCCAATGATGGATGTCCACGCCCTCCGGGCCGGCGAAGATGAACGCGGCACGGCGTTTCGGTTGCAGGCCCAGGGGCCTGGCGCCGGCCAGTTCGCCGATCCTGTCGGCCCAGGCGCCGGCGGCGTTGATGATGACCGGGGCGCTGAACGTCTGAGTGCCGGTCTGGACGTGCCAGATACCCTGGTCATCGCGGCTCAGGCTGACGACTTCGGCGTCGGTGTGGACTTCGCCCTGATTGCGGCGGATGCCGCGCAGGTATCCCTGATGCAGGGCATCGGTGTCGATGTCGGTAGCGGTCGGATCGTAGATCGCGCCGTGGACTTTTTCCCGGCGCAGGACAGGTACCAGCGCACAGGCCTCGTCGGTGCTGAGCAATTGCATCTCCGGCACCGTGGCTTTCGCGCTCTGGTATTGCCTGTTCAGTTCGTCCGGGTCGCCGGTGAAATCCACGGTCATTTCGCCGCGTGGCGTCAGCAGCGGGTGTTCGCAGAAACCGCTGGGCGGATTGTCGAAAAAGTCCCGGCTGGCCAGGGTCAGTGCGCGAACCTGCGGGGTGCCGTAGGCGGCGGTGTACAGGGCAGCCGAACGTCCGGTGGAGTGGTAGGCCGGATGGGATTCGCGTTCGAGTACGATCACACGGCCATGCTGCGACAGCCAGAAACCGGTGGAAGCGCCGGCGATACCGCCGCCGATGATGATGAAATCTGCCTGGCTCATGAACGTCTCCTGTGAGGCGCGATGCTGAAATTGTAGTGATCCCCTGTGGGAGCGGGCTTGCTCGCGAAAGCAGTTTGACAGTCAATATCTCAGGTGAATGTCAGACCCTATTCGCGAGCAAGCCCGCTCCCACAGGTTTCGCGTTGTTAGTGATTCAGCTGGTAGATGGCATTGGCCAGCGCAATGTCTTCCAGGCCCAGGCCGATGGAGCGGAAAAACACATGCCGATCGTAACCGGGGCGCTGGACTTTATCGCTGAGCAGGTCCGGCAGGTCGCCGACAATCGCGCTCTTGTCCCAGCCATGTTGTTCGCCGGCGATCAGCATTTCACCGGCTGCGCCCGGAGTTGTCAGGCGATAGTCGCAGAACACCTGCATGTCATTGAGGCTTTGCGGCGGCACTTCGTGGGCACGCGGCGCGTTGGTACTGATGGAGGTGATCAGCGCCGGTTTGCGCAAGCTCGACGGGTCGATCACCGGACCTGCGGATGAGGTGCAGAGCATGATCACGTCGGCGTCCTGCACGGCAGCTTCGCGACTCTCGACGATGTTCAGGCGTGGCTCGATGTTTTTCAGCAGGCTCACGGTTTGAGCATCATCGCTCAGGTGCGGCGCGTACAGGCTGATGCTCTGCCAGTCGCGCAGGCCTTTCACGTAATGCAGGTGCGCCTGGGCCACTTTGCCGCTGCCGATGATGGCCAGGCGATTGGCAGTCAGCGGCGCGAGGGCATCGACCGCCACGGCGGTGGTCGCGGCGGTGCGTGCGGTGGTCAGTTCACCCGCGTCGCACAGCAACAGCGGCTGGCCGGTGTGCATCGACATCAGCACAGTCCATGCAGTCACCAAGGGTCTCTGCTCACGGACGATGTACGGCGAGGTCTTGATGCCGTACACGCCGTCTTCGGCCAACACACCCAGGTAGTTGATGAAGTCACCGGCGCCCTGGGGAAATTCCACCAGTTGTTGTGCCGGTTGCACGGCTTGCCCGGCCGCCAGGTCACGGAACATTTTGCGCAGGATCTGCGGCACGTCGACCTGCGCCAGCAACTCGCGAGCCTGGTTCTGGTTGATCACTTGGGGCGTATTGGACATGGTCGGCTCCGGGACTGAAAGTAAACTAATTTGTCCATTATGGACTTTTAGTTGTATCTCACAATATCCGGGCGAAAAAAAAGCGCAGTCCGTTTCCGGCTGCGCTTGTCTTTGCAGCGTCCTTTAGTGTGGGCGCTTGCGCTCAACCGCCCGCAACAGATGCGTCGGTGGTGTTTCACAGCTGATCTTGCGCCCCAGTTTTTCCTCGATGGACGGTAACTGGTAGGAGTCGTCTTCACCGGCAAAGCTGATGGACACACCGTCGGCGCCAGCACGACCGGTCCGTCCGATGCGGTGCACGTAGTCGTCCGGCACTTCCGGCAGGGTAAAGTTGATCACGTGGCTGATGCCGTCGATGTGGATACCGCGACCGGCCACGTCGGTGGCGACCAGGACGCGGATCTTGCCTTCACGGAAACCTTCGAGGGTTTTGATGCGCTTGTGCTGCGGCACGTCGCCGGACAGTTGCGCGGCGTTGATGCCGTCGCGCACCAGGCGTTCTTCGATGCGTCGCACTTCATCCTTGCGGTTGGCGAACACGATCACCCGTTCCCAGCCATTGTCGTTGACCAGGTTGTAGAGCAGCTTGTACTTGTCGGCAGCGGCCACGGCGTAGATGTGCTGCTCGACGTTTTCGTTGGCCACGTTGGTGACTTCGATTTCGACGATGGCAGGGTCGGTGGTCCATTGCTTGGCCAGGTTCATCACGTCTTCGGTGAAGGTCGCGGAGAACAGCAGCGTCTGGCGCTCGGCCTTCGGCGGCGTCTGGCGAATGATCTGGCGCACTTGCGGGATGAAGCCCATGTCGAGCATGCGGTCGGCTTCGTCCAGCACCATCACTTCGACCATGTCCAGATGCACGTCGCCGCGCTGGTTGAAGTCCAGCAGGCGGCCCGGCGTGGCCACCAGGATGTCGCAGTGGCGGGCTTCGAGGTGCTTGAGCTGTTTGTCGAAGTCCATGCCGCCGACGAAGGTCATGACGTTGAGGCCGGTGTACTTGGTCAGGTCGGCGGCGTCCTTGGCGATCTGCACCACCAGTTCGCGGGTCGGCGCGATGATCAACGCCCGTGGCTCACCCATGTAGCGCTCTTTCGGCGGCGGGGTTTGCAGCAACTGGGTGATGATCGAGATCAGGAACGCAGCGGTTTTGCCGGTGCCGGTCTGGGCGCGGCCGATGGCGTCTTTGCCGGCGAGGGTGAAACCCAGCACCTGTGCCTGGATCGGCGTGCAATACGGGAAGCCCAGGTCCTGGATGGCGTGCATCAGTTCAGGAGCCAGCTTGAAATCGTGGAAGCGGGTTTTGCCTTCCTGGGGCTCGACAACGAAGTCTTCGAGTTTCCATGGGATGACCGGCGCCTTGGGCTTGGGTTCGCGGCGCGGTTTGGCGGGTTTCGGTGTTTCGCTGAGCGGCTGTTCCGGGGCTGCTATCGCCACAGGCAGGGCAGCGGGTGCGGACTTGGGCTCATGCTTGGGTGCCGTCGTGGTGGCGGCCCGTTCAGGCTGATTACCGTCGGTGCGGTGGCTGGGAGCGTGAGACGGAGCGCTGGGGACTGGCGCGAGTTGCTCAGTCTCGCTTTTACCGAACATTTTCTTGAGTGCTTTGAGCACGGTCATCTCATCAATTGGTTAAGGAATGTACGCCGGCCAGTGTAATGCAAGAATCGGGCGCGGCGTAGTGGGATGGATCAAAGGGGCCTTTAAACAAAGAAAGGAACCTGAAGGATTAACGCAAGCGCTCGGTGAGCCAGGTGCCGATGTCGCGAATTTCCTCGGGTAACACTTCGTGGCCCATTGGGTATTCCTGCCATGTCACGGTGACACCACGATGCTTCAAGTGCTCGTAGGCGCTGCGTCCCATCGAGTTCTGCACCACATCGTCGTATTGGCCGTGCATCGACAGTACCGGAATGCGCTGCTGGCTGGCGGACAGTTGCAGTTCGTCGCTGAAGGTCGGTGCATAAGTAGAAAGGGCAACGACGCCACCCAGCGGTCCCTGCCACTTCAGAAACGCGGTGTGGAACACCACGGCACCGCCCTGGGAAAAACCGGCCAGGAAGATCCGCGAGGCGTCTATTCCGCTGGCCTTCTGCGATTCGATCAGTTCGATGATCCAGTCGGCAGACTCTTCCAGTTGCTCGCGGTTGATCGCGCGCGCGGGGCTCATGGCCAATATGTCGTACCAGCTCGGCATCTCGTATCCGCCGTTGATGGTGACGGCGCGGCTCGGCGCCTGGGGCAAAACAAAGCGGGTGCTCAACAGGGATTCCTGCAGGGCTTCGGCCACTGGCAGGAAGTCGTAGCGATCGGCACCCAGGCCGTGCAGCCAGATAACGCAGGCGTCTGCGGTCTTGACGGGTTCAAGAATCAAGGGGTTGGTCATGGCTGCTCCAAAAGTGTGCGTGCGCTCTCATTGAGTGCGAGGGCTGAGTGCGTGTCTGGTTGATCAGTTACGAAGATGTCGCAAGGTTACAAGTTTTGCTATTGACCTGCAGCTGAACCGCTTCGGCGAGCGGTGTGGTACGGGCTTTGCTATGGCGAACTCTGTATGAAAAATCCTACGCCTGTCGGTAACACTATCAGGCCGAGGTTGTTAGTGGGATTGAAAAGAATCCGGTGATGGATGTTCGCCAAAGGCCGATACGGGGCTTCGCGAACGTGAAAGGGCTACAGCCCGTTCGGCCGACTGGTGAGAGCGAGTTTTCCATGACGTGGATTTTCTCCTACTAGACTCATAGCTAACGTCTTACGTCGGTTGACCCAAAAACAAGCCAACACGGGTCGACTACGCCTCAAAAGGGTGCGACAGGACTCACGCTCCGACACAACAAGAGCAAAACTGGAGGTTTGAATGAAGATGTTGAAATCCACCCTGGCTATCGTGACTGCAGCCGCGGTACTCGGTGTCAGCGGGTTTGCCCAGGCGGGCGCAACCCTGGATGCAGTGATGAAAAAAGGTTTCGTGCAGTGTGGCGTCAGCGATGGTCTGCCAGGCTTCTCGGTTCCGGATTCCACCGGCAAGATCGTCGGTATCGATGCTGACTACTGCCGTGCAGTGGCGGCGGCTGTCTTCGGCGACGCGACCAAGGTCAAGTTCAGCCAGTTGAACGCCAAGGAGCGCTTCACCGCGCTGCAGTCCGGCGAAATCGACATTCTGTCGCGCAACACCACAATGACCAGCTCCCGTGATGCGGGCATGGGCCTGAAATTCCCGGGCTTCATCACTTACTACGACGGCATCGGCTTCCTGGTAAACAACAAGCTGGGCGTGAAAAGCGCTAAAGAGCTGGACGGTGCAACCATCTGCATCCAGGCCGGTACCACTACCGAGCTGAACGTTTCCGACTACTTCCGCGGCAACGGCCTGAAATACACCCCGATCACCTTCGACACCTCCGACGAAAGCGCCAAGTCGCTGGAATCCGGTCGTTGCGACGTACTGACCTCCGACAAATCCCAGCTGTTCGCCCAGCGCAGCAAGCTGGCTTCGCCGAAGGACTACGTGGTTCTGCCGGAAACCATTTCCAAGGAGCCTCTGGGCCCGGTCGTGCGTAATGGCGACGACGAGTGGCTGGCCATCGCGCGCTGGACTGGCTACGCCATGCTCAACGCTGAAGAAGCCGGCATCACTTCGAAGAACGTCGAAGCCGAAGCCAAGGGCACCAAGAACCCGGATGTTGCCCGTCTGCTGGGTACCGACGGTGAATACGGCAAAGACCTGAAAGTGAAGAAAGACTGGGTCGTGCAGATCGTCAAGCAAGTGGGTAACTACGGCGAAGTGTTCGAGAAAAACCTCGGCAAGAGCACTCCGCTGGAAATCGACCGCGGGCTGAACGCTCTGTGGAACGCTGGCGGCATTCAATACGCACCACCAGTGCGCTGATGGTTCTATCACCCGGTGGGCCAACCACCGGGTGATGTTCTGTTCCATTATTTCCGGGGCACTTCATGCAAAATTCAATCGGCGCACCTAAGCAGAGGCTCAGCCTCAGCGATCCACGAGTGCGTGCGTGGGTATTCCAGATCATCACGATTATCGGGGTGGTCTCGCTGGGCTGGTATCTGTTCGATAACACCCAGACCAACCTGCAGCACCGGGGCATTACCTCCGGTTTCGACTTTCTCGAGCGCAGTGCCGGTTTCGGCATCGCTCAACACCTGATCGACTACACCGAAGCGGACACATACGCCCGGGTGTTTGTCATCGGCCTGCTCAACACGCTGCTGGTGACCTTCATCGGCGTGATCCTGGCGACGATCCTGGGTTTCATCGTGGGTGTGGCGCGGCTGTCGAAGAACTGGATCATCGCCAAAGTGGCGACGGTGTACGTGGAAGTCTTCCGTAACATTCCGCCGCTGCTGCAGATCCTGTTCTGGTACTTCGCGGTGTTCCTGACCATGCCTGGGCCGCGTAACAGCCACAACTTCGGCGATACCTTCTTCGTCAGCAGCCGTGGTCTGAACATGCCGGCGGCGCTGATGGCGGATGGTTTCTGGCCGTTTGTGATCAGCGTTGTAGTCGCCATCGTCGCCATCGTGCTGATGTGCCGCTGGGCCAACAAGCGCTTCGAAGCCACCGGCGTGCCATTCCACAAGTTCTGGACCGGCCTGGCCTTGTTCCTGGTGATTCCGGCCCTTTGCGCGCTGGTTTTCGGCGCCCCTGTGCACTGGGAAATGCCGCAGCTCAAGGGCTTCAACTTCGTCGGCGGTTGGGTACTGATCCCGGAACTGCTGGCCTTGACCCTGGCGCTGACGGTGTACACCGCGGCGTTCATCGCCGAGATCGTGCGTTCGGGCATCAAGTCGGTCAGCCACGGCCAGACCGAAGCGGCGCATTCCCTCGGCCTGCGCAATGGTCCGACCCTGCGCAAGGTGATCATCCCGCAAGCCCTGCGCGTGATCATTCCACCGCTGACCAGCCAATACCTGAACCTGGCGAAGAACTCCTCGCTGGCGGCCGGTATCGGTTATCCGGAAATGGTCTCGCTGTTCGCAGGAACGGTGCTGAACCAGACCGGCCAGGCGATCGAGGTGATTGCGATCACCATGAGCGTGTACCTGGCGATCAGTATCAGCATTTCCCTGCTGATGAACTGGTACAACAAGCGCATTGCGCTGATCGAGCGGTAAGGAAAAGCGCATGAGCACTCATACTTTCAAACCTGACATGCCCCCACCGAGCAGCAGCATCGGTGTGGTGGCGTGGATGCGCGCGAACATGTTCTCCAGCTGGCTCAACACGCTGTTGACCCTGTTTGCGTTCTATCTGATTTACCTGGTTGTCCCGCCGATCCTGCAGTGGGCGATCCTCGACGCCAACTGGGTTGGCACCAGCCAGGCCGACTGCACCAAGGAGGGCGCCTGCTGGGTGTTCATCCAGCAGCGCTTCGGCCAGTTCATGTACGGCTACTACCCGCCGGAACTGCGCTGGCGCGTCGACCTGACCGTGTGGCTGGCGATCGTTGGCGTGGCGCCGTTGTTCATCTCGCGCTTTCACCGCAAGGCCGTGTATGGCCTGAGCTTCCTGGTGCTGTACCCGATCATTGCCTGGTGCTTGCTGCACGGCGGCGTCTTCGGCCTGACCCAGGTGGCGACCAGCCAATGGGGCGGCCTGATGCTGACCCTGGTGATCGCCACCGTCGGCATCGCCGGTGCGCTGCCGCTGGGGATTGTCCTGGCCCTGGGGCGTCGTTCCAACATGCCGGCGATTCGGGTGGTCTGCGTGACCTTCATCGAGTTCTGGCGCGGCGTGCCGTTGATCACGGTGCTGTTCATGTCCTCGGTGATGCTGCCGCTGTTCCTGCCTGAAGGCATGAACTTCGACAAGCTGCTGCGGGCACTGATCGGCGTGATCCTGTTCCAGTCGGCCTACGTGGCCGAGGTGGTGCGCGGTGGTCTGCAAGCGATTCCCAAGGGGCAGTACGAAGCGGCTGCAGCGATGGGGCTGGGCTACTGGCGCAGCATGGGCCTGGTGATTCTGCCGCAAGCCCTGAAGCTGGTGATCCCCGGCATCGTCAACACCTTCATCGCGCTGTTCAAGGACACGAGCCTTGTGATCATCATCGGCCTGTTCGATCTGCTCAACAGCGTCAAGCAAGCCGCCGCCGATCCGAAGTGGCTAGGCATGGCCACTGAAGGCTATGTGTTCGCGGCCCTGGTGTTCTGGATTTTCTGTTTTGGTATGTCGCGCTATTCCATGCATCTGGAACGCAAGCTCGACACAGGCCACAAGCGTTAGGAGTTCTTTTATGAGCGAAGCAAATAAAAAGCCTGTGAGCCCTGAAGGCATTATTCAGATGCAGGGCGTGAACAAGTGGTACGGCCAGTTCCACGTGTTGAAAGACATCAACCTCAACGTCAAGCAGGGCGAGCGTATCGTGTTGTGCGGCCCGTCGGGTTCCGGCAAGTCCACCACCATCCGCTGCCTCAACCGTCTGGAAGAACACCAGCAGGGCCGCATCGTGGTCGATGGCGTGGAACTGACCAACGACCTCAAGCAGATTGAAGCGATCCGCCGCGAAGTCGGCATGGTGTTCCAGCATTTCAACCTGTTCCCGCACCTGACCATCCTGCAGAACTGCACGCTGGCGCCGATGTGGGTGCGCAAGATGCCCAAGCGCAAGGCCGAGGAAATCGCCATGCACTACCTGGAACGCGTACGCATTCCGGAGCAGGCGCATAAATACCCGGGGCAGTTGTCCGGCGGTCAGCAACAGCGTGTGGCGATCGCCCGCGCGCTGTGCATGAAGCCGAAAATCATGCTGTTCGACGAGCCGACGTCGGCACTCGACCCGGAGATGGTGAAAGAGGTACTGGACACCATGATCGGCCTGGCCGAAGACGGCATGACCATGCTCTGCGTGACCCACGAAATGGGCTTCGCCCGCACCGTGGCCAACCGCGTGATCTTCATGGACAAGGGCGAAATCGTCGAACAGGCCGCGCCGAACGACTTCTTCGATCACCCACAGAATGATCGCACCAAGCTGTTCCTGAGCCAGATCCTGCATTGATCGAGCCCAGGCACTGAAATAAACCCGGACTGAGTTCCGGGTTTATTTTTGCCCGCGATTTAACGTCCGAATGCAAAACCCTGTGGGAGCGGGCTTGCTCGCGAAAGCGGAGTGTCAGGCAACATACTCGTTGAATGTTAAGCCGCCTTCGCGAGCAAGCCCGCTCCCACAGGGGGTTGTGCTACCGACTCCATTGATCACGCGCCAATTCTGAACGGTTGCCCTCTTGGAATATGTTGACTAACATGACAGAAAATTCATCCTATGATTGGATGAGAGGGCGAATTCCATGTCACAAATCTCTCCGTTGGTAAAACGATCCCTGGTCGATCAGGCTCTGGACCAACTGCGCCAGCGTATCAACAAGGGTATCTGGGTCGTCGGCCAGCGTTTGCCCACCGAGCCCGAGTTGTCGGCGGAACTGGGCATCAGCCGCAACACCGTGCGCGAAGCCATGCGCGTGTTGGCGTTTTCCGGGTTGATCGAAATCCGCCAGGGCGACGGCAGTTACCTGCGGGCGGTGGTCGATCCGCTCGATACCCTGAAGGCGTTGTCCCGTTGCTCCCTTGAGCAGGCCCGGGAAACCCGGCACATCCTCGAAGTCGAGGCCATCGGCCTGGCAGCCATGCGCCGCACCGATGAAGACCTGGTGGCATTGCGCGAGGCGCTGGGTGTCAGCGGCAGTCACTACCACGGCGATCTCGACACCTACATCGCCTGCGATCTGGTGTTTCACCGCCGCCTGGTGGACGCCGCGCACAACCCGACTCTCAGCGAGTTGTATCGCTATTTCTCCAGCGTCGTCGGCGCGCAGTTGCGCCAGACCCTGAGCATCGTCCCGCGCCGCCAGGAAGTGTTCGACCTGCATATCGAGTTGCTCGATGCCGTCGAACAACGCGACCCGGAGCGGGCCAAATCCTTGTCGAGGCAGTTGATCAATGAACCTTGAAACCGGGAAGTCGATACCGCGCAGTGATTTATCCACAGCCGCAAAACGTACGGCAGAGCTGGAAGAGCTGCTGATCGACGCCGAGGCCGATGACGAACAGGTTCAGCAAACCCACCCGGTTCTGCGCCGGCCGTGGCTGTTGCTGCTGGGCCTGATTCTGGTGGCGCTGAACCTGCGCCCGGCGCTGTCGAGCATGGCGCCGATGCTCAGCGACGTCTCGAAGTCCCTCGGCTTGTCGGCGTCGGCGGCAGGATTGCTGACCACGTTGCCGGTGCTTTGCCTTGGCCTGTTTGCGCCGCTGGCTCCGCTGCTGGCCAGACGTTTTGGGGCTGAGCGGGTGGTGCTGGGCATTCTTCTGACCCTGGCTGGCGGGATCATCCTGCGCAGTTCATTCGGTGGGATCGGCTTGTTTGCCGGCAGTGTGCTGGCCGGTGCCAGCATCGGCGTGATCGGTGTGTTGCTGCCAGGCATCGTCAAGCGCGATTTCCCGAAACAGGCCGGGACCATGACCGGCGTCTACACCATGGCCCTTTGCCTGGGTGCGGCGATGGCGGCGGGTGCGACCGTGCCGCTGAGCGAGCACTTCGACAAGCGCTGGGAGCTGGGCCTCGGTTTCTGGGTTGTTCCGGCATTGGCGGCGGCGCTGTTCTGGCTGCCGCAAGTAAACCAGAAGCACGGCGCGCACAACGTTGCCTACCGCGTTCGAGGCTTGCTGCGCGATCCGCTGGCCTGGCAGGTGACCTTGTACATGGGCCTGCAATCGTCCCTGGCCTACATCGTGTTCGGCTGGTTGCCTTCGATCCTGATCGGTCGCGGCCTGACCCCGACCCAGGCCGGGCTGGTGCTGTCGGGTTCGGTGATCGTGCAACTGGCCAGCTCCCTTGCGGCACCCTGGCTGGCGACTCGCGGCAAGGACCAGCGCCTGGCAATCGTGATCGTGATGGTCCTGACCCTCGGTGGTCTGTTCGGTTGCCTGTATGCGCCGATCGAAGGCTTGTGGGGTTGGGCGATCGTGCTGGGGCTGGGGCAGGGCGCCACGTTCAGCCTGGCCTTGACCTTGATCGTGTTGCGTTCGCGGGACTCCCACGTCGCCGCGAACCTGTCGAGCATGGCCCAGGGTTTTGGTTACACTCTGGCGTCCATGGGGCCGTTCGCGGTCGGTATCGTGCATGACTGGACCGGTGGCTGGACAGCGGTGGGCTGGATCTTCGGCGTCATCGGCCTGGGTGCGATCATCGCCGGTCTCGGCGCCGGGAGGGCGCTGTATGTGCAAGTCAGCAGCGAGAGAATTCAACCGTGACGGATGTCTATAAATAGACAACCTCCAGGGTCGCGGAACCGTCGATTATTGCATCGTCACTCAGGTCCAGCGTTGAAGTGGGGGCAATGACGGCGACGAGAGTGACCCGGCTGCTCAGGTTCTTGATCTCGACAGGACCTGCGGTGCTGCCCGCCACATCGATGAAGCCCAGCCAGCTGTTGGCGGCAATCGGTATGGGGCTGGAGCTGGATGTACTCCACGCCCGCCCGCCAGTGGTGGAGTCGGTTCGATACACTTGCGGCAGAGCGTCCGCTACGGTGCGGTCAGGATCGAAGTGCAGTGAGTACAGACCGATCCTGTTGCCGCTGCGGTCGAAATTCAGACCGTAGTAGATCTCACTGTTGACGATGGCCGAGCCTTCGCGGTTATCCCGCATGATCAATGCAAAAGGCGCCGCTGTGTTGCAGCTGATGCTGAGGTCGAGGAACTCGTCACGCAGTTGCGTCCTTGTGTCGACGTTCAGGTCCTGTCGGGAAATTTTTCCGTAGTCGACAAGACCGTTGTTGGAGAAAGTCGGGGTGCAGGCGACCGGGGTGATGGTGCCTTTGACCAAGAGTTCATTGGGGGGCACCGCAAGGGCAGCAGTCGCTGTGCCCATCAGCAGTTCAGTGGTCAGGGCCATGGGAATACGCTTCATCGATAAATTCCTTTTTTTCGTAGAAGTTTAGGCGCTGAACCGTTCATTCAGGCAACGAACGGTTCAGTGCCTTGGCCCTTAGTAGTACGCCACTTCGAACGTTGCGGAGCCGTCAATGGTGACGTCCTGGTCCAGGGTCAGCCCGTCGGCGGGGGCGATATAGGTATCGACCCTAAAATCAAAGGTGACAACTTCTGCATCAATCGGTGAGGTGCCGCCAATAGCGGCAACGGACAAGTAACGTCCCGGTTTGGCAGAGGTTGCTTTCGACCAGTTCTCCTCGTCTATTGAGTCGATTGGGTCCAGCGGTGTTGCACCGTCCTTGACACTCAGAATTTCGGGGTAAAAGTAGCCCAACTTTTCTGAGTTGTTGGTCAGACCAAGGCCAAACCAATCACCAGTTGATGTCTCGCGTCGATTGTCAATTGGATTCAGTGAGAACCTTTGTGGAGCACTGCAGGTTACGACCAGTTGAATGTTATTTTCCCTGATCTTTTTATGGGTGTCTGGATTAAGCTCTTTGGACGAAATCTTGCCTAGTTCGATGGTGCCATTATTGGAGAAGACCGGCGTGCAAGCGACTGGAATGATAGTGCCTTTGACCTCCAGGGTATTGTCCACCGCGAAGGCCTGAGGGGCGGTGCTGATTACAGCTGTAGTAGCAAATGCTGCGAGGTATTTTTTCATGGATAAAGCTTCCTTTCTTTAGTTGTTGGCCTTGAATGTTCCGAGGGGCGTAAGTGCCCCGCGGCTTCAACAAGGCAGGGTGGGTGTTACGGGTATAGAATTTCGATCGTCCCCGAGCCGTCGAGGTGAACGGCAGTGCTCAGGTCCAGGCTATTGGTGGGGGCAATGACGGCCTCGACCGTCACCGTAGTGGTGAGGTTCTGGATAAAGGCCGGGCCTGCGGTGCTGCCGGCCCTGTCCGTAAAGCCCAGGTAACTTCTCTGGGCGAACGGAATCGGGTTCGAACTGGAGGTTCTCCAGGCCGCGCCCTGGGTGGTGGAGTAGGTTTGATACAGGCGGGCGAAGCTGTCGGCGCTGGCGTTAGCGGGATCGACATTGAGTGAGTACAGGCCGATCTTGTTGCTGCGGTGATCCAGACCCAGCCCGTAGTAAATCTCGCTGTTGTCCGTTGCCGAGCCAGGGCGGTTGTCATGCATGACCAGGGCAAACTCCGTCGGGGCGTCGCAGTCAAACCGCAGGGTCAAATCCTTGGGTGGCAGTGGGGTGTTTTTGTCAGCGTTCAGATCGTTTTTCGTTAGCTGACCGAAGTTCACCAGGCCGCCATTGGACAGATCCACTTTGCACGCGGTGGGGGCGAAACTGGCGCGCAGGGTTATCTCACTTGAGCGACCCGTCGCGACCGCGTCGAACAGGCCGGTGGTTTCCCAGGTTACGGCGTCACGTACCTGCAGCGCTTTCTCCGACACCCAGGCAGTCAGCTCCAGTTGTGCTGAAAGACTTTGCCCTTGCGCCGCCACACCGCCCCGAACCGGAACGATGGCCTGCTGCGGTTGCCAAAGCAGACTCGAAGTGGTTGCTTCAGGTACCTGGCCGACGGCAGAAATCAGGCCCAGGTCCACCGGTTGTCCATCGAGCACGGCGTCACTCATGCGCACGGCATAGCTGCCGTGTTCGGCAAAGCGAAAGCGCTCGGCGGTCGCGGCCATGGCGCGGTAGAACAGGGTCATGTCAGTGGGTTGGGGGCAGCTCAGGTTCAGGCTCAGGCGGCGCTCGCCCAGGGGGCGCTCTGCGGAGCCATTGGCGCATATGGCCCGATTCGTCAAACCGTAATCGAGTACCGGCTGACTCAGGGTGAGCTTGCATTCATCGGCGAGGGCCCAGGCGTGCGGCGCAAGTCCGCTCAACATCAACGTGCCGAGTGTTAACAACAGAGTGTGGGGCAGCTTCATGGGGAGATCCTCAAAGTGTGTGGCACCGGGCGTCGACGGTCTCGTAATACACCTGGGTATTGGCCTTGGCCGGCAGTTCGAAACGCAGCTCGCAGCGCTCCAGCTCTGGTGCGGTTATCCACAGCTCGCGGGTGTTCAGTGCGTTGGGCAGAAACACCAATCCACCTTCTTGAGCGAGCGTGATGAACTCACCGTCTGCGCTGCTTACCGTCGCGCCACGGGGCAGGGGGGCACCGTCGTCCGTGGTGACTTTGAGCAGGGCACGGCGGGTCAAGGTGACGCCGAACTCGACCTTGTCGACGGCCCCGCGTCCGGCGGAAACCACGGCCAGTCCGTTGTTGATATCGAGGTTGCGCGGCAGCGAGCGGGTGTCGACTTCTACCGGGCTGCGCCCATAGGCGCTCACTTGAGGCACAACGGCCTGACCTTTCCAGTCGGTCCAGACCGGACCGCTTGGGGTCGAGACTTTGATGGCGCTTTCGTCGCCAACCGAAAGCAGCGCGAAGGTGTCCCGTACGGCGTATGGCGATAACGTCAGGCCGTCGCCGTGCAGAACGGCACCGCCACGCGCGCCAATCTGGTAGCTGGAGCGTTCGGCATCGGAGCGGGTGTAGTTCAAGTCCAGTTGGCTGTAGCGCGGCAGCAGGGAAACCCCTGCGGAGGACTGCACTTGTTTGTCTCGTGTGTCGTGCTCAACACCGACCCGGTAGCTCAACTGGTCGTTGATCTGCTCGTTCAAGCCGACACCGCCGCGGTATTCGCCAGCGGAATGGCGTACCCAGGTGCGCGCCCGGCGACGTTCACCCAGTGGAATGCTGAGGCTCAGATAAACACTGTCGTCGCTACGTTGGGTGCCGCTGACTTGCCATTGCGCGGTGGCCGACACCGACACGTCGCCAATCCGGGTGCCCCAGGACGCCAGGGCGCGGCTGCTGTTTTGCCCGTCGAATGTCGTTGAGCGATTGAAGCCGCTGCTGAACGCGCCAAACCCGGGGTGTGACCAGGTCAGCGACAGGCTCTGCTGATCGCGGTAGCGCGACGGGCGACGCTCCGACTGAGTATCGAACACCGCCTCGGACAAGTCGCGATAGCCGAAAGTCCGGTTCGAGGTTGCGGCATTGATCGACCACTGTTCACCCCAACGTTGCGAAACATTCAGATCGACCTGAAGCCCCCTGTCGGCCTGACGGGTGCTGGTGTCGGCCGCTTGCAGGGTGGTCCGGATCTGTGTGGCGGGCCCTGGCAGCAGGCTCAGGCCAGCGCCCGTAGCACGGTAATCGGCGGTGCCGGTGGCACCGGTGCTGAGCAGGACATTCGGGTTGAGTGCTCCACTCCAGCCACCGCTGATCACCCAGGGGTCACCGCTCCGGGCATCGCCGAGACTGCGTACCTGGCCGGCGGCCAACGAAAAGCCGGGAGCCGGCAGGTCAACGCCGAGCATGGCGACGGGGACTGTGAAGCGTTGCTCGCTGCCATCCGCTTCCTTGACGGTGACTTCAACATCGGAGCGACTGTCGAGCCGACGTACGTTACTCAGGGAAAACGGTCCGGCCGGTACCACTGTCGAGTGGATCAGCGAACCGTTCTGGCGTATTTCGACCTGGGCCTGGCTGCGGGCAATCCCTTCGATGGGATTGCCTTGGCCTTCAACCTGGAGCGCCTGCTCGGTCATGAGCTGAACGCCGGTGATCTGCGCGCCGGCCAGTACCGGGTTGTAGAGATTGACCTGACCGGCTTGAAGCACTGTTTCGTGGCTGGTAAAGAAGCGCTGGGCGTAAGCCGCCAGGGAACGGTCAAAGCACAAGTCGCCCTCCCGGCTTCAATCGCAGCGTGTCGACCATCAGTAAACAAAAGAAAATGGCCATGCACCGGTTAGGTGTTTGCACGGACGTTGATCTTTTTTCCTACGCCCGGGACAGCGGAATGATGTGAATAGTCATCGCGTTATTTTCGTCGTGAATGCCGATAGTGTTCGATGCATTTGCAGACTATCGTGCAGGCACTGTTTCGAAGTCACTATGCAAACCCAGGGGAACCCGCAGATGAGTGAAGCCCATAGCGCCTTGATCACCCGTTTCTACCAGGCTTTCCAGCGCCTGGATGCCGAAGCCATGGCTGCCTGCTACACCGATGATGTGGTGTTCAGTGACCCGGCGTTCGGTGAGCTTCGCGGTCGCGATGCCGGTGACATGTGGCGCATGCTGACTACTCGGGCCAAGGATTTTTCCCTGACCTTCGATCATGTTCACGCCGACGGGTGCACCGGTGGTGCCCATTGGGTGGCGACCTACCTGTTCAGCCAGACCGGCAACACCGTGGTCAACGACATCCAGGCGCGCTTCGTCTTTCGCGACGGCAGGATTTGCGAGCATCACGACAGCTTTGATCTCTGGACCTGGTCACGACAGGCATTGGGTTTCAAAGGTCTGCTGCTGGGCTGGACGCCACTGGTGCGCAACGCCGTTCGCGCCCAGGCATTGAAGGGGCTGAAGGCATTTCAGGCCGGTCGCTGATAAGATCGCGGCTCGTTTCCTTTCAAGCCTTGATCGTGCCGTGACCACCCCAAGCGAGTCTCCCGTCAGCAAGCCCTGGTTCGTTTACCTCGTTCGCGCGGCCAATGGTTCGCTGTATTGCGGGGTCAGCGATGATCCCGTGCGCCGCTTCGCCAAGCATCAAAGTGGCAAGGGTGCACGGTTCTTTCTGTCCAGCCCGGCCATGGCGCTGGTCTACACCGAACTTTGTCGCGACAAAAGCGAAGCGCTGCGCCAGGAACGGCTGATCAAGAAACTGCGCAAAAGCGCCAAGGAATGTCTGGTCGCGTCTTATCAATCTGGCTGATCGGCTCCCATCAGGCACATCTGTAGGCTGCCAACCGATTGCGCGCTAAGCTGCGGATTCCTAATTTGTGCGGCGGAGCCGAGCATGTCCGAGTTGATTCTTCATCATTACCCGACGTCCCTCTTTGCCGAAAAGGCCCGCTTGTTGCTGGGCTTCAAGGGCTTGTCATGGCGTTCGGTGAAGATCTCGCCAGTGATGCCCAAACCGGACCTTACGGCATTGACCGGTGGCTACCGCAAGACACCGGTGTTGCAGGTCGGTGCTGATATTTATTGCGATACGGCATTGATTGCCCGGCGACTGGAGCAGGAAAAAGCCTTGCCGGCGTTCTTTCCGCAAGGTCAGGAAATGATCACCGCGTCGTTTGCAGCCTGGGCTGACTCTGTTGTGTTCCAGCACGCGGTCAGCCTGGTGTTCCAGCCGGAATCGATAGCGGTGCGTTTTGGCAATTTATCGCCGGAAGCGATCAAGGCGTTTCTGGCCGACCGTGCCGGTTTGTTCAGTGGTGGTAGCGCGACAAAATTGTCTACCGAACAGGCCAAGCATCAGTGGCCAACGATCATGTCGCGGCTGGAGCTGCAGTTGCAGCGTGAAGAGGGTGATTTCCTGTTCGGTGAACCGTCGATTGCCGACTTTGCCTTGGCCCATTGCCTCTGGTTCCTCAAGGCCACACCGGTGACGGCTCCACTGGTCGAGGCTTACCCGGCAGTCAATGCGTGGCACTCTCGGGTATTGGGCTTTGGTCATGGCGCCTCCAGCGAGATGACGTCCGAAGAGGCGCTGGAGGTGGCGCGCAGGTCCACGCCAGCGGCATTGCCGGATGAGCAGTTCGTCGATCCCAACGGATTCACGGCGGGTCAGCAGGTGGTCATCGCGGCCACGGACTATGGCGTTGATCCGGTCGCGGGAGAGCTGCTGTTTGCCGGCAGCGAAGAGTTGATTGTGCGGCGCAAGGACGAACGTGGCGGCTTGGTGCATGTGCACTTCCCGCGGTTTGGTTTCCGTATCGAAGCCATCTGACCTTTGTAGGAGCGAGCTTGCTCGCGAAGATCGTGAACGATAACGCGTAAAACCGGATGCCCAGCGGCGCCCATGGTTTTTTCGCGAGCAAGCTCGCTCCTACAGGGTTACTTCAACGCCGCCAGAATCGCATCCGGGTCATACCCGCGAATCAGGGTTCCGTTCACATCGATGATCGGAATTCCGCCACCACCCAAGGCCTCGTAATCCTTGCGCGCGACGGCATCCTTCTCGATATCGAATTCCTTGTACGGAATGCCTTTCTGATCGAGAAACCGCCGGGTCAGTTTGCAGTAACCACACCATTCGGTGGCGTAGAGCACGACGTTGGCCTTGGTCTGCGTCTGCTCTGACACCACTTGCGAAGGGTTGAAGACCCGCTCGATCTTGCCCCAGTTCTGGTAAGCCACAACCACCAGCAGGATCAGCAGGAATTTTTTCAGGACGCCGCCGAGCATCAGTTGCGACGCTTCAGCTGATCGGTGAGCGAAGTGGGCAGGCCCTTGATGATCAGCGTGCCGGCTTCTTCGTCGTACTCGATCTTCGAACCCAGCAGGTGTGCTTCGAAACTGATCGACAAGCCTTCGGCGCGGCCGGTGAATCGACGGAACTGGTTCAGGGTGCGTTTATCGGCCGGGATTTCCGGCGACAGGCCGTAGTCCTTGTTGCGAATGTGGTCGTAGAAGGCCTTCGGGCGTTCCTCGTCGATCAGCCCCGACAATTCCTCCAGGCCCATCGGCTCACCGAGCTTGGCCTGGCTGCTGGCGTAATCCACCAGGGTCTTGGTCTTCTCGCGGGCGTCGTCTTCCGGCAGGTCTTCGCTTTCAACGAAATCACTGAAGGCCTTGAGCAGGGTGCGGGTTTCACCCGGACCGTCGACGCCTTCCTGGCAGCCGATGAAGTCGCGGAAATACTCCGAAACCTTTTTGCCGTTCTTGCCTTTGATGAACGAAATGTACTGCTTGGATTGTTTATTGTTCTGCCACTCGGAAACGTTGATCCGCGCCGCCAGGTGCAATTGGCCCAGGTCCAGGTGACGGGACGGGGTCACGTCCAGTTCATCGGTCACGGCCACGCCTTCGCTGTGGTGCAGCAGGGCGATGGCCAGGTAGTCGGTCATGCCTTGCTGATAGTGTGCGAACAGCACATGGCCGCCGACGGACAGGTTCGATTCTTCCATCAGTTTTTGCAGGTGCTCGACCGCCACGCGGCTGAACGCCGTGAAATCCTGGCCGCCCTCGAAGTACTCCTTCAGCCAGCCGCTGAACGGAAATGCACCGGATTCCGGATGGAACAAGCCCCAGGCTTTACCCTGTTTGGCGTTATAGCTTTCGTTGAGGTCGGCGAGCATGTTCTCGATGGCCGCGGACTCAGCCAGTTCGGAGTCACGGGCATGGAGAACTGCAGGTGTGCCGTCGGGTTTTTTGTCGATCAGGTGGACGATGCAATGACGGATCGGCATGGGCTTCTCGGCTGAATGAGGAGAGGAGGGCGTGCTCCCCCGAAAAAGCGCTCAGTGTACCGCAACCACTGGTTTTGGCGCGGCGCGAAGGGCAATTGGCAGGCGACCGACGGTTCTTATGCGTTTTTTTCATGTTTTAGCGCAATAAAGCTGACCAAATGGGTAGCTAGAGGCGGATATTTCCACGTCTGTGTGCTAGCTTTGCCCGGTCTTGCGCGAAGTCACTGCGTTAAGCGTGCAGTCAGCATTTGTCAGGTCGAACCAAACCCTGATTTCGGTATCTATAACCCCGATCCCGAGGTTATTTGGCCGAGGGTGCCGGATCCAGAAGATCGGGCTCGATGGCTGACATTGCACTCTGCAATCCATATGAATTTGATAGGGAAGGAACACTAAATGGCTCTTACTAAAGACCAACTGATCGCCGACATCGCTGAAGCTATCGACGCGCCGAAAACCACCGCGCGTAACGCTCTGGACCAACTGGGCCAAATCGTTGCCGATCAGCTGGAAAACGGCGGCGAAATCACTCTGCCAGGCATCGGCAAGCTGAAAGTGACTGAGCGTCCTGCCCGTACCGGCCGTAACCCTTCGACTGGCGCTGCCATCGAAATCGCTGCCAAGAAAGTGATCAAGCTGGTTGTGGCCAAAGGCCTGACCGACGCTGTTAACAAGTAAGACTTGTTAAGAAAAGCCGTGCGCCGGAGCGATCCGGGCACGGTTTTTTTATGGGCGCGATAAAGCGCTCGCTACGCTTGAGCGTTGCTCCAGCGTGCCTGACGCCAGGCCTGTTGCTGCGCCTGGGTCTGAAAGGTCCAGGCGACGAAGCGGCTCTGCTTCTGTCCCTGACCCATTTCCACCACCCGACTGTCCAGTGCGCCGGCCTTGGTCAGGGCCGTCTGGATCGCCGGCAGGTTCGACGCTTTTGACACCAGCGTGCTGAACCACAGCACTTGTTGCGCCACCTGCACGCTCTCGCTGACCAGTTGCGTGACGAAACGCACTTCCCCGCCCTCACACCACAGTTCCGCCGCCTGCCCGCCAAAGTTCAGCACCGGCAGCTTGCGTTTCGGATCGGCCTTGCCCAGGGCTCGCCATTTGCGCGTACTGCCCCGCGTGGCCTCATCCAGCGAGGCGTGGAATGGCGGGTTGCACATGGTCAGGTCGAACCGCTCTGCACTCTCCAGCAGGCCTGTGAGGATCTGCTTGGGATTGTTCTGCTGGCGTACCTGGATTGCCTTGTTCAAGCCATTGGATTGAATGATGGCCTTCGCCGCAGCGATGGCGGTCGCATCAATGTCGGAGCCAAGGAATTGCCAGCGATAATCGCTGTAACCGATCAGCGGATAAACGCAGTTGGCGCCCATGCCGATGTCCAGCACCTTCACGGCAGCACCACGGGGGATCGCTCCGTCATTCCCGCTGGCCAGCAGGTCGGCGAGGAAGTGCACGTAATCGGCACGGCCTGGCACTGGCGGACACAGGTAGTCGGCGGGGATGTCCCAGTGAGCGATGCCGTAGAACGACTTGAGCAGCGCCCGGTTGAACACCCGTACGGCCTCCGGGCTGGCGAAGTCGATGCTTTCCTTGCCGTACGGATTGATGATCACGAATTTTTTCAGTTCCGGCGTGCTTTTGATCAGCGCCGGAAAGTCGTAGCGACCCTGATGGCGATTGCGCGGGTGCAGGCTGGCCTTCTCACGCGGCGCCGCGGATTTGGCTGCAGGCGCGGATTCAGGCTTTTTGCGCGCAGGTTTTGGTGTGCGGGGGGCGGTCATGGCGGTGGTCGATTCGGGTATGGCTAAAAGTGGCGGGCATTGTCCCACATCCAGGTGTTCCCTGTAGGAGCTGCCGCAGGCTGCGATCTTTTGATCTTGCTTTTTAAAAACAAAATCAAAAGATCGCAGCCTGCGGCAGCTCCTACAGGGAGGGGGGGCAGCGGCATAAAAAAGGGAGGCCACTTGGGCCTCCCTTTTTCATTGCGATCCGCCGTTACAGGCTGGCAATCCGCGCATGCTGCTCGGCCAACTTGCCCAGGGCCTGTTCAGCCTCGGCCAGTTTGGCGCGTTCCTTTTCGATGACTTCGGCTGGCGCCTTGTCGACGAAACCGGCGTTGGACAGCTTACCGCCGACACGTTGCACTTCACCCTGCAGACGCTGGATTTCCTTGTCCAGACGCGCCAGCTCCGCACCTTTGTCGATCAGGCCGGCCATAGGCACCAGCACTTCCATCTCGCCGACCAGTGCGGTGGCGGACAGTGGTGCTTCTTCGCCGGCAGCCAACACAGTGATCGATTCGAGGCGCGCCAGCTTCTTCAGCAGGGCTTCGTTTTCGGCCAGGCGACGCTGATCCTCGGCGCTGACGTTCTTCAGGAACAGCGGCAGCGGTTTGCCCGGGCCGATGTTCATTTCGCCACGGATGTTACGGGTGCCGAGCATCAGGCCCTTGAGCCATTCGATGTCGTCTTCGGCCGCCTGATCGATGCGTGTTTCGTTGGCCACTGGCCAAGGTTGCAGCATGATCGTCTTGCCTTCGATGCCGGCCAGCGGCGCGATGCGCTGCCAGATTTCTTCGGTGATGAACGGCATGAACGGGTGCGCCAGGCGCAGGGCGACTTCCAGTACGCGCACCAGGGTGCGACGTGTGCCGCGCTGGCGTTCAACCGGAGCGTTTTCGTCCCACAGCACAGGCTTGGACAGTTCCAGGTACCAGTCGCAGTACTGGTTCCAGATGAACTCGTACAGCGCTTGTGCCGCCAGGTCGAAACGGAATTGGTCGAGTTGGCGGGTCACTTCGGCTTCGGTGCGTTGCAGCTGCGAAATGATCCAGCGGTCAGCCAGGGACAGCTCATAGGCTTCGCCGTTCTGGCCGCAGTCTTCGCCCTTGTCCAGCACGTAACGTGCGGCGTTCCAGATCTTGTTGCAGAAGTTGCGATAGCCCTCGACGCGGCCCATGTCGAACTTGATGTCGCGACCGGTGGACGCCAGCGAGCAGAAGGTGAAGCGCAGGGCGTCGGTGCCGTAGCTGGCGATGCCTTCGGCGAACTCGTCGCGGGTCTGCTTCTCGATCTTCTTCGCCAGTTTCGGCTGCATCATGCCGGAGGTGCGCTTCTGCACCAGGGCTTCGAGCTCGATACCGTCGATGATGTCCAGCGGGTCCAGGACGTTGCCCTTCGACTTGGACATCTTCTGCCCCTGGCCGTCACGCACCAGGCCGTGAACGTAAACGGTCTTGAACGGAACCTGCGGCGTGCCGTCTTCGTTTTTCACCAGATGCATGGTGAGCATGATCATCCGGGCAACCCAGAAGAAAATGATGTCGAAGCCAGTCACCAGGACGTCGGTGGAGTGGAATTTTTTCAGGAATTCGGTTTTTTCCGGCCAGCCGAGAGTGGAGAAGGTCCACAGGCCCGAGCTGAACCAGGTGTCGAGAACGTCGTTGTCCTGTTGCAGCGCAACGTCCGGGCCGAGGTTGTGCTTTGCACGCACTTCGGCTTCGTCGCGACCTACGTAGACCTTGCCCGACTCGTCGTACCAGGCCGGAATGCGGTGGCCCCACCAGAGTTGACGGCTGATGCACCAGTCCTGGATGTCGCGCATCCACGAGAAATACATGTTTTCGTACTGTTTCGGTACGAACTGGATGCGGCCGTCTTCAACGGCGGCGATCGCAGGTTCGGCCAAAGGCTTGGTGGACACGTACCACTGGTCGGTCAGCCACGGTTCGATGACGGTGCCGGAACGGTCGCCTTTCGGCACTTTCAGGGCGTGATCGTCAACGCTGACCAACAGGCCGGCAGCGTCGAACGCGGCCACGATCTGCTTGCGCGCTTCGAAGCGGTCGAGACCGGCGTATTCGACCGGGATCTTGCCGTCGATGGTCTCGTTCAGCGTGCCGTCGAGGTTGAACACCTGACAGGCCGGCAGAACGGTGGCGTTCTTGTCGAAGATGTTCAGCAGCGGCAGGTTGTGACGCTTGCCGACTTCGTAGTCGTTGAAGTCGTGGGCCGGGGTGATTTTCACGCAGCCGGTGCCGAATTCAGGGTCGCAGTAATCGTCGGCGATGATCGGGATGCGGCGGCCAACCAGCGGCAGCTCGACAAATTTGCCGATCAGGGCTTTGTAGCGTTCATCGTTCGGGTTCACCGCCACGGCGGAGTCGCCGAGCATGGTTTCCGGGCGAGTGGTCGCGACGATCAGGAAATCGTTGCCTTCAGCGGTCTTGGCGCCATCGGCCAGCGGGTACTTCAGGTTCCACAGGAAACCTTTCTCGTCGTGGTTTTCCACTTCGAGGTCGGAAATCGCCGTGTGCAGCTTGGTGTCCCAGTTGACCAGGCGTTTGCCGCGGTAGATCAGGCCGTCTTCGTGCAGGCGTACGAAAGCTTCTTTAACAGCTTCCGAGAGGCCGTCGTCCATGGTGAAGCGCTCGCGGCTCCAGTCGACGGACGAACCGAGGCGACGGATCTGGCGGCTGATGTTGCCACCGGACTCATCCTTCCATTCCCAGACTTTCTCGAGGAATTTTTCGCGGCCCAGGTCGTGGCGGCTCTGGCCCTTGGCTTCGAGCTGACGCTCGACCAGCATCTGTGTGGCGATACCGGCGTGGTCGGTGCCCGGCTGCCACAGGGTGTTGCGACCCTGCATGCGGCGGAAACGGATCAGGGCGTCCATGATCGCGTTGTTGAAGCCGTGACCCATGTGCAGGCTGCCGGTGACGTTCGGCGGCGGGATCATGATGGTGTAGGACTCGCCCGCGCCTTGCGGGGCGAAGTAATTCTCTGACTCCCAGGTGTTGTACCAGGAAGTTTCAATGGCGTGCGGCTGGTAGGTCTTATCCATGCGCGGCGGGACCCTATTGGCATTTATTCAGGAAAAGCCGGGAAGTATAGCGGGGATGAGCCGATGCGCGTAGAGCGAGGTGACAATGGGCTTGGGAAAAGTTGTGGTTTTTCGGGAGGCGTTTTGTCTGCAATGACGCCATCGCGGGCAAGCCACGCTCCCACAGGATCCGTGTCGATCACAAAATAGTGGTTCGACAAAAGACCTGTGGGAGCGGGCTTGCCCGCGAAAGCGATCTGTCAGGCGACCTGATTCAAATCGTTATGCCGTGTTTCCTTCAGGCACAGCACCGCAATCAAACTCAGCACCGCGGCCCCGGACACATAACCGCCGACGTAGCCCAGTCCGCCCATCGCCACCAGTTTCTGGGCGAAGAACGGCGCTGCGGAGGCGCCCACGATACCGCCCAGGTTGTAGGCCGCCGAGGCTCCGGTGTAGCGCACGTGGGTGGGGAACAGTTCCGGCAGCAGCGCGCCCATGGGCGCAAATGTCACGCCCATCAGAAACAGTTCGATGCACAGGAACAACGCCACACTCCAGGTCGAACCTTGGGTCAGCAGCGGTTCCATGAGGAAGCCGGACAGGATCGCCAGCACGCCGCCGACGATCAGCACCGGCTTGCGCCCGTAACGGTCGCTGGCCCAGGCCGACAGCGGGGTGGCGGCCGCCATGAACAGCACCGCGAAGCACAGCAGGCCGAGGAAGGTTTCGCGGCTGTAGCCGAGCGTTGCTACGCCGTAGCTCAGGGAAAACACCGTAGAGATGTAAAACAGCGCATAGCACACCACCATCGCGCCGGCGCCCAGCAAGACTGGCATCCAGTATTGGCCGAACAGCTCGAACAGCGGGATCTTCACCCGTTCCTGGCGCGCCATGGCGTTGGCGAATACCGGGGTCTCATGCAGCTTGAGGCGCACGTACAGGCCGACCATCACCAGTGCGGCGCTGAGCAGGAACGGAATACGCCAGCCCCATGAGCGGAACTGTTCATCGTCCAGCACCACGGCCAGGGTCAGGAACAGGCCGTTGGCCGCCAGGAAGCCAATGGATGGACCCAGCTGCGGGAACATGCCGAACCAGGCGCGCTTGCCTTTCGGCGCGTTCTCCGTGGTCAGCAATGCCGCGCCACCCCATTCACCGCCCAGCCCCAGGCCCTGGCCGAAGCGCAGGATGCACAGCAGGATCGGTGCCCAGGCGCCAATGCTGTCGTATCCCGGCAGCACGCCGATCAGTGTGGTGCACACGCCCATCAATAGCAGCGAGGCGACCAGGGTCGACTTGCGGCCGATACGGTCGCCAAAGTGGCCGAAAAGGGCCGAACCCAAGGGGCGGGCGAGGAAGGCGATGCCGAACGTGAGAAACGCCGACAGCATCTGGGCGGTGCCAGATGTCTGAGGAAAGAACACCGGGCCAATCACCAGCGCCGCGGCAGTGGCATAGACATAGAAATCGTAGAACTCGATGGCGGTACCGATGAAGCTTGCAGTGGCCACGCGGGTGGCGGAGTTCGTCGGTTGTGCAGGTGTGGAGTCGCTGTAAGTCGTGCTGGTCGTCATGCGGTGATCCCTGACAGTCATGTGCTCCAGTGGAGCGAATTATTATGGTCGAGAACCCAGGGATGTGGGTGGAGGCACGGTCGCTGTTCAAGGTAGGAACAGTCGTCGGTTCGTTGCGGGCTTTGCGGGTGGACAGGCCGGAAGCTGCGAGGTGCGGGGTAAGCACGGGGTCGGCGAGGCTTGGGTAAGCGCTTCGATTATAGGAAGGTGGCTAACTATCGAACAAGTGGCTTGAGTGGCCATGGGGATTTGTGTCGGGTTTTAGATAACCACAGGCATCGAGCTGGTCTGCCAGATCAGCACCCGCGTGACACGGTTGTCCTCGGTCTCGAGAATTTCCAGGCGATACCGGCCTATTTTCAGGCACACCGCACTATCGGGAATAGTCTCCAGGGCCTCGGTGACCAAGCCGTTCAGGGTTTTCGGGCCATCGCTGGGCAGGTGCCAGCCGAGGCTCTTGTTCAGTTCGCGAATGGACGCGGCGCCGTCGATCACCAGGCGTCCGTCTGCTTGCGGGTGAATGTGCGGGTTGTCCAGGCTGTGCTGGCTTTCGAACTCGCCGACGATTTCTTCGAGTATGTCTTCCAGGGTGACGATGCCCAGCACTTCGCCGTATTCATCGACCACCATGCCCAGGCGTCGCTGCTGTTTGTGGAAGTTGAGCAGTTGCAACTGCAGCGGGGTGCTTTCCGGCACGAAGTACGGCTCGTGGCTGGCCGCCAGCAAGGCTTCCCTGGTCAGGCTTGCGTCGGGCAACAAGTGCAGGATATGCCGGGTGTTGAGGACGGCTTCGACCTGGTTGATATCACTGTGAAACACCGGCAGGCGCGTGCGCTTGTTGTGGCGCAATTGTTCGATGATTTCTTCGATGGAGTCATCGAGATTGATGCCGTCCACGTCGCTGCGCGGTACCAGGATGTCATTGACGGTGATGTTGTCCAGTGCGTGGATGCCTGGCAGCGCGTGAGGGCGGCTTACGGTTTCGGAGGGCGCATGCCGCTCCGTCAGTGCTTCGTCCTCACTCTGTTGCACCACTTTGGCCTTACGGACGAATGGGCGCGTCAGCAACCGGCTGATGCTGGTGAGCAGCCATGCCGCGGGATAGATGATTTTCAGCGGCAACCGCAGCAGGTTGTTGCCCTGGGCCAGGATCGTCTCCGGATAGCGAGCGGCGAGGGTGCGTGGCAAGTAGTCGGAAAACACCAGCAACATGGCGCCCGCCCCGAGGCAGGCGACCCACGGGCCGTTCTCGGCCCAGGTGAAAATGGCCAGCAAGGTGCTGATGACCACCACGAGTGCACGGCACAGTGTGTTGCAAAAAATCAGGCTGGCCAGGGGGAAGTTGAGTTTCGCCACCGGTTTGTCGCTGGAACGCGTTGCGGTGCGCTGGGCCAGCAAATGCTGGTGCGCCGCCTCGATGGCGGTAAACAGCCCCGACCATAAAACCAGCAGGGTCACTACCGCGAGCATCGGCCCTATGGGCAAGTCGTCCATTAATGCCGCCCGTCAGATATGCAGGATGTATTCACGAACCAGCTTGCTGCCGAAATACGCCAGCATCAGCAGGCAAAAGCCGGCCAGGGTCCAGCGAATGGCTTTGTGTCCGCGCCAGCCCAGGCGATTGCGTCCCCACAGCAACACGCTGAAAACGACCCAGGCCAGGCAGGCCAGCAAGGTTTTGTGCACCAGATGCTGGGCGAACAGGTTCTCGACGAACAGCCAGCCGGAAATCAGCGACAGCGACAACAGCGTCCAGCCGGCCCAGAGAAAACCGAACAGCAGGCTTTCCATGGTTTGCAGCGGCGGGAAGTTCTTGATCAGTCCGGAGGGGTGCTTGTGCTTGAGTTGGTGGTCCTGGACCAGCAGCAGCAAGGACTGGAACACCGCGATGGTGAACATGCCATAGGCCAGAATCGAAAGCAGGATGTGGGCGAGGATGCCCGGCTCCTCATCGATGACCTGTACCGTGCCGGCGGGGGCAAAGTGCGCCAGCATCACGGTCAGGGCCCCAAGCGGGAGCAGCAGGACCAGCAGGTTCTCTACCGGTATCCGCGAGCAGGCCAGCAGGGTCAGTGCGATGACCGCCACGGCAATCAGGCTGGCGGCACTGAAGAAGTCCAGGGCCAGGCCGGTCGGGGTCAGCAGGTGGGTGAGCAGGCTGACGCTGTGGGCCAATACGGCGAGCACGCCGAGCAGGACCAGCAGGCGTTTGTTGACCTTGGCGCCGGACGCCAGGTGAGTGCCCTGGTAAATGGTCGCAGCGGCATACAAGCAGGCGGCGGCGAGGGTCGTTAGCAAGCTGGGTGACAAGGGGAGCATAAATCCTGTTAGGCAAGCCCGAAAGTCGCTGAGTTTGGCATAGAACCCCTGCCACACGAAAGACCGCGCAACCCGACGGCGAGGTGTCCGCCGGCCACAGTCTTCGCTATAATCCGCGACCTGCCCACGCCGCAGGCTCGCCGAGCACACGTTTAGTCCGGTCCGGGCCGCCATTATCCCGGTCTACACAGGGCCTGAAAGGATCGCGCAATGTTTGAAAACTTAACCGACCGTCTCTCGCAGACGCTGCGCCATGTCACCGGCAAGGCCAAGCTGACTGAAGACAACATCAAAGACACCCTGCGTGAAGTGCGCATGGCGTTGCTCGAAGCCGACGTCGCCCTGCCGGTGGTCAAGGACTTCGTCAATTCGGTCAAGGAACGCGCCGTAGGCACCGAGGTGTCGCGCAGCCTGACGCCGGGCCAGGCCTTCGTGAAGATCGTCCAGGCCGAACTCGAAAGCCTGATGGGTGCGGCCAACGAAGACCTGAACCTGAGCGCAGTGCCGCCAGCGGTCATCCTCATGGCTGGTTTGCAGGGTGCTGGTAAAACCACCACCGCCGGCAAGCTTGCGCGCTTCCTTAAAGAGCGCAAAAAGAAGTCGGTCATGGTCGTGTCCGCCGACGTTTACCGTCCGGCGGCGATCAAGCAGCTGGAAACCCTGGCCAACGACATCGGCGTGACCTTCTTCCCGTCGGACCTGAGCCAGAAGCCGGTCGACATCGCCAATGCGGCTATTAAGGAAGCAAAACTCAAATTCATCGACGTGGTCATCGTCGATACCGCCGGTCGCTTGCACATCGATGAAGAGATGATGGGCGAGATCAAGGCCCTGCACGCCGCGATCAACCCGGTCGAAACCCTGTTCGTGGTTGACGCCATGACCGGCCAGGACGCCGCCAACACGGCCAAGGCCTTCGGCGATGCATTGCCACTGACCGGCGTGATCCTGACCAAGGTCGACGGCGACGCCCGTGGCGGTGCCGCGCTGTCGGTGCGCGCAATCACCGGCAAGCCGATCAAGTTCATCGGTATGGGCGAGAAGAGCGAAGCGCTCGATCCGTTCCACCCTGAGCGTATCGCCTCGCGCATCCTCGGCATGGGCGATGTGCTTAGCCTTATCGAGCAGGCCGAAGCGACCCTCGACAAGGACAAGGCCGACAAGCTTGCTAAAAAGCTGAAGAAGGGCAAGGGCTTCGACCTCGAAGACTTCCGCGATCAGTTGCAACAGATGAAGAACATGGGCGGCCTCGGCGGGCTCATGGACAAGCTGCCGAACATGGGTGGCGTGAACCTGGCGCAAATGGGCAACGCCCAGGGTGCGGCAGAGAAGCAATTCAAGCAGATGGAAGCCATCATCAACTCCATGACCCCGGCCGAACGCCGCGACCCCGAGATGATCAGCGGTTCGCGCAAGCGCCGGATCGCCATGGGTTCCGGCACACAGGTGCAGGACATCGGCCGCTTGATCAAGCAGCACAAGCAGATGCAGAAGATGATGAAGAAGTTCTCTGCAAAAGGCGGAATGGCCAAGATGATGCGCGGCATGGGCGGTATGTTGCCCGGCGGCGGCATGCCCAAAATATAGTGTCCTTTCACGCCAATACTGCTCACTTTTGGCGGCGTCTGGTGCCCTCATGCGGCGTTGCCGCTCCTCGCCATAGCGGGCTATGACTCGTCGCGGCGCCTTGCCTGAGGGCACCAGTCACTCGCCAAAATGTGAGCGTATTGGCGAGAAAGGACACACGAATTCGCGCCGGTCGTCGCACCGGCGCTAACCCACACGGACGTGGGATATACAGCAAACCCGCACTTGGCGGGAGCTGACCGGCCGTTTTCAACGACGGCTCTATAGCAAATCTGCATGGCGGCCGATAGACCGCCGGAAAAAGTCATTTGCAAAAGTCCGGATATTCCTTAGAATATGCGGCCTTTCGGGCACCCATGCCCGCTGTGCCTTTAGATTTGCAGCACCGACTACAGGAACGATGTTCACATGCTAACAATCCGTCTTGCCCTTGGCGGCTCCAAAAAGCGCCCGTTTTACCACTTGACCGTAACCGACAGCCGCAACCCGCGCGACGGTTCGCACAAGGAACAGGTTGGCTACTTCAACCCTGTTGCCCGTGGTCAGGAAGTTCGTCTGTCCGTGAACCAAGAGCGCGTAGCCTACTGGCTGAGCGTTGGTGCACAACCTTCTGAGCGCGTTGCTCAGTTGTTGAAGGAATCTGCTAAGGCTGCGGCCTGAGCAATATGAACGCGACGCCAGCTGTTGCTGATGATTTGATCGTTATCGGCAAGATTTATTCTGTTCACGGCGTTCGCGGCGAAGTGAAGGTGTACTCCTTTACTGATCCGATTAAGAACCTGCTGGATTACAAAACCTGGACGCTCAAGCGTGACGGCAATGTAAAGCAGGTAGAGCTGGTCAGCGGACGCGGGAATGACAAGTTCCTGGTCGCAAAGCTCAAGGGTCTCGATGATCGTGAAGAAGCTCGTCTTCTGGCCGGTTATGAGATCTGCGTGCCGCGCAACCTGTTCCCTGAACTGACCGACGGCGAGTACTACTGGTACCAGCTGGAAGGTCTCAAGGTCATCGACACCCTCGGGCAACTGTTCGGGAAGATCGATCACCTGCTGGAGACCGGCTCGAACGATGTCATGGTGGTCAAGCCTTGCGCTGGCAGCCTGGATGATCGCGAACGCCTGTTGCCCTATACCGAGCAATGCGTGTTGGCTGTCGACCTGGCGGCAGGCGAGATGAAGGTGGATTGGGACGCGGATTTCTAAGCGTGGCTAACTTGCGCGTAGAAGTGATCAGTCTGTTTCCCGAGATGTTCTCTGCCATCAGCGAGTACGGCATCACCAGTCGTGCGGTGAAACAGGGGCTCTTGCAGCTCACCTGTTGGAATCCGCGAGACTACACGACGGATCGACATCACACTGTGGACGATCGCCCGTTTGGCGGTGGTCCGGGCATGGTGATGAAGATCAAGCCCCTGGAAGATGCTCTGGTTCAGGCCAAGGCAGCAGCCGGGGAGGCGGCGAAGGTAATTTATCTGTCGCCCCAAGGCCGCCAGCTGACTCAGTCGGCGGTACGCGAGTTGGCGAATCTGGATGCATTGATCCTGATTGCCGGCCGCTATGAAGGCATTGACGAGCGTTTTATTGATGCTCATGTCGATGAAGAGTGGTCGATTGGCGACTATGTACTGTCTGGCGGCGAGCTGCCGGCGATGGTCCTGATCGATGCGGTTACACGACTGCTGCCTGGAGCTTTAGGGCATGCGGACTCCGCCGAGGAAGATTCCTTTACGGATGGTTTGCTGGATTGCCCGCACTACACCCGACCGGAGGTGTATGCGGATCAGCGTGTTCCCGACGTATTGCTAAGTGGCAATCACGCGCACATCCGGCGTTGGCGTTTACAGCAGTCCCTTGGTCGGACCTTTGAACGACGCGCCGATCTTCTGGAAAGCCGCTCGCTTTCTGGAGAAGAGAAGAAGCTGCTCGAGGAATACATCCGCGAGCGGGACGATAGTTAACAACGTATCGATGGTAGATCCGACGATTTACCTTAGGAGCACAGCATGACTAACAAAATCATCCTTGCACTCGAAGCAGAGCAGATGACCAAAGAGATCCCTACCTTTGCCCCGGGCGACACCATTGTCGTTCAGGTGAAAGTGAAGGAAGGCGACCGTTCGCGTCTGCAAGCGTTCGAAGGCGTAGTTATCGCCAAGCGTAACCGCGGCGTAAACAGTGCATTCACCGTTCGTAAAATCTCCAACGGTGTTGGCGTAGAGCGTACTTTCCAGACCTACTCCCCGCAAATCGACAGCATGGCTGTCAAGCGTCGCGGTGACGTACGTAAAGCCAAGCTGTACTACCTGCGCGACCTGTCGGGTAAAGCAGCTCGCATCAAGGAAAAACTGGCTTAAGTCCAGCTTCCGATGCAAAAAAAGCAGCCTGCGGGCTGCTTTTTTGTTGCCTGCGATTTATCTTCGTTGACCGTGTTGCCGGTCTTGCCTGAGCCTTTATGCCCGCCATTGATCATCCCCTGATAGACCAGTTCCTCGACGCCCTCTGGCTGGAGAAAGGCCTTTCCGACAACACCCGCGATGCCTATCGCAGTGACCTGGCTCTGTTCAATGGCTGGCTGCAGGAAAAAGGCCTGGAGCCGATCAACGCCGGACGCGAGTTGATCCTCGATCACCTGGCCTGGCGCCTGGAGCAAAACTACAAGCCCCGTTCAACGGCAAGGTTTCTCTCTGGCGTGCGTGGCTTCTATCGCTATCTGCTGCGGGAAAAGCTGATCGCCGTCGATCCGACCCTGCGCATCGATATGCCGCAACTGGGTAGGCCATTGCCCAAATCCTTGTCGGAAGCAGACGTAGACGCGCTGTTGGCTGCACCGGACCTCAGCGAAGCCATCGGCCAGCGTGACCGGGCGATGCTCGAAGTGCTTTATGCCTGTGGTCTGCGGGTGACGGAGCTGATCAGCCTGACCCTGGAGCAGGTCAACCTGCGCCAGGGGGTGCTGCGCGTGATGGGCAAGGGCAGCAAGGAGCGGTTGGTGCCGATGGGCGAGGAGGCGATTGTCTGGGTCGAGCGTTACATGCGTGATGCCCGCAGCGAACTGCTTGGCGGACGTCCCAGCGATGTGTTGTTTCCCAGCCAGCGTGGCGAGCAGATGACGCGCCAGACCTTCTGGCACCGGATCAAGCATCAGGCCAAGGTCGCCGGGATTGGCAAGTCGCTGTCGCCGCACACCTTGCGCCATGCCTTCGCCACGCATCTGCTCAACCATGGCGCCGATTTACGGGTGGTGCAGATGCTCCTTGGTCACAGCGATCTGTCGACCACCCAGATTTACACACACGTCGCCAGGGCGCGGTTGCAGGATCTGCATGCCAAACACCATCCACGGGGGTGATTCAGTGCTTCAAATGGAATACGAGCCTGTGGCGATCCGACAAGCCCCCTCGCCACAGGAATCTTATGTGATAGGCTTGACCGGTTTGCACGATGGGCGGTTATGACCCGGTGTTTCGGCACGGGCGTTCTGATCGTCCCATATGTTCGCCTTCAGGAGTTCTCATGCGTCTGACCCAGATTTTCGCCGCCGCAGCCATTGCGTTGGTCAGCACCTTTGCCGTCGCCGATGACGCGGCCGACAAAGCCATTCGTAAAAGCCTGGAAAACCTCCAGCTCGAAGTGCCGGTAGAGACTATCACCGCCAGCCCGATGCCCGGTCTGTACGAAGTCAAGCTCAAGGGCAGCCGTGTGCTGTACGCCAGCGCCGACGGCCAGTACGTGGTGCAGGGCTACCTGTTCGATCTCAAGGACGGCAAGCCGGTCAACCTGACCGAGAAGACCGAGCGCCTGGGCATCTCCAAGCTGATCAACGATATTCCGGTTGCAGAAACCGTGGTGTACCCGGCCATTGGCGAAACCAAGTCGCACATCACCGTATTCACCGATACCACCTGCCCGTACTGCCACAAACTCCACGCCGAAGTGCCGGAGCTGAACAAGCGCGGCATCGAAGTGCGTTATGTCGCATTCCCTCGCCAGGGCCTGGGCTCGCCGGGTGACGAGCAACTGCAAGCCGTGTGGTGCTCGAAAGACAAGAAAGCGGCCATGGACAAAATGGTCGACGGCAAGGAAATCAAGGCCGCCAAGTGCGATAACCCGGTTTCCAAACAGTACGCACTCGGCCAGTCGATCGGCGTGAACGGCACACCGGCCATCGTTTTGGCCGACGGACAGGTCATTCCGGGCTACCAGCCTGCGCCACAAGTCGCCAAACTGGCGCTGGGCGCGAAGTAAATTCGCATCGTCACGGGCAGCCATTGACGATCATGGTCCGGCAGCGACATCGCCGGGCCATTAATAGAGAGCCGCGAGCATGCGGCTGTTTTCACGGCCGGCCTTGAGTCGGCCGTTTTATGGGGAGTTCACAGTGAAACCGGTCAAAGTAGGCATCTGTGGGTTAGGGACCGTCGGTGGCGGTACCTTCAACGTACTTCAGCGCAACGCCGAGGAAATTGCTCGTCGTGCCGGGCGTGGGATCGAAGTGGCACAAATTGCCATTCGCACGCCAAAGCCTCAGTTCCAAACGACCGGTATTGCGATTACCACCGATGTCTTCGAAGTGGCCACGAACCCTGAGATCGACATCGTTATAGAGCTGATGGGCGGCTACACCGTTGCCCGCGAGCTGGTACTCAAGGCCATCGAGAATGGCAAGCATGTGGTCACCGCGAACAAGGCGCTTATTGCTGTTCACGGTAATGAAATTTTCGCCAAGGCACGCGAGAAAGGCGTGATCGTTGCGTTCGAAGCGGCGGTGGCCGGTGGCATCCCGGTGATCAAGGCGATCCGCGAAGGCCTGTCCGCCAACCGTATCAACTGGGTGGCCGGCATCATCAATGGCACCGGCAACTTCATCCTGACGGAAATGCGCGAGAAGGGTCGCACTTTCGAGGACGTATTGGCCGAAGCCCAGGCTTTGGGTTACGCCGAAGCCGATCCGACCTTCGACGTTGAGGGGATCGACGCTGCTCACAAGCTGACGATCCTGGCCTCCATCGCGTTCGGCATCCCGCTGCAATTCGACAAGGCCTACACCGAAGGCATCACCAAGCTGACCACCGCTGACGTGAACTACGCCGAAGCGCTGGGTTACCGCATCAAGCACCTGGGCGTGGCGCGCAGCACCGCGGCCGGTATCGAACTGCGCGTGCACCCGACGCTGATCCCGGCCGATCGCCTGATCGCCAACGTCAACGGCGTGATGAACGCGGTGATGGTCAATGGCGATGCTGCCGGTTCGACCCTGTTCTACGGCGCTGGCGCCGGCATGGAGCCGACTGCTTCGTCGGTGATCGCCGACCTGGTGGACGTGGTTCGCGCCATGACGTCCGATCCGGAAAACCGTGTACCGCACCTGGCGTTCCAGCCGGATTCGCTGTCGGCTCACCCGATCCTGCCGATCGAAGCCTGTGAAAGCGCCTATTACCTGCGCATTCAGGCCAAGGATCATCCGGGCGTTTTGGCTCAGGTCGCGAGCATCCTTTCGGAGCGCGGCATCAATATCGAGTCGATCATGCAGAAGGAAGCCGAGGAGCACGACGGCCTGGTGCCGATGATCCTGCTGACCCACCGCGTGCTGGAACAGCACATCAACGATGCCATCGCTGCTTTGGAAGCCTTGGCGGGTGTGGTCGGTCCGGTTGTTCGGATCCGTGTCGAGCACCTGAACTAAGCCGATATCGTTGACCGGGCTCGCTTGCGGGTCCGGCACTACGAACACTGTCCATTGGAGTCAGTCATGCGTTACATCAGTACCCGCGGCCAGGCACCGGCCCTGAATTTCGAAGACGTCCTGCTGGCAGGCCTTGCCACCGACGGCGGTCTGTACGTCCCGGAAAACCTGCCACGTTTCACCCAGGAGGAAATCGCTTCCTGGGCCGGCCTGCCGTATCACGAGCTGGCCTTCCGCGTCATGCGCCCGTTTGTCACCGGCAGCATTCCGGACGCTGATTTCAAGAAAATCCTTGAAGAAACCTACGGCGTGTTCGCCCACAGCGCCGTCGCGCCGCTGCGTCAGCTGAACGGCAACGAATGGGTGCTGGAGCTGTTCCACGGCCCGACCCTGGCGTTCAAGGACTTCGCCCTGCAACTGCTCGGTCGTTTGCTTGACTACGTGCTGGAAAAGCGCGGCGAGCGCGTGGTAATCGTCGGCGCTACCTCCGGTGATACCGGTTCGGCCGCCATCGAAGGCTGCAAGCACTGCGAAAACGTCGACATCTTCATCCTGCACCCGCACAACCGCGTGTCCGAGGTGCAACGTCGGCAGATGACCACCATCTTCGGTGAGAACATCCACAACATTGCCATCGAAGGCAACTTCGATGACTGCCAGGAAATGGTCAAGGCCAGCTTTGCCGACCAGGGCTTCCTCAAGGGCACTCGCCTGGTCGCCGTGAACTCTATCAACTGGGCGCGGATCATGGCCCAGATCGTTTACTACTTCCACGCAGCCCTGCAGTTGGGCGGCCCGGCGCGTTCGGTGGCGTTCTCGGTGCCGACCGGCAACTTCGGCGACATCTTCGCCGGTTACCTGGCACGCAACATGGGCCTGCCGATCAACCAGTTGATCGTCGCCACCAACCGCAACGACATCCTGCACCGCTTCATGAGCGGTAACCAGTACGTCAAGGAAACCCTGCACGCCACGCTGTCGCCGTCCATGGACATCATGGTGTCGTCGAACTTCGAACGCCTGCTGTTCGACCTGCATGGCCGCAATGGTGCGGCAATCGCCGGACTGATGGATTCATTCAAGCAGGGCGGTGGTTTCAGCGTCGAGCAAGAGCGCTGGACCGAAGCCCGCAAGTTGTTCGACTCGTTGGCCGTGGATGACGCGCAAACCTGCGAAACGATCGCCGAAGTCTACGAGCAGACCGGTGAAGTGCTCGACCCGCACACTGCCATCGGGGTGAAAGCTGCACGCGAATGTCGTCGTAGCCTGGACATTCCAATGGTGATCCTGGGTACCGCCCACCCGGTCAAATTCCCGGACGCCGTGGAAAAAGCCGGTGTAGGAAAAGCTCTCGAACTGCCTGTACATCTTTCTGATTTGTTTGAGCGAGACGAACGTTGCACCGTATTGCCAAATGACCTGAAGGCCGTGCAGGCCTTTGTCAGCCAGCATGGCAACCGTGGCAAGCCGCTGTAACCGGTCAGCGCTGTAACATTTTGAAGCCCGTCTCCTGACGGGCTTTTTCATTTCTGCATGCACACTTGTCGTGTTCTCGCCGCGAAGGGACAGGCGAGTGGATCACCAAGGACATGGGAATGCGGTTTACAAGTGTGTTCAAGTCAGTCGCGCGCTGGCTGGTTTTATTCGGCATCGTGGGAGTCGCCGAATGGGGAGGGGCAAGCCCTGCATCGATTCAGGAGCGTGGGAAGACTGTTGCACGTTCAGCGGTCGTGCTGGATGACCAGGAGCTGCAGTGGATAGCCAGCCATCCACGGGTCGTGGTCACGGCACTGGAATACCCGTTGTACCTCTTCAAGGATGAGCATGGTCAATGGGCGGGCCTGAACAGTGACATGCTCAAGCGCATCAGTGACATGACGGGGTTGCAGTTTGTTTACGAAGAGTCTTTTTCCGTTGATCAGATGCTGGCTCGTCTGGAAAGCGGCGCGGCGGATTTGAGCACCATGCTGTCAATGAATGACGAACGCCGGACGTTTCTCGATTTCAGCCATGCGTACGGTGGTGCAGGATGGGTCTTTGTCGGATTGGCCGGGGCACCGCCGGTGCAGTCGCTGGAGGATCTGGCGAAGCGGGTACTGGTGCTACCGACCCGGCATGCACTGGAAGCGATGATCCGTCGCGATTTTCCGTCCATCGAATTGCGTTCGGTCAAGACCTACGCCGAAGCCCGTGCCTGGGTTGAAAGCGGAGAAGCCTATGCCACCATCGAGAGCGAAATCGGCGCCCAGCTTTTTCCGTCGGGCCGGCTGCAGATCGGATCTGTGGTGCCGTACAAATGGGATGCGGATTATCTGGCGGTGCGCAAGGGGCAGCCGCAGTTGCTGAGCATCCTCAACAAGGCGCTCGAGGCCTTTCCTGCTCAGGAGCTGCACGATCTTCGCCGCAAGTGGTTCGGTGGCGCTACCACGGCACAGGCGCCTGGCCTCTGGCAGCGGCTTGACCAGTGGGTCTGCTGGGGCATGTTTGTGCTCAGCCTGTTCGGCCTGTTGTCCCTGCTCTGGAACCGGCGCTTGGCGGTGGTCGTCAGGCAGCGGGTCGAGGCCCAAAGGAACCTGCAAGATCAGCTCACATTCCAGCATGCCCTGATGGATGCCATGCCTGACCCGATGTTTGTCCGTGACCTGCAAGGGCGTTTGATCATGTGCAACAAAAGTTATGAGGACGCCTTGTCGACACGTTTTGACCGGATGCAGGGACGACAGTTGATCGAGGTCGATGTCATGCCCAGACAAACCGCGGAACTGCTGCATGCCGAGTTCATGGCGCAGTTGAGTACGCGCAGGGCACGTTTCTTCGAGCGTCAATTGCTGTTCAAGGAGGGGGTCAGGGACATCTACCAGTGGACAGTGCCGTTTTACACGGCGGATGGCCAGATGAAAGGCTTGTTGGGAGGCTGGGCCGACATCGCCCGGCGCACCCGACAAACGTGATGGCCGGGTTTTTTCTCTGTCATGTTCGCCGTGCATGCTCTCTTGACTGCACGGCAGGTTCGCCTGCGGTCAGTCTCCAGAACTTTCTTCTCGGGCAGGTGGTCATCTGTTGCAGGCATGCCCCAGGCACGTTGTTTTCGGACTATTGAGTGGTGATCGGGATGGAAAGTATCAGTCTGTTGCTCGGTGAAGCGCTGAGCCCGTATCAGGTCACATTGACCCCGTCAGGCATTCGTGGCGAATGTCGGGTGACCCTGAAAAATGCTATCGGCGCGACCGTGGTCGAGCGCGAGTTCAATCAGGCTCAGTTGAATGACAAGCGCCTGCTGACGGATGTGGTTGACGGTTTGCATCGCGACGTGCTGATCGCTGAAGGACGCCTTGAGCCTTGTGTCATCGCGGCATTGCGTAATGCTGCCCGGGACAGGCTTCTGGCCAGCCGCAATTGAACGGATTTTTGTGGGAACCTTCCCGCGCCCAGGTCAGTCAGATTTCGTAACAGCAGGATCAAGCATTGTGCTCCGGTGCTTGTAGCTTGCTGCTACTGGTCTTCAAGCAGGCCACGTTTAACCCCGAGTCGTTTCCCCACTTCTCGGGGTTTCTTTTTGCCCGGGATTGATCATGGCTGCGTCAGATTGTCGAAAAACGCCTTGCTGTCTTTCAGGTACTCGCTGCGACTTTGCGGATCCAGCCAGGCGGCATAAGCCTCGTCCAGGCGCTCGCGGGGCAGGGTGCGCAGCACCTGATTGATTTCGGCAATGGCCTGTCGGCCCTTTGGCGTGTCGGTGCAACCGATGTAGCCGGACAGGTATTTGCCCGTGCCACGGATTGGATAGAACTGTAATTCATCCTCGGCGATGCCTTGCAGCGAAGCCTGGTAGCGGATTTCCGGGCGATAGCCCAACAGCAGGCGCAAACGCCCAAGGCGCTGCATTTGCAGGAGGCTGCCCAAGGCGTCGTCGCCGTAATGAGGTGTCAGCACGTCGGCGGGTGCTTGCTTGAGCAGCCCGTCGAGGTACTCGCCGTAATTGCGCTCGGCGATGATCCCCAGTTTTTCGTTGCCGCTGGCGAGCAACTCGGCGAGGTCCACTTCGCCATCCTTGATAAAGGGGGTCAGTACCTTCTGGTCAACGCGCCGCACGGCCAGGCCATTGCTCATGGCACGGAAGACCGGGATGGAAAAGGCGATCCACTGTTCCCGTTCCTTGCTCCAGTTCAGCGCCGCGTCGCAGACGAGGGACGGTTCGTGAAGCATTTGCAGGCCACGCGCACGATTGACCCTCATCACGCTGTGCTGGTACTGCGGCATGCCGGCAATCAACAGGGGAAGCAGTTGATCGATAACGCCCTGGCCCTTTTTCGGTCCGTCGAAGATCGTCAGTGGCGGCAGGTCGCGTTTTAGCCAGATCAGGGTTTCCCTGGATTGCGCCAGGGCTGACGGGACCGGTTCAATGAGCAGGAGCAGGGACGCCAGCACGCAAAGCAAGCAGCCAGCGCGCGACGGGCAGAACCGAATGACCCATGCAGGCAGGTGCCTCAGTTCAGATGGCTCCGTCTTTGTGCAACTGTGCGATCTGCGTCGCGTCATAGCCAAGTTCCTGGAGTACCTGTGCGTTGTGCTCACCCAGTTGTGGCCCGACCCATTCACATTCACCGGGTGTCTCTGAGAGTTTCGGCACGATTCCCGGCATCTTGAAGTCTTTACCGTCCGGCAGTTTGGCCTGCAGGAACATTTCACGGGCCAGGTACTGAGGATCATTGAACATGTCTTCGGCGCTGAAGATCCGGCTCGCCGGCACCTCGGCCTGATTGAGCAGCGACAGCACCCTGTCCAGCGGCAGTGAATTGACCCAGCGATCGATGACGCCATAGAGCTCGTCGCGCCGCGCATCGCGGCCATCGTTGCTGGTAAGCAGAGGGTCGTTGGCGAGGTCTTCACGGCCGATGATCAGCATGAAGCGTTTGAAAATGGCGTCGCCATTGGCGCCGATCTGCACGTGTTTGCCGTCGGCACTGGTGTGGATCGAGGACGGGGTGATGCCCGGCATGATATTGCCCGTGCGTTCGCGGATGAAGCCGAACACGTCGAATTCCGGGACCATGCTTTCCATCATGGCGAAAATGGCTTCATACAGCGCCACGTCCACCACTTGCCCCTGGCCGCCGTTGACCTCGCGATGACGCAGGGCCATCAGCGCGCCGATCACGCCCCAGAGCGCGGCAATCGAGTCACCGATGGAAATGCCGGTGCGCACCGGTGGCCGGTCTTCGAAGCCGGTGATGTAGCGCAGGCCGCCCATGGACTCACCGACCGCGCCAAAGCCGGGCTGATCTTTCATCGGGCCGGTCTGGCCGAAACCCGACAGCCGCACCATGACCAGTTTCGGGTTCAAGGCGTGCAGGACGTCCCAGCCCAGGCCGAGTTTTTCCAGGACGCCGGGACGAAAGTTCTCGATCAGAATGTCGGCTTCACCGAGCAACTGTTTCAGGATCGCCTGACCGTCGGGGTGCTTGAGATTGAGGGTCAGGGACTTTTTGTTGCGCGCCTGGACGAACCACCACAACGAAGTGCCTTCATACAACTTGCGCCATTTGCGCAATGGATCACCGCCGTCCGGGGATTCGATCTTGATCACATCGGCACCGAACTCAGCGCAAATGCGCGAAGCAAACGGGCCGGCAATCAAGGTACCCAATTCGATGACTTTCAGACCGGAAAGCGGTTTGGCGGTGAACGGCATGCGGGATCCTGCTGGGCAAGGGGTGGGCGAGTACAGTGTTTTAACATAGCCGACTGTCAGGCGCTTCAGGTTGATCACCTTCAATTCGTGGATTGCCCGCCGCATCGGTTAGACTTGCCGCCTTTCCTCGTATCAAGAAGCCCGTTCATGGCCCAGCCGTCCACGACCTACAAGTTTGAACTGAATCTCACCGACCTCGACCGCAGCGTCTATGAGAGCGTAAAGCAGACCATCGCCCGTCACCCCTCGGAAACCGAGGAACGCATGACCGTGCGCCTGCTGGCTTACGCCCTCTGGTACAACGAACAGCTATCGTTCGGCCGTGGTCTGTCGGAAGTGGATGAACCTGCCTTGTGGGAAAAAAGCCTGGATGACCGCGTCCTGCACTGGATCGAAGTCGGCCAGCCGGATGCCGAGCGCCTGACGTGGTGCTCGCGCCGCACCGAGCGCACCAGTCTGCTGGCCTACGGCAGCCTGCGTGTGTGGGAAGGCAAAGTGGTGCCCGCGGTGAAAAACCTGAAAAACGTCAACATCGCTGCCGTGCCTCAGGAAGTCCTGGAGACCCTGGCCAAAGACATGCCACGCGTCATCAAGTGGGACGTGATGATCAGCGAAGGGACGATCTTCGTCACCGACGACCGTGGTCAGCACGAAGTTCAGTTGCAGTGGCTGGCCGGTGAGCGCGGCTGATTTTTCGCCGCTTTAGCGCGTCACCCGGTTTTATCCTACGTATTGAAGAGAAGCATCTTTCACCCCATGCGCATTGAACCTCGCCTGCTGCCCGACACCCTGCCATTCCTCGGTGATATTCCGCCACTGCTGACCCGCCTGTATGCGGCGCGAGGTGTGCAATCGGAGGCGGAACTGGACAAGAGCCTGGCACGGCTGATTCCGTTCCAGCAGCTCAAGGGCATTGATGCCGCCGTGGATTTGTTGGTGACGGCGCTCGAACAGCGCCAGCGCATTCTGATCGTCGGCGACTTCGATGCCGACGGCGCAACGGCCAGCACCGTGGGCACGCTGGGCCTGCGTTTGCTGGGGGCGGCGCATGTCGATTATCTGGTGCCGAACCGTTTCGACTACGGCTACGGCCTGACCCCGGAGATCGTCGCAGTCGCGCTGGAGCGCCAGCCGCATTTGCTGATCACCGTGGATAACGGCATCTCCAGCGTCGAAGGCGTGGCTGCGGCGAAAAAGGCCGGACTCAAGGTGCTCGTCACCGACCACCACTTGCCCGGTGAGGAGCTGCCGTTGGCCGATGCCATCGTCAATCCGAACCAGCCAGGTTGCGAGTTTCCGAGCAAGGCCCTGGCCGGTGTCGGGGTGATTTTCTATGTGCTGATGGCCCTGCGTGCGCGATTGCGCGAGCTCGGCTGGTACGCCAGCAAGCCGCAGCCGAATATCGGCGAACTGCTCGATCTGGTGGCCTTGGGCAGCGTGGCCGACGTGGTGCCGCTGGATGCCAACAACCGGATTCTGGTGCATCAGGGCCTCGAGCGGATTCGCGCCGGACGTGCCCGGCCCGGGATCAAGGCGATCCTCGAGGTGGCCAAGCGTGACCATGCGCGCATCACCTCCACCGACCTGGGTTTTATCGTCGGCCCACGCCTGAACGCTGCAGGGCGCCTGGATGACATGAGCCTGGGCATCGAATGCCTGTTGACCGAAGACGCAGGTCTGGCCCGTGAGATGGCGGCTCAACTGGATGGCATGAACCAGGATCGCAAATCCATCGAGCAGGGCATGCAGCGCGAAGCGCTGGCCCAGCTCAAGGATCTGCCGGTGGAGTCGATGCCGTTCGGCTTGTGCCTGTTCGATCCCGAGTGGCATCAGGGCGTCATCGGTATCCTCGCATCACGGATGAAAGAGCGTTATTTCCGCCCGACCATCGCCTTTGCCGATGCCGGTGACGGCCTGCTCAAGGGGTCTGGGCGTTCGGTCCAGGGCTTTCACATCCGCGACGCCCTGAGCGTGGTGGCGGCGCAGCATCCGAATCTGATTACCAAGTATGGTGGCCACGCAATGGCGGCCGGCCTGACGTTGCCGGAAGCGAGCTTCCCCCTGTTCGCCGAGGCCTTTGACGCTGAAGTGCGCCGGCAACTGCGCGAAGAAGACCTGACTGGCCGCTTGTTATCGGACGGCACCCTGGCAGTGGAGGAGTTTCACCTGGAACTGGCTCGCGCCCTGCGGCATGCCGGCCCTTGGGGGCAGCACTTCCCGGAACCGTTGTTTCATGGCGTGTTTCAGTTGGTCGAGCAGCGCGTGGTGGGCGAACGGCATCTCAAAGTGGTGCTCAAAAGTGAATGTGGTTCGGTGAAGCTCGACGGCATTGCCTTCGGGATCGACCGCGACATCTGGCCGAATCCGACCATCAAGTGGGTGGAACTGGCCTACAAGCTCGACCTCAACGAGTTTCGTGGCAACGAAACGGTTCAACTGATGATTGCCCACATCGAACCGCGTTGACCCCACACCTGTAGGAGCGAGCTCGCGATGGACGTGAACGATGGCGCTGGGAACCTGATACCCCGCGTTGTCCTGTCGTCCATCGCGAGCGAGCTCGCTCCTACAAGGGGGCGACATCCGTCGATGTCGACTAGGCTCTAATCACTGCTTGATTTTGGTCTTGTGACGTCTTGTCGAATTTTTTGCCCGCGGGGGCGGGTGTTGTACCTTTTTCCTGTCACTCGTCGACTATTCAAACAGAACCTGGAGCCTGCCCACTGATTCGAGAGGTGCCCCATGAGTCTGCTGCTTGAACCCTTTACTCTTCGCCAATTGACCCTGCCCAACCGTATCGCGGTATCGCCGATGTGCCAGTATTCCAGTGCCGATGGCCTGGCCAATGACTGGCACCTGGTCCACCTCGGCAGCCGTGCTGTCGGCGGGGCCGGGCTGGTGTTTACCGAAGCCACGGCGGTCACCGCCGACGGGCGTATCACCGCTCAGGACCTCGGTCTGTGGAATGACGAGCAGATCGAACCCCTGCAACGCATCACCCGCTTCATCAACGCCCAGGGCGGCGTTGCCGGCATTCAACTGGCCCATGCCGGGCGCAAGGCCAGTACCTACCGGCCATGGCTTGGCAAACACGGCAGCGTCAAACCCGACGAGGGCGGCTGGGTGCCGGTCGGACCTTCACCGATTGCATTCGATCCACAGCACACCCAACCCAGACAACTGGATGACGGCGAGATCGCCAAGGTGATCCAGGCCTTTGTCGATGCGGCAAAGCGCTCTCTGACGGCCGGTTTCAAGGTGGTCGAAGTGCACGCCGCCCATGGCTACCTGCTGCATCAGTTCCTGTCGCCGTTGAGCAATCAGCGTCGCGATCAATATGGCGGTTCGTTCGAAAATCGCATTCGACTGGTGCTGCAGGTCACCGAAGCGGTGCGTGCGGTGTGGCCTGAGGAGTTGCCGGTGTTTGTCCGGGTGTCGGCCACCGACTGGGTGGAAGACGGCTGGAACCCCGATGAAACCGTGGAACTGGCGCGTCGCCTCAAAGCCTTGGGCGTGGACCTGATCGACGTCTCGTCGGGCGGAACGGCGGTGAATGCCGAAATTCCCACAGGCCCCGGTTACCAGACCCGTTTCGCCGAACGTGTGCGCAAGGAGTCGGGCATGGCCACCGGCACGGTCGGCATGATCACCGAGCCGGCCCAGGCCGAGCACATCCTGCGCACCTGCCAAGCGGACATCATCTTCCTGGCCCGTGAATTGTTGCGCGATCCGTACTGGGCGCTGCATGCCGATGATGACCTGGGCGGGCACAAGGCCGTGTGGCCGGCGCAGTATCAGCGGGCGACTCACCGTGAGCAGCCGATTCACGAATCGGATTTGCGCGACTGAAATCCATCGATACGAAAAAGCCCCTGAATCGCGAGATCCAGGGGCTTTTGTTTATGCCGGTGACCGATCAGGCCGCTTCGATCTTGCTGCGGTTCTGTTCGACCTGGTTCAGGTAGTCCTTGAGCTTGTCCTGCTCGGCCACTGTCGTGAACAAGCCGAGCTTGCTGCGGCGCCAGAGGATGTCGTGGGCGCTGGTGGCCCATTCTTCGCTGCACAGGTAGTCGACTTCACGGGTGTAGAGACCGCCGCCGATATGCTCGCCCATGTCGCTGAGGTCCTGTACACCTTCGAGCATGCGCCAGGTGCGGCTGCCGTAGGTGGTGGCCCAGCGGCGCGCGATCTCGCTCGGTACCCAGTCGAACTTGTCGCGGATACGCGAGCTCAAGGCTTGCGGGGTGGTCATGTCTTCACCGCCCGGCAGCGCGGCGCCGGCGGTCCAGCTCGGTTTGATGTGCTTGAAGTACGGGGCCAGTTGCGCCAGCGCTGACTCGGCGAGCTTACGGTAAGTGGTGAGCTTGCCACCGAACACCGACAGCAACGGGGCTTCTTCGCCGCTGCCCGACAGTGCCAGGGTGTAATCGCGGGTGACGGCCGACGGGTTGTCGGATTCGTCGTTGCACAGCGGGCGCACACCGGAATAGCTGTGCAGGATGTCGTCGCGGCTGATCTGCTTTTTGAAATGGGCGTTGACCACGTTCAACAAGTAATCGGTTTCGCCATCGGTGATTGCAACGGCAGCCGGGTCACCGGTGTACTCGCGGTCAGTAGTGCCGATCAGGGTGAAGTGGTTCAGGTACGGAATGGTGAACACGATGCGCTGATCTTCGTTTTGCAGGATGTGCGCGTGTTCGCCTTCATACAACTTCGGCACGATCAGGTGACTGCCCTGGATCAGGCGGATGCCGTAGGGCGATTCCATCTTCAGGTCGTCGCGAATGAACCTGGCGACCCATGGCCCGGCCGCGTTGACCAATGCCTTGGCGCGAATCGAAAACAGGCTGCCATCGCTGCGTTCCAGGTGCAGGTGCCACAGGCCCTTGGTGCGGCGCGCGCTGACGCAGCGGGTTTGGGTGTGAACGTGGGCGCCTTGTTCCCGGGCGGCCATGGCGTTCAACACCACCAGGCGTGCGTCGTCGACCCAGCAATCGGAGTATTCGAAACCCTTGGTGATCTCGCTTTTCAGCGCACTGTCGGGGCCGAACTTCAGGCTTTTCGAGCCCTGGAGTTGCTCGCGCTTGCCCAGGTTGTCATAGAGAAACAGCCCGGCGCGGATCATCCATGCCGGGCGCAAGTGCGGGCGGTGGGGCAAGACGAAGCGCATTTGCTTGACGATGTGCGGTGCTTTGGCCAACAGCACTTCACGCTCGGCCAGGGCTTCACGCACCAGGCGAAATTCGTAATGTTCGAGGTAGCGCAGGCCGCCGTGGATCAACTTGCTGCTGGCCGACGAAGTATGGCTGGCCAGGTCATCCTTTTCGCAAAGGAACACCGAAAGACCGCGACCGGCGGCATCTGCTGCGATCCCCACGCCATTGATCCCGCCACCGATGACGGCGATATCGTAGACCTCGGCGAGAGGGGGCGTAGGCAAGGTGGAAGTGGGCATCGGCACGGCCTCGGAATTCTTTGATGTTCTGTATTTGAATTCGAACATTAATGTTCATTTGCGAAAATACTAGCCCATAAAGAGACGCACAGCCAGTCAGCTTCGATTGAAAATACTCATCGAAGGGCCGTTAAAGGAAAATTTACGAACATTTTGATGCGCGTTATGGCGCAAGAGGGATGCTGTATGTGCGATCGTCTTCGCGGGCAAGCCCGCTCCCACAAGGATCACACGGGCCTGTGGGAGCGGGCTTGCCCGCGATAGCGCCAGTGTAGGCACTGGAGATGGTGGGGTTAAACGACTTCCAGCCGAACCTTGTGCTGGTTCAACAGTTGCGCCAGCGCCGGGGAAGGCTGCTGATCGGTGACCAGGCAATCGACCAGGCTGATCGGTCCCAGGCGAATCATGGCGTTGCGCCCGAACTTGCTCGAGTCGGCTGCGAGTATCACTTGTCGGGCATTGGCGATGATCGCCTGGGATACCCGCACTTCCTGATAATCGAAGTCCAGCAGGCTGCCGTCCTCATCGATACCGCTGATGCCGACCAGGGCGAAATCGACCTTGAACTGGTTGATGAAGTCGACACTGGCCTGACCGACCACGCCGCCGTCGCGCCGCACGTTGCCACCGGTCAGCAGCACGTCGAAGTCGTCCTTGGCGCTGAGCATGGAGGCCACATGCAGGTTGTTGGTGATGATCTTCAGGTGACTGTGGTTGAGCAGCGCCCGGGCGATGGATTCGGTGGTGGTGCCGATGTTGATGAACAACGAGGCATGGTCGGGAATCTGCGCGGCAATGGCTTCGCCGATACGCTGTTTTTCATCGCGCATCTGATCGGCGCGCATGGCGTAGGCGGTGTTTTCGACACTGGAGTCATAGGCGGCGCCACCGTGGTAGCGACGCAACAGGTTGGCTTCCGCGAGCTGATTGATGTCGCGGCGGATGGTCTGCGGTGTAACGACGAACAACGTGGCCATTTCCTCAATACTGACATAGCCGCGTTCGCGAACCAGCTCGAGGATTTGCTGCTGACGGGGAGGCAGATTCATGGGGCGTCCTTTGGGCTGCCGTGCAAAATTTGCCCATGATGCCGCAGGAATCCGCTCCCTACCAGTTACAGACAGATACGGGCGATGTAGTTCGCTTATTCAGCCTCGTCTTCAACCGCCCAATCGCGGGTGCGGCTGACCGCTTTTTTCCAGCCGGCGTAGAGTTTTTCCTTCGCCGCTTCATCCAGCGTCGGCTCGAACCGGCGCTCGATCACGGCCTTGCCACGCAACTCTTCCAGGCTGCCCCAGAAGCCACAGGCCAGGCCTGCCAGGTAAGCGGCGCCGAGTGCTGTGGTTTCGCGCATTTGCGGGCGCTCGACCTGCGTGCCGAGGATGTCGGCCTGGAACTGCATGAGGAAATTGTTGGCCACCGCGCCACCGTCCACGCGCAGGGCCTTGAGGCGTTCGCCGGAGTCCTGCTGCATGGCGTCCAGCACGTCGCGGGTCTGGTAGGCAATCGACTCCAGCGCGGCGCGAATGATGTGGTCCACGCGAACGCCACGGGTCAGGCCGAACAATGCGCCACGGGCATATGGGTCCCAGTACGGTGCGCCAAGTCCGGTGAAGGCCGGCACCAGGTACACGCCGTTACTGTCCTTGACCTTGTTGGCGAAGTATTCGGTGTCGTGGGCGTCGTTGATGATCTTCAGTTCGTCACGCAGCCACTGTACGGTGGAGCCGCCGTTGAACACTGCACCTTCCAGCGCGTAGGCCACTTCGCCGCGAGGGCCGCAAGCGATGGTGGTCAGCATGCCATGCTTGGATTTCACCGCTTTGTCACCGGTGTTCATCAGCAGGAAGCAGCCAGTGCCGTAGGTGTTTTTTGCCTGGCCTGGCTCGACGCACATCTGGCCGAACAGAGCGGCTTGCTGGTCACCGGCGATACCGCCGATGGCGATGCCGCTTTTGGTGTGGCCGTAGATTTCCGAGGACGATTTAACTTGCGGGAGCATTTCGCGCGGGATATCCAGCAGCTCCAGCATCTTCGCGTCCCACTCCAGGGTGTGGATGTTGAAGAGCATGGTGCGCGAGGCGTTGGTGTAGTCGGTGACGTGCACCTTGCCGCCGGTAAATTTCCAGATCAGCCAGCTGTCGACGGTGCCGAATAGCAGTTCGCCGTTGCGCGCACGTTCGCGGCTGCCTTCGACGTTGTCGAGGATCCACTTCAGCTTGGTGCCGGAGAAGTAGGGGTCGGTGACCAGGCCGGTGGTGTCGCTGATGTATTGCTCGTGACCATCGCGCTTGAGCTGCTGGCAGATCTCGGTGCTGCGTCGGCACTGCCAGACGATGGCGTTGTAGATCGGGCGGCCGGTGTTCTTGTCCCACACCACGGTGGTTTCGCGCTGGTTGGTGATGCCGATGGCGGCTACCTGGTCGTGGTGCAGGCCGGCTTGTGCCAGGGCCTCGACCATCACGGCGCTTTGGGTGGCGAAGATCTCCATCGGGTCATGCTCGACCCAACCGGCTTGCGGGTAATGCTGGGCGAACTCCCGTTGGGCGGTGCAGACCACGTTCGCGTCGCGGTCGAAAATGATCGCGCGGGAGCTGGTCGTACCCTGATCGAGGGCAATGATGTAGTTCTTATTCTGTGTGTCGGTCATGTCGATTGCCTTGGACGAAAAAAGGGAGTGAGGTCTGGCGCGCGATCAAGGGGCAGGGGCACGCGCCAACGGTATCAGGATGTTCTGGGTTTGCCGTCAATGGCAGGTAGCTCATCCTTTGTAGCAGCTACGGAGCTGGGCAGATGGCGGGCAATCAGCCCGCGATAGGCGGCGGCGCCGAGGCAGGCACCGACAATCGGTGCAAAAACAGGAATCAGGAAGTACGGAATATCGCGTCCACCAGTGAGGGAAATTTCACCCCAGCCAGCGAAGAAAGTCATCAGTTTAGGGCCGAAGTCCCGCGCAGGGTTCATGGCAAAACCGGTCAGCGGTCCCATCGAGCTACCGATCACCGCAATCAGCAGGCCGATCAGCAGCGGTGCCAACGGGCCTTTGGGCAGGCCATTGTTGTCGTCGGTCAGGGACATGATCACGCCCATCAGGATGGCCGTAATGATCACCTCGACCAGAAATGCCTGGGCGGTGGTCAGCGCAGGATTCGGGAAGGTGGAGAACACGGAGGCCAATTCAAGGCTGGCTTGCGTGCCACGAACCATGTGCTGCGTTTGTTCGAATTCGAAGAATAGATTGCTGTAGAGCGTGTAAACCAACAACGCGCCACAGAAGGCACCCGCCACTTGGGCGAGTACGTAGAAAGGCAATTTGCGCTTTTCGAAGTCCGCGAAAATGCTCAGGGCAATACTGACGGCAGGGTTCAGATGAGCCCCGGAAACCCCGGCGGTGAGGTAGATCGCCATGCTGACGCCGACGCCCCAGATAATGCTGATTTCCCACAAGCCAAAACTGGCACCCGCGACCTTGAGCGCGGCAACACAACCGGTACCAAAAAAGATCAGCAGCGCCGTACCCAGAAACTCGGCCATGCATTGGCTCGAGAGCGACGGTTGTTGTAAAGCAGTAGTCATTGAAACCTCAATTTTTTTTGTTGTCTGGCGCGTTCTTGCCTACATGGTCAACGCGCGTTTTTCGCCGTGGCAGGATCCCCATCCTGGTCGCGGTTTACTGCCGGGTACAACGGTAGGGCGTTTCGTACAGTTTCAGAAACGAAAAAATATAGACAAGAAACGCTGCTGTCAAAGGTCGAAAGTGAACTTTCGGTCACAAAAAAACTATTCGATGCATGAATGAATGAGTCATCGCGCAATGGGATGGCCAGGCAATGGCGTCATGGATGCGCCGCCGTAGAGCCTTTTAACGATCAATGTCCTAGAATCCGGCGCAGTATTTTCTTCTGCCGCCCAGTCTGGAGCTGCCATGACCCCCGCATTGGATTTATTGAAAAAGGTTCGGGCCGAACATCGCGTACACAGTTACGAACATGACCCGAAGGCCGCTTCCTATGGTCTGGAAGCCGCGGAAAAGCTCGGGCTCGACCCGGCGCAAGTGTTCAAGACCTTGCTCGCGGCCAGCGAGAAAGGAGAGTTGCTGGTGGCGGTGGTGCCGGTTGTCGGCAGCCTGGACTTGAAAGGGCTGGCCCATGCCGCCGGCGTGAAAAAGGTCGAAATGGCCGATCCGGCGGCAGCGCAGCGCTCTACGGGTTATCTGTTGGGCGGGATCAGCCCGCTGGGGCAGAAAAAGCGTTTGCGTACCTTCATTGATAACTCGGCCCAGCCCTTTGCCAGCATTTTTGTCAGTGCCGGCCGGCGTGGACTGGAAGTCGAACTGGCGCCGGCCGTGCTGGCCGAACACACCCAGGCGAAGTTTGCCGATATCGGCCGTGCGTGAGCGCAGCGCTGTATGGTGAAAATCAGCCGGTTCTGTCACTGGTGCCGGTTCGGTCGGCGCTGCATGCTCGGCGGTCTGACAAAGGGAGATGGGTATGCAGATTGAGTTTCATCAGGTCGACGCGTTCAGCAATCAGCCATTCAGCGGCAACCCGGCGATGGTCTATCGGCTCGATACCTGGCTCGCCGATGAATTGATGCAGAAGATTGCCGCCGAGCACAACCTCGCCGAAACGGCGTTTGTCGTGCGCGAAGGGCAGGGCTGGCACATCCGCTGGTTTACACCGACCACCGAGGTGCCACTGTGCGGTCACGCGACACTGGCCAGTGCCCATGTGTTGTTTGAGGTCTATAAAGAGCCGGTCGAGCGACTGGACTTTATCTGCAAATCCGGCCCGTTGAGTGTGACCCGTGAAGGTGGACGGCTGTGGCTGGATTTCCCGGCGATCACTGCATCGCCGGTGAACCTGATCTCGGACATCGAGCGTGCACTGGGTGTGAAGTCTGTCGAGGTACTGGCTTCGAATGAGCTGTTCGTGGTGCTGGAGTCGGAGCAAGCCGTGCTCGACTGCAAGCCGGACATGGTGGCCCTGGCGAAACTGCCATGGTTGGGCGCCATCGTGACGGCGCGGGGCGAGCAGCACGATTTCGTTTCCCGTTACTTCGCCCCGGCAATCGGCATCAATGAAGACCCGGTGACCGGGTCGACCCATTGCCTTCTGATTCCGTACTGGTCAAAGCGTTTGGGCAAGTCGAGCCTGGCGGCCTGTCAGCGTTCGACCCGGGGCGGGGAGTTGTTCTGCCGGCTGGAAGGTGAGCGGGTGATGATCGGCGGGGATGCGACGTTGGTGGCGCGTGGAACGCTTATGTTGGGTTAACTCCCATCCAGTGTGGGAGCGAGCCTGCTCGCGAATGCGGACTGTCAGTCAACATCTTCATTGGCTGACACACCGCCTTCGCGAGCAGGCTCGCTCCCACAGGGGATGTATTGTTCAGTGAGCGGAGCTGTAGCGCCGGACACCCGATTCAACAGCCGGAATCTGCGCCGCCGTGCTGCCGGACGCCTGGAACAGCACCAGGTGTTCCGCCGCGACACGAATGCCCACCTCCGCCCCGACCTGACGATCGACATGGCTCGGGAAGATCGACTCCAGCTGCGCACCTGTCGGCAGTTGCAAGCGATACAGGGTCGACGCACCGAGGAACGTCTTGCCGGCGATTCGTGCCTTCAGTGCGCTGTCCGGTGCGTAGACGATATCGTCCGGGCGCAGGAGCACGTCCACGGCGCCGCCTACCGGCCAGGTGTAGGCCCGGTTGCCGCGCAGCTCACCCAGTTCGGTTTGCACCGACTCCGGGCTGCTCAACTGACCGCGAATGAAATAGCCCTGGCCGATGAAGCTGGCTACAAAGGGCGTCAGTGGTTCGTGATACAGGTTGTAGGGCGTATCCCACTGCTCCAGTCGACCTTCCTTGAACACGCCAACGTGGTCGCTGACCGCGAAGGCTTCTTCCTGGTCGTGTGTCACCAGAATCGCGCTGGTGCCACGGGCCTTGAGGATGTCGCGTACTTCGTGGCTGAGCTTGCGGCGCAATTCGCCATCGAGGTTGGAGAACGGCTCGTCGAGCAACAGCAGTTGCGGTTCCGGCGCCAATGCGCGGGCCAGGGCGACACGTTGCTGCTGCCCACCGGAAAGCTCGTGGGGGAAACGCTTGCCGAGGTTCTTCAGGTTGACCAGTTCCAGCAGCTCTTCGGTGACGCGATCCTTTTGCGGATGCTTGCGAATGCCGAAGGCGATGTTGTCGGCCACGCTCAAGTGCGGGAACAGCGCGTAGTCCTGGAACACCATGCCGATGCGGCGTTTCTCCGGGGCGAGGGTGAAGCCGGCGCTGGAGATGGTCTCGCCGGCCAGCTGGATTTCGCCTTCGTGTACCGGTTCGAAACCGGCAATCGCTCGCAATGTGGTGGTCTTGCCACAGCCGGAAGAGCCCAGCAGGCAACCGATGTCACCGGCGTTCAAATGCAGGTTCAGGTTCTGCACCACGCGTTGGTCTTGATAGCCGCAGGCGAGGTTGCGCAGGTTAAGCAGTAATGGCTGGCTCATGCGTGGTGATACGCCGGTTCAACGAGGAACTCGAGCAGGGCTTTTTGCGCATGCAGGCGGTTTTCCGCTTGATCCCAGGCCACCGAGCGTTTGTCGTCGAGCAGGTCGACGCTGATTTCCTCGCCACGGTGCGCCGGCAGGCAGTGCATGAACAGCACGTCGTCAGCGGCCAGGTCGAGCAGGGCGCGGTTGACCTGGTACGGTGCGAACAGCTCCAGGCGCTTGGCGGTTTCCTCTTCCTGGCCCATGGAGGTCCAGACGTCGGTGCTCACCAGGTGTGCACCACGCACGGCATCTTTCGGGTCGCGAACGATGGAGACGCGATCGCCGGCCTTGGCCAGGAACACCGGGTTGGGCTCGTAGCCTTCCGGGCAGGCAACGCGCAACTGGAAGTCGAACTGGATCGCCGCTTCTATATAGCTGTTGCACATGTTATTGCCGTCGCCGATCCAGGCCACGGTCTTGCCCTGGATGGAGCCACGGTGTTCGAGGAAGGTCTGCATGTCGGCCAGCAACTGGCACGGGTGCAGGTCATCGGACAGGCCGTTGATCACCGGTACGCGGGAGTTGGCGGCGAATTCGGTCAGGTTGCTGTGGGCAAAGGTACGGATCATCACCGCGTCGAGCATGCTCGACATGACGATGGCACAGTCGCCGATCGGCTCGCCACGGCCCAGTTGGGTGTCGCGTGGCGACAGGAAGATCGCCTGGCCGCCGAGCTGGATCATGCCGGCCTCGAAGGAGATTCGGGTGCGGGTCGAGGATTTCTCGAAAATCATCCCCAGGACGCGGTTTTTCAGAGGCTCGAACAGTACGCCGCGGTTACGCAGGTCCTTGAGCTCAACGCCTCGACGGATCACGCTGACCAGCTCTTCGGGCGTGCAATCCATCAGGGAGAGAAAGTGCCTTGCGCTCATCATTGACTACCTTTTTGCTACAAACCGCAGATGCTCAAAGCCTTGTTTGACGGAACAACGGGCGAGACCTGCGGCGTAAGCCGCACGGGGCGACGAAATAGGGGAAGGCGCGATCTTATAATTAAATGTCGCGTCTTACCAATAGGGCTACGGTTTTTAGGGAGTTTCAGAGGTGCTACGGGTTCACCGAGGTAGCGCTTTTGAAGCCTGTTTCCTGAAAACAGCAGTTCATTTGTACACCGGCCTCTCGGGGCTTGGCAATCAGGCGGGGCGGCAATGGTGCGCTGACAGTCGGTTTCTGACCTGTTATTCATCCCTGCCAGGCTCGACGAACACGGGCGCCTGATCGGTGTGCATGGCCCCCCACGAACCGATTGAACCCCTTCAGCAAATCCACTTGCAGGCGCCGCCCAGGCTGCCTTCGAACTGAGTTCTGGTGGCTATCGGCTGGCCTGATGACCCTCGATTCACAAAACGAACGTCGCTGGCGTGGCGTCGGGTCTGGCGCCATAGTTTTGTTTCCGCGGCCATCGTTGCCCGCCCATAACAAGACAGACTGGCCATGACCAAGACTCTCCATCACCGTGCGTGCCATTTGTGCGAGGCCATCTGTGGCCTGACCATTGAAACCACCGAGGTCGAAGGCGGTAAAGTGCAGATCACGTCGATCAAGGGCGATCCCCAGGACACATTCAGTCGTGGCCACATCTGCCCCAAGGCCGTGGCCCTGCAAGACATCCAGAACGATCCGGATCGCCTGCATCAGCCGATGCAGCGGGTGGGCAATGAATGGCAGCCCATCGAATGGGAAGCGGCATTCAACCTGGTGGCCGAGCGCCTGGCGGCGATTCAGGAACGTCATGGGCAAAACGCCGTGGCGGTCTATCAAGGCAACCCGAGCGTGCACAATTACGGGCTGATGACCCACAGCAATTACTTCCTCGGCCTGCTGAAAACCCGCAACCGGTTTTCCGCGACGTCGGTCGATCAATTGCCCCATCACCTGACCAGCCATTTAATGTACGGCCACGGTTTGCTGCTCCCGATCCCGGACATCGATCACACCGATTTCATGCTGATCCTGGGCGGCAACCCGCTGGCTTCGAACGGCAGCATCATGACCGTGCCGGATGTGGAAAAACGCTTGAAGGCGATACAGGCCCGGGGTGGCAAAGTGGTGGTGGTCGACCCTCGCCGCAGTGAAACGGCGGCGATTGCCGATCAGCACCTGTTCGTGCGCCCGGGCGGTGATGCCGCGCTGTTGTTCGGGTTGCTCAACACCTTGTTCGCTGAAGGTCTGACTCGCGACAGCCATCTGCCGGTAGACGGTCTGGAGGACGTGCGGGAGGCCGTCGCGTCGTTCACCGCCGAGGCCATGAGTCCGTTGTGCGCCGTACCCGCCGAACAGATCCGCCAATTGGCGCGAGACTTCGCCGCGGCGCCCTCGGCTGTCTGTTATGGCCGCATGGGCGTCTCGACCCAAGCCTTCGGAACACTTTGTCACTGGGCGGTGCAGTTGATCAATCTGGTCACCGGCAACCTCGACCGCGTGGGAGGTGCCTTGTGCACCGAGCCGGCGGTGGATCTGGTGGCGACGACTTCGGGCGGACATTTCAATCTGTGGCAGAGCCGGGTTTCCGGGCGCCCGGAATACGCCGGAGAGCTGCCAGTCTCTGCGCTGGCCGAAGAAATGCTCACCGAAGGAGAAGGGCAAGTCCGGGCGCTGATCACCGTGGCGGGCAATCCGGTGCTGTCCACGCCCAATGGCCGAAAGCTCGAGCAGGCACTGGACGGGCTGGATTTCATGGTCAGCATCGACCTGTACATCAATGAAACCACGCGCTACGCCGACCTGATCCTGCCGTCCACATCGGCGCTGGAAAACGATCATTACGACACTACATTCAACCTGTTCGCGGTGCGCAACGTCAGTCGTTTCAACCGCGCAATCCTCGCCAAACCCGAAGGGGCATTGCACGACTGGGAGATCTTCGTCGGGCTGGCCAAGGCGTTTGCCGCCAGGACCGACAAAGAGTTGAAGCCGACCATCGCCCCGGCGCAAATGATCGATCGCGGCCTGCGCATGGGGATGTACGGCGACACTTCAGAGTTCAAGCTGTCATTGGCGACTTTGTTCGATCATCCCCATGGTGTCGATCTGGGGGCGCTCAAGCCCAACCTGGCACCACGCCTGAAAACTGCCAATCAACGTATCCAGGCCGCGCCGGCGGCGATTCTCGCTGACCTGGCGCGCTTCGCAGCCTTGAAGGCGCCGGCCGCCGACGAGTTGTTGATGATTGGCCGCCGGCATGTACGCAGCAACAACTCATGGATGCATAACTATCATCGGTTGGTGAAGGGCAAGCCTCGACACCAGTTGCTGATGCATCCGGACGATCTGGCCAGTCGCGGGCTCAGTGACGGACAGCGCGTTCGGGTCAGTTCGCGGGTGGGTGTGATTGAGGTCGAAGTGCTGGGCAGTCTTGATATGATGAAAGGCGTGGTCAGCCTGCCGCACGGCTGGGGCCACGCGCGGCCGGGCGTGCAAATGTCGATTGCCAGCAGCCAGCCGGGCTCCAGCGCCAACGACCTGACCGACGAATGCCGGATTGACGAACTGTCGGGAAATGCCGCGCTCAATGGCGTGCCAGTGACCGTGGCGGCGGCTTGAATCAGTCTGACGGAGAGACCGAGCAGGGCGCTCGGCTTTCCGTTACAATGCGCCACCGTGCCGACCCATGAGTCGGAAAGTTCAGCCGAGGTGCTCCATGGATATCATCGAAACGATTAAAGAGCAGATTGCCAACAACACCATTCTGCTTTACATGAAAGGCTCGCCAAATGCCCCGCAGTGCGGCTTCTCCGCGAAAGCTGCGCAGGCCGTGATGGCGTGTGGTGAAAAGTTTGCGTACGTGGACATCCTGCAGAACCCGGAAATCCGCGCCAACCTGCCAAAATACGCCAACTGGCCAACCTTCCCGCAACTGTGGGTTGCCGGTGAGCTGGTCGGCGGTAGCGACATCATGACTGAAATGGCCGCTGACGGTTCGCTGCAGAGCCTGATCAAGGACGCCGCCGCCAAGGCCGCTGCTCCAAAGACCGAGGCCTGATCACGTTTCTCTGTAGGAGCGAGCTTGCTCGCGATGGACTCAAAAACGCCACGGGTCGTCAGGCTTCCCGCGTTATCGTTGAAGACCATCGCGAGCAAGCTCGCTCCTACAAGAGCAGGCAACAAAAAGCCCCGCCACTCGAAAGAGGGCGGGGCTTTTTATTGCATCGAAATTAATGGCCTGGAACTTACTCGTCTTCACCCATCTGCGATTGCAGATAGTTTTCGATACCGATCTTGTCGATCAGGCCCAACTGGGTTTCCAGCCAGTCGATATGTTCTTCTTCGGACTCGAGGATATCTTCAAGCAGCTCACGGCTGCCGAAGTCGCCAACTGTTTCGCAATGCGCGATGGCTACCTTGAGGTCGGCATGGCCGGTTTTCTCTATACGCAGGTCGCACTCGAGCATTTCCTTGGTGTGTTCGCCGATGTGCAGCTTGCCCAGGTCCTGGACGTTCGGCAGGCCTTCAAGGAACAGGATGCGCTTGATCAGCTTGTCCGCGTGCTTCATCTCGTCGATGGACTCGTGGTACTCGTGTTTGCCTAGCTTGTTCAGGCCCCAATCTTCGTACATGCGCGCATGCAGGAAGTATTGATTGATCGCGACCAGCTCATTGGCAAGGATCTTGTTGAGATGCTGGATGACTGTAACGTCGCCTTTCATGATGGGGTCCTGCCCTGTATTAGCTGTCAATAGAACAGAGTTTGAGCCGCGTATTTAATAGTGTCAAACCTAAGTTATTGAAACTTAAATGAAAATTAATCGGAATAAGAATGTTTGTGTTCCGCGTCTAGAGCATAACTAGTTGATTTTGAGGCATAAAAAAACCGGACATATGTCCGGTTCTTTGAAAATCGATACTTAAGCGGCTGTAAATTCTGCTGGATAGGGAATTGCAGCCTGGGCCGTTTGCAGTTTGGTCAGGGTCTCTCGGACCACTTCCTTGGCGAGGCAGGCACATTTGCCGCATTGACTGGCAACGCCGGTAGCTACGCGGACTTCCTTGTAGCTGCAGCATCCTTCATAGATCGCATCGCGGATTTGACCGTCGGTGACGCCAGTGCAGAGGCAGACATACATAAGGAAGGACCGTCGCTGATTGTGACTCAATTGCGATGGATCTTAATGTTAACGAGAATGATTGTCAAAGTGGTTTCAGAGTACTTTTCGTCATAAGCGGGGGGCGGCTGACGAACGGTCAATATGGCAAACCGGCGATACAAAACCGTCGGGGATTTCATCGTACCGGGAAAAAACAGCTAAGCCAGCTCAAATACGCGGTGTATGATGGCCGGTCTTTTGCGACCGGGGTTCGTGTCACAGGGCTGTCGCCTCAGGGTGGCAGGCTGATGCGAAACCTGTTTCTCACGCTATTACACCAGGAGATATCCAATGAGCGTACTCGTAGGCAAACAAGCCCCTGACTTCACCGTACCGGCCGTACTCGGCAATGGCGAGATCGTTGACAGCTTCACCCTGTCTTCGGCGATCAAAGGCAAATACGGCCTGGTGTTCTTCTACCCGCTGGACTTCACCTTCGTTTGCCCGTCCGAGCTGATCGCTCTGGACAACCGCATGTCCGAGTTCAAGGCGCGCAACGTTGAAGTGGTCGCCGTGTCGATCGACTCGCACTTCACCCACAACGCCTGGCGCAACACCCCGGTCAACAATGGCGGTATCGGCGAAGTTCGCTACACCATGGCTGCCGACATCAAGCAGGAAATCATGAAGGCCTACGACGTTCAGTCCGCTGATGGCGTAGCGTTCCGTGGCGCGTTCCTGATCGACGACAAAGGCGTTGTCCGTTCGCAGATCATCAACGACCTGCCGCTGGGCCGTAACATGGAAGAGCTGCTGCGTCTGGTCGACGCTCTGCAATTCCACGAAGAGCACGGCGAAGTCTGCCCTGCCAACTGGAAGAAAGGCGACAAAGGCATGAACGCTTCGCCAGAAGGCGTAGCGGCTTACCTGACCGAGCACGCTGCCGCTCTGTAAGGCGCACGCTGCAGGTAAAAAAAAACCGGCCATCGAGGCCGGTTTTTTTATGCGCGGGATAACGCCGGGACTGTGTAGGAGCGAGCTTGCTCGCGATGGACTTGAGAACACCGCTGGGTGTCAGGTTCCCCGCGTTATCGTTCACGACCATCGCGAGCAGGCTCGCTCCTACAGAAAGCCATCAATCGTTGAAGTCTTCCCAGCCACCCATCTGTTTCCAGCGATTGACGATGCCGCAGAACAGCTCTGCCGTCTTTTCGGTGTCGTAGCGGGCCGAGTGGGCCTCGCGACCGTCGAAGTCGATGTCCGCTGCCTGACACGCCTTGGCCAGCACGGTCTGGCCGTATGCCAGGCCCGCGAGTGTCGCGGTATCGAAACTGGAGAACGGATGGAACGGATTGCGCTTCATGTCCAGACGCGCAACCGCCGCATTCAGGAAGCCCAGGTCGAAGCTGCTGTTATGCCCGACCAGGATCGCCCGTTTGCAACCGTTGGCCTTGAGTGCCTTGCGCACGCCGCGGAAGATATCGTTGAGAGCAGACTCTTCACTCACGGCCATGCGCAGCGGGTGATCGAGCTTGATCCCGGTGAATTCCAGGGCGGCCGCTTCGATGTTCGCGCCTTCGAATGGCTCGACCCGGAAGAAGTAGGTGTGATCCGGGTACACAAAACCCTTTTCATCCATGGCGATGGTGGTCGCGGCGATTTCCAGCAGGGCGTCGGTGGCGGAGTTGAAGCCACCGGTTTCTACGTCGACGACAACCGGCAGGTAACCACGAAACCGTGCGGCCATTGGATGACGGGAACCGCCACCGCCGCCATTGCCTTCCAGTTCGTCGTCGAAATGGTCTTCACTCACGCGTGTTCCTCCAGCAGGCGCCAGCGCAGTTTTTCACCGGCGCGCAGCGGGATAACGGTCAGCTCGCCAAACGGCAGGCTGGCAGGGGCGGTCCATTCTTCGCGGACCAGGGTGATGCGATCGGTGTTGGCCGGCAGCCCATAGAAACGCGGGCCGTTGAGGCTGGCGAAGGCTTCGAGCTTGTCCAGAGCATTGCGCTGTTCGAACGCTTCGGCGTACATCTCGATCGCCGCATAAGCGGTGTAGCAGCCGGCGCAACCACAAGCGGCTTCCTTGGCGTGCTGGGCGTGGGGGGCCGAGTCGGTGCCGAGGAAGAATTTTTCACTGCCGCTGGTGGCGGCGTCGAGCAGGGCTTCCTGGTGCGTATTGCGCTTGAGGATCGGCAGGCAGTAGAAATGCGGCCGAATCCCGCCCACCAGCATGTGGTTGCGGTTGTACAGCAGGTGATGCGCGGTGATGGTCGCGCCAACGTTGGCCGAAGCCGAGTTGACGAACTGCACGGCGTCAGCGGTGGTGATGTGTTCGAACACCACTTTGAGCGTCGGGAAACGCTCGACCACACGACGCATGTGCTCGTCGATGAAGATTTTTTCGCGGTCGAACACGTCGACATCGCCACGGGTGACTTCGCCGTGGATCAGCAACGGCATCCCGACTTCGGCCATGGCCTCGAGTGCAGGGAAAATCTTGTCGATGCTGGTAACACCAGAGTCCGAGTTGGTGGTCGCGCCGGCCGGGTACAGCTTGGCGGCGTGCACGAATCCGCTGGCCTTGGCCTCACGGATCTCTTCAGGCTGGGTGCGGTCGGTCAGGTACAGGACCATCAGCGGCTCGAACAGGCTGCCGGCCGGGCGGGCAGCGAGAATCCGCTGGCGATAGCCGTCGGCTTCAGCCGCGTTGCGCACCGGCGGAACCAGGTTGGGCATGATGATGGCGCGGCCAAAGGTGCGCGCGACATCCGCGACGGTATTGGTCAACACGGCACCATCGCGAAGATGAATGTGCCAGTCGTCGGGACGCAGCAGGGTCAGGCGGTCGGACATGAGGGGATTCCAGGCGGGTCAAACTCAAGGGAATGCTACCGGAAAAGACTCTTGCAGGCACTCGCTATCAAGTTTTGCCGCAAGCTTCCGATATCCAACGGGTATGCCGTAAACATGTGTGTGTCGGTCTTTTTGTTGTAGAAGCCAGTGGAGCCTCCCGTGCGCCAGCGTTATTTAGCCTTGCTCAGTGTGTTTGCCAGCCTTCCTGCGATGGCGCTCACTTTTCAGACCCGCCTGGAGAGCATTGAGTGGACGGTCGAAGGCGACAAGTTCGAATGCCGCCTGACGCAGCCGATTACCGACTTCGGTTCGGGGGAGTTCGTGCGCAAAGCCGGTGAGCAGGCAACGTTTCGTCTCAAAGCCTATAACCCGATGATGGGCGGAGGTTCGGCGACCTTGCTGGCGGCTGCCGCACCGTGGCAACCGGGGCGTGAGGATATAAACCTGGGCACGGTGAGAATCGGTAGCGGCAACGTGTTGTTCAACAGTTCACAGGTGCAGGCCGGACGCCTGATCAGCGGTCTGATGGACGGTCGCAGCCCGGTGGTTCGCCATTCCTCGGGAGATGGCCGGGTGTCGGAAGTGCGCTTGCTGCCGGTCAGGTTCACCCAGGCGTTTGCCGATTATCAAGGCTGCGTGGCCAAACTGTTGCCGCAGAACTTCGAGCAGGTGAAACAATCCCAAATCGGCTTCCCTGGCGGCGGTATCGAGCTCGACAATGCCGCGAAAGCCAAGCTGCAGGTCATGCTGGAGTACATGAAGGCTGATCCGACGGTCAATCACATCGAGCTCGACGGTCACTCCGACAACAGCGGCAACCGCCTGACCAATCGCGACCTGTCGCGGCGCCGGGCCCTGGCAGTGATGGAGTTCTTCAAGGCCAACGGCATCCAGGAGTCGCAAATTACCCTGCGTTTCCATGGCGAACGTTATCCGCTGGCGCCCAATACCAACAACGCCAACCGTGCGAAGAACCGTCGGGTAGCGGTACGCCTGGAGCGGGGAGCGCCCGCGGAACAAGTTGCCCCGCAAGCGACGAAAGCGGTCACTTCGGCAACTTCCTGACCCTTAAGTCATCGTCGCGCTCTCGACAGATTCTGTCGCTTGGTCGTCATAAGCTGTCGCGCCTCTGTAAATTATCCTGCATGAGCGGTAGACTTCACGGCTTTCCGTAGAACCCCGTGGAGTGATGGCATGGCGGACGTAAACAAGGTCGTTCTGGCGTATTCCGGCGGCCTGGACACTTCGGTGATCCTCAAGTGGCTGCAGGATACTTATAACTGTGAAGTGGTGACCTTCACCGCTGACCTGGGTCAGGGCGAAGAGGTCGAACCTGCACGCGCCAAGGCTCAGGCCATGGGCGTCAAAGAGATCTACATCGACGACTTGCGCGAAGAGTTCGTGCGCGATTTCGTTTTCCCGATGTTCCGCGCCAACACCGTTTACGAAGGCGAGTACCTGCTGGGTACTTCCATCGCTCGTCCGCTGATTGCCAAGCGCCTGATCGAAATCGCCAACGAAACCGGCGCTGACGCCATTTCCCATGGCGCCACCGGCAAGGGCAACGACCAGGTTCGTTTCGAGTTGGGCGCGTACGCCTTGAAACCTGGCGTGAAAGTGATTGCTCCCTGGCGCGAATGGGACCTGCTGTCCCGTGAAAAGCTGATGGACTACGCCGCGAAGCACGCGATCCCGATCGAGCGTCACGGCAAGAAGAAATCCCCGTACTCCATGGATGCCAACCTGCTGCACATCTCCTATGAAGGCGGCGTGCTGGAAGACACCTGGACCGAGCACGAAGAAGACATGTGGCGCTGGACCGTTTCCCCGGAAAACGCTCCAGACAAGCCGCAGTACCTGGAGCTGACCTACCGCAACGGCGATATCGTCGCGCTGGACGGCGTCGAAATGACTCCGGCCACCGTACTGGCGACCCTGAACCGTATCGGTGGCGAGCACGGTATCGGCCGTCTCGACATCGTCGAGAACCGCTATGTGGGCATGAAGTCCCGTGGCTGCTATGAAACCCCTGGCGGCACCATCATGCTGCGTGCCCACCGTGCGATCGAATCGATCACCCTGGACCGCGAAGTGGCTCACCTCAAAGACGAGTTGATGCCCAAGTACGCCAGCCTGATCTACACCGGCTACTGGTGGAGCCCTGAGCGTCTGATGTTGCAACAGATGATCGATGCGTCCCAGGTCAATGTGAACGGCGTTGTGCGCCTGAAACTGTACAAGGGCAATGTGATCGTCACTGGCCGCAAGTCCGATGACTCGCTGTTCGACGCCAACATCGCGACATTCGAAGAAGATGGCGGCGCATACAACCAGGCGGATGCTGCGGGCTTCATCAAGCTCAACGCCCTGCGCATGCGCATTGCGGCGAACAAAGGCCGGAAGCTGTTCTGAGACCTTTGAACTCGTGATGGATACCTGACCTCGTCCTCGACGAGGTCAGGCTCCTGAATATGGGGTGTGGTGCCAGGTACTGCGTTGTCGGGTGTGCCGCTGACGGTTTCCTGTCTTTCTCCTTCCGATGGTCTGTCCTGTTCTACGCATTGTTGTTTGCCGGTTGGCCGGCTTGATCAATTACCGTCAACCTTTGCGAGACGGGATTGTAGGCAATGTAAAAGGCAGAGCAGTGCTTCCTGGTCTGTCTGGAATGTTTGAGCGCACTGGCCTTCAGTAAAGTCTCTGAAATGGCACTAGTGACAAACAGAATCACGTACGCCATTTTTTCCCGTGGCTTCTGGATTTTTTCCAGCAGCGTTTCAAATTCGACCTCCTTGTTCATACCGCGTGTATCAACGATGCACAGGTCTTTTACAAATTCCGGTAACTGAAGTTGATGCTGAACGAAGACGGTGCTGTGCAGACCAATCTCCGTTGGCGGGTCCTGTGCACCGCAGGGCGACCGAGCTGGCTGCTGGCCATTCGATGGCCTTTCCAAAGCGGGATTCGCGGGCGACTTCCCGGACGCTTTTTTTTCCGACCGCCCAGCATCTTCCATCGCTTTCATGAAATGTTTTCCCTTTTCAAAGTCGGAAGGCGCATACAGTGACCGGTAGTTGAAGTTGAGTGTCGCGAAAAAAAGCAAAAGTAAATAAAACGGAAAGCTGATCAGAAACCAGACATAGAGTTCTCTTTCCTCTTGGTCAAGGAAGGGGAGAGAAACGGCGGCCGAAGTTTCAGAGAGCGTTGCGAATATCGCAATGATTGTCATCGGGTTGGTGATTATCTTTCTGCCATGTTCTGTACTCATGTTGAATTCTCATTTTTTGAGTGTTTTTTGAAGTCTGTTTGATGAGGCTGTTTTGGGTTTTTTTATGATTGCTGGTGGTGCTTTAATGATTGCTCAAAAAATATAATTCGCTGTAAGAGTAATTGGATGTCTGGCGTGTGATATTTCTGGTGTGAGTGTTGAGTGCGAAAATATAAGTTACGTTCTGGCGCAGAAGTAAATATTTGTGTTTGTCAGGGCCCGGTTGTTCACGCTGGCTTTTGGAAAATTCTGGTTGTAAATCGATAGGGCCGATTGCTGAAAGCTGCGCCACCATGACGCCGATACAGTTTTCAATTCATTCCGCTCGAGGGATTTTTGTAGGAGAAATCCGTGTTGTTTGTAGGGTATGTCTCTTGGTGTGGGTGGTTGGAAGGGGCGACATGCCATGGGTGAAACGACTAGGCTATTGTGCGGGCTCTAAAAATTCGAACAGCGAAAATTGGACTTGCCCATGAATAAAGTGCTGATCGTGGATGATCACCCCGTCATTCGTCTTGCGGTACGTATGCTAATGGAACGTCATGGCTACGAAGTTATTGCAGAAACCGATAATGGTGTGGATGCACTGCAACTAGCCCGTGAACTTACGCCGGATATTGTCATTCTGGATATCGGGATTCCGAAGCTGGACGGATTGGAAGTCATCGCGCGTTTGTCTTCGACCTCAATGCCGATGAAAGTGCTGATCCTGACTTCCCAGGCGCCGGGGCATTTTTCCATGCGTTGCATGCAATCCGGTGCGGCCGGTTATGTCTGCAAACAACAAGACCTGACGGAGTTGCTCAGTGCAATAAAGGCCGTATTGTCAGGCTACAGTTACTTTCCCAATCAAGCCTTGCATACCGTGCGTTGCAGTTTGGGGAACGCCAGTGAGGCCGACATGGTTGATCGGTTGTCGGGGCGGGAAATGATGGTCCTGCAGCAGTTGGCCAGAGGGAAGACCAATAAGGAAATTGCCGATGGGATGTTTCTCAGCAATAAAACAGTCAGTACTTACAAGACCCGCCTGTTGCTCAAGCTCAATGCAAGGTCCTTGGTCGATTTGATCGAGCTGGCCCAACGCAACGGTCTGGTGTGATGGCGTATCTTTGCGACAAGGGGCGTTTGTTGAAGTATGGCACTTAAAAAAAAGCCTCCGTTTCGGGAGGCTTTCAGGTGTCATAAGTCAAAATCGTAGTCGGCCAATTGCTTTTGCAGTCGGCGCTCCTCCAGCAGATTGTCGATGGTGCGGCGTTTGCTCAGATTAGTTTTCGCTACTTCAACCACCGGCTCGGCGTCATCGGTTTCGGCGGTGGTGAAGTCGTCTTCTACGTCCAATTGCTCTTTGCCAGTACTCATTTAGTTGCTCCAGGCTAAGAAGGCCTTTGGCGCTCCTTATATCGACAATCTCCCGGCGGGTAAAAAAGATTTTTTCAATCGACAATTCAATAATCCCAATAGCGCCTCAATCGTCGGAGGTTTTGTGCTTGTATTCGCACAAGTCCTCGATCCGGCAGCTTCCGCATCGGGGCTTGCGGGCGAGGCAGACATAGCGGCCGTGAAGGATCAGCCAGTGATGGGAGTCGAGCAGGTACTCCCTGGGCACGAATTTCATCAGTTTTTTCTCGACTTCCACCACATTCTTGCCGGGCGCAATGCCGGTACGGTTGCTGACCCTGAAAATGTGCGTGTCGACAGCCATGGTCAGCTGACGGAATGCGGTATTGAGTACCACATTGGCGGTTTTGCGGCCGACGCCGGGCAGCGCTTCCAGTTCTTCGCGAGTTTGCGGTACTTCACCGGCATGACGCTCGACCAGCAAGCGGCAGGTTTCGATCACGTTTTTCGCTTTGCTGTTGTACAGGCCGATGGTCTTGATGTACTCCGACAGTCCCTCGACACCCAGGGCATGGATCGCCGCCGGGGTATTGGCCACCGGGAACAGTTTGGCGGTGGCCTTGTTGACGCCGACGTCGGTCGACTGCGCCGAGAGAATCACGGCAATCAGCAATTCGAACGGTGAGGAATAGGCCAGTTCGGTCTTGGGTTCCGGGTTGTCTTCGTGCAGTCTGCGGAAAATTTCCAGACGTTTTGCGGCATTCATGGGCAGTGCGTTTCCTCGTAGGCAATCAATGTGTGGGATTGGGGCGCCAGCTCTGCCAGGCGGCGATCAGCAGTCCGAGCAGAATGAACCCGCCAGGGACCAATGTGGCCAGGCGCAGACCACCATCGGCCACCAGCACCCAGCCTTGCCAGTCAGTTTGCGTTGCACCGGACAGCCACGATAGTCGGTTTCCAAGGGTTGCGTTGCCGATGAGTTCGCGCAACAGTCCCATAGCGATCATCAACGTGACAAACAAGCCACTGAGTCGCAGGCGCTGGCGCCAGCTGTTCTGAAAGAACCCGGTGTGTTCCAGTACGACGCACTGCAAGGCGATCATGGCGCCATAAAACCCCAGATGCTGCTGCCATTGCAGCGACCAGACTTGTGCCGTGAGCTCCGCGCAACTGGTGAGCGTGGCGGCCAACAGAACGCTGGCCGGCAAGCGGGCAGCCGGGACCAGTCGGGATCGCAGGGCGCCCATGGCCGGACTGAACAACCAGGTCACCACCATGAACATCAGGCACAGGCCAAGTGCGGCCATCAGCGAGTGGGTGGCACCGATCAGCGGCGTCAGCATCAGTGCGTTGCGCAGAGTGGATGAGTTATCCATGGGCAGGGTTCCCGAGCAGTTGTTGCCGGTGTTCATCAAAGTAGCGCAAGGCATCGTGCACGGCATTGATCACTGCTCTTGAGGTGATGGTCGCGCCTGCGATCTGATCGAACTGCCCCTGATCCTTTTTTAGCGCCCAACCGCTGTCACCGGGCTCTGTTCGGGATTTTCCGGAAAAAATCTGCAGCCAGCCATTGGGCCAGTCGGCGATCCGTGCCCCCAGCCCAGGTGTTTCCGCCTGTTTGAGGGTTTTGACGCCCAGCAACCTGCCATTGGCATCGACAGCGATCATTAGCTCGATGGCACCGGTGTAGCCGAGGGTTTGACTGCGCAGCAACACCGCGACGGGGCGGTCGCCCCGTGTCGCCAGGTAGCCACCCAGCAAGGTGCTGTCTGCCAGGGTGGTTGTATCGATCCTGATGGGGTGGTCGAGTGGTTGATTGTCGTAGCTGTCTGAAGGTATGAGGTCCAGCAGATTCTGGCTGTCGAGCAGACGCTGTTCGGCTGCAATGCGCGGCGCGCTGCCGAGTTGCACGAAGTACGTCACGCCCATGCCCAGTGCGGCCAAAAACACCAGAAGCGTGATGCTTGATGCCCGGCTCATGACACCTCCGGCTGTTGTCTGGCTGCCACGAACCGCTCCAGCGCCGGCACACACAGGTTCATCATCAACACTGCAAAGGCGATGCCGTCCGGATAGCCGCCCCAGGTACGAATCAGATAAGTCAGGAGCCCGACGCCGACGCCGAACAGCAGTTTTGCTCCAGGGCTTCTGGCGCCAGATACCGGTTCGGTGATGATAAAGAACGCCCCGAGCATGGTTGCACCGGTCAGCAGGTGGAACAGCGGCGAGCCATGGGAGTCGGAGCCCGACCCGTTCCAGCACAACAGGCTGATGACGAACAGGCTGGCCAGCATGCCGACCGGTGCATGCCAGCTGATCACCCTTCGTTGCAGGAGAAACATTCCGCCCGCCAGAAACGCCAGGTTGACCCACTCCACACCGCGTCCACCGTAGTGGCCGAATGCCGGATTGCCGGCAAACAGTTCATCCATGGTCAGGCTTTTGTTGACCCGCAGGCTGTCCAGTGCCGTGGCCTGCACCCACGCATCCGGTGCCTGGCCGACACCGAACACTTGCTGCAAGCCACTCAACAGGTCCATGCCATGGGGCGATGGCCAATGGGTCATGGGTTGGGGAAAGGCCACCAGCACCAAAGCAAACCCGAGCATCGCCGGGTTGAAGGGATTTGAGCCGACGCCGCCATACAGGTGCTTGCCAAAGATCATCGCAAAGGCTGTAGCACTAAGGGGCAGCCACCATGGGCAGTAAGGCGGCAGCGCCAGAGCCAGCAAGGTGGCACTGACCAGCGCGCTACCGTCACTCAGGGTTGGCCTCAGCGGTTGCTTGCGCCATTGCACGATGGCAGCTTCAATGGCCAGCGCAGCAGCGGCCGCCAGAACCAGGTTGATCAACACGCCCCAGCCGTATAGCCAGAACGCTGCGAGCACTCCCGGCAGCACGGCCAGCAGCACCAGCTTCATGGCCTGCTGCAGGCGCTCATCAACGGTTTCAAGGGCTGGCATGGGCGTTCACCTGGCGTTCGGCTTCGCCGAGTGCGCGCTCCAGGGCTTCGATTTGCTCCGCCGGTGCTTCGTTGGCCTGAGCCTTCTTGAGTTCGGCACGGCGCATGGCCAACTGGATCTTGGCCCGCTTCAGATCGGCATCATTTGACGACACCGTTGCGACCGTCGGCGCAGTGGCAGGTGGCGCGGCGCTTTCCAGTTGCACCAGGATTTGTTCGGCGTCTTCGAACTGCTGTTGCAGGACAATCAACTGCGATTGCTGTTCGAAGGTCGGTGGATGTCCGAAGGCTTTCAGCGATTTGTGCAGCTGTGCCCGACTCATCGCCACATCGATCTTCGCCTTTTTCAGCGCGGCATCGGCAGTGGCGGCTTTCTGTGCGCGGACTCGCTCGAGGGCAGCCTGTACCGGGTCGACTGCCGCTTCGCTAGGTTGCGTGACACGTTGCCGGGCCTGGCGTTCGGCGATTTTCTGCTGCTCTTCGCGCTGCAAGCGCGCATTGCGCTGTTCGAAGCGGCGCCGCGCGTGATCGCGCTTGAGGGCTCGGGCCTGCCGCGCTTGCGGTGTGAGGGCCAGGCCCCCGACCACCGGCAATACAGTGTCCAGCGGCAGCGGGCGCATTTCGATGCAGTCCACCGGGCAGGGTGCTACGCAGAGGTCGCAACCGGTGCACTCATCGATGATCACCGTGTGCATCAATTTGGCCGCCCCGACGATGGCATCGACCGGGCAGGCCTGAATGCACTTGGTGCAACCGATACACTCGGCTTCGCGGATATAGGCAATCTGCGCAGGTGCCGAGCCGCGAGTGATGTCCAGTTCCAGCACCGGCACCTTCAGCAACTCGGCCAGGGCCGCGATGGTTTCGTTGCCGCCGGGCGGGCATTTGTTGATCGGCTCGCCACTGGCAATGCCTTCGGCGTACGGTTTGCACCCGGGGTGGCCGCACTTGCCGCATTGGGTTTGCGGCAAGAGTGCGTCGATGAGTTGAATCAGACTCATGTTTTGATCAGTCCGCTGAATCCGAGAAAAACCACTGCGATCAGGCCGGCACCGATCAGGTCGATCGGCAGGCCACGAAAGGGCAGGGGCACATCGTTGTCGAGTGTGCGTTGTCGCAGGTCCTGGAACAGACTCAGCACCAGCCAGAATCCCAGGCCGGCACCCAGGCTAAGGGCCGTGGCGTGAAACAATCCTTTATCTTCCTGGGCATTGAGCAGCGCCACCCCGAGCACACCAGCGTTACCCAGCAGCAATGGCCAGAGTCCCTCGAATGTCAGCGTCGAAAATAACCGTGCCAGCACGGTCAGTAACGGAGCGATCAGCAATACACTCAATGGCAGGAACACGAACAGGTGCAGCGACGTCAGTTGCAATGGGACCAGCAGCCAGTGGTAGAGCGCATAGCCGAGGATGCCGACAATCAGCATCAGGCACGTGGTCGCAATGCCCAGCGCATGGATTTGCCGACGTTCGCTGCCCAATAGCGGATCGACGCCCAGCGGCCAGTGCAACACGAAGTTGTTGATCAGGGCTGCACTGATAAGCGTCAAAAGCGTTTCGGTCATGATCGTCCATATCCGATGCTGGATAACTCTGTGGGAGTCAGTATGGGCCAGACATGAAAATCCCACAGTCGCGCCAGGCACGACTGTGGGATCGATTTGCCGCAGATCTTACTTGATGCGCTGACCCGGCTTGGCGCCGCTGTCAGGGCTGAGCAGGTAGATCTCTTCACCGCCAGGACCGGCTGCCATCACCATGCCTTCGGAGATGCCGAACTTCATTTTCCGTGGCTTGAGGTTGGCGATCATCATGGTCAGGCGGCCATCGAGCTTGGACGGATCCGGGTAGGCACTCTTGATCCCGGAGAACACGTTGCGTTGCTCGTCACCAATGTCCAGAGTCAGGCGCAGCAGCTTGTCGGCACCTTCCACGTGTTCGGCCTTGACGATCAGCGCGACGCGCAAATCGACTGCCGCGAAGGTGTCGAACTCGATTTCCGGCGACAGAGGATCCTTGGCCAGTTCGCCATTGCCGGCAGGTGCGGCTTCGCCGGTGTCGGTCTGGCTGGCGGTCAGGTCTTCTTTCGAGGCGTCGGTCATGGCTTGTACCTTGACCGGGTCGATGCGGGTCATCAACGGCTTGAACTCGTTCAACTGATGGTTGGCGAGCAAGGTCGCGTGGTCGTTCCAGGTCAGCGGTGCGACGTTGAGGAACGCCTCGGCGTCGGCGGCCAGCAGCGGTAGCACAGGCTTGAGGAAGATCACCAACTGGCGGAACAGGTTGACGCCGGTGGCGCAGATCGCCTGGACTTCATCCTGCTTGCCTTCCTGCTTGTTCAGCGACCACGGAGCCTTGTCGGCGATCCAGGCGTTGGCGCGGTCGGCCAGGCCCATGATCTCGCGCATGGCGCGGGCGAAGTCGCGGGCTTCGTAGGCATCGGCAATGCCTGGCGCGGCGGCCAGGAATGCTTCGGTCAACTCAGGCGCGGCGTTGGTGTCGACCATCACGCCGGCATTGCCTTTGTGGATGAACCCGGCGCAACGGCTGGCGATGTTGACGACCTTGCCCACCAGGTCGGAGTTGACCTTCTGCACGAAGTCCTCGAGGTTCAGGTCGAGGTCGTCGACGCCACGGCCGAGCTTGGACGCGTAGTAGTAGCGCAGGTATTCCGGCGACAGGTGATCCAGGTAGGTGCGGGCCTTGATGAACGTGCCGCGGGACTTGGACATCTTCTGGCCGTTGACGGTCAGGTAGCCGTGCACGTTGATCCCGGTCGGCTTGCGGTAGCCGGCGCCTTCGAGCATGGCTGGCCAGAACAGGGCGTGGAAGTTGACGATGTCCTTGCCGATGAAGTGGTACAGCTCGGCGGTGGAGTCCTTGCCCCAGAACGCGTCGAAGTCCAGTTCCGGCGTGCGGTTGCACAGGTTCTTGAAGCTGGCCATGTAGCCGATCGGCGCATCCAGCCACACGTAGAAGTACTTGCCCGGCTCGTCGGGGATCTCGAAACCGAAGTACGGCGCATCGCGGGAGATGTCCCACTGTTGCAGGCCGGCATCCAGCCATTCGGCGATCTTGTTGGCCACGGCATCCTGCAGGGTGCCGCTGCGGGTCCAGGTTTGCAGCATGGCCTGGAAGTCCGGGAGCTTGAAGAAGAAGTGCTGGGAATCCTTGAGCACCGGGGTGGCGCCGGAGATCGCCGACTTCGGATCCTTCAGGTCGGTTGGCGCGTAGGTCGCGCCGCATTTTTCGCAGTTGTCGCCGTATTGGTCTTCGGTGCCGCATTTCGGGCAGGTGCCCTTGATGAAGCGGTCGGCCAGGAACATTTTCTTTTCCGGGTCGAAATACTGGGTGATCGAGCGCGTGGCAATGTGCCCGGCGTCACGCAGCTTCAGGTAGATCTGGCTCGACAGCTCACGGTTTTCTTCGGCGTGAGTGGAGTGGAAATTGTCGAAGTCGACCAGGAAGTCGGCAAAGTCGGCGCTGTGTTCAGCCTGGACGTTGGCGATCAGTTGTTCCGGGGTGATGCCTTCCTTTTCCGCGCGCAGCATGATCGCCGAACCGTGGGCGTCGTCGGCGCAGACATAGATGCATTGATTGCCGCGGTGCTTCTGGAAGCGCACCCACATATCGGTCTGGATGTATTCCAGCATGTGGCCAAGATGGATCGAACCATTGGCATAGGGCAGGGCGCTGGTGACGAGGATCTTGCGTGGCTCGGACATGGGGCTCGGCTACTTGATGAAACGGAGGTCGGCCACTATAAAGCGCCGGCGCATATTTTTCATCCTGTGCACCTGTTTCATTGGATGAGTAACAGGAGAAAGATCAAAAGATCGCAGCCTTCGGCAGCTCCTGCAGGGGGCACTTGTAGGAGCTGCCGAAGGCTGCGATCTTTTGAGGTACGATACCCAACATTTTTTCCAGTCCTGTTTTCGGAGTTGCCCATGAGCGCCGTCAATCGCGCAGCGGTGGAAGCCGTCCTTCGCCAATACACCGACCCTTACCTGAACCAGGACCCGGTCAGCGCCGGGTGCGTGCGCAACATCGACATCCAGGGTGACCGCGTCAGCGTCCAGCTCGAATTGGGTTACGCCGCCGGTCTGTTCAAGAGTGGCTGGGCGCAGATGCTGGAAATGGCCATTCAAGGTCTGGATGGCGTGTCGAGTGCAAAAGTCGATATCACCAGCGTGATTGCCGCGCACAAGGCCCAGGCGCAGATCCCGGGGCTGGCCAACGTCAAGAACGTGGTTGCCGTGGCGTCCGGCAAGGGTGGCGTGGGCAAGTCCACCACCGCGGCCAACCTGGCCCTGGCCCTGGCCCGCGAAGGCGCCAAGGTCGGGATTCTCGATGCGGACATCTACGGTCCGAGCCAGGGCATCATGTTTGGTATCCCGGAGCGTACCCGTCCTGAGGTCAAGGATCAGAAATGGTTCGTTCCGCTCAAGTCCCATGGCGTCGAAGTGATGTCCATGGCCTTCCTCACCGATGACAACACACCGATGGTCTGGCGTGGACCGATGGTCTCCGGCGCCTTGCTGCAACTGGTGACCCAAACTGCGTGGGGCGACCTGGATTACCTGGTCATCGACATGCCGCCGGGTACCGGTGATATCCAGTTGACCCTGGCGCAGAAAGTGCCGGTGGCCGGTGCAGTCATCGTGACTACTCCGCAGGACCTGGCCTTGCTGGACGCGCGCAAGGGCGTGGAAATGTTCCGCAAGGTCAACATTCCGGTGCTGGGCGTGGTGGAAAACATGGCCGTGCACATCTGCTCCAACTGCGGACATGCCGAGCATCTGTTCGGTGAGGGCGGTGGCGTGAAGCTGGCCAACCAGTATGGCGTCGAGCTGCTGGCCTCGTTGCCGCTGTCGATGGTCATCCGCGAACAGGCCGATGGCGGCAAGCCGACGGTGATCGCCGAGCCTGACAGCCAGATCGCCATGGTTTACCAGGAGCTGGCGCGTCATGTCGGTGCGCGGATCGTATTGCAGGAGGCTTTGACGCCGGCGATGCCGAATATCAGCATCAGCGACGATTGATGATCTGAAATGCTTTCCCCTGTGGGAGCGGCGGTGCGACGATTCGACTTGCTCGCGAATGCGGTGTGTCATTCAACAAATGGTTGACTGATCTAACGCATTCGCGAGCAAGCCCGCTCCCACATTTGTTTTGTGGTGCCTTTAGATCCGCAACCCGCCATCCATCTCCAGAATCCGACCGGTGTAATAGTCGTTCTCGAAGATGTAAGCCGCCGAATGGGCGATTTCCTCAGGTTTGCCCATGCGCTTGAGCGGAATGCCGGCGGTCATTTTTTCCAGCGCATCAGGCCTCATGCCCAGGGTCATTTCGGTTTCGATGAAGCCCGGTGCAATGCCGGCCACGCGAATGCCGTAGCGTGCCAGTTCCTTGGCCCAGGTCACGGTCGCCGCAGCGACACCGGCCTTGGCCGCCGAGTAGTTGGTCTGGCCGACGTTGCCAGCACGGGAAATCGACGAGATATTGATGATCGCGCCACTGTTGTTCAGCTCGACCATTTTCGCTGCGACTTCACGGGTGCACAGGAACACGCCGGTCAGGTTGACGTCGATGACTGCCTGCCACTGGGCCAGGCTCATCTTGGTCATTTCGCCATCCTTGACCTTGAGCAACAGGCCGTCACGCAGGATCCCGGCATTGTTGATCAGGCCGTGGATCGCGCCGAAATCTTCGGCAACCTGGGCAACCATGTGGGTCACTTGCTCTTCGTTGGCGACGTTACACAAGTAAGCGCGGGCTTCGACACCCTTGGCCTTGCAGGCCGCGACGGCAGCGTCGAGCTTTTCCTGGTTGAGGTCGACCAGGGCGAGTTTCGCGCCCTTGCCGGCGAAATACTCGGCCATGGAACGACCTAAACCCTGGCAACCGCCAGTGATAATGATTACTTTGTCAGTGAGTTGCATTCGCATGTCCCCCGGTAGCAGGTCTGAGTGGTTTCCTTGTAGAGAGCCTCTCGATCTGCGCCTGACGTGGCCCGGCTACACATGAGAACTGCCCCCGATGGCATGCTGGGACTTTCACCAGCAGCTTGTCCGTTTTTATGACGGATTCTATCTAAGGAGTCATAAATTGAGCGTTGAAGCGGCTAAGCATGCACGAGAATTGCTCCTCAAGGAATACCGTGGAGTGCTCTCGACGCACTCCAAGTCAATGCCCGGTTTTCCGTTCGGCTCTGTGGTTCCGTACTGCCTGGACGAGCAGGGCCGGCCGCTGATCCTGATCAGCCGCATCGCCCAGCACACCCATAACCTGCAGAAAGACCCGAAATGCTCGCTGTTCGTGGGCGAGCGTGGGGCTGAGGATGTCCAGGCCGTTGGTCGCCTGACCTATCTGGCGCAAGCGCAGCAACTCGAAGACGAAGCCGCCATCGAAGCCGCTTCCGAGCGTTACTACCGCTATTTCCCGGACTCGCAGGGTTATCACAAGGCCCACGATTTCGACTTCTGGGTGCTCAAGCCGGCGCGCCACCGTTACATCGGCGGTTTTGGCGCGATTCATTGGGTCAACGACCTGACCCTGGCCAACCCGTTCGCCGGCAAGGCCGAACTGAGCATGGTCGAGCACATGAACGCGGATCACGCCAAGGCCATCGCCCATTACGTCGAGCTGGCCGGTCTGCCGAAGAACGTGCCGGCGCAAATGGCCGGTATCGATACCGAAGGCATGCACCTGCGTATCGGCCAGAGCCTGTACTGGTTGCCGTTTCAAGCGCCTTGTAATACGCCGACACAAGTCCGCGAAGCCTTGGTTTCTCTGGCTCACGCTGAACATTGGCCGAAAAATGAAGTGGCCGACGCTTGAATTCACGAAACGGCGACGTCATCTAAGGTGAACTGGCAAGGCATTCTTGCGTTGAGGAACCATTTGATGCGCCCTTTTTTGTTGCTCTTTCTGCTGTTCCCGGTGTTGGAGCTGTTCGTATTCGTCAAGGTGGCAGGGTCCATCGGGTTTTTCCCGGCCCTGCTGCTGATCATTCTCGGTTCGATGTTCGGTGTGTTCGTGCTGCGCATCGCCGGCCTGGCCACGGCCCTGCGTGCCCGTGAAAGCCTGAACCGCGGCGAGTTGCCGGCCCAGACCATGCTCGAAGGCCTGATGCTGGCATTGGCCGGTGGACTGCTGATTCTTCCGGGTTTCATCAGCGATGTGATCGGCCTGTTCCTGCTGCTGCCGTTCAGTCGCCGTCTGCTGGCGGGCAAGATGCGCCAGCGCGCCGAAGAGCAGGCCATGCGTCAGCGAGCGTTCGCCGACGACCTGCAGGCACGCGGCGGTCCAGCCCCCCGCGAGCCGTTGGGGCGTGAACCGAATGTGATCGAAGGCGAGTTCGAACACCGCGATACCAAGTAATACGCCCATCGACACGGCACCTTCGGGTGCCGTGTTCGTTTGCGGGGCATCGACCTGAAAAATTTTCGCTACCCGCCCTTGTAATAAGCTTATGCGCCCTTATGTAACGGTCACCGCAAGGTTTCTGGCGAACACGCCAGACAGACTTCCGCGGTTCGCTTGACGAACCGCAACCGGCACCGCCGGCCTTTGTTAAACCCGCCGGGACTACACCGGCCGATGAAAACCACAATTAGGAGAGATCGACAATGAAGCTTCGTCCTCTGCATGACCGCGTCGTCATCCGTCGCAGCGAAGAAGAAAAGAAAACCGCTGGCGGTATCGTCCTGCCAGGTTCGGCTGCTGAAAAAGCCAACAGCGGCGAAATCCTCGCTGTAGGCACCGGCCGCGTACTGGAAAACGGTGAAGTGCGTGCACTGTCCGTGAAAGTGGGCGACAAGGTTGTGTTCGGTCCTTACTCCGGCAGCAACACTGTGAAAGTCGACGGCGAAGACCTGCTGGTAATGAGCGAGAACGAAATCCTCGCTGTTATCGAAGGCTGATTCCCCGCTCATTTTCCCGCTACTTCAAAGTATTTAAGGAATATCGATCATGGCTGCTAAAGAAGTTAAATTCGGCGATTCCGCCCGCAAGAAAATGCTCACCGGTGTCAACGTCCTGGCTGACGCAGTAAAAGCGACCCTGGGCCCGAAAGGCCGTAACGTGATCATCGAGAAGAGCTTCGGCGCTCCGACCATCACCAAGGACGGCGTTTCCGTAGCAAAAGAAATCGAACTGGAAGACCGTTTCGAAAACATGGGCGCGCAGCTGGTCAAAGACGTTGCCTCCCGTGCCAACGATGACGCAGGCGACGGCACCACCACCGCTACCGTTCTGGCTCAGTCGATCGTCAACGAAGGCCTGAAAGCCGTCGCTGCCGGCATGAACCCGATGGACCTCAAGCGTGGTATCGACAAAGCGACCATCGCGATCGTCAAAGAACTGAAAGCCCTGTCCAAGCCATGCGCTGACACCAAGGCTATCGCTCAGGTAGGCACCATCTCCGCCAACTCCGACAACTCCATCGGCGACATCATTGCCGAAGCCATGGAAAAAGTCGGTAAAGAAGGCGTGATCACCGTTGAAGAAGGCTCGGGCCTGGAAAACGAACTGTCGGTTGTTGAAGGCATGCAGTTCGACCGTGGCTACCTGTCCCCGTACTTCGTCAACAAGCCAGAGACCATGGTCGCTGAGCTGGACGGCCCGCTGATCCTGCTGGTCGACAAGAAGATCTCGAACATCCGCGAAATGCTGCCAGTGCTGGAAGCCGTTGCCAAAGCCGGCCGTCCACTGCTGATCGTGGCCGAAGACGTTGAAGGCGAAGCCCTGGCGACTCTGGTTGTGAACAACATGCGTGGCATCGTCAAAGTCGCAGCCGTCAAGGCGCCAGGCTTCGGCGACCGTCGCAAGGCCATGCTGCAGGACATCGCCGTTCTGACCGGCGGTACCGTGATCTCCGAAGAGATCGGCCTGAGCTTGGAAAGCGCAACCCTGGAAAACCTGGGCAGCGCCAAGCGCGTGACCCTGTCCAAGGAAAACACCATCATCGTTGACGGTGCTGGCGTACACGGCGACATCGAAGCACGCATCACTCAGATCCGTGCCCAGGTTGCCGAGACTTCCTCGGACTACGACCGTGAAAAACTGCAAGAGCGCCTGGCCAAGCTGTCCGGCGGCGTTGCAGTGATCAAGGTTGGCGCTGGTTCCGAAGTTGAAATGAAAGAGAAGAAAGCCCGCGTTGAAGACGCCCTGCACGCTACCCGTGCAGCCGTTGAAGAAGGCGTGGTACCTGGCGGTGGCGTGGCACTGATCCGTGCCCTGGAAGCTATCCTGAACCTGAAAGGCGACAACGCTGACCAGGACGTAGGAATCGCTGTACTGCGTCGTGCCATTGAAGCACCGTTGCGTCAGATCGCTGCCAACAGCGGTGACGAGCCAAGCGTTGTGGTCAACGAAGTCAAGAACGGCAAAGGTAACTTCGGTTACAACGCTGCGACTGGCGAATACGGCGACATGATCGAAATGGGTATCCTGGACCCAACCAAGGTAACCCGTTCCGCTCTGCAAGCTGCATCGTCGATCGGCGGTCTGATCCTGACCACCGAAGCCGCTGTTGCTGAAGCACCGAAGAAAGACGGCGGTGCTGGCGGCGGTATGCCAGACATGGGCGGTATGGGCGGCATGGGCGGCATGATGTAAGCCAGCCTTACCCCTGTACGAAAAACCCCGCCTGCGAAAGCAGGCGGGGTTTTTTATTGCCGGGAATTTGAAAGGCGCCTCGGTCTAGTGTGGGAGCGGGCTTGCTCGCGAAAGCGATGTGTCAGACAACATGTTTGTTGAATGTTGAACCGCTTTCGCGAGCAAGCTGAACTGGTCAACTAATTTTGGACACCAGTTACGGTTTCATGCCGCCAGCTTCTCCATAGCTACCGGCGACCGGTAGTCGTTGTAGCTATGGAGCCTGACGTTGTTGTAACGCATCACATAACGCTGCACATCCACCCGCGCCTCATGTTCCGAGCGGTAGCCATCTTCTGGTACCCACTCTGACTTGAGGCTTCCAAAGAAACGCTCCATCGGAGCGTTGTCCCAGCACTCACCTTTGCGACTCATGCTTTGCAGGAGGCCATGTTTGCGCATTTCTTTCCTGAATTTATGACTGGTGTATTGGCAGCCCTGGTCAGAGTGAAACAGCACCTCTTTTGGCCGGCCTCGCAGGTCGACCGCCATCCGCAACGCTTCGCAGGTCAGCGTGGCATCGGAAATCATCGAAAACGACCAGCCCACGATCCTGCGGGCAAACAGATCCAGCACCGCCGCGAAATACATCCAGCGCGTGCCGACTTTGATGTAGGTCACATCGCCGCACCACACTTGGTTAACCGCCGTGACATCAAACTTGCGCTTGAGCACATGCGGCGCCACCAGCGCCTCAACGCCGGAAGATTTGTACTTGTGCCGCCGCCGTTGATGACTGGCAACACCGGCTTCGCGCATCAAGCTACGAGCCATATGGCGCCCGACACGGTGCCCCTTGGCTTGCAGTTCCTTGGACAGGGTGCGAGACCCGGCGGACGCTCTGGATTCCTTATGATGCTTGACCAGCACGGCCTTAAGTTTCTCCCGTTCAGGATTCACCTTGCCCTGGCGCTGACGCCAGGCGTAAAAGCTGCTGCGGGTGACTCCAAACGCCCGACAGCAATTGTTAACGCCGTACTGCTCGTCCAGCTCATTGATCAGCGAGAATGATCTTTGGAGTCCAAAAGCAGGAGAGCACTGGCCTTTTTTAGGATTTCAATGTCCAGGTCTTTTTGCCTGAGCAACGCTTTGAGCTGCTGAATCTCCCGCTGATCGGCGGTGATTGCCTTGGCCCCCAACGGGGTCGAACCCAAGCGTTCTTTGCGAACCTGGTCGACCCAACGGCGCAAGGCCGTAGGGCCAATATCCAAACTGGCACAAACATCGGGAACTGACTGGCCCTCGTCCAGCACCATGCTGGCGGCCTTGAGTTTGAACTCACTGGAATAAGATTTACGCATATCCAAACACCTCAGATTTGGGCGCCATCATAGCGCCCGATTGAAGTGTCCAAAATCATTAGGCCAGTTCAAGCCCGCTCCCACATTTTTGATCTGTGTTTCAGGCACTCACCGGTTGTGCTTTGGCAACAGCGTCGGCTCGGGAAGCAGGCCGATACAGAATCCAGTAATACGACCCCAGGCAAATCAGCCAGCAGAACACCGCCGTCCACACGTTATGTGAGAAAAAGTGTGCGCCCTGCATCATCCGGCTGATGGAAAACACCGAACCCAAGGCAAATGCAAAGACAAATGCCGCACGGGCCATGCGCGGGCGACGGTCACGCAGCACGAAGAACAATGCAAACAGGGTGAAACCGGTCGCAGCATGGCCTCCGGGCCAGCAACGTCCAGGCTTATCGGTATGCGGGCGAGGGCTCAACAGTTCGCTGTACGTCTCATGGCCGCCGAACTGCTCCAGGCTCCATGGGCATTGCACCGCCGTCACTGCTTTCATTGGCGTTACAAACGACGTCGCCAGCCCCAGCGAGAGCACCAGGCAACCCAGTTCGCGCTTGAACGGTTTGAGCCTGGCCATGTAGAACGAGGCGATGAAGCCGAGGATGGCAAACACAGAGAAGGCGATGACTACTTGCTTGGCGCGATCGTGCAGGATGTCCTCGAGAAAGTAACTGTGGCGTCCGATGAATTCCCCGGCGACCGGGTCGAAAAACAGCCTGGCCAGGTCCATATCCAGACTGGTCAATTCGAGCAACACCAGAATGATCGCGACAACGGCAGGGACTCCAAGGCACACCCAGAAATTGAGCGGGCGAGGAGCGGGGCGGACTAGGGTCGAAACCATGCGAGTTCCTTGGTCGGTAGAGTGTTCTGAAAGGCGCAGCCGCGCAGAGTTTGAACTCGCTTATGTCGTCAACCTGTGAGTCGATAGTGAAAAAGTCGTTAATGCCGCAAACGTTTGATTTCAACGGTTACAGCAGCATGCAATCCTAGCCCTGAGCCACACTTGGCCTTAAGCTGCGCGGGCCATGACGGTCGTTACTGTGGACGGAGAGATGCCCATGCGAATTCTATTGGTTGAAGACAACCGCGATATCCTGGCCAACCTGGCCGATTACCTGGGACTCAAAGGCTATACCGTGGATTGCGCGCAGGATGGTCTGTCTGGCCTGCATCTGGCGGCCACCGAGCATTACGACTTGATCGTGCTCGATATCATGTTGCCCGGCATCGATGGCTATACCTTGTGCAAGCGCCTGCGCGAAGATGCCCGGCGCGAAACGCCGGTGATCATGCTCACGGCCCGCGATCAACTGGACGACCGTCTGCAGGGCTTCAAGTCCGGCGCCGATGATTACCTTATCAAGCCGTTTGCCCTGTCTGAACTGGCGGCGCGTATCGAAGCGGTCATGCGCCGGACCCAGGGCGGCGGGCGGCGGACTCTGCAGGTCGGCGACCTGAGCTATGACCTCGACACCCTGGAAGTCACCCGCGAAGGCCGATTGCTGAAACTCAACCCGGTCGGCCTGAAATTGCTGGCCGTGTTGATGCAGAAAAGCCCGCATGTGTTGCGTCGTGAAATTCTTGAAGAGGCGCTGTGGGGGGACGACTGTCCGGACAGCGACAGCCTGCGCAGTCATGTCCACCAACTGCGTCAGGTGATCGACAAGCCGTTCGCCAAGCCGTTGCTGCAAACCGTTCACGGCGTGGGGTATCGCCTGGCCGAGGGGCGTGATGGAGTTTAAGCAGAGCCTTTCCCAACGAATCATCATTGCCTTTGCGTTGATGAGCGCACTGGTGGCGGGTGCCTTTGCCATGGGCATCGTCGCGACGGTGCACCTGGTGGAGGAAAAACTGATTTCGGCAGGCCTGGGCGGTGATTTGCAGCGCCTGTTGCTGATGGACAATGTCACGGACTGGAGCCATCGCCCCGAGCCGGACCAATTGTTCTACTTCAGCAACGGGCCAGGCGATTTCAGGTTGCCCAAGGATTTGCGCCATCTGGAGCCGGGTTTTCACGAAGTCTTCCGTGAAAACCTGTCGTACCACGCCATGGTCGAAATCGTCGACGGCCGACGTTACGTGCTGATGCAGGACCAGAGCGACTTCGAAGAGCGCGAGCGGGTGCTGTTTGCCGTGGTGCTGGTGGGGTTCGTACTGAGCCTGGCGCTGGCGGTGTTTCTCGGCTGGGTCCTGGCACGCAAGGTCATGGCGCCGGTGGTGCGGCTGGCCCGGCAGGTACGCCATCGCGATCAACTGCTCGGCCTGGCCCCACCTTTGGCCCCGGATTATGCCGCCGACGAAGTGGGCGAATTGGCCGTGGCCTTCGACGCTACCCTCGGGCGCTTGCGTCAGGCCCTGACCCGTGAGCGCTTGTTTACCAGCGACGTCAGCCATGAATTGCGTACGCCCCTGATGATATTGGCCAGTTCCTGCGAGTTGTTGCTGGAAAACCCCGGTCTCGATCAGCGTGGCCGTGCCCAGGTCGAGCGCATCGCCCGGGCCTGTGAAGAAATGCGTGAGCTGGTGCAAACCTTCCTGATGCTGGCCCGTGCCCAGCGCGAAGACGCCGGCATGTCGCCGCAACAGCCACTGGGCCAGGTGGCCGAGGGCCTGGTCGCTCTGTGGCGCGGACCCATTGAAAGCAAAGGGTTGAAGCTGATCTTCGAACCGGGCAGCCCTGAGGCCAGGAGTTACAACGCGACGCTCCTGCACGCGGTGATGGGTAACTTGCTGCGCAACGCCTTGCATTACACCGAACGGGGCTTCATTCGCCTGAGCCTGACGGGCACGGGATTTCTGGTCGAGGACAGCGGTGTGGGCATTCCCGAGGAAAAGCGCGAGGCGATGTTCGAACCCTTCGTTCGGGGCACTGAAAAACGCGGGGAAGGCTTGGGCCTGGGGCTTTCACTGGTGCAGCGGATCTGTGAAAACCAGGGCTGGAGCGTCAGCCTGACTACGATGGAGCCCAGTGGCTGCCGTTTTCAGGTGGAGCTCTCCCGAACTTGATCTGTTGAGTCCGTCGTCCAGAAAACCCTATCAATTCAGTAAAACCCTGTAATAATTCCGGGTTTCCCATAACGATATTTTCACAAATGGATGACCAGTCACCGACACCACAAAATCTAAGGTAGTTGCATCAGAAGTTCAGGAGACCTGATGATGGACGGCCCGATCAAACTCGAGTTTTCAGAGAAGTACGACGATCAACACGCGCAGCGCTATTTGCGCAAACATCAGGAAGGTCTCGGTCGTCGATTGTCCCATTGGCGTGACGAACAACTGGCGCGCAAGGCGCTGGCCTTGGTTGGCGAGCCTGGTCTGGTCCTCGATTTGCCTTGTGGTGCAGGGCGTTTCTGGCCCTTGTTGGCGGAAAAATCCAACCGTGTGATCATCGGTGCCGATAACTCGAAGTCCATGCTGAAGGTCGCAACCCAGGCGCAACCGGCCGATGTGGTGAAGCGGGTACAACCCTTGCACACGTCTGCATTCGACATCGCCTTGCCGGACAACGCCGTCGACAGCATTTTTTGCATGCGCTTGCTCCACCACATCGGTGAAGCCGGGCATCGCATGGCTATTTTGCGTGAATTCGAGCGGGTTTCCCGCGACAGCGTGATCCTTTCGCTGTGGGTCGATGGCAACTTCAAGGCCTGGAAACGCAAGCGTTCGGAGAATTCCCGTGGGCAGGAAGGTTACCAAAACCGGTTTGTGTTACCGGCCGCTACCGTAGAGAAGGAATTTGAGCAGGCGGGTTTCCGAATCCAGGAACAACTGGACTTTTTGCCGCTCTATGCCATGTGGCGAGTTTACGTATTACGCAAGAGGTAACAGGATGGCAGTGCAGTGTGCAGCAGAAACGGAAGTCGTTCCCCAGGACCGCTTCGATTACTTCTGGAATCAGCGCGGTGAATGGGTAGAAGAGCCCAACGTCCGTCGCGGCGGGGAAAGCGGCGTTCAACGCCTGATGGGCAGTGATGGTCAACTGCTCTACGTCAAGCGCCAGACCGGTCATATTCATCGTAGCTTGCAGCACCCTTTCGGGCGGCCTACGGTCATGCGCGAGCATGCCGCGCTCACCGGTGTGACCGCGCTTGGCGTACGGGTTCCGGAAATCGTTTTCTGTGGGGCACAGCGCGATCCTGTGCACAAGTGGCGTGCCTTGCTGGTCACCAAGTCACTGGACGGCTTCGAGGAAATCGAGCACTGGTACGCCGGTGGCGGTCGCGAGCGCCATGGTGAAACCGTACACGAACGAGTGCTCAAGGACCTGGCTGAAAACCTGGCCCGTATGCACAAGGGCCGCTGGCAGCACGGTTGCCTTTACGACAAGCACGTATTCGTTCGCGTGACCGGTGAGGGCGAGACGGCCAAGGTCGAAGTGGCCCTGATCGATCTGGAGAAATGCCGACAGCGTTTGACGGCCCGCCGCGCAGCTGTCCATGACTTGAAGCAACTGCGTCGCCACTCGTCGTTCAGCGACGCAGACTGGAAAAAGCTCGTCTACTTTTATGAGGCGGCGTTTGGCAGCGCTATCAAGGGTTTATAGCGATGAAACTCGAAATTGCACGAGGTTTGTTTCTGGTAGGAGCCTTGGCAGTTGCATCGATCGCGATGGCAACCTGGGAGCAACCACGCCCCCAGGTTCTCAGCTCGATAAACGCAGAAGAACATTGTCCGTTGCCGCGGGTTGCGAAGGCATCCGTGGCCACTCGACCCGATCATGATCTATTGCTTTTCATGTTCGGACTTTCTCAGGGACTGAGGCCGCAAAGTTGAACCGATTGAAGCCAAAATGAAAGGCCTCGCACCTGCGAGGCCTTTTTTTGCCCGGATTTTCAACCTGCACGATTCAATGTGGGAGCGGGCTTGCTCGCGAAAGCGGCTCAACATTCAACAACGATTTTGTCTGACACACCGCTTTCGCGAGCAAGCCCGCTCCCACAGGTCTTTCTGCATCAGGGTTTATCCGGTTTGGCCAGCATCGTGTAGATGCAAGGCAACACAAACAGGGTGAACAACGTGCCGATCGACATGCCGGTCGCGATGACCGTGCCGATGTCGAATCGGCTGACCGCGCCAGCACCGGTGGCGATGATCAAGGGCACCATGCCGAACACCATCGCCGCGGTGGTCATCAACACCGGACGCAGGCGGATGGCCGCCGCTTCCTCCACGGCTTCCCGCGCCGTCAGGCCCTTGTCCTTGCGCAGCTGGTTGGCGAACTCGACGATCAGAATGCCATGCTTGCTGATCAACCCGATCAACGTCACCAGACCGACCTGGGTGTAGATGTTCATGCTCGACCAACCCAGGAACAGCGGAATCAACGCGCCGCAGATAGACAGGGGCACGGTGACCAGGATCACCAGCGGGTCGCGGAAACTCTCGAACTGGGCCGCCAGCACCAGGAAAATGATTGCCAGTGCCAGGGCAAAGGTGACCCACAGGGCGCTGCCTTCCTGTATGTACTGCCTCGACGCGCCGGCGTAGTCGAAGGCAAAACCGACCGGTGCCTCTTCGCGGGCGATCTGGCGCACGAGGTCGATGGCTTCCCCCATGCTCACCAGCGGCACGCCGGACAGGATGGCGGAGTTGAGTTGTTGGAACTGGTTCAGCTGTCTCGGTCGAGCGCGGTCGGTGACCGTGATCAGGGTCGACAATGCCAACAGCTCGCCCTGGGTGTTTTTCACGTAGTAATTGTTCAGCCAGCCCGGATTGTCGCGGAACGTTCGCTCGACCTGGGCAATGACCTTGTAGCTGCGACCTTCGATGGTGAATCGGTTGATCTCGCCTTCACCCAGCAGAGTTGCCAGGGTTCCCCCCAGATCCTGCATGGAAACCCCCATCTGCGCTGCCTTGGCGCGGTCGATATCCACCACCACTTCCGGCTTGTCGAAGGCCAGGTCAACGTCGACAAACGCAAACTTGCCGGATTCCATCGCCCGTTTTTTTACCCGGTCGACCACTTGCAGCAGCAGTTCGTAATCGTTGGAGGAGTTGATGACGAACTGAAACGGCAAGCCTTCGCCGGTGCCCGGCAGGGACGGCAGGTTGAAGCCGAAGATCTGCAGCCCCGGGATCTTTTCCAGTTTGGCCTGCACCTCGGGCAGGATCTCCATTTGCGTGCGACTGCGATCGTCCCATGGCTTGAGCAGGAAACCGCCGATGCCCGATTGCACGCCGTTGAAACCGTTGATCTGGAACGATGAGTAGTACTCGGGAAACGCCTTGAAGATCGAGATGAACTCGTCGGTGTAGGTGTTCAGGTAGTCGAGGTTGGTCGGTTGCGGGGCGTTGGCAATCATGAAAATGATGCCCTGGTCCTCATCCGGCGCCAGTTCCGATTTGGTGAACTTGAGAAGGACCGGAATCAGGCACAACACGATCACGGCGAACACCAGCACCACCGGTCGGGTGTTGAGGGTGCCGTGAAGCATACTCTGGTAGCGGCGCTTGAGGCGTTCGAAAATCATGTCCAGGCGATGGGCCAGGCCACTGGGGTTTTCGTCGTGGCGCAGCAGAAACGCACACATCATTGGCGACAGGGTCAGGGCGACTATGCCGGAAATCACCACCGCGCCGGCCAGGGTCAGGGCAAACTCCTTGAACAGCGCCCCGGTCAGGCCGGTCAGGAAACCGATCGGCGCATACACCGCCGCCAGGGTGATGGTCATCGAGATCACCGGCATGGCGATTTCCCGGGCGCCTTCAATGGCGGCGTCGAACGGCGTCTTGCCTTCCTCGATGTGGCGATGAATGTTTTCCACCACCACAATGGCGTCGTCCACCACCAGGCCGATGGCCAACACCATCGCCAGCAGGGTGAGCAGGTTGATGGAGTACCCCATCATCTGCATGAAGAACATGACGCCGATCATCGACAACGGGATGGTCACCACCGGGATCACCACCGAGCGCAGGGCGCCAAGGAACAGGAACACCACTACGATCACGATCAGTACCGCTTCGAACAGGGTCTTCACCACTTCGTCGATCGAGGCCTGGATGAACAGGGTGGCGTCGTAGGCGATTTCACCCTTGAGGTTCGGCGGTAGCTGGGCCTCAAGTTCCGGCATGATCTTGCGCACTTCCTTGATCACATCCAGCGGGTTGGCGGCAGGTGTCGCCTTGATGCCGATGTACACCGAAGGGGTGCCACCGAAGGAGCTGATGGAGTCGTAGTTTTCCGCACCCATTTCCACGCGCGCCACATCGCGCAGCAGCACACGGCTGTCGCCATCGACCTTGAGCGGAATCGCCCCGAAGGCTTCGGCGGACTTGAGTTCGGTATTGGCGTTGATGCTGGTGACCACGTATTCGCCTTTCACCTCGCCGGCGGCCGAGAGGAAGTTGTACTGGCGCACCGCGTTGGTCACATCGCTGGCACTGAGGCCGAAACCCGCGAGCTTCACCGGATCCAGCCACAGGCGCATGGCAAATACCTGGTTGCCGAGGATTTCGGCCTCGGCCATGCCGGGCAAGGTCGCCAGCTTGGGCTGGATCACCCGCGACAGGTAATCGGTAATCTGCGGGTTGCTCAATTCCTTGCTGAAGAAACTCATGTACATCAGCACTGACGCATTGGCAGATTCTTTGCTCAGCACCGGGTCTTCTGCGTCCTGGGGCAACTGGTTCTTGACCTCGTTGGCCTTGGCCAGCAGTTCGGTAAACAGGCGGTCGCTGTTGGAGCCGATGCGCGCGTAGATCGAGATCACCGAGAAATTCTGGCGACTGACCGAGGTCATGTAGTCGATGCCCTCGGCGCTGGCCAGGCTTTGCTGCATCGGTTGGGTGATGTAGCCCTGGATGGTCTCGGCGTTGGCCCCGGGGTAGGCGGTGGTCACCGTGATCAGGGCGTTTTCCATTTGCGGGTACTGGCGCAGCGGCAGCTTGCTCCAGGCCTGGAAGCCCAGCAGCACGATCAACAGGCTGACCACGGTAGCGAGAACCGGACGGCGGATGAACGGGTCGGTAAAAGCCATGGAAATTCCTTGATCAGTCCGCGCGTGGCGGGCTGTTCTGCCCGGCCTGGGTCTTGTCGTCGCTGATGGCAATGTGCGCGCCGTTATCCAGTTTGAGCTGGCCGGCGGTCACCACTGTCTCGCCGCTCTGCACACCTTTGATGATCATCACTTGCCCATCACGGCGTTCGCCGGTCTCGACAAACCGCCGTTCGGCGATCAGCACCGGTTGGCCCTTGTCGTCCTTTAGCAGGCTGCCATCCTCGGCCTTCTTCGGTACGGCCACATACACCGAGTTGCCGTAGAGCGTGTAGGTAATCGCGCTTTCCGGCACCACGATGCGCGGTTGCGGGTCGGGCAGGAGCACCTGGAGGTTGGCGAACATGCCTGGCATCAACTTGCCATCGGGGTTGGCCAGGGTGGCGCGGACCTGCACGTTACGGGTGCTGTTCTCGACTTTGGGGTTGATTGCACTGATGGTGCCCGGGTACTCCTGGTTCGGATACGCCGCGACAATGACCTGCACTGGCTGGCCGAGTGCAATCTTCGGCACCGACTGCTCGGGCACAAAAAAGTCCACATACAGGCTACTGAGGTCTTGCAGGGTGGCGATCATGGTACCACTGGCAAGATAGTCGCCAACGTCTACCTGCCGAATGCCGATGGTCCCGCTGAAGGGCGCGAGGATGCTTTTTTTGCCGAGCGCAGCCTTGAGTTGATTGACCGTGGCCCTGCTCTTCTTCAGCACCGCCGAAAGTCGGTCGAACTCGCCTTTGGAAATGGCCTGGCTGCCGACCAGTTGGCTACCGCGACCGTAATCGAGCTGTGCCAGCCCGAGGTCGGCCAGAGCCGTTTCCAGCAGGGCACTTTCAACAGCGCTGTCGAGGCGCAGGAGTGGTTGACCGGCCTTGACCTTTTGCCCTGACTCGAACTGCAAGTCGATGACGGTGCCATCGGTCTCCAGGCTCAGGTCCACGCCCTGCAATGCCTTGAGCGTGCCAACGGTAGGCAGGCGGGCTTGCCACGGGCGCTCGGTGGCGGTGGCCACGGCAACGCTGATGGCCGGTTTAGGCGCAGAGAAGCCTTGAACCATCGTGTAGATCGAGAAGGCTTTGTACGCGGCCAGGACCAGCACAATCAGTAGAACCACACCCAACATGATCAGCATGCGGCGACGCAGCATATTCCAGTTCCTTGGAGAAAATCAGGTGAGACAGCAGGGCACATTACCGGGAGTGTAGAGGTAATCCAACTGCCGTTTTTACAGGTTGCGAGGTATTAGAGGGGGGAAAGCCTGAAAAGATTCGCCGTCTCGGGTCGCGCTGCGGGGTGTACGTCATCCCGATGCCGGCGCGGCCCAAGGCGGCGATCTTTTCAATGATTCAAGCCATCAGATGCAGATGGTTGTCCCAGAGCCCTGCGGGTAGCTCCAGCGGTTTGGCGACCAGGTTTGTCTGGCGGCAGTCGTAATAGCGGCAGCGTCCCTGGCCCGAGGTCACGACAAAACCATCGGCCACGGCCCCGACCCCGGCGCAATCGGGCAGGGGGGCATCCAGGCGTACTTCACCGCTGTCCAGGTCCCAGATGAAAAAACGATTGCCTCGCGGCGCAGTCAACGCCACCAGGCGCAAGTCGTTGTGCACCGCGACGCTGGCGGTGTAGTGCCCCATGGCCTGCAACTGGTGCTCGGGCACCGGGAACGCCACGAAAGGCTGACCGGGACGCTTGATCGCCAACAGCTCCGACGACTCGTGGGCTGGGCCCATGAACTGTTGGCTGGCGACGATGGTGCCATCGCTAGCGACGGCCAGATGGCGCACGCTGTTCATCTGCTGGGCGAGGGTTTCCTTGCTCAGCAGGGTGCCATCACGTTGCATCAGGACCAGGCTCGGTTCCATGGCGTTGAGGTTCATTTCCACCCGGCTTTCGGCCTCGGTGCGAATCCCGCCGTTGGCCACCACCAGGGTTTCGCCATCGGGCATCCACGACACCTGGTGCGGACCCAGGCCGTGGGTGGAAATCTCACCGCTGTGCACCAGCCTTTCGCCTTCGAACTTATACACACCGAGCAGGCCGCGGCCTGGGTCGGTGGTGTCATTTTCGGTGGCGTACAGCCAGTCGCCGCTGTGGTGAATGACCGCGTGTCCGTAGAAGTGCCGGTTTGGCTGCGACACCACGGTTTGCAGGAGCGCGCCGTCGCGCAGGTCGATCAGGTAGCTCTCGGTGCCCGGACGGCGGGCGACGAACAGCGCAATCGGCTGTGTCGGGTGGTTGATGATGTCGTGGCAACGCTGGCCGACCCGGGTGGCGAACACCTGGGTACCATCGAGCCGATAACCGACGGCGTAATGCTGGCCATCGGTATCGTCCCGTGCCGAAAGCAACAACGGACTCTTGTCCTTTTGCTTGAACAGCTTCCAGCCGCCCAGCGTCACCGCGCCCAGCAGCAAACTCCCTAATGTCAGAACCTGGCGTCGCAGCATGGAACTGGCCCTCATCAGTCACCGTCGTTGGCGTTGAAGCCCAGCTGGATGCCCAATGCCTTGGCCAGATCAGCCTCGTGCAGGCGATGGACGACGTTGAGGCTGTCATACAGCTCGTTGAGTTGCTGGCGGCCGGCCTCGTCATTGAGCATGTCGGTCAGCGAGCGCTGGTTGCCGGCAAACAGTTTCAGCGAGGCGGCATAGGCGGCATCGATCTTGTCGGCCAACGGCTTCTGCTCGCTTGGCAACAGTGCGCGCAGGCCTTTGTTATCCACACCTTCCCAGACTGTTTTGGCGGCCGCGAGGCTGGCTTCGAGGCTGGTCAGGGACGACTGGCTGCGCCAGGCATCGGCCTGGAACGGTTGCGGCACGCCCTTGCTCTGGCGACCCATCGGCGTGCCGAGTTTTTTCTTCAGGGTGTCGATGGCGGTGACTTGAACCCGCAGCAGATCGGCGATCGCTTCGTGGGAGTCGGCGTAACGCTGGTTGGGGAATTTGCTCATCTGCGCGAGCATGCCGTCAGTGTTGTTCCAGGTTTGCAGAATCTCTTCGGCCAACTGTTTCTGGCGTTCGCCGATGGCGATCAGCAGTGGGCAGTATTTGCTCTTCTGCTCAGCGTTGGCCACGTCAGGCTTGCTGTCGAACAGAATGTATTCGTAGGCCGAGAGGCCCTGCACCACGACACTGGACTTGGCCAGCGCTGCAACATCGATCTGCGGCTGGGCGCTGACCAGTTGCTCGACCTGACGGCCGACCAGGTTTTTCTTGTCCGGCCAGAACTGCACTTGCCACGAGCGGTTGCCTTCGGCCAACGGCCCGATCAGCAGCGGTTGCAGCTCGGCCCAGGCTTTTTGCGCATGCAGGAAGTCGGCACGGGCGGTTTCCAGGGTTTCCTTGCCTTCGCAGTAGGCGAGGGCGCTGACTGCCAATTGACGGTCGGCTTCAACCCAGCGGGTGTAGGTCGGCAGGATCACTGACTTGGCGATGGCCGCCGACGTGACCGCTTGCGGATCCTGGGGCGAGCAGGCGCCCAGGGCGAGGGCGGCAAGGCTGGTGAACAATAGTTTGGGACGGAACATGTCGGGCTCCCGCGAGTGGAATGCGTGTTAAAGGGAATTCAGGAACGCCAGCAACGCGGCGCGCTGCTCGGCATTGAAAGACAAAACCTGTTGCTGCGCCGCTGTTGCCTCGCCGCCATGCCAGAGCACGGCTTCGAGCAGGTTGCGGGCGCGGCCGTCGTGCAGGAACTGGGTGTGGCCGCTGACCGCCTGTGTCAGGCCGATGCCCCACAACGGCGGGGTGCGCCATTCGCGGCCACTGGCCTGGAATTCGCTACGGTTGTCGGCCAGGCCGTCGCCCATGTCATGCAGCAGCAGATCGCTGTATGGCCGAATCACTTGATTGGCCAGTTCAGGTACGGCGGCGTTGGCGGCGGTGGTGTATTTCGGTGTGTGACAGGACTGGCAGCCGGCCTGATAGAACAGGGTTTTACCGGCCAGCACTTCAGGTGCGTTGACGTCACGACGGGCCGGTACGGCGAGGTTACGGCTGTAGAACAGCACCAGGCGCAGGATGTTATCGCTGACTTCCGGCTCGCCATCGGGGCCGTTGCCACTCGGTGCCTGTTTGCAGGCGGTTTGCGCGTCCGTGCAGTCATCAAAGGGCCGCAGGCTGGTCGTGAGGCCCATATCGCCCGAAAACGCGTGAACATTTTGCTGATTGAGGTTCGGTTGTCCGGCTTTCCAGCCAAATCGTCCAAGCACTGTCTTTTGCCCTGCGTCATCCCAGACCCGGTTCGGTCGTCCGCTGATGCCGTTGTTCGCCTTGGCCTGTGCCTCGGCGTTGGCCAGGATCGCCTCGTCAGGGATCGCCTCGAGCAGGCCCAGGCCAATCATCGGCGGCGCTACGCGCGCCGAGAAACGGGTATCGGGATGCATCGGACCGTAGCCCAATTGGGTGATATTCAGGCTCGGTTTGCGCAGCTCGACTTCGGTGCCGTCCTTGAAGCGAACCGGCACGGCGGTGTAATCGACCCGCACTTTGCCTTCGGGGGCCACACCGGGTACGGCCATGTCCTGGAACTGACCGCCGTAGACGGGCTCCGGCACCACGCCGATCTGCTCGATGACCTTGGCATACGCCGGGGCGTCGGGAATCGACAGGCGTACCAGCATCGATACGGCGTTCACATCGCCCGCAGTTGGCGGATGGCCGCGGCCGTCCTTGATGTGACAGCCCTGGCAGGCATTGGTATTGAACAGCGGACCGAGGCCATCGCGCGCAGTCGTCGTCGAAGGGGCGATCACCCAAGGACTGCGGAAGAAGCTGTTGCCGACGCTGAAATCCACACGCCGGGACGGCGGCAGGTTCGCCGAGGGCATGGAAAACGCGTTCTGATCGCTCTTGCGCACCGTCGCACTGCCTCCGGAGCGGGCTTCACCGGGTTCTGCCTGGGTGAATTTCGGGGCGTCATCGCAGGCACTCAGGCCCAGGGCCAGAAACAGTGCGGACAAGCGAAGAGGCAGCGAGGGCATCAGGGATCCTGCAAGACGAGCAAAACAAGGGCGCAAAGTCTAACAGGGGATAAGAATTTGAATAAGAGGAATTATCGTTTGCTTGATGTGGGGCAGGGTTTTTGGCTTACCCATTACCCCTGTGGGAGCGGGCTTGCTCGCGAAGGCAGTGTGTCAGTCCCCATGGAGATTGCCTGACACGACGCTTTCGCGAGCAAGCCCGCTCCCACAATGGGATGTGTGTAGCAGATATGAAAAAGGCGACCCGAAGGTCGCCTCTTTCATTCAGCCAGCGTTGATCAGAATTCGTGATCAGCGTTGTCCGGGTTCAGGTCGTTGATGCCCAGTTTGCCAGCGGCGGCTTCGATCGAACCGGTCTGCTTGACCAGCGCAGCGATGGCGTCACGGACGATCTGATTGCCTGCGGTGTTGCCGGCAGCGATCAACTGGTCGTAGTGCTCGCCCTTGTTGGCGTGGTCGACCATGACTTGAAGCTTGGCTTCGGTAGCGGCCAGGTCGTCTTTGAGCGCGGTGTCGGCAGCCGGATCGGCCTTGGCCACCAGGGACGACAGGCTGGCGCCGGTCATTTTGGTGCCGTCGACACGGGTGTATTCGCCCAGGTACACGTTACGAATGCCCTTGGCATCGTAGAAGTGCGAGTTGTGGGTGTTGTCGCTGAAGCAATCCTGTTCGTCTTCAGGGGAATTAGCTTCCAGGGAAACCTTCATGCGCTCGCCCGCCAGTTCGCCCAGGGACAGACTGCCCATGCCGAACAGCATTTTGCGCAGGCCGGTTTCAGCCGGTTCCGCTTCCAGGGTGGCGCGGTAGTTGTCGGCCACGTTCGGCTTCCAGTTGCCGACCATTTCTTCCAGGTCGCTGACCAGCAGCTGAGTCACGGACTTCAGGTAGGCACGACGACGATCGTTGTGACCGCCGGTAGCGCCTTTGCCTTCCAGGTAGTCCGAAGCAGGACGGTTGCCGGCGCCAGGGCCGGTGCCGTTGAGGTCCTGGCCCCAGAGCAGGAATTCGATGGCGTGGTAACCGGTGGCGACGTTGGCCTCGGAGCCGCCCAGCTCGTTCAGGCTGGCGAGTTTTTCCGGGGTGATGTCTTTGACGTCGACCTTGTCTTCGCCGATCTGCACTTCAGTGTTGGCGATGATGTTGGCGGTGGCGCCCGGGTTGCCCAGGGCGTGCTCGTAGGACTTGTCGACGTAGTCGATCAGGCCTTCGTCCAGCGGCCAGGCGTTCAACTGACCTTCCCAGTCGTCAACGATGGTGTTGCCGAAGCGGAACACTTCGCTCTGCAGGTAAGGCACGCGAGCGGCAACCCAGGCAGCCTTGGCGGCTTTCAGGGTGTCGGCGTTCGGTTTGGCGAGGAAGGCGTCTACCGCGGTTTGCAGGGTCTTCGCGGTGGATTCGGCATCGCTGTAAACGGCGAAAACGATGTCGGCGTAGTGAGCGACAACGGCTTTGGCGGCGGCTTCGTCGACTTTAGCGGCAGCGGCAGGCGCAGCAGCCGGGGCGGCCGCGGTGCTGGCAGCTGGCGCAGGCGCGGCAGCTTTTTCTTTGTCACCTTCGCCGCAACCGGCGAGGGAAATAGCGATGGCCAACAGACTGGCGGTAGCCAGAGGCATACGAATCATGGCGAACATCCTGCTTCGATAGGGGTGGAGTGGCGCTATGCGCACGCAAAACTGCGACATAATGCAAATCTTTCGCATTATGTGTAAAGGGTTGTAGGTGGAAATATTTCTTATTCACTGTAGGAGCGAGCTTGCTCGCGATGGACGTCAACGATAACGCTGGGAACCTGATACCCCGCGGTGTTCTCAAGTTCATCGCGAGCAAGCTCGCTCCTACAGGAGGGGGGTTACAAAATAGCGGCGTTGCTGCGCTGGGCCTGTTTCAAATAGAGGCCCAGTTCCCGCGCCGGCAATGGCTTGCTGTAGTGATAACCCTGACCTTCGTGGCAGCCTTCGGAAATGATGTAGGCCTCTTGTTCGGCGGTTTCCACACCTTCGGCAATTACCTGCATGCCCAGGCTCTTGCCCAGCTGGATGATGGCGCGAACGATGGTTGCATCGTCGTCGTCATCGAGGAGGTCCTGAACGAAGCTCTTGTCGATCTTGATCTTGTCCAGTGGCAGGCTCTTGAGATAGCTCAAGGATGAATAGCCGGTTCCAAAGTCGTCGATGGCGATCAGCGCACCGGAGCGGCGCAGGCTGAGCAGATGCTGGGCCGCGGTGCTGATGTCTTCCATCAGGCCGGTTTCGGTGACTTCCAGTTCCAGGCTGCGTGGCGGCAGGCGGTACATTTGCAGCAGGTTGTTGACCACCCGTGGCAGTTCGGCGTGGTGCAATTGAACCGTGGACAGGTTGACCGCCATGCGCAGCTCACTGAAGCCCTGGTCATGCCACTCGCGTAATTGTTTGCAGGCCTGGTCCAGCACCCATTCGCCGATGGCGATGATGGTGCCGTTCTGCTCGGCCAGTGGGATGAACAGGTCCGGCGGCACCATGCCGTGCTCGGGATGCTGCCAGCGAATCAGGGCTTCGACGCCCACTACGCGGTTGTCGCGGTAACTGATCTGCGGCTGGTAGACGAGGTAGAACTGATTGCGGACCAGCGCATCGCGCAGATCTTTTTCCAGCTCGCGGCGGCGGCGCATTTCGGTGTCGACGCTGGCGATATAGAACTGATAGCGGTTGCGCGAGCGGGTCTTGGCCAGTGTCATGGTCTGCTCGGCCTTTTGCAGCAGCTTCTCGGTGCTGTCGCCGTCCTCGGGGAACAGGGTGATGCCGATGGTGGCGCGCAGGCGAATCTCCTGATGGTCGAGGGCAAACGCCGCTTCCAGATCATCGAGAATGCTTTGTGCCAGCTCGGCGGCTTCGTAGGGTTGTTCGATATCAGCCTGGACCAGGGCGAACTGGTCGCCGCCGAGGCGGGCGAGGGCACCCAGGCGACCGCTATGGCCACGCAGGCGATCGGCCAGGGCCAGCAGCAGCTGGTCGCCGGTCTGGTAGCTGAACTGCTCGTTGATGCCCTTGAAATCGTCGAGGCCGACACACAACACCGCGACCCGGCGCTGCAATCTGCCGGCGTCGATGAGGATCTTGTCCAGTTGCTGCTGCAATTGCTGCCGGTTCGGCAGTCCCGTCAGAAAATCGTACTGGGACATGCGCAACAGGCTGTTTTCCGCCTCGTGGCGCAGATGGGTGTTGCGTTCGATGGACTCGAGCAACTGGTTGGCGGTGTTGATCCAGATGCCCAGTTCGTTTTTCTCGTGGCCCTTGAGCAGCGGAATCTTGTGTTCGCTGGGACGATCCGGATTGATTTCCGTGAGGTGCTCGATGATCCGCGACAGCGGCTTGGTCAGCAGCCAATGATAGACCAGATACAGCACCAGCCCCATGGCGAGCGCGCGCAGTACGCCGGAAATGAAGATGATCACCGAGTTGACAATGAACCCTTGGCCGTAGGTGGCGGTATCGAGGGTGATGCTCAGGTCGCCGTAATACTCGCTGTAAGGCCCGCGACCGACCAGCTGGGTGGTGAAGGTGCGTTCCTTGCCGAGAATCAGGTCGGTCAGCCAGCGGCTGTGGGAGTGCTGCAGTTCGCGGGTTTTTTGCGCGAGCATGGCTTCGTTGGGATGGCCGATGGAGGCCTTGCGCACGGCGGCATCCTGAAACAGACCTTCGATCACCTGCATGCCCATTTCCCGGTCCAGGCTGTAGACGGCTTGGGTCGAGGGGTCGCGAAACATGTCGAGGATGCGTTCGGCATCGCTGGCGACGGCCTGGCGTGTTTTATAGGCATCGAACACGATCTGCGCGCAGCTCAAGACCACGCCTACGATCAATGCCGACAGGAGCACGACCCGGAGCAACTTCACCGACAAGCTGTTCTTGAGTTCCAGCTTCAAAGGGTTATTCCTTGTTCCGTGCGGGTAGCATCAAGTTGCCATGAGTATTGGCAATCCCGTGATGGCAGTCAAAGGGACAATCATCCTTGGGGGATTTTGCCTGCAGCTTGGCTGATTTGCAGTTGTCTTGACGAGTTAGCCTATTAGCACTGTGTCGGTTGTCGAGTCCTTCAACTTTAGGGGTGGGGGTGCAGATATTTTCCTTTTGTTTGATGTTAGCCGTGTGTGGCGGTGGGGCAAGGGGCTCGAGGCTTGTTTCATTGTTGGGTTTTTAACGGAGTACATATCCATTTCTTTGGTAACGGCGACTTACGGTTCCGCTCTTACAGCGGGTCACTTTTGGCAAACGCCCCAAAAGTAACCAAAAGGTCTCGCCCCTTACGTACGGCCCCTCGCCTAGGCTCGGGGTTCCTTCGCTCCGGTATTCATCCGGGGGCATTGCCCTCCGGTCGGCTTCGCTTCGACCTACATGCAATGAGTTCGACTGCGTCGAACGGCGCTGCGCGCCCATCCCCGGATGAACACCTGCGCTCAGCCTGCCGAGGGGGCGGGTGGATCAAGATCAAGATCAAGATCAAGATCAAGATCAAGATCAAGATCAAGAGCTGCAGGCGAGCTAACGCTCGGCCTGTTGAGTGGTGAAGAGCCTCTATGTACGCCGCTCTGTCTTTGCTCTCCTGTGGGAGCGAGCCTGCTCGCGAAGGCGGCCTGCCGGCCGACCTGAATCTGGCGGATGTACTTTGACCCTGTGGGAGCTGGCTTGCCAGCGATGACGGCCTGTCAGCCGACTAATCTCCCACGCCTCCAAGCTGATCACTCCCACGCTCCCGCGTGGGAGTGATGCCAGGGACGTTCCGCGTTACGTTTTTGCGAGATGGCGCGGTGTAGGAAAGCGCCAGAAGTTTCCCACGCTCTTTTCAGGTTGCCCGTCGGAAGTGGACTCAATAGCCTCTGACTGTCGCTGAAAACTCAGCGATCGGGTGTGAGAACCCGGCAAGTCATAGTCATCCAGTGCCCGTATCCGCATAATTGCCGCCAGCTTTTCCGCTGTCTGTAAATGCGTTATGGCGGCTGTGTGCGGGCAGACTTTTGTCTGGCCGGGTGCCTATGACCGGTTTTCTCACCTCGCACATAGCTGCCACCTCTTTGCCGTGTGAGAACGGCAATGGGTGGCACCCACCGCATAGGAATATTTCAGTGGATAAGTTAATCCCCGATCCCCCCAGCAGCACCAAACCCTACAGCCCCCACACCATGTTCATGATCGTTCCCGACATGGACACTGAAACCCTTCTTGCCCACGCCTGTGAATCACTGGCTTCCGCCAATGTCCTGGCGAGTGATTTCGCCACCTACCTGAATGGCCCCCAGCGCAACACAGCGTTGGCCATTTCGCAGATTGTCATGTTGGCGGAGCTGGCGGTGAGTCGCGCGCTGGATAACCTCGATCCGCAGGGATAGGTATTCAGTCAGGTTGACCGCGTCATCGTTCTTCGCGAGCAAGCCCGCTCCCACACTGGATCGTGTCGTCTATGGAGCAAATGTGGGAGCGGGCTTGCTCGCGAAGAGGGCCGGATAATCGACACATTTTTCATTGATGTGGCCACTTTCCCGAACGCATAAAAAAACCCGGCAAAAGCCGGGTTTCTTGACTGGCGTCGTGCTTAAGCGGTGAAGGTTTTGCCTTCGAACTGCTCAGCCACGAATTTCCAGTTGACCAGGTTCCAGAACGCTTCGACGTACTTCGGACGCAGGTTGCGGTAGTCGATGTAGTAAGCGTGTTCCCAGACGTCGCAGGTCAGCAGCGGGGTGTCGCCGTTGGTCAGCGGGTTGCCGGCGCCGATGGTGCTGGCCAGGGCCAGGGAACCGTCAGCCTTCTTCACCAGCCAGCCCCAGCCGGAACCGAAGGTGCCGATGGAAGTCTTGCTGAACTCTTCCTTGAACTTGTCGAACGAACCGAAAGCTGCGTTGATGGCCTCAGCCAGTGCGCCGGTTGGTTGACCGCCGGCGTTTGGCGCCAGGCAGTTCCAGTAGAAAGTGTGGTTCCAGACCTGTGCGGCGTTGTTGAAGATACCGCCCGAGGAAGTCTTGACGATTTCTTCCAGGGTCTTGCCTTCGAACTCGGTGCCTGGCACCAGGTTGTTCAGGTTCACGACGTAGGTGTTGTGGTGCTTGTCGTGGTGGAATTCCAGAGTTTCCTTGGAAATGTGCGGCTGCAGGGCATCGTGTGCGTACGGCAGCGGCGGCAATTCGAAAGCCATGATGATTCTCCTAATCAGGTCAGTTGCGGTGAGCGCAAGGCCGATCACGGGCGGCCAGACAAGCGCCGGGGAGTTTGTACTCTTTGCGGCGCAGGGAGACGGATCATAGCACCGGGGGGGCGGCATAACCACGCAACAACTGTGTGGAATAGAGGTTCCGCGAATCAGATGGCCGCGATCAACTGCAGCGCTACGGCAAACATCATCACCGCCACCAACAGATCGAGAATTCGCCAGGTACCGGGGCGGGCGAGCCAGGGTGCCAGCCATGCCGCACCCAGCGCCAGGGTGAAGAACCACAGCAGCGAGGCACTGGCCGCGCCTACCACATAAGCGCCGGGCTCGGTTTGTTGTGCGCCCAGGGAGCCGATCAGCAAAACGGTGTCCAGGTAGACGTGCGGGTTGAGCAAGGTCACCGCCAGCGCGCTGAGCATGACCGCCCGCAGCGAGCGTACGGTCTGACCCTCGCCCTGCTCAAGGCTCTGTTTCGAAAAGGCCCGGCGCAGTGCCTGGGTGCCATACCACAACAGAAACGCTGCACCGCCCCAGCGGGCGATGGCCAGCAATGTCGGGTTCTGTGCCAATACCGTCGCCAGGCCGAACACCCCGGCCGCCACCAGCAGGGCGTCGCAGGCCACGCAGAGTGCCGCGACCGGCAGGTGATGTTCACGCCGCAGGCTTTGCGCGAGGACAAACGCATTCTGGGTGCCGATCGCCATGATCAGGCCAAAGGCCACCAACAGGCCGTTCATATAACTTTGCCACATGATTTTTTACTCCGCGTTGGCTGCCAGATCCCGCAGCACCTGCAGGGCACGGTCGGCGTCGGCCTGGCCGACAAACAAATGGTCGTGGTAGTAGCCGGCAATCACGTTGCAACTGATGCCGGCCTTGCCCAATGCCGTGGCGAATGCGGCGGTCAGGCCAACCGCTTCGAGTGCCGAATGCACGTTCAGGGTGATCCAGGCAGCGATGTAGTCGAAGTGCAGCCCGGCTTTTTCGGCGTGGGAGCGTTCGAGAATCACGGTCAGGCCTTCCTGCTCGCGGAAGCTGCCGACAATCTCCAGGCCCGCAGGCAACTGGCCGTCGCGCAGGGTGCAGAACACGTATTCGCCGGCATTGAGTTGCGGGCTCATGCTGCGCAGCAACGTTGCCAATGAAGTTTCGCCAGCCATGTGGGTGATCCTTGTTCAAGAGTTCTTGCTGGTCATTGTCCCTGCGAAGGCTGTATAAGAAAAACCAATCTTGCTGATCGCTCATTAGGAAAACTGATGTTCGACTATAAATTGCTTTCTGCCTTGGCCGCCGTGGTCGAACAGGCCGGTTTTGAACGGGCGGCCCAGGTGCTGGGCCTTTCGCAGTCGGCGATATCCCAACGCATCAAGCTGCTGGAAGCGCGGGTTGGTCAGCCGGTGCTGGTGCGGGCCACACCGCCAACGCCAACGGAAATCGGTCGGCGGTTGCTCAACCACGTGCAGCAGGTGCGCTTGCTTGAACGGGATTTGCAAAGCCTGGTGCCGGCACTGGATGAAGAGGGTCTGCCGGAACGCCTGCGGATCGCCCTGAACGCCGACAGCCTGGCCACCTGGTGGGCGCAGGCGGTGGGGGAGTTTTGCGCGCAACAGCATCTGTTGATGGATCTGGTGGTCGAAGACCAGACCGTCGGCCTCAAGCGCATGCGTGCCGGCGAGGTGGCAGCCTGTGTCTGCGCCAGCGAGCGTCCGGTGGCAGGCGCGCGCAGCGTACTGCTGGGGGCCATGCGTTACCGTGCGCTGGCCAGCCCGGCCTTTATTGCCCGGCATTTTCCGCAAGGCGTACGCGCCGATCAGTTGGCCCGCACCCCGGCGCTGGTGTTTGGGCCGGACGATTTCCTGCAGCATCGGTATCTGGCGTCCCTCGGCGTCGAGGGTGGTTTCGAACACCATTTATGCCCGTCGTCCGAAGGCTTCATTCGATTGACCGAAGCCGGTCTGGGCTGGGGCCTGGTTCCGGAACTGCAGGTACGCGAGCAACTTGAAAGGGGCGTATTGCGGGAGTTATTGCCAGATAAGCCGATCGATGTGCCGCTGTACTGGCATCATTGGCGTAATGGCGGTCAGTTGCTGGGGTTGCTCACCGATCAATTGGTCAGCGCATCGAAGCAATGGCTGGTGCCCTTGGACTGACGCGCAGCGTCAAGACCTCACGTAATACGCAAAACGAAATATTCGGAGCAATTCATGAAGATTCTGGTTACCGGCGCAAGCGGCTTCATCGGCGGACGCTTTGCGCGTTTTGCCCTGGAGCAGGGCCTGGACGTGCGGGTCAACGGTCGCCGGGCCGAGAGTGTGGAGCATCTGGTACGCCGCGGAGCCGAGTTCATCCAGGGCGACTTGAGCGACCCGGAACTGGCGCGCGAATTGTGTTCGGACGTCGAGGCCGTGGTGCATTGCGCCGGTGCCGTCGGTTTATGGGGACGTTATCAGGATTTCCATCAGGGCAACGTCCAGGTCACCGAGAACGTGGTCGAAGCCTGCCTCAAGCAACGGGTTCGACGGCTGGTGCATTTGTCGTCGCCGTCGATCTATTTCGATGGTCGAGATCACCTGGGCCTGACCGAAGAGCAGGTGCCCAAGCGCTTCAAACACCCTTACGCCGCCACCAAGTACCTGGCCGAGCAAAAAGTCTTTGGCGCCCAGGAGTTCGGCCTCGAAACCCTGGCCCTGCGCCCGCGTTTCGTGACCGGGGCCGGCGACATGAGCATCTTCCCGCGCCTGTTGAATATGCAGCGCAAGGGGCGCCTGGCAATCATCGGCAACGGTCTGAACAAAGTTGACTTCACCAGCGTGCAAAACCTCAACGAAGCGTTGCTCAGCAGTTTGCTGGCCAGCGGTTCCGCGCTGGGCAAGGCTTACAACATCAGCAACGGCACGCCGATTCCGTTGTGGGATGTGGTCAATTACGTCATGCGCAAAATGGACGTCCCACAGGTCACCCGCTACCGCTCCTACGGCCTGGGCTACAGCGTGGCGGCGCTCAACGAGGGCGTGTGCAAGATGTGGCCGGGGCGTCCCGAACCGACACTGTCGCGCCTGGGCATGCAAGTCATGAACAAAAATTTCACCCTGGACATCAGCCGTGCCCGGCATTATCTGGATTACGATCCCAAGGTCAGCCTCTGGACGGCGCTCGATGAATTCTGTGGCTGGTGGAAGGCGCAGGATATTCGCTGAGGCTCGAACAGCGCGCCATTTCTGAACCGGATACGGGCTTGGGGGTCAATGGTTGCGGCTGTGGGGTTTATACTGCGCGGCATAAAGCCATTATGTGATTCACTAAGGTTGATTCAATGTCCATGCGAAACGATGCCAACGACGACTTCGACGATGTACCGAGCCTGCGTGCAGACGTTCTCGATGACGATTTTCCGCCCACTGCTCGCACGGTCGTGCATTCGCGCACGGCGCCGGTGGTGAAGGTCAAGGCGGCGAGTACCGGTCCCCTGTGGGCGTTGGTCGGGGCGTTGTTCTTTGCGTTCGCGGGCCTGGCCTGGTGGAGCTTTCAGCAGATCTCCCTGATGGAACAGCAACTGGTGGCGACCCAGGAAAGTTTCGCGCGGATCAGCGAGGAAGCGGCAGGGCGCCTGCAGGATATTTCCGGAAAGGTCGTGGCCAGCCAGACCAGTGTCACCACCGACAGCGAGGCCTTGAAGCTGCAAATCCGCCAGCTGGAAGGCAAGCTCCAGGACCAGAGCACCCAACAGCAAGGTGTGGCCGGCCAGGCCTCGGACCTGGACAAGCGACTGGCGCAAATGTCGGCGCAAACCACTGAAGCGGACAAGCGCCTTGCACTGCTGACTGCCCAGAACACTGAGCATCAGGCGGTCAATACGCAGTTGCAGGCCGAGGTCAAAGCCCTGAGTGCTGAAGTGGCCGCCCTGAAAAGTGCTCCGTCCGACTCGGAAAACTTCGATGCACAGTTGAAAAGCCTGGGTGCCGATATCGTCGCCCTGAAGAAGCAAGGCAACCCGAGCGCTGCCATCGAGCGTCTCGAGCAAGATATCGTCGTGCTCAAGAGCGTGCAGGACAACCGTCCGGCCGCCGCACCGGGCGCGACCAATACCGCGGAGTTCGATGCCTTCCGCAGCCAGGTCACCCGCAACATCAATACCCTTCAGGCGCAGATCCAGAACCTGCAACAGCAGTTGCGCGCCCGGCAGTAATAGCAGCACTTGTGGCGAGGGGGCTTGTCGGAATGCCGCACCACCCCGTTCGGCTGCGCAGCAGTCGTAAAACCGGTAACCGCGGTGTGTCAGGCCATCACCGGTCGCAGGTTTTAGCGCCGCTTCGCAGCGCAACGGGGGCAAGCCCCCTCGCCACAAAAGCCCCCGCTGTGTGTTTTCCTGAATATCCATGCCTCCCCCCATTGCCGTCTACGCTCTTGAAACACCATCAGGAACGAGGGATACGCAATGGGGTTTCTGCATAAGTCCGCCTTGTTATGCGGCATGTTTTTACTGTGCCTGGGCCAGGCACAAGCCGCCGGGACGGAAAAGGACGACAGCAAGGCGGCTATCGCCCTGCTGGAAAAAGCCTTGGCCTACTACCACGAGAACGGTGACAAGGCCTTTGCGGCGTTCAGTCGCCAGGGCGAGTTTGTTGACAAGGACCGTTACGTCTTTGTGCTCGACACCAAGGGCGTGATGCTTGCCAGCGGCGGACCGTCGTCGGCGTTGATTGGTCGGGACGTGTCGCAAGTGCTGGGTCCGGAGTTGCAGAAAACCTTCAAGGACGCCCTGAAGGTGCCAGAGGGCAATGGCATTCAGCAGGCGGAGTATCGCTGGCAGAACTGGAGCGACGGCAAGGTCGAGCGCAAGCATGTCTACTACCAGCGCGTCGGCCAGAGGATTCTGGCGGTCGGTTATTACCTGCCCCGAGCCTCCGCTGAACAGGCCATGGCCTTGCTGAATAAAGCGGCAACCGATCTGGCCAGGGACGAAAAGGGCACCCTGACGGCGATCAATTCCCTCAAGGGCGGCTACCTGCAGGATGACCTGTATGTGTTTGTCGTCGACCTGGACACCCGGCGTTATGTGGCCCACGGCACCAACCTGCGGCTGATCAATACCGACTTCAGCAAGATCGAAGACTCGGAAGGCAAGCCTGTGGGCGAGCCGATTCTGGCATTGATGGCCAAACAGGATTACGGCGAATACGAATACCGCTGGAAAAACCCGGTGACCGGCAAGGTCGAGAACAAGCATGCCTACCTGAAGAAGGTCGGGCATTTTCTGGTGGCTGTGGGGTATTACAGCCCTTGAATGGTAGTGACTGTCAGATCGCCTTCGTCGGAACGCCGCCCGGAGCAAGCCCGCTCCCACATTAGACCGAGTTCTTCATCAGCACGCGGTCAACTGTGGGAGCGGGCTTGCTCGCGAATACAGACAACGCGGTCCACCTATCGAACCTTGTCCTCGCGCCCGCGCAACAACATGTTCGGCATGGCAATCGCCGCCGCCAGCCCCAGCAACGACACCACCGCACTGACCGTCAGCAAGTGCCGGAACGTCAGCAGCAATTCAGCACGCAAGGCGTTCTGCGCCTCACCCGGTGCGGCGTTCAACCCGTCGAGCAACACATTCCCCGAACTGCCTTCGGCAATCAGCGACGAGCCGGCCAGGTGCGCAAAACTTGAACTCTGCAACAAGGCCAGCAGCAGCGCCGACATCAACGCCACACCCACGGCACCCCCCAGCGAACGGAACAGGTTGGTGGTGCTGGTGGCGACGCCGATGTCCCGCTGGTCCACCGAGTTCTGCGTGCCGACCAACGATGTCGGGAACTGCATGCCCGAGGCAATCCCGCAGAGCAGCATGAACAAGCTGCTCACGACGAAGGCCTGCGGTGGGCTGAACGCCATGCCGGTAATCGCGATGGGCATCAGCGCGGCACCGGTGAGGATCATCGGTTTGTAGCGTCCGGTCACGGAGGTGCGGCGGCCAGCGAAATACGCGCCAATCGGCAAGCCCATGGCCAGCGGCAGCAGATGCAGGGCGGCGCTGTCGGCCCCGGCGCCGGTGACGCTCTGGAAGCGCAGCGGCATCAACACGATCAGCGAGATGGCCTGGAAACTGGTGAAGAAAATCGTGCACCAGCACAGGATCGCAGGGCGGTTGGCGAACAGATGCATAGGCAGCAATGGCTCCCGTGCCCGCCGCTCGTGAACGACAAACAGCCCCAGCACCAGTACCGCACAAGCGAGCAGCGCCAGCACCTCGGCACTGCGCCAGGAATGACCCTGACCGACCTGCGTGATGCCCAGCAACAATGCCGTCAGCCCGATGATCATCAACACGGTGCCCAGGTAATCGATGACTGGTTTGCGTTGTGGAACCGGCAGACCCACCAGCGTGCGATGGGCCACCAGCCAGGCACCCAGGCCCAGCGGCAGGTTGATCAGGAACACCCAGCGCCAGGACAGGTATTCGGTCATGTAACCGCCGAGCACCGGGCCGGCCACGCTGGCCACCGCGTACATGCTGCTGAAATAACCCTGATAACGACCGCGCTCCCGTGGCGGCACGATGTCACCGATGATCGCCTGGCTCACCGAAATCATCCCGCCGGCCCCGATGCCCTGGAAGATCCGCGCCAGAACCAGTTGCTCCATGCTCTGGGCCATGCCGCAGAACACCGACGCCAGGGTGAACAGGCCCATGCCGAACAGCATCAACTTGCGCCGCCCGTACAGGTCGCCCAGTTTGCCGTAGATCGGCACCGCCACGGTCATGGCCACCATGTAGCCGGAAATCACCCAGGCCAGCAGGCTGACGTCCTTGAACTGTGCGGAGATGGCCGGCATCGACACGGCGACGATGGTCTGGTCCAGCGCCCCGAGAAAGATCGCCAGCATCAGCGCGATCAGCACGCTGCGAATGGCGGGTTTGGGCGTTTCAGGCTGATGGAGATTGGTCACGGGAAAACCTGCGGGCATTGATTGACCCGCACGAGGCAAGGCGAGCGGGGATGCTCGCCAGTGTAAGTCGATAGCAGGCTATTCGATAGCCTCATAAGGAAGCCCGACATAGTTTTCCGCAATGGTTTTTCGACCCGCCTCGGAACCGATGAAATACTCCAGTTCCGATTCGGCAATGCGCTGGCTAAAGGCATCGTGGTCCTCGAAACGGTGCAGCATCGAGGTCATCCACCAGGAAAACCGCTCGGCCTTCCACACGCGGCGCAGGCAGATTTGCGAGTATTTCTCCAGCAGATCAACGCGGTTTTCACGGTAAACCTTGAGCAGGATATTGAACAGCGTACTCACATCGCTGGCTGCCAGGTTCAGGCCCTTGGCGCCGGTGGGCGGAACGATGTGCGCGGCATCGCCGACCAGGAACATCCGCCCGTATTGCATCGGTTCGACCACGAAGCTGCGCAGCGGCGCGATGCTTTTTTCGATGGACGGGCCGGTCACCAGTTTGTCTGCCAACGCTTGTGGCAACCGCGTCTTGAGTTCATCCCAGAAGCGTTGATCCGACCAGTTATCGACATGATCGCTGGTGGGCACTTGAAGGTAGTAACGGGTGCGTGTCGGCGAGCGCATGCTGCACAGGGCAAAACCGCGCTTATGACGGGCGTAGACCAGCTCGTCGTGGACCGGTGGGGTATCGGCCAGGATCCCGAGCCAGCCGAAGGGGTAGATCCGTTCGAAGACTTTCAGGCTGTCGGCGGGAATCGATTGCCGCGCCACGCCATGGAAGCCGTCGCAACCGGCGATGTAGTCGCAATCGAGTCGCCAGGTCTCACCATCCTTCTCAAAAGTGACAAAGGCTTCATCGGTTTTCATACCGTGGGGAACGACGTTGGCTGCCTGGTAAATCGTTTGCGCGCCGGCCTCCCGACGGGCGGCCATCAGGTCGCGGGTGACCTCGGTCTGGCCGTAGATCATCACGGTTTTGCCACCCGTGAGGGCGTGCAGATCGATGTGCACCTGGCGCCCGTCGAGGGCCAGTTCGAAGCCGCCATGCACCAGCCCCTCGGCGTCCATGCGCTGACTCACGCCGGCCTGGCGCAACAGCTCTACCATGCCTTGTTCAAGCACGCCGGCGCGGATTCGGCCCAGTACATAGTCCGGGGTCTGACGTTCGAGAATGAGGGTGTCGATACCGGCGTTGTGCAGCAATTGGCCGAGCAACAAGCCTGAAGGGCCGGCACCAATGATGGCGACCTGGGTTTTCAGCGTTTTCATTGTTTTTATGACTCGCAAGCTTCACGCGACCAGGGTCGGTGAATGATTTTTATGGATCGAGTGCTTGCATTTTTCCCTTGCGGGTCTGTCAATTGAAGGTGAAAACTGAGCCGATAGCTGTACATTCTGCCAATCGGTGCGATTATCGCCCGCCATCAAACTCCGAGGCCTGGATTGAAGTGATGAACAAGCCTGACCTGCCTTCGATTCCGGTGTTCAAGCTCTACGGTGAAAGCCTGGATTGGCCGACCCCGGACTTGCTGCACTGTGAAACCATTTCCAAACGCAGCCGCGAACATCATTGGGAAATCAAACCCCACCGCCACGCTGATTTATGCCAACTGCTCTTCGTATTCAAAGGTCAGGCAGAGCTTGAAATCGAAGGCCAGCGTACACAACTGCTGGAACCGGCGATCCAGATCCTGCCACCGCTGTCGGTGCATGGCTTTCGCTTTTGCGAAGACGTGGAGGGCTTTGTCGTGACCCTGGCCGCGCCGCTGATTGCCCATCTGCAGATGCAGTTGGGGCAATCGGTCAATGCCCTGGCCCAGGCCGAAAGTTACCCAGCAGGCAAGGACGCCGAGTACCTCAACAGCCTGTTCAGTGCCTTGCAGAGCGAATACAACAGTCATCAACCGGCCCGGGAAATGCTCATGCATTCGCTGGTCAGCGTGATCGTGGTGTGGGTCAGCCGCCAGGTGATCCAGCGTCGCACCGCCATGGCGCGACCGCAGCGGGCCCGGGAATACCTCAACGGCTTTATTCAACTGGTGGAAGAGACTTATCGCCAGCACGTCAAGGTCGAGGATCTGGCGCACCGGCTGGGGATTTCCGTATCGCACCTCAACGGCACCTGTCGTGAGCTGGCGGGGCAACCAGCGTTGCAGATCATGCACGAACGGCAATTGCTGGAGGCCAAGCGCTTGCTGACCTACACCAGCATGACCATTTATGAAATGTCCGACGTGTTGGGGTTTTCCGATCCGACCAACTTCACTCGCCTGTTCCGGCGTCGTGTGGGGATTTCGCCCAAGGCCTTCCGCGACCGCTTGAAGGCCGATCAGGACAACGAAGCCTGACCCCCTTCGTTACCGGAGGGCGTTGAGGGTGGCGTTGTGGGGGATGCAGCGCTCGAAGTTGCAGCTCGCGGCTTCTCGGGGCAGGTTGCGCAGTTGCTCGACGCGCCAGGCGGCAGCGCCATACAGCCCGAGCGTGACCGCGCAGGTGATGAAGATCGCGAGGTATCTTCTTGTTCTGATGTTCATGGCGTTGACCTCTGAACGAATACCTTTCGGTACTACTTTGAGCATAGGTCAGCGCTGGTGAGTTGCTAGCCATCACGCACCATTCAGTCCACTGATGACTTCCCCTGTGGGAGCGGGCTTGCTCGCGAAAGCGGCATTTCATGCACAAGATTTGCATCGAATGTACCGACTTCTTCGCGAGCAAGCCCGCTCCCACATTTTGATCGGGTTACAGGCCGATATCCCACGTCGGTTCTTCCGGAAACCTCACAACCAGAAAATCCAGCAAGCTGCGCAGCGCCACCGGCATGTGCTTGCGTGAGGCGTACACCGCATACACGTTCATTTGCCGGGGTTCGGCCGCCGGCAGCAGGCGAATCAATTCGCCGCTGTGAATGTGCACGCCGGCCTGGTAGGTGGGCAGCATCGCCACCCCGGCGCCGGCGATCGTTGCGCGCAACAGCGTGCTGGCCTCGTTGGCGCTGATGTTGCCCTGCACCGGTACTGAAACCTGCTCGCCGTCCTGCTCGAAATGCCAGAGGCTTTTGCCGAAGTAGGAGTGGGTCAGGCAATTGTGCAGGCTCAGGTCCTCGACCCGTTGCGGCGCTGGATGTTCGCGCAAGTAAGCAGGGGAAGCGCAGATCACCGAGCGGCAAACCGTCAGGCGGCGGGCGATCAGGTTCGGGTCCAGATCGTTGCTGGTGCGGATCGCCAGGTCGATGCGCTCATCCACCAGGTTCACGGTGCGGTCGAGCATCTGCATGTCGACGCTGACGCCGGGGTAGCGCTTGACATACGCGGCCATGGCATCGGCCAGTTGCGCCTGGCCGAACGAGGTGCTGACACTGATCCGCAGCAGGCCGCGTGGTGCGTCGTCCGGTTCGCTGACGGCGGCTTGCATGTCGCTGGACAAGTCGAGCATCTGCCGGCAGCGGGGCAGGATCTCGTTGCCGGCGGCGGTCAGGCTCAACTTGCGTGTGGTGCGATGCATCAGGCGCGCGCCAACCCAATCTTCCAGTTCCGCCAGATACCGCGACACCACCGGCCGTGACAGCTCCAGGTGATCGGCGGCGGCCGACTGGCTGCCGAGGTCGACCACCGTGACGAACACACGCATTGCTTGAAGACGATCCATGATTTGCCCGCTTTCAGAAACAAACTATGTTCAAGCATCGCATTTTTTGTACCGAGTCAGGCAACTAAGCTCTGGGTTCATGTAGGAGCGAGCAGGCTCGCTCCTACAAAAGGCATCGCCAAATATGGCATCGGGATCACGGAGCAACAGATGATCGGTTTCACCTCACTTAAGCGAGTTTTGCTGGCCACCACCTTCGGTTTTGCCGCCCACGCCAGCGCCTCGCCCCTGACGCTGGATGTCTACAACCCTGGCGAAAAAGCCATTTTCCCGGTGACCTCGGTGCTGGTCAGCGGCGAAAAGGAAGCGATTCTGGTGGATGCCCAATTCGGCAAATCCCAGGCCGAGCAGGTGGTGGAAAAAATCCGCGCCAGCGGCAAGCAATTGACCACCATCTACATCAGTCACGGCGACCCGGACTACTACTTCGGTCTCGACACCCTGACCGCCGCGTTTCCCAAGGCCAAGGTCCTCGCCTCGCAGCCGACTGTTGATCACATCAAGCAAACCGTCGACGGCAAGCTGGCCTTCTGGGGGCCGAAAATGGGCGCCGATGTGCCGGCCAAAACCATCGTGCCGGACGTGCTCAAGGGCGACAGCCTGATCCTCGAAGGGCAGAAGTTGCAGGTGCTTGGACTTGAGGGGGCGCAGCCGGATCGCAGCTTTGTGTGGATTCCGTCGATCAAGGCGGTCGTCGGTGGTGTTGTGGTGGCGCAAAATATCCATGTGTGGATGGCCGACACGCAAACGGCACAGTCCCATGCCGATTGGTTGGCTACGTTGCATTCCATTGAAACCCTGAAACCGAAGACTGTCGTGCCGGGGCATTACCTCGGCGACGACAACCATGCCCTCGCCGCGGTGCAGTTCACAGCCGATTACATCAAGGCTTTCGATGAAGAAACCGCCAAAGCGAGGGATTCTGCCGCACTGATCGCCGCGATGAAAAAGCGTTTCCCGACCCTGGGTGACGAAAGCTCCCTGGAGCTGAGCGCCAAAGTCGCCAAGGGCGAGATGAAGTGGGGGGAGTGAGTCTTTGACATGAGCGGGGGCTTTTGTGGCGAGGGGGCTTGCCCCCGTTGGAGTGCGAAGCACTCCCCTGCATTCCTTCAGGCACCCCATAGACACAGGTTTACGACTGCTGCGCAGCCGAACGGGGGCAGCCCCCTCGCCACAAAAGTCAGCGCTAATTGATACCGATACTTTCAAGCCAACTGGAGTACGTCATGAGCAACATCGCAATCATCGGTGCCACCGGTCGTGCCGGTAGCCAACTGCTGGAAGAAGCCCTGCGTCGCGGTCACAGCGTTACCGCCATTGCCCGCGACACATCGAAAATCAGCCAGCGTGCGGGTGTGGTCACACGCAACGTCGACGCTCTGGATGCCAGTGCATTGCAAGCAGCCATCGAGGGGCATGACGCAGTCATCAGCGCGGCACATTTCGCAACGCTGCCTGCCAGTGCCGTCATCGGGCCGGTGAAGAAAGCCGGGGTCAAATGCTTGCTGGTAGTCGGCGGTGCGGGTTCGCTCTTGTTGCCCGATGGCACTCGAGTGATCGACAGCGATGGTTTCCCTGAGGCTTACAAGGCAGAGGCCAGCGCCGGTGCCGAATTCCTCGCAAACTTGCGTGAAGAGCGGGATCTGGACTGGACCTTCCTGTCGCCCTCGGCCGAATTTGTCGAGGGCGAGCGCACCGGGAGATTCCGTCTCGGCCAGGATGATTTGCTGGTGAGCAGCGAAGGGCGTAGCTGGATCACGTTCGCCGACTATGCGATTGCAATGCTCGACGAACTCGAGGCGCCAAAGCATTCGCGGCAACGGTTTACAGTTGGGTACTGACACCGCAATCCATGTAGGAGCTGCCGCAGGCTGCGATCTTTTGATTTTGCTTTTTAAAAACAAGATCAAAAGATCGCAGCCTGCGGCAGCTCCTACAGGTGGCGGTTCAGCGAGACTGCGCCTGCTCCACCAGCCATCCCATCAATTCACGTAACTTCGGCGAAGGTCCGGGTTTTTCGGGGAATACAAGGTAATACGCCAGTCCTGTTGTGACCTTCAAATCGAATGGCATGACCAGCCGCCCGGCATTCAGGTCATCGCCGATCAGCGACCAGTCGCCAATCGCCACCCCCGTTCCCTGGGACGCCATCGACATCGCCAGGTCCAGTGTTTCGAAATGCTGCCCCTTGCCGACATTGGTCAAATTCACCTCCGCGGCCTTCAGCCAGGCTTTCCAGTCCCGTTCATCGCGGGTCGGGTGCAGCAGCAGGTGTTGTTGCAGATCGGCGGGTGTCTGCAGGGGCATGGGGCCTTCGAGCATCGGTCTGGAACACACCGGCGTGAGTTGTTCATCGAAGAGTTTTTGCGACATCAGTGAATTGTCCGGCGGTGCGCCGTACATCACCGCCGCATCGAACTGCTCGAGATGAAAATCCACGCCGTGCTTGACCGTGGTGGTCAGTTCCACCGGCACGTCCGGGCGTTCCCTTTGCCATTGCAGCAGGCGCGGCAGCAACCAGCGCATGACGCAGGTCGGTGCCTTGAGTTGCAGGGTTTCGCGCTTCTCGCCGATCTGTTCCACGGCCTCATCGATCAGGCCGAAAATCTGCTGCACCCGTGGCAACCACTCCCGTCCTTCGGCAGTCAGGTCCAGGCCTCGGGCCTGGCGAATGAACAGCTCATAACCCAGGTGATCTTCCAGCCCGGCGATCTGCCGGCTGACTGCGCCCTGGGTAATGTGCAGTTGTTCGGCGGCCCGGGTGAAATTGCAGCACTGCGCGGTAATCAGAAAAGTGTGCAGCGCCGGCAGGGGAGGCAGTCGTTTCATTGGGATCCAAGGTATGACGTGAGGACATGGCTAGTATGACTTTTTATCCATTGTTGCGGCTACGTGTCGCCCGTTCCAATGAGGCCATTCCCGGGCCTGCCAATCCATCATAAACACAGCGCATGCCCGGCGTCTCAAACGAACAAAAAGGGCAAAGACATGGCGACGTGCGGCGAAGTATTGGTCAAGTTACTCGAAAACTACGGAGTCGAGCAGGTGTTCGGCATTCCGGGGGTTCATACCGTGGAGCTGTATCGCGGGCTGGCCCGTTCGAGCATCAACCACGTGACGCCGCGCCATGAACAGGGCGCCGGCTTCATGGCCGACGGCTACGCCCGCACCAGCGGCAAACCGGGTGTGTGCTTCATCATCACCGGCCCTGGCATGACCAACATCACCACCGCCATGGGCCAGGCCTACGCCGATTCGATCCCGATGCTGGTGATCTCCAGCGTGCAATCGCGCAGCCAGTTGGGCGGCGGTCGCGGCAAGCTGCATGAACTGCCGAACCAGGGCGCACTGTGTGCCGGTGTCGCGGCGTTCTCCCACACCCTGATGTCGGCGGCGGAATTGCCGGGTGTGCTGGCTCGCGCCTTTGCGCTGTTCCAGGCGGGCCGTCCGCGTCCGGTGCACATTGAAATTCCATTGGATGTGTTGGTCGAAGACGCTGACGAGCTGCTCAGCAGCCTGCCGGTCAACATCGACCGCGCCGGTGCTTCGCCGAGTGCCGTGTCGCGCATGACCGAATTGCTGGCCAACGCCAAGCGTCCGCTGATTCTCGCCGGTGGCGGTGCCATCGACGCAGCCGCCGAGCTGACTGCGCTGGCCGAGCTGCTGGACGCGCCGGTCGCCCTGACCATCAATGCCAAGGGCATGCTCGCCTCCGGCCACCCGTTGCTGATCGGTTCGACCCAGAGCCTGGTCGCCACCCGTGCGCTGGTCGCCGAGGCCGACGTGGTCCTGGCCATCGGCACCGAACTGGCCGAGACCGACTACGACGTGACCTTCGCCGGTGGCTTCGAGATTCCTGGCAAGTTGCTGCGCGTGGACATCGACCCGGACCAGACCGTGCGCAACTACCCGCCGCACGTGGCGCTGGTGGCCGACTCGCGCAACGCTGCCCAGGCCTTGCTCAGCGCCTTGTCGCACAAGTCCCTGGCCGAACGCCGCAACGATTGGGGCCAGGTACGGGCCGCTCGTCTGCGTGAAGACCTGGCCACCACCTGGGATGCACCGACCCTGGCCCAGACCCGTTTCCTTGAAACCGTCCTGTATGAACTGCCGGACGCGGTGTTCGTCGGTGATTCGACCCAACCGGTATACACCGGCAACCTGACGTTCAACCCGGAGCGTCCACGTCGCTGGTTCAACTCGTCCACCGGTTACGGCACCCTCGGTTACGCCTTGCCGGCGGCGATTGGCGCCTGGCTCGGCGGCAGCGCTAAAGACGGTGCTCGCCCGCCCGTGGTGTGCCTGATCGGTGACGGCGGCCTGCAGTTCACCCTGCCGGAACTGGCCAGCGCCGTTGAAGCGCGCACTCCGGTCATCGTGCTGCTGTGGAATAACCAGGGCTACGAAGAGATCAAGAAATACATGGTCAACCGTGCCATCGAGCCGGTCGGTGTGGACATCTACACACCGGACTTCATTGGGGTGGCCAAGGCCTTGGGCTGCGCGGCCGAAGCCGTCAGCAGTGTCGAGCAATTGCGCGGCGCATTGCGTGTGGCCCACGATCGCCAGGGCCCGACCCTGATTGAAATCGACCAGGCCGAGTGGATGAAGGCGGTGTCGAAATGACTTTCCCGACTACCCTGGATGGCCTGTACATCAACGGCCAATGGTCGGCCGGCAATGAACACCTGCGCGTTATCAATCCGGCGACCGAAGCCCTGTTGACCACGGTCAATGGCGGCGATGAGCGTGCGGTTGATCAAGCGGTGAGCGCGGCGACCCGGGCGTTCGCCGGCTGGTCGAAAACTACCGGTGCCGAACGCGCTGCCATCCTGCGCAAAATCGCCGCGGGAGTGCAGGCCAACCGTGAAAAACTGATGCACTTGCAGTCGAGCAACAACGGCAAGCCGCAATTCGAAGCCGCCATCGACGTCGATGACGTGATCGCCACGTTCGAGTATTACGCCGGTCTGGCCGAAGGGCTGGACGCGAAACAGGACAGCGCCATCGAACTGCCGAGCGACGATTTCAGCGCTCGCCTGCGCCGCGAACCTTGCGGTGTAGTCGGCCTGATCGTGCCGTGGAATTTCCCGATGGTGACCACCGCCTGGAAACTCGCCCCGGCCCTGGCCGCCGGTTGCTGCGTGGTGCTCAAGCCTTCGGAAGTCACGCCGCTGCCAGAGCTGGAACTGGCAACGATCATCGCCCAAGCCGGCTTGCCGGCGGGCGTGTTCAACCTGGTGTGTGGCACTGGCCTGGCTGTTGGCGCGCCATTGTCGGCGGATCCGCGTATCGCGAAAATTTCCTTCACTGGCAGCAACGCCGTTGGCGTGCAGGTCATGCAGCGGGCGGCGGAAACCGTCAAAGGCGTGAGCCTGGAACTGGGAGGCAAATCATCGCTGCTGGTGCTGGCCGATGCCGATCTCGACCTGGCGGTGGAAGTGGCTTGCGGCGGTGGTTTCTTCAACGCCGGGCAGATGTGCTCCGCCACCAGTCGCGTGCTGGTGGCCGATGAACTGGCCGATGAATTCCTCAGCCGAGTGAAGGCCCGTGCCGAAGCGATTCGCGTGGCCGACCCGTTCGACCCGAACGTGGAAATGGGCGCGCTGGTCAATCAGGCGCAATACCAGCGTGTCCTGGGCCACATCGATCGTGGTTTGAGCGCCGGTGCCAAACTGGTTTGCGGTGGCAATCGCCCGGCGGACCTGCCACGCGGATATTTTTTGCAGCCGACGGTTTTCACCGACGTGCCCCAGGGCAGTGCACTGTGGTGTGAAGAGATTTTCGGCCCGGTGATCTGCGTGCGCAGTTTTGCCTCTGAAGCCGAAGCGATTGCCCTGGCCAACGACAGCCAGTTCGGCCTGGTCGCCAGTGTGGTCACGCGCAATGCCGAGACCGCCGACCGCGTCGCCAACGCTTTGCAGGCGGGGCTTGTATGGATCAATGCTCCGCAGGTGATCTTCCCGCAGACCGCCTGGGGCGGCTACAAGCAGAGCAGCATAGGCCGTGAATTGGGGCCGTGGGGCTTGCAGGCTTTCCAGGAAATCAAACACGTGATCCGGGCCGTCTGACACCGATCACTGTAGGAGCGAGCCTGCTCGCGATGGACGTCAACGATAACGCGGGGTACCTGAATGAGCGCGGTGCCCTTGCGTCCATCGCGAGCAGGCTCGCTCCTACAGAAAAGCCATCCGCGTGCCCCGAAAGTAGGCATGCGCTGGCGTCATGGCTTCAATGAATTTTTATCGATAGTCAGGTGTTTTACGCGACCTCAGGATGAACTCGCTGGTTCAGCCAAACCCCCGAAAACAGAGGGGTTAACGCTACCCAGTCGCGCGGATGCAACAGTTTCGACCTGCCTTATACCTACAAAAACAAAGGGAGTCCGTAATGGGCGAGCATGATCTGAACAGACGTCAATTCATCAAGACCGTGGGCGTAGCCTCGGTTGCAGCGGCAGCCATGAGCATGCCGTTCATCAAGGCCAATGCCAGCGACACACGCTTTGCCGGCAAGACCCTGCGTTTGCTGACCTGGTCCGATGACACCGGCCTGGCTGCACTGCGCAACATCGCTGCGACGTTCGAAGACAAGTACGGCTGCAAGGTCATCGCTGACCGCACCGGCAGTACCTCGGAAATGGTCGCCAAACTCAAGGCCGGCGGTGATCGTCCGCAGTACGACATCATCACCCTGGCAGGCGTTGGCGCCGAAGGTCTGGCCGCCGCCAACCTGCTGGAAAAACCCGACCTCAACCGCATTCCCAACCTGGTCGATGTACCGGAGAAATACCGCACCGGCGCCAATGGCCACGGTATCGGTTACCTGCTGTGGTGCAACAGTCTGGTCTACAGCACCCGCACCCAGAAAGAAGCCCCGACCAGCTACGCCTCCCTGTGGGATGCCGACGCGGCGCCGAACATCTTCCTGCCACCGCCGAACTGGACCGAGGCCATGGACCTGATCATCATCGCCGCCAAACTGGCCGGTGGTGACGAGCACAACATTGAACCTGGCTTCAAGAAACTCGCCGAGCTGAAAGATCGTGTGGTGACCCTGGGTGAAAACCCGAACCAGATCGCCGAACTGTTCCGCACCGGTTCCCTGGACATGGGCGGCCTGTACGCACCGGCGTTCTTCCCGAAACAGATCCGCGATCCGAACTACGGTCTGGGCGCGACCTTTGGCATGAAGGAAGGTTTCTACACCGACCTGATGCTCTCGGTGATGCCGAAGAACCGTCCGGGCGATACCGACATGGCCTATGCCTTCATCAACCACTCCCTGGACCCAGTGGTGCAGGGCAAGATGGCTGAAGACATCTACAACGGCCCGGTCAACGCCAAGGCGATCATCTCCGCCGAAGCGCGCAAGAGCCCGTACATCCTCACGCCGGAGCAGATTGCCGAGAAGGCGATCATGCACGACAACGCCTTCCTGGCGACCGTGCATGACCAATGGATTCGTCGTTACACGGAAATCTTTTCTTCCTGATCGTGTGACGTACACAGGATCTTCAAACACTGAAGATCCCCTGTGGGAGCGAGCCTGCTCGCGAATGCGTCAACACATTCAGTATTGATGTGACTGACACACCGCTTTCGCGAGCAGGCTCGCTCCCACAAGGGGCTGATGCGTCTGGAAGTCTTGTGTCTGTCAGCCGCTTTCCATTGACGAGACCCTTTGCTATGGAACACCAACCTCTGACCCATCCGGTGAGTGCCGCTCCCGTGCGCGCCGCTCGGGGTGTTTCGCCAACGACGCGCGCCTGGCTTTTCCTCTCGCCGTCGATGCTGTTTCTTGGCGTACTGATTGCCGCCAGCCTCTTGGTACTGCGCATGAGCGTGGGCACCAAAGGCGCGGAATGGTCCGGGTTCAGCCTGGCCAGCTACGCCCAGTTGCTGGAACCCTATTACCTCAAATCCCTGATGCTGACCCTGCGCCTGGCGCTGATCAGCGCGGTGATCGCAGTGATCCTGGCGATCCCGGTGGCCTACACCATGTCGCGCCTGACCTCGCCGTTCGTGCGACGGATCTTCCTGGCGGCGGTGTTGCTGCCGTTGCTGGTCAACCTGCTGCTGCAAAGCTACGGCTGGCTGGTGATCCTCGGTCCAGGCGGCATGCTTAACCAGGCCTTGATGGGCCTGGACCTGATCAAGCGCCCGATCATGCTGTTGTATAACCAGAACGGCGTGTTGATGGGCCTGGTGCAAACCGCCTTCCCGCTGGCCGTGTTGCCGATCGCCAGCGCCATGCGCGGCGTCGCCCGCAGCTACGAAGAAGCCGCTGCCACCCTCGGCGCCAGTCGCTTCCAGGTGTTTCGCCAGGTGGTGTTGCCGATGAGCCTGCCGGGGATCATTACCGGTGCGACCCTGGTGTTCGCCTACAACGCCAGCAGTTTCGTGGTGCCCTTGCTGCTCGGTGGCCGGCGCGTGCCGATGCTGGCGGTGATGGTGCATGACCAGATTGCCCCGTTGATGAACTGGCCCGCCGCGTCCGCCGCCGGCGTGGTGCTGATCGTCACCACCCTCGCGATCATGACCTTGTCCGAATACATCACTGGCCGTCGTCGGCGCATGCTGGAGGCTTCCCAATGAGCACCCTGACCAAGAAACGTTATGGGCTGTTGCCCGGCGAGACCGGCAAGTTCGCCGGCATCCTCTCGGGCTTCATCCTGCTGCTGGCGGTGCTGCCGATCCTGACCATGATCGTGATGTCGTTCAGCGGCGCGTCGAACCTCGACTTCCCGCCGAGCAGCTACAGCCTGCAATGGTACAAGGCCGCCTGGCACACCTTCGTGTCGCCGGACGCCAGCGATGTGCTGAGCCTCGGCCAGGCCATGAGCACCAGCCTGCTGGTGTCGTGCCTGACCATGATTTTCGCCACGATCATCGCAGTGCCTGCGGCCTACGCGCTGACCCGTTGCGAGTTCCGCGGCAAGGCCGTGGCCCTGCAACTGATGTCGTTGCCGCTGGTGTTCCCGATGGTGGTGTTGGGGCTGGCATTGCTGCTGGTGTTCGACAGCTTGCCGTTCCACATGACCACCTCGCGCCTGGTGATTGCCCACGTGATCCTGGCACTGCCGTTCGTGGTGAAGAACTGCACGGCGGCGATGCTTTCCATCGGCAGCGAAGTCGAGGAGGCCGCGCAGATGCTCGGTGCTTCACCGCTGCGGGCGATTGTCGATGTGGTGGTGCCGTTAATGAAGTCGGGGATCCTGGCGGGCATGCTGCTGGCGTTCATCGTCTCGTTCAACGAATTCACCGTGACTTACTTCCTCTACACCATCGATGTGATGACCGTGCCGATCTGGATGTACAGCCGCACCGTGTCTTCGCTCGACCCGACCGTATTTTCGTTTGCCGTGCTGATCGTGCTGATCGACTTCGTCCTGATCTGGGCGCTGGAGAAGCTGGTTGGTGAAGGTGGCGTTTCGTTCTGATTTCTTGAGGTACTTCAAATGTCTGGTCTGATTCTGGAAAACGTCGAGAAACATTACGGCTCGGCCTGCGCGGTAACCGATGTGAACCTGCATTTGCCCGAGGGCAAACTGGTGTGTTTCCTCGGCCCTTCGGGCTGTGGCAAAACCACGCTGCTGCGCATGATTGCCGGCCTTGAAACCCTGACCGGCGGCGAGATCCGCCTGGACGGTGAAGACATCGGCCACACCCCGGCGCACCTGCGCAACTTCGGCATGGTGTTCCAGTCCCTGGCACTGTTCCCGCACATGACCGTGGGCGAGAACATCGCCTATCCGCTGAAACTGCGCGGGGTCAGCAAGGCTGACCAGCAGGCGCGGGTGGTGGAGTTGCTGGAGCTGATCCAGTTGCAGCAAATGATTGATCGTCCGGTGGCCAAGCTCTCCGGCGGACAGCGCCAGCGCGTGGCGATTGCCCGGGCGATTGCCAATCACCCGAAAATCCTCCTGCTCGACGAACCGTTGTCGGCGCTGGACGCCAAGCTGCGCGAGTCGATGCAGGTGGAAATCCGTCAACTGCAACAGCGCCTGAACATCACCACCATCATGGTGACCCACGACCAGCGTGAAGCCATGACCATGGCCGATATCGTGGTCGTGCTGGGTGAACACCGGGTGCAGCAAGTGGGTACGCCGATTGAAATCTACCGGCACCCGGCCAACGAGTTCGTCGCGGACTTCATCGGTTCGGGCAACATCTTCCCGGCCACGGCGCTGGGCGACGGCAAGGTCAGCCTGCCGGGTGGCGATGCGCTGCAAGTGCCGATCTGCAAGAGCATTGCGGCAGGGGAAAAGGTGAAGATGCTGATTCGTCCGGAAGACCTGCAACTGTCGGCGCCGCAGGCGACGGCGGGCAACCGCTTGCTGGGCAAGGTGACCTTCGTGCGCGATATCGGCGCGACCATCGAGACCACGGTTGAGTGTTCCGGGGTGTCGTTTACCGCGCTGAGCACGCCGTGCCAGGGCTTTGGCCTGAGCGTCGGTCATCCGGTGTCGGTGACCTTGCCGGCGGAGGCTTGCCGGGTACTGGGGGCCTGATCCAGAACTTGTAGTGCCTGAGCTGGCCTCTTCGCGGGCAAGCCCGCTCCCACAGGAGATTTTTAGTGTTCACCAAATTGTGTGAACACCGACGATCCCTGTGGGAGCGGGCTTGCCCGCGAAGGCGTCGGTAGTCGCACCGAAAACTCCGGATCAGACGCTCAACCGCAACCGCGCCAGATCCCTTAACGGCGGCGCGCCGAACAACCGGCTGTATTCCCGGCTGAACTGCGAAGGACTTTCATACCCGACGCGATACCCCGCCGCCGAAGCCTCCAGCCCTTCGGCCAGCATCAACCGCCGCGCTTCCTGCAGGCGCAACTGCTTCTGATACTGCAACGGACTCATCGCCGTCATCGCCTTGAAGCGGTGATGCAGGGTCGATACGCTCAGGTTCACTTCCTTCGCCAGATCATCGATGCGCAACGGCTGTTCAAAGTTGCCATTGAGCCATTTGATCGCCTGGCTGACGCGATGGCTCTGACTGTTGGCGATGGCGATTTCGTACAGCCGATGTCCCTGTTTGCTGCGCAGCAGTCGATAGAGGATCTCCCGGCGAATCAGCGGCGCGAGCATGGCGATGTCTTTCGGCGTGTCCAGTAGCCTTGCCAGGCGCAGTACGGCATCCAGCATGGCCGTGTCGAGCCGCTCGACATACAGCCCGCGCCCGGTCGGCCGGGTGGGCACGCCGAGGGGGCCGGCGTCGGCGATCAGCGCGGTGATTTCCGCCGGATCGATGTCCAGGCGCAGGGCCAGGATCGGCTCCTCGGCCGAGACATCCACCACCCGTCCACTGAGCGGCATCGAGACCGAGACCACCAGGTAGTTCAACGGGTCGTAGTTGAAGTATTCGTTGGCCAACTGAACTTCCTTGCGCCCCTGGGCCATGATGCACAGTGCCGGTTGCGCGAGCACCGGGGCAAACTCATGGGACTGGCTGTGGCGGGACATGAACAGCGAGCCGATGGCCGTGGCATAACTGCCATCTTCGGCGGTGTTGCGGCGGATGATCGCCGCCAGTTCCGCGCGCTGCTTTTCCATGTCGGTGTCCAGCGGGGCTTGAAAGTGATCGAGCGACGTCATGCGCGGCATCCTCGGCAGGCATGGAGGGAATGGAGCAGAGCATAAGTTTGTGCAAGTGGCAGCGGTAGACACATCCTGCCGGATGCTTGCCTGATTCTGCATGGGGGGACTTCTATGCCGGCGCATGACAGGCAGTGCCTGCCACCCACCAACCCCAGTAGGAGCTGCCGAAGGCTGCGATCTTTTGATCTTAAAAACAAGATCAAAAGATCGCAGCCTTCGGCAGCTCCTACAGGGCAAACCTGTGACAGGGTTTTACAGCTACTCAGTGAAGTTTCGCAGGATCGTGCAATGCACCGGCAGGAATCGACTAACGGCACCCGGGCAGAGCCCCTTAACCTTTGATCCTGTCGCAGCCCGTCCCCCGGCTGCCACGCGACTCCCCGGGAGGGTTGAACATGTCCACGCAAATCCCCGTCAGTCATATGGCCTTCGTTCGAGCGCGCGCCGGGCGCTCGGCGGAACTCGGAGTGCGCCTCAGCGCCCTGATCGAACCGTCCCGCGCAGCGCCAGGCTGCCTGAGCTTTGCCTTGCAGCATTCACAGTGCGATCCGGAACTGTGGCTGGTGTCCGGTTTCTGGAGTGATCAACAGGCCATGACCGCCTACTTCAACACGCCGGCGATGGAGATTTTTGCCGAGCTGGTGCAGGAACTGGTGGTCAACAGTCTGGATTTCCACACCTTCAAGGATGTCTCGGCGGCGCAGGCCCTGGGACAGTCCGCACTGGAGGTACACAAACTGGCCGGTTGAGGGTTTAATGACGGCATTCTCAATCAGCCAGGATGCGCGACATGGCACGTAAAGCCTTTGATCACTTCGAAGCTGTTTCCGCTGTAGTACCGGGCGAGGGGGGGTACCACGCCGCTATCGCCGTCAAGGCGCTGGGTGGTTCCGGCGTTCCGCGTTTTCACAAAGTGCTGGAAGGCCAGATCTTCAAGACCGCCCATGACGCCGACCTGGCAGCGGCCAAAGAGCTGACCCACCTCAAGGACGTCAAAGAAGACGCCGACCTGCTCTGGTGATCACTTCACCGCCCCCGGGCGGTACATCTTGAACAACGCCTCAGGCCCCAGCTGGAAATAATCCGCCGGCCCGCCGCCGCGCAGAATCGGTTCTGCCGCGGCGGTGTCGTATACCCCATCCTTCAACAGCCATTTGGCGATATGCACGGCGACCACTTCGCCGAGGATCAGCCAGCTCGGCACCACATTGCCGTCCGCTCGCTGCAACTGAATGATCTGCGTGACCTTGCACTCGAAGGACACCGGACTTTCGGCCACCCGTGGCACCTGAATGACTTTCGAGGCAACGGTCGTCAGGCCGGCCAGTTCGAACTCGTTGACCTCAGGCCCGACCATCGCGCAGCTCTGGTTCATCTGCTCGGCCAGCGGCCGTGTGGCCAGGTTCCAGGCGAACTCGCCGGTCTGTTCGATGTTGTTCAGGCTGTCTTTGCGTCCGACGCTGGAAAAACCAATGATCGGCGGAATGTAGTTGAAGGCGTTGAAGAAGCTATAGGGCGCCAGGTTCAAGCGGCCTTCGGCATCCTGTGAAGAGATCCAGCCGATGGGACGCGGGCCGACGATGGCGTTGAACGGATCGTGGGGCAGGCCGTGACCGTTGGCGGGTTCGTAGAAGTGGATGTCGTCGGGCATTGGGGAGAGTTTCCAGAGCTTGCGGGGAGACGTGCATGGTGCAAGCACGCGCCGCGGATTTCCAGTCCGACCTTCCCCCTGTAGGAGCAAGCTCGCTCCCACATTGGACCGCATTCCTCCGAGGGTACGCGGTCAACCTGTGGGAGCGAGCCTGCTCGCGAAGGGGGCTTGGCAGTCACCCTTGCGGTAACTGCCTGACGTCTGTCAGTCAGTGACGATCCGCGAATGTTTGCGGGTGTCTTTCATGGTGATGTACACCAGCAACGACACGGCAATACAGGCGGTCACGTACCAGTAGTAGCCCGTCTCCATGCCGATGCTCTTGAACCACAGTGCGATGTATTCAGCGGTGCCGCCGAAGATCGAAACGGTCAGTGCATACGGCAGGCCTACGCCCAGGGCGCGGATTTCGGTCGGGAACAGTTCGGCTTTTACCACGGCGTTGATCGAGGTGTAGCCGCTGACGATGATCAGCGCCGCCATGATCAGGAAGAACGCGCCCCACCAGGTCGTGATGGTGTGCAGGGTGGTGAGGATCGGCACGGTGAACAGGGTGCCCAGAATGCCGAAGGCAATCAGGATCGGCCGGCGACCGATTTTATCCGACAGCCCGCCGACGATCGGTTGCAGGCACATGAACAGGAACAGCGTGGCGGCGGAAATGGTGGTGGAGTCGGAAATGCTCATGCCGACGGTGTTCACCAGGTATTTCTGCATGTAGGTGGTGTAGGTGTAGAACGCCAGGGTACCGCCCATGGTCAGGCCGACCACGGTCATCAGTTCCTTGGGGTGACGCATCAAGGTGCGCATCGCGCTTTCCTTGGCTTTTTCTTTCTTGGTGAAGGACTCGGTCTCTTCCATGCCGCGACGCAGGTACAACGCCACCACGGCACACAGCGCGCCGATGGCGAACGGGATGCGCCAGCCCCAGGCGTAGAGCTCTTCGGTGGTCAGCAGTTGTTGCAGCACGATCAACACCGCCAGGGCGATGAGCTGGCCGGAGATCAGGGTCACGTACTGGAAGCTGGAGTAGAAGCCGCGACGTTCCTTGGTGGCCATTTCGCTGAGGTAAGTGGCGGAGGTGCCGTATTCGCCACCCACCGACAGGCCTTGCAGCAAGCGCGCGAACACCAGCAGGATCGGCGCACCGATGCCGATGACTTCATAACTCGGGCTCAGGGCGATCAGCAGCGAACCGAAGCACATCAGGTACACCGAGGCCATCAGGGCCTTTTTGCGCCCGACCTTGTCGGCATACAGCCCCATCAGCCAGCCACCGATCGGACGCATCAGGAAGCCCACGGCGAAGATCGCGGCGGTGTTGAGCAACTGGGCGGTGGTGTCACCCTTGGGGAAGAAGGTCTTGGCGAAGTACAGGGAGAAGGCGGCGTAGACGTACCAGTCGTACCACTCGACCATGTTGCCGACGGAACCGCTGAAGATCGATTTGATGCGGCTGGACGTGGTTCTTTCTTTGGCCGGCACGGCAGCCGACCCAAGCGGCAGGGAGTTGGAGTTATCCATTGAAGGATCCTTCGTTTAATTGTTTTTGTGGAGCGCGTTTAAACGCAGCCTGCAGGGGCTATAGCAGGAGCTGTGCCAAGGGGGAGAGGGCCGGTTTAGAGGGGTGGTGGTGTTTTGATGAGCGGAAATCCGCTTGTCTGTGGGTGGTGGTGAGCGGAAAGTTGCTCATCTGGCGGTGTGTTTGTACTGCCTTTGCCGGCCTCTTCGCGAGCAAGCCCGCTCCCACAATGTTCGGCGTACACAGATCCACTGTGGGAGCGAGCTTGCTCGCGATGGGGCCAGGACAGACACTGCAAACTCAGGTCTCTTGCAGGAACATCTCTCTGCTCAACCCATGCCGCTGCATCTTTTCATTGAAGGTCCGCCGCGGCAGTTGCAGTTCTTCGAGCACCGCCTTGACATCACCCTTGTGCCGGGTCAACGCCGCGCGCAGGCACTGTGCTTCAAAGGCTTCCTGCTGCGCCGCCAGTGACTGGCCGGGCTCGATGCCCAAGGGCTCCGGCTCACCGAGCCCCAGTACCTGACGCTCGGCGACGTTCGCCAGTTCGCGCACATTGCCTGGCCAGTCGTGGCTCAGCAGGTGACTCAACTGCGCACCGCTCAACGGTGGAAATTTACGTCCCAGCCGTTCGGCGGCGTTTTGGGCGAAGGATTCGAACAGCAGCGGGATGTCTTCACGGCGTTCGCGCAAGGGCGGCAGTCGTAGTTCTGCGACGTTCAAGCGATAGGCCAGGTCTTCGCGAAAACGTCCGGCCCGCGCTTCGTCGAGCAGGTCCGGTTTGGTCGCGGCAATGATGCGCAAATCCACGCGAATGCTCTGGTTCGAACCCAGTCGCTCAAGCTTCTGCTCTTGCAACACCCGCAGCAATTTCACCTGCTGGGCCAGCGGCATGCTTTCGATTTCATCGAGAAACAGCGTGCCACCGTCGGCGTATTCGAGTTTGCCGATGCGCTTGCCAGACGCCCCGGTGAACGCACCGCTCTCGTGACCGAACAGTTCAGCCTCGAACAGTTGCTCCGGGATGGCCGCGCAATTGAGTGCGACAAAGGGCTTGTCGGCTCGCGACCCGAAGTCATGCAGGCAGCGTGCGACCAGCTCCTTGCCGCTACCGGTTTCCCCGCGAATCAGCACGTTCACCGGCAGGGCTGCCAGGTCCAGCACCTGCCGACGCAGGGTCTGCAAGCCACGGGACACGCCGAGCAGCGTGGCATCGAGTTTGGCGCGGTTGTCTGCCTGCTCGTGCAGTGCGCGGTTTTCCAGCACCAGCCGGCGCTTGTCGAGGGCGCGGCGCAGGCTGCCGAGCAGGGTTTCCGGGCTGAAGGGCTTTTCGAGGAAATCGTAGGCGCCGTCGCGCATGGCCTCGACGGCCATCGGTACGTCGCCGTGGCCGGTCAACAGGATCACCGGCAAATCGGCATCCCGGCGTTGCACCTCGGCCAGCAGTTCCAGGCCAGTCATGCCGGGCATGCGCACATCGCTGAGAATCACCCCGGCAAAATGCTTCGGTAGCTGCGCCAGACACTCGTCGGCGCGGCTGAACAGCTGCACCTCGAAACCCGACAGGCTCAACCATTGCTCGACGGCACTGCGGATGCTGCTTTCGTCGTCCACCACCATCACTGAGTTCAGCATGGTTCATGCACCTCCTGGTCGATGGGCAAGGTCAGGGTAAACACGGCACCTTTGTCATGATTGTCGGCAGTCAGGCGCCCGCCGGATTCGTGGACGATGGCGAACGATACGGCCAAACCGATGCCCAGGCCATCGCCCACCGGTTTGGTGGTGAAGAATGGATCGAACACCTTGGACAGGTTCTCTTCGGCGATACCGCCACCGTTGTCGATCACGCTCAGGCGCCACAATTGTTCGTCGGCTTCGAGGCGGATTTCCAGGCGTTTGCAGGGTTTGTCCTGCATCGCATCGAGGGCGTTGCGCAGCAGGTTGATCAGCACCTGTTCCAGGCGAATCGCATCGCCGCGCACCCAGGCCGGACGGGTCAGGTGCAACACGGTGCTGACCTGTTCGTCGCGCAGCCGGGTGTCGAGCAGTTGCAACGACTGGTCCACCACCGTCGCCAGGTCCAGGCGTTCGCGCAAACCGCTGGGGCTTTTGCGGGCGAAGGTTTTCAGGTGGCCGGTGAGGGCGGCCATGCGCGTGAGCATTTCATCCACCGGTTTGAGCGCCTTGTAGGCGTCGTCGACCCGGCCGTGGTCGAGCAGCAGGCGCAAGGTCGCCAACTGCATGCGCTGGGCGGTGAGCGGCTGGTTGATCTCGTGGGCCAGGGCGGCGGACATCTGCCCCAGCGCCGCGAGTTTGGCCGACTGCACCAGGCCCTCCTGGGCGGTGCGCAGGTCGCGGGTACGCTCTTGCACCAGTTGTTCGAGTTCTTCTCGGCTGCGCTGGCGCAGCTTGGCCATGCGCCAGCGCTGATTGAGAAACAGCAGCAGAAACACCAGGGTCAACCACAAGCCGGCCGCAGCGAGGGCAGCATTGCGGCTGTCTTCGAAGGCGACTTGCGGGCGCCGCAGCAGATGCAGGGTCCAGCCCTCGGCAGTCAGCGGCAGGGACTCCCACAGGTAGTCCGCCTTGCCGTCCGGGCCATTGACCCGGACGAGGTCACTGTTGTCGTCGAAGCGCCGCAATGATTGAAACGCCAGCGGCGTCAGGGGCTGCTTGTCGTATTGGCGGGTGGCCTTGAGTTCGGCGTGATCGCTGTCGCCGAGCGGCTTGAGCAGGCGATAGCGCCAGCCCGGCTGGTTGGCGATGAAGATGATCCCGCGCGCGTCGCTGACCAACAGCGTGTCGCTGCCCTGGCGCCACTCGCGTTCCAGTTCGGGAAATTCCAGTTTCACCACCATGGCGCCGAGGAACTGCCCGTCGTCATCGCTGACCGCGCTGGAGAGGAAGTAGCCGGGAATCCCGCTGGTCACGCCTACCGCGTAAAAACGCCCGGTGCCCTGGGTGCGGGTCTGGTTGAAATAGGGACGGAAACCGTAGTTATGGCCGACATAACTGCTAGGCAAACGCCAGTTGCTCGCCGCCACGGCCAGACCGGTGCGATCGAGCAATTCCAGGGTCGAGGACTCGGCGGCGCCGTTGATCTTTTCCAGTTTGCGGTTCAACGCATCCTGCTGCCCGGGGCTCACCGTCCCCTTGAGTGCCGAGCGCAACTCCGGGTCCAGCGCCAGCACGGCGGGCAGGGCGCGGTAACGTTCGATCAGGGTATGCAGGGACGTGGCATAGAGCGCCAGTTGCTGATTGGCTCGGGCGGCGTCTTCGACCATTGACTGGCGCACGGCGTGGCGCATGGCCAGGGTCGCGGCGATGGCGGCGCCGGCGATGATCAACAGGATGTACAGCGACAAACGCACGTTACGGGAAATCGGCAGCATGCTGGCACAAACAGGTAGAAAGTCGGGCGGGCACGATAGCATGGTGAACCGCCTGAAGAGACAAGGGCTGCAGAAGATCTACGAGCTTGCGTCGGCTACATATAGACGGATGTTCTTTGCGTCACGATTGTAGGGTTTGAAATGGGGCTTTCGACGCAATTGCCTTGGTGCATGTCTACATCCGGAACCGCACCTGCAGCCCCGGCTGTCGATAACCGCTAACCGGGGCGTATGCCGATGAATGTCCGGGTTCAATGCAGTGTCCTGTTGATCCGTCGTGTTTCCTCTACAGGTTTGGGCGGATCAAAATTATCGTTTTCATCGGACTCGATGATGTACCAGGTGCGATAGCGCTTTTCCCGGCGCAACGGTTTTTCTTCGGGCGGAGTGCCCTGCAGCATTTTTTTCGCCAGCACGGTGTGTGTCGGCCGGCCGGCGGCGTCGTAGAACTGCTGGTCGTGATACCCGGCTTCACGTATCGCCTCGTCATTGATGTAGCGGAACGTGTTGGCGAAGTAAGGCCGATAGATGCGCACCGTTTCGCCCTTGTTGTTGTACTCGACCCGCTCGCTGACCCGCCAGCGCCGGGCGGCCTCTGCTTCCTTGGGCCGGCCGTATTTGTCGAGTGTCAGTTGGTCATTCTCCTCCACCCACCACGCCAGGCCGGGTTCGACTTCCTGCTTGGTTTGCAGGGAACGGCCGAAGCCGTCCCAGCAGGCGATGGCCGCGCGGATCTGCAGCTCTGGGTCGCCGGGATAGCGGTCGGCCTGCAAGGTGAGCACATGCACGGGTTCGCGATGAGCATCATTGACGTACCGCTGGAGCAGTTTCTCGTCCGCAGTAGGATCTTCCAACAACCCCTCGAGATGCACCCGCGCCCGGCTGCAGAGATGGCCGTCGGGCAATATGAAACCTTCGCCGCGGGCCCATTCCAGCCAGGAGGCGAGAGCGGCCGGGGGCACTTTGCCCATCCAACTGAAGGGGGCGGAGAAGGTGGCGGTGGCGTAATGACCGATCGCTTTGATCTTGTCGGCAATGGCGCCTGCGGGACTTCGGTCTTCGGGAGGCATGTAATTACGCAGGGAGTGAAAACCGACCTTCTCGCCCAGTTCGGTGCCATAGAAGCTGGTCACCAACACTTCGCCGAACGCGTTGTAGCAGGCCTCCTGGGTGTTTTGATTGGGGTCGAGAATGCCGGCTGGCAGGAACGATCGGTAGTCGACACCGAGGATGCGTGTGGTGCAGCCATCCGGCAGAGTGACGGCGGTGCTCAGGCACCAGTGCTTGTCATACGCGACTGAGGTGATGCCATGGCTCTTGGTCTGCTGGAATTTTTCGACGTTATAGAACCCCGCCAGTTTGTGATACACAGGGAAGTTTTTACGCACTGACCACAGGTAGTTTTTCGCGTCGGTCGGGTCTGCGAGCTCACTGGCAGTAGGCTCCGGCAAGAACAGCTCCATGATGTGATAACCGACTGATTCGAGTTTCTCCTTGAGGTTGAACGGCATGTTGCCATTTTCGTCCTTGAGCTTGTCGAAGGCGCTCAGGGCGGTGGCATCCATTTCGGCGGTTTCCTGATCGCTGGGCAGGGCGGTGAAGATCAGTTTGTCCGGGGGCAGCAGTTCGCCTTTCTCCGGATCCAGATATCGCTGCAGCGCCAAACCGGTCAACACCGCTTTGGCTGCCCAGGCGCCTTTTTCATCGGCCAACTCAAGGAATTTTTCCTGGTAGATGTTGCAGGGCTTGAGTTCGTCCTTTTTCAGCACCAGCGCATTGCTGCGCTGACGATAAGGAATGCCCAGACGCCAGCCATCATAGGCTATCAGGTGGCAATACTCGGCCTTGGTCTCGGTCAGATACCAGCATTGTTGCGCGTCGTCATGGGCGTCCAGCCACCATCTGTTTTCGTAGTCTTCATCGCTTTCGTCGCCAGGTGCGTTGACGGCGAAGGGTGGGCTGTCCTTGTTGGTTTTGCGCCGGGCGTAGTGCACGACGAAACCGTGGATGAGGCCGCCGAACTTGTCCCACTGCAGATTGAGTGTGTGCTGGACCAACGGGTCGTCCGCCACCTGCGGCTCATACTGGTAAGCGATGCTTTCCAACGCCAGTAACTGCAGTACGGGATAGGGGTGATGTTCGCCTTTGGGGCGCAAATGGCGAATGAGGAAACGGTTCTCCTGCACGCTGTAGGGCACAGCCGTTTCGGGATCATCGTCGGCGGCAAAAACCTCCGTACGCAACACCGAGCCGCTGAGGGTTCGGGCCATCTCGCGGGCGAGGTCTTCATCGGGGGCGATCACGCGTCCCGCCGCATCGCTGAGGTGATACTCGTGCAGCAGTGTCGGGCGCAACGCCTTTGCCTCTGCGTCACCGGCGTAATAACCGTCGTCGCGCATGTCGATGGCGCGGCCGGTGTGAAACCAGGTTTTGCTCAGGATCGGCGCGGTGAAACCCGGGCTCGAGCGTTCAGCCGCCGACGCTTCGGTATCGGTTTGCAGCAACAAGCCAAAACCGCGGAACTCTCGCTCGAAACTGTCGTAGAAACCCTGGCGATAGCTGAAGCCCTGGGTCAGTCGGTTGCCGGTGATTTCATCCAGTTGGGTCTGCTGGCTGACCAGGTGCATGGCGAACGGCAGGTGCGAAACCGGGGCTTTGCCGGCGGCGATCAGCTCGGCTTTTTCGTCCAGCCATTCCTGCGCCGAACTGCGGTAACTCACCCCCGTCACGGCGCCCATGTTGTTGTGACTGGCATTGACCAGATAGGGTTTGGCGCTGACGAAATCGTAGCGCCAGTGCTCGGGTTTCATGTGGGGCACGGTGAGGATCAGGCTGGAACAACCCAGTCCGTTGAGGTCGGCGATGCTCACCTGGCAGAAGCGGTCGTAACGCACATCTTTTGGCCATGGCACTTTTACATAATTCTCTTCGAAGCCTTCACCGGCGTGATTCATGTAGACCCGGAAACCGTCGGACTCCAGGTAGATCAGGTCGACCGCGCCCGAGCCGTCCAGGTCCGCCAGCCGCACCCGCGACGAATCGAACTCGGCATATGGGAACTTCAGCTCGCAAAGGACGAAACCCTTGCCGAATTTTCCATGCCCCAGATTCGGCCAGCATTTGACTTCGTTGTGGCGGATGCGAATCAAGTGTTGTGTCGCGCTGCCCAGTGGATCGCTGAAAGCCACCAGTTCGGTCTGGCTACTGCTCAACAGGGGCAGCGAGTCATCGTTGTCGCCCCGAGGGACGTTGGCCCCTTGGCTGAACCCGATTTCACGACGGCTTGAATACAGGCGCACGCTGCGTGGACCGATCAACGCCAGATCCGTCAGACCGTGGCCCACCAGGTCAGCCAATTGCGCATCGGAATGAAAAAACTCCGAGGGGAACGCATCATAGCCCACGAAGTTCGACCAGCTTCGGTCCGGATTGAGGGTGAAGAACCCGGACATGCCGGGCCGGGCGATCACCCAGTCGAGCTTGCCGTCGCCGGTCAGGTCGCTCAATGACTGGCGAATCGGTTTGCTGCTATCGGCCACGGGAATGCCGGGCAACAACGCCCAGTCGCCGTAGATCACTTCATTGCCGCCACTGTCGGCACGCTGCGGTTCGCGGTAGTACCAGGCCTTGTCACTGCGCATCAGCACGCCCGGAATGCCTTCGCCATACAAGTCCACCAGTTGATAACGCTGGCCGTCATTGAGCCCCGGCATCTGGGGGAACTCGCTGTAACCTTCGCGCTGCGGATCGAGGTCAAACGGGTTGTAGAAAAACTCCATGGGCGGGCGACTTTCCACCTGCCCCTGATTGTCATAGGCCTGGATGTGCGCGGCGGTCAGATGGTTGTAGCCCAGCGCGCTCGGGCGATATTCGAGCAGCAGGCGCTGGACCAGCACCGGATCGTCACCCAGCTCTTCGGTGAATTGATGAAACATCAGGACCTGACGGCACAGGCGCCGGGAACCCAATTCGAAACCGTAGGCGTAGTTCCAGAACGGGTCCTTACGCGGTGCCCCCCAATCGCCGCGCTCTATTCCAGGCAGATCGTAAATCGGCACTTGCGTCAGGTCGGCACTGCGTTCGCCGTAATCGAACAGCAGGTGAAAGTGCCAGTCCGCGTCTTTCCAGCCATCGGCTTTCCATGCGTACAGGTTGGCGTTGGCCTGAGCGTTGCCGTACAGGACCCGACGTAGATAACGCTGGGCGCGGTAGTCACGAAACTGCGGTGCGACCGGTGCTTCGACTTCCCTCTGGTACAGGTACACCACATGTTCACCGCGCAGGTTCAGGCTTTCATCGATCAGCCACACACCAACGTGGAATTTGTCATTCGGATCGGCCCGCCGTGATGCATCGGTTTTGCCGTAGCAGTGCAGGCTGCCGTCGGCGCCATGGATCAGCCAGAAGCCGGCGGGGTTGTCCTCGTCGTCGACTTTGGTCCAGTGCTCAATCAGATCAAACCCGCCTTCCACCCGCGGCCAATATCGCACGACGCGGTGCTCGCCGAGGTTTTTGGCGTCGTTGTACTCACTCACTAATCTGGAAATGATCTGGCCATCGTCACTTCTCTCGGGCATCCACACGTCACCGCCGGGGCCGACCACCTGATCGTTGCCTTCATACTTCGGCACGCCTTTGGTGGTGCGCAGGGTGATGGCGTTGGTGGTCAGGCGCCAGCCGATGCCGAACGGACTGTTGCCGACATCGCTGCTGTAACCCAGGCCCAGGGCCGGGACCATGTCGCGGTTGGGGGCCTTGCTGATCGGCAGGGGTAACTCCAGCGATGCGGCACCGGTGGTGCCCACGCCGCCCCAGCCTTTGCCGATGCTCTGGATGGCACCGCCGCCTTTGGGCAAGGAGGGCGCATTGATTTCCAGGGGGGATTGCATTTGTTCGTTCATTGCAAGCCTCCGGTGGATCTGGCGGTGTAGGAGATATGAACGATGATGTCGGTCAGAGATTTGAGCATGGCCTTCTGCACATCCCGATTGGGGAAGGTCAGGGTCCAGCGTGAAACCGCCCCGGTGTATTCGAATGGCAGATAGCGCTCGTCCTGAAAATTGAGCTGGAACTGACCGTTGTCATCGACGCCGTGGGAGAGGGCAATCTGCTGGCTGGCTCTGAGGTTCTCCTTGACGTTGCCGGCCGTGGCGGACATTTCCACCTTGCTGGAGCTCTGGCTCAGGACGGCGCGGATGTCTTCATAGGGCCCAACGGTGACGGGCAGGGACACGCTGATGGTTTTGATGCGCCGCAGGTAGTGGTTCTGTCCGGCGTAATCGTCGTCGAACATTTTCTGTGTCAATTCGAATTCGCAGGTGCCAGTGTTTGTCAGATCATCCGTGATCTCCTTCCAGCTCTTGTTGATCGTCGATGCGAGGTCTTTCTCTTTCAGGTCTTTCAACGAAATGGTTTTACGGATCTCCAGGTCGCGTTTGTTGTTTTGCACGTATTCACGGTACATCTGCTGCAGGCCCATTTTCAGCTCTTCCCCGGCACCCAGGCCGCGGTAACTGCTGTTCCATGCCCCGGGACGAATAAAGGTCTGGGTGAAATCGCCCATTTCATACTGCCAACAGGCTTCGGCAGCCTGGCACAGGGACTGCGCGGTGTTGAAGGCGGTGTAGTAGAAGCTGGCGAACTTGCTGTTGAGCCAGTCGTAGGTCTGGGACTTGCTGAAGCGGTTGCTGCTCAGCAGGAAGTCGTGAGTGGCCTTGGCCTGGTTCAGTGCGGTTTGCGCCTGGCGCAGTTGCAGTTGAGTGGCGACGTGTTGTGCCTCATAGACCTCAAGTTGGGCCTTGATGTGCTCGGCTTCGAGTTTTGCCTGGTCGCGGGCCTGGGTCCACTCCTGGGTGCGGCGACGATATTGCTCGTACAGAGCGATGGCTTCGGCCGCCCCATGCTGAGCGGTTGCCGAAGCTTGTAGCAAGTGCATCGGGGCTTGGAAACCACCTTCCATGCGATGGCCGCCGACTGCCATCCCGAAAATATTCGGCGCTATTTTGACGGTTTCCGCATAGAACCCCAGCATACCCATACTGATTTCCGCAACACGACCACCCAGGTGTAAGGACCCTGCTAAAATCTCTCCGACACTAACGCCGTCATTCACCAACTTTTCGTAATATTTCAGCCGTCCTTGAACAATGTCTTGACTGGCCAGCAGCGCCTTTTTATTGGCCTCGTCAATCTTCCCGGCCTGCACTTGTATATCCACCGCCACCTTCGCCAGGTTCCAGGCTTGTTGCTGTTGCAGTTCCAGGTATTGCGCCTGCTCTTTGCGCTCGATCAACGACAACAAGGTCGAGCCGAATTGCATCACGCTGTCCACCGCATTCTGTGCAAGGGCAAACATGAAACTGAAGCGGTAGTGCGGAATTTGCGGGCTCAGCAGACGGTTGAGCGCCGCGCCGGACAGCCCTTGACCCCACGCGGCCAGCAGCGCCCGTGGGTCCAGCGGTGGCGCAAACAGCGGCAGGTTCAAGGCATTGCCCGCTATGTCAAGGTTGTGCCGCAGGTTGTACAGCCGGCTTTCGACCCGCTCCCAGCGCTGGATCAGCTCGGGGTTGAAGGGGCGACGCAAATACGGGTTGTCGACACCGGGCACCGAGGGATCGGCTGTGTATGGCCGCAAGCACAGCAGTGGAGCAGCCTCTGAGGCCGGGGCTTTACCAATCCGTAGCGGCGGGTGGACTGCAAGTTGCTGTTGAGCGTCGAACAGCTGTTGCTCGAACTCGCGCAACTCCGGGTTTTTCGCCGTACTCAGTTCCTCCAGACTGACCGGCTCCCAGTCGTCGGTTTGCTTGACGTCCGGACGCGGGCCCAGCAAATCCAGGATGTGGACATAACGCAGCTTGGCTTCTGCCAGCCCGTCCGGGGTCAGTTCCCGGTAGGCTGCGTCTGCCTGGTTGCTCTCGATATCGATATAGAGGCCGTATAGCGCCTTGCGAAAATGCACCGGGAAACTCAGCGCAATCTGATGCGGATCGTCCGGGTACAGAATAGCCTGGCTGGGGTCCGCCGGGCCTGGCCACACAGGCTCTTCAAGTGGCACCGAGCGCCAGTAGACCGAATGTCCGCTTTGGTCCGAGGGATCGAACACATACGCCAGCCAGCGCTTGGCTTCTTCGTATTGTTGTTCTTCATTGAGCCGGTAAGCCACCAGCCAGGGCAGATACAGGAACAGTTCGAGGAAGTACAGGTAGTAAGCGCCGGAGAAATCCATCGGCTCCGCGCCGAGCTTATTGGGAATGGGCGGCTCTTTCATGTGTTGGGTTTTCCGGCTCAGCAGAGACTCCATGCCGTCTTCGGCAAGATTGATCAGATGCCTGGCAAAGGTGGTGTTCATGCGAATGGGTGCCCGTTTCACCCACGTGGAGTCGTCAGCGTATTGAATTTTTGATCCGGTGAAGTCGATGAACTGAGCCTGGCCTAGAGAGGGGGTGTCTCCGATGGGAACATCTATCAGGCTGTTGACGCTCGGCGCTATTTGCAGACTTTGGGCTAGCGCTTCTCCCCAGCCGATAGTGAGTGCCTTCAGGGCACCGCCAACGAGTTTGTAATTGAACAAATTCCGCTCATAAACCAACACTCCGTAAACAAGCGGTATTGTCGGATTGCCCTCGGGCCATTCGACTGGCCAGCCATCGGGTCGATGGGTTTTCTGATCGATCGAGAATGAGTAAGTGATCTGTGCATCTTGGGCGAGACTTGCGGCCATGGGGGAATCAAATAGCGGACGTATTTGCTCGAGCTTTTCAGGTTGTTCGTTTTCCACATCATAGGGGTGAGCAATAAAAAGCTTGTAGTGGTAGGGGCCGGAGATAGTGGTGTTTAACTGGCGATGAAGAAATAATGTTTTCCATCCATCTGCATAGCGTCTGCATTCCGTAAGGTAAACCAGTTCCGGTGCTTCAAAAAGAGCATCAAACATATCTTTGTAGAGGCGTTTCCCCTTAAGAGAAGCTTCTCCACCTCTTGGGGTCGGCGGCAACGCGAATGTATCACCTCCGCCAGTGCTTTCTATGATGAGATTTTTTTGACCAACACTGTTTGTGAAAGAATACGTAGCATTTGTCTGATTCAGCCAGTCAGTTTCAACAGGCTTGATTTTCGAACCTTCCAGCAGAGTATAACGGCGATCATGATAGCTGGATTCACTGAATACCAAGGTTAACTCAAACAGCACAAGGTCTGAGTTGCCTCTGTCATGGATGAAAATTCTTACAGTTTTCTCGTTGTTAAACCCATTGTTTAAAGTCGTTGTCAGTTCAATGTTCGAGTTTTCTCTATCGTAAACAACCTTGGCGGTATCGATTCGCGCCTGCCAATCGCGAAAGTTCCATGTATTTGGTTCTTTCTTTGGTTCAAGATGAGTTATGGTGCCGAAATCTGGTGTGCCTGTTGGAAGCCAGTATTGAAACCGGCCTTTGTTGATGTGGGCGAAGATGCGCCCGATCAATTGCACATGTCCTTGGCTGGGGTCCGCACTGAGCGCGTTAGAGGCAGTTACTGTACCGGACTCGGGAAACAGCGAAGTCACATTGAAGTTCTTGTCGATTCGTACCGTTCTCAGGAAATCATATTTGTCATCTTTCCCGGTTTCTGGATCTTCATCCTCTGGTTCCGGGCCAGCCTGGTAGTTGGAGTACAGCATCAACACCATCGATTCGGGCGACGTCGAGTTGTCATACACCGCGATAGTCTGTGTTTCCCTTTCAATTTCCTCTGGCGTTTTGGCGATCAGGGCAGGGGGCAGGCAATAGTTTTCGATGTAGATCCGAGGCGTACTCCAGCTGTCATCGTACTTTTTGTAGCTCCCGTACAAACGGAACAAGGGATGAGTCTTGACACTGTTTTGCGCATTTCCTCCAAAAGAGTCCGGTGAAAGGGCATCGGGATCCTGATACTCCACTTCCGCCCAGACCACGAACAGCCGATTGTTGAACCAGCAGGGGCGGATCGTGTGCTCCAGGGCTTTGTCCGAAATCGGCACGTTGGCTCTGCTCCAGTCCGTCCAGGCACTGGGCAGGGGTTTGTCGTATTTGTGCGGGAAACGGTCATCTTCAATCGCGGGTGTTTTCTGTGGCCGTTGAGACATGTCCAGTGCACGCCAGTACCAGGCGTTTTCGGCAGGTGACTTGGCGATGAAGTAATAGGTGCTGTTGGCGAAGTATTCTCCGTGTATGTAGCCATTGCAGATTTTCAGGTTGGCCACTTCCTCGAAGCGTGCCAGATAGGCCAGTACCGCGGCCTGCACGGTATCGGGCTGGATCTGCGCCTGGTTGATGTCGTTTTCCAGTTGCTCGAAGCTGTCGGTCTTGGTCAGCCGCAGGGTCGGGTCCAGGTAAATATCCGGGAAGTGGTGCAACTGCTGCAGAGCCGCCCAGATCGGATAGCGGTTCAAACCGTCTTGCCAGGTCTTGACTTGTGCGCTTGTCAGGCTCGTGTGCTCGTAGCCGGGTTCCATGTTCAGCAGGGTGCCGTTGATCAGCTGTTGCAGGCTGGCAATGGCGCAGGCGACCGGGCTGGTGGGCACGTTCTGGCTGATCAGCACATCCAGCAACCAATACTCATACAGATCGTTCGGGGTCTTGATGCGGTCCACCAGGCCGTAGTCGATCATGGTCTGATTCTTGGGCACGGCTTCGTGCAAATACAGCGCAAGCATCGCGTCACGCAAGAACTCATTGAGGGGGGCATCGAAGGCAATGGTCATGTTTGCTCCTTAAACACTGGCGGGCGCTGAATCGGCAGGGGTGTGGGCGGCCATGACGGCGTCACCGACGGTTTTCCAATCGTTGAGGGTGCTTTGGTGGTTGAGTGCGGTGGCCAGCAGCAGTGATCTGGCGGACAGTCCGCTGGCGATGCAGGTCGCCTGGCAGCGGCGAACCCAGTCCACCTGTGCCATCGAGCAGGCCCGGGCATTAGGCAGGGTGCTGGTTAGCTGTTGCACTTCTTTTTCAGACCAGCCCAGCAATCGGGCCAATGCGGCATTGGCGGTTTCGTTGGCTGCTTGACGCAGCGCCTTGGTTTTCAGTTGGGCGCTGCCGGGGTTGGCCAGCCTGAAATAGCTCAGCAGGCTGTCCTGCGGCCGCTGTTGGTCATTCAGCCAGTGGCTGAAGCGCTCCAGCAGGTAAAGGTCTGGGAGCGTTGATTTGCTGTTGCTGAGCGGGTAGTCCCCCAGCCACTGGGGGTTGAGCAAAAACACACGCAGCACGTCGTTGCTCAATCGTAGATGCACAGCGATTTCTGCATGGCGACAGATGCGCTGGAAGTCCGTGATCAGTTGGGCGCTGGGTTCTTGCCCGGCATCGAGTGCGGTTTGAAGGAAGGCATATACGGAGTGAAAGGCCCAATACATGACCGCGACCGTTCGGTCCGACGGCAATTGCGCGGTTTCCTGGAACAGTGCTTCGAGCAACTGTGTTTGCCGGTCATGGGCATCGAGCAACAGCGTGATCAGTTGCTCCTTGCAGCGCTGCTTGACCGTTGGGTCCAACCTTATGCCGGCAAGCATCTGGTCAAGGTCAGTGCCCAGCCACGTGAGTGGCTCATCGACCAGGGTCAGATCGTTGTCCAGTCCGGGCAACAGGCCCTGCTCATCCAGCAGTTTCTGGCTGATCAGACGTTCGAACCACTCGATTTTCACCGGCTTGCCGTTGCCAGTGTCCTCATAAAGCGGCAGCTCCAGGGCCTCGACTTGCTGCCGGTCGACCACGTTGCGGCCAATGTCCTGGTTTAGCCGAATCAGACGCGCACGCAAGTCATCACTCAAGGGTTCGTGTACAAATGCTTTGGTTGACGGATCGTCTTGCAAGTCTTCGGTTTTCAACAGGGGAATATCCGGCCCCAGGCGCTGTTGCAATTGCGCGATCGTCTGCTGGCTGTCCTTGAGCCAATCGATGGCCCAGGCCAGTTGCATCAGCACATCGAGGATATCTGGGGTTTGCGGCGATGTGCGCGGGCTCAGTCGGCCGCTGGCCAGCGCAGTCTTGTATCGCTGGCCGCCGAGCAGGGTTGCCAGTGTCAGCAGGTCGGCCACCGAGAGGCCGAAGAGTTGGGCGATGCGCGCCTGGCGGAACAGCGAGGAGACGGTCGGCAGGTCGCGTTTGAGCGTGTTGTTCTGCAGCTGCATGGTCTGTCTGGCGATCAGCAGCAAGGAGTCTTCGGTCGGTTGCAAGCCCAGGCCAGCGCACAGTTGCAGCAGGGTTTTCTGGTTGGCGGGCGTGGGGCCGGTCAAGGTGAAGCTGGCTTGATCAAGGACCAGTGGCGTGTCGAACAATTGCATCCGGTTGAACACCTGGTCGAACAGGGGCAACTCGTCCTTGCTGGTGGTATAGGGCGTGAGGTCGTGCATCAGTGCCGCAAATTCCTGCGGGTCAATGCCATGGCGCCGGTTCAGGTAGCGATACACCCCCAGGGCACGCAAGGTATTTTCGTTGAGTTCCATGCCCAGGTTGTTTTCGCCTTCGGCGCGAATCGCGCAGATGATCAGGGTGTCGAGCTTGGCGAAGGGTATGCCGGTCCAGCGCTGCAAGCGGATCATGCGTTGCAGGCGGTCGTAACGGTTGAGGGAGGTTTTGCTCAGGCGCCAGGTTTTTCTGTCGCCGGTTTTGACGTATTCGAGGTCCATGGCGTTGTCGAATTTATCGCGCCGGATGGATGCGGCGGTGGGCGGTATTTCGCTGTCGTAGCGACCTGCTCCTGTGCCATTGACGTAACAGGCGCCGTAGTGGCTGGGATACGGGAATTTGATAACGGAGTTATTGGCTTGCAGATTTTTGCTCGGGCAGTTGGGCGATAGCCTTACCGCGTAGGTGCGGCGCGAGAGCAGCATCTCGACCTGCTCGGCGTGCAGCCCGGTGTGTTGCATGAAGGTATTCAGGTCGTCGAGGAACCCGGTGTCGGGTGTGGAGATTTCAGTGCCGTAGGCTTTTTTGAAGTAGGCCTGTTCTGCGGCTGTCAGTTGGTATTGCTCGTCCAGGGTAAGGGTAAAACGCCTTCTGAGCAGTTTCGTCCAGGCACTTGTAGAGCCGGTGGCAATGTTCAGGTCGAAGCTGACGGTGTAGCCCGCTATGGTGGGAACCGGGATTAGCGCGGCGGCAACGATGCGGGCACAAATGGTTGCTGATGAGGCCGCCTGCATGGAGTTCGGTCGATAGGTGTTGGTGTTTATAGCCGAGCCGTTGCTCAGCCTCAGCGTCATGGTGAGTGGTGGGGGGAGAGGGGGGGGGCCGACCTGCACCTTAATGCGAAAGGTCATGGGGACCGAGGTGGTCCCGCCAGCGGTTGTGATTGGGTTGCTGGCGGGGGGATTGGCGGTGTCAATATCCGCTTGCCCTGTGGGCAACAAGTAACAGGTCGTCATCGCAGCGTGCGGGCTCAGTTGAGCACTGCCATCGCTTTGCCAGCCGTTAGGCAAATTGTTCAGGTCACCACGGCTCAAGTAAAAATCACTGTAGGGCGACGGCTCGATAAGCAAGCACTGTTGCTCCGGGCTCAACCCGGTCAACAGTCGTTGTGCCTGCAATGTCGGATGCTGTACGGCGCCGTAACGGTTCATGGCGTCCTGATCGATGGGCAGCCACACACTGGCCCGATAATTCAGCTCTCCCAGTTCCGGACTTTTACCGGACAAACCCAACTGGCATTGATGGTGATAAAAGTTGTAGGGCAACTGGAAGGGGTAGTGACGCTCGGTCAGCACCTGGTGAATGGGCTTGTTCCTGTCTGCCGCAATACCTTGCAGGTAAGTCTTCAGGTTGCGGTCCAGTGTATCGTTGACGATCTTCAGCATCGGCCGCGGCTTGAAGGTGCTCTCCTGGCTGATCAACAGGTCCTTCAGGTCGGGGCGACGCTTGTCCAGCAAGATCCGTTTGGGGTCCGCGGGCTGAAGGGTTTCCAGTTCGCGGACAAACGCCATCAACGCACTCAGGTAGGCCACCGGTGAATCGACCGCGGCCAGGGCCCCGACCTTGCAGAATTCATCCCAGTTTTCTTTGAACAGGTTGGGGAAGGTCGGGCCCAGCTGTGTGAGGGAGCGTACCCCGCTGCGTTCGGCCAGCACCTGGAATTTGCCGGAGGACGTCTTGTACTCGCGGTAAAGGCGCGCCAGCAGGCTGGCATAGCCCATGGCGTTGTCATAGGCCAACCCGGCGTCGACGTCGCAGAGCACGGCCAGTTGCCGAGCGAAGTCGGACTTGTTCAGGCGGACGATATCGAAGACTGAGGTAAAGCCCATTTCCAGCATGGCCGCTTTGAAGGTGAGCTTGCCTTTGTTCGGTGCCAGGTCGGTGTTGACCAGGGCGTTTATCAATTGAGGGTGTTCGGCAGCCATTTAACTGACTCCTGCGAGGTTGGCGGCGACGGAGCGGCCGGGCAGGATTACGCTAGCGACAAAAAGTGGCCGTGTAACCTGTCAGATCTGACAGGTTGTGCTGGATTTACTAGAAAGAATTGAAACTGCTCAGTGGTTTTTTTATTACTTTTGGTCCAGCAAATCTGATTGTCCTTGCGTATCGGACTGCACCACTGATCGGGACTGTCAGATATGACAGGTGTTTGTCGCGTGTAATTATGGATAGAAATGGCGCTTTCGAAGCGGCAACAATGCCGGGTATGGAGCGCTGATATCGTGAAAGACATTACAGGCGTCACAGAAATTGCAGGTACTACAGACCAAACCGATGCGCTGGAGGGAACCGTCGAGCCATATTTTATCAATTGGCCTGCTCCCAGCGTTTCCCAGCCCAAACAAGGTGACACGGTGCGCCGTGGTTTTGTGGTTGTGGCCGCGGGGTCGGCGGGTTTTATTCCCGTTGAATGGTGGAATTTATTTATCAGTTTTCATGGTAAGAACAGGAGACTCCATTACAAGCCGTCATTCGAAAATTATTGGCATCTAGGAGGGATCTGGACTTCTGAGCTCCAATTCAGGGTACCTGTCAATGCCGTTCCAAAGACAGACGACTTTTACCTCGAGCTAGAGTTTAAGGCGGGAATTTACAGCGACTCGAGGTGGGTTCGTAACCTCAAGATGCAGGGATTGCCCAGACCGTCGATCACCGATCCGGGCACGGTATGGGTTTCGCGCCCCACCATCAGCGGGACGGGTGTTGCGGGCTCGACGGTCAATCTGTTTCAAGCCCTCCCGGGCGTCCTTATCATGGTCACCACCACCACCGTGCAGTCGGACGGGACATGGAGTGTAAGGTTGCCCCGACCGTTGTTGATGACCGAACTTTTCTGGCTGACGGCCTCGCAAACCTTGCACGGAGAAACATCCTTAAGGGCTGCTTCCGTCGGTTTTGCGGTGTTGTTTGAGCCCGCGATAACCGCAATGACGGTCTCTGCCGATGGCAAGCCTACCATCAGCGGCATAGGAGGGTTAGCGGGCGCGGACCTGCAAATCTGGAAAGAAGGGGGTTTCGAAGGGGTCCAGCTGAGCACTAAGGTCCGGCCTGATGGCAGTTGGTCGGTTACCGCCACTACCGCCTGGGCCGTTGGTACACACCGCATCACTGCAAGGCAACTCGGCCCGTTATCCGGGGCGGAATCCGATTGGGCGGCTGTCAAAGTGCTCACGATCAAACCGGCACCACCGGTAGTAAACAACCCGGGCTTTGTCAAAACGGCTCGGCCAACCATCACCGGTAAAGGTGCTCCCAACGCCACGGTCCGCTTGTATCAGCACAATTTCCCTTCGAATCTGATTGCAACCATTCCGGTACCGCGTAACGGTGAATGGAGTTTCCCGCTGACACGGGATTTGTGGATGGCTGATCCCTTATCAATCAATTCGAATCAGACCTTGAACGAGGTTGAATCAGAGTGGGGCACTCCTTTCAGTTTTACAGTTTTATTTGCGTTGACGATCGAAACCATCAGCGTCTCTCATGATTTCAAACCGACTATTAGCGGCTACGGGGGGCTTGCGGGGGCCAAGGTTGAAATCTGGCGGAAAGGGGGAGTGGAAGGCGTACTGCTAACCGGGACCGTTAAACCAAATGGTCGCTGGACGGTTAGCTCATCCACGGCGTGGGCGTTAGGCGCTCACTGCGTCACCGCAAGGCAGGTAGGGAAAAACCCTCAGCACCAGTCCGACTATGCCGCGCATGTGGGCTTTAGCGTCCAACCGGGCAAGCCGACGATCAGACCCCTGTCCGGCCCGGTCTTTCCAACACAGGTGCTGACCATTGAGCGCGTGCACACCGGCGCTGTCACCCTGAGGCTGGTTGACGTTGACTCAGGCCTCCCGATCGCCGGTAACTTCAGTGGTGCTGGAAGCAGTCGTCAGTTCGCGCCTGATCAACACTGGCGACTGGGCACCCGCCGGGTCAAGGTATTGCAGACGGTCAATAACGTGGCGTCTGAAGACAGCGATGTATTGGCATTCAACGTGGTGCTTTCTTCCACACTTGTCCGCACGCCGGGAGAGAATGGCTTCCTGGAGTCGGGCGGCGTGTTTTCGGGGACGCGGGGCTGGGCCGGGCCTGGGTCCAGGGTGGTCCTGTATCCGCTTGCCGGCAACAACGAAGTGGCTTCGGCGGTACCGCTGGGCAGTGGCGACTGGACGTCCACGCCGCTCTCGTTAGCCCCGGGTGCACATACACTGCGGGTGTTTGTCAAAGTAGGCGATCAGCTTTCCGAGGCGCAGGTTCGATCCTTCAGAATCAGGCCCCCTCGTCTTGCGATCTCGCCAGTGTCCGAGCCCCTCGACGCGAGGCAAGCGCTGGAGATTACCGGTGTGTATTCCGGTGCCGTCACCTTTAAGCTGCTCAAGGCCGATAACAGCACGGTTGCCGGCAGTTTCAGCGGCAGTGGCGGTAGTCGCAGGTTCATTCCCACGCAAGACTGGTTGCCGGGGGAGCACAAGGTCCGGGCCGTGCAGGTGGTCAACAGCGTGGAATCTACCCCGAGCCTGCAATTGACGTTTAAAGCCAGGCCTCCACTACCCGGCATTGATGTGCCTGCGGAGGAGTCCCTGCAGCCCGCCGATTTCCAGATGAGTGGCACCTGCAGTGCGGGAGCCACGGTTTGTGTGTTGAATACCGATGGTAATGTCGTGGTTCAGGCACAGGTAACCGGTAACCGTTGGACGGCGAACTATGATTGGCAAAGGCCGGGCCGGACCGAAAAACGCGTGATGCAAGCCGTCAACCATGTTGATTCCTATCCAACAGCCCCCCGCGTGTTCTATATCAAGCCGAACACTCCATCGATCATGCCTCCCGTTAATCCAGCCGCGCCGCGTGAAGTGTTGAGCATTGTCGGCGTCTTCACACCCGGCACCGTCGAATTGAGGCTGATTGACGATAGCAATAAAGAGATAGCAGGTGATTTCACTGGCATCGGCACTAGCCGTCTGTTTACTCCGAAGCAGGACTGGCCGCTGGGCGCGAGCACGGTCCGTGTGGTGCAGCGTGTGAACGACGTGGATTCTGATCCAAGCCCCCCACGAGTGGTCTGTATCCAGTTGTTGAAACTGACGATTCTGACGCCGCCGGCTTTCGGCGAACCGGCACAGCAACTGAATATTGTCGGGGTGCATGAAGCGTTCTCGGAATTGCGCATGTACAGTCAGGGTGGGCGGGTTTCCGGGAGCTTCAGCGGAGCTGTTGGCGCTTACGTTTTTGCTCCCGATCAGGACTGGGTGCCAGGCACCAATACCGTCTGGGCGACTCAGGTCGTCAACGATAGGGAGTCCGAGCCAAGCGATCCGTGCAGCTTTATCGCCAAGCCCGCTGCGCCGAGTTTTAAGGTGCCAAGCAGTGGAGCCAGCTATGGCGCTGGTTTTGAAATGAGTGGTGCGTGTTTACCCGGGGCAACGATTTATTTGCGTAACCTGGATGGCACCACCCTGGATTGTTGGTCGGGCGATGGCGACGAGTGGGCGGCACCTTTCGTTGGGGATGTGCCGGGCTTCAAACAAAAACAGTTGACGCAAATCGTCAATGGCATTGAATCGGATCCGTCTCCCGTGCGTGATTTTTATATCCGGCCGCGTTCTCTGACGATCATGGGGCCGGACTCTATTAGCGTCGACCCGGGGAAGGTGCTGGAAATCACGGGTGTCTATTCTGATGCTGCCGTATTGAAGTTACTCAGAGGAGGTCTCAAAGAAGTTGCCGGCAGCTTCAGTGGCACAGGAGAGCGCCGTACCTTTACCCCCGCCAATAATCAATGGGTGCCGGGAGGTTACTCACTCACGGCGGTGCAGGAGGTGAATGGGGCTGTGTCGACCGAAAGCCCTCGGCTCTGGATGGTGGTAAGTCCTTACCCACCGGTGATTGAGGCGCCCGAGGAGCAATCCCGGCAGTCCGCCGATGTTCAGTTCAGTGGCACCTGCCATGTTGGCGTACGGGTCTACCTGCTGGATAAAGAGGGTAACACCCTGGTCGAAGGGCAGGTCACGGGTAACACCTGGACGGCGTCTTACCATTGGCAGGAGCCGGGCCATACCCAGGTCATGGCCAAGCAACTCTTGATCAGCAACAACGCTTCGTCCTCGCCAAGCCCTCTGCGTGCTTTCTATGTCAAGCCCGCCACTCCGTCGATTCTGCCGCCCACCGAACCGGTGACGCCGTGGCAGCCGTTGACAATAAACGACGTTTACCCCGGTGCCGTCACGCTGACCGTGTTCGACGAGGCGGGCACACCTGTGGCTGGCAGCTTTACCGATGGTGGGTCTACTCGCCAGTTCATACCTGACAGCAACTGGGCAAGCGAAAACCGCTTGCATGTGGTGCAGACCGTCAACGACGCAGTGTCCGATCCCAGCGAACCCTGTACGTTTTCCGTGAGGCTGTCGGCACCGGTCATCGAGTATCCGCAGCATGATCAGGTGATCGATATCGCGCAGCAGTTTACTGGCAGTGCAGAGTGGCTTGGCCCAGGGGCTAATGTGGGTTTGTATGATTCGCTGTCAGGCAATATGTTGGCCATTACGCATGTGTTTATTGGCGGAAGTTGGGAGACACCCAGTGCGTTGCCTCTTGGTCCGGGTTCCCACGAGGTCCTGGCGCGGGTCCACCTGGAAGGCCTGGTTTCCCCGAACGCCCGTCGTGCGTTCAAGATCAGGCCGCCCAAGCCTGTGATCATTCCACCTGAAAGCCCGGTCGAGCGGCTGCAGCCATTGAACATTACCGGCGTTTATTCGGCCTTGGCGACCTTGAATGTATTCGATGGCGCAGGCCGTCCGGTTGCCGGTGCGGTGGTCGGCAGTGGCGAAGACTATGCCTTTACCCCGGATCTGGAATGGGCTTACGGCGAGCACAGGATCAGCGTCACGCAGGTGGTGGAGGGCGTCGAATCTGTTCCAAGCGAGGTCTGTGTATTCACGGTGGAAGAGGAGGCCATACCCGAGGCGCCGCACTTCGAGCTGCCGCTGTCGGGTTCGTCTACGCCTTCGCGCCCGGTGGTCAAGGTGATCGGACTGCCCCAGGCCTTGATCAGCGTGCGGATTGCGCAAGGGGACGTGTTGCACAGTCAAGCGGCGGATGCCGACGGTGTGCTGGAGTTCATCGTCGCCGATCGCTTGTCCCCCGGCCCCGTTTCTCTGGAGGTCAAGCAGCAAGCCGATGGTCCTGAATCGGATTGGAGCGAACCCCATGACTTCATCGTGCTACCCCGGCCCAAGACCCCCACTATCATTACACCGACCCCAGACAGCCGGGTCTCTACCCTGCCGTCGTTCACGGGCGATGGTACAACCGGCGGATATATCGAGCTGCGTCGGACAGACGATCTGACCAACCTGCTCACCTCAATCCGGGGCGTGCGTCGGTGGAACTGGACCGCTGTCACGCCATGGACCCCGGGTAATTATGACGTGCAGGTACGGCAGGTGGATCGCGGCGATGACTCCGACTGGTCAGCGTGCCGAAGCTTCGAGGTGGTCAATGCCCGTTTGGAGATCGCTGAGGTCGAGCCTGTGCTGGCCCAGCCGGTCGTCAAAGAGCACGAGAGCGTGTTGTTGCGCATGCAGGTCGTGACTGCCGAGACCTGGGAGGGACACGCGGGGCTTGAAGTGCGCTGGTTCATTGACGGGCAGCAAGACATCCAGGCGGTCACACAGACCGATGAGCACGGCTGGGCGGAGTACCGCTATACACCGGAGACGGTGGGCGTGCACCAGGTCCTGGCCGATGTTTCCCACGAGAATGAGGGGGTCATCACCCACGGGGCGTTTGAAGTGACCGCGCTTGTAGAAAATACCTGGATGCGCGACTTCACGCTGTACCTCGATGGCCAACAAGTTGACCCGGGTAAAGGACAATTGTCGATACGACGCGGCATGGCCCATGAGCTGGAGCTCAGAGTCAACGCTGCCAGCAGGGCGATCGGTACCACGGTCACCCTGGACGATCTGGCGAATGCCGTGTCGCAGGGCTTGCGGTTTGCTCCGGATCTGGGCGTGGCACAGACGATCGGGAGTGATGGCGTACGGTGGTCCATTACCACCCTCTTGGGCGAAGAAGGCAATTTCGGCTTGAAGCTGAGCAGCCCGAACCTGCCGGACTGGTATGTGCCGGGGCATTTGATATCGGATGACCTGGTCGACGAAGTGGAGGTGCTTTTCGATACCCTGCCCATCAAGGCATTGGACGAAACGTTGTATCCCTGCCATGGCGCCAGGCACAGCATTACCCTGCGCCCCAAACCAGGCAGCCAGATCGTGGGTCAGGACGTGACCCTGGAGTGGCTGGGGGAAGACGCCCAAGAGCTCAACATCACCTTGAGCCCCGCTGGCGATGTTCCACAAAGGATGGATCTCGATGGCGTGACCTGGACGCTCGATTGCAGCGAAAGCAGTCGCGATGCGTTGTTTGCCTTGCGGCTGAAGATCGCGAAATGGGGCTTCACTTCCAGAGGGTTGTCGTTGTCGCTGGGGAATAACAAGGTCAGGTTCTCGGAGAGCGTGGGACCTATCGAGCTTGGAGGATCTGCGCCGTACTTTAGGTACAGTGTTCGTGCAGCCTCGGTATTTACCGGTCAGCCCGCAGGACGGGTAAACGTCATCGAGGTGAAAAACTACGTTGAGCGCATTCGCACTACCGAATCGAGCGGCTGGGTCACCATGTACTATTACCCGGATCAAACCGGGAGTTTCAAAACACGCAATCCCTATGACGGCAGTTGATTCAAGGCAAACAACGCTGCACTCATTAGAGTAGTGGCATTATCGGCAATAAAAAAAGCCACGCTATCTGCACAGACAGCGTGGCTTTTTCCGTGGCGGGTCGAGTGCTTACTGCACTTCCACCGCCAGGCTCTCACTGATCTTTTTCTGCCAGATGGCAGGACCGGTGATGTGTACGGACTCGCCCTTGCTGTCGACGGCAACAGTCACCGGCATGTCCTTGACCTCGAACTCGTAGATCGCTTCCATGCCCAGTTCGGCAAACGCCAGCACCTTGGACTTCTTGATCGCCTGGGCGACCAGGTAAGCGGCGCCGCCGACGGCCATCAGGTACACGGCCTTGCTGTCTTTGATCGCGTCGATCGCGGTCGGGCCGCGCTCGGATTTGCCGATCATGCCCAGCAGGCCAGTCTGCTCGAGGATCTGACGGGTGAACTTGTCCATCCGCGTCGCGGTGGTAGGGCCTGCCGGGCCAACCACTTCGTCACCGACCGGATCGACCGGGCCGACGTAGTAGATGAAGCGACCTTTCAGGTCCACCGGCAGGGTTTCACCCTTGTTCAGCATCTCGACCATGCGTTTGTGCGCAGCGTCGCGACCGGTGAGCATCTTGCCGTTGAGCAGGACGGTTTCGCCCGGCTTCCAGCTCTGCACGTCTTCCGGGGTCAGGGTGTCGAGGTTGACGCGACGGGCCGACGGGCCGGCTTCCCAGACGATTTCCGGGTAGGCGTCCAGCGGTGGCGCTTCCAGCGAGGCCGGGCCGGAACCGTCGAGCACGAAGTGCGCGTGACGGGTGGCGGCGCAGTTCGGGATCATGCACACCGGCAGCGAAGCGGCGTGGGTCGGGTAGTCCATGATCTTCACGTCGAGCACGGTGGTCAGGCCACCGAGGCCCTGGGCACCGATGCCCAACTGGTTGACCTTCTCGAACAGCTCCAGGCGCATTTCTTCGATGCGGTTCTGTGGGCCACGGGCTTTGAGCTCGTGAATGTCGATGGATTCCATCAACACTTCCTTGGCCATGACGGCGGCTTTCTCGGCGGTACCGCCGATGCCGATGCCGAGCATGCCCGGTGGGCACCAGCCGGCGCCCATTTCCGGGACGGTTTTCAGCACCCAGTCGACGATCGAGTCGGACGGGTTGAGCATGGCCATTTTCGACTTGTTCTCGGAACCGCCGCCCTTGGCCGCCACGTCCACTTCCACGGTGTTACCCGGAACGATGGAGTAGTGGATGACTGCCGGGGTGTTGTCCTTGGTGTTCTTGCGAGCGCCCGCCGGGTCGGCGAGGATCGAAGCGCGCAGGACGTTTTCCGGCAGGTTGTAGGCGCGACGCACGCCTTCGTTGATCATGTCGTCCAGGCCCATGGTGGCGCCATCCCAGCGCACGTCCATGCCGACACGGACAAACACGGTGACGATGCCGGTGTCCTGGCAGATCGGGCGGTGGCCGGTGGCGCACATGCGCGAGTTGATCAGGATCTGCGCCATGGAGTCACGTGCCGCTGGCGATTCTTCGCGCAGGTAGGCTTCGTGCATCGCCTGGATGAAATCCACGGGGTGGTAGTAGGAAATGAACTGCAGGGCGTCGGCAACGCTCTGAATCAGGTCGTCTTGCTTGATCACGGTCATGAGTCGCGCTCCTCTAAAAGACGGGAACATTCAATAAGGTGCTTGCAGCTTGGGTGCATCGGTCGGTTGCAAGCACCTTTCAAGGCACGCCGGGCATGCTGGCGCGACGCTAAAAAGGCGCGGCAGTATACCGCGCCTCGTTGAGCGGCACACGCGCCAGTGGTCAAACCTTGGTCTCATTGTCGTACCCGGCCCCTGTAGGAGCTGCCGCAGGCTGCGATCTTTTGATTTTGTTTTTAAGATCAGGATCAAAAGATCGCAGCCTGCGGCAGCTCCTGCAGGGGAATCGGGTCATCCCGAAAATTGAATGGTCATTTATCGGCCACGCCACTAAAGTGACATGCGGTCTGTAGAGTAGGACGCTCTGTCAGTCTCCTTTCAATTGGTGAGTCAACGATTGACCCATAACGCCATCCAGCGCCTGTTGCTCAAACGTTTCGCCCTCGCGGCCGGCACCTATGCCCTGGTATTGCTGTTGCTGTGGCTGGCGTTTTTTACCGGTCACTACGAGGCGCCGCTGGCCAGTGTCGCCATCGGCAGCGCACTGGTCGTAACCAGCCAGGCCATCCTGTTCGCGGTGTTCTACAGCGGCTGCAACCTGCGTTTCGCCGACCCCAGCCTGACCGAGGCGCAAGTGTTGCTGGGGCTTGGCTGGCAAACCTGGCTGATCGCCCATCTGGACGAAGCCCGGGGTGCGTTCCTGGTGTTTTACGTTCTTATCCTGCTGTTCGGCCTGTTCCATCTGTCACGCCGATCCTTTGTGCGATGCGCATTGCTGGTGTTCTTCAGCTTTAGCGCGATCACTCTGTGGGAGGGCTACCACTTCCAGTTGCCCGACCCGGCCATGGCGGTGTTGCAGGTGTGCGTGCTGTTCATCGTGCTGGTGTGGCTGGTGTTGTATGCCCGCTACGTCCAGGCTTCACGACAACGCATGCGTCAGCGGCGTTTTGCCTTGCAGGCGCACCAGGACACCTTACGCGGGATGATGCGCCAGCTCGAAGATCTGGTGGCCACCGACGAACTCACAGGCCTGTTCAATCGCCGGCATTTCCTGCGCCTGGCTTCCCGCGAGTTGAACGCCATGGAAGCCGGAGTCGTTCATGGCCTGGCGCTGATCGACCTCGACCATTTCAAACGCATCAACGATCTGCATGGGCATGCCGCCGGCGATCAGGTGCTGCAAGCCTTTGCCGGCGTTGCCACCGCGTGCCTGCGTGACAGCGATGTTCTGGCTCGCTACGGCGGCGAAGAATTCGTGGTGCTGCTGCCCGATTGCGATGCCGACAGTCTGACTTCGTGCTGCGAACGGCTGCGCATCGCCTTCACCGATGTCGAGTTGATCGGTCTGAATGTGCGCAACCTCAGCCTGTCCGCCGGCATGACCCTGCTGGAGCTGGGCGACGACCTCGATGACGCGCTGCAACGGGCCGATCAGGCGCTCTATCGGGCCAAGCGTGACGGTCGTAACCGATGCGCGGCGGCGTGGGAGAACGTCGATGCCTGAGTTGCGGGTTGGCGAGCGCCACTGGTCGGTAGCGGCGGGCAGCAATCTGCTCGACGCGCTGAATCAGAACGGCGTGCCGGTGCCTTACAGTTGCCGCGCCGGCAGTTGCCATGCGTGCCTGGTGCAGTGTGTACGGGGCCTGCCGAGCGACAGCCGGCCGGATGCCCTGAGTGCGCAGCAGCGAGAACAGGGTTGGCGCCTGGCGTGCCAGTGCCAGGTGGTCGAGGACTTGCAGGTGCATGCTTTCGACCCTCAGGTCGATGGCCAACCGGCCGAGGTCGCCGCGGTCGATTGGCTGAGCACCACGGTGCTGCGCTTGCGGGTGATCGCGCAGCGACCGCTGCGCTACAGCGCCGGCCAGCACCTGGTGTTGTGGGCGGGCAACGTGGCGCGGCCGTATTCCCTTGCCAGCCTGCCGCAGGAAGACCGTTTTCTGGAGTTTCATCTCGATTGCCGCAAGCCCGGGGAATTCAGCGATGCCGCCCGGCAATTGCGCATCGGCGATCCGATCCGTCTCGGTGAATTGCGCGGCGGTGCCTTGCATTACGATCCGGACTGGCATACCCGGCCATTGTGGCTGCTGGCGGCCGGCACCGGGTTGGGGCCATTGTTTGGTGTGTTGCGCGAAGCGCTGCGCCAGGATCACCAAGGCGCCATCCGTGTCATCCACCTGGCCCATGATGTCGATGAGCACTACCTGGCCAAGCCTCTGCAGGCCATGGTCGCCAGCCGTCCGAACCTGAGTGTCGAACTCTGGACCCCGGCCGAGTTGCCAGCGGCTTTGGCGCAACTGCGGCTTGTTTCCCGGCAAACCCTGGCCTTACTCTGCGGAGCCCCCGACAGTGTCGATGCCTTTGCCCGGCGCCTGTACCTGGCGGGACTGCCGCGCAATCAACTGCTGGCCGATGTGTTCCTGCCCCGTGGTTGAGCGCTGACTTTTCAGACGTGAGACCTGCCATGACCGAAGCCATCCAAGTTGAACGCGAACGCGGCCTGTTGACCCTGCGCCTGAATCGCCCGGACAAGAAAAACGCCCTGACTCGCGCCATGTACAGCCAACTGGCCGAGGCGCTGAAACAGGCCGACAACGACCCGGGGATCAGTGCTGTACTGATCAGCGGCTCAGCCGAATGCTTCACCGCCGGCAACGACATCGCCGATTTCATCCAGCAACCGCCGACCAGCCTCGACAGCCCGGTGTTCCAGTTCATGCTCAACCTGCTCGAATGCCGCAAACCGGTGATCGCCGCCGTGGCCGGGGCGGCGGTGGGCATTGGCACGACGATGTTGCTGCATTGCGATCTGGTCTACGTCAGCCGCGATGCGCGCCTGCGCATGCCGTTCGTCAATCTCGGGTTATGCCCTGAGTTCGGTTCCAGCCTGATCCTGCCGCGCTTGCTCGGGCAGGCCAAAGCGGCGGAGTTGTTGCTGCTGGGTGAAGGTTTCAGCGGTGAACAGGCGGCTGCCTGGGGCATTGCCAATGAAGCCTTGGGCAGTGGCGAAGAGGCCTTGGCCAAGGGGCGGGAGATGGGCTTGCGCTTTGAGTCGCTGCCGCCGGAAGCGGTGCGGATCAGCAAGCAATTGATGAAAGCGCCGGATCGGGAGCTGTTGCGCAAGGTGATTGAAGAGGAGGGGGCGTTGTTCACCCAGCGGTTGCGTTCGCCGGAAGCGTTGGCGGCGTTGACCGGGTTTATCAAGCGGCATTGAATCTTTCGCTGACTGGGCCGGCCCCTTCGCGAGCAAGCTCGCTCCCACAGGGATTGGGATTCACCGCAAAAAATGTGGGAGCGAGCTTGCTCGCGATGGGGCCGGATCAGGCAACACAAAAAATGGATCAGGCAGCAAAAAGCCCCGCCATTCACATGGCGGGGCTTTTGTTTTTCAGCAACCGGTCACTCAGACCATTGGATCGCCAACGTGCAGGATCTTCATGCCGTTGGTGCCGCCGGTGGTGTGGTAGCTGTCACCCTTGGTCAGGATGACCCAGTCGCCTTTCTGTACTACGCCGCGCTTGACCAGCTCGTCGATCGCCTTCTGGCTGACTTCGTTCGGCGCCAGCGAAGCCGGGTCGAACGGGATGGTGTACACGCCACGGAACATCGCCGCGCGAGCCTGGGCTTCGCGGTGCGGGGTGAACGCGTAGATCGGCACCGAGGAACGGATGCGCGACATGATCAGCGGGGTGTAGCCACTTTCGGTCAGGGCGATGATCGCCTTCACGCCCGGGAAGTGGTTGGCGGTATACATGGTCGCCAGCGCAATGCTCTCGTCGCAGCGCTGGAACTCCTTGCCGATGCGGTGGCTGGAGGTCTTGCTGGTCGGGTGCTTTTCGGCACCGACACAGATACGCGCCATGGCCTGAACGGCTTCCAGCGGGTACAGGCCAGCGGCACTTTCGGCCGAGAGCATCACGGCGTCGGTGTAGTCGAGCACGGCGTTGGCCACGTCGGACACTTCGGCGCGGGTCGGCATCGGGTTCTGGATCATCGACTCCATCATCTGGGTCGCGACGATCACCGCCTTGTTGTGACGACGTGCGTGCAGAATGATCTTCTTCTGGATGCCCACCAGTTCGGCGTCGCCGATCTCCACACCCAGGTCACCACGGGCAACCATCACCGCGTCGGACGCCTTGATCAGGCCGTCGAGGGTTTCGTCATCGGCCACGGCTTCGGCGCGTTCGATCTTCGCCACCAGCCAGGCAGTGCCGCCGGCTTCGTCGCGCAGTTGACGGGCGTATTCCATGTCGGCGGCGTCACGCGGGAAGGACACGGCGAGGTAGTCGACTTCCATTTCCGCAGCGAGCTTGATGTCGGCCTTGTCTTTTTCAGTCAGGGCCGGAGCAGTCAGGCCGCCACCGCGACGGTTGATGCCTTTGTGGTCGGACAGCGGGCCGCCGATGGTCACGGTGCAGTTCAGTTCGGTGGCCGTGGCGGTATCGACGCGCATCACCACGCGACCGTCGTCGAGCAGCAGCTCGTCGCCCACGCCACAGTCCTTGACCAGGTCCGGATAATCGATGCCGACCACTTGCTGGTTGCCTTCGGTCAGAGGATGGCTGGTGGAGAAGGTGAATTGATCACCGATCTTCAGCTCGATCTTCTTATTGGCGAATTTGGCGATACGGATTTTCGGGCCTTGCAGGTCACCCAGCAGGGCGACGAAGCGGCCGTGCTTGGCAGCGAGGTCACGCACCAGCTTCGCACGAGCCTTGTGCTCGTCGGGGGTGCCGTGGGAGAAGTTCAGGCGGGCGACGTCCAGGCCAGCCAGAATCAGCTGTTCGAGAACTTCCGGCGAGTTACTGGCCGGGCCAAGGGTGGCGACGATTTTGGTACGACGGACGGACATGCAAAGACTCCTGAGTTCAAGCGCTGAGTGAGGCTACTATGCTCCGAAGGTGTAGTCATTGTTCGTATGCACTACTTTTTTCTTTCTTTATTGAACCTGACAACTTTGCGCCAGGCAGCCTGAAGATTTTCGCCCACGGGTCGATACAACGTTCAAGACAGGAGATCCCCATGCGATTCGTACTCATTGCTGCCCTTGCCGTCGGCGCCCTCAGTGCCACCGGCTGCACCCGTTGGGCAATGAACCATCACTTGAACAATGCCTACAGCGCCTATGACCGGGGCAATTGCGAGCAGGTGATGCTCGAACTGTCCAAGGTCGAACGCGACAGCCGCGCGCGGCCATACGTGTGGCCGGAAGTGTCGATGATGCGCGGCCAGTGCCTGGAGCGGCAGAAGATGTTTATCGACGCGGCCCAGACCTACCAGTTCATTATTGCCGCCTATCCGCAAAGCGAATACGCCTACCGCGCCCGCGCCCGCCTGGAAACCTTGCAGAGCCTGGGCCACTACCCGTTGCGCAGTGCCGCGGCGGTAAAACCGACGCAGTTCTGATGGCAGGCGAGCATTCCATCGCTGGCTCCCCGGCGGCGCTGAGCTATAGTCCAAGGAACCGGTTTTAGAGCCTTGCCTCTGAACCGGGGCAACACCTGTGACCGGCATAAGCAGGACTCAGCGCCGTAAGGACTGGCGCACCGGGAGCGGGGAGAGCGGGCCAAGACTCAATGAGTACCCGTTCCGAAGCAGTAGTGCGGCTCTGCTTAAGAGCCTTGCATAGCGAAAACGCACATGTTCACCGACCGCCGAATCGAGCGGCATCAACTGCCGTATTTCCTGAAAGTATTCAACGGTATCACCGGCAAACCCATCGGCTACCTGGGCAATGTCTCCGAAGACGGGCTGATGCTGATCAGCCAGCTGCCAATGATGATCGGCGCGGACTTCAACCTGCGCCTGAAAATCCCGGCGACCGAAGGCGGCCAGCGGATCATCGACCTGCAGGCCTGTTGCCTGTGGTGCCACGAAGACGCGACCCCCCAACATTACGACGCCGGTTTCAGCCTGCAAAGGGCACCGCCGGAGTATGGGCAATTGGTGAGGGCGTTGAAGCAGTACTTCAGCTTTCAGTCATTGCCGGCCTCGGCTTGAGATCACTCAGGCTCAAGCTCTTTTCCAGCCCAGATACCGCGTCACCAACGTCGCCCCCAACTCGCCGGGTAGCGCATCCATCACCAGCACACCATGAGCGTTCAAGCGCTCATGGAGTTCGGCGCGTGCATTGAGGTAGTCCACGGTCCCGCAATAGGCCAGCGCCTCGGACAAGGTCTGTACCGGTGACTGGCGCAAGGTGTCGAGCACGTCCTCGCGCAGGCTCGCGACCAGCACCTGGTGCTGCTGGCTCAGGCGCTTGACCGCCGGGAGCAACTCGTCGTCCTCTTCGCGCAGGTTGGTCACCAGTACCACCAGTGCCCGGCGTTTTTGCCGTGCCAGCAGTTGCGTAACGGCGGCTTGGTAGTCGGCGCTGCGTTGGCTGCTGTGCAAGTCATAGACGCGATTGAGCAGTGTGTTGAGATGGCTGCTGCCTTTTACCGGCGCAAGATAGCGCGGCTGCACGCTGGCAAAGGTACTCAGGCCCACCGCGTCGCCCTGGCGTAGCGCGACGTAGCTGAGCAGCAAACAGGCATTAAGCGCATGGTCGAAGTGCGATAGCTCGCCGTCCTGGCTGCGCATGTGCCGGCCGCAGTCGAGCATGAAGATGATCTGCTGGTCGCGTTCGTCCTGATACTCCCGGGCAATGGGCGAGCGCTGGCGGGCGGTGGCTTTCCAGTCGATCTGACGCAGGCTGTCGCCTTCGCGAAATTCCCGTAGCTGATGAAACTCCAGTCCCAGGCCTCGACGCTGGCGTTGACGTACGCCGAGCTGGCTGAGCCAGTTATCCACAGCCAGTAACTGGCCGCCATAGATTCGGGCGAAGTCGGGATAGACGCGGGTGTGGTCCGCGACATCGAGAATGCGTTTGTCGGACCACAAACCCAATGGGCTCGGCAGGCTGATTTCGCAGTGCTCAAAACTGAAGTGCCCGCGTTTGAGCGGACGTAGCCGATAGTCGATTCGGCTGTGCTGGCCCGGTTGCAACTCGACAGTCAGCGGCAGGAGTTCGAAGTCCAGGCCCGAGGGTACATGGTCGAAGATCTGTACGCTCAGCGGTTGTGAAAAGTCGTGTTCAAGGATCAGTTGCACATCGCTCCAGCGACCGAGGGCCAGACTGCCGGGTATCTCACGGCTCAGCCGGGGCGAGGGTAGTCGCTTCAGCCGAAAGGCATCGAGCAGGGCCAGGACCAGCAATGCCAGGAGCAGTCCCCAATTGATCTGCGTGACGCTCGCCGGCACCGCCAGCTCCAACGCCCGCAGACTGCCGAGCACGATGCCGATGGCCAGTAGTGACGTTAACCAGATCAATAGCAGGCGCGAGGGTTTCACTGCCGCGGTGCCGGTACTTGGTCGAGCATCTGTCGGAGCACCTGATCGACATCCAGCCCTTCGATGTCCAGCTCCGGCGCGATGCGCACACGATGACGCAGCACCGCCAAGGCGCAACCCTTGATGTCGTCCGGAATCACGAACTCCCCGCCGCGCAGCAGCGCACGGGCACGGGCACACCGCACCAGCGCGATGGACGCGCGCGGGCCGGCGCCGAGGGTCAGGCCGGGCCAGCTGCGAGTGGAGCGGGCCAGGCGCACGGCGTAATCGAGCACCTGATCGTCCAGCGCCAGGTCGCTGGCGATGCGTTGCAGGGCCAGCACATCCCTGGCCTGCAACAAGGTGCGCATCGGCTGGACATCGAGCATGTCGGCCCGGGTCGAGCGGCTGACCTGACGCACCATGTCCAACTCTTGCTCGGCGTCCGGGTAATCCATGCGCACCTTGAGCATGAAGCGATCCAGTTCGGCTTCCGGCAGCGGGTAAGTGCCTTCCTGTTCGATCGGGTTTTGCGTGGCGAGCACCATGAAGGGTTGCGGGATCGGCAATGGCTGGCCTTCGAGGGTGACTTGCCGTTCCTGCATGGCCTCGAGCAGCGCCGCCTGGGTTTTCGCCGGGGCGCGGTTGATCTCGTCGGCCAGTAGAAGGTTGGTGAATAACGGCCCTTTGCGCAGTTTGAATTGCTCGGTCTGCATGTCATACACCGCGTGCCCGGTGACGTCGCTGGGCATCAGGTCCGGGGTGAACTGGATGCGCGCGAACTCACCGCCGAAGCAACGGGCGAGGGCGCGTACCAACAGGGTCTTGCCCAACCCCGGTACGCCTTCGAGCAATACGTGGCCGCCAGCGATCAGCGCGGTCAGCACGTCGTCGATCACGCTGTCCTGGCCAATCACGGCTTTTTGCAATTCTTTGCGTACGGCCTGGGCCAGATGGCCGGCACGCTGACGCTGTTGAGCGGCATGGCTCGTTGCGTGGGGCTCGATCGGTTCATTCATTGGTTCCGGAGCCTTACTAACTGCTACATTGGTTTTATCTTCCATAAATCAGTCACTTATCTAATCTAACTTTTTTCACGTGTTTTTTTACGCGTGGAACGAGTGAGTGACTGCCAATCTGCTTCATTGCAATCCCATGGCAACCCCACATTTGAGCATTCGTCAGAGGTGGAGGTTAGTCTATCTCAGCCGTCACTCGCCCACCCTGAAGTGCAACTGCCGACATTGCCTGCCTCCATCAAGGGCTACTACCGACCTGGAGCAGTCGGCGAACAGAATAATGGCAAATTAGTAGCTAAGCTTGGTCTGCACGCTCGCCATAGGTGCAGAACGAGGTTGAGGAAATTGAAAGGAACAGAACATCTGGCAAAAGTGATTGCCGACGTTCAGTTCTACAATGGAGAGCGAGGAGAATCGTTACCTGGAACGATGATGTCAAAGACAACAAATGAAAATGATTTCGCTTTATCGCCGAAATGTTAAGAGGCTGATTCCGAGAGTAAAAAAATTTCACCATGAAATTAGCATCGCCAAATGCATTGCCTAGTGTCGGCACAAAAGGTTGATTGGTTTCCGAATACCGCTTCTATTGGTTGATTTAGAAGGATTATGTTTGGAGATTGTGAAATGGATTCTTTCAGGGATAAAAGCGCCGCAAAGCAAGCCATACCCACCAGTACAAATAAGCCGCGTTCGACCAAGTGGCACCGCATGTACTTTTTTCTTGCGGGATTCGACGTGCTGGTTGTTGTGCTGAGCGTGCTATTGAATCACCTGATCGTCGATACCTATCACCGCTCCATCAAGGCAAACCAGTCGTGGGTCCAACAGCTGTCGAGCTATTCAACGCTGGGCAGCCTGGCTTCCACAGTCAATGCGCCGGGCAATAATGTGTTCGATACACATAATGTTGAAGCCGAATCGGGGAACATGAATGAAGCCTTGCGCGTCTTCAACGAGCATTTGGCAATGGCCAAAAAACAGTTGGAAGTACGGATCGCCAATGAGGCTGAACACAGTGCAGATATACAAGCCTTTACCCTTGCATTGAAGGATGAGGTGGGTGCAGTTGATGCCGCGATGGTCGAAATGGTGAACGAGGCCTTGCTGATCTTTTCCTACTTCAGGGAGGGGCAGTCGGATAATGCCGGCAAACGCATGGCAACGATGGACAGGAAGTTTGCCCTGTTGCTCGCCTCACTCAGTACCGTGCGCGATCGCGTTGGCCTGATTCAAAGCAAGCTCCTGGAGGAGGAGCTTGAGTCGGTCGAAGAACTGCGCCGGGTCGAATACGCGATCATGGTGTTCGTGCTGTTGATGGTCAGTGCGGCCATGATCTACGGGGGCAAGATCAGGCGCGAAATGGAGTCGCAAGCAGCTGAAAGGGAAGGTTATCTGGCAGTGCTGCGCGAAAGCGAGAAGCAGGCCCGCCAGCAGGCATCGCTGCTGGACAAGGCCCAGGACGCCATTGTCGTTCACGGGATGGATAACCGCATCCTGTACTGGAACAAAAGTGCCGAGCGTCTCTACGGTCTGTCAAAGGAAGAGGCACTCGGCAAATCGGCACAGGAGTTGATCTACCAGGGTAGCGCCGCTTTCAATGCGGCCACCAACAGCCTGATCGAAACGGGTGACTGGGCGGACGAAGTGACACTTCGACGCCGGGATGGCTGCACCATCACGCTCGAAAGTCATCGAACCCTGGTGCGAGACGATGATGGCCAGCCGCAATCCGTTCTGTCGATCAATACTGACATCACCCACCGCAAGACCGCTGAGCAAGAGGTCCAGCGTTTGGCCTTCTACGATCAGTTGACCGGGCTGCCCAACAGGCGGCTCATGTTGGACCGGTTACAGCATCTGCTGGCGGGCAGCTCCCGTAGCCTGCATACGAGCGGGATAATTCTCATTGACCTGGATAACTTCAAGGCACTGAACGACACGCTGGGGCATGACAGAGGCGACATGTTGCTGCAGCAAGTTGCTCTGCGCCTTTGCGGCTGCATACGCGAGAGCGACACCGTGGCTCGCCTGGGCGGAGACGAATTCGTCGTCCTGCTGGATGGCCTTAATGAAAATCCTCCAGACGCGGCTATCCAGGCCAAGGCTATTGGCGAAAAGATTCTCAACTCTCTGAACATTTCCTACCAGTTGGATGGATATGAGCACCACAGCACCCCCAGCCTCGGCATTGCGCTGTTCCAGGGGCAGCTGAGCACAGCGGACGATATTTTGAAGCGCGCTGACCTGGCGATGTATCGCGCCAAGGCGGCGGGCCGCAATACCATGCGCTTCTTCGATCCGCAAATGCAGGCGGTTGCCACGGCACGCGCCAGACTGGAAGTAGACTTGCGCCAAGGTTTGCAGGACAACGAATTCATTCTTCATTACCAGCCGCAGGTCAATAGTGAGGGCCGTATCATTGGCGCAGAGGCACTGATGAGATGGCAGAATCCTGAGCGCGGAGTCGTGTTTCCAGGCGAGTTCATTCCATTGGCAGAGGAAACGGGGCTGATTCTGCCGTTAGGCCGTTGGGCGCTGCAGGCAGCCTGCACTCAGCTGGTTGCCTGGGCAAGGCATTCGGAAACCGCCCGGCTGGGTATGGCTGTGAATGTCAGCGCCCGCCAGTTTCACCATCCGGACTTCGTCGAGGAGGTACTGCAAGTACTGAGATACACCGGGGCCGATCCGAAGAAATTGAAACTGGAACTGACCGAAGGCCTGCTGATTGAGGATATGGAAGGTACTGTCGCCAAAATGATCGAGTTGAAAGAGATCGGCATAGGCCTTTCGCTGGATGATTTCGGTACCGGCTACTCGTCACTGTCATACCTCAAGAGCCTTCCGCTGGATCAACTCAAGATCGACCAGTCCTTCATCAGAGATGTGCTGGTTGATTCCAACGACGCCGCCATCGCCTGCGCGATTGTGAGCCTGAGCCAGATATTGGGGCTTTCGGTGATTGCAGAAGGTGTGGAGACAGAAGCTCAGCGTACCTTTCTGGTCAAGCATGGCTGCCAGACCTACCAGGGTTTCCTGTTTTCCCCGCCACTGCCAGCCGAACAATTTGTGGAGTATGTTCACGAAAGATTCATGGCGAGCACTGATTTCCCATGGACCAAGACTGAATCGCCATAAAGATCATAAGGCGTTCCTCAGGGATTGCAGGTGGGCGACCTGACGGCTGAATTCAACGCTGGAAAGCCGTTGATTCGGACGCGGGCTCATGGCCTGGCTGATAGCGCGTGCGGGTTGGCCGGTCAGGCGTGCGAGCAGCAACCATTGTTCGGCGACGGCGAGTTGTTCAAAGCCGGGATGGCGACGTCGCACGCGCCGCAGAATGTCCTGCTGCAAGGCTTGCAGCAAGCCGGCTTGACCGTTGCGGCGCAACAGGAAGTCGGCACTGGCGCGCAGGTGCTCCTGCAGTTGCCGGCGTGCTTTCGGTGCCGGTTCCAGCAACGGCCCCTGACGCACGCCAAAGTGCCAGAAACCCAGGCCGATCAAGGCGAACAACGCGACCAGCGCCTGGGGGAAGTAACGCAGCAGCAAGGTCGGCAGGCTGTCGTGATCGGTATTGAAGATCAGCGTCACGCGGGTGTCGGCGGTGAGGTACCAGAGCAGCCAGGCGTTGTCGTATTGCTCGACGGCCGGGGTTTTCCACAGGTCGGCATCGGTGACCACGATGATCGAGCCGAGTCCGTAATCGAGTTGCATCATGTGCGTCGCCCTGGCGCTGTTGGCCCAGGCCTGGGCGAGGTTTTTCGGGTCCTCGAGATGGAAAGCGGTATCGAAACCGGCATAGGCCGGGGCGTTTTCGTCTTCCAGATAGAGCTTGGTCAGTTGTGGGTAAGGATCGTCACCGACATCCGGAGGCGGCTCCTTGAGGTCTTTGCTCAAGGACTGGCGCAGTTGTACCCGGTCAAGCAGCAGGTCATTGCTGTGGCCGAGTTTTTCATCCCACAACGACTCGGCGACGAACAGCAGCCGCCCGCCGGCCCGGGTCCAGTTCATCACCTGGTCGATCTGCCGTGGCGTCATGTTGTAGCGGTCTCCGAGCAACAACAGGCTGTGTTGATGCGGATCGAGGCCGGGCAGGATGTCCAGGCCGTTGGCGTGGTCGACGCTCAGGCCTTGCTGGCGCAGGAACAGCTGCGCCGCCAGATAAGGGTTGGCCCTGGCTTCGGGAGAAGGGCCGTGGTCGATTTCGACCTGGTAAGGGGTTGCCTTGAGGTACAGATAAACACCCAGTGCAGCCACCAGCACAGCGAGCAGGGCAATGGCGATCGTCCCCCGGCGCCGACTCAACGGAGCGCTTCCGGGTCGAACAACACGCGCCAGCCGTCACACAATTCCTGTTGCACCTGTGCGGGGGGCAGGCGGTGACCGTAGGCCATGTCTTGCCAGTGCCCGGTCAGGTTTTTGCTGTAGGCCAGCAAGGCTGGTTGCTGTAATTGCTCGATGCGCTGCAGCACCTGCCCTTCAGTGTCGGCGGCCTCGAGCGCGATGTTGAAGTCGTGCGACAGGCGGCTGAGCAGGGCGCGATAGAGCAAGCCGAGGGCTTCGCGCGGATGGCTCTGCCAGAGGCTTTCGGCGCGGGTGGCAATGTCGGTGGGCAGGGACTCGGGCTTGAGGTCCAGGCCCGACACCTGCTGCGGCAAGGGGCGCACGGCTTTGGCGTCGAGGGTCGGTCGCCGGCTGACGAACGCCTGCACCCAGTCGCGATAGCGCCAGATCAACAGGCCGACAGCACCGATGACGATGGCCCACAGCGCGATTTCAATCAGGTTCGCCAAGGTTCTGAAGCGCTGTCCCTCAAACAGCTGCAACAGGGACTTCAACCATTGCGGTGTCTGCCCGTCGCCCGACGCTTCAGCGTCAGGCGGGTCTTCGCTGAAGCGATAGTGTGTCACCGTTTCCCGGTTCTTGAAGGGCGGCTGTTCGAGGATCGTCTTGATGCTGTCCCTGGCGACCTGGGTGTTCAGGGGCTGGCCCAGCAGGCGCGGGCTGTCGGGTGAAATGGCCGGTTCGGCGGCCCACAGGCTGTGTGCAGGTGACATCAGCAACATCACGGCGATCAACAGCACGCTGCTCGCACTGATCAGACGCTGGCGCATCCGGCGGAACACCAGTTCGATATCCCAGGCCTCCAGCACAGTGCGCCGGTTCAAATAAAGGCTGAAACCGCAGGCGACATAGATCGGTTCCCAGACCACCAGCACCAGTGCATAAAACAGGTTGGTCAGGTGTTCCAGCCAGCGCCAGTCCTGGGTGGCCGCAGAGATCAGCGACTGCCAGCTCCAGTCCAGCGCGACCTGTTGTGGCAACAGCAGATAGAACAACACCATCAAGCCGATCCACAGCGCGCCTTCCAGATGCGCGCCGATGATCGTCAGCCAGCGTGCGGCGCCGGCGTCCCGCTGCAACAGCACCTCCAAACGCTGCTGGCGCTGTTGTCCGTCGAGGCCTTCGAGTTGCGCCACCGGCATCACGAAACTGCGCTGCAGACTCAGGCGTCGCCAGGTCAGGCTGGCCAGCAATTGCCCTTTGAGCAGCCGCGGCCATTGCCGCAGGGCCTGCTTGAGCGTGGGTGTTTCGCCGAACATGGCTTTGGACAGGATGTACAAGGGCAAGCGGTCGAATGCCGGTTTCAGCCACCAGAAAATCAACACGGCGAGAGAAGGCGAGTCCCAGAGCCCCCAACTGAGCAACGCGAACACCGGCAGCGTGAGCAACGCCCAACTGGTCATCAGCAGGCGTCGGTGGCGCTGGCTCAGGAGCACGCCGAGGTCCATGGCTTCCCAGGTCGAGCGCGGGCGAATGACCACGCTGGCGTCATTCAGGCGCATGGCGGCGACGTCCGGCGAATACGAAATAAATCACCACCAGCAACCAGAGTGCCGCGCCGACCAGGTACTTGGTCTGGTATGAAGGGCGAGTCATTGATGACCAGTAGGCTTCGATAAACGCCGCGATCAACAGAAACAGCATGACCCCGCAGATCAGCTGCACGCTCTTGCGCGCCGCCAATCGCAAGGACTCGGCGCGGGGCAGGCGCCCCGGGGCGACCAACGCCCAGCCCAGCTTCAGACCGGCGGCGCCTGCCAGGGCGATGGCGCTGAGTTCGAAAGCGCCATGACCGACCACGAATGCCCAGAAGGTCTGCCCGTAGCCGACGTAAGTCAGATGCCCGGCCACCGCACCAATCATCAGGCCGTTGTAAATCAGGAAGAACACGCTGCCCAGGCCAAACAGCAAACCGCTGGCGAAGGTCTGAAAGGCAATGCCGATGTTGTGCATGATGTAGTAGCCGAACATCACCCAGTCTTCACTGGCGGCCCGTTGCACCGAGCGCCCGAGGTGACCGGCAACGGGGTCGTACATGCTTTGCATTTCGCTGACCTGCTCGGCGGGGATCAGGTTGTAGATCAGGTCCGGGAACAGGTACACCAGCAACGCGAAACCGCCCAGGCTGACAAAGAACATCAGGCTGGCGGCGAGCACAAAACGCCACTGTTCGCGCACCAGGCGCGGGAAATCCGCGAGGATGAAAGCCAGCGCATTGGCCCCCAGGCGGCTGCGGTGACGGTAAAGCTGTTGATGCCCGCGCAGCACCTGTTGCTGTAACGAGTCGATCAGAAAACTGCTGTAGCCACGCTCCCGTGCCAGTGCCAGGTGCTGGCACAGGCGTCGGTAGTCCTTCGGGAAACTGCCGGCGTCGGTAACCTTGCCGTCCCGTTCCAATTGCTCGAGCAGCCCGCAGAAACGTTCCCACTCGGCCTTGTGCCGACGTTCGAAAAGGCTTTGTTTCATGTCGGCCCCAACAAGCCGCGGGCGATGCCGTTGAGCTCGGTCACCGCCTGCGGGGCCGAGACTTGCAAAGGTTGGGCGAGAATGGTGGCCAGTTCATCGACCCGCGCCCGGGAGAGTTCGCCCTGGCGCTCGGCAAACCCGAGAATGGCCCGTTGCTCGCTGAGCGTCAGGGCAAATGCCGTGCGGCGGGGCTGGGCTTCGGGGAGCTCGGGGCGGGTGTGCGAGTGTTCGCGGTAGATTACCAGGGTCCCGGCGGCGATATCGCCAAGGCGCTTGAAGTGGGGGTGTTGCAGGCAGCTGATGGCCCCGAGGAAGTAGCCGAAGGGCAACAGGTCGACAACGCGCAGCAGGTTGCGCAGCAGCGAAGCGGACCAGCCGACCGGGGTGCCATCGTCGTGCACCACCCGCAGTCCCATCCATTGCTTGCCCGGCGAGCGACCCTGGTTGAGCACCTCGAACAGCACCATGTACCACCAGCTCACCACGAACAGCAGGATCGACCCGAGCCCGGCGCCCAATTTGCCGAGCATCGCCAGCGCAATGAACAGCACACCGAGGGCCAGGCCGCGCAAACCGAGATCGATGGCGAACGCCAGCGCACGAACCATCAACCCGGCCGGGCGCAGCGGCAGGTCGACGCCCTCCGGCGTTTCGACCTGGTACCGCGTATCCAGCGGTGGTGACAGCGGCGCATTCCGTGGCTGTGCTGTGGTCTCGAGCATGGGCACCTGATGATGTGGCCTGGATCGGGATTGTGTATCCATTCGATGCTAGCAGCCTATTCGAGGGGCGGGGGCGCAGGGAAACGACATAACTGTGTATTGCATGGCGAGCCGTGCAAGATGCTTGAATGACAGACTACTGGCCGGGGCGTGAGGTGAACGCCTAGACTTTGCCGATCTTCAGTTCAGGAATCGCCCGTGACCTCCATCTTCTGGTACGACTACGAAACCACTGGCATCAATCCCCGTTGCGACCGTCCGTTGCAAATGGCCGGCCTGCGCACCGACTTCGATCTCAATGAAATCGACGAGCCGGTCAATCTGTATTGCCAACCCAGCGACGACATCCTGCCGCACCCGGCCGCTTGTGCGATCACGGGAATCACGCCCGGGCAACTGCAGGCGCAGGGCTTGAGCGAAGCCGATTTCATGACACGGGTGCATGCCCAGCTTGCGGCACCGGGCACCTGTGGCGCGGGGTACAACACGCTGCGTTTCGATGACGAGATGACCCGCTACAGCCTGTACCGAAACTTTTTCGACCCTTATGCGAGGGAATGGCAGGGCGGCAATAGCCGCTGGGACCTGATCGATGTGGTGCGCGCCGCTTATGCCTTGCGCCCCGATGGCCTGCAATGGCCGACGGACGACGAAGGGCGGGTCACGCTCAAGCTTGAACGCCTGACCGCGGCCAACGGCATCGATCATGGCAATGCCCACGAGGCGCTGTCGGATGTTCGCGCGACAATTGCCCTGGCGCGCCTCATTCGGGAAAAACAGCCAAAGCTCTACGCCTGGCTGTTTCAACTGCGCAGCAAGCAAAAAGTCATGGACCAGATACGCCTGCTGCAACCGCTGGTGCATGTTTCCGGACGCTTTTCGGCGGCGCGCAGCTATGTGGGGGTGGTGTTGCCCCTGGCCTGGCACCCACGCAACAAGAACGCCCTGATTGTCTGTGACCTGCACCTGGACCCCCAGGGCCTGCTCGACCTGGATGCCGAAAGTTTGCGTCAGCGCTTGTATACCCGCCACGACGAACTGGCCGAGGGGGAGTTGCCAGTGCCGTTGAAGCTGATTCACATCAACAAGTGCCCGGTGGTGGCCCCGTTGTCGGTACTTCGCCAGGATGATCAGCAGCGCCTGGGGCTGGACATGGCGCTGTATCAACAGCGAGTGCTGCAGCTAAATGACGCGCGGGAAGTTTGGCTGGATAAAGTCCTGGCGATTTATGCCCGCGAAGATTTTTCTCAGAGCCAGGACCCGGAGCAACAGTTATACGATGGATTCATCGGTGATCGGGACCGGCGTTTGTGCGAACAAGTCAGAACCGTTGACCCGATGCAGTTGGCACAAGAGCAGTGGCCTTTCGATGACGAACGCTTGCCTGAGTTATTATTTCGATATCGCGCACGCAACTTTCCCGATACCTTGAATGCCGAGGAGCAAGAGCGCTGGCGAATATTCTGTCAGAAGCGTTTGTCAGATCCCGGATGGGGGGCGCCAAATACCCTCGAAAGTTTTGTAGAGGCTGCAGCCCAATTGAGCGTTAGTGCCACTGCGTTTCAGCAGGGGGTGCTCGGTGAGTGGCAGGATTATGTCCTGGGATTGCGTCAGCGTTTGCATCTTTGAAATCGAACCTGCCGGTGCTTAAATACCGCGCATAAAAAAACGCCAGCATTTGCTGGCGTTCCTTTTTTTGTCACGGGTCCATCTGCGACAAGCTCTGAGGCTTAGCCCAGCAGGGTAGCCCAGCCTTCTACCACGTCGCCGCCCCACTTGGCTTTCCACTCTTTCAGAGTCTTGTGGTTGCCACCTTTGGTTTCGATGACTTCGCCGTTGTGCGGGTTTTTGTATTGTTTAACTTTGCGAGCACGCTTGGTGCCGGTAGTTTTCACTGCACCGCCGCGTGGTGCCTTGGTTTTCGACTCTGGATCCAACAGCGCGATGATGTCACGCAGGGACTTGGAGTACTCACCCATCAAGGTGCGCAGTTTGCCTTCGAATTCCAGCTCGGTTTGCAGTTTGTCGTCTTGGGACAGGTTCTTCAAACGGGCTTGCAGCTCTTTGATAGCTTCTTCGGTGGCGCGATATTCGTTGATCAAGGACATGGGAACTACCTTATGTTGTACGCTGGATGGCAGGTGACAGTGCGGCAATAATAGTCACGGTGTTTCATCAAGTAAACATTTAAGCCAACTTTATTTAATTTAGTTGCTGTGTCTCGGGCGCACATTGGTAATGCCGTTATTAGTGTGATCCAGGTCCGTCAGATATACATAATTTAACAATTGCCCGGCACCGCTAGAGCATCCGGACGAACCGGCACGGGTGTTGTCGGTCCAGCCGCATCGACCTTCCGACAGGGCGAAACGTCAACAATACTGCAGTTTTGCTGCGCAATCGCTAGAATGGCGGCCTTTGCGAAGTTCTGGAGTTTCCCCCTCATGCGCACTTTTCGTCTGGTGATTTCTTGCCCGGACCGTGTTGGCATCGTTGCCAAAGTCAGTAACTTTCTGGCATCACACAACGGTTGGATCACTGAAGCGAGCCATCACTCGGACAATCTCAGTGGCTGGTTTTTCATGCGTCACGAAATCCGTGCCGACTCCCTGCCATTTGGTATCGAAGCGTTGCGCGAAGCCTTTGCCCCGATCGCCGAAGAGTTCTCGATGGACTGGCGCATCACCGATACCGAACAAAAGAAGCGTGTCGTGCTGATGGCCAGCCGCGAGTCGCACTGTCTGGCCGACTTGCTGCATCGCTGGCACAGCGATGAACTGGACTGCGAAATCTCCTGCGTGATTTCCAACCACGATGACTTGCGCAGCATGGTGGAGTGGCACGGCATTCCGTACTACCACGTCCCGGTCAATCCGCAGGACAAGCAGCCGGCTTTCGCCGAGGTATCGCGCCTGGTCAAACAGCACGACGCCGAAGTGGTGGTGCTGGCCCGTTACATGCAAATCCTGCCGCCCGAGTTGTGCAGCGAATACGCGCATAAGGTGATCAACATTCACCACAGCTTCCTGCCGTCGTTCGTCGGTGCCAAGCCGTATCACCAGGCCTCCCTGCGTGGTGTGAAGCTGATCGGCGCGACTTGCCACTATGTGACCGAAGAGCTGGATGCCGGCCCGATCATCGAGCAGGACGTGGTGCGTGTCAGCCACAGCGACAGCATCGAAGACATGGTGCGTTTCGGCCGCGATGTCGAGAAGATGGTGCTGGCCCGTGGCCTGCGTTATCACCTGGAAGACCGGGTGCTGGTGCACGGCAACAAAACCGTCGTCTTCTGATAGACGCACGGCGCGGTTGAAATTCGAAGGGCCTGGGCGTTCAATCGCTCCAGGCCCTTCGCCGTTTCTGCACCGAGGACATGACCATGGCCGATCCACTGGACAAAGCCACATCCAGGGCTCCCGCCACGCTGGGCGAGGGTTGCCTGAGCCGCTACGACCCCGATGACATGGGGCCTGAAGACGGTACGGAGTTTCCGGGGGCGGCTGAGTTGTGGGAGCAGCTGCAGAAGGAGTCTGACGATGAAACCGGGAAGGATTAAAAAAGATCGCAGCCTGCGGCAGCTCCTACAGGGGAATGCGTGCCCTGTAGGAGCTGCCGCAGGCTGCGATCTTTTCAGGCCTGCCTGATTTTCATCAATTTCTTCAGCAGCGGCCGCCCCAGCATCAGCAAAAACACTGGCCCACCGACCAGCAAGTAGAAGTAATACGTTACCGCCCGCCAGATCAGAATCGCCGCGGCGGCCGTGGATTTCCCGACCATGGGTGCCAAAAGCGCCGCCGACGTCAGCTCCGCCGCCCCGGCTCCGCCCGGCAGAAGGCTGAATTGCCCGGCGCTGAGCGCCAGCATCTGGATCAGAAAACTCCAGGCCCACTGCAAATCCGCGCCGAGCCCGCGTAACGCCAGATAGAGCACGCTGTAGCGCAGGAGCCAATGCACACAGGTCAGGACGAATACCTTGATCAAGGTCTGCGCGGGCAATTTCAGCGTGTCGGTAAACGCCGCCAGAAACTGCAGGAGCTTGCGTGCCCAGCGCATTCGCGTGGCCGCCTTGACATTGACTCGGGCGAGCCATCGACCGCTCAGGCGAATCAACGAGCGGTGATAGCGGGCGACCATGGCGCAGGTGATCAAGCCGCCGAACAGCGAAACAGCGCTGACCATCAGCATCCATTCCATGCGCTGGCTGAGGTGCTGGAACAGGGCGTAAACAAGAATCCCGCTCAGGGCGCAGAGGAAAAACAGCAAGTCGCTCAGTTGGTCCATGGCAAACACGGCACTGCCCCTGGCCGGACGCACGCCGTGACGCGCCAGCAACGCCATGATCGTCAGCGGCCCGCCGCTGCCGCCGGGCGTGGCGCAGTAGGCAAATTCGGCGGCCATCACCACGCCAAGGCTCCTGAGCCGGCTGACCTTGTGGCATTGATCCCCCAGCAACAGGCGCAAACGCAGGGTGTTCACGCCCCAGCACAGCAGGATCATGCCGAACATGATCAACAGCCACGGCAGCGGAAATCCGCTCAGCCGGGAGCCGATTTCGCTGCCGCCCAACAGTAACGGAATCAGCACCGCCGCGAGCAGGCCGACGAGCAACAGCAGGGCGCGACTCATGCGGCACAGCCCATCCGGTTGTTTTGCAGCGCCAGCCACTGGGACTTGGTCATCGGAACGCGTCCATTATCGAGCAGGCGCTCAAGGGTTTGCAGCCAGTATCGGTGCGAGAACTCGTGGCGCATGTCCACCGGGTGCAAGCCCAGGCGAATTACCGGGGTGTGCTGCCAGCGTTGTTCACGGCGGTCGCTGACGAGCTTCGATACACCCCGCCGCCAGGCACTGCGCGCACTCCAGACCAGCCCCGGCGCCTCGATCGCGGTGAAATCCGGTAGCCGGTATAAATGCTGCGAGTCGCTGGTGTAACTCAGCGGCAATTGGCGCAATGCCTGGCGAGTGCCTTGGCTCATCAGCCAGGCCGGGGCGACGAACCCTTCCAGCGGCCATTCATGCCGGTGGAACATCTCGATGCCCGAGCGCAGGCGGGCGAGGGCGGCTTCTTGTGACAAACGATAAAACTCGCCTTCGTGGGTGTAGACCCGACGCATGAACCAGTCGCGGGGATTGAGGGGCATCGGCCCCTCGTCGCTATGGAAATAGCCATGCAGTGCCAGTTCGTCGCCCCGGGCGACCCTGGCACTGAGCTGGCGGCAAAACGGCAGATGGGCGTCCAGGTTGTTGTGATTGTGGTAATCGGGAACCACCAGCCAGGTGATCGGCACGTCCCCCAAGGCGTCGACGGCTTTGACGAACGGTTGGTAATCGGCCCAGGTAGGGGGGGCCACGTCGTGCAGTACCAGCAGTAAAGCGGGCCTGTTCATGGGCTCAACCATTGGCTGTCAGCGGCCATTGGCTGCCGAGCACGGCGTGGTAGTGGCACAGCAAGCTGGTGACCACCGTGTCCCAGGCGTAATGTCGTTCGACATGTAACCGCGCTTGGCGGCCCAGCGCTACGCTGCCCGAGCCGAACAGTTCTCGAACAGCGGTGGCCATTGCGGCTGGATCGTTCGGCGCGCAAAGCCGGCCGCAGTCCTCGGTGACGATTTCCTCGAAAGCCCCGGCCGCCACGGCCACCACCGGAATACCGCTGGCCATGGCTTCGAGTATCACCAGACCGAAGGTTTCCTGATCGCCGGCGTGCAGCAAGGCGTCGGCGCTGGCCATCAGGCGGGCCACCTGTGGCGCCGGGCAGAACTGGTCGATCACTGTCACATTGGACGGTACGGCTGTCGGCATCGATGAGCCAACCAGCAGCAGGTGATAGCGGCGGCCCAGGCGTTTCATGCATTCGAGCAGCACTGGCAGGTTTTTTTCCTTGGAACCGCGCCCGGCGAAAATCAGCAGACGGGTGTTGTCGTCCAGGCCCAACTCGGCCCGCAGCCCGGGGTCCCTGGCATCGGGATTGAAAGTTTGCAGGTCGACGCCCAGCGGTTGCACGAACACATTCCTGACCCCAAGCCCGGAGAGTTTGTCGGCCATGACCCGACTGGGCGCCAGGACCCGGTCGAAGTTGCCGTAGAGCTTGCTGACATAGGCCTCGACGTTGTTGGTCACCCAGTTGCCCATGCGGTTGCTGACCAGCAGCGGCAGGTCCGAGTGATAGAAGCCTATGACCGGTACATCGAGTTGCCTCCGTGCGTCCAGCGCTGCCCATGCGGTGAGGTAGGGGTCGCCGACTTCGATCAGGTCAGGTTGCAAATCCTGCAGGACATTGCGCCAGGGCGCGAGACGCAGCGGGAAGCGATAGCCTTTGCCGAAGGGCAAGGCAGGGGCAGGAACGGTGAAGATGCCATCCTGCTCGGTCAAGGACGATCCGGGGATCAGCAAACTGTGGCGAATGCCCGGCTTGATGCCCAGGCGACGGTGCTTTGCATCCAGATAAGTACGCACGCCACCGCTGGCAGGGGCGTAGAACATGGTGATGTCAGCGATATGCACGATGAACGATCCTCCGGTCCCGGTATTCCCTTGGTTGACCTTTATGAAGGATAGATGTTCGGTTGGGGTTGTGCGGGTGGGATGTCAGCGGGTTTTGTAGTGTTTGACAGGCCGCCTTCGCGGGCAAGCCCGCTCCCACAGTGGATTTCGGTCGTACACAAAGTTTGTGTCCACTGAAGATCAAATGTGGGAGCGGGCTTGCTCGCGAAGGGGCCGGTGAGCGCGCCTCAGATCCTGAAACTTCCGACTAGCTGCTTCAACCGCGTCGCCTGCTGCTCAAGGTCCGAGCACGCGCGCAAGGTCGATTGCAGGTTTTCCACGCCTTCCTGGTTCAGTGTGTTGATCTCGGTGATGTCGACGTTGATCGACTCCACCACGGCGGTCTGTTCTTCGGTCGCGGTGGCCACCGACTGGTTCATGCCGTCGATTTCCCCGATACGCAAGGTCACGCTGTTCAGACGTTCGCCCGCGAGGTTGGCGATTTCCACACTGTCCTGGCTGTGGCGCTGACTGTCGCTCATGGTGCTCACCGATTCCCGGGCGCCGACTTGCAGCTCCTCGATCATGGTTTGTACCTGTTGCGCCGATTCCTGCGTGCGGTGTGCCAGGTTGCGCACCTCGTCCGCCACCACGGCAAAACCTCGACCGGCTTCACCGGCACGCGCGGCTTCGATCGCGGCATTGAGTGCGAGCAAGTTGGTTTGCTGGGAAATGCTGGTGATCACTTCGAGAATCTGCCCGATGTTCACGGTTTTGCTGTTGAGCGATTCGATATTGGTGCTCGAGGCGCTGAGCATGCTCGACAGTTGATTCATCGCCACGATGCTGCGGTCCACCACTTGCTGGCCGTCTTCGGCCAGGCTGCGGGCATCGCTGGCCTGGCTCGAAGCTTGAGCGGCGTTGCGGGCGATTTCCTGCGCGGCGGCGCCGAGCTGATTAATGGCGGCCGCGACACTGCTGGTGCGCGAGGCTTGCTGGTCGGAGTTGAACATCGACGAGTTGGAGGCCGCGACCACGCGCAACGCCACTTCGTTGACTTGCCCGGTGGCCGAGGACACTTCACGGATCGAGCCGTGAATGCGCTCGACGAAACGGTTGAACGCGGTGCCGAGGGTGCCGAATTCGTCATTGTTCTGGATGGTCAGGCGTTTGGTCAGGTCACCTTCGCCGTCGGCGATGTCGGCCATGGCGCGGGTCATGACGTGCAACGGCTGGATCAGGATGCGAATCAACATGCCGAGCAGGGCGATGATGATGGCCACGGCAATGATGGTTGCAACCACAGCCGAGGTACGGAACTCGCTGAGCATCGAGTAGGCTTTTTCCTTGTCGACCGACAGACCGATGTACCAGTTGACCGACGGCAAGCCCTTGATCGGGGTAAAGCTGACAATGCGGGTCTTGCCGTCGACGTCCACTTCGCTGAAGCCGTTGCCGATGCGCGGGGTGTCTTTCGGATACGCCTCGCTCAGGGACTTCATCACCAGCGCTTTGTCCGGGTGAACCAGGATCTTGCCGTCGGCACTGACCAGAAACGCGTAGCCCATGCCATTAAAGTCGCGGGCACTGAGGGTAGCGATCAGGGTTTGCAGGCTCAGGTCGCCACCCACCACACCGACGCTCTGTCCGGCTTTTTTCGAAGCCGTGGCCATCGAGATGATCAGTTGGCCGGTTGCCGCATCGATGTAGGGTTCGGTCAGGGTCGGCGTGCTGCTGTTTTCGGCGCCTTTGTACCAGGGGCGAACACGCGGATCGAAACCGTCCGGCATCTTTGCGTCCGGACGAATGGTGAAGTGCCCGGTGGCATCGCCCAGGTAGGACGCCATGAAGGTCGACGTCAGGCTTTTCTGCTCAAGCAGGCTGGCGACATTGGCTTGTTCGGGGTTGATGGCGATGTTTTGCGAGAGGTTCTCGATCAGCAAAATGCGCCCGGCCAGCCAGGTCTGGATGTTGTTGGCGGTGACGTCGCCCATCTCGTTGAGATAGTTGTTAAGGTTCTCGCGGATGGCATTGCGCTGCAAATAGTCGTTGTACAGCGTGAATGAGGCGAAGGCGGCAATAACAATGAGGGCGGCGGCAAGCAGGATTTTATGGCTGAAACGCAGATTTTTGTTCATGGCTTGGGGTTCCGCTAAGGTCTTAATGTCCAGCGCGTGCTTTTATAAAGGGACGCACGACGGGCAAGGTTAAAAGCAATTGAATTTTCCGACTCTCCTTAGGGAAATTTCCTACCAGATCGTGTCTGACTGCTTTGTCGTTATCTCTATCGGCCGTGTAGGACCAAAGATTAATCATGGGTGACCAAATGCCTGACTCACTGCAACTCGTTATCGGCGCCGACCTCAAAGGGCAGCCGATTGCCCAGGCCATGCGCCTGGCCAATCGCCACGGTTTGATCGCGGGCGCGACCGGCACCGGAAAAACCGTGACGTTGCAACGAATGGCCGAAGCTTTCAGCGATGCCGGCGTGGCGGTGTTCGCCGCCGACATCAAGGGTGACCTATGCGGCCTTGGCGCCGCAGGCAACCCCCAGGGCAAGGTCGCCGAGCGGATTGCCGGGATGCCGTGGCTAAACCACAAGCCTCAGGCTTATCCGGTGACGTTGTGGGACGTTCAGGGTCAGTCCGGTCATCCTTTGCGCACAACCTTGAGTGAAATGGGGCCGCTGCTGTTGGGCAGCCTGCTGGAACTGACCGACAGTCAGCAGTCGGCGCTGTACGCGGCGTTCAAGGTGGCGGACCGCGAAGGCCTGCTGTTGCTCGATCTCAAGGATCTGAAGGCGTTGCTCAATCACCTGCGGGACAACCCCGAGTTGCTGGGCGACGATGCGGCATTGATGACCACCGGCTCCAGCCAGGCGCTGCTGCGACGTCTGGCGACCCTGGAACAACAGGGCGCCGAAGCCTTGTTCGGCGAGCCGGCGCTGCAACTCGAGGACATCCTCCAACCCACTGCCGATGGCCGCGGGCGCATCCATTTGCTGGATGCCAGCCGTCTGGTGCATGAAGCGCCGAAAGTCTACGCGACTTTCCTGCTGTGGCTGCTGGCCGAGCTGTTCGAGCAACTGCCGGAGCGTGGCGATGCCGACAAACCATTACTGGCGCTGTTCTTCGACGAGGCCCACTTGTTGTTCAACGGCACGCCCCAGGCATTGCGTGATCGTCTGGAACAAGTCGTGAGGCTGATTCGTTCAAAAGGCGTGGGTGTGTATTTCGTCACCCAGTCGCCGGGTGACCTGCCGGATGATGTGCTGGCTCAGTTGGGCTTGCGCATCCAGCACGGACTGCGTGCGTTTACCGCCAAGGAGCAAAAGTCCCTGCGTGCAGTGGCCGAAGGTTTCCGGCCGAATCCGGCGTTCGATACGTTGTCGGTGTTGACCGAACTCGGGATCGGTGAAGCACTGGTTGGCACGCTGCAGGAAAAAGGCACCCCGGAAATGGTGCAGCGGGTGCTGGTAGCGCCGCCGCAATCGCGGATCGGGCCTTTGACCGGTGCCGAGCGTACGGCGCTGATTGCCGGTTCGCCGTTGCAGGGGCGTTATGACAAGCCGATTGACCGCGAATCGGCCTATGAAGTGCTGATGGGACGCAAGGGCCTGGCGCCCGAGCCCGAAGCGGAGCAGGGCAAACAGGAGCCGAGTTTCACTGAACAGGCGGGTGAGTTCCTCGGTACGGCAGCAGGGAAGGCGCTGAAATCGGCGATGCAACAGGCGGCGAACCAGCTTGGCCGACAGTTGGTGCGCGGCTTGATGGGCTCATTGCTGGGTGGCAGCAAACGCCGCTAGCGGGCGGACTCAATCAAATGTGGGAGCGGGCTTGCTCGCGAATGCGGTGTGTCATTCAACGAAAATGTCGATTGATAAACCCATTCGCGAGCAAGCCCGCTCCCACATGGTTTCTGTGTCAGGATTTGGTCTTGGCGTGCGCCGCCAGTCGCTCCAGCGCTGCCCGCAGATTCGGGTCGCTGATCCCGTCGGCCGTGGCCTGAATGGTGGCCGCAGCATCGTCCGACAGATCCATGGTGTGCCCGGCCGCGCCCCGCTGGACGGTAGGTGGCTGCACCTTGAACAGGATTCGCGTCAGGTTGGCAAACTCGTCGAACAGTTGCAGTTGCCGTTGCAGGCGCTTCTGCTGGTAGCGCAGGCGGGTTGCCCAATGACCGTCGGTGACAATCAGCAACAAACTGCCTTCGCGCCAGGACGCCACGTGGCAATGCTCGCGAGCGGCGGGTTGCAATTGGCTTTCGAGCAAACGTTGCAAATGACCCAGGCGTTGAGCGTGGCCGAGAATGGCTTTCAGCGGCTTGGCTTCGCGTAGTAGAACGGCGGGTACTTTGGCCGTAAGTGGGCGAAATGCCATGATCAGACACCTGAAGTAACAGAGCCGCCATGGTAGCAGAAAGCACCGGATGCGCCCGCCCATTGCTTTTGTGGGCGCTTTACCCATTAAATCAACAACTAACTTCTGCCTTGAACGGCTTGAAATTGAGCAAAACGCCCCTATTTTAAGTGAGCCCCGTCAAAGCGCTGTGCCAGCATCGTGGAATATCGCCACTTTCCTCACCACCGTTTCCGGGTAGAATGCTCGTTCGCATGCGGCCATGAGGGCTGCACGGGCGACTCACGGGGCCGCCCTCCATCCCTTTAGTGTGGAAGATCCTGCCGATATGTTTGCGCCTTTGTTAAAGAAACTTTTTGGAAGCAAGAACGAGCGTGAAGTCAAACGCATGCTCAAGACGGTGCAACTCGTCAATGCCTTCGAAGAGCAAATGGTGGCCCTTTCGGACGATCAATTGCGTGCCAAGACCAGCGAGTTCAAGGCCCGTATCGCCAAAGGGGAATCCCTCGACAAGCTCCTGCCAGAAGCCTTTGCGGTCGCCCGCGAAGCCGGCAAGCGTGTCATGGGCATGCGCCACTTCGATGTCCAGCTGATCGGCGGCATGACCTTGCATGAAGGCATGATCGCGGAAATGCGTACCGGTGAAGGCAAGACCCTGGTGGCAACACTGGGCGTTTACCTCAACGCGCTGTCCGGCAAAGGCGTGCACGTTGTGACGGTGAACGACTACCTGGCCCGCCGTGACGCCAACTGGATGCGCCCGTTGTATGAATTCCTCGGCATGACGGTCGGCGTTGTCACGCCGTTCCAGCCGCCGGAAGAGAAGCGTGCTGCCTACGCCGCCGACATCACCTACGGCACCAACAACGAATTCGGGTTCGACTACCTGCGCGACAACATGGCGTTCAGCATGGAAGAAAAATTCCAGCGTGAACTCAATTTTGCCGTGATCGACGAAGTCGACTCCATCCTCATCGACGAAGCCCGTACGCCGCTGATCATCTCCGGTCAGGCCGAGGACAGCTCCAAGCTGTACATCGAGGTCAACAAGCTGATCCCGCAGCTCAAGCTGCACGTTGAAGAAGTCGAAGGCGAAGTGACCCAGGCCGGTCACTACACCGTCGACGAGAAGACCCGTCAGGTCGAACTCAACGAAGCCGGTCACCAGTACGTCGAAGAAACGCTGACCCGCATCGGCCTGCTGGCTGAAGGCGAAAGCCTGTACTCGGCGCACAACCTGAGCCTGCTGACTCACGTCTACGCCGGCCTGCGTGCGCACAAGCTGTTCCATCGCAACGTCGAATACATCGTGCAGGACGGTCAGGTCGTACTGGTCGACGAACACACCGGCCGTACCATGCCGGGTCGCCGCTTGTCCGAAGGCCTGCACCAGGCCATCGAAGCCAAGGAAAACCTGAACATCCAGGCCGAAAGCCAGACGCTGGCATCGACCACTTTCCAGAACTACTTCCGTCTGTACAACAAACTGTCCGGCATGACCGGTACGGCCGACACCGAAGCGTTCGAGTTCCACCAGATCTATGGCCTGCAGGTCATGGTGATTCCGCCGAACAAGCCGCTGGCGCGTAAAGACTACAACGACCTGGTGTTCCTGACCGCCGACGAGAAATACGCGGCAATCGTGGCCGACATCAAGGAAAGCATGGCCGCTGGTCGTCCGGTGCTGGTGGGTACCGCCACCATCGAAACCTCTGAGCACATGTCCAGCCTGCTCGTGAAGGAAGGCATCGAACACAAGGTTCTGAACGCCAAGTTCCACGAAAAGGAAGCCGAGATCATTGCCCAGGCCGGTCGTCCGGGTGCACTGACCATCGCCACCAACATGGCCGGTCGTGGTACCGACATCCTGTTGGGCGGTAACTGGGAAGTGGAAGTGGCTTCCCTGGAAAACCCGACCCCTGAGCAGATTGCCCAGATCAAGGCTGACTGGCAGAAGCGTCACCAGCAAGTGCTTGAATCGGGTGGTTTGCAGGTGATTGCATCCGAGCGTCACGAATCGCGCCGTATCGACAACCAGCTGCGTGGTCGTGCCGGTCGTCAGGGCGACGCCGGTTCCAGCCGTTTCTACCTGTCGCTGGAAGACAGCCTGATGCGCATCTTCGCCTCTGACCGGGTGAAGAACTTCATGAAGGCCCTGGGCATGCAGCCTGGCGAGGCGATCGAGCACCGCATGGTGACCAACGCCATTGAAAAGGCCCAGCGCAAGGTTGAAGGCCGCAACTTCGACATCCGCAAGCAACTGCTCGAGTTCGACGACGTCAACAACGAACAGCGTAAAGTGATCTATCACATGCGTAACACGTTGCTGGCCGCCGACAACATCGGCGAGACCATCACTGACTTCCGCCAGGACGTGCTCGACGCTACCGTCAGCGCACACATTCCTCCGCAATCGCTGCCTGAACAGTGGGACGTGGCCGGTCTGGAAGCTGCGTTGCAGAGCGACTTCGGTGTGACGCTGCCGATCCAGCAATGGCTCGACGAAGACGATCACCTGTACGAAGAAACCCTGCGCGAGAAGCTCATGAGCGAGCTCGTCGCGGCGTACAACGAGAAAGAAGACCAGGCGGGCGCCGAAGCGCTGCGCACCTTCGAGAAGCAAATCGTTCTGCGCGTTCTGGACGACCTGTGGAAAGACCACCTGTCGACCATGGACCACCTGCGTCACGGTATCCACTTGCGTGGTTATGCCCAGAAGAACCCGAAACAGGAATACAAGCGCGAGTCGTTTACCCTGTTCTCCGAGTTGCTGGACTCGATCAAGCGCGACTCGATCCGTGTGCTGTCTCACGTTCAGGTTCGCCGCGAAGACCCGATCGAAGAGGAGCAGCGCCTGCGCCAGGAAGCCGAGGCATTGGCCGCTCGCATGCAGTTCCTGCATGAAGAAGCTCCAGGTCTGGAGCAACCGGAAGTGCTGGGCGAAGAGGTCGATGTGGCTCTCGCCGCTGCCCCGGTTCGCAGCGAGCACAAGCTGGGTCGCAATGAGCTGTGCTACTGCGGTTCGGGCAAGAAGTTCAAGCATTGCCACGGGCAGATCCAGTAAAACCCGTTTCAATCGCTGAAATACCCGCGCCGCGACCGGCTTCTGCCGTCGCGGCGTTTTACCATTCGAACCACCGTCTTCCTGAAACGGTGCTGACATCATTTATAAAGGAGCGCATTCATGGCTGTTGGTCTTGGTCCTTTGCCAACGTTGCACCCGGTTGCCGGTTTTGAACTCGGTATCGCCTCGGCTGGCATCAAGCGCCCGGGGCGCAAGGATGTTGTGGTCATGCGCTGTGTTGAAGGCTCCACGGTAGCCGGCGTGTTCACCCTGAACGCCTTTTGCGCCGCCCCGGTGATCCTGGCCAAGCAACGCGTACAAGGCCCTGTGCGTTACCTGCTGACCAACACCGGCAATGCCAACGCCGGTACCGGCGAGCCAGGCCTGGCCGCCGCCGAGCGCACTTGCGCCAAACTGGCCGAGCTGACCGGCGTCGATGCCAGCCAGGTGCTGCCGTACTCCACCGGTGTGATCGGCGAACCGTTGCCTGTGGAGAAAATCGAAGGCGCGCTGCAAGCGGCCCTTGACGACCTGTCGATCCACAACTGGGAAGCTGCCGCCACCGGCATCATGACCACCGACACCCTGCCCAAAGGTGCCAGCCGTCAGTTCCAGCACGACGGCGTGACCGTCACCGTGACCGGTATCAGCAAAGGCGCCGGCATGATTCGCCCGAACATGGCGACCATGCTCGGCTACATCGCGACCGACGCCAAAGTCTCCCGCGATGTGTTGCAAAACCTGATGCTCGATGGTGCCAACAAGTCGTTCAACCGCATCACCATCGATGGTGATACGTCGACCAACGACTGCTGCATGCTGATTGCCACAGGGCAGGCGGCGCTGCCGGAAATCACCCGCGCAGAGGGCGAGCTGTTCGCCAAGTTGAAGCAGGCGGTGTTCGAGGTGTGCATGGACGTGGCCCAGGCTATCGTTCGCGACGGCGAAGGCGCGACCAAGTTCGTGACCGTTGAAGTCAACGGCGGCGGCAATCACCAGGAGTGCCTGGATGTCGGCTACACCGTGGCTCACTCGCCGCTGATCAAGACTGCGTTGTTTGCTTCCGACCCGAACTGGGGCCGTATCCTGGCCGCCGTTGGCCGTGCCGGTGTGCCGAACCTGGACGTCAGCAAGATCGACGTGTTCCTCGGTGACGTGTGCATTGCCAGCCGTGGCGCGCGCGCCGCGACCTACACCGAAGCCCAGGGCGCGGCGGTGATGCAGCAGGAAGAAATCACCATTCGTATCGAGCTGGGTCGTGGCGATTGCAGCGAAACCATCTGGACCACCGACCTGTCCCACGAGTACGTGAAAATCAACGCCGAGTACCGTACTTAAGATCGAGTCGCTCCATTCGCGAACAAGCCCGCTCCCACAGGGTTCAATGGTGACACTGTGGGAGCGGGCTTGCTCGCGAAGACTGACGACCAGACGCTAGAGATTTTGGCCTGTCCCCCTCATCAAAAGGTCCTGACTATGAGCCTGCACCTGATCATCGGCGACAAATTGCATTCCTCCTGGTCCCTGCGCGGCGCTCTGGCCCTCGATCTGGCTGGCGCCTCCTACACCGAAGAACTGATCAAGCTGAACCAGCCGGACACCCGCGAGCGCCTGCTCAAGCATTCGCCGACCGCCAAGGTCCCGCTGCTGAAGACCGAACACGGCACCATCGCCGACTCCCTGGCGATTGCCGAATACCTGGCAGAACGGTTCCCCGATGCGAACCTGTGGCCCAAAGACACCGCCGCCCGTGCCCAGGCGCGTTCGGCGTGCGCGCAGATGCACAGCGGCTTTTTCGCCATGCGCGGCAACATGCCGTTCGACCTGAGCCATGACGCAGCGTTGTCGCCGGTCCCGGCCGATGTCCAGGCGGACATCGAGCGCATGTCGGCGCTGTGGGCCGAGTGTCGTGCCGCTGCGACCGAGAGCGGTCCGTACCTGTTTGGCCGCATCACGTTGGCCGACGCGTTCTTTGCACCCATCGCCGTTCGTCTGCGTACCTATCGGGTGAAACTGTCCGCGGCTGACGAAGCCTATGTTGAAACCCTCTACCAATGGCCGGCGTTCAAGGCCTGGCAGAAGGCCGGACTGGAGGAGTTGGAAAAGTGAAGCGAGTCCATGTCGCCGCCGCCGTCATCCGCGATGGCAGTGGCCAGATCCTGATCGCCCGCCGTGCCGCTTCGCAGCACCAGGGCGGCCTGTGGGAGTTTCCCGGAGGCAAGGTCGAGGCCGACGAGTCGGTCGAAACCGCACTGGCCCGTGAGCTCCATGAAGAGCTGGGCATCGTGGTCGACGCGGCGCGCCCGCTGATCAAGGTCCGGCACGATTACCCGGACAAGCAGGTGTTGCTGGATGTCTGGGAAGTCTCGGCGTTTAGCGGCGAGCCCCACGGCGCCGAAGGCCAACCGCTGGCCTGGGTGTCGCCCCGCGATCTGTCGGGTTACGAGTTCCCGGCGGCCAATCAGCCGATCGTCGCGGCAGCCCGATTGTCATCGCAGTACCTGATTACCCCGGAAGATCTGGAAACCCCGGCGTTGCTGCGTGGCATCCAGAAGGCCATTGCCGGTGGCATGAAGCTGATCCAGTTGCGCGCACCGAACGGTTACGATCCCAAATATCGCGACCTGGCTGTCGATGCGGTGGGCCTGTGTGCCGGCAAGGCACAATTGATGATCAAGGGGCCGTTCGAGTGGTTGGGCGACTTCCCGTCCGCGGGTTGGCACATCACTTCGGCGCAGTTGCGCAAATACGCAGCGGCTGGCCGACCGCTACCGGCATCGCGCTGGCTGGCGGCGTCGTGCCATAACGCTGAAGAGCTGGCGCTGGCCGAACAGATGGGGGTGGATTTCGTGACTCTGTCGCCGGTGCAACCCACCCTGACGCATCCTGGCGCCGAGCCGTTGGGTTGGGAGCAGGCGTCGAGCCTGATCGAGGGCTTCAGCAAGCCGGTGTTCCTGCTGGGTGGCGTTGGCCCGGCCGAGGTCGAGAAAGCCTGGGCGGCGGGCGCGCAGGGTGTGGCGGGGATTCGGGCGTTCTGGCCTGAGGCCTGATTTTGTAGCGTTCCTGCTGGCCTCTTCGCGGGCAAGCCCGCTCCCACAGTGGATTTGTGGCGCACACAAAACCTGTGGGAGCGGGCTTGCTCGCGAAGGGGCCCTGACAGGCGCTGGCTAAACCTCAGGCTTCGCCGCCGGCTGCCATAGAATCTCGGCCACGCCCTGACGCTTGGCAATCAGCCTTGCTGCGACAAACAACAAATCCGATAACCGATTGATGTACGCCAGGCCAACCCCGGCCAACGGCTCAATCGCATTCAATTGCTGGCACCGCCGCTCGGCACTGCGCGCCAGGCTACGGCAGACATGGGCCTGGGCAATCAGCGCCGAGCCGCCGGGCAATATGAAGTTTTCCAGTGGTCCCAACTCTTCATTCCACGCATCGATCGCCGCTTCCAGGCGCTCGATTTCCGTTGCATTCAAGGCCTGATACACCGGCATTGCCAGCTCGCCGCCCAGATCAAACAATCGATGCTGGCAGGGCGCCAAAACCTCGATCACTTCCTGCAAGCCGGCAAAAGTATCCGTTTGCGCCGCTAACCCGGCCAGCAACACGCCCACCTGACTGTTGAGCGTATCGACTTCGCCAATGGCCTCGATCCGCGGGTGATCCTTGGGGACGCGACGGCCATCACCCAGCCCGGTCTCGCCTTTGTCGCCAGTGCGGGTGTAAATCTTCGACAGACGAAAGCCCATGGTTACCTCGATAGCAGATTGAGTTCTTGCGCGACAGGTGGTGTGCTCGCCAGGGGCAGGCGCAAGGTGAAGCAAGTGCCTTGGCCCAGGGTCGATTGCACTTCCATCTGCCCTTTGTGGTTATTGGTGATGATGAAGTACGACACCGACAGCCCAAGTCCGGTGCCCTGACCGATTTCCTTGGTGGTGAAGAAGGGTTCGAAGGTCCGTTTGCGCACGCTTTCACTCATGCCGATGCCGTTGTCCTCGACCTGGATTTCCGCCCATGGCGGGTTCAGCCGGGTGCGCAGAATGATCCGCCCCGGCTCGCTGTCGTCCTCGCGCTGGTGAATGGCTTGCGCAGCGTTTTTCAACAGGTTGAGCAGTACTTGTTCCAATTCGTTGGCGGTGCCGGGGACCGGGCCCAGCGCCGGGTCGAACTGACGAATGATGGCCTGACCCTTGAAGTCGAAGCCGATCGCCAGGTCGAAATCGTTGCCGGCAATTTCCACCGCCTGATCAATCAGGGCGGGCAGATCGCACGGGGCCATCTGGCGGGTGCTGCGACGGCTGAAACTGAGCATGTGGGTGACGATTTTTGCGGCCCGGGCACCGGCCTGCTGGATACCGTCGAGCAACTGTGGCACTTCGCGGATTTTCAGATACTGATTGACCGTCGCCAGTTCGATGCCGGCCTGTTCGGCCACTTCCAGGTTTTTCGGCAGCTCGGGGGACAGGCGTCGGCGAATGTTTTGCACGTTGTGCAGGATCGCACCCAGCGGGTTGTTGATCTCGTGAGCCATGCCGGCGGCAAGACCACCTACCGACAGCATTTTCTCCGACTGCACCATCATTTCTTCCAGGGACAGGCGCTGGGTGATGTCGTCGATCCGGATCACCACGCCACGCCCGGCACCGCCCATCAGCGGATAGAAAGTCAGGGCGTAGTGGCGGGGCTCGTCGTCCTTGAGCCAGGTGACACGTTCGATTTTGGCCACCGTATGCTGCTCGACCGTTTCCTTGAGTTGCGGCAAGAACGGCTTGAGCGGTTCGAAGGCGAGGAAGATGGGCTGGTTCAGGGCTTCATCGAGGCGTGTGCCGGACAGGGCGCTGGCCTCCTGGTTCCATTGAGTCACGTAGAGCTGTTCGTCGAGGGCGATCAGCGCCGACGGCATGGAGTCGATGATGCTGTTGAGGTAGTTCTGAAAGCCCGTGAGCTTTTTCTCGATCTTGCTGCGCACCTGGACTTCGAGCTCCAGTTTGCGGTTGGTGTGGCGGGTTTCTTCCGCCAGACCCTGGGCCTGGTCGTAAGCGGCCTGGGAGTCGTCCCGAGCCCGCTTGAGTTGCTGCTCCCTGGCCTCGATCCGCGAGAGCATGGTGTTGAACGCCTCGGCGAGGCTGCCGATTTCATCGTGGTTTCCTCGTGAAGCGCGCAATGCGTAGTTTTCTTCACGGGTGACCTGCCGCGACAACTCTTCGAGCTGGTGGATCGGCCGGGTGATCAGGCGCTTGATCTGGCGGGCAATGATCAGCCACAGCAACACGCTGAAGATCAGAATGCCCAGGCTGGCCGTCAGGGTCCCGGTGTAGAACGCCACTGGCAGTTCACTGCTGGCGACCAGCAGCAAATGTCCCGGTGCAGCACCGGGGCGGGAGAGGGGGATGACTTGATTGGTGCGAAACTCGGTGACCTGCCAGTCTTCGATGTGCCGGAAATGTTTGGGCAGCTCCAGATTGTCGCCATGCTGCAATTGCGCCAACCGCTCACCCTTTGCGTCATACAGGGCTGCCGCGCGCAACGGTGAATAGCTGTTGAGTTCATTCAGCAGGCGCTCGGCGCTTTGCGGTGACGCCAGGGCTTCGGAGGCCAGGCTCGGGTTGGACACAAGCCGGCCGATGGTCTGCAGGGCCTGGGGCGCCATGCTTTCCTGGGAGATGTAGTACGCGGCGCTGATAAAGGTCAGGTTGGCAACCAGCAGGACGGTGACCATCAGTACCAGCAGGGCGGCCAGCAGTTTCTGGCCGACGGGCAGGTTTTCAAGGCGCTGGCGCAATGGCATCGGATTCATCGCAGACAAGGAACAAGTGGCCAGCGTAGCCGCTGCTCAGTCGCTGGGCAATCCAAGGCTTTGCAGGCGCGCGATCAACCTTGCCTGAAGTTGATTGAGGTGAGGCAGGTTCAGTTGATGACGCCCGGCCACTTTGCAGGCGTAGCCCAGCAGGTAGCTGATTTCCGTGCGGCGCTGGCTCGTTACGTCCTGATGCATCGACGAGTAGTTGGCCGCGGTGGCGTGAATCACCCGTTCGACTTCTTGCTGCAGGTTTTCGGCGGCTGCCGGCTGACCGCAACGCTCAAGCAACTCCACCAGTTCACCGCACAGGGTGGCCACTTCGCACTGATGTTGCTGCAAACCGCCGTTGCGGCAATCGTGCAGCACCGTCAGCGGGTTGATCGCACAGTTGAGAGCCAGCTTGCGCCACAGCCTGGTCAGAATGTCGGTGCTCCACTCGTGAGGGATGCCGGCAGCGCTCAAGTCATCGAGCCAGATCGGCGCGACCGGATGGCTCGCATCTCCCAGCCAGGTGAAGCCATGTCCTGCAAACACCACACGCCAATCGCCATCGCGGAAGGCGCCTTCGGTGCTCGAGGCATAGATGCAGCGTGCCTGGGGAACCTGTGCGGCCACCGCGTCCTGGCTGCCCAGGCCATTTTGCAGCAGGATCAGTTCGGCGCCGGGGGCCAGGCGTGACGCCAGTCGGGCCACCGCGCTTTCGGTATCGTAGGCCTTGCACGCCACCAGCAGGCGGTTGATCGGCTCGCTGCTGTCCGCTGTTTCGGCGGGCACGGCGTAGTGTTGCGCCTGGCCGTGTTCCACCAGTGTCAATCCACCTGCAGCTTCATAGGCCTGCAGTCTCGCGGTGTCCCGCAGGATCAGCCTGACCGGCACGCCAGTCCGTGCCAGACGTGTTGCCCATAAAGTGCCGAGGCTGCCGGCGCCGAGTACATGCCAGGTGGTGGGCATCAGCTTTTTGCTCTGTTTAAGGCGTGCATCGGCAGCTCACAGTGAATGATAGGAAAGACCCGTTATAATCAGCGCGGATTTTAACCGCAAGCCAGGCGCGCTCCATCGGTGCGCCTTTAAATTTGGAGAGATTACATGCCGTCGTTCGACGTGGTATCCGAACTGGACAAACACGAAGTCACCAACGCGGTCGAGAACGCCGTCAAGGAACTCGATCGTCGTTATGACCTGAAAGGCAAAGGCAGCTTCGAGTTCAAGGAAAAAGACCTGACCGTCAACCTGACCGCAGAAGCGGATTTCCAGCTCGAAGCGATGATTGAGATCCTCAAGCTGGCTCTGGTCAAGCGCAAAATCGACGTGCAGTGCCTCGAAGTCAAGGATGCCTTCGCGTCGGGCAAGCTGATGAAGCAGGAAGCCGTCCTCAAGGAAGGCATCGACAAGGAACTGGCGAAGAAAATCGTCGCTCACGTCAAAGACGCCAAGCTCAAGGTCCAGGCGGCCATTCAGGGCGAGCAGGTTCGTATTACCGGCAAGAAGCGTGATGACCTGCAAGAAGCCATTGCTGTGCTGCGGGCCAAAGAGTTTGGTATGCCGCTGCAGTTCAACAACTTCCGCGACTGACCTTGAAAGCGGGAACCTCTTGGCGTTTGTGACGTCGCAGACCCAAGCAACGGCAGAAACGATTGAACCCGTCGCGGTTCGATCTTTCTGCCGCTTTTTTTACGCATGCCGCATAGCCGGAAAACAGGAGAAAGTAGATGGATTTAAGCGCTGAGGTAGACAACCTGGTCAAGGTATCCCAAACCTGGATCCCGATGATCATGGAATACGGCAGTCGCGTACTGCTGGCGGTCATCACCCTGGCCATCGGCTGGTGGCTGATCAACAAAGTCACGAAAAAGCTCGGCGGTCTGATTGCATTGCGCAATGCTGACCTGGCGCTGCAGGGCTTTATCAGCAGCCTGGCGAATATCATCCTCAAGATCCTGCTGGTCGTCAGCGTAGCCTCGATGATCGGTGTGGAAACCACTTCGTTTGTGGCAGCGATTGGTGCGGCGGGCCTGGCCATTGGCCTGGCTTTGCAGGGCAGCCTGGCGAACTTCGCCGGCGGCGTGTTGATCTTGCTGTTCCGTCCGTTTCGAATCGGCGACTGGATCGAGGCTCAGGGGGTTGCCGGCACCGTCGACAGCATCCAGATTTTCCATACCGTACTGCGCACCGGTGACAACAAGACCATCATCGTACCCAACGGTAATCTGTCCAACGGCATTATCACCAACACCAATCGCCAGCCGACCCGCAAAGTCGTGTTTGATGTGGGCGTCGATTATGAAGCGGACTTGCAGAAAGCTCGGGAAGTGTTGCTGGAGTTGGCCACGGATCCGCGTGTATTGACTGACCCGGAACCTCAGGCAGTCATTTCGACATTGGGTGACAGTTCTATCACTGTTTCCCTGCGTGTCTGGGTGAAGACAGCGGATTATTGGGATGTGATGTTCATGTTCAACGAACTGTCCCGTGATCGTTTGAGAGAGGCCGGCATCGATATTCCATTTCCACAGCGGGTTATTCGCGTGGTTCAGGAGTCCGCAGTGCAGTGATTGACTTTGTCATATATGCCTGACTTTTCGGTCAGACATGTAGGGCGATTGTTCAATAATTGAACAATTTGCACGGACAACAAAAAAGGCCCATCCGAAGATGGGCCTTTTGTTTTGTTACCGCAAACTAACTGGATGCGATTACAAAACCGACAGCGGGTAGTCGACGATGAAACGGAACTCTTTCACGTCGCCTTCACCTTCGTCAGCGTTAGCGAAGTGCCATGCTTGACGAATACGGAAGGACAGGTCTTTTGCCGGGCCAGTCTGAACAACGTACTTGGCTTCGAAGTTGGTCTCGTTGTGCTTGCCATCCGCACCGTACAGGCCAGCGTAAGCGCTGTTGGCTGGAGTGTTGGTACCGTCGATGTCCCAACCTTTAACGTAACGGGTCATGAAGCTCAGACCTGGAACGCCGTACTCAGCCATTTTCAGGTCGTAACGAACCTGGGCAGACTTCTCGTTCGGAGCGTTGAAGTCAGAGTACTGGATGGAGTTGGCGAGGAAGATCGAGTCGCCGCCGCGGTTGTTCTTGCCAATACCGATGTAGTCGAACGGAGTGTCACCGTTGACCTTCTGGAAGCCCAGGGTAATGGTGTGTGCTTTCAGGAACGAGAAAGCAGCAGCCAGGGAGTACGTGGTGTTGCTGATATCGCCGGCTTTGGCATCACCAGTGTCTTTGGTGTTGTAGATGTTACCGTCCAGGTTCAGCGATTCGTCGCCGCCCAGCGGGATGGTGTAGTTCAGGTTGGCGTAGTACTGGTTCCAGATGTCTTCCAGCTTGGCGCCGTACAGCGATGCCGACAGGTTGTCGGTGATGCCGTACTTGCCGCCGAAGTAGTCGATCTTGTTGGCGGAAACCCCGGCGTAGGTTGCAAACAGGTCGCCGTCACGGGCGTTTTTGTCCTGGCTGCTACCCGAGTAGAAGTGACCGGCCTCGAGGTCAAGGTCTTTGATCTCGCTGCTCTGCAGTTGGATACCGCTGGCAGTTTGCGGCAGGATACGGGAGCCGCCCACAGCGAACACTGGGGAAGTGCTTGGCTGCATGTCGCCGACTTTCAGCTCGGTTTTGGAAACGCGGAATTTAACGGCGCCACCGGCTTTACCCTGGCTGTCGTTGACATCGCGAGAACCGTTGGCGTTAACGGTGTCGCTACGGCTCATGTTGCCGCTACCGCTAGTGCCGTCACCACCGTCCAGCTTGATTGCCAGGTAACCGTACGCATCAACGCCGACACCGATCAGGCCTTGGGTGTAACCGGAGCTGTAGTTAGCCCAGATGCCCTGGGTCCAGTCTTTCTGGTCTCGGGCACCGTCTTTGTTATCACGGTTGAAGTAGTAGTTGCGAACCAGCAAGTTCAGGGTGCTGTCTTCAACAAAACCTTTGGCTTCAGCCTGGTCACTTACGAAAGGTGCGGCCGTAGCCAATTGGGTACTGGCTGCTGCTGCAACTGCCAGTGCGATCATGCTCCACTTCATCACGCGCATCGTGATTTGCTCCTTTGGTTTTAGAAGAGTACTGCCGTCCCACCTGTTTTATTATCTGGGCGGCTCTTTCTTTTTGTGTCGGCGCAAACTTATATCACGCCGACAATGTTGGCGATACTTGCGTATCTAACCTTTCGCCTTCTTTACGACCATGTCGCAAACAGCGAGGTAGATGTCGCAAATTTCGAGCTCCGACGCAACCGGGCTGACAACTTTAATGCTGTTTTCTGAGCCTGGGTATCGGTAAAAAGAGTCCTGGTGAAACGTTTGAATCTCCATCGGGCTACCTTGCCACTGTCTTTTTTGCCTGAATGCCCCCACTTCCAGCGGGTGTCACTCAGGTGATGTTGGGTATGTATGCAACAAGCGTGCACAAAATCAAGTTTTGCTACGGTTTTTTCAAATTGACTCTCTGACGCTGTAAAAACCTCATAAAATCGGGGTGTTCAAGCGCCATTGCTGTGAGCTTGACGATTTGCCTCACATCATGTTGCACCCTTCTGGCCGACTGCCTGACAACCAAAAATGTTACCGGTTCACCCCGCCAGTGAGTAAATGGCGGATGTCGAAGCGTCCAGCGTAGACCCGCTGTGCGGTTTTGGTGCAAAAATTTTTAATTTTGCGCTGAGTTCATTCCTGTTGATCGAGTGACTGACGCGAACTCTTCGTTGTTTATCAGTCATTTCGGCGTTTTTTTCGGCTGACCGGTTCTGTGGTGGTGCGCGGCGTCGAAAAGTGTCTCATCCGGGGGCAGGCTGTCAGCTTTAAGCTGGTATTCGTGGCGTCTGTGCAAGGTTCGCTGTGAAGCGTGCGTCGTTCGCAGGTATGCTGCCGTCCGGTCGCTTGGTGCGCCGCTCCTCTGGATGGGCGCTAAGCTGAAAAATGATGACCCGGCGGGAGTACGCGCAGTGTTCGCTTTAGATCCACGACTTCAACAAGACACGTTACCGATCGGGGACTTTCCGCTCTGCCGGTTACTGTTGTCGAACGACTCGAACTATCCCTGGTTCATCCTGGTACCTCGTCGTGAGGCTATCAGCGAGATATTTCAGTTGGATGTCGCAGACCAGCTGCAGCTTTGGCAGGAGACGACGGCGCTTTCGCAAGTGCTCAAGGACTCGTTCGATGCGGACAAATTGAATGTTGCGGCGCTGGGCAATGTCGTCAGCCAGTTGCACATGCACGTGATTGTGCGCAAGCACGAAGATGCCGCCTGGCCAGCGCCAGTTTGGGGCAGGCATCCGGCAAAACCCTACACTTCGGAGCAGATTGCCGCCATTCGCGAGCGTTTGCGTCTGATATTGACCGATGACTTTACGTTTCTGGAGGGCTGAACCATGAGCCTGGAAGAACGCGTTACCGACCTTGAAAGCCGCCTGGCCTTTCAGGATGACACCATCCAGGCATTGAATGATGTGCTGGTCGCGCAGCAGCGGGTGGTCGAGCGTCTTCAACTGCAAATGGCTGCGTTGCTCAAACGGCAGGAGGAAATGGTCGGCCAGTTCGAATCGTTCGAAGAGGAAGCGCCACCGCCGCACTACTAACCAACATGCAGGCATTAAAAAACCGCGTACAGCCAGGCTGTGCGCGGTTTTTTTTCAGCCTTGAATCAGCGACGCGGCAGTGCGGCGATCACATCTTCGGCTTGCAGGCCCTTGTCACGATTCATGACAGAGAATTCCACGCGCTGGCCTTCTACAAGGACACGGTGGCCTTCACCGCGAATGGCCCGGAAGTGGACGAAGATATCGTCGCCGGAGTCGCGGGAAATGAAGCCGAAGCCTTTGGACGTGTTGAACCACTTGACGGTGCCAGTATCGCGGTTGCTCATGTCGTAGCTTGGCGAGGCAGCGACCGGTGACGATTTGTAGAAGCTGATACCCAGGTGCAGGGCAACAGCGATCAGGGCTGCGACCAGGCTGAACAGAACGGCAGGTTGACCGGCGATGACAGGCATCGGCGCGATCAGCGTCAGAGTCTGCAGGACTACCGCCAGAGCCAGCAGGACACTGACCAGGTTTTGCAGTTGGTGGCGCGGACCTTTGTTCCAGTAAGGGATGACAGGTGCAAGCGTGAGATTGAGCAGGCCGAAAAAGGCCAGGTACAGCGCATCAGGTTGTTGCAGGTAAGGCAAGGCTTCAGGGTGCAGGCTAGGGATGAAGGACAGCAGCAAGGCTGCTGCGCCTATCAACAGATGGACGATTTTCAACATTTTGATTAACTCACGTTAAGACAGCTCACAAGGAAGAGCTGATGGCGCACGGTTCGCTTCAAGACAATAAAGAGGCGTTGGACACGTGCCCGGTATCAGCCTATGCGCCGTGCCCGGAAAAATAGGCACTGGCGACACGTCGTCTATTTAACAGCAAAGCCGCAGGCTACTCAAATCAGGGCGTCCGGCGGCTCTTTGGCGGTGATTTGCCGCAGGTTGCCCGAAGTTCCGGGGCGGCGGTAAGGCAAGTGACTTGCTGATCCGTGTATGCAGTCGCATGGATGCTTGGCGCTCTTCTTTCCTACGCCATTCCATAGGTTGTTTCTGAAGGGGGCATCGCTTCACTGTGTGGGAAAACGTCCGGAGTAGGACGATCTCCAGGGTCTGCCATAAGTTGTTGGCTTATCCTACGTCGAGGGTCATAAAGTCGGCTGGAAAACACCTTTGCACCTGCGTTTTTATAAGTCGACAGGCAGTTGCGCTTTAAGAAACCAGGATGGCAAAGGAGTGTCAGCGTTATGGTTTATCAAAGGCAAGAAGAGGGGCGATACGGTTCGCACAGGGATGTAAGGGTTGATCCGTTTGTTCGTGAATTCGATATGGGATTGGCCCAGCCCTTGTCCCGCTCCGTACGATTGAATGGCTTCGCTACCTGTTTGCGGCTTGAGCAGGTTTATTGGGATATTTTGGGAGGGATGGCCCGGGCCAACGGTTGTTCGGTCAGTAGCCTGTTATCCCATGTGGATCGCGAAGTTCACTTGCGTCATGGCGGTGTCAGGAATTTCAGTGGATTGGTGCGGGTTGTCTGTGTCGTACACAGCCTCAAGGAAGGGGGATGCATCGTCACCGCCTAGTCAGGGCGGCGAAAACGGCAGAGTGTCGGTCTGTGCAGTCTTACGGCTGCACAGGCCGCATTTAATGGATATAATCCCGCTCTTTGCCGCGAAACCCTGCGTGTGCGGTAGCAATCTGATCGCCGAGACAACCTCCATGCCGATGTACGATTATCAATGTGCTTCCTGTGGTCATCAGTTGGAAGCCATTCAAAAGATCAGCGATGCACCGCTGGTCGACTGCCCTGCCTGTCAGGCGCCAGAGCTTAAGAAAATGCTGTCCATGCCGGGCTTTCGCCTCAGCGGCACGGGTTGGTACGAAACCGATTTCAAGACCGGTTCCAAGAAGAACCTGGCCGGCGGCGACAAAGCTGACTAAGGTCCTGCACCTGAATTGAACGACACACGCGAGTTCTTGCATCACCCGGCGACTTTTTAAAGGCAGGGCTGCTGTAGGATCTCCAACCGAATTTCGAATTACGAGAAGTGAAACCACGACCATGATGCGCAGCCATTATTGCGGCCAACTGAACGAAAGCCTGGACGGCCAGGAAATTACCCTTTGCGGATGGGTTCACCGTCGCCGTGACCACGGTGGGGTGATTTTCCTCGATATCCGTGATCGTGATGGTCTGGCCCAGGTCGTGTTCGATCCGGACCGCGCTGAAACCTTCGCCGCAGCCGATCGCGTGCGCAGCGAGTACGTCGTGAAGATCACCGGCAAGGTTCGCCTGCGTCCGGCCGGTGCGACCAACGCCAACATGGCGTCGGGCATGATCGAAGTCCTCGGCTACGAGCTGGAAGTGCTGAACGAATCGGAAACCCCGCCGTTCCCGCTGAACGAGTTCTCCGACGTCGGCGAAGAAACCCGCCTGCGCTATCGCTTCCTCGACCTGCGTCGCCCGGAAATGGCCGAGAAGCTGCGTCTGCGTTCGCGCATGACCACCAGCATCCGTCGCTTCCTGGACGAGAACGGCTTCCTCGACGTCGAGACGCCGATCCTGACCCGGGCTACCCCGGAAGGCGCGCGCGACTACCTGGTGCCGAGCCGTACTCATGCCGGTTCGTTCTTCGCCTTGCCGCAATCGCCGCAGCTGTTCAAGCAACTGCTGATGGTGGCCGGCTTCGACCGTTACTACCAGATCGCCAAGTGCTTCCGCGACGAAGACCTGCGTGCCGACCGTCAGCCGGAATTCACCCAGATCGACATCGAGACCAGCTTCCTCGATGAAAAAGAGATCATGGGCCTGACCGAGCAAATGATCCGCAACCTGTTCAAGGAAGTGCTGGGCCTGGAATTCGGCGAGTTCCCGCACATGACCTTCGAAGAAGCCATGCGCCGCTACGGTTCCGACAAGCCAGACCTGCGTAACCCGCTGGAACTGGTTGACGTGGCCGACCAGCTCAAGGAAGTCGACTTCAAGGTGTTCAGCGGCCCGGCCAACGACCCGAAATGCCGCATCGCCGCCCTGCGCGTGCCTGGCGGCGCGAGCATGCCGCGCAAGCAGATCGACGACTACACCAAGTTTGTCGGCATCTACGGTGCAAAAGGCTTGGCGTACATCAAGGTCAACGAGCGTGCGAATGGCGTTGACGGTCTGCAATCGCCGATCGTGAAGAACATCCCTGAAGCCAACCTCAACGTGATTCTGGATCGTGTTGGTGCAGTTGACGGCGACATCGTGTTCTTCGGTGCCGACAAGGCCAAGATCGTCAGCGAAGCGTTGGGCGCATTGCGCATCAAGCTCGGTCACGACCTGAGCCTGCTGACCTGCGAATGGGCTCCGATGTGGGTCGTTGACTTCCCGATGTTCGAAGAGAACGACGACGGCAGCTTCAGTGCCTTGCACCACCCGTTCACCGCGCCGAAGTGCTCCCCGGCGGAGTTGGAAGCCAACCCGGCGGGCGCTCTGTCCCGTGCCTACGACATGGTGTTGAACGGCACCGAGCTGGGTGGCGGTTCGATCCGTATCCACCGCAAAGAGATGCAGCAAGCGGTCTTCCGTCTGCTGGGCATCAACGAAGTGGAACAGGAAGAGAAATTCGGCTTCCTGCTCGACGCCCTGAAATACGGCGCTCCGCCGCACGGTGGCCTGGCCTTCGGCCTGGACCGTCTGGTGATGCTGATGACCGGCGCCCAGTCGATCCGTGAAGTGATCGCCTTCCCGAAAACCCAGAGCGCGGCCGATGTCATGACCCAGGCACCGGGCCAGGTGGATGCCAAGGCATTGCGCGAGTTGCACATTCGTCTGCGTGAAACGCCTAAGGCCGAGTAAGGCTGACCCGAAGGGCGCATCTGCGGATGCGCCCTTTCTTTATAGGCAGAGCTGTTCAAGATTTTTGTTTGCCGGCCGGCGCAATACAGCGCGGCGGGCAATGTTTCAAAGAGAATTCGGAGCGAGTTATGGCAGGTCATTCCAAGTGGGCGAACATCAAGCACCGCAAAGAACGTCAGGATGCCAAGAGGGGCAAGATCTTCACCAAGTGGATTCGTGAGCTGACCGTTGCTGCCCGTCAGGGTGGTGGTGATCCAGGCTCCAATCCGCGTCTGCGCCTGGCCCTGGACAAGGCCCTGGGTGCCAACATGAGCCGCGACATCATTGATCGTGCCATCGCCCGCGGTACCGGCGCTGCCGACACCGACGACGTGGTCGAGCTGACCTACGAAGGTTATGGTCCAGGCGGCGTGGCGGTGATGGTTGAATGCATGACCGACAACCGTAACCGTACCGCGGCCGCGGTTCGCCATGCGTTCAGCAAGTGTGGCGGCAACCTCGGGACTGACGGTTCGGTGGCCTATCTGTTCGAGCGCAAGGGGCAGATCTCCTTCGCTGCCGGCGCTGACGAAGACGCGCTGATGGAAGCGGCCATGGAAGCCGACGCCGATGACGTGGTGACCAACGAAGACGGTTCGATCGACGTTTTCACCTCGTTTGCCGGATTCTATTCCGTGCGTAACGCACTGGAAGCGGCGGGCTTCAAGGGTGACGACGCGGAAATCGTCATGCTGCCGACCACCAGCGCCGAGCTCGATCTGGAAGGCGCCGAGAAAGTCCTCAAGCTGATCGACATGCTCGAAGACCTGGATGACGTGCAAAACGTCTACTCCAACGCGGAGATTCCGGAGTCGGTGGCCGCACAGCTCGGTTAAAGGGTGGCCACGATCCATGTGGGAGCGGGCTTGCTCGCGAAAGCGGTTTAATATTCAGCAACGATGTTGTCTGATAGTCCGCATTCGCGAGCAAGCCCGCTCCCACATTTATTATTCGCTGAGCTGAAGATCGTGTTCTTTCTTATCCCGCAGGCGTTATGACTTTAATTCTTGGTATCGACCCCGGTTCGCGCATCACCGGTTACGGTGTGGTTCGTGATACCGGCCGTGGCTGCGAGTACGTCGCCTCCGGTTGTATCCGCACCGGTGCCGGCGAGCTGCCTGAGCGACTGCAGATTGTCTACCGCGGGGTGCGGGAGATCATTCAGACCTACCATCCGGTGACCATGGGGATCGAAAAGGTGTTCATGGCCCGTAACGCTGATTCCGCCCTGAAACTGGGGCAGGCCCGTGGCGCGGCGATCGTGGCGGGAGCCGAGGAAAGCCTGGAAATTGCCGAATACAGCGCAACCCAGGTCAAGCAGGCAGTGGTCGGTACCGGCTCGGCCAACAAGGAGCAGGTGCAGATGATGGTCATGCACATGCTCAAGCTGACCAGCAAGCCGCAGATCGATGCTTCGGACGCCCTGGCCATTGCCATCTGTCATGCTCATACCCGCTCCAGTCTGCTGCCCCATGGTCTCGGGACGGCACGCAGTCGTGGCGGGCGCCTGCGTCTCTGATAGCATCAGCAATCATTTTCATGGGGTGAGGGCGTTTCGCCTGGGTTGTCGGCGCCACTCCCTTGCTCCATCAGTCGCTGGCCCAGAGCTGGCCAACGCTCAAGGATTTGTAACGTGATTGGACGTTTGCGCGGCACCCTGGCTGAGAAGCAGCCTCCACACCTGATTCTGGATGTAAACGGTCTGGGTTATGAACTCGAAGTGCCCATGACGACCCTCTATCGCTTGCCGTCGGTCGGTGAGCCGCTGACGTTGCACACTCATCTGGTCGTGCGTGAAGACGCACAGTTACTCTATGGTTTCGTCGGCAAGCGTGAGCGCGATTTTTTCCGCGAGTTGATCCGCCTCAATGGTGTCGGGCCGAAACTGGCGCTGGCCTTGATGTCGAGTCTGGAAGTCGACGAACTGGTTCGTTGCGTACAGTCCCAGGACACTTCGGCGCTGACCAAGGTGCCAGGTGTGGGCAAGAAAACCGCCGAGCGTTTGCTGGTGGAACTCAAGGATCGCTTCAAGGCCTGGGAAACCGTACCGGCCATGTTTGCCCTGGTGCCGAACCAGCCGGATGGACCGGCTCCGGTGAACACTGCTGAAAATGACGCCGTCAGCGCCCTGATCTCCCTGGGCTACAAGCCGCAGGAAGCGAGCAAGGCGGTGTCTGCGATCAAGGAGAAAGGTTTGAGCAGTGAAGACATGATCCGTCGCGCCTTGAAGGGAATGATCTAAGTGATTGAAGCTGATCGTCTGATCGCCGCCACGCACAGTCCGCGTGAGCGCGAAGAAGTCCAGGACCGGGCGATCCGCCCGGTCAGCCTGGCGGAATACATTGGCCAGCCGACCGTTCGCGAGCAGATGGAGTTGTTCATTCAGGCGGCTCGCGGTCGTAACGAGTCCCTGGATCACACGCTGATCTTCGGGCCGCCGGGCCTGGGCAAGACCACCCTCGCCAACATCATCGCCCAGGAAATGGGGGTGTCGATCAAGAGCACTTCGGGCCCGGTGCTGGAGCGTCCGGGTGATCTCGCAGCGCTGTTGACCAACCTTGAGCCTCACGATGTGCTGTTCATCGACGAAATCCATCGCCTGTCGCCCATCGTTGAAGAAGTGCTGTACCCGGCCATGGAAGATTTCCAGCTCGACATCATGATTGGCGAAGGCCCGGCTGCGCGTTCGATCAAGCTCGATCTGCCACCCTTCACCCTGGTCGGCGCAACGACCCGGGCAGGCATGCTGACCAACCCGTTGCGCGACCGTTTCGGCATCGTTCAACGTCTTGAGTTCTACAATAACGCCGACTTGTCGACGATCGTCAGTCGTTCGGCGAGCATCCTCGGCTTGCCGCTGGACCCGGAAGGCGCCTTCGAAATCGCCCGCCGTGCCCGTGGCACGCCACGAATTGCCAACCGACTGTTGCGCCGGGTGCGTGATTTCGCCGAAGTTCGCGCCAAGGGGCATATCACCAAGCCGATTGCCGACCTGGCGCTGAACCTGCTGGACGTCGACGAGCGTGGTTTCGATCACCAGGACCGGCGCCTGTTGCTGACCATGATCGAGAAGTTCGATGGCGGGCCGGTCGGGGTCGACAGTCTGGCCGCCGCCATCAGCGAAGAGCGTCACACCATTGAAGACGTACTTGAGCCTTACCTGATCCAGCAGGGTTACATCATGCGTACGCCAAGGGGGCGAGTGGTGACGCGGCATGCCTATCTGCATTTCGGTTTAAACATTCCGTCACGATTGGGCGAAATGCCCGTGGCAGACGAGTTCCTCGGTGCCAGTGACGATTAATTAACATTGCGTGCTGATTTTTTCGGGCAATGTAGGGTCCCAGGACCGTACTTTCGCAAGAAAGCCGCAGATCAATGAAAAACAGTTGCCTGGCCGGATTGGCAACCTGAGGAGTAAGCACTAGAGTATGCGCGCGCAAAACGGGCTTGAGCCTTTCGCACATCGTTGTCGCGTTTATTACGAGGACACCGATGCGGGCGGCATCGTGTATTACGTCAATTACCTCAAGTTTATGGAACGGGCTCGAACCGAGCGGCTGCGAGATCTGGGCTTTGCCCAATCACAGCTGGCAGGGGAGGACCTGTTGTTCGTCGTGCATTCCAGCGAAGCGCGCTACCACGCGCCGGCGCGACTGGACGACGAACTGCTGGTAAGCGCTGAAGTAATCGAATTGAACCGTGCCAGCCTGCGCTTCAAGCAGCAGGTCAGGCGGGCAACGGATAATGTGCTGCTCTGCGAAGGGCAGTTTCTGGTGGCCTGTGTGCGCACTGAAAGTTTGAAACCCCGGGCCATTCCCGAAGCTCTACGAGCGGCCTTTGCCGACGTGAGCGGCGCGGGTACACACTCAAAGCAGGAGATAAAGCGTGGAAGCTAACGTCGTCGACCATTCCTCCATGTGGAGCCTGGTCAGCAATGCCAGTATCGTGGTGCAACTGGTAATGCTGACCCTGGTAGCCGCATCGGTGACCTCGTGGATCATGATCTTTCAGCGCAGCAACTTGCTGCGCGCCGGTCGACGTGCCCTGGAGAGCTTTGAAGAGCGCTTCTGGTCGGGTATCGACCTGTCCAAGCTGTACCGTCAGGCCGGCAGCAACCCGGACCCTGATTCGGGTGTCGAGCAAATCTTTCGTGCCGGTTTCAAGGAATTCTCCCGCCTGCGCCAGCAGTCGGGCGTTGATCCGGAAGCGGTCATGGAAGGCGTGGCCCGTGCCATGCGCGTTGCGATTTCCCGCGAGGAAGAAAAGCTCGAACAGAGCCTGCCCTTCCTCGCCACTGTCGGTTCCGTCAGCCCCTACATCGGTCTGTTCGGTACTGTCTGGGGGATCATGAACTCCTTCCGTGGTCTGGCCACCGCCCAGCAAGCGACCCTGGCCACTGTGGCCCCGGGTATCGCCGAAGCACTGATCGCCACGGCCATCGGTCTGTTCGCGGCCATTCCAGCCGTTATCGCTTACAACCGTTTTGCTGCTCGCAGCGAAACCCTGCTGGGCCGCTACTACACCTTCGCCGACGAGTTCCAGGCGATCCTGCACCGCAAAGTGCACACCAGCGAAGAATAAGCAGGTAATTTCCAATGGCTTTAATCGCTCGAGCTCGCAAAAAGCGCAAGCCGGTCGCCGAGATGAACGTGGTGCCCTACATCGACGTGATGTTGGTGCTGCTGGTCATCTTCATGGTGACCGCGCCGATGCTCAATCAGGGCGTGAAAGTTGATCTGCCCAAGGTTTCCAGCGAAGCCTTGCCGCAGGACAACAACACCCAGGTCCTGACCATTTCCATCAAATCCGACAAGACCTACTACTGGAACCTTGGCAGCGAAGTCGACACGGACAAGCAGCAGGACCGGGCCATGACGTTGCCGCAGATGACTGACGCGGTGACCAAGATCATTCGCGTCGGCAACGAAGGCGGCAAGCACACCCAGGTCTTCATTCGCGGCGACAAATCCGTCGATTACGGTTCCGTCATGGGGGCCATGGGCGGGTTGCAGAAAGCCGGTGTCGGTAATGTTGGCTTGATTACCGAGGCGCCCTGATGCAGCAACAGCGAGAGCCGTCCGCCTCGGAAAGCTACTTCTGGCCTAGTGTCTGGGCGATTGGCTTGCACGTGCTGGTGTTCGGCATGTTGTTCGTCAGTTTTGCCTTTACCCCGGAGCTGCCGCCGGCCAAGCCGATTGTCCAGGCGACCCTGTACCAGCTGAAATCGAAAAGTCGGGCGACCACCCAGACCAATCAGAAGATTGCCGGAGAGGCGCAGAAATCTGCTGCGCGTCAGACCGAAGTCGAGCAGATGGAGCAGAAAAAGGTCGAGCAGGAAGCGGTGAAGGCTGCGGAACAAAAGAAAGAAGAGGCGGCTCAAAAGGCCGAGGAAGCCAAGAAGGCCGACGAGGCGAAGAAAGCGGACGAGGCGCAAAAGGCTGATGAAGCCAAGAAAGCCGACGACGCGAAGAAAGCCGCGCAAGCCAAGAAGGCAGAAGAGAAACAATTGGCTGATATAGCCAAGAAGAAAGCTGAAGAAGAAGCCAAGAAGGCTGCTGAAGAAGAGGCCAAGAAAGCGGCCGCTGAAGAAGCCAAGAAAAAGATCGTCGAAGACGCGAAGAAGAAAGCCGCGGAAGACGCCAAGAAGAAAGCCGAGGCTGAAGAGGCGAAGAAGAAAGTCGCCGAAGAAGCGAAGAAGAAAGCTGCTGCCGATGCTGCGAAGAAGAAATCGCAGGAAGCGGCGCGTAAATCCGCCGAAGACAAAAAGGCCCAGGCCCTGGCAGATTTGCTTTCCGATACGCCGCAGCGTCAGCAGGCGTTGGCCGATGAGCAGGGTGACGAAGTCGCCGGCAGTTTCGATGACCTGATTCGTGCGCGTGCAGCGGAAGGCTGGGCTCGTCCACCTTCGGCACGCAAAGGCATGACGGTCGTGTTGCAAATCGGCATGTTGCCGGACGGTACGGTGACTTCGGTCAGCGTGTCCAGGTCCAGTGGCGACGGTCCGTTTGACGCATCGGCTGTTGCAGCAGTGAAGAATATTGGACGTTTGACAGAAATGCAGGGAATGAAGCCGAGTGATTTCGCTCCGTATCGTTCATTCAAGATGACATTCACACCTGAGGATCTAGCCTTGTGAGAAACCTTCTTCGAGGAATGCTGGTCGTTATCTGCTGCATGGCAGGGATGGCGATGGCAGATGAGAAAAACATTCTGGTTACCAGCGGCAGCGATCGGGCGACCCCGATCGCCGTTGTACCGTTCGGCTTCCAGGGCGGTAGCGTGCTGCCGGACGACATGGCGGAAATCATCGGTAACGACCTGCGCAACTCGGGTTACTACTCGCCGATTCCAAAGCAGAACATGATCAGCCAGCCGAGCCAGGCCGGCGAAATCATCTTCCGTGACTTCAAGGCACTCGGTGCCCAGTACGTCATGGTCGGCAGCATTGTTCCGGCGGGCGGTCGCCTGCAGGTGCAATATGCACTGTTTAACGTAGCCACCGAGCAGCAAGTGCTGACCGGCAGCGTGTCGGGCGGTGTCGATCAGTTGCGCGACATGGCGCACTACATCTCCGACCAGTCGTTCGAAAAACTCACGGGTATCAAGGGTGCCTTCTCGACTCGCCTGCTGTACGTAACGGCCGAGCGTTTCTCCGAGAACAACACTCGCTACACCCTGCAGCGTTCGGACTACGACGGTGCCCGCGCCGTGACCCTGCTGCAATCGCGCGAGCCGATCCTGTCGCCGCGTTTCGCACCGGATGGCAAGCGCATCGCTTATGTCTCCTTCGAGCAGAAGCGTCCGCGTATCTTCATGCAGAACATCGACACCGGTCGCCGTGAGCAGATCACCAACTTCGAAGGCCTGAACGGTGCGCCTGCCTGGTCGCCGGATGGCAATCGCCTGGCGTTCGTGCTGTCCAAAGACGGCAACCCGGACATCTATGTGATGAACCTGGGTTCGCGTCAGATCAGCCGCGTCACCAACGGTCCTGGCATCAACACCGAACCGTTCTGGGGCAAGGATGGATCGACCATCTACTTCACTTCCGACCGTGGCGGCAAACCGCAGATCTACAAGACCAGCGCGGGTGGCGGCGGTGCAGAACGCGTGACTTTCGTCGGCAACTACAACGCCAACCCTAAATTGTCGGCTGATGAAAAGACGCTTGTCATGATTCACCGTCAGGATGGCTTCACCAATTTCAAGGTGGCGGCCCAGGATTTGCAGCGCGGTAGTGTAAAAATCCTCACTGATAGCACTCTGGACGAGTCGCCTACTGTCGCGCCCAACGGCACCATGGTAATCTACGCCACCCGCCAGCAGGGCCGGGGAGTCTTGATGCTCGTGTCCATCAATGGACGCGTAAGGCTCCCGCTTCCTACCGCACAAGGCGAAGTCAGAGAACCTTCCTGGTCCCCTTACCTGAACTGACGCGGCGCTATACGTTTTACTTAACACACTGGGGTTCATTAGGAGTTTCACGATGGAAATGCTGAAGTTTGGTAAATTTGCTGCGCTGGCACTGGCCATGGCTGTAGCTGTAGGTTGCTCGTCCAAAGGCGGCGACAATGCCGGTGAAGGCGCGGTAGATCCAAACGCTGGTTACGGCGCAAACACTGGTGCAGTTGACGGCTCCCTGAGCGAAGAAGCTGCACTGCGCGCTATCACCACTTTCTACTTCGAATACGACAGCTCGGACCTGAAGCCAGAAGCCATGCGCGCTCTGGACGTTCACGCCAAAGACCTGAAAGCAAACGGCGCTCGCGTTGTTCTGGAAGGCAACACCGACGAACGTGGTACTCGTGAGTACAACATGGCACTGGGCGAGCGTCGTGCGAAAGCCGTTCAGCGCTACCTGGTACTGCAAGGTGTTTCCCCAGCTCAGCTGGAACTGGTTTCCTACGGCGAAGAGCGTCCAGTTGCTACCGGCAACGACGAGCAGTCCTGGGCTCAAAACCGTCGCGTCGAACTGCGTAAGTAATTCGTCATGCGAACGTGCCGTCGTGCTGTAACTGTCCTGGCTCTCAGCCTCGCGCCGCTTGCGGCGTGGGCTGCGGTTCCTGTGGTCGATAATGACTCCGGCTATAACAATAGCGGGAGCAGTTATCCGCCTGCAGGTTACGGTACGAACGGCGCCTATGCCGGGGGAGGGGTTTCGACCCCTGTCTCGGCACAGGGCCAGCTGTTCAACCAACTGCAACAAATGCAGGAGCAGATCTCGCGCCAACAGGGTGTGATCGAAGAACTGCAAAATGATGTAGCGCGCATGAAGCAGGAAAGCCTGGAGCGATACCAGGATCTTGATCGGCGCATAGGAACCGGCGTTGCACCAGCCGCGACTCCTGAAAATTCTTCCACCGGTGGTGAATTGAACGCCCCCGGTGCAGCCGCAGGTGCAGCAGCTGGCGCAGCCGCCGCTCAAGCACCTGCCGCGGGTAGCGAACCGGCAGATCCGGCGAAGGAAAAGCTCTATTACGATGCTGCCTTCGACCTGATCAAGGCCAAGGATTTCGACAAGGCCAGCCAGGCTTTCGCCGCATTCCTGCGCAAATACCCGAACAGTCAGTACGCGGGCAACGCCCAGTACTGGCTGGGCGAAGTGAACCTGGCCAAAGGCGATCTGCAAGGTGCAGGTCAGGCGTTTGCCAAGGTTTCGCAGCTGTATCCCAAGCACGCCAAGGTGCCTGATTCGCTCTACAAGCTCGCTGATGTAGAGCGCCGTCTCGGTCATACCGACCGGGTCAAGGGCATTCTGCAGCAGGTGGTGTCCCAGTATCCGGGCACTTCCGCTGCTCAGCTGGCACAGCGTGACCTGCAGAAAATGTAAGGCGGCTTGAGCCGTTTCAAAGAAACCCGCGCTTGTCGCGGGTTTTTTCGTTAGAATTCACCCCCCTTTTTCTGAAACACGCTTTTTGGGATCTGCGCATTGCCGGGGTTCCTTGAAGTGCCTGACGGAGGCGGACAGCCTGTTTAGCTGTTACGCCCGTGGCGACTATGCAAGACACATTGAGAATCACCGAAGTTTTCTACTCGTTGCAGGGTGAAACTCGGACTGCCGGCCTGCCCACGGTTTTTGTGCGCCTGACCGGTTGCCCGTTGCGTTGCCAATACTGCGACAGCGCCTACGCGTTCACTGGCGGAACCATTCGCACCCTCGACGACATCCTCGAGCAGGTCGCCGGTTTCCGCCCGCGTTATGTCTGTGTCACGGGCGGCGAGCCCCTGGCGCAACCCAACGCCATTCCCTTGCTCAAGCGCTTGTGCGACGCCGGTTACGAAGTGTCACTGGAAACCAGTGGCTCTATCGATATATCGGCAGTAGATTCCCGGGTCAGTCGCGTTGTCGACCTGAAAACCCCGGGTTCGAAGGAAGCGCACCGCAATCGCTACGAAAACATCCAGCTGCTCACGCCCAACGATCAGGTGAAGTTTGTCATCTGTTCGCGGGAGGACTATGACTGGTCCGTTTCCAAACTGATCCAGTACGGTCTGGACCGGCGCGCCGGCGAAGTCCTGTTTTCGCCAAGCCACCATGATCTCAATGCCCGGGACCTGGCGGACTGGGTGGTGGCGGACAACCTGCCAGTGCGTTTGCAATTGCAGCTGCATAAATATCTATGGAATGACGAGCCGGGGCGCTGAAATGACTGAACAACTCAACACTGCTGAAAAACGTGCGGTCATCCTGCTGTCCGGTGGCCTGGACTCGGCGACCGTGGTAGCCATGGCGCGCGCCGAAGGCTACAGCTGCTACACCATGAGCTTCGACTACGGTCAGCGCTCTCACGCCGAACTGCACGCCGCCGAGCGCGTGGCGCGGGATCTGGGTGTGGTCGAGCACAAGGTAATCGGCCTGAACCTGAACGGCATGGGCGGCTCGGCGCTGACCGACCGCAGCATCGATATACCGGAAGAGCTGGGTGAGGGCATTCCTGTCACTTACGTGCCTGCGCGTAACACGGTGTTCCTGTCCCTGGCCCTGGGCTGGGCTGAAGTGCTCGGTGCACGGGACATCTTCATCGGCGTCAATGCGGTGGATTACTCCGGTTACCCGGACTGCCGTCCCGAGTTCATCGAGTCGTTCGAGCGCATGGCCAACCTGGCGACCAAAGCCGGCGTGGAAGGCAATGGTTTCCGCATCCAGGCGCCGCTGCAAAACCTCAGCAAGGCGCAGATCGTCCAGGCGGGCGTGAAGCTTGGCGTGAACTACGGGCTGACCGTTTCCTGCTATCAGGCCGACGATGATGGCCGTGCGTGCGGCAAATGCGACAGCTGCCGACTGCGCGCGGAAGGCTTTGCAGCGGCCGGAATCAGCGATCCAACACCTTATTTTTGATTATTTTCAAAATAGGTGTTGAATAGTCCTTAAAAATCAGTATTATACGCGCCACCACACAGCGGGTCGTTAGCTCAGTTGGTAGAGCAGTTGGCTTTTAACCAATTGGTCGTAGGTTCGAATCCCACACGACCCACCATTTTTAGCAGTTTTAAAAGTCTGGAAGGCCCACGCAAGTGAGGATTTCCGGATTTTTTTTTGCCTGCGATTCAAGTCCGCCTCGCTTCGGGCTGCTGCGCAAGGCGCAGGTCAGAATCATCTTTTGCATCTGTCGGATATTCTGTAGCCTTGCGCAGCTTCAACGCTGTCCGTACCTGATGAATACCCACTTTCCCGGCGGTACCCTGAAGGGTCCGGAGCCGGGTGTATACTCGACTTTCGCGCGAATGCGCTTGCAGGTCTTGCGAACATGACGCAAATATCCGAACGCCTTCTGGTTCAAGCCCACCTCGACGCCAAACAGCCCAAACCGCTGACCGCCGATGAAGAGGCTTACTACCGTGCCGCCATCGCTGCCGAGCTCAAGGCTCAGGACGCGGTGCTGGTGGCCCACTTCTATTGTGACCCTGTCATTCAGGCGCTGGCCGAAGAGACGGGGGGCTGTGTCTCCGACTCGCTGGAGATGGCCCGCTTCGGCAATGCCCATCCGGCCAAGACCGTGGTGGTCGCCGGCGTGAAGTTCATGGGGGAGACGGCCAAGATCCTCAATCCGGAGAAACGCGTGCTGATGCCGACCCTCGAAGCGACCTGTTCGCTCGACCTGGGGTGCCCGGTGGACGAGTTTTCCGCGTTCTGCGATCAACACCCGGAGCGCACGGTCGTGGTGTACGCCAACACTTCCGCTGCGGTAAAAGCCCGCGCGGATTGGGTGGTGACTTCAAGCTGTGCGCTGGAAATCGTCGAAAGCCTGATGGACAACGGCGAGACCATCATCTGGGGCCCGGACAAGCACCTGGGTACCTACATCCAGCGCCAGACCGGTGCCGACATGCTGCTGTGGGACGGTGCCTGCATCGTTCACGAAGAGTTCAAGTCCAAGCAGCTTGAAGACATGAAGGCGCTGTACCCGGATGCGGCGATCCTGGTGCACCCGGAGTCGCCGACTTCGGTGATTGAGCTGGCCGACGCCGTGGGCTCGACCAGCCAGTTGATCGCGGCGGCACAGAGCCTGCCGAACAAGACGCTGATCGTTGCCACCGACCGCGGCATCTTCTACAAGATGCAGCAGCTGTGCCCGGACAAGGTCTTTATCGAAGCCCCTACGGCGGGTAACGGCGCGGCGTGCCGCAGTTGCGCACATTGCCCGTGGATGGCCATGAACACCCTTGAGCGCACGCTCAAGGCGTTGAAAGAAGGCGCGAACGAGATCTTTGTCGATCCGGCGCTGATCCCGCAGGCGATTCGACCGCTCAAGCGGATGCTGGACTTCACCCAGGCGGCGCGGATGAAACTGGCCGGGAACGCATAAGATCTTTCAACCAAGCGCAAAAAACTGTGGGAGCGAGCTTGCTCGCGATAGCGGCGTATCAGTCACCATTGAAATTGACTGACACTACGCCATCGCGAGCAAGCTCGCTCCCAGAGTGGTTTCTGCGTCGGGAAATTACTTTGCCTTCTTCGGAATCCGCACAAGCCGGGTGTTGGAATACATGTCGTGCCAACTGCGTTTTTGCTTGTCGAACAGCGACCAGAAGAATCCCATGCCAACGCAAAGCAGCGAGGCAATCGACACCACAAAGCGCAACAGCGCCTGCCACAGGCTGATGGATGAGCCGTCGGCGTTCTGGACGCGAATGCACCAAACCTGCATGCCCAGGGTCTGACCCGACCAGGTCCAGAATTTGGCGAAGAAGCCAAACAGTACGAACAGCAGGACTGTGGAGAGCAGGGGATCGCCGTCCAGCGCGCCGGCTTCGGTCAGGGTGCGCATCCTTTCTTCGCCGATGATCGCCATCTGGATCATCTTGTAGATGCCGCTGGTGACGATCAGCAAGGCGGTGCACAGCAGGAAATCATAGAACATGGCTGCCAGACGACGACCCAGACCAGCGGCAGGAAAGTCGCCCTGGGGAGTAAGCAGGTGTTTCGACATGGCAGGCTCTCGGCGGAAAAAGAAGCCATTTTACGGATTTGCGCGCACAAAAAAGCCCCTGATGTCAGCATCAGGGGCTTTTTCGTTACAGAAGATTAGGCTTCTGCTTGTACTTCGTCAGCCTGCATGCCTTTCTGGCCCTGCACGGCGATGAAAGTCACTTTCTGGCCTTCTTTCAGGCTCTTGAAGCCGTTGCCCTGGATGGCGCGGAAATGCACGAACAGATCCGGACCGCTTTCAGGAGTGATAAAACCAAAACCTTTCTCGTCGTTAAACCACTTGACGGTACCGCTCTGACGTTGGGACATTTCTTATTTCCTTTGACGCAAAAAATTAATGACAGTCTCCTTCTCATGAAAGAGTACTGGGGCTGGTTGCAGGAGAGTAAGAAGACGTCGAACGGGATGTAGCTAACTTGTAGGCTACTGCCCAGGTCACGATTCCAAGCGACCCATGCAAACACAGTGAACAAACTCTACGCCAACTACGGGAGAAAAAACAAGCCCTGTGAAGGCCCCGTATTTCCTCAGGTTGATGGCAAAGTCAGTCCACTAGTGGGGCCTTATACGCTAGCGCTGTTCAAATGTTTTCGATCGTTATAAGCAAAGTTCATAATCGAAGCTTAGAGCCAAACAATGCACTATTTTATGGCGGTTGCGTTACACATTAGTGCACAGTTAACGCAACCGCGTTACTTATAGGAACATTCAATCAGCCGCGATAGTAGCGTTGTGGAACAAATGGCATTTTGCTTACAAGCAAAGGCACCTTTTTCCCACGCACAATCGCCCAGACGGGTGTGTCCAGTGCGATATAGGCGCTGTCGACATAACCCATGGCCAGCGGCCCGCCCAGGGTCGGCCCGAAACCGCCGCTGCAGACGCTACCGATGATGTCGCCGGCTTCGTTGACGATCTCGGCGCCCTCGCGCACCGGTGTGCGTTCCTGCGGTAACAGGCCGACGCGTTTGCGGCTGACACCTGCCTGTTGCTGGGCGAACACGGTTTCTGCGCCAGGGAAGCCGCCGGCCCGTGCGCCATCGGCGCGACGCGGCTTGGAGATCGCCCACAGCAGGCTCGCTTCGATCGGGCTGGTCTCGGTGTTCATGTCATGCCCGTACAGGCACAAGCCCGCCTCAAGGCGCAGGGAGTCGCGGGCGCCCAGGCCGATGGCGGCCACTTCCGGCTCGGCCAGCAGGGCGCGAGCCAGTGCTTCGGCGTTGGCGGCGGGGACGGAAATTTCGAAACCGTCTTCACCGGTGTAACCCGAGCGGCTGACAAAACAGTCCACGCCCAGCAGCTTCACGCGGGCGAACTGCATGAAGGTCATCTTCGCCACTGTAGGTGCCAGGCGCTCCAGTACCGTCACGGCAGCCGGGCCTTGCAGGGCGAGCAGCGCACGTTCTTCGAACAAAGGCTCGATCGTGCACTGCTCACCGATGTGCTTGCGCAGGTGGGCCAGGTCCTGATCCTTGCAAGCGGCGTTGACCACCAGGAACAGTTCGTCGTTGCCCAGGTTGGCGACCATCAGGTCATCGAGGATGCCGCCCGTCGCATTGGTGAACATCGCGTAACGCTGCATGCCCACCGGCAGGTCGATGATGTCCACCGGCACCAGGGTTTCCAGGGCCTTGGCGGCATCGGCGCCGGTCAGGCGGATCTGGCCCATGTGCGAGACATCGAACAGCCCGGCCTGGTCGCGGGTGTGCTGGTGTTCTTTCATCACGCCCAGCGGGTATTGCACCGGCATGTCATAGCCGGCGAACGGCACCATGCGCGCGCCGAGTTCGATGTGCAGTGCGTGCAACGGGGTTTTCAACAGTTGTTCGGTGGACATATTCAGCTCCTGAAGAAGGGTGCAGATGAGCGCGCATCAGCACTCGATAATGTTGACCGCCAAACCGCCACGGGCGGTTTCCTTGTATTTGCTTTTCATGTCGGCGCCGGTCTGGCGCATGGTGCGGATGACCTTGTCGAGGGAGACGAAATGTTGCCCGTCGCCACGCATGGCCATGCGCACCGCATTGATGGCCTTGACCGAACCCATGGCGTTGCGCTCGATGCAAGGCACCTGCACCAGCCCGCCAATCGGGTCGCAGGTCAGCCCGAGGTTGTGTTCCATGCCGATTTCCGCGGCGTTCTCCACTTGTTGCACGCTGCCACCGAGCACTTCGCACAAGGCTCCGGCCGCCATCGAGCAGGCGACGCCGACTTCACCCTGGCAGCCGACTTCGGCGCCGGAAATCGAGGCGTTTTCCTTGTACAGAATGCCGATGGCGGCGGCGGTGAGCAGAAAACGCACCACCCCGTCATCATTCGCGCCGGGGATAAAGCGCATGTAGTAATGCAGTACCGCCGGAATGATCCCGGCCGCACCATTGGTGGGTGCCGTGACCACGCGTCCGCCGTTGGCGTTTTCTTCGTTGACGGCCAGGGCGTACAGGTTGACCCAGTCCAGCACTGACAGCGGATCGCGCAAGGACGACTCAGGGTTGCTGCACAATTGCCGATGCAGCGCAGCCGCCCGGCGCTTGACCTTCAAGCCACCGGGCAGGATGCCTTCATTACGGCAACCGGCGGCGACGCAGTCCTGCATGACCTGCCAGATCTTCAGCAGGCCGGCGCGGGTTTCCGCTTCCGGGCGCCAGGCGCTTTCGTTCGTCAACATCACCTGGCTGATCGACAGGCCGTATTTGGCGCAATGAGCGAGCAGGTCCTTGGCGCTTTTGAAGGGGAAGGTCAGGGGCGTGGCGTCTTCGACGATGCGGTCGGCGCCGGCGGCGTCCTCATCGACCACGAAACCGCCGCCGACCGAGTAGTACTCGCGGCTGCGGATCTGCAAACCCGCCGCATCGAAGGCGCGAAAAATCATGCCGTTGGGGTGATAGGGCAAGGGTTTGCGAATCATCGCCAGGTGTTCTTTCTCGTTGAACGCAATGCTGTGTTCGCCGAGCAGGTTCAAGCGTGCGTTGCTGCGAATCTCTTGCAGGCGCGCAGCGACGGTTTCGGTATCCACGGTGTCCGGGTGTTCGCCTTCCAGGCCCAGCAGCACAGCCTTGTCACTGCCGTGGCCTTTGCCGGTGGCGCCGAGCGAGCCGTACAGCTCGACCTTGACGCAGGTGGTGGCCGTCAGCAGCCCTTCACGGCGCAGGCCTTCGACGAATCGCACAGCGGCGCGCATCGGGCCGACGGTGTGGGAGCTGGAGGGGCCGATGCCAATCTTGAACAGGTCGAACACGCTTAACGACATGGTGGTTCTCCGGTTTCTTGTTATAGGAATTCACGGAACATAAGACTTGGCACAGATCCCTGTGGGAGCGAGCTTGCTCGCGATAGCGGTCGTTCAGTCGACATTGATGGTGGCTGTCAGTCCGTCATCGCGAGCAAGCTCGCTCCCACAGGGTTGTGGGGTGTTCTGGAAATCGGGGGCGGATCAATCCGCCCCCTCATTGGTTTAAGCGTAGCTTTCGATCGACGGGCAGGCGCAGACCAGGTTGCGGTCGCCGAACACGTTGTCGACGCGACCGACCGGCGGCCAGTACTTGCCTTCGATCAGCGACGCAACCGGGTAAACCGCTTGCTCGCGGCTGTACGGGTGCGACCACTCGCCCACCAGTTCCTTGGCGGTGTGCGGAGCGTTTTTCAGCGGGTTGTCGTCCTTGTCCAGGGTGCCGTTTTCCACTGCGCGGATTTCTTCGCGGATGCGGATCATGGCGTCGCAGAAGCGGTCCAGTTCTTCCCTGGATTCGCTTTCGGTCGGCTCGATCATCAGCGTGCCGGCTACCGGGAACGACATGGTCGGCGCGTGGAAACCGAAGTCGATCAGGCGCTTGGCCACGTCATCGACGCTGATGCCGCTGCTGTCTTTCAATGGACGCAGGTCGAGGATGCACTCATGCGCCACCAGGCCGTTGCTGCCGGTGTACAGCACTGGATAGTGCTCTTCGAGGCGACGGGAGATGTAGTTGGCATTGAGGATCGCCAGCTGCGAAGCACGCTTGAGGCCCGCGCCACCCATCATGCGAATGTACATCCAGGTGATCGGCAGGATGCTCGCGCTGCCGAACGGTGCCGCGCAAACGGCGCCTTCCTTGCGCTCCATCTGTGCGTGGCCCGGCAGGAACGGCGCCAGGTGCGATTTCACACCGATCGGGCCGACGCCCGGGCCGCCACCGCCGTGGGGGATGCAGAAGGTCTTGTGCAGGTTCAGGTGCGACACGTCGCCGCCGAACTTGCCCGGCGCGCAGAGGCCGACCATGGCGTTCATGTTGGCGCCGTCGATGTACACCTGGCCGCCGTTGTCATGAACGATGCCGCAGATTTCGCGGATGCCTTCTTCGAACACGCCGTGGGTCGACGGGTAGGTGATCATCAGTGCGGCGAGGTGCTCGCGGTGCTCGATGGCCTTGGCGCGCAGGTCTTCGATGTCGACGTTGCCACGGGCATCGCACGCGGTCACGACCACACGCATACCGGCCATCTGAGCGGTGGCCGGGTTGGTGCCGTGGGCCGACGACGGGATCAGGCAGATGTCGCGGCGGTCTTCGCCACGGCTCTGGTGGTAGGCACGGATCGCCAAGAGACCTGCGTATTCACCCTGGGAGCCGGCGTTCGGTTGCAAGGATACCGAGTCGTAGCCGGTCGCAGCGCACAGCATGGCTTCCAGTTCGTCGGTCAATTGCTGATAACCGGCGCTTTGCTCGGCCGGGGCGAACGGATGCAGAGCACCGAACTCGGCCCAGGTCACCGGGATCATTTCGCTGGCGGCGTTGAGTTTCATGGTGCACGAACCCAGCGGGATCATGGTGCGGTCCAGCGCCAGGTCCTTGTCCGCCAGTTTGCGCAGGTAGCGCATCAGCTCGGTTTCCGAGTGATAACGGTTGAACACCGGGTGGCTGAGGATCGGCGACTGACGTACCAGCGCGGCCGGGATGGCGCTCTGCACCGAGGCGGCAAGGCCGGCGAAGTCCGGCAGGGCCTTGCCGTCGGACAGCAGGCTCCACAGGGTTTCAACGTCGGCCTGAGTGGTGGTTTCGTCCAGGGACAGGCCCAGGCGTTCGCCATCGACCACGCGCAGGTTGATGCGCTGGGCGTGCGCCTTGTCGTGCAGGGCGGCGGTTTGAGCGCCGGTCTTCACGGTCAGGGTGTCGAAGAAGTTCGCTTGCTCGACGTTCAGACCCAATGCGCTCAAGCCTTTGGCCAGGATCGCAGTCAGGTGATGCACGCGATTGGCGATCTGCGTCAGGCCTTTCGGACCGTGGTACACGGCGTACATGCTGGCGATGTTGGCCAGCAGCACTTGCGCGGTGCAGATGTTCGACGTGGCTTTCTCGCGACGGATGTGTTGTTCGCGGGTCTGCATGGCCAAACGCAGGGCCGGGTTGCCGAAACGGTCTACGGAAACACCGACCAGGCGGCCCGGCATGTCACGCTTGAATGCATCCTTGGTGGAGAAGTACGCCGCGTGCGGGCCACCGAAGCCCAGCGGCACGCCGAAGCGCTGTGCGCTGCCGATGGCCACGTCGGCACCGAACTCGCCCGGTGCGGTCAGCACGGTCAGGGCCAGCAGGTCGGCTGCCACGGCGACGAGGGCGTTGGCGGCGTGGAAACGTTCGGTCAGCTCGCGGTAATCGAACACGTCACCGTTGCTTGCCGGGTATTGCAGCAGGGCGCCGAAGAACGGCGTCACGTCGGTCAGTTCACGCTCGTCGCCAACCACCACGTCGATGCCCAGAGGCTCGGCACGGGTGCGCAGTACGTCGAGGGTCTGCGGGTGGCAATGCACGGAGGCGAAGAACTGATGGCTGCCTTTGTTCTTGCTCAGGCGTTTGCAGAAGGTCATGGCTTCGGCAGCGGCGGTGGCTTCGTCGAGCAGCGAGGCGTTGGCGATCGGCAGGCCGGTGAGGTCGCTGATCAGGGTCTGGAAGTTCAGCAGCGCTTCGAGACGGCCCTGGGAGATTTCTGGCTGGTACGGGGTGTAGGCGGTGTACCAGGCCGGGTTTTCCAGCAGGTTGCGCAGGATCGGCGACGGCGTGTGGGTGCCGTAGTAACCCTGGCCGATGAAGGTCTTGAACAGCTGGTTTTTGCTCGCGATGGACTTGATCAGGGCCAGGGCATCGGCTTCGCTCAAGCCGTCTTCCAGGCCGAGGACGCTGGTGCCCTTGATGCTGTCGGGAATCACGCTGGCGCTCAGGGCTTCCAGGGAGTCGAAACCGAGGCTGTTGAGCATGGCTTGCTCGTCACCGGCGCGCGGGCCGATGTGACGGGCGATGAATTCATTGGCGGTGGTCAGATTGATCTGGGTCATGTCAGTGCTCCTCAGGCTTCGGCTTGGGCTTTGATCAGGCGGTCGTAGGCGTCCTGGTCCAGCAGTTGGCCGACAGCGCAGGCATCGGCAGGTTTGAAACGGAAGAACCAGCCTTCACCCAGCGGATCTTCGTTGACCAGCTCAGGGCTGCTGTCCAGCGCCGGGTTCACTTCCAGCACTTCGCCGTCCAGCGGCATGTACACGCCGCTGGCAGCCTTTACCGATTCCACGGTGGCGGCTTCGGCGCCTTTGTCGTAGGACTGCAGCTCAGGCAGTTGAACGAAAACCACGTCGCCCAAGGCGTTCTGTGCGAAAGCGGTGATGCCGACCGTGACGCTGCCGTCAGCTTCGGTGCGCAGCCATTCGTGATCTTCAGTAAAACGCAACTCGCTCATGGAAACTCCTAAGGGGCCAGACTCGTCTGGTGGACGCGATTGAATGCTTGGGCGATGCCCTGGTTATGGAGAACTACATAGCAAGAACGCGGCCAATGTTGTTTTTATTGTTATTGATCAATGATTTAGGCGGTTGTGACAAAGATAGAAATTCATTCGCTGTAGCGAAATCGATACGGCGTATGTCAATGATAAAAGCCGAGGTGGATCAAAGCCTTGCACAGCCGTGATCGGAGAGGGATGTAGCGATATCGTTCCGCTGTAGCGCTTTCAGTACAGGTGGAGGTCGTTTTTGAACTCGGTATTGAATTTGACGCAGCACATGTGGGAGCGGGCTTGCTCGCGAAGGCGTAGAGTCAGGCGACGATGTATTGACTGATGTACCGTCTTCGCGAGCAAGCCCGCTCCCACATTGACCGAGGGTGGTTCAGGCCTTGCTTGGAATCCCATACTTGCGCAACCGATGGGCAATCGCGGTGTGGGAGGTTTGCAGGCGGGTCGCCAGTTGCCGGGTCGAGGGATAGCTGACGTAGAGTTTTTCCAGCAGGGTCTTCTCGAATTCGTCCATGGCCTGTTCCAGGCTGTCGACGTCATGGTCGCCCTGGCGGGCCACCGAGGTGCCGGCGATGTCGAGGTCACCAATGTCCACCAGGCTGCTTTCGCAAATCGCCGCGGCGCGGAAGATCACGTTCTGCAATTGCCGCACGTTGCCCGGCCAGCGGTTGCCCAGCAGCGCCGGGTAAGTGCCTGGCGCCAGGCGACAGATCGGGCGCTGGATCTGCGCACAGGCCTGCTGCATGAAGTAGCGGGCCAGCAGCAGGATGTCCTGGCCGCGCTCGCGCAGGGGCGGGACTTCGACGTTGAGGACGTTGAGGCGATAGAACAGGTCTTCGCGGAACAGGCCTTCGCTCACCATTTTTTCCAGGTCGCGGTGGGTCGCGCTGAGGATCCGCACGTTGACCTTGACCTCACGGTCACCGCCGACCCGGCGAAAACTGCCGTCGTTGAGGAACCGCAACAGCTTGGCTTGCAAATACGGCGACATCTCGCCGATTTCATCGAGAAACACCGTGCCCTGGTTGGCCAGCTCCATCAGCCCTGGTTTGCCGCCGCGTTGCGCGCCGGTGAAAGCGCCGGGGGCGTAGCCGAACAGTTCACTTTCGGCGAGGTTCTCCGGTAATGCCGCGCAGTTCAACGCCAGAAACGGTGAGCTGTGCCGGGCGCTGATGGCGTGACAGGCACGGGCCACCAGTTCCTTGCCGGTGCCGGTTTCACCCTGGATCAGCAGCGGTGCATCGAGGGCGGCCACCCGCTGGGCGCGCGCCTTGAGGGTGCGGATCACCGGGGACTCGCCGAGCAGGGCATCGAAACCTTCGGCGTGGTCATGGTGCAGTGCGGACAGGCGTTCGCCGATGCGGTTCGGTTGGTACAGGGTCAGCAGGGCGCCGGCGTCGGTGATCGGTGTGGCGTCGAGCAGGAAGGTCTGGCCATTGACGATGATTTCCCGCAGCGGCAGGCGAAAGCCGTGTTCGAGCAGGGCGTCGAGCAAGGCCGGGTCGGCAAACAGCTCGGCCACACTTTCACCATTCGGTTCGCGGCCGTACAGAGCGATCAACGCCGGGTTGGCCAGCAGCACCTTGCCGTCGCTGTCCAGTGCCAGCACCGGGTCGGTCATGGCGGCCAGCAATGCGTCGAGCTGCAAGTGCCGACGCTGGCCGGGCAGGATGTCGACCACCGTCACCGCTTGCACTCCACGCACGCTGAACAGGGCATCGCGCAGTTCTTCGAGGACTTGCGGGCTCAGGGTCGGGGCGTCGATGTAAACATTGGGCGGGACCATTTCCACCGCATCCAGGTTCAGATTGCGCCCGCCAAGCAGGGCCAGGACTTCCTGGGTGATACCGACGCGGTCGATGAAGCTGACGTGGATACGCATGGGGCGGTTTCGGGTTCTGCAGTGCGGAGGGTGGCAAGTATGCCTTGGGGCGGGCTAATGGTGAAATCCTGCGCGGACTTCAATAGGGCGATGATCCCCCTGTGGGAGCGGGCTTGCTCGCGAAAGCGTCGTGTCAGGCACCATCGTTGGCGACTGGTACACCGCTTTCGCGAGCAAGCCCGCTCCCACAGGGAAATGTGGGCTACTCGAATTTCTCGAGATCTATCGGGTCGCCGGATTTCATATTCAGTTGCGTGCGGATGTCTTCGAACATCAGGTCGTAATGCTTGTGCACCGAGCCGATCTGGCTATGTGTCTTTGGGATACCGTACTTCTCTGCGATTTTCGTCACGTTGTTGGCAAAGTTGTAGGCCTCCTCCTTTGGCAGGAAGAAGGTCTCTGTCATCTCCTTTCCCTGCATGCTGCCATGCATGGTGAACTCGATCCCTTTGCCTTTCTTGGGATCCTGCGCGACCTTATAGTCGAGGTGCACGTTGTAGCTGACATCATCATTGGTCAGCGCGTGACGCTCGATGTGCAAGTGGCCTGGCTCAAACATTGCCATGGACGTCTCTCCTTACAAGTAAATAATGCCCGGTGTCGCCGTGCTGATGCGCGTACCGGCCTTGCCCTGGACGATCGCTTCGATGTCCGCGAGCGAGCCAATCACCGCCACTTTTCCAGTATGGCGCGCGAATTCGCAGGCTGCCTGCACCTTCGGTCCCATGGAGCCGGCGGCGAAGCCGAGTTTTTCCATTTCGTCGGGGTGTGCCTGGGCGATGGCTTTCTGCGTGGGTTTGCCAAAGTCGATGAAAGCGGCGTTGACGTCGGTGGCGATCACCAGCAAGTCGGCTTCAAGCTGTTCGGCCAGCAGCGCCGAGCACAGGTCCTTGTCGATGACCGCTTCGACGCCCTCGAGTTTGCCGGGCGAGGTATACATGGTCGGAATGCCGCCGCCGCCGGCGCAGATCACGATGCTGCTTTTTTCCAGCAGCCATTTGATCGGACGGATTTCGAAGATGCGCTTGGGTTTCGGACTGGCGACCACGCGACGGTACTTGTCGCCGTCCGGGGCAATGGCCCAGCCTTTCTCGGCGGCGAGTTGTTCCGCCTCGGCCTTGCTGTAGACCGGGCCGATGGGTTTGGTCGGGTTCTTGAAGGCCGGGTCATTGGCATCGACTTCGACCTGGGTCAGCAGGGTCGCGAAGGGCACTTCGAAGTCCAGCAGGTTGCCCAGTTCCTGTTCGATGATGTAACCGATCATGCCTTCGGTCTCGGCACCGAGCACGTCCAGCGGGTAGGGCGAAACCGAGGTGTAGGCCGCCGCCTGCAATGACAGCAGGCCGACCTGGGGGCCATTGCCGTGGGCGATGACGAGTTGGTTGCCGGGATGGATCTTGGCGATCTGTTCGGTGGCGATCCGGATGTTGGCGCGCTGGTTGTCAGCGGTCATCGGTTCGCCGCGGCGGAGCAGGGCATTACCGCCCAGAGCAACGACGATACGCATGGTGTCAGTCCTTCTAAGCAAAGAGGTTGCAAGCAACGCGGTCTATCTGTGGAACCCGGACCAGTGTGGGAGCGGGCTTGCTCGCGAATACGGCGTGTCAGTCGACATCATTGTTGTCTGATACACCGCTTTCGCGAGCAAGCCCGCTCCCACAGGGGGGCGTGTTCCGTCAGTGGGAGCCGAGTCAGCCGTTAAAGATCAGCCAGCGTCGACACCAGAATCGCCTTGATGGTGTGCATGCGGTTTTCCGCTTGCTCGAAGGCGATGCAGGCCGGCGACTCGAACACGTCATCGGTCACTTCGATGCCGTTGCTCAGGTGCGGGTACTGCTCGGCAATCTGCTTGCCGACCTTGGTATCACAGTTGTGGAACGCCGGCAGGCAGTGCATGAACTTGGTGCGCGGGTTGCCGGTGGCTTTCATCAGTTCGGCGTTGACCTGATACGGCAGCAGTTGCTGGATGCGTTCGGCCCAGGCTTCAACCGGTTCGCCCATCGACACCCAGACATCGGTGTGGATGAAGTCGACGCCCTTGACCGCCGCTTTCGGGTCTTCGGTGAGGGTGATGCGCGCGCCGCTTTCTTCACCGTACTGTTTGCAGCGGGCGACCAGGTCGTCTGCCGGCCACAGGGCTTTTGGCGCGCAGATGCGCACGTCCATGCCGAGCTTGGCGCCGATCAGCAACAGCGAGTTACCCATGTTGTTGCGCGCGTCGCCGAGGTAGGCGTAGCTGATTTCGTGGATCGGTTTGTCGGCGTGTTCACGCATGGTCAGCACGTCGGCGATCATTTGTGTCGGGTGATACTCGTCGGTCAGGCCGTTGAACACCGGTACGCCGGCGAACTTGGCCAGCTCCTCGACGATTTCCTGCTTGAAGCCACGGTACTCGATGGCGTCGTACATGCGCCCGAGCACGCGGGCGGTGTCCTTCATGCTTTCCTTGTGGCCGATCTGCGAGGAGTTCGGGTCGATGTAGGTTACGTTGGCGCCCTGGTCATAGGCGGCGACTTCAAACGCGCAGCGGGTGCGGGTCGAGGTTTTTTCGAAGATCAGCGCGATGTTGTTGCCCTTGAGATGCTGCTGTTCGGTGCCGGTGTACTTGGCACGCTTGAGGTCGCGGGACAGGTCGAGCAGGTAGCGCAATTCGCGAGGGGTGTGGTGTTCCAGGCTCAGCAGATTGCGGTTATGGATGTTGAACGCCATTTTGGATCTCCTAAGGTGTCGGTTATCCCCTTGGCCCGAACTCGGTAAGTGCGGGCCAAGGTAATAGGTTAGTAGTCGATCGGATCGCGGATGATCGGGCAGGTCATGCAATGGCCGCCGCCCCGTCCCCGGCCGAGTTCGCCGGCGCTGATGGTGATGACCTCCACCCCGGCCTTGCGCATCAGGGTATTGGTGTAGGTATTGCGGTCGTAGCCGATGACCACGCCCGGCTCCACGGCCACCACGTTGTTGCCGTCGTCCCATTGCTCGCGTTCGGCGGCGAAGCTGTTGCCGCCGGTTTCCACCACGCGCAACGCTTTGAGGTTGAGGGCCTGGGCCACGGTGTCGAGGAAGTTGGTTTCTTCGCGTCGGATGTCGATGCCGCCTGCCTTGCTTTCATCGGGACGCAGGGTGAAGGCGACAATCTGGTTCACTACTTCCGGGAAAATCGTGACGAGGTCGCGATCGCAGAAGCTGAACACGGTGTCCAGGTGCATCGCCGCGCGGGATTTCGGCAGGCCGGCGACTATCACTTTCTCCACGGCCTTGTTCTTGAACAGGTTCACCGCCAGTTGGGCAATGGCCTGGCGCGAGGAGCGTTCGCCCATGCCGATCAACACCACGCCGTTACCGATGGGCATCACATCACCGCCCTCAAGGGTGGCGTTGCCGTGGTCCTTGTCCGGGTCGCCGTACCAGATCTGGAAGTCGGCGTTGGTGAACTCGGGGTGGAATTTGTAGATGGCGGTGGTCAGCAGGGTCTCCTGACGGCGCGCCGGCCAGTACATCGGGTTGAGGGTGACCCCACCGTAGATCCAGCAGGTGGTATCGCGGGTGAACTGGGTGTTGGGCAGCGGCGGCAGGATAAAGCTTGAGTGGCCGAGGAAATCGCGGAACATCTCGATGGCCTTGCCGCCGAAACTGGTCGGTAAGTCGTCGCCCGATACGCCGCCGATCAGGAACTCGGCGATGTGACGTGGCTCCAGGCTGCGCAGCCACGACGCGGTTTCGTTGATCAGGCCCAGACCCACCGAGTTGGCGGTGATCTTGCGTTCCAGAATCCAGTCCAGGGCTTCGGGGATGGCGACGATGTCGGTCAGCAGGTTGTGCATTTCCAGCACATCGACGTTACGTTCGCGCATCTTGGTGACGAAGTCGAAATGGTCGCGCTTGGCCTGGGCCACCCACAGCACATCATCGAACAGCAGTTCATCGCAGTTGTTCGGGGTCAGCCGCTGATGGGCAAGGCCTGGGGAGCAAACCATGACTTTGCGCAGTTTGCCGGCTTCGGAATGGACGCCGTACTTAACTTTTTCCGTGGTCATTACAGTGATCCTCCAGATGACAAAACAATTGCATTACAGGGTCAGGAAGCCGTCGTAGAGACCGTAGGCCGCCACCACGGCGCCGACGACCACCGCAGCGAAAATCAGCTTCTCGACGTTGGTGAAAACCGGTTTGTCGATTTCCAGCTTGGCCTTGGCGAACAGGATCACGCCGGGGGCGTAGAGCAGGGCGGACAGCAGCAGGTATTTGGTGCCGCCGGCGTACAGCAGCCAGATCGCGTAGACCAGGGCCACGGCGCCGATGATGAGATCTTTCTGCCGACCGCCTGAGGCGCCCTCGTAGGTTTCGCCCCGCACGGCCAGCAGCAGTGCGTAGGCAGCCGACCACAGGTACGGCACCAGGATCATCGAGGTGGCGAGGTAGATCAGCGACAGGTAAGTGCTGGCCGAGAACAAGGTGATGATCAGGAAGATCTGCACCATGGCGTTGGTCAGCCACAGGGCATTGACCGGTACATGGTTGGCGTTTTCCTTGCGCAGGAATGCCGGCATGGTGTGGTCCTTGGCAGCGGCGAACATGATCTCCGCACACAGCAGCACCCACGAGAGCAACGCCCCCAACAGCGAGATGATCAGGCCGACGCTGATCAGCACTGCGCCCCAGTGGCCGACCACATGCTCCAGCACCGCCGCCATCGACGGGTTCTGCAATTTGGCCAGTTCCGGCTGGGTCATGATCCCCAGCGACAGCACGTTCACCAGCACCAGGAACAGCAATACGGTGACAAAGCCGATCACGGTGGCTTTACCCACGTCGCTGCGTTTTTCCGCCCGGGCCGAAAAGATGCTCGCGCCTTCGATGCCGATGAACACCCACACGGTGACCAGCATCATCTTGCGCACCTGATCCATCACGCTGCCCAGGTCCGGGTTCTTGAGGCCCCAGATGTCAGCGGTGAAGATGTCCAGTTTGAAGGCGAACAACGCGATCAACATGAACAGCACCAGCGGCACGATCTTGGCGACGGTGGTCACCAGGTTGATGAACGCTGCTTCCTTGATGCCTCGCAATACGAGGAAGTGCACGGCCCACAGCAACACCGACGCACCGATTACCGCGGCGACGGTATTGCCTTCACCGAAAATCGGGAAAAAGTAGCCGAGGGTGCTGAACAGCAAGACGAAGTAACCAACGTTGCCCAGCCAGGCACTGATCCAGTACCCCCAGGCGGACGAGAAGCCCATGTAGTCGCCGAAACCAGCCTTGGCGTAGGCGTAGACCCCGCCGTCCAGGTCGGGTTTGCGATTGGCCAGGGTCTGGAACACGAACGCCAGGGTGAGCATGCCGACGGCGGTGATTGCCCAACCGATCAGAATGGCGCCGACATCGGCACTGGCGGCCATGTTTTGCGGCAAGGAAAAGATCCCGCCACCAATCATCGAACCGACGACTAAAGCAACCAGTGCGCCGAGTTTTAGTTTTCCGGGAGCTTCAGACATTGCATGACTCCAATGCAGGAGAAGAGAGGCCAGCAGATTAATTCCGTTGGTTATCCAATCAGCTGACTTGGATCACTAAATGAGAGCGTTCCCAGTTTGTTGGCGGAGTGCCATCACTTCAAGGCGGCTGCTTGTAATGCTTGATTTAGAGCCTTCGAGTGAATTATTTCAGTTAATTTGTATTCTGTTTCGAATTATGACGCTAGTTGGTTTTTCAGAATTCGCCAATCTTTTTCGAGGGTTTTTTGTACAAAATTGATGTATTGGAAAAGCGTATACAACAAATGATTATATCGGCGCCTCTAATAGCCGTTTTGTGCAAGTAAAAAGACTTAGGTTGGCGTTATCCAATAAACGTTATTACGCTTCAAGAGTTTAGTTGACTCTCGATATGTGACGATCTCGCGGCAGATGTCGCCCCCCGGAAAAATGGAGATGCAACGATGTCGCAATCACCGAACAAGCTTCGCCTGAGCGCATTGATCGCCTTGGTGGTGGGTTCGATGATCGGCGGCGGGATCTTTTCCCTGCCGCAAAACATGGCAGCCAGAGCCGATGCCGGGGCGATCCTGATCGGTTGGGCGATTACCGCCGTCGGCATGCTGACCCTGGCGTTCGTGTTCCAGACCCTGGCCAATCGCAAGCCGGAACTGGAGTCCGGCGTGTATGCCTATGCCAAGGCCGGGTTCGGCGACTACATGGGCTTCTCGTCCGCCTGGGGGTACTGGATCAGCGCCTGGCTGGGCAACGTCGGCTATTTCGTGCTGCTGTTCAGCACCCTTGGTTATTTCGTTCCGGTCTTTGGCGAAGGCAACACGCCGATCGCCATTGCCTGCGCTTCGGTGCTGCTCTGGACTGTGCATTTTGTGGTGATGCGCGGGATCAAGGAGGCGGCGTTCATCAACCAGGTGACCACCATAGCCAAGATCGTGCCGTTGATCATGTTCATCGTGATTGCCGCCGTGGCGTTCCAGGCGGACATCTTTACCCTCGATATCTGGGGGCGTAACAACCCGGAATTCGGCAGTGTGATGGATCAGGTTCGGCACATGATGCTGGTCACCGTGTTCGTGTTCATCGGTATCGAGGGGGCCAGTGTCTATTCGGCTCGGGCGGAGAAACGTTCCGACGTGGGCCGGGCGACGGTGATCGGGTTCATTGGGGTATTGGCACTGCTGGTGCTGGTGAACGTGCTGTCGCTGGGGATCATGACCCAGCCGGAACTGGCGAAACTGCAGAACCCCTCGTTGGCGGCGGTGCTTGAGCATATCGTCGGCCCCTGGGGGGCACTGCTGATCAGCATCGGCCTGGCGATCTCGTTGTTGGGGGCGTTGCTGTCCTGGGCGCTGCTGTGCGCCGAAATCCTGTTCGCCACGGCGAAAGACAAGACCATGCCGGCATTCCTGACCAGGGAAAACGCCAACCGTGTGCCGGTCAATGCAATGTGGCTGACCAACTCGATGATCCAGTTGTTCCTGCTGATCACGCTGTTTTCCGCCGGCACCTACACCAGTCTGATTTACCTGGCGTCATCGATGATTCTGGTGCCGTACCTGTGGTCGGCGGCCTATGCGGTGTTGTTGTGCGTGCGCGGGGAAACCTACCAGCAGGCAAGCGCCGAGCGCAGCAAGGATTTGCTGGTTGGCGTCATCGCCTTGAGTTACGCGGTGTGGTTGCTGTACGCCGGCGGCCTGAAGTATTTGCTGCTGTCGGCGTTGCTGTATGCGCCGGGTGTGATCCTGTTTGCCAAGGCCCGCCATGAACAGGGCATGCCATTGTTCACGACGCTCGAGAAAGGCATTTTCACTGCGGTCATCGGCGGCGCCGGGCTGGCGGCTTATGGGTTGTATAGCGGGTTGCTGAGTCTGTGAAGCTGTTGCTGGCGTATCAGCCACCCTATGACTGGCCGGCCATGCTGGGATTTTTGTCGGCACGGGCGATTGCAGGACTGGAAACGGTTGCCGACGGCGTCTACTCGCGCAGCATCGATCTGAAGGGGATGCACGGCAGCTTTTCTATCCGGCCTGCCAAGTCTGACGCCCTTGAGCTGACGCTGGACTTTCCCGAGCCGAGCGCCGTGCCCGACATCGTCGCAAGCGTGCGGCGGATGTTCGATCTCGATGCCGACCTCGCCACGATCCATCGGCATTTAACGGGTGATCCGCTGATGGCCCGGTTGATTGCCGAGCGTCCCGGGCTGCGTGTACCGGGGGCGTGGGACGGGCTGGAACTGGCGATCCGCGCGGTGCTGGGGCAGCAGATTACGGTGGCGGCGGCGATCCGCCTGGCGGGGAAACTGGTGGCGCAGTATGGCGTGCCACTGGGTAAGCCGTTAGCGGGTTTGAGTCATGTGTTCCCCTCGGCGCAGGTGTTGGCGCAGGCCGATCTGGCTGCGTTGGGCATGCCGAAAAGCCGAGGCCGGACCTTGTCGGGTGTGGCTCAGGCATTGCTCGATGACCCGCGATTGTTCGAGCCCGGTCGGGAGGGGGGCGTAGCGCGGTTGCTGGCGTTGCACGGGATTGGTGAATGGACGGCGCAATACATTGCGTTGCGCCAGTTGCGGGAGATGGATGGATTTCCCAATGGCGATGTAGGGCTGGTCAATGCGTTGGCGGCACTGGAGGGTGGGCCGGTGACGGCCAGGCAGTTGCTGTTGCGGGCTGAAGGGTGGCGACCTTATCGCGGGTATGCGGCGCAGGTGCTGTGGACTTCATTGAGTCGGGTGGACTGAGCTGATCCGGGTTTTTTGTTGCCTCTTCTGGCGTCATCGCGAGCAAGCTCGCTCCCACAGGTGACCGCGATCACATGTGGGAGCGAGCCTGCTCGCGAAGGCGATCTGACAGTCACCACTGCGCGGGATGTGAACCCAGTTCCGTTGCCGGCAGCGCCCATTGCAACGGCGTCGCCGTGATCTTCAGCGGCACCTGCAACCGATGCGCCGGCCCCCAGGACGTTTGCTCCACCAGCGTCCCCAGATCCTGTTGATCTTCGCCACGCAACGACTCGTCCGGGCCGGGCCCATGCTCGATCAACAACTTCGCCGTGCGCGCCAACGACAATCGCGCCGAGCCACCTGTACCGTCGCTCAACCGTTGCGCCAACAACCTGATCGCACTGGCCGCCATCAAATACCCGGTGGCGTGATCGAGGGCTTGCACGGGGAGCGGTGTCGGCTTGTCGCTACTTTTCCAACGCATGCCCGCTTCGGCAATGCCACTGCTCATCTGTACCAGGCTGTCGAAGCCCCGGCGATTTTGCCAGGGGCCACTCCAGCCATAGGCGTTGAGGCAAACATCAATCAAGTCCGGGTTCAGTGATCGGCGTTGATTCGTGCCCAAGCCAAGTCGCTCCAGCGCATCGGCACGATAGCCGTGGAGCAGAATGTCGGTGTCCTTGAGCAGGGATTCGAATACGTCGCGGCCGGACTTGTCGCTCAGATCAAGACGCGCACAACGTTTTCCCAACGTGACTTCCGGCACCACCCCCGGCTCGTTCCAGGTCGGCGGATCGATGCGCAGGACATCGGCGCCCAGGCCTGCCAGAAAGCGGCTGGCGATGGGGCCTGCCAGGACCCGGGTCAAGTCCAGCACCTTGATGCCGGCCAGTGGGCGAGCCACTGAACCTGTCCACGGTTTGCTGCCCTGGCCGGGGTGGCTGGTGAGTTGAATCAAGGGCTCGGCATTGACCGCCTGGCCTTGAGGATGGACCTGCCATTGATCCCAGGTGCGCATTTCGGCGGCACAACCACCGGCATCGACCACCGCCCGTTCCAGCTCGCTTTTCGCCCATTGCGCCACTTTGCCGGCCATCGCCGGGCGGTCGGCACAGGCACCGAGCACGCGTTCGGCAGCGGCGCGGTGATGGGGGGCGTTGGTGTGCAGGCGAATCCAGCCGTCGCGGGTGGCGTAGTCACCGGCCACCGCGTCCCACAGCGGCGGAACGGTCCAGCCTATGGGGCGAATCGAGGTCGCGAACCAGAAGGACGCCAGACGTCGGTCAACTTCAAGGTTTGGCAGGCGTCCGGTCTGTTGGTGCAGCAGTTCGCTGGCGGCCTGGCCGGCGGCGGCGATGCTCGCGCAAGCCAGTTCGGTGACGGCAAATGCCGAGGGCAGGGCGCCCGTGGCGGTGAACGAGATCGGGGTGTTGGGCAAGCCGAGCGCGGCTTGAATGGACGTGAGCAGACCAGTCATCGAAGGCCCTCCGGAGCGAGAGCCAGATCTTAGTCCAGATTGGCTGACAAGCCAGATGAAACCTGTGGGAGCGGGCTTGCTCGCGAATACGATCCATCATTCAACGATGAAGGTGACTGATACACCGCATTCGCGAGCAAGCCCGCTCCCACAGTTTCCGGTGGCGCTGCTTATACGCGGAACTGATCCATCAACTTCATCTGGTGGGTGGTCAGGGTGTTGAGCTGGCTGCTGATCTGCGCCGACTCGGTGGCCTGGCCGGTCAGGGTTTCGGTGACGGTCCGGATCGCCGAGACATTGCGGTTGACCTCTTCGGCGACGGCGCTTTGCTGCTCGGCGGCGCTGGCGATTTGCAGGTTCATGTCGCTGATCACGGTGACCGCGTCGCTGATTTTGCTCAGGGCCTGGACCGCCTGCTGGATCTGCCCGGCGTTGCTGTGGGCCTGGGTCTGGCTCGAGTGCATGGTGGCGACCACGCCACGGGTACCGGACTGGATGCGTTCGATCACCAGGCGAATTTCCTCCACCGAATCCTGGGTGCGTTTGGCCAGGTTGCGCACTTCATCGGCGACCACCGCAAAGCCGCGACCGCTTTCGCCGGCACGGGCCGCTTCAATCGCCGCGTTGAGGGCTAGCAGGTTGGTTTGCTCGGCGATGCTGCGGATCACTTCCAGCACCGAGCCGATCTGTTCGCTGTTCACCGCCAGGGCTTCGACTTCGGTCACGGCCTTGCTGACTTCGTCGGCCAGTTGATTGATGTCGCGGGTGCTGCGCTCGATGATGGACATGCCGTCGCGGGCCGACTGGTCGGCACCCTTGGCGGCGTTGGCCGCGTTCGAGGCGCTGTTGGCGACATCGTGGGCAGTGGCGCTCATTTCGTTGGACGCGGTGGCGACCTGGTCGATTTCGCGGAACTGCACCTGCATGCCTTCACTGGTCTGGCGGGCGATTTCCGAAGACTGATCGGCCGTGCCACGGGCATCGGTGATGCTTTGCTTGATCTGCGCAATGGTCGGTTGCAGCTTGTCGAGGAAGCGGTTGAACCAGCTCACCAGTTCGCCCAGTTCGTCCTGCTTGCTGTAGTGCAGGCGCTGGGTCAGGTCACCGTCGCCACTGGCAATCGCCTTGAGCATTTGCGCCACGCTGTTGATCGGTCGGGTCACGCCGGACGCGGTGAGCCACATCAGCAGCAGGCCGATCACACCGGCAATCACCGCCACCGACAAGGCCTTGATCGTGCCGCTTTGCTGGGCATCGTCGAGTACCGCTTGCAGCTTCACCGAGTCGGCCAGCAGCACTTGTTTGGGCAAGTCGATCACCACGGCCCAGGCCTTGGCATCGGCAATCGGGCTGACCGGGTACACCGCACGGATCAGGTCGCCTTGCTGGAGAATCTTCGGTGCACCGCTGCCAAGCAGTTGCAGGATGTCCTTGCCGTCGGCACCCAGGGTGTCGCCGATGCTCTTGCCGACTTTACCGGCGTCGACACTGTAGGCGGCCAGCACGCCAGTACCGGAGACGATCAGCATGTGCCCGGCGCTGTTGAACAGTTCACGCTGAGAGTCGACCGCCGCCGCTTGCAGGGCGTCGAGGGCGATGTCGACACCGACTACGCCGATGGACTTGCCGTCCACCAGCAGCGGTACGGAAATGGTGGTCATCAACACTTCCTTGCCGCCGACAGTATCGGCGTAGGGGTCGAGCAGGCAGATGCGCTTGCTGTCCCGAGGGCAGGTGTACCAGACGTTGTACGGCGTGCCGCTGAGGTTCAGGGTGGTTTTGGTCATGTCCTCTTCGACCATGATCGTGTTCAGCGACTCACCCCCGGCACGGCTCCAGTAGGTGGCGAAACGCCCGATCTCGTTGGATTGACGGGCGGCGTCGTTGGCGAATTCGCTGTCCTTGCCGTCCAGGCCGTTGGGTTCGAATGCCAGCCAGATGCCTAGCACTTTGCCGTTGCGTTCGAAGGCGGTTTTCAGGCTCTGGTTCAACTCTTCACGCAAGGCGCCGGGCTCGAGCGAACGCTTGGCGGCCAGGTTGCGCAAGTCCTGGATCTGGTCCGCCAGGGCGGTCACCACCGTCAGGGTTTCACCGAACGTCTTCTGCACCCGCACCGCCTGCTCGGCGGCCTTGGCCTGCAGCAGGTCCTGCACACTGGCGGTGAGCATTCTGCTGCTGGAATCGCTGACCAGATCATCGTTCTGATTGGTCTGGTAGATGTTCATGCCCACTATCAGGGCGACTACCCCCAGCAGGCACAGACCGGACAGCAGGACGATTTTCAGGCGGATGGACAGTGAGTCGAACATAGGGCGAACTCGCGAATGGATGAAGTGTTGGCTGTGAGCCGTTGCGGCTCACTCGCTAAATCCATTTAGCGCCGATCAATGCACATCGGCGTGAAGGCCAGGTTACATGAATGGGCTGCCGACGAACGGTAGTGGTTGAACGTTTGCGCAGAAAAATGTGCCGAAAACGGGGGTAAAAAGAGGAAAAAACGCGGGGTGAATTCAGGAGGGTTGCGGCAGCGATTCCGGCCGTGACCAGATCCACAGGTTGCCCAGCCCCATCCCGGCAATCGCCAGGTAGATCGGCCAGCCGTGTTCGAGCATCACCAACATGAGACTGGCGCATAACAGCATGCTGACGGTGGCGCTGACCTTGGCGCGGCGTGCGATGACTTTGCCGTTGCGCCAGTTATGGAGGATGGGGCCGAACAGCCGGTGGTTTTCCAGCCAGGCACTCAGGCGCGGCGAACTGCGGGTCGCGGCCCAGGCGGCCAGCAGGATGAACTCAGTGGTCGGCAGGCCGGGAATGACGATCGCGATCAGGCCGATGCCCAGGCTGGCATAGGCCAGCAGGCCGAAGAGGAGGCGGGAGAGTTTTGAAGAGGTGGGCATGGGCTCAAGGCAGCATGTGAGGCGAATCGAAATCTTGCAGACTTGCTTCGTCCAATGTGGGAGCGAGCCTGCTCGCGAAAGCTGAGTATCAGTCGACATAAATGTTGAATGTCAGACCGCTTTCGCGAGCAGGCTCGCTCCCACAGGGGGTATCAGGCGACTTCTGGGGCGGTGGCGTAAGCCTGCTCCAGCAACACAGTGAAGCGATTGAACGCATCAATGGCGCCTTTTTCTACTTCGGCTTCTTCCTGGGCGCTGAACTCAAGGCCGTCCAGGGTTTTGACGAAGCGCTTCCAGCCTTCCGCGCGGCCGCCGGCCGGTTCGCCGAGGTGACGGGCACCGAAGGTTTCGCTCAGGCCAAGGCCCACGGCACGCTTGATCAGGAACGCTGCGCCGAGCTTCGAACCTTCGGAGACGAAGATCCAGCCCAGGGCCTCGGCCTTGGTCGGGTTCTTCAGGGCACCGGCGACAGGTGCCGGTACGTCGGTGTCCAGGTCCGCCAGATCCGCCTTGGCCGCATCGGCGCGGCAGCGGGCCGGCAGGTCCGGGACGATGGCGGTCAGTTCGGCATCGTTGTACAGCGACACCAGTTCTGACTGGAACAGGTACTGCGCCACCACGAAGCGGGCGAAGCTGGTCTGGGTTTCAAACGGGGAGTGGGCCTTGACCAGGGCATCGAGCTTGCTGTGCGGCTCGTGGGTGATCTGGTTCAAACGCTGCGAACGCAGGTTGGGGCGTTGTTCGGTGGCCTGGGGAGTCATGGCAATTCCTTGAAAAAGAAGAGGCGCTTGGTAACGAGACGAACAGGAGGGCGCCTGACAGTAAAAAATCCTCGCCGGGCGGCTTGTTGAAAGCGCCCGGCGGGATGAGCGGATCAGATATCCCAGATCAGGTTGACCGCGAAGTTGCGACCCGGCTGGGTCAGGCGGTCGAGGTTGGCCGGTTGGGTCACCGAGGCTTCGCCGACACTGTCGTAACCGCGCACGTCATCCCACAGCCAGTACTTCTTGTCGGTCAGGTTGTAGACGCCGCCGCTGACGGTCACGTCGTCGGTCACCTTGTAGAACGCGCTCAGGTCCAGAATGCCGAAGCCCGGGGTCTTGAACTGGGAGCTGGTGCCGTCCGGGGTCTTGAAGGTGCTGCTGTCGACGCGGTCCTTCTTCTTCACCAGTGTCCAGTTGAGCACACCGCCGTAGGTGTCCTGGTCGTAGCCGAGGCCGAACACGCCGGTCAGCGGGTTGACGCTGTTGAGCGGCTCGCCGCTGTCGTCGTTGCGACCGTAGGCATAGGCCACCGAGCCCTGGGTGTACAGGCCTTGCGGCGCGCCGAAGGCGTCGAGGTTCAGGCGTCCCTTGACCTCGGCACCCTTGATGGTGGCGTGCTTGATGTTGTTACTCTGGAACGTGGTCTCGGTGTAGCCGGGAGTGATGGCGTTCTCGTCGATGAAGTCGCGGTATTTGTTGTAGAACACGGCTACGTCAAACGAACCCTGTTCGAAGTTGCCGCGCAAACCCGTCTCGTAGCTTTTGCTCTTTTCCGGTTCGAGGTCCGGATTAGGCGCGACCCGATAGCCGCCGGCGAGGTTTTCGAAACGGCCATACAATGCCTTGGCGGTCGGGGTGCGGAAGCCTTCGGCGTATTGGCCGTACCAGGTGTAGTTATCGTTGAAGCTGTAGGTGGTGCCGAACTTCGGCGACAGGCGATGCCAGGTCTTGGTCTCGTCGCTCACCGTGCCGTTGCCGCTCTGGTCGGCGGTGGCCAGGAACGCTTCGGTGATGTGCGGCTTGAGCTGGGTGTAGTCGTAGCGTGCACCGGGCAGGAAGGTCCAGTTGCCCCAACCGATCTGATCCTGGGCGAACAGGCTGTAGCTGTTGACGGTCGGGTCCGGGAAGTCACTGGCCGGTGTCAGCGTGTCGGTGGCGCTGGGGGCGCCGATGACCCGGCAGGCGCCGGCCACGGTCAGGCAAGTGCCGGTACCGGTACGCAGGCCGGTGATTTTGTCCTGCTTGATGGTGGTGCCATAGGTGACGAAGTGTTCGGTGTCGGCAATGGCAAACGACTTGTCGACCTGGGCATCGAATACCCATTGGCGATCCTTGTAAGTGGTATCGCGGTTACGCAGTACGGTCCGCGACGGCGCATAGATTTCTTCGGTGCTCTGGTCAGTCTTGGCGATCTGGTAGTTCAGCGTCCACTTGATGTTGTCAGCCAGTGCACTGTCCAGGCCGAAGCTGTGTTCCAGGCCAAAGCGTTCACGGGTGATCGTGTCGTTGCCGGTGCGGGACTTGTAGAAGCCGAAGCCGCGTCCGGCATTGAACGGGCCGCCCACCGCGCTCAATTGATTGGTGTCGCGGTCATCCTTGTAGTGCTCGTAGGTCAGGCCCAGGCGCGCGTCGTCGGCGTAATCCCAGCCCAGTTTTGCCAGCACGCTGGTGGTGCGAGCGTCCTGGGGGTTGGCTTCAGTACGGTTCAGGCCAGTGCCGCCGGTTTCGCCATAGGACTCTGTTTCATGACCGTTGCGTTGACTGAAGTGCAACAGGCCATCGAACTCGCCGCTGCGGCCGGCGACGGTGCCGGACGTCAGCCAGCTTTCATCGGCGGAGCTGTAGCCGGTTTTCAGGCGTGCACCGACATCCTTGCCCGGTTTGATGATGTCGTCCGGGTCCAGCGTGTAGTAGCTCACCGCACCGCCAATGGCGTTGCTGCCATACAGCACCGACGCCGGGCCCCGGAGGATTTCCACGCGCTTGACGATTTCCGGGTCGACATAGTTGCGGTTGGTCTGGGCATACGGGCCGTTGAAAAAACCGTCGGGTACCTGCACCCCGTCGACCTGGGTCAGCACGCGGTCGCCATCGATGCCGCGAATGTTGTAGCCGGTGATGCCGGCGCGCTGGCCTGCGCCGCCTACCGAAACACCGGGTTCGTAGCGCACCAGTTCCTTGATGGTATTGACGTTGTTGCGGTCCAGATCCTCGCGCGTGTAGACAGAGACCGTGCTCGGTACGCTGTTCACATCCTGCTCGTTACGGGTGGCGCTGATGGTGACCTGATCCAGATTGAGGGCACTGCTGCCACTGCGCTTTTCCAGCACGATGCTGTTATTGCCCAGTTTGCGATAGCTCAGGTTGGTCCCCACCAACAGGCGATCCAGGGCTTTCTCCGGCGACAGCGAACCACGGACGCCCGGCGAAGCCACACCTTGCGCCAGCTCCGACGACACGCCGACCTGCCAGCCGGTCACTGCGGTAAAGGCATTGAGTGCCGATACCAGAGACTGTTGGGGAATGGCGAAGGCGTAGTCGCCCATTTTGCGAGTCGACGGCTCGGTGGCGGTGGCGGCCATGAGCGGTGCGGCACCGGCCATCAGGATGGCAGCGGTCAGCAGCGACAGCATGCGCGAAGGTGAGGTGTCTGGGCGGGTGAGGCGAGAGGACATCGATAGCGCTCCGTGTCGCACGAATCTTTATAGGTGCTGATTGGCATGGTTAGATGCGAATCAATTGCATTGGCTATAACGAGACGTACAGGGTTTGGCTATCGAGTAAAAATAATTCTCATTCAGTTCAAGATGACCAGCGCCGGGAATTCCTGGAGCCGTGCCGAGGTGATGTGGGCCAGGGAGCGAACCACATCCAGTGGCTGATCGAGGCGGTAGTTGCCGGTCACGGCGACATCGGCCAACTGTTCGTTGTTGTTGATGATCCAGCCCGGGTAGTAGCGACGAAGCTCCGCCAGCACCTGGTTCAACGGGCAGTTTTCAAACACCAGTCGCCCCTGGACCCACGCCAGGTCGGTGGCGGCATCCAGTTTGGCCGGGCGGTCGAAGCCGTTGGGGCCGATGCGAATGCTTTCCCCGGCGGACAAGCGCACCCGCGCATCGTCACGGGTGGCGCGCAAGTCGACATCCCCGCGCTGCACCCGCACCTGTGCCACGCCGTCGAGGTAGCGCACGGCAAACGCGGTATCGCGAACGCTGGCGGTGACCGGGCCGGCGTCGATTTCCAGTGGCTGGTTGCGGTTGGCCTGCACTTCGAAAAACGCTTCACCCTGATACAGGCGGGCAACGCGTCGTTGGTCGTTGATGGTGCTTGAGAACGCCGAATTGGTATTGAGCAGGACTTTGGAGCCGTCCTCCAGTTGCAGACGCTGGCGCTCGCCGACCACGGTCAGGTGATCGGCCTGCAGGCGCATCGGCAAATTGCTGAAATTGAACAGGCCGAGCAGCAGCACGGCGGCGGTGGCCAACGGTTTCCAGTGCGGACGCAGGCGCGCGAGGACCGTGACTTTCGCGGGACGGGCAGCCAGGTTTTGCGCGCATTGCGCCACGTGCGGGCCGTCCCAGATCGCCTGGGCCTTGGCGAACGCCTGGGCATTCAAAGGATCGGCGTCAAGCCACGCCTGGAATTGGCGGGTCTGCTCCGCGTCGGGACTGCCGAGCACGATCAGCCAGTCCAGGGCCTGGTCCATCGCACTTGCGGGATCCTGCGCCAGAGAAGGCTCAGGGGAGCGGTGGTTGTCCGTCACGGTGTTTCCTCGGCAGTGTCTGTGCACGGCTGTTTTTTTTAGTGAAGCGTTAAAAGTGGACCAAGGGTAGCAAAGCCCGATGGTCAGCGCAGTCGGCCCAGGTAAGCGGGAGGTCCTGTTGGTCAGTTGGCGCCCATGCGATCGGCGACACCGATGCAGATCGACATGATCAATTTGAGTTCTTTCTGCACGGTACTGAGGGATACGTTCAGCTCGTCGGCGATCTCCTGGTAGCTATGCCCGTGCAGGCGGCTGAGGATGAAAATCCGCTGTTGGCGGGCGCTGAGTTCACTGAGGCTCACGTTCAGGCGCTCCAGCAATTGTTCGGCGTGGGCGGCGTCTTCGGCACTGCTGGTGGGGGCGGCGACGCTCTGCACCACCTCCTGCGGTACGTCGTCGACCATGGTGCGCGAATGGATGCGCCGTGCGCGCAAATGGTCCAGCGCCAGGTTGCGTGCCGTCTGGAAGACAAAGGGCTCAAGATGATCGATGGCCCGTTCGCTCAATGCACGGGTCACCCGCAGGTAGGTTTCCTGCAAGAGGTCTTCAGCGGTGCTGTGATTGTTGACCATCCGCTCCAGCGTGCGCAGCAGGGAGGTGCGCTGGGCGAGGAAAACGTGGTTGAAGCGCGACTGACTCACGGGAGAACCTGATCCATTTCGAGCTAATGATAATGCTTATCATTAGCTCGAGTGGTCAAGTACTGATTTGTGAAGCTTTACGCGCGCCCCTGCAAATAGCTCGCGTAATCGGGAATCCGATGGGTATGTGCCTGATCCATCAACGGGCTGCCGAGCAGGTAGTCGGCGCTGCATTCGTTGCACGCCACCGGGATGTTCCACACGGCTGCGACCCGCAGCAATGCCTTGATATCCGGGTCGTGGGGTTGTGGCTCGAACGGGTCCCAGAAGAACACCAGCATGTCGACCCGCTGCTCGGCGATTTGCGCACCGAGCTGTTGATCGCCACCCAGCGGACCACTGATCATGCTCTCCACGGGCAGGTCGAGGCGTTGTTGCAACAACAGCCCCGTGGTGCCGGTTGCAACCAGATCATGCCGGGCCAGCTTGGCTTTCTGCCGTTCGGCCCAGTCCAGCAAGAACGCCTTGCAGTGGTCATGGGCAACCAGGGCGATACGCTTGCGCGCCGCCAGGGTCTTTTGCGTAAAACTGATGCCGATCATGGATTGTTGCTCCAGACATGACACGCACCTTGTAGGAGCGAGCCTGCTCGCGATGGACTGTAGAGCACCGCGGGGCATCAGGTTCCCCGCGTTATCGTTAACGACCATCGCGAGCAGGCTCGCTCCTACAAGACCGGGGGGGGGGGCTGCTTATTCTGCGTTGCACAGCGCCAGGCAGTTATCGAGCATGCGGTTGGAGAAGCCCCATTCGTTGTCGTACCAGGCCAACACCTTGAGCAGCTTGCCGCTGGACTTGGTGTGGTTGGCGTCGAAGATCGACGACAGGGGATTGTGGTTGAAGTCGCTGGAGACCAGCGGCAGGGTGTTGTACCCAAGGATTTTCGAGTGCTGGCTGGCCTCTTTCATCAACGCATTGACCTCATCGGCCGACGCTTCACGCTTGAGCTGCACGGTCAGGTCCACCAGCGACACATTGATCACCGGGACGCGCACCGACATGCCGGTCAATTTGCCCGCCAGTTCCGGCAGCACCAGGCCCACCGCTTCAGCAGCACCGGTCTTGCTCGGGATCATGTTCTGGGTGGCCGAACGGGCGCGGTACGGATCGACGTGATAGACGTCGGTCAGGTGCTGGTCGTTGGTATAGGCGTGGATGGTGGTCATCAGACCGCTTTCGATGCCCAGCTCGCGGTGCAGTACCTGGGCCACCGGGGCCAGGCAGTTGGTGGTGCACGATGCATTGGAGATGATCTGGTGCGATTGGCGCAGAATGTCGTGGTTGACCCCGTAAACGACGGTGGCATCGGCGCCTTTGGCCGGGGCCGAGATAATCACTTTGCGCGCGCCGGCCGTAATATGCGCGGCGGCTTTGGCCCGGTCGGTGAACAGGCCGGTGCATTCGAACACCACATCAATCTTTTCCGCAGCCCAGGGCAGATCGGCCGGGTTGCGGATGGCACTGACCGAAATGCGGTCGCCATTGACCGTCAGGCTCTCCTGGTCGTGCTGGATATCGGCATCGAACGTGCCGTGAACGGTGTCGTACTTGAGCAGATGAGCATTGATCGCGCTGTCGCCCAGATCGTTGATGGCGACGATCTGCAGATCCTGACGGTAGCCCTGGGTATAGAGTGCGCGCAGGACATTACGGCCGATGCGGCCAAAACCATTGATTGCGATTCGAAGAGTCATAGTGCGGCGCTACCGTCGTTTTGTTGTTGGAATTACAAGATTATTCGCAAAAAAATAGAAAACAAGCCTTTTTGATGGCAATATTTTGTTCAATCTACAACGAGTGACCTGAATCAACTGGTCCAACCGATCAAGAAAACCGTCTGTCATCCCATCGACACCGGCCTTTGATCAGCATAGACAATCAGGTCGCCACATCCGTTAGCCTGGAGTTCTACACATGCATCCCCGCGTCCTTGAGGTCACCGAACGGCTTATCGCCCGCAGTCGCGCCACGCGTGAGGCTTACCTTGCATTGATTCGCGGTGCGGCCAGCGACGGGCCGATGCGCGGCAAGCTGCAATGCGCCAACTTCGCCCATGGCGTGGCCGGTTGCGGCAGCGACGACAAGAACAGCCTGCGGATGATGAACGCCGCGAACATTGCGATTGTTTCGTCATATAACGACATGCTCTCGGCGCACCAGCCTTACGAAGTCTTTCCCGAACTGATCAAAAAGGCCCTGCGCGAAATCGGCTCCGTCGGCCAGTTCGCCGGTGGCACACCGGCCATGTGCGATGGCGTGACCCAGGGCGAGCCGGGCATGGAGCTGAGCCTGCCGAGCCGCGAAGTGATCGCGTTGTCTACCGCCGTGGCGCTGTCCCACAACATGTTCGACGGCGCGCTGCTGCTCGGCATCTGCGACAAGATCGTGCCGGGCCTGATGATGGGCGCGCTGCGCTTCGGCCATCTGCCAATGATCTTCGTGCCGGGCGGACCGATGGTCTCGGGCATTTCCAACAAGCAGAAAGCCGACGTGCGCCAGAAATACGCCGAAGGCAAGGCGACCCGCGAGGAGCTGCTGGAATCGGAGATGAAGTCCTACCACAGCCCTGGCACCTGCACCTTCTACGGCACCGCCAACACCAACCAGTTGCTGATGGAAGTCATGGGTCTGCACTTGCCGGGCGCATCCTTCGTCAACCCGAACACGCCGCTGCGTGACGCCCTGACCCGCGAAGCCGCGCATCAGGTCACGCGCCTGACCAAGCAGAACGGCGACTTCATGCCGATTGGCGAAATCGTCGACGAGCGTTCGCTGGTCAACTCGATTGTCGCGCTGCACGCCACGGGCGGCTCGACCAACCACACCCTGCACATGCCGGCCATCGCCATGGCGGCGGGCATTCAACTGACTTGGCAGGACATGGCCGACCTCTCCGAAGTCGTGCCGACCCTGAGCCACGTCTACCCGAACGGCAAAGCCGACATCAACCACTTCCAGGCCGCGGGCGGCATGTCGTTCCTGATCCGCGAACTGCTGGAAGCCGGGCTGCTCCACGAAAACGTCAACACAGTGATGGGCCACGGCCTGAGCCGCTATACCCAGGAGCCGTTCCTCGACAACGGCGAGCTGGTGTGGCGCGAAGGCGTGACCGACAGCCTCGACGAAAGCATCCTGCGGCCGGTGGCCCGCGCGTTCTCGGCCGAAGGTGGCCTGCGGGTGATGGAAGGCAACCTCGGTCGCGGGGTGATGAAAGTCTCCGCCGTCGCCGTGGAAAACCAGATCGTCGAAGCGCCGGCCATGGTGTTCCAGGATCAGCAGGACCTGGCCGATGCGTTCAAGGCCGGCTTGCTGGAGAAGGATTTTGTCGCGGTGATGCGCTTCCAGGGGCCGCGCTCCAACGGCATGCCCGAGCTGCACAAGATGACGCCGTTCCTCGGCGTGTTGCAGGATCGCGGCTTCAAGGTGGCGCTGGTGACTGACGGACGCATGTCCGGCGCGTCGGGGAAAATTCCGGCGGCCATTCACGTCAGCCCCGAAGCTTATGTCGGCGGTGCTTTGGCGCGGGTGCAAGAGGGCGATATCATCCGCGTCGATGGCGTCAAAGGCACCCTGGAGCTTAAGGTGGACGCCGAAGAATTCGCAGCGCGCACGCCGGCCAAGGGCCTGTTGGGCAACAACATCGGCACCGGTCGCGAACTGTTTGGTTTCATGCGCATGGCCTTCAGCTCGGCGGAGCAGGGCGCCAGCGCCTTTACTTCTGCCCTGGAGACGCTTAATTGAAACTGGCTTTGGTCGGTGACATCGGTGGGACCAACGCACGTTTCGCGTTGTGGAAAAACCAGCAGCTGGAATCGGTCCAGGTGCTGGCAACGGCGGATTTCCCCAGCCCGGAAGAGGCGATCAGCCTCTACCTCAACGGTCTGGGGCTGGCGCGGGGTTCGATCGGTTCGGTGTGCCTGTCGGTGGCCGGTCCCGTCAGCGGCGATGAGTTCAAGTTCACCAACAATCACTGGCGTCTGAGCCGCAAGGGTTTCTGCCAGACCTTGCAGGTGGATCAACTTTTGCTGGTCAACGACTTCTCGGCCATGGCCCTGGGCATGACCCGTTTGCAGCCCGGCGAATTCCGCGTGGTCTGCGAAGGCACGCCGGAGCCATTGCGCCCGGCCGTGGTGATCGGCCCGGGCACCGGCCTGGGTGTCGGCACCTTGCTCGATCTGGGCGAGGGCCGGTTTGCTGCGTTGCCAGGTGAGGGCGGTCACGTCGACCTGCCGTTGAGTAGCCCGCGTGAAACCCAACTATGGCAGCACATCTTCAACGAGATCGGCCACGTCAGCGCTGAAACCGCGTTGAGCGGCGGCGGCTTGCCCCGCGTCTACCGTGCGATCTGTGCAGTGGATGGGCACACGCCGGTGCTCGACACGCCGGAAGCCATCACCGCCGCCGGGCTGGCGGGCGACCCGATTGCCGTGGAAGTGCTTGAGCAGTTCTGCTGCTGGCTCGGTCGCGTGGCGGGCAACAACGTGCTGACCACCGGTGGACGCGGTGGCGTGTACATCGTTGGCGGAGTGATTCCACGGTTTGCCGATTTCTTCCTCGAAAGCGGTTTCGCCCGCTGCTTCGCCGACAAGGGTTGCATGAGCGATTACTTCAAGGGGATTCCGGTGTGGCTGGTGACGGCGCCGTATTCGGGCCTCGTCGGTGCCGGTGTAGCGCTGGAGCAATCAACCCCCGCTTGAAATGCGATCAAAATGTGGGAGCGGGCTTGCTCGCGAATGCGGACTGACATTCAACATTGATGTCGACTGATATGCCGCCTTCGCGAGCAAGCCCGCTCCCACATTGTTTCTGTGGTGTTTGCAGTTTCGGTGCTTAAGGCATAATCCGCCCAATTCAAACAACAAGGACGCCGCCCCGTGAGCTCAGTCAACAAGTCGATTTTGTTGGTCGATGACGATCAAGAGATACGCGAGTTGCTGGACACCTACCTGACTCGCGCCGGGTTCCAGGTGCGTGCCACTGCCGATGGCGCCGGTTTTCGCCAGGCGCTGAACGAGGCGCCGGCCGACCTGGTGATCCTTGACGTGATGCTGCCCGACGAAGACGGTTTCAGCCTGTGTCGCTGGATTCGCCAGCATCCGCGCCAGGCGCAGGTGCCGATCATCATGCTCACCGCCAGTTCCGACGAAGCCGACCGTGTCATCGGCCTGGAACTGGGCGCCGACGATTACCTCGGCAAGCCGTTCAGCCCGCGGGAATTGCAGGCACGGATCAAGGCGTTGCTGCGCCGCGCGCAATTCGGTCAGGAACGGAGCGGCGGTGAGGTACTGGCCTTCGATGACTGGCGCCTGGACATGGTCAGCCATCGGTTGTTTCACATCGATGGCGAAGAGGTAATTCTCTCGGGTGCCGACTTCGCGCTGCTGAAACTGTTCCTCGACCATCCGCAGGAAATCCTCGACCGCGACACCATCGGCAACGCGACCCGTGGCCGTGAACTGATGCCGCTGGATCGCATCGTCGACATGGCGGTCAGCCGGTTGCGCCAGCGCCTGCGCGACACGGAAAAGCCGCCACGGTTGATCCGCACCGTGCGCGGCAGCGGCTATCAACTGGCGGCCAATGTGGTTGCCGGCAATGGCCACTGAGATGTTGCGCAAGCTCGCCGCCAGGGTGCCGATGCCGCGTTCGCTGCTCGGGCGGATGTTGCTGTTGACCTTGTTGGCCGTGCTGTTCGCCCAGGCGCTGTCGAGCGTGATCTGGGTGTCGCAACTGCGCGCCACGCAGCTCGAGGGCCTGGTCACCAGCGCCCGCAGCCTGGCCCATTCGATGACGGCCAGTGTCAGTTATTTCCGTTCGTTGCCGGTGGCGTTTCGGCCTCTGGTGCTCGATCAGTTGCGCAGCATGGGCGGCACCCGGTTCGTGGTCACGCTCAACGACAAGCCCCTGGGCATGGAAGTGCTGCCCATCACCCCGCGCAAAGAGGCGGTGCTCAAGGCGGTGGACGAGGTGCTGCGCCAGTCCCTCGGCCAGGACACGGACATCTCGGTGACCTTCGTCAGTCCGGAAGACCTGCGCATCTTCAATGGCGGCCTGAAACTCGATGAGTTGCCACGCTCCTGGGCGCACTACGCGTTGACCCTGGAACCGGTGAACCCGCCGGTGCTGGTCACGCAGATCCAGATGGCGCCGGGCGAATGGCTGTACATTGCCTCGCTGTTGCCCGAGCCCTACACCAGTCTTGAAGAGCAGGGCCTGCCGGCGCAGCAGGTGTGGTTCATCGTCCTGACCAGCGGCTTTCTGCTGTTGTTCATCGGTCTGCTGGTGCACTGGCAGAGTCGTCCGCTCAAGCGCCTGGCGCGGGCCGCGCGCGATCTGTCGCTGGGTGCCGACGTGGAACCGGTGGCCGAGGGCGGTGGCAGTGAAGTGGTCGAGGTCGGGCGCGCCTTCAACACCATGCGCGAGCGCATCAGCCGTTACCTGACCGAGCGCAGCCAGTTGTTCAGCGCGATTTCCCACGACCTGCGCACACCGATCACCCGTTTGCGCCTGCGCGTTGAATTGCTTGAAGACGAAACGCTGCAAGCCAAGTTCGGGCGCGATCTGGACGAGCTCGAATTGCTGGTCAAGGGCGCGCTGCAATGCGTGAAGGACACCGACATCCACGAGAACATCGAGCCGGTGGACCTCAACCATGTGCTCGACTGTCTGGTGGAACCGTACCTGGCGCCCAACGGCAATGGTCGCGTGACCCAGCAGGGGCGGGCGCTGGCAGCGTATCCGGGCAAACCGCTGGCGCTCAAGCGCTGCATCGGCAACCTGATCGACAATGCGTTGAAGTACGGGCAGAACGCGCACCTGCACATCGATGACGATGACCGCGCGTTCATCCTGCATGTCGATGATGAAGGGCCCGGCGTGCCGGAGCAGCGGCTGGAGCAGGTGTTCGAACCGCATTTCCGTCTGGCCGGGCAGCAGCAGGGGTATGGGTTGGGGCTGGGGATTGCCCGCAACATTGCCCATAGCCATGGCGGCGAGGTCAGCTTGCAGAACCTGCGTGAGGGCGGGTTGCGGGTGACACTGCAATTGCCACGCAGCGTTGACTAGTCAGACCGCGTTATCGTTCTTCGCGAGCAAGCCCGCTCCCACATTTGACCGAGTTCATCCAGATGGAATGCGATCAAGTGTGGGAGCGGGCTTGCTCGCGAAGGCGTTAGAAGATTCAACACATCCCTCAAGATAAATGTCACGGTCTGGTGACATAACCCACCCCCTTCGTTACAAGCCCGCCGCCTTCCGTTGTTTATGCTGCCCCACAGTCATAACAACAAAAAAGGTACGCCATGGACACCCTCCAACCCGCCTTCAGCAGTTGGCTGAACGCTCCTGCCCACCAGCAATGGCTCGCCGCCGAAGGCCTGCGCCTGTTGAGCTTTGCCAAGGCTTCCAGGCTCCCTGAAGGCTTCGGCAACCTCGATGAAAAGGGCCGCCTCCCGGCCGATGCGCAAGCCCAGACCATGAATACCGCTCGCATGACCCACAGCTTCGCCATGGCCCATATCCAGGGCTTGCCGGGTTTTGCCGAGCTGGTCGATCACGGCGTCGCAGCACTGCGCGGGCCACTGCGCGATGCGGTTCACGGCGGCTGGTTCGCCACTGCCGAACATCGCGACGGCAACACCGGCAAGAACGCCTACCTGCATGCCTTCGTCGCGCTGGCCGCCAGCTCTGCAGTGGTCGCACAGCGTCCCGGTGCGCAAGCCTTGCTCGATGATGCCATCGACATCATCGACACCTGGTTCTGGAGTGAAGAAGAAGGCGCGATGCGCGAATCCTTCAATCGCGACTGGAGTGAAGAGGAGGCGTACCGGGGCGCCAACAGCAACATGCACGCCACCGAAGCCTTTCTCGCCCTGGCCGATGTCACCGAAGAAAAGCGTTGGCTTTGCCGCGCACAGCGCATCGTCGAGCGGGTGATTCATGGTCACGCCGCCGCTAATGACTACCTGGTGATCGAGCATTTCGACCGCCACTGGCAGCCATTGCGGGACTACAACCGTGACAATCCGGCGGACGGTTTTCGCCCCTACGGCACCACCCCGGGCCACGGTTTCGAGTGGGCACGGCTGTTGCTGCACCTCGAAGCTGCGCGGGTGAGCGCCGGGATGCTCACGCCGGGCTGGCTGGTCACCGACGCGCAAAAACTCTTCGAGCACAACTGTCGTCACGGCTGGAACATCGATGGCGCGCCGGGGATTGTCTACACCCTGGACTGGGGCAACAAAGCGGTGGTCCGCCATCGCCTGCACTGGACCCATTGCGAAGCCAGTGCCGCCGCCAGTGCATTGATCAAACGCACGGGTGACGTGCAGTACGAGCAGTGGTACCGCCTGTTCTGGGAATTCTGTGACAGTCATTTCATCGACCGCTGTGATGGCAGCTGGTATCACGAACTCGATCCGCAAAACCGCCCGAGTGCCGACATCTGGCCCGGCAAGCCTGACCTTTACCATGCCTGGCAAACCGTGCTGATTCCGCGCCTGCCGCTGTCACCGAGCATGGCCACGGCGCTGGCGCAGTTGTCCCAGAGCGGTTCTATGTAACCATGCGGTGACATTCGCGCATCCCTTCGTTACCTGCGAGGGGATATCCCCTGTTTAGAATCTTATGCAGCGCAAGCAACAGACTTGCATGCATAACAACAAGAAAGGTGCTCCTAGATGAATGCGATTTCTCGCCTCGCTACTGTCATTTCTCTCGCTTCCCTGTCTGCGCTCCCCCTCAGTGTCCTGGCCGCCGAATCCAAAGGTTCCGTTGAAGTCGTTCACTGGTGGACCTCCGGTGGTGAAAAAGCAGCGGTCGATGTCCTGAAGGCTCAAGTCGAAAAAGACGGCTTCACCTGGAAGGACGGCGCAGTCGCCGGTGGCGGCGGTTCCACGGCCATGACCGTACTCAAGAGTCGCGCCGTAGCCGGCAACCCGCCAGGCGTGGCGCAGATCAAGGGTCCGGACATCCAGGAGTGGGGCAGCACCGGCCTGCTCAGCACCGATGCGTTGAAAGACGTTTCCAAAGCGGAAAACTGGGACGGCCTGCTGTCGAAGAAAGTCTCCGACACCGTGAAGTACGAAGGTGATTACGTTGCCGTGCCGGTGAACATCCACCGCGTCAACTGGCTGTGGATCAACCCGCAAGTGTTCAAGAAAGCCGGGATCGAAAAAGCCCCGACCACCCTCGAAGAATTCTATGCCGCCGGTGACAAGCTCAAGGCCGCAGGCTTCATCGCGCTAGCCCACGGCGGTCAGCCTTGGCAGGACAGCACCGTGTTTGAAGACGTGGTGCTCTCGGTCATGGGCGTCGACGGCTACAAGAAAGCACTGGTCGACCTGGACCAGAAAACCCTGTCCGGCCCGGAAATGACCCAGTCGTTCGCCGAGCTGAAAAAGATCACCACCTACATGGACCCGAACCGCGCCGGTCGTGACTGGAACATCGCCGCCGCTGAAGTCATCAACGGCAAGGCCGGCATGCAGATGATGGGCGACTGGGCGAAAAGCGAGTGGACGGCAGCCGGGAAAGTCGCGGGCAAGGACTACCTGTGCGTAGCGTTCCCGGGCACTGAAAAAGCCTTCACCTACAACATCGACTCCCTGGCGGTGTTCAAGCTCAAGGCCGATCGCAAGGGCGACATCGCCGCCCAGCAAGACCTGGCCAAAGTGGCGTTGGGCACCGACTTCCAGAAAGTCTTCAGCATGAACAAGGGGTCGATCCCGGTGCGTAACGACATGCTGGGCGAAATGGACAAACTCGGTTTCGACGAGTGCGCCCAGAAGTCGGCGAAGGACTTCATCGCGGACGACAAGACCGGCGGCCTGCAACCGAGCATGGCGCACAACATGGCCACCTCCCTGGCCGTGCAGGGCGCGATCTTCGACGTGGTCACCAACTTCATGAACGACAAGGACGCTGACCCGGCCAAGGCCAGCGCCCAACTGGCTTCGGCTGTCAAAGCTGCCCAGTAATCCCTGACACAGCCTGACCCAATGTGGGAGCGGGCTTGCTCGCGAATGCCGTCTGACATTCAACATTAATGTCGACTGACACATCGCTTTCGCGAGCAAGCCCGCTCCCACAAGGGGCCACCGTGTCGATTCATTTCTCTAAACCTGGATTATCCCGATGAGCTCTGTGGCGGTTTTCAGCAAAGCCTCACCGTTCGATGCGCTGCAACGCTGGCTACCCAAACTGGTACTCGCGCCGAGCATGCTGATCGTGTTGGTTGGCTTCTACGGTTACATCATCTGGACGTTCATTCTGTCCTTCACCAATTCCAGCTTCATGCCGAGCTACAAGTGGGTCGGTCTGCAGCAATACATGCGCCTGATGGACAACGACCGCTGGTGGGTCGCGAGCAAGAACCTCGCGGTGTTCGGCGGTATGTTCATCGGCATCAGCCTGGTGCTGGGCGTGTTCCTCGCCGTGCTGCTGGACCAGCGCATTCGCAAGGAAGGCTTCATCCGCACCGTCTACCTGTACCCGATGGCGCTGTCGATGATCGTCACCGGTACCGCCTGGAAATGGCTGCTCAACCCTGGACTGGGCCTGGACAAGATGCTGCGTGACTGGGGTTGGGAAGGCTTCCGTCTCGACTGGCTGGTGGATCAGGATCGCGTCGTCTACTGCCTGGTGATCGCCGCTGTATGGCAAGCCTCCGGGTTTGTCATGGCGATGTTCCTGGCCGGCCTGCGCGGTGTCGATCAATCGATCATCCGCGCCGCGCAAGTCGATGGTGCTAGCCTGCCGACCATCTACCTGAAGATCGTCCTGCCGAGCCTGCGTCCGGTGTTCTTCAGTGCCTTCATGATCCTGGCGCACATCGCGATCAAGAGCTTCGACCTGGTCGCAGCGATGACCGCGGGCGGCCCGGGCTACTCCTCCGACCTGCCAGCGATGTTCATGTATTCCTTCACCTTCAGCCGTGGCCAGATGGGCATCGGTTCGGCCAGCGCCATGCTGATGCTCGGCGCCGTACTGACCATCCTTGTGCCGTACCTGTACTCCGAGCTGCGAGGCAAACGCCATGACTAATCAACTCGGAAAATCGGGCATCAGTTTCAGCCGTATCGCGATCTACGCCACCCTGCTTTTGGCAGCGGCGGTGTACCTGATCCCGCTGGTGGTGATGCTGCTGACCAGCTTCAAATCCCCGGAAGACATCCGCACCGGCAACCTGCTGAGCTGGCCGACCGTGATCGACGGCATCGGCTGGATCAAGGCCTGGGACGTGGTCGGCGGCTACTTCTGGAACTCGGTGAAAATCACCGTGCCGGCGGTGCTGATCTCGACCTTCATCGGCGCGATGAACGGCTACGTGCTGTCGATGTGGCGCTTCCGTGGCTCGCAGTTGTTCTTTGGCCTGTTGCTGTTCGGCTGCTTCCTGCCGTTCCAGACCGTGCTGCTGCCGGCCTCGTTCACCCTCGGCAAATTCGGCCTGGCCAACACCACCACCGGCCTGGTGCTGGTGCACGTGGTCTACGGCCTGGCGTTCACCACGCTGTTCTTCCGCAACTACTACGTGAGCATTCCGGATGCGCTGGTCAAGGCCGCAAGGCTCGATGGCGCGGGCTTCTTCACGATCTTCCTGAAAATCCTGCTGCCGATGTCGATCCCGATCGTGATGGTCTGCCTGATCTGGCAGTTCACCCAGATCTGGAACGACTTCCTGTTCGGCGTGGTCTTCGCCAGCGGCGATGCCCAGCCAATTACCGTGGCCCTGAACAACCTGGTCAACACCAGCACCGGGGCCAAGGAATACAACGTTGATATGGCCGCCGCGATGATCGCCGGGCTGCCGACACTGCTGGTCTACATATTCGCTGGCAAGTATTTCCTGCGTGGGCTGACGTCCGGCGCGGTCAAGGGGTAGAAAGATGGCAACTCTCGAATTACGCAACGTCAACAAGACCTACGGCCCCGGCTTGCCGGACACCCTGAAAAACATCGAACTGAAAATCGATGACGGTGAGTTCCTGATCCTGGTCGGCCCGTCGGGCTGCGGCAAGTCGACCTTGATGAACTGCATCGCCGGCCTGGAAACCATCAGCGGCGGCGCGATCCTGGTGGACGACGCCGACATCAGCGGCATGAGCCCCAAGGATCGTGACATCGCCATGGTGTTCCAGTCCTACGCGCTGTACCCGACCATGAGCGTGCGCGACAACATCGCCTTCGGCCTGAAGATCCGCAAAATGCCGACCGCGGAAATCGACGAGGAGGTCGCTCGCGTATCCAAGCTGTTGCAGATCGAACACCTCCTCAGCCGCAAGCCCGGCCAGCTCTCCGGTGGTCAGCAACAGCGCGTGGCGATGGGCCGAGCATTGGCGCGGCGGCCGAAGATTTATCTGTTCGACGAGCCGCTGTCCAACCTCGACGCCAAGCTGCGGGTCGAGATGCGCACCGAAATGAAACTGATGCACCAGCGCCTGAAAACCACCACGGTCTACGTGACCCACGACCAGATCGAAGCCATGACCCTGGGCGACAAAGTGGCGGTGATGAAGGACGGGATCATCCAGCAGTTCGGTACGCCGAAGGACATCTACAACAACCCGGCCAACCTCTTTGTGGCGAGCTTCATCGGTTCGCCGCCGATGAACTTCATCCCGCTGCGCCTGCAGCGCAAGGACGGTCGCCTGCTGGCGCTGCTCGACAGCGGCCAGGCCCGTTGCGAGCTGCCGCTGGGCATGCAGGATGCAGGTCTCGAAGATCGCGAAGTGATCCTCGGCATGCGCCCTGAACAGATCATCCTGGCCAACGGTGAAGCGAACGGTTTGCCGACCATTCGTGCCGAAGTCCAGGTCGCCGAACCGACCGGGCCGGACACCCTGGTCTTCGTCAACCTCAATGACACCAAGGTCTGCTGCCGTCTGGCGCCAGATGTGGCGCCTGCGGTGGGCGAGACCCTGACCCTGCAATTCGATCCGGCGAAAGTGCTGCTGTTCGATGCCAAGACAGGGGAGCGCCTGGGGGTGGCCGGCGTGCCGAAAACCGAAGCGCACAGCGCCAACGTCGCCCAATTCAAAGGCCGCTGAAGAACAAACCTGTAGGAGCGAGCCAGCTCGCGATGGACGTCAACGATGACACTGGAAACCTGATACCCCACGGCGTTCTCAGGTTTCTCGCGAGCAAGCTCGCTCCTACAGGGGGGGATTCGCAATGCACGGCCTGTCGCGCATTGCACCGGATGTAACCGCGTTAAAAAAGAAAAGTTAATAACAATAAAACGAGGATGTAGGGATGAAGATGAAGAACAAGGCCCGGTTGATCTGCCAGGTTTCAGCAGCGGCAGCACTGGTTCTGGCCGGCAATGCGATGGCCGATGAGGCGTTCAGCTCCGACTCCAGGTGGATGACGGGCGATTGGGGTGGCGAGCGTACCAGGCTGATCGAGCAAGGCATCGACATCAAGATGGACTACGTCGGTGAAGTCGGCGGCAATCTGCATGGCGGCTTCAACGATGACAAGACCGCGCGCTACGCCGACCAGTTTGGCCTGGGCGCGGCGCTGGACCTGGAAAAACTGTTCGGCTGGGACAATACCCAGGCCAAGATCCAGCTTACCAACCGTAACGGCGAGAACATCTCCAACGACCGTATCGGTGACCCGCGTGCCGGCACCTTGAGCTCCTCCCAGGAAGTCTACGGTCGTGGCCACATGGTGCGTCTGACCCAGTTGTGGATTCAGCATCAGTTCTTCGACAACAAACTGGACGTCAAGGCCGGTTACTTCGGTGAAGGTGAAGACTTCAACACCTTCCCGTGCGAATTCCAGAACCTGGCGTTCTGCGGATCCCAGGTCGGTAACTGGGCCACCAACATCTGGTACAACTGGCCGGTCAGCCAGGCGGCGATCCGCGTGAAGTACCACATCAATGACGAGCTCTACGCCCAGATCGGTGCGTACAACCAGAACCCGACGCAACTGGAACACGGTAACGGCTTCAAACTCAGCGGCAGTGGTACTGAAGGCACCGTGTTGCCGGTCGAACTGGTCTGGTCGCCGAAGGTCAACAACCTGCCGGGCGAATACCGTGTCGGTTACTACAAAAGCACCGCCAATGCCGACGACGTTCTCAAGGACGACAATGGCCAGGACGCAGCGACCACCGGCAACCCTTATCGCGTCCACGATAGCAAGCACGGCTACTGGTTCGTCGCGCAGCAGCAACTCACCAGCCACAATGGCGATGCATCCCGTGGTCTGAACATCGCGGCCAACGCCACTTTCCACGACAAGGACACCAACTTCATCGACAACTACCAGTCGCTGATGTTCGTGTACAAGGGCCCGTTCGACGCACGTCCCAAGGATGACGTGGGCATCGGTTTCGCCCGTATCCATGTCAACGATGACGTGAAGAAAAACGCTGAACTGACCAACGTGGCCAACGGTGTTTCGGAATACGACAATCCGCTGTTCTCGCCCATTCGTGAAACCGAATACAACTACGAGATCAACTACGGCTTCCACGTGACCAACTGGCTGACCGTACGTCCCAACCTGCAATACGTCACTCACCCCGGTGGTGTGGATGAAGTGGACAACGCGCTGGTGGCCGGCCTGAAAATTCAGTCGGTGTTCTAACGCGTCTGCGATAAGCTTCTCTCCATGTGCGCATATTTGCGGACAGCCATGGCTGTCCGCTTTTTTTTGCGGGCCGCGCACCCCGGTGACAGATGATTTTCAGGACCGTGGCACATGCTTGAGCATCCGCTACAACGCTTCTTCAAATCCTTGCGCGAACGTCCGGTGTTCGCGTGGGAGCGCTATCAGATGCGCGACGTGCTGGTGATCGATCATCCGCTGTGTCAGGCGGTGTTCAGTCGCCAGGGCGCGCAGTTGCTGCACTTCCAGCCCAAGGGGCAAAAGCCCTGGCTGTGGTGCGCGGCAAAGTGGCCGCAGGTCGGCGCCATTCGCGGTGGTGTGCCGGTGTGTTGGCCCTGGTATGGCCGGCATCCGAGCGAAAACGCCTGGCCGTCCCATGGCTGGGCGCGGCTGCTCGACTGGAAGCTGCTCGACAGCAACAGTGACGACGAAGGCGTGCGGTTGCACTGGCAGCTGAAGTTGTGCGACTGGCAGGTGGACCTGCACGCGCACCTGGGTGAGCGCATGGACTTGCGCCTGAGCACCGAGCATCAGGACGACATGCCGTGCCAGATGAGCCAGGCTTTGCATGCTTACTGGCGTATTGGCGATGTCAGTGAGATAGCGCTGTCTGGGCTCGAAGGAGCGCAGGGTTATGACCAGTTGAGCCGACAGGTGTGTCAGCAGGAAGGCGAGTTGCGCGTGGACGGCGGATGCCAGCGGGTGTTCCAGCATGACGGCGAATTGCAGCTCAACGACCACGCCTGGCAGCGGGCGTTGTGCATCGACACTGGCGAAACGGCCGACACGGTGGTGTGGCATCCCGGTTCGCGGCCGTTGCTTGGCGTGACCTGGAACGAGATATCCGAATTCGTTTGCGTAGAGGCAGCAAGCGGTGGCACCGACAGCCTGTGCCTGAAGCCTGGGGAGCGGGCGCATCTGAGTTTGCAGGCGCGGGTGGGGGGTTAGATTTGTGCTGTTGCTGCTGGCCTCATCGCTGGCAAGCCAGCTCCCACAGGTTTCATTGGCGTTCGCGAATTTTAGGTTCGGCGCGGACACTGTGGGAGCGGGCTTGCCCGCGAAGAGGCCAGAGCCGGCAATAGAGATCTAGTTGAACTCATCACCCACCGGATACCGACTGGCATTCAGGCTCTCTTTGATCTTGCGCAAATGCGGCTGGAAATCCACGCCCCGGCGCAAGGTCATGCCGGTGGCGAGCACGTCCAGCACGGTCAGCTGGATGATCCGCGACGTCATCGGCATGTAGATGTCGGTGTCTTCCGGCAGCGGAATGTTCAGGCTCAGGGTGCTGGCCTTGGCCAGCGGCGAGTTCTCGGCGGTCAGGCCCAGCACCGAGGCGCCGTTTTCCCGGGCAATCCGCGCCACTTCCACCAGTTCGCGGGTGCGACCGGTGTAGGAAATGATCACGAACAGCTCGCCGGTATGGGCCACCGAGGCAATCATGCGCTGCATCAACACATCCGCGTGGGCCGTGACGGCGAGGTTGAAGCGGAAGAACTTGTGCTGCGCATCCAGTGCCACCGGGGCCGAGGCGCCGAGGCCGAAGAAGTGGATCTGTCGGGCCTGGATCAGCAGGTCGACGGCGCGGCTGATCAGGTTCGGGTCCAGTGCCTGACAGGCGCTGTCCAGCGAGGCGATGGCGCTGCCGAAGATCTTCTGGGTATAGGCCTCCGGATTGTCATCGGCCTCCACCGCGCGGCTGACGTACGCGGCGCCACTGGCCAGGCTTTGGGCCAGTTGCAGCTTGAGTTCGGGGTAGCCGCTGACGCCGAACGAACGGCAGAAACGGTTGACCGTCGGTTCGCTGACCGAGGCGGCCTGGGCGAGGGCGGCGATGCTGAAGCGGGTAGCCTGCTGCGGGTTGAGCAGGATCACCTCGGCGACTTTGCGTTCGGCCTTGTTCAGCTCTTCAAGGCGATTCTGGATCTGCTCCAGTAAATTTCGCACGCGGTCCATATAAGTATCCTTTACAGCTGCGCCAACAAGCGCGCGGCTAATGCAAAAAGGGCCTTTGGTGAGGCCCATAACGGTGGCCTATCCTACTGATGGCTCAGACCGACCACCACTCGGAATCTGTATTTTGCGAAAATGTTGTGGTTATTACTACATTTTCCCTTGAGTGATGCCTTGAAAAAAGGTATTTGTAGCTTAACTTGATAAAAGAACAAACATCATGCTCTCGATTACGGTTGAACCGTGCACCTTTGCCTTGTTCGGCGCCCTTGGCGATCTGGCCTTGCGCAAGCTGTTTCCTGCCCTTTATCAACTCGACGGCGCTGGCCTGTTGCACGAGGACACGCGGATCATCGCGCTGGCCCGTGAGCCGGGCAGCGAGCAGGAACACCTGACGTTCATTGCCTCCGAGCTGCGCCGCTATGTCGGTGCCAAAGAGCTGGACGAAGCCGTGGTCGAGCGTTTTCTGGCGCGCCTGAGCTACCTGCACGTCGACTTCCTCAAGTCCGAAGATTATGTGGCCCTGGCCGAAGTGGCCGGCACCACGCAACGGGTCATTGCCTACTTCGCCACGCCGGCTGCCGTCTACGGCGCGATCTGCGAGAACCTGGCCAAGGTCGGCCTGGTGCAAAACACCCGTGTGGTGCTGGAAAAGCCCATCGGTTCGGACCTGGAATCCTCGCGCAAGGTCAACGACGCCGTGGCGCAGTTCTTCCCGGAGAACCGCACCTACCGCATCGACCACTACCTGGGCAAAGAGACCGTCCAGAACCTGATCGCCCTGCGTTTCGCCAACAGCCTGTTCGAAACCCAGTGGAACCAGAACTACATCTCCCACGTGGAAATCACCGTGGCCGAGAAGGTCGGTATCGAAGGCCGCTGGGGTTACTTCGACAAGGCCGGCCAGCTGCGCGACATGATCCAGAACCACCTGCTGCAACTGCTCTGCCTGATCGCCATGGACCCGCCGGCCGACCTGTCCGCCGACAGCATCCGTGACGAGAAGGTCAAGGTGCTCAAGGCCCTGGCGCCGATCAGCCCGGAAGGCCTGACCACCCAGGTGGTGCGCGGCCAGTACATCGCCGGCTACAGCGAAGGCAAAGCGGTGCCGGGGTACCTGGAAGAACCCAATTCCAACACCCAGAGCGATACTGAAACCTTTGTCGCCCTGCGTGCCGACATCCGCAACTGGCGCTGGGCCGGCGTGCCGTTTTACCTGCGTACCGGCAAGCGCATGCCGCAGAAGCTGTCGCAGATCGTCATCCATTTCAAGGAACCGTCGCACTACATCTTCGCTCCCGAGCAGCGCCTGCAAATCAGCAACAAGCTGATTATCCGCCTGCAACCGGACGAAGGCATTTCCTTGCGTGTGATGACCAAGGACCAAGGCCTGGACAAAGGCATGCAGCTGCGCAGCGGTCCGTTGCAGCTGAATTTTTCCGACACCTGGAGCAGCGCACGGATTCCCGATGCCTACGAGCGGTTGTTGCTGGAAGTGATGCGCGGCAATCAGAACCTGTTTGTCCGTAAAGATGAAATCGAAGCCGCGTGGAAGTGGTGTGACCAGTTGATCGCCGGGTGGAAAAAATCCGGTGATGCGCCCAAGCCGTACGCGGCCGGGTCCTGGGGGCCGATGAGCTCCATTGCTCTGATCACGCGGGACGGGAGGTCGTGGTATGGCGATATCTGATTTGAAACTGCCGCAAGGCGTCAGCGCCCATGGGTTCAAGAGCCCGGTGCTGCTGGCTGAAAGCCTGGCACTGAGTGTGGCGAAAAAGCTGAGCGACGCGATCGACGCCCAGGGCACTGCGACCCTGGTGGTCTCCGGTGGCCGTAGTCCGGTGGCGTTTTTCCAGCACCTGGCCAGGCAGTCGCTGGACTGGTCGAACGTGGTGGTCAGCCTGGCCGACGAGCGCTGGGTGCCGGTGGAGCACGCCGACAGTAACGCGGGCCTGATCAAGCGTTATCTGTTGCAAGGTCCTGCGGCCAAGGCGCAGTTCCTGAGCCTGTACAGCGCCAGCGCCAACCTTGAACAGGCGGCGGAACAGGCCGACCGCTTGTTGTCCGAACTGCCGGCGATCGACGTGCTGATCCTCGGCATGGGTGATGACGGCCACACCGCGTCGCTGTTCCCCAACAGCCCGAATCTTGCCGAGGCATTGCAGGCCGATGGCGTCCGTCGTTGCTGGCCGATGCTGGCGCCGACTGTGCCGCATCAGCGCCTGACCATGAGTCGCGCGCTGCTGGCCTCGGCCAAACACAAGGTTCTATCGATTTCCGGTCAGTCCAAGCTGACAACCCTGAGTACCGCACTGGCCGGCGACGATGTCGCCGCAATGCCGGTGCGCGCATTTCTGCAACCCACGTTAGAGATTTTCTGGTGCCCATGAGCCAAGGAACAGCCGCTATGACAAACCCATCCCCGACCGTTTCCATGGCGGACAAAGTTGCCCTGATCGACAGCCTCTGCGCGAAAGCACGGATCCTGCCGGTGATCACCATCGCCCGCGAGCAGGACGTCCTGCCGCTGGCCGACGCGCTCGCGGCCGGTGGCCTGACAGCCCTGGAAGTGACCCTGCGTTCGCAATTCGGCCTCAAGGCCATCCAGATTCTGCGCGAGCAGCGTCCGGAGCTGGTGACCGGTGCCGGCACCGTACTGGATCGCCAGATGCTGGCGGCGGCGGAAGCGGCAGGCTCGCAGTTCATCGTCACGCCGGGCATCACCCGCGACTTGCTGGAAGCCAGCGTCGCCAGCCCGATTCCACTGTTGCCAGGCATCAGCAATGCCTCGGGCATCATGGAAGGCTACGGTCTGGGTTACCGCCGCTTCAAGCTGTTCCCGGCCGAAGTCAGCGGTGGCGTTGCGGCCATCAAGGCGTTGGGCGGCCCGTTCGGCGAAGTGAAATTCTGCCCGACCGGCGGCGTGGGACCTGCCAACATCAAGAGCTACATGGCGCTGAAAAACGTCATGTGCGTGGGCGGTAGCTGGATGCTTGATCCGGAGTGGATCAGGAACGGCGACTGGTCCCGCATTCAGGAATGCACCGCCGAGGCCCTGGCGCTGCTGGACTGATCGCTTCACCCTACACTTCGTTGTGTGTTCTACGGCTTTACGGTGCGCTTGGTCGGTGCACCGTTTTTTTTTGCCTGAAAAAAATGGCCTGGATCGGCTCATACCCCCTGTGGGAGCGAGCTTGCTCGCGATGACGGTGACGAGTGGCGGGGGGAAGACAGTTGCTCCCACAGGTTCGGCGCTAACCCTTGTAGGAGCGAGCCTGCTCGCGAAAAACCCGAGGGCGACACTGGGCATCAGGTTTCACCCGCTATCGTTCACGACCATCGCGAGCAAGCTCGCTCCCACAATGGTGAGTGTTCAGCGCAGTTCTTTCAGCGCGATGATCAACTGCTGCATATCGTCGGCAGTGCTGGTCAATCCCGGTGTCACGCGGATGCACGGCCCGCAAGCCGCGCCACTGCGCACCACGGTGAACAGGTTGTAGTCGTTGAGCAGCCTTTCGACCATCACCTGTTGATCGGCCTGTTGGGTAAAGCGCATTGAGGTGATACCGCAATACAGCCGTGGATCATCCGGGGTCAACACCTCGATGCCCGGAAGTTCGCGAACTTCGCGCACCCACAGGTTGCGCAAATAATTGAGCCGCGCGCCCTTGGCCGCGGCCCCTCCCATCGCCCAATGTTCTTCGAGCACCAGCGGCAGGGTCAGCAGCGCCGGGATGTTGGGGGTGCTGTACGAGGTTCGGGCACGGATGTCAGTGGGCGGGAAATGCATTTCGCCCATGTCCGGGTCGATGTCGGTCAGGCGTTCGGGGGCGATGTAGATATAACCGAGCGTCAGCGGTGCACCGATCCACTTGTGCAGGTTGTAGCCGGCGAAGGCGATACCCAGTTCGGTCAGGTCAAATTCGAGTTGGCCGAGGGCATGGGCACCGTCGAGGATGACGTCGATGCCATGTTCCTTTGCAGCGGCCGCAATCGCCTGCACCGGCATTACCAGGCCCGTGCGATGGGTGACGTGGGTCAGGGCCATCAACTTCAGCCGTGGGTGCCGTGCGAAGGTTTCGCGGTAGGTGTTCAGCAGACTGTCGAAGGTTGCCGGGTGTGCGTGTTCGATTTCGATCACTTCAACGCCGCGATTACGCGCCAGCCAGCGCATGGCGCCTTTGACCGTGTCGTATTCAAGATCGCAAACCAGTACCTGATCGCCGGGCTGCAGCCGGTTGTAGTTGCGGATCAGCGTCTGCAAACCTTCCGACGCGTTGCGGGTCAGGGCGATGCTGTCGCCGGGGACGCCTGTCAACCTGGCCAGTTGCGCGCGGATCTTCAGGCTGTCGCCCTGTTCGAAGCGCTGGCGTACGTACACCGAATTGCTGCGATTGATCAGCTCGATGTTGCGTTGGTACTCCTCGACGACCGTGCGCGACATGCGACCGAAGTAACCGTTCTCCAGGTTGATCGGGCCGGGTTCGACATCGTAGCGGTCGGCAAAGGTTTGCCAGAAGGCTTTATCACGGGCGCGGCGGGTGTTGTCAGGCATGAGGGTGCTCGGTAGGTGATTCAGTGACGCGGGGCCGGTTTGCCGTGTTTGGCGCGCAGCGGTTCGAGCAAGTCCGACAAACCGTTGTGATCGATTTCCTGCATCAGGGCCAGCAAGCCGCCCAATTCGCCGTGCGGGAAACCCTCCCGGGCGAACCAGTTCAGGTAAGGGCCGGGCAGGTCGGCAATGATTCGACCCTTGTATTTGCCGAAGGGCATTTCACGGGTGATCAGCAGTTCGAGCTTTTCAGGATTCATCGATCGGTCGTCTTGATTCAGTCAGTCTGGAAAATACAGGCATTCTGCATGCAGGCCAATTGACAGATCATGCAAATAAAGCGGATACAGATTTTTTGTTAATGGATAACTGTTTGAAAAATAACGATTAGTTAAGCAATTCCGAGCTGGCATGCAGGGTGCAGTACTCATTGCATCTTTCATCAACCGAAGGAATTGAAAAATGACTGACATGAATAAAGAAGCGATTTCTGTACTCAATGACCTGATTGAAACCAGCAAGGACGGTCAGGCCGGGTTCAAGACTTGCGCTGAAGACATCAAGCACCCTGAACTCAAAACCCTGTTTATCAATCGTTCGACCGATTGTGCTACGGCTGCTGCGGAGTTGCAGTCCGCGGTGCGTTCGATGGGTGGCGATCCGGAAACCTCCACCAGTGTCAGCGGTGACCTGCACCGCCGCTGGGTCGACGTGAAGTCGATGTTCACCGGCAAGGACGAGGAGGCCGTGCTCAATGAAGCCGAGCGCGGTGAAGACCATGCATTGAAGGCTTATCGGGATGCCATGGAGAAGATCAACAAGCACAACCTGGTGGGCATTCGTGACCTGGTTGAGCGCCAGTACCACGGCGCGCAACGCAATCACGATCAGGTCAAGGCCCTGCGTAACCAGGCGCGTGCGCGTTCGTAAGCCTGGCCGAAACCACTGTGGGAGCGAGCTTGCTCGCGATGAGGGCCTGACATTCAACATTGATGTTGACTGATCTGGCGCTATCGCGAGCAAGCTCGCTCCCACATTGTTTTTTAACTGGTCAATCAGCCGATGCTGATCGCCGGCAGTTCCGTCAGCGTCACGCTCTGTTGCTTGCGTGGCGCGAGGATTTCCGCTTCGCCATCCACCACCAGTTCATCACGCTGATTGAACACACGAGTGGCAATGCGTACGCGAAACTTCGGCAGCTTTTCCAGAATTTCCAGGCGCACGGTCAGGGTGTCGCCGATCTTCACCGGTTTCTGAAAGCTCATGGTCTGGCCGATATAGATGGTCCCCGGCCCAGGCAATTCGCATGCGACCGCCGCGCTGATCAACGCACCGCTGAACATGCCGTGGGCGATGCGCTCCTTGAACATGGTGCTGGCGGCGTATTCGGCGTCCAGGTGCACCGGGTTGTGATCGCCGGACATCGCGGCGAACAACTGGATGTCACGCTCTTCGACCGTCTTGCTGAAGCTGGCGGTCTGGCCCACTTCGAGGGCTTCGTAAGGGGTGTTGGTAACCTGGGTCATCTGTCTCAATTCCTGTGACGAATTAAAAAATCCACAAAAAACTATTCGGATCGGTGCGGCCGAGGTGTGCTCAAGGCCTGGGCGATCCAGTTCAGCACATCGGCGACGATTTCATCGCGGTTGCTCTCGTTGAACAGTTCGTGCCGGGCCTGCGGGTAAACGGTCAGTTGCAGGTGCTGGCTACCGGCCGCCCGCAACGCGTCGGCCAGATCCTTCAGACGTTTGCCTTCGCTCACCGGATCACATTCACCGCCAATCACCAGCAGCGGCAGGCCCGGGTCGATCTGGGCGAGATTGGACGCTTTGCTGATTTGCTGCAAGCCACCGAGCAAATCGATCCACAGTTGATTGGTGCAGCGGAAACCGCAGAGCGGGTCGTTGACGTATAGGTCGACCTGCGCCGGATCACGGCTGAGCCAGTCGAACGGCGTGCGTGCCGGTTTGAATTTTTTGTTGAACGAACCGAACGACAGCCATTCGATCAATGCGCTGCGTCCTTTGCCGCCCTGGCGCAGGCGTTCGAAACGGGCGATTTGCCGTGCCGCGCGATAAAGCGTCACGGGCTGGAAGTTCGAACCGCTGAGGATTGCCCCGTGCAGGCTGGCACTGTGGTGCAGCAGATAGGCCTGGGCTATGTAACTGCCCATGCTGTGACCGAGCAGCACAATCGGTGTGCCAGGGTGCTGCTGGCCGATGTGCTGGTTGAGGCACGCCAGGTCGCTGACGACCTTGCACCAGCCATCGTCATCGGCGAAATGCCCCAGGGTCCCGTTTTCGGCAGTTTTGCCATGTCCACGCAGGTCCGGCGCACACACGCCGTAGCCCTGATCACAGAGCTTTTGCGCAAGGGCTCCATAACGGCCGCTGTGTTCGGCCATGCCATGGGCCAGCAGAATCATTGCCTTGAGGCTGCCATCGGGTAGCCACTGGTTGACGAAGAGGCGGCTGTGGTCGCTCGTGGTCAGCCAGAAAGTGTCATGGATCATGGCGGTTCCTTTGCACTGAGTCGTTGCATTGTATAGCGCATCCCGTTGCGTGCGTCTGATCAGCCCACAGCAAGGCTGGAAGATTCACACGATCAATGACGGCTTCGGGCATATTTGCCTGAATCGCCATAGCTGCTAGTGTCCGTGAAGCTCCGCTTTTCGCTTTCTGCCTTTGAGGGATCAGGGAGAAATGACAGAAAAGCGGCCCCGGATAGATTCAGGTAAAGAGGACAAGAACAATGCAACCTGATTTCTGGAATGACAAACGCCCGGCCGGCGTCCCCCTGGATATCGATCTGGGAGCCTACAAGTCGGTGATCGAGGTGTTCGAGCGTTCCTGCAAGAAGTTTGCTGACCGCCCTGCGTTCAGCAACATGGGCGTGACCCTGACCTACGCCGAACTGGAACGCCAGAGCGCTGCCTTCGCCGGCTACCTGCAAGCCCACACCGACCTGGTGCCGGGTGACCGCATCGCGGTGCAGATGCCCAACGTCCTGCATTACCCCATTGCCGTGTTCGGCGCCTTGCGCGCCGGGTTGATCGTGGTCAACACCAACCCGTTGTACACCGCGCGGGAAATGCGTCACCAGTTCAAGGATTCCGGTGCCCGGGCGCTGGTGTACTTGAACATGTTCGGCCAGAAAGTCCAGGAAGTGCTCCCCGATACCGACATCCAGTACCTGATCGAAGCGAAGATGGGCGACCTGATGCCCACCGCCAAGGGTTGGCTGGTCAACACTGTGGTGAGCAAGGTCAAGAAGATGGTTCCGGACTATTCCTTGCCCCAGGCCGTCTCTTTCAAGAGCGCATTGCGCATGGGCCGTGGCCTGGGCATCAGGCCGCTGAAGGTCGGCCTCGACGACATCGCCGTGCTGCAATACACCGGTGGCACCACCGGCCTGGCCAAGGGTGCGATGCTGACCCACGGCAACCTGGTGGCGAACATGCAGCAGGCACGGGCCTGCCTCAGTCAGTCGGCCAGCGACGGTCAGCCGCTGCTGCGTGAAGGCCAGGAGGTGATGATCGCACCGCTGCCGCTGTACCACATCTATGCCTTCACAGCGAACTGCATGTGCATGATGGTGACGGGCAACCACAACGTGCTGATCACCAACCCACGGGACATCGCCGGCTTCATCAAGGAGCTGAAGAACTGGCGGTTCTCGGCGCTGCTGGGGCTCAACACACTGTTCGTTGCGCTGATGGATCACCCGGATTTCAAGACCCTGGACTTCTCCAGCCTCAAGCTCACCAACTCCGGCGGCACTGCGTTGGTCAAGGCCACCGCCGAGCGTTGGGAACAACTGACCGGTTGCCGCATCACCGAAGGTTACGGCCTGACCGAAACCTCGCCGGTGGCTTGTACCAACCCGTATGGCGAGCAGTCCCGGATCGGCACGGTCGGCCTGCCGGTGCCGGGCACCACGCTGAAAGTCATCAACGATGACGGCGTCGAACAACCTTTGGGTGAGCGCGGCGAGTTGTGCATCAAGGGCCCGCAGATCATGAAGGGCTACTGGCAGAAACCTGAAGCCACGGCCGAAGTGCTGGATGCCGACGGCTGGTTCAAGTCCGGTGACATTGCGGTGATCGACCCGGACGGTTTCGTGCGCATCGTTGACCGCAAGAAGGACATGATCATTGTCTCGGGTTTCAACGTGTACCCGAACGAAATCGAAGACGTGGTGATGGCTCACCCGAACGTCGCCAACTGTGCGGTCATCGGTGTGCCTGACGAACGGTCGGGGGAGGCGGTGAAGCTGTTCGTGGTGGCCCGTGAAGCGGGCGTCAGCCTTGAAGAGCTGAAGGCTTACTGCAAGGAAAACTTCACTGCGTATAAAGTACCGAAGCACATCGTGCTACGCGAATCGCTGCCGATGACGCCGGTGGGCAAGATCCTGCGGCGGGAGTTGCGTGATATCGCCTGATCGGTGAATGGCCGCGCTTTGCGCGGATCGCGGGCAAGCCACGCTCCCACAGATTCACTGTTGTGCACACACTTTGTGTACGACGCGAACCTTGTGGGAGCGGGCTTGCCCGCGATGCTTTTCGGCGTACGCTAGAGCCCCGAATTCCGTGGCTTTCAGGGCTTTATAGGTTTTTTGCTCTAAAATGACTGCTTGTAAGTCTTGAGTCACAAATGTGACCATAGAGGCCGCTTTTGGCTCTAGTCGACCCTTGGCAAAGCTGCTACTCTCGGCGCGCTTTGTGACTTCTCGGCCTTCTGTCAGCCAGATTCACCAATGACCAAACACCAATAATAATCGCATCAAATGCGGTGCTGAATTCGCGTTGCTGAGGAGTGGGCTTCCATGATCGAAGACTTTTGGAAGGATAAGTACCCAGCTGGGATTGCTGCTGAGATCAATCCAGACGAGTATCCGAATATTCAGGCAGTGTTGAAGCAATCCTGCCAACGCTTCGCCAACAAGCCGGCATTCAGCAACCTGGGCAAGACACTCACCTACGGTGAATTGTACGAATTGTCCGGTGCGTTTGCCGCTTACCTGCAACAGCATACCGATTTGCAGCCTGGCGATCGAATCGCCGTGCAACTGCCCAACGTGTTGCAGTACCCGGTTGCCGTCTTCGGCGCCATCCGCGCCGGGCTGATCGTGGTCAACACCAACCCGCTGTACACCGCGCGGGAGATGGAACACCAATTCAACGACTCCGGTGCCAAGGCTCTGGTCTGCCTGGCCAACATGGCGCACCTGGCTGAAGCCGTGGTGCCGAAAACCGGCGTCAAGCACGTGATCGTCACCGAAGTCGCCGACCTGCTGCCGCCGCTCAAGCGCCTGCTGATCAACAGCGTCATCAAGTACGTGAAGAAGATGGTGCCGGCCTATCACTTGCCAAAAGCCGTCAAGTTCAACGACGTGCTGAGCAAAGGCCAGGGCCAGCCAGTGGCGGAAGCCAATCCGGCCAGCAGCGATGTCGCGGTGCTGCAATACACCGGCGGCACCACCGGTGTGGCCAAGGGCGCGATGCTGACCCACCGCAACCTGGTGGCGAACATGCTGCAGTGCAAGGCGCTGATGGGGTCCAACCTCAATGAAGGTTGCGAGATCCTGATCACACCGCTGCCGCTGTACCACATCTATGCCTTCACTTTTCACTGCATGGCGATGATGCTGATCGGCAACCACAACATCCTGATCAGTAACCCGCGTGACCTGCCGGCGATGGTCAAGGAACTGTCGAAGTGGAAGTTCAGCGGCTTCGTCGGTTTGAACACACTGTTCGTGGCCTTGTGCAATAACGAAGGCTTCCGCAAGCTGGATTTCTCCGCGCTGAAAGTTACCTTGTCGGGCGGCATGGCCCTGCAACTGGCCGCGGCCGAACGCTGGAAGGCGGTCACCGGTTGCGCCATCTGCGAAGGCTACGGCATGACTGAAACCAGCCCGGTGGCCACGGTCAACCCGATCCAGAACATCCAGATCGGCACCATCGGCATTCCGGTGCCGTCGACCCTGTGCAAAATCATCAACGATGCCGGTGTCGAACAACCGATGGGCGAAATCGGCGAACTGTGCGTTAAGGGGCCGCAGGTCATGAAGGGTTACTGGCAGCGCCAGGAAGCCACCGATGAGATCCTCGACAGCGAAGGCTGGTTGAAGACCGGTGACATCGCGCTGATCCAGCCTGACGGCTACATGCGCATTGTCGATCGCAAGAAAGACATGATCCTGGTGTCCGGTTTCAACGTGTACCCGAACGAGCTCGAAGACGTGCTGGCGACCCTGCCGGGCGTGCTGCAATGCGCGGCCATCGGAGTGCCGGACGAGAAGTCGGGCGAAGCGATCAAGATTTTCATCGTCGCCAAGCCAGGCGTGACCCTGACCAAGGAGCAGGTGATGGAGCACATGCGCGCCAATGTCACCGGCTACAAGGTCCCGCGCTCCGTGGAGTTCCGCGATGCACTGCCGACCACCAACGTCGGCAAGATCCTGCGTCGTGAATTGCGCGATGAAGAGCTGAAGAAGATCAACGCGAAGAAAGCCACCGCGTAATTATCAAAAAGCCCCGCAGATGCGGGGCTTTTTGTTGAGGCCAATCTTGGGGGCAGGGGGCTTTTGTGGCGAGGGGGCTTGCCCCCGTTCGGCGGCGCAGCCGTCGCAAATCAGATCAACTCGGTGTGTCTGACAAATCTCAGTTGCAGGTTTTGGGGTCGCTTCGCAGCCCAACGGGGGCAAGCCCCCTCGCCACAAAGTTCTGTGAATTATTGGCGAAACGGCGCGAAGTTGACGTTGGTGCCCGCCGGGCGCATGTCTTGCAGGAAGGAGTCCTTGTCGGCGCTCAGTTCCAGGCTCAATGCAGCCTTGCGCTTGCCTTCATTGCGCACCACCAGCCCTTCGAGTTTCTCGCGCAGGAACACGGTCGGCACTTTCAGGTGCAACAGCTCGTCGGTGGCCGGCGTGTGCATCAGCAGGTGGATCCACTCGTATTGACCGATTGCCAGGCGCGTCACCGGGAGGTCGAACCACCAGATGTTGCGATTACGGTTCAATTCGGCGAAGTGGCAGTTGTTGACGCCAAGCACAGCACCGCCAAGTTCCTGGTTTCTGCGGGCAATGGCCTGCTTTTTATCGAGTTTCATAACATTCCTACGGGATTGGATCTTCAGCGCCATGGCCTGAACGTGTTGCGCATTCTCGGGGGTTGGCCCGCAAACATAAAGCGCAACCTGCACTCAACGATGAAATGTCGTGATGAAAATAAATGAAACTCCCTGCAAAAGCCTCCGGTCAACCATGTGTAACGACTTTTCCTCCGATTGAAACGTTCACAGGAGAATCACCATGAGCAGCACAACCGATAAAGTCAAAGGCATGGCCAATGAAGCCGCCGGCAACGTCAAGCAAGGGGTGGGCAAGGCCACCGGTAACGACAAAATGCGCGCCGAAGGCGTGATGCAGGAAAAGAAAGGCGAAGCCCAGCAGGCGGTTGGTAAAGCCAAGGATGCACTGAAAAAAGGCATCGACAAGGCGTGATCCAGCCTTTAATAAAGTTAAGAAGCGGCCATCCTCAGATGGCCGTTTTTGTGTCAGCCTGAACTTGAGGGAGGAAAATGTTTCAAAGTCGCGAAACAGGCTGATTTGATGTAGAAAAAGGCCCCTGAGTCGCCACGACTTCAACCCAATTCCGTATGCGGCGAATGGAGACGCGAATGATTTTTCCGGACATGAGAGGCATGCCCCTGCACCGTGTGATGATGCGCACGGTCACCGAGTTCATCGCCGACGAGATGTCGACCTATGCCTCGGCGCTGGCCTATCAAATGCTGTTTTCGCTGTTTCCGTTCATCCTGTTCCTGATTGCCCTGATCGGCTTCCTGCACCTGCCGGACTTCTTCTCCTGGCTGCGCCTGCAATCGGAGCTGGTGCTACCGCCCCAGGCCCTGGAACAGGTCAACCCGGTGATCGACCAGCTTCAGCAGGCCAAGGGTGGTTTGCTCTCGGTGGGTATCGTGATTGCGCTGTATACCGCCTCCGCCGGTGTGCGGTTGATGATGAGCGCGATGAACGCGGCCTACGACGTGGTTGAAGGGCGCCCGCTGTGGAAACGCTTCCCGTTGTCGATCATCTACACCGTCGGCATTGCCGGCATGCTGCTGATCGCCGCCGCGCTGATGGTGCTCGGGCCGCAGGTGATGGGCTGGATCGCTGCGCAAGTCGGCCTTGAGTACTTTATCGTCACGCTCTGGACCATCGCGCGCTGGCCGGTGATCGTGATTCTGCTGATGGTCGCGGTGGCGCTGATCTACTACGTCATGCCCGACGTCAAACAGGAATTCCGCTTCATCACACCGGGCTCGGTGCTGGCGGTGGTAGTGTGGATCATTGCCTCCCTGGGCTTTGGTTTGTACGTCAAGGAGTTCGCCAACTACAACGCCATGTATGGCAGTATCGGTGCGATCATCGTGCTGTTGCTGTACTTCTACATTTCCGCCGCGGTGCTGCTGCTGGGCGCGGAGATGAACGCGGTGATCGAACACATGTCGCGAGAGGGCAAGGACCCTGGGGAAAAAGTGGCTGGCGAGCATGGTCCTGTCCATGAGGAAAAACACCACGTCTCGGGCCTGGGCCGCGATCACTCAATCAAACCGACCATCGATGAAACCTGATCATGATTCGTGAAATTCTGAAAATGGGCGACGAGCGCCTGCTGCGCATTGCCCCGCCAGTACCGGCCGAGATGTTCGACAGCCCCGAGCTGTGGCAACTGATCGATGACATGTTCCAGACCATGGAGAGTGTGGGGGGCGTTGGCCTGGCTGCTCCGCAGATCGGCGTCGACCTGCAACTGGTGATCTTCGGTTTCGAGCACAGCGAGCGGTATCCGGATGCCGAGGCCGTGCCGCAGACGATCCTGATCAACCCCTTGATCACGCCGCTGAGCCCGATCATGGAGGAGGGCTTCGAAGGCTGTTTGTCCGTACCCGGCCTGCGCGGCGCGGTACAGCGTTACCAGCAGATTCGCTACGAAGGCGTCGACCCCAAGGGCGAGCCTATCGTGCGCGTTGCTTCGGGGTTCCACGCGCGGGTGGTGCAACATGAGTGCGACCACCTGATCGGCCGCCTGTACCCGTCGCGCATCACCGACTTCAGCAAGTTTGGCTTCACCGAAGTGATGTTCCCGGACCTGGACCCCAACGCCGACGATTGAGCACACCTCAAACCAATGTGGGAGCGAGCCTGCTCGCGAAAGCGGTTTGACAGTCAGCATTGATGGTGACTGACACACCGCCTTCGCGAGCAGGCTCGCTCCCACATTCTGATCTCGCTTACTTCTCCAACCCCATCGCAATCATCGGCTTGCTGCGCGCATACCGGCTCAACCGTTCAACCATCGCATAAGGCATCGGCGGATCGAACGTAAAGCCGCGTCGCTCATAAAACCCGCGTAAGTCCGGATGACAGAACAACCACACTGGCAGTTCGCAATCCTTCACCGCGGCCGCAATCAACCCGGCGGCTATCCCTTGTTCCCGGCACTGCGGATCGACAAACAACCCGGTCAGCCAATGCCCGCCGGACACCGGGCGCAAACACAGTGCGGCCACAATCCCGTCACGCCGGGCCACCCAGAGCTGCGCGTCGCGCACGGCTTTCATTGATGATTGGTGAGCGCGATAGAACTTGTTCATCAATGGCCATAACGGCTCGTCGAGCAGGGTGTAGTGGGTGTCGGGCATGGTCTCGGACTGTCGGTGTGCAAAGCGGCGATTATAAAAGAACACGCACGCCGGGATAGGTGTATACCTGAACTCACATCCCCACGAGTGGAGTACGCATCATGTCCAAAGGTATGGATTCAAAGAAAGCAGACAAGAAAAAGCCGGCGAAAACCGCTATTGAAAAGCGTGCCGACAAGAAAGCCAAAAAGGTCAATGTGTTCGGGCATTGAGCCTGCGCTGACCGATCGCTCCCGCGCAATGCGGGAGCGATCATATTGCAAATAATCTGCAAGAAATCCGGGCGTCGTTGCACAAAAGAGGATTGGTCCCCGATCCGAGCAATGCCATGCCTCATTATTTCGATGCAGCCCACCGAGAAGAAATCGAAACCCTGCGCCAACGCCTCACCGCCCGCACCGAGTGGCCGACCTGGTTGCTGTTGATTGGCGTGTACAGCGCGTGGTTCACCCTTGTTCTGGCCAGTGATTCATTGGGCCTGTGGTTGAGCACGTTGTTGCTGATTCCCGTGGTGGTGCTGTGGCTGTCGGTGCAGCACGAACTGCTGCACGGTCATCCGACCCGCTGGCCGCTGCTGAACAAAACCCTCGGCTACGCACCGTTTGCCGTCTGGTATCCCTACACCTTGTATCGCGACAGCCATTTGCTGCATCACCGCGATGAAGACCTGACCATCCCCGGTCGCGATCCGGAAAGCCGTTACCTGAATGCCGAGCAGTGGCAGGGCAGTTCGTTGTTCGAACAAGGCCTGCACTGGTTGAACAAAACCGTGCTCGGGCGCTTTCTGCTCGGTGCGCCAATCGCCTTGCTGACGCTGGCCCGGGAAGAACTGCAACGCCTGAAAAGCGGTGAGCGCCAGGCCTGGTTGATGTGGCTCAGCCACGGCGCCTTGACCCTGTTGATGCTGCTGTTCATCGCGCGCTACAGCGTGTTGCCGGTGTGGCATTACCTGTTCTTGATCAGTGTGCCGGCGCTGTCGATCTCCATGATTCGCTCCTACTATGAACATCGACCTCACGCGGCGCCGGAGCAACGTACCGTGCTCAATGAAGCGGCGTGGCCGTGGCGCTGGCTGTTCCTGAACCTCAATTTCCACCTGGTGCACCACGACTTGCCGGGGTTGCCCTGGTACGACTTGCCCCGCGCTTACCGGGCCCGCCGCGAACAATGGCTGGCGCGCAGTGGTGGATTCCTGGTGCAGGGGTATGGGCAGCTGTGGCGTGAATACGGCGTAAAGGCCATCGACAGCCCGAGGCATCCGTTTTACTGATGCATAGATCACCTCCAAACCCTGTGGGAGCGGGCTTGCTCGCGAATGCGTCGTCTCTGCCAACATCAATGTTGAATGACACACCGCATTCGCGAGCAAGCCCGCTCCCACATTGGATTCACGTTGCTCTGGAACACCTCGATGACCCAACACATCGCCGAACTGCTGATGTACACCGCCCCCGAACCCATCCACCAGGCCAACGAACGCTGGCTGGCGCGAATCCTCGAGCGCCTGGGTGAAACCCGCGGCGATGCCGAAGGCCTGTCACTGATGGAAATGTGGTTGTCGCCGCAGTTGCTGCTCACCCAAACCTGCGGCTATCCGTTGATGACAGCCTTGCGCGGCAAGGTCCGGGTGTTGGGGCGCCCTCGTTATGAACTGCCGGACAGCAGCGGCGGCAATCACTGCAGTCTGATCCTGGGACGGGTCGATGATCCGCGACAGACCCTGGCGGATTTTCGCGGCAGTCGAGGCGTGATCAATGGCCATGACTCCAACAGCGGCATGAATCTACTGCGCCACCGGTTGGCGCCGTTGCAGCGTGACGGGCGTTTTTTTGCTGAGGTCGGCATCAGCGGCAGTCATCGCGAAAGCCTGCGCTGGTTACGCGAGGACCTTGCCGATCTGGCGGCCATCGACAGCGTGACATTTGCCTGTCTGGCCCGATACGCCAAGGAGGAAGTGATCGGCTTGCGCGTGATTGATCGCAGTGCGCTGAGTCCGACGTTGCCCTACATCACGGCAGCCACCGTCAGCGATCAGCAGGCGGAAGGGCTATTGCAGGCGATGAATCAGGCGTTGTGCGAATTGCCTGACGTCGCCGAAATCCTCGGGTTGCCGCAGGTGGTGCCGGCTAGCGAAAGCGACTATCAGGTTGTGCTCGATTATCAGCGTGAAGCTGAGGCGCTGGGGTATGGAGATTTGCGATAGGGCGCAAATCTTGGGTCGACAGGTCCATTTTTCGCGGGCAAGCCACGCTCCCACAGGGTTTCGGTGTACCTGTGGGAGCGGGCTTGCCCGCGATGACGGACGCTCAGGCGCAAGAGATTTTTAATTCCATAAATGAATATAAAAATAAGTTTTAAATATTATTAATGAATAAGTCTCCTTGCTAGGATTCGCCTCACCGGACCACCGGACATTCAGCGACCCCTAACCCAGGAGCCCCTATGTCCGGCGCCGATATTCTTCACCGCAAACACGTGGACGGACTGTTCCGTGCCCACTACCACTGGCTCTGCACACGCCTGCGTCAGTCCCTGAACGATGCCGCCGCTGTCGAAGACATTGCCTGCGAAACCTTCCTGCAGCTGCTCCAGGCGCCTGGCCTGACGGCCATCCGTGAACCCCGTGCCTTGCTCACCACCATCGCCCGGCGCCTGCTCTATCAGCGTTGGCGTCGAGGTGACCTGGAGCGCCAGTACCTTCAGCAACTGCAACAGGCCGAGCCGATCCACGCCGAATCGCCGGAGGAACTGGCTCAACGGTCCCAGACCCTGACCCGTGTGGAGCGCAGTCTTCAGCGGCTACCCGGCAAAGTGCGCTCGACCTTCCTGCTGTCGCGGATCGACGGCCTGACCTATCCGCAAATTGCCGCTGCGCTGGGCATCTCCCTGCGTTCGGTCAGCGACTACATGACCCGTTCCCAGGCCCTGTGCGACCGGCACAGCGCCAACCAATCCCTGAACCGCCCACTCCAGAACAAGAGGTCCGCATGAGATCGATCAAAACCCTGCTCGGCAGTTCGCTGCTGGCCCTGAGCCTGTTGTCCCACCCGGCATCGGCCACGGAAAAAGCGGCGCCTATCCACTTTGGCGACATCACTTGGGAAAGTGGCAGCCTCATCACCGAAATCCTGCGCCTGATCGTTGAGAAAGGTTACGGCTACCCGACCGACACGCTGCCGGGCAGCACCGTCAGTCTGGAAGCGGCGCTGGCCAAAAACGATATCCAGGTCATCGGTGAAGAGTGGGCCGGACGCAGCCCGGCCTGGGTCAAGGCTGCCGCCGAGGGCAAGGTCTTCGGCCTTGGCGATACGGTCAAAGGCGCCACCGAAGGTTGGTGGGTGCCGGAGTACGTGATCAAGGGCGATCCCGAGCGCGGCATCAAGCCCTTGGCCCCGGAGCTGAAGTCCGTTGCCGACCTGGCGAAGTACAAGGATGTATTCCGCGACCCCGAAGACCCGAGTCGTGGACGCTTCCTCAACAGCCCCACCGGCTGGACCTCGGAAATCGTCAACAGCCAGAAACTCAAGGCTTATGACCTGACCGCCAGCTACGTCAACTTCCGCACCGGTTCCGGCGCAGCACTGGACGCAGAAGTGGCGTCGTCGATCCGCCGTGGCAAACCGGTGCTGTTCTACTACTGGTCGCCGACACCGCTGTTGGGGCGATTCAAACTGGTGAAGCTCGACGAACCGCCGTTCGACGCCGAAGCCTGGAAAACCCTGGCCGACGCCAACAACCCGAACCCCAAAGGCACGCGCTCGATGCCGGCGAGCCTGGCCATCGGCGTGTCGGCACCGTTCAAGGCGCAATACCCGGACCTGGTGACGTTCTTCGAAAAGGTCGACCTGCCGATAGATCTGTTGAATCAGACCCTGGGCCAGATGAGTGAAAAACGGCAGAACCCCCGCGAAGTCGCCGAAGCGTTCTTGCGTGAGCAGCCGCAGGTGTGGAAGGGCTGGGTGCCGGGGGAGGTGGCTAGCAAAGTGAGTGCGAGCTTGTAGTACTGCCTGAAGTTTCTGCTGTGCCTGAACTGCCGTCTTCGCGAGCAAGCCCGCTCCCACAGGGGGTCTTTGTTGACCACAGGATTTGTGGACACAACAGATCCAATGTGGGAGCGGGCTTGCTCGCGAATGGTCTCAAGTCTTACGCCAATTGAGTGGTCAGTGCCGCTTTCACCGCCGGTCGCTGATCCCCCCAACAAGCTGCTGAACCGTTTTTGTCCTCAATGCTGGCCGACTAGTGGCCTTGCAAGCCCAAGCTTGCTGTCTATGATCAGCTGTAACTGGCTATGTCGACCGTGATGGGGCGGTCGTCTTGCTAACAGAGTGCGCAATCAAAGGCACCGACACTTGATGACAGGGAGCTGTCCGCTAAATGGAATTTGATTCGAATCTGTTAGGGCTGGCCCGCATGCGGGCTATCAAGAGAAGGATGTCTTGATGAGCGTGTCGCTATAAGGACCCTCCGATTGATCATCGTTTATCACCTGACTAGTCCTTCTTTTTGGAGGGATGCGTGTGCCTGTTCCACGGAACGTAGTGGTGGATGTGAAAGACCTGCAACTTTCATTAATCAAAAAATTGCGCGCAAGGTGATACAACAATGTTCAACCTACATCACAAGGCTGACCTGCTGGAAATCGAACGCTTCAGCTGTGCGCTGACCGAGGCCAACGCCAAGCTGGCGGCGGTCAGTCGTTCGATGGCGATGATTGAATTCACCCCGGACGGCATCATCATCGATGCCAACGAAAACTTTTGCAGTGCCATGGGTTACAGCGCCGAAGACGTGCGTGGCAAGCATCACCGGATCTTTTGTGAAGAGCAGTACTACCGCAGCGACGACTACACCAGACTGTGGCGCGACCTGGCGCGGGGCGAGCCGCTGAGCGGGACATTTTTGCGCTTGCACAAAAGCGGCCGTGAAATCTGGCTCGAAGCCAGCTACATGCCGGTGCTGGGCCCCGACCGGCAGGTCAAGAGTGTGATCAAGGTCGCTACCGACATCACCGCCCGGGTCAACAAGGAGCACGAAAACGAAAGCCGACTCGCCGCGATCGGCCGCTCCATGGCCGTGATCGAATTCACGCCTGAAGGCAAGGTCATCAGCGCCAACGACAACTTCCTGAAAACCATGCAGTACTCGCTCAACGAAGTGGTGGGGCAGCATCACAGCCTGTTCTGCCACCGTGCCGAAGCCGAGTCCCAGGGTTACCGCAATTTCTGGGCTTCGCTCAACCGCGGCGAATATCACTCCCATCGTTTCGAGCGCAGGAACAAGCAAGGTCAGACGGTATTCCTCGAAGCGTCCTACAACCCTTTGTTCGACGCCAAGGGGCGTTTGTACAAAGTGGTCAAGTTTGCCAGCGACATCACTGCCCAGATGACCACCCTGCAAACCGCCGCCGAATCGGCCCACAGCACCTCGGTGCAAAACGACGTCTGTGCGCGCAAGGGTTCCGAAGTGGTGCAGCAGACGGTGCAGATCATCCAGGACATTTCCCGCGACCTGAACGAAGCGGCACTGAGTATCGATGCCGTGAGCAAACAGTCAGACATCATCGGCACCATCGTGCAGACCATCCGCGGCATTGCCGATCAGACCAACCTGCTGGCACTCAACGCGGCCATTGAAGCGGCGCGGGCCGGTGAGCACGGGCGCGGGTTTGCGGTAGTGGCCGATGAAGTGCGCAGCCTCGCGGCGCGTACCAGCCAGGCGACGCTGGAGATCGTCGAGGTGGTGCGCAAGAACCACGACTTGTCGCTCAGCGCCGTGTCGAGCATGCAATCGAGCCTGAGCCGAACCGGCCTGGGCGTGGAACTGGCGAACGAGGCAGGCGAGGTGATCCTGGAAATCCAGCAGGGCTCACGGCATGTGGTGGATGCGATCAGTCAGTTCAACTCGACGTTGCAACTGAACTAGTCGCGGTAACTACAACTGTAGGAGCCAGCTTGCTGGCGATGGACTCAAGCGTGCCGCGTTCATCCAGGCCACACGCGTTATCGTTAACGTCCATCGCGAGCAGGCTCGCTCCTACAGGGGACCGCAATTGTAGGAGCCAGCCTGCTGGCGATGGACTCAAGCGCGCCGCGTTTATCCAGGCCACACGCGTTATCGTTAACGACCATCGCGAGCAAGCTCGCTCCTACAGGAGACCGCAATTGTAGGAGCCAGCTTGCTGGCGATGGACTCAAGTGCGCCGCGTTTATCCATCTCGCACGCGTTATCGTTGACGACCATCGCGAGCAAGCTCGCTCCTACAGGAGACCGCAATTGTAGGAGCCAGCCTGCTGGCGATGGACTCAAGCGCGCCGCGTTTATCCAGTTCGCACGCGTTATCGTTGACGACCATCGCGAGCAAGCTCGCTCCTACAGGAGACCGCAATTGTAGGAGCCAGCTTGCTGGCGATGGACTCAAGCGCACCGCGTTTATCCAGGTCACACGCGTAATATCGGCAACCTGCGGCCATTCAAGGCAAGCCGTTGCAGCAATGCTTCAGGAAGCCGGGGTGTTGCGCCAGGCGCTTGAAATACTCATCGACGGCGGGGTAGTCCGGGCGCTCGATCGGGGTCATCAGCCAGCGATTGACGGAGAGGCCGATGACGATGTCGGCCAGGGTAAACCGTAGCCCGGCGACATAGGTCTTGGTGGTCGCGAGTTGATGTTCGAGGATGGCCATCTTCTGGTTCCAGCCACGAATGCCGACCTCGAGGCTATGCGGGTCCTGGAACTCCGGGTCCTTGCGCACCAATGCCATGAACGGGTATCTCCAGGATGGATTGAGCTCGGTGGCTTGCCAATCCATCCACTGCTCCACACGAGCGCGGGCGGCCGGTTCGGCAGGCAGCAGCTCGGCATGATGGTGATGGTGTTTGCCCGCCAGGTAGCGACAGATGGTATTGGACTCCCATAACACTCCGGCTTCATCGATGATCACCGGCACCTGCGCGTTGGGATTGAACCGGAGGAACTCGGGGCTGTGGGTAGAGGCAAAACCGCTGCCCCAGTCCTCGCGTTCGTAGGTGATGCCCAGTTCCTCGCAGGTCCACAGGACTTTTCTGACGTTGATGGACGACGCTTTGCCGAGAATCTTCAGTACATGTTCCATGTTCTGCTCCAGCGAGAATGACGTACAGGCAATTGTAGGTGGTGGCATGTAGGAAGGCGCTGTAGGAGGGCGGCTTCAGATGAGTTGTGCAGGTTACGCTTTCTTGCACCCTTGCCTACAACTACGCCAGAATCCGCCGACTTGTGCGCCTGGTATCCGGACTCTATCGTTCCGTGTCGCTGCAAATTCAGCGATCGGGTCTAGCAGCCTGGATACTTTAGACGCATGACGTCCACCCATCGTGATCTGCCCGCCAGTTCACGTTATGGCGGCTGTGCGTGGGAAGACCTTCGGGTCTACCGGGTTCTAGAGTCCTGGTCTGCTAGCCCGCGCACGGCTGCCACCTTATTTTCGTCTAGCAGCGAATCGTGGCAGCTCCATCACTCTAGGAGCATTGCCATGTTCAAACCCACGCCCAACCCCCCACGCAATCCCAGCCCGATGTTCTCCATCTCACCCGGCATCAATAACGAAACGCTGTTGGCGCACGCCTGCGAGTCACTGGCCTCGGCGAGTGTGATGACCAATGACTTTGCTACGTTTCTGGAAGGCAGCCAGCGCAACACGGCGCTGGCGATCGCACAGATCATCATGCTGGCGGAACTGGCGGTGAATCGCGTGCTGGATAACCTTGATCCGCAGGACTGAACACTGAGCGAAGGTGAGGGGGCTTTTCTGTGGCGAGGGGGCTTGCCCCCGTTGGGTTGCGAAGCGACCCCAAAAACAGACACTGCGGTCATACAGTTAAACCAAGTGAACTGGATTGCGACTGCTCCGCAGCCGAACGGGGGCAAGCCCCCTCGCCACAATGTCTCTTGCCTGACCACATTGGTGCAGGTGCTTATGTGCTCTCCCGCACCTTCAACTCAAACCCCATGTCCTGCACCGGCCTGGCCACGGTGTTGCCGGCCATCAGAGTCAGCATCTGCTCAGCCGCGCGGCGGCCGATGGCCTCGCGGGGGGTGTTGATGCTGCTCAGGCGCGGGACCATGTGTTCGGACATGGGCAGGTCGTTGAAGCCGAGGATCGCTACTTGCTCGGGGATCTTGATCCCGTGTCGCATCGCTTCGAGCAGCGCGCCCTGGGCCAGGTCGTCGTTGCCGAAGAAGATCGCATCGACATCCGGGTGGCTGGCGATCATCTGCAAGAACAATTCGCCGCCCAGGCCGACCGAGGACGGGCGGGGCGTCAGCACTTCCAGCGCCGGGTCGTACAAACCGGCCTTTTGCAGGGCTTTGCGGAAACCTTCGCCGCGTAGCAAGGTGCGCTGGTCCAGTTGCGCGCCGATGTAGGCCAGGCGTTTGCGACCGCGGGACAGCAAGTGTTCGGCCGCCGTTTCGCCGGCCGCCAGTTGCGAGAAACCCACGCAATTGAGCCCGGCGGCGCTGTCCAGCTCCATCATGTACACGCAGGGAATGTTGCTGGCTTCGATCATCCGCCGCGAGCTTTCGGTGCGGTCGAACCCGGTCAGCAGCAAGCCGCGTGGCTGATAGGCCATGTAGTTGCGCAGCAGGTTTTCTTCTTCATCACGTGAGTAGTGGAAGTTGCCGATCAGCACTTCGAAGCCCTTGGGGCGCAAAACCTGATGAATGGCTTCCAGGGTGTCGATGAACAGCAGGTTGGACAGCGACGGCACCAGCACCACGACTGAATGGCTCTGGGCCGAGGCCAGGGCGCGGGCGGCAGGGTTGACGACATAGTTGAGTTCCAGCGCCGCTTTCTGCACTTTTTCCACCAGTTCGGTGGCCACGGTGCTGACGCCACGCAGGGCGCGGGAGGCGGTGATCGGGCTGACGCCGGCCAGTCGGGCAACTTCGTTCAGGGTGGGGCGGCCAGTGGTGCGGGTATTTTTATCGTTCTTGGTTGTGTTCATCGACGGCTTGCCAAACAAAATTCAAGGCACTAAGGTAGCGCTGTCTCGATGCAGCTGCAAATGCGTGAGCGGGGGTTCGCCTGATCCTCGCTTTTTGGTGTTGGGACCTAACCTGCTGCAACCCATAAAATGACAAGAAAGGCGTCGGCAACTTCTGCTTTTGATCTAGTGTCATAACTGGCAAAGGTAGCGCTGTCTGCGCGCTGAGGTGTTACATGAACCATCCCATCACCGCCCTGGTCATCATGGGCGTTGCCGGTTGCGGCAAGACGTGCGTCAGCGAGGCCCTGTGCCAACTGAGCGGCGCTACGGCCATTGAAGGCGACTCTTTCCACCCTGCCGCCAATATCGAAAAGATGAGCGCGGGGATCCCCCTGAACGATGAAGACCGCGCCGGCTGGCTCGACAGCCTGTGCGATGAACTGCGCCGTGTCGACGCCAAGGGCGAGCGCCCGGTGCTGACCTGTTCGGCGCTCAAACACATCTATCGCGAACGTCTGCGCAGCGCCTTGCCGGGCCTGGGCTTCGTGTTCCTTGAGTTGACCCCCGAGGTGGCCGCCGACCGTGTGTCCCATCGACCGGGCCACTTCATGCCGTCGACCCTGATCGACAGCCAGTTCGCCACCCTCGAATCGCCCGTCGGCGAGCCGTTGACCCTGGCGCTGGATGCTTCGACCCATAGCGTCGAGCAACTGGCTGCGCAGGCTCATGCCTGGTGGCAGGCGAACGGCCTGAAACAGGCGGTTTGACTGTGCTTGCAAAGACAGCGCTGTCCTCGCGACTTCTGACTAACCCGCTTTCATAACAACAACAACCAGGAGACACCCCTAATGTTTGGCATGTCCCACGAGACGTTCCTGCTGCTCGATGCAGTGGTCACGGTGATCGGGCTTATCGTCCTGATCACCAAGTTCAAATTGCACCCCTTCCTTGCCCTGATCATCGCCGCAGCCTTCCTCGGGCTGACCTCCGGCATGCCGATCGGCACCATCATCAAGGCGTTCCAGGACGGCTTCGGTGGCGTGCTTGGCTTTGTCGGCATCATCCTCGCGCTGGGCACGATGCTCGGCAAAATGATGGCCGAATCGGGCGGTGCGGATCAGATTGCGCAGACGTTGATCCGCGCCTTCGGCAAGGACAAGGTGCAGTGGGCGATGATGTTCGCGGCGTTCCTGGTCGGTATTCCGCTGTTCTTCGAAATCGGCTTCGTGCTGCTGATCCCGCTGGTGTTCATCGTCGCCCGTCGTACCGGCGTGTCGATCATCAAGATCGGTATCCCGTTGCTGGCGGGTCTGTCCGCGGTACACGGCCTGGTGCCACCGCACCCGGGTCCGCTGCTGGCCATCGGCGTGTTCGGTGCCGACATCGGCAAGACTATTCTGTACGGCCTGATCGTTGCGCTGCCAACCGCCATCATCGCCGGCCCGATCTTTGGTACGTTCATTGCCAAGCACATCCCTGGTCATCCTAATCAGGAGCTGGTGGATCAACTGGCCCGCGAATCGGATTCTGCCGATCTGCCGAGCTTTGGCATCACGCTGGTGACCGTGCTGCTGCCGGTGTTCCTGATGCTGCTCAAGACCTTTGCCGACGTGGTGCTGCCCGATGGCAACATCTTCCGCGCCTTCATGGACCTGATCGGCCACCCGATTTCGGCGCTGCTGCTGGCCTTGCTGCTGTCGCTGTATACCTTCGGCTACAAGCAGGGCATCGGTTCCAGCCAAATGATGAAATGGCTGGATGCCAGCCTCGCGCCGACCGCCGCGATCATCCTGATCATCGGTGCCGGCGGTGGCTTCAAGCAGATGCTGGTGACCAGCGGTGTGGGTGACGTGATCGGCCACATGGCGGTGAACGCACAGATCTCGCCGATCCTGCTGGCCTGGCTGGTGGCGGCGGTGATTCGTATCGCCACCGGTTCGGCGACTGTGGCGACCATCACTGGCGCGGGCATCGTGGTGCCGGTGGTGGGGATGATTCCGGGCGTGAACCGTGAGCTGCTCGTGCTGGCCACCGGTGCCGGTTCCCTGATCCTGTCCCACGTCAACGACGCCGGTTTCTGGCTGGTGAAGCAGTACTTCAACATGACCGTGGCTGAAACCTTCAAGACCTGGACGGCGATGGAAACCATCCTGTCGGTGGTGGGCCTGGGCTTTATCCTGTTGTTGTCGCTGTTCGTTTAAGCGAATCGACAGGCACAAAAAAACCGCAGCGATGCGGTTTTTTTGTGGGTGATCGATTTAAAGGCTGAACATAGAACAAATGTGGGAGCGGGCTTGCTCGCGAAAGGGGAGTGTCAGTCAACCAAGAGGTTGTTTGATACACCGCATTCGCGAGCAAGCCCGCTCCCACAATGTCATGTGTTGTCAGTTGCTTTTCGGGGCCAACCCATCCGCCCGGAACATCCCGCGAATCCCGCGTACGGCCTGGCGAATCCGGTCCTGGTTTTCGATCAGGGCAAAGCGCACGTGATCGTCGCCGTACTCGCCAAACCCGACGCCCGGCGAGACACACACCTTGGCCTCGGCCAGCAGTTTCTTGGCGAACTCCAGCGAACCCAGATGGGCGTAAGCCTCAGGGATTTTGGCCCAGACGTACATCGAGGCTTTTGGGTTTTCCACCATCCAGCCCAGTTCATGCAAGCCCTTGACCAGTACGTTGCGGCGCTGCCGATACTGCTCGGCGATGTCGCGCACGCATTGTTGATCGCCTTCCAGGGCAGCAATCGCCGCCACTTGCAGCGGGGTGAAGGTGCCGTAGTCGTGGTAGCTCTTGATCCGCGCCAGGGCGTTGACCAGTTCCGGGTTGCCGACCATGAAGCCAATGCGCCAGCCGGCCATGTTGTAGCTCTTGGACAGGGTGAAGAACTCCACCGCAATGTCCTTGGCCCCCGGCACCTGCATGATCGACGGAGCTTTCCAGCCGTCGTAGACGATGTCGGCGTAGGCCAGGTCGTGCACCACCAGCACGTCGTACTGCTTGGCGAGGGCGATGACGCGCTCGAAGAAGTCCAGCTCCACGCACTGGGCGGTCGGGTTGGACGGGAAACCGAGGATCATCATCTTCGGTTTCGGGATCGAGCCGCGAATGGCCCGCTCCAGCTCCGCGAAGAAATCCACGCCCGGTACCAGCGGCACCGACCGCACCTGGGCGCCGGCAATCACGGCACCGTAGATGTGAATCGGGTAGCTCGGGTTGGGCACCAGCACGGTGTCGCCCTGATCCAGGGTGGCCAGCATCAAGTGCGCCAGGCCTTCCTTGGAGCCGATGGTGACAATGGCCTCGCTTTCCGGGTCGATGTCGACCTCGTAGCGGTCCTTGTACCAGTTGGAAATCGCCCGGCGCAGGCGCGGAATGCCCTTGGAAGTGGAGTAGCCGTGGGTGTCTTCGCGCTGGGCCACCGTGACGAGTTTTTCGACGATGTGCGGCGGCGTGGCGCCGTCGGGGTTGCCCATGCTCAAGTCGATGATGTCTTCGCCACGACGACGGGCGGCCATCTTCAGCTCGGCGGTGATGTTGAAAACGTAAGGGGGGAGTCGATCGATGCGCGCAAAGCGGCGCGGCGAACCTTGTTCGGCCATTGTTGCCTCGGATAACGTAAGCGCCCGGAACCGTCCGAGCGACGCAGGTCAGCGGTGACCTGTGGCGGAATGTAAGGGCAGCTGTGGCAGACTGTCCAGCCTCAAAGTAAACAAATTTTTCCGAAGGATAGGGTTCGATGGAATTTACCAGCGGCTTCTTGCTGAGCCTTTCGCTGTGCCTGGATATCGGCGTGGCCAACATCGCGATGATCACCCTGGCCATGCAGCGCGGCTATTTCCAGGGCTTTGCCCTGGGCCTGGGGACCTGCGTCGGCGACCTGATCTACGCGGTACTGGCGCTGGCCGGCATGACCGTGTTGCTGCAGTACGAAACCGTGCGCTGGGTGTTGTGGATCGGTGGCTCGGCGCTGCTGGTGTTTTTCGCGGCGAAGATGATCTATTCGGCGATTCACCACGAAGCGGTGCTGGCGCAATCGGCCGAGGTGGGGCACAACTCCCATCGCAAGGAGTTCTTTCGCGGGATCTTCCTGGCCATGTCGTCGCCTAGCGCGATTCTCTGGTTCGCTGCGGTGGGTGGCACGCTGATCGCCCGTTCCGGCGGCGGTGGCGCCCTCAGCTCCGCGCTGTTTCTCGGCGGTTTTCTCTGCGCGGGGATTCTCTGGTGTGTCGGGCTGTGCTTTGCCGCGAGCCACGGCGGCAAGTTGCTCGGCGACAAGTTGCTGCGTTATTCCTACATGGCATCGGCGGCGATCTTCTGCTATTTCGCGGTCTACGTGATCCTATCGGGTTACAACGAGTTCGTTGGCGCCGGTGCGGTCGAGCCGTTGCACGCCCTGTAGCTGGGCGAATCGGGTTTGGCTTCTATACTCCCAGCCGAACCCATTTTTATGCGTCAGGAGTCGAGTCATGGATGAGTTAGCACGCGTCGAACTGACGCAACCGCGCTTCGAACACGGGCACTTCCTGCTGATTGCAGGGCTGGGCGGACAATTCACCCAGCAAACCACCCAGGGTATTCCCGAGCTCTGGGAGAAATTCATCCCGCATATGGGCCAGATTCCGGGCCAGAAAGGCGAAGTCACCTACGGCGTCTGCTGCAATTTCGATGGCAAGGGCGGCTTCGATTACATCGCCGGGGTCGAGATCAGCAGGCTCGACGACTTGCCGGAAACCTACCGCTGGGTGGAAGTTCAGCCGCAGCTTTACGCGGTGTTCGAGCACAAGGGGCCGCTGGACACCTTGCCGCAACTGTTTCAGTACATCTTCGGCACCTGGCAGCCGCAGTCGGGGCATGAGGTGTTGGATGCGCCGGAGCTGGAGCGCTACAGCGAAGACTTCAACCCGAAGCTCAATACCGGCAAGCTGGAGATCTGGATACCGATCAAAGCGTGAGAGGTGTGTCGGGAGGCGGATCAGCCGATTCGTCTCTCGATGTCCCACGGCGGCTGATTTATCATCCCCAGCCTTTCCCATGCTGATCCCGAGCCGCCATGAACACCGTCATCCGCAACGTCACCGCCGCCGATCTGGACCGCTGCTTTGCTATCGAAACCCTTGCCTATGAAGGTGACGAAGCCGCGACCCGCGAGAAAATCGCCACCCGCATCGCCACCTGGCCCGAGGGGTTTATCGTTGCTGAAGTGGACGGCGTCGTCGCCGGTTTCATCAACTCCGGCGCGGCGTTTCAGGTGGAAATGTCGAACGAGGCGTTCAAGGAGCTGATCGGCCACGATCCGGCTGGCCCGCATGTGGTGATCATGTCGGTGGTGGTGCACCCGGATTATCAGGGCCAGGGCCTGGCCAAGCTTTTGATGGGCGAATTCATCGAGCGTATGCGGGCGATGGGCAAGGTCAGCATCAACCTGATGTGCAAGGAGCGGCACATTCCGTTGTATGCAGGGTTCGGCTTTGCCTACGTCAAGCCATCGGCGTCGGACCATGGCGGCATGGCCTGGCATGAGATGGTGCTCGAACTGTAAGCCACACTGAGGTCCCCTGTGGGAGCGGGCTTGCTCGCGAAGGCGGAGTGTCAGTCGACATCATCGTTGGCTGACACTCCGCCTTCGCGAGCAAGCCCGCTCCCACATTTGAATGGGGTTACCTCAAAAGGTCAGGCCCATCCGCCGCTCATAGCCGATCCTGCCCTTGTACGCCTCGCCGCTGTCGACAAAGCCGAACCTTTCGTACAGGGCGATGGCAGCTTCGTTATCGGCATCCACCGACAGCTCCAGCCCGCGGATTTCCGGCCAGGCCAGGCGCGCTGCCTCGGGCAGTGCCTGCAGGCAGGCCTTGCCGTAGCCTTTGCCCTGGGCACGTTGATCGACCTGCAGGGCATGCAGGGTGGCGCTGTGTTCGTCGGCCCAGGCCGGCAACACCGGCGGACGCTTGAGCAGCAGGAAGGCCACGGGAATGTCTTCGGCCAGCAGGGCAAATCCTTTGACCCCCGGACCGGGCCTGGACAACAAGGTGTGCAATGCACCGTGGATATCACCGGAGAACTTTATCTGCTCCGGATGTACTTCAATGGCCTCGATCTGCTGGCGCTGCAGCGCATTCAGGCTTTCGTAAGGCACGAGTCGGGCTGTCACGGGAGTGTCCTTTTTCCAACATGAATAGAACTTCGGATTCTAGCGATTCTGGCCGTTTGGATTATTTTTATTTCTTCTGTCGATTCGCCGGATCGCCAGACGACTAAGGGTGTCTTCCAATAAAAACCACGGAGAACCACCATGAACTCGCAAACCAAGATCCAGAACCTCATCGAGAACTATCGTCAGGCGGTCATGGCCAAGGACATTGAAAAAGTCATGGCCCTGTATGCCGATGACATCGTCTCCTTCGACGCGGTCAAGGCCCTGCAATTCAAGGGCAAGCCGGCGTATCGCGCGCATTGGCAGGCCTGCATGGAAATGTGCCCCGGCCCGCACATCTTCGAATTCCACGAAATCACCATCGAGCCGTCCCAGGAGATTGCGTTCGCTCACTGGCTGGCCCAGTGCGGTGGCACCAACGAGAAGGGCGAAACCCAGTCTTGCTGGATGCGCGTCACCGCTTGCTATCGGCAGGAAGCCGGGCTGTGGCAGATCGTCCACGAACATTGGTCGGCGCCGTTCGACATGACCAGCGGCGCGACGCTGTTCGACCTCAAGCCCTGATCGTCGGGAAGCCGAGCCAGAATGCCAGTCAGCGACCATAGTTGATCGTTCGATAAGGAGAGCGTGATGAAGTACTTATGCCTGGTCTACAGCGATGAGCACCTGCTGCATTCGCTGCCGGAAAGCCCGAAGGACGAAGAGTGCATGGCCTATGCCGAGTCGATCCAGGGCAGTGGCCGGATGGTCGCCGCCGAGGCGCTGGAGTCGGTGCAGACCGCCACCACCGTGCGCATGCGCAACGGCAAGATGTCGATCACCGATGGTCCATTCGCTGAAACCAAGGAGCAGCTGGCCGGTTTTTATCTGATCGATGCCAAGGACCTCAACGAAGCCATCCAGGTCGCCGGGAACATTCCGGCGGCCCGGGTCGGCAGTGTCGAAGTGCGCCCCGTTCGGCAGTTGAATCCTTAAGATGCCAGGGCTGCCGGTTCAGGCGCAGGTCGAGCGGGTCTATCGCGAAGAGTCGCGGCGCATTCTTGCGACCCTGATTCGTTTGCTCGGTGATTTCGACCTCGCCGAAGAGGCTTTGCACGAGGCGTTTTTCGTCGCGGTCGAACGCTGGCAGCGTGACGGCGTGCCGGACAATCCGCGGGCCTGGCTGGTGTCCGCCGGGCGCTTCAAGGCCATCGATGCCTTGCGCCGACGCGCCCGATTTACCGCGTCGCAGCCTTTGCTGATCGCGCAGCTGGAGGAGCTGGAACAGGCAGACTGGAGTGATGAAGACGTGGAAGACGATCGCCTGCGGCTGATCTTCACTTGCTGCCACCCGGCCCTGGCGGCGGACGCGCAAGTTCCACTGACGCTGCGGGAAGTCTGCGACCTGACCACGGAAGAAATCGCCCGGGCCTTTCTCTCGGCCCCGGCCACCATCGCCCAGCGCATCGTGCGCGCCAAAGCGAAGATCCGCGACGCGAAAATCCCTTATCAAGTGCCGACGCTGGCTGAGTTGCCCGAACGCCTGGACAGCGTATTGCGGGTGATCTACCTGGTGTTCAACGAGGGGTACTCGGCGTCCATCGGCGCCGAACTGGTCCGCGAGGAATTGACCCGCGAGGCGATCCGTCTCGGCCGGTTGCTAGTGGAGTTGTTGCCGGAACCGGAAGTGATGGGCTTGCTGGCGTTGATGCTGCTGCACGAGTCGCGGCGCCCGGCCAGGACTTCGGCGAGCGGCGAGTTGATTGTGCTGGACGAGCAGGACCGTTCGCTGTGGGACGCCGGGTTGATCGCTGAAGGCTGCGCGCTGATCGAGCACGCGCTGGGCACGGGGCGATTCGGGCCCTATTGCCTGCAAGCGGCCATCGCGGCAGTGCATGCCGAAGCCTCGACGGCGGGGGAAACCGATTGGCCGCAGATTGTCGGCCTGTATGACGTGCTACTACGGGCGGTGCCGTCGCCGGTGATCGAGTTGAATCGTGCGGCGGCGATTTCCCAACGCGATGGACCACAGGCGGGGCTGATGCTGGTCGACGCCATTCTGGCGCGGGGCGAACTGCTGGATTACCACCTGGCGCATTCGGCGCGGGCGGAGTTTTGTCGGCAACTGGGTCGCAAGCAAGAGGCGCGGGCGGCGTGGGAACGGGCACTGGAGTTGACCCGGCAGGAGCCGGAGCGGCGGTTTATTGAAGACAGGCTCAAGGCGCTGGATTGATGTGATGTTGGCTGGCCTCTTCGCGAGCAGGCTCGCTCCCACAGGGGGCTGCGTTGTTAATCCCTGTGGGAGGCGAGCCTGCTCGCGAAGGCCACACCGCTATTCCAGCATCTTGCCCAGCAACCAGCTCCCCGCCGGCCCCGGTGGATTGAGCCGCGACCACAACGCATCCACCGACACCGTTTTCGGCCAGCCGCGCACCACCAGTTCCTGCAGGGTGCCGGGCCCGAAGCGCTCCACCAGCCAACGGGGCAACGGCGCCCAGCCGAATCCGCCCTGGGCCATTTCCAGCAGCATCAGATAACTCGGTGCCGACCAGACGCGACCCTTCGCCCGACTTTCATAGGGATTGACGATGGTCGCCAGGCGCAGTTCGCGGTGTTGCTGCAGTACGTCCTGATCGACGTAGTCCAGCCTTGCCAGCGGGTGGGCAGGGGACACGAACAGGGCGATTTCCGTGCGCTCGTCCACCGTCGAACTGACCAGGTCCGGCGGGTAACTGTCCTGCATTTCGGCGAAGGCAATCTGCGCCCGGCCGCTTTGCACCAGCGACACCAGGTCATCGCATTCGGCGATCAGGCATTCGAGTTCAAGATCCGGGTAACGCTGTTCAAAGGCACTGAGTGACGCCTCGAAACGGTCCGACTGATAGGTATCGGACAGCGCCACCGTCAGCTTCGCTTCCACCCCTTGGGACAGTTGACGGGCGCTCATCTCCAGGCGACTGCTGGCGGCCAGGATGTCTTCGGCCCGTTGCAGCATGACGCGTCCGGCCGGGGTCAGCCCGGGCTTGCGGCTGCTGCGGTCGAACAGCGTCAGGTTGAGATCGATTTCCAGGCTGGCCACTGCCGCGCTGATGGTCGACTGACTGCGACCCAGCTTGCGCGCCGCGGCGGAAAACGAGCCTTGGGTCGCGGCTTCGACAAACGCCAGCAACACTTCGTGAGAGGCCATGAGCTATCGCCTTGATCGATGGTTATTGGTTATGAAGTATCGGTGTGATGACAGATCATGGCAACCACAGTCACTCAAGGGAGTTCGGCCATGAGCGCCAACAAATCCATTACTGAACGTATTTTCCAGGCCATCGGCTTCGAACTGCTGGCCATCCTGATCTGTACCCCGCTGCTGGCCTGGATCATGAAGAAACCGATGCTGGAAATGGGCATGGTCACTGTCCTCATCGCCGCCCTGGCCCTGGCCTGGAACGTGGTCTTCAACGGGATGTTCGACCGGGTGCTCAAGCGCCTCGCCATCGCCCACAACGCCTGGGTCCGCGTGGTGCATGCGTTGTTGTTCGAAGGCGGTCTGGTCGCGCTTGGCGTGCCGCTGATTGCCTGGTGGCTGAATGTCAGCCTGTGGCAGGCGTTCCTGCTGGATATCGGTGTGTTGCTGTTCTTCCTGCCGTACACCTACGTGTACCACTGGGTGTATGACGTGGTTCGGGAGCGGGTGGTCGTGCGCCAGTCTTGCGCGCAGTAACGAAAAAAAGATCGCAGCCTGCGGCAGCTCCTACACCCAATCGATGTAGGAGCTGCCGCAGGCTGCGATCTTTTGATCTTACAAAAACATCCCCCCCGATGCCTCGATGCGCTGGCCATTGATCCACTGGCTGCCCGGCGCGAGCAGCAGCGCAATCGCGGCGCCGATGTCATCCGGCAAACCGGCGCGACCCAGGGCGGTGTTGTTCGCCACCAGGGTGTTCAACCCGGGGTTGTCGCGCACGGCGCCATCGCCGAAATCGGTTTCAATCGCGCCGGGTGCGAGGATATTCACCGCGATATTGCGCGCACCGAGTTCTTTGGCCTGGTAGCGGGTCAACACTTCCATCGCGCCTTTCATCGCCGCGTAGGCGCTGTGGCCCGGCAGGCTGAAACGGGTCAGGCCACTGGAAATGTTGATGATGCGCCCGCCGTCATTGAGCAATGGCAACAAGTTCTGCGTGAGGAAAAACGGCCCCTTGAGTTGGATGTTCACCAACAGGTCGAACTGTTCGACAGTGGTGTCGACGAAGTTGGCGTGCAGGCCGATCCCGGCGTTGTTCACCAGAAAATCGAAACGCTCGCACTCGAAGTGGCTGTGCAGGACCTTCGCGACTTCGCTGGCGAAGGCGCTGAAGCTTTCACTCCGGGCAACGTCCAGTTGCAGCATGACGGCGCGACCGCCCAGGCTTTCGATCTCGGCCACCAGTGCCTGGGCCTCATCGGCGCGACTGTTGTAGGTGCCGATGATGTCGATGCCTTGGGCGACCAGATGCAGGGCTGCGTTTTTGCCGAGGCCGCGGCTGGCGCCGGTGATCAGTGCGATTTTACGGTTCATGGGACTTCCTCAAGTGCAGTGGGCGGTTGATGTGAGGAAGTTTATTTATCCGCACAGGGGTGATAAACAGAGTGAAACCGGAATCACTGGTCGGATAGGCCGAACAATTAAAGAGCAGGCTGATGAACAAACTGGAACTGTTGCGCACCTTTGTCCGTGTCAGCGAGATGTCGAGTTTCACCCAGGCCGGCGAAAGCCTCGGGCTGCCTCGATCAACGGTGTCCGAGCATGTGCAGGCGCTGGAGGCATTGCTCGGCACCCGGCTGTTGCAACGCACCACGCGCAAGGTTCAGGCGACCCAGGATGGTTTGGTGTTGTATGAGCGCAGCAAGGACCTGCTGTCACATATGGACGAGATCGAGGGCTTGTTTCGCCAGGACGAGGCGTCGCTGGTGGGGCGCATTCGCATCGACCTGCCGAACATTCTCGCCCGTCGCGTGGTCATGCCGCGCCTGCCGGCGTTCATGGCGCAGCACCCGCTGCTTGAGCTGGAAATCAGCAGCACCGACCGTCGGGTCGATCTGCTCGCCGAAGGTTTCGATTGCGTGCTGCGTATCGGCGCCCAACCGGACCAATCGGTGGTGGCGCGACACCTGTGTGACTTCACCATGGTTAATTGCGCCAGCCCAGCGTATCTGCAGCGCTATGGCGTGCCCGAGCGGCTGGATGATCTGGCGCGGCATCGGCTGGTGCACTACGTCGGCGTTTTGGGTTCGCGTTCGGAAGGCTTTGTGTACGTCGACAAGGGGCAGGTGCAGCGACTGCCGATGGCCGGCAGTGTCACGGTCAACAGCACCGATGCCTATGAGGCCGCCTGCCTGGGTGGTTTCGGGCTGATTCAGGCGCCGAGAATGGGCATGCAGCAATACCTGCAAAGCGGTGAACTGGTCGAGGTGTTGTCGCCGTTCAATGCGCCGTCCATGGAGGCGTCGCTGCTCTATGCCCGGCAGCGGCATTTGCCGTTGCGGGTGAGGGTGTTCATGGACTGGCTGGGAGAGGTGATCCGCTCGGCCATTTGATGTTAACCCTTGTGGGAGCGAGCCTGCTCGCGATGGCTGCGTGACAGTCAACATCAATGCTGAATGTCAGACCGCTTTCGCGAGCAGGCTCGCTCCCACAGGTTTTTGCACCAGTTTCCAGGTCTTTGGATCAGACGTGGAAGTAACCCACGCACGAATCGAACGGCAGGCGCTTGAGTTCGATCTTGTTCAGGTCGAGCACTTCACGCAGGGCCTTGGTTTCGCCCGGGAAGTTGCGGTAGGCGACTTCGTCGAGCACCACGATCGCGCCTTTGGGCATGTACGGCAGGAAGGTTTCCAGCGCGACTTTGGTCGACTCGTACAGGTCGGTGTCGAGGATCAGCATGGCCACGACCAGGTCCGGGCGGGTCTTGACCCACTCCGGTACGGTCTTGACGATGTCGCCCTTGACCAGCTCGCAACGCGGGATTCGATTGACCGGGCGCAACAGGTCGTTGGCGTCGATCATGTCCTGGATCAGCGACTGGTCGGTGTCGGCGAACATGGTCTCGTTGACGTCGGCCGGGTCTTCTTTCTTGTCGATGCTCTGGAAGCCTTCAAAGGTGTCGAAGCCCACGATCGAACGGTTGATCGCGTAGGGCTCGAGAATCATCGACAGGTGCATGTAGAGCATCAACGAGTTGCCCTTGTACACGCCGCATTCAATGATCGCGCCCGGTACTTCGGCGACCTTCTTGAACAGTTCCATGCGCGACAGCGCGGCGGTTACGCCAATGCGGTTGGCGAAGACGAACGGAGCGTCGGCCACGTATTCGGCATCGACCCGTTTCAGGACGTTGGTACGGGTTTCGTTGTACTGGGCCTCGGCGGGCGTGATGCGACGCTTGGTCATTGCGGGATTCCTTGGAAATTCGAAAAGTCGTGGACGTGGAAGTAGTCTTTGAAACCGGCGCCGACATCCGGGCAGGCGCTGTCGACGTTAATCGCGCCGCGCTTGTGCCTGATGTCGTCGAGGTGCATCAGGCGAAAGTCCACGCTGAAGCGGGTCTGTTGCGTGTAATTGGGCACGGTGCCGTGCAGGTGCGAGCCTGAAAACACCAGCATCTCGCCCGTGTTGCCGGCGACGCGCAGTTCGGAGGCCGTGTTGATGGCTTCGGTGGGCACCGGGTGTTGGCGCGCCTCTTCCTTGATGTTGTCCTGGGCGCGTTGGCGTTGCACGCCGATCCAGTCGGCCAGGCTCCACTGCGCCGAGGTGTTTTGCACCGGGGCGTCGAAGTAGGCCGGGTTGATCATCATGGTCTGGTCAGGCTGGATCGTGTAGACCGGCATCCAGGTATTGATCTGGCAGTCGACTCCGCCGTACCAGGTATCGCGATGAGGCTTGTAGGCGTAGCTGACGCCGGCGTGCAGGTAGTCGTAGTTGGGCACGACACGAATGCGCGGTACGTCGAATATGAATTCCTCGGGAGCGGCACCGATTTCGTCGGTGAAACTGCGGATCAGCTCCTTGGCCCGCAGGCTGTTGGTGAACTGCCCCTTGAGGCGAGTCACCAGCACCACGAACTCTTGCACCGGCATCAGCGTGTGCAGCGCCTGGTGGTTGGTTTCGCCATCGAAGGCGGCCGTGATGCTTTCCTGGGCGAACGCACACAGCTCTTTGGCGGCGCGCAGCTGAGTGTTCAGGAAGATATCGCCGGCGTAGATGGCTTCTTTGAAGTCAGCTTTGTGTTGAAGCTGATTGATGTACAGATTCACGATTCCACTCCTGAATACATCGAGTCTCTTAAGAGTCGGCCACACGTTAGCAAACTGAAGTGCAATCTGGCGGGTGCCGGATCAATAACAGCGCAAACCCCTGAATTTGCGATGAAATGCGTTTGCCACACAAAGAAATCCCGGCTCAGACACTGGCCGGGATGAGGTTGTGCGCCCTGTAGGAGCTGCCGCAGGCTGCGATCTTTTGATCTTGTTTTTAAAAGCAAAGTCAAAAGATCGCAGCCTTCGGCAGCTCCTACAGCTGTAGGGGCTGCCATAGGCTGCGATTTTTTGATCCTAATAATCCTGCTGCTTGCGAAACGCCCAGCGTCCGGCAATCACGGTAAAGGTCGCGACCAGTGCCACCAGGATCCAGAATCCTTGCGGGTCATCGGCCAACGGAATGCCGCCGACGTTCATGCCGAAGAAACCGGCGATGATGTTGATCGGCAGCGCCAGCACCGTCACCACTGTCAGGGTGAACAGCGTGCGGTTGGTCTGTTCGTTGATGTTGGCGGCGATCTCTTCCTGCAACAGCTTGATCCGCTCACCCAGCGCCGTGAGGTCGTTGATGATCAGCGCAAACTCCTCGGTGGATTTGCGCAGCTCCTTCACGTCTTCCTTTTGCAGCCATTGCGGCGGCCGGTTGAGCAGGCGCAGCAATGAGCCTGGCTCCAGCGCCAGCAGCCGTTGCAAGCGCACCAGCACCCGGCGATTGGCGCCCAGCTCGGCGCGGTTGGTCGACAGGCGCGAGGAGAGCAACTCGTCTTCGATCTGGTCCACGCTCTGGCTGGTCTTGCGCACGATCTGGGTCAGCACTTCACCCTGGTCGCGCAGCAGATGCACCAGCAGCTCCAGCGGGGAGCGAAAGCATTCCCGGGCCTTCACCGACGAGCGCAACTTGTCCACCGAGTGCAGCGGCTGCAGACGGGCGCTGATGATCAGCCGGCTGCGGGCGCACACCCACAAGGTCGAGACATCCGAGGAGACCATGTTGCTGAGGTTGAACACCACGTCGTTGACCACCGCCAGCAACGCGGAGTCGACATGCTCGATGCGGGTCGAGCGCGAGCCTTCGTGCAGCGCTTCGAAAAATTCCTCGGGCAATTGCAGATGGCTTTTCATCCAGCGCTCGCACGCGGCATGGGCCAGGTTCAGGTGCAGCCAGAGAAACTGTTCGTCACTTTCCGGTTGTTGCAGGTACTGCAAGGCTTGGGCGGAGTTGATTTCCCGACCGGCCTCACCGGGGCGAAAACTGAAACCGTAAAGAAGGCCGAACAGATCCGTATCGCGATGACTGTGATCGATGCTGTGGTTCATTAGGACTCGCAAGGGAGGCGCCTGTCGCGTGTTTTACAGGTTCACTTGAGCGGCATCATCGCAAGCCTGGATGACGTTTTTGTGACAGGAAAATAACGCAAACGAATGCTCTACCGGTGGTCGGATTTTTCTAAAGAATCGCTCTGGCACGCCGATCACGCTTGGGTTAAGTTGCGCGCCGCAGGCCTCGGCCGAGACCGCAGACAGGGATGTCCGGACACCTTTCACGCCTTTTTTGGGCGTGCCTCATTCCTGTCATGAGTACCCATCGATGCTTTTGCAAAAGTCCTTGAGAGCACAAATTCTCGCCCTGCTGAGTGGCAGCCTGCTGGCGATGCTGTTGATCGCCCTGGCGTGCTTTCATTTCCTGTCCAGTGGCGTGCAGAGCTACGCCAATCTGATCGAGGGCCCGCTGCACACCTCGCAATTGATCGATGAAGCCAACCTGCAATTCAAGGTGCAGGTGCAAGAGTGGAAAAACGTCCTGTTGCGCGGCAAGCAACCGGCGGACCTGAGCAAGTACTGGGGGCAATTCGAAGAGCGTCAGCGCGATGTGCAAAACATCCTCGGCGAACTGGCCGCGCAGAAGGGCATCGAGCCGTCACTCAAGAGCCGCATCGAGCGCTTGCGTGACGAACATCGCCAGTTGGGCGCGGCGTATCAGAAGGGGCGGGACGCGTTCGTGGCCGCCGGTGGTGATCCGACGGTGGGCGATACCGCGGTCAAAGGCGTAGATCGTGCGACCAGCGATCAGATGAGCGCACTGGTCAGCGAGTTGCGCAAGCAAGGCGCCGAACAGTCGACCTTGATCAGCGCCGCCGCCGATCGCACGGTGCTGCTGGGGCTTGTCGTGATGCTGGTTTCGGGGTTGTTGATCGGCCTGCTGAGCCTCTGGCTGGTCAACCGCAACCTGGTCGAACCGATCCGCAAACTGATCGAATACGTGGCGCAACTCAGCCAGGGTCGTCTTGCCGAGCGCGTGGCCAGCACCCGTCAGGACGAGTTGGGCAAACTGGCGATCGCCGCCAACACCCTGCGCGATTTCCTCGCCGAAACTTTCAGCCGTTTGCAGCGCAGCGCGTCGGACCTGGACAGCGCCAGCGGTGAGTTGAACTCGATCGCCACCGTGATGGCCGGCGGCACCAACGAGCAGTTCAACCGCACCGATCAGGTGGCCACGGCGATGAACGAAATGTCCGCCACGGCGCAGGAAGTGGCGCGTCATGCCGCGCAAGCGGCGCGGGCCGCCGACGATGCCGACCAGTCCGCCCAGCAGGGCGAAAAAGTCATGCAGGGCACCATCCACACCATCACCCAAATGCGTGGCGAAATCGCCAACACCGCCACGGTCATCCGCCAACTGGAAACCGACAGCGGGCGCATCGGCAAGGTCCTGGAAGTGATTCGCGGCATCGCCGAACAGACCAACCTGCTGGCGCTCAACGCGGCCATCGAGGCGGCCCGCGCCGGTGAGGCCGGGCGCGGTTTTGCCGTGGTGGCCGATGAAGTCCGCAGCCTGGCCCAGCGCACGGCTGCGTCGATCATCGAGATCAACCAGATCATTCAAACCGTGCAGACCGGTGCTATCGAAGCAGCCCAGGCGATTGAAAGCGGTCAGTCGCGCAGCGAAGAAAGCGTGCAGCAGGTGACCGAGGCCGGCGCCATGCTCGAACGCATCACCCTGGCCGTGGAAGCCATCCGCGACATGAACCGGCAGATCGCCACCGCAGCCGAAGAACAGACCTCGGTGGCCGAAGACATCTCGCGCAACCTCACCGAGATCACCAGCATCGCCAGCACTAACCTTGACAACGTGCAGCGCACCGAAGCGGCGAGCAACAACTTGCACGGTTTGTCGGGTCAGTTGAACGAGGTGACGGCGCGCCTGAGCGCTTAAACGCAAAAAGCCGCACGATCGTCAGAGCGTGCGGCTTTTGTGTGTTGTGATTACTTGTCTTGCTTGTTTTCCAGGACCTTGCCGTTAGAGGCATCGATGTCCACATCCCACTCGACGTTCTTGGCGTCGCGCAACTCGATCTCATACTCGTAACCGTTGAAATGGTTATCCAGCTCGGTTTTGGTGATCGTGGCGCCTGGGTGCAGATCCAGAGCGATCTTGTTCAGATCTTCCAGGGGCTTGATCTTGCCGTCCTTGACCAGTTGCGGGATCTGATCCACGCGCACGTCGGCCTGGGCCAGACCGGCAGTGAGGGTCAGGGTTGCAGCGGTAAACAAAGCAGTCAGAGTCTTCATGGGCTTCTTTCCTTGGGTGATCTGTTCAAGTGAGATCAGGTTAGCTTTTGTAACTTAAGCCACCCTTAAAACCTCCATCATGTCCTGCATCAATCCCTGTGGGAGCGTGGCTTGCCCGCGATAGCGGAGTGTCAGTCAGCGTTGATGTTGAAGCTGATGGCCTCTTCGCGGGCAAGCCACGCTCCCACAGGGTTTTGCGTGATTGCGGATCAGTAGCCGTTGTTCTGTAGTACCTGCGCCACGCTGGCCACCGCCGGACGTTTATAGAACTTCAACAACTCACTGGCGCGGTTGGTGAAAATGCCGTCGACGCCGGCGTCCATGACTTTCTGGTAGTCCACCGCATCGTCGATGGTGTAGACGTGCACCAGCAGGCCCTGATCGTGGGTGTACTGGTTCATCCAGGGTTGCACCAGGTCCGAGTAACTCTGGTCGCCACCCTGGGCCAGGGCTGCGGACGGGCCGGTGCCGATTGCGCCCTGGGCCTTGGCGTAGTCGACCCAGCGCTGGAATTCGGCTTTGTCCTTCGGTTGTTGTGCGGCGTAGTAAGCGGCCTTGTCCTTGGCGCCGGACTCGGCAAAGGTCACCCTGGACTTGGGCTCGATGCTGCCTTCACCGACCCACAACAGCAGGATCTTCGGCACCTTCGGCATTTCCTTTTGCAGCAGTTCGAGACTGCTCTTCTCGAAGGTCTGCAGAACCACCTTGCCGTTGCCCTGGCCAACCGCCAGCGTGCTGTTGGCCGGTTTCGATTCGCTGGGGTTCAGCCAGCCACGGGCCTGGAGTTTTTCCTTGAGGTCGTGTTCGATGCCGGGAAACTGCTTGGGTTCCTTGGTCTCGATGTACAGCCCGGGCTTGTGCAGGGCGTTGCCCTCGGCGATGTCGATGATTTCATCAAGGGGCAGAATCTTCAGGCCGGCGAAGGCAGGACGCGCGCGATCCGGGTAGGCGGCATTGAACCAACTGCCCGCATCCAGGGTTTTCAGCTCGGCCATGGTGAATGCATTGGCCGGGCTGTCCTTGCGCTCGGGGAATTTGCTGGCGACGTCGGTCGTGCGTTGCAGGTTGTTGTCGTGCAGGGCGAACAGCACGCCGTCCTTGCTGCGCTGCAGATCCAGTTCCAGGTAATCGGCGCCCAGGTCGCGGGCCGTCTTGTAGGCCGCAGCGGTGGATTCCGGCGCATCGAAAGACGCGCCACGGTGGGCGATCACCGCCGGGTGCGGAATGCCCAAACGGGTCGCCAGTTCCGTGGGACCGGGTTCGCTGGCGGCCTGTGCCTGGCCGAGGCCCAGCAGCAGGCTCAACAACAGGGCGTTTTTAGTAAAGGTTGCGGGCATGGTCGAGATCCTTTCGCAATGAGTGAGCGCTCCCTTTTAGCAACTCATCTTTGCAGGCGCTATCACGAGACCGACATAAATCTGCCTGAAGCTGATTTTCGTCAGCACTTTTGTGCGCCCGTTTGCAGTACGCTGGACCTTGCAATTTCCCCGGCAGAGGGAAACGCAGGCCCTGTGTGTAAACCAACGATCACCATTGCGGGGTTTACCATGCGCATCACTTCCCAACTGATCTGCCAGGCGGCCGACCAACTCAAAGGCTTCGTCGGCCTCAACCGCAAGACCGGCCACTACCTCGTGCGCTTCAGCGAAGACTCGTTCGGCATGGACGTGGCGGATGACGGCATCATCCCGACCAGCGAATTCGTCTGGGGGGCTGGGCCCGGGCAGGCGATGACGCTCAAGCGCGAATTGATCCAGTTGTTGCTGGACCAGAACATCGATGACCGGATCAACATCACCGAGCCATTGCGGGTGTACATGAACCGGGGGGAAGTGCCGGAGATATCGGCGGTTCGCAGTCTGGTTCGGGGTTGAGTTTTTTGGGGTGACTGTTCTGGCCTCTTCGCGGGCAAGCCCGCTCCCACAGGTTTTTGCGTTGGGAACAATCTTGTGTACACCCGCGTCCCCTGTGGGAGCGGGCTTGCTCGCGAAGACGGCCTCAAAAACACCGCATCATTTACAGACTGAAGCCGTAGGCCCGCTCAACCCGACACACCCTTGTATGACACCGCGCATACCAGGTCGAACGCCCACGCTCGCGAATCGCCGTATGCTCTGGATGCTGCTTCCACGCCAGAATCGCCGCCTCGCTGGCCCAGTACGACACCGTAATTCCAAGCCCATCCTCACCCCGCGCCGACTCCACACCAAGAAACCCCGGCTGTTCACGGGCCAGTTCCAGCATCCTTGCGGCCGCTTCGGCATAACCCTGATCGTCCTCGGTGCGCAGCGAAGTGAAGATCACCGCGTAGTAAGGTGCCGTTGGCGTATTGGCGATCACGACGAGCGTCCCGCACAGGCTTGGACAAAGGCGCCAACCAGCGGCGGCAAGACGCCCCCGAGTGCCGCCCGCTCGGGCTGAAACAAGGTCGCGACAAAGAACGGATGGCCGCTGAGTTCGACCGCGCGCAGTCCCTGTTGCGAATCGTGGCCGACGGCGTGCAGCTCGCGCTTGAGCAGCTCTCCTTCGAACTGCGGATTCACCCCATAGCGACAGCGATAGCCTTCACGAATCTCGGCGCCTTCGTACGCCTGTGCGATCAATGAGCCTTCAGCCAGATGTATGGAATCGACGGCCTCGACCAGCGCACACGACAGTGGCGTCAGCAGCGCCCGTGCTGCATCGGGCGCCGTCTCGCCGTGTTCGGCATCCGACCAGCCCAGCACATTGCGCGCATATTCCAGCACCGCGTGTTGAAAACCGCCGCAGGTGCCGAGGAAAGGTCGCCGTTGTTCGCGGGCAAAACGGATCGCCAGCAATGCACCGTCCATGTTGCGATACGGGCTGGCCGGCACACACCAAAAACCATCGAATGGGTGCAGCGGTGTCTCGCTGTGGATTTCATCGGTGGCCAACCATTGCCATTGCACGTTCAGGCTGCTGTGTTCAGCGGCCATTTCAAGGGCTACGGGAATGGCCTGGTGGGCGGTGACTTGCGGGTCGTAGTCGCCGATCAGGGCGATTCGAATCGGACGGTTTTCCATGAGTGGCCTCTGCACTTGTTGATTCCTGAGGCCCACTATAGATTGGCGTTCACGCACTCAATATTGGCGTTTTCCCAAGTGATCAATGCAGCGACGCACTATCGACTGGACTACCCGGACCTGGCCCTGATCCTCGCATTGGTGCGCGGCGGCTCTCTGGCCCGCGCCGCACAGCTGTTGAAGGTGGACGTCTCGACGGTGTTTCGAGCGGTGCGCCGGCTGGAGGCTGCGTTGGGTCAGCAATTGTTCGAAAAAAGCCGCGCCGGTTACCTGCCCACCACCCTGGCGCAGTCACTGGCTGAGCAGGCCGAGCGCGCTGAACAGGCGCTGGAGGCGGCGCGCATCGGTGTGGAGCAGGGCGGTGAAGTGATCAGCGGCATCGTGCGCCTGACCTGTACCGATTCGGTCCTGCAAGGTTTGCTGTTGCCGGCGCTGGCGCAGTTCATGCCGAACTATCCGGCCCTGACGCTCGAACTCAGCACGTCCAATGATTTTGCCAACCTCAGCCGCCGGGATGCCGATATCGCCCTGCGCCTGACCCGCACGCCACCGGAGCACCTGGTGGGACGGCGACTGGCGGACATTGCCTACCGCGTGTGTGCCAGCGAGCGATACCTGCAATCGGTCAACACCACAGACCTGGCCTCATTGACCTGGATCGCCCCGGATGACTTCCTGCCGGATCACCCGACCGTGACCTGGCGTCGCCAGGCCTTGCCGGGCGTAACGCCGGGTTACCGTTGCAACAGCATGCTGTCGGTTACCGAGCTGGTCAGGGCGGGGCTGGGTGTCGCGGCGTTGCCGGACTTCTTGATCGGCGAGGGATTGCGGCCGCTGGGCGAGCCATTGCACGGATACGACACCGCGCTGTGGCTGCTGACCCGTCCCGACTGCCGCGCCTTGCGCTCGGTGGTCACCTTGTTCGATGAGCTGGGGCGGGCGCTGAAACTGCCGTGAAACCGTTCAGGCCTGTGGTTCATCCTTGCGCACGAAGTGTTGATGCATTTCCGACGTCAGGTTTTCGATGCGCTCGGTGAGGGCCTTGGTCATCTCCGTGAGGCGGGTGTTCTGCTCGAGCAGCTCCAGCAGTTGCGCGGAGTTTTTCGCGGCTTCTGCCTGCCGCTCACTGTTGGCGGTCGCCAGCGCTTCGCGGTGCTGCGCATCGGCATCGGATTGGGCCTTGTCCCGCGCGGCCTGGCGCGTCTGGGCCAATAGGATCAGTGGCGCGGCATAGGCCGATTGCAGGCTGAACGCCAGGTTGAGCAGGATGAACGGGTACGCATCGAAGTGGGTGACACCGAACAGGTTGAGGCACACCCAGATCACCACGATCAGCGTTTGGGCGCCGAGAAAGGTCGGGGTACCGAAGAACCGCGCAAAGGCTTCGGCGCGCAGGGCAAACTTGTCATTGCCAAAGGTCGGCGCCAGATGGGCGTGATGGCGATGGAAACGCAGGTGATCGACGGGGGCGGCGGTGGCGTTGTCTGTTGGCGTGGTGTTCATGGTGCTCTCTGCCTGGCGCTGGGACTGAGGCTCACTATAGCCCCGGCGTCATTCGAGCAGCGTAATCGCCAAGCTATCGCATCATGCGTTCGACGTTTCCAGGCTGGTGTTGTTTGTGCTGACACTGACCTTGTTGCGTCCGGTGTTTTTCGCGGTGTACAGGGCTTTGTCCGCGTCATCGAGCCAGGCCGTTGCATCGGTAAACGACGGTTGGTAGGCCGCCAGACCGATACTCAGGCTGACCCGCAGTCCGGGCACTTCCCCATGCCGATAGTCTTGCAACACGCTGCGCAAACGCTCCATCACGTCCACCGCCTGATTCAGCGGCATGTTGGGCAGAATCACGCAAAACTCATCACCGCCATAGCGACCGGCCAGGTCGCTTTCGCGCAGGTTGCATTTGAGCTCGAAGCTCAACTGGCGCAGCACCGAGTCACCGATGAGATGACCGTAGGTGTCATTGATGGCCTTGAAATGGTCGATGTCGATCAGTGCGATGACGGCCTGCTCATGACGCTTGCTGCACTCGCGAAACTTCAGTTGCAGCAAGTCCTTCCAGGCACCGTGGTTGAGCAATCCGGTCAAGCTGTCGGTGCGGCTCAGGGCGCTCAGGGTGCGTTTATGTTCTGAAAGCTTGATCGCCAACCGGTAGCAGACCATGCCCAACGCCAAGGGGTAGAGCGACAGCATCGGCAAGCACGCCCACACCTGCAATTGCGTGGTCGACAGGGTGAATGCCGCACCGAACAGCGACCAGGCAATCAGTACGCCCGCCGCTTGGCTCAGGCTGCCCAACAGAAACATCCGCTGGCCACCGGCGGCGACATTATTCATCGCCATCATCGCCAGAATGGTCACGGTGCAAAGCGGATTGAACTGGAACGTCGCGACCCAAAAACCACCGCACAACGAATCGTAAAGCAGATTGCGGCGTTCGGCCTTGTAGGGAAAGGCCGAGCGGCTCGACAGTTGATAAGCGAGATGCGGCCAGACAAAACCATTGAGCGCCAACAAAACCCAGACCCACACCGGCAAGTGCAACGGATACAGGGCAGCGGCCACACTGAAACTGCCGATGCCCAAGCCAATGGTTCGAGGCATGTAGATGCGTCTGGCAAATGACAAACCCTTGCCGTGTTGTTTATCCATAATTTCCTGCGCCAGATTCATTCTGAAACACTTTACCGCATGGGGTTCAGTATTACCGTTCATCGGTAAAAGCTGCGCACATTGTCATTTATTCCAGCCGGAATAATCAGTGTCCTTCGAAGCCATTTAATGTCGGCAAGTGCTGAAAACGGCTGGATTAGAGCTGGTAATAGCCCAGGAACATGTCCAGCGCGGAATCTGCCACCGTGTTTTGCTCCTCGGCTGACAAGCCGGGTTGGCCCATGGAAATCTGTGGCCAGAATGCAAAAGACTTGAGCAGGCCATGAATCTGTTGCGCGGCGAACTCGGGAGCCACGGCTTTCAATCGGCCATCCGCCTGAGCGGCACGAATCCACACCGTCAGCCCCTCTTCGCGTTCGCCCATTCGCGCCACCATATCCTGCGCCCGCTCCGGGGAATGAATGGTCGCCGCGATCGCCACCCGGGCCAGATCGAGAAAATTGTCATCGCCCAACATTTGCAGCTTGGCCATCAGCAACACGCGCAATTGGTCGCGCAACGGCAGGTCGGGGCGGTAGGCCATTTCCTGTTCGGCCGTCACCCGGATCCATAACTGATTGAGGATCTCGGCGAACAACTCTTCCTTGCTGGGAAAGTGGTTGTACACCGTGCGCTTCGACACACCGGCAGTGGCCGCAATCTTGTCCATGCTGGTGATCTCGAAACCGTTGTTACGGAACTCGATGATCGCGGCTTGAATGATCGCTTGGCGTTTTCGGTCGGTGAGGCGCTGTGGAGCTGTCATAAGTACGCTTCGGCAGGAAGAAAAGGGAAACTACACTCAGCAGTTTACTTGTCATCGACTTTGATGCAACCTAGAAACTACACTGTGCAGTGTAATGTTTTGTTAATCCTGCCCGGTAAAAAATAGAAAGTCCGGCTGATGCGTGCGTGCCTTGGCCATTTATCGTCCCAAAACGGAGAATCGCGTCAAACGCGGTTTTTCTGGAGTCATTCAGTCATGGCCAATTCAAACTCCCCGGCGGACAACGCCTCCACACCTGAAGCGTCCCGACAGGCTCAAGGCCAATACCAGAACTTCACACCGGTTCAACGTTTAAGCGTTGGCAAAACCATGGGCATCCTGTGGAGCGCGCTGTTCCACAAACCGCAAAACACCCGCCCGAGCGCGCCCGTCCCGGTGCAGGCCCTGACGCAAGCCGCGCTGATCGCAGCGCCCAACCACAGCGTCTATCGCCTGGGCCACTCCACGGTGCTGCTCAAGCTGCGCGACAAATTCTGGATCACTGACCCGGTCTTCGCCGAGCGCGCCTCGCCCGTGCAATGGGCCGGCCCCAAGCGCTTCCACCAGCCACCGATCAGCCTGGAGGCATTGCCGCCGATCGAAGCGGTGATCCTGTCCCACGACCACTACGATCACCTGGATCATGCGGCTGTGTTGAAACTTGCGGACAAGACCAAACATTTCCTGGCCCCGCTGGGCGTAGGCGACACCCTGATCAAGTGGGGCATCGACCCCAGCAAAGTCCGCCAACTGGATTGGTGGCAAGGCACGGAAGTCGATGGCATCCGGTTCATCGCCACCCCATCGCAACACTTCTCCGGCCGTGGCCTGTTCGACAGCAACAGCACCCTCTGGGCCTCGTGGGTGATGATCGACGGTGACACACGCATTTTCTTCAGCGGCGACAGCGGCTATTTCGACGGCTTCAAACGCATCGGCGAACAGTACGGCCCATTCGACCTGACCCTGATGGAAACCGGCGCCTACAACGTCGACTGGCCGCACGTGCACATGCAACCCGAACAAACCCTGCAAGCCCACCTCGACCTCAAGGGCCGCTGGCTACTGCCGATCCACAACGGCACCTTCGACCTGTCGATGCACGCCTGGTACGAACCCTTCGACCGCATCCTGGCCCTGGCCTGGGAACGCAACGTCTCGATCACCACACCGCAGATGGGCGAGGCATTCAACCTGATGCATCCGCAGCGTGGTGGTGCGTGGTGGCTGGCGGTGGAAGGGGAGAGTGAGCAAGTGGTGGTGCAGAACGCCCTGTAGGAGCGAGCCTGCTCGCGATGGACGTTAACGATAACGCGCAAATCCTGGATAAACGCGGTGTCCTTGAGTCCATCGCGAGCAGGCTCGCTCCTACAGGGGGCCATTTATCGTCAATCGATGAATTGGCTCACTCCACCATCGCAAAATCCGCCCGCCCGACCGGATTCGGCGTCGACCCTTTCACATTCATTCCTCGACCCGGCGCAAACCCGGGGAAGAACACCAACCCTTCCGATTCGAACCGATAGGCCAGCGCCAGGCGCGTGACATCCAGTACTTCCTGGCGTGCCTCGAAGCGTTGAATGGCCTCCACCGAGACTCGGGACTCGCGCGACAGCTCTTCCACACTCCAGCCCAGCATCGCTCGGGCCTGGGCGCAGTGGGCCGGGGTGAATTGGAAGAGGGCGATACGTTCCAGGGTGATTTTCATCGCTTGAGAGGCCATGGTGTTCTCCGGGCTCGAGAGTGTTGGTCAAAATATACTGTGTTTTTGTACAGTTGTTTTGAGCCCGGATCAAACGCAATTTTTGATTATTCTTTTCAGGCAGACGAACGGCACTGCACTTATTTGTCCGCCAACCCCGGCGCCTCCCGCACGATAAAGTGATCCAGATTCTCGATGTTGGCGCTGAACACCCCGAACGTCTGCTCGGGGTTTTTCTTGCTCGGCACCTGCTTCAGCTCCGGCGTCACGCCATAAAAGAAGCAGTACAACGCCCGCCCGCTCTCGATGGCGTGCTTGATCTCCTCGAGGAACGCCTTGCGCTTGCGGTAGCTGTCGATGAGTTTTTTGCTCAGGTAGACATTGACCGAGTAAGGCCTCTTTTCGAACCAGACCTTCTTCTCGAAATCGATGCGAAAACTCTGGGTGTAGTCCTTGATCTCCTTGACCTTGCCCCAGTAAATCAGCCCCTTGTTGTCCTGCAGGTATTCGATCTTCTTGAAAAACGAGCCATAAGGCGCGGTGTGCTCGCCGATCTTCAGCGGCACGCGCTTGAGCAAATCCTTGTCGTCGAAGTTCGATACGAAACACTCCACCGGGTGGGCGAAGACGCTGGTCTTGTCCGGGGCCGACTCTTTGCCCGGTTGCTCGACGTTATGGGGCACCGAAGGTGTTGGCGACTCATCCCGCCCCTCGTCCGTCACAACCTTCGGGCTGGACGGCTTGCGCACATACTCACGCCGAGTCAGTAACAATTCCGACGGGAAGTTTTCCTCGCGGCTGTCATCCGTTTCCGCCTCATCCACACCCGACGCCGGCGTCTTCAAGCTGACATAAGGGCAGCCCTCGACATGCCGCGTACTCGGCAAGTTCTTGAAGTGCGGGGTGCGCACGTAATTCACATTCTTCGCGTTGAACGTGCCCAGCTCATTGGCCGCATCGAACGCCAGGCGACAGGCATCGTTGGGGCACTGGAAGTGTTCCCTGGCGGAGTCGAAATCCATCGTCTCGTCGAAATTCAGATCCCGAACGTCGTAGATCGACAACTTGTCGTTGAGGCTGAGGCAGTAGGCGAGGTCGAATTTCATGTCGGCTTCCAGGTCCTTTAGGTGAACAGCTTCCAGTGATGGCGCATTCGAAGCAATAGCTACACTGAGATCACTTCGATATCGCCGAGTCTGTCCATTAACGAGGGCGATTCATGAGCCATCCAGATGCTTCGCCCCCTCTCCCGGAACCGGGCCGCATAGCCCGCCGGGACGAACAGACCGGTTGGCGCCGCTGGTTACCGGGGCTGGGCGTGCTGCGCGAATACCAATGGGCGTGGTTGCGTTACGACATCGTGGCCGGCCTGGTGCTGACCACGATGCTGGTGCCCGTCGGTATCGCCTACGCGGTGGCATCGGGCGTGCCCGGCATTTATGGCCTCTACGCGACCATCGTTCCGCTGCTGTTCTATGCCCTGTTCGGCCCCAGCCGGATTCTGGTGATGGGGCCGGACTCCTCCCTGGTGGCCGTCATCCTGGCCGTCATCATTCCACTCTCCGGCGGCGACCCGCAGCGTGCCGTTGCCCTGGCGGGGATGATGGCGATCGTCTCGGGAGCGGTGTGCATCCTGGCCGGTATGGCGCGCCTGGGGTTTATCACCGAGCTGCTGTCCAAACCGATCCGCTACGGCTACATGAACGGCATCGCACTGACCGTATTGATCAGCCAGTTGCCCAAGCTGTTCGGTTTTTCCATTGAGTCCGACGGCCCATTGAGAAACATAGGGGCCATCGCCTCGGCGCTGATGGAGGGAAAGGTCAACTGGGCCGCCTTCACGGTAGGCGGGCTCACCCTGGCAGTGATCCTGCTGCTCAAAAGATGGCCGCGACTGCCGGGCATCCTGATCGCCGTGGTCGGCGCGACGGTCGCCGTGGGAGTCCTCGACCTGGCGACACGCGCCGGTGTGTCGGTCCTCGGTTCGCTCCCCCAAGGCTTGCCCGGATTCGCCATCCCCTGGATCACCACCGCCGACATCGTCCCGGTGATGATCGGCGGGTGCGCCGTCGCACTGGTCTCGTTCGCCGACACCAGCGTGCTCTCCCGTGTCTATGCGGCGCGGACCCGAACCTACGTCAACCCGAACCAGGAAATGATGGGCCTCGGCATCGCCAACCTCGCGGCCGGACTTTTCCAGGGCTTCCCGATCAGCAGCAGCTCGTCACGCACGCCCGTGGCCGAAGCCGCCGGCGCCAAAACCCAAATGACCGGTGTCGTCGGCGCACTCGCGGTTGCCTTGCTGCTGGTGGTGGCACCGGACCTGCTGCAACACCTACCGTCCAGCGCCCTGGCGGCCGTCGTGATCGCCTCGGCCATCGGCCTGATTGAAATCACCGACCTGCGCCGGATCTATCGCATCCAGCGCTGGGAATGCTGGCTATCGATTGTCTGCACCGTCGGCGTGGCCGTGTTCGGCGCGATTGAGGGCATCGGCCTGGCCATCGTGATCGCGATCATCGAATTCCTCTGGGACGCCTGGCGCCCGTACTCCGCCGTATTGGGCCGCGCCGACGGGGTCAAGGGCTACCACGACATCAAACGCTACCCCGACGCACACCTGACCCCCGGCCTGGTCCTGTTTCGCTGGGATGCCCCCTTGTTCTTCGCCAACGCCGAACTGTTCAGCGACCGCGTGCTGGACGCCGTCGCGGCATCGCCCACGCCGGTGCGCTGGCTGGTGGTCGCGGCAGAACCGGTCACCAGCGTCGACGTGACCTCCGCCGACATGCTCGCCGAACTGGATGACACGTTGCATGCGGCGGGGATCGAGTTGTGCTTTGCCGAGATGAAGGATCCGGTGAAGGACAAGCTGAAGCGGTTTGGGTTGTTTGCAAGATTGGGGGAGACGGCGTTTTTTCCTACGATTGGGACGGCGGTGGATAGTTATGTGGCGAATTATCTGGAGGGGGATAAAGGAGGGGAGGTGGGGCGTTGAGTGGTCTCACATCGATTCAGCAGACAAACATCTTACTGTGGCGAGGGAGCTTGCTCCCGCTGGGCTGCGAAGCGGCCCCAAACTCAGCAAACGCGGTCAATCAGACAGAGTACGTAATTCGCTGGGCGACACCGCGGCGTCGAAGACGGGGCGAGGACTCCCTCGCCACAGAATCCAGTTTCCCGACTATTCGGGAATCAACCGTCCAACCCTTTCATAAAGCAACGCTGTGAATTCATCCCGATCACTCGAATGGTGACAACGTCGATGACAGTTCGGGCACAGCGCTACAGCATTGCTCGGACGGTCCGAACCTTCTTGGGCCAAATGCTTAACGTGATGAACCTCAAGAAACGGATTGCCCAACTTTTCAAATGGAGCAGGCTCGCCACAACCTTCGCATTTACCTCTAGCCTGTTGGCGAACCCACGCTCTCACTTCCGGATCACGAACATACGACTTTCCGCTGGACTGAGTTTGCTCTGGTTTCTCAATCCCCTTCGGTTCGACTTTGATCGGTTGTCGCTCAAGCTTTGCAGCTCGCTGCTCCAGCGTCGCCTCGTCCGCTGTCGGGGCGAAGTCTTCGGGAGTCAGAGGGCCTGGAGCATTGAGTGCTTCACGAATGCTCTTCGTAACATTAGCGCCGACATTCTTGGCAGGCTTGTATCCCTTGATAGGTTCTCGACCCAGCTCGACCATAACCGTAGAAATGTTCTGCATCCGAAACTCAACAGAACCTTTGGTCCGACCCGCCAAAGCACCCTCGCGCAGGACGCGATTTTCATGAGCCTTGTTGATCGCCTGTCCGTTCTGTTCGCGAGACAGCATTCTGAGATAGGCATCCACCGCAGCCTGGATCTCTGCCTCACTCCAATCGCCGTTGCTCTTTTCCGTATCCATACAATCGCCGAGGGTTAAATACCCTCGGACGATACTGAGTGGCCACTACGACTGTCTACGAAAATTCCTACGCATAGAAGAGAGGATTCTTGTAGGTGGTCCTACAAGCAGGGCATCTAACCCATCGATTGCTTCGACAATTGAAACACCTGCACAACCTTCCGCCACCAAGGTTTAACGACCGGCGTCCGCCGTTGCGTGTGATCGGGCAACAGGAAAGGCATGTCCCGCAGCCGAATCCACCCTTCATCCTGCCAGTGCAGCAGGCTCAGCGACATCTCCGGCCAATCCAACAAGCTCAGCATCGGACGATCCGAATTGTCCGACTGCCCCGCATCACGTAAGGCCGGCACCACTTGATGGGTGATCCACTCACGCAGCAAGCGATTTCCTGGTGCGTAGTGATAAACCAACAGCGCATAAACACCGGACTCACTGAGCATCAGCTGTTTTTCCGGTTGCCGGTAATACTCAATCCACAACGGGCGGTGTTGGTCTTTGTCCAGTTTGTTGACCATGCGCTCACTCAGATGGAAACCCATCAAGCGGCCGATATCGCGGGCACAGAACCACGGTTGATTTTCCAGGAGGAGAGCATGGAGAGGGAGATTGTGGCGGGTGAATACTGTTACAGAAAAGAGATCAGACATGGCCGATCTCCATGGTTCGGAGAGTGACGAGAAGGTTGTGTTCAGGCATATCCAGTACCTCTACGTTTGGACTTTGGCGGGCTTGACCCCCAACGTAGAGTGGACATAAGAAGCTCCAACGAGCAAAAGCCTCACACAGCCGTACGATAAATCACCAAGGGTGACTGCTCGTCTGTGTAATTGGCTTGCTTTCTACGTTGGGCGTTTCTTAGGCACCTGCAGTAGAGCTTAGGGCCGCATGGAATGGCCCTCAATACAGACGGTGCTGGAATACATGTAGGAGGTTTAACTACTACTGAGATTGCGATTAAGAGTTTTCCTACCCCACAAAAAAGCCCCGATCAGATCGGGGCTTTCAGATGTTCGATTTGTCGATTCAAGTCGTCAAATCGCGGCTAGCGTGGGAATTAATCCCAGCTAAGCGCACCACCGGTTTGGTATTCAATAACCCGAGTCTCAAAGAAATTCTTCTCTTTCTTCAAGTCCATGATCTCGCTCATCCAAGGGAACGGGTTAGTCGTCCCTGGATACTCTTCCTTCAAACCAATCTGCGACAGGCGACGGTTAGCGATGAACTTCAGGTAGTCCTCCATCATCGCCGCATTCATGCCCAACACGCCGCGAGGCATGGTGTCACGCGCGTATTCGATCTCCAGCTGAGTGCCCTGCAGAATCATCTGCGAAGCTTCTTCCTTCATCTCGGCATCCCACAAATGCGGGTTTTCGATTTTGATCTGGTTGATCACGTCGATGCCGAAGTTCAGGTGCATGGATTCGTCGCGCAGGATGTACTGGAACTGCTCGGCGACGCCGGTCATTTTGTTGCGGCGGCCCATGGAGAGGATCTGGGTGAAGCCGCAGTAGAAGAAGATGCCTTCCAGGACGCAGTAGTAGGCGATCAGGTTGCGCAGCAGTTCTTTGTCGGTTTCGACGGTGCCGGTTTCGAATTTCGGATCGGAGATCGAGCGGGTGTATTTCAGGCCCCAGGTGGCTTTTTTCGCGACCGATGGGATCTCGTGGTACATGTTGAAGATTTCGCCTTCATCCATGGCCAGCGATTCGATGCAGTACTGGTAGGCGTGGGTGTGGATCGCCTCTTCGAAGGCCTGGCGCAGGATGTACTGGCGACATTCCGGGTTGGTGATCAGGCGGTACACGGCCAGGACCAGGTTGTTGGCCACCAGGGAGTCGGCGGTGGAGAAGAAGCCGAGGTTGCGCATCACGATGCGGCGCTCGTCGTCGGTCAGGCCTTCCGGGTTTTTCCAGAGGGCGATGTCGGCGGTCATGTTGACTTCTTGCGGCATCCAGTGGTTTGCGCAGCCGTCCAGGTACTTCTGCCAGGCCCAGTCGTACTTGAAGGGTACGAGTTGGTTGAGGTCGGCGCGGCAGTTGATCATGCGCTTTTCGTCAACGGCGACACGGGCGGAGGCGCCTTCGAGTTCGGCGAGGCCTTCGGCGACGTCGAGGGAATCCAGGGCAGCTTTGGCGCGGGCAACGGCGGCGGAGTCAGCGGCGGTCACGGCACGGGCTTCCAGGGCGGCGGCACCGCCGGCGCTGTCGAGACGGTCCATGTTGGCTTCGGTGGCGTGGCCAGCGTTGGCGCTCTTGACTGCTACTTCCGTGTCTTCTTTGTCGAATTCGTCCCAGCTCAGCATGACGTGTCGTCTCCTGCGTGAGGGCCAGAGTGCCCGTGTGAAAATGGATAGGTTGGTTTTCACACGGCCTTACTGGCCGCGTTGGATCTAAAGGAATCGTTTTTTGCAGCAGCTATACGCAGGCATCAAACAGAATTTTGTACGGGGTTCCGAGAGCCACTGATGGGCGCAGCAAGCGGCGAGCGCCTGTGCGGGGCTTCAGACTGGCTTTTCATCCCTGTAAGGGGATATTGCAGGCCCGTTTAAGGCCGCATTATAGGGAAGTTTTGCGTGCTGTGGTGCGGCGAAATGGCTCACGGATCGGTCGACGGGGGCCGTATTTCGGTCGGAGCGAGGGTTTACAGGGCTTTGAACGGTTTTGGTGGGGGAAGATTTTTTTTCTTAATTTTTTGCCCTGGGAATTTTCTGTTCAAAAAATAACCAAAAAAGGCTTTTTTCACTACATCTTGTGTTTCTGTGGGGTTTTCTCAGGCTCCAGACACAACTAAGCCCGACCGAAGTCGGGCTGTGAAGTCACGCGGGTGGATCAGCTCAGGCGGCCTGCACCGACGTGATCGGCACCATCGGCGGCGAGGCGGGCGGCACCGGTGTGGTCAGCGCCGTCGGAAGCCAGCTTGCCGGCCCCCACGTGGTCGGCACCATCGGCGGCGAGGCGGGCGGCGCCAGTGTGGTCAGAGCCATCGGAAGCCAGTTTGCCGGCACCTACATGGTCGGCGCCATCGGCGGCAAAAGAGGCTGAACCGGTGTGGTCGTAACCGTCGGAAGCGACAGCCGCTTCAGTGGTGTAGGCGGCCGAGCCGGTGCGGTCGTACCCATCGGCGGCGAAGGTGTTGGCAGCCAGGACGGAGAGGGTCAGGGCGAGGATCAGTTGGGTTTTCATGGTCAGTGCTCCGGATTCGTGGGCGTTGTTTGTCTTGGGTTGAATTGGATACTACGTCGATTAATTCGATTAAAAAGCGCAAATAAATGCTTATAACAATCGATTTAATCGATTATTAAGGTTCGGCGCTTTATCTGCCTGATCGTGGCGGGTGGGTCGAACCTTATTGGGGGGAGGTGTGAAGCAGGGATCAGCCGTTAGAGCAACCGTTGCCCATCGCGCTGTAACGCAGGATATGTCGTTGACCGTTGGAATCTTCGTATTCCATTTTCATGGGGACAACTTCACAAACATTCGGTGCTTCGCTCATCGAGATTACTTTGGCGATGTCCAGATTCATCGAGTAAGTGTATTCCTCAATAGGCGGTTGTTGCTGTGCGACATCAGTCGGGACCTCGCTTGCCATGGCGGTTACGCACACGCTGCCGAGAGCCAGAACCCATAAAGCTTTCATTTAAGTTTTACCTTTCTAGGGTCGAGTGGGGGCACGCAATCCTTTTGAGATTGCGTGTGGAGCTTCAGTACCTGGGTGTTTGATTAACTGCCTTCGTGGGGGCTGTAACTTGGTTAATCAGGTTGCCTTGTTGGCGTGGCAGATTTTAGGGGGGCTGGATACGTTCATATAGACGTGGTTTTGATAAACACCTTTGACAGATCCTGTAACAATCCCTGAATAGCCTGTTCTTTTGTAGGAGCGAGCCTGCTCGCGATGAGCCAGGGAGCGCCGCGGGGTGTCAGATTGGGCGCGTTATCGTTGACGACCATCGCGAGCGAGCTCGCTCCTACAGGTACCGCTTTTGTAGGGGCGAGCCTGCTCGCGATGAGCCAGGGAGCACCGCGGGGTGTCAGATTGGGCGCGTTATCGTTGACGACCATCGCGAGCAGGCTCGCTCCCACAGGTATCGCTTTTGTAGGAGCGAGCTTGCTCGCGATGAGCCAGAGAGCTCCGCGGGGTGTCAGATTGGGCGCGTTATCGTTGACGACCATCGCGAGCGAGCTCGCTCCCACAGGTGCCGCGGTGGTATTGGGTTTGACGGGTATTCACGACATTTTGTGTGGGCTTGTTACTACCATCGTCGAATGGTTCTATAGGCCCGGCCCGGCTACAACAGGGTCATACAAAAACAACTATTCCACCGAGGTAAGAAAGATGAGTGCGGCTTCCCTGTATCCCGTTCGTCCCGAGGTTCTGGCCAACACCCTGACCGACGAGGCGACCTACAAGGCCATGTACCAGCAGTCGGTCGTCAACCCGGACGGCTTCTGGCGCGAGCAAGCCAAGCGCCTCGACTGGATCAAGCCTTTCACCACGGTGAAGCAGACCTCCTTCGACGACCACCATGTCGACATCAAGTGGTTCGCCGACGGCACCCTGAACGTTTCCTACAACTGCCTCGACCGTCATCTGGCCGAGCGCGGCGACCAGGTCGCGATCATCTGGGAAGGCGATGACCCTGCCGAAAGCCGCAACATCACCTACCGCGAGTTGCACGAACAAGTCTGCAAGTTCGCCAACGCCCTGCGCGGCCAGGACGTGCACCGCGGCGACGTGGTGACGATCTACATGCCGATGATCCCCGAAGCCGTGGTCGCCATGCTGGCCTGCACCCGGATCGGCGCGATTCACTCGGTGGTGTTCGGCGGGTTCTCGCCGGAAGCCCTGGCCGGTCGCATCATCGACTGCAAATCCAAAGTGGTGATCACCGCCGACGAAGGCATTCGTGCCGGCAAGAAGATCCCGCTCAAGGCCAACGTCGACGACGCCCTGACCAACCCGGAAACCAGCAGCATCCAGAAAGTCATCGTGTGCAAGCGCACCGGTGGCCAGATCAAGTGGAACCAGCACCGCGACATCTGGTTCGAGGACCTGATGAAAGTGGCCGGCACCGTGTGCGCGCCCAAAGAAATGGGCGCCGAAGAAGCGCTGTTCATCCTTTACACCTCCGGCTCCACCGGCAAGCCGAAGGGCGTGCAGCACACCACCGGCGGCTACCTGCTGTACGCCGCCATGACCCACGAGCGCGTGTTCGACTACCGCCCGGGCGAGATCTACTGGTGCACCGCCGACGTCGGCTGGGTCACCGGCCACAGCTACATCGTCTACGGCCCGCTGGCCAACGGCGCGACCACCCTGCTGTTCGAAGGCGTGCCGAACTACCCGGACATCACCCGGGTGGCGAAGATCGTCGACAAGCACAAGGTCAACATCCTCTACACGGCGCCGACCGCGATCCGCGCCATGATGGCCTCGGGCACAGCCGCTGTTGAAGGCGCCGATGGCAGCAGCCTGCGCCTGTTGGGTTCGGTGGGCGAGCCGATCAACCCGGAAGCCTGGGACTGGTACTACAAGAACGTCGGCAAGTCCCGTTGCCCGATCGTCGACACCTGGTGGCAGACCGAAACCGGCGGCAACATGATGAGCCCGCTGCCGGGCGCCCATGCACTCAAGCCGGGTTCGGCGGCGCGTCCGTTCTTCGGCGTGGTGCCGGCCCTGGTGGATAACCTGGGCAACATCATCGAAGGCGAGGCCGAGGGCAACCTGGTGATTCTCGATTCGTGGCCGGGCCAGGCGCGTACGCTGTTTGGCGATCACGACCGCTTCGTCGACACCTACTTCAAGACCTTCCGTGGCATGTACTTCACCGGTGACGGCGCCCGTCGCGATGCCGATGGCTACTACTGGATCACCGGGCGCGTGGACGACGTGCTCAACGTCTCCGGCCACCGCATGGGCACCGCCGAGATCGAAAGCGCGATGGTCGCGCACCCGAAAGTCGCCGAAGCGGCGGTGGTCGGTGTGCCGCACGACATCAAGGGACAGGGCATTTATGTCTATGTCACCCTGAAAAACGGTGAAGAGCCGAACGAGCAACTGCGCCTGGAGCTGAAGAACTGGGTGCGCAAGGAGATCGGGCCGATTGCCTCGCCGGATGTGATCCAATGGGCACCGGGGCTGCCGAAGACTCGTTCGGGCAAGATCATGCGGCGGATTCTGCGCAAGATTGCTACGGCTGAATATGATGGGTTGGGGGATATTTCCACCCTGGCGGATCCGAGTGTGGTGCAGCATTTGATTGATACGCACAAGACCATGAATGTCGCGTAAGCGGCGGTTCTGAGTTATCGAAGCCCCGTCAGGTGTTGAGCCTGGTGGGGCTTTTTTGTGTCTGAAGTTTTTGTGTCGAATTTGCTGGCCTCTTCGCGAGCAAGCCCGCTCCCACATTAAATCTGTGCGGACACAAATTCTGTGTCCACTCGAGATCAAATGTGGGAGCGGGCTTGCTCGCGAAGGCGGTTTGTCAGGCAATACAGCAACATCAGCCAATAATTATCGGGTTTCTCTGTCGGCATTTTCCTACTGTTACCCGAGATCTTTCAGGTTACTGAATGTGTAACCGCGTCGCGCCAATGCGGGGCATTGGGAAACGCCCAGACCCAAAGCAGAGGCTAAAAACCACCGCTGAAAAATAAGACCCCACGCTGCGCTTGCCGGATTAGAAGGGTTTGCCAATAATAGGCCCGCAATTTGCAACATAGATCGGTTCCATGTCTTTTGCTCTTGCATGATTTCGCAGGGCTGTCAACGCGCTAAAACGACTTTCTCGGTGCTTCTGTAATTAGTTGTCGCATTGAAGAAATATCGGCCTCGGGCCTGTCGTTAGAATGCCGATCACTCGCTCGTCGTTGCCCGTGTTGAATTTAAACGCCGGCTTCCCAGGACGCAGCACTGCTTTCCGGTTCCACTCATTCGCATATTGGGCTGTTGCTCACTCTGCCGTTTTTGCCCTTTACCGATGGAGTCCCAAGATGAAGAAACTCGTGCTGCTTGGCGCCCTGGCACTGTCCGTGCTGTCGCTGCCATCCTTCGCCGATGAAAAGCCTCTGAAAATTGGTATCGAAGCGGCTTACCCTCCGTTCGCTTCCAAAGCACCGGACGGCAGCATCGTTGGTTTCGACTACGACATCGGCAACGCCTTGTGCGAAGAGATGAAGGTCAAGTGCGTGTGGGTCGAGCAAGAGTTCGACGGCCTGATCCCGGCACTGAAAGTGCGCAAGATCGACGCGATCCTGTCGTCCATGTCGATCACTGAAGATCGCAAGAAGTCCGTGGACTTCACCAACAAGTACTACAACACCCCGGCTCGCCTGGTCATGAAGGCCGGCACCCAGGTCAGCGAAGGCCTGACCGAGCTCAAGGGCAAGAACATCGGCGTACAGCGTGGTTCGATCCATGAGCGTTTCGCCCGTGAAGTCCTGGCCCCGCTGGGTGCCGAGATCAAGCCATACGGCTCGCAAAACGAAATTTACCTCGATGTGGCCGCCGGCCGCCTCGACGGCACCGTGGCAGACGCTACGCTTCTGGATGACGGTTTCCTGAAAACCGACGCCGGTAAAGGTTTCGCCTTCGTCGGCCCTGCATTCACCGACGTCAAATACTTCGGCGACGGTGTAGGCATCGCGGTGCGCAAGGGCGACAAGGCTGAGCTGGACAAGCTCAACGCCGCCATCGCCGCCATTCGCGAGAACGGCAAGTACAAGCAAATCCAGGACAAGTACTTCGCCTTCGATATCTACGGCAAGTAATACGCCCCGGCGACAAGTCCGAAATGGCGCAAGCAGCAGGATCTCTGAGGTTTGCGCCATTTTTTCATCCCAACTTTCGAGGACCTGAATCATGTTGAAAGGCTACGGGGCTGTCATCCTCGATGGCGCTTGGCTGACGCTTCAGCTCGCCTTGTCGTCCATGGCCATGGCCATCGTTCTGGGCCTGATCGGCGTGGCACTGCGTCTGTCGCCGGTGCGCTGGCTGGCCTGGCTGGGCGACCTGTATTCCACGGTGATCCGCGGTATTCCCGACCTGGTGCTGATCCTGCTGATTTTCTACGGCGGCCAGGACTTGCTCAACCGCGTCGCACCGTTGCTCGGCTTTGACGAGTACATCGACCTGAACCCGTTGGCTGCCGGTATCGGTACCTTGGGTTTCATCTTCGGTGCGTACCTGTCGGAAACCTTCCGGGGTGCGTTCATGGCGATCCCCAAGGGTCAGGCCGAAGCCGGCATGGCGTACGGCATGAGCAGTTTCCAGGTGTTCTTCCGGGTGTTGGTGCCACAGATGATTCGCCTGGCGATTCCGGGTTTCACCAACAACTGGCTGGTATTGACCAAGGCGACCGCGCTGATTTCGGTGGTCGGCCTGCAGGACATGATGTTCAAGGCCAAGCAGGCGGCCGATGCCACCCGCGAGCCTTTCACCTTCTTCCTCGCAGTGGCGGCGATGTACCTGGTGATCACCAGTGTGTCGTTGCTGGCATTGCGTCACCTTGAGAAGCGCTACTCGGTAGGCGTAAGGGCGGCTGATCTATGATCTTCGACTACAACGTCATTTGGGAGGCCTTGCCGCTGTACTTCGGCGGCCTGGTGACCACCCTCAAACTGCTCGCGCTGTCGCTGTTCTTCGGCTTGCTGTGCGCATTGCCGCTGGGCCTGATGCGCGTCTCGAAGAACCCGGTGGTCAACATGTCCGCCTGGCTCTATACCTACGTGATCCGCGGCACACCGATGCTGGTGCAGCTGTTTTTGATCTACTACGGTCTGGCGCAGTTCGAAGCGGTGCGTGAGAGCTTCCTCTGGCCGTGGCTGTCCAGCGCAACCTTCTGTGCGTGCCTGGCATTCGCGATCAACACCAGCGCCTACACCGCCGAGATCATCGCCGGCAGCCTGCGGGCCACGCCGAACGGCGAGATCGAAGCGGCCAAGGCCATGGGCATGTCGCGCTTCAAGATGTACAAGCGCATCCTGCTGCCGTCGGCCCTGCGCCGGGCGCTGCCGCAGTACAGCAACGAAGTGATCATGATGCTGCAGACCACCAGTCTGGCGTCCATCGTGACCCTGATCGACATCACCGGTGCCGCGCGCACGGTCAACGCCCAGTTCTACCTGCCGTTCGAGGCCTACATCACCGCCGGCGTGTTCTACCTGTGCCTGACCTTCATCCTGGTGAAGCTGTTCAAGATGGCCGAGCGCCGCTGGCTGGGCTACCTGGCCCCGCGGAAGCACTGATATGGAACGCATCGATCATGCTTTGCCGTGGAGCCACCTGGGCAGCGAACGCCGGATTTCGGTGTTCCGCTTCGGTAGTGGCGAGCGCAAGGCGTATATCCAGGCCAGCCTGCACGCCGATGAGCTGCCGGGCATGCGCACGGCGTTCGAGCTGAAAAAGCGTCTGGCCGAACTCGAAGTCCAGGGCTTGCTCAATGGTGTGGTCGAACTGGTGCCGGTGGCTAATCCACTGGGGCTGGGTCAACTGCTTCAGGGCAATCATCAAGGGCGTTTCGAGGCGGGCAGTGGCAAGAACTTCAACCGCGATTTCGTCGAGTTGAGCGCACCTGTGGCGGCTGCACTGGCAGAAAGCCTGGGTGACGATCCGCACGCCAACACTCGCCTGATCCGTCAGGCGATGGTCGATCATCTGGCCGCTTTGCCAGAGGCGAGCAGCCAGTTGCAAGGCATGCAGCGGGTTCTGCTCAGCCACGCCTGCACCGCCGATGTGGTACTGGATCTGCATTGTGACGCCGAAGCGGCGCTGCACATGTACGCCTTGCCGCAGCACTGGCCGCAGTGGCGTTCGCTGGCTGCGCACCTGAATGTGCGGGTTGGTTTGCTGGCGGAAGATTCCGGCGGCAGTTCGTTCGACGAAGCCTGTTCGTTGCCGTGGTTGCGCCTGTCGCGTCTGTTCCCGGAGGCGCAAATTCCGCTGGCCTGCCTGGCGACTACCATTGAATTAGGGGGGCAGGCCGATACCGGTCGCGCCGAGGCTTGCGCCCATGCCGAAGGCATTCTGGCCTTCCTTGCCGAGCAAGGATTGATCAGTGGCGAATGGCCGAAGCCTGCGCAAGACCCTTGCGAAGGCATGCCATTCGAAGGCACTGAATTGTTGTTGGCACCACACCCCGGTGTGGTGAGTTTCCTGCGTAAGCCCGGTGAGTGGGTTGAAGCGGGTGACGAGATTTTTGAAGTGATCGATCCGTTGGCGGATCGGGTCAGCACGGTGTGTGCTGGTACGTCCGGGGTGCTGTTTGCCATTGAACGGCTGCGTTATGCCCAACCCGGTTTCTGGCTGGCCAAGGTGGCGGGGCGCGAAGCGCTGCGTCACGGGCGCTTGCTCAACGACTGACTGACTGTTTTTGTGAGAACCGATCGCATGTACAAACTTGAAGTCCAAGACCTGCATAAACGCTACGGCAGTCACGAAGTGCTCAAGGGCGTGTCCCTGAAAGCGGCAGCCGGCGATGTGATCAGCATCATCGGCTCCAGTGGCTCCGGCAAAAGTACCTTCCTGCGCTGCATCAACCTGCTGGAGCAGCCGCACGCGGGCAAGATCCTGCTCAACAACGAAGAGTTGAAGCTGGTAGCGAACAAGGACGGCGCGTTGAAAGCCGCCGACCCGAAACAGCTGCAACGCATGCGTTCGCGCCTGTCGATGGTGTTCCAGCATTTCAACCTGTGGTCGCACATGACCGCGCTGGAAAACATCATGGAAGCGCCGGTGCATGTGCTCGGCGTGTCCAAGGCCGAAGCCCGCGAAAAAGCCGAACACTACCTGAACAAGGTCGGCGTGGCCCATCGCAAAGACGCTTACCCGGGCCACATGTCCGGCGGCGAGCAGCAGCGCGTGGCGATTGCCCGTGCACTGGCGATGGAACCTGAGGTGATGCTGTTCGACGAACCGACCTCGGCCCTTGACCCGGAGTTGGTTGGCGACGTGTTGAAGGTCATGCAGGCCCTGGCCCAGGAAGGCCGGACCATGGTGGTGGTGACCCACGAAATGGGCTTCGCCCGTGAAGTGTCGAACCAGCTGGTGTTTCTGCACAAAGGTGTGGTCGAAGAAAGCGGCAACCCGCGCGAAGTGCTGGTGAACCCGCAATCGGAGCGTCTGCAGCAATTCCTCTCGGGCAGCCTGAAGTAATCAGGGCTGCCGTTGTGCACCGGGATAGTGCATGCTTCGCAACCTAAAGGCCAGCCCCGATCCCTTGTGGGAGCGGGCTTGCTCGCGAATGCGGTGGGTCAGTTTGCTTCTATGCCACAGACACACCGCCTTCGCGAGCAAGCCCGCTCCCACATTTGATCCGGGGCGGTTTCGAGATTTGCGTTCATTTACGGGCTAGCATTGGCCCATGCCTTCATCACTGTTCTTCGTTTCGGATTGCCCGCCATGACTGCCCATCGAATTGGTTTCCTGATTTGGCCCAGCACTAAAGCACTGACGCTTGCGCTGGCTGAGGAGGCCTTGCGTGTTGCCCAGCGTGTGCATCCGGACGTGGTTTACGAACTGTCGTTCCTGCAGGCCGAAGCCATTACAGAGGCCGCGGCCGACAGCGCCTGGCAATTGCCGGGTGAGGCATGGACCGGCAAGCTGGAAAACTTCCAGAAACTGTTCCTGCTCGCTGATGAGCCACCGACCGCACTGGCGCCGGCACTCAGCAGTGCGCTCAAACAGCTGGTGCGCTCCGGTTGCGTGATCGGCGGTCTGTCGGCCGGTGTTTACCCGTTGGCGCAACTCGGTTTGCTCGATGGCTATCGCGCGGCCGTGCATTGGCGCTGGCAGGATGATTTCGCCGAGCGCTTTCCGAAGGTCATCGCCACCAGTCACTTGTTCGACTGGGATCGCGATCGCCTGACCGCGTGCGGCGGCATGTCGGTGCTCGACTTGCTGCTGGCCGTGTTGGCTCGCGACCATGGTGCGGAGCTGGCGGGTGCCGTATCCGAAGAACTGGTGGTCGAGCGCATCCGCGAGGGCGGCGAGCGCCAGCGTATCCCGTTGCAGAACCGTCTCGGCTCCAGCCATCCGAAGCTCACGCAAGCCGTGTTGCTGATGGAGGCCAACATCGAAGAGCCGCTGACCACCGACGAAATCGCCCAGCATGTGTGCGTGTCCCGTCGGCAGCTGGAGCGGATCTTCAAGCAATACCTCAACCGTGTGCCGAGCCAGTACTACCTGGAACTGCGCCTGAACAAGGCCCGGCAGATGTTGATGCAAACCAGCAAGTCGATCATCCAGATCGGCCTGTCCTGTGGCTTCTCCTCGGGGCCGCATTTCTCCAGCGCCTATCGCAACTTCTTCGGTGCCACGCCGCGGGAAGATCGCAACCAGCGGCGCAGCAGCAGCCCGTTCGAATTGTCATCGGTGCCACCGGAACGCGGGTAGCCAGTACTCAGTCTTCAATGTCGGTGTCGGGCGCCCCATCCACCGGCACCGGCATGTCGGCTATCTCGTCGATACCCAGATCATTCTCGGTTGCGCGAAAGTACGCAGCGATGCGGTGCAAGCTTTGCGCATTGAACGGGTTGCCGCTGAAGTCAAAGCTTTCTCCGACACCCGGGTCCACCTCCATGAGTTCGGGCGGCATCTCGGTAATGGCGTTGAAGCTCAGGTCGACGTCGGTCCAGGTCGTGATGCTCAGCACTCCCTTGGGGATTTCAGTGATGCCCGTGTGGCTCAAGTCCAGTGAGGATATTTCTGTCATGTGGCTAAGGTCAGGGCTTGGACCGAGTGGATTGTCCCGCAGGCTCAAGTAGTCAAGGTGCTCCATGCCCGCCAGGGCCTCTACGGTTTCCGGAGTCAGCGTAATGCCACACTCCGACAAGCTCAGCACCGACAACCTGCCCATTCTGAAGATGGCTTCGGGAAGGTTGCCCAGGTGGTATCCCCGTATGGTCAGGGTGTCCAGGTTGGCAAAACTGTCCAGGAACCGGCCAAGTCCAGGTGCAATGCCATGAGTGGTCGTCAGGTACATTTCGGGCACATGACTGAAGTCGGCTGACAGCGTCGGCAGGTCACCCAGGATTGGCAGGTGTGAGATGAATCCGTACTCACCCACGGCAATGTTTTCGATGGGGATCTGGCGCCAGCAGCGTTCCAGGTTTTGCTTGAATTCGTCTCTTTTGACGTGCTCGGCAAACATCTCGTCGGCCGTCAGCGGGGCGCCAGTATCGGAATGGGTGTCGGGCACATCGGCCGTCCACCGGCTCAGCTCGATACCGAGTCGGGTGAGTTCGAGCTCGCGACGGGTCAGGTCAGCTCGACCCTCTGCGAGGGTGCCGGGTAAGCGATAGACGAAGTCGCTGGCCTCTTCGTTGTCCAGACTTGGGTAGAGGGCTTTGACGCGATCGATATCGACCTGTTCGGCATGGACTCCAAAGTCCTTTTCGGTTCGCTGATAGTGACGCTTGATGTGTTCCCGGGTGGTCGGGGACAGAGGGTTGTTGCCAAAATCAAATCCCTCGCTGATGTCGCCGGGCAGATCGAAGAGGGCGGTGGGCAATTCGGTGATCTGGTTGTCATTCAAAATGGCGGTTCGAATGCTCGGGTGATTCACCAGACCCTCGGGAATGCGGGTAATTGCGGTACCGGAAAGATCGACGTAGGTCAGCTTCGGCATGTTTTCCAGGGAAGGGCACACACCGAGCGGGTTTTTATACAGGTCGAGCGCAGTCAATTGGTTCAGGGCAGACAGGGTGGCGCGACTCTGCTCTGTGAGGGTCACGGCGCAGTCGCTGAGGATGAGTGCGTCGAGTTGGGGCCATTGGGCAATGGCGTCCGGCAACTGCCCCAGTTCGAAGTTGCGTAGCGCCAGGCGGTTGAGGTTGGAAAACCCCTTCAAAAAATCATTCACACCACGGGTGGCACGATGACCTTCAAGCGTCACGCTGCGCACCTGAGGGAAATCGACGTTCAACTTTGGCAGCTCGCCAACAACCGGCTGGGAAAATTCAAAGGAAACCGGTACGCCGTGGGTGCTGTCGTAGGTGGCCTGACGCCGCCAGCAGTCGAGCAATCTGGCTATCATTTGTCGGCGTGCATACCGTTGACTGGCGAGCTGCTCGACGCTCAAGCGGATTTGCGTGCCCGGAACATACAACGGGATTTCGTCGCACCAGGTGCTCAATTGCTCAAACAATTGCGCGTGTTGATAAAACAGGCGCTGGAGTTCTGCGCGCGGTCCGCCGGGATTGGCTTGCAATCGTGCGGCAAAGGCTTGCAGTTCCTCTGGGTTCAGATGGGGAAACAGCCGATAGATGTGGCTTTGTAATGAAGGGGTATTGGCCGGCATCCGGTGATAACCATCGCCCCCGCCCAGCAAACGCATGACCGCCGGATCGTAGGCAGGCTTGAGATTCGGCCGTTGCGCCAGCAGCGCACGCAATGCTTCACGAGTGAGAGCGTGGGTGTGAATCAGCTGCTTGAGCCTTGCGCCCTCACCGATGTTGATGTTCAGGGCGATTCGTTCGCTGTCGGGCAGTGCCTGTAAGAGGCTGGAATAGAGGGAGTCGGTGCCACTGAGCTGTTCACCGGCGTCGTCGTAGGCCTGATAAGCCCCTTCATCGGTCAATACCAGCACCTTGCGCACGAGCGCATCCGGCTGGCCAATGCTGTCGATCAGCGGCCCATTGTGGGTGTATTGGCGGATTTCCAGGCGCAGTTGTCCCGACCAGCCAGGCAAGCGTTCCAGGGTGTGCAACGCCAGGCGATCGGTGTCGAGATGGTTGCGCGTCGAGTACAGGTCGAGCCCTTCATAAGCGCGAGTGACGCGCACCTGCAGGCCGGCCTCCTGTGCCAGTTCCGTGAGGCGTTTGGACAATGTTCCACGCTCCAGTTGCTCGCGTTCGGCGGCACTGGCGCTGTCGAGCAGTGCTTCGGCGAGGCTGGTTGGCAAACCGGGTTCGCTGTCGATAATACGCTGGACCAAGGGGCGCGCACCTTGTTCGATTTTGCGGTAGCGCTGGCTGAAGAGGGTTTCCCGTTTGTCGGCAGAAAGCGTTGTCAGGTAGCGGCGCACTGAGCGTGCGTCGGTGTTGCCTAGGTGTTGCAACAGGGTGTTGATCAGGTCGCCATCGTCCAGTTGCGCTAGGTTGATCTGCACCACGACCTGGTTGCCCACGCCGCGCTCCCAGAGGGTTTCTCCTGTTGCATCGACCAGTCGCAGCCCCTTGTCCGCTGGCCAGTTACCGTAGTCGCAGAGCAGTTCCAGTTGAATCAGCGGGTCAGCCTTCAGGTAATCGTCCGCACGATTGCTGCCGATTTGATCAATGAAGATCTGCAGGTCCTGATCAATCTTGAAGCGTTTGAGGGTGTCGGCCAGCAGCGGCGGTACCTGTTCGGCGTCGACATGCATCTTGCGCAAGGCGTTTTCGTGACAGCCGCTGATGCTGAGGATGCGCTCGCGCTCGCGCTCGGAAAAACGCTGTATGTCTGGGCCGAGGCGCCGCAGCAGGGTGGCCTGGTCCCAGGTCAGTGGCTGCTCGAGTTCGGTGTGCCAGGCCCCTTTTCCGTTGTGCCTCAGGGTGGGTTGGTAAGCTTCGGGACGCGTGGGGTGCTGGATGCGATGACGCCCGGTCAGCGGATCTTCGGTCACGGAGTAACGGCGGTTGTCCAGTGTCAGCAGGGTTTTGCCTTGATGGGCGTGCAGTCCCATCGAGTCGGGTTGCGCGTCGTTGGGGATCGCGACGGTTTGTTCGTAAGGCGTCAGGTCGGGCTTCCAATAGCGGGTTTCGCCATTGGGGCGTTTCACGGCGTTGAAGCGGTCGATGAATTGCACGACTTCCCGGGGCAGGACCGCGCGAAATTCGCTGACGGCGATCGTGCCACCTGCCGCGAAAGTGCCCAACTGCACTGCAGATTCAACCACCCCCATGAAATGCTCGAAGGCTTCGTTGGTCAGACCTTCTGCCCAGTCGACAACACCTTCGAAGGTGTCATCCAGCAGCTGATAGGCCGTGTAAGCCAGCATCAGCTCGCCAAGGAACGGGACGAACGGCAACGCGATGAAGGCTGCGATGTTCAGCAGCGCCGAGGCGATTTCCGTGAAGGAGTCCCATAACGCCCATCGGGCCTTGCGGTCGACCGTGGCCGTCGACACTGCGATCACGCGCGCGTCATTGAGGATCTTGTCGAGTTTGCGTTGATAGAGATGAACCCACAGGTCGCCTCTGATCGGCGTTACTGCCATTTGCAGGTCGGGACGCTGGTTGGGGTTTTCTCTCCAGGTCGGCCGTGGATCGCCGGGTGGGACCGGTTGCCAGGTGATAGGGTCGAGGCGGTTGTTCAGCTCGGCGAAGAAGTAACCGCGGTCTTCATGATTGATAAAACGACTGAAAAACTGTTGATAGTCGGGCGCCCGCAGGCGCTGGCTCAGTTCCTCGGCGAATGCCGCCGATGAGGGGTATTGCTTGATGGGATGTTCCGGGTCGTCAGGAATGTAGGCCACTACCCGGACCGTTTCGCGGGCGCGCTCCAGTTCCGGGGCGAACAGCACGATGCCGGTCAGGCGGGCATTCATGATCGTCAGTTCTTGGCATCGCCAGGATTGGTCGTGGCCATCGGAGAGCAGGCGAAGGAGCGGCTGATGAACGTCGCTGGCCAGCAGGTTTTGCATCTGCGCCATCTGCAGGGCGGCGGTCAGGGCGTTTTTTTGGCTTTCGCGAATTTTCGGTTGCAGGATCGCCGCAGCCACCGGGTTGCTGATGCCAAGGTTGTCTTCCAGGTATCTTTTATAGCGCTCGCCAATGTCGAGTTCGCGGCACAGTTGGGTGAACGCCGTGATGGGCATCTTCGCCAGAATCTGTGGCAGGGTGCTGAATTGCCCGGTGGGAGAGGGCGCAGTGATGTAAGTCGAGGCGGGCTCAAAGGCGTCGACTTCGGTTTCGGTGCTTTCGAAGTTGTGCAGCGCGGCGTCCAGCAACGACACGGTCCAGGTGCGCGCGGCTCCGGACTTCAGGCGCAGCCAGGGTATGTGCGCGGGAATGTAAAGACGCAGAAAGGTTTTACTGACGTCCGCTTCCAGGCCGAAACGTGTCTTGAGTGCGCCCTTGAGCATGGGTTCGGCGAAGTCAGCGGGGTTCAGCAGATTCGCCAGGGCCTGATCGACCCGGTTCTGGCTTGTCGTCTGCAGAGTAATGAGTCGGCCGAGTTCGGCGTGCTGATATTTAGATGCATCCCTGATGGAGGTGGGCAACACCGGCTTGATGTTGCGCAGCGCTTCACGCCGTTTTGGCGTGGTTTGGCGAAGCCAGGGCGCAATGACGTTCATCAGATGCTGATAATGCGCGTCGGACCTGAAAGTCTCAGGGATGTCGGGATTTTCGGTATTCATGGGGATAGGTCCACCATCGCGGTTGATAGACCGTCAGGAAAACCCGTAATCGAAGACGACGCGCGGTACATATCTACCGCATTCCTTGAATCGGCATGGGTTACGACACAGCGACCTGCCGCAAACGCCCGCCGCCAGTTAAACTGCGCCTTTGCGACCCTATATGTCGCATTGCCGTAAACCCGGGAAAATCCGGGGTTTGCGCTATAAGAAGTTGTCGCTTGGCGGCAAGGCCGGGCTGAAAACTGTCCTTACAATCCTCACCAAGCTCGCCAGTTTCAGGCGAGTGTTTTCTCTTCAGGAGACTCCGATGTCCGTTGAGCACGCTGCGGTACAACGCGCCGATTTCGATCAGGTAATGGTTCCCAACTATGCGCCTGCCGCATTCATTCCTGTGCGTGGCGCCGGTTCCCGCGTCTGGGACCAGTCCGGTCGCGAGCTGATCGACTTCGCCGGCGGGATTGCCGTTAACGTATTGGGCCACGCGCATCCGGCGCTGGTCGGTGCCTTGACCGAACAGGCGAACAAGCTGTGGCACGTGTCCAACGTGTTCACCAATGAGCCGGCCCTGCGCCTGGCGCACAAGCTGGTCGACGCCACCTTTGCCGACCGTGCCTTCTTCTGCAACTCCGGCGCCGAAGCCAACGAGGCCGCCTTCAAGCTGGCCCGTCGTGTCGGTTTCGACCGTTTCGGCAGCGAGAAGTACGAGATCATCGCCGCGCTCAACAGCTTCCACGGCCGTACCCTGTTCACCGTGAACGTCGGTGGCCAGTCAAAGTACTCCGATGGCTTCGGTCCGAAGATCACCGGCATCACCCACGTGCCGTACAACGATCTGGCCGCGCTGAAAGCCGCCATTTCCGACAAGACATGCGCTGTGGTGCTGGAGCCGATCCAGGGCGAAAGCGGTGTCATCCCGGCTGAACTCGAATACCTGCAAGGTGCCCGTGAACTGTGCACCGCGCACAACGCATTGCTGATCTTCGACGAAGTGCAAACCGGCATGGGCCGCACCGGCCACCTGTTCGCCTATCAGCATTACGGCGTGACTCCGGACATCCTGACCAGCGCCAAGAGCCTGGGCGGTGGTTTCCCGATCGCTGCCATGCTGACCACTGAAGAGCTGGCCAAGCACCTGGTCGTCGGCACCCACGGCACCACCTACGGCGGCAACCCGCTGGCGTGTGCGGTCGCGGAAGCAGTGATCGACGTGATCAACACCCCTGAAGTGCTGGCCGGCGTCAAGGCCAAGCACGACAAGTTCAAGGCGCGCCTTGAGCAGATCGGCGAAAAATACGGCCTGTTCACCAAGGTCCGTGGCATGGGTCTGTTGATTGGTTGCGTGTTGAGCGATGCGTGGAAAGGCAAGGCCAAGGACATCTTCAACGCCGCTGAAAAAGAAGGCCTGATGGTGCTGCAAGCCGGCCCGGACGTGGTGCGTTTCGCGCCAAGCCTGGTGGTGGAAGACGCCGATATCGATGCCGGCCTGGACCGCTTCGAACGTGCCGCGGCAAAACTGACGCAAGCCTGATAGACCCTTTGACGCCTGAGTTTTCGGGCGTCGAACCCAATTTTGATGCCGGGCACGATCAAATGTGGGAGCGGGCTTGCTCGCGAAAGCGGTGTATCAGTCAACATTTTTACTGTCTGACCCACCGCTTTCGCGAGCAAGCCCGCTCCCACACTGATCTCTGTGTAGGCCCGGGATTTTTCTTCTGTAAGTTCTGAGATTAAGGAGTGACACCATGCTGGTGATGCGCCCCGCGCAAATGGCTGATCTGGGCGAGGTACAGCGTCTGGCTGCGGACAGTCCGATTGGTGTCACTTCCTTGCCGGATGACGTTGAGCGCCTGAGCGACAAGATCGCGGCAAGCGAAGCCTCGTTCGCCGCCGAAGTGAGCTTCAACGGTGAGGAAAGCTATTTCTTCGTCCTCGAAGACAGTGCCACCGGCAAGCTGGTCGGTTGCTCGGCCATCGTGGCGTCGGCCGGTTACTCCGAGCCGTTCTACAGCTTTCGCAACGAAACCTTCGTCCACGCTTCACGCGAGCTGAAGATTCACAACAAGATCCACGTGCTCTCCCAGTGCCACGACCTGACCGGCAACAGCTTGCTGACCAGTTTCTACGTGCAGCGCGATCTGGTGGGTTCGCCGTGGTCGGAACTCAACTCCCGTGGCCGCTTGCTGTTCGTGGCCAGCCATCCGGAGCGTTTTGCCGATTCCGTGGTGACCGAGATCGTCGGTTACAGCGATGAAAACGGCGACTCGCCATTCTGGGATGCCATCGGGCGCAACTTTTTCGACCTCAACTACGCTGAAGCCGAGCGTCTGTGCGGCCTCAAGAGCCGTACGTTCCTCGCCGAACTGATGCCGCACTACCCGATCTACGTGCCCCTGCTGCCGGACTCCGCTCAAGAAGCGATGGGCCAGGTGCACCCGCGGGCGCAGATCACCTTCGACATCCTGATGCGCGAAGGCTTCGAGACCGATCACTACATCGACATTTTCGACGGCGGCCCGACCCTGCATGCCCGCGTCTCGGGGATCCGTTCGATCGCCCAGAGCCGCGTGGTGCCGGTGAAGATCGGCGAGCCGGTCAAAGGTGTCGGTCGCCAGTACCTGGTGGCCAACGCCCAGTTGCAGGACTACCGCGCAGTCATGCTCGAGCTTGACTACGCACCGGGTAAACCGGTGACCCTGGACCTGGAAGCGGCCGAAGCCCTGGGCGTCGGCGAAGGTGCCAGCGTGCGCCTGGTGGCGGTTTAACGCCTGCTGCTATGCCTATAAAGAGTGAATGCTTAGTAAAGCAGCGAGTTTCACGGGTGGCGCAAGCCGCCCGTTTGAGGAGATAGCATGATCGTTCGTCCCGTACGCAGCAGCGATTTACCCGCTCTGATCGACCTGGCCCGCAGCACCGGCACCGGCCTGACCACCTTGCCGGCCAACGAAGAACGTCTGGCCCATCGGGTCGGCTGGGCCGAGAAGACCTTTCGCGGCGAAGCCGGGCGGGGCGACGCGGACTACCTGTTCGTGCTCGAAGACGACGACGGTCGCGTGGTGGGCATTTCCGCCATTGCCGGCGCCGTCGGCCTGCGTGAGCCCTGGTACAACTTTCGGGTCGGTCTGACGGTCAGCGCTTCCCAAGAGCTGAACATCTATCGCGAAATCCCGACGCTGTTCCTGGCCAACGACCTGACCGGCAACTCCGAGCTGTGCTCGCTGTTCCTGCATGCCGATTACCGCAGCGGTCTCAATGGCCGCATGCTGTCCAAGGCGCGGATGCTGTTCATCGCCGAATTCCCGCAACTGTTCGGCAACAAGATCATCGCCGAAATGCGTGGTGTATCCGACGAAGCCGGGCGTTCGCCGTTCTGGGAAAGCCTGGGGCGCCACTTCTTCAAGATGGAATTCAGCCAGGCCGATTACCTGACCGGCGTGGGCAACAAGGCGTTCATCGCCGAACTGATGCCGAAATTCCCGTTGTACACCTGCTTCCTGTCGCCGGATGCGCGCAACGTGATCGGTCAGGTTCACCCGGACACCGAACCGGCGCTGGCCATGCTCAAGAGCGAAGGTTTCAGCTACCAGGGCTACGTCGACATTTTCGACGCAGGCCCGGCCATCGAATGCGAAACCGGCAAGATCCGTGCGGTACGCGACAGCCAGGCGCTGGTGCTGGCCGTCGGCACGCCGGGTGACGACGCCACGCCATTCATCATCCACAACCGCAAGCGCGAAGACTGCCGCATCACTGCTGCGCCGGCACGTCTGGCCGCCGGCACCCTGGTGGTCGATCAGCAGACCGCCAAACGTCTTCAACTCAACGCTGGTGATCAAGTGCGCGCCGTAGCGTTGTCCGCAGTTCGGGAGTCGAAATAATGAAGTCGCTTTACATCGCAGGTGAATGGCTGGCAGGTCAGGGCGAAGCCTTCGAGTCGCTGAACCCGGTGACCCAGCAGGTGCTGTGGTCCGGCGTCGGTGCCACCGCCGCTCAGGTCGAATCGGCTGTGCAAGCTGCGCGTCAGGCGTTTCCGGGCTGGGCGCGGCGTACCCTGGAAGAGCGTATCTCGGTGCTGGAAGCCTTTGCTGCCGCGCTGAAGAATCATGCGGACGAACTGGCCCGCACCATCGGCGAGGAAACCGGCAAGCCACTGTGGGAAGCGGCGACCGAAGTCACCAGCATGGTCAACAAGATCGCCATCTCGGTGCAGAGCTACCGCGAGCGTACCGGCGAGAAGAGCGGCCCGCTGGGCGACGCCACCGCTGTGCTGCGCCACAAGCCTCACGGTGTCGTCGCGGTATTTGGCCCTTACAACTTCCCGGGTCACTTGCCGAACGGCCACATCGTGCCGGCACTGCTGGCGGGTAACAGCGTGCTGTTCAAGCCCAGCGAGCTGACACCGAAAGTGGCCGAACTGACGGTCAAGTGCTGGATCGAAGCCGGTCTGCCGGCGGGCGTGTTGAACCTGCTGCAAGGCGCTCGCGAAACCGGTATCGCCCTGGCGGCGAACCCGGGTATCGACGGTCTGTTCTTCACCGGTTCCAGCCGTACCGGCAACCACCTGCACCAGCAATTCGCCGGTCGTCCGGACAAGATCCTCGCGCTGGAAATGGGCGGTAACAACCCGCTGGTGGTCGATCAGGTCGCCGACCTCGATGCCGCGGTGTACACCATCATTCAGTCGGCGTTCATCTCCGCCGGCCAGCGTTGCACCTGTGCCCGCCGCTTGCTGGTGCCGCAAGGCGCCTGGGGCGACTCGCTGCTGGCGCGCCTGGTGGCCGTCAGCGCGACAATTGAGGTCGGTGCCTTTGATCAACAGCCGGCACCGTTCATGGGCTCGGTGGTTTCCCTCGGCGCAGCAAAAGCGCTGATGGATGCCCAGCAACACCTGCTGGCCAATGGCGCCGTGGCATTGCTGGAAATGACCCAGCCTCAGGCTCAATCGGCCTTGCTGACCCCTGGCATCCTGGATGTGACCGCTGTCGCCGATCGTCCTGACGAAGAGCTGTTCGGCCCGTTGCTGCAAGTGATCCGCTACGCTGATTTTGAAGCAGCGATCGCTGAAGCCAACGACACCGCGTACGGCTTGGCCGCCGGTCTGCTGTCGGACTCCGAAGCGCGTTACCAGCAATTCTGGCTGGAAAGCCGTGCCGGTATCGTCAACTGGAACAAGCAACTGACCGGTGCCGCGAGCAGCGCACCATTCGGCGGCGTCGGCGCCTCGGGCAACCATCGCGCCAGCGCTTACTATGCGGCAGATTACTGCGCGTACCCGGTGGCCTCGCTGGAAACGCCGAACCTGGTGTTGCCTGCGGCCCTGACGCCGGGCGTGAAAATGGCGTAGCGCCCATTCGCGAGCAGGCTCGCTCCCACAGGGAAATGCATTCCAGTGTGGGAGCGAGCCTGCTCGCGAAGGCCGCGCCTCGGTCTCAAATCTAGTTACTGAAGCCTATAACAACAGATTCTCGTGGAGCCTCGCTGATGAAATCCTATGAAGTCAATTTTGACGGTCTAGTGGGGCCGACCCATAACTACGGCGGCCTGTCCTACGGCAACGTCGCGTCCCAGAGCAACAGCCAGCAGTCTTCCAACCCCAAGGAAGCGGCGCTGCAAGGCCTGGCGAAGATGAAAGCGCTGATGGAAATGGGCTTCCAGCAAGGCGTGCTGGCACCGCAGGAGCGCCCGGATGTGGCCGCGCTACGTCGCCTGGGCTTTGGCGGCACCGACGCTCAAGTGATCGAGCGCGCTGCCAAAGACGCGATGCCGCTGCTGGTGGCCAGTTGCTCGGCCTCGAGCATGTGGGTGGCCAACGCCGCCACCGTCAGCCCGAGCGCCGACACCGCTGACGGCCGTGTGCATTTCACCGCTGCCAACCTCAACTGCAAATATCACCGCAGTATCGAACACCCGACCACCAGCCGCGTGCTGGGTGCGATGTTCGCTGACCAGAAACACTTCGCCCACCATGCCGCCTTGCCGGCCGTGGCGCAGTTCGGTGACGAAGGTGCGGCCAACCACACGCGTTTCTGCCGTGAATACGGCGAAGCCGGTGTCGAGTTCTTCGTGTTCGGCCGCAGCGCGTTCGATACCCGCTACCCGGCTCCGCAGAAGTACCCGGCGCGCCAGACCCTCGAAGCGTCCCAGGCCGTTGCCCGTTTGCACGGCTTGAGCGATGACGGCGTGGTCTACGCCCAGCAGAACCCATCGGTGATCGATCAGGGCGTGTTCCACAACGACGTGATCGCCGTGGGTAATGGCGAAGTGCTGTTCTATCACGAGGACGCGTTCCTCGAGACCGAGAAGATGCTCGCTGAATTGCAGAGCAAACTCGCCAAGGCCGGTGGGAAATTTCAGTCGATCTGCGTACCGCGTTCCGCAGTAAGCGTGGAAGACGCGGTACGTTCCTACCTGTTCAATAGCCAGCTGCTGTCGCGTCCTGACGGCTCCATGCTGTTGATCGTGCCGGAAGAATGCCGTGGCAACGAGCGTGTCTGGCAATACTTGCAGGGTTTGACCAGCTCCGGCGGCCTGATCCGCGAAGTGAAAGTCTTCGATCTCAAGCAAAGCATGCAGAACGGCGGTGGCCCGGCTTGCCTGCGGTTGCGCGTCGCACTCAACGAAACCGAACTGGCGGCCGTCAACCCAGGGGTTATCATGACGGCACCGTTGTACGGCACACTGACCGAATGGGTCGAGAAGCACTACCGCGACCGCATGACCGAAAACGATCTGGCGGACCCGCAATTGCTGCTTGAGTGCCGGACGGCACTGGATGAACTGACGCAAATCCTTAAACTGGGCGCGGTTTATCCATTCCAGATCAATTGATCGACGACGCGCTGCCCCGGATGGCAGCGCGTCGCTTCATCTCAAACGAGAGCGTAAACACATGAGCGATACCCTGCAGCTGATCCTTGAAGACACCGACGGCACGCAACTGGAGACGTCCTGCACCCGCGTCGCGGTCCTGTGGCAAGGCAAAGAGCTGTGGATCCAGCAGGACGGCCGTGGCCAGTTGCTGATCGGCGTGGACGTCGAAGAAGGCGATGCCGAATACGCCAACCTGCTGCTGCGCCCATTGGCGACTAATCTGGTAAGTCTGCAACTGGAGATGGAACCTGCCGACCTCACCGACGAGGACCATGTTCACGGCCCGGACTGCAACCACGATCACTAAGGAAACCGCTCTATGCTCGCCCTCGGCAAACTGCTTGAACTGACCCTCGCCGGCCGCGAACCGGCGGAGAAGACTCAACTGACTGTCGAAGGCGTGCGCATGCGCTGGTTGAGCGAAGGTGCGCTGGAAGTCCGGCCACCGCAAGCGCGTGACAATGGACTGGACCTGCTGCTGTCGGCGGGGATCCACGGCAACGAAACAGCGCCGATCGAGTTGCTCGATCGCCTGTTGCACGACATTGCCCGCGGCGACCTGAAGCCGCGCGCACGTATTCTGTTCCTGTTCGGCAACCCCGAAGCGATTCGCAAAGGCGAGCGCTTCGTCGAGCAGGACGTCAATCGGCTGTTCAACGGCCGTCACGAACAAAGCAGCGGCTCCGAAGCCCTGCGCGCCTGTGAGCTGGAGCGTTTGGCGGCCAGCTTCTTCAGCCTGCCGGACCGTCAGCGCTTGCACTACGACCTGCACACGGCGATTCGTGGCTCGAAAATCGAGCAGTTCGCCCTATACCCATGGAAAGAAGACCGCCAGCATTCGCGCCAGGAACTGGCGCGCCTGCGTGCCGCCGGCATGGAAGCGGTGTTGCTGCAGAACAAACCGTCCATCGTGTTCAGCGCCTACACCTACGACAAACTCGGTGCCGAGGCCTTCACCCTGGAATTGGGCAAGGCGCGGCCGTTCGGGCAGAACGCCGGGGTCAACGTGTCGCTGCTGGAGGCGCGCCTCAAGCAGATCATCGAAGGCACCGAACCGGAACTGACTGAAGCGGCACTGGACGGTTTGCAGCTTTACAGCGTGGCACGGGAAATCATCAAGCACAGCGACAGCTTTCGCCTGAACCTGCCGGCGGACGTCGAGAATTTCTCGGAGCTGGAAGTGGGTTACCTGCTGGCGGAAGACATCGCCAACACCCGCTGGATCATCGAGGAGGAGGGCGCCCGGATCATCTTCCCGAACCCCAAGGTGAAGAATGGTTTGCGTGCCGGCATCCTGGTCGTGCCGACTACCGACGAAAACCTGGCCTGATCTGATAACTCCCGTAGGAGCGAGCTTGCTCGCGATGGACTTGAGAGCGCCGCGGGGTATCAGATACCCAGCGTTATCGTTGAAGACCATCGCGAGCAAGCTCGCTCCTACAGGGGATTGCGGTGTTAGACAGCTACAGCACGTGGCTCGCTACGGCGCAGGCTACGGATCTTGTGCAACGTATCCGCACAGGTCTTCGCCGCTTCCTGGCCTTTATGCACGAAATGCTCGAAGAAGAACTTCTGGTGCTCTTCGCCGGCATGGAAGTGGTGCGGGGTCAGGGATACCGAGAACACCGGCACTTCGGTTTCCAGTTGAACCTGCATCAGGCCGCTGACCACCGACTGGGCGACGAACTCGTGTCGGTAGATCCCGCCGTCCACCACCAGGGCTGCCGCGACGATGCCGGCATAACGACCGGTCTTGGCCAGCAACTTGGCGTGCAGGGGCATTTCGAAGGCGCCGCCGACTTCGAAGAAGTCGATGTCGGATTCCTGATAACCCTGGGCAATCATTTCGGCGAGGAAACCTTTACGGCTCTGATCGACGATTTCCTTGTGCCAGCAGGCCTGGATGAACGCAACGCGCTCGCCGTGATGGTGTTTGCTTTTGCTGTCAATTGCGGTGGGTTGCATGTTCTGACTCCTGTTTGTGTGAAAAACAGGGCGTTATGAATCGAAGGGGATCTGAGGGTACGCACGCTCGCACGAATGCCGGCGGAAGGCCCTCTGGTGTCAATCCCGTTCTCTCTTCATCCGGACTATGACCGTCGGCCCCGGGATCACACCGGGTCTGCTGACCTTGCTGTCAGGCACCGCCGAAGCCGTGCTGCCATCAAGCGCTCGCGGGCTATGCGCATTGCGCGCAATTACCGCCGGTGGGGAGTTGCACCCCGCCCTGAGAACGTTTTTTTGCCGCCGGAATGTTTGGCGGCGCAGCGTTTTTATCACATATTTGCGATATGCGCATGGCCCCTTTTGGATGATTGTCATCGACTTTTCCGTTGTTTTAATCGGCCTTTTCCTACGCAAGGGTTGATTAATCGTCGCCATGCCCGCAGTAATTCTTTCCTGAAAGGGATTTCCCCTGCTTACCGAGGCCAGATTCATGAGCGTTATCGATCTTCGCAGCGACACCGTCACCCAACCTTGCGCCGGCATGCTGGACGCGATGGCCAAAGCCGCCACCGGCGACGACGTGTATGGCGAAGATCCGACGGTCAATCGTCTGGAGGCCGAACTGGCCAAGCGCCTGGGGTTTGCCGCGGCGCTGTTCGTGCCCACCGGGACCATGAGCAATCTGTTGGGGTTGATGGCCCATTGCGAGCGCGGTGACGAGTACATCGTCGGCCAGCAGGCCCACACTTATAAGTACGAAGGTGGCGGCGCAGCGGTGCTCGGCTCGATCCAGCCGCAGCCGCTGGAGGTGCAGGCCGATGGTTCGCTGGACCTGGCACAGGTCGCGGCGGCGATCAAACCGGACGACTTCCACTTCGCCCGCACCCGCTTGCTGGCGCTGGAAAACACCATGCAAGGCAAGGTCCTGCCGCTGGAATACCTGGCCCGGGCACGCAGTTTTACCCGCGAGCAGGGTTTGCAGCTGCACCTGGACGGCGCACGTTTGTACAACGCGGCAGTGAAGCTGGGTGTGGATGCCCGGGAAATCACCCGGTATTTCGATTCGGTCTCGGTGTGCCTGTCCAAAGGGCTGGGCGCACCGGTCGGTTCGGTGCTGTGCGGCTCGGTCGAGCTGATCGGCAAGGCTCGGCGCCTGCGCAAGATGGTCGGTGGCGGCATGCGTCAGGCCGGTATTCTGGCTGCGGCCGGCCTGTATGCGCTGGATCACAACGTTCAGCGCCTGGCCGATGACCATGCCAACGCGCAGTTGCTGGCCGAAGGCCTTCGTGCGGCGGGCTTCGAGGTCGAGCCGGTGCAGACCAATATGGTATATGTGCAAATGGGCGACCAGGCCGAAGCGCTCAAGGCCTTTGCCGCCGAGCGCGGGATCAGGCTCAGTGCGGCCGCGCGTCTGCGCATGGTCACGCACATGGACGTCAGCCGTGGGCAAATCGGGCAAGTCGTCGCGACATTCGTCGACTTTTCGCGCAAGTGATAGCGTTAGCGCTCCAATTGACCGTTTCTATCGTATAAACACGCTGTACCCCGCGCGCAGGGCCGATATAATGCGGCCCTTTGCCGTCGCTTCGTCTGTTGACGTTTCGAACAGGCCTTTGGCCGCAGCCTCCGTGGAAGAACCTAATGAAAAGCGCAGAAATCCGTGAAGCCTTCCTTCGCTTCTTCGAAGAGCAAGGCCACACCCGTGTAGCCTCCAGCTCTTTGATTCCGGGCAACGACCCAACCCTGCTGTTCACCAACGCGGGGATGAACCAGTTCAAGGACTGCTTCCTGGGCCAGGAAAAACGCGCGTACACCCGCGCGGTCAGCAGCCAGAAATGCGTGCGCGCCGGCGGCAAGCACAACGACCTGGAAAACGTCGGTTATACCGCTCGTCACCACACCTTCTTCGAAATGCTGGGTAACTTCAGCTTTGGCGATTATTTCAAGCGTGATGCCATCAGCTACGCCTGGAACTTCCTGACTTCCGACAAGTGGCTGAACCTGCCGAAGGAAAAGCTCTGGGTCACCGTCTACGCCAGCGATGACGAGGCCTACGACATCTGGACCAAGGAAATCGGCGTTCCTGCCGAGCGCATGGTGCGCATCGGCGACAACAAGGGCGCGCCGTACGCTTCCGACAACTTCTGGACCATGGGCGATACCGGCCCGTGCGGTCCTTGCACCGAGATTTTCTACGATCACGGCGCCGACATCTGGGGCGGCCCTCCGGGCTCGCCGGAAGAAGACGGCGACCGTTACATCGAGATCTGGAACAACGTGTTCATGCAGTTCAACCGCACCGCCGATGGCGTGTTGCACCCGCTGCCAGCGCCGTCGGTGGACACCGGCATGGGCCTGGAGCGGATCAGTGCCGTGCTGCAGCACGTTCACTCGAACTATGAAATCGACCTGTTCCAGAGCCTGCTGAGCGCTTCGGCCAAGGCCATCGGCTGCACCAACGACGCCCAGGCATCGCTGAAAGTCGTGGCTGACCACATCCGTTCCTGCGGTTTCCTGATCGCCGACGGCGTGCTGCCGTCCAACGAAGGCCGCGGCTACGTGCTGCGCCGGATCATCCGTCGCGCCTGCCGTCACGGTAACAAGCTGGGCGCCAAGGGCAGCTTCTTCTACCAGATCGTCGCGGCCCTGGTCGCCGAGATGGGCGAGGCCTTCCCTGAGCTGAAGTCCCAGCAGGCGCACATCGAGCGCGTGCTGAAGGCCGAAGAAGAGCAATTCGCCAAGACCCTGGAGCAGGGCCTGAAGATCCTCGAGCAGGATCTGGCTGAACTCAAAGGCGACGTGGTGCCGGGCGACGTGGTGTTCAAGCTCTACGACACCTACGGTTTCCCGATGGACCTGACCGGCGACATCGCTCGCGAGCGCAGCCTGACCATCGACGAAGAAGGTTTCGAGCGTGAAATGGAAGCCCAGCGCGTCCGTGCCCGTTCCGCCAGTTCCTTCGGCATGGACTACAACAGCCTGGTCAAGGTCGATGTGGACACCGAGTTCACCGGTTACACCGCTCACAGCGGTTCTGCCAAAATCGTTGCTCTCTATAAAGACGGGCAATCGGTTGACGTACTGAGCGAAGGCGAAGAGGGTGTGATCGTCCTCGATCAGACACCGTTCTATGCGGAGTCCGGTGGCCAGATCGGTGATTGCGGTTTCCTGCAGGCCGGTGCTGCGCGTTTCGACGTGCGCGACACCACCAAGACCGGTGGTGCGTTCCTGCACCACGGCGTGCTGGACTCGGGCAGCCTGATCGTAGGTACTCCGGTGGAGACTCATGTCGACGCCGAAGTGCGTCACGCGACTTCGCTGAACCACTCGGCGACTCACTTGCTGCACGCCGCATTGCGCCAGGTACTGGGCGACCACGTCCAGCAGAAAGGTTCGTTGGTCGACAGTCAGCGCCTGCGCTTTGACTTCAGCCACTTTGAAGCGATCAAGCCTGAGCAACTGAAAGCGCTGGAAGAGATCGTCAACGCCGAGATTCGCAAGAATTCCGAGGTTGAAACCGAAGAAACCGATATCGAAACCGCCAAGCAGAAAGGCGCCATGGCGCTGTTCGGCGAGAAGTACGGCGATAGCGTGCGCGTACTGAGCATGGGCGATTTCTCCGTCGAGCTGTGCGGCGGTATCCACGCCAACCGTACCGGCGACATCGGCCTGCTGAAAATCATCAGCGAAGGCGGTGTGGCATCGGGTGTGCGTCGTATTGAAGCCGTCACAGGTGCTGCGGCACTGGCCTACTTGAACGCGGCGGAAGAACAACTCAAGGAAGCGGCGAGCCTGGTCAAGGGCAGCCGCGATAACCTGATCGACAAGCTGTCGGCTGTGCTGGAGCGCAACCGTCTGCTGGAGAAGCAACTCGAGCAGTTGCAAGCCAAGGCAGCCAGTGCCGCGGGCGACGATCTGTCGGCCCAGGCGCAGGACGTCAAGGGTGTGAAAGTGCTGGCCGTGCGTCTGGACGGTCAGGATGGCAAGGCGCTGCTGGCGCTGGTCGATCAACTGAAAAACAAACTCGGCCGCGCAGTGATCCTGCTCGGCAGTGTCCATGAGGAAAAGGTCGTTCTGGTTGCAGGCGTAACCAAAGACCTGACTGGCCAACTCAAAGCCGGTGATTTGATGAAGCAAGCCGCTGCGGCAGTGGGCGGGAAGGGCGGTGGTCGTCCAGACATGGCGCAAGGCGGCGGTACCGACGCTGGCGCACTGGATGCAGCACTGGCGCTGACCGTTCCGTTTGTAGAGCAGGGTCTATAAGGCAGTGTTTGCGGCTCGCAGTCTAGTGGCGGGCCGCAACGCTGTTTGAGTGATTATTTGGGCGCCCTTCATGGGCAGAGGCGGCTTTGAAATGGCTTTGATCGTACAGAAATTTGGAGGCACCTCGGTCGGCACTGTCGAGAGAATCGAGCAGGTCGCCGACAAGGTTAAGAAATTCCGCGATGCCGGCGATGACCTGGTAGTTGTGCTGTCTGCAATGAGCGGCGAAACCAACCGTCTGATCGATCTGGCCAAGCAAATCAGTGGCGACGGCCAACCGGTTCCGCGCGAGCTGGACGTGATCGTCTCCACCGGTGAGCAGGTGACGATTGCCCTGTTGGCCATGGCGCTGATCAAGCGCGGCGTGCCGGCGGTGTCGTACACCGGCAACCAGGTGCGGATTCTGACGGATAGCGCGCACAATAAAGCGCGTATCTTGCAGATTGATGACCAGAAGATTCGCGGTGACCTGAAGGCAGGTCGTGTGGTGGTTGTCGCCGGTTTCCAGGGCGTCGACGAGCACGGCAACATCACCACCCTCGGTCGTGGCGGTTCCGACACCACCGGCGTGGCGCTGGCGGCGGCCCTGAAGGCTGACGAATGCCAGATCTACACCGACGTCGACGGCGTCTACACCACCGACCCGCGTGTAGTGTCCGTGGCCCAGCGCCTGGACAAGATCACCTTCGAAGAGATGCTGGAAATGGCCAGCCTCGGTTCCAAGGTGTTGCAGATCCGCGCGGTCGAGTTCGCCGGCAAGTACAACGTTCCGCTGCGCGTACTGCACAGCTTCAAGGAGGGTCCGGGCACCCTCATTACTATTGATGAAGAGGAAACCATGGAACAGCCGATCATTTCCGGTATCGCTTTCAACCGCGATGAAGCCAAGCTGACCATCCGTGGCGTGCCAGACATCCCGGGCGTTGCCTTCAAGATTCTCGGCCCGATCAGTGCCGCGAACATCGAAGTCGACATGATCGTGCAGAACGTCGCGCACGATAACACCACCGACTTCACCTTCACCGTGCACCGTAACGACTACCAGGCGGCGCAAGCCGTGCTGGAAAAAACCGCTGGCGAGCTGGGTGCCCGTGAAGTCGTGGGCGACACCAAGATCGCCAAGGTCTCGATCGTCGGCGTCGGCATGCGCTCTCACGCAGGCGTGGCCAGCCGCATGTTCGAATCCCTGGCCAAGGAAAGCATCAACATCCAGATGATCTCGACCTCGGAAATCAAAGTCTCCGTAGTGATCGAAGAGAAGTACCTGGAACTGGCTGTGCGCGCTCTGCACACGGCTTTCGAACTGGACGCACCGGCCCGCCAGGGCGAGTGATGCGTTTGCCAAAAGGCGCGGTCTGACCGCGCCTTTTGTTTTTTTGAATGGCGTGACCCCCGAGCCTGTTCTTTTGCTCGCGCTAGTCAATACTCAGGCATGTAGGGCTGCGACCGCTCCGGTTGTGGGTCGAGTGCCTTTTTTTTGCAGACTGTTGTCCCTGAAATGAAATGCGTGAGGAGAAAGGTATGCTGATTCTGACTCGTCGGTGTGCAGAAAGCCTGATTATCGGTGATGGCGAAATCACCGTGACCGTACTCGGCGTCAAAGGAAATCAAGTGCGCATCGGTGTTAATGCCCCCAAAGAGGTCGCTGTTCACCGGGAAGAAATCTACCTGCGTATCAAGAAAGAGAAGGACGAAGAACCAAGCCATTAATTTTTATCGTTTTTTATGTTTGCAAACGGGGAAGAAGCTGGTTAATATACGCCCCGTGTTGCGGAGAGCTGGCCGAGTGGCCGAAGGCGCTCCCCTGCTAAGGGAGTACACCTCAAAAGGGTGTCGGGGGTTCGAATCCCCCGTTCTCCGCCATTATTTGCTTAGTACGTTGTAATCTGGCTTTTTCGGTAAGTTGTTGAAATTACTAGAAAAAGTGTTTGACATAGAGATTAGACGGCCTATAATGCGCGGCAACAAATGCACTCGTAGCTCAGCTGGATAGAGTACTCGGCTACGAACCGAGCGGTCACAGGTTCGAATCCTGTCGAGTGCACCATTTAAGAGTCATCTGCAGTAATGTGAATGACTTGGCTTCAACCAGTTGTGATCTGGTCTAAAAACACAAATTGCACTCGTAGCTCAGCTGGATAGAGTACTCGGCTACGAACCGAGCGGTCACAGGTTCGAATCCTGTCGAGTGCACCATACAACAAAAAGCCCGCATTTAATGCGGGCTTTTTGCCGTCCGGGATTTGGCTTTTTCCTTTCGTGCATCCCTTCTCATCGAACTCCAGGTTTGCGCTGCGACCTTGCAGGGTGTCGTAGCGATCGCTCGTGGCTGAATTGCCAATACTGAGCCTGTCCGGCTTGCCGAGGGCGCTTTCGGCGTCTTGTCGGGTCATGCCGGCGTCACTCGCTAGGGGATGATTGTCTCCGCATGCACCTCAGAGCCCTCCGCCACGTTCCTTTCAAGACTGGCGACTACAATTTTCGAAGGGACGTGTGTTTTCTTTTCAGAATACGTCGTCGCACTTTCACTGGTCAGGACGATGCTCAGGTTTGTTGTGCAAGCGCTTGTTTCAGCCAAGATTTTTTAACGTTTAAAACCGTCAGGCGGTGTATCATTGCGCCCGTCAGCCCCGCCGGGGCTTGTGGAATACCTCCATGGACTTACCCAGTAGTTACTCAGTACCCCGTTTCACCAATCATGAATTGACTGATTGATCCTTCCGGCGTGCCCCGCTGCTGGGAGTGGAGTTCGCCTATGTCCGAAGTTGAAGTAAAGAAAACGCAGGAAAGCTTGCAGGATCGCCTGGCTCAGGTGGTTGAGTTGCTGCAGCGCCAGCGAGTGGTTGAAGACCTGACTCACCGCCAGGAAGGCCCGCATCATGACCGGGTCGAGAACCTGGTCCACCGGCAGAACCTCGTCGAGTTGCAACGCAAGCTCGATGACCTGCACTCCGCCGACGTCGCCTATATCCTTGAAGCCTTGCCGCTGGACGATCGTCTGACGCTCTGGCAATTGGTCAAGGCCGATCGCGACGGCGACATCCTGCTTGAAGTATCCGATTCGGTCCGTGAATCGCTGATCGCCGACATGGACGATCACGAGCTCCTGGCAGCCGCCAAGGACATGGATGCCGACGAACTCGCTGACCTGGCCTCCGAGCTGCCGCGAGACGTCGTCCATGAGCTCATGGAGACCCTCGACCAGCAACAACGCGAGCGTGTGCGTTCGGCACTGTCCTACGACGAGGAGCAGGTCGGTGCGCTGATGGACTTCGAGATGGTGACCATCCGCGAGGATGTCAGCCTTGAAGTGGTCTTGCGTTATCTGCGTCGTCTGAAAGAGCTGCCGGGCCACACCGACAAGCTGTTCGTGGTCGATTACGACGGCGTCCTCAAGGGCGTGTTGCCGATCAAGCGTTTGCTGGTCAACGATCCGGACAAACAGGTTTCGGAGGTGATGGCCAGCGATCCGGTGAGTTTTCACCCGGACGAAGACGCCTACGATGCCGCCCAGGCGTTCGAGCGTTACGACTTGATCTCCGCGCCCGTGGTCGACAAGAACGGCAAGCTGATCGGTCGTCTGACCATCGATGAAATGGTCGACCTGATCCGTGAAGAGAGCGAAAGCGAAGTTCTCAACATGGCGGGTCTGCGAGAAGAAGAAGACATTTTTGCGTCGGTCTGGAAATCCCTGCGTAACCGCTGGGCCTGGCTGGCGATCAACCTGATTACCGCGTTCGTGGCTTCCCGGGTCATCGGCTTGTTCGAGGGGTCGATCGAGAAGCTCGTGGCGCTGGCGGCGTTGATGCCGATCGTGGCGGGCATCGGTGGTAACTCGGGCAACCAGACCATCACCATGATTGTTCGGGCCATGGCGCTGGACCAGGTGAGCACCGGCAATACCTCGCGCCTGATGCGCAAGGAGTTGGCAGTCGCCTTGATCAACGGTGTGATATGGGGCGGGGTGATCGGTGTGGTCGCCTATCTGCTGTATGGCAGCTGGTCGCTCGGGGTGGTGATGACCGCCGCGATGACGCTCAACCTGTTGCTGGCGGCATTGATGGGGGTCTTGATTCCGATGACCTTGGCGAAGATGGGCCGCGATCCAGCGATGGGTGCCAGTGTGATGATTACGGCCATGACCGACAGCGGAGGCTTTTTCATCTTCCTCGGGTTGGCGACAATTTTCCTGCTCTGATGCCCGGCTCACTGAAAACCCGCCTTCTGGCGGGTTTTTTGTGCCCGGGTTTCAGGCAAAAAGGTTCTTCACGCATTCCCGGGAAACTGTAGGAGCCAGCCTGCTGGCGATGGACTCAAGTACGCCGCGTTTATCCGGTTCACCCGCGTTATCGTTAACGACCATCGCTGGCAAGCCAGCTCCCACAGGGGGCCATGCCCACGCTGAAACTGTAGGAGCCAGCCTGCTGGCGATGGACTCAAGTGCGCCGCGTTTATCCAGTTCACCCGCGTAATCGTTAACGACCATCGCTGGCAAGCCAGCTCCCACAGGGGGCCATGCCCTCGCTGAAACTGTAGGAGCCAGCCTGCTGGCGATGGACTCAAGTGCGCCGCGTTTATCCAGTTCACCCACGTTATCGTTAACGACCATCGCCAGCACAAGGGGTCGTGCTCATGCTCAAACCAGTGAAATAACCAAAAAAAAGCCAGCGATCAGGCTGGCTTGAGCTTTCTGGCTGAATCAGGACGCGTCTGCGGCCATTTCAGCGTCATGAGCGATCAGCGACACCAGGGCGTTCTGCTGTCGATGGGAGAGTTGGCGGAAGCGCTGCAACAGCTCCCGTTCGTGCAAGGAAAGCTCCGGGCTGTCCAGGCGCATGCTCAACTCTTCTCCCAGTGCGCCTTCCTGAATGAGACTCTGCTCAAGGCGCGCAATGATTTCGGAGTTCATGCTGCGATGATGATTGCGAGCCACCTCGGCAATGCGTTCACGCATTCCGTCTGGCAGACGTACGACGAACTTGTCAGCCGTACGGCTGGAATAAATTGCCTGTTTCAATGGGCGCATATATTTAACCGGTTAGTTCAGGGGAGCGGTTTTCGGGATTGGCCGCAGGATGTCTGATAGGACAAGCTCTCTGACCAAATGTTCAACCTGAATTGATAGAGGCGCGCATCATGCCTCAAACCAGCCAGATCCTTGGCGTCAATTCTGTGACAAATATTGAACTGGATAAAGGCGTTCTGCCAGCACCAATTATCAGAAATGCGCACTGGTTTGAAAAGTTTGACCGGGCCGTTTCGCTTTGCGTTTTCTCCGACCGACGAAAGGTCTCTGGCGGGAGGATAAAGCGGACTCGATCCCTGTTCCCTACCCTTACAGAATAGTGGCAAATGGCCGATTTACTAGGAGAGGTCGTATTGAGGGGCTGAATTCAGGATGGATGGCAGGGCCTTGCGCTGAATCTGCCAAGCCAGGGTCAACGCAATACCGGATCAAACTTGATCTTGCGTCCGACAATCAATGCGAGCACGAACAGAGCGGTGAATACACCACAGGCGATCAGGGGGAGGGTGACGACCATGTCCTGGGTCAATGACAGATGAAAAATGCCGCTCAACAAGGCGAGGATTAAGAAACTCGCGGCTGATCTGGACATGCGGTGCTCCTGGTGGGGGATTCAAAATACCAAACGTTCAGCAGGCGGGTTCGGCGCCGTGATGTTTTCCTGGCTGACAAAGCCGTGCTGGTCGCTTATCGCTGCCAGTTGCGGAGCCTTCTGCAACTGAAGGTAATGCGGCATGCGTTGGGCAACCTGCGTAGCGCTGCTCTCGGGAAAAAAATGAAATCCCGATAAAACTGCCAGTGCGATTGCATTCAAGAGTAAAAGGGCGCAATTCATGGCGCGGACCTCGGTTGTTCTGTGAGAACAGCAGAAGCAGCTCGCATGCCAGAGTTTATCGACAATTAAATTCTTTAAAAACAATGAATTAAGTTATTTTTGGTAAAGCGCCATATTGCATTTTGCAATGATGGCTTTTTGCATTGATGCAATTTGCACGGTCAACAAGTCCGCGCTCGGTCGAGGCGTCTGCCTACACTTAAAAAGCCTACGGACGACATGACAAAAGCCAGCCCGGCCGTTAACATGCACGCCGTCCATCGCGCCGCGTTTCGTCGCGGCCGACTTGTGTCTCAGTAGCTCAATTGGATAGAGCATCCCCCTCCTAAGGGGAAGGTTGGCAGTTCGAACCTGCCCTGGGACACCATCCTTCATCAGCACTTTGCTGTCCAAAAAGCCCCGTCGGAAGGTTGATTCCGGCGGGGCTTTTTTGTGCGTTGCGTCTCGTTTCCACAACCGACTTCACCTATTCAGAGTGAGCGTTGGGGCAGGTTCTCAAGGGAATGCCATGGCTGGCCGATAACCCGGACAGTTACGAGCTTCTTCATCTGTGGCGGTCAGTGCATGTGCTGATTGGCGATGAGAAGCTGTTTGATGGCTAAGGGCTACCAGCTATCATCTGCGCGCCAAATCAAGGGCTGCGAAGCTGAGTCCGTCCGTGTATTTGCCTTTGGGTTCTTCTTCTTAAATTGCCTGGAAATCTTCGATGCTGTCGTATCACCAAAAGCGTTTTCTGATCGTCGATGATTTCTCGGACTTCCGCAGTTCGGTTCGCTCGATGCTGCGCGAGCTGGGTGTCAAGGAAGTGGACACTGCCGATACCGGCGAACAGGCGCTGAAAATGTGTTCGCAGAAGCAGTACGACTTCATCCTGCAGGACTTTCACCTGGGCGACGGCAAGAAGAACGGCCAGCAGGTGCTCGAAGACCTGATGGAAGAAAAGTTGATCAGCCATGAAGCGGTGTTCGTGATGGTCACCGCCGAAACCAGCCAGGCCATGGTGCTCAGTGCGTTGGAGCATGAGCCCGATGCCTACCTGACCAAGCCGTTCAACCGTTCCAGCCTGGCCCAGCGCCTGGAGCGCCTGGAGCAGCGCAAGACTTTGCTCAAGCCGATCCTGCAGGCCCTCGACCGGGGCAAGCCGATGGAGGTGCTCAACGCCTGCATCGCCTTGTGCAAGCAAGACATTCGTTACTCGCCGTTGTGCCTGCGCTATCGCGCCGATGCCTTGCGCGACCTCAATCAGAACGAAGCGCTGGAGCGGCTGTACGACGGCATCATCGCCGACCGTCCGTTGCCCTGGGCGTTTGCCGGGCTGGGCAAGTTGCTGTTCAAGCGCGGTCAGGTCGCGCAGGCCAAAGGTATCTACGAAAAAGCCCTGAAAGTGTTCCCGATGATGCCGTCACTGTATGACGGCATGGCTGATGTGCTGGTCGCCGAAGGGGACACCAAGGGTGCGCAGCGCGTTCTCGAAGAAGCGATTCGCCTGTCGCCGCTGGCGGTGCGCCGGCAAGCGTTGCTGGGCAAGCTGGCTATGACCAACGAGGACTTCGATACCGCTTCCAGAGCCTATCGTCAGGCGGTAGCCCAAGGCGCGCAGTCACGTTTCAAGGACCCTGAAAGTAACCTCGGCCTGGCTCACGCCTTGATCAGCAAGGGCCACGACAGGGGGCTGGATACCCGCACCCGGCTGGAAATCAATACCACGTTGAGCGCAGTGGCCAAGGACAACCCTGGCGACCCTGGCCTGCAAATTCGTGCGCGTTTGATGAAGGCCACCAGTCTGCTGATCAACGATGCGGAAACGGCCGACAAGCTCACCGAGCAGGCCCTGTTGCGCCTCGATGGCATGGAGCAATTCATGAGCGCCGAAGCTGCGTTGCTGGTGGCCAAGCAACTGAAAATGCTCGGGCAGTCCGAGGCCGGCACCGCGATGCTGAAAAACTGCGTGGAAATCTACGGCGACGATCCGGCGGTCATGAAGGACATCGCCAAGCAGACCGACGACCCGAGCATCCTCAATGCCGGCAACGCCGCCGCTGAACTCAACCGTCAGGGCGTGCGCGTCTACAAGACCGGCAATCTGGTGGAGGCCCGGCAGGTTTTTCGCAAAGCCCTGGCGATGCAACCGAAGAACATCAGTATCGCCCTGAACATGGCGCAGTCGCTGTTGCACGGCACCGATACCAGCGTTGCTTCGGCGGAGCTGGAGGAATGCCGGACCTGCCTGAAAATGGTCGGCCTGATGCCCGACTCCGACGCGCGTTTTCCACGTTACCAAAAGCTCAAAAGCAAGGCGTTTGGCCAATGAACGACAATGAACAGGCACTGGACTTCTCCACGGTGATCGCCTCCACCGTGCACGACATGAAGAACTCGCTGGCCATGCTGATGCAGGCCCACAGCCAGTGGCTGGCGCGATTGCCGGAATCGGCGCAGCAGACGCCGGAGCAGGGCGTGATCGATTTCGAGTTCGCCCACCTCAACGGCATGCTGGTGCAGTTGCTGGGGCTGTATAAGCTCGGCGTCAACCAGATGCCGTTGCAACCGGCCTACCATGAGCTGGACGACTTCATCGAAGCGCAACTGGCGTGTCATCAAGAGGTGTTCGCCAGCCGCGGCATCATGGCCACCTATGAAGTGGACCCGCTCAGCCCGCTGGGTTTCTTCGACCGCGAGTTGATCGCGTCGGTATTGGCCAACTGCATCAACAACGCCATTCGTTTTGCACGGCATGCCGTTCTGATCAGTGTCAGTGACGAAGCCGGGCAACTGGTGTTGACCATCAATGACGATGGCGAGGGGTATCCGGCGCAGATGATCGAGCGTCAGGCCGATTATGCCCAGGGCATCAATCAAAGCACCGGCAGCACCGGCCTGGGCCTGTACTTTGCGGGGCGAATTGCCGCACTGCATCAACGCAACGGCGTGGGCGGGCACACCGAAATCAGCAATGGCGGTCCGTTGGGCGGTGGGGTGTTTCGTCTTTGCCTGCCCTGACAGGCAGCATATTTAACGACGCTGCTTGAAATTCCGAACACGCGAAGCCTATTTTGTACGGTCGCCGTTCGCGGCCCGCACAATAACAAGGATAGCGTCATGACGACCGTTGGCCTGAGTTCACTCGCGCAGCGATTGACGGGCATTGATGAAGTTGAGTGTGTCACGCCGGATTTGAACGGCGTACCACGGGGCAAGGTGATGACCTCCGAGGGTTTTCTCGACGGTCGACGTTTGCAGTTGGCGCGGGGTGTGCTGCTGCAATGCATCATGGGCGGATATCCGCCGGCGCGTTTTTACGGCAGCGATGATGGCGACCTGGCGCTGATTCCGGACCCTGCACAAATCCACCGTTTGCCCTGGAGCAACCCGCCGCGTGCTTTCGCCATTTGCGACGCGGACGAACTGGGCACTACCACCAGCTCAAACCTGTCGACCCGTGGCCAGCTCAAGGCAGTAATTGCCCGTTACGCGGCCCGCGGCCTGGCGCCCGTGGTGGCGACCGAGCTTGAGTTCTTCGTTTTTGCGCCTAACACCGACCCGACTCAGCCGTTCCAGCCACCGGTGGGGCAGGACGGTCGCCGCGAGGACGGTCAGTCGGCGTTCAGCGTCAGTTCCAATAACGGCTTGCGGCCGTTCTTCAATGAAGTCTACGCGTGCATGGCGGCCCTGGGATTGCCCCGCGATACCTTCATGCACGAGATGGGCGTCAGCCAGTTCGAGATCAACCTGCTGCATGGCGATCCGTTGCTGCTGGCCGACCAGACGTTCCTGTTCAAGCACCTGCTCAAGGAAGTTGCCCTCAAGCACGGCCTGAGCGTGGTTTGCATGGCCAAGCCCTTGGCGCATACGCCGGGCAGTTCGATGCATATTCACCAGAGCGTGGTCGAGATCGATTCGGGGCGTAACGTGTTCAGTGACGAGGCGGGGCAGGAGACGGCCACCTTCCGCCATTTCATTGCCGGTCAGCAAGTGTGCATGGCCGACTTCACCGCGTTGTTTGCGCCGAACGTCAACTCCTATCAGCGCTTGTGCCACCCTTACGCCTCGCCGAACAATGCCTGCTGGTCCCACGACAACCGGGCGGCCGGGCTGCGCATCCCGGCCAGTTTGCCAGTGGCCCGTCGGGTCGAGAACCGTTTGCCCGGGGCCGATGCCAACCCGTATCTGGCCATTGCCGCAAGCTTGGCGGCAGGGTTGCATGGCATCGAGAACGCATTGGAGCCAAGCGCACCGATCCAGGGTGAATTCGAAGTGCCGGACAATCTTTCATTGCCGTGTACCTTGCATGCGGCACTTGAGCGTCTGAAACGTAGCCAGTTGGCCAAGGAACTGTTCGGCACGGAATTCATCGAAGGCTACATCGCTTCGAAGACCCTGGAACTGAGCAGTTTCCATGATGAAATTACGCCCTGGGAACGACGTGTTTTAGCCGCCCAGGCCTGACGATCTGTCGACATCCGGCTATCGTTTAGCGATAGCCGATTCTCACTGCAAGGAGCCGCTCGGAACGCCGATGCGCCAAATCTGGAAATCCTTTCGAGCACTGTATTTCGCCTCGCTGATGATGTTGATCGGCTCGGGCCTGTTGAGTACTTACCTGGGCCTGCGTCTGGCGGCCGACAATGTCGACAGCCTGTGGGTCGGTGCGTTGATGGCCGCCAACTATTTCGGCCTGGTGCTGGGGGGCAAGATCGGTCACCGCTTGATTGCCCGGGTCGGGCATATCCGGGCCTACTCGGCCTGTGCCGGGATCGTCGGCGCGGCGGTGCTGGGCCATGGCCTGGTCGATTGGCTGCCGGCCTGGCTGTTCCTGAGGGTCATAGTGGGTCTGGGCATGATGTGCCAGTACATGGTGATCGAGAGCTGGCTCAATGAGCAGGCCGATGCCAATCAGCGAGGCATGGTGTTCAGCGGTTACATGATCGCTTCGTACCTGGGCCTGGTGCTGGGGCAGTTGATTCTGGTCATGCACCCGGCGCTGGGGCTGGAGCTGCTGATGCTGGTCGCCCTGTGTTTTGCCCTGTGTCTGGTGCCAGTGGCCCTGACCCGGCGGATTCACCCTGCACCCTTGCATCCTGCACCGATGGAGCCACGGTTCTTTATCAAGCGTGTCCCGCAATCATTGAGTACGGTGCTCGGGGCGGGCCTGATTGTCGGCTCGTTCTACGGTCTGGCACCGCTGTATGCCTCGCAGCAAGGGTTGTCCACGGAGCAGGTCGGTCTGTTCATGGGTAGCTGCATTTTTGCCGGTCTGCTGGTGCAGTGGCCGTTGGGCTGGTTGTCCGACCGCTACGATCGGGCCGTGCTGATCCGCAGTTTCGCGTTCAGCCTGGCACTGGCTGCCCTGCCGCTGGCGATCATGCCGCAGGTGCCGCTGGAGGTATTGTTCATCGCCGGGTTCCTTTGCTCGCTGGTGCAGTTCTGCCTGTATCCGTTGGCAGTGGCGTTCTCCAATGACCATGTCGAAGGTGATCGCCGGGTGTCCCTGACGGCGATGTTGCTGGTCACCTATGGCGTGGGTGCGAGTATCGGGCCGCTGGTGGCAGGTGTGCTGATGAAGCTGTTTGGCAGCCAGATGCTCTATGCGTTCTTCAGTTTCTTTTCGTTGGTGCTGGTGTGGCGGATTCGCCCGAAAGCGGTGACCAACCTGCATCAGGTCGACGACGCGCCGCTGCATCACGTGGCCATGCCGGACAATATGACGAGTTCGCCACTGGTGGCCTGCCTCGACCCGCGTGTTGATGAGCAGGTGGTGCAGGATCAGATGCACACTCCGGTGAGTACCGGGCCAGAGCCTGAGCCAGAACCTGAAGCTGTCAGCGAAACTGAAACAGATCAGCCGCCGCAAGACCCTGATACAGGGCGGGACCCTAACTTCAGCGAGGCCAGGCCTTAAAGCCGGGGCAAAAAAAACGGGCAGTCACCGCAAGGGACTGCCCGTTTTTTGTGGAGGTGTCTATCAGATGTCGTCTTTGTCGAAGCGGCGCGCTTCACGTTGCAACTGGTAGACGAAGCGTTCGACCTGACGCTGCACCAGTCCGCTCATGTTGTGGAAGCGAACACCGGCGAAGGTGGTGGAGATCTTTTCTTCGAAGTGCAGATAACGCAACTCGACTGGAGCCGTCATCTTGCCAAAGGGCAGGTCGGCGTTGAAGCGATCGTACACCTGACCCAGTTGCAGGCTGCCCGTGATGTCGCCGTCGAAACGCAGTTTGCAGCCGGTAGCGGAGATATCCAGCAGCTTGCCGCTGATGGGGGCCTTGAGCTTTTCGCCGTCGAGATTGACGTTGACCAGTTGTGCCAGCTTCAGTGCCGCGCGGAATGCATTGCGGCGCTGGTGGTACACCACTTCATCGGGCAGAGTGCCGCGATAGCAGCGGCTGCCACCGGATTCGTCGATCTTCAATTGGCCGTTGCTTTCCCAGGCAATGCGCACACCTTCGTGGAAGCCTTCGACCCTGAAGGGTTCGCCCGCCATCAGGTAGCGTTCGCCATCGCGAGGAATCATTTCGTCCAGGGCAATCATGTTGCTGTCACGGTCCAGGTCCACCAGATAGCTCTGGAAGCGCTGGCTGCGCTCGTGGAACGTGATGATCAGCGGGTCATGGCTTTCGAGCAGCTGGCGCAGATTGCTGGAGATTTCCAAGGGCGTGGAGAGCACCTTGGGTGGCTGCGGAGCATCATCCACGGATAAGGCATTGGACACGGTTAATCAATCTCCAGGCAAAATTTGACTACGGCTAGCCAGCATTTTGCCAGCATCTTTCGCGTCTTGGATAGAGCGGGCACATCAAGCGGCCTAAGCCTGACTGAGCGGGCGCGGCTTAGCAAGCTTGGAGAATGTTCCGCTGGCATCGTAAAGCGCCGGAGTTTCACCACCGGTGAGGATTTTCAGCTGGGTGGCCGTAGCGGCCTGCTGAGTGATGATCGACTGGCCGTTGTTGGCGTTGATGGCCTGGCACTGGGCCAGGAGATCGGTCAGCACGTCACTTTGCGCCAGCAACTGGTCGCCAATGCTTGACTGGCTGGCCAGTTGCTCCAGCCCGCCGCGGTTGGTCGGCAGGTTGAGGCTGGCGAGAATTTCACTGCGCTTGCGGCCATGCTGTTCGAGCAGGACGACCAATGCCTGTTTCTGCGCCAGGATGTCCTCGAGCAATGGCATGTCACGGCCATGCAAGGCGAGGGATTCGGTCTGCAATAATTCCAGCAGTTGTTGCGCTGGAGCAAAGTCGTCGGTGATCAGTTGCAGTAAATTGGTGTCGTGCATGGCTGGCCTTGGGTTTTAAGCGTCCAAAAGCCTGGCGCCGGCGTTGGCCTAGCGCTGGGCTTCGAAGTTGAGCAGTTTGCTGGCTACACGGTTGCTGTCGACTTTATAGCTGCCATCGGCAATCGCTGCTTTCAACTCGGCCACCCGGGCTTTGTCGACGGCAGGCTGATCGCGCAGCTTGTCATTGACCTTCTGCAACTGTTGAGCCTCATTGCTGAGATGTACCGATTCCCCGCTGTTAACGGTACCGGCCTGTTCGGCCGCGGATTCCAGCGGCGCGGTTTTGCCGGTTTCGGCGCTTTCCTTGCTGGCGCTGGTACGTGTACTGCCCGTAAGGGACGAGGAGCTGTTCAAACGGCTGAAATCGATGACCATGATAAAAAAACCTCTGGGAATTTGGACGCTTGCCATGGTTTCGGCCATTCCCTGGAAAACTTTAGGCTCATTTATCAATGAACCTCGCGCGCGTCAGCGCTTGCCCTGCATGGAGCACAGTCTAGGGAACAGCCGCGGCAAGCGCCACATTCCGATGAACAGAGCGCCTTACATGGACACTTCCACCTGCCCCGGCGCCATGACCTGCGCCTTGATGACTCGCTGGGAGTTGAGGTTCTTCACCCGGATCTGTTCGCTGAGGCTGCCGTTTGACAGGGCTTCGCCGGGCATGCGCACGCTGAGCGTACCGCTGCGGGCGGTAATCACCACCTGATCACCCTTGCGGATCACCTCCGCCTGTTCGATATGCACCAGGGTAATCACCTGGTCTGTGACCATTGGTCGGGTCAGTCGCTGCCCGATCGCCTGGTCGAGGGAGGTCAGGTAACCCTGGCTTATCAGGCTGATATCGCGCTCGCGCAGCACCACATCCCCAGGCTCGACAATGGCGGCACGGCGCAGTGGTCGGGCGCTGGTCACGACATCGCGAAACAGGCGGATTTGAGCGGGTACGAAGACAGTCCAGGGGGAGGCACCCTCGCAGCGGACCTTGACCGTGACCCGTCCCAGCGGCCTGGGACTCTCGAGCGTTGCTGTCAATTCCTTGTCGCACATGGGCATGTGCATGCGCGGGTCGAGCGGGTTGACCTGGATCTCGTAGCGACCTTCCGTTTGACTGGTCGCCAGATAGTCCTCTACGGTGAATTCAAGAAAGCCCTGAGTGACGCCGATAAGCATGTCAGGCAAGGTAACCGCGTCAGCAAGGGCAGGGCTGCCAGTGTTGAACAGGCAAACAGCCGCCAGCACGCCGAGTAATTTGCGGTAGGGTGTGGTCAGGCGTCGAAATAATGTCGGTTCTGTGTTCATAACGATTAAAAAAGCAAGCGCCGTGCCGTTTAGTGATGAAGGCGCGTCGCAACAACACTTGGCGTTGGTGTAGGAGTCTGGGCATGGCTGGTGTAATGGATTCGGTAAACCAGCGCACGCAACTGGTGGGGCAGAATCGCCTTGAGCTGTTGTTGTTCCGTCTCGACGGCCAGCAGCTGTACGGGATCAACGTGTTCAAGGTTCGGGAGGTGCTGCAATGCCCCCAATTGACGTTGATGCCCAAGTCCAGTCCTGTCGTGTGCGGCGTGGCGAACATCCGGGGGGCGACCATTCCGATCCTTGATCTGGCGATGGCGACCGGCTCCGGTGCGTTGAAGGACAAGAACAATCCGTTCGTGATCATCACGGAGTACAACACCAAGACCCAGGGTTTCCTGGTGCGCTCGGTGGAGCGCATCGTCAACATGAACTGGGAGGAGATCCATCCGCCACCCAAGGGCACCGGGCGCGATCACTACCTGACCGCGGTGACGCGGGTCGACAATCAGTTGGTCGAAATCATCGATGTCGAGAAGGTGCTCGCGGAAGTGGCTCCGACGCCGGAAGCGATTTCCGTCGGCGTGGTGGACGTTGAAACCCAGCACAAGGCGCTCTCGTTGCGCGTGCTGACGGTCGACGATTCCTCGGTGGCGCGCAAGCAGGTCACGCGTTGCCTGCAAACGGTCGGCGTCGAAGTGGTGGCGTTGAACGACGGTCGGCAAGCGCTGGACTACCTGCGCAAACTGGTCGATGAGGGCAAGAAGCCGGAAGAAGAGTTCCTGATGATGATCTCCGACATCGAGATGCCGGAGATGGACGGGTACACCCTGACGGCGGAAATCCGCAACGACCCGCGCATGCAAAAGCTTCATATCATCCTGCATACTTCGTTGTCGGGGGTATTCAATCAGGCGATGGTCAAGAAGGTCGGTGCCGATGACTTCCTGGCCAAATTCCGTCCTGATGACCTGGCATCCCGGGTAGTCGACCGGATCAAAGCAGCAGATATCAGCTAGGGGCCTGCGCCCCTGGCAGTCAACACGATTTAAGAGGCGGCATCATTGTCTACGGGTAATTTGGATTTCGAACAGTTCCGGGTATTCCTGGAAAAAGCCTGTGGCATTTTGCTCGGTGAAAACAAGCAGTACCTGGTCTCCAGCCGTCTCAACAAACTGATGGAACAGCAAGGCATCAAGTCTTTGGGGGAGCTGGTTCAGCGCATGCAGACCCAGCCGCGCAGCGGTTTGCGCGAACAGGTGGTGGATGCCATGACCACCAACGAAACCCTGTGGTTTCGTGACACCTACCCGTTTGAAGTCTTGAAGAACAAGGTCCTTCCCGAAGCGATCAAGGCCAGCCCTGGCCAGCGTCTGCGTATCTGGTCGGCGGCTTGCTCGTCGGGCCAGGAACCGTATTCGCTGTCGATGTCCATCGACGAGTTCGAACGGGTCAACATGGGCCAGTTGAGGATGGGCGTACAGATCGTTGCCACCGACCTGTCCGGCACCATGCTGAACAACTGCAAGACCGGCGAGTACGACAGCCTGGCCATCGGCCGCGGTCTGTCGCCCGAGCGCCTGCAGCGTTATTTCGACCCGAAAGGGCCGGGACGCTGGGCGATCAAGGCGCCGATCAAGAGCCGGGTGGAATTCCGTTCTTTCAACCTGCTGGACAGTTACGCGAGCCTCGGCAAGTTCGACATCGTGTTCTGCCGCAACGTGCTGATCTACTTCTCCGCCGAGGTGAAGAAGGACATCCTGTTGCGCATCCACAGCACGTTGAAGCCCGGTGGTTACCTCTTCCTCGGCGCTTCCGAAGCGTTGAACGGTTTGCCGGATCATTACCAGATGGTCCAGTGCAGCCCGGGGATCATTTACCAGGCGAAGTGATGCAAAAGCGGCGCGGATAAAAACGGGAGTCCTCAGGGACTCCTGTTTTTTTATGCCTGCAAATGATCATTTGAAATCACCACACCCCTTGTGGGAGCGGGCTTGCCCGCGAAGGCGTCGTGTCAGTCGATATCAACTTTGCCTGACGCACCGCTTTCGCGAGCAAGCCCGCTCCCACAGTTGTTAGGTGGTGCTCTCGAAAGTGGATCAAGCGGCAGAAAAGCGGCAGGCGGCGGAAAACCGTTGCCGCTTTTCTGGCATTGCCGCGTTGCCATGTCCGGCAAAGCCCCGGTTTCCGGGCTTTTTTGAATTGGCATGGGGCTTGCTAAGTTGATCCTACGAAAAATCAGGTCACCCGAAGGTTTCCCGACATGAGCATCAGCTTCGATAAAGCGCTCGGTATCCACGAACAAGCCCTGGGCTTCCGCGCCCAGCGTGCCGAAGTCCTGGCCAACAACATCGCCAACGCCGATACCCCGAACTACAAGGCTCGGGACCTGGACTTCTCGAAAGTGCTCGCCGAGCAGAACGAGAAAACCAAAAGCGGCACCTTCGCCTTGAACATGACCAACAACCGTCATATCGAAGCTGAAGGTCTGGGCAATGGCGACGAGTCGTTGCTGTATCGCACGCCGATGCAACCGTCGATCGACCAGAACACCGTGGACGCTCAGCTGGAACAATCGAACTACGCGCAAAACGCGGTCAATTTCCAGGCCAGCTTCACCCTGCTCAATAGCAAATTCAAAGGGCTGGTATCAGCCCTGCGCGGAGAGTAAGCCATGTCTCTATCCAGTGTTTTCAACATTGCCGGTAGCGGCATGAGTGCGCAGACCACGCGTTTGAACACCGTCGCTTCGAACATCGCCAACGCCGAGACCGTCTCGTCGAGCATCGACCAGACCTACCGCGCGCGTCACCCGGTGTTCGCCACCATGTTCCAGGGCGGCCAGAGCGGCGGCAGCGACTCGCTGTTCCAGAACCAGGACGCCGCCGGCCAAGGCGTGCAGGTGCTGGGTGTGGTCGAAGACCAGAGCAATCTCGAGGCGCGCTACGAACCGAACCATCCGGCCGCCGATGCCAAGGGCTACGTCTACTACCCGAACGTCAACGTGGTTGAAGAAATGGCCGACATGATTTCCGCGAGCCGTTCGTTCCAGACCAACGCCGAAATGATGAACACCGCCAAAACCATGATGCAGAAAGTCCTGACTCTCGGTCAGTGATAAGGGGCGACTCAGATGAGTGTTACCGATTCCACCAGTGGTTTGAGCCTCAACGACATCCTGGCCAACTCTTCGATCAAGACCAACACCACGACTGACGGCCTCGCCTCGGCAGCCGGCAGCGCCTCGGGCAACCAGGCCCTGGGCAAGGATGCGTTCCTGCAGTTGCTGGTGACCCAGTTGAAAAACCAGAACCCGCTGGAGCCTCAGGACAACGGTGCGTTCGTGGCCCAGTTGGCGCAGTTCAGCAGCCTGGAAGGCATCACCACGCTCAACGACACCGTGAGCGGCCTGGCCAGCAACTACAACTCGTCCCAGGCCTTGCAGGCGTCGTCGCTGGTCGGCCGTTCGGTCATCGCGCCGGGCGACAAGGCTGTGGTCGATACCACCAAGAGCCTCAGCGGCACGGTGGTGGTGCCGTCTTCGGTGGCGTCCGCCACCCTGAAGATCACCGATTCAACGGGCAAGACCGTGCGCACCATCGACCTCGGCTCGCAGAAGGCCGGCAACGCCAGCTTCATCTGGGACGGCAAGAACGATGCGGGTGAGACGGTACCTGCGGGCACCTACACCTTCGGCGCCACGACCACGATCGATGGCCAGTCCGTCGCGTTGATCACCAACCTGCCCGCGACCGTCAACAGCGTGACCATCAGCCAGACCGGCGGTGAGTTGATGCTCAATCTGGCCGGGCTGGGCAGCGTTGCCCTGTCCAAAGTACAAACCATTGGTATGTAAAGCCGACTAACCCGGCATAAAGGAGTGGATGATGTCTTTCAATATCGGCCTTAGCGGTCTCTTTGCAGCCAACAAACAACTGGACGTGACCGGCAACAACATCGCCAACGTCGCGACCACCGGTTTCAAATCGTCCCGTGCAGAATTCGAAGACGTGTACTCGGCGACTCGCCTGGGCACCGGCAGCAAGACCGTCGGCAACGGCGTGCGCCTGGCCAACGTTTCCCAGCAGTTCACCCAGGGTGACGTGAGCAACACCGGCAACGTGCTCGACATGGGTATCCAGGGCAACGGTTTCTTTGTCCTGAGCAACAACGGTTCGCTGACCTACACCCGTGCCGGTACGTTCAAGACCGACAAGGACGGCTACGTTACCAACAGCGACGGTACTGCCCGCCTGCAAGGCTACGGTGTGGATTCCAACGGCAAGATTGTCAACGGCGTGCTGACCGACCTGCGGATCGACACCTCCAACCTGGCGCCAAAGTCCACCAGCAACGTGTCGTCGACGATCAACCTGAACTCGACGTCGCCGGTGATCGACCAGACGGTTGCGGCCAACAAGTTCGACCCGTCCAAGACCGAGACCTTTACCAAGTCGTTCAGTACCCCGATTTTCGATACTCAGGGTAACCAGCACACCATGGATCAATACATGGTCAAGACTGGCGCGAACACCTGGGACACCTACACCCTGATCGATGGTCGCAACCCCGATGGCAGTGATCCCAAGGTTACCGCTCCGATTGCTTCGACCATGTCGTTCGATGCCACCGGCAAACTGACTTCGGTCAGCACACCCGTGACGCCGCCAACCACGCCACCGACTTCGGTGATCAGCAGTGACCTGAAGATCACCAACTGGACTCCGGGCAGTGTCACCAATGGCGTCTGGACAGCCAACGGCGCCGCAGCCGATCCGGCTGGCTTGACCATCGCCATGGCCAACACCACCCAGTTCAACGCCGACACCGCGCGTTCGATTCCATCGCAGAACGGTTATGCCACTGGCCAGATCACCAACCTGACCATCGACGGCAGCGGTGTGCTGCTGGCCAACTTCAGCAACAACCAGACCAAGCCGATCGGCCAGATTTCCCTGGCCAGCTTCACCAACGAGCAAGGCCTGCAGCCGGTAGGCGGCTCCAGCTGGAAAGAAACCTACACCTCGGGTATCCCGGGCTACGATGCGCCGCAGACTGGCACCCTGGGGTCGATCGTTTCCAATTCCCTGGAAGAGTCCAACGTCAACCTGACCAACGAACTGGTCGACCTGATCAAGGGGCAGAGCAACTACCAGGCGAACGCCAAAACCATTTCTACCGAGAGCACCATCATGCAGACCATCATTCAGATGGCTTGATGCTGGATAGCGCCGCATAAAAAGCCCCTCGAAAGAGGGGCTTTTTTTGTGCTCGAAAGAAAGACCTGTAGGAGCGAGCTTGCTCGCGATGGTCGTTAACGATAACGCGTGCTGTCTGGATACACGCGGCGCCCTCCAGACCATCGCGAGCAAGCTCGCTCCTACAGACAGGCAAAAGAAAACCCCCGACCCGCCAGAGGCAGATCGGGGGTTTCGAGTAAGCGCCTTGCGGCGCTTGTCGGCTCAGCTTATTGGCAAGCTTCGCAATCCGGCTCGTCGATGGCGCAAGCCTTCGGCACTGGAGCAGGGCCGGCAGGCGCTGCCAGGACCGAATCTTCACCGTGGTTGCCGCCGCTGGAAACAGCGTTCAGCTTGCCGGTGTTGATGGTCGACTTCTCGGTGCTGGTCGCGGCCAGGGCACGGAGGTAGTAAGTGGTTTTCAGGCCACGGTACCAGGCCATGCGGTAGGTAACGTCCAGCTTCTTGCCCGAGGCGCCGGCGATGTACAGGTTCAGCGACTGAGCCTGGTCGATCCACTTCTGACGACGGCTGGCGGCGTCGACGATCCACTTGGTGTCCACTTCGAAGGCGGTCGCGTAGAGCTCTTTGAGTTCCTGCGGGATGCGCTCGATCTGCTGCACCGAACCGTCGTAGTACTTCAGGTCGTTGATCATGACCGAGTCCCACAGACCGCGAGCCTTGAGGTCGCGAACCAGGTACGGGTTGATCACGGTGAATTCGCCCGACAGGTTCGATTTCACATACAGGTTCTGGTAGGTCGGTTCGATCGACTGCGATACGCCGGTGATGTTGGCGATGGTCGCGGTCGGTGCGATGGCCATGATGTTGGAGTTACGAATGCCTTTCTGTACACGGGCGCGAACCGGTGCCCAGTCCAGGGTTTCGTTCAGGTCGACATCGATGTACTTCTGGCCACGGGCCTCGATCAGGATCTGTTGCGAATCCAGCGGCAGGATGCCTTTGGACCACAGCGAACCCTGGAACGTCTCGTACGAGCCGCGCTCGTCGGCCAGGTCGCAGGACGCCTGGATCGCGTAGTAGCTGACCGCTTCCATCGACTTGTCGGCGAAATCGACGGCAGCATCGGAGCCGTAAGGGATGTGCTGCAGGTACAAGGCGTCCTGGAAGCCCATGATGCCCAGGCCGACCGGACGGTGCTTGAAGTTGGAGTTCTTCGCTTGCGGCACCGAGTAGTAGTTGATGTCGATCACGTTATCGAGCATGCGCACGGCGGTGTTCACGGTGCGTTGCAGCTTGGCGGTGTCCAGCTTGCCGTCGACGATGTGGTTCGGCAGGTTGATCGAGCCCAGGTTGCAAACGGCGATCTCGTCCTTGTTGGTGTTCAAGGTGATCTCGGTGCACAGGTTCGAGCTGTGGACCACGCCGACGTGCTGCTGCGGGCTGCGCAGGTTGCACGGGTCCTTGAAGGTCAGCCACGGGTGGCCGGTTTCGAACAGCATGGACAGCATTTTGCGCCACAGGTCTTTGGCCTGGATGGTCTTGAACAGCTTGACCTTGCCCGGGTACTCGGTCAGGGCTTCGTAGTACTCGTAGCGCTCTTCGAAGGCCTTGCCGGTCAGGTCGTGCAGGTCCGGCACTTCGGATGGCGAGAACAGGGTCCACTTGCCGTCATCGAAGACACGCTTCATGAACAGGTCAGGGATCCAGTTGGCGGTGTTCATGTCGTGGGTACGACGACGGTCATCACCGGTGTTCTTGCGCAGCTCGATGAACTCTTCGATGTCCATGTGCCAGGTTTCCAGGTAGGCACACACAGCGCCTTTGCGCTTGCCACCCTGGTTAACGGCAACGGCGGTGTCGTTGACGACTTTCAGGAACGGAACCACGCCCTGGGATTTGCCGTTGGTGCCCTTGATGTACGAACCGAGCGCACGAACCGGCGTCCAGTCGTTGCCCAGGCCGCCCGCGAATTTCGACAGCATGGCGTTGTCGTGGATCGCGTGGTAGATGCCCGAGAGGTCATCCGGCACGGTGGTCAGGTAGCAGCTCGACAGCTGTGGACGCAGGGTACCGGCGTTGAACAGGGTCGGGGTCGAAGCCATGTAGTCGAAGGACGACAGCAGGTTGTAGAACTCGATGGCACGGGCTTCGCGGTCTTTTTCTTCGATCGCCAGGCCCATGGCCACGCGCATGAAGAAGATCTGCGGCAGTTCGAAACGCACGCCATCCTTGTGGATGAAGTAACGGTCGTACAGGGTTTGCAGGCCCAGGTAGGTGAATTGCTGGTCGCGCTCGTGGTTGATCGCCTTGCCCAGTTTTTCCAGGTCGAAGGAGGCCAGCTCAGGGTTCAGCAGTTCGTACTCGATACCCTTGGCGATGTAGGCCGGCAGCGCCTTGGCGTACAGGTCGACCATCTCGTGGTGGGTGGCGCTTTCGGCGACGCCGAGGAAGCCCAGGCCTTCGGCACGCAGGGTGTCCATCAGCAGGCGGGCGGTCACGAACGAGTAGTTCGGCTCGCGTTCAACCAGGGTACGGGCAGTCATCACCAGGGCGGTGTTGACGTCGGTCAGGGCCACGCCGTCGTACAGGTTCTTCAGGGTTTCACGCTGGATCAGGTCGCCGTCGACTTCTTCCAGGCCTTCGCACGCTTCGGTGACGATGGTGTTCAGGCGGCCCATGTCCAGCGGCGCCAGGCTGCCGTCGGCACGGGTGATGCGGATCGACGGGTGCGCTTGTACCGGCTCTTCGGTGGTACGAACGGCACGTTCCTTGGAACGGGCATCACGGTAGATCACGTAGTCGCGAGCGACTTTCTGCTCGCCGGCACGCATCAGGGCCAGTTCGACCTGGTCCTGGATTTCTTCGATGTGGATGGTGCCGCCCGATGGCATGCGACGCTTGAAGGTCGCGGTGACCTGTTCGGTCAGGCGGGCAACGGTGTCGTGGATTCGCGACGAGGCAGCAGCGGTGCCGCCTTCAACTGCGAGAAACGCTTTGGTGATGGCGACGGTGATTTTGTCATCGGTGTAGGGAACGACAGTGCCGTTACGCTTGATCACGCGCAGTTGGCCAGGCGCGGTGGCGGACAGATCCGAATTCGAATCAGCGGCCTGCGGCAAGGTGCCCTGCGGGTTCTCGCGAGTTGTGTCGGTTTGCATGGGGGAGTGTCTCCACATTCTCTATGTTTGTTTGGGCACCATCACGGTGCCCACCGTTCCGTCCTGAAGCACTACAACCGGCGAGCGCCGGGCATAACAACTTCGGGACAGTAGGAAGGGGGCTTTATGGGGCGCCGCTTCCATGCCGAAGTCTTTGGTCTCACGCCTTGGGCCTGAAACCATGGTCCTTTGCAGGTGACAGTTGGGACTGCAACACCCGTACCGTTTTCACCACTCGGGGCCGAAACACAGTAGCCATCCGCATGCGCGGTTTGGTCTTTCGAAAATACGTTTGGTTCAACCGGACAGAGGCAATAAAAGCGCTTGAAATTGGTGTCTGGTTTGTGTTTGGTTTTTCGCGCAAAACCCTATATCTAGGGTTTTTTTAGCGCCGGGCTACAAGATAATGCGTTTTAGGGGGGGATTGCAACGTACTACCTGTGGATAAACCTGTGCGTAAATTGTGTGTGAAAGAGGGAACCAGCGTGTAGGCCGCGACGCTGCTGGACCGGACCTTTTTTCAGCGATTTTCTGCGATCGAAAACGGTCGGTCGGATTTTTAAGGGCGCGAACCCTATCACAAAAAACCGCGTTGTCCGAACGCATTTACCCGCTTGTGTTCTCGACGGGCGGCGTTTATACATTCGGCCCAGCGTGTATACATATTTGTCCCCCCGAATCATTACAAGAAAACGGGCGGATCCTTCCTTATTAGTGGTTTTGGCAAGCAGAGGTCACCCGTGGAGCAAGAAGCCTGGCAGGTATTGATTGTGGAGGATGACCAGCGACTGGCCGAGCTGACCCGCGATTACCTGGAAGCCAATGGCCTGCGTGTGTCGATCGAAGGGGATGGCGCCCTCGCTGCGAACCGCATTATCAAGGAACAACCGGACCTGGTGATCCTCGACCTGATGCTCCCCGGTGAAGATGGCCTGAGCATCTGCCGCAAGGTTCGCGCCCGTTATGACGGCCCGATCCTGATGCTCACCGCCCGCACCGATGATACCGACCAGATTCTCGGCCTGGACCTGGGGGCTGACGATTATGTCTGCAAACCGGTACGCCCGCGCCTGCTGCTGGCGCGCATCCAGGCCCTGCTGCGCCGTAGCGAAACGCCTGAAGTCGCCCCGGAAAAACAGCGGCGTCTGCAGTTCGGCCCGCTGATCGTCGACAACGCCTTGCGCGAGGCCTGGTTGCAGGGCAACGGCATCGAACTGACCAGTGCCGAATTCGACTTGCTCTGGCTGTTGGTGGCCAATGCCGGGCGCATTCTCTCCCGGGAAGAGATCTTCACTGCGCTGCGAGGTATCGGTTATGACGGTCAGGACCGTTCCATCGATGTGCGCATCTCGCGCATCCGCCCCAAGATCGGCGATGACCCGGAGCATCCACGGCTGATCAAGACCGTGCGTAGCAAAGGCTATCTGTTCGTTCCCGAGGCTTGCGTAGACCAGACCCTGTGAACTCGATCTTCCTGCGTATCTATGGCGGCATGTGTGCCGCGCTGATTCTGGTGGCGGTGCTCGGTGTGCTGGCCTTGCACCTGCTCAACCAGGTGCGCAGCGAGCAATACCGCGAGCGCCTGGCCCACGGCACGTTTTCGCTGATGGCCGACAACCTGCAACCGATGAACCAGACCGAGCGCCATCGGGCCTTGCTGGTGTGGGAGCGGTTGCTGGGCATTCCGCTGGCGTTGAAAACCTTTGCCGAGACTGACCTGGACCTTACCCAGCGCACTCGTGTGTTGCGCGGCCAGGCTTTGGTGGAGCAGACCGGCCCGCACGCGGCGAAGGTCTACAAGCTGGTCAGCGACAAGGAACAGTTGATGCTGACCGGGGAAGTGCAGCAGATCAGCGAGCAACTGGCCCGGGCGACCATCTACCTGTTGACCGATGAACTGGTGCGCACCCCCGTTGCCGATCAGCCCCTGCGTCTGGCGCAATTGAAGCAGGACAAGGGCTTTGGCTTCGACCTGCGCCTGGTCACGGTTGACGAGGCGGACATGGACGAAGACCAGAGCCGCCGGGTGTCCGAGGGCGACACCGTGATGGCGCTGGGCAAGGAAGGCGATTCGATCCGGGTGTTTGCCGGCATGGTCGGAACACCGTGGGTCCTGGAAATCGGCCCGTTGTATCAGATGAATCCTTATCCCCCGCAATGGCTGGTGCTGATCGCCGCGCTGGGCCTGACGCTGATCGGTTTGATCGTTTATCTGTTGGTGCGCCAGCTCGAGCGGCGTTTGCGTGGCCTGGAGGCCGCCGCTACGCGTATTGCCCAGGGCAGCCTGGAAACCCGCGTGCCAGCGCGCGGCGCGGACTCGGTGGGACGGCTGGCCTCGGCGTTCAACGGCATGGCCGAGCACTTGCAGCAGTTGTTGGCGATCCAGCGCGAACTGGTGCGCGCGGTGTCCCACGAATTGCGCACGCCGGTGGCGCGCCTGCGCTTTGGCCTGGAGATGATCGGCTCGGCCACCACGCCGCAAGCCCTGGAAAAATACTGCCAGGGCATGGACAACGACATCGAGGATCTCGACCGTTTGGTGGACGAGATGCTGACTTACGCTCGCCTTGAACAGGGTTCTCCAGCACTGAACTTCCAGCGGATCGATCTGGATGCCTTGGTCAACCAGGTGATTGAGGAACTGGCGCCGTTGCGTGCCGACGTCACGGTACAGCGGGGTTTGTGCCTGTCGGCCGCTGATAACGACGATGCCTGGGTCGAGGCCGAACCACGTTATCTGCACCGGGCGATCCAGAACCTGGTGAGCAATGCCATGCGCCATGCCCAATCACGGGTGACCATCAGCTATCAGGTGGGGCAGCAACGCTGCCGGGTGGATATCGAGGATGACGGACCGGGGGTGCCGGAGTCGGCGTGGGAGAAGATCTTTACGCCGTTCCTGCGTCTGGACGACAGCCGCACCCGTGCGTCGGGCGGGCATGGGCTGGGGTTGTCGATCGTGCGGCGCATCATCCATTGGCATGACGGGCGTGCGTTGATCGGCAAGAGCAAGAGTCTGGGTGGGGCGTGTTTCAGCCTGAGCTGGCCGCGCAATCAGGAGAAGCGTTGAGATTTCCGTTGAATGTTCAACCGCTTTCGCGAGCAAGCCCGCTCCCACAGTTGACTTGTGTACGACACAAAACCTGTGGGAGCGGGCTTGCTCGCGAAGGGGCCCTGCCAAGCACCGAAAACCCTCAGGCCTTGATACTGACCAGACTCAACAACTGCCCATCCTTGACCCCGAACTGCGCATCCAGCTCGGTGCCGTTGCGCCATTCGCGGGACAAATCCGTGAGCAGTCGCAACCGCACCTCACCCGACTCACGCCACTCAAGCACTTCGGCGTGCTCGAAATAAAACCGTTGCTGAACCATCGGATAGAGTGCCTTGAACAGGCTTTCCTTGACCGAGAACGTCAGGGTCACCAGCAACGCCCGTTGCTCGCGAGGACCGAGCGCCATGCGCTGTAGCTCCGGCGGGTTGAGGATTTCCCCGGCCAGGCGTTCGGCGCGTTCGACATTGAGCAGGTTTTCCAGGTCCATGCCCAGGCCGCGCCAATGGCTTTTGTTCGCGACAATCGCCGCGGCCCGGCCCGTGCTATGGGTGATCGAACCCGTGATATGAGCAGGCCAGACCGGTGCCCGGTCTTCACCAATGGCCGGAATGACGCTCAGACCTTCCAGACGCTGTAACGCGGCCCGGGCACACACCCGCCCGGCGAGAAACTCCGCCTGCCGTTTGGCGACAGAGCGCTGAATGCTCGCCGGCACCTCCACTGCGCTGCGCTGAAAGTCATCGCTGGCCAGTCGGGCGCTATCGAAGTGAGTGCTCAACAGGACCGTATCGGGCAACACCAACGGCAGCGGCCAGTGGTCATCGAGGGGTGTGCAGCAGACGGGCAGGGCGGGGGTTGAATTCATGTCAGGCATTTTGCCGGGTTGGCTTGGGACTGGGTAGTAGCCGATGGCGGCGATTTTAAGTGGATCGGTCTGCGGTTGTTTTTTCAGTAGTTCGAGCCCGGCCTGGAACCTTGCACTGGGATGGCAGCCTGGCTGAGCCCGCTCAAGGCCAGCAGAAGGGCAACGAAGAACATGCGCAGGGTCGGGTCTCCTGTTGAAACGTGTCGAAACATTCGGGAAAGGGCGGTTCAGCTCAGGTTCAGAGTGCGTTCAGGGGGAGTTCAGGGCGCGGTGCGTAACCTTGCCCCGTACCCCAAAAACAAACGGCACATGAGGTAACTCCCCAATGACTGCATTCAAAAAACTGCTTCTGGCATTCACGGTTCTGGGCGCAAGCACCGCAGCCTTCGCCTCCGACGACAACTTCGCCAGCCTTACGCTTGGACAAACCAGCGACAAGATCAAAAAATCCCACGCCCTGAACGACAGCCTCAATCACCCGAGCGCCGATGGTGTGATCGGCAAGGACACCACCTGGGGTGTTCGTCTGGGCCAGCAGAATAGCCAGGGCCGTTACTACGCCACTTACGACAACGTGTCGGGCTCGCACAACGGCATTAAACTGCGTCAGGAAAACCTCCTGGGCAGCTACGATATGTTCTACCCGGTGGGCGGCAGCACCAAATTGTTCGGCGGCGCCACGGCGGGCCTGACCAAAATGACCCAGGAGTCGCCAGGCTTCAGCCGCGACAGTGATATCGGCTACGCCATCGGTGGCCAGGTGGGTGTGCTGCAACAGGTTTCGCAGAACACCTCGGTTGAACTGGGTTACCGTTACCTGCGCAGCAACGCCAGCACCGAGATGAGTGAGCGCGGTGGCAGCAAGCAGGGTTCGCTGGACCTGACCAGCAGCGCCCAGACTTACCTGTCCGCCAACTACGCTTTCTGACAAGCGTTTCGTGAACGGCCTGCGCCGGATCAGCCCGAGTGACTGATCCGGCGTTGCCCTGTTAGCCATTGAGGTGCGACGTTGTGCCTCTGGAGATGTTGATTTGCCCGGGAGAGCGTTATGAAACTGCTGGTCGTCGAAGATGAAGCGTTGCTGCGTCATCACCTGCAAACCCGCCTGACGGAGAGCGGCCATGTGGTCGAGTCCGTGGCCAACGCCGAGGAGGCGCTGTACCAGACCGCGCAATTCAACTTTGACCTGGCGGTGATCGACCTCGGTCTGCCGGGCATGAGCGGGCTTGACCTGATCCGCCAGTTGCGTTCAGGTGGCAAGGTCTTCCCGATCCTGATCCTCACCGCGCGTGGCAACTGGCAGGACAAGGTTGAAGGCCTGGCCGCCGGCGCCGACGATTACGTGGTCAAGCCGTTTCAGTTCGAAGAGCTGGAAGCTCGTCTGAATGCCTTGCTGCGCCGCTCCAGCGGTTTCACCCAGTCGACCATCGTCGCCGGTCCCTTGCTGCTGGATCTCAACCGCAAGCAGGCGTCCCTCGACGAACAGCCGCTGGCACTGACCGCGTATGAGTACCGCATTCTCGAATACCTGATGCGCCACCATCAGCAAGTGGTGCCCAAGGACCGCTTGATGGAACAGCTCTACCCGGATGACGACGAGCGTGATCCGAATGTGATCGAGGTGCTGGTCGGCCGTCTGCGCCGAAAACTGGAGGGACCGGGCGGATTCAAGCCGATCGACACGGTGCGCGGCCTGGGTTACCTGTTCAATGAGCGTTGCACTTGATCCGTTCGCTGCGCATTCGCTTGATGCTCGCCGCCACGCTGTTGGCGGTGTTGTTCATGCTGGCGTTGCTGCCGGCGATGCAGGGTGCGTTCAGCCTGGCGTTGCAGGACTCCATCGAGCAGCGTCTGGCATCGGACGTGACTACGTTGATCTCCGCCGCCCGGGTGGAGAACAACAGCCTGCAGATGCCGGCGCAATTGCCCGACGAACGCTTCAACCTCACCGATAGCCGGCTGCTCGGCTATATCTATGACCGTGAAGGGCGTCTGGTCTGGCGCTCAAAGGCGACCCGGGAAGAGCGCATCAATTACAAGCCACGCTATGACGGACGTGGTAACGAGTTTGCGCGCATCCGCGAAGCCGACGGCCAGGAGTTCTTCGTCTACGACGTCGAGGTCAAGTTGCTCGGCGGCAAAAGTGCAGCCTTCAGCATCGTGGCGTTGCAGCCGGTTCGCGAGTACGAACTAACCCTCGAGGGCCTGCGGGAAAATCTCTATCTGGGTTTTGGCGCGGCTCTGCTGGTGCTGTTGGCGTTGCTGTGGATCGGCCTGACCTGGGGCTTGCAGGCATTGCGGCGCTTGAGCCAGGAGCTGGACCAGATCGAAGGTGGCACCCGCGAAAGCCTCAGCGAGGAACACCCCCGGGAATTGCTGCGCCTGACCGGTTCCCTCAACCGCTTGCTGCACAGTGAACGTGAGCAGCGCAGTCGCTACCGTGATTCCCTCGACGACTTGGCCCATAGCCTGAAAACGCCCCTGGCGGTGTTGCAGGGCGTCAGTGAAGACATGGCCCAGCGTCCCGAGGATCGCGATCAGGCCTGGGTGCTGCAAACCCAGATCGAGCGCATGAGCCAGCAGATCAGCTACCAGTTGCAGCGCGCCAGTCTGCGCAAGAGCGGTCTGGTACGTCATCAGGTGCACTTGCACCCGGTGCTGAAAAGTCTGTGCGACACGCTGGACAAGGTCTATCGCGACAAGCGCGTGCACGTTGCGTTCGACCTGCCCGACCCGTGCCATGTACCGATCGAGCAGGGTGCTTTATTGGAAATGATGGGTAACCTGCTGGAAAACGCCTATCGCCTGTGCCTCGGCGAAATACGCATCAGCGTGCGTGAAACCCTCAGCGGCACCGAGTTGTGTGTCGAGGACGACGGCCCCGGCGTACCACAGGATCAGCGAGCACGGATTCTCGAGCGCGGCGAGCGGCTGGACCGTCAGCATCCGGGGCAGGGCATCGGCCTGGCGGTGGTCAAGGACATCATCGAGAGCTACAGCGCCCAGCTGACCCTGGGGGATTCACCGATGGGCGGGGCGGCGTTCCGGATTCATTTCCCGGTGGTTTGACCTGGCGTTTGATAGTGTTCTTTCGGGCCTCTTCGCGGGCAAGCCCGCTCCCACAGGGTTTTGAGTGAGTCAGATGATTTGTGAACAACTGCGGCCATTGTGGGAGCGGGCTTGCTCGCGAAGAGGCCAGTGAAGACAGCAAAAAAATCGGCCTGGAAATTCAGTGTTCCTGCGCCCGATAGGCCCCCGGTGTCAGCCCGGTCCACTTCTTGAACGCCCGGTGAAACGCCGACGGTTCGGAAAACCCCAGTTGCTCGGCGATCTGTTGCAACGACAGGTCAGCGCGGCTCAGGTGGTAAATCGCGATGTCCCGGCGCAACTGGTCCTTCAGTTCCTGAAAGCTCGAACCCTCTTCCCGTAAATGCCGGCGCAAGGTTTGCGGGCTGATGTGCAAGTGCGCGGCCACGGCTTCCAGGTCGGGCCAGCGTGAACTGTCGCGGCTGAGCAAGCGCCGCAAGCGGCTGCTCAAACTGTCGCCATCATCCGGGCGCGAGAGCAGGTCGGCGGGGGAGCGCTCGAGGAAATGCTTGAGGGTGCGCTCATCCTGCAACAGCGGCATGGCCAGGTAGCGGCTGTGAAACAACAGGCTGCTCTGGGGGTTGGAAAACTCAAGCGGGCAGGAAAACAGCAGGTCGTACTCGGCGCCGTGTTCCGGTCGGGAGTAGCTGAACGTGGCCTGTTCCAGGCGAATGCGCTGGCCGATCAGCCAGCTGCCGAAACGGTGCCAGATCACCAGCAGAGCCTCGGTCAGAAAGTGGTCCGGGTCCCAAAGCTGCGAGTCGTCCAGGCTCAGGCGGACCCATTCGTCCTCGTGAGTCAGGGTCAAGCGTGGAGCCCCGGGGAATAGGCTGTAAAACAATAAGCCGCGATTGAGTGCCTTATCCAGGCTGCGGCAGTGGATCACGGCATGGCACATCATCGCGAAGCTGCCCGGTCTGCTCGGGGCTTGCCCGAACCCCAGGTACTCGTCGTCCAGTGCCAGCCATAAGGCCTGAATCAGTTGGGTGAATTGCTCTGGAGCGATGCGCGCCCGGGGTTCATCAAGCAACTCGGGGCTGATCCCCAGTTGTTGTAGCAGGCCCGAATAATCGTAGCCGTGCCGACGCGCACCACCCAGGGCGGCGAGAGCGAAATGACTGGCGATGGTGCGTTCGCGCATGGCAGCAGGCCTGACCGTTGAACGACGGATGGTAGCTGCGCGCTGCGGGCATGAACAGGGCGGATATCCGCCAAATTGCAGGACGACTTTTAGTGGAAGGGCGGAAATCCGCCACATGCATGTAACCGTTCGGTGACAGGGAGTTTGCTGCAACCCCTGATATCAAAAGGCATGCAGGGATTTTACGGAAGGTGGCACGGGGCTTGCGATACAACGTCCAGAGGCCTGCCGTTGCGCAGCTCGAAAAAACAAATCCCTCCAGTGCAGGAGGGTTCGCAATTGCGGTGTTGCGGGCAACAGATGGATGTTGTCACCGGGCACCCTTGAGGAACTTTGCAATGACGACTCGTCAGCCACTGTACAAATCCCTGTATTTCCAGGTGATCGTTGCAATTGTCATCGGTATTGCCCTCGGTCACTACTATCCACAGCTCGGTGTGGCCGTTAAGCCACTGGGCGACGGGTTCATCAAGCTGATCAAAATGATCATCGCCCCGATCATCTTCTGTACCGTTGTCAGCGGCATCGCCGGCATGCAGAACATGAAGTCCGTCGGCAAGACCGGTGGTTATGCTCTGCTGTACTTCGAAATCGTGTCGACCATTGCCTTGCTGGTCGGTCTGGTCGTGGTCAACATCGTGCAGCCAGGTAATGGCATGCATATCGACGTCGCCACCCTCGATGCCTCCAAGGTTGCCGCTTATGTGGCGGCCGGTGCCGACCAAAGCGTCGTCGGCTTCCTGCTGAACGTGATCCCTAGCACCATCGTCGGCGCCTTCGCCACCGGCGACATCCTGCAAGTGTTGATGTTCTCGGTGATCTTCGGTTTCGCCCTGCATCGCCTTGGAGCCTACGGCAAGCCGCTGCTGGACCTCATCGATCGCTTCGCCCACGTGATGTTCAACATCATCAACATGATCATGAAGCTCGCGCCCATCGGTGCCTTCGGTGCCATGGCGTTCACTATCGGTGCCTACGGTGTCGGCTCGCTGGTGCAACTGGGTCAACTGATGGCGTGCTTCTACATCACTTGCCTGCTGTTCATCCTGATCGTGCTGGGCTCCATCGCCCGCATGCACGGCTTCAGCGTGTTGAAAATGATCCGCTACATCCGTGAGGAGCTGCTGATCGTGCTCGGTACTTCTTCTTCGGAATCGGTGCTGCCACGCATGCTGATCAAAATGGAGCGTCTGGGCGCGCAGAAATCCGTAGTAGGCCTGGTAATCCCGACCGGCTACTCGTTCAACCTCGACGGTACTGCGATCTACCTGACCATGGCCGCGGTGTTCATTGCCCAGGCAACCGATACGCCCATGGACATCACGCACCAGATCACCCTGCTGGTGGTCTTGCTGCTGTCTTCCAAAGGCGCTGCGGGTGTGACCGGTAGCGGATTCATCGTACTGGCTGCAACGCTGTCCGCCGTCGGCCACCTGCCGGTTGCCGGCCTGGCGCTGATTCTCGGTATCGACCGTTTCATGTCCGAAGCCCGTGCCCTGACCAACCTGATCGGTAACGCCGTGGCGACCATCGTTGTGGCCAAGTGGGTCAAGGAACTGGACACCGACGTGCTGCAAGCCGAACTGGCTTCGGGCGGGCGCGGCATTGCCGACGAGCCTAAAGACGATGTTTTGGGCCACGACGAAGAGGTAGCCCCGGCTAGCGCCAGGTAAGCCTTGTCCTGATGAAAAACCCGCTTCGGCGGGTTTTTTCATGCCTGGCGTTTGAGCGTAACGGTCATTGCAAGTGGCGCATAAGGTGATTGCTGCAATGTCGTTGGCTGCCTAGGCTGGAGGCTTCGTTGAAGGAGAACGTTCATGCTCGGTCCATTGGCATCACTCAAGGTTCTGGATTTCTCGACACTGCTGCCGGGGCCGTTCGCCTCGTTGCTGCTGGCGGACATGGGCGCCGAAGTGCTGCGCATCGAATCACCGACCCGCATGGATCTGCTGCGGGTGTTGCCGCCCCACGATCAAGGGGTGTCGGCCAGTCATGCCTATCTCAATCGCAACAAGCGCAGCCTGGCTCTGGATCTCAAACAGCCTGAGGCGCTGGATGTCATCAAGCAGCTGTTGCAGGACTACGACATCGTGCTGGAGCAATTCCGCCCCGGTGTCATGGAGCGACTGGGGCTGGGGTATGAGGCCCTGAAGGCGATCAACCCAAAACTGATTTATGTGTCGATCACCGGCTACGGCCAGACCGGCCCCTATAAGGACCGCGCCGGCCACGATATCAACTATCTGGCCTTGTCCGGGCTGGCGAGTTACACCGGCCGAACCGACAGTGGGCCACTGCCGTTGGGCATGCAGGTGGCGGATGTCGCCGGTGGTTCGCTGCACGGGGTGATTGGCTTGCTGGCGGCGGTCATCGCCCGGCAGCAAACCGGTCAGGGCCAGCACCTGGATGTCAGCATGACCGACTGCGCGTTCAGCCTGAATGCGCTGGCGGGTGCCGGATATCTGGCCTGTGACGTCGAGCCGGGGCCGGAAAACCAGGTGCTCAATGGTGGCAGCTTTTACGATTACTACCGCTCCCGGGATGGGCGCTGGCTGTCGGTGGGCAGTCTGGAGCCGGTGTTCATGAAGCAGTTGTGCACGGCGTTGGGGCTGGAGGAACTGGCTGGCCTGGGCCTGTCACCGCAACCGGCGCATCAGAAAAAGCTAAAAGACGCGCTGAAGGTCGAGTTCGAAAAGCATGACTTTGCCGAGTTGCGTGCGCTGTTCGCGGAACTGGATGCGTGCGTCGAACCGGTGTTGAGCCTGGGAGAAGCGCTGTGTCATCCACAGTTGCAGGCGCGGGAGTTGGTTGCCGAAGTGCCGCGGGACGATGGCTCAACCCAGGCGCAGATGGCGTGCCCGTTGAAGTTTTCGCAAGGGTTGCCTGAGCCGAAGCATATCGGCGTGGCGCTGGGGCAGCATACCGATCAGGTGTTGGGGGAGTTGGGGTTTAGCGTTGAGCGAATTGAAGAGCTGCGGAGTAACAAAGTGATTCTCTAGTGTTTGTACTGGCCTCTTCGCGGGCAAGCCCGCTCCCACAGGGGACCTCCGGTATGGCATAGATCCAGTGTGGGAGCGGGCTTGCCCGCGAAGAGGCCAGTACAGCCACCGCAAATCTCGCTACTCGACCCGCATCTCCCCACTGAACACCAAGGTGTTGCGACACCGCCGGCACAGATACCGCCGCCCTTGCCGCACCAGGCTATGGCGCTGGGCCGAGAACGGGAAGTCGCTGTCGGCGCATGGGCATTTGTAGATGTAACGGGTCACGCTGCGGCGTTTGACGTCATAGGTGTGGCAGCGGTTGGGCGGCAGTTCGTATACACCGCGCATGATCAATTGCCACTCTTCGCCATGGGGCTGGATGCGGTCGCCGAACAGCTGGTGGGCGATCAGGTGCGCGACTTCATGGGCCACGGTCTGCTTGAGGAAATCCTCGGTATTGTCCCGGTACAGCTGCGGGTTGAAGCGCAGCAGGTTCTCGTGCAAATGCGCGACACCGGCTTTTTGCCCGCGCAGCTTGAGGCTCACCACAGGGCGCTTGAAAGGTCGTTTGAAAAAGGATTCGGCTAGTTGGAAACAGTCTTCGACGCGGGAATTGAGTTGCTCGGGCATGCTTGATGGATCTCCAGAGCGCTCGAGTATGCCGCAACCCTCGGGCCGTGCGAATCACCAGGTTGCCGAATGGTCGTGGACTTTCTCCTTGCTGAAGAATGAAAAGGCCACCTCGCGGCGGCCTTTATCGGCATTTCTGACTTTCGGTGATGAGCGGCTAATTGGTGTAGACCGGCCCCACGCCGAGTCCCCAGACAATCACAGTGAACGCCATGATGGCGACCAGCACCACCAGGCCTACGGCGAGCACTGAACTTGAAAACAGGAAGCCCTCGTCAGATGGAATGTTCATGAACGTCGGTAAGCCCACATACAGCAAGTACACCGTGTAGCAGATGGCTGCAGTGCCGACGATCATCCCCAGCCACAAGTGCGGGTACAAGGCCGCGAGGCCGCCGATGAACAAAGGTGTCGCGGTGTAGGTTGCAAATGCAATGCAGCGAGCCAGGCTTGGGTTGGCGTCATAGGTGCGGGCCATCCAGTGAATGAATGCGCCCATGACCGCGACACCTCCGAGCATCGCCAGGTACGACATGACCGTCATCCATATAGCGCTTTCTACGGTCAACATCACGGGAGGCCGATTGCCGATGACCCAGCCGACCTGCGTGGTGCCAATGAAGGCAGACACGGCGGGGATGGCCGCCAGGATCAGCGTATGGGTCAGGTACATGTGGCTGATGCTTTCCTCCTGGTCGCCACGGATTTCTTTCCATTCTTGGTCAGGGTGGGTGAAGAGCCCCACTACGTGATGGATCATGCCAGTCACTCCTCTTGTCTTTACCGTCGCCCCCCAGTGGAGCGCCTACGGGCCAATGCGGCCAAGCAAGTCACAGGTCTGAAATATGTAAGCGACCTTATGTCGCAGTATAGGGAGGAGTTTCCCCAGAGGGTGTAGGGGCTTTAGAGCAAATTGCGCTGTAAACCCGGTTGTTAATCGCTGCAGGGTCTGTAGGTGAGCTAGAGATGTTGCCCCCTCGCCACAAGTGCAAAGAATTTGCGTAAAATGCCCGCCTTTCGTCACACCTCACGGATTTCGCGTCATGGGCACTCTCACGGTCAACCAGAACAAACTGCAAAAGCGCCTTCGCCGACAGGCCGGTGAGGCGGTTGCCGATTTCAACATGATTGAAGACGGCGACAAGGTCATGGTCTGCCTGTCCGGTGGCAAGGACAGCTACACCATGCTCGATGTGCTGATGCACTTGCAGAAGGTCGCGCCAATCAAGTTCGAGATCGTGGCCGTGAACATGGACCAGAAGCAGCCGGGCTTCCCGGAGCACGTGCTGCCGGCCTACCTGAAAGAACTGGGTATCGAGTACCACATCGTCGAGAAAGACACCTATTCGGTGGTCAAGGAGCTGATTCCGGAAGGCAAGACCACGTGCTCGCTGTGCTCGCGCCTGCGTCGCGGCACGCTCTACACCTTCGCCGATGAAATTGGCGCGACCAAGATGGCCCTGGGTCACCACCGCGACGACATCGTCGAAACGTTCTTCCTGAACATGTTCTTCAACGGTTCGCTCAAGGCCATGCCGCCGAAACTGCGCGCCGACGATGGTCGTAACGTGGTGATCCGCCCGCTGGCCTACTGCAACGAAAAAGACATCCAGGCCTACTCGGACTTCAAGCAATTCCCGATCATTCCGTGCAACCTCTGTGGTTCCCAGGAAAACCTGCAGCGCCAGGTGGTCAAGGAAATGCTGCAGGATTGGGAACGCAAGACCCCGGGCCGTACCGAGAGCATTTTCCGCAGCCTGCAGAACGTGATCCCGTCGCAACTGGCGGACCGCAACCTGTTTGACTTCACCAGCCTCAAGATCGACGAAAGCGCCGCATCGCGCTTCGTCAACGTGGTCAACCTCTGATTAAAACTGTGGGAGCGGGCTTGCTCGCGAATGCGTAGTGTCAGTCGACATCAATGTTGAATGACGCACCGCCTTCGCGAGCAAGCCCGCTCCCACATTTGTTTTTCGTTTCAATCCTCAGGAGAGGGCATGCGCGATTACAAGTGGCTCAATGAATACTGTCTGAACCGCTTCGGTTCGGCGGCTGAACTGGAAGCCCATCTGCCCGTTCCCAAGACTCCCGCGCAACTGCGCAAGATCAGCGACGATCGCTACCTCTCGATGATGGCGCTACGGGTATTCCGCGCCGGGCTCAAGCACAGTCTGGTGGATGCCAAGTGGCCAGCCTTCGAAGAGGTGTTCTTCAGGTTCGACCCGGAAAAAGTCGTGCTGATGAGCGCCGAGCACCTTGAGCGGCTGATGCAGGACACACGGATCATCCGTCACCTGGGCAAGCTCAAGAGTGTGCCGCGCAATGCGCAGTTCATACTGGACGTGGCCCATGAAAAGGGCAGCTTCGGTGAGCTGATCGCCGACTGGCCGGTGACCGATATCGTCGGGCTCTGGACCTTTCTGAAAAAACGCGGACATCAGTTGGGTGGCCTGTCAGCCCCGCGCTTCCTGCGGATGATCGGCAAGGACACCTTTGTGCCGAGCTACGATGTGGTCGCGGCTTTGAATGCACAGGACATCATCGACAAGGTGCCGAGCAGTCTGCGCGACCTGGCGTTGGTGCAGGACGTGTTCAACCAGTGGCATGCGGAAAGTGGCGGGCGGCCGATGAGCCAGATTTCGATGATGCTGGCTTACACAGTGAATCATTAAGACCGAGTCGCCCCCTTCGCGAGCAAGCCCGCTCCCACATGGGATCTGTGTCGTTCACAAATCCCCCAGTGGGAGCGGGCTTGCTCGGGTTGAAGGCGTCAGATCAGGCTACGGAGGCCCCGCCTTCACCCGCCAGCTTGCGGTTCAACTGATAACGCCAGCGCACATACAGCAGTGCCGAGCAAAACACCGCCAGGCTTGCGCCCATCTCCAGCAAACCGAAGATTTGTCGGTTCGGATCATAAGCGGCCAATGCGCCCTTGATGAAATACAGGTTCACCACAAAGCACATCCATGAATGTCCGCGAGGACTGCCGATGATCATGCCCGGCGCCAGTATCAGCAGTGGCACCAGTTCGATCAGCAGAATCACCCATGGCCGGGCGCCATGCAGGTCGGCGATCAGCAGGTAGTAGACGCACAGCAGGCCCACCAGTCCCAAAAAGCACAGCAGGCTGATGACACGCATCGCCCGCACCCGAGGCTCGAGCCAGTCAATGGCGGGGAGAATCTTCGGCTTCCTGGCCATTTCAGCTCTCCAGTTTCTGTGCAGTCTTGGCCAGGCGCATGCCCAGCGCGCGGCACAGCGCCACTTCATGGCTATCCAGGCCGCTTTTGCCGTCGGCACCGGCGTGGTGGCTGGCGCCGTAGGGTGTGCCGCCGCCTTGGGTTTCCAGCAGTGCCGATTCGCTGTAAGGCAGGCCGGTGATCAGCATGCCGTGGTGCAACAACGGCAACATCATCGACAGCAGGGTCGTCTCCTGGCCGCCGTGCAGGCTCGCGGTGGAGGTGAATACGCCGGCCGGTTTCCCCACCAGGGCGCCGGTCAGCCACAGGTTGCTGGTGCCGTCGAGGAAGTACTTGAGCGGTGCGGCCATATTGCCGAAGCGGGTCGGGCTGCCGAGTGCCAGGCCAGCGCAGTTCTTCAGGTCGTCGAGGCTGGCATACAGCGCGCCTTCGTCGGGAATCTGCGGCGCAACAGCTTCGCACTCGGTGGAAATTGCCGGCACCGTGCGCAGGCGGGCCTCAAGCCCGGCCTGTTCGACGCCACGGGCGATCTGCCGGGCCATTTCGTTGGTCGAGCCGCTGCGGCTGTAGTACAGAACCAGAATGTACGGTGCACTCATGGCAACAGTTCCAGGATCTGCTCCGGTGGGCGACCGATGACGGCTTTGTCACCGACTTCGAGAATCGGTCGCTCCATCAGTTTCGGGTGGGCGGCGATGGCGGTAATCAATTGCGCTTCGCTCAGGCTGCTGTCGGCCAGATTGAGGGTCTTGTACTCGTCCTCGCCGGTGCGCAGCAGTTGCCGTGCGCTGATCCCCAGCTTGCCCAGCAGGCGCTGGATTTGCGAGGTGTCCAGCGGAGTGTCCAGGTAACGCACCACGGTCGGGGTCAGGCCACGGGCTTCTAGCAGTTCGAGCGCACCGCGGGATTTCGAGCAGCGCGGGTTGTGATAAAGCGTCAGATCGGTCATGAGCGGTTCGCATCTTGCGTAAGGTGGCGGCTATTCTAACTGTGCAGCGCGCAATCCAGAACCGTGAGAGGCGATGGGTCGCAGGCGCATTCAATTTTTGACAAGGAACACGACATGACAAGGCGACTGGCAGCAGCATTGGCGATCATCGGAGCGTTGATGCTGGGGGGCTGCGGGAATGACTATGGCATCGACCAGGACGGCCACAAGATCGCCGCCGACCGACTGGACGGCAAATGGCTGGTACTCAACTACTGGGCAGAATGGTGCGGTCCTTGCCGTACCGAAATCCCGGAGTTGAACACCTTGGCCGAGCAACTCAAGGGCAAGAAAATCGGTGTGTTCGGGGTTAACTTCGACAATGTCCAGGGTCAGGAACTGAAGGACGCGAGCGAGAAACTGGGGATCAAGTTCACGGTGTTGGCCCAGGACCCTGCCGAATTGTTCGAGTTGCCACGCAGCGAGGCATTGCCGGTGACGTACATCATCGATAACAAGGGCAAGGTGCGTGAGCAGTTGATGGGTGAACAGACGGCGGCGGGGGTGATGGCGAAGCTTGAGGCGTTGCAGGCAAAAAATTAAGGCAAAAGATCGCAGCCTTCGGCAGCTCCTACAGGATTAGACGTAAACCTGTAGGAGCTGCCGAAGGCTGCGATCTTTTTTGCGGATCAACCTTCCTCAAGCCACCAACGCAGCGGCTTGCCTTCGGCTGGCCAGAAGCGGATCTGCTCGATCGGGGAGACATCCCAGCGCTGGACGTTTTCCAGGGCCTGCAGGAAGCGTTTTTCCTGCTCCATCAGCGCCGGCGCGCACATTTTGCGGGTGCTGCCGATTTTGCCGAAGGTCAGTTTGTCGCCATCCAGGGTGTACGGCGCGAACCAGTGGTTGCAGCCGCCATTGCCATAGGCGCGGCCATCTTCACCGAGCGTGATGGTCAGGTGGCTGTAGTCCATCAGCGGCCGCTCGCCGATCCACTCCAGGATGTAGCTGCGATTGTGTTCAAGCTGCACCGGCTCGGCGGCGCAGCCCAGCAGGCTGGCACCGGCCATCGCGCTCAGGGCGAGGCGTTTCATCACGCAGGCTCCTGGCATTTCGGGCACAGGTGTTTCTCGCCGACGGTAGTCCAGCCCAGCTCGGCAATTCGTGCGGTGGCAGCAGGTTTTTCGGCCTTGTTGCCCAGCTTGGCGTCGACGGCGAACTCGAAGCTCAGCGCTTTGGCGCAGCTGTCGCAGTTCACTTGCCAGGTATGGATCGCCAGTTCGCCGAACACCGGGCCGCTGGCCACCGCGACCCATTGGCCGGGCGGATTGATCAGGTGGCGAACCGTTTCGACGGTCAGGCGCATGGACAAGTCCTTGGCGCCCTTGAGGGTCACGACCAGCACGTCGTTGTTGCGAATCGAGCCACCGTTGCCGGTGACCTGATAACGCCCCGGCACCAGGGCGCGGCATTCGGTGAGGGTGTGTTGCGGGTTCATCAGGCTGTAGCGGAAATCGTGTTCGACCATGGGTCCTCCAAATATGCGCGATATGCTAGCACGGGCTTGCATGCCGCATCGCGCAGGCCGATGACCTTCGATCCGTTTCAGTCGCCCGTGACCAGGTTTTCCGGCGTGCCCGCCACCCAGGCGGCGATGTTGCGCAATGTGGTGGCGGCAATCGCGTCCAGCGCTTCGTGGGTCAGAAAGGCCTGGTGCGCGGTGACGATCACGTTAGGAAAGGTCAGCAGCCTGGCCAGCACATCGTCTTGCAACGGCAGGTCGGAGCGGTCCTCGAAGAACAGTTGTGCCTCCTCCTCATATACGTCCAGCCCCAGATAGCCGAGGCGACCGTCTTTCAATGCGTCGATCAGCGCCGGGGTGTCCACCAGGCCGCCACGTCCGGTATTGATCAGCATCGCGCCCGGTTGCATGTGCGCCAGTGATTCACGGTTGATCAAGTGCTTGCTCTGCTCGTTGAGCGGGCAGTGCAGGCTGATGATCTGCGATTCGGCCAGCAGTTGCTGCAGGCTCAGGTAGCGCGCGCCCAAGGCTTCGACCTGCGGGTTGGGGTAGGGGTCATAGGCCAGTAACTGGCAGCCGAAACCGTTCATGATCCTCGCGAATGTGGCGCCGATCTGCCCGGTGCCGACCACGCCGACCGTCTTGCCCACCAGGTCGAAACCGGTCAGCCCTTGCAGTCTGAAATCCCCATCGCGGGTGCGGTTGCAGGCGCGGGGCAAGCGGCGGTTGAGTGCGAGGATCAATGCCACTGCGTGTTCGGCCACGGCGTGGGGCGAATAGGCCGGGACGCGCACGATGGCCAGTCCCAGACGTTTTGCCGTTGGCAAGTCGACGTGGTTGTAACCCGCCGAGCGCAGGGCGATCAGGCGCGTGCCTCCAGCGGCCAGGCGATCGAGCACTGCCGCGCCGAGGTCATCATTGATGAACGCGCAGACCGCTTCATACCCTTGGGCGAGCGCTACCGTGTCGAGGCTCAGGCGCGCAGGCTGAAATTGCAGCTCGATGCCGGCCGGTTGCCCGGCCGCCCGAAAGCTGTCGATGTCATAGTTCTGGCTGCTGAAAAGAATCGTACGCATGATTTCCTCTTTGCCTCGTTCCTGTAGGCGCTGGCTTGCCGGCGATGAGGGGATCAAACTCTACGTTGCCCTTGAGGCCGCCATCGCTGGCAAGCCAGCTCCCACAGAGCTTACGCTGATACTTGATTCCCACGATTGCGCTGCATCAAGCGTTCATTCGCGCGTGAGCTGCCAGGCGATTGATCGCCCGGTCGAGTTCATCGAGTGCCACGCTGGCTTTCGGGTCCTGTTGCTTGAGCAGGGTTTCGCTGCGTTGGCAGGCCGCACGCAATTGCGGTACGCCGCAATAACGCGTCGCGCCATGCAGCCGATGGACCCGTTCGATCAGGGCGTTGTGGTCATCGCTCTGCTGAGCCAGACGGATGGCTTCGCGGTCAGCCTCCAGAGAGGCGAGCAGCATCGCCAGCATGTCTGCGGCCAGATCAGCCTTGCCCGCGGCCAGGCGCAATCCTTCCTCGTGGTCGAGCACCAACAAGTCATGTGCGCCACCGTGCCCATCGCCGGAGCGCTCCGGGCTGTGATTGCGCAGCGCCAGGCCGCTCCACTTCAGCACCACCTGGGCCAGTTGTCGTTCGCTGATCGGTTTGGTCAGGTAGTCGTCCATGCCACTTTGCAACAGTGCGCGTTTTTCGTTGGCCATGGCGTGGGCGGTGAGGGCCACGATCGGCAACGGCGTGCAATGCCGTTCGCTTTCCCACTGGCGAATCGCCTCGGTGCTCTGGCGACCGTCCATGCCGGGCATCTGCACGTCCATCAATACCAGATCGAATGTCTCGTTCTGTACCGCCTTGACGGCGGCATAACCGCTTTCCACCGCAAGCACCTTGGCGCCCATGTCTTCGAGCAGGGTCTGCACCAGCATCAGGTTGGCCGGATTGTCATCGACGCACAGCACCTTCGGTGCACGGCTGGACACCGGTTCGCCCGGCTCGCTGCGCATCGGGCGCGGGCTGACCAGGTCAGACAGGGAGCGTCGCAGCTTGCGGGTACAGGCCGGTTTCGCCTGGAGCTGGCTGTGGGGGTTGGGCACGGAAAGGTGGAACAGCGTCTGTTCCGTGGTCGGGCACAGCACCAGCACTTTGCAGCCAAGATGCTCGAGGTCCCAGATGTGCTGATTGAGGCGTTCCGGCGGCATGTCGTTGCTGGTGATGCCGAGCACGGCGAGGTCGATCGCCTGATCGGTCTGGTGGGCGGCGGTGACGCCATTGGTCAGGCTTTCCAGGGTATTGAACGGCGTGGTGCTCAGGCCACAGTCTTCCAGTTGATGCTGCAACGCCTGCCGGGCCAGTTCGTGGTTTTCCAGCACCGCCACCCGACGTCCGAGCAAGGGCGCGGCGGGCAGGTCTTCGGCATCGTCGCGGGCTTTCGGCAGGCTCAGGCTGATCCAGAATTCCGATCCTTCCCCGGGCGTGCTGTCGACGCCGATCTCGCCGCCCATCTGTTCGATCAGGCGCTTGGAAATCACCAGGCCCAGGCCCGTGCCGCCGGGTTGCCGCGACAGCGAGTTGTCGGCCTGGCTGAAGGCCTGGAACAGGGCGCGCACGTCCTGGTTGGACAGACCGATGCCGGTGTCCTGGATGCTGATGCGCAGTTGCACGCTGTCTTCGTGCTCTTCTTCGAGCATGGCGCGGGCGACGATGGTGCCTTCGCGGGTGAACTTGATTGCGTTGCTCACCAGGTTCGTCAGGATCTGCTTGAGCCGCAGCGGGTCGCCGACCAGGGACAGCGGCGTGTCCCGGTACACCAGGCTCACCAGTTCCAGCTGCTTGGCGTGGGCGGCGGGGGCGAGGATGGTCAGGGTGTCTTGCAGCAGGTCGCGCAGGTTGAACGGAATATGGTCGAGCACCAGCTTGCCGGCCTCGATTTTCGAAAAGTCGAGAATCTCGTTGATGATGCCCAGCAGGCTGTCGGCGGACTTTTCGATGGTACCCAGGTAGTCGAGCTGGCGTGGAGTGAGCTCGCTTTTTTGCAACAGGTGGGTGAAGCCGAGAATGCCGTTGAGCGGCGTGCGGATTTCATGACTCATGTTGGCCAGGAATTCGGACTTGATCCGGCTCGCTTCCAGGGCTTCCTTGCGCGCCAGGTCCAGTTCGATGTTCTGGATCTCGATGGTTTCCAGGTTCTGGCGCACGTCTTCAGTGGCTTGGTCGATGCTGTGCTGCAATTCTTCCTGGGCGTTTTGCAGGGTGCCGGCCATGCGATTGATGCCGGAGGCCAGTTCGTCCAGCTCCTGGCTGCCGAGGGGCGGCAAGCGGGTTTCCAGATGGCCGTCCTTGAGTTGGGCTACTGCCTGCTTGATCTGGCTCAGTGGCCGGTTGATCGTGCGACCCATGCGCAAGGCCAGCAGTGCCGCACCTGTCAGTCCGGCTGCGATCAGCATCAGGCTGGCGAACAGGCTGCGGTAACCGCGCAACAGCATGCTGTTATGGGACAGCTCCAGTTCGACCCAGCCCAGCAGGCGGTCGGCTTCTTCGGATATCACGTCTCCGGCCAGGTTGCGGTGTTTACCGAACACCGGCAGCAGATAGCGGGTCGCATCGTTGCCACTGCGGCGCAGCATCTGCATGCCACTGCCGGAAGGCACCTGGTTGAGCATGGTCGGGCCGGCGTGGGCCAGCAACGTGCGGTCGGGAGCCAGGAAGGTCACGGCCCGTACGTCGGTTTGTTCCAGGGCCTGGGTGGCGATGCGTTCAAGCAGTTCGTTGTCCTGATGGCCCATGGCTGGCGCCGCCAGGGGAGCCAACTGCTCGGCGATCATCTCGCCGCGCTGCATGAGTTGGGTTTGCAGGTCAGCCTGTTGCATCCAGGTAAAATATCCCCCCAGCACCAACGCCATCAGGCTGGTTGGCAACAGGGTCAGCAACAGCACGCGGCCTTTGATTCCCAGTTTCTTGAGCACGCATCTCTCCTGCATCCCGCTATTCATAGACCTGCACATATATCCGTCATGCAGCACTTGCGCAGTGTAGCGATTTGCTCGCGGGCAATCTTCGTAAAAAATGCTGCTGCCATTCGTCGGCCCGCGCAGGTCATTGGCGATACAGCCAAGCGGCGGGTTGCCCCTGGCGAGGCAATCTTGAATAATCATTCAACTGAGAATTATTTGCAGATAGTCATGACTCCCATCACTGCCGGCCTCCCCCGAATCCTGTCCATCGAAGACGACCTTGTGCTCGGTGCCTACGTTCATGAGCATCTGGACCGCAGCGGCTTCCAGGTGACCTGGTGCCAGAACGGCCGGGAAGGCCTGGACATGGCCCTGCGGCAATCTTTCGACGTGGTGCTGATGGATATTCTGCTGCCGGGCATGGACGGTCTGGAGGTGCTGACCCAATTGCGCCAGAGCCATTCCACCCCGGTGTTGCTGATGTCGGCCCTCGGTGCCGAGGCCGACCGCATCAGCGGCTTTCGCCTGGGGGCCGACGATTACTTGCCAAAGCCCTTCAGCATGGTGGAATTACGGGTGCGCATCGAAGCCATTCTGCGGCGGGTGGCCCTCGACCGCCGTCCCGTCCCCGCGGTGCCAGCCCCTTCGATGGACAGCCTGCGTTTCGACGATGAAAGCTTCGAGGTGTTTTATGGCGAACAGGCCGGCGGCCTGACCCGCAGCGAATATCGATTGCTGGAAACACTGCATCGCAGCGCCGAAGTATTGAGCAAAGCCTTCCTTTATCAGCAGGTGCTGCAGCGCGGTTACGCGGCCCATGACCGCAGCCTGGACATGCACATCAGCCAGATCCGCCGCAAGCTCAAGGCCATTGGCTACACCGAGCGCGAAGTGCGCACCGTCTGGGGCAAGGGTTACATCCTGAGCGCCGCCGATGAAATGTAACTTGCCGGGCAGGCATTCGCTGTTCTGGAAGCTTGCCTGTCTGCTGGTGGCGTTCTGTTTGCTGATGATCTGGCTCAGTTGGTCCTGGGGACGCTACATGGAAGTGCGCAACCAGTTCCTCTCGGATCAAGCGCGGGGCACCCTGACGCGCTATGCCGCCGAGGCCGAGCAGGCATGGCAACAGACGCAGAGCGCTGGTGTCGATGAGTGGTTGCAAGACATGCATCAGCGGGAAAAAGGCTGGGTGGGTGTCATCGGCGCTGATTTGCAGTCCTTGAGCAACCAATCACTGACGGACAAGGAGGTCGAACGCCTGACTTTTTTGCGCGGTCTGGATTGGCCCGTCCACAAGAAAGGCCGGCCCTGGATGCGTGTGCCGTTTCCCGGGGACCCTTCCACCGGCAGCCTGGTGATCGAGTTGCCCGAGCGCTTCGTTCCCGGCCACTACCGGCTGTTCTGGCGGGTGATCACCAACGGGGTGATTCCGGGGTTGTTCACCTTGTTGCTTTGCGTCGGGCTGTACCGCCTGCTGGTGGTGCCGCTCAACCACTTGCGTGAGCAGGCCAATGCCTGGCGTGCCGATCAACTGAACGTACGGCTCTCGAGCCGGACCACCAAACGTTCGGATGAACTGGGTGAGCTGGGCAGGGCGTTCGATCACATGTCTGAACGCCTGCAAAGTACCGTGGCCTTGCAGCAGCAACTGCTGCGCGACCTGTCCCACGAATTGCGTACGCCCCTGAGCCGCTTGCGGGTGGCCAGTGAAAGTGAGCAGGGGCTGGAGCTATTGCGCGAACGCATCGGCCGGGAGGTCGATGGCATGCAACGCCTGGTGGAAGACACGCTGCAGCTGGCCTGGCTGGACACCGAGCGCACCCGCTTGCCCGACGAAGCGATCCAGATCCAGGCGCTGTGGGAGATGCTCACGGAGAATGCCTGCTATGAAAGCGGTTGGCCTGATACCCGGCTGCAATGCACGGTGGATGCGTCCTGCTGGGTGCGCGGTCATCTCAACACCCTGGCCCAGGCACTGGAAAACATTCTGCGCAATGCGATTCGCCATTCGCCCACTGGCGGCTTTGTCCTGCTGGCCGGGCGGCGCGATGGTGACTATTGGCATCTGTGGTTGGAGGATCAGGGTGGTGGCGTGGCTGAAGCCGATCTAGAGCGGATCTTCCTGCCATTTACCCGCCTAGATGGGTCGCGGCCGGGGGATGGCGGGTTTGGGTTGGGATTGAGTATTGCAAGGAATGCGGTGCGGCGTCAGGGCGGGGAACTTTGGGCGCAGAACACCGAGCGCGGATTACAGATGAATATACGGTTGTTGGCTAATAAATCGCCAGATTAATGTGGTGAAAACCGGATTGGGCTGCGTTCATACAACTAATTCGGATGCATCCTACGCGGCAAGTAATGCTTGGTGTATGAAAGTTCTGAAATTAGAAAAAGGGGCTCAAGGCTTCAATTTGACGGGCGATATCTACCTTGCAGATAAATATCAAGGAGGAGCGTCAGTGAATGTCTCAATAAGAACACCCGTTCTATCAATGCAAGCCGATGCCTATGTCATAAAAAACCCTTACGAAACAAAAAATTCTTACACAATAACCAATGCAACTGATGCTGCTGATGTATTGAGTTTGAAAAGCGAGTCTGCAATAGGCGCGCTGAAAGATATGATAAGGGGGTGCGATTTTACGTCGATTAGTACCAATGAGTTGGCAAGGATTGGATCAAGGCTTTTTGAGCTTGAGCTGATAGATGAGGATGTGGCATGTGTTTTTATATCGGGTAATATGGCGACTGATAAAAATGGTCATCAAACTGAGAAGGACGTCAAGTTTAATGCGATTGCGATGTTTAACCAGAAGCTAGGTGATAACAAGGCCTACGCACGCGCATGGCCTATGTATGCTCATCAGGAGTCATTCAAGATTGTGACGAGGATGCTGCTGGGCGCTAATCAGGCGATAAACGCGCTCTCCTATTTTGCGAACTCAGCTAGAAATGACCTGTTCATCAGTATTCAGGCTTGAATAAGTCGGTACCCGAAAATATTGACGGGTACCGGCGAGTTATTGCTCATCGAGCATAGCGTGTGGTACCAGAGTATTGTCTTTCCGTATTAAGTGTATTCTCGTGGCGCACCCTGTAAGTCCCCAGTGGTCCAAGTACTGAGGCCGTATTTCCAGTGCCGCCAGCGACTTCAGTCCAGGTTGAACCCGTTTGCCTGTCAATGTATAGCTTCGGGGCAGAGCCCGCGCCTGAGGCGGTAATGGTGGCGGAAATATTGGCCTGTCGACATCCGTTTGCACCGGTTATCGTAAAAGGGCCTTGTGCGATAACGAACGAGTTGGCGGGGACGGTTCCATTGTAGGTATTAAGAATGCTGGTACATGCTGCCGAAGCTTGAGTGCTCGCCAGAATCAGGCTGGCGAGAGAAAGCGCAAAAAGTGTTTTCATCTCTATGCTCATTTGAAATGGTCATCAATGTGGTAAATGGCGCGGAATTGCGTGAAGTGCACATTCCGCGTTACAAAAGGCTATCCATGAAAACCATTGCCAACTAGTTCATGCATGCCGTCATGGGTTGCAGGAAATTTCTGATGGAGTGAGTTTTTCGTTCATATGGATCGAGGACTTCCGATAGCCATTTAATGGGGGCAGCCCTCTGCTTGGTCCGGGCAGGACGCCGGAGCAATAACCGCCCTTATTCCCATTAGCCATAAGCACCACACTTTGCGTGATATGGTCTGCGAACGTTTGCCGGTATGATAGGCGCCCCCGCAGTCTGGATTGCGAATACGCCATGACCTTGCAGTACCCAACCATCGCCGATTGCGTCGGCAACACTCCGCTGGTCCGTTTGCAGCGCCTGCCTGGCGCCACCAGCAACACCCTTTTGCTCAAGCTCGAAGGGAACAACCCGGCGGGTTCGGTCAAGGACCGTCCGGCGCTGTCGATGATCACTCGCGCCGAACTGCGCGGGCAGATCCACGCCGGCGATACGCTGATCGAAGCGACCTCGGGCAACACCGGGATCGCCCTGGCCATGGCCGCGGCGATCAAGGGTTACAAGATGATTCTGATCATGCCGGACAACTCCAGCGCCGAACGCAAGGCGGCCATGACCGCCTATGGCGCCGAGCTGATCCTGGTCAGCCAGGAACAGGGCATGGAAGGCGCCCGTGACCTCGCGCAGAAGATGGAAGCCGAAGGTCGCGGCAAGGTACTGGATCAGTTCGCCAACGGTGACAACCCCGAAGCGCACTACACCACCACCGGTCCGGAAATCTGGCGCCAGACCGAGGGCACCATCACCCATTTCGTCAGTTCCATGGGCACCACCGGGACCATCATGGGCGTGTCGCGCTACTTGAAAGAGCAGAACGACAACGTGCAGATCATCGGCCTGCAACCGATGGAAGGCTCGGCGATCCCGGGCATCCGCCGCTGGCCCCAGGAATACCTGCCGAAGATCTACCAGGCTGACCGCGTGGACCGGATCGTCGACATGGCCCAAAGCGAAGCCGAAGACGTGACCCGTCGGCTGGCCCGCGAAGAAGGCATTTTCTGTGGCGTGTCCTCGGGCGGTGCCGTGGCGGCAATGCTGCGCCTGTCCAAAGAAGTTGAAAACGCGGTGATCGTCGCGATCATCTGCGACCGTGGCGACCGTTACCTGTCGACCGGCATTTTTGACGCGCCCAACTGATGGCCAAGCATGAAAGAGGCCTGCGCTTCCAGCCCGCCGGTGGCAGCAAGGCCCCGCAAATCCCGACCGGCAAAAAGCAGCGCCTGACTATCGAGCGCCTGGCCAATGACGGTCGCGGCATCGCGTTTTTCGAAGGCCGCACCTGGTTCGTCATCGGTGCATTGGCCGGTGAGGAGATTGAAGCGCGTGTGCTCGGCGCCCACGGCAAAGTGGTCGAGGCGCGCACCGAACGGGTGTTCAAGGCCAGCGAATCGCGCCGCCCGGCACCGTGCGCCCATGCCGGCCGTTGCGGCGGTTGCAGCGTGCAGCATTTGCCTCATAACGAACAACTCGCCCTGAAACAGCGCATGCTCGCCGAGCAGTTGTCGAAGGTCGCAGGCGTCGAACCCGAAGAGTGGGCGCCACCTTTGAGCGGTGCGGAATTCGCCTACCGGCGTCGCGCCCGCGTGGCGGTACGCTGGGACATGAAGGCGAAAAAACTCGAAGTCGGTTTCCGTGCCGCCGGCAGCCAGGACATCATCGGCATCGATGATTGCCCGGTGCTGGTACAGCCCTTGCAACCGATCATGACCCGCTTGCCGGAAATGCTGCGGCGCTTGAGCAAACCTCAGGCACTGGGGCACGTGGAGTTGTTCAGCGGCTCGACGCTGGCGGTTTTGCTGCGGCACATGGCACCGTTGTCTGAAAGTGACATGACCATCCTCAAGGATTTCTGCGCCTTCCATGAGGCCCAGTTGTGGCTGCATGGCGACGGTGAACCGCAACCGGTCGAGGCTGACCATTCGCTGGGCTATCGTCTTGAACAGTGGGATCTGGAGCTGGCGTATCGGCCGGGAGACTTCATCCAGGTCAACGCTGGCGTCAACGAAGCGATGGTCGCCCAGGCGCTGGACTGGTTGAAGCCGACGGCGGATGAGCGTGTACTCGATCTGTTCTGCGGCCTGGGCAACTTTGCCTTGCCGCTGGCCAAGGCTGCTCGCGAAGTGGTGGCAGTGGAAGGTGTGCAGGTGATGGTCGACCGGGCGGCGGCGAATGCCGCTAGCAACAATCTGCATAACGCGAAGTTTTTTCAGGCCGATTTATCCCAGCCTTTGACGGACGCCGAATGGGCCGCCGAAGGCTTTTGTGCGGTACTCTTGGACCCACCGCGTGACGGTGCTTTCGAGGTTGTGCGCAAGCTCAAGACCCTGGGGGCCGAGCGGTTGGTGTATGTGTCATGCAATCCGGCAACTCTGGCCCGCGACACGGTCGAATTGATCAAGCAGGGCTACCGGTTAAAACGTGCCGGGATTCTCGATATGTTTCCTCAAACGGCACATGTCGAGGCCATGGCGTTATTTGAAGCGAGCTAGGATGCTCGTCTGGTCCGACTGGCCCGCCCGTGCAGCCGCGCACCGAGCCCGACGTGGGCGCACAGGCAACGAAGGTCAGCGATTTGACGCATTGAATCTGCGTCGTAGGGAAGGTAAGCAAGATGGTACAGGTGAGAGCACACCAGCCGATCAACACTGACGGCAGTATCAATCTCGAGGCTTGGCTCGATCACGCGGTGAGTGTCGATCTGGCACTGGATCGCGAAGCCTTGAAGGAAGCCTGCGAGTACGCTCGCGAGGCCGAACAACAAGCCAACGCGGCACAGAATCTATGGTCGGAAGGTAATTCGACTTTCCGTACCGGACTTGAGATCGCCGAGATCCTCGCCGATCTCAAACTCGACCAGGACTCTTTGGTCGCCGCGATCCTGTATCGAGGCGTACGCGAAGGCCAGATCAAGTTGCCGGCGGTCAGCCAGCGCTTCGGTCCGGTGGTGGCCAAACTCATCGATGGCGTGCTGCGCATGGCCGCGATCAGCGATAGCCTGAGCCCGCGCAAATCCCTGGTGCTGGGCACCCAGGGCCAGGTGGAAAACCTGCGCAAGATGCTGGTGGCCATGGTCGATGACGTTCGCGTCGCCCTGATCAAGCTGGCCGAACGCACGTGCGCCATCCGTGCGGTGAAAACCGCCGATGACGAAAAGCGCAACCGCGTGGCCCGTGAAGTCTTCGACATTTATGCGCCACTGGCCCACCGCCTGGGTATCGGCCACATCAAGTGGGAACTGGAAGACTTGTCCTTCCGTTACCTGGAGCCGGACCAGTACAAGCAGATCGCCAAGTTGCTCCATGAGCGGCGACTGGATCGCGAGCGCTTCATCAGCGACGTGATGAGCCAGCTGAAAAACGAATTGCAGGCCACCGGCGTCGATGCCGACATCAGCGGCCGGGCCAAACACATCTATTCGATCTGGCGCAAAATGCAGCGCAAAGGCCTGGAGTTCAGCCAGATCTACGACGTGCGTGCCGTTCGCGTGCTGGTGCCGGAAATGCGCGACTGCTACACCGCGCTCGGCATCGTCCACACCCTGTGGCGGCACATCCCGAAAGAGTTCGACGACTACATCGCCAACCCCAAGGAAAACGGCTATCGCTCGCTGCACACGGCGGTGATCGGGCCTGAGGGCAAGGTGCTGGAAGTGCAGATCCGCACCCACGCGATGCATGAGGAAGCCGAGCTCGGCGTGTGCGCGCACTGGCGCTACAAGGGCACCGACGTCAAGTCCGGTTCCAATCACTACGAAGAGAAAATCTCCTGGCTGCGTCAGGTGCTCGAATGGCATGAGGAGCTGGGCGACATCGGTGGCCTGGCCGAACAGCTGCGGGTCGATATCGAGCCCGACCGGGTCTATATCTTCACCCCGGACGGCCATGCCATCGACTTGCCCAAAGGCGCGACGCCGCTGGACTTCGCTTACCGCGTACACACCGAAATCGGCCACAACTGCCGTGGCGCCAAGATCAACGGGCGCATCGTGCCGCTCAACTACAGCCTGCAAACCGGTGAACAGGTCGAGATCATCACCAGCAAGCACGGCACCCCGAGCCGTGACTGGCTGAACCCGAACCTGGGCTACGTCACCACGTCGCGGGCACGGGCGAAGATCGTTCACTGGTTCAAGCTGCAGGCTCGTGATCAGAACGTCGCGGCCGGTAAAACCCTGCTTGAGCGTGAGCTCAATCGCCTCGGTCTGCCGGCGGTGGATTTCGACAAGCTGGCCGACAAGGCCAACATGAAAACCGCCGAAGACCTGTTCGCCGCCCTCGGTGCCGGCGACTTGCGTCTGGCGCAACTGGTCAACCTGGCGCAGCAACTGGTCGAGCCGGAGCGCGGCAACGAACAGCTGGAATTGATTCCGCGCAAAGCCACGGGCTACAAACCGGGCAAGCGCGGTGATATCCAGATCCAGGGCGTCGGCAACCTGATGACCCAGATGGCTGGCTGCTGCCAGCCATTACCGGGCGATGCCATCGTCGGCTACATCACCCAGGGTCGTGGCGTGAGCATTCACCGCCAGGACTGCGCTTCGGTGCTGCAGCTGGCCGGGCGCGAGCCCGAGCGGATCATCCAGGTCAGTTGGGGGCCGGTACCGGTGCTCACCTATCCGGTGGACATCGTCATCCGCGCCTACGACCGTTCCGGTTTGCTGCGTGATGTGTCGCAAGTGCTGCTCAACGAGCGGATCAACGTGCTGGCGGTCAACACCCGCTCGAACAAGGAGGACAACACCGCGCTGATGTCCCTGACCATCGAGATTCCGGGGCTGGATGCATTGGGGCGGTTGCTGGGGCGGATTTCCCAGTTGCCGAACATCATCGAAACGCGGCGTAACCGTACGCCATAAAACGGGAGCGCTTTACTGTAGGAGCGAGCTTGCTCGCGAAGAACCGGAGGGCGACGCGTTGATTCAGAACGCCCGCGTCATCGTTAACGTCCATCGCGAGCAAGCTCGCTCCTACAGGGAGCGGGCAGAGATTGATCGATGTATTCACTTGAAGATTTGCTACATCTGATGAACCGCCTGCGCGACCCGCAGTACGGTTGCCCATGGGACATCAAGCAAACTTACGCCACCATCGTCCCGCACACCCTTGAGGAAGCCTACGAAGTCGCCGACGCGATCGAACGCGGTGACTTCGATCACTTGCAGGGCGAGCTGGGCGATCTGTTGTTCCAGGTGGTGTATTACAGCCAGTTGGCTCGCGAAGAAGGGCGCTTCGAGTTCGCCGGCGTAGTCGACAGCATCACCCGCAAACTGATCCGCCGTCATCCCCACGTGTTCCCCACCGGTGACCTGTATGCGCCTCTGGATGTTCCGCGCCTGAGTGAAGAGCAGGTCAAGCAGCGCTGGGAAGAGATCAAGGCCGAAGAGCGGGCGGAGAAATCTTCGGCACCCGAACAGTTGTCGTTGCTCGATGACGTCCCCGCTGCATTGCCGGCGCTGTCCCGTTCGGCAAAATTGCAGAAACGCGCGGGGCAGGTCGGCTTTGACTGGCCGGACGCTTTGCCGGTGCTCGATAAAGTGCGTGAGGAGCTCGATGAAGTGCTCGAAGCCATGTCGGAAAACGATCCCGAAGCCGTTGTCGACGAGATTGGCGACCTGCTGTTTTCCGTGGTCAATCTGGCGCGGCATCTCAAGGTTGATCCGGAAACCGCACTGCGTGGTGCCAACGGCAAGTTTGAAAGACGCTTTCGTTTTATCGAACAGGCATTGCGCGATACCCGTCGTCCCATGGAAGATTGCACCCTCGAAGAGTTGGACGCCTTGTGGGGCGAAGCCAAACGTCAGGAAAAGAATTTGCCCAGCTGCGGTTGAGCCGTGGCCCAAGTGAGTAATAAGCACCATGAGCATTTCCCTTCGCGACCAGTTGCTCAAAGCAGGGCTGGTCAACCAGAAGCAGGCCAAGCAGGTCAGCAAAGACAAGCAGAAACAACAGCGACTGGCCCACAAAGGCCAGATCGAGCTGGATGACTCCCAGCAGCGCGCGGCGCAGGAAGCCATGGCCGAGAAGGTCAAGCGCGATCAGGAGCTCAACCGCCAGCAGCAGGAGAAAGCCGAGGCCAAGGCCCGTGCCGCGCAGGTCAAGCAACTGATCGAAGTCTCGCGCCTGCCGAAACTGACGACCGAGGATTACTACAATTTCGTCGACGACAAGAAGGTCAAGCGCATCTGCGTCAACACCCTGATGCGCAACAAGCTCAGCAGCGGATCGTTGGCCATCGTGCATCACGCTGGCGGCTACGAAGTGATTCCGCGCGAGGCGGCGCTGAAAATTCAGGAGCGCGATCCGCAGCGCATCGTGCAGCTCAATGTGCAGACTGAAGAGGTCATCGCCGAGGACGATCCGTACGCGGCCTATAAGATTCCTGATGACCTGATGTGGTAACAGATTCAATGTTCTAGCGGGCTTACATGTTTGCTAGTACTTTGCATGATTTATACATTGAGCCCGAAAGATTGTATCGATACGATCTTTCGGGTTTTCTTTTGCCAGGAAATAATATCTTTTTATAAGGGTGTTTGTGTCTTGAGAAAGCAAATGGAATGAACTTTAGTGTCCAAGGATGGAATAAATGTTTGTCAGTATCGCTTCGTTACGCCAATCCACTTTCAAGTCGCAGCTTTCACAGGCGCGACCGCTCGGGCAATCCATTCACGATTATCTGGACGATGAACTTGTCGCTCGTGCCGAGCTTGTACGCCGAAAAATCAAGATCGCTGCAAAAGCTGCTCGCGAGGATCATGGCGAGACCGCTTGTGTTTTCTTTACCCTGCCTGAGTTCTTCTGGAACATTCCCTGGCGCGAGGTCCGCAATGAAGAGGAGCTCCATGAGCTGAACTCTGCCTATCTGGAGAAAGTGCCAGCGTGTATAGCTTTGTTGATGACCGAGCTGCCAGTGGAACGCTATGGCAAGATTGTATTGCTGGCGGGAAGCTGTGCGACCCTCATCAAGGTTGGAGAAGGTGAATCGAGTTATTACGATGTCATTAATTACTTGCTGGCGATCACCAATAAAGAATATGAAGGCGATATTCCTTTGATGTCGATGTGGCCAAAGCGCCATGTATCAGGTATCGATTTTGGCAAGCACCTGGCTTCGGTAGGAGACTTTTGGCTATTCAAAATTTCCGAGGAAATCGAGATCAGGGTGAAGAAGCTCGGCAGCGTGTGGGCTGAGCACAGTTATTTCGGGGGTTATGAAGGGAAGTTCATCAATAGCCTCGTCAATGGCTGCCCTTTTGCAATCAACTTGTGCCTGGATTACTACAGTCTCAAAGAAGGCGAGCGCGACGTTCAGGTTGAGCTGATCGAGGCGAAAATCGATTTCCTGATCGCCTGCGGCATGAGTTTCGACTATGCCAAGCGTCATCCGTCTTCGCTGCAGTTTTCGATCCGCAATGACGGAATGGGCGATGGCGAGGTCGAGGTGGTCAGGCTTCAAGCGGGCTGGATTGTTGAAAGTGTCCCTTCGGTGCCGATCGAAGATGACCTTCATTTGACGCTGGTCGAAGTTGTCTGATGTGGATGCAGCCTGCCCGGCAGTAAAGGGCAGGCTGCACGGTGGTGGAGTCTGTTTTCAACCGGTTGCGAGCTCGCGTTTGCGCTCGAGCATTTCCAGTTCGGCCCTGTAGTTTTGCGCGTCGGCCTCGGAATGGAACATACCGACCAGCAGGTCTTGTTGGTGCACGTCCCAGATCCGGATGCCGGCGGCTACACCCTCGTGGGATTTATGTGAATCGTCGCGTTCAGTTACTTTGACAGTCATCTGCTAGCTCCAATCTCTGTTATCTGCAGCAAGGCGTGTGCAGGCCTCTGTTATAGAGTTTGGTAGCTTGCTAAGTAAATAACCGAGTTTGGTAACGTTTTTTTGCAAAAACGGAAACAGTCCTGCAGCCCGCTAAATGCGCGGCATTCGGTCGCAGGCCATTGAGTTTCATGACAAAGGTTTCATGTTTGTGACGATGAAACTGCAGGCTGAATGCAAAACCTGTGGGAGCGGGCTTGCTCTCACAAGGATGTGGTGTTGCCCTGTTTTCAGACGAAAAAAAACGCCCCGAACCAGTCGGGGCGTTTTCATGTGCGGCTCAGCAGCGGGAAATTACTTGCCTTCCCAGCGCTTCAGTACCAGCGTGGCGTTGGTGCCACCGAAACCGAAGCTGTTGCTCATCACGGTGTTGATGGTGGCGTTTTCGCGGGTCTTGGTCAGCACCGGCAGGTCGGCCACTTCAGGGTCCAGTTCGTCGATGTTGGCGGAGCCGGCAATGAAGTTGCCTTCCATCATCAGCATGCAGTAGATCGCTTCGTGAACGCCGGCGGCGCCCAGGGAGTGACCCGACAGGCTCTTGGTGGAGCTGATGGCCGGAGCCTTGTCGCCGAACACTTCACGCACGCCTTTCATTTCCGCGACGTCGCCGACCGGGGTCGAGGTGCCGTGGGTGTTCAGGTAGTCGATCGGGGTGTCGACGGTGGACAGCGCCTGCTGCATGCAGCGGATTGCGCCTTCGCCGCTCGGGGCGACCATGTCGTAGCCGTCGGAGGTCGCGCCGTAGCCGACGATTTCCGCGTAGATCTTCGCGCCGCGGGCCAGAGCATGTTCCAGCTCTTCGACCACGACCATGCCGCCACCGCCGGCGATGACGAAACCGTCACGGTCGGCGTCGTAGGCGCGGGAGGCCTGTTCCGGGGTGTCGTTGCGCTTGCTGGACAGGGCGCCCATGGCGTCGAACAGGAACGACTGGCTCCAGTGCTCTTCTTCACCGCCACCGGCAAAGACGATGTCCTGCTTGCCCATCTGGATCTGTTCCATGGCGGTACCGATGCAGTGAGCACTGGTGGCGCAGGCAGATGCGATGGAGTAGTTCAGGCCCTTGATCTTGAACGGAGTGGCCAGGCAAGCGGAAACGGTGCTGCTCATGGTCCGCGTGACGCGGTATGGGCCGACGCGCTTGACGCCTTTCTCGCGCAGGATGTCCAGCGCTTCCATCTGGTTCAGGGTCGATGCGCCACCGGAGCCGGCGATCAGGCCGGTACGCGGGTTGGAAACCTGCTCTTCGGTCAGGCCCGAGTCGGTGATGGCGTCTTTCATGGCCAGGTAGGCATAAGCTGCCGCATGGCCGACGAAGCGATAGATCTTGCGATCGATCAGTTCTTCAAGGTTGAGGTCGATGGAGCCGGAAACCTGGCTACGCAGACCCATTTCGGCATATTCCGGGTTGAACCGGATGCCAGGGCGGCTTGCACGCAGGTTAGCGGAGACGGTCTCTTTGTCATTGCCCAGGCAAGAAACGATGCCCAGACCAGTGATAACGACGCGGCGCATGCGGATAACCCTTAGAAGTTGTCAGTGGAGGTGAACACGCCGACCCGGAGGCCTTCGGCGGTGTAGATTTCGCGACCGTCGACAGTGACCGAACCGTCGGCGATGGCCAGGTTCAGCTTGCCTTTGAGGACGCGCTTGATATGAATGTTATAGGTGACTTTCTTGGCGGTCGGCAGGACCTGGCCGAAGAATTTCACTTCGCCCGAACCCAGCGCACGGCCACGGCCCGGCAGGCCTTGCCAGCCCAGGAAGAAACCGACCAGTTGCCACATGGCGTCGAGGCCCAGGCAGCCCGGCATCACCGGATCGCCTTCGAAGTGGCAGGCGAAGAACCACAGGTCCGGATTGATATCCAGCTCGGCGACCAATTCACCTTTGCCGTACTTGCCACCTTCTTCGCTGATCAGGGTGATGCGATCAACCATCAGCATGTTCGGGGCGGGCAGTTGCGCGTTACCAGGGCCGAACAGCTCACCGCGACTGCAGCGCAGCAGGTCTTCCCGGGTAAAGGCGTTTTGTTTGGTCATGCGAGCTCCTCAATAGTCCCATGCGGCAGGTGGGGCAAATCTTCCCGGCCGATCGAAGCGTTCATGCCTCGAACCGGCAGCCTACTCATAGACTATTGCGTTGTGGTGAAAGTCACAGCACCAAGGACATGAATGTACACTTGTGCACTGAAATTATTATTCAAGCCCCTTTTCGGGCCTGTCGAGGTGCCTAAGACTGCCGCACTTTCGCCTTTCACGCCAGTCGCAGATGGTCGAAAGACCGGTACTACTGCACCCACCGTTGCAGAATTTGCTGCAGATCAGTCCGTTTGAATGGCTTGGCCAGGTAATCGTTCATCCCTGCCGACAGACAGGCCTCGCGATCGCCCTGCAAGGCGTTGGCGGTCAGGGCGATGATCGGCAGGTCGGTGCATCCGGGTAACTGGCGAATTTGCCGGGTGGCTTCATAGCCATCGATGATCGGCAAGCGGCAGTCCATCAGGATCGCTTCGAAAATCAGGCTCTCGGCACTGCGTACCGCCTGCGCGCCGTCGGCGGCGACACTGACCTTGAAGCCCAGGCTGCGCAACATGGCTTCGATGACCGTCTGGTTGACCGGGTTGTCTTCGACCAGCAGCACATTGCGCCCTTCGCCGTCGCTGTTGCCGGTTTGCGCGCGGGGGAGCAACAGTGGCTGCGTCTGCTGGTGCAGGGCCAGGGGAATTTCCAGGGTGAACACCGAACCGCGGCCTTCCTCGCTCTGCGCGCGCAAGGTGCCGCCCATGCGCTCGGCGAGGGTGCGGGCAATCGGCAGGCCCAGTCCGGTGCCGCCGTAGCGCCTTGAAATGGAGCTGTCGGCCTGCTGGAAAGCGTTGAACATCAATTCCAGGCTTTCGGCCGGGATGCCAATGCCGCTGTCGCGCACGGTGCAGGTGAACCACAGCAGTTCGTGATCCAGCGACTGCCATTGCGCCTCCAGGGTGACGCGGCCCTGCTCGGTGAACTTCAGCGCGTTGCCGACCAGGTTGACCAGTATTTGCCGGATACGCGTCGGGTCGCCCTTGACCTGCAGGCCGCGCATGTCGTCGGGGATCATCAGTTGCAGGTCGAGACCGCGTTGCGCGGCGCTGTGCTGGAACGACTGGGCGCAACTGCCTATCAGGTCGGCGAGGTTGAAGGGGATGTGCTCCAGTTCCAGCTCCGAACGTTCGATCCGCGAGAAATCCAGGATGTCGTTGATGACCTTGAGCAAGTGCTCGGTGGACTCCGAGGCCAGCGCTGCGTACTCCACCTGTTCCTCGGTCATGTCGGTGGTTTCCAGCAATTGCAGCATGCCCAGTACGCCATTCATCGGCGTACGCAGTTCATGGCTCATCATGGCGAGGAAGTCGGATTTGGCGTTGTTGGCTTTTTCCGCCTCTTCGCGGGTCTGGATCAACTGCGCCATGGCCTGATGCTGTTCGCGGCTGGCCTGTTCGAGGCCGCTGGCGAGGTTGTTGATGTGTTGCGAGAGCGCCCCCAGCTCGGTGTCATCGACAATCGGCAGCGGTTTTTTGTAATCGCCGGCCTGGATCGCCTTGACGGCATTGCCGATATCCCGGATCGGTTGCGACAGGCTACTCGCCAGGCGTCGGGCCACGAGGAAGGTAAACAGCAGGGCAAACAGCGCCAGAATGGCAGCCTTGAGCACGATTTCCTGCTGGCGCCGGCTGAAGGCATCGTTGGACAGCCCGACGATCACCCGGCCGAGGTAGTCCTCGGTGGGGGCGGCAGTGGCGGTTTTGCTGCTCTGGAAAAAGTCATTGTGCAAAGCGATTCGCTGAAGCCGTATGGGGGCCTGGAACACTTCGAGCTGTTGCGCGCGATTGTGGTGTTCGTTCGGTTGTTCGACATACACCAGAACCCGGTTGGCGCTGTCCTGGATTTCCAGAAAGCTCACATTGGGCGTGGCCAGCGTCGCCTTGAGCAAGCTTTCAAGCACTTCGCTGTTGCCCGAAATCACCCCGTACTCGGTGGCGGGGGCCAGTTGGTTGGCGATCAGCTGTCCGGTATGGGAGATTTCCTGACGCAGATCCTGGATACGCACGAAGGTGAAGAAGCTGATCAGCAACAAGGTCAGCAGCAGGGCAGGGCCGAGGCTGATGAGTTGGGTGCGGGTGTTGATGTCCCAGCGACGGCGCAGGTTCATGGACGGCGTTCTCCTTCAGCCAGCAATGTGGCGACAGACGCTTCGTTTATCTCTTCGATCCCCAGGGAGCGCGCCACCTGGGGATTGCTCGCGACCTTGAATCGATGGGGATAGTGCGAGCGTGGCCAGGTGGCCGGTGGCCGGTCGAGCAATTCGTCGAGGACCGCCAGCCAGTCACTCTGGTCGCTGTAGGTGCTGGCCAGGCTCCCGGCCTTGACGAAGCTCGCGTTGGGGCCGATCAGTGCCATTTGCCGCGAGTAGCTGCTCAGCAGCAGGTTCTTTGCGGTTTGCGGGTTGTACAGGTCGGCGTCGTCCAGTCCCAGCAACACGTCGCTGTTCTTGAGCAAGGTCTGTAACGGGCGGCTGTCGTGAATGTTGTCCCAGCGCTGGGTGACCACCTCAAGGTCCAGGGGGAGGGCGGCCTGACGCAGCTCATCCAGCAGGAATTCACTGTGGTTGTCGTAGAGCACGCCGATGCGTTTGGCTTGGGGCAACAGGGTGCGGGTCAGGCGTAACTGGCGGTCCGGCCGTGGATCGCTCCACAGCAGGCAAAGGCGCGCCGGCAGCGAGCTGTTCAAACGTTGCCGGGCTTGCAGGCGGCTGATACGCAGCACCAGTGTCGCCGGGCCCTGGACGTCCTGCAGGCGCCAGTCGAGGCTGGGCAGGTCGAGGAGAATCAAGCGGATATTTTCCGGCAGTTGTTCCGGTACCGGCAAACTGGCCAGCGCCTGGAATCGCACGTTGTCGTTCGGTCGCAACTCGCTCAGGGCCTGGGTAAATGCCCGCACGCCGGGGCTGTCCTCGGTCCCTGTGAGCAAAATCTCGGCCGCGTTGCTCGCCAGGCTGCCCAGCATGCCGGTGAACAACAGGCAAAGCACCGCCAGTAACCGGCCCAAGGTCGGTGTTCTCCAGGCCGGGCGATACGGCATCTTAAAGTTCCAGCTCAGCACTGAAGTACATCACATGGCGCTGGTCATAATGGTTATCGCTGAAGGTGGTCGGCTGATTGTCCAGGCGTTGCTGGAGCACCCCGGCCAGCTCCAGGCTGGCCTTGCCCAAGGCGATACGTTTGGCGATGCGCGCATCGACCCGTTCGAAGCGGTAGCCGTTGAGGGCGTCGTCGCCATAATAGAAAAGCGCACTGTTCCAGCCCTGGCCCCAATCGCGCAGCCATCCGGCCGAACCACTGTTGCTTGCAGTCTGCCTGGCATCCAGCGGATTGCTGGCGTCGGCATCGACGTAGGCAAAGGTCAGTCGCAGCCGATCGAAGCTGCCGACACGCCAGTCGAGCTGGGTTTCGGCTCCCGAAAAACGCTCCTTGTTGGCGTTGCTGGCGATGTACTGATTGTTGCGCAGCGGTTCACTGATCATGCCGGTGATTTCGTCGTGGAACAGCTTCACGTCGAGTGCCAGCCCCGCTTCAGGGAAGTAGCCGTTGTAGCCCAGCTCCCGGGAGCGCATGTGCTCTTGATCGAGGTCGCCGGGGCCACGGGTCTTGACGAAGTAACGGGCGCTGGACTGGCCAAAGGCACCGGGCCTGAGGTTGGTGACCTGATAACTCCAGTTGACGTTGTTCTCGAACATGTCCGGCGAACGGATGGCCTCGGAGTACACCGCACGCAAGCCGTGGCGCGGGTTGATCAGGTAGTTGACCGCCACGCGGGGTGTCAGTGAGCTGCCGATCAATCGGGCATCTTCGAACATGGCACCGCCTTGCAGCAGCCAGTGTTCGCTGGCACGCCACTCGATCTGGCCAAACACCCGCCAGGTCCTGTCATCGAGTGTGCCATTGAAGTAAGTCTCGGAATCCGCCCGGTCGTAACGATAGTTCATCCCGCTGACCAGCCGCAGGTTATCGGCAAGGCTCAGGGTGTCCTGCAGTTCAAGGTCGTAGCGCGTTTCCCGGGTGCTCTGGTCGATGTCACCGCAAACGGTCTGGTTCGCACCGTTGCGCCATTGATCGAGTACCTGGTTGGCCAGCGCCTGCTCGGCGGGTGTGCCAGCCGGGGCACCACGGTCGGTGAAGCGTGTGATGTTGCGGGCCAGGCGTTCGGTGTAGTTCGGGTTCAGTTGCCAGAGTTCGGTCAGTTGCGGGCTGAACGAGATTTCTGCGTCGCAGGCGCGCCAGGTTTGCTGGCGATCCCAGTGTTGGGCCGAGCCCTGGATATAAAGGCTGTGATCGGGATTGATGTCCAGGTTCCAGCGCAATGACCCGGCGTAGTCCTTGGCGGTGACGTCGGAGTCGTTGCCGGCGCGGGTAATTCCCGGAAACACCGGCCGGTAGGTATAGGGCCGCTGGTTGGTGCCGTCCTTGGCATTCAATTGCCAATCGAGGCTTTGCCGTTCGTCGAGGCTCTGGCTGACGGCGAGGTTGAAGCGATCGAGGCGACGACTGTCATGGTAATCAGCGCCGGTTCGGTCGGTGTCGAAGCCGTCGTCTTGCTGACCGGACAGGGACAGACGCATGTCTCCATCCTCCCAGCCCAGGCCTTGGCTGGCGTAAAAGTCGTTGATGCCGCGTTGGCCCCGGGTGACCTTCATGCGCGTACCGTGACTGTCGGCCGGCCGCCGGGTAATGATGTTCACCACCGCCATCAGCGCGTTGGCACCGTAGCTGACGGTATTGGGCCCGCGAAAGACTTCGATGCGCTCGATGTCTTCCATGGCCACCGGAATGTCGCTCCAGTCGACGGTGGAAAGGCCGGCGCGATACACCGAGCGCCCGTCGATCAGTACTTGCATGCGTCGCGCTTCAGTTGCATTGGTGCCGTGGTAGTTCACCGCGGCCTGGTTGCCGCTGATGTTGCCGACCATCATCCCCGGCACCAGGCGCAGTAGTTCGCTGATGTCGCGGGCACCGGTGGCGTGGATCAGGGCGCTGTCGATCACCGTCATGCTGCCCGGCACGGCAGCGGGCGACTGCTTCAGGCGCGTGGCCGTGAGCACTTGCGGCAGCGGTTCGCTGTCCAGAAACAGGTCGTCGGCCAGCACCGGCGAGCTGAAAATCAGCGCCAGTACCAGAGGCGAACGCGGTGAAGGAGCACCCGGAGACACAACACATCCCTGTCAGTGATTGATGGCGCGCATGTTAACCGAGCCGAATGACTTTTCCATTCACGATGTCTGCATTTTCCTCGGCTTTATTGGTCTTCTTCCTACGGGTGCAGGTATTTGATGTCGGGGCTGGCCGCCGATGGGCTGCCCCGTATAATGCCGACATCGCCACTGGTATGGATTAACGGATTGCATATGACTGAACAGCGCCCGATTGCGGTCCTGGGAGGCGGAAGTTTTGGAACCGCCGTGGCTAATCTGCTGGCCGAGAACGGGCATCAGGTCCTTCAGTGGATGCGTGACCCCGAACAGGCCGAGGCCATTCGGGTCAATCGCGAAAACCCGCGTTACCTCAAAGGCATCAAGATTCTGCCCGGTGTTACCCCGGTCACCGACTTGCAGGCCACCCTGGATGCCTGCGACCTGTGTTTCGTCGCATTGCCCTCCAGCGCGCTACGCTCGGTGCTGGTGCCGCACGCCGAACGCTTGAGCGGCAAAATGCTGGTGAGCCTGACCAAAGGCATCGAAGCCCACACGTTCAAGTTGATGAGCGAGATCCTTGAAGAGATCGCCCCGCAGGCACGCATCGGCGTTCTGTCCGGCCCCAACCTGGCCCGCGAAATCGCCGAACATGCGCTGACGGCCACGGTGGTCGCCAGTGAAGACGAAGAACTGTGCCAACAGGTCCAGGCCGCGCTGCACGGCCGCACCTTTCGGGTTTATGCCAGCGCCGACCGTTTCGGCGTGGAACTGGGCGGTGCGTTGAAAAACGTCTACGCAATCATCGCCGGCATGGCGGTGGCGCTGGGCATGGGGGAAAACACCAAGAGCATGCTGATCACCCGGGCACTGGCGGAAATGACCCGCTTCGCGGTGAATCAGGGCGCCAACCCGATGACCTTCCTGGGCCTGGCCGGCGTGGGCGACTTGATCGTGACCTGTTCTTCGCCAAAGAGCCGCAACTATCAGGTCGGCTTTGCCCTCGGCCAGGGCCTGAGCCTGGACGAGGCTGTCACGCGCCTGGGCGAAGTCGCCGAAGGGGTCAACACCCTTAAAGTACTCAAGGCCAAGTCCCAGGAGGTTGGCGTGTACATGCCGCTGGTCGCCGGGCTGCACGCGATCCTGTTCGAAGGCCGCACGCTGGAGCAGGTCATCGGTCTGTTAATGCGTGGCGAGCCGAAAACCGACGTCGACTTTATTTCCACCAGTGGTTTCAATTAATCACGCTTGCCAGAAAGGCGGGGAGTTGCGCATGAACGATCCAAAAGTAGAAGCCAAATATGAATCCATCCTGTTACGCGTGTTGTGGATGATCGTCTTCGTGCTGGTGTGGCAAGTCGCGCAGTTCATCCTCGGCGCCGTCGTGCTGGTGCAGTTGATCTATCGTTTGTTCTATGGCGCCCCAAGCGCCAGCCTGATGAACTTCGGCGACAGCCTGAGCCAGTTTCTGGCGCAGATCGGTCGTTTCGGCAGCTTTCACAGCGACCAGAAGCCTTGGCCGTTCGCCGACTGGCCGACGCCGCGTACACCGGAAGGTGAGGCGCCGCATGTCGTGGCACCGGCACCGCATCCGGCTCGAGATGAGGAACCCAAGCTATGAAACTCTGGGTATTGCGTCATGGTGAAGCTGTACCGCACGGCTCCCGCCTCCACGATTCGGAGCGGGAACTGACGGACCACGGTCGTGAGGAGGTGCTGCGCAGCGCCGCGCTACTGATCGGGCAACCGCTGACGGCGATTTACGCAAGTCCCTACCTGCGAGCGCAGCAGACGGCGCAACTGGTGCGCGAAACACTGGGGTTCGAGCCGGAAATCCGCACTGTCGAGTGGTTGACACCGGACACCGAGCCGGACAAGGTCGCCGAGCAAATGGTGGCGGTGAGCGATGTCCTGTTGGTCAGTCACAATCCGCTGGTGGGGAATTTGTTGAGCTATCTGCAACATGGCGCGGGACATCCACCGGAGCGGGTTAGCACCGCGGGCCTGGCCGAACTCGAGAGCAATGAGTTGCTGGTCGGGTCGATGAGGCTCAACAGCATCAAGCATCCTTAGCTCCGCTTTTCTGTGGGAGCGTGGCTTGCCCGCGAAGGCATCGACTCGGTTATGCCTGATAAACCGCGGAGCCTGCATCGCGGGCAAGCCACGTTCCCACAGGTACGTCATAACCCGAAAAGTTTTGTATGAAATAGTCAACCAAGCACTTGCTTGGTTGACTACGCTTGCTCCAGAACAAAAACACAGGAGCGAGTCATGTCTGCTGCTTTTCGTTTGCCGCTGGACGTTTTCTACGAGCGTGAGGCCCGTCATCCTCGCCAGCGCTTCCTGGTCCAGCCTGTCGGCGGCGGCCAGGTCGAGACCCTGACCTGGGCCGATGTCGGTCATCAGGCACGCTGTGCCGCCCACTGGCTGCGAGCGCGGGAACTGCCACAGGGCAGCCATATCGCCCTGATATCGAAGAACTGTGCGCACTGGATCATTGCCGACCTGGCGATCTGGATGGCCGGGCATGTTTCGGTGCCGTTGTACCCCAACCTCACCGCCGAGTCGGTTGCCCAGGTGCTCGAACACTCGGAGGCGGCGCTGGCGTTCATCGGCAAGCTCGACGACTGGCCAGGCATGTCCCGAGGCGTCAGCCCCGACCTGCCGACCATCAGCCTGCCCCTGCATCCGCCAGGTACGTTCGACTTCAGTTGGGCCGACCTGCAAGGCAGCTCGCCGATCCAGGACGATCCAAAACCTGCCGCCGATCAACTGGCGACCATCATTTACACCTCCGGCACCACGGGCATGCCCAAAGGCGTGATGCACAGCTTCGGCACTCTGGGGTTCGCCACCACACGCGGCACTGCGTTGTTTGGCCTCAACGAGTCGGACCGGTTGTTGTCCTACCTGCCGCTGTGCCACGTTGCCGAACGGATGTTCGTCGAACTGGCGTCGATTTATACCGGCCAAACGGTATTTTTCGCCGAGAGCCTCGATACCTTCCTCACCGACCTGCAGCGTGCACGCCCGACCGCCCTGTTTGGCGTGCCGCGTATCTGGACCAAATTCCAGATGGGCGTGTACAGCAAGATCCCGGCAAAACGCCTCGACTTCCTGCTTGGCCTGCCGATCATCGGCAAACGGGTCGGGCATAAAGTCCTCGCCGGCCTGGGGCTGGATGCGTTGCGCATCGCATTGTCCGGTGCGGCTCCGGTGCCGCAGACCTTGTTGCAGTGGTACCGCAAACTGGGACTGGACGTGCTGGAGGTCTACGGCATGACCGAGAGTTGCGGTTACTCCCACATCGGCATGCCGGGTCAGAACAAACCGGGCTGGATCGGCAAGCCGTGCCCTGAAGTTGAAGTGCGGATCGCCGAGACGGGGGAGGTCATGGTGCGCAGTGGCGCGACCATGCTCGGCTATTTCAAGGAACCGGAAAAAACCGCTGACACCATTACCGAGGATGGCTTCCTGCGCACCGGCGACAAGGGCGAGGAAGACGCCGAAGGCAATCTGCGCCTGACCGGGCGCCTGAAGGAAATCTTCAAGACCAGCAAAGGCAAATACGTGGCGCCGGCACCGATTGAAAATCGCCTGGCCGTGCATTCGCGTATCGAACAGGTGTGCGTGGTGGGCGATGGCTTGAGTGCACCGCTGGGTTTGTGCGTGCTGTCGGCGGTCGGCCAACAGGATGCAGGCGGGGCCGCACGCGCCGGCCTGCATTCGAGCCTGGAAAAACTGCTGGAGGAGGTCAACGGCGCGCTCGACAAGCATGAACAACTGCGGCGCCTGGTGGTGGTCAAGGACAGTTGGGCGGTGGAAAACGGCTTTCTCACCCCGACGCTGAAGATCAAGCGCAATGTGATCGAGGCGGCGTACGGTGAGCGTTTTGTAGAATGGAGCGAGCGCAGCGAAGCGGTGCTGTGGCAGGATTGATTCACGAATAAAACCAACAAGGAAACCCTGCGATGAGCCTGTGGCGCACCACTCCTAACATCGAGCAGCTGAACGCAATCCAGAAAAACACCATCGGCGAACTGCTGGACATCCGTTTCGAAGCTTTTGACGATGAGTCCCTGACCGCCAGCATGGTCGTCGATCACCGCACCCATCAGCCTTACGGCTTGCTGCATGGCGGCGCCTCGGTGGTGCTGGCCGAATCGGTCGGCTCGATGGCCAGCTACCTGTGCATCGATGCCAGCAAGTTCTATTGCGTGGGCCTGGAAATCAACGCCAACCATTTGCGCGGCCTGCGCAGTGGTCGGGTGACGGCGGTGGCCAAGCCGATCCACATCGGCCGCACGACCCATGTCTGGGACATTCGGCTGACCAGCGATGAGGGCAAGGCCAGTTGTGTGTCGCGGTTGACCATGGCGGTGGTGCCGCTGGGTGAGAATCCGCCGTTACGTTGACGGTTTGAAATCAAAAGATCGCAGCCTGCGGTAACTCCTACCACCATTCCTGGTAGTTATGGTCATTGCTGCTGGACGCGGTCTTGCGGACAATCAACGCCTGTTCTCGCTTATGGATTTGCAGGTATGTCGCAACAGATCTTTTTCGCCCACGCCAATGGTTTTCCTTCGGGAACCTACGGCAAGTTGTTTGCGGCGCTGGCACCGGAGTTTCAGGTGACGCATCTGGAGCAGCACGCCCACGACCCGCGTTACCCGGCGGACGACAACTGGTACAACCTGGTGGACGAGCTGATCCATCACCTGCAACAACAGGCTGAACCCGTGTGGGGCGTCGGTCACTCCTTCGGTGGGGTGTTGCACCTGCATGCGGCCTTGCGCTGCCCTGAGCTGTACCGCGGGGTGGTGATGCTCGACTCGCCAGTGCTGACCCGAGCCGATCAATGGGTCATACGTGCGGCCAAACGCTTCGGTTTCATCGACCGTCTGACGCCGGCCGGCCGTACCCTGGGTCGCCGTGAAGAGTTCGCTGACCTGGAAAGCGCCCGGAAATACTTTGCCGGTAAAACCCTGTTTCGCGGTTTCGACCCCGAATGCTTCGATGCCTACCTGCAACATGGCTTGCACCAGGTCGGCGACAAGCTGCGCCTGCGGTTCGACCCGGCCACGGAAATCAGCATCTATCGCGGCGTGCCGCACACCAGCCCGGGCAGCACCCGCAAGTTGCAAGTGCCGCTGGCGGTGGTTCGCGGGCACAACAGCCGCGTGGTGATGCGCCATCACGCCAGTTCGGTCGACCGCCTGCCGTTGGGTGAGTCGTTGACCATGCCCGGCGGCCACATGTTTCCGCTCGAGCGTCCCCTTGATACCGCGCAAATGCTCAAAGGCCTGTTCCATCGCTGGGACGGCCGTCGACAACAGGATTGCGCATGAGCCACGCCGTCGAAGAAGTTCGCCTGAGCCTGCCGCACATCGAGTTGGCGGCACACCTGTTCGGTCCTGAAGACGGTTTGCCGGTCATTGCCCTGCATGGCTGGCTGGACAACGCCAACAGCTTTGCCCGTCTGGCCCCCAAGCTCAAAGGCCTGCGCATCATCGCGCTGGACATGGCCGGTCACGGTCATTCCGGGCATCGCCCGCCGGGAGCCGGTTACGCCATGTGGGACTATGCCCACGATGTGCTGCAAGTCGCCGAACAGCTTGGACTGAAGAAGTTTGCGCTGATGGGGCATTCTATGGGCGCCATCGCTTCGCTGATCATCGCCGGGTCGATGCCGGATCGGGTCACCCACCTGGCGTTGATCGACGGCATCATTCCTCCTACAGACAAAGGTGAAAACGCTGCCGAGCGCATGGGCATGGCCCTGCAGGCGCAACTGGATCTGCGGGAGAAACGCAAACCGGTCTACGACACCCTCGACCGTGCCATTGAAGCGCGCATGAAGGGCCTGGTGGCGGTCAGCCGCGAGGCCGCGGAGCTGCTGGCGCAGCGTGGTCTGATGCCGGTATCGGGTGGTTATACCTGGCGCACCGACAATCGCCTCACGCTGCCATCGCCACTGCGCCTGACCACCGAGCAGGCCATGGCCTTCGTCCAGCGGGTCAAATGTCCTGCAACGCTGGTGGTCGCTGCCGACGGCATGCTCGCCAAACACCCCGAGTTGCTGGAGCGTCTACCCTTTAGCCGGGAACAACTGCCAGGCGGCCACCATTTGCACCTGAATGACGAGTCCGGTGCCGATCTTGTCGCAGACTGTTTCAATCGGTTCTTCGCCATTCCTTGACTTGCGTCGGGCAACTGTCGAGGCTTGGCGGGTTGAAAAGGGAGACAACCATGATAGATCTCTACACCGCTGCGACCCCGAATGGCCACAAGGTCTCTATCGTGCTCGAGGAACTCGGCCTGCCCTACAGGGTGCATGCCTTGAGTTTCGACAAGAAGGAGCAGAAGTCCGCGGACTTCCTCAAGATCAACCCCAATGGCCGGATTCCGGCGATTGTCGACCGCGCCAACGGCGATTTCGCTGTGTTCGAGTCCGGCGCCATCCTGATTTACCTCGCAGAACAGACCGGCAAACTGATGCCGAGCGACCCGAAGGGACGTTCGCTGGTGTTGCAGTGGCTGATGTTCCAGATGGGGGGGATCGGCCCGATGCAGGGCCAGGCGAATGTGTTCTTCCGCTACTTTCCGGAAAAACTCCAGGGCGCCATCGACCGCTATCAGCATGAAACCCGTCGCCTCTACGAAGTGCTCGACACGCGTTTGCAAAGCGTGGAGTTCCTGGCCGGCGAGTACAGCATTGCCGACATCGCTACCTTTCCCTGGGTGCGCGGCTACGAGTGGTCGGGCGTCTCGGTGGAGGGCTTGACGGCGTTGCAACGCTGGATGGCAACCCTGGAGGCCCGGCCGGCAGTACAGCGTGGTCTGCAGGTACCGCAACGCGCCGATGAAGCCAGTGTCATCAAGGGCGCCCAGGCCATGCTGATCCGATGAGTATATCCATGCGTTCATTCAGTTTGCTGGTGCTGTGCAGTTTCAGTCCCTTGTTATTCGCCGCCGATGTTCCGGGCAGTCAGGACCTGCCGATAGTGCCGCGCATGGTCGACGCCCAGATCGTCGACTATCGCCCTGCCGCCGAACTGGAGCGGATCTACCCCTTGGGCTCGATCCGCAAGATCAGTGGCCAGTTACGTTTCGACGGTCAGGTCAGTTCTCGCGGCAACGTCACTTCGGTGACCTACGAGTTGCCAGCGGAGCACTCATCCATCGAGGCGTTCACCGCTGCACGCGAGGCATTGCAACAGCAGGACGCCGGGTTGCTCTTTTGGTGCCAGGCGCGCGATTGCGGCGAAAGCAGCCTCTGGGCCAATGAAGTCTTCGGCAACGCCAAGCTGTACGGAGCCGACGATCAACAAGCCTATTTGCTGCTGCGACTTGCCGCGCCACGGGATAACACGCTCGTCGCGCTGTACAGCATCACCCGCGGTAATCGCAAGGCCTACCTGCATGTCGAGCAGTTCGACGCTACGGCACCGCTGGGTGAGTTGCTGCCGACCTCCGCGACTTTGCTGCGTGAACTCAAGAGCACCGGCGAACTGGATTTTTCCACGTTGAGCGGCGCACCTGACGAGACCTGGCTACGCCTGATTTCCCGCGGACTGAATCTGGACACCACCTTGCGGGTCAGCATTTCCGGAGCGAACGCCGAAGCCTGGCGTCAGGCCCTGATTACCCAGGGCGTGCGTGCCGCGCGGATGGAAGCCGGCAGTGCCGAAGGCTCTGGCCTGCACATCGAGCTATTGCGGTAGGCTGTACCGGGCGAGCGTGCACGCTGCGTTCGTCTACTCTTTTGCTGACTGATATTTTCGGGATTTTCGATGATCAATAACGATCGCCTGTTGGTGCAGATCCTGCTCGTCGTGCTGTTCGGCGCGAGCTTCTGGGTGATGGCACCGTTCTGGTCGGCGATGTTCTGGGCCGCAGTCCTGGCATTTGCCAGTTGGCCGCTGATGCGCTTGCTGACCCGTTGGCTCAATGGCCGCGAATCTCTGGCGGCGGCATTGCTGACACTGGGCTGGATGTTGCTGGTCGCGGCACCGCTGGTGTGGCTGGGTTTCAACCTCGCCGATCATGTGCGTGATGCCACCGCATTCATCAAGGATGCGCAGGTCGAGGGGTTGCCCGAAGCACCGGTCTGGCTGGGTTCGATTCCCTTGGTGGGCGAGCGGTTGGTCGGGATCTGGAACAGCATCGATGAGCAGGGCGCGGCGATGATGGTGGCGCTCAAGCCTTATCTGGGGCAGGTGGGTAACTGGTTGCTGGCGCGCAGCGCGCAGATCGGCGGCGGTATTCTCGAACTGACCCTGAGCATGGTCTTCGTGTTCTTTTTCTATCGTGACGGACCGCGTCTGGCGGCGTTTGTGCACACATTGCTGGAACGGCTGATCGGTCAACCGGCCGGCTACTACATTGAACTGGTGGCAGGCACGGTGCAGCGGGTGGTGAACGGTGTGATTGGCACAGCGGCGGCCCAAGCGATCCTGGCGCTGATCGGGTTCCTGATTGCTGGCGTACCGGGTGCGCTGGTACTCGGCATTGTCACCTTCATGCTCAGCCTGATCCCGATGGGGCCGCCGCTGGTGTGGATTCCGGCGACCGCGTGGCTGGCCTGGAAAGGCGAGTACGGGATGGCCATATTTCTCGGCATCTGGGGCACATTCGTCATCAGCGGTGTCGACAACGTGCTCAAGCCGTACCTGATCAGCCGTGGCGGTAACCTGCCGCTGGTCATTGTGCTGCTTGGGGTGTTTGGCGGGTTGATTGCCTTTGGCTTTATCGGCCTGTTCATCGGCCCGACATTGCTGGCGGTGGCCTATAGCCTGTTGATCGACTGGAGCAAGACTCAGGCACGGGTTGAGGATCGCCTGCCCTGAAGGTCCAGGATCCGTAGCCCACTGAGCCGCTGAGGGGCAGTGGGCTTTTTGTTGCGGTACAGGGCCTCATCGCGAGCAGGCTCGCTCCCACAAAGGGTAGGTGTGGCTTACAAATACGTGGTAGACGGATAACTGCAGTCACGGGGGTTCTTCCAGTGTCAACTGCCCGCCCTATGGCCTCGGGGGCTAGTCTTGCCTGAGCCATTTCGACGATTTACCGATCATCGGGTCCCGCAGCGGCGCTGGTTCCGCTACAATGCGCGCCGATTTCGACTTGCCTGAGAGCCCACTCATGTCCGCCTGCCAGACTCCTATCATCGTCGCCCTGGATTTCCCTACCCGTGACGCCGCACTGAAGCTGGCCGATCAGTTGGACCCGAAGCTGTGCCGGGTCAAAGTCGGTAAGGAACTTTTCACCAGCTGCGCTTCGGAAATCGTCGGCACCCTGCGCGACAAGGGTTTCGAAGTGTTCCTGGACCTCAAGTTCCACGACATCCCGAACACCACCGCGATGGCCGTCAAGGCCGCTGCGGAAATGGGCGTGTGGATGGTCAACGTGCATTGCTCCGGCGGCCTGCGCATGATGGCCGCGTGCCGTGAAGTGCTGGACCAGCGCAGAGGTCCCAAACCACTGCTGATCGGCGTGACCGTGTTGACCAGTATGGAGCGTGAAGATCTGGCAGGTATCGGTCTGGACATCGAGCCGCAAGAGCAGGTTCTGCGCCTGGCCGCCCTGGCGGAAAAAGCCGGGATGGACGGCCTCGTGTGCTCGGCCCTGGAAGCCCAGGCGCTGAAATCGGCACATCCGTCGCTGCAACTGGTGACCCCGGGGATTCGTCCGGCGGGCAGTGCCCAGGACGATCAGCGTCGCATCCTGACGCCACGTCAGGCACTGGATGCCGGTTCCGACTATCTGGTGATCGGCCGTCCAATCAGCCAGGCGGCTGATCCGGCGAAGGCGTTGGCCGACGTAGTGGCCGAACTCGCTTAAAAGATCGCAGCCTTCGGCAGCTCCTACATGGGATCGCGTTTTCCTGTAGGAGCTGGCGCAGCCTGCGATCTTTTGATCTATCGCTTTTAAACCTTCAGCACCAGCTTCCCGAAATTCTCGCCGTTGAACAATTTCATCAGCGTCTCCGGGAACGTCTCCAGTCCTTCGACGATGTCTTCCTTGCTCTTGAGTTGCCCCTTGGCCATCCAGCCGGCCATTTCCTGGGCGGCGCTGGCGTATTGGGCGGCGTAGTCCATCACCACAAAACCTTCCATGCGCGCGCGATTGACCAGCAGCGACAGATAATTGGCCGGCCCCTTGACCGCTTCCTTGTTGTTGTACTGGCTGATGGCACCGCAGATCACCACCCGCGCCTTCATGTTCAGGCGGCTCAACACCGCGTCGAGAATGTCGCCCCCCACATTATCGAAATACACGTCGACACCTTTCGGGCACTCGCGCTTGAGGCCGGCGAGGACGTCTTCGCTCTTGTAGTCGATAGCACCGTCGAAACCCAGTTCATCGATCAGGAACTTGCACTTGTCCGCGCCGCCAGCGATGCCAACCACCCGGCAGCCCTTGATCTTGGCAATCTGCCCGGCAATGCTGCCCACGGCGCCGGCCGCCCCCGACAGCACTACGGTGTCACCGGCCTTCGGCGCGCCCACGTCGAGCAGGGCGAAGTAGGCCGTCATCCCGGTCATGCCCAGTGCTGACAGGTAACGTGGCAGCGGTGCCAGTTTCGGATCGACCTTGTAGAAACCTCGCGGCTCGCCGAGGAAAAAATCCTGAACCCCGAGGGCGCCGTTAACGTAGTCCCCGACCGCGAAGCCCGGATTGTTCGACGCGATGACTTTACCCACCCCCAAGGCGCGCATGACCTCGCCGAGTCCGACCGGCGGGATGTAGGACTTGCCCTCGTTCATCCAGCCGCGCATGGCCGGATCCAGGGACAGGTATTGGTTTTCGACCAGGATCTGGCCCTCTGCCGGCTCACCGACCGGTACTTCCTGGTAGGTGAATGTCTCACGGGTCGCCGCGCCAACCGGACGTTTGGCGAGCAGGAATTGGCGATTGGTCTGGGAGGTCATGACAGGCACTCAAGATGAATGAAGCTTTGTTGATAGCCGGTCAGCGCCGATGCCGCAAGTTCGGCTGATGCGGCGAATGCAGGTTGATCCAGTGCAGTGATAGTTGGTACGGCAGTTCCATCACTGCAACTCATGGGCGCCCAACCGGAGTCCTGATAGTGCTGCCGCGCTCAGCACCTCCATGGCTAGACTGGCCCTGCGCGATTCCCCGCCTACTTCTCTTCGAGGACATAACAATGAGCATGACGTTTTCCGGCCAGGTGGTTGTGGTGACAGGCGGGGCGGCCGGTATTGGCCGCGCGACCGCCCAGGCATTTGCCGCCGAGGGCCTTAAGGTCGTAGTGGCCGATATGGACACGGCGGGCGGCGAGGGCACGGTGGCGCTGATTCGTACGGCCGGTGGCGAGGCGACCTTCGTGCGCTGCAACGTTACCCTGGAAAGCGATGTTAAAAATCTGATGGAGGAGGTGATCAATACTTACGGTCGCCTTGACTATGCCTTCAACAATGCCGGCATCGAAATCGAGAAAGGCAAGCTGGCCGACGGTTCGCTCGACGAGTTCGACGCAATCATGGGCGTCAACGTCAAAGGCGTCTGGCTGTGCATGAAGTACCAGTTGCCGCTGCTGCTGGCGCAAGGGGGCGGCGCGATCGTCAATACGGCTTCGGTGGCGGGCCTGGGGGCAGCGCCGAAAATGAGCATCTACGCAGCCTCCAAGCATGCGGTGATCGGCCTGACCAAGTCGGCGGCCATTGAGTACGCCAAGAAAAAAATCCGGGTCAACGCCGTGTGCCCGGCGGTGATCGACACCGACATGTTCCGTCGCGCTTATGAAGCCGACCCGAAAAAAGCCGAGTTCGCCAACGCCATGCATCCGGTCGGTCGCATCGGCAAGGTCGAAGAAATCGCCAGCGCGGTGCTGTATCTGTGCAGCGATGGCGCGGCGTTCACCACAGGGCACTCATTGGCCGTGGACGGTGGCGTGACAGCGTTCTGAAACTGCACTCCACAATGCAGAAAACACGGAACCTGTGGGAGCGGGCTTGCTCGCGAAGAGGGCGTGTCAGCCGACATATTTGTTGATTGATCCACCGCATTCGCGAGCAAGCCCGCTCCCACAGTTTTTTTGGTTCCTCGAAGGGGCCGGGCAATGTGTTTCAAATAAATAGATCGAATGGTTTTGGCGGCGTTGTCGCACATGCCTTCGAACTCTCCTGTGATTAACTGCTTCCCGCAAAATCAACAGGAGTTTGCTTGCTCATGGAGTTGAGAATCGACCGACAGGCGCTGGTGCCCGTCGTACAGCAAATTGTTGACGCGCTAACCTGCTGGCTCCATTCCAGCGGGGTATCGCCCGGTACGCGCCTGCCTTCGGTGCGACAGATCGCGCGGATCAATTTGCTCAGTCAGTCAAGCGTCACTCAGGCCTGTGAACGCCTGGTGACGCAGGGGATGCTGGTGGCAGGTCATGGGGCCGGCTATACAGTTGCCGACCCGGCATTGGTCGCGAACGCAAGGCACGAGCCCGCGTGGTTTGAGGGGGTCGAACCCGAGTATGGGCCGTGGTCGGTTGAGTTGAGGCTGGGCTGTGGCGGGCTGCCTGAAAGCTGGCGCGAGACCGACGATCTGATTTACGCGATCCGGCAAGTCAGTCGTACCGATACGGCCAGTCTGTTCAACTACAGCACCCCGCTGGGTTTGCCAGCCTTGCGGCAACAGATACTCAAGCGCCTCAGGCAACTGGACATCCAGGTACAGGACAACCGGATCATGACCACGGCGGGTGCCAGTCAGGGACTCGACCTGATTGTGCGGGCACTGTTCAAGGCCGGTGATTGCGTGGTTGTGGAAAGTCCCGGTTATCCGTTGCTGTTCGATCTGCTCAGGCTGCAAGGCATCCACGTGGTCGAGGTGCCGCGAACACCGCGCGGGCCGGACGTGGACGTGCTCGAATCGGTGCTGGCCAAGCACCGGCCTCAAGGGCTGCTCATCAATAGCTTCTTTCACAACCCGACCGGCAGCAACCTTTCGCCCGGGGTGGCGCGTCGTGTGCTGCAACTGGCCAGGGCCTTTGGCGTGCAGGTGATCGAGGACGACGTTTATGCGGATTTGCGCAGCGGTTGCGGTACGCGACTGGCTGCGCTGGACGACAGCGTGGTCTACGTTGGCAGCTATTCCAAGACCCTCAGCAGTTCTTTGCGGGTCGGTTTCGTGGTGGCCGATTGCACAGTCATTACGCGTCTGGCCGAGGTCAAGATGATCTCTGGCATGGGCGCCTCGCGATTTTGCGAGTCCGTGCTGGCGTGCCTGTTGGCTAACGGTGCCTACGGCAAACTGGTGCAACGTCAGCGCCAACGCTTGAACAACGACCGGCTGGCGGTGTTGCAAATGCTCGAGGATGCCGAATGGGAAGTCTTCGGCAAGCCGGCGGGAGGCCTGTTCATCTGGGCGCGATCACGAATGTCCGACTACGATCAGGTGCTGGCTCAGGCACGGCGTCTGGGTGTGGTGTTGTCATCGAAGACCGCCTTCAACGCCTCGGGTGGGGCCAGTGACTGGCAGCGTATCAATGTGGCTTATGCCTGCGACCCGCGTGCCCGTGCGTTCTTTCAGGCCACTGCTCGGGATCGACCTCAAGCGTTCTGAAAGCGACGTTGGCGTAGCTTTTTGCCATTATTCCGGCGCCAGAGCCTTGTGTTGCCACTGGCCCGTTGCGAATCTGCGTCTACAGACATTGGCAGGGGACTAAGTGCAATGAATTCGGCCGTGCAAGGACGTTTTGCCAACCTCGGTATGGCGAAAAAACTGGGTGTCGGGTTTGTCCTGGTGCTGTTATTGACTGCGCTGGTGGCGGGCATTGGCGTGTGGTCCCTGCAAACCATCAGCCAGCGCTTCGACGGACTCAAGCAAATGTCATCGCTCAACAGCGGTTTGCTCAAGGTCCGGTTGCTGGAGCAGGAATACGCCTTGCACGGCAATCCGAAAACCGTCGATGCCCTGCACGAGGGCGTCGATGGCTTGATCGCACTGGCCGGTCAGCTCAAGGCCGCGTCGGCGGCCAATGTGCCGGTGATGAATGATGTCGAACAGTCACTGGGCGCCTATCGCAAGGCCTTCGACGAGTTTGTCTCGCTCACCCAGGCCAAGGACCTGGCGCTGGAAATGGCCAGTTGGTCGGTGTCCAGCGTGGCCAATAATCTTGATGTATTGCAATCCGGGCTCGCCGATGACGGCGCTTATACGCTGAAAGATTCCGAAGGCAAGGACGGCGCGCAATTCATCGAGCAGGCCGGTCAGGTCAGCCAGGTTTCGCGCTTGATGCTGCAAGCCATGAATGAAGCGCGCGTGCGCCTGGATCAAAGCCGCAAAGGCGACGACAGCGCCGGGCAGGGCAAGATCGAACAGGCCAGCCAGGCATTGGCCCAGGCCGAGCAGCTCAAGACCACGGTCAAGGACGAGGGTTACCAGACCGTCCTCAATGAGGTGACGGGTCATATCGCCGGTTTCAGTGACAAGCTCGCCGAGTACACCGGCCTGCTGGAACAGGAAAAAACCGTTTATCAACAGTTGCACCAACGCGCAGCCCAAGTGGTTGAGCGGGTGGATCAGGCTTATGTCGCTGAAGATCAGGCGATGCAGGCCGAACTGAAAAAGAACTCGATGCTGATCCTTGGCTCTTCCGCTCTGGCGTTGCTGGTCGGGCTGGTTGCTGCGTGGTTCATCACCCGGTTGATCGTGGCCCCGCTGCGCAGAGTGATTCATGTGGCGCAGCAGATTGCCTCAGGGGATTTGAGTGCGACCATTGACGTGACCCGGCGTGACGAAATTGGCCAGTTGATGCAGGCCATGCAACAGATGGGCGCGGGGCTCAGCCATATCGTCAGCGGCTTGCAGTCGGGAATCGAACAGCTGGCCACTTCCGCCCAATCGCTGTCGACAGTGACGGAACAGACCAATCTCGAAGTCAGCACGCAGAAAGAGGAAACCGAACAGGTCGCCACCGCGATGAATCAGATGACGGCCACGGTGCATGATGTCGCGCGCAACGCAGAGGAAGCAGCCCTGGCGGCGCAAACGGCTGACGGCAAGGTTGAAAGTGGTCAGCAGGTGGTGCGCCAGAGCATGGCGCGGATCGAGCAATTGGCGGACTCGGCCAACTCGGCCAGTTCGAGCATTGAAAGCCTGAGTGCGGAAATCCAGAACATCGGCACGGTCTTGAGTGTGATCAAAAGCGTGGCGGAGCAGACCAACCTGCTGGCATTGAACGCGGCGATCGAGGCGGCCCGGGCGGGGGAGCAGGGCAGGGGCTTTGCGGTGGTGGCCGATGAAGTGCGTGCACTGGCCAGGCGAACCCAGCAATCGACCGAGGAAATCGAACGCCTGGTCAGCGCTTTGCGCTCGGCGGCGCAGTCGTCGGTGCAGCAGATCCAGAGCAGCGGAGAGTTGGTGAAGCTGGCGGTCAGCGATGCCTTGCAGACCGAAAGCGCACTGGGAAGTATTGCGGCGGCGGTATCGTTGATCCAGCAGATGAACCAGCAGATCGCCGCGGCGGCCGAGGAACAGAGCTCGGTGGCCGAAGAGATCAACCGCAGTGTCACCAGTATTCGTGCCAGTGCCGATCAATCATCGCTGGCGATGCAGGGCAATGCCGCCTCCAGCATCGAGTTGGCGCAACTGGGGGTTGAGCTGAAGGGGATGGTGGGGCATTTCAGGCTGTAGGAGCGAGCTTGCTCGCGATGGCCGCAAAGACAACGCGCGTTGACTGGGTGAGCGCGGTGTTCTGGAGTCCATCGCGAGCAATCGAGCGTCGACCGGCTGCTCCTACAGAAGAACAAAAAAAGCCACCTTGCGGTGGCTTTTCTGTTTTCGCTGATCAGTCGTAGATCACTTTCTTTTTCCAGTCCGCGTCAGCTTCGACGTCTTTGAGGCCTTCGGTCAATTGGTTGACCTCGCCTTCGACCGGCGCAATGCGATCCATGACCTGGTCATTGGCGCGGGCCAGGAGTTTTTCCAGGTACTCCAGTTGCTCGGCGTAGACCTGTGGTTCCTGTTGCTTGCGCAGATATTGCACGCCGCGCTCGAATGCCAGGCGAGCCTGCCCGGGCTGGTTCTGTTGCAGAGAGTGCTGACCGAGGTTATTGAAGAACTCAATGTGCAGCAGCACCAGGATGTGGCGCACTTCACGAATCCAGCGCTTGGCTTCGTTGGGGGGCAGGAAGCCGTCCTGTGCCGCGCGGGTGATTTGCCCGTGCAGGGCTTCAAGCAGGAAACGTACATCCTTGGCCTTGGCTTCGGTCTGGATCGGTGCTGGCGGATTGTTGACCGGGATCGATTCACCCTGGCCGACAAGGGCCTCCAGTTCGGCGATCCGTGCCTTGAGGTTGGCACTGGATTTTTCCAGGTTGAGCAGGCGCTGGCAGACATTGAGTTCCAGGCGGGTCAACAGCAGTTTGAGTGCCGGGGTCATCAACTGGCCGGGGAAAGTCTCGGTGATTTCGCCGCAGCGTCGCAGGCGATCGTTGAGCTCAATCTTGGTACGGGCCTTTTCCAGCTTGTTGTTTTCCACCACATGGTTCATGTAGCCAATGGCGATCAACAGTGCGATCCCGGCTACAACTAGCAGGGTGATCATGAGTGGCGTCACCGGTAAGACCTCTTTTTAGGGTACGCATGCGAGTCTAGTGGCTTGGCATTTGAGCGCCTAGGCCCGTATGACGGGATGGATCGGACATGCCTGCGCTTATATCGGCCGCAGCCTCGCTTCTATAAATGGTGGCACGCGATATACAGATTGCCATCACTGGAGGACTATAACGTCTTGGCGAGTGCCAGAATATAGGCGTCAAACACCGGGCAGCGGAAAAACCGCAAAGGCGTCCAAAACCAGGGCGAAGTCATTGATTTAAATAAATTTATATCAGGGGGTTGACGACCTCTCAATCCATCCATAGAATGCGCGCCACTTGCAGCGTAAAGCACACAGCGAAACGAAGCAGGGAGTGAATGTTGTAGTGTGTCCCCTTCGTCTAGTGGCCTAGGACACCGCCCTTTCACGGCGGTAACAGGGGTTCGAGTCCCCTAGGGGACGCCAATGCGGGAATAGCTCAGTTGGTAGAGCACGACCTTGCCAAGGTCGGGGTCGCGAGTTCGAGTCTCGTTTCCCGCTCCAATTTTAAACAGCGTTGCTTTCGGGCAGGGCTGAGTGAAACCAGAACCAAGTCTTCGGATGCGGATCTGGGCACCGAAACACACACCATGTGTTCCGGGCAGCGTGTCCCCTTCGTCTAGTGGCCTAGGACACCGCCCTTTCACGGCGGTAACAGGGGTTCGAGTCCCCTAGGGGACGCCATTTGCGGGAATAGCTCAGTTGGTAGAGCACGACCTTGCCAAGGTCGGGGTCGCGAGTTCGAGTCTCGTTTCCCGCTCCATATTTAACGAAAACGCCGCTCATTGAGCGGCGTTTTTGTTTGCGCGTAAAAAACCGGATCAACCGCTGAGGCTCTGTACCAGGCTTTCAAGCGTGTCAGTGGTTGCTTCATCCTGCTCCAGTTGCACAGCCGCCGCCGCTCTGAGTTGGCGTGCCAGGCGGTATTCACTGGGCGTGCAGTTTGCGAACTGCTTGAAGGCACGAGCGAAGTAGGACGGATCCTTGAAGCCGGCTTCATAGCCGATGCTGGTAATCGGCATCTGGCTGTTGTCGAGCAGTTCTTTGGCGAAGTTCATGCGCTTGTCCAGGATGTAATCCGTGAAGCCAAGTCCATTGGCCTCCTTGAACAGGCGGCTGAAGCGAAATGTTGTCATGCCGCAGCGCTGCGCCAATTCCCTCTGATCGATGCTGTCTCGAAAGTGCTGTTCGATGTACAGCATGACGCTGTTCAGTGCCTGGTGTTTTTGGTGTCCTGAGGTCAGCCGGATACTGTCCGGCAGGGTCGGGGAGTGGTCGATCTGCGATGACTTGCCCAGGCCGTTGGCATTTCGGCGCAGCTCGCAGAGCTGCAGTACTGCCGCCAGGTAACGCTTCCTCTCGCTGGTCGAGAGCGGGAGCACCATGTATTCCCAGACGCTGGAGCGCATGGCCCATACCGCCAGTTCCTCCGAGTGCTGCACGGTGAACATGGTGATCGGGATGGTAGGAGTGGTGCGTTTGATCTCCAGCAATAGCTTCAAGCCTGGAGTGTCGGGGCGATCAAAATGGATGCAGATCATGTCTGCCTGTTCCCTGACGGGCAACACGGAGTTTTTTGCCAGTTTGCAGTCGCAGGCGTCCTCGAACTGCGTGACGAGTTCTTTCGTGGACCGATCATGAGTCAGATCGAACCACAGGAGCGATGGCCTTTTGGTCAAATTGGACGTCATGTCTCTACTCTGGTGGTTCTAGTGACTCTCTCCGCCAGTATTGCCAATGTGCCATCAATTTGCAGATTAAATCCTGATAGAAAAGACGATTTTTAGTTCCATTCGCTCTATGGGTTATCTGGAAGGCAGCTCCGGGCGATTATTTGCTCGGGTGTCTTCGAAAAACCGGGCTTAACCGCCTGTCGCTTGTGAATCAATGGCAATTGCCTTTGCGTTTCAATGCCTTGTTTACCCCTCCGTTACTTCTGCAAAGGCCAAAGCTGCGTATTTGGCCGCCCCGCAAAAAAGTCCTAGCGATGCGCAAAATCCTCCTAACACCCATGCCTTGCTCCTGACTAGGGTTGCACTCAGGCAGCGCAGAAAGCACTGCCTCAGAAAAAACAACATTCGAGTGAGGTGGGCAAAATGATCATGCAAACAATCAAGGCTTCGGTAGTGAAGTTCGTCAAAGACGAAGATGGCCTGACCATTGTGGAGTATGCGGTGGCCGGTGGGTTGATTACGGCAGTTGTTGTCGCGGCGTTCACTCTTCTTGGCGGCGCGGTGAATACCAGGGTCCGGGGGCTGTGTACCGCCATTGGTGGTGCTGGTTGCTGATAACGATAACTCACCACGGTAGAGAGAGGCAGCGACGTTCCGGGAGCAGCGGGCTGGTACTGCTTTGCTGCTAGGGCGCCCCGCCATCTTGGTCGGTTTCGCGCTGTTTCTACCGATGCTCATTCTGGACGGCGTCGTCAAAGTGAGGTGATCAAAATGCTTAGTCAAACAATCAAGGCTTCGGTGCTGAAGTTCGTCAAAGACGAGGATGGCCTGACCATTGTGGAGTACGCGGTAGCGGGAGGGTTGATTACGGCAGTTGTTGTCGCGGCGTTCACTCTTCTTGGAGGCGCCGTGGATACAAGGATCAGGGGACTGTGCAACTCCATTATTCCTGGTACGTGCTGATAAAGATAACTCTTGGTAGGGAGATGCATGATGTCCATGGAACAGCTGGTAGCGACTGTTGTGCTGATAGGACTGCTGGGCGTGGCGGTGGTGAGCGACCTGCGTCGCCACCGCATTCCCAACCTGCTGATCCTGGTAGGTCTGACCTTGGGGTTAGCCAGCCAGACCTATTCAGGTGGAATCAGTGGGATGGGGGATGGTCTGTTGGGCCTCCTGATCGGCTTTGCGCTGTTCCTGCCCATGTATGCCCTGGGTGGCATGGCGGCCGGTGACGTCAAGCTGATGGCCATGGTCGGCAGTTTTCTACCCCCCCATTACGCCTTGTGGGCTGTGTTCTTCAGTCTGATATGGGGAGGGCTGTGCGGTTTCCTGATCGTTCTGGTGCGCGGTCAATTGTTGCAAACCCTGGGGCGCTTTCGGTTGATGTTTTTGGCGCGGGCCTACATGGCGCCGAACCCGGGCGAGGTAGCTGGCAAACCCTTTCCTTATACGGTAGCGATCCTGCTGGGGACGTTGAACAGCATCTACTGGCAACTTAATGCCGGTGGATTCGGAGGTTAGACATGCACGTCATCGTCGATAGTGATGCCTACCCCAGCGATCGGGGAGCGGTGCAACGGCTGGCTCCTCAGCCCTGCACTATCCGCGAAACTGGCCTGACCGACAGTTTTCTCGGTGAGTTGGTGTGCAAGCATTTGTTTGATGCCGGGGTGCTGGACATGACGCGGCTGGTGGACCGCCTGGCGCTGACCGGTGCGGTACTTGAAGAGGTCCTGGCGTTTCTGCGCAAGGATGGCCGTGTCGAAGTGCTGGGCCAGGTGAGTCAAACCGGCGGGCAGATGTTGCGTTATGGCCTGACCGAGCGTGGTCGCAGTGCCGCCCGGGATGCCCTGTCGCGTAGCGGTTACATAGGAGCGGCACCGTTCCCGGTGAGTACCTACCGCTCCTTGATCAAGCTACAGACCATTCACCATGGTCGCATCAACGCCAACGATATGCGCAATGCCCTTGCTGGCGTAGTGCTTACGGAGGAGATGCTTGATCAGTTGGGTGTGGCGATGAACTCTGGGCGCGCAATCATGATTTATGGCCCCGCCGGTACTGGCAAGACTTATGTCAGCAGTCGGCTGATCCGTCTGTTTGCCGAGGCCATCTGGATCCCCCATGCCATCGTCATCAACGAGTCGGTGATCGAGATCTATGACCCGCAGGTGCATCAGCGGCTCGATGACAACGCTCAGCAGAACAGTCTGATGCTCAACGAAGGGATCGACCGTCGACTGCTGTGCTGCAAACGCCCGATCGTCATCACGGGCGGTGAGTTGAGCATGGAACAGCTGGACGTTCGCTATGACCCTTTCACCCGTCAGTACCAGGCCGCCTTGCAGCTCAAGGCCAGCAATGGCCTGTTCATCATTGACGACATGGGGCGCCAGCGCATGGCACCCGCCGAACTGTTGAATCGCTGGATCGTCCCGATGGAGGAAAAGCGCGACTTTCTCAACCTGGGTGGCGGTCGGCATTGCGAGCTGCCGTTCGATCTGATTCTGGTGTTTTCCACCAACCTCAATCCCCTGGAATTGGCCGATGAGGCCTTCCTTCGCCGGATTGGCTACAAGCTGCAATTCGGTTACCTGAAGCCCGAGCAGTACGAAAAGATCTGGCGTCAGGAAAGCGAGCGTCTGGGCATTTCCTATGACCCGCTGCTGGTGCGTTATGTACTGCAAAGGCTTTATGCAAGTGAAGGCATGCCTCTGGTGCCTTGCCATCCCCGTGATCTCCTGAACATGGCACTCGATCGCCAGCGTTATATGGGCGGTTCCGGACCACTGTCACCGAAAGAGTTGGAATGGGCCTGGCACAACTACTTCGTCCAGCTCGACTTTCTTTGATGCGGAGATACTGACATGAGCTCTCGTACTCTTACCTTGATAGGCGTTTCCCTGGTCATGGGCCTTGGGGCTGCATGGATGGCCGACTCCTGGCTGAGCGCGCGGCTCAATGCCAGCCCGGATGACCACCTTCGAAACGTGGTGGTCGCCACGGTGGAGATTCCATTCGGGCAGATGGTCGAGGCCCAGCAGGTCACGACCGTACGCATGCCCATGGATACGATCCCGGACGATGCCTTCGATGCCAGCGAAAAAGCCGTGGGCAAGATCGCAACCTTCGACATTCTGCGGGGCGACATCGTGCGCGGTGCACGTCTGAGCGAGCACCTGGGGGGCAGTACCCTGGCCTCTTTGATTGCGCCTGACAAACGCGCGATATCGGTACGGGTGGACGATGTGGTCGGCGTGGGTGGATTCCTGTTGCCGGGTAACCGGGTCGATGTACTGGCGACCAAAACCACCAATGCCGGCAGTAACAGCGCCACGTCCAGGACCATCCTCGAGAACTTGCGGGTGTTGGCGGTGGATCAGACCGCGGGCACCGACAAGACCCAACCGGTAGTGGTGCGGGCAGTGACCCTGGAGATGTCGGCCGCTGAAGCGGAAGCCCTGGTCACGGCGCAGACGGAAGGCAAGTTGCAATTGGCGCTGCGTAACCCGCTGAACCTCGAGAAGAAAGCGGTGGCCGTTGCGCCGGCCACGCCTGTTGCCCCGGCCATGGCAGTGGCCACCGCCGAGGCGCCAAAACGTGCGGTACAGCGCAGCAATGGCGGGGGTGGGGGTATCACCGTCATTCGCGGGACCGAAGCCAAAGTAGTCAACATCCGCTGACAGGGCACAACAGGTATCCGGGCACCAAGGTATTGGCGGAGCCGATCCGGATCAGAATCGGCAATCGAGGGCTTGATGATGAATCTTCGTATTCAGCGGCCGTTCACTTCGACGCCAAGGCGCCAGGAAGGATCGGTGAGTGTATTGATGGTGATCGCGTTGGCGGCGATGGGCATGATGGCAGCGTTGGCTCTGGATGGCGGGCATATGCTGCTGAACAAAACGCGCCTGCAGAATGCGGTGGACGCCGCCGCCCTCAGTGGCGCCAAAACCCTGAGTCAGGTGGAGGGTGGCGCCAACAGTGCCAGCACGACGCGTACCGCCGCCCTCAATACGCTGGTACAAAATGCCAATGCCACGGGCAACAACGAGTTGGCCACGGCTGTCGGTGGCAATCCAGGTGCATTTGCGGTAGTGGAATTGGCAAGCAGCGTCTATGGCCCGTTCTCCTATCCCGGGCCGACGGATGCCAAGTACGTTCGGGTATCGGTACCGAGCTATAGCCTGACCGGGTTTTTCTGGAACTTCGCCCAGGTATTTGGCACTGGTGGCCTGGGAGCCAAAGCGGTGGCGGCGATCGCCACCGCGGGACCCAGCCCTACCAGTCCTTGTGATCTTGCACCTTTGATGGTCTGCGGCAACCCGACGCAATACAACCCGGGCGCCGGCATGTTCTGGGGCTTTCAGTTTGGTGATTTGCAGGTATTGAAGACGGCGGCCGGTAATTCGTCGCCCATTGGTCCAGGCAACTTTCAGTTGCTCGATTTTGGCTCGGGCGGCAGTACGGTCAGGGAGGATCTGGCCGGAGGTGGCAAGGTCTGCCGCAATGTGGGAGATAACGTCACGACCGCCCCTGGCAACAAGGTCGGCCCTACCTCTCAAGGCCTGAATACGCGCTTCGGCATCTACAACGGCCCGGTCAGCGCCTCGGACTATCCGCCGGACCTGGTGACCACGTCCAGCAACCCCGCAATCACTTACGACGACTCAGTCAACCCACCACAAATGAAGTACCAAGGGCAAACCGTCACCTCGAACAACGGCAATCTCACAGCCGGTAGCAACTCGATACTGGACTACAACGACTGGCGTGCAAGCGTTGCCGCATGTGTGGCGGGGGGCAGTGGCTGTCAGGGCAATGGGGTGTTCGAGCGCCGGATGCTGAAAATCGTGGTGGGCGACTGCACCGGGAAAAATAATGGTGCAACCTCGATCCCCGTCCTCGGTTTTGGCTGCTATTTCGTGGTGCAGCCAATGGATGGCGGTGGCGGGGACGCGCAGATCTTCGGCCAGTTCGTGAAGGAGTGCGAAGGCGACAACGTAGCGGGTCCCTCGCCGTCCACCGACTCCGGCCCGCAGATCATTCAGCTGTACAAAACCTATCTCACCGGCAGCGGTACTCCGAGCACTGACTCGTAGGGGGCGTCATGAGACTTCACGGATTTAAAAGTCGGCAGCGCCAGCAAGGCCTGGCCATGGTGGAGTTCACCCTGGTCTTGCCGGTGTTGCTGTTGCTGATGCTGGCCTTCGGTGAGTTCGGCCGCATGCTCTATCAGTACAACGTGCTGCTACAGGCTAGCCGCGATGCCGGCCGTTTCGTCGCCAGCAATGCCTGGGACTCGACGCTGGGTGCGGTATCTCTTGGCAGTACGCTTCTGACCCAGACGAAAAACGTTGCGGTGTATGGCGTGCCGGCCAATACCGGCACCGCAGTGGTATCAGGGCTGACGACTGGCAACGTGGTCGTGGCCGCAGTGGGCACCGACCATGTGCGGGTCACCATCACTTACACGTTCTGTCCGGTGATTGGCGCTGGCAATTGCACCGGATCGCTTCCCGGTTTCTTTGGTAATCAGATTGCACTGAGCATTCCGCTGGTAGCCACTACCGTGATGAGGGCCCTGTGATGAACAGAAAACACATGCGCGGCATCTATTCGGTGGAGTTCGCCATTGTTGGTCTGCTGGTGTTCACGCTGTTGTTCAGCGTGGTGGAAATGGGTCGCCTGTACTTTACGGTCAATGCGCTGGATGAAGCCGTACGGCGTGGTACGCGCCTGGCTGCGGTGTGCAATATTAGCGATCCGGTGGTTCTGCGGCGGGCGATCTTCAATGCCGCAGGCGATGCTGGTACGAGCCAGTTGATCGGCAATCTGTCCACCACCCACCTGACCCTGAGTTATCTGGACGTAAACGGTGCTGTGGTGGCCAACCCTGCCGATACGAGCGGAGTCAATGGATTTCGTGCCATCCGCTATGTCCGGTTGAGTCTGCAAAACTTCGTTTTCAACCTGTTCATTCCCGGGTTCGGCGTGCCCATCACCTTGCCTGCATTCAGGGCAACGTTGCCACGTGAAAGCCTCGGGCGTCATTCCGATTCCGGGGAGATCACGCCATGCTGAATACCAAGGAAACTCCAGCCTCTACCTCGACCGGCAAAGCCGGGCTACGGTTGCTGATCAGCAGCCGTGATGCCACGTCGTTGCGCGACCTGCAAGGCGTCTGCCAGCGCATGCCCAGCCTGGAGGTGAGTACTCGGCTGGTGAGCAACGGGCATGTCGACCCACTCTACGGTCTGGACCGGATGCCCGATCTGTTGCTGTTGCGCGTCAGCCATCTGTGGCGCGAGGAGCTGGCGGCACTGTTGCAGCGCCCGGCCCATGAGCGTCCGCCGATGCTGGTGTGCGGGCTGCTGAGTGAACAGGAAGGCATGCGCCTGGCGATGCAGGCCGGCGCCCGTGACGTGCTGCCGGAGCCCGTCGCCGAGACGGAACTGGTCGCCGCCTTGAATCGGCTGGTCATGGAAGTTCGGACCGGCAGCGGGACAGAAGGGAAATTGATCGCCGTGACCAGCTCCAAAGGCGGATCCGGCGGCACCATGCTGGCCTGCAACCTGGCTCAGCAGCTCAGCATGAAAGGTGGCACTGCCCTGTTGTTGGATATGGACCTGCAGTTTGGCAGCGTGACGCATTACCTGGATGTGGCGCAAACCCACAGCCATCTTGAGGTGTTGCATCAGATCGATGGCATGGACAGTGTTGCGCTGCGGGGTTTTTGCAGCCACTTCAGCCCCACCTTGCATGTGCTGGGTGGCCGGGCCGGTGAGCTGTGTCTGCCGCAGGATGCCCAACCCGAGCAACTTGACACCTTGTTGCAGTTGGCTCGCGCCAGCTATGACTGGGTAGTGATCGATCTGCCACGGCAGATCGACCACCTTACCGGCTCCGTGCTGGAACAGGCTGACCGGGTGTACGTGGTGGTGCAGCAGAGCGTCAGCCATCTGCGCGATGCCAGCTCCCTGGTGCGGATCCTTCGCGAAGACCTGGGCGTGCGCGGGGATCAATTGCAGATAGTGGTCAACCGCTTTGACAAGTCGGCAGCGGTCAGCCTCAAGGATATCGGCGAGACGCTGCGCTGCACGAACCTGTCGAAATTACCCAACGACTTCAACCTGGTCAGCCAGAGTCAGAACACTGGCGTACCGTTGGGTCTGCATGCGCCGAAGGCGGCGATTACCGTTGCCCTGCGCAACGTGGCCGATGACCTGCTGGGCAACCAGATGGCTGGAAAAAAAGGCGTGTTCAAACGCGCCTTCAACCGTTTTTTCGGGGGGTGACCCATGATCAGCGACTTTCGTAACCGCTTGCGCAAACAGTCCGGTAAACCCGCCTCGTCACCGGCCAACCAGCCGGGTGACGACCTGCCGGATCCGGCAGAGGAAATAATGGCGTGGGAGCGTGCAACGCCGGACGTTCTTTACGAAACCAAAAGTCAGGTCACCCCGGTGGAAGCCGAGTGGCGAGAAAAGATCTACCAACAGTTGCTCAAGGTCATGGATCTGTCCTTGCTGGATTCCCTTGAGCAGGCTGAGGCCACGCGGCAGATTCGCGATATTTGCCAGCGCCTGCTCGACGAGCATTCGGCACCGGTGAGTACTTCCAGCCGCCAGTTGATCATCAAGCAGATCACCGACGAGGTGCTCGGACTTGGCCCTCTGGAGCCGTTGCTGGCCGATCACAGCGTGTCCGATATTCTGGTCAACGGCTTTGCCTCGGTCTATGTCGAGCGCTTCGGCAAGCTGCAACGCACCGATGTGCGCTTTCGCGATGATCAGCATTTGCTGAATATCATCGACCGCATCGTTTCCAGCCTGGGCCGGCGTATCGACGAGTCCTCGCCCTTGGTGGACGCCCGGCTCAAGGACGGTTCGCGGGTCAACGCGATTATCCCGCCGCTGGCCATCGACGGCCCCAGCATGTCGATCCGGCGCTTTGCGGTGGACCTGCTCAATACCGACAGCCTGATCCAGGTGGGTACGTTGACTCCGGCCATTGCCCTGCTGCTCAAGGCGATAGTGCGTGGGCGCTTGAACGTGCTGATTTCCGGCGGTACCGGCAGCGGCAAGACCACCATGCTCAATGTCCTGTCCAGTTTCATTCCGCACAACGAGCGGATCGTCACCATCGAGGACTCGGCCGAACTGCAACTGCAGCAGCCCCACGTGGTGCGCCTGGAAACCCGGCCTTCGAACATCGAAGGGCGCGGCGAGGTGAGTCAGCGGGAGTTGGTGCGCAACAGCCTGCGGATGCGTCCGGACCGCATTGTCATCGGCGAAGTGCGCGGCGTCGAGGCGCTGGACATGCTGACGGCGATGAACACCGGCCACGACGGCTCGTTGACCACGATCCACGCCAACACCGCGCGCGATGCGTTGGGCCGGGTCGAGAACATGGTGTCGATGACCGGGGCGACCTTCCCGATCAAGGCCATGCGTCAGCAGATCGCTTCGGCGATCGATGTGGTGATCCAGCTGGAACGCCAGGAGGACGGCAAGCGTCGTCTGGTCAGTGTGCAGGAAATCAACGGCATGGAAGGCGAGATCATCACCATGACCGAAATCTTCTCCTTCGCGCGCCATGGCATGGGCGAAAACGGCGAAGTGCTGGGTGATTATCGACCCAGCGGCATGATCCCCGCCTTCCGCGATGTGCTGGCCAAGCGCGGCATCGAGTTGCCGCTGACGATGTTCAGACCTGAGTGGATGGAGGCACGGCAGTCATGAACCAGATTCCCGGTGAATTCATTCTGATGTTTCTCGGCATGGTGTTTATCGCCGTCTTCCTCTTGTCCCAAAGCGTGGCGGTGCCGGTGTTTGGCGAGGCTGGCAAGATGCGCAAGCGCATCCGTGGCCGCCTGCACGTACTGGAGAAAGCCAATAATTTGCCCAACATGCAGACGGTGTTGCGGCAGAAATACCTGACGCGTTTGTCGCCCCTGGAGGCCAGGCTTGAACAGATGCCCTTGATGGAGGCATTGACGCAAATGATTGAGCAGTCCGGGCACGAATACCGGGCCTATCGGGTATTGCTGCTCGGGCTGGCGCTGGGTGTCTGGGCGGGCATCTTGATCTGGATGGTCTCGTCAGTCTGGTGGATGGCCTTGATCGCGGGTTTCGCGGTTTTCTGGTTACCCATACTGAAAATCTCTCGTGACCGTGGCAAGCGTTTCGCTGAGTTTGAGGAAGGCTTGCCGGATGCACTTGATGCCATGTGCCGCGCTCTGCGCGCCGGGCACCCATTCAACGAAACCCTGCGCCTGGTGGCCGAGGAGCACAAGGGACCGGTCGCTCACGAGTTTGGCCTGACCTTTTCCGATATCAACTATGGCAACGATGTACGCCGGGCCATGCTCGGCCTGCTGGAAAGGATGCCAAGCATGACGGTGATGATGCTGGTGACCTCGATCCTGATCCATCGCGAGACCGGCGGTAATCTGACGGAAGTTCTGGAGCGCCTGAGTCGCCTGATCCGCGGACGCTTTCGCTTCCAGCGCAAGGTCAAGACCTTGTCGGCGGAAGGGAGGATGTCGGCCTGGATACTGGTGGCCATTCCTTTCGTTCTGGCGGGGGTGATCGTGTTCACCACTCCTAAATACATGCCGTTGCTGCTCAATGATCCGGTGGGTCATAAGCTGATAATCGGGGCTTTTTTCTCCATGTTGATCGGGATTTTCTGGATCCGCAAAATCATCCGGATTCAGGTTTAAGCGGTATTCGCTACCGGGAGGTACAGGTCATGGATTTTTTGCTCGGGTTGTTCAGTCGGGTCACGGGAAGCGAAGAGATGGCGCGCCTGTTGTTCCTTGGCGCGATCGGTTTGAGTACGGTGCTTGCGGTTCTCGCCGTGATCTTGCTGATGCTGGGTCTTCAGGACCCGGTGCAGCGTCGTCTGGCGCTGATCAAGCGTGGTCATTTAGGCAACACGACCGGGCAGGAAGCTCCAGGTAATTTGCAACTGTTGCTGGAGCGGGTCGGCCAGCGCTTTGCCTCGACTGAATCGGCTCAGACGTCCGTCACCCAGACGCTGTTGATGCATGCGGGATACCGTTCCTCATCGGCGGTGCAAATATACTGGGCGGTACGCTTGATGTTACCGCTGTTGTTGATCGGTATTGCGTTGCTGCTGTTGCCGATGATTCCCAAGATTTCCCTGATCATGGGGTTGCTGTTGGTGTTCGTGGTGGCCGCTATCGGATGGTTGGTGCCGGCGCTGTATGTCGCCAAGCGCAAGCAGTTGCGACAAGGCCGGCTGCGTGCCGCGTTTCCGGATGCGCTGGACCTGATGGTGGTGTGCGTGGAGTCGGGCCTGGCCCTGCCCACGACCATAGAGCGGGTGGCCGAGGAGATGTCGGTCAGTCAGGTCGAACTGGCTGAAGAGCTGGCCACAGTCAATGCACAAATCCGCGCGGGCATTTCCAGTACCGAGGCGCTCAAGCAACTGGCTGTGCGCACGGGCCTGGATGACGTTCAAGGGCTGGTCAACCTGTTGGCGCAGAGTATTCGCTTTGGTACCAGCGTGGCCGACACCTTGCGCATCTATGCCGATGAGTTCCGTGACCGGCGTACGCAGGCGGCCGAAGAGATGGGGGCGAAAATTGGCACCAAGATGATATTCCCGCTTATTTTCTGCCTGTGGCCGAGCTTCTTCCTGATAGCCATTGGCCCCGCCATGATCGGGGTATTCAAGGCATTCGGTAAGTGAGCAGGATTGGTCAGCCTTTTGGCGCAGAGCATCCGCTTTGGTACCAGCGTGGCCGACACCCTGCGCATTTATGCCGATGAATTCCGTGACCGGCGCACCCAGGCCGCCGAAGAGGAGGGGGCGAAAATTGGCACCAAGATGATATTTCCGCTGACTTTCTGTCTGTGGCCGAGCTTCTTTCTGGTTGCCATCGGCCCAGCCCTGATCGGGGTGTTGAGAGCATTCGGGTGAGGTCAAACGGCTTGAGGCTGTCGAGTGCGACGGCCTTGCCACCCGAGTTTGATCTGTACTTTCCTGCCATAGGTTTACACATCCCCTGTAGGAGCTGCCGAAGGCTGCGATCTTTTGACTTCAAGCGATCGTGAAATCGCAGGAAGATCAAAAGATCGCAGCCTTCGGCAGCTCCTACGGTGTAATCCGTCCAGGGATGGATAATGCGTAGATGTCACTGCTTTCCTGCGCACGACATCAAGCCCGGCTTTGCAGCCAGGCCACTCTGGACTACGCCAGAGGCTGATCACCCATCGATATCCCTCAGTTGTCGCCGCCGATGGTCATTTCTCCCGCTGCATCCTGGTCATAGAATTCCGGAATCGGGTAGTTAAAGCTGTTCAGCCAGCGCTGCATGGCCAGGTCACGTTCGGTGGCCGAAGCGGTTTGCAGGTGAGGGGAGGCAACCACACCGCGAATCTGCAGTTGCAACCACTGCTCGGTGCCTTGTTGATACGGCGAGGAGGGCCCCGGTTCAATGGCCCAGGCAGTGGTGGACAGGCAAGCCGTGCACACGATCAACAGCCGTTTGGTATTCATCTCGACTCCTCGTACGTTCTACTTGTTCGCACTGGTAGAGGCATCGGCTACCTCAGTCTTGCGATTGCCATCGGTAGCGACCACTTTTTTGGCAGAGGCCTTGAGTTTTTCCGCGCGGGATTGAGCCTCTATGACTTGCTTGGGATTCAAGTCGGCGCGGGTCACGAGTTCGGCGGCCGCCTTCCAGTTATCCTGATAGATCAACAACGTCACCATATTGAGTGCCGCCAGTGTGTTCGCCTGCTTGAGCTCCATGGCGGTCATGAACTCAAAGCGTGCTTCAGGGATCCGTCGCTGATTGAGGTAGACGACCCCCAGGTCATTGCGCATTCTGTCGTCGGTGGGGGCCATCTTCACCGCACGTTCAAGGTGAGTGGCTGCGCTGGCGTTGTCATTTCTGGCAGCGGCCAACTGGCCCAGGCCATGTTCCCCTTCAGCCGCCAGACAGGTGCCGAGCAAGCTTTCGTACAACGGCTGCGCGTCGCCGCTACGCCCCATCAGGCGCAGCACCCGAGCCTTGCGCAGGCGAACCTGGACCAGGTTGTCGGGCAATCCTTCCAGATTCGCCAGGCTGGCATATAAACGGCCTTCTTCGGCCATGTTGTCGGCCAGGTTCAGGGACAGTTCTTGCTCCGAACCGGGCTTGGCACAGCTGGCCGGTCGCGAAGACAGGCCATTGCTGGCACAACCTGCGAGCATTAATGTCGCCGTTATTGCAATGACTGCTTTCATCGAAGGTCCTCTGGCGACAACCCGTTGAACGCCAGGCCAATGGCAGTACAGCCGGCCCGGCAAGCGTTCAAAGTCACCGTTAGGAGTGAGTACGAGGTCAGTCCGGTTCAGGCTTCGGTTCATTGCGAGAGCCCGCTGAGACTGTCGAAGTCGCCATTTTCCAGAAAGAACATGCGATAGAAGTTCGGGTCGTAATTGCGCAGCTGCTCGCCAGGCAATGACGGCAGTTGTGCATTGGCAGCCAGTGGCTGGACCAGATGCGGAGTGACGATCATCAGCAGCTCGCGCTCCTCACGGTTGATGGTGTTGTCGCGGAAAAACGCGCCCAGAACCGGGATATCGCCCAGCCCCGGAAACTTGTTCACCTGGGAATCGTTGTGGGAGCTGATCAGGCCGCTGATGACGAAGCTTTCGCCGTCGGCCAGGGAGATGCTGGTATCGGTACGGCGCACGGTCAGGGCCGGGACTATCGTGCCGGCGATGCTCACGGCGTTGGTGAAGTCCAGCTCACTGACTTCCGGCGCCACCTTCAGCGCGATACGGTTCTTCCCGACGATGGTCGGCGTCAGGGTCAGGCGGATACCGAACTCCTTGTACTCGATGAAAATATTGTCGCTGCCTGAACTGGGCACCGGAATCGGTATTTCACCGCCGGCCAGGAAGCTCGCACTCTGCCCGCTGAGCGCTACCAGGCTTGGCCGCGCCAGGGTATAGGCGAAACCGCTTCCCTCCAGCGCGTTGAGCGCCACCAGAGTACTGCCGGTAGCAAACGTGAGGTTGAACTGGTCGTTTCTCACCGGTATCCCCGGCGTGACTATGCCATCGATGGTGGGCAAGGTTCTCGGCGAGCCGAACAGCCAGTTGCCCCGGACGCCGAAAATCGAGGCGGAGGCTTCCTTGAGTTTGGTTCGGCTGACTTCAACGAAGCGGATATCGGTCTGCACCTGGCTTGGCAGCAGCGGGTCGTCGGAAGGCACCGACGGCACGCTGGTCAGCGCCGACGTGGCCCTGCCCTTGACGAACACCATGCTTTGACGCGGCGTTTTCGAACAGGCAGTCCAGACCATCAGGCTGGTGGTCCCCGGCGCAATGCCCGTGAGTATGAACGCGTTGCTGCCGCTGGGTTGCACGTCGGCAATTTTCGGGTCACCCACCGCCAGCTGCGTTACCGGAACGGGGCTGCGCAGTTCATTCTGCAGCCCCTGACCGACCTCGTACGTTGTCGGCCAATTGTCCAGTTGCGGACAGTTGGCCGGCGCGGCCTGGGCCGCATCCACGCTGAGGCCCATCCAGAACAGGCCATGGATAATTCGCTTGAAAGCGGGCACGGGACGAAGGCTCATCAAGTACATCCTCACTGAATAGGCCAATCTTGGACAGACTGCGCTGTCTCGGATCACTTCATGGGGATCGGGCTATCCCCCCCAATGCGCCAGGCCACTTATCCATGGCCTTGGCGCTATTCCTTGCGTGCTACACACGAGCGGGTGCGATTCGCTGATCTGGCTGGATAGCGAGCGACCTTTGCTGAAACGGTTTTCAATGATCCGGTGACCCGGACTGCCAAGAGCGATACTCGCGACCATGGACGGCGCTGTCCGCTGTCCTGGTTTCCCCTGAAAGTATTCGGCAATGCAGGTACAGAGCCGGAAAACGCCTGTCAGGATCATGGTGAGGTAACTCCTTTTGCCAATCCGCTATCTGATCACTGAAGCTAACGTGGAAATTCGAGCCGTTATGACTTCTTGTTGTTTGACGTTAGTTCAATCAAGCCAAAGTGCCATGAGTTAAAGGAAAACTATTGGTGCAAAGACTGGAGACAGGCGGGCGGGCAGGGGGCGTAGCGCAGTGCGGTTGCCGGATGTTGACGAGGTGTACTGAAGCAAAAAAAGGCCCGCCAGTCTGACTGGGCGGGCCTTTTGCGTTACGGGCAATGCTTGCATCGATAAAATCAGGCGTCTTTCACGGACGCCACGAACACCCCCACGAACACTCAGTGCTCAGTCCACGTGATAGTGGACCGACAGCGTGCCTTTTTTCTGCGAAAGGGAGGCGATGGTGACCGCACCCAAATCCTTCAAGCTGCGTACATGGGTACCGCCACAACCGTAGGCGGGCAGTTCACCGAAGCCGATTTCCCGGGCGCCTTCGCGCAGTGAGGTCAGGCGCGGCAGGTCGTGGTCGATCCACTGCCCGATGCCGTGTTCAACGACCTGGGCCTCGACGTCCTGCGCGCAATTGCCCGGCTTGAATTGCACACGGCCTTCACCGGGCCAGTGATGCGCCTTGATCGGCATCCAGCCCATGGCTTGTACAAAGTGGCCGATCAAATGGCCAGCCGAATGCATGCGCGTGTTGAACCGCCGGCGTTGTTCGTCGACGCGGATTGGCGTCATCCCGGTTTTTACCGGCTGGTCGACAAAATGAATGATCCGCTCGGGATCCTGAACCACGCGCAGCACCTGGCTTTCGCCGATCCAGCCAGTGTCGCAAGGCTGTCCACCGCCCTGGGGGTGGAACAGGGTCGCGCGCAAGACCACGGCAAACTCGTTTTTGTGAGGGGTGCATTCCAGGACTTCCACGTTGGCCTTGAGCTCATCACTATGGAAAAAAAGGCGCAGCGTCATATTCCAGGCTCGTATTGGTAATCAGTTTCTATTATAGAAAGCCTGTAAATACGTGATAATCCGGGCAAACATCAAAGGACTGTTGCGTTGTGAGCATAAATCTTCCACTGCCGCTGCTCGGTGAAATGGCGATTTTCGTCAAGGTTGTCGAGACGGGCAGTTTCTCCGAGGCAGCTCGTCAGTTGGGCTCTTCGCCCTCGGCGGTCAGTCGGAGCATTTCGCGCCTGGAGAAGGCGCTTGCCACCCGGTTGCTGCAACGAACCACGCGCAAGTTGCGACTGAGCGACGGTGGCGAGGAGGTGTTCAAGCGGTGCCAGGAAATGGTCAATGCCGCGCGATCAGTGATGGAAATCAGTGGTCAGTTCACGGATGAACCCGAGGGGCGGGTGCGTATCAGCGTGCCGAAAGCGGTGGGCCGAATCGTGATTCATCCGCACATGCCGGAGTTCTTGCGGCGTTATCCCAAGGTGGATGTGGAACTGTTGCTCGAGGACCGCCAGGTCGATTTGATCGACGATCACGTCGACCTGGCGATTCGCATCACCGATCGGCCGCCTGCGGGGCTGGTGGGGCGGCAGTTGCTGACCATCGATCATATGCTCTGCGCCACTCCACAGTATCTGGCCGAGCACGGGACGCCGACTCATCCCCATGACTTGCTCAATCACAGTTGCATTTACCTGGGCGAAACACCCAGCGACGCACGCTGGAAATTCAAGAAAGGCGGCAAGACGGTAACCGTCGGTGTGCGCGGGCGATATGCCGCCAATCACACCGGCGTGCGTTATGGCGCGGTGTTGCAGCACATCGGCATTGGCAGCCTGCCGTATTTCACGGCACGCCATGCCCTGGAGAAGGGGGTGATGGTGCAAGTGCTGCCGGACTGGACCTTTCTGGCGTCCTATCACGGCGGCGCCTGGTTGCTGCATTCGCCAACCCGATACCTGCCGCCCAAGCTACGGGTGTTGATCGATTACCTGGTGGATTGTCTGGCGAAGGAGCCGACGCTGGGCAAGCCGGGTCGGTCGAATGGTCCGGGCTGGTCGCCATCGGAGTATGAACTGCCGGAGAGTGACGGCTTGTTTTGACGGTAAAAAAAAAGATCGCAGCCTTCGGTGCTCTTACATGGACCGTATATTTTCTGTAGGAGCTGCCGAAGGCTGCGATCTTTTGCAGATCAGTGCTTGCTGTCCTGGCTGGACAACGCCAGCAGCTGCTTTTCCTGGTTCCAGTCGAAAGGTTCGTCGTTCTGTTCGGCTTCGAAGCGACGCTCTTCCAGGGCCTGGTACAGGTCGATTTCATCATCGGGCATGTAATGCAGGCAGTCACCGGCGAAATACCACAGCAGGTCGCGCGGCACCAGGTGTGCGATTTGCGGATAGCGAGTGATGACCTGGCACAGAATGTCCTGGCCCAGGTACTGGCTTTCGATCGGGTCGACAGGCAGTAACGCCAGCAGCTCGTCGAAGCGCTCAAGGAACAAGGCATGGCTTTCGTCGGGAACCTGCTCGGCCTCACCTACGGCGACCAGGATGCTGCGCAGGTGGTCGAGTAAAACGAGATGATCGGCAACGATGTTGGACACGAGATAAGTCCTCAAGAGCAAAACGGGCGCGGGAGTATAAAGCGCCCGCGCCCGTTTTTACATGCTTGAAGGGATCAGCGGACTTTTCCCCCGGCCAGTGCCAATTCCTCTTGGTCAAAGTCATCGACATCGATCACCTTGCGCCGGGCCGCTTCGGCTTCACGCAGGGTTTGCGCTTCCACCGGCTGCAACACACCAGCCTCGAGCGCGGCATCGATCAGCGACTCGCCAGCCAGCGGTTTGACCTGGCCGGTCTTGAGTGCCAAATGCAGTTTTTTCTGCAGCGGCTGAGCGGCACTCAACAGGTTACAGGCGTGTTGCAAGGCGCCGACCGGATCGTCGCTCGCCTGTGGGCGATAGCAACCCAGGAGCAATTCCTCCAGGGCGGGGTCGCCCTTGGCGCGGCCAATCAAGGCAGCGACTTCGGCAGCGAGTTTGTCCGATGGCCCTTTGTGCCGGCGACCGAACGGGAACACGATCACCCGCAACAGGCAGCCCACGACTTTGTTCGGGAAGTTGCTCAGCAGTTCATCCATGGCGCGCTCGGCCTGCCCCAGACTTTCTTCCATGGCCCAGCTCACCAGCGGCGTCATGTACTGCGGTGTGTCGAGATCGTGATAGCGCTTGAGTGCGGCAGAAGCCAGGTAAAGGTTGCTCAGTACGTCACCCAGTCGTGCGGACAGGCGTTCCCGGCGTTTGAGTGCACCGCCCAGCAACATCATGCTGAGGTCGGCGAGCAGGGCGAAAGCAGCGGCCTGACGATTGAGGGCGCGGAAGTAACCCTGGCTGAGTTTGTCACCCTGGGTGTGTTCCAGGTGCCCAAAACCGAGATTCAGCACCAGTGTACTGGCGGCGTTGCCCACGGCAAAACCGATGTGCTTGAGCAGCAGACCATCGAATTCCCTGAGCGCCTGATCCTTGTCTTCACGGCTGGCGAGGGCCATTTCCTTGAGCACGAAAGGATGGCAGCGGATCGCGCCCTGGCCAAAGATCATCAGGTTGCGCGAGAGAATGTTCGCGCCTTCCACCGTGATAAAAATCGGCGCGCCGTTCCATTTGCGGCCCAGGTAATTGTTCGGCCCCATGATGATTGCCTTGCCGCCGTGCACATCCATGGCATCGCTGATGCAGTCGCGGCCGCGCTCGGTCAGGTGGTACTTGAGAATCGCCGACAGCACCGACGGTTTCTCGCCCAGGTCGACCGCATTGGCGGTCAGCATGCGGGCGGCGTCCATCATCCAGGCATTGCCGCCAATGCGGGCCATGGCTTCCTGGATGCCTTCGAACGAAGCAATCGGTACATTGAACTGCTCGCGAACCTGCGCGTATTGGCCCGTCACCAGGCTGGTGAACTTGGCCATGCCGGTGCCCACTGCCGGCAGGGAAATCGAACGCCCCACCGACAGGCAATTCATCAGCATCATCCAGCCCTTGCCGAGCATCTCCTGGCCGCCAATGAGGAACTCCAGCGGGACGAACACGTCCTTGCCCGAGTTCGGGCCATTCATGAACGCGGCGCCCAACGGCAGATGCCGGCGGCCGATCTCGACACCTTCGGTGTCGGTCGGAATCAGCGCCAGGCTGATGCCCAGGTCTTCCTTGTCGCCCAGCAGGTGATCCGGGTCATAGGCCTTGAAGGCCAGGCCGAGGAGGGTAGCCACCGGGCCGAGGGTGATGTAACGCTTCTCCCAGTTCAGGCGCAGGCCGAGAACCTCCTGGCCTTCCCATTCACCTTTGCAGATCACCCCGGAGTCCGGCATGCCGCCCGCGTCGGAGCCGGCCAGCGGACCGGTAAGGGCAAAGCACGGGATATCGTCGCCGCGAGCCAGGCGTGGCAGGTAATGATTGCGTTGTTCGTCGGTGCCGTAGTGCAGCAACAATTCAGCCGGGCCGAGGGAGTTGGGGACCATTACGGTGGAGGCGAGGTCGCCGCTGTGGCTAGCCAGTTTCATCGCCACTTGCGAGTGGGCATAGGCAGAGAAGCCTTTGCCGCCAAACTCCTTGGGGATGATCAGGGCGAAAAAACCGTTGTCCTTGATGAACGCCCAGGCTTCGGGCGGCAGATCCATGGTTTGACCGAGTTGCCATTCATTGACCATGGTGCAGAGTGTTTCGGTCGGCCCGTCGATGAATGCCTGTTCTTCTTCGTTCAATTGCGCTTTGGGATAGGACAGCAGTTTGCTCCAGTCCGGACGGCCACTGAACAGCTCTCCGTCCCACCACACCGTACCGGCGTCGATGGCATCGCGTTCGGTTTGCGACATCGGCGGCAGGGTTTTCTGGAACCAGTTGAACATCGGCGCGCTGAACCATTTGCGACGCAGGTCGGGCAGCAGCAAGGGCGCGGCGACGGCAGCGATCAATACCCAGAAAACCAGCAGCAACCAGCCCGGCGCGCGGCTGAAAGCGCCCATGGCCACGACATAGGCGGCCACGATGACCAGGGCGGGTAGCGGGGCGATGCGGCGGTGGGCCAGATAAGCAATACCGACCAGCAGAACCAGTATCCACAACAGCAGCATATTTATTCCTCCGTGAAACCAGGGCGAACCAGCCCTCAGAGCTTAGACGGCATCCGCAAAACAGGCAGGTGGTGACCCAGGATGATTTTCGTGCGCCAGATGGGCCGCACACGTGGGAAAAACTCTCATTGAACGAGCGGCAAAGCGCCCATGTTTGGCCGAAACGTCGTTATCTCTGTGCTGAAGCTCTCGCTAGACTCGGGGCTTCCCCTGGAGATTATTCTCATGCACGAGTACCTGAGTCCCGGCCGCTTCATCGATAGTGACCATCCGTCCGTGGTGGAGTTCGCCGAAAAACACCGTGGTGCCAGTCGCGATCCACTTGAGCAGGCGATCAATCTCTATTACGCCGTGCGCGAAGCGGTGCGCTACAACCCGTACACCTTCAGTCGCGATCCGCAGACCCTGCGCGGCAGTCATGCATTGGCGACCGGGGAAAGTTACTGCGTGCCCAAGGCCACGTTGCTGGCAGGTTGCGCACGGCATTGCGCGATTCCCGCGCGGATCGGCCTGGCAGATGTGCGCAATCATTTGTCGACGCCTCGGCTGCTTGAATTGCTCAAGAGCGACATGTTCGCCATGCACGGCTACACCGAGTTTTATTTGCAGGGTCGCTGGATCAAGGCGACGCCGGCGTTCAACCGCAAACTCTGCGACCTGTTCAATGTGGCGCCGCTGGAATTCGACGGGATCAACGACAGCGTTTTTCATCCCTTCAACCGCGATGGCGCGAAGTTGATGGAGTACCTCGTCGATCACGGCCAGTTCGCTGACGTCCCCGAAAGGTTCTTTTTCGAACACCTGGAAAAATGCTATCCGCACCTGTTCGGTGAACAGCAGCCACCGCTGTTGGGTGACATGCAGAGTGATTTGAGTCGCCCCTGATCCGGCGTATGCTGCCTGCCCACTTACCAAAAAAGAGGCGGTCATGCTGAAGATCTGGGGTCGGAAAAACTCGTCGAATGTCAGAAAGCCATTGTGGGCCGCCGAAGAACTGGGCCTGACCTATGAGGCTATCGATGCCGGTGGCACCTTTGGTGTCGTCGATACGCCCGAGTACCGCGCGATGAACCCCAACGGTCGGGTGCCGGTGATCGAGGACGATGGTTTCGTGTTGTGGGAGTCCAATGCCATCGTGCGTTACCTGATGGCCCGCCACGCCGCCGACACGGCCTGGTACCCCGCGGATCTGCAAGCCCGTGCCAGCGCCGACAAATGGATGGACTGGACCACCTCAAGCTTTGCCGGCCCGTTCCGTACCGTATTCTGGGGTGTGCTGCGTACCCCGGCAGACCAGCAGGACTGGCCCGCCATCAAGGCGGCGGTCAAGGAATGCGACACACTGCTGGCGATGGCCGACCAGGCGTTGGCGAACAAGCCCTACCTGTCCGGAGACGAGATCGGCATGGGTGATATTCCCCTGGGCAGTTTCATTTATGCCTGGTTCGAGATGCCGATCGAGCGTGCGCCACTACCGCATCTGCAGGCCTGGTACGCGCGGTTGAAACAGCGTCCGGCGTATCAAAAGGCGGTCATGACCGCGTTGACTTAATACTCACTATCGACACGCTTGACTGTACTTGTGAGGCGGCGACAAGCACCATTGTGCCAAGTTGTTGCGGTTGTATTGTTCGCCGCCGCCCATACTTATCCCTTTCTTCCCTTCTTGGTGCGTAAATCAGATATGAGTTCCGCTCTGTCCATCCGGCAGCTAACCAAAACCTACGGCAACGGTTTCCAGGCCCTGAGTGGTATCGATCTGGACGTCGCCGAAGGTGACTTTTTCGCCTTGCTCGGCCCCAACGGCGCCGGCAAATCCACGACCATCGGCATTCTCTCGACCCTGGTGAACAAGACCAGCGGCACGGTGAATATCTTCGGTCACGACCTGGACAAAAATCCTGCACAGCTCAAGCGCTGCATCGGCGTGGTGCCTCAGGAATTCAACTTCAACCAGTTCGAAAAGACTTTCGACATCGTCGTGACCCAGGCCGGCTACTACGGCATCCCGGCGAAAATCGCCAAGGAACGCGCCGAACAGTACCTGACCCAGTTAGGCCTCTGGGACAAGAAGGACGTGCCGTCGCGTTCACTGTCCGGCGGCATGAAGCGTCGCCTGATGATCGCTCGCGCGCTGGTTCATGAACCGCGCCTGCTGATCCTCGACGAACCGACTGCCGGGGTGGACATCGAGCTGCGTCGCTCGATGTGGAGCTTCCTCACTGAGCTGAACGAGAAAGGCATCACCATCATCCTCACCACCCATTATCTGGAAGAGGCTGAGCAGTTGTGCCGCAACATCGGCATCATCGACCACGGCACCATCGTCGAGAACACCAGCATGCGTCAGTTGCTCAGCCAACTGCATGTCGAAACCTTTCTGCTGGACCTCAAGGGCGACCTGCCCGCCGCGCCTCAGTTGCTCGGCTACCCGTCCCGGCTGGTCGACAGCCACACCCTGGAAGTCCAGGTGGAAAAGTCCATGGGCATCACCGCGCTGTTCACCCAGCTGGCGCAGCAGAACATCGAAGTGCTGAGCCTGCGTAACAAAACCAATCGCCTCGAGGAGTTGTTCGTGTCCCTGGTGGAGAAAAATCTGTCGAAGGTGGCGGTATGAGTTCCGAGTTGCGCCCCAACCTCATTGCCCTCAACACCATCGTTTACCGTGAAGTCCGGCGTTTCACCCGGATCTGGCCGCAGACCCTGCTGCCGCCAGCCATCACCATGGTCCTGTACTTCGTGATCTTCGGTAACCTGATCGGTCGGCAAATCGGCGACATGGGTGGCTTCACCTACATGGAGTACATCGTGCCGGGGCTGATCATGATGTCGGTGATCACCAACTCCTACGGCAACGTGGTGTCGAGTTTCTTCGGCAGCAAGTTCCAGCGTTCCATCGAAGAACTGATGGTCTCGCCACTGTCGCCGCACACCATCCTGATCGGCTACACCCTGGGCGGCGTGCTGCGCGGCTTGATGGTGGGGATCATCGTGACCCTGCTGTCGTTGTTCTTCACCCATTTGCAGGTGCATCACCTGGGCGTGACCGTTCTGGTGGTGGTGCTAACGGCGACCATCTTCTCGCTGCTGGGCTTCATCAACGCCGTGTTTGCACGCAACTTCGATGATATTTCGATCATTCCGACTTTCGTGCTGACGCCACTGACCTACCTGGGCGGGGTCTTCTACTCGATCACCTTGCTGCCGCCGTTCTGGCAGACCGTTTCCCTGGCCAACCCGGTGCTGCACATGGTCAACGCATTCCGTTACGGCATCCTCGGGGTGTCGGATATCCGCATCAGTGTGGCCATCGCTTTCATGCTGGTCGCGACCGTAGTGCTGTATCTCGGCTGTGCACGGTTGCTGGTCAGCGGGCGCGGGATGCGTACCTGACCTTCCTTGTAGGAGCTGCCGAAGGCTGCGATCTTTTGATCTTGATTTGGGCCCGTTAAAAGCCAAAAGATCGCAGCCTGCGGCAGCTCCTACAGGGGGTATATGGCAGTTGTAAAAAACGGCGCCCTGGGCGCCGTTTTGCATTTTCACATCCGGCTCTTCTTGCGCCGCTTCCATTGCCTGGCCACCCACCAGCGCCAATACGCCATCACCAGGAAGTAGGACAGCGCACCGAGGGCCAGCCCCGTCACCACCGAACCCAACAGAAACGGTTGCCACAAGGTCGAGATTTCGCCCCTGATCCATTCCCAGGTCAGTGCGTCCGGCAACTGTCGGGCGGGGACATCCATCAGCCAGGCGCCGGTCTGGTAGGTGCAAAAGAATACGGCAGGCATGGTGATCGGGTTGGTCAGCCAGACCAGGCTCACGGCGATCGGCATGTTGCCGCGCACGATGATGGCGAGAGTTGCCGCCAGCAGCATCTGCAACGGGATTGGCAGGAACGCCGCGAACAAACCCACCGCCATGGCGCGGGCCACGGAGTGGCGGTTGAGGTGCCACAGGTTCGGGTCATGCAGCAGCGTGCCGAGAAAGCGTAAGGATTTGTGTTCCCTGATGCTCATCGGGTCTGGCATGTAACGTTTGAATAAGCGCCGGGGCATAAGGCTTCTCGGTCGGTCAGGGTGGCAAGTATGTCTGGATTCTATGAACTGCCCATTCAGACTTTGTGACAATTAATAACGGCGCCCACGCGACCGGCGGGCTAAGCCTTGGAGGGGACTCTCAAGGACGGGCTTATGCGCACAGGGATGATGGCGTTGGCGCTGGGTCTGCTGACTTTGCGTTTTTTGCCGGCTTTACCGCCGGTCTGGTTGTGGCTGGCGATGCCGGTGGCGGGTTTGATGTTGTTGCCATTCAGGACGTATCCGGTGGCGTTTTACCTGTTCGGTTTGAGTTGGGCCTGCGCGAATGCGCAGTGGGCGCTGGATGACCGGTTGCCGCCGGCGCTGGACGGAGAAACCCGCTGGGTCGAAGGACGGGTCACTGGCTTGCCCCGGCATGACGACGGTGTCGTGCGTTTCGAATTGACCGACATCCAGTCCCGGCGCACCCGCCTGCCGCGGCAAATGCGCCTGGCCTGGTACGGCGGGCCGCCGGTGAACAGTGGTGAGCGCTGGCGTCTGGCAGTCAAATTGAAGCGCCCGGTCGGGCTCCTCAATCCGCAGGCGTTCGACTACCAGGCCTGGTTGCTGGCACAACACATCGGGGCGACCGGGACGGTCAAGCAGGGCGAACGCCTTGCGCCAGCCCAATGGGCCTGGCGCGATGGCATCCGCCAGCGTTTGCAAGCGGTGGATGCCCAGGGCCGAGGCGGCGCGTTGACCGCGTTGGTGCTCGGGGACGGTGCCGGGCTGAGTCGCGAAGACTGGCAGGTATTGCAGGACACCGGCACGGTGCATCTGTTGGTGATTTCCGGGCAGCACATCGGCTTGCTGGCGGGCGTCGTGTATCTGTTGATTGCCGGCCTGGCCCGCCTTGGGTTATGGCCAAATCGTCTGCCATGGCTGCCTTGGGCGTGTGGCCTGGCATTCGCCGCGGCACTCGGTTACGGGATGCTGGCGGGATTCGGGGTGCCGGTGCGACGAGCCTGCCTGATGCTTGGCCTGGTGTTGTTGTGGCGTCTGCGGTTCCGTCATCTCGGTGCATGGTGGCCGCTTTTACTGGCCCTCTGCGGCATTTTTCTGGTGGAACCGCTGGCGAGTCTCCAGCCTGGTTTCTGGCTGTCTTTCGCGGCAGTGGCCGTCTTGATATTGACCTTCGGCGGTCGGTTGGGCCCCTGGCGATGGTGGCAAACCTGGACCCGCGCCCAGTGGCTGATTGCGATCGGACTGTGCCCGTTACTGTTGATATTGGGACTGCCGATCAGCCTTAGCGGTCCGGCAGCCAATTTGCTGGCGGTGCCGTGGATCAGTCTGCTGGTGTTGCCACCGGCCTTGCTCGGGACATTGCTGTTGCCGGTGCCCTACGTGGGCGAGGGCCTGTTGTGGCTGGCGGGCGGTTTGATCGGTGAGTTGTTCAGGGTCCTGGCGTTGTTGGCCGAGGTGCTACCCGCGTGGGTACCGAAGGCGATTCCTTTGGGGGTATGGAGCCTCGGCGCGCTGGGCGCTTTTCTACTGCTGTTGCCGCGTGGCGTTCCGCTGCGTCCGTTGGGTTGGCCGCTGCTGCTGTTGCTGGTATTCCCACCCCGGTCAATGCTGCCGGAAGGCATCGCTGAAGTCTGGCAGTTGGATGTGGGGCAGGGGCTGGCTATTCTGGTGCGCACCCGGCATTACACTTTGTTGTATGACGCCGGACCGCGATTCGGTGAGCTTGACCAGGGGGAGCGGGTGGTGCTGCCGGCGTTGCACAAACTGGGGGTGAAGGGCCTCGACCTGATGCTGATCAGCCACGCCCATGCCGATCATGCCGGTGGTGCCCCGGCGATTGCCAAGGGCTTGCCGGTAATAGAGGTGGTCAGTGGTGAACCCTCTGACTTGCCTGTGGAACTGCAGGCCGGGCGTTGTGAGAGCGGCCGGCAATGGACCTGGGATGAAGTCAACTTCCAGCTTTGGCACTGGCCATTGGCCGGCGACAGCAACCAGAACTCCTGTGTCTTGTTGATCGAGGCCAATGGCGAACGGTTGCTGTTGAGTGGCGACATCGATGCCGCCGCCGAAAGAGCCCTGCTGGACAGTCCGTTGGCCCTGCCTACCGATTGGCTGCAGGCACCACACCACGGCAGTCGCAGTTCGTCGTCAAATGCCCTGCTGGATGTCCTGCAACCTAAAGGGGCGCTGATCTCCCGCGGCCAGGGCAATTCATTTGGCCATCCGCATCCCACGGTGATCGCGCGTTATCAAAAACGCGGGATGGCGATCTACGACAGCGTCGAACAGGGTGCCATTCGTCTGCAACTGGGGCGCTTCGAGCCACCGTGGTCGATGCGCCAGGAACGGCGTTTCTGGCGCGATCCGCCGCCTTCGAAGCCATGACCGGGCGTTATCAAGGCCCGACCGGATGCGACATCACGGTCTTCGGTGCGCCCACCCCCTATGTTAGAGTGGCGCACTTTTTCGAGGGGACTGTCACTGTGTGGGAATTGGTCAAATCCGGCGGCTGGATGATGCTGCCGATCATTCTGAGCTCCATCGTGGCCATGGCCATCGTCGCCGAACGTCTCTGGACTCTGCGCGCCAGCCGCGTGACCCCGGAGCACTTGCTCGGGCAGGTCTGGGTCTGGATCAAGGACAAACAGCTCAACAAGGAAAAACTCAAGGAACTGCGCGCCAACTCCCCGTTGGGCGAGATCCTGGCGGCCGGCCTGGCCAACTCAAAACATGGTCGCGAGATCATGAAGGAGTGTATCGAAGAGGCCGCACAACGGGTCATCCATGAGCTCGAGCGCTACGTCGCCGCCCTCGGCACCATCGCCGCCATGGCGCCGTTGCTGGGCCTGCTGGGTACGGTGCTGGGCATGATCGATATTTTCAGTGCGTTCACAGGCTCAGGCATGACCACCAACGCTTCGGTACTGGCCGGTGGTATTTCCAAGGCCCTGATCACCACGGCCGCGGGCCTGATGGTGGGTATCCCCGCAGTGTTTTTCCACCGTTTCCTGCAACGCCGGATCGATGAGCTGGTGGTGGGCATGGAGCAGGAAGCGATCAAGCTGGTCGAAGTGGTGCAGGGCGATCGCGACGTGGACCTGACCGGGAGCAAAGCGTGAAATTCCGCCGCAAACCACGGGAAACGGTGGACATCAACCTCGCATCGCTGATCGACGTGGTGTTCATCCTGTTGCTGTTTTTCGTCGTGACTACCACCTTTACCCGTGAGACCCAGCTGCGCGTCGATCTGCCGGAAGCGGTCAGCGGCACGCCGGCCGATGATCAGAGCAAGCCACTGGACATCGCCATCAGCGCCGACGGCGTGTTCTCGGTGAACAACCAGATCCTGCCGAAAAGCGACCTCGCCTCGCTGATGGACGCGCTGCAAAAGGAAGCCAACGGCGACACCAACCGGCCGCTGTCCATCAGTGCTGACGGCAAGACTGCGCATCAGTCCGTGGTGACAGCTATGGATGCCGCCGGCAAACTCGGCTTCAGTCACTTGCGCATGACCACCATCGAGGCGGCGCCTCCCGCGCCCTGATGGCCATGTCCGATCGATTGCTCGCCGCGTGGTACGCAGGACATCCGGCCCTGAAGCTGTTACAGCCACTGGAGTGGCTGTACCGGCGCGTGGTCATGAACAAACGCAAGCGCTTTCTGGCGGGTGAGGGCGAGATCTACCAGCCACCGGTGCCGCTGATCGTGGTCGGCAACATCACCGTGGGAGGCACCGGCAAGACGCCGCTGATTCTATGGATGATCGAGCACTGCCAGCGCAGCGGCCTGCGGGTCGGTGTGGTCAGCCGCGGCTATGGCGCCAAACCGCCGCAGTTGCCGTGGCGGGTCGAGGCCGGGCAGAGCGCCGAGGTTGCCGGTGACGAGCCGTTGCTGATTGTCCAGCGCACGGGCGTGCCGCTGATGATCGACCCCAATCGCAGCAGCGCCGTCAAAGCCTTGCTGGCCAGTGAGCCGCTGGACCTGATCCTGTCCGACGACGGCATGCAGCACTATCGCATGGCCCGTGACCTCGAACTGGTGCTGATCGACGCCGCCCGTGGTCTGGGCAACCGCCGTTGCCTGCCCGCCGGGCCATTGCGTGAGCCGGTCGAGCGCCTGCAAAGCGTCGACGCGGTGCTTTACAACGGTGCCGCGGCTGACCGCGACGATGGCTTTGCCTTTCAATTGCAGCCCACCGCATTGGTCAATCTGCACAGCGGCGAACGCCGTTCCCTCGATCTTTTTCCCGCCGGCCAGGCCCTGCACGCGGTGGCCGGTATCGGCAATCCGCAACGTTTCTTCAAGACCCTCGAAACGCTACACTGGCAGCCTGTTCCACATGCGTTTGCCGACCACGCCGAATACAGCGTGCAGGCGTTGAATTTCACGCCGTCATTGCCGTTGGTAATGACGGAAAAAGACGCGGTGAAATGCCGTGCCTTTGCCGCCGCCGATTGGTGGTACCTGGCGGTCGATGCCGTGCCGTCGCCGGCCTTCGTGGCCTGGTTCGACACACAGTTGATGCGCCTGCTGCCGGATCGTTTGTTGCCTTAACTCCGTTTTTTCCAGGGAATGCTCATGGACACCAAATTGCTCGACATCCTCGCTTGCCCGGTCTGCAAAGGCCCGCTCAAGCTCAGCGCCGACAAGACCGAGCTGATCAGCAAGGGCGCCGGCCTGGCCTACCCGATTCGCGACGGCATCCCGGTGATGCTCGAGTCGGAAGCGCGCACCCTGACCACCGATGAGCGTCTGGATAAATGACCACAGCCTTTACCGTCGTCATTCCATCGCGTTATGCCTCCACCCGCCTGCCAGGCAAGCCGCTGCTGCTGATCGCCGGCAAGCCGATGATCCAGCACGTCTGGGAACAGGCGAGCAAAAGCAGCGCCGGGCGGGTGGTGGTTGCCACTGACGACGCGCGCATCGTCGAGGCCTGCAATGGCTTCGGTGCAGAAGTGGTGCTGACCCGTGAGGATCACAATTCCGGCACCGATCGCCTGGCTGAAGTTGCGATGAAGCTGGGCCTGGCGCCCGATGCCATCGTCGTCAACGTCCAGGGTGACGAGCCGCTGATCCCGCCGAGCGTGATCGATCAGGTCGCCGCCAACCTGGCGGCCCACGCTGAAGCGCGCATGGCCACCCTGGCCGAGCCGATCGAAGACGCGGACACCCTGTTCAATCCCAACGTGGTCAAGGTCGTCAGCGACCTCAATGGCCTGGCGCTCACGTTCAGTCGCTCCACCTTGCCATGGGCGCGGGATGCGTTTGCCGTGAACCCTGAGCAGTTGCCGGAAGGTGTGCCGTATCGCCGCCATATCGGCATCTATGCCTACCGTGCCGGTTTCCTGCAGGATTTCGTCAACTGGGGTCCATGCTGGCTGGAAAACACCGAGTGCCTGGAACAGCTGCGTGCCCTGTGGCACGGTGTGCGGATCCACGTGGCCGACGCATTGATCGCGCCGCCTGCCGGCGTCGATACCGCTGAAGACCTCGAGCGCGTTCGTCGCCTGCTGGAGGCGTGATGCGCGTTTTGTTCGTGTGCCTGGGCAACATCTGCCGTTCTCCCACGGCCGAAGGCGTGCTGCGGCACAAACTGCGCGAAGCGGGGCTGGCCGATCAGATTGAGGTCGCTTCCGCCGGCACCGGTGACTGGCATGTCGGCAAGGCGCCGGACAAGCGCAGCCAGGCCGCGGCGAAGCTGCGCGGTTACGACTTGTCGGCCCAGCGCGCCCGGCAAGTCAGCCGCGCCGATTTTGCCACCTACGACCTGATCCTCGCGATGGACAACAGCAACCTGCGCAACCTCAAGGCCTTGCAGCCCGCCAAGGGCAAGGCCGAGCTGGATCTGTTCCTGCGCCGTTACCAGTCGCCAATCGATGAAGTGCCGGACCCGTACTACGATGGCGAGCAAGGCTTCGAGCAGGTGTTGGACCTGATCGAGCGCGCCAGCGATTTGCTGGTGATCGAATTGAAGGGACGGTTATGAGTTTGCAGATTCAATCGCAGGTGTCGCTCAAGCCGTTCAACAGCTTTGGCGTGGATGTCCAGGCCCGGCTGTTTGCCGAGGCCCATAGCGACGCCGATGTGCGCGAAGCCCTGGCTTATGGGCTGGAGCACAAGGTCCCGGTACTGGTGATCGGCGGTGGCAGCAATCTGTTGCTGACGGCGGATATTGAATCACTGGTGCTGCGCATGGCCACTCGCGGGATTCGCGTGCTGAGCGATGACGACGGCAAAGTGGTGATCGAGGCCGAGGCGGGCGAGCCCTGGCATCCCTTTGTGCAACACACCCTGGCGCTTGGGTTGTCCGGCCTGGAAAACCTCAGCCTGATTCCCGGCACCGTGGGTGCGGCACCGATGCAGAACATCGGCGCCTATGGGGTCGAGATCAAGGACGTGTTCGCCGGCCTGACCGCCCTCGATCGCCAGACCGGCGAACTGCGCGATTTCAGCCTGGCGCAGTGCAACTTTGCTTACCGCGACAGCCTGTTCAAGCAGGAACCGGGGCGCTGGTTGATCCTGCGTGTGCGTTTCGCCCTCGACCGCGCCGCGCATTTGCACCTGGAGTACGGCCCGGTGCGTCAGCGCTTGACCGAACAAGGTATCGAGCATCCGACCGCCAGCGATGTCAGCCAGGCCATTTGCAGCATCCGCAACGAAAAACTCCCGGACCCGGCCGTGCTCGGCAATGCCGGCAGTTTCTTCAAGAATCCTTTGGTGTCGGCGGCGCTGGCTGCACGGCTAAAGGGCGAATACCCGGACCTGGTGGCCTATGCGCAACCCGACGGGCAGATGAAACTGGCCGCTGGCTGGTTGATCGAGCGGGCAGGCTGGAAAGGTTTTCGCGATGCCGACGCAGGTGTTCACAAGCTGCAGGCGCTGGTGCTGGTCAACTATGGCGGCGCAACGGGCCTGCAATTGCTGAACCTGGCGCAGCGCATCCAGAAAGACATTTCAGAACGTTTTCATGTCGATCTGGAAATGGAACCGAACCGGTATTGAGCTAAGCTTTCAGGACAGATCAAAAAGCCCTGCACGATGTTTATTGTGCAGGGCTTTTTTGTTAATGCTCGGTTAACTTAGTCAGCTAACGATGCACACTCTTGCTCCACCAAAGGCCCGGTGCAGACCGTTTGCGTCCGCACGAGAGAGCCTATTAGCCTGAGTCGATCTGCGTGCGACCCACCGAGATCCAGCGGCAGATTGCTCGACCCCATAACTCAAGAACTATGCGGGCGTGCCCATGATTACCCTGAAACTCAATGGTCAAGACCATCAACTCGATGTCACCGAGGACATGCCGCTGCTCTGGGCGATCCGTGACGTGGCCGGTTACAACGGCACCAAGTTCGGCTGCGGCATGGGCCTGTGCGGAGCCTGCACGATTCATATCGAAGGGGCTCCGGCACGCAGTTGCATCACGCCCATCGGTTCCGTCGTCGGTCAGAATGTCAGCACCATCGACAACCTGCACGCCGACCCGATAGGCAAAGTCGTCCAGCAAGCCTGGCTCGACACGGCGGTCGCCCAATGCGGTTTCTGCCAGGGTGGTCAAATCATGTCGGCGACAGCGCTGCTCAAGACCCACCCGAACCCCAGCGACGAGCAGATTGAAGAAGCAATGGTCGGCAACATCTGCCGCTGCGGCACCTACAACCGCATCAAGACCGCCATCCGCCAGGCCTCCACTCACCTGAAGGAGGCCAAGGCATGAGCCGCTTACCGAACGATTTCACCCTGAGCAATCTGAGCCAGCTCAGTCGCCGTGGCTTTCTCAAAGGCGTGGGCGCCACCAGTGCGCTGGTTTTGGCGGCGAGTTGGGGCTGGCAAGACGCTTTTGCCGAAGAGAAAGACAAGAAGTTCGGCGCCGATGGCATGCCCCACGGCTGGGTCGACGATCCGAAGGTCTATGTGAGCATCGCCGCCGATGGCACGGTGACCGTGATCTGCAACCGCTCGGAAATGGGGCAGGGCGTGCGCACCAGCCTGACCATGGTGGTGGCTGATGAACTGGAAGCCGATTGGGCGCGGGTCAAGGTACAGCAGGCCCCGGGCGATGAAGCACGTTTCGGCAACCAGGACACAGACGGTTCACGCAGCATGCGTCACTGGTACGAACCGATGCGTCGTTGCGGGGCTGCTGCGCGCGCCATGCTGGAGCAGGCCGCTGCTGACCAGTGGAAAGTGTCGGTGGGCGAGTGCCATGCGCAACTGCATAAAGTCATCCATAAACCCTCGGGCCGCGAACTGGATTATGGCGCGCTCGCCGCCGCTGCCAGTGCTTTGGCCGTACCGGCCCGTGACAGCCTTAGGCTCAAGCAGCCTTCGGAATTCCGTTACATCGGCAAGGAAGGCACCAAGGCCATCGACGGTGAGGACATCGTCAACGGCCGTGCCGTGTACGGTGCCGACGTGCATTTCGACGGCATGCTCTACGCGACCATTGCCCGACCCACGGTGTATGGCGGCAAAGTCAAAAGTTTCGATGGCAGCGCGGCGATGAAAGTCCCTGGCGTGGTCAAGGTGCTGCAGATCGAAAGTCGTCCGTTGCCTTCGGAGTTCCAGCCCCTGGGTGGCATCGCCGTGGTGGCGAGCAATACCTGGGCGGCGATCAAGGGCCGCGAGGCGCTGAAAATCGAGTGGGATGACGGCCCCAACGCCAGCTACGACTCGATCGCCTATCGCAAGGAGCTCGAAGCGGCCTCGCTCAAGCCTGGCAAGGTGGTGCGAAATACCGGCAACATCGACGAGGCCATGAGCAGCGCCGACAGTACGCTGGAAGCCTCTTACTACTTGCCGCATTTGTCACAGTCGCCGATGGAACCGATGGTCGCCATTGCGCGGTTCAAGGACGGTGCGTGCGAGGCCTGGGGGCCAAGCCAGGCGCCGCAGGTCACCCGGGAGCGGATCGGTGAACGCCTGGGGCTGCCATTCGAAAAGGTCACGTTCAACGTGACCTTGCTGGGCGGTGGATTCGGGCGCAAGTCCAAGCCTGACTTCATCATCGAAGCCGCGATCCTTGCCAAGGAATTCCCCGGCAAGGCGGTGCGGGTGCAATGGACCCGCGAAGACGACATCCACTGTTCCTACTTCCACACCGTATCGGCCGAATACCTCAAGGCCAGCCTGAACAAGGACGGTCTGCCGTCCGGTTGGTTGCACCGTACGGTGGCGCCGAGCATCACGGCGTTGTTTGCGCCTGGCATGAACCATGAGGCGGCGTTCGAACTGGGCATGGGTTTCACCAACATGGCGTATGCGATCCCCAACATTCGCCTGGAAAACCCCGAGGCCACGGTGCATACCCGTGTTGGCTGGTATCGCTCGGTGTCGAACATTCCCCATGGCTTCGCGATCCAGAGTTTTATCGATGAGTTGGCGCACAAGGCCGGGGCAGATCCGCTGAAGTACCAGATCAGATTGCTCGGCCCGGACCGTCGGATCGATCCGCGCACCTTGAGTGAAGAGTGGAACTACGGTGAATCCCCGGAGCGTTATCCGATCGACACCGGGCGCCTGCGCACGGTACTGGAGACCGCCGCCAAAGCCGCCGGATGGGGACGTGAGCTGCCCAAGGGCCGCGGCCTGGGCCTGGCGGTGCATTACAGCTTCGTGACCTATGTGGCAGCGGTGATCGAGGTGGAGGTCAAAGACGACGGCACGCTGGTGGTGCACAAAGCCGACATCGCCGTCGATTGCGGACCGCAGATCAATCCCGAGCGGATTCGCGCGCAATTCGAGGGTGCCTGCGTCATGGGCCTGGGTAATGCGGTGCTTGGGGAAATCAGCTTCAAGGACGGCAAGGTCCAGCAGGATAACTTCCACATGTACGAAGTGGCGCGCATGTCCCTGGCACCGAAAGAGGTGGCGGTGCATCTGGTGACGCCGCCGGGCGACGTGCCATTGGGCGGTGTCGGTGAGCCGGGTGTGCCACCGATTGCGCCGGCCCTGTGCAATGCGATCTTTGCAGCCACCGGCAAGCGCATCCGTAACCTGCCGGTTCGTTATCAGTTGTCGGGCTGGCAGCAGGCCGGTGCCTGATGGACAGCGCCGACCTGAACGTCCTGCGCAGTGTGCTGCAATGGCAGCGCGCCGGTCAGCGGGTGGTGTTGTACAGCGTGGTCGAAACCTGGGGCACTGCGCCCCGGGCACCCGGCGCCATGCTGGCCTTGCGTGAAGACGGCGTGGTGATTGGCTCGGTTTCCGGCGGGTGTGTCGAGGATGACTTGATCGCCCGGCTGCACGACGGCCGTCTCGCACTGGACGGGCCGCCGGTGCAACTGATCACGTACGGCGTGACCCGCGAGGAAGCCGCACGTTTCGGTTTGCCCTGCGGCGGCACCTTGCGCTTGACCGAGGAGCGCATCGACGATGGGGATTGGGTCGAGCAACTGCTGGCCCGATGCGAGGCCCATGAAATCGTTGCCCGTGAACTGAACCTGGCCACCGGCGAAGTGCTTTTGCAGCCGGCCAGTAAAGCTGATGTATTGACGTTCGACGGTCAGGCCTTGCGGGCGATCTATGGGCCGCGCTGGCGCTTGCTGCTGATCGGCGCGGGGCAGCTGTCGCGCTATGTCGCGGAAATGGCCCGCCTGCTGGATTTCGAGGTGCTGATTTGCGATCCACGCAGCGAGTTCGTCTATGGCTGGGAAGAGCAGCACGGACGATTCGTCTCGGGCATGCCGGATGAGGCGGTGTTGAATATCCAGACCGATGAGCGCACGGCCATCGTGGCCTTGACCCACGATCCGCGCCTGGACGACATGGCGCTGCTCACGGCCCTGGATTCCAAAGCCTTTTACGTTGGAGCACTGGGGTCGCGGGTCAACAGCCAGAAGCGCCGGGAAAACCTGGCTCAACTGGGTTTGTCGCAACCGGCGATTGACCGTTTGCATGGTCCGATCGGCTTGCACATAGGCAGTCATAATCCCGCGGAAATTGCCTTGTCGCTCATGGCGGAAATCGTGGCGGTCAAAAATGGCGTCGAACTGAAACAGAAGAAAGTCTGGCGGGAGAAGGTATGAGCGAGTCCATTGGCGTCGTCGTACTGGCGGCGGGGCAGGGCAGCCGGTTTCGTCAGGTGGCGGGTGCTGAAAAGGATAAGTTGGTGGCCGATTGCACCGGGCGTGACGGCGTGGTGCGGTCGGTCATCGAACACACATTGGTCAACTTGCCGGTCGCGCTGCACAAGCGCGTGCTGGTGACCACTGCTGACCGCCCGCAAGTGATTCGCATGGCTCAGGCCTATGGCTGCGAGATTGTGCTGATCGAATCGACAGGTATGGGCGACAGCATTGCCGCCGGGGTCGCTGCCTGCAAGCAACTCGATGGCTGGCTGATGGTGCTGGGGGATATGCCGTTCATCCTGCCGTCCAGTATCGAGCAAGTGGTGGCGGGTATTGGCGATGACAATATCAGTGTTCCGGTACAGGGCGGTAAATATGGGCATCCGGTCGGGTTTGGGCGGGACTTCGCAGCGGGGTTGATGGAGCTATCGGGGGATCGTGGCGCGAAACCGCTGTTTGCCCAAGGGCGGGTGATCGAAGTGGCCGTGGATGATCCCGCTGTGTTGTGGGATGTGGATGTGCCTAAGGCACTAACCTTCAGGCCAGCATAGGTCCTTGTGGGAGCGAGCTTGCTCGCGATAGCGGTGGATCAGCTAGCACCAATGTTGAATATCATTCGGCTATCGCGAGCAAGCTCGCTCCCACAGGGGGTTGGGGGATATTCAGGGATATAAAAAAGCCCCGCCTGGGTTCACCAGGCGGGGCTTTTCAGTGGCCGATGGAATCAGGCGAGAGGTTTGGTCTCGTGCTCTTTTTCCAGGGCTTGCTCGTGTTGCTCTACCGCGTCCTGAACGGAGCGCGGCGCTTCGTGGATCACCGACTCAGCCGGCTCGGCAACCACTTCGGCGGCCGGGGTAGGCACTGCCTCAACCGCTTCAACCGGAGCCGCAGCGGCAGCCAGTTCAGCTTCCTTTTGCAGACGCTCGGCTTCGCGCTTGCGACGACGCACTTCACGCGGGTCGTTAGGCGCACGGCCACTTGGCGTCAGGGCGCTGACAGGAGCGGCCTCGACGACTGGCGCAGGCGCTTCGGCAATTACCGGAGCTTCAACGACAGGCGCTTCAACCACCGGCGCCGGAGCCGGTTCTGCTGCAGCAACCACCGGCTCGGAAACCATGGCTTCGGCCACTTGGGTCTCGGCAGCAGGCGCTGGTGTTTCAGCGACGGCTGGCTCGGCCACCCAGTTGAACGCCGTTTGCTCTTCACGCACTTCGCGAACGGTTTCAGTCACGGTCTCGACGACAGCTTCTGCAGGTGCGGCAGGTGCTTCAACCACTGGAGCCGGCTCGGCAACCGCTTCAACGGCTGGCTGAGCTTCTGGCGCCACTTCGATTTCCGGCGAGGCGGTGACTTCGACCGGCGTGGTCGCTTCAACGACTGGCGCTTCAACCGGAGCTGCTTCCAGGGTCGCGGCAGTGGCGCGTTCGGCTTGCGCATTGGCTTCAGCTTCGGCTGGAGCGCTGATCACGCTGCTGGCAACGGCTGCAGTGACAGCCAGGCCGGCGGCCAGATCGGCAGTGCTTGGCGCTTCAGCGCTTTCGCCGGACTCGGACTCTTCCGAGCCTTCGATCACGTTGCCGTTGGCGTCACGCTGACGCTCGCGACGGTTGCTGCGACGACGCTGGCCACGGGAACGACGGCGTGGACGATCGCCTTCGGCGTTTTCCTGACCCTCTTCCTGCAGTTGCTCTTCGTTGGTGGTCAGTTCTTCTTCGGCAGCGGCGGCGGCTTGTTCGGCACGAGGCTGACGCTCTTCACGCGGTGGGCGTGGAGCACGCTCTTCACGTGGCTGGCGAGCTGGACGCTCTTCTGCGGTAGCGGCGGCGGCCGGAGCAGCCGGAGCGGCATCCAGAGGCTCGCGCAGTTCACGCACGCGTTCCTCACGCTCGCCACGAGGCTTGCGATCTTCACGCGGAGCGCGGGGCGCACGTTCTTCACGAGGCGCGCGTGGTGCGCGTTCTTCGCGGGCGACTGCCGGCGTTTCTTCACGGCTCTCGCGAGGCTCGCGCACTTCGCGTGGCTGACGCTCTTCACGCGGAGCGCGCTCTTCACGCGGTGCACGTTCTTCGCGAGGCTTGCGCTCTTCATCGCGGCGACCGTTACGGTTGCGGCTCTGCTGGCGACCGTTGCGACGCTCTTCGTTGCGGGCCGGACGCTCGGCGGCTGGCTTTTCAACCACAACCGGCGCGACAGGCTCTTCCTTGGTGGCGAACAGACTCACCAGCGACTTCACCAGGCCTTTGAACAGGCTTGGCTCAGGCACGACGGCCGGAGCCGGGGCCGGGGCGACAACTTCGGTCGGAACCGGAGCGTTGGCGCGAGCCGGAGCGGTCTTGACCGCGGCTTCCTGGCGAACCAGGGTGCGGGTCGCAGCGGCTGGCTGGACTTCTTCGACTTCGGCAGCGGCAGCGGCGATTTCGTAGCTGGACTGGTTGGTCGCCGCTTCCGGGCTGTCATCACGCAGGCGCTGCACTTCGAAGTGCGGCGTCTCGAGGTGATCGTTCGGCAGGATGACGATGCGGGCGCGGGTGCGCAGTTCGATCTTGGTGATCGAGTTGCGTTTTTCGTTGAGCAGGAATGCAGCCACCGGGATCGGCACTTGTGCGCGAACTTCGGCGGTGCGGTCTTTCAGGGCTTCTTCTTCGATCAGGCGCAGGATCGCCAGGGACAGCGATTCAACGTCACGGATGATGCCGGTGCCGTTGCAACGCGGGCAGACGATGCCGCTGCTTTCGCCCAGGGACGGACGCAGGCGCTGACGGGACATTTCCAGCAGGCCGAAGCGCGAGATGCGACCGACTTGCACGCGAGCGCGGTCGGCTTCCAGGCATTCGCGGACTTTCTCTTCCACGGCGCGCTGGTTCTTGGCTGGGGTCATGTCGATGAAGTCGATCACGATCAGGCCGCCGATGTCGCGCAGGCGCAACTGACGGGCGATTTCTTCGGCCGCTTCAAGGTTGGTCTGCAGCGCGGTTTCTTCGATGTCGCTGCCTTTGGTGGCGCGCGCCGAGTTGATGTCGATGGACACCAGGGCTTCGGTCGGATCGATCACGATGGAGCCGCCGGAAGGCAGTTCGACGACGCGCTGGAAAGCGGTTTCGATCTGGCTTTCGATCTGGAAACGGTTGAACAGCGGAACGCTGTCTTCGTAGAGCTTGATCTTGCTGGCGTACTGCGGCATCACCTGGCGGATGAAGGTCAGGGCTTCGTCCTGGGCTTCAACGCTGTCGATCAGCACTTCGCCGATGTCCTGGCGCAGGTAGTCGCGGATCGCGCGGATGATCACGTTGCTTTCCTGGTAGATCAGGAACGGCGCGGCGCGGTCCAGCGAGGCTTCCTTGATGGCGGTCCAGAGCTGCAGCAGGTAGTCGAGGTCCCACTGCATTTCTTCGCTGCTGCGGCCCAGGCCGGCAGTGCGCACGATCAGACCCATGTCGGCCGGGGCAACCAGGCCGTTCAGGGCTTCACGCAGTTCATTGCGCTCTTCGCCTTCGATGCGACGGGAGATACCGCCGGCACGCGGGTTGTTCGGCATCAGCACCAGGTAACGACCGGCCAGGCTGATGAAAGTGGTCAGGGCGGCGCCCTTGTTGCCACGTTCTTCTTTTTCGACCTGAACGATGACTTCCTGGCCTTCGCTCAGGACGTCCTTGATGTTGACGCGACCTTCCGGGGCTTTCTTGAAGTATTCGCGGGAGATTTCTTTGAGGGGCAGGAAGCCGTGGCGCTCAGAGCCGAAATCGACAAAGGCAGCCTCGAGGCTTGGTTCGATGCGAGTAATCCGGCCTTTATAGATGTTGGCCTTCTTCTGCTCGCGTGCACCGGATTCGATGTCCAGGTCGTAGAGGCGCTGGCCATCTACCAGTGCAACACGCAACTCTTCGGGTTGAGTTGCGTTAATCAGCATTCTTTTCATGTAGTACCGTCGGTTTCCGGGCTGCCGGAAACGGCGTTCGGCACACACGACTTCTCACGGTCGGTGTCAGGTGCGTCGGGAGTGGTTGGCCATTTCCCGTGTCCAGCGAAGTCCGGCCAATGTGGGCCTTCATCGCGACGTACGCGTCCTGCTTGCTGTGGCTACTTAAGCACTCAGTCAGGAGGAGGAATCAACCAGCGGCTGTGGACGAGATGAAGCGTCTGGAGAAAGCCTGTTGCTACACAGTCCGGCGGTTGTGCATCTCCACCCTACACGTATCCCTGATAATTCGGGTGCTGCCGCGCGCAGAATCCGCAGCGGGTTGGCATTTACCGTGAGCTCCGAAAGGGGAGGTCACGCATCATGGCTAATTTAGGCGTTGTTTCCGATGCCTTCGCTCGGGGTCATTCGCAGCTGACTGCACTTTGTGAACTGGCCGTGAATATGGCTCGCAAAACGAGTGGAAAACTCTGCTTTGTGGCGTGATTCAGGCCTCATGTCACCTGCGCTCGTTACACCTGCAAACTCCACCGTTACGTAGCGAAAGCCCCGTAGGACGGCCTCGCGTCCTGGTGAATTGCGTTGGTCAGGGCCGGTTTTTGACCGTTGGTCCGCTGTCCAGGCCGCTTTTGGCGGCGTTCGCGACTATAGCAGCAATGATTAAGTGCTTCAATTCCATAAAAAATTGTTATCATCCGCGGCATGACGACGACTACCCCCCCGACTCCAGGCGTACAACTGCTTGAGGTCTCGCCGGAATATGCCGGCCAACGTATTGATAATTTCCTTCTCGCCCGACTCAAAGGCGTGCCCAAGACCTTGATTTACCGCATTTTGCGTAAGGGCGAAGTGCGCGTGAACAAAGGTCGGATCAAGCCCGAGTACAAGCTGCAGGCGGGCGATATCGTGCGCGTGCCGCCGGTTCGCGTGCCTGAACGCGACGAGCCGGTGCCACTGGCACAAGGCCTGCTGCAGCGGCTCGAAGCCTCGATTGTCTTCGAAGACAAGGCCCTGATCGTGATCAACAAGCCCGCCGGCATTGCGGTTCACGGCGGTAGCGGCCTGACGTTCGGGGTGATCGAAGCCTTTCGTCAGTTGCGTCCCGATTGCAAGGAGCTCGAACTGGTTCACCGTCTCGACCGTGACACGTCCGGCCTGTTGATGATCGCCAAGAAGCGCAGCATGTTGCGTCACCTGCATACCGCGCTGCGCGGTGATGGTGTCGACAAGCGCTACATGGCGCTGGTCCGCGGTAACTGGGCGAGCTCGATCAAGCAGGTCCGTGCATCGCTGGGCAAGAGCAATCTGCGCTCCGGCGAGCGCATGGTCGAGGTCGACGAGGAGGAGGGCAAGGAATCCGTGACTGTGTTCAAGGTCCTGCGCCGCTTCGGCGACTTTGCCACCCTGATCGAAGCCAAGCCGATTACCGGCCGGACTCACCAGATCCGCGTGCATACCTTGCACGCCGGGCACTGCATCGCAGGCGACACCAAGTACGGCGACGAAGGTTTCAGCAAGGAAATCCGCGATCTGGGCGGCAAGCGCCTGTTCCTGCATGCCTACATGCTGACCGTGCCGCTGCCTGATGGCGGCGAGCTGAAGTTGCAGGCGCCGGTCGACGAGATGTGGGCCAAGACTGTGGAGCGATTGAGTGCGCCCATCTGATTACAAGCTGCTGATCTTCGATTGGGACGGCACGCTGGCCGATTCCATTGGCCGGATTGTCGAGGCGATGCATGTTGCCTCCCGGCGCTCCGGTTTTGAGCCGCGCGACGATTTTGCCGTCAAGGGCATTATCGGCCTGGGGTTGCCGGAAGCGATCCGCACCCTGTATCCCGAAATCGGCGACGCAGAGTTGATCGGGTTCCGCGAGCACTATGCTGAACATTACATTGCGTCGGAGGCCGTGCCTTCGCCGTTGTTCGAGGGCGTGGTCGAGTCGCTCGAGGCATTTCGTGCCGAGGGTTATCATCTGGCTGTGGCGACCGGCAAGGCCCGCCGCGGGCTGGATCGGGTGTTGAAGGCCCATGGCTGGGAGGATTACTTCGACATTACTCGTGCCGCCGACGAGACCGCCAGCAAGCCCCATCCGCTGATGCTTGAGCAGATTCTCGCCCATTGCGAGGTTCGCCCGGATCAGGCATTGATGGTCGGTGATTCGTCCTTTGATTTGCAGATGGCACGTAACGCCTGCATGGGGTCGGTGGCCGTAAGCTATGGTGCTCAATCGATCGATGCGTTGAAGCTGTATGAGCCGCGACTGGCCATCGACCGTTTTTCAGAATTGCACGCCTGGCTGAGTCAGCAGGCTTAACCGGTTGTTTTTGGGGTGGACGGCATGGCCGACGAATGGAAAGCGCCCGCCAAGGCGAGTGCAGAGAGCAGTGACGACAAAAGCTGGAAGCTGCTGGAGAAGACGCTGCTGGCCAGTGTGCAGGAGCAGCGTCGGTCCCGTCGCTGGGGGATATTCTTCAAGTCGCTGACTTTTGTGTATCTTTTCGGCGTTGTTGCTCTGTTTTCGCCGCTGATGGATATGGAAAAGGCCGCTACCCTCAGTGCCAATTACACGGCGCTGATCGATGTGAGGGGGGTGATTGCCGACAAGGAGTCGGCCAGCGCAGACAATATCGTTGGTAGCTTGCGTGCGGCTTTCGAGGACAGGAAGGTCAAGGGCGTCATCCTGCGCATCAACAGCCCGGGCGGCAGTCCGGTGCAGTCGGGTTATGTCTATGACGAGATCCGTCGCCTGCGCGGCCTGCACCCGGACATCAAGCTCTATGCGGTCATTTCCGATCTGGGGGCTTCCGGTGCTTACTACATCGCCAGCGCGGCGGATCAGATCTACGCCGACAAGGCGAGCCTGGTCGGCTCCATCGGTGTGACGGCGGCCGGCTACGGCTTTGTCGGCACCATGGAGAAACTGGGTGTCGAGCGTCGCACTTACACTTCGGGCGAACACAAGTCGTTCCTCGATCCGTTCCAGCCGCAGAAGCCGGAAGAAACCGCTTTCTGGCAGGGTGTGCTCGATACGACCCACAAGCAGTTCATCAACAGCGTCAAGCAAGGGCGGGGCGATCGCCTGAAGGACAAGGAGCATCCGGAGCTGTTCTCCGGCCTGGTCTGGTCCGGCGAGCAGGCGCTGCCACTGGGGTTGATCGATGGACTGGGCAATGCCAGTTCGGTTGCGCGGGATGTGATCGGCGAGAAAGAGCTGGTGGACTTTACCGTTCAGGAGTCGCCATTCGATCGCTTCTCGAAAAAGCTCGGTGCCAGCGTGGCTGAGCATTTGGCGATGTGGATGGGGTTTAACGGTCCGTCGTTGCGCTAGGCCGTTTCAAAGATCAAAAGATCGCAGCCTTCGGCAGCTCCTACACAGCTGCCGAAGGCTGCGATCTTTTTGCTTTCAGGGTATTTGCACGCCTTCGGCCAGCAACATGTCGATCAAACGAATCAGTGGCAGGCCGATCAGGCTGGTGGCGTCAGGTCCCTCGGTACTGCGAAACAGGCTGACACCCAGGCCTTCGGCCTTGAAGCTGCCCGCGCAATCGTAGGGTTGCTCGGCGTGCAGGTAGCGCTCGATGCGGGGCGCGTCGAGTGTGCGCATGTGTACGGTGAACGGCACGCAATCGACCTGGCAGTGCCCTGTCTGGCTGTTGAGCAAGGCCAGGCCGGTCAGGAATGTCACGCTGGCGCCGCTGGCGGCCAGCAGTTGTTCGCGGGCTTTTTCGAAGGTGTGGGGCTTGCCGATTATCCGCTCTCCCAGTACGGCAACCTGGTCGGAGCCGATTATCAGATGAGCGGTATGGCTGGCGGCCAGGGCGCGCGCTTTCTCTTCGGCAAGGCGCTTGACCAGCGAGATAGCGGATTCACCCGGGCGATGGCTTTCGTCGATATCCGGTGAACTGCAGGTGAATGGCAGTTGCAGGCGGGCCAGCAATTCCCGGCGATAGACCGAGCCGGAAGCGAGTAATAAAGGCAGCATGCGCATCTCCATAAGGCAGGTGCGAATTCTAGCGAGGCTTCCAAGTGACGGACAGGGCTGAATTTCCTTTGACATGGGCGGGTGCATCCCTATAATGCTGCGCCTATGTTGAATGACCCGATTCCACCTCACGTTGACCCGCGCAAATTGGCTGATCGTGGCACCACCCTTCAAGGTGAAATGCTGCTGGCCGATTTGGAGAGACTCTGCGACCCGCTTTCCGACAATGTCGGTACGGTGCAGGCTAAATTCGTTTTTGAACGAGATGAACGTAAATCTGTGGTCATCCACAGCTTTATCGACACTGAAGTCAAAATGGTTTGCCAGCGTTGTCTTGAGCTGGTCACCCTGCCGATCCATAGCGAATGCAGTTACGCTGTGGTGAAGGAGGGTGCGAATACCCAGTCGTTGCCGAAAGGTTATGACGTGCTGGAACTGGGCGAAGATCCTTTGGATCTGCAGTCACTGATCGAGGAGGAGCTTCTGCTCGCCTTGCCCATTGTGCCTGCTCATCATCCGGAAGAATGCCAGCAGCCGGCGGGAGCAGATGAGCCCGAACCGAGCGAGGACGAGGTAACGCGGTCCAACCCGTTCAGTGTATTGGCGCAGTTAAAGCGTGACCCAAACGTTTAGGAGTTAATCAATTATGGCTGTTCAGCAGAACAAAAAATCCCGCTCTGCCCGTGACATGCGCCGTTCGCACGACGCTCTCGAGGCTAGCACCCTGTCTGTAGAAAAAACCACCGGTGAAGTTCACCTGCGTCACCACGTATCGCCAGAAGGCGTATACCGTGGCCGTAAAGTGATCGACAAGGGCGCTGACGAGTAATCACTTGTCCGCTCAAGTCATCGCGATTGACGCAATGGGCGGGGACTTCGGTCCCCGCAGCATTGTCCAGGCCAGTCTTGCTTGCCTGTCCGCTACACCCTCGCTGCACCTGACCCTCGTCGGTCAACCCTCCCTTCTTGAAGAATTGATCGCTGGCCATTCGGCTGTGGATCGCGCGCGCCTGTCGATTGCTCCGGCGAGCGAAGTCATCGGCATGGACGAAAAACCCGCCCAGGCCTTGCGAGGCAAGCCCGACTCATCGATGCGCGTGGCCCTTGAACTGCTGCGCGACGGCAAAGTCCAGGCCTGTGTCAGTGCCGGCAATACCGGGGCGTTGATGGCGTTGTCGCGATTCGTGCTCAAGACCCTGCCGGGCATTGACCGTCCGGCCATGGTGGCGGCGATCCCGACGCAAAAGGGTTACTGCCAATTGCTCGACCTGGGCGCCAACGTCGATTGCAGTGCCGAGCATCTGTTGCAGTTTGCGGTCATGGGCTCGGTGGCGGCGGAAACTCTGGGTATTAGCCGTCCACGGGTGGCGTTGCTGAACATCGGCACCGAAGACATCAAGGGCAATCAGCAGGTCAAGCTGGCGGCGACTTTGTTGCAAGGCGCCCGGGGCATCAATTACATCGGCTTTATCGAGGGCGACGGTTTGTACCGTGGCGAAGCGGATGTGGTGGTGTGTGACGGTTTTGTCGGCAACATCCTGCTCAAATCCAGCGAAGGCCTGGCGACCATGATTGCCGGGCGCATCGAGGCGTTGTTCAAGAAGAACCTGGCCTCACGTGCGGTCGGCGCGCTGGCGCTGCCGTTGATGAAGCGTCTGCAGGCCGAACTGGCGCCTGCCCGGCATAACGGCGCGAGCTTTCTCGGCTTGCAGGGGATTGTGGTGAAGAGCCACGGTTCTGCCGGGGTCCAGGGTTTCCAAAGCGCCATTTCGCGCGCCATGATCGAGATTCAGGAAAATCTTCCCGAGCGCCTGCACGGTCGTCTGGAGGATTTGTTGCTTTAGGCGTTTTCGTCGGACAATGCTTAAATGTGACCGCTTGGTTCGATGGGCCATCCAACTGTCAGTTTCTTGCGTCCCCAAAGCGGGGCGCCAATTCTCCGACGACAAGATCATTAGGGGCTTGTTACATGTCTGCTTCCCTCGCATTCGTCTTCCCGGGACAGGGTTCGCAGTCCCTCGGCATGCTGGCCGAGTTGGGCGCACAACACCCGGTTGTCCTTGAAACATTCAAAGAAGCTTCCGATGCACTGGGTTACGACCTGTGGGCACTGACCCAGCAAGGGCCGGAAGAGCAACTCAATCAAACCGATAAAACCCAACCGGCCATTCTGACTGCCTCGATCGCCCTGTGGCGTCTGTGGCTGGCCGAAGGTGGTGCTCGTCCGGCCTACGTCGCCGGGCACAGCCTGGGTGAATACAGCGCGCTGGTGGCAGCGGGCAGCCTGAGCCTGGGCGACGCGGTGAAGCTCGTCGAGCGTCGTGGCCAACTGATGCAGGAAGCCGTTCCGGCCGGGCAGGGCGGCATGGCTGCCATCCTCGGCCTGGACGATGCCGATGTACTGGCCGCCTGTGCCGAAGCGGCACAAGGCGAAGTGGTCAGCGCGGTGAATTTCAACTCCCCTGGCCAGGTGGTTATCGCCGGAGCCAAGGCCGCCGTTGAGCGTGCCATCGAAGGCTGCAAGGCGCGTGGTGCCAAGCGCGCCATGCCGCTGCCGGTCAGCGTGCCGTCCCACTGCGAGCTGATGCGTCCGGCTGCCGAGCGTTTCGCCGAATCGATCGCCGCAATCAACTGGCAGGCGCCACAGATTCCTGTGGTCCAGAACGTCAGCGCCGAAGTGCCGGCCGATCTGGAAACCCTCAAGCGTGATCTGCTCGAACAGCTGTACAAGCCCGTACGCTGGGTTGAATCGGTCCAGGCGCTGGCCATCAAGGGCGCGACCCAATTGGTCGAATGCGGCCCGGGCAAAGTGCTGGCCGGCCTGAACAAGCGTTGCGCCGAAGGCGTATCGACATCCAACCTCAATACCCCAGACGCTTTCGCTGCCGCCCGTGCAGCGTTGGCCTGAATCAGGAGAAGCTTGCATGAGTCTGCAAGGTAAAGTTGCACTGGTCACCGGTGCAAGCCGTGGCATCGGCCAGGCTATCGCCCTGGAACTGGGTCGTCAGGGCGCCATCGTTGTCGGTACCGCGACTTCCGCGTCGGGTGCCGAGCGTATTGCCGCGACCCTGAAGGAAAACGGTATTCAGGGCACCGGCCTGGAACTCAATGTCACCAGTGACGAGTCCGTGGCGGCGGTCCTGGCGAGCATCCAGGAGCAGTTCGGTGCGCCGGCGATCCTGGTCAACAATGCCGGTATCACCCGCGATAACCTGATGATGCGCATGAAAGACGACGAGTGGCACGACGTTGTCGATACCAATCTGAACAGTCTGTTCCGCCTGTCCAAGGGCGTTTTGCGTGGCATGACCAAAGCCCGTTGGGGCCGAATTATCAGTATTGGTTCGGTTGTGGGTGCCATGGGCAACGCAGGCCAAGTAAACTACGCTGCCGCCAAGGCCGGTCTGGAAGGTTTTAGCCGTGCATTGGCGCGTGAAGTCGGTTCGCGTGCGATTACGGTAAACTCGGTGGCCCCAGGGTTCATCGATACCGATATGACCCGTGAACTGCCCGAGGCGCAGCGTGAAGCCTTGCAGACGCAGATTCCGCTGGGTCGTCTGGGGCAAGCTCAAGAGATCGCGTCCGTGGTCGCTTTTCTTGCGTCGGACGGTGCGGCTTACGTTACCGGAGCTACAATCCCGGTGAACGGCGGGATGTACATGTAATTCAAATGTGACGGATTGCTTCAAAAAAATGTCATACGAGCTGTCTAAAATCCGTTATAAAGCTGCAATCTATTTATAGGCAGAGGGTCACCGGGTTCGAGGAGTGAAGCTTTCAGTTGAAAAGCTGAAAAGCATTTCTATACACTTACCCACTGGCCAGCTGCCTGAATTTGTCCATTAGGAGTGAAAACAAGGTATGAGCACCATCGAAGAGCGCGTCAAGAAAATCGTTGCTGAGCAACTGGGCGTTAAAGAAGAAGAAGTGGTCAACACTGCTTCCTTCGTTGAAGACCTGGGTGCCGACTCCCTTGACACCGTTGAGCTGGTGATGGCTCTGGAAGAGGAATTCGAGACCGAAATCCCTGACGAAGAAGCCGAGAAGATCACTACTGTACAAGCTGCAATCGACTACGTTACTAGCCACCAGGCGTAATAGTTTGTAATCGTTGCTCGCTGTCATGGAAAAACCGCACTGCCATCATGGCGTGCGGTTTTTTCTTTAGGCCTGATGCAAAGTCGTCATTTGAAAAAAGGAGAGTGCTGTGTCGCGTAGACGCGTCGTAGTCACCGGTATGGGTATGTTGTCGCCACTGGGCACGGATGTGCCGAGCAGCTGGCAGGGCATTCTGGCTGGCCGCAGTGGCATTGGTCTGATCGAACACACCGACCTTTCTGCCTATTCCACCCGTTTTGGCGGCTCGGTAAAGGACTTCAATGTCGAGGAATACCTGTCGGTCAAAGAAGCCCGCAAGCTCGACCTGTTCATTCAATACGGTCTGGCCGCAGGTTTTCAGGCGGTGCGCAACGCCGGTCTGGAAGTCACCGACGCCAACCGTGAGCGTATCGGCGTGGCCATGGGCTCGGGTATTGGTGGACTGACCAATATCGAAGAAACCAGCCGCACCCTGCACGAGACCGGTCCACGACGGATTTCCCCGTTCTTTGTGCCAGGCTCGATCATCAATATGATTTCCGGCTTCCTGTCGATCCATCTGGGGGCACAGGGACCTAACTACGCCATCGCCACGGCCTGTACCACCGGTACCCACTGCATTGGCATGGCAGCCCGCAACATCATGTACGACGAAGCCGACGTGATGATTGCCGGCGGCGCCGAGATGGCGGCCTGCGGCCTGGGCATGGGCGGCTTCGGTGCCTCGCGCGCGCTGTCGACCCGCAATGACGAGCCGACCCGCGCCAGCCGTCCATGGGACAAGGGCCGCGACGGCTTCGTGCTGTCCAATGGTGCCGGTGCTCTGGTTCTGGAAGAGCTGGAACATGCCAAGGCCCGTGGTGCGACCATATACGCCGAACTGATCGGCTTCGGTACCAGTGGCGATGCCTACCACATGACCTCGCCGCCAGCCGATGGCGCGGGTGCTGCGCGCTGCATCACCAATGCGCTACGCGATGCGAAGATCAATGGCGATCAAGTGCAGTACATCAACGCCCACGGCACCTCGACTCCCGCCGGCGATCTCGCTGAAGTCAATGCGATCAAGTCGGTGTTCGGCGAGCATGCCTACAAGCTGGCCGTCAGTTCCACCAAGTCCATGACCGGCCACCTGCTGGGTGCGGCGGGCGCGGTCGAGGCGATCTTCAGCGTGCTGGCGATCAACAGCCAGGTGGCGCCGCCGACCATCAACCTTGATGAGCCGGACGAAGGCTGCGACCTCGATTTCGTGCCGCACACCGCGCGCAACATGGATATCGATGTGGTCGTGTCCAACTCCTTCGGTTTTGGCGGCACCAACGGCTCGCTGGTGTTCCGCCGGTTCGCAGGCTGATGGACTGCTGGGTCGACGGTCAGCCGGCTGACGCTTTGTCGCTGAAGGATCGCGGCCTGGCTTATGGCGATGGTCTGTTCGAGACCATCGCCGTGCGCAACGGCAAGCTCGTATTGCTGGAGCGGCATCTGTCGCGTCTGGCGGATGGCTGCTCGCGTCTGGCGCTTGCTGCCGATCAGGAATTGATCCGCAGCGAACTGCTGGCCTACGCAGCGCTACTGGGTGACGGGGTGCTCAAGCTCATTCTCACCCGCGGCGACGGTCTGCGCGGTTACGCGCCCGATCCTTCGGCCCAGGCTCGACGCATTCTGCAAGGCAATCCGCCTGCGGCTTATGCTGCCGCGCATGGCGAGCAGGGTGTTCGTCTGTTTCCTTGCGCCACCCGATTGTCCAGGCAGCCATTACTGGCCGGCCTCAAGCACCTGAATCGACTTGAACAAGTCCTCGCCCGTGCCGAATGGCAGGACACCGAGCATGCCGAAGGCTTGATGCTCGATCAGGCCGGGCGCGTGATCGAAGGCGTGTTCAGCAATTTGTTCCTGGTGCGTGACGGTGTGCTCATCACGGCTGACCTCAAGCGCTGCGGCGTGGCCGGCGTGATGCGTGCCGAACTATTGTTTCAGGCCGGGTCGCTGGGAATTCCCACGCAAATCACCGATATCCCCCTCGAACAGCTGCAATGGGCTGACGAAGTCTTTGTCTGCAACAGCGTGTATGGTATCTGGCCGGTGCGTGCCTATGCTGCTCTTCACTGGCCGGTTGGGCCGCTCACCCGTAAACTCCAAACCATTGCCCGTGTGCTACTGGATGCTTGATACGTGAGACGTAAACTCGTGCTGCTGCTGGAAACCGGAGTGGTTCTGGCAGGGCTGCTGATGGGTGCTTCAGCCTGGAAAATTCATTCGGCGCTGGTACAGCCACTGAACATTGCCCAGGAACAATTGCTGGATGTGCCCAAGGGCACCACGCCGACCCGCACCTTCTACCGACTCGAAGCCAATGGTGTCATCAAGGACGCCTTCTGGCTGCGCGTGTATTGGCGCTTCAATCTCGGCAAACAACCCCTGCACAGCGGTGAGTATCGCATGCAGCCGGGCATGACCGTCGAAGGCCTGATCGACCTGTGGAAGCGCGGGGAAATGGTTCAGTACAGCCTGACCCTGGTCGAAGGCTGGAATTTCCGCCAGGTTCGCGCAGCGCTGGCCAAGGAAGAGAAGCTCGATCATAGCCTCGACGGTTTGAGCGATAGCCAGGTCATGGACAAGCTGGGCCACACCGGGATTTTTCCGGAAGGGCGCTTCTTCCCTGACACCTATCGTTACGTGCGCGGCATGTCCGATATCGAACTGCTGAAAACCGCCTACGACCGCCTCGACGAAGTGCTCGCCAAGGAGTGGCAGCAGCGCTCTTCCGATGTGCCGTACACCGAGCCCTACCAGGCGCTGATCATGGCTTCGCTGGTGGAAAAGGAAACCGGCGTGCCGCAGGAGCGCGGGCAGATTGCCGGCGTGTTTGTGCGACGCATGGCGATGGGCATGCTGCTGCAGACCGACCCGACGGTGATCTACGGCCTCGGCGACCGCTACAGCGGTAAGCTGACCCGGGCTCACCTCAAGGAATCGACGCCCTATAACACCTACATGAATGCGGGCCTGCCGCCGACGCCGATTTCCATGGTCGGTCGCGAAGCCATCCATGCGGCGCTCAATCCGGTGGAGGGCAACAGCCTCTACTTTGTGGCGCGTGGTGATGGCACTCACGTGTTTTCCGACGACCTGGATGCCCACAACAATGCCGTGAAGGAGTTCCAGCTCAAGCGTCGCGCCGATTACCGCTCCAGCCCGGCGCCCACTGCCACGCCAGAGACAGCGCCGACCGAGGCTGAGCAAAACGGTACGCAGGAGGCCAGGGCTTCGCAGGAGCTGGCACCGATCCCGGCCGCCTCACCAAACACGGCTCCCGAGGCGCTGCCGCAAGTGCCGGCGCAAGATCCTGCGCCAGCTCCTGAAGCACCGGAACCCGATGCCAACGCACCGAAAAGCCCGCAATGACTCTGACTAAGGACTGCCTGTGACTGGCTTGTTTATTACTCTGGAAGGCCCGGAAGGCGCCGGCAAGAGCACCAATCGAGAATACCTGGCCGAGCGCTTGCGTGCCGCCGGCATCGAGGTGGTGCTGACCCGCGAGCCGGGGGGCACGCCGTTGGCCGAGCGCATCCGTGAGGTGTTGTTGGCTCCCGTCGACGAAGTCATGAACCCGGATACCGAGTTGCTGTTGGTTTTCGCGGCGCGTGCCCAGCACCTGGCTGAAGTGATTCGCCCGGCGCTGGCCCGCGGTGCCGTGGTCTTGTGTGATCGTTTTACCGATTCGACTTACGCCTACCAAGGCGGCGGCCGTGGCTTGTCGCTTGAGCGCATCGCGGCTCTGGAAACCTTCGTTCAAGGCGATCTGCGCCCGGACCTGACACTGATTTTCGATCTGCCTGTCGAGGTGGGTCTGGCCCGCGCCAGCGCACGTGGCCGCCTGGATCGCTTCGAACTCGAAGGCCGGACTTTTTTCGATGCCGTACGCCATGCGTTCCTCAAGCGGGCCAAGGCGGATCCGGCGCGTTATGTGCTGGTCGATGCGGCCCAACCCTTGGCACAGGTTCAGCAATCGCTGGATGCATTGTTGCCGCGCCTGCTGGAGTTGAGCCGTGGCTGAGGCCTATCCGTGGCAGGAAAACCTCTGGCAGCACCTGGCGGGTCGCGCGCAGCATGCGCACGCCTACCTGCTGCATGGCCCGGCCGGGATCGGCAAGCGGGCACTGGCCGAGCGCCTGATGGCCAGCTTGCTGTGCCAGCGCCCGACGGCGCTGGAGGCCTGCGGCGAATGCAAGTCCTGTCTGCTGCTAAAGGCTGGCAGCCACCCGGATAACTACATCCTTGAACCGGAAGAAGCCGACAAGGCGATCAAGGTCGATCAGGTTCGCGATCTGGTCGGTTTCGTGGTGCAGACCGCGCAGTTGGGCGGGCGCAAAGTGGTGCTGATCGAGCCGGTCGAGTCGATGAACATCAACGCCGCCAACGCCTTGCTCAAGAGCCTTGAAGAGCCGTCCGGCGATACGGTTTTGTTGCTGGTCAGCCATCAGCCGAGCCGCTTGCTGCCCACCATCAAGAGTCGCTGCGTGCAGCAGGCCTGTCCGCTGCCGGGCGAAGCCATGAGCTTGAAGTGGCTGGCCCAGGCATTGCCGGAATGTTCCGAAGAGGAGCGCGTCGAGTTGCTGACGCTGGCCGCCGGTTCGCCACTGGCGGCGGTCAATCTCCAGGCCCAAGGCGTACGTGAACAGCGCATGCAAGTCGTGGAAGGGGTGAAGAAGCTCCTCAAGCAACAGCAGTCGCCGACGCAACTGGCCGAAGAATGGAAAAACATTCCGATGTTGCGCCTGTTCGATTGGTTCTGCGACTGGTCGAGCCTGATCCTGCGCTATCAGTTGACCCAGGACGAAGCTGGCCTCGGCCTGACCGACATGCGCAAGGTCGTGCAATACCTGGCGCAGAAAAGCGCCCAGGGCAAAGTCCTCGATATCCAGGACTGGATTCTCGCCCAGCGACAGAAAGTCTTGAGCAAGGCCAACCTCAATCCGGCCTTGCTGCTGGAGGCCTTGCTGGTGCAATGGGCGTCGTTGCCTGCCCAAAGATGACGGCCTGGGCCTAGAATCTATCAGTACACCCGACCGTCCCACCCATTCGATGTAAGTTGCAGCCCTTTATGCTCGTAGATTCCCATTGTCACCTCGATCGCCTCGACCTGGCCGCCCACGACGGCTCCCTGGATGCTGCCCTGGATGCCGCCCGGCAGCGCGGGGTAGGGCACTTTCTGTGTATCGGTGTCAGCGCGGACAACGCGGCCGACGTCAAAGCCCTGGCCGAACGTTATGACGACGTCGACTGCTCGGTGGGCGTGCACCCTCTGGATGTACAGCCCGGTGCCGCGCCAGCACTGGACTGGCTGTTGCAGGAGCTCAATCACCCGCGTGTGGTCGCCATCGGCGAAACCGGCCTCGATTACCACTACGAGCCGGAAGCGGCGCAGTTGCAGCAGGAGTCTTTTCGCCTGCACCTGCAAGCGGCGCAGCAGACCGGCAAACCGGTGATCATCCACACCCGTGGGGCCCGCACCGATACCCTGGACTTGTTGCGCGAAGCGGCACTGTCCCAGGCGGGCGTACTGCACTGCTTTACCGAAGACTGGGAAATGGCGAAGGCTGCGCTGGACATGGGTTATTACATTTCCTTGTCCGGAATTGTCACTTTTCGCAATGCCGATGCGTTGCGCGATGTGGCCAGCAAAGTGCCGGCCGACCGCTTGCTGGTGGAGACCGATTCGCCCTACCTGGCGCCGATTCCCCATCGCGGCAAGCCAAACCTGCCGCAGTACGTGCGTGAAGTAGCGGAATTTCTGGCAATGTTGCGCGGTGAACCCTACGAGCGGTTTGCCGAGCAGACCACTGAGAACTTCAAGCGGTTGTTCCCGCTGGCGCATGTGAAATCAGTTTAGGTTCGAAGCCGCTTTCGCGAGCAGGCTCGCTCCCACAAGGTTAAATCGCAGGCAAAAAAAACCCGGGTTCTGGGGGGTGAATCCGGGTTAAGACCATTAGGAGTAAAACAATGGCACGCGGTCCGTTGGTACCAATATCGGCGTGACACTTGGGGGAGATGCCCCGCCGACAGTTCAAGTATTGATCAGGATTGCGCCTAGTCCAGTTTGCCGGCCCGGGTTTTTAAACAAATTTGGAATACGTGCGCTTCGGAAGAGTTCTCATCAACCGGCAATCGTGCGCGGAATGACCGGAAAGCGCAGATATGGTCGGATGATCCGTGCATTTTTGCGTAAGTTAGGCATAATACGCGGCTTCGAATTTTGACCCCGACAGACCTTTTCTTATGCATAAAGAACCTCGTAAGGTCCGTGAGTTTCGTCGCCGCGAGCAGGAAATTCTCGATACCGCGCTAAAGCTGTTCCTCGAACAAGGTGAAGACAGTGTCACCGTCGAGATGATTGCTGATGCCGTCGGTATTGGCAAAGGCACGATCTACAAGCATTTCAAATCCAAGGCGGAAATCTATCTGCGCCTGATGCTCGACTACGAGCGCGATTTGAACGCACTGCTGCATTCGGCCGATGTCGACAAGGACAAGGAAGCCCTGTCCCGGGCCTACTTCGAATTCCGCATGCGCGATCCACAACGCTATCGCCTGTTCGACCGCCTCGAAGAGAAAGTGGTCAAGGGCAACCAGGTGCCGGAGATGATCGAGGAGCTGCACAAGATCCGTGCCTCGAACTTCGAACGCCTGACCCTGCTGATCAAGGGCCGGATCAGCGAAGGCAAGCTGGAAGACGTGCCACCTTACTTCCACTACTGCGCGTCCTGGGCGCTGGTGCACGGCGCCGTCGCGCTGTATCACTCGCCGTTCTGGAGCAATGTGCTGGAAGATCAGGAAGGTTTCTTCCAGTTCCTGATGGACATCGGCGTGCGCATGGGCAACAAACGCAAGCGCGATACCGACACTTCCGGTAGCTGAGCCATTCAGTTGCCTTATTGCGCCATGATTTCGCTACTTGGCGCAGTACCGCAGGAATATACTCAGGTAGAGGACTTGCTAAAACTTGATTTCTGAGTCAAGTTTTAGCGGCCCGATATTCTTCCGCCGGAGTGACCATGATCGTTGACCGTCAAGGCAGGCGTTTTCGCAACTTGCGAATCAGTCTGACCTCTGCCTGCAATTACGCCTGTACCTACTGCGTGCCCAACGGCAAGCGGCTGGTGGCTGCGCAGGATGAATTGTCGGCCGAAGCGATGGCGCGCGGCGTGGCTTATCTGATTGAAGCGGCGGGGATCGAACGTCTGCGCATTACTGGCGGCGAGCCGCTGGTCAGCCCCAAACTCGAAGCCTTCATGACAGCGGTCGGGCAGATGGGCCTGGAAGACATCAGCCTGACCACCAATGGCCAGTTGCTGGCGAAGAAACTGCCGCTGCTGGTGAACGCCGGCATTCGGCGCCTCAACGTTTCCCTCGACACGCTCGACGCCAGTGCGTTCCGCGGCATTGCCCGGGGCGGCGACCTGGCCACCGTGCTAAACGGCATGAGCGAGGCCAGTGCGGCCGGCATGAAGATCAAGGTCAACATGGTGCCGCTGCGCGGGCAGAACCTTGATCAAGTGATGCCGCTGCTCGACTACTGCCTGGAGCGCGGTTATGAACTGCGCTTCATCGAGCTGATGCGCATGGGCCACCTGGCCAACGATTCCAATGCGTTTTTGCAGCAGTTCGTCAGCCTCCAGCAATTGCTGAGCCTGATTGGCGAGCGCTATGAATATCTGCAGGCCGATGCCCCGGTCGATGCAACGGCGGTTCGTTATGAAATTCCCGGCCAGGGTTACTTCGGCGTGATCGCCAACGAAAGTGTGCCGTTCTGCCGGACCTGCTCGCGACTGCGCTTGTCTTCCACCGGGTGGTTGCATGGCTGTCTGTCGTCGAGCAATCGCCATTACATCGGCGACCTGCTGGACAAACCGCGCCACCAGGCGTTGCCGGGCTTGCAGAGACTCTTGGTGAAAGCCTTGGGGGACAAGCAGGAAGTGGCGTTCTCCGGCGGCGCGACCGTCATGAAGATTATCGGCGGCTGATCCGGCCTCATCGCGGGCAAGCCACGCTCCCACAAGGTTGTGCGTAAACCCTGTGGGAGCGTGGCTTGTCCGCGATTGCGTTTGATCAGGCACGATCAACTTGAGCTGGCGCAAAAGCTGCATCCTACGGCCATTCGCCGGTTTTCCGACACCGGCCTCTGGAGGATAGGATGCGTAGCCTGGTTTTGCTGCTGGCCGTTTTGGCACTTGGTGGCTGCATGAACGTCAGCGATATGGCCGAAGGGACTCGCTACCATATGAGCGATGCGGGGCTGCTCGATCACAGTGACAGCCGTCGCGTAAACAACCTGCGCATTCAACCGGATTCGTTCGTCTACATCGCCCAGGGCGCTTTCATGCCGCCGGGCAGCGCCGTTTATCCACGGCCCAACGTGATTGCCGAAGTCGCGTTCGATGGCTTCGTCGAATACTTCCCGATGGTCCGCCGTGCCCGCACGCCGGAAGGCCTCGACCAGGCCATGGGCGAAGCCCGTGCCGCCGGTGCGCACTATCTGCTCTACACCCGATTCGCCAAGTCGGACGACCGTATCGGCAACTCGGACGAATGGCTGGATCAGGAAGCCCTGGATCGCCTCGGCATCGACAGCGGTATGATTCAGATCATGTTGATCGAGACCAGCACCCAGTATTTGATTGATACTGCGACCATCAAGAGTCGTGGCGGTTTACTGACGTTCCACGATAAAAAACCCGAAGACCTGATGGGCCCGCCGCTGGAGCAATATGCGCGCGGCCTGCTGGGGCTCAGCGACCAGTAACTTCAAGGAGAACGCCATGAGTGGCCCGCAAAAAGCCAACGACTTGCTGGGGCAGATCCCCAAGACCAAAGGCTTGCCGCCGGTGCACCTGTGGAATCCCGATTTCTGCGGCGACATCGATATGCGCATCGCCCGGGACGGCACCTGGTATTACCTGGGCACACCGATCGGGCGCAAGCCGATGGTCAAGCTGTTCTCCACCATCATTCGCCGCGACGGCGATGATTATTTCCTGATTACCCCGGTGGAAAAAGTCGGCATCAAAGTCGACGATGCGCCGTTCGTGGCGATTGCGGTGGACATGGAAGGCGAGGGCGAGGCGCAGGTGCTGCGCTTTACCACCAACGTCGATGAAACCACCGAGGCCGGTGCCGGGCATCCGCTGCGCGTAGTGATCGATCCCGACACGCAGGAGCCAGCCCCTTACGTACACGTGCGCAGCAATCTTGAAGCCTTGATCCATCGCAATGTGTTCTATCAACTGGTAGAACTGGCGGTGAGCCGAGAGATCGACGGCCAGCGTTGGTTAGGCGTGTGGAGCGGTGGAGAGTTTTTCCCCATCGGCCTCGAACCCTGACGCAAAACCCTGTGGGAGCGAGCCTGCTCGCGACAGGTCTATCAGCCTCACCGAACGATCCGGATCAAACCCCGGCTTTCGGCGACTTCAAGGAATCATTACCCGTCACGGTTGCAGTTTTGGTCGCCGCCTCGGCATTGGCCTTCAACTGGCTCAGTTCCTCACCGGCGCGCTGGATTTTCGCCCGCACGTTGTTCATGTCCTGACGGCTTTTCTCCAGCAGGCTTTTCGCCGAACTGTGGCCGGTAATGCCGCGCGCCAGGGCAACGCCGCCGATGGCCACCTGGATCAGGCCGAAGATCCCGCCACGACGCAGGCCCTTGCCCACCATCACCACACCGCCGGCCAGGGAGCCGATGCGTTCCCAGCCCTGCACGTTCTGTTCGGAAGGGCTCTGGAAGGGGGTGGATTCGATACGCTCGACGCGTTTGAGTTCGCTCATGGTCTGTCTCCAGGCTTCAGTGATCGTTAGTCAAGCTGACCGCCGGGGCGGGCAGCTCGTTCAATCGAATGTGCGGCGATTCAGCGGAATTTTGGTCCGGAGCGGGTATTGAGCCCCTTGGACATGCGGTCGTAGAGCACGACGTTGACCGTGGCGGCCAGGTTCATGCAACCGGTGGTCGGAATGTAGACCACGTCTTCGCACCAGTCGCGAATCTCCTTATCCAGCGAGCCGTCTTCCGGACCGAAGATGTAGAGCGCGCGATCCGGGTGGGTGTATTCCGGCAGAGGGCGGGCACCCTCAACCAGCTCAACGGCGACGGGTACACAATTGAGCGGCAGGATTTTCTTCAGGTCATCGATGCCGATCAGCGGGATGTCGTAGTGCACGCGCTTGGTATCGGTGACGAAGTCGGCGGCGCGCTCATAGCGCTTGCCGGTGTAGAACACCGACGCCACGCCATAACAGCCAGCGGCGCGCATCACCGAACCGACGTTCTCCGGTGACTTGGGGTTATACAAACCAATGCAGCTGTACCGTTTGTCTGCCACGAGCGGGGTGCCTTTCGGGAAAAAAGCGCGATTATACGGGGATTGGGCGGCAGTGGTCAGTTCGGAGATTGGCGGTGTAGCTGAGGCCGCCTTCGCGAGCAAGCCCGCTCCCACATTTGATCTGCGTCGTACACAAAACCAATGTGGGAGCGGGCTTGCTCGCGAAGGGGCCAGTTCAAGCGCTGAAGATATCAGTCTTCTTTTTTCATGAGGCCAGCCAACGCCGCAAAGGGGTTGTGCGTGGCCTTGGCGATTTTCGGCGTGCTCAGCGAGCCTTCGCCGAAATACTGCTGGTCGGTATAGCGCGAGTGTTCGTTGTCGTGGCAGTACAGGCACAACAGCTCCCAGTTCGAGCCGTCCTGCGGGTTGTTGTCGTGGTTGTGGTCGCGGTGGTGCACGGTCAGTTCGCTCAGGCGCTTGCCAGAGAACTCACGGGCGCAGCGGCCACAGACGTGCGGGTACATCTTCAGGGCCTTGTCGCGGTAGCCCATTTCCTTGTCGCGCTGGTTGTCGGCGAGGATGCGATCCAGCTTGGAGGTGTTGGTCGGGGTGGACGAACTCATGGGTTCACCTTTGTAGAAAGACTGATGACGGTTATAGGGTGAAGTTTAGCCTAGCCCTTGAGCTTCTCGGCAATCCAGATGGTGTGGCGGGTGCCCTTGTTGCCGTGGGCGAAGACCTGCACTTCCTCGGCCTTGAACCCGGCTTTCTTCAGTTTGTCGGAAAATTGCCGATCGGCGCTGGCTGACCAGACCGCCAGCACGCCTTTGGGGCGCATGGCCCTGGCGCAGGCGTTCAGGCCGGCGGCGGAGTACAGCCAGCTGTTGGCCTTCTGGGTCAGGCCTTCGGGGCCGTTGTCGACATCGAGCATGATGGCATCGAAGCCCTGGGGTTCTGCTTGCAGGACCTTGGCCACGTCTTCCATGCGAATCACCGTGCGCGGGTCGAGTAGCGGGTTGCCAGCCTTTTCGCCCAGCGGTCCACGGTTCCACTCAACCACACCGGGGACCAACTCGGCGACCACCACTTCGGCGGTCTTGCCCAAGTGCTTGAGCGCCGAGGCAAGGGTGAATCCCATACCCAGGCCGCCGATCAGCACCCGTGAATTCGCTCGGCCAGCGACTTTGCGGCAGGGGATCTCGGCCAAGGCATCTTCGGAGCCGTGCATGCGCGTGTTCATCAATTGTCCGCCGTCGCCACCCTGGATCTTGATGACGAAATCCTCGCCATATTCGAACAGGCACAGGGCACCGCCGTTTTCAGGAATGGGGGTGGTGTCCAGCAGAACGAAACGTTTCATGGGGCTCACTTGAATAAAATTGGCAGAACTCGGGAGGGCAAACAGACGCAGTTGGGAGTAGCCTGTTCATGACGACAAGGCCAACGGAGCCATTGATGAAGCGCACCATTCTAACGGTCATTGCCCTGGCCGCGCTCTCGATAACTGCAGCGCAGGCCCAACAGTTGCAAACGATTCCCGTCAGCCCCGCGCCGATACCCGGTTCGCCCGGCACCGCCACGCCCACGCCTTACCCGCAAATCAGCCCGGCGCCGTTGCCGAAAGTCGGCCCCGGCAGTAGCGGGCCGCCGTTGGTGCCGATTGAAATGCCCAGCCCGCCAACCAAGGATCAGCCCGTGCCGGGAATCGAACCGAACCCGCCGAAAGTCAAATCACCGGGTGGCTAAACCTGCTGCGAAAGCAGTTGACCGTCGGCCATGCGCAGGCGTTTGGACAGGGAGACGGCGAGGGCACGGATGATCTTGGCGGCGATTTTCGGTGCATCGTTGAGCATCTTTTCCAGCGAGTCCTTGCCCAGGTTGAGCAACTGGCAGTTGCTGGCGGCCACGCAACTGGCCGAGCGCCGTTCGCCGTCGAGTACGGCCATTTCCCCGAACGATCGGCCGCTGCGCAACGTGGCGATGGTGACTCGTTGCCCGTCAGCGGTGGTTTTCTGCACCGCCACCTGACCGGTATGGATGATGCACATGAAGCTGCCGGCATCGCCCTCCTGGAAGATCTCCTCGCCCTGGGCAATGGTGCTGATACTGAAGTAGCCCGAGGCCGCGACGAAGTCCGCCGGCAACAGTTGATTGAACAGGCCGCAATCCATCAGCCAGTCGCGAATTTCGTTGTTCAGAAAGGTTGATTCAGACATGTCGTCACGGTCTTTTTGTGTGTTGCTGACTCGAATTTGAATTCACCGCAAATCCCCTGTGGGAGCGGGCTTGCTCGCGAAGGGGGCGCAACATTCAGTAGAGATGTTGACTGACACACCGCCTTCGCGAGCAAGCCCGCTCCCACAGGTGTTGTATCGGCTACCAGTGTCCGCAATTAAGACCGGTTCATCGGCCCAGGTTCCTCAGGCTATACCCAATACCTTGAATAAAAATGCATATTCGAGAGCTACGTCACGCAATCCCTGATATCGCCCGCTCATCCCGCCATGCCCGGCACCCAGTTCGGTCTTGAGCAGTAGCGGATTGCTGTCGGTCTTGGTCGCGCGCAGTTTCGCCACCCACTTGGCTGCTTCCCAATACTGCACGCGGCTGTCGTTGTAACCGGCGATCACCAGGGTCGCCGGATAAGCTTGCGCGGTGACGTTTTCGTACGGGGCGTAGGCCTTGATCCGATCATAAACGTCCGGCTCTTCAGGGTTGCCCCATTCGTCGTATTCCGTCACCGTCAATGGCAGATCAGGGTCGAGCATGGTGTTGAGGACGTCGACGAACGGCACTTCGGCGATAGCGGCGCCAAACAGCTGCGGCCGTTGATTGAGTACCGCGCCGATCAGCAAGCCGCCGGCGCTGCCGCCGCTGATTGCCAACTGCGGTGCAGTGGTGAAGCCTTGGGCGATCAGGTGTTCGGCGCAGGCGATAAAGTCGCTGAAGGTATTGTGCTTGTGCTCCTGCTTGCCGGCGCGATACCAGGCTTCCCCCAGTTCGCCGCCGCCACGCACGTGGGCAATGGCAAACGCCATGCCGCGATCCAGCAGGCTCAGTCGCGCATGGGAAAACCATGGGTCGAGGCTTTCGCCATAGGCGCCATAACCGTAGAGGTACAGCGGCACCGGTTTGCCGAGGTCTGTCCGTTTGATCACCAGGCTGATAGGCACTTGCGTGCCGTCCGGCGCAGTGGCCCACAGGCGCTGGCTGATGTAGGCGTCGGCGTCGAACGGGCCGAGCACCGGGGTTTGCTTGAGGACTTTCTGTTCGCCGGTCGCCAGTTCAAGCTGGCGGATTTGCGCCGGACGGTTCAACGCTTCGTAGCGCAGTCGAATCCGCTCGCTTTCGAACTCCAGGCTGTTTTGCACGTGCAGGCTGTAGGCCGCGTCCGGCAGTTGCACGCGATAAGGCGCCAGGCCTTGCGGGTGTACTTCAATGACCGGCAAACCGCCGAGCCGCAGGCTGAGGGTCATGGCCCCGGTGTTCAGGCTGATGCCGTCGATCATCACCGTGTCGCTATGGGGGATCAGGTTCTGCCAGTCGGCTTCGGTGGGCACGGCGCCGGTATCGACGGCCGTGTACAAGGCGAAATTGATGCCGTCGCGGTTGGTGCGGATGAACCAGGTCCATTGCCCGTCCAGTGCGCCGTGATCCACGTCGTACTCATGATCCTCAACCCGTGGCGCCAGGCAGGTAAATGCCTGCTGAGGCCGGGAGGCATCGAGGACCCAGACTTCGCTGGTGGTCTTGCTGCCCACGGACAGCAGCAGTTGCTGCTCGGAGCTTGAACGGTAGCAATGCATGAAGAAGCGACCGTCCGGCTCATGGAACACTTCTTCGGCCGCCGTACCGTCCAGTCGATAGCGATACAGCTTGTGTGGGCGATGGGTGTCGTCCAGCTCGCCAAAGAACAGCGTCAGGCTGTCATTGGCCCAGGTCATGCTGCCGTCACAGTCCTGGAATTCCAGTTCGCTGACGCGACCGTCGGACAATTCCTTCACGAACAGCGTGTAAATCTCGTCGCCACTGGAGTCGATACTGTAGGCAAGGCGCTGATGGTCCGGGCTGACGCTGAACGCTCCCAGGGAAAAGAAACCGCCATTGGCCAGTTCGTTGGGGTCCAGCAGCAGTTGCTCGCGGCTTTCGTCGAGGGTCAGGCTGTCATCGGCCGGACGCGGGCAGCGGTAGTGCCGGGCATACTCATCGCCTGCGGTGGTGCGGGTGTAGTACAGATACGGCCCCCAGGGCGAGGGCAGGGACAGGTCGGTCTCGAGAATTCGTCCCTTGATCTCCTCGAACAGGGTCTCGCGCAGCCCGGCCTGGTCGGCGGTTTGCGCCTCCTGATAGCTGTTTTCGGCTTTCAGATAGTCGAGCACTGCATCGGTGTCGCGCTCTTGCAGCCAGGCATACGGATCGGAGCCATCAGCCTTGTGGGCAATCGGAGCGTCGCAAGTGTTGGCGGATAGGGGCATGAAGGGTTCTCGAACAGTGTACGAAATAGGGGCTTGGCAACCTGTGGGAGCGGGCTTGCTCGCGAAGGCAGTTTGTCATTCAACATTGATATCGACTGACCCACCGCATTCGCGAGCAAGCCCGCTCCCACATGGATAGCGCTCAACAGTCAGGCATTGATGCAGCCTGACGGGCGAAAAGCCGTTATCATAAGCGCCTCTTTGCCTGCCTTGCCATGGACACCATGACCGAGAACGACTATCTGATCGCTTGGGGCCTCTACGCCTTCGCCGCTTTGGGCTGCCTGTTGGTGTGGATGCGCTTGACCCGCTGGATGTGGCGTTGGCTGCGTGAGCCGCTGCGGCTGCTGATGGTCGTGCTGCTGTTCAGCCCGACCATCATCGACCCGGTGAAGGACAAAGTCGCACCGGCCGTCGCCATTACCGCGCTAGACCTGCTGTTCAAGGTCGGCAACAACGCCTGGCGGGCAATTTCCGATCTGTTCATGTACGGCATGATCGCATTCGGCCTCTATCTGGTGCTGGTGGCGATCCGTTTCCCCATCGAACGCGCCTCCAACGCCCGCAAGGAGCGTGAGGCTGCCACCAAAGCCGCCGTCCGCGCCGAAGAGCCTGAGGATGATCAACCGTTTGGCGGTGCCGGTGATGATCGTTACGGTCGTCCGCCCGTGCCGAGCAATCCTCAGCGGATGCGAGTCGAACCCCGTCTGTAACCTTGCCCCTGCGATTGAGCGAGAGTCCGAGCATGTGTGAGTTATTGGGCATGAGCGCCAATGTCCCGACCGATATCGTGTTCAGCTTTACCGGGCTGATGCAGCGCGGCGGCCGCACCGGCCCGCACCGTGATGGTTGGGGCATTGCCTTCTATGAAGGCCGTGGGCTGCGGCTGTTCCAGGACCCGGCGGCCAGTTGCGAGTCGGAAGTCGCCAACCTGGTGCAGCGCTATCCGATCAAGAGCGAAGTGGTGATCGGGCACATCCGCCAGGCCAACGTCGGCAAGGTCTGCCTGTCCAACACCCATCCGTTCGTGCGCGAGTTGTGGGGGCGCAACTGGTGTTTCGCCCATAACGGCCAGTTGGCGGATTTTCAGCCAACGGCCAGTTTCTACCGCCCCGTGGGCGATACCGACAGCGAAGCGGCATTCTGCGATTTGCTCAACCGTGTGCGTGCGGCCTTCCCCGAACCGGTCGAGGTCGAAGCGTTGCTGCCGGATCTGGTGGCCGCTTGCGCCGAATACCGCAGCAAAGGCGTGTTCAACTGCCTGCTCAGCGACGGTGACTGGCTGTTCTGCTATTGCTCGACCAAGCTGGCGCAGATCACCCGTCGCGCCCCCTTTGGCCCGGCGCGCCTGAAAGATGTCGACGTGATCGTCGACTTTCAGGCCGAAACCACCCCTGACGATGTGGTCACCGTCATCGCCACCGAACCTTTGACCGAAAACGAAACCTGGACCCGTTACGAACCGGGTCAATGGAGCCTGTGGCGACGCGGCGAATGCGTCAGCCAGGGCACGACTGAATAAGGACTCCTTGCATGTTGCTCAGTTATCTACGGCTGGTGTTGTTTGCGGCGGGCCTGTTGATCGGTGTCCAGGTGCCGGGGTTCATCAACGATTACGCCAAGCGGGTCGAAGCCCATCTGATCGAGGCACAGGCCGGGTTGAGCGGCTTCCAGAACACCGCCAATCAGTTCTTCAAGGGTGACATGCAGGCGCTGGTCGCGCATTACCGTGCCAGCGAGGACCCGATCTTTCGCAGCGACGCCGACAGCCTGAGCAACCTGCTGACCCGTCAGGTGGCTCTGGACAAGCAATTCCAGGCGATGCAAGGCCCGTGGTACATCCGCTTCCTGCAAGTGGTGCTGGCCGCCGATCCGGACATTCGCAAGGAAACCTGGAACGGCTACAGCTACCAGATTCTGTTGACGCCCGAAGCGATGATCTGGGGCATGAGTGGCGCCTTGCTGCTGTCGTTCGGGATCGAGTGCCTGTTCCGGCTGATCGACTGGGTGGTGCTGGGCGGCAAGCGTCTGCGCCAGAGTCGGCCGATCGAAGAGCGGGATTTGCGCGGGCTGTAAGAACAAAAGATCGCACTCCAATGTAGGAGCTGCCGAAGGCTGCGATCTTTTAATTTTCAACGATTCAAAACGATGTAATTTTCACCGACCCGGCGCGCATACCCCTCCAGCACCTGCTGACACAACGCCACAATCTCCTCGGCCCACTCCACACCTACCCGCCACGACACCACCACCTGCAAGTCGGGTGGTCGCTGATCGATGTCCAGCAGGGTCAATTCGCCGCGCGCCAGTTCCTCGGCCACCAGCACCGGCGGCAACGCGCCAATGCCAAATCCGTCGCGCAGCAGCCGGGTAATCGCCGACACCGAGTTCACGCAGTTCAACCGTGGCGCCATCACGCCATTGGCCTGCATCAATGCCAGCACTTCCTGGTGCGGATGGGAGTTTTTCGAATAGGTGATGACTCGCTCGCCCGCCAGGTCAGCGATGCCCGAGTACTCGCGGTTGTAAATGGAATTGCTGGCGACGATCCAGCCCATGGGGTGGCTGGCCAGTTCCAGGCTGCGCACACTTTCCTGACGCAGCAGGTCGGTTTGCAGGATCACATCGAGAAAGCCTTTTTGCAGCTGATCGCAGAGGTTGAGCGAGGTATCGGCCACCAGCTCGATTTCCACCAGCGGGTAGTGATCGGTCATCTGCGCCACCAGCGGGCTGAGCCAGGTATGGATCACTGTGTCCATCACGCCGATGCGCACCCGTCCGGCCTTGCTCGAACGGGTCTCGATCGACTGCTTGAGTGCCTGCATGGTGTCCAGCATCTGCTCGGCGTAATCGAGCACTTTGAGGCCCTCGGGCGTCAGGCTCACGCCGCGCGAATCACGCAGAAACAGCTTCACCCCGAGCTCGCCTTCAAGCACCGCAATCCGGCTGGAAATCGAAGCCTGAGTGGTGAAGAGCTTGTCGGCGGTCAGGCGGAAACTCTTGAGTCGGGCGACCCAGACAAAGGTCTCGAGAAACTTCAGGTTCATGGGATAAAGATTTCTTATGTCTAAGGCGGGTTTTTATTAGTTGGACGCAGCAGGGGCGCGCGTCCAAAAATCGGCGCATCCGGTTCCCACGATAGGCGTCGTCGGGGCTCAGAACAATACCAATAAAATCAGCGCGGAGATTTGCCATGAGTGCGCCCGACACCCCCGTCATTGCGAAAGCCACGGCTCGCCCGGGGCCTTTCGACTGGTATCGCAACATCAATCAGCAGGAACGCCGCACCTTCTGGAGCTGCAAGATCGGCTATGGCCTGGACGGCATGGACACCCAGATGCTCAGTTTCGTGGTGCCGACCCTGATTGCCATGTGGGGCATCACCACCGGTCAGGCCGGGCTGATTCACACCAGCACCCTGATCGCTTCGGCCATCGGTGGCTGGGTCGCAGGGATTCTCTCCGACCGCATCGGTCGTGTGCGCACCCTGCAACTGACCGTGTTGTGGTTTGCCTTCTTCACCTTCCTCTGCGGCTTTGCCCAGAACTACGAACAACTGCTGATTGCACGGACCCTGATGGGCTTCGGTTTCGGCGGCGAGTGGACGGCCGGCGCCGTGCTGATCGGTGAAGTGATTCGCGCCAAGGACCGCGGCAAGGCTGTGGGCATGGTGCAATCCGGCTGGGCGCTGGGTTGGGGGTTGACGGCGATTCTGTATGCGCTGCTGTTCTCGGTATTGCCACCGGAAGACGCCTGGCGTGCGCTGTTCATCCTTGGCATCGTGCCGGCGATTTTCGTGATTTTTGTCCGCCGTCTGGTCAAGGATCCGGAAATCTATCGTCAAGCCAAAGCCAAGGAGACGCCGACCAATCCTTCGAAGTTCTACGAGATCTTCGCCCCCGGCATGCTGTTCACCACGATTCGCGCTTCGTTGCTGACCACCGGCGCATTGGGCGGCTACTACGCCATCACGTCCTGGCTACCGACTTTCCTGAAAAACGAACGCGGTTTGAGCGTACTCAATACCAGCGGTTATCTGGCGATGGTGATCGTCGGTTCCTACGTGGGTTATGTCATCAGCGCCTATTTGACCGACATCCTCGGACGCAAGAAGAACTTCATCCTGTTCGCCGTCGGCTCGTTCACCATTGTCTTGCTGTACACGCAAATGCCGGTCAGCAACGGCGTGATGCTGTGGCTGGGCTTTCCGCTGGGCTTCTTCGCCTCGGGGATTTTCAGTGGCATGGGCGCATTCCTGACCGAATTGTTCCCCACGCGCATTCGCGGTTCGGGCCAGGGTTTTTGCTACAACATCGGCCGCGCGCTGGCGGCGTTGTTCCCGCTGCTGATCGGCCTGCTCAGCCAGACCGTACCACTGAGCGTGGGCATCGGTGCCTTCGCGGCGGTTTCCTACGGCGTGGTGATCCTCGCGGCCCTGAGCCTGCCGGAAACCCGTGGCAAGCAACTCGACGCCCAGTAACTGATAATCTGCGGGACTGTCTTATAGATAGGTCCCGCAGCTGAAAAGAATAAAACTACAGGAGTGTTCAGTGTGAGCCGCCTGCTATTGAACTGCGACATCGGCGAGAGTTTCGGCAGCTGGACCATGGGTCTGGACGCCGAAATCATGCCCTTCATCGATTGCGCCAACGTCGCCTGCGGTTTTCACGCCGGCGACCCGAGCATCATGCGCAAGACCGTCAGCCTGGCCCTCAGCCACGGTGTGCAAATCGGCGCGCATCCGGCCTATCAGGATCTGGTGGGCTTCGGCCGCCGCTCCATGGCCTATGCCACCCAGGAGCTGCAAGACATCCTGCATTACCAGATCGGCGCCCTCGACGGCATCTGCCGGGCCCAGGGTGGCCGGGTCAGTTACGTCAAGCCCCATGGCGCGATGTACAACGACATGATGGCCAACCCGGCGCAGCTGCGCGCCGTTTTGCAAGCGGTGGCGTCCTACGACCGCACGCTGCCATTGATGCTGATGGCCACCCGCGACAACAGCGCCGCCCAACAACTGGGCGATGAATACGGCGTGACACTGTGGTTCGAGGCCTTCGCCGATCGCGCTTACGACAGCGCCGGCAAACTTGTCTCGCGACAGCTGCCGGGCGCGGTGCATCACGACCCGGAAAAAATCATCGAGCAGGCGCTGACCATTGCCCGTGGCGATCAGCTTACTGCCAGTGACGGTAGCGCCCTGCATTTGCAGGCCAACACCCTCTGCGTGCATGGCGACAACGCCAGTTCGGTCGCTGCCGTGCAACGCATCCGTGAAGCCTTGGACCGGCAGAGTGCGTCATGAAGCTGCGGGTGGAAGTGGTGGCGCTGGATTGCCTGATGGTGCGCCTGTTCGATGAAATCGCCGAAAGCAACATGCCGTGGATGCTCGCTGCCAGTGAAAGTCTGCGCATGGCATTTGCCGGGCACCTGATCGATCTGGTGCCGTCCTACACCACATTGATGGTGCATTACGACCTGACGGCATTGAACCCGAGCCAGGCACGGGAACTGATCGCCCAGGCACTGATCGATCTGTCGCCCAATGCGCGTACTCGCGGTACCTGTCATGTGTTGCCGGTGTGGTACGACTTGAGCGTCGGACCGGAATTGACGCTGTTGTCGCAGCGCAGCGGGTTGGCGGTGGAGGAGGTGATCCGCCGCCACAGTGAGCGTGAATATCAGGTATTCGCCCTGGGTTTTGCACCGGGCTTCGCCTTCATGGGGCTGGTGGAAGAAGCGCTCGCTGCGCCGCGTCTGAACACGCCACGCAAGAAAGTCGCGGCCGGCAGTGTCGGCATCGCCGAGCGGCAAACGGCGGCTTACCCGGTGGTGTCGCCGGGCGGCTGGAACCTGATCGGCCGCACGCCGGCCAGATTGTTCGACCGCAACCGTGACGGCTACAGCCTGATGCAACCCGGTGACACCGTACGGTTCGAAGCGGTCGGCCATGCCGAGTTCATTAACCTTGGGGGGGACGATACGCCTCTGGAGGCCCAGGCATGAGCCGTCTGATGATTGAAGCGAGTACGCCGCTGTGCCTGTTGCAGGATGCCGGGCGATTCGGCGTGCGGCATCTGGGCGTGACCCAGGGCGGAGCGGCCGATTGGTGTTCGATGTCCTGGGCCAACTGGCTATTGGGCAACGCACTGGATGCACCGGTGATCGAAATCACCCTCGGCGGATTCAACGTGGTGGCTGAAGAAGACTGCGTGCTGGCCTTGGCCGGGGCGGATCTTGGCGCACGGGTGGACGGCGAGGCTTTGACCCCGTGGCGCAGTTTCAGGCTGTACAAAGGCCAGCGTTTGCAATTCACTCAGCCGTTGCTCGGAGCCCGGGCTTATCTGGCGGCGCCGGGTGGGTTTGATGCGCCGAAAGTGCTGGGCAGCAGCGCGACAGTGGTCCGGGAGGAACTCGGCGGGCTGGACGGCATGGGCCGAGCGCTGGGGAAAGGAGCGAGCTTGAGCTATTCGGGCAACCCGGTGATGTTGCTGCGCGAATTGACCGCAGACCAACGACCGGACCTGAACCTTGATGCGCCGTTGGACCTGGTCCTCGGTGCACAGATCGGCGAGTTCAGCGGACAGAGCCTGTTCGACGCGTTCAACAGCGTATGGCACCTCGACAGCCGTGCCGACCGGATGGGTATTCGCCTGCTCGGTACGGCGCTGCAGTACCAGGGCAAACCGATGATTTCCGAGGGCATTCCGTTGGGTGCCGTGCAGGTGCCGCCCGACGGGCAACCGATTGTGTTGCTCAATGATCGGCAAACCATTGGCGGATATCCGCGTCTGGGGGCGTTGACGCCATTGGCGCTGGCGCGGCTGGCGCAGTGCCTGCCGGGGGCGCAGGTGCGGTTGAGGCCGGTGGTGCAGGATGTCGCTCATCGTGAGCATGTCGAGTATTTGCAGCGCTTCACACGCAGCTGAAAGCTTCGCGAGCAAGCCCGCTCCCACATTTGACCTGTGTCGTGCACAAAACCAATGTGGGAGCGGGCTTGCTCGCGAAGAGGCCTTCACAGGCGACGGATTTCTACTTGGATAGAAACCGCATCCCTTCTTCCAGCCCACGAAGGGTCAACGGATACATCTGGTCCTCGATCAAGTCCCGCACGATGTTGGTCGACGAGGTATAGCCCCAGGTGTCCTTCGGATACGGGTTGATCCAGATGAGCTTCTTGTACTTTTCCTTGAACCGCTGCATCCACACGTAACCGGCTTCTTCGTTCCAGTGCTCGACACTGCCGCCCGCCTGGGTGATTTCATAGGGCGCCATGGCGGCGTCGCCGATGAAGATCACTTTGTAGTCGGCGCCGTACTTGTGCAGCAGGTCCATGGTCGAAGTGCGTTCGGAGGTGCGGCGCATGTTGTTCTTCCACACCGATTCATAAATGAAGTTGTGGAAGTAGAAGTACTCCAGGTGCTTGAACTCGGTCTTGCAGGCCGAGAACAATTCCTCGCAAATCTTCACATGGGCGTCCATCGAGCCGCCGATGTCAAACAACAGCAACAGCTTGACGGTGTTGCGCCGCTCCGGCCGCATCTGGATGTTCAGCAGGCCGGCATCCTTGGCGGTGTGGTCGATGGTGCCATCGATGTCCAGTTCTTCTGCCGCGCCCTGGCGGGCGAACTTGCGCAGGCGGCGCAGGGCGACCTTGATGTTGCGCGTGCCCAGTTCCACCGAATCGTCGAGGTTCTTGTATTCGCGCTGGTCCCAGACCTTGGCGGCCTTGCCCTGGCGCTTGCCGGCATCGCCGACCCGGATGCCTTCCGGGTTGAAACCGCCGGAACCGAACGGGCTGGTGCCGCCGGTACCGATCCATTTATTACCGCCGGCGTGACGTTCCTTCTGTTCCTCGAGGCGTTTCTTGAACTCTTCGATCAGCTTGTCCAGGCCGCCGAGGGACTGGATCGCCGCCCGTTCTTCGTCGGTCAGCGAGCGTTCGAATTCCTTGCGCAGCCAGTCTTCGGGGATCAGTGCCTGAAGATGGTCGTCGAGCTTTTCCAGGCCATTGAAGTAGGCACCGAACGCCCGGTCGAACTTGTCGAAATGCTTTTCGTCCTTCACCAGGATCGCTCGGGACAGGTAATAGAACTCGTCCATGTCGGCGAAGGTCACGCGCTGTTTCAGCGCGTTGATCAGGTCCAGCAGCTCGCGTACCGAAACCGGCACCTTGGCTGCGCGCATTTCATTGAACAGGTTGAGCAGCATGGCATCAGCCTCTTAGCGGGTGCCGCGACGGCTCATGAACGCCAGACGCTCAAGCAATTGCACGTCCTGTTCGTTCTTCACCAGGGCGCCGGCCAGCGGCGGGATGGCCTTGGTCGGATCGCGTTCGCGCAGCACCGCTTCGCCGATGTTGTCGGCCATCAGCAGTTTGAGCCAGTCCACCAGTTCGGAGGTCGAAGGCTTCTTCTTCAGGCCCGGCACCTTGCGCACGTCGAAGAACACGTCCAGCGCTTCGCTGACCAGGTCTTTCTTGATGTCCGGGTAGTGCACGTCAACGATCTTTTGCAGGGTGGTGCGGTCGGGGAACGCGATGTAGTGGAAGAAGCAGCGGCGCAGGAAGGCGTCCGGCAGTTCCTTTTCGTTGTTGGAGGTAATGATGATGATCGGACGCTTTTTCGCCTTGATGGTCTCGTCGATCTCGTAAACGTAGAACTCCATCTTGTCGAGTTCTTGCAGCAGGTCGTTAGGGAATTCGATGTCGGCCTTGTCGATTTCGTCGATCAGCAGGATGACCCGCTCGTCGGATTCGAAGGCTTCCCAGAGCTTGCCCTTTTTCAGGTAGTTACGAACGTCGTGGACTTTTTCGTTGCCCAGTTGCGAGTCGCGCAGGCGGCTGACCGCGTCGTATTCGTACAGGCCCTGGTGAGCCTTGGTGGTGGACTTGATGTGCCAGGTGATCAGCTTGGCGCCAAAGGATTCGGCCAGTTGCTCGGCGAGCATGGTCTTGCCGGTGCCCGGTTCGCCCTTGACCAGCAATGGCCGCTCCAGGGTGATGGCGGCGTTGACCGCCAGCTTCAGGTCATCGGTGGCGACGTAGGCCTGGGTGCCTTCGAACTTCATCTGCTAATCCTCGAACGGTAACGCCGACCTGAACGAGGCAGGGCGGGGGGGGGGCGCAATAAAAAGGGTCAGCCCCGACTATAACGCGCTGCCCGGTCGACTGTGAACGCAGACGGCTTATTCAGTCTCTGAATGGAGCGTCACTTAGTGACTTAGCCTGCATCCGGCTTGGGCCGTTCATATCGCGCATTGAACGCCTGGATGAAACCATTGCGTAAAATCTGCAAAAAAGCCTGGAACGCGCTGACATTCTTCTGGTGAACGTTGCCGCTGAGTTCGACCTTTGTCGCAAACTGGTTTTTGCCCTGGTTTTTCAGGACAGTCTCGGTTCCACCGACGAGGGCTTCCCATATCGAGCGGAACAGCCCTTTGTCCTTGTTTTCCACGTCCTGCTGCCAGTTGAACACATCAACATCGCGCATCAGCGGCTTGATATAGCCGGTCAGTCGGCCCTTGTTGGCCTGGGCTTCGATCACCACGTCGCCATGGCCGGCATTGAAGTCGAACTTGCCGTAGGCCGCGGCGAAGTCGTTCAGGCGCTTGAGTTCGATATCCGTGGTGCGCAAGCGAAACTCGAAGTCTTCGAAATCGCTCAACGGATCGAAAGTGGCCGAGGTCTCCAATGGTGCATGCCCCAGCAGCAAGGCTTTGCCTTCAAAGCGTGCGTCGCGTTTGCCTTTGGTGTCGACCACGTTGGTCAGGTTGAAAATACTGGCATCCACCTTTGTGGCGTTCATGTTCACCGGTGGTTTGGAGTTGAAGTTGCGAAAACTGATCTTGCCGTCGTTGATCCGCACTTCGTTCAGGGTAATGGGCAGCAGCTTGCCTAATTGGGCACGCCAGTCGGTGCCCTGGCCGGTCTGGGAATTTCGCTTGTTGGCCCCGTCGACGAAGTTGACCTCGGGCTTGATGAACTGCACTTCGGCCACCACCGCGTGGTCGTGCCACAGTGAGTGCCAGCTCACCGAGAGGTCGATCAATGGCGCGTTGACGAAAGGCACCGGAACCTTGCCATCGACCTTGACGATTTTCAGTCCGTTGATCTTGTAGGCCCCGCGCCACAAGGCCAGGTCCACGTCGGTGATCTGGCCCCGGTAGTCGCCCATGTCCGCCAGCCTCTCATTAAGGTAATCGCGCACCAGATAGGGCAGGGCGATGTGCAGCGTTATCAGTAGTACAACGAGACCGATGAGGGTCCACAGGGGCCAGCTGTATCGACGTTTCATGGCGGTAAATCTCTGGCGATCTAAAGCCATTGACTGCACTGACAGGCGGACGTTCGACCCGACTGGACGCCTGCGGGCAAGAGGGCTTACCTTGATGCCCTATTTCAATGCTGTCGTTAAGGACCCAGCCATGAGCCGCATTTTCGTTGACAACGCCCATTCCATCGGCAACACGCCGTTGGTGCAGATCAATCGCATTGCGCCGCGTGGTGTGACCATCCTGGCCAAGATCGAAGGGCGCAACCCCGGTTACTCGGTCAAGTGCCGGATCGGCGCGAACATGATCTGGGATGCCGAGAGCAGCGGCAAACTCAAGCCGGGCATGACCATCGTCGAACCCACCTCCGGCAATACCGGTATCGGCCTGGCGTTCGTGGCCGCCGCCCGAGGCTACAAACTGATGCTGACCATGCCGGCGTCCATGAGTATCGAACGTCGCAAGGTGCTCAAGGCACTGGGTGCCGAGTTGGTGTTGACCGAACCGGCCAAGGGCATGAAGGGCGCTATCGAAAAAGCCGGTGAAATTGTTGCCGGCGACCCGTCGAACTTCTTCATGCCGGCGCAATTCGACAACCCGGCCAACCCGGCCATCCACGAAAAAACCACCGGCCCGGAAATCTGGAACGATACCGACGGCGCCGTCGACGTGCTGGTGGCGGGCGTCGGAACCGGTGGAACCATCACCGGGGTTTCACGGTATATCAAGAATACCCAGGGCAAACCGATTCTCTCGGTGGCGGTGGAGCCGGCGGTGTCGCCGGTGATTACCCAGGCCCTGGCCGGTGAAGAAATCAAGCCCAGCCCGCACAAGATCCAGGGCATTGGTGCCGGATTTGTGCCCAAGAACCTCGATTTGTCGATCGTCGACCGGGTAGAACTGGTCAGTGACGAAGAGTCCAAGGCCATGGCCTTGCGCTTGATGCAGGAAGAAGGAATCTTGTGCGGGATTTCCTGCGGCGCAGCCATGGCAGTGGCCGTGAGATTGGCGGAGACCCCTGAAATGCAGGGCAAGACCATCGTCGTGATCCTGCCGGATTCCGGTGAACGTTATCTGTCGAGCATGTTGTTCAGTGATCTGTTTACCGAACAGGAGAATCAGCAGTAAGCGCTGAATTTTGGCGGATCGTCGCTGGCGGTGGTTGATGATGGATTCGCATCAGCCGCCGTTCAGGTGCCACATGTTAAGAAATGCTTTGTTGCACATTCGTTAACATTGAATGTTGAAAAGTGCAGGTTTTTCACCGGTTCGGCAGTGTTTATCATGCCGCAAACCACGCCGGGCAATGGGCGTGGTGCAAAGTCGCTTATCTTCAAAGGAGTTGTTGATGACCTTTTCGTTTGCCGCGAAAGCCTCGTTGTTGCTGCTGTTTCTCGGCAGCACCCTCTATGTGCACTTACGCGGCAAGGCACGTCTGCCGGTTTTGCGCCAATTCGTTAACCATTCGGCACTGTTCGCACCCTATAACGCCTTGATGTACCTGTTTTCCGGTGTGCCTTCCAAGCCGTATCTGGATCGCAGCAAGTTTCCCGAACTGGATGTGCTCAAGGACAACTGGGAAGTGATTCGCGACGAAGCGATGCACTTGTTCGATGAGGGCTATATTCGTGCGGCGGCAAAGAATAACGACGCCGGTTTTGGCTCGTTCTTCAAGAAGGGCTGGAAGCGTTTCTATCTCAAGTGGTATGACAAACCGCTGCCTTCTGCCGAAGTCTTGTGCCCGCGAACCGTGGCATTGGTCAGCAGCATTCCCAACGTCAAGGGCGCGATGTTCGCGCTGCTGCCGGGCGGCAGCCACCTCAACCCGCATCGCGATCCGTTTGGCGGCTCCCTGCGTTATCACCTGGGGCTGTCCACCCCCAATTCCGATGATTGCCGCATCTTTGTCGACGGTCAGGTTTACGCCTGGCGTGATGGTGAAGACGTAATGTTCGACGAGACCTACGTGCACTGGGTCAAGAATGAAACGCCAAAGACCCGGGTCATCCTGTTCTGCGATATCGAACGTCCGTTGAGCAATCGCTTCATGACCGGCATCAACCGCTGTATCAGCGCCTGGCTGGGTCGCGCCACCGCCCCTCAGAACCTGGACGACGAGCGTGTGGGCGGGATCAACAAGGCCTACGAGTGGAGCAAGAACTCCAGCGATAGATTCAGTGGTGTGGTCAAGCAATGGAAGCGGCGCAATCCCAAGGCCTACCGTGTACTGCGCCCGGTGCTGGCGGTGGTGGTGCTGACGTTGCTGGGGTATTGGTTGTTTGGTTAAAGCCGGATACGGCCTTTTGACCAACTCGTTGCAATCCATATCGAACGCTGGTTATAGTCGGCGCACGGTGAGTTTCGGACTCACTTTCTTATCCCTCGAGCAAAGATCAGCCCAATGCCTGCATCCCTCCTCAAAGCGGTAGTCGATTCAGCGGTCAACGCTGGCGTCGTGCCGTGCGGGAATCAGCAGCCCGGGCAGATCAGTCATTACCCCCCACCTGTCAGTAGCACGCCGGTGTGCGCAGTCGTATCACCGCCAGGCGTTGGCATTTCGGGCTGATCAGCTGTCTTCTGCTGTTCCCGCGCCCGCCTGAAAAAACTACTGGATTTCAGCTTTTGCTGAGTTGGCTTTTTGCCTGACTACAGGTGGTATTCATGTTTGTCCTTTCGAAAAAATCCGCGCTTGCGGCGGCGTCCACGAGCCTGTTCGTGCTGCTGTGGAGCAGCGGGGCGATCTTCTCCAAATGGGGGCTGGCCCACGCGTCACCCTTCGCCTTCCTGATGTTTCGTTTCGTCATCGCGCTATGCGGGCTGGTGTTGCTGGTGCCGTTGTTCAAGCTGAAGATGCCCAAGGGCGGCAAGCCGATGCTGTATGCGATGGCTACCGGCGTGGTGTTGTTGGGGGCCTATCAGATTTTCTATCTGTTGGCCCTCGACCTGAAAGTCACCCCCGGAGTGATGGCGACGATCATGGGCGTGCAGCCAATCCTTACAGTGGTGATCATGGAGCGTCAACGATCAGCCAGCCGGATGTTCGGTCTGGCGCTCGGGCTGGGCGGTCTGATCATGGTGGTTTACCAGGGCATCGGTCTGGCCGGCATGTCATTGGCCGGGATGCTCTTCGGTCTGCTGGCGCTGGCGAGCATGACGTTCGGTTCGATCATGCAGAAACGCATCACTGAAAATCCCCTTGGCACGCTGCCGGTGCAGTACCTCGCCGGACTGCTGTTGTGCGGGATTTTCGTACCGTTCCAGCCGTTTCACTTCGAACACGGCAGCGGTTTCATCCTGCCGGTGCTATGGATGGGGCTGGTGGTGTCGGTGCTGGCGACGCTGTTGCTGTACCGCTTGATCGCCCGGGGCAACCTGGTGAACGTCACCAGTCTGTTTTACCTGGTGCCGGCGGTGACGGCGGTGATGGACTATCTGGTCTTTGGCAACCGCCTGGCGCTGTTGAGCCTGTTCGGCATGCTGTTGATTATCGTCGGGCTGGTGTTTGTGTTCCGTAAATCAGCGTAGTCCGGGCAAGAAAAACAAAAGATCGCAGCCGTACACCTGTAAGAGCTGCCGCAGGCTGCGATCTTTTGCCCTGCCTTGCCTGTCATTTGCTCAGCGCATGTTCGGCCCGTACCGAATTCATGAATGCCTGCATCGCCGACGATTGAATGCGATGACGCCGGGTGATCAACCCGTACGGTGGCAGCCGCGCCTCGAACTTGATCGGCAACACCGCCAGCAGATCCCGACCGGGATAGTCTTCGACCACCGACACCGGCGTGACGCCGAGCATGTCGGTCTGCTGAATCAACGACAGCAAGGTCATGATCGATGTGGTTTCGACGATGCTGCTCGGGATGTCGACCCGCGCGTTGTGGAACACCTGATTGATGATCGCGCGCATCGGACTGGGCTGCTGTTGCAGTACCCAGGTCATGTTCTGCAGTTCGGCCCAGCTCAACTGCGTGGCTTTGGCCAGTGGATTCTGTGCGCCGGAAATCACGCACAGCGCTTCCTCGCCAAGACTGTCGAACAGCAACTCCTCTGCCCGGGCACCGACGGGAATCCGCCCCAATACGATATCCAGCTGATCTTGCAACAACGCCTGCACCAGCACGTCACTGGTGTCGACCTGAATGCTCATCGACAAGCGTGGATGGCTTTGTTTCAAGGTGGCGATGGTGCGCGTCAGCAGCCCCGAAGCCAGTGCCGGAATGGCCCCGACCGCGACCCGGCCAAGGTTGCCGGATTCGAGGGCGACCAGCTCTTCACGCATGCCGCTGAGTTCGGCGAACACCATGCGTGCGTAATAAATGACCGTTTCCCCGAACGGGGTAGAGCGCATGCCCCGGGGCAGGCGTTCGAACAGCTCGACGCCCAACAGGTCCTCGGCTTCATGCAGCATCTTGGTTGCGGCCGGTTGGGTCATGCCGATGTGGTCGGCGGCGCGGCGCAACGAGCCGAACTCCTGCAACGCCAGCATCAGCCGCAGTTGGCGCAGACGCAGTCGGCTGTGGATTACGTTGGCAGCAGGAATTCGGGTCATGGGCCGTGCTCGCAAAAAAGTCCTGCGGCAAGCCTGACAACAAATGCCAGGCGTTGCCAGCTTTGGCGTGTCACAGCACCGATTTTGGCTTGGCGACCTGGGGTTTGCGCAGGCCGATCAGGGTTTGCAGCGCTTTGGAAATCAACGGCCAGAACAGCATCAGCAGCGCCGCCGTGGTCAGGCTGCCCACCAAGGGGTTGGACCAGAAAATCCCCAGGTGCCCGTCGGAGAACAGCATCGACTGGCGGAACGCATCTTCTGCCTTGTCGCCCAGCACCGCCGCCAACACCAGCGGCGCAATCGGGTAGCCGAGTTTCTTGAACAGATAACCCAGCGCACCAAAGCCCAGCATCAGCACCACGTCGAAGAACGAGTTGTGCACCGAGTAGGCACCGATGGCGCAGACCATGATGATGATCGGCGCGATGATCGAGAACGGGATGCGCAGGATCGAAGCGAACAGCGGCACGGTGGCCAGCACCACGATCAGACTCACCACGTTGCCCAGGTACATGCTGGCGATCAGGCCCCAGACAAAATCATGTTGCTCGACGAACAGCGTCGGCCCCGGGTGCAAACCCCAGATCATCAGGCCACCGAGCATCACCGCCGCAGTCGCCGAACCGGGAATGCCCAGGGTCAGCATCGGCAGCAGGGCACTGGTGCCGGCCGCGTGGTCAGCGGTTTCCGGGGCGATCACACCTTCGAGTTCGCCTTTGCCGAAGTTGTCGCGATTTTTCGAGAAACGCCGCGCCAGGCTGTAGCTCATGAACGACGCGGCAGTCGGTCCGCCAGGGGTGATGCCCATCCAGCAGCCAACCAGGGTGCTGCGCACAATCGTCCACCAGTAACGCGGCAATTTGGCCCAGGTGCGCAGGATCACCATCGGCGTGATCCGCGCATGTTCGCCGCGGAACACCAGCCCCTCTTCCACGGTGCAGAGGATTTCGCCGATGCCGAACAGGCCGATCACCGCCACTTCAAAGCTGATGCCGGTCATCAGGATCGGCTGGTCGAAGGTCAGGCGCAGGTTGCCGGACACGGTGTCCATGCCGACGGCGGCCATGGCGAAACCGATCATCATCGCCACCACGGTTTTCAGCGGCGGGTTCTTGCTCATGCCGATGAAGGTGCAGAACGCCAACAGGTACACCGCGAAGAACTCCGGCGAACTGAAGGACATGGCGAACGCGGCAATTTTGGTCGACAGGAATGTCAGCAACAACACGCCGGCCAACGCACCCAGCAACGCCGAACTGAACGCGGCGGTCAGGGCTTCGGCGGCGCGGCCTTCGCGGGCCATCGGGTAACCGTCGAAGGTGGTTGCCACCGATGAGGGCTCACCGGGGATGTTGAACAGGATCGAGGTGATCGAACCGCCGAACAGCGCGCCCCAGTACATGCACGACAGCAGAATGATCGCCGACACCGGCGACATGGTGAACGTCAGCGGCAGCAGCAACGCCACACCGTTGGGGGCACCGAGACCGGGCAGTACGCCGACCAGAATGCCCAGCAGCACGCCGATTACCATCAGGCCGATATGGCCCGGCGTGAGGATCAGGTTCATGCCTTGCAGCAGGGAATCGAACTCGCTCATTTGAAATTTCTCCCGGCCAGGGCAATCCAGTCGCCCATTGGGCCGGCATCCAGCGGCACTTTGAACCACAGCGCGAAAATCAGGTAACTGGCCAGCACCGCGCCCAGGGACACGCTACCGATCATCCATTTGCCGTAAGGCTTGGCGCGGACCTTGTCACGCCACATGAACCAGGCAATGAAGCAGGCCGAAGCGACGTAGATGCCGGTGAACGGCATCGCACCGACGAATAGCGCGATGGGCACGAACACCGACAGCACTTGCCTGAACGCACTGCGGCTGACGAATGAAATGCTCAGGGCTTGCCAGCGCACCAGGGTCAACACGCCGTTGGCCACACTGGCGGCGCTCAACATCAGGCCGATGTAGAAGGGAAAGTAACCCGGCTCGGGGCCGGCATCACCCCAGCCGATACCTTGTTCAACGCTGCCGTACATCACCACCGCGCCGATCAGCGTGGTGAAGAGTGTCAGGCCGAGTTCGACCCAGCGTGTACCGACCAGCGCTGGTGAATCCGAAGAATGGGACATGAAAGCACCTCCAGAGGTGACGGCCGTACGCAGGGCGGGCGGCCGTGAGCAACTCAGTTTTTCAGCCAGCCGGCCTCTTTGAACACCGGCGTGACGCGGGCGGTGTCTTTTTCGATGTAGGCGGTCAGCGGCTCACCCTCGAGGAAGGTTGGCACCAGAGCGTTCTGCTTCACGTAAGCCTTGAACTCATCGGTCTGGGTGACTTTGCGCATCAACTCGACATAGAACGCGCGCTGCTCGGCGGTGACGTCGCCGGGCATGAACACGGTGCGCGGGAAGCGGTACTGATCGATGCCCAGGCCTTGTTCGTGACAGGTCGGGACGTCGGCCCAGGATTTGTCGCCGGCGACTTTATCGGTATAGCCCATGCGCTCCTTACTGAACACGCAGAGCGGCTCGACCTGATCGCCACGCCATTGGCTGATGCTCTCGCTTGGATTGTTGACGTTGGCGGCGATGTGCTTGCCGGCCAGTTGCGTCGCGGCTTCGCTGCCGCTCTTGAACGGGATGTACACCAGTTTGCTGTTGTTGGTCTGGTTCAGCAGCAGGGTCAGGGTCTGGTCGACGTCCTTGGACTGGCTGCCGCCCATGCGCAGGTTCGACGGGTCGGCCTTGACGGCTTCGTAGAAGCTTTTCGCGTCTTTCCATGGCGCACCCTTGTAGCTCCAGAGAATGAAGTCATCCTCGGCTACTGCGGCAATCGGGGTCAGCTCCTGCCATTCGTAGCCGAGCTTGGACACCAGCGGCAACAGGTAGATGTTGTTGGTGCCGATCACCAGTTTGTCGGCATCGCCCTTGCTCATTTTCAGGTCGAGAAAGGCTTCGGCGCCGTTGCCACCGCCCTTGTTGAGGACGATGGTATTCACGTCGAGCAGCTTGTGCGTGGTGATGATCGACTGGATCAGGCGACCGAGCTGGTCGGTACCGCCACCGGGACCACCGGCGACGACGATTTCGACGTTCTTGTCCGGTTGCCAGGCGGCGTTGGCGAGAGCGGGAAGGGTACCGGCGGCGATCAGTGCGCAGCCAAGAAACAGACGGGAGGTGCGACGGACGAATGCATTTCGCATGATGGAAGAGCCTCGTATTCATGTTCTTGTAATTGTTATGAGCGGCTTGTTTGCGCGGTAAAGCCGCAAGCCTGGCCCGAGTGTGTGAAGGTGCGGGCACGGCGTCTAGTCAAAACAATACATACACCGATAGCCTGGGGTTATAGCTCGGCAAATAGCTAACTACTGTAGGAGCGAGCTTGCTCGCGATGGACTCAAGGGCACCGCGTTAATTCAGGAACCACGTGTTTTCGTTGAAGACCATCGCGAGCAGGCTCGCTCCTACAGAAAAGCATGCGTGGCAACGTTGAAAGGTCGTTGAAAGCAGGGCATGACATAACCCGAGGCTATCGCCTGATTTCAAGTTTTGATTAGACGGTTATCAGCAAGCCTTCGATAGTGCTTATCAACGTCTGCATCTCCACAAAAATAATAAACGAGGCATGCACCATGGTTCGTCCCAGTGCTTCCCTGCATCTGCCCGGCGCAGTTGCCCAGCCTAACGAAGCGGCCATGCCGGTGGCCGGTACCGCCAAGGCCAGCAGCGTGCGCTGGCGGATCTTCGCGATCATCTTCGCGCTGACCATGGTCAACCTGATCGACCGGGTGTCGCTGTCCATTGCGATGCCGACCATCGCCCATGAATTTTCCCTGTCACCGAGCCTGCAAGGGCTGATCCTCAGCAGCTTTTTCTGGGCCTACGCACTGTTGCAGATTCCCGGCGGCTGGCTGATCGACCGCTTCGGCGCGCATCGGGTCATCAGTTGGTCCACCGGGTTGTGGGGCACGTTTCAGGTGCTGGCGGCGTTCGCCACCGGCGGCTTATCTTTGTTGTTTGCCCGGGTTGCACTGGGCGCCGCCGAAGCACCGCTGTTCCCGTCGGGCGGCAAGCTGATTTCCCTGTGGCTGGCCCCGAGCGAGCGCAGTCGCGGCGCGGTATTGATGGACAGCGGCAGCCCGTTGGGCGTGGCCCTTGGCGGGTTGATCATTGCCTGGTTGATTGCCTCGCTGGACTCCTGGCGCCTGGCCTTCGTGATCGCCGGCATCGCCACCCTGGTGCTGGCCTGGCTGGCACGGCGTTATCTGCGCGATGACCCGGCCGGTCACCCGCAAGTCAATGCGGCGGAGCTTGAGAAAATCAACGCCGGCCGTGCAACGCCCGCCGCCGAAGCGGCCCGGGCGCCGGTCAAGGGGCTGGGTATTGCGCCACGCTCGCTCAGCGGTTTGCTGATCGGCCGGGCAAGTTGGGCGATGGTGTATTTCGGCCTGCTGACCTGGGGCCCGAGTTACCTTGCCCAGGCCCGGGGTTTCGATATCAAGGGGATTGGTGCGGCGACCTTCGTGATTTTTGTCTGCGGTGCACTGGGTTCGTTGACCGGTGGTTTCCTCTGTGATGGCTTGATTCGCAAAGGCGTGAGTCGCGCGGTGGCGGTCAAGAGCCTGCTGGCGTTTTCCGGGCTGGTGGCCCTCGGCGCATTCCTGTTGCTGCCGACGTTGAGCAATCCTTTTGCGGCGGTGGCGCTGCTGGCCATGACCGCGTTCTTCCTGATGTGGGGCAGCCTCTACTGGAGCTTCCCGGCGCTGCTGGCGGCGCCGGCGCGGGTCGGTTTGATCGGCGGCGTGATGAACATGGCCGGCAGCTGCGGCGGCATCGCGGTGCCGATCCTGGTGGGCGTGATCCTGCAGGCGACCGGTGGCTTCGCCCCGGTACTCGGGTTCTTCGCGGCGTGCTCGGCAGTCTTCGTGCTGGCGACGTTGTTCATCAGCCTGGATGAGGTGCGCCATGACTAATGCGTTGTGGAACGGCCCGATCATCGACGCCCATCATCACTTCTGGGACCCGACCGTCAACGACCACCCATGGCTTGCCCCCGAGGCCAACATACCCTTTCGCTACGGAGACTACAGCGCGATCAAGCGCCGCTATTTTCCCGAGGATTACTTCGCCGATGCAGGTTCCCATAACGTCGTGCAAACGGTGTACGTCGAGACCGAGTGGAACCCGCAGGACCCGATTGGCGAAACCCGTTTCATCGAGCAACTGGCCGCCCGCTACGGCGTGCCGAATGCGGTCGTGGCGCAAGCCTGGCTCGATCATCCGGACGCTATCGATGTGCTCACCGAACAGGCGCGTTTCAAGCATGTGCGCAGCGTGCGCCACAAACCCGGTGGCCCGATCGCGCCGGCGCAGGTGGGGCACATGCGCAGCCTGATGAGTGACGAACACTGGCGCCGCAGTTACGCCGCGCTCGAAGGGCTGGGGCTGCATTTCGATTTGCAGACGTCCTGGTGGAACCTGCACGAGGCCGAACGCCTGGCCCGGGATTTTCCTGGTATCACGCTGATTCTCAACCACGCCGGTTTGCCCAATGACCGTAGCGCCGAAGGCCTGGCGGGCTGGCGTCTGGCGCTGGCGCGGCTGGCGCAGTGGCCGAACGTGCAGGTGAAGATTTCCGGCCTGGGGCAGGGTGGCCAGCGCTGGCGCGCCAAGGACAACACCTGGATCGTGCGCGAGGTGATCGCCATGTTCGGCAGCCACCGGGCGATGTTCGCCAGCAATTTCCCCGTGGACAGCCTGTGCGGCTCGTTCGATGACATCTACAGCGGTTTCAAATCCATCGTCGCCGATCTGCCGACAGCCGATCAGGAACGACTTTTCTACAGCAACGCGCACCGGGTCTATCGCTGTGAGCCTTGCGCCAACGACCGGGCGCAGCCTGAACCCTTGAGGAGTGAAGCATGAGCAAATCCACCATCGCGATGGTCCTGGGGGACCCGGCGGGCATCGGCCCTGAGCTGATTGCGCGCCTGCTGGGCGAGCCTGAAGTGCGTGCCCAGGCCAATGTGATCCTGATCGCCGACGAAGCGGAAATGCGTCGCGGCATGCGCATTGCCGGGATGGAATTTCCCTATCGTCGCGTCGAGTCCCTGGAGCAGCTGGCATTCGTCGATGACACGCCGCTGTTCTATGACTTTCGCGGTGACACTATCGGTGAGTTTGCGCGTAGCGAGGCCAGCGTCATCGGTGGCCGCTACAGCCTCGACACCCTGGAAAAGGCCCTGCGCCTGACCGAAGCGGGCATCACCGACGCGGTGTTGTTCGGGCCATTGAACAAGACTTCACTGCACATGGCCGGCATGGCCCACAGCGATGAGCTGCACTGGTTCGCCGAGCTGCTGGATTTCCATGGACCGTTCTGCGAATTCAACGTGCTCGACAATCTCTGGACTTCGCGGGTGACCTCCCATGTGGCCCTGGCCGATGTGCCGGGCCTGCTCAGCCAGCAACGGGTGGTCGAAGCGATTCAACTGATCGACACCGCGCTCAAGCGCAACGGGCTGGAAAAGCCGCGCATCGGCGTCTGCGGGCTGAATCCGCATAACGGAGATAACGGTTCGTTCGGTCGCGAGGAACTGGACATCATCGGCCCGGCGGTGCGTTCGGCGCAGGCACTGGGGATCGCGGCGGACGGGCCTTATCCGGCCGACACGATCTTCCTCAAGGTCCAGGGCGATGTCAGTGCCTTTGACGCGGTCGTCACGATGTACCACGACCAGGGCCAGATCGCGATCAAGCTGATGGGCTTCTCCCGTGGCGTCACGGTGCAGGGAGGCTTGCCGATCCCGATCACCACCCCGGCCCATGGCACCGCGTTCGACATCGCGGGGCAGGGCAAGGCCAACGTCGGTGCGATTCGCCAGGCGTTCGAGATTGCGTGCCGGATGGGGCGCAACCGCCACTGATCCCGGATTTCTAAAACAACAACAATCCCCTGTGGGAGCGGGCTTGCTCGCGAATGCGGTGGGTCAGACGACCGATACGTCGACTGACCCACCGCATTCGCGAGCAAGCCCGCTCCCACTTTTGTTTTGTGTCACCCGATAACCCGAAACGCACAATAACCGAATTCAGCTATCACTCCAGGTTATCGCCGGATACGCATAAGTGATTATCCGCAGCCCTTGGCCGCTGGCTAAAGTCGCTCCATCGAATGCGCAAGACAGCCGCCCGAGCGGCAGTGCGCAGCGACTCACAATGACAAGAAGCCGGCAGCGCAAGGAAACTGTATTCATGAAAATCAAAGCGATCCGTACCCGCGTTTTCGAGTGGAAAGGCAAAGTCGTGCCACCCCAGGCGCACTTCTGCACCAACGCCAGCGACATCCTGTTCGAGCGCGGCGACGCCATGGGCTCGTTCCGTTTCCACGGCTGGCTGGTGGTGGAAGTCGAGACCGACACCGGCCTCGTCGGCATCGGTAACTGCGCCCTGGCGCCGCGCGTGGCCAAGGAAATCATCGACACCTACCTGGCGCCGATCGCCATTGGCGAAGACCCGTTCGACAACGAATACATCTGGCAGAAAATGTACCGCCAGAGCCACGCCTGGGGCCGCAAGGGCATCGGCATGGCGGCGATCTCGGCCATCGACATTGCGATCTGGGACATCATGGGCAAAGCAGTGAACAAGCCGGTGTTCAAGCTGCTCGGCGGGCGCACCAAGGAAAAGATCTGGACCTACGCGTCCAAGCTCTACGCCAACGACAACCTCGACCTGTTCCTTGAAGAAGCCCAAGGCTACCTGAGCCAGGGGTTCACCGCGCTGAAGATGCGTTTCGGCTACGGCCCGAAGGACGGTCCGGCTGGCATGCGCCGCAACATCGAACAAGTGCGCGCCCTGCGTGAGCTGGCCGGCCCCGACGTCGACATCATGCTCGAGTGCTACATGGGCTGGACCCTCGAGTATGCCCGGCGCATGTTGCCGAAACTGGCCGAGTTCGAACCGCGCTGGCTCGAAGAACCGGTGATCGCCGACGACATCGAAGGCTATATCGAGCTGAAGAAGATGGGGATCATGCCGATCTCCGGTGGCGAACACGAATTCACTTCCTACGGCTTCAAGGACCTGCTGGAACGCCGTGCCGTCGACGTGATCCAGTACGACACCAACCGCGTCGGCGGCATCACCGCCGCGCGCAAGATCAACGCCATGGCCGAGGCCTGGTCGGTGCCGGTCATCCCGCATGCCGGGCAGATGCACAACTACCACCTGACCATGTCCACTACGGCTTCGCCTATGGCCGAGTTCTTCCCGGTGTTCGACGTCGAAGTCGGCAACGAGCTCTTCTACTACGTGTTCAAGGGCGAGCCGCAACCGGTCAACGGCTACATCCAGCTGGATGACAACAAGCCGGGCCTGGGCCTGGAAATCTCCGATGAGTACCTTAGCGATTTCAACATCATCGAGTGACCGTCCGGCGCCGCTTTCTCGCGGCGCCCACCACGACTTTTCGGAGGGCCGACATGCGCCTGATTCAGTTTGAAAACACCGATGGGCAACGCCAGGTTGGCGTGGTTGAGGGTGCTCGGGTCCAGGTACTGCGCGATACCCGCAGTACCCGTGAACTGGCCCTGGCCGCCATCCGTGCCCAGTGCAGCCTGCAAGAAGAAATCGCCCGGCGCGGCAGCGACCCCGGTCCGGATTACGCGCAGCTATTGCAGCAACACAAGGTCCTGCCGCCGCTGGACCACGAAGACCCCGCCCATTGCCTGATCAGCGGCACCGGCCTGACCCATCTGGGCAGCGCCGCGACGCGGGACAAAATGCACCAGCACGACGGTGAAGTCGAAGCCGGCATGACCGACACCATGCGCATGTTCAAGTGGGGGTTGGAGGGCGGCAAACCGGCGGCGGAGCAGGTCGGCGCGCAACCGGAGTGGTTCTACAAGGGCGACGGCAGCATCGTCGTGCGTCCCGGTGCGGACTTCCCGGTGCCGCCGTTTGCCGAGGATGCCGGTGAGGAGCCGGAACTGACCGGCCTGTATGTGATCGGCGACGACGGCCAGCCGTACCGTGTCGGTTATGCACTGGGTAATGAGTTCTCCGACCACGTCATGGAGCGGCGCAACTACCTGTATCTCGCTCATTCGAAGCTGCGTTGCTGCTCCTTTGGCCCGGAGCTGCGCGTCGGTGAGTTGCCCAGACATCTGGTCGGCACCAGCCGCATCACGCGCAACGGCCAGACGATCTGGGAAAAAGAGTTTCTCAGCGGCGAGGACAACATGTGCCACAGCCTGGCCAACCTCGAATTTCATCACTTCAAGTACGCGCAGTTTTTGCGTCCCGGCGATGTTCACGTGCACTACTTCGGTACCGCCACGCTGTCGTTTGCCGACGGTGTGAAGACCCAGCCGGGGGATAGCTTCCAGATCAGTCTCGATGAGTTCGGTGCGCCTTTGGTCAACGGCATCGGCGAGAGCGCCCAGCCGCTGGCTATCGGTCAGGTACGCACACTCTGACCCCTGCAGGTCTTTAACCGATCAAGGAATCCACATGAGCCTGTTTCCTGGACACAACTACATCGGCGGCCGCCGCAGCGCCAACGGCACGTTGCAGCTGCAAAGCCTCGACGCCACCACCGGCGAACCCTTGCCCGGAACGTTCTTCCAGGCCAGCGAAGCCGAAGTGGATGCCGCTGCCAAAGCGGCGGCTGCGGCATACCCGACCTACCGTAATCTGAGTGCGGAAAAACGCGCGCGGTTTCTCGACGCCATCGCCGATGAAATCGACGGGTTGGGCGATGAGTTTGTCGCCACCGTGTGTCGCGAGACAGCGTTGCCGGCCGGGCGTATTCAAGGTGAGCGTGGCCGCACCAGCGGCCAGTTGCGCCTGTTCGCCAAGGTGCTGCGTCGCGGTGACTTCTATGGTGCGCGCATCGACCGAGCCTTGCCGGATCGCCAGCCATTGCCACGTCCGGATCTGCGTCAGTACCGCATCGCCCTGGGGCCGGTGGCGGTGTTCGGTGCGAGCAACTTCCCGCTGGCCTTTTCCACCGCCGGTGGCGATACCGCCTCGGCACTGGCCGCCGGTTGCCCGGTGGTGTTCAAGGCCCACAGCGGGCACATGGCAACCGCACAATGGGTGGCTGACGCGATCATCCGTGCCGCGGAAAAAACCGAGATGCCGGCGGGTGTGTTCAACATGATCTACGGCGGTGGTGTCGGTGAAACGCTGGTCAAGCATCCGGCGATTCAGGCAGTGGGCTTCACCGGTTCACTCAAGGGCGGCAACGCCCTGAGCCACATGGCTGCAAACCGGCCGCAGCCGATCCCGGTGTTCGCCGAGATGTCGAGCATCAATCCGGTGTTCCTGCTGCCGCAAGCCCTCGAGGTGCGCGGTGAGCAGATCGCGGCGCAATTGGCAGGTTCCGTCACCCTGGGCTGTGGCCAGTTCTGCACCAACCCCGGATTGGTCATTGGTGTGCGCTCGCCGCAGTTCAGTGCTTTTCTTGATGTTTTTTGCGCCCACATGAACCAGCAGCCGGCGCAAACCATGCTCAATGCCGGCACGCTGGCCAGCTACAACCGGGGCCTTGGCGAATTGCACGAACATCCGGGCCTGAGCCATCTGGCGGGCCGGCCGCAACAGGGCAATCAGGCGCAGCCGCAGGTGTTCAAGGCCGATGCCAGCCTGTTGCTCAAGGGCGATCAATTGCTGCAGGAGGAAGTGTTCGGGCCCACCACCATCGTCATCGAGGTCGAGGATCGGGCACAGTTGGCGGCAGCATTTCAGGGTTTGCGCGGGCAATTGACCGCGACCTTGATTGGCGAGGCCGACGAACTGCTGGAGTACCGCTGGCTGGCGGAACTGTTGCAAGAGAAAGTGGGGCGGATCTTGCTCAACGGTTATCCGACCGGGGTCGAAGTCTGTGAGTCCATGGTACATGGCGGGCCGTATCCGGCGACATCCGACTCGCGGGGCACTTCGGTCGGCACCCAGGCGATCGATCGTTTCCTGCGGCCGGTGTGCTTCCAGAATTATCCGGATGCGCTGCTGCCCGAGGCGTTGCAGAACGGCAATCCGCTGGGGATTCGGCGGCTGGTGGATGGGGAGGTGAGTCTTTCCGCTTTGTGATTGTTGGTGTCTGGTCTATCGCCTTCGCGAGCAAGCCCGCTCCCACAAGGACCGCGCAAACCCTGTGGGAGCGGGCTTGCTCGCGAAGGCGTCATCGGCAACGCAACAATTCTACCGCTCAGCCACCAAGCCCGGCTTCACCGCAGCAGGCTTCAACACCAGCCACAACGCCAGCGCAATCAACACCCCACCATAGATATGCGCCATCGACAGCGGCTCATCGAGAAACAGCGCCCCCCACAACACGCCAAACAGCGGGATCAGGAAGGTCGTGGTCATCGATTTCACCGGGCCAATCGAGCTCAGCAGCCGGAAGTAAATAATGTAGGCAAACGCCGTGCAGCCCAGCCCCAATCCCAGCAACGACAGCCACACGCTCCAGCCGCCCCAGCTCGCCGGTGGCTGGCTGATCACGCTGTAGCCGAACAGCGGCAACAGGAACAAGGTCGCGCCGAGCATGCTGCCCAGTGCCGACAAACGACTATCGAGACCGCCGGCCTGATCGAGCCAGCGGCGGGCCAGGAATCCGGCAAATCCGTAGCACGTGGTGGCGAGCAGGCAGGCGACGGCCCCCATCAGCAGTGCCATATCGAACGCCACCGGACCGGCACGGGTCAGCACGCCCACGCCGAACAACCCCAGGAATACGCCGCCGAGCTTGGCGCCAGTGAGCCTTTCATGGAAAAACAGGCCGCCGATCAGCACGCCCATCAAGGGTGTCGTGGCATTGAAAATCGACGAATAACCGGCAGGCAGCACCTGCGCGGCAACGGAGTACAGGGTCGCCGGGATGCCGGAATTGATCACCCCGAGCAGCATCACGGTCTTGAGTTTGCCCTTGAAATCCCAGCTGATGCGCATCAGGCCAAGAATCACCAGCAACCCGACGGCGGCAATCGATACGCGGAAAAACGCGGTGGGCAGGGAGCCGATCACTGGGGCGATGATGCGCATGAACAGAAAACTCGCACCCCAAATGGCCGCCAGGGACAGTAAACGGAAAATATCGACGGGGTTCACAGCGCGGTCCTTCCATGATGAAGGGGCGAAAGTGTTGCTGAGTGCGTGATCGATGGCAACCGAAAACCGGGCATTGAACTCTTCAGGGCGTCGATGACGCGGCGCCTGGAAAATTACGCTTCTCCTGCACCCGCTTCACTGGCTAAGCTCAAGCCTCCCGAATTCCCGCAGAGGTCTCACCATGCCGCAGCAATGGCCAGCCGCCGACATCGCCCGCTTGATCCTCGATGGCTTTGACGATTACCGCGAGCATTTCCGGCAGATCACCGACGGTGCCCGGGCCCGCTTCGAACAGGCCCGGTGGCAAGAGACACAATCGGCGTCGGCAGCGCGGATCAATCTGTACGAAGATAAAGTCAGTGAAACGGTGGAGCGACTGCGCACCGCGTTTGACGCCGAAACCCTGGACGTCAGCTGCTGGCCACTGGTGAAAAGTGCCTACATCAGCCTGATCGACCTGCGCTTCGACGATGAATTGTCCGAGACCTGGTACAACTCGATCTTCTGCGGGCTGTTCAGCCATGACCTGATCAGCGACGGCTGCATGTTCATCCACACCACCCGGCCGAGCCTGCGCCGTGCCCGGGCCGCGCAAACCCGCACCTACAAGCCACAAGGCCAATTGTCGGCGATGCTTGCCAGCATCTTCGCCGACTACCGCTTCAGCGAGGATTACGCCGACCTGTCCGGTGACCTGAAACGCCTCGAAGCGCAATTGCGCGAGAACCTGCCGGACTGGGTGTGCAAGGACCCGGAGCTGAGCGTCGAGCTGTTTTCCTCAGTGCTGTACCGTAATAAAGGTGCGTACCTGGTGGGGCGCATCTACACCGCCGACGAGCAATGGCCGCTGGCAATTCCCTTGCTGCACCTGGAAGGTCGCGGCATCCAGATCGATGCGCTGATCACCGACGAAGCAGACGTGTCGATCATTTTCTCCTTCACCCGCTCGTATTTCATGGTGGATGTGCCGGTGCCGGCGGAGTTCATCGGCTTCCTGCGGCGCATCCTGCCGGGCAAGCACATTGCCGAGCTGTACACCTCGATCGGCTTCTACAAGCACGGCAAGTCGGAGTTCTACCGGGCGCTGATCAATCACCTGGCCAACACCGACGACCAGTTCATCATGGCCCCCGGCGTGCGCGGCATGGTCATGAGCGTGTTCACCCTGCCGGGGTTCAACACCGTGTTCAAAATCATCAAGGACCGTTTCTCGCCATCGAAAAACGTCGACCGCGCCACGGTGATCGAAAAGTACCGCCTGGTGAAAAGCGTCGACCGGGTCGGGCGCATGGCCGATACCCAGGAATTCGCCGACTTCCGTTTCCCGCTGAGCAAGTTCGACCCGGCGTGTCTGGAGGAGCTGCTGGACGTTGCGCCGTCCACGGTGTCGGTGGAAGGCGACACGGTGCTGATCCGTCACTGCTGGACCGAACGGCGCATGACTCCGCTGAACCTGTACCTGGAAAACGCCAACGAGGCGCAGGTGCGCGAAGCCCTGGAAGACTACGGCCTGGCGATCAAGCAACTGGCGGCGGCCAACATCTTTCCCGGTGACATGCTGCTGAAGAACTTTGGCGTCACCCGTCACGGCCGGGTGGTGTTCTACGACTACGACGAAATCTGCTTTCTCACCGAGGCCAACTTCCGCCACATTCCACAACCGCGCACGCCGGAAGACGAGATGGCGTCCGAACCCTGGTACTCGATCGGGCCGCTGGATGTGTTCCCGGAAGAGTTTCCGCCGTTCCTGTTTGCCGACTCGGGGCAGCGCAAGTTGTTCGATCAGTTGCATGGCGAGCTGTACAACGCCGATTACTGGAAAAGCCTGCAGGAGGCGATTCGGGCGGGGAAGGTGATTGATGTGTTTCCGTATCGGCGCAAGGGCCTCGATAACGAGTAGTTCTCTGCGGTTGCTTCGCAATCGATCGCGAGCAAGCTCGCTCCCACATTTGACCGTGGCGTGCCCCGATTTTGTGGTCGCTATAGATCCAGTGTGGGAGCGAGCCTGCTCGCGATCGGCCGCGCAGCGGTCGTAAAATCTGCGACAATCGCCACCCTGCGCCACTAGACGACTGAATTGCGTACCCGATGACCGACGAATCGCCCTCCATCGACAAACTGCTGAAAAACCTCGATCACGCCATGCTCGCCGACCGCCACCGGCTGCGGCGGCAGTTGCTTGAGCTGCGCAAGAAACCCGATGAGGCCAAACTGGGCCAGTGGGTGGCGCGCATGCAGGCGTCCTGTGACCAGGTGCTGGCGCGCCGCGCCAGCCTGCCGGTGATTCGTTACGACGACAGTTTGCCGATTGCCGCCAAGCGCGACGAAATCAAGACGGCGCTGGAAAAGCATCAGGTGCTGATCATCGCGGGCGAGACCGGCTCGGGTAAAACCACCCAGTTACCGAAGATCTGCCTGGAGATCGGTCGCGGCCAGCATGGCTTGATCGGTCACACCCAGCCACGGCGGATCGCCGCGCGCAGCGTGGCCAGCCGGGTCGCCGAAGAGCTGGGCACGCCGTTGGGCGCACTGGTCGGCTATCAGGTGCGCTTCGAGGACCAGAGCGATTCCAATACCCTGATCAAACTGATGACCGACGGCATCCTGCTGGCGGAAACCCAGAACGACCGCTATCTGGAACGCTACGACACGATCATCGTCGACGAAGCCCACGAACGCAGCCTCAACATCGACTTCCTGCTCGGCTACCTGAAAACCCTGCTGCCGCGCCGCCCGGACCTGAAGGTCATCATCACCTCGGCGACCATCGACCTTGAGCGTTTCTCCAAGCATTTCGACGATGCGCCGATTGTCGAGGTGTCCGGCCGTACGTTCCCGGTGGACACCTGGTATCGCCCGCTGACCCTGGAGCAGGACGAAGAGGGTAACCGCGTCGAGGACGACCTGACGGTGGATCAGGCGATCCTCGCCACCCTCGACGAAATCGCCGCGTATGAGCGCAGTGAACGTCGCAGTCCCGGTGACGTGCTGGTGTTCCTGCCCGGTGAACGCGAGATTCGCGACGCCGCCGACATGCTGCGCAAGGCCCAGCTCAAGCACACTGAAATCCTGCCGTTGTACGCGCGCCTGTCGCCGGCCGAGCAGCAGCGGATTTTCCAGTCGCACCCAGGGCGTCGCGTGGTGCTGGCGACCAACGTCGCGGAAACCTCGCTGACGGTGCCGGGCATCCGCTACGTGATCGACAGCGGCACCGCGCGCATCAGCCGCTACAGCTACCGGGCCAAGGTCCAGCGCCTGCCGATCGAAGCCGTTTCCCAGGCCAGCGCCAACCAGCGCAAGGGCCGTTGTGGACGGGTCGAGCCGGGTATTTGCGTGCGCCTGTACAGCGAAGAGGATTTCCTCGGTCGCCCGGAATTTACCGATCCGGAAATCCTGCGGACCAACCTCGCGGCGGTCATTTTGCAGATGTTGCACCTGCGCCTTGGTGAGGTCAGCGCGTTCCCGTTCATCGAGCCGCCGGATGGCAAGGCCATCAGCGACGGTTACAACCTGCTGCAGGAACTCTCGGCAGTGGATCGCAACAGCCAGCTGACGCCGCTCGGTCGCCAATTGGCGCGGCTGCCGGTGGACCCGCGCATGGGGCGCATGTTGCTGGAGGCGGCGAAGCTCGGCAGCTTGCAGGAAGTGCTGATCGTCGCCAGCGCCATGTCGATCCAGGACCCGCGCGAACGTCCTCCGGAGCGTCAGCAAGCGGCGGATCAGGCCCACGCCCAGTGGAAAGACGCCGACTCGGACTTCGCCGGCCTGGTCAACCTGTGGCGCGGATTTGAGGAGCAACGCCAGGCGCTGACCGCCAACCCGCTGCGCAACTGGTGCCGCAAGAATTTCCTGAATTACCTGCGCCTGCGCGAATGGCGCGACTCCCATCGCCAGTTGAGCCTGATCTGCCGCGACATGCAGCTGAGCCTCAATAAAGAGCCGGCGGATTACCCGAAACTGCACAAAGCGGTGCTGGTGGGTTTGCTCAGCCAGATCGGCCAGAAAACCGAAGAGGGCGATTACCTCGGCGCGCGTCAGCGGCGGTTCTGGATTCATCCGTCGTCGGGCATCGGCAAGAAGCGTCCGCAGTGGCTGATGACCGCCGAACTGGTGGAAACCACCAAGCTTTACGCGCGCATGGTGGCGAAGATCGACGCCGACTGGATCGAACCGCTCGCCGGGCACCTGATCAAGAAAAACCACTTCGAGCCACATTGGGAGAAGAAGCGCGGCCAGGTGGTTGCGTTCGAGCAGATCACCCTGTTCGGGTTGATCGTGGTCGGGCGGCGGCCGGTGCATTACGGCCCGGTGGACCCGGTGGTTTCGCGCGAATTGTTTATCCGCGAAGCGCTGGTGCGCGGCGAGATTCAGTCCAAAGCCAAGTGTTTGACCGCCAACAAACAGTTGCTGGAACAACTCGACGAACTGGAAGCCAAGGCCCGCCGTCGCGACATCCTGGCGGATGAAGAAACTCTGTACGCCTTCTACGACGCGCGCCTGCCGGCGGAGATTCATCAGACCGCGACCTTCGACAGCTGGTACCGGATCAACAGTCAGAAAGATCCGCAGCTGTTGATCATGCGCGAAGAAGACGTGCTGGCCCGTGAAGCCAGCGAGGTCACCGCACAGCATTACCCGGATACGCTGCACATCGGCGATCTGGAGTTGGCCCTCAGCTACCACTTCGAGCCCAACCATCCACGGGACGGCGTGACCCTGCGCGTGCCGGCACCGCTGTTGCCGATGCTGCCGCCGGAGCGCCTGGAATGGCTGGTGCCGGGTGTCATCGAAGCCAAGTGCATTGCCCTGGTGCGCAACCTGCCCAAGGCCCTGCGCAAAAACTTCGTGCCGGTGCCGGACTTCGTCAAGGCCGCCCTGCAGCGCATGACCTTTGCCGAGGGCTCGCTGCCCCAGGCCCTGGGTCGTGAGTTGCTGCGCATGACCGGAGCGCGGGTCAGTGATGAAGCCTGGGCCGAGGCGGCACAGCAAATCGAAAGCCATCTGCGGATGAACCTGGAAATCGTCGACGGGCAGGGCAAGTTCCTCGGTGAAGGGCGTGATCTGGCCGAGTTGACGGCGCGTTTCGCCGAGGCCAGCCAGGCCGCATTGGCGGTGCCGCAAACCGCGAAGAGCCAGCAGCCGGTGGAGCCGAAAGTCTTCGCCGCGGTGGCCGAGAAAACCCAGCAGAAGATCGCCGGGCTGTCGATGACGGTCTATCCGGCACTGGTGGAAGAAGCCGGCACGGTCAAGGAAGGGCGTTTCTCGACGCCGGCCGAGGCCGAGTTCCAGCATCGCCGTGCCCTGCAACGCCTGCTGATGCAGCAACTGGCCGAGTCGGCGAAATTCCTCCGTGGCAAGTTGCCGGGCCTGACCGAGCTGGGCCTGCTGTACCGCGACATGGGGCGTGTCGATGCGCTGGTGGAAGACATTCTGCTGGCCAGCCTCGACAGCTGCATTCTCGAAGGTGAAGACCCGCTGCCACGCGATGGCGCCGGATTGGCGTCGCTGGCCGAACGCAAGCGTGGTGCCTGGACCGAGCACGCCGAGCGCATGGCGAAGCTGACCCTGGAAATCCTCAAACTCTGGCATGGCCTGCAAAAACGCTTCAAGGGAAAGATCGACCTGGCGCAGGCCGTGGCCCTGAACGACATCAAGCAGCAGCTCAGCCACCTGGTCTATCCGGGGTTTGTCCGGGAAACACCGATGCAGTGGCTCAAGGAGTTGCCGCGTTACCTCAAGGCCATTGAGCAGCGCTTCGAAAAAATCGCTGCCCAGGTGCAGCGCGACCGGGTCTGGAGCGGCGAATTGAGCGGCCTGTGGACGCAATACCAGACTCGCGCCAGCAAACATGCCCAGGAAGGCAAGCGCGATCCGCAGCTGGAGTTGTATCGCTGGTGGCTGGAGGAATACCGGGTTTCGCTGTTTGCGCAACAACTGGGAACCAAGGTGCCGATCTCCGACAAGCGCCTGAGCAAGCAGTGGAGCCAGGTCGAACCCTAGACCTGAGACCACTGCAATACCCTGTGGGAGCGAGCTTGCTCGCGATGGGGGCATCACATTCAACATCTATGTTGCCTGTCAGGCCGTAATCGCGAGCAAGCTCGCTCCCACAGTTTTGCATGGCCCGCAGGTAGGGTTCATCCAGCAAAAAGGCGCCAAAACCCAAGGTTTATGGCAAACTTCGCGACCATAAACGCCGGTTTCGCGACCTAGAGCCTTCGGCCAGGTCACGTCACGGAATAAAGCGATGCCAGGTTTGCGTCCCCGGACGGGAATAGACCCTTTGTGTGTTGGTACGACGGTACCAATACTTTCTGCCTGAACAGATTAGAGACACGACCATGCATAACGTCGTCATCAGTGGCACCGGCCTGTACACCCCGGCCAACAGCATTTCCAATGAAGAGCTGGTCCAGTCTTTCAATACTTACGTCGCGCAATTCAACGCCGACAATGCCGACGCCATCGCACACGGTGAAGTGCAGGCGTTGACCGAGTCCAGCGCCGCATTCATCGAAAAAGCCTCCGGCATCAAGAGCCGCTTTGTCATGGACAAGGACGGCATTCTCGACCCGCAGCGCATGGCCCCGCGCCTGCCGGAGCGCTCCAACGACGAATGGTCGGTGCTTTGCCAGATGGCCATCGGCGCGGCCGAACAAGCCCTGCAGCGTGCCGGCAAGACCGCAGCGGACATCGACGGCGTGATCGTCGCCTGCTCCAACCTGCAACGTGCCTACCCGGCCATTGCCATCGAAGTCCAGGAAGCGCTGGGCATCCAGGGTTTCGGTTTCGACATGAACGTGGCGTGCTCCTCGGCGACCTTTGGTATCCAGACTGCCGCCAACAGCGTGCAACTGGGCCAGGCCCGCGCGGTCCTGATGGTCAACCCGGAAGTCTGCACCGGCCACCTGAACTTCCGTGACCGCGACAGCCACTTCATCTTCGGCGATGCCGCCACCGCGGTGATCATCGAGCGTGCCGACCTGGCGACGTCCCCGTACCAGTTCGACGTCGTCAGCACCAAGCTGCTGACCAAGTTCTCCAACAACATCCGCAACAACTTCGGCTTCCTCAACCGCGCGGCGCAAGAGGGCATCGGCGCCAAGGACAAACTGTTCGTGCAGGAAGGCCGCAAGGTGTTCAAGGAAGTCTGCCCGATGGTGGCCGAGCTGATCGCTGAGCATCTGCAACAGAACCAGCTCAACATCAGCGACGTGAAGCGCTTCTGGCTGCACCAGGCCAACCTCAGCATGAACCACCTGATCGTCAAGAAACTGCTGGGCCGCGATGCGACCGAACAGGAAGCCCCGGTGATTCTCGACACCTACGCCAACACCAGTTCCGCCGGTTCCGTGATTGCGTTCCACAAGAACCAGGACGATCTGGCCGCCGGTTCGCTGGCCGTGCTCAGCTCGTTCGGCGCCGGTTACTCGATTGGTAGCGTGTTGCTGCGCAAGCGCTGATACTGCGGCTAAAAAGATCGCAGCCTGCGGCAGCTCCTACGGTTTCAACGTGACATCGCGATGAATCCGGTCCTGTAGGAGCTGCCGAAGGCTGCGATTTTTTTGCGGGGAGTTTTTGTCTTGAGGGCTTTTGTGGCGAGGGGGCTTGCCCCCGTTCGGCGACGAAGTCGTCGTAAAACAGGCAGAGGCGGTATGTCTGTCAAATCGCGGTGGCTGGTTCCGGGACCGCTTCGCAGTCCAGCGCGAGCAAGCTCGCTCGCCACATCAAGCTGATTCGAAGGGGGGAGAGAAAACAGTCTCGCGTTGATGCATCGGAGGATGATGGGGACCGATACATCAACGCCAGGCTGTAAAAGGGGCCCGGGCTTCCTTGCCCGAGTCGTGTAGCGGGGTGAATCAGAACTTGGCTTCGGCATCCAGTTGCAGGGTGTTGATGTCCGAATCCTTCTTGTTGATGTTGGCGTTGGTCTGATCCGAGGTCGCCATGTAGTAGGTCGCGCCCAGGGCAAAGTTCTTGTCCAGGTCGTAGCTCACTTTCAGCTTGCTGCCGCGCGAACCGGTGAAGCCGTTGGCGAAGTCGGAGTCGGTGAAGGCGCCCACCACAGAGTTACGCTGCACGTCGCGGTAGTTGTAGTCCACGTTGAAGCCGTAGAGCTTGGACTTCACACCGGCCAGCCAGCCAGTGTCCTGGTCGTTGCTGGCATCGGCGTTGTTCACGTACTGACCGTAGATCGACAGCGGAACCGGCAGGTTGCTGAAGTCCAGCTGACCAAAGCCTTCGTACAGTTTGAACTGTTCGCCCGGGCTGTTGCCGTTGACGGCCAGTGCGCATGGCGTAGTAACGGTACCCGAGGTCGGGCAGGCGCTGCTGTCATCGTTGTCGTAGGCATAGAGACTGCCGCCCAAGGTCATTTTCATGCTGTCGGTGATGGCGAAGCGCGCACCCAACTGGCCGGCGTACAGACGCAGGTCGTGCTTGAATTGCACGCCTTCGCCGTCGACGTTGTCCTTGAGGGTGTAGTGACCGGCGCTACCGAACAGCTCGGTGCGGCCGCTCAACGGGTATTTGTAGGTGACGGCCAGACCTTCCGGGTTGATGTCGCTATCCCAGATGATGTCGCCCATGCTCACCCATTGTTGTGGCATCTTGCCGCCAACCAGGTGCAGGTTCTTGATCGCATCCGGGTGGTAGTCGATGTAACCCTGATCCAGCCAGATCTGCTTCTTGTCGAAGTAGTTGTTCAGGTCCTGGTTGGTCGAGCGAGCGTCGTCGTTGCTGCCGGTGGCGATACGGATGCCAGTGTCGACCTGCGAGTTGATTTCGCTGTAGGCACCCAGGCGGGCACGAATGCGCTGACGATCCTGGTCCTTGTTGTTTGGCACGCCATCGTTGTGGACGTTTTCCTGACGAAAGCGCACATCGCCCTTGAACTGGGTCTTTGCCGCCCATGCAAGCTTCTGGTCGAAGGCGCTCAGTGTGTCGGTTTTCTTCGCGGTGGCCGCGATTTGCTCGTTGGTCTCTTGCTGAGCCTGACGGGCAATCTGCTGTTCTTTCTGATCCCTGGCCAGCTCGGCTTGCAATTCGCTGTACTGCGCGTTGGTGATCGAGCCGTTAGCCTTGAGCATGTCGAGCAGTTTGGCGTCGACTGCGGCACTGGCCGGAACACTCATGGCCAGCAACAGGCCACCGCACAAGGCCGCCGCAGTTTTCGTGGAAGCAAGACGCATATCAATCTCCGAAGATGAGAGGGGATGACAGAGCCATCCGGGACACAACCGACCGTAAGGGCGGAAAACTGTGGCCGGGTATAACCCGGCGCTCTAAAAACAGGCGCCATTATTGCGATGGTTTATTACAGAGCAGTGGCAATGTGATGTCGTGTCGATGACGATACAAAGCTGCCGTGAACTATTGAGTTAGAGCACTGTCGTCGCTTTGCCCGTGTGCAATGTGGAGCGATAGGCGATACTCGCGGGGCTTTCACGCCACGAAGAGTGAGGATGGTGATGCCGTTGCAACGCCTGCAAAAACTGTCAGAAATCGCCCCGCAGACCTGGGATGCAATGGTGCCGGAGAGTCAGCCTTTTCTGCGTCACGCTTTTTTGAGCGCACTGGAAGACAGCGGCAGTGTCGGCCCCCATTCCGGCTGGCAGCCCGAGCATCTGCTGCACGTTGAAGGTGATCGCCTGATCGCCGCGCTGCCCGGTTATCGCAAGTGGCATTCCTACGGCGAGTACGTGTTCGATCACGCGTGGGCCGATGCCTGCGAACGCGCCGGCATCGATTACTACCCCAAGCTGTTGACCGCGGTGCCGTTCAGTCCTGTCGCCGGGCCGCGACTGTTGGCAGCCACGGTCGAAGACGGTTTCGAACTGTTGAAAAGCCTGCCGGGCTATCTTGAACTCGAAGGGCTTTCCAGCGCCCACATCAATTTCACCGATCCATTCACCGATGCGGCATTGAGCGAGCAGCCCGGCTGGTTGCAGCGCGTTGGCTGTCAGTATCACTGGCAGAATCGCGGTTATCGGGATTTCCAGGACTTCCTCGACGTGCTCAGTTCGCGCAAGCGCAAACAGATGCGTAAGGAGCGCGAGCAGGTGGCCGGGCAGGGTTTCGAGTTCGAATGGCTAGAGGGGCGGGAGTTGAGTCAGGCGCAATGGGATTTCGTCTATGCCTGCTACGCCAATACCTACGCGGTGCGCCGGCAAAGGCCGTATCTGACGCGGGAGTTTTTCAGTCTGTTGGCCGAACGCATGCCGGAGTCGATTCGCGTGGTGCTGGCCAGGCAGGGGTCACGGCCGGTGGCGATGGCGTTCAGTCTGGTGGGGGGCGACAGCTTTTATGGCCGTTACTGGGGATGCCTGGCGGAGTTCGATCGCCTGCATTTCGAGACCTGTTTCTACCAGGGGATGGACTACGCCATCGCCAACGGTTTCCAGCGTTTCGATGCCGGTGCGCAAGGCGAGCACAAACTGATTCGTGGATTCGAGCCCGTCATCACCCATTCCTGGCACTACCTGCGGCATCCGGGGTTGAAGGCGGCGGTGAAAGACTTTCTGGAGCAGGAGCGGCTGGGGGTGCTGGCTTATGCTGAGGATGCAAAGTCAGCCTTGCCTTATCGACAAGGCTGATCTTCACCCTATGACGTGTCAGTTGTCTTCCTTACCCAGCCAGCGATACAGCACACCGCCGGCGACTGCGCCGAGTAGTGGTGCGACCCAGAACATCCACAGTTGTTGAATCGCCCAGCCGCCGACGATCAGCGCCGGGCCGGTGCTGCGCGCCGGGTTGACCGAGGTGTTGGTGACCGGGATCGAGATCAGGTGGATCAGCGTCAGCCCCAGGCCGATGGCAATCGGCGCCAGTCCTGCCGGTGCACGTTTATCGGTGGCGCCGAGGATGATCAGGATGAACATCGCGGTCATCACCAGTTCACAGACAAACCCTGCCGCCATTGAATAGCCGCCAGGCGAGTGTTCGCCGTAGCCGTTGGACGCCAGGCCTCCCGCCAGTTCGAAACCGGGTTTGCCGCTGGCAATGAAGTACAGCAGGGCGGCTGCAATCACGCCGCCAATGACCTGGGCGATGATGTAGGCCGGCAATTCCTTCGCCGGAAACCGCCCACCGACCACCAGACCGAGGGATACCGCAGGATTGAGATGACAGCCGGAAATATGGCCGATGGCGAAGGCCATGGTCAGTACGGTCAGGCCAAACGCGAAGGACACCCCGAGCAAGCCGATCCCCACCTCTGGAAAAGCCGCCGCCAACACCGCACTGCCGCAACCACCCAATACCAGCCAGAACGTACCTACCAACTCAGTCGCCGAACGTTTTAACAGAGACATAAGAGAGTGCCCTTTCGAGATTATGCTGCCTTGAGCATCCAGCCGATGGACTGCAGAACCACCTCCAGAACGTTGAAGTGAGTACAGCACGGTTTTTTCAGAATTCCAGCAGGCATGAAAAACCGCCAGGCCCCGTGTTTGACAGGGCCTGGCGGTTTTTCAATCTTCGGTATAACGCTTATCCCTGTGGGAGCGAGCTTGCTCGCGATAGCGGTGGATCAGACGCCATTTCTGTCGACTGACACTCCGTCATCGCGAGCAAGCTCGCTCCCACAGGGGCGGTGTGTTGTTCCGGGACTCAATCGATCCCGACAAACCCGCCGGTCTGGTGTTGCCACAACCGCGCATACAAGCCTCCATGGGCGAGCAATTCGGCGTGGGTTCCGGTTTCGGCGATCTTGCCGTTTTCCAGCACCACCAGCCGGTCCATCCGGGCGATGGTCGAGAGCCGGTGAGCGATGGCGATCACGGTCTTGCCCTGCATCAGGGTTTCGAGACTTTCCTGGATCGCCGCTTCGACTTCCGAATCCAGCGCCGAGGTGGCCTCGTCCATGATCAGGATCGGCGCGTCCTTGAGCAACACACGGGCAATGGCGATGCGCTGGCGCTGGCCGCCGGAAAGTTTCACCCCGCGCTCACCGACATGGGCATCGAAACCGGTACGGCCTTCGGCGTCGGACAGCAAAGGAATGAAACCGTCAGCCCGGGCCTTGTGCACCGCTTCCCAGAGTTGGGCATCGGTGGCGTCGGGTTTGCCGTACAGCAGGTTGTCACGGATCGAGCGGTGCAGCAGCGAGGTGTCCTGGGTGATCATGCCGATGCGTTCGCGCAGGCTTTCCTGGCTGACGTCGGCGATGTTCTGGCCGTCGATCAGGATGCGTCCGCCTTCGACGTCGTACAGGCGCAGCAGCAGGTTGACCAAGGTCGATTTGCCCGCGCCGGACGGGCCGATCAGGCCGATTTTCTCGCCAGCCTTGATGGTCAGGTTGAGGCCGCCGATGATCCCGCTCTTCTTGCCGTAGTGGAAGTCCACTTGCTCGAAACGCACTTCGCCACGGGCCACCGCCAGGGGTTTGGCCTGGTCGCGGTCGGTGACGCTGACCGGTTGCGAAATGGTCTGCAGGCCATCCTGCACCATGCCGATGTTTTCGAAGATGCCGGTCACCACCCACATGATCCAGCCGGACATGTTGACGATGCGGATCACCAGGCCGGTGGCCAGGGCGATTGCCCCGACGCTGATCAGCGACTGCGTCCACAGCCACAGGGCCAGGCCGGTGGTGCAGACGATCAGCAGGCCGTTCATGCTGGTGATGACCACGTCCATGCTGGTGACCACGCGGCCGGCCAGTTGGGCTTTTTCGGTCTGTTCCTTGATCGCTTCGCGGGCGTATTGCTGCTCGAAGTGGGTGTGGGCGAATAGCTTCAGGGTGGTGATGTTGGTGTAGCCGTCGACAATGCGCCCCATGAGTTTGGAGCGCGCATCGGACGCCACCACCGAGCGATCCTTGACCCGTGGCACGAAGTACCAGAGGGCGCCGATGAAGGCGAAGATCCACGTCAGCAGCGGAATTATCAGGCGCCAGTCGGCTTCGGCGAACAGCACCAGCGAACTGATGGCGTAGATCAGCACATGCCACAACGCATCCACCGCTTGCACGGCGGAGTCACGCAGTGAGTTGCCGGTTTGCATGATGCGCTGGGCGATGCGCCCGGCGAAGTCGTTCTGGAAGAAGTTCAGGCTCTGCTTGAGCACGTAGCTGTGGTTCTGCCAGCGGATCATGCTGGTCATGCTGGGGCTGAGGGTCTGGTGCACCAGCAGGTCATGCAGGCCCACGAATATGGGGCGCAGCACCAGCGCCACCACCACCATCCAGGTCAGTTCGAGGGCGTGCTCGCGAAACAGATTGACGTTCGGCGAGCCTTGGGCCAGGTCGATGATGCGGCTCAGGTAGCTGAACAGCGCCACCTCGATCAATGCACCAATCAGGCCGACGATCAACAGGGCGGCGAAACTCGGCCAGACCTGTTTGAGGTAATAGGTATAAAAAGGGAATACACGATCCGGCGGGGACGCCGTCGGTGCTTCACGGAAAACGTCGATCAGTTTTTCAAAGCGGCGATAAAGCATGGGTCATTCGCCCGCGAGCGGGCTCTCCTTTTAACGTTTTGAGCGTTGCCGGCAAACACCGGCAACGGCTCGGACATCCTTGTCCAGCTTAGTCTCAGTCGATGCGCTTGGCCGACTTGATGAACACCGGGTCGGCCGGCACGTCACGCATACCGTTTTTGCTGGTGGTAGGCGTGTTGACGATGATATCGACCACGTCCATGCCTTTGACCACTTTGCCGAAAACAGCGTAGCCGTCACCCTGGTCAAGGAAGTCGTTGTCCTTGACGTTGATGAAGAACTGGCTGGTGGCCGAATCAGGCACGGAAGTTCGGGCCATGGACAAGGTGCCACGAACGTTGACCAGGCCGTTGTTGTGTTCGTTCTTGATCGGCGCCTTGGTTTCTTTTTGCTGCATCTGTTGAGTGAACCCGCCGCCCTGAACCATGAAACCGGGGATCACGCGGTGGAAAATCGTGTTGTTGTAGAAGCCGCTGTCGACGTATTCAAGGAAGTTCTTGGTACTGATCGGCGCCTTGACCGGGTCCAGTTCGATTTCGATCTGGCCGTTGGTGGTTTCCAGCAAAACGTGCGGCGCCTTGGCGGGCGTTGCGGCCATCAGGTTGGCGGCAAACAGGACGGTGCCAGCGGCGAGGGCGATTTTTTTCAGCATGGGTCAGTGATCCTGAGTGGTGGTGTCGACTGCGGTCAGAAAATCCAGCAGCGTTTGGTTGAAGTGTTCCGGCTGGTCCAGTGGCGTGGCGTGGCGTGAATCGGCGATTACCACCAGCCGCGCATCGGGCAGCAGTTTTACGTAGTTTTCCTTCAGCGCCACCGGTGTGTAGTCGCGGTCGGCACTGACGATGAGGGTTGGACAGGTGACCTTGGAAAGTCGTTCCTGGACCCCCCAGCCAACAATGGCATTGAAGCTGGCGAGATAAGCATGTTTGTCGTTTTTTGCCCAGCGCTCGGCCATTTTTTGTCGCAAGTCGGCCTGTTCGGGTTTCGGGAACAACTTGCTGCCCAATGCCTTGCCGATGGTGCGCAGGCTGAGTGCGTGCATCAGGCTCCAGCGCTTGAACCACTGCCAGTAATCGTCGCGGCTGCGCAGTTTGACCTCTGGCGCACTGTTGACGATGCACAGGCTTTTCAGCAGTTTCGGCTGGTCCACACCCAGCTGGAAGCCGATCATGCCGCCCATGGACAAGCCGACGTAGTGTGTCGGGCCGAGATTGAGGTGCTCGATCAGTGCGATCAGGTCGGCGCTGAAACCGGCAATGCTGTAGCGCTCCCGGGGTTTGTCCGAACGGCCGTGACCGCGTACATCCGGGACGATCACCCGGTAGCGGGTGGCCAGTGCCGGGATCTGCTTTTCCCAGTCCAGGGTGCTGGAACCGAGGCCGTGGACCAGCAGCAGCGGCGTGCCGTGGCCATACTCCTCATAGTGCAGGTTGCAACCTTCGTGTTCGAAATAGGCCATGCATACACTCCGTGTCAGGCTTGTTCGGGGGCGGCGAACGGGGCGTCCAGTGGTGCGGTGTCGAAGGTGCGCAGCAGTTCGATGAGAATCTGCGTGGCAGGTCCCAGTGGTTTGTCCTTGTTCGAATACAGGTAAAAGCTCGGGTTGCGGCTGCCGCCCTGATCCAACGGTAGCAGCTTGAGCGTACCTTCCTTGAGTTCCCGTTCGATCAGGTGCCGGGGCAACCAGGCAAAACCCAGGCCGCTGCCGACGAAGGTCGCGGCGGTGGCCAGGCTGCCGACGGTCCAGCGTTGTTCGGCCCCGAGCCAGCCGACGTCCCGAGGTTGCTGGCGGCCCGAGTCGCGGATCACCACTTGCATCTGGCTTTCCAGGTCCTGGAAGCTCAGTTCGCGGTTGAGGCGGTGCAGGGGATGTTCGGGGTGGGCGACCGCAACGAACTCGACGTCGCTCAATTCCGCGCCCAGGTAACCGGGAATACTGAAGCCCGTGATGGCCAGGTCGGCCACGCCTTCGAGCAGGACTTCCTCCACGCCCGACAGCACTTCCTCACGCAGGCGCACCCGGCAGCCACGGCTTTGCGGCATGAACGCGGTCAAGGCGCGGACGAGGCGGGCGCTTGGGTAAGCGGCATCGACCACCAGGCGCACTTCGGCTTCCCAGCCCTGTTCCATGTGATGGGCCAGGTCTTCGAGTTGGCTGGCCTGTTTCACCAGTTGCCGGGAGCGGCGCAACAGCACGCCGCCGGCTTCGGTCAGCACGGCTTTGCGTCCGTCGATGCGCAGCAGCGGCACGCCGAGCTGATCCTGCATGCGTGCCACGGTGTAGCTGACCGATGATTGCGAGCGATGCAGCGCCTCGGCGGCCTGGGCGAAACCACCGTGATCGACCACGGCTTGCAGCGTTCGCCATTGATCAAGGGTCACGCGGGGCGCTTTCATGTTGAGCTCCTCTTGTCCTAAGCTGGCAGCCCTTACTGGAGGCTGCTGAATGAAAAAAATCTGTTGTGTGCTGCTGGCGCTGCTGCCGTTGACGGCGATGGCTTACCCGATCGATGTGAAGAAAGACCTCAACGGCATGAAGATCGATTACCAGACCTACGACACGGATAGCGACATCGGCTCCATCCAGGTGGCCAACTACGGCGACGTCGATGCAAGCTGCAAGGCCGTCTTCATCAATGGCCCGGAAGCACCGCGTACCCGCAAGATCGACGTACCGGCCGGCAAGCACAAAAATGCCACCGCCAAATTCAGCCGCAACATCATCAAGCTGCGCATCGAGCTGACCTGCACCCCGAAATAACAGCAATCTCCTGTGGGAGCGGGCTTGCTCGCGAAGGCGGTGCGTCATTCAACGTTCATGTCGATTGACACGGCCTATTCGCGAGCAAGCCCGCTCCCACAGAGTATGTTGAGCTTATAAACGAATTTATTGATGGGTTATAGCAGTTATTTGCGCTTTTTCATCGATATGACTCTGTTTAACCTTCACTCCATCGACCTACAGCATTCTCAGATGGAGGCTACATCCCATGTCCCGCGTTCTGATCATCGAAAGCAGTGCCCGTCAGCAAGACTCGGTTTCCCGTCAACTGACCCAGACGTTCATCAGTCAGTGGAAAGCCGCTCACCCGAATGACCAGATCACTGTCCGGGACCTGGCGGTCAATCCGGTGCCACATCTGGATATCAACCTGCTGGGTGGCTGGATGAAACCCGCCGAGCAGCGCAGCGACATCGAACAGGCGTCCCTGGAACGCTCCAACCAGCTGACCGACGAATTGCTCGCCGCCGATGTACTGGTCATGGCCGCGCCCATGTACAACTTTGCGATCCCCAGCACGCTGAAAGCCTGGCTTGACCACGTGCTGCGTGCCGGCGTGACCTTCAAGTACACCGAAACCGGTCCACAGGGCCTGCTCAGCGGCAAGCGCGCCTATGTGTTGACGGCTCGTGGTGGCATCTATGCCGGCAGCACCGCCGATCACCAGGAACCGTACCTGCGTCAGGTCATGGGCTTCATCGGCATCCACGACGTGACGTTCATCCACGCCGAAGGCATGAACCTGGGCGGTGACTTCCAGGAGAAAGGCCTGAACCAGGCGAACGCCAGGCTTGCGCAAGTGGCCTGATCCATTAATCGCCAGATAATCGCTGGATGGTCTAGTGACCTGGCGCACCCCTTCAAGCCTGTACGCGCATCGAACCTCCCTTCGCACTTGTTGCTCCTGAGTGCTCTGGCCCGATTGAACGCTTTAGCGAGATCGGGCTTTTTTTTGCCTGTGATTTAACAAGCACCTAAAAAACCCGTGGGAGCGAGCTTGCTCGCGATGACTGAGTGTCAGTCGACAATGATGTTGACTGATCCGCCGCTATCGCGAGCAAGCTCGCTCCCACAATGGATTTTTGTATGGTTTGGGTGTTCGCGATCAGTAGCAAAACCCGCTATCGTCGCCGCCATTCAAAACGAGGCGAGCATGGGCTATCTACTTTTTGTCACGCTGATCCAGGCGTTTTCCTTCAGTTTGATCGGCGAATACCTGGCCGGTCATGTCGACAGTTACTTCGCGGTGCTGGTGCGCGTGCTCCTGGCAGGGCTGGTGTTCATCCCGCTGACCCGCTGGCGCTCGGTGGAGCCGGCGTTCATGCGCGGCATGCTGCTGATCGGCGCCTTGCAGTTCGGCGTGACCTACGTCTGCCTGTACCTGAGCTTTCGCGTACTCACGGTGCCGGAAGTGCTGCTGTTCACCATCCTCACGCCGTTGCACGTGACCCTGATCGAAGATGCACTCAATCGTCGCTTCAATCCTTGGGCCCTGGTCGCGGCGCTGGTGGCGGTGGCGGGGGCGGCGGTGATTCGCTTTGACCGGATCAACCCGGATTTCTTCATGGGTTTCCTGCTGCTGCAACTGGCCAACTTCACCTATGCCGCCGGGCAGGTGCTGTACAAACACCTGGTCGCCCGCCACCCGAGCGATCTGCCGCATTACCGACGTTTCGGCTACTTCTACCTTGGCGCATTGGCGGTGGCGTTGCCGGCGTTTCTGTTGTTCGGCAAACAGAACTTCCTGCCCGAAGCGCCTTTGCAATGGGGTGTGCTGTTGTTCCTCGGTCTGGTCTCGACTGCGCTGGGTTTGTATTGGTGGAACAAGGGGGCGTGCATGGTAAATGGCGGGACCCTGGCGGTGATGAACAACCTGCATGTGCCCGTGGGGTTGCTGATCAATCTGCTGATCTGGAACCAGCATGAAGAACTTGGGCGATTGTTGCTCGGCGGTTCGGTGATTTTGCTGGCGGTGTGGATCAGTCGGTTGGGTATACGCAAGCCTTTGGCCGTTCATTGAGCCTTGTGGGAGCGAGCTTGCTCGCGATGACGGCATGACAGTCGGAAAAGATGTCGGCTGTGAAATAGCTATCGCAAGCAAGCTCGTTCCCACAGGAAGTTGTGTGAATTAATAAATCACTTCGGCGCCAGTTGCCCCACCAGAAACTCGATAAACGCCCGGGTCTTTTGCGGCACCCGCCGCGCCGACGAATACACCGCGTTGATGGTGATCGCCGGGGCCTGCCATTCGCACAGCACCGGCACCAGTCGCCCGGCCGCCAGCGCATCCTCGACGATGAAGTCCGGTAGCAGGGCGATGCCCATGCCGGCTTCGGCGGCCTGGGCGAGCAGGTCGCCGTTGTTGGCGTGCAGTGGGCCGGTGACGTTCACTCGCTGGGTTTCCTTGCCATTGCACAGTTGCAGGCTGACACCGCTCTGCAGATACCCGTAGTTCAGACATTGATGGGTGCGCAGATCCTGCGGAGTCTGTGGAACGCCCGCGCGTTCGAGATAAGCCGGGGACGCCACCATGATGCGCGGTGCGGGCGCCAGTTGTCGGGCGATCATGGTCGAGTCGGGCATGCTGGCGATGCGGATGGTCACGTCAAAGCCGCCCCGCACCGGGTCGACCTGCTGGTCGCTGAGCACCAGTTGCAGTTCGATGTTCGGGTGCTGTTCATGAAACAGCGGAATCAACGGCCCCAGCCGCCGAAGACCAAACGACATCGGTGCATTGACCCGCAACACACCGCGTAACTCGCCGATGCCGTCACGGGCACGTTGCTCGGCCTCATCCAGTGCCGCCAACACTTCCCGTGCTGCATCGAAATACTCGGCTCCGGCCTCGGTCAGGTGCAGGCTGCGGGTGGTGCGTTGCAGCAATTGCACACCGATGGCTTCTTCCAGCGCCTGAATCTGTTTGCTGACTTTCGAGCGCGGCACGTCCATGGCCCGGGCGGCTGCGGCGAAGCCGTTCTCGCCGACCGTGACGACGAAGGCGCGCATGCATTCGATGCGATCCATATTGTCCCTGTTTTAGAATCAATTATTCTCGATTTTAGGTAATTGTCCCTTTTATCGCCAGCCCCTAAAGTGACATCCAAGCCGACAACAACGCCGCTGAAGGCAACGTCGACTAACCCCTTACCCATTCGAAGTATCGACATCAAAAGGAACGCGCCATGTCTATTCGTGAACTGCTCAACCCAACCAACTCCGCCCTGATCCTGATCGACCACCAGCCGCAAATGGCTTTCGGCGTGCAGTCCATTGATCGTCAGACCCTGAAGAACAACACCGTGGGCCTGGCCAAGGCGGCGAAGATCTTCAACGTGCCGACCATCTACACCTCGGTCGAAACCGAAAGCTTCAGCGGCTACATCTGGCCCGAATTGCTGGCGGTGCACCCGGATCAGAAGCCGATCGAGCGCACTTCGATGAACTCCTGGGAAGACAAGGCACTGGTCGACGCGGTGAAAGCCACCGGCCGCAAGAAACTGATCATTGCCGCGCTGTGGACCGAGGTCTGCCTGACTTTCCCGGCATTGGAAGCCCTGGCAGAAGGCTACGAGGTGTACATCGTCACCGACGCTTCCGGTGGTACCAGCAAGGAAGCCCACGACATGTCGGTGCAACGGATGATTCAGGCCGGCGCGGTACCGGTGACCTGGCAACAAGTGTTGCTCGAATACCAGCGTGACTGGGCACACAAGGACACTTACGAGGCGGTGATGGAACTGGTGCTCGAACACAGCGGCGCGTACGGCATGGGCGTGGATTACGCCTACACCATGGTGCACAAGGCACCGCAGCGGCAGGTCAAGTAACTCGCAATTTCTGAAAACGATGTAATTCCGGTGGGAGCGGGCTTGCTCGCGAAAGCGGACTGTCAGTCGACATCAATGTTGAATGACGCACCGCATTCGCGAGCAAGCCCGCTCCCTCATTTGTTTTTTGTGGTGTTACACCCTGCGCTTTTCAGCTTCGGGAATATGGCTCGCGCCCAGTACCGCCGGCAATATCCCCGCCCGCAAATCCGTCCCGCTCGGCTGCTGATACAGGTTCAATCCGAACTCCGGCAGCACCGCCAGCAGGTAGTCGAAAATATCTCCCTGGATCCGCTCGTAGTCGGCCCACGCCGTGGTGCGGGTAAAACAGTAGATTTCCAGTGGAATGCCCTGGGCCGTGGTCTGCATCTGGCGGACCATGCAGGTCATGTTCGGCTGGATCCCCGGATGACTCTTCAGGTAGGCCAGCGCATAGGCGCGCAAAGTGCCGATGTTGGTCATCCGCCGGCGGTTGGCCGACATGGCCGCGACGTTGCCCTGGGCTTCGTTCCAGGCCTTGAGCTCGGCCTGCTTGCGGGTCATGTAGTCGGTGAGCAAGTGCACCTGCGACAGCTTCTGCTCCTCGTCGTCGCGCAGGAAGCGCACGCCGCTGGCGTCGATGAACAGGCTGCGCTTGATCCGGCGGCCACCGGAAGCCTGCATGCCGCGCCAGTTCTTGAACGATTCGGACATCAGGCGCCAGGTCGGAATCGAGACGATGGTCTTGTCGAAATTCTGCACCTTGACCGTGTGCAAGGTGATGTCCACCACATCGCCGTCGGCGCCCACCTGGGGCATTTCGATCCAGTCGCCGACCCGCAGCATGTCGTTGCTGGTCAATTGCACGCTGGCGACGAACGACAGCAGCGTGTCCTTGTAGACCAACAGAATCACCGCCGACATGGCACCCAGGCCCGAAAGCAGCAACAGCGGCGAGCGGTCGATCAAGGTCGCGACGATGATGATCGCGCCAAACACGTACAGCACCATTTTCGCCAGTTGCACATAGCCCTTGATCGAGCGGGTGCGGGCGTGTTCGGTGCGCGCGTAGATGTCCAGCAGGGCATTGAGCAGGGCGCTGACCGCCAGCAGTAGAAACAGGAAGGTGAAGGACAGGGCGACGTTGCCGAGGAAATTCAGACTGGTCTTGCTCAGGTCCGGCACCAGATTGAGGCCGAACTGGATTACCAGCGAAGGCGTGATCTGGGCCAGGCGATGAAACACCTTGTTCTGTAGAAAATCATTGACCCAGTGCAGGGCCGGCTGGCGGCTGAGCATTTTTGCCGCGTGCAGTATGAGGTAGCGCGCCACCCGTCCGAGGAACAGCGCAATGGCCAGCAACAGCAGCAGCGCCAGGCTTGAATGTAAGAGCGGGTGCTGGTCGAGGGCACCCCAAAGGTCCAGGACGTTGATCCAGAGCTGTTTGATATCCATGGTCAAAACGATTCTTCTGTAGGGCGCGAGAGGCGATTAGAGCATTTAAGACGCTTTGTATTGCGTTTCGGGAAAAACAAGGCAACAAAAAACCAACTGTTTACCGCCATTTGCATAAAGAAACTCGGCCTGAGCGCTCGAAACCGTTACCCTATGCAGCTGTTTTTTTGCATTTCTTCGAGGTAGCACCCGTGTTTTCCCAATTCGCCCTGCACGAACGCCTGCTCAAAGCCGTGGCCGAGCTGAAATTTGTCGAGCCAACGCCTGTGCAAGCCGCGGCCATTCCGCTGGCGCTCCAAGGGCGTGACCTGCGGGTGACGGCGCAAACCGGTAGCGGCAAAACCGCCGCATTCGTTTTGCCCATCCTCAACCGTCTGATAGGCCCGGCGAAAATCCGCGTCAGCATCAAGACCCTGATCCTGCTGCCAACCCGCGAACTGGCCCAGCAGACGCTGAAGGAAGTTGAACGCTTCTCGCAGTTCACCTTCATCAAGTCTGGCCTGATCACCGGCGGCGAAGACTTCAAGGTCCAGGCCGCGATGCTGCGCAAGGTGCCGGACATCCTGATCGGTACGCCGGGCCGGATGATCGAGCAACTTAACGCCGGTAACCTCGACCTCAAGGAAGTCGAAGTACTGGTGCTCGACGAAGCCGACCGCATGCTCGACATGGGCTTCGCCGAAGACGTGCAGCGTCTGGTGGACGAATGTACCAACCGTCAGCAGACCATGCTGTTCTCCGCTACCACCGGTGGCTCGGGCCTGCGCGAGATGATCGCCAAGGTCCTGAACAACCCTGAGCACCTGCAGCTCAACGCGGTCAGCCAGCTGAACGACACCACTCGCCAGCAGATCATCACCGCTGACCACAACCAGCACAAAGAACAGATCGTCAACTGGCTGCTGGCCAACGAGACCTACCAGAAGGCCATCGTCTTCACCAACACCCGGGCCATGGCCGACCGCATCTACGGCCGCCTGGTGGCGCAGGAATACAAAGCGTTCGTGCTGCACGGCGAGAAAGACCAGAAGGATCGCAAACTGGCGATCGACCGCCTGAAGCAGGGCGGCGTGAAAATCCTCGTGGCCACCGACGTCGCCGCTCGCGGCCTGGACGTTGACGGCCTGGACCTGGTGATCAACTTCGACATGCCGCGCAGTGGCGACGAGTATGTGCACCGTATCGGTCGTACCGGCCGCGCCGGTAACGATGGCCTGGCCATCTCGCTGATCTGCCACGGCGACTGGAACCTGATGTCGAGCATCGAGCGCTACCTCAAGCAGAGCTTCGAGCGCCGCACCATCAAGGAAGTCAAAGGCACCTACGGCGGACCGAAGAAGGTCAAGGCCTCGGGCAAGGCCGTCGGCGTGAAGAAGAAAAAGACCGACGCCAAGGGCGACAAGAAGAAAACTGCCGCCAAGACCCCGACCAAGCGCAAGAGCGCCAACCGGCCGAAGAGTGATTCCCTGGTCAGCAAGGACGGCATGGCGCCGCTCAAGCGCCGCAAGCCGGAAGCGCCAGCGGCTGAGTAAGTCGCTGTAAGTGACTCAGGAAAAACCCGGACATCGTCCGGGTTTTTTTATACCTGGCGTCTTTCAGCCTTCGGTTTTCTTCTCGGCAGAGCCCAGCTCCTTCAAGCGCTGGTCGATCAACTGGCACTTGTCCGGCAAGTCTTTCGAGGCAGTGCCCAGATCCATCTTCTGCAATTCGTCGTTGATTTCCTTGGCCTTGGCCGGGTTCTGCTCGGTGAGCCTGGCCACTTGCTGGGCCAGTTGTTCGCGTTTGGCGGTGGCTTCCTCGGGAGTGCAGGCCCAGGCGGGCAGGGCACAAGCGAGGGCAGCGGCGAGAGTGAGTGTCTTCAGCAGTGGTTTCATGGGCAGGGGCCTCAGCTCCGGTCAAGGCGGGTTATCCGGTTGAGCGCTGGCCCCTGGGGAAAGTTCAGTCTGTGATATTTGCGTTGGTTATCAGGGCCACTTCGCGGGCAAGCCCACGGGTTTTGTGAACAACACAGAAAACTGTGGGAGCGGGCTTGCCCGCGAAGGCCGCGCCTAGGTGTCTGGGGCTAACCACTGTGGCAGCAACTCGACTTCGCCTGCTCCTCATATTTGTCATGGTGGCGCACCCACTCCATGATTTCCTCCTCGTTGCGACCCTTGGGCGTCAGGTCGAGGTAGTTGTAGGCGCCGACCAGCATGTCCAGGCCGCGGGCATAGGTGGAGTAGGTGTGGAAGATTTCGCCGGCTTCATTGCGATAAAACACGCTGAGACCGGGGAGTTCTTCCTCGGCGCCGTCGGTTTTTTCGTAGTTGTACGTAGCCTTTCCTGCGGCGACCTCTTCGGCCCGGGCACAGACGCCAAAGTCGTAGTTGAAGTCGCATCCTGCCGACGACACCCAGTCGAACTTCCAGCCCATGCGCCGCTTGAACACCTGGAATTCATCGAAGGGTGCGTGGGAAACCGCCACCACTGCAATGTCGTGGTGGGCCAGGTGCTGGTTGGCACCGTCGATGTGATCGCTGAGGTACGAGCAGCCGGGGCAGCCCTCGTCCCAGCCCTCGGCGAACATGAAGTGGTAGATGACCAACTGACTGCGGCCGCCGAACAGGTCCGCCAGTTTCAGTTCGCCATTGGGCCCCTGGAAATGGTAGTCCTTGTCGATTTTCACCCAGGGCAGGGCGCGGCGTTCGGCGCTGAGTTTGTCCCGTTCCCTGGTGAAGGCTTTCTCGTGGATCAGGTGTTGTTTGCGGGCAGCGAGCCATTCTTCCCGCGACACGACGGGGTGATTCTGGATGTTCATGTTGTTTTCTCCTGCGTGGGGCTGGGAGGTGACCTACACAGACTAGTCGTTTGGCTTGGGTGGAATTCGACATGCCGCCGGTCGGTCGTCAGCGAAAGGCCGTCTGAACGGCTGCCGGGCGCACCGGTCACAACCTGTAAGGCCCGTTCAATTGCACGGGCATCCATCGAACGGACACCGGAGGTTGAATCAGGATGACGACTTACAACTGGGACTTGATAGAGCGCTTGCTGCATGAAGCGCAAAACAGCGCGGGCCACAACTTCACGCCGCGGCCTTACGCCGAACAGCATGCGGCGCAGAAGGCCGCGGAAGGCGAGTCGATAGATAATCTTGATCACTTGAAAACGGTGGCTGGCGAGTACGAAAAGCTGCTGCTGATGCGTGGCTATATCGCGCCGCGACCGGAGGAGGAAGGGGGTACGGGTGCCAATTACATTTTGACGGAGCGGGGTTCGTGCTTATTGAGTCTGCTCGACAGCAGTATTCCCGGTAATGATCACCCGCGGCAGGTGCTCGATGAACAGGAGGATGCGCTGGATGAGATGACGTTTGATCAGGTGGCGTCGAAGGCGCAGATTGCCTGAGATGCGGTTGTGCCTTTGTGGGAGCGGCGGTGCGACGATTCGACTTGCTCGCGAAAGCGGTCTGTCAGTCACATCCATGTTGGATGTGACGACGTCTTCGCGAGCAAGCCCGCTCCCACAGGGGATTTGTGTTGCACTTAGCCTTGTTTCGCCGCTTTCAGACACTTCAAGTCACTGAAGTCCTTCCTCACACCCTCGATTTTCTTCAGTAATCGTTCGCGCTGGCTCGGTGTGCTTGCAGCCATGAGATCCACGAACAACGAACGTGCCTGGGCCTCGGTGTTGGCAAAGGCCTGACGATAGGCGGGTGTCCACAAACTCTCGCGATTGATCAGAAGTGTCTCGATTCGTTGTGGGAATTGTGGACTCTGGCGTTGCGCGACGGCCGCGCTGAACTGTTTCTGCCAATGGACACGATTGGCCAGCCACTGCGTATTCTGATCACCCAAGGCCCTGGACCATGTGGTGACCCGTTGTTGCTGGGTGTTGCTCAGTGGGCCGAGCCAGTCGTTCAGGCGCCTCTCCATGCGCGCGCTGCGCTCCTTGATCTGCTGGTCGAGGGTGGGCTTGAGGTATTCCTCCTGGCGTTTGCGCCGGTCCTTGGCGAAGGCATCGTTCATTTCGGCGACTTGCTTGTCATCCAGCCCTTGCAGCAACTCGATGGCCGACGGGGTGATTTCCCGCGCGGTCTCGGCGATCGCCTGTTCGGCTTCTTGGGCGCGGGCCTGCAAGGCGGCATCGGTGACCTGGTTGGTCGCGATCATGGTTTGCAGGCGGTCCAGCCAGTCGAGATAGCCGGGCAGTTGGGTGGTGCAGTGCCAGCTCAGGTGTTCCTTCAAGCGTTCGTCCAGCCAGCTTTTCTGCTCGCCGTTCATGTCCAGGTAGTCGCTGAGCGTCCACGGGATGATCACATCGAGATTGCGGTAGGCCAGGCCCACGCGGCTGCACGCGCCGAGGGCGAGGGTAACGGCCAACACAACGGCGATATGTTTGAGCCAGCGGGACATGGGCGAATCCTTGCGAAAGCCAGTCTTCGGGGTCTGATTCTCTTGTGAGCCCAGGAGGGGGCCGGCAGTTCAGCCGATCAATAGAACGCGTGTTCGGCCTTGAGCGTCACCAGCCCGTCGCATTGGCTGTTGTGCCCGGCATAGGCCGAGCAACCGCTGCCGCTCAGGCTGGAGTCACTGTAGATCAGGTCGAGGTCGATGCCCATGAACGGGCGGGACAATTTCAGCGACCAATCGGTAAAGCTGGCTACATACCCGCCATCCACCGCCACTGGTGTATTGAATTGGTGGGTGGTGTATTTCAGGCTGATGCCGACACCGAACGGTTGATTGCCGCTCAAGTCAGCGAACAGCGTGTTGTTCTGTTTGTCCGGGTCGTTGCTGAAGGCTATGCCGAAACGGCTGCCGAGCAAGGTCAGGCCACCGAACAGTTCCTGGCTGCCAGGGCTGGTGACTTCGGGGTAGCTGTAGCGGATCAGGCCCACTTCGTAGCCGAGGGTTTGGTCGAAGGGTTGTTTAAAGCCCGCGTAGGAATCGATCTCGAGGTCTTTCCCCGGGCTGATGCCCATGCTGGGTGACCATTGGCCCACGTAGAAGCCGCTGTCGTGGCTCAGGTCCAGGCCTCCGTGGAACGAACCGACGGCCGAGGGTTTGACCAGGCCTTGGGCCATGCTGCGGGTGGGGGTGGTGCCGAGTTTGAGATCGAAGGCACCCAGTTCACGCTGAAAGATTTGTGCGTGTGCCGCGGAGCAAAGCAACAGACCGCCGAGCAATGCCGATAAACAGGAAGGTTTGAACATGCGTCACTCCATGAACAGCGAGGGCAGGCTGGCGAGCCCGCTAAAACGCTTGATCCAGACGCTTGCAAGGATACCGGCGAATGATCGGCAGCGAAGGCCGTTCGTCGATTTCCATGGATTTGAAGGGGGGCCGGAGGGAGTGACGAGGGTTCCAGTCCAAGCGCTTCGAGGCTCAAAGCGCTTTGGGACCAGGTGACGCGAGGGGGGTTACTTTTTGCCCAGGGTGATCTGCTTGGACGGGCCGAACGTCTGGCCGCTGACGCCTTTGGCAATTTGCTGGATTTCACCGCCGGACTTGAGGAACGCTGCGATCTGGCTGTTGATCGACTCGCTGGTTTCAACGGCTGGAGCTGGCTTTGCTTTGCTGGTGGATGCTTTTACGCGCATGGCGGCCATTAACCTGTAGAAAATTAACTTGGCCAGGCATCGTACAGGAATTACCTGATAATTGCTTGGCAAATATCCCCTCGCAATAATCGTGAGATCTGGATAATCAGTCCTCGGACAATATTCGAAATATGCGTCTAAGCCGCTGTTTTAAATAAGAACATTGCCTTGAAAAATACTGCGCCACGCTTGTCTGGGCATGGCCTGAATGCCCGGATCGGTCTGACGAGCGGCCAGGCATGCGATGAAAGCCCGTGAAAATCAAGGCCTTCAGAGGATTTTCTGGTGCCACCGGGCCGGGGGCCGAACGCGGCGCTTAAAACCGGGTAGAATGCCGCCCACGCAATGAGGGTATTGGACATGGCTTTAGTCGGGCGTTACAACAGTTTGCAAGTGGTTAAACACACTAACTTCGGTTTATATCTGGACGGTGGCGCGGATGGCGAAATCCTTCTGCCAAATCGTTATATTCCAAAAGATATTCCTAGCGAAGATGAAGACTGGCTCAACGTTTTTATATATCTGGACAGCGATGACAAACTCATCGCCACTACTGAAAAGCCGAAAGTTCAAGTGGGTGAATTCGCCAGTTTGAAAGTTGTTGAAGTCAACAGCATCGGCGTATTCCTGGACTGGGGCTTGCCCAAGGACCTGTTGCTGCCGTTCTCCGAAGAGAAGCGTCAGATGACGGCGGGCGAGTATGTGGTGGTACACGTCTACCTCGACAAGCACACCCGCCGTATCACCGCGACCGCGCGCCTGGACCGCTACCTGGACAAGACCCCGGCCTACTACACGGCTGGCCAGGAAGTGGACTTGCTGGTGGCCGAAGCCACGGACATGGGCTTCAAGGCCATCATCAACAACAAGCATTGGGGCCTGATCCACAAGAACGAAATCTTCAAGTTCATGCGCGCCGGTAAAGAAGAAAAGGGTTTCATCAAGGAAGTTCGCGCCGACGGCAAGATCAGCCTGAGCCTGCAGCCGGTCGGCCAGGAAGCGGCCACCAGCCTGAACTCGAAGATCCTCGCCAAGTTGCGTGAAAACAACGGCACCCTGGCCGTGAGCGACAAGAGCGATCCGGCGTTGATCAGCAGTCTGTTCGGTGTCAGCAAGGGCAACTTCAAGAAGGCCATTGGCGCGTTGTACAAGAATGGCCAGATTGTCATTCATGCCGATCGCATTGATCTGAGTTGATCCCACTCTGCCCCTGTAGGAGCTGCCGAAGGCTGCGATCTTGATTTTAAGGATCAAAAGATCGCAGCCTTCGGCAGCTCCTACGGGGGCATTTTCCGGTCTTCTGGTTGATAATCGACAACACGATTTTTCGCCCCGGTAGATTCTGTTCAACGAAAAGACCGGGGTTTTGCTTTTACTGCCGAGTCTTTGCCATGGATTGTGTCTTCGAGGTGTTCCGGTGAGCGTCACCCGGCGCAGTACCGACGGGTTTGCCCTGCAAGTGATGGTCGGATTGTGCCTGGTCTGGGGCGTTCAGCAGGTGATGATCAAGTGGGCGGCGGCCGATATCGCGCCGGTGATGCAGGCGGCCGGACGTTCCGGCATGTCGGCGTTGCTGGTCGGGCTGCTGATCTGCTGGAAGGGCGGCTGGAACCAGGTGAGTACGACCTGGCGCGGCGGTCTGCTGGCCGGCGCCTTGTTCGGCCTCGAGTTCTTCTTCATTTCCGAAGGCCTGCAACTGACCACGGCGGCGCACATGTCGGTGTTCCTCTACACCGCGCCGATCTTCACGGCATTGGGTGTGCACTGGTTATTGCCAAGTGAGCGTTTGCGACCCCTGCAATGGCTGGGGATTGTCCTGGCCTTTATCGGGATTGCCATCGCGTTTGCCGGCGGGGTGTCCTGGGACAATCTTGATTACCGGATGTTGATGGGCGATGCCTTGGGGGTGCTGGCGGGGGCCGCCTGGGGCGCGACCACGGTGGTGGTGCGCGCCTCGCGCCTGTCGGAAGCACCGGTGACCTTGACGCTGTTCTATCAGCTGATTGTCGGTTTTTTCGGTTTGCTGTTGATCGCTCTGCTCAGCGGCCAGATCACCCATGTCAGCCTGACCACCGTGGCGTTCACCAGTGTGCTGTTTCAGGGCGTGGTCGTGTCGTTCTTCAGTTACCTTGTGTGGTTCTGGTTGTTGCGCCGTTACCTGGCGGCGAACCTCGCGGTGTTTTCGTTCATGACGCCGTTGTTTGGCGTCACCTTTGGTGTCGTGCTGCTGGGGGAGGAACTGAGCCTGAACTTCGTGCTTGGCGCAGTGCTGGTGTTGGCGGGCATCACCTTTGTCAGCGCTGAGCAGTGGCTGCGCCGTCGTTTGCGCAAAGCTCTGGGGCAGCATTGACCGGCGCGAGCAACAGACCGCCGGCGATCAGCAAGCCGCAGCCGGCGACCACCAGTGCCGGCTGCAAGCCGCCACTGAAATGACTGCTGAGCGCCGCCAGCAATGGCCCGCTGAGCTGGCCCACGGCAAAGCAGGCCGTCAGCAGGCCGGCATTGCGTTGGGTGGCATGGGGGGCCAGTTCCCGGGAACGCTGGATCACCAGTTGCATGCAGGCCAGGAACGGCGTGCCACACAGGATCACACCCAATGCCAGCCCCGGACCGTTGGCCAGCAGGCAGGCGAACACACCTGCGGCTTGCAGCCATAATGTTGCCATCAACCAGCGCCTTGTTGCGCCCGCTTTTTGGCGACGCAAACTCACCAGCACCACACCCGTAGCCGCCGCAAGACCGAAGCACGGCCAGAACAGGTCGGCCTGCCATTGGCCATGGAATTGCGCATTGGCCATTTGCGACAGAAAGGTCGCCGGGATGATGTAGCCCAACCCGTACAAGCCGTAGATCAAGCCCAGGCGAGCGATGCCTTGAGTGCCCGATGCGCTGGCGCCGGGTGCAGCGGTCGCGATTGCGCTCGCTTGCGGCAGGAACGGCAGAACCCCCAGCAGCATCGCCAGCCCTGCGGCGGCGTAAACCAGCCACAAGGTGGCGGAACTCTGGCCCAGCAGATTTGAGCCCAGGGCCAATAAGCCTGTGAGAAAAATCCCCAGGCCCGGTCCGGCGAAGACCAGAGCGCCGAGCCGGGGACGGCCGGCCGCTGCCGCGAGCGGCTGGCTCAGTGCGGTGATCATCACCAACACCCAGGCGCTGGCCACACCGGTACCGAAGCGCAGCAGCAGGTGCGACCAGAACCCGTTGGCCCAGAACGACGCCAGGGTCAGCAACACGCAGAGCCACAACCCGCCCAGCAGGCGCCGGCGCACTTGCGCGGGACGCCGGGAAAACATGGCGTCCACCGCGCCGATGAAATAACCGAGGTAGTTGGCGGCGGCAATCAGCCCGGCGGCGGTCAGGTCGATCTGACCTTCGCTGAGCAGGTGTGGCAGTTGCGGCGTCAGGGCAAAACGGCCGATGCCCATGGCCATCATCAGGGCAACGAAACTGGCGGATAAGCGAATCAGGGGAGACATGGTCTGGATACCGTTCAGAAGATCAATGACCGTCAGGCTAGGGCTGATTGACTTTCTTTAAAAATGAATAATAGTGAGTAACTTGTTCTTTTTTGGAGAATGTCGTGGAGTTCAGCCAATTACGCATCTTCCAGGCAGTGGCGCAGGAAGGGTCCATAACCCGGGCCGCCGAACGGCTGCATCGAGTGCCGTCGAACCTGTCGACCCGGCTCAAACAGCTGGAAGAGCAACTGGGTGTAGAGCTGTTCCTGCGCGAGCGTCAGCGCTTGCAGCTGTCGCCTGCGGGGAAAGTCCTGCTGGACTACACCGCCAGGTTGTTTGCCTTGCGCGACGAAGCCAGCGCGGCGGTGCAGGGCGGGCAACCGGCGGGCGACTTTGTGCTCGGCACCATGTACAGCACGGCGGCTATTCACCTTCCGGGGCTGTTGGCGCGCTATCACCGCTTGTATCCGGCGGTGAACCTGCAAGTGCAATCCGGTCCCAGCGGTGAATTGCTCGAAGGCCTGCTCACCGGTCGACTCGATGCGGCGCTGGTGGATGGCCCTATGGAGCTGGCCGGGCTCGACGGTGTGCCCTTGTGCGACGAGCGCCTGGTGCTGATCAGCGAGGCCGATCATCCGCCCGTGCGCAGCGCGCTGGATGTGGAAGGTCGCGCGGTGTTCACCTTTCGCCAGGGCTGCTCCTACCGTATGCGCCTGGAGGCCTGGTTCGCCCATGACCATGCGGCGATGGGCCGGGCGATGGAGATCGAATCCTATCCGGGAATGCTTGCGTGTGTGATTGCCGGTTCCGGTGTGGCGCTGATGTCGGAGTCGATGCTCGCCAGCCTGCCGGGCCGCGAGAGTGTGGCCGTGCATCCGTTGGCCGAGCCGTTTGCCAGCGCGACCACCTGGCTGATGTGGCGCAAGGGCATGGTCGGAGCCAACCTGAATGCCTGGATCGAGCAGCAACAGGCGGTTTTTCCGCCAGTACCGGTGCAGGCGCAGGAAATTGCCTGAACGCCGGCTGATTTTGATGGATTCAGTAACAGATCATTGCGACTTTGCACGAGCATTGCGTAGGACTTCGGACTATTATCAGTGCGAAGGGGCTACAGAATTTTGGCCGCTCGGCACTACCCTGAAGGGGGCACCATGAAAGAGAAAATCCAAAACTGGCTGCATGACCTGGGCGTGGCGCTCGGCCTGATCGAACCGCCAATGCAGCCCGTACCTGTTCGTACTGACGACGAGCAGCGTCGGCGCCAGCAGCGACGCCGGTAATGGCTCCGGATCGCTAGTGAGAGGGGCTTGCTGTGGCGAGGTAGCTTGCTGTGGCGAGGGGGCTTGCCCCCGTCCGGCTGCGAAGCAGTCGTAAATCGCCTGACGTGGTCCGCCAGATGTAACCGGGTTGAAGGGTTTTGGGCTGCTGCGCAGCCCAACGGGGGCAAGCCCCCTCGACACAGAACAGCATCCTGCCATTCAGTCCTGCAACATATTTGGCATTCAGCCTCAATGCCGTCCGATCTCCATCAAGAACCGGCTCAGATCATTCACCGTCCTGGCGGTCTTGAGCATCCGGTCTTCTTCCACGGTAAACGCCGTGACACCCAGTTCATCTTCCAGATGGAAGATCAGCTCTTCGATATCTTTTTTGTCCAATCCCAACTGCGCCAGACTGGCGTTGTCATCGAAGTCATCCCGGCCTTCGAGCAGGCGGCTGATGTAGCGATGTACGACAGCACGAAGGGCGGCTTCTTTCATGATCGTTCTTCGAGGAGGTGGGAGCAGTTCTCCCTGCCGTTGCAGTCCCTGCCGTTGAGTACAGCAGGCTTTAGCCGTGTGAGCGCTGCCATTCGTCAATCATGCCGCGTAAATGTTCTCCGGAAAAACTGCCGAAATGCCCGCCATGCACCGTGCGGATCGGCAGCGCATGCAGGCGTTGCAGGCTGCGTGCGTAGTCCTCGAGGTTGGAATGGTACGCATCTTCGATCAGCGGCCCGTCGTAGATGATGTCGCCGCTGAACAAGGTCTCGGTGGCGGCTTCGTACAGGCAGATGCCACCCGGCGAGTGTCCCGGTGTGTGCACGACCTGCAACACGCGGTTGCCCAGGTCCAGCACATCTCCATCTTCGACAAACCCCGTGGCCGGCGCGGCCTTGACCCGGTATTCGGCGTAACACAGCGGGCAATCGGGGTGCGCCTCGAACATGTCGTCGCCGACAAAGGCTTTGCTCAAGTCGTTATCGCCATCCGGCGCGGCCAGGATGTCTGCCTCGGCCGGATGCACCAGGCGCTCGGCGAATTCGTGATGACCGGCGATGTGATCGAAATGGCAGTGGCTGGCCACGGCCACCAGCGGCCGCTCGGTGATCCACGGCAGTTGCTCGCGCAGGCTGACCAGGCCCGAGCCACTGTCCAGCAGCAGGTCCTTGTCACGGCCCTGGATGTGCCAGAGGTTGCAGCGGTAGAAAGGCCGGATGTACGGCTCGTGAATCAGGCGGATGCCATCGCTGAGATGTTTCACTTCAAACCACTGTTCGCGGCTGACGATCTTCATGAGCAGTTTCCTTCAGACGAAAAAAAACGAGTGTGGCAACCGACGCCACACTCGTCGAAGAAAGCATCGAGTCGTTATGTTTCAGCTTAGGCGGCGCTCGCCACCACAGCCGTGCGACGGGACAACAGGCTGACCACCACGAAGCTCACCAGGCTTACACCGAGGCTGTAGTAGATCGGGGTGTTGGCATCCAGACCGTCCTTGAACATGAACAGCAGCGCGGTGGCAAAGCCCATGCCCATGCTGGCGATGGCGCCGGCGGTGGTGGCGCGTTTCCAGAAGATCGCGCCCATCAGCGGGATCAGCATGCCGCCCACCAACAGGTTGTAGGCCAGGGTCAGGGCGCTGATCACGTCGTTGACCACCAGGGCGATACCCAGCACCACAATACCGGTCAGCATAGTGACCAGACGGTTGAGGCCCAGGCTCGACTGTTTGCCGCCACGCAGTTTCGGCAGCAGGTCTTCGGTCAGGGTGGTGGCAGCGGCCAGCAGGCCGGCGCTGGCGGTGGACATCATGGCGGCCAGTGCGGCAGCGATCACCAGGCCACGGATACCGTCCGGCAGGGACAGTTTGACGATGGCGGCGAAGGCGTTGTTGACGTTGTCCAGATCCGGGATCAGTACGTGTGCAGCCATGCCGATCAGGGCGCAGGCCAGACCGTAGAGGATGCAGTAGATACCGGCAGCGGTACCGGCAACCTGAGCCACTTTGGCGGTCTTGACGGTGAACACCCGTTGCCAGATGTCCTGACCGATCAGGATGCCGAAGAAGTAGATCATGAAGTAGGTGATGATGGTGTCCCAACCGATGGTGGTGAAGCTGAAGCTTGCCGCCGGCAGTTTCAACACCAACTCATCCCAACCGCCGACGCGGTACATGCAGATTGGCAGCAGGATGAACATCAGGCCCACGGTCTTGATCACGAACTGGACGATATCGGTCAGGGTCAGGGACCACATGCCGCCAATGGCCGAATAGATCACCACGACGCCACCACCCAGTAGTACCGAGATCCAGAACGGCAGGCCGAACAACACTTGCAGGACGGTGCCGATCGCCAGGATCGAGGTCACGCCGATCATCAGCGCGTAGGCCAGCATGATCACCGCGCTCGCGGAGCGGGCCATCGGGTTGTAGCGTTTTTCCAGCACCTGGGTAACGGTGTAGATCTTCAGTTTCAGCAGCGGTTTGGCGAGGAACAGGTTCAGCGCCACGATCCCGCAACCCAGCGCGGCGCACAGCCAGAAGCCGGAGATGCCATGCACGTAGCCCAGACGCACGGTGCCCACGGTGGACGCGCCGCCCAGAACGGTGGCAGCCATGGTGCCCATGTACAGGCTTGGGCCGAGGTTACGACCGGCGACCAAAAAGTCTTCGTTGGTCTTGGCCTTGCGCATGCCGTAATAGCCAAGCAGCAACATCGCGGCGGCGTAGATGAGTACAACGAATAAATCCAAAGCCATTATGGCGTGTCTCCGATTGTCTTTTTTATGTGGAACAAAGGCGTTTCTGTGGGGCAGCTTTTTGTGGGAGCGGGCTTGCTCGCGAAAGCGGTCTGTCAGTCACATCAGTGTTGAATGTGCTGCCGTCTTCGCGAGCAAGCCCGCTCCCACAGGTCTTGTGTTACATCAGGCGGCTTGACGCATCGCCGGTTTGGCGAGCGAATCCGTGCTCTTGCTGCGAGGGTCGTTCGGGCCGAACACTTCGCTCGATTCCGGGAACAGGCTCAGCAGCGCCAGGTACACCAGCGAGGCCAGGCCCAAGGTCACAGGCAGGCTGATGTCGATGCCACCGGCCAATTCGCCCAGCGGTCCGACAAACTGACCCGGCAGGTTCACGAAGCACAGGCCGACGGCCGCGCTCGGGATCCAGGCACCCAGGCCACGCCAGTTCCAGCCGTGAGTGAACCAGTAACGGCCACCTTTCTCGCCGCGGGTGAACACTTGCAGGTCATCCGGGCAGTAGAAGCCGCGACGCACCAGCAGGCCGATGATCATGATCACCATCCAGGGGGTGGTGCAGGTGATGATCAGCACGGCGAAGGTCGACACGCTCTGCACCAGATTGGCCGCGAAGCGCCCGATGAAGATGAAGGCAATCGACATCACACCGATCAGCAGCGTTGCCTTGACCCGCGACAGTACCCGTGGGAATACGCTGGACATGTCCAGGCCGGTGCCATACAGCGAAGTGGTGCCGGTGGACATGCCGCCGATCACCGCGATCAGGCACACCGGCAGGAAGAACCAGCTCGGCGATACCGCCAGCAGGCCGCCGACATAGTTGTTGGCCGCGATGTAGTCCGGTGCCTTGATCGCTACGATGGTGGCGGTGGTCAGGCCGAACAGGAACGGGATGAACGTTGCGATCTGCGAAATCACCACCGCCGCCATGATGCGGCGCTTGGAGGTGTCACGCGGAATGTAGCGCGACCAGTCGCCGAGGAACGCACCGAAGGAAATCGGGTTGCTCATGGCCACCAGTGCTGCACCGATGAAGGCGGCCCAGAAACCTGGCTGACCCATGTTCACCGTGCCGGCGTAGTTCACGTCGAAGGGACCGGCGAAGGCGAAGATTCCCAGCAGGAACAGCAGGCTGGCACTCCACACCGCGATCTTGTTGACCCACAGCAGGAAACGGAAGCCATAGATGCACACCGTCAGCACCAGGATCGCGAACAGACCGTAGGCAAGGCCCAGGGTCAGATCGGTTTCCGGCAGACCGACCAGGCGTTTGGCCCCACCGATCAGCGCATCACCCGAACTCCACACCGAGAGCGAGAAGAAGGCGATGGCGGTCAACAGCGACAGGAACGAACCGACGATCCGCCCATGCACGCCGAAGTGTGCGCCGGAAGACACGGCGTTGTTGGTGCCGTTGATCGGGCCGAACAGGCCCATTGGCGCGAGGATCAGCGAACCCAGCAACACGCCCAGCACAATCGCCCAGACGCCCGCCTGGAAAGACAGGCCGAACAGTACCGGGAAACTGCCGAGAACGGCGGTTGCAAAGGTGTTGGAACCACCGAAGATCATCCGGAACAAGTCCGTCGGGCCTGCGGTGCGTTCGTTGTCCGGGATCTGTTCGACCCCGTGGGTTTCAATTTGCGTAAGGCTTTGGTCTTTGTTGTTGTTATTCATGATCTGCTCCGATCATAAAGGCGCGCTCATCGTGCGTGAGCGTCACCTGTTTGGCTAAGGGGGTGGCAGCCCTTCCGGCAAGGCGGACAAGTGTTCGTGACAGGCCAGCCATAGGCCTTGTTGTTCTTGGCCAGACGCTTGTTTCTTGAAAACAATCGTCTCGCGCTCCTGGCTGAAGTGCTGCTCCCCTTGCATGCGCAGCTCGGTGGCTACGTCATGGATGAAAATCGCCACGTCACCCTGCAGGCTGACGAAAGCGTTGCTCGAGGTGCACGAGAGCACCTCGAAGCCATCCTCGGCGCGCCAGCCGTCCCACATCGCCTGATAGGCGTCGCGCGACAGCAGGGGCTTTTCGAGGGTGTAGAAGACGAAGCTGGCTTCAAAGCTGAACGCGCCGAAGTAGGCTTCGCGATCGTTACGGGCAAAAGCGGACACCAGGTCGGCGGCGGCTTTGAGAACCTGATCGCGTTCATTCATGACCAACCCTCAGCGGTGGACTACGCCAGGCAGTACGCAGAGCATTTCGTACAGCAGGTTGGCGGCCAGCAGCGAGGTGTTGCCGGTGGTGTCGTAAGCGGGCGAGACTTCTACCAGATCGCAACCGACCAGGTCGAGGCCTTGGCAGCCACGAACGATCTCGATCGCCTGGATGGTGGTCAGGCCGCCGATTTCCGGGGTGCCGGTGCCTGGTGCCCAGGCCGGGTCGATACCGTCGATGTCGAAGCTCAGGTAGACAGGACCGCCACCGACTTTCTCGCGGACTTCAGCCATCAACGGCTCCAGCGATTTGTGCCAGCACTCTTCGGCCTGAACCACACGGAAGCCCTGGTTGCGGCTCCAGTTGAAGTCGTCAGCGGTGTAGCCCTGGGCGCGCAGGCCGATCTGCACCACGCGGTCCGGATCAATCAGGCCTTCTTCAACGGCGCGACGGAACGTGGTGCCGTGGGCGATTTTCTCGCCGAACATGTGATCGTTCACGTCAGCGTGAGCGTCGATGTGCACCAGGCCGACCTTGCCGTGCTTCTTGTGGATGGCACGCAGGATCGGCAGGGTGATGGTGTGGTCGCCGCCCAGGGTCAGGGGGATCACGTCGTGTTCGAGGATGTTGTCGTAGGACTCTTCGATGATCCGCACGGCATCGAGCAGGTTGAAGGTGTTGATCGCGATGTCGCCGATGTCGGCAACCGACAGCGAGTCGAAAGGCGCAGCGCCAGTGGCCATGTTGTACGGGCGAATCATCACCGATTCAGCGCGGATTTCGCGAGGCCCGAAACGGGTGCCAGGGCGCAGTGAGGTACCGATGTCCAGCGGCACGCCAACGAAGGCAGCGTCCAGACCGGCAGCGGTATTCAAATGGGGGAGTCGCATCATGGTGGCGATGCCGCCGAAGCGCGGCATTTCGTTGCCGCCCAGTGGTTGGTGAAGAATCTTGTCCACGGGTAGGGCCTCATCGTCGTTGTTTTATTTATGTGGTTGCGCCGTTCACGGAAGTACGGGCGCACCTTGTGGCAACGATTCTGCGAAATGTAGTGGCCGGGAAGAATCGCTACGGGCAAATACTTAGTTCAGATTTTTCTAAACTAATTGATGTGGCAGCGATAGACTTCACGCCATACGCAGAACCCCTGATGCCTGGCAATCCAGGGGTGAGCACTGCAACCATTGTGGTAGCGGGCTTGCTCGCGAAGGCGTCGTATCAGTCGCCATCAATGTAAATAGATACACCGCTTTCGCGAGCAAGCCCGCTCCCACAGGGTTTGTGTTCCCTTCCACCGGAGCCCGACATGGCCAACGCTTTACCCGACCTGAAACTATTGCGCATCTTCGTCAGCGTGGTGCGTCACCAGGGCTTTGCCAACGCCCAGCAGGAGCTCAACCTCTCGACGTCAGCCATCAGCACCTACATGAGCCAGCTCGAAGCGGCCCTGGGCCTGGTGCTTTGCCATCGCGGTCGTGGCGGGTTCAGCCTGACCAGCAAGGGTGAGTTGTTCCATCAGGAAACCCTGCGTCTGTTGGGCGAACTCGAAGGCTTCGAGCAGTACGCCGCCGCCCTCAAGGGCGAGTTGCGCGGCACCTTGAACCTCGGGGTGATCGACTCCACCGTCAGCGACAAGGCCCTGCCGTTCGCCGAAGCCATCGGCGCCTACAGCCAGGAACACCCGGCCGTGCACTTGCACCTGTCGGTCATGAGCCCTTACGAACTGCAGCTCGGCGTACAGGACAACCGTCTCGACCTGGCCATCGGTGCGTTTTCCACGCGCATGAGCGGTCTGGTGTATATGCCGCTGTACCGTGAACAACACTGGTTGTACTGCAGCACGCGGCATCCGCTGTTCAACGAGCGGCGCATTCCCGAGCAGGTCATCACTCAGCAGCGCATGGTCGGCCGTGGCTACTGGAGCCAGGCCGAGCTGGCGCGTCACGGCTTCAAGCACAGCGCCGCTACCGTGGAAAGTATGGAAGCCCAGTTGATTCTGGTGCTGTCGGGCGCCTACATCGGCTACCTGCCGGAGCACTACGCCCAGGCCTGGGCCGACAAGGGCGACTTGCGGGTGTTGCTGCCGGCGACCTTTGGTTATCAGGCGCCGTTCTCGATGATCGTGCGCCGGGGCCGTAGCCGCGAGCCGCTGATCCAGACGTTCCGTGATTTGCTTAAAGCCCAACTGAATCAGGCCTGAGAAGATGTCCAGAATCCAATGCCCACGCTGCCTGCGTCCGCAATCTCATTGCCTGTGCCCGTTGATCCCGAATCTCGACAGCCGCACTCGCGTGTTGTTGTTGCAGCATCCGAGCGAAGTGAACCATGCACTCAATACAGCGCGGTTGGCAGCGTTGGGCTTGAACAATGCCGAGTTGATCGTGGGCGAGGTGTTCGAGGATTTGCCGGTGTTGTTGAATCGTCCGGGATATACGGCGCGGTTGTTGTTTCCGGGCGAAGAAGCGCAGCCGATGAAAGCCTATGGCTGCTCTGATGAATCGATGTTGCTGGTCGTCCCGGATGGCACCTGGCGCAAGGCGCGCAAGATGCTGCACCTCAATCCGCTGCTGGCGGCGTTGCCGAGGGTGACGCTGGCCGAAGGCGGTGTGTCCCGTTATCGGCTGCGCAAGGCACCGGGGCCGGGGGCGCTGTCGACCGTGGAGGCGATTGTGCAGGCGCTGGAAACCCTCGAAGCGCCGACTTCGTTTGCGTCGTTGTTGAAGCCGTTCGAAGCGTTGATCGAGGGGCAGATTGCGGCGATGGGGGAGGAGGTTTACCAGCGTAATCATGCCGACAAGTGATCGGTGTATGTGCCGGCCTCTTCGCGGGCAAGCCCGCTCCCACAGTGTTCGTGTTGTACATAAAGTTTGCGAACGCCAATGAACCTGTGGGAGCGGGCTTGTCCGCGAAAGCGGCATATCAGTCACAGCAGATTTTGGAGGCTGCCTACCTTTCCCGCATCGCCTCAGTCCGCGCCTTGAGCACCGGCTTAAGCAGGTAATCCAGCACCGTTTTCTCCCCGGTAATAATGTCCACCGTTGCCACCATCCCCGGGATGATCAGCAGCGGTTTGACATCCCCGCCCAGATGGTTTTTGTCAGTGCGCACCTGAATCAGATAAAAGCTGTTGCCCTTGTCGTCGGTGATGGTGTCGGCGCCGATCAGCTCCAGCTTGGCGCTCAGGCCGCCGTAAATGGTGTAGTCGTAGGCACTGAACTTGACCATGGCTTTCTGGCCCGGATGCAGGAATGCAACGTCCTGCGGGCGGACCTTGGCTTCGATCAGCAGGTTGTCTTCCAGCGGCACGATTTCCACCATGTCACTGCCGGGCTGGACCACACCACCGATGGTGTTGACCTTCAGCACCTTGATGATGCCGTGCACCGGCGAGACCACGGTGGTGCGAGTCACGCGGTCGTCGATGGCGATGCTCGATGCCGTGATTTTCGACAGTTCGGTGCGTTTCTCGTTCAGCTCTTTGGCCGCTTCCGAGCGGAAGGTCTGTTCCGACTCGTCGATCTTGCTTTTGATCTCGTTGATCGCCGATTCCGCTCGGGGGATCGCCAGGGTGGTGGCGTTCAGCGAGCCGCGAATCTCCACGGCGCTGCGTTTGAGGCGCAGGATTTCCACCGGTGACACGGCACCGGTGCCCACCAGCGGCGTGGACATGTTCATCTCTTGTTGCAGGAGCGCCAGGCTGGAACTGAATTGACCCTGTTTCGAGCGGAACTCTGCCAGTTCCTGGGTCTTTTGCCGAAGTTGTTCGGACAGTGTGCGCTGCTCGCTCGCGAGTCGACGTTGCCGCTGTTCGTACAGCGAGCGCTCGTCTTCGGCCACTTGCGGCGCCTTGGCGATCACTTCTTCTGACAGTTTGAACGGCCGGCCTTCGGCTTCGGCTGAAAGCCGTTCGACCTGCGCGGTCAAGGCGTAGCGATCGGCTTCGCTTTCGCCCTTGTTCGACAGGTAGCGCGTGTCATCCAGGCGCAGCAAGGTGTCGCCCTTGTTCACCATCTGCCCTTCGCGCACAAAGATTTCGGTGACGATGCCGCCCTCGAGGTTCTGGATTACCTGGACCTTGCTCGACGGAATCGCCTTGCCTTCGCCCATGGTCACTTCCTGCAACACGGCGAACTTGGCCCAGATCAGTGCGCAGATCAGCAGTGCAGCGGTCAGCCACACGGTGATCCGCGACCAGCGCGGTGAGTCCTGCAACGAGGCGCCGGCGGTTTCCGGCATGAATTCGACTTCGGCGCTTTTGCCGAAGCTGTTGAAGTAGCCACGTCCTTTCGTTGTAACAGGCAGGTCAGCAGACATGGCCAGCTCCTAGACGGCCGCAGAGCCGACACGGCCCTTGCGCAGTGCATCGATGACTGCTTCTTTCGGCCCGTCGGCGACGATCCGTCCGTTGTCCAGCACCACCAGCCGATCCACCAGGCTCAGCATCGAGGTGCGGTGAGTCACCAGCAGCACGGTTTTGCCCTGGACCCAGCCGTGGAGTTTTTGCCGTAGAACGTCTTCGCTGCTGTTGTCCATGGCGCTGGTCGGTTCGTCGAGCAGCAGGATCGGCGGGTCGAGCAACAAGGCCCGGGCCAGCAAAACCGCCTGGCGCTGACCACCGGACAGCAACTGTCCGCGCTCGCCCACGGGCCGGTCGAAGCCTTGCGGGTGTTGCCGGGCCAGTTCGGTGACGCCGGTGAGTTCGGCCACTTCGAGCATGCGTGAGTCACTGATGTAGCGCGCGCCGAGGGTCAGGTTATCGCGCAGGCTGCCGGCCAGCAGCGGCAAGTCATGAGCGACGTAACCGATCTGATGGCGCAGGTCGGCGACGTCAAGCTGTCGCAAGTCCAGGCCATCGAGCAATAGCTGGCCTTCCTCCGGTTCGTAGAAACCCATCACCAGCCGCGCCAGGGTGCTTTTGCCCGAGCCGCTGCGACCGATCACGCCGATTCGCTCACCGGGTTTCACGCTGAAACTGACGTTGGCCAGCGCCGGGGTATTCTGGCCGTTGTAGTGGAAGGTCACACCGACAACATCCAGCGCCCCTTGCAGTTGCGTGCGCTCCAATGGCCGTTGTTTGGCGTCGCGCTCCTGGGGCAGGCCCATCAGCGCGTCGGTGCTTTTCATGGTCAGTTGCGCTTGCTGGTAGCGGGTGATCAGGCCGGCGATCTGTCCCAGTGGCGCCAGTACCCGACTGCCGAGCATGTAGCTGGCCACCAGGGCACCGACGCTGAGATTGCCGGCGATGATGCTGTAGACCCCGGCGACGATGGTCGCCATGCCCGACAGTTGCTGGATGAACAGCGTGCCGTTGGTGGCCAGGGCCGAGAGGTTGCGCGCATGGCTGTCGAGGCGGGTGAGGGCGCCGTGGGTGCTTTCCCATTTGTGCTGGCGTTCGCTTTCGGCGCTGCAGGCCTTGAGGGTTTCCAGGCCGCTGAGGGTTTCGATCAGCAACGCCTGGCGTTCGGCACCGAGGCTGAGGCTTTTCTGTACGGTGTCGCGCAGGCGTACCTGGATCACCATGGCAAAAATGATGGTGATGGGAAACGCCAGAATCGGAATCACCACCAGCCAGCCACCGAGCAGGCCGATCACCAGCAGCATCAGCAGGCAGAAGGGCAGGTCGATCAGGCTGGTGAGAGTCACGGCGGTGAGAAACTCCCGCAGGCCCTGGAAGTCATGAATGCTTTGGGCAAAACCACCGATGGTCGCCGGCCGCGCTTTCATCGCCATACCGGTGATGCGCTCGAACAGGGTGGCCGACAGGATCACGTCGGTTTTCTTGCCGGCGGTATCCAGCAGGTGCGCGCGAACGACCCGCAGCACCAGTTCGAAAGCGGTGCCGATCAGCAGACCGATCGCCAGCACCCACAAGGTCGAAGTGGCCTGGTTCGGCACTACGCGGTCGTAGGTCTGCATCACGAACAGCGGCACCATCAGACCCAGCAGGTTGATCAGGAAACTCGCCAGGATCGCGTCGCTGTACAGCCATTTCGATAGCTTCAGCGTATCGCGGAACCAAGCCTGGACCCGAGGCACCAGCGGCGAGCGCAAGTCTTCGAGTTCGTGGCGCGGCCGGGCAAACAGCGCCTGGCCACTGTAGTGTTCGGCCAGCTCTTCAGGGCTGAGCCATTGTTCGCCGCCGTCGGCTTCGCTGGGCAGGATCAGCACCTTGCCGTCCTCGGCATAACGACGCAGGACGGCCGTGCGGCCATTGTTGAGCAACAGCAGCACGGGCAGGTTGAGCGGCGAGATGTCCTTGAGGTCACGGCGCAGCAGGCGCGCCTGCAAACCGGCCCGGGCCGCTGCACGGGGCAGCAGGTCCAGGCTCAGGCGTTGGTGGGCCATGGGGAGCCCGGCACTGAGGCTGGCGCGACTGACCGTCGCGCCGTGGAGTTTGCAGAGGATCAGCAGACCATCCAGAAGCGGGTCATCGAAGCTCAGGCGCGGATCGACACCGGTGTTGCCGGGTTCCATGCTGGTCAAATTGATTGCTCCCGTTGCTCTGCGGCAATTGACAGATATCTGCATATCTCATTGTAGGAGCTGCCGCAGGCTGGGATCTTTTGATCGTGTTTGCTCAAAAGCAAAGTCAAAAGATCACAGCCTGCCGCAGTTCCCGCACGGGTACTTGGTTATTTCATTTCCGGCAGACGAGCTTCGTTTTTCACTTCGGTCTGGGCGATCGCGTCGGCGGGCAGTACGACCCGTTGTTTGCTCAACAACTGGCCCATGTTCGCCAGGATGCGGTACATCGAAAACTCTTCGGTGTAGCGCACTTCGGTGTAGCGGCGGTTGGCGTTGTAGAGTTCGTTTTCGCTGTCGAGCAGGTCAAGCAGGGTCCGCTGGCCGAGGCCGAACTGATCCTGATAGGCGATGCGTACGCGCTTGCTGGTGTCGGCGTATTCACGGGCGGTCGGGGTTTGTTTCTTGGCATTGACCATGGCGTTCCAGGCCAGGTGAATATTTTCGTTGAGCTGGCGCAGGGCATTGTTGCGAATGTCCATGGCCTGGTTGATCTTGTGCGCGTCGGAGGCCAGGCGCGCCTTGTCACTGCCGCCGCGGAACAGGTTGTAGTTCATTACCACGCCGACCCGCCACTCGTTGTCGTGGCCTTCGTCACCCTGCACGTTGTTGTTCGCGCCCACTGCCGCCTCGGCGTCAAGGCGTGGGTAGAAGGGCGACTTGGCAACTTCGTACTGGCTTTCGGCCGATTGCACGTCGGCCTGGGCGGATTTCAGGTAAGGGTTGTTTTCCACCATGCTCTGCTGGGCTTCGGGCAGGGAGGCAGGGACTTCGCCGCGAATCGATGGCGGGGTTTCGAGTTCATCGGGCATACGCCCGACAACGGCGTAAAAGTTGGACTCGGCGTCAGCCAGATCGACTTCGGCGGTGTCGAGGTTGTTTTCTGCCAGTGCCCGGCGAGCGCTGGACTGGTCGGCATCGGCGTTGCTACCCACGCCACGCTGGGTGCGCAGGCCGATCTGGTCGTTGACCCGCAAGTGCGCTTGCAGGTTGTTCTTGGCCAGGGTCACCAGTTCGCGGCGCTTGAGCACCTCGAGGTAGACCTCGGTGGTGCGCAGGGCCAGATCCTGAGCCGTACCCTGTGCGTAATAGGCTCGCGAGTTGACCACGCCTTTGGTGCGATCGACTTCATTGGCGGTGTTGAACCCGTCAAAAAGCATTTGCCGCAGGCGCAATTCCGACTGGGTGTAGTTGAGAATTTCGGTGTGGTGATTGCCGAGCGCCCGGGTATTGGTGTTATCGCTGTACCCGCGCCCGTAAGCGGCGTTCAGATCTACCGATGGATAAAAGCCCCCTTTCGCGACCTTCACGTCTTCGTCAGCCGACAGACGGCTGTCCACCCGGGATGCCAGTTCCGGGTGCGTCGCGATGGTGCTCTGGATTGCTTCGGTCAGCGTCATGGCCTGAGCCTGGGACGAGCAGGCAATGGCCAAAAGAACCGCGCTGCAGAGGGGGGTTAATAGGCGCATGTACATCTCCCTGATTCCTGATGGTGCTTATCAGTCGCCAATTATTTGACGGCATTTATAGGTAAAGTTGTTTCATCTCTTTAACAAAAGAGCTAAGAACATTCTGAAGCGTAGCTAAGAAATTTTTTTCATAACGGTTATGCCAAAAAAAACTTATGCGCTCTGCGAAATCCAGCACATTGTTCAATTCGAAAGCCCTTGTTTTATGAGCTCTGGGGCGCTCATCGGGGCTTGAGGAAAGTTCCAATCCACTTATCGACATAGAGCGGAGAAGTGCTGGAGGGGAGGGACGCTAGCGATCTGGAGGTGACGGTTTTTTGTCACCTTGGTGATTCAAGATCGTTACGCATCGTTCACAGGCAACGTTGTTGCGCACAGGGATCCGATGCCATTGATTGCAGAGGAGTTTTCCCCAAACCGTAAACAGCGCCGTGAGCGAATGGCTGGGCGAGATGTTGCCAGGGCCACGGCTTACTCAAGTAAACCGTGGCCCGGAACACGATCCGCCAGACAACCCGCTTGAGCCATGAGCACGTTCTTCGCACAAACAAGGTGCCGACAGCGGTTGGCAGCGGAGGAAGTGCACATGGCTACGCTCATTGGAATCGTCAGTAAGGTCATCGGTCAGGTGTTCGCTGTTGCGAGCGACGGCACCCGGCGCGCGCTGGTCGAGGGGGACAAGCTGTTCGCCGGCGACCAACTGAGCACAGGCGCCGAAGGCGCGGTAGCGGTGCATCTGCAAAATGGCCAGGAACTGACCCTCGGGCGCGGCAGCAGCATGCAGATGACCCCGCAATTGCTCGCCAATCAGATTCCCCACGTGCACTCGTCCGAGGCGGTGACGCCGAGCCAGGCGCAACTGACGGATGTCGAACAGCTGCAAAAAGCCATTGCGGCGGGCGACGACCCGACCCAAACCGCTGAAGCCACCGCTGCCGGGCCGTCTACGACTAGCGGTGTACCGGGCGGCGTCCAGGGTAGCGGCCATAGTTTCGTCATGCTCGAAGAAGTGGGCGGGCGAGTCGATCCCACCATCGGTTTCCCCACTGCCGGTTTCAATGGCATTCCCGAATTTCCCGAAGAACGCCTGAACGCTGAACCGGACAATGACGCCGTAGCGGCCGATACCCCTGTGGTGCCGCCAGTGACGCCCGAGGTGCCGAACAATCCGGTCACCTTCGAAGGTCTGTCGGGGCAGAACGGCGAGCGGACTGTCAATGAAGCCAACCTGACCGACGGTTCGGTGAGGAACGAAGGTTCGCTGACGCGAAGTGGCACCTTCACCATCAATGCGCCAGACGGGCTGACCAGCCTGAGCATCGGCGGCATCAATGTGATCAGCGGCGGTGTGGCGGCAGGTTCTGCGCAGTCGATCACCACCCCTCTGGGCAGCACCCTGACCTTCACCGGCTACAACCCGGCCACGGGCGTGGTCAGTTACAGCTACACCCTCAACCGTGCCGAAACCCATGCAAGCGGCGAGGGTGCCAATAGTCTTACCGAGCGCGTTACCGTGGTGGCCAGCGACAGCAATGGCGACAGCGCTACCGGTACGCTGGATCTCACCATCATCGATGACGTGCCCGAAGCAGTCGATGACAACAATGGCATTGCTTCGGAAACCCTGCTGACGCTGAACGGCAACGTGCTGACCAACGATGTGCAAGGCGCTGACCGTGTGCCGGTTGGTGAAAACAGCGGGCCGATCACTCCCGGCACCTTCACCGGTACCTACGGCACCCTGGTGCTGAATGCCAACGGCACCTACACCTACACGCTGAACACCAGCGATGCCGATTTCAAAGCCCTGCACGGCGGTGGTGATGGTACGGACACCTTCACCTACACCATCACCGACGCGGACGGCGACAGCAGCACCGCGAACCTGGTGCTGCAGATCCACAACAACGACGATCCGGTGACGATTGGTGGTTTGAACGTCGAGGGCGGCGAACTCACCGTTTTCGAGAAAAACCTCGGCGATGGCAGCGCACCGGATGCCACGGCGCTGACCCAGAACGGTACCTTCACCGTTACTGCACTGGACGGTGTCACCACCCTGACCGTCGGCGGTATTGCCGTGGTCACCGCGGGTGTGGCCGCCGGCTTCCCGCAATCGATCACCACCCCGTTGGGCAGCACCCTGACCATCACCGGCTTCAACGCCGCGACCGGTGTGGTGAGTTACAGCTACACCCTCAACGACAACGAAGCGCATCCGACGGCTAATGGCGCCAACACATTGCCTGAGCAGTTCGCCGTGACTCTGGTCGATGACAACGGCACCACGGCCACGGGCAGCCTCGACGTGAACATCGTCGATGACCTGCCTCAAGGCGTGAACGACAGCAATGGTACCGCCTCGGAAACCTTGCTGACCCTCAACGGCAACGTGCTGACCAACGACGTGCAAGGCGCCGACCGGGTAACCATTGGTGAAGGCACTGGCCCAATCACCCCTGGCACCTTCACCGGCACCTACGGCACCCTGGTACTGAACGCCAACGGCACTTACACCTACACGCTGAACACCAGCGATGCCGATTTCAAAGCCCTGCACGGCGGTGGTGATGGTACGGACACCTTCACCTACACCATCACCGACGCGGACGGCGACAGCAGCACCGCGAACCTGGTGCTGCAGATCCACAACAACGACGATCCGGTGACGATTGGTGGTTTGAACGTCGAGGGCGGCGAACTCACCGTTTTCGAGAAAAACCTCGGCGATGGCAGCGCACCGGATGCCACGGCGCTGACCCAGAACGGTACCTTCACCGTTACTGCACTGGACGGTGTCACCACCCTGACCGTCGGCGGTATTGCCGTGGTCACCGCGGGTGTGGCCGCCGGCTTCCCGCAATCGATCACCACCCCGCTGGGCAGCACGCTGACCATCACCGGCTTCAATGCGGCCACCGGTGTCGTGAGTTACAGCTACACCCTCAACGACAACGAAGCGCATCCGACGGCTAATGGCGCCAACACATTGCCTGAGCAGTTCGCCGTGACTCTGGTCGATGACAACGGCACCACGGCCACGGGCAGCCTCGACGTGAACATCGTCGATGACCTGCCTCAAGGCGTGAACGACAGCAATGGTACCGCCTCGGAAACCTTGCTGACCCTCAACGGCAACGTGCTGACCAACGACGTGCAAGGCGCCGACCGGGTAACCATTGGTGAAGGCACTGGCCCAATCACCCCTGGCACCTTCACCGGCACCTACGGCACCCTGGTACTGAACGCCAACGGCACTTACACCTACACCCTCAACACCAGCGATGCCGATTTCAAAGCCCTGCACGGCGGTGGTGATGGTACGGACACCTTCACCTACACCATCACCGACGCGGACGGCGACAGCAGCACCGCGAACCTGGTGCTGCAGATCCACAACAACGACGATCCGGTGACGATTGGTGGTTTGAACGTCGAGGGCGGCGAACTCACCGTTTTCGAGAAAAACCTCGGCGATGGCAGCGCACCGGATGCCACGGCGCTGACCCAGAACGGTACCTTCACCGTTACTGCACTGGACGGTGTCACCACCCTGACCGTCGGCGGTATTGCCGTGGTCACCGCGGGTGTGGCCGCCGGCTTCCCGCAATCGATCACCACCCCGCTGGGCAGCACGCTGACCATCACCGGCTTCAATGCGGCCACCGGTGTCGTGAGTTACAGCTACACCCTCAACGACAACGAAGCGCATCCGACCGCCAACGGCGCCAACGCACTGCCTGAGCAGTTTGCCGTGACTCTGGTCGATGACAACGGCACCACGGCCACGGGCAGCCTCGACGTGAACATCGTCGATGACCTGCCTCAAGGCGTGAACGACAGCAACGCTTCCACAGCCTCGGAAACCTTGCTGACCCTCAACGGCAACGTGCTGACCAACGACGTGCAAGGCGCCGACCGGGTGACCATTGGTGAAGGCACTGGCCCGATCACCCCTGGCACTTTCACCGGCACCTACGGCACTTTGGTACTCAACGCCAACGGCACCTACACCTACACGCTGAACACCAGCGACGCGGATTTCAAAGCGTTGCACGGTGGTGGCGACGGCACCGAGACCTTCACCTACACCATCACCGACGCGGACGGCGACAGCAGCATCGCGAACCTGGTGCTGCAGATCCACAACAACGACGATCCGGTGACGATTGGTGGTTTGAACGTCGAGGGTGGCGAACTCACCGTTTTCGAGAAAAACCTCGGCGACGGCAGCGCACCGGATGCCACGGCGCTGACCCAGAACGGTACCTTCACCGTTACTGCACTGGACGGTGTCACCACCCTGACCGTCGGCGGTATTGCCGTGGTCACCGCGGGTGTGGCCGCCGGCTTCCCGCAATCGATCACCACCCCGCTGGGCAGCACGCTGACCATCACCGGCTTCAATGCGGCCACCGGTGTCGTGAGTTACAGCTACACCCTCAACGACAACGAAGCGCATCCGACCGCCAACGGCGCCAACGCACTGCCTGAGCAGTTTGCCGTGACTCTGGTCGATGACAACGGCACCACGGCCACGGGCAGCCTCGACGTGAACATCGTCGATGACCTGCCTCAAGGCGTGAACGACAGCAATGGCACCGCTTCGGAAACCTTGCTGACCCTCAACGGCAACGTGCTGACCAACGACGTGCAAGGCGCCGACCGGGTGACCATTGGTGAAGGCACTGGCCCGATCACCCCTGGCACTTTCACCGGCACCTACGGCACTTTGGTACTCAACGCCAACGGCACTTACACCTACACCCTCAACACCAGCGATGCCGACTTCAAAGCCCTGCACGGCGGTGGCGACGGCACCGACACCTTCACCTACACCATCACCGACGCGGACGGCGACAGCAGCACCGCCAACCTGGTGCTGCAGATCCATAACAACGACGATCCGGTGGTCCTCAACGGCCTCAACGTGTACGGCGGCGAGCTGACGGTCTACGAGAAAAACCTCAATGACGGCAGCAACCCCAACGCGCCAGCCCTGACCCAGAACGGCACCTTCACCGTCACTGCCCTGGATGGCGTCACGACCCTGACCGTCGGCGGCATCGCCGTGGTCACCGCAGGCGTAGCCGCCGGCTTCCCGCAATCGATCACCACCCCCTTGGGCAGCACGTTGACCATCACCGGCTTCAACGCCGCCACCGGTGTCGTGAGCTACAGCTACACCCTCAACGACAACGAAGCGCACCCAACCGCCAACGGCGCCAACACCCTGCCTGAACAGTTCACCGTGACTGCGGTCGACGACAACGGCACCACCGCGACTGGTTCATTGGACGTCAACATCGTCGACGACCTGCCAAAAGGCATGAACGACAGCAATGGCACCGCCTCGGAAACCTTGCTGACCCTCAACGGCAACGTACTGACCAACGACGTGCAAGGCGCCGACCGGGTAACCATTGGAGAAAGCACTGGCCCGATCACCCCCGGCACTTTCACCGGCACTTACGGCACTCTGGTGCTGAACGCCAACGGCACTTACACCTACACCCTCAACACCAGCGATGCCGACTTCAAAGCCCTGCACGGCGGTGGCGACGGCACCGACACCTTCACCTACACCATCACCGACGCGGACGGCGACAGCAGCACCGCCAACCTGGTGCTGCAGATCCATAACAACGACGATCCGGTGGTCCTCAACGGCCTCAACGTGTACGGCGGCGAGCTGACGGTCTACGAGAAAAACCTCAATGACGGCAGCAACCCCAACGCGCCAGCCCTGACCCAGAACGGCACCTTCACCGTCACTGCCCTGGATGGCGTCACGACCCTGACCGTCGGCGGCATCGCCGTGGTCACCGCAGGCGTAGCCGCCGGCTTCCCGCAATCGATCACCACCCCCTTGGGCAGCACGTTGACCATCACCGGCTTCAACGCCGCCACCGGTGTCGTGAGCTACAGCTACACCCTCAACGACAACGAAGCGCACCCAACCGCCAACGGCGCCAACACCCTGCCTGAACAGTTCACCGTGACTGCGGTCGACGACAACGGCACCACCGCGACGGGTTCATTGGACGTCAACATCGTCGACGACCTGCCAAAAGGCATGAACGACAGCAATGGCACCGCCTCGGAAACCTTGCTGACCCTCAACGGCAACGTGCTGACCAACGACGTGCAAGGCGCCGACCGGGTGACCATTGGTGAAGGCACTGGCCCGATCACCCCTGGCACTTTCACCGGCACTTACGGCACTCTGGTGCTGAACGCCAACGGCACTTACACCTACACCCTCAACACCAGCGATGCCGACTTCAAAGCTCTGCACGGCGGTGGTGACGGCACCGAGACCTTCACCTACACCATCACCGACGCGGACGGCGACAGCAGCACCGCCAATCTGGTGCTGCAGATCCACAACAACGACGATCCAGTGGTCCTCAACGGCCTCAACGTGTACGGCGGCGAGCTGACGGTCTACGAGAAAAACCTCAATGACGGCAGCAACCCCAACGCGCCAGCCCTGACCCAGAACGGCACCTTCACCGTCACTGCCCTGGATGGCGTCACGACCCTGACCGTCGGCGGCATCGCCGTGGTCACCGCAGGCGTAGCCGCCGGCTTCCCGCAATCGATCACCACCCCCTTGGGCAGCACGTTGACCATCACCGGCTTCAACGCCGCCACCGGTGTCGTGAGCTACAGCTACACCCTCAACGACAACGAAGCGCACCCAACCGCCAACGGCGCCAACACCCTGCCTGAACAGTTCACCGTGACTGCGGTCGACGACAACGGCACCACCGCGACGGGTTCATTGGACGTCAACATCGTCGACGACCTGCCAAAAGGCATGAACGACAGCAATGGCACCGCCTCGGAAACCTTGCTGACCCTCAACGGCAACGTACTGACCAACGACGTGCAAGGCGCCGACCGGGTAACCATTGGAGAAAGCACTGGCCCGATCACCCCCGGCACTTTCACCGGCACTTACGGCACTCTGGTGCTGAATGCCAACGGCACCTACACCTACACGCTGAACACCAGCGATGCTGATTTCAAAGCCCTGCACGGCGGTGGCGACGGCACCGACACCTTCACCTACACCATCACCGACGCGGACGGCGACAGCAGCACCGCCAACCTGGTGCTGCAGATCCATAACAACGACGATCCGGTGGTCCTCAACGGCCTCAACGTGTACGGCGGCGAGCTGACGGTCTACGAGAAAAACCTCAATGACGGCAGCAACCCCAACGCGCCGGCCCTGACCCAGAACGGCACCTTCACGGTCACCGCCCTCGATGGCCTGCAAACCCTGACCGTGGGCGGCATTACCGTGGTCAGCGGTGGCGTGGCCGCCGGGTTCCCACAATCGATCACTACCCCCTTGGGCAGCACGTTGACCATCACCGGCTTCAACGCCGCCACCGGTGTCGTGAGCTACAGCTACACCCTCAACGACAACGAAGCGCACCCAACCGCCAACGGCGCCAACACCCTGCCTGAACAGTTCACCGTGACTGCGGTCGACGACAACGGCACCACCGCGACTGGTTCATTGGACGTCAACATCGTCGACGACCTGCCAAAAGGCATGAACGACAGCAATGGCACCGCCTCGGAAACCTTGCTGACCCTCAACGGCAACGTACTGACCAACGACGTGCAAGGCGCCGACCGGGTAACCATTGGAGAAAGCACTGGCCCGATCACCCCTGGCACTTTCACCGGCACCTACGGCACTTTGGTGCTGAATGCCAACGGCACCTACACCTACACCCTCAACACCAGCGATGCCGACTTCAAAGCCCTGCACGGCGGTGGTGACGGCACGGAAACCTTCACCTACACCATCACCGACGCGGACGGCGACAGCAGCACCGCCAATCTGGTGCTGCAGATCCACAACAACGACGATCCAGTGGTCCTCAACGGCCTCAACGTGTACGGCGGCGAGCTGACGGTCTACGAGAAAAACCTCATTGACGGCACCGACCCTAACGCTCCGGCCCTGACCCAAAACGGCACGTTCACGGTCACCGCCCTCGACGGCCTGCAAACCCTGACCGTCGGCGGCATCGCCGTGGTCAGCGGTGGCGTGGTCGCCGGGTTCCCGCAAACTGCCGTCACGCCGTTGGGCAGCACCCTGACCATCACCGGCTACAACCCAACCACCGGCGTGATCAGCTACAGCTACACCCTGAACGACAACGAAGCCCATCCAACCGCCGACGGCATCAACAGCCTCATCGAGAACATCAACGTCGTCGCTACCGACACCGATGGCGACATCGCGAACGGGCAGATCAACGTCAACATCATCGACGACCTGCCGACCGCCAAAGCTGATGCGGACTCGGTGCAGGAGGGCGGCACCGTCAGCGGCAATGTGCTGGACAACGACATCGGTGGTGCCGATGGTCCGGCTGCTGCTGGCGCCGTGGTCGGCGTGCGCGCGGGTAGCGATACATCAACCTCGGCCATCGGCGGGCTGGGCAACCCGATCAACGGCACCTACGGTTACCTGACCCTCGATGCCAACGGCAACGCCGTGTACCACAGCACGCCTAACGCGGTGAGCGGCCCTGGCGCGGTGGATGTGTTCACCTATACCGTGCGCGATTCCGATGGTGACGAAAGCACCACCACCATCACCATCGACGTCTACAACAGCTGCCTGAAAGCGGTCAGCGACAACGATGTGACGGTCTACGAAAAAGCCCTCGACCTGAGCCAGGGCGGCCAGGACCTGGCAGCCGGTACGGTCGTCGGCAGCGATCCGACCAGCACGGGCGAAACCGCTTCCGGCACACTGGTGGGCTCGGTCACTCACGCCGTCGGCGCGATCACCTACGCCCTGGTCGGTAGCAACGTGGGGGCATACGGACAGATTCAGCTCAACGCCAACGGCACCTACACCTACACCCTGACGACCCCGCCGAGCACCACACCGAACGCCAATGACGGCCCGAACGTGATGCACGAGACCTTCAACTATCAGGCTACCGACTCGCTGGGCAATATCGTCACCAGCACCATCGTGGTGGACATTGTCGATGACGTGCCTAAAGCGATGAACGACAGCAACCTCGGCACCGCTTCGGAGACAGCGCAAAGCCTCAGCGGCGATGTGTTCGGCAACGACGTGATCGGCGCTGATAAAGTCGCCGTTGGCCCGAATGCCGGCCCGGTCACCCCAGGCACCTTCACCGGTACCTATGGCACGCTGGTGCTCAATGCCAACGGCACCTACACCTACACGCTCAATCCCAATAGTGCGGACTTCAAAAACCTGCATGGCGGTGGCAGCGATACCGAAACCTTCACCTACACCCTCACGGACGCCGACGGTGACATCAGCACCGCCAACCTGGTGCTGAACGTCTATAATAACGACGATAAGGTCACCCTCAACGGCCTTGACGTGTATGGCGGCGAGCTGACGGTCTACGAGAAAAACCTCAGTGACGGCACCAACCCCAACGCCCCGGCCCTGATCCAGAGCGGCACCTTCACGGTCACCGCCCTCGACGGCCTGCAAACCCTGACCGTGGGCGGCATCACTGTCGTCAGCGCAGGCGTGGCCGCCGGCTTCCCGCAAACCGCCGTCACGCCGCTGGGCAGCACCTTGACCATTACCGGATACAACCCGGCCACTGGTGTGATCAGCTACAGCTACACCCTCAACGATAACGAAGCCCATCCAACGGCCAACGGCACCAACAACCTCATCGAGAACATCAACGTCGTAGCCACCGACACCGATGGCGACATTGCGAACGGGCAGATCAACGTCAACATCGTCGATGACTTGCCGAGCGCCAAACCTGACTCGTCGTCGGTAACGGAGGGCGGCACGGTCAATATCGGTGTGCTGGGCAATGACATCAGCGGCGCCGATGGTCCGGCGACGGTGGTCGGCGTGCGCGCCGGCGGCAATACCGCGACCTCGGCAGTCGGCGGGCTGGGTAACCCGATCAACGGCACCTACGGTTACCTGACCCTCGATGCCAACGGCAACGCGGTGTATCACAGTAACCCGGATTCGGTCGGCGCTGCCGGGGCCACGGACACGTTCACCTACACCGTGCGCGACGCCGATGGCGATGAAAGCACCACCACCATCACCATCGATGTGGCCAACAGCATTATCAAGGCCAACCCCGATAGCGACGTGACGGTCTACGAAAAAGCCCTCGACCTGAGCCAAGGCGGCCAGGACCTGGCCGCCGGTACGGTCACCGGCAGCGACCCGGGCAATACCGGTGAAACCGCGTCCGGGACCCTGGTCGGATCTGTCTCGGGTGCCAGCGGCGCGCTCACCTACACCCTGGTCGGCAGCGCCACCGGCACCTACGGGCAGATCCTGCTCAACCCCGACGGCAGCTACACCTACACCCTGACCTCGGCGCCAAAAACCTCGCCGAATGCCAACGACGGTCCGAACAGTCTGACTGAAAGCTTCACCTACAAGGCCACCGATGCGTCGGGCAACAGCAGCACCAGCACCATCGTGGTCAACATTGTCGATGACGTGCCCAAGGCGGTGGCATCGGATCGCTCGGTGGCGGCGGTGGAAATCGATTCCAACCTGCTGATCGTGCTCGACGTCTCCGGCAGTATGGCCGACGCTTCCGGCGTACCGGGCCTGTCGCGCCTGGCCCTGGCCAAGCAGGCCATCAGCGCCTTGCTGGATAAATACGACGATCTGGGCGATGTAAAAGTGCAGCTCGTCACCTTCAGCAGCAGCGCCACCGACAGGACCTCGGTGTGGGTCGATGTCGCCACCGCCAAGACGCTACTCGCCGGTCTGACTGCGGACGGCGGCACCAACTACGACGCGGCGGTGGCGACCATGCAGACCGCGTTCAACACTTCGGGCAAACTGACCGGTGCACAAAACGTCGGCTACTTCTTCTCCGACGGCAAGCCCACCACCGGCCAGGAAATCGGCACCGCCGACGAAACCGCGCTGAAAGCCTTCCTCGATGCCAACAACATCAAGAACTACGCGATCGGCCTGGGCAGCGGTGTGAGCAACGCCAACCTCAATCCACTGGCCTATGACGGCAGCAGCCACACCAACACCAATTCGGTGGTGGTGACCGACCTCAACCAGCTCAACTCGGTGCTGTCCGGCACTGTGATCGGCGCACCGGTGACCGGTTCGCTGCTGGGCGAGGGCGGTACATTCGGCGCCGACGGCGGCTTCATCAAGACCATCACGGTGGACGGCACCACGTACACCTACGATCCGAGCGGCAACAGCAATCAGGGGGCGCTGACCTACAGCGGCGGCGTCAACCATGGCACGTTCAACACCGTAAACAACACGTTGAGCATTGCCACCAACAACAGCGGTACCTTGCTGGTCAATCTGGATACCGGCGAATACACCTACATTTCGCAGAAAACCACCTCGGTGGTGATCACCGAAAACATCGGATTCACCGTCAGCGACAACGACGGCGACCTGGCCAGCTCCACCCTGACGATCAAAGTCATTCCGAACGCACCGCCAGTGGCCGCCGATGACCACGTCATCACCAACGTGCTCTCGGGCACCGTCGTGGTACCGGGCGAACTGTTGCTGGCCAACGACACCGACCCTAACGGCGATCAGCTCTCGGCGACTCCGACCTCCTTCAATACCGGCTGGATAGCGAGGGGAGCGGACTTCATTGGCACCAATCCGAGCTTCGGTTTCACCGGCAACAATGCGAAGACCGTGACCATAGCCCGCAGTGCCTTCGTCGCCGACGCAGTGGCCATGACCGCTATGCTGGTGGTCAGTGGCGCGCTGGGTTCGGTCGGCAGCAATACCGGTGACGACTTCATTACCGTCAACCTCAAGGACGGCGAAACCCTCAACCTGAATCACAACCTGGCGGCCGGGCGTATCAGCATGGAGTACTCGGTCAACGGCGGTGGGTTCACCTCCATCACCGACGGCCAGACCATTACGGCGACAGGGGATGGGACCTACCAGATCCACGTCATCAACATCCCCAACAGCTCGGGTGGCAACGGTTCTGAAAACTATCAACTGACCATGACCGTCAACTACGCCGGGGCCCATGACATTGCCCCGGATTTCCACGGCACCTACACCGCCAACGACAACCATGGCGGCAGCGACTCGGCTAACCTGACCATCAGCTATCAGGACGGCCACACCCTCACCGGCACCAGCGGGGATGACATCCTGGTGGCGGGCACGGGCAGCAACATCATCAATGCCGGCGAAGGCAACGATGTGCTCACCGCCGGCTCCGGCAACAACGAACTGCACGGCGACGCCGGCAATGACTTGCTCTACAGCGGCCCGGGCAATGACACCCTGGATGGCGGTACGGGCATCGACACGGCCAGCTATGCCCACGCCACCGCCGGGGTCACGGTCGACCTCAGCCTGCTCGCTGCGCAGAACACCCTCGGCGCGGGCACGGACACCCTGATGGCTATCGAAAACCTCACCGGCTCTAACTTCAACGACACCCTGAGCGGCGATAACACCAACAACGTGATCAACGGCGGCCTGGGCAACGACATCCTCAATGGCGGGGGTGGCGATGACTTGCTGATCGGTGGCCTGGGCAACAACACCCTCAGCGGCGGGGCAGGGGCCGACACCTTCCAGTGGCTCAAGGGCAACAGCGGTCATGACGTGATCACCGACTTCACGCCCGGCACCGACAAGCTCGACCTGTCGCAACTGCTGCAAGGGGAGAACGGCACCACGGCTTCGCTGGACGACTACCTGCACTTCACCGTCACCGGCAGCGGGGCGTCGACGGTGACCAGCATCGACGTCAGCGCCATGGCCGGCGCCGCACCGAACCAGACCATCGACCTGGCCGGCGTCGACCTCGCCAGCCAATACGGTGTCACGCCGGGAGCGGGTGGGGTGGTCGCGAGCGGGCATGACACGGCGACCATCATCAACGGCATGCTCAACGATCATTCGTTGAAGGTGGATACCGTGTGACCTGAAATCTGAACGGAAAAACCCGCCATTGCTGTGTAAGGGATGGCGGTTTTTTTCATTCAATAGTTTCTAACCAGGGCTCTGCCTGGCCACTGGAGTCTTTAACGCTTGCGATGACTGCTTATACGTTCGGTACCCCGGTAGTAATCGTCCAGGGGGCGGACTCTGAGTTGTCACCATAGTCTGCCACCGCGATGAATTGATAAGTGGTTCCGTATTCCAGACCTGTAACCAATCTGGCCCATTTACCCGTATCGTCGGTCGGTTCCGGCTTCGGCCCGGTGACGCCATTGATCTTCAGCTTGATCTGCGCTGACTGGGCCGCATCACCCCTGACAATGACATGGTTGTATGGGGTGGTATCGTTGTCCTGGATCAGGCCGTCCGAATCGTACACACGGGTATTGTGCGGTTTGATGGTGGATTCCACGATAAAGGTGCGGGGCGGGGCGCTGATTTCCCCATCGCCATAGTCCGCCTTGGCAGCGAGGCTGTAGTCTCCGTCTGTCACATCGAGCAGGATTTTCCAGGCTCCATTGACGGGATCAGCAGTTGCGACGGCATCTTTTATGGGGGCGTCGCCATTGAGTAGCTGAATGCTCTCACCGAGCATGGCATGCCCCTTGATGATCAACTGACTCTTGCCAGTGGTGCAACCTTCAGGAACAGAAGGGCCGCCTTCGGATTCGAGGACGTCATCCAGGCTCAGTTTCACATCCAATATGACGCGGAAGGTAAACGCACTGGATTCTTTGCCATTGGCGGCCCTGATCTTGATGCTGTAGTCGCCTGCGGTAAGCCCGTCGAGGGTGAGCTGGAACCGCCCGACAGCATCCACCATGGTTTTCTTGCCCGTGGTGGTGTCGCCGTTGAACGCTTCAACTTCCATACCGGGAGGTGCGTAACCGGAGAACTCCAGCGAGTCGTCGTCGTAGGTATCGTCATCTTTAATCGGGCCATTCTTGCCGATGACTGTGTCGATGATCGGCGTCTCGGTCGCCAGGACGATAACGTACGGTGGTCTGGAGCGATCTTGAGGCGGGTTTTTCTCGATAGCGTAAAGGCTGTAGCGCTGGAAGCCTCGCAAAGTGACCTCTTTGATCCAGTCTCCGTAATCATCGCTGGTCACGTCAGTAATTGTGCCCGCCTCATCGCGAATCCAGAGCTCCCTAGTTGGCTTGGCCGTACCCTTGAAGTTCAGGGTTTTGTCAAAAGTTACGCTGTTATTGCCAACGAGATGACCGTTGCTGTCTCGGACTTCATCGAAGGTTACTTTCGCTATTGTTTCACTCTGTGTGTTTGGCATGATTGCCGAGGTTTTCGGGGGAATAGTGGTCATGATGACTCCGGGTGTTGAAGAAATTTGGATGCCGGAGTGATTTAGAACCTCGTCAGATAACCTGCCTACTCTCATAAGTGACAGCTGTAAGTTGGTTTTCGGTCAATGGTCGAAGTTACCTTGGAGGCCAGGCAAGGTTGGCTCCGGCGGCCCGATCAACCGCCCCATCGCGCCGAAAACACCCAGCTCTCTGATGGCCACCAACTCCCCTGACGTCTCGACCATCTCGGCAATCAACGGCAAATCAATGCTGTGGGTCGCGCGAAAGATTGCGTCGATGAACAGCCGCTTGTCAGGCTGCTCGTCGATGTTGCGAATGTAGGCTCCATCGATTTTCAGGTACGCCAAACCCAACTGGGTGAGGTTGCCGATCTGGCTGAAACGCCCGCCGAAGTGTTGCAGGCCGATGCGATAACCGGTGTTCAGCAGGCTGTGGCTCAAACGCTGCAGTTCTTCAGGGGAGGGCAACTGGCGCTCGTCGATTTCCAGGGTCAGCAGCGGTGCCAGTTCGGGAAGAGAGTCGAGCAGGTCGAGGATTGTTCGCCATTGCACCGGGTCGCGCAGGGTGCTCCCGTACAGGCTCAATGCCAAGGGCCTGCGGTTGACCACCAGGTCGTCCAGCGTGGCTTCGAGCATGGCCAGGTCGAAGCGTGCCGACCAGCCGAGACGCTCGATCCACGGCAGGAAATGCCCGGCGGCAATTGCTTCGCCCTGTGGATCGAGCAGGCGTGCGAGTACTTTGTGATGCAGTACCTGGCGGGTGTCGGCGCATTGCACGACGGGCTGGAAGTACAACTGCATCTTGCCTTCGGTCAAGGCATCGTCGATCCAGGTGCGCCAGTCGTGCTGGGAGTGATTCGGCGCGGTGTCATGGTGGCCCAGATACACCCAGGGTCGCTCGGGACGTTGCCGGGATTCAGTCAATGCCTGATCAAGGCGCAGCAGTACGTTGCCGATCGGCTCTCCGGGGCGATAGGCGACAACGCCCAGGTGGGCGACGGGCATGCAATCGCTGGCGCCGGTCAGGCGCAGGTTCTCCAGGCTGACGCTGACATCGGCGGCCAGGCGCACGGCGCTTTCGGCGTCCAGACCCGGTGTCAGCAGGCTGAATTCGCCACCGCGATTGCGCGCCGCCAGCCAGGTGCGACGCTCCGGCAATTGGGTCAGGCGCCTGAGCAGTTCACCTGCGGCGCTGATCAGTGCGTCCGTTCGTTGGCCGCCCAGTCGCTGGTTGAGCCCGTTCAGGTCGTTGATCCGCAACATCAGCAGGTGGCCATCGCGGCTCTGTTCGCACACTCTCAAGTGGTGGGCCAGTTGTTCGTCGAGCAGGCGCCGGTTGGCCAGGCCTGTAAGGCTGTCCAGATAGGATTCGGCCCGCAGTTTTTCGCTGCGCGCAGCTTCTTCGACAAATAGCGCCTTGAGCTTTTCGACCATCTGGTTCATGGCCAGCACTACCCGTTTCAGCTCCGGTGTGCGTGGCAGGTTGGGCAGGCTGAGAAACTCGCGTTTACTGATGGCTTCGGCTTGTCGGACCATGCTGTCGAGTGGGCGGAACTGCCTGCGCAGCATCCACCCTCCAATCACCGCACTGAACAGCCCGCACAACAGCAACCAGATCAGACTGCCGAGGGTGCTGTCCCAGAGCTTGGCCAGGGCGAATTGAGGATTGCTCAGTACTTCGACCCGTGCCAGCTGTTCCCAGCCGCGCATGACCAAGGCGTCGCCACCTTCCGGGCGCAGGTTGACCAGGTTGACGAACCAGTCAGGCACGCCGTCGATTTTTGTCGGTGCGCTGCGCTCCACCAGGGTTTGCTGATCCTTGAGCCTGATCACGCGAATGCTGCTGAAATAGCCGCTGTCGAAAATCGAACTGACCATCAGCTCCATCATTGCCGGGTCATCGACCTGTGCCGTCAGCGACAGCCCCAGAGCGGTGGCCGCGTCCTGGGCGTGGGCACGCAGCTGACTGAGCGTTTGCTCGCGGGAGCTTTCCAGACTGGCAAAAAAACTGCCGCTGAACGCCACCAGCAGGAACAGGCAGATGGCCAGGAACAACTGTTTACGCAGTGTCATGTCTCGCTCCTTGCCATGGCGGTTAGCCGTCGCCGATGTCGAACCCTTCACTCTGCATCTTTTTCAACACGTCCTGCCAGCGCGACAGCTTTTTCGAGTCGCTGCTGCGTTGGCCGCCATTCTTGCCCGGCAGATACAGGCCTTCGGCGTTGAAGGCATACACCGGCAGCAAGTCTTTGCGTTGGGAGGCGGGGCGGATATCGCCGATCAGGTTGTCCAGCACCAGTGGATCGGCCGTGGGGGCGCTGTAGAACGTCAGCACCATGTGCGCCTGGTTCTGGCTCAGGGCCTTGACGTAGGTGATGCGCAGTTTTTCGCTGGGAAAACCTAGTCGGCGCAGGCTGAAATACTTCGCCAGCGCGTAGTCCTCGCAATCGGCGGCACCCTTGATCAGGGCTTCGACGGGCGTGGCCCAGTAATCGGTCTGTTGCCAGATGCGCGTGTCGTCCTGGAAATTCAACTGCTGATTGAAGAAGCGGTTCACCGCGTTGAGCTGCTCACGTTCGGGCGCGCCGCGTGCACTTTGCAGCATCTGACTCCATGCCTCGATCCGGTTCCGTGCCGGTCCCGGCGGGCCGTAGCGTTTTTCCACGGTTTGCAGGATCTGCGCAAAATCCCAGTCGGCCCGGACGCCGTTGAAAACGGTCAGTAGCAAACCGGCCAGCAGCAACCCGCCACCGAGCCGAAGTCGGAGCGCTGGCCATCCTGGACTACGCAGACTGCGGGCCATGTCTGGCTGCTCGAGTGTAGGTTCGTGGAGTTTAGGTGGAGATTTTGCAGGGGGAGGGCAGGTCGTCGGGCGAAGGCCGCTCACTGAGCTTTTTGTGGTCCCGGGAGACTTCAGGATTTGCGCAGGGTTTTTTGCCTGAGGATGTAGATCGTCACCAGCACCGCACTGGTCAGCATGAACCCCCGTGCCCAAGGCAGCGGCACCAGATAACAGGACAACAGGATGCTCGCCCACATCAGGCCGATGGCGTAGACCTTGCTCTTGAGCGGAATGCCGTTGCCGTCGAGGTAATCGCGAATCCACGGACCAAGCCGCGGATGTTTAACCAGCCATTGATAGAAGCGCGGCGAACTGCGGGCAAAGCAGGCGGCCGCCAACAGCAGGAAGGGGGTGGTGGGCAATACCGGCAGGAAAATCCCGATGACCCCCAACGCTACGCTCAGCCAGCCGATGGCCAGCAGCACGTAGCGCAACATCAGGGGGCGGTTGCCTATGGGGTTGTCCATAGGCAAAACCTTAGTGGTGACGGGGTTTGAGAATCGCCGGTTTTTCGTCTGGTGCGTTGCACAGCAGGTACAGCGCAGTCAGGGCTTCCGGGATCTGCACGATCATGTCGTCCATCAGGTTGGCGTCGGCGGCAATGTCGGAGAATTCCGGTTGCTCGTCGAACAGGCCCGAACCGACCATGATCGGCAGCAGCATTTCGCTGACTTCGTCTTCGGCGGTTTCAAACCAGGCTTCTTCGCGCAGGAACACGCCCTCCATGAAACCGATGCACCAGCCGCGCAGTTCGGAATCGTCCGGGTCGTCGCCCAGGTCCAGGTCGCACGGCAACTCGAACTCCTCGTCGGAGGCCAGTTGACGGGCGATGTGGGCCTTGAGGCCGATCAGCGTGGCTTCGATCTCTTCGCGCTGGGCTTCGCCACTGTAATGCGGCTCTTCGGCGAACAGTGCGTCGATCCATTCACGGTCCGGGACCACTTCGGAACAGATCGACAGCGCAGTGAGGTAGCCGTGGGCGGCCACGTAGTCCAGCGCCTCGTCATGCAGTTCATCAGCGTCGAGGAAGACTTGCAGGCGGGTTAGTTGCTCAGCGAAGGACATTAAAGGACTACCTTGGGGAATGTTCGATGCGGGAATTCTAGGCCTTCTTGAGCGCTTGGGCCAGCCGCACGGCATATTTGCACCTTTGTGGGAGCGGGCTTGCTCGCGAAGGCGGTGTTCCAGGCTGCATTAATGTTGACTGACACTCCCTCTTCGTCGGAACGCCGCCCGGACCAAGCCCGCTCCCACAGTCCGATTGTGTGAGTCTTATCAGCGGTGCCCTTTGCCGGACGGGGCTCGGGTATACTCGCGCGTTTTGTGATGCCCTGCTGGCTTCACGGCTGAAATGTGAAGCGTCATGCAATGCGCACTTACGATTTGTCGGTGCAGCGTCGCGGGTTCTGAACCAGCCTTGCAGGGATGTTTCGGTGATTTTTGGAGTTTTTATGCTCGAACAGGCTCAACGCGTCCTCAAGGACATCTTCGGCTACGACAGTTTCCGTGGCCGCCAGGGTGCAATCATTGAGCGCGTGGCCAGCGGTGGCGATGCCCTGGTCCTGATGCCTACCGGTGGCGGCAAGTCATTGTGTTTCCAGGTTCCGGCGCTGCTGCGCGAAGGCCTGGCCGTGGTGGTCTCGCCGCTGATCGCCCTGATGGACGACCAGGTCGCCACCCTCGAAGAACTGGGCGTGGCCGCCGCCGCGTTGAACTCCACCCTCAGCGCCGAGCAGCAGCGCGACCTTGCCGCCCGCATCCGCCGCGGTGAAGTGAAAATGCTCTATCTGGCGCCGGAGCGTCTGGTCCAGCCGCGCATGCTGTCATTTCTGCAGGGACTGAACATTTCCCTGTTCGCCATCGACGAAGCCCACTGCGTGTCGCAATGGGGGCATGACTTCCGTCCGGAATACCTGCAACTGGGCCAGTTGGCGGAAATGTTCCCCGACGTGCCGCGCATCGCCCTGACCGCCACGGCCGACAAGCGCACCCGGGAAGAAATCGTCACCCGGCTGCATCTGCAAGACGCCGAGCGCTTCCTGTCGAGCTTCGACCGACCGAACATCTTTTATCGCATCGTGCCCAAGGAGCAGCCGCGCAAGCAGTTGCTGGCGTTCCTCGCCGAGCGCCGCAGCGATGCGGGCATCGTGTATTGCCTGTCGCGCAAGAAAGTCGAGGAAGTCGCCGCGTTCCTCAGCGAACAGGGCTTCCCGGCGCTGCCGTACCACGCCGGTCTGCCCAACGATTTGCGGGCTTACCATCAGAAGCGCTTCCTCAATGAAGAAGGCCTGATCATGGTTGCCACCGTGGCGTTCGGCATGGGCATCGACAAGCCCAACGTGCGTTTTGTCGCGCATCTCGATTTGCCGAAATCCCTGGAGGCCTACTACCAGGAAACCGGTCGTGGTGGCCGTGACGGCCTGCCGGCAGACGCCTGGATGGCCTACGGCCTGCAGGACGTGGTGATGCTCAAGCAGATGCTGCAGAACTCCGAAGGCGACGAGCGCCACAAACGCCTGGAGCAGCACAAGCTCGACGCCATGCTTTCCCTGTGTGAAGAAACCCGCTGCCGTCGGCAAACGCTGCTGGCCTACTTCGACGAGGACATGCCCCAGCCTTGCGGTCATTGCGACAACTGCGTCGACGGCGTGCAGACCTGGGATGCCACCGAGCCGGCGCGTCAGGCGCTGTCGGCGATCTACCGCACCGGTCAACGCTACGGTGTCGGACACCTGGTGGATGTATTGCTGGGCAAGGACAACGAAAAGGTCCGAAACTTCGGCCATCAGCATCTTTCGGTGTTTGGTGTTGGCAAGGCGATGACAGAGGGCGAGTGGCGCTCGTTGTTCCGCCAACTGGTGGCCCGTGGTCTGGCCGACATCGACCTCGAAGGCTACGGTGGCCTGCGCCTGAGCGACAGTTGCCGGCCGCTGCTCAAAGGCGAGGTGACCCTGGAGTTGCGCCGCGATCTCAAGGCGCAAACCGTGGCGAAAAGCAGCAAGAGCCAGGCGAGCCAGCTGGTGCGGGGCGAGGAGCGCGAACAGTGGGAAGCCTTGCGCGCCCTGCGGCGCAAGCTCGCCGAAGAACATGGCGTGCCGCCGTATGTCATCTTCCCCGACTCGACCTTGCTGGAAATGCTGCGCAGCCAGCCGACCTCGCTGGCGCAAATGGCCACGGTCAGCGGCGTCGGCGCGCGCAAGCTGGAGCGTTACGGCGAGGCCTTCCTCGAAGTACTCGGCGGCCAGGTCGAGGCGCCGAAACCGGTGGCCGACGTACGTCACGAATTGATCACGCTGGCGCGGGCGGGGATGACACCGGTGCAGATCGCCGGTCAGTTGCAGTGCTCGGAAAAGAACGTCTACACCATGCTGGCCGAAGCGATCGGCAAGCAGCAGTTGTCGCTGGAGCAGGCGCTGGATCTGCCTGAAGACCTGATGGGTGAAGTCCAGGACGCCTTCCTCGACGGCGAAGGCGAATTGCCGCCGGTTTCCGAGATCGCCGCGCTGTTCGCGGGCCGGGTACCGGAAGGGGTTTTGTATTGTGTTCGCGCTGCCTTGCAGTCGGAATTCGAGATTTGAGACATCCGTAGTGCTGATGTAACGATTCAGTACAGATCAAGCCTTGCCTCGGATCGAGGCTCATGCTTAGCTGACTAATAATTAGTTTTTATTTATTTCAGTCTAATCATGAGTGTTTTATGCCGTTAACCGATCAACACCGCTTTGGCATGCAATTGGCCCAGATGTCCCGTGGCTGGCGTGCCGAACTGGACCGCCGTCTGGCGGGCATGGGCTTGTCCCAGGCGCGCTGGCTGGTGCTGCTGCACCTGGCCCGTTTCGAAGAAGCTCCGACCCAGCGGGAGCTGGCACAAAGCGTTGGCGTCGAAGGCCCGACCCTGGCCCGTTTGCTCGACAGTCTGGAAAGCCAGGGTCTGGTGCAACGCCAGGCTGTGCTGGAAGACCGTCGGGCGAAGAAAATCGTGCTCTGCGCCCCGGCACTTCCCCTGATCGAACAAATTGAAACCATTGCCACGCAACTGCGTCACGAACTGTTCGAAGGCGTCGATGAGGCGGATTTGAAGGTGTGCATGCGGGTTCACGGCCATATCCTGGGCAACCTTGAAAAATCCTGAGGCATAACCGACTGCCAGGCTTTTGAGAGACCGCATTGCGCAGACTATAAGAACTACTCGGCGATATCGTGTTCGTAACGGATGTACGAACACGTACGGGTAGTTTTTGTAGATCTCAAGGATGCTCATGCTCAAGTGTTGGCGGTTGGTTTTGCGCGGTTGTTCACAGGGGTTGCTGGCTGGGGCGGCGATCACTTACTCGGCATGGGCACCGGCGCAGGGCCTGGGTGAAATCACCCTGCATTCGGCGCTGAATCAACCGCTGCGTGCCGATATCGCCCTGGTGGATGCGGCTGGCCTGGAGGAGGGCGAGCTGTCGGTGGGCCTGGCATCGGCAGACGAGTTCAGCCGTGCCGGGGTCGACCGGGTCTTTTTCCTCGACAATCTGACATTCACTCCGGTCCTGCGCGGCAAGCGCAGCGTGATCCAGGTGACATCCAGCAAACCGGTCAGTGAACCCTTCCTGAATTTCCTCGTGCAGCTCAATCAGCCCGGCGCCCGGTTATTGCGCGAGTACACGGTGCTGATCGATCCACCGGGGTCGCCAGGCATTGTTGCCGCCACCGATGAGCCGGTTTCCCGTTCCCTGGCGTCTGCATTCCCCAAGGTTCAACCGGTCGAAACGCCGCCACCCGTGGCAAGGACGACGCCAGCAACTGACGTCTCCATGGTTGATCCCGCTGTCGAACTACTGGCTGCCAGCACCCTGCAGAACCACCAGCTTCAATCCACAGTCGATGAACTCAATGCGAAGCTGCAAAGCCAGGATGAGCTGATCGACGGCCAGAAACAGCAGTTGGCCGAACTGCAAACCCAACTGGCTGAACTCAAGAAGGTAAAGGCGCAACCCATGGTTTCTGATGCAGTGGCACCGGCCCCCGCCATTGCTGACCCCCCCAGGGTTGGCTGGTTGCAGATTGCCGGTGTGTCGGCGTTGATGGGGTTGCTGGCGCTGGGCTGGTTTGTACGTCGTCGGCGCCAGCAGCATCAGGCCACGGATTCAGAGGCTCTGCCGTCGCCACATGAGCCGTCGGCTGAGTTTTTTACCGAGCCAGTGATCTGGCCGCCCGTCGCGCAATCGCCCACTGCGCAGCGCGACGGGGTGCCAGCCAATGTTGAACTCGAGTGGGTCGATAACCGTCACACCATCCCGGTCGCTGCTGCCGTGGCGGCTCCGGGTTTGGCGATACCCGGCGAATCCGTCATTGACGATGAGTACCGGCTCAACCTGGAGGAGCTGTCCATGGCGTCGAGTTGGGACGTAATCAGCCCGGACGAGACCAGGCAGCCGGTGGCTCTGGCCATGATCGAGCCTGCGTTCGGGTTAGAGGCACAACCTGATCAGCCGACTCGACAGTCACCGGCCGGGCTATCATAGCGGCGTCGTCAAACTCTGGAGTCAAGCCCCATCATGACCGCCCACAAACCGGAAATCGTCATCACCTATTGCACGCAATGCCAGTGGCTGTTGCGTGCGGCCTGGCTGGCCCAGGAACTGCTCAGCACCTTTGGTGACGACCTGGGCAAAGTCTCCCTGGTGCCGGGCACCGGCGGGGTCTTCCATATTTTCTGTGACGCCGTGCAGATCTGGGAGCGCAAGGCGGACGGTGGCTTCCCTGAAGCCAAAGTGCTCAAGCAGCGGGTCCGCGACCAGATCGACCCGGACCGCGACCTTGGACACAACGACCGCACTCAGTGAGACGCAGCCTCGGCGATAATGGCTTTCTTGCTCGAACTGCTTGAGAGCCTGCTGGATACCACTATTGCCACAATGATCAACGCACCTCCCAGCAACATGCGCAGGGTCGGGTTTTCGTTGAACAGCAGCCAGGCGACGGTGATGCCGTAGACCGGCTCCAGGGCGAACACCACGGCGGCGGTGCGTGCCTTGATCACCGCCAGGCTGGCGACAAACAAACTGTGGGCGACACCGGTACAGAACACCCCGAGCAGGCCGATCCACAGCCAGTCGATGGCGCGTACTTCGCTCAATTGAGGCGCCGCCACGGGTAGCAGGCACAGGGCAACCACCACGTTCTGGCACAGCGCGGCCTGCACGGGCGGGACGCGCCCGGAGCCGGCACGGTTGGTCAGCGACAGCAGGGCGAACAACAACCCTGAACCCACGGCCCACAGCAGGCCGGTGGTGGCGCCGCTGGCCAGGTCAAAATCAGGCGTGACCAGCACCAGCCCGACACTCACCAGCAGCACCAGCACAATCTCATTGGCGCGAATGCGCTCGCGGAAGATCAACCCTTCGAGGATCACGGTAAAGGCCGGGAAACTGGCGAAGCCGAGCGTTGCAATCGCCACGCCTGCGACTTTCACCGCAATGAAGAAACTCACCCAGTGCCCGGCGAGCAACAAGCCACCGAGCAGCAGCCGACGCCAGTCCACGGCCTCGAGTTTCTGCCAGCGCGTCTGACTGGCGAACCGTGCAAAAAACGCCAGTGCGAGCACGGCAAAAGCGGCACGGCCGAACACGATGATCGCCGGTGATGCGGCAGCCAGTTTGCCGAACACGCCGGTCAGGCCGAACATCAATGCGCCGATATGCAAGGCGCCAAGTGCGGTACGGGGAGTCATTGCAATCCTTGATGACAAACGAACAGAGGCCTCATTGAAGCGCGTAATGGCCCGTCAAGTCTGTCGGCAGACTAGCGTTTTTTGTCGCCAGCCTCGCGCCGCAGTTTTCCGGGCGATGCCCCGAACTCGCGCAGCACCGCCGCCGCGAAGGCACTCTGGGAGCTGTAGCCGACGCGGCTGGCAATCTCGCCGATGGGCAGCGCCGAGTTGCGCAGCAAGCCCACAGCGATATGCAGGCGTCGGCTGCGGATGTAGTCCATCGGCGTCTGCCCGCATTCAGCCACGAACCGCGCATGCAAACGGGCACTGGAGAGGCCGGCCACCCGGGCCAGGTCGGCCACCTGCAGCGGGTACGCCGCGTACTGATCGATGTGTGCATTCAGCGCGGCATAGGGCAGGCGCCGACCGCCGACGGCATCGGGCCTGGCGTTGTTCAGGCTGGCCAGCAACAGCACCGCACCTTGTTGTGCGATCAGCGGATCCTCGACCGGACTGTTCGCCAGCCAGCTGACCAATTGGCTTTGTCCCGCGTCCAGGGGCAGGCGGCCGGCGTTGTCGAGCAAGCGTCGGCTGGACTCGGCGTGATCGCCCAACGACTGCGAAACCCATTGTTCGCCGGGCACATCCAGCACCAGGCAGCGGCTGCCATTGGCGCTGCCACACGCGTGATGCGCGCCGGAGGGCACCACCACGAAACTCTGCTGGACCACCTGGCTGCCACGGCCGTCGACCTCGAAATCCAGGGCGCCCGAAAGCCCGAACACCAGTTGCGCGTGGTCGTGGCTGTGGACGATCAGGTCGTGGCTGTATTGGCGCAGCGTGAGGATCGGTCTCATCGCGGGTCTCCCGGTTCAGGGCGTCAGTCTACACCGAGCGGGCCAACAAGCGTTGTCACAGGACTGACTTGACGCTGTCATGGACCATTAACCGGGCCGCGGCAGACTTGGCAAAACTTGCCAGAGGGTTGCCCATGACCAGCGCCGAGCTCGCCAAACCCACCCGTAAGCAACGCGTACGGACGCTATGGATTTCCGACGTGCATTTGGGCACCCGGGATTGCCAGGCTGAACACCTGTCGCAGTTTCTCAAGGGCTACCACGCGGACAGAATCTACCTGGTCGGCGACATCATCGACGGCTGGAAACTGCGCGGCGGCATGTATTGGCCGCAGGCGCACACCAACGTGATCCGTCGCCTGTTGACCATGAGCAAACGTGGCACCGAGGTGATCTACGTCACCGGCAATCACGATGAGTTCCTGCGCCGCTATTCGAAACTGATTCTGGGCAATATCCAGTTGGTGGACGAAGCGGTACACGTCACCGCCGACGGCCGGCATCTGCTGGTGATCCATGGCGACCAGTTCGATGTGATCACCCGGTATCATCGCTGGCTGGCCTTTCTCGGCGATTCGGCCTACGAATTCACACTGACCCTCAACCGCTGGCTCAATCATTGGCGCGCGCGATATGGCTACGGCTACTGGTCGCTGTCGGCCTACCTCAAGCACAAGGTGAAAACCGCGGTCAGTTTCATCAGCGACTTCGAGGAAGCCATCGCCCATGAATGTGTCAAGCGCGAGCTGCACGGCGTGGTGTGCGGGCACATTCACCATGCAGAGATTCGCAAGGTGGGTGAGGTGGATTATCTCAATTGCGGTGACTGGGTAGAGTCGTGCACGGCTCTGATCGAACATTGGGATGGTTCGATCGAGCTGTATCGGCTGGCGGATGCCCAGGCGCGGGAGGCGCAGATGAAGGCGGCCAAGGTTGCCGAGTTGGCCTGACAGTCATTCGGTGTTGGTGCTGGCCTCTTCGCGGGCAAGTCGGATCGCCGCACCGCCGCTCCCACAGTGATCCCGGTCGATCACAACTTTTGTATACACCAGAGAACCTGTGGGAGCGGGCTTGCCCGCGAATGGACCGCGCAGCGGTCCTGTCAGGCTGGCGAGTGTTCTTCCATCGCCGCCTTGTAGATCGAGTTCCTGGGGTGCGCAAACAACCGCTCCATCATCGGCTCGAAGAAGCTCAATGGCAGCGTGTCATACGCCGGATCAAACGCCGCCGCATCGTATTTGGCACAGAACTCTACGGTCGCCTGGTACTGCGGATGGTCCTGGAACTGCTCACGCAGATGCCGATCCATGCCCAGGTGATGGAAGAAGTAGTAGCCCTGGAAAATCCCGTGCTTTTCCACCATCCACAGGTTCTCGGCGCTGACGAACGGCTTGAGGATTGCTGCGGCGATGTCCGGGTGGTTGTAGGAGCCCAGGGTGTCACCGATGTCATGGAGCAGGGCGCAGACCACGTATTCCTCGTCGCGACCATCGCGAAAGGCGCGGGTGGCGGTTTGCAGGGAGTGGGTCAGGCGATCCACCGGGAACCCGCCAAAATCCCCCTCCAGTAACTTCAGGTGCGCCACAATCCTTGTCGGCAATTGTCGCGCGTAGGCACTGAAGTCTGCGGCGATGATCGCCCAGTCTTCCTGCGTGCCATCCTTCATGTGGGTGAAGCGGGCATTGGCATTCATAGGCAACTCTCTTGTGACGGATGTTCTCTAGAACGGAACGCGCCCCAGCACCATGTCCCGGTACATGACAAAATCGCCGAGCAGGCTATAGAGGGGGTGTTGGAACGTTGCCGGGCGGTTCTTCTCGAAGAAGAAGTGACCGACCCAGGCAAAGCTGTAACCCGCCACAGGCAGGGCCCACAACAGCATCCAGGCTCCGCGACCGATGGTCAGCGCCAGTATCAAGATTACCAGCGTCGTGCCGATAAAATGCAGACGGCGGCAGGTACTGTTGCTGTGTTCGCTGAGGTAATACGGGTAGAACTCAGCGAAACTGTTGAATCGTTTGATGTTTTCCACGACTGCGATCTCTGTGGTTATTGTTCTGGCTGCAAGTTGTTCTGCGGGTAGCTTATTTGAGTCTAGAGTGATCAATGGCATCAGCCAGTGACAATAGGCGCCACTTTAGTATCCTTCGGTCAATAGCCGTCGCATGCGGCTCACCATGTAAGAAAACGCCATGAGCGAACGAACGACTTCTGCAAGCTGGGCGATGGGGATTGTCAAAGCGCTGGAGATGGACGGCCTGGATTGCCGGGTTCTGTTCAAACAGCTGGGGCTCGACTACGCGGCACTGGATGATCCGGATGCACGCTTCCCGCAAGATTCCATGACACGGCTTTGGCAACGCGCGGTCGAACTGTCCGGCAACCCGGCCATCGGCCTGAACATGGGCAAGTTGGTGCGACCGGCGCAGTTCCATGTGACCGGTTACGCCTTGATGTCCAGCCAGACACTGGCCGAAGGTTTTCAGCGTCTGGTGCGCTATCAGCGGATCATCGCCGAAAGTGCCGACTTGAGTTTCCAGTTGCTGGACGAAGGCTATGCGCTGATTCTGACGGTGCATGGCGACCATCTGCCACCGACCCGGCAGAGTGCCGAAGCTTCACTGGCCTGCGCCCTGGCGCTGTGCAGCTGGTTGACCGGGCGAACGTTGCAACCACGCAAAGTGTTGCTGCAAGGCGCTGAGCCGGCCAATCCGGAACCCTATAAACAAGCCTTCCATGCACCGCTGGTGTTCAACGCGCCTTACGATGCGCTGATTTTCGAGCGTTCGGACATGGAAGCGCCCTTGCCGACGGCCAACGAAGCCATGGCGTTGCTGCATGACCGCTTTGCCGGTGAGTACCTGGCGCGCTTTTCCGAAAGCCGCGTGACACACAAGGCGCGGCAGGTGTTGTGCCGCCTGTTGCCCCAGGGCGAGCCCAAGCGCGACGCCGTGGCGCAGACACTGCATCTTTCCCAGCGCACCTTGCAACGGCGCTTGCAGGAAGAGGGCACGAGTTTTCAGGCGCTGCTGGACGATACCCGGCGCGAACTGGCCGAGCAGTACCTGGCTCAACCGAACATGACCTTGCTGGAAATCGCCTACTTGCTGGGGTTCGCCGATCCGAGCAACTTCTTCCGCGCTTTCCGCCGCTGGTTCGATGCCACACCCGGCGAGTACCGGATGCGGCTGATGCAGGCACCTGAAGCGGTCAATGACGCCAAAATGCCGGAATACACAGCACAAACACAGTGATGATCTCCAGTCGGCCGAGCAGCATGCCGAACGACAGAATCCACTTGGCGGCATCGGGCAGGGTCGCGAAGTTACCTGCCGGGCCGATGGTCTCACCGAGCCCCGGGCCGACACCGGACACGGTACTGGCCGCGCCGGTGAGGGCGGTCATCCAGTCCACGCCGAGCAGCGACAGCAGCAGCGCAATCACGCAGATGGTGATCGCAAAGAAGAACGAAAAGGTCAGGATCGAACGCACGATTTCTTCGTCGAGGCGGTGACCGTTGTACTTCTGCTTGATCACCGCGCGCGGATGAATCAGCTGGTTAAGGTTGGCCTTGAGCAGGATATAGGCCACCTGGAAGCGGAAAATCTTGATACCGCCCGCGGTCGAGCCGGAACAACCGCCGACAAACCCCAGATAGAAAAACAGCATCAGCGAGAAATTGCCCCAGAGGCTGTAGTCCCCCAGTGCAAAACCGGTGGTGGTCACTACCGACGTCACGTTCAGCGCCACATGCCGCAACGCCTCCAGCCAATGCAGCTGGGTCGTCCACCAATACCAGGTGCCGAGTACCAGCCAGGTCACCAGCAGCATGCCGAGCAGGCCTTGAACCTGTTCATCCTTGATCAGCGCCCGACGGTTGCCACGCAAGGTGGCGACATACAGGGTGAACGGCAGGGCCCCGAGAATCATGACGACGATCGCGACCCAATGCACCGCAGGCTCCGGCCACTTGGCCAAAGACTGGTCGGAGGTGGAGAAGCCACCGGTGGAAATCGCCGACATGGCGTGGTTGATCGCGTCGAACAGGCTCATCCCGGCCCACCAGAACGCCAGGCTGCCGACAATGGTAATGCCGACGTAGGTTGCCACGATCAGGCGCGCCACCATGTGCGAGCGGGGCATGACTTTTTCCGAGCGGTCCGACGATTCGGTTTGGAACAGCCGCATGCCGCCGATGCGCAGCAGCGGCAGAATCGCCACCGCCATGCCGATGAAGCCGATGCCGCCGAGCCAGTGCAGCAACGAGCGCCACATCAGGATGCCGGGGGACATGGTGTCCAGGCCGCTGAGTACGGTTGCGCCAGTGGCGGTGATGCCGGACATGCTTTCGAAGAACGAGTCGGTGTAGCTGATGTTTTGGGTCAGCAGGAACGGCAGCGCGGCGAAGATGCACACCACCAGCCAACTGCTGACGGTCAGCAGGTACATGTCTCGGGGGCGCAGGTGCACGTGCTCGGGGCGCCCCGGAATCACCAGCGCCAAACCGGCGACAAAGGTGATCATGCTGGCCCAGAGGAACGACGGCAGATCGCTGGTGCGGTCGAAAATGACCAGCGTGGCCATGGGTATGACCATGGAGATCGCCAGCGTGATCAGGAAGATGCCGATGATGAAACCAATGATCCGTAAGGTCGGCAACGCCATGAGGTCCGCTCGGCTGATAGAGGAAAGGGCGCCATTCTACCTGTGAGGCAGGGCATGTAAACCGGCACTGCTGCGGCAGTTACAGCTAGAATAGCCGCACAAATTTTTCAGGAGGTGGCCGATGCAGGCTCTCGACGCTTTGCTCAACCGTGTTTCCGTTCCGCGACTGATTGACCCTGCACCCACTGCCGAGCAGCGCGAGGTGCTGTTCAGTGCCGCCATGCGCGCTCCGGATCACGGTCACTTGCAGCCTTGGCGCTTCCTGACGGTGGAAGGCGCGGCACGCGAGCAAATGGGCGAGTTGCTGGCCGAAGCGGCGAAGCTTTCGGACAGCGAAGTCAGCGAAGCGGTCATCGACAAGGCGCGCAATAATCCGCTGCGGGCGCCGCTGGTGGTGGTGGTGATTGCGCGGTTGCAGGATCACGTCAAGTATCCGAAGTCCGAGCAGTTGCTGGCGGCGGGCTGTGCGGCCCACGGGATCTTGCTGGCGGCCTATGCGCAGGGCATTGGCGCGGTGTGGCGTACCGGTGACCTGGCGTACTCGCCGCATGTGGCCAAGGGTTTGGGCCTGGCGGAGGGGGAAGAGGTGATTGCTTTCCTGTACCTGGGCACTCCGCAGAAAGAACCGCGGGTGGCCGAGAAGGTCGACCTGGCCGAGTTTGTCAGCGCCTGGTCCGGGAAGGTCTGACACCGCAAACCCTGTGGGAGCGAGCTTGCTCGCGATAGCGGCAGTACATTTAACATTGAAGTGACTGAAAAACCGCCATCGCGAGCAAGCTCGCTCCCACAGTCGATCTGTGTCATTCAGAGTCGGGGTGACAGCCTCAGGGCTGTACGACAGCCCCCGGCACCAACGGCAATTCCAGGCTGGCAATGAACCCGCCTTCAGGGTGATTGGCCAGTACCAGGCAGCCGCCATGGCGCTCCGCCGCTCGCCGTGCGATCGCCAGACCCAGGCCGTGTCCGGCTGCGGTCTGCCCCGGTGCACGATAGAACGGCTCACCGAGCTGGCTCAAATATTCGGCACTGACCCCAGGCCCGTGATCGCGCACGGTCACGACGATCCGCTCACCTTGGCGCAGCGCCTGCATTTCGATCGGCAGGCCACCCACCGGATTGAAACGCTGGGCGTTGCGCAGCAAGTTGTCGACGGCCCGTTCGATCATGGTCGGCCAGCCCTTCAGATTCAGTTGCGACTCGGCTTCGAGGTGTACCAGCTGCTCGGGTGAAGCGAGTTGAGCATCCTTCTGTAAGGTATTGAGCAAGGCATTCAGATCCACCTCTTCGGCACTGGCGTTATCGGAGTCGACCCGCGCCAGCACCAGGATTTCGCTGATCAGCGCTTCCAGTCGGTCACATTCCCGGGTCAGGCGCGGCCATAGCTGTTCCCGTTCCTGTGGGCCGGCCCGTTCGGCGAGCGCCAGCGCGATACGCAGACGGGCCAGAGGCGAGCGCAGTTCGTGGGAGACATCGCGCAACAGTTGCCGCTGGCTGCCAATCAGACTCTGCAGGCGCGCACCCATGCGGTTGAAGTCATTGGCCAGGACGCCAAACTCATCGCGACGGTTGGCCAGCTTGACCAGGCTGTTCTGTTGATACGTGGTTTGTCCCAGGTCATGCACCGCTCCGCGCAGACGGCTGAGCGGGCGAGTGATGGAAAAGGTCACCAGCAGGCTGAACAGGGTCAGCACCACCAGGGCGATTCCCAGGGCACTGAGCGGCCAGAGCAGGCTCTCGCGGTGCCAGGCGTTCAGTTCCGGGTGTGGAATGCGATAGATGAACAGGAAGGTGTCACCGGTTTTTTCACTGGTGAACTCATCGGTCAGACGCCGCCATGGCAGGCGCCGGTCATCATTGTTCTGGCGCGCCTCAAAGGCCGCCGCACGTCTGGGGAAGGTGCCGCGCACCACCGGATCGCCGCTTTCGTTAAGCACCTGAACGTCGATGTGATACTGGCGTTTGCGTTGCTGGAGAATGTCCTGGGCGGCGTCTTCGCCCTGACTTTCGTAAGTCTGCGTCCACTGTTCGGCCAGCGTGTTGAGGCCCGGGTGGCGGCTGAGAATCCATGCGTCCTGGTTGAGCATGTGCCCGAGCAGGATGGAAAGCCCTGCAACCAGAGCGATGGCCAGCCAGAAGCTGGCCAGGATACGCCAGAACAATGAACGCACAGGAAATCCTCAAACAAACACAGAATCCCATGTAGGAGCGAGCCTGTGGCGAGGGGGCTTGCCCCCGTTCGGCTGCGCAGCAGTCGTAAACCCGTTACATGCGGTTTAACGTTGAGATGCCGGGGTCGCTTCGCAACCCAACGGGGGCAAGCCCCCTCGCCACACAGGCTCGCTCCTACAGTAGATCAAAAGCATCAGACCCAACGGCGTTCAGCCGTCGGGTCCGGGGTCAGCGCATTATTGCGCTTTTTGCGGTTGTTGCGCTTTCCACGCCTTGAACTCGGTCCATTCGGCGCGACGCTCAGCCTGTTTCTTCTGGATCTCGTCGAATTGCTTCTGTTGATCCGGTTTCAGCAGTGCCCGTACGTCAGCTTCGGCTTTCTTGTGGTTGGCGGCCATTTCATCTTTCATGGCTTTCTGGTCGGCTGGCGAGAGTTTCTCCAGGTACTTGTCAACCAGTTGCTTACGCTCGTGCATCTGCTCGCCCATGATCTTGCGCATCTGCTCGCGCTGTTCGCGGCTCAGGTCCAGTTCACTGTACGGGCCTTTGCCGTGCATGCCGTGCATCTGACCACCGTGGCGCGAACCGTCCATCGGCCCACCCATCGAGCCTGCGCCTTCAGGCATGGCCAGGGCAACGGTCGGCAGGGCAGCCGCGAACATCAGAGCGATAAGAGTCTTGCGCATGGTGAATCTCCTTGTCTCGTTCCCGGTACGTTCCGGATGAGTACAGATTACGCAGATCAAGGTCAGCGGCAGTCAGCGAAGAGTAAAGCTTGGGTAAAGACGATTTCGCGCCGACCTGACAAAACTTCAGATGACTGTAGGAGCGAGCTTGCTCGCGAAGATTTCGAGGTCGGCGCTTCTTGTCAGACAGTGCACGTCATCGTTCACGTCCATCGCGAGCGAGCTCGCTCCTACAGGGGGCACATGGTTTCAGAGGCTGTAGTAGTAGCCGCGGCTGCGCAGGGCCACGATGCGCGGACGGCCGTCGGGGTGTGGACCGATCTTCTTGCGCAGGTTGCTGACGTGCATGTCCAGGCTGCGGTCGTACAGGGTCAGCTTGCGGCCGAGGGCAATCTGCGCCAGTTCCTGTTTGTCCAGGGGTTCGCCGGGCTGCTTGAGCAGGGCTTCCAGCAGCCGGCTTTCGGAAACGGTGAGGGTGAACTCCTGCTCGTCGATGCTGACCACGCCGCGCACCGGGCTGAAACACAGGTCGCCCAGCTCCAGCTGGCTGGACACCGCTGCCGGGTGGCTACGGCGCAGGACGGCGCGCAGGCGGGCGGTCAACTCTCGCGGGTCGCAGGGTTTGGCCAGGTAATCGTCGGCGCCAAGTTCCAGGCCGAGAATACGGTCCAGGGGCTCGCCCCGGGCCGAGAGCATCAGCACCGGCAAATCCGGGTGATCGCTGCGCAACTGCTTGAGCAGTTCCAGGCCGCTGCCATCGGGCAACATCACATCCAGTACCACGGCCGCCGGAGCGGTTTCGGCCAGCGCACGGCGCGCGCTCTGGCCGTCGTGACAGGCTCGTACCTGAAACCCTTCCTGGCTCAGCCAACTGCTCAGGAGCTCACACAGCTCCTGGTCATCATCAATCAGTAACAGCTCGCTCATGACTCACTCAATTTAGCCATTGTCGACGTTTTCGACTTGCTCCACTGGCGAAGATACCGCAGAGCAGCGCCAATAGCGCTACCCCGGCACCAATGACAAACCATTGTTGCTGGTCGGTCAGCAGACGCGGCAGCGGACTGCTGGCCTGGGCTTCCTTGAGTTGCAGCTTCAAGCGCTGGTTCTCCTGGCGCAACCGGGCCAGCAGCGGGCTTTCGCGTTCGCCATCGGCATCGGCAGTTTGCAATTGTTTGCTCAGCTCTTCCCGTTGCCGTTCGCTTTCTTTCAAGCGTTGCTGCAGCTCGGTGATCTGGCTGCCGGCGCTCAAGGAAAGGGGCGTCGAGTTTCCACCCTCGGCGTATTCTTCACCGTGGGCGGGCGCCCCGATCGACAACGTGACCAACATCAGACACAACGGACCCTTGCGCATCGCGACTCCTGATTCCAATACGGGTATTGGGCAAGTTGTCGGCCGATAAACAGGAATAATGAGCGATTGAGAACGCGATGAACCGACAAGGTTCATCGCGTGGGGGATTTGTTACGGCAGGACTTGCTTGAACGGCTTGACCAGAACGTTGGCGTAGACACCGGCAGCAATGTACGGATCGGCGTCGGCCCAGGCCTGGGCGGCGCCCAGGGAATCGAACTCGGCGACGATCAGGCTGCCGGTGAAACCCGCCGCGCCCGGATCATTGCTGTCGACGGCCGGGTGTGGGCCGGCCAATACGATGCGACCTTCGCCCTTGAGCGCTTGCAGGCGCTCGAGGTGCGCAGGCCGTGCGGCCAGGCGGGCTTCCAGGGAGTTGGCGACGTCTGTGGCAATGATTGCGTAAAGCATGTCAGTCCTCGGTTTTTGGCGTAGTGGTGTCGGCATCGTGCAGATGGCGGGACAGGTAAATGCCCTGGCCGATCAGGAACAGCAAAGTCATGCCCAGGCTGCCGAAGACCTTGAAGTCGACCCAGTAGCTCTGGAAGGTGAACGCGACAAACAGGTTGGCGGCACCGCAAAACAGGAAGAAAGCGATCCAGGCGATGTTCAGGCGTGTCCAGACCGGCTCCGGCAAGGTCAGCGCGTGGCCCATGATGCGTTTGATCAGCAGGCTGTCACCGACGAAGTGGCTGCCGATGAACGCCAGGGCGAACAGCCAGTTGACCACCGGGGCTTTCCACTTGAGGAACGTCTCGCTGTGGAAGGCCAGGGTCAGGCTGCCGAAGACCAGGCAGGCGATGAGGGTCAGCCACTGGCTCTTTTCCAGCTTGCGCTGTTTGACGAACAGCGTGCCGTAGACCACCAGGGAACTGACGATCAGCATCGCGGTGGCGCTGTAGATACCGCCTACAGTGAGCTCATGGCCGGCGATGTCGACGACCCGTGGGTCGATTTTGAAGACGATGAAAAACAGCAGGAGCGGGATGAAATCGATGAATTGTTTCACAGTGGCAGCCAGAAGCAGGATGTGGCGGCATAATAACAAACATATGGGCGCGCGATAGCGCCAGCTGATTTGAGGTTACAAAGCCCTGTGAATGTTGATTTGCACTGCCATAGCACGGCCTCCGATGGCGCCCTGGCGCCTGCGGTTCTGGTGGCGCGGGCGTTCGAGAAAGGCGTGCGAGTCCTGGCCTTGACCGATCACGACACCCTTGAAGGGCTCGACGAGGCGCGGCACGCGGCTGCCGCACTGGGGATGCAACTGGTCAACGGCGTCGAATTGTCCTGCACCTGGGGTGGCGCGACCATTCATGTGCTGGGCTACGGTTTTGACGTGAACGCCGCGCCGCTGGTCGAGGCCATCGCCAGATTGCATGATGGCCGTTGGCTGCGCTCCGAGGAAATCAGCCGCAAACTGGCGCTCAAAGGCATGCCGGGGGCGCTGGATGGCGCCCGGGAGATCCAGCAGGCGCTGGGCGACAGCGGTAACGCGCCGGCCCGCCCGCACTTTGCGGACTGGATGGTGCGTGAAGGTTTCGTCAAGGATCGCGCCGAGGCGTTCCGCAAATGGCTGGGTGCCGGCAAGCTGGGCGACGTCAAGCAACACTGGCCGACCCTGGAAGAAACCGTCGAAACCCTGCGCGCGGCCAAGGCCTGGGTCAGCCTGGCACACCCCTGGCACTACGAATTCACTCGAAGCAAGCGACGTCGCCTGATTGCCGACTATATTCAAGCAGGGGGCCACGCCATCGAAGTGGTCAATGGTTACCAGCCTGCCGAACAAGTGGGCAGCCTGGCCATTCTGGCCCGCGAGTTCGGTCTGCTGGTCAGCGCCGGCAGTGATTTTCATGGCCCCGGAGGCTGGTCGGAGATCGGCGAATACCGGCCGCTCCCGGAGGATCTGCCACCGCTATGGTGTCGATTCAAACATGACCCAGTTATTGCCGCCGTCTGAACAGGTAGAGAATGTGAGTCAATTTTTCCAGATTCATCCGGAAAACCCGCAAGCGCGCCTGATCAAGCAGGCAGTCGAGATCATCCGCAAGGGCGGGGTGGTGATTTATCCCACAGACTCTTCCTACGCCATTGGTTGCCAGATCGGCGACAAGGTGGCTGTGGAGCGCGTTCGGCGCCTGCGGCAGCTGGATGAAAAGCACAATTTTGCGCTGATCTGCAGCGATTTGTCGCAACTGGGACTGTTTGCCAAGATCGACACCGGCACTTTCCGCATTCTCAAGGCTCATCTTCCGGGGCCTTATACCTTCATTCTCAACGCCACCCGCGAAGTGCCGCGGTTGTTGTTGCACCCCAAGAAACGTACCATCGGCCTGCGCGTGCCGAGCCACCCGATTGCCCTGGCACTGCTGGAGCAGCTCGGCGAGCCGTTGATGAGCGTGACCCTGATCATGCCCGGCGATGAAGATCCGTTGACCGACCCGCACGAGATGCGCCAGTTGCTCGAGCACCAGGTCGACCTGATCATCGATGGCGGCTTTGGCGGGATCAAGGCGTCCACCGTGATCAACCTCGCCGACGGCGAACCGGAAGTCATCCGCGTCGGTTGCGGCGACCCTGCGCCGTTCATGGTCGAGGCCTAGATGTCCGCAGTAGAACCCGTCGACAGTCAGGCCGGAGCCCAGCAGGAACTGCCCTTCGCCATGGTCTACGGCCAGGCGGTCATGGAAATGCCGCTGGACCTGTACATCCCGCCGGATGCCCTCGAGGTCTTCCTCGAAGCCTTCGAAGGCCCCCTCGACCTGCTGCTGTACCTGATCCGCAAACAGAACATCAACATCCTCGACATCCCGGTGGCGGAAATCACTCGCCAGTACATGGGCTACGTCGAGTTGATGCAGTCGGTGCGCCTGGAACTGGCCGCCGAGTACCTGGTGATGGCCGCGATGCTGGCCGAGATCAAGTCGCGGATGCTGCTGCCGCGGGCCGAAACCATCGAAGACGAAGAGGACGACCCGCGCGCCGAACTGATCCGCCGCTTGCAGGAATACGAGCGTTTCAAGGCCGCCGCCGAAGGCATCGATGGCTTGAGCCGCGTCGGTCGCGACGTGGTGGTGCCCAAACTCGACGCCCCGGAGGCCCGGGCTCGCAAGTTGTTGCCGGACGTGCGCCTGTCCGAGTTGCTGTTGTCCATGGCCGAGGTATTGCGCCGTGGCGACATGTTCGAAAGCCATCAGGTCAGCCGCGAGGCGCTGTCTACCCGCGAGCGCATGAGCGATGTGCTGGAGCGGCTCAAGGGCGGCGGTTTCGTGCCGTTTGTCGAGCTGTTCACCGCTGAAGAAGGGCGCCTTGGCGTGGTGGTGACCTTTATGGCGATCCTTGAGCTGGTCAAGGAATCCCTGGTCGAGCTGGTGCAGAATGAGCCATTTGCCGCGATCCACGTGCGAGCCCGAGCCGAATAACGAGTCGAAACATGAACCTGACTGAACCCCGTGACCTGGCACCCTTGCTTGAAGCCTTTCTGTTGGCTTCGGGAAAGCCGCAATCCTTGGAAAGCCTGTTCGAGCTCTTCGAGGAGGGCGAGCGCCCGGAACCGCCGGTCTTCAAGAAGGCCCTGACAATGCTCGCCAAGTCTTGTGATGGCCGCGCGTTTGAACTCAAGGAGGTGGCCTCGGGGTACCGCCTGCAAATTCGCGAGAAATTTGCGCCGTGGGTCGGGCGTCTGTGGGAGGAGCGCCCGCAGCGTTACTCCCGCGCCATGCTCGAAACCATGGCCCTGATTGCCTATCGTCAGCCGATCACCCGCGGCGAAATCGAAGACGTGCGGGGGGTGGCGGTCAACAGCAACATCGTCAAGACCTTGATGGAGCGCGAGTGGATCCGCATCGTCGGCTACCGCGACGTACCTGGCAAACCGGCGATGTTCGCCACCACCAAGGCGTTCCTCGATCACTTCAACCTGAAAAACCTCGACGACTTGCCACCCTTGGCGGAGCTGCGCGAGCTGGAACCGGACCCGGTGCTCGATTTCGACGACGCCCCCGTACCCGCCGGGTTGCAAGAGTTGGCCGACGCCAGCGCGGAACCGGAAGTACCGAAGGAAGAAACCAGTTTCCACACGCTGTTGCTGGAGCTCGATAGCATGGAGGAGGGGATCAAGACCGATTTCGATGATCTGTTGCGTGATGGCGCGGTGACTGAGTTTGATTCGGAACAGCCCGACATCGAGCCTGAACCTGAAGTTGCCCGGATCGAGCCTGAGCCGGACATTGAACCGGAGCCGGACGACGACATCCTCGGCGTGGCCGAGGCCCGGGAAAAACTCCTGGCTGCGGTTGCTGCGCTTGAGCAGCCAAAGCCTGAGCCTGAACTGAGCGACGAAGAGGCCGAAGCCCTGGCCCTGGCCGAAGCCATCGAGGCCGAGCGCCGTCAGTTCGAAGATTGACCGCAGCTTTTACGATCACTAAAGACCTCTGTGGGAGCGGGCTTGCCCGCGAATGCGGTGGGTCAGCCAATAAATATGCCGGCTGACACGCCCTCTTCGCGAGCAAGCCCGCTCCCACAGGGGGATGTGTTCACCGCAAGGCTGCGGGTCACCGGTCAGCGGAAAAACCAATAACCTTGCCTTGATGAGCTAGTCTGTGATGCGCAAACGCCCGCATGCGCGTATGATTCGCGACCCTTCGGCGATCTCTTCGCCAAAGTACCCAGATTTCAGATCACACCGGGAGGTGCCCAGATGAGTATCAAAGACCAGCAAGACGACCAGCCAATCGGCCCAGCAGGCGAAAAACTGCAGAAAGTCCTCGCCCGTATCGGCGTCGGCTCGCGCCGTGACGTGGAAGCCTGGATCAGCCACGGCCGCATCAAGGTCAACGGCAAAGACGCCACCCTTGGCCAGCGCGTCGACATGCACGACGCCATCACTATCGATGGCAAGGTGATCAAGCGTGAAGAGGCCGCCGAATCGGTGCGCCGCGTGATCATGTACAACAAACCCGACGGCGAAATCTGCACCCGTGTCGATCCGGAAGGTCGTCCGACCGTGTTCGACAAAATGCCGCGCCCTAAAGAGGGTCGCTGGATCAACATCGGTCGCCTGGACATCAACACCACCGGTCTGCTGATGTTCACCACCGACGGTGAGCTGGCCAACCGCCTGATGCACCCTTCCTACGAAATGGACCGTGAATACGCGGTACGTGTGCGTGGCGAAGTCGATGACGAGATGATCGAGCGTCTGAAGGCTGGTGTTGTCCTTGAAGATGGCCCGGCCAAGTTCACCGATATCAAGCAGGCGCCAGGCGGTGAAGGTTTCAACCACTGGTACCACTGCGTGGTCATGGAAGGTCGTAACCGCGAAGTTCGTCGCCTGTGGGAATCCCAGGGCCTGGTGGTCAGCCGTCTGAAGCGCGTGCGTTTCGGTCCGGTGTTCCTCAACTCCGACCTGCCGATGGGCCGCTGGCGCGAAATGAGCCAGTACGAAGTCGACATTCTGAGTGCCGAAGTCGGCCTGACGCCGGTCGCGATGCCTCAGATGAACGCCAAGAGCAAAGACAAGCTTGACCGTATGCAGCGCAAATCGTCGCGTCCGATGGCCAAGACCGAGCGCGTGCGTACCCTGCGTCCAGCCGCTGGGGGGGCTGCCGCTCCTGTTGCTCCACGTGCCAGCCGCGAGCCGCAGATCGAAGGCGAGCGTCCAGGTCGCAAACCTGCTGCGCGTCAGGACGGCGAACGTGGTCCACGCACGCCACGTCCGGCCAATGGCCGTACCGAGCGTGGCGAAGGCCGTGGTACGCCGGTAGCCGATCGCCCGGCCGACACCAAGCGCCCGGCCAAGCCGGCGCCGAAGCGTCCGGGGATCAAGCTGGTCGACGGTGACACGCCATCGGGCAAGCGCCGTGGCGCACCGGCCGGTTCCGGCCAGCGTCCGGGCTTTGGTCGTCGCAAGCCGGAGTGAGGCAGCGGTAAGCTTCAAGCTGTAAGCGACACGTTAAAAAACGCCAGCCTTCGGGTTGGCGTTTTTTTTGGCTGGCTTTAAGTGTGTGTCGTTTTTGAGGGCCTCTTCGCGGGCAAGCCCGCTCCCACAGGAGACCGGATTGTTCTGGAGAAATGCGATCCACTGTGGGAGCGGGCTTGCCCGCGAAAGCGCCAGTCGCCGCACCGGGACGTCCGAAGTGGAAAGCCAGAATTACGCCCTGTAAAGAAAACCTGACGAAATTCACAGATTAATCCCGTGAAATCGCTCCTCGTCGAATACCGTAAGAAAACTCTTACGCATCATTACCTTCCAGCGCTCTTCCAGCGCTCTGGCCCGCTTGTTTCACCGCTCCATGCAGGGTGTTATGCGCGCCATGCCTGTCGTGCAGGTGCATAACAAAAAGGAGGCGCAATGAACGCCGTATTCCATCTCCATCTCTCTGCGAGAGGCGGTTTTCCTGCCTTTCCCGTCGATGATCCGCAAGGATCTGACCCATTTTTTGCAGCCGCCCGGGCCTCCCGGGGCGGACACAGGCAATCCCGGCCATAGACACGCTTGTCCAGCGGGTCTGGCAGCAGGGGGTTACAGGTGTACAATGCGCCGCGTTTTACCTGTGACCTCCTGCGCATTTGCGCAACCCTCAAGGCTATCCGCCTTGTTCACTCCGCCGCGTCACGAGCGTGTCGGGTTCGATTTCGTCACAGATAAAAACAAACAGGTGACGCATGACCGTTGTAAATACGCTGAACTCCTGGTGCCTGCGCTGGGGTTTGATCGGTGCCGCTTAACGCCTTTCTTGAGCAGCAACGTCGACTGAACATCATCAAACCTTGCGTGAGACCCTTTTCATGAGTGGACAAAACCCGCAATCAGGCGAGCTGAAACGCGGCCTGAAAAATCGCCACATTCAATTGATTGCCTTAGGTGGTGCGATCGGTACCGGTCTGTTCCTCGGCTCGGCCGGGGTACTCAAGTCCGCCGGCCCGTCGATGATCCTCGGCTATGCCATCTGCGGCTTCATTGCTTTCATGATCATGCGCCAACTGGGCGAAATGATCGTCGAAGATCCGGTGGCCGGCTCCTTCAGCCACTTCGCCCACAAGTACTGGGGCGGCTTTGCCGGTTTCCTGTCGGGCTGGAACTGCTGGATTCTGTACATCCTGGTGGGCATGTCGGAGCTGACCGCGGTCGGCAAGTACATCCACTACTGGGCACCGGACATCCCGACCTGGGTTTCCGCAGCGGGCTTCTTTGTGCTGATCAACGTCATCAACCTGGCCAACGTCAAAGTGTTTGGCGAGGCCGAGTTCTGGTTTGCGATCATCAAGGTCGTGGCGATCGTCGGCATGATTGCCCTGGGCAGCTACCTGCTGGTCAGCGGCAATGGCGGTCCGCAAGCGGCGGTGAGCAACCTGTGGTCCCACGGTGGCTTCTTCCCGAACGGCATCAGCGGTCTGGTGATGGCCATGGCTTTCATCATGTTTTCCTTCGGTGGCCTGGAAATGCTCGGCTTCACCGCTGCAGAAGCCGACAAGCCGAAAACCGTGATCCCGAAAGCGATCAACCAGGTGATCTACCGGATCCTGATTTTCTACATCGGTGCCCTGGTGATCCTGCTGTCGTTGACCCCGTGGGACAGCTTGCTGACCACCCTGAACGCCTCTGGTGATTCCTACAGCGGCAGCCCGTTCGTGCAAGTGTTCTCGATGCTGGGCAGCAACACCGCGGCGCACATCCTCAACTTCGTGGTCCTGACTGCGGCGTTGTCGGTGTACAACAGCGGCACCTACTGCAACAGCCGCATGCTGCTGGGCATGGCCGAACAGGGCGATGCGCCGAAAAGCCTGGCGAAGATCGACAAGCGTGGCGTGCCCGTGCGTTCGATCCTGGCCTCGGCCGCCGTGACCCTGATCGCGGTGCTGCTGAACTACCTGATTCCGCACAGCGCGCTGGAGTTGCTGATGTCGCTGGTGGTGGCCACCCTGGTGATCAACTGGGCGATGATCAGCTACTCGCACTTCAAGTTCCGCCAGCACATGAACAAAACCAAACAGACGCCGCTGTTCAAGGCCCTGTGGTACCCGTACGGCAACTACATCTGCCTGGCGTTCGTGTTGTTCATTCTCGGTGTGATGCTGTTGATTCCGGGGATCCAGACATCGGTGTACGCGATTCCGGTATGGCTCGTGTTCATGTGGGTCTGCTACGGCATCAAGAACAAGCGCAGTGCTCAACATGCGTTGCAGGCGGCAGTGAAGTAACTCTCCGCAGAAACGACAAACCCGGCCATGCGCCGGGTTTGTTGTTTTCAGGCTCACACAAATCCCCGGTGGGAGCGGGCTTGCTCGCGAATGCGGTGTGTCAGCTAAGTAAATGGTGACTGACACTCCCTCTTCGCGAGCAAGCCCGCTCCCACAAGGACCGCGTCTGCCCAGTCTATTCAAGGTATCCTGCACCCTCTGAATACGGACGCTTTTCCATGCTGGTGATTTCCAACAACGTGCATCTGCCCGATGCCGAGATCGAGTTGACGGCCATTCGCGCCCAGGGCGCGGGCGGGCAGAACGTCAACAAGGTGTCGAGCGCGGTGCACCTGCGCTTCGACATTCCGGCGTCGTCCTTGCCCGAGTTCTACAAGGAGCGGTTGCTGGCGTTGCGCGACAGCCGCATCACCAGCGACGGTGTGCTGATCATCAAGGCCCAACAGTACCGGACGCAGGAGCAGAACCGCGCCGATGCGCTGTTGCGCCTGACCGAGTTGATCCAGAGTGCCACCAAGGTCGAGAAAAAGCGCCGTCCGACCAAGCCAACACTCGGCTCCAAGACTCGTCGTCTCGAATCCAAGAGCAAGCGCGGCAACATCAAGGCCGGGCGCGGCAAGGTCGACTTCTAGCGGGCGTCCCGCGCCTCGCGTTGCTTTGGTGCCTGCCGGTACAAGTAAAGGCTCAGTATCAATCCGCTCAATGCGGCGAGGGCGGCAAACAGGAAGATCGAAGCAAAACCAAAGCCCGCCGCAATGGCCCCGGCCAGCGGCCCGGTGATCCCCAGCGACAAGTCGATGAACAGCGAATAGGCGCCGACGGCTGCGCCACGGCTGGAGGCCGGCACCAGATTCACCGCTTCCACGCCCAGCGCCGGGAACACCAGCGAGAAGCCGAAGCCGCTCAGCGCCGCACCCGCCAGTGCCCAATGCGCATCCGGTGCCAACCACAGCAGCAATAACCCCAGGGTTTCCACCGACAGGCAGGCAATGGCGACGCGAAAGCCGCCGAGACGGTTGATCAGGTTGCCGAACAGCAGGCGCGCGCCGATGAAGCTGGCGCCGAACAGGCTCAGGCACAGCACCGCGTTGTCCCAGTGTTGCGTGGCGTAATACAGGGTAATGAAGGTGGCGATGGTGCCAAAGCCGATGGAGCCCAGGGCCAGGCCACAGCCGTGGGGGAAGACCCGCCCGAGCACATGCATGAACGGCAGGCGCTCGCCGGCAACGATCGGCGCGGCGGTTTTCGGCCAGGCCAGCAGCAGGCCGAGCACGGCCAGCAGCACAATGCTCACGCCCATGCTCCACAAACCCAGTTGATGGACGATCAACACGCCCAAGGGTGCGCCGACGGCCAGTGCGCCGTAGCTGGCGATCCCGTTCCAGGAAATGACCTTGGCCGTGTTCGCCGCGCCGACCCGGCCGATGCCCCAACCAATTGAGCCCGAGCCTACCAGGCTTTCCGCGCTGCCGAGAACCAGGCGGCCGATCAACAGGCTGATCAGGCTCAAGGTCGGGAGGCTCTGGGTCCAGGCCGAGATCAACATGAACACGCCGCTCAGGCCGCAACCGGCCAGGCCATACATCACGGCCAGTTTGCTGCCCTTGTTGTCGATGATCTTCCCGGCATAGGGGCGGCTGAGCAGGGTGGCCAGGTATTGCACGCTGATCACCAGGCCCGCGATCACCGCGCCGAAACCCAGGTCGCTGTGGACGTAACCGGGCAATACGGCCAGGGGAATGCCGATGTTCAGGTAGCCGATAAAGGTGAAAAGGACGATGGAAACGACTTGCAGCGTGACCGCCAGGGGGCGCTGGTTTTCAGGCATGGGTAAAGGTCCACGGTAAAGCAGGATAGATAGGCTGCTTATGATAGCGGTGTGGACGGACGTTGGTTGTGAAAAAGTAAAACTATTTGCCCGGCGGCGTCATTCAGCTTTGACGGGAGCAACCAGTTGCGTAGTGACCAGGGCGGCCAGCGCATTTTCCTGGGTGCCGAAGCGGGCGAGCAGGGCGGCTTGTTTCTCGGGGGAGAGGCGATTCCAAATCTCGATCATTTTCTCGGCGGTGCCAATCAGGACGCTGGCCTGCTTTTCATCAAAGGTTTCGCTGAGTTCATCGGTCATGGTGCGGGCTCGCGTTTCAGGCAGTGTGGAAAGCGCATGTTAGCGCTTTCCACACGGTCTGTACGGCGGGTGTTTCAGTCTTCGCTGTCAGCCTGGCGGCGGTCAGTGGCTTCTTTCGGCTCGGGCTGTTGGGCGCCGGCTTGTTGCGTGGTCGTCTGCTCAGGTACGTGCAGGCTTGGGAAGGGGAGATTAGGAATCTCGTGCATGGTTGCGCTCCTCGCTAAGTCTGTTGATAGATCTGGTAGATCCGCGCTTTAAAAAAGCCTGGGCAGGATACAGCACTGAAAATGACAAACGGACTTTTATATCCATTTGTTTCGACGGATGGGATTGTCTAGACATGACTGGAAGAGCGACACAAAACAAATGTGGGAGCGAGCTTGCTCGCGATAGCGGCCTGACAGTCAACAGAGATGTTGAATGTTATGGCCTCATCGCGAGCAAGTTCGCTCCCACAGGGTTTGGTGGTGTTATTTGCAGACTGCGGCAATCGCCTCGGCCAACAGATCCAGGCGCGTGGCATCGATGCCTGCAACGTTGGCTCGGCCGGAGTTGACCATGTACACGCTGTGATGATCCCGCAGGTTCTTCACTTGTTCTGGCGACAGGCCTGTGTAGGAAAACATCCCGCGTTGCACGCCAATGTGCGCAAACCGCTCGCGCAAACCGTGAGGCTCCAGTGCTTCCACCAGACCGCTGCGCAGTTGGGCGATACGCAAGCGCATGCCTTCCACCTCGTCAGCCCAGAGGTTTTTCAACTCCGAGTCGCCGAGGATGGTCGCGACCACGGCCGCACCGTGATCCGGCGGTGTCGACCACAGGTTGCGGGCGATGTTGGCCAGCTGGCTGCGGATATCGGTGAGCTTGTCCGCGGTTTTCGCACAGACAATCAGCGCGCCGGTGCGGTCGCGGTACAGGCCGAAATTCTTCGAGCAAGAGCTGGTGATCAGCAGTTCCGGCAACTCGGCAGCGAACAGCCGGGTCGACCAGGCATCCTGCTCCAGGCCATCGCCAAAGCCCTGGTAGGCAAAGTCGATCAGTGGCAGCAGTTCGCGCTTGCGTACGACCTCCAGCACCCGCTGCCAGTCATCCTGGGACAGGTCGAAACCGGTCGGGTTGTGGCAGCAGGCATGCAGCAACACCACGTCACCCTTGGGCGCTTCGTTGAGCACTGCCAGCATGCCGTCGACATCCAGTCGGTTGTCGCTGCCGACGTAGGGGTAATGGCTGACCTTGACCTTGGCGGCCGCGAAAATGCTTTCGTGGATCGGCCAGGTCGGGTTGCTCAACCAGACGCCGCGCCCCGGCAGGCACTGGGCGATGAAGTCAGCGCTCAGGCGCAAGGCCCCGGTGCCGCCCGGAGTCTGGGTGGCGCCGGCGCGTTGTGCGCTGATCAGCTTGGAGTCGGCGCCCAGCACCAGCTCATTGATCGCTTTGCCGAACGCCGGTTCGCCATGACCACCGATGTAGGTCTTGGTGGACTGGCGATCCACCAGGCGCTGTTCGGCAAGCTTCACCGAAGCGAGAATTGGCGTCAGGCCCTGGGCGTCCTTGTAGACGCCCACGCCCAAGTCGAACTTGCGCGGGTTCGGGTCCTGCGCGTAGGCCTCCATCAGGCCCAGAATCGGGTCGCCAGGCACTCGACCGATGGCGTCGAAGTGCATTACTTGCGCCCCTCGGCGTCCTTCGCTACTTCGTCAGTGCGCGCGGCCATGATGAAGTCGTTGCGGTGCAGGCCCTTGATCGAGTGGCTCCACCAGGTCACGGTCACTTTGCCCCACTCGGTCAGCAGGCCCGGGTGATGGCCTTCAGCCTCGGAGATTTCACCGACGGCGTTGGTGAAGGCCAGTGCATGTTTGAAGTTCTTGAACAGGAAGACCTTTTCCAGCTGCATGATGCTGTCACGTACTTCGATGTTCCAGTCCGGGATCTGCTTGATCAGGATCGGCAGTTCTTCGTCGCTGACTTGTGGGGCGTCGGCGCGGCAGGCTTCGCAATGGGCTTGGTTCAAGGTGGACATGGTGTGTTTCCTGTAATCGAGTGTTTTTATATCGGTCGACAGTGCCGTCACGCTAAACCAAAGCGACGGTGACTGACAGACTCACTTGTCAGCAAAAGTCGCGGTTCACGCGGCCTTTGGGGGGAATTTCGGCGTGTGCAGACCCATCTGCATCGCTTGCTTGACCATGCCCATGATGTCTTCGTGGGCCAAGTCGAACAGGCGCTTGAGGTTCGGCAGAACGAAATACAGGGGTTGCAGGATGTCGATGCGGTAAGGCGTGCGCATGCATTCCAGCGGGTCGAAGGCTTGGTGTTCAGGCTCGTTCGACAGGCTGTAGACGGTCTCTTTCGGTGAGGACAGGATGCCGCCGCCGTAGATGCGCTGGCCTTGCGGGGTGTCGAGCAGGCCGAACTCGATGGTCATCCAGTACAGGCGCGCCAGGTACACGCGTTCTTCCTTGGACGCCTTGAGGCCGAGCTTGCCGTAGGTGTGGGTGAATTCAGCGAACCAGGGGTTGGTCAGCAGCGGGCAGTGACCGAAGATCTCGTGGAAAATGTCCGGCTCTTGCAGGTAGTCCAGTTCTTCGCGGGTACGAATAAAGGTCGCCACCGGAAACTGTTTGCTGGCCAGCAATTCGAAAAAGGTCTGGAAGGGAATCAGTGCGGGAACCCGGGCAACCTGCCAGCCGGTGGTTTCACCGAGGACCTTGTTGATTTCGCCGAGTTGAGGAATGCGGTCGTGGGGCAGACCGAGTTTTTCGATACCGTCCAGGTACTCCTGGCACGCACGCCCTTCGATCACTTTCAGTTGGCGAGTGATCAGCGTGTTCCACACCGCGTGTTCTTCGGCGGGGTAGTCGATAAAACCTTGCGCATCGGGCTCGCGAGCCACGTATTGCGTCTGCTTCATGCTGCTCTCCTGCTAGGGGATTTCGTTCTTGTTATGTACTGCTATGGACCTAGAAATACCCCAAGGATTGCACTGTTGCAGCAGGTGATCGGCGTCTCGGGCAGGAAAAACCCTCAATAATCGTAAAGTTTTCGTTACGTTATGGTGGTTGGCGCGTAGCTATTGAGATTTGCAGGTATGAAAAACGCTTTGTCTGTCACATAATCTTGACGACTTTCTGAGCTCCTCGGCAGAAAAATATGCCCGAAGGCGCTGCAATACCCTTGTGGGAGCGAGCTTGCTCGCGATGAGGGTGTGTCAGAAGAGATTAATTTGCATGACCCACCGCTATCGCGAGCAAGCTCGCTCCCACAGGTTCAATCACTGCTTTTTCAGGCCTTTTTCATGCGTATCAAAGTCCACTGCCAGAACCGCATCGGCATCCTGCGCGACATTCTCAACCTGCTGGTGGAGTACGGGATCAACGTGGCCCGCGGTGAAGTGGGGGGTGAGCATGGCAACGCCATCTACCTGCATTGCCCGAACCTGATCAACATCCAGTTCCAGGCCTTGCGACCGAAATTCGAAGCGATTGCCGGGGTCTTCGGCGTCAAGCGTGTAGGGCTGATGCCCAGCGAGCGTCGGCACATGGAACTCAATGCCCTGCTCGGTGCGCTGGAGTTTCCGGTGCTGTCGATCGACATGGGTGGTTCCATCGTCGCGGCTAACCGGGCAGCGGCGCAGTTGCTGGGGGTGCGGGTCGACGAGGTGCCGGGTATTCCATTGTCGCGCTACGCCGAAGATTTCGATTTGCCAGAACTGGTGCGCGCCAACAAATCGCGAATCAACGGGCTGCGGGTCAAGGTCAAGGGTGACGTATTCCTGGCCGACATCGCGCCCTTGCAGTCGGAGCACGACGACAGCGAGGCCATGGCCGGTGCCGTGCTGACGCTGCACCGCGCCGACCGGGTGGGTGAACGCATCTATAACGTGCGCAAGCAGGAATTGCGTGGCTTCGACAGCATCTTCCAGAGCTCGAAAGTGATGGCCGCGGTGGTGCGCGAAGCGCGGCGCATGGCGCCGCTGGATGCGCCGCTATTGATAGAGGGCGAAACCGGCACCGGCAAAGAGTTGCTGGCGCGGGCCTGCCATCTGGCCAGTCCGCGTGGGCAGTCGCCGTTGATGGCGCTCAATTGTGCCGGGCTGCCGGAGTCCATGGCCGAGACGGAACTGTTCGGTTATGGTCCCGGTGCCTTTGAAGGGGCGCGGGCCGAAGGCAAGCTCGGGCTGCTGGAGCTGACGGCGGGCGGTACGCTGTTTCTCGATGGCGTCGGGGAAATGAGCCCGCGCTTGCAGGTGAAATTGCTGCGCTTTTTGCAGGACGGCTGCTTCCGTCGTGTGGGCAGCGACGAGGAGGTCTACCTCGACGTGCGAGTGATCTGCGCGACCCAGGTCGACCTGTCCGAACTGTGCGCGCGCGGCGAGTTCCGCCAGGACCTCTATCACCGCTTGAATGTGTTGTCCCTGCACATCCCGCCGCTGCGCGAATGCCTCGACGGTTTGACGCCGCTGGTGGAGCACTTCCTAGATCAGGCCAGTCGGCAGATCGGTTGCCCCTTGCCCAAGCTCGCCCCAGCGGCCATGGAGCGGCTCAGCCACTACCATTGGCCGGGCAACGTGCGGCAACTGGAGAACGTGCTGTTCCAGGCGGTTTCCCTGTGCGATGGCGGCACGGTCAAGGCCGAGCATATTCGCCTGCCGGATTATGGCGTGCGTCAGCCCCTTGGCGATTTTTCGCTGGAGGGCGGGCTGGACGAGATTGTCGGGCGTTTCGAGAAGGCGGTGCTGGAACGGTTGTATTCCGAGCATTCGAGCAGTCGGCAGCTGGGCAAGCGGTTGGGGGTTTCGCATACCACCATTGCCAACAAGTTGCGTGAGTATGAGGTGGGCAAGACCGAGACCTGACTTAAGCTCGCTGTGTTTGTGCCGGCCTCTTCGCGGGCAAGCCCGCTCCCACTGGTTTGGTGAACGCCACAGATCACTGTGGGAGCGGGCTTGCCCGCGAAGGCGACAGATCAGTCACTCAAGAGGCCGGCACTTGCCACCCACCGGCATGACACCGCCGGTTTTTCGTCTTTGACACAAATCACCAATCCCCTCTGATCTCCTCAAGTCCCCTGTTTGCCGGCCCCCGCGCCGCCAAAAACAAGTTGGTCTGCAAATTGCTTATGGCTCAGCAACACAGCAGTGGGCGGCAAACGTCCGGCAGGCAGAGGAAAGAGTGTGGACAAGTACCTTTATGTGGCAATGACCGGCGCCAGCCAGAATGCACTGGCGCAAAAGGCGCATGCCAACAACCTCGCGAACATCTCCACCAACGGCTTCCAGAAAGACCTGGAGCAGGCCCGTTCGATGCCGGTGTTCGGTGACAGCTTTCCGGCGCGTGCGTTTGCCATGTCCGAACGCCCGGCCACGGATTTCTCCCCGGGCTCACTGGTGGAAACCAGCCGCGACCTGGACGTTGCCGTGCAAGGCGGCGGCTGGATTGCCGTACAGAATCCCGATGGCGGTGAAAGCTACGTGCGCACCGGCAGCCTGAACGTTGACGCCCTGGGCGTGCTGCGTGCCGGCAACGGCATGCCGGTCATGGGCAATGGCGGGCCGATTGCCGTGCCGCCGGAGCAGCAGATCGAAGTCGGCGAGGACGGCACCATCAGCATCCGCGCGATGGGCGAAGGTCCGCGGGTGATGGCTGAAGTGGACCGCATCAAGCTGGTCAACCCGGACCTGAAGAACATGACCAAAGGCCTGGATGGTTCGATCCACACCAAGGACGGCAAGCCGGCGCAGGCCGATGCCGACGTCAAGCTGGTGTCCGGGTTCCTCGAGTCGAGCAACGTCAATGCCGTGGAAGAGATGACCTCGGTACTGGCCTTGTCCAAGCAGTTCGAGCTGCACATCAAGATGATGAACACCGCCAAAGACGATGACCAGGCCATGGCTCGGGTCTTGCAGATCAGCTAATTACCAGAACGTCGCGCCGTAAAACAGGCGCACGAGGAGAATCGAATGCTTCCGGCTCTATGGGTTGCCAAAACAGGTCTGTCCGCCCAGGACACCAACCTGACCACCATTTCCAACAACCTGGCGAACGTGTCGACCACGGGTTTTAAACGTGATCGCGCCGAGTTCCAGGACCTGCTTTACCAGATCAAGCGTCAGCCAGGCGCCCAGTCGACCCAGGACAGCGAACTGCCGTCGGGTCTGCAACTGGGTACCGGTGTGCGCATCGTCGGCACCCAGAAGAACTTCACCGCCGGCAGCCTGCAAACCACCGAGCAGCCACTGGACATGGCCATCGACGGTCGCGGTTTCTTCCAGATCCTGCAACCGGACGGCACCACGTCCTACACCCGTGACGGTACCTTCCACCTGGACTCCAACGGCCAGATCGTCAACGCCAGCGGCTTTGCCCTGGAGCCGGCGATTGTCATTCCGAACGACGCGCAGACCTTCACCGTCGGCCGCGACGGCACCGTGTCCATCACAGTTGCCGGCAACCCGGCTGCCCAGGTGATCGGCAACCTGCAGACCGCCGACTTCATCAACCCGGCCGGCCTGCAGGCAGTGGGCAACAACCTGTTCCTGGAAACCGCCGCCAGTGGTGCGCCGCAAGTCGGCACACCGGGCCTGAACGGTTTCGGCACCACGCTGCAGAACACCCTGGAAACGTCCAACGTCAGCACCGTTGAGGAGATGGTCAACATGATCACCACCCAGCGCGCCTACGAGATGAACTCCAAGGTGATCTCCACCGCCGACCAGATGCTCTCGTTCGTAACGCAGAACCTGTAATCAAGTCTATGGGGCGGCCATGAGGCTGCCTGCAACACCGTGAGGTAGGGTCATGAATCGCTATGTATCTGTTCTGGCACTGAGTGGGATTGCCGCGCTCGCAGGCTGCGTGCCTGCGACGCCCAAGCCCAATGACCCTTACTACGCCCCGGTGTTGCCGCGCACGCCGTTGCCGGCGGCCGCCAACAACGGCTCTATCTATCAGGCCGGTTTCGAACAGAACCTCTACAGCGACCGCAAGGCGTTCCGGGTCGGTGACGTCATCACCATCACCCTGAACGAAAGGACCCAGGCCAGCAAAAACGCCAACTCGCAAATCGGCAAGAACAGCAAGGCCAACATCGGCCTGAGTTCGCTGTTCGGCAGCAGCGCCACCACCAACAACCCGTTCGGCGATGGTGACCTGAGCCTGAGTGCCAGCTACGAAGGTGACCGCGCGACCAAGGGTGACAGCAAGGCGGCGCAGGGCAACACCCTGACCGGCTCGATCACCGTGACCGTTGCCGATGTGTTGCCCAACGGCATCATCGCGGTGCGCGGCGAGAAGTGGATGACCCTCAATACCGGCGATGAGCTGGTGCGGATTGCCGGCCTGGTTCGCGCCGATGACATCTCGACCGACAACACCGTGTCGTCGACCCGTGTCGCCGATGCGCGCATTACCTACTCGGGCACCGGCTCGTTTGCCGATGCGAGTCAGCCAGGCTGGTTCGACCGTTTCTTCCTCAGCCCGCTGTTCCCTTTCTAGGTGGCTTTCCAGTTGAGCATGTTGAACTTCAAACACCTTATGGTGGCTGCCCTGATGCTGTCGGCAGCCTTCAATGCTCAAGCCGAGCGCCTCAAGGACATCGCCAGCATTTCCGGCGTGCGTTCCAACCAGTTGATCGGCTACGGCCTGGTGGTCGGGCTTAACGGCACCGGCGACCAGACGACGCAGACCCCGTTCACCCTGCAGACCTTCAACAACATGCTTTCGCAGTTCGGCATCAAGGTGCCGCCGGGTTCGGGCAACGTGCAGTTGAAGAACGTGGCGGCCGTGTCGATCAGCGCCGATCTTCCGGCGTTTGCCAAGCCGGGTCAGCAGGTCGACATCACTGTTTCCTCCATCGGCAACTCCAAGAGCTTGCGCGGCGGCACCTTGCTGCTGACGCCACTCAAGGGGATCGACGGCAACGTCTATGCGGTGGCCCAGGGCAACCTGGTGGTCGGCGGTTTCGATGCGGAAGGGCGTGACGGCTCGAAGATCACCGTCAACGTTCCGTCGGCCGGGCGCATCCCCGGTGGTGCATCGGTGGAGCGCGCGGTGCCGAGCGGTTTCAACCAGGGCAACAGCCTGACGCTGAACCTCAACCGTTCCGACTTCACCACGGCCAAGCGCATCGTCGACAAGATCAACAACATGCTCGGCCCTGGCGTGGCCCAGGCCATCGACGGCGGTTCGATTCGCGTCACCGCGCCGCTCGATCCAAGCCAGCGGGTCGACTACCTGTCGATCCTGGAAAACCTCGAGATCGATCCGGGCCAGGCGGTGGCGAAAGTCATCATCAACTCCCGTACCGGCACCATAGTGATTGGCCAGAACGTCAAGGTTTCTCCGGCCGCCGTGACCCACGGCAGCCTGACCGTGACCATCACCGAAGACCCGATCGTCAGCCAGCCCGGCCCTCTGTCCAACGGCACGACGGCGGTGGTGCCGCGTTCGACGGTCAATGCCCAGCAGGAAGCCAAGCCGATGTTCAAGTTCGGCCCTGGCACCACCCTCGACGAGATCGTGCGGGCGGTGAACCAGGTCGGCGCGGCACCGGGTGACCTGATGGCCATCCTTGAAGCGCTGAAGCAGGCCGGCGCCCTGCAAGCCGACCTGATCGTGATCTGAGGACGGCCATCGTGGATATGCGCAAGAGCGGTCTGGTCAGCAGCAGCGATTCGGGTTCCTACTCGGACCTCAATCGTCTGAATCAGCTCAAGGTCGGCGACAAGAACAGCGACGACAACATGCGCAAGGTGGCGCAGGAGTTCGAGTCGCTGTTCCTCGGGGAAATGCTCAAGTCCATGCGTTCGGCCACTGAAGCGCTGGGCCAGGACAATCCGATGAACACCCCGGCAGCCAAGCAATATCAGGAAATGTACGACCAGCAACTGGCCGTTTCCATGTCCCGCGAGGGCGGTGGTATCGGTCTGGCTGACGTGCTGATGCGCCAGATGTCGAAGAATAAACCGCTGGCGCCGGGTGAGGCCGCCGCAGCGTCTCTGGCCAAGCAAGAGACCGCGAAAGCCGCCGTGCAAACGCCGGTGGCGGCCGGCACGGTGGCTATCAACGGACCGCTGTCGCGGGTCAATGGGCAGCGTCCGTTGTGGGCTTCGCGCTCGGTCCATGCGCCGCAGGAGGCGGGTGAGGGTGGTCATCGCAATGACGTGGCGCTGATCAATCAGCGACGCCTGGCATTGCCGCCGAAACTGGCTGATCGTCTATTGGCCGGGCTGGTGCCTTCGGCGACGCCCGCGGCCACGACGATCAACAAGACCCCGTTGCCTGAGCGCGCGACAAGCACCGGCACGGGACCGCTGTACAACGGCGACTGGCTGGCGACTGCGCAGCAATCCTCCTCTGGCGGCATGCAGATCTACGGTCGCGCCATGGCGCAGATTCCGCTGGCGCCAGCGAAGAAAGCCTTCGGTTCCGCTGACCAGTTCGTCAACACCATGTTGCCGATGGCCAGGGAAGCGGCGGCCCGCATTGGTGTCGATCCGCGTTACCTGGTGGCCCAGGCGGCCCTGGAAACCGGCTGGGGCAAGTCGGTCATGCGTGCTCAGGACGGCAGCAGCAGCCACAACCTGTTCGGCATCAAGGCCGGCAACAGTTGGCAGGGTAATTCGGCGCGGGCGATCACCAGCGAATTCCGAAACGGGCAGATGGTCAAGGAGACGGCCGAGTTCCGTTCCTACGACTCCTACGAGGACAGTTTCCATGACCTTGTGACTTTGTTGCAGACCAATAATCGCTATCAAGATGTCGTGAAGTCGGCCGATAACCCAGAACAGTTTGTACGCGAGTTGCAGAAGGCCGGTTACGCAACCGACCCGGACTACGCGAGCAAGATTTCGCAGATAGCCAAGCAGATGACGAGTTACCAGAACTACGCTGCGGCGGGCGTTTCCACCACGCCTTTATAGGCACAAGGTATAAGGTCTGAAACATGAGTTTGCTCAATATCGGGATGTCGGGGCTGAATGCTGGCCATAACTCGTTGGTGACGACGGGTAACAACATTGCCAACGTCGACACCGCCGGGTACTCGCGCCAGCAAACTGTGCAGGGCACCAAAGGCTCGATTCAGTACGGCAACGTGTTCATCGGTACCGGCACGACGCTGGCCGATGTGCGCCGCGTGTACAACTCCTATCTCGATTCTCAGCTGCGTACCGCCACCTCGCTCGACAGTGAAGCGGCGTCGTACAACGCTCAGGCCACTCCGCTGGACGCCACGCTTTCCGATACCAACACCGGGCTGACCGGTGTGCTGCAAAAGTTCTTCACCTCGATGCAGGGCGTTTCGACTTCGGCCACCGACGACACGTCCCGCCAGTCGGTGCTGACCGGTGCGCAGGCCCTGTCCGCCCGCTTCAATTCGATTGCCAAGCAGTTGAACGACCAGAACACCAACCTGAACGGCAGCCTGGGCGACATGGCGGATCAGGTGAACAAGCTGTCCACCAAGATTGCCACGCTCAATCAGAAGATTTCCGAACTCTCCACCGGCACCAACCAGCCCAACGACCTGCTCGATTCGCGCAACGAAGCCGTGCGTCAACTGTCCGAGCTGGTCGGTACCCAGGTGGTCGAGCGTGGCAACAGCTACGACGTCTACATCGGCAGCGGTCAGCCACTGGTGGTCGGCAACACTACCAACACCCTGCAAACCGTGCCGGGCAAAGATGACCCATCGCGCATGGCGTTGCAGCTCAACCGTGGCTCCAGCACCATCGACGTGACTTCGGTGGTCAGCGGCGGTGAAATCGGTGGCCTGCTGACCTACCGCAAGGAAGTGCTCGACCCGTCGCTCAATGAACTGGGGCGCGTTGCACTGGTGGTGGCGGACCAGATCAATCGTCAGCAGGCGCAGGGCATCGACAAGAACGGTGATTTCGGCGCGGCGATCTTCAGCAACATCAACAGTGCCGCGCTGATCAGTCAGCGCAGCATTGCGGCGGCGGGCAACAGTGCCGGCTCCGGCAACCTGGATGTCACCATCAAGGACACCGGCAAGCTGACCACCAGCGACTATCAGGTGACGTTCACCAGCGCGACCAACTACACCGTCAAGCGCTCGGACGGCACCGACATGGGCGCGTTCAGCACCACCACGACTCCGGCTCCGGTGATCGACGGCTTCAGCCTGAACCTGAACGGCGGTGCGCTGAGCGCCGGCGATTCGTTCAAGGTGACACCGACCCGCGGCGCGGCGGCCGGTATCCAGACCGTGCTCACCGACCCGAAAAAAATCGCGGCCGCAGCCCCCCTGACCGGCGTGACCAGTGCCAACAACACCGGCACCTACACCCAGCCGACGCTGACCAGCACCCTCGATATCTACAACCCGGCGGCCCAGGCGGAAATGCAGACCGCGCTCAAGTACTCGACACCGGTCAAGCTGGTGTTCGGGGCAGCCAGCGGCGGTAGCCAGACCTACAACATGGTCGATGCCAAGGGTAACTCGATCGGCGCCGGCACCATCGTTCCCGGCCAGAGCAACACCTTGAACCTCAAAGTGGGCATGGTCGATGCCAGTGGTGCTCCGGTCATGGACACCAGTGTCACGCCGGCCGTGCAGAAGACCTTCACCGTGCAGACCACGGTCGGTGCCACGCCGGCCAGCGGTGAAAGTTTCACCATCAACCTGACTGGCGCGGCGTCTTCGGACAACCGCAACGCCCAGGCGCTGGTCGGATTGCAAACCAGACAGACGGTAGACACCGGCACGGCGAGCAAGGGCATCAGCCTGACCGACGCCTACAACAAGCTGGTCACCAACGTCGGCGCCAAGGCAGCCCAGGGCAAGTCCGACAGCGAAGCCACCACGGCGATCCTGGCCAATGCCAAAGGGGCGCGGGATTCGAATTCCGGGGTAGACCTGGACGAAGAGACCGGCAACCTGGTCAAGTACCAGCAGTACTACACCGCGTCTTCGCAGATCATCAAGGCTGCGCAGGAAATTTTCACCACGCTGATCAACAGCCTTTAAGGAGTCGTAATTCATGCGCATTTCCACCGCCCAGTATTACGAAATCACCGCTGCCAATTACCAGCGCAACTTCAACAAGGCCATCGCGACCAGCAATGAAGCCAGCAGCCTGACCCGTATCAATACCGCTGCCGATGATCCGATCGGCGCCGGTCGTTTGCTGCAACTGGGCCAGCAGAGCGCGATGCTTGATCAGTACGGTACCAACATCGGCAGCACCAAGAATGCATTGAGCCTGCAGGAAACGACGCTCAACGCCATCGGTACTGCTTTGCAGCGCGCCAAGGAATTGGCCCTCGCCGCCAGCAACGGCATTGCCACCGACGCGGACCGCAAGGCCTATGCGTCGGAACTGGGGCAGATCCAGCAACAAGTGCTGGGCCTGATGAACTCCAAGGATTCGAGTGGCAACTACCTGTTCTCCGGTTCGAAAACCGACACCGCGCCTTACTCGCAGAACTCGGACGGCACCTACACCTACAACGGTGACCAGACCAGCGTCGACCTCGGCATCGGCGATGGCATGACGGTGGCGACCAACACCACCGGTTGGGATGCGTTCCAGCAGACCATCAACACCAGCCGTACCAAGGCGACCCTGACCGCTCCGGCGGTGGATGATGGTCGCGTGGTGTTGTCCAACGGGACGGTCGGCGCCAGCTCTACCTACAACGCCAAGTTCACGGGCGGCCAGCCCTACACCGTCAGTTTCCTCAGCAGCACCCAGTTGAAGATCACCGACTCGCTGGGCAACGACGTGACCACCGAAGCCAGCCAGAACGGCGTCATCAGCAACGCCAATGGTGCCAACCAGACGGTCAGTTTCCGTGGCGTCGACCTGAAGCTGAACATCAACCTCAAAACCGGCGATACCAACCCGGATGCGGTGATCGCCGGTCACAGTTTCAACCTGTCTTCCTCGTCGGACACCTTCAACACGTCGCGCAGTGCCGGGAACCCGTCGACCGCGGTCATCACCGGCTCCAGCGTGACGGACCCGACGGCGTACACCAATGCGTTCCCGTCGGGCGGGGCGATCCTCAAGTTCACCAGCGCCACCGCTTTCGACCTGTATGCGGCGCCGATCACCGCCGACAGCAAGCCGGTATCGTCGGGCACCGTATCCGGCGGCAACGCGACTGCGGCGGGCGTGACCTTTGCCTTGGGCGGCGGCGTCCCGGCGTCCGGCGATCAGTTCGTGATTCAATCCAATAATCATCAGACCCAGAACGTGCTCGACACCCTGGGCCAGATGATCACCGCACTGAATACGCCAATCGACGGCGACCCGGTGGCCAAGCAGAAGTTTCTCGGCGCCATGGAGTCGGGAATGGGCAACATCGACAGTGCGGCCAACCAGATCGGCTCGGCCATCACCTCGATTGGTGCCCGTGGTCAGGCGCTGGATAACCAGACCGCGACCAACGAAAGCCTGACCCTTGCGAACACCGCGAGCCAGTCGTCGATTCGCGATTCGGACCCGGCTGAAGTCATGACCCGCCTGACCTTGCAGCAGACCATGTTGCAGGCTGCACAGCTGGCATTCAGCAAGATTTCCCAGCTGGGCCTGTTCAACAAGATCTGACGGTGGTCGGGCGCGCAGGTGCCCGCTTGCCTTGCCCCTTGAGCATTTATCGTCTTTTTTGCGGTAACAAAGGGCTCGCTTTTCAGGGCGGGCTCGCGCCGCCTGTGAGCCCGCCGTGAATTCACTTCCGCTTGTCAGCCTGGTCATCCCCGCCTTCAATCCACGCTTTTTCGGTCGTGCGTTGCACACGGCTGTGAGCCAGAGCTACGGCAATCTGGAAATCATCGTTTGCGATGACAGTCGCGGTCATGAGATCGAAGAGATCGTGGCTTCGGCGGTTGAGCAGGGCGCGACCGTGCGCTATGTGCGCAACGCCCGAACCCTGGGCCTGGTGGGCAACCTTCAGGCTTGCCTGGAGCAGGCGCAAGGCGAGTACATCAAGTTTCTTTGTGATGATGACCAGTTGTTCTCGGCCTGCATCGAGGTTCAGGCCCAGGCGCTCATCGACAGCGCTGACGTCAATCTGGTGGTGGCCCAGCGGCTGCTCTGGGATGCCGACGACATGCCGCTGCCTTCGCGCCTGGAGAACACTCCGCTTTCCCCGGTGGGCGGGGTGTTCAAGGGCGAGGACTTGCTGGCGATCTTCGAAAACTTCCCGGTCAACATCCTTGGTGGCTTCAGTAACGCGATGTTCCGTCGGGCTGACGTGCTCGAACTGTTCCCGGCGCTGACTCAGCCCGGCCATTGCTTCGTCGCGACCCTCGATTTCGCCTTGTACGTCTGCCTGATGCGGCGCGGCAATCTGGCGGTGTCCAATCACGTGCTCGGCGTGGAACGCTTGTATCCGGAGCGTTTGAGCGGCCAGCAATCGATGAAGGACGCGGCCGAAACCGAGCGGCAATGGTTGTCGCAAATGCTCAAGGCCCGTGGTGGCGAGTCCGCACCGGCTCAGGGTTGGGTACGCTACGTACCTCTGACCCAGGTGGACGAAACGCCACGGGTTTGGGAAGAGTTGCCGCTGAGCCGGACCCTGGGTACGAAACAGACCACCCAGGATTGGCACGTCGGCATCGCCAGTGTCAGTTTCGCCCAGTTGTATGCCCAGTGGCTGGCGTGTCGCACGCTCACTGACGGTCAGCGCGAACTGCTGCCGGACACGCTGGAAGCCTGGCCAACCCGACCCAAAATCGTGCCGATCATCATTGATGAGCAAGGCAGCCGTTCGGCGCTGGAACTCACCCTGCAGTCACTGGCGGAGCAGGATTACGCCCCTGAACTGACGCTGGTGCTGTCGGCATCCTGTACTGAGGCCAGGCTGGACGAGCGTGTGTTCCGCTTGCCTTTGCAGGACGACTGGCAGCAGCAGCTCAACGAGCTGTTGCCACAACTGGAAGGCGCTGACTGGTTCTATCTGCTGCGTGCCGGTGATCGTCTGGTGGCGCCGGCCTTGCTGGTCATGGCTGAACGAATTGCGCTGTCACGCGAATTGACCTGCCTGTACAGCGACGAAGGTGGCCTGCATCAGGGGGAGTCGGCCGAACCTGCATTCAAACCGGACTTCAACCTCGATCTCATGCGCAGCTACCCTTACGTCGGGCGAGCGCTGGCGTTCCAGCGCGAGCAGTTCCTGGCGCTCGGTGGTTTCGATTCGACCTACGGCGAACTGGCCCCTCACGATGTCTTGTGGCGAATGGTTGAAAGTGCCGGCACGCAGGTGATCGGGCACGTTTGCGAGGTGCTGCTGGAGTCGGCATTCGATTTGGCCAAATGGCTGTCGCTGCCGGACGTGGTGGACACCAATCCGCGCCTGCTGGAGGCGCATTTGCATCGCCTGGGTGTCGCCCACGACATTCGCCAGGGCAGTTCGCCGCTGCTCAACCGGGTCGATTACCTGCATGCCGATCGGCCGCTGGTGTCGATCGTGATCGTCAGCAAGGACCAGACCCTGGCGTTGCAACGCTGTGTCGAAAGCCTGCTGGAGAAAACCGCGTACGGCGAATACGAGTTGCTGTTGGTCGACAATGGCAGCCAGAGCGCAGAGGCGCTTGAGTGGTTCGCCGGCATGGCGCAATTGGGCAGCGAGCGGATACGGGTGCTGCGCTGTGAGTTGCAAGGCAATGCGGCAGCGGTGCGTAATTTCGCCGTGCAGCAGGCGGCTGGCGAATACGTCCTGATGCTCAATCCCTACACGGTGATCACCCAGGCGCAATGGCTGGGCGAGTTGCTCAATCATGCACAGCGTCCGGAAGTCGGCGTGGTCGGGGCCAAGCTGTTCAACCCCGATGGCCGCGTGCTGCATGCCGGCCTGATCCTCGGGTTGCAAGGGCCGGCCGGCGTGCCATTCCATGGTGAGACGCTGCACGCGGCGGGCTACATGTACCGCTTGCAGGTCGCTCACAATTTCAGTGCCGTCGGCGGCGATTGCCTGATGGTGCGCAAGGCGGTTTTTGATGCGGTCGGTGGCCTGGATGAGCAGGACCTGGCGCAGTCCCTCAACGAGGTGGATCTGTGTCTGCGCGCCGGCCAGGAAGGTTACCTGGTGGTCTGGACGCCTCACGCTCAACTGGCGTTGGGCGCGCAACCGGCTGCGGTTGCGCAGGAAGGTGATCAGGCCCGGGCCGAGCAGGAACAGGAAGTTTTCTATAAGCGCTGGCTGCCGATCGTGGCCCGTGATCCGGCCTACAACACCAACCTGGCGTTGCAGGGATTGGGCGGGGCGAGCTTCAGTCTCGAACCCGGCCTGCGATCCGGCTGGAGCCCGTTTTCCAAGGCGCACTTGCCGAAGATTCTCGCGTTGCCGGTCAACGCATCCGCCATCGGCCATTACCGGGTCACGCAACCGCTGATCGAGCTCGAGGCGGCCGGCAGGGCTCAGGGGCGCATTCATTACAACCTGCCGACCATCATCGAGGTCGAACGCCATTCGCCTGACGTGATCATCTTGCAGGGGCGCTATTCCGAAGGTCCGATCAACGAAATCCCGAGCCTGCAAAAGTACTCCAGCGCACGGCGCATCTATGAGCTGGATGACTTCGTGATCAACGTCCCGCACCGCAATGCGCATATCCGCAACATGCCGGGCAAGGACGAAATGGAGAAGCTGGTCCGTCGCGCCATCGGCATGTGCGATCGGGTAGTGGTCTCCACCGAGCCGCTGGGTAACGCGCTGTCGGACATGCATCACGACATTCGCGTGGTGCCCAACATGTTGGCGTCGCACTTGTGGACCGACCTGCGCAGTCAGCGCCGCACCTCGAAAAAACCTCGGGTCGGCTGGGGTGGGGGTACCAGCCACCACGGTGACCTGGCGGTGATCGCCGATGTGGTCCGCGAACTGGCCAATGAAGTCGACTGGGTGTTCTTCGGCATGTGCCCGGACGATCTGCGCCCGTACATGCATGAGTTCCATGGCGTGATCGGACTGGACGTGTACCCGGCCAAGCTGGCCAGCCTGAACCTGGATCTGGCGTTGGCGCCGCTGGAGTTCCACATCTTCAACGACTGCAAGAGCAACCTGCGTTTGCTGGAGTATGGCGCCTGCGGTTACCCGGTGATCTGCACCGACACCGAAGCCTATCGCGGCTACTTGCCGTGCACCCGGATCAAGACCAACTCCACGGATGAATGGCTGCAGGCGATCCGCATGCACCTGGCCGATCCGGACGCCAGCTATCGCATGGGCGATGAGTTGCGCGAGATCGTGCTGCGTGACTACGTGCTGCGCGGCGACAATTTGCGCTACTGGGAAAATGGCTGGCTGGCGGACTGACCGTTCGCGCATCTCTCCAGACCAGGCAGGCGACGTTGAGTCGCCTGCCTTTTTTTTGCTTATTTCACTGGCTTGAGCATGGGCACGGCCCCTTGTAGGAGCCAGCTTGCTGGCGATGGTCGTTAACGATAACGCGGGTGAACTGGATAAACGCGGCGCACTTGAGTCCATCGCCAGCAGGCTGGCTCCTACAGTTTCCCGGGAATGCGTGAAGAATCTTTTTTTTGCCGCTTTCACGGGTTTGGAGATCGCATCATTTTCGACTCGGACGCGGTCTGACAGGAGCTGGCGCGTTTCCTGCAAGTCCCCCTTATATCGCCATAAAACGAGCACTTCCGGTGAGTCCGGTGGCGTCCAGAACGGCGGCAGGTTTAACCCAGATGGCCCGCAAAAGCTTGATACAGCTTGGCTGAGCCCTGTGACGAACAAGAGGGAAAGGGGATGAAGGCAGTTATTTTGGCGGGTGGCCTGGGTACGCGCATCAGCGAGGAGTCGCACCTCAAGCCCAAGCCGATGATCGAGGTCGGCGGCAAGCCAATTCTCTGGCACATCATGAAACAGTACTCCGCTCACGGAATCCACGATTTCGTGATCTGCCTTGGCTACAAGGGTTATGCGATCAAGGACTTCTTCGCCAACTATTTTCTGCACACCTCCGACGTCACGTTCGACATGCGCAACAACCGCATGGATGTTCACCAGAACTACAGCGAGCCATGGCGCGTCACGCTGATCGACACTGGCGAAGAGACCATGACCGGCGGCCGCTTGCGCCGCGCCCGACGCTACCTTGAAGACGAACAGGCCTTCTGTTTTACCTACGGCGACGGCGTGTCGGACCTTAATATCGGTGCCTTGGTGGATTTCCATCTCAGGCACGGAAAACTGGCGACCGTTACCGCGGTACAGCCACCTGGCCGCTATGGTGCGCTCAACCGCGATGGCGACAAGGTCCTGGGATTCACCGAAAAACCTCGCGGCGACGGTGGCTGGATCAATGGCGGGTTCTTTGTCCTGTCGCCCAAGGTGCTGCCGTTGATCGACGGCGACGACACCTCGTGGGAATCCGGCCCGCTGGACGGCCTGGCCGAGCGCGGCGAACTCATGTCGTTCCAGCACGACGGTTTCTGGCAACCGATGGACACCCTGCGTGACAAGAACCACCTCGAGGCGTTGTGGCAGAGCGGGGAGGCCCCATGGAAACAATGGGACTGAGCCCGCAATTCTGGCGCGGCAAGCGGGTGCTGGTCACCGGCCACACCGGGTTCAAGGGCAGCTGGCTGACGTTGTGGTTGCAAAGCCTGGGTGCCGAGGTGAGCGGGTTTTCCCTCGACCCGTCCACCGAACCGAGCCTGTTCGAACTGGCTCGCGTTCACGAAGGCATCAACGATCAGCGCGGTGACTTGCGTGACCTGGGCGCGTTGCTGGAGCTGATCGCCGAGGTCCAGCCGCAAATCGTCCTGCACCTGGCGGCCCAGCCGCTGGTGCGCGAAGGTTATCGCGACCCGTTGGGCACGTACTCCAGCAACGTCATGGGCACCCTCAACCTGCTCGAAGCGATCCGTCAGGTCGGCGGCGTGCGCGCCTGCGTGCTGGTGACCACCGACAAGGTCTACGCCAATCAGGAGTGGCTGTGGCCGTACCGCGAAAACGAAGCGTTGGGCGGACACGATCCCTACAGCAGTAGCAAGGCGTGCTGCGAATTGCTGGCGCAATCCTATGCCGCCTCGTTCTTTGCGCCCCAAAAGCACGCCGAGCATGGCCTGGCGTTGGCCACGGCCCGCGCCGGCAACGTGCTCGGTGGCGGCGACTTCGCCCCGGAGCGGTTGATTCCAGATGTGCTACGGGCATGGTCGGCGGACGAGCCCGTGACCTTGCGCTATCCGCAGGCGGTGCGCCCGTGGCAACACGCGCTGGAACCCCTGGCCGGCTATCTGCAATTGGCTGCCGGCCTGTATGAGCAAGGCCCGAAATTCGCCGGCGCCTGGAATTTCGGTCCCGGTGAAGCGGACATGTGCAGCGTCGGTGAAGTGGTCGAACTGCTCGCCAGCCGTTGGCCGCAAGCGCGCGGACTGCGCATCGAACCGAGCGATATGCACGAGGCCGGCCTGTTGCGCCTGGACAGCAGCCGCGCCCGTCAATTGCTCGGCTGGCAACCGCGCTGGTCGTTGCAGCAGTGCCTGACCCAGACCCTGGATTGGCATCTGGCATGGCAGAACGGCGATGACATGCGCGCCATCAGCCTGGCGCAATTGAACCTGTACCGAGGCGCGCTGTGAGTGAATTTCTACTGAAGGCGTTGCCGTTGAAGGGGTTGTTCTGCGTGCAGCACAAACGCTTCGAGGACGAGCGCGGGCACTTTTCCCGGTTGTTTTGCGAGGGCAGCTTGAGTGCGTTTGGCCAAGCGTTTCATATCCGCCAGATCAATCATTCCTGCACCCGCGAACGCGGCAGTGTGCGTGGCCTGCATTACCAGAATGAGCGCGCGCCGGAAGCCAAGTTGATCACCTGCCTGCGCGGTGAAGTCTGGGATGTCGCGGTGGATTTGCGTCCCGACTCCGAAACTTTCCTGCATTGGCACGCCGAACACCTGCGTGCCGGCGATGGCCGCAGCCTGTTGATTCCGGCCGGGTTCGCCCACGGCTTCCAGACCCTGAGTGCCGACGCCGAGCTGCTTTACCTGCACAGCAACGACTACACACCGGAACACGAAGGTGGTTTGTCGGTGCTCGATCCAAGGCTGGCGATTGCCTGGCCGTTGCCTGTCAATAATCTGTCGGTGCGCGATGCCAGTCATCCGCTGCTCGATGAACACTTTGCCGGAGTGCGTCTATGAACTGCCGTGGTTGCGCGACAGCGCTGACCCTGCCGCTGATCGATCTGGGCACCTCGCCGCCGTCCAATGCCTACGTGCGTGCCGACCAGCTGGAGAAGGTCGAACAATGGGTGCCGCTGAAGGTTGCCGTGTGCCAGCAGTGCTGGCTGGTGCAAACCGAGGACTACACCAGCGCCGACAGTCTGTTCGACGCCGAGTACGCCTACTTCAGTTCGTTCTCCAGCACCTGGCTGGCCCATGCAGAGCGCTATGTGGCCGAGATGGTCGAGCGCTTCGGCCTGACCGCCGACAGTCGCGTGGTGGAAGTCGCGGCCAATGACGGGTACCTGTTGCAGTACGTGGCCCGGCGCGGCATCCCTTGCCTGGGCGTCGAGCCGACCCGCAGCACCGCGCAAGCGGCACGGGAAAAAGGCCTGGAGATCCGCGAATTGTTTTTCGGTCGCGACAGCGCCGTGCAGTTGAAAAACGAAGGCTGGGGCGCCGACCTGATGGCCGCCAACAACGTGTTGGCCCACGTCCCGGACATCAACGATTTTCTGTGCGGTTTCGCAACCCTGCTCAAACCGACGGGCGTGGCGACCTTCGAGTTCCCGCAGTTGCTGACGCTGATGGCTGGCCAGCAGTTCGACACGCTGTACCACGAACACTATTCCTACCTGTCGCTGACCGCTGTGCAGACCTTGTGCGAGCGCAATGGCCTGCAAGTGTTCGACGTCAGCCAGCTCTCGACCCATGGCGGTTCGCTGCGGGTGTTCGTGCAGCGACTGGACGGCGAGCGTCGCGAAGTGCAACCGGCGGTCCGGCAACAACTGCAGGCCGAACTCGCCGCCGGAGTGAAAACACCGGCGTACTACACGACCCTGGCCCCCGCCGCCGAGCGCATCAAGCATGGCCTGCTGCGCTTTTTGTTGCAGGCCAAGGCCGATGGCAAGCGCGTGGTCGGCTACGGCGCCGCCGCCAAGGGCAACACCCTGCTCAACTACGCCGGGGTCAAGCCGGACCTGTTGGCCTGGGTTGCCGATGCCAACCCGCACAAGCAAGGCAAGTACCTGCCCGGCAGCCGCATTCCGATCGTGTCGCCGGCACAGATCGACATCGAGAAACCGGACTACGTGCTGGTGCTGCCGTGGAACCTGCTGGATGAGATCACCCAGGCCTTTGCCGGCATTCGCGCATGGGACGGTCGTTTTGTCATTGCCATTCCCGAGTTGATCATTCGATGAGCCGAATTCATTACACCAAACCCAGTGTCGGTGAGCTGGAAGCTGACTATGTACTCGATGCCGTCCGCCATGGTTGGGGAGAGCGTTGCTACGAATACCTGACGCGGTTCGAAAAGTCCTTTGCCGAGCACGTGGGTGCGACCTATGCGATTGCAACGTCCAGTTGCACCGGCGCGCTGCACATGGGGATGGCAGCACTGGGCATCGGTGCCGGCGACGAGGTGATCCTCGCCGATACCAACTGGATCGCTTCGGCCGCCCCAATCACCTATCTGGGCGCGACGCCGGTGTTCGTCGACGTACTGGCGAACAGTTGGTGCCTCGACCCGCAGCAGGTTCGACGGGCGATTACCCCACGAACCAAAGCGATTCTGGCGGTGCACCTCTATGGCAATCTCTGCGACATGGATGCGTTGCTGGCCATCGGTCGCGAGTTTGGCCTGCCCGTCATCGAAGACGCAGCCGAGGCAATTGGCTCGCAGTGGCGCGGTCAGGCGGCTGGCTCGCTGGGCGCGTTCGGCGCGTTCTCCTTTCACGGCACCAAGACCATGACCACCGGCGAAGGCGGCATCTTCGTGACCTCGGACAAGGCCCTGTATGAGCGCGTACTGACCCTGTCCAACCATGGCCGGGTGGCGGGCAGCAGCAAACAGTTCTGGCCGGATTTCCTGGGGTTCAAATACAAAATGAGCAACCTGCAAGCGGCCGTCGGTTGCGCGCAGGTTGAGCGGATCGACGAGTTGATCGAGCGCAAGCGTGCGATCTTCGCCAACTACGCCGACGCCCTGGCTGCATTGCCGGGTTTGTCCATGAACCCTGAGCCCGAGCATGTGCGCAACGGTTACTGGATGCCCACCGTGGTCTTTGACCGCGAACTGGGGATTACGCGGGACATGTTGATCGCAGCCTTCCAGGCCGCCGATATCGACGCGCGGGTGTTCTTCTGGCCGCTATCGTCCTTGCCGATGTTCAGCGAACTGACGGCTGACTCGCCCGTGGCGCATTCGCTGCCGGAGCGCGCGATCAATCTGCCGAGCTACCACGACATGACCGATGACGATCAACACCGGGTCATCGAGGTGTTGCGCGCGCTGGTGCTCAAAAGGACCCGGCTATGAAGTTTTACCTGCTGGGGGCGGCCAACCCTGAAGCGGTACGGATGATCCTCACCCTGCAACGCAGCCAGCCGGATGTGCAGTTCGCCTTTCTCGATAATGATCCGGCGAAGCAAGGCACGCTGTTTTATGGCGTGCCAGTGGTGGGTGGCACCGACAAGGTGGCCGAGCTGAAAGGGCCCGACACACGTTTTGTCAATTTGATCACCGGCAGCACCGCGCTGCGCCATCGGACCACCTGCGAGATCGTCGAGGCGGGTGGCACCCTGGGCAACTTCATCCACCCGGGCATCGATCTGACGATGACCACAATGGGCGTCGGCACCTATCTGCAAGAGGGCGTGATCATGCAGGCGCAAGTCAGCCTGGGTGACAACACCAGTATCAGTGCTGGCAGCGTGGTCGGGCATGAAGGGCAGATCGGCCATTCGGTGTTCATGGCGCCGGGTGTCTGCATTGCCGGTTGTGTCGAGATCGGTGACGGCACCTTCATCGGCACCAACGCGACGATCCTGCCGCGTTTGCGCATTGGTCGTTGGGTCACCATCGGTGCGGGCGCCGTGGTGACCAGAGACGTTCCAGACTTCGCGGTTGTAGTGGGCAGTCCCGCCAGGACCATCAAGACCAATTCTGTTTCCATTCAAGACGGTCGGGTTTTCAAGTAACCACCGCGACTAATTTCCGGAGAGCCTGTAATGAATCCTCATGAGCAGTTTCGTGAAGAAGTAAAAGAGAACATCGAAGGCCTGCAACAGGACAAAGCGTTGCAAGCCACGTCGCTGGACTGGGTTGGGACGACCGCCAGGCATAAGTACACCTACAACTTCAGCTGGATGGGCCGCCCGATCATTCAGTTCCCCCAGGACATGGTCGCCATGCAGGAGATCATCTGGGCGCTGCGGCCGGACATCATTGTCGAGACCGGTATCGCCCACGGCGGCTCGCTGGTGTTTTACGCTTCGATGCTGGAACTGATCGGCCATGGTGAGGTGCTGGGCGTCGACATCGATATCCGCCAGCACAACCGTGAAGCGATCGAAGCGCATCCAATGAGCAAGCGGATCCAGATGATCCAGGGTTCGAGTATCGATCCGGCGATCGTCGATCAGGTCCGTCAGCGTGTCGAAGGCAAGAAAGTGCTGGTGGTCCTGGACTCCAATCACACCCACGAGCACGTCCTTGAAGAGCTGCGGGCCTACGCGCCGATGACCTCGGTGGGCAGCTACTGCGTGGTGATGGATACCGTGGTGGAAGACATGCCGGAAGACGCCTTCCCGGATCGCCCGTGGGGCAAGGGCGACAACCCGAAGACCGCGGTATGGGCCTACCTGGAAGAAAACCGTGATTTTGAAATCGACCAGGCCATTCACAGCAAGCTGCTGATCACCGTCGCGCCGGATGGCTATCTGCGTCGCGTGCGGTAATCGACAAGACATCGTTGGGTTTTTTCGGCGATAAGCCGTTGTGGGGAAAGGTATGCAAGGCAAGAACAATTCTGGACACGGGCTGGCACTCAACGAACAGTTGACCGTGGTGCTGATGTCTCACGAGCGGCCGGCGTTTTTACGTCGGGCTGCACGTTTCTACAGCGACTTGCCTTGCAGGATTCTGGTGCTCGATTCTTCGACTGAAGGCCAGCCAGGCCTGGCCGGGCAGTTTGAAAATGTGGACTACCAGCATGTCCCGCAGTTTGGCTACTGGGGTGTTCGTGCCAAGCTGGCCTTTGGCGTGGAGCAAGTGACCACACCGTTCATGGTGTTCGCCGCCGACGATGACTTCCATGTGCATGACGCCCTGCGCGCAGCCGTGGCATTCATGGAGGCCAATCCCGACTACGGCCTGTGCCACGGTTACAGCATGATGTACCTGTCACAACCCAATAGCGTCAGCTACTTCCGGCGTGACAAGAAGGTTTGCGAAGACTATTGCTCCGAGCACGCCGAGGAGCGTGTGCTCGATTACATGCACCAGTACCTCCCGCCATTTTATGCCGTGCAGCGCACCGACCTGGTACGTGACTGGTATCAGGTCATGCCCCACGATACGTCCTTTCAATGGCAGGAAATCGGTCACACGCATTACATGCTGGCGCGGGGCAAGGCGCGGATTCTGCCGATCCCGTATGTCGTGCGTGAGATGAATTACGGGTACTCCGACCACAACACCGAGATCTTCCACACGCTGGCTCATACCGATGCCAAGTCGGTCGCCGAGCGTGAAGCCTTCGCCGCGTTCCTCTTCGGGCTGCCGACTCAAGTTCAAGGCCAAGACCCGGAGCAAGGCCGGCAGTTCGCGCTGCAAAGCTTTGAAGCCCTGGCCGATAGTTTGCGCACCGGTCGCGCACTGACCACCGAGCTGATTATCGAGTCCGCCTGGACGAATGTCGAGAAAGGCCCTGAGCGCCGTTTCGGCCCCAAGCAATATGTCGAAATGCCGTTCTACAACCAGGCGTTTTTCGATCAGTTGACCCAGTTCGAGTTCCTGTTGCACGCCATGCCGGCCGGTCGCGTTCAGTTGGCAGGCCTGGAGGGTATCTGGACCCGTCAGCAGAGCCTGATGCTGGCGCGTAACAACGACACGCCGGAAAGTGTGGTCGACCGTTTGTGGCAAGCCCACGACAGCAACGTGTTCAACCGCACGGTGGTCAAGCGTCTGGTGACTCAGCTGGAGTTGCTGGGCGAAGATGAAGAGGCGCAGTCCCTGCGCGACTGGGCTGCACGCCTTGAGGCGGTGTCGGTCGAGGGTAATTGTGCAACGTTCGACAAGATGCTCTCCGGTCGCCTGCTCAAATGGCTCGCGCCCCGCCAGCCTGATGCTGACGAGGCGGAGTCGATCGCCCAACACCTGGCGGTCAACGGTGGCGGTCCACAGTTCGGGATCCTCCTGCTGGACCTGGACAACGATATCGACAAGCTGCAAGTCTCTCTCGACAGCCTGCTCGAAGGTCACGCCAAGGCGTTCAGGATTGTGGTCTTCACCACCGGTGAAGCCCCAGCGGCGACCACCGCGCAGAACACTCTGCACTTTGTCCGGGTCACGCCAGGCAACTACGTCGACAAACTGAACCAGAGTGCTCGTCAGTCGCCTTGCGACTGGCTGATGCTGGCTGAAGCCGGCGACGAGTTCACCGCCGGCGGCCTGTTGCGCGCCAGCCTGGAACTGCTGTCTGACACGCAATGTCGTGCCGTCGCCACCGACGAAATCCAGCGCACCGCCGAAGGCGCGCTGGTGGACGTGTTCCGTCCGGGTTTCAACCTTGATTTGCTGCAAAGCCTGCCGGCCCTGATGGCGCGTCACTGGCTGATCCGCCGGGAAGTGTTTATTGAAGTCGGCGGCTACCAGCCTGACTTCAGCAAGGCGCTGGAATTCGACTTGTTGCTGCGCATCATCGAGCAGGGCGGCCTCAATGGGCTGGCCCACCTGGATGAACCGCTGGTGATTGCCCGGGCCCCGGTACTGGAAGAGAATGCCGATGAACGCCTGGCGTTGTTGCGTCACCTGGGCAATCGTGGCTACAAGGCCAAGGTCACTTCGACGGTGCCGGGTACCTGGCAGATCGACTACCGCCACAGCGAACGCCCGCTGGTGTCGATCATCCTGCCAGCCGGGGATGACCTGGCGGCGCTGCAACAGTGCCTGCAAGCCGTGTTGCTGCGCACCCGCTACATCCGGTACGAAGTGCTGATCGCACTCAACCCGAATCAGTCGGCCGAGGTCAACGATTGGCTGGGTACCTACCAGCATCCGAAAGTCAGCGTACTGCGTGCCGACCGGACCCTGAGCGATGTGGCGTTGTACAACGCTGCCAGCCAGCAGGCGCGAGGCGAGTACCTGGTGCTGTTGGCTGCCGACAGTGAAGTGGTCAACCCGAACTGGCTGGAGTCGCTGCTCAATCACGCCCAGCGTCCTGAGGTCGGCGTGGTCGGTCCGAAGTTGATCGACCGCGACGGCAAGGTCACCCAGGCCGGCCTGATTCTTGGCATGAACGGTGGTGTGGGCTCAGCCTTTGTCGGTGAAAAACACGATGCCAAAGGTTACCTGCACCGGTTGGCGCTGGAGCAGAACTACTCGGCGGTGTCGAAGGTGTGCCTGATGGTGCGTAAAGCGTTGTTCGACGAGCTGGACGGTCTGGACGGTGTGACGTTCGCCGACGGCTTGAGCGACGTCGATCTGTGCCTCAGGGCCGGTCAGGCCGGTTACCTCACCGTGTGGACGCCGCTGGTACAGGTCATTCATTGCGGTGAAGTGCCACAGGTGCCGCAGGCCCTCGATGCATTGCGTGACAAGTGGGCGGCAGCCTTTGCCCAGGACCAGGCCTATAACGCCAATCTGGCCTTGAGCGGCAAAGGCTTTGCCCTGGGCGAAGCTGCCCCGGTGAACTGGGTTCAGTTGCTCGGCTAGGCCCGGCGAACAGGTATAAGGATTCAAGGCATGTCCAACGGAACATCGATTTTCATCTCAGGCGACACCGGTTCGTACGGGCGTCATTTCGTCCGTCCTTTTCCGGGCAAGCTCGCCCATGCCTGGATGCCAGCATGATTCCTTACGCTCGGCAAAGCCTCGATCAGGCGGACATCGACGCCGTGGTCAGCGTCCTGCAGTCTGACTGGCTGACCCAGGGGCCGACCATCGAGCGCTTCGAGCGGGCGATGGCCGAGCGCTGCGAAGCTGATTTTGCCGTGGCAGTGTGCAATGCCACGGCGGCCCTGCACATCGCTTGCCTGGCGGCCGGGCTCGGGCCGGGCGACTGGCTGTGGACGACACCGAACACCTTTCTCGCCTCGGCAAACTGTGGGCGCTACTGCGGTGCCGAGGTGGATTTTGTCGATATCGACCCGCTCACCTGGAACCTCGACGCCGGTGCGCTGGCTGTCAAGCTGGAGCGGGCCGAGCGTGAAGGCAGGCTGCCGAAAGTGCTCGTGGCCGTGGCGTTCTCGGGCCAGAGTTGCGACATGCGCAGGATTGCCGCACTGGCCAAGCGCTATGGCTTTACGGTGATCGAAGACGCGGCCCATGCCGCCGGTGCCTCCTACGCCGGGCGCCCGGTGGGGTGTGGCGAGTTTGCCGCGATGACCGTGTTCAGCTTTCACCCGGTGAAGATCATCACCAGTGCCGAGGGCGGCATGGTCATGACCAATTGCCCGGAACTTGCCGAGCGTTTGCAACGCCTGCGCAGCCACGGCATGACCCGGGATCCGCAGCAAATGACCGGACCCAGCCACGGTCCCTGGTACTACGAGCAGGTGGAACTGGGGTTCAATTACCGCATTACCGACCTGCAGGCGGCCCTTGGCTTGTCGCAGTTGAACAAGCTGGATGAGTTTATCGAGCGTCGACGTGAACTGGCGGCGCGTTATGACCGCTTGCTGGCGTATCTGCCGTTGACACTGCCCGGTGCACAACCTGAGGCCGAGTCGTCCTGGCACCTGTATGTGGTGCGGCTGCAACTCGATCAGATCACGCTCACCCATCGAGAGGTGTTCGAGAGATTGCGGGCCGCCGGGATTGGGGTGAACCTGCACTATATCCCCGTGCATTTGCAGCCTTACTACCGTGACCTGGGGTTCGCCGAAGGTGATTTCCCGCAGGCCGAGCGTTATTACGCCGAAGCCATCAGCTTGCCGTTGTATCCGTTGCTCAGTCATGAGCAACAGGACTATGTGGTCGAGCAGATGCAGCAACTGATCGAAATCATCCAGCCATTGCGACGTGTGGGAAATGTGTGATGCGTGAACTGACTGAGCAGGAGGCTTTCTGGCAGGGCGAATTCGGCAACCAGTACGTTGACCGCAATCTCGGACAGCCGCTGGTGGCGGCCAACCTGGCGCTGTTCGCCAAGGCACTGACACGGGTCGGACACCTCGACAGCCTGTTGGAACTGGGCACCAATGCCGGTAACAACCTGCAGGCTCTGCACCAGCTGTTGCCGCGCTGCGAGTTGTTCGGCGTGGAGATCAATGCCAATGCGTGCGCCGCTGCCAAGACGTTGGGTATTGCCCACCTCTGGCACGGCTCGCTGTTCGATTTCCCTCGCGAGCGCACCTTTGACCTGACCCTGAGCAAAGGCGTACTGATTCACCTGGCACCGGAGTTGCTGCCGGCTGCGTACGCGCAACTGTATGAGCTGAGCCAGCGCTACATATTGATCGCCGAGTACTACAACCCGGCGCCGGTCGAGGTTCCGTATCGCGGCAACAGCGGCAAGTTGTTCAAGCGCGATTTTGCCGGTGAAATGCTCGATCGCTATGACGACCTGCAACTGCTCGATTACGGTTTTGGCTACCACCGCGATCCACAATTCCCGGTGGATGACATTACCTGGTTTGTCCTGGAAAAACGCCGTTGAACAACGTCGCCATCATCCCGGCCCGCGGTGGCAGCAAACGCATACCCCGCAAGAATCTCAAGCCGTTCGCCGGTGTGCCGATGATTGCCCGCTCGATTCAGGTTGCCCTGGAGTGCGGGTTGTTTTCCCGGGTGGTGGTCAGCACCGACGACGAGGAAATCGCCGGGCTGGCGCGCGACTGTGGCGCTCAGGTGCCCTTCATGCGCCCGGCGGAACTGGCCGACGACTTCACGGGCACCGCCGCGGTGATCGCCCATGCCCTGCAAGCATTGCGCGAACAGGGGGATAATTTTGACCGGGCCTGTTGCATCTACGCGACCGCACCGTTGTTGCAATCGCGATTTCTTGTCCAGGGGCTGAGTCTGCTGGAACAGCATCCCGACAAGTCTTTTGCATTCTCGGTGTGCGACTTCGGTTTTCCGGTCCAGCGAGCCCTGACCCTTGATGAGCAGGGCGCCCTGACGGCGCTGTACCCGCAGTATCGTGATACCCGCTCCCAGGATCTGCCGAGCGCCTATCAGGATGCCGGGCAGTTCTACTGGGGGCGCAGCGATGCCTGGCTGCGTGGCGAAGTGCTGTATTCACCGTACAGCCTGCCGGTCATCCTGCCGCGGCATCTGGTGCAGGACATCGACACACCGCAGGACTGGACGCGCGCGGAATACCTGTATGCCGCGCTCAAGGCCGCAGGTGAGCTGCAATGAGAGTGCTGATTCGTTCTGACGCCTCGCCGACCATCGGCAGCGGCCACATCGCGCGCTGCCTGTGCCTGGCCCGCGTATTGCGCCGGCAAGGCAGCCACGTGGCTTTCGCCTGTCGCTTGCTGCCGGGGCATCGGCTGGAGGCACTGCGGGCCGAAGGTTTCGAAACCTTTGAACTGCCCGAGCGCTACAGCGACGAAGACCCGGAGCAAGCCATCGAATCCATGTTGCCCTGGCAGGCGGACATCGCCGCGCTCGGGCCGTTGCTGGAACACCAGCCGGCGTTCGACTGGATCATTGTCGACCACTACGGCCTCGATCATCACTGGCAGACCGCCGCCCGGCGCTTTGCGCCACGGATCGCCGTGGTCGATGACCTCGCCACGCGGACCTACAGCGCCGACCTGTTGCTGAACCAGAATCTCTCGGGTACGCCAGAGGCTTATACCTCGCTGCTGGCGCCCGGCTGCCGGACTTTGTTCGGTCCGCGGTTCGCCATGTTGCGCGACGAGTTCTGCTGCCCGGCCATCGAGATCAAGCCACGGGCTCGACGTGTACTGGTGAATTTTGGCGGGTTCGACGCGGCCATGCAGACCCATCATGCAATGCTGGCGCTGGCGGACTTTCCCGAACTGGAGGTCGATTTTGTCGCCGGTGCGGGTAATCCGGCCTGGGCGCAGATGCAGGCGTTGGCGGCCAGTCGCCCGCATTGGCGCCTGCACAGTTTTGTCAGCGACTTTTATCGATTGATGACCGAAGCCGACCTGTTTGTCGGAGCGGGAGGCGGCACCAGTTGGGAACGGGCGGCCATGGGGTTGCCGACGATTTGCATTGCCGTATCGAACAACCAGCAGGCCAACGGCGAGGTCATGGCGGCCGCAGGCGCTCATGTGTTCATGGGGGCGCGCGAGCAAGTCAGTGTCGAGCAACTGCGCCTGGCCATCGGCTTTGTCGCGGGTAACCAGGGTTTACGCCAGAGCCTGGCGCGGCAATCGCGACAACTGGTCGATGGACGGGGTGCGCAGCGGGTGGCGGCTGCACTGGCGGGTGCAGTGCTGAGGGTGCGAGCGGCGACCCTGGGTGATGCGCAACTCTTGTTCGATGGGCGCAACACTGAGGCCGTGCGTCGCTGGTCGCTGGAGACCGGCGTGATCGAATGGTCGGCGCATCAGAACTGGCTGACGGCGAGCCTGAGCAATGTCCGGCGGCTGTTGTTGATTGCCGAGGCTGATGACGGCCCTGTAGGTGTGCTGCGCTATGACCTGCGTGGCTTTACCGCCGAAGTGTCGATTTATCTGTTCGAAGGCCGGTTCGGCCTGGGCTGGGGCAGGGCGCTGCTGGCCCGTGGAGAATCTGTTGTGAAGGCCCACTGGCCGGAACTGGAGTCGCTCAACGCCCAGGTCATGCCCGCTAACCAGCCGTCGCTGAAGGTCTTTCGCGAAGCCGGTTTTACCCAGAGTGACTGCGCGTTCACGCGCGTATTGAAGGATCACGCAGATGACTAGCTTCAAGATTGGCGAGCGCCTGATCGGTGCCGATGCACCGCCCTTCATCATTGCCGAGATGAGCGGCAACCATAACCAGTCCCTGGACATGGCGCTGCAAATTGTCGAGGCCGCGGCCAGGGCCGGTGCCCATGCGTTGAAGCTGCAGACCTACACGGCCGACACCATGACCCTGGACCTGGCCGAGGGCGAGTTTTTCATCAAGGACCCGAACAGCCTGTGGGCCGGTACTTCGTTGTACGCGCTGTACGAAAAGGCCCACACACCCTGGGAATGGCATGCACCGATTTTCGCACGGGCCAAAGAACTGGGCCTGCTGGCGTTCTCCACGCCATTCGATGACAGCGCCGTGGACTTTCTCGAAAGCCTCGACGTGCCGGCCTACAAGATCGCCAGTTTCGAAAACACCGACCTGCCGCTGATACGCCGGGTGGCCGCGACGGGCAAGCCGCTGATCATTTCCACCGGCATGGCCAGCATCGCCGAACTCGATGAAACCGTGCGCGCCGCCCGCGAGGCCGGGTGCAAGGATCTGGTGCTGCTCAAATGCACCAGCACCTATCCGGCATCACCGGCGAACAGCAACGTACGTACGATTCCTCATTTGCGCGAGTTGTTCGATTGCCAGGTGGGGCTGTCCGATCACTCCATGGGTGTCGGTGTGTCCGTGGCGGCGGTGGCGCTGGGTGCAACGGTGGTGGAAAAGCATTTCACCCTCGAGCGTGCGGCCGGTGGCGTCGATGCCGCTTTCTCGCTGGAGCCCTCTGAACTGGCCAGCCTGGTGATTGAAACCGAACGCGCCTGGCAAGCCATGGGGCACGTGCATTACGGCGTCAGCGAGGCCGAGCGCCCATCCCTGATGTACCGTCGATCGCTGTATGTCACCCGGGACATGGAGGCCGGCGAGCCCTTCAATGCGACCAACCTGAGAGCCATCCGTCCGGGGCTCGGGCTGGCGCCCAGGCATGCCCCAAGCCTGCTGGAACGCCGTGCCCGTCAGGCCATCAAGCGTGGAACCGCGCTGGATTGGTCGTTGGTCGAATAACCCATAAGCGGGGTGAATCGGCAAAATAGAGTGACCTGCGAGTCATAACGCGCATCTTCACTGTATTGTATTGACCGGGAAGATGGCGCCTGACCCCTTTATCGGGTTCAGTGATAGCCCTTTACGCTTCCCGGCCGTCGCCCCAGGGTGACGCAAATCCAGGTTTGTCGGCGCCCCTCGATTCCTGCGAGTGGTGGTATTGGGCTGTTTATTATTGGGAAGCCGTAATGATTGGCATAAAAAGCATTGCGAGCTACGTTCCTGTAGCCGGCGTGGACAATTACGCACAAGGTGCAAAATTCGAGAAGGATGAAGAATTCATCCTGGGCAAGATCGGTTCGGCTTTCCTGCCGCGCAAGGGCGTTGATCAGGAAACTTCCGATCTGTGCGTTGAAGCGGCCAATGCGCTGTTTGCCAGCAACCCTGATCTGAAACGTGAATCCATCGATGCGTTGATCGTCGTCACCCAGAACGGTGACGAAGAAGGCCTGCCGCATACCGCGGCCATCGTGCAGGACAAGCTCGGCCTGCCGACCAATGTCGCCGCGTTCGATATTTCCCTGGGCTGTTCCGGTTACGTCTACGGCATCTATGCGATCAAGGGCTTCATGGAGGCCGCCGGCCTGAAGAACGGCCTGCTGATCACTGCCGACCCGTATTCGAAGATCGTCGACCCGGAAGACCGCAACACCACCATGCTGTTCGGCGATGCCGCCACCGCCACCTGGATGGGTGAAAATCCGACCTGGGCACTGGGCAAGGCCAAGTTCGGCACCGACGGTTCCGGCGCTCCACACTTGAAAGTCACCGACGGCGTGTTCTTCATGAACGGTCGCCAGGTATTCAACTTCGCACTGCTCAAGGTGCCGGCGCATTTGCACGAGTTACTGGGCGAGTCGCAACTGAGCGCTGACGACATCGATGCGTTCTGCATTCACCAGGGCAGCGCGGCGATTGTCGACGCGGTGGCACGGCGCTTCGAGGAGTGTCCGCAGAAGTTCATCAAGGACATGGTCGAGACCGGTAACACGGTGTCGTCGAGCATTCCATTGCTGCTGGAAAAGCATATTCTCGATTCCGAATGGAAGCGCGTTGCGCTCAGCGGTTTCGGAGTGGGGCTGTCATGGGGTTCGGCGATCATCTATCGTCCTTGAGTAAAAGTCTTTTCATAAAAGGCCGGTACAAAAAAGCGCCCAAGGGTTAACCTTGAGCGCTTTTTTGCTTGTAAGGAATGCGAGGTAGCATGAGCGAATGCTTTGAAGACAATGCTCAGGTTATCCAGCGGCGCTGGCCGCCGCTGTATGCGCGATTGAAAAAGGAAGATCGCCTGGCCGTCGAGGTCGACCTGATCGAGGGGCGGGACTCGACGTTGTGCGTGGGCGGTATCCAGCTCACCAGCCGGCATGATCGTCTGCACGAGGCGCGCCTGCAGGCCGCCAGCCTCCCGCTCGACAAACCACAGCTGCACGTTTACGGCACCGGTTTCGGCGATTTGCCTTGCGTTCTGCTGGAGCGCGCGGGGCTTGAAAAGCTATACGTCCATATTCTCAACGGCGCACTGTTCGCGCTGGTGTTGCAACTGATCGACCAGCGCCAATGGCTGAGTGATCCGCGCGTGCAACTGCTGTATGCCGGCGATATGTCGGACATCTGCACACCGTTTTTTGCATTGCCGGCCGAATTGCTGCTGGCGGATGATTTCAGCGCGAAGATTCGTGATCGCCTGGTCAGCGAAGTGCACCTGAGTTTCAACAATCGGGAATTCGATCCGCAGTCGCCGGCCATTCAGCAGCGCTTGCAGGATACCCTCGAAGTGCTGCTGGCCGATGATGATGTGGCACAGCTATTTGGCACCTGCTCCGATCGTGAAATCTATGTGATCGGCACAGGGCCCAGTCTTGAAGGGAATTTCGAGCGCCTGGCCGCCGTACGCAATCAAACGCCACGACCTCTGTTCATCACTGTGGATACCGCTTACAAACCCCTTCGCGAGCACGGGATCAAACCTGACCTGGTCGTGAGCATTGACCAGCGCATCAGTGTGCTGCACTTGCCGGGCGAGGGCTCCGAAGGCATTCCGCTGGTGTACTTGCCATTGAGCGATCCATACATGCTCAAGGCCTGGAAAGGCAAGCGATACGGCGGTTACTCCGCCAGCCCGATCTATGCGGCGTTGCGTGGGCAACACCCGCGTGCACAACTCTACGTCAGTGGCAGCGTGATCCATCCGGCGGTCGATCTGGCAGTGAAAATGGGCGCGCAGCGCATCACGCTGTTCGGTGCCGATTTTTCCTTTCCAATGAACAGGACGCATACCGGCTGGAATGATGGGGATCTGGGGCCACCCGTGAATCAGGCCAGGCACTGGGTGCACGATGGTCATGGGCAGAAGGTCAAGACACAGTTGAATTTCCGCAGCTACCTGTGCGAGCTCGAGCGATACATCGCGAGGCATCCCGAGGTGCGTTTTTTCAATAGCAGTCGGGCTGGGGCAATGATTGCCGGGACGCAGTTCAATCAGGATTTCGTGCAATGAAGCCTCTAGTGGAAGGCATCGATGAGTGCCGGCAGTGCGCGGGGTTGTTTCGCCTTGGGCGTGATGTCGAAGCGGCGTTGATCATGGTTGATCTGTTCGATGAAACCCAGCGACTGTTTGCTAAGGCACCCCAGGATGCTCAGCAGGCCTGGGCTTTGATGCTCAGGCAAATGCTGGACTGTCAGGAGCGCCAGGATTGGCTGGGACTTGCCGACTTCATGGAGTATGAGCTGGTCGATTTGCTGGAAAGCCTGCCGGCCTGAATGGGTGGCGACGGCTTTGGCACGGGCCTTTGTGGGCCGGACAGTTTCATGGCGTCATTTTTTTACGGTTGAGGGGGCGCTAAGCCCTTGTTTTCTCGGAGGTGGCAGGGTGATGGCAATTTTTTTTAAAAAAGCCCTCAAGCAACCTGCCAACCCGACGATAACTATTACGAAGGTTCTCTAGGCCATACCCGGCGGTTGCCAGGGCCGGAAGCCGCAGTACCCAACCAACGAGGAATTCGTCATGGCTTTAACCGTAAACACTAACACCACGTCGCTGGGCGTTCAGAAAAACCTGAACCGTGCTACCGATGCACTTTCGACCTCGATGCAGCGTCTGTCTTCCGGCCTGAAAATCAACAGCGCCAAGGACGACGCCGCCGGCCTGCAGATCGCAACCCGCATGGCTGCACAGATCCGTGGTGGTACCCAGGCAATCCAGAACGCCAACGACGGTATCTCCGTTGCCCAGACCGCTGAAGGCGCTCTGCAGGCTTCGACCGACATTCTGCAGCGTATGCGTGAACTGGCTGTTAAAGCACGTAACGGTACCAACAGCACTGCTGACCAGACCGCTACCAACTCCGAATTCGCTCAGATGTCTGACGAGATCACTCGTATCTCTGCTTCGACCAACCTGAACGGCAAAAACCTGCTGGACGGTACGGCTGGCACCATGCAGCTGCAAGTTGGCGCCAACACTGGTTCGGCCAACCGCATCGACCTGGTACTGAGCTCCAAGTTCGACGCCGTTTCCCTGTCCGTAGGCAGCGGTACTGTTGTTCTGACCGGTGCAACTTCCGCCACCCTGTCGGCCAACATCGACAACGCGATCACCGCTATCGACGCTGCTCTGGCATCGATCAACGCCACCCGCGCAAACCTGGGTGCTTCGCAAAACCGTCTGACCAGCACCATCTCCAACCTGCAGAACATCGTGGAAAACACCACTGCTGCACAAGGCCGTGTTCAAGACACCGACTTCGCCCAGGAAACCGCGAACCTGACCAAGCAGCAAACCCTGCAACAGGCTTCTACCTCGGTTCTGGCACAGGCCAACCAACTGCCTTCCGCTGTACTGAAGCTGCTTCAGTAATTTCGGAATGAGTTTGGGCGGGGGAGTGTGCTTGCACGCTCTCTCGCTTTTTTACTTTAAGAGGTGATGGGCATGGAGATGAGCGTAAAGCTTGGCGTGTCTTATCCGGCTCCCCAGCCAGCGAGCACCGTCACGGACAAGGCGCCGGAAAAGCCTAAGGCCGTCAACGTGGCTGCGGAGGCGGACAAGAAGCCGGACAAGGATGACACCCATCTGAAGCAGGCGGTGCAGCAGATCGAAAAGTTTGTACAGTCGATCAAGCGCAACCTGGAGTTCTCGATCGACGAGCAATCCGGAAAGGTCGTCGTCAAAGTGATTGCAAGCGAAACGGGCGAAGTCGTGCGACAGATTCCCTCCGCAGAGGCCCTCAAGCTGGCAGAGAGCCTGAGCAATGCGAGCCACGTATTGTTCGACGCCAAAGTCTGATAGCTGGCATGAATAGTGTTTGTACGTTCTTTGGACGCAGGTAAAGGTCAAAAGAGTGGCAGCAACCTGAAGGGAGACTAAAAATGGCAAGTCCAATTTTGCCGGGCACGGGCCTTGGCTCTGGCCTGGATATCGGTGCGATCGTTACTGCGCTGGTCAACGCCGACAAATCGGCGAAACAGACGCAGATCGATACTCAGACCAAAACCAACACGCTGAGGATTTCCGGTGTCGGTTCCCTGAAAAGCGCACTGACGGCCTTTCAGACTGCACTGACCAATCTCGGTAGCAAGACCAATCCTGCGTTTGCGGGTTTTAGCGCCACTTCGGGTACCCCGTCGATTCTGGGTGCAACGTCCGACAATACTGCCGTTGCCGGTACCTACAGCGTTGTTGTGAATAACCTGGCCACCAGCTCGAAAGTAGCCAGTGCTTCTTTTGCCGGCGGTGCCGCCAGTGCCATTCCGAGTGGTACTCTGAAAATCAGTCAGAATGGCACTGATTACGATGTCACGATTCCGGCCAATGCGACCTTGCAAAGCACCCGGGATGCCATCAACTCTGCACAGGCGAGCAATGGTATTTCTGCCAACATCGTGACCGACAGCACGGGTGCGTCGCGACTGGTGATCAGCTCGAACAAGACCGGTGCGGGTTCCGACCTTGTGGTCAGCGGTATCGCCGGCCTTGAAATCGATGGTACCCAACCGATGGGCGCCAACCCTTCGGCTTCCAGTTCAGGTGCGGTCAACGGGATTGCGGTGGACGCATCGTTGACCATCGACGGTCTGGCAGTGACCAGCAAGAGTAATACCGTTACCGGTGCAGTCAGTGGCTTGACCCTGAACCTTGCTTCCGTGAGCCCTGGCACGCCGCCGGCTGCTGCGACCATCACTGTCGCGGCCAACACCACCGGTTTGCAGACATCGATCCAGACGTTCGTTGATTCCTACAATACCCTGATGAACACCATCAACAACCTGTCCAAGGCGACAGCGGATGCCGATGGCAACCTGACGGTTCAGGCGGCATTTACCGGTGACTCGATGCCGCGCCAATTGATTTCCGATATTCGCGGCGTGTTGACGGCTCCGGGGGCGGGCGGTCCATTGGCCGTGCTGTCGCAGCTCGGCGTGATGACAGACGAGAAAACGGGCAATCTGGCGTTCAACACGACGACGTTCAACAAGACGATGTCCACCAGTGGCATGAGTGGTCAGGTACAGCAGCTGTTCAGCGGTACCAATGATACCAATGGCCTTTTGGCGCGCATGGGCACTGCGATCAAGCCCTATGTGTCGACAGGCGGGTTGCTTGATCAGCGCAATACCAACCTGCAGAACCTGAGCAAGAACCTTACGAACCAGCAGTTGGCGCTGGACTTGCGTGTCGAGAACATGACCAAGACGTTGACCGCCAAATACAACGCAATGGACCTTCTGGTCGGGCAAATGAAAGCGACGGCGACAAGCATCACCTCGTTCTTCACGACCTTGAACGCCCAGAAGTCCAACAACTAGTCATGAGTTGACGACAAAAACCCGGCTACGCCTTTTCGCGTGTGCCGGGTTTTTGTCTTCTGATCTAAAGTTTTTTGACTCGCTGACGATACACTGGTCATACGAGTCATTGTGGTAATGAGGTAGAACATGAATCCAATGTTAGCCCTTCGGCAGTATCAGAAAGTGGGTGCGCACGCCCAGACGTCCGAAGCGAGTCCGCATCGTTTGGTACAAATGCTCATGGAAGGTGGCCTGGACCGCATTGCGCAGGCCAAAGGCGCCCTGGAGCGCAAGGATGTTCCCGGCAAGTGTGTATCGATCAGCAAGGCGATCGGCATCATCGGTGGCTTGCGTGAAGGCCTGGATCTTGAAAATTGCGCCGATACCCTGGGCGAACTCAACAGTCTCTACATCTACATGATGAAGCGCCTGGCCGAGGCGAACATCAACAACGACCCGAAGATTCTCGATGAGGTCGCGGGCCTGCTTCGCACGGTGAAAGAAGGCTGGGACGGTATTGCTGAGCCGGGTCCGCAGTTCTAAGGAGATCGCCATGAGTCTTGTATTGCAGCGAATAGAACAAACTCGTGAAGCGCTGGTCGGTGCCCTGGCCGAGCGCGACTGGGAGGCTATCGGTCAATTGGACCTGGATTGCCGTTCCTGCATGGAAGACGTTTTGAGCGAGGCTTCGCTGGACGAGGAAGTTCTGCGCAGCAATCTTGAGGAGCTGCTGTATGTCTACAAGCAGCTTCTTGAGGTGGCGATGGGGGAGAGGCAGGCGATAGTCGACGAAATGTCTCAGATCCAGCAAGCGCGGAACGCGGCAAAGGTTTACCATCTGTTTGGTTAATTAACCCCAAGTTAATCCAGACATGTGCGCCATAAATTTGACTGTGCACGGTTTTTTGACTTAACTAGTGGCTGGTTCCAGATTTCAGTCGTCTTCAGGCATATCAGGCCTGCAAGCGTTTAGCTTGCCCCAGCATTTTGGGCATTGAGTTGACTAGGGAAGTTGCTATTGCATGTGGCGTGAAACCAAAATTCTGCTGATTGATGACGATAGCGTCCGCCGCCGCGACCTGGCGGTGATTTTAAATTTTCTCGGCGAAGAAAATTTACCCTGCGGTAGCCATGACTGGCAGCAGGCTGTCGGCTCTTTGTCGTCAAGTCGTGAAGTAATCTGTGTCCTGATCGGGACGGTCAATGCTCCTGGTGCACTTCTGGGCTTGCTAAAGACACTCTCGACCTGGGATGAGTTCCTTCCGGTTTTGTTAATGGGCGATAATTCTTCCATTGACCTGCCGGAGGACCAGCGTCGCCGGGTACTTTCGACCCTCGAAATGCCGCCCAGCTACAGCAAGCTGCTCGACTCGCTGCACCGTGCCCAGGTCTATCGCGAGATGTACGACCAGGCCCGCGAGCGCGGTCGTCATCGCGAGCCCAACCTTTTCCGCAGTCTTGTCGGTACCAGCCGGGCGATCCAGCACGTCCGCCAAATGATGCAGCAAGTCGCCGATACCGATGCCAGCGTGCTGATCCTCGGTGAGTCCGGTACCGGCAAGGAAGTGGTTGCGCGCAACCTGCATTACCATTCCAAGCGCCGCGAAGCGCCGTTCGTGCCGGTCAACTGCGGGGCGATCCCGGCCGAGTTGCTGGAAAGCGAATTGTTCGGTCATGAGAAGGGCGCCTTCACCGGGGCAATCACCAGCCGTGCCGGTCGATTCGAGTTGGCCAATGGCGGCACCCTGTTCCTCGATGAAATCGGTGACATGCCGTTGCCGATGCAGGTCAAGCTGCTGCGCGTATTGCAGGAGCGCACTTTCGAGCGCGTGGGCAGCAACAAGACCCAGAGCGTCGACGTGCGCATCATTGCCGCGACCCACAAGAATCTCGAAAGCATGATCGAGATCGGCACCTTCCGCGAAGACCTGTACTACCGCCTGAATGTGTTCCCGATCGAGATGGCGCCGCTGCGAGAGCGGGTCGAGGACATTCCGCTGCTGATGAACGAGCTGATCTCGCGCATGGAGCACGAGAAGCGCGGTTCGATCCGTTTCAACTCGGCGGCGATCATGTCGCTGTGCCGGCATGGCTGGCCGGGCAACGTCCGCGAACTGGCCAACCTGGTGGAGCGCATGGCGATCATGCATCCATACGGCGTTATCGGTGTGGTCGAGTTGCCGAAGAAATTCCGCTACGTCGACGATGAAGACGAGCAAATGGTCGACAGCCTGCGCACCGATCTGGAAGAGCGCGTGGCCATCAACGGCCATACCCAGGACTTCACGGTCAACGCCATGTTGCCGCCGGAGGGCCTGGACCTGAAGGACTACCTCGGCGGCTTGGAGCAAGGGTTGATTCAGCAGGCGCTGGATGATGCCAATGGCATCGTGGCGCGCGCGGCCGAGCGTCTGCGTATTCGTCGTACCACGCTGGTGGAAAAGATGCGCAAGTACGGCATGAGTCGTCGTGATGGAGACGAACAGGCGGATGATTGACGCCTGTTTTTCAACACATTCATTTATAAGAAGTTTTTTTTAGGCATGGGTATTGCTTTGTCCCTCGCAACGTTCCGTTTCACTGACGGTCAGCCAAGCGAGAGAGCACAATGCCCCCATCCGCCCAGATATCTCCTGCCTCAGATGCTTTTGGGGATGCTTCGCGGCAAACGTCGTCCGTAGAGCAGGCGAGCCGTCTGGGCCTTGAGCAGGCATTCGTGCTGTTCAATCAGATGTCCAGTCAGTTGACCGATTCCTACAGCATGCTTGAAGCCCGGGTCACCGAGCTCAAAGGTGAGCTGGCGGTGGTCAGCGCCCAGCGCATGCAGGAGCTGGCGGAAAAAGAACGCCTGGCCAACCGCCTGCAAAATCTCCTTGATCTGTTACCCGGTGGTGTCATCGTCATCGACGCTCAGGGCATCGTGCGCGAAGCCAATCCGGCGGCGTGCGAGTTGCTGGGCCTGCCGCTGGAAGGTGAGTTGTGGCGCCACGTCATTGCCCGCTGCTTTGCGCCGCGCGAAGACGATGGCCATGAGGTCTCCCTCAAGGATGGCCGGCGTCTTTCGATCGCCACGCGCTCGCTGGACGCCGAGCCTGGCCAGTTGGTGTTGCTCAATGACCTGACTGAAACCCGCCATCTGCAGGATCAATTGGCTCGGCATGAGCGTCTGTCGTCGTTGGGGCGCATGGTCGCGTCCCTGGCTCATCAGATACGCACGCCGCTGTCCGCCGCGTTGCTGTACGCCAGTCATTTGACCGAGCAAGCGTTGCCGGTCGCTACCCAGCAGCGCTTTGCCGGGCGTCTCAAGGAGCGCCTGCATGAGCTCGAGCACCAGGTGCGCGACATGCTGGTGTTTGCTCGTGGTGAGTTGCCGCTGACCGACCGCATAACCCCTGGCCAACTGATGCAATCGCTGCAGGCGGCCGCACTGACCCACGTGCAGGATCTGCCGATCCGCTGGCAGTGCGACAGTCATTCGGGGGAGTTGCTGTGCAATCGCGACACCCTGGTCGGCGCGATCCTCAACCTGATCGAGAACGCCATTCAGGCCGGTGCCGGTCAATTGCGCCTGAAGATTCACCTCTACACCCGCGGCAACACCCTGCGCCTGTGTGTCAGTGACAGCGGCTCGGGTATCGATGCCGCGGTTCTGGCGCGATTGGGCGAACCCTTTTTTACCACCAAGACCACGGGAACAGGTCTTGGTCTGACCGTGGTCAAGGCAGTGGCCCGTGCGCATCAGGGAGAATTGCAGCTGCGTTCGCGGCTCGGTCGCGGCACTTGCGCGCAGGTGATCCTGCCGCTGTTCAGCAACGCTCAGGGCGCGGAGTGACAGAGATGGGCATCAAGGTACTGTTGGTCGAGGACGACCGTGCGTTGCGCGAGGCACTGGCTGATACGCTGTTGCTCGCGGGGCACGATTACAAGGCGGTGGGTTCGGCGCAAGAGGCGCTGGCAGTTGTCGGCAGCGAGGCCTTCAGCCTGGTGATCAGCGACGTCAACATGCCGGGCATGGATGGCCACCAGTTGCTGGGCCTGCTGCGAGCGCGGCAGCCGCAGTTGCCGGTGTTGCTGATGACGGCTCACGGTGCGGTCGAGCGTGCGGTCGATGCGATGCGCCAGGGGGCGGCGGACTACCTGGTCAAGCCATTCGAACCCAAGGCGTTGCTCGATCTGGTGGCGCGCCATGCCCTGGGCAGTCTTGGCCTGGCCGAGGGTGAGGGGCCGGTAGCGTTCGAGCCGGCGAGCGCGCAGTTGCTCGAGCTGGCGGCGCGGGTTGCGCGCAGTGATTCCACGGTGTTGATCTCGGGTGAGTCGGGCACGGGCAAGGAGGTGCTGGCGCGTTACATCCATCAGCATTCTCATCGGGCCAGTCAGCCGTTCATTGCGATCAACTGCGCCGCGATCCCGGACAACATGCTCGAAGCGACATTGTTCGGTCACGAGAAAGGTTCCTTTACCGGCGCCATTGCCGCGCAAGCCGGCAAGTTCGAGCAGGCCGACGGCGGCACCCTGCTGCTCGACGAAATTTCCGAGATGCCCCTGGGACTCCAGGCCAAATTGCTGCGCGTGCTGCAGGAGCGCGAGGTCGAGAGGGTTGGGGCGCGTAAACCGATCGCGCTGGATATTCGCGTGGTCGCAACCACCAATCGCGACCTGGCGGGTGAAGTGGCGGCGGGGCGCTTTCGCGAAGACCTCTATTATCGCCTGTCGGTGTTTCCGCTGGCCTGGCGTCCGCTGCGTGAGCGCACCGCTGACATTCTGCCGCTGGCCGAGCGTCTGTTGGCCAGGCACGTCAATAAGATGAAGCATTCGGCTGCCAGGCTGTCGCCCGAGGCTCAGGCGTGCCTGATCGGTTATCCGTGGCCAGGCAATGTGCGTGAACTGGACAACGCGATTCAGCGCGCGCTGATTTTGCAGCAGGGCGGTCTGATCCAGCCGCAGGACTTCTGCCTGGCCGGGCCGGTGGCCTGTGCTCCGTTGCCTGTGTCGGTTGCGGCGCCGGTGCGGTCAGTGGAGGTCGAGTCCGAGTCGGCCGGTGCGCTGGGGGATGACCTGCGTCGCCGTGAGTTCCAGATGATCATCGATACCCTGCGCGCCGAACGCGGTCGGCGCAAAGAGGCGGCCGAGCGCCTGGGGATCAGCCCGCGAACCCTGCGCTACAAGCTGGCGCAGATGCGCGATGCCGGCATGGATGTGGAAGCGTATCTGTTCGCCACCTGAAAGTAGATGCGCGCAACGCCGATCTAAAACTGTGGGAGCGAGCCTGCTCGCGAAGGCGGTGTGTCAGGTGCATGAATGTCGACTGACACACCGCCTTCGCGAGCAGGCTCGCTCCCACAGTGTTTTGCAGTGATTTGCGGGCCAAAGAGCTTTTGTTTGGAGTGGCCATGGAGCTGGCACCCTTGTTGCTAACACCTCATGACCCGCCGAGTGAGTGTCAAAAAATTGCGGGTCGTCAAAGAGAGAAACCATGAGCCAAGGTATTGAATTCAATCGGTTGATGCTGGATATGCGCGCCATGCAAATGGATGCCATGTCTGCGCCGAAATCGACTGCCGCCCCTGAAGTGGCGGGCAGCAGCTTTTCCGACATGCTCGGCCAGGCCGTCAATAAAGTGAACGACACCCAACAGGCTTCCACTCAGTTGGCCAGCGCCTTCGAAATCGGCAAAAGCGGCGTCGACCTGACAGACGTGATGATTTCCTCGCAGAAGGCCAGTGTGTCATTCCAGGCGTTGACCCAGGTGCGCAACAAGCTGGTTCAGGCCTACCAAGACATCATGCAGATGCCGGTTTAAAGGACGAGATTGAGTCATGGCAGAAGCAGTCGCCGATAATGTTCCGGCCAAGGCCACTCCAATAGACGGCAAACCGCCGCTGTTCGGGTTGTCCTTCCTGGAAAACCTTTCCGAGATGACCATGTTGCGTCAGGTGGGCCTGTTGGTCGGTCTGGCGGCGAGCGTGGCGATTGGTTTTGCCGTGGTGTTGTGGTCTCAACAGCCGGACTACCGGCCTCTGTACGGCAGCCTTGCCGGCATGGACGCCAAGCAGGTCATGGATACCCTGGCCTCCGCCGATATTCCGTATACCGTCGAACCCAATTCCGGTGCCTTGCTGGTCAAGTCCGAGGACCTGTCCCGTGCGCGGCTCAAACTCGCGGGCGCTGGTGTCACTCCCAGCGACGGCAACATCGGTTTTGAAATCCTCGACAAGGAACAGGGGCTGGGCACCAGCCAGTTCATGGAAGCGACCCGCTATCGTCGCGGACTCGAAGGCGAACTGGCCCGCACCATTTCCAGCCTGAACAACGTCAAGGGTGCCCGCGTGCACCTGGCGATCCCGAAGAGTTCGGTGTTCGTGCGCGACGAGCGCAAGCCGAGCGCTTCGGTGCTGGTTGAACTCTATTCCGGTCGCTCCCTCGAGCCAGGCCAGGTCGTGGCGATCATCAACCTGGTGGCGACCAGCGTTCCCGAGCTCAGCAAGTCGCAGATCACCGTCGTCGACCAGAAGGGCAACCTGCTCTCGGATCAGGCGGAGAACTCCGAACTGACCATGGCCGGCAAGCAGTTCGACTACAGCCGCCGCATGGAAAGCATGCTCACCCAGCGCGTGCACAACATCCTGCAGCCGGTGCTGGGCAACGATCGCTATAAAGCCGAAGTGTCCGCCGACGTGGACTTCAGTGCGGTCGAGTCGACTTCCGAGCAGTTCAACCCGGATCAACCGGCGTTGCGCAGCGAGCAGTCGGTCAACGAACAACGTACCGCCAGCAATGGTCCGCAGGGCGTACCGGGTGCCTTGAGCAACCAGCCGCCATCGCCGGCCTCCGCGCCGCAAACCACGGGCGGCACGCCGGGTGCAGCCGGCATGGTGCAGCCAGGCCAGCCACTGGTTGATGCCAATGGCCAGCAAATCATGGACCCGGCGACCGGCCAGCCGATGCTTGCTCCGTACCCTGCGGACAAGCGTCAGCAATCGACCAGGAACTTCGAACTCGACCGTTCCATCAGCCACACCAAACAGCAGCAGGGCCGGTTGAATCGCCTGTCGGTGTCGGTGGTGGTCGATGATCAGGTCAAGATCAACCCGGCCAACGGCGAAACCACTCGTGCGCCATGGAGCGCCGATGAATTGGCGCGCTTCACACGCCTGGTTCAGGACGCGGTCGGCTTCGATGCCAGTCGTGGCGACAGCGTCAGTGTGATCAACATGCCGTTCTCCGCCGAGCGCGGTGAGGTGATTGCCGATATTCCGTTCTACTCCCAGCCGTGGTTCTGGGACATCGTCAAGCAAGTGCTGGGTGTGCTGTTCATTCTGGTGCTGGTGTTCGGTGTGCTGCGTCCGGTGCTCAACAACATCACCGGTGGTGGCAAAGGCAAGCAGTTGGTCGGTATCGGCAGCGACGTCGAATTGGGCGGCATGGGTGGTCTGGATGGCGAACTGGCCAACGACCGTGTCAGCCTCGGTGGCCCGACCAGCATTCTGCTGCCGAGCCCGAGCGAGGGTTATGACGCTCAGTTGAACGCAATCAAGAGTCTGGTGGCAGAAGATCCGGGTCGTGTGGCCCAGGTCGTGAAAGAGTGGATTAACGCAGATGAGTGATAACCGAGCCGTTGCCGCCAAACTGTCCAAGGTCGACAAAGCCGCGATCCTGTTGCTGTCCCTGGGCTCCACCGACGCGGCCCAGGTGCTGCGCCACATGGGCCCCAAAGAGGTTCAGCGCGTGGGCGTGGCCATGGCCCAGATGGGTAATGTGCACCGCGAGCAGGTCGAACAGGTGATGAGCGAGTTCGTCGATATCGTCGGCGACCAGACCAGCCTGGGCGTCGGCTCCGACGACTATGTGCGCAAAATGCTCACCCAGGCCCTGGGCGAAGACAAGGCCAACGGCCTGATCGACCGCATCCTGCTCGGTGGCAACACCAGCGGCCTCGACAGCTTGAAGTGGATGGAGCCGCGCGCCGTCGCCGACGTGATCCGTTATGAGCACCCGCAGATCCAGGCGATCGTGGTGGCCTACCTTGATCCGGACCAGGCCGGCGAAGTGCTCGGCAACTTCGACCACAAGGTGCGACTGGACATCATCCTGCGCGTGTCCTCGCTGAACACCGTGCAACCGGCGGCCCTGAAAGAACTCAACCAGATTCTCGAGAAGCAGTTCTCCGGCAACTCGAATGCCTCGCGCACCACCCTGGGTGGCATCAAGCGGGCAGCGGACATCATGAACTTCCTCGACAGCTCGATCGAAGGCCAGCTCATGGATTCGATCCGCGAAGTCGACGAAGACCTGTCCGGTCAGATCGAAGACCTCATGTTCGTGTTCAACAACCTGGCCGATGTCGACGACCGCGGCATCCAGGCGCTGCTGCGCGAGGTGTCCTCCGATGTGCTGGTGCTGGCCCTCAAGGGGTCGGACGAAGGGGTCAAGGAGAAGATCTTCAAGAACATGTCCAAGCGTGCCGCCGAACTGTTGCGCGACGACCTGGAAGCCAAGGGCCCGGTGCGCGTCAGCGACGTGGAAACCGCGCAGAAGGAAATCCTCACCATCGCCCGCCGTATGGCCGAAGCCGGAGAAATCGTTCTCGGCGGCAAGGGCGGCGAGGAAATGATTTAACACCATGGTCAAGAATGATGATGCACCCACTGACCTGATCCGGGCCAGGGATGTCAGTGGCTTCGATACCTGGGCGTTGCCCAGTTTCGACCCGCCGGAACCCGAGCCGGAGCCTGAGCCTGAACCCGAGCCGCCGGAAATGGAGGAAGTGCCGCTGGAGGAAGTCCAGCCACTGACCCTCGAAGAACTCGAAAGCATTCGCCAGGAAGCCTACAACGAAGGTTTCGCGGTGGGTGAGAAGGAAGGTTTCCACAGCACCACGCTCAAGGTCCGCCAGGAGGCCGAAGTGGCCCTGACGGCCAAGATCGCGGCGCTGGAGCAATTGATGACGCATCTGTTCGAGCCCATCGCCGAACAGGACACCCAGATCGAAAAGTCCCTGGTCGACCTCGTGCAGCACATCACCAGACAGGTGATCCAGCGCGAACTGGCCATCGACTCGACGCAGATCGAACACGTCATGCGCGAAGCGCTCAAGCTCCTGCCGTTGGGCGTGGGTAATGTGCGGCTGTACATCAATCCGCAGGATTTCGAACAGGTCAAAGCCCTGCGCGAACGCCATGAAGAAACCTGGCGCATCGTCGAAGACGAGTCGTTGTTGCCCGGCGGCTGCCGGGTCGAAACAGAGCACAGTCGCATCGATGCCACGGTGGAAACCCGTGTCGCGCGGGTGATGGACAAGCTGTTCGACCAGTTGCACGAGCAGGCCCTGCACCCGGCCGCGCCAGACCTGAGCCTGGAACTGCCGGTCGACAGCAAGCCTGCTGCCGCACCAGCACCGGATGCACCTGATGCGCCTTGAACGCACCAGCTTCGCCAAGCGTCTGGGCAGCTACGCCGAGGCCACGGGGCTGGAGGGCGCACCGATCCTCGAAGGGCGCCTGCTGCGCATGGTCGGCCTGACCCTCGAAGCCGAAGGCCTGCGCGCCGCCATGGGCAGCCGCTGCATGGTCATCAATGACGACAGCTATCACCCGGTGCAGGTGGAAGCCGAGGTCATGGGCTTCTCTGGCAGCAAAGTCTTTCTGATGCCGGTCGGCAGTGTCGCCGGCATCGCACCCGGCGCCCGAGTGGTGCCGTTGGCGGACAACGGTCGCCTGCCCATGGGCATGAGCATGCTCGGAAGGGTGCTCGACGGTGCCGGTCGTGCACTGGACGGCAAGGGCGGGATGAAGGCCGAAGACTGGGTGCCGATGGACGGCCCGACCATCAACCCGCTCAAGCGTGAGCCCATCAGCGAACCGCTGGACGTGGGCATCCGTTGCATCAACGGCATGTTGACGGTCGGTCGTGGTCAGCGGCTCGGCCTGTTTGCCGGTACCGGTGTCGGTAAATCGGTATTGCTGGGGATGATGACGCGCTTTACCGAAGCCGACATTATCGTCGTCGGCCTGATCGGTGAGCGGGGTCGTGAGGTCAAGGAATTCATCGAGCACATCCTCGGTGAAGAAGGACTCAAGCGTTCAGTGGTCGTGGCGTCCCCGGCGGACGATGCGCCGCTGATGCGACTGCGCGCCGCCATGTACTGCACGCGTATCGCCGAATATTTCCGCGACAAGGGCAAGAATGTCCTGTTGCTGATGGATTCCCTGACCCGTTTTGCCCAGGCCCAGCGGGAAATCGCCCTGGCCATCGGCGAGCCACCGGCGACCAAGGGCTATCCGCCATCGGTGTTCGCCAAACTGCCGAAACTGGTGGAGCGGGCCGGTAACGCGGAAAAGGGCGGCGGTTCGATCACTGCGTTCTACACCGTGCTGTCCGAAGGCGACGACCAGCAGGACCCGATTGCCGACTCTGCACGGGGTGTACTCGACGGGCACATCGTGCTTTCCCGGCGCCTGGCCGAGGAAGGGCACTACCCGGCCATCGATATCGAAGCGTCCATCAGCCGGGTCATGCCGGCGGTGGTGTCGCCGGAGCACATGGCTCGTGCGCAATATTTCAAGCAGCTGTGGTCGCGTTATCAACAGAGTCGCGACCTGATCAGCGTCGGCGCCTATGTCGCCGGCGGCGATCGCGAGACCGACCTGGCGATTTCCCTGCAACCGCAATTGGTCAAATACCTGCGGCAGGGCCTCAACGACAGCATCAGCCTGGGTGAAAGCGAAGCGTATCTCGCCTCGATCTTCGCGCCCGCGGCGAGCGGTTAAGCGGTCATGGCCCAGAGTCGGGCAGGAAGGCTGGCGCCGGTGGTGGAAATGGCCGAAAAGGCCGAGAAAACCGCGGTCCAGCGCCTGGGGCACTTTCAAGGGCAGGTTCGCCTGGCGGAAAGTAAACTCGCCGACCTCGAAGCCTTCCGCCTCGACTATCAGGAGCAATGGATCGTACGCGGCAGCGGCGGCGTCTCGGGCCAATGGCTGCTGGGTTATCAGGGCTTCCTGGCGCAGCTGGGCACGGCCATCGACCAGCAGCGGCAAAGCCTGGCCTGGCATCAGAACAACCTGAACAAGGCCCGGGAAACCTGGCAGCAGGCATTTGCCCGGGTCGAAGGCCTGCGCAAGCTGGTTCAGCGCTATGCCGATGAGGCGCGGGCGCTCGAAGACCGGCGCGAACAAAAGTTGTTGGACGAATTATCCCAACGATTGCCACGGCAGGATCAGTATTGAATCGGGTGGACCTCGTTATCGTTCATCGCGGGCAAGCCACGCTCCCACAGGATTTGCGCCATTTCCAGCCTTGCCCCAACCTCTACCAGCTGCTAAACCTTGTACAGCAGGTTTACAAATGACAAGGAAGCCATGACATGCCAGTTGTTACAGAAGTCTCACCCGATGGGCGAAAGCTGACGATCTCGGTCAAGGGGCGTTTCGATTTCGCCAAGCATCAGGAGTTTCGTCAGTCCTACGAAGATAAAGAGCTATCGGCGGTTGTGGTCGACCTGAAAGACGCCACTTACCTCGACAGCTCGGCCCTGGGCATGCTGCTTTTGCTGCGCGATCACGCCGGTGGCGACGACTCCGATGTGCGCGTGGTCAACAGCAATACCGACGTGCGCAAAATCCTCGCCATCTCCAACTTCGACAAACTGTTCGACATCAGTTGATTGCCATGCAGCCACTGGAGCCGCTGACGATCCTGATTGCCGAGGACAGCGCCGCCGATCGTCTGCTGTTGGCGAGCATCCTGCGCCGCCAGGGGCACGAAGTGCTGACGGCGGCCAACGGCGCCGAAGCGGTCGACACGTTTCGCCAGCAACAACCGCACCTGGTGTTGATGGATGCGATGATGCCGGTCATGGACGGCTTCGAGGCAGCCCGGCAGATCAAGGCCCTGGCCGGGGAAACCCTGGTGCCGATCATCTTCCTCACGTCCTTGTCCGAAAGCGAGGCGCTGGCCCGTTGTCTGGAGGTCGGCGGTGACGACTTTCTGGCGAAACCCTATAACCAGGTGATTCTCGCGGCCAAGATCAAGGCGATGGATCGCTTGCGGCGCTTGCAGGACACCGTTCTGCAGCAGCGTGACCAGATCGCCAGGCACCACGACTACCTGCTCAACGAGCAGCGTGTGGCCAAGGCGGTTTTCGACAAGGTGGCGCACGCCGGCTGCCTGAACGCCGCGCCGAATATCCGTTATCTGCAATCACCCTATGCGCTGTTCAACGGCGACCTGTTGCTGGCCGCGTTCACCCCGGCCGGCGACATGCACGTATTGCTGGGCGACTTCACCGGCCACGGTCTGCCGGCAGCCGTGGGCGCCATGCCCCTGGCCGAAGTCTTCTACGGGATGACCGCCAAGGGCTATGGCCTGGCGCAAACCCTGCGCGAAATGAATGCCAAGCTCAAGCGCATCCTGCCGGTGGACATGTTCTGCTGCGCCACCATGCTGTGCCTGAGTTTTCAGCGTCGTTCGGTGGAGGTCTGGAACGGTGGAATGCCCGACGGTTACCTGCATCGCATTGCCAGTGGCGAGCGTACGCCTCTGCCGGCTCGGCACCTGCCTTTGGGGGTGCTGAGCCCGGAATCCTTCGACGAGCGCACCGAAGTGTTTCCCATGGCGCTCGGGGATCGGGTGTTCCTCTTGTCCGATGGGGTGATCGACACCTGCGGCGCCAATGAACAGTTGTTTGGCGTGCAGCGATTGCAGCAGGTGTTCGCCGCCAATCGTCAGCCGGATGTGCTGTTCGAAGAGATAGAGCAGGCGCTGCGCGATTTCGGTGGTCAAGCGCGCGACGATGTCAGCATGGTCGAAATCAGCCTGCTGGAGCCGGAGCAGGTCACGCCACCGGCATTGGTCTACTCCGACAGCGGCCAGTCGTGCCCGCTGGACTGGTCGGTGAGTTTCGAGTTCCGCGCCGCCACGCTCAAGCGATTCAATCCCTTGCCCTATCTGTTGCAGTTGCTGCTTGAGGTGCATGGCCTTCGGGCTCAGAGCGGTGCGCTCTACAGTGTGTTGGCGGAGCTCTATTCCAATGCGCTGGAACACGGCGTGCTGGGGCTGGATTCGAGCCTCAAGCGCAATGCCTCGGGTTTTGCGCGATATTATCAAGAGCGCAATGCCCGGCTCGGCGAGCTGCAGGAAGGCTATGTGCGGATCCATTTGCAGGTGACGCCGACAGACGACGGCGGTTGCCTGACGATTCAGGTCGAAGACAGCGGCGAGGGGTTCGATGTCGAGCGGGTGATGGAAAGGCCTTTGGACGCCATCCGCCTGTCGGGACGCGGGATCAACCTGATCCGCCAGTTGGGGCGTAATGCCCGCTGGACCGACAATGGTCGAAGTGCACGCGTGGAGTTTATCTGGGAGGCTCTGGCATAATCCGCGCATTCTTGATCAAGGAGTGAGCAAGTGGACGACGACACACATGTGGATCGCAGCGTGCTGAGTGCATTGCGGGAAGTGATGGAAGAGGGTTATCCGGATCTGCTGGATATCTTTCTTGCGGACTCCGAAGAGCGCCTGGAAGTCCTGAGAGCGGCTGACAGTGCCGCACGGCTCGCTGAAACCGCCCATAGCTTCAAGGGCAGCAGCAGCAATATGGGCGCCCTCAGGCTGACCGAACTTTGCCGCCAGCTTGAGCAGCAGGCTGCCAGTTTGCCATGCGCGGCCGTTCAGGAACTGGTCGGCAAAATCGACCGCGAATTCGCCAATATCCGCCCTCTCTACGAAGCAGAGCGAAAGCGTTGCTCGGCGAAAATCTGAGCAAACGCTGCTTTGGTTCTCTATCGAGTGAAACTGGCTCGACCTTTGCAGTTATCTAACCCAACTGTACTTACGAGCCCTGTGCAGCGGAGACCGTTTCATGCCCGTTACCCCCAATATTCTGCTTCAGGCCTCCAGGCAGGCCAAGACTCAGGCTACCTGCGCCAATCCTCCGGCAGTGACCGCAGAGCCCGGGGACAAGGCCGCAAGCTTCGCTCATGTCTACGCCAATCAGGCCCAAAGCAAACCCAATGCGGTGGCCGATGCTCCGCTCAAACCTGATCGTGACAAAACCTCCGTTGTCGGCGCGAAGAAGGACGCTGGCGACGACAAGTCTGCCGCGGGGGAGCCAGTGGTTGCCGAAGGCGGCAAATCCTTGCCTGCCGACCAATCGGTGCAGGCTGACGACAAGACCGCCGGCGATGATGCGGCAGAGGTCGACCCGGCTCTGGTCGTCGATGCCGCGCCGGTCGATCCGGCGCTTGATCCCGCATTGCCGCAAGCGATACAGCCAGTGGCGTCAGTGCCAGCAACGCCAGCAGCGCCTGCCGTAGCCGATGCGGTGCAGCCAACGGTTGAAGCGCCGGTTGCTGCGGCGCTCTCGGCTGCAAATGCTCCGGTGCCGACCAGCGCTGACGGCGACTTCGATCCCGAGGCCGATCCACTCGACGCCCTGCCGGCGTTACGCCTGGCGATGGAGCAGAGCGGTCACGTGTCGGCTTCCAGTCAGGCGCAGCCAAAGGCCGCACCGACACAGGCGCCCGCCCAGGCGGACGGTGAGCTGACGTCGGCGCAAAACTTTGCCGCCGGCATGGCGACCATGCTGGATGTTCAGGTCGACAAGGACAGTGCCGGCAAAGGTGAAGAAAAAGCTTTCAGCGGCTTGATCGATGACGGTCTGAAGGATCTCAAATCTGCCGGCAGCGACACCCGTGTCGATGATTTCGCCAGCCGTCTGGCCGCGCTGACCCAGGCGGCCACACCGAAGACAGCCAATGCCTTGCCGGTAAACCAGCCGATCGCCATGCACCAGAGCGGCTGGACCGAAGAGGTGGTGAACCGGGTCATGTACCTGTCCAGCGCCAACCTCAAGGCCGCGGACATCCAGTTGCAGCCCGCTGAACTGGGGCGTCTGGACATTCGGGTGAACATGGTTCCCGATCAGCAGACCCAGGTCACGTTCATGAGTGCGCATCCGGGCGTCCGTGAGGCGCTGGACAGCCAGGTCCATCGCTTGCGCGACATGTTTGCGCAGCAGGGCATGGGGCAGGTCGATGTCAACGTTTCGGACCAGTCCCGTGGTTCGCAACAAGGGCAGGAACAAGCCCGGCAAAGCCAGACCGGACGGACCAGCGCCAGCGGCGGCCGCCTCGACTCCATGGATGACGACCTGATGCCGGGCGTCGCTGAAGTGGCTGCCAGTACCGCCAGTGTGATCGGCTCCAGCGCGGTCGATTACTACGCCTGATCGGGTTAATCACCCATCCCTGTGGGAGCGAGCCTGCTCGCGAAAGCGGTGTAACAGTCGATGGAAATGTTGACGGTTAGAATGCTATCGCGAGCAGGCTCGCTCCCACAGTGGTTTTGCCGTGTTCTTCGGAATGCTGGCAGTCCACCGCTCCATCCCCCTCCAACCGTTCTGGCATAACACTTGCTCTTGCCTTGCCGTGCGACTGTGAAACCCCGAATAGTGACGGATTATTGGCATGGCGAAGAGCGACGCAGCAGTAAAAGACCCCGCAACCAAAGGCAAACTCAAGCTGATTATCCTGATCGTGGTGGCCCTGCTGCTGGCGATCGGTGTGTCCGTGGGCGCGACCTGGTACTTCATGCACAGCGCTCAGAACAAGCCTGCCGCCGCCGTGGTGGACGCCGCTCCCGTCGGCAAGCAGCCAGCGATTTTCGAGCCGATGGCACCGGCTTTCGTGGCCAACTTCAACCAGAACGGCCGCCAGCGCTACATGCAGGTGAGCATCACCATGCTCGCGCGCAACCCGGCGGATCTGGAGGCGCTCAAGGTCCACATGCCGGTGATCCGCAACAACCTGGTCATGCTGTTCTCCGGCCAGGACTTTGCGACCCTCGCGTCGCCGGTCGGCCAGGAAATGCTGCGGCAGAAGGCCACCGCCAGCGTCCAGGAAGTGGCGCAGAAAGAGCTCGGCAAAGTGGTGATCGAACAGTTGCTTTTCACTAATTTCGTACTGCAGTAGGAACACGACATGGCCGTGCAGGACCTGCTGTCCCAGGATGAGATCGACGCGCTGTTGCATGGCGTCGACGATGGTCTGGTACAGACCGAAAACGCTGCCGAACCCGGCAGCGTCAAAAGCTACGACCTGACCAGCCAGGATCGCATCGTCCGTGGACGCATGCCGACCCTGGAAATGATCAACGAACGTTTCGCTCGTTATACCCGCATCAGCATGTTCAACATGCTGCGTCGCTCGGCAGACGTAGCGGTCGGCGGCGTGCAGGTGATGAAGTTCGGCGAATACGTGCACTCGCTGTACGTGCCGACCAGTCTCAACCTGGTCAAGATCAAACCCCTGCGCGGCACCGCGCTGTTCATCCTCGACGCCAAGCTGGTGTTCAAGCTGGTGGACAACTTCTTCGGTGGCGACGGCCGGCACGCCAAGATCGAAGGGCGTGAATTCACCCCGACCGAACTGCGTGTGGTGCGCATGGTGCTGGAGCAGGCGTTCGTCGATCTGAAGGAAGCCTGGCAAGCGATCATGGAAGTCAACTTCGAGTACATCAACTCCGAAGTGAACCCGGCCATGGCCAACATCGTCGGCCCGAGCGAAGCCATTGTGGTGTCGACCTTCCACATCGAACTCGATGGCGGTGGCGGCGACCTGCACGTGACCATGCCGTACTCGATGATCGAGCCGGTGCGCGAGATGCTCGACGCCGGCTTCCAGTCGGACCTCGACGACCAGGACGAGCGCTGGGTCAACGCCCTGCGCCAGGACGTGCTGGATGTCGACGTGCCGATCGGTGCGACGGTGGCCCGTCGTCAACTGCGCCTGCGCGACATCCTGCACATGCAGCCGGGGGATGTGATCCCGGTCGACATGCCGGAAGAAATGATCATGCGCGCCAACGGCGTACCGGCCTTCAAGGTCAAGATGGGTTCGCACAAGGGCAACCTGGCGTTGCAAGTGATCGAGCCGATCGAGCGCCGTTGACCGGCGCTCCTACCCATTCGCGATTAACCGAATTCTGAACTTTTGCTCGCCGAGGACACTGACATTATGAACACGCAAGACGACCAGGCCCTGGCCGATGAGTGGGCCGCGGCCCTGGAAGAAACCGGTGATGCCGGGCAGGCTGACATCGACGCATTGCTTGCCGCCGATTCCGGCAATTCCGCGTCCAACCGCCTGCCAATGGAAGAGTTCGGCAGCGTGCCGAAAAACAACGATCCGGTGAGTCTCGAAGGCCCGAACCTGGACGTGATCCTCGATATCCCGGTGTCGATTTCCATGGAAGTGGGCAGCACCGACATCAACATCCGCAACCTGCTGCAACTGAACCAGGGCTCGGTGATCGAGCTGGATCGCCTGGCCGGCGAGCCGCTGGACGTGCTGGTCAACGGCACGCTCATCGCCCACGGCGAAGTGGTGGTGGTCAACGAGAAGTTCGGCATCCGCCTGACGGACGTGATCAGCCCAAGCGAACGCATCAAGAAGCTGCGCTGAGTGAAAAAGTTTCTCGGGGCTGTGCTGGGGAGCGCGCTGGCCATGCCGTTCAGCGTGCTGGCGGCCGAGCCGGTCGCTACGGCGACCACGGCTGCTGCGCCAGCGGTGAGCAGTGGTGTGGCTGGGCAACTGACGCAGTTGGTGTTCGGCTTGCTGCTGGTGCTGGGGTTGATCTTCTTCCTCGCCTGGTTGCTGCGTCGGGTCCAGCAGGCCGGTCCGGCCGGCAAGGGGCAGGTGATCGAGATTGTCGGCTCCCGCGCGCTGGGGCCGCGCGACCGCCTGATGCTGGTGCAGGTCGGCAACGAGCAGATTCTGCTTGGCCTGAGCCCAGGCAACATCACTGCGCTGCACGTCCTCAAGGAGCCGGTGCAGGTGCCGGGCACCGAGAAGCCGACGCCGGAGTTTGCGCAGCGCCTGCTGGAGATGCTGGGTAAAGATCAGAAGGATAAGAAGTAATGGGTGCGCTACGCATCGTTTTGACGCTGGCCCTGATGCTGGCCGCACCGCTGGCATTCGCCGCCGATCCGCTGTCGATCCCGGCCATCACCCTGGGCACCAATGCGCAGGGTGCACAGGAATACTCGGTCAGCCTGCAAATCCTGTTGATCATGACCGCGCTGAGTTTTATCCCGGCGTTTGTCATGCTGATGACCAGCTTCACCCGGATCATCATTGTCTTCTCGATCCTGCGCCAGGCCCTGGGTCTGCAGCAGACGCCGTCGAACCAGATTCTCACCGGCATGGCGCTGTTCCTGACCCTGTTCATCATGGCGCCGGTGTTCGACCGGGTGAACCAGGATGCCTTGCAACCCTATCTGGCGGAAAAACTGACGGCCCAGGATGCGGTCGCCAAGGCGCAGGTGCCGATCAAGAATTTCATGCTCGCCCAGACCCGCACCAGCGACCTTGAGCTGTTCATGCGCCTGTCCAAGCGCACTGACATCGCGACACCGGATCAGGCGCCGTTGACCATCCTGGTACCGGCCTTCGTGACCTCCGAGCTGAAAACGGCGTTCCAGATCGGCTTCATGATCTTCATTCCGTTTCTGATCATCGACCTGGTCGTGGCCAGTGTGCTGATGGCCATGGGTATGATGATGCTCTCGCCGCTGATCATTTCCCTGCCGTTCAAGATCATGTTGTTCGTGCTGGTGGATGGCTGGGCGCTGATCATCGGCACCCTGGCCAGCAGCTTTGGCGGTGTCTCGCCATGACCCCTGAAGTCGCCGTAGACATTTTCCGCGAAGCCCTGTGGTTGACCACCATGATGGTTGCCGTGCTGGTGATTCCTAGCCTGCTGGTGGGGTTGTTGGTGGCGATGTTCCAGGCCGCCACCCAGATCAACGAACAGACCCTGAGCTTTTTGCCGCGCCTGTTGGTGATGCTGGTGACGCTGATCGTCGGCGGGCCTTGGCTGGTACAGACCTTCATGGAATACATTCTGCAGCTGTACGGCAGTATTCCTCAGGTCATCGGCTAAATCATGTCACTGCTAGCGCTGACCGATACGCAGATCAGCACCTGGGTGGCGACGTTCATGTTGCCGCTGTTTCGCGTCGGCTCCCTGCTGATGGTCATGCCGGTGTTTGGCACGACCCTGCTGCCTCGGCGCATCCGCCTGTATTTCGCGCTGGCCATTACCGTGGTCATTGCGCCGGGGCTGCCACCGATGCCGCCAGTCAATCCCCTGGATCTGAGCGGGCTGTTGTTGATCGCCGAGCAAATCCTCATCGGCGCGGTGATGGGGTTTTCCTTGCAACTGTTCTTCCAGGCCTTCGTGGTCGCCGGGCAAATTGTCGCCATCCAGATGGGCATGGGTTTCGCTTCGATGATCGACCCGGCCAACGGCGTCTCGACGGCGGTGATCGGGCAATTTTTCACCATGCTGGTGACGCTGCTGTTCCTGTCCATGAATGGCCATCTGGTGGTGTTCGAGGTCCTCACCGAGAGCTTCACCACGTTGCCGGTGGGTGGCGGCCTGATGGTCAACCATTACTGGGAGCTGGCCGGCAAGCTCGGCTGGGTGCTCGGTTCGGCGTTGTTGCTGGTGTTGCCGGCAGTCACCGCGCTGCTGGTGGTCAACATCGCGTTTGGCGTCATGACCCGGGCGGCGCCGCAACTGAATATTTTCTCGGTCGGCTTCCCGCTGATCCTGGTCCTGGGGCTGTTTATCGTCTGGGTCGGGCTGGCGGACATTCTCAATCAGTATCAACCGCTGGCCACCGAGGCCTTGCAGTTGTTACGCGAAATGGCGCGGGCGAGCTGAGTCATGGCTGAGAGCGAAAGCGGTCAGGACAAAACAGAAGACCCCACGGAGAAGCGCAAGCAAGACTCCCGTGAAAAGGGTGAGATAGCGCGGTCCAAGGAACTCAACACCCTGGCGATCATGCTGGTCGGTGCCTCGGCGTTGCTGATTTTTGGCGGCGCCATGGCGCAGGACATGATGGAGCTGATGCGCTTCAATTTCTCGCTGCCGCGGGAGGTGATTCTGGATCAGCGCTCCATGGCCAACTACCTGATGCGCTCGGGACAGATTGCCCTGTGGTCGATCCAGCCAGTGATGATCACCTTGGTGCTGGCGGCCATCATCGGTCCGATTTCCCTGGGGGGCTGGCTGTTCGCGGCAAGCTCCATGGCGCCCAAGTTCAGCCGTTTGAACCCCGGTCCCGGCCTCAAGCGCATGTTCTCGACCAAGGCGCTGGTCGAGCTGCTCAAGGCCCTGGCCAAGTTCATCATCATCCTGTTCGTAGCGCTGGCGGTGTTGTCGTCGGACATCGACGACCTGCTGCGTATCGCCCATGAACCCCTGGACATGGCAATCATCCACAGCCTGCAAGTGGTGGGCTGGAGCACCTTGTGGATGGCGTGCGGGCTGATCCTCATCGCTGCGGTAGATGTGCCGGTGCAGCTCTGGGAAAGCCACAAGAAACTGCTGATGACCAAGCAGGAAGTGCGCGACGAGCACAAGGACCAGGAGGGGCGGCCGGAGGTCAAGCAGCGGATTCGACAGCTGCAGCGTGAGATGTCCCAGCGGCGGATGATGGCCGCCATTCCCGAGGCTGACGTGGTCATCACCAACCCCACGCACTACGCTGTGGCCCTCAAATACGATCCGGAGAAGGGCAGTGCGCCGGTATTGCTGGCCAAGGGTAACGACTTCCTGGCCCTGAAGATCCGCGAGATCGCCGCGGCCAACGAGATCCTGCTGCTGGAGTCACCGGCGCTGGCGCGCTCGATTTATTACTCCACCGAACTGGAGCAGGAAATCCCCGGCGGGCTCTATCTGGCGGTTGCGCAGGTACTGGCCTACGTCTATCAGATTCGACAGTACCGGGCGGGCAAGGGCAAGCGGCCTGATCCGCTCAAGGATGACCTGCCGATTCCGCCGGATTTGCGCCGCGATTCCTGAGTCTAGCGCTCCCACAGGTTCGGCGATAACTTGTGGGAGCGTGGCTTGCCCGCGATGACGTCAGCCCAGGCAGCACATATCCCACTGAAAAATCGCTCTATTTCTCCCTTTGCAAAAGTTGGAAAGCTTCTTGCAGTAGCCGCCCTGCGCCTGCGTCAGGCGTCAAAAGTTTGCTTTAAAGGAACGGGGAAAACCGGTGGATCGCTCTCAGTTAATCAACAGTGCCCGCAGCAACATTGCCGACCTCAGTCGGGGCAATCTGGGCGTGCCGCTGTTGCTGCTGGTCATGCTGGCGATGATGATGTTGCCGGTGCCGCCGTTCCTGCTCGACGTGTTCTTCACCTTCAACATTGCCCTGTCCATCGTCGTGCTGCTGGTGTGCGTCTACGCTTTGCGCCCGCTGGATTTCGCGGTGTTTCCGACCATTTTGCTGGTGGCGACGCTGTTGCGCCTGGCATTGAACGTGGCCTCCACGCGGGTGGTGATGCTCCACGGCCAGGACGGTCACGCAGCCGCCGGCAAGGTGATCCAGGCGTTCGGTGAAGTGGTGATCGGCGGTAACTACGTGGTCGGTATCGTGGTCTTCGCGATCCTGATGATCATCAACTTCGTCGTGGTGACCAAGGGTGCGGGGCGGATCTCCGAGGTGAGCGCGCGTTTCACCCTCGATGCGATGCCCGGCAAGCAAATGGCGATCGACGCCGACCTCAACGCCGGCCTGATCGATCAGGCCCAGGCAAAGGCCCGCCGCTCGGAAGTCGCCCAGGAAGCCGAGTTCTACGGTTCCATGGACGGTGCCAGCAAATTCGTCCGTGGTGACGCCATTGCCGGCCTGTTGATCCTGTTCATCAACCTGATCGGCGGCATGGCGGTCGGTATCTTCCAGCACGGCATGACCTTCGGCGATGCCGGCAAGGTGTATGCGCTGTTGACCATCGGTGACGGTTTGGTGGCGCAATTGCCATCACTGTTGTTATCGACAGCGGCGGCGATCATGGTGACCCGTGCGTCCGGTTCGGAAGACATGGGCAAACAGATCAATCGCCAGATGTTCGCCTCGCCCAAGGCGCTGGCGGTGGCGGCAGGCTTGATGGCGGTCATGGGCCTGGTGCCCGGCATGCCGCACTTCTCGTTCCTGAGCATGGCGGCCCTGGCGGCCGGTGGCGCCTACCTGTTCTGGAAAAAGCAGAACGTCGCCAAGGTTCAGGCCCTGCAAGAGGTCAAGCGCCAGCAGGAGCTGCTGCCGTCGCCGGCCCGTGCCCAGGAAACCAAGGAGCTTGGCTGGGATGACGTGACGCCCATCGACATGATCGGCCTGGAAGTGGGCTATCGCCTGATTCCGCTGGTGGACCGCAACCAGGGCGGTCAGTTGCTGGCGCGGATCAAGGGGGTGCGCAAGAAGCTGTCCCAGGATCTGGGCTTCCTGATGCCGACCGTGCATATCCGCGACAACCTCGACCTGGCGCCGAGTGCCTATCGCCTGACCCTGATGGGGGTGATCCTGGCGGAAGCGGAGATTTACCCGGATCGCGAGCTGGCGATCAACCCGGGGCAGGTCTACGGCACGCTCAACGGCATTACCGCCAAAGATCCGGCTTTCGGCCTGGAGGCGGTCTGGATCGAAATCAGCCAGCGTACCCAGGCGCAATCCCTCGGTTACACGGTGGTCGATGCCAGTACAGTAGTGGCTACCCACTTGAACCAGATACTCTACAAGCATTCCAGTGAACTGATCGGTCACGAAGAAGTGCAGCAACTCATGCAATTGCTGGCCAAAAGCTCGCCGAAACTGGCTGAGGAGCTGGTGCCGGGCGTGGTTTCGCTGTCGCAACTGCTCAAAGTGCTGCAAGCGCTGTTGGCCGAGCAAGTGCCGGTTCGCGATATCCGCAGCATTGCCGAGGCCATCGCCAACAATGCCGCCAAGAGTCAAGATACCGCCGCGCTGGTGGCTGCCGTGCGGGTTGGCGTCTCCCGCGCAATCGTCCAAAGCATTGTAGGCACTGAGTCGCAGCTGCCAGTTATCACGCTGGAGCCAAGGTTGGAACAGATATTGCTCAATAGTCTGCAAAAGGCAGGACAAGGCTCGGAAGAGGGCGTTCTGCTGGAGCCAAGCATGGCTGAGAAACTGCAACGCTCGCTGATCGACGCGGCGCAGCGCCAGGAGATGCAAGGTCAGCCGGTGATTCTGCTGGTGGCCGGTCCGGTTCGCGCGATGCTCTCGCGATTCGGCCGGCTCGCAGTCCCGGGTTTGCACGTGTTGGCTTACCAGGAAATCCCTGACAACAAGCAAGTGACCATCGTTGCGACAGTAGGGCCCAACGGCTGAGGTAGTGGTTTATGCAAGTTAAGCGTTTTTTCGCCGCCGATATGCGTCAGGCCATGAAGCTGGTTCGCGATGAGCTGGGCGCTGATGCAGCCATTATCGGCAACCGCCGGATTGCCGGGGGCGTCGAGCTGACGGCTGCGCTGGATTACAAGTTGTCGGCGCTGGCACCGCGTGTTCCGAACATGGAGCTCGAAGACGAGCTGCGCAAGACTCAGTCGCGGATCGTCACCGCCCAGGCCGAATTGAGCCTGCGTGGCGATGGCGAGAGCGACAATGCGACCAACCGCCAGTTGTTCGCCGGTTTGCCGCTCACCGCAGCCGAGCCGCTGATCGAACCTACGTATGACCAACCTCGTCGCCCCGCACCGGCTGCTGTACCAGCGTCCGGTGGCGTGGACCCGCGTGCGTTCGACTCGATGCGCTCCGAGCTCAACAGCCTGCGCGAACTCATGGAAGTACAACTCGGGTCCCTGGCCTGGAACCAGCTGCAAGGCAGCCGTCCGGATCAGGCCAACCTCTGGCGTCGCCTGCAACGCATTGGCCTGTCTGGCCCGCTGTCTCGAGACCTGCTGGCACTGATCAGCGAAATCCAGGAGCCTCGTCAGGCCTGGCGCATGTTGCTGGCACACCTGGCGCGCATGATCGTTACCCCGGAAGTCGAGCCGCTGGAAGAGGGCGGAGTCATCGCCATGGTCGGCCCTGCCGGCATGGGCAAGACCACCACCCTGGCCAAGCTGGCTGCCCGTTACGTGCTCAAGTACGGCGCGCAGAACATTGCGCTGGTGAGCATGGACAGCTTCCGCATCGGTGCCCAGGAGCAACTCAAGACCCTGGGGCGCATTCTCAATGTGCCGGTGACCCACGTCGATCCGGGCCAGTCCCTGGTGCAGGCGCTCGATCCATTGCTGCGCAAGCGCGTGGTGCTGATCGATACCGCCGGCCTGCAGGCCAGCGACCCGGCCCTGCGCATGCAGCTCGAAAGTCTGGCTGGTCGTGGCATCCGCTCAAAAAATTATCTGGTCCTGGCAACCACCAGCCAGAAACAGGTTCTAACCGCCGCTTATCACAGTTACAAGCGTTGCGGGCTTGCCGGCTGCATCCTGACTAAACTGGATGAAACGGCAAGCCTGGGCGAAGTGTTGAGCCTGGCCATCAGTCATGAGCTGCCAGTGGCGTACCTGACCGATGGCCCGCGGATTCCGGATGATCTCCATCTGCCGCGCCGTCATCAGTTGGTCAGTCGCGCCGTCAGTGTGCAAATGCAGGAAGAACCCAGCGAAGAAGCCATGGCTGACATGTTCGCTGACATCTACCACAGCCCGACCAAGCAGGTTGGCTGAGGTAATAATGAATCGTTTTTGTACCTACATCGATGGTCTGCCATGCATTGTTCCGTTTGTGAACGCGCAGCCAGTAATGTGGCCTCCGTCTATGCAAGACAAGGTAAAGAAATAACATGGGCAGCATGCATCCCGTACAGGTGATCGCGGTGACCGGCGGCAAAGGTGGCGTCGGGAAAACTAACGTGTCAGTGAACTTGTCCCTGGCTTTGGCTGAGCTTGGCCGGCGCGTCATGCTGCTGGACGCCGACCTGGGACTGGCGAACGTCGACGTTCTGCTGGGCCTGACACCCAAACGTACCCTGGCCGACGTGATCGAGGGCCGCTGCGAACTGCGCGATGTACTGCTGCAGGGACCTGGCGGCATCCGTATCGTTCCGGCCGCATCCGGCACTCAGAGCATGGTGCATCTGAGTCCTGCGCAACACGCGGGCCTTATCCAGGCCTTCAGTGATATCGGCGACAACCTCGACGTATTGGTGATCGACACCGCTGCGGGCATTGGTGAGTCGGTCGTCAGCTTCGTTCGTGCAGCCCAGGAAGTGCTGCTGGTGGTGTGCGACGAGCCGACCTCGATTACCGATGCCTACGCCTTGATCAAGTTGCTCAATCGCGACTACGGCATGAACCGCTTCCGCGTCCTGGCCAACATGGCCCAGAGCCCGCAGGAAGGGCGCAACCTGTTCGCCAAGTTGACCAAGGTCACGGATCGCTTCCTCGACGTCGCCCTACAATACGTCGGCGCGGTGCCCTACGACGAAAGCGTGCGCAAGGCTGTGCAGAAGCAGCGCGCCGTCTACGAGGCCTTCCCGCGTTCCAAGTGCTCGCTGGCGTTCAAGGCCATCGCGCAGAAGGTCGATACCTGGCCGCTGCCTGCCAACCCGCGCGGGCACCTGGAGTTTTTCGTCGAGCGTCTAGTGCAGCAAACAGCAGGACCTGTTCTATGACAGCCAGCGGTTACAACCTCTACAAAAAATCGGCTCGTGATGCGCAGTACGAGCTGATCGAGCGTTACGCGCCGCTGGTTAAACGCATTGCTTACCACTTGCTGGCGCGTTTGCCGGCCAGTGTCCAGGTCGAAGACCTGATCCAGGCCGGGATGATCGGCCTGCTTGAGGTATCGACCAAATATGACGCCAGCAAAGGCGCCAGTTTCGAGACGTACGCGGGCATTCGAATCCGCGGCGCCATGCTCGATGAAGTGCGCAAGGGGGACTGGGCGCCACGTTCGGTCCACCGCAATACGCGCATGGTCAGCGACGCCATTCGCTCGATTGAAGCGAAAACCGGCCGTGACGCTAAAGATCACGAAGTTGCGGCCGAACTCCAATTGAGTCTCGACGATTACTACGGAATTTTGAACGACACCCTGGGCAGCCGGTTATTCAGTTTCGACGATCTGTTGCAGGACGGCGAACACGAAGGGCTGCACGAGGATGGCGCGAGTGCTCATACCGAGCCGTCACGCGATCTGGAAGATGAACGCTTCCAGGCTGCGCTGGCGGATGCGATTGCCAATTTGCCGGAGCGTGAGCGACTGGTGTTGGCGCTGTACTACGACGAAGAGTTGAACCTCAAGGAAATCGGTGAGGTCCTGGGGGTCAGCGAATCGCGGGTCAGCCAGTTACACAGCCAGTGCGCGGCCCGCTTGCGGGGGCGTTTGGGGGAGTGGCGAGCGCGCTGAAGGCAGTGTGGGGACACTGCGAAAGAGGCTGGTGTGGTGTTGAACTGCGCCGGTCCCGATCTGTTGTGCTCCAGACAGTCATTGAGTGCTTTGCCGGATTGATTGAAATGGCGCGTCCAGGTGCTGGGCGCGTTTAAGACTGCTTGGAGGTCGAATTGGACAAGAACATGAAAATCCTCATCGTTGATGACTTCTCAACGATGCGGCGGATCATCAAGAACCTGCTGCGTGACCTTGGGTTCACCAACACCGTCGAGGCCGACGATGGCACTACCGCCATTCCGGTGCTCAACAGCGGAAGCATCGACTTTCTGGTAACGGACTGGAACATGCCAGGTATGACTGGCATCGATCTGCTGCGTCACGTGCGTGCCGATGAAAAGCTCAAGCACCTGCCGGTGCTGATGGTGACCGCTGAAGCCAAGCGTGAGCAGATCATCGAAGCGGCCCAGGCCGGCGTTAACGGCTATGTGGTCAAGCCCTTCACGGCCCAGGCGTTGAAAGAAAAAATCGAGAAGATTTTCGAACGCATCGGTTGATGAGTGCGCCACGGGGGAGCTATGGGCAATAACGAAACTTCATTGGGCGACTTTGAATCGACCCTGAAAAAACACGCCGTCGAATTGGTCGAGAGCCTTGAAAAAGGCAAGTTCGGCGACGCGGTGCAATTGATCCATGAGCTCAACCAGACCCGAGACCGCGGCCTGTATCAGGAAGTGGGCAAGCTCACTCGCGAACTGCATAGCGCGATCGTCAATTTCCAGATTGACCCGCACATGCCGCAAGCCGAAGAAGTGTCGCAGATCACCGACGCCACCGAGCGCCTGGGCTATGTGGTCAAGCTGACCGAGGCGGCGGCCAACCGCACCATGGATCTGGTGGAAAATGCCACGCCGCTGGTCAACAGCCTGGCGGACGAAGCCCAGGCCTTGAGCACGGACTGGGGGCGCTTCATGCGTCGTGAAGTCGGTGCCGAAGAGTTTCGTGAACTGGCCCGTCGGGTCGACGGCTTCCTGGCACGCAGCGGCACGGACAATCGCGCGGTGTCGGGCAACCTCAACGACATCCTGCTCGCCCAGGATTACCAGGACCTCACGGGGCAAGTGATCAAGCGTGTGACCCAACTGGTCACCGAAGTTGAAAGCAACCTGCTCAAGCTCGTGCTGATGGCCAGTCAGGTGGACCGCTTTGCGGGCATCGAACATGACCGTGAAGCGATGCTTGCGCAAAAAGATCCACAAAAACATCTCTCTCAGGGTGAAGGTCCGCAGATTCATGCCGATAAAAGAGAAGACGTTGTGTCCGGTCAGGACGATGTGGACGATTTGCTATCCAGCCTGGGATTTTAGAATTTTAGGTATTTTGGGTTTTTAGACCTGTTAGGAGCACCCCCCCTGATGAGCTTCGGCGCCGATGAAGAGATCCTTCAGGATTTCCTGGTTGAGGCCGGCGAGATTCTAGAGCAACTGTCCGAGCAACTGGTCGAGCTGGAAAGCCGTCCGGATGATGCGGATTTGCTCAATGCAATTTTTCGCGGTTTTCACACTGTAAAAGGGGGCGCCGGCTTCCTCCAGCTCAACGAACTGGTGGAGTGCTGTCACATCGCCGAGAACGTGTTCGACATCCTGCGCAAGGGTGAGCGTCGCGTCGACTCGGAACTGATGGACGTGGTTCTCGAAGCGCTGGACGCGGTGAACGGCATGTTCAGCGAAGTCCGCGAGCGCAGCCCGATCACGGCTGCGACACCTGAACTGCTGGCGGCGCTGGCCCGTCTGGCCGAGCCGCAATCGGCTGACGAAGAGGTTACTGCACCTGTCGCCGCCGTGGTTGAAGCGCCGGTGGCTGAAGCCGATTCCGGCGATATTACCGATAACGAATTCGAGCAATTGCTAGACTCGCTCAATGCCGTCAAGGCACAGGCCGAGGCGCCGGCGGTTGCCCACGCACCTGCAAGCGAAGCACCTGCAAGCGACGAAATCACCGATGCCGAGTTCGAGTCGTTGCTCGATCAGTTGCACGGTAAAGGCCAGTTTGCCGTCGATGCGATTGCGCAGGCTCCGGCTGCGCCAGAAGCACCGAAAGCGCCGGGCGACAGTTCCGATATTACGGACGACGAATTTGAAGCACTGCTCGACCAGTTGCATGGCAAGGGCAACTTTGCTGTCGAGGCACTGGAGTCCGCCATTGCTTCGGTGCCTGCACCTGCTGCCCCAAGCGCGGTGGCGGCTGGCAGCGATCTGATTTCCGATCACGAGTTCGAAGCGCTGCTCGACGAATTGCATGGCAAAGGCAAGTTCAGCGAAGTCGGCACCGCGACGGCGGCCAATGGTTCGAGCGCTGCAGTTGCGGCACCGGCACCGGCAGCCAAGGCTGTGGCGCCCAAACCTGTGGCCAAGGCCCCCGAGCCAAAAGCCGAAGCACCGGCCGGCGCTGCACCGGCTGCTGCCCGCGCCCCGGCCGCGCCACCGGCGGAAAAACCGGCAAGCGAAGCCGAGACCACCGTACGGGTCGATACCGCGCGTCTGGACGAGATCATGAACATGGTCGGCGAGCTGGTGCTGGTACGTAACCGCTTGGTCCGCCTGGGTCTCAACAGTGGCGACGAAGCCATGTCCAAGGCTGTATCGAACCTCGACGTGGTCACCGCCGACCTGCAAACCGCGGTCATGAAGACCCGGATGCAACCGATCAAGAAAGTTTTCGGGCGCTTCCCGCGCCTGGTTCGCGACCTGGCTCGCCAGCTCAAGAAAGAGATCAACTTGGAGCTGGTCGGCGAAGAAACCGACCTCGACAAAAACCTCGTCGAGGCCCTGGCCGACCCGCTGGTCCACTTGGTGCGCAACGCGGTCGACCACGGCATCGAGTCGCCGGAAGAACGCGAAGCCTCGGGCAAGGCCCGTGGCGGCAAGGTGATTCTGGCGGCCGAGCAGGAAGGCGATCACATCCTGCTGTCGATCTCCGATGACGGTAAAGGCATGGACCCGAATGTCCTGCGTTCCATCGCGGTGAAACGCGGCGTGATGGACAAGGATGCGGCCGATCGACTGAGCGACACCGAGTGCTACAACCTGATCTTCGCCCCGGGGTTCTCGACCAAGACCGAGATCTCCGACGTGTCGGGTCGCGGCGTGGGCATGGACGTGGTGAAAACCAAGATTTCCCAGCTCAACGGTTCGATCAACATCTACTCGGCCAAGGGCCAGGGTTCGAAGATCGTCATCAAGGTGCCGCTGACCCTGGCGATCATGCCGACGCTGATGGTCATGCTCGGCAACCAGGCGTTTGCGTTCCCGCTGGTGAACGTCAACGAGATCTTCCACCTCGACCTGTCGACCACCAACGTCGTGGACGGCCAGGAAGTGGTGATCGTGCGGGACAAGGCGTTGCCATTGTTCTACCTCAAACGCTGGCTGGTCAGCTCCGCCGCTCACGAAGAGCAGCGCGAGGGCCATGTGGTGATCCTTTCGGTGGGCACACAGCGAATCGGCTTTGTCGTCGATCAACTGGTGGGCCAGGAAGAAGTGGTCATCAAGCCATTGGGCAAAATGCTCCAGGGAACGCCGGGCATGTCCGGCGCCACCATTACCGGTGACGGCCGCATCGCGCTGATTCTCGATGTTCCGAGCATGCTCAAGCGTTACGCCACCCGGCGTATTTGATTCTGCTGGAGCGGGGCGCCTGGCCTCGCTCCATCTAATGGAGTGTTTATGGCAGTCAAAGTCCTGGTGGTGGACGATTCGGGGTTTTTCCGCCGCCGCGTCTCGGAAATTCTTTCAGCGGATTCCAATATCCAGGTCGTCGGTACGGCGACCAACGGCAAAGAGGCGATCGATCAGGCGCTGGCCCTCAAGCCCGACGTGATCACCATGGACTACGAGATGCCGATGATGGACGGCATCACTGCCGTGCGGCACATCATGCAACGCTGCCCGACCCCGGTCCTGATGTTCTCCTCGCTCACCCATGAAGGCGCCCGGGTCACCCTCGATGCGCTGGATGCCGGCGCCGTGGACTTCCTGCCGAAGAATTTCGAAGACATCTCGCGCAACCCCGAGAAGGTCAAGCAACTGCTGTGCGAGAAGATCCTGAGCATCTCGCGCAGTAATCGTCGTGTCAGTCACTACAGCGCTCCGGCGCCTGTCGCTGCGCCAGCGCCGACGCCAGCGCCTTCCAGCGTGGGCAGTTTTGCCAGCAGCGCGCCCGCGCGTCCGGCACCGGCACCGATCCCGGCGCGTACGCATGCCCCCGCTACGTCGTCGCCCGCGCCAAAACGCAAAAACTACAAACTGGTGGCCATCGGTACGTCCACCGGCGGCCCGGTGGCACTGCAGCGGGTGTTGACCCAATTGCCGGCCAACTTCCCGGCCCCGATCGTGCTGGTCCAGCACATGCCGGCCGCTTTCACCAAGGCCTTCGCCGAGCGCCTGGACAAGCTCTGCCGCATCAGCGTCAAGGAAGCCGAGGATGGTGACATCCTGCGTCCGGGCCTGGCGTTGCTGGCGCCGGGTGGCAAGCAGATGATGATCGACGGTCGCGGCGCGGTGAAAATCCTCCCGGGTGACGAGCGTCTCAATTACAAGCCGTGCGTGGACATCACCTTCGGTTCGGCAGCCAAGTCCTACGGTGACAAAGTTCTGGCGGTCGTCCTGACCGGCATGGGCGCCGATGGCCGCGAAGGCGCGCGCCTGCTCAAGCAGGGCGGCAGTTCGATCTGGGCGCAGGACGAAGCCAGTTGCGTGATCTACGGCATGCCGATGGCCATTGTCAAAGCTGAACTGGCCGACGCGGTGTACAGCCTCGACGACATTGGCAAGCACCTGGTCGAGGCCTGTATCTGATGGATGTTCTAAGCCTGATCGGCATCATCATGGCCTTTGTCGCGATCATCGGCGGCAACTACCTTGAAGGCGGTCATCTGGGCGCCCTGGCCAACGGCCCGGCAGCGTTGATCGTGCTCGGCGGAACCATCGGCGCGGCGCTGCTGCAATCACCGATGAGCGCCTTCAAGCGCGCCATGCAGATCCTCGCCTGGATCCTGTTCCCGCCTCGCGTCGACCTGGCCGGTGGCATCGACCGCGTGGTGAACTGGAGCCTGACCGCCCGCAAGGAAGGCCTGCTGGGTCTTGAAGGTATCGCCGACGCCGAGCCTGACAACTACGCCCGCAAAGGCCTGCAATTGCTGGTCGACGGCGCCGAGCCGGAAGCGATCCGCAGCATTCTGGAAGTGGATTTCTACACCCAGGAAAGCCGCGATATCGAAGCGGCCAAGGTCTTCGAAAGCATGGGCGGTTATGCGCCGACCATCGGCATCATCGGTGCGGTGATGGGCCTGATTCACGTCATGGGCAACCTGGGGGATCCGTCGCAACTGGGTAACGGCATCGCCGTGGCCTTCGTCGCCACCATCTACGGCGTGGCCAGTGCCAACCTGGTGCTGCTGCCGATTGCCGCCAAACTCAAAGCCATCGCGCTGCGCCAGTCGCGTTATCGCGAAATGTTGCTGGAAGGGCTGCTGTCGATCGCCGAAGGTGAAAACCCTCGTTCCATCGAGTTGAAGCTTCAGGGCTTCATGGATTGATGGGAGACATGGATCATGGCACGTCGTCGCCAGCATGAAGAACACGTCAACCACGAACGCTGGCTGGTGTCCTACGCGGACTTCATCACCTTGCTGTTCGCCTTTTTCGTGGTGATGTACTCCATCTCTTCGATCAACGAAGGCAAGTACAAGGTCATTTCCGAGGCGCTGGTCGGGGTCTTCACCGATTCCGATCGTTCGCTCAAGCCGATCCCCATTGGTGACGAGCGGCCGAAGACCGTGACCCCGGCCAAGCCGCTGGTCAAGGACAGTGACCAGGTCGATGCCGGTGTCTCCGGCGCCAGCGATCCTCTCAAGAGCATCGCCGACGACATCAGCGCGGCGTTCGGTGACCTGATCAGCTCCAACCAGATGACCGTGCGCGGCAACGAGTTGTGGGTCGAGATCGAGCTCAATTCCAGCCTGTTGTTCGGCAGCGGCGACGCCATGCCCAGCGACATCGCGTTCAACATCATCGACAAGGTCGCAGCGATCCTGAAGCCCTTCGACAACCCGATCCATGTCGAAGGTTTCACCGACGATCAACCGATCCGCACCGCGCAGTACCCGACCAACTGGGAGCTGTCCTCGGCGCGCTCGGCCAGCATCGTGCGCATGCTGGCGATGCAGGGGGTGAACCCCGGTCGCTTGGCGTCGGTGGGCTACGGCGAGTTTCAGCCGGTGGCCAACAATGCCACCGCCGAAGGCCGCGCTCGCAACCGCCGCGTGGTGCTGGTGGTGTCGCGCAACCTCGATGTTCGCCGCAGCCTGACCGGCACCGGAACCGCCCATGCGCAACCGGATGCCGCGTTGAAGCGTGCTGGCACACAAACTGCACCGACCCCGGTCAAGTCGCCGGTACGAGAGAACGCCGTCAATTCTCCGTCACCCGCATTAACACGTTGAGCTATTTCTCGGCCGATCCGTTCGGTCGGGAGGAACATTCCGAATGAGAGTCTGGGCAGTCGCCAATCAAAAGGGTGGTGTCGGTAAAACCACCTCCTCCATCGCTTTAGCCGGGTTGCTGGCCGAGGCGGGCAAGCGCGTGGTCGTGGTCGATCTCGACCCCCACGGCTCCATGACCAGCTACTTCGGCTACGATCCCGACAGCCTGGAACACAGCAACTACGATCTGTTCCTGCACAAGGGCAACGTGCCCCAAGGCCTGCCGGGCCAACTGTTGCTGTCGACCAGCGACGAACGCATTTCCCTGTTGCCGTCCAGCACCGCGCTGGCGACCCTCGAGCGCCAGTCGCCGGGGCAGAGCGGTCTGGGCCTGGTGATTGCCAAGAGCCTGGCACAACTGTGGCAGGACTTCGATTACGCCGTGATCGACAGCCCGCCCTTGCTCGGCGTGCTGATGGTCAATGCCTTGGCGGCGAGCCAGCAACTGGTGATCCCGGTGCAGACCGAACACCTGGCGGTCAAGGGCCTCGAGCGCATGGTCAACACCCTGGCGATGATCAACCGCTCGCGCAAACAGGCACTGCCTTTCACCATCGTGCCGACCCTGTTTGACCGTCGCACCCAGGCGTCCCTCGGAACCTTGCGCGTGCTGCGCGACAAATTCCCCGAGGAAATCTGGCAAGGCTATATCCCGGTGGACACGCGCCTGCGCGATGCCAGCCGTGCCGGGCTGACGCCTTCGCAGTTCGACGGCAAGAGCCGTGGCGTTCTCGCTTACCGTGCGTTGCTCAAGCATCTGCTGGCAGCGCAACTTGTTGCGCAGGTGGCGTGAGATGACCTCGATCCCTGTAGGAGCGAGCCTGCTCGCGATGGACGTCAACGATGACGCGGGAAACCTGGCACCCCGTGGCGCTCACAGGTTCATCGCGAGCAAGCTCGCTCCTACAAGTGAGCGCTCATGAATCGACTGGTAAAGACAACATCGCGCCCGCAACTGGCGTTGCAGTCGTATCTGGATAACTTGCTGCAAGACGCAACCGAGGAGATGGCCGAGGTTGTCGAAGCGGTGAGCGTCGTCGAAGAGCAAGGCGTGCTGGACGAGTTCCAGGCTGCCGTTCTCGAAGAACAGGCCCGGGATGCGCAGCAATTCGCGGTAGCAGCCACTGCGGTGACTGCGCCTTTGGCCAGGACTTCCATCGTCGTGATCGATGCACCGGAACCTGTTCTGGCACCGATATCGACCATTGCGCCTTTGTTGCAAACCCTGGTGGCTCCGATCGAAGAGGCCGAAGTGCTGGAGACTCCTGTTATCGAGGAGCCTCAGGTACTTGTGCCGCCCGTCGTCGAAGTGCACCTGCCACCAAGCAATACGCCGCCACCGGTGGACACCGAAGGTCGTCCGTCCTGGGCCGCCGAGCCTTTCGAATGCCTGTTGTTCGATGTCGCCGGCTTGACCCTGGCGGTGCCGCTGGTGTGCCTGGGGTCGATCTATTCCCTGGCCGGTCACGAGCTGACGCCGTTGTTCGGCCAGCCGGAGTGGTTCCTGGGCATCCTGCCGAGCCAGGCCGGCAACCTCAAGGTGCTCGACACCGCGCGTTGGGTCATGCCCGACCGTTACCGCGACGATTTCAAGCAGGGCCTGCAATACGTGATTTCGGTCCAGGGCTATGAATGGGGCCTGGCGGTGCATCAGGTCAGCCGCTCGCTGCGTCTGGACCCGAATGAAATCAAATGGAGAAGTCACCGGGGCCAGCGGCCATGGCTCGCCGGCACGGTGATTGAACACATGTGCGCCTTGCTCGACGTGGCCTCCCTGGCGGAGTTGATCGCCAGTGGCGGGGCAAAGCACATGTCCGGCAGCAAGCCGAACCACAAACCGACAAACATCAAATAAACAACAGGTGACGTCATTCGATGGCGTTGCACGGAACACACACCGCCAGGGCGGTTTCTTGAGGGGTCAGGGTATGAATGACAAGGCAACGGCGGCAAAAGGTTCCGAAGATCCGATCCTGCAATGGGTCACCTTCAAGCTGGACAACGAGACCTACGGCATCAACGTGATGCGTGTCCAGGAAGTCCTGCGCTACACCGAAATCGCCCCGGTCCCGGGTGCCCCGAGTTACGTGCTGGGCATCATCAACCTGCGCGGCAACGTCGTCACCGTGATCGACACCCGCCAGCGCTTCGGCCTGATGAATGCCGAGATCAGCGACAACACCCGTATCGTCATCATCGAAGCCGACAAGCAGGTTGTCGGGATCATGGTCGACAGCGTGGCCGAAGTGGTTTACCTGCGTCAGTCGGAAATCGAAACCGCGCCGAACGTGGGTAACGAAGAGTCCGCCAAGTTCATTCAAGGCGTGTGCAACAAGAACAACGAATTGCTCATCCTGGTCGAGCTGGACAAGATGATGAGCGAAGAAGAATGGTCGGAACTGGAGAGTATCTGATTGATTCTCGAGGTTGCGGTCATTGTCCTGTTCCTGTTCTGGGCAGGCACGCTGGCAATGTTTCTGGCCTACATTCGCGCCCAGAAGCAGATCGCCGCGCAACAGGCCCAGAGCGATGCGCAGCGCGACCAGCGCATCAAGGACCTGGGCAAACGCGTTGACAACTACCAGAACGGCAACGTGCGCATGGGCGAAGACCTGCATGAACTGCGGGCGATCGTTGCGCCGTTGCCGGACAAACTCGCTCAGCTGGAACAGCGCGACCCGACCAGCCTGTCGTTTGCCCAGGCAGCACGATTGGTCGGGATGGGCGCCAGCGTCGACGAACTGACCCAGTCCTGCGGCTTGACCCAGGCTGAGGCAGAGTTGATGAGCAAGTTGCACAAGAACTAGTTACCTGTAGGAGCGAGCCTGCTCGCGATGGACGTTAACGATAACGCGGGCATTCTGAATGAACGCGTCGCACTTGAGTCCATCGCGAGCAGGCTCGCTCCTACAATGGTTCGGAGTCGTTCACAAACTCCGGAGCCACCTCTGCCCCCTGTGGGAGCGGGCTTGCCCGCGATGGCGTCCTCGAAACTTCAATAATCATCCCCGCGTTCGGTGATGTCCTTCTCGACCATCGGCGCATCCGGGTCCTGTCCCGCCGGAAACTTCCCCTTCAAACTCCACGCAAACGCAATGATCTCGGCAATCGTCAGATACAGCTCCTGTGGAATGCTGTCCCCAAGCTCCATGCGCGCCAGCAGCCTCACCAACTCGGCATTTTCGTAGATCGCCACTTGGCAGTCGCGGGCGATCCGCAGAATTTTTTCCGCCAGTTCTTCGTCGCCCTTGGCGGTGAGGGTGGGGGCGATTTGCCAGATGATTATTCGAATGATGGATAAGTTACGTCACTTTGAGTGTTGCAGAATGATTCAAAAATTTTCCTTTCCAGAGAATCCAAGTCCTACTTTAAGAAGTCCTGAATAGACCGTCGCGGCCAACTAAGTCCTACAGGATGAAGTATGAATATTCCTACATCTTAATCTGTGTTTTAACGACTTTTTTGTTTTGATGGCAATGGGCTTGTCGTTTGTGCGTTGACAGGTGGAAACACAATTCTTTAAGTTTTGTTAGCGAGGGGTGATCAAAAGTAATCGATAAAGGAAAGGGGGGGATGAGGAAAATTTATACTCTGGGCGCTGGTCATATGGGTGACGGCAGAAGAACGGGCGCGGATACAAAACCTTTTGGTGGATGAAGTAATGAATTGGACAAGGAAGGGTGAAGCCTATTGCAGTATGCACGAGGATGACAAAGTAATATGGCTGTATGAAATAGTTGAAATAATTTTGTGGGAAAGGTAGAGGGATGCTGCCTTCAAATAGAGGTCGACATTTTTTTATCGGCGCGCTCAGTGGGGTATTGGCGAACGTGCTATTGGGGTTGTCTTCTGTTTTTTGGAAGTATATTGGGTCGTTGAGTGCGTTGGCGTTGCTCAGTTATAGGGTTTACTTGTCTTTGCTGACGGTATTTCTTGTCGTGTACGCTGGTCGGGAGCTAAGACCGCTTTTTGCTCAACTTAACATTAGGCTACTAATTTTACATGCCGTTGCAGCCATACTGATAGCGATCAACTGGGGGACGTTCATATGGGCATCTGTCCATGGTCGGGTACTTGAAAGCAGTCTCGGTTACCTGGTGGCGCCAATTTTAAGTATCGCGATGGGTATCGTTGTTTACAAAGAGCCAGTCACCGTGTTCAAAGCCGTGGCCGTGTTGATGATGCTGATCAGTGTGGTGAGTCTTTTCGTGTTGAGTAATGATCTTGATATAAGAGTTTATCTAAGTATCGGTCTGGCTTGGGGCTTTTATTCGTGCCTGAAAAAAATGACATCTTTGAATGTTTTTAGTGGCTTGTTGTTAGAGTCTCTTGTGCTTTCTTTTTTTTGCACTTTGTTTTTTATATTTTCAGATCTCGGCATGGCGATTCCTGATCATTTTGGTTTGTGGCGCACGCTTCTTGTTTTTAGTTGTGGTGTTGTATCTATTATTCCGTTAGCGCTGTTTTCGTTTTCAGCTAAAAGGCTTTCTGTAATGTCTATGGGCTTGTCCCAGTTTGTATTGCCACTCACGCAGTTTTTTGTGGCGACGATAATTTACAAGCAGGCTGCCTCTCCAATAACTGTACTGGCTCTTTTAGTCGTAATCATTGGGTTGTTAGTAGTTGTGTTCGAACCAATTCTCAAAAAACTGTGTTTTTGTGGTGGTGGAGGGCGAGATGAAGAATAAATATAAAGTCGTCGTAATTGGCCTGGGTGTTGTTGGAAGTACTTCGCTTTGGATCAGTAAGTTTGCCCGGCGTTTTTTATGTTTCTGCATGCTCCGGGCATGGCTTTAAGTTCGCGACGGGTTTGGGAGATGTACCGCTTTAGATGGTTTTTTTCAGAGGAAGTATCGATGTTTTACGCAGGCAGGTTTTCTGTTAGCAGTAAGTAATGGTATTCAATAGGTACGAGGGGTATGTGCTGATCTCCGTTGTTGAGTGTTTCTCAGTGTTGATCAATAGTCGTCCCCACGATCCGTCACATCCTTCTCCACCATCAGCGCATCCGGCCCCATCCCCGCCGGAAACTTCCCCTTCAAACTCCACGCAAACGCAATGATCTCGGCAATCGTCAGATACAGCTCCTGTGGAATGCTGTCCCCAAGCTCCATGCGCGCCAGCAGCCTCACCAACTCGGCATTTTCGTAGATCGGCACTTCGCAGTCGCGGGCGATCCGCAGAATTTCTTCCGCCAGTTCTTCGTCGCCCTTGGCGGTGAGGGTGGGGGCGTGGGTGCCGTCGTATTTGAGGGCGATGGCCTGGCGTGGGGTGTTGGGGTTTTTCATGCGGTTTCGTCGACCCAACGTTGTTCGAGGCGGGTTTGTGGGCCTTGGGGCAGTGTGCCGAGGTGGCAGTCCAGGTCACCGACGTTCAGGCCGGCGGCCAGCAGGCGATCACGCAGCCCGGTCAGGTTGCTTTCGATCAGGCTGGCGGTGTACGGCCGTTCGGCCCAGAGCTGGCTGGAGAGGCTGCCCTTGATCAATTGCGCCTGGATTTGCAGGGGCCCCAACGGCTCCATGGCGAAGGCCAGTTCGACTCGCCACAGCTGTTGCTTGGGTTCGCGTTCTTCGCGACGCTCCTTTGGCTGTTCTTTCTCGGGGGCGTCCTCGCGCTGGAACTTGACCTGCAAGGGCACGATGTCCTGCATGTTGCGCATCGGGATTTCCAGTTGCCAGGTGCTCATCAGCCGTCCGTCGGCGGTGACGCCGGTTTGTTCCAGGCTCGACAGCTGATGGCTTTGCAGGCGTGAAACCGCAGCGGCGGCCAGGCGTAGCAAGTGTTCGAGGTCGTTTTCGCCTTCGCCGCTTTGCAGCAGGCGTTCGGGCAGCGGGAAACCGCTCGGCGACGGTTTGGCGCTGACCTGGCCGAGCATGCCCAGGGCATTGCGGACAAAATTCGGCATGGCCTGGGCCAGGGTGTTGGCGGCGATGATCGCGGCAAGGCTGCTGTTGGCCGGCAAGCCCTGGCTCAACTGCGCAACCAGCTTGAGCAGGTCGCCTTTCATGTCCGGCGCGAGTGTCGGGTTTTGCCCGTTCAGCAGTTTGCTTTCGAGGAACGCACCACTGCTGGCCAGCGCCAGGGCCAGACCCTTGGGTGTGCTCAGTTGCTGGACATCCGGCAGGCCGGCGAGCAACCGGGCAGCGGCGCTGCGCAGTTCGGCTGAGGTCTGGTCCGAGGGCGCAAGGTTCTGCAGGCGCTGGAGCAAGCCATCCAGTGAGCCTTGGCGGCTTTGCTGGTCGACCAGTTGCCGGGTGACCGCCAGTTGTTCCTGGCGGCTGCTCAGGGGCACGAATTTCAATGTCTGGCTGTCTTGCACCTGCGCGCTCAACAAGGTGCCGATGCGCAAGGGCTGCGGACTGTCGATGCTCAGGGTGCTGCCGCTCAGTGCGGTGTTGAGCAGGCTCACCATCGAGCGAAACACCAGGGGCTGGCCGGGCACTTGCGGCAGCACTTGCGAGGTCAGCACCTTGCCCTGCAGCAGGGTGCCAACGGGCAGTTGCGCGGTGTCGAGGCGGGTGAGGGGGGCGACGCTGGAGGCGATGGCCTGTTGCACCGTCACGGCCAGGTTGCCGGCCGAGGGCTGGCTGACGACCAGCGTGGTGCCCAGGGCCAGCGGTTGATTGCTGGTGGTCTGGACCGTGGTCTGGCGGCCGCTGTCGAGGGTGACCTTGAGCAGCATCTGGAAAGTCTGATCCGCCTGCTTGAGCGACAACACTTCGGCCTGGGCGGTTTGACCGACGCTGATCAGCCCCTCCACCGGCGTCAGCAATTTGAGCAACTCACCGCTGAGCACCTGTGGGCGTGAAGTCGCCGGGAGGGCCTGCGGCAGCGGTAGGATGTTCATTTCGCCTGTCATACGCGGTCACAACCTGAGGAAAATGCACTCTTTAGAGTAGGGCCTGGCATGTATAATGCCGCGCCGTTGTATCCAAAAATGGCGAAAACTTTGCAATTGTTTGACGCAGCTCTCTAGAACAAGACGTCATTGCATCTATGCTGCATCTCTTTAACGGCCGCGCCAGTGCCGACTTGAACCGTATAAGGCCCGTGAACCCTTGACCAGTCCTGTCCTGCAAACCGTTGCCCTTGCCTGTGAGCGAGACCTTCGGCTGCTCTTCGAAAATCTCGATTTGAGACTGGCCAGTGGCGAAATGATGCAAATCAGTGGCCCCAACGGCAGTGGCAAGACCAGCCTGTTGCGCCTGCTCTCGGGGCTGATGCAGCCGACCGCCGGTCAGGTGCTGCTCAACGGCCAGCCGCTGAACGAGCAACGCGGCGAACTGGCGCGCAACCTGTTGTGGATCGGCCACGCAGCCGGGATCAAGGATTTGCTGACACCGGAAGAGAATCTGAGCTGGCTGTGTGCCTTGCATCATCCGGCGACCCGTGAAGCGATCTGGCAGGCCCTGGCTGCGGTCGGGCTGCGCGGATTCGAGGATGTGCCTTGTCACACCCTGTCCGCCGGTCAGCAGCGCCGCGTCGCGTTGGCGCGCCTGTACCTGGACAGCCCGCCGTTGTGGATCCTCGATGAACCCTTTACCGCCCTCGACAAGCAGGGCGTGGCGCAACTCGAAGAGCACCTGGCCGGCCACTGCGAACGCGGCGGCATGGTGGTGTTGACCACTCACCACACGCTGAGCCGGATGCCGGCCGGTTATCGCGATATCGATCTGGGGAGCTGGGCCGTATGAGTGTGTTCGGCCTGTTGGTCGCCCGCGAGGCGCGTCTGCTGTTCCGTCGTCCGGCGGAGCTGGCCAATCCGCTGGTGTTCTTTGCCATCGTCGTTTCGCTGTTCCCGCTGGCGGTCGGACCCGAGTCTCAATTGTTGCAAACCTTGTCTCCGGGCTTGGTCTGGGTGGCGGCACTTTTATCGGTTCTGCTCTCGCTGGACGGGCTTTTCCGCAGTGATTTCGAAGACGGATCCCTTGAACAGTGGGTCCTTTCGCCGCACCCCCTGGCTCTTCTGGTTTTGGCCAAAGTGCTGGCACACTGGGCTTTTTCCGGCCTGGCACTGGTTTTGCTGGCCCCCTTGCTGGCACTGATGCTCGGTTTGCCTGCCGCCTGTCTGCCGGTGTTGCTGCTTTCGTTGCTGCTCGGTACACCGGTATTGAGCCTGCTCGGTGCGGTGGGCGCGGCGCTGACGGTCGGCTTGAAGCGCGGTGGCCTGTTGCTGGCCCTGCTGATACTGCCGTTGTACATCCCGGTGTTGATCCTTGGCAGTGGCGCCTTGCAGGCAGCCTTGCAGGGAATGCCGGCGACCGGTTATCTCCTGTGGCTTGGTAGCCTGACCGCCCTGGCGATAACCCTGACACCTTTTGCAATAGCCGCTGGCCTGAAGATCAGCGTCGGCGAATAATGAGGTCTGGTTAAAAAACGACCAGTAAAGACCCTCGCTCTTCACAGTAAAGAGCAACCGTGATGGAAACAGTATGAACTGGACGTGGTTTCACAAGCTCGGCTCGCCCAAATGGTTTTACGGCATCAGCGGCAAAATGCTGCCCTGGCTGAGCGTCGCGGCGTTGCTGCTGATCAGCGTTGGCGTGGTCTGGGGGCTGGTCTTCGCGCCGCCGGACTACCAGCAGGGCAACAGCTTCCGCATCATCTATATCCACGTTCCGGCCGCCATGCTGGCGCAGTCCATCTACGTGATGCTGGCGGTGTGCGGCATCGTCGGGCTGGTGTGGAAGATGAAACTGGCCGACGTCGCCCTGCAATGCGCGGCCCCCATCGGTGCCTGGATGACCGCCGTGGCACTGGTCACCGGGGCGATATGGGGCAAACCGACCTGGGGCTCGTGGTGGGTCTGGGATGCACGCCTGACGTCCATGCTTATCCTGCTTTTCCTGTACTTCGGTCTCATTGCGCTGGGCAACGCGATCAGCAATCGTGACAGTGCGGCCAAGGCCTGTGCGGTGCTGGCGATTGTCGGCGTTATCAACATCCCGATCATCAAGTACTCGGTGGAGTGGTGGAACACCCTGCACCAGGGCGCGACCTTCACCCTCACCGAAAAACCGGCAATGCCTGCCGAGATGTGGCTGCCTTTGCTGCTGACGGCGCTGGGTTTCTACTGTTTCTTCGGCGCGGTGCTGTTGCTGCGCATGCGTCTTGAAGTGCTCAAGCGCGAAGCCCGGGCCAGTTGGGTCAAGGCCGAAGTGGAAAACAGCCTGGAGGTCGCTCGATGAGTTTTGCTTCATTCGGCGACTTCATCGCCATGGGTCATCATGGCCTGTATGTCTGGTCAGCCTATGGCATCTGCCTGGCGGTACTGGCCCTCAACGTGGCGGCGCCGATCCTGGCCCGCAAGCGGTATCTGCAACAAGAGGCGCGTCGTCTGCGCCGGGAGAACGGCAAGTGAATCCGCTGCGCAAAAAGCGTCTTATCATCATTCTCGCGATCCTGGTCGGGGTCGGCGCTGCCGTCGGCCTGGCCCTGAGCGCACTGCAGCAGAACATCAACCTGTTTTACACACCGACCCAGATCGCCAACGGCGAAGCCCCCCATGACACGCGCATCCGCGCCGGTGGCATGGTCGAGGCCGGTTCCTTGCAGCGTTCCGGCGATTCGCTGGACGTGAAGTTCGTCGTCACCGACTTCAACAAATCCGTGACCATCACCTATCGCGGCATCCTTCCGGACCTGTTCCGCGAAGGGCAGGGCATCGTTGCCCTGGGCAAGCTCAATGCCGATGGCGTGGTAGTGGCCGATGAGGTGCTTGCCAAGCACGACGAGAAGTACATGCCGCCGGAAGTGACCAAGGCGTTGAAAGACAGCGGTCAATCGGCTCCAACGCCCGCGAAGGAGGGTTGATCCATGACATCCGGCATCTTTATTCCCGAACTGGGTCATCTGGCGATGATCCTGGCCCTGTGCTTCGCTTTGGCCCAGGCCGTGGTGCCGCTGTTCGGTGCCTGGCGCGGTGACCGCCTGTGGATGAGCCTGGCCCAGCCGGCCGCGTGGGGACAGTTCAGCTTTCTGCTGTTTGCCTTCGGTTGCCTGACCTACGCCTTCATGGTCGATGACTTCTCCGTGGCCTATGTGGCCAACAACTCCAACAGCGCCTTGCCGTGGTACTACAAGTTCAGCGCGGTGTGGGGTGCCCACGAAGGGTCCCTGCTGTTGTGGGCCTTGATTCTCGGTGGCTGGACCTTTGCGGTGTCGGTGTTCTCCCGGCAGCTGCCACAGGTCATGCTGGCCCGCGTGCTGGCGGTGATGGGCATGATCAGCACCGGTTTCCTGCTGTTCCTGATCATGACCTCCAACCCGTTCAAACGCATCCTGCCGCAAATGCCCAGCGACGGTGCCGACCTCAACCCCTTGCTGCAAGACATCGGCCTGATCGTGCACCCGCCGATGCTGTACATGGGCTACGTCGGTTTCTCGGTGGCCTTCGCCTTCGCCATCGCCGCGCTGATGGGCGGTCGCCTGGATGCCGCGTGGGCACGCTGGTCTCGTCCGTGGACCATCGTGGCCTGGGCGTTCCTCGGCATCGGCATCACCCTCGGTTCGTGGTGGGCGTACTACGAACTCGGCTGGGGCGGCTGGTGGTTCTGGGACCCGGTGGAAAACGCCTCGTTCATGCCATGGCTGGTGGGTACCGCGCTGATTCACTCGCTGGCGGTCACGGAAAAGCGTGGCGTGTTCAAGAGCTGGACCGTGTTGCTGGCCATCGCTGCGTTCTCGTTGAGCCTGCTGGGCACCTTCCTCGTGCGTTCCGGCGTGTTGACCTCGGTGCACGCCTTTGCCTCCGATCCGGAACGCGGCGTGTTCATCCTGATTTTCCTGCTGTTCGTGGTCGGCGGTTCATTGACGCTGTTCGCCCTGCGCGCGCCGGTGGTCAAGAGCCAGGTCGGCTTCAACCTGTGGTCCCGGGAAACCCTGCTGCTGGGCAACAACCTGGTGCTGGTGGTGGCCGCCTCGATGATCCTGCTGGGCACCTTGTACCCACTGATTCTCGATGCCATGACCGGCGCCAAGCTGTCGGTCGGCCCGCCGTACTTCAACGCGCTGTTCATTCCGTTGATGGCGTTGTTGATGGTGGTGATGGCGGTCGGCGTGATCGTGCGCTGGAAAGACACCCCGGTGAAATGGCTGCTGAGCATGCTGACGCCGGTATTGCTCGGCAGTGCGGCCATGGCCGTGGTGGCTGGCGTCGCGTACGGGGACTTCAACTGGGCAGTGCTCGCGACCTTCATGCTTGCCGCCTGGGTGCTGTTGGCCGGTGCGCGTGACATTGTCGACAAGACCCGCCACAAAGGCCTGATCAAAGGCCTGCCCACCCTGACCCGCAGCTACTGGGGCATGCAGATCGCACACCTTGGTATTGCCGTGTGTGCGCTGGGTGTCGTGCTGTCGAGCCAGAACAGTGCCGAGCGCGACCTGCGCCTGGCGCCGGGCGAGTCCATGGACCTGGCCGGTTATCACTTCATCTTCGAAGGCGCCAAGCACTTCGAAGGCCCGAACTTCACGTCCGACAAGGGCACCGTCCGGGTGATCCGCAACGGCAAGGAAATCAGCGTGCTGCACCCGGAAAAACGCCTGTACACCGTGCAGAACTCAGTGATGACCGAAGCCGGCATCGACGCCGGTTTCACCCGCGACCTCTATGTCGCCCTCGGTGAACCGCTGGGTAACGGCGCCTGGGCTGTGCGCGTACACGTCAAGCCGTTCGTGCGCTGGATCTGGTTCGGTGGTTTGCTGACAGGTGCAGGTGGTTTGCTGGCGGCACTGGATCGGCGTTATCGGGTCAAGGTCAAAAGCCGTGTGCGCGAAGCACTGGGCATGTCGGGAGCCACTGCATGAAGCGTTGGTTGATGTTGCTGCCACTGGCGATTTTTCTGGTGGTTGCCGTATTTCTCTACCGTGGGTTGTACCTGGATCCGGCCGAGTTGCCTTCGGCCATGATCAACAAGCCGTTTCCGGAGTTTTCCCTGCCGTCGGTGCAGGGCGACAAGACCCTGACCCGTGCCGACATTCTGGGCAAGCCGGCGCTGGTCAACGTATGGGGCACCTGGTGCATTTCCTGCCGGGTCGAGCACCCGGTGCTGAACAAGCTGGCCAAGCAGGGCGTGGTGATCTACGGCATCAACTACAAGGACGTCAACGCCGATGCCTTGAAGTGGCTGACGGACTTCCACAACCCGTATGTGCTGGACATCCGTGATGACGAAGGCTCGCTGGGCCTGAACCTCGGCGTGTACGGCGCGCCGGAAACCTTCTTCATCGACGCCAAGGGCATCATCCGTGACAAGTTCGTCGGCGTGATCGACGAGCAGGTCTGGCGCGAAAAACTGGCGGGCAAGTACCAGGCGCTGGTCGACGAGGCCAAGCCATGAAGCGCTGGATTGCTGCCGCTGTCCTGGGCTTGAGTATGGCCGGTGTGGCCCACGGGGCCATCGACACCTATGAGTTTGCCAAGGAAGGTGACCGCGAGCGTTTTCGCGAGCTGACCAAGGAGCTGCGTTGCCCCAAGTGCCAGAATCAGGACATTGCCGATTCCAACGCACCGATTGCCGCCGACCTGCGCAAAGAGATTTTCCGCATGATCGGCGAAGGCAAGGACAACCAGCAGATCATCGACTTCATGGTCGACCGCTACGGTGACTTCGTCCGCTACAAACCTGCGTTGAACGCCAAGACTGCCTTGCTCTGGTTCGGCCCCGCCGGCCTGTTGCTGGGTGGTGTCGTGATCATCGCGGTGATCGTCCGCCGTCGTCGCGTGCAACGCGCCGGCACCCCGGGCTCGCTGTCTGCCGAGGAGCGCTCGCGCCTCGACCACCTGTTGGATAAAACCAAGAATGATTGATTTCTGGCTCGCTGCAGGTCTGCTGCTTCTGGTTGCCCTGAGTTTTCTGTTGATCCCGGTTTTGCGCAGCCGTCGTGCCCAGCGTGAAGAGGATCGTACCGCCTTGAACGTCGCGCTTTATCAGGAGCGCGTGGCTGAGTTGCAGACTCAGCAGGAAGAGGGCGTGCTCGATGCGGCGCAAATGGACGCCGGTCGCGCCGAAGCCGCCCGTGAGTTGCTGGCCGATACCGAAGGCGTCGAAGCGCCGCGGGCGTCGCGACTGGGCAAACCCCTGCCGTTGCTGGCGGCCGTTCTGGTGCCGGTGCTGGGCCTGGGGCTTTACATGCATTACGGTGCCAGCGACAAGGTCGAACTGACCCGCGAATTCTCCCAGGCACCCAAGTCGATGGAAGAAATGACCCAACGCTTGGAGCGTGTGGTCGCCGCTCAACCGGATTCCGCCGAAGGCATGTACTTCCTCGGTCGCACCTACATGGCTCAGGATCGCCCGGCGGACGCGGCGAAGATGTTTGAGCGCACGGCGAACCTGGCCGGTCGTCAGCCCGAGCTGCTCGGTCAATGGGCCCAGGCCCAGTACTTCGCCGATGGCAAGAAGTGGTCGGACAAGGTCCAGGCCCTGACCGACGAAGCGCTCAAGGCCGATCCGAAAGAAGTCACCAGCCTCGGCCTGCTCGGCATTGCCGCGTTTGAAGGCGAGCGTTATCAGGACGCCATCGATTACTGGAATCGCCTGTTGGCGCAGTTGCCGCCGAACGACCCGTCCCGGGAGGCGCTGCAAGGCGGGATCACCCGGGCCACGGAGAAACTGGTGGCCAGTGGTGGCAAGGTTGCGCAAGCACCGGCGGCCAAGACCGCGGCGTTGCTCAAGGTCAGCGTCGATCTGGCTGCCGAGCTCAAAACCAAGGTCCAGCCTGGCGACAGCGTGTTCATCTTCGCCCGTGCTGTCTCCGGTCCGCCGGCCCCGCTGGCGGTCAAGCGCATGACCGTGGCCGACCTGCCGGTGACCGTCGAGCTGAGCGATGCCGACGCGATGATGCCGCAATTGAAACTGTCGAACTTCCCTGAAGTCCAACTGGTTGCGCGTATTTCCCGTGCCGGCAAACCGACCGCCGGCGAGTGGATCGGTCGCAGCCAGCCTTTGGCCAGCAGCACCACCGCGCCGCAAACACTGACCATCGACAGTCCGGACAAATAACAGGAAACGCTACCATGACCGCCATCGCTCGTATTGCCCTGCTCAGCGTCGTTTTGGGGTTAAACGCTTGTGCGGTCCAGCGACCACCGGAGCAAACGGCTCCGCCGCCGATTCCGCGGTCGCAGCCCAGCCCCACGCCATCGACGTCGCCGGTACCGAGCAAGCCGTCTGTTCCGGTAAAACCCTCCAAGCCGCTCCCGCGCACGTCCGCCAGCTTTGCGCCACCACCGGGGGGCAATAGTCATTGGGATCCGAAGCTTGGGGTTTATGTGCTTGATGATCAGCCCAATACCTTTTATCGCCAGCGTACCTATTACCGCTGGGATAACGGCTGGAGCCGGTCGATCAGTCCGAAAGGGCCGTGGGAGGAAACTGACATTCACGGTGTTCCGGGTGGGCTTGGGCGGCAATTCGGGCAGTGAGGCACTAAGGCGACTTTCGGGTCGCCTTTTTTGTGCCTGCTGAAATGTGATCGTTGGGCTAGTGCTGAACCCCTGTGGGAGCGGGCTTGCTCGCGAAGGCGGCCTGACAGCCGACCTGTCTTTTGTTGACCGTGTACATATCCGTTTCTTCGGTAACGGCGACTTACGGTTCCGCTCTTACAGCGGGTCACTTTGGCAAACGCCCCAAAGTAACCAAAGGTCTCGCCCCTTACGTACGGCCCCTCGCTGAGGCTCGGGGTTCCTTCGCTCCGGTGTCCATCCGGGGGCATTGCCCTCCGGTCGGCTTCGCTTCGACCTACATGCAATGAGTTCGACTGCGTCGAACGGCGCTGCGCGCCCATCCCCGGATGAACACCTGCGCTCAGCCTGCCGAGGGGGCGGGTGGATCAAGATCAAGAGCGGCAGGCGAGCTAACGCTCGGCCTGTTGAGTGGTGGGGTTGTAGGCATTCCCCCCTGTAGGAGCTGCCGAAGGCTGCGATCTTTTGATCTTGATCTTCCGCCCCTTCGACATTGTCAAAAATCAAATTCAAAAGATCGCAGGGTATGACTCACCCACATAGGTAACAAAACAGTTCAAGCACATAGGTAACAGTTTTTAACCGGCACTGGTCGAACACCCTGGGCCTATACCGTGATCGGGTGGAAAACCTGCTGGTGCAACGGGTGCAGGTGATGGATCATTCGCCGGGCCAGCGGGCTGATCGGGTGCAAGCGCAGTCAGGATGGTTTGCCGGTGGTCCAGCAAGCATGGCGACAAATGAAGAGGGTGTTTTGATGGCGGGCAGGTTGATCTATCTCATCGGGCCTTCAGGTTCGGGCAAGGACAGCCTGCTGGATGCCGCGCGAACGCGGTTGGCCGAACGCGGCTGTCGTATCGTGAGGCGGGTCATTACCCGCTCGGCCGAAGCCGTGGGCGAGGCGGCGCTGGGTGTCAGTGCGCAGCAGTTTGCGGATATGGAAGCTCAGGGCGCGTTTGCCCTGAGCTGGCACGCCAATGGGTTGTCCTATGGCATCCCGCGGGAAATCGACGATTGGCTGGCCGCCGGCCAGGACGTGCTGGTCAATGGCTCTCGGGGGCATTTGCAGAGCACGCGCCTGCGCTATCCAGACGTGTTGGTGCTGTTGTTGACTGTGGATCAAGCGGTACTGCGCCATCGCTTGCTGGAGCGCGGGCGAGAATCGTTGATCGAGATCGATCAGCGTCTGGCGCGCAATGCGCGATTCAGCGAGCAACTTCTGGTGGACGACCCGACCGTACAGGTGCTCGACAACTCCGGGCCGCTTGAGCAAACGGTCGAGCGTTTGTTGGTCTGCATTGACGAGTGACACCGATTTACCTGACATTGCCGGGAACGGACGACGAGCAATTACCTTTGTACGCGGCCAATGCAGGCAATGGCGCAGCCTGTGAATTTTTGATCTTGATTGAGCTGCCTGTCAGGCCTTCCTGCCCAACAACCCCTGCACATACTCCACAAACGCCCGAGCCTTGGCGCTGGCCATCCTGCCTGTAGGGAACACCGCCCACAGGTCCTGGTTCGGCAATGCCCAGTCCTTCATCACTTCCCGGACCGAACCGTCGGCCAGTTCTGGCGCAAACATCCATTGCGAGGCCATGGTCAGTCCTTGATGGGCCAGCACGGCTTCACGCAGGCCTTCGGCGGCGTTGACTCGGATCCGGCCGCTGACGATCACCGATTGCTTCTCGCCGGCCTTGTTGAATTGCCAATTGGCGCCGTCACCGAGGGTGTAGACGATTGCCTGATGCTTGCACAGGTCGGCGGGGCAGGTGGGGGCGCCGTGTTTTTCGAAGTACGCCGGTGTACCCAGTACCATGCGCCGGCATTCGGCGATCTTGCGCGCAGTCAGGCCCGAGTCGCTCAACGCGCCCATGCGCAGGGCGATATCGACGCCTTCTTCCACCAGATTGACATTGCGATCGTCGAGCATCAGGTCGATGTTCAGCTCCGGGTGTTGCTCCAGGAAGGGGCCCAGGTGCGGAACGATGTGCAGCCGGCCGAAGGTGACCGCCGCGCAGATACGCAGTTTGCCACTCAGCCCGCTGGCGCAACCCCGTGCGGCGTTGTCGGCCTCGTCGGCTTCTTCGATGGCACGCTTGGCCCGCTCGAAAAAGGCCAGCCCGGCTTCGGTGGGCGTCAGGCCGCGGGGCGAGCGCAGCAACAATCGCACCGCCAGACGCGATTCGAGTTGCGCGATGGTTTTCGACACGGCCGGCTGGCCGATTTTCAGGCGTCGTGCCGCGGAGGAAAACGAGCCGGTTTCCACCACGTAGACGAAGGTTTCCATTGCGCCGAGGCGGTCCATTGAGGGTCCTTGTGCAAAATCTTGAGGATGTCGCAAGTCAAAGGTTTTAAGCCGTCGCCAACGATGCCTTTGGCGAAACACTCAGGAACCGCAACAACGCCAGCAGCGGAAATGCACTGCCGACGATCACGATCCACAACCAGCCGCCCTGTTCGTACACTGCGCTGGCCACCGAAGAACCGAAGGCGCCGCCGATGAAGATGCTGGTCATGTACAGCGCATTCAGGCGGCTGCGGCTTTTGCCGTCGAGGGCGTACACCGCACGCTGGCCGAGGACCATGTTCATCTGCACGCAGAAGTCCAGCACCACGCCGGTCACGGCCAGGCCGATGACGCTGTAGGCCGGATGGATGAACGCCGGCATAAAACTCAGGCTGGCGAACAGCAGGGCCAGCAACGACGCGATGCGGGTGTGCCCGGCATCGGCCAGGCGTCCGGCGATCGGGGCGGCGATGGCGCCGATGGCCCCGACCAGGGCGAAAATCGCGATCTCGCTTTGCGACAAACCGTGATTGCGCGCCAACTCCAGCGGTACGGCGGTCCAGAACAGGCTGAAAGTGGCAAACATGCAGCCCTGGTAAAACGCCCGCTGACGCAGCACCGGTTGCTTGCGCAGCAGCGTCCACAGCGAGCCCAGTAACTGGCCATAGGAGGCGCTGTGATCAGGCTCACGCTTGGGAATGGTCACGGCCAGCACGATGCTGATGGCCGCCATCAACACGGCGGCAATTACAAACATCGCGCGCCAGCCGAAGTGGTCGGCCACCACGCTGGACACCGGCCGGGCCAGTAGAATGCCGAGCAGCAAACCGCCCATGATCCCGCCCACCACACGGCCACGGGTTTCCTCCGGCGCCAGGTGTGCGGCCAGTGGAATCAGGATCTGCACCGAAACCGAGCTGAACCCCACCAACAGCGAAATCAGCAAGAACACGTTCGGCTGATCGGTGAACGCCGCACCCAGCAGGCTGGCAATCGCCACCAGGGTGGTGATGATCATCAACCGGCGGTTCTCCAGCAGATCCCCCAGCGGCACCAGGAAAAACAGCCCCAGTGCATAGCCGATCTGGGTCAGGGAAACGATCAGGCTGGCCATGGTGTTGCTCAGGCCGATGTCCGGGGCGATCAGGCCGATGATCGGCTGGGCGTAGTAGATGTTGGCGACAATGGCGCCGCAGCAGAAAGCGAACAGCAGCACCATGCCTCGGGTCATTGTCGCGGTGCGGTGGGGCGCCTGGGTCGCTGGGTTCATAACGGGTCTCGCTGTACGGAAAGGAATGCGCGCAGGCTAATGGGCTGACTGAAACGGCGGAAGCGGGATTGGAGTGATAGCTATCATTCCATTGCGGAATGACTGGCGGACGCGTGTGTCGTCCGCCGAATGGCCTTGCCTGTAGGAGCGAGCCTGCTCGCGATGGAGTCACGGTCAACGCGTTCATTTAGAAAAAACGCATTATCGTTGACGTCCATCGCGAGCAAGCTCGCTCCTACAGGTGTTTATTGCGCATAAATCTGGTCGAAAATCCCGCCATCGTTGAAGTGGGTCTTCTGCACGGTACGCCAGTCACCGAAGGTCTTCTCGACGGACAGGAAGTCCACTTTCGGGAAACGGTCGGTGTACTTGGCCAGCACGGCCGGGTCACGCGGACGCAGGTAATTGGCGGCAGCGATCTCCTGGCCTTGCGGCGACCACAGGTACTTCAGGTATTCCTCGGCGGCGGCGCGGGTGCCTTTCTTGTCGACGGTTTTGTCGACCACCGACACCGGTGGCTCGGCTTCGGCGGAAACGCTTGGGTAGATGACTTCGAACTGATCACGGCCGAACTCGCGGGCGATCATTTCCGCTTCGTTCTCGAAGGTCACCAGCACGTCGCCGATCTGGTTGGTCATGAAGGTGGTGGTGGCGGCGCGGCCACCGGTATCGAGTACCGGCGCTTGCTTGAACAGCTTGCCGACGAAGTCTTTGGCCTTGTTCTCGTCACCGCCGTTTTTCAGCACGTAACCCCAGGCCGACAGGTAGGTGTAGCGACCGTTCCCCGAAGTCTTCGGGTTCGGCACGATGACTTGCACGCCATCCTTGAGCAGGTCCGGCCAGTCTTTCAGGGCTTTCGGGTTGCCCTTGCGCACGATGAACACGGTGGCCGAGGTGAACGGCGCACTATTGTTCGGCAGGCGCGTGACCCAGTTGTCCGGGACCAGTTTGCCGTTGTCCGCCAGGGCATTGATGTCGGTGGCCATGTTCATGGTGATGACATCCGCCGGCAGACCGTCGATCACCGAGCGTGCCTGTTTGCTGGAGCCGCCAAAGGACATCTGCAGGGTGATGTTTTCGTTGTGCTCGGCTTGCCAGTGTTTCTGGAACGCAGTGTTGTAGTCCTTGTAGAAGTCGCGCATCACGTCGTAGGAAACGTTGAGCAGCGTCGGTGCAGCCTGGGCGATGTTGCCCAGGGCCAGGCCAGCGGCGAGAAGTGAGGCGCCAAAGAGTTTTTTCACTGCGAATTCCTTGTTCTATGTAGGAGCTGCCGAAGGCTGCGATCTTTTGATCTTGCTTCTAAAAAACGAAAAATCAAAAGATCGCAGCCTGCGGCAGCTCCTACAGGTTATTTGTTGGTTTCAGAGCACGCGACTATAGCCGGGCGCGTTTAGTCCTTTAAAGATTAAAAAGCTCTTTGCTTATTCCAGTTTTTTGAACAGTGCATTACCGCAACGGGAGCAGAATGCAGCACCCTGTTCGTGGCTGTTTTTCTTGCACACCGGGCAGTCGTGTTGAAGTTGATCGCCGCGCATGGCGTTGGCCAGTTCAGCGGTGAAAATCCCGGTTGGCACCGCGATGATCGAATAGCCGGTGATCATCACCAGCGACGAAACAACCTGGCCCAGCGGCGTCTTCGGCACGATGTCGCCGAAGCCCACGGTGGTCAGTGTCACGATAGCCCAATAGATGCCTTTGGGAATGCTGGTGAAGCCATGTTCCGGGCCTTCGATCACATACATCAGCGTGCCGAATACCGTCACCAGCGTGCAGACGCTGACCAGGAACACCACGATTTTCTGCTTGCTGCCGCGCAGCGCCGACATCAGGTAGTTGGCTTGCTTGAGATAAGGGCTGAGCTTGAGCACGCGGAAAATCCGCAGCATGCGGATGATCCGGATAATCAGCAGATACTGCGCATCGGCGTAATACAGCGCGAGGATGCCGGGCACGATGGCCAGCAGGTCCACCAGTCCGTAAAAGCTGAAGGCGTAGCGCAGGGGTTTGGGCGAGCAGTACAGGCGCAGGATGTATTCGCCGAGGAAGATCACCGTGAAGCCCCACTCGATATAGGCGAGTACATCGGCGTAGTTGCGGTGAATGCTGTCGATGCTGTCGAGCATCACGATCACCAGGCTGGCGAGGATGATCAACAGCAGGATGCCGTCGAAGCGCCGGCCCGCCTGGGTGTCGGTCTGGAAAATCATGACGTAAAGGTCTTCACGCCAGTGTTTGTTGCTGTCCATGGATAACGCCTGACTCGATGATCAGCGCAGCCTAGGTTGATTCTCCCCGGTAGCGCAAGGCGCGCTTTCGACTGTGGCTTTGCCGAGCATCTGCACAATCGTGCGGATCAGCCAGCAGGCAAGAATGAACGGCGCGGTCAGCGTGGGCAGACCGATGGCGGCAAACACCGGCGTCAGCAACAGCGCCAGGCCGATGCCGACCAGCGGCAGCCACGGTTGGCGACGTTGCGAGCTGAAGGCGAGGGTGGCGAGTACGGCGTTGTAGCCGCCGAGGCCGAGCAGTGCGGTGTAGAAATCGTGCTGCAGCAGGCTCCAGCCCATGCCCGCGGCAGATGCCAATAATGCCCAGCAGAAGGCGCGGCGATCAGCGATCAGCAAACCGGCGGCAATCATCGCACCGGCCAGCGGATGACCGAGGAACATCACCTGACCGATGCCTTTGAAAGGGGCAGCGAGCATGTTCAGGGTGCTGACTTCGATCAAATGCGCCTCTGTCGAGGGAGTGGCGAAGCACAGCAGCACCCAGCTCAGCAGCACGAATGGTGTGGTGTAGGCGGGGAGGTATTGGCTGAGCCGGACGCGCTTGAGCCACTGCTGGGTGAGCATCGCGCTCAGGCCGCCGGCGGCCAGAATCAGCGGCGGCATCATCGCCGACCAGGGGAAGTACAGGCTCAGCAACAGACCGAGCAGAACGCCGTTGTAGCTGAACAACCCGGCCTGACGGTCAGCCTTGGCGTAGTTGCGACGTTGTGCGGTGAACAACCCGGCGACACCGCCGAGTAAGGCGCCGCCCAGCAAGGCGGGCGCAGTGAACAAAATGGCCAACAGACACAGCAGGCCGCACAGCGGATTACGCTGGAGAAAGATCTGGCTGAAGCCGTTGAGCAAGGCCTCGGCCCAGTCGGGGCAGTGGGTGTTGAAGTGATTGGCAGGCATGGCAGTTCTGAAAGTCAATGAAACCGAGTTGCCTGCATCGCGAGCAAGCTCGCTCCCACATTGAGTCTTTGCTCAGTCATTGTATTTGTGCCGTACACAAATCAATTGTGGGAGCGAGCTTGCTCGCGATGAGGCCGGTATGGGCGCTAGATCAATGTCTCGATACGCAGAGAGTTAGTCGATCCCGGCTGCCCAAAGGGCACACCGGCGGTGATCAATAAGGTGTCGCCACGCTGCGCCATGCCTTGGGCCTGGGCGATCTCCAGCGCTGTGGAGCAGACTTCATCGACCTGGCGCAGGCGATCGTTGACCACCGAGTGCACACCCCAGGCCACGCTCAGGCGACGGGCGGTCTGCAGGTTCGGCGTCAGGTTGAGGATCGGCACGGTCGGCCGCTCCCGCGCCGCACGCAGGCTCGACGCGCCGGATTCGCTGTAATTGACCAGCACCGCCACCGGCAGCACGTTGCTGATACGGCGAATGGCGCAGCTGATCGCGTCGGAAACGGTGGCTTCGGCTTTCGGTCGGCTGACGTCGAGTTGAGTCTGGTAGTCCGGACCGTTTTCCACCTGGCGGATGATCTTGCTCATCATCTGCACGGCTTCGAGCGGGTATTCGCCGGATGCGGTTTCCGCCGACAGCATCACCGCGTCCGCACCTTCGGCCACGGCGTTGGCGACGTCTGTGACTTCGGCGCGGGTGGGCGCCGGCGAGAAGCGCATCGACTCCAGCATCTGCGTGGCCACCACCACCGGTTTGCCGAGCTGGCGGCAGGTGCTGATGATGTTCTTCTGGATCTGCGGGACGCTTTCGGCCGGCACTTCCACACCCAGGTCACCGCGGGCGACCATGATCGCATCGCTCAATTCGGCGATCTCGCGCAGTTGTTCGACAGCCGAGGGCTTCTCGATCTTGGCCATCAGGAAGGCCTTGTCGCCGATCAGGCTGCGGGCTTCGCGGATGTCGTCGGGACGCTGCACGAACGACAGCGCCACCCAGTCCACGCCCAGCTCCAGACCGAAGGTCAAGTCGCGGCGATCCTTGGCGGTCAGCGGGCTCAGGTCGAGCACCGCTTGCGGCACGTTCACACCTTTGCGGTCCGACAGTTCGCCGCCATTGAGTACGGTGGTGTCGATGGCGTCGGCGTATTTGGTCACGACCCGCAGGCGCAACTTGCCGTCGTCCAGCAGCAGGTCCATACCCGGCTCCAGCGCGGCGATGATTTCCGGGTGGGGCAGGTTGACCCGGCGCTCATCGCCCGGCGTGGCATCAAGGTCCAGGCGCAGGGCCTGGCCACGTACCAGTTGCACCTTGCCTTCGGCGAACTTGCCGACCCGCAGTTTCGGGCCTTGCAGATCCATCAGGATGCCCAATGGATAATTCAGTTGGCGCTCGACTTCACGAATCCACTGGAAACGCTGGGCGTGGTCGGCGTGATCGCCATGGCTGAAGTTCAGGCGGAAGATGTTGACCCCGGCCAGCACCAGCTCACGGATGTCGTCGATGCCATCGATGGCCGGGCCGAGCGTAGCGAGGATTTTGACCTTTTTGTCAGGCGTCATGTTTAGTGCTCTCAAGGATCAGAATGGCGCGGAAGTCGTTGACGTTGGTTCGGGTCGGCTCTGTGACGATCAGGGCGTCGAGTGCCTCGAAGTAGCCGTAGCCATTGTTGTTGTCCAACTCGTCGCTGGCGCTCAGGCCCTTCGCGGCGGCGCGGGCGTAGCTGTCCGGGGTCATGATTGCCCCGGCGTTGTCTTCCGAACCGTCGATGCCGTCGGTGTCACCGGCCAGTGCGTAGACGCCGGGCAGGCCTTTGAGGCTGTCGGTCAGGCTCAGCAGGAACTCGGCGTTGCGCCCGCCGCGGCCATTGCCGCGCACGGTGACGGTGGTTTCGCCGCCCGAGAGAATCACGCAGGGCGCCGCCAGCGGCTGACCGTGCAGGACGATCTGTCGCGCGATGCCGGCGTGGACCTTCGCCACCTCGCGGGATTCGCCTTCGAGGTCGCCGAGGATCAGCGGGCTGAACCCGGCCTGACGGCATTTCACTGCTGCCGCTTCAAGGGATTGCTGCGGACGGGCGATCAATTGGAAGTGACTGCGTGCCAGGCTCGGGTCGCCGGGTTTGACGGTTTCCGACTCGGGGCTTTGCAGCCAGGTGCGCACCGAGGCCGGAACCTCGATGGCGTAGCGCTTGAGGATCGCCAGGGCTTCGGCCGAGGTGCTCGGGTCGGCCACGGTAGGGCCAGAGGCGATGACCGTGGCGAGATCGCCCGGTACATCGGAAATCGCATAGGTGTAGACAGTGGCCGGCCAGCAGGCTTTGCCCAGGCGGCCGCCCTTGATCGCCGAGAGGTGCTTGCGCACGCAGTTCATCTCGCCGATGGTCGCGCCGGACTTGAGCAGGGCTTTGTTGATCGACTGCTTGTCGGCCAGGGTGATGTCTTCGGCCGGCAGTGCCAGCAGGGCAGAGCCACCACCGGAGAGCAGGAAGATCACGCGGTCGGATTCGTTGAGGTCGCTGACCAGTTCCAGCACACGCTTGGCCACGGCCAGGCCGGCGGCGTCCGGTACCGGGTGCGCGGCTTCGACCACTTCGATTTTTTCGCAAGGTGCGCCGTGACCGTAACGGGTCACCACCAGGCCTGACACTTCGCCCTGCCAGCAACGCTCGACCACCTGGGCCATGGCAGCTGCGGCTTTGCCGGCGCCGATGACAATGACGCGACCGCTGCGGTCGGCAGGCAGATGGGCTTCGAGGACTTGTTGCGGATGCGCCGCGTCGATGGCTGTGGCAAACAGCTCACGCAGCAATTGTTGCGGATCGACCGACATGGCGGGCTCCCGGAATTCTTGTTATTTGAAGGGCAACTCGGTCCAGTGTGGGAGCGGGCTTGCTCGCGAAGGCGGCTTCACATTCAACAGAGATGTTGACTGACATGGCGCCTTCGCGAGCAAGCCCGCTCCCACATGGGGATGGGGCAGGACTTACTTCTTGTCGCGGATCGAGAAGTTCGCCATGTGTTCCAGGCCCTTGATCAGCGCCGAGTGATCCCAGTTGCTGCCACCGATCGCCGCGCAGGTGCTGAACACTTGCTGGGTGTTGGCGGTGTTCGGCAGGTTGATGTTCAGCTCCTTGGCGCCTTGCAGGGCCAGGTTCAGGTCCTTCTGGTGCAGGCTGATGCGGAAGCCAGGGTCGAAGGTGCCCTTGATCATGCGCTCGCCGTGCACTTCGAGGATCTTCGAGGAAGCGAAACCGCCCATCAGTGCTTCACGCACCTTGGCTGGATCGGCACCGTTTTTCGAAGCGAACAGCAGGGCTTCGGCCACCGCCTGGATGTTCAGGGCCACGATGATCTGGTTGGCCACCTTGGCGGTTTGACCGTCGCCGTTGCCACCGACCAGGGTGATGTTCTTGCCCATGGCCTGGAACAGCGGCAGGGCGCGTTCGAAGGCGTTGGCATCGCCGCCGACCATGATGCTCAGGGTCGCCGCCTTGGCGCCGACTTCACCGCCGGAGACCGGGGCGTCGAGGTATTGCGCGCCTTTTTCGTTGATCTTCGCGGCGAAAGCCTTGGTGGCGGTCGGCGAGATCGAACTCATGTCGATCACTACTTTGCCTTTGCCAACACCGGCGGCAATGCCATCGGCGCGGAACAGCACGTCGTCGACCTGCGGGGTATCCGGCACCATGACGATGATGAATTCAGCTTCCTGGGCGACTTCTTTCGGGTTCGCCAGAGCAACGGCGCCAGCGGCGACCAGGTCGGCAGGGGCGGCGTCGTGGTGCGCCGACAGGAACAGGCTGTGACCGGCTTTCTGCAGGTTCAACGCCATTGGGTGGCCCATGATGCCGGTGCCGATAAATCCGATTTTAGCCATGAGAAAATCCTCTTGTTTTGTGCTTTCTGTAGGAGCGAGCCAGCTCGCGATGAACCCCGAAGCAACGCGGGCATCCAGACAGCCCGCGTAATCGTTGACGACCATCGCGAGCAGGCTCGCTCCTACAGGGATATGTGTCAGATTGCGTTATGGGTTTTCAGCCAGCTCAGGCCTGCTTCGGTGGTGGTCAGCGGCTTGTATTCGCAACCGACCCAGCCCTGGTAACCGATGCGGTCCAGGTGTTCGAACAGGAAGCGGTAGTTGATTTCACCGGTGCCTGGTTCGTTGCGCCCCGGGTTGTCCGCGAGCTGCACGTGGTTGATCTCGCCCAGGTGCGATTGCAGGGTGCGGGCCAGGTCGCCTTCCATTATTTGCATGTGGTAGATGTCGTATTGCAGGAACAGGTTGGCGCTGCCGACCTGCTCGCGAATCGACAGGGCTTGCGCCGTGTTGTTCAGGTAGAAACCTGGAATGTCACGGGTGTTGATCGCTTCCATCACCAGCTTGATGCCCGCCGCTTGCAGCTTGTCGGCTGCGTACTTGAGGTTGGCGACGAAGGTTTTCTCCACGGTGGCATCGTCAAAGCCCTGCGGCCGAATACCGGCCAGGCAGTTGATCTGGGTGTTGCCCAGCACTTGCGCGTAGGCGATGGCCAGATCGACACCGGCACGGAACTCCTCAACCCGGTCCGGCAGGCACGCGATACCGCGCTCGCCCTTGGCCCAGTCACCGGCCGGCAGGTTGAACAGCACTTGGGTCAGACCGTTGGCGTCGAGCTTGGCCTTGATTTCGGCGGAGCTGAAGTCGTACGGGAACAGGTACTCGACACCACTGAAGCCGGCTTTGGCGGCCGCTTCGAAACGGGCAAGAAAGTCCTGTTCGGTGAACAGCATGGACAGGTTGGCTGCGAAACGCGGCATGGTGGTCTCCTGTATATGTATGAAGTCCCTTGTGGGAGCGGGCTTGCTCGCGAAGGCGCAGTGTCAGTCGACATAAATGGTGAATGTCAGACTGCCTTCGCGAGCAAGCCCGCTCCCACAGGGAGAGCGGTCAGCAGTTAGTCCAGCAGCGAAATCGCGGTTGGTGCGTCGTTGCCGACCAGCGCCAGGTCTTCGAATTCGTTGACGGCGTTGATCTCGGTGCCCATGGAAATGTTGGTCACGCGCTCCAGGATGATCTCGACGATCACCGGCACCTTGAACTCTTCGATCAGTTCCTGAGCCTTGCGCAGGGCAGGCTGGATCTGAGCCGGTTCGAACACACGCAGCGCCTTGCAACCCAGGCCTTCGGCCACTGCAACGTGGTCGACACCGTAGCCGTTGAGTTCCGGCGCGTTCAGGTTGTCGAAGGACAACTGCACGCAGTAGTCCATGTCGAAACCGCGTTGCGCCTGGCGGATCAGGCCCAGGTACGAGTTGTTCACCACGACATGGATGTACGGCAGCTTGAACTGCGCGCCCACCGCCAATTCCTCGATCATGAACTGGAAGTCATAGTCCCCCGACAGGGCCACGACTTTACGGTTCGGATCAGCCTTGACCACGCCCAGCGCTGCCGGAATGGTCCAGCCCAGAGGGCCTGCCTGACCGCAGTTGATCCAGTGGCGCGGCTTGTAGACGTGCAGGAACTGCGCGCCGGCAATCTGCGACAGACCGATGGTGCTGACGTAGCAGGTGTCCTTGCCGAACACCTGGTTCATCTCTTCGTAAACGCGCTGCGGCTTGACCGGCACGTTGTCGAAGTGAGTCTTGCGCTGCAGGCTGGCTTTACGCTGCTGGCAGTCTTGCAGCCAGGCGCTGCGGTTTTTCAGCTTGCCGGCGGCTTGCCATTCGCGAGCGACTTCGATGAACACGGTCAGCGCGGCAGCGGCGTCGGACACGATGCCCAGGTCCGGGGTGAACACGCGGCCGATCTGAGTGCCTTCGATGTCGACGTGGATGAACTTGCGGCCTTCGGTGTAGACGTCAACCGAACCGGTGTGACGGTTGGCCCAACGGTTACCGATGCCCAGTACCACGTCCGACTTGAGCATGGTCGCGTTGCCGTAGCGGTGCGAGGTCTGCAAGCCAACCATGCCCACCATCAGTGGGTGATCGTCCGGGATGGTGCCCCAGCCCATCAGGGTCGGGATCACCGGAATACCGGTCAGCTCGGCGAACTCCACCAGCAGGTCGCTGGCGTCGGCGTTGATGATGCCGCCACCGGCCACCAGCAATGGACGCTCGGCCTGATCCAGCAAGGCCAAGGCCTTCTCGACCTGAACCCGGCTAGCGGTCGGCTTGGCCAGTGGCAGTGGCTGGTAAGCGTCGATGTCGAATTCGATTTCCGCCATTTGAACGTCGAACGGCAGGTCGATCAGCACCGGGCCTGGACGGCCGGAGCGCATTTCATAGAAGGCTTTCTGGAACGCGTAAGGCACCTGGCCCGGTTCCAGAACAGTGGTCGCCCACTTGGTGACTGGCTTGACGATGCTGGTGATGTCGACAGCCTGGAAGTCTTCCTTGTGCATACGGGCGCGGGGTGCTTGCCCTGTGATGCAGAGGATTGGAATCGAGTCGGCCGAGGCGCTGTAGAGCCCGGTGACCATGTCGGTGCCGGCAGGGCCGGAAGTACCGATGCACACGCCGATGTTGCCGGCCTTGGTGCGGGTGTAGCCCTCGGCCATGTGCGAGGCGCCTTCAACGTGGCGAGCGAGTACGTGATCGATGCCGCCGACCTTTTGCAGGGCGGAGTACAGCGGGTTGATGGCGGCACCCGGGATGCCAAAAGCGGTATCGACCCCTTCACGGCGCATCACCAGAACGGCGGCTTCGATTGCTCTCATTTTGCTCATGGTTTTGTGCCTCTTTACGTTTTGTAATTGTATACAAGTGGCTTTGCGCAGAGTGTATTCACGGCGGACGGCGCAGGTCAATCCATTTTCTCAAGCGCTTGTTTCATTCGTCGGAAGCCCTTTCCACTGTGGCTTTTCGTCGCATGTGGCGCCTTTCGAGAATTATTGTATACAAAAAAATAATTCATTGTGTTCTATTTGTTGCATCGGGCTGCGGCACAAACGCGCAGCCCCACGACTTTCCCTATAACAAAATGAGGGCGGCACCATGAGCGCTTTAACCTTGAAAGTCGCAGTCAACCTGGTCAACGAGGCCATCACCGCCGGGCGAGCAATCGCCGCGGCACCCTTGACCATTGCGGTACTGGATGCCGGCGGGCATCTGATCACCTTGCAACGCGAAGACGGCGCCAGCCTGCTGCGCCCGCACGTCGCCATCGGCAAAGCCTGGGGCGCCATCGCCCTGGGCAAGGGCTCACGCCTGCTGGCGCTGGACGCCCAGCAACGCCCGGCGTTTATCGCCGCGTTGAATAGCCTGGGGCAGGGCAGCGTCGTGCCGGCACCGGGTGGTGTGCTGGTGCGGGATCAGGACGGGAACGTGCTGGGGGCGGTGGGGATCAGCGGCGATCTGTCGGATGTTGACGAGCAGTGCGCGATCAATGCCATCGAGGCGTTGGGGTTGGTGGCGGATGCGGGGGTGGCGGCTTGATCTGTAGCGCCTGATCAATCGCCTTCGCGAGCAAGCCCGCTCCCACATTGGATTTTTTGCGTACACAAATTTTGTGAACGTCAGCGATCAAGTGTGGGAGCGGGCTTGCTCGCGAAGGCGATCTCCCAGACACATCCAGCTAAGGGTCTACCCCCATAGTCCCGTAGCGGCTGAACTAGCCTTTCATGACTTCAACATGAGAGAGGGCAAGGAATGCCTGAGCTGTCAGCATCACACCGCCTGCGCATCGGCCGCTACGCCGAGCAAAATCGCATTTACCTACTGACTGCCAATACCCTGAAGCGGGAACCTGTTTTCAGGGATTACACCCTTGGCAGACTGGTTGTTCAGCAATTCAGGCAAGCGCAGGATGACGGCTTTGTCGACACACTGGCCTGGGTGGTCATGCCCGATCATTTTCATTGGCTGATTCAGTTGCAAAAGGGGACGTTGGCGCAATTGATGTGTCAGGCGAAATCCCTGAGCACTCGTGCAGTCAATTCGGCGCTCGGCAGAACAGGTAGCCTTTGGCAGCAAGGCTTTCATGATCATGCGCTACGAAAAGAGGAAGACCTGGTAAAGCTGGCTCGATATGTCGTGGCTAACCCATTGCGGGCAGGGCTGGTCGGGAAGCTGGGTGACTATCCGTTGTGGGATGCGATCTGGGTTTGATCTAAAACCGGGTTGCCGCCATTCGCGAGCAAGCCCGCTCCCACATTGGATCTATGGTGTTGCAAATCCCCTGTGGGAGCGGGCTTGCTCGCGAAGGTCGCGACTCGGTCTACCGCTCCGGCTCACACCCCTTGAGCACCAACCGGATAATCGTCTGCGCCGCCGCTTCGTAATCTTCTTCATCCAGCCTGGCCTTGCCGGTGATGGCGGTGATCTGCCAGTCGAAGTCGGCGTAGGTCTGGGTAGCGGCCCAGATGCTGAACATCAGGTGGTTGGGGTCGATGGGGGCGATTTGTCCGCGGTCGATCCAGGTCTGGATGCACTCGATGTTGTGTTTGGCCTGGCCATTGAGTTGTTCGACCAGGTCGCTGCTCAGGTGGGGCGCGCCGTGCATGATTTCGCTGGCGAACACCTTGGAGGCGAAAGGCAGGTCGCGGGAGATGCGGATTTTCGAGCGAATGTAGCCGCTGAGCACTTCACCGGGTTCGCCGTCCGGATTGAACGGTGTCGAAGCCTGCAGGATCGGTTCGATGATGCTTTCCAGGACCTCGCGGTAGAGGTTTTCCTTGGATTTGAAGTAGTAGTAGACGTTGGGCTTGGGCAATCCCGCCTTGGCTGCGATGTCGCTGGTTTTGGTCGCAGCGAAGCCTTTGTCGGCGAACTCCTCACTGGCGGCACGCAGGATCAATTGTTTGTTGCGCTCGCGGATAGTGCTCATAAACCCGGTGATTCCTTGCCTGTTCTGGCGGTTGCGCATGGTATCACCGGCCTCGCGCGGCGCTCAAGAATGCACCGTAGGCTCTTATGTCGCGCTATGCTGCTGCGCATTCATTGCAGAAGGAAACCCGATTCATGGCAGGAAGCAGTTTGCTGTTGCTGATCGACGATATCGCGGCCGTGCTGGACGACGTGTCGGTAATGACCCAAATGGCCGCCAAGAAAACGGCCGGCGTACTCGGTGACGACCTGGCACTCAATGCCCAGCAAGTCAGTGGTGTGCGGGCCGAGCGGGAAATCCCGGTGGTCTGGGCGGTTGCCAAGGGTTCGTTCATCAATAAATTGATCCTGGTGCCGTCGGCATTGGCGATCAGTGCGTTCATTCCGTGGCTGGTCACGCCGTTGTTGATGGTCGGCGGCGCTTATCTGTGCTTCGAAGGCTTTGAAAAGCTCGCCCACAAGTTCCTGCACAGCAAGGCTGAAGACGCCGCCGAGCATGCGCAACTGGTCGAGGCGGTGGCCGATCCTGCCATTGACCTGGTGGCGTTCGAGAAGGACAAGATCAAAGGCGCGATCCGCACCGACTTCATTCTTTCGGCGGAGATCATCGCCATCACCCTCGGCACCGTGGCCGGAGCTCCGTTGACCCAGCAGATCATCGTGCTTTCGGGCATTGCCATTGTCATGACGGTCGGCGTGTACGGATTGGTGGCGGGTATCGTCAAGCTCGACGACCTTGGCCTGTGGTTGACCCAGAAACCCGGGCAGATGGCGAAAAGCATCGGCGGCGCGATTCTGCGTGCGGCACCGTACATGATGAAGAGCCTGTCGGTGATCGGCACCGCGGCGATGTTCCTGGTGGGCGGCGGGATTCTCACGCACGGTGTGCCGGTGGTGCATCACTGGATCGAAAGTGTCGGTGCGGCGGCGGGTGGCGGCGGATTTATCGTGCCGGTGTTGCTCAATGGCGTGGCGGGGATTGTGGCGGGTGCGGTGGTGTTGGTTGGCGTGATGGCCGTCAGCAAAATCTGGAAAGCCCTGAAAGGCTGAAGGCAACACATAACAAATGTGGGAGCGGGCTTGCTCGCGAAGAGGGTGTGTCAGTCACCTAAAAGGTTGTCTGACACACCCTATTCGCGAGCAAGCCCGCTCCCACAGTGTTTTTCGGCTACCGGGTTTACTCGGCAATCTGCAACTTGCGCGCCTCGGTGTACACGTAACGCACTTTTTCGTACTCGAACGGCGAATTCATCTGGCCATAACGGAAGCTGGTCTGGTTGCGCTTGTCGATGCCACGCAGGATCAAGACTTCCGGATGGTTGGAGCTGACCTCGGCCACGTTGAGGTAGTTGATCGCATTCTCGGCCGTGTAATCCACCAGCAGGCCGCCGGTATCACGCAGGTTCGACGGACCGAGGACGGGCAGCACGAAGTAAGCGCCGCCCGGCACGCCGTAGAAGCCCAGCGTCTGGCCGAAGTCCTCGCTCTGGCGCGGCAGGCCCATGGCGGTGGCGGGGTCCCACAGGCCGGCGATGCCGATGGTGGTGTTGAGCAGCAGTCGCCCGGTGGTTTCCAGTGAGCGCTGGCCCTTGAGTTGCAGCAGGCTGTTCAACAGGTTCGGCACGTCGCCGAGGTTGTTGAAGAAGTTGCTGACGCCGGTGCGCAGGAAGCTCGGGGTGACGTAGCGGTAACCATTGACCACCGGCAGGAACACCCATTGGTCAAAGCGGTAGTTGAAGTGATAGACGCGACGGTTCCACTCTTCCAGCGGATCGTAGACGGCCAGTGCACCGAGCGTCGAACGCTCGAACTCGCGCTGATCCAGGCCCGGGTTGAATTTGAGTTTGCTCAATGGTTCCTTGAAGCCGTCACTGTCGACGACTACGGGGGCGTTGGCTTTGCTGTTGTCTGCATGGGCGACGCCTGCACAGAGTAACGCTGCGAAAAGCAGGAGAAATTTAGCCACGGAAGAACTCCAGCATGGCGTCACTGTTGACGCGGTAGTTAATGTTGCCGCAGTGGCCCCCGTACGGATAAACGGTCAGGCGATCACCGAAGGTCTTGCGCAGGAAGCCCAGGTCGCCTGGACCGAGGATCACGTCGTCGGCGTTGTGCATGACGGCGATTTTCGGGCTTTCGTGCAGATAGTCCTTCAGCGCATACAGGCTGACCTGATCAATCAGTTGCAGCAGGCTGCCGCCATCGGTGCGGGCGCGCCACATAGGGATGACTTGTTCGGTGATGTAGCAGTCGAAGTCGCATTGCAACGCACGCTTGAGGAATGGCGTGAGGCTGGTGCCTTCGGTGATCGGGAACTTGGGCGGGGTAATCAGGCCGCGACGGTTGACCAGGTCCGAAGTGAAGGCGATGTCCGCCGCCGAAAAGCGGAACGAGGTGCCGATCAGCATGGCCATCTGTTCGTTGGTCAGGTGCTGTTTGGACTGCTGGAAGTCGTAGAGCAGGGCATCGTTGAGGTCGATGTAGCCCTTCTGCTGGAAGTAGCGGGTCAGTTTGTTCAGAACCAGTTCATAGAACGTGGTGCTGTTGTTGATGCCCTTGACCTCGGTCTGGACCAGCTTGTCGAGGTTGGTGATCGAGGTGTAGAGGTTGACCGGCGGGTTGAGCAGCAGGACTTTCTTGAAGTTGAAGCTGCGGCGGGTTTCGTCCAGGTGCGCGACGAAGGCGGCATCCAGTGCCCCCAGGCTGTACCCGGTCAAGTAGTAGTCGGTGACTGGTACTTTCGGGTTCTGTGCCCGCACGGCCTGCATCACCCGGTACAGATCTTCGGCATCTTCCTTGGAAACGCCCGGCGTGGCGAAGCGCGAGGCGGCGCTCATGAAGTCATAGCTGGTGGGCGATGACAACTGCACCACATGGTAGCCGGCTTTGTAATAGAGCTTCTTCAGGTATTCGTTCAGGGTACTGTCATAGCGCGCACCGGTGCCGGCGATCAGGAAAATCAGCGGCGCGGCGTGATCCTGCGTGGCAATGCGGTAGTCGAGTTTCTTGACCGCCCAGAAATTGTCCGGCAATTCGAACGCCCGTTCCGGACGCAAGGTGACGCTGCGCACTGCCTGATCGATGTCATCGTCCAGGGGGAGCTCCGGACGCAGGTCCGGCGGCGTGGTCGCGATGGTCGCCTCGAACGGGTTGGTCAGGGGGTAGCCATAACTGGCGGCGTCAATGTCGACTGCCAGTGCGGACGCACTCAAAATAAGGCCGCCAAACAGGGCGGCGAAGCGCAAGGAACGGAGCATGACTAAATCCCTTAGAAGAAGGTGTCAAATGAATTTCGCAGGCTATGACCACCGGATATACGCCAAAGTGCCAACCCTCGGCACCAAACAGGCCTGATTTCGAAGTTATAGTAGCTGGACGATACACTTTGCAGCGATTGAATGCCCAGTTAACAGTTGTTATCGCTTGCGAAACGCTTAAGGGCGATTAAGCTGGCCGCCGTTTTTCGCCAATTGGAGTGTTTCATGTCCCGCCACCTGCCCGTGATCCTGCTGCTTGTTTTGTTGCCTGTTTGGCTGGCCGCCAGTTATGGCGCGCGTTATGGCTTCATGGAGGATGCGCAGTGGGTCGGCATTTGCGTGGATGAGGCGAGCCGCTGGGAATGCCAGGTGCGTTCGAACCTGGGTCTGATGATTCACTTCGCAGTCCTGGGATGGGTTGCGTTGGCGGCTGCGATCGTCGGCTTCGTTGTTCCGGGGCGGGCAGGGTGGTGGCTGGCGGTGCTGGCGCTGGTGTTCGGGTTTCCGGCATTGGCGTTGTACAACACGACGCTGGCGGTGTTTGCGGTGGTGATTGCGGGGTTGCGGTTGGTCAGGGCTTCCCGCAGCGCCTGATAGTTCGCTATCGCGAGCAAGCTCGCTCCCACAGTGGATCTTCAGTGAACACAAAATCCGTGTGCGACAAAGATCAATTGTGGGAGCGAGCTTGCTCGCGATGAGGCCAGTCGGGTCAATGCAACATCAAGCTGTGCGAACCCGCAAGCAGCGCCACAACGCCGCCACCATCAACACACTCACCAGCGCCCAGCCCCAGGCCTGCTGGTTCAGTAAACCTTCACGAAACAGCTGCGGTGCGATGCCGGCGCCAATGATGAAGGTCAGCAGGGCGATTTCCCGGCGCGGCACGCTCACCGGACGGCACAGATACACCAGCGCCGGCACGATGAACGCCACGCTCGGGAAGCTGCGATAGCGCGGGTCGAATACCAGTTCCAGCATCATCACGGCCGCCGCGAAACCTGCCGTTGCAACCAGCCAGCCAGCACGGCGCTCCAGTAAATCGAAAGCCTGCCCGCGCCACCCGTCACGTGGACTCAGTGTCAGTGCTGCATGGGTCAGCACCAGCAGATTCAGCACGGTCAGCAGTCCGACCCACAGCCATTCACTGGTGAAGCGAGTGGTGACGCGTGCCAGGTCGCCCCAGGCGCCAATCGAGCAAGCGGCCAATGCGCCGAGCAGTGGCAGTACCAGCGCCGCGCGCGTCGTGCGAACCCGGCCGCCAAGCAGCAGGGTGCCGATAAAGATCAGGCCGCCCACCGCCAGCCATTGCGACCAGTACGGGACGTTTGTCACTGGCCCGGCCAGTACGCCCTTGTCCTGGCGATCGGCATCGAACAGTCCCCAGTAGCCGCCGACCGCGCCTTCACTGGCGCGCTTCCATGGCTGGTCGAAGGCTTCGATCAGGTTGTAATGCCAGCCTTGCTGCTCGGCTATGGCGACAAAACCACGAATGAATTTGGCTTCATTGACCCGGCTCGGCAGGGCGGTTTCGCGCTGGCGGCCTTCGCTCGGCCAGCCGGTTTCGCCGATCAGTACGTCCTTGGGCGCGAATTTGTTGCCGAACACCTGACGCACTTCGGCCACATGTTGCAGGGCGGCGTCGATGTTCGATGGATCGTCCTCCCAGTAAGGCAGCAAATGGATGGTCAGGAAGTCCACGGCAGGGGCAATTTCAGGGTGCTTGAGCCAGAACTCCCAGACGTCGGCATAGGTGACGGGCTGTTTGACCTGGCTCTTGACCTTGTTGATCAGCTTGGCCAATTGCGCACCGGTGACTTCCTTGCGCAGCAGGGTTTCGTTGCCGACGATCACTGCGCTCACCACATCCGGGTTGGCGTTGGCCGAAGCGATCAGCAGGTCGACTTCTTTTTCCGTGTCCACCGGGTTGCTGTTGACCCAGGCGCCGATCATCAACTTCAGACCGTGTTTGCGCGCAAGGTCCGGCAGGGCTTCAAGGCCGGTCATGGAATAGGTGCGGATGCACTCGAAACGGGTCGCCAGCAACGCGAGGTCGGCGTCCATGCGCTCGGGGCGCAGCTTGAAGGGTTGGTCGAACGGCGATTGGTCCTTGTCGAACGGCGTATAGGACGCGCATTGCAGCTTGTGCGTGGCGCTGGTCGCGTCCGGCAGGACCACCGGTTTGCCGAGGCCGTACCAGAAGCCGCCAAGGGCGAACAGCCCGAGCAGGCAAGCGAATAGATAAGCAGCAAGAGGGAAGCGGTATGTCGCGGACATGGTCAGGCCGTGTGGGAGCAAAGCGGCGCATGTTACCTGCATTTACCGCGTGCTTGGTGGCCTGCATGATTTTGACATGCAAAGTTCGGGCGGTTTGGCAGGCGCGTTTTCCGTGGTCAGGATTAATGGCTTTCTGATGTCGTTTCTCGATGCCTTGAGGTCGCTGGCAGAGCAGGTCGCGATGAGCGTCAGGTTGATCATCGAAGGCGTCAGTACTCCGCTGATGTCGGGACGAGTTTGCTGTGAGGCGTGATGGGGGCGCTGTGCACCATAACTATACGTTTAAGCGACTCGGCATCCGTCGAGCGCAGCACTTTCGGGGAAGTAACGATGAAGATGCGACGACTCTTGGGCGCAGGTGCCGCTTTGGTGCTGGCGATCAGCTCTACCGTGGCCAGTGCCGCCGGAAAGGAAGTGACGATCGGTTACGTTGACGGCTGGTCGGACAGCGTTGCCACGACCAACGTGGCCGCCGAAGTGATCAGGCAGAAACTCGGTTATGACGTGAAGTTGCAAGCCGTTGCCACCGGGATCATGTGGCAGGGCGTGGCGACCGGTAAACTCGACGCCATGCTTTCGGCCTGGCTGCCGGTGACCCACGGCGAATACTGGACGAAGAACAAGGATCAGGTCGTCGATTACGGCCCGAACTTCAAGGACGCAAAAATCGGATTGATCGTGCCGGAGTACGTCAAAGCCAAGTCGATCGAGGACCTGAAAACCGACGACACCTTCAAGAATCGCATCGTCGGCATCGACGCCGGTTCAGGCGTGATGCTCAAGACCGACCAGGCAATCAAGGACTACGACCTGACCGGTTATCAACTCAAGGCCAGTTCCGGTGCCGGCATGATTGCCGAGCTGACCCGTGCCGAGAAGAAAAACGAATCCATCGCCGTCACCGGCTGGGTACCGCACTGGATGTTCGCCAAGTGGAAACTGCGCTTCCTCGAAGATCCGAAAGGCGTGTATGGCGCGGCAGAAACCGTGAACAGCATCGGCAGCAAAGGGCTTGAGGCCAAGGCACCGGAAGTGGCCAAGTTCCTGAAGAACTTCCAGTGGGAATCCAAGGATGAAATCGGCCAGGTGATGCTGGCTATTCAGGATGGTGCCAAACCTGAAGCCGCGGCGAAGGACTGGATCGCCAAGCACCCTGAGCGCGTGGCTGACTGGACCAAATAACAGTCGCGTCGCTTTAAATTGTGGGAGCGGGCTTGCTCGCGAAAGCGGTCTGACAGTCAACTTTGATAGTGACTGATACGGCCTCTTCGCGAGCAAGCCCGCTCCCACATTGATTTGTGGTGTGCTGATAATTGGCGAAAACGTCATGTCGTTCTAAGACTAAGGTCGTCTGGAACCTGCCCCGCAGCCGCATAGAGTGGATACCGTTCCAACTCAATCTGTGCTGCGAGGATAAAAACAATGAACGACAGCATTTACCTCTCGATTCAAAACAGCCCGCGCTTCAAGGAGCTGGTTAGCAAGAGGGAACGATTCGCCTGGATTCTTTCGGCGATCATGCTAGGGCTTTACTCCGGATTCATTCTTCTGATTGCCTATGGGCCGCAGGTGCTTGGGGCGAAAATCAACCCTGAGTCCTCGATTACCTGGGGCATACCGATTGGCGTCGGGCTGATTGTTTCGGCGTTCGTCCTGACCGGTATCTACGTACGACGCGCCAATGGCGAGTTTGACGACCTGAACAATGCGATTCTCAAGGAGGCTCAGCAATGATCCGCCGTCTAATGGCTCTTTTGAGCATCGCAGCCTTCGCGCCTGGTGCCTGGGCGGCTGAAGCCCTGACCGGTGCCGTACAGAAGCAACCGCTTAACGTGTCCGCGATCGTGATGTTTGTCGCCTTCGTCGGTGCCACCCTGTGCATCACCTACTGGGCCTCCAAGCGTAACAAGTCGGCTGCCGACTACTACGCCGCTGGCGGCAAGATCACCGGGTTCCAGAACGGCCTGGCGATTGCTGGCGACTACATGTCGGCGGCGTCTTTCCTGGGTATTTCCGCGCTGGTGTTCGCTTCAGGCTACGACGGGCTGATCTATTCGATCGGTTTCCTGGTGGGCTGGCCGATCATTCTGTTCCTGATTGCCGAGCGCCTGCGTAACCTGGGCAAGTACACCTTTGCCGACGTGGCGTCCTACCGCCTGGGGCAAACCCAGATCCGTTCGCTGTCCGCCTGCGGTTCGCTGGTGGTGGTGGCGTTCTACCTGATCGCCCAGATGGTGGGTGCCGGCAAGCTGATCCAGCTGTTGTTCGGCCTCGACTACCACGTCGCGGTGATTCTGGTGGGCGTGCTGATGTGCCTTTATGTGTTGTTCGGCGGCATGCTGGCGACAACCTGGGTGCAAATCATCAAGGCTGTTCTGCTGCTGTCCGGCGCTTCCTTCATGGCGCTGATGGTGATGAAGCACGTCAACTTCGACTTCAATATGCTGTTTTCCGAGGCGATCAAGGTTCACCCTAAAGGTGAAGCGATCATGAGCCCGGGCGGTCTGGTGAAAGATCCGGTATCGGCGTTCTCCCTCGGGCTGGCATTGATGTTCGGTACCGCGGGTCTGCCGCACATCCTGATGCGCTTCTTCACCGTGAGTGATGCAAAGGAAGCTCGCAAGAGTGTGCTGTACGCAACCGGCTTCATTGGCTACTTCTACATCCTGACCTTCATCATCGGTTTCGGCGCGATCCTGCTGGTCAGCACCAATCCGGCCTTCAAAGACGCGGCCGGCGCGTTGCTCGGCGGTAACAACATGGCGGCGGTGCACCTGGCCAATGCGGTTGGTGGCAGTATCTTCCTGGGCTTCATCTCGGCCGTGGCGTTCGCGACCATTCTGGCGGTAGTCGCTGGCCTGACCCTGGCGGGTGCTTCGGCGGTGTCCCACGATCTGTATGCCAGTGTGATCAAGAAGGGCAAGGCCAACGAGAAGGATGAGATTCGCATTTCGAAGATCACCACCGTTGCCTTGGCTGTGCTGGCCATCGTTCTGGGCATTCTGTTCGAAAGCCAGAACATCGCGTTCATGGTGGGCCTGGCGTTCTCCATCGCGGCGAGTTGCAACTTCCCGGTACTGCTGCTTTCCATGTACTGGAAAAAGCTGACCACTCGCGGCGCGATGATCGGCGGCTGGATGGGGCTGATCAGTGCGGTAGGCCTGATGGTCCTTGGTCCGACCATCTGGGTGCAGATCCTGCATCACGAGAAGGCTATCTTCCCGTATGAGTACCCGGCGTTGTTCTCGATGATGATTGCCTTTGTCGGGATCTGGTTCTTCTCGGTCACTGACAAGTCGACTGCGGCTGACAATGAGCGGGCGCTGTTCTTCCCGCAGTTTGTTCGTTCGCAGACTGGCCTTGGGGCGAGCGGGGCGGTATCGCACTAAGTCTTGATGCTTTGATATAGCTGGCGATGCTTTATGAAGTGCTCCGGTCGAGAGATCGGGGCACTTTTTTATTGTGCGTTAATCGACCTGAATTTTGCGGATGTACCAATTTACTGTGGGGGCGGGCTTGCTCGCGAAGGCGGCCTGCCAGCCGACCTGTCTTTCGCTGATCGTGTACATATCCATTGCTGCGGTAACGGCGGCTTATGGTTTCGCCCTTACGGCGACTCCCTTTTTTACAAGCGCCTAAAAAAGGAAGCAAAAAACGCTCGCCCCGAACGTACGGCCCCTCGCTGAGGCTCGGGGTACCTTCGCTCCGGTATTCATCCGGGGGCATTGCCCTCCGGTCGGCTTCGCTTCGACCTACATGCAATGAGTTCGACTGCGTCGAACGGCGCTGCGCGCCCATCCCCGGATGAACACCTGCGCTCAGCCTGCCGATATAGGTTGTCCGTTCCTTTCCTCTTCCATACTTCAACGTCTGGAAGTCAGCTTTGATCCAGGAAGGAACATGCACCTGTGGGCTACGAATATGCCTCTCAAGCACGTGATGATTACCCCCTCACTTTCGAGCCCACAGGTGCGCTTGCGCCCTCTAACGAATACTCAGGGAAAGCCCGACACGGCTCTCTATATCGCTTTCGCTGGACGCAAGCATGCATGTCCCTGCATGTACTTTAGCGCCAGTGGAGGTTGTTGATGCAAACGCTCCTGTCTCAGAGATTCACTGCTTATGTCGGAATAGATTGGGCAGATACCAAGCACGACGTGTGTTTGCAGGTCGCAGGTGAAACCCGGCGGCACTTCTCTATCATCGACCACACGCCCCAATCGATTGATCGATGGGCGAAATCGTTGTTTGAGCGCTATGGCGCGCCGATTGCAATTGCTCTTGAGCTCAACAAGGGCCCGTTGGTGGCGGCCCTGCAAAAGTACGAGTTCTTTTGCCTGTTTCCCATCAATCCGAGCACCTTGGCCAAACACCGCAAAGCCTTTGTCGGCAGCGGTGCCAAGGATGATCCGACCGATGCGCAATGGGCGCTTGAGTTGTTGCTCACCTATCCCCAACGGTTTGCGCAGCTGATGCCGCAAAGCCCGGCGATGCGTATTTTGGCCAGCCTGACAGAACATCGACGGGCACTGGTTGATGAGCGAGTGAAAGTCAGCAACCGCCTGATCTGTACGCTCAAACAGTATTATCCAGCGGCCCTTGAGCTATTTAGCAATCATGACAGCGTGGTGTTCTGTGACTTTTTGATGCGCTGGCCCACACTTGAGCAGCTCAAGCGTTCTCGCCAGAGTACTTTTCTCAAGTTCTTTAACGAGCACAACGCTCGTCACGCTCAACTCAATCAAACACGCTGGGAAATCATCACCCAAGCGATGCCTTTGACGCAGGATCCGGGGGTGATACGTCCTGCGCAGTTGTACACGACAGCCTTGGCGTCACAACTCAAAGGGCTCATTTGCACCCTCAAGGATTTTGATCGCGAGATCGAAGAAACGGCCAACACCTTGAGCGATTACCCGATCTTCAAAGCGCTCCCTGGCGCCGGCCAACATCTTGCACCACGCCTGATGGTGGCTTTTGGTGAACAGCGTGATCGATTTAGCGACGCCAATGCGATGCAGCAATATGCCGGAATCGCACCCGTGACTCAGCGTAGCGGCAAGAAGAAAGTCGTGTATTGGCGCTACCGATGCTCAACCTTCTTGCGTCAGACCTTTGTCGAATGGGCTGCTCACAGCATCACTCAATCAACGTGGGCCGAGGCTTACTATCGGCAGCAACGGGCTAAGGGCTGCTCATACCAAGCGGCCCTGAGAGCGCTGGCTTTCAAGTGGATCAGAATCGTCTATCGGTGCTGGAAAACCAGCACCATCTATGACGAAAAGGCTTACTTGCAGGCTTTGACGCGGCACGGATCAACGTTGGTAGAAGCGCCGATGGAGGTCGTCACAGGTTGACGGACAGGCTCAGGGCGTGAGGGGGCGGGTGGATCAAGAGCTGCAGGCGAGCTAACGCTCGGGCTGATGAGTGGTGAAGAGCGTGGGGGTGCACCGATCGTCCTTTGCTCTTCTGTGGGAGCGAGCCTGCTCGCGAAGGCGGCCTGACAGGCGCAGGTACATCACAGACGAACGGACAACCTATATCGTGAGGCCGAGCGCAGGTTCTGAGCAGTGGGCAACCCGGCATGGATGCCGGGTTAGCCGCCCCCGGCCATGGATGGCCGATGGCGGCGGGCCCACGGAGCAGGACCGGAGCGAGGGCATGCCGAGCCACGGCGAGGCACCGAACGTCAGGGGCAGAGCGCTTTGGTTACTTTCGCGCTTTTCGAAAGTGACCCGCCGTAAGGGCGGAACCATAAGCCGCCGTTACCCAGGCAACGGATATGTACACAACCAAAAGCCGCACAAACAAAAACGGCCTCCTGCTCTTTATATAAAAAGCAGAGGCCGTTCCCGGTACAACTCAACTCGCTACAGCAAGACAGCGCTTACTTGCGGTCTTCCAGCTTGGTGATGTCACGCGACTCGTAGCCGGTGTACAGCTGGCGCGGACGGCCGATCTTGTACGGGCTGGAGAGCATTTCCTTCCAGTGGGAGATCCAGCCGACGGTCCGCGCCAGGGCGAAGATCACGGTGAACATGCTGGTTGGAATGCCGATCGCCTTGAGGATGATCCCCGAGTAGAAGTCGACGTTCGGGTACAGCGAGCGCTCGATGAAGTACGGGTCGGTCAGGGCGATCTCTTCCAGGCGCATGGCCAGTTCGAGTTGCGGATCGTTCTGGATGCCCAGTTCCTTCAATACTTCGTCGCAGGTCTGCTTCATGACGGTGGCGCGCGGGTCGCGGTTTTTGTAAACGCGGTGACCGAAGCCCATCAGTTTGAACGGATCGTTCTTGTCCTTGGCCTTGGCGATGAACTTGTCGATGTTCGAAACATCGCCGATTTCATCGAGCATGGTCAGTACGGCTTCGTTTGCACCGCCGTGGGCAGGGCCCCACAGTGCGGCGATGCCGGCAGCGATACAGGCGAACGGGTTGGCGCCCGAGGAACCCGCCAGGCGCACGGTGGACGTCGAGGCGTTCTGCTCGTGGTCGGCATGGAGGATGAAGATCCGGTCCATGGCCTTGGCGAGTACCGGGCTGATCGGTTTGATCTCGCACGGGGTGTTGAACATCATGTGCAGGAAGTTTTCCGCGTACGACAGGTCGTTGCGCGGGTACATCATGGGTTGGCCCATGGAGTACTTGTAAACCATCGCTGCCAGGGTCGGCATCTTGGCAACCAGGCGGATCGCGGAGATTTCGCGATGCTGCGGGTTATTGATGTCCAGGGAGTCGTGGTAGAAGGCCGAGAGGGCGCCGACTACGCCACACATGACGGCCATCGGGTGGGCGTCGCGACGGAAACCGTTGAAGAAGGTCTTCAACTGCTCGTGAACCATGGTGTGGTTTTTCACGGTGCTGACGAACTGGGCCTTCTGTTCTGCGGTCGGCAGTTCGCCGTTGAGCAGCAGATAGCAGGTTTCCAGGTAGTCCGACTTTTCAGCCAGCTGTTCGATCGGGTAGCCGCGGTGCAGCAGGATGCCGTTGTCGCCGTCGATATAGGTGATCTTCGATTCGCACGAGGCGGTCGACATGAAACCTGGGTCAAAAGTGAAACGGCCCGTGGCCGTCAGGCCCCGAACATCGATAACATCGGGACCAACGGTGCCGGTTAAAATGGGCAGCTCGACGGGGGCTGCGCCCTCGATGATCAACTGCGCTTTTTTGTCAGCCATGTGGCCTCCTATTTATGCTTGAAATCATCAGACAGACCCCCCACGCAGGGCCCGCACCACTATAGTGAGATAAATTCGAATGTCAATTTGCCTAAAGTCTTGCTCCAGAAGGCTTTAACCGGACTTTTTTCTCGAAATTGGCTGCCATTTACGCCTTTTATGTCGGTTGCGCAATCAGCTGTTTGGGTTAGGTCTTTGCGTTGTCATTAGTAGCCTAACTGTCTATACTCGGCCACCGACCGCCAGGGGCTTTTGGGCCTGCTTTATTGGGGGTCGCATCCCTGGGTGGTGGTTACCTGACCAGTGCACTCCCCAACAACTTTGCCCTGATTGTTAGGGGCTCTTCAGTGTGAAAAAAAAGCCGTGAAAAGCCAACGACCTGTAAACCTAGACCTAAGGACCATCAAACTCCCCATCACCGGCGTTACGTCGTTTCTTCACCGTGTTTCCGGCATCATCCTCTTCCTGGGCCTTGGCTTCATGCTTTATGCATTGGGCAAATCCCTGGGTTCCGAGGAAGGTTTTGCCGAGGTGAAGGCATGCTTGACCAGCCCGCTGGCCAAGTTCGTAGCATGGGGCCTCCTGTCCGCTCTTCTGTATCATCTGGTAGCCGGTGTGCGCCACTTGATCATGGATATGGGCATCGGTGAGACGCTGGAAGGCGGCCGCCTGGGCTCGAAAATTATCATCGCCGTTTCCGTGGTGTTGATCGTTCTGGCAGGAGTTTGGATATGGTAACCAGCGTTACGAACCTTTCGCGTTCCGGTCTTTATGACTGGATGGCGCAACGTGTGTCTGCGGTCGTTCTCGCGGCTTATTTCATCTTCCTGATCGGATACCTCGCAGCGAACCCGGGCATTGGCTACGACCAATGGCACGGCCTGTTCGCCCACAACGGGATGCGTATCTTCAGTCTGCTGGCCCTCGTTGCCCTGGGCGCTCACGCCTGGGTCGGCATGTGGACCATCGCGACCGACTACCTGACGCCAATGGCGCTGGGCAAGTCCGCGACTGCAGTACGTTTCCTTTTCCAGGCAGTATGCGGCGTTGCGATGTTCGCTTACTTCGTCTGGGGTGTGCAGATTCTCTGGGGTATCTGATTCATGGCTAACATTCCAACGATTTCTTTCGACGCCATCATTATTGGTGGTGGCGGTGCCGGCATGCGCGCAGCGCTGCAACTGGCACAAGGTGGTCACAAGACTGCCGTGATCACCAAAGTGTTCCCGACCCGTTCGCACACTGTATCCGCCCAGGGCGGCATCACCTGCGCGATCGCGTCTGCGGATCCGAACGATGACTGGCGCTGGCACATGTACGATACCGTCAAGGGTTCCGACTACATCGGTGACCAGGACGCTATCGAATACATGTGTCAGGAAGGTCCGGCCGCCGTTTTCGAACTGGACCACATGGGTCTGCCGTTCTCGCGTACCGAACAAGGTCGTATCTATCAGCGTCCGTTCGGTGGCCAGTCCAAGGACTACGGCAAGGGCGGCCAGGCTGCGCGTACTTGCGCTGCCTCCGACCGTACCGGTCACGCACTGTTGCACACCCTCTATCAGGGCAACCTGAAAGCCGGTACCACGTTCCTGAACGAGTACTACGCTGTCGATCTGGTGAAGAACGGCGAAGGCGAGTTCGTCGGTGTGATCGCGATCTGCATCGAAACCGGTGAAACCACCTACATCCGCGCCAAAGCCACCGTGCTGGCGACCGGCGGTGCAGGCCGTATCTACGCGTCGACCACCAACGCCCTGATCAACACCGGTGACGGCGTTGGCATGGCGCTGCGTGCCGGTGTACCGGTACAAGACATTGAAATGTGGCAGTTCCACCCGACCGGTATCGCCGGCGCCGGTGTACTGGTTACAGAAGGCTGCCGTGGTGAAGGTGGATACCTGATCAACAAGCACGGCGAGCGTTTCATGGAGCGTTACGCTCCGAACGCCAAGGACCTTGCCGGTCGTGACGTTGTTGCCCGTTCGATGGTTAAAGAGATCATCGCCGGCAACGGTTGCGGTCCGAATGGCGACCACGTAATGCTCAAGCTCGACCACCTGGGCGAGGAAGTGCTGCACAGCCGTCTGCCAGGCATCTGCGAACTGTCGAAGACTTTCGCACACGTTGACCCGGTTGTTGCTCCGGTTCCGGTTGTTCCGACCTGCCACTACATGATGGGCGGCGTTGCCACCAACATTCATGGCCAGGCGATCACCCAGAACGCCGAAGGCGTCGACCAGATCATCCCTGGTCTGTTTGCCGTGGGCGAAGTGGCTTGCGTATCGGTTCACGGTGCCAACCGTCTGGGCGGCAATTCGCTGCTCGACCTGGTGGTATTCGGCCGTGCTGCCGGCCTGCACCTGGAAAAGGCGCTGACCGACGGTATCGAGTACGACGACGCTACCGAAGCCGACATCGAAGCTGCCCTGTCGCGCCTGAACGCACTGAACAACCGTACTGATGGTGAAGACGTGGCTACCCTGCGTCGCGAGCTGCAAAGCTGCATGCAGAACTACTTCGGTGTATTCCGTACCGGCGAATACATGCAGAAAGGTATTGCCCAGCTGGCTGAGCTGCGCAAGCGCATTGCCAACGTGAAGATCAACGACAAGTCGCAGGCGTTCAACACTGCCCGTATCGAAGCGCTGGAACTGCAAAACCTGCTGGAAGTGGCCGAAGCTACCGCTATCGCTGCTGAAGTTCGCAAAGAGTCCCGCGGCGCTCACGCCCGTGAAGACTTCGAAGATCGTGACGACGAAAACTGGCTGTGCCACACCCTGTACTTCCCGGGTGACAAGCGCGTCACCAAGCGTGCCGTGAACTTCTCGCCGAAGACTGTTCCGACTTTCGAACCTAAAGTCCGGACTTATTAAGGGTGACCGCCATGTTGCAAGTCAGTGTATATCGTTACAACCCTGATCAGGACGCTGCGCCGTTCATGCAGGAATTCCAGGTCGATACCGGTGGTAAAGACCTGATGGTGCTGGACGTGCTGGCCCTGATCAAAGAGCAGGACGAAGGTTTCTCCTATCGTCGCTCTTGCCGTGAAGGTGTTTGCGGTTCCGACGGCATGAACATCAACGGCAAAAACGGCCTGGCGTGCATCACGCCGCTGTCTGCCGTCGTAAAAGGTAACAAGTTGATCGTTCGTCCTCTGCCAGGTTTGCCGGTTATCCGTGACCTGGTCGTCGATATGAGCATCTTCTACAAGCAATACGAGAAGGTTAAGCCATACCTGCAGAACGACACGCCGGCTCCGGCCATCGAGCGTCTGCAGTCCCCTGAAGAGCGTGAAAAGCTGGACGGTCTGTACGAGTGCATCCTGTGCGCTTGCTGCTCGACTTCATGCCCGTCCTTCTGGTGGAACCCGGACAAGTTCCTGGGCCCGGCTGCCCTGCTGCAAGCGTACCGCTTCCTGGCAGACAGCCGTGATACCAAGACGTCCGAGCGTCTGGCTTCGCTGGATGACCCGTTCAGCGTATTCCGCTGCCGCGGGATCATGAACTGCGTCAACGTATGTCCGAAAGGCCTGAACCCGACTAAGGCCATCGGTCACATCCGTAACATGTTGCTCTCGAGCGGCGTGTGATTCAGCTGCTGTACCCGCTGTACCCGTAGATGCTGCGGCGCAGGCTTCAACCGGCGCCGTAGTTTTAACCTGAGCAGCAGCTTAAAAGGCTGCGGCTCTTATTTTGAAGAAATGAGACAAGCAGGGGCATCCGGGCTGGTACCCGGACTATCAGTGTGATCCTAGTGGCTTGTTTTGGTCGCTGCATTCGGACTTCTGCAAGTTTGCTCGGTGTCGACACCGGTGGTGTTCCCCTAACCGAGGGTGACCAAGCATGCAAGAAAGCGTGATGCAGCGCATGTGGAACAGTGCCTACCTATCCGGTAGTAACGCTGCCTATGTGGAAGAGCTTTATGAGCTCTACCTGCACGACCCTAACGCTGTGCCAGAAGAGTGGCGCACCTACTTCCAGAAGTTGCCTGCTGACGGCAACTCTGCCACCGATGTTTCGCACTCCACAATTCGCGATCATTTCGTCTTGCTGGCAAAGAACCAGCGCCGCGCCCAACCGGTTTCCGCCGGCAGCGTGAGCAGTGAGCACGAGAAGAAGCAAGTTGAAGTGCTGCGATTGATCCAGGCCTACCGTATGCGTGGCCACCAGGCAGCCCAGCTTGACCCGCTGGGACTGTGGCAGCGTCGTGCACCTACAGACCTGTCGATCAATCATTACGGCTTGACCAATGCCGATCTTGATACGACCTTCCGTGCCGGCGACCTGTTCATCGGCAAAGAGGAAGCGAGCCTACGCGAAATTCACGAAGCGTTGCAGCAGACATATTGCCGCACCATCGGCGCCGAGTTCACGCATATCACCGATTCCGAGCAGCGCCAGTGGTTCCAGCAGCGTCTGGAAAGCGTGCGCGGCCGTCCGACGTACTCCGCCGACATCAAGAGCCACCTGCTCGAGCGCGTGACCGCCGGTGAGGGCCTGGAAAAATACCTGGGCACCAAATACCCGGGTACCAAGCGTTTCGGTCTGGAAGGCGGCGAAAGCCTGATTCCGATGCTCGACGAGCTGATCCAGCGTTCCGGTTCCTACGGCACCAAGGAAATCGTCATCGGCATGGCCCACCGTGGCCGTCTGAACGTGCTGGTCAATACCTTCGGCAAGAACCCGCGCGAGCTGTTCGACGAGTTCGAAGGCAAGAAGAAGGTCGAGCTCGGTTCCGGTGACGTGAAATATCACCAGGGCTTCTCGTCCAACGTGATGACCACCGGCGGTGAAGTTCACCTGGCGATGGCGTTCAACCCGTCCCACCTGGAAATCGTTTCCCCGGTGGTCGAAGGTTCGGTTCGCGCCCGTCAGGATCGTCGCAACGACCCGACCGGCGAGAAGGTTCTGCCGATCTCCATCCATGGTGACGCTGCTTTCGCAGGTCAGGGCGTGGTCATGGAAACCTTCCAGATGTCGCAGACCCGCGGTTTCAAGACCGGCGGTACCGTGCACATCGTGATCAACAACCAGGTCGGTTTCACCATCAGCAACCCGCTGGACTCGCGTTCCACCGAGTACGCGACCGACGTTGCGAAAATGATCCAGGCGCCGATCCTCCATGTGAATGGTGATGATCCGGAAGCCGTATTGTTCGTGACCCAGCTGGCCATCGACTACCGCATGCAGTTCAAGCGTGACGTGGTGATCGACCTGGTCTGCTACCGTCGTCGCGGCCACAACGAGGCCGACGAGCCAAGCGGCACCCAGCCTCTGATGTATCAGCAGATCACCAAGCAGCGCACCACCCGTGAGCTGTATGCCGATCGCCTGACTCAGGCCGGTGTGCTGGATGCAGAGCGTGTTCAGGCGAAAGTCGACGAATACCGCAACGCGCTGGACAACGGTCTGCACGTTGTGAAGAGCCTGGTCAAAGAGCCGAACAAGGAACTGTTCGTAGACTGGCGTCCGTACCTGGGTCACACCTGGACCGCACGTCACGACACTCGCTTCGATCTGAAGACCTTGCAGGAACTGTCCGCCAAGCTGCTGGAAATCCCGGAAGGCTTCGTGGTTCAGCGCCAGGTTGCCAAGATCTACGAAGACCGCCAGAAGATGCAAGCCGGTGGCCTGCCGATCAACTGGGGTTACGCCGAAACCATGGCGTACGCGACCCTGGCGTTCGAAGGTCACCCGATTCGCATGACTGGCCAGGACATCGGCCGCGGTACGTTCTCGCACCGTCACGCTGTCCTGCACAACCAGAAAGACGCGGGTACCTACATCCCGCTGCAGAACCTGTACGACGGTCAGCCGCGTTTTGACCTCTACGACTCGTTCCTGTCCGAAGAAGCGGTATTGGCGTTCGAGTACGGTTACTCGACCACCACGCCGAATGCCCTGGTTATCTGGGAAGCCCAGTTCGGCGACTTCGCCAACGGCGCCCAGGTTGTAATCGACCAGTTCATCACCAGTGGCGAGCACAAGTGGGGCCGTCTGTGCGGTCTGACCATGCTGCTGCCGCACGGTTATGAAGGTCAGGGTCCGGAGCACTCCTCGGCTCGTCTGGAGCGTTACCTGCAGCTGTGCGCCGAGCACAACATTCAGGTGTGCATGCCGACGACGCCGGCTCAGATCTACCACTTGCTGCGCCGTCAGGTGATTCGCCCGCTGCGCAAACCACTGGTAGTCCTGACTCCGAAGTCGCTGTTGCGCCACAAGCTGGCCATCTCGACGCTGGAAGATCTGGCCGAAGGTTCGTTCCAGACCGTCATCCCGGAAATCGATGCCCAAGACCCGAAAAAGGTCGAGCGCGTTGTTCTGTGTAGCGGCAAGGTCTACTACGACCTGCTGGAAAAACGCCGTGCCGAAGGTCGTGACGACATCGCCATCGTGCGTATCGAGCAGCTGTACCCATTCCCTGAGGACGACTTGAAAGAAGTCCTGGCTCCTTATACCAACGCCAAACATGCCGTCTGGTGTCAGGAAGAGCCGATGAACCAGGGTGCGTGGTACTGCAGCCAACACCACATGCGTCGCAGCATCAGCAACCTCAACAAGTCTCTCGTACTCGAGTACGCGGGCCGTGAGGCTTCTGCTGCACCAGCATGCGGTTACGCATCGATGCACGCCGAACAGCAGGAAAAACTGCTGCAAGACGCCTTTACTGTTTAACGCCTTCGCGCACCTGAAACCGAATTTAAGGAACCACAGACAATGGCTATCGAGATCAAAGCCCCCACTTTCCCGGAATCGGTTGCCGATGGCACCGTTGCCACCTGGCACAAACAACCGGGCGATGCGGTCAAGCGCGACGAACTGATCGTCGACATCGAAACCGACAAAGTCGTGCTGGAAGTGCTGGCTACTGCTGACGGCGTGCTGGGCGCTATCGTCAAGAACGAAGGCGACACCGTTCTGTCCGACGAAGTCCTGGGCTCCATCGTTGAAGGCGGCGCTGCTGCTGCCGCTCCGGCTGCCGCTGCTGCTCCGGCCGCTGCTGCCGCAGCTCCGGCTGCCGGCGCTGACGAAGACGCTATCGCCGCTCCAGCCGCTCGCAAGCTGGCCGAAGAGAACGGCATCAACCTGGCTTCCGTCAAAGGTACCGGCAAAGATGGCCGTGTCACCAAGGAAGACGTGGTTGCCGCTGTCGAAGCCAAGAAAACCGCTCCTGCTGCCGCACCTGCCAAGGCTGCTGCTCCTGCTGCCGCTGCTCCTGTGTTCGCTGCTGGCGACCGCATCGAGAAGCGCGTGCCGATGACCCGCGTTCGTGCCACCGTGGCCAAGCGTCTGGTTGAAGCCCAGTCGAACATGGCGATGCTGACCACTTTCAACGAAGTCGACATGACCGAAGTCATGGCGCTGCGTTCGAAGTACAAGGACCTGTTCGAGAAGTCCCACAACGGTGTGCGCCTGGGCTTCATGTCCTTCTTCGTGAAAGCGGCTACCGAAGCACTGAAGCGCTTCCCGGCTGTCAACGCCTCGATCGACGGCGGTGACATCGTTTACCACGGCTACGCTGACGTCGGCGTTGCAGTTTCCAGCGATCGCGGCCTGGTTGTACCGGTTCTGCGTAACGCCGAACTGATGAGCCTGGCTGAAATCGAAGGCGGCATCGCCACCTTCGGCAAGAAAGCCCGCGACGGCAAACTGTCGATGGACGAAATGACCGGTGGTACTTTCACCATCACCAACGGCGGTACTTTCGGTTCGATGATGTCGACCCCGATCGTCAACCCGCCACAAGCCGCCATCCTGGGCATGCACAACATCATCCAGCGTCCTATGGCCATCAACGGTCAGGTCGTTATCCGTCCGATGATGTACCTGGCACTGTCCTACGATCACCGCCTGATCGATGGCAAAGAAGCTGTGACCTTCCTGGTGACCATCAAGAACCTGCTGGAAGATCCGGCTCGTCTGTTGCTGGATATCTGATAGAAGCAGCCATGAGCTGCAAGCCCGTGCTGTCGGAAAACCCGCAGCCTGGCTTGCCGCTCGCGGCTTGAAGCTTTTCGCTAAAGAGGATTTTTTGAATGTCGCAGAAATTTGACGTAGTAGTGATCGGCGCTGGCCCTGGCGGCTATGTGGCTGCCATCAAGGCCGCCCAGCTTGGTCTTTCGACGGCCTGCATCGAGAAGTACACCGACAAGGAAGGCAAACTGGCTCTGGGCGGTACTTGCCTGAACGTCGGCTGCATTCCATCCAAGGCCCTGCTGGACAGCTCGTGGAAATTCCACGAAGCCCAGGACGGTTTCGCGATCCACGGTATCAATCACGCTGGCGTGACCATGGACGTGCCAGCGATGGTCGGCCGTAAAGCCAACATCGTCAAAGGCCTGACCTCCGGCGTTGCGACCCTGTTCAAAGCCAACGGTGTGACCTCCATCCAGGGTCACGGCAAGCTGCTGGCCGGCAAGAAAGTCGAAGTCACCAAGCCTGATGGCTCGGTAGAAATCATCGAAGCCGAAAACGTCATCCTGGCACCAGGTTCGCGTCCGATCGACATTCCGCCAGCTCCGGTTGACCAGAATGTGATCGTCGACTCCACCGGCGCCCTGGAATTCCAATCCGTTCCAAAACGTCTGGGCGTGATCGGCGCTGGCGTGATCGGTCTGGAACTGGGTTCGGTCTGGTCGCGTCTTGGTGCAGAAGTGACTGTCCTGGAAGCCCTGGACACCTTCCTGATGGCAGCTGACACCGCTGTTTCCAAGGAAGCGCTGAAAACCCTGACCAAGCAAGGTCTGGACATCAAGCTGGGCGCTCGCGTCACCGGTTCCAAAGTGAACGGCGACGAAGTCGTGGTGAACTACACCGATGCCAACGGCGAACAGAACATCACTTTCGACAAGCTGATCGTAGCCGTTGGTCGCCGTCCGGTGACCACTGATCTGTTGGCTGCCGACTGCGGCGTGACCCTGGACGAGCGTGGTTTCGTGCACGTTGACGATCACTGCGCCACCACCGTACCGGGCGTTTACGCCATCGGCGACGTGGTTCGCGGCATGATGCTGGCGCACAAGGCGTCCGAAGAAGGCATCATGGTTGTCGAGCGCATCAAGGGCCACAAGGCCCAGATGAACTATGATTTGATCCCGTCGGTTATTTATACTCACCCGGAAATCGCGTGGGTTGGTAAAACCGAGCAGGCCTTGAAAGCTGAAGGCGTTGAAGTTAACGTCGGCACCTTCCCGTTCGCAGCCTCCGGCCGTGCCATGGCTGCCAACGACACCGGTGGTTTCGTCAAGGTCATCGCAGATGCCAAGACAGACCGCGTACTGGGCGTCCACGTGATTGGCCCAAGCGCTGCCGAACTGGTTCAGCAGGGCGCGATCGGTATGGAATTCGGCACCAGCGCTGAAGACCTGGGCATGATGGTTTTCTCCCATCCGACCCTGTCTGAAGCCTTGCACGAAGCTGCTTTGGCAGTGAATGGCGGCGCCATCCACATCGCCAACCGCAAGAAGCGTTAAGAGATAATAAGAAACCACGGCGGTTTGGCCCGTCGTGAGCCTTGCATGCAAGACTCACCGCGGAATATCCGCTGGACGCAGTCTTGCATAGCTCAGCTATGCAAGCAGCAGTCACAGGTGGTGCGGCACTTGAATAAGTGCAGCACCGAATGCGCAGTACCTAACGAAGACGGTAATAAGCATGAATCTTCACGAGTATCAGGGTAAGCAGCTGTTCGCTGAGTACGGCCTGCCAGTATCCACCGGTTACGCGGTAGACACCCCGGAAGCAGCAGCAGAAGCTTGCGACAAAATCGGCGGCAGCGAGTGGGTTGTCAAAGCCCAGGTCCACGCCGGTGGTCGCGGTAAAGCGGGCGGCGTCAAGCTGGTTCGCAACAAAGAAGACGCCAAAGCCTTCGCACAGCAGTGGCTGGGCAAGCGTCTGGTGACTTACCAGACTGACGCCAATGGTCAGCCAGTCACCAAGATCCTGGTTGAATCGTGCACTGATATCGCTAAAGAGCTGTACCTGGGCGCTGTCGTTGACCGTTCGAGCCGTCGCATCGTGTTCATGGCTTCCACCGAAGGTGGCGTGGACATCGAGAAAATCGCTCACGACACTCCAGAAAAAATTCTGAAAGCCACTATCGATCCACTGGTTGGCGCTCAGCCATTCCAGGGTCGTGAGCTGGCTTTCCAGCTGGGTCTGGAAGGCAAGCAAGTTGCCCAGTTCGCCAAGATCTTCGTAGGTCTGGCCAAACTGTTCCAGGATCACGATCTGGCCCTGCTGGAAGTGAACCCGCTGGTGATCAAGGCTGACGGCGATCTGCACTGCCTGGACGCCAAGATCAACATCGACGCTAACGCCATGTACCGTCAGCCTAAGCTGAAGACTTTCCACGATCCGTCGCAAGACGATCCGCGCGAAGCGCACGCTGCCAAGTTCGAACTGAACTACGTAGCGCTGGAAGGCAACATCGGTTGCATGGTCAACGGTGCTGGCCTGGCCATGGGTACCATGGACATCGTCAACCTGCATGGCGGCAAGCCAGCCAACTTCCTCGACGTGGGCGGCGGTGCTACCAAGGAACGCGTTACCGAAGCGTTCAAGATCATCCTGTCCGACACTAACGTCGCAGCAGTACTGGTCAACATCTTCGGCGGCATCGTTCGTTGCGACATGATTGCCGAAGGCATCATCGGCGCGGTGAAAGAAGTCGGCGTGAAAATCCCGGTTGTTGTTCGCCTTGAAGGCAACAACGCTGAGCTGGGCGCTAAAGTACTGGCAGAAAGCGGTTTGAACATCATCGCTGCTACCAGCCTGACCGACGCTGCTCAACAAGTCGTTAAAGCTGCGGAGGGCAAATAATGAGCGTCCTGATCAATAAAGACACCAAAGTTATCTGCCAGGGTATTACCGGTTCGCAAGGTAGTTTCCACACCCAGCAAGCCATCGAGTACGGCACCAAGATGGTTGGTGGTGTAACTCCAGGCAAAGGCGGCACCGAGCACCTGGGTCTGCCAGTGTTCAACACCGTTAAAGACGCAGTCGCTGCCACTGGCGCTACCGCCAGCGTGATCTACGTTCCGGCTCCTTTCTGCAAGGACTCGATCCTGGAAGCTGCTTTCGGCGGCATCAAGCTGATCGTCTGCATCACCGAAGGCATTCCTACCCTGGACATGCTGGACGCTAAAGTTAAGTGCGACGAGCTGGGTGTTACCCTGATCGGCCCTAACTGCCCAGGCGTGATCACTCCAGGCGAATGCAAGATCGGCATCATGCCAGGTCACATTCACTTGCCAGGCAAGGTCGGTATCGTTTCCCGTTCCGGCACCCTGACCTACGAAGCTGTGAAGCAGACTACTGACGCCGGTTTCGGTCAGTCGACTTGCGTCGGCATCGGTGGTGACCCGATCCCGGGTTCGAACTTCATCGACATCCTGAAGCTGTTCCAGGAAGACCCGAAGACCGAAGCGATCGTGATGATCGGTGAGATCGGCGGTTCGGCTGAAGAAGAAGCGGCTGCCTACATCAAGGCACACGTGACCAAGCCGGTTGTTTCCTACATCGCTGGTGTGACTGCTCCTCCGGGCAAGCGCATGGGCCATGCTGGCGCAATCATCTCTGGCGGCAAAGGCACTGCAGACGAGAAATTCGCTGCTCTGCAAGACGCAGGCGTTAAAACCGTGCGTTCGCTGGCAGACATCGGCAAGGCCCTGGCCGAGCTGACTGGTTGGGCTGTCAAGTAAGCCTCGCGCTTGGCTGACGCTTTACCAGACAAAGGCCACCTTCGGGTGGCCTTTGTCGTTTCCGGGATATGTGTTGATCGAACTGACGCCTTCGCGAGCAGGCTCGCTCCCACATCGGAATGCGTCCACCTGTGGGAGCGAGCCTGCTCGCGAAGACGGACTTACAGTCGACAATCATTAACATGTAAAAACGCGACACAAAGATGTCGTATATCGGATAGTTCGCCCTCTAACAGTGCGTTTCTGATCCAAATTCGTTAGGCTACGCGCCATTTTTGCGTCTGCGGCCCACAAGGCACCAACGCGCTAAAAGGGTCGGTCTTATACGGACTGACAGCATTTCCCTCACCCATAGGGAAATCCCTCTCTAAATTCCGATTCAGTAGTGTGGTATTTCCTTAATGAAAGTGTTGAAAGGCCAGGACATCCTGGCACTTGGTTTTATGACGTTTGCCCTGTTCGTCGGGGCTGGCAACATCATCTTCCCGCCTATCGTCGGTTTACAGTCCGGGCCTAATGTCTGGATGGCGGCGCTGGGTTTCCTGGTCACGGCCGTTGGTCTGCCGGTGATCACCGTTGTGGCGCTGGCGAAGGTCGGCGGCGCAATGGATGCCTTGAGCAGCCCGATCGGTAAAGTCGCCGGTGGCCTGTTGGCAGCGGCCTGCTACCTCGCTGTTGGCCCGCTGTTCGCGACGCCACGTACCGCGACGGTATCCTTCGAAGTGGGCCTGGCACCGCTGACCGGCGAGAGCCCGCTGGCATTGTTCCTGTACAGCTCGGTTTACTTCCTGCTGGTGTTCTTTATCTCGCTGTACCCAGGCCGTTTGCTGGATACCGTAGGGCGCTTCCTCGCTCCGCTGAAGATCATTGCCCTGGCCGTGCTGGGCATTGCAGCATTCGCCCTGCCGGCCGGAGACATTGGCCAGGCCACGCCTGAATACGTGGCGGCGCCGTTTTCCCAAGGTTTCATCAATGGTTACCTGACCATGGATACCCTGGGCGCCCTGGTGTTCGGCATCGTCATCGTCAACGCCATTCGCTCCCGCGGCGTCGAGTCGCCGGCACTGATCACCCGTTATGCGATCATCGCCGGCCTGATCGCCGGCGTCGGCCTGGCGCTGGTTTACGTCAGCCTGTTCCGTCTTGGTTCGGGCAGCCATGAAGTGGCCGCTGGCGCTACCAATGGCGCGGCGGTGCTGCACGCTTACGTGCAGCACACCTTCGGTTCGCTGGGCAGTGGTTTCCTGGCCGTGCTGATTTCCCTGGCGTGCCTGGTGACCGCGGTCGGCCTGACCTGTGCCTGCGCCGAGTACTTCAGCCGAGTGCTGCCGCTGTCCTACAAGACACTGGTGGTCATCCTCGCGGTGTTCTCGCTGCTGGTGTCCAACCTGGGCCTGACCAAGCTGATTGCGTTCTCGATCCCGGTGCTCACCGCGATCTACCCACCGTGCATCGTTCTGGTGGCGTTGAGCTTCTGCAAGGACTTCTGGCATGAGCAGGGTCGTATCCTCGGCCCGGTCATGCTGGTGTCGTTCCTCTTCGGCCTGATCGACGCCCTCAAGGGTGCAGGCCTGGCGGACTGGATGCCGACGCAAATGGCCCACCTGCCGCTGAGCGAGCAGGGCCTGGCCTGGCTGGTGCCTTCGGTGATGACGCTGGTGGTTGCCGTTGTCTGCGACCGTCTGCTGGGCAAGCGCGAAGAAGCGCTGGCTTAAGCTTTACCGGCTCGTCACAAAACAGAAATGCCCCGTATCAATCGATACGGGGCATTTTTTTTGTGAGGGATGCGGTGTCTTTTGCGTTGAGCTAACGTCGAAGCATTGCAAATCCTGATGTGGGAGCGGGCTTGCTCGCGAAGACGGTGGGTCAGTCAACATCAATGTTGAATGATAAGCCGCCTTCGCTAGCAAGCCCGCTCCCACGGGGATTCGGTACTCCTCTTGCACATCACAAGGACCTGCATGTCGTTCATCCAAGCCAACCTGATCCACATACTTGCCGCCATCTGGTTCGTCATCTGCTGGGGCGGGTACACCCGTTATGCCACCTGGAAAGGCCGTGACACCGCGTGCCTGGCCAGTGTGCTGCACCTCTATCGTGAAGACTGGATGCGCCGCATGCTGCTGCGCGACAACCGCATCGCCGATGCCAGCGTGATCGGCAACCTGGAACGCAACGCTTCGTTCTTCGCTTCCAGTACGTTGATTATCCTGGCCGGTATTCTCACGGTGCTGGGGGCTTCGGAAAGGGCGGTATCGTTGCTGGCGGATATCCCGATGGTGCAACAGGCGTCCCAGGGCATGTCGGAAATCAAGTTACTGTGTCTGGCGCTGGTGTTTGTCTATGCGTTCTTCACGTTCAGCTGGTGCATGCGCCAGTACAACTTTGCGGCGGTACTGGTGGGGTCGGCGCCAATGGTCGGCGAGCGTCTTGTGTCGGAGCAAGAGCGCAAGGCGTTTGCTTCCCGTGCGGCCCGCGTCATCTCCATGGCCGCCAACCAGTTCAACTTCGGGCTGCGTTCCTACTATTTCGGCATGACCATGCTGGCCTGGTTTGTCAGCCCCTGGTTGTTCATGTTGATGAGTGCCGGCGTGGTATTTGTGTTGTACCGTCGCGAGTTTCATTCCGACGTTCTCGACGTGATGGTCTATACCCCTACAGAGGCGCCATCGCCCGAGGTCATCAAAGAGGCTGCTTGATGAGTATTCCGTTCTGGTGCGTGTTTATCAGTGCCGTACTGATTTACGTGGCGCGTATGCCCGTGACCAAGGCCATGAAAGAGCAGGGTGGTTACAACAATCACCTGCCGCGCCAGCAGCAAGGCCAGCTCACCGGTTTCGGTGCCCGTGCGCTGGCGGCGCACCAGAATAGTTTTGAAGCCTTCATATTGTTTGCGGTGGGTGTGTTGATGGCGCATACAACGCAGACGGCAGGCTGGCTCATCGATTTGCTCGCGATCATCTTTGTGATCGCTCGGGTTATTTATCTGGTGTGTTACTGGAAGGACCTGGCCTGGCAACGCAGTCTGGTCTGGCTGGTGGGATTAATCTGCTCGCTGTTGCTTATGATTAGTCCGACTTTTCGAACGATTTTGCTCTAAGAATTTTTTGCAGGCAAAAGAAAACCCGCACTTGGCGGGTTTTCTTTTGTCACGCTAAAAACCGGATTAGTTCTTAGGCGCTTCCGGAGCGGCTGGAGTGGCCGGAGCAGCCTCTTTTGCCGCTTCCGCGTTCGATTCAGCCTGAGCTTTGGCAGCTTCGGCGTTTTCTTTCGCCGCGTCGTTCACTTTATCCTGAGCTTTGCTCATGTCTTGCTGAGCTTGCTCAGCATGTTTGTTAGCTTCTTGAGCTTTGTCCTCGGATTTTTTATCGCAGGCAGCGAGACCGAGGGAAGCGGTCAACATCAAGGCAATAGCTAAAGTCTTACGCATGGGGTGTTTCTCCTGATGAAAAGCATGTACTGGCATTAAGAGCTCACACATCAGGGTTAAGTTCCTTAATTCTTTCAGATATATAAGTTTTGTTCTAATGCGGAACTTTTACCCCGACTGCCACCGCATTGCACGAACGTAAACAAGAGTGTTTATCAAATGGCTGAGAACCCCGTTTTTGAGCAAGCGAAGCGCTTTTTGTCGGCGCTGCGACATTGTCAGGTACTTGGACTAAGCGTTCACAGCGCCAGCAACGAAGGACTGACGATCGTGCTGCCGTACAGCCCACAGATCGTTGGCAATCCCGAAACCGGCGTGATTCATGGCGGGGCACTGACCTCGCTGATGGACACGGCCTGTGGCATGGCGACGCTCTGTGTGCTCCCGGAGTTCGAAGTCTGTCCGACCCTCGACCTGCGCATCGACTACATGCACGCCGCCGAACCGCACAAGGACGTCTACGGCTTCGCCCAGTGCTACCGGGTCACCACCGACGTGATTTTTGCCCGTGGCTTCGCCTATCAGGATGATCCCGGGCAACCCATTGCCCATGTGATGGGCACATTCATGCGCATGGGCAAGAACATTAAAGGCACCAAGGGCTTTGGTGGCGCGGTTGCCGGAGGTGCGCAATGAGCGAGTCGCTGAAGGATCAATTGCAAAAGGCCCATGAGCAGGGTGATTACGCCTCGCTGCTGGGTTTGATTCCCTATGCCCGGCTGATCGGCGTCGAATGTTCACGGGTGGGCGATGAGCTGCTGTTCAAGCTGCCGGCGAGCAAGGACAACATCGGTAACCCATTGCTGCCGGCGATTCATGGCGGTGTGATCGCCGGGTTCATGGAATTGGCAGCGGCGCTGCACCTGCTGGTGTTTACCGGATCGCCCGGGGTGCCGAAGATCATCGACTTCTCCCTGGATTACCTGCGAGCCGGGCAGTTTCGCGACACCTGGGCCCGATGCCAGGTTTGCCGCCAGGGGCGGCGGGTTGCCAACGTGGCGATTACCGCCTGGCAAAGCACTGAGGCCGAACCCATCGCCACGGCCCGTGCACATTTCAAACTCGAGGAGCCCTTGAAATCCTGAACTCAGCCCCAAACTCTGATGACAACCCGCCGCTGACCCTCAAGGTCGCGGCTTATGCCATCTGATTGGAGTTTGATGACCATGAGTGTGGAAACTCAAAAGGAAACCCTGGGCTTCCAGACCGAGGTGAAGCAGCTGCTGCATCTCATGATCCATTCGCTGTATTCCAACAAGGAAATTTTCCTTCGCGAATTGATCTCGAACGCCTCTGACGCTGTCGACAAATTACGTTTCGAAGCCCTGGCCAAGCCAGAGCTGCTGGAAGGCGGCGCCGAACTGAAAATCCGCGTGAGCTTCGACAAGGACGCTAAAACCGTCACCCTCGAAGACAACGGTATCGGCATGAGCCGCGAAGATGCGATCACCCACCTGGGTACCATCGCCAAGTCCGGCACCGCCGATTTCATGAAGCACCTGACCGGCGACCAGAAGAAAGACTCGCACCTGATCGGCCAGTTCGGTGTCGGTTTCTACTCCGCCTTCATCGTCGCCGACAAGGTCGATGTGTACAGCCGTCGTGCCGGCAGCGCTGCCAGCGAAGGCGTGCACTGGTCGTCCAAGGGCGAAGGCGACTTCGAAGTCGCGACAATCGACAAGGCCGAGCGCGGCACTCGCATCGTCCTGCACCTGAAATCCGGTGAAGACGAGTTCGCCGATGGCTGGCGCCTGCGCAACATCATCAAGAAATACTCCGACCACATCGCCTTGCCGATCGAGTTGCCCAAAGAAGTGGCAGCCGCCGAAGGCGAAGAGAAGCCTGCCGTTGAATGGGAAACCGTCAACCGCGCCAGCGCTCTGTGGACCCGTCCGCGTACCGAGATCAAGGACGAGGAATACCAGGAGTTCTACAAGCACATCGCTCACGATTTCGAAAACCCGCTGAGCTGGAGCCACAACAAGGTCGAAGGCAAGCTGGAATACAGCTCGCTGCTGTACGTGCCGACCCGTGCTCCGTTCGACCTGTACCAGCGTGAAGCGCCAAAAGGCCTGAAGCTGTACGTGCAGCGCGTATTTGTCATGGATCAGGCCGAATCCTTCCTGCCGCTGTACCTGCGCTTCATCAAGGGTGTGGTCGACTCCAACGACCTGTCGCTGAACGTGTCGCGGGAAATCCTGCAGAAAGACCCGATCATCGACTCCATGAAGTCGGCGCTGACCAAGCGCGTGCTGGACATGCTGGAGAAACTGGCGAAAAACGAGCCTGAGCAATACAAGGGCTTCTGGAAAAACTTTGGTCAGGTCATGAAGGAAGGCCCGGCAGAAGATTTCGCCAACAAGGAAAAAATCGCCGGTCTGCTGCGTTTCGCATCGACCCAAGGCGACGATGGCGAGCAGGTTGTCGGCCTGGCCGAGTACCTGGCGCGCGCCAAGGAAGGTCAGGACAAGATCTACTACCTGACCGGCGAAACCTACGCGCAGGTCAAGGACAGCCCGCACCTGGAAGTCTTCCGCAAGAAAGGCATCGAAGTGCTGCTGTTGACCGACCGCATCGACGAGTGGCTGATGAGCTACCTCAGCGACTTCGACGGCAAGAGCTTCGTCGACGTGGCGCGCGGTGACCTGGACCTCGGCAACCTGGACTCGGAAGAAGACAAGAAGGCCGCGGAAGAAGTCGCGAAGTCCAAGGAAGGTCTGGTTGAGCGTCTGAAAACTGCACTGGGCGAATCCGTTGCGCAAGTTCGGGTGTCCCATCGCCTGACCGATTCGCCGGCGATCCTGGCCATCGGCGAGCAGGACCTGGGCCTGCAGATGCGCCAGATCCTCGAAGCCAGCGGGCAGAAGGTTCCGGATTCGAAGCCGATCTTCGAGTTCAACCCGGCTCACCCGCTGATCGAGAAGCTCGACAACGAGCAGAGCGATGAGCGCTTCGGCGATCTGTCGCACATCCTCTTCGATCAGGCGGCCCTGGCGGCCGGCGACAGCTTGAAAGATCCGGCGGCCTATGTGCGCCGTCTGAACAAACTGTTGGTCGAGCTATCAGCTTAACTGTGTTGTAGAAAAACCCGCTTCGGCGGGTTTTTTCATTCTGGTGTTCAACAATCAGGAGTCAGAAATGAGCCAAATCACTGTACGTTCCGTTGCCTATCAGATTGATGGCCAGGCCTACGAAAGCCGTCTGGCCTTCGATGCCGACCATAAAGGCCCGCGTCCGGGCTTGTTGATGGCACCGAACTGGATGGGCGTCAGCGCCGGTGCCGAGGAGATCGCCAGGTCCGTGGCGGCCAAGGGCTACGTGGTGCTGATCGCCGACCTTTACGGGCAATCACTTCGTCCGTCGAACAATGACGAGGCCGGGGCGGCAATGATGCCGTTGAAGAATGACCGTGGGTTACTGCGCAAGCGCATGCAGGTGGCGTTTGAACAGTTGCAGAGCCAGGGCGAGGCGGCAGTCGATACGTCGAAGCTGGCGACCTACGGTTTCTGTTTCGGCGGCTGCTGTGCCCTGGAATTTGCCCGTACCGGTGCGCCGGTGAAGGCCGCGGTATCCTTCCACGGCACGCTGGACACACCGAATCCGGCCGACGCGAAAAACATCAAGGGTAAGGTCCTGGTCCTGCACGGTGCCTCCGATCCACTGGTGCCGAAGGAGCAGTTGCCGGCGTTCGAAGATGAAATGAACGCGGCCGGTGTGGACTGGCAGTTGCTGAGCTACGGCGGTGCGTTTCACTCGTTCACCGACCCGCACGCCAAGGTGCCGGGCATGATGATGTATGACGCCAAGGTGGCTGCCCGGGCGTTCACGTCGATGCATAACTTGCTGGATGAAGTGTTCAGGGGCTGACCATGACTTGGTCGGTGTGAGTGCCGGCTCCTTCGCGGGCAAGCCCGCTCCCACAGGGATTTGGTCCATGCGCAATTTTTGCGGACAACATGGAAACTGTGGGAGCGGGCTTGCCCGCGAAGGCGGCCTGACTAACGATAGAAAAACTAAGGCAATTCGATCCTCTCACTTTCTCCCGGCACCGTCGGCCAGTCCCCGACCGCCCAGCGCCGGCGCGCTTCATCAATCGCCGCCGGATCGCTCGCGACAAAATTCCAGTTGATCCGCCGTGGCCCGTCCAGCGGCGCGCCGCCAAACAGCACGGCGTGACTGTCGCTTTCAGCAAACAGGGTCAACTCTTCTCCGGCAGGCAGTACCACCAGCGAAAGCGGTTCTATCAGCTCGCCATCCAGTTGCACCTCGCCGCTCAACACATACAGCGCACGTTCTTCATGCTCGGTGGGAATCAGTAATGTCGTCGCCGTTTGCAGGTGCAGTTCCGCGTACAACGTAGGAGAAAGCACCGGCACCGGTGACTCCAGGCAAAAGCCCGACCCGGCAATCATGCGGATCTTCACCCCCAGGTTTTCGCTGACTGGCAAGGTGGACGCCGGATGGTGGCTGTAATGCCCCGGCCCCTGTTCTTTTTCCTTGGGCGATGCCAGCCATATCTGCAAACCGTGCATCGTGAAGCCGCTCTCCTTGAGAGCCTCGGGCGTGCGTTCGACGTGGGCAATGGCGCTGCCGGCCGTCATCCAGCTGACATCGCCGGTATCAACAACCTGATCGGAACCCAGGCTGTCCTTGTGCTGGATTTGCCCCTGGAACAAATAGGTCAGGGTGGACAGGCCGATGTGTGGGTGCTGGCGGATATTCATGCCTTTTCCCGGCGGATAACGGGTTTCCAGCATGTGATCGAAAAACACGAATGGCCCGACGCTGCGGCACTTGGCGGATGGCAGTGGACGCAGGATCGGCTGACCTTCGACGTCTTCGGTGCGGGGGCGGATCACGAGCGGAGTGTTCATGGTGCGTTCCAGGCTGAGCGGGCGATGCGTTCGAGCATAACCCGCTCGCGCAGCCCTTGCCGCTATTGGCTGAAGGCGCCTTCGGACAAATGCGTTTCGATGCTGACTTCAGACGTGGTCATCAGCTTGTGGATCGGGCAGCGATCGGCCACGCGGTGCAGCTCGTCGCGCTGGGCGTCGGTGAGTACACCCTTGAGGGTCAGTTTGACGTGCAGCGTGTATTGGCCTTTCTGTTCCAGGCTGTTGTCGCGCTTGACCTCGACGCCGACACCGGTCAATGGGATGTCCTTCTTCTTTGCATAGAGCTTGAGGGTCAGGGCTTTGCAGGCGCCGAGTGCGGCATCGAAATAGTCGTGCGGTTCCGGTGCGCTGCCTTCACCGCCCGCTGTGACGGGAACGTCGGCGAAGAGTTCATGGTCATCGATTTGTACGCTGTGGCGAAAGCCTTCGGCAGAAACGGTGTTGACGGTAACGGTCATGGGAAACCTCGCAAGCGACAGATATTTGTTCGATCAAAAAGACCTTGAAGGTATAGAGCATGGTGCCGGATGTGCGTTCCGGTTTTCTTGTACGGGTGAGTCTTTTCGCTGAATCGTTACCGTAGCAGTAATGTTGTTTTGATATCACTTTTTCGTCTTACGCAAATTTTCAACAGTCCGATACCGTCTAAAGAACCAGCTGCCTGACGCAGCGCTTTTGGAAGGAACCAGGGGAATGAGTATCAGAAGTCTCAATATTGCGCCGCGCGCGAGTCTCGGTTTTGGCCTGTTGGCGTTGATGGTTTTTGGCTTGGGCGCGTTCGCTCTGCTGCAAATGTCCAACATGCGGGCACAGTCCGATCAGGTCGATGACAACTGGCTGCCCAGTGTCATGGCGGTCGGTGATATGAGTCAGGACATGTTGCGGCTGCGAGCATTGACCATGCGTCTGTTGATCAATCGCGACCCGCAGGTACAGGCGCAGAACGTCAACAAGATCAACGAACTCAAAAGCGTTCTCGAAGAGGCTCAGCAACGTTATGACAAGTTGATCGTGCTGCCTGAAGAGCGCGTATTGTTCGACCGCTTCAAGGCCGCCGAGGCCAGGTACATGCAGTTTCAGAGTCAGGTGATGGCCGAAGCTACCCAGGGGCAGGTGGAAGAGGCGGCGGCCATTCTCAATGGCGAGATGAATCCTCTGGCCGATGAAATCACGGTTGCGCTCAGGGAACTGGTCGAGCTCAATCGGCACAACGCCAATATGGCAACCGAAGCGGGTCGCCTGGTGTTCAGCCAGTCGCGGGTCTGGGTCGGGGTAATGATCGGTGTGACCGCGTTGATCACCATTGGCCTGGCACTGCTGTTGACGCGCAGCATCGTGTTGCCGCTGTCACAGTCATTGAAAGTGGCCGAGGTGGTCGCCGGCGGCGACCTGACTGCAGCCATCACCATTTCCGGCAAGGATGAACCCGCGCGTCTGCTGCACGCGCTCAAGAGCATGCAACAGAGTTTGCGCGAAACCATCCGGCGTATATCCGATTCATCCAGTCAATTGGCTTCGGCTTCGGAAGAGCTCAGTTGCGTCACGCAAGACGCTACCCGAGGCCTGCATCAGCAGAGCCTGGAGATCGAGCAGGCGGCCACGGCGGTCAACCAGATGACCGCCGCCGTGGAGGAAGTGGCGAGCAATGCCGCAGCAACGTCGCAAGCTTCGCGCGAGTCCGACCGCATTGCCCAACACGGCCGCGAACAAGTGCATCAGACGGTGCTGTCGATCGAGTCGCTGGCTGAAGATGTCACCACCAACGTCGCTCAGGTCGAAGATCTGGCGCAGAAGGTGTATGGCATCACTACCGTGCTGGACGTGATTCGCGCGATTGCCGAACAGACCAACCTGCTGGCCTTGAACGCGGCGATCGAAGCCGCGCGAGCCGGGGAGGCCGGGCGCGGGTTTGCGGTAGTGGCTGATGAGGTGCGGGCCCTGGCGCACCGGACCCAGCAGTCGACCAGGGAAATCGAGCAGATGATCACCGGTATCCAGCAGGGTACCGATCTGGCTGTCAGCTCGATGCAGCAGAGCAACACCCGGGCGCGTTCGACGCTGGAGGCGGCAAAAGCAGCGGGCGTTGCCCTGGAAGACATCGCCTCGGCATTCACCGTGATCAATGAGCGCAACATCGTGATTGCCAGTGCCTCGGAGGAGCAGGCGGCGGTGGCGCGGGAGGTCGATCGCAACTTGATGAACATCCGTGACCTGGCGCAACAGAGCTCGACCGGAGCGAATCAGACGAGTGCGGCGAGTCAGGAGTTGTCGCGGTTGGCGGTGGACCTGAACACGCTGGTGGCGCGGTTTTCGGTCTGATTGAAGATCAACAGATCGCAGCCTTCGGCAGCTCCTACAGGTTTATGCGATCCATGTAGGAGCTGCCGAAGGCTGCGATCTGTTGATTAAAAAAAGCCCCGCGATGGCGGGGCTTTTCGTGTCGATCCGGATCAGCTGCCTTTGACAGTCTTGCCGTTGACCTTACCGTCCAGGAGCATGATGTTGTACTCCTTTCCGTCGGTTTCGACCTGTTGCAGGCGGACCAGCAGGTGATCCCAGTCCTTGGCGAACCACATTACGGTGATGCGTTTGCTCTGCGTCGGGTCGCGCACGCGCTCAACCTTGATCGCATCGATCTGACCGGCCTTGGTGTCGACTTTTTCCGGGCCCAGCACGCGGAAGTCATAGGTGTCGACTTCACCGCCATCGACCACTTGATAGCTCATGGTCTTTTTGCCGGCAGCGACATCATGTTGCAAAGCCAACTGGTAGGTGGACTTGTCGAGCATGCCGCGGTTGAGGGGGAGCTTGACGGCGTCACCGCGGTCGGTGCCGGTGATCATCTTGGTGTTCCAGTCGAAATCCAGGTCCGATTTCTTGGCCTTGCCCAGGCCGCCACGTTCAAAGTGGTAGGACTCCGGAAGAAGCGTGTCCTTGTCCAGGGTCAGGGTGCTTTCCTCGGACAGGCTGGCAATCATCATCGATGCCTTGAAACTCAGTTTCCATTTGCCGTCGCTGGTTTTTTCGAGGCTGCGCTCGGCAGTGCCGCTCATGGGGAGCTGTTTCCAGTCGGCGGTGTAGCTGGCGGAGAAGGGTTGAAGTTCTGCCGCCTGAGCGAAGGGCAAAGCGAGCAGAGCGCAAGCGAAGAGCAGGGCGCGACGCATAAAATCTCCTAGTTACGAATCAAGTGGCCGCTGGCCGCAAGTAGCTGTCCATCCAGTAAAGCACCTTGCTCGCCGAGGGCCAGACGACCTTCGGCAAACCAGCGTACGGCCATCGGGTAGATCAGGTGTTCCTGAACATGGACCCGCTGCGCCAGACTCTGCGGCGAATCCTGTAACTCTACCGGTATTACAGCTTGTACGACCAGTGGTCCGCCATCGAGTTCCTCGGTGACGAAGTGCACGGAGCAGCCGTGCTCGGCGTCGCCAGCCTCCAGCGCGCGCTGATGAGTGTGTAACCCTTTGTATTTGGGTAGCAGCGAGGGATGGATATTGAGCAGGCGACCCTGATAGTGGCGTACGAAACCCGCGCTGAGAATGCGCATGAATCCGGCCAGTACCACGAGTTTGGGATTGAAGGCGTCGATCAGTTCGATCAGCGCGGCATCGAAGGCCTCGCGACCTTCGAAAGCCTTGTGATCCAGGGTGCGGGTGTCGATACCCGCGTCCCTGGCGCGTTGCAGGCCGTAGGCGTCGGCGCGGTTGGAAATCACCGCAGCGATGCGGACCGGGCTGTCGCCGGTCCGCGTGCTGTCGATCAGGGCCTGCAAGTTACTGCCGGTGCCGGACAACAGCACCACCACATCACAGGTCTGAGACATCAATGAGCCTTGAGGTTCTTCAGTTCTACCTGAGCCGCGCCTTCGGCAGCGGTGGAGATCTGGCCGATGACCCAAGGCTGCTCGCCCGCTTCACGCAGAACGTTCAGCGCGGTTTCAACGTGCTCTTGAGCGACGCAGATAACCATGCCGACGCCGCAGTTCAGCACGCGGTGCATTTCGTTCTCTTCGACGTTGCCTTTCTCTTGCAGCCAGTCGAACACGGCCGGACGGGTCCAGCTCGCCACGTCAACCACGGCTTGAGCGCCTTTTGGCAGAACGCGCGGGATGTTGTCCAGCAGGCCGCCACCGGTGATGTGGGCCATGGCTTTGACCGCGCCGGTTTCCTTGATCAGCTTGAGCAGCGGCTTCACGTAGATGCGGGTCGGGGCCATCAGCAGGTCGGTCAGCGGCTTGCCGTCGAGCTGGGTGTTTTCGATGTCGGCGCCGGACACTTCGATGATCTTGCGGATCAGCGAGTAGCCGTTGGAGTGCGGGCCGGAAGACGGGAGGGCGAGCAGGGCGTCGCCGGCAGCAACCTTGGAGCCGTCGATGATTTCGGATTTTTCCACGACGCCGACGCAGAAGCCGGCCAGGTCGTAGTCTTCGCCTTCGTACATGCCCGGCATTTCAGCGGTTTCACCGCCAACCAGCGAGCATCCCGACAGTTCGCAGCCAGCGCCGATGCCGGTAACAACCTGGGCAGCGGTGTCGACGTTCAGTTTGCCGGTGGCGTAGTAGTCGAGGAAGAACAGTGGTTCTGCGCCGCACACCACCAGGTCGTTGACGCACATGGCAACCAGGTCGATGCCGATGCTGTCGTGCTTGTTCAGGTTCAGTGCCAGGCGCAGCTTGGTGCCGACGCCGTCAGTACCGGAAACCAGCACAGGCTGCTTGTAGCCGGCCGGGATTTCGCAGAGGGCGCCGAAACCGCCCAGGCCGCCCATGACTTCCGGGCGCGCAGTGCGCTTGGCGACGCTCTTGATGCGTTCGACCAATGCTTCACCGGCGTCGATGTCTACACCGGCGTCCTTGTAGCTCAGGGAGGGTTGCTTGCTCATGATCCAGGCCTTTAGGGGGGGATTTCTGGGTAACGACCGAGTCCGTCGGGAGCGCCGAAGCTGCGTAGGCGAGAACCATGCGCGCTATTCGGACACTGCCCGGCTGTTGCCGGTCTGCGAAGGCGCGCGATTTTATCAGGCTTGAGCCGCAGCGGCCATCCTCAGGCCGACAGCAGGGCCATATCCGTTAAAAAAAAACCGTTGATGCGCGGTGTCGGTGGCATCCTGCCTGGCTGTATAAGGTGTCGCGATTAACCGTCTATCGTTATGACAGTGCGAAAACTTACCCGGAACGTGTGAATGTTTTGCATCGGGCAATGGTCACAGCCTTGCTCGATCGTCTTCATGCGGTCTGTTCCAGCCGCTCTTGTCGTCAGGAATCTTCCATGCGTTTTTGTAAATTCTTGCTTGTGAGTTGTTTGTCAGTGGTCAGCCTGGTCAGTCAAGCCGAAACCGTCAAAGGCCTTTATCAGGTGCGCGAGCCGGTGAATGGCCAGTCGCCCGAGGAGCGTGAGCAGGCGACTCAACGTGCATTGGACACTTTGGTGCTGCGCCTGACCGGCGACCCCAAGGCCGCTCAAAGTCCGGGGCTGGCGGCCATTCGTAAAGAACCGCAACAGATCATCAGCCAATACGGCTTTGAAGCCGGTCCGCCGGAGGTCCTTAAAGTCGATTTCGACCCGGGTACCACCGAACAGGCCTTGCGCCGCGCCGGCCTGGCCATGTGGGGGGGCCAATCGGCCGTCGATCCTCGGCTGGTGGCTCAACGATTCCACCGAGGGTTCAAGCCTGGTGGGCGACGGCCAGGCCAGCGCGGCTCCGCTGCGTCGGGCTGCCCAGCACCGGGGCTTGCCATTGCGCTTGCCATTGGCGGACCTGAACGAACAGATCGTCGCGACCGCACCGAATCTGGAAGGCGCAGATTCCGGCCCTTTGCTTGCGGCATCGGAACGCTACAACGCCGACGCCCTGCTCGCGGTACACGCCAAAGAGGAGGGCGGGCAGTGGCAAGCCAAGTGGCAATTGTGGCTGGGAGATAAAAAAGAGGCAGGCAGCGTGCAGGGTGCCGATCAGGCCGCCGTGGCCGATGCGGTGATGCTGGCGGTCAATGAGCGGCTGGCGCCGCGGTTTGTCGCCAAGCCCGGTGCTTCAAGCGCGCAATTGCTGGAAGTGCAAGGCATGAATCTTGAACACTACGCGTCCCTTGGGCGCTTGCTGGAGCCATTTGGCGGGCGCGTGCAAAGCGTTGACGGCGACCGGATCGTCTACCGGGTCAATGGCAGCGTCGAGCAGTTGCGTGCTCAACTGTCGCTGGCAAGGTTGCAGGAAGCGCCGGCGGCTCAGGCACCGACTCCGGCAGTGCCGGTTCAGCCTGCCGTCGGTGGTGCGGTGCCTACCCCGGCGCCTGCGCCTGCCCCGACACCGCAACTGCGGTTTCGCTGGTAGTTTTTCTCTCTTTATATAGAAGCAATGGAGTGGTTCATGGCCGATACGCGGCGTTGGTTCTGGCTCGGCGGGGTGGTCCTGCTTTGTGTTTTTGTCTGGTTGTTGCATCCGATCCTGACGCCGTTCCTGGTGGCCCTGCTGTTGGCCTATCTGTTCGACCCGCTGGTGGATCGACTGGAGAAGGCGGGACTGTCTCGCACCTGGGGTGTAGTGGCGGTGTTTGCCCTGTTTACATTGATCCTCACCGCGCTGCTGTTGGTCCTGGTGCCGTTGCTCGCCCGGCAGCTGTTTCGTTTGTATGAGCTGGCCCCGCAGATGCTTGACTGGCTGCAGCACACGGCGCTGCCCTGGGCGCAATCGAAGTTCGGCCTGTCGGAGGGCTTCTGGAAGTTCGACCGGCTCAAGGCAGCCATCGGCGAGCATATGAGTCAGACCTCCGATGTTGTCGGCGTGGTACTGAGTCATGCCACTGCCTCCGGGCTGGCGTTGATTGGCTGGCTGGCGAATCTGGTGTTGATCCCGGTGGTGAGCTTCTATCTGTTGCGCGATTGGGACCTGATGATGGCCAAGGTCCGCAACCTGCTGCCCCGTGATCGTGAGGAGCGCGCGGTATCGCTGGCGGGTGAATGCCATGAAGTACTCGGTGCGTTCATTCGTGGCCAGTTGCTGGTCATGGTGGCCCTGGGGGTGATCTACGCAGCAGGCCTGATGCTGGTCGGGCTGGAGCTGGGCTTGCTGATTGGCCTGATTGCCGGTCTGGCAGCGATCGTGCCGTACATGGGATTTATCATCGGCATCGGTGCGGCGCTGATTGCAGGGCTGTTCCAGTTCGGTGGTGATCTTTACCCGATGCTCGGCATTGTCGCGGTGTTCATGGTCGGTCAGGCGCTGGAGGGTATGGTGCTGACGCCGTTGCTGGTCGGTGACCGGATTGGTCTGCACCCGGTGGCGGTGATTTTCTCGATTCTGGCCGGGGGTGAGCTGTTTGGCTTTACCGGTGTGCTGCTGGCATTGCCGGTCGCCGCGGTGATCATGGTGTTGGTGCGCCATGTGCAAGATTTGTATAAGGATTCGGATATCTACGGGGGCGTCGACGAACCGCAGGGGTAAAAGGTGTCGATGGGCGATGGCGGGCTGCCCGGGTTCGTGCCGGGCCAGCCTGATTACACAGCGCGACTGTTACATGCACCGCCAAAGAAACTGTCATAAAACCGATGCGTTAACGCAAACCTTTGATTTTGCTTGTGGTCTATCGCATTGTGCGGCCCGCTTCACGGGTATAAACTTCGCAAACTTTACACAGAGGCCACTAACGGTTCCTTTGGAACTGTTCAGTCAGCATGAAACCGATTCAGCTGCCCCTAGGTGTGCGTCTGCGTGACGACGCCACCTTTATCAACTACTACCCAGGCGCCAATGCCGCTGCACTCGGCTATGTCGAGCGGCTATGCGAAGCCGACGCCGGCTGGACCGAAAGCCTGATCTATCTTTGGGGCAAGGATGGGGTAGGGCGTACGCACCTGTTGCAGGCGGCCTGCCTGCGCTTCGAGCAATTGGGAGAGCCTGCGGTGTATCTGCCGCTGGCCGAGCTGCTCGATCGCGGTATCGAGATTCTCGATAACCTTGAGCAGTACGAACTGGTTTGCCTCGATGACCTGCAGGCGGTTGCCGGCAAGGCGGACTGGGAAGAGGCGCTGTTCCATCTGTTCAATCGCCTGCGCGACAGTGGCCGGCGCCTGCTGATTGCCGCGTCGACATCCCCGCGCGAATTGCCAGTGAAGCTGGCGGACCTCAAGTCACGCCTGACCCTGGCCTTGATTTTCCAGATGCGCCCACTGTCCGACGAAGACAAATTGCGTGCCCTGCAATTGCGCGCATCCCGTCGCGGACTGCACCTGACCGATGAGGTCGGGCATTTCATCCTGACTCGCGGCACCCGCAGCATGAGTGCACTGTTCGAGCTGCTTGAGCGCCTCGATCAGGCCTCCCTCCAGGCTCAGCGCAAGCTGACAATCCCGTTTTTGAAAGAAACCCTCGGCTGGTAGACCCGCTGAAACCGGGGCTTATAGCCAGTTCGGCATATTTCAGGCGCCAGAAAATCCGCTTTCCTGCAAGGTTGCAGGCCGCGTGTATGTTTAAAATGGGCTTAAGCGCTTAGATGTAAACGAGAAACCAATAAGTCACAAAAAGATTGATTGAATTTGCAAATGAGGTCGATAGCGGGCATAGTCTCGACTTCTTTACAACTTCAGCCACGGTCGTGCCCATGCTAAATCGCTTCGCACCCCTCGTGCCTCTCGCACTCGTCACCCTGTTGTTCGGTTGCGCTGCCCACACTCCAGTGGTCCAGCAGCAGCAACAGCAGGTTCAAAACCCGGCCACTGCCCAGTCTTCCGCTCTCTTTCAGGAAGCTCTTTACCAAGAAGAGAAGGCTACCGAAAAAGAACTCGCAGACTTCGCTGGCGGCAAGTCCTACCAGCTTCCAGTCCTGGCCGACAGCATCCTCGAACGCGGCATGTCCCTGATCGGTACCCGTTACCGTTTCGGCGGCACTTCTGAAGCCGGCTTCGATTGCAGCGGTTTCATCGGCTACCTGTTCCGCGAAGAAGCGGGCATGAACCTGCCGCGCTCCACCCGCGAAATGATCAACGTGGACGCTCCGCTGGTCTCGCGCAGCAAGCTTGAGCCGGGCGATCTGCTGTTCTTCGCAACCAACGGTCGTCGTGGTCGCGTCAGTCACGCCGGGATCTACCTGGGCGACAATCAGTTCATCCACTCCAGCAGCCGCCGCAGCGGTGGTGTGCGCATCGATAGCCTGGGCGACAGCTACTGGAGCAAGACCTTCATCGAGGCCAAGCGCGCCCTGGCGATGGCACCTAACACGTCGCCAATTGTCACTGCACGTAAATAAGCGGACATTTTGTAAGGCGAACTTAAAGTCTTACTTGAAGTTTGTCGTGTAGCCGCTAGAATCTTGATCTACAAATGATGGCAAACCGCCTGCGTCCTACGCAGGCGGTTTTCTTTTCTGCGCTCCCCGCAGAAAAAGCCGCAGCCAGATCAGGATGTTCTGCTTATGACGACGTCGGCCCGCCTCGCAATCATGTTCTTCGCAGCGCTGCTCAGTGCCTGCGCCAGCCGCACACCGCCTCCTGCGCCGGTGGTTCGCGCGCCCATCGTGTTTGGTTCCCCACAAGCGTTTTCGCCCGAAGCGGAGGACGTGCTGTTTCGCGCGCTCGGCCTGGTGGGTACGCCTTATCGCTGGGGTGGCAACACGCCGGATTCCGGATTTGATTGCAGCGGCCTGATCGCGTACGTGTACCGCGATGTAGCCGGTATTGCCTTGCCGCGCACCACGCGCGAGATGATCTCCATGCAAGCGGCGAGTGTTGGCAAGGAAGGCCTGCAGACTGGCGACCTGCTTTTCTTCGCTACCAATGGCGGTTCCCAGGTCAGTCATGCCGGCATCTACGTGGGAGAAGGGCGTTTCGTCCACGCGCCGGCCACTGGCGGCACCGTGAAGCTCGACAGTCTGTCCAAGGCGTATTGGCAAAAGGCTTACCTGAGCGCCAAGCGTGTTCTGCAGCCTGAACATCTGGCGCGCAACCCGTAACGTCCGGAGCTGCTGCTCATGACTGCTCGTACGCTGAATCTCGACGACGCCCTGTATCAATACCTGCTCGATGTTTCCCTGCGCGAAACACCACTGCTCAAGCGCTTGCGCGATGAGACCCAGGCGCTGCCGATGGCGCGCTGGCAGGTGGCGCCGGAGCAGGGACAGTTTCTCGCCTTGCTGGTAAAGCTGACAGGCGCCAGGCGCTTGCTCGAAGTCGGTACTTTCACCGGATACAGCGCGCTGTGCATGGCGGCGGCATTGCCGGCTGAAGGTTCGCTGATTTGCTGTGATATCCCCGGCGACTACAACGCCATCGCACGGCGCTACTGGCAGGAAGCGGGACTCACCGGGCGGATCGACCTGCGCCTGGCCCCCGCACTGGAAACCCTCGGCGATCTTGAGCGGCAAGGTGGGGGCGAGCAGTTCGACCTGGTGTTCATCGATGCCGACAAGGCCTACTATCCGAGTTATCTGGAGCATGCCCTGCGTTTGCTGCGGGTCGGTGGGCTGGTGCTGTTCGACAACACCCTGTGGAGCGGGCGCGTGCTTGAGACCAGCCCCGAGAGCGCGGACACCCGGGCTATCCAGGCGCTCAACCTGGCGTTGAAGGATGATGTGCGGGTGGATCTGTCGTTGTTGCCGTTGGGTGACGGGCTCACACTTTGTCGCAAGCGTTGAGCTGGAAATCATGTGGGAGCGAGCTTGCTCGCGATGGCGGCATGTCAGTCAACCAGGATGTTGAGTGTGTTGGCCTCATCGTGAGCAAGCTCGCTCCCACAGGTTTTTTATGTTTCAGTGATAACGTTATCTAGCAGCCGACACCCGCCACACCTTGTTCCCCACATCATCGGCCACCAGCAGATCGCCCTGCCGGTCGATCACCACGCCCACCGGGCGGCCCATGGCTTCTTCCTTTTCGTTGAGAAAACCGCTGAGCACTTCAATCGGTTGTCCCGCAGGTTTGCCTGCGCTGAACGGCACGAAAATCACTTTGTAGCCACTGTGGGGGTTACGGTTCCAGGAGCCGTGCTGGCCGATGAAGGCCCCTTGGGTGAACGGCGGCGGCAGCTTGCTGTTTTCAGCGAAGGTCAGGCCCAGTGATGCCGTGTGCGGGCCGACGGCATAGTCCGGAGCGATGGCCTTGGCCACCAGACCGGGGTTTTGCGGCTCGACGCGGCTATCGACATGCTGGCCGTAATAGCTGTAAGGCCAGCCATAGAATGCGCCGTCCTTGACCGAGGTGATGTAGTCCGGGACCAGGTCGCTGCCGATTTCATCCCGCTCGTTGACCGCGGTCCACAGCGCGCCACTGCGCGGCTCCCAAGCCATGCCGTTGGGGTTGCGCAGGCCGGAGGCGAAGATCCGCTGCTGGCCGGTGGCACGGTCCACTTCCCAGATCGCTGCGCGACCTTCTTCCTTGTCCATGCCGTTTTCCGCGACGTTGCTGTTGGAGCCCACGGTGACGTAGAGCTTGCGACCGTCCTTGCTGGCGATGACGTTTTTGGTCCAGTGGTGGTTCAGCGGGCCACCCGGCAGGTCGACCACTTTGACCGGTGGCGACTTGATCTGCGTATCGCCACTTTCATAGTGAAAGCGCAGCAGGCGATCAGTGTCGGCCACATACAGGTCCTTGCCGACCAGGGTCATGCCGAAGGGCGAGTTGAGGTTTTGCAGAAACACCGTGCGGGTTTCCGCGACGCCATCGTGGTCCTTGTCGCGCAGCAAGGTGATGCGGTTCGCGCTGGGCACCCTGGCCCCGGCGCGTCCCATGACTTGCTTCATGACCCAGCCGCGAATGCCTTTGCCGTCTTCGGGTTTGGGTGGCGCGTTGGTTTCCGCCACCAGTACGTCGCCGTTGGGCAGTACATAAAGCCAGCGGGGGTGATCCAGGTTTTCGGCAAAAGCGGCCACTTGAGTGCCCGCGGCGGCGACGGGTTTCGCGCCCTGTGGCCAGCCGATGGCCGGGGCGATGTTCACAGTCGGGATCAGGGTTTTGTTGGGGGGCGGCAGTTGGGGTGAAGGGCCGGTGCCGTCGGAGACTTGCAGGCCGGCGGTCTCACTACAACCGGCGAGCCCTCCGCAGATCGCGATAACGAGAACGAGCGGGGGCGTGCGCATACGGGTGTTCCCTATGAATGCCTTGTTCTAATCATAGAGACGCGTTGTCGTCCAATGGTTCAACCCCTAGCCACGAGCTTCCTTGAACAGCACCGCAATGCCGGGGTGATAGTTGCCGGCTTCATTGCGCAACTTGCGGTAGGCATACGGGAAATACCAGGCGACCGCGCAGGTGTGTTCCTTTTGCAGGTCGTCGACCATGTCCTGGAGTTCTTCCGGTGTCGCGCCTTGCTGGGCTTTTTGCGGGGCGACGAACAGGCAGCCGAGTTTCAGGTCGCTGGCGTGGCTCAGGCGCTTTGCATCGCTGGCGATGTCGAGCAGGGCCTGGGTCAGATTGAGGCTGTTGACCCGTGGCCAGCGCTGGCTGGTCTGGATGTAGGCGCGGGTTTCGGGCGAGGCGAGGAACAGGTCGGCGCGGCTGTTGCGTTCGCCTTCTTCGGTCTGCTTGCGGGTAGGCGTCTGTTGCAGTGTGACCATCTCGGCCATCCAGGCGGCGGCAGACAACAGTCCGAGATTGGCTTTTTCGTCGTGCCAGTAGGGTGTGTCGCCATCACCGCGCACGGCGTTATAGCGGTCGATGCATTCGAACCAGCGCTCGAGCACAGGGCGCAGGAATTCCAGCTTTGGATTGCTGATGATCATGCCTTGCATGGGCTCACCCTTGTTATTGTGTTGTGAGGTTGTGGCTCTTTGATATCACTGCTGAGAGTGAGGCACAAGATTGACGTCAGTTTTTTGATTGACGACAGTTATTCGGCAGCTGGCCTCCCGGCTTTAATTGACGCTCCACCCCCAACCCTCTAACCTTCGCGGCTTGTTTCAGGTGCTCTGTGACTTGGGTCGACAGAGTGAAACAGGGAAGCCGGTGAGCGAGTTCTTCTGTTGGTCGAGGAACCGCAATTCCGGCGCTGCCCCCGCAACGGTAAATGAGTGAAAACTGTGTCTGATGCCACTGTGTCGATTCGATGCGGGAAGGCGCACAGTCTGGCTTTGCGCCACTCATGAGCCCGGAGACCGGCCTGATTCATCCAGCGGCATCACGGTGGGCGATGCCAGGCTTGTTGCCTTCTATTGCTGTGCCTGCCCGCCGTTATTCCTGCCTCAACGGAGAGCTCCCCCATGACTGATACCCCCGATCGTGACGAACGCCACCTGGCGCGCATGCAGCGCAAAAAAGCCGTGATCGACGAGCGCATCGCCAATTCCCCGAACGAGTGTGGTCTGTTGCTGGTGCTGACCGGCAACGGTAAAGGCAAGAGCAGTTCGGCCTTCGGCATGCTCGCCCGCGCCATGGGGCACGGCATGCAATGCGGTGTGGTGCAGTTCATCAAGGGCCGCAACAGTACCGGCGAAGAGTTGTTTTTCCGGCGCTTTCCCGAGCAGGTGCGTTTTCATGTGATGGGCGAAGGGTTTACCTGGGAAACCCAGGACCGTCAGCGCGACATCGCTGCCGCCGAAGCGGCGTGGGCGGTGTCCCGGGAACTGCTGCGCGATCCGTCCATCGGCCTGGTGGTGCTCGATGAGCTGAACATCGCCCTCAAGCACGGTTACCTCGATCTGGATCAGGTGCTCAGCGACTTGCAGGCCCGGCCGCCGATGCAACACGTGGTGGTCACCGGGCGTGCCGCCAAGCCGGAAATGATCGAGATGGCCGACACGGTCACCGAAATGGGCATGATCAAACACGCCTTTCAGGCCGGGATCAAAGCGCAGAAAGGCGTCGAGCTGTGAACCAGCCTCGTCATTGCCCGGCGGTTCTGATTGCCGCGCCGGCCTCCGGCCAGGGCAAGACCACCGTTACTGCGGCGCTGGCCCGCTTGCATCGCAATCAGGGGCGCAAAGTTCGCGTGTTCAAGTGCGGCCCCGACTTTCTCGATCCGATGATCCTCGAGCGCGCCAGCGGTGCGCCGGTGTATCAACTGGACATGTGGATGGTCGGCGAGCAGGAGAGTCGCCGGTTGCTGTGGGAAGCCGCCGCTGACGCCGACCTGATCCTGATCGAAGGCGTCATGGGGCTGTTCGACGGTACGCCGTCGAGCGCCGATCTGGCACGGCATTTCGGTGTGCCAGTACTGGGTGTGATCGACGGTACCGCCATGGCCCAGACCTTCGGCGCACTGGCCCTGGGGCTGGCGCGTTATCAGCCGGACTTGCCGTTCGCCGGCGTGCTGGCCAACCGCGTCGGCACGCTGCGCCACGCGCAACTGCTCGAAGGCAGCCTGACTGAAGGCTTGCGCTGGTACGGCGCGCTGTCCCGGGAAACCGGGATTAAACTGCCGAGCCGACACCTGGGGCTGGTTCAAGCCAGTGAACTGAATGATCTCGACCTGCGCCTCGATGCGGCAGCCGATGCCCTGGCCAGCAGTTGCGAGGTCGCGCTGCCACCGGCAGTCGAGTTCGCCGCCCCCGATGTCATCGTCGCCGAACCGCTGTTGGCCGGTGTGCGCATTGCGGTGGCCCGTGATGAAGCCTTTGCGTTCACCTACGGTGCGAGCCTGGATTTGCTGCGGGCGATGGGCGCCGAGCTGTCGTTTTTCTCGCCGATCCGCGACCGTGCGTTGCCGCAAGCGGACAGCCTGTATCTGCCGGGTGGTTACCCGGAACTGCACCATGTTGCGCTGGCACAAAATACCGCGATGCTCGACGCGATCCGCGCGCACCACGCCGCTGGCAAACCCTTGCTCGCCGAGTGTGGTGGCATGCTGTATCTGCTCGACTCCCTGACCGATGTCGAGGGCACTCGTGCCGAACTGGTTGGTTTGCTGACCGGTGATGCGGTCATGCAAAAGCGTCTGGCAGCGTTGGCGTTGCAAGCGGTGGAGTTGCCGGAAGGTTCGCTGCGCGGGCACACCTATCACCATTCACTGACCAGCACTGAATTGGCGCCGATTGCCCGGGGCGTGAGCCCGAACGGCGGGCGCGGTGCGGAAGCGGTTTACCGTGACGGGCGGATGACCGCCTCTTATGTGCACTTTTATTTTCCGTCGAACCCCTCGGCGATTGCCGCGCTGTTTGCGCCGGACCTTGAAGCCGCCTTCGCGAGCAAGCCCGCTCCCACAGAGGAATGCATTTCTTCAGGCAGCTCACTTCTAAATGTGGGAGCGAGCCTGCTCGCGAAGAGGCCATGACAGACAACGCATTCACCGAAGCCGAACGCGCAGCGGTCTATCGCGCCATCGGCGAGCGCCGCGACATGCGCCACTTCAGTGGCGGCACGGTCGAGCCCGAGTTGCTCCAGCGCCTGCTCCAAGCCGCACATCAGGCGCCGAGCGTCGGCCTGATGCAGCCCTGGCGCTTCATCCGCATCAGTGATCGCGCCTTGCGCGGGCAAATCCAGGCCCTGGTGGAAGAGGAGCGCGTGCGCACCGCCGAAGCCCTCGGCGAGCGCAGCGACGAGTTCATGAAGCTCAAGGTGGAAGGCATCAACGATTGCGCCGAGGTACTGGTCGCCGCACTGATGGACGACCGCGAGCAGCATATCTTCGGCCGTCGCACCTTGCCGGAAATGGACATGGCCTCGCTGTCCTGTGCCATCCAGAACCTGTGGCTCGCGTCTCGCGCCGAAGGGCTGGGCATGGGCTGGGTGTCGCTGTTCGAACCCCAGGCACTGGCGGACCTGCTGAGGCTGCCGCCGGGAGCCAAACCGCTGGCGGTGTTGTGCCTGGGGCCGGTAAAGGCGTTCTACCCGGCGCCGATGCTGGTGCTCGAAGGCTGGGCGCAGGCGCGTGCGCTGCATGAATTGCTGTATGAAAATTATTGGGGAGTGAGTCAATGAGTGTGGCGTTGTTGAGTGTCGCCGCGGTTGCGCTGGATGCGCTGCTGGGCGAACCCAAACGCTGGCATCCGCTGGTGGCGTTCGGCCGTTTTGCCGATCGCATCGAGCAACGTTTCAACGGCGGCGGTCGCGGTTGGCGCAGCCATGGCGTCACCGCGTGGGTGATCGCCGTGCTGCCGCTGGTGCTGTTGGTCACGGCATTTTCCTGGGCGCCTTACGTCGGCTGGATCGTCGAGATTCTCGCGCTCTATTGCGCCCTCGGCATGCGCAGCCTCGGTGAGCACGTCACGCCGGTGGCCAAGGCCTTGCGCGGCGATGATCTGGATGAAGCGCGCAAGCGTGTGAGTTATCTGGTCAGCCGTAAAACCAGTGACCTGGATAAAACCGAAGTCGCCCGTGCCGCCACCGAGTCGGTGCTGGAAAACGGTAGCGACGCGGTGTTCGCCGCGTTGTTCTGGTTTGTCGTGGCCGGTGCGCCGGGCGTGGTGCTCTATCGCCTGAGCAATACGCTGGATGCGATGTGGGGCTATCGCAATGAGCGCTTCGAACGGTTCGGCTGGGCGGCGGCGAAGATCGACGACGTGCTCAATTACATTCCTGCGCGTCTGGTGGCACTGACTTACGCGCTGCTGGGCAAAACCCGGCTGGCGTTGAAATGCTGGCGCACCCAGGGCCCGACCTGGGACAGCCCGAACGCCGGCCCGGTAATGGCGGCAGGGGCAGGGGCCCTTGGCGTTGAACTGGGCGGCGCGGCGATTTATCACGGTGAACTGCACCAGCGTCCGCAACTGGGCGAAGGCGTGCCGGCGGACGCCGACTCCATTGACCAAGGCTGGCAACTGGTCCAGCGCGGGGTATGGTTATGGCTGCTGATTCTCTGCCTGGGGGCTGAATTTTATGCTTGAGCACGGTGGCCGATTGCGCAAGGCGGCGCTCGAATACGGCATAGATGAAGCCGACTGGCTGGACCTGTCGACGGGCCTTGCACCCTGGCCGTTCCCGGTGCCGGAGATTCCGCTACGGGCCTGGGCCCGTTTGCCGGAGGCGGACGATGGTCTGGAACAGGCCGCCTGTGATTACTACGGCACCTTGCAGGCATTACCGGTGGCCGGTTCGCAAATGGCGATCCAGCTGCTGCCGCGATTGCGGCGGGCAGGCAAGGTGGGTGTGTTGTCGCCGTGCTACGCCGAGCACGCCGAAGCCTGGCGTCGCAACGGCTACATCGTGCGCGAAGTGCTGGAGCAGGAAGTCGACTTCTTTATCGACAGTTTCGACGTGCTGGTGGTGGTCAATCCGAATAATCCCACGGGCCTGAGCCTCCCCCAGTCGCCTGCTCGACTGGCACACGCGACTGGCCCAGCGCGGTGGCTGGCTGGTGGTGGACGAAGCGTTCATGGATAACACGCCGCAACTGAGCCTGGCGCCGTTTGCCCATCAGGTCGGGCTGATCGTCTTGCGCTCCTTCGGCAAGTTTTTCGGCCTGGCCGGTGTGCGCCTGGGGTTTGTGCTGGCCGAGCGCAAGTTGCTCAAGTTGCTGGCAGAACAAGTGGGACCCTGGGCCGTGAGCGGGGCAACCCGGGTAGTGGGGCAGGCCTGTCTGCGCGATACGCAGGGGCAAACGCGGCAACGGCTGCGCACCGAAGAGGCCAGCGAGCGCCTGGCGTCGTTACTGCAGCAACACGGCTTCGAGCCCAAGGGCGGCTGTGCGCTGTTCCAGTGGCTGATCACCGAGCGCGCCGAAGCACTGCATGAATTCATGGCCCGGCGCGGCATTCTCCTGCGGTTGTTCACGCACAACAGCAGCCTGCGATTCGGCCTGCCCGGTGACGAAGCCGCCTGGGTGCGACTGGCGCAAGCCTTCGAAGATTTCGCCAAGGAAAACCAATGACCACGTTGATGGTGCAGGGCACCACGTCGGATGCCGGGAAAAGCACGCTGGTGACTGCGTTGTGCCGTTGGGCCACGCGTCAGGGCGTCAGGGTGGTGCCGTTCAAGCCGCAGAACATGGCACTCAACAGTGCGGTGACCGCCGACGGCGGCGAGATTGGCCGTGCCCAGGCGGTTCAGGCCCAGGCCGCGCACCTTGAACCGCACACCGACATGAATCCGGTATTGCTCAAGCCCAACAGTGACACCGGTGCCCAGGTGATCATCCATGGCCGCGCCGTCACGACCATGAACGCCGTCGCCTATCACGACTACAAAAGCATCGCCATGCAAGCGGTACTGGCCTCCCACGAGCGCTTGAGCGCGGCGTATCCGCTGGTGATGGTCGAAGGCGCAGGCTCGCCGGCGGAAATTAATTTGCGCGCCGGCGACATCGCCAACATGGGCTTCGCCGAAGCGGTGGATTGTCCGGTGCTGCTGATTGCCGATATCAATCGCGGCGGGGTTTTCGCCCATCTGGTGGGTACCCTCGAACTGCTGTCGCCGAGCGAACAGGCGCGGGTCAAAGGCTTCATCATCAATCGTTTTCGCGGTGACATCGCGTTGCTGCAACCCGGTCTCGACTGGCTTGAAGAACGCACCGGCAAACCGGTGATGGGTGTGCTGCCGTACGTGATGGACCTGCACCTGGAGGCTGAAGACGGCATCGATCAGCGCCAGACCGATAAAGCCGAACGGGTGCTGAAAGTCGTGGTGCCGGTGCTGCCGCGCATCAGCAATCACACCGATTTCGATCCGCTGCGCCTGCATCCGCAGGTAGACCTGCAATTCATCGGGCCCGGCCAGGCGGTTCCACCTGCCGACCTGATCATTCTTCCTGGTTCGAAAAGTGTCCGCAGCGACCTCGCGTACCTGCGGGCCAACGGCTGGGAAACCGCGATTGCCCGGCATCTGCGTTACGGCGGGAAACTGCTGGGGATCTGTGGCGGCCTGCAGATGCTCGGTGAGCAGGTGCATGACCCGCTGGGCCTCGAGGGCGCGCCGGGTTCCAGTGCCGGTTTGGGGCTGCTGGCGTTCCAGACCCGGCTCGAACAAGAGAAACAGCTGCGCAATGTGTGCGGTCGCCTGGCGCTGGAAGATGCGCCGGTATCAGGCTATGAAATCCATGCCGGCGTGACCACCGGACCCGCTCTGGAAAATGCCGCCGTGCATCTGGATGACGGCCGCTGCGATGGTGCGCAAAGTGCTGACGGGCAGATTTTCGGCACCTACCTGCACGGGCTGTTCGAATCGCCGGCGGCGTGCAGTGCGCTGTTGCGCTGGGCCGGTCTGGAGGAGGTGCAGGACGTGGATTATCACGGCTTGCGCGAGCGCGATATCGAGCGGCTGGCGGATCTGGTGGAGAAGCATCTGGATACCGGGCTGTTGCGGCAGCTCTGTGGAATCTGAGGTGAAAGCTCTGGCCTCTTCGCGGGCAAGCCCGCTCCCACAGAGATTTGGGTTGATCGTGAAATTTGAGTACACCTCGTAATCCTGTGGGAGCGGGCTTGCCCGCGATGAGGCCAGTCGCCTCAGCGAAAATTTCAAGGAAAACAACCATGCTCCAACTGATCCTCGGCGGCGCCCGCTCCGGCAAGAGTCGTCTGGCTGAAAAACTCGCCATCGACAGCGCTCTGACCGTGACCTACATCGCCACCAGCCAGCCACTGGATGGCGAAATGAGCGAGCGGGTGGCTCATCACCGCGCCCGTCGTCCTGCCGAATGGGCACTGATTGAAGAACCGCTGGAACTGGCCCGGGTACTGCGTGAAAGCGCCCGTGCCGACCACTGTCTGCTGGTGGATTGCCTGACCCTGTGGCTGACCAACCTGCTGATGCTCGACGATGCCGGGCGCTTGCAAGCCGAGCGTGATGCCCTGCTGGACTGCCTGGCAGCGTTGCCGGGTGAAATCATTTTTGTCAGCAACGAGACCGGAATGGGTGTCGTGCCGCTGGGCGAATTGACTCGCCGCTATGTCGATGAAGCCGGTTGGCTGCATCAAGCTCTGGCTGAGCGCTGTCAGCGTGTCGTCCTGACCGTCGCCGGCCTGCCCCTGACTCTGAAAGGAACTGCGTTATGACTCAATCCTGGTGGCTGAACCCGTGCAGGCCGGTCGATACCCAAGCGCTCGAACAGGCCCAGGCGCGGCAACAGCAACTGACCAAGCCGGCCGGCTCCCTCGGCCAGCTGGAGTCGGTGGCGGTGCAACTGGCGGGATTGCAGGGACGGGTCAAGCCGAGTCTGGAACAGGTGTGGATCGCGATATTTGCCGGCGACCATGGCGTGGTCGCCGAGGGCGTGTCGGCGTTTCCCCAGGAAGTCACCGGGCAGATGCTGCTCAACTTCGTCAGCGGTGGTGCGGCGATCAGCGTCCTGGCGCGACAACTGGGCGCTTCCCTTGAGGTGGTTGACCTTGGCACGGTGAAGTCGTCGCTGAACCTGCCCGGTGTGCGCCACCTGAACGTCGGCCCGGGCACGGCGAATTTTGTACAGGGGCCGGCCATGACCGCAGCCCAGGGACAACTCGCTTTGCAGGCCGGCCGTGACAGCGTGCAGCGGGCGATGGCCAGCGGTGCGCAGTTGTTCATCGGTGGCGAAATGGGCATTGGCAACACCACCGCCGCCAGCGCCCTGGCCTGTGCCTTGCTCGATTGCCCGGTGGGCCATTTGACCGGGCCTGGCACCGGGCTCAACGCCGAAGGTGTCAGCCACAAAGCCCGGGTGATCGAGCGTGCCCTGGTATTGCATGGCCCGCAGCGTGGCGATGCCTTGCAGACCCTGTTCAACCTTGGTGGCTTCGAGATTGCCGCGTTGGTCGGTGCCTATCTCGCCTGTGCTCAAGAAGGTGTCGCGGTGCTGGTGGACGGCTTCATCTGCAGTGTCGCTGCGCTGGTCGCGGTGCGCTTGAATCCTGAATGCCGTCAGTGGCTGTTGTTCGGTCATCGTGGCGCCGAGCCGGGTCACCGTCATGTGCTGGAAACCCTGGATGCGCAACCCTTGCTTGATCTTGGTCTGCGGCTCGGTGAAGGCAGTGGCGCGGCATTGGCTGTGCCGCTGTTGCGTCTGGCGTGCGACCTGCACGGGCAGATGGCGACCTTCGCCGAAGCCGCCGTGGCAGATCGTCCGGCATGACCCTGCGCGTGGATCTGTTGCGTCACGGTGAAACCGAATTCGGCGGTGGCCTGCGCGGCAGCATCGATGATGCCTTGACCGACACGGGCTGGGCGCAGATGCGCGCCGCCGTGGTCGGGCAGGGGCCATGGGATCGGTTGGTCAGTTCGCCGTTGCAGCGTTGTGCGCGGTTTGCCGAGGAGCTCGGTGCACAACTGGGTGTACCGGTGCAGTTGGATAAAGACCTGCAAGAGTTGCATTTCGGCGCCTGGGAAGGGCAGAGCGCGGCGGCGTTGATGGAAACCGACGCGCAGGCGCTCGGCTTGTTCTGGGCCAATCCTTACTCGTTCACGCCGCCTCAGGGTGAGCCGGTTGCAGGCTTTTCGACACGGGTATTGGCAGCGCTGGAGCGTTTGCACGCGACCTGTGCCGGTGAGCGCATTCTGCTGATCAGCCACGGCGGGGTGATGCGCCTGTTGCTGGCACAAGCGCGCGGGCTGCCGCGAGAGCAGCTGCTCAACGTTGAGGTCGGGCATGGCGCACTGTTTTCGCTGACGATGGAGTCCGATGGTTTGTTGAAGGAAGTGCTTTGACCATGTTGCCATTCTGGATCGCCCTGCAATTTCTCAGCAGCCTGCCGATTCGCCTGCCCGGCATGCCTGAGCCTGGGGAACTGGGGCGGTCACTGCTGTTTTATCCGCTGGTGGGATTGCTCTTTGGCGCAATTCTGTGGGCAGTGAGCTGGCTGTTGCAGGGGACGCCGGCGTTGTTGCACGCGGCGTTATTGCTGAGCGTCTGGGTACTGCTCAGCGGCGGGTTGCATCTCGATGGTCTGGCGGACAGCGCCGACGCCTGGCTCGGCGGTTTTGGCGACCGTGAGCGTACGCTGACCATCATGAAAGACCCGCGCAGCGGGCCGATCGCCGTGGTGACGCTGGTGCTGGTGTTGTTGCTCAAGTTCACTGCGCTGCTGGCGTTGATCGGGCAACCGAATTCGCTGGCATTGATCATCGTGCCGTTGATCGGTCGCAGCGCGTTGCTCGGCTTGTTCCTGACCACACCCTATGTGCGTGCCGGTGGCCTGGGGCAGGCATTGGCCGATCATCTTCCGCGCTCGGCGGGCAGGCAGGTGTTGGCGGTCAGTGCACTGGCCTGTGTGCTGATTGCCGGTTTGAGTGGTGTGCTGGCGGTGGTGTTGGCGGTTCTCGGGTTTGTCTGGTTGCGCCAGGTGATGCTGCGGCGGCTCGGTGGAACGACTGGCGATACGGCAGGGGCAATGCTGGAGTTGCTGGAAGTTGCAGTGCTGGTAGGCTTGGCGCTGTTCTGATGGGGTTGTATTGAATGTTCTGGCCCCTTCGCGGGCAAGCCCGCTCCCACAGGGTTTCTGTTTTGTTGGCAAAATAGTGGGCACACCGAAAATCTCTGTGGGAGCGGGCTTGCCCGCGATGGCGATCTAGCAGGCGCCGCTCAGTCACTGAAAAAACCATGTAACTTGATTTAACACGCTCGCGGGTATATACACGCACCATGCTCGATTCCCAATGTTTATGCATCAACCTGCGTCGCGCCGCCCGTGGCGTCAGCAGGCATTACGACGGCGCTCTCGACGGCTTCGGGATCAACGTTGCGCAGTATTCTTTGCTGTGCAATCTGCAGCGTCTGGATCAGCCGAGCATTTCAACCCTGGCCGAGGCCATGGGCCTGGACCGCAGCACCTTGGGGCGCAATTTGCGGGTGCTGGAGGGGGAGGGCCTGGTGACACTGGTCGAGGGCGAAGACATGCGTAACCGTATCGTCCTGCTGACCGAGGCCGGGGCGGAGCGTCTCAAGGCTGCCTTGCCGGCCTGGGAAGCCGCACAGCAGCGCTTGATCGATCGCCTGGGGGCCGAGAAGCGCGAAATCTTATTGAAGCTGCTGGACGAACTGGCGTGACGCCAGTTTTTCCGAACATAAGCGGGTATATACCCGCTACCGGAGAACAACAATGACATCGATGTGGCGTACGTGCGGTTGGGTCCTGTTGGGGAGTGCGCTGATCCTTGCGTTGTCTCTGGGGGTTCGACATGGCTTCGGGCTGTTCCTGGCGCCGATGAGTGCCGAGTTCGGCTGGGGTCGTGAAGTCTTTGCCTTCGCCATCGCCTTGCAGAACCTGATCTGGGGCCTCGCCCAGCCATTCACCGGCGCGCTGGCCGACCGCTTCGGTGCGGCGAAAGTGGTGTTGATCGGTGGCGTCCTTTACGCAGCCGGGCTGATTTGCATGGGGCTCTCCGACTCGGCAGTGACCCTGTCCCTGAGCGCCGGCCTGCTGATCGGTATCGGTCTGTCCGGCACGTCGTTCTCGGTGATTCTGGGTGTGGTCGGCCGCGCAGTACCACCGGAAAAGCGCAGCATGGGCATGGGGATCGCCAGTGCTGCCGGCTCGTTCGGCCAGTTCGCGATGTTGCCCGGCACGCTCGGTTTGATCGGCTGGCTTGGCTGGTCCGCGGCTTTGCTCGCGCTGGGCTTGCTGGTGGCGTTGATCGTACCGCTGGTGAGCATGCTCAAGGACAAGCCATTACCCGTCCTGGGCCATGAACAAACCCTTGGCGAAGCACTGCGCGAAGCCTGCTCGCATTCCGGATTCTGGCTGCTGGCGTTCGGCTTTTTTGTCTGCGGATTCCAGGTGGTGTTCATCGGTGTGCACTTGCCGGCCTACCTGGTGGACCAGCATCTACCGGCCACGGTCGGCACCACGGTGCTGGCGCTGATCGGCCTGTTCAACATTTTCGGCACCTATACCGCCGGGTGGCTCGGCGGGCGCATGTCCAAACCGCGTTTGCTCACCGGTCTGTACTTGTTGCGGGCGGTGGTCATTGCGTTGTTCCTGTGGGCACCGGTGACCACCACCACGGCCTACCTGTTCGGCATGGCCATGGGCTTCCTGTGGCTGTCGACGGTGCCATTGACCAACGGTACGGTGGCGACCTTGTTTGGCGTGCGAAACCTGTCCATGCTCGGCGGGATTGTTTTCCTGTTTCACCAGCTCGGTTCGTTCCTGGGCGGCTGGTTGGGCGGGGTGGTGTATGACCGAACCGGGAGTTATGACTTGATCTGGCAAGTGGCAATTCTCTTGAGCCTGTTGGCCGCGGCCCTCAACTGGCCGGTGCGTGAACGGCCGGTGGCGCGCCTGCAAACACAGATGAGTGCGACATGAACAGACTTTGGCCCCGGATCGCTGTAGCCGCCGTCTGCGCCTTGTTGCTGGCGTTGTCGTGGTGGGGCTGGCATCAGGGCGGGCTGGCGTTGATGCAGTTGGGCATGGGGGCTTGCTAGTGAGCGGCGAGGGCGAGTAACGTCGCTTTTGACGAATTATCAAGGAGGCTCGAGATGCTCAAGCGCTGGTGTGCTGTTCCCGCGTTGCTGATGGCGTTGTCCGGGCCGGCTTGGGCCGCTGACTGTCCGGAGGTGCTGCAGGGCTCGCTGCCGAAGTTGCGGGCCAAGGAGTCCATCGACCTGTGCCAGCGTTACGCCGACAAACCGCTGGTGGTGGTCAATACCGCCAGTTTCTGCGGCTTCGCACCGCAGTTCGAGGGCCTTGAGGCACTCAATCAGCGCTACAAGGGGCAAGGGCTGGAAATACTCGGCGTGCCGTCAAACGACTTCAAGCAGGAGTCCAAAGACAGCGCCGAGACTGCGAAAGTCTGCTATGCCAACTACGGCGTGACCTTCACCATGACTGAGCCACAGAAGGTTCGCGGCGAAGACGCAACGCACTTGTTCAAAGTCCTCGCCAGTCAGGCCAGTGCGCCGAAGTGGAATTTCTACAAGTATGTGGTCGATCGCCAGGGCAAGGTGATCGCCAGTTTCTCCAGCCTGACCAAGCCGGATGATCCCGAGTTCATCGCCGCGGTAGAAAAAGCCCTGGCTTCGCCTCCGCTCGCTTCGACCCCCTGATCGATGCCCACTGAAAAGCCCCGCCTCTATAAAGAGAGCGGGGCTTTTTTTGATTCCGATGGCGAGCGGTTCAGGCTCGCCGGGAATCATCAGAAGCGGTAGGTTGCACCGAGTCCGAAACCGTTCGCGTAGTTTTCATACTTGGCGTTGTAGCTCTGGCCACGGTCGTTGCTGTTGTTGACCTTGACCGATTCTTCGCGCAGGTACGAATACGCCAGGTCGATGGTCAGGTCGTCGGTCGGGCTCCAGCCGGCGCCCACGCTGAAAATCTTGCGATCGCCCGTCGGGATGCGAGGGGAACGGTCAACGTTGTTGGTCGGTGCCTGGTCAACGGACAGGCCGGTACGCAGTACCCATTGCTTGTTCAGCTGGTAGGACGCGCCGATGGCATGAGCCCAGGTGTCGTGCCAGTTCTGTTCTTCGGTGATGGTACCGAACTGGCCATTCAGAGCGGCTGGAACACCTGTGTTTTCAACGGTGATTTCTTTCAGGCGGCTCCAGCGGGTCCAGGTGCTGCCTGCGTACAGAGTCCACTTGTCGTCGAGCTGGTGAGTGACCGAGAAGTCCACCGATTCAGGTGTGGTCAGGTCCAGCGAAGCGTCGTACTTCTGATTCGGGTTCTGGCCGATCAGGCCCAGCAAGCCGTAGTTGACCTTGGTGTTGCCTTCGAGCTTGTACTTCACTTTCGAGTGGTAGGTCAGGCCGACACGCGTGCTGTCGGTGGCTTGAACCAGAACGCCGATGTTGTAGCCCAGCGCAGTGTCGTCACCTTCGATCTTGACCTTGCCGTCTGGCGCGGCCTGGGTGATCGACAGGTTCGATTCCAGGGTGCCGTCGATGCGGTTGATGGTCGGGCCGAAACCGATGGAAACCTTGTCGTTGAAGGCGTAGCTGACAGTCGGTTGCAGGGTGACGATTCTAACTTCGCTCTTGCTGCCGAAGTAGCGGCCGGCAAAGTTGTTTTCGTAGTCGGTGACCAGACCGAATGGTGCGTAGACGCCGATACCGAATGCCCAGTGGTCGTCGATTGGTTTGACGTAGTAACCCATCGGCACGCCCATGAAAGGGACCATGTCACCTTTGTTGGTACCGCCGTTCGGACGGGAGTTGGCGTCACTGATGTCAGTGTGCGCGTCGATGAATGCAACACCGCCGGTCACTTGTTCGCGCTTGATGCGGGACATGCCGGCAGGGTTGCCAGCAATGGTGGATGCGTCGTCGGCAGAGGAAGATCGCCCGGCAAAACCTGTCCCCATCCCGCTGATGCTTTGTTCGTTCAGGGCAAAGCCACTTGCGAAAATCTGGGTGGATGCCATGGCAACGGCGAGACTAATGGTGGTTTTGAGCATTACTTTTTTCATTATTAGGACTCCTGGTGATCAGCGGGGCGAAAATTACCAACATTTTCGTCCCGGCGCCATAGGCTGTATGCCTTGATTTAGAGCGGTTTTGTAGGACAATCCGACCAAAATCACCACATGTTTCGCGATGTTTGGATCCAGAGGTGTCAGCAGGCTACCTGATTCAGGGGTGAAACACAGGTTTGCCAGGCGCTGGTGAAATCACGCAGACGCCCCTGGGGATGAAATGTCTGGCGCCAGATCCTGGCCATGCCCAACAAATCATCAGGGGAGGGGAGGGGGGTATTCTGTTCTTCCACCAGCAGCCAGGCGATGGCTGTGGCGTAACGCAGGTTGACAGTCAACTCGAGGTGCGGCCCGCTCAGAAACGCATGTTGGCTGGCCAGGCCGCGGACCAGGCTTGCACGCTCCGGATCAAGGGCCAGGTAATGGTCCCAAAGGGCCTGGTGGCGGGGTTCGGCGATGCGGTACAGGCCGTGCCCACGGCGGTCATGCAGGGCGGAACCAAGGGCTGACTGGCTGGCGGCAATGCCCAGCAGCAGGGATTCGGCAGTAGCGCTTTGGCGTCCGAGGTAGATCAATGTCGGACGAATCACATAGCGGCACAGTTCGCTGGCAGCGATACCCATAAAACCCTCGAAACCTGAATTGGACGGCGATGCCTGAAGGGGGGGCTTGGCAGCTGTGAATCGGTTCAGGCTCGCCGCAAGCGGGTCAAGCCGCTTGAGTTGAAGTGTAGTGTCATATTCGCGCTGTAAAGGACTGTTTTTAAAATATTTCCAGCGACCAGTTATAACCCTTATATCGGATCGTGCTTAGTCGTGGTTCGAGTGCGGGGAAACATCGGGCAATAAAAAGCCCTGCTTTTCGGGCAGGGCTTTCGGGTTTTTCAGCCTTTCTGGCGTTTCAGGCAACCAGGGCCTGACGGGTACGCTCGATCACGGCCTGCAGCGGCTCGGCGCTGGAGTATTGATCGGGGTACAGGCGTTCGCTGTGACGAGCGATGCCGTGTTCGTTGACCAGGGTGAAGCTGAAGCAGCCTTTGCGAGCGGCCATGATCAGGCAGTTCATTGGTGCAAAAGCGTTGGTTAGGGTGCGAATGGCATCCTGAGTGTGGATTTGAGTAGACATTATTGGGTGTTCCTACAAATGACACGGATAAGAACCGTGCAACGTTAAAACGTTCCAGTAACGTCGATCACCATTGATCGAACGAAGAACCCGACTGGAACAAAGCAGCCAGTTTGAAGCGCTGATAAGTTGGCGCGCTTGGGCTGGCAGGTAGGTACTTAGGAGGGCAGGCAACACATCGAGGGCAAAGGTTCTGGGCCCGGGGTGAAGATCCTGATCAATTTGCAGGTTGGTTCGAGCAGAGTAGGCAGGCGGAGCAACACCCTTTGCTTTCGATTCAAAGGTTGTGTCGGCGCAAGATTTACCTGGAAACCATCGAGGTGGTCGATCCCGCTTGTTCGGTGGAGGCTTCCTTCAGGAAGGCTGACCGGGGGGATTTGTTCGACCAGAATTGACTTTCAGCTTGGTACTAACGCCGCGGATACTAACGGATTGAACTGCCCAAGGGAAGTGTGATAGCAAAAAGAATTTCCGTGCGGGTGCTGTTTTGCCTTGTAGATAAGCGTATGAAGCGGCACTGCCTCCAATTGATACGCCCTGTAGCAGAGCAAAATCCGACCATCGGTCATCGATGTTGCTAGCAACGCAGCTGTCTAAATACTGGGTTTGCCAGGGCTTATCCCCAGGCATGACCAAAAAACGCGCCGAAAAAGTGCATTGATATAACCGTCGCAAAGGCACTTGTGCACATTAGTTGCAGAGTCTGTCACCCCGCTGTCATCTCACGTTCAAGCGCAATCGCTGCCTGTAACCAAAATTTAAGTCAATGAAAAACATCGCCTTTTTTTACTGGTGAAAAAATCGTCAGTTTGACTGCGAACCCCATTCCACAGGGCTTTGAGCGGGTTCAAGGACGGTTGTCCACTGAGTTATCCACAGCTTCTGTGGATTGTCCCGAGCGCTTGCTCTAGGACGGGCGTGCCGGGACATTTTCAGCTTTACCTGTAAGAAAAAGAGAGTAAAGTTGCGCGCCTTCCGATCTGCCCCACAGTGCTTTATGAAGTTTCGCTCAGCCCCTGTTTCCTCTACCTCCACACCACCCTCTGTTGCCCCTACCAAGCGCTTTTCCATGCGCGTGGCAGAGTGGCTGTTGGACAGTCCGCACCTGGGCGAAAACCCTGGCGTCAAACACATTGCCGGACGTCTGCTCAAGCAACCGGCCCGTGAGGGCGTGGTGGCTGCGCAAAGTCGCCTTGGCCAGTTGATGTGCCGCGAATGCGGGAATGCCCGGGACCGCCGTATCGGTCAGGACCTGTTGCGTCAGGCCGCCCGCGCAGGCGATCGCCGCGCTCAACAGGAACTGGGGCTGATCGAAGACTGAGCTGTCCAAGACCGGACGCCTTGGTTAACCTTCAGGCTTTACCCGAATGGCAGGAGTGGCTATGGCAATGGACTTGACCAGCGTATTGCTGGGTCTGGCAGCGGCAGGGTTGCCGTTGCTGGTATTGGCCTGGCAACTTCAGCGGCGGGCCAGCACCACGCAGGCAGACGTTGCACTGCTGCAGGAGCGCCTGGCCATGGCGCAACTGGCACAGGACGGCTTGAATGCACAACTCGAGTCCAGCCGCGATGAAATCGCTGATCTGACCCAAGCCAACTCCGCCAAGCAGGCTGATCTGGCTGCACTGCGTCGTGAAGTCGAACTGCTGCAGATTGAGCGCGACGACGCCCGGGACGCCGCCCATGCGTGGAATATCGAACGCGCTGGCAAGGAAGCCGAACTGCGCCGTCTGGATGCCCAGGCCGCGTCGCTCAACGCCGAATTGCGCGAGCAACAGGACAGCCATCAGCAACGCCTTGACGACCTGCAAGGTTCGCGGGACGAATTGCGCGCGCAGTTTGCCGAGCTGGCGGGGAAGATTTTCGATGAGCGCGAGCAGCGTTTTGCCGAAACCAGCCAGCAGCGCCTGGGACAGTTGCTCGATCCGCTCAAGGAGCGCATCCAGTCCTTCGAAAAGCGCGTCGAGGAAAGCTATCAGAACGAAGCTCGTGAGCGTTTCTCCCTGGCCAAGGAACTGGAGCGCCTGCAACAGCTGAATTTGCGCTTGAGCGACGAAGCCACCAACCTGACCCGCGCCTTGAAAGGGCAGAAGACCCAAGGCAATTGGGGCGAACTGATCCTTGAGCGCGTGCTCGAGCATGCCGGGCTGGAGAAGGGCCGCGAGTACCAGACTCAGGTCAATCTCAAGGGACCGGACGGTGAACGCTTCCAGCCGGACGTGATCATTTACCTGCCGGGCGACAAGCAGGTGGTGGTCGACTCCAAGGTCAGCCTGACGGCCTATCAGCAATACGTGGCGGCTGAGGACGAGGCCATCGGCCAGATCGCCATCAAGCAGCACGTGCTTTCATTGCGCAATCACGTCAAAGGCCTGGCCGGCAAGGATTACAAGCGCCTCGATGGCTTGCACAGCCTGGATTTCGTGCTGCTCTTCGTGCCGATCGAGGCGGCGTTTTCTGCTGCGTTGCAGGCTGAGCCGACGCTGTTTCAGGAGGCATTCGACCGCAACATCGTGATCGTCAGCCCCACCACGTTGTTGGCGACCCTGCGTGTCATCGACAGCCTGTGGAAACAGGAGCGCCAGAGCCAGAACGCCCGGGAAATCGCCGAGCGGGCCGGGTGGCTGTACGACAAGTTCGTGCTGTTCATTCAGGATCTGGACGAGGTCGGCAATCGCCTGCAGCAACTGGACAAGGCTTACAGTTCGGCACGCAACAAGCTGACAGAGGGGCGTGGCAACCTGGTCAGTCGCAGTGAACAACTCAAGCTTCTGGGGGCACGGGCGAGCAAGAGCCTGCCGGCGGATTTGCTGGAGCGGGCGATGACCGATGTCGATGGGTTGGTCGAGTTGCCGGAGTAGCCCTAGGTCGAGCGTGGACCCTGTGGCGAGGGGGCTTGCCCCCGTTGGGCCGCGCAGCGGCCCCCATACCATTTGGATTGTCTGACGACTGCTACGCAGCCGAACGGGGGCAAGCCCCCTCGCCACAGGGTTTTGAGTCAGCCCGGGCTACAACGGCAAATACCGACTCAACAACGCCCGCAACGCCGCCGGTTTCACCGGTTTGGCCAGGTAATCCAGCCCTGCTGCATGGACCTTGTCGACCGTCTCCGGCCGGCCATCGGCGCTGATCACCACACCAGGAACCGGCTCGCCCATTTGCGTGCGCAACCAGGCCATCAGATCGGTTCCGGTTTCGCCATGATCGAGGTGGTAATCCACCAGCGCCAATTGCGGGCGCATGCCTTCGCCCAGCAGCGTTGCGCACTCCTCGCGATTGCGTGCGGTCCAGACCTGGCATCCCCAGCGGCTGAGCAAGCTGTTCATGCCGATCAGGATGCTGTCCTCGTTATCGATGCACAGCACCTGCGCGCCATTGAGCAATTTGCCATTGAGCTCGGCGACTTTGACCGGCGCTGCGGTTTGCGCCCGGGCCAGCGGCACGCTGACGCTGAACACGCTGCCACGTCCCGGCCAGGAGCGCACGCGCAAGGTATGACCGAGCACGCGACATAGCCCGTCGGCAATCGCCAGCCCCAGGCCGAGGCCTTTTTCGGCCCGTGTCTGGTGGCTGTCGAGGCGCTTGAACTCTTCGAAAATCACCTGTTGTTTATCTTCCGGAATACCCGGCCCGCGGTCCCAGACTTCCAGGCTCAATGTTTCCTTGTGCCGGCGAACGCCCAGTAGTACCGGCCCTTTGCCGTAGCGAAACGCATTGGTCAGGAAGTTCTGCAAAATTCGCCGCAGCAGTTTGATGTCGCTGTCGACTCGCAGCGTGCTGCCACGAACGCGGAACTCCAGGTCTTGTTCCTGCGCCAGCACCTTGAACTCTGCACCGAGGGTGTCGAACAGTTCGTTGAGCGCGAACGGCTGGCGATTCGGGTTGATCTTGCCGTTCTCCAGGCGGGAAATGTCCAACAGGTCGCTGATCAGGTCCTCGGCCGAGCGCAGCGAGCTGTCCAGGTGTCCGACCAGTTTCTGCGCTTCGCCGGAGAGTCCATCGTGCTGATGGGAGAGCGCGGCGGAGAACAGGCGTGCCGCATTCAACGGTTGCATCAAGTCATGGCTGACGGCCGCGAGGAAACGGGTCTTGGACTGGTTGGCCGCCTCGGCGGTGCCCTTGGCTTCGGTCAGGGCGACGTTGAGCTGCGACAGTTCGTGGGTCCGTTCGGTGACCCGTTGCTCCAGGCCTTCGTTGGCTTCGGTCAGCGCCTGCTCGGCTTCGCGGAATGCGGTGATGTCGGTGAAACTCATGACGAAGCCACCGCCCGGCATCGGGTTGCCGATCAACTCGATGACCCGGCCGTTGGGGAACAGGCGCTCGGAGGTATGCGCGCGGCCCTGGCGCATCCAGTGCAGGCGACGTGCGACGTGAACTTCGGCTTCGCCAGGGCCGCACAGGCCGCGCTCGGCATTGTGGCGAATGATGTCGGCGATCGGCCGACCGACACTGATCAAGCCGTCCGGGTAGTTGAACAACTCCAGGTAGCGACGGTTCCAGGCCACCAGTTTCAGCGACTGGTCGACCACGCTGATGCCCTGGGTGATGTTTTCGATGGCGCCTTGCAGCAAGGCGCGGTTGAATTGCAGCACCTCAGAGGCTTCGTCGGCGATGCGCACGACGTCTTCCAGTTGCATCTCCCGGCCTTCAATGGCGGCTTTTACCACCGCGCGGGTCGAAGAAGCGCCCAGCACACCGGCCAGCAGGCGCTCAGTGTGGGCGATCCATTCACCGTCGGCGTTCTGGTTCGGGTTGAAGCCTTTGCCCTGGCGATAGGCAAAGCGGATGAAGCTTTGACGGGCGCGTTCTTCGCCGACGAAGCGCGCCGCCAGTTGCAGCAGGTCGTTGATCTGCACCGCCAGCATCGAGCGTGCGCTGGGGCGGGCACTGATTTCCTGGCCGATGAAGCGGCCTGCTTGCCAGTGCTCGGAAACCCGGGTACGCGACAATACCGAGACCCAGGCGAACAGCGTGAAGTTGCCTGCCAGCGACAGCACCACGCCTTGGGTCAGCGGGGTGATCGGCAGGTTCAGTGGATTGCTGTGCAACCAGGCCAGCCCCGGGAATGTGCTCAAGGAAAGGCCGAGGCTGAGGGCGGCAATCGGCAGGATCAGGGTGTAGAACCACAGGAAGGTGCCTGCGGCGAGGCCGGCGAAAACGCCGCGGCGGTTGGCCTGTTTCCAGTACAGCGCACCGAGCATGGCAGGGGCCAGTTGGGTCACGGCAGCGAAGGCGATCTGGCCGATGGTCGCCAGGCTGGCGGTCGAGCCCAGCAGGCGGTAACTGACGTAGGCCAGCAACAGAATGACCACGATGCTGACGCGGCGCACCGACAACATCCACTGGCGGAACACTTCGAACGGGCGCTCGGCGTTGTTGCGACGCAGCAGCCAGGGCAACAGCATGTCATTGGATACCATGGTCGACAGCGCCACGCTGGCCACGATCACCATGCCGGTGGCCGCCGATGCGCCACCGATAAACGCCAGCAGGGCCAGCGCCGGATGCGCCTGCGCCAGGGGCAGGCTGATGACGAACGAGTCCGGCAACACCGAGCTGGGCAGCAGCATCTGGCCGGCCAGGGCGATCGGCACGACAAACAATGCAGCAAGGGCGAGGTAGGCCGGGAATACCCACTTGGCCAGGCGCAGATCCTGGGGATCGATGTTCTCGACAACGGTCACGTGGAACTGCCGCGGCAAGCAAATGATCGCCATCATCGCCACACCGGTCTGCACCACCATCGACGGCCAGTTGATGGTTTCCTTCCAGTACTGTTCGAGACGCGGCGCCAGCATGGCCTGGTCGAACAGGTCGTCGAAACCGTCGTACAGGCCGTAGGTCACGAACGCGCCGACGGCAAGAAACGCGAACAGCTTGACCAGTGATTCGAAGGCAATGGCCAGCACCATGCCCCGGTGGTGCTCCGTGGCGTCGAGGTTGCGGGTACCGAAGACGATGGTGAACAGCGCCAGCACCAGCGACACGATCAGCGCCGTGTCCTGGGCCCGGGTGCCCATGGCATCGGCGCCAGCACCGATCAGCAGGTTCACGCCGAGCACAATGCCTTTGAGCTGCAACGCGATATAGGGCAGCACGCCGACCAGGCAAATCAGTGCCACCACCACCGCCAGCGACTGGGATTTGCCATAGCGCGCGGCGATGAAGTCGGCGATCGAGGTGATGTTCTCCTGTTTGCTGATCATCACCATTTTCTGCAGGACCCACGGCGCGCCGACGAGCAACAGGATCGGCCCGAGGTAGATCGGCAGGAACGACCAGAGCTGTTCGGCGGCCTGGCCCACGGCGCCGAAGAACGTCCAGCTGGTGCAATAGACCGCCAGCGACAGGCTGTACACCCAGGCACGCACACGCGGCGGCAAGGGCGCGCTGCGACGGTCGCCATAGAAGGCGATGGCGAACATGATGGCCATATAGGCCAGGGCGACGACGGCAATCAGCCCGGTGGACAGCGGCATGGGGACTCCAGACAAAGACACCCGGGCCTCTCGCCCGGACAGACAGTCTCGCACGACCGCCAGCGTTAGTCAGTGTCGACCAAGGTCGCGGCGTGGCGGGGTGTCGCAGGTTGATTTTCAGTGTCTGGACTGGCCTTGCCACATTCCACCAGCGCTTGGATCCGGGTTAGCCTTGGCCTCCTCTGAGCTCACTCGAAGGATCGGACCATGAAGATCATCCGCAGCAAATCGTTCACTGGCGAGCGTGCCTGGGCCGCGCTGGACATCGCCAGCATGAACGGCATCACCACGCGGCTGCATTGGACCGATCAACCCTACAAATGGCACGTCAACGACGGCGAGGAAGTGTTCGTGGTGCTCGATGGCCAGGTGCGGATGCGTTATCGCGAAGAGGGGGTGGAGCGGGAAGCGTTGCTGGAAGTCGGTGACATTTTTCATGCCTCGGTCGGTACTGAGCATGTGGCGCATCCGGTAGGGCCGGCTCGGATATTGGTGGTCGAATCGGAGGGGAGTGTCTGACCATATATAAGTAATATCGATAAGATATAGAGATATTACCCGTTATATAGATATTCTATTCGGATCTAACATGGGCTCCACCTCACAAGAGGACAGGAGTTCGCCATGACATGCGCCAATAGCATCAAGCCCGGAATCAAACCTTTCAGTCACTTGCAGCATCCGCGCGAAGTGATCCGCCAGTTCACCCCCAACTGGTTCGCGGCCACCATGGGTACCGGCGTACTGGCGTTGGCACTGGCGCAATTGCCGGTCGCCATGCCCGCCTTGCGCGCCTTTGCCGAAGCCCTGTGGCTGTTCAACATCGCGTTGTTCCTGCTGTTTACAGCGCTGTACGCCGCGCGTTGGCTGCTGTTTTTCGACGAAGCACGACGGATCTTCGGCCATTCCACGGTCTCGATGTTTTTCGGCACCATCCCGATGGGCCTGGCGACCATCATCAACGGCTTCCTGGTGTTCGGCCTGCCGCGCTGGGGCGACGGTGTGATTCACCTCGCCGAGGTGCTGTGGTGGCTGGATGTGGCGATGTCGCTGGCCTGCGGTGTGCTGATTCCCTACATGATGTTCACGCGTCAGGAGCACAGCATCGACCAGATGACCGCCGTCTGGTTGTTGCCGGTGGTCGCTGCAGAAGTGGCGGCCGCCAGTGGTGGCCTGTTGGCGCCGCATTTGGCCGACGCTCACTCACAACTGGTGGTGCTGGTGACCAGCTACGTGCTCTGGGCATTTTCCTTGCCTGTGGCCTTCAGCATCCTGACCATTCTGTTGCTGCGCATGGCCCTGCATAAATTGCCCCATGAAAACATGGCCGCCTCGAGCTGGTTGGCCCTTGGCCCGATCGGCACCGGCGCGTTGGGCATGCTGGTACTGGGCGGCGATGCACCGCTGATTTTCGCGGCCAACGGTTTGCCGGGCGTCGGTGAGATTGCTGCGGGATTGGGCCTGGTGGCCGGCATCACCCTGTGGGGCTTGGGCCTGTGGTGGATGCTGATGGCGTTGCTGATCACTGTGCGCTACCTGCGGGCCGGCATTCCCTTCAATCTGGGCTGGTGGGGCTTCACCTTCCCGTTGGGCGTCTATTCTCTGGCGACGTTGAAGCTGGCCAGTACCTTGAACCTGACCTTTTTCAGTGTGTCTGGCTGTGTGCTGGTGGCGTTGTTGGCGGTGATGTGGCTGATCGTCGGCAAGCGCACGGTGCTGGGCGCCTGGCGTGGTGAACTGTTTGTCTCGCCATGCATTGCCGGATTGAAGAAATAACCGGCAAAGATTAGGTAAGGTGTGGCCTGGATCGAGTTTCGATACTCCAATTACAGTATCCAGGCCACTCTCTACATAATCAGGGACACATGGAAGATGAGTCACCCCTCACAGTTCACCTTGTTGCGTACCCGGCGCTTCCTGCCGTTCTTCATTACCCAGTCCCTTGGGGCATTCAACGACAATGTGTTCAAGCAGTCGTTGATCCTGGCGATTTTGTACAAGCTGACCATCGAGGGTGACCGCTCTGTCTGGGTCAACCTGTGTGCGCTGCTGTTTATCCTGCCGTTTTTCCTGTTCTCGGCCCTGGCCGGGCAATTCGGGGAAAAGTTCGCCAAGGATGCGTTGATCCGCCTGATCAAGCTTGGGGAAATTGCCATCATGGCGGTCGGCGCCGTCGGTTTTCTGTTCGATCACCTGTCGTTGATGCTGCTGGCGCTGTTCGCCATGGGCACCCATTCGGCGCTGTTCGGGCCGGTGAAGTACTCGATCCTGCCGCAGGCCCTGCGTGAGGAAGAACTGGTCGGCGGCAACGGCCTGGTGGAAATGGGCACCTTCCTGGCGATCCTCGCCGGCACCATTGGCGCCGGAATCATGATGTCTTCAGCGCATTACGCACCGGTGGTGTCCACGGCGATCATCGGCATTGCCGTGCTCGGCTACCTGGCCAGCCGCAGCATTCCCCGGGCGGCGGCCGCCACACCGCAAATGCGCCTGAACTGGAACATCTTCAGCCAGTCCTGGGCCACATTGAAACTGGGCCTGGGGCAAACACCGGCGGTGTCACGCTCGATTGTCGGCAACTCATGGTTCTGGTTTGTCGGGGCGATCTATCTGACGCAGATCCCGGCCTATGCCAAGGAATGGATGCACGGCGACGAAACCGTGGTGACGCTGATTCTGACGGTGTTCTCGGTCGGCATCGCATTGGGTTCGATGCTGTGCGAGAAGCTTTCCGGGCGCAAAGTCGAGATTGGCCTGGTGCCGTTCGGATCGTTCGGCCTGACCGTCTTCGGTCTGCTGCTGTGGTGGCATTCCGGTGGAATTCCGGACAGCGCCGCCGGCCATGGCTGGATCGACATCCTCGGTTTCGGCCACACCTGGCTGGTGTTGCTCGACATCCTGGGCCTGGGCGTCTTCGGCGGTTTCTACATTGTCCCGCTGTACGCGCTGATCCAGTCGCGCACGGCGGAGAACGAGCGGGCGCGGGTGATTGCCGCCAACAACATCCTCAACGCGCTGTTCATGGTGGTGTCGGCGATTGTCTCGATCGTCCTGTTGAGCGTGGCCAAGCTGTCGATCCCGCAGTTGTTCCTGGTCGTGTCGTTGCTGAACATCGGGGTCAACGCCTACATCTTCAGGATTGTCCCGGAGTTCACCATGCGTTTCATGATCTGGCTGCTCAGCCATTCCATGTATCGCGTGGAGCACCGCAATCTGGACCTGATCCCCGACGAAGGCGCAGCGCTGCTGGTGTGCAACCACGTGTCGTTCGTCGACGCCTTGCTGATTGGCGGCGCGGTACGTCGGCCGATTCGCTTTGTGATGTATTACAAGATCTACAACCTGCCGGTACTGAACTTCATCTTCCGTACCGCGGGGACGATTCCTATTGCCGGCCGCCAGGAAGACATCCAGATATATGAACAAGCCTTCACGCGCATTGCCCGGTATCTGAAGGACGGTGAGCTGGTGTGCATCTTCCCCGAGGGTAAATTGACCGCCGATGGTGAGATCAACGAGTTCAAGGGCGGGCTGACGCGGATTCTCGAGGAGACACCGGTGCCGGTGATTCCGTTGGCCTTGCAGGGGTTGTGGGGGAGTTTCTTCAGTCGCGATCCGAATAAAGGGCTGTTTCGCCGGTTGTGGTCGCGGGTGACGTTGGTGGCCGGGCCGGCGGTAGCGGTTGAGGTGGCGGAGCCGGTGAAGTTGCAGGCGTTGGTGGGTGAGTTGCGCGGGGCAGTCAGATAGTCGGTGACAGTTCGGCCTCTTCGCGAGCAAGTCGAATCGTCGCACCGCCGCTCCCACATTGGAATGCGATCAATTGTGGGAGCGGGCTTGCTCGCGAAAGCGGTAGTGGCCTAAGCGCTGACCTTAAGCCCAACGAGCCCGCTAATGATCAACGCCACACTCGCCAACCTCACCAGCGCCATCGACTCGCCAAACAGAATGATCCCGGCGATCACTGTGCCAACGGCGCCGACACCGGTCCAGATCGCATAGGCTGTGCCCAGCGGCAATTCCTTCATTGCAAGGCCGAGCAAGCCAAGGCTGATAGCCATGGCCGCAACGGTCAATACGGTGGGGAGCGGGCGGGTGAAACCGTCGGTGTACTTGAGGCCGACGGCCCAGCCCACTTCGAAAAGGCCGGCGAAAAACAGAATGATCCAGGACATGAAGACCTCCATCGTCTGACGGGGTCGTCCCCTGATTAATGACTCGATCGAGCCGCGAGGTCGTCCTCGCGTTGCGCAATATAGTGCCCAGCATTAACCCAGGGATCAAGTTTTCCAGTCAGTCGCTGACCCGTTGCGCCGTTATTTCCCGATCCTGTTTCTCACTCATGCGACGGAAGTACGTCGAGAGCAATGCCCCGGAAATGTTGTGCCAGACACTGAACAATGCGCTGGGCACTGCCGCCAGCGGCGAGAAGTGTGCACTGGCCAACGCGGCTCCCAAGCCGGAGTTCTGCATGCCGACTTCCAGGGCCAGGGACTTGCGCTGGGCCAGAGGCAACTTGAACAGGCGCCCTGTGAAGTAACCCAGGAGGTAGCCAAAGCTGTTGTGCAGCATGACCACGACCATGATCAACAGGCCCGACTCGGCAATCTTCGCCTGGCTGGCGGCCACCACTGCCGTGACAATGATCACTATGCTGACCACCGACACCAGCGGCAATACGTCCACAGCGTGGCGAACCTTGTCGCCGAGCACCCGTTGGGCAACCACGCCCAGCACGATAGGCAACAGCACCACTTGCAGGATCGACCAGAACAACTCCATGAACGACACCGGCAACCATGCCGAGGCCAGCAACCAGATCAGCGCCGGCGTCAGCAGGGGGGCGAGGAGGGTGGTGACGGCGGCGATGGCCACCGACAGCGCCAGGTCGCCACGGGCCAGCCAGGTCATCACGTTCGACGAGGTGCCGCTTGGGCAGCAGCCGACCAGAATCACACCGACGGCGATTTCCGGCGGCAAGTGGAACGCCTGGCAGAGCAACCACGCCACACCCGGCATGATCACGAAATGGGCAACCACGCCCAGGGCCACGCGCCAGGGATGGCGGGCGACTTCGGCGAAGTCTTCGAGCTTGAGGGTCAGGCCCATGCCGAACATCACCAGCCCCAGCAGCGGCACGATGGCGCCTTTGAGACCGAGGAACCATGCCGGCTGCAGGAACGCCACGACAGCGAAAATCAGTACCCAGTAAGCGAAGGTGTTGCCGACAAAACGACTCAATGCAGCCAGTGCGCGCATGGCCATATCCTTTTTATTGAGTAGCACCACAAAACCAAATGTGGGAGCGGGCTTGCTCGCGAAAGCGGAGTGTCAGTCGACATAAGTTCTGACTGATACTCCGCTTTCGCGAGCAAGCCCGCTCCCACAGTTTGAGATCACAAGGCTTTAGATACCCTGAGGCGTCTCTTCTCCACCCAACGCTTCAACCAGCGCCGGCAGGAAGTCGCCGAAGGTCAGCATCATCAGGGTGAAGCTGGCGTCCAGTTGGCCCAGGGCTTCGTCGCCGCCGTCCTGTTCCGCCTGGTCTTGCAGCAGGTCTTCGAACTTCAGGCGCTTGACCACCATCTTGTCGTCGAGGACGAACGACAGCTTGTCCTGCCAGGCCAGGGACAGTTGAGTGACCACTTTGCCGGTGCTCAGGTGCAGCTGGATTTCTTCGCTGGTCAGGTCCTGGCGCTTGCAACGCACAATGCCGCCGTCTTCGTGGGTGTCGCGCAGTTCGCACTCGTCCAGCACAAAGAAATCGTCGGCGGCTTTCTGCGTGGTGACCCACTCGGTCATGGTCGCGGTCGGCGACATTTTCACGGTCAGCGGACGCACCGGCAGGGTGCCGATCACTTCACGCAAGGTCGACAGCAAGTCTTCGGCGCGTTTCGGGCTGGCCGAGTTGACCAGGATCAGGCCCTGTTTCGGCGCGATGGCGGCGAAGGTCGACGAGCGGCGGATAAAGGCGCGGGGCAGGAAGGCCTGGATGATTTCATCCTTGATCTGATCGCGTTCCTTCTTATAGACCTTGCGCATTTGCTCGGCTTCGATCTCTTCGACCTTTTCCTTGACCGCGTCACGCACGACGCTGCCCGGCAAAATACGTTCTTCCTTGCGCGCGGAAACCAGCAGGAAGTCACCGCTGACGTGCACCAGTGGCGCATCTTCGCCTTTGCCGAACGGCGCGACGAAACCGTAGGTGGTCAACTCCTGGCTTGCACATGGGCGCGCCAGTTTGGTGGCCAGTGCAGTTTCCAACGCCTCGGCATCAACAGGCAGATCTTGGGTCAGGCGATAGATAAGCAGGTTTTTGAACCACATGGGGTGAGTCTCTCCTTTATACAAAGGGGGGCATTATTGTCTTCGCCGTGCCATAGGCCAACCTTTCTCTAAGCCTTTGGAAGGCCTGAGAAAATTATTTAAAAAAGTGCTTGCCAGAGGTTGGGTCGCTCCGTAGAATGCGCGCCACACCGAAGCGAAGGGTGATTAGCTCAGCTGGGAGAGCGTCTGCCTTACAAGCAGAATGTCGGCGGTTCGATCCCGTCATCACCCACCATTCGTTTCATGTGTTTAGCGCAGCGGTAGTTCAGTCGGTTAGAATACCGGCCTGTCACGCCGGGGGTCGCGGGTTCGAGTCCCGTCCGCTGCGCCATATTCGGTAACCTGGAACACTGAACGCCAGGTCACCACGGAAAAACCCGCTATAGCGGGTTTTTTTCTGCCTCAAGTTTGTACGTTGTACCCGCGGGATGTGTCGTTTTATTGGTTTTCGGATTTATTTGAAAAAAAACTTCAATTAAATCAACACTTTACGAAAACTTGTGGCATAATGCGTCCCGTAACGAAGCGAAGGGTGATTAGCTCAGCTGGGAGAGCGTCTGCCTTACAAGCAGAATGTCGGCGGTTCGATCCCGTCATCACCCACCATTAGTTTCAAGCGTTTCGCGCAGCGGTAGTTCAGTCGGTTAGAATACCGGCCTGTCACGCCGGGGGTCGCGGGTTCGAGTCCCGTCCGCTGCGCCATATTCGGTAACCTGGAACACTGAACGCCAGGTCACCACAGAAAGCCCGCCTTGTGCGGGCTTTTTGCTGTCTGGCATTTGGCCGGTCTTCAAAGCGATCCCAGGATCGCTTTTTTTGTGTCTGCGCGGTTATTGCTCGGCGTTGCGGCTGTGCCGGTAGTCGCTGACAGCTTCATAGACGGCTTTGCGCAGGCGATTGATTCCGCCGATGGGGCGGTGTGCCTCGATACCGAACCAGGGATTGAATGACTGGTTGTCGCATTGCAGGTTCAGCGCCGGTGTATCGAAGTCCTGCGCCGGCACCTTGATCTGCGCCACCGTCTCGAAGGGCGCATCGCTTTCGCGCCATTCAATGCTGGTGTCTTCAATCGGCATGTACTTGTTGGCGTCCTGTCGCTGGATTTGCAAGACGAAACACGCGGGTACCCGGTCGGTCGACAACTGTTGATTGAGCGCATTGCGCAGGAAGTTCGGCAACTTGCGGTTTTGTTCCGGCAGGTTGTAGGCCGGGTAACTGCCCGGATCGGGCATGACCCGGAACTTCGCATTGGCCTCACCGAATTTGTAGGGTGAAACCGAAAAGTACGTTGTCCGGGTTGGGCTCGATGGAGCAGGGGACAACGTCGCCAGGGCAATAAACAGGTGGCGAACCTGCCACGAACGCGGATCCCACCCCGGAAAGAACGCCATCATTTTTTTACCCTCGGCCTGGGCAGCGACGTTCTGACGGTATTCGGCCACGTCACTTACAAAGAAGTTCGGATGGCTGAACATCACAAAGTCCTGTTCGCTTCGCCCCGGCTGATCGCTCAATAGTTGTTTGCCCGGAACATCGAACAGCTTGATCGCCATGCCCCGGGCATCGCGGATGCTGTCGAACTGCGGGTAGGCATTGCCATTGGACAGGCGCATCGTCGCTTGCCAGATTTTGCCCGGCTCGCTGAACACCCCCTGGCGCAATTCGCTGGCCAGTTCCGGTAACACCTGGACTTCGGCTTTGACGCAACCGTGGGCCTTGGCGTGGGCATCGCGCAGGTAGCGGGTGCTTTCGCGGTGCTGATCGACGACGCGCACGGCGGTCTGGATGATATCCTGGGTCATTGCGGCTTCACCGTCCGCAATCGACTCTTGCGCCGAGACCGGTCCGCGCTGCTGCCAGGCAAACCAGGCGGTGGCCAATGCCCAGCCAAACACGCCGAGAACCAGCAGCCACAGCAACAGCTTGCCGAGGAAGGCGCCCAGGCGCAGCCAGAGTGTAATCAGCATGAGAGCGTCCTTTTGGCCGAGTTCATGGTCATGGCAATTGCGCTTCCAGCGGGCCGCCCAGCACTTTCAGATACTCCAGCAGTGCCCAACGCTCCTGCGGCTGCAACCAGCGGCCGATCACGCCATTGCCGAGTTTGCCGGCACGGAATTCATGACCACTGTTGTGGTTGCCGGTGATTCGCGTGTCGAACAGAAAACCATTGGTAAAGGCTTCGGTGCGGTAACCCAGGTGTCTCGGGTCATATTCGAAAGTGCCTTTGTAGAACGTGGTTGCTCGCTCATCCTGAGGCGACAGCAATTGATAAAGGCTCGGTACCGAGCCGTTGTGCAGAAACGGCGCTGTCGCCCATACACCCGCCAACGGTCTGGCCTTGTACGAACGCAATTCGCGTACGCCGATTGGCAGGCCGAAACCGTCCATTTCCGGGTGCTCGGCGGGGGGGACATTGGCGTCCTGATAGGCACGGTTGCGGACAAATGCAGTGACATAGGCCAGCCCCGAGGCCACGGACATCTTGCTCAGGTCCAGTGGCTCGTCGGGTTTTGGCTCTACATCAAGTTTTTCCAGTTCCGCCTGCTTCCATTGCAGCGCCGTCAGGTCAAAGCGATGGTCGGCGATGTTGTTGGCCGCACCCGGGTCTGTGCCGATGGCATCCACCGGGAGCATTTTCAGGTGCTGAACGTATCGTCCCTCGCCCTGGGTGGTTCGCGGTACATGACAGCCCGCGCAGTTTTCCGCGAACAGGGTACGTCCCTTGGCGGCCAGCGGTTTGTCGATCGCGCCCAGCAGGTCTTCCGGCCAGGCCGGAGGCGAGAGTCGTTGCAGGGTTTCTTCGATCAGGTGCAGGTCGCGCACACGGACACTGGAGGGATAGCGGGCATCGCCCATCAGCGGCTGGCCGTTCTGGTCGAAGAAGTTCAGCGTGGCACCGACGCCCAACGCCTCGCCGATGTTGCGGGCCATCGGTTGTTTCGCCGAGCCGTTCCACTGCACCCATTCGAACGTCCACATGTCCCACAGTTGCGGATAATCGACCGGAGCGTTGGCCACGCGATAGTTGTCGGGGGAAATCGCGTCACCGAAGCTGGCGTTGGCAATGCGCCCGAAGGCATCGGTGCGGCCCGGGCCTTCCTCGGTTGGATAGAGCCCGCGATGGGTGTCGTTCCAGGCCACTTTGAGGAATGTATCGAGTGAAGCCTTGAATTCTTTGCGCAGTTGCTTGTGGTGCGTCTCGTAGTCCTGGCCCAGTACGTTGCGTGCGAAACGTTCGAATTTCCACGGGTTGTAGTAGGTCGAGACCAGGCTGGCGACCAGGGCTTGTCCGAAACTGCCTCCTTTGAGCGTAGGAACACTGGACGGCAGGACATGCTGCGCCGAACCACCGTCTATACGCACGGCTTGCCCCTTGAAGCGCAGTTCACCGGTGTGGCAGGCCGCACAGGTGATATCCAGAAACACATCCGGGCTGCCGGCATTCTGATGCCGGGTAAAGCCTGCGGGGAGGTTGCCGGGGTTGTTCGGTGTCGGTTTCTGGCCGGGGTCCACCAGAAAACCGAAGCGCGCGAGGTACTCGGGGGCGGCGAAGCGTTGCTGCGAGAAGGGCAGTTCGAGGGCGGTGAACCAGTCATAGCGCAAGCCTTTGACCTGGGTGCCCTGGGGTGTGAAGTAATAAGTCTCTCGGTCGACGGCGCTCCATTGCTCCAGGTAATGCACCTGTTGGGCAGGCGACCAGGCCGGCAATTTCGGGTTGGCGACGTAATAGAGAACCACGGCCAGGGCCAGCCCGAGCAGGACTGCGATGAGAACCAGCAAGCGTAGGAAGAGGCGCAAGATAAACATCCTTGTCGAATTATCATGCTGTTATGCCCGAGCGCCCAAGGTGCGGCAAGAGGCCATTACGCCAGATTGCAGGTTCAGCAATCAGCCTCTGTCGGAGCAAGATGAAAGAAGCTTCATCACTCCAATTATGAAAAGCGTTTAAACACCTGAACTTATCAATTGATTCCGGCTCTCATGCCGGTAGCCATTGGTCGTGGCGGCCTGATAAGCTCGCGGCTTTACTCGATTGCCCTTTAGGCGCATGAACAAGGAAATAGCATGAAACAGCATCGGTTGGCGGCGGCGGTGGCCCTGGTTGGCCTGGTACTCGCGGGTTGTGATTCGCAGACCAGCGTAGAGCTGAAAACTCCGGCGCAAAAAGCTTCCTACGGCATTGGCCTGAACATGGGCAAGAGCCTGGCTCAGGAAGGCATGGATGACCTGGATTCCAAGGCTGTAGCCCAGGGCATCGAAGACGCCGTCGGCAAGAAAGAGCAGAAGCTCAAGGACGAAGAACTGGTCGAGGCGTTCGCCGCACTGCAAAAACGTGCCGAAGAACGCATGGCCAAGATGAGCGAAGAGTCGGCCGCTGCCGGCAAGAAATTCCTCGAGGAAAACGGCAAGAAAGCCGGCGTGACAACCACTGCTTCGGGCTTGCAGTACGAAGTCGTGCAGAAAGCCGATGGCCCTCAGCCAAAGCCGACTGACGTAGTGACTGTTCACTACACCGGCAAGCTGACCAACGGCACCGTATTCGACAGCTCCGTCGAGCGCGGCAGCCCGATCGATCTGCCGGTCAGCGGTGTGATTCCGGGTTGGGTCGAAGGCCTGCAGCTGATGCACGTTGGCGAGAAGTACAAGCTGTACATCCCTGCTGACCTGGCTTACGGCGCCCAGAGCCCGAGCCCGGCGATTCCGGCCAACTCGGTGCTGGTGTTCGACCTGGAACTGATGGCCATCAAGGACCCGGCAAAAGAAGACGCCGCTGCCAAGTAAGCAGCGTCTGCTTCGATAACAACGCCTCGCTCATGCGGGGCGTTGTTGCATCTGGCGTTCGGCAGGGGTAAACAAAACGAACAGACGCTCTAGGCTGGAGTCTTAGGCATAGTAGTGTCGGCAGTAGACGCACAAGGCCGCCAAGTCAATGAAATTATGGGTTTTTTTTGATGAGTAAAAAACGCCCGATCTGAACGCAGGCCTTGTAAAACGGGGCTTGCAGCGATGAAAAGCAGCTCTGTTCACAAGGTTATCCACAATTTGTGTGGATAACATTTCAACGGGAGGAATGATGAAAGCACCCTGGAGTTTCGCTCGTTTCCTGCCACTGGCCGGACGTCTGCTGGCACGCGGTCGATTGCCGACCCTGTTGTTCGCGGTCGCCAGTAAAGGCGTAAGCCAGGGCAATCGACTAGGCAAGATCAAGGACGACCTGAAGCTGTTGCAGGCACTCTGCCTGGCCTACTGGCGTGGCGAGTATCGCGCCATCAGCCCCAAGGCGCTGGTTTCGGTTGTCGCGGGCCTGATGTACTTCCTCAGCCCGTTGGATGCGGTCCCGGACTTCATTCCGCTGTTCGGCATGTTCGACGACATCGCAGTCCTGGCGTGGTTGATGAAAGTGCTCGACGACGAGCTCAATGCCTTCCGCGCCTGGCGCAAACGGCAGGTCCCGGAGAAGCTCGCGGTGGTTGAGCGTCTACCCGATACCCCCGAGCAACTTCAACTGCAAGGCCCGAGAAAACGCTGAGTCGATTTCGACGACTTCATAGATTGATGCCCCCCGCGACCTTGGCCGCTGTTAGGATTACACTTCTAGGGAAAAGTGCCGACTCGCTAAGTGTTGTTGTCCTACGGGGTAGTGATGGATATTCAGATAATTACACGCGAAGGCGAGCCCGAGTATGCGGTTCTGCCATGGGCTCAGTATCAGGCGTTATTGAACGCAGCGGGCATCAAGGAGCAAGCGTCGCCTCAAGCCACGAAGCCTCAGGCGGCGACACCAGACGCGATTCTTCCGGGTCTGGATCAACTACGCAGTTTGCGCGAGGGGAAGGGCATCGCCATCGAGGCGCTGGCCCGCACGGTAGGCATCAGCCCGTCTTACCTGGCCATGATCGAAAGTGGCGAGCGTCTGCCCGACGCCGCGATTCGCCGCAGCCTGGCTTGGGAATTGACGGTGCCAGGATGGAGGGATGAATCGTGAGTGTACGCATCAGCCGTCAACACTGGGACGGATTGCTGGGCGAACTGGATCAGGCGCGGCGCCAGCGCCATCTGTTGACGTATCGGGCATTGCTGGAGCGTTTGCAGTTGCCGACCCCGGCCATGCAGACCCTGACGGCGGCCCTTGAGCATCTGGCGGCTCTGGACGCCAAGGCGGAGCAGCCACTGCGCAGTTCACTGGTGATCAGCCAGGGCGCCAGCCGTTTGCCGCGCACCGGATTCTTTGAGTGTGTCGAGCGTCTCGGGCGTTTTTCCGGGCCGTCGGACGGCGTTGCCGCCGCGTCCTGGCACGCTTCGGAAGTGGTGCGGGTGTTCGAGTACGAATACCCGGAATCGGCCGAGGCCTGAATGTTTTTGCAACTCAAGGCGCGAGCCGGGTACTGGCTCGCGCGCCGGTTGTTTCACTGGTCGTGGTTTGTTCGCCAGCCGCAGGGCTGGCGCTGGCTCGAAGGCCAGTTTGCACGCATGGCCAACCTGGGCGACGTCGGCGCCCAGAGCTTCTATGGGCACATCCTGACGTTTCGCGGTGTCGGCCTCGGCGCTCGTGAAGAGGGCCTACGTTTGTTGCGCCTGGCGGCATTGGCGGGCGATGGCAAGGCGGCGTATCAAGTGGGCGTGATCAGTCTGGCCGGGACGGCGAGCAAGGCGCCGGATCCGCTTGAAGCGGCTCGGTTTTGGGAGATCGCGGCGAAGGCCGGGCATCCGTTGGCGCCGATCAAGTTGCAAGAGCTGGCGTCTCGCGAGTCTGAGCTATAACCCTGGGCTGGCGGGGATGAAGGGGGTAGTCGAGGATCAATTCAAGTTTCGGGTTGTTTGATCGGACGCCTTCGACTTGCCCGCGAAAGCGTCCTGTCAATCACCGCTGCCCCATCAGGCAAGCACCTTCACGTCCCTGCACCACCCGGCTATCAATCACATGCACGCTATACCCCTGCACATTCTTCGCATGGTGCTTGGCTTGTGACGCCATTTCCGCCAGCTGGCTCGCATCGAGTTGTCCACAGGCCTGTGGATGAAGATGCACCACGCCGATCGACAGCGACAACAGCGCAAACTCCTGCCGCATGCCCTGGCGGTTCGGTGCGATGAAGCAGCCGGCTTCCAGGTGCTCGCTGCGGTAGAAGCGCCGGCACTGGCTCTGGAAGTCGTCGAGCAACTGGTTCAATCGTTTGCGCCAGTCTTCCGGGCCGAGCACCAGCAGGAAATCATCACCGCCGATGTGGCCGACAAAGTCGCGGGACGGGTCGATGCGGTCGTTCAGGCACTGCGCCAGACACAGCAGGACTTCGTCGCCGCGGCCATAGCCGTAGATGTCGTTGAAAGGTTTGAAGCTGTCGATGTCCACGTAGCAGATCACCGATTCCCGTTGCTGTTGCAGCAACCGCGTCAGGCATTGCCGGATCGGCACGTTGCCTGGGAGCAAGGTCAGCGGGTTGGCGTAGCGGGCTTGCTGGATCTTCAGTTCGGTAATCAGTTTGAGTACGTCTATCACGCGGCCCAGCCCAAGATAGCCGCCATTGAGGGTGATGATGAAATCTTCTTCGATGCGCTGGCGGGCACGGCCTGTGATCAGGCGGCTGACTTGTTGCAGCGACTGACTCAGCTCGACGGCGAGGAAGTCATCGTTCATCAGGCGGCTGATGGGTTTGCGGGCGAACAGATCGGTGGCAAAGGGCTTGAGCAGGGCATCGGAGAGCGAATGCCGATGGACGATACCGCAAGGCTGACCCTGTGCATCCAGGACCGCCAGCGAGTTCAGGTTGGCCTGGCGGCGAAAGGCTTCGAGCACCGTGGCGGTCGGGGTGTCCCGATTCACGGCGGGTTGCTCGTTGAGCAGTGCGCTGAGGTCGCTGCCGTCTTCGCTCAGTACAACGCTGGTGCTGTCCTGGCGGGGCATCATTGCCCGAGCATCCCGTGGTGGGTGTTCCTGAGGGCGGCAGAGCAGATAGCCCTGGACCAGATCGACGCCCATCTCGGTCAGTACCGTGAGCTCTTCCGGTAACTCGATACCTTCGGCTATGACTTGCGCCCGCGAGGCCTTGGCGATTTGCAGGATCGAGCCGACGAACTCGCGCTTGAGCGCATCCTGATGAATGCCATCAATGAAATGCCGGTCGATTTTCACGTAATCCGGCCGCAGTTCGGACCACAAACGCAAACTCGAATAACCCGCCCCCAGATCGTCCAGCGCAATCGAAAATCCCATCGCCCGATAGTGATGCAGGGCGGTTTGCAGCAGCTGGAAATCATCCGTCGGCGTCTGTTCCGTGAGCTCGATGACCACCTGACCCGGCGCAATGCCGAAGTCCTGCAGCAATTGCAGGGTGCGTCCCGGTTGATGGGCCGCTTCGAGCAGGGATTCCGGGGATACGTTGAGGAACAACAGGCCGGGCAGTTGTTGTTCATTGAAGCGTCGGCAAGCGCTTTGGCGGCAGGCAATTTCCAGCTCGCTCAAACGACCGGCCTGGCGGGCGACGGCGAACAGGGCGACAGGGGAGTGTAAAGGGCTGTTGGACGGCCCGCGACTGAGGGCTTCGTAGCCGAGAATGCGCCGCTCAGAGAGGCTGATGATCGGTTGGAACAAACTGTGCAAACCGCCTTGAGTCAGGATCGAGCTCAATGCACTCAGCTGTTCGGTTGTGGTCATGGCAATCTCTGGCGATAAAAAAGGACTGGCGTGGTCCCTTTCTACAAGGAGCACGCCAGTCCCGTATTTCACGACAGAATGATGACTGTTTGATGACGCCCCGGAGGGCATTAGCATTAAATTGCCATCAGCTGCTTAACACTCAGTGCTTCGCCACTGCCGTATTGAGTTTCAGGTAGTCCAGCAGAATCCGCCCGGTTTCGCTCAGGTAGGCGTCGTCTTCCGGTTTGGTCTTGTCGTCCTCGGCCGCTAGGGCGTCCTCGTCTTCTTTCTTCAGCTCTTTGAGCGGTTCTTCGCCCTTGGCCTTGCGACGGATGTTCTCCATGGCCAGCTGTTTGGCTTCGATGTCGGCGTGCTGGGCACGACGCTCGACTTCATTGAGGCTGACGGTTTTCTCGGCCATCAGTTTCTGCGCCAGGGCCAGCTTGTCGCGGATGAATACGAACTCCGCATCTTTGGCCGTACGCACGTCATGCTCGGACTGGAGTTGCGTAATGTACGGCTTGAATGGGTCGACCGCCGGCTTGATCGCTGCCTTGATGGTGTCCCACGGCATGGCTTCGGGCAGGGCGCTTTCGCCGATTTCCTTGGTGTCGATGATCGACGGGTAATCGATGTCCGGCAAGACGCCCTGATGCTGGGTGCTCTGTCCGGAAACCCGGTAGAACTTGGCCAGGGTCAGTTTCAGCTCGCCATGGTTGAGTGGCTGAATGGTCTGCACGGTACCTTTGCCGAAGGTCTGGCCGCCGATGATCAGTGCGCGGTGGTAGTCCTGCATGGCGCCGGCAAAAATCTCCGAAGCCGAGGCGGACAGGCGGTTGACCAGCAACGCCATCGGGCCTTTGTAGAACGCGCCCGGGTTTTCATCTTCCAGCACGTCAACACGGCCATCGGCGTTACGCACGAGCACGGTCGGGCCTTTGTCGATGAACAGGCTGGTCAGCTCGGTGGCTTCCTGCAAGGAGCCGCCGCCGTTGTTGCGCAGGTCGATGACCACGCCGTCGACTTTGTCTTTCTGCAGTTCAGTCAGCAGTTTCTTGACGTCGCGGGTGGTGCTCTTGTAGTCCGGGTCGCCGGCACGGAAGGCCTTGAAGTCCAGATAGAACGCCGGGATCTCGATGACGCCGAGCTTGTAGTCCTTGCCATCCTGCTTGAGGTTCAAGACCGATTTCTTCACGGCCTGGTCTTCGAGCTTCACCGCTTCGCGGGTGATCGGCACGATCTTGGTAGTCTGGTCGTTCGGCGCATTGCTGGCCGGGATCACTTCCAGGCGTACCACGGTGCCTTTCGGACCACGGATCAGCTTGACCACTTCGTCCAGGCGCCAGCCCACCACGTCGACCATTTCCTTGTTGCCCTGGGCAACGCCGATGATCTTGTCGGCCGGTGCCACCTGCTTGGTCTTGTCCGCCGGACCTGCCGGCACCAGACGCACGACTTTCACCTGGTCGTTATCGCTCTGCAACACGGCGCCGATGCCCTCGAGGGAAAGGCTCATGTTGATGTCGAAGTTCTCCGCGTTATCCGGCGACAGATAGTTGGTATGCGGGTCGTAGGACATGGCGAAGGTATTGATGTACGCCTGGAAGATGTCTTCCGCGCGGGTCTGGTCCAGGCGCGCCAACTGGTTCTTGTAGCGCTTGGTCAGGGTTTCCTGGATCTGCTTGGAATCCTTGCCGGCGATCTTCTGGCGCAGGACCTCGTCCTTGACGCGTTTGCGCCACAGGTCGTCGAGTTCCGCGGTGGATTTGAGCCAAGGGGCGTCCTTGCGGTCGATCAGCAAGGTTTCCTTGGCGGTGAAGTCGATCTTGTCGACGCCCTTGTTCAGCTCGGCAAGGGCAAAGTCCAGACGCGCCTTTACGCGGTCCAGATAGCGCTTGTAGATGGTGAACCCGGCGTTCAGGTCGCCGCTCTTGAGGAAGTCGTCGAACTGCGTCTTCCACTTGTCGAATTCGGCAATGTCGCTGGCCATGAAATAGCTGCGCGATGGATCCAGCAGCTTGAGGTAGCTGTCGTAGATGATCACCGAGCGCGCGTCATCGAGTGGCGGCTTGCTGTAGTGGTGGCGTTTGAGCAATTCCACGACGTTCAGACTGGCGATCACTTCGTCACGATCGGGTTGAAGCTTGTCCCAGCTATTGGCTGCGAATGTATTGCTCGACAGCGGCAGCAAGCCGATACCGATGAATAAGGCGAGGGCAGTGCTGGGGAACAGATGCTTCATGCTGATTCGACGCGGGGACAATTGATAACGCATATTAGGCCGTCTTTGAAGTCGCCGGCTCTTTGGGAACCGGTCGCATAATGCAAAAAGCCCGGCGATATAGCTTCGGGCTCAGTCCAGACTCACTATGGAGGCACTGTGAAAGCATTGCAAGGCGTTGACGGTCAAGTGGTATGGGTTGATGAGCCCGGTCCTGCATGCGATGTAGGGCAAGTTCGTATTCGAGTGGCGGCAGCGGGCCTCAATCGCGCCGATTTGTTGCAGAAAGCCGGTCTTTATCCGCCGCCACCAGGGGCCAGCAAGGTGCTCGGTCTAGAGTGCTCGGGGGTCATCAGCGAGGTTGGCGCCGGCTCCTCCTGGCAGGTGGGCGATCGGGTTTGCGCCTTGCTGGCCGGGGGCGGGATGGCCGAAGAGGTGGTTGTCGACGGGCGGCATGTACTGCCGGTTCCCGACGGAATGTCACTGGTCGAAGCGGCGGCATTGCCTGAAGTTTATGCAACAGTCTGGCTGAATTTGTTTCAACTGGCTGCGCTCAAGCCGGGACAGAAAGTTTTGCTGCACGCCGGAGCAAGTGGCATTGGTTCAGCGGCCATTCAGCTGTGCAAGGCCTTCGGTAACCCGTGCTGGGTCAGCGTCGGCTCTGCCGAACGACTGGCGTACTGCGAAGGGCTGGGTGCCCAGGGTGGCGTGGTGCGTAACGGTGATCTGGAGGGCTTGCGGGATCTGGGGCCGTTCGACGTGATTCTCGACCCGGTGGGTGGCAATTACGCGGCATTGAACCTGAAGTTGCTGGCTCAGGATGGTCGCTGGGTGTTGATCGGTCTGATGGGCGGGCGCGAGGCCAAGCTGGATCTGGCCCAGGTACTGGCCAAGCGCGTGCAGTTGCTGGGCTCGACCCTGCGCAGCCGGGATGATCAGTGCAAGGCAGATCTGTTCAGCGATCTTGGCCTGCACGTGTGGCCGTTGTTCGCCGAGGGGCGCTTGAGTGCGCAACTGGCCAGGACATTCCCGATCAAGGATGCCGAGGCAGCGTTTGCCGAGCTGGCGAGTAATAACGTGGCGGGGAAGGTGGTGCTGGTGATTGATGAGAGTCTGAGCTGACAACGAGAAACCTGTGGGAGCGAGCTTGCTCGCGATTAGCGGAGTGTCAGTTGATATTAATGCAACTGACTCGCCGCCATCGCGAGCAAGCTCGCTCCCACAGGGGGGCCGGGTTATTTCCAGTCGTGGATCGGCCACCCGGCCTTTTCGGCCTGCTCGCGCAACACGGGGTCAGGATTGACCACATGCGGGTAGTCCACCTTCAGCAATAGCGGCAGGTCATTGCGAGAGTCGGAATAGAAACTCGCGCCTTCGAGGTTTTCCTCTTCCGCATCCAGCCACTCCAGCAAGCGGGTGATCTTGCCTTCGCGGTAGGTCAGGGTGCCCACGGTATGGCCGGTGTAAGCGCCGTGGGCCACTTCCAGTTCGATGCCCAGAATTTCGTCGATGCCCAGGCGCTCGGCGATGGGGCCGACCAGGTGGGTGCCCGAGGCCGAGATCACCAGAATCCGGTCGCCGGCCTTGCGATGCGCCGCGATGGTCTTGGTGGCGTCACTGAAAATGATTGGCTCGATGTAGTCCTCTACCCACGGACCAATCAAGTGCGCGACTTCTTCAGGCGTACGACCAATCAACGGTTCCAGGCTGAAGGCCATGTAGTCTTCCATGGCCAGATGGCCCCTGCCGTAGGCATCCATCAATTCCTTGTCGCGACGCAGGAACGATTCGCCGTCGACCCAGCCGAGGCGGACCATTTGCTCGCTCCACAGTGAGGCGCAGTCGCCGTGGATCAGGGTTTCGTCCAGATCAAAAATTGCCAGGGCCATCAGTGCAGTTCTCTCTTCAGCATAAGCAAAGGCATCAGGCTACCTCACACAGGGCCGTCGGATCGATGGAAAGCGCCAGGCGCTGACCATCGGGATGCAGGTCGGCCGCCGAGCGGTTCAGCACATCCACCACCAGTTCCACGCCCCGGGCTTCGACCCGGTAGCGGATTACGTTGCCCAACAGGCTGTGGCTGCGCACCTGCGCGTCCAGTTCGCCGTTGAGGCTCAGTTCGATGGCTTCCGGGCGAATGGCGATGCGCTTGTTGATTGGCCGCTGCAGCAGCTTCGAGGCGCTGTCGGCGTCCAGCAGGTTGTAGTTGCCGATGAAACCGGCAGCGAACACATCCACCGGCGCAGTGTAGAGGGTTTCGGCGTCGCCGCTTTGTACGATTTTTCCCTGATTCATCAGAAAAATCCGGTCAGACATGGTCAGGGCTTCTTCCTGATCGTGTGTGACGAAAATCGTGGTCAGGCCCAGTTCGCGCTGGATCTGACGGATCTGTTCGCGCAGGTGCTTGCGAATGCGCGCATCCAGCGCCGACAGCGGTTCGTCCAGCAGCAACAGGCGTGGCCGGGTCACCAGCGAGCGGGCGAGGGCGACGCGCTGGCATTGGCCACCGGACAGCTGATGTGGATAGCGCGCGGCGAAGTCCTGCAACTCCACCAGTTTCAGTACTTCGGCGACGCGTTTTTGGCTGTCATCGGCATTGACCTTTTGCATGCGCAGACCAAAGGCGACGTTTTGCTCCACGGTCATGTTGGGGAACAGCGCATAGCTCTGGAACACCATGCCGATCCCGCGTTTCTGCGGGCTCACCGGCACGATATCGGCACCATCGAGCAGGATTTTGCCGCCATCCACCGAAGTCAGGCCGGCGATGCAGCGCAGCAGGGTGGATTTGCCGCAGCCGGAGGGGCCAAGCAGGGTGACGAACTCACCTTTCTGGATTTCGCAATTGATGTCGCTGAACACTGTGGTGCCGGCGAAGCTTTTCTGAAGATGTTGGACGCTGACATAGCTCATTCGCTTTTGTCCCTGTTCAAGATATTGGCAATCCAGGTCAGAACCAGCACAAAGAAGAAGTAGGAAATCACCAGCGCACTGGTGAAATGACCGCTGCTGTTGCGCATGTTGTTGAGGTAGACCTGCAGGGTTTCGTAGCGGGTGCCGACGAGGATGTTGGCGAACACGAACTCACCGAACAGGAACGAGAACGACAGCAGCAGCGCCACCATCAGGCCCTTGCGCAGGTTCGGCAGCACCACCAGGAGGGCGGCTTGCCAGGTGCTGGCGCCGAGCAACTGGGCGGCGTCCATCAGGTCGCGCAGGTTGATCGCTTGCAGGTTGTTGGTGATCGCCCGGTACATGAACGGCAGCGCCACGGTGAAGTAGCAACCGATCAGGATCCAGGGTGTACCGACCATGGCGAACGGTCCGGAACCATAGAGCTGCAGCAGCCCCACCGACGACACCACCGGTGGCACGGCGAAGGGCAGCAGGATCAGGATGTTCATCAGCGCATCGAGTTTCGGGAAGTGGTAATGCACCACGAACAGCAACGGCAGGATCAGCACCACGGAAAGAATCAGTGAGCCGACGCAGACCAGCAGCGATTGCCCGAACGCATGCAGGAAGCGCGGATCGCTCCACAGCTGGATGTACCACTTGAGGGTGAAGCCGCTGGGCAGAATGGTGGCCGACCAACTGCTGGCGATCGAATAGACCAGTGTGCCGGCCAGCGGCAACAGCAGGATGGCAAACAACAGGTAAACCACGACGCGGTGGTAGACACCGGCGGGCCCCAGTTCAGCGCGAGACATGGTAGCTCCTCTTCAACAGCAACTGATGCACGATGGTCACCAAGGTCATCAAGGCCACCAGCACCACGGCCAGGGCGCTGGCCAGGTTCGGGTCCAGGGAAATGTCACCGGACACCATCGCCGCAATGCGGATCGGCAGCACGTTGAAGTTGCCGGTGGTCAGGGCGTACACCGTGGCGTAGGCACCGAGGGCGTTGGCCAGCAGGATCACGAAGGTGCCCAGCAGTGCCGGCGTCAACACCGGCAATCCGATGTGCCGCCAGTACTGCCAACTGTCGGCGCCGAGTAACGCAGCGGACTCACGCCAGTCTTCGCGCAGCGCATCGAAGGCCGGGTACAGCAGCAGCACGCCGAGGGGAATCTGGAAGTAGGTGTAGAGAATGATCAGCCCGGTTTTCGAGTACAGGTTGAAATCCTGAATGATGCCGGCCTGCTTGAGTATGATGGTGAAGCTGCCGTTGAAGCCGAGCAAAATGATGAACGCAAAGGCCAGGGGCACGCCGGCGAAGTTGCTGGTCATGTTGGCGAAGGCGTTGACGAAGTTGCGCAGTTTCGAATCGACCCGGCGCAGGGAGTAGGCGCCCAGTATCGCGATGATGATCCCGAACACGCTGGACCAGAAGCTGATCTCAAGGCTGTACTGGATCGCCTGCAGGTAAAACTTCGAACTGAAGATCTTGCTGAAGTTGGCCAGTCCCCAGCCGAATTCTTCCGATTGCAGGCTGTTGATCATCACCCAGGTCAGCGGTGCGATCTCGAACACGATGAAGAACAGTGCGAACGGGACCAGGCATAAGGCTGCCAGCCATTTACTGCGGGTCATGGCATTCACTTGAGAAGCTCCCGGCAGACCGGTTTGTCGTGGGGCGCACCCAGCAACTCGCAGACGGTGCCGCAGATCTCGGTCTGTTTCGGCGCTGCGCCGGCGTCGAAGCTGAATGCGTCACCGAGAACGAACAACGGCACCTCACGTTCTTCCGGCAGCAGGCCGTTGTGGGAGCGGTCGTTGTTCATGCCGTGGTCAGCAGTGACCAGCACCTGATAACCGGCATCGAGCCAGCCTTGCAGGTAGTCGGCCAGGATGATGTCGGCCGAGCGGGCGCTGTTGCGGTACTGCGGGGTGTCGAGGCCGTGCTTGTGCCCGGCGTCGTCGATGTTCATCGGGTGTATCAGCAGGAAGTGCGGCGCATGGCGCTGGCGCAGGTTTTCGGCGTCGGCGAACAGGTGCGAATCGGGGTAGTGATCGTTCCAGTAGAAATGCCCATGCTGGATCGGCAGTTGCGGGTCATCGGTGTGGCGGTCCCGTGCCGCCACGAAGGGCGAACGGTTGTACAGTTCACTGACCCAGTGATAGGCCGCCGCGGCGGTGACTAGACCTGCGTCGGTGGCGTAGTGATAGATGCTGCGCTGGTTGGACAGGCGCGAAACGTTGTTGTGGACGATACCGCTGTCGATGGGCGCAACGCCGGTCAGGATGCATTCGTACAGCGGGCGGGACAGGGCCGGCAACTCGCACTCCAGTTTGTAGAGTGCCGCACGTCCTGCTCCGACGTACGCCTGCAGGTGCCCCATGGCGTGACGGGCGACCTCGTAGTTGAGGCCGTCGAGCACCACAAGGATGACGTTGTGCTTCATAGGGGGCAAAACTCCGTGAAACAGATATTCGAAGCTCACTCGATCCACTGTGGGAGCGGGCTTGCTCGCGAAAACGGACTGACATCCTGCATCGATGTCGACTGACACACCGCTTTCGCGAGCAAGCCCGCTCCCACATTTGGATCGCCATCAGATCCCGAAATGGGGATCTTCCCGGTTATTGCATATTGATAATGACTTCTTCTTGCCACTTCTGAGGAAGGGCCTTGGAGGTCTTTTCCCACGCATCCGCGTCTTTGATCGGCGTCACTTTCTTGTACTGCTCGTTAGGCAGCAGCTTGGCCTTCACCTCGGCCGGCAGTGTGATGTGCTCGGCACGGATCGGACGGGCGTTGCCCTTGGCCAGGTTGATCTGGCCGGCGTCGCTGAAGATGTATTCGCGGGTCAGCTTGGCGGCGTTCGGGTTTTTCGCGTACTTGTTGATGATGGTGGTGTAACCGGAAATCACCGAGCCGTCGGACGGGATCAGCACCACGTAGTCATCCGGGTTGGCCATCTTGGCCTTGTAGCTCAGGCCGTTGAAGTCCCAGACCACGCCGACTTCGATTTCGCCTTTTTCCATGGTGGCAATCGTCGGGTTGGACATCGACAGGCGACCTTGCTTGGCGATGTCGGCGAACAGATCCAGGGCGGGCTTGAGGTTTTTCTCGTCGCCACCGTTGGCCAGTGCCGCGGCCAGTACGCCGTTGGCTGCCTGGGCCGCGGTGCTCACGTCACCGATGGACACCTTGTATTTGCCGTTCTTGAGGTCAGCCCATTTGGTCGGGGCTTCGGAGCCGTGCAGCAACTTCTTGTTGACGATGAAGGCGATGGTGCCGGTGTAGGCCAGTGCCCAGTTGCCGTCCTTGTCCTTGGCCCAGGCTGGCACCTGATCCCAGGTGGAAGGCTTGTAGGGCTGGACCACGCCTTGCTTGACCGCGATCGGGCCGAACGCTGCACCGACGTCGCCGATGTCGGCGCTGGCGTTGTCTTTCTCCGCGGCGAACTTGGCGATCTCCTGGGCCGAGCTCATGTCGGTGTCGATGTGTTTGAGGCCGTACTTGTCGCTCAGGTCTTTCCAGGTGCCGGCCCAGTTGGCCCAGTCATCGGGCATGCCGACGCTGTTGACGGCGCCTTCCGCTTTCGCAGCGGCTTCCAGGGTTTTCAAATCATCGGCCGCCATGGCGGCAGTGCACATTGCGATGGTCGAGCCTAACAGTGATGCCAGGAAAAGCTTTTTCATTCCGAAGCTCCTTGGGTCGTGTTCAACGCTGCGATTGCGGTTTGTGTTGGTCTAGGTCAGCAATACCTGAGCCAATTTAAGGGGGCTGGATGACACTTTGATGTCGCTCGTCGCCCTGGAGGACTTTTTGTTCAGCGGTATCGCGACTGGCCTGATAAGCGTAGACCATGGTCAAGGCCTCGGCTGGCAAGGGACTTGGCCGATGAATTGCAGGTTTTTGAGCTCGCAGAATGGCGACCGTTGGGCAGCTTTGTCACATCTCGGTCATCTACGCTGCCTACGCTTGCAGACTATTGAATGAGCCGGTTTGCGTGGCGGTTCTGCCCTGAATTGGTGCTGGTCTAGTCCAGATAGGAAACATTGATGCGTGACGAGGCAACAAAAGCGGTAACAGCCATCGGCCAGGTGCTTCAGGAGCAGATCGACCACGGACTGTTGACCCCCGGCAGCAAATTGCCGGCCGAGCGCAAGCTCAGTGAATTGTTCGGCACCACGCGGATCACTTTGCGTGAGGCGTTGTTGCAGCTGGAGTCGCAGGGGCAAATCTACCGCGAGGAGCGTCGTGGCTGGTTCGTCTCGCCGCCACGCCTGGCGTACAACCTGATGCAGCGCAGCCACTTTCACGCGATGGTCAGTGCCCAGGGGCGGGTGCCGTCCACCGAGGTGATTTCGGCGCGATTGCAACCGGCGTCGGCGGCCGTTTGTGCCTGGCTGCAATTGCCGGCGCTGTCGAGCGTGATCCAGATCTGCCGCTCACGGCGGATCGACGGGCGGCTGGTGCTGTATGTTGAGCACTATCTGAACCCGCAGTATTTTCCGGGAATTCTCGATTTCGATTTGAATCAGTCGATCACCGAGTTGTATGCGCGGCATTACGACTTGCACTACGGACGGGTGCGCTTCGAGATTGTGCCCACCGCGTTGTCGGTGGATGCGGCGGCGGCGCTGAAGGTGTCGGCGGGTAGCCCGGGCTTACGGATTGCCCGCGTCAACTATGACCAGCATGAACGCTTGATCGACTGCGACCTGGAGTTCTGGCGACATGATGCAATTCATGTCGGCGTTGACGTGGTTTGACTTTGTAGGAGCTGCCGCAGGCTGCGATCTTTTGATTTTTAAAAGATCGCAGCCTGCGGCAGCTCCTACGAGGGTTGTTCCGGGGAGCCGGCGGTGACCTGAATACTCATCCGCGGTGTCGCCAGATCCAGTCCGGCTTCATCCATGTGCCGCTTGAGTGACAGGTTGAACGCTCGCGACACTTCCCACTGCTTGATGGGCGCGGTCTTGAACCGGGCGCGCAGGATCGCGTTGCCCGACTCGAAACTTTCCACTCCCTGGAACTCCAGCGGCGACCAGATATTGCGCCGCTGCAACGGATCGGTGCGCATTTTCTGGCCGACTTCGCGCATCAGTTTGATGGCGTTGTCGATGTCCATGTTGGCCGGCACCGCTACCCGGAAGATTGCGTAGCCGAATTCCCGGGAGTAGTTCTTGATGCTTTTGATTTCACTGAACGGAATGGTGTGGACGATGCCGTCGATGTCCCGCAGGCGCACGGTGCGGATGGTCAGGCCTTCGACCGTACCGAGGTGACCGCCGACATCCACGTAGTCGTCGATGGCCAGTGAGTCTTCGATGATGATGAACAGCCCGGTAATCAGGTCGGCTACCAGCGATTGCGCACCAAAGCCGATGGCCAGACCGATCACCCCGGCACCGGCCAGCAGCGGCGTGACGTTCATGCCCATGTTCGCCAGGGCAACGATCAGCGCGACAATGAAAATGGCCACGAACAGCACGTTGCGAATCAGCGGCATCATCGTCTGCGCGCGGGCACTGGCCAGGCCTTTGCGTGAGCGGGTCAGTGCGTGGTGCACGGCGGTGTCGCTGAGAATCCAGATCAACCAGGCGAACAGCAGGGTGCCGGCGAGGCTGAACAACTTGACGCTGACTTCGTGGCCGTCGCCTTCGGTAAAGCGGATCAACGACATGCCCCAGACCCGCAGGCCGAGTTCGATAAAGGCCAGCCACACCAACAGGTGGAGGATTGTGTAGAAGAAATTCTTCAACCGTTCCGAATACACGACGTAACGCCGGATGCCGCGCTGAGGCTTGAGGGCGTGGCGGCGTACCAGGCCGTTGATGACCATGCACAACACCAGCAACACGGTGCAGATCAGCGACTGGCGCAGGGCCGTGCTGGTGTCGCCGGCGGAAATGAAGGTCGCGAACAGGGAAATGGCCACCAGCACCAGCGCCGGCACGTACCAGAAGGTGCCGAGAATCGACAGGGTGTCGTTGAGGGCGCGGCGGGTCAGGCGTCGGGACAGCGGCTGGTTGCGGATCAGGTGGGCGATCGGGCGGCGGAAACGCAAGATGAACCGGGCGGTGGACAAGGCTGCCAGGACGTTGGCAATCGTGGCTGCCGTATGGGCCAGATGGCTGCCGAGGCTGTCGACCAGTTTTGGGTCGCTCAGCGCTTCGCCAAACGCGGCGAAGCTGCCGATCAGCCACAGCGGTCGAAACGCCTGGTGCCGCAGAATGTACAAGGCGCGGTGGCGGTGTGGGCCATCGAGCAGGGAAAAGGCAATCACGCAGATGGCCGAGAAACAGGTGCCGACCACCAATGCATAGGCCAGCACCATGGCCAGGCTTTTGCCCAGGGACGAGGGCAGGGCATAGCTCATGTAGATCGTGATCACCAGGGCGATCAGCCATGGCCCGAGCTTGCGCAAGGCAAAGCGCAACATGTCCAGAGCACGGGGGTGTTGCGGCAGTTCTTCAGTCAGGCCGAAACGCATGCGTACGCGGTGGCTGATCCAGATCAGCGCGGCGGCCAGCAGGCTCCAGACCATCAGGATCATGGCGAACGCAAAGAGCATCGGCAGCCATTCATTGGCCGGCAGCGCCAGGGCCATCAACTCTTCCTGGGCCTGGTCGAACTCGCTGGACCAGCGCGTGAGCGGACTGTCGTCGCCGGAAAATTTCTTTTCGATCGTGGCCAGGGTTCCGCCAATCAGGCCCAGCACGCCTTCTTCGGTAATCGGCTGGGCCTGTTTGGTGGTGTCACGCAGCCTTTTCAGATCGGCCAGCAGCTTGGTGCGCTGCTGATCGTTTTCCAGTGACTTGATCACTTCGTCCAGGGACTGTCCCAGCGGTTCCTGTGCTTCGGGCTGTGCCTTGGCCTGGCCGCCGAGCAGGCTTGGCAGGCCGGCCGCCTGGGCAGGTGCCACTGGCAGCAGCATCAGGCAGACAAGGAAAAAATACGGAAGGGCAAAAAGACGAGCGAACACTAGGCGGTCAACCTCGCAAGGAGCGGATCGACCGAGTGTACGAGCCCGTCAAAATCAATGCGAGCCAAGGGCGATGAATTATTCGTTGAGTTTGGCGAGGATCTTGATCACCACGGTCGCGAGGATGGTCAGCATGCCGATCCACATGGCGAACACACCGGCATTTTTGTCGCGAAAGTTGAAGCCGACGGCCAGCAGGAGCATCCCGGCAAGAATCGGGATCAGCATGGCGTGGAAGGAGGACATCGAAATCATGGAGACAGCCTTGTCGAAGGGATACTTGAAGTCTAGGCCGCTTTTTACGCGGCCGGCGTGATGTGTGTCAGAAGTGAGTCATGAACGCCCTATGGTCAGCGAGCTTTGTGGCGAGGGGGTTTACCCCCGTTCGACCGCGAAGCGGTCGCAAATTCTGCCAATACAGTGTGTCTGACAGAAATGCTTGGGGCTGCTGTGCAGCCCAACGGGGGCAAGCCCCCTCGCCACATGAGTCCCTCGTTGTACCTGATTTACGGCAATTCGCGGCAGGCGTAGAACGCGCTCAGTACCTTGACCAGGTGTGCCAGGTCGTGGCTGCCGCACAGTTCGCGGATCGAGTGCATGGCGAACGTCGGCAGGCCGATGTCCACGGTGCGCACGCCCAGGTGGCTGGCGGTGATCGGGCCGATGGTCGAGCCACAACCCATGTCACTGCGCACCACGAAGCTTTGCACCGGCACTTCTTCAGCCATGCACAGATGGCGGAAGAACCCGGCGGTTTCGCTGTTGGTGGCGTAGCGCTGGTTGCTGTTGACCTTGATCACGGGGCCGGCGTTGAGTTTCGGGCCGTGGTTGGCATCGTGCTTGTCGGCGTAGTTGGGGTGCACGCCGTGGGCGTTGTCAGCCGAAACCAGCAGGGATTTCTGAATGGTGCGTACGAATTCATCACCTTCAGGCAGCAGGCGACGCAGGGTTTGCTCAAGCATCGGGCCGTCGGCACCGCAGGCCGAGCAGGAACCGACTTCTTCGTGGTCGTTGCAGACCAGCACGCAGGTTTCGTCGGTGTCGGCCGTCAGCAGCGCTTGCAGGCCGGCGTAGCACGACAGCAGGTTGTCCAGGCGCGCACCGGCGATGAAATCGCCATGCAGGCCAATGACCGCAGCGCTTTGGGTGTCGTAGAAACTCAGCTCGTAATCGAGCACCACATCAGCGTTCAGGCCATGTTCGCGGGCGAGTTGATCGGTGAGCACTGCGCGAAAGTCCACGCGCTCGTCACCGGCGAATTGCGCGAGGATCGGCGGCAGTTCGGTCTGGGCGTTGATGGCCCAGCCCATGTTGGCTTCGCGGTTGAGGTGAATCGCCAGGTTCGGAATGATCGCGACCGGGGCCTTGAAGTCGATCAACTGGCTCTCGACCTTGCCGTCACGCCGGAAGGTCACGCGGCCGGCCAGGGACAGGTCGCGGTCGAACCACGGTGCCAGCAGTGCGCCGCCATAGACTTCGACACCCAGCTGCCAGAAACCCTGGCGCTGCAGCTCCGGTTGCGGCTTGACGCGCAGGCACGGGCTGTCGGTGTGGGCGCCGACCAGGCGAATGCCGCCGTGCAGCGGCGAATGGCGGCCCATTTTGATCGCGACAATCGAAGAGTCATTGCGGGTGACGTAGTAGCGACCGTTGGCTTCGGTATTCCACGGCTCGCGCTCGTCGAGGCGTTGATAACCCGCCGCTTCCAGGCGCTGAACAAGGCTGGCGGTGGCGTGGAACGGGGTAGGGGAGGCCTTGAGGAAATCGATCAGGCCTTGGTTCAACTCTTCGCGCATAAAGTAGCTCCAGACAGCAGTGGCGCCAGTTTAACGTATTGGTCAGGGAATTGGCGGTGGTGTGCGGGTGGAGTGGCGCCCCCCTGTAGGAGCGAGCTTGCTCGCGATGATCCCAAGAACGCCGCAGGGCGCCAGGCTTCCCGCGTTATCGTTGACGACCATCGTCGGAACGCCGCCCGGAGCAAGCTCGCTCCTACAGGGGGGAGTGCGTTGCGTTCAGAACGGTGCCGGGCACTCGAAGCGCAGGCGCTCGCCGGTCTGGGGATGGGTGAAGGTCAGCATGCTCGCGTGCAGGCACAGGCGCGGCCAGGCCGCCAACGCCTGCTCGTGGGCATAGAGCCCGTCACCCAGCAGCGGATGACCGATCGAAAGCATGTGCACGCGCAACTGGTGGGAGCGGCCGGTAATCGGTGTCAGCTCAACGCGGCACCAGTCGCCGCAACGCTCCAGCACGCGCCAGAAGGTCAGCGCATGTTTGCCGAATTCATGATCGACCACATGCCGCGGCTTGGTCGGCGGGTCGTAGCGCAAGGGCAGGTCGATGCTGCCGCTGTCCAGTTCCGGTTGACCCCAGCACAGGGCGGTGTAGGCCTTTTCGGTTTCGCGGTCGTGAAATTGCCGGGACAGCTCGCGATGGGTATCCGGGTCGCGGGCCAGCAGGATGATGCCGGAAGTTTCCCAGTCCAGCCGATGGACGATTCGCGCTTCCGGGTAGCCGTTTTCCTGCAGGCGGGTAATCAGGCAGTCCTTGTTGTCATCGGCCCGGCCAGGGACAGAGAGCAACAGGGTCGGTTTGTTCACCACCAGTACGGCAGCGTCCTGATGGATGATGTGGATGTTGGACAACGGCATTAAAACAGCCTCGTAACAAACGCCAACGGCGGCTCAGGCCCCTCGTTCCCTGTAGGAGCTGCCGCAGGCTGCGATCTTTTGATCTTGTTTTTGAAATGCAAAATCAAAAGATCGCAGCCTGCGGCAGCTCCTACAAAGGCTTGAAGGGCCTGAGCCGCCGTGGCTCCTGGCGGATCGACTCAGCGATCAGGCAGGGTGATGTTGAGTTCCAGAATCGAGCAGCTGCCCTGGCTTTCCAGTGCGACGTGCACGTCATCGGACCCGATATTGACGTACTTGCGGATCACCTCGACCAGTTCCTTCTGCAAGGCCGGCAGGTAGTCCGGGGTGCTGCGTTGGCCGCGTTCGTGCGCCACGATGATCTGTAGACGCTCTTTCGCTACCGACGCGGTGCTTTGCTTTTTGTTGGCACGAAAGAAGTCAAAAAGGTTCATTGCTTAGTTGCCTCCAAACAGGCGCTCGAAGAATCCCTTCTTCTGTACATCAAGGAATCGATGATCCACGGTCTTGCCCAGCAGGCGGTCAACGGTATCGCTGTAGGCCTGGCCGGCATCGCTCTGGTCGTCGAGAATCACCGGAACACCCTGGTTGGATGCCTTGAGCACCGCCTGGGATTCAGGGATCACGCCGAGCAGGGTCACCGAAAGGATTTCCTTGACGTCTTCTACGCCGAGCATTTCGCCTTTGCTCACACGCTCCGGGTGATAACGGGTAATCAGCAGGTGTTCCTTGATCGGGTCTTCGCCGCGTTCGGCGCGACGGGACTTGCTGGCCAGCAGGCCGAGCATGCGGTCGGAGTCACGTACCGAGGAGACTTCCGGGTTGGTCACGACGATCGCTTCATCGGCGAAGTACATGGCCAGGTGGGCGCCTTTCTCGATGCCCGCCGGGGAATCGCAGACCACGAACTCAAAGTCTTCCTTGAGTTGCATCAGGACTTTTTCCACGCCTTCGACGGTCAGCGCGTCTTTGTCGCGGGTCTGGCTGGCGGCCAGCACGTAGAGGTTTTCCAGGCGCTTGTCTTTGATCAGGGCCTGTTGCAGGTTGGCTTCGCCGTTGACCACGTTGACGAAGTCATACACCACGCGGCGCTCGCAACCCATGATCAGGTCGAGGTTACGCAAGCCCACGTCGAAGTCGACGATAACTGTTTTGTGGCCGCGCAGAGCGAGGCCGGTACCGATAGCGGCGCTGGTGGTGGTCTTACCCACACCACCCTTGCCGGATGTAACCACGAGAATCTTGGCCAAGGTGTTTCACCCCTAAGGAAAAAGGACTTTTCAGCCCCTGAAAAACATCTCCTGAAAAACTACTGCAGTCGGACAGCCTTGGCTGGAATCCGGTTTTGAGCGGCGCTTACCCCCGGTAAACACTGCTTTCGGCCTTTTTCCTACTTCGTTTGAGCCGTTTTCGCTACGTTTTAGAGATGCTTGGAAAATGCGGCAGTATCCGTTAAAGCCGAATGATGTTCAACACGTCGCCGGACAGGCTGACCTGCACACCCGAACCCCACAGAGGATCGCGGCGCAGATCTTCGGAAACCTTGTAATGTCCGGCAATGGAAATCAGTTCAGCACTCATTTGCTGACAGAAAATCCGCGCCTTGGTGTCGCCCTTGACGCCGGCCAATACGCGACCACGCATCGGGCCGTATACATGGATGTTGCCATCGGCGAGAAGTTCCGCCCCCGGGCTGACCGAGGAGATCACCACCAGATCGCTGCCCTGGGCATAAATCTGCTGGCCACCGCGTACCGGCGAGGTGATGATTTTTGTCGGCTTGATGGTCGGTTCAGGCGGTTTTTCCGGTTTTTTCTTCGATTCGCCTTCGGTCAGGTCCAGTGGACGCTCCCGGGCACCGGACGGTGGCAGCACCGGCAGGTCGACCGCAATGGCGGCGGCAATGTCTTCGATGCGGCTGGCTCGGATCGCCAGGGTGCGCAGGCCGTGCTGGCGGCATACGCGCATCAGGCCGGGTAGATCGACGGCGCCTTCGTTGGCCGGGAGTTTGTCCAGGGCCAGTACCAGCGGCGCGTTGCTGAAGAAGTTGGGCGCCTGGGCGACCTTGGCGGCCAGTTGCCGATCAAGGCTTTCGAGGTCGTTACGGGCCAGTTCCAGCACCGTAATGGCCAGCATGCTGCCCTTCAACTGGAACACGGGATCTTGGTCTAGCGGTTCGGTTTGGCTCATGGTCGGCATACAACGACTTGTCACTAAAAGTGCCGAGACTTATAACGAGAACGCCCGCAGGCCGCAAGCCGGGTCGAACGATGTAGAATGCGCGGCCATTGTCATTCCGGAAGCATTAATGGACCGCCCGCGTTTTCGAAAAGCATTTCTATCTCCACGTTTCTGGCCGCTGTGGTGTGGCCTGGGGCTGTTGTGGCTCATCGTCCAGTTGCCGTATCCGGCACTGCTGTGGATCGGCCGAGCATTGGGCGCATTGATGTATCGCGTGGCCGGCGACAGACGGCGCATTGCCAAGCGCAATCTGGAACTGTGTTTTCCGGAAAAAACCGCCGCCGAACGCAAACGCCTGCTCAAGGAAAACTTCGCCTCCACCGGTATCGCGTTTTTTGAAATGGCGATGAGCTGGTGGTGGTCGCGCAAGCGCCTGGCAAGTCTCGCTCACGTTGAAGGGCTGGAGTACTTGCAGCAGGCCCAGCGCGAAGGCAAGGGCGTGATCCTGATGGCGCTGCACTTCACCACGCTGGAAATCGGCGCGGCGTTGCTCGGTCAGCAGCACACCATCGACGGCATGTACCGCGAGCACAAGAATCCGCTGTTCGACTATATCCAGCGCCAGGGCCGCGAGCGGCACAACCTCGATTCGCTGGCGATAGAGCGTGAAGACGTGCGCGGCATGCTCAAATTGCTGCGCTCGGGCCGCGCGATCTGGTACGCGCCGGATCAGGACTACGGCGCCAAGCAAAGCATCTTCGTGCCGCTGTTCGGCATTCAGGCGGCGACCGTTACTGCCACGAGCAAGTTTGCGCGGCTGGGCAAGGCGCTGGTGGTGCCGTTCACCCAGGAGCGTCTGGCGGACGGCAGCGGTTATCGCCTGGTGATCCATGCGCCGCTCGAAGGCTTCCCCGGTGAAACCGAGGAAGAAGACTGCATTCGCATCAACCAATGGATCGAAGGCGTCCTGCGCCAATATCCCGAGCAATACCTGTGGGCCCACCGCCGCTTCAAGAGCCGTCCACCGGGCGAGCCGAAGCTGTACGCCAAACGCCGTTGAACCCCGATCCCCTGTAGGAGCGAGCCTGCTCGCGATGGACCAGAGGGCGCCACGGGGCGTCAGGCTCCCAGCGTCATCGTTAACGTCCATCGCTCGCAAGCTCGCTCCCACAAGGGAACAGGCCGAAACAACGAAATCCCATCAAGCACCATGGAGAGTTGTGCATGAGTCCAGCTGAACCGGTTACAGGGTTGATTCTTTCCGGCGGCGGGGCTCGGGCGGCTTATCAGGTCGGGGTGCTGGCGGCGATTGCCGAATTGCTGCCGCCGGGGGCGAGCAATCCGTTTCCGGTGATCGTCGGCACCTCGGCAGGCGCGATCAATGCGGTCAGCCTCGCCAGCGGGGCAATGGACTTTCGTCATGCCATCCAACGCCTGACGGCCTTCTGGCAGGGCTTTCGCAGCCCTCTGGTATTGCGCAGCGACTGGCCCGGGGTCATTCGCCAGGCCACTCGCTTTGTCAGCCACAGTTTGCTCGGCATCGGCTCCCAGGTTCCGGTGGCGCTGCTCAACAGTTCTCCGCTGCGGGATCTGCTCAACGACAAGCTGCATATGGAGGGCATCGCCGAAGCGATCGCACAGAAGCAATTGCATGCGGTGGCGGTCACGGCGTTCGGCTATGAGTCCGGCCAGGCCGTCACTTTCTATCAGGGCGGCGGCAAGATCGATGCCTGGTTGCGCCATCGACGCATCGGCGTTCCCACCCGACTGTCGGTTGAACACTTGCTCGCCAGTTCAGCGATTCCGCTGCTGTTCGCCCCGGTGAAAATCGGCGAAGAGTATTTCGGTGATGGCGCGGTGCGTCAGTCGGCGCCTATCAGCCCGGCGCTGCATCTGGGCGCCAGTCGGGTGCTGGTGGTGGGCGTCAGCGGCAACCCCCGCGGTATCGACCCGCAACAACCCTTGCAGCGCAGCTACACCGGGCAGCAGCCGACCCTGGCGCAGATCGGCGGGCACATGCTCAACAGTACGTTCATTGACAGCCTGGAAAGTGACATCGAGCTGTTGCAGCGCCTGAACCAGTTCAGTCACCTGATGCCTGACGGCACACCGACCCGCGCATTGGGCGTGGCGCCGGTGGACGTGCTGGTGATTTCACCGAGCCAGCCGATTGATGAGATTGCCGCGCGACATCGTCAGGAATTACCGGCGGCGCTGCGTCTGTTCCTGCGGGGGCCGGGTGCGACCAAGACCAGCGGGGCAGGGGTACTGAGCTACCTGCTGTTCGAGGCGGGGTATTGCAGCGAGTTGATCGAACTGGGGCGCAGCGATGCGTTGGCCAAGCGCGGGGAGTTATGCCGGTTTCTCGGCTTGGCGGAGCCTGCAGTCTCGGCTTGAGATGGGCGGTGCAGCCATTCGCGAGCAAGCCCGCTCCCACACTCGATTTTCAGCGAACACAATAATTGCGTACGGCGCAGATCAAATGTGGGAGCGGGCTTGCTCGCGAAGGCGCCCATACAGACGCCTACAGAATTAAATGATCAGAAGTGAACCTTGACCAGGAAACTGGTCACGCTCTGATCCGTCTTGAAGCCCTGGCTGTCTTCAATCCCGTACTTGTTTTTCCAGTAGTCATACTCGACACCGACGTACAACTGCTTGGCACCCAGGTTCAGCGCCTTGCCCAGGTCGTATTTGACCTGTGGGTTGAAGTGCAGGTTGGCGTGGTATTCGCCTTTGCTGTTGACATCGTTGTCGACGACCCAGTCCATGAAGCCGTCGATCAGCACGTCCGAGTCACCCACCGGAATGGTGTAGGACCAGACCGGTGTGACCTGCCAGATGTTGTCGCCCGGGCGGTCGCCTTCGGTGTGACGGTTGTAGAAGTTCAACTGGAAGTAGTCGAAGCCGGGGATGGCCAGGTCGAAACCTGGACCGATCAGGTACGACTCGGTGTCGTCTTCGCCGAACTCATAGGTCATGGCCAGCAGGACGTCCTTGATCGGGCCAAGCTCGAACTTCTGGTCGAAGATCTTGTTGAACGACAGGCGCGGGCTGAGCTCGCCATAGTGGGTGTTTTCACCCGCGAAGTGGTCTTCCTTGCCGTTGTAGAAGATCTTGTCGATGAAGAAGAAGTTGTCACCGTACTTCCAGCCATCGGCGTGTTCGAAGGTCACCGTTTGCTGGATGCGCGGGTTGACCTGAAAGTCCTTGCCATACAGGTAGGTCAGGCTGTTGTTCTGCCACTGCAGCAAATCGCCGGCCATGGCCTGGCCCCCGGCCAGCATCGATCCCGCCAGCATCAGGCTAGTGCACGTACGTTTCATTCGGTTGCTCCCAAAAAGTAGGTGGTTCCACGTTATTTTTTTAAGGTCGACGCTCTGGTGTGGCGCCTTTTTCCGTAGCGGTAAAAAATCATCCAGTCGGTCAGCTTTGTGCTGATAGCAAGAGCTGAGCCAAGGCTTTCAAAAAGCAAAAAAACTCCCGCTCGACGGCTCAAAAGCGGTCGATTGAGAGGGGGGGTGGAGTGCCTTGGTGCCTGCCAGCGCCGGGATAAGTTGGCCTGCTGGTCAGGTTTTACATCCGGGCTTTTTTTTAAACCGGATTCGGGCGGCCGCGGAGAATACTGACTCCTCGGCCAGGTCTCAAGTGCTCCGCAACGGCGCACCGACGACAGGTTTGGCGCACGGTTGCGGGGCAGCATCAGAAATGCACCTTCACCAGCAGGCTGGTGGTGTTTTCATTGGTGTCGAATTTGCCGCTGTTTTCGATGCCGTACTTGTCTTTCCAGTAGCTGTATTCGGCGCCGACGTACACTTGTTTCTCCCGCCAGCCCAAGGCCTTGCCCAGGTCGTACTTGATCTGCGGGTTGAAGTGCAGGTTGGCGTGATAGGTGCCATGGGCGTTCTGGTCGTTATCCACTACCCAGTCCATGTAGCCGTCGATCAACAGGTTCGAGTTGCCCAATGGCAGGGTGAAGGACCAGGCCGGCGTGATCTGCCAGACATCGTCGCCGGGACGCGAGCCTTCGGTCTGGCGGTAATAGAAGTTCAGGGTGAAAAAATTGAAGCCCGGTACTGCCAGGTCGAATCCGGGGCCGATCAGGTAGGCCTCGGTATCGTCTTCGCCATTTTCGTAGGTCATGGCCAGCAGCACGTCCTTGATCGGGCCGAATTCGAAGCGACGGTCGAGGATCTTGCCCAGGGAGAGGCGCGGGCTGAACTCGCCGTAGTAGGCGTGGACGCCTTTGTTCCGGTCTTTCTCGCCGTTGTAGTAGGTGCTGTCGATGAACATGAAGTTGTCGCCGTACTTCCAGCGGTCGGCGTGCTCGAAGGTTATCGTCTGCTGGATCGACGGGTTGACCGCGAAATCCTTGCCGTACAGATAGCTCAGGCTGTTGGTTTGCCACAGCAGTAAATCGCCGGCCATGGCCTGACTCGCGGCCAGCAGGCCGGCACCCAACAGCAGGTTGGTTTGTGTCCGAATCATCTGTTGCTCCCTCTTGTTTTTATTTTCAAGGCGCAGGAAACCCCTACCCCTGTAGGAGCGAGCTTGCTCCGGGCGGCGTTCCGACGATGGTCGTCAACGATTACGCGTGTTATCTGGATAAACGCGGTGTTCTCGGGTTCATCGCGAGCAGGCTCGCTCCTACAGGGGGTATGCGTTTTTGTCTTAGTGGGCGTGGCAGTCGTTGATGGCCGCGCGTTCGGCGCCACCGAGGATGTTGAACAGCAGGTTCAGCGTCAGCGCGCTGAGGGTGGCCATGGCGATGCCGCTGTGGGTGATCGGGCTCATCCACACGGGCAGGTGGGCGAAAAACTCCGGGCGCACCACCGGGATCAGGCCCATGCCGATGCTCACCGCCACCAGCAACTGGTTGCGACGGTCACCGATGTCGGCTTCCTGGAGAATCTTGATGCCGGTGGCGGCGACCATGCCGAACATCGCAATCGCTGCGCCACCCAGGACTGCCGGAGGGATCGAGGCCACCAGGAACGCGGCCTTGGGGAGCAGGCTCAGGACGATCAGCAAACCGCCGGCGACGATGGTCACGGAGCGGCAGCGCACGCCGGTCATCTGCACCAGGCCGATGTTCTGGGCAAAGGAGGAGTGGGTGAAGGTGTTGAAGAACCCGGCGAAGAACGAGGCGCCGGCATCGCACAGCAAACCGCGACGCAGCATCCGTGGGCAGACTTCCTGGCCGGTGATCTTGCCCAGCGCAAGAAACATCCCGGTGGACTCGACGAAAATGATCACCACCACCAGGCACATCGACAGGATCGGTGCGAGTTCGAATTTCGGCATGCCGAAGTGCAGCGGGGTGACGAATTGCAGCCATGGCGCCTGAGCCATGCCGCTGAGGTCGACCATGCCGAGCAGGCCGCAGAGCACGTAGCCCAGGCACATGCCGATCAGCACGGAGATATTGACCCAGAAGCCGCGCATGAAACGGTGGACCAACAGGATGGTGCCCAGCACCAGGGCGGCGATGGCCAGGTAGATCGGCGAGCCGAATTGAGCGGCACTGGCACCGCCGCCGGCCCAGTTCACGGCCACGGGGAACAGCGACAAACCAATCGAGGTAATGACCGTGCCGGTCACCAGCGGCGGGAAGAAGCGCACGACCTTGGACATGAACGGCGCTATGAGCATGCCGAAGAAACCGGCGGCGATGGTCGCGCCGAAGATCCCTTGCAGGCCGATACCGGGCATGCCGGCCATGGCGACCATGCTGCCGACGGCGGCGAAACTGGCCCCCATCATCACCGGCATACGAATGCCCATGGGGCCGATGCCGAGGGACTGGACGATGGTGGCAATACCGGCCACCAGCAGGTCGGCGTTGATCAGAAAGGCGATTTCTTCACGACTCAGGCCAGCGGCCTGTCCGATGATCAGCGGCACCGCGATGGCGCCACCATACATCAGCAGAACATGTTGCAAACCGACCAGGATCAGTTGCAAGAGGGGCAAACGCTGAATGGCGGGTGCGTCGGGGATGCGCGCTGCGGATAGCTCGGACATGCAACACCTCGGATCTTTTTTATTCTTGTGATTTACAGCCCCAATGCTGCCGGCAGCTGTATTCGAATCAGGTAGGCCGCTTTGCGGCCATTCGCGGGCAAGCCCGCTCCCACAGGTTTTGTGTTGCCTGTGTGGGAGCGAGCTTGCTCGCGAAGCGTTCAGCGATTAATTGGTCTGGGCTCCCTGCACAATCCAGGCACCGATCAGGTCACGTTCCTGCTGGGTCATCTGGGTGATGTTGCCCAGTGGCATGATCTGGCTGGTGACGGCTTGCGCCTGGATACGCGGTGCGTTCTGGCGGATTTGCTCGGGAGTGTCCAGCATCACACCGGCCGGTGCTGCACTGAACAGCGGGCTGGTGGGCTTGGCCGAGTGGCAGACCGTGCAGCGTTCCTGAATCACGCTGTGCACCTTGTCGAAACCCGGGCCAGCATTGGAGGTCTGAGCCGCAGTGGCAGCAGGCGCTTGTGCAGGCTTGGCTTCAGCAGGTTTCAATCCACCGCCCACTGCGGTTTCCGGTAGCGGCTGGTATTCGATTTTCGCTGGAGCGTTGGCCACTTCAGGGGCGCTGGACATCGGCTTCGGACCGGACACATAGGCCAGGCAGATCATGCCCACCGCTGCCACCGGCAGGGTCCAGGCAAACTTGTGGCTGTCATGACGGGTGTTGAAGTAGTGACGCACCAACACCGCCAGTACCGCGATCCCGGCCAGGATCAACCAGTTGTACTGGCTGCCGTAGGTGCTCGGGAAGTGGTTGCTGATCATGATGAACAGCACCGGCAGGGTGAAGTAGTTGTTGTGACGCGAACGCAGCAGGCCTTTGGCCGGCAGGGCCGGATCCGGTGTGCGGTTCTCGGCAATCGCCGCCACCAGTGCGCGTTGCGCCGGCATGATGATGCGGAACACGTTGCCGACCATGATGGTGCCGATGATCGCGCCGACGTGCAGGTACGCACCGCGACCGCTGAACACCTTGCTGAAGCCGTAGGCTGCGCCGATGATCAGCACGAACAGGATGAAACCGAGCAGGGCAGGGCGTTTGCCCAGGGCCGAGTCGCACAGGAAGGAGTAGATGAACCAGCCGATGAACAGCGAGCCGAGACCGATGGCCACGCCTTCAGGACCGCTCAGGGTGCTGCCCGGAGCCAGCAGGTAGAGCGTCGGGTTGGAGTAGAACACCACGCACAGCAGCGCGATCCCCGACATCCAGGTGAAGTAGGCTTCCCATTTGAACCAGTGCAGGTTGTCCGGCATGGTCGGTGGAGCCAGTTTGTATTTTTCCAGGTGGTAGATACCGCCGCCGTGGATCGCCCACAAATCGCCGGCCAGGCCGGTTCTCGGGTTGACCCGGTTGAGGTTGTTTTCCAGCCAGACGAAGTAGAACGATGCGCCGATCCAGGCCACACCAGTAATCATATGAACCCAGCGCACGCTCAGGTTCAGCCATTCCAACAGATGTGCTTCCACAGTCTTTACCTCTCGCCTGTCACTCTGTTGTCGAGTGATCAGACCTTCTCTTATTGGTGGGGGGCGAGGATCAAACGCTCATCCTCTTTGAAAAAATGCTCATCGCAGTTATTGCCTGTGCCACTGCGATCAACCACCAGGAAGTCATCCCGCTTTTCGATCGTCAGCACCGGGTGGTGCCAGACGCCGCGATGGTAATTAATGCCCTGCCTGCCGTTGGTGACGAAGGCGCGGACCAAGCCTGATACAGGTTCATCGCCAAGTGGCGCGACCACGATCAGAAAGGGGTTGCCGAGCAGCGGAATGAAAGCCTGGCTGCCCAGCGGATGACGCTCCAGCATGCTGACGGTCAGCGGCATGTCCTGCGCGTCGGCGCGGAAGATGCTGATGATTGCGTTGTCTTCTGGCGTGGCGGTTTCGACCGTCGCCAGTTTATGGAAGCGCATGGTCGAACCGTTGTTGATCATGAAGTGATCGCTGCCGTCGGTTTCGATCACGTCACCGAAAGGGGCGAAGGCTTCTTTGGTCAGCGGTTCAATCGTCAGTGTGCGCATGCTGGTCTTCTTATCCGAATTCGTTGTTGTCTGTTCTATTGTCTTCGCGAGCAGGCTCGCTCCCACATTTCGACCGCGTACCCCTGTGGGAGCGAGCCTGCTCGCGAATGGCCTCACCGCTTATTTAGCGACCTTGCCCAATACGCGCAGGCGGCTTACACCACCATCCGGGAACACGTTCAGGCGGATGTGGGTGATCGGGCCCAGTGCCTTGATCTGCTCGGCGAAGGTGTGTTCGGCGTGCATTTCCAGCTTCTGGCTTGGCAACAGTTCGCGCCAGAACAGCGATTGGGTTTCGATCTGGCTGTCGGTGCCGCCCTTCACGAAGGCGCCCTGGATCGAGCAGCTGTCCGGGTAGTTGCCCTTGAAGTGCAGGGTGTCGACGATGACTTTCTCGACTTCACCGGCATGACCCAGCGCGACGATGACCCAGTCATTGCCCGGGGTACGGCGACGCGCGGTTTCCCAGCCGTCGCCCATGTTGATGCCACGGCCCGGGTTGAGGATGTTGCTCATGCGGCCGAAGTGTTCATCGGAGCAGGCGAGGGCACGGCCACCGTTGAGGGCGGCGGCCAGGTCGACTTGCTCGTTGTCGCCGATGGCCGACCAGTCGCGGAACGGCACGCCGTACACACGCAGACGGGCCACGCCGCCATCCGGGTAGATGTTGAAACGCAGGTGGCTGAAGGCCTGGTCGTTGCTGATTTCGTGGTAGTGGTGGCTGTTGCCTTGCAGCTCGACAGCGGACAGCACTTCAGTCCACTGGGTGTTTTCATCAGGCTCGCCCGACGCCAGGAAGCAGGCTTCCAGGGACGCCGATGGCGGGAAGTTGCCGGTGAAGAATGAAGTGTCGATGTCGACGCCCTTGATCGAACCCGGTACGCCCAGGCGGATCACGGCGCTGTCGAAGCCTTCGAAGCGCTTGCGGCGCGATTCCCAGCCGTCCATCCACTTGCCGTTGTCATCGAACACGCCCTCCTTCCATACGGCCGGGGTCGGTTGGAACAGACGGTTGGCGTCTGCGAACCAGTCATCGGTGACCGAGATGATTTTGGTGCCCAGGCGGGCGTCGGCCAGGTTGACGAACTTCTCGAAAGGTACGGCGTAAGCTTTCATTCTTCTTGTCTGCCTTTAATAAGTTGGCTTGGGATGCTTGCAAGGCCCTGGGCGGTTTCGGCGTTCATGAAATCGCTGGGCCAGGCTTGCTATAGGGTCAGTAATCGGAACAGGGCGATCTTGTTGATCTCCGCCAGCGCGCATTTGAACTCGGTGTCGACCGGGTTGTGGATGCGCGTTTCGAACGCTGCGAGGATCTGATGCCGGTTGCTGCCTTTTACCGCCATGATGAAGGGAAACTTGAACTTGGCTTTGTAGGCGTCGTTCAGCTCGGTGAAGCGCTGGAACTCTTCGGCCGTGCATTGGTGAATACCGGCGCCAGCCTGTTCATTAGTGCTGGCTTCGGTCAACTGGCCCTGGACGGCGGCTTTGCCGGCCAGGTCCGGGTGAGCGTTGATCAGAGCCAACTGGCTTTCGTGATCGGCGCTCAACAGGATGTCGCTCATGCGCTGGTGCAGGGTTTCGATCTCGTCGATCGAGGCGTCCTGGCCCAGGTCGAAGGCCTTTTCGGCCACCCATGGCGAATGTTCGTAGATGTCGGCGAAGGCTTTGACGAAGGCGTCGCGGCTCAATGTCGAGGGTTTCAATGTTTGAAAGGCGCTCATTTCGCGGCCCCTTGGTACGGGTGGGTTTCCTGCCAGTGGCGGGCAATGTCGACGCGACGGCTGAACCACACCTGTTCATGACTTTTAGCGTATTCGATAAAGCGCTTGAGCGAAGCCAGACGCGCCGGACGGCCGATCAGGCGGCAGTGCAGGCCGATCGACAGCATCTTCGGTGCTTCGGCGCCTTCGGCGTAGAGCACATCGAACGCATCCTTGAGGTATTCGAAGAAGTCGTCGCCCTTGTTGAAACCCTGGACCTGGGTGAAACGCATGTCGTTGGTGTCCAGGGTGTACGGGATCACCAGGTGCGGTTTGCCGGTCGGGTTGTTCGGTTCCCAGTAGGGCAGGTCGTCGTCGTAGGTGTCGCAGTCGTAGAGGAAACCGCCTTCTTCCATCACCAGGCGACGGGTGTTCGGGCCGGTACGGCCGGTGTACCAGCCCAGCGGGCGTTCACCGGTAATTTCGGTGAGGATGCGGATCGCTTCGAGCATGTGCTCGCGTTCCTGGGCTTCGTCCATGTACTGGTAGTCGATCCAGCGATAGCCGTGGCTGCAGATCTCGTGGCCGGCATCGACCATGGCGCGGATCACGTCCGGGTGACGCTGGGCGGCCATGGCCACGGCGAAGATGGTCAGCGGAATGTCGAATTCCTTGAACAGCTTCAGGATCCGCCACACGCCGGCACGGCTGCCATACTCGTAAAGCGATTCCATGCTCATGTTGCGCGCGCCTTGCAGCGGCTGGGCAGACACCATTTCCGAGAGGAAGGCTTCGGACTCTTTGTCGCCGTGCAGGATGTTGCGCTCGCCGCCTTCTTCGTAATTGAGTACGAACGACAGGGCTATGCGGGCATTGCCCGGCCAGTGTGGATGAGGAGGGTTACTGCCGTAACCGACCAGGTCGCGTGGGTAGTCAGCGCTCACTGCAGGCTTCCTTCTTGTTCGATGATGACGGTTGGTGTGACGCAGCTGGAGATTGGTGGCAGGCTGGCGTCACAGCGATGGGCTGATTGTATACAACTTTATATTCACTTTGTAAGCCTGAATTTTCGCATTTTTAACCGACTGTCATCTTTTACTGCTATTGGCGTGAGCCTGCAAGAAATCTGCCTGACTGGTCAGTAATTTGATGACGGGTCCATGGAGTGTGCAGTTCGGCGGGAAATCGCCGGTAAATGTGCAAGTGCCGGGTATAACACGAAAAATGTCGTTTTTATTGTGTACAATTTTTTTTAAAAGTGTCTTAATCAGTCGCTCGCCGCAACTTTTCGTGCTCCGAATCGGTGCGGTCTCCTTTTCAACTGACTTCGGGAGGCGCGAAGTCTGACTGCTCCACGCAGGCAGGCGCGCAGAATCAATGGGACGTTTGACTACACACGTTTTGGACGCAGCACACGGTTGCCCGGGCAGCTCGATCAAGGTCGAGTTGTACCGCGTTGAAGGATCGCACCTGGAATTGGTCGCCAGCGCGATAACCAACAGCGATGGCCGTGTCGATGCACCGCTGCTGCAAGGTGATGACTACCGCACCGGGGTCTATCAGGTTCAGTTTCATGCCGGCGATTACTACCGCGCCCGCGGCGTCAAGCTGCCGGAGCCGGCCTTCCTGGATGTCGTGGTGCTGCGTTTCGGCATCTCTGCCGAGCAGGATCACTACCATGTGCCGTTGTTGATTTCGCCTTACAGCTACTCCACCTATCGCGGCAGCTGATCCCCCAAGCAGCTGCTGCACCCTGGAAGCGACTGCGCATATAGCTTCTTTGGTCTTTCGCCCGCTCACACTGCGGGCTTTTTTTCGTCTGTAGGAGCGAGCTTGCTCGCGATGGAGGCCCAGACAACGAGGGCATTCAGATGGCCCGCGTCATCGTTAACGTCCATCGCGAGCAAGCTCGCTCCTACAGCTTTAGCGGCTCAGCAGGGACGCAGCCCCCGCACCACTGAACAACCCCGCACTGATCCGGTTGAACCAACTCTGGCCCTTGCCACTGCGCAGATACCGCGCCGCGCCATGGGCGCCGAGGCCATAAGCCAACTTGCAGGCCAGATCCAGCAGTGTCCAGGTGACAATCATCACCAGCAGCTGCGGCAGGAACGGCTGTTCGGCACTCAAGAACTGCGGCAGGAAAGCGGCGAAGAACAGGATGTCCTTCGGGTTGCTGGCGCCCAGCATGAAGGCACGGCCGAACAGTGCACGAAAGCGTGGCACCGGCGCGGCTTGTGGCACTTCAGCGCCATGGGAAGGCAGGCGCGATTGCTGCCAGCTCTGCCAGGCGAGGTAGAACAGGTAAAGGGCACCCAGAATCTTCAGGGCGCTGAACAGCTGTTCCGACGCCAGCAACAACGCACCCAGGCCCAGCGCCGAAGCACTCAGCAGGCAGATCGATGCGGACACGCCGCCGAGAAAGGCCGGGTAAGAGCGGCGCAGGCCGTAATTCAGACTGTTGCTGATCATCAGCAAAGACAGCGGCCCCGGGATCAGGATCACTATCAGCGCAGCGCCGCTGAACAGCAGCCAGGTTTCCAGACTCATCACTTTCCTCCATTTGCACAAAAGCCTCACCCGACGGGGTGAGGCTGTTTTGAAGCGGGTCCCGCGTAAGGTTTACAGGAAGATGAACTTGGCGATGAAGATCGCGCAGAGCACCCACAGGCTTACGGAGATTTCCTTGTACTTGCCGGTGCCGGCCTTCAACGCCACGTAGGTGATGAAGCCCAGCGCGATGCCATCGGCGACCGAGAAGGTCAGTGGCATCATGATTGCGGTAACGATCGCCGGAATGCTGTCGGTCGCTTCATCCCATTCGATGTGGGCCATGCCGCCCATCATCAGCATCGCTACGTAGATCAGTGCACCCGCGGTTGCATAGGCAGGGATCATCCCGGCCAGCGGCGCGAAGAACATGGCTGCAATAAATAGCACACCTACGGTCACTGCGGTAAGACCAGTCCGACCACCCGCTGCAACACCGGCAGCACTTTCTACGTAGCTGGTGACCGGCGGAACGCCGACTACTGCACCGAATACGCTGGAAGCACTGTCGGCTTTCATGGCGCGGGAGAGGTTTTCGATCTTGCCGTCAGCGCCTACCAGGTTGGCGCGTTGAGCAACCCCCATCAAGGTGCCGGCGGTGTCGAACATGTGTACGAAGAGGAACGCCAGGACCACGCTGATCATGCTGACGTTGAACACGCCGGCGACGTTCATGGCCATCCAGGTCGGAGCCAGGCTTGGCGGGGCCGACATGATGCCCTCGTAGTGCACCAGGCCCAGACCCCAGCCAGCGAGGGTCACGGTGATGATGCTGATGAGGATCGCGCCGAACACCTTGTGATAGCTGAGGATGGCGATCATCAGGAAGCACACGGCAGCGAGCAGCGGGCCGGGTTCGCGCAGGGAGCCGAGCTTGATCAGCGTGGCCGGGCTATCGACGACGATACCCGCGGTTTTCAGGCCGATCAGCCCCAGGAACAGACCCACGCCGGCGCCCATGGCGAAGCGCAGGCTGACCGGGATGCTGTTGAGCAGCCATTCGCGGATCCGCGAGAAGGTCAGGATCATGAACAACACACCGGACACAAACACCGCGCCGAGGGCGGTTTCCCAGTTGTAGCCCATGGTGCCGACTACGGTGTAGGTGAAGAAGGCGTTGAGCCCCATGCCTGGCGCCAGGCCGACCGGCCAGTTGGCGTACAGGCCCATCAACAGGCAACCGAGTGCTGCAGCGATACAGGTGGCGACGAATGCCGCACCATGATCGATCCCGGCGTCAGCCATGATGTTGGGGTTGACGAAAATGATGTAAGCCATGGTGATGAAGGTTGTCAGACCGGCAATCAGCTCGGTCTTCACCGTGGTGCCGTGCAAGCTGAGTTTGAACAGACGCTCCAGCAAGCCATTGCGTAATGGCGGCGAGAGATCCAGCGTCGATGCTTCGGATTTGCGGCTTTCCACAGCGAATACTCCTCAAGAGTTTTATTTTTATTTCCAGGGCCGGACCCATGAGGGTGGCAGCGGTCCTTTGAGGCACTTGCGAATTTGTTGACCGCATGGTCAGGAACTCGCACGAAGTGGATTATGCTTTTGTATACAAAGAATGCAAATAATGTTTTTGATTTTGTCGACGAAAAGTTTGGCAATAGGGATATATCGCCTGTACCGGCCCCTTCGCGGGCAAGCCCGCTCCCACAGGAAACCCGGTCAGGCACAAGATTTGTGGACACCATCCATCACTGTGGGAGCGGGCTTGCCCGCGAAGAGGCCGGAACAGCCAGCATAAAAATCAGCAGGCAGACTGATTCAGTCGGTAAGCGCCTGACTTTTCCCCAACGCCAGATTCACCGCCAACCACCCATTCACCGCCGTCTCCCCAGCCTCGGCAAACACCCGCTCCAGCAATTTCACCTGCTCGCGCCTCAACGCTTGCTCAAACCGCGCGCCTTCCGCAGTCAACTCCAGCAACCGCTTACGCTTGTCCGATTCGGACGCGACGCTGTCGACCAGATGCATCTCCAGCAATTGCCGCAACGGCATGTTCAGCGCCTGCTTGCTTACGCCAAGCAAGGCCAGCAATTCCTTGACGCTCAGGTTCGGATAACGAGCGATGAAAAACACAATGCGTTGATGCACCCGGCTCAGGCCGCGGCGTTCGAGCATTTCATCGGCCTTGGCGGTGAAAGCCTGGTAGCCGAAGAAAAACGCTTCCATGGCTTGCTGTTGGGAAAGCGGGTTTTTAAGGTCAAGCATGTTGACGTATCCATTCGAAGAAGCGTAATTTCGGTCAACAAGTTTGACTCATTTTCCTCATGCCTCGCTACCGGTGATCCCCATGGCTTTTTCCGAACGTGTCTCACGCCTTAAAAGTTCTTTGATCCGTGAAATCCTCGCCGCGGCCCAGCGCCCGCAAGTGATGTCGTTCGCCGGAGGTCTGCCGGCTGAAGCCATGCTGCCGAAGGTCGATTGGGCCGAGATGCCGCTTTCCATGGGGCAATACGGCATGAGCGAGGGCGAACCGGCGCTGCGTGAGGCGTTGGCCGCCGAGGCGCGAGCGTTGGGGGTGGCATGTGAGGCAGGTCAGGTACTGGTGGTCAGTGGTTCACAGCAAACTCTGGATCTGGCTGCCAAGCTCTACATCGACAAGGGCACCGAAATCCTGCTCGAAGCGCCGACTTATCTGGCGGCATTGCAGATTTTCCAGCTGTTCGGGGCCGATTGCCTGACCGTGCCGCTGGAGGCTGACGGGCCGGACCTGGCAGAGCTGCGCGCTCGCCTGGAGCAACACCGCCCGGCCTTCATCTACCTGATCCCGACCTTCCAGAATCCTTCGGCGGTGCGTTACAGCGAAGCCAAGCGCGACGCGGTGGCAGCGCTGCTCGACGAGTTCGGCGTCACCCTGATCGAAGACGAGCCTTATCGCGAACTGACTTTCGACGGTGGCAGCGCCACGCCGATTGTCGGTCGCTTGAAGAAGGCCAGCTGGATCTATACCGGTACGGTGTCGAAAACCCTGTTGCCAGGTTTGCGCGTTGGCTTTCTGATCGCCAGCCCGGACCTGTTTCCCCATCTGTTGAAACTCAAGCAGTCGGCGGACCTGCACACCAACCGGGTTGGCCAGTGGCAGGCACTGCAATGGATCGGAACCGAGAAGTATCAGCAGCATCGCAGTGAACTACGGGATTTTTACCGGGAACGCCGGGATGCGTTCCAGCTGGTGCTGCAAACCCACTTCTCTGATCTGGCGGACTGGAACGAGCCGCAGGGCGGGCTGTTTTTCTGGTTGAAACTCAAGCAGCCGCTGGACACTCGAACCTTGCTCAATGCGGCGTTGGCCAAGGATGTGGCGTTCATGCCGGGCGAGCCGTTCTTCCCCGAGCCGGACAAGCATCACGGGTATTTGCGGTTGAACTTCAGCCACATTGACCCGGCGCGGCTGGAGGAGGGGCTCAAGCGGCTGGCGGCGGTGGTGCGTCAGGCGCAGGCGGCGCAAGCGGCCTGAAAACAAATAAACCGGCGCAAGGGCCGGTTTACTTTTGTCTGAAGTTTGCGGTGCCTGTGCCGGCCTCTTCGCGAGCAAGCCCGCTCCCACAGGTGTCTGCATTCCCACTGTGGGAGCAGGCTTGCCCGCGAAGAGGCCATCAGCCTCACCGAAAAAACATCAGGCTGCCGCGAAACGCTTGTCCAGATAATCAATGATCACCTTGGACTCATACATCCAGGTGGTCTGGCCATTTTCTTCGATACGCAGGCACGGCACCTTGATCTTGCCGCCTTGCTCGAGCAAGGTCTGGCGATCCTGTTCGTTGTTCTTCGCATCGCGAAGGGCCACCGGCACGTTCAGGCGGCGCAGGGTGCGGCGAGTCTTCACGCAGAACGGGCAGGCGTGGAATTGATACAGGGTCAGGCCTTTGGCGGCCGCTTCGACCTGGGCCTGAGCCGCGGCGGGGCGCTTTTTCTTGCCCGGACGCGTGATGAAGTCGATGAAGATGATCAGTTGGCCAAGGCCGACACGAAGCGCTTTTACGAACACGTTGAAAGCCTCACGGTGCTAACGAAGAAGGGCGCGCAGCTTACCTGATTTTTCACGGACGAAAAAAAACCGGCGATGAATGCCGGTTTTCTTCGTGCCGCGAATTACTTGATGAGGCTGAGGAATTCGCTGCGGGTGGCGGCGTTCTCGCGGAATTCACCGAGCATCACCGAAGTGATCATCGACGAATTCTGCTTTTCCACGCCGCGCATCATCATGCACATGTGCTTGGCCTCGATCACCACTGCAACGCCCAGGGCGCCGGTGACTTGCTGGACCGCATCGGCGATCTGGCGGCTGAGGTTTTCCTGGATCTGCAGGCGACGGGCGTACATATCAACGATCCGCGCCACCTTCGACAGGCCCAGGACCTTGCCGCTCGGAATGTAGGCAACGTGCGCCTTGCCGATGAACGGCAGCAGGTGGTGTTCGCACAACGAGTACAACTCGATGTCCTTGACCAGCACCATTTCGCTGTTGTCGGAGCTGAACAGGGCACCGTTGGTGACCTCTTCCAGTGTCTGTTCATAGCCGCGGCAGAGGTACTGCATGGCTTTGGCGGCACGTTTTGGCGTGTCGAGCAGGCCTTCGCGGGAAACGTCCTCGCCGAGCTGGCCGAGGATCGCCGTGTAATTCTGTTCCAGGGACATGAAACTACCTGTGGGATTTTACGCAAAGGGCAAGGGTACGGTGACGGACACGACGCTGCAAGCGTGGCGCATCAGCTTTACTCGTCGCGACCTTCCATCATGGTGCGTTTGAGCATCACATAAACCGCCCCGGCACCGCCATGTTTGGCCTGGCACGAGGTGAAGCCGAGCACTTGCGGATGCTGGCGCAGCCAGGTGTTGACGTGGCTTTTGATCATCGGCCGCTTGCCGTCCAGGCGTACCGCCTTGCCATGGGTGACGCGCACGCAGCGGATTTCGAATTTGGTTGCTTCGGCGAGGAACGCCCAGAGGGTTTCCCGGGCCTTTTCCACGCTCATGCCGTGCAGGTCGAGGCTGCCTTCGAATGGAATCTGACCGATCTTGAGCTTGCGCATCTGGCTTTCCTGCACGCCATCGCGGGCCCACATCAGCTCGTCTTCAGGGCCGACGTCGATGACGAATTGATCGGACAGACCGTCAACGGTGGTGGCATCGGTGCGCACGGTGGCCGCTTGACGCAGCTTGGCAATCTGCGCACGGTCACTCTTGGGTTTGCCGGTTTCGGCGCGATCGTGCTTGATCGGCTTGACGCCGTGGATCGCGCTTTTGAACAGGGAAAAATCGTCGTCTTGCATGTCAGCCTCCGCGAAGGGCGGCCAGTTTACCCAACTCGAAGCGAATCGGGCGCGACAAAAACGCGCGCGGCGTTTGGCTCAGTCGTGTTTTTTCATCAGGTGCGGGGACATGGCCAGTTCCCGCGACTGCCGCGAGCGACGGCGGCAACGGCGCCACAGCCATACACCGAGGTACAGCACGAACAGGCCAATGGCCAGGATCACGGCAGCACCGGTGCGGCTGGTGTTCAGTTCACCCAGGGCAGGTACGTGGCCGAACAGGCTGGCGGCACCGGCCATGGCGAGCAACACGCCGCACATCGCCAGCAATGCCGCGAACGTCGCGCCGATTCGAAAACGCCAGTTGCGTTGGCCTTTGGGCCGCAAGCGGCGAGCGTCAAAACCATCGGATAACTTCATTCCGACCTTCCTCAATGGGTATCGGCCCTTCGACCGGGAGTTGACCGGGATGTTCCTGAGGCTAAGACAATTACGGCAAATGAGAGGTTTTTGCGGATGAGCGGCGTTCCAGGCCGCTCATTGAGCGTCGATCAGATCAGTTCACAGGTCAGCGCGAGGGTGGCGAAGTTGTCGCCCATGATCGCCATTTCGGTCTGATGAACGTGCGCGGCGCTCAGGACACCGCCCTTGTAGGGCAGGTCGCGTGTGGCGCAGGCGTCTTCGATAAGCGTGCAGCGGAAACCCAGGTTCTTCGCCGCGCGCACAGTGGTGCTGACGCTCGAGTGACTCATGAAGCCGCAGACGATCAGGTCGAGGGCGCCGAGGTCCTCCAGGCGTTTGGCCAGTTCGGTACCGTGGAACGCGCTCGGCAGCAATTTGCCGATGATGGTTTCGTCGCTCTGTGGCTCAAGACCCGGAATGAATTCACCACCGACGCCTTGCGGGTTGAACATGCCACCGAGCGTGCCGAGGTGGCGCACATGCACGATCGGCCGGCCGGCGGCACGGGCCGCGGCGAGTAACTGCTTGATGTTCGCGACGGCCTCATCCATGCCGCTGAGGGCCAGCGGCCCGCTCAAATACTCTTTCTGGGCATCGATGATGATAAGGGTCGCATGACTCAGTTTGGCTGCCGGATAACCGCGACCGCTGAGTTGAAACATCGTTTTTGGAACGGACATTCTGGGGCTCCTTGGAGTGGGGCTTTTGCGCCATTGTCCTCTGGCTGAGCGGTTCTGTGAATCGCTACGATCGTAGGTGCCGTGGTTGCTGGCCTCTAGCCTTGTCAATAGTCACGTTTTGTTCAATAGCCTGGCGAAAAAACGGATAACTCCTACATTTGAGTCGGTCGTTTTCCTGCGTCGTCGTGGCGCCGTTTGACTGGTAGAATCGCCCGTCGATTTTTCTGGAGTTTGCCGTCGTGATCACTTCCCGCCTTCGCACCCTGCGTGACCATATCCGTTGGGCCGTCAGCCGCTTCCATGGGGAGGATCTGTTTTTCGGCCATGGCACCGACAATGCCTGGGACGAAGCCCGTCAACTGGTGCTGGGCGCGCTGCACCTGCCGTGGGAAATCGCCGACAGCTACCTCGACTGCAATCTGGAAGAAGACGAAGTGGTCCACTTGCAGCTGCTGCTCAAGCGCCGCATCGAAGAGCGGGTGCCAACGGCCTACCTGCTGGGCGAGGCCTGGTTCTGCGGCATGTCGTTCATAGTCGATCAGCGTGTGTTGATCCCGCGTTCGCCGATTGGCGAGCTGATCGAAAACCGTTTTACCCCGTGGCTGGCCAACGAGCCGGCGCGGATTCTCGATTTGTGCACCGGTTCCGGCTGCATTGGCATCGCCTGTGCCTACGAGTTCCAGAACGCCGAAGTGGTGCTGGCGGACCTGTCGTTCGAAGCACTGGAAGTGGCCAATCAGAACATCGAGCGCCATGGTGTCGATGAGCGCGTGTACACGGTGCAGGGCGACGGCTTCGAGGGCTTGCCTGGCCAGCGTTTCGACCTGATCGTGTCGAACCCGCCCTACGTCGATGCGGAGGATTTCGCCGACATGCCGGACGAATACCAGCACGAGCCGGAACTGGGCCTGGCGTGCGGCGATGACGGCTTGAACCTTGTACGTCGCATGCTTGCCGAAGCGGCGGATCATCTGACCGAGAAAGGCTTGCTGATTGTCGAAGTGGGCAACAGCCAGGTGCATGTCGAGGCGTTGTACCCGGAAGTCGACTTCGCCTGGCTGGAGTTCGAGCGCGGTGGTCACGGTGTGTTCATGCTGAGCGCGCAGCAGTGCCGGGAGCATCAGGCGTTGTTCGCTTCCCGCGTCTGATTGGTTGAAATCCTATCGCTGGCAAGCCAGCTCCCACAGGTTCAGTGTGTGCCGCATCATTTGAGTACGGCGCGAAACCTGTGGGAGCGTGGCTTGCCCGCGATAGCCACACCGCGGTCTCAAGCCTTCAGCGGTGCGTGGCAATCCAGATCAGCAACCCCGCCTGAAACACCGCAAACGCCACCAGGCACGTAATGGTGAAACGCAGCCCGGCGTCTTCGCGTTTGTATTTGCTGACCTTCTCTTCGTGTTTCTTGAGTTTGACTTCCTGCTCGGCCAGGTTCTGCTCGGCTTGCTGGAGCATCTGTGCCGCCTCGAGAATTTCCACGACCTGCAGTTTTTCGCTGTTCCAGTCCCCCGCGAGGTCGCCGACCTTGACTGCTTTGACACTGCCTTTCAAATGCTGGGCATCGGCATACACCACGTCGAAACCGTGCACTCGCAAAAAATGATCGCGGCGCAGGCGGGTGTCTTCGTTGAGCGCTTCCTTGTTGTTCAGGTCAAAGCCGTCGACGGTGTAGGTAGGCCAGCGCTTCTTCGCCCAATTGATACCCTGGGCGATCATGAATCGGCCGATGCCGCGGTTCAGCGGTTCGACCTGCAAACCGCTTTCCGGTCCGAAATGCACGCGCTTTTCGGCGTGATCGACCCACACATCCAGATGATTCTGTTCCTTGCGCACGCGTTGGGAGGGCAGGGTGATGCTCATGCGCATCAGGCTGCGCGCCTTGTCGTTGCGCTCGGCATAGCCGAACTCGACAAAGCGCAATGGGCGCCCGCCTGTATTGCGATCAGTCTTCAGCGGCGCCAGACGGAGCATCTTGTGGTGCTCGACGTGGACGTCCGCCCAGGGCAGCTCGACCGCTGGCGGTGCTTCTGTTTCAGCGGTGGTGTCGGTTGAAGTCTGGGTGTCAGTCATAACGGCGAGATCCTGTCCAAGCTCAGCTTGTTGCCAACCAATGTGCGGGCGACAAAGGCTTATCGGCCGTTTTTTTCAAGACTGGAGGGCAAACAGCGCTTAACTGGTGCGAAGTCCGTCAATAAACCCGAGGATTCGCGCGCCCAGTTCCGCCGCCAGAGGCAATTGCGGGTCTTTATAGGAGGCCAGCTGGCGTTTGACGTCGTTGGGCACGATGCGCATGACGTGGTTCATGCCCTCGATCAGGGCCAGTTCGGCGTCCGGTTTGGCGGCCTTGAGCAGCCTGGCGTCATTGACGCCGACCTGGATGTCGTTGCTGCCCTGGATGATCAGCGCTGGCATCTTCAACTGGCCAAACGCTGCAGCCGGGTCCTGGCGGAACAGGGAAATCAGGTACGGCTGCACGCTCGGACGGAAAATGGCCTGCAAGGGTGGCGGTACATTGTCGTCGGGCTTCCCGGCCTTGAGGCTGTCGAGCAACTCATTACTGCGCAGCAGCAACGGCGGTGGCAGGCGATTGCCCAGTTGCTGGCGGATCACCTGATCGACCGGTCGCGCGCTACCCGAGACGGAAATCACCGCATCGGCGTCGATGGTTGGCGCGGCCAGGCTGGCGATCAAGGCGCCTTCGCTGTGTCCGAGCACGATCAGTTTGCCGAAACGCGGATCCGTCTTGAGCTTCTGGCCCCAGGCCTCGGCGTCGGAAACGTAGGCGTCGACCGTCAGATTGCGTTCGTCCGGCGTCGCGGCCAGGCTTGCTGCAACACCGCGTTTGTCGTAACGCACACTGGCGATGTTGTGTTTGGCCAGCACCCAGGCCAGGCGCTTGAGACTGTCGTTGCGCCCGCCGTCAGGGTTGTTTCCGTCGCGATCCGTAGGGCCGGAACCGGAAATGATCAGGACAACGGGTACCGGGTTGTCGGACTTGGGCAGCAGCAAAGAGCCGAAAAGCTCGCCGGTGCCGGTGTCCAACGTGATCGGCCGTTGCAGGACAGTCGCCTGGGCGAAGCCGGAAATCAGGGTAAGGCTCAAGGCTAGAACTCGCAGCATCATCACGCCATCATCAAGAAGATGCCGGTTGGACTCACAGGCACCCATAAGGTTCGAGGATGAACTACTTGGGTAGCCTGCGTATACTGGCGCGCATTACGTATTCAGGTTCATTTCACGGAGCGTCCTGCATGTCCGGCAATACCTACGGCAAGCTGTTCACTGTCACCACCGCGGGCGAAAGCCATGGCCCGGCGTTGGTCGCCATTGTCGATGGCTGCCCGCCGGGCCTGGAGATATCCCTGGAGGATCTGCAGCGTGACCTGGACCGCCGCAAGCCCGGCACCAGCCGCCACACCACCCAGCGCCAGGAAGCCGACGAAGTCGAAATCCTCTCTGGCGTGTTCGAAGGCCGCACCACGGGGTGCGCCATCGGTTTGTTGATCCGCAACACCGACCAGAAGTCCAAGGACTACTCGGCGATCAAGGATCTGTTCCGCCCGGCCCACGCCGACTACACCTACCACCACAAATACGGCGAGCGCGACTACCGCGGTGGCGGTCGCAGCTCGGCCCGTGAAACCGCGATGCGCGTCGCGGCCGGTGCGATTGCGAAAAAATACCTGGCCAGCCAGGGCATCGTGATTCGCGGCTACATGAGCCAGCTCGGACCGATTGAAATCCCGTTCAAGACCTGGGAGTCGGTCGAGCAGAACGCTTTCTTCAGCCCGGATCCGGACAAAGTGCCGGAACTGGAAGCCTACATGGACCAATTGCGCCGCGACCAGGATTCGGTCGGCGCGAAAATCACCGTGGTGGCCGAGGGTGTGATGCCAGGCCTGGGGGAACCGATCTTTGACCGTCTCGATGCCGAACTGGCCCATGCGCTGATGAGCATCAACGCGGTCAAAGGCGTGGAAATCGGCGCCGGTTTCGCCAGCGTCGCCCAGCGCGGCACCGAACATCGCGATGAAATGACTCCGCAAGGTTTCCTCAGCAACAACGCCGGCGGCATTCTCGGCGGTATTTCCTCCGGTCAGCCTATCGTTGCGCACTTGGCGCTGAAGCCGACGTCGAGCATCACCACGCCGGGCCGTTCCATCGATATCCATGGCAACCCGGTGGAGGTGATCACCAAGGGCCGTCACGACCCGTGCGTGGGTATCCGTGCCACGCCGATCGCCGAGGCGATGATGGCCATCGTGCTGATGGATCATCTGCTGCGTCACCGTGGGCAGAACGCCGATGTGCGTGTGAGCACGCCGGTGCTGGGTCAGCTGTAAATGGCTGACCTCCTGGTCGCAGCCGTCTGATGGCGACTGCGGCGCTCCCGTACTGGCGGCTCTCCAGTTTCTATCTGTTCTATTTCGCCTTGCTCGGTTCGACAGCGCCGTTTCTGGCGCTGTATTTCGATCACCTGGGATTCAGCGCCGCACGCATCGGCGAGCTGGTGGCGATCCCGATGCTGATGCGCTGCGTAGCGCCGAACATCTGGGGCTGGCTGGGCGACTTCACGGGGCAGCGGCTGGCCATCGTGCGTTTCGGCGCGGTGTGCACGCTGCTGACCTTCTCGCTCATTTTCGTCAGCAAGACCTACGCCTGGCTGGCGATGGTCATGGCCTTGCATGCGTTCTTCTGGCACGCGGTGTTGCCGCAGTTCGAAGTCATCACCCTGGCGCACTTGCAGGGGCAGACCGCGCGTTACAGCCAGATTCGTCTGTGGGGATCGATCGGTTTCATCATCACCGTGGTCGCACTGGGCCGGCTGTTCGAATGGCTGAGCCTCGACATCTACCCCGCGGCGCTGGTGCTGATCCTGGCCGGCATCGTCCTCAGCAGCCTGTGGGTGCCCAATGCCCAACCGACACCGGGCAACCGGGTGGCGGGGGACGGATTCCTCAAACAGCTGCGCAGCCCCGGTGTATTGGCGTTTTACGCCTGCGTGGCGCTGATGCAGATGAGCCATGGGCCGTATTACACGTTTCTGACCCTGCACCTCGAACGGCTGGGTTACAGCCGCGGCGTGATCGGCATGCTCTGGGCGGTCGGCGTAGTCGCCGAAGTGCTGATGTTTCTGGCCATGAGCCGGATACTCGCGCGCGTCTCGCTGCGCCGGGTGCTGATGGCCAGCTTTCTGCTGGCGGCGTTGCGCTGGCTGTTGCTGGGCTCGCTCGCGGAGTTTCTCTGGGTGCTGTTGTTTGCCCAGGTGTTGCACGCGGCGACATTCGGCAGCTTTCACGCCGCTGCCATTCAATTCGTGCAACGTAGCTTCGGTGCGCGCCAGCAAGGTCAGGGTCAGGCACTGTATGCCGCATTGGCCGGCACCGGTGGGGCATTGGGCGCGTTGTACTCCGGTTACAGCTGGAACGCCCTTGGCGCCGCATTGACCTTTAGTATTGCCAGCCTCGCAGCGCTCGCGGCTGCCGTTATCATTGCCACATGTATGCAAGAGGACAGGCCATGAGCCTTACCCGTGAACACCTCGCCCAACAAATCATCGACGCCGGGCGTTTTCTCTATGGCCGCGGCTGGTCGCCGGCCACCAGCAGCAATTACTCGACCCGCCTGTCGCCGACCGAAGCCTTGCTGACCGTCTCCGGCAAGCACAAGGGCCAGTTGGGCATGGACGATGTGCTGGCCACCGACCTGTCAGGCAATAGCCTGGAGCCGGGCAAGAAGCCGTCCGCCGAAACCCTGCTGCACACTCAGCTTTACAGCTGGCGGCCCGAGATCGGCGCGGTGCTGCACACCCATTCGGTGAATGCCACCGTGCTGTCACGCCTGACGCCGCAAGACTTCATCGAATTCGAAGACTACGAACTGCAAAAAGCCTTCAGCGGTGTGACGACCCACGAGTCCCGGGTGCGTGTGCCGATTTTTGACAACGACCAGGACATTGCGCGCCTGGCCGCCAAGGTGCAGCCTTGGCTGGACGCCCATCCCGATTGCGTCGGCTACCTGATTCGCGGGCACGGCCTGTACACCTGGGGTGCGCGCATGAGCGATGCCCTGCGGCAGATCGAGGCCTTTGAATTTTTGTTCGAGTGCGAGTTGAAGATGCGCTCGCTCTCGAACGTTAAAGCATGAACCGTTAAGGAGTTGCCCTGATGAGCAGCCTGTCCGTTTATCACGTCTCCAGCCCTGAAATCCCCAACAAGGTGCTGACCCATTTCGAAGACATCGCCTCGACCCTGGCTGAACAAGGCGTGCGCTTCGACCGTTGGCAAGCCGCCACCCGGCTCCAGCCGGGCGCCACTCAGGAAGAAGTGATCGCCGCCTATCAAGCGCAAATCGACCAGCTGATGACCGAGCGCGGTTACATCACAGTCGATGTGATCAGCCTCAACAGCGATCACCCGCAAAAAGCCGAACTGCGCGCCAAGTTCCTCAATGAACACCGCCATGGCGAGGACGAAGTACGATTTTTCGTCGCCGGCCGTGGCCTGTTTACCCTGCACATCGACGATTACGTCTACGCCGTGCTGTGCGAGAAAAACGATCTGATCTCGGTGCCGGCCGGAACCAAACACTGGTTCGACATGGGCGAGCACCCGCACTTCATTGCGATCCGCCTGTTCAACAACCCGGAAGGCTGGGTGGCCAATTTCACCGGTGAAGACATCGCCAGCCAATTCCCGCGTCTGGAGGACTGAGTCGATGCCAATCAAAGCGATTCTCACCGACATCGAAGGCACCACCAGCGCGGTGAGTTTTGTGTTCGACGTGCTGTTTCCCTATGCCGCCAAACACTTGCCGGAGTTTGTTCGTCAGCAGGCCGGGCGCGCTGACGTAGCCGAACAACTGGCCGCCGTACGCCGCGACAGCAATGAGCCGGACGCTGACGTCGAACGGGTCGTCGAGATCCTGTTGGGCTGGATTGCCGAAGACCGCAAGGCCACGCCGTTGAAAGCGTTACAGGGCATGGTCTGGGAGCAGGGCTATCAGGCCGGGCAGTTGCAGGGCCACGTGTACCCGGACGCCGTTGAAGCGCTCAAGCGCTGGCATCAGGATGGCTTTCAACTGTTTGTTTATTCGTCCGGCTCTATCCAGGCCCAGCGGTTGATCTTCGGCTGTTCGGTGGCGGGGGACCTGACGCCGCTGTTCAGCGGCTACTTCGATACGACTTCAGGGCCAAAGCGCGAGGCGCAGTCCTACGCCAACATCACCCGGGTGATCAACCTCCAGGCGGGGCAGATTCTGTTCCTGTCGGACATCGTCGAAGAGCTCGACGCGGCGCGTTCGGCAGGAATGGCCACTTGCGGCCTGGCTCGTGAAGGTGGGGAGCTGGCGGGGCACGTGACCGTGGACAGCTTTGCGCGGATAAACCCCGCTAATTTCTAAACGCCACAAAACCTGTGGGAGCGAGCCTGCTCGCGATGGCGATGTGTCATTCAACATTGATGTTGGCTGACACTCCGTCTTCGCGAGCAGGCTCGCTCCCACAGGTTTATTTACCCTTTTACAGCGAGTGATAAGTCGGCAAGGCAAACCGTTGCTGGCTTTGCAGCAAGGAAATCTGCGGCAGTTCACTGGCTTGTTCGGCGAGGTCGCGGCGAATCGCACTGATGACCCACGTCAGTTGGTCGCCGTTGTGCAATTGCTGGTAGGAAATCGAGCGTTTGAACACTTTGCCTTCGCCGCCGCTCAGGGTCAGCAGGATCCCGCCGTCAGGACGGGCCTGGGTGGCGACTGTGTAGTTGGAGAACAGGGACGAAAACTTTTCCTGGATCAGGCTCATGTCGTTCAGCTCCGTGATGACTTGAATGGCGTGGAGAGACCGTTGCAGCCTTTGTGCCATTATTTTTATTTGATAAATATAAATAAAAACAATGGCTTACTGTTTTTGGCGATTTTTGCATTCGTGCAATCTGCATGAATGGCCATCGTGCATCCTGCATTTTGCGAGGTCGCTCGGCGATTCGATGGAACCATTGTTCATGGCAGGGTTCACGCGGGGCATCGTATCGACCGTGGATCAGATCGCGGATCAAGATCGCAGATACAAAACATTTCAAAAACCGCGTGTACAGCTCAAGAACCGTTGACGTATTTTCGGCCTCAGACATCGCCGCCCGACAATAAAAAAACAGCGAACGGGAGCATCATGAGCCGCACGTCGAACGACACGATTACCTGGGGCATGATGCTCCGCAAGCTGCCTTCCATCGCCAAAACCATCCCCCGGTTGGTCAAGGGCATGAAGGCCGCCAACGTCAAGGACCCGACCCAGGCGTGTGGTTTGGGCTGGAGTTTCGAGCAAGCCACATTGCGCAACCCGGATGGCCCGGCGCTGTTGCAGGACAACGTCACGCTCAGTTACTGCGAGGTCAACCAGTGGGCCAACCGCATCGCCCATCACCTGATCGGCCAAGGTATCGGCAAGGGTGACGTGGTGGCGGTCTTCATCGAGAACCGCCCGGAACTGCTGGTGACGATTCTGGCGGTGGCCAAGGTCGGCGCGATCAGTGCTTTGCTCAATACCTCGCAGACCCGCGACACCCTGGTGCACAGTGTGAATCTGGTGGCGCCGGTGGCGATCATTGTCGGTGAGGAGCTGGTTCCGGCGTATCTGGCGATACGAGATCGGGTGGCGATCCAGTCTGCCCGAACCTGGTTCGTCGCCGATCAGGACACCTCTCGCCAACCGGGTATCGCGCCTGAAGGGTTCATCAACCTGATGACCGTCAGCCTCGACGAAGCCTGCGACAACCCGGCCAGCAGCCAGCAGATTTTCTTTGACGATCCCTGCTTTTATATCTACACCTCGGGCACCACGGGGCTGCCCAAGGCCGGAGTGTTCAAGCATGGCCGCTGGATGCGCAGCTGCGCGAGCTTCGGCATGATCGCGCTGGACATGCGCCCGGACGATGTCGTCTATTGCACCTTGCCGCTGTACCACGCCACCGGCCTTTGCGTGTGCTGGGGCTCGGCCGTCAGTGGTGCCAGCGGGTTCGCCATCCGCCGCAAATTCAGCGCCAGTCAGTTCTGGAGCGATGTACGCAAATACCAGGCAACCACCATCGGTTATGTCGGCGAACTGTGCCGCTACCTGGTCGATCAGCCACCGAGCGTCGACGACAGCCGGCACGATGTGAAGAAGATGATCGGCAACGGCCTGCGTCCCGGCGCCTGGAACGAGTTCAAGACCCGCTTTGCGGTGAATCACATTTGCGAACTCTATGCCGCCAGCGACGGCAATATCGGGTTCACCAACATTCTCAATTTCGACAACACCATCGGTTTTTCCCTGATGTCCTGGGAGCTGGTCGCGTACGACCACGACAGCGGGGCGCCGATTCGTGAAGCCAATGGCTTGATGCGCAAGGTCGCAAAGGGCGAGCAAGGGCTATTGCTGGCAAAAATCGACGACAAGGCTCCGCTGGACGGCTACACCGACCCGCAGAAAACCGCCAGGGTCGTGCTTGAGGATGTGTTCGATAAGGGTGACCGCTACTTCAACACCGGCGACCTGTTGCGCAACATCGGCTTTGGTCATGCGCAGTTTGTCGACCGCCTGGGCGACACCTACCGCTGGAAGGGCGAAAACGTATCGACCACGGAAGTCGAGAACATCCTCCTGCGGCACCCGCATATTTCCGAAGCCGTGGCCTACGGCGTGGAAATTCGCAACACCAATGGCCGGGCCGGGATGGCCGCGATCACTCCCGCCGAATCCCTGGCCACCCTGGACTTCGGCGAACTGCTGGCCTTTGCCCGTGAGCAAATGCCGGCCTATGCGGTGCCGTTGTTCCTGCGGGTGAAAGTGAAAATGGAAACCACCGGGACTTTCAAGTATCAGAAGACCCGGCTCAAGGACGAAGCCTTCGACCCGGGTAGAACCGGTGATGATCCGATCTATGCCTGGCTGCCGGGAACCCAGACTTACGTGCAGGTCACGGAGCAATTGTTGTCCGACATTCACGGCGGCAAGTACCGCTATTGAATCTGGCTATGGCCGCCCATGAGAAAAAACAAGTGACAGTGCCAGGGCCGCTCGGGAAACTGTCGGCTTTTACGAGTGACAGAAAAGGGAGTGCCCAATGTCAGACAAAAGCCGCCAGATGACCCCCGAAGAAGCCGCCGAATTTGCCGAACAGGTATTCAACAAGGCACGGGAGGGCGATGCGGCGATGATGGCCGCGCTGCTGACCAAGGGTTTGCCGCCGAACCTGCGTAACCACAAGGGTGATACCTTGCTGATGCTGGCCGCGTACCACGGTCATGTGGACACGGTAAAAGTCCTGCTGGAGCACAAGGCCGACCCGGAGATCCGCAACGACAACGGCCAGAGCCCGATTGCCGGGGCAGCGTTCAAGGGCGACCTGGCGGTGATCAAGGCCTTGGTCGAGGGCGGCGCGCAGGTTGAAGGCTCGTCCTTCGATGGCCGCACGGCGCTGATGATGGCGGCGATGTTCAACCGCGTCGAAGTGGTCGACTACCTGATCAGCAAGGGGGCCGACCCGCAGGCCAAGGACGCCAATGGCATCACTGCGCTGGAGGCTGCCAGGACCATGGGGGCTTCCGATACGGTTGCTCAACTGGAAAAACTGCTGGGCTGACGTTGAACCCTTTGGCGAGGGAGCCTTTGTGGCGAGGGGGCTTGCCCCCGTTCGGCTGCGAAGCAGTCGTAAAGTCAGCATATGCGGTCTTTCTGATGTACCCCAATTGAATGTTTCGGGGCCGCTTCGCGACCCAACGGGGGCAAGCCCCCTCGCCACAGGTCCGCATTTCCCTCATTAATGCGCTATCCTTCGCGCCCTCAAAATCCCCCTCGCTACAGGATCCGCCCCATGAAAACCGCACTCGTCGAACTCATCAGCAAAATCAGCTCCGGGTGCATGGGCGAAGACGAAATCCTCAAGGTCGCAGACGAAGCGGCCCAGGCCTACGCCGATCCGCAGGCTTTTCTGAGCGCCAATCCGGACATCAATTACGACGAAACCTTCCCGATCCCGTTGGGTGAATGGGTGGTGGTCGGCAGCCTGCCGGAAACGGTGCTGTTCCAGGCTGACACCTACATGGACTTGTTCGCGCAGATCGTCGCCTCGTTCGGCCCGGGTGTGGAATTCAATCTCAAGCCCAAGCAACTGGCCAAGACCGAAGCCTTGACCGCGCTCAACCGCATCCAGGTGCAAATGAGCAGCCTGAACAAGGAAAACGGGGGCTACACGCTGATGAACTTCAGCCAGTTGCTCGATGACGAATTGCAGGTGGTGCTGGTGTACGGCAATGACGTGCCCCGCGTGCTGCAATTGTGCGCAGAAGCCGGCATCGCAGCCGCGCCCGCCCTGGAAGCCCTGAAAGTGGCGATCCACGTCTGATAGCCAAATACTGTCAAATCAAAGGGAACCCTCACGACGACCGTCTATCCTAAGAGGGCAAATCACTCTTCAGGAGCGTCACCATGGGTTCCACGTTCAACAGCCTGGTTGCCTTGATCATTTTTGCCCTGGACATCTGGGCCATCATCAACGTATTCAAAAGCAGCGCCGAGACCGGAATGAAAGTCCTCTGGGTACTGTTGATCGCACTGTTACCGGTGCTGGGGCTGATCATTTGGGCTATCGCCGGGCCGCGGGGCAACGTACGGGCCTGAACAAGCGGCACTGAACCTGTGGGAGCGGGCTTGCTCGCGAAAGCGGTGAGTCAGTCAACATCGATAGTGACTGGCACTACGCCTTCGCGAGCAAGCCCGCTCCCACAGGATTGTGGCAAGTCGAACAAGTGAGGTTCGACCTGTCATGTTCCGCAACGTAGAATGCGCGCCTTTCCCGGTCATTCGAGACGAACGAATGGCCATCATGGGCGGGTAACCGTCCGTTGCCACCCGCATTCATCGGAGCACTTCCCATGAGCAATACCCCGACCAGCGACTACCTGGAAACCCTCTACGAAGGCTACGGCCAGCGTTTTCGCATGGAAAAACTGCTGCACGAAGTGCGCACCGAACACCAGCACCTGGTGATCTTCGAGAACCCGCGCATGGGCCGCGTGATGGCACTGGACGGCGTGATCCAGACCACCGAAGCCGACGAATTCATCTATCACGAAATGCTGACCCACGTACCGATCCTCGCCCATGGCACCGCCAAGCGCGTGCTGATCATCGGCGGCGGCGACGGCGGCATGTTGCGTGAAGTAGCCAAGCACCGCAGTGTCGAGCACATCACCATGGTCGAGATCGACGGCACCGTGGTCGACATGTGCAAGGAATTCCTGCCGAATCACTCCAAGGGTGCATTCGATGATCCACGCCTGAACCTGGTGATCGACGACGGCATGCGTTTCGTCGCCACCACCACTGAAAAGTTCGACGTGATCATTTCCGACTCCACTGACCCGATCGGGCCGGGCGAAGTGCTGTTCTCGGAAAACTTTTACCAGGCTTGCCACCGCTGCCTGAACGAAGGCGGCATCCTGGTGACCCAGAACGGCACGCCGTTCATGCAGATCGAAGAAGTGAAGACTACCGCCGGTCGCCTGCGCAGCCTGTTCCCGGACTGGCACTTCTACCAGGCTGCTGTGCCGACCTACATCGGCGGCTCGATGACCTTCGCCTGGGGCGCGACCGATACCGCTTATCGCAAGTTGACCCGCGAAACCCTGCAACAGCGTTTCACGGGCAGCGGCATCGTCACGCGCTACTACAATCCTGAGATCCACATCGGCGCTTTCGCCCTGCCGCAATACGTGTTGCAGGCAGTGAACAAGCCAAGCAACGATTGATTGGATGAAATGCAACACCTGTGGGAGCGGGCTTGCTCGCGAAAGCGGCGTATCAGTTAGCAATTCTGTCAACTGACACACCCTATTCGCGAGCAAGCCCGCTCCCACATTGAATTGCGGCGGAACAATTAGCCAGCTAACAAGGTCGAGATGAAGGTAAGCCCATCCATGGGTTTTATCGAGGAGGCATCAATGCAAAAGTGGAAAATCACTTTCGTGGATGATCATGGCGAAACCGTTAACGAGGTCTTTGAGTGCGATGAGCGCCCGGACAACGAGTGCGCCGCCAAGCTCATCAAGTCCCGGCTTCTTCCTGTCGCTGCCGAACTGGATCTGAACGATCTGGAAGGGCGGACCGCCGATGCGAGCGTCAAAGAGCTCAAGTCCCAGAACAGCATTGAAATCCTCGACATTACTGCAATCTGAACAACACCTGTCGCATTCACATCCGGGCCTTGGCAGAGGCTCTATCTTGAGGCTACTCTGCAAGCGAGATCAGCGAATGAATCGCTAAGGTCTGGTCTTGTCAGCTCCATGCTTGTTTCCCGCCGGCACATCGTTTGCCGTCGCTCGCGCTGTTCGGTTGCGGGTGAGGGAGTACGGAAAGTCTATCCATCGTTTTGAGGAGGACGTTTCATGAGCACAGCCTATCAAGAAGACATCAGCAGCAGCGTGCTGCGCCGCATGAAAGAAGGCGGTTTTGACTTTTCACGGTTTCATCCCATCGAGTTCTACGCCATTTTCCCGGATGAGGAGCGGGCACGCAGGGCGGCAGGTCATTTCCACCGTGGTGAATCCCTGGATGCGCAAGTCAGTGTGCGCGACGATGGCGCCTGGGCGCTGGAGTTGTGCAAAGTCATGTATGCCACCTACGACGACATCGGCGACTTCGAACAGGGTTTCGAAGCGGTTGTCGAGCCGTTGGGCGGCATCATCGAAGGCTGGGGTGTGAAACAGGAGGTACGAGGGCGACTCGCATAGGCTTATGAACAGTGACAACCGGCATTGACGGCTGACCTTCGGGTTGGCCGTTTTCATTTATGGCCTGTAGGAGCTGCCGAAGACTGCGATCTTTTGATTTTGATTCTCAACATTTCAACAAGGCAAAAAAAAGCCGCCTGAGCAGGCGGCTAAAGGGAAGTTCGGTGTGCTTTTCAGCGAATGCCTGGATTATCCGCACCTGTTACCGGGCAGTGAAATCAACTCTGGCTATGCTGGTGATAGGCGATAGCCACGCCTTGCAATGAAGCGGGGGCGATCAGATTGGAGCATTTGCCGCACAGGAATGGTGCGGTACTTGCGCATTGATTATCCAACTGATTGATATCAAAGCGTTTATGCCGCTGGCACGGGCCTTGCGAAGGTCTGGACGTCCGAGTGACAAGGAGTACGGCATGATCCGCACCTATTTTGATGAGATGTACGATGCCGGCGGCCAGGTCCGCCCGCATTATCGGGAGTTTGCCCGTTGGCTGGCCGAGACGCCTGACGAGCTTCTGGCACAACGGCGACGCGAGGCCGATCTGTTGTTTCATCGCGCCGGGATTACCTTCACGCTCTATGGGGACGAGCAGGGCACAGAGCGCCTGATTCCCTTCGACACCATCCCCCGCAGTATTCCCGCCAGTGAATGGCGGGTCGTCGAGCGCGGCTGCATCCAGCGGGTCAAGGCGTTGAACATGTTCCTCGCCGACCTGTATCACGAGCAACGCATCATCAAGGCCGGCATCATTCCGGCCGAGCAGGTGCTGGCCAACGAGCAGTACCAGTTGGCGATGCAGGGGCTGGACCTGCACCGCGATATCTACTCGCACATCTCAGGTGTCGACCTGGTGCGCGACGGTGACGGCACCTACTACGTGCTCGAAGACAATCTGCGCACACCGAGCGGCGTCAGCTACATGCTCGAAGACCGCAAGATGATGATGCGCCTGTTCCCCGAACTGTTCGCGGCGCAACGCATCGCGCCCATCGATCACTACCCGAACCTGTTGCTCGATACCCTCAAAAGCTCAAGCCCCATCGATAACCCCAGCGTGGTGGTGCTGACGCCGGGGCGCTTCAACAGTGCGTTCTTCGAGCATGCGTTTCTGGCGCGGGAAATGGGGGTGGAACTGGTGGAAGGCGCGGACCTGTTCGTGCGTGACGACAAGGTCTTCATGCGCACCACCGACGGGCCGAAAGCGGTCGACGTGATTTATCGTCGCCTCGACGACGCCTTCCTCGATCCGCTGGCCTTCAACCCGGAATCGATGCTCGGCGTGCCGGGGCTGCTGTCGTCCTACCGTTCCGGCAACGTGGTATTGGCCAATGCCATCGGCACGGGGGTGGCGGACGACAAATCGGTGTATCCGTTCGTTACCGACATGATCCGTTTCTACCTCGATGAAGAACCGATCCTGAAGAACGTGCCGACCTGGCAGTGCCGAAATCCGTCTGAGCTTTCCCATGTGCTGGCCAATCTTCCAGAACTGGTGGTCAAGGAAACCCAGGGCTCCGGCGGTTACGGAATGCTGGTGGGGCCGGCGGCGACGGCGGCGGAAATCGAAGCCTTCCGCGCGCGCATCATCGCCAAGCCCCATGCCTATATCGCACAACCCACGCTGTCGCTGTCGACCTGTCCGACCTTTGTCGAAAACGGTATTGCGCCACGCCACATCGACTTGCGGCCGTTTGTCCTGTCGGGTCGTGAAACCCGGGTGGTGCCCGGCGGCTTGACCCGTGTCGCCCTGCGCGAAGGCTCCCTGGTGGTCAACTCCTCCCAGGGTGGCGGAACCAAGGACACCTGGGTGGTCGAGGATTAAAGGAAGCCTGCCATGTTAAGTAGAACTGCCTCGGATTTGTATTGGATGTCGCGTTACCTGGAGCGGGCGGAAAACCTCGCACGGATGCTCGACATCAGCTATTCACTGTCGTTGATGCCGCAAGACGGCCGTGGTGACGGTTTGCACGAATTGGCCATGCCGCTGTTGATCACCGGCACCCTGGACGATTATCTGGAGCGCCATGGCGAACTGCATGCCGAACGGCTGCTGCATTTCTTCGCCCTGGATGCGGCCAACCCGGCGAGCATCTACAGCTGCCTCGGTGCTGCACGGGCCAGCGCCCATGCGGTGCGCGGGCGCATCACCGCCGACATGTGGGAAAACATCAATGCCACCTGGCTGGAAATTCGCGGCATCGCCGAGCAGGGCCTCAGTCGCTACGGCATGAGCCGTTTCTGCGAGTGGATCAAGGAGCGTTCCCACCTGTTCCGGGGCGCGTCCTACGGCACCATCATGCGCAACGATGCGTTTCGCTTCATTCGTCTGGGGACCTTCATCGAACGGGCGGACAACACCTTGCGCCTGCTCGATGCCCGCTACGAAATGGCCGGCGACCAGGCCGAAGCGGTCAGCGATGGCACCGCTCACGCGTATTACCAGTGGAGCGCGTTGTTGCGGGCGTTGTCATCGTTCGAGGCCTACACGGAAATCTACCGCGACGCCCCTGGCGCCCGGCATGTTGCCGAATTGCTGTTGCTGCGCGCCGATGTGCCGCGTTCCCTGCGCGCCTGCACCGAAGAAATCGACCAGATCCTCGCACAATTGCCGGGGGCCAACGGTCGTCCTGCACAGCGCCTGGCGGCGGAAATGGATGCACGCCTGCGCTACACCGGCATCCATGAAATTCTCGAAGAAGGCCTGCATGCCTGGCTGACCGAGTTCATCCCGCTGGTGCGCCAGTTGGGTAACGCGATTCACAGTTCTTATCTGGAGGCGGCATGAGACTTTCCATTAGCCACGAGACCACCTATCACTACGAAGACAAGGTGCGGGCGAGCATCCAGTATCTGCGGCTGACACCCCACGACAGCGAGCGCCAGCACGTGCTCAGCTGGCAGCTCGACCTGCCGCGTCCGGTGCGGGCGCAACTCGATCCGTTCGGCAATATTCTGCATGTACTGACCATGGATGAGCCTCATGAGGCGATCATCATCGGTGCCCGCGGCCAGGTTGATATCGATGAATTACGTGAGGCCGAACACGAGAGCCAGTCGGCACTGCCGTTTCTGCGCTTCACCCGTTTGACTGAAGCTGATGGCGCCCTGCGTGCGTTCGCCGAGAAGGCGTGCAAGCAACGCCGCGACCGCACGGCGTTGATCGATCTGATGCATGGACTCAACCAGCATATGACCTACACACCCGGTTCCACGGAAGTGGACACCAGCGCGGCCCAGGCCTTTGCCGGACGCTCCGGCGTATGTCAGGACCATACCCATGCGTTTCTTGCCTGTACCCGCAGCCTGGGCATTCCTGCACGTTATGTGTCGGGCTATCTGTACAGCGAAAGCAGCGAACACCTGGCCAGCCACGCCTGGGCCGAAGCCTGGCTGGATGACGCCTGGTACAGCTTCGACGTGACCAACGAACTGGCCCGGCCGGAGCGTCACCTGAAACTGGCCGTTGGCCTGGATTACCTGGATGCCTGCCCGGTACGCGGGATGCGCCGGGGCGGCGGGTGTGAGCAGATGCACGCGAAGGTGCTGGTCTCACCGACGCCAGCGCCGGTGATTTTGGTGCAGCAGCAATAACTAGGGGTCTGCAAAATCCTGTGGGAGCGAGCTTGCTCGCGATGGCGACCTTTCAGTCGATACTACCGTGACTGACACACCGCTATCGCGAGCAAGCTCGCTCCCACAGGGATCATGTCAGTGCTAGTGCTGAATCTTGCGCCCGACCATATGCTGCAAATACCCCACCAGCATCCCCAGATCCCCATCCGGCAACACCTCGGCCGAGAACCCGGGCATCTTCGCCTGCGGCCATTGGCGCAAACTCTGTGGATCGCGAATGTAGCGCTTGAGGAAGTCCGCGCCGAAATACTCGGTCGGGCTGTATGGAATATTCAGGTCCGGCCCGAACTGCGCATCCCCGGCACCATTGAGTCGATGGCATGCCAGGCAGTTCTTCTGGAACAATGCAAACCCCTTGTTCACCGGATCATCCGCCTTCAAGGACGGATCGGGCAGCAGGGCAGGAAAGCGCTCGGCCACGGGCGCCAGGCGCTTGATGCTCGCCACCTGGAACGGCCATTGCTCGGGGCTGATGTTGCCGGCCTGCGGATCGGTCCAGACCAGGTAGAACGGCCCGGCACCCGGCTTGCCTTCCGATAGCGCTGGCCACGGTTTGGCCGGGTCTTCAATCGCCAGCCAGGCCCGCGCCCCTTGGGTATTGAGTAACGGCGCCGCGGCCATTTCGGCGGCAAAGCCATCCAGGGCCACGGCTTGCAGGTGGTCGTCCGGCTTGATGCCGGTCAGCAGGGCGGACAGAGGCACGGCGCGGTAGCTCATGTCCCGTTTGTAGGAAACGTCGTTGCTGATGTTGATGGTTTGCACCTGGGGATGCTTGAGCAATTCCTCCGTCCGCCAGGTGCGACTGTTCGCGCCCAGCTCCAGATTCAGCTGTGCGGCATAAAGGGGCGAGCCGAACAGCAGGGCCCCGAGCAGAATGAGCATTTTCAAAGTGATTGCCGTCCATGTCGTGGAAGTGCCATGAAGGGTGGCACAGCCACGCTGGCCCGGGTAGCGGGCCAGTCACATTTTGATAGTGGCAATTCAAAAACTGTGACGCCGTATCTTTCAGACGCGACTAGCCGATGACCTTGGTCAGGTTCGGCACTATCAACAACAGCGTGGTGGCAAAAAGGATGAGCCCGGCTTGACGTACTTTCGATTGTTTGAACATGGCTTGACCGCCTTTATTGTTATTTCCTGATGCCTGCCTGCATATCTCCATGTTGGCAGCGCGTTGCACTTCCTGTAGTGACGAGCGCCTCGGCAAAACCCGACGACAACTTCGTACAAGTTCACCTTAGAGCCCGCGCAGCGCTTGGTTTAGATCCATTTCGTATGGTGTTGTCACGATTTGCTTTAAAAAAGGTATGAGGCCTATTGCCAGCTTCTTTGCCGCCCGTTGGCTAGACAGCTTGGTGTCCTGAATCGGTTAATCCGGTCGTTCACGACCGTCCGTCTGAGCGTGTGCGTCAACATCTGTGAGCGCTGCGGTCATTGAATCAAACGCGGCTCGGGCCAAGAGTGAGCGCTCTGCTTTTACTCTCCTGCACTGCGGTTCGAGGACGTCATGACCCAAGCATTGATTTTCGACGCATTACGCACGCCCCGTGGCAAAGGCAAGGCCGACGGCGCCTTGCACAGTGTCAAGCCGGTGAACCTGGTGGCCGGTTTGCTCACCGCGCTGCAGCAGCGCACGGCGCTGGACACCAGCCAGGTCGATGACGTGGTGCTCGGCTGCGTGACGCCGATTGGCGATCAAGGTTCTGACATCGCCAAGACCGCCGCCCAGGTGGCCGATTGGGATGTCAGTGTGGCGGGGGTACAAATCAATCGTTTCTGCGCTTCGGGGCTGGAGGCGGTCAACCTCGGCGCAATGAAAGTGCGTTCCGGCTTCGAGGATCTGGTGGTGGTCGGTGGTGTCGAGTCGATGTCACGGGTGCCGATGGGCAGCGATGGCGGCGCCTGGGCGCTGGACCCGGCGACCAATCTGCACAGCCATTTCACGCCGCAAGGGGTGGGTGCCGACCTGATCGCTACCCTTGAAGGCTTCAGCCGTCAGGACGTCGATGCCTACGCCCTGCATTCCCAGCAGAAGGCAGCTCGGGCGCGGGCCGATGGTTCGTTCAACAAGTCGCTGGTGCCGGTGCAGGACCAGAACGGCATCATCCTGCTCGATCATGATGAGTTCATCCGCGCCGAATCGACCCTGGAAGGTCTGGGCAAGCTCAAGCCGAGTTTCGAGATGATGGGGCAGATGGGGTTCGATGCCACCGCGCTGCGGGTCTACAGCCATGTCGAACGGATCAATCATGTTCACACCCCCGGCAACAGCTCCGGGATTGTCGATGGCGCGGCGCTGATGCTCATCGGCTCCGAAGCCAAGGGCCGGGAGCTGGGACTGCAGCCCCGGGCGCGGATTGTCGCCACGGCGGTCACCAGTACCGACCCGACCATCATGCTCACCGGTCCCGCGCCGGCGACCCGCAAGGCATTGGCCAAGGCCGGGCTGCGGGTCGAAGACATCGACCTGTTCGAGGTCAACGAGGCGTTCGCTTCGGTGGTGTTGAAATTCATCAAGGACATGGCGGTCGATCCGGACAAGGTCAATGTCAATGGCGGTTCCATCGCCATGGGCCACCCGCTGGGCGCCACCGGTTGCGCCATTCTCGGCACGCTGCTGGATGAACTGGAAGCCCGACGCCTGCGTTATGGCCTCGCGACCCTGTGTGTCGGCGGCGGCATGGGCATTGCCACCATCATCGAACGCCTCTGAGCCCGGACTTCAAGGAACCCCGTTATGAGCGAAGCCATTCGTTACGAAAAAGACCAGGACCGCATTGTCGTCCTGACCATAGACCTGCCGGACCAGAGCGCCAACACCATGAACGCGGTGTATCGCCAGGCCATGGCTGACTGCGTCGCGCGCCTGGTGGACGACAAGGACAACATCGCCGGTGTGATTATCACTTCAGCCAAGAAAACCTTCTTTGCCGGTGGCGACCTCAATGAATTGATCAAGGTCGGCAAGCCCGAAGCCAAAGCCTTCTACGACATGGTGCTGACCCTCAAGGGGCAGTTGCGCACCCTGGAAACCCTGGGCAAACCAGTGGTTGCGGCGATCAACGGCGCGGCACTCGGCGGCGGCTGGGAAATCTGCCTGGCCTGCCATCATCGGGTGGCGCTGGATAATCCTGCGGTGCAACTCGGCCTGCCGGAAGTCACCCTCGGCCTGTTGCCGGGCGGTGGTGGCGTGGTGCGCATGGTGCGTATGCTCGGGATCGAAAAAGCCCTGCCGTACCTGCTGGAAGGCAAGAAGGTGCGGCCGCAACAGGCATTGCAGGCAGGCCTGATCGACGCCTTGGCGACCGACCGCGAAGATCTGTTGGTCAAGGCGCGGGCGTGGATTCTCGCCAACCCGGTGGCGGTACAACGCTGGGATGTGAAGGGCTATCAGATTCCTGGCGGCACACCGTCAAGCCCGAAAGTCGCCCAGATGCTGGCGATTGCCCCGTCTATCCTGCGCAGCAAAACCCAGGGCACGATGCCCGCGCCGGAGAAAATCCTCTGCGCAGCGGTCGAGGGCGCGCAGGTGGATTTCGACACCGCGCACCTGATCGAAACCCGCTACTTTACCGAACTGACCACCGGCCAGGTCTCGAAAAACCTGATCGGCACGTTCTGGTTCCAGCTCAACGAAATCAACGCCGGTGGCTCGAGGCCGCAAGGTTTTGCGCCTTATGTCACCCGCAAGGTCGGCGTGCTCGGCGCCGGGATGATGGGCGCCGGTATTGCGTTTGTCAGCGCGTCGGCGGGTATCGATGTGGTACTCAAGGACATCAATCTCGCCGCAGCCGAGAAGGGCAAGGCGCATTCGGCAGCGCTGCTGGACAAGAAAGTCGCTCGCGGACAAATGAGCATCGAGCAACGTGACGCGGTGCTGGCGCGCATCCAAACCACTGAAAACGATGCTGACCTGGCCGGTTGCGACCTGATCATCGAGGCGGTGTTCGAGGATCGTGACCTGAAGGCCAAAGTCTCGTTGGCCGCGCAGAAGGTCGTCGGTACGGACGCGGTGATCGCGTCCAACACCTCGACCTTGCCGATCAGCGGCCTGGCGTGCGCCGTGCCCGATCAGAGCAAGTTCATCGGCCTGCATTTTTTCAGCCCCGTGGAAAAAATGCCGCTGGTGGAAATCATCAAGGGTGCCAATACCAGCGACGAAACCCTGGCCCGCGGATTCGATTACGTCCTGCAAATCAGGAAAACCCCGATTGTGGTCAACGACAGCCGCGGTTTCTTCACGTCGCGGGTGTTCGGCACCTTCACCAACGAAGGCATTGCCATGCTGGGCGAAGGTGTGAACGCGGCGATGATCGAGACTGAAGCACGCAAGGCCGGCATGCCTGTAGGACCGCTGGCGATCTCTGATGAAGTTTCCCTCAGCCTGATGAGCCATATCCGCCTGCAAACGGCCAAGGACCTGCAAGCAGAAGGCAAGCCACTGACAGAACATCCTGCGTTTGCCGTCATCGACTTGCTGCTCAATGAGTTCAAGCGTCCGGGCAAGGCTGCCGGTGGAGGTTTCTACGAGTATCCGGTGGGCGGCCAGAAACACCTGTGGCCGGAGTTGAAAAAACGCTTCGAGAAAGCTGACGGGCAGATTTCGCCAGTGGATGTGCGTGATCGCCTGCTGTTCGTACAAGCCATCGAAACCGTGCGTTGTGTGGAGGAGGGCGTGTTGACCTCGACGGCGGACGCCAACGTCGGCTCGATCTTCGGCATCGGTTTCGCCGCCTGGACCGGCGGTGCACTGCAGTTCATCAATCAGTACGGCGTACAGGACTTTGTCGCCCGCGCCCAGTACCTGGCCAAGCAATATGGCGAACGGTTCGCGCCGCCTGCGCTGCTACTGGAAAAAGCGGCGAAAGGGGAGGCCTTCTAAGGGGGGGATGACACATTTCGGGGCTTGCCTTGTTACCGTGTTTCGAGGCAGGCTCTGGGGTGTGCATTATTCCCATCACGTGTCAGGTATTTTTTATGTCGTTACGCATCTGCATTCTGGAAACCGACCACCTGCGTCCGGAATTGGTTGACCAATATCAGGGCTACGGGCAGATGTTCAAACACCTGTTTTCGCAGCAGCCGATTGCCGCCGAGTTCACCGTCTACAACGTGGTGCAGGGTGAATACCCAAGCGACGACCTGACATTCGACGCCTACCTGGTGACGGGCAGCAAGGCCGATTCCTTCGGCACCGACCCGTGGATCGAAACCCTCAAGAAGTACCTTTTGACCCGCTACGAGCGTGGCGACAAGTTGCTCGGCGTCTGCTTCGGTCATCAGTTGCTGGCATTGCTGCTCGGTGGCAAGAGTGAGCGTGCGACCCAGGGTTGGGGTGTCGGCACCCACAACTACAAGCTGGCTGCCAAGGCGCCATGGATGAGCCCGGTGCGCGAGGAGCTGACACTGCTGATCAGCCACCAGGATCAAGTCACGTCGCTGCCGGAGAACGCCACGGTCATCGCCTCCAGCGATTTCTGCCCGTATGCCGCCTATCACATCAATGATCAGGTGCTGTGCTTCCAGGGGCATCCGGAGTTCATCCACGACTACTCCCGCGCCCTGCTGGAGATTCGTCAGGATGCGCTGGGCCAGCAGATTTACTCTAAAGGCATTGCGAGCCTGGAGCAGGAGCACCACGGCACCACGGTTGCCGAATGGATGATGCGGTTTGTCGCGCACAAGCCGGCCGCTGTTTAAACCTGTAGGAGCGAGCCCTGCTTGCGATGGTCGTGAACGATAACGCGCCAAACCTGACAGCCCACGGTGCTCTCAGGTTTTTCGCGAGCGAGCTCGCTCCTACAACCAGCCGGACCTCTTGAAACTGGCCCACAATCCCACGCAGCCCACCGTAATAAACCCCAGCACCCCGAAATAGCCGTAGTGCCAGCTCAACTCCGGCATGTTCTGGAAGTTCATCCCGTAAATCCCCGCCACCGCCGTCGGAAAGGCCAGAATCGCCGCCCAGGCCGCAAACTTGCGTTGCACCACGCTCTGGCGAGAGGCCTCCAGCAGCACCCCGACCTCAATCGTCTGGCTGGCAATATCCGCCAGGGTTGTCAGGTCTTCCATCTGCCGCGTTACATGGATCTGCACATCGCGAAAGTACGGACGCATGTTCTTGTCAATGAACGGGAAGCTCAGCTTTTGCAGTTCTTCGCCAATCTCCACCATCGGCGCCGCGTAACGACGCAGGCGCAAGACATCCCGACGCAAGCCATGAAGTTTCTGAATGTCATGCTCATTCAGCGCACTGCACAGCACGTTGTGTTCCAGCTCATCGATTTCAGCATGGATGGCTTCACCCATTGGCTGGTAGTTTTCGATGACGAAGTCGAGGATGGCGTAAAGTACGAAATCTTCTCCGTGCTCCAGCAGAATCGGACGTGCCTCACAGCGCTGTCGGACATAGGCGTAGGAAGCCGAATGGCCGTTGCGTGCGGTAATGATGTAACCCTTGCCCGCAAAGATATGTGTTTCGATGAACTCGAGTTTGCCTTCATTACGAATCGGCGAGTACGTAACGATGAACAGCGCATCGCCGAAGGTTTCCAGCTTCGGCCGGCTGTGTTTTTCCAGGGCGTCTTCAATGGCCAGTTCGTGCAGGTTGAACTGGCGTTGCAGGTTGTAGAGTTCCTCGGCATTCGGCTCTTCCAGGCCGATCCAGACAAAGTGCCCGGGCTTTGCCGCCCAGGCTGCGCCTTCGTCGAGGGTGATATTGGTGACTTTCTTACCGGCGCTATAAACCGCAGCAGCAACAACTCTACCCATGATGGTGATTCACTTCTTCTTGGCAGCTTTCAATTGGCAACAAATGCAATGGCAGTGTCGATCAGCTTAGCCTCGCGAGGGTTTGAGAGTCAGTTAAATCTGCCGAGTTCGCCGGTAAAGTCTCGCAGGCAAAAGAAAACCCGCACCAGGCGGGTTTTCTTGCTCAGGCGGCTTGCAGTTGCCGGTCCATCGACTCGATGCATTCACGCATCTGCTCGCGGCACTGGGCAATCAGCATGGGCATGTCGTCCAGGCTCAATCCGGCGGTAGGAATCGCCGGCAACGAGCGAATCAGGATTTTCCCGCTGCGCCAGCGGTTCAATTGCATGTGTTTGACGTAACTGCTGACACACACCGGCACGATGGGTACCCCGGCGGCAATGGCCATCTGGAATGCGCCTTTCTTGAAGGGGAGCAACTCCTCACCCAGGTTGCGCGTGCCTTCCGGGAATACCCAGATCGAAGTGTCTTTGTTTTGCAGGGTGTGGGTGGTGGTCAACATCGACTTGCGCGCCTTTTGCGCATTGCCGCGGTCGATCAGCACATTGCCGGCCAGCCAGAACAACTGCCCGAACAGTGGCACCCATTTCAGGCTCTTTTTGCCGATGCACACTGTACGGCGGGGCACCACGTTGCCAAACACAAACAAGTCATAGTTGGACTGGTGATTAGCGATGATCACGCAGCTGTCAGGTTTATCCATCAAAGGCCCGACATCGGTCTTCACCCGCAAACGCAAAATACACATGGCCGGCCACGCATACAGGCGTGCGCACAGGCGGCTGTTGTCCGGATTGAAAGGCCGGCACAGGCCGAGGATTACACCCAGCACACCCGCCACGATAAAATGCATGCCCATCAATGACATACGGAACAAAAACAGCATTTACAGGCCCCACCGGGACAAAAGGTGGCGCAGTGTACGGATGTGCACTGTTTTCGGCAATTGCTGCCAGAGTAGTGAGAGATAGCCGATGTTTGTGCTGATGTTTCCGACTAATGGGTCAGACGCGGTCTAGAGCGGTTACAGATGTTTAACCAGGACAGGTACGAAAAAGCCCGACACGACGGTCGGGCTCTTCGTTGCAGCAGATCCGGGCTTAACCCAAATGCTCCTGGTCCTGGATGATCGCGTTGTCCAGGGCTTCCAGCAGTGCTTTGCGCACTTTCAACTTGGTGTTCTTGTGCGCGGTCATGTTGATCTTCTTCAACTGACGAGCCGCCACCAGTGCCGTGCCTTGCAGTTCTTCCGCCGACACCACGACATCCAGGAAGCCGGCAGCCACGGCGCCTTGCGGGCTGAACATCTCGCCGTTGACCACCGAGCGCTGAAGCGCCACTTTGTTCAGGCGGTCACGGGCAATCTCGATTCCCGCGTGGTGCATGGTCATGCCGATCTGCACTTCGTTCAGGCCAATGCTGAACGGACCGTCTACGCCGATGCGATAGTCGGCCGACAACAGCAGGAACGCACCCTTGGCCACCGCATGCCCCGGGCACGCCACGATCACCGGGAAGGGGTGCGACAGCAGGCGGCGGGCCAGGGTCGAGCCGGAGGTCACCAGTGCCACGGCTTCTCTAGGACCGGCCGTCATCACCTTCAAGTCATAACCGCCAGAGAGAATGCCCGGCTGCCCGGTAATGATCACCACCGCACGATCAGTCACCGCCTGATCCAGCGCAGCGTTGAATTCGGCAATCACATCCGGGGAGATGGCATTGACCTTGCCATTGCTCAAGGTCAGGGTCGCGATACCGTCTTCGAGATGGTAGGAAATCAACTCACTCATGACGCTATTCCTTTCAATAAAGTTGGGCAGACGTTACCCACCGCCGCAGGCCAGGTAAAGCGCCGTGACTGACCCGCCAGTCACCCTTTGCCTGCCCGCCAGGCGCAGCCCGCCGCGCCTGCTGCGCATTCCCCTCTATATAGATGAGGGTACGAAGCCGGAGATTGGCCGGTTTGCCATGGCCCAGAGGGCGCGCAAACGCTGAATCGCGTTAACCGCATGAAAATTCTGAAAAAAATATTTGCCATCGGAAAAGCTTTCGACTACATTAGCGCGCCTCGACAGACAGAACATGTTTGAAGAGATACGGTGAAGTGTCCGAGTGGCTTAAGGAGCACGCCTGGAAAGTGTGTATACAGGAAACTGTATCGAGAGTTCGAATCTCTCCTTCACCGCCACATTCTGAAAACCCCCGCAAGCTTACGGTTTGCGGGGGTTTTTCTTTTTCAGTTGTGCCAATCAATACATCCCGCCACTTCCCGAGTCTCCGCTACGTCAGCTCAAACCGCTCTTGCGCATAGTCCTTACCTGCCAGGGTAAGTTCAAAAATGGTGGCGCCGAAAGTACCCCGTGTCACTTTTTGATTCACAAGACGTTTAGCCTGGAGTTGCTTCAGACCCTCTTCCACTTCAAGCTTGCTGAGTGAGACCAGTTTGCAAATCGAGTCCAGGTTTGCAACTTTTCTGAAGTTTGCGTGATAGGCCAAAGCTTCCATCAGCAGCGTTTGGTTATCTGTCAACTGTGGAAACTGTGGGTTGTTCTTTTTGTAAATTTTTCGCTCTATCTCATGTAGCTCGCTGTAGGCTCCCTCATTGCCGCGGTAGTAGATCACTAAAGTCAGGGTGCTGACGAAAGCCACGATAATCGTCAGTAGTGACCAATTCGGCATTGGCGTTTCCAGCTGAAGCCAACTCCATGTACGTAGCAGCCAGCCCTTGGTCTCAGCCAACAACGTCAGCTCGAAGTAAGTGTCGAGCAGCTTTGTGGCAATGATCAAGGCTATAAGGAAGCCTGTGGCCGAGTAGGCCATAGCCTTGCAAGTGAACGGGGAATGATTGCCTTCTGCCGCCATGCTGATGGTCTCAAGTGCAGGGAACCGATTTTTTCAGCATAGCAGCAGGGCACTCTGGCATTGGCCACGCAAGCAGTGAACAAGGCGAGCCGGCTGTTAGACTGTCCGGATTCTTCGAATGGAATCGACATCATGCTCCATCCTCCGCAAGTTTTCGTGGCACAGCCAGGTTCATAGCGACTGTACCGATGGTCATCGTTCGTTACGCATCACACCCGGTGACCAGCAACTCGGCCAATGATCCCGTGACTTTGCCGGCGTTTGATGCGCTGGCTGAATATCTGAACAGGAATAAACAGCAATGATCACCACCACAACCCACTCCATTGAAGGCCGGCAAATTACCGCCTACCTGGACATCGTCAGCGCCGAGTCAGTGCAAGGGATCAACGTTGTTCGTGACGTATTTGCCGGGATGCGCGACATTTTCGGCGGGCGCTCCCAGACGCTGGAGCGAGCGTTGAAGGAAGCACGCATTCAGGCCACCGATGAGATCAAGGAGCGGGCGCGGGCGCTTCAGGCGGACGCGGTGGTGGGGCTTGACTATGAGATCAGCATGCCGGCCGGCAAGGGCGGGATGGTCGTCGTGTTTGTGACCGGGACAGCGGTCAAGTTGCGATGAGGGATCGCGGCCATTCGTCGGTCACATGGAAATTCGAACGGACAGTCCATTAGTGACCAGCTAGTCTCAAAAGCCTTGGCGGTCGATATTTTTCAGGCAAAGGGCTTGCCGGTGTCGATCCCGCTCTTTGAAAGGGGTGAAGAAATGGCTGATCCGTATATCGAGGACGATGGCGCAGAGTTTCCGATCAACAATTGCGTGCAGTGTGGCCAGACCCAGTATGTGGCCAGTTTCGGCGAAGACCAGACAGAGGTCGACAAGATCAAGACCAGGGCGTGCCGGGTCCTGAAGGGCAAGTTCCTGCCCAAGGTGACAGCACCGGTCAGGAAGTAGACGAACGCAGGCAGACCCCGTCATTGAACGGGGTTTTTCATGTCTGAAAGGTTTTCATGACAAGTTCTTTAAAGTGGAGATCTTTCACAAACTTTTCACAACAGCTGCCGTAGTCTCGACTTATCCGTTAGAAAGCAACACCTGGCCCGTTTCCCCAGCGGGCTTTTTTTTGCCCGTCGTAAAACCTTTTCCAAAATAGCTGTCCAACCGTCGCCAATCGCGAAGTTGGACCGGCGTGCTGGACTCTATCCGCGCAAAAGCATTCAATCTCGCCCCTTTTGTGTACCCCTATTTTTTGAGGTTTTTGTCATGCGTTTAACACTGCCTGCTCTGGTTCTGGGGCTTCTGGTTGCTCAAGGTGCAATGGCCGGTGACGGTACTGCCGCACTGGGTGGTGGCTTGGGCGGCGCATTGGGTAACGTGGTCGGCCAGAAGATGGGCGGCAGCACTGGCGCAGTGATCGGTGCGGGCGTTGCTGGCGCGGCGGGCAGCGCAGTTGCCGCCAAAAAAGGTCATCGCACCAGCGCTGCAATCGGTGGCGGTGTCGGCGCAGCCGGTGGTTCGGCGATCGGTAAAAGCCTGGGTGGCAAGTCCGGTGCCACCATCGGCGCAGGCCTGGGCGGTGCATTGGGCGGCGGCGTAGGCAGCAACCTGGCCAACGGTCACAAGCGTCACTGATGCTGATCCAGATTTGAAACAGCCCGGCTTGATGCCGGGCTTTTTCATATATGAACGATTCCCGCCGCAGCGGCTCAAATCTTCCATACCCCTGAAGAATGCGAGGCGTGCCATGAACTCCAAAACCGACGGCAAACAGAACGCAAGCCCGATGACTCGACGATTGATGTTGCCTGCGATTGTTTTTGGATTGCTGCTTTCCCAGGTAGCGCTGGCAGGCGGTAATGGAGATGCCGCGGTGGGCGGTGGTCTCGGTGGAGTGCTGGGCAACGTGGTTGGTGGCCAGGTGGGTGGCAGTACTGGCGCAGCGATTGGTGCAGGTGTCGGCGGAGCGGCCGGTAGTGCCGTTGCCGCGCCCAAGAACAATCGCACCGAAGCGGCGGTAGGCGGTGGTTTGGGCGCGGCGGGCGGATCGGTGGTCGGCAACAGTCTTGGCGGTTCGACCGGATCGGCCATCGGTGCCGGCCTTGGCGGTGCAGCCGGCGGTGCGATCGGCAATGATCTGGGGGATGACAGTGGCCGATCCCATTCCGGTGGCGGCCATAAACACTCGAACAAGCACCACAAAAAGCATCACTGATTGAGTGAGGCATACCATGACTCTGGAATCCGAAGGCACGGAAGACAAAGACCCAAGTGGACAGCCATCCATCAACGATCCCGGCAATGAAGATCCGGGGTCGCTGATGGATGATGCGACGGTGCCACTTAACGATGCTGATGACGCAGGCGATGTGGGAAATATCGAGTTTGATGATGAGGAAGAGGACGAGGACTGATTGAGCCCTGTTGCCGCATCAACCGATCGTCTACCTGGTCGAACGCGTCCATCGCGCAGTCCTCGATATGTCATGACCTGCTCTTGAGGTCAGATGAGAGGTGCGATATGAACACTGATCCAAAGGCCTTCGACGTTGATGAAACTCCGGAATATCCGCTGCCGTCACCTACCGACTCCTTGAGCCGCGACCAACGACCGCCGGACGATGATGCCGGCGTGGAGCAAGTGCCGAGCGACGAGAGCGACGAGAATGTCGAGGCAGATCCGCACGATCGCGGCGATGCAGATACCGAAGGTGCGGGAGAGCCGGCTACTTCGAAGCGGCGGTGAGGATGTCCGGGACTTGAGTGCTTCCTGAAGGAATCGATCCGAGGGGATCACCCGATCCCAGCGGATCCACCCACCCCGTCGGGTTGCGGGTGTACCGATACGGGTTCAACCCAGCGCCCGGCCTGAGCGGATCCGGCGTCAGAAAACGACCGAAGTCCGGATGGTAATAGCGATGCCGGTTGTAGTGCAGTCCACTCTCAGCGTCGAAGTATTGCCCCTGAAACCGTAAGGGTTGTTCGAGCCATTCGCGACTCGATTTGCGGAGTTTGCCGTGGGCGGTGTATTTGGCCGACCAGACGATCGCACCGCCGTGGCCGGTCAGTTCCTGCGGGGTGCCGAGGTGGTCGAGTTGAAAGTAGTAGGCGCAGGCTTGTGCCCGGCCTTTGCCGTCGAGCAGCGCCAGCGGGCGGAAGCTACCGGGCTCGCCGGGCTCGCTGCACTCGTAGATGTAGCTGCGGTAGTGCCGGGGGCCGCTTTCGGCGATCAGCCGGTCGTCTTGCCAGAAGTATTGCGTGGTGTCGCCTTCAACCGTTTTCTGAACGCGCCGACCGAAAGCGTCGTAGCGATAGCTGACAATTTTACCGTCCGGGGGGCTGACGCCGATCAGGCGGTGCTGGCTGTCGTAGGCGTATTCGGTCACCAGGGGCGGCAGGCCGCGGCGTTCGCGGATCAGATTGCCGAAGGCGTCGTAGTCGTAGTAGCTGCCGACATTGCCACTGCCACTGCGCTGCAGGCGGTTGCCCTGGAAAACACACGGGCCGGGATGTTCGTGGATCAGCAGGTTACCGGCCGGGTCGTGGGTGAAGTGCTCTGCGCACTGGTTGCGGGCGTGATATACGCCGGTCAGGCGGTCGAGTGCATCGTATTGATAGCGGCGTGAACCGTGGCGGCTGTCGGTAACCTTCAAGAGGTTGCCCTTGGCGCTGTACGCATACTCACGGCGGTACAGCGGCCGTTGTTTTTGGCTGATGACATGGGCCTGCAAACGGCCTTGCTCGTCGTAGGCGTAATCGCTGAGCAGAAGGCCCTGTTGGCGCTGCTGTTCGCGCCCGCCGACAAAACGATGGCGGGTCAGGGGTGTACCGTTGAGGTCGATGGCCGTGAGGGCACCTCCCTTGGCGTGGTGATAGACGAGGATACAGGCGTCGGGCAGGTGCAGGCACTTGAGCCGACCGCAGACGTCGTAGTCGTAACGCAGGGTGCCCCAGCCCTGATGCTCGGTGATCAGTCGGTCCTGAAGGTCGTACTCGAACTGCAACGGAGAATCCCGGCCGTCATCGACGCTGACCAGTCGCCCGAGCGTGTCGTAGCGGTACTCGATCCGGACCCCATCGGGCAAGGTTTTGACCCGTAACCGCCCGGCGCTGTCACGCTGATAGCCGGTAACCAGCTGCGAACCTTCGTCGCCAAACTCGGTTTTCTTCAGCAATTGGCCTTTGGCGTCGTAGCTGTAGGTGGTACGACGTCCATCGAAGGCGGTTTCCTGTCGGATCAATCCTCCCGGGGTGTAGTCCAGACGGTAAGTGTCGCCCACCTCGTTTTCGATCTCGGTCAGCAACAATTGCGCATGGTCGTAGCGGTACTTCAGCGCGCTGCCGTCGGGGTTGATCCGGCGGCTGATCAAATGCAGGTCGTCGGCGTATTCGTAACGGGTTACCCGTCCCAGTTCGTCGGTCTCGGCGGTGATCCGACTGTAGGCGTTGTAGCGCCAGGCACGGCAGGCGCCCGTGGGCAGCTTGGTCCGGCTCAGTCGACCCACGGCGTCCCACTCATAACGGGTGATAGCACCGTGTTCGTCCTGCCCGGTAATCCTCCGCCCCAACGCATCGTAGGAAAAAATGCGCTGAGAACCATAGGGCAAGGTTTCTTCCAGCAATTGCCCCAGGACGCTCCAGACAAACCGGTGAATGCTCTGGTCTGGAAAGCGGATCGTCAGCAAGCGCCCCAGCGAGTCGTAGGAATAGTGGGTGGTTTGTCCGTCGGGATCGGTGACGGCAGTGATGTCTCCCTGGGCATTGCGCTGGTAGCTCCACGTCGCCTGAGCGCGGGTGCGGGCGTGCAGGAAACCGTGGCGATACTTGTAGGACGTGGGCGCCTCATCCGGCGCAAGCAGCGCGATCAGTCGACCGGCTTCGTCATAATGGTATTGGGTGACGGCACCGAGGGTGTCCTGCTCGAAAATCAATCGACCCAGATTGTCGTAGGCCTTGTGCTGTTCGCCGCCGTCCAGCCCGATCTGGCGCACCAGTCGCGCGTATGGGTCATGAACGTAAACCTCTTGGCTGCCGTCGGCGTTGTTCACCGTCACGGTGCCTTGATCGTCCCAGACGTAACGCGCCTCCATCTGCGCAAACGAGGCCCAATGATGGACGCAACGGGCGGTTTTGCCGGAGCGTTCCCACGCCCAGAAGAAACTCGCGCCGCCCGCCAGTTGCCGTTGCAGGATCACGTGCTGCTCGTCGTAGTCATAACGCTCGCTTTCACCTGCGGCGTTGGTCACCTCGACCAAACGCTGGCGGGCGTCGTAGCGGTAGCTGGCCAGTGTTTGTTCGGTGCGCCAGGTGTACGCCTTGGGCCCGCAGCGCTGAAACACCTGATAGTCGACGGCCACCAGGTGCTTGAGGTCATAACGCAGCAGCAAGGCACGGTCAGCGCCGTTGTCCAGGCGCTGAATCCGCTCAAGGTCGTCCCGATGTACCGTCAGGCGATTGTCGTAGGCGTCGCTGATCGCGATCAGTCGGCCATCGCGGAAATGAAAAAAGCGTGCCGCGTCGCCAGCCTGGGCGAGGATCAGTTCGCCCGGTTCTTCGCCGAGGTAAATCGTCGCCCGCGACAGTCTGTTACGGATCAGTGGGCGCGCCGTCGTCGGCCATGGAAATGGCGTGCGGCGGTTTTCGGCGTCGATCCACAGCACCTGCTCGCCGTGGAATTCCAGATGCTGTGACAGCGAATGCTGCCAGCCGAAACCGAGCCCGTTGTCGAGTTCGACGGTACGGGAGCGATAGAGGCGGGTGAAGTCGAACGGCAAGTTCCCGTCGAGGGTGCCGTCCGTGAGGGCCAGCGAAACTTCACCGGTGACCATCGACACCGGACCGTTTTGGGGGGCGGTGCGCTCGATGGTATCGATACTGGCGGCGAACCTGTGTGCCTGTGTCAGGGAACCGCTGGCGGGACATGCCAATACCTTTTGGGGATCGAACATCTGCAAACTTTCGCTTGGCGGAATGTAGGACCTGAGACTCTGCGGAGGATCTTCCAGGAAAGAAGTCGGGTAAGTTGGCGTTTGATGTAGGGCGAATCGCTAAATCACGAGAGCCATTCGGCGTGGATCGGGATTTCATCATTGCTCTGAGACAGCCACGCTCGTTATGCTGCTGAATCCTTTAATCCATTCGGGGGCGGGCCTCACCTGCGCCGTCCGGGATGCCTTGGAAAACGGATCAGATGCGATGAATGCACCGCTGAAAACATTCGGCCCGATCAAGGCCGTGATTTTCGATATGGACGGCTTGCTGCTGGATACGGAGGGCATCTACACCGAAGTCACGTCCATCATCGCCGCGCGTTATGGCCGAACGTTCGACTGGAGCATCAAGCAGAACATCATTGGCCGGGGCGCAGGGGATCTGGCGCGCTATGTGGTTGAAGCGCTCGACCTGCCGATTACCGCCGAAGAGTTTCTGGTGATCCGCGAGCCGCTGATGCGCGAGCGCTTTCCTACAGCGCAGGCGATGCCTGGCGCACAGGAACTGGTACGGCATCTGAAGGCCAACAACATTCCCATCGCCGTGGGTACCAGTTCATCGAGCCAGTCGTTTGGTCAGAAAACCACCCTGCACCGCGACTGGTTCACCCTGTTCGACTTCATCGTCACCGCCGATGACCCCGAGGTGGCGGCGGCCAAACCGGCACCGGATATTTTCCTGACGGCGGCGCGGCGTCTGGGCGTCGCGCCCGAGGATTGCCTGGTGTTCGAGGATTCGCCCTTCGGTGTCACCGCGGCGAAAGCGGCAGGGATGACGGCGATTGCGATTCCGGATGCGGCAATGGCCGACGCCAGGTACGCACACGCCGATGGCATTCTTCGTACGTTGAAGGCGTTCGAGCCGGACGCCTTTGGTTTGCCTGCGCTTGAGTGGGTCTAGCTGAAAAGACGGGATGGCTCTGGCAAATGTGGGAGCGAGCCTGCTCGCGAAAGCGGTGTTTCAGACAACATCAACGTGTCTGATATTCCCTCTTCGCGAGCAGGCTCGCTCCCACAGTTATTGCAGTTGACAGATATGCATCAGGCCCCGAAGCCACCGTCGATGGTCAGGCTGGCCCCGGTGATGTAACCCGCTTCCGGGCTGACGAGGTAGGCGACGAAGCTGGCGATCTCTTCAGCCTTGCCGTACCGGCCCACGGCCATCAACGGGATCAGGCTCTCCGCAAAGTCACCCTCGGCCGGGTTCATGTCGGTGTCGACGGGACCCGGCTGCACGTTATTGATGGTGATGCCTTGGGGGCCGAGGTCACGGGCCAAACCTTTGGTCAGACCGACCAGTGCCGATTTGCTCATGGCGTACGGGCCGCCACCGGCAAAGGGCATGCGATCGGCGTTGGTGCTGCCGATGTTGATGATGCGACCGCCTTCGGTCATGTGTCTGGCGGCGGCCTGGGTGGCAATGAACACGCTGCGTACGTTGATGGCCAGGGTCTGGTCGAAGTCTTCGAGTTTAAAGTCGGCCAGTGGTGCGACGGCCAGCACGCCTGCATTGTTGACCAGGATATCCAGGCGACCGAAGGCTTCCACCGTGGCGGACACGGCGCCGCGGATCGCGTCGGCGTCGGCGCTGTCGGCCTTGATGGCCAGGGCCTTGCCGCCCTTGGCGGTGATGCTGTGTTGCAACTCTTCGGCTTTGGCTGTCGAGCTGACATAAGTGAAGGCAACGGTCGCGCCTTCAGCGGCCAGGCGCTTGACGATGGCTGCACCGATACCGCGGGAACCACCTTGAATCAATGCCACTTTGCCGCTGAGGTTCTGAGTAGTCATGTCGATCTCCAAGTCCCGAGGCGAGATGTCCCGGTTGATGGAGGCTAGTATCGATTCAGGATTACGAGCTGTGTAGACCATAATTGCGATAGTCTGTGTAAACTAAAAGTTTATAGTGGCGCCTATGGAAACCTTCAGCAGTATCGAATGCTTTGTGCGCAGCGCCGAGGTCGGCAGCTTCGCCGAAGCGGCGCGACGCTTGAGCCTGACGCCAGCGGCGGTGGGCAAGAGCGTTGCCAAGCTTGAGGCGCGTCTGGGCGTCAGATTGTTTCAGCGCAGCACGCGCAGCCTGACGCTGACCGAGGCCGGTCAGTTGTTTCTCGGCGAAGTCAGCACCAGCCTGCACACTATCCAGAATGCCGTGGCCAACCTCGCCAGCGCTGGTGGGCAGCCAGCGGGTACGTTGAAGGTCAGCATGGGGACGGTATTCGGTTGCCTGTACATAGTGCCGATGCTCGGCGAGTTTCTGCGGCGATTCCCGGCGATCAACCCGGACTGGCACTTCGACAACCGCCAGGTCGATCTGATCGGGCAGGGGTTCGACGCGGCAATCGGCGGCGGCTTCGAATTACCCCAGGGCGTAGTCGCGCGCAAGCTGAGTCCGGCGCATCGGGTACTGGTGGCTTCGCCGGATTACCTGGCGGTACATGCGTCAATCACCGAGCCGGACGACCTCAAGCACCACGACGGAATTCTGATCCGCTCGCCGCAAACCGGTCGCGTGCGCTCCTGGCAGTTGACCCACCGCAATCAGCAACACAGCCCGTTGACGCTCAAGGCGCGGATGACCATGAGCGACTCCGAGGCCGCCTGCGTCGCCGCCGAACAAGGTCTGGGCATTGCGCTGGTGAGTATGCCGTTCGCCTCGGGTTACCTGGAGGCGGGCAGGTTGCAGCGGGTGTTGCCGGACTGGTACATCGACGACGGCTACACCTCTATCTATTACGCCGAACACAAACTGCTGCCCGGCAAGACCCGGGTGTTTGTCGATTTCATCATCGAGCAGTTTGCCGAGCGGGGGTTGGGGCAGAGGTTCAGTGCGGTTTGAGCAAGTCTTGAAACCGAGGGGCGGCCTTCGCGAGCAGGCTCGCTCCCACAGGGGATTTGTGTGGGAGCGAGCCTGCTCGCGATAAGGGCGCCGCGGTCTACCGGGCAAACCGCCCCGGCCAGCCGATGATGTTTTTCGGCCGCGGCGTCGCATAGGTCCGCACCTTCGAGGTCGACAGTCCCAACCGCACCAGCGACTCGGCAATGGTCACCGCCGCCGTCACCCCATCCACCACCGGTACCCCGGTACGCCGGCGAATCTGCTCGTCCAGCCCGGCCATGCCGCCGCAACCGAGGCAAATCACTTCGGCCTTGTCCTGGGTCACCGCCAGTTCGGCCTGGTGCACGATGGCTTCCAGTGCGCGTTGCGGTTCGTGTTCCAGTTCCAGCACCGCCAGGCCACTGGCCCGTACCGAGGCGCAACGGTCCCACAGGCCCGAGAGCTTGAGGCGGTCTTCGATCAGCGGCACGGTGCGGTCGAGGGTGGTGACCACGCAATAGGCGTGACCGAGAAACATCGCGGTGCTGGCGGCGGCATCGGTGATGTCCACCACCGGCACGTTGAGCAGTTCCTGCAAGCCTTCGCGGCCGTGCTCGCCGTAGCCGGCCTGGATTACCGCGTCGAATGGCTGGTCGTAGGACATCACCCGGTCCATGACCGCGATGGCCGCCAGGTAACTTTCGAAATTGCCTTCGATGGAGTCGGCGCCGAAGTGCGGGGTTAGGCCGACGATTTCCGTGCCGGGTGAGGCCACGGCCTGCGCCGAGCGGGCGATGGCCTGGGTGATGGATTCGGTGGTGTTGACGTTGACCACGAGAATACGCATGGGGAGTCCTTATTGCGGATGGTTCTGCGGCCCGACTTTGCCGGGCCGCCATGGAGTCAATGGCTGACGTTTTCGACCGCGATGGTTTCGCCGCTGACATCGGCGTAGTGCTGCTGGCGCTTGGCGATGATCAGGTAGAGCATTCCGGCGATGCCGGCACCAATCAGCCAGGAGAACGGCGACACGCTGTGGAAACCCGGCACCAGGGCCAGGACGATGGCGATCAGGGCGGCGGGAATGAACGCCGCCACGGCGCGCAAATTGACCCCGCGGCTGTAGTAATAAGGACCGTTGGGGTCTTCGCTGTACAACTGCGGCACGTTGACCTGGCCTTTTCGTACCAGCCAGTAGTCGACCATGATCACGCCGTACAAAGGGCCGAGCAGGGCTCCGAGGCCGGACAGGAAGTAAACGATCACCAGCGGACTGTTGTAGAGGTTCCACGGCAGGATCAGCACGGCGATGGTCGCGCTGATCAGTCCGGCGCGACGGAACGTCAGGTATTTCGGCGCCAGGTTACTGAGGACGAACGCCGGGGCGACGAAGTTGGCCATGATGTTCACCGCCACGGTGACGATCAGGAACGCCAGGCAACCGAGTACCAGGAAGAAGGTGTTGGGGATCGAGGCGATGATTTCGGTCGGGCTTTCGATGATCCGGCCGTTGATCTGAAACTGCGCGCCGCACAGCAGGACAGTGATGCTGGCGAACACCAGAATATTCACCGGCAAGCCCCAGAAATTTCCGACCTTGATGGTCTTGCGGCACGGTGAAGAGCGGGCGAAGTCGCAGAAATTGAGGATCAAGGTGCCGTAGATCGCCAGCCACAGTGCGCCACCGGCAAAGATATTGCGCCACATCTCGCCACCGGTCAGCGGCTCACGGATCGACCAGGCAATGGTCGCGTTGGCCTGCAAGTACATCCACGCGGCGAGCGCGGCAACGGTCAGCAGAATCACCGGGCCGGCAAACGCCTCGTAGCGCCGCACCATCTCCATGCCATAGGCAAGGATCGCCAGTTGCACGAACCAGATCGCGACAAAACACACCCAGCCCAGGGTCGACAGGCCGAGGATCGAGTTGTGGTCGTAGTCGGCGAACCCGGGATGGATCGCCGTCAACAGCACACGGAAGACGACGGACGCGAGGTACGTCTGAATTCCGAACCAGGCGATGGCGATCACGGCGCGGATCAACGCAGGAATCTGCGCCCCATGAATACCGAAACTGATCCGGCTGATGACCGGAAACGGCACCCCGGTTTTCTGGCCCATGTAGCCAGACAGGTTCATGAAGAAGTAAACCAGCGCCGCACCGATCCCCAGGGACAACAGGATCTGCCAGCCGCCCAGGCCCAAGGCATACAGGCCGATGGCAAAGGAGTAGTTGGCAATGTTGTGAACGTCATTGGTCCACAGGGCAAAGATGCTGTAGCGACCCCAGCGCCGGCCTTCGGCCTTGGTCGGTGCCAGGTCCTTGTTGTGCAGTCGAGGACTGAGCACCACGGGGGAGTCATGCGCCTGATTGTCGGCGGTGTGGGTAGATTGGGGGGAGGGTAGATCCAGAGCGATATTGTTATTGGAGAGACTGGTACGCATTCCGGCAGGCTCCTGATGCTCGACGCCGCGATGACTGTGCATGAGCCTTGGCTCGACAAATCTTCGTCGCGGGTGGCGAATATCATTGGTTACGGGGCATCTGCAGCCTGTACGGGATAGGGCGCTTCAGGCTTGCGGATCTAAAGTGTGTGTATGTTTTGAATTGATTGTATACAAAACATGTATGCACTTAAGCCAGATCCATGCCAGTCGAACGTTCTATGAACGGCGCCGTTCATTTCGTTTTGTTATGGTTTTTCGCCAAGTTATTGAAAAGTTGACAATATAAATTGACCGCTTGAACAGGTATTTATTTTGAATGGGGGATTCAGGAGGGCGTGGCGGCGCACGTCAGGGGGGAGGAATGTAACTTTCTGGGGCGCAGAAACTAAAAGTGCACACACAAATGGCACCTATGGTGACAGTCGTGTGTACACACTTTTTGAAGCTGCAGATAACACTGTAGGAGCGAGCCTGCTCGCGATGGTCGTCAACGATGACGCGGGGTGCCTGATACCCCGCTGCGTTCTCGGGTTCATCGCGAGCAGGCTCGCTCCTACAGTGGGTTTACGCTTTGGACTTGCTGATGATATTCCCCGCGTGCAACCCGCATTCCTTCTGCGTCGCTTCTTCCCACCACCAGCGGCCTTCGCGCTCATGCTGGTTCGGCAATACCGGGCGGGTGCAGGGTTCGCAGCCGATGCTGATGAAACCGCGTTCGTGCAGGCTGTTGTAAGGCAGCTCCAGCATGCGGATGTAACCCCAGATCTCTTCGCTGGTCATTTGCGCCAGCGGGTTGAACTTGTACAGGGTGCGTTCCGCGGTGGAGAACGCGGTGTCGATTTCCATTACTGCGACGGCGCTTCGAGTGCCTGGGCTCTGGTCCCGACGCTGGCCGGTGGCCCAGGCTTTCACGCCGGAGAGCTTGCGGCGCAGCGGTTCGATCTTGCGGATGCCGCAGCATTCGCCATGTCCGTCCTTGTAGAAGCTGAACAGGCCTTTTTCCTTCACGAAGGGTTCGAGTTTCGTGTAGTCCGGCGACACCAGCTCGATGTCGATCTTGTAGTGCTCGCGTACCTGATCGATGAAGCGGTAGGTCTCGGGGTGCAGCCGTCCGGTGTCGAGGCTGAACACCTTGACGTTCTTGTTCAGCTTCCAGGCCATGTCCACCAGCACCACGTCCTCGGCGCCGCTGAAAGATATCCACAGGTCATCGCCGAACTCGGCAAACGCGAGTTTCAGGATGTCCTGGGCGGATTTGTTGGCATAGGTCGTGGCGAGTTCCACGACGTCGAACGTTGGGCTCATCAGGGCGGCTTCCTACAGGTCGGTGGCGCTGGGCGCTCTATATAGGGCCGATGGTAACAAAAAGCTGCATGGGCCGGGGCATCCTCTGCGTTGCGCAGGCAGGCCCTAGCCGCTAGAGTTCGGCAATCTTTTTGCTCGCTCGACTCAATAATCAATACAAATGGGAGTGTCTTGTGGAAATTGCCTGTCTGGATCTTGAAGGTGTGCTGGTCCCGGAAATCTGGATCGCCTTCGCCGAAAAAACCGGGATCGAATCCCTCAGGGCCACCACCCGGGACATTCCCGACTACGACGTGCTGATGAAGCAACGCCTGCGGATTCTCGACGAGCACGGCCTGAAGCTTTCCGACATTCAGGAAGTGATCGCCACGCTCAAGCCACTGGACGGCGCCATCGAGTTCGTCGACTGGTTGCGCGAGCGCTTCCAGGTGGTGATCCTGTCGGACACCTTCTATGAGTTCTCCCAGCCGTTGATGCGCCAACTGGGCTTCCCGACCTTGCTCTGCCATCGTCTGATTACCGACGACAGCGGGCGAGTCACGGGCTATCAACTGCGTCAGAAAGATCCAAAGCGCCAGTCGGTCCTGGCCTTCAAGAGCCTTTACTACCGGGTGATCGCGGCGGGGGATTCCTACAACGACACCACGATGCTGGGCGAGGCCGATGCCGGGATCCTGTTCCATGCGCCGGATAACGTGATCGCCGAGTTCCCGCAGTTCCCGGCGGTGCATACGTTTGAAGAGCTCAAGCAAGAGTTCATCAAGGCTTCGAACCGCTCCCTGACCTTGTAAACCGACCCCCTGTAGGAGCGAGCCTGCTCGCGATGAACCCGAGAGCGCCGCGGGGTGTCAGGTACCCCGCGTCATCGTTGACGTCCATCGCGAGCATGCTCGCTCCTACAGGTTTTGCAGGGTATCGAGCAGGATTTTCACCTTGGTGATCGACTCCTGATACTCAGCCTGCCACTCCGAATCCGCGACTATCCCGCCGCCGCCCCAGCAACACACCTGCCCGTCCTTGACCAGCAAACTGCGGATGGCGATGGAGCTGTCCATCTCGCCGCGCACGTCCAGGTACAACAACGAACCGCAATACAGGCCGCGTCGGGTCGGCTCCAGTTCGTCGATGATCTGCATAGCGCGAATCTTTGGCGCGCCAGTGATCGAACCGCCAGGGAAGCTGCCGGCGATCAGGTCCAGAGCGTCGCGATCATCCGCCAGTTCACCGGTGACGCTGCTCACCAGGTGATGCACGTTCGGATAACTTTCCAGGCTGAACAACTCCGGCACCCGGACCGAGCCGATGCGGCAGGTCCGGCCGAGATCGTTGCGCAGCAGGTCGACGATCATCAGGTTTTCCGCGCGATCCTTGGGGCTGGCCAGCAGTTCGGCGGCATTCGCGGCGTCTTGCCCAGGCGTCTGGCCCCGAGGCCGAGTGCCCTTGATCGGGCGGGTTTCCACATGGCGCTGGCTGACTTTGACGAAGCGTTCCGGCGACAGGCTGAGTACGGCATCGCCGTCAGGCAAGCTCTGGAATCCGGAAAAAGGCGTCGGGCACGCTTCACGCAAGGCGCAATAGGCGGCCCACGAATCACCTTGGCAGGGCGCGCGAAACCGTTGGGCGAAATTGACCTGGTAACAGTCACCGGCCTGAATGTACTGCTGGATGCGCTCGATGGCCTGTTGATACTCATCAGCGCTCAAGTCGGCGGTCATCGGGGTGAGCAGTTTGAAGGGCGCGATCGCTTCAGGTGCCGGTTGGCTGAACAGCCCGATCAGGCGCTGACGCTCGCTGTCGGGCAGGGTCGGGTGGAACACCAACTGGCTGGTCAGCGCCAGGTGATCGCTGACCAATGCCCAGCCGTACAGGCCGAAACGCGCGTCGGGCAGATGCAGGTCGTCACTGGCCCGGCTCGGCAGGCGCTCCAGATGTCGGCCGAAGTCGTAACTCAGGTAGCCGATCAACCCACCGGCAAACGGCAACTCATAAGGTGCCGGCAAAGAGGCTTCGCCCAGGCGTGTCAGGTTATCGCGCAGGCGTTGCAGGAACGCCTCGCCACTTTCGTCGGGCGATACCGTCAGTTGTTCCAGCGGCCAGGCGCTGAGCAGGTCATAGCGGCCGCGGTCGGCGCTGGGGCGGCCGCTGTCGAGCAGCACGGCGCCGGGGGCATGGCGAATCGCCGCGAAATATTGGGCGGGGTTGGCGCGATAGGGCAGCGGGTGTACGGAGCAGGTCAACATGGGCGGAGGAGATCAGCCATCGAGGCGGGGTGGCGATTGTAGTCCCCTCGGGGAATTGCTCCTAGAGGGGATGTCGGGGATTGGCAGATTACGAGCGGCTGCGGGAAACCTGTGGTGAGGGGCTTGTCGAAATGCCGCACCACCCCGTGAGCGTTTAGCCCAATTTTTCTCGCCAGGTGAATGTCCTCTTTTGGCCGATTCTGTTGAAAAAGTCGGACTGCCCAAACTGCCTGATCATTTACTGGCGAAAACGCCTTTTTCGCACGCTGCTACGTGAAATCCGAGTCCGGAAGCCCTCTGCCAAAAGTAACTTTTCGGATGCGCAAACCATGGCCGACTTTTTCAACACAATCGGCCAGAGGCTGTCAGTCGCTCAAAACACTTAAAAACCACTGATTGCTAAAGTAACCAGGATCCGAAAATAGCTCACTCGGTCGAAGGGACGGATGCTTTGCTGCCCAAGCGAATCAGTTCATTGGAGAAACACAGGCCGACGATGATCAGTGCCGCTCCCGCGTACAGGCTTTCGCGCGGTACTTCATTGAGCGCCACAAACGCCAGCAGCGCGGCGAACAGTGGCTCGGTCAGCTCCAGCGCTTGCACTTGGGAAGGCTTGAGATACTCGATGGCCTTGGTGGTGCAGAAGAAGCCCAGGATTGTCGGCAGCGTGGCCAGTGCCAGCAGCGCGGCGATCGCCAGCGGCGACAGCTCGCCCATCGCGAAACCATCGGCCGCAGCCGGCATCAACAGGTACAGGCTGCCAAAGAACAACAATTGTCGGGTGAAGTGCAGCCCCCCCGACACCCCCATACGCTTCATGGCAACCGAAAAGGCCCCATAGCCGCAGCCGGCCATGGAGGCGAGCGCAGCACCTTGCAGGGTAAAGCCCTGCTGCAGGTCGCCGCCGAAGATCACCGAGATCCCGGCGATTGCCAGTGCGGCGCCAACGGTAGCATTCGCGGTGATGGCATCCTTGAGGAAAATGCGCCCCAGAATGATCGAGGAAATTGAGGCACTGGCCATCAGTACCACCACCACACCTGCCGCAGCGTAGTGTCGATAGGCGGACGTTTCGAAATGGAACAGCACAAAGATGCCAAGGAATGCGCAGATAGCCGCCTGAGTCCATTTGATCGACGGCGCCGGGCGCTTGAGGAAAAACAGCAAGATCGAGAGAAGCACGCAACCCAGTACGGTCTTGATGACAGCGACACTGCTGGCGGTGAAACCATTACTCATGAGTACTTTGCTGAGTACACCGATCGTTGCGTTCAGTGCCGCGGCGCAGAGTGCAAATATGACGCCTTTGCTGAAAGTAGATTGCATTGTTGACGATCCCTGTCGCTGAATTGTCGTTCGATAGAATGCCGCCCTGCATCGACGGCGCAAAGTTTGCGGATAACCCCCAAGGGAGCAGTCAGAGGGCCTGGCCCTTGGCTATGCAATATGAGTTGACGAACGTTGCAGTGTGCTGCAAAGACTTGCGTATATCCGGTTTGGCTATTCCATGCCTGTTGGCAAATTGCCCGACCGCCGTTGTATCAAAACGAGTGGTCTGGATAAAGTCCAAGGCTTCGGGTTTTGTATTCAAAAAACGCGCAACGGGAGGAATACTCAGTAGCAACTTCAGCAAGCGCAGTGGAATGTAATGCTTGGGAGACTTTAAGCCCAACGGTTGTGCCACCTGTACCAGGAGTTCTCGCAAGTTGGGAGTTTGTTCATCAAGCGCCAGCAGTTCCTGGCCCGCCATGGCAGGATCAAAAGCACAAACCGCCACCAGTTCAACCAGGTAATCCACGGTGACCAGTGGCAGCCAGTGCTCGGCGGTACCAGGCACTGCAGTCAGCTTTCCCTGCACAAGGTTGCGTATCAGCTCCACCAGCGGCTGACCGTCAAGGATATGCCCCGTGCGGCTGTGGCCACAAACCGTCGCGGGGTGGACAACGGTAATCTCCCCGCCCTTGGCGGACATGACCTCCAGGGTCGCAAAATGCGCCTCCAGCTTGCTCCCCTCGTAACCACCGACATGTCGGTAGACCGCAGGCCAGTTCGTCAGCTCCGGGTAACGGGGGTCAATTCCGATGCGTTGCAGATGTTCATGATTTTTCAGCATGTAGCCGCCGATCATCACTAACCGGCTTTTTTGCTCAGCCGCCAACAGCGCCACGCGCTTTGCCCCTTCCACATTCACCGCACGAGAATGCTCCACGGAAAGCCCCCATGCGAAGTGGGCGCCCAAGTGGAATATGACTCTGGCGCGCCTTAATACTTCTCGGTCAGGAAGACTCAGCCCGAGGTTGTCCCGTTCCAGATCGCCAGCCACGGCAAATACCCGGGTCGCGCAACCTCCCAAATTGTCGACTTGCTCGCGCAATGCAGCCAGTCGCTCTGGGCGCCGCATCAACACCCGAATGGTGTGACCTTTTGCACTCAGGTACGCCACCAAATGTTGACCGATGAAGCCGGTACCCCCCGTGACAAAGCACTCCACGCTCATTTCCCTGCTCCTTGTTCAAGATGAAAAATCAAGCGTAAACTATCGACCCAACTCTATAGTCAAGCGGTGTTTTCATGAAAATCGGCGAACTTGAGACCCGCAGCGGCGCCAGCCGCCATACGTTGCGTTACTACGAGCAAATCGGCCTGATCTCACCGCTGCGGCAAACTAACAACTATCGCGTTTACACAGAGCAAACTCTGCAGGATCTGGACTTTATCCAGCGCGCGCAAAGCATGGGGTTTTCCCTGGGGGAAATAGGCGAGATTCTGGATGCGCAGCGCAACAAACTGATCGATTGTGCTGAAGGCGCTAAGCTAATTGAAAAGAAGATGGCGGAAATCAAACAGAAAATCGCTAACTTCCAAAGCATTTATCGGTATCTGGACCAAGAGCGTGCAAGCCTCGAAGCCAGTGCTGCCAAGCAACTTGAGCTTCAGCAGCTGAACAACTCTTCCAACTGAGCCCATCGCTTACGCATTTTCCAATACCTTGTGGCCAGACCCTGGAAACTAAGCGTCTGCTCCTTATTGATCAGCCGTTGCGAACCGGTACGACCTGGCCCGCTTTGAACCACCAGCTACTCAGGATGAACACGCCATGACCACGCAGGACATTTCGCTTCAAGACATCGCCGCGCCTGAAGGCGTTTGTTATGGCTGCGGCAGCCAGAACCCGCACGGGCTGCACATCAAGAGCTTCTGGCATGAAGACGGGGTGCATGTCATGGCCGAGCATATGCCCGATGACAAGTATTGCGGCTGGCCGGGGCTGGTTTACGGCGGTTTGATCGCGATGCTGGTCGATTGCCACTCCAATTGGGCCGCTATGGCCTATCACTACCGCGCCGAACAGCGCGAAGTGGGCAGTTTGCCCCACGTCACCTGCGTCACCGGTAACCTGGGCATCAAGTACATCAAGCCGACCCCGATGGGTGTACGCCTGACATTGCGGGCAAAAGTCGAGGGGGAAGTCGGGCGCAAAAGTCGCGTCATCTGTGAGGTTTTCGCCGGGGATGTCCTGACCGCTGTCGGGGACTCCACGTTTGTCCGCGTCGATACCGAGCAACTCAGGGCCGCCGCGCACGACAACAAGGTCGATTCCTGATCCCGGCGCCTTCGCCGTTCGTCAGCGAGACAGCACCTTTTACGATGTCGGGTCTTCCAAGGTTTTATACCTCACCGGGGAGACCCCAATAATGAACAGGAAAATGCTCGCACTCATGGCTGCGGGTCTGTTGTCGACGGGCTCTTTTTTTGCGCTGGTCGCCGAGAACGCGACGGCGGGTTCCGCTGTCCCGCCTGCTGCCGTTCCTGGCCTTAACCAGCCTCAAGGCGCTGAAGCCAAAGACGAGAAGGCCGACAAGAAGGGCGAGGAGGCCGCGGGCTCAAACTCCGGCGCCGATTCGCAAGCGATGGAAAAGGATGCCGCGACCTCAAGTGGTTCGAAGGACGAAGAAAAAGAACCCACGCAGTGACAGCCTGAATCGACCGGCTTTTCCCGGCCATTACGCGACGTCTACGCCATCACCCGGTTGCGCCCGCTCTGCTTGGCCAGATAAAGACGCTCATCGGCCAGTTTCAGTACGCTTTCGGGTATCGGGGTGTCCGCATTCCGGCAAGCCACGCCGATGGACATCGTCAGCTTTCCAACCTGCGGCACCTCGGTCTGCGCGATGTGCTCGCGTATCCGTTCTGCAATGACCCTGGCGGTATCCAGCGGCGTATCCGGAAGGATCAGCGCGAACTCTTCACCACCGGAGCGGCAGGCGAGGTCGCCGGTCCGGGAATTCTGCTTGAGTATGCCGGCGACCTCTTTGAGGGCCACATCACCGGCGTCATGCCCGAAGGTGTCGTTGACCTTTTTGAAGTGATCGATATCCAGCGCCAGCACCGAATAGGCTTGCCCGGTTTTTGCCAACAGATCCAGTACGCCGCCCATGGCCCTTCGATTGGCCAGGCCGGTCAGGGGATCGCTTTGCGCTTCGTGGCTGAGCTGGCCAAGCTTTTGCTGGAGCAGCTGCACACCGGTCAGCATGGCATGGCGAATGGCCGAAGCGTCGCGGTACCAGGCATGGACTTGCCGCAGTTGCTCGGTCGTTTGCGGGGCAGCCAACTGGTCGGCGGCTACCGACAACTGGCGCAACGGGCGGGCGATCAATGTGGTCCCGAGCAAAATCAGCCCCAGACCCAACAGCCCGGCAGGGATCATGCCCAGGACCATGTCGCGCATGAGTTGCCCCAGCGGCGCGAGGCTGAGGTCCCGGGGTTGTTGCGCGACAACCGCCCAGTTGGCGTCCGGCACCTGGGCAAAACCGGCGAGCATGGGAACACCTTTGTAGTTCGGGCCTTCCAGGGAACCACGTTCGCCGCGCAAGGCCGCATCGACCGTCAGGCTCCAGCCCAGGACCTCACCGATGCGCTTCTGGTCCGGGTGATACAGCAGCCGCCGATTGCCGTCGGCGATGAACGCAAAGGTCCCTTCGTGATGGAAGTGACGGCTGATGATCGTATGAAAGGTGCTTTGCTTGAGCAGGTAGACCGAGCCGCCGACGACGCCGATGAACGCCCCTGACGGGTTGAAAACCGGTTGTGAAATGAACACCACCAGGTTGCCCGCTGCGGAAACGTAAGCTGCGCTGACCGATGGACGACGTTCCTTGAGCGCCTGCTGGATGCCCTCCGACGTCAACGTGGCGCCGACAATCTGCGAGGTATCCGGATAGGCCTGCAGGACTTTGCCTGTCGCATCCACAATGGCAATGGAGTTGAAGTCGGCATCCTGGGCTTGCAGGCGAATGGCTTCTTTGCGCAGCACTTCGGGGTCGTTCCAGTGCTGGCCGAGGGTATTGGCGCTGTAGTTCAAGCGACTGTGCGCCGAGTTCAGGAACTCACCGATGCTGGAAGCGACTTTTGCGGCGTAGGCTGCGTTGGCCTCAAGCGTCGTATGGATCAGTGACTGACGCTGCACCCGGTAAGCGACGTAGAGGCTGTTGCACAACGTCGCGAGAACCGACAGCAGGACGAAGAAAAGAATCAGTCCGCGCAGGTTGACGGGCAGGGGCCTGGACAGCTTCGCGCGGCTACCTTGCTCGTTGATGGCGCTGTTGGGGGTATCCGCAGGCGTCGCCATTTTCGATCCATGAATGGTGTGTTGTGAGGGGGGCAAAGACTGCCTTGCAGGATAGGCAGAGAGCGCCGAGTTGTCACATGCACGCCACAGAAAACAGAATCGGGCAAGGCTTTGGCCGCTGCAACTTCTGTGGGAGCGAGCTTGCTCGCGATAGCGCAATGTCAGTCAACGATGATGTTGACTGTGCAATCGTCATCGCGAGCAAGCTCGCTCCCACAGGTTCTGCGCCTCGGCTGACAGGCATTAGCTGCCGGCAATCAGTACTGCGCGCGCAGGCTCAGGGTCACGGTGCGCGGGTCGCCGTAGAAGTTGGTGCCCCAGGAGGCATCGACGCGGTCGTAGTACTTGCGGTCGAACAGGTTGTTGGCGGTCAGTGTCGACGACAGGTTCTCGTTGAACTTGTAGCCAACCTGCGCCGAGGTGACGGCATAGCCGCCTTGTTCGAACTTCACGTCACGCTGGTAGTAGGTGTCGCTGACCGCACGCACGCCACCGCCGACGCTGAAGTCCTTGAGCGGACCGTCGGTGAACTCGTACTTGGTCCACAGGTTGAAGTTGTGCTTGGGCGTGATGGTGCTGAAGGTATTGCCTTTGTTGGCCGCATCACCGTCCAGGAACTTGGTGGAGGTGTAGGCGTAACCGGTGACGATGCTCCAGTTCTCGGTCAGGTTGCCGCTCAGCTCGGTTTCCCAACCTTCGCTGCGTGCCTTGCCTTCGGTCATGTAGGCACCGGAGTTGTTGTCGTATTCGGCGCGGTTTTCATCGTAGATACGGAAGGCCGCGATGCTGGCGTTCAGGCGACCGTCGTAGAACTCGCGCTTGAGGCCGATCTCGTATTGCTTGCCTTCGCGCGGGCCGACCGGCTCGCCGTCCGCGCCGATTTCGCTCTGTGGTTTGAATACGCCGGTGTAGCTGAAGTAGGTCGACAGTTCCGGGGTGATCTTGCCGATGAGGGCGCCGTACGGCACGACCTTGCGGTTGATGCTGGTGTGGGCTTCGCCGAAGTTGTTGAAGAAGGCGTTGGCGTTCTTCGCGTCGGCTTCGTACCAGGTCACACGGCTGCCGCCGATGACATCGAGCCAGTCGGTGACGTTGAACTTGGCACGGGTATAGACCCCGTACTGGTCGGACTTGGACCAGTTGCCGTTGACGTGTGCATAGTCGTTGCGGGGAATGTCGATGCTGCCCGGATCCCACACGTTGATCGGGAAGTACTCGCCGCCGCCGTAGGTGAAGTCCTTGTCCAGGTGCTGGTACTCGGCGCCCAGGGTGAACTCGTGGCGGCGATCGGCGAACTCGAACGGCGTGGTGACGAAGCTGTCGACGCCAATGGTCTTGATGTGGGTGTAGTAGTCGTAGGCCACGGCCCAGCTGTCACCGGTGGCCGGGTCGACCGCGCCGTCGGCCCAGGTGAAGTTACGCTCCGGGGTTTCGGCGTCGCGGTAGGTCAGGGTGGTCTTGAACTGCCCGCCGTTGTCCAGTTCGTGATCAACTTCGGCAAAGGATTCCCAGACTTTCTCGTTCAGGGTGTTCCACTTGGCGTCGACGAAGGTCGAGCGCGGAACGTCCAGCAACGTGCCATCGGCATAGGCCGGCAAGCCGAACGCCGGGGTGGAGTTGTTCTTCTGGTAAGCGCCACCGACCGACAGGGTGGTGGCCGGGTCGAGGTCGAATTCCAGGCGACCATAGACCATCGGGCGTTCGTTCTGCGCGTAGTCGACGTAGGACTTGTTGTTCTCGTAGGCGGTGATGAAGCGGCCGCGCACGGTACCCTGGTCGTTCAGCGGGCCGGTGACATCGACCATGGAACGGTAGTGGTCGTAGGAGCCCGCGGCCAGTTCGCCACCGAGGGCGAATTTGCCCAGGGCGCGCTTGCGCACCACGTTGATCGTACCGCCGGGTTCACCTGCGCCCTGGTACAGGCCCGACGGACCGCGCAGCACTTCGATGCGGTCGTACATCGCCAGGTCGAAACTGGTGGCCATGTCGCCCTGGCCGGTGGGTTGCGAGACGCCGTCGACCTGCACCTGGTCGACGAGGAAGCCGCGCATGTAGACGTCGTTGAGGCTGGAGCCGGAGTTGTAGGTCTTGATGGTCACGCCGGTGACCTGGCGCATGGCGTCCTGCAGGCTGTTCATGTTCTGGTCGTCCATGCGCTGGCGCGTGACGACGGACACCGACTGCGGCATGTCCTTGAGCTTGATGTTGCCTTTGCCGATGGTCACTTCATCGCTGGTGTAGGAGTGCGTGCCTTCGGTGGTCGGGCCCAACGCCACGCCGGTGATGGAGGTCGCACCCAGCTGCAATGCACTGGAGTCACCGACCGCTGGCACCAGCGACACGGTGTTGCCATTCAACTGAAAATTGATGCCGCTCCCCAGCAGCAAGGTTTTCAGTGCCTGTTCCGGTTCCATGCTGCCGGACACCGCTGTGGACTTGATGCCGTTGACCATGTCCTGGCTGTAGAGAATCTGCAGGTTGGTCTGCTGGCCCAGTTCGCGCAATGCACTGGCCAGCGACTGGGCCGGCACGTTGACGTTCACCGGGGCCGCCTCGACCTGGGAAGTGCCCAGCAGCAACAGGGTCAACAGCGCACCCGGCACGACCGTTCGGAATTTCTTTTGCCGATCGATGGCTAATGCCAAGGGTGCGCGGGACAGAGTAAGGCTTTGCATTGCTCGAATCGCTCCAGAAGTGTGTGTGCAGTTTTTAGTTAATGATAATTATTATTAGACGGACCACTTTGCCTAAACCGGAAAACAAACTTCAAAAAACAACAACCTGCGTGCAACCAGCGCTGTCAGGCAGTCGCGCGCTCAGTGATGACCCGGCCCGATTCCATGCGCACCAGTTGATCGGCCATGTCGAAATAGCGGTCGTCGTGGGAGATGACGATGATGGTCTTGCCCAGGCGTTTGAGGTCCGGTAGCAGCTCGGTGTAGAAGACGCGGCGGAAGGTCGGGTCCTGGTCGGCGGCCCATTCGTCGAACACCAGCACCGGGCGTTCTTCCAGCCAGGCATTGACCAGCGCCAGGCGCTTGCGCTGGCCGGTGGACAGGTCGGTGGTGGTGAAACTGCCGTCCCTGACGCTGACCTTGTGCGCAATTTCCAGGCGTTGCAGGTAGGCATTGGCATCTTCGGGGATGTGCTGGTCACCCTGCACCACGTCATCGAACAGGTAGTAGTCGGCAAAGATCGTGGTGAACAACTGGCGGTAGTCGTCTCTATTGTGCGCATCGATGCCTTGGCCGTTGAGCAGGATTTCGCCGTGTTGCGGGGCGTAGAGGCCCAGCAGCAACTTGATCAGCGTGGTCTTGCCGCAGCCGTTTTCGCCGACGATGAAAATGATGTCGCCTTGCGCGATGGTCAGGTTCACCGGGCCCAGGCGAAACGCGTCGCTGCCCGGTGCGGCGGGGAAGGCGTAGCTGACGTTGTTCAGTTGCAGGCTGTTGACCACGGCCGGCGGGGTGCCTTGGTCGTTGAGCAGCAGGTGCGGTTCCGGCGAGGAAAACCGGCTCGACAGCTCGGCGATGCGGCGAAAGGCGATGCGCGCCCGGCTGACGATCGGCAAGGTGCTGACCAGGTGCTCGATCGGGCCTTTCATGTACAGCAGCACCAGCACGAATCCGCTCATCACCGCTTTGTCGGCGCTGGGCCAGAACGATTGCAGGGCCAGCGCCAGGCCGATGACCACGAAGAACAGCATCGAGCCGAGGGTCTTGGCGATCACGAAGGTGTTGATCGAACGTACCTGGGTGTCGCAGATGAAATCGGCGGTGCCCTGGATGCCCTTGACGAACATGCGCTGGCGGCGCGGACGGTGGATGCGCAATTCCTTGGCACCGCCGGCAATGGCATTGTAGTGCTTCTGCAATTCGTCTTCGGCGTCGCGGGCGGCCATGAACCCCTGGATACCCTTGCCCTGCGCGTAGAACTGGATGCCGGTGCCGATGGCAATCGCCAGCACCATCATCAGGAACATCGGCCACGACAACATCGCCAGGTAACCCATGCAGCCGAGGGTCACGGTCAGGGAAATGGCGAGCGGCGCGAAGGCGAAGGCGAAGTCGCTGATGGTGTCGACGTCGTGGGTCAGCACCGGGATCAACCGGTGGCTGCGGTAGCGCTCGATCTGCTCGATGGGCGCCGAGAGTACTTTTTCCCCCAGCTCTTTGCGCAGTTTGGCAATGATGTGCTGGCCGACGTAGTTGGTGCCGATGTCCGAGCAGATCGAACTGCCCAGGGCCAGCAGGCACAGACCGCCGAACAGTGCGACCACGCCCTGGGTCAGGCCGTCCGGCGAATGCAGCGCGGTGTTGATGGTGGCCAGCAGCACCGTGACGCTCAGGCCGCCGACCATGCCCAGGACAATGGACGTGGCAACGATCAGTCGAAACGGTTTCAACAGGGCCAGTAATTCGCCGATGGCGCCTCGGGTAGGCTGGGTCATGGCAAGTAGTTCCTTGGGTCGTAAGGCAGATACCCAGTAGAACGACTGATGAAGGGCTTTATTTAAACGGCGGGCGACACAAAACCTGTGGGAGCGGGCTTGCTCGCGAAGGCGGCGGGTCAGAAAAGTTGATGTTGGCTGACACGACGCCTTCGCGAGCAAGCCCGCTCCCACAAGGGGTAGGGGGAGGTTAGAGGCTGCGTACTACACGGAATCCGATCCAGTCGCCACGGGTCTGCGGGTCGATGTCGTTGCGGTTGCCCGAACGGGAAAACACCGGTGCTTCGCCCCAGTCGTTGCCACGGATGCGCAGGGTGTCGCAGTCGGGCTCGGTCCAGGCGCTGCCGTCGGTGGGTGCGCCGACGTAGTCCGGGTGGTAGCAGTCGGCGATCCACTCGTAGACGTTGCCATGCATGTCGTACAAGCCAAAGGCATTCGCTGGGTAGCTGCCGACCGGCGAGCTGTAGCTGTAGCCGTCGGTCGGGCCGTAGGTGTTGGCGTGGGTGGCGATGCTGTACTCGGTGCCGGGGTCGAACGGGAAGGGGAACGCTGCCGTCGATCCGCCACGGGCCGCGTACTCGCGCTGGGCTTCGCTGACGATGTGGTAGTGCTGGCCGGTTTTCATCGACAGCCAGGCGACGTAGGCGCTGACCTCGGCGAAGTTCATGCACACCGCCGGCTGGCGCGGGCCTTGGGGGTAACTCGGCTTGCCGTTGGTGCACGCGCGGCCGGGGCGGGTGTCGCCATCGGGCAGGGTGATGCCGGTTTCCTTCATGTATTGGTTCCATTCGCCGGCGGTGATCTGGTAACGGCTCATGGCGAACGGTTTGTCGAACGTCACCTCATGCATCGGGCCTTCATCAGGCTCGCGGCCGACTTCGTCGTCCGGAGTACCCATGGTGAAGGTGCCGGCGGGCAGCACGACCATTTCCGGGCAGTCACGACAATCCTTGAAGACTTTGCCCGGTAATGGCGCCGTATGGGCCTGTGCCAGGCCTGGCACGGTACTGCCGAGCAATCCCAGCAGCATCAGGGCGCCCAGGTTTTTGAGGGGGCTTTTCATAGAGGTTCTCGCTTCTTGAAATCGGTGGGTCAGAGCCGGCTGGCCAACAGTTCCATCAACCTGTCGATGTGCGCTTGGGTATTGAGCAACCCCGGCGACACTCGAATGATCGGCCCGACATCACGGTCCACGGCATCGCACACCACGCGCTGATCCATCAGGTAATTGGCGACTTCTTCGCAGTCGCGGTTCTTGATGCGGAAGAAGGTGAAACCGGCGGAATACTCCGGTGACAGTGGCGTGACCAGCTCCACCGACGGGTGCCGCTGCAAGCGTTTTTTCAGGTAGCTGTTGATGTCATGGATGCGTGCCGCGACCTCGGCCTTGCCCAGGTCCAGGTGCAACTTGAAGGCTTCGGTCAATGCCCAGCGGTGTTCGAACGAGTGATAGCCGCCGTAGGTCATCACCGTGGAAAACTGCGTGGCCTCGGAGAAGGTCGGGATGGTCGGGGTCACGTCCTTGAGCTCGTCGGAACGGGCGCAGATGATCCCGGTGCCCCGTGGGCCGAACATCCATTTGTGGGTGCCGGCGATGAAGAAATCGCAGTGCATGTCCGGGAAGTCGACGTTCTCCACGCCGAAGCCGTGGACGCCATCGATCACGTAGAGGATGCGGTCCTTGTCCTCGCGGCCACGGTTTTTCTCCTCAACCAGTTTGCCGATCTCGCCGATGGGCAGCTTCACGCCGCTGCCGGAGTGCACCCAGGTCATGCCCAGTACGCGGGTCTCGGGGCGAATGTTGCGTTCAATCGCGGCCAGCACTTCGGCGGTCGAGACCTTGTACGGGTCTTCGAACAACCTGATCTTGCGAACCTGGGTGCCGTCTTTCTGGGTGCGGTATTCGAACACACTGTTGGCGGCGTAGTGCTCGTGTTCGCTGGTGAGGATTTCCTGGTCCGGGCGCACGTGGATGCCGGCGTAGATCATCGCCAGGCCTTCGGTGGTGCTGCCGGTCAGGGCGATCTGCGACGGCTTGGCTTTCAGATAGCGCCCGGCCCAGACGCGCACCTCTTCTTCGCGGCGTTCGGTTTCGCCGCGATGCCAGTCCATGGCAAGGCCCGGGTTGCGATCGAGGTTGGCGCGGTGCATCTCGATGGCTTCACGCACCGGACGCGGGTGCGAGGTCACCAGGAAGTTGGCGAAGTGCAGGTAGTTCGGGTCCTGCGTGAACAATTGGCGCAACTGGTCCCATTTGTCCTTGGGCAAGGGTGCCGGGGCCGCGGCCAGTGCCGGCAGGTTCACGGCCGAGGCCAGGGGAATGCCGGCCGCCAGAATGCCGGCCTGTTTGAGGAATGAACGACGGTTGGTCATGGCTTCGGTTCGCTTTGGCAAAAGGAAAAATCAGTTCTGGACCACGGGCCGGGAGGACTTTTGCACCTGGTCCCAGACCCGCAGGAAATTGCCGCCCCAGAGTTTGGCGATGTCGGCCTCGCTGTAGCCGCGGCTGATCAGTTCGGCGGTCACGTTGCGGGCTTCGCTGACGTCTTTCCAGCCGTCGAGGCCGCCGCCATCGTTGAAGTCGGAACTGATGCCGACGTGGTCGATGCCGATTTTTTTCACGGCGTAATCGATCGCGTCGCCGTAATCCTTGAGACTGGCCTTGGGTTCTTCGTCGAGGATTGAATAGAGCTGGCTGGCGTATTCGCCGAAACGCTGCTCGGGCCAGACGGTGATCACCGGGTCACCCGGCATCAGCGCCATTTCCAGGCCTTGCAGCGGTTGCAGGTCGAAGCGCGCGCGCAGGGCGTTGAGCTTGTCCTGGGTGGCCTGGCTCAGCGGGCGGATGTAGGTCGGGAAACCGACAATCTGCACCACGCCGCCGCTGTTCTTGATCAACTGCATTTCCGCATCGCTGAGGTTGCGCGGGATGTCCACCAAGGCGCGCGGCGCCGAGTGCGAGGCGACCATCGGCGTGCGGCTCAGGTGCGCGACTTGCTCCAGGGCCTTGGTCGACATCTGCGACACATCGATGATCACGCCCAGGTCGTTGAGACGCTGCACTGCTTGCTTGCCGATGTCCGACAGCCCGCCGAGGGCGTCCCGCGAGTCATTGAAGAACGGCAGCGGCCGCGACGAGTCGGCCCAGGCGTTGTTGCCCACGTAGCTGAAGCCGAACATGCGCATGCCGCGCGCCGCCCACTTGTCCAGGGCGTTGAGGTCATTGCCCAGCGGGTAGGCGTTGAGCATGCTGATGAAGATCGCGAACTTGCCTTCGCCGTGCAGGCGACGGAAGTCGTCGGGGGTGTAGGCGATGGCGACTTGATGGGGGAAGTCGCGCACCATCGCGCTGATGATCTTGTAGCGGGTTTCCTGCTCGTGTCGGGCCTCGTCGACGAAACCGGCGGTAGGGCGATGGGGCGCGTTGGGGCCGTTCCAGATTTCCGGCCAGCCGAAAATCGTCAGCGCCGCCCCGGACAGGCGCCCGCGTCCGGTCTTGACCAGGTCGAACTGGCCTTCGCCGTCCTTGTCGACTTCGTTGCCGGCGGTGCCGAAGTCCATCGGTATGGTGATGTGGCTGTCGAACGAGAGGATACGCTCCTGCAGTTGATCGGCCTGTTTCATCACCTTCACCGGGTAGCCGGGATTGTCCCTGAACCAGTAGTCCCAAGCCCCGAAGGCTGCCCCCGCGCTGATCGCCAGGGCCAGCGGCAAGCCGATGAAAAGAGCCTTTTTCGAACGTGGTTTTGTCATTGCCGTCTCAGTCAGGTTCGCCGTCGGGGATCAGGCGCGGGGGCCTTTGCTATCTGGGGGGAACGTATGGCTGATCCAATAATTTAGGTGTTTGTGCCGGCCTCTTCGCGAGCAAGCCCGCTCCCACAGGTGACCGCATTCCAATGTGGGAGCGGGCTTGCTCGCGAAGCTCTTAAATTCTGCGGCACAACAAACGTTCTAGCTTGGATAAAGCCTGCTCCATGGCTGACACAGGTAGGGCAATGACGATTTCTCGACGATGGTTCCTCGCGGGTCTGGCGCTGACCGGTGCCGCCGTGCCTGCGGTCTATTACGGGCATCGCGAACTGACCAAGCCGGACCCTGCGATCACCCCGGACGAAGCCTCGTTCGACGTGGCGGACGTGGCCGGCCAGCGGTTGGCGGACGCCTTGCGCGGGGTCTGGCAGATTCGGTTCGAAGGTCGTGACGCCGGTCTAGAAGGCTTGCCGCTGGAAGGGCTGGAGGTCTTTCTCGACATCGCTCACAAAGGTCGCGGCGTCGTCGGTTTCCTCGACACTGCCGAGCGTTTGCGCTGCGCCGAGGAGCCCCGTTACCGGGTGCTCGGCGATCTGTCCGGGGCCAACCCGAAGCAGCTCGGTTGGCGACTGCTGGGTGCCAGCGGCTGTTGCGATTACGAATTCGAAATGACCCTGGATGAGGTCTGGGCCGGTTTCGGTAACGCCGGCAGCGGCAGTCTCAGCGGGCGTGTGCTGGACCTCAAGCGTCCGCTGATGCTGACGGCCCAGGACAATCGCTTCATTGCCGTCAAACAGGTGTTCCCTGAAGCACGTGAACGCACCGGCCTCAATCCGGCCTTGCTGGCCTGGCTGGTATCGCCGGAGCACCGTCTGTTCCACCAGCTCTGGCATGCCTCCCGGGACAAGTGGCACAAGCTGTCCGAAGACCAGCGCGGCGCCCTGCGCGGGCTCGGCTGGCAACCCGGTCCGCGAGACAGGGAGCGCGATGGCCGAGGTGTGCGCAAGGATCGCAACGGGTCGGGCGTGGACTTTTTCTTCATGCACCGGCACATGCTTGGCACGGCACGTTCGATGCAGGACTTGCCATCCTGGAAGCACTTCCCGTTGCCGCAACCGGAACTGGCGCGGGACCGGCCCGGCTTCGCCCGATACTTCGACAACCACGACGGCACCGCGCTGCCACCGACCTGGCTGGCCGAGGACGATGATGAATACTCGCAATGGGTCAGTGACATCAAGACCGGCGAGACGTATCACAGCAATTTCCAGGTCTGGGAATCGCGCTACCGTGATCCGCGTTACCTGTCGACGCTGACCCTCGGCCAGTTCGGTTCGGAGGTTGAGCTGGGTCTGCACGACTGGCTGCACATGCGCTGGGCTTCTGTGCCGCGTGATCCGTCCAACGGTCAGCCGGTGCCCTTTGCCCGTGATCCGGCAGACTTTTCCGCGCGCTGGTTCGCCGCGGAAAACGACTTCCTCGGCGACCCGTTTTCCTCCCATGTGAACCCGGTGTTCTGGTATTTCCACGGCTGGATCGACGATCGTCTGGAGGACTGGTTCCGCGCCCATGAGCGCTTCCACCCGGGGCAGGTCAGTCGGCTGCAGGTCAATGGCGTGCCCTGGTTTGCGCCGGGGCGCTGGGTCGAAATCGATGATCCGTGGCTCGGCCCGGTCACCCATGGCTGCAGCACCACGCCGGGGTTGCAGGCGGGCAAGTCAGTGGAAATGGACCCGGAAACCATGAAGCTGGCGCTGCGCATTACCTTTGGCGAGGACGAAAAGAAGTTGAAGGATTTGTTCCGCAAGGTGCCGCAGCGGCCGTGGTATGCGCGCAATCTGAAGGCTAAGCAATCTCAGGCTTGATAACAGCGTTACCGTTAAATCGAGAAAGTATGGGCATTGATGTTGAATGTTCCTGCCCCTTCGCGAGCAAGCCCGCTCCCACAATTGATCTGTGAACACAGGTCAAAATGTGGGAGCGGGCTTGCTCGCGAAGGCGTCCTGACAGACACCACGATTAAAGAGCCTGCCACCCCCCACCCAACGCCTTGTACAACGCAATACTCGCCTGCATCCGCGACAAGCGCAGTTGCACATTCAAATCCTGCGCCGCATACAGTGTGCGTTGGGTTTCCAGGACCGTCAGCAAATCCTCGGCCCCGGCCTGGTAACGGCTTTGCGCGATGTTGAACGCGGTCTGTGCCTGGCTCAGTTCTTCACTCTGCCACCCGCGCTGTTCGTCCAGCCCGCGAATGCTGTTGAGGGCTTTTTCGACGTCGGCGAAGCCGTTGATGATCGCGCCGCGATAGGATTCCAGCAGTTCTTGCTGGCGTGCCGTGGCCTTGTCGCGCTGGGCGCCGAGGCGGCCGTTGTTGAACACCGGCGCAAGCAGCCCGGCGCTGAGGTTGTAGAAGGGACTGCGCAGAATATCGTCGGCCCGGTCGGCCCCGGAGCCGATTTCGGCGGTGAGGGTCACGGTGGGCAGCATGGCGGCCCGGGCGACGGTGACGTCGGCCTGGGCGGCGGCCAGTTGCGCCTCGGCCCGGGCAATGTCCGGACGGCGGCTGAGCAACTGGCTGGGTACCCCGGCGTCGATGGCCGGCCAGGTCAGTTGATCGAAGCGTTCCTGCCCCAGCGACAGTGCCTGTACCGGGCGGCCGAGCAGGGCGGCGAGGCTGATTCGCGCCTCCTCGGCCTGTTGCCGCACCAGCGGCAGCTGGCGTTGCTGCGCCGCCACCAGGCTTTTTTGCTGCGCCAGTTCAAGGGCCGTGGCCGAGCCCGAATCGAAGCGGGTCTGCACCAGTTTCAGCACGCTTTGCGCATTGGTCAGGTTCAACTCGGCGATGCGGCTCTGCTCCTGCAACGACAAGGCTTGCGCGTAACTGTTGGCCACGCCGCTGAGCAAGGTCAATTCCACGGTGGCCTGGTCGAACTCGCTGGCGTTCAGACTCAATTGCGCACTGTCGCGGCTGGCCTGCTGGCCGCCCCAGAAATCGATTTCGTAGCTGGCCACCAGGTTGGCATTGAAGTAGTCGACGGCGTCGTTATCGCTGTCGGCATCGAGCTGACTGTAGCCGCTGCCTCGCATCAGCTTCTGGCGATTGGCATTGGCCCCGGCCTTGACCTCCGGCAGTTGCGAGCCGCCAGCGATGACCGTGTCGGCCTGGGCCTGGCGCACTCTGGCGATGGCGGCGGCCAAGTCGTAACTGCCGAGGCGCGCCTGTTCGATCAGGCGACCCAGTTGCGGGCTGCCGAAGCGATTCCACCATTGCTGGTTGTCATGGACAGCGCCTGCGGTGTGCGGCGATTGCCAAGAGGCCGGCGGCTGGATGCCGCTGTCGGGGCGCTGGGCCGGGGTGCCGCAGGCACTGAGCAACAGGCACAGGGTTAACACACTGAGTGGCGGCTTCATCAATCGATCATTCACTGGTAAGGGCCGTGACCGGGTCGAGTCGGGCAGCTTTGCGGGCCGGCATAAAGCCGAAAACAACACCGGTGACCAGGGCGCAGCCGAAGGCGCCCAGCACCGCTATCAGGGAGAACGCGACAGCCACTTCGCTGAAAATCAGCACGCCACCGACGATCAGCGCCAGGGCGATCCCGGTGAGGCCGCCCACCACCGAGAGCATCACTGCCTCGGTGAGGAACTGGCGCAGGATGTCGCGCTGGCGCGCACCGGTGGCCATGCGGATGCCGATCTCGCGAGTCCGCTCGCGCACGGTCATGAGCATGATGTTCATCACGCCGATCCCGCCGACCAGCAGCGAAATGGCGGCAATCGAACCGAGCATCAGCGACAGGGTGTTTTGCGTGCGTGCCTCGGCCTGGATCATTGCGGCATTGTTGGTCAGTTCGAAGTCGTGCTTGCCGTCGTGCAGGCGCAGCATCAATTGCTCGATGGCTTTTTCGGTTTCCTTGACCTTGCGCGCGTCGGCGGCGGCGATGGCGATGTACTCGGGATTGTGCGTGCCGAACAGGCGTACACTGGCGGCGGAGTAGGGGATGGCAATGCGGTCGTCGCTGTCGGAGTCGCCGGAGCTGGCGCCTTTTTCGGCGAGCACGCCGACCACCTGGAAGGGTACGTTTTCGATCAGGATGTACTGGCCGATCGGGTTGGCCACGTCCTTGAGCAACTTGGTCCGCACCTTGTGCCCGATCACTGCGACCGCCGCGGCGTTCTGTTCATCGGCTTGGGTGAAGTAGCTGCCTTCGACCACCGGCCAGTTGAAGATCGCCGGGAAGTTGGTGTCGTTGCCACCGACATAGCTCATGTGATCAAGGTTGCCGAAGCGCACCCCGGCCTCCTGGCCGTTGACCGGCATGATCCGCATGACCTGGGGCAAGCTGGCAATCGCTGCGACCTCATCGAGGGTGATGATGCCCATCGGCGTACGCGGGTTGGGCGCCGAGCCGCTGAGGTAAATGATGTTGGAACCGAACGCGCCCATCTGCGCCATCACCTGGCGTTTGCTGCCTTCACCCACGGCCAGCATCACCACCACCGAGGCGACGCCGATGATGATCCCGAGCAGGGTCAGCGCGGTGCGGAACTTGTTGATCCACATCACCCGCCACGCCGCGTGCACGGCATCGACCAATTCGCCCTTCCAGGCGCCGGTGGCTTCGGCGCCTTCACTCAAGCGCTTGCGCAGGTCGACGGCTTGTAGCGCACCCGGGTTGGCCGAATGTTGCGCGGTCGGGTTTTCACTGGCGCTGTCGCTGATGATCAGGCCGTCGCGGATCTCGATGATGCGTTTGGCCCGGGCCGCCACTTCGCGGTCGTGGGTGATGAGGATCACCACGTGGCCCTGGCTCGCCAGCTCGTCGAGCAGGCTCATGACCTCGGCACCGCTGTGGCTGTCGAGGGCGCCGGTGGGTTCGTCGGCAAGGATGATGTGGCCGCCGTTCATCAGCGCGCGGGCGATCGACACCCGTTGCTGCTGGCCGCCGGAGAGTTGATGGGGGCGGTTGCCGGTTCGCGAAGCCAGGCCGAGGCGCTCGAGCAGGGCGGCGGCGCGGGCGTGGCGTTCGGCGGCCGGAGTGCCGGCATAGATGGCCGGCATCTCGACGTTCTCCTGGGCCGAACCCGACGGAATCAGGTGATAGCCCTGGAACACAAAACCGAAGGCTTCGCGCCGCAGCCAGGCCAGTTCGTCGCTGTCGAGGGCGGCGACGTTTTCCCCGGCGAAACGGTATTCGCCCGAGGTCGGACGGTCGAGGCAGCCGAGGATGTTCATCAGCGTCGACTTGCCGGAACCGGAGGCGCCGACAATCGCCACGAACTCCCCGGCATGGATCGACAGATCGATACCGCACAATACGTGAACTTCAGGCGCCTCGCCACCGCCGTAGGCTTTGCGGATGTCCGAAAGTTCGATCAGGGGCGTCAGCATTCAGCCGCCACTCCCGTCGACCGGGCCGATCAACAGGTGATCGCCTTCTTGCAGGCCGTCGAGGATCTGCACCCGCAGGCGGTCACTGATGCCGGTGCGCACGTTGCGCTGTTCGATGCTGCCGTTTTTGGCGACCACTTGCGCGGTCTGCAGGTCTGGCTGTGCGCCGGTTTGCAGGGCGGCGATGGGTGCGGTGAGGACGTTCTGCGCCTGGTTGGCGACGAAGAACACCTGGGTGGTCATTTCCGCCATCAGCGCGTTGTCAGCGTTGTCGACGTCCAGCAGCACGGTGTACAGCACCACGCGGGCACTCCCGCTTTTGCTGGTGCTGGCGGGGTTGCCGCCGCCCTGGCTGGTCTGGTCCAGTGGCTTGGGCGGCACGGGGAGGATTTGCCGCACGGTGCTGGTCCAGCGCCGGGTGCCGCCGCTCAGGGTGGTGAACCAGGCGTGCATGCCGGGTTTGACGTGGCCGATGTCGGCCTCCGAGACCTCGGCCCAGACAGTCATTGGCGACAGCTTGGCGATGCGCAGGATCAGCGGTGTCTGCTGTTGGGCGTTGAGAGTCTGGCCCTCGCGGGCATCCAGCGCCACCACTGTGCCGGCCATCGGTGCATAAATCCGCGTGTAGCCGAGCTCCGCCTGATCGCTGCGCAGGCTGGCTTCGGCCTGGCGGATCTGCGCCTGGAACATGTCGATGCGCGCCTGGGTCACGCGCAGTTCGGCCTGGGCGGTCTGCACGTCTTCTTCACGGGTGGCGCCGCCAGCGGCGAGGTTCTGCTGGCGCTGGTATTTCTGCCGGGCCAGTTCGTGTTGCGCCCGCTGTTCCTGCAGCTGCGCCTTGAGGTTTTCGATGGAGAAGCGTCCGGCATCGAGTTTGGCCTGTTGCGTGGACGGGTCGATTTCCACCAGCAACTGGCCTTCCTTGACCCGGTCGCCGACTTCCACGTGGATCTTGTGGATTTGCCCGGAGGCCTGGGCGCCGACGTCGACATAACGCCGCGGTTGCAGGGTGCCCAGGGCGGTGACGCTGCTTTCAATGTCGGCGCGGCTGACCTGGACGGTGGTGAACTGGTCGCGGCCCGGCGGGATGAACTGCCAGGCGGCGACAGCCACCACGGGGATCAGACAAAGTGCTGCAAGCAGGGCGCGTCGGGTCTGTCGGGGGCGTTTCATGCAGGGTTCCGGCCTTGGGAAATCGGCCCGTCCGGGCAGAGACGGGGAGCTGTCCTTAATACGATGAAAGCCCCCGTGAATTTAGCTACAGACACACGACGTAACACCTGCGGGGGACTATTTATCGGGCGAGGTGAAGCAGTACTTTAAATCTATATGAGAATTACTATAAATTACACTTCTAAAACTGCCACTATCGTGCCACTGCGTGTTCCAGCAGTCGCCGAAACGGCTCAAGGACAGCAACCGCACCCCCGTGCGGACGGGAGTCATGTTGGAGAACTACTATCGCGAGCTGGTGTGTTTCCTGAACGCCAGGCTGGGCAACCGTCAGGTGGCCGAAGATGTGGTGCATGACGCTTACCTGCGGGTCCTGGAGCGTTCCAGCGATACACCGATCGAGCAGCCCCGGGCATTCCTTTATCGCACCGCTCTCAACCTGGTCGTCGATGACCATCGGCGCAACGCCTTGCGTCGCACCGAGCCGCTGGACGTACTCGACAGCGAAGAAAGCTGCTTCATACCTTCACCGCACAAGGTCCTCGATCACGGCCAGCGTCTGGAAATGCTCCAGCGTGCCCTGGCGGAGCTGCCACGGCTGTGCCGCGAGAGTTTTCTGCTGCGCAAGATCGATGGCCTGTCCCATCTGGAAATCGCCGGGCAACTGGGCATTTCCCGTGCGCTGGTGGAAAAGCACATCGTCAATGCCATGAAGCATTGCCGTACGCGGATGCGCCAGTGGGAAGGCCACTGATCCTCCGGGACTCATCAAGCCCGGTTAAATTTTGTTCCATTGTCCTCGTTCCTACTCAACAGACGACCTGTTGCCCTGCCCAAGGCTGGTCAGGTCACTTAGGTTCAATGCCCCGCTGTTGCGGGGAACATCCAGAGGACACTGGAAATGACACAGGCAATTGCATCGCCCCTCGTTCACGACCTGATCGGCGTCGGTTTCGGCCCGTCGAACCTGGCACTGGCCATCGCGCTGCAAGAGCGCGGGGCGAGCCAGGGCAACCTGGATGTGCTGTTTCTCGACAAGCAGGCCGACTATCGCTGGCACGGCAACACCCTGGTGACCCAGAGCGAGTTGCAGATTTCCTTCCTCAAGGACCTGGTGACCCTGCGCAACCCGACCAGCCCTTACTCGTTCGTCAATTACCTCAAGGCCCACGGGCGCCTGGTGGACTTCATCAACCTGGGCACCTTCTATCCGTGCCGCATGGAGTACAACGACTACCTGCGCTGGGTTGCAGGGCAGTTCTCGGCGCAAAGCCGTTACGGCGAAGAAGTGCTGACCATCGAGCCGGTGCTGCACAACCATCAGGTCGAGGCACTGCGGGTGATTTCCCGCGATGCGAGCGGCCATCAACAGGTACGCACCACCCGTTCGGTGGTGGTCAGCGCCGGTGGCACGCCGCGTATTCCCGAAGTGTTCAAGGCGCTCAAGGATGACGGCCGGGTGTTCCACCATTCCCAGTACCTGGCGCAGATGGCCAAACAACCGTGCGTGAACAACCAGCCGATGAGCATTGCGATCATCGGTGGCGGGCAGAGCGCCGCAGAGGCCTTCATCGATTTGAACGACAGCTTCCCGTCGGTGCAGGTGGACATGATCCTGCGCGGCTCGGCACTCAAGCCGGCCGACGATAGCCCCTTCGTCAACGAAGTGTTCTCGCCGGAGTTCACCGACCTGGTGTTCCAGCAGCCCGACAGCGAGCGCGAGCGCCTGGTCAACGAGTACCACAACACCAACTATTCGGTGGTGGACATCGATCTGATCGAGCGCATCTACGGCATCTTCTACCGGCAGAAGGTCTCGGGCATCGCCCGTCATGCGTTCCATACCCTGACCACGATCGAAAAGGCCACCGCCAACGAACGCGGCGTCGAACTGGTGCTGCGCAACAACGCCACCGGTGAAGTCTCGGTGCGTCACTACGACGCCGTGGTGCTGGCCACCGGTTACGAGCGGCAGATGCACCGCAAGCTGCTGGCGCCGCTGGAAGAGTACCTGGGCGATTTCAAGGTCGATCGCAATTACAAACTGATCACGGATGAACGCTGCAAGGCCGGCCTCTACATGCAGGGCTTCTGCCAGGCCAGCCACGGGCTGAGCGACACCTTGTTGTCGATCCTGCCGATCCGTGCCGATGAGATTGCCGGCTCTTTGTATGAGCACGGCAAGCATCGCGGGCATGGGCGGTCGGTGGTGGATCTGTTGTTGGCAACCGCCAGCTAAGTTTTTCAGCGCCTGACAGGCCGCCTTCGCGAGCAAGCCCGCTCCCACATTTTGCCCTGTGTTCGCAGATCAATTGTGGGAGCGGGCTTGCTCGCGAAGGGGCCGGAAAGAACACCGCAAACATTGATTCCTGAACCCTTCCTGAAGAACTCCGAGATTGCCCCTGCAAGACTATGTAACGGGTTTACTCCCCAAACATCGGGGCGTAAGCTTCGCGCGTTTTCATCCATTACGGAGACCCACAGTGGGTACTTGTTCGAGTGACAGTTGTCGGCCGGTCTCGGTAACCGGCATTTTCTCGGCAAGATAACGCGCAGTCTCCTGTGCCGTTGTCTCGCCGACAAGCGAGCAGCGGCATCCTGATCATGGCCAGTCCCGGCCGTGTCCCGACGTCCCTCTCATCGACACTGAACAGTGTGTGGTTTCGACTTTTTGTCGTGGCCGCCGCTCTATCGACACGCCTGTCATTCGTGACCGGCGCGCCAGGCCTTGCTTTGCCGGTTGTTCCGGCGGCAGAGGCGTGGACCTGCCTGCTCGACGGTTTCCCGGCTGACCAAAGGGGCACCAGCCATGAAACCTACCCTCAAGGAATTCTTCGCAGGCTTCCTGCGTAACCGCCACATCGCCCGGCACTTCCGTCGCCTGGCGTTGCTGGAAACCTTCACCGACACCACGGTCAGCCGTGAAGTCCCGCCCACCCTGGCGCAAACCCTGGTCAACGCTGCCGGCAGCGAAACTGGCCAGTTGCTCGACACACTCGGCTCTCACACCGATGGCTTGAGCGAGCCTGAAGCCGATGCCCTGCGCGAGCAGTTCGGCCTCAATGAAGTCGAGCACGAACAACCGCTGCCCTGGTGGACGCACCTGTGGCACTGCTACAAGAATCCGTTCAACCTGCTGCTGACACTGCTGGCGGTCATCTCCTGGCTGACCGAAGACATGAAAGCCGCCATCGTGATTTTCTCCATGGTGGTGCTCTCGACCCTGCTGCGTTTCTGGCAGGAAACCAAGTCCAATCAGGCCGCCGATGCTCTCAAGGCCATGGTCAGCAACACGGCCACAGTGATGCGCCGGGACCTTGAGAACCACAGCGCGCAGCGCATCGAATTGCCGATCAAACAACTGGTGCCGGGTGACCTGATCGTGCTGTCGGCCGGGGACATGATTCCCGCCGATTGCCGGGTGCTCAGCGCCAAGGACCTGTTCGTCAGCCAGGCGGCCATGACCGGCGAATCGATGCCGGTGGAGAAATTTCCCCGGCAGCAGGACCGCGACACGCAGAACCCGCTGGACCTGGACAACATCCTGTTCATGGGCACCAACGTGGTGTCCGGCACGGCCATGGCGGTGATCCTCACCACCGGCAACAGCACCTATTTCGGCGCCCTGGCCCAGCGGGTCGGGGCGACGGATCGCACGCCGACTTCGTTCCAGACCGGCGTCAACAAAGTCAGCTGGCTGTTGATTCGCTTCATGTTCGTGATGGCGCCGCTGGTGTTGTTCATCAACGGTTTCACCAAGGGCGACTGGACCGAAGCGCTGCTGTTCGCACTGTCGATTGCCGTGGGCCTGACTCCGGAAATGCTGCCGATGATCGTCACCTCGACCCTGGCCAAGGGCGCGGTGTTCCTGTCGCGCAAGAAAGTCATCGTCAAACGCCTCGACGCGATCCAGAACTTCGGCGCCATGGACGTGCTGTGCACCGACAAGACCGGCACCCTGACCCAGGACAAGATCTTCCTGGCGCGCAACGTCGACGTCTGGGGCAACGACTCGGATGACGTGCTGGAAATGGCCTACCTCAACAGCTACTACCAGACCGGCCTGAAAAACCTGCTGGATGTGGCGGTGCTCGAGCACGTCGAAATCCATCGTGAACTGAAAGTCGGCACGGCGTTTCGCAAGGTCGACGAGATTCCGTTCGACTTCACTCGCCGGCGTATGTCGGTGGTGGTCGCCGAGCGCGATCAACCGCACCTGCTGATCTGCAAGGGGGCGGTGGAGGAAGTGTTGGCGGTCTGCTCGCGGGTGCGCCATGGCGAAGTCGATGAAGCCTTGAGCGAAGAACTGCTGGCGCGCATCCGTCAGGTCACGGCCACGTTCAACGCCGAGGGCCTGCGGGTGGTTGCGGTAGCGGCACGGCCAATGGTCGAAGGCCGCGACACCTACGGCTTGGCCGATGAACAGGCCCTGACGCTGATCGGTTATGTGGCCTTTCTCGATCCGCCGAAAGAAAGCACCGCGCCGGCCCTCAAGGCGCTGGCGGCCCATGGCGTGGCGGTGAAAGTGCTGACCGGTGACAACGAACTGGTTACAGCGAAGATCTGCCGCGAAGTCGGCCTGGAGCAGCAGGGGCTGCTGATGGGCAACGACATCGAGCGCATGAGCGACGCCGAGCTGGCGAAAGCCGTAGAGACCACCAACGTCTTCGCCAAACTTACGCCGTCGCACAAGGAACGCATCGTCCGTCTGCTCAAGGGTAACGGCCATGTGGTCGGTTTCATGGGCGACGGCATCAACGACGCCCCGGCCCTGCGCACTGCCGACATCGGCATTTCCGTGGACAGTGCCGTGGACATCGCCAAGGAGGCAGCCGACATCATCCTGCTGGAAAAGAGCCTGATGGTGCTGGAGGAGGGCGTGCTGGAAGGGCGCCGGACCTTCGCCAACATGCTCAAGTACATCAAGATGACCGCCAGTTCGAACTTCGGCAACGTGTTCTCGGTGCTGGTGGCCAGTGCGTTCATCCCCTTCCTGCCGATGCTGCCGATGCACCTGCTGGTGCAGAACCTGCTCTACGACATTTCGCAGATCGCCATTCCGTTCGATAACGTCGATGACGAGATGCTCAAGCAACCGCAGCGCTGGCAGCCGGCGGATGTCGGGCGCTTCATGCTGTTCTTCGGGCCGATCAGTTCGATCTTCGACATCACTACATTCGCCTTGATGTGGTACGTGTTCGATGCCAGCACCCCGGATCACCAGACCCTGTTCCAGTCCGGCTGGTTCGTGGTCGGGTTGCTGACCCAGACACTGATCGTGCACATGATCCGCACGCCGAAGATCCCGTTCCTGCAAAGCCGCGCGGCCATGCCGTTGCTGGTGATGACCGGGTTGATCATGGCCGTGGGGATTTTCCTGCCGATGGGCCCGCTGGCGCATTACTTCAAGCTGCAGGCATTGCCGTCGCTGTACTTCGTGTTCCTGCCGGTGATCCTGCTGGCGTACATGGCGCTGACACAGGCGGTGAAGGGGGTCTACATCCGGCGGTTTGGCTGGCAATAAGGAGTGTCCGCATAACCCTTGTGGCGAGGGGGCTTGCCCCCGTTCGGTTGCGCAGCAACCGCAAAACCTGAGAGCACGGTTTACTGGAAGCACCGCGTTTTTCGGTCTTGGGGTCGCTTCGCAACCCAACGGGGGCAAGCCCCCTCGCCACAGGGGATCGTGGGTTTTTTAAGGAGTTTTCATGCAAGCCATCAACAACCTCAACCTGACCTCTCTGCTCGACACCCTGGTCAGCCTCAGCGCAGCCTTCATCCTCGGTGGCCTGATCGGTTTCGAGCGCCAGTACCGGCAGCGCACCGCCGGCCTGCGCACCAACGTGCTGGTGGCGGTGGGCGCGGCGATTTTCGTCGACATGGCCAACCGGCTTGCCGGTGCCGATGGCGCCGTGCGGGTCGTTGCGTATGTGGTGTCCGGCATCGGTTTTCTCGGGGCCGGGGTGATCATGCGTGAAGAGGGCAATGTGCGCGGCCTCAATACGGCCGCCACCCTCTGGACCTCGGCGGCGGTCGGTGCCTGCGCCGGTGCCGACCTGCTGGCCGAGGCCTTGCTCGGCACGCTGTTCGTGCTGGCGGCCAACACCTTGCTGCGGCCGATCGTCAACAACATCAACCGTCAGCCGCTGGACGTGATTTCGGCGGAAGTCACCAACATCGTCTATGTCATCGCCCGGCGTACGCAGCAAAAAACCGTGCTGGCCTTGCTCGAAGCCGAGCTGGAGCGCAGCAACTATCCGGCCAGCGATGTCGATGTGCATGCCTTCGGCACGGATGAAATTGAAATCGAAGCCACTCTGGCGACCACCTCGGTCGATGGTGATGAACTGGATGCGCTGGTGGCCCGGATTTCGACCTCGACCCTGGTGGTGCAGGCGTTCTGGAGTCCTAGTACTACGGAGTGAAGGCCAAGGTTTCCCTGGCAAACGTCAGACTAACCGACATTCATTTAGGAATATTCCTACATAAACCTGGGAGGGGCTTCCGTAGGCTTTGCGACCTCTTGAAACCGACATCCTTTTGGAGGTCACCTTGCCGGATAAATCCTTGCGCATCCTGATCGCCGATGCGCAGCACTTCAATCGCCTGCGGATCGAGCGGCTGTTCAACCAGCTCGGCTACTTTCGGGTGGCGCCGGTGCACAGCCTCGACGAGCTCCTTCCACTGGTGGAGTACGCTGGCGAGCCCCTGGACCTGGTGCTCGTCAATGGGGCGATGGCCAGTGAAGGGCTGGACCTGTTCAGTTTCCTGGCTGACAACCCACAGGTTCATCACGGGTTTATCTTCAATGAACAGCAGGCGCCGGCGCCGCCTGTCTCGGGCAAAGTCCAGGTCAGCCAGGCCGTTCTGCCTGACCTGGCGTCGATTACGCAGTTGATGAGCACCGTCGATCGTCGCCTGCCGTTTGTCGGAACTGTCATTTCTGTCAGGTAGTTCTTTCCAGCCTTCCATGCAATTGTCTTTGCGCAGCGTTGTGCCCAACCGCTGCGGTGCCTGGAGGGCATTTTTTGCCCGATCGTGTTGTTTTGCACGGGAGTTGTCATGAAGTCAGCACTGATTGTGGAAGATCATCCGGTGGTTCGCTCCATGATCAAACTCATACTCAAGGGTGAAGGGTTCAAGCAGATTTACGAGGCCTCTCGTGGCGACGAGGTCCTGTCGTTGATCCGGGAGCATCAACCGGATGTCGTGCTGCTTGATCTGGGTCTTCCCGGGGTGGCGGGGCTTGAGGTGATGGATCGCATAAAGGCTGAAAACACCCGATGTCGTGTGGTGGTGTTTACCTCGCTGGAGGCGCAGTTCTATCAGGACCGCTGCATGCGTGCCGGGGCTGTTGCCTATGTTTCCAAGAGCAAGGACCTGGATGACTTGAAGGCGGCGGTGAATTCGGTGATGGCCGGCTACACCTATTTCGCCCAGACCCCCTCGAGCTCTGTGGCGATGGGACAGTTGCAACGCAGTGAAAAGCAGTTGATCGACAAACTCTCCAATCGTGAACTGACCATTCTGCAGTACCTGGCCCGGGGCTCGAAAAACCTGGAGATCGCCGAGATCATGCACCTGAGCTACAAGACCGTCAGTACCTACAAGACCCGGCTCATCCTCAAGCTCAACATGAGCTCGTCGGTGCACTTGAGGGATTTCGCCCTGCGCAATCACCTGATCTGAATGAACGTTTTCCGACGACTGGCTGGTTGGTTGCTGACGGGCCTTCTTCTCTGGGCATCGACTGTCTGTGCGCAACAGTCGTTGACCCTGTTGGGACGCTCGAGTGCCGAAGGCCTGAGCGTCAGGTTGTCGGACACCGAGTTACGCTGGCTGCAGCAAAAGGGCAAATTGGTGCTGGCTGTCTCGGGACCGGACTATCCCCCCTTCGAGTTCAATACGGCGGGCAAGGTGTTCGAAGGCGTGACAGCCGATTACGCCGGGTTGCTCGAACAATTGTTGAACATCGACATAGAGGTGCACTGTTATCCGTCGCGAGCCGACGCGCTGCAGGCCATCAAGGAGGGGCGGGCAGACCTTCTGGGAACCGCCAATCGATATGAAGCCGAGGACCCACAGTTACAGATGTCCAGCGCCTACGCGGTCGATCAACCGGTGCTGGTCACCCGCACCGATTCCCCTCCGGTGCTTGACTCGACTCTGGCCGGCCAGCGGTTGGTGATGCTGTATCACTACTTGCCCGAATACAGCGTGCAACAGTTCTATTCCAAGGCGCAGGTCCAGCTGTTTCCCTCGACACTGGCGGCGATGGGTGCCGTGGCTTTCGGCCAGGCCGATGTCTATCTGGGCGATGCGATCAATGCCCACTACCTGATCAGCAGGAACTACCTGAACAACGTGCAACTGACCGACTTCTCGCCCATGGAGTCCGGGCGCTTTGCCTTCGCGATGACCCGCGACAACGTTTCGCTGTTGCGCATCGTCAACAAGGCTTTGGCGGCCATCACCCCCAATGAACAGATGAACATTCTGCGTCGCTGGGGGGGCAATGGCGTATCTATCCACGGCACCCGGTCATTGCAATTGAGTGTGGCGGAACAGCACTGGCTCGAACGCCACCCGCGGGTGAGGGTGGCAATCAACGACAATATTCCGCCGATTTCATTTATCGACAGCGAAGGCAAGTTTCGCGGTATCAGCGTCGATGTGCTGGCGAAAATCACTTCGCGCACCGGGCTGCAATTCGACATCCAGAGCATGAAATCAGTGACTGATATGGTGTCCGGCATCACCAGTGGGCAGGTCGATGTGCTGGCCGGTATCGGCCTCAGTTCCCAGCGTGAGGATGAACTGCTGTTCACCCGGGCGTTTCTGAGCAGCCCTTCGGTGCTGGTGACCCGAGCGACCGGGGACAGCCCCAGGACGCTGGAAGACATGGCGGGAAAAGCCCTGGCACTGACCCAGGGCAACATTGCCGGCGAATACCTTCGCCAGCATCACCCGCAGATCCAGCTGGTGGATGCACCACTGTCGACGGACGCCATGAAAATGGTCGCCCAGGGCAAGGTCCACGGCGGCATCAACTCCTTGATCAGCGCTCGCTACCTGATTTCCCGGCAGTATCGCGATCGCCTGCAGGTGACCAGCACCGTGGGTGCCAACCCTGTCCGAAGCACTCTGGCAACCAGTCGCGAGGCTGCCGAACTGCATTCGATTCTGGATAAGGCGCTGTTAAGCATTCCTCCCGAAGAAATAGACGAACTGACTCAACCCTGGCGCTATGACTCGGTGGTCGAGCAGAGCTACTGGCTGCGACACCGACAGGCGATCTTGCAGGCGTTTGCGCTGGCGGGTGTCTTGCTGTTGCTCGCGTTGGCCGGGATCGTCTGGCAGCGGCGGCAGATTCGCCAGCGTCAGCAATTGCTCGGGCAATTGCAGGAAGCCAAGGACGCGGCGGACGACGCCAACCGGGCCAAGACCACGTTCCTGGCCACCATGAGCCATGAGATTCGCACGCCGATGAACGCCTTGATCGGCATGCTCGAACTGGCGCTGAAACGGGCCGATGAAGGGGTGACCGACCGCGCCGCCATCGAGGTCGCGTCAAATGCCGGGCAGCAATTGCTGGATTTGATCGGCGACATTCTGGACGTCGCCCGGATCGAATCTGGGCATTTGTCGTTGGCGCCGGAGCGGGTCAACCTGCATGCGCTGGTGACATCGGTCTGCCGGGTTTTCGAAGGGCTGGCGATTCAGAAGAATCTGCAATGGCGGGTCGAGCTCGCCGAACACAGTGACCTTGATGTGATGCTCGATCCCGTGCGCTTCAAACAAGTGCTGTCCAATCTGCTGAGCAACGCCATCAAGTTCACCCGTGCAGGCCAGGTGAGCCTGACACTGCGAGTGCGGCCGCAAGCTCCGGCGCATCTCGCCGTCAGCGTACGGATCGAGGACAGCGGCATTGGTATCAGCGCTTTCGACCAGCAACGCCTGTTCAGCCCGTTCGTGCAGGCCGATAACAATCAGCAGACCGCCCGGCAAGGGTCCGGCCTGGGCCTGGTAATCAGTCGTACCTTGTGCGAAATGATGGGCGGGCAGTTGCATCTCGACAGTGAGCCTGGGCGCGGCACGCGGGTGGACATCAGCCTGATGCTGCCCGCCCTGCAAGCGTTGCCCGCGGAGGGGATGCCCCAGGACTCGGCGCAGCTCACGACCCGGGCGTTGTCGATCCTGGTGGTTGACGATTACCCGGCCAATCGCCTGCTGCTCTCGCGGCAGCTGAGCTATCTGGGCCACAGTGTGGTGCTGGCGGAGGACGGGGCGCAGGGGCTTGAACAGTGGCGCGGACAGAGTTTCGAACAGAGTTTCGAACTGGTCATTACCGACTGCAACATGCCGGTGCTCAGCGGTTACGAATTGGCGGGCGCAATACGTGAGCAAGAGCGGCTGCAGGGGTTGTCGCCGACGCTGATTCTGGGCTTTACCGCCAATGCGCAGGCTGAGGAGAAAATCCGCTGTCAGGCGGCGGGCATGGACGATTGCCTGTTCAAACCCATTCGCCTGGTGGATTTGCAGGCGTGGCTGGCTCTGCGCTTTTCCAGCACACCCCCGGCGGCAAATGACGACCCAGGCTTGGCCGAGTTCGACTTGAGCGGGCTGGAGCGCTATGCGGATACGGACCCTGAGCTGGTCGATCAACTGCTGCACGATCTGGCGCTGACCAACCGTGAGGACCGCGTGCATTTGCTGGCCTTGCACGCCAGCGACAACCGCCCGGGTTTGCAGACACTGGCACACCGGATCAAGGGCGGGGCGCTGTTGGTGCAAGCGCTTGGCCTGGTCGAGTGTTGCGAACAACTGGAGCGGGCGTGCAATGACGGCCGCGCGGCACTGATCGACGCCGCCGTCGACCAGTTGCAGAAAGCCATGACCCGCCTGGACCTGCGTCTCGAGCAGGACTGAGGCTCAATCCCAGCTCGGTGCGATGCCTTTGGGACTGGTCAACCGGTGGCCGCGATCCAGTGTTGCGATCAAGGCCATGTCGGCCTCGCTCAAGGTCAGTTCGCGAGCCTTCAAGTTGCTTTCGAGGTTGGCCCGGCGAGTGGACGACGGGATCACCGAGTAACCCGATTGCATGGCCCACGCCAGGGTGACCTGAGCCGGCGTCGCTCGCAGGCGTTCGGCGATCTGCTGGATGAGCGGGTCCTTGAGGACTTCACCGTAAGCCAGAGTCATGTAGGACGTGATGCCAATGCCCTGGCTCTGCGCGAATGCGACGACCTTGCGGTTTTGCAGGTACGGGTGCAGTTCGATCTGGTTCGTGGCGATGTGCTCGGCGCCGATGGCCGCAACCGCCTGTTTCATCAGGTCGATGGTGAAGTTGGACACACCGATCTGTCGGGTCAGGCCCATGCGTTTGGCTTCGAGCAGGGCGCCCATGAACTCTGCGACAGGCACTTGATCGTCCGGCGAAGGCCAATGGATCAGGGTCAGGTCCAGGTAATCGGTCTGCAGTTTGCCCAGGCTTTCCTTCAGGCTGTCGATCAGTCGATCACCGGCCAGGTTGGCGACCCAGATCTTGCTGGTGATGAACAGGTCTTCCCGGGCGATGCCGCTGGCGGCGATAGCCTCGCCGACCTCGGCTTCGTTCTCGTAGATTTGTGCGGTATCGATCACCCGGTAACCGAGCGCCAGGGCGATGCTCACCGAATCGATGAGCACCTGGCCTTGCAAGCGGTACGTACCCAGGCCGAAGGCGGGAATGGACATTGATGACTCCAGAGGTTGCAGTGGGAATGGGCGGCAGTATCTGCGCCTGCATCCGTGAGAAAAACCGCTGGATTGGCAAAGCAATGTTTACTGGAAATCAAGAATCATCGGCAGTCTGGTGGGGTGATGGTGTCTGATCCGACGCCTTCGCGAGCAAGCCCGCTCCTACATTTGGAATGCATTCCCCATGTGGGAGCGGGCTTGCTCGCGAAGGTAGCGACTCGGTCTGAAGCCTTACCCCCGAGGCTCAAGAATCATGCAAGTGGTGGTCCCCGTCGCATACAACCGCCCATCCACATCATAAATCCGCCCCTCGGCCAGCGCTGTCGAGCGACCCAAGTGCACAATCTTGCCCTCGGCACGCACCGGTCCACTGGCGTTGTTCAACGCGCGGACGTAGCTGATGCGCAGATCCAGCGTGGTGTAACCCTGGCCTTTTTTCAGTTGTGTATGGACCGCACAACCCATGCATGAATCAAGCAAGGTTGCGGCATAACCGCCGTGGACCGTGCCCAGCGGGTTGTAGTGCCGGGCATCCGGCGTGCCCTGGAAGATGAACAGTCCGGTCGACCATTGGATGGGGATGAAATCCATCAGCGTGCCAATCGGCGGGGAGGGCAATTCGCCGTTGCCAATGCCTTCGAAAAACTCGGCGGGGGACAACGCGCTGACCTCGGCCATGGACAGACTGCCGGGCCCGGCAAGGCGGGCGCGCATGGCCTGTTCCTGGGCGATCCATTGGGCGAGGGTGGCGTCGCGGTTAGGGCTTTGCATGACGGAGTCCTCGGTGGGCTCAATATTATGGGTGTAATCAAATTTAATATTATGCCCGAAATAAAATCTCCGCTACCCCCCCCCAATCAACTTGCCGCTTTCAGCTCAAAGCTTGCCGCTGCCTTCAAGCAATATCACTGCGGCTGAATTCTTCCCCGAGAAAATCGATCAAGGTGCGCACCGACGGCAGTAACCCCCGACGCGAGGGGAAGATCGCATGGATCACTCCGCTCTTCGGTGCCCAGCCCGGCACCAGTTCCACCAGTTGCCCGGCAGCGATTTCATCGCGCACCACCACGCTGGGCAGGTGCACGATGCCGATCCCGGCGACTGCCGCATGGCGCAAGGCCAACAGGTCATCGGTGACCATGCGCGGGGCATGCCGGATCATCGCCGTGCTGCCATCGGCGCCGAACAGTTCCCACTGATATTCGCGCTGCGCCGCGCCCCAGTGCAGGCTCGGCAGGCCGCTGAGGTCGGCCGGGGAGGCCGGTGTCGACAGGCGCGATAAAAAGGCCGGGCTGCCGACCACGCTCTGGGTGCTGTTGCCCAGCACCTTCATCACCATGTCGGTGTTTTCCAGCGGTGGAAAGCGTACCCGCAGGGCAATGTCGAAGCCTTCGTGAATCAGATCGACCCGGCGGTTGGTGCTCTCGATGAACACTTGCACCAACGGATACTTGAGCATGTAGCGGGTCAGCATTGGCCCGACCCAAGTGTTGAGCAGCGCCGTCGGGCAACTGATACGCACCATGCCCTGAGGCTCGGAGCGGTTGCGCTCGATCAGTTCGGCGGCGCTTTCCGCCTCCACCCGCATGGCCAGGCAACGCTGGTAATACGCCTGGCCGATTTCCGTCAATGAGCAATGCCGGCTGGTGCGGTGCAGCAGGCGCACGCCGAGGCGTTCTTCAAGCTCGGCAATGCGTCGGCTGAGCTTCGACTTGGGCATGTCCAGTGCCCGGCCGGCTGCGGCGAAACCGTGATGCTCCACCACTTGGGTGAAGTAGTAGAGGGTGTTGAGGTCTTCCACCATCGTTCTCCAGATAGAACGCTAAAGCTGATTTTTGCAGTCTAGCGCAGCAAAGGTCACGGTTTTAAGCTTTGTCCATGGCTTCACCACCCCCTCACCAGGAGACACCATGAAAAACATCATCGGTATCTACACCAGCCCACGGACCCATTGGGTTGGCGACGGTTTTCCAGTACGCACGCTGTTTTCCTACGACAACCTGGGCAAACACATCAGCCCGTTCCTGTTGCTCGATCACGCCGGCCCCGCTGAATTCACCCCGACCACCGAACGACGTGGCGTTGGTCAGCATCCTCATCGTGGTTTTGAAACCGTGACTATCGTTTACAAGGGCGAACTGGAGCACCGGGATTCCACCGGCAGCGGCGGCAAGATCGGCCCTGGCGATGTGCAATGGATGACCGCTGCCTCGGGGATCCTGCATGAAGAGTTTCACTCCGACGGTTTCGCCAAAAGCGGCGGCACCCTGGAGATGGTGCAACTGTGGGTCAACCTGCCGGCCAGGGACAAAATGGCCGACCCCGGCTACCAGACGATTCTCGATGCTGACATCCCGAGCATCGCCTTGAAGGACAGCGCCGGCAGCCTGCGCCTGATCGCCGGTGAGTTCGACGGCCACAAGGGCCCGGCACGCACCTTTACCCCGGTCGACCTGTGGGACATTCGTTTGAATGCCGGCAAGTCGCTGACCCTGGACCTGTATGAAGGGCGCAACACCGCACTGGTGGTCTTGCGTGGCACGGTTCAGGTCAATGGCCTGGAACCGGTGCGCCAGGGGCAACTGGCCCTGTTCGATCGCAAGGGCGATCAGATGACCCTCCAAGCCAGCGAAGACGCGGTGGTGTTGTTGCTCAGCGGTGAGCCGATCGACGAGCCGATCGTCGGTCACGGGCCGTTCGTGATGAACACCGAGCAAGAAATCCACCAGGCCTTCGCCGACTTCCAGTCCGGACGCTTCGGCCGGATGCACGCTTAATTCGCAGCGCTTCAACACCCGACTCTACACAGGATGAGTAGGCCGGTTTTCAGGCCAGGGATGGCTGTTGCCCAAAAGAAAGAGGAAACGCACATGAGTACTGTCTACGCGGCCAACTTCAACGGCCAGAAACCGACCATCGATCCCAATGACAGCGCGATGCTGTTGATCGATCACCAGAGCGGACTGTTCCAGATCGTCAAGGACATGGACGTGCCCCAACTGCGCGCCAACGCCATTGCCCTGGCCAAGGCTGCGACCCTGCTGAAGATGCCGGTGATCACCACGGCTTCCGTTCCGCAAGGACCGAACGGGCCGTTGATCCCGGAAATCCACGAGGCCGCACCCCATGCGCAGTACGTGGCGCGCAAAGGCGAAATCAATGCCTGGGACAACCCGCAGTTTCACGCGGCGGTCAAAGCCACCGGCAAGAAAACCCTGGTGATCGCCGGCACCTTGACCAGCGTGTGCCTGGCGTTCCCGTCCATCGCCGCCGTGCATGAAGGCTACAAGGTGTTTGCGGTGGTCGACGCTTCCGGCAACCACTCGAAACTGGCCACTGATCTGACCGTTGCCCGTCTGGCCCAGGCCGGGGTGGTGCCGATCGACATCATGGCGACGCTCTCCGAGCTGCAAGGCTCGTGGAACCGCCCCGATGCCGAACAGTGGGCCGCCGTCTACGCCCAGGCCATGCCGCATTATCAATTGCTGATCGAGAGCTACCTCAAGGCCCAGCAAGTGGCGAACGAACACGAGGCGCTGGATTCCCAGCGCTAACCGAATCTGCATCGATAACCTGCGAGGATTACTGCAATGACCACTTCCTACAAGCGTCTGGACAAGCACAACGCCGCCGTTCTGCTGGTGGACCATCAAACCGGCCTGTTGTCACTGGTACGCGACATCGATCCTGATCGCTTCAAGAACAATGTGCTGGCCCTGGCCGACCTGGCCAAGTACTTCAAGCTGCCGACCATCCTCACCACCAGTTTCGAAACCGGCCCCAACGGCCCGCTGGTGCCCGAGCTCAAGGCGCAGTTCCCCGACGCGCCGTACATCGCTCGCCCTGGCCAGATCAACGCCTGGGACAACGAAGACTTCGTCAAGGCGATCAAGGCCACCGGCAAGAAACAACTGATCATCGCCGGCGTAGTGACCGAAGTCTGCGTGGCGTTCCCGGCACTGTCGGCGCTGGCCGAAGGCTTTGATGTGTTCGTGGTCACCGACGCGTCCGGCACCTTCAACGAACTGACCCGCGAATCGGCATGGAGCCGCATGACCGCCCAGGGTGCGCAATTGATGACCTGGTTCGGCCTGGCCTGTGAACTGCACCGCGACTGGCGCAACGATATCGAAGGGTTGGGCACGCTGTTCTCCAACCATATTCCGGACTACCGCAACCTGATGACCAGCTACAGCACGCTGACCAACAGCAAGTAACTTCGGCTTCACGCATCCCCCCTGTGGGAGCGAGCCTGCTCGCGAAAGCGGTGTGTCAAACAACATAAACGTTGCCTGACACACTGAATTCGCGAGCAAGCCCGCTCCCACATTTGATTTTGTGGCGTTTGCGGAATCCCGCCAAATCAATTGCTCCTACACTGGTGCCAATCCATGCGATCTTCGCGTCATTGGCCCTGGATGGAGTTGCTTGATGCTGTCACTGCTCACTGAACACCCATTGATCTGCGCCATGACGCTGATCCTGATCGATCTCGGGTTGTGGTACTTGCTCAGCGCCGCTGGCAGTGCCTGGCGGCTGCTGGTGCGGGTGGTGATTTTTTCGTTGTTCAGCCTCCTGTTGTTCAACGAAGGCCTGAACCCGATGGAACCGCCGCCCTGGGCTGATAACGTGCCGCTGCACCTGGCCGCCACCGGCTTGCAGATCGGCTGGTGGTTGTTCGGCGCGCGGACCCTGACCGTGCTGATCGGCGCGGTGATGATGCAACGGGTGGGGCATACCGGGCGCTTGCTCCAGGATTTGCTCGGCGCGGTGATTTTCCTGATCGCGGTGATTGCGGCCCTGGCCTATGTGCTGGAACTGCCGGTCAAGGGTGTTCTGGCCACCTCCGGTGCGTTGGCGATCATCGTCGGTCTGGCGTTGCAAAGTACCCTCAGCGACGTGTTCTCCGGGATCGTCCTCAACACCACCAAGCCCTATCAACTCGATGACTACATCTCCATCGACGGCATGGAGGGCAAGGTGACCGACATCGACTGGCGCGCCACCCGCCTGCAGACCTCTCAGGGCTGCATGGCAGTGATTCCGAACTCGTTGGCGGCCAAGGCCAAGATCATCAATTTCAGCAGGCCGAACGACATGTTCGGTATCTCCGTATCCCTGGAAGTGAGCCCCCACGCGAGGCCGAACACGGTGATCGAAGCCTTGGAGCGGGCCATGCAAGGGTGCCGTGCGCTGCTGGAGACGCCGTCGCCCAGCGTCGGCCTGAAAAATGCCAGCAACACTGGTGTGGTCTATGAAATCAGCGGGTTTGTCGCATCGATGGACGAGAAACGCTCAGTGCGCAATCAGCTGTACGACCTGGCCTACCGGCACTTGCAGGCGTGCGGGGTCAATTTGCTGTCGAGCGTGGAGCCCAACCCGCCGATCAACTCGACACGCAAACGGGCGTTGCTGGACAGCTCGCCGATTTTCTCCACCCTGCGTCAGGAGGAGAAAGACACGTTCAGCCAGAACATGACCCTGCAAACCTTTCGCACCGGGGAGGTGATCCTGGAAGCGGAGGAGGTCAGCGATCACTTGTTCATTATCGAATCCGGCGTGATCTCGGTGACCTTGATGCGCCACGGAACGCCATTCGAATCCGGACGCATGGGGCCGGGGGAGGTGATCGGCGAGGCGGGTATTCTCACCGACAGCGCGCTGCCTGCGCAGTTTACCGCCAAGACCTTCTGTGGCCTGTACCGCATCGAAAAGTCCTACCTCAAGCCGTGCCTGGATGCCCGTCATGACATCAACGATTCAATGCAAGCCTTGCTCGATTACCGGCTGCAAAAAGCGAAAACCCTGACTCAGGAGCTGCCGGTGGCGGTGGAGAAAAAGGGCTTTCTGCGGTGGTTGCGCAATCGGGTGTGAATGGCCGCTTCGCGGTTCGCGAGCAGGCTCGCTCCCACAGGGGAGTGCGGTCAAATGTGGGAGCGAGCTTGCTCGCGATGGCGGCATTGAATTCAGCACCAGACCCGCAAATCCGTCACATCGGGATGGCAGCGCACAATGCCAGTGCGATAGTGGCTGAGCTTTGCAGGCAGTGGCCTCCTCGACTTCTGGAATATTGGCTATTTGTGTAGACCGGCCGGGGGACTAACGTAGCGACACACCCATTTGCCCTGGAGCACGCCATGCAACCCCGTATCGATTTCTACACTGCCAGCCCTGATGCCCTCAAGGCGATGATCGCCCTGGAAACAGCTGTGTCGAAGTTGCCGCTGGAAAAAAACCTGATTGAACTGGTCAAGCTGCGCGCTTCGCAGATCAACGGCTGTGCCTTCTGCATCGACATGCACACCGCCGATGCGATCAAGGGGGGCGAAACCCCGCGTCGTCTGTTCGCCGTGACGGCCTGGCGCGAGGCGCCGTTTTTCACCGAGCGTGAACGCGCTGCGCTGCTGTGGACCGAATCCCTGACCCAGCTCAGCCTGACCCACGCCCCGGACGAAGACTACGAAGTGGTCAGCGCACAGTTCACGCCTAAGGAAATGGTCGACCTGACCGTCGCCATCAGCACCATCAACAGCTGGAACCGCCTGGCGGTTGGCTTCCGTAAAATGCCTCAGGCCTGACATTCAGGTCATCGATGCGGGGATGGGTAACTCGCTACGGACCATTGATTTTTGAGTCACCCCAACTTGCTTATTGATAACGGACGCCTCCACTTCGGAGGCGTTCCTTTTTCCGGATTAGCTCTATTTATTCAATTTCTCTCTGCGTAATGGCGGGCTTATGGGTTTACCGTCTAACGAACTGTAATTTATGACAGTTATATAAATATGTTTTTGATCCTAATGTCTTTTCGAAATCCAGCGCTTTTCTATGGGCGAGTTGAAATGGCTAACGAAGAGACTAAGAGATACACGCAGACAATTTACAGCCTTGAGCGACCTGATTGGTTGCTTAAGTCGGGACTCAGCAAAGGAATTTTTCATGACCGAAAATCAACTTCGTTGATTGTCTCGGCAGGCGAGTCAATACGATTTCGTCAATCTCTCCCGGAAACGGGTATGGGGGTAACTCTGAACTTGCTGAATGATGACGGCGCAAAAGAGAACCACCACACAGTGACCACTCAGTGGAAAGAAGTTTTCGCTGAGCATGCGTCAGCCATATTTTTGACTACGCCTTATACCGATACCGCTGGCCAGCAGGTTAATGTTGAGGTGGAGTTTGTAAACGGCGGGGGAAGTTTGCCAACCTGCCAGGCGGGTTTGGATGCAGATGAGTTTTTTAAAGAGTGGGACCGATTGGCAGCACCATATGCATTGTATGTTTGTGATTATGCAATGATTCTAATTCCTGCCAAGGATAAAGAGGTCCTGCGCAGGTTGCATGAGAAATCCGGCTTGCATAGCCTGACTGCTTACTATGATGGTGTTTTTGAATACTTCAATTATCTTGCCGGTCTTTCATTTGCCCCGAGCGTGCCCACCGATAAAAATATTCCTAACCGTTACTTCATGAAGGCGGACAAATCAGGTGCTGGTGCTGCCTATTATGGGGGGGGATGGACCGCGGAGTCTACGGATTCGGTAGCGAACTTCTGGTTGGATATCAGGGCTACCAATTGGGGTTCTCTTCATGAAATATCTCATGGTTACGAAGGACGGTTCATCAGTGATGCTGTCGTCAGGATGAGTGAGATTTGGAACAATATTTCTTGCGCAATGTATCAACAGAAGGAGCTGGGGGAGGACTTTTACAAAGTCGGCTGGCTGTACGGTACCGGGGAAGAACAGCTTTATATCAATGCCAAAGCGGCATTTGATAAAGGGCTTGTCGATGTAGGGCCTCATGGGCACCTAATACTTTTTTTCTATCTGCTACTGGTTAAATCGATGGGGGAGGCTGGGTTGATAGAGTTTTATCGGCGCTTTCGTCGAAACAGTAACTCCAGCGATTATGTTGTCGCCAATTATGCCGGTATGGACTTGTTGAGTGAAGTAGGTATCGATATCGGAAATGTTGACTTTTTACCAGTCATGTCTTACGTGGGGGTTTTGCTGTCGCCTGAAAAAGTTAAGTGTAATTCCTTTAGCAACGCCAGTGCTGTTTATCCTCTGTATCTGCTTGTTGAAAATCACGACATTCAGCAGATTCAAACTCAATTGGGACTAAGGAGTCCGTTGGATTTGGTTAGTTGTGCTGATCTCAGTGTTACTGGTTTAATCGGCAGCGTATCATTTATTTTTGATGAAAACATACTCGATAAGATTCAGGGCAAGACCCTGCTCCTGAGAGATGGAAGGGGGGCTGCCAAAGTTGCACAGATAAATGGAGCAAGGGTGGTTGTCAGTAATTTGGAGTTGGGTGTATATGCATTGCAACTACCGGCAATAGGTGATGACGCGTGTCAGTGGGATTGTCACTATGTTGCGGTTCAGGATAAACATATTGAGTATAACTGCACGTACGTAAAAAAATATGCGAGTTCTCTTGTCGATCAGTCCATACACCTGGGGGGGTTGCTTGGCGTCTTTTGCCGAATTGCAGTAGATATTTCACTCGGGCGCCTGAAGATTGATGTTGTGAATCGAAAACCACATGGTTATTTTCTGGGGCAGGTATATGCAAAAATAGTAGTGATGAATGCACGGGGTGATATTGTTTTTAGTCGAGAGATGTTGGGTGATAATACCGAATTGTTCTCGGGGACGGTTTTGATTTCTCCAGGATTTATTATTGAGATAATGCATAAGGAGCCATCGCGTATAGGAGTGTCTAATGCGATGCCGCCGGCAGTAATTGATTTGAATGCACAGATCAATAGGTTGAAAGTGACTGAGCAAGGACTGATAAATATAAGTCTTGGCACTGATGCAGGTGAAAATTTGATGGCTGAAATTGATAGGTGTGCAAAGGAGTTTGAACGGAATCCACACTTTGTACTGGGTAATGAAATTTTATTGAAGCAAGATATGCGGCGCGCAATTAATACTTATGATGAGCCTGTTCGTGGTTTGCTTTTCGAAAAGTATCGCGCGGTTGAGTTTGTCAGGCCTGGATTTGATGTTGCTATTTCTGGTATGGATTTTGTTTGGCGCTTACGAGGAAATGGTAACCGTGAGATAGGATGGATACGCATAAATTTGTTTTCGCGTTGGGTGGAAGTAACCTTCCTCGCTAACTCCAGTGCTCATGAATACTTTTCCTCGGTATATTTATCAGTTGTGTTGACGTCGGCGACAGGTGAGCTTGTTTATGTTCGAGATCTTCGAGGGAATACTCCCGTGGCAGCCAGTAGTGTTCAACTCCCGCTTTCCTCCGATATGGTCGTGAGTGTTATGCATAGAGAGCCCACACGTTGTCGAATTAGTAATAGTAATAGCGGGGCCGAGATTCCGGTGGGGCGAGTACAGCACGCTCAAATCAATACAACTTCATTTTCATTGAATCTGGGCAGTTTCTGGCCAAGGGAAACGGTCGATTCCTGACAAAGATCCTCAATGAGCATCGGCACTCGGCGCGGCCGGTGGTTGCACCTTGCGCATCAGGGGCACCATCGCCGTGGCGATGACGAAGCACACCCCGATCATCAGAAACGCGTCGCCATAGGTTTGTGTCTGGGCTTCGCGGTAGGTCAGCAACCATAGCTGATGCAGGCTGGCGGTGACCCCGGCGTCACCGCTCTGGCCGAGGGCGGCGAAGCTGTTGCCGACCTGGGACAGCCATTGGTTGAGGGCCTCGTTGGTGCTGTTGAGGTTTTCCGCCAGCCGGGTGAAATGCAGGTTGGTGCGGTCATTGAGAATGGTCGCACAGGCGGCGATACCGATCGCCCCGCCCAGGTTACGCATCAGGTTGAACAGCCCCGATGCATGTTTGAGCCGCGCCGGTGCCAGGCCGCCGAGGGTCAGCGTTACCGCGGGCGGCACCGCCAGTTGCTGGGCAATCCCGCGCAAGGCTTGCGGCAACATCAATTCCCTGGCCCCCCAGTCATGGGTGATCGGGCTGAAATCCCACATCGATAACGCGAACAGCCCGAGGCCGGTCATCATGATCCAGCGCAGGTCGACGCGGTTGGCCAGAAAGGCATACAGCGGAATCGCCATGATCTGGAACACCCCGGTGGAGAAAACCGCCAGACCAATGTCCAACGCACCGTAGCCACGCACCCGGCCGAGGAACAGTGGCGTCAGGTAAATGGTGGCGAACAGGCCGATGCCAGTGACGAACGAGAAGAAGCAGCCAAGGGCAAAATTGCGATCTTTCAGGGCGCGCAGATCGACAATCGGATTGGCCACATGCAGGGTCCGGCCGATGAATGCCAGCCCGGCCAGGCCGCTGATCCACGCAGTGGTCAGGATTGTGCGATCGCTGAACCAGTTCCAGCGCGGGCCTTCTTCGAGGGTGTATTCCAGGCAGCCGAGGAACAGCGCCAGAAACACCATGCTCAAATAATCCGCGCCTTTGAGTAGCGACAGTTCCGGCTGGTCGATCTTGACCAGCATCGGCACGGCCACGGCGACAAAGATGCCGGGCACCAGGTTGATGTAGAACAGCCAGTGCCAGGACGAGATGTCGGTTATCCAGCCACCGATCACTGGCCCCAGTGTCGGTGCCAGGGATGCCACCGCGCCAATGGTCGCGGCGGCGATCACCCGTTGTTTGCCGGTGAAGAACACGAAGGCCGTGGTGAACACCAGCGGGATCATCGAACCGCCGAGAAAGCCTTGCAAGGCGCGGAAGGCGATCATGCTCTGGATGTTCCAGGCCACGCCGCACAGCAGGCTGGTCAGGGTAAAGCCGACCGCCGATGCGCAGAATAGCCAGCGCGTGGAAAACACCCGGGACAACCAGCCCGACAGCGGGATCACGATGATCTCGGCGATCAGGTAACTGGTTTGCACCCACGCGGTTTCGTCGGTGCCGGCGGAGAGTCCGCCGCCGATGTCACGCAACGAAGCCGAGACAATCTGGATATCCAGCAGCGCAATGAACATGCCGATGCACATGCTGGCAAAGGCGAAGACCTTGGTCGCCGTCGCCATGTCCGCGGCATTGAACGGTTGCGCCGGGGCGGCGAGGGCGCGGCTCATGGCGCGCTGGCCACGGCGGGCGCTTCAGGCTCCTTGCGCGTGTCCACTTCAGCGGTGACCGACAAACCCGGACGCAGGTGGCCGAGCACACTGTCGGCCGGGTCGAGGTGAATCCGCACCGGCACCCGCTGCACGATCTTGGTGAAGTTGCCGGTGGCGTTTTCCGGCGGCAACACACTGAATTGCGAACCGCTGGCGGGGGCGAGGCTGTCCAGGTGACCGTGGAATTCCTGCCCCGACAGTACGTCGGCACGGATCACCACCCGCTGTCCCGGCACCATGTGCGCCAGTTGGTCTTCCTTGAAGTTGGCGTCGACCCACAGGCCGCTGGCCGGCACCACCGAGAGCAATTGCGAGCCGGCCTGGGCATAGGCGCCGACCCGTGCCCGACGGTTGCCGATCACGCCGTCAACCGGTGCCTTCAGTTCGGTGTAGCCGACATTCAATTGCGCCAGATCGCGCTCGGCCCTGGCCTGGATCAAGGCGGCCCGGGCCTGTTGTTTCTGGGTGTCGATCACATTCAACTGGCGCTGAGCGGCCAGCAACTCCGCCTGGGCGCGGTTGCTTTGGGCCTGGGCCGTCTTGAACGTGGCATTGGCGCGCTGGGCGCTTTCCACCGAGACGGCGTTGGTGGACACCAGTTTTTTGTAACGGGCATCGTCATCTCGCGAACGGGTGGCTTCGGCACCGGCGGCGTCGATGCCGGCACGGGCCTGGCCGATGACCGCCTGTTGCAGTTGTTCGGTGGCGTCGAGGTTGGCCAGCAAGGCTTCCTGGGCGGCCACTGCGCCTTCGGCCTTGGCCAGGTTGGCGCGGTAGTCGCGCGAATCGAGACGGATCAGCACATCGCCGGCCTTGACCTTCTGGTTGTCAGTCACCAGCACTTCGTCGATGTAACCTGCCACCTTTGGCCCGATCACCGTGACCTCACCGCCGATGTAGGCATCGTCGGTTTCTTCGATGAAACGCCCGGCCGTCCACCAATGCGCGCCATACACACCGGCCAACACCAACGCTGCAATCCCCATTGTTGGCACAAGCAGGCGCTTGAGCAGGGGACGTTTTGCCGGTTGCACCGGGGCGTCCAGGTCGGGTTCAACGGTGGGCATGCTGGTCATGGAGGGATACCTGTCAGGCGGCGCTTAATTATGATGCCTGTAATATGATGCATGTAATATTTTGCGGCAAATGGTTTTTGCTGCCGGTCGTCAGGTGCTTGGTTCAGAGAGAAGGAGATTCTGCATGCGCTAGAGAACCACTGTGGGAGCGAGCTTGCTCGCGATAGCGGTAGTCCAGTCAACAATGATGGTGCCTGACATGCCGCCATCGCGAGCAAGCTCGCTCCCACAGGGGGTCGCTACTGGTTTACCGGAATGAAAAAGGCCGGTGATCTGCGCGATCACCGGCCTTTTTTGCGGCTATTGCTTAGACGCGTTCAAAAATCGCCGCAATCCCCTGGCCACCACCGATGCACATGGTCACCAGTGCATAACGGCCGCCGGTGCGGTGCAGTTCGTGGATGGCTTTGGTGGCGATGATCGCGCCGGTCGCGCCCACCGGGTGGCCCAGGGCGATGCCCGAACCGTTCGGGTTGACCTTGGCCGGGTCGAGGTCGAGTTCCTGGCTGACGGCGCAGGCCTGGGCGGCGAAGGCGATATTGGCTTCGATCACGTCCAGGTCGGCGACGGTCAGGCCGGCGCGCTTGAGCGCCAGGCGGGTGGCCGGGATCGGGCCCAGGCCCATGAATTCCGGTTCGACGCCGGCGTGGGCGTAGCTGACCAGGCGGGCCAGTGGCTTCAGGTTGTTGGCCTGGACCGCATTGCCGCTGGCCATGACCAGTGCGGCGGCGCCGTCGTTCAGGCCCGAGGCGTTGCCGGCGGTGACCGAACCGTCCTTCTTGAACGCCGGCTTCATCGCAGCCAGCTGTTCCAGGGACGTGGCGCGCGGGTGTTCGTCGACGCTGAACAGTTTGACGCCTTTGCGATCCTGGATTTCCACGGTCGCGATCTGCTCGCTGAAGTAGCCGTTGGCAATCGCGTGGGCCGCGCGTTTCTGGTCTTCCAGGGCCAGGGCGTCCTGCATTTCACGGGTGATGCCGTTGCGCGCGGCGACGTTTTCGGCGGTGATGCCCATGTGGATGCCATGGAAGGGGTCATGCAGGATGCCGAGCATGTAGTCGATGACCTGGGCGTTGCCCATGCGCGAACCCCAACGGGCCGAAGGCATCAGGTAGGGGCCACGGCTCATGGATTCGGCACCGGCGCCGACGACGATGTCGGCATCGCCGAGCATCAGGGTCTGGGCGGCGTTGATGATCGCTTGCAGGCCCGAACCGCACAGGCGGTTGACGTTGTAGGCCGGGGTTTCCTTCGGGATGCCGGCGTTCATCGCGGCGACGCGGGAGATGTAGGCGTCGCGGGTTTCGGTCGGGATCACGTTGCCCATCACCAGATGGCCAACGAGCGCCGGGTCCACGGCGGCTCGTTCCAGGGCGGCTTTCACGGCTGTGGTCGCGAGGTCGGCCAGTGGCACGTCCTTGAGCGAACCGCCGAACGTACCGATGGCGGTACGGGCGGCGCTGACGACGTAGATTTCCGGAGTGTTCATGGCTGGTTTCCTTTCGGTGGATTCTTGTCTGTACTGCGATTGAGCAGGGCGTGCAAGGCGGTTTTCGCCTCGTCGGTATTCAGGCGCTGGATGAACAGCGTGTTTTCTTCGCGCAGGGTGGCTTGCAGTTCCGGCAACGTCGCCTGTTTCATCAATTGCCGGGACTGGCGCAAGGCCTCCCGGGGCAGGGCCAAAAAGCGCTGGGCGATTTTTCTGGCCGCTGCCAGGCATTGCTCGCCGTCATCGAAGGCTTCGTTGGCGATGCCCCAGTTCACCGCGTCGTTGCCGTCCAGGCCGTTGCCCAGCAGGAGCAGGCTCGCGGCGCGGGCATGGCCGAGTCGACGGGGCAGCAACAGGCTGGCACCGAATTCGGGGCACAGGCCGATGTTGACGAACGGCATGCGCAGCTTGGCGTTGCGGGTGACCAACACCTGATCGCAATGCAGCAGCAACGTAGTACCAATGCCGATGGCCGCCCCGCAGACTGCCGCGATCAGCGGTTTTTGCAGGTGCGTGACGACTTTCATCAGGCGAAACGCCGGGGCGTCCAGATGCGTCGGCGGATGCTGGAGGAAATCCACCAGGTCATTGCCGCTGGTGAAGCAGGCCGGGCCGCCGGTGAGGATGATGACGCCGGTCTGCGCGTCTTCGTCGGCGGCCAGCAACAGCTCGGCCAGTTGCGTGTACATGGCGTTGTTCAGCGCGTTGAGCTTGTCCGGGCGGTCGATGGTCAGCGTCAACACGCCGTCGCGTTGCTCGTGTTTGATCAAATCTGTCATCGCAGGCTCCGCAGGGTCGGTTCAGGCTGCCACTTTAAGCGCCGGACAAATCCCGATCTATGGCAAAACGGGTCAACTGCGCTGCCGCTTTTTGCCATGCCTGTGTGCCAAAAACGACACACACCCATTCGGGGTATGGTTCCGCCCGGCCAATCGACCAATAGTGGAGGCATCCGCTCATCCAGAGCCGAACTCGCTATAAGGTGCATTTGCTATGGGCAAGACACTGCTTAAGGTGATTTCCAGTCTGTTTGTTGTACCGTTGACATTGAATGCCTATGCGGACGACAGCAATACGCTGCGGCTGTACAACTGGGCGGATTACATCGGTGAAAAAACCATCGCCGATTTCGAAAAGGCCACCGGTATCAAGGTGGTCTACGACACCTTCGACTCTTATGAAACGGTGCAGGCCAAGTTGCTCACCGGCCATTCCGGTTATGACCTGATCGTGTTGAACGCCTCGCTCGCGCCACCCCTGATCAAGGCCAAGGTGTTCCAGCCGCTGGACAAAAAACAGCTGCCGGGCTGGACCAACCTCGACCCGCAAATCCTCGAGGATCTGCAAGGCTACGACCCCGGCACCCAGTACTCTGCGCCCTACACCTGGGGCAGCAATGGCGTGACCTACAACGTCGACAAGATCAAGGAACGCATGCCGGACGCACCGATCGGTTCGCTGGCGATGATCTTCGATCCGAAGATCGTCTCGCGCTTCGCCGACTGTGGCGTGACCCTGCTCGATGCGCCGACCGAAGTCATTCCGATGGCCTTGACCTACCTGGGGCGTGACCCGAATAGCGCCGCTCCGGCGGATCTGAAAGCCGCTCAGGAGCTGTTGCTGTCGGTGCGGCCGTATATCCGCAAGTTCGACTCGGTCAATTACCTGACCAGCCTGCCCAACGGCGATGTGTGCATGGCTATGACCTGGTCCGGCGATTACGCCACGGCCATGGCCCGCGCAGCAGAAGCCAGGAAGCAAATCAACCTGGCGTACTTCATCCCCAAGGAAGGTTCGCTGATCTGGTTCGACAACCTGTACATCCCGGCCGATGCGACGCACGTCGCCAATGCGCACAAATTCCTGGAATACCTGATGCAGCCGCAGGTGATGGCGGATGTGAGTGACTACATCAATTACGCCAACAGTAACGCGGCGGCCACGCCCCTGTTGAACGCCGAAGTACGCGACAACCCGGCGATCTACCCCGATGCACAGACCCGCAAGCGCCTGTTCCCGCAGAAGACCCAGGACGCCAAGGACATGCGGGCGATTACCCGGGTCTGGAGCACCGTGAAAAGCGGCATCTGATTTGTTCGATCGTGAGTCATTTCGGTTAGAGGTTCATTTATGGCGACGCCAACACGCAGCGTATTTTCCCCAGCGGACGAGTCCCGGCTGGTCAAGGCCGACAAGGCCCATCACATGCACGGCTACCACATGTTCGACGAGCACGCCGAGCAAGGCTCGTTGAACATCGTTGCCGGCGATGGCGCCTACATCTACGACACCCAGGGCAACCGCTTTCTCGATGCGGTGGGCGGCATGTGGTGCACCAACATCGGCCTGGGTCGCGAGGAAATGGCCGAGGCCATCGCCGATCAGGTGCGCCAGCTGGCCTATTCGAATCCGTTTTCCGACATGTCGAACAACGTCGCCATCGAGCTGTGCGAAAAACTCGCCAGCCTGGCCCCCGGCGATCTCGACCATGTGTTCCTGACCACCGGCGGCTCCACCGCCGTGGACACCGCGTACCGGCTGATCCAGTACTACCAGAACTGCCGCGGCAAGCCGGAAAAGAAACACGTCATCGCCCGGTTCAACGCCTATCACGGCTCCACCACCCTGACCATGTCGATCGGCAACAAGGCCGCCGACCGGGTGCCGGAGTTCGATTACGCCAACCCGCTGATCCACCACGTCTCCAACCCCAACCCGTACCGCGCGCCGGACGGCATGGACGAGGCGCAGTTCCTCGAGTTCCTGGTCAAGGAATTCGAAGACAAGATCCTGTCGATTGGCGCGGACAAGGTCGCCGCTTTCTTTGCCGAACCGATCATGGGCTCGGGCGGGGTGATCATTCCGCCCCAGGGTTATCTCAAGCGCATGTGGGACGTCTGCCAGCGCTACGACATCCTGTTCGTCGCCGACGAAGTGGTGACCTCGTTCGGGCGCCTGGGCAAGTTCTTCGCTTCCCGGGATGTGTTCGACGTGCAGCCCGACATCATCACCACCGCCAAGGGCCTGACCTCGGCCTACCTGCCGCTGGGCGCGTGCATCTTTTCCGAGCGCATCTGGAAGGTCATCGCCGAGCCGGGCAAGGGCCGCTGCTTCACCCACGGCTTCACCTACAGCGGCCACCCGGTGTGCTGCACGGCGGCGCTGAAGAACATCGAAATCATCGAGCGGGAAAACCTGCTGGCCCATGTCGACACGGTGGGCGCTTATCTGGAGGAACGTTTGGCAACGCTGCGCGACTTGCCGCTGGTGGGGGATGTGCGCTGCCAGAAACTCATGGCCTGCGTGGAGTTCGTCGCCGATAAACGCACCAAGACGCTGTTCCCCGACGAGATCAACATCGGCGAGAAGATCCACGTGCGGGCCCAGGCCCGAGGATTGCTGGTGCGGCCGATCATGCACCTCAATGTGATGTCGCCACCGTTGATCCTCACGTGTGCCCAGGTCGATGAAATCGTCGAGACCTTGCGCGATTGCATTGTCGAAGTGGCCGCTGAGCTTCAGGCCAGCGGTCAGTATGGCGGCCAATGAATTCGCCACACAGGTTGTTACCAAGGGCCTGCGCACCCGCTAGACTGCGGGGCATGAGCAAACCAGACGACGATACGCTGATCGCGATGCCCTTCGGGGCGTTGCACAAATGGCATGGGGGAATGCGCGAGGCATTCGCCCATGTCGATGAGCCTGACGCCCTGCAGTACCTGGCGTCAGCGTTGGCGCAGCTGGTGTCCGTGGAGTCGATGATGATCAGCCTGGAGCGCAAGGACCGCGCACCACAGCTGCTGCATCAGCGCGGGATTGCCCAGGAGTATCAGGTCTCGATTCTTGAGCGCTATTTTTCCGGGGGCTATTTGCTCGACCCGTTCTGCCTGGCGGTGGAGCAGGGGTTGGCGCAAGGCTTCTATCACCTGGAGGAAATCGCCCCGGACAACTTCTTCGACAGTGACTACTACAAATCCTATTACCTGAAGGCGGGTTGTTCCGAAGACAGCTACTACATCGTCGATACCGGCAATGACACGAAGATTTCTGTCAGCCTCTATCAGGGTTTCGGTGGTGAATGCCTGAGCGACGAACAGTTGAACCTGCTGCGAGCCGTCGAACCGCTGGTGCGGGAATTCATCAGCGAGTTCAGCCAGCGTGGACTGCTGCGCAGTGCCGGGATCGAGCGAGATGACGAGCAAGGCCTGCGCGACGATCTCAAGCATCGGGTGCAGGCGGCGTTCGAGAACTTCGGTTGTGAATTGCTCACCGAGCGAGAGCGGGAAGTGGCGCACATGGTGTTGCGCGGGCATTCGGTGAAGTCCACGGCCAGCCAGATGAACATCTCGCCGGAAACCGTACGCATGCACCGCAAGAACCTGTACCTGAAACTGGAGGTGGGTTCGCAGTCGGAGTTGTTTGCGCTGTTTATCGAGTGGTTGCGCAGGCATTAACCAGCAAAAGATCGCAGCCTGCGGCAGCTCCTGCAAGGAGCGTGTGTCGCGTCGCGTTACCTGGGCCCAAGAGCCTGTTTAACGGGTTTATTCGATTACATGTCGTATTTTCAGGGCGGTCAGGCCGTTCAGGTCTAAGGGGTTTTCTTGTTGACAGTATCCCATGGTACTGGCTATAAATCTCTTAAGTCATACGACGACGTATGACATGCGTGTCCAAACTAAAAATAAAAAGAGTGTCGACCCCAACATGAATCCAATCGCCTCCCTCTCGCCCCTGAAGTTCCCGTGTTCAGCCATTGGCTTCTACGCCCACACACCCTTGCGTCCGTTATCTGTGACAACCCGTCACTGACTCGCGTGAGAAACGCAGGCTGAGCAATCAGTCCCTGTTTTTCTGTGAGTTGTCTGATGAGTTGTCCGAAATCAGTTGGCCCAATCCCTCGGCGGAACAGGGCCCGTTTCGTCTGGACTGATGCATTGAAGTGAAGCCCGGCGGCCCAATCGATCTCGTTTTACACCGAGAGATCATCACCAAAAATCTACAATAAAGTGATGCCATGAACCTCAACGAGCCAATTACTGCGCAACGCGTCAGCCAGTCTGTCGGTAAATACCGATGGACCATTTGTGCATTGTTGTTTTTTGCAACCACCGTCAATTACCTCGACCGCCAGGTGCTCAGCCTGCTGGCGCCGGAGCTGTCGAGGCAATTTGGCTGGAGCAACACCGATTACGCCAACATTGCCGCGGTCTTCCAGTTCACCTACGCGATTTCCATGCTGTTCGCGGGCCGTGTGGTCGACAAGATCGGCACCAAGGCTGCTTTTGTGGTGGCGATTTGTGTTTGGTCGACCGGCGCCGTCATGCACGCCTTTGCAGAACCCATGGGCGAGGGTATCGCCGCCATCTGTGCCGCGCTCGGTATTGCGGTCATCCCGGTCTCGATCGCCGGCTTCATGCTGTCGCGCGCCGTGCTGGCGGTCGGTGAGTCGGCCAACTTCCCGGCCGCAATCAAGGTCACCGCTGAGTATTTCCCGAAGAAGGAACGCTCCTTCGCCACCGGCATCTTCAACTCCGGGGCCAACGTCGGCGCGATCCTGGCCCCCATTTCGGTGCCGCTGATCGCTGGCCTGTGGGGCTGGCAGGTAGCGTTCATCGTGATCGGCATGCTGGGCTTTATCTGGATGGGCGTATGGCTGGTGTTGTACGACAAGCCGGAGCAGCAGAAGCGCCTGTCGGCACAGGAACTGGCGCACATTCGCAGTGATTCCCCCGCCAGCGCCGCAGTGCAGACGGGCGTCGGCAAAAAGGTTTCGTGGTTCCAATTGCTGAAATACCGTCAGACGTGGGCGTTCGCCTTCGGCAAGTTCATGACCGATGGTGTGTGGTGGTTCTTTCTATTCTGGCTTCCGACCTACCTGTCGGAGCAGTACGGCCTGAAAGGCGCAGCCATCGTGGTGCCGCTGGCCGTGCTGTACAGCATGACCATGGTGGGCAGTATTGGCGGCGGCTGGTTCCCCAGCTATTTCATGGCACGTGGCGACAAGCCGTATGACGGCCGCATGAAAGCCATGCTGGTGATTGCCGTTTTCCCGTTGGTCGTGCTGTTGGCGCAGCCATTGGGTCACATCAGCGTCTGGGTACCGGTGTTGCTCATCGGTGTGGGCGCGTCGGCGCATCAGGCCTGGTCGGCCAACATCTTCACCACGGTGTCGGACATGTTTCCGCAAAAGACCGTCGCATCCGTGGTCGGCATTGGCGGTATGGCGGGTGGGTTGGGCGGAGTCTTGCTGACCAAGATCGGTGGCTGGGTGTTCGACTACTACAAATCGGTGGGTGAAATCCGTACCGGCTACATGATCATGTTCGCCGTCTGCGCGCTGGCCTATCTGGTGGCGTGGAGTGTGATGAAGATGCTGGTGCCTCGCCACAAGGAAATTACCGACCTGTGAATTTCGGCTTCGATGGCATCTGCCAGGCGGACTAACCCATCGGATTGAACAAGGCCGCTGAGCAATCAGCGGCCTTTTGCGTTTCGGGCTACAGGGAGCGCGTTTGAGGCGGCAAGCGATTGCTTTGGTTTAATAAGAAGCATTACTATTCACGCCCCGTTTCCACAGCACAGCGCAATGACCCTCAAGCTGCCCCGCAGACACGGCTTTTTCGAGCATTACGAAGAGTTGGTTGGTACCTGGACCCGTCGCCTGAGGAATCGTCAGCAGGCCGAGGACCTGGCCCACGATACCTTTGTGCGGGTGCTTGAGTCCGATTCGGCGCGGGTTGAACAGCCCCGGGCGTATTTGCACCAGACTGCGCGCAACATTGCCGTGGATGGTTATCGGCGTGAGGACCGGCGGGGCGCCATGGAGTCAGAGGCGATCGATCTCAGTGAGTCGCCGAGCGGCGACCCGGAGCATTTCATGCACGCGATCCAGCTGGCTGATTCCATCGAACGGGCGCTCTGCGAGTTGCCGGTCAACTGCCGCAAGGTGTTTGTCTGGCAGAAAATCGAGGGCCTGACCCAGGCCGAAATCGCCGAACGCCTGGGGCTGTCCAAGAACATGGTGGAAAAGTATATGATCCGCACGCTTCGGCACCTGCGTGATCGCCTGGACGGGTTGCAGTCATGATCGGTCGCGCCATCTCCTCCCCAGCCCAACAGGAACTTCCATGATGGATACTCGTGATTGTGCGTGCGGGCAAACAACGGTTCGCGATGACGCGGCGCTATGGTTTGTACGTTTGCAGGAACCTGTCGTCGATGTCGAAGTGCGTCGCCGGTTTCAGGCCTGGCTGGACGAACACCCCCAACACCGGAACGAATTCGAAGTGCTCCAGGGGGTGTGGCGCGCCGCCGATTTGCTGCCGGCGGCGCGTTTGCGTGCCTTGTGTGAAACCCCGCCAGCCCTGAAAAAACCTCGTCCGGTGCTGCGTTACGCGGTAGCCGCCAGCGTGCTCGCGGTGGCGCTCGGCCTGGGTCTGTTCAGCAGCCTGAATCATCCAGCGCCTTACACGGCCGAGTTTTCAACGGCCCTGAATGAGCGGCGCCATGTGGCGTTGCCGGACGGTTCGGTGGTGGATCTGGACAGCCGCAGCCGGATTCAGGTGCGTTTTGAAAAGGGTCAACGCCACGTTGAGCTGAGCGAAGGCGAAGCGATGTTCAGCGTCGAGCACGACACCCGCCGACCCTTTGTGGTCGAGTCGGGCAGCGGCAAGGTCACGGTCACCGGCACCCGGTTCGACGTACGCCGTGGCGCCAGCGAAACCCGGGTGGTGGTGGAGCAGGGCACGGTCAAGGTTCAGGGGCGCGAGGCTGCCGATAACGATTTCATCCATCTGACAGCAGGCCTGGGCACCCACGTCGATGCCCTGGGCAAGGTCGCGGCCGCCTACGCCGTCAACCCGGCGGAAATGACTGCCTGGCGCAGCGGCAAACTGGTGTTCAACAACGCCCGCCTGGCTGACGTCGCCGAGCAGGTCTCACGTTATCGGGAGAAACCGCTCAAGGTCGCCAGCGCAGCGGTCGGCGATCTGCGCCTGACCAGCGTGTTCAAGTCCGACAACACCGATGCACTGCTCAAGGCCTTGCCGAGCATTCTGCCGGTGGCCGTGCGTACCCTTGGCGATGGCAGCCAGGAAATAATTTCAAAATAAAATTCAGGTTTTTTTCGAGTTCATCGTCTTCCTGTTCAACTGCAACTGGTTTGCATTAACAAGCGCACACTTTTGCGATCCACAGGATTACGTTCGACGTGAAAAATTCCACCACTAAAAACAACAAATTCCCCTGGTTGCCGCTGGCTCTCGCCCTGGCGGTCAACGTTGCGCTGCCCCAGGCCTTTGCCGCCGACGGCATCCGCATCCCGGCGCAACCCTTGGGGCAAGCCTTGAGCCAATTGGGCCAGCAAACCTCGCTTCAGGTGTTCTTCAGCCCTGAGCTGGTCGCCGGCAAACAGGCTCCGGCGGTGGACGGCAATATGTCCCCGGAAGACGCACTGCGCCAGTTGCTGCAAGGCAGCGGCCTGCAATACCAGATCGATGAAGGTTCGGTGACCCTGATGCCGGCGCCGACTTCGGCGGCCAACGGCCCGCTGGAGCTTGGCGTGACCGACATCAAGGTGGTGGGCGACTGGCTCGATGACGCCGATGCCGTCTTGGTGCAGAACCACCCTGGCGCACGAACGGTGGTGCGCCGCGAAGCCATGATCGAGCAGGGCGCGATGAACGTCGGCGACGTGTTGAAACGGGTTCCCGGCGTGCAAGTGCAGGACGCCAACGGCACCGGTGGCAGCGACATTTCCCTCAACGTCGGCGTGCGCGGCCTGACTTCGCGCCTGTCGCCTCGCTCCACCGTGCTGATCGACGGCATCCCGGCGGCGTTCGCGCCCTACGGGCAGCCACAACTGTCCATGGCACCGATTTCCTCCGGCAACCTCGACAGCATCGACGTGGTACGCGGTGCCGGCTCCGTGCGCTACGGGCCGCAAAACGTCGGCGGTGTGATCAACTTCGTGACCCGCGCGATCCCGGAACAGGCCTCCGCGGAAATCGGCACCACCCTGGAAACGTCGCAGCACGGTGGCTGGAAACACATCGACACGGCGTTCATGGGCGGCACCGCCGACAACGGCATGGGCGTGGCGCTGTTGTACTCCGGCGTGAACGGCAACGGTTACCGTGAAAGCAACAACGGTAACGACATCGACGACGTGATCCTCAAGACCCATTGGGCGCCGACCGATGTCGACGATTTCAGTCTCAACTTCCACTACTACGACGCCAAGGCCGACATGCCCGGCGGCCTGACCCAGGCGCAGTACGATGCCGACCCGTTCCAGTCGGTGCGCGACTACGACAACTTCAGCGGCCGTCGCAAGGATGTGTCGTTCAAGTGGGCGCGGCAGATCGACGATCGCACCCAGGCCGAAGTGCTGACTTACTACACCGACAGTTTTCGTGGCAGCACCATCGCCTCCCGTGACCTGAAGACACTCAATTCCTATCCGCGCAGCTACTACACCTTCGGTATCGAACCACGGGTGTCCCATGTGTTCGATGTGGGCCCGACCACCCAGGAAGTCAGCGTCGGTTATCGCTACCTGAAAGAGGCCATGCACGAAGAGGCCAGCCGAGTGGCGCTGGTCAACAACGAGCCCGTCGTGCGTCCGGGGGCGGACGGCCATGTCTATCAGGACCGCACCGGTGGAACCGAGGCCAATTCGGTCTACGTCGACAACAAGATCGATGTGGGCAACTGGACCGTCACCCCGGGTATTCGCTTCGAGCACATCAGCACCGACTGGCATGACCGCCCGGTACTCGATAATGCCGGTAAACCGGTGCCGGAGAAAAAACGCAGCATCGAAAGCAACGAGCCGCTGCCGGCCCTAAGCGTGATGTACCACATGTCCGAGGCCTGGAAGCTGTTCGCCAACTACGAAACCTCGTTCGGCGCGCTGCAGTATTTCCAGCTGGGGCAGGGCGGTATCGGTGATGAGCCTGCCAACGGCCTGCAGCCGGAAAAGGCCAAGACCTACGAAATCGGTACGCGCTACAACGATGACGTGTGGGGCGGTGAGGTGACGCTGTTCTACATCGACTTCGACGACGAACTGCAATACATCAGCAACGATGTGGGCTGGACCAACCTCGGCGCGACCAAGCACCAGGGCATCGAAACCTCGGTGCACTACGATCTGGCGGCGCTGGACCCACGCCTCGACGGCCTGACCGCCAACGCCGGTTTCACTTACACCCGCGCCACTTATGAAGGTGAAATCCCGGGCTTCAAGGGCCGTGACCTGCCGTTCTACTCCCGTCAGGTGGCCACCGCCGGCCTGCGTTACGACATCAACCGCTGGACCTGGAACCTCGATGCGTTCGCCCAGTCGAAACAGCGCTCGCCGGGCACCGGTGTGAACGCCGATGGCAGTTTCAACGGTAACTACATCACCGAAGGCTCCGCCGACGGCCAGTTCGGCGACATTCCGGGTTACGTGACCTGGAACGTGCGTAGCGGCTATGACTTTGGCCCGCAGGTGTCGAACCTGAAACTGGGTGCCGGGGTGAAAAACATCTTCGACAAGCAGTACTTCACCCGCTCCAGCGACAACAACTCGGGCATGTACGTCGGCGCGCCGCGTACGTTTTTTGTGCAGGCCAGTGTTGGGTTCTAGCCCATCTGTGGCGAGGGGGCTTGCCCCCGTTGGGCCGCGAAGCGGTCCCGAATCCGGTAACTTCAGTTCTACAGATAGAACGCATTAGCCGATTTGCGACTGCTGCGCAGCCGAACGGGGGCAAGCCCCCTCGCCACAATTCAGACTTTCAACACCTTGCCGCCAATGGCCACCGCCACCAGCAGCACCGCCATCAACCCGAAGGCAAAACTCAAGCTGGCGCCATGGGCGACAAAGCCGATCAGCGCAGGCCCTGCGAGTATTCCCGCATAACCCAGGGTGGTAATGGCCGGCACGGCGATGCTCTCGGGCATGACCGTCTGCTTGCCCACGGCGGTGTACAACACCGGCACGATGTTCGAGCAACCGGCGCCCAGCAGCGTGTAACCCACCAGCGCCGCCTCCCAACTCGAGGCGAACGTCGCCAGAAACAAGCCCGCGGCAGCCGTCAGCCCGCCGAACACAATCACCCGTGTCGCGCCCAGCCGCCGCACGATTTTGTCGCCGGTCAAGCGTCCGGCCGTCATGGTCAAGGCAAACGCCGCATAGCCGAGGCCCGCGTACGCCGTGTCGATGTCACGTTCCTGTGCCAGGAATACCGCGCTCCAGTCCAGCGCCGCGCCTTCGGCGAGGAACACGATAAAGCACATGCCACCGATAAACAGGACGATGCCATGGGGCACCGCGAACGCCGGCCCCGAGCTCTCGCTGCCGTAGGGCAACAGATGCGGTACGGCCCTGGCCAATGCGATCAGCAGCATCACGATCACCACCAGCGTGGCCCCCAACGGCGAAATCCCCAGGCCCAGCAAGCCGCTGACGCCTGCCGCGCCGACTATCCCGCCGAGGCTGAACAGGCCATGGAAACCCGACATCATGTTTTTGCCGCTGGCGCGCTCGACGATCACCGCTTGCAGGTTGACCGTCGAATCCACTGTGCCGAGGCCCGCGCCGAACATGAACAGCGCCGCGATCAAGGCCGGAATCGATGACACCGTGGCCAGCAGCGGCAGGGCGGCACAGATCAGCAAGGTCCCGCCGGTCGTCACCCGTCGGCAGCCGAAACGCGTGGCCAGGATCCCGGCCATCGGCATCGCCAGGATCGAACCTACCCCCAGGCACAGCAGCAACAGGCCCAGGGTGCCTTCATCCAGCCCGGCCCGGGCCTTGGCATAGGGCACCAGCGGCGCCCACGCGGCGATACCGAACCCGGCAATGAAAAAGGCGATGCGCGTGGACATCTGTTCCAGGCGGCCGGGAACGAAGGTGGTTTGGCTGTTGAGGCTGGTCATATCAATCCCTGGCAAAAATGTTACGTCCTCAACGGACAGTGATCGATCGAGGAGGGTTCGATCAGTGCCCGGAAAGTTTTACGGTCAAACAGGGCGACATCGTTGCACAGCGCCGCTGTTTTTCGCGATATGTTGAGCCATTCCAATGACACACGGAGGGCGCCATGGCGCAGAGGTACGATGCACGGGGCAATATTTACATCGTGGTAGCGCCCGAAGAATTGCGCCACCAGGGCATCGACTTGCCCGATCAGGCCAGCCACGCGGCACAAACTCGTCAGGCATGGGCTGCGGCGGCCATCGAAGCCTGCTGCAACTGGGCACCCGGCACCCAACAGGCCGGCAGCAAGGATCATCGCAGCGACGGATTGCTGGTCGGACCGTTCCAGTCCTCGCCACCCTTTGACCTGTTGATCGTCAACACCGACGGGACCCTGGCCGAACGCAGTGGCAACGGCCTGACGATTTTTTCCCAGGCGTTGAGCGACCAAGGGCTTTTACCCGGCGACGAAGCCTGTCTGCTCAGGGTTCACCACGACAAGTCCGACACGCCTTCACCGGGGCAGACTTCGGTGAAAGCCGCTGAAGTCGAGGACGTGCAGGGTTTCTGGCTCGACCTTGGCCAGCCTGGTTTCGGGCCGTCGGCGGTCAGTGCCGAGGGCGTTGAAACGGCGCTGTTGGATGGCCGCGAACTCAGCCATGTCAAACCGCTGTCGGCACTCAATGGCGCATGGTCGCGCAGCCAGTTCGCGCGGGTCGGTAATCCGCATTGCGTGACGCTGGTCGAAAACGCCGACGATTTGCCGAGCAACGAGCAGATGCGAGAACCGGCGCTGGGTGACGGGTTGATGCGAATTGCCTACGCCATGCCGGTCGGTGCAGGCAAACCCTGTCCGGCGGGGATCAATCTGCAATGGGCGACGCGCTTGTCCGAAGGACACATCGCCGCGCGGGTATTCGAGCGTGGCGAGGGGCCGACAGCGTCTTCGGGGACCAGCGCCAGTGCGGTGGCCTGCGCGGCCTGGCGCGTGGGTTGGGTCAGTGCCGGGGAAGTGAAGGTGACCATGCCGGGTGGCACGGCGCCGATCTTGCTGGAAGAGGAGCGGGGGGAGTTGAGTCGGGTCAGTCTGTTTGGTACGGCTCGAATGATTGATTGACTTCAAAATAGCCTTCGCGGGCAAGCCCGCTCCCACAGGGTTTTGTGAACGACACAAATCTACTGTGGGAGCGGGCTTGCTCGCGAAGAGGCCAGTTCAGTCAGCACCAGACTCAATTCAGACCAGCGAACTCCACCACCGGCATCGTCCGCTTCATCAACACCTTGCCCTCGCGCACCGAGTACAGCGGCAACCCCTGGCTGCGGATCACCTCGTAATCACTCTCCGCCGACAGAATCAGCAGGTTCGCCGGCCGCCCGCGCTCCAGGCCATAGCGTTCGCCGAGGTTCATGGCCCTGGCGCTGTTGTCCGTCACCAGGTCCAGCGCGCTTTGCAGGTTGCGATAACCGAGCATGTGGCAGATGTGAAGCCCGGCCTCGAGCACCCGCAGAATGTTGCCATTGCCCAGCGGGTACCACGGATCGACGATGGAGTCCTGGCCAAAGCACACGTTCATGCCCGCTTCCAGCAACTCGTTGACCCGGGTCACGCCCCGGCGTTTCGGGAAGCTGTCGAAGCGACCTTGCAGGTGGATGCTTTCGGTGGGGCAGGAGACAAAGCTGATCCCCGAATGCCCGAGCAAGCGAAACAGCTTGGCGCAGTAGGCGTTGTCGTAGGAGCCCATGGCCGTGGTGTGGCTGGCCGTGACCCGCGAACCCATGTCGCGGCTGCGGGCCTCTTCGGCGAGCACTTCGAGAAAGCGTGAATGCGGGTCGTCGGTTTCGTCGCAATGCACGTCGACCAGGCAACCGCTGCGTTCGGCCAGGTCCATGAGGAACTTCACCGAGCTGACACCCTGGTCGCGGGTGTACTCGAAATGCGGAATGCCACCGACCACGTCCGCGCCCATGCGGATCGCTTCTTCCATCAATTCGCGACCATTGCGGTACGACTCGATACCTTCCTGAGGGAACGCGACGATTTGCAGGTCGACCAGGTGCCGGCTTTCATCACGCACTTCGAGCATCGCCTTGAGCGCGGTCAGTTGCGGGTCGGTGACGTCGACGTGGGTGCGTACATGCTGGATGCCGTGGGCGGCGAGGGCCTGGATGGTTTTTTTGGCGCGGGTCTTGGTGTCTTCGTGGGTGATGGTCGCCTTGCGTTCGCCCCAGCACTCGATGCCTTCGAACAGCGTGCCACTCATGTTCCAGCGCGGCTCGCCGGCGGTCAGGGTGGCGTCGAGGTGGATGTGCGGCTCGACAAAGGGCGGCACCACCAGATTGCCGCCGGCATCCAGGTCGCCAGGGCCCAGGGTCGGGGCCTCGATCTGGCGGGCGATGCTGCTGATCAGGCCGTTTTCCAGGTTCAACTCATGCAGTCCTTCCTGGTTGCGCAGACGGGCGTTGATGATGTGCATCGGGCGAGTCCTTTTAGCGAGTCGTATTGGCAATACCTTTACGTTAGCTCGCCAACGGCGGTCCCCGCCAGTGACATTGATCACTGTAGAACCAATGTGGGAGCGAGCCTGCTCGCGAAGGCGGTGTGTCAGCCCATTCGATGTCGGAGGTGACATTGTCTTCGCGAGCAGGCTCGCTCCCACAGGGGATTGGGTTTGTTCAGGAGAATTGTTACAGGGGCAGGAATCGCAGCAGCGCGGCGACTATGGCTTCGGGCGCATCTTCCTGAACCAGATGACCGGCGTTGGGTATCGGATGGAACTGCGCACCGGGAATCATCTGCTGCAAGGCCCACCCGCGTTCGACGGGAATCCACTGATCGTCTTCACCCCAGAGAATCTGCACCGGGCAGCGAATCGTCGGGTACAGACCTTCGGCCTCACGGGTATAGCGCTCGTCCATCTGCGCGATCTGCCGGTAGAACGCCGCTTGCCCCCGCTCCCCCAGCCACGGCAGAACGTAGGGGGCGAGTTCGGCGTCGGGAATTTCGCGCTGGATGGCCCCGCGAATGTAGGTCGGCACGATGGCCCGCTGGATGTAATCGGGCAGTCCGCTGAACGCCGCTTCATGCTGGCGCACATGCTGCACGAATGGCGAACCCCAGGGCGTCAGCGCCACCGGATCGATCAGCGTCAGGCTGCGGTAATCCTTGCTATTGAGCAGATGCGTGCGCAGAGCGGTGGCGCCGCCGAAGTCGTGGGCCACTACGTCGGGGCGATCCAGACCCCAATGCTCCAGCAACTGCGTCAGCAATTCGTTCTGCACACCCAGGGACACGTCGCCATCGACTTTCTCGGATTGCCCGTAGCCCAGCAAATCAAAATAGTGCACCCGGTGCGTGGTGATGAAGTGCGGGGCAATCCGGTGCCAGACACAGGAGGAGAAGGGCGTGCCATGCACGAACACCAGCGGCGGGCCATCGCCGCGTACGGCGTAGCGCACGGAGTGCCCTTTGAAGCGATAGGTCTGGGGCAGTGGCCAGTCAGTCATGGGCTTGTCCTCTTGGCGGGGGAAGAGGCAAAAAGCATAGGCATAAAAAAACAGCCGATGAAGGCTGTTCTTTATTTCTCTGACAAAACGCTGTTCCCCTGTAGGAGTGAGCTTGCTCGCGAAGAACGTCAACGATTACGCGTGGTATCTGGCAGCCCGCGGTGCTCTGGCGTCCATCGCGAGCAGGCTCGCTCCTACAAGGGGGCGGTGTCTTTATTCGCCGCGATAGATGCAGCCGCTGGTGCAGGTTTCGTGGATACGAATCGCACTGAGCTCCGGCAACAACGGCTTCATCTCATTCCAGATAAACTTGGCCAACACTTCGCTGGTCGGGTTTTCCAGGCCGGGAATGTCGTTCAGGTAGTTATGGTCCAGACGCTCGTACAGCGGCTTGAAGATCGCCTTGATCTCGGAGAAGTCGCGGATCCAGCCGGTGTGCGGATCAAGATCGCCGCTCAAATGGATCGCCACTTTGAACGAGTGACCGTGCAGGCGCCCGCACTTGTGGCCGTCCGGTACGTGGGGCAGGCGGTGGGCGGATTCGAAAGTAAATTCCTTGAAGATTTCCACAGTGTTTTCAGCTCTGTTCAGGTGGCGTTCGCCGCAGCGATTCGGGCAGGCGGCGAGTTTACCAGTTTGTCCTGACTAAAGGGTCAGCAAGCGCTCGCCGAGGCGACCGTTGGCGGCCAGTTCGAGGAATTCGTCGCCCAGGCGGCGGCTTTCCTCCATGGTGGTGCGCCAGTATTTCTGCCGGCTCGGGGCGTCGCCCATGAAGCGCTTGAAGTCGTTACGGTCCGGCAGTTTGCCGTAGGGCAGGCGCGCCAGGTATTCCTTCGACGGTGCCAGCAGCAGCACGTTTTGCAAGCGGGCCGGGCAGGCGCGGCGCCATGGCAGGGTCTTGTCGAACCAGCCGGGAATCACCCGGTCGGTGAAATGCGGGTAGAGCACGATGTCATTGCCGCTGTAGGGCAGGTCCAGGTGATAGTCCAGCAGACCGCCGTCGCGGAAGGTGCCGGTGCCGGCGCCCGGCAGGTCGCGCACGCCTTCCATCACCATCGGGATCGAGCCCGAAGCCAGCAGGGCCTGACGCAAATTGCCGGCATCGAGGGCGACGAAGCGCGACGGGAAGTCGTTCAAGGCGTCGACCGGCGGCGCCAGGCGCGGGTCGTGGATGATCAGGCGTTCGAAGTGCCGGGCCAGCCGCGCCCGGCCGCGCAGGTTGTCGGCAATGACCGAGGACAGCCCCAGCCCCAGGCGACCGCGATGGTCGTCGGCGAGCAGGCCGTGGCTTTTGACCACCATGATATTCAGGCGGTAGGCGCTGTTGCCGAGGATCGAGGCATCACGACCGTCGAGCAGGTCATCGAGCATGCGCCGCGAGCTCTGACTGATTTGCGCCATGGTCACGCCCTTGGCAAAGTTTTGCTCGGTGTACAGCTGCCCGAGACGCCGGATGCCCTCGGCGGCGTCCGGCAGGCAGGCGCTGGCGAAGCGCCAGGAACCCACCGATGCACCAATCAGCGAGCGCTCCCGTGGTGCCGCCGGCAGCCACTCGCCGAACAGCGCCAGGTCCAGCCCCTGAATCCCCAGCGCCTTCGGACCGCCGGCTGCACCGGGCAGGGTGCCGACCTCGGCGGCGTTCAGGCCGCTCTCACGGATGCGCGCAAAAGCTCGCGGACCGGCCTTGAGGGTCAGGGAAGGAAACTTGATGTGGATGGCGGTCATACCGGTCTCGAATGTTGGCAAGCGGGGAAATATAAACACGACATCCCCTGTAGGAGCGAGCCTGCTCGCGATGGTCGTCAACGATTACGCTGGTAACCTGACACCCCGCGGCGTTCCAAGGTCCATCGCGAGCAGGCTCGCTCCTACAGGGGATGCGGTATGGCCAATGATGGCCATTCAGTTTCAATTAAGTTCATCCGGTTAAGGTGTCGTCCACAGGCAGCACCTGAAGAAATACGGAGACACCCATGAAAACCCCGACAGCCCTGTTCACCGCGTGCATCGTCGGCATGATCGCGAGCATCGCCCATGCCCGGGAACTTGGCCCGGATGAAGCGCTGAGATTGCGCGACGCTGGTACCATTGTCTCGTTCGAGACACTCAATGCCAATGCAGTGGCCAGGCATCCAGGCTCCACCGTCAATGAATCCGAGCTGGAGCAGCATTACGGCAGGTACTTGTACAAGGTAGAGCTGCGCGATCCGCAGGGTATCGACTGGGATCTGGAATTAGACGCTGTCAGCGGGCAGGTTCTCAAGGATCATCAGGATTGGTAATGAAGGTGTTTTTATCCAATCGATGCACCGGCAGCCGGATGGCGCTGGTGCTTCTGGCATTTTGCTCGGCAGTGATGGCTCGCGACCTGGACCAGGACGAAGCCCTGCACCTGCGTCAACAGGGCGTGATCCTGCCGCTGGAGCAACTGCTGCAGCAGGCAATGGATCGCTACCCCGGCGCGAAACTGCTGGAGGCCGAGCTCGAAGAAAAACACGACGTCTACATTTATGAAGTCGAGCTGCTGACCCCTGAAGGCGTGGTCCGCGAGCTGGACATCGATGCCACCACCGGCCGTTTACTCAAAGACAAGGAAGACTGATCCATGCGTTTGCTTCTGGTCGAAGACCATGTGCCCCTGGCCGACGAACTGCTGGCCGGTCTCAACCGCCAGGGTTATGCGGTGGACTGGCTGGCCGACGGTCGCGACGCGGTGCATCAGGGCAGCACTGAACCTTACGACCTGATCATCCTCGACCTCGGCTTGCCGGGCGTGCCGGGGCTCGAGGTGCTGGCGCAATGGCGCGCGGCGGGGCTGGCCACGCCGGTGCTGATCCTCACGGCCCGGGATTCCTGGGCCGAACGCATCGAAGGCCTCAAGGCCGGCGCCGACGATTACCTGACCAAACCCTTTCATCCCGAAGAGCTGTTTCTGCGCATCCAGGCGTTGCTGCGCCGCTCCCATGGCCAGTTCAACCAGCCGACGCTCCAGGCCGCCGGGCTGCACCTGGACGAAGGTCGCCAGTGCGTTGTCCGTGACGGTGCGGACATTCAGCTGACCGCCGCGGAGTTTCGCCTGTTGCGTTATTTCATGCTGCACCCCGAGCAGATCCTCTCCAAAAGCCACCTGGCCGAACACCTCTACGACGGTGAAACCGAGCGCGATTCCAATGTGCTGGAGGTCCATGTCAACCATTTGCGCCGCAAGCTCGGCAAAAGCGTGATCGAAACCCGTCGTGGCCAGGGCTACCTGTTCGGTGGGCAAGCCCGGTGAGATCGATCCAGCGTCGCTTGAGCCTGGGCCTGATCAGTGTGATGGTGGTCGTTGGCCTGGTGCTGGCGCAAACCAGCCTGTGGCTGTTCGAAATGGGGTTGCAGCGCTACCTCGAAGCCGGGTTGCGCAATGACAGCGAGAGCCTGCTGGCGGCGCTGGTGCGCGGGCCGCAAGGCTTGCAACTGGATGAGCGACGTCTGTCGCCGGCCTATCAGCGGCCGTTTTCCGGTCATTATTTCCGCATCGATTTCACCGATGGCCATTGGCGTTCCCGTTCGTTATGGGATCAGGAACTGCCGGCGCTCGATCACCCCGGCCTGCACGACGATCTGCAATTGGGGCCGGAAGGGCAACAGTTGCTGGTGCTGCGTACGGACTATCGACGCCTGGGGTTGCCGATCTCCATCAGCGTCGCCGAGGATTACACGCCGATACGCGAAAGCTTCCGGCGCGTGCAACAGCTTGGGTTGGGCCTGGGTTTGACCGGGCTGCTGCTGATTCTGTTGCTGCAACGGATTACCGTGCGCCGCGCCTTGCGTCCGCTGGAGCAGGCCCGCGAGCAGATCGCGCAGTTGCAGCAGGGCCAGCGCTCGCAACTCGATGATCAGGTACCGCTGGAGCTGGAGCCACTGGTGGCGCAGATCAACCACCTGCTGGCCCACACCGAGGACAGCCTCAAGCGCTCACGCAATGCCCTGGGCAACCTCGGCCATGCGTTGAAAACACCGCTGGCGGTGCTGTTGAGCCTGGCCTCGAGCGAGCAGCTTGAGGCGCACCCGCAGCTGCGCAAGACCCTCAAGGAACAACTGCAACAGGTCGAGCAACGGCTCAATCGGGAACTCAATCGTGCGCGGTTATCCGGTGATGCGTTGCCGGGTGCGCTGTTTGATTGCGATGCCGAACTCCCCGGGTTGCTGGCAACCCTGAACATGATCCATGGCGAACACCTGGCGCTGAGCTACCGTGCTCCGGCCGGCCTGCAATTGCCTTGGGATCGTGAAGACCTGCTGGAACTGTTGGGCAACCTGCTGGATAACGCCTGCAAATGGGCGGATGCCGAAGTTCGCGTGAGTGTGGCGGAGTTGGCGACCGGGTTTGAACTCAGTGTGGAAGATGACGGCCCGGGCATTCCCCAAGAGCGTCGCGATCAGGTGTTCAGCCGAGGTACGCGGCTGGATGAACAGACCCATGGGCATGGCCTGGGACTTGGCATCGTGCGTGACATCGTCGATAGCTGGGGCGGGAAACTGTCGTTGCTGGAAAGCGAGTGGGGCGGGCTGAAGGTTGTCATCGAATTACCCAGGCACTGAGATCCATTGTGGGAGCGGGCTTGCTCGCGAAGGCGGAGTGTCAGCCGATACGGTCATGGACTGATACACCGCCTTCGCGAGCAAGCCCGCTCCCACAGGGGTTCACTGATTGGCTGGCAAGTCTCAGGTGTGATGAATCTCCCGATCCTTGGTTTCCGGCATGAAGAAAATACCCAGCACAGCCGTCATCACCGCGATGACGATCGGATACCACAGCCCGTAATAGATATCCCCCGTGGCCGCCACCATGGCGAACGCCACCGTCGGCAGGAAGCCACCGAACCAGCCATTGCCGATGTGATAGGGCAGCGACATCGAGGTGTAGCGGATGCGCGCCGGGAACAGTTCCACCAGCCAGGCGGCGATCGGCCCGTAGACCATGGTCACGTAGATCACCAGGATCGTCAGGAGCAACAGCACCATCGGGTAGTTGGTCTTGGCCGGGTCGGCCTTCTCGGGGTAGCCGGCGTCCTTGAGGGCGGTGGCGAGATTGGCAGTAAAGGCATCGTTCCTGGCCTTGAAGTCGGCGGCCGGCATGCCGGTGCCCTCGAAGCTCTCGATCACTTTCTCGCCGATGCGCACCTGCGCAACGGCGCCCGGCTCGGCGTTGACGTTCTGGTAGGGAATAGCCCGTTTGGCCAGCACGGTCTTGGCCAGGTCGCAGGAGCTGGTGAATTTGGCCTTGCCCACCGGGTCGAACTGGAACGAGCACTGGTCAGGATTGGCGATGACCGTGACCGGGTTCTTCTCCTGTGCAACGAACACGTCGGGGTTACCGTATTGGGTCAACGCCTGGAAGATCGGGAAGTAAGTCAGTGCTGCGATGATGCAACCAGCCATGATGATGCCCTTGCGGCCGATACGATCGGACAGGCTGCCGAATATGACGAAGAACGGTGTGCCGATCAGCAGCGAGCCGGCAATCAGCAAGTTGGCGGTCTGTGGGTCGATCTTCAGCGTCTGCAACAGGAAGAACAGCGCATAGAATTGCCCGGTGTACCAGACCACGGCCTGGCCGGCGGTGCCACCGAGCAGGGCCATGATCACGATCTTGAGGTTGTCCCAACGGGCGAAGGATTCGGTCAACGGTGCCTTGGAGGACTTGCCCTCAGCCTTCATTTTCAAGAACACCGGTGATTCGCTCAGTTGCAGGCGGATGTACACCGAGATAATCAACAACAGGATCGAAAGCAGGAACGGAATCCGCCAGCCCCAGGCTTCGAAGGCTTCCGTGCCCAGCGCGGTACGGCAGGCCAGGATCACCAGCAGTGAAAGAAACAGGCCAAGGGTGGCTGTCGTCTGAATCCACGAGGTGAAATAGCCGCGCCTGCCCTTGGGGGCATGTTCGGCCACGTAGGTGGCTGCGCCGCCGTACTCACCGCCCAGCGCCAGGCCCTGCAGCAAACGCAGGCTGATCAGGATGATCGGCGCGGCCACGCCTATGGTCGCGTAGCCGGGCAGCAAGCCCACCACGGCCGTCGAGACCCCCATGATCACGATGGTGATGAGGAAGGTGTGCTTGCGTCCGATCATGTCGCCCAAGCGGCCGAACACAATGGCGCCGAACGGCCGGACAGCGAAGCCGGCGGCGAAGGCGAGCAGGGCGAAGATGAAGGAAGTCGTTTCGTTGACGCCGGCGAAGAAGTGCTTGGCGATAATCGCCGCGAGGGAGCCGTACAGGTAGAAGTCATACCATTCGAACACGGTGCCCAGGGACGACGCGAAGATGACCTTGCGCTCCTCCTTGGTGAGCCCGTGGTTGGGCGCGCTGCCCGTGGTTGCATTGTCGATTGCTGCCATGAGTATTCTCCGTCGTGCTCTTGTTGTAGGCCGGAGTTCCCACCAACACTTGCCGTACCCAGGCCCTGGGGCTGAAGTCATCGGATTACGTGGCTTGCATTCAAGTTGACGCCAGAAAAAGCTGCAAGGTTCCATGAAGAATAATCGGCTTGCGGCAGATATCCACTTGCCACCATTTCATAGAGCAGCGCGCAGAAAAAATGTGGAAAACAAATGTGGGAGCGGGCTTGCTCGCGAAGGCGGTGTGTCAGTCGACGTAAATTTCGAATGACACACCGCCTTCGCGAGCAAGCCCGCTCCCACATGGGGATTTTGCAAGGCTTAAACGCGGAACTGGTCCATCAGACTCTGCTGCTGGTTCGCCAGGCTGTTGAGCGACTGGCTGACCCGTGCCGACTCATTGGCCTGGCCCGACAGCGACTCGGTCACGTCGCGAATGGTCGCCACGTTGTTGTTGATCTCCTCGGCCACCGCGCTTTGCTCTTCGGCAGCGCTGGCGATCTGCATGTTCATGTCGTTGATCACGGTCACCGCGTCGCCGATCTGGCGCAGCGCGGTCACGGCCTGCCCAACCTGCTCGACACTGCCCTGGGCCTGGCGATGGCTGTTGTTCATCGAACCTACCACTTCCTGTGTGCCGCTTTGCAGTTGTTCGATCACCAGGCGGGTTTCCTCCACAGATTCCTGGGTACGCCGCGCCAGGTTGCGCACCTCATCGGCGACCACGGCAAAACCGCGCCCGGCCTCACCGGCACGAGCCGCTTCGATCGCCGCGTTGAGGGCCAGCAGGTTGGTCTGCTCGGCAATCGCGCGGATCACTTCCAGCACCGTGCCGATCTTCTCGCTGTTGGCTGCCAGGCCTTCGACCTGAACCATGGCCGCGCTCATGTCGGCGGCGAGGTTGTCGATGCTGGCGGTGGTGCGGTCGATCACGGTCAGGCCCTGACGGGTCGCCTGATCGGCATCGCGGGCGGCGTGTGCCGCTTGCGCGGCGCTGCGGGCGACGTCCTGGGCGGTGGCGCTCATCTCGTGGGAGGCGGTTGCGACCTGATCCACCTGTCGATATTGCTGCTCCATGCCGGCGCTGGTCTGGGTGGCGATGGCGGACGACTGGTCGGCGGTGCTGCGGGCGTCCTGCACCGAGCGTTTCACTTCGGCAATGATCGGCTGCAGCTTGTCGAGGAAGCGGTTGAACCAGCCGGCCAACTGGCCCAGTTCATCCTTTTTGTCGTAGGCCAACCGGCGGGTCAGGTCACCTTCGCCACTGGCGATGTCCTCGAGCATGTGCGCCACGCCGAGAATCGGTCGGGTCACGCTGCGGGCCATCAGCCACACCAGCACCAGGCCCAGCAGCGCGGCGAGCACGCCCAGGCCGAGTTCGACCAGTGTGCCGGCGGTGTTGCTATCGTCCAGTTGCTTTTTCAGGGCTTCGGCGGGGCCGACCAGGACTTTCTCCGGCACGTCGAGCAGTACGCCCCAGGACTTGCCGCCGGGAATCGGCTGGAAGGGGGCCAGCACTTTCAATTGCTGATGGCTGTGCAGGCTGGCGGTTTTGCTGCTGGCGGCCAGCATGCGCAGCAGTTCGGTACCGCTGGCCTTGTCGACGGCATCCAGGCGCTGGCTGAGTTTGCTGGCGTCCGGGCTGTAGCCGGCGAGCAGGCCCGCCGGGCTGATGATGCTGACACTGGTCTGGCCGTCGTAGAGTTTCTTGCTGGCCCCCAGGCTGACCGCTTGCAGGCTGTTGAGGTTGATGTCCACCGACAGCGAGGCGATCACCTTGCCGTTGACCATCAGCGGGAAAACGATGCTGGTCATCAGCACGTTCTGGCCGTCGATCTCATAGAAGTAGGGTTCGATCACGCACGGCTTGAGCGTGGTGCGCGGGCAGGTGAACCAGGCGTTGGCCGCTTCGCCGCTGGGGCCGGTGCTGGTGTCGGCCATGTCCTTTTCCGGCAGCGCCATGGACGTTAGCTTGCCCGGCGTCGGCTGCGACCAGTAGAGGGCGAAACGGCCCTTGTCGTTGCTGCCCAGTTCGGCCTGGCCGGCGAACAGGTCGTCCTTGCCGTCCAGCCCGTTGGGTTCGAACACCAGGGACAGGCCAAGCAGGTCCGGATTGGCCTGCAGGGCCGACTTGACCTGGCGGGTCAGGTCTTCGCGCAGGTCGAAGGCATCGAGGAAGCGCTTTTCGGCCTGCTCGCGCAAAAACAGCACCTGCCGGGAGAAACCGTGGCCGTACTGATAGGCGTCCATGAACTGCTGGCGAATCCCCAGTGCCTGGTTCTCGCCCTGGGACTCGATCCGAGCCTGGGCCGATTCGGTCAGCATCTCCATGCTCGAGGCTTTCACCAGCTCGGAGCTGTGCTCCATGCGGTATAGCGAAAGACCCACCAGCAGGGTCACGATGCCCGCCAGGCACAGCCCGGCCAGCAGGGTGATTTTCCATTGAATGGAAGGTTGTCTGAGCGACATGGAGGCGTCCTTATTCGATAAATATCTGAGACTTTGCACTGTAGCGGCCGCGATCCGGCTTTCTTTAAACCGTCCACCAAATATCGAATCACCCCTGTAGGAGCTGCCGCAGGCTGCGATCTTTTGCTCTTCAACATCAGCAAAAGACGCCCAAGATCAAAAGATCGCAGCCTGCGGCAGCTCCTACAGGGGTTTGTGTGGGCTTTGACAAGGCGGCAACGGTCCGGCAAAGTGCGCGCCCTCTAATAAAACCCATTCCTGTATCCGCTGGCGGCTCACGCAGACTGCCGGCCGGACTCTTTCCGTTTGTCACGAGGTTACGAAATGAATGCAGTCATTGCCGCGGTCGGCATCATGCTGGTGCTCAGCCTGTCCCGCGTGCATGTGGTGATCGCCCTGATCGTCGGTGCGCTGGTAGGTGGTCTGACCGGTGGCCTGGGCATCGAGGCGACGCTCAAGGCTTTCAACAGCGGCCTGGGTGGCGGGGCGACAGTGGCGTTGTCCTACGCCTTGCTCGGTGCCTTTGCCGTGGCCATTGCCAAATCCGGCATGGCCCATGCGCTGGCCGACAAGGCGCTGGCGATGGTCGATCGCCAGCACGCCAGCGGCGGCGGCCAGGTCAAATGGTTGCTGATTGGCCTGCTCTGGGTCGTGGCCATCGCCTCGCAGAATATCCTGCCGATCCATATCGCGTTCATTCCGTTGCTGGTGCCGCCGCTTCTATATGTGCTGACCAAGCTGCAACTGGACCGTCGACTGATCGCCTGTGTCATGACCTTCGGCCTGATCACGCCCTACATGTTCCTGCCGGTGGGCTTCGGCAATATCTTCCTCAATGAGATCCTGCTGGCCAACGTCGCCCGCAGCGGTGTGGACATCAGCGGCGTCAACGTGACCCACGCCATGGGCATTCCGGCGCTGGGCATGGTGGCGGGCCTGCTGATCGCGTTTGTCAGCTACCGCAAGAAGCGGGTCTATGACCTGGCAAAAATCGAGCAAGTCGAGCAAGTGGCGGTGCAATACAACCCGCTGAGCCTGATGGTGGCCGGCGTGGCCATCGCCGCGGCCTTCATCATTCAGTTGCTGCTCGATTCGATGATTATCGGTGCACTGGTCGGCTTCCTGATTTTCTCGGTGTCGGGCATCGTCAAATGGCGCGACACCGATGACCTGTTCACCGAAGGCATGAAAATGATGGCGATGATCGGTTTCATCATGATCGCCGCCTCGGGTTTTGCCGAAGTGATGAAGGCCACCGGTCAAGTGCAGACGCTGGTCGAGTCGTCGGCGTCGTACATCGATCACAGCAAAGGCATTGGCGCCTTGCTGATGTTGCTGGTGGGGTTGCTGGTGACCATGGGCATCGGCTCGTCGTTCTCCACCGTGCCGATTCTGGCGGCGATCTTCGTGCCGCTGTGCGTGCAACTGGGCTTCAGCCCGTTGGCGATCGTGTGCATCGTCGGCACGGCTGGTGCCCTGGGCGATGCCGGTTCGCCGGCCTCGGACTCGACCCTCGGCCCGACCTCCGGCCTGAACATCGACGGCCAGCACCATCACATCTGGGACACCGTGGTCCCGACCTTCCTGCACTACAACCTGCCGCTGCTGGCGTTTGGCTGGGTGGCGGCGATGATTCTGTAACACCCCTTGTCCCTGTGGGAGCTAGCCTGCTCGCGAAGGCGGCGGCACATCCAGCATCGATGTGACTGACACACCGCTTTCGCGAGCAGGCTCGCTCCCACAGGGGATCACCAGTGTCCTCAATGACCGCGTTCAACTTTTGACCTGGCATGCCGTTAAAGCTTTTAACCACGCCAACAAAAACAAAAGAGTGAACGTCATGCGCATGAGCCTCAAGGCCAAAGTCCTGTCCCTTGCCGTCCTCCCGGTGCTGCTGTTTGCGCTGGTCATCAGCCTGACCACGCTGTTCATTCTTCAGGAACAGGCCCGCAAGGAAGTCGAGCAGACTCGCGAACGCCTGCTCAGCGATGCCAAGGCGACCTTGCAAAGCTATGTGGCCGTGGCCATGACCACGATCAAACCGCTTTATGACGCAGCCGCCCCCGGCGACGAGGCGGCGCGGGCCCAGGTGATCAAGCTGCTGTCGAGCATCACCTATGGCAAGGACGGCTACTTCTTCGGCTACGACTCCAACACCGTGCGCCTGTTCAAGGCCAACAGCCCCGAAGGCGTAGGCCAGAGCTTCAAGGACAATCGCGACCCGAACGGTGTCTACGTCAACCGCGACCTGGTGAAAGTCGCCAAAGACGGTACGCACTATCTGCAATATAGCTCGCCATTGCCCGGCAACACCCAGGTGCTGGTGCCCAAGCTCGGCTACACCGAATACTTGCCCAAGTGGGACATGGCGGTCGGCACCTCAGTCAACCTCGACGGCATCGAAGCACAAGTGGCGGTGGTCCAGGACAAGGTCCAGGAGCGCATGCAAGGCATGGTGCTGAGCATCGTCGGCGTGGCGGCGGTGGTGTTGCTGGTGATCGCTGCTGCCGGGATGTTGCTGGCCAAGACCATTCTGCGTCCGTTGCATTTGATGAAAGCCAACCTCGACGACATCGCGGCGGGCGAGGGCGATCTGACCCGCCGCCTGACCATCACCAGTCAGGATGAACTCGGCGAACTGGCCGGCTCGTTCAACCGGTTCGTCGACAAGATCCACGGGCTAGTACGGCAGATCAGCGAAATGACCACGCAACTGACCGGGCTGGTGAATCAGGTGTCCGACCAGGCCAATCGCTCGGATCAGGCCATGGAACGTCAGCGTCATGAGACCGATCAGGTGGCCACGGCAATCAATGAAATGTCGGCGGCGGCCCAGGAAGTGGCCAAGAGCGCGCAGAACGCCGCGGTGGCAGCCCAACAGACGGATGAAGAAGGCCAGGCGGCCAAGCGGGTGGTGGCCGGCAGCATCGAGAAGATCCATGCGCTGGTGGACGACATCCGCAGCAGCGGCGTGTCTCTGGACAGCCTGCAAAAAGACGTGTCATCGATTGTCAGCGTGCTGGGGGTGATCCGCTCGATTGCCGATCAGACCAACCTGCTGGCGCTCAATGCGGCCATCGAAGCCGCCCGCGCCGGCGAGGCCGGGCGCGGTTTTGCGGTGGTGGCCGATGAAGTGCGGGCGCTGGCCAGCCGCACGCAAATCAGTACCCAGGAAATCCAGGGCATGATCGACCGCCTGCAGGCCGGCACCCAGTCGGCGGTGGAGGCGATGCGTCGCTCCAGCGAGGCGGGCGATGGTACCTCGGCCCAGGCCAACGAGGCGGGGGCTTCGTTGGACACCATGGCCCAGTTGATCGCGACCATCAATTCGATGAACGCGCAGATCGCCAGCGCCGCTGAAGAACAGACCGCCGTGGCCGAAGAGATCAACCGCAGCGTGCATCAGATTGCCGTGGCGGTGGACAACGTCGCCGACGAAACCCAGCTCGGCGCGCAGACTTCGCGCAGCCTGGCCGAGCTCGGTCAGCGCCTGGGCAGCCTGGTCGGGCAGTTCCGTATCTGATTAAAGCTTTTGTGGCGAGGACTCCCTCGCCACAGAAGATCGCAGCCTGCGGCAGCTCCTACACTTACGGTGTGCATCTGAGCACTGGCGACCACACAAGAGGAGTCAGACCCATGATTGACCGTGAAAGTATCTGCGATTGTCCGAAATGTTCCTGCAAACTCGGTGAACATCCGATTGCCCGTCACGGCAAGCACTACTGCTGTGAAGCCTGCGCCAAACACCATGAGCACGGCGAGGAGTGCGCTCATAAAGGCTGCAAGTGCTCCCATGGCTGACGGCATTCACGACAAGCTGTAAAAAGTGGAGCCTAGTCCGGCTCCACTTCCAGCCTGAGGCTGTCGTCCTCCAGGCGTTCGCTGTGGCGAACGGTGCCCTGCAAGCGCCGCCCTTCGACCCACAGCACCAGGGTCCTGGCTTGCTCCAGATCTTCCGGCAGTGGCGCGGGGACGCGTACGGCGAAGCAAAACGGGTCGTTTTCGACCGCTTCCAGTCCGATCCGGCACTCGGCGCTTTTGGTGATGCGGCCGGACTGCGTGTCCAGGCCATAGTCCAGCTGCGCAGGGCTGTAGACGGATGTCGCACTCATATCGCTTCCCCCGAACCTGACGGTTGCCAGTGATTAGTTCGCCGGCCGCCACTTGACGTTTTCCACGCCGAATTTCTCAGCCATCGGCTTGCTGGTCTTTTGCACCTTCTCGCGTCCAAACCGGGGAATTCGCCCCACCCCCGCGTCACAGCTCGCCCAATGCCAGGCTTCTGCGTTATCCATTTTTTCCAGTCGGATAATGAATGATTTCGGAGTGCCATGGAGTGTGTACTCGATGACGAATAATTTTGCACTGTTCATAAAGCCCCGGTTCCTCCCTGTTGTACATAAAAGGATCGCGCGCCATCAGGAAAATTCACTCGGATTGTCGGATGCCGGCTGATCCTGTTGCCATAACCTACAGTGGCCCGTATCCATCAGCGTATCTCCTACAAAGAAAAAGGCGCGTTTGCTGTAGGATTGGTTACCTAGACTCCAAGAGGTGACCCTATGAGCGAGCCGATTCGCCTGACCCAATACAGTCACGGCGCCGGATGCGGTTGCAAAATTTCCCCCCAGGTGCTGGAAGTGATCCTGGCCGGCAGCGGGGCGCAGAATCTCGACCCGAAACTCTGGGTCGGCAACGCCTCGCGTGACGACGCGGCGGTGTATGCCATCGATGAAGAACGCGGTGTGGTCTCGACCACCGACTTTTTCATGCCGATCGTAGACGATCCCTTCGATTTCGGCCGAATTGCCGCCACCAATGCCATCAGCGACATCTACGCCATGGGCGGCGATCCCTTGATGGCGATTGCGATCCTGGGCTGGCCGGTGAACGTGCTGGCGCCGGAAATCGCCCGGGAAGTGATCCGCGGTGGGCGTTCGGTGTGCGACGCAGCGGGCATCCCGCTGGCAGGCGGACACTCCATCGACGCACCCGAGCCGATCTTTGGCCTGGCCGTCACCGGCCTGGTGGAAAAACGCCACATGAAGCGCAACGACACCGCCACCGCCGGTTGCCTGCTCTATCTTACCAAGCCCCTGGGCATCGGCATCCTTACGACGGCCGAGAAAAAGGGCAAGTTGCGCCATGCCGATATCGGCCTGGCCCGGGACTGGATGTGCACCCTGAACAAGCCCGGCAGCCGTTTCGGCAAGCTCGATGGTGTGACCGCGATGACCGACGTCACCGGTTTCGGCCTGCTCGGGCATCTGGTGGAAATGGCCGACGGCAGCCAGCTCACGGCGCGCATTGAATATGACCGTGTACCGCGTCTGCCGGGGGTCGAGTATTACCTCGAACAGGGTTGCGTACCGGGCGGTACGCTGCGCAATTTCGACAGCTACGCCAGCAAGCTCGGACGCCTTCAGGAGCTGCACAAACGTGTGCTCTGCGACCCGCAGACCAGCGGCGGCCTGCTGATTGCCGTAACACCGCAAGGCAACGAGCAGTTTCTTGCCGTGGCCGCCGAACTGGGCCTGAGCCTGGAGCCGATCGGCGAACTGGTCGAGCGACAGGGCAACGCGGTCGAGGTGTTTTGATGTTCGTCGACTGCACCGATTACCGCGACATCTTCCTCAACGACCGGCCCATGATGGACGCGCGCGCGCCGGTCGAATTCAACAAGGGCGCGTTTCCCGGTGTGATCAACCTGCCGTTGATGAATGACCATGAACGCCAGCGGGTCGGCACGTGCTACAAGCAGCACGGCCAGCAGGCGGCCATCGTGCTCGGGCATCAACTGGTATCGGGGGCGGTCAAGGCTGAACGCATCCAGGCCTGGGCCGACTTTGCCCGGGCGCATCCGGATGGCCTGCTGTATTGCTTTCGCGGTGGCCTGCGCTCGCAGATTGTCCAGCAATGGCTCAAGGACGAGGCCGGCATCGACTATCCACGGGTGGGCGGCGGCTACAAGGCCATGCGTACCTTCCTGCTGGACACCCTCGATCAAGCGGTTGCCCAGTGCGATTTCGTCCTGCTGGGCGGGATGACCGGTACCGGCAAAACCGAGGTGCTAACGCAACTGGGCAACAGCGTGGACCTTGAAGGTCATGCCAACCACCGCGGCTCCAGTTTCGGCAAGCGCGCCACCGGCCAGCCCTCGAACATCGACTTCGAAAACCGCCTGGCCGTGGATGTGCTGAAAAAACGCGCCCGGGGTATCGAGCAGTTCGTACTGGAAGACGAAAGTCGTGCGGTGGGCAGTTGCGCGTTGCCGTTGCCGCTGTACCAGGGCATGCAGCAGTTCCCGATGGTCTGGCTGGAAGACAGCCTGGAAGGTCGGGTCGAGCGGATCCTGCGCGATTACGTGGTGGATCTGTGCGCCGAATTCATCGACGTGCATGGCGAAGACGGCTTCGCACTGTTTTCCGAACGGTTGCTGGCGAGCCTGAACAATGTGCAGAAACGCCTGGGCGGCGAACGTCATCGGCGCATGCTGGATTTGATGGAAGAGGCGTTGGCGGAGCAGGCCCGCAGTGGCGCGGTGGATCTGCACCGGGGCTGGATCGAAGGGTTGCTGAGCGAGTATTACGATCCGATGTACGCGTTCCAGCGGGAGAAGAAAGGTGCGCGGATCGAGTTTGCCGGGGAGCGGGGGGCGGTTCTCGAGTATTTGCGTGAGCGGGGCAGTCAGATAGGTTGAGGGTGTTTTTGCCGGCCCCTTCGCGAGCAAGCCCGCTCCCACATTTTAATCAGCGGCAGTCACAAAATTTGTGTTCGCTGGAGATCGAATGTGGGAGCGGGCTTGCTCGCGAAGGGGCCCACTCAGACAACGCATGCCTCAGGTCGGGCAGGTTTCAGCACCATTATCCAGGCCTTGCTTGTACACATGGCTCTGCAGACTGGCCTTGCCGTTGTGCCAGGTCAGGGTGAGCACATACAGCGAGTCGTAGTCGCTGGATTCCCAGTCGTCGGTGATGGTCGTTTTCTTGCCGGTGGCGTCGCCGGCCACCTTGTTGATCAACTCCGGCAGGTAGCCGTGCGACCAGGCGGTGTAGATGACCGAGTTGTGATACTTGTCGTGAAGCAGTTCATTGGCCAGGTCGCTGGTGTCATTGGCGGAGAAATTGATGTTCACCGGCAGGCCCAGCTTGATGGCGCTGGGGCTGATGGTCATCAGGGGACGGATGTAGCTGTAGGAATTGTCGAACTCGCCTTCCTCGACGTTACGGGTCGGATTCGCCGCAAACACGTAGTCGGCCTTGCCGAACTTTTCCGGCAGCAACGTGGACAGGTCGATGGCGCGGTTCAGCCCCTGGCAATTGAGCTGGCCGAGGCCGCCGTCGGGTTTTTCCCCGTGGCGCAGGAAAACCAGCGTCTGGGTGCCATCCATCGGTTGGGCGCGACTCAGGCCGGATTCCAGCAACAGGAACACCGCGCTGACTACCAGCAATGCGGGTAACAACAGGTAGGCGCGATGTTTAAAACGGTTGGTAAAACTGAACAGATTCATGAATAAAAGGTTCTTCAGCGCAATTCGGTTAAGGCTGACAAACCTTTACACCGCGACTTTTCAGCGTCGGGTGTTTTCCATGTCGTTGAAGCCGGTCCGTTTTCAAAGGGGTGGTGCTCAGAGTCCCCTGATCCCATTTGGTTCGATTCCGGCCAAGAGCGCAGCAATGTACCGGTAACCTTTAGCGGATTGCAGTGAAGGTTATCGACAGGATGTTGCGGATTTGTGGACAGGCTACACCTGATGGTGGTGAAACCGTCGTGATCTCTTTTGATCTCCTCTATCAGCGAGATTGATGGTTCCAAGGGGTCGCTGAGCCGATATCTCCATTATGATCGCCACTCTCAATGTCTTCGTGGATCCTGCCCATGACCGATTTGTCCGCCTTCCCCATCACCCGCAAATGGCCTGCCCAATACCCGGAGTGGATTCAGCTTTACTCCTTGCCAACCCCCAATGGCGTCAAGGTCTCGATCATGCTCGAAGAGATCGGCCTGCCGTATGAACCTCACCGGGTAGGCTTCGACACCAATGACCAGATGTCCCCGGAATTCCTGTCGTTGAACCCCAACAACAAAATCCCGGCGATCCTCGACCCCCACGGTCCGGACGACAAGCCGCTGGCGCTGTTCGAGTCGGGAGCGATTCTGATCTACCTGGCCGACAAGAGCGGGCAACTGCTGGCCCAGGAATCGGCCGCGCGCTACGAAACGATTCAATGGTTGATGTTCCAGATGGGCGGCATTGGTCCGATGTTCGGCCAGCTCGGGTTCTTCAACAAGTTCGCCGGCAAGGACTACGAAGACAAACGTCCCCGTGATCGCTATGTCGAGGAGAGCAAACGCCTGCTCAAGGTGCTCGACGGCAGGCTCCAAGGGCGCGACTGGATCATGGGCGAGCGCTACACCATCGCCGACATCGCCACCTTCCCGTGGGTGCGCAACCTGATTGGGTTCTATGAAGCCGGCGATCTGGTGGGCATTCAGAACTTCCCTAACGTCACACGGGTGCTGGAGCGCTTCCTGGCGCGGCCGGCGGTGGTGCGCGGGTTGCAGATTCCAAGCCCGGTCGTAAGCTGATACACCGCATAACCTGTGGGAGCGGGCTTGCTCGCGAAAGCGGTATTCCTGTCACATGGATGTTGACAGTGCCGACGCCTTCGCGAGCGGGCTCGCTCCTACATTTTGCCCTCTGATATCCAGGAATCCCCATGTCCAGCCAGTTCCCCGAAGCACGCCCACGCCGTCTGCGCCGCAATGCGAGCCTGCGCAGCCTGTTCCAGGAGACCGAGTTCAGCCTGAACGACCTGGTGCTGCCGATTTTCGTCGAAGAAGAAATCGACGACTTCGTGCCGATCAAAAGCATGCCCGGGGTGATGCGCATTCCCGAGTCGAAGCTGGCCGGCGAGATCGAGCGCTACGCCCGTGCCGGGATCAAGTCGGTGATGACCTTCGGTGTGTCCCATCATCTGGACAGCAGCGGCAGCGACACCTGGCGCGACGACGGCCTGGTCTCGCGCATGTCGCGCATCGCCAAGGACGCGGTGCCGGAAATGATCGTGATGTCCGACACCTGTTTTTGCGAGTACACCGACCACGGCCATTGCGGCGTGCTGCACAACCATGAAGTCGACAACGACCAGACCCTGATCAACCTCGGCAGGCAAGCCGTCGCGGCGGCCCGAGCCGGTGCCGACGTGATCGCCCCGTCGGCGGCCATGGACGGCCAGGTCCAGGCGATCCGCCGGGCCCTCGATGACGCCGGGTTTACCCAGACGGCGATCATGGCCTATTCGACCAAGTTCGCTTCGGCGCTCTATGGTCCGTTCCGCGAGGCGGGCGGCAGTGCGCTCAAGGGCGACCGCAAAAGCTACCAGATGAACCCGATGAACCGCCGCGAAGCGGTGCGCGAGTCGCTGCTCGACGAACAGGAAGGCGCCGATGCGCTGATGGTCAAGCCGGCCGGTGCCTACCTGGACATCATCCGCGAGATCCGCGAAGCCTCGTGCCTGCCGCTGTCGGCGTATCAGGTGAGCGGTGAATACGCGATGATCAAGTTTGCCGCCCAGGCCGGGGCCATCGATGAAGACCGCGTGGTGCGCGAGAGCCTGGGGGCGATCAAGCGTGCCGGGGCAGACCTGATCTTTACGTATTTTGCGATGGACCTGGCGTTGGCCGGGATCTGAAATCCGACACATTCCCCCTGTGGGAGCGGGCTTGCTCGCGAATGCAGTGTGTCAGTCAATACATCTGTCACTGACACTCCGCCTTCGCGAGCAAGCCCGCTCCCACAGGGGGATGTGGTGTTCTCAGGGCGGGCCAAAAAACGAGCGGATCCCGTGGTCGCGGAAATACCGTTCGATCACTTTCGGGTCCGCGCACGTCTCGGCAATCGCTACATAGGTATCGGGCCGCAACAGATAAAAGCCGTTGCGCCCCAGGCCCGCCGCTTCGAACGCCGGTCGCCAGTCGAACACATGCAGCGGCAGATGGTGCTCGTGGCACCAGGCGATCATCTCGTCGCTGGTGTCGCCATAGACATGCACCTGCCAGGTCATGCATTTGAGCGATTCCAAGTTGTCCCCCTCACCGTCATGGGCCCAGGGCAGGCGATCACCGCCATGCACGTGCCCGGCAACGCCTGTGCTCAAAGGCATGCCCCGATAATTCAGGGTGATCTGCGACACCGTGCGAAACAGGAATTGGCGGGAGGTTTCGAACGAGGTTATTTTCGGGATCAGGAACGGCGCCAGACGCGTCCGCAGCAAATCGGCCATCGGCCCGTCGGCGGTGACGAACGTGAAGACCCGGTCAGTGGTCGCCACCAGTTTGCGCGCGAAGGCGATGCGCTCGGTTTCATAGGTGTCGAGCAATCTGGCCTCGGCAGCGCCGCTCAGCACGGCCGCCAGTTTCCAGGCCAGGTTGATGGCGTCGCCGATCCCGGTGTTCATGCCCTGGCCACCCGCCGGGCTGTGCACGTGGGCCGCATCGCCGAGCAGAAACGCCCGGCCATTGCGAAAGTGATCCGCCACCCGGTGATGCACACGGTAGGTCGAGAACCAGTTCAGTTGCTCGATCTGCACCTTCATGTGCTCGATGGCCCGGCTGCTGACGTCTTCGAAGCACAGGGTCTCGGCGTGGTCGGCGCGTTCGTCGCGTACGGTGCCGATCAGGCGCGCGCGGCCACTGCCCGCCAGTGGGAACACGGCAAGGAAGTCCGCCTCGTCGAGGTCCACGTGCAGTTCACCGTTGAATGTCGGGCCGCTGCCCTGTACGTCGGCGACGTAGAAAATCTGCTGGTAAGTGCCGCCGGGAAACCCGGTATCCAGGGTCTTGCGCACAATCGACCGGGCGCCGTCGCACCCGGCCAGGAAACAGGCCTGACAGATTTCCTGCTGGCCGTCGGGCAGATGCAGCGTGGCGGTGATGCCGTCTGCGGTTTGCTCGAAGCTTGCCAGTTCGGTGTTGCGTTCCACCGAGATGCCGAAGGCTTGCAGGCGCTCGATCAGCAGCCGTTCGTGCTCGTCCTGCGGGAAAATTTCCAGGAACGCGTAGGGTGTCAGTCCCTCGCCGACCTGGGTCAGTGGCAGGTGCGCCACGGGTTCGCCCTTGACCCAGAAATTGGCGGCCGCCACCCGATGGCCGTATTGCACAACCGCGTCGGCAAGCCCGAGTTGTCGATACAGTTCCAGCGTCCGCGCCTGGACAGCCAGCGCCCGGGACGTGGTGCCAGGGGCCGAGGCCTTGTCGACAATCCGCACGCGCACGCCCAGCTTGCTCAGCCACAACGCCAGGACCAGCCCGGTCGGGCCGGCGCCGATGATCAACACATCGCTTCTGTGCATGAGCTCATCCTCCTCGCTGGGTAGAACAAGTATGGACGACTCGGCCCCCTGTAGGAGCGAGCCCGCTCGCGATGAACGAAAGAGCGCCGCGTTAATCCTGAAAGTACGCGTTATCGTTAACGTCCATCGCGAGCAGGCTGAACTGGTCAACTAATTTTGGACACCAGTTACGGTTTCATGCCGCCAGCTTCTCCATAGCTACCGGCGACCGGTAGTCGTTGTAGCTATGGAGCCTGACGTTGTTGTAACGCATCACATAACGCTGCACATCCACCCGCGCCTCATGTTCCGAGCGGTAGCCATCTTCTGGTACCCACTCTGACTTGAGGCTTCCAAAGAAACGCTCCATCGGAGCGTTGTCCCAGCACTCACCTTTGCGACTCATGCTTTGCAGGAGGCCATGTTTGCGCATTTCTTTCCTGAATTTATGACTGGTGTATTGGCAGCCCTGGTCAGAGTGAAACAGCACCTCTTTTGGCCGGCCTCGCAGGTCGACCGCCATCCGCAACGCTTCGCAGGTCAGCGTGGCATCGGAAATCATCGAAAACGACCAGCCCACGATCCTGCGGGCAAACAGATCCAGCACCGCCGCGAAATACATCCAGCGCGTGCCGACTTTGATGTAGGTCACATCGCCGCACCACACTTGGTTAACCGCCGTGACATCAAACTTGCGCTTGAGCACATGCGGCGCCACCAGCGCCTCAACGCCGGAAGATTTGTACTTGTGCCGCCGCCGTTGATGACTGGCAACACCGGCTTCGCGCATCAAGCTACGAGCCATATGGCGCCCGACACGGTGCCCCTTGGCTTGCAGTTCCTTGGACAGGGTGCGAGACCCGGCGGACGCTCTGGATTCCTTATGATGCTTGACCAGCACGGCCTTAAGTTTCTCCCGTTCAGGATTCACCTTGCCCTGGCGCTGACGCCAGGCGTAAAAGCTGCTGCGGGTGACTCCAAACGCCCGACAGCAATTGTTAACGCCGTACTGCTCGTCCAGCTCATTGATCAGCGAGAATGATCTTTGGAGTCCAAAAGCAGGAGAGCACTGGCCTTTTTTAGGATTTCAATGTCCAGGTCTTTTTGCCTGAGCAACGCTTTGAGCTGCTGAATCTCCCGCTGATCGGCGGTGATTGCCTTGGCCCCCAACGGGGTCGAACCCAAGCGTTCTTTGCGAACCTGGTCGACCCAACGGCGCAAGGCCGTAGGGCCAATATCCAAACTGGCACAAACATCGGGAACTGACTGGCCCTCGTCCAGCACCATGCTGGCGGCCTTGAGTTTGAACTCACTGGAATAAGATTTACGCATATCCAAACACCTCAGATTTGGGCGCCATCATAGCGCCCGATTGAAGTGTCCAAAATCATTAGGCCAGTTCAGGCTCGCTCCTACAGGTACAGGCACTCGGCCCCCTGTAGGAGCGAGCTCGCTCGCGATGAACGAAAGAGCGCCGCGTTAATCCAGAAAGTACGCGTTATCGTTAACGTCCATCGCGAGCAGGCTGAACTGGTCAACTAATTTTGGACACCAGTTACGGTTTCATGCCGCCAGCTTCTCCATAGCTACCGGCGACCGGTAGTCGTTGTAGCTATGGAGCCTGACGTTGTTGTAACGCATCACATAACGCTGCACATCCACCCGCGCCTCATGTTCCGAGCGGTAGCCATCTTCTGGTACCCACTCTGACTTGAGGCTTCCAAAGAAACGCTCCATCGGAGCGTTGTCCCAGCACTCACCTTTGCGACTCATGCTTTGCAGGAGGCCATGTTTGCGCATTTCTTTCCTGAATTTATGACTGGTGTATTGGCAGCCCTGGTCAGAGTGAAACAGCACCTCTTTTGGCCGGCCTCGCAGGTCGACCGCCATCCGCAACGCTTCGCAGGTCAGCGTGGCATCGGAAATCATCGAAAACGACCAGCCCACGATCCTGCGGGCAAACAGATCCAGCACCGCCGCGAAATACATCCAGCGCGTGCCGACTTTGATGTAGGTCACATCGCCGCACCACACTTGGTTAACCGCCGTGACATCAAACTTGCGCTTGAGCACATGCGGCGCCACCAGCGCCTCAACGCCGGAAGATTTGTACTTGTGCCGCCGCCGTTGATGACTGGCAACACCGGCTTCGCGCATCAAGCTACGAGCCATATGGCGCCCGACACGGTGCCCCTTGGCTTGCAGTTCCTTGGACAGGGTGCGAGACCCGGCGGACGCTCTGGATTCCTTATGATGCTTGACCAGCACGGCCTTAAGTTTCTCCCGTTCAGGATTCACCTTGCCCTGGCGCTGACGCCAGGCGTAAAAGCTGCTGCGGGTGACTCCAAACGCCCGACAGCAATTGTTAACGCCGTACTGCTCGTCCAGCTCATTGATCAGCGAGAATGATCTTTGGAGTCCAAAAGCAGGAGAGCACTGGCCTTTTTTAGGATTTCAATGTCCAGGTCTTTTTGCCTGAGCAACGCTTTGAGCTGCTGAATCTCCCGCTGATCGGCGGTGATTGCCTTGGCCCCCAACGGGGTCGAACCCAAGCGTTCTTTGCGAACCTGGTCGACCCAACGGCGCAAGGCCGTAGGGCCAATATCCAAACTGGCACAAACATCGGGAACTGACTGGCCCTCGTCCAGCACCATGCTGGCGGCCTTGAGTTTGAACTCACTGGAATAAGATTTACGCATATCCAAACACCTCAGATTTGGGCGCCATCATAGCGCCCGATTGAAGTGTCCAAAATCATTAGGCCAGTTCAAGCTCGCTCCCACAGGTACAGGCACTCGGCCCCCCTGTAGGAGCGAGCTTGCTCGCGATGAACGAAAGAGCGCCGCGTTAATCCAGAAAGTCCGCGTTATCGTTAACGTCCATCGCGAGCAAGCTCGCTCCTACAGGTACAGGGCTGCCCCCAATCAGAAGTCGATGGTGCCCGACAACTTCGCCGTGCGCGGTTCGCCCTGGGTCAGGTAACCCCCCTGGGCCGATTCCCAGTAGCTCTTGTTGGCGACGTTTTCCACGCCCAGACGTACGGTCACGTCTTTTTCCTGGACCTTGAACGCGTAGCGGGCGCCGGCATCGAAGCGGTTCCAGGCCGGCAGGCTGAGGTTGTTCGCCGCGTCGGCGTATTGGCCGCCGGTGCGCAACATGCGTCCGTTCAGGGCTGCGCCCGGCACACCCGGCACGTCCCAATCGACACTGGCATTGAACTGGAAGCTCGGCACGCCGATGGCCCGGTTGCCATCGTTGAGGCCGTCCTGGGTGTTCTTCAGTTCGGTGTCCATCACGGTCACGCCGCTGAGCAGGCGCAGGCCGTCGATGGGTTCGCCGAAGACATTGAGCTCCACGCCCTTGTTGACCTGTTCACCGTCATGAACGAACACGGCGGTGGTGTCGTCGATTGCTTGGGTGTAGCCGTCAGCCGGTTGTTCGATGCGGTACACACCGAGGGTCGCACCATAAGTGCCCATGTCGACTTTGACCCCGGCTTCAACCTGTTTGGAACGCGACGGCGCAAACACTTCATTGCCGTTGACCACGACCCTTGAGCCGGAGGTCGTCGGAGCCGTCGGCCCCTGGGCCAGGCCCTCGATACGGTTGGCGTAGAACGACACGTGGTCCCACGGCTTGAACACGATGCCGTACACCGGCGTGGTGATCGACTTGTCGTAGTTGGACGTGCGGTTTTGCGTGTTGTAGTCGTAGCCTTGAACGACCAGCTGTTGACGGCGTACGCCCAGGGTGACCAGCAGGCGGTCATCGATAAAGCCCAGGGTGTCGGACACGGCGGCGCTGCGCATGAAGGTTTTGCCGGTGATGCCCGGATCACTCAGGTCTCCGCCGGAGAAGCCGCCCGCTGGCGCCGGAACATCAATCGGGTGGTAGATGTTGTTCGGATATTGGGTCAGATCGAAATCGAAGGCGTTGCGCTGTTGGGTCCAGATCCCGGCCAGGCCGACGTTGAGTTTATGGGTCACCGGACCCGTGGCGAAACGGCCATTGAGGCCAGTCATGGCACTGGTGTTGTCTTCATCGTGGGGAATGAACGAGCCGCTGGTCACCGAGCTGCCATCGTTGCCCACCAGGGTGGTGGAGTCGTAGTTGCCGACTTCGCGGGTATGCTTGGCGCCGCCGGCGATGTAAGCGGTCCAGCTGTCGTTCAGGTCGTATTCGGCGCGCAGCATGCCGAAGGTGTCCTCGATCTCGCTGAAACCCCACTTCTGCGCGTAGTTGGTGTCGGCGGAGGGCGCATCCGGGATGTGCGTGGCGTCGCCAAGGTTGACCGAGCTGCGGCCGCCGTTGATGCGTTCCTTCGAATAGACGAAATCGCCGGACAGGCGTAGCGCATCGCCGCGGTAGTCCAGGCCCAGGGCGAACAGTTTGGAGCGCTGGTTCTCGTCGTCGATGGCGGTGTCGCCTTCACGTTGGGACAGGTTCAGGCGGGCACCGAAGCGGTTGTCCTCGCCAAAGCGCTGACCGATGTCAAGGTGTTCGCCGATGCGCCCGTCGTCGCTGATGTCCGTGGTGAACCGTCGCAGCGGCACGTCACTGGCGCGCTTGGGTTGCAGGTTGACGCCGCCACCGATGCCGGAACCGGTCGGGGTGACACCGTTGATGAAGGCGTTCGGCCCCTTGAACACTTCCACACGCTCCAGGGCATCAGTGGAAATGATCTGCCGTGGCAGGATGCCGTACAGGCCGTTAAAGGAAATATCATCGCCGTTCAGGGGCAGGCCGCGAATCATGAAGGTCTGGGCCTGGTTGGAAAAACCGGATGCCTGACGCACCGAGGCATCGTTGAGCAGCACATCGCCGACGGTTTCGGCCTGCTGGTCGCGGATCAACTCTTCGGTGTAGGACGTCATGGTGAACGGAACGTCCATGATGTCCTGGTTGCCCAGGATACCCAGTTGACCGCCGCGGGCGACCTGACCTCCGGCGTAAACCGGGGGCAGGTCGGACGGTGCCGGGGCCTGGGCGTTGACATTGACGTCGCCCAGCACCAGCGGTTTTCCCTGGGCCTCGGATGTTTCGGGCGTTGCGGCATGGGCCGTCAGGGACAAGGAGCAAAACAGGGCCAGTAGCGTCGGGTGAAAAGGCACACGGAGTCGTGCTGGAGTGATCATGATGGGTTCCTGGGCGGCGCGCGGCCGATTGGAAAAAGGGGCGGCGCGGGAACTCCATGCGCAAATGCGACTCCAGGCGCGAATGGTAGTTGTTCTCAGTAACGTTATGCAATGCGTTTTCTGCAAGGTACACAGGCATTTTCTGCACATGCAGATTTCGGATAACGGGGCATCAGGGCCGTTTCAGTGGCAAATAAAGGCACGTGGTGGACAACGGTTATAGCCGGTGCCCTGCCATTGCTCGTATGGTTAAGCCGGACCCAAGGACTAGATGGAACGACATGCAAGCCAATCGATTGATCTTCAGCATCGCCGCTTTGTTGATACTGGCCGGTTGCGGCAGCCAGCGGACCCAGGAGCCGGCGGCGCGTAGTCCGGCCCAGGTGAAGGCTGAGATTGTGCGATTGCTGCCGGCCAAAGCCGCCGATCCCCAGGGGTGGGCCACGGATATCCAGGTGGCCTTTACCGCGCAAGACATCTCGCCGACCACGCAAAACCTGTGCGCGGTTTTGGCCGTGACCGAACAGGAGTCGACCTTTCAGGTCGATCCGAGCGTACCGGGCCTGGGCAAGATCGCCCGCGACGAGATCGACCGTCGCGCCGCCAAGGCACACATTCCTGGCCTGCTGGTGAGCGGTGCGTTGAAGCTCGACTCGCCCAACGGCAAAAGCTACAGCGCCCGCCTGAATACCGCGCGCAGTGAAAAGGAGCTGAGTGGCATTTTCGACGACTTCATTGGCATGGTACCGATGGGCAAAACCCTGTTCGGTGGCTTCAACCCGGTGCATACCGGCGGACCGATGCAGGTCAGCATCGATTTTGCCGAGCAGCAGGCCAAGGGCTACCCGTATCCGGTGCAGGGCTCGATCCGTCATGAAGTGTTCACCCGGCGCGGCGGCATGTATTTCGGCATCGCGCACCTGCTGGGGTATCCGGCAAGCTACCCACAGCCGCTGTACCGCTTTGCGGACTTCAACGCGGGTTGGTACGCCAGCCGTAATGCCGCGTTTCAGAACGCGGTGAGCCGGGCTTCCGGTATCCCGTTGGCGCTGGATGGCGACCTGGTGCGTTACGGTTCGATCATGCCCGGCACCACGGAACTGGCCGTGCGTACCCTCGGCAAGCAACTGGACATGCGCAATCCGACGATCCGCGAGCAACTGGAAGAGGGCAATACCCTGGCGTTCGAAGACAGCAAGCTCTATCGACGGGTTTTCGAACTGGCCGAACGGGCCGAAGGTCGGCCGTTACCCCGTGAAGTGTTGCCGGGGATCGTGCTGCAAAGCCCGAAAATCACGCGCAAACTGACCACCGCGTGGTTCGCCAAACGGGTCGATGAACGTTACCAGCGCTGCATGGCGCGGGCAGGGAAGTAATCGGTTCTTCACACAGTTCCGGGCAACTACTGTAGGAGCCAGCCTGCTGGCGATGGACTTAAGTGCGCCGCGTTTATCCAGGTTACACGCGTTATCGTTAACGACCATCGCTGGCAAGCCAGCTCCCACAAGGGAACGTGCCCACGCTGAAACTGTAGGAGCCAGCCTGCTGGCGATGGACTTAAGTGCGCCGCGTTTATCCAGGTTACACGCGTTATCGTTAACGACCATCGCTGGCAAGCCAGCTCCCACAAGGGAACGTGCCCACGCTGAAACTGTAGGAGCCAGCCTGCTGGCGATGGACTCAAGCGCGCCGCGTTCATCCAGTTCGCACGCGTAATCGTTAACGATCATCGCTGGCAAGCCAGCTCCTACCAGGGGCCATGCCCATGCTGGAAATGAAGCGACCTCCAAAACAGTGAAAGCTCCAAGCATAAAAAAACCCGGCGGGTGAGGCCGGGTTTCGTCGAGTCCTGCGGTAAAGCCCTGCATTCAGACCGCGCGGCTTTCGATCAGTCGATCCGAACCGCCTTCGGCAACGCGGTTTTCGATCAGGCGATCCGAACCGCCTTCAGCGACGCGGTTTTCGATCAGGCGATCCGAACCGCCTTCAGCGACGCGGTTTTCGATCAGGCGATCCGAACCGCCTTCAGCGACGCGGTTTTCGATCAGGCGATCGGAACCACCTTCAGCAACGCGGTTTTCGATCAGGCGATCGGAACCACCTTCAGCAACGCGGTTTTCGATCAGACGATCCGAACCGCCTTCGGCAACGCGGTTTTCGATCAGACGATCGGAACCACCTTCGGCGACGCGGTTTTCGATCAGGCGATCCGAACCACCTTCGGCCACACGATTCTCGATCAGGCGATCGGAACCACCTTCAGCCACACGGCTTTCAATCAGACGATCCGAGCCGCCTTCAGCGACCACAGGTTGAGCAGAAGTTGCGGCAAAAGCGTTAACTGCGAAAACCGAGAAAGCGATGCTGAGGAGGGTTTGGCGTTTCATGATGGTGTGCTCCGGGGTGCTTATGGGTTGGTATGGAGCAGATGTTACGCCGCGGATTTTTTAAGAGAACTTCATTGAGGTGATGGTGAACATCGATGGCAGTGATAGGACCTGCGCCATACCTCTTGTGAGCTTGATGGTGCGATCGTCGGATGGTCGCTGCGTGGCAGGTGGCGGCTTCTACACTGGAAGCTGGCGCGTTCCTCTGCCGGGACGGATGATGAGGCACTGCAGAGATCGCGGTGTGCAAGGAGACGATTATGTACCAGCTCTACGGCCATCAGAACTCCGGGGCCGCGGCCATCGAAGCCGCCCTTGAACTCTGTGATGTTCCCTATCGCTTCATCGATGTCGAGGCGTCCGCGGAGGCGGCCCATGCGCTGGAGAAACTCAATCCGCTCAAACAGATTCCAACCCTGCAACTCCCCGATGGCGCTGTCCTGACCGAGAGCGTGGCGATCCTGATTCACCTCGGGCTGAGCTTTCCCGCGTCGCGGTTGTTGCCCCAGGACCCGGCCGAGCGGGACCAAGCCATTCGCGCCATGGCGTACATCGTCAGCAATTGCTATGCGGCCATCGGCATCATCGATTACCCCGAACGCTGGCTGGCCGGGGCGGATGAGTCGTCCAGGCAGAACCTCATGGAGGGAACCCGCCAGCGCCTGCACAGGAGTTGGGAGGTGTTTGCCGACCAGTTTTCGGGCGAGCTGTATCTGGGCAGCGAGAAACCGGGGGCCCTGGATGTGCTGACGGCGGTGATCTCGCGATGGGCGGGCAGTCGGGAACATCTGCGCACGACGCGGCCCGGGTTTTTCGCCTGGCTGGAACGCATCGACCGCCACCCGGCTTTGGCACCGGTGTTCGCCCGGCATTGGCCGGCTTGAGCACACAGAGAACCAAATGTGGGAGCGGGCTTGCTCGCGAAGGCGTAGTGTCAGACAGCATTAATGTTGACTGACCCACCGCTTTCGCGAGCAAGCCCGCTCCCACAGGGGATCTTCGGTGTGTCGACTATTCCCCGCGAATGTACTGCTCAAGCTGGCGAATCAGCTCCGCCTGTTCGGCAATCGCTTCCTTGACCAGGTCACCGATCGACAGCAGGCCGATCAATTTGCCGCCTTCGACCACTGGCAAGTGACGCAGGCGTTTATCGGACATGATGCCCAGGCAGGTATCCACGGTTTGATGGGTGTCGACGGTAATCACCGGTGACACCATGATGTCGCGCACCGGCGTGCCCACCGAGGAGCGGCCGTGCAGCACCAGTTTGCGCGCATAGTCCCGTTCGCTGATGATGCCCAGCACTTCTTCATTCTCCACCACCAGCAAGGCGCCGACGTTTTTCTCGGCCATCTTCATCAGCGCTTCGAGCACCATGTGATCGGGTTTGATCTGGTGCACTTCCTGATTCTTCTGATCTTTGAGCTTGAGCAGTTGGGCGACGGTTTTCATGGTGGTTACTCGGGTGTTGTCGTTGTCCTTGAAGAATCGTAGACGCAAGCGCTCAGGGCAAGGGCGAAAGCGGCAGATAACACGCAAAAAACGTCATTCGGCGATTTTTCTTCGGTAAACCCCCTCATTTCCGGCCAGCAGCTGACCTGTGGGAGCGGGCTTGCTCGCGAAAGCGGACTGTCAGCCAGCAAAGATGTTGAATGTGCTGGCCCCTTCGCGAGCAAGCCCGCTCCCACAGGTTCTGTGTCTGCCTGTTAGGCCTGCGGCAAACGGGCTATCGCGACGGATGACGGGTAGAATCCCCCTCTGAATCAACGTTGAGGTTTGCAGTGGTGGATCTACAGCAGGGCTTCGTCCTGACCCGGCATTGGCGCGACACCCCGGCCGGTACGGAAGTCGAGTTCTGGCTGGCGACCGACAGCGGTCCCCGGCGCATCCGCCTGCCTTGCCAGCCCTCGGTGGCGTTCATACCTGCTGCGCAGCGTCTGCAGGCCGAAAGCGTCTTGCATGACGAGAAGAACGTCGAGCTCAAGCCCCTGAGCCTGCAGGATTTCGACCATCGTCCGGTCCTCGGACTCTACTGCCGGCAACATGGCCAGTTGATGCGCCTGGAAACCGCGTTGCGCAGGGCCGGCGTCGAAGTGTTCGAAGCCGATGTGCGCCCGCCGGAACGCTACATGATGGAACGCTTCATCACCGCGCCGGTGCGCTTCAGTGGCACGCCGAATGCCGAGGGTCTGCTGCTCGACGCACAGATGAAGCCCGATCCCGGTTACCGGCCGAGCCTCAAACTGGTGTCCCTGGACATCGAGACCACGGCCCAGGGCGAGCTGTATTCCATTGCCCTGGAAGGCTGCGGCGAGCGTCAGGTGTACATGCTCGGCGCGCCCAATGGCGACGATAGTCTGGTGGATTTCCAGCTCGAGTACTGCGATTCGCGAACCCTGCTGCTGAAAAAACTCAACGACTGGTTTGCCCGGTTCGACCCTGACGCGATCATCGGCTGGAACGTCGTGCAGTTCGACTTGCGCGTGCTTCACGAACACGCCCGGCGCCTGGCGGTGCCGTTGAAACTGGGGCGTGGCGGCGAGGAAATGCAGTGGCGCGAACATGGCAGCGGCAACCATTACTTCGCTTCAGCCGCTGGCCGCCTGATCATCGACGGTATCGAGGCCCTGCGTTCGGCGACCTGGAGCTTTCCCTCGTTCAGCCTGGAAAACGTCGCGCAAACCCTGCTCGGCGAGGGTAAGTCCATCGACAACCCGTACCAGCGCATGGACGAAATCAATCGCATGTTCGCCGAGGACAAACCGGCGCTGGCCAAATACAACCTCAAGGATTGCGAACTGGTCACGCGGATTTTCGCCAAGACCGAGTTACTTACCTTCCTGCTGGAGCGGGCCAGCGTCACGGGACTACCGGCCGATCGCATGGGCGGTTCGGTGGCGGCGTTCACCCACCTGTACATGCCGCTGATGCACCGCCAGGGTTTCGTCGCGCCGAATCTCGGTGGCAAGCCACCTGAAGCCAGCCCGGGCGGTTTCGTCATGGATTCGCAACCGGGACTGTACGAATCGGTGCTGGTGCTCGACTACAAGAGCCTCTATCCGTCGATCATCCGCACCTTCCTGATTGACCCCGTGGGGCTGATAGAAGGGCTCAGGCACCCGGACGATAGCGAGTCGGTGCCGGGCTTTCGCGGCGCACGCTTTTCTCGCACCCGGCATTGCCTGCCCTCCATCGTCGCCCGGGTCGCCGAAGGCCGGGAAACCGCCAAGCGTGAACACAACGCACCGCTGTCCCAGGCGCTGAAAATCATCATGAACGCGTTCTATGGGGTGCTCGGCTCCAGCGGTTGTCGCTTCTTCGACACGCGCCTGGCGTCGTCCATCACCTTGCGCGGGCACGAGATCATGCTGCGCACCCGCCAGTTGATCGAGGCCCAGGGGCATGCAGTGATTTACGGCGACACCGACTCGACGTTCGTCTGGTTGCGTCGCGCCCACGGCCAGCAGGAGGCGGCGCAGATCGGCCAGGCGCTGGTGGCGCACGTCAATCAGTGGTGGCGCGAGCATGTGCAGCAGGAGTACGGCTTGCAAAGCGTTCTCGAGTTGCAGTTCGAAACCCACTACAAGCGCTTTTTGATGCCGACCATTCGCGGTGCCGAAGAAGGCAGCAAAAAGCGCTACGCCGGACTGGTGACCCGCGCCGATGGCAGCGACGAAATGGTCTACAAAGGCCTGGAAACCGTGCGCACCGACTGGTCGCCGCTGGCCCGGCAATTCCAGCAAGAGCTGTATTCGCGGATCTTCCTGCGCAAGCCCTATCAGGATTACGTGCGTGACTACGTGCGCAAGACCCTGGCCGGCGAGTTCGATGACCGGCTGGTTTATCGCAAACGCCTGCGCCGCACCCTCGATGATTACCAGCGTAACGTCCCGCCCCACGTGCGTGCGGCGCGTCTGGCCGATGAGTACAACGACAGCCAGGGTCGCCCGCGGCAATACCAGAACGGCGGCTGGATCAGCTACGTGATCACCGTTGCCGGCCCCGAACCGCTGGAAGTGCGCAGTGCGCCCATCGATTACGACCACTACATCACCCGGCAACTGCAACCGGTGGCGGACGCGATACTGCCGTTTGTCGACGACGACTTCTCAACCCTGATTGGGGGGCAACTGGGCCTGTTTTGAGTCCATCAGCGACAAGGTCCAGTCATCCAGGATGCCGTGGAAGTATTGGTTCAAGGCTTGCTGGAAAAGGCTGTCGGCGGCATCGACCTGGGCGAACAGGGTCATCGAGGAATGAAATTTCAGGTCGTCGGGATGACCGAAAATCCCGGCCACCGAGCGCTCCCGGATGTTCAACACTTCCTGGGTGCAGGTGCGCAGGCGGGCGCCCAGCAACGGATGCTCAAGGTAGGCCAGGGCTTCCTCCCGCGAACGGATGGCAAAGCGGCGCGACATCTCGCTGCCGCCGAGCCCGGCAAACTGCGGAAAAATGAACCACATCCAGTGACTGCGCTTGTGTCCGTTGTTCAGCTCGTCTTGAACCCGGTCGAATACCGGGTCCTGAGCCTGGAGAAAGCGTTGCAGATTGAACGGGTCCAGGTGGTCGGTGCTTCTCATGGCGAAGCTCTCAGACAGACTGCGTTGGCTCAGACCATGGCCAGCCGCTGTTTGCGATGTGGCGCATGAAACGCGTGGTCCAGCGCCTCCAGATCCCCGGGTTCAAGTTGCAGCGTGGCGGCTTGGGCATTGAGCCGCACATGCTCGGGCCGGACCGCTTTGGGGATGGCGATCACGCCGTCCTGGCGCATTATCCATGCCAGCGCCACCTGTGCCGGTGTGACGCCGTGCCGGGCGGCCACCTGCTTGAGCGTGGCATTGGCGAGCATTTCTCCACCCTGGCCGATCGGGCAGTAAGCCATGACCGGCAGCCGCTGCTGTTGGCTCCAGGGTAACAAATCAAATTCTATGCCGCGTTGCTCCAGATTGTAGAGCACCTGATTGGTGGCGCAGGCCGGGGCATCCAGTTCCAGCAGGTCGTCGAGGTCGAAATTGGACACGCCCCAACGACCGATCTTGCCGGCTTCGCGCAGGCGCTCGAAGGCGTCGACGGTTTCCTCCAGCGGATACTGGCCGCGCCAATGCAGCAGATACAGATCGATGTAATCGGTGCCGAGCCTGCGCAGGCTGCGCTCGCATGCCTGGGGAATACCCTGGCGGCTGGCGTTGTGCGGGTACACCTTGCTGACCACAAAGACGCTGTCGCGCTGTCCGGCGATGGCATCGCGGACCACTTCCTCGGCGCCGCCTTCGGCGTACATTTCAGCGGTGTCGATCAGGGTCATGCCCAGTTCGATGCCCAGGCGCAGTGCCGCGACTTCTTCCCTGTGCCGAGAGCGGTCCTCGCCCATCTGCCAGGTGCCCTGGCCAATGACGGGCACCTGGGCGCCAGCCAATTGAAGCGTGCGCATGCAAACCTCCTGTGTGTATTCGGTGTTGTAGGAGCTGCCGCAGGCTGCGATCTTTTGATTTTAATTGTTCAAGATCAAAAGATCGCAGCCTGCGGCAGCTCCTACAGGGAGTGTGGACCGTTTTCATGATGTTCTGATCCGTTTTTTCTTTGAACATTCCCCTGCCGGTGATCGATTGGTGCCGCCCGATACTGCACTTTTTCGAAATGCCCGGCTCTATCCATGGCAGCCTGCGGCGATCCCCACCGTCGGCCCATGTCCAAGTTCAAGAACCCATGGCTCGAGTTTCACCCGCGAACAGCTCAAGAATCCGCCGTCATTGCCTGCTGCTGGCAGGTCTGTCGATGTTCTTCGTCACCGGTTGCAGCCAGCAGCAGGGTGGCGACATCATCACCCAGATGCGCGAAGGCAAACCCCAGGAGTTCCTGCAGACCAGTGTCGACCGCATGGCCACCCTGACCATGCGCGACAACCTCGACAGCCTTTACCTGCTCATGGGCAAGCTCTACCTGCGCAACCCCGATGAGCTGAAAAAGTCCGGTTTCCTCGATGCCCGTACGGCCGGCAAGCAAGTGCGCATGGCCATAGAACAGCAGCAGCCATTACCGACCCTGGGCGGCAAAAAGGACCTGGCGGCCCTGCGTTTTGCCATGAGCCCGGAATTTCTCGGCGATCGAGTCGGAGCGTTCATCTATGCCATCGGCAGCATGCTGGTGACCGCCCATGGCAATCGCACCGAGTTCTACATGACCGATACGATCAACCCGGTATTCGTCAGCAATGCCGCACGCAACATCGAGATTGCCACCTGGATCCTCAGCCAGCGACAAGACAAGGAAGGCCAACCCCTGCTGTTTTCCAACGAAATCTCGGAGGAGGGCAGCAACCTGAGCTTTGCCGTCGAGTTCGGCAAGATCGTCGCCCGGCTGGATTTGCTGACCCAGATGCTCGACGAACGCTACCGGCGCATCGGCCTGAATTATGCCCAGAGCCTGCTGTTCCTGAATTTCCTGCCGGTGCAATGAACACGACACGGAACCCTGTGGGAGCGAGCTTGCTCGCGATGACTGAGTGTCAGTCGCCATTGATGCCAACTGATACACCGCTATCGCGAGCAAGCTCGCTCCCACAGGGTTTTTTGATGGATCCGGAATAAAGATAGATCGCATCGATATAACTGGTTATAAGAAATATCGCTATGCTGCGGGCCAGATTTCCCCTGCGATCTTTGTGGACGTATCAATGGATTTAGTGAACATCGGGTTGGTCGTGGCCGGGTTGGTGGTTGGCTTTATTGTCGGCATGACTGGCGTCGGTGGCGGGTCGCTCATGACTCCGATCCTGCTGTGGTTCGGCATCAATCCGGCAACGGCGGTCGGTACCGATTTGCTCTACGCGGCAATCACCAAATCCAGCGGTGTACTGGTTCACCGAAAGAACAACAACATCGACTGGGCGATTACCGGTTGGCTGACCCTTGGCAGCGTGCCGGCGGTGGCACTGACGTTGTGGTTCCTGAGCAGCCTGCACTCCAGCCCCGATGCGATGAACGCCATCATCAAGCAGGCCCTCGGCTTTGTGTTGTTCGCCACGGCGCTGGCGATTCTGTTCAAGAAGCGTCTGCTGGATTTCGCCCACAAACGTGCTGGCGGCCACTACAACCCCAGCGGCTCGCGCCTCAATGTCCTGACGGTCATCACAGGCCTGGTCCTCGGCACCATGGTCGCGCTGACGTCCATCGGCGCCGGTGCACTGGGCACCGTGGCCCTGTTCATTCTCTATCCGATGCTGCCGACCCGTCGCCTGGTAGGCACTGAAATCGCCCACGCCGTGCCGCTGACCCTGGTCGCCGGCCTCGGCCATGCGAGCATGGGCAACATGGACTGGCAGGTCCTGGGTTACTTGCTGGTGGGTTCGTTGCCGGGGATTTACCTGGGCAGCCACCTGACCGGGCGCATCTCCGACGAGCTGCTGCGCCCTTGCCTGGCGACCATGCTGTTGCTGATCGGCTACAAGCTGGCGTTCTGATTCAATTCGTTACGCCAGCCTCCTTCGCGGGTGCAATGCTCAGTCGGTGCCTGTCCGGGCACCCCTTGCGACCCGCTTGATCCTTGATCTGCCTTGAACTTTGTAAGTCCTGAGATGACCCCGAGCTGTTGCGCAATGACCGCCCTGACCTAAGCTTGGGACAAGGCGAAAAATTTGCGGCACGTCACCCGGAACGATCGCCGCGATGCGCAATCATTAGAGCGTGGATATCAAAAAGGAGATGCGCATGCTCATCAGGTCACTGACCATGGCTATCTTGCTGGCGATTGCCGGCACCTCGTTCGCCGCCGATGGCGACTCACCGCTGGACATGGACAAGGGCAGGGCCCGGCCACTGATTGTCATCGCTCCAAGCACTGTGGATCCGACCTGGGTCAGCCTGAAAAAGTCGCTGGATGAACCAGCCAATCGCAAGGGTTTCACCGACCGCAACATGGTGCTCTACACCGTGCTCAACCTGATGGGCCAGCGCGAGGGCAAAGACATCGGGCCACAGGACACGGCGGCGCTGATCCGCTCGCTCAAGCTGGGTGCTGGCGCCAAGACCAAGGTGATTCTGGTCGGCAAGGACGGCGAAAAGAAACTGGAACAATCGGACGCCATCAAGCTGGAAGAGATTTTCAGCGCAGTCGATCAGTTGCCGGCGGCCGAGAAAGAATTTACCGCGACAGTGGCCGCTCCCGTCGCTGAAGCCGAGCCGGCGGCCAAAGGCGCCAAGCCCGGGAAAAACAGCAAACCGGCCAAGCCCGCCAAGCCGCCGGAAATGCCGGATGATTGATCCGGCCCTGAATCCTGGTGGTGAGCAATTAACCTGTGGGAGCAAGCTCGCTCCCACAGATTTCGTGTGTTAACTGATCAGTATTAACCTCCAGAGGTCGTCTTTTCTCTGGGAGCGCGAACCAGGCTTATCGGGCAAGCGCACTCAGAATCTGATGAGCAATCCTGACCCGCTGCGCATTCGGGAAGTTTTTGTTGGCCAGCATCACAATGCCGATCTCCTTCGATGGCACGTACGCCACGTAAGCACCAAAGCCACCGGTTGAACCTGTCTTGTTGATCAACACGTTCTGTGGCTGTGCTTGCGGCGGATTCAGCCACTGGACTTTGTGAGTCTGCATGGCCATCGGCGTGGAGTTGCCGTCCAGCAAGCGATCCAGTGTGATCGGGTAGCGATACATCTCCCAGCCCAGGCCTTGGGTCATGTCGCCAACGCTGTAGTAGGCGCTATGGGTCAAGGCGATGGCTTGCTGCAAGGGCTTTTCCAGAGACGCCGGCTTTATGTTGGCGTCGACGTAGGCCAGCAAGTCTGCGGCGCTGGTTTTCACCCCGTACGCCTCGGAATCCAACGCCCCCGGAGTGACCCGCACTGGCTTGCCGTCCTTGTTGTAACCCTGGGCGTACAGCGCCATCTGGTCCTGCGGTACATGCACATAGGTGTGCTTGAGGCCCAGTTTCGGCAGCAGGGTTTTCTCCATCAGGTCATCAAAAGGCTGGCCCATGCTGTGGGCGGCGAGGTAGCCGAACAGGCCGAGGCTGGGGTTCGAATACAGTCGGTGGCTGCCGGGGGCGTAGAGCGGTTTCCATTGTTTGTAGTAGCCGAGCATTTTGTCGGCCGAATCATATTCAGCAGGAAATTGCAGCGGCAGGCCGCCGGCGCTGTAGGTGCCCAGTTGCAGCACGCTGATGTTGTCGAAAGCGCTGCCGCGCAAGGCCGGCAAGACCTGGCTGGCCTTGTCCGACAGTGACAGTTTGCCCGAAGTCTGGGCGTAGGCGGCGAGGGTGGCGGTGAAGGTTTTGCTGACGGAGCCGATTTCGAACAGTGTGTCCTTTGTGACGGGGCTGCCGGTTTCTTGCGAGGCGACGCCATAGTTGAAGTAGTGCGCTTGACCATTGACGGTGACCGCCACGGCCATGCCGTGGATACCTTCGGCCTGCATCACCGGTTGTACGGCGGCGTTCACCAGCGTCTCGATTTGATCCTGTGCCACGCAATGGCCTGCGGCAAATATCGCCATGCCGGCGGCGATGGTTTTCAGCCTGTCCATGTGGGTTTCATCCGTCGTTGATTCAGTTGCGCGCCATTTTAGGGGGTTAAGCGCCAGGCTCCGAGCGCTTTTTAAACCGGCCGCCAACAGGCGGCCACGCGCAACCCTTGATTCAACTCATATGGCGATTCAGCTCACTTGGCGATTCAGCGCACCAAGCACGGCCGCTTGTTGTCGAACGTCCAGCCCGGAATCAAAAACTGCATGGCCACGCTGTCATCCCGCGCCCCCAGGCCCATGCCTTTGTACAGTTCATTAGCCTTGGCGACCTGGTCCATGTCCAGCTCCACCCCCAACCCCGGTTTCTGCGGCACCTGCACGCAGCCGTCGACGATTTGCAGCGGGGCCTTGGTCAGGCGCTGGCCATCCTGCCAGATCCAGTGGGTGTCGATGGCGGTGATCTCGCCCGGCGCGGCTGCCGCGACGTGGGTGAACATCGCCAGGGAAATGTCGAAGTGGTTGTTGGAGTGCGAACCCCAGGTGAGGCCCCATTCGTGGCACATCTGCGCCACGCGCACCGAACCCTGCATGGTCCAGAAGTGCGGATCGGCCAGGGGAATGTCGACCGACTGCAACTGGATCGCGTGGCCCATCTCCCGCCAGTCGGTGGCGATCATGTTGGTTGCGGTTTTCAGCCCCGTGGCCCGGCGGAATTCAGCCATGACTTCGCGTCCCGAGTAACCGTTTTCCGCCCCGCACGGGTCTTCGGCGTAGGCCAGCACGTGGTGCTGATCGCGGCACAGGCGGATGGCTTCCTTCAGTGACCAGGCCCCATTCGGATCGAGGGTGATGCGCGCATCGGGGAAGCGTTCGGCGAGGGCCGTGACCGCTTCGATTTCGGCGTCGCCGCTGAGCACGCCGCCCTTGAGCTTGAAGTCCTTGAAGCCATAACGCGCGTGCGCCGCCTCGGCCAGGCGGACCACCGCATCGGCGGTCATGGCTTTTTCGTGACGTACGCCGAACCAGTCGTTGTCGGCGTCTGGCTCGCTGCGGTAGGCGAGGTCAGTTTCGTTGCGATCACCTACATAAAACAGATAGCCAAGCATCTTCACTTCATCGCGCTGCTGGCCTTCGCCAAGCAGGGCGGCGACCGGCACGTCCAGGTGCTGGCCGAGCAGATCGAGCAGCGCGGCTTCCAGGCCGGTGACGGCGTGAATGGTGATGCGCAGGTCGAAGGTCTGCAATCCGCGACCGCCGGCATCGCGGTCGGCGAAGGTCTGGCGTACCTGGTTGAGAATCTTCTGGTAAGTGCCGATCGGGCTGCCAACCACCAGGCTGCGTGCGTCTTCCAGGGTCTGGCGAATGCGCTCGCCACCCGGCACTTCGCCGACGCCGGTGTGGCCGGCGTTGTCCTTGAGGATCACGATATTGCGGGTGAAAAACGGGCCGTGGGCGCCGCTGAGATTGAGCAGCATGCCGTCGTGGCCGGCCACCGGAACAACCTGCATGCTGGTGATGATCGGGGCTTTGGCGATGTCGTGTGCGGTCATGTTGTTATCCTTTTAAACCAATGATTCAGGCGTGGTGGGGCGCTGGTTTGCCCGGTGCTGTGACAGGGGCGACCTTGGGTTTGTTGCGTGCGGCAAAGACGATGATCGCGGCGATGATCGAGGTCGCGGCCAGGCCATAGAGTCCGCCCTGGATGGAGCCGGTGCGTTCCTCCAGCAGGCCGAACGTGGTCGGCGCGACGAAACCGCCGAGGTTGCCCACCGAGTTGATCAGCGCGATGACGCCGGCGGCGATGCGTGCGTCCAGATAAGCCTGGGGAATCGGCCAGAACAGCGACGAGGCCGATTTGAAACCCAGCGCTGCAAAGCAGATCGCGACGAAGGCGAAGACCGGCCCGCCGGTGGTGGACATGAACATCCCGGCAGCGGCGATCAGCAGGGCCGCGGCGACCCAGGCTTGCTGATGCTTCCACTTGGCCGACAACGAGGCGAAGGCATACATGCCGACAATCGACAGCAGCCACGGAATCGAGTTGAACATTCCGACCTGGAAGTCGCTGAGGTCGCCCATCTTCTTGATGATGCTCGGCAGCCAGAAAGTCGCGGCGTAGATGGTCAGCTGGATAAAGAAGTAGATCAGGCAGAACAGGATGATCTGGCGATCCTTGAGCAATTTGCCCAGTGACGGCTTGATCGGTGTGGCGGCTTCGCGGGCCAGTTGTTCGTCGTCGATGGCCTTGACCAGCGCGTCCTGCTCGTCGCGGCTCAGCCATTTGGCATCGTGGGGTTTGGAGTCGAGCCAGAACCAGACAAAAACACACAGACCCACCGAGAACATGCCTTCGATGAAGTACATCCATTGCCAGCCATACATCCCGAGTCCACTGATTTGCAGCAGCAGACCGGACAGTGGGCCGGAGATCAGCGAGGCGATCGCCGAGCCACTGAGGAAAATCGCAATCGCCTTGCCACGCTCCACGCCAGGCAACCAGCGGGTGAAGTAGTAGATCACCCCGGGAAAGAACCCGGCCTCGGCCACGCCCAGCAGAAATCGCAGGATGTAGAAGTGGGTTTCGTTCTGGATGAACGCCATGCCCGCGGCGACCAGGCCCCAGGTCAGCATGATGCGAGTCAGCCAGATGCGGGCGCCGACTTTTTGCAGAAGGATATTGGAGGGCACTTCGAACAGTGCATAGCCGATGAAGAACAGGCCGGCACCCAGACCGTAGGCGGCCGCGCCAATGCCCAGGTCGTGTTCCATGTGGGCGCGGACGAAACCGATGTTCACTCGATCAATGTAATTGACGATGAACATGATGACGAACAGCGGCAAGACGTGACGTTTGACTTTGGCGATGGCGGACTTCAGCGCTGAATTGGCGTCGTCGTGCATCCCGGAGACGGATGTATTCACTGCGTTTTCTCCCACTCGTTATTTTTATGCGGGGTGAAGCTGAGTGCTGCGTTGTTGATAGACATCATACAACTAGGTTTTTTGATCTTGCAACCGCCTTTGTCCAATGAAATGGCGCTACATTAGAGATTTTTTATTCTGGTGATGGTGGCGGTTGGCCTTTAAAACGAATCGATATGGGCTGGTTGTTGAGTGTTGTCATACAAGTTGAGCGAGATTTTTCAGGATTCCCGCCCGGCGCGGTGCTACGATTCGATAGCCCTGATTTCCGGACACCCTCATGCAAGAAGACCTCGAAGCACCCGCCCGCAAGCGCAGCCACAACCTGGCCCATGACCTGGTGGAGAAACTGACCCAGCGCATCCTGCTCGGCCAGATGTTGCCCGGCGACAAGCTGCCGTCGGAAAACACCATCGTTCAGGAACACGGGGTCAGTCGCACGGTGGTGCGCGAGGCGATCTCGAAGTTGCAGGCCTCGGGGCTGGTGGAAACCCGGCATGGCATTGGCACGTTCGTGATCGAGCGCGCACCGGAGCAGGGGCTGCGGCTGAATGTCGATACGGCGTTGGGGGTACGCAGCATTCTGGAGTTGCGCATGGGCCTGGAAACCCAGGCGGCGGCGCTGGCGGCAACTCGCCGCACCGATCTGCAACTGGCGCAGATGCGTGAAGCGCTGGACGATTATCAAAGCCTGCTGGCCAACAACGACAGCTGTGTCGAAGCGGACCGGCGTTTTCATCTGCTGATCGCCGAAGCCACCGGCAACGTCTGCTTTACCAAAATCATGCAGCACCTGGGCAGCGCCATGATCCCGCGCACCCGGGTCAATGCGGCCGAGCGGGGGGCCGTGGACTTGAGCAAGCTCGGCGAGCTGGCCAATCTTGAGCACGAGGCGATCCTCAACGCCATCAAGCGCCAGGACCCGGACGCGGCGCGGGCGGCGATGTGGTTGCACCTGACCAACAGTCGTGACCGGTTTTCGGCTAGTTGATAGTCAGTGACACCGCGTCATCGTTCATCGCGGGCAAGCCACGCTCCCACAGGTTCTGGGTCGTGCTCAGGAACCGCGGCAACCATAAAACCCTGTGGGAGCGAGCTTGCTCGCGATAGCGCCCGACCAGACGGCGCAAAACCTGAATCAGACCCTGACAGCCTGAACAACCACAGCCCGCCGCTCCAGATTCAACGCCAGCACACTCGCCAACACCACCAGCCCACCCACCACGATCATCAACGTCGGCCGTTCGCCGAGCGCATAAGACGCCATCACCATCGCCGTCGGTGGCGTCAGATACAGCGTCATGGTCGCCCGGCTCAAATCGACATGCGCCAGCACATAGGCCCAGGCCAGGTACGCCAGGGCACTGGGGAATATCCCCAAGGCAATCACCGCCCACTGCACGCGCATCGGCGCCATGGCGACTTGATCCACAAGGCCGGGCAGAAAAATCAGCAACAGCACCGTACCGGACCACACCGTGTAGCACACCAGCGTCAGCCCGTCGTAACGCCCGGTGTGATGTTTTTGCAGGGCAAAGTAGAGGCTCCAGGACACCGCCGCCAGCAGGATCAGCAAGCCATGGGCGTCAATGCTGCCCAGGCCATTATCGCCCGCCACCACTATCACCACGCCAAACAACCCGAGCAGCACACAACCCCAGCGCCACAGGCTCACCTGATCCTTGAACACGAAGCGCGCGATCAATGTGCTGAACAGCGGCGTGGTCTGGGCCAGGACGCTCGAAGCGCCAGCGCTGACTCCCTGCTGCCCGAAGTTGATCGCCACGTGATGCAGGCTCACGGCAAAGAAACCCAGGCCGAACATCAGCGGTAAGTCTCGCAGGCTGGGCAGGCGGATGCCCTTGAACATCGCGACCACGGCCATGAACACGGAGGCCAGCAGGAAGCGCAGCAGGGCCAGGTGCACGGGGTCGTAGGCCTGCAAGCCGATATGAATGCCGGTCGGGGAGTATCCCCAGCACGCCACGACAAATGCCATGGCCAGAATGATTTTCCAGGGTGAAACGGGGGAGGGTGTGAGCGGCGTCATGGTCGTGCACCTGTGGGCTGATGCACGGAGTATCAGAAAGCCTATCGTTCGCCACAACTGACTTATACTGTGCCAACCGTTCACTATGGGTGATGTATGGAGCTGGCACAGATTCGCATGTTCAAGACCGTGGCCGAGGTCGGCAGCATTGCCCGCGCAGCGCAATTGCTGCATTGCGTGCCGTCCAACATCACGGCACGGATCAAGGCCCTCGAGGCTGAGCTGGGTGTCGCGCTGTTCCTGCGCGAAGGCCGAGGGCTGCGCATCAGCCCGTCGGGGCAGACTTTCCTGGCCTACGCGTCGAAAATTCTCGCCCTGACCGTCGAGGCCAAGCGGGCGGTCGACCCTTCGGCCGAACCCTCAGGGCCGTTGCGCATCGGCGCCATCGAGTCGTCGGCCACCGGGCGTTTGCCGCGCCTGCTGGCGAAATTTCACAAGCGTTTCCCGCAGGTGGCGCTGGAACTGACCACCGGCGCCTGGGGGCAACTGCTCGATGACACGCTCAATCACAACCTTGACGGCGCCATCGTCGCGGTCGACGTCGAGCGTTCGCATCTCAAGCGCACGCCGATGTACCGCGAAGAGTTGCTGCTGATCGCCTCGACATCCCTGGGGCCGTTGCGCGACATCAGCGACTTGCAGGACCAGACCGTGTTCATGTGGCCCCAGGGCTGTCCGTACCGGGCGGCGCTGGAGCATTGGTTGTTGCGACAGGGGCAGGCACTGCCGATTGTCAGCCTGGCCAGTTATGGCGCGATTGTCGGTTGCGTCAGTGCCGGGGCCGGCGTGGCGCTGGTACCCAAGGGGATCTTCGACCAATACGCCAAAGGTGCGGGGTGCGCGGGGTTTGAGTTCCCTGAGCTGACCGCCGTCGACAACCTGTTCTACTGGCACGAAAACGCCGGGGTGCACCCGGCGCGGGAGGCGTTCGTGGCGATGCTCCGCGAGGAATTTGCCTGACGCAGTACCTGTGGGAGCGGGCTTGCTCGCGAAGAGGGCGGCACATTCAAAGTCAATATTGACTGACACACCGCCTTCGCGAGCAAGTCGAATCGTCGCACCGCCGCTCCCACAGGGATTACGGCATGTTGAAATCTCGCATCAGCAGGCCAAAACTCAAATCCACCGCATCCGGTATCGGCAAATACACCGTATACCCATCCCCCGGTGCAACGTCGATCGCTTCACCCTTGGCGTTCTGCAGCTGATGCAGATCGAAGTGGAAGTTGCCCTTGGGCGTCATCAGCTCCATGTGGTCGCCCACGCCGAAACGGTTTTTCACCTTGACCTCGGCCAGGCGATCCCGGCGCTGCCCGGTCAGCTCACCGACAAACTGTTGTCGTTCCGACACTGAGCTGCCGTTCTGGTAGTTCTGGTATTCGTCATGCACATGCCGGCGCAGAAAACCTTCGGTGTAGCCGCGCTGGGCGAGGGATTCCAGGTCGCTCATCAGGCCGCGGTCGAAGGCCCGGCCCGCCACTGCGTCGTCGATGGCCCGGCGATAAACCTGGGTGGTGCGCGCGCAATAAAAGTGCGATTTGGTCCGGCCTTCGATTTTCAGCGAGTGCACGCCCATCTGCGTCAGGCGTTCGACGTGCTGCACGGCGCGCAAGTCCTTGGCGTTCATGATGTACGTGCCATGTTCGTCTTCGAAGGCAGGCATCTGTTCGCCGGGACGATTGGCTTCCTGCAACAGGAACACCTGATCGGTGGGCGCGCCGATGCCCAGGGTCGGTTCGGGGTCGAATGTCTGCACGATTTCGCCCAGCTGGTTTTCCGTGGCCGGCTGCGCCGAATATTTCCAGCGACAGGCATTGGTGCAACTGCCCTGATTGGCGTCGCGTCTGTTCATGTACCCCGACAGCAGGCAGCGCCCGGAATAGGCCATGCACAATGCGCCATGCACAAACACTTCCAGTTCCATGGCCGGCACTTGCCCGCGGATCTCGGCGATCTCTTCCAGCGACAGCTCCCGCGACAGGATGATCCGGCTCAAGCCTTGCTGCTGCCAGAACTCGACGCTTGCCCAGTTCACGGTATTGGCCTGCACCGAAAGGTGGACCGGCATCTGCGGGTAGTGCCGGCGCACCAGCATGATCAGGCCGGGGTCGGACATGATCAGCGCATCGGGGGCCATGGCGATCACCGGTTCAAGGTCCTTGAGGAAGGTCTTGAGCTTGGCGTTGTGCGGCGCGATGTTCACCACCACGTAGAAGCGCTTGCCCTGCGCCTGGGCCTCGCGAATGCCGAGGGCGAGGTTGGCGTGGTCGAATTCATTGTTGCGCACCCGCAGGCTGTAGCGCGGCTGGCCGGCGTACACGGCATCGGCGCCGTAGGCGAAGGCATAACGCATGTTTTTCAGGGTGCCGGCGGGGGCGAGCAGTTCTGGCGCGGTGAGGTTCATGGTGGTGTCGTCGCAAAAGCCGCACAGGGTAAACGCTCGGCACGGAGCGTTTATTGACCTGGATCTATGTCTGATCAACAAAGAGATGGCACTCGCGCGAGCCGCAGCGGACTAAACATCAGGGCGCGAGTTTTTCGTCCCGGCGGGCATGGATCGAATATGAACGAAGAAACCCTGAAAGACAGATCGCTGACCATCCTTCTGGCCCTGGTGAGCGTCGCCTTCATCTGGATCCTGCTGCCGTTCTACGGCGCTGTGTTCTGGGCGGTAATCCTCGGCATCCTCTTCGCTCCGCTGCAACGGCGGCTGCAGTTGAGGTTCGGCTGGGAGCGCAACCTCACGTCACTGCTCACGCTGAGCATCTGCCTGTTGATCGCGATCCTGCCAGTGATAGTCCTCAGCAGCCTCCTGGTCCAGGAGGGGGTTGCGCTCTACAAGAACATCGAGAGCGGCGAACTGGACATCGCCGGGTACGTGACGCAGTTCAAGCACATCCTGCCGCCGTATTTCCAGCACCTGCTGGATCGCTTCGGCATGGGTGAGCTGAACGGGCTGCGAGAGAAAATCGTCAAGAGTGCGATGACCGGCGGGCAGGAACTGGCCGCCAAGGCCTTCATTTTTGGCCAGGGCACGTTCGAGTTCATCGTCAGTTTCTTCATCATGCTGTACCTGCTGTTCTTCTTCCTGCGCGACGGCGCTGAACTGGCACGCAAGGTGCGTGCGGCGGTGCCGTTGGAGGAACAGCAGAAACGTCGTTTGCAGCTCAAGTTCAATCGCGTGGTACGGGCCACGGTGAAGGGCAACCTGCTGGTGGCGATCACACAAGGCGCGCTGGGTGGCCTGATGTTCTGGTTCCTGGACATTCCCAGCGTAGTGCTCTGGGCGGTGTTGATGGCGTTTCTGTCGCTGTTGCCGGCGGTGGGGGCGGGGATTGTCTGGGTACCGGTGGCGGCGTTTTTCCTGCTCACCGGGGCCATCTGGCAGGGCGTGGTGCTGGGATTGTTCGGGATCTTCGTGATCGGCCTGGTGGATAACGTGCTTCGACCGATTCTGGTGGGCAAGGACACCCGGATGCCGGACTACATGATCCTGATCTCGACCCTCGGCGGCCTGGCGATTTTCGGGCTGAACGGCTTTGTCATCGGCCCGTTGATCGCGGCCCTGTTCATGTCCAGCTGGGACATTTTCATTGAAACCAAACCGCGGGTGCAGCTGCCTTAGGCGCTGAGCCTGCCGGACTGGCCGGAGCCGATGCGTTGCGACAGTTCACGGGCGGCGGGCAGCGAAGTGAGCGGGCCGCTGATCTGCACACCGTCCTGCACCAGATACCAGCAGGCGAGCATGCCCAGCTCTCTGAGCTGTGCGGGGACGGCGCTGCCGATAACGGACATGATCTGAACCTGGGACATGACAAGTACCTCCATCAATCTGTGGAGCTACTTTAAGGTCCGGGTGCCTCGATGAGTAATCAACGCTTTCAATAGTGGTCATTGATGCCAGCGGGGGCAAACGACCGTTGGTCGGTCAGTTGACCACCTGATCGAGCATGTTCACCACTTCCTGCTCGTTGAGCAGGCCCTTGCGCACCAGGTTTTGCGTCAGCAGCGAGAGAAACTTGGCGCTGCGATGACCTTCCAGGTGCTTGAGTTCGGTCAGTGCGTTGTACACCTTGCTGGAGGTGCACAGACCGACGATGCGGTGCGGGTTTTGCGTTGGCATGTGGTCGTCCTTGTTGTTATCAAGCTGTTTTCGACGGACAGCACCGAGCTTGCGGATCTGTCATGACAAAAATATGACCGTTTTTCGCCACACGGCAGAAACCGGTCGAGTCCATCTTGCCCGTTTCTGCCGCGCACACTGTCCCGATAGCGACCTTGGCGAGATTTATCCAGACCTGCACCGACCAACGGGCATGAAAAAGCTTGTTCGCGCAATTGCGGGGAACACCGATAACGCACTACCTGTAGGAGCCAGCTTGCTGGCGATGGACTCAAGTACGCCGCGTTTATCCAGTTCACCCGCGTTATCGTTAACGACCATCGCGGGCAAGCCAGCTCCTACAGGGGACCGTGCGCATGCTGAAAATGAAGTGACCTCCACCCCCCCAAAAAAAGCCCCGCTGTTTCAGCGGGGCTTGAAGGATTCGTTACCAGCGGCCGTGTCGCGGGCCGTAGTAGCCGCGTGGTGGGCCGTAGTAGCCACGGGGTGGCCCATAGTAAACCGGAGCCGGGCGGTAGTAGATCGGTTGCTGCACGTAGACCGGGGCCGGCTGGTAGTAAACCGGGGGCGGTGGCGCGTAATAAACCGGAGGCGGCGGGGCGTAGACCGGTTGCGGCGCGACATAGACCGGGCGGTTGGCGTTGATCAGAGCCGAACCTACGATGGCAGTACCGACGATCGCGCCAAACACCGCCGGACCCTGCCAGTAATTACCACCACCATGGGCTTGCGCCTGTCCCGCGATAGCGAGGGCGCCGATCAGCAAGGCTACTGTGGGGATTTTACGGATCATGATAGTTCCTCGGTTCTTCAGCCCGGCGCCTGTGTCTGCAATAGACCCAGGGATTGTCGCGGGGATACTTCTAAGACAGCTTTTTTTCGAAAAACAGCACGGTCGCCAGGTAAATTTTGTGTAAGGTCTGTACCGACTTTCTTACCGACCTGGTCAAGCCCGTGCGTCCAGGCTTTCATGATCGATCAGATCCAGATGGACGGCTAATCCCGTCTATCCGAAAAGTGCATTTGAAGGAGCTTTGCCATGCAGATGAACCCCAACAAAGACACCCAGCTGTGCATGTCCCTTTCAGGGCGTCCCGGGAACTTTGGCCTGCGTTTTCATAATCATCTGTATGAACAATTGGGCCTGAACTTCTACTACAAGGCCTTCGCCAGCCAGGACCTGCCGGGCGCCGTCGCCGGCATTCGCGCCCTGCGCATTCGTGGTTGTGGCGTGTCGATGCCGTTCAAGGAAGCCTGCATTGCCCTGGTGGATGAACTCGACGCCTCTGCCGCCGCCATTCAATCGATCAACACCATCGTCAACACCGACGGTCATCTCAAGGCCTACAACACCGATTACATCGCCGTGGCCCAGTTGCTGGAAAAACACCAGGTGCCCAAGGACTCGACCTTTGCCCTGCGCGGCAGCGGCGGCATGGCCAAGGCCGTGGCGAGCGCCTTGCGCGATGGCGGCTACGAGAACGGACTGATCGTGGCCCGCAACGAGCGTGCCGGGCAGGCGCTGGCGCAGTCGTTGGGCTATGAGTGGCAGGCAGAGTTGGGCAGTCGTCGCCCGCGGATGCTGGTCAATGTCACGCCGATCGGCATGACGGGAGGGCCGGAGGCCGACCAACTTGCCTTTGAGGGCGATGTGATCGAAAAAGCGGAAACCGTCTTCGATGTGGTGGCGATTCCCTCGGAAACGCCGCTGATCGTGCGTGCCCGTGCCGAAAGCAAGCGGGTCATCACCGGGCTGGAAGTGATCGCGATCCAGGCGCTGGAGCAATTTGTGCTCTATACCGGTGTACGGCCGACGGATGAGCAATTCCAGAAGGCCGTGGCGTTTGCCCGCAGCTAGGAGGTGCCCATGCATCCCCCCATTCTCAATCTGAACACTGTCGAGCTTGAACCGCTGCCCGAAGCGTTTGCGCCGAGCGGTGAAACCGCCGGTCGCTATCAACAGCGTCTGGCCCGTGTCGGTCAACTGCTGGGGGCGCAAAAACTGGGATATCGCCTGTATGTGCTGGAGCCGGGCATGCGCGGCAGTCCGTTTCACAGCCATCGGGTCAATGAGGAAATGTTCTACGTCGTGGCCGGGGAAGGGCAGGTTCGCCTGGGATCTGAACGCTTTCCAATCCGCGCCGGTGATGTGATCGCCTGTCCACCGGGTGGGCCTGAACAGGCCCATCAGATCATCAATACCAGCAACGGGGAGCTGCGTTACCTGGCGGTCAGCACCCAGCAATCACCGGAGATCTGCGAATACCCGGATTCCGGCAAATATGCCGTGATGGATGACTTCAAGGTCGATGCCGAGGGCAATGCTTCCGGATTTGTTGCGGTGGCCCGGCAGGCCGATGGGGTGGATTACTGGGACGGGGAGTAACTCAAAGCCCGCTCCCACAGGTTCTGTATCAATCACAAATGCCAGCCAGCCCACAGATCCACCGTGAGAGCGGGCTTGCCCGCGAAAGCGTCAGCACATCCAGCATTGATGTGACTGACAATCCGCTTTCGCGAGCAGGCTCGCTCCCACAGGTTCCGTGTCGATCACACATGCCAGTCAGCCCATCGATCCACTGTGGGAGCGAGCCTGCTCGCGAAAACGTCGGCACATCCAACATTGCTGTGACTGACAATCCGCTTTCGCGAGCAAGCCCGCTCCCACAGGTTTTGTGTCAATCACAAATGCCAGTCAGCCCACAGGTTTTGTGCCAGGCAAGCATCCAGGCTATTCCAGCCGTGCCAGCCGCTCTTCCAGCGCCGCAATCCGCGCTTCCAGTTCTTCGATCCGTTCTACTGAAACCCCGCTGTTGCCACGTTCGACCGGGTTCTGCCGTGCCGCCATGATCGCCTCGATATCCGCCGGGTCGCCCAAGGCGTGGGTATAGCGGTCTTCGCGCTGGCCGGCCTGACGCGGTATCAGGACGGCCAGGCCCCGGGCAATCAGGCGTTCGAGTTGATGCACGACCTGTTCGGCGTCTTCGAATTCATGCATGCGACCGCTGCGGGTCAGCAGCTCATTGACGGTCTGCGGGCCACGCAGAAACATCAGCCCGGTCAGGATCACCTGCGCCGGCACCAGTTCCAGGGCCTTGTCGACCTTGTGTTCCCAACGGTCGGCACGGCTGCCCATCACCAGCCGGGTGAAGCCGCGTCCTTCGAGCGCGCGCAGGCTCTGGCCGACCTGGCCCGGCGTCAGGTTCATCACCGGCTCGCGGCTGGTTTTCTGGTTGCAGGCGATCACCAGGGCATTGAGGGTCAGGGGATAGGTTTCCGGGCTGGTGGCCTGTTTCTCGATCAACGAACCCAGAATGCGAATTTCCGTACTGTTGAGCCGCGGTTCGTCGAAAGTCGTCTCTTGCTCAGTGCTCATGGTTCTGCATCCTTAGCTGATTCATGTTTTTCACTTGCGTGAGCGCACTTTGACATCGCCCGTTCGGACTAGGCAAGGCTAACGATTCTGCCGCGTCCCGCGGGCGCCAGACTTCATGCTCAAAGGGGTGTTGCGCCACGCGCGCCCCGCCAAACGAGCAGAAGGCGCCGCGATGGAGTTTGCATTCAGCGACGAACAGGAAATGATCCGCGCATCGGCCGAGGGCTTCCTCGCCGATGTCTCGGATTCTGCCGCCGTGCGCGCGGCAATGGTCAGTGAACGGGGTTTTGACGAAGCCCTCTGGCAGCGTTTGTGCCAGGAAATGTACTGGCCCGCCATTCATATCCCCGAAACCTACGGTGGCCTTGGCCTCGGTTTTGTCGAGCTGACGATCCTGCTCGAACAGATGGGCCGGCGTTTGCTGTGCTCGCCGTTTTTCGCCACCGCCTGCATGGCCACACCCGCGCTGTTGCTGGCCGCCGATGATGAACAGAAACAGCGCTGGTTGCCGTCGATTGCCGAAGGCAGCGTGACCGCGACCCTGGCGTTCAGCAGTGCCAACGGCTGGTCAGCCGACGATGTCCAGGCAACCGTGGTGGCCGAAGGCGACGGGTTCATCCTCGATGGCACCCTCAAGCATGTAATCGACGGCCATGGCGCCGATCTGTTGATCATTGCCGCACGACAACCCGGAACCACTGGCGAAAAGGGCATCAGCCTGTTTGTCGTGAACGCGGCACAGGCCGGCATCGAACGGCAGATGTTGCCGACCATGGACCAGACCCGGCGCCAGGCGCGGATCCAGCTCAAGGGTCTGTACCTTGAAGCTGACGCGCTGCTGGGTGAGTTCGGTCACGGCTGGCCGCACCTTGAGCGCGTCCTGCAGCTGGCCTGCATCGGCCTGGCTGCCGAGCAGACCGGCGGCGCGCAGCAGGTGCTCGATCTCAGCGTGGCCTACATGCAGGAGCGCCAGCAGTTCGGGCGCCCGATTGCCAGTTTCCAGGCCCTCAAGCACCGCGCCGCGGACATGATGCTGCAAGTCGAATGCGCGCGTTCGGCCAGCTACTACGCCGCGTGCGTGGCCCAGGAGGTTCTCGACCCCCAGGGGGATCCGCAGGTCGCGGCCCAATTGCCGCTGGCGGCGGCGCTGGCCAAGGCGCAGTGCTCCGAGACCTATTTCCACTGCGCGTCCGAATCGATCCAGTTGCACGGCGGCGTCGGTTTCACCTGGGAATACGACCCGCACCTCTACTTCAAGCGCGCCCGCGCCAGCGAGAGTTTCCTCGGGTTACCGGCCTGGCATCGCGAGCGCATTGCTTCGGTGATTCTTGGAGAACAGCCATGAAAATCAGTTTCAGCGAGCAGGACGAACGCTTCCGCCAGGAAGTGGCCGACTGGATGAGCGCCAACCTTTGCGGTGAGTTCGAGGCCCTGCGTTTTCGCGGCGGTCCGGGCGACGAGCACATGTTTCCCGAAGAGCGCAAAGCCTGGGAACGCAAACTCGCCGAAGGCGGCTGGACCTGCGTCGGCTGGGCGCCGGAGCATGGCGGGCGTGGCTTGTCGATCACCCGGCAAGTGATTTTCCACGAAGAATACGCCCGCGCCGGCGGCCCCGGCCGCATGGGTCATATCGGCGAAGGGCTGGCCGGGCCGACCATTGCCGCGTTCGGCACGGTCGAACAGCAACAGCGTTTTTTGCCGGGAATCGTCAGCGGCACGTCGTTCTGGTGCCAGGGCTATTCGGAGCCGGGCGCCGGTTCCGACCTGGCCAACGTCAAGACCCGCGCCACGCTGGATGAGGCGAGCGGCCAATGGGTGATCAATGGCCAGAAAGTCTGGACCTCCCTGGCCCACGAATCGGACTGGTGCTTTGTCATCGCCCGCACCGAACCTGGCAGCGTCGGCCATCGCGGCCTGTCGTTCCTGCTGGTGCCGATGGCCCAGGCAGACATCACCGTGCGGCCTATCGAGCAACTGACCGGCACCTCGGAGTTCAACGAAGTGTTCTTCGACGATGCCCGCACCGACGCCGCCAATATCATCGGCGCGCCGGGCGACGGTTGGAAGATCGCCATGGCGCTGCTGGGTTTCGAGCGGGGTGTGTCGACCCTCGGCCAGCAGATGCAGTTTCAGAACGAACTCAACGAAATCATCGCCATCGCTAAAGCCAACGGTGCCGACCGCGATCCGATCCTGCGCCAGCGCCTGGCCGAAGCCTGGAGCGGGTTGCGGATCATGCGCTACAACTCGCTGCGCATGCTTTCGGGTAGCCAGGACGGGTCGCTGCGCAAGGAGGCGACCATCTACAAGCTGTTCTGGTCGACCTGGCACGCCAGCCTCGGCAAGTTGGCGATGGACGTGCTCGGCGCCGAAGCGGAGTTGCTCGAAGCAGCGCCCTACCAACTGACCCGTTTGCAGTCGCTGTACCTGTTCAGCCGCGCCGACACCCTGTACGGCGGCAGCAACGAAATCCAGCGCAACATCATCGCCGAGCGTGCCTTGGGCATGCCCAAAGAGCCGCGTCCGCGCGCCTGAAAGGAGAGAGTTCATGTCTGTACCTCAATATGTTGAAGGTCGCGGCCTGCTGCGCGGCAAGTCGGTACTGATCACCGCGGCGGCGGGTGCCGGGATCGGTTTTTCCGCCGCCGTGCGTGCTGCCGAGGAAGGTTGCCGTGCGCTGATGATCAGCGACATCCATGAAGGCCGGTTGGCCGAAGCAGTGCTGAAAATTCGCGAAACCACCGGGTTGCAGCAGGTCTTCGGCCAGGTCTGCAACGTCGCCGACGAAACCCAGGTGCAGCAGTTGATCGCTTGCGCCGAGCGCGACCTGCAAGGCGTCGACGTGCTGATCAACAACGCCGGTCTCGGCGGCTCGCGCCTGCTGGTGGAGATGGGCGACGAGGAGTGGAACCGGGTGCTGGATGTGACGCTCACCGGCACCATGCGCATGACCCGCGCCATGCTGCCGAAAATGATGGAGCGGCGTGCCGGCGTCATCGTCAATAACGCCTCGGTACTGGGCTGGCGCGCGCAGAAAGAACAGTCGCACTACGCCGCGGCCAAGGCCGGGGTCATGGCGCTGACCCGCTGTGCAGCGGTCGAGGCCGCCGACTACGGCATCCGCATCAACGCGGTCAGTCCGAGCATCGCCCTGCACGATTTCCTGCGCAAATCCGCGCCCCAGGCGGTGCTCGATCAACTCGCCGCCAACGAAGCCTTCGGCCGTGCCGCCGAAGTCTGGGAAGTGGCCAACGTGATGATGTTCCTGGCCAGCGACTACAGCTCCTACATGACCGGCGAAGTGTTGTCGGTATCCAGCCAGAGGGCGTGACCATGCCACGTATTTTCGAGACGCCGATGGCCCTGTTCGAGGCCGTTGGCCAATCGCTCGGCGTCAGCGACTGGCTGCTGCTGGAGCAGGACCGCATCGACCGGTTCGCCGACGCCACCGGCGATCACCAGTGGATTCACGTCGATCCGCTCAAGGCCGCCGATGGCCCGTTTGGCGCCTGCATCGCCCATGGCTACCTGAGCCTGTCACTGGTCAACCTGTTCCTGCCGCAGATCGTCGAAGTCCGTGGCCTGGCCATGGGCGTCAACTACGGTTGCGAGCGGGTGCGCTTCCCTTCGGTGGTGCGCGTCGGTTCGCGGGTACGCGGCAGTGCGCAATTGATCGCGGTCGAGGAAGTGAAGGGCGGCGTGCAGGCGACCATCCGCGTCAGCGTCGACATCGACGGCCAGGAACGTCCAGGCGTCGTGGTCGACACCATCAGTCGCTATTACCCGGCCTGACCTTCAACAGCATTTTCGAGGAATCCAGCATGAAAGAAGCCGTCATCGTTTCGACCGCCCGTACTCCGATCGGCAAGGCCTTTCGCGGTGCGTTCAATGACACCGAGGCGCCGCAACTGGGCGGCCACGTGGTGCGCGAAGCCGTGCGTCGCGCCGGCATCGAGCCGGGTGAAGTGGACGACGTGATCATTGGCGCCGCCGCGCAGCAGGGTACGCAGTCCTACAACCTGGGGCGCCTGTGCGCGATCGCCGGCGGTTTGCCGACATCGGTTGCCGGGATGGCCGTTGAGCGCCAGTGCTCGTCGGGCCTGATGAGCATCGCCATGGCCGCCAAAGGCATCATGTGCGACGAAATCGACATCGCCGTGGCCGGTGGCCTGGAGTCGATTTCCCTGGTGCAGAACAAGCACAAGAACCTCTATCGCAACCAGTCGGCTTCAGTGATCGAGCTGGACCCGCACGCCTACATCCCGATGATCGAAACCGCCGAGATCGTCTCCGCGCGCTATGGCATCTCCCGCGACGAGCAGGACGAGTACAGCTACCAGAGTCAGCTGCGTACCGCACAGGCCCAGAGCGCCGGGCGCTTCGACCGCGAACTCGCGCCGCTGGCCAGCCGCAAGGCACTGTTCGACAAGGCTACCGGCGAATCCGGTTATGAATCCGTCACCTTGCTGCGCGACGAGTGCAACCGCATCGACACCACCCTCCAGAGCCTGAAAGCGCTGGAACCGGTATGGCCGGGCGGTCAGTGGAGCGACAAGGGGCGTTTCATCACCGCTGGCAATGCTTCGCAGTTGTCCGACGGTGCGTCGGCCTCGGTGTTGATGAGCGCGAAAATGGCCGAGAAGCGTGGCCTGGAACCGCTGGGGATCTATCGCGGCATGGCCGTCGCCGGTTGCAACTCCGATGAGATGGGCATCGGCCCGGTCTACGCCATTCCCAAGCTGCTCAAGCGCCACGGCCTGACCATGGACCACATCGGCCTCTGGGAGTTGAACGAAGCGTTCGCCTGTCAGGTGCTGTACTGCCGCGACACCCTGGGCATTCCCGACGAGCGCCTGAACGTCAACGGCGGGGCGATTTCCATCGGTCATCCGTTCGGCATGTCCGGGGCGCGGATGGTTGGCCATGCGCTGATCGAAGGCCAGCGTCGCGGTGTGCGGTATGTGGTGGTGAGCATGTGCATCGGTGGCGGCATGGGCGCCGCCGCCCTGTTCGAGGTGGTCTGAATGATCAGCGCACAGCAGATCCAGGCAACCATGGCGCGTTATGTGGAGCTGGTGGATGCCGGCGACATCGAGGGCATCCTCGCGCTCTACGCCAAAGACGCCACCGTTGAAGACCCGGTCGGCCAGGCGCCGTTGCAGGGCATCGACGCCATCGCGCGTTTTTATCGTGAAGGACTGGGGGCGATGAAAGTCTCGGCAACCCGGACCGGCCCGGTGCGCGCGACGCTCAACGGTTGCGGGGCGATGCCGTTCCGGGTCGACATGGAGTGGGGCGGGCAACCGTGTTCGCTGCATGTGATCGACGTGATGGAGTTCGATGCCGACGGCAAGATCCGCTCGATGAAAGCCTACTGGAGTGAAGTTAACGTAACTGCGCGAGGTGAAGCATGAACCTGGAACAACGGATCGCCCGCCTGGAAGCGCTGGAGGACATCCGCCAGCTCAAGCATCGCTACCTCAATGCCTGCGACCTCAAGCAGGTCGAGGTGATTGCCGACTGCTTTGCCGACGGTGAAGTGCTGATCGATTACGGTCCGTTGGGGATCTTTCATGAGCGCGACAGTTTTGTCGCGCTGTACCGCGAGCTGGCCTGCCATGAGCGGGTGATCGACCTGCATCATGGCGCCAACCCGGAAATCGAGGTGTTGGGCGAGGATCAGGCCCGGGGCCGTTGGGCCCTGTGGTATTTCAACCTGGATGGCGAGAGCGGGGCGACGCGGCAGTTGGGTGGGTTCTATCAGGACCGTTACGAGCGTATCGCCGGCCAATGGAAGATCGTCGCCACCCGTTTTATTGCTCACTCGGAAGTGGCGCGTTCCTGAGGTAGCCCCTGTGGGAGCGAGCCTGCTCGCGATGGCGGCGTGTCAGGCGACATTGATGTTGGATGTTCCGGCCCCTTCGCGAGCAAGCTCGCTCCCACCGGTTTTAGGGTGAACCTGGTACTGCAACCCCCCAATCCCCTGTGGGAGCGGGCTTGCCCGCGAAGGCGGCGTGTCAGGCGACATCAATGTTGGATGTGCCGACCTCATCGCGAGCAGGCTCGCTCCCACAGTTTTTGTGGTGAACCTGGCATTAGCGTACAACCCCATTCCCCCTGTGGGAGCGAGCCTGCTCGCGATGGCGATAAGTCAGGCAACATTGATGTTGGATGTGCTGACAGCCATATCCGCATTCTGTGTCCGGCCGGTTTCGTAGTACGCCTTGAGGTTCTCCGCAATCTGCCTCACGACCTTGTCGAAGGCCTTGGCCAGCAACCACTCTGCCAACCTGCCACCGCGCAGGCTGTATCGCATTTGCAGGGTGATGCGGGTCGTGTCGCCTTCGGCTTGCAGGGCATAACTGAAACTTGCCTGGCGAAACGGAAAGGGTGAGTCATTGCCGCCCTTGTGCAACCGCAGCAAGAACCCCGTGCCTTCCTGCCACTGCATCACGCTTTCATCCAGATACTGACCGCCCTTGCGCAGCACCCGGCGACTGGCGCCGAGGCCTTCTTTCGGCCCAGGATGAAACTGGCAACCGGTCAACCCCGGCACGTAGTGCGGGGCGAGGCTCAGGTCGCGCAGTTTGGTCCATGCGGCTTGTGGCGTGAGGTCGAGCGGGACGCTGTGGCTGGCGATTGCGGGCATGTCGGAACTCCTTTTGTTATTCGAATGCTTGAAAGATCGCAGCCTCGTTTCACTCGACAGCTCCTACAGAGATTGAGGTTCAACTGTAGGAGCTGCCGCAGGCTGCGATCTTTTCAGGATTGGGCAGCGTCGAGAAACGCCGGTCGCTCGCCGGCACCGTGCACCGCGATGTCCGCGCCGCTGACATAACGGGCCAAAGACGACGCCAGGTACAGGCAGGTATCGCCAATGTCCTCCGGGGTCGCCAGGCGTTGCATTGGAATGGTCGCCGCCACCCGGGCAATGCCCGCGTCGTCACCATAATGCATGGCCGCCTGCTCGGTGAGAATCAGCCCGGCGGTGACCGCATTGACCCGCACCTTCGGCGCCCATTCCACCGCCAGCGAGGTGGTCAGGTTCAGCAGACCGGCCTTGGCCGCGCCATAGGCGGCGGTGCCGGGGGAGGGGCGGGTGGCGCTGACGCTGCAGATGTTGATGATCGCGCCGCCGTCGGCCTGGGCCTGCATCACCTGGTTGGCCTGCTGACACAGGTTCAGTGGAGCGATCAGGTTCAAGCGAATGATCGCTTCGCTGAAACGGGGAGAAGCGGTGGCCGCGTCGGCATTCGGTGAACCGCCGGCGTTGTTGACTAGCAAATCGAGGCGGCCGAAACGCTCGACGATCTGTGTGATCAAGCGCCCGGATTGTTCGACGTCCCGCAGGTCGCAGGGCACGAACAGCGCCTCGCGTCCGCCGCTGGCAGGCACGAATGGCGGGGCTTGGCGACCGCAGATCACCACCTCGGCGCCGCAGTCGAGAAAGCGCTGGCTGATGCCGCGACCCACACCTTTGCCACCGCCGGTGACCAGTACCACTTTGCCGCGAAAGTCCATTGGATCAAGCATGGGAATTCTCTTTTTGCTGCTCGGGAATGCCGTCGATGCTAGGTCTGTGGTTCCTGTAATCCAACGTCCGATGAGACTAGGAACGGTGTAGGAGCGAGCCTGCTCGCGATGGACGTCAACGATAACGCGTAAAACCTGATGCCCCACGTTGTCCTGGCGTTTTTCGCGAGCAGGCTCGCTCCTACAGGGGCGTAGTCCTGTCGGACGATGTTGCGCAGCCGGCCCGTCTGAATAATCCAGCTACAACAACAGGCCGGGAGGACACCTTATGGGCGCTTCAGCGCAAGGGCACTTCGTTACGCTGCCGGATGGTTTGCAGCTGCGCTATGTGGATACAGGCGGGAAGGATGGCGGCAACGGCGAGCCGGTGATCTTCATCCATGGCAGCGGGCCGGGCGCCAGCGGTCACAGCAACTTCAAGCAGAACTATCCGGTGTTTGCCGAGGCCGGTTACCGGGTGATAGTCCCGGATCTGCCGGGCTACGGCGCCTCGGACAAACCCGACACCCTCTACACCCTGGATTTTTTTGTCGCAGCCCTGAGCGGTTTGCTCGATGCCCTCGACATCCAGCGTTGTGTGCTGGTCGGCAACTCCCTGGGCGGCGCGATCGCGATCAAACTGGCCCTCGACCAACCGCAGCGTGTCAGCCGTCTGGTGCTGATGGCGCCCGGTGGCCTGATGGAAAAGGAACAGTATTACCTGCAGATGGAAGGCATCCAGAAAATGGGCGCCGCCTTCGCCAAGGGTGAGCTGAACGACGCGGCGGGCATGCGTCGCCTGCTGGCGCTGCAGCTGTTCGACGAAAGCCTGATCAGCGACGAGACGGTCAACGAGCGGGTGGCCGTGGTGCAACAGCAGCCGGTGTGCGTGCTGTCGACCATGCAGGTACCGAACATGACGTCGCGCCTGGGTGAGTTGCAGTGCCCGATCCTCGGTTTCTGGGGCATGAACGACAAGTTCTGCCCGTCCTCCGGCGCCCGGACCATGCTCGAGAACTGTTCCAGAATCCGTTTCGTGATGCTCAGCGAGTGCGGGCATTGGGTTCAGGTCGAGCACCGTGACTATTTCAACAGCCAGTGCCTGGCGTTTCTTCAGGAGGCCCGCGGATGAGCGTGCAATTGCGCCGTGAGTTCGGCGAAGAGCTTTATCAGGCGCTGCTCAGCGGCTCCACTCTGGCGCCGCTGACCGAGCGTTGGCCGTCGATCAGCATCGAAGACGCCTATCACATTTCCCTGTACGCCATTGAGCGTCGGGTGGCGGCCGGCGACCAGATCGTCGGCAAGAAGATCGGGGTGACCTCGGCGGCAGTGCAACAGATGCTCAACGTGCATCAACCGGATTTCGGCTTCATCACCCGGCAGATGTCGTTCGATGACGATGCGCGCATTTCTCTGTCGGCGAACAAACTGATCCAGCCCCGCGCCGAAGGCGAGATCGCCTTCAAGCTCAAGCACGACCTGGTCGGCCCCGGCATCACCGAGGCCGATGTGCTGGCCGCCACCGAATACGTAATGCCGTGCTTCGAGATCGTCGACTCGCGGATTCACGACTGGCGCATTCGCATCCAGGACACGGTTGCTGACAACGCCTCCTGCGGTGTATTCGTGCTGGGCGACAGCAAGGTCGACCCCCGCGAGCTGGACCTGCCCAGCTTGCGCATGCGCGTGTTCAAGAACGGTGAACCCCTGAGCGAAGGCCTGGGTTCGGCAGTGCAGGGCAATCCACTGACGGCGGTGGCCTGGCTGGCCAACACCCTGGGCGCCTTCGGCATTCCGTTCAAGGCCGGGGAAATCATTCTGTCCGGCTCCCTGGTGCCACTGGAACCGGCCCGTGCCGGTGACCGTTTTTCTCTGACCATCGATGGCCTGGGCAGTGCCCGGGTGACTTTCTGCGCCTGACTTTTGGAGTTTGACCCCATGAGCAAAAAACTCAGAGCGGCCATTATCGGCCCGGGCAATATCGGCACCGATCTGCTGATGAAAATGTGTCGATCGCAATGGATCGAGCCGGTATGGATGGTTGGCGTCGACCCTGAATCCGAAGGCCTGAAACGTGCCCGGGAAATGGGCATCAAGACCACCGCCGGCGGTGTCGATGGCTTGCTGCCGCACGTGCTCGACGATGATATTCGCATCGCCTTCGACGCCACCTCGGCTTACGTGCACGCGCAAAACAGCCGCAAACTCAACGAACTCGGGGTGATCATGATCGACCTCACGCCGGCGGCCATCGGCCCGTTCTGCGTGCCGCCGGTCAACCTCAAGGAGCACGCGTCGAGCCTGGCGATGAACGTCAACATGGTCACCTGCGGTGGCCAGGCGACCATCCCGATGGTGGCGGCGGTGTCGCGGGTGCAACCGGTGAGCTACGGCGAAATCGTTGCCACCGTGTCGTCCGGTTCGGTCGGCCCGGGTACCCGGCAGAACATCGACGAATTCACCCGCACCACGGCCGGTGCGGTGGAGAAGATCGGCGGCGCCCGACGCGGTAAAGCCATCATCGTCATCAACCCGGCCGAGCCGCCGCTGATGATGCGCGACACCATCCACTGCCTGACCGATGACGAGCCGAACCAGGATGCGATCCGCACCTCGGTGCTGGACATGGTTCGCGAGGTGCAGCGCTATGTGCCCGGCTACAAGCTGATCAACGGGCCGGTGTTCGACGGGCGCAAGGTGTCGATCTTCATCGAGGTCGAAGGCCTCGGCGACTTCCTGCCCAAGTCCGCCGGCAACCTCGACATCATGACCGCCGCCGGTTTGCGCACGGCCGAGATGTTCGCCGAAGAAGCCCACAAGGGCACCCTGCAACTGCCTGTCCGTTGAGTGGAGATGAGTATGAATTTGCAAGGTAAGAGCGTCCGTCTGCATGACATGAGCCTGCGCGACGGCATGCACGCCAAACAGCATCAGATCAGCATTGAACAAATGGTCTCGGTGGCCACCGGCCTCGATGCGGCCGGCGTGCCGCTGATCGAAATCACCCACGGCGATGGCCTGGGCGGTGCGTCGCTGAACTACGGCTTCCCGGCCCACAGCGACGAAGAGTACTTCGCTGCGGTGATCCCGCAGATGAAACAGGCCAGGGTTTCGGCCCTGTTGTTGCCGGGGATCGGCACCCTCGACCACCTGAAGATGGCCCATGAACATGGGGTTTCGACCATTCGCGTGGCGACCCATTGCACCGAAGCGGACGTGTCCGGCCAGCACATCGGCATGTCGGCGAAGATGGGCCTGGACACCGTCGGCTTCCTGATGATGGCGCACATGGTCAGCCCGGAGAAACTGCTGGAGCAGGCGCGGCTGATGGAAAGCTACGGCGCCAATTGCATCTACTGCACCGACTCGGCCGGCTACATGCTGCCCGATGAAGTGACGCAAAAGATCGGTGCCCTGCGCGCCGGCCTGAACGCCGGGACCGAAGTCGGTTTTCACGGCCACCACAACATGGGCATGGCCATCGCCAACTCCCTGGCCGCCATCGAGGCCGGTGCTGCGCGGATCGATGGGTCTGTAGCGGGCCTTGGCGCAGGGGCGGGCAATACGCCGCTGGAAGTGTTCGTCGCGGTGCTGGAGCGCATGGGGGTCAACAGTGGCGTGGATCTGTACAAGATCATGGACGTGGCCGAAGACCTGGTGGTGCCGATGATGGACCAGCCGATCCGCCTGGACCGCGATGCGCTGACCCTGGGTTACGCCGGGGTCTACAGCTCGTTCCTGCTGTTCGCCAAGCGTGCCGAGCAGAAGTACGGGATTGCTGCTCGGGAGCTGCTGGTGGAACTGGGCCGACGCGGGACTGTGGGTGGTCAGGAGGACATGATTGAAGACCTGGCGTTGACCTTGTCGCGGGCCCGTGGGGTATTGCCAACCTGATCCATGCAGCAACGAAAAAACCACCGATGAATCGGTGGTTTTTTTATGGCCGGTGAAATCTTGCGCTTAAGGCAACAGATTACGCACCAGCGGTGGATAGCAATTGATCGCCGCGCTCGCACAACTGAAATACGCCGTGGTCGGTCGATAGGCTTCGTTTTTGAACAGTTGGCACAGGCTGGTGGACGCGCCTGCACAGACGATGATGAATAGAGCACAAGTGGATTTGCGCATGATGAGTCTCGACACGGTTTTATTGTTGTAGAGACAGGTTATGGCGGCGGATGGCGAGCGGCTTCGTCCGAATGGACTAGTTGATGGCTTGAGAGCTCCGCAACCCCAGTGGGAGCGAGCCTGCTCGCGAAGGCGGTGTATCAGGCGACATGGATGTTGAATGTGCCGGCCCCTTCGCGAGCAAGCCCGCTCCCACAGGTTACTTGGCGTTTCCGGGATTTGCGTCTGGCTGCAATCCCCTGTGGGAGCGAGCCTGCTCGCGAAAGCGGAGTGTCAGGCGACGTGGATGTTGAATGTGCTGGCCCCTTCGCGAGCAGGCTCGCTCCCACAGGTTACTTGGCGTTTTCGGGGTTTGCGTCTGGCTGCAATCCCCTGTGGGAGCGGGCTTGCCCGCGATAGCGGAGTGTCAGGCGACATGGATGTTGAATGTGCCGGCCTCATCGCTGGCAAGCCAGCTCCCACAAGGTCAGTGGGCGTTCCCGGGATCTGCGTCAGGCCATGATCCTCTGTGGGAGCGAGCTTGCTCGCGATGGCGGTGTGTCAGGCGAAGTGGATATTGGCTGTGCTGGCCTCATCGCGGGCAAGCCCGCTCCCACAGGTTTATTGGGCGTTGCCGGGATCTGCGTCAGGCCATGATCCTCTGTGGGAGCGAGCTTGCCCGCGAAAGCGGAGTGTCAGGCGACGAGGATGTTGAATGTGCCGGCCTCTTCGCGAGCAGGCTCGCTCCCACAGTTCTGTGTGGTGTCAGGTTCTTCGCGCGAGGGCGCCCATGGCCATGAACAGCGCAGCAATGGCCCTGGCTTCGTGGAGGTCACCGCGGGCCACCAGTTCGGGGATCTGTGCCAGGGGTACACGCAAGCATTCCAGGGGTTCGGGTTCGTCGCCTTCGAGTTGGCAGGGGCTCAGTTGTTCGGCCAGTACCACCCGGTAGCGATGGCACAAATGCCCCGGTGCCAGGGTCAGTTCGCCCAGTTCGGTGAGGCGTGCGGCGCGCAGGCCGACTTCTTCGCTCAGTTCGCGCTGCGCCGCCTGCAAATAGTCTTCATCGGGCTCGGCGCCGCCCTTGGGCAGGCCGAGTATGGTTTTTTCCACACCGACCGCGTATTCGCGCACCAGCAGCACATGCGCAGGATCAGGCATCGCCACCAGCATCACCGAGCGATAACCGGTGCCGCGCAGGCGTTCGTAGACCCGCTGCTGGCCGTTGCTGAATTGCAGGTGCAGGGCTTCGATCTGAAAGTGGCCGCTTTGCGCCAGCAGTTCAGTCTTGAGGATGGTTGGGCAGTTGCGCATGGGGCAGTCCCCTGTTTGGGATGAGGACACTGTGCGCTGTACAACGGGGGCCGCCATCGTCCGAGCGGACGAGGGCGGCAATGAGGCTCAGCCCAGGGTCGCCACGCTGCGCAGGATCAGGCGCACCAGCATGGTCTGGCGGGTCACGCCGGTCTTGGAGAAGGTCGAACGCAGGTGTGCCCGCGAGGTGTTGCGGCTGATGCCCAGCTCTTCCGAGGCTTCGTCCAGGGTCAGACCGTTGGCCAGCAGCATCGCCAGCTGGGTTTCCGCCGGGGTGAAGTCGAACAGCGCGCGCACGATTTCCTGCGGCGCGGTGGACTGTTGTTCCGGGTCGCTGATGAAAATCACCACGGTCGGGCACTGTTTGCCTTCGCTCCAGTCGGTCAATGGCACCGAGCGCACGATGATCCCCAGGTCCGCTTTGCCGGACGGGCGCTGCACGCGCAGGGCTTCGACCACGGACGGGTTGCTGCTCTTTTGCGACAGCAGCGACTGCTTGACCAGGCGGCGGAACTCCTGGGTGTCCCGGGCCGTGCCCACCTGCAGGCCATCGTTGACCAGTTTGATGCCGTCCTTTTCCTGGATCAGCCGGTCGGCCACCTGGTTGGTCTGCAGCACCTTGCCGGACTCGTCGAGGATGATCGTGCCGACCGCCATCTGGTTCACCGCGCCGGCGTACAGGTTGCGCTCGGCTTCGATGCGGTTGAGCTGCATGTGGATCTTGATCGACCGCTCCAGGTGTGGAATGAAATGCGTGAGCATGGCCTTTTCTTCATTGCCGAAAGGCTTGTCGTCACGTCCGCGGCTGATGCGAATGCGGCACTGGGCGCCGTCGACGGTGTTGATGTCGGCACCGAGGATGTGGAACACGTCCACCGGTTCCAGGAAATTCTTGTAGAACTCGGAGTTCTGCCAGTCGTCGTTGGAGACGAACTCGGCGAGGGTCACGACCTGGCGGTTGGGCAGGTCGACAAAGGGGTCGAGGCTGAAAAAGTGTTTGTTGTACGACGCGGTCGCCTCGGTCGAGGTGCCGGTGGTGTTGACCATCAAACCGTCCACGTGGGCGCTGGGTGGACGCAGGATGAAAGTCACGTACTTGCTGTTCAGATGCACATTGAGCTGATTGAGGAACGTCGCCCAGGGAATGTTTTCCAGCGGACCCTGATAGAGGTTGCCGATCAAATCACTGAACGTATCGAGGCTGAGGCTCTGCTGCATAGGGAAAAACCGTTTTTATTATTAGCGTTGGCGGTGGCCGAGAATAAGCGCCGGTATCGACTCCTTGCAACGCTCGGGCTCAGGGCCTGACAGGCGGCTGCCAATCAGGCCCGGGGCGGGCGAAAAACCGCTGGCGTCAGACCCGTTCGCTGGCGCGCACGACATACTTCTTGTGTTCGGCAACGTCCGCCGACAGCGCCTCGACGTCGGTGTAGAACTGCTCGTACCAACGGCGCAACTGATAGACCGGGCCGTCGCCGTCGCACAGCAGCGGGTTGTCGACGCGGGTCTTGCTGTGCCAGATGGCCACGTCTTCGTAGAATGCTGCCTGGGCCTGTGCCACGTAGGCCTTGGCCATCGCCTGGTTCTGCTCTTCGCTGAGCCCCGGGATTTTTTTCACCAGCACGCCGTAGCGCAGGGTGAAGCTGTCCAGATCGATCGGCACGTGGCAGTTGAGCAGGATCGAATGGATCGGCTGACCATTCATGGCGCCGTTCATTTCGGTGATCTGATAGGCCGGACCGAAGTAGGTGGCTTCGGTGGTCAACACGCTGTCGCCGGACAAGCGTTCGCTGCGGGCGCGCATGATCTGGGTGGCCAGGTGGCCTTCGAAAACATTGATGAACTCATCGACCGGCGCGCCGTGCACTGTGCCGAAGTGCGCCATATCGGCGATGTTGTCGATCAGTTCGCGGCAGTTGGTGCCAATCTGCAACTCGGCGACTTCCCACTCGGCCCATTCGTCGCTGTAGCAGGCGTCGATGCGCGGAATGCGTTGTTCCGGCAGCGGCGGGTTGCCTTCGGGGTCATTCCAGACGAACAACAGCTGGTTCTCTTCCATGATCGGCCAGCTCTTGATCCTGGCCCGTGGCGGAATGCGTTTGGCGTAGGGGATGTCGTCGCACACGCCATCGGCGCCCCAGCGCCAGGCGTGGAACGGACAGCGGATCGAGTTGCCCTCAACGCAACCGGTGCTCAGGTCGGCACCCATGTGCGGGCAGTAGCCATCAAGAATATGCAGTTCGCCGTCTTCACCCTGGAACGCCACCAAGCGGGTGCCGAACACCTCCAGGCGATGGGCCTTGCCGTCGCGGTATTGCGCGGCCAGGCCCAGGCAATGCCAGCCACGGGCGTAGCGGTCTTGAAGCAGTTTGGCTTCGATGCGGTGCAGGGTACTCATCTTATTATTCTCCCAAGGGATCACGGGGTTGGCGCATGTAAGGGATTCTGCCGCCCCTGTAAAAGCGGGCATCGTCTGAATGGACGATGGCTGCTTCAAGCCGGCCCGCTCTACTGGCGCCATTGGACCCATGGCAGGAGTTGGCGATGAGTAATGAACAAGGGCCGGTCGCGGTGATTACCGGGGCCGCCAGTGGTATTGGCCGTGGCCTGGCCGAACACGCGGCGACACTGGGCATGCGCCTGGTGCTGGCGGATCGGGATGCGGCGGGCTTGCAAGCGCTGTGCGACGAATTGAAGGCCGGTGGTGTGCAAGCGATTGCCTGCGTCACCGATGTCGGTGAGGTGAAGCAGGTCGAGCGCTTGCGTGACCGGGCTGTCGAGCACTTTGGCGGGGTCGACCTGCTGTTCAACAACGCCGGCGTCATGCAGACCGGCTTCAGCTGGGAAATCACCGAGGCGCAATGGCAGCGCATGCTCGACGTCAACCTGGGCGGCGTGATCAACGGCATTCGCAGCTTTGTGCCGCTGTTGCTCAGCCAGGGCCGGGCGGCCCATGTGATCAACACCGCGTCCCTTGCCGGGCTGGTCAGTAGTCCGCTGATGGCACCGTACAACGTGACCAAGCAGGCCGTGGTCGCGCTCTCGGAAACCCTGCATTACGAACTCGCCATGCTCGGTGCACAGGTGTCGGTTTCGGTGCTGTGCCCGGGGCCGGTGGCCAGTGAAATCATGGCATCGAACCAGGTGGTGGACACCGCCGGATCCGACTTCAGTCAACTGCTCGACAGCACTATTCGCCAGGGCATGACCCCGGCGGAGCTGGCCGCGCTAGTGTTCGCCGCCGTCGCGCAAAAACGCTTCTGGATCCTGCCCCACAAGGGTTTCAAACCGGCCCTCGAGCGGCGGGTACAAAGCATCCTGGGCGAGACCAATCCGCAATTTCAAATGACCGACGTAGAGGACGATGCCCATGCCGCTCGATAAGCAGATCGCCGGGGTTCTCCAGCAATTTCGCGACCTCCCGGAACCCGATTTCAGCCAGGTCGATGCCGCTCAGTACCGGCAGTTCTCCGATAACCTGCTGCCGGCCATCCCCGGCGATCCGATGAGCGAGGTGCGCGATCTGAAAGTGGCCGGCGCGGACGGTGATCGGGATGCACGGCTGTACCGGCCATCGCAAGCGCCCGACCTGCCGTTGCTGGTGTTTTTCCATGGCGGCGGATTTGTCATGGGCAATCTCGATACCCACGACAATCTTTGCCGCTCGCTGGCGCGCCAGACCGAGGCGGTGGTGGTGTCCGTGGCTTATCGATTGGCCCCGGAACACCCGTTCCCGGCGGCGCCCCTCGATTGCTATGCGGCCACCTGCTGGCTGGTTGAGCACGCGGCTGAACTGCGCGTCGATGGCAGCCGGCTGGCCGTGGCCGGCGACAGCGCCGGTGGCAATCTGGCGCTGGCGGTCAGCCGACTGGCGGCGCAAGGCAAGGGACCGAAGATCAGCTATCAGTGCCTGTTCTACCCGGTCACCGATGCCGGATGCGACAGTCAGTCCTTCGAGGCATTCGCCGAAAGTTACCTGCTTTCCGCCAAGGCGATGCGCTGGTTCTGGCAGCAATACCTGCAAGAGGATGGACAGGCGGATGATCCGTTGGCCTCGCCATTGCGAGCCGAAAGCCTGGCAGGCTTGCCGCCGACCACCTTGTTCAGCGCCGGGTTCGATCCGCTGCGGGACGAGGGCGAAGCGTTGGCCGAGTGCCTGCGCGAAGCCGGTGTGGCGGTGCGCGTGCAGCGTTACGAAGGCATGATCCACGGCTTTATCAGCATGGCGCCGTTTGTTGAAGCCGCAGCACAAGCGTTGACAGACGCTTGCGCCGATTTGCGCGGGGCACTCCAATGAGCGGCCTGGTTTTCAACACGGTGCCGCAACTGATCGAGGCCATCGGCGCCGGTCAAATGGTGGTGATTACCGACGATGAACACAACGGCGAAGGCTCGCTGCTGATGGCCGCCGAACAGGCCGGGGCCGAGGCCGTCACCTTCATGGCGGTGCAGGCACGCGGGCTGATTTGCCTGGCCTTGACCGAGCAGCGCTGCCGCGCGCTGGGCCTGGACCTGATGGTGCCCAACTCCCGGGCGCAACATGGCGTGGGGTTTACCCGCTCGATCGAAGCCGCCACCGGGGTGTCCACCGGCATCTCGGCGGCAGACCGGGCGCGGTCGATCCAGGTGGCGGTCGACCCGGCCAGCGTACCGGCGGACCTGGTGCAACCGGGGCATATCTTCCCGGTGCAGGCCTTGCCCGGCGGCGTGATGCAGCGGGCCGGTCATGTCGAGGCCGCTTGTGACCTGACACGGCTGGCGGGGCGGCAACCGGCGGCCACCCTGGTGGGCATTCTCAACGAGGACGGCGAACTGGCCCGTGGCGCCGAGTTGCATGAATTCGCTCAGCGTCATGGCTTGCGGATCGGCACCATTGCCGACCTGATTCACTACCGCATCCTGCATGAAGGCACGATCGAGCGCGGCGGTGAGTATCCGTTACAGACACTCCATGGCGAGTTCCAGGTGACGACCTATCAGGACACCTACCAGGGCGCGTTGCACCTGGCACTGGTCAAGGGCCGGATCGACAGCACGCAACCGGTGCTGGTGCGGGTGCAAAGCATCGAGACGTTGCGTGACGTGCTGGGGTGTGAAAGCGAAGGCGGGACACAGCAGTGGACCCTCGAACGCTCGCTGGCGAGCATCGCCGCCGCTGGTAACGGCGTACTGGTATTGCTGGCACAGAAGGAAACCGCCGACGGCGTGCTCGAACAACTGCGCCAGCGCAGCGGCGCCAAGCCGCGCACACCGCAGTTTCCGCAACGGACCCTGGGCATCGGCGCCCAGATCCTGCGCGACCAGAACGTGCGCAAAATGCGCTTGATGAGTTCGCCGGTGCCGTACAAGGCGGTGTCCGGTTTCGATCTGGAAGTGACCGAGTTTGTGCCGTTTCAACCCGCAAACTAAAGCCAACACCTGAACCTGTGGGAGCGAGCCTGCTCGCGAAGGCGGTCGGTCAGTCAACATCCATGTTGAATGTGCCGGCCTCATCGCGAGCAAGCTCGCTCCCACAGTAGCTTCGGTTGGTTGCGTATTTTGTGTACACCCACAAACCCTGTGGGAGCGAGCTTGCTCGCGATGACGATCTATCAGACACATCCAGTCAAAAGCTGACCCAACTCTCAAGCATCCACCGGTCTAGCCTTTCTCCTGAACTCACCATGTAGAGGGCAAAGGAATGCCGGATTTACCCGCCTCACATCGCCTGCGCACAGGCCGCTATCCTGAACCCAACAGGATTTACCTGCTGACGAGCAACACGCTGGGCCGAGAACCGGTTTTCAAGGATTTCGGTTTGGGCAGGCTGGTCGTCAAGCAATTTCAGTTTGCACAGGAACAATACTGGGCGAACTCTTTAGCCTGGGTCGTCATGCCCGATCATTTTCATTGGTTGATCGAACTGCAGCAGTGCTCACTCAGTCAACTGATGCAAAAAACCAAATCATTGAGTACGCGAGCCGTGAACATGTCCGTCGGACGTAAAGGCAGTCTTTGGCAGCAGGGCTATCACGATCGGGCGTTGAGGCGAGATGACGATCTGGTAAAGCTTGCTCGATATGTCGTCGCCAACCCGCTGCGCGCGGGATTGGTGGGGAAGCTGGGCGATTATCCGCTGTGGGACGCGATATGGGTTTGATCCGTAACCGCGTTGCCACTATCGCGAGCAAGCTCGCTCCCACAATGATTGTTGGATACCCCGCAGAGATTGCGTACACCCGCTAGCTCTGTGGGAGCGAGCTTGCTCGCGATGGCGGTCGGTCAGTCAACATCAATGTTGAATGTGCCGGCCTCTTCGCGAGCAAGCTCGCTCCCACAGTGATTGGGGTGGTTCACAGGAGTTGCGTACTCCCCATCTGCATTGGCTTAAGGCTTGATGCCTTGCAACATCTTCTTCGCCTGATCCTGCACCGCCGCCGGTGCCGTCATGTTGCCGTCGATCACGGTGATCACTGCATGGCCTTGCCACAGTAGATAGGCATCGGCCTTTTGCTGGACGTCGGTCGGTGTCGACGGCGGGGCCAGGTTGACGTGGACCACGCCATCGGCGCCACGTTGTGAGGTGAAGTTCACCCGGTCCCAGTTGCCGATCGGGGCAAAGCTCACGCCCTTGACCTCATCGGGTTTCAGCGGTGGGTAGTTGAGGTTCAGGCCGCTGACATCCGGCAGGCCCAGCACGTTCAAATCACACTGATGTTTGCTCCTGGCACAGGCCTGTTTGGCTTCTGTACCGGCCAGGCTCGCCTGGTCTATCACCTTCACGGCAAAGCGCGCCGTGTCGTCCATCGCGCCGAGGGTCTTGCGGTACCCGGCCTGCTGGTCGCGGATGATCAGGTCCATGTCGATGGCCGTGGACACCGCCACCGCCGGAACCCCTTTGAACATCGCCCGCACAGCCGCGTTGAGGGTGCCGGACATCTGCGTCAGCGGGCCGACGTTTTCGCCAAAGTTGCTGCCCGAGACCACCAGGTCCGGCGGTGAATCCTTGAGGATCACGTCGAGGCCGACGTTGACCGCATCCACCGGCGTGCCGATGGCTGAGGTCTTGCCGGCAGGCGGGGTGTAGCCCTCCGGTGGTCCGACGCAATACCGGCCCGGCGCCAGTTCGGTCACCGCCAGGGCCTGGCCGGGTACGACCACGCTGGCGGCACTGATGCCGCTGCTGTCGTTCAACGGACCGACCAGGGTGACTGTGTGTCCGGCAGCGGTCAGGGCGCGGTACATCGCATCGATGCCGGGTGCGCGGCAGCCATCGTCGTTGGTCAGCAGGATGTTCAGGGCGCTGGCTTGCATCGACAGGCCAACGCTGGCGATGGCAATGACGCCGGTGAGGAGTTTGTTCATGGGGACTTTTCCGTGGGAGGCGCGGACTTTACAAAGCACAACGCCCCGACCGAAGAAATCGGTCGGGGCGCGGTGAGTTTAGCGGGTGCCGAGTTTGCGCAGGTTGCCAGGGGTGAATTCGTCTTCGGTGAAGGCGGTGGCGTTGAGCTTGGCCGGTTTCTGATCGACCAGCATGCGGTCAACCAGGTAGGAGCCGGCGATCAGGTCGTGGTAGATGCCGAGGCGAGCGTGGTAGCGCTGCATCTCGTAGGCGTAGATCGAGGTCTGCATGTTGGTGCGCCACAACTGGCCACGGCTGTCGTAGTTGTCGGCCATGGTTGCCGACCAGGTGTCCTCGTCAAGGTACAGCACGCGCTTGGCGTATACGTGGCGGGCACCTTCCTTGAGGTTGGCCTGCAACACCCAGACGCGGTGTTTCTCGTAGCGCATGTACTGCGGATCGACGTGACCGGTGGTGTCCAGGATCTGGTCGGTCGTTACGCTCGGGTCATCGATCTTGTAGTTGTGGTACGGAATGTAGATCTCTTTCTTGCCGACGATGGACCAGTTGTAGCGGTCTGGCGCACCGTTGAACAGACGGTCTTCGTCGTACACGCGAAAACCTCCGGCGCCGGTCGGCGAGTCGTAGCCTACGGTCGGTGCGCGACGGACCCGGCGTTGGCCCGGGCTGTACTGCCAGGCCTGGCGCGGGGAGGCGGTCGGGTTGATGAACTCGTGGCCGACCACGATCTCGCCTTTCTTGCGCACCGGCTCCAGCGTGGTGATCAGGAAGTTGGTGAGCACGCCGTTGGCGGTATCCAGGGTCTTGTCCGGGCTCGACCAGATCGAGAAGATCTTGTAGTTGACCTCTTCGAGCACCTTTTCCTTGTTGGAGTAGATCACCGCCTGGCCATAGTTGGCTTCTTCGGTGTTGGCGCGCCCTTGCAAGGTATGGTTGAACATCAACTCGCTGCCGTTCTTCGGAATCGGGAACGGCGAAGCACCCCAGGCGTTTTTCGTGTCGTTGTTGTCATTGTCGAGTTCGGCAGTGACGGCGTTTTTCTTGATCTGGTCTTCCAGGCGCTGATCGAAGCGGAAGTCGCGGTGGCTCGGGTACACCGGGATCTTGAAGGTATCAGGGTAGCGCTTGAGCAACGCTTTCTGGCCATCGGTCAGGTTGTCGGCGTACTTGTCCATGTTCTTCGAATCAATCACGAACAGCGGTTTTTCCGCGGCGTACGGGTCCGGGTACGGCGTGCCCGGACCGGCGTATTTGAGGCCGGGCGGCAGGCCGCGCCATTTGCCGGACCAGGCCGGGATGCTGCCGTCGGCGTTGCCGGCTTTTTCGGCACCCATCGGGGTCAGGTCCTGGCCCAGGCGGGCGGCTTCTTCGGGGCTGACCTTGGCGTAGGCCAGGCCACTGCCGAGCAGGCCGACGGTCAGCGCCGTGCTCAATAATGTTTGGGTGAATCTGGACATGCTGTGCTCCTCCGACAGGGGAATCAGAACCGGTACTTGAAGTTGAGCGCGACGTTGTCGCGGTCGGCCAACGGGCTGTTGTTGGCACTGGCGAGGTAGGCGTTGTAGCGGGCCTCGACGGTGAAGTTGCCCAGGTAGCGCCACGAACTGCCGATGCTGGCGCGGTTATCGTTCTGGCCGGCGTTGATCGAGCCGACCATTGAGCTGTCGCCGTGGGCGGCGGCGCTGAAGGTGACAGGCACCGACATGTCCCATCCGCTGAACACGTCGTTGTAGTCAAAGTTCGCCTGCACCGTGTAGCCCCAGGCATCGCGGTCATAGACCAGGCTGTCGGTTCCCGGCAGCGCGAAGCCCGGCGCCAGGGTGACCGGCTGCGACTTGTCGTTGCTGACCACGGTGTTGTAGGCCACCTCGCCGGTCAGGGTGGTGTTGTCGGCGAAGGCGGTCGGGCCGAGCACGTAGATCAACGATGTTTGCGCCTGCACGGTCTTGCCACGCACGGGGCTGGAGAAACCGTTGTCTACCATCACTGGCGTGCCGTCGCGGTAGCTGACTTCACCGGCCCAGCTGACGTCGCCCAGCACGGTGGCGAAGCTCGCGCCGAACAGGTCGATGTTGTCGAAGTAGCGCACCTGGTAGCGACCCAGGGTCGAGGCAAAGTCCAGCGACGGGGTCTTGTCGTGATAGCGCGAGTAGTAGATGCCGAACTCGGTGTTGTTCAACGACTCGGCGGCGTAGGTGAAGGCCAGACCGTACTGGCCGCTGTCGCTCGGCTTGTCGTCCTTGAGGCGGGTAACGAAACCGGAGGCGTCGTTGAAGCCGCCCTCATCGATGAAGTCGGTGGTGGAGAAGTAGCTACCCACACCGAACAGCTCGGTCTTTTCCCACTTGTATTGGTAGTACGCCTGGACACCCAGGCTTTCGGTCAGGGCGAACTGGGTGAACAGTTGGCCGACCGGCAGCAGGATTTCCTTGACCTCGACGCCCGGGGTGGTCGCCTTGGTCGCGTCGACCGGGCTCTGCGCTGCGGAGATACCCGGGTAGAACAGGCTTTCACCCCAGCTCACCACCTGATTACCCAGGCGTGCGTTGAAGGCGTGGCCGCTCACGTCCCAGGTGCCGTAGGCGTAGTAATCGAGCATACGCAGTTCATTGCGGTGCTGGTCGATGGTGTCCTGGGAGAAACGGTCGGGCTGGCTGCAATGGCCACCGGCGAAGCAGTTCGAGGTGCCGGTGGTGTTGTCGTTGCCCTGATCGTAGACGTTGTCGTAGAAGCCCGTTGCGCGGACAAACACGCCGTAGTTGTCTTGCCACTTGATGTTGGCTTCGGTGAGAAAGCCGCTGCGGTTGTTGATCAGGCTGCCTTTGTCGAACGCGTTGTCGCCGTCGTTGCCGTTGGCATCGGCAGTCAGTTTGTGATCGCGAGACTCGGTCCGCCAGGCGAGGCTGTACGTCAGTGTGGTGTCCCAGTCGATGCTCAAGTCTTCGCTCGGCTGAAAGCTCATGGCGTTAACGTGAGCGCTTAATCCGCCAGCCAGCAACAGCAATGCCAGCTGTACGCGAGGGTGCTGTGTTGGTGGGGCGATTATTGTTTTTATCATGTCGTCCTCATGGTCCAGGTCAGACCTGCCCGACCTGCATTTCAGGGGGGGATTGGTGTTGTGGGCGACTATGGAGTCACGACTTGCGCGCAACATCGTCCAAGCGGACTAAGCGATTTGTACGGGGCTGTCGCAGTCCCAGCCTTAGTCCCATCGGACGATGAACACCCGGCGCGTGCGGCGAACAATCCCGAGACCGACTGCACCGGGCGAAGATCCGGCGGTGGCGGTTTCTGCCTGATGGGCGCTGAACAAGGGTGATCGCATGAACGCTGCCGGGATCAAATGGGACGAGTGCTGTGATGTGTTGGTGATTGGCTCGGGAGCCGGGGGCATGACCGCTGCGCTGCGCGCCCACGACCTGGGCTTGAATGCGCTGCTGATCGAGAAAAGCGGCGAGTACGGTGGCACATCGGCGGTGTCCGGCGGCGGTATCTGGATCCCCAACAACCACCGGATCAACGCGCTCGGCGGCAGTGATTCGGCAGTCGAAGCGATTGCCTACATCCGCGCCGTGACCCATGGCGAGATCGACGACGGGCGCATCGAAGCCTATGTCGAACATGGCCGGGAGATGGTCGAGTACCTGGAAAAACACACCCGGGTGCGCTTCGAGGCGCAACCGCGCTACGCCGATTACTACCCGGAAGTCGCGGGCGGCAAACCGGGCTATCGCTCGATGGATCCGCAACCCTTCGATGCCGCTGAGCTCGGCGAAGAATTCCTGCGCATGCGCGCACCGTCTCCCGGTACCCTGATGATGGGGCGCATGGCGATGACCATGAAAGAGGCGCAGGTGCTGCTGTGCCGTGGCCCCGGCTGGTTGCGCCTGACGCTGCGGGTGATGTGGCGTTACTGGCGTGACCGCGAGGGTCGGCGCTTGTCCCGCCGCGACCGCTACCTGACCCTGGGCAATGCCTTGATCGGTGCCTTGCGCTGTTCGTTGCAGGATCGCGGCAAATCCCTGTGGCTCAACTGTGCGCTCGAAGAACTGCTGCTGGTCGGCGACCGGGTCGGCGGTGCGCGGGTCAATCGCAACGGTCAGTTGCTCCACGTCAAGGCGCGTTACGGGGTGATCGTTGCCGCCGGTGGTTTCGAGCGTAACCAGGCGATGCGCGAGCAGTACCTGCCGCAGCCGTCCCGGGCCAACTGGAGTGCGACGCCGCCGAACAATACCGGCGACGGCATCCGCGCCGGCCAGGCCATCGGCGCGCGGACCGCGTTGATGGAGCACAGCTGGTGGGCGCCGACCACTTTCGTCAAGGGCGAAGAGAAGCAGCGCGCGTTGTTCGTCGAACGAACCTTGCCGGGGTGCGTGATGGTCAACGCGGCGGGGGAGCGTTTCGTCAATGAAGCCGCGCCCTATACCGATATCGTTTATGCGATGTACGCCAACAACCGCGAAGGCAGCGAGAGCGTGCCGTGCTGGATGGTGTTCGACGCCGAGTTCCGCCGCAAATACCCGTGCGGTGCCTTGCTGCCGGGCTATGCCCAGCGCGACTGGCAATTGCCCGAGCATCTGCGTGACTACTTCCACAAGGCGTCGAGCCTGGAAAAACTGGCGACGAAAATCGGCGTCGACGCTGGCGGGCTGCTGCGCACCGTGCAGCGCTTCAATGGCATGGCCGAGCAGGGTGTCGACGAGGATTTCCACAAGGGCGACTCACTGTTCGACCGCTACTACGGCGACCCGAACGTGCAGCCCAATCCGTGCCTGGCGCCGTTGCTCAAGGGGCCGTTCTACGCCGTGCGCATCGACGCCGGCGACATCGGCACCAAGGGTGGCCTGCTGACCGACGTGCACGCCCGCGTGTTGCACGAAGACGGGCAACCGATCAACGGCCTTTACGCCATCGGCAACAGCGCCGCCTCGATGATGGGCCGTACCTATCCGGGCGCCGGCTCGACCATCGGCCCGGCCATGACCTTCGGCTACCTGGCCGCCAATCACATCAAGCGCCAGAGCGAAACCGCTTCGGCGAAAACCTTGTTCGGGAGTGTCGAATGAACAACCAGCGTCCACAGATCGCCGTAGTGACCGGCGCCAGTCGCGGAGTCGGGCAGGGCATTGCCCTGGCCCTCGGGGCGGCCGGCATGACCGTGTACATCACTGGCCGCGCCCCGGCGCAGGGCGGCTCGAATCTGTACGGGCATGCCTTGCGCGGCTCGCTGGAGGACACCGCCGCGGCGATTACTGCCGCCGGTGGGCGTGGTATCGCGGTGGTCTGTGACCACGCCGATGACGCGCAGGTTCAGGGTTTGTTTGCCCGCGTAGAAGAAGAGTGCGGGCACCTGGATTTGCTGGTGAACAACGCCGCCTTCATCCATGACCAGTTGATCGAACCGGGGCCGTTCTGGGCCAAACCGCTGGAGCTGGTCCGGATTCTCGACGTCGGCCTGCGCTCGGCCTACATCGCCAGCTACTACGCCGCGCCGCTGTTGCTCAAAAGTGCCCAAGGGCTGATCTGCTTCACGTCGTCGTTCGGGGCCGGGTGCTACATGCACGGTCCGGCATACGGCGCGCAAAAGGCTGGCGTTGATAAGCTGGCGGCGGACATGGCGATCGATTTTGAAGGGCAGGGCGTGGCGGCATTGTCGCTGTGGCTCGGCCCGCAACTGACCGAACGCACCCGGATTGCCGGCGAGCAGCACGGCGAGCAGTACCAGGCGTTTCTCGCCCATGCCGAAACCCCGCAGTTCAACGGGCGGGTAATTCATGCCTTGCTCAATGATCCGCAGTTGATGGCGTTGTCCGGACAGACCTTGATCACCGCCGAAGTCGCTCCCGGCTACGGCATCAGCGAAGCCGAAGGCCGCCAGCCGCCGTCCCACCGCGCCATGCTAGGTGACCCGCGCCAACAGCATCCGGCGCGGGTGGTTTGACTCAGTAGCAGGTAAAACATAAAACCCTGTGGGAGCGGGCTTGCTCGCGAATATGGTGTGTCAGTCAACAATAATGTTGAAGCTGATGACCCCTTCGCGAGCAAGCCCGCTCCCACAGTTGGTCTGTATCGAATGCGAAATCTGCTTACACCCTCTCACAGGGATTGGGATTAATTGACTGGCTGCAATGCCCACTCGCGCAACACATTCTTCGTCACTTTCCCCGCCGCATTGATCGGCATGCTCTGCAGCACCTGCACCCGGCGCGGCACCTTGTAGTTGGCCATCTGCTCACGGCACCAGGCGAGGAGTCGCGCCTGCTCGATTTCCATTCCGGGTGCAGGCAACAGGAACGCCATCGCCACCTCACCCATGCGTTCATCGGGAATACCGATCACCGCGGCCTGGGCCACGCCCGGATAAGTCAGCAGGCACTGTTCGATTTCCGCCGGGTACACGTTGAAGCCACCGGTGATGAACATGTCCTTGAGGCGGTCGGTGATGCGCAGGTAACCCTGTTCGTCGAGCATGCCGATGTCGCCGGTGTGCAGCCAGCCGTCGGCGTCGAGAAGCTCCTGGCTGGCTTCGGGGTTGTTGAGGTAACCCTGCATCAGGTTGTAACCGCGGATCTGCACTTCACCGGGAGTGTTCGCCGGTTGGCTGCGGCCAGTGTTGTCGACACACCGCACTTCCACTCCAGGCATCGCCCGGCCACTGGTGTTGGCGACCAGTTCCGCGGAATCACCGGAACGGCAAATCGTCGCGAAACCGCAGACTTCCGTCAGGCCATACGCGGTGACGATGGTGGCGAACCCCAGTTCGTCGCGCATGCGGTGGATCATCTCCACGGGAATCGCCGCCGCGCCGGTTACCGCTACCCGCAAGGAGCTCAGGTCGAACTCGCTGCGTTGTGGATGGGCCAGCAACGATTGATACAGCGTCGGCGGTCCGGGCAACACGGTGATGCGTTCGCGCTGCACGCATTCAAGCACGGCCTGCACGTCGAACACTTGCTGCGGCAGGAGGGTGCAGCCACGCATCAATGCGGCCAGCCAGCCGGCCTTGTAGCCGAAAGAGTGGAAGAACGGATTGACGATCAGGTAGCGATCACTTTCGCGCAGCCCGACGATGTCGCTCCAGTCGCGTACGATGCGCAGGTTCTGGCCGTGGTTGGTCATTACGCCCTTGGGCTTGCCGGTGGTGCCCGAGGTGAACAGCACATCGGACAAGGCTTGCGGGCCAACGCTCTGTTCGCGGGTGCGCAAGGCCAGTTGCGGCACGTCGGCCGCCAGATCCATAAAACGCTCCCAGGCCAGAGTGCCCGAATTGGCGCCGCGCAGGCTGACGATGTGGCGCAGCTCAGGCAGGTCTTCCGACGCCAGCATGCCGGGGTAGTCCGCGCCGAGGAATTCGCCGATGGCAAACAGCACGCAGGTGCCGCTTTCGCGCAGGATGTAGCCGGCTTCGCTGCCCTTCATCCGGGTATTGAGCGGTACCAGGGCGGCGCCGATACTTTGCAGGGCGCCGGCGGCGACGATCCATTCCCATACGTTGGGCGCCCAGATCGCCACGCGGTCCCCGACCTGTACGTCGAGGGCCAGCAGTGCGCGGGCAGCCTGGCGACGCAACTGGTCGAGTTGTCGGTAGCTGATGGTGTGGCCCGCGTCCTCGATGGCCGGGCGGTCGCCGTAGGCCTGGGCAGCGTTGGCGAACAGTTGAGCGATGGTCAGTGCGGTGGCGACAGGCGGCATGGGGCCTCCCCGGTTAGAAGACAGTTGCGAAAAAGGGAGTAGGCCGGGCAGGGCGCCCGGCCGGATTGCGAATTACTGGGCGGGCGGGGCGAAACGGCGACCGGCGGAGAAACCACCGTCCACGGCGATCATCTGGCCGCTGACAAAGGACGCTTCGTCCGAGGCCAGGAACAGTGCGACGTTGGCCACTTCTTCCGGTTGCCCGGAGCGGCTAAGCATGTGCTGCGAGGCGAAGAAGGCGTGGAAAGCATCATTGTCACGGACCATGCTGGTCATCGGCGTTTCGATCAGGCCCGGGCACAGGCCGTTGACGCGAATGTTGGCGTAGCCGTAGTCGATGGCCATCGAGCGGGTCAGCTGGTTGATGCCGCCCTTGGACACGTTGTAGGCCACGTTGCCGTCGCAGCCTTGCAGGCCGAAGATCGAACCGACGTTGATGATCGAACCACCGCGCTGTTCCACCATCGACGCCAGCGCGTACTTGCTGGTGAGCATGCTGCCGGTGAGGTTGATGTCCATCACCCGTTGCCAGTTGGCGGTGGTGGTCTGGGTCACGCTGCCCTGGTCGGCGACGCCGGCGGCGTTGACCAGAATGTCGATGCGCCCGAAGCGGCTGATGACGTCTTGCATGACCTGCTGGACTTGCGCTTCGTCGCGCACATCGAGGGTCATGAACAGGCCGGGGAAATCCGCCGGTGCGCTGCCGATGTCCAGCCCGATCACTTGCGCGCCTTCGACAGCGAAACGGCGCACGCAGGCCAGACCGATCCCCGAAGCGCCACCGGTGACCACCGCGACCTTGTTCTGCAAACGAGCCATAACTGCACCTCTTTATTGTTGTGGGCTAATGCTGTGGCCGAGTCTAACTGCAGACTTGGCCTGAGTGATCGTCCGTTGAGACTAAGCAACAGTTCTCCCGTCCGGCACATTTCAACTGTAGGAGCGAGCCTGCTCGCGAAAAACGTCTGGGCACCGCGTTCATTCAGACAGGGCGCGTTATCGTTGACGTCCATCGCGAGCAGGCTCGCTCCTACAGGGTTATGCGTAGCCTCAATCCGGGAATTTCAGGCGTACCCGGGCACCCGTCGGGCGGCTCTGGCAGGCCAGCGTCCAGCCGTCGGCCAGTTCCTTGGGGGTCAGCACATCGTTGCGCGCCAGTTGGACCTCACCTTCCTTGACCACGCACATGCAGGCGCCGCAAAAACCTTCTTCGCAGGATGATGGCACGTCCAGGCCAGCCGCTTTGCAACTTTGCAGCAAGGTGTCACCGGGTTGGCAGGCAATTTCGTGTTGCTGGCCGTCGAGCTCGACGATCAGCGCCTCGCACTGCGACCCCATCGCGGCCTCGCGGGCGAGGGCTTCTTCGGCCAACAGCTCGTCGGGGTCCGGTGGCGAGACGAAACGTTCGACATGTATGCGTTCGGCCGCCTCGCCCAGTGCCAGCAGCGTGCGCTCCACGGTGTCCATGAAGGGGCCCGGCCCGCAGATGAAGTAGTCGCAGCCGGCCGATCCGCGCAGCAGATGACGGACCTGATGGTCCGTCAGGAAACCCTGCACCGAATCGAGGACGTGCACCACGTGCAGTTGATCAGGATGCGCCTTGATCAACTGGCACAGCTCGTCCTTGAAAATCACCGACGCTTCATCGCGGTTGGCGTAGATCAATTTGATCGGCCGCCGGCTGCCATGGAGCACTGATTTGAGAATGGAAAACACCGGGGTGATGCCCGAACCGCCCCCGAACAGGACCAGGGGCTTTTCGGTCTCCACCTGCGGGTCCAGGCAGAAATGCCCGGCCGGTGGCAATACTTCCAGCCAGTCGCCGACCTGGACTTCGTTCATCCAGTTCGACACCCGCCCACCGTCGACCCGTTTCACCGTGACCTTGGGCAGCGGGTCCGCGAGGGGCGAGCTGGCCATGGAGTAGCAGCGGGTCAACAATTTGCCGGCGAAGGGCACGCGAAAACTCAGGAATTGGCCCGGTTTGTAGCGAAAGCGCTCACGCAGGGTTGGCGGTACGTCCAGCACCAGCGAGCGCGCGTCAGTGGTCTCGTCGATCACCGCGCACACTTGCAATGAGACGCTTGCCGTCGTGTGTTCGGCCGGGGTCAGGTTCTGTTGTTGCGTGCCCATATTCACCTCGACCTCAGAGCCCGCTGATCAGTTGGGCATTGTCGACGCGGATCTCGGCACCGTTGACGAACCGCGACTCGTCGGTGGCGAGGAACAGCACCACGTTGGCAATGTCCCGTGGCGCGGCCATGCGGTTCATCGGGTCCTGGTCCAGCGCTTGCTGCGGGATCGGTTGACCACCGGCCAGGGCCTGGGTCATCGGCGTGTTCACGCCATCGGGGTGCACGCTGTTGCAGCGGATGCGATAGCCCTGCTGCTTGCAGTGCAGGGCGATGGAGCGGGTCATCGCCGCCACCGCGCCTTTGGACGCAGAGTAGGCGCAGAACATCGGCATGGCGCCCAGGGCGGCGACTGACGACATGTTGATGATCGAGCCGCCACCGCTTTCCTTCATCGCCTGGATGGCGTACTTGCAACCGAGGAAGTAGCCGTCGCCGTTGATCTTCTGCACCTTCTGCCACAGCTCCAGGGTGGTGTCTTCGATGCTGCCCAGGGCCAGGATCGCGGCGTTGTTGACCAGTACGTCGAGGCGGCCGAAGTGTTCGACGGTGGTCTTGACCACGTGTTGCCAGTCGCTTTCGCTGGCGATGTCGTGGCGGATGAACAGCGCGTTGGCGCCGATTTCCGCAGCCGCCTGGCGACCGGCTTCTTCGTTGAGGTCGGTCAGTACCACTTTGGCACCTTCGCGGGCCAGCAGCAGGGCGTCTTCGCGACCGATGCCGCTGGCGGCGCCGGTGATGATGCAGACTTTGCCTTCTACACGTTGCATTGTTGTTCTCCTGATCGTGCGGTTTGAAGTGCGAATTGGTCGGCCACGTGGGCGGCAGCCCGGCGACCGGAATAGATGCAATCGGCCAGGGACAGGCCGGAGACATACAGGTTGGAGGCGACCCCGACCGCATTGCGTCCGGCGCTGTACAGGCCGTTTATTGGCAGGCCGGCAGGGTTCAGCACCCGACCGCTGGCCTCGCAGACTTTCAACCCGCCCAAGGTGATGACCGGGCAGGGGAACAGTTTGCTGGCGAATGAAAGATCGAGGGCGTACCACGGGCCTTGGTCGAGGTTGGCGAGCATCGCTGCGGACTTGCCGAATTCGTCGGCCACCTCGCCCCGTGCCGCGCGGGAATAGCGTTCGACACTCTGGCGCAGCAGTTCCGGCGGCAGATGGCAGCGCTTGGCCAACCCGGCCAGGCTGGTGCTGCGCTTGGCGTTGAACAGCAGGTTGAGCAGCACCGGCAGGCGCTGGAAATTCCATACCTTGCCGGGACCGACCTGACTCAATGCCTCACGTACCAGCGCGCGGTTGAGCACCAGAATGGCGCGACCGTCCTGTTCTTCGACCATGGCGTGGCCGAGGGTCGCGCCGTAGATTTCTTCGTTGGCGTAACGTTGTCCGCGGGCATTGACGATCAGCCCGCGGGCCCAGGCCAGTGGCGGATTGATGAAACGCCAGGCGCTGACCTTGTCCATCCGCGCCACGCTGCCACCGGCGCTCTGGCCCAGGGCGATGCCGCTGCCGTTGCACCCGGTGGCGCCCAGCGGCAGACCGGCCAGGTATTGCGGCGCGTGTTGGCGCACCAGATCACGATTGAAAATAAAGCCGCCACTGCTCAACAGCACTGCCTGTTCGGCGCGAATCAATTGGCGGATGGCGCTGGTCTGTTCGATGCGACGCTGGCGAGCGCGCAAGCGGTCGGCCAAGGCCGGAGCGTACATGTGAATGGCCGCGGCCCAGCGCGACAGGCGCGCATGTTGTTTGGCTGCGCGACTACCCGACGGCAACTGCCAGGCTTCGACGCCTAGGACCTTGTCGTCGAGGTCGAGCACCAGCCGCCGCACTTCGCACTGGCTGCGCAGGCGTGCGCCGTGGCGCAAGGCGCTGGCCTTGAGCGGGGCGAACAGACTGGCGCCGGACATGCCCGGGCCTTTGGTGCGATGGCCGCGGGGCGCCGGCTTGGCGCTGGCGGCATAGGCCGGCACGGCTTCGTTGCCCGAGTAATAAAGGTAGTACTGGTCGCTCGGGTACGAGGTTTTGTGCGGCGGCACGCTGGCTTCGAAGGCCGCGCCTTGTCGTTCCAGCCAGGCCAGTTGTTCACGGCTGCCTTTGCAGAACGCCCGCAATGTCTCGTGGCTGACGGCTTCGCCGACTTCCTGGCGCAGGTAGTTGAACATGGCCTCGCTGGTGTCTTCATAGCCAGCCTGGCGCTGATACGGCGTGCCACCACCGGCATAGACCACGCCACCGCTGAGTGCCGTGGCGCCGCCGCCTTCGAAGCGATCCAGTGCGAGCACCGACAGGCCGCGAGTGCTGGCTTCGATGGCGGCACAGGCGCCAGCTCCGCCAAACCCGACGATCAGCAAGTCGCAGCGGTCATCCCATGGCAACTGGTCGGCGCTGTTCACTCGCAACGCCGTCAACCGGTTCAGGCTGTCCATGTTCGGGCCTCAGCCAGCGGCTGCTAGAGAAGGTGCGGGTTTGGCGGTGGTGGTGTAGCTGCCGTCGAGGTAGACCAGCGGGGTGATGGCATCAGTGGTGTGGATCTGCAGGATGCGTCCGATGAACACGGTGTGGGTGCCGTAGCTGAAGTGGCCGTCCTGGCGGCAGAGGATCGCCGACTGGGCGTCACCCAGGTACGGAATGCCGCCGGGGCTGGTGAGCCAGTTGCCACGGTCGAAGCGTGCTTCGCCCTTGATCGCGCCGCTGCACAGGTTGGCCAGGTCTTGTTGGTCGACGCCGAGGATGTTGACGCAGAAGTCGGCGCCGGTCGCCAGTGCGGCGTGGGGCGAGGCGGTCTTGTTGACGCAGATCAGCAGCGATGGCGGCTCGGTGCTCAGGGAGTCGACCGCGGTGGCGGCCATGGCGAAGCGTTCGGAGCCATTGCTGGTGCTGATAATGGTGACGGACTTGGCCAGGCGGCGCATGGCCTGGAGCATGTCGGCTTTGAGATTGGCGTCGTTCATCGCACTGGGCCTTTTTTGTTGGGGGTGGAGTGCGATGGATTCTTGCTCCGACGTCCAGTCGTCACATCGTCCGAGGGGACTAGGCCTTGGCGGCCTCTGGGCCGACCAGGCTGGTGGTTTGGGTTGTGTACATATCCGTTTCTGCGGTAACGGCGGCTGGCTGTTTCGCCCTTACGGCGACTCCCTTTTTTACAAGCGCCTAAAAAAGGAAGCAAAAAACGCTCGCCCCTTACGTACGGCCCCTCGCTGAGGCTCGGGGTACCTTCGCTCCGGTATTCATCCGGGGGCATTGCCCTCCGGTCGGCTTCGCTTCGACCTACATGCAATGAGTTCGACTGCGTCGAACGGCGCTGCGCGCCCATCCCCGGATGAACACCTGCGCTCAGCCTGCCGAGGGGGCGGGTGGATCAAGATCAAGAGCTGCAGGCGAGCTAACGCTCGGCCTGATGAGTGGTGAGAAGCGGCGTGGTGTGGGCTGCTCTGCTTTTGCTCTTCTGTGGGAGCGAGCCTGCTCGCGATGGCGGCCTGACAGCCGACCAAGATCTTGCTGATGCCCACCGTTCAAATTGTGGGAGCGGGCTTGCCCGCGAAGGCGGCCTGCCAGCCGACCAATCTCTCGCAGGCATACCCGGATCAACTGTGGGAGCGAGCCTGCTCGCGAAGATGGCCTGCCAGCTGACCGAAATCTTGCTGATGTACTGAGTACCTGTGGGAGCGAGCTTGCTCGCGATAGCGACCTGTCAGTCGACCAGGTACATCACTTTCTGATTCACCCCCACCCAGATACCTGTTCCCCAAAACCACATGGTCCGTTTGAGGGATGCCCGCCGCTTTGCGCATTGTTTGAATGCCAGCGTAGGGGCACTACACCCGCCCCGTTGCACGCGCGCCCCGGCGGATGGGGTGAACAAAGGAGAACAATAAAAATGCTCAACCAAGACCTGATTCGCCAGCGTCTGAGCCAACGTGCCCGTGAGTTGGTGCCGATCCTGCGTGAACGCGCCCTGAATGCTGCGCAAGCCGGGCAGTTGCCTGAAGAAACCCTGAAGGATTTTCACGACGCCGGGTTCTTTCGCATCCTGCAACCGTCCCGTTGGGAAGGCTATGAGCTGGAGCCCAAGGATTTCTTCGACGTGCAGATGACCCTGGCCGAAGGCTGCATGTCATCGGCCTGGGTGCTGGGGGTGGTGGCGATCCACAACTGGCAGCTGGCGCTGTTCGACGACCGCGCCGCGCAGGATGTCTGGGGGAGCGATTCCAGCGTGCTGATCTCCTCTTCCTATATGCCGGTGGGCAAGGTCGAGCGGGTCGACGGTGGTTTCAAGTTGAGCGGTCGCTGGGGTTTTTCTTCTGGCAGCAAGCATTGCGACTGGGCGTTCCTTGGTGCGCTGGTGCCGCCGGAAGAGGCGGGCGGGGCGCCGGATTACCGGACGTTCCTGGTGCCGCGCAGCGACTACCAGATTCTCGACAACTGGAACGTCATGGGCCTGGAAGCCACCGGCTCCCACGACATTCTGGTGGAAAACGCCTTCGTTCCCGAGTACCGCACCCATCGCGCGCTCGACGGTTTCATGCAGAACAGTCCGGGCAATGCGGTCAACACCGCGACCTTGTTCCGCCTGCCGTTCGGGCAGATTTTCGTGCGTGCGGTGTCGTCGTCCGCTATCGGCGCGCTGCAAGGCGCGGTGGATCAGTTTGTCGAGCACAACCGCGCCCGGGTCGGGGTCAATGACGGTCGCAAGATGGTCCAGGACCCGGCCGCGCAATCGTCGCTGGCCAATGCCATGGTCTGCGTTGATGAATGCAAGACCGTGCTGCATCGCAATTTCGCCTTGATGCTGGAGCGCGCGCAGAAGGGCGAGCCGTTGAGCATGCCCGAGCGGGTGAAGATGCGTTACGACTCGGCGCTGGTGGCCGACAAGTGCGCCAAGGCGGTTGGTGACCTGATGTTCAACAGCGGTGCCTCGACGATCTTCCGCAGTCACGCGATCAACCGTGCCTTCCGCGACATTCACACCGGTCGCGCCCACGTCGCCAACAGCCCGGCCAAGTACGCCTGGAACCTTGGCGGCGTGAGCATGGGGCAGGACAGCAGCGATTTTTTCCTCTGACGCTTCCCTACAGCTCTTTTTCTATGAAACGGGCTAGTCCGTTTGCGTGATTCGAGCGCCCCGTCGATGCACGAGCATTGGCGGTAAGGCGAAGGTCTACGGCGCCGACTGCGCATCCAAATAAGCACAAGGATCAACCATGAAATTTTCCCTGATTTACGAAGCCCAGACGGTGGACTCAAGCCGCGAAGGCGACCGCAAGATTTTCGAAGACACGGTCGAGCAGGCCGTCCTCGCCGACAAGCTCGGCTTCGACACTTTCTGGTGCGTGGAACATACCGCGCTGAGCAACTACTCGCACATGTCCGCGCCGGAAACCATGCTGGCTTTCGTGGCCGGTAAAACCGAGCGCATCGGTATCGGCCACGGCGTGGTCTGCCTGCCTCCGGCGATGAACCATCCGGTGAAAGTCGCCGAGCGCATCGCCACCCTCGACCTGCTGTCCAAGGGCCGTGTGCACTTTGGCGTCGGCAAGGGCGGCACCCAGCAGGAAGCCGGTACCTTCGGCTATGACCTGGCGACCTTGCAGCCGCAGATCGACGAGATGATGTACCTGATCCCGAAAATGTTCGTGCAGGATGAGATCGAGCACAACGGCGACTTCGTGCAGATCCCCAAGCGCCCGATCCATCCAAAGCCTTACCAGGACCCGCACCCGCCAATGTACCTGGCGTGCACCAACACCGAGTCGCTGAAAAATGCCGGCGGTCGTGGCATGGGCGCGCTGGTGCTGGGCTTCGGTGGCCCGGAAGAAATCGCCAAGAAGGTCGAGGTGTATCACACGGCCTACGACAATCGCGATGAGAAGAAGCAAGTGGGCTTCCGTCCTAACCGCCACATCGCCGCGCTGTGCCCGGCCATCGTGCTGGACGACAACGAAGAAGCGCGCCGCATCGGTATCCGTGGCCAGCGTTACTTCATGGAATCCCTGGGCTACTGGTACGGCGGTGGCGAGCGCCCGGATCCGGAGAAGTGGAAGGACGACACCTTCGTCGACGGCAACGGCCAGAGCGTGATCAAGTCGCGCTTCGCCTCCGAAGAAGTCAGCGTCGACTTCTCCGACCCGACCATGGCCATGATGAACCCGAACCACGCCTACGGCACCGTCGAGGATTGCATCGGCTACGTGCAGCGGCTGATCGACGCCGGCGCCGACGAAATCCTGTTCATCTGCCAGATGGGCACTGTGCCGCAGTGGGCGCAGCTCGAGACACTGAAGAACATTGGCGAGAAGGTGATTCCGCACTTTCGCAAGGGCTGATGCCGGACGAGGCCTGTTGGTTAACGAATGCTCTCCATTCGGACCGAACCTGTGGCGAGGGGGCTTGCCCCCGTTCGGCCGCGCAGCGGTCGCAAAACAGGGTTGCACGGTTTTTCAGACATTCCGTGTCGCCTGGATTTGGGACTACTTCGTAGTCCAGCGGGGGCAAGCCCCCTCGCCACAGGATGCAGCACAAGGCTATCAATCCCATATGTTTCAGGCCTGGCACGGACGCCAGGCCAACTTTCCAACGGGTCCCCAAGGCCCGTTTTTTTATGCCTGCACTAATCCCGCAGCCACCACACCTCTGTAGGAGTTGCCGAAGGCTGCGATTTTTTGATCTTTATTTTCCATCGACTCCGAAAAAGTTGCGATCAGCGAAAACTCCTACAGTGATTTCCCGGTCTTGACGAAGAGGTCCAAACGCCCATTATTTTGTTGGCCTTTATTGAAGGTCATTGCTGCTGTAATTGTTTCAAATATATACCTGGGTGTTGTGAGTGGTTGATATCACTCCTATATTTCATCAGCTGCTCGCAGTGATTATTTTTTACGAGAGCAAAAACAACAAACAAGCGTCGCCACTAAACTCGGCAAGGAATCATTCCATGCGAAAATACAACGCAATGTTTACAGGCCTGCTCCTCGCTGGACTACTCAGTCCACTTGTCAGCCACGGAAAGCAGATGGAGGATAAGACTGATATTCAAGCACTTGCCACATCTCCTCAATGGTTGACAACCAAGGTTTACCTAGAGGGAGCCCCGGAAGTAGACGTCAAGGAGAAATATCCGGGTGTTGTTGGAATATCAATGTGGGATCCCGGACGTAATCGCTATGAATTTTTTTATACCGAAACCGGGCAATCAAAGTATGACAATGGCGGCGGCGGTTACTTCCTTGTCACCGGTGACAAAACAACGCATATCCTGGTGCCTGATAAAGGAACGGTCAGAACGGTGGTCAGAAGACTGGAAAAGTTGAATGACGAAGAATTCACCTACTCACGAGAGGTGCCTCGTGACATGGTAGACACCAATGCCCCTGTCCGGATCTATGTGGTCCATGCGCCCTACAAAGGACCTTTAAAAACCTCGATGTCGCACTAAACGCCTTTCGGTAGTCATTTGTTAAGTAATTATTTCGATGCTTCAAGGTGTCCGCGTTAAATGACGCCACTCTGAAATAACATCCATAAAAACCCTAAAAATAAAAGGTGCAACATGAGTATGAAGTTCAGAGCGCTATTGATGTCTACGCTACTGCTGGCCGGAATATACTCGGCTGGCGCCCATGCACAGCCGACAACGCCTTCGGCGGCAAAAGACGCTATCGCCACGCCAGATAATGCACTCATGCTGACTGTTTTCCTGAAGCACGATCAATCGCGCCCATTGGGAGAGTTGAAAGAGCAACTCGCCAAACAGGAGTTTTACAAGGTGTTCCCTCCGGCCGGGGTGGAGGTTGTCAGCTGGAATATAACCATGGGGATAGGACAGGTCATCGTTCTGCGCCTGCCTGCCTCGCGTCTCGCAGCGGTCAACCTCGCACTTGAAAACACCGCGTGGGGAAGTTACCGGACAGAGTTCTTTCCGACCTATGATTTCAAGGAAATAGCCCTGGCAGAGCAAAAGAAAGTGCGAGAAGCCAAGTCTACCCAGTAATCACAGCGCAAATGCGCAGCATCTTGAGCCTGTAGGATTTTCCTCGGCTGTGAACACAATCGCACTTTCCTCAAACGGGCCATTTATGGCCCGTTTTTTTATACCTGCAGTAAGCCCACAGCCACGACACCTTCGGCAGCTCCTATGGGTGTTTGTGAGGGTTGTTTAATGCCTGTCGGAATCACTTCTTGAAAGCTACAACGCCTTGCGTCGTTGCCTACAGGTACGCCAGAATCCGCCGGCTTGTGCGCCTTGGGGCCCCTCGGTAACTTGATCTGTGTCACTGATTCCCAGTGATCGGGTTTAGTAGCCCGAGGCTTAATCCAAGACGTACAACGCATCAATCAGGCTGTATGCCTGCATTTTGATGGTGGCTGTACGTAGGGCGCCCTTGGGCGCGCCGGCTTCTTGGATTCCCCGGTCTACTAACCTGCGTACAGCTGCCACCCCTTCTTTTAGTAGAGAAGTGGTTCCAGCCCACATCAGGAATCCACACTATGATCAAACCTACGCCAAATCCTCCGGACGCTGATCCGACATCTCCCTACGAAAGCCCCGATTCCAAAAAACTCAACGAAGCCGCCGAGCGAGCCCTCGCTTACCACTTCCCTTCAATCGCCGACATCAAAGCCACCCCTCGAACAATCAGCACGCTGTTCAGCGTCGACCCTGAGGCCACGACCGAAACCCTGGTGGTTTATCTGGTCGAGACGTTGGCCTCGGTGGATGTGATGGTGCATCAACTGGTGGATCATCTGGAGGGCGGTGACCGTAATGCACTGCTGGGCATTTCCAACAGCGTCATGCTCGCCGAAATCACCGCGAACCGCGTGCTCGATCAAATCGAACCACCTGCATAAAGCCGCAACACCACTGACCCCTGTGGGAGCAACCTCAATCCCACAGGTACTGCGGCACGGTCAAAATTGCGTAATCACAGCGACTCTTCCTACAGGGATTTCTGCACCTTGACTGAGTGGTCTATAGGCTGTTTATTCTGCGACCCTCTACAAGGAAATCGGCGCCCACCAATGTTGTTGGAGTGCGTCGTTATTAAGGAGGATGGTTTATGTGGATGCGCCTTATTCATCAGCGAGACCGCGAGCGTCAAGGTATTGGTTTCAATCAAATCGAATCGCCATTCTTTGCCGTGTCCAGAGTGCGAGAGGCGCTTCTGAGCCGCCGTGACGAGTTCTTGGGGCTGAATGATTTTTTACTGGCTCATGGACGTTCGCGTGGTCAGCTGACGTACGACGTTATTGAACAAATACTGACTACGGTGAAAGACGGCGATTGGCTGTTGGTTTGCAGTGACCCTTTCAGCCCGCTGAGTGAAGACACAACAGGTAACTATTCACGCATTGGAGTGCGCTGTCGTGTGGAGTCGTGGGATTATCCTCTTGTCGCTTCTGCCGACCAACGCAAGCCACCGTTGCCAAAAACCGAACTGGTCGCAAGCCCGCTACCTCAAGAACGCTCAAACATGGCTCAACAATTTGCTATCAAGGCGAAGGCGAGCGATGTCCTCTCCGACGAGCCAGCAACCCTTACTGCCATTACTGTCAACGATAGAGCTGCGATGAGAGAAGCAATCATTAGGCTCGCCCGAAAAAATGGTCATGAATTTGTAGAAAGATCGTCCTGGGGAGCTCAAGAAGTAAAAGGCGAAATGGTCGACGACTGGGACTACTCGATGATCGCACTTCACCATGCGGGTAGAAGTGTGGGCTGTGGTTTCGGCGCAGGACAAATGCTTGCGATTCAGAGCGAGCATCAGGCCAAATTTGATGACATCGGTTACCACTACGGCATCGACTGTATGGGTAAAGTTTTTGAGGGACGGGACATCCGGTTCAAAGGCTCAAGCGTACATAACTACAACACAGGTGTTATTGGCATCGTTTTGCTGGAAAACCTGACAACCGCGGAAGAAGGTGGCGATATGGTTTCTATTGCCCGTCAGGCTCTTGAAACCATGCATGGCAATATGGACCAGGAAATCCCTGCCGTACAAATCGACGCGCTACTGAACTTGATTCAAGCTCTGACCAGTGTTTTCAGGGTGACTACTTTGGGTGGGCACCGTGAATTCCCCATGTAAGCCGGCGAAGGAAAAATTTGCCCTGGCAACATCGGGATGGACCTGGTGAGAGTCCTTCGAATCAAAACCCAACTCATGCAACCACCTTCATCATGAAACCGCTGCTTATTATTTTTCCGATCGCACTCTTCGCTGTCCTCTACATTGGCTTTTACGAAAAGATGGAAGACGCTTACCCGGAAAAAGTATTTTTCATCAAGAAAAGTCCGACACTACAGATGAAGTTTGACAATATTTTCGCGTACGAATCAGATGACAAAAAATTGAGTGAGCTGAGCGATACGGAGCGACAGCTGGTCATCCAGTACTGCAAGTATCGGTTAGGTATAGCTACGATTTTGAAAAGCCAAAACGAGCTTGAAGAATGTAAGAAAAGATAAGTTTCATACCTTCGAACCTTCCTCAAACGGGCCTGTATGGCCCGTTTTTTTAGCCTGCACCAATGCCCTGTGGGAGCGAGCTTGCTCCGGGCGGCGATCCGACGATGGGGCCCTGTCATCAAACATCTCTGTTGACTGACACACCGCCTTCGCGAGCAAGCCCGCTCCCACAGTTTATTGCGTGAACCCCATCAAATCCGCTAGTCCCATTGGACGATGTTGCTCCTCCCCGAACCCGTTTGAATAGGCCCTACATAAAGTCTCCCCCGGCAGTCGCCGAAGGGCGGCACGGCCTGAGTAAAACGAGGAGTGCATCCATGGATATCCGTGGTCTGGGTTACGTCACCCTGTTATCCAGCGACCTGACGCAATGGCGCCATTACGCAAGCCAGGTGCTGGGCATGATGGTCAGCGGCGACGATGAGCTTTTGTACCTGAAAATGGACGAGCGTCATTACCGCGTGCTGGTGCAGAACAGTGCCGAGAACGGCTTCGGTGCCTGCGGCTGGGAAGTGGCCGGCAAAGCGGCGCTGCAGCAGGCGGTCAGCGAGCTGCAACAGGCCGACGTGCAAGTGACCCGTGGCACCGCGTCCGAAGCCGAACTGCGCAAGGTCCAGGAGCTGGTGCACTTCAGCGATCCGGATGGCAACCGCCACGAAATTTTCTGGGGCCCGCTGCAGGACTTCGCCCGTTTTGTTTCGCCGGTGGGCGTCAAAGGCTTTGTCACCAACGACCTCGGCATGGGCCACGTGGTGTTGCCGGCGCCGGCCTTCGAACGCTGCCGCGACTTCTACGAACAAGTGATGGGATTCGGCCTGTCGGACCTGATGAAAGTCCGCTTCACCCCGGACCCGGCCGAGCCGCAAAAGCGCATCCACTTCCTGCACTGCAACAACGGTCGCCACCACTCGCTGGCGATTTTCGAGTGCCCGATGCCCCACGGCTGCGTGCACATGATGGTCGAAGTCAACGCGCTGGACGAAGTCGGTCGCGCCCTGGATCGCGTCCACGCCAACGGCGTGAAGCTGTCGGCCACCCTCGGCCAGCACACCAACGACCAGATGATTTCTTTCTATATCAAGACCCCGTCCGGGTTTGACCTGGAGTACGGATGCGACGGCCTGGTGGTCGACTGGGACCGCCATACGCCGTTCGAAAGCACCGTGGTCAGCCACTGGGGCCACGACTTCAGTGTCGGTCGCCAATGAGGAACATGACGATGGACAAGCAAATGAGCACCGCCGAGATCGTCGGCCAACTGCGTGACGGCATGACCATCGGTATCGGTGGCTGGGGCCCGCGCCGCAAGCCGATGGCGCTGGTGCGGGAGATTCTGCGCTCGGACCTCAAGGAGCTAACTGTTGTTGCATACGGTGGTGCGGACGTCGGCATGCTCTGCGCGGCCGGCAAGATCAAGAAACTGGTGTTCGCCTTCGTCTCCCTGGATTTCATTCCGCTGGAGCCGTACTTCCGCAAGGCGCGCCAGGAGGCGGCGCTGGATGTGATGGAGATCGATGAAGGCATGCTGCTGCTCGGCCTGCGGGCGGCGGCGATGAATGTGCCGTTCATTCCGACCGCCGTGGGCCTGGGCACCGATGTGCTGCGCCACAACCGCCAGATCAAGTTGATCGCCTCGCCCTACGCCGATGGCAAGGATTGGGTGGCGATGCCGGCCCTCAAGCTCGACGCAGCACTGGTGCACGTCGACCGTGCCGACAAACGCGGCGTGTGCCAGATCAGCGGCCCGGATCACTACATGGACGACCTGTTCGTACGGGCCGCAACCCACAGCTACGTGACCTGCGATGAACTGGTCGACAGCGAGTATTTCCATCAGGACAGCGCCCATGCCCATCAAGTGTTCTGGGAACGCAACCTGACCACCGCCGTGGCCCACGTGCCGGGCGGTGCGCATCCGTCGTCCTGCGCGCCGCTGTACGGGTTCGACGTCGCGCACTTCAAGGCCTACAACGCCACGGTGCAGGCCGCCGATGGCTGGGAAGGTTACGTGCGGGAATACATCGACTGCACCCACGAACAGTACCTGGACAAGGTTGGCGGCCTGGCTGCGATCCGTGAACTGCCGTTGCCGATTTTCTAAGGGAGCCTTGCGATGAGCACTACCACTTACAGCCTCGCCGAGCTGATGATCTGCGCCGCCTCCGAAGCCTGGCGCGAAGACGGCGAAGTGTTGGCCTCCGGCATCGGCGTGATCCCGCGCCTGGCGGCATCCTTGGCCATGCTGACCAGCAACCCGCAACTGCTGATGACCGACTCCGAAGCCTACATGGTCGCCGAACCGGTGCCTTTGGGCGCACGCAAGGGCTATGAGCCCAAGCGCGACAGCTGGATGGGTTTCTCGCGGATTTTCGACAACGTCTGGGGCGGCAAGCGCCATGCACTGGTCGGCCCGACCCAGATCGACCGCTTTGGCCAGGCGAACATTTCCTGCATCGGCGACTACGCCAAACCCAAGGCGCAGATGCTCGGTGTGCGCGGTTTCCCCGGCAACTCGATCAGCCACGCCAACTCGTTTTGCGTGCCGAGCCACAACCGTCGGGTGTTCGTCGAAGGCGAGGTCGATATGGTCGCTTCGGTCGGCTACAACCCGGCCCGCCTGGCGCGTGGCTGGAAGCTGGACGACATCGACATTCGCCTGATCATCACCGACCTCTGCGTCCTGGATTTCCAAGGCCCGCAACGGCAGATGCGCATCCGTTCGCTGCACCCCGGCGTGACGGCGGCGCAGGTCCAGGACAACACCGGCTTCGAGTTGCACGTGCCGGACGACTGCCCGACCACCGCGGCCCCGACCACCGAGCAATTGCAACTGATCCAGCGTCTGGACCCGCACAACCTGCGCGCCCTGCAGCTTAAAGACAACCCGCCAGGCCAGCGCTGAGCGCCCGCGTTTTCGGAGACAAGTGATGGCTGAACATAACGACAAGAACGAGGCCGAGGTGGTCCTGTACGAAGTGCGCGAGGCGGTGGCAATCGTCACCATGAACCGCCCCGAGTACCACAACGCACAGAACTCGCAGATGACTTATGCGCTGGACGCGGCGTTTCGTCGGGCCTGCGATGACGATGAAGTGAAGGTCATTGTGTTGCGCGGTGCCGGCAAGCATTTCTCGGCCGGGCATGACATCGGCACCCCGGGCCGCGACGTCGACAAGACGTTCGATCGGGCGAGCCTTTGGTACGACCACGCCAACAAACCGGGCGGCGAGTTTCTCTATGCCCGCGAGCAGGAGGTCTATCTGGGCATGTGCCGGCGCTGGCGCGAGATGCCCAAGCCGACCATCGCCATGGTCCAAGGCGCGTGCATTGCCGGCGGACTGATGCTGGCCTGGGTCTGCGACCTGATCGTCGCCAGCGAGGATTCGTACTTCGCCGATCCGGTGGTGCGCATGGGCATTCCCGGGGTCGAGTATTTCGCCCACGTGCATGAATTGAACCCGCGCATCGCCAAGGAATTCCTGTTCCTTGGCGAACGCATGCCGGCACCGCGTGCCTATCAGATGGGCATGCTCAATCGGGTGGTTGCTCGCGACGAGTTGGAGCAGCAGACCCTCGACATCGCCGGGCGCATCGCCCAGATGCCGCGCCTGGGCCTGCAATTGAGCAAGCAAGCGGTGAACAACGCCGAAGACCTGATGGGCAAGCGCGCGACCATGGACATGGTGTTCGGCCTGCATCACTTCGCCCATGCCCACAACGAACTGGTGTCCGGCGACCGCCTCGGCGGCTACGACGCCAAGGCCATGGCCAGTTCCCAGCGCAAAACGGGCGAGGCGTGAGCATGGCGATTTCGTTGAATACCCGCCTGACCGAGCTGCTCGGTTGCCGCTATCCGATCATCCAGACCGCCATGGGCTGGGTCGCCGATCCGAAACTGGTGGCGGCCACGGGCAATGCCGGTGGTTTCGGTTTTCTCGCCGGGGCCACCATCGAACCGCAGCAGATGGAAGCGGCGATCCTTGAAACCCGGCGCCTGACCGACCAGCCGTTCGGGGTGAATTTCCACATGTACCAGGCCAATGCCGGCGAGATCGTCGAGCTGGTGTTGCGCCACAAAGTCCGTGCGGTCAGCTACAGCCGTTCGCCGGGCAAGCAAATGATCAGCCGCCTGAAAGATGCCGGGGTGGTGTGCATTCCCACGGTCGGCGCGCTCAAGCATGCGCAGAAAGCCGTGGAAATGGGCGCCGATGCGGTGACCGTACAGGGCGGCGAGGGCGGGGGGCACACCGGTTCCGTGCCGACCTTGATGCTGCTTGATCAAGTGGTCAATGCGGTCTCGGTGCCGGTGGTGGCGGCGGGCGGCTTCAAGGACGGCAAGGGCCTGGTTTCTGCATTGGCCTACGGTGCCGAAGGCATCGCCATGGGCACACGTTTTTTGATGTGTGCCGACAGCCCGGTGCCCCAGGCGACCCTGGCGCGTTACCTGGCAGTGAAAGACCCGGCGGCGATCATCATCAGCCGCGCCATCGACGGCATGCCGCAACGGATGATCCGCAACGAGTTGCTCAACCAGCTGGAAAACAGCGGCGGTCTCAAGCGCCTGTTGCTGGCCTTGCAGAGTGGTCTGGCCTACCGCCGCCACACGGGCATGAGCCTGACGCAACTGCTGACCAGCGCGCTGAAGATGCGCGGTGCCGGAGAGTTGACCGCCGCGCAAAGCATCATGGCCGCCAACGCGCCGATGGTGATCCAGAAAGCCATGGTCGACGGGCAACCGGCCGCGGGCGTGTTGCCTGCCGGACAGATCGCCGCATCCATCGACAGCTTGCCCAGCTGCGCCCAATTGATTGAACAGATCGTCCGCGACGCCGAAGCGCGCCTGGGCGAGCTGTGCCGCCGTGTGTCGTAAGGGGCCATGCATTGTGAAGGAAGGAAACCATGAAACCATTTAGCGTCAGCATCGATAACGGCATTGCCGAACTGGTGTTCAACCGGCCACCGGTCAACGCCTTCAACAACCAGGGCTGGGCCGACATCGCCAGCGAGATCGAGGGCCTGGGCCGCAACGACGACGTGCGGGTGATCCTGATCCGTGCTGAAGGTCGCGGCTTCTGTGCCGGGGTCGATATCAAGGAACTGGCCGCCGACGGCAACCTGATCGTCGCGGTGAACAAGGGCAACTACGACAGCTTCAAGGCCATTCACCGCAACCCGAAACCGGTGATAGTGGCCGTGCACGGCTTCGTGCTGGGCGGCGGCATCGGCATCTGCGGCGCTGCCGACATCATTGTCGCGTCTGAGTGCGCCACCTTCGGCGTGCCGGAAGTGGATCGCGGGGCCATGGGTGGCGGCGCGCATTTGCAGCGCCTGTTCCCGGTGCAGAAGGTCCGCCACATGTACTTCACCGGCGAGCCGATCGACGCCGCCGAAGCTTACCGCCTGGGCGCGGTGGAGCAGGTGGTCAAGCGCGAAGACTTGCGCGAAGCCGCGTTGCAGATCGCCCGCACCATCGCCGCCAAGAGCCCGGGCATGATCAGCCTGGCCAAGGAAGCGCTGACCGGCATCGAAGACGGCAATCTGGAAGACAAATACCGCTGGGAGCAGGGCTTCACCCTCGAAGCCTACCGCTCACTGGACTCTCAGGAAGCACGCGACTCGTTCGTCGAGAAACGCGATGCCCGATTCAACGGCTGAAGGCATATCCATGGACCTGACCTATACCCCGGCCCAGCAGGCCTTTCGTGCCGAGGCGCGGACCTGGCTGGCGGCCAATGTACCGAGTGAACCGCTGCAATCGTTCGACACCGAACAGGGCTTTGCCGAGCACCGCGCCTGGGAAGCCAAACTCAACGAAGGCCGTTGGGGCATGGTCACCTGGCCGACCGAGCTCGGCGGGCGCGGCTGCGACCTGATCGAATGGCTGATTTTCGAAGAGGAATACTACCGTTCCGGGGCACCGGCACGGGTCAACCAGAACGGTATCTTCCTGCTCGGCCCGACCCTGATGGAGTACGGCAGCGAAGAACAAAAGGCTCGGTTTCTGCCGCGCATGGCCACCGGCGAAGACATCTGGGCCCAGGCCTGGTCCGAGCCGGGTGCCGGTTCCGACATGGCGGCGATCCGCTCCAAGGCGGAACGGGTGGGCGACCACTACGTGATCAATGGCCAGAAGACCTGGTCGACCCGCGCGGTGTGGGCCGATTGGGTGTTCGGTATTTTCCGTACCGATGCTCAGTCCCAGCGCCATCACGGCCTGACCTTCATCCTGCTGCCGCTGAATACGCCGGGCATCACCGTGCGGCCGATTCCGCAGCTCAATGGTTTGCCGGGTTTCGCCGAAATCTTCTTCGACGACGTCAAGGTGCCGGTGGAAAACGCCCTCGGCGGCGAAGGCATGGGCTGGCACGTGGCGATGTCCACCGCCGGTTTCGAGCGCGGTTTGTTGCTGCGTTCGCCGGCGCGTTTCCAGGAAACCGCCAAGCGTCTGGTGCAGCTGTACCTGGCCAACCGTGAGCAGACCGACCGCGACCCGGCCATCGGTGAGGCGGTGATGCGCGCCTGGCTCGATGCCGAGGCGTACACCCTGAGCACCTATATGACTGCCTCGCAACTGGTGCAGGGCGGCAAGATCGGGCCGGAATCGTCGACCAACAAGATCTTCTGGTCCGAACTCGACCAGCGCATGCACGACACCGCCATGAGCATTCTCGGGTTGCGTGGCGAGCTGCTGCCACAAGCCCCGGCCGCCGGTGACGTCGGCCATTGGCTGGAAGGTTTCCTGTTTGCCCAGGCCGGGCCGATCTACGCCGGCACCAACGAGATTCAGCGCAACATCATTGCCGAACGCATGCTCGGCATGCCGCGTGCCTGAGGAATAGACCATGGACTTTAGTTTCAGCCGCGACCAACTGCTGTTTCAGGACAACGTCCGCAGCTTCCTGATCAACGAAGTCACCCCGGAACGCATTCGCGAACTGTGGCAGAGCGACAGCGGGCGCAGTGAGCGACTCTGGGCGCAACTGGTGGAACTGGGCCTGACCGCGCTGACCGTGCCCGAGGCGCAGGACGGCATGGGCATGAATGAATTGGATTTCGTGCTGATTGCCCAGGAATGCGGTTACGCCGGTCTGCCCGAACCGCTGGTGGACACCATGCTGGTGGGCGTGCCGATGCTCGCCGCCCTCGATGAGCAACACGCGGCGCTCAAGCAATACTGGTTGGCGCGGGTCGCCGAGGGCAGTGCACGTCTGGCCGTTTCCGAACCGGGTAACCCGCTGGTCAGCGATGCCCATGTTGCCGATCTGCTGTTGCTGGCCCATGGCGATGAAGTGCATGCACTGGAGCGCGATGCCGTGCACCTGACCCGCAACGAGTCGGTCGACCCGAGCCGTCAGTTGTTCCAGGTCGAATGGACGCCGACTTCCGCTACTTGCGTGGCCAGCGGCGAACAAGGACGGCGCTTGTGGGCAGCCGCCTTCAACCGTGGCGCCCTCGCCAGTGCTGCGCAATTGCTGGGGCTGGCCAAACGCATGGTCGACCTGGCGGTGGACTACACCTTCGAGCGCAAGCAGTTCGGCAAGCCGGTCGGCTCGTTCCAGGCGGTCAAGCACTTGATGGCCAACGTCGCGGTACAGATCGAGTTCGCCAAAGGCCCGCTGTACCGCGCCGCTCATGCGCTGGCCGAGCAGCAACCGGGGCAGGACGCGCTGGTGTCCCACGCCAAGCTGGCAACGGCGGAAGCAGCCATGCTCGCGGCGAAGAACACCATCCAGGCCCACGGCGCCATGGGTTACACCTGGGAAGTCGACCTGCATCTGTTCATGAAACGCGCCTGGGCGCTGGACAAGGTCTGGGGCGATCGTGGCCGTCACAAAGGGCGGATTCGTGCGGCGTTGTTCGACGGCAAGCCGATGCTGGGTGCGGGCAGTACGTTTTAACCCGTCAGTAAGGGTGACGAAATCCCTGTGGGAGCGAGCCTGCTCGCGAAGGCGGCAGCACGTTCAACATTTTTGTCGACTGAACTGACGCATTCGCGAGCAGGCTCGCTCCCACAGGTTTTCGGCTCCCTTAATACTTGATTTCAATTTTTTCACCGAGGTAGACCATGCCTGAAGCCTATATCGTCGACGCCCTGCGCACGCCCACCGGGCGGCGCAAGGGTGGTCTGAGCCAGATTCACGCCGCCGATCTGGGCGCGCATGTTTTGCGCGCACTGGTCGAGCGCAATGACATTCCCGACGAGGATTACGACGACGTGATCTTCGGCTGTGTCGACACCATCGGCCCGCTCGCCGGTGACATCGCCCGCACCAGTTGGCTGGCGGCCGGCCTGTCGCAATCAGTGCCGGGCACCACTATCGATCGCCAGTGCGGTTCGTCCCAGCAAGCGGTGCACTTCGCGGCGCAAGCGGTGATGAGCGGCACCCAGGACGTGGTCATCGCCGGTGGCGTGCAGACCATGACCCAGATCCCGATTTCCTCGGCGATGATCGCTGCCGAGCCCTTGGGCTTCACTGATCCGTTCAGCGGCTCCGAAGGCTGGGTGCGGCGTTACGGCGCGCAACCGCCGACGCAGTTCCGTTCGGCGCAGATGATCGCCGAAAAGTGGGACCTGTCCCGGGCGCAGCTCGAAGCCTATTCGCTGGAGTCCCATCGACGGGCCTTGCAGGCCATCGAGCAAGGTCGCTTCAATCGCGAGATCGTGCCGTTGGCCGGTGTGCTGCACGATGAAACGCCGCGCCAGACCAGCCTGGAAAAAATGGCCGAGCTGGAATTCCTGTTCGGCTGCGACCGGGTCACCGCGGCAGTGTCGAGCCAGACCTGCGACGCGGCCAGCGCGATGCTGATCGTCTCGGAGGCGGCGCTCAAGCGTTACGGCCTGACGCCACGGGCACGCATCCATCACCTTAGCGTGCGCGCCGAAGACCCGATCTGGATGCTCACCGCCCCGATCCCGGCCACGGCTTATGCGCTCAAGCGTGCGGGGATGAAACTGCAAGACATCGACCGGGTGGAGATCAACGAAGCCTTCGCTTCGGTGGCCATGGCCTGGTTGAAAGAGACGGGCTATCCGCACGAACAGACCAACGTCAACGGTGGCGCGATTGCCCTCGGCCATCCGCTCGGCGCCACTGGCACCCGCTTGATGTGCACCCTGCTGCATGAACTGGAACGCAGCGGCGGACGCTTCGGTTTGCAGACCATGTGCGAAGGCGGTGGGCAGGCCAACGTGACCATCATCGAACGTTTGTAAATCAGGAAACACACCGATCCTGTAGGAGCGAGCCTGCTCGCGATGGACTCAAGAACGACGCGGTTATTCAGATACCCCGCGTATTCGTTAACGACCATCGCGAGCAGGCTCGCTCCTACAGGGGATTGTGTCGCGTAGTGATGAATTTGAAGGATCTAGAACATGAAAATCTGTGAAAACCGCGTCGTGATCATCACCGGTGCCGGCGGTGGTCTGGGCCGCGCCTACGCGATGGCCTTCGCTGCCGAAGGCGCGAAGGTGGTGGTCAACGACATCAACCGCGAAGCAGCCCTGGCCGTGGTCGGCGAAATCCTCGGCCAGGGCGGCAGCGCCGTGGCCAATAGCGACGACATCACCCGCTACGACTCGGCGGGGCTGATCGTGCGCCAGGCCATCGAAACCTTTGGCGACCTGAACGTGGTGGTCAACAACGCCGGCATCTGCCGTGACCGCATGTTCGCCAGCCTCAGCGAATCCGACTGGGACGCCGTGGTGGCCGTGCACCTCAAGGGCCACTTCTGCATTTCCAGCCACGCCGTGAAGTACTGGCGTGAGCAGGCCAAGGGCGGTGCCAAGGTCGATGCACGGATCATCAACACAAGTTCCGGCGCCGGTTTGCAGGGCTCCATTGGCCAGTCCAACTACGCGGCGGCCAAGGGCGGTATTGCTTCGCTGACGCTGGTGCAGGCGGCTGAACTGCGTCGTTACGGGATCACCGCCAACGCCCTGGCGCCGGCCGCGCGGACCGGGATGACCGAGCAGGTGTTCGCCGACACCATGAAAAAGCCTGAAGCGGGCTTCGATTACTTCGCCCCGGAAAACGTCGCGCCGCTGGTGGTGTGGCTGGGTTCCGAGGCGTCCGCCGAGGTGACCGGGCAGATGTTCGAAGTCGAGGGTGGCAAGTTGTCGATCGCCGATGGCTGGCGCCGTGGCCCGCAACTGGATCGCCAGGGCCGCTGGGCGGTTGGCGAGATGGGGGATGCTGTCGCGCAACTGCTGATGCAAGCGGTCCCGGCGGCCAAAGTGTACGGCAGCTGAAAAAGACCGGTCTCGGGAGGGCGGCACGCGGCTATAATCGGCCAAAATCGAACCCCTGTGGGAGCGAGCTTGCTCCGGGCGGCGTTCCGACGATGGACTCCAGCGCGACGCGTGTATTCAGACAGAACGCGTTATCGTTCACGTCCATCGCGAGCAAGCTCGCTCCCACAGGTTTCCCGCGATCCTCCCGTCACCATACGAGACCTGCCATGACCATTTCCCTGTACGACGCTTCCGTGCCTGTTTTCCAGCAAATGCTCAATGCCCTGAGCGATGTACTGAAAAAGGCCGAGGCTCACGCCACTGAAAAAAACATCGACCCTAACGCCTTCCTGCAAGCGCGCCTGTTCCCGGACATGTTCCCGCTGGTGCGCCAGGTACAGATCGCCGTTGATTTCGCCAAGGGCGTTTCTTCCCGTCTGGCCGAAGTTGAAGTGCCGAAGTACGACGACACCGAAACCACTTTCGCCGAACTGCAAGCGCTGCTGAGCAAAGTTCTGGCTTACATCGGCGAGTTCACGCCTGAGCAGATCAACGGCAAGGAAGGCATCGAGATCGTCACCCGTCCGGGCACGCCTAAAGAGAAGCGCTTCAGCGGCCAGTCCTACCTGCTGACCTATGGCCTGCCGCAGTTCTTCTTCCACGTCACCACCACTTATGCACTGCTGCGCCACAATGGCGTGGAAGTGGGCAAGCGCGACTACATGGGCGCGTTCTAAACCGCCCAGGTACAAAAAAGCCCCCGCAACCTCAGGCTGCGGGGGCTTTTTCATGTGCTCGCATTTTTCAGCTACACCACAAATCCTGTGGGAGCGGGCTTGCTCGCGAAAGCGGTGTGCCAGCCAACATTAATGTTGAAGCTGATGGCCCCTTCGCGAGCAAGCCCGCTCCCACATGGGGCTGCGGGGTTAGGCCAGACGCTCCGCCTTCTGTTCTTCACCCAGGCAAGCCGCCGCGGTGAACAGCACATCGGTGGACGAGTTCAGCGCGGTTTCCGCCGAGTCCTGCAACACGCCGATGATGAACCCGACCGCCACCACCTGCATGGCGATTTCGCTCGGGATGCCGAACAGACTACATGCCAGCGGAATCAGCAACAGCGAACCGCCGGCCACACCCGAAGCACCACAGGCGCAGATCGCCGCGACCACGCTCAGCAGGATCGCGGTGGGAATGTCCACGGTGATGCCCAGGGTGTGTACGGCGGCCAGGGTCAGCACGGTGATGGTGATCGCCGCGCCGGCCATGTTGATGGTCGCGCCCAGCGGGATCGATACCGAGTAGGTGTCTTCGTGCAGGCCCAGGCGCTTGCTCAATTCCAGGTTGACCGGAATGTTCGCCGCCGAACTGCGGGTGAAGAATGCGGTAATGCCACTTTCGCGCAGGCAGGTCAGCACCAACGGGTACGGATTGCGACGCAGTTTCCAGAAGACAATGATCGGGTTCATCACCAGTGCCACGAACAGCATGCAGCCCAGCAGCACGGCCAGCAGGTGCGCATAGCCGATCAAGGCGCCGAAGCCGGAGGTGGCCAGGGTCGAGGCCACCAGCCCGAAGATGCCCAGTGGAGCGAAACTGATCACCAGGCGCACGATCACGGTCACGCCGTTGGACAGGTCGCCCAGCACTTCACGAGTGGTGTCGCCGGCATGGCGGATGGCGATGCCCATGCCGATGGCCCACGCCAGAATGCCGATGAAATTGGCGTTCATCAGCGCGCTGACCGGATTGTCGACCACGCTCAGCAACAGGCTTTGCAGCACTTCGCCAATCCCGCCTGGCGCTGTGACCGCGACGTCCTGGGTCGACAGCACCAGGCTGGACGGGAACGTCATGCTGGCAACCACCGCGACCACGGCCGCGGCGAAAGTGCCCAACAGATACAGGAACAGAATCGGCCGGATGTGGGTTTCCTGGCCGTGCTTGTGGTTGGCAATCGACGCCATGACCAGCACGAACACCAGAATCGGCGCGACGGCTTTCAGTGCCGAGACAAACACTTTGCCAATGAACGCCGTGGATTTCGCCACGTCGGGGGCCAACAGGGCCAGGGTAATACCGGCGATCAGGCCGACCACGATCTGTGTGACCAGGCTCAAGCGTTTAATGCGGTGTAATAGAGAAGGGGATGAAGCAGTCATAAAACAGCATCTCTGATTTTTTATTAATGCATGGTTTCGCAGGTTTGCGGCAACAAACAGGGCAGGCCGCAGGCAGGAAACCGAGAAGGAAACACAGGGATCAATGTCTTTTAAGGTGTTGAACGTCGCATTTCTTGTGGGAGCGAGCTTGCTCGCGATGACGGTGGCACAGTCCATAGTTGCTTTGTCTGACAGTCCGCCATCGCGAGCAAGCTCGCTCCCACAGGTTTCGCCCTTAAATAATCGGCATTAACCACAGGGTGTACTTTTTCAGGGCGCGGACTTTATCACAGCGCAGGTATGATCTTTCAGACCTGTGACGAACTGCCGCCCTGGTCTTCAACGCGAATTGCAGGTTCGTGCAACCGCATCCGAAAACACTCTGTTAAGATTCGCCATCCTCATTTTCATGTCTGCCAGTGGGCCTTCGGGCTATCGCTGGTGTCGTCGTTTTCTGGAGTTGTGCATGCGGTTGTTGCCCATTCTTCTGTTGTCTGCCGCCGGTTTCACGGTGCTGACCACGGAATTCATCATCGTTGGCCTGTTGCCGGCTATCGCCAGGGACCTGGAAGTCAGCATCCCGCAGGCCGGTTTGCTGGTGACCTTGTTCGCGTTTACCGTGGCCGCGTTCGGGCCGTTCCTGACGGCCTGGTTCGCTCGCTTCGAGCGGCGCAAGCTGTTCATCTCGGTGCTGATCCTGTTTGGCCTGGCCAATACGCTGGCGGCGCTGGCGCCGAACATCTGGGTGATGGCGTTTGCCCGGTTGATCCCGGCGCTGGGGCTACCGGTGTTCTGGGCGCTGGCCAGCGAAACGGCGGTGGACATCGTCGGGCCGGATTACGCCGGTCGCGCCATCGCCAAGATCGGCTTCGGCATTGTCTGCGCCACGGTGTTCGGCATTCCGGTGGGCACGCTGATTTCCGATGCGTTCGGCTGGCGCAGTGCCTTTGCGATTCTGGCGGTCATCGCCTTTGCCAAGGCGCTGCTGCTGTTTATCTATCTGCCCAGGACCAACCTGCACCAGCATCAGGTGAGCTTTGTGTCGCAGTTCAAGATCCTGCGCAGCCCGCTGATGCTCGGCCATGTGTTGCTGTCGGTGATTGTGTTCAGCGGCATGTTCACGGCCTATACCTATCTGGCCGACATCCTCGAGCGTCTGGCCGGCTTCAACGGCACCGTGGTCGGTTGGTGCCTGATGGGCTTCGGCGCGGTCGGGTTGATCGGCAACTCCCTGGGCGGCCGGGCGGTGGATCGGCATCCGCTGATGGCGTCGATGATGTTCTGCGCGTTCATGATTGCCGGCCTGGTGGCGCTGGTGCCGAACATCCATTCGCCGCTCGGTCTGGCGGCGGCGATGGGCATCTGGGGCGTGACTCAGGCGGCGTTGTTCCTGGTCAGCCATGTGCGCCTGATGAAAGCCGCGCCCGAAGCGCCGGCATTTGCCGCGTCGCTGAACATCGCCGGGGCCAACCTCGGTATCGGCCTGGGCGCGATGATCGGTGGTCGGGTGATCGACAGCGTCGGCCTGCAAGGCCTTGGCTTTGCCGCCGCCGCTTTCATTCTGGCTTCGATCCTGCTGGCCATCGCCCTGATGACGTTCAAGCCGCGCGAAGCGGTTACAGCGCTGTAAACAGCTCGCGTCGGGCACCTTCGGTAATGGCGACAATGCCGGGGTGCTTGACCTTGCGCTCCACTGAGATGGCATAGAACGACTCGCTCACCGCGTCGGTCTGGCCGATCACTTGCACGCCATACTGGCGTTGCACTTCATCGGCAATCACGCTCGGGCCGATGAAGATCCCGCTGCCGGATTGGCCGAAGGCCTGCATCAGGGCGCTATCGTCGAACTCACCGACAATCTGTGGCTGGATCTGCTGCTCGGCGAACCAGCGCTGCAAACGGCTGCGCACCACGGTTTCCGGACCTGGAATCAGCAGTGGCGCACCGTGCAGGTTGCGCGGGAAGTCCTGACCGAAGCGTGCCGCCAACTCAGGGGTGGCGAAGAAGCTGATCCCGCACTCACCCAGTTTCTGGCTGTAGCCCTTGATGTCCAGGTGCGACGGCATCGGGCTATCGGAGATCACCAGGTCCAGGCGCTGGATCGCCAGGTCGGCCAACAAACGTTCAAGCTTGTCTTCGCGGCAGGTGATGCGCAGCGGTTCGCTCAGCTCCATGGTCGGTGCAATCAGGCGATAGACGATGGACTTGGGCACTACGTCGGCCACCCCGACCCGAAACAGAATCTGCTGCTCGTTGGGTTGTGCCCGCAGCATCAGTTCCAGTTCGCCACCCAACTGGAACATTTGTTCGGCATAGGGCAGTGCCTGGCGACCGGCCTCGGTCAGTTCGAGTTGCCGTCCGACGCGCCGAAACAACTCGATGCCAAAGGTCTGTTCCAGCAATGAAATCTGCCCGCTGATGGTTTGCGGCGTGAGGTTCAGTTGTTCGCAGGCGCGCACGATGCTGCCGGTCTTGGCCACCACCCAGAAATAATGCAGTTGTCGATAATTCAACATAGGTACGGTCCCTGTAAGAGCAGCCTTCGGCAGCTCCTACATAAAAGCAAGGAAGTATTGGTTCGTAAAAATCGAAGTATATACCGCAAAAATACGAATTTTCCTGAAGTGTTTGCTTCCCTAGAATGCATCGCTATCAACGGGCCATCGTTTCGGTCCCGTTCGTTCTATCGAGGGAAGCATCATGAAAATTAAAGCCACGGCGCTGTTGATCACATCTTTACTGGTATTGGCCGGTTGCGACCAGGCCGAGAAAAGCGCTCAACAGTTGATGGGCAAGGCCGCCGAAAGCGCCAAACAGGCGATTGACGATACCCACAAGGCTGCCGAACAGGCACTCAACGATGCCACCAGCGGGTTGCTCAGCAAAAAAGAATCACCGGAAAAAGAATCGGAAAAAACCGAATCTTCCTCCCAGGAAATCTAAACCGTATTACAACGAGTCAGGACTGACCCATGGACTACCTTTTACAACTTGCCGCCAGCCCCACTGCCTGGGTTGCCCTGGCCACCCTGGTGGTGATGGAAATCGTGCTCGGCATCGATAACCTGATCTTCATTTCGATCCTGACCAACAAGCTGCCCGAGCAACACAGGCAGAAGGCGCGGCGCATCGGTATCGGCATGGCGCTGATCCTGCGATTGGGTCTGCTGAGTACCATCGCGTTCATCGTCCAGTTGACCGCTCCGGTGATCGAGATTCTCGGCCACGCGTTTTCCTGGAAAGACATGATCCTGATCGCCGGTGGCCTGTTCCTGTTGTGGAAGGCGACCACCGAGATCCATCACAGCATGGACCCGGCGCCGGATGATCCGACGTCCAAGACATCCACCGTGACCCTGGGCTTTGCTGCGGCGATCGGCCAGATCCTGATGCTGGACATGGTGTTTTCCATCGACAGCATCATTACCGCTGTCGGCATGACCGAGCATTTGCCGATCATGATCATCGCGGTGGTGGTGTCGGTGCTGGTGATGTTGTTTGCCGCTGATCCGTTGGCCAAGTTCATCAACGACAACCCGACGGTGGTGATGCTGGCCCTGGGCTTCCTGATCATGATCGGCATGACACTGATTGCCGAAGGCTTCGGCGCCCATGTACCGAAAGGCTACGTCTATGCGGCCATGGCATTCTCGGCTGCTATCGAAGTGTTGAACATGATGTCTCGCCGGGCCCGGCAGAAGCAGGTAAACGCTGACGCTTGACGGTAGATGAAAGCAAAACGGCCGCCTGACCCAGGCGGCCGTTTTCGTTTGTTTGAGGAAAATATCGGTCAGTGAGCGTTGGCGTGTTGGCTGCGCGTCTCGTCCGCTTCTGGCGCCGTTGCGGGCGGGGCAGGGTGATGGTGGTGGCGAGTGATGCGCAGCACGCCCCACAGCATGGCAGCGGCTACCGCCAGCCAGCTGCAAATCAACATCGCAATGATCATGGTCAGGCTCATCTGTGCCTCCTCTTGCCCTGCTGCGGGCACACACGCTTCGCTGTCGTCTCTTTAGAACACAGTTTAGCCGTTACTGCATTTCAGACTATTGACCGAAAGTCGGCAGTCACCAACCAGTTCGCTCTATCGGATGCACTCGTCTGCCGTTTAAAGCTATACCCGGGCAGCGCGGCGACCTATGATCGACGACCGAGCCAGAAATGGGATTGCCTGGCGTCTGAACCTGAACAAGAGAGAGCTGATGGTGCGGGTATTTTCTCGAATTTTGTCGGCCATGCTGATGGCCGGTTGCGTGGCGAGTCTGGCGGGGTGTGCCGGGAGCGTTACACCCGAGATCAAGCGTTTGCCGGAGCGAGTCGAACTCAGCGGCCGATTCTACAGGGGCGATGCGTATCAAAGCGGACCGCAGGTGCTGGCCAGCATGCTGTCCCAGCAGGGCATCGTGATCACCCCGGGCTTGCTCGAAAAGCCCTTGCATTTGCCGGGGGGTGAAGCGCAGTTGCAACAGAACATGCAGAACCTGGCCCGCGAGTACGGGATGGTGGTTTATCCCCTCGACAGCAACCTTGCGGCCTTGTTGACGCAGGTCGCCGCCGGGTATCCGGTGATGGTGCGCTTCACCGAGGGCTCGGCCATGTGGGCCGAACCGCGTTACGCCATTCTGGGTGGCTACAACCGCCAGAAGCAGACGGTCCTGTTGCGCGCGGGGATGAACCGCCGCGAACTGATGAGCTTCAGCGCCTTCGAGTCGGCATTCAAGGACGCCGGTGGCTGGGCCGTGCTGATCCAGAATCCGACGCAAATCCCGTCTCAGGTCGATCAGCAGCGCTGGCTCAAGGCCGCCAACGATCTGGCTCAAGCCGGTCAGGAGCAGGCCGCCGCCAAGGCGAAAAAAGCCCTGGCCGCACATTAAGTCCGTTGGTCACCCGACGGGCACCATCGCTCGTCGCCGGCCTCTGATCTTCAAAGGCCCGGATCATTGTTCCGGGCCGAGATCAGGAGGCACCCATGGCTCACTCCACAACGCCCGTCGGTCCGCACTCGTCTGAACATTCCTCTGGCGATGAGCTGGGTTTCGACCCCGATTCCCCGGACCTTGCCGATCCTCAGGTCGACCCGATCGGGCCCGCCAAGGCACCGAGGGACGTGAAGCCGGGTGACAACCCCAAGGCTCCGGCCAAGCCCTACGATCCACTGGGTGATCTGAAACCTTAGGTTCAATGGAGGTGTGTATGTCTACCGATTCCAGTTTCGACGACAAAGGTCCGGAAACCGTCCCCACGACCCCCGAGCAAAGCACCGATCCGGTGATGGATCCGGACAGCCCGTTGAGGGATCCCCTGGCGCGGCCAACGGTGGTGCCCACTGAAAAACCGAAGGGGTGGAGAGATCCAAGTACCGGCGACGGCATCCCGGATGACGACCAGATGCCGCTGCCCAACGACTGAATAGCCGGAAAAAAGGTTCATCTGTAGGAGCCTTCGGCAGTTCCTACAGATATTTCGTAATCTGTGTTCCGTGAATCACCAAAAAAAAGCCCCGAGTGATCGGGGCTTTTTTAATGTGTTTGCAGCAAGGTTACTGCGACGCTTCAACCACGCCGCTCTGCCGCTGCTTGAGGTTCTTGTCTGCCTTGTACTGCAAGGCTACGGAAGGCACGTCTGCGCTCTTTCCGCTCTCTACCCAATTACGCATGCGCGTGGCATCGGCAAAATGGGTGTACTTGCCATAGGCGTCAAGGATCACCAGGGCCACCGGGCGATTACTCATTCGGGTCACCAGCACCAGGCAGTGGCCTGCTTCGTTGGTGAAACCGGTTTTTGTCAGCTGGATGTCCCAGTCCGGCTTGCGGACCAAATGGTCGGTGTTGCGGAAACCCAGGCTGTAGTTGGGCTTACGGAACGAAACGGTTTTTTCCTTGGTCGTGCTCAGTTCGGTCAGCAGCGGGTACTTGTGCGCGGCGATCAACAGTTTGCTCAAATCGCGAGCGGTCGAAACGTTGCGCGGGGAGAGTCCGGTCGGCTCGACGAAATGCGTGTTGGTCATGCCCAAGGCCCGGGCCTTGGCGTTCATGGCAGCAATGAACGCGGCATAGCCTCCCGGATAGTGGTGGGCCAGGCTTGCAGCTGCGCGGTTTTCGGATGACATCAGGGCAATCAGCAGCATTTCCCGGCGCGGCAGTTCGCTCTTGAGCTTGACCCGGGAGTACACGCCTTTCATTTCCGGTGTGTCGCTGATGTTGATGTTGATGTATTCATCCATGTTCTGGCGGGCTTCGACCACGACCAGGCCGGTCATCAGTTTGCTGACGGACGCGATGGGGACGACGACGTCAGGATTGCTGGCATAGATGACTTTGTTGGTCTGCATGTCCAGCAGCAGGGAACTGCCGGAAGCGAGCTTGAGTGTCTTCGTATCTCGCGGCGCTGCGGTGGTCTCGTCAGCACTGGCGATTGGCGTGAGGAAAGTCCCTGTAACTGCAAAAAATAGGCTCAGGATGGAAAGACGGATTTTCACGCTGGCAGACTCACAAAGTGTTGATAGGCCGTTCTGTAACGGGCTATTTCGTAAAAAGCGCGACATTCTGGAGTATGGCTGAATAACTGTCGATGGTTGTTCAAACAACAGGCGAAAGTCCTGAGAAACATGAAAAAAATGTCATTTTCCGTCGGGTGGTCGAGTGTGTTTCGCAGGCAAAAAGAACCCCGCCAAGGGCGGGGTTCTTCGATTCGCTGTCAGCGTCTGCGGTGAAACTCAGCTGTGCAGGGTTTCAGCGGCGTAGAGGGTGTTTTCCAGCAGGCAGGCACGGGTCATCGGGCCAACGCCGCCCGGCACCGGAGTGATCCAGCCGGCGCGGGGCAGGGCGGTTTCATAGATCACGTCACCGACCAGCTTGCCATCGTCCTGACGGTTGATGCCGACATCGATCACGATCGCGCCTTCCTTGATCCATTCGCCCTTGACCAGTCCCGGCTTGCCGGCGGCGACGACGACCAGGTCCGCACGGCCGACATGACCGGCCAGGTCCTTGGTAAAGCGGTGGGTGACCGTCACGGTGCAACCGGCCAGCAGCAACTCCATCGCCATCGGGCGGCCAACGATATTGGACGCACCGACGACCACGGCATTCATCCCGTAAAGATCGACCCCGGTGCTTTCCAGCAGGGTCATGATGCCTTTTGGGGTGCATGGGCGCAGCAGCGGGATACGCTGGGCCAGGCGACCGACGTTATAAGGATGGAAACCGTCGACGTCTTTGTCGGGACGAATGCGCTCCAGCAGTCTGGAGGCGTCCAGGTGTTCGGGAAGCGGAAGCTGAAGCAGGACGCCGTCGATCGCAGGATCGTCGTTCAGGCGATCGATCAGCTCGGTCAGCGCTTCTTGAGTGGTTTCGGAAGGCAGGTCATAAGCTTGGGACAGAAAGCCGACCTCTTCACAGTCTTTACGCTTGTGCGAGACATAAACCTGAGAGGCAGGATCGCTACCGACCAGGATCACCGCGAGGCCGGGCGTGCGCAGGCCTTGCTGGCGACGCTCGGTGACACGTTGGGCGATCTGCTGGCGCAGGCTGGCGGCGATCGATTTGCCGTCGATTAGTTGTGCAGTCATTGCGCGTGATTAACCATCGAGAGGGGAAAAAAGAGAACGCATTCTCGCATGTCATGAGGTGAGGGCAAAGGCGCTTGGTCTGCAAATTCCCCTAACTCCTTTAATTAAATGAATTTTTTTTAAAAAGGATTTGACGACCTTCAGGTGGCTCTATACTATTCGTCGCACTTGTCGGGCACAGCCTAGCACTGGTTAAGAAGGTTGAGCGGGATTACGGTTCTGCAAGACTGGAAAGCACTTAGTTTGTAGTCCTCCAAGAGTACAGCTAACAAGGCGCCCGTAGCTCAGCTGGATAGAGCATCCGCCTTCTAAGCGGATGGTCGCAGGTTCGAGTCCTGCCGGGTGCGCCATTAGGCAGCTTTGGCACAAGTAACGCGATATGGTGGGCGTAGCTCAGTTGGTAGAGCACGGGATTGTGACTCCCGTTGTCGTGGGTTCGATCCCCATCGTCCACCCCATATTTCGAAAGGCGCCAGATTAACAGTCTGGCGCCTTTGCTTTAACGGCTTCATCCGCGGATGTGGTGGAATTGGTAGACACACTGGATTTAGGTTCCAGCGCCGCGAGGCGTAAGAGTTCGAGTCTCTTCATCCGCACCAAATAAAGCTTCGATCAGGCTGTTGGCCTGGCTGGAGCTTGATAAAGAAGTTGTTTGGCTTCTTTAACAGGCAATATGGTGGGCGTAGCTCAGTTGGTAGAGCACGGGATTGTGACTCCCGTTGTCGTGGGTTCGATCCCCATCGTCCACCCCATATTTCGAAAGGCGCCAGATTGAAAAGTCTGGCGCCTTTTTTGTTTCGGCGGCCGCAAGTTCCGGGTCGCAGGGGCGGGGCGTTTCGTCGTATTTATGTTTCTCGATGATGCCGTCCTGTCCGCCGGTCCTGTTTGCGGGGCTGGCTGTCAGGGAGATGATTGGCGACCTCTTCTATATAGGAGGGTGCGGCGCAGAGCCCTGGCGTGATTGGTTGTATTTGCCATCGGGGCGAGGTGCACTCGTGCATTCGCACCTATAAATTGCCTGCTGCTTTTTTACCCGTTTTCAGTAGGGTGACTTCTTGAGTTTGACCCACTAGAATGCATGCCCTTGATTCTGGGGTCGGAAACGGCCGGCTAACGTCTGTGCAACGAGGAATATCCATGCAAGTTTCTGTTGAAAATACTACTGCTCTTGAGCGCCGCATGAGCGTCACCGTGCCGGCTGAGCGCATCGAGACCCAGGTCAACAAGCGTCTGCAGCAGACCGCCCAAAAGGCCAAGATTGCTGGCTTCCGTCCAGGCAAAGTGCCAATGAGCGAAATCAAGCGCCGTTTCGGTGCCGATGCTCGCCAGGAAGCTGTAGGCGACGTGATCCAGTCCTCCTTCTACGAAGCTGTGGTTGAGCAGAAGCTGAACCCGGCTGGTTCGCCATCGATCGAGCCCAAGTCCCTGGAAGCTGGCAAGGACCTGGAATACGTCGCTGTTTTCGAAGTGTTCCCTGAGTTCACTGTTGCCGGTTTTGACGGCATCACCGTCGAGCGTCTGAGCGCTGACGTGACTGACGCCGATCTGGACAAGATGCTGGAAATCCTGCGCAAGCAGAACACCCGTTTCGAAGTGGCCGATCGCGCTGCTCAGAACGAAGACCAGCTGAACATCGATTTCGTCGGCAAGGTCGACGGTGAAGTGTTCGCCGGCGGTTCCGCCAAGGGTACCCAGCTGGTCCTGGGTTCCGGCCGCATGATCCCTGGTTTCGAAGATGGCCTGGTTGGCGCCAAGGCCGGTGAAGAGCGTGTTCTGAACCTGACTTTCCCAGAGGACTATCAGAACCTGGATCTGGCTGGCAAAACCGCCGAGTTCACCGTGACCGTCAACACCGTTTCCGAGCCAAAGCTGCCAGAACTGACTGAAGAGTTCTTCGCTCAATTCGGCATCAAGGAAACCGGTCTGGAAGGCTTCCGCGCCGAAGTTCGCAAGAACATGGAGCGTGAGCTGCGTCAGGCGATCAAATCCAAGGTCAAGAATCAGGTAATGGATGGTCTGCTGGCCACCAACCCGATCGAAGTGCCAAAGGCTCTGCTGTCCAACGAAGTTGACCGTCTGCGCGTGCAGGCCGTCCAGCAGTTCGGCGGCAACATCAAGCCTGACCAACTGCCGGCCGAGCTGTTCGAAGAGCAAGCCAAGCGCCGCGTAGTGCTGGGCCTGATCGTGGCTGAAGTGGTCAAGCAATTCGACCTCAAGCCGGACGAAACCCGCGTTCGCGAGATGATTCAGGAAATGGCTTCGGCATATCAGGAGCCTGAGCAAGTTGTGTCCTGGTACTACAAAAACGACCAGCAACTGAACGAAGTTCGTTCGGTTGTGCTGGAAGAGCAAGTTGTGGATACTGTTCTGCAGAAAGCTAGCGTGACCGACAAATCGGTCTCTTACGAAGAAGCGGTCAAGCCGGTAGAAGCACCACAAGCCGACTGATCACTTTAGCGGTAAGAAGCAAACACCATAAGCCAGCCTTCGTGCTGGCTTATGCGTATTCAAGACATAACTATTTGGGAGTGACTGCAGAGCATGTTCCGTAATTCGTATATTCAGCAGAACTCTGATATCCAGGCCGCAGGCGGCCTGGTCCCGATGGTTGTCGAGCAGTCCGCTCGTGGCGAGCGCGCCTACGACATCTACTCGCGCCTGCTCAAGGAGCGAGTGATCTTTCTGGTTGGCCCGGTAGAGGACTACATGGCCAACCTGATCTGTGCGCAACTGCTGTTCCTTGAAGCGGAAAACCCGGACAAGGACATCCATCTCTATATCAACTCCCCGGGCGGTTCGGTGACGGCGGGCATGTCGATCTACGACACCATGCAGTTCATCAAGCCCAATGTGTCGACCACCTGTATCGGTCAGGCGTGCAGCATGGGCGCATTCCTGCTGACGGCCGGTGCCCAGGGCAAGCGTTACTGCCTGCCGAACTCGCGTGTGATGATTCACCAGCCACTGGGCGGTTTCCAGGGTCAGGCGTCGGATATCGAAATCCACGCCAAGGAAATCCTCTTCATTCGTGAGCGTCTCAACACGCTGATGGCCAAGCACAGCGGGCGTACGCTTGAAGAAATCGAGCGCGATACCAACCGCGATAATTTCATGAGTGCGGACGCTGCGCGTGAGTACGGGCTGATCGACGAAGTGATCAGTCAGCGCCCTGCTTAAAATAAGCAGCTCAAAATAAGGTTGGTCGGCGGGTCCGATCACCTGCGGGCTTGAAAAAGCCCGCAATAGCCTTCATCTTGTGTTGCAAGCCTATCGGATTTGGATCGAACGAATGACTGACACCCGCAACGGCGAGGACAACGGCAAGCTGCTCTATTGCTCCTTCTGTGGCAAAAGCCAGCATGAAGTACGCAAATTGATTGCCGGCCCCTCGGTCTTTATCTGCGACGAGTGCGTCGACCTGTGCAATGACATCATCCGCGAGGAGGTGCAGGAAGCACAGGCCGAAAGCAGCGCGCATAAATTGCCTTCGCCTAAAGAAATCAGCGGCATCCTTGATCAGTATGTGATTGGTCAGGAGCGTGCGAAAAAGGTTCTGGCCGTAGCGGTGTACAACCACTACAAGCGCCTGAATCAGCGTGACAAAAAGAATGACGACGTCGAACTCGGCAAGAGCAACATCCTGCTGATCGGCCCGACAGGCTCGGGTAAGACCCTGCTTGCCGAAACCCTGGCCCGCTTGCTGAACGTTCCGTTCACCATCGCCGACGCAACCACCCTCACCGAGGCGGGTTACGTGGGTGAGGATGTCGAGAACATTATTCAGAAGCTGCTGCAGAAATGCGATTACGACGTGGAAAAAGCCCAGATGGGTATTGTCTACATCGACGAAATCGACAAGATTTCGCGCAAATCCGACAACCCGTCGATCACCCGGGACGTTTCCGGTGAAGGCGTGCAGCAGGCCCTGCTCAAGTTGATCGAAGGCACGGTCGCTTCCGTTCCGCCTCAAGGTGGTCGCAAGCATCCGCAGCAGGAATTCCTTCAGGTCGACACCCGTAACATCCTGTTCATCTGCGGCGGTGCGTTCTCCGGTCTGGAAAAGGTTATTCAAAACCGTTCCACCAAGGGCGGTATCGGTTTCAACGCGGAAGTGCGCAGCAAGGAAGAAGGCAAGAAAGTCGGTGAGTCCCTGCGTGAAGTCGAGCCTGACGATCTGGTCAAGTTCGGTCTGATCCCGGAATTCGTCGGTCGTCTGCCAGTACTTGCGACGCTGGACGAGCTTGACGAGGCTGCGTTGATGCAGATCCTCACCGAGCCGAAAAATGCTCTGACCAAGCAGTATGCCAAGCTGTTCGAGATGGAAGGCGTTGATCTGGAATTCCGTTCCGACGCTCTGAAATCGGTCGCCAAGCGTGCCCTGGAGCGTAAAACCGGTGCCCGTGGCCTGCGTTCGATTCTCGAAGGTGTATTGCTCGACACTATGTATGAAATCCCCTCGCAATCCGAGGTGAGCAAAGTAGTGATCGATGAAAGCGTGATAGAAGGCAAGTCCAAGCCACTGTATATCTATGAAAACAGTGAGCCGACCGCCAAGGCTGCGCCAGACGCTTAAGCGTCACGCAGCTTGAACAAAGAAGGGGCCTTCGGGCCCCTTTTTTTTGTGGGAGCTGGCTTGCCAGCGAAGGCGACCTGACAGCCAACCATTTTCTCAAGCTTCTTCGGGCTGAGATCTTTTACTGCTTTTATCCGCTTGTTTTTTTCGAAACTAGACCCCATCTTGGTTTCAAGCTTACTTCCATCTGTTTACGGCCTTACGGCCGCCGTAGAGGCGAAATCATGAAGACCACCATCGAATTGCCTCTCCTGCCATTGCGTGATGTCGTGGTTTATCCGCACATGGTTATCCCGCTGTTCGTGGGGCGCGAGAAATCCATCGAAGCCCTCGAGGCTGCGATGACGGGTGACAAGCAGATTCTTCTGCTGGCCCAGAGAAACCCGGCTGACGACGATCCCGGCGAAGAGGCTCTGTACCGCGTTGGTACGATTGCCACCGTTCTGCAGCTGCTGAAGCTGCCTGACGGCACGGTCAAGGTCCTGGTCGAAGGTGAGCAGCGGGGCGCCGTTGAGCGCTTCAGCGAAGTGGACGGCCACTGCCGTGCCGAAGTCTCCCTGATCGACGAAGTTGATGCACCAGAGCGCGAGTCGGAAGTGTTCGTTCGCAGCCTGCTGTCCCAGTTCGAGCAATACGTGCAGTTGGGCAAGAAAGTCCCGGCTGAAGTCCTCTCGTCGCTCAACAGCATCGATGAGCCAGGCCGCCTGGTGGACACCATGGCTGCGCACATGGCCCTGAAGATCGAGCAGAAGCAGGAAATACTCGAAATCATCGATCTGTCGGCCCGGGTCGAGCACGTTCTGGCGTTGCTCGATGCCGAGATCGATCTGCTGCAAGTCGAAAAACGCATTCGCGGTCGCGTCAAGAAGCAAATGGAGCGCAGTCAGCGCGAGTACTACCTGAACGAGCAGATGAAGGCCATTCAGAAAGAACTCGGTGACAGCGACGAAGGTCATAACGAAGTCGAAGAGCTGAAAAAGCGTATCGACGCCGCCGGCCTGCCGAAAGACGCGCTGGCCAAGGCGACTGCCGAACTGAACAAGCTCAAGCAGATGTCACCGATGTCCGCGGAAGCAACCGTGGTGCGTTCGTACATCGACTGGCTGGTTCAGGTGCCGTGGAAGGCCCAGAGCAAGGTGCGCCTGGATCTGGCGCGTGCCGAAGACATTCTGGATGCCGACCACTATGGTCTCGAAGAAGTCAAAGAACGCATCCTCGAATACCTCGCCGTGCAAAAACGCGTGAAGAAGATTCGTGGTCCGGTGCTGTGCCTGGTCGGTCCTCCGGGGGTGGGTAAAACATCCCTGGCGGAGTCGATTGCTCATGCCACCAACCGCAAGTTCGTACGCATGGCTCTCGGTGGCGTGCGTGACGAGGCGGAAATTCGTGGTCATCGCCGTACTTACATCGGTTCGATGCCAGGAAGATTGATTCAAAAGATGACAAAAGTGGGCGTGCGCAACCCGCTGTTCCTGCTCGATGAAATCGACAAAATGGGCAGCGACATGCGCGGCGACCCGGCATCGGCGTTGCTGGAAGTGCTCGATCCCGAGCAGAACCACAATTTCAACGATCACTATCTGGAAGTCGATTACGACCTGTCCGATGTGATGTTCCTGTGCACCTCGAACTCGATGAACATTCCGCCGGCGCTGCTGGACCGGATGGAAGTGATCCGTCTGCCTGGCTACACCGAAGACGAGAAGATCAACATCGCCGTGAAGTACCTTTCGCCGAAGCAGATCACTGCCAACGGACTGAAAAAAGGCGAGCTGGAATTCGACGCCGAAGCGATTCGCGACATCATCCGCTACTACACCCGAGAAGCCGGTGTGCGTGGCCTTGAGCGGCAGATTGCCAAGGTGTGCCGCAAGGCCGTCAAGGAACATGCGCTGGAAAAACGCTTCTCGGTGAAGGTCACCGCAGACATGTTGGAGCACTTCCTGGGCGTGCGTAAATTCCGTTATGGCCTGGCCGAGCAGCAGGATCAGATCGGCCAGGTGACCGGGCTGGCGTGGACTCAGGTGGGTGGCGAACTGCTGACCATCGAAGCCGCCGTGGTACCGGGCAAGGGCCAGTTGATCAAGACCGGTTCCCTGGGTGATGTGATGGTCGAGTCGATCACGGCCGCATTGACCGTTGTTCGCAGTCGGGCGAAGAGCCTGGGCATTCCCCTGGACTTCCATGAGAAGCGCGACACGCACATCCATATGCCTGAAGGGGCAACCCCGAAAGACGGTCCTAGCGCTGGCGTGGGCATGTGTACGGCCCTGGTTTCGGCATTGACCGGCATTCCGGTACGCGCGGATGTCGCCATGACCGGCGAAATCACTTTGCGTGGCCAGGTGCTGGCCATTGGCGGCTTGAAAGAAAAACTGCTGGCTGCCCATCGTGGCGGGATCAAGACCGTGATCATTCCTGAAGAGAATGTGCGCGATCTCAAAGAGATTCCGGACAATATCAAGCAGGATCTACAGATTAAACCGGTTAAATGGATTGACGAGGTCCTGCAAATTGCGTTGCAATACGCGCCGGAGCCCTTGCCGGACGTGGCTCCGGAGATAGTCGCGAAGGATGAGAAACGCGACGCGGATTCTAAGGAAAGAATTAGCACGCATTAGTACGTATTTGCCTGGGGGGCTTCCTTGACAGTTTTTTAGAGCCCTTGTTATAAAGCGGCTCTTAAGTGTCTGTAGGCCATTCAGCACTCGTTTTTGCTTTCACCAAAAAAACTTAGAATCATACTCAAATAGATATAAGGGGACTTAGAGTGAACAAGTCGGAACTGATTGATGCTATCGCTGCATCCGCTGATATCCCGAAAGCTGCTGCTGGCCGTGCGCTGGACGCTGTAATCGAATCCGTCACTGGCGCTCTCAAGGCTGGCGACTCTGTTGTTCTGGTAGGTTTCGGTACTTTCTCCGTAACCGATCGTCCAGCTCGCATTGGTCGTAACCCACAGACCGGTAAGACGCTGGAAATCGCAGCAGCCAAAAAACCAGGTTTCAAAGCCGGTAAAGCACTGAAAGAAGCTGTCAACTAAGTTCGATTCAGGTTTTTACCCATCCGGGTCGGGGTCATGCCTGACTTGGCAGCGGAGCGGCAGTCCTGACTGCAGGTCGCCGGTTCAAGACACCAAGGGTCGCCAGTTCGAGCCTTTGATCCGCTCCGCCAGTTACGAGAAGGCGCATCCTCGGATGCGCCTTTCTTCTATCCGGATTCTACCCACGCTCCACGGTTGCCTAATTTTGAAGTTCAACCGTTTCTGGGGGACGCATGCTGCAGAATATCAGGGACAATTCACAAGGCTGGATTGCCAAGACTATTATCGGGGTCATCGTTGCACTGATGGCCTTGACCGGTTTCGACGCCATTTTCCAGGCCACGACGAGCAAGAATGAAGCGGCGAAGGTCAACGGTGAAGAAATCAGCCAGAACGAGCTGAGCCAGGCGGTGGATATGCAACGCCGCCAGCTCATGCAACAGCTGGGCAAGGATTTCGATGCTTCCTTGCTGGATGAAAAAATGTTGCGCGAATCGGCTCTCAAGGGCCTGATCGATCGCAAGCTGCTGCTGCAAGGCGCAGAACAATCGAAATTTGCCTTTTCCGAAGCGGCACTTGATCAGGTCATCCTGCAAACACCGGAATTTCAGGTTGATGGCAAGTTCAGCTCCGAGCGTTTCGACCAGGTGATTCGCCAGCTCGGCTATAGCCGCATGCAATTCCGCCAGATGCTGGCTCAGGAAATGCTGATTGGCCAGCTGCGTGCCGGTCTGGCCGGTAGCGGCTTCGTGACCGATGCGCAGGTGCTGGCGTTTGCCCGTCTGGAAAAACAGACCCGCGATTTCGCTTCGCTGAACATCAAGGCTGATCCGTCGGCTGTGAAGCTGACCGACGAAGAGGTCAAGGCCTATTACGACGAGCACGCCAAGGAGTTCATGACGCCGGATCAGGTGGTCATCGATTACCTCGAGTTGAAGAAGTCTTCCTTCTTTGACCAGGTCAGCGTCAGCGACGAAGAACTGCAAGCGGCCTATCAGAAAGAAATCGCGAACCTGTCCGAGCAACGCCGGGCTGCGCATATTCTGATTGAAGTGAACGACAAGACCACCGAGGCGCAAGCCAAGGCGAAGATCGAAGAGATCCAGGCCCGTCTGGCCAAGGGTGAGCAGTTCGAGGCGCTGGCCAAGGAGTTCTCCCAGGATCCGGGTTCGGCGAACAACGGCGGTGACCTGGGTTATGCCGGTGCTGGCGTCTACGATCCGGCGTTCGAAAAAGCCCTGTATTCGTTGGCCAAAGACCAGGTTTCGGCGCCGGTTCGAACCGACTTCGGTTTTCACCTGATCAAGCTGTTGGGTGTGGAAGCGCCTGAAGTGCCAACTTTCGCCAGCCTGAAAGACAAGCTGACCCGCGCGCTGAAAACCCAGCAGGTCGAGCAGCGTTTCGTTGAGGCGAGCAAGCAGCTGGAAGACGCCTCGTTCGAAGCGTCCGATCTGGCTCAGCCGGCGCAGGACCTGAAACTGACCGTACAGACGACCAAGCCGTTCGGCCGCGAAGGCGGAGAGGGTATTGCAGCCAACCGTGCCGTGATCACTGCCGCGTTCAGCCCGGAAGTCCTGGATGAGGGTGCGAACAGCACCGCCATCGAGCTCGATCCGGAAACCGTGATCGTGTTGCGTGCCAAGGAGCACCTGAAGCCTTCGCAGTTGCCGCTGGAAAGTGTTTCTGCTGCGATCCGTGTACAACTGGCCAAGGAGCACGCCAGCGCCGATGCCAAGACCAAGGCTGAAGCCTTGATTGCCAGCCTGCGCGATGGCAAGACCCCGCTGGATCAGGCAGTCGACGGCCAGGCCTGGAAAGTCACCGAAGCGGCGACTCGCGCTCAGGAAGGGGTCGACCCTGCTGTGCTGCAAGCGCTGTTCCGCATGGCGAAGCCTGTGGCCAAGGACAAGCCGACCTTCACCAGCGTGACGCTGGCCGATGGCAGCCTGATGATCGTGCGCCTCAATGGCGTGAACGAAGCAGCGGCACCGACCGAAGAAGAGAAAGCGCAGTATCGTCGCTACCTCGCTTCGCGCATCGGCCAGCAAGACTTTGCGGCGTATCGCAAGCAGCTGGAAAGCCAGGCAGACATCAAGAAATACTGATGCCTTTGCAGGTTTAGCGCTACACAGAAGACCCTGGCCGAAACGCCGGGGTCTTTTTGTTGTGCCGTACGTCATTTGCCGCGGTGACTTTTGTGCAAAACCGGGGTCAATCAGCCTGTAACCGTTTTAAGACACAATCGATACTCCGCTAAGCATCGATCTGTTGCACAATATGCCCCGAACCGTTTTCCTCAGGATGTTCAATGTTTAAATCATTTCCCATGCGGATTGTCGGCGTGGCTGCCGTGCTGGCCGTTGCAGCCGGCTGTTCATCGAACAAGGCTGCCATCTACGAGCATGAGAACTTCGACGATTCCGGCACCTTTTCCCGAAACTATCCGGTCACCGATATCCAGACCTGTGAAGCCGCCCGCCGCGCCTTGCTCAGCCAGGGTTACATCATCACCAGCAACGATCCGAAGCTGGTCAGCGGTCACAAGAGCTTCCAGCAGACCGGCGAGAACCACATGGAGATCAGCTTCAATGTGGTGTGTGCCGATGACGGTAGTGAAGGGCACCACGCGACCGTGTTCGCCAACGCCCTGCAGGATCGTTATGCGCTGAAGAAAACCAACAACTCCGCCAGTCTTGGTGTGGGTGTGCTGGGCTCGGTGTCGATGCCGATCGGTTCTTCTGACGACTCGATGGTCAAGGTCGCCAGCGAAACCGTATCGTCTGCCAAGTTCTACGAGCGTTTCTTTGCACTGGTCGAACTGTTCCTGCCGCCAGAAGCGAAAAAGGCTGCGCATATCCCGGAAAAGCCGAAAACAGATCTGGGGATGCCTGAAGCCAAGGCAGTACCGGCTCCCCTGGCGCCTGCAGCGACCACTGCGCCGATCGCAGAGCCAGCCCCGGTAATCCCGGCACCGGCTCCAGTGGAACCCGCTCCAGCGGCCTCTGAGCCGGTCATGCCGCCGCCTGAAGCGGCACCGATCACCCCGGTGCAGAGCATGGATCCGGCACCGTCGGTAGAAACCATCACGCCACCGACAAATCCGACAGACATGCCGCCGCCGAGCGAGGCGATTCCGGCGATGCCTGTCACCGGTCAGTGATTGTTCGCGTTACGGGATCGGCCAGCGAGTAACGATCCCGTAGCGAGCGCATCGATTGATCCGCGTCAAACAAAGCCACTGTCCTGCGGTCTCCCGCGAAAAAAACCCATGATAAATTCCTGACCAGCTGCTACGTTTTATTCAGTAGCGACGGGGTTTCGTGTCCGCGTCATTTTTCTTTCACACGGGCACTTTATGCTCAAGCGGCTGGTCATTTATTCAAGCGTTTTCAATGTATTTCGGGGGATTCAATAATGGACGATTATCAAGAAGAGCTGCTCGAGTATCAGGCTTTCGAACTGGACCCGCTGGAGCCGGCGGAAGACGCCACCGAGCTTTAAAGCTCCAACTTGTCGCTTGCAGCCAGAGGCTTCAGGCTGTTTTTCTACGACTGCGGCGAAACTCGCCGGGAGTCTGCCCGTTCCAGCGTTTGAATGCGCGTTGAAAGGCTTCGGCTGAGGCAAAGCCCAGCAGGTAGGCGATTTCCCCGAACGCCAGTTCGGTGTCGCGTATGTAGGTCATGGCCAGGTCGCGACGGGTTTCATTGAGGATTGCGCGAAATTGCGTGCCTTCCTCGGCAAGTTTGCGGCGCAGGGTCCAGGTGGGCAGCTTCAGGCGTGCCGCCACTTCTTCCAGGTCGGGCTCCCGGCCACCATTGAGCAAGGGGCCCAGCAGCGCGATGATGCGCTCACGCAGGCTGCGGGTGCGTGTCAGTTGTTCCAGCTCTTGCTCGCACAGTTGCAGCAAATGCCGCCAGGTGCTCGGGCAATGCTCGGGGTTGCGCTGGGCGAGGCTTGCCAGGCTCAAGCGCAGTTGATTGCGTTCGCTGCCAAACTGGATCGGACAGTCACCCAGAACGTCATAAGCCGCGCGGTATCCGGGTTCGTCGAATTCGATCTCGATACGTTCGGCGCGCAGCGGGATGGGGCTGACACTGGATAATTGCTGCAACCAGCCCGCAATGATCGAATCCACCACGAAACGGTTGTAGGCGTTGTAGGGGCTGATCGAATAGAAGCGCAGCCAGGCACCCTGGGCGTCTTCGTGGAAGCTTGATTGGCCGCGATAATTGGAACCATACAAGGCTTCGAAGCGGATCAGACAGCGTGCGGCTTCACGTACTGTGGGTGCCTGGGCGGCGGTGACCCCTGCGAGGCCGATCTGGCTCAGGCGACTGAGTTGACCCATGCGTAAGCCAAGGGCCGGGTTGTCGGTGAGTTGAATGGCGCCGTGGCCCAGGCGCATGTAGCGCGGTATTGACAGGCGGGCACCGGCCTCGCTCAGTCGTGCTGCATCGAGGCCGTATTGATCGAGCAGTGGCTGCGGATCGACGCCATGGCTGCGCACGGCATCGGCCAGGCTATGAACAAAGCCCACCGACAGATCGCCGAGGCGCATCGGCTGCGGTTTCATGGCTTACAACCAGAGGTTCAGCAAACGCGCACCCTGAGCGTCGCCGTCGGCAAACTGCTGGCCGTTGCGGCTGAGGAAACTGTGCCCGGCGCTGCCTTGATCCCAGAATTGCCCCCGCAGGAACACACTCATGCCCGCGACAGCCTGGCTGGCCGGTACCCGGGTCGTGAGGGTCAGGCGCTGCCAGGCCTGGCCTTCGCTGACTTCTCCGGGCTTGAGGTTGACCGACGCCGGCTCCGATGCCCCCCTGTAGCCACGCCACGGCTGCTCCCAGGTGCCACGGCCGGGAACAAAGGCCGGTACCGCAACCAGCTGTACGCTCTGGTCGTTGAGTTTGAGGTAGTTTTCCGGGTACCAGCTGTCGTGGCCGATCAATACGCCCAGCTTACCTGCGGGGGTATCAACGACGTTGAGCAAGTGGTCGGCGTTCGCCTTGATCCCGTTCTGTTCTGCGAAGAACGGGTGCATCTGGCGCTGGGGCTGGCCGATCGGCAGGCCATCGTTGTTGAACACCACACTACTGTTGTACAGCGCGCCGCGACCGATTTTCAACGTGCCGTCAATGATGCTCGGTTCGGGCAGCACGATGGAGCCCGCGACAAGCGTCACGTGGAATTCCCTGGCCAATCCTCCGAACAACGCCTGGTAGTCTCTGGCCATCGCCTTGGCTTTCATGCGCAGGTGGGCATCGTCCAGGCGGTTGCCACCCTCGGCGCTGATCAATGCTCTGGCGAACTTGAGGGGATTGCTCACCGCCAGCCAGTTCATGGCCTCCTTGAGGGTGCTGGCCTGATACAACTCATCTTTTTCGCCGCTGACCATCAGCCAGGTACCGACGTGTTCCGGCAACACGACGACGGTCTTGCCGTTCAACAAACCCTGGTCCCGGGCCGCTTGCAGGTAGGCCGCGAGCTTGCGGTGCAAACGCTCGGGGCTTTGATAATCGGTAGGAAACAGTTCGGGCTGAATGCCCAGCAGATTGCCACGATCGGCAGGCGTACCCTGGTCGACTGCCAGGTTGATCCGCAGGTCCGAAAGGTAGTGGCCCACCGGTCGGTCCGCGGCCCACATCGCGTAGGTCGTGAGGGCGGCGAGCAACGCCATGGAAAATGTCAGGTACAAAAGTTTGCGCATGGGGACACAGTTTACAGCCTGGAGCCGGGCGTGGCTTTTCATTTGGAACCGGATTAAGCATAAAGGGAATCAAGGGCTTGGTGGGCAAATTTCACGCTGACGGTTTTTTGCGGTCGCGGCCTTACTGCATCGAGATGCAGTACTGAATGACCGGGTTAAACGCGAGGGGAATTGAGAGGGAGGGGGGTCCACCGGTCAGCCACCATTTTGCTCGACCGGCCGGCAGGAGAACGTTAGTTGGTGACCAGCAGTTCCGGGCCGAGGTAGTCGTTGATCTGATCGATATCGTCGTCGCCCAGGCTGCCCACCGAAGAAGCCAGGCGCAGACGCGACATCAAATAGCGCAACTTGGCATCGAACAGGTCGTGACGCGCAACGAAGAGCAGCTCTTCGGCATTGAGGACGTCCGAGTTGGTGCTGGTGCCACCTTCCTTGAAGCCCTTGCGCGTCGATGCCAGTGAGCGTTCGTTGGACGCTACTGCCTTCTCCAGGGCGCGAATGCGTTTGGCGCCGCTGAGTATGCCTTGATACTCACGGGTGGTTCCGGTGATGACTTCCTGACGCGCGGCGTCAAGCTCATCCAGGGCCTTGTCGCTATTGGCGCTGGCCTGGCGCGTCAGTGCGCTGACGCCGCCACCGCTGTACAGCGGGATATTGACTTCCAGCCCGATCGAGCCGTAGCGGTTGCGTTGGTTCAACTCGGAGAGCGATTGGCTCTCACCCGCGGTGTAGCCGGCGATGAAATCCAGTGTTGGCCAGTGGCCGGCCCTGGCACGCTTCACTTCTTCTTCGGCGAGGTCGCGGCTGTAACGGCGCGCATGGATCAGCGGACTATCGGTCTGGGCCTTGACCAGCCAGTCCTGCAGGTTGCTCGGCAGCAGCGGTGGTGTGTCGAAGCTCGGACGCAAGGTGGTCAGCGATTCGGGAGTTTCACCGATATATTCCTCAAGCTTGGCGCGCGCGTTGACCAGATTGTCCTGCGCTTCGATCAGTTCGGCTTCGGCAAGGTCACGGCGGGCGGCTGACTCGTCGATGTCGGTGATGGTGCCGGCCCCCAACTCCATGCGCCGTTTCGCCGAGGCAAGTTGCTCATCGAAGGCGTTCAGCTTGGATTTGGCCAGGGTGATGGTTTCGCTGGCCAGGAGCACGTCGAAATAGCTTTCGGCCAGGCGCACCGCGGCGTCCTGGCTCTTGGCATCGAATACCGCGTTGCTGTAGTCGGCACGCTGCTGACCCTGGCGGTACTCGGCCATCTTCTGTTTGTTGAACAGCGGCTGGCGCAGGCGCACGTTGGCGCCCTTGGAGTCGTAGTGCAGATCATTGTCGATGTTGTTCTGGCTTTGGGAGCCGTTGACCTTGTTGTTGTAGGCCGAGGCGTTGATCTGCGGCAGCAGGCCGGCCTTGCCGATGGCGCGGTTTTCGCCGCCGGCTTGTTTTTCATGCACGGCGGCCTGGTAGATAGGGCCCTGGTACTGCAACAGATCCCAGGCTTGCTTGAGGTCCATGGCGTCAGCCGGCAGGGTCAACCCCAACAAGCAGAAGAGCAGGCAATGACGTTCCATTTCATTGTTCCTTGAATGAGCTGTCCACGCGTTCGAGCATTGGTTTAAGAAGATAGCTCATCATGTTGCGTTCGCCGGTCTTGATGGTGACGGTGGCGGGCATGCCGGGGCGAATGTGATTGCTGCCAAGCAGGTTCATGCCGTCGGGCGTGACTTCCACCTGGGCCAGATAGAAGGGTTCCTTGCTTTCCTCGTCCATCAGGCGGTCGGCGGAGATGGTCAGCACGCGACCTGGGATGTTTGGCGTCTGGGCATGGTTGAAGGCCGGGAAGGCGATGTCCACGGGCAAGCCGGGGACCATCTTGTCGATGGCCTGCACTGGAATCATCGCGTCGACCTGCAACGGTTCGTTGAGCGGAACGATTTCCATGATCTTGAAGCCGGGCTGAATGACCCCACCGACGGTGGCAATGCTCAGGCCCTGGACCATGCCATCGATTGGCGAGCGAATCACCGTGTGGGTCACTTCATAGTCGAGTGCGCGCAAGCGGTCGGCCAGGGTGGTGTTTTCCTTGGCGGTTTCAGTCAACTGCGATTCGACTTCCTTGAGGTAATCGTGCTGGCGCTGCAGGATGCGCAGCTTGATTTCGGTGGTCTGGCTGCGCACGCGGGCGATGTTGTTGAGGTTCTCGGCCTGGCCGGCGGAGAGGTCGGCGTTGCTGCGTTCCAGCTCGAGCAGGCGATTGCGCGGCACATAGCCTTCAGCCGACAGCACGCGGGTGCCCTGCAGTTCCTGATTGAGGAAGCCGATCTGCGAAGCGCGGGCGCTGTAGACCTGCTGCAGGCCCTTGAGCTGCACTGCCGACGCTGCCAGGTTCTCCTGCAGGATGCTGATTTCGCCAGCGAGTCCGGCGCGGCGGGTGTCCAGCAGGCGCTGCTGCAGGTCCATGGCGGCCTCCAGGCGGTAGTCACCCTTGAAGCGCTTGAGCAGCTCGGGATCGTAGGTCACTACATCGCGACCGTCTCGTTCCGCTTCCAGGCGGTTTTCCACGGTCTTGCTGACGATGTACTGAGCGCTGATCGCACCCTCTTCGGCAGCGGCACGCAACGAGTCGAGGCGGACCACTTCCTGTCCTTTTTTCACCAAATCGCCTTCGCGAACGAGTATGGCCTCCACGGTGCCGCCCGTGAGGTGCTGTACGGCTTTGCGATTGCTGGTGACTTTGACCGTGCCGGTCGCGACCACGCCGGCATCCAGCGGTGCCAGCCAGGACCACAGGAGGAAGCCGCCGAAGCCGGCGAGCACCAGCCACACGCCCCATCGCGTGGGTCTGCCGACGTCCAGGTCTACCGCGCTGCGGGGATCGGCAGGAATCATCTCGGTGTGTTGGCTCAGTTGCATGATCGGTCACTCCCGTGCTTTGACGGAGGCCAGCGGAGTCGACGCGCCTGCAGGCATCACACTGGCCTTGCGCAGCGCTGCGAATACTTCATCGCGCGTGCCGAGCATCTGCACGCCGCCGTCACGCAGCATCAGCACCTTGTCGACGGCGCAGAGTACGTTGGGACGGTGGGAAATCAGGACGACGGTGGCGCCACGGCCCTTGAGTTCGGCCAGCGCATCGACCAGGGCCTTTTCGCCGACGTCATCGAGGTTGGCGTTCGGCTCATCCAGCACGATCAGATTGGGCTCGCCATACAGTGCGCGGGCCAAGGCAATTCGCTGCTTCTGGCCGCCGGAAAGGGGGCTGCCATCGGTGTCCAGGCGGGTGTCATAACCCTGCGGAAAACGCAGGATCATCTCGTGCACGCCGGTGATCTTGGCGGCGCGGATGACCGCTTCACTGTCCACTTCGCCAAAGCGCGCAATGTTGTCGGCGATGTTGCCCTCGAACAACTCCACGTCCTGTGGCAGATAGCCGAGCCAGGGGCCGAGTTCGCCCTTGTTCCAGGTGAATATGTCCGCGCCGTCCAGGCGCACCTTGCCGGCCTGCGCCGGCCAGACCCCGACCAGCAGGCGGGCGAGGGTGGATTTGCCCGAGGCGGACGGGCCGATGATGCCAAGGCTTTCACCGGGGACCAGGCTGAAGCCCACGCCGCGTAGAATCGTGTTGTTGGTACCAGGGGCCCCGGCATACACATTCTCCACTGCCAGCATGCCCTGCGGCCGCTGCAGCGACATGCTCGGTGGCCGGCGCGGAAAGTCTTGCAGCATCTCGTTGAGCCTGCCCCAGGCCGAACGGCAGCCGAGCAGTTGCTTCCACGATGCGATGACCTGTTCCACCGGGCCCAGTGCACGGCCGGTGAGGATCGAGCAGGCAATCATCATCCCCGGAGTGATCTTGCCTTCGATCGCCAGCAGCGCGCCGGCGCCGAGGATCAGTGACTGCAGCGTGATACGCACGAAGCGTCCGGTGCTGCTGATCAAGGCGGCGCGGTCGGAGGCCAGGGTCTGCATTTCCAGGATGCGCAAATGGCTATTGAACCAGCGCTTGCTGATCGACGGCAGCATGCCCATGGCCTCGATGACCTCGGCATTGCGCAGGTTGTTGTTGGCGTATTGGGCTGAGGACATGGCGGCCTGATTGGCTTCGGCCAGCGGCTTCTGCGTCGACTTTTCAGTGAGATAAGCCAGGCCTATCAGAATCAGGGAACCGATCAGCGTGATCAGCCCGAGCATCGGGTGGATCAGATAGGCGACCAACAGGTAGATCGGCGTCCACGGTGCATCGAAGAAGGCGAACAGGGAACTGCCGGTGACGAACTGACGAACCTGGGAGAGATCTTGCAGGGCCTGGGCCGGATTACCTCCGGCGCGGCTCAGGTTGCGTTCGAATGCAGCGTTGAAAACGCGTCGGTTGAGGTCCATGTCGAGGCAGTTGCCGACCCGGATCAGCACCTTGGTGCGGACCATTTCCAGCGTGGACATCAAAAGGAAAAGACCCACCACCAGCACAGTCAGCATTGTCAGCGTCGTAACGTTCCCACTGACCAGGGCTCGATCATAGACCTGCAGCATATAAATAGCTGGCGTCAACATCATGACGTTTATGACACCGCTGAACGCTGCCAGCGAATAAAAGCTGCGGCGCAGGCGAAAGAGCGCGTCGGACAGTTCGGAACGGATGCTCGACTGCTTGGGCATGGTGATCCTCCCACTTCGAAAAGGCGGTTGCCCTTGGGGCGCAACAGCTAACAGTAAATGTAGTCCGTTAAACGACTTATGCACACGCAGACTGGTCGCTCTGTGAATGGCGAGTCTTCCGAAATCTCTGCGTTGCTCCCTTATGCAGGAGCGTAGGTCGCGCTGAAACCCTCCGAAATAACATTTCGCTCTATACCTGCACTCAACTTTCTATATGTCGTTTAAAAACAGCTAGTTGTGTCGACTAAACACCAGTCGTCTGTTTTCACGACGGAATATTGACAAAGATTTGCTATGGAACTTTAGTCTTAGTTATCGGGGGGGCCGCCCGCCTGAAGCTTGCCATCGTTTTGGCAACGCAAGGCGCGGTGATTTCCCGGAAGGAGCAGAGCATGTCGATCATTGCGTTCTTTTGCAGAGTGAAGGGACTTTCCAGCAAGTTTGCCTTTACCTCCTGTTTCCATGGCCCGCCCAAGGGTCGTACTTGCTCTGCCTGACCGTTCGGCGAGCCATTCACTACGCGAATTCCAGGCGCGTATCCCGGGTCCCGGGTAACGCCAGCTCTCGCAAAAAAACATGACCAACACACTGCGCAAGCCAGCACTTGACTTGGCGCGGGAGGATTTTCTCGTCCCGCGCCTTTACCCAGACAGATCGAGGGCAATCCAAAATGGCCAATTTCACCCAATCGGACCTGGAATTCATCCTCAAGCAAATCTTTATCGCCGAAGCGAATGCCGCCGGCACCAGCCTCACTGATTTGCTTCCCAACACTCAGGTGCCATTCGGTCTGCGTACCGTCGATGGCAGCTTCAACAACCTGGTCACCGGCCAGACTGATTTCGGCGCGGCGGACGCTGATTTTCCGCGCCTGCTTGATCCTTCCTTTCTATCGGCGCAATACGCAGGAACCGGGACGGTGGTCGACCCGCAACCACGGATTATCAGTAACCTGATCGTCGACCAGACCGCCAACAACCCGGCGGCCTATGCTTCTGCGTTCGACCCGGGCCTGGACGGTGTGCTCAACTTCGGCACGGCGGGTAATGACGACGTACTCAAGGATGGCGTGCAGATAGTCGCCAGCCCCGGGCTGGATGGCGTATTCGGAACGGCTGATGACAAGGACGTATTCTTCTTTCCCAACGAGTCGCCGGACGTCGGCCTGACCGCCGGCTTCAACTCGTGGATGACTTTCTTCGGCCAGTTCTTCGACCACGGCCTCGACCTGGTCACCAAGAGCGCTACCGACATTGTGTTCATTCCGCTGCAGCCGGACGATCCGTTGTTCGTACCGGGCAGCCCGACCAACTTCATGGTGCTCTCACGCGCAGTGCGTACCGCCGGCGCGGACGGCGTAGTCGGCACGGCCGATGATGGCCAGACCAACACCACCTCGCCGTTCGTCGACCAAAGCCAGACCTACAGCTCGCACCCCTCGCATCAGGTGTTCCTGCGTGAGTACGTGCTCAACGCGGCAGGTGACCCTGTTGCCACGGGGCGCTTGATTACCAACCGCGATCTCGGCGCCGATGGCGTGTTCGGCACTTCCGATGATGGCGCCGCTGATGGCATGGCGACCTGGGCAGTGGTCAAGGCGCAGGCCCGTGACATGCTTGGCATCAACCTGACCGACGCCGATGTGCACAACGTGCCGTTGCTGGCAACCGATGCGTACGGCAACTTCATCCGCGGGCCTAACGGCATGCCGCAGGTCGTGATTCGCGTCAGTAATGGTGCCGACGGCATCGCCGGGACAGCTGATGATGTTACGCAACTGGTCGAAGGCAACCGGGCTGCTCCGATCAGTCTGGCCAACGCCGTGAGTAGCGGGCATGCCTTCCTCGACGACATTGCCCACAATGCTGCACCCGTCGTCGTCGGTGGCGTTCTTCAGGCGGATGCCGACACCGCAGTCGGCAATGCGCAGCCTGTTGGCCCGGGCGGCAACAACCTGACCTATGACAACGAACTGCTCGACTCCCACTATATTGCCGGCGACGGCCGGGTTAACGAGAACATCGGCCTGACCGCCGTGCACCATGTGTTCCACTCCGAGCACAACCGTCTGGTCCAGCAGTCCAAGGACACCATCCTTGCCTCCGGTGACCTGGCCTTCCTCAATGAATGGCTGGCTGACGACGTGACTGCGATACCAACTACACCCGCCGAGATCGCGGCACTGGTGTGGGATGGTGAACGCCTGTTCCAGGCCGCCAAGTTCGGTACTGAAATGCAGTACCAACACCTGGTGTTCGAGGAATTCGGGCGGACCGTTCAGCCACAGATTGACGCGTTCCTTGCGCCCAACGGGTATGACACCTCGATCAATCCGGCAATCCTCGCCGAGTTCGCCCACGTGGTGTACCGCTTCGGTCACTCGATGTTGACCGAGACCGTCGATCGCTTCGACCCGGCGTTCAATCCGCTGCTCACTGACCCCTCCAACCCGGACTCGCAAATGGGGTTGATCGCGGCCTTCCTCAACCCTCTGGCGTTCGCCAGCAGCGGGTTGACTGCGGACCAGGCGGCAGGTGCGATCATTCGCGGTGTGACCCGCCAGGTCGGTAACGAGATCGATGAGTTCGTCACTGAAGCGTTGCGCAACAACCTGCTCGGTCTGCCGCTCGATTTGCCGGCCCTGAACCTGGCGCGTGGTCGCGACACGGGCATCCCCACCTTGAATGAGGCGCGCCGGGAGTTCTACGAATCAACCGGCGACAGCCAGCTCAAGCCTTACATCAGTTGGGCCGACCTGGCAGACAGCCTCAAGCACCCCGAGTCGCTGGTCAACTTCATCGCGGCCTATGGCACGCACAGCACGATCACGGCGGCGACCACACTGGCAGGCAAACGCGATGCAGCCCTGGCGCTGGTATTGGGGGGCGTGGGTTCGCCCGCTGACCGCCTGGACTTCCTCAACAGCACCGGTGCCTATGCCAACGTAACGCTGGCCGGCGCGGATGGGGTATTGGGTACTGCAGATGACCTGACCGGTGTGACGATCACGGGCGTCGACGACATCGACTTCTGGGTCGGTGGCCTCGCCGAACAGAAGATGCCGTTCGGCGGCATGCTCGGCTCGACCTTCAACTTCGTGTTTGAAACCCAGATGGAGGCGTTGCAGGACGGCGACCGCTTCTACTACCTGGCGCGTACCGCGGGCCTGGACTTCGGCACCGAGTTGGAAAACAACTCCTTTGCCAAGCTGATCATGCTCAACTCCGATGTCACCCACCTGTCGAACACTGTGTTCCTGACACCGACGTTCACCCTCGAGGTGGATCAGACCGCTCAGTTCACCGGCCTTGGCGCGGACGGCCGAGCCGACCCTACGGGCGGCATCATGATCAACGGCGTCGAAGTCGTGTCGCTGGTGATTCGCGACAACCCTGACACCGTGGGTCCGGATACCAATTATCTGCAGTACACCGGTGAAGACCATATCGTCATGGGCGGCACCGCCGGCAATGACATCCTCATTTCCGGCGAGGGCGATGACACCCTTTACGGAGACGGCGGCAACGACCGCCTCGAAGGCGGCGCCGGGAACGACGCGGTACTGGGCGGTGCGGGTGATGACATCATCAGCGACTCGTTCGGTGACAACCGTCTGGAAGGCAATGACGGTAACGATGTGATCGTGGCCGGCAGCATGCTGGCGGGTGGCAACCTGATCCTGGGTGGCGCTGGCCAGGACTTCATCATCACCACGGAAGACATCAGCACCACCTTCGGTGGCCAGGGCGACGACTTCATCCTCGGTGCCAAGACCAACCTGCCACCTACCGGTGGCGAAGGTGATGACTGGATCGAGATGGGCACCCAGGACGGTGCGCCTGGTGATAACTTCTCGCCACTGCTCAATGACGATGTGATCGGCAACGACATCTTTGTCGGTGGTCCCGGCTTCGACGAAATGATCGGCGAGGGTGGCGATGACATCTTTACCGGCAGCGACGCCCAAGACAACATGGATGGCATGTCCGGCTTCGACTGGGTGACCTACAAGAATGACAGGCACGGCGTGACTGCCGACCTGACCATGGTCACGCTGGCACAGCCACACGGCAACGCGCCCAACCAGAACACCGGGGTGTTCAATCCGGTCGGCGCCTCGCCGGCCTCGATTCTCGACCGATATGCCGAGGTCGAGGGCTTGTCCGGTTCGAGTTTCGGCGATGTGCTCAAAGGCGATAATGTCGATGCCGACACCATCATCAACCACGGCGGTACCACGGGCAGTGCGCTGACCAATGTGGCGTTGATCCGCGGGCTGGACCAGTTCCTGGCTGATGCCGGGTTGCCGGTCACCGGCTTTGCCACTGGCAACATCATCCTTGGCGGCGATGGCAGTGACCTGATCGAGGGTCGCGGTGGCGATGACCTGATCGACGGCGACAAATGGATCAACGTCAGGATTGCCGTTTATGATCCGGCTGACGTCAACCATACCGGTCCCGAAATCGCCTCCTTCGACAGCATGGTCGATATGATTCCGCTCATGCTGGACGGCACCATCAACCCTGGTCAGCTCCAGGCCGTGCGGGAAATCATGCCCGGCACCTCGACCGGCGGGGCGGCTTTCGACACCGCCATTTTCTCCGGGCTTCAGGACGAGTACACGGTGACCGTCGACGACCGCGGCACCGCCGATCTGGCGGACGACGTCTATACCGTGACAGACAGCGTAGCGGGCCGCGACGGCGCCGATACTCTGTTGCATATCGAACGTCTGCAATTCGCCGATAACCAGCTAGTGCTGGTGGATGGACTCAATGCCGAACCGGCTGGCAGTCCGACTGTCACGGATGGCAACGGCGGCGCGATAGTCGTGGGCGATATACTGACTGTCAGCGTGGCCGGGGTGACCGATGCCGACAACGTCGGGGCGGGTAATCCGCAAGGCTTGATCAACGGCTCGGTGTCCTACTTCTGGCAATTCGAGGCGGATCCAGGCAGCGGCGTTTTCGAGGACATCATCCTGCTGCCGGCCGGCGACGTGGCGTTCCAGAGTGCCGACGGCACCACGTTCAAGGTCTCTCCCGACCTTGCCGGCCTGTCGTTGCGGGTCAAGGCGATCTACCAGGATGCTCATGGCACGACTGAGGTGTTGTTCTCGCAACCCACTTCAGTGGTAGCTCCCGGCGCGCCGGTTGTACCGACCGCGCAGACCCCGGTTGTCGATGCCACCGCGGGTGGCGCAGGCCTGCACATGGTCCGCTCCGACCTCAACTTCATTCTTGACCAGATCAGGATTGCCGAGGCTGATGCGGCCGGTCAGGACATCCTCTCGCTGATCCCGAACATCCGCGCGCCGTTGGGCCTGCGTACGGTCGACGGGTCGAACAACAACCTGTTGAACCTCAACGGCACCAACAACACCGAGTTCGGCGCCGCCGATAACCTCTTTCCGCGCGTGAGCGATCCGGTCCTCAATCCGGCGGAAGGGGGAACGTCGTATGCGCAGAACAACGGCATTGTGATTGACTCGCAGCCGCGCACCATCAGTAACCTGATCGTCGACCAGACGTCGAACAATCCGGCGGCCTATGCCACGGCTTTCGACCCGGGCGCGGACGGTGTGCTCAACTTCGGCCTGGCGGGTAATGACGACGTGCTCAAGGATGGCGTATCGATAGTCGCCAGCCCCGGCCTGGACGGTGAGTTCGGCACTGCCGACGACCGCGATGTGTACCTGTTCGAGAACACCACGGCGGACGCGGGGTTGTCCGCACCGTTCAACGCCTGGATGACCTTCTTCGGGCAGTTCTTCGATCATGGCCTGGACCTGGTGACCAAAGGTGGTTCGGGCACCGTGTTCATCCCGCTGCAACCGGATGATCCACTGTTTGTCCCAGGTAGCCCGACGAACTTCATGGTTCTGACCCGCGCGACCAACCAGCCGGGAGCCGATGGCATTCTCGGCACGGCCGACGACATCCATGAGCACACCAACACCACCACGCCGTTCGTGGACCAGAACCAGACCTATAGCTCGCATCCGTCGCACCAGGTGTTCCTGCGCGCTTATCAAATGACTGACAACGGCCCCATAGCGACCGGCCGGTTGATCACCAACCGTGACCTGGGGGCGGATGGCCAGTTTGGTACCTCGGATGACATCGAACTGGGTGGCATGGCGACCTGGAAAGTGGTCAAGGCACAGGCCCGCGACATCCTGGGTATCAACCTTACCGATGCCGATGTCGATAGTGGCCCGCTGTTGGCGACCGACGCCTATGGCAATTTCATCAAGGGGCCGAACGGCTTCCCGATGGTGGTGATGACAGGGGTTGACGGTATTGGCGGCACGGCTGATGACGAACTTGTCGAAGGCAATCCGCTAGCGCCGATTGACCTGAGCAATGCCGTGCGCACCGGTCACCAGTTCCTCGCCGACATCGCTCACAATGCCGTGCCGGTCGTCGTTGGTGGGGTTCTGCAGGCGGACGCTGACACCGATGTCGGCAATGCGCAGCCTGTTGGCCCAGGCGGCAACAACCTGACCTATGACAACGAGCTGCTCGATGCTCACTACATCGCCGGCGACGGTCGGGTCAACGAGAACATCGGCCTGACCGCGGTGCATGCGATCTTCCACTCCGAGCACAACCGGCTGGTTGCGCAGACCAAGGACACCGTGCTCGATTCGGGTGACGTGGCCTTCCTCAACGAGTGGCTGCTCACTCCGGTGACTGCGTTGCCAACCAACCAGGCTGAGTTCGATGCGCTGGTGTGGAATGGCGAGCGCCTGTTCCAGGCTGCCAAGTTCGGTACCGAGATGCAGTACCAGCACCTGGTGTTCGAGGAATTTGCGCGGACCATCCAGCCCAACGTCGACCTGTTCTTCGCACCGACCCAGGTCTATGACGTCGACCTCGATGCCTCGATCGTCGCCGAGTTTGCCCACACCGTGTACCGGTTTGGCCACTCGATGCTGACCGAGACCGTCGATCGCTACGACATCGACTTCAACGTGGTGAGCGATCCGAACAGCGCTGATCCTGCTCAGCAGCTCGGCCTGATTGCGGCGTTCCTCAACCCGTTGGCGTACGCCGCCAGTGGCGTGTCGGCAGAGGATGCGACCAGTGCGATCATCCGTGGGGTGACCCGGCAAGCCGGTAACGAAATCGACGAATTCGTCACCGAGGCCCTGCGCAGTAACCTGCTCGGCCTGCCGCTCGATCTGCCGGCGATCAACATCGCCCGTGGCCGCGACGTGGGGATTCCTTCACTCAACGCGTTCCGCCGCGACATCTACAGTCAAACCGGTGACACCCAACTCAAGCCGTACACCAGCTGGGTCGACCTGGTGCAGCACCTCAAGCATCCGGAGTCGTTGATCAACTTCATCGCGGCCTATGGCACGCATGACACGATCACCGCGGCGACCACGCTGGAAGGCAAGCGCGCTGCAGCCCTGGCACTGGTCTTCGGTGGTGTGGGTGCGCCGGCTGACCGCCTGGACTTCCTCAACAGCACCGGTGCCTATGCCAACGTAACGCTGGCCGGCACGGATGGCGTGCTGGGCACTGCCGACGACCTGAGGGGCGTGACCGTCACGGGTGTCGATGCCATCGATATGTGGATTGGCGGCCTTGCCGAACAGAAAACTCCGTTCGGCGGCATGCTCGGCTCGACCTTCAACTTCGTGTTCGAGAACCAGATGGAAAAACTGCAGGACGGCGATCGCTTCTACTACCTGGAGCGTACCGCTGGCCTGACGATGAATGCGGAACTTGAAAGCAACTCGTTTGCCAAGATGATCATGGCAAACACTTCGGCCACTCACTTGCCGGGCCTGGTGTTCTCGACCCCGGGACTCTACCTGGAGGTGGACGCGGGGAGGCAGTTCAACGAAGGCCTGGCCGCCGCCGATCCGCTCGGCCCGAACGGCGAGCAGGTGGTGTTCCGCGACAACCCGCTGACCGTGGGGGCGGACACCAACTACATCAAGTACACAGGTGACCAGCACATCGTGCTGGGCGGCACCGACAACGCAGACATCCTCATTTCCAGTGAAGGCGATGACACAGTCTGGGGTGATGGTGGCAATGATCGCATCGAAGGCGGTGACGGCAACGACCAGCTGCGCGGTGGTGCCGGCGACGACATCATCACCGACACCGGTGGCGACGATAACCTCCAGGGTGGCGACGGCCACGACGTACTGCACGGAGGTAACGGCGTCAACCTGATCATTGGCGGGTTCGGCAACGACTTCATCATTACCGGTGAGGACGCCTCCGAAGCCATTGGTGGCCAGGGCAACGACTTCATCCTGGGCAGCAAGGCCAACGAACAGGACATGGGTAACGAAGGCGACGACTGGATCGAGAAGGGCACTTCGGACGGTGCACCTGGCGACAACTTCGACCCGCTCGGTAACGACCCTGTGATCGGCCACGATGTATTCGTCGGCGCCAGCGAGAACGATAAGTTCAACGGCGAAGGCGGTGACGACATCATGGTCGGCAGTCTCGGCTTCGGTGATCGCTATATCGGCGGCTCGGGCTATGACTGGGCGACCTTCAAGGGGCTTGCCCAGGGCGTGAGCATCGATTTCAGCGACCGTTTCTTCGATGTACCACCGACGCCGGGTTCGGGTGCGTCGGCGCTGGTGCGTTTCGACGCCATGGAAGGTCTGTCGGGTTCGTCTCACGGTGATTACCTGCGCGGCGATAGCACAGATGCGACAACGCTACCTACTGCGGGTGCAACCGGCAGTGTGCTGACCAACATCAGCCTGATCAACGGTCTGTCTGATCTGCTGGCAGCGGGAGCTACGTTCTTTGACGGCGGCAACATCATCCTCGGTGGCAGCGGCAGCGACCTCATCGAAGGCCGCGGTGGTGACGACATCATCGATGGTGACAAGTGGCTGAACGTGCGCATCAGCGTACGGGCGAATGCTGATGGAGGCGGCGCGGAGATCGCCACGTTCAACAGCATGGAACCACTGGTGCCGTTCATGCTCAACGGTACTTACAACCCGGGCCAGTTGGTCATCGTGCGGGAGATTCTGACCGGCACTGACAACTTCGACACTGCGGTGTATTCCGGTAATGCGTCGGAGTACACGGTCGCTGTCGAAGGCAACTCCGTCATCGTGACCGACCTGGTGGCGGGCCGTGATGGCGTGGATCGCCTGACGGGCATCGAGCGTCTGCAGTTCGCTGACCAGGCGCAGGCGTCCGGCGTCGGCACCGCCGTGAACAGCGGGCCTGTGGGGCGTCTGGCGATCCTTGATGGTGTCACCGGTGCGCGTGAGGATACGCCTGTCGCCGGCCAGCTGTTGCGCGTCAGCAATCAGTCGGTCCGCGACCTGGACAGTGTGAGTGCAACCAATCCGACCGGTGCGGTTACCGGTCCGGTGTCTTACTACTGGCAGGTCGAAAACGTTGCCGGTTCGGGCATCTATGAAGACATCACCGTTATCGCCGCCGGCGAGGCATCGCGGGTGACGGGCACCACCTACCGGGTGGCGGATGATGTCGCCGGTCTGAACATCCGTGTTCGGGCAGTTTATCAGGATGCCGACAGTACGCTGGAGTTCGTCGATTCGTCGGCGAACAACACACCGACTGCAGGTCCGACCATCCTCGGGCTGGCGACGCAGAACCAGGTGTTGACCGCTGACCTGTCGACCATCATCGATGTCGATGGCCTGAGCAATCCGCAGTTCACCTTCCAGTGGCAGGAGACCAACGGAGTCACCTTCGTCAACATCCCCGGAGCCACCGGCAGCACCTTCACGCTCGGCCAGGCTCAGGTCGGCGATCAGGTGCGCGTGGTGGTCAGTTACGTCGATGACTTCGGTGTCGCCGAAACCGTTGCGTCCGATGCCACGGCACCGGTGGCCAACGTCAACGATGCACCGACAGGTGCGTTGCTGATCAGCGATACGACACCGACTCAAGGGCAGGTGCTGACCGCACAGACGGCCGGGATTGCCGATCCGGACGGGCTGGGTACATTCAGCTTCCAGTGGCAGCAAGGTGTCGGGACTACCTTCACCAATATCGCCGGCGCGACCAACGCGACCTTCACCCCGGGTGCGGCGCAGATCAACCAGCAAATCCGGGTGATCGCACGCTACACCGATGGCTTCGGCACGCTGGAGTCGGTGACCTCTGCGGCGACGGCGCTGGTCGTGCTGCTGGGTGCTGTGCAAACGGGGGATGCCCTGGCGAATACCCTTGTCGGCACCGCAGGTAGCGATGTGCTGTTTGGCTTGGGCGGGAACGATACGCTCATTGGCCTGGGTGGTGTCGACCAGTTGTTTGGCGGCATCGGCGACGACAATCTCAGTGGCGGAGACGGCAACGACTTCCTCAATGGCGAGGACGGCAATGACTTCCTCAATGGCGGAGCGGGTAATGACCAGATGCTGGGCGGAACCGGCAACGACACCTTCCGCGTCGACTCAGCCGGGGATGTGCTGACCGAGTTGACCGGCGAGGGGGCGGATTCCGTACAGACCACGCTGGCCAGCTTCACACTGGGCGCCAACATGGAACATCTGCTCTACCTTGGAGCCGCCAACTTCACCGGCAACGGCAACGCGCTGAACAACGTCATCACCGGCGGGACGGCTAATGACACCCTCAACGGTGGTGACGGCAACGATACATTGATCGGTGGTGCCGGTAACGACGTCCTCACCGGCGGTGCGGGTAATGACGCAATGGCCGGCGGAGCCGGCAACGATACCTTCCGCGTCGATTCAGCCGGGGACCTGGTGACCGAGGCGGCGGGTGAAGGTTCCGATTCCGTACAGACGACCCTGGCCAGTTACACACTGGGCGCCAATGTCGAGAATCTGCTCTACACCGGAACCGGCAACTTCACCGGCAACGGCAACGCGTTGAACAACGTCATGACCGGTGGGGTGGGTAATGACACCCTCAACGGCGGTGACGGCAACGACACGTTGCTGGGTGGAGCCGGCAACGACGTCATCACTGGCGGTGCGGGCAATGACCGGATGGTCGGCGCACTGGGCAACGATACCTTCCGCGTCGATTCAGCCGGGGACCTGGTGGTCGAAGTGACGGGTGAAGGTGCGGACTCCGTACAAACGACGCTGAACAGCTACACGCTGGGCGCCAATGTCGAGCACATGCTCTTCACCGGAGCCGGCAACTTCGTCGGCACTGGCAACGCGTTGAGCAACATCATTACCGCCGGGACCGGTAATGACACGCTCAACGGCGGTGACGGCAACGACACATTGCTGGGTGGCCTCGGCAACGACGTCATCGATGGCGGTGTGGGGGCTGACCGGTTGGAAGGCGGAGTCGGCAATGACACCTACCGCGTCGATTCTGCCGCGGACGGGGTCATCGAAGTGGCGGCCAGTGGAGAGGACTCCATTCAGACGTCGCTGTCCAGTTACACACTGGGCGCCAATGCCGAGCATCTGCTCTACACCGGGGTCGGCAACTTCGTCGGCACCGGCAACGCGTCGAACAACGTCATCACCGGTGGGGTGGGTAATGACAACCTCAACGGTGCTGGCGGCAACGACACTTTGCTGGGCGGCCTAGGCAGCGACATCATCGATGGCGGTGCCGGCAACGACAGTATTGCCGGTGGGGCCGGCAACGACACGATGAATGCCAGCACTGGCGACGATGTCTTCGTGTTCGGACTGGCCTTCGGCAACGACCGGATCATCGGCTTTGATGCCAACGCGGCGGGCGGCCAGGATCTGCTCAATTTCGCCGCACTCAACATCACGGCTGCGACCTTCAACACCAGTGTCAACGTCTTTGATCAGGGAGCGGATACGTTACTCACCTTCGGTGCCGGTTCCATCACCCTGGTAGGTGTGGGAGACCCGAACACCATCTCGGCCACAGACTTCATTCTGGCCTCTTGAGGTTCTGACAAACACTGTCGCAGGAGCGTGTACCACGGAAGGGAGGGCAATGGATGCCCTCCCTTTTTCCTTCCACTCAATGACCCATTGGTAATCGGGGTGCCAGCAGCGTACTGGAGCTCAACAAAGCAGGCTGGATTTGAGCTGCGAAATCAAAAAATGGAAAAGGGGACACCAGGTCGTGAACATTTCTGCCATCTGCATCTTGAGCAGCCTACTGGTTTCGGCCGCGGCATCTGCTACCGGGGCCGCTTCTGTCTTCGACCTGGACTTCACCAGGTCAGCCATGGAAACGCTGGAAAAACTGGATATCAACGACGCTTGCATTATCTCCGTCTCAAGTCCTGCTGCGTTTACCTTTTGCCGAAAAGGATCGTCAACACTCTGGAAGTATCAGGTGCTGGATCTGGAGCAACAGGCGGCGATCCAGATGGGGCAAAAGCGCTCTTCGACGGACTATCAACGAATTACCGTTGTGCAACTCAATAGCGTTGCCTGCGAGCAGGATCACCTTGCAGCATTGGCTAAACCGGCTATCAGGCGTGGGCTTGCCCTTGGCCTGATCGCCCTGTTTCTGTTGGTCGGCCTGCGGTATACCTACCAGGCAATCAGGCATGGTTATTACGTACAGGTCGGTGTTGCGAAGCCCGGTTTGCAGCGATTGAGCGAATCCGGATTACCGCAAAACTCAACGGTCATGGCATTGGTCGCGTGGGGTATGGCGGCAGCTACGGCATTTGTCTACTTCGGCTTTTGAGTCTGGGGCGAACAGTATTCACCCATCAGGCGGTGTGAATTCGCTGGCTCACACGCTTGAGCACCTGCAAGTAAGTGGGCGGTTGCGGCACGATGCCACGCTGTCGCAAAAGAGCATGCAACTTCGGCAGGCGAAAATACGGCACCGATGCCATCAGATGGTGCTCGATGTGAAAGTTGACCCGGATAGGTGCCACGCAAACGCGGGCGATAACACCGGCTTGTGTGGTTCGCGTATTGCGAAGGACGTCCGTGCCTGATTCCAGGCAGGCATGTTCGGCCATGGAGCGAATGCGGATGAACAACGGAAACGGCGTGATATAGGCCAGCACCCACACACCGTACAACCACGCCTGTCCACTGATCCAGAATGCGGCAAGGAGCAGGCCGTTGGTGAGTAGCATGCCGCTGGCGTTTCTGAAAAAGGTCCGTGGGTAGTCCCACCAGCGACGACCTGCCTGCGGCAGGCGGTGGATATCGCTGGTGAGCGACCACTGCAGCACGCCGGCATCCATCAGCACGCGTCCCGCCAGGAACTTCAGACCGGTAATGCCTGAAAGATCGCGCAGGCACTTGCGCATCAAGGAGCGTCGCGTCGTAGGCAATCCGGCAACCAGGCAGAGATCGGGATCGTCGACGCAAGAGGTCCTGGCGTGATGAGTCAGGTGATAGGGACGATATTTGCGCAGCTCGTTCCAGATCGGCCGGGCGCACAACCAGTCCACCAGTACGTCATTGCACCATTTGGTCTTGAACAATGTCCCGTGCGCGGCGTCGTGCTGCAAAATGCCAAAGCACAACTGACGTCCGGCAATAATCACGACACCCACGATCAGGGCGAGACAAAATCCCCACCAGGGCAGGAGTTCGCGGGCCCAGGCCAGGCTTGTAAAGGTCAAGGCCAACACACCCCAAGTAGACACTACGGCCCAGGCACCCCAGAGGTCTGAGCGTTCGCTGAAGGATTTGATTTCGTCGCGGCTGAGAATATCGCTGATTTTGGTTTTGTTATGCATGTCTATCCTCGACATCAAGGGCCAGGTACCGGCCCGGGTGATGAGTCAGTTGAGTCTTCAGGGCTGTTGCACAAAGGTGCGCCAGATTTGATGGCCGCGATCCACGAAGCGCTGGGTGCAGGCAAAGAATTCCGTGCGCAGCGCCACATCGACCATAGGTTCCGGTAGCAGGGGGTCGAAGACGATCTGGCGGATGGCTTCGCGGCCGAGGATGAAAGACTCGCGTGCGGCCATATCCGGCTTCAGTTGCCCCGCGCGCAGCATCCAGCTTTCCAATTGCTCGCAATTGCGGCGATAGCTGTCGTCGAGCAACTCACCCTTCCACAGGTTTTGTATTCGCTGCGACTGCGCCTCTGCGAAGCCCTGGGCCTGGAAAACCAGTGCGGCCGGTTCCAGGCCGAGTTCGATCAAACGTCGACGCAACGACTCGATATCAGGCGAGATATTGTTCGGGCGCACGTACAGGTCTTTGTCCAGCTCCGCGAAACCCAGCATGTGCAGGGCACGTTCACGCTGGCGCAAGATGTTGCGATCACTGCGCCCCAGGGCATTGCACGCCACCATCAGATAACTGCCGTCCCACGGCCGCAGATGCTGCTCCACGTTGCGCCACTCGAACAGCTGCGCCGAGATGTCCCTGGCCTGCGGCCCCAACTGATAACTTCCTCGGCCCGCACCTTCGAGCAATGCTTCGATAGTGAGGCGCGCCAAGGTGACCCGGACGTTGTTTTCACTGATGCCGAATAGCTCGCAGGCGACGATGGCTTCCCTGACCTGCAAGGGAACGCCGTTTTTAGCAACCAGCAGTTCGAGCACCAGGCTTTTTACGCAAGGTTTCATGGTCTTTTCAGCTCATTACAGGTTATGAATAAATCTATCGTGAAGTGTAATATTACACAACAGTATGTTTATTTATTTTTACTGTAATGACTTGGGTTATGCCTTGGGCTGCCTGATCAACGGCGTTTTACCGCTCCAGACGTGGCCGCTACCCACCCTGTGGCAGCACCCGGGCATTATTTCCCGAGCCTTCGATGTAAACGTTCATGCCTTTGCTCAGGGCCGGATTGATCGGCTGGGTCACCGATACCAGCACGCCACTTTTCACCCGCACGATGACCTGTTGCGCTGCGACCGGCTGATCGTACTTTTTCTTCTCTGCATAGTTACCGCCCACCGCACCGGCGAGTGCGCCGGCAACCATCGCAACGTCGCGCCCGGTGCCACTGCCGATCAGGCTGCCAATGCCGAGACCGCCAAGGCCTCCGAGTACGGCGCCGACGCCACTGTCGTGATTGGTCTGCATCTGCGTCAGCGATATCTGCTCGATCTTGCCCGAGCGAATCTCCATTTCACCGGCACCGCCCTCGTTCGATCCCACGGCGGAACAGGCACTGATCAAGACAGTCGCCAACGTGACCGTCAGCCAGGACAGGATTGCTTTCATAGCTGTGCACCTCGTCATTGGTATTTGATGGCAATGCCTTTGAGCTTGCGGCCCTGGATCGTATCGATGTCGCGGTTCCACAGAGGACCGGTCACGTAAGCGGCGACGGGTTGGATCTGGTCGTAAACCACCACCACCGCGTCTGCACCCAGTTTGGCGCCTTCTTCACGCAGTTTCTGTTCGACCTGGGTGATGGGAGGCGCGGGGTCGACACTGGCATCGATCAGGATTTCGCCCAAACGCACACTGGGGCGCGTCGGTTCCGTGCGTAGTATCTGGACTTCGCTGGGCAGGGTCGGAGCAGGGTGCTCGACCCCGACGTAGGCGGTCGTCTGGGCATCCACCGTTGCGCAAGCGCTTAACGCAAGCGCGCTGGCGATGAGCGTTGCGACGATTAAAGGTCTGTGCAAGTTTGTGAGTCGAAGCAATGTATGGGAAGCCATGTCAGCTATTCCTCTACGGGGAAGCGATTCAACTGCGGATGAATGCCCAGAGATCGACGTTCAACTTGTCGATCGCCGCCTTGAAGTCCTGGGCGGTGATTTTCTGGGTTTCGTTGGACAACTGCTTGCCGAACACCTTGCGCACGACCCTGGCCACGGTCTGGTTGTCTTTCGCGTCGATGAGCTCGGCCTCGATGTACAGCTCGGTGTCCTGATCGCGGTGACCGGTGGCCGCCTGTGTCGCTCCGACGACAGCGGCGATGGGCACCACTTCATACCATTTCATGCCTTCATTGGAGGCGCTCACGCCGGTAATCGCGGCGCGCAGGATCAAGGTTTTCGAACCTTTTGGCGCGGCACTCGTGTGGTGGACCATCCGGTACTTCTGCCCCAGCGTCGCCTTGACCCTGCTGCTCATGTAGTCCCGGATGTCATCGAGTGTCTGCTGGTTGACCCGCTCATTGGGCTTGGGCGCCGGATACAGCTCCAGTCGCTCGAACGCTACCGTGTCATAGGCATTGGGGTTCCACGACGGGCTCACCCAGCGCATCGCCGTGCCGCCGCTGGGCGTGGTGACCTCCTGCAGATTGTCGTAGTTGGACAGGTAGCCGGAGTATTGCGCCTGTTCAGTGACTTTGGAGGTGCAACCACCGAGCAGAAGCCCGGCCACGGCGGCACCGACAAGCAGGTTTCGGGACAGATTCATGATGCTGTGTGCTCCTCGGATGAAGTCGCTTTGGTGTGGCAAGACACTCAAAAGCGCCAGGTCATGTTTCCGGTCACGGCTTGAATCCAGGCATTGTCGAATTGACCGGAAATTCGATTGCCCGAAACGTTTCTGGTCTGGTCAACCGGCATGTCGCCAATCCAGATCATGGCCCAACTGAGGTTGACGTCGGTGTCCTTGTCCAGCGCATAGGTGGCTCCTGTCGCAAGGCGCCAGGACTCGGCCATCGGTACGGTCACGCTGCGGTTGTGGTCCGACACGGCGCTGCTGTCGTAAGCCACGCCGACATTCCACAGCCATTGCTCGGTGGCCTGGTATTGCGCGCCGAGCGACAGGTGCCAGGTGTCCTTGAAGTTGGCGTCGACAGTGGTTGATCGGGCGCCGACCGCCGTGGTGTCGACCTGCACTGCGATGTCGCCGAACTCTGACCAGTCCTGCCAGTTGACCGAGGCCAGCAAGGCCCATTGCCGGTCCAGTTGCTGAAACAGGCTCAGGGTGACGGTTTGCGGCACCTTCACATCGAGTTCGGTTTTGGTGTTGTTGACGCGCTCGAGCAGTCGGCCATCACCGTTCACGTCCAGCCGGTCCTCGAAGTCCAGATCGACCTGGCTGGTGTAGGTCAGGCCAATGCGCGTGCCGGCTTGCGGGGCGTAGATCACGCCGACATTCGCACCGAAGCCCCAATCCTGGTCCTTGTACTTGAATTGGCCGTCGGTGCGGTCGGTAAAGCCGAACGGCGAGCGGTCAATCGCGGTCTGGGCTTGCAGCATGCCGTACATGGCCTTGACGCCCAGACCCACCGACCATTGCTCGTTAAAGCGGTAAGCCACGCTCGGCACCAACGACAAACCACCGAGGCTGGCGTTCTGTGCGAAGTAGCGCCCGGACCAGTCGTTGTCGTAATTGACCGCCAGACCGAAGTCGGCGTATTGGCCGAAGCCGACGCTCCAGTGCTCGTCCAGTTCATGGCTGATGAAGAAGCTGCCGCCGGGAATCGGGTCGAGGGCGTTGCCACTGCCGCTGCCCGGCACGTTGGTGCCGGCGTCGCGGTCGAAGCTCAGGTCGCCGTACAGCACCTGCAAGCCGGCGGTGATTTGCGTGCCGGGCAGGTAGCTCAGGCCCGCGGGGTTGCTGGCAATGGTCGAAGGGCCCTGGGCGCGGGCAGCGGCACCGGCATTGGCCAGGCCAGCGTTATCGGTGCCGATTTCGTAAAGCATGATGCCGCCGGCCCAGGCTGGCTGGCTGCATAGGGCCAATAACGTAAAGGCAGACATTGCTCCTGATCTGGATTGCATGGATTAGATCCCGGCAAGTGTACATTTTCGAAATAAGGGTAATAGCAATCGTCGAGAAACTTTAACTGCATTGAACCAGCACGGCTCGATCACACATAAGTGGTAGTTCATATTCTCGATATTGGAAGGAACAACTTGTGAATAGCGCCACCCATGCTCGTTATTGTTAATTCAGGGTCGCGAAGTAGAGCGCCATAGCGCTTCACCCCGGGGCAGGATGAAGCGCAGCCCTTGTTGATTACTGATGGGTGCCTGGCAGTAGTTCAAAGGTCGGGGTAAACGGGGTGATCGCCGCCATCAACAGTTCGAACGGTTTGCGATCGCCCTCGAAAGTGGCTTTGCCGGCTGCAACAAGTTGATCAAAGCTGGTTTTCCTGGCCATCACACCTTCAAGGTCAGCACGGTCAAGAGTGATGGTGAGGTCGGGTTTGCTGGCTTGCTGCCCCTTGATATTGGTCAGTGTCGAGTTGCTCAACTCCACGACAAATTGCTCGCCGTTATCGGGTGTCTTGAGGTTGAAGATGAAGTGCTGGTTCGCGACTTTGCTGCCATCCAGGGCAATGCCCAGGTACTCCAGCCATAACTCGGTGCTCATGCCGCGGATCATGTCCGCACCGCCCGTTTTTGGCGGCACGCCCTTGGGCATGCCATGGCGCAGTTCATACGCGGCCGAGAGGAAACTATTGCGCACGCCGGCACTTTCCTTCTGATAACCGACTTGCTCATAGACATCCGCGAGCAAGTCCTTGGCCTTGCTGTTCTGCGGTTCGGCATACACCAGCTTGTTGAGGATTTCATAGGCTTCGCGGTACTTGCCTTGGTCGAACAAGGACTTGCCCTTGCTCATGATCTTGTCGGCGCCTCCCATCATTTCCACGTACAGCGGGGCCGAGTCCTTTGGCGACAGCGGCATCAGCGTTGCCGGATTGGCATCCCAGTAACCCAGGTAGCGGTTGATCACGGCGCGACTGTTGTGCTCTTCCGAGCCGTGGTAGCTATGGGTCGCCCAATTGTTTTTCAGGCTTTCGGGCAGTTTGTAGACGTTTTGAATCTCGTTGATGGTGACGCCCTGGTTGGCGGCATGCAGCACGGCGTTGTTCAGGTTTGCATAGGCATCGCGTTGCGCGCGCATCACATCCTGAATCCGCTCGTTGCCCCAGCGTGGCCAACTGTGGGAGGCGAACATGACGTCTGCCGTTTGACCGTAGCGATACAGGGCATTGTTGATGTTCTTCGACCAGACCAGCGGGTCGCGGACCAGGGCGCCGCGCAGGGTATAGATGTTATGGATGGTGCCAGTGATGTTCTCGGCTGCCCAGAACGCCTTGAACTGTGGGAACCAGGTGTTCATCTCTGCGGGCGCTTCAGTGCCGGGCGTGCTCTGGAACTCCATTTCGATACCGTCGATGGTCAGGGTTTCGAAATCTTTGGTAATGAAACGATTAGGTTCGATCAGGCCCATGTTCCCACTGGAAGCGTTTTTACCAATGGCCATGTCGACATGACCATAGGGGCTGTGCGGCAACAGCAAACCATATTGCAAGAACGCTCGCCGGTTCATGGCGTTGCCGGCGTAGACGTTTTCAGCCACGGCATGCTCCATGAAACCTTGCGGCGCAATCAGCGGGATCTTGCCGCTGCGGACATCGGCCTCGTCGACCACGCCGCGGATTCCGCCAAAGTGATCGGCATGGGAGTGGGAGATCACCACCGCCACGACCGGGCGCTTGCCCAGTTTTTCGTTGATGAAGTCCAGTGCGGCCCTGGCGGTTTCCTTCGACAACAGCGTGTCGAAGACAATCCAGCCGGTGTCGCCCTTGATGAACGTGATATTGGCCAGGTCAAACCCGCGCACCTGGTAGATCTTGTCCGGAACGACTTCATAGAGGCCATAGGCCGTGTTGAGCACCGCCTGACGCTGCAGCGACGGATTGATGCTGTCGTAATCCTTGCCTTCATTCAGGAAGTTGTAGCTCCCCATGTTCCACGCGACGTTCCCGGTGTCGGCCATGATCTTCTTGTAGGGCGGTGCGGCGATGAAGCCTTTTTTCGCTTCTTCAAGGTCACGCTTGTCTGCAAAGGGGAGTGTCTTGCGCACAGTGTTCTGCATGTCGACCGTGTAGGACGAAGGTGCCTTGCCCTTGCTGTCGAAGTGCACGTTTTGCGATGGAGCCGGATCGGAAGCTGCGCCGTTTGCATCGGCAGCGAAAACGCAAGGGCTGATGCCACCGCCAAGTGTGATCGCCAGTGCCAGATGGAGGGTCTTGTTGTACATGAAAGGTTCCTGCGCCAGATGAAGTGTCCAAGGGCGTCAAGGCAACGCGAGTGTTCTGCGTTCTCGGCTTGACCTGTCGAACCATGAATAGCATATTGAATTAATTCCGAAAAATTCTGTTTTAAATGCTTTCGATAACATAAAGGTTATGAGATGACGCCGAACCGTCTACGTCAGTTTTTGGCATTGATCGAGCACGCACACTTTGGCCGGGCTGCAAAGGCTCTGGGTGTTTCCCAGCCGGCGCTGAGCAAAAGCATCCAGTTGCTGGAGCGCGAACTCGGGGTCACGTTGTTCGATCGGCGCACCGACGGCGTTGTATTGACTGCATTCGGTCATTTGCTTCGGGAGAAAAGTCAGCGCCTGCTGGTGGCAGAACAGGATCTGCGACGTGACATTGCCTTGCTGGCGGGCGGGAATATCGGCGCACTGAAAGTCGCTTTCGGTCCTTACCCCAGCATCATCAGCGGCTATGCCAGTATCGCGCGGATGCATGCCCGGCATCCGCAAATCAAGGTGACGGCCCATGTGGCCGGGTGGCGGGAGGTGGCTCATCAGGTCACAACCGGCGTGGTGGATCTGGGCATCGCTGAGATCAGCACGTTGCAGGGCCGGGAAGAGCTCACCTGCGAGCTGTTGGGGGAGCATGAAGGCCGTCTGTTCTGTCGTCCCGACCATCCGCTGCTGGCGCAAAAGCGTTCCCTCACCCTGGCACAAACACTCGATTATCCCTGGGTGGCTTCGCGCATCCCTTTGCGGTTGGCGACCCACTTGCTTCCGGCAACGCTGGGCTGCGCCGGTGCCTATGATGCGCTGAGCGGAGACTTCGTACCGGCCATCGAAATTGATGTCCCCATGCAAATCGTGAAGTTCGTCGAGAACAGCAACGCCCTGGCGCTGGGAAATCTGTCGACGTTCGAGCGCGAATTGTCGGCGGGTGAAATCGTGCCGTTACCCGTTCAGGACCTCGCACTGCGTACCCGGTACGGTTTCATTTACCTCAAGGAACGCTCGCTGCCACCCGCGGTAGAGGTGTTCATGAAAGAAGTGAGGGCAGTGGAGGCCGACGTTTGCCAGCGCGAAAGTCTGTTGGTCAAGATCATGGGGGCGTGAAAGCCAGGGACAGAGGACACTGTCCGCGTTTCTTCTATTTTTTTGCCTGATCGCCGGGTGGCAGGTGCGAAGTTGTCCAATGCGGATTTATTGAGGTACAGCCCATTTATTAATGAGCTATACCCAATGTTCCCCCATGCACTTCTTCCACTTTTGGAGGTTGTTATGAATACCCGCATCGTTCCACTCGCGCTACTCATTGCAGGTCTCTTCGGTTGCAGCACGGCTTCAAACCACTCAATGAATCTGCCTCTGGCGGCCACCCACCGCAATGCGGGCCAGACAGGCAACGCCACCCTGACAGCCGAAGGCAACCAAACCAATTTTGATTTCTATATCACTGGCGTTCCGACCGGAACCCTCCTGCCGCCGCGCATTTACACCTTCATCAACAAAGGCAGCTGTCAGCAACCCGGACCTGTCGCCTATGCAATGAACGACAAGGTCAATACAAAAAATGAAGCCGGGTCCAACGGTTGGAGCTTTTACCGTAATGCGCCGATCGCAACGTCAGAGTTGCTTTCCGGAAAATATTCCATCGTCGTGCGTACAGCACCTGAAGATGGCAGCGTCGATATTTTCTGCGGCGATGTCGCGCAGGCAAAGCGATGAAATGATGTGATCCTTTGAGGGGCGGCTTTGCGGCCGGCTCCTTGTAAATGCGCGTCTATACTCACCATCCGGTTAGTGGTAGGGCTGAACACTGGGTATGCATATGACAGGAGCCGAATGCCATTGCGGTCAAAGCTCAACATATTTAAGGAAGCCGCACCCGTGACGGATGACCGTCAGTATTAAGGATGGGGCAGTTGCAGTTTTTGAGCCTTGAGAGATGAGAGCACGACGTATCCGAGATGGGTAGTTATGTGAATCAACTGGAAGAGGGTCAAGTTCATGAAACTGAGAAAACTTGTACTGACGGGACTGGCGTTAAGCAGTCTTGCCGGTACCGCCAGCCTGTCGACAGTGACTCAAGCGGCCGACAAGAAACCCAACATCATGTTCATCATGGCCGATGACATCGGCTGGATGCAGCCGAGCATCTATCACCAGGGCCTGGCGGTGGGTGAAACACCGAATATCGATCGCATCGCCCAGGAAGGTGCGAAATTCATGACCTACTACGCCGAGCAGAGTTGTACGGCGGGGCGCAATGCTTTCTTTACCGGGATGCACCCGCTGCGAACCGGCATGATCCCACCGCAATTGCCCGGCAGCCCTTCATGGCTGCGCCCTGGTACCCCGACACTGTCCAAGTTCCTGCTGGATCTGGGCTATAACACGGGCGAATTTGGCAAGAACCACCTGGGTGACAATTTTGAGGCACTGCCGACTTCCCACGGCTTCCAGGAATTCTGGGGTTACCTCTATCACCTCGATGCAATGCAGGGCGTAAGTTTTGTCGATATCAACAAGACGCCGCAGGTGCAGGGCATCGCCCCACCGTGCAAGGCCACGCCGATCAACGGGCTGCCGGACGTGCCTGGCGCCATCGATCCGCGGGAAGGCACCTGCCTGACGCCACCTCGTCCGGTCATGTCCTGCGTCTCCAGCGACGGTACGCAAAAGAACACCACGTGCAAGGACGAAGGGCCGCTGACGCTGGAACGTTCGAAGTCCGTAGATGAAGAAATCTCCGCCAAGGTCATCGACTTCCTCGACCGCAACGATCCGAAGAAGACCAGTAAACCCTTCTTCGTCTGGTACAACCCGGCACGCATGCACATCACCACAGTGCTGCCACCCAAGTACGACGCCATGGTCGGTGAGCCCGGCGGAAAAGACTGGGGTACCAACGAAGCAGGCATGAAGCAACTGGACGACAATATTGGTTATGTCCTGAAGAAACTCGAGGACATGGGCCAACTGGACAACACCATAGTCGTCTTCACCACCGACAACGGTGCGGAAACCATTACCTTCCCCGACGGCGGTACGACCCCGTTCAAGGGCGGCAAGTTGACCACCTGGGAGGGTGGCATGCGCGCTCCGCTGGTCATCCGCTGGCCCGGGGTGATCAAGCCTGGCACGGTCCTGACCGACATCTTTGCCTCGCTCGACTGGGTGCCGACGCTGGTCAATATCGCTGGCGGCAAGAAGGGCACTGAGCTGAACGAGCAGATCATGGCGGGCAATTACCCCGGCATCGTCAAGACCAAGCTCGATGGTGTGGATCAGACCGACTACCTGACCGGCAAGTCCGACAAGTCGGCGCGCGACACCTTCTTCTACTACACCGGCTCGCAACCTTCGGCGGTGCGCTACAAGAACTGGAAGATGTACTACACCATGGTGCCGGATACCGCGACGGGCGGGTTGTATGGCGCGACCACTTTCCACTGGACCCAACTGCTCAACCTCAAGCGCGACCCTTTTGAAACAACGGTCGGTGCCGATGCGAAGTCCATCACGGGCTATGGCGGTGCCTTGGGCTCACCGGGTAACGCCTATATCTACAACTGGAACATGCTGCCGATTGGACAGTTGCTCTGGGAGAAGGAACTGATGTCGTACAAGGACTTCCCGCCCATGCAGGCGCCGGAAACCTACAATCTGGACGGCATCCTCAAAGCCATGAAGCAGAACGGTCATAACGGACACGATTGACACCGTGACTGATCAGCCGTGCGGGCGCCCCAAACAGGCGCCCGTTTTTTTGCATGAGAGCTTTGCAGTCCTACTTCGCTACACCGTTGAGTAGCACCCCATACGACTGCAGAAACTCCACCGTCCCGTGAAAGATCAGCCCCACGCCCATCGCCGAAACGAAGAAGCCGACGATTCGGGTCGCGGCATCGATGCCTTGCGGGCCAATCTTCTTGAGGATGTTGTTAGCGTAGGCCAAAGAGAGGTAAGTGACCAGCATGGTGGCGCAGATCGCCAGCGCCACGACGGCGAAGGACAGTACCGCGCGGTCGGAGTCCTTGATGGTGCTGGTCAGGCCAATCACCGTGGCAATGGCCCCGGGACCGAACATGATCGGCATGGCCATGGGGATGAAAGATACGTCCTCGTCGCCTTTGCCACCGCTTGGAATCAGGCTGCTGTCGGGGGAGGGCGCAAAAAGCTCGAACCCGATCCGCATCAGGATCACCCCGCCGACCACCCGAATCATACTCAGCGGAACTTCAAACAAACGCAGCAGCAGGTTGCCGAAGATCAAAAAGAAAAACATCAACAGCAGCGCGTAAAGGCAGGCCTTGCGCGCCACCCGACGCTGTTCGGCGGCATCTTTGCCTTGCAACAGACCCAGGAACACCGGGATGGCTTCCAGAGGATTGATGATTGCCAGCAGGGTAGTGAACATGCCGAAGAACAGGGTGAAGTAGGTGTTCATGGATGATCTGCCCAAATGGGTGGTTGACCAAGTTACCTTAGCTGATCAGGAACAAATCACCTCAAACCACTGCGCGCTGTTCGGAGCGTGTGTACCGAAACCGCTGACCTCCAGCAGCAACGCCGAAGGTCGATTCGACAGCAGGATCACCCACTCGTGGACACCCAGTCCGCCGCGCGTTCGGCGATCATGATTGAAGCGGCATTGGTGTTGCCGCCCACCAGCGTCGGCATGATCGAGGCATCCACCACCCGCAGCCCCTCGATGCCATGCACGCGCAATTGGCTGTCCACCACCGCATGCTCGTCGTTGCCCATCTTGCAGGTACCGACCGGGTGATAAATGGTGTCGGTACGCTGGCGCAACAGTTCGATCAGCTGTTCATCGCCATACAAGCCCTCGCTGAACATATCCTTCAAGCCATAACGCGCCATCGGCGCTTGTTGAATGATGTTCCGGGCCATGCGGTAGCCCGTGAGCAGGGTCTCGACATCTTCGTCATGCCCGAGAATGTTCGGGTCGATGCGCGGTGGGGCGCTCGGGTCGTTTGATTGCAAGCCGACGCTGCCGATGCTCTTGGGCCGCAACACGCAGACGTGGCAACTGAAGCCGTGGCCCCAGTGCAGCTTGCGGTTGTGGTCGTCGATCATCGCGATCACCGAATGCAGCTGGATATCCGGGCGTGCAAGTTTGGCATCGGTTTTCAGGAAGCCGCCACCTTCGGCGAAGTTGCTCACAAAAGGGCCGCGCCGATGACGGGCATAGTCGATCAATGCCTTGCCCATCTTCACACTGCCGCGCAGTGAGACACCCATCAATGACGTATCCTGGCTCCTGTAGCTGAGCACGACATCCGGATGGTCCTGCAGGTTTTGCCCGACACCGGGCAGTTCGTGCTGCACCGTGATGCCTTGGGGCTTGAGTTCCTCTTGCGGGCCAATCCCCGAGAGCATCAGCAATTGTGGGCTGCCGAAACAACCGGCACTGAGCAGGACTTCCCGGCGTGCTTTTAAGGTCTGGCGATTGCCCTTGAGGCGCAGCTCGACACCGACGGCTTTTTTGCCTTCGAGCACAATGCGTTCGGCCATGGCCGAAGTCAGCACCGTGAGGTTCTTGCGGATGTGTCGAACCGGTTTGAGGAACGCGGTGGCCGTGCTCCAGCGCCGACCGTCGCGGATCGTCACATCGAACTGGCCAACGCCTTCCTGGTCGACGCCATTGAAGTCGGGATTGTGGCGGTGTCCGGCCATCTGCCCCGCCTCGATGAAAGCTTGCGTGACGGGATGCATCGGGTTCCTGCCGACATAAAGTTCGCCTTGCGCCCCGTGGTAGTCGCATGCGCCGCGGTGGCTCATTTCACTCTTGCGAAAGTACGGCAGTACATCGGCGTACGACCAGCCGGGATTGCCCAACGCCTGCCAATCGTCGAAGTCACCTTGGTGGCCTCGGATGTACACCATGCCGTTGATCGAACTGCTTCCGCCCAGCACCTTGCCGCGTGGCTGGTAGCCGCGACGTCCGTTCAAGCCGGGCTGCGGTACTGTGTGAAATGCCCAATTGACGTGTCGGCTCGGCAGGATCGCCGCGACGCCCACCGGGGCATGGATCAATGGCGAGCGGTCTTCCGGACCGGCCTCCAGCAAACATACCGTGATATCGGGATTTGCACTCAAGCGGTTGGCCAGGACACAGCCGGCTGAACCGGCACCAATGATTACGTAGTCGAATTCCATCACACAATGATCCCGAGCGAGCGAACAGGGGCTGCTTCACCAGGAAGCAACAGAGTTACCTGGGACCGATTGTTGGCTGAAGGCGGTAGAAAATAATTGACCTCTCATGCCATTTATTTGATCTTTGACGACATGACTACATTGATCAGAACAAGCTCGTTTACCGGGTTCCGTGAGGTGGCAAGCCAGCTCGGCGGGCAAGCTGACCTCATGCTCGAGCGCTTCCGCATCCATCCGGACGTGCTGATGGACGAGGAGGCGCGGGTGCCGTTGCGTTCGCTGGTCGGGCTGCTGGAGTTTGCCGCACGAGAGCTGGACTGCCCTGACTTTGGCTTGCGCATGGCCGAGTACCAGGACTTGCACGTCTTGGGGCCGATTGCGGTCATCGCTCGAACGTGCGCAACGGCGGGGGAGGCGTTGGAGCAAATCATCCGTTTTATCGGCTACCACAGCCCGGGCATCCAGCTTGATCTGGACCTTAGCGAGAAACAGGCGCCGCGTCTGTTGATCGACATCCGCCTGTCCGGACCGACCCCGCGACGGCAAATGGTGGAGCTGGCAATGGGGGTGGCGCATAACGGCATGAAGTTGCTGTATGGCGACAACTTCGTTGCCCAGGCGGTTCTGTTTTCCGCCAATCACTCAGTGGCTCAAGCACGTTACCGGCGCTATTTCAAAACTGCGGTGTGCACCGGTCAATCCTGCAACGCCCTGGTACTTCGTGACGAACAACTCAATCAGCGGATTGAACAGCAAGCCCCCTACCTGCATCGCGCACTGGAACAGTATTTCCAGCAGTTCGACTTGCAAGCGACGTCGGATGTTGTCAGTCAGGTCGAGCGCCTGGTCTTGCGCATGATGCCGATACAGCGTTGCCGTTTGCCATTGATTGCCGAGCAACTGGGTATGCACGTGCGTATGTTGCAGCGAAGGCTGGCCGAGCAGGGGAGAAGCTTCGATGAAATCGTCGAGAGCCTGCGGCGTGACCGTGCCGACCACTATCTGGCGGAGCGGCACATGCCGATGTCCCAGGTTGCCGGTCTGCTCGGCTATAGCGAACAGAGCGTGTTCAATCGCGCTTGCCAGCGCTGGTTTTCCATGTCGCCGGGAGCCAGGCGTCGTCAGTTGTTCGAATGAAAGGTTATCGATCTGCGCGCGGGACCTGATGGCTGGCGACATCGAGACCGTCGCCGAAATGGCCGCTGTTGCGAATCACCGCCTTTAGCCAGCGCCGCAGCCGCAAGACTTTGGGAGACATCTCATTGCCATTGAGACACAGCAAGCGGTAGGCCGACACTCGCTCCAGCTTCTCCTTGAAAGGCAGGACCAATTGGCCATTCTTCAGGTGCTTTTCGATAAGCCCCAGCGGAGCCATCATCAATCCCTGACCGTCAATGGCCGCCTGCAGGCCATCACTCAGGCTTTCAAAAAGCAGCTCACGCTGTGGCGGGATGTCCATGCGTCCGGCGGCTTGATTCCAAAGCGTCCAGACGCCAGGTGCCTGGGCTAGCGTAATGCGAGGGATACTCTCGATACGCTCCCCGGCAACGAGTCTTGCCGCTATTTGCGGTGCACAGACAGGCGCACCGGAGACATCCGCCAGTTTTTCGGAAAATACGTTGAATCGGGTTTGCGTGGTGTGGCGAATGGCAATGTCCAGCTCGCGGGCTTCCAGATCGGCCACTCTGGATGAAAACTCCATATGCACGGTGATATCCGGGTTCTCATGCTCGAACTGCGCCATGCCCGCACTCAGATAGGTAGCCGCGAAACTGGGCGCCACACTGATGCGTAAAGGGCTGGTGTCACTGGCTTGTTTGACCGCCTGAAGCCCGATAGCGATCTCGGCCAGGCCCCTGCTGACGTGCAGCTGCAGCTTGCGGCCGCTTTCGGTCAGTTCGATTTGCCGATTGCGTCGAACAAAAAGCGCCACACCCAATACGCCTTCCAGCCTTCGAACCTGGTGACTGATTGCCGAAGGCGTCAGGTGCAGGAACGTTGCGGCCTCTTGAAAGGAGCCCAGCCGCGCAGCCGCTTCAAAAGCATTGAGCGCGGGCAGCTGTCGCACGCTCTCCGTAGGGATGAGGATCTTCTTTTCACGTGACATTTTGTCATCCAAGTAAAACCAATGTCGTTTGTCGAGCTCACGACCCCGCTCGTACTGTTGTTCACGAGTCGATGACCCCTAAGGCGCACCAACGTGCCTCGGAACACGCGATGACCAATACCACGAGCGGGGTAAATACATGAATTCATTTCTGTCGCAAAGGCCTTTGGAAGTACCCGTCGGTTCCTTCGCCGGGCTATTTCTGGAGCGAATCCAACACTACGCAGACAACCCGGCGCTGATCGACGGGCTGAGCGGTGAACAACTGACCTACGCCGAACTGTCCCGGCATGTGCGCGTGCTTGCCGCCAACCTGATAGAGCGCGGTCTGGAGCCGGGCGAGGTCACCGCCATCATCGCGCCGAACAGCATTTGGTTCCCGGTGGCTCTGTACGGTATAGCCTTCGCTGGCGGCGTGTACTCCACACTCAATCCCATGTCCTCGCCGGAGGACGTGCGAGAACTCCTCAAGCTGGTGGGGGCCACGCGTGTGATCGTCACCGCGCAAGTCTTCGAAAGGCTACGTGACACCTTGATCACGTTGCAGTTGAAAGACATTTTCGTGCTGGGCGAGTCTGCGGGCCTCACGCCGTTTGCCTCGTTGCTGGTGGGCAAGCCTCTGGCCGAAGAGCGCTGCCGTGATCTGCAAAAGGACCTGTTGGCCCTGATGTTTTCCAGTGGCACCAGCGGCTTCCCCAAGGCGGTGATGCTCAGCAATCGCAACTACGTCGCGGCGACCGAGCAGGTGACCGCCGCCCAGGTTTTCCGCAAGTCCGACACCATCCTGGCGGCGCTGCCGTTCTTCCATATCTATGGACAAACCAGCTTCATAGGCTCGGCTCTTTCTCAGGGCGCGCGCTTGATCGTGCTGCCCGCTCTCGACCTGGAAGTGACTTTGCGCGTGATTCAGGACTACAAAATCACTGTCGCTCCGGTCGTTGCTCCGGTTGTGTTGCAGTTTGCCAAGCATCCTTTGGTCGATCACTTCGACCTGTCGAGCCTGCGCCTGGCCATCTCCGGTGCCTCGCCCATCAGTGCCGACTTGGTGAAGAGCGCCGCCGATCGATTGAAAGTACCGGTGCTCAACGGCTGGGGCCTTACCGAATCCACCACCACCGGCGCTGTTTCCGAGCCAGGCATGCCCAAAGAGGCCGAAGGTTCGGTCGGCCGGGTAATGCATGGCATTGAGGTGCGGGTCGTGGAAATCGGCGGCAACCAGGACGTGGCGCCAGGTGCGGATGGCGAGCTGCTGATACGCGGTCCCAACGTGATGCTCGGCTACTTCAACAATCCGGCGGCAACCGCCGAAACGATCGATGCGCAGGGCTGGCTGCGAACCGGAGATGTAGGCCGGATCGATGAGCACGGCAATCTGCGAATCATCGACCGCGCCAAAGAGTTCATCAAGTTCAAAGGCTTCCAGATCAGCCCGGTCGAACTCGAAAGTGTTTTGTTGATGCACCCCGCGGTGGCCGATGCCGGCGTCGTGCCCAGCCCTGACACCGAATCCGGTGAGGTTCCCAAAGCCTTCGTTGTGCTGCGCTCTCCTGTGACAGAGGCCGAACTGATCGACTTCGTCGCACAGCGTGTAACCCCCTACAAGAAACTTCGCGACATCGAGTTCATCGACTCCATTCCGAAAAACCCGGCAGGGAAAATCCTGCGGCGGATCCTGGTACTGCGCGAGCGCGAAAAACGCGAAACCCAAGCCGCGTCCGGCGACCGCCTTGAGGATCGGGTCGTCATCACACGCCACGGTAATGTGCTGTCGATCTGCCTGGACCGTCCGCGCAAGATGAATGCCTTCGACCGCGACATGTTCATCGGCCTGGCCAAGGCCATGGCGATCTACGAAGACGATCCAGGCCTGCGTTGTGCGGTGTTGCATGCCAATGGCCTGGTCTTTACCTCGGGCATGGACATCGTCAGTTCTGCGCCTCTCGCCGCGCGGGGAGAGTTGCGTATCGGCGATCCATCGTTGGTGGATATGCTCGAAATAGACCCGGCCGTTCGCCGTCGGAGCAAACCGGTGGTACTCGCCGTTCAGGGCAAGTGCATGAACCTGGGGGTGGAGCTGGCGGCAGCGGCGGACATTGTTATCGCCGCGCAAGATGTCACGTTCATTCAACGCGAGGTGGCAGTCGGGTTGTTCCCGTTCGGGGGGGCCACCGTGTTCTTGCCGGCAAAAATCGGTCTCGGTAACGCGCTTCGCTACATCCTGACAGCAGAAGAGTTCGATGTTCAGTCCGCTTGCCGCATGGGACTGGTGCAAGAAGTCGTACCGCAGAGCCAGCTGATGACGCGCGCCTTCGAGACCGCACGGTTGATTGCGCAGAACTCACCGTCCGGTGTTAAAGCAGCGCTAGCGTCGGTGCGCCTGGCCCGTGAAAAAGGCCCCGAGGCGGCGCTAGCAACACTGCTAAGTGAAGTCGCCCGGTTGACCGGCGCAGAGGACTTTAAAGAGGGGGCTGCAGCCTTCCTGGAAAAACGAGCGCCCAACTTCAAGGACGAGTGAGCGCCACACCTGATGCATTGAATCCTTTGCAATAAAAGGGGGGCGGCTGCGCGACAAGCGTGGCCAAACCCATTTGCCGTTTTTCAATCACTACACAAGGACCTCGGCATGAGTGCCCTGAATATTGTCCAGACCATCGTTCCTCCCGCCATGCAATCCTGCTTCGAGCGCCAACGCGCCGCCTACCTCGCTACGCCCGAGCGCAGCTATGCCCAGCGCGTGGAAGATCTCAAAAAGTTGGCGCAGATGCTCAAAGACAACCGCACAGCACTGATCGAAGCGATCAACCAGGATTACGGCAACCGCTCCACCTTCGAGACGCTGTTCGCCGAGTTTTTCGTCGTGCTGGGAGACATCAAGTCCACCATCAAGCACCTGAAGAAATGGATGAAACCGCAGAAGCGCCACATCGATCTGATGGTCTACCCCACCTCCAGCAACCGTGTCATTCCCCAGCCGTTGGGCGTGGTCGGCGTGATCGTACCCTGGAACTTTCCGCTGCTGCTGTCGTTCGGGCCACTCACCGCCATCTTCGCCGCCGGCAACCGGGCGATGGTCAAGATGTCGGAAAACTCGAACAATCTGACGCACCTGCTGATGTCCATCACACCGAAATACTTCCCGCCGCAACAGCTTCAGTTCTTCGAAGACAGCGGCACCAATGGCTCGGTGGGCCCGGCTTTTTCCTCGATCCGCTTCGATCATCTCTTCTTCACGGGTTCGGGTCAGACCGGCCGCGCCGTGATGGCGAACGCTGCACGCAACCTGACCCCGGTGACACTGGAGTTGGGCGGTAAATCACCCGCCGTGGTCGCGCCGGATTTCCCGATGACCCTGGCCGTCGATCGCATCATGTGGAGCAAGGCCTTCAACGCGGGCCAGATCTGCACCAACGTCGACTATGTCTTCATTCCCGCCGGCTCCGAGGCGGACTTCGAACGCGAAGCCCAGCGGCTCATAGCCGAGCGCTACCCCGATATCAATCATGCCGATTACACGTCCATGATTGACCAGCGCGCCTATGACCGCATGCAGGCCACGCTGGATGATGCTGTGGCCAAGGGCGCGCGCGTGGTCAATCTTTTCCCCGGCCAGACGCCGGACAAGACTCAGCGAAAATTCCCGCTGACCCTGGTATTCAACGTCAGCGACGACATGGTCATCATGCAGCGCGAGATCTTCGGCCCGCTGCTGCCGGTCAAGACCTACACCACTCGCGAAGAAGTGGCTGGTTACGTCAACAAGCACGACAGGCCACTGGCGCTGTATCCCTTCACCAGGGACCGCGCCCTGCAGGACTACTACGTGACCCACATCATGTCGGGCGGCGTATGCATCAACACCGCGCTGCTGCACGTGTCTCAGCACGACATGCCCTTCGGCGGCGTCGGCGCCAGCGGTATGGGCCATTACCACGGTTACGAAGGCTTTCAGACCTTTTCCAAAATGCGCCCTGTCTATCGTCAGGGCTTCTTCGCCGCCACCAGGATGATGCTGCCGCCCTACGACAAAGGACCGCTCAAGCCCAACAAGCTGATCGAACTGATCATCAAGTTGAAGGGCTGAAGCGTTAAGCCCTGTGTACCTGACTGTTCCATACCGTCTTCAAAGGAGTTTTCCATGCCCCTCTATGAATGCCAGACCGTCAAAGGAACGCTCAGCGAGCGTCAACGCCAATCGCTGGCCGAGTCCATCACATCCATTCACACCAGGGAAACTGGCGCGCCGGCCAGCTATGTGCACGTGCTGTTCAAGGAGCTTGAACCGGGAAGCGCATTCACCGCCGGCCAAGTCGCGACCCCCGCGATAATTCGCGGACAGATACGTGCAGGACGATCACAAGCGACGCGCCACGCCATCCTGCGCGCAATCACCGACGTTTACATGGCCGTCACCGGGGCCGATGCGAATGCAGTGGTCGTGGCAGTGGTCGACATACCCGCTTCATGGGCCATGGAAGGCGGTCAAATTTTCCCGGAACCGGAACAGCCCCCTGAAGTGGCATGACACGCTTCGCTGCGACGAAAACATTTGCGCATTTTCGCGTTGCTCAGGCAGGGGGCCGCTGGCATGGATTTTCAACGAATTTGAGATCCTAGGTAAACTAAATCCGGTTGCATCCATATTTTCTCATAGACAGAGATTTTTTTTCACACGAAATGGTTTTTTGTAGCTTCTTGAGCACCGTATGTGAGACCAGGGGGACGTGAAAAGGTGGGGGTAGAAAACTCTGCCCATTACGACGCCATTCGGCTGCAAGGCGGCGAGCGTCCAACGGCGTCTTAGGCTAAATACGTTGAAGTAGAACTGTAGGTAATGCGTCGAAAGTCAGAGGAAAAGCGGAAGGGTAGGCTTGGAGTGCGGGGAGTGCAGCACGCTTTGGGCCATATACGGTCGGTGACAGGCTAGTGGCAAATCGAAAACAAGCGGGCGCGCTATCACCGACTTAACTTAATCTTATAGCGATGCCCTGACCACCAATGGACAATCTACTGGCTGGGTTCCCGATACCTCAATGGTCTCGATCAGGTGCTGGGCAGCCTTACGGCCGATCTCGTAGTACGGTAGTTGCACCGTCGTCAACGGCGGGATGAACAGCTCAGCGATACCGATCATATTGTCGTAGCCGAGCACGGCGACATCGTCGGGAATTTTCAGGCCACGGCCCAACAATAGCTGATAGGCACAAAAGGCAATGCGGTCGTTGCCACAGATCAGAATGTCGAATTGGGGACGACCATCAATGATATGCCGGTCGAGGATACCTGCGGTTTCACCATAGGCATCATGATCGGAAAGGTTGTATTGCAGGAGCGCGTCAGGCGCCAGTCCGAATGCCTGACAGGCACGCTGCAGGCCTTTTTGCCGCAGGCCCCAGGCCAGACTCTGTTTTGGCAGATTGATGCACAGAGGGCGCCGATAGCCCTGGCTCAACGCATGATGTACGGCTCGATACTGCCCCGCTTCGTCGTCTGGCACATAACTCACCAGGCGACTGTCATCGGCCAGGCAATTGGCGAGTACCAGGGGTTTGCTCTTCAATCGTTCGGGAATGCATACCTGGCGAAACCCCATGGCGCTGAAGATCAACCCGTCGGGGCGGTGCGACAACATCAGGTCGATGTTCTGGTCGGTGGGCGGATTGCTCAACAGGTTAAGGATGAACACATTCCAGCCGGCTTGCTGCGCGGTCTGTTCGATGGACAGCAGCAATTCGACAGCGAACGGTGTGGTCGCGGTGTCCAGCGCGAATACACCGATGGTTCGCGACTGGAGGTTGTCGCCGCGCATCTTGCGCGCCGACAGGCTCGGTACGAATTGCAGTTCATCAATGGCGCGACGCACCCGCAGAAGGGTTTCGGGGCTCAGTTTTTCCGGATTATTGAGCGCTCGAGAAACCGTCATCAGGGACACGCCGGCCAGCTGTGCAACGTCTTTCACTGAAGTCATGCGAGGCGAGCCCGGTCAGGTTGACGCAGAATCATGACACAGGGCCCGGGCTTCTCGCGACTCGAATGACGCTGCTCATAGCCATCCAGAGCCGAGAGGCCATGCCTTGGGAATCGAGACACGCCCGCCACTCCCGCTGGCAAACAGCTTCACGCCCAGACTGTCGGGCCGCGGATAGAGGCGACTGCTGAGGCTGAAGCGCCCGTTTTCGTCGAACACCTCGATGGACGAGCGATCGAGGAACACACGCAGTGCCAGTCGCTCTTGTGTCGGGTCTATCGACACGCTGCGCTGGCCTGTGACTTGCGCACCAGAGTGGCTGCGGTCAAGCACCAGACGCCGCAACGCCGCATCGTAGTAGAGCAGGGTTTGTTCATGGCCGTCGTCGCTGCAGCGCAACGCGATTCCCAGGTGGCCATCGGTGCAACCGAGTAAATCCAGGTGCACATGGATTTCGAGCATATCGCCATTCACTTGCGGCACGCACCGGGTTCCCGACTCCTCCCACCACGGCGTACCAGGCAATAGAGTCATGCGCAGAGCGGTGAGTTCCCGTGCCGGATACACGCAAAGGCGATCTGCGCACAGTTCAAGTTCGCGCGGCAAACCGAGCATGCCGCACCAATGATGGGCCTGGCTCGGCATCGGGCTTTCCCACATGTCGAGCCACGCCCACACAAGGCGCCGACCATCGGCGGCCAATAGCGTTTGCGCGGCATAGAAATCATGGCCGTTATCCAACTCGATAAAAGGCCCGCCGGTGAAGTGCCATTCGCTGTCGAGTCGGCCCACTCGATAACCGGTCTGGTATTTGTTGAGCCGATCGTAACCCTGGGGTTGCATGCCCTGGGGGGAGTAGAGCAGCACATCGCGTCCGTTGAGTCGGAACAGGTCCGGGCACTCCCACATATAGCCATCGCCCTCGCTGCCGCTGGATACATAATCGAGGAACTCCCAGGCGTGCAGATCCGTGGAACGGTACAGCGGGAGCAACGACACATCGCCCAGACGTGCACCGGCAATCAGGTACCAGCAGTCATCCTCCTGCCATACCTTGGGGTCACGAAAGTGCATGATCGTGTCTTGCGGCGCGGTGTCGATGACGGCGCCATGCTTGACGAACCGAATACCGTCGGTGCTGGTGGCCAGGCACTGGACTTGACGGATCGAGCGTTCGTCACCCACTTCCCCCAGCCAGGTGTGTCCGGTGTAGATCAGTGCCAAGGTATCTCCACACACCACTGCGCTACCGGAAAAACATCCGTCACGGTCGAAGTCGTCGCCTGGTGCCAGCGCAATGGGCAGGTGCTGCCAATGGACCAGATCAGCACTCTTGGCGTGGCCCCAATACATCGGGCCCCATTTCGCGTCGAAGGGGTAATGCTGATAGAAAACGTGATATTCGCCACGAAAGTACACTACCCCGTTAGGGTCGTTCATCCAGCCCGCCGGGGGGGCAAGATGATAACCGGGTCGATAATCGTGGATGACGCGAGTCAGACCATCACTCAGCGCATGCTGCGCAAGGTCAAGGGCGGAAGTCATTGGGTCGTTCATAGGATTCAAATACACAGTCATAGGGCGCTTGCTCGTGCCGAACGCAGAGAGACGCCATCCAGCAGGGTTTCAATAGCTTGTGGGTGGCGACTCAAGGCAGTGCCATCGGCGTTGAACAGATGCAGATTGTCGAACTCCAGTTGCAGCTCGACCCGATCGCCCGCCTGCCATCCGGCGTTGACCTCGCAACGACAGATCAGTGGCTCGTCCTGACCTGTATCGAGGTGCACATAGGTTTCACTGCCCAGATACTCGACCCCGGTCACGACGACGCCGGCGGTTCCATCCGCCGCCTTGAGCGACACGTGTTCCGGGCGAATTCCCAGGCTCATCTGAGCGTCCTCCGCCAGGTTCGAGCTGTCGAAGGGCAGGGAGCTCATCCCCAATACGGGGGTATGAATCAGGCTGGTTTTACCTGGCGCATGCAGGCGCGCCTCCAGAAAATTCATTCTGGGCGAACCGAGAAAACCGGCGACAAAGCGACTGGCCGGGCGCTCGTAGAGTTCACGTGGTGAGCCGACCTGTTCTACGCGACCACCATTGAGCACGACAATTTTGTCGGCCAGGGTCATCGCTTCAACCTGATCGTGGGTGACATAGATCATGGTCGAGCTCAGCCGATCATGCAGTCGGGCGATTTCGTTGCGCATCTGCACCCGCAACGAGGCATCCAGGTTGGAAAGCGGCTCATCGAACAACAGAATGTCCGGTTCCCGCGCCATGGCTCTGCCCATGGCCACACGTTGACGCTGCCCACCAGACAGTTCCTTTGGCTTACGTTGCAGCAGTTTGTCCAATTGCAGGATCTGCGCGGTTTTCAGCACGCGCTCGCGCAGGCTGGTTTTTTCCGTCTTGGCCAGTTTGAGGCCAAAACTGATGTTGTCGTAGACGCTCATGTGCGGGTACAGCGCATAAGACTGAAACACCATGCCGACGCCACGCTCGCGCGGCTCCAGGTCGTTGACCCGACGCCCGTCGATCAGCAGGTCGCCGCCGCAGATCGAATCCAGTCCGGCGATCAGTCGTAGCAGGGTCGACTTGCCGCAGCCCGAAGGGCCGACGAACACCACGAATTCACCCGCCGCGATTTCCAGGCTGACGTCGCGAAGAATCCGCGCGCCGCCCAATTGTTTGTTCACGTTGTCCAGTTTCAATTTGATCACGATGCTGTTCCTTGTCTTTGTTGGGCATCAACCCTTTAACGCGCCGGCAGTGAGACCGGAAACGATTCGGCGCTGGAAGATCAGCACCAGAATCACCAGTGGGACGGTGACCAGCACCGATGCGGCCATCAACAACCCCCAAGGCAACTCATGAGGGCTACCGCCGGAAATCAAGGCGATGGCGACCGGCACCGTGCGTTGCGTGTCGGTGAGGGTGAAGGTCAGGGCAAACAGGAACTCGTTCCAGGCTGCGATGAAAGCCAATAAGCCAGTGGTGACCAGTGCGGGCCAGAGCAGTGGCAACAGTACTCGGGTCAGCGTGACCCAGGGTGAAGCGCCATCCATGATTGCCGCTTCTTCCAGTTCATGGGGCAGTTGCCCCATGAACGTGGTCAGCACCCAGACGGTGAAGGGCAGGGTGAAAATCGTGTAGCTCAGAATCAATGCCCAGGAGGTGTTGTACAGACCCAGGGCGCGGATCACTTCGAACAACCCCGACAGCACCGCGACCTGGGGAAACATCGACACGCCAAGGACCATCATCAAGACCGTGCCTCGCCCACGAAACTTCACCCGGCCCAAGGCATAGGCGGCGGTCAGGCTGAGGAACAGCGCCAGTGTCACCACGCACAGCGCAACCACCAGCGAGTTACCGATAGCTCGCAGGAATGAGGCTTGATGGAGTACCGCCGCGTAATTGGAGAAATCGGGGTTATCGATCCAGTAGCTCACCTCGAACAAGGCGCTGGACGGTTTCAGCGAAGTCACGATGGCATAGTAGAAAGGGAAGACCGCATACAGCAGCAACACCCCGATCAGGCACCAGAACCCGAGGCGCAACAACGTTTTTTTCAGTAGGCGCGGGCTCATGACCGGACCTCCAATTGACGGCGTCCGAGGTAGAGATAAAGCATGGCGATGACCGCAACCACCAGAAACAGCAGCGTCGAGGCCGCGCTGCCGTAACCGACGTCCTGGAACTCCACCAGGTGCTGGCGGGCATACACCGACATGCTCATGGTGCTCGACGAGTTCGAGGTCAGCACATAGATCACGTCGAATACCCGTAGCGAATCGAGGATGCGGAAGATCGCCGCCACCAACAAGGCGGGCATCAGCAGGGGAAGCGTGACACGCCAGAACACCCTCAGCGGATGAATGCCATCGACCCTGGCGGCTTCGTAGCAATCACTCGGCAACATCTGCAAGGCCGCTAGCATCAGCAGCGTGACAAACGGGACGGTCTTCCAGACATCGACGATGATCACCGCCCACATCGACAGGTCTGCATCGGCCGTCCAGGCCAGGGGAGCGTCAATCAGGCCGAGGCTCAGCATCAGGTGATTGATGATGCCGAACTGGTCGTTAAGCATCCATGACCAGATCTTCGCCGAGACAATGGTGGGAATCGCCCAGGGAATCAGAATCAACGCGCGCACCAGAGAGCGGCCGGTGAACTTGATGTTCAGCAGCAACGCCACCAGCAGACCCAATACGACTTCCAGGCCCACTGACACCACGGTGAAATGCAAGGTGTTGCGCACCGCGTTCCACCATTGCGGATCGACCAGGATGCCCGACCAGCTGGAGCCGTTGTGGAACAGATAATTGCTCAGGCCAACGAAGGAACCGCCACCGGTGTCCGCAAGGTTGGCGTCGGTCAGGCTGAACCAGAATGTGCGCAGTAGCGGCCACGCTGCCACCAGGGCCAGGCACAGCAACATCGGCGTCAGAAACAGCCAGGCGGCGCGTACCCGGCGACGTTGTACGGGCGTTTCCCTGGTGAGCAGGAACTCGTCACAGGGATCATGGGTAGTAGAAACAGACATGGTGATTTCCTTCCTTGTGGCTTACCAGTTCCGGCGTTTGATGCGCGTGAGTTCGCTTTCCAGTTCGGCCAGCGCCTGATCGACAGGCAACTCGCCCGCCAGCACGCCATGCACTCGATCGAAGAACGCATTGGAGACTCGTGGATAGCGATCGGCGGTTATCGAGGCGGGGCGCATCACCCCATCGTTGAGAATGCTGTGCAACTGAGCGTAATAAGGCATTGCCGCGAGCAATTCGGGATCTTGATACAGTGACTCGATAACCGGGTTATAGGCACCTATCAGGGCACGACGTTTTTGCTCTTGGGCACGGGTCAGGTAGCTCACCAGCTCGGCGGCAAGTTTTGGATGGGCGCTGTAGCGCGATACCGCCAGGCCCCAGCCACCGAGGGTGGAGGCATGGCTGCCGGTCTCGCCGCCGCGGGGCAGGGGAGCGACCCCGACCTTGTCTTTTACGGCACTGTCCTGGCTTTGCACCAACGCCCAGACATAAGGCCAGTTACGCATGAACAGCGCATTTCCCGACTGGAATACGCCACGAGCTTCTTCCTCGGTGTAGTTGAGTACGCCACGCGGGGAGATGTCTCCCACCCAGCTTTTCGCCAGGGTCAAAGCCGTTCTTGAAGCCTGGCTGTTGACCACGATGTCACCTCGTGGATTGACCAGTCCGCCTTCCGGTTGGCTGCTGATCCACTCCAGTGCATTACACGTCAGGCCCTCGTAGGCGCGCCCTTGAAAGATGTAACCCCACGCATTGGGATTCCCGGCAGTGCGCTCGGCCTGTTGAATACTCCTGGCGGTAGCGGTCATTTCCTCCCAGGTCTGAGGAACCTGCTGGTTGTACTTCTCGAGCAAGTCCTTGCGGTAATACAGCAGGCCCGAGTCGGTGAACCACGGCATCGTCACCAGCCGTCCGTTCACCGTGGCGTTATCCACCTGTGCCTGGAAATAGCCTTGGGTCGGGTTGGCAGGAAGCACCTCGCGCAGATCCATCAAGTGTTTGGCCAGCATCCCTGGCCACACCATATCGATTTGAATGATGTCGATGTCGCTGGATTGCGCACTGAGGATCTGTTGATAGAACGACAACCTCTCGGTCGCCGAGTTAGGCGTGGAAACCACCTCGACGTTGTTGCCGGTCTGTTTCGACCACGCCTCGACAGCCTCCTTGCAGAGCTGCAACTCCGCACCCACCGCGCCACACGAGATCGTTAAATCGGCAGCGCTCGAGAGGCATGGAAATCCGGCACAGAGGGTGAGTAGTGCGGCTGGAAGGAGAGTTTTTAGCTGTTTCATAAAGCCCTCTTTATTTTTGTTTTTAGAAAAGTTAACGTTAACATCGCCAAATGTAGCAGCGTATTTGCGATGAGGCATCCTTTTTTTCGTCAATTCTGACAATTCACAATTGACGAAAAAAGGCCGCTCGCGGGAACGGAAAAATAAAAACAAAACAGGAAATTCACATGCAGAAAGCATCAAGCTGGCTACTCGCAGGCGTGCTCGGCACCTCGGCGGTAACCTCTCAGGCCGCGACTCTGGAAGAACGCATGGCCGCGTTTGAAGCCCGTGCCAGCGCCGCGGAAAAGCGTGCAGCCGCAGCCGAGCAGCAAACCCAGGCACTCGCCAGGGAATTGCAGCAGATCAAACTCGCCACTGCTCCCTTGCAGCCCGCCGCGTCTACTGCGGCAGTAATTTCAGCGCCCGCTTTGGATACCCGACTGGCAAAACTCGAGGCCCGTCAGCAAAGCCTGGAGAAAGAGGCCAGTACCGGACACCTCACTGATGGGTTCAGCTTCAACGGCTACGCCCGCTCCGGATTGCTGATCAACGATCGGCTGGGTGGTGGTCGTGGCGGCCCTTATGAAACTCCTGCCGGTTCAGTCGGTGGTGCAGTCGGGCGACTCGGTAACGAGGACGACACCTACATGCGTATAGACCTGTCGAAAGAAATCTATGCGCAAAACGGCACCCGTTCCAAATTCACGGTCTCCATCGCCGATGGTGTGGAAAGCTCCAATGACTGGACGGCCGACGAAAGCAAACTGAACGTGCGCCAGGTATTCACAGCGCTTGACCACGTCGCTGCGTTCAAGGGCAATTCAGTGTTCGAGAACGCCACCCTGTGGGCAGGCAAGCGATTCGATAGAGATAATTTCGATATCCACTGGTTGGACTCGGACGTTGTCTATCTGGCCGGCACCGGGGGTGGAATCTACGATATGCAGATGAACAAGAATTGGCGTTCGAACTACTCTTTGATCGGGCGTAACTACGGGGATTTCAGTCAAGGCGATCTTAGTGCCGATGTGGAAAGCTACATCCTGACCTCCAACCAGTTCTTCGAGGATGGTCAGTGGCAGTGGATGTTCAATGCCATCGGCGCAAAGAAAAACGATTTCGCTACCCGCACCAATGCAGCGGGTTTGACGCCTGCGGATTCCGGCTTGCACAGCATGCTGGCCAATCACCAGAAAAACTTTTTCGGCAGGGAAGGCTTCTTCAAAACGGCGCTGCTCTATGGGCAAGGTCTGGGGGCAGAGGTCAAGAACGTCGGCTCGGATGGTGAACTGATTGATGATGCCCGCGCTCTGCGTCTGGCACTTTACGGTGAGACACCCCTTGCGTCTGACTGGCGTATCGGCCCCAGCTTGCTGGCCGAACAGAGCAAGGATAGATACGTCAAGGGTGACGACTACCGCTGGCTGACCCTGAACGTGCGATTGGCTAACAAAATCAACAGCAATTTCGAGATGGCCTACGAAATAAGCTGGCAAACCATGAACCTCGACCCGAAGGACTATCTACAACGTAATGCGGTCGACGGTAACTTTTGGAAATTCACTGTCGCCCCGACATTCAAACCTGAGGTTGGAGATCTTCTTACACGTCCCGAATTGCGAGTGTTCGCAAGCTTCATGAACTGGTCTTCGGATCTGGACAGATTCAGTACCACAGACTCCTTTGGCATGACGGACTTCAAAGCCGGAGGTGTATGGCAATACGGTATACAAATGGAAACCTGGTTTTAATACTTGAACGCGTCCGGCCAACATCTGCTTTGAAGTTGGCTATGAAAATTTCTCTAACTTCAACAAACCCTGCCTTTCATCAAAGCGCATTGAGTAAGTGATTACCGGTCGATTCTGATCAGCCAGCAGTTCCCTACGATAAAAAATTGAGGAAATGACGATGGTATTGCCTCGCGCAGTAGTGTTTGGCGAAGCCCTGACCGATCTTGTCCAAGGCACTCCTGGACAGTGGAAGGGCTACCCAGGTGGTGCTCCCTGGAACGTTGCACGAGCGCTAAGTCGCTTGGGTGTCAGCAGTGCTTTTGCCGGGTCGGTGAGCATGGATTCACTGGGTGACGAGATAGTTTCGCAGTCGGAAGCAGCTGCAATGGATATGAGGTTTATCCAACGGGTAGACCGAGATCCTTTGGTCGCCATCGTTCCATCGAGCCGTCCCCCAAGATACTTTTTTGCTGGAGATGCCGATCTGTTTTTTGATCCGGACCTGATGCCCGAAGGATGGATCAACCAAGCAGAGCTGTGTCATTTCAGCTGCATCAGTTTGGCTCGACAGCCACTTGCAGACAAGCTTGTTAAAATTGCTCAGCAGGCCAAAAAAGCCGGTAAACGGATTAGCTATGATCCGAACTGGCGCAATTTAATGGATAGCCATTATCGGGAGCAGACCTTCCCTACGATGACCACCCTTGCTGACATGATTAAGCTTTCAGATGAAGATCTTCGGCAAATTTATCCAGGACTGACAGAACACCAGGCAATGGATGAGCTTCGCGCTCTTAATCCTCAGGCGCAGATCCTTTTTACCCGAGGGGAACACGGGATGATTCTCCACACCCCGGATAGCCAACTCGATCAGCCGGCTATTGCCGTGAAGGTGCAAGACACGGTTGGAGCAGGAGACGCTTGTATGGCTGGTTGGCTGGCTGCGCAGTTGCTGGGGATCGCAGACTTGAGAGAACGCCTGCGATTTTCAGCAGCTTGCGCATCCATATCGTGCCGCCATGCCGGAGCCCATGCTCCTGCGCTAGCTGATGTAGAAGGTTTACTGAAGCTGCTAATACATACCTGACCGTGGTTGCCGGCGCTGCAAGCTGGGAGCCAAATTCAAGATAAATAAACTGCGCCGGCTGCTCGACGAAGTGGCACCAGACTCCGACCGGAGGTGCATCGATACGCCTCCGGCAATGAATTTCTATGCGTTCAGTGCACTGATCGCGGCGGATGCGGTTTTGATTCTATTCGATTGCGATATCTTGGCTCGCCTTGCTCTTAACCAGATGCGGACACAAGTGGCAGATCTCAAGACCTACCAGAACAAGTCGCTAGTCGACGAAGGGATTGTCATCAATCACTACTCGAGCGTCACTGGCTTCTACCAAAAACTGGTCGAGGAGCTTATCGTGGAAGGGCTGCCGGTGTTTCATCTCTTTGCGGATAGACAGCAATCGACCCAATATAGCCGATCACGTGTCTAACGAAATCAGGGGCGATTCAATCGCCCCCAAAAAAGTTGCTGCACATTTCGATCATTAAGTTGTCAGTTACGGTCATTGAGCGACGGCGTCGCGGCTCTTAGTCTGTCGAACATGACTGATGGGGGCCGCAGAGCTCCTGCACTTTCCGTGATCGATCGATGTGGAGTTACCGATGACCGCCGCTCAATACCCGCACCTGTTGGCTCCGCTGGACCTGGGTTTCACCACGCTGCGCAATCGCACCCTGATGGGCTCGATGCACACGGGCCTTGAGGAGAAACCGGGTGGTTTCGAACGCATGGCGGCGTACTTTGCCGAACGTGCCCGTGGCGGTGTCGGCCTGATGGTTACCGGTGGTATCGGCCCCAACGACGAAGGTGGCGTGTATTCCGGTGCGGCCAAGCTGACGACCGAAGAAGAGGCGCTCAAGCACCGTATCGTCACCCGTGCCGTTCATGACGCGGGCGGCAAGATCTGCATGCAGATTCTCCACGCCGGTCGTTATGCCTACAGCCCGAAACAGGTTGCACCCAGCGCCATTCAAGCGCCGATCAACCCGTTCAAGCCCAAGGAGCTGGACGAGGAAGGCATCGAGAAGCAGATCAGCGATTTCGTCACCTGCTCGGTACTGGCGCAAACCGCCGAGTACGACGGTGTGGAAATCATGGGCTCCGAAGGCTATTTCATTAACCAGTTCCTCGCCGCCCACACCAACCACCGTACCGACCGTTGGGGTGGCAGCTATGAAAACCGCATGCGCCTGCCGGTGGAAATCGTTCGCCGCGTGCGTGAAGCGGTCGGCCCGAACTTCATCATCATTTTCCGTCTGTCGATGCTCGACCTGGTCGAAGGCGGCAGCACCTGGGAAGAGATCGTTCAACTGGCCAAGGCCATCGAGCAGGCCGGCGCGACCATCATCAACACCGGTATCGGCTGGCACGAAGCGCGGATTCCGACCATCGCCACCAAAGTGCCACGCGCGGCGTTCAGCAAGGTCACGGCCAAGCTGCGGGGTTCGGTGAATATTCCGCTGATCACCACCAATCGCATCAACACGCCGGAAGTCGCCGAGCAGATCCTGGCCGAGGGCGATGCCGACATGGTGTCCATGGCGCGGCCCTTCCTCGCCGATCCGGATTTCGTCAACAAGGCCGCTGAAGGTCGCGCCGATGAGATCAACACCTGCATCGGCTGCAACCAGGCCTGCCTCGACCACACCTTTGGCGGCAAGCTGACCAGCTGCCTGGTCAACCCGCGTGCCTGCCACGAAACCGAACTCAATTACCTGCCTGTGCAGCAACTGAAGAAAATCGCCGTGGTCGGTGCCGGCCCTGCCGGTTTGTCCGCCGCGACCGTGGCGGCCGAGCGTGGCCATCAGGTGACGCTGTTCGATTCGGCCAGCGAAATCGGCGGTCAGTTCAACATCGCCAAGCGTGTTCCGGGCAAGGAAGAGTTCTTTGAGACCATTCGCTACTTCAACCGCAAGCTGCAGACCACCAACGTCGAGGTGTGCCTGAACACCCGCGTCGACGTGGCACAGCTGGTCGAAGGCGGCTACGACGAGATCATTCTGGCCACCGGCATTGCGCCGCGCGTGCCGGCGATTCCTGGCGTGGAAAACGCCAAGGTGCTGAGCTACCTGGATGTGATCCTGGAGCGCAAACCGGTCGGCAAGCGTGTCGCGGTGATTGGTGCCGGTGGTATTGGTTTCGACGTCTCCGAGTTCCTCGTTCATGAAGGTGTCGCTACCAGTCAGGACCGCGCCGCGTTCTGGAAGGAGTGGGGCATCGATACGCACCTTGAGGCACGCGGTGGTGTTGCCGGTATCAAGGCCGCACCCCATGCGCCAGCCCGCGAGGTGTTCCTGCTGCAACGCAAGAAGTCCAAGGTCGGCGACGGCCTGGGCAAGACCACCGGCTGGATCCATCGCACGGGGCTGAAGAACAAGCAGGTGCAGATGCTCAACAGCGTTGAATACCTGAAGATCGACGACGAAGGCCTGCACATCCGCATCGGCGAAACCGGCGAGCCGCAGGTGCTGCCAGTGGACAACATCGTGATTTGCGCCGGGCAGGACCCGCTGCGCGAGTTGCATGAAAGCCTGGTGGCGGCGGGGCAGAGTGTGCACCTGATCGGTGGCGCGGACGTCGCGGCAGAGCTGGATGCCAAGCGGGCGATCAATCAGGGTTCGCGGTTGGCGGCGCAGTTGTAATAGCAGGTTCAGCGTGCCAATGGCCATCGCGAGCAAGCTCGCTCCCACAGTTATTGCGTTGTTCATGAGTTTTGTGAGCGACACAAATCCACTGTGGGAGCGGCGGTGCGACGATTCGACTTGCCCGCGATAGCGTCCGCATGGCTGTTAAGATGCCGGCTCTTCACCTAGAGCCGGCATTGATGCTTCTCCCTTCCTCCACCTGGCTACCCCAGCCCACCCTCGAACGCGTTGATCTCGACTGGCTTACCGATGCCGGCATCGAAGTCGCCATCCTGCGTCTGGACCAAATCGATCCGCTGATCAGCGGCAACAAATGGTTCAAGCTCATCGAACACCTGAAGACCGCCGACCGCGCAGGGGCCGAAGGCATCATCAGTCTCGGTGGCGCGCATTCCAATCACCTCCATGCGTTGGCTGCGGCGGGCAAGCGTTTCGGCTTTTCCACCGTCGGCTTGTTGCGCGGGCATCCTCAGGAAACACCGACCGTGAAGGATTTGCAGGCATTTGGCATGCAGTTGCACTGGCTGGGTTACGGCGGCTATCGGGCGCGACATGAGGCCGGTTTTTGGCAGCCATGGCAAACGCAGTATCCGACATTGCATCCGGTGCCTGAAGGTGGAGGCGGATTACCCGGTGCACGAGGGTGCATGCAGTTGCGGGCGCAGGTTTGTGCGCAACTGGCTGGATTAGGCTGGAGTGATTACGACGGTTGGTGGGTGGCCTGCGGAACCGGCACTACCCTCGCGGGGCTGGTACTGGCAGAAGCTGGTGATCATCCGGTTTTCGGGGCGTTGGCGGTGCCTGAAGATCATGGCGTGGCGCTGCAGGTCGAGATGATCGTGGGGCAAGCGGGCGTGTCAGATCCGGTGTATGAACTGTTTGAGGCCAGTCGCGGTGGCTTCGCCAAGGTCGATCCGCTGCTGCTTGAGTTCATCGAAAAGACCGGGCAGGCCAGCGGCATTCCCTTGGAACCGCTGTACACCGGCAAGGCACTGCTGGCACTCAAGCACCAAGTCGAAGCGGGCCGATTCGCCCAAGGTACGCGACTGATCTTCATCCACACCGGCGGCTTGCAGGGGCGGCGAGGGTTTGATTCACAAGCCTGAAACGCACCGCAAATCAATGTGGGAGCGAGCTTGCTCGCGATGAGGGCATTGCATTCAGCACATTTGTCAACTGACACACCGCCATCGCGAGCAAGCTCGCTCCCACATTTTGGGTTGCCGCCAAGTTCAGTTATCGCGGGTTCCGCCTTTGGGCGTCATCCGCAGCAAGGTGTTATCGCCCACCACATAATGGTGATACAGCGCGGCCACGGCATGCAGGCCGATCAGCCAATAGCCGATAGTGCCGCCAAGCTCGTGCCAGTCCTTGAGTTGTTTGGCCAGGTCCTTGTTTTCCGCGATCGGCATCGGCAGGTCGAAACCGTAGAACATCACCTGGTTGCCTTTGGCGCTGGTGACCAGCCAGCCGAGAATCGGCGTGACGATCATGAAAATGTACAGCGCCCAATGCATCAGCCTGGCCAGCGTCGTTTGCCACTGCGGCGAGGCGGGGAAGACCTGCGGCGCCGGGCCCAGACTGCGTGCGAACAATCGCAGCCAGACCAGGACGAATACGGTCAGACCGAGCATGAAGTGTGATTCGACGATCAGCGTGCGCCCGCCACTGCCCTTGGGAAAGAGCCCGCGAAACTCGATACAGGCATAAACCAGCGCCAGCAGGACCAGCATCAACCAATGCAACGTGATCGATACGGTGCTGTAGCGCGAGGCAGAGTTTTTCCACGGCATTCGGTGTTCCTCACAGGTCCGGTTTAAAGCCACCGCTCTTGTCCGACGGTGTGCCTTAAATGTAATCCTGTTTCACCGGGTTTGCCTGAGGTGATCGATTGCTCGTTGCTCTGGATCAGGTAATTGACGGCAAAAACGCATCGGCCCCAGTAGGAGCTGCCGCAGGCTGCGATCTTTTGATCTTCAGGTCCCCAATGACGCCGAAAATCAAAAGATCGCAGCCTGCGGCAGCTCCTACAAGGGGAGTCGCGGTTTTTAGCTCGATTGCGGCATTTCGCCGTTGGCCAGGCGCTTGTTGATGTCGGCGATCACCTGCGACAGATCGGTGATGGTGTCGATCATGTAGTGCGGGCGCGAACTTTCGAACATCCCATGGATGCGCTTGCGCTCACTGTCCAGTTGGTCGCTGCCCAGCGCGCGATAACCTTCGTAATCCAGACCCAGGGCGTTGCCCGAGCAGATCAGCGCCACGGTCCACATGCCGGCGCGGCGACCTTCGAGAATGCCAGGCACGGTGTCATCGATCTTCACGCACGCGGCGACATCGTCGATGCCCAGGGCAATGACGTTGGCCAGCGCCTGGGCGGGCCATGGGCGACCATTCGGGACTTCGTCGGTGGCAACCACGTGATCGGCCACATAGCCGTTGGTGGCAGCCAGTTCGACAACCTTGTCCATGACCTGTTTCGGATAACCGGAGCAGGAGCCGATCTTGATCCCTTGCTGGCGCAGGTTGGCGATGGTCTCCAGAGCGCCCGGAATCAGCGCCGAGTGTTCGGCGATTTTCTCGATCTGCAGCGGCATGAAACGCTGGTAGATCGCGGTGACGTCGTCGTCGGTCGGCGTGCGGCCGAAGACTTTGCGATAACGCTCGGCAACTTCCGGCAGATCGCACAGGGTGCGGATGTGGTCCCACTTGCCCATGCCCATCGGGCCACGGGCTTCTTCGATGGAAACCTGGACGTCGAACTCGGCGAAGGCCTCGACGAAAATCTGCGTCGGGGCGAAGGAGCCGAAGTCGACCACGGTGCCGGCCCAGTCGAGGATCGCGGCCTGGAGTTTGCCTGGGTTGGAGTAGTTCATGGTGTTTGGATTCCTGTGAGAATGAGCTATTCGGTAGTTCGCGTTACCTGTGGGAGCGGGCTTGCCCGCGATGGGGCCCTGTCAGTCGACATCAGTGGTGAATGTCAGACCGCAATCGCGGGCAAGCCCGCTCCCACAGGGGAATGCGGTGTGGGTTAGATCTCCAGCACTTCCATCTCGCGCAACACCTCGCCAATCGCGGCCACGGCTTCGCGCATCTCGGCCGGTTGCACATGTCCGATGCAGCCGACGCGGAAGGTTTCGACCTGGGTCAGTTTGCCGGGGTAGAGGATGTAACCCTTGGCCTTGACCCGCTCGTAGAATTCCTTGAACTGGTAGCGTGGATCTTTCGGGGCGTGGAAGGTGGCGATGATTGGCGCCTGAATGGCCGCCGGCAGGAAGCTGCGCAACCCCAGGTTGCCCATCTCCTCCATCAGTGCCTGGCAGTTGGCGGCGTAGCGTTCGTGCCGGGCCGGCAAGCCGCCTTCTTCGTTGTATTGCAGCAGGGCTTCGTGCAGCGCCGCGACCACGTGGGTCGGCGGGGTGAAGCGCCACTGGCCGGTCTTGGCCATGTAGGCGTGCTGGTCCTGCAGGTCCATCGCCAGCGAATGCGAGTTGCCGGCGGCGCTGGCCAGGGATTCTTTGCGAGCGAAGACAAAACCCATGCCAGGCACGCCTTCCAGGCATTTGCCCGAGGCGGCGATCAGGGCGTCGAACGGCACTTGTTGCGCGTCCACCGGCAGGGCACCGAAGGAGCTCATGGCGTCGATGATCAGGCGCTTGCCGTGTTGTGCAACGACCTGGGCGATCTCCGGCAGCGGATTGAGGATGCCGGTGCTGGTTTCGCAGTGAATCAGGGCAACGTGGGTGATGCCGTTGTCGGCGCGCAGCAGGCGGTCGACATCGGCGGCGGTGGTCGGTTCGTCTTCGGCGGTTTCGAAGGTGCTGAAGGAACGGCCCAGCACTTCGCAGATTTTCGCCAGGCGTTTGCCGTAGGCGCCGTTGATCAGTACCAGAACCTTGCCATCGCGAGGCACCAGGGTGCCGATCGCGGCCTCGACGGCGAAGGTGCCACTGCCTTGCAAGGGCACGCAGTGGTGAGTGGCGGCGCCGTTGACGATCGCCAGCAATTGCTCGCAAAGACTGGCGGTCAGTTGATTGAAGCGCTCATCCCATGAGCCCCAGTCGATCATCATCGCCTGACGGGTGCGGGCCGAAGTGGTCAACGGGCCGGGGGTGAGCAGGATGGGTTCGGCAGCACTCATTTTCGTGTCCTCGCAATCGATGGGATGAAGCTACGGGGCTTAAATTGCAATTTGCCGTGCTATCAATCAAATTGTTTGTTGTTATGCCAGCCATCAGTGAGGGTTATTCATGAACCTGTTTCAGCTCCGCGCCTTCGATGCCGTGGCCCGGGAAGGCAGTTTTACCCGGGCGGCGGCGCGGTTATTCATCAGCCAGCCGGCGGTCACCGGGCACATCAAGGCGCTGGAAGAGCACTACCAGATCACCCTGTTGCGCCGCACCGCCCGACGCGTGGAACTGACGGAGGAGGGCACCAAGCTGGCGGCGATCACCCGGGCGATGTTCGGCCTGGCCGAGGAGGCGCAGACGATGCTCGAAGCCAACCGGCAATTGCTGACCGGACGCCTGGAGGTGGCGGCGGACGGTCCGCACATGGTCATGCCGATGCTCGCCAGCCTGCGCGCGCGCTACCCGGGGATCACGGTGAACCTGCGCCTGGGCAACGCCCAGGAAACCCTGGCGGCGCTGCTGTCCGAACATGCCGACGTGGCGGTGCTGACCGAAGTCGAGCCGCGCAAGGGCTTGCATCTGCAGGCACTGAGCGAATCACGGATTTGTGCGCTGGTGCCCGACGGGCACCCTTGGGCGCAGAAGACCAAAGGCGTGCAGCTCAAGGAACTGGATCAGGTGATCATGGTGCTGCGCGAACCGAGTTCGATTACCCGGCGCACCTTCGATGAGGCTTGCGCCCAGGCCAGGGTCAATCCGCGGGTGCTGCTGGAACTGGACAGCCGCGAAGCGGTGACCGAGGCGGTGGCCGCCGAACTGGGGGTGGGGGTGGTGTCGTCGGTGGAAGTCAGCCACGACCCGCGAGTGGCGGCGGTGCCGATCATTGGCGAGGGGTTGGTGAACCGGCACATGATCGGGTGCATGGAGCGGCGCCGGGATTTGCGGTTGATTCAGGCTTTTTTGGGGTTGGCGTCAGTCAGGTAGACCGAGTCGCCTGCATTCGCGAGCAAGCCCGCTCCCACATTTGGAATGCATTCCCCTGTGGGAGCGGGCTTGCTCGCGAAGAGGCCGGGCCTGCTTAAACAATACTCTCGCGAACCATCTCTAGAAACGTCGCCACGATTCGCCGCGAACTTTGCTCGCGCAAGCACACCAGCGTTTCAGTCAGCCGCCGTTTGCAATCGGTAATCGGCAAGGCGCATACCCGTGAGTCGGCGCCGAACTCGGCCGCCGACACCACGCCGATGCCAATCCCTACCACCACCGCTTCACGAGCGGCTTCCCGGCCTTCAACCTGGATCGCCGGACGAATGCGCAGCCCGGCGCCGGCCATTTCCTCCTCCAGGGTCTGGCGCGTCACCGAACCGATTTCCCGCAGTACCAGCGGTGTGTCATCAAGGTCGGCGAGGGTGATGGATTCACGGTCGGCCCACGGATGATTGCGCGACACGAACGCCACCATCGGGTCATTGCGCAGGGGCAGGGAGATCAGGCGTTCGTCACTGACGTCCCGGCCCAGCAACGCCAGGTCGGCCTGATAGTTGAACAGTCGAAACAGCGACTCATCAGTGTTGCCGGTTTCGATCTTCACGCTGATCCCCGGGTAGCGTTCGCAGAATCGGGCAATCTGCGGCAGCACGTGCACCGGCGCATCCACCGCCAGGATCAGGCTGCCGGTCTGCAGGGCCTGGGAGTCCTGCAGCAGTTCCTGGGCTTCGGCCTCAATCACAAAAAGCCGCTGGGTAACGCTCAGCAGGCGTTCGCCCAGATCGGTCAGGCGTACCGAACGCTTGTTGCGGTGAAACAGCAAAACACCGTAGCGCTCTTCAAGTTTGCGCACTTGGTCGGAAATCGCCGGCTGCGTCAGAAATAGCCGCTCGGCGGCTTTGGTAAAGCTTCCATATACCGCAACGGCATGGAACGCTTTGAGTTGGGCGTGGGAAACCGACATCGATATCTCCAGTAACAAGCAAAGCTTATTTTGGAAATACGATAAATCGATTTCACTTATTAAACAGTAATTGTTTTTATCACACTCAGCCCCGCTGACCGGTCAGTCGAACCGCAGCGGGTGCCATGAGCCTGGGCGTGCAAAACAGGACTCATCTGACCGGTATCCGCCGTAGGGACAGGGCGATATCGCAGTGCTCAACAATAAGAAAACAGGCATTTGCTTCCAATTCTGCCGGCACACTCACACCCTGAGGTCAGAAGCACAATGAACAAGCACATCGGCACCATCAAGCGTTGGCGCGTGCAGATCTTCGCGATCACCTGGCTTGCCTACGCCGCGTTCTACTTCACCCGCAAAGCCTTCTCGGTGGCCAAGCTCGGCATCGCCGAAGACCCGACCTTCATGCTCGACAAAATGGCCATGGCCAACCTCGATGCCATCTACCTGACGGCTTACGCCGTCGGCCAATTCACCTGGGGCATCCTGGCCGACCGCTTCGGTCCGCGGGTGGTGGTGCTCGGCGGGTTGCTGATTTCCGCTGGCGCGGCGCTGGTGATGGGTAATTTCGCAACCTTACCGATTTTTGCTACCTGCATGCTGGTACAAGGCCTGGCGCAGTCCACCGGCTGGTCGGGATTGTGCAAGAACCTGGGCAGTTTCTTTCCCTCCGAACAGCGCGGTCGGGTATTGGGCCTGTGGAGTTCCTGCTACGCCTTTGGCGGGCTCGTGGCCTCGCCGTTTGCCGGCTGGTGGGCGTATACGCTCATCGGCACCTGGCATGCGGCGTTCATTTCCAGTGCGGCGGTGGTCGGGCTGGTCGCCGTGCTGTTTTTTATTTTCCAGCGCAACAAACCTGAAGACGTCGGCTTGCCGGCTGTGGAACCGGAGCCAGAACAGACCGCTGAAGAAACCCTTGCCCAAAGCAGAATCAGAATCTGGGAGCCACTCAAGGAAATCCTGCGCAACCGCACGGTACTGGTGCTGGGGCTGGCGTACTTCATGCTGAAACCGGCGCGCTACGCGATTCTGCTGTGGGGACCGGTGATCGTCTTCGAACAGATGCCTTCGGTAGGCAAGGTCGGTGCGGCGATCATTCCGACCTCGTTCGAACTGGCCGGGTTGCTCGGGCCGATCATGATCGGCCTGGCCTCGGACAAACTGTTCGGCGCCCGGCGCATGCCGGCTTGCGTACTCAGTCTGTTGGCACTCACCGTGACCCTGGCGTTGTTCATGGGCGCCCTGCATACCGGCAGTGTGGTCCTGGTGGTGGCGCTCTTGTTCGTCATGGGCCTGACGCTCTACGGGCCGGACTCGATGATCAGCGGCGCGGCGGCGATCGATTTCGGCACGGCCAAGGCCGGTGCGACGGCAGCCGGGTTCGTCAACGGTTGCGGTTCCGTCGGGGCGGTGCTCGGCGGATTGCTGCCGGGTTACTTCGACTCGGTCACGGTGTTCATTGTCTTCGCCGGTTGCGCGATGTTCTCGGCACTGGTGCTGATCCCGCACTGGAACAGCCGCCCCGGCGGCCTGAAAACCAACCCTCCCTCCGTGCCCGATCGGGCGATGAACATCAAACCCCTGCGTACCTGAGTGCTGTTCCTCGTCGCCGATGTGTACATCGGCGGCGGTTACACCGGGCTGTGGACCTCGATCATGCTCATTGACGGTGGAGCAGCCAGTCGAACAGCAGGCGGGTATCGCCACGGGGTTCACGGGGCGGTGGGCGCAGAGGTTGTGGCCGAGGGCCCAGCGCCGTACAGAGCACCGGGCGATCCGGGTCACTGTCGAGGAAGACCACCTGTACCTCACTGCCGGCCACGGGCAAGCGGGACGGATCGATCCAGTCCTCGGCGGTGGTCAGCGCCAAGGGTAGCCACAGGCCGCTGGACAACGACTCTGTGGCTGAATCTGTGGCGGGCCAGAGGTTCACCCGAATCCGGCCATCCTCGTCCACTGTCGGCGGTTGTCCGACCGGGCCGCACACCTGGCCTGGCTGATACCCGGGGATACTCGGCCTGGGTTGTTTAAGCGCGGGCCTGAACACCGTCGACCAGGGGATGGCGCTGAATTGATTGCGGTAACCCAGGGCCATGCCCGTTGAGTCGTCGAGCAGAATCGATGGCTGACACCCCTGATGGCTTGTTTCGGTCACCAGCCATTGATCATTGAAACTCTCCTGGGGATGCCCGGCCACCTGCACGATCCGGCCGCTGCGTAATGCTCCCAGGTTGCTTTGACCGTGGATCTGCAGGTGCCGGCACCGCAGGCGTTCCAGTTGTCGCCGGCTGAGCTGGTCGCGATGCTGCTGTTCGCCAGCGAGAACCTGTCTGGCCGTGGTGAACGAGTGATTGGCTGCGCCGTCGCTGATGTCCGCTGCACCAGGATTGCTCGCACCCGGGCGCACAGGGGGGAGCGAAGCATCATGGCGCTGGAACAATTCGCTGATCACAGGTTGGTGATGGTCGTTGCCTGCGTCGCTGCGCAGCGGCATGAGCAGCGGCTCCTGGGGGAAACTCAGGCTGTCATCGGCCAGTACCAGCACATGGCCGTCGCGTTGATGCTCGAAGTGGTAATGGATGCCTTCTTCCTCGCACAGTCGTTGCAACAATGCCAGGTCGGTTTCTTCGTACTGAATGCAAAAAGCTCGCACGGGATAGTGGCCGGTTGCCAGTTCAAAGCGATAACTGCTGGCGGGCAGCCCATGTTCCTCGAGCAACTGGCGCAGGATCATGGGCACGCTGGCGCGCTGGAAAACCCGTCGGCAGCGTTGCTGCTCCAGTTTCTGGATACCGGACACCAGCACCAGTTTGTAAGCGACCCGGTGTGCGCTTCGATATTCACACCCGGCGCTGTGCAGCACGCCATGTATGCCCTGATCGTGGCCGAACTCGAGAAACGCCGGCTGGTGCAGCAATCGTTCAAGGTTCAGGGCCGGTGCCAGGCCGATAACCTCGATGTCGAATCGATAGGGCTGGTTGAGTGCTTCGTGACCGCTGAACCGGACCACCTGGAAACTCAGGTCGTCATCGAGAAGCGTCAGGGTGGTGGGACTTTCCTTGTCGTTGTGCATCGAACACGCTGCTGCCGTTGAATAGGCTGCAAAGCGTACGAAACCCCGGCGCATTGCGGACAGGCTAAAGCGGCATTTCAGAATCCCCCTACAACCGCTGGTGAAGATGTCGATGCCAGTCGGGATTTTTTGGTCGATTGCCAACTTTAGGCCGTATAAACTTGCGCAAAGCGTCGGCCAATGGTTGTCTCGACGCCACAGATGTCACAGATAAGAGAGTGAGAAATGGGCGCACAGTGGAAGGTTAAACACAAAGAAGCGGCAGCCAATGCCAAGGGCAAGATCTTCGGCAAACTGGTGAAAGAAATCACCATTGCTGCGCGCAATGGCGCTGATGTTGCTACCAACGCGCACTTGCGTCTGGTCGTTGAACAGGCCAAGAAAGCTTCGATGCCCAAGGAAACACTGGATCGCGCCATCAAGAAGGGCGCGGGCCTGTTGGGCGAGACCGTGCAATACCATCGCGTGACCTATGAAGGGTTTGCCCCGCATCAGGTGCCGTTGATCGTCGAGTGCGTGACCGACAACATCAACCGCACCGTTGCCGAAATCCGCGTGGCGTTCCGCAAGGGTCAACTGGGCGCTTCCGGTTCGGTAGCCTGGGACTTTAACCATGTCGGCATGATCGAAGCGTCGCCGGACACCCCGGACGCCGATCCGGAAATGGCCGCCATCGAAGCCGGTGCTCAGGATTTCGAACCGGGTGAAGAGGGTGCAACCCTGTTCCTGACCGAACCGACCGACCTCGACGCGGTACAGAAAGCCCTGCCGGAACAAGGCTTCACCGTGCTGTCGGCCAAACTGGGCTATCAGCCGAAAAACCCGGTCAGCGGCCTGAGCGACGAGCAGATGGCGGAAGTCGAAGCCTTCCTCGAAGGCCTTGATAACCATGACGACGTGCAGGACATGTTTGTCGGGTTGGCGGGTTAAGTCTTTGTGTCAATGACGGTTCTGTTGTCTGTCAGACCGTCATCGCGAGCAAGCTCGCTCCCACAGTTGACCGAGTTGCCTGGTTGGGCGCGGTCTAATGTGGGAGCGAGCTTGCTCCGGGCGGCGATCCGACGATTGACCGCATAGCGGTCACAGACTTTCCAATTGCCGCACGACTTCGCTAAACCCCGGCCGCGCCAGCACCTGCGGCTGACAGCAACGCCGCTCCAGATCTTCCAGCACTCCACGCCGATCATCGCTCAACCCCGAGTCGATCCGCACCAGCAACTCCCCCAGCAACACCCCGAACGCCCGCACCTCGATCCGCTGCAAGGCACGGCTTTCAAGGCTGTCGGAAATCCCGTGGAACGACGCCGCGCCAAAGTCCCCCAGCAAGCAGTCTCCCTGCTCATTCCACAGGATATTGTGCCCGTAGAGGTCGCCGTGGGTGATGCCATGGCTGTGCAGGTGTTCGGCCACCGAGGCAATGCCCGAGGCAATGCGCAGCGCCACGGCCGCACTGAAGCGCAAGTCGTCGGGGTAGATGTCGCGGCTGCACGACGCTAGGCTCGGCAGTGCGGCGAGGTTGCGGTAACTCGGTGCGATCAGTTGCATCACCAGCCCGGCGGTTTGCTGCGGATGATCGACAATCCGCCCTTCGACGCGGATCAGGTTCGGGTGCAGGCCGGCGGTGATGCAGGCGTTCATCTCGTGCAGCGGTGAACCATCGCTGGTCATTTCGCCCTTGTAGAGCTTCACCGCAACGGCCATGGGCGGTTGCTCTGCCTGTTGCCAGACCGCCTGATGGATCACCCCGGACGCACCTTCGCCAAGCTTTTTTTCCAGGCGCAATGCCGACCAGTCAATGCGCGGTGTCGCGTCGAGGGCCGCGGCATCGGCTTCGGTTTCCAGCGGGTTACCGGCGTACGCCAGCCAGGTCAGGCTCGGCAATTCCAGCAGCCATAGCGGCAACTCGGTCAACTGGTTGGCCGCGATGCGGATCAGCTCCAGCCGATGGCACTGACGCAACGACTCCGGCAGCGCGTGCAAACGGTTGCCGGCGAGCATGAGCTTTTGCAGGTATGGCCGCTCTCCCAACTCGCTCGGCAGCGTCTCGATGCAGTTGTCGGTCAGGATCAGCCAACGCAGCCGTGGTGGCAGCGCCGCAGCGGGCACGTGGGAGATGCGGTTGGCCTTGAAGCCGATCATCGTCAGTGCGGCGCATTGGCCCAGACAGGCCGGCAACTCGGTGAAGCGGTTATCGGAGCAGAACAGCACGCGCAGACGGGTTAGGCGATGCAAGTCTTCCGGCAGGGTGCTCAAGGCATTGCCGCTGAGGTTGAGTACTTCCAGCGAGTCCGCCAGATCGAAAATCTCCCGGGGGAATTCCGTGAGGCCGTCGACCAGATCCAGCCGCGTGATGCCTGACAACTCGCCGGCACGCAATTGAGCAAGGGTATGCATGAACAGATTCGCCATTAGCCAAGGGGAGGACGCGTGGGAAATGGGCGACATGATAGCGGGAAAGATGTGGCGCCTGTCAGGCCGCTTTCGCGAGCAAGTCGAATCGTCGCACCGCCACTCCCACATTGGATTTTTGTCTTGGCACAGATCCAATGTGGGAGCGGGCTTGCTCGCGAAGAGGCCCGTCAATACAACACAATAATATCGGTCAGGCCGGTTCGCTGACTTCGACCAGTTGCCCCAGTCGACTGCGGGTGCGGGCCAGATCGATGGCATCGCCGTCCAGGCATTCGCGCAGGGCGTGTTGTGCGAGCAGTGTCAGGTGCTTGTCCTGGTCGTACAGTACGTCGATGAGGTTGATGAAGCGCTGTTGGGCGGCCATCGAGCACTCAGCGAGCCGCGGCAGGTCATCGATGATCCAGCGATCGAAGCGGCGGCATAGCTCCAGGTAATCCATCACGGCCACAGGCTGGTCGCACAGGTCGGCGAAAGTAAAACCGATGCGGCGCTCATCGCACAAACGCGCCTGGAAATGCCGGGTGCCTACGGGGAGCAATAGGGGCGGGGCGCCGCGATCCGGCAGATTCAATGAGCGCCGCTGCACCGCGCTGGCTGGCCACACATAATGGCCTTGGGTGAACAGCTGCTGCGCATGGCTGCGGACCTGGCTGCGATAGTCGTGTGGACCGCCGACTTCCATGACTTGCATGCGTGCATTGATCAAGTCGATCACCGGTTTGAAGCGGGCGTGGTACAGCGGATTGGGCAACAGGCCTGCGGGCGGGTAGTTGGAGGTGACCAGCAACAGGATGCCGCGCTGAAACAGTGCCTTGAACAACCGGGTGATGAGCATCGCATCGCCGATGTCGTGCACATGGAACTCATCGAAACACAGCACCCTGCAATCGCTGAGCAATGCATCCAGGGTGATCGCCAGGGCCTCGGGATGTTCGCGATGCTCGAACATGCCCTGGTGCAGTTGGGCGAAAAACTGATGAAAGTGCAGGCGCTGTTTTTGCACGAGGGGAACGGCGCGGAAAAAACCGTCGAGCAGCCAGCTCTTGCCGCGCCCCACGGCACCATGCAGGTAAAGACCCGGAAGGGTTTGCGTCGAAGCGCCCATCAACAGGCAGGTATGCCGGGCCATGCAGTCGATCACGCGTTGCTGGCTGTGACTGAGGGTGTAGCCCCGGGAATGGGCCTGGTGACGAAAGTAGTCGTGGATAGCCTCGCCTGCCTCGGCGTTGCCGGCAGCCGGTGCCTTGCCGAGAAGACGACGCAACGATTGCCAGCGCGATTTGATTCGCGAACGATTGGGTGGTCGAACGGCCACTGAGATGTCACCTCTGGTGTGCGGGCAGGCTCCCCGAGCTGCGGCGGCATAGTTTAACCAGAGCAGGGAATGTGCTTCCAGCGGAGTTGACCTGTCCGGGCCACCGTAACCGGGTTCTGAAGGAACACCGCAAACCCTGTGGGAGCAAGCTTGCTCCCACAGAGGGGGATCAGAACCGAGTGGTCTGCTTGAGCATCTGCGCCGCCGCTGTGTCCGCCGGGCTGACCATCGCATAGTTGTAGCCAGCACCCGACCAGTACTCGGCCTGCAGGTCTCCATCGCTACGGCTGCCACGGGGCAGCAGGTAGTTTTTCGGTCCTGGCGGGCGCACATAGAAACTGATTTTCTGCCCGCCCTGATTCTCGTAGACCACCATCGCTGCCGGGCCTTGCTCGGTACTCAGCAAACGCCCGCTGGCCGGCTTGAACCCGGCACCCGAGAGGTCGGGCAGGCGATTGGCCCGGGTGAAGTAGCGGTCGAGCCAACCTTGCATGTCACCGTCGTCGCCGGCCTTGTAATCCGCCGGCAGGATGCCTTGCTGGGCAATCAGGCGATACGCCTGCAGGGCATCGGTCATTGGAAGCTGGGGGCTCGCGAGTGTCATCTCCCGCGCTTGCCAACCGCTGAAACCGCCGAAGCTGACGGCGATGAGCAATACCGCGGCACTGGCCAGGTGTCGACGGGATTGGCGTTTGAGGCGCTGGCGTATCACCGCCGGATCCAGGTCCGGGTTCGACGGTTGTTGCAAGGCTCCACTCAAGGCCGCGCGCAGTGCCTGGGCATCCTGCTGCCAGGCGCGCACTTGTGCCGCCACGGGCGGGTTACTGGCCAGAAATGTCTCCACCAGGCGCCGGTCGGCGTCGCTCAGTTGGTGGTCGACGTAGGCGTGCAGGTCTCGCTCGCTGGGGGGCATGCTGATCATTTGAGTCTCCGCAGGGATGGGCGGTTGATTTCGCCATCGCTGAGTTGGCGCAGGGCCTGGCGAGCCCGGGACAGGCGGGACATCACGGTGCCGGTGGGGACGTCGAGAATCTCGGCGACCTCTTTGTAACTCAAGCCTTCTACCGAGACCCAGAGCAGCAGCGCGCGTTGTTCGGTGGGCAGTTGATCGAAGGCATTGAGGGTCGATTGGGCAATGACGGTGCGCTCCACCGAGGGCTGGGCATCGTCACGGCCGGTGAAAAAATCGAGCATGCGCGCGTAGCGCCGGGAGCGGCGGTGCGCATCGAGAAACTGCCGATACAGAATCGAGAACAGCCAGGCGCGCAAGTCGCCCTCGGCGCGTTTGCCAGCCCAACTCGACAGTGCCCGCTCCAGGCTGGCCTGCACCAGATCGTCGGCGCTGCTGGAGTTGCGTGTCAACGACACAGCAAATCGCCGCAATCTGGGAATAATTTCTCTCAGTTGTTCGTCGATATCGTTCATGAAGTTCTGGCTAGTCACTACGCTTGGGACTAGGAAGACGCCCGGTACTCGAGGTTATTCCACGCCTGAAAAAATAAATACCGCACGCTGGAATAAACCTGCCTGCGGTTCGTCTGCTTGATTCTTCTCACTTGTGGCCGATGGCCCTGGAGTCTTTCATGGTAGATCGATCATCACCGCCCACCCGGCCACCCTTGAGTGCGGCCAGCCTGACGTTGCGTCTGGCGGGCATTGCCGTGGTCGTTGCCGCACTGGCAGGGGCGTTTGCCTACGTCAACGGCACCTTCGACCCACAGCGCCTGACCCCGAAGAAACTGATCAACGTGCTGGAAACCAACAACGGCGTGCATCCGGGTTTCCGTCGCAACCATTCAAAAGGCGTGTGCGTGATCGGGCACTTCGAAAGCAGCGGTGAGGTGCGCAGCTATTCCACCGCTCAGGTCTTCAATGAGGCGCAGACGCCGGTGGTCGGGCGTTTCGCCTTGCCGGCCGGTAACCCCTACGCGCCGGACAGTGCCGTGCCGATCCGCAGCATGGCCCTGCGCTTCACTCAGGCCAACGGCCAGCAGTGGCGCACCGGGATGAACAGCATGCCGGTGTTCCCGGTGGGCACGCCCGAGGCGTTCTATCAATTGCAAAAAGCCCAGTCACCAGACCCGGCCACCGGCAAACCGGACCCCAAGGCTGTGCCCGCATTCTTTGCTTCGCACCCCGAAGCGGCACCTTTCCTGGCCTGGATCAAAACCGCCAAGCCGTCGGCCAGTTATGTGACCGAAAACTACAACAGCGTCAATGCGTTCTACCTGGTCAACGCGGCGGGCCAACGCCAGGCCGTGCGCTGGAACATGGTGCCTCTGGCCCAGGATGCACCCGGGGCCACGGCGCCGGAGGGCAGTGATTTCCTGGAGAAAGACCTGGTCCAGCGAATCGCCGCAGGCCCGTTGCGCTGGCAACTGAACATCACCCTGGCCAACCCCGGCGATCCGGTGAACGACGCCAGCAAGGCCTGGCCCGAAGGACGCAAGGTGTTGAACGCTGGCACTCTGGTGCTTGAAAAGACTCAGCCGCAACTCAACGGCGAATGCCGTGACATCAATTACGATCCGCTGGTGTTGCCTGCCGGGATCGAAGGTTCCGACGACCCGTTGCTTGCCGCTCGTTCAGCCGGTTACGCCAATTCCTACCTGCGTCGCACCAGCGAAGTCAGCCAGTTGCCCGCCGCCACACAGGAGACCCGGCAATGAGCACTCAACCGAACCACTTTGCCCCGCTGGCACGCCTGCTGCACTGGCTGATGGCGCTGATGATCATCGCCATGCTGTTTATCGGTGCCGGCATGGTCGCCTCGGTGTCCGAGCGGCATGAATGGCTGATCCATTTGCACAAACCCTTGGGGGTCGCGATTTTGCTGTTGGTAATCGTGCGTCTGGTGGTGCGTTTCTCTACCACGCAGCCTCCGCTGCCGGCGGATCTGCCGGGTTGGCAAGCGTTGGCGGCCAAGGCCTCGCATGTCTTGTTGTATGCACTGATGCTGGTCTTGCCGCTGCTGGGCTGGGCGATGATTTCGGCATCGGGCGAGCCGGTCATGCTCAGCAGTACGTTGCAACTGCCGTCGATTGTGTCGGCGAATGCACAGCTGTTTGCGTTTTTGCGCAAGGCGCACGGGTATCTGGCGTATCTACTGTTTCTGACCGTGTTGCTGCATCTGGCGGCCGCGTTGTTTCACGGTTGGGTGCGGCGAGATGAAGTGCTGGACAGTATGTTGCGGGGTAAGGATCGGGGTTAATCGCCGCCTGAAAAAAGATCGCAGCCTGCGGCAGCTCCTACAGAGGTACGCCGATTCCTGTAGGAGCTGCCGAAGGCTGCGATCTTTTGATCCTGAAGGGTGATCAGCGCAAGGTATCGACCATATCGGCAAGCGTGGTCAGCACATCCTTGCCCAACTGCTTCGACCGCTTGCCCGACCAGCCCGTCAACGGATTCGGGTGGTCGTCATGATCCTTGAACGGCATTTCCAGGGTCAGCGACAGGCAGTCGTACTTCTGGCCGACGCTGTTGCAGGCCAGCGTCATGTTGGCCTGGCCCGGTTCGTCGCGGGTGTAGCCGTACTTGGTCTGGAAGTCTTTGGTGGTGTGCTTCAGGTGGCTGCGGAAGTGTTCTTCGAGCTTTTCGACCCGTGGCGTGTAGCCTGGATTGCCTTCGCAGCCGGCGGTGAACACGTGAGGGATTTCCTCGTCACCATGGACGTCGAGGAACATATCGACGCCGTACTTTTCCATCTGCTGCTGAACGAACAGGACCTCCGGGCTGATTTCCTGGCTGGCGCTCTGCCAGGCACGATTGAGGTCCTGGCCCATGGCGTTGGTGCGCAGGTGGCCGTGGAAAGCGCCGTCCGGGTTCATGTTCGGCACCAGGTACAGGTCGGCGCTGGCCAGCAGTTTGTTCAGCACAGGGTCGTCGTGTTTTTCCAGGCGTTCGATCACGCCTTCCATGAACCACTCGGCCATGTGTTCGCCAGGATGTTGCTGGGCAATCATCCACACCTTGCGTCGGCCTTCGGCCCCGGTGCCTTTGCGCAACAGCTGGATGTCACGGCCTTCGACGCTCTTGCCGGTGGCCAGCAGTTCGGTACCGGCCTTGCTCAGCGCCTGCTCGATCAGCCAGTCGTGACGTCCACGGCTGTAGGGTTCGAAGTAGGCGAACCAGGCGTGGGTCTGCTCGGCTTCGAGGCTGAAACGCAGGCAGTCGCCTTCAAAAATGGTGGGTACGCGGAACCAGTTGACGTGATCGTAGGACGCCACCGCCTGATAGCCGGTCCAGGCCTTGTTATAGGAGGACTGGCTGGCATTGTTCAGGCGAAACCAGTGCTCCTGGCCGACATGCAGGCCGCTGGCCTTGAAGTGGAACCACTGGAAATGGGCGCTGCGGGTGTCCGGGCGAATGGCCAGAAGCGGTTTGAGCGGATCGCTGATGTCGATGACTTGGATGTTGCCGCTGTCGAAGTTGGCACTGATGTCGAAAGAGGATTTGCCCACGGTCATAATCGGGTCCTGAATATGATTTTTATCGCGGCTACTTTACACGCAAGAGGGGGTGAAACCGAGGGAAATTGCGGGCTGCAGAGGTGGGGGCGTCCTCCTTGACGCTGACGCAGCTTAGAGACTGTGCGATTGATTCTCAAGTGCTATCTGTCGCTGGTTTGAACCCATGATGCCGGGCCTCTCTTGCCAACTGGCATTCTTTTGATATCATCCGCGCCATCGAATTTGCGGCACCCAAAGACTTCATTAGCCTGAAGCCAAAGCCAGAAAAAACTGGCAAAAAAAGACCCGGCAAAAAGCCGGGTCAAAAACCGTGATTAGCCTGATGAGGAGATAGTCCAGGAGACCGACCTAAGGTCCCCTGGTCCATCGACTGATCTCGCGACCAGTTGATGCAATAATAATCATTCTCGTTTGCAGGTCAAGCATTTTTACCTGCACGACAGGAAAATTCTTTCCTGTCCTCTCGATTTACCTTCTCACTTCAAGCGTTTTCATACTTTTCCAGCGATCGATCAACCATCGCCTTGGCCATGTCGATCATGTGCACCGTCGAAAACGCCAGGTCACGGTTTGCGCCTTGCAGGTGACTGGCTGATTCGTACGCGGTGGCGGCGGCACAGCGCAGCAGGTCCAAGGCATGGACCAGCGCCTCTTCGCCGCTTATGTTGCGGTTGACATCAAAAAAACGCGACTCGGCCACTTCCTCCGAAACGGCAGGTTTCAGGTAATAGTCCAGCGCGCGTTGTGCCGCCGCCGAGTCCAGGGATGAGGTGAGGGTAGTGTCGATTTGCATGTCCGGCAGGTCATTGGCGGGTGGGTTCATGGCGATGGCAAGCTCCGTGTTAGATTCAGATCCGTGAGTCGATCCTAATACGAACTGTATTTGTGACGAGGATTTAAATACTACAATTTGTGTTTTGATGGTCGGAGGCGCCCACGTATCGTGCCGCACATGGATAAATGGATTGAATTGGTCAAGGCCAAGATGAGTGAACTCAAAATCACTCAAGAGATACTCGCCGAGCGCCTCGGGATGTCCCAGGGCGGCATTGGCCACTGGCTCAACAAACGTCGTGAGCCCGGCATCGAAGACATGAACCGTGTGTTGCAGGCGCTGGGCCTGGAGTTTCTCGAAGTGGCGCTGGTGATCCGGGAACCGCAGGCGTCAACGGAAGACGAAACTCCCCTGACCCACAAGTACAACCCGTACTTTCGCTACCCGATCAGTGATTGGCACGAGCCTGCCGAATTGCGCGACGGCGAGGTCCCGGTGTATGGCAAGGAGCGCTATGAACTGTCCGATTACCACGCCCGGGGGCCGGCATTCTGGTTGAGAGTGGCGGGCGATGCGATGACCGCGCCCAATGGCATCAGCATCCCGGAAGGCATGTTGATCCTGGTGGACCCGGCTGTGGAAGCCGTGCCTGGCAAACTGGTCATCGCCCAGTGGCCGGACAGCACTGAAGCCACGTTTCGCAAGCTGATCGAAGAGGGCGGTCAGCGTTATCTGGTCCCGCTCAATCCGACGTATCCGAAAGCCTTGTACGCCGATGAATGTCGAATCATCGGCGTAGTGGTTCAGGCAACCGCCAGGTTCTGATCAGATCGGTCCTGGCAATGCGCAGGACCGATCTTCATTTCACGCTTCTTCCAGTTCGACCAGCGCACTGCCTTCGCTGACCATCTCGCCTTCCTGGCAATACAGCGCCTTGATCACCCCGGCATGGGGCGCGCGAATGCTGTGCTCCATCTTCATCGCTTCCAGTACCACCAACTGCGCCCCGGCCTCGACCGATTGCCCGGCCTCCACCAGCACGCGGACGATGCTGCCGTTCATCGGTGCGGTCAGCCCGCCCTGATGGCTGTGGCTGGCCTCGACGGCGCTGATCGGGTCGTAGGCCTCGATGCGGTGCAATTCGCCATCCCACTGCAAATACACATGCTCGCCACGGCGTATTGCGCGGTGTTGACGACGCACGCCAGCCTGCTCGGTCAACAGATGCTCACCCTTGAGCCGGGCACTGTCAGCATTGATATCGCCCAGCGTCAGTGCACGGTCCTGGCCTTCACAACTCAAGTGCAGAGTGATTTCTCTCGGCAAACCGGCACGCAGACCATTAGGCGCCGCCCACGGTGAACCCGGGTCATCGGCACGGGTTGCATGCGGCTGGCTCTGGGCAAATGCCTGGGCGGCGGCTTGCCAGAACTCATCGCCGAGTTGCGCTGGCGCCGGCAGCAACTGTTCCTGATAGCGCGGAATGAAGCCGGTATCGAGTTCGGCAGCGGCGAACGCCGGGTGACCGATGATGCGCCGCAGGAAGTTGATGTTGGTTTTCAACCCACCGATGGCGAACTCGTCGAGCATGCTCAGCAGGCGCAACCGTGCCTGTTCACGATCCTCGCCCCAGGCAATCAGCTTGCCGAGCATCGGGTCGTAGAACGGCGAAATTTCATCGCCTTCTTCAACGCCGCTGTCCACCCGGCGTCCGGGCCCCGGGGCGGATTCGCGATACAGCTCCAGGCGACCGGTCGCCGGCAGGAAATCATTGCCCGGATCTTCGGCGTACAGCCGCACTTCGATCGCGTGGCCCACCAGCGGCACCTGATCCTGAGTCATCGGCAATGCTTCGCCGCGTGCCACGCGAATCTGCCAGGCCACCAGGTCGAGACCGGTGATGGCTTCGGTGACCGGGTGTTCGACTTGCAGACGGGTGTTCATCTCCATGAAGAAGAACTCGCCGCGCGCATCCAGCAAAAACTCAACGGTGCCGGCACCGACGTAGCCGATGGCCTGCGCCGAACGCACGGCCGCTTCCCCCATGGCGCGCCGCAGTTCCGGACTCAGGCCCGGTGCCGGGGCTTCTTCGACGACTTTCTGGTGCCGGCGCTGAATCGAGCAGTCACGCTCGTTGAGGTACAGGCAGTTGCCGTGCTGGTCGGCGAACACCTGGATTTCCACATGACGTGGCTTGAGCAGGTATTTCTCTACCAGCATCCGCGAATCGCCGAACGACGATTGCGCCTCACGCTGGGCCGAGGCAAGGGCTTCGGCCAGCTGGCTGACGTCCTCGACCACTTTCATGCCTTTGCCGCCGCCACCTGCGGTGGCCTTGAGCAGCACCGGGTAGCCGATGCGTTCGCAGGCATCGCGGAAGGTTTCCAGGTCCTGGGCTTCGCCGTGATAACCGGGCACCAGTGGCACGCCGGCGGTTTCCATCAAGGCTTTGGCCGCGGACTTGCTGCCCATGGCGTCGATGGCAGAGGCAGGTGGGCCGAGGAAAATCAGGCCGGCGTTTTCGATGGTGCGGGCGAATCCGGCGTTCTCCGACAGAAAACCATAGCCAGGGTGAATCGCCTGGGCGCCGCTGGCCTTGGCGGCGGCGATCAGTTTGTCGATCTGCAGGTAGCTGTCGGCGGCTTTGCTGCCACCCAGGTCAACGCGAATGTCGGCTTCGCGGCTGTGCCGGGCGTCACGGTCGGTGGCGCTGTGCACGGCCACGGTCGTCAGGCCCAGGGCCTTGGCGGTGCGCATCACCCGGCAAGCGATTTCGCCACGGTTGGCCACCAGCAGGGTGGTGAGGACAGGTGCGCTCATCAACGGGGCTCCTTGGTGGTTTCGGCTTGCCAGCTCGGCGGACGTTTTTGCAGGAAGGCACGCAGGCCTTCCTGCCCCTCGGGGCTGACGCGGATGCGGGCGATGGCGTTTTCGGTGTAGCGGCGCAATGCCGGGGTCAATGAGCCGTCGCCGACTTCGCGCAACAGATCCTTGCTGGCGCGCATGGCCGCCGGGCTGTTGAGCAGCAGGTTGTCGATCCACTGCTCGACTTTCTGATCCAGTTCGGCACTTGCATAGCTCTCCGACAACAGGCCGATTTCCCGTGCCCGTTGCCCGCCAAAGCGCTCGGCCGTCAGGGCATAACGCCGGGTCGCGCGCTCGCCGATGGCTTGCACCACGAATGGGCTGATCACTGCCGGTGCCAGGCCGATGCGCACTTCCGACAGGCAGAACTGCGCGTCATCGGCACCGATGGCCATGTCGCAGCAACTGATCAGGCCCAGCGCACCGCCGAAGGCTGCGCCTTGCACCACGGCCAGGGTCGGCACTTTCAGTTTGGCCAGGTTGTACATCAACTCCGCCAGTTCCCGGGCGTCATCGAGGTTGGTGGCGTAATCGAGTTCGGCCGATTGCTGCATCCAGGCCAGGTCAGCGCCGGCGCTGAAATGCTTGCCACGGCCGCGCACGATCAGGAAGCGCAGGCTGGCATCGCTCGCGACTTTGTCGAGGGCGATGATCAGTTCTCGGATCATTTCGGCGTTGAAGGCGTTGTTCTTTTCTTCACGGCTGAGCCAGAGAGTCGCAAAACCCCTTGGATCGCTCAGCAGTTCGAGGGTGTTGAAGTCGCTCATATTCGTCCGTCTCCACGGCTCTTGTGTAGGAGCGAGCTTGCTCGCGATGGGCTACAGGGCGGCGCGTTTTTTCAGAAAACACGCGTTATCGTTAACGTCCATCGCGAGCAGGCTCGCTCCTACAACAAAAAAATCACATCCGGAACACGCCGAAGCGGCTCGGTTCGATTGGCGCGTTCAACGACGCGGACAAGGCCAGGGCCAGTACGTCGCGGGTCTGGGCCGGGTCGATGACACCGTCGTCCCACAGGCGCGCGCTGGAATAGTAGGGGTGACCCTGTTCTTCGTACTGGTCGAGGATCGGTTGCTTGATCTCGGCTTCCTGCTCGGCACTGAAGCCATGGCCGCTGCGTTCGGCCTGTTCGCGCTTGACCTGCACCAGCACGCCGGCCGCCTGTTCGGCGCCCATCACACCGATGCGTGCGTTTGGCCACATCCACAAGAAGCGCGGATCGTAGGCGCGACCGCACATGCCGTAGTTACCGGCACCGAAGCTGCCGCCGATGATCACCGTGAACTTCGGCACCTTGGCGCAAGCCACCGCCGTCACCAGTTTCGCGCCGTGCTTGGCAATACCGCCGGCTTCGTATTTCTGGCCGACCATGAAGCCGGTGATGTTTTGCAGGAACAACAACGGAATGCCGCGCTGGCATGCCAGTTCAATGAAGTGCGCGCCTTTCTGCGCAGCTTCAGCGAAAAGAATGCCGTTGTTGGCGAGGATCGCGATCGGGTAACCGTGCAGGTAAGCAAAACCGCAGACCAGCGTTGTCCCGAACAGCGCCTTGAACTCGTCGAACACCGACCCGTCCACCAGTCGCGCGATGACTTCGCGCACGTCGAACGGCTGCTTGGCATCGGCCGGCACCACGCCGTACAACTCGTCGCTGCTGTAGAGCGGGGCGATCGGCGTGCGTTGTTGAACCTCGCCTTGTTTGCGCCAGTTGAGGTTGGCGACGCTGCGGCGTGCCAGGGCCAGGGCGTGTTCATCGCTCTCGGCGTAATGGTCGGCCACCCCGGAAATCTTGCAGTGCACATCGGCCCCGCCGAGGTCCTCGGCGCTGACCACTTCACCGGTCGCGGCCTTCACCAGCGGCGGGCCGGCGAGGAAGATGGTCGCTTGCTCGCGGACCATGATCGCTTCGTCGGCCATCGCCGGCACGTAGGCGCCGCCAGCGGTGCAAGAACCCATGACCACGGCAATCTGCGGAATGCCCATGGCGCTCATGTTGGCCTGGTTGAAGAAGATCCGCCCAAAGTGCTCGCGGTCCGGGAACACTTCATCCTGACGCGGCAGGTTGGCGCCGCCCGAATCCACCAGGTAAATGCACGGCAGGCGATTCTGCTGGGCAATGGTCTGGGCGCGCAGGTGTTTTTTCACGGTCAGCGGGTAATACGAGCCGCCTTTTACCGTGGCGTCGTTGGCGACGATCATGCATTCGACGCCTTCCACGCGACCGATCCCGGCGATCACGCCCGCAGCAGGGACGTCTTCGCCATACACCTCATACGCCGCCAGTTGGCTGATTTCCAGAAACGGTGAGCCCGGATCGAGCAAGCGGTTGATGCGCTCGCGAGGCAGCAGTTTGCCCCGCGAGGTGTGGCGTTCCTGAGCCTTCGGGCCGCCACCTTGCGCCACTTGGGCGAGCAGGGTGTGCAACGCGTCGACCTGCTTGAGCATCGCCGCACTGTTGGTGGCGAACTCCGCTGAACGGGGGTTGAGCTGGGTATGCAGGGTAGCCATGGACAGCTCCGTTTAGCGGGTTTCGTTGAACAGTTCGCGACCGATCAGCATGCGACGGATCTCACTGGTGCCCGCGCCGATTTCGTACAGCTTGGCGTCACGCAACAGACGACCGGCCGGGAATTCATTGATATAGCCGTTGCCACCGAGAATCTGGATCGCGTCGAGGGCCATTTGCGTGGCGCGTTCGGCGCTGTAGAGGATCACGCCGGCGGCGTCCTTGCGCGTGGTTTCGCCGCGCTCGCAAGCCTGGGCCACGGCGTACAGGTAGGCGCGGCTGGCGTTGAGCTGGGTGTACATGTCGGCGACCTTGCCCTGGATCAGCTGGAATTCGCCGATGCTTTGGCCGAACTGCTTGCGGTCGTGGATGTACGGCACGATCAGGTCCATGCAGGCCTGCATGATCCCGGTCGGGCCACCTGAAAGGACGACGCGCTCGTAGTCAAGGCCGCTCATCAGCACTTTCACGCCACCGTTGAGTACGCCGAGGATGTTTTCTTCCGGCACTTCGACGTCATCGAAGAACAACTCGCAGGTGTTCGAACCGCGCATGCCGAGCTTGTCGAACTTGTTGCTGCGGCTGAAACCTTTCCAGTCGCGCTCGACGATGAACGCGGTGATGCCGTGGGGGCCCTTTTCCAGGTCGGTCTTGGCGTAGATCACGTAGGTGTTGGCGTCCGGACCGTTGGTGATCCAGGTCTTGCTGCCGTTGAGCACGTAGTGGTCGCCACGCTTGTCGGCGCGCAGTTTCATCGAGACCACGTCGGAACCGGCATTCGGCTCACTCATGGCCAGCGCACCGATGTGCTCGCCGCTGATCAGCTTCGGCAGGTATTTGGATTTCTGTTCGTGGTTGCCGTTGCGGTTGATCTGGTTCACGCAGAGGTTGGAGTGGGCGCCATAGGACAGGGCCACCGAGGCCGAACCACGGCTGATTTCTTCCATTGCGACCACGTGAGCCAGGTAACCCAGGCCAGCGCCGCCGTACTCTTCCGGCACGGTAATACCCAGCAGGCCCATGTCGCCGAATTTGCGCCACAGGTCGGCGGGGAACAGGTTGTCGATGTCGATCTGAGCGGCGCGTGGGGCGATCTCCTTGGCGACGAAGGACTGGACCTGATCGCGCAGCATGTCGATGGTTTCACCGAGGGCAAAGTTCAGGGATGGGTAGCTCATGGGTCACCTTTTGGCTTTTTTGTAGGGCGGGAGAGGGCCGTGATCGGGTTCTCACCTTTACGTTAACGTAAGCCTGTGACGAATGGCTGTCAATCACCCTTTACGTTAACGTCAACTTGAGCGAGAGTAGAGCCAGTTCAAGATAGAACGCGGACCCATCCTGTGGGAGCGGGCTTGCTCGCGAAGGCGTCCAGTCAGTCGACATTCATGTTGTCTGATACACCGCTTTCGCGAGCAAGCCCGCTCCCACAACGGACCGCCGGTAGCCCATAAATAAAGACAATAGGGGTCGTCATGGATCAACCCAGTGCAAGCCCGCAATGCAGTTACACCCGTGGTTCCCAGGACAAAGCCTTGCTGGCGATGACCATCGGCCAGGCGTTCGACAACACGGTCGCGCAGTTCCCGGACGGGGAGGCGCTGGTTGTGCGCCATCAACAGCTGCGTTACACCTGGCGGCAGTTGGCCGAGGCCGCGGACCTGCACGCCAGAGCTCTGCTGGCACTGGGGCTGCAAGCCGGGGATCGCCTTGGCATCTGGGCGCCGAACTGTGCGCAGTGGTGCATCAGCCAGGTTGCCACCGCGAAAATCGGCGTGATCCTGGTTAATATCAATCCGGCGTATCGCAGTTCCGAACTCGAATACGTACTCAAGCAATCCGGCTGCCAATGGCTGGTTTGCGCCGGGGCCTTCAAGACCTCAAACTATCACGCGATGCTGCAAGGCCTGGTGCCCGAGCTGGCCGAGCAATCCATCGGCAAACTGCAGAGCGAGCGGTTGCCGCAGTTGCGTGGCGTTATCAGCCTGGATGTCCAGCCGCCGTCGGGGTTCCTGCCCTGGTCGCAATTGACCGGTCTGGCGGACAGCGTGACAGTCGAGCAACTGCATGAGCGCCAGAACAGCCTGCATTTCGATCAGCCGGTGAATATCCAGTACACCTCTGGCACCACCGGTTTTCCCAAGGGCGCGACCCTCAGTCACTACAACATTCTCAACAACGGTTACATGGTCGGTGAAAGCCTGGGCCTGACGGCGGCCGATCGCCTGGTGATTCCGGTGCCCTTGTATCACTGCTTCGGCATGGTCATGGGCAACCTCGGCTGCATCACCCATGGCAGCACGATGATTTATCCGAACGACGCGTTCGATCCGTTACTGACCCTCGGCACTGTGGCTGAAGAAAAAGCCACGGCGCTGTACGGCGTGCCGACCATGTTCATCGCCATGCTCGACCAGCCGCAACGTGCCGAATTCGATCTGTCGAGCCTGCGCACCGGGATCATGGCAGGCGCAACCTGTCCTATCGAAGTGATGCGTCGGGTCATCAGCGAAATGCACATGAGCGAAGTGCAGATTGCCTACGGCATGACGGAAACCAGTCCGGTGTCATTGCAGACCGGTCCTTCAGACGACCTGGAATTGCGCGTGACCACCGTCGGCCGCACCCAGCCGCAGCTTGAAAGCAAGATCATCGACGAAGCGGGCAACCTGGTACCGCGGGGCACCATCGGTGAGCTGTGCACTCGCGGTTACAGTGTGATGCTGGGTTACTGGAACAACCCTGAAGGCACCGCAGAAGCCATCGATCCGGCAGGCTGGATGCACACCGGTGATCTGGCGAGCATGAACGAGGAGGGGTACGTGTGTATTGCCGGGCGCAACAAGGACATGATCATCCGTGGTGGTGAGAATATTTACCCGCGGGAGCTGGAAGAGTTTTTCTTCACGCATCCGGCCGTTGCGGACGTTCAGGTGATCGGCATTCCATGCTCGCGCTACGGCGAAGAGATCGTCGCCTGGATCAAGTTCCACCCCGGCCACAGCGCTACCGAACAAGAGCTGCAAGCCTGGTGCAAGGAGCGCATCGCGCACTTCAAGACGCCGCGTTACTTCAAGTTCGTCGAGGAGTTTCCAATGACCGTGACCGGCAAGATCCAGAAATTCCGGATGCGCGAAATAAGTATCGAGGAGCTCAAGGTAAATCGGTAGGCTCCGTTTAGATGCCGCGGGGCAAAAAACCGTTTCAGAGCTGTGCTGAATAAAGCCGATACCCGTATCGGCTTTTTAGTGTCTGCGTTTTAAAAGTCAAGTTTACGTTGGCATACACTTGATCGGATGATCCTGTTGCTGGATTCCCTGTAAGGTTTCGATACGCCCACATGAAGTGGTGTGAGTTATTACAGGAGTTGAAACTGACATGGAAGTAAGAAACTTATTAATGGCCGGGGTTTTGTGTTCAGCAGCGCTCGTAGGACTGAGCGAGGTGGCACAGGCCAGTGTTTCTCCGGTCACCCCTGAGCTGTGCGAGTTAATGAAGACGACTAATGTCATTACCGACAAAAATCCGGTTGGCTGTGACAGATTGCGCGTGGTTTCCTTCGATTTCACCAATTTCGAAGGCCGGGTCGAACAAGGCTCGATAACCGTGCTGGATGCCTTTGCCCCTTATGTGCAAAGCATTTTCAACGATCTTCATCATATGGCGTTCCCATTGAAAATAGCGCGCGGTCTCGAACATTACATGGGGAATGATGGCGCCTCCATGGCCGATAACAATACTTCGGCTTTCAATGGGCGGGCGATTACCGGGGGTAGTAGTTGGTCTCTTCATGCATACGGTGCCGCGATTGATCTTAACCCGATCCAGAATCCCTACATTAATATCCAGCCTACTGGTCAGGCGATGATTGATCCGGTTGTTTCCGCGCGTGCTTATGTCAACCGAATGCAGTTTCGGCCCGAGAAATCGGAGCGATTTGGTCTTGCTGAGCCGGTAGTCAATGTGTTTGCCAATTATGGTTTTATCAATTGGGGAGGTTACTTCAACTATCCGATTGATTATCAGCATTTCGAAGTCTCACCGCGTCGTTTCATCGAGCACCTGACAAAGGTCTCTCCAGAGCGGGCGGCAAAAGACTTCGACGGCTATGTTGCCTACTTCCGCAACTGCATGCAGAACTCGGACGAGCAGGATCCAGAGGCGCGTCGGGCGCTTTGCGTGGGTCAGACGATGGAGGCATACCGCCAGGCGTAGAGGTTGCTTTTTGTGATTTCTGTTGGGTGGGGCGTCGATCGATGGGCGCTGAACCAGAGTCCCGGAAAGCACAAAGGGGAGCCGAAGCTCCCCTTTAATTTGTCGTTGCGCGTGCTCTTTTTTTATTATTGAGGGTCGGTCTGTTTTTGTTTTTGGCAACCGTTGCCCTTTACCGCTGTTTTTGGCGATCCCCATCCGGGATCAAGAGCAAACGTATTTTTTTGAGCGCTGATCTGCTTTTTCGCTGAGCGATCCAACCAGTACGGGAGCTACCTGAAGGTAGTTTTATTATTCTCTGTCTGATTGCGGGTCACTTCGAAAAGCACCCTGAAAAGCACATCTTCTCCAAAAAAATCTGTTAGCTGCGTCTCTGCCGTGTTGTTTTTGTTATGTCAGAGTCGTTACGTCTTGTTTTTATTAGGGTTGCCGCAATTTTTTTATTCTTGTTATGCGATAGATATAGCAGGAGCCGTGCCAACTTTTAAAAAGCCTTTAAAATCAATGCTTTGAGGTTTTGCGGGTTTTTTTCCTCAGGCAAAACCCTACATTTTGTTTCCGTGTTACTCGCTTGCGCCCACGTTTGAGTCTGCGCGGTAACACCCGGACACACTCAACGCACTCACTGTGCGCTGCGGGCCCTGGCCACGCGGGAACCGGTAGGGCGACCCAATACGCTGCAAATCTGCTGACCGGCGAGCATCAGGGCGTCGAGGTCGATTCCGGTGTCGATACCCAGGCCGTTCAGCAGGTAAACCACGTCTTCGGTCGCGACGTTACCGCTGGCGCCCTTGGCATAGGGGCAGCCGCCGAGACCGGCGATGGAGCTGTCGAACACCGAGATACCTTCCAGCAGGCTGGCGTAGATGTTGGCCACGGCCTGGCCATAGGTGTCGTGGAAGTGCCCGGCGAGCTTTTCACGGGGTACATCCTTTGCTACCACTTCGAACATTTTCCGGGTCGCGCCAGCGGTGCCGGTGCCGATGGTGTCCCCCAGCGAGACCTCGTAGCAGCCCATGGCATAGAGCTCGCGAGCGACCAAAGCGACTTGCTCCGGGGTGACGTGACCTTCATAGGGGCAGCCCAGCACGCAGGACACATACCCGCGCACGGTCACCCCATGTTGTCTGGCGGCCTCCATGATCGGCGCGAAACGCTCCAGGCTTTCGCTGATCGAGCAATTGATGTTGCGCCGGGAAAACGCCTCGGACGCCGCGGCGAACACGGCCACTTCCTTGACCCCGGCGGCGAGGGCATCTTCGAAACCGCGCAGGTTGGGAGCGAGTGCGCCATAGACCACACCCGGTTTGCGCTGGATCTGCGCGAAAACCTCGGCGGAGCCGGCCATCTGCGGCACCCACTTGGGCGACACGAAACTGCCGACTTCTATATAGCCGAGCCCGGCTGCGGTCAGTGCATCGACCAGTTGCACCTTGTCGGCAACGCTGATGGGTTGGGCTTCGTTTTGCAGGCCATCGCGCGGGCCGACTTCGACAATGCGTACGTGGGAGGGGAGGGACATGGGCTTTGACCTGTGCTGATTGTTCGGAGAACCCTGTAGGAGCGAGCCTGCTCGCGATGGGTTCTCAGGCACCGCGTTTATCCAGCAAACACGCGTTATCGTTAACGACCATCGCGAGCAGGCTCGCTCCTACAGGGGGCGGTGTGGATTTACTGAATTGATTCCTGGCTTTTGAGGGTCTGCTCCAGCGCCTGTACGCAGCGCTCTTCGGCAGTATCGAGCTCCAGTTTCATCTGTTCGATGTCCAGCAACTGCTGTTCAAGCTGCTCACGGCGCTCGCTGATTTTCGCCAGCATGCTGTGCAACTGTTTTGTGTTACCGCTGGACGGGTCGTAAAGCTCGATCAGCTCGCGGCATTCAGCCAGCGAGAAACCGATGCGTTTGCCCCGCAGGATCAGCTTCAGGCTGACTTTGTCCCGGGGCGAGTAAATGCGTTCCTGACCACGGCGCTCGGGGCTGAGCAGGCCTTGCTCCTCATAAAAGCGAATGGCGCGGGTGGTGATGTCGAGCTCGCGGGCGAGGTCGGAAATGCTGTAGGTCTGGCTGCTCATGGAAGCGCTCGCAAAAGGTCATGGCGCTAAGCTAATGGCAGGTTGACGTTTACGTCAAGGGGCGTGAATTTTCAGCGTTCTTGCTGGCCCCTTCGCGAGCAAGCCCGCTCCCACAGGGATTTGTGCAGGGCACCAGTATTGTGTCCACTGAAGATCCAATGTGGGAGCGGGCTTGCTCGCGAAGAACGATAACGCGGTGTGACGCCTTTACACCTTCTCGAGCTTCTTCTCCTGCGCCGTCACCTGCTGGCACAACTCGATCATCTGCTCGCGCATCCAGCGGTTCGCCGGGTCCTGGTCAGTGCTTTCGTGCCAGTAAAGGTGGGTTTCCACCGGTGGCACATCGTTGACCGGCAGATAAAAGGCGTGCAGGTCGTTGCGGCGGGCGAAGCGTTCCGGCACGGTCATGACCATGTCCGTCTGCTGCAACACCTGCGAGGCCATCAGGTAATGCTGGGAACGCAGGGCGATCTTGCGCTGGATGCCCATCTTGCCCAGCGCCAGGTCGACATAACCGAGGCCGCTGCGGCGGCTGGAAATATGGATGTGGGTCAGGCCCAGGTAATCATCCAGCGTGAGTTTTTCCTTGCCCGCCAGCGGATGCCCCTTGCGCATGGCGCACACGTAGCGGTCCTCCATCAACTTGACGTGACGTACCTGCGGGTCGGTGTTGAGCGGCGCATCGACCGCAAAGTCCAGGCGGCCGGCCGCCAGTTCCTTGGTGGTCTCGCGGCGTTTGGACAGAAAACTCTCGATGATCACCGTCGGCGCCAGGCGGCGCAGGCGCTGGAACAGCGGCGGCAGGATCACCGCTTCGGTGAGGTCGGTCATGCTGATGCGATAGGTCTTGGCCGCTTGCTGCGGATTGAAAATGCGGCTTTCCTGCACCGACACGCGCAGCAGTGAGAGCGCATTGCGCACCGGGCCGATGATGTTCTGCGCCATGGGCGTCGGCACCATGCCTTGGGCCGTGCGTACGAACAGCGGGTCGTTGAAGGTCTCGCGCAGGCGGGCCAGAGCGTTCGACACCGCCGGTTGGGTGATGCCGACAATCTGCCCGGCACGGGTCAGGTTGGCTTCGGTGTAGATCGCGTCGAAGACGATGAAAAGGTTGAGATCGACCTTGCTCAGATTCATTACGCGGCTCTCTTATTGTGTGGGCGGGCTGACCTTGACGATCAGCCGATCATATATCGGTGATGAATGTTTATACACGCCGAGAATAGGCTAGGTAAATTTTCATGGCTGTTCTAGCATCGATTGCATGATCTAAACAACCTCCCCCAAGAAGGTATCTCGCTCATGGATTTCGCTTATTCGCCCAAGGTTCAGGAACTGCGTGAGCGCGTAACAGCGTTCATGGACACCTACGTTTATCCCGCCGAAGCCGTGTTCGAGCGCCAGGTCGCCGAGGGCGACCGCTGGCAGCCGACCGCGATCATGGAAGAACTCAAACTCAAGGCCAAGGCTGAAGGGCTGTGGAATTTGTTTCTGCCTGAGTCTGAGCTCGGTGCCGGTCTGACCAACCTCGAATACGCGCCGTTGGCGGAAATCATGGGCCGCTCGCTGCTGGGACCAGAGCCGTTCAACTGCTCGGCACCGGACACCGGTAACATGGAAGTGCTGGTGCGTTATGCCAACGAAGAACAGAAGCAACGCTGGCTCGAACCCTTGCTGCGCGGCGAGATCCGCTCGGCGTTCGCCATGACCGAACCGGACGTTGCCTCCTCCGATGCCACCAACATGGCCGCCCGTGCGGTGCGCGATGGTGATGAGTGGGTGATCAACGGCAAGAAATGGTGGACCTCGGGTGCTTGCGACCCTCGCTGCAAAATCCTGATTTTCATGGGGCTGAGCAATCCGGACGCGCCACGCCACGCCCAGCACTCGATGATTCTGGTGCCGGTCGATACCCCCGGCGTGAAGATTGTGCGCCCGCTGCCGGTGTTCGGTTACGACGATGCGCCTCATGGTCACGCCGAAGTGCTGTTTGAAAATGTCCGGGTGCCGTACGAAAACGTCCTGTTGGGCGAAGGACGCGGCTTCGAAATCGCTCAAGGTCGCCTTGGCCCGGGCCGGATTCACCATTGCATGCGTTCGATCGGCATGGCCGAGCGTGCACTGGAACTGATGTGCAAGCGCTCGGTGAGCCGTACGGCATTCGGCAAGCCCCTGGCGCGGCTGGGCGGCAACGTCGACAAGATCGCCGATTCGCGGATGGAGATCGACATGGCACGCCTGCTGACACTCAAGGCGGCGTACATGATGGACACCGTTGGCAACAAAGTGGCCCGCAGCGAGATCGCGCAGATCAAGGTCGTCGCGCCAAACGTTGCGTTGCGGGTGATCGACCGGGCGATCCAGATCCATGGCGGGGCAGGGGTTTCCAACGATTTCCCGCTGGCCTACATGTATGCGATGCAGCGCACCCTGCGCCTGGCCGACGGCCCGGACGAAGTGCACCGTGCGGCGATCGGCAAATTCGAAATCGGCAAATATGTGCCGAAAGAGATGATGCGTAGCGGGCACTAAGACCGCGGCGACTGCCATTCGCGAGCAAGCCCGCTCCCACACTGAATCTGCGCCATGTAGAGATCCAATGTGGGAGCGGGCTTGCTCGCGAAGGCGTCATTCCATTCGATGCAGCAACATCAGATTCAATACACCCAAACCTCAACCCGCCGATTCTTGATCCTTCCCTCATCGGCGCTATTGGCCGCCACCGGCATCTGCGCTCCAAATCCGCGTATCTCGCGAAACACCACACCGCTTTTCACCAACTCCCGCCTTACCGCCATGGCTCGCAGCTTTGACAACAGATCGGCGCGCGCCGGGTCGCTCTTGTCATCGCCAAAGCCCACCAGTGTTACCTGGCCACTGGTTTTGTCGTGCTGCTTTATATAGTCGAGCACCCGGGACAAGTCTTGTTGCGCCTTGTTGTCCAGCGTTGCGCTGCCTTCTTCGAAACGAAAGTTGACCGACAAACGCTGTGCGTGACGGCTCAGAGCCTGATAACCCTCGGGCATCAACGCATTGGGTGTCACGGTCATGGCCTGGACGGTCTGGGCGATGAAACCGTTGGCGGCGACAATCGCTTGTCCTTTGCTGCTTTGGGCAAACGCCACCAGTGCATCGGCCCAAGGGTTTTCCCTGCTCGGTGGCAGATAAAAAAACAGTCGGCGGGACAGCGGATAGTCTTCCGTGGCAATCAGGTTGTTCAGTGGCGGCATGGCTTGTGATTGTCCATCGACAATCGCCACGGCTTTGGCCTGGCGCACGTAGGGCAGGCCGATAAAACCAATGCCTTGTGGGTCTGCACTCACGGCGTCGGACAGTTGTTCACTGGATTCGAAGCGTTTCGCCGTGCTGCTGAGACCTTTCCCGCGATCACTCAGGACCAGTTCCTTGAAGGTGTCGTAGGTACCGGACTGATCATCCCGTGCATACAGATGAATCGGCCCGACGCGGCCGCCGATTTCTTCCCAGGTTTTGACTTCGCCACTGAAAATGCGCGCCAGTTGCTCGGTGCCGAGTTGAGTCAGCGGATTGTCCGGGTGAAGGATGATCGCCAGGCCATCGATGGCGATGACTTGTTCGGCGCTCGGGCTTTTCAGGTCACCGAGGGATTGCAGGCTTGTCAGTTCGCTGTCCTTGATCGGGCGCGACGAGGCGGCAAGATCGGCGCTGGCTGTTTTGAGTGCAGTGAAACCGGTGCTGGAACCATGGGCCGCCACCTCCACCACGACCCGATGGCCCTCAGCGGTTTCGCCGACAATGCGCAGTTCGTTGGCGGTGTCCGGGGTTTCGCGGTGAATCCTGCGCAGGCCCTGTTCGCCCAGCAGGCCCTCGACCAGCGCCGGTCCCAGGGCTGCGCCGATGGTGTTGGAGCCTTGAATGCGCAGCACCGGGCCTTGTCCAGCTGTCGGCAAATTGCCGGCAGCCGCCAGGTGTGGCAAGCCGAGGCACAGCATCAACAGGAACAATACGCGCAGCATCATGCCGGCACCTTATATAGCCAAAGGAGGTGTCGGGAGATTAAGTCAGTAAGGTTTCCGAAAAATGATACTTTTCCAATGTGGGAGCGGGCTTGCTCGCGAAAGCGTCAGATCAGTCGATACATGCATTGACTGAAACACCGCATTCGCGAGCAAGCCCGCTCCCACATTGGCGCTGGGTACGTTTCGGGATCAGCTCAACTCAAGCCAGATCGGCGCATGGTCCGAAGGTTTTTCCATGCCGCGCAGTTCGTAGTCCACACCGGCGGCCTTCACCCGCGGCAGCAAGCCGTGGGAGGCGAGGATCAGATCGATGCGCAGGCCGCGCTTGGGTTCGTCTTCGAAGCCACGGCTGCGGTAGTCGAACCAGCTGAAGGTGTCGGTCACGTCCGGGTTCAGGTGACGGAAACTGTCGACCAGGCCCCAGTTCTTCAGGCGGGCCATCCACTCGCGCTCTTCCGGCAGAAAGCTGCATTTGCCGGTCTTCAGCCAGCGCTTCATGTTGTCCGGGCCGATGCCGATGTCGCAGTCTTCCGGGGAAATGTTCACATCGCCCATCACCACCAGCGGCTGGTCGTTCTTGAACTGGCTTTCCAGCAATTGCTGCAAGTCGCCGTAGAAACGCTCCTTGGCCGGGAATTTGGTCGGGTGGTCGCGGCTTTCGCCCTGTGGGAAATAACCGTTCATGATGGTGACCGGGACACCGTTGGCGTCGGCGAAGGTGCCCCAGATGAAACGCCGCTGGGCATCTTCTTCATCGGTGGCGAAACCTTTATGCAGGGCCAGCGGTTCCTGGCGCGAGAGCAGGGCGACGCCGTAATGGCCTTTTTGCCCGTGGAAATACACGTGGTAGCCCAGCGCCTGCACCTCGGCCAGCGGGAACTGCTCATCGTGGACTTTGGTTTCCTGCAAGCCGATCACATCGGGCTGGTGCTTTTCGATCAGCGCCGCCAGCTGATGGGGACGGGCGCGCAGCCCGTTGATGTTGAAGGAGACGATCTTCATGGTCGGCAGTCCTGGCAAAAGGGCGATGCTAGCTGACATGGGGGAATCGGGCCAGTGTGGGGTGAGGGGATTGGGTTTTGCCTGTCAGTCTTGTGTGGGCAGTGATGGCCCTTTCGCGAGCAAGCCCGCTCCCACAGGTTATGCGCCGGCCTTTGCTTTTGTGGGAGCGAGCCTGCTCGCGAAGGCGAATTCATTGCCTACACTCATTTCGGATCTTTAAGGAACTGTGTCAGCGCCGATCAGCTCGTAACAACAGTAACAACAGGAGCGCAGCCATCCGAGCTGTGCCGGGGAGATCAACCGTCATGCCCGAAACCTCGACCGCCATCGCCGATATTCACATGCTCGACAGCGGCTACGCCCGTGAAGCCCGTTCGCTGCTGTACCAGGCTTATCGACACGAACCGACCTTCGGCTATCTGTTCGAAGCTGAACGCCCCGGTTACGAACAGCGGGTTCGCGCCACGGTGCGCGAACTGGTGACCCAGCATTTTCTCCAGGACCTGCCGGCCATCGGCCTGCTGGTCAACGACCGCCTGATCGGCATCGCCCTGATCGCGCCGCCGCAACGTCGCCTTGGGGTCACCGAAAGTTGGGCGTGGCGCCTGCGCATGGTGCTCAGCACGGGATTTCGCTGCACCCGTCGCTACCTCGAATATCACGCTGCCGTGGAGGCCTGCGTGCCGAACGACTCGGTGCACGTCTTGCCGTTGCTGGGGGTTCACCCGCAGTTCCAGGGCCAGCATTTCGGCGAACAGCTGTTGCAAGCCGTGCACAACTGGTGCGCGGTGGATGAACACTCACAGGGCGTGATCCTCGACACCGGGAACCCTCGCTATCTGGAGTTCTATAAGCGTCAGGGCTATGAGGAAATCGGTGAAATTGCCGTAGGGCCGGTTCGCGAACACGTGTTTTTTCACCCCAATCCCCAGGTGTTACAAACAGCAACGGCTTAGACCACGAACTTTCCGGGCATGTCAGGCTCTATCACGCTTCCATGTTCATGAACCATGCTCGTGATAGCATCCGCGCCTATGAAGTTTCCAGGAAGATTTACCAGTGGCGTGCTCATGCTGTTATCCAGCTGCACGGCGCTGGCGCAAAGTGAATTGGATGTGCGGATCAAACCGTCCAACGATGAACTGAAGGCCAATATAGAGGGCTATATCGGCAGCCTCGGCGATCGTGACGAAGAAGCCTTGCAGCGCTTCAGTCGTGGCGCCGAGGAGCAGGCGCGCAAGGCCGCCCAGGCCTTGGGTTATTACCAGCCGCACATCGACAGTGAAGTGAAGGGCGGCGATAAGCCACGCCTGGTGTTGAAGGTCGACCCCGGCGAGCCGGTGCACTTGCGCAATGTCACGGTGCGAGTCGAAGGACCCGCGGCGTCCCTCAAATCCTTTCGAATCCCCAAAAGCGACGCGCTCAAGCCCGGTGCCGTGCTCAACCATGGGCATTACGAGGATGCCAAGCGCCTGATCCAGAACCAGGCTTCGCGTTATGGCTTTTTCAGCGGCCGTTTCACCCGTTCGAAACTGTCGGTCGACCCGCGGGCCGGCGTTGCCGATATCGACCTTATCTATGAAAGCGGCCCGCGCTATTCCTTGGGCAAGGTCAGTTTCGAGGGCGATACGCCGTTCGATGACGAACTGCTGCAACGCATGGTGCCCTTCAAGGCCGGTACACCTTACGACTCGGAGCTGATTGCCGAACTCAATCAGAACCTGCAATCGAGTGGCTACTTCGAAGGCGTGCGCGTGGACGCAGCACCCGCGGCGTCAAAAGAGAATGCTATCCCGGTAGACGTCAAGCTCGAAACCCGCAAGCCACGGACCATGGGCCTGGGCCTGGGTTTCTCCACCGACGTCGGCCCACGGGCCAAGGCCAACTGGACCCGGCACTGGGTCAACGCACAAGGGCACAGTTATGGCTGGGAAACCGAAGTCTCGGCACCCCGGCAAAACGTCGGGCTGTTCTACGACATTCCGCTGGACCCGCCACTGACCGACAAACTGCGTTTTGCCGGTGGCTACCAGAATGAAGAAATCGCCGATAAGGAAAGCCACAGCAAGCTGCTGACCCTCGGCCCCGAGTGGCACAGCAAACTGCCCAGCGGCTGGCAACGGGTGGTGTCGCTGAAGTGGCAGCGCGAGGATTACCAACTGGGCGATGACTCGGGACTCAGCACCTTGCTGATGCCCGGTGTGAGCTATTCGTACCTCAAAAGCGACAACCGCATCGATCCGCACAACGGCTATCGCCTGCAATTCGAATCCAAGGTGGCCAAGGAGGGGCTGGGTTCCGACAGCAACCTGCTCTATGGCACGGCATTGGTCAAAGGCCTGACCACGGTGTTCGATAAACACCGATTCCTCGGACGGGTGCAGGTCGGCGGCAGTGCCACCAACGGCTTCAAATCGGTACCGCCATCGTTGCGCTTCTTCGCCGGTGGCGATCAGAGCGTGCGCGGATACGACTATCAGAGCCTGTCGCCGGAAAACTCCGACGGCGATCGCATCGGTGGCCGCTACATGGTGGCCGCCAGCGCGGAGTATCAGTATTCGGTCGCCGAAAAATGGCGGATAGCGACCTTTGTCGACCAGGGCAACGCCTTCAACACCCTCGAACTGCCGAGCCTCAAGACCGGGGTCGGTATCGGCGTGCGCTGGGTATCGCCGGTGGGGCCGATCCGCCTCGACCTGGCCCATGCGCTGGACGACGATGGCGGCATTCGACTGCACTTTTCCATGGGGCCTGAGCTGTGAAGCGTGGTTTGAAAGTAACGCTGCTGGCAATAGCCGCACTGTTGATGCTGGTTGTCCTGACGCTGGCCACTGTGCTCGGCACGGCGACGGGCAGCCGCTGGGCGTTGGGCTTCGTACCGGGGTTGACCCTGGACAATTTCCAGGGCCGGCTGGGCGGGCAGTGGAGTGCCGACCGGGTGCTGTGGCAGCAGGACACCAGTCGGGTTGAACTGAACCAGGTGATTTTCGCCTGGTCGCCGTTGTGCCTGACCCGTATGACCTTGTGCATCGAGCAATTGCAGGCCGACCAGGTCAGCCTGACGTTCCCGCCGGGTGCCGAAGAGCCGGACAGCGGCCCGATTACCCTGCCGGAACTGAAGTTGCCGCTGGCCATCGAGTTGGGAGACGTCAAGGTCGGCAGCCTGCTGTTCAACGGCAGTGAAGAGCTCAAGGGTTTGCAGCTGGCAGCACACTGGACCCCTGAGGGCATGCAGATCGATTCCGTGCATTTGCAGCGCGATGACCTCAGCCTGAACCTGTCCGGCTCGCTGCAACCGATCGGCAATTGGCCGCTTCACGCGCAAGGCAAGTTGACCCTGTCGACCCCCGCGCCGTGGGAGCTGGCGCTCAAGATTGATGGCGACCTGCTGAAAACCCTCAATCTCAGAGCCGACAGCAGCGGTTACCTCAACGGGCAACTGACCGGCGAACTGCAACCGCTGGTGGACAACCTGCCGGCCAAGGTGCGGATCACCGCCGATGGCTTCAAACCCGGTGCCGATCTGCCGGACACCCTGCAACTCAATCAGCTTGAACTCAGCGGTGCCGGCGACTTGAAGAACGGCTACGCGCTGTTCGGCAAGGCCACGCTGCCCGCCGAGCAAGGCCCGGTCGCCCTGGCGCTGCAAGGCAAGGTCGACGCCAGCGGCGCGCAGATCGCCGCGCTCGACCTGACCGCCAACGACAAGCAAAGCCTCAAGCTCACAGGGCTTGTGAATTGGAGCAAAGGCCTGAGCGCCGAAGCGAAAATCGACTGGCTGGACTTCCCCTGGCATCGTCTCTATCCATTGATCGACGAGCCGGAGGTGGCGTTGCGCCGCTTTAACGGTGAGGTGTCCTACACCGACGGCAAATACCTCGGTCATTTTGAAGCCGCGGCGGATGGTCCGGCCGGTGCCTTCACCCTGGCCAGTCCGTTCGCGGGCGACCTGACGAAAATCTACCTGCAACAGATTCAACTCCAGGCCGGGCAGGGCAAGGCTGAAGGGCACCTGAACCTGCAGTTCGCCGACGGCATTGCCTGGGACACCGCGCTGGATCTGTCGGCGATCAACCCGGCGTACTGGGTCGCGGAGCTACCGGGCACGCTGGCTGGGCCGTTGCGCAGCACGGGCGAGCTGAAAAACGAAGTGCTCAGCCTCAATGCCGACCTGGACCTCAAGGGCAAACTGCGCGGCCAGCCGGCGGTGATCCAGGCCAAGGCCGATGGCCGTGGTGAGCAATGGAACCTCAACGCCCTGCAGGTTCGCCTGGGCGAGAACAGCATCAGCGGCAAGGGCAGCCTGCAACAGAAACTCGCCGGGCAGATCGATCTCAAGTTGCCGCGCCTGGCCCAACTCTGGCCAGAGCTGCGCGGCCAACTCAATGGCCGCGTGGATGTCGCCGGCACGCTCAAGGCGCCCCAAGGCAAGCTGGACCTGCAAGGCTCGCAATTGGTTTTCCAGGACAATCGCCTGCAAAGCCTGAACCTGGGCGCCACGCTGGACAGTGCGCAACGGGCGAAAATCGACCTCAAGGGCAGCGGCATCCAGGCCGGTGACACCTCGCTGGGAACCCTGACCGCCAGCGGCCAGGGCGATATCAAGAACCAGAAGTTGAGCCTCGATCTGCAAGGGCCGAAGCTGAAACTGGCGCTGGGTCTGGACGGTGCGCTGGATAAAGGCAATTGGCGTGGACGCCTGGCCAGCGGTGATATCCAGGCCGGTGGCCAGGACTGGAAGCTGCAAGGGCCGGCGAAACTCGAACGCCTGGCGGACGGCAAAATCAACTTTGGTGCCCATTGCTGGGCATCCGGCCAGGCCAGTCTGTGCGGTGAAGACTCACGCCTGATGCCCGAGCCGAAGCTGCGTTATCACCTCAGGCAGTTCCCGATCGACAGCCTCGCGCAGTGGTTGCCGAAGGATTTCGCCTGGCAGGGCCAGCTCAATGCCGACCTGCAACTGGATCTGCCGGCCAGTGGCCCGAACGGCCAGGTCAGCGTCGATGCCAGCGGCGGCACGTTGCGCATCAAGGACAAGGACCAGTGGCTGGAGTTCCCGTACCAGACCCTGACACTCACCAGCAAACTCACGCCCAAACGTATCGACACCGAACTCAATTTTGTCGGCGGCAAACTCGGCGAACTGAGGGTGCAGGCACAGCTCAATCCGTTGCCGAAGAACAAGCCGTTGAGCGGTTCGTTCCGTTTGAGCGGGCTGGACTTGTCGGTGGCGCGACCGTTCGTGCCGATGGTCGAGAAGCTGGCCGGGCGCCTGAATGGCAGCGGTACGATTTCCGGCGGGCTTTTGGCGCCGCAGGTCAATGGCAGCCTGCAACTCAGTGACGGCGTGGTGGCCGGGCCTGAATTGCCGATGGAGCTGCAAAACCTGCACGTTCAGGCGCTCATCGCCGGTGAAAGCGTGCAACTGAACGGTGGCTGGAACAGCGGCAAGGCCGGGCAGGGCAGCTTGAACGGCAACATCGCCTGGGGGCAGGCGCTGGTGGTGGATCTGGCACTCAAGGGCTCGCAATTGCCGGTCACCGTCGAGCCTTACGCCAAGCTTGAAGTCGCGCCGGACCTGAAGATTTCAATGAAGGGCGATGAGCTGGCCATCGCCGGTAAAGTGCTGGTGCCCAGGGGTGAAATCACCATTCGTGAATTGCCGCCGTCGACGGTCAAGGTCTCCGATGACACGGTGATCGTCGGTCAGCAGACCGAGGAGGGCAAGCCACCGCTGGCGATGAAGATGGACATCGAAGTGCTGGTCGGCGAGGACAAGCTGAGCTTTGCCGGGTTTGGCCTGACGGCGAATGTGCAGGGGCATGTGCACATCGGCGACAACATGGACACCCGCGGCGAGCTGTGGCTCAACGACGGGCGTTACCGTGCCTATGGCCAGCGGCTTTCAGTGCGCCGGGCACGTTTGCTGTTTGCCGGGCCCATCGATCAGCCGTACCTGGACATCGAAGCCATTCGCAAGACCGACGACATCATCGCCGGCATTCGTTTGAGTGGCAGTGCCGAACAACCGACCACGCAAATCTTTTCAGAGCCGGCGATGAGCCAGGAGCAGGCCTTGTCCTATCTGGTGCTCGGGCGTCCACTGAGCAGCAATGGCGAAGACAACAACATGCTCGCCCAGGCGGCCCTCGGGTTGGGCTTGATGGGCAGTTCCGGTGTGACCAGCGGCATCGCCAAGAACCTGGGCATCCAGGACTTCCAGCTCGACACCCAGGGCAGCGGCAACACCACCAGCGTAGTGGCCAGCGGCAATATTTCCGAGAAGCTCAGCCTGCGCTATGGCGTCGGCGTGTTCGAACCGGCCAACACCATTGCCCTGCGCTACAAGCTGAGCAAAAGGGTCTACCTTGAAGCCGCCGGCGGCGTGGCCAGTTCGCTGGACATCTTCTACAAGCGGGATTTCTAGGTCCGCATTTCCTACAAAAGACCGAGTCACCCCATTCGCGAGCAAGCCCGCTCCCACAGGTTCAGCGTGATCCCTGTGGGAGCGGGCTTGCTCGCGAAGGCGTCCGTGTGGACAGCACAAAACCCGGCAGCATTGAAAAATTATTTGCAAAGCATGCTAACTATTGCGTTGACATTCGCTGCCTAGGCAGTAACATTTAGACATACATTCACTGCCTAGGCAGCTAACGGGTGGTCAGATGAAACATTTCTCTCCAGACGATTTCCACAATTGCCATCTTGGCCTGCTGCTCGGACGCGCCGCGCTGCTCAAGGACCGGATCATTGACACCCACATGGAACCCCACGGCATCACCGCCGCGCAGTTCAAGGTGTTGATCATCATGGCCCAGTACGGCGTCGATTCGCCGGGCGAGTTGTGCCGTCACCTGTCCCTGGACAGCGGTTCGATGACTCGCATGCTCGATCGTCTGGAACAGAAGGGGTTCCTCGCCCGCCAACGCTCCGAGGCGGATCGCCGTCAGGTGCAGCTGGTACTCACGGAAGACGGCCAGAAGCTCGCCGGGCTGTTGCCGCACATCGGCGCCGAAGCCATGAATGAACTGGCCGGTGCCATCACTGCGCAAGAGCTGAAGACCCTGGAGATGATCCTGAAGAAGATTTTGGTAGCAGCCGGTGACGCGATCACCCTGCTGCGGGTAGGTGACAAATGAGCAGTAAACCCTTGCGTGCCGGCTTGAGCCTGGTGCTGTTGGCCATGAGCCTGGCCGGTTGCGCCAGTTACAGCGGCCTGAAAACCGAAGGGGTCAGGCTCGACGCGAAAAACTTCAAGGCCGGGCAATCCCTCGGCGGCGTGCCCCTGTCGCCGGCCGCCTGGCCGAAGAGCGACTGGTGGAAAAGCCTCGACGACCCGAAACTCGACGGCCTGATCCGCGAGGCCCTGCGCGACAGCCCGGACATGCAGATCGCCGACGCCCGTGCCCATCAGGCCAACGCTGCCGCTTACGCCGCCGACGCCGCGCGGATGCCGACCCTGGATGCCAGCGCCGGTGTCAGCCGCTCGCGCCTGGCCCGCGACCAGGACCCGCTCGGGCAGGGCGACGCTTACGCCACCGTGCGTAACATCAGCACCCGTTTCAACTACAACTTCGACCTGTGGGGCGGTCAGCGCGATGCCTGGGAAGCGGCCCTCGGCCAGGCCCGTGCCGCTGAAGTCGACCAGCAGGCCGCGCAACTGACCCTGGCCGCCGACGTCGCCCGGGCCTACAGCGATCTCGGTCAGGCGCACATCGTGTATGACCTGTCCAGCGAAGACCTCAAGCGCACCCGGCAAATGCTCGAGCTGAGCCAGCGGCGACTGACGGCCGGGATCGACAGCCAGTACCAGTTCCAGCAGACCGAAAGCCTCGAAGCCACCTCCCAAGCCAATTTGATCGACGCGGAAAAGCGCCTGAACAGCGCGAAGATCGCCCTTGCGGTGCTGCTCGGCAAAGGTCCGGACCGCGGCAATGAAATTGCCCGGCCGAACATTCTTAAGCCGAGTGCGGTAGCGCTACCTTCGGTGTTGCCGGCCGAGTTGCTCGGACGTCGCCCGGACCTGGTTGCCGCGCGCTGGCGGGTCGAGGCAGCGAGCAAAAGCATCGACGCCGGCAAGACCCGGTTCTACCCCAACTTGAACCTCAGCGCGGCTGCCGGCGCCGAGTCCTTGTTGGGCGATGCGATGTTTGGATCGGCCAGCCGCTTCTTCAGCATTGCACCGACGATCTCTGTGCCGGTTTTCGACGGTGGCCGCTTGCGCGCCGACCTCGATTCCCGCGACGCCGACTACGACCTCGCGGTGGCGCAGTACAACAAAAGTCTGGTGAAGGCGCTGGGGGATGTCAGTGACAGCATCAACCAGCTGCGCGATATCGGCCGGCAGATCGCGGCCCAGCAGCACGCCACCGACATCGCCCAGGATTCCTACAGCACCGTGGTCCAGCGTTACGGTTCCGGCATCGGCAATTACCTGGACGTGCTCAGCATCGAGCAGCAATTGCTCCAGGCCCAGCGTCAGCTGGCCAACCTGAATGCCGAGCAGATCGACCTGTCGATTCAATTGATGCAGGCGCTGGGCGGTGGTTTCCGGCCTGAGGCCATCGCCTTGGCCAACGCCACGCCCGCCACGCTGACCCACTAATTCAAGGTACTTGTCATGGCCACTGCCGATACAACTCAACCTCCGGAAAACACCCAAGGCAACCCCAACTCGGGCAAGCGCAAGTTCATGTTGTTGATCCTCGCTGTCGCCGTCGTGCTGAGTGGCGCGGGCGTCTGGGCTTATCACGAGTTCTACGGACGCTGGAGCGAAAGCACCGACGACGCCTATGTGAACGGCAACGTGGTGGAAATCACGCCACTGGTCACGGGCACCGTGGTCAGCATCGGCGCCGACGATGGCGATCTGGTGCATGAAGGCCAGGTGCTGGTGAACTTTGACCCGAACGACGCCGAAATCGGTCTGCAAAACGCCCGGGCCAATCTGGCGCGTACCGTGCGTCAGGTGCGTGGTCTGTACAGTGATGTGGATGGCATGAAAGCCCAGGTCAATGCGCAGAAAGCCGAAGTGCAAAAGGCTCAGGACAACTTCAGCCGGCGCAAGAACCTTGCTGCCGGCGGGGCGATTTCCCAGGAAGAGCTGTCCCACGCCCGCGACGACCTGACCTCGGCGCAAAACGCCCTGGCCAATGCCGAACAAAAGCTCAAGACCACCAGCGCGCTGGTCGATGACACCGTGGTGTCTTCGCACCCGGACGTGATGGCCGCCGCCGCACAACTGCGTCAGGCCTACCTGAACAACTCACGCAGCGTCCTGATTGCACCGGTCACCGGTTACGTGGCCAAGCGTTCGGTGCAACTGGGTCAACGCGTGCAACCGGGTACCGCGCTGATGGCGGTGATTCCGCTGGATCAGCTGTGGATCGACGCCAACTTCAAGGAAACCCAGTTGCGTGACATGCGCATTGGCCAACCGGTGGAGATTGAGACGGATCTGTACGGCAGCAGCGTCAAATACCGCGGCACCATCGACAGCCTCGGCGCCGGGACCGGCAGCGCCTTTGCCCTGCTGCCGGCGCAGAACGCCACTGGCAACTGGATCAAGATCGTGCAGCGCGTGCCGGTACGAGTCCACGTCAACGCCGAGGAACTGGCCAGGCATCCGCTGCGGGTCGGCCTGTCGACCATGGTCGATGTGGATCTGCACGACCAGAGCGGGCCGGTGCTGGCGCAACAGCCGCCGCAGAAGGCTTCGTTCAGCACCAACGTCTACGACCGTCAGCTGGCCGAGGCCGACGCGATGATCACCCGGTTGATCCACGACAACAGCGCCGCGGTCAGCAAAACCGCGCAACGCTGATTCGCCAATACACCGCCCCTGTGGAAGCGACCTGTGGCGAGGGGGCTTGCCCCCGTTTGAGTGCGCAGCACTCACAAGATCTTCGATACATCGGAAATTTTGGGGCTGCTTCGCAGCCCAACGGGGGCAAGCCCCCTCGCCACAGGTCGCTCCCACAGGGTTAGCTGCGCCCAACTGGTTTCAAAGGATTCGCGATGAGCAATAACGCGTCTTTCACTCCGCCAAGCCTGTTACTGAGCACTATCGGCCTGTCGCTGGCGACCTTCATGCAGGTGCTCGACACCACCATCGCCAACGTGGCGTTGCCGACGATCTCCGGCAACCTGGGTGTGAGTTCGGAGCAGGGTACCTGGGTCATCACCTCGTTTGCGGTGAGCAATGCCATCGCCTTGCCGTTGACCGGTTGGCTCAGTCGGCGTTTTGGCGAGGTGAAGCTGTTTGTCTGGGCGACACTGCTGTTCGTGCTGGCCTCGTTCCTGTGCGGGATTTCCACCTCGATGCCCGAGCTGGTGGGCTTCCGGGTGCTGCAAGGGGTGGTGGCGGGGCCGTTGTACCCGATGACCCAGACATTGCTGATCGCGGTTTATCCGCCAGCGAAGCGGGGGCTGGCCCTGGCGTTGCTGGCGATGGTCACGGTGGTCGCGCCGATTGCCGGGCCGATCCTCGGCGGCTGGATCACCGACAGCTATAGCTGGCCGTGGATTTTCTTCATCAACGTGCCGATCGGCCTGTTCGCGGCTTGGGTGGTCACCCAGCAGATGAAAAAGCGCCCGGTGGTCACCAGCCGCCAGCCGATGGATTACGTTGGTCTGATCGCGCTGATTATCGGTGTCGGGGCGCTGCAGATCGTGCTCGACAAGGGTAACGATGCCGACTGGTTCGAATCGAGCTTCATCGTGATCGGCAGTGTGATTTCGGTGGTGGCCCTGGCGTTCTTCGTGATCTGGGAAATGACCGATGAACACCCGGTGGTCAACCTGCGTCTGTTCGCCCACCGCAACTTCCGCTACGGCACCATTGTGCTGATCCTGGGCTATGCCGGGTTCTTCGGGATCAACCTGATCCTGCCGCAGTGGCTGCAGACACGCTTGGGCTACACCGCGACCTGGGCCGGTTTTGCCGTGGCACCGCTGGGGATCCTGCCGGTGTTGCTGGCACCCTTTGTTGGCAAATACGCACCGAAATTCGACATGCGGTTACTGGCGGGCGGGGCGTTCCTGGCCATCGGCCTCAGTTGCTTCATGCGCGCCGGGTTCACCAATGAAGTGGATTTCCAGCACATCGCCATGGTGCAGCTGTTCATGGGGATAGGCGTGGCGCTGTTCTTCATGCCGACCCTGACCATCCTGCTCTCGGACCTGCCGCCGAGCCAGATTGCCGACGGTTCCGGGTTGGCGACGTTCCTGCGGACCCTGGGCGGTAGTTTCGCGGCGTCGCTGACCACCTGGATCTGGATTCGCCGTGCCGACCAGCACCATGCCTACCTGACCGAAAGCATCACCCCGTTCGACCCGGCGACCCGCGAAGCACTGAGCAACCTGGGCGGGGCGGGGGCCAAGGCCTACACGCAACTGGATCAGATGGTGATCAGCCAGGCGTACATCATGTCCACGGTGGATTACTTCACCTTGTTGGGCTGGATGTTCCTGGGGCTGATCCTGATCGTGTGGCTGGCCAGGCCGCCGTTTACGGCGAAGGCCGGGCCTGCGGCCTCGGGACACTAAGGCAACACATAACCTGTGGGAGCGGGCTTGCCCGCGAAGGCGGCGGATCAGTCATACAGATGTCGACTGACACTCCCTCTTCGCGGGCAAGCCCGCTCCCACAGGTTTTTGTGTTCGGCTGTTAGTTCGCGGGTGCTGCCAGTTGCGGCGGCGGTACGAAGTCGAACGGCGCCAGCGCAAACCCTTGTTCGTCCACCTGCAACGCCCAACCCTGACGATCCCAATCCCCCAGCACAATGCGCCGGGCTGCCTGGTCGCCCAACTGCAACTTGTGGATCGCCGGACGATGGGTATGCCCGTGGATCAAGGTCTTCACCCCGAACTCCTGCATGATCCGCGGAATCTCTTCGGGCGTGACGTCGACGATGTCATTGGCCTTCATCCGCACCTGGGCACGGCTTTCACTGCGCAGTTTGCGTGCCAGCTTGTGCCGGGTGCGCAAGGGCAGGTTGCGCAGGATGAACAGGGTGATCGGGTTGCGCAGGTAGCGGCGCAGCTTCATATAGCCTTCGTCGCGGGTGCACAGGCTGTCGCCGTGCATCAGCAGCACCGGCTCGCCGTTGAATTGCACGACACTCGGGTCTTTGAGCAGGGTGCAGCCGGCCTGCTTGCAGAAGGCCTTGCCGAGCATGAAGTCACGATTGCCGTGCATCAGGAAAATGGCCGTGCCGCTGTCGCTGAGGTCGCGCAGGGCCTGGCAGATGGAGCGCTGGAAGGGCGTCATGGCGTCGTCGCCAATCCACACCTCGAAAAAGTCGCCCAGGATGTACAACGCACTCGCCGAGCGGGCGCGTCCGGCGAGCAAATCCAGAAACGCCCGGGTAATGTCCGGGCGCTCCTCTTCCAGATGTAAATCTGAAATCAGCAATATCACTCAATGATCTCGGCTTTCTCGATGATCACGTCGTCTGCCGGTACGTCCTGGTGGCCGGCCTTGGAAGTGGTGGCCACGCCTTTGATCTTGTCGACAACGTCGGTGCCGGCGGTCACTTTACCGAATACTGCGTAGCCCCAGCCTTGAACGTTCTTGCCGCTGTGGTTGAGGAAGCTGTTGTCCGCCACGTTGATGAAGAACTGTGCGGAAGCCGAATGCGGCTCCATGGTGCGGGCCATGGCGATGGTGTACTTGTCGTTGGAAAGACCGTTGTCGGCTTCGTTCTGGATGCTTGGACGCTTGTCTTTCTTTTCTTTCATGCCTGGCTCGAAACCGCCGCCCTGGATCATAAAGTTGCCGATGACACGGTGGAAAACGGTGTTTTCGTAGTGACCGGCTTTAACGTACTCGACGAAGTTGGCCACGGTGATCGGGGCTTTGTCGGCGTTCAGTTCGAGGACGATGTCGCCGAAATTGGTAGTCAGTTTGACTTGGGTCATGATCGTTACTCACTAAGGGAATTCGTGGTTTTGGAACATTCCGTCCCGCAACCGGTTCAGCCTGTCTCGGCCAAGGTGCGCAGTTTAGCGTGACAGGCACGAATTTCGAGGCAGTTTTTTCATTTGCGGCCCATTAAATGCGACGGTTTACAGAGTGCGCTCTGTCAGGCACTTGACGGCATCGGCTATGATAGCGGCTTTGTTTTGTCCGGCCTTCATTACGGCCACGCACTTGTACGTTCAAGGATCCTATGAGCAAGCCCACTGTCGACCCTACCTCGAATGCCAAGACCGGCCCAGCCGTGCCGGTCAACTTCCTGCGGCCGATCATCCAGGCAGACCTGGACTCGGGCAAGCACACGCAGATCGTCACCCGTTTCCCGCCTGAGCCCAACGGCTACCTGCACATCGGCCATGCCAAGTCGATCTGTGTGAACTTCGGCCTGGCCCAGGAGTTCGGCGGCGTCACGCACCTGCGTTTCGACGACACCAACCCGGCCAAGGAAGACCAGGAGTACATCGACGCGATCGAAAGCGACGTCAAATGGCTGGGCTTCGAGTGGTCCGGTGAAGTGCGCTACGCCTCGCAATATTTCGACCAGTTGCACGACTGGGCAGTGGAGCTGATCAAATCCGGCAATGCCTACGTCGATGACCTGACTCCGGAGCAAGCCAAGGAATACCGTGGCAGCCTGACCGAACCTGGCAAGAACAGCCCGTTCCGCGACCGCAGCGTCGAAGAGAACCTGGACCTGTTCGCCCGCATGAAGGCCGGCGAGTTCCCGGACGGCGCACGCGTACTGCGGGCCAAGATCGACATGGCCTCGCCGAACATGAACCTGCGCGACCCGATCATGTATCGCATCCGTCACGCTCACCACCACCAGACCGGTGACAAGTGGTGCATCTACCCGAACTACGACTTTACCCACGGTCAGTCGGACGCCATCGAAGGCATCACCCACTCGATCTGCACCCTGGAGTTCGAAAGCCACCGTCCGCTGTACGAATGGTTCCTCGAGCACTTGCCGGTGCCGGCCAACCCGCGCCAGTACGAGTTCAGCCGCCTGAACCTGAACTACACCATCACCAGCAAGCGCAAGCTCAAGCAGCTGGTCGATGAAAAGCACGTCAACGGCTGGGACGACCCGCGCATGTCGACGCTGTCGGGTTTCCGCCGCCGTGGCTACACGCCGAAATCGATCCGCAACTTCTGCGAAATGATCGGCACCAACCGTTCCGACGGCGTGGTGGACTTCGGCATGCTCGAGTTCAGCATCCGTGACGACCTCGACCAGAGCGCCCCGCGTGCCATGTGCGTGCTGCGTCCGCTGAAAGTCGTGATCACCAACTACCCGCAAGGCCAGGTCGAGAACCTCGAACTGCCGTGCCACCCGAAAGAAGACATGGGCGTGCGCGCTTTGCCGTTCGCCCGTGAAATCTACATCGACCGTGAAGACTTCATGGAAGAGCCGCCGAAGGGCTACAAGCGCCTGGAGCCGGCCGGTGAAGTGCGTCTGCGTGGCAGCTACGTGATCCGCGCCGACGAAGCGATCAAGGACGCCGATGGCAACATCGTCGAACTGCGCTGCTCGTACGATCCGGACACCCTGGGCAAGAACCCGGAAGGCCGCAAGGTCAAAGGCGTGATCCACTGGGTGCCGGCCGCGGCCAGCGTCGAGTGCGAAGTGCGTCTGTACGATCGCCTGTTCCGTTCGCCGAACCCGGAGAAGGCCGAAGACAGCGCCAGTTTCCTGGACAACATCAACCCTGACTCGCTGCAGGTACTCACCGGTTGTCGTGCCGAGCCTTCGTTGGGCAATGCACAGCCGGAAGACCGTTTCCAGTTCGAGCGCGAAGGTTATTTCGTCGCCGATCTCAAGGACTCGAAACCAGGTCAGCCGGTATTCAACCGCACCGTGACCCTGCGTGATTCGTGGGGCCAGTGATTCAGCGTCAAGGAAATTAAAGTGCTGACGATCTACAACACGCTCACCAAGAGCAAAGAAGTCTTCAAGCCGCTCGATGGCAACAATGTGCGCATGTACGTGTGCGGCATGACCGTGTACGACTACTGCCACATCGGCCACGGCCGCAGCATGGTCGCGTTCGACCTTGTGACCCGCTGGTTGCGCTTCAGTGGCTACAACCTGACTTATGTGCGCAACATCACCGACATTGAAGACAAGATCATCAATCGGGCCCGGGAGAACGGCGAGCCGTTCGACGCATTGACCGAGCGTATGATCACCGCCATGCATGAGGACGAGGCACGCCTCAACATCCTCAAGCCGGACATGGAACCGCGTGCCACCGATCACATCCCGGGCATGCTGAGCATGATCCAGACCCTGATCGACAAGGGTTATGCCTACGCCCCGGGCAACGGCGACGTGTACTACCGCGTCGCCAAGTTCATGGGTTACGGCAAGCTGTCGCGCAAGAAGATCGAAGATCTGCGCATCGGCGCACGCATCGAAGTCGACGAGTCCAAGCAGGACCCGCTGGACTTCGTACTGTGGAAAGCCACCAAGCCGGGCGAGCCGAGCTGGGAATCGCCGTGGGGCGCCGGGCGTCCGGGCTGGCACATCGAATGCTCGGTGATGTCGACCTGCTGCCTGGGAGAAACCTTCGACATTCATGGCGGCGGCAGCGATCTTGAGTTCCCGCATCACGAAAACGAAATCGCCCAGAGCGAAGCGGCCACCGGCAAGACCTACGCCAACGCGTGGATGCATTGCGGCATGATCCGTATCAATGGCGAGAAGATGTCCAAGTCCTTGAACAACTTCTTCACCATCCGCGACGTGCTCGACAAGTACCACCCGGAAGTCGTGCGTTACCTGCTGGTGTCGAGCCACTACCGCAGCGCGATCAACTACTCGGAAGACAACCTCAAGGACGCCAAAGGCGCACTGGAGCGTTTCTACCACGCGTTGAAAGGCCTGCCGAACGTGGCGCCTGCCGGCGGCGAAGCCTTCGTCGAGCGTTTCACCCAGGTGATGAACGACGACTTCGGCACGCCGGAAGCCTGTGCGGTGCTGTTCGAGATGGTCCGCGAGATCAACCGTCTGCGTGAGAGCGATCTCAATGCAGCGGCCGGCCTGGCGGCGCGTCTGAAAGAACTGGCCAGCGTGCTGGGTGTGTTGCAGCTCGAAGCCGATGACTTCCTGCAGGCCGGTGCCGAAGGGCGCGTGGATGCAGCCGAAGTCGAGGCGCTGATTGCTGCTCGCCTGGCGGCACGTGCCGGCAAGGACTGGGCCGAATCCGACCGCATCCGCGACCAGCTCACCGCCATGGGCGTGGTGCTGGAAGACGGCAAGGGCGGCACGACCTGGCGTCTGGCTGACTGATTGCTGCTTGCGTTACAGACAAAACCCGCCATGTGCGGGTTTTTGTTTTAGGGGTTGGCAGTTCATTTTGAAGTGACAGGGCTGACGCTTTCGCGGGCAAGCCCGCTCCCACAGTTGATCTTTGGTGTGTTTGAGTTTTGAGTACAACGCAAATCCAATGTGGGAGCGGGCTTGCTCGCGAAGAGGCCCATTCGGCCAACTTGTCATTCAGCCTGGCGCAACCGCTTGTACAGGGTATTGCGACTAACCCCCAACAGCCGCGCCAGATACGAAATATTCCCCCCGACCGCTTGCAACTGCCGATTCAGTGCTTCCACATCATTCAAGTCGATGCCCAGCGGCTCCGGCGTCTCCATCGGCTCCATCTCCAGGTCGACAAAAAAATCATCCGGCAAGTGCTCTGCTCGCACCGGCTGTTCCTCGGCCATGGCCAGGGCCACCTGGATCACGCTGCTGACCTGGCGCAAGTTGCCCGGCCACGGGTGGCGGCTGAATAACGCCATCACTTCCTGGCTCAAACCGGCCCATTGCGTCGGTTCACGGTGCTGCTCCCACAGGCGTTTGAACAGTGCCTCCTTATCGCTGCGCTCACGCAGGGGCGGCAGTTCCAGGGTCAGGCCGCCGATGCGGTAGTACAAGTCTTCACGAAACCGCCCCAGTTGTACTTGTTCGCGCAGTGAGCGATTGGTCGCTGAAATGATGCGCAAGTCCACAGGGAACAATTCGCTGCTGCCCACTGGCTGCACGCAACGTTCCTGCAACACCCGCAACAGTCGCGCCTGTGTCGGCAGCGGCATGTCACCGATTTCGTCGAGAAACAGCGTGCCTTTGTCAGCCTTGCGGATCAGCCCGATGCTGCCTTTCTGGTTGGCGCCGGTGAACGCGCCTTTCTCATAACCGAATAACTCGGATTCCACCAGTTCGGCGGGAATCGCCGCACAGTTGACGGCGATGAGCGCTTGTTTGCTGCGCGAGCTGGCGTGGTGCAGGGCTTTGACGAACACTTCCTTGCCGACCCCGGTTTCACCATGGATCAGCAGTGGAATGTCTTTTTCCAGCAAGCGTTCGGCCTGGCGCACGGCTTTTTCCACGCGGCTGTCGCCGAAATGCAGGGTGTTGAGGCTGATGGCCGCGGGTGTAGCTACAACCGGCTCGGTGAACACTCGGGGTTGAATGGATGCCTGTTTCGGCCGCTTCAGCAGGCACTGGAAGCGGTTGCGTCCTGAGGCTTGCAAGGCGAAGGGCAGGCCTTCGGGCTGATTGAGCAGTTCCAGCAGCGAGACCTTGAACAGGCTCTCGACACTGACCCGCGACAGGCTGATGCCCAGCAGATTGTCGGCCCGGCGATTGGCCGACAGCACCTGGCCGCTTTCATCGAATATCAGCAAGCCGGCCCATTGGCTGTCGAGGTTGTTCAGCCCGGTGTTGAACGTCAACTGGAAATGCTGGCCATGGAACAGGTTGAGGATCAGCCGGTTTTCCACGGTCTGGCTCATCATCTTGACCATGCCCAAGGTATGGGATGGCGGCAGGTAGCTGTCGCTGGACACGTCCAGCACCGCGATCACCTTGCGCTCGGCATCGAAAATCGGCGCAGCGGAACCGGTCATGAAACGGTTGGCCTTGAGGAAATGTTCGTCGTGCTCGATGTGCACGGCCTGTTCACAGGCCAGGGCGGTGCCAATGGCGTTGGTGCCGGTGCAACGTTCCACCCAGCTGGCGCCGGCGCTGAAACCCCGGGCCAGTTTCGGCTCGATAAAGCGCTGGGTGCCCCACGATGTGAGCACCTGGCCCTGATGGTCGGCGAGCATGATCAGGCAATTGGAATTGCTCAGGATGTTCTCGTAGTAGGGCAGCACTTCCTGATGGGTGGTTTGCACCAGTGAATGCTGGCTCTCCAGCAGTTGCGCGATGCCCGCAGCCGGCAATTGATCGAATGCCGGCGCGCTCTGATGACTGAGGCCGAACGCGCGGCAACGCGACCAGGAGTCCTGGATGATGGCGTCGTGGGACAGCGGCAGGGCAGGTGCGGCCATGGCAGTCGATCTCTGAACAAGACTTTATTGTTGTTATGGGTAGTTCTGCAGCGCGATGAACTTCATGTGGGAGCGGGCTTGCTCGCGAAGGCGGCGGCACATTCAACATCAATGTGACTGTCAGACCGCTTTCGCGAGCAAGCCCGCTCCCACAGGTTTTGCATTTATTTCAGGTATCAGGAAAGGCAAAACGCATCCGTAGAGTGTTGTTCACTATTGTTCACTGTCAATGGGTGAACTGTTCAATTGTTCATTTCAGATTGTTCATTTGTGTTCAGCAACGAACGTCGACGGCCCGTTGTTTTCACTAATTTCAAGCTGAATCAACGGCTTGGGATTTTTGGCACGGATGTCGCTTTATCGCTCCGGTCGCTTGACTCCAATAATAAAAGGCCGAGCCATGTCACTCACCCTGGAGCACGTCAGCCGCACCGTCGAGGGCCAGACCTGGATCGACGATGCCAACCTGAGTTTTGAACCCGGTTCCTTCAACGTTTTGCTGGGACGAACCCTGTCCGGCAAAACCAGCCTGATGCGCCTGATGGCCGGTCTGGACAAGCCCGACAGCGGCCGCATCCTGATGAACGGCGTCGACGTTACCCAACGGCCGGTGCGCTTGCGCAATGTGTCGATGGTTTATCAGCAATTCATCAATTACCCGACCATGACGGTGTTCGACAACATCGCCTCGCCGCTGCGCCAGGCCGGTGTATCCAGCGAGCTGATCCAGAGCAAGGTGCTGGAAACCGCGAAGATGCTGCGCATCGAAAAATTTCTGAAGCGTTATCCGCTGGAGCTTTCCGGTGGCCAGCAACAACGCACGGCCATGGCCCGGGCGCTGGTCAAGGATGCCGAGTTGATCCTGTTCGACGAGCCGCTGGTCAACCTCGACTACAAGTTGCGCGAGGAACTGCGCCAGGAAATGCGCGAGCTGTTCAAGGCGCGCCATACCATCGCAATCTATGCCACCACCGAACCCAACGAGGCCCTGGCCCTGGGCGGCACCACCACCATTCTTCACGAAGGGCGGGTGATCCAGAGCGGCCAGTCGTCTTCGGTCTATCACCAGCCGCAAACCGTGCTGGCGGCGGAGCTGTTCTCCGAGCCGCCGATCAACCTGATGCCGGGGCGCATTGCCGGCAACGAAGTGAGTTTCGCCAACTTCGTGCACTTTCCGCTGAACGTCGATTTGCGCCCGGTGGGCGAGGGCGAGTTCCGTTTCGGCGTGCGACCCAGCCATATCTCGCTGGTGCCGAGCAATGACGATGACCTCGAACTGGCAGTGACCGTCGAGGTGGCCGAGATCAGCGGCTCGGAAACCTTCCTCCACGTGCGCAACGAGCATTTCCTGCTGGTGCTGCACTTGCCGGGTGTTCACGAATACGACGTCGATGCGCCGATCCGTATCTACATCCCGACCCATAAACTGTTTGTGTTCGATACGCAGGGCCGGCTGGTGCAGGCGCCGGGCCAGCGTGTCGCGAGGGTAGCCTGATGGCCGAAATCCGTTTGCAGAACCTCGCCCACAGCTACACCAAAACCCCGGTGGGACCCGAGGACTACGCGATCCGCGAGATGGACCACATCTGGGAGCAGGGCGGCGCCTACGCGTTGCTCGGTCCGTCGGGCTGTGGCAAATCAACCTTGCTCAACATTATTTCCGGGCTGCTCAGCCCGTCCCAGGGTCATGTGCTGTTCGACGGCAAAGCGGTCAACGACCTGACGCCGGAGAAGCGCAACATTGCCCAGGTTTTCCAGTTCCCGGTGGTCTACGACACCATGACGGTGTTCGACAACCTGGCCTTCCCGCTGCGTAACCAGGGCATGGTCGAGGCAAGAATTCATACCAAGGTGCAGGAAATCGCCGAGGTCCTCGACCTGCAGAACCTGCTGGGCAAAAAGGCGCGCAACCTCACCGCCGACGAAAAACAGAAAGTCTCCATGGGCCGCGGGCTGGTGCGCGACGATGTGTCGGCGATCCTGTTCGATGAACCACTGACGGTGATCGACCCGCACCTGAAGTGGAAGCTGCGACGCAAGCTCAAGCAGATCCACGAGCAGTTCAACATCACCATGGTCTACGTCACCCACGATCAGCTGGAGGCCTCGACCTTCGCCGACAAGATTGCGGTGATGTACGGCGGGCAGATCGTGCAATTCGGCACACCACGGGAATTGTTCGAGCGCCCGAGCCACACCTTTGTCGGCTACTTCATCGGCAGCCCGGGGATGAACCTGATCGAGGTGCAGCCGCAACCGGGTGGCGTCGGGTTCGCTTCGACCCACCTGCCGCTGTCCGAGGCCATGCAGCAACGCATCGCAGAATCCGAATGGAAAACCCTGAAGGTCGGCATTCGCCCGGAGTTCGTCCATGTGTGGGACGAAGCCTTTGATGACGCGCTGCAGGCACAGGTCGTACACGTCGAGGACCTGGGTACCTACAAGATCATGACCCTCAACCTCGACGGCGCCACCCTGAAAGTGCGCTTGACCGAAGACAAACCGGTGCCACAAGGCACGGCCTACATCAGTTTTCCGGCGCAGTGGTTGATGGTGTACGCCGATGATTTCCTGCTCGAAGCCCATGCCAACCAAGAGGCGCAGCCATGAACAAGGTGCAGAACAACAAGGCCTGGTGGTTGGTGCTGCCGGTGTTCCTGCTGGTGGCGTTCAGTGCGGTGATCCCGATGATGACCGTGGTCAACTATTCGGTGCAGGACATTTTCGACCAGTCCAGCCGCTATTTCGTCGGTGCTGACTGGTACAAACAGGTACTGCTCGACCCGCGGCTGCATGACTCGTTGCTGCGCCAGTTCATCTATTCCGCCTGCGTGCTGCTGATCGAAATTCCGCTGGGCATCGCCATCGCCCTGACCATGCCGACCAAGGGCCGCTGGTCTTCGGTGGTGTTGATCGTGCTGGCGATCCCGCTACTGATCCCGTGGAACGTGGTCGGAACCATCTGGCAAATCTTCGGCCGCGCCGACATCGGCCTCCTCGGTTCGAGCCTCAACGCCATGGGCATCAGCTACAACTATGCGGCGAACACGGCGGACGCCTGGGTCACCGTGCTGGTGATGGACGTCTGGCACTGGACCTCGCTGGTGGCGCTGTTGTGCTTCTCCGGCCTGCGGGCGATTCCGGATGTGTATTACCAGGCGGCGCGGATCGACCGTGCCTCGGCCTGGGCAGTGTTCCGGCATATCCAGTTGCCCAAGCTCAAGAGCGTGCTGCTGATCGCCGTGATGCTGCGTTTCATGGACAGTTTCATGATCTACACCGAGCCCTTCGTGCTCACCGGCGGCGGCCCGGGCAATGCCACGACCTTCCTCAGCCAGACCCTGACCCAGATGGCGGTCGGCCAGTTCGACCTGGGGCCGGCCGCGGCGTTCTCGCTGGTGTACTTCCTGATCATCCTGTTGGTGTCCTGGCTGTTCTACACCGCCATGACTCACTCTGACGCCAACCGCTGAGGCCCGCGCCATGAGCAAAAGAAAGCTTATCCCCCTGCTGCTCTACATCCTGTTCCTGCTGGTGCCGATCTACTGGCTGCTGAACATGTCCTTCAAGAGCAACAGCGAAATCCTCGGCGGCCTGACGCTGTTCCCGCAGGATTTCACTCTGGCCAACTACAAGGTGATCTTCACCGACCCGAGCTGGTACACCGGCTACATCAATTCGGCGTATTACGTGAGCCTGAACACGATCATTTCCCTGACCGTGGCACTGCCGGCGGCGTATGCCTTCTCGCGTTATCGCTTCCTGGGCGACAAGCACCTGTTCTTCTGGCTGCTGACCAACCGCATGGCGCCACCGGCGGTGTTCCTGTTGCCGTTTTTCCAGCTGTATTCGTCGATCGGGTTGTTCGACACCCATATTGCCGTGGCCCTGGCTCACTGCCTTTTCAACGTGCCGCTGGCGGTGTGGATTCTCGAAGGCTTCATGTCCGGCGTGCCCAAGGAAATAGACGAAACCGCCTACATTGATGGCTACAGTTTTCCCAAGTTCTTCGTGAAGATTTTCATCCCGTTGATCGGCTCCGGCATCGGTGTGACGGCGTTCTTCTGCTTCATGTTTTCCTGGGTCGAACTGCTGCTGGCACGAACCCTCACCTCGGTGAACGCCAAACCGATCGCGGCGGTGATGACCCGCACCGTTTCGGCATCCGGTATCGACTGGGGGGTGCTGGCGGCGGCGGGGGTGTTGACCATCCTGCCGGGCATGCTGGTGATCTGGTTTGTTCGCAACCACGTGGCGAAGGGCTTTGCCCTGGGCCGGGTATGAGGAGCTGATGATGGAATGGATGAGTTGGACCGCCCCCACGGCGGCGTTCTTCGGCGTCATTGCCTTGATCCTGGTGGGCATGACCACCTGGGAGTTGCGTTCGCCGAGCGTGCTTCGGCGAGGTTTGCTACCGATTGCCACCACCCGTGGCGATCGCTTGTTCATCGGTCTTCTCGGCAGCGCCTACCTGCATTTGCTGGTAATCGGCGTCACCGACTGGAGCATCTGGGTGGCGTTCGCGTTGTCTCTGGTGTGGCTGTTGGCTGTGATGCGTTGGGGCTAGTCGAATCGCTCGGCAGTGTTGCTCCGAAACTTAAACAGGAGGTCTTATGTTCGACAAAAACAATAAGCTGCGACATAGCATTTCATTGGCAGCCATGCTGGCACTCAGCGGTTTGAGCGCTTCGGCCTGGGCCGATGCCTACGAAGATGCCGCGAAAAAATGGATCGGCAGTGAATTCAAGCCATCCACACTGACGGCCGATCAGCAGCTGGAAGAGTTGAAGTGGTTCATCAAGGCGGCGGAGCCCTTCCGCGGAATGAACATCAAGGTGGTGTCGGAAACCATCGCTACCCACGAGTACGAGTCCAAGGTGCTGGCCAAGGCCTTCACCGAGATCACCGGGATCAAGCTGACCCACGATCTGCTGCAGGAAGGCGACGTGGTGGAAAAGCTGCAGACCGTGATGCAATCGGACAAAAGCATCTATGACGGCTGGGTCAACGACTCGGACTTGATCGGTACGCACTTTCGCTACGGCAAGACCGAATCGATCACCGACCTGATGGCGAACGAAGGCAAGGACTTCACTTCGCCGACCCTCGACCTCAAGGACTTCATCGGCATTTCCTTCACCACCGCGCCGGACGGCAAGATCTACCAGTTGCCTGACCAGCAGTTCGCCAACCTGTACTGGTTCCGTGCCGACTGGTTCGAACGGGCGGACCTCAAGGCCAAGTTCAAGGAAAAGTACGGTTACGAGCTGGGCGTACCGGTGAACTGGTCGGCCTATGAAGACATTGCCAGGTTCTTCAGCGAAGACGTCAAGGAAATCGACGGCAAGCGCGTCTACGGGCACATGGACTACGGCAAGAAGGACCCGTCCCTGGGCTGGCGCTTCACCGATGCCTGGTTCTCCATGGCCGGTGGCGGCGACAAGGGCATCCCCAACGGCTTGCCGGTGGACGAGTGGGGCATTCGTGTCGAGGACTGCCACCCGGTGGGTTCCAGCGTAACCCGCGGCGGCGACACCAACGGCCCGGCGGCGGTGTTCGCCACCACCAAGTACGTCGACTGGCTGAAAAAGTACGCGCCACCGGAAGCAGCGGGCATGACCTTCTCCGAATCCGGCCCGGTGCCGTCCCAGGGCAGCATCGCCCAGCAGATTTTCTGGTACACCGCCTTCACCGCCGACATGACCAAGCCAGGCCTGGCGGTGATGAACGCCGATGGCACGCCGAAATGGCGCATGGCGCCCTCACCACGGGGACCGTACTGGGAAGAGGGCATGAAACTGGGCTATCAGGACGTGGGTTCCTGGACCTTCATGAAGTCCACGCCCGAGAAGCAGAAACTGGCGGCCTGGCTCTATGCGCAGTTCGTGACCTCGAAAACCGTGTCGCTGAAGAAAACCATCGTCGGCCTGACGCCTATCCGCGAGTCGGACATCAACTCGCAAGCCATGACCGACCTGGCACCGAAACTCGGCGGCCTGGTGGAGTTCTACCGCAGCCCGGCCCGCGTGCAATGGACGCCGACCGGGACCAACGTGCCTGATTATCCTCGCCTCGCGCAGTTGTGGTGGAGCCACATCGCCGAAGCGGCCAGCGGCGACAAAACCCCACAACAGGCGCTCGACGGCCTGGCCAAGGATCAGGACGCGATCATGACCCGCCTGGAGCGTTCGAAGGCACAAGCCACCTGCGCACCGAAAATGAACCCCGAGCGCGATGCGCAGTACTGGTTCGATCAGCCGGGCGCACCGAAACCTAAACTGGAAAACGAGAAGCCTAAGGGCGAAACCGTGAGCTACAGCGAGCTGCTGAAATCGTGGGCGGATGCGCGTAAGTAACGTGGCGGGAGTGTGAAAGGCGAACGGCACCGAAAGGTGCCGTTTTCATTTGTGCTTGACCTACAGTCTTCGCGGGCAAGCCCGCTCTCGCATTTGATCGGAGTTGGGCTGACTAAATCAAAATAGCCAAATCCGTGTACTTGGCCACCAATGGGTCAGACGTTAGAAGTTTCATGGGTTCAGTCATCGCGGTTGCAACAATGAGGCGGTCGAACGGATCACGATGGTGATGTTCGAGGTCTTTCACGGCAATGGCATGTTCTGAAGTCACAGGCAATTCGATGAACCCGCTTTCGAGGCAGTACTGGCGGATTTCTTCCAGATCAACATTGAGCTTTCCCAGCCCGACCTTGATTGCCATTTCCCAGAATGTCGCTGCGCTGATGTATATGTCGGCAGCGCCTTCAATGAGCTTTCTGGCCTTGCCGGATAGTTTGGGGTCATCGCTGAGAGCCCAAAGCAAAACATGAGTGTCCAGCAGAACCCTCATTCGTGGGTTCCTTCAAAAGCATCCAGCATGTCGTCCGGCAGTGGTGCATCGAAATCTTCAGCCAGAACCAGTTTGCCTTTCATCGCACCGATACGCTTCCCGCTGGTTTTTCCTACGGGAACAAGGCGGGCCAAGGCTCGACCATGCTTGGCAATCGTTATGATCTGGCCGGCCGCCGCATCGTCGACGAGTTTGGACAGATTGTTTTTTGCTTCGGCCAACGGAACGATGATCATGATTTCTCTCCCATATTCTGGACAAATATAGCCAGAATTTTTCGGGGCGGCAAAGGCAAGCGAACCATAGGTCGGTTTCGCCATTTCATTGCACATCATCACCATCGGTTCTTGTTTCATTTGAATACTCCTGTAAGCCCGTCGCTCACATTAGCGTTCGGAGCAATCGCCGGATGTCATCAATTGCTGATCGTCAGACAAATACTTTCTGAAAAGAGGGTAGGCCATGAAGATTAAAAGGTCGCAGCCTGCGGCAGCTCCTACAGGATGTACGCCTCCCAAATGTAGGAGCTGCCGCTGGCTGCGATCTTTTGACCTTGAAAACCCCCAAACGCAAAAACGGCACCCGAAGGCGCCGTTTCTATTTGTTACCGAGAGCCGCCTAAGCGATCAACCCGCCAGACCCGACTGTTGAACCAGGTTCAGCAGCGGTTGTGGGTACAGGCCGAGGAAGAAGGCCAGTACCGCGATGGCCAGCAGCATCACGCCGCCTGCACGTTGTTCCCAGTGCAGTTGGGCGTCGACGCGACGCAGGTTCGGTTCGATCAGGTACAGGGTGACCATCACACGCAGGTAGTAGAACACGCCGATGGCGCTGCCCAGTACCAGGGAGCCGACCAGCCACCATTGGTGCGACTCGACACCGGTGGCGATGATGTAGAACTTGCCGATGAAGCCCGCGGTCAGCGGGATACCGGCCAGGGACAGCATCATCACGGTCAGTACGGCGGTCAGGTACGGACGGCGCCAGAACAGGCCGCGGTATTCGTACAGGGCGTCTGCGTCACGGCCTTTGTACGGCGAGGACATCAGGGTGATCACGCCGAAAGCGCCGAGGCTGGTGATCACGTAGGTGACCAGGTACACGCCGATGGCTTCCACGGCCAGGCCCTTGCTCGCCACCAGGGCGATCAGCAGGTAGCCGAAGTGGGCGATGGACGAGTAACCCAGCAGACGCTTGAGGTTGCTCTGGGTCAGTGCCAGCAGGTTGCCGAACAGGATCGACGCAATGGCGATGATGGTCAGCACGTCGCTCAGCACGCCACTGCTGGCCGCTGGCGAGATCTGGAACAGGCGCACCATCACTGCGAACACGGCTACTTTGGAAGCGGTGGCCAGGAACGCTGCGACCGGTGCCGGAGCACCCTCGTAAACGTCTGGAGTCCAGAGGTGGAAGGGCACCAGCGACAGCTTGAAAGCCAGGCCGATCAGCATCATGCCCAGGCCCAGTTGTGCCAGCGAGCTTGGCAGGCCGGTAGCCGCCAGCGCCTGACCGATGCCGACGAAGCTCAGGGAGCCGGAGTCTGCGTACAGCAGTGCCATACCGAACAACAGGAACGCGGAGCCGGCAGCCGACAGCACCATGTACTTGATACCGGCTTCCAGCGAACGCTTGTTGAAGAAGGCATAGGCCACCAGACCGTAGACCGGCACCGACAGCAGTTCCAGACCGATGAACAACCCGGCCAGGTGCTGCGCGCTGACCAGCACCAGGCCACCGGCGGCGGCCATCAGGATCAGCAGGTACAGTTCTTCACGGTTGCCCGGGTAACCCGTGCCGCCATCGCCGAGGTAGGCGTGGGCGAGGGTGACACAAGCGAGGGTGGCGACCAGGATCAGCGCCATGTACAAGCAAGCGAAGCTATCGATTTGCAGCAGTGGGGTCACGGCCAATGGCGCGACCTTCAAGGCTGGCAGGATCGACAGCAACGCCAGGTTCAGACCGGCCACGGACAGCAGGAAGGTCTGGGAGTGGTTGCGGCGCCAGGCAATTGCCAGCATCACCACGATGATCGTGGCGCTGGTAATCAACAGCGGCGCTAGCGCGATAAAGTGTTGAGTCGTGAATTCCATAGCGCTCTTACCGGGCCGAAGCGAGTTGAGTGAAGGCGGTGCCGAGCCATTGCTGCACGCCATGCATCGTAGCGGCAGAGGTATCGAGGAACGGTTGTGGGTAGATGCCGATGTAGACCAGCAGAGCTGCCAGACCGACCACCATGATCATTTCGCGACCGTCCATGCCATGCAGTACCGCGTCCGACTTGGCCGGGCCGAAGAAGGCACGGTGGACCATGATCAGCGAGTAGACCGAACCGAACACCAGGCCGGACGTGGCGATGATGGTGATCCAAGGGGCGATCGGGAAGGTGCCGATCAGGATCAGGAACTCACCGACGAAGTTACCGGTACCCGGCAAGCCCAGGGACGCCGCCGCGAAGAACAGGCTGAGGGCCGGCAGGTAAGCGATCTTCGACCACAGGCCACCCATTTCACGCATGTCGCGGGTGTGGGTGCGTTCGTACAGCTGGCCACTCAGGATAAAGAGTGCTGCCGCCGACAGGCCGTGGGCCAGCATCTGCATCACCGCGCCCTGCAGTGCCAGTTGGCTGCCTGAGTAGATGCCGATCAGTACGAAGCCCATGTGGGAAACGGACGAGAAGGCGATCAGACGCTTGATGTCGGTTTGCGCGAACGCCAGGAACGCACCGTAGAAGATCCCGATCAGACCCAGGGTCATGGCGATCGGCGCGAACTCGGCCGAGGCATTCGGGAACAGCGGCAGGGCGAAACGCAGCAGGCCGTAGGCAGCGGTTTTCAGCAGGATACCGGCGAGGTCGACGGAACCGGCGGTCGGCGCCTGGGCGTGAGCGTCAGGCAGCCAGGAGTGGAACGGCACCACGGGCAGCTTGACCGCAAAGGCGATGAAGAAGCCGAGCATCAGGATGTACTCGGTGGTCATCGACATCTTGGTCTTCAACAGGTCGGCGTAGTTGAAGGTAATCACGCCGGTGTCGTTGAAGTTGACCAGTACCAGGCCCAGGATCGCCACCAGCATGATCAGGCCGGAAGCCTGAGTGAAGATGAAGAACTTGGTCGCCGCGTAGATCCGGGTTTTCTTGCCGTCCGAAGAACTGTGACCCCATAGCGCGATGAGGAAGTACATCGGCACCAGCATCATTTCCCAGAAGAAGAAGAACATGAACAGGTCGAGGGCGAGGAACACGCCGACGACACCGCCCAGGATCCACATCAGGTTCAGGTGGAAGAAGCCAACGTGACGCTGGATCTCTTTCCACGAGCAGAGTACCGAGAGGACACCCAGCAGGCCGGTCAGCATGATCATCAACAGCGACAGGCCATCGAGGGCCAGGTGCACATTGATGCCGAAGCGCTGGATCCAGACGTGCTTGAACTCAAGCGCCCAGGTCGGATCGGCACCCGGTGCCGGAGCGAATGAATAGTCACCGTTGGCCCACAGCCAGAGGCCGAGGGAAAGCAGCAGGGACATGGTGATCAGCGCAATCCAGCGGGGGAGGGTGGCGCCGAAGCGCTCACCCATCCAGCACAGCAGGCCGCCGATGAAGGGGATCAGGATTAGCCAAGGCAGAATCATGACGGGTTCGTTTCCTTTCGCAAATTCGCAAGGTTCATATCAGACCGCTACCAGCACGACGGCGCCGATGACCAGCACGGCACCAGCAGCCATCGAGGCGGCATACCAACGCAGTTGACCGGTCTCGGTACGGCTCAGGGCGGTGTGACCGCCTTTGGCCATGCGCGGGATCAGACCGATGGTCTGGTCGAGCGGGTCTTTGCGCAGGATGTGGCTGATCGCCAGGTACGGCTTGACGAACAGTTTGTCGTAGATCCAGTCGAAGCCCCAGGCAGCGAACCACCAGGCCGAAAGGACACGGCCGATGCCGCTGTTGGCGATGGCTGTCACGAAACGACGCTTGCCGAGGAACAGCAGCGCGGCCAGCAGGATACCGGCCAGGGCGATGGCGCCCGAAGCGATTTCCAGGCTGTGCTTGGCTTCGCCGCCTGCATGGCCGACGCTCTCAGGCAGTACGCCGTGCAGTGGCGGAACGATCATTGCGCCGACGAAGGTCGACAGCACGATCAGCACCGACAGTGGCAGCCAGTGGGCAATGCCGTGACCGGCGTGGGCTTCGGTCTTCGCTTCACCGTGGAACGCGATGAAGATCAGGCGGAAGGTGTACAGCGAAGTCATGAACGCACCCACCAGACCTGCATACAGCAGACCTTCGTTACCGCTGGCAAATGCTTCCCAGAGGATTTCGTCCTTGGAGTAGAAGCCCGCGGTTACCAGTGGCAGGGCCGCCAGGGCCGCGCCGCCGACGATGAAGCTGGCGTAGGCCAGTGGCAGTTTCTTCCACAGGCCGCCCATCTTGAAGATGTCCTGCTCGTGGTGGCAGGCAACGATCACCGCACCGGATGCAAGGAACAGCAGGGCCTTGAAGAAGGCGTGGGTCATCAGGTGGAAGATCGCGCCATCCCAGGCACCGACGCCCAGGGCCAGGAACATGTAGCCGATCTGGCTCATGGTCGAGTAGGCGAGGATACGCTTGATGTCGGTTTGAACCAGGGCTGCAAAACCTGCCAGCACGAGAGTCACGCCACCGACAATGCCTACCAGGTGCAGGATTTCCGGCGCCAGGGTGAACAGGCCATGGGTACGGGCGATCAGGTAGACACCGGCGGTCACCATGGTTGCGGCGTGGATCAGTGCCGAAACCGGAGTAGGACCGGCCATCGCGTCCGCCAGCCAGGTTTGCAGTGGCAGTTGCGCGGATTTACCGACAGCGCCGCCCAGCAGCATCAGGGTGGCCATGACCATCCAGAAGTCACCGGCCTGGAATTTCTGCGGTGCCAGCACCAGCAGTTCCTGAACGTTCAGCGTGCCCAGTTGGGCAAACAGAATGAACAGGCCGATGGCCATGAACACGTCACCGATGCGGGTCACGATGAAGGCCTTGAGTGCGGCGTTACCGTTGTTGCGGTTGCTGTAGTAGAAACCGATCAACAGGTACGAGCACAGGCCCACGCCTTCCCAGCCGAAGTACAGGAACAACAGGTTATCACCCAGCACGAGGAACAGCATGCTGGCGATGAACAGGTTGGTGTAGGCGAAGAAACGCGAGTAACCGGCTTCACCGCGCATGTACCAGGACGCGAACAGGTGGATCAGGAAGCCGACGCCGACGACCACACCCAGCATGGTCACGGACAGGCCGTCCAGGTACAGGGCGAAGTTAGGCGTGAAGCCTTCCACCGCCATCCACTGCCACAACACCTGGGTGTAGTGGCCGCCTTCCGGCGGAGCGACGTTGAATTGCCAGATCACGTAGGCAGTCACGATCGCCGACAGACCGATGGAGCCGACGCCAATCAGCGCGGCCAGGTTTTCCGAGATGCGTCCACGGGAGAACGACAGCAGCAGGAAACCGATGAGAGGGAATACGAAAGTCAGATAGAGAAGGTTCATCCGCGCATCTCACTGGCAGCGTCGATATCGAGCGTGTGGAAGCGGCGATACAGTTGCAGCAGGATCGCCAGGCCGATACTGGCCTCGGCGGCTGCCAGGCTGATCACTAGGATGAACATGATCTGTCCATCCGGTTGCGCCCAGCGGCTACCGGCAACGATGAACGCCAAGGCGGAGGCATTCATCATGACCTCCAGGCTCATCAGCACGAAAAGGATGTTGCGGCGGACCATCAGGCCGACCAGACCGAGGCAGAACAGGATGCCGGCGACTGCCAGACCATGCTCCATGGGGATAGCAGGCATCGTCATTGCTCCTTGGCTTCGTTGCGGCCCAAGTGGAACGCCGTGACGGCTGCGGCGAGCAGCAGCATCGAGGCGAGTTCAACCACCAGCAGATAAGGACCGAACAGGCTGATGCCCACGGCCTTGGCGTCTACGGTGGTGTGGCCGATGGCTTCACCGGTCTGGTGGGAGAACAGCACGTACAGCAGTTCCACCAGCAGCAGCGTGGCGAGGAGGACCGGGCCGCCCCATATGCCAGGCTTGAGCCAGGCGCGCTCTTGCTGAACCGAGGCCGGGCCCAGGTTCAGCATCATCACCACGAACACGAACAGCACCATGATGGCGCCAGCGTAGGCGATCACTTCCAGGACACCGGCAAACGGTGCGCCGAGGGCGAAGAACGTCATGGCCACGGCGATCAGCGAAATGATCAGGTAGAGCAGGGCGTGCACAGGGTTGGTGTGGGTGATCACGCGAAGCGTGGACACCACAGCGATACCCGATGCGAAATAGAAAGCGAATTCCATCTTTCTTCCTTAAGGCAGCAAGCTCTTCACGTTGATCGGCTGGGCTTCGTTCTGCGCGGAGCCTTTCGGCTTCCCGGCAATCGCCATACCTGCAACACGATAGAAGTTGTAATCAGGGTTTTTGCCGGGGCCGGAGATCAGCAGATCTTCTTTCTCGTAGACCAGGTCCTGACGTTTGAACTCGGCCATCTCGAAATCCGGCGTCAGCTGGATCGCGGTGGTCGGGCAGGCTTCCTCGCAGAGGCCACAGAAAATGCAGCGCGAGAAGTTGATGCGGAAGAAGTCCGGGTACCAGCGACCGTCTTCGGTTTCAGCTTTCTGCAGCGAGATGCAACCGACCGGGCAGGCCACGGCGCACAGGTTGCAGGCTACGCAACGCTCTTCGCCGTCGGGGTCGCGGGTCAGGACGATACGCCCACGGTAGCGCGGCGGCAGGTAGACCGGTTCTTCCGGGTACTGCAGCGTGTCGCGCTTGCGGAAGGCGTGGCCGAAAATCATCACCAGGCTGCGAAGCTGGGTGTAGAAGCCATGCACGATGTCAAATATGTACTTCATGATTCTCTATCCTCACTGAGCCGCGACGGCGGGCGTGTTGAGCAACACGATCGCAGCGGTCACCAGCATGTTGACGAGGGTCAGCGGCAGGCAGAACTTCCAGCTGAAATCCATCACCTGGTCATACCGTGGGCGCGGGATCGAAGCGCGCAGCAGGATGAACATCATGATGAAGAACGCGGTTTTCAGTGCGAACCAGATGAACGGGATCTGCGGCAGGAGGCCGAACGGACCGTGCCAGCCACCGAAGAACAAGGTCACCAGCAGCGCCGAAATCAACACGATGCCGATGTACTCGCCGACGAAGAACATGCCCCATTTCATGCCGGCGTATTCAATGTGGTAACCGTCGGCCAGTTCCTGCTCCGCTTCCGGCTGGTCGAACGGGTGACGGTGAGTCACGGCCACGCCCGCGATGAAGAAGGTCAGGAAGCCGAAGATCTGCGGAATGATGAACCACAGGTTCTGAGCTTGATATTCAACGATGTCGCGCATGTTGAACGAGCCGACCTGGATCACGATGCCCATCAGCGACAGGCCCATGAACACTTCGTACGACACGGTTTGCGCCGAGGCACGCAAGCTGCCCAGCAGGGCGAACTTGTTGTTGCTCGACCAGCCGGCGAACAGCACCGCGTAGACCGAGAGGCCCGCCATGGCGAAGAAGAACAGGATGCCGATGTTGATGTCCGCCACGCCCCAGGTCGGAGTGATCGGGATGATCGCGAAGGCAATCAGCAGTGCGCTCATGGCCACGACCGGTGCCAGGGTGAAGATCATCTTGTCGGCGAATGGAGGCGTCCAGTCTTCCTTGAAGAACATCTTGATCATGTCGGCGGCGATCTGGAACGCGCCGAACGGGCCGACGCGGTTCGGACCGTAACGGTCCTGCCAGAGGGCGAGCAAACGACGTTCGACCCAGCTCAGCAGGGCGCCGCAGATCACCACGGCGAGCAGAATCACCACGGCCTTGAGGACCGTGATGATGATGTCGATCACTTCAGGAGTGAACCAGGTCATTGAGCTGCCTCCTGCAGACCGTCAACGGATTTGCCAAAGATCGCTGGCGGAATGCCGGCGATGCCCGCAGGCAATGCCACCAGGCCTGCGCCCAGTTCTTCATTGATGCGCAGCGGCAGACGCAGGGTCTGGCCGGCCACGTTCAGGCTCAGCATGGCACCGTCGTTGACGCCCAGGCGGTCGGCTTCGGACTTGGCCAGTGCAACGTAGGCCGCCGGAATGCGTTCCTGGACCGGAGCGGCTTTCGAAGAGTTTTCTTCGCTGCCGAACAGGTGGAAGAACGGCACGACCTGCCAGGTGCCTGGAGCCGGGTTGAACGCGCGCGGAACGCTGGCGAACCAGTTCAGCGAGTCACCGGCGCTTTCGATCAGGCGGGTGCCCGGGTCGCCAGCGCGGATGTGACCACCGACTTCGTCCTGGAACTTGTTCCAGGCTTGCGGCGAGTTCCAGCCCGGAGACCAGGCGAATGGCACTTGCTGACGCGGTTCGGCCGAACCCGAGTAACCTTCCATGGAGAAGGCGAACGCGGTGTCCTTGTCCTGCGGGGTACGCGGTTCGTGCACGCTGATGTCGGCGCGCATGGCGGTACGACCGGAGTAGCGCAGCGGTTCACGGGCCAGTTTCATGCCCTTGATGCGGAACGCGGCGGACGGTGCGGCGTCGACGATGCGGTTCAGTTGCGGAGTGCTCGAAGCAACGGCAGCGGTGACGTGGTCCAGCTGGGTCCAGTCGATCGGCTGATTCAGCAGGGTGGCGCGCAGGGCATGCAGCCAGCGCCAGCCTTCGTGAACCAGGATGCTCGCGTCCATGTACTTCGGATCGAAGACCTGGAAGAAGCGCTGGGCGCGACCTTCCTGGCTGACCAGGGTACCGTCGCCTTCAGCAAAGCTGGCGGCTGGCAGCACCATGTGCGCGCGATCGCTGGTGGCAGTCTTCTGATGGTCGGCGACGATCAGCACTTTGGCGGCGGTCAGCGCAGCATCCACACGGGCCTTGTCGGTACGGGTGTACAGGTCGTTTTCCAGCACGACAATGGCGTCGGCCTTGCCATCGATTACGGCTTGCAGCGCAGCGTCGACCGATTCGCCACCGAGCATGGCCAGGCCGAGGCTGTTGGCCTCCGGCACGATCAGGCTGATGGAACCGTTCTTCTCGCGCAGCTTCAGGGCCTTGGCGATGTTCGCGGCAGCTTCGATCAGGGCTTTGGAGCCCAGGGAAGTACCGGCGATGATCAGTGGGCGCTTGGCCGCGAGCAGGGCGTCGGCAATGCGCTTGGCCAGTTCGAGGGCTTCAGCGTCCAGGCCTTCAACGGCCGGTGCGCTGGCGTCGAGGGCGTGAGCCACGGCGAAACCGATGCGGGCCAGATCGTCCGGAGCGGCGTGAACGCACTCTTCGGCGATGTCGTCGAGCTTGGTTTCAGCCAGGCTGGCGATGAACAGCGGGTTCAGCGCGTGCTGGCCAATGTTCTTCACCGCGGCGTCGAGCCAAGGCTGGACGCGCATGGCGTCGGCCATGTCTTCGGCCTTGCCCTTGACCGATTGACGCAGGGACAGGGCCATGCGCGCAGCCGTCTGGGTCAGGTCTTCACCGAGGACGAACACGGCGTCGTGGTCTTCGATGTCGCGCATGTTCGGCACTGGCAGCGGGCTGTCCTTGAGCACTTGCAGGACCAGGCGGATGCGCTCCAGTTCGGCGGCTTCGATACCCGAGTAGAAGTGCTCGGCACCGACCAGTTCGCGCAACGCGTAGTTGCTTTCGAGGCTGGCGCGTGGCGAACCGATGCCGACGATGTTGCGACCGCGCAGCAGGTCGGCGGCTTTATCCAGCGCTTCGTCGAGGCTCAGCTTGGTGCCATTGGCCAGCAGTGGCTGACGCGGACGGTCTTCACGGTTGACGTAGCCATAGCCGAAACGGCCACGGTCGCACAGGAAGTACTGGTTCACCGAACCGTTGAAACGGTTTTCGATGCGACGCAGTTCACCGTAACGCTCGCCCGGGGAGATGTTGCAACCGCTGGAGCAGCCATGGCAGATGCTCGGCGAGAACTGCATGTCCCACTTGCGGTTGTAGCGCTCGGAGTGAGTCTTGTCGGTGAACACACCGGTCGGGCAGACCTCGGTGAGGTTGCCGGAGAACTCGCTTTCCAGGGTGCCGTCTTCAACGCGACCGAAGTACACGTTGTCGTGGGCGCCGAATACACCCAGATCGGTGCCGCCGGCGTAGTCCTTGTAGAAGCGCACGCAGCGGTAGCAAGCGATGCAGCGGTTCATTTCGTGGGAAATGAACGGGCCCAGTTGCTGGTTCTGGTGGGTACGCTTGGTGAAGCGGTAACGGCGCTCGTTGTGGCCGGTCATTACCGTCATGTCTTGCAGGTGGCAGTGACCGCCTTCCTCACAGACAGGGCAGTCGTGAGGGTGGTTGGTCATCAGCCATTCAACAACACTGGCGCGGAACGCCTTGGACTCTTCATCTTCGATGGAGATCCAGGTGTTGTCGGTGGCAGGGGTCATGCAGGACATGACGATGCGACCACGGGTGTCGTTCTCGTCGGTGTACTGCTTGACCGCGCACTGGCGGCAAGCGCCAACGCTGCCAAGGGCAGGGTGCCAGCAGAAATAAGGGATATCGAGGCCTAGCGACAGACATGCCTGTAACAGGTTGTCTGCCCCATCGACTTCGAGCTCTTTGCCGTCTACGTGGATAGTGGCCATGGTTCAAAGTTCTTCGTTGGCCCGGTGTCAGCGGGCGTGGCTAATGGAATCTTGTTATCCGCGTGAATCAACACAGCCGCTTGCGGCGTCATCACACGAAAAGCGAAGGGCACGGACCCTTCGCCTTTTTAAGCGGTTACGCGCCGACTACGATCGGCCTTGCCAGAGGCGGGACGGCGGCGCTGACAGGCGCGATACCGGCTTCGAACTCATGGCGGAAGTATTTGATTGCGCTGCCCAACGGCTCCACGGCGCCCGGTGCGTGAGCACAGAAGGTCTTGCCCGGGCCGAGGAAACCGACCAGACCCAGCAGGGTCTCGATGTCGCCTGGCTGGCCTTCACCGTTCTCGATGGCCATCAGGAGCTTGACGCTCCATGGCAAGCCATCGCGGCACGGGGTGCAGAAGCCACAGGATTCGCGGGCGAAGAACTGCTCCATGTTGCGCAGCAGGGACACCATGTTGACGCTGTCGTCCACCGCCATGGCCAGGCCGGTACCCATACGGGTACCCACTTTGGCGATGCCGCCGGCGTACATTTGTGCGTCCAGGTGTTCCGGCAACAGGAAGCCGGTACCGGCGCCGCCAGGCTGCCAGGCCTTGAGCTTGTAACCGTCGCGCATGCCACCGGCGTAGTCTTCGAACAGCTCGCGACCGGTGACGCCGAACGGCAATTCCCACAGGCCCGGGTTCTTGACCTTGCCGGAGAAGCCCATGAGCTTGGTGCCCATGTCTTCACTGCCTTCGCGAGCCAACGATTTGTACCAGTCCACGCCATCGGCAATGATTGCCGGCACGTTGCACAGGGTCTCGACGTTATTCACGCAAGTCGGCTTGCCCCACACGCCAACGGCGGCAGGGAAGGGCGGCTTGGAGCGCGGGTTGGCGCGGCGGCCTTCCAGGGAGTTGATCAGTGCGGTTTCTTCACCGCAGATATAACGCCCGGCACCGGTGTGGACGAACAGCTCGAAATCGAAACCGCTGCCCAGGATGTTTTTACCCAGCAGGCCTGCTGCCTTGGCTTCTTCCACGGCACGGTTCAGGTGCTTGGCGGCGGTGGTGTACTCGCCACGCAGGAAGATGTAGCCGCGGTAGGTTTTCAGCGCACGGGCACTGATCAGCATGCCTTCGATCAGCAGATGGGGCAGTTGCTCCATCAGCATGCGGTCTTTCCAGGTGTTCGGCTCCATTTCATCCGCGTTGCACAGCAGGTAGCGGATGTTGATGGATTCGTCCTTGGGCATCAGGCCCCACTTCACGCCCGTGGGGAAGCCTGCACCGCCGCGACCCTTGAGGCCGGAATCTTTCACGGTCTGGACGATGTCGTCCTGGGCCATGTCGGCGAAGGCCTTGCGCGCAGCTGCGTAACCGTTCTTGGCCTGGTACTCGTCGAGCCATACCGCTTCGCCGTCATCGCGCAGTCGCCAGGTGAGCGGGTGAGTCTCGGCCGAACGCTTGATGCGGTTGGCTGGACCGAAGGAAGTCAGGGTCATACGTAGCCCTCGAGCAATTTGGCAACGCCTGCTGGCTGCACATCACCGAAAGTGTCGTCGTCGATCATCAAGGCTGGTGCCTTGTCGCAGTTGCCGAGGCAGCAGACCGGCAGCAGGGTGAAACGACCGTCGGCGGTGGTCTGACCCAGGCCGATGCCGAGCTTGCTCTGGATTTCGCTGACCACGGACTCGTGGCCGCCGATGTAGCAGACCATGCTGTCGCAGACGCGAATGATGTGGCGGCCGACCGGCTGACGGAAGATCTGGCTGTAGAACGTCGCCACGCCTTCAACGTCGCTGGCCGGGATGCCGAGGATCTCGCCGATGGCGTACAGGGCGCCGTCCGGCACCCAGCCACGTTCCTTCTGGACGATCTTCAGGGCTTCGATCGACGCCGCGCGCGGGTCTTCGTAGTGATGCAACTCGTGCTCGATGGCCGAGCGCTCGGTTTCACTCAAGGTGAAACGGTCTGTCTGGATAAGCGTGCTGTTCATGCTTAGCGGTCCACGTCGGCCATAACGAAATCGATACTACCCAGGTACGCGATCAAGTCCGCGACCATGCTGCCTTTGATCACCGAAGGGATCTGCTGCAGGTGCGGGAAGCTTGGGGTGCGAATCCGGGTGCGGTAGCTCATGGTGCCGCCATCGCTCGTCAGGTAATAACTGTTGATGCCCTTGGTCGCTTCAATCATCTGGAAGGATTCGTTGGCCGGCATGACCGGGCCCCACGAAACCTGCAGGAAGTGCGTGATCAAGGTTTCGATGTGCTGCAGGGTGCGCTCTTTCGGCGGCGGCGTGGTCAGCGGGTGATCCGCCTTGTACGGGCCTTCCGGCATGTTGCGCAGGCACTGGTCGATGATCCTGATGCTCTGGCGCATCTCCTCGACACGCACGATGCAGCGGTCGTAGGCATCGCCATTGGCGGCCAGCGGCACTTCGAACTCGAAGTTCTCGTAGCCCGAGTACGGGCGCGCTTTACGCAGGTCGAAATCGCAACCGGTCGAACGCAGACCAGCACCGGTGACGCCCCATTCCAGGGCCTCTTTGGTGTTGTAGTCGGCGACGCCGATGGTCCGGCCACGCAGGATGCTATTGTCCAGGGCGGCTTTCTGGTATTCGTCCAGACGCTTGGGCATCCACTCGACGAAGTCCTTGACCAGTTTTTCCCAGCCGCGCGGCAGGTCGTGGGCGACGCCGCCGATGCGGTACCAGGCCGGGTGCAGGCGGAAACCGGTAATGGCCTCGATCACCGTGTACGCGCGCTGGCGGTCGGTGAAGGTGAAGAACACCGGAGTCATGGCGCCGACGTCCTGGATGTAGGTACCCAGGAACAGCAGGTGGCTGGTGATCCGGAAGAACTCGGCCATCATGATGCGGATGACATCGACCTTCTCGGGCACCTTGATGCCGGCCAGCTTCTCGACCGAGAGCACGTACGGCAGGTTGTTCATCACGCCGCCGAGGTAGTCGATACGGTCGGTGTACGGGATGAAGCTGTGCCACGACTGACGCTCGGCCATCTTCTCGGCGCCACGGTGGTGGTAGCCGATGTCCGGTACGCAATCGACGATCTCTTCACCGTCCAGCTGCAGGATGATGCGGAATGCACCGTGCGCCGAAGGGTGGTTCGGGCCGAGGTTGAGGAACATGTAGTCCTCGTTCGGGCCGGAGCGTTTCATGCCCCAGTCTTCCGGCTTGAAGCGCGCAGACTCTTCTTCGAGCTGCTGCTTGGCCAGGTTCAGGGTGAACGGGTCGAACTCGGTGGCGCGGGCCGGGAAGTCCTTGCGCAGCGGGTGACCTTCCCAGGTCGGCGGCATCATGATGCGCGACAGGTGCGGGTGGCCTTTGAAGTCGATGCCGTACATGTCCCAGACTTCACGCTCGTACCAGTTGGCGTTCGGCCAGATGCTGGTGATGGTCGGCAGGCTGAGGTCGCTCTCGGACAAGGCGACCTTGATCATTACGTCACTATTACGTTCGATCGACATCAAGTGGTAGAACACGGAGAAGTCGACGCCGTTCGGCAGCCCTTGACGCTTGGTACGCAGACGCTCGTCCACGCCGTGCAGGTCATAGAGCATGACGTACGGCTTGGGCAGGTTACGCAGGAAAGTCAGGACTTCGACGAGTTTGGCGCGGGCAACCCAAAGCACCGGCATGCCGGTGCGGGTAGGCTGGGCGGTGAACGCCTCCGGGCCAAAACGGTTGTTCAGTTCGACGACCACATCCTGGTCGTCTGCCTTGTAAGGCGGGATGTACAGAGCACTGCCTGTAGTCATGGTTATTTATCGCTTTCGGTCAACGTAAAGAATGAAGCCAGGTTCTCGTTCTATATAAGAAGCAGATCTGGATCAGACTTCGTCGGGGCTGCGCAGGTTGGTTACCTGAATACGCTGTTCGCGGCGCTTTTCCTTCTCGGAAGGCATCTCGGCGCGATACACGCCTTGATCGCCAACGACCCAGGAAAGTGGGCGGCGCTCCTGGCCAATCGACTCCTGCAACAGCATCAGACCTTGCAGGAAAGCTTCAGGGCGGGGCGGGCAGCCAGGCACGTAGACGTCCACGGGCAGGAACTTGTCCACCCCTTGAACGACGGAGTAGATGTCGTACATGCCACCGGAGTTGGCACACGAACCCATGGAAATAACCCATTTAGGCTCGAGCATTTGCTCGTAGAGACGCTGAATGATCGGCGCCATCTTGATGAAGCAGGTACCGGCGATAACCATGAAATCCGCCTGGCGCGGCGATGCCCGGATAACCTCGGCGCCAAAGCGCGCGATGTCGTGGGGCGCCGTGAAGGCGGTGGTCATTTCCACGTAGCAGCACGAAAGACCGAAGTTATACGGCCACAGGGAGTTCTTGCGCCCCCAGTTGATCGTGCCGTTGAGCACGTCTTCGAGCTTGCCCATGAAAATGTTTTTGTGGACTTGATCTTCTAACGGATCGGAAACGGTTTCCCGCTGGCCAATCGGATACTGCTCGTTAGGAGCATCGGGGTCGATCCTGGTGAGATTGTATTGCATTGCCAAAGCCTCATTGTTTCAGCTTCGCTTGCCGCTTGCGCCGAGCTTCCGGAGCCCAGTCAAGGGCGCCCACTCGGAATAGGTAGACAAGGCCTGCCAACAGAATTGCTATGAAAACGAGAGCTTCGACGAATCCGGTCCAGCCGCTTTCGCGGACGGACACAGACCATGCAAAGAGAAAGAGGGCTTCGATATCGAAGATCACGAAGAGCATCGCGACCAGATAGAATTTGGCTGAGAGCCGCAAGCGGGCGCCACCTGTAGGTAGCATGCCGGACTCGAACGGTTCGTTTTTGCTGCGGCCCCAGGCTTTTGACCCGAGGAGGCTGGAGACGCCCAGCATGAAGGCACAGAGGCCGACGACGCCTAGAAGGAAAATGGCAAAGCCCCAGTTGTGGGCCATGAGTCCTGTCGCTTCGGGCATGCTGGTAATCCTTAACAGAGAGCAAAGGTCTCTGAGCTTGAATAGAAACAAAAGCAGTGACGATATGTCGCAGCAATCAATCCCGCTGATTTTATGGCTAAACACCCGGCAAGTAAAATTCCCATAGCGAAATTATTTATAGGAATAAGGACATAGCGAGCCATAAAGGCCCTGCAGCCCATGCGTTACGGGCATTAGCGGACATTTCGTCAATTATGTTTTGTAGGGAATGTAACGAACATAGTTGCAGCTAAATGATAATCAATATTGTTTGGCTTGGTTTTTAATCTGCTTATCCTTCAGATGCTCGGGAAGTTGTCTTATATGGGCGTTACTGCAAGTAGCGACGGTGAGCGTTTTAGCGGATTTTTCTGACAGTGATAGCGCTCTGGATCAATGTTTCCATGGTCACCAGCATCACTTGTAGGAGCGAGCCCGCTCGCGATGGTGGTCAACGATGACGCAGGAGGCCTGAAAACCCGCGGTGTCCTCAGGTTCATCGCGAGCAGGCTCGCTCCTACAGGGGGGGGCATTGAGTCGCAGGCAAAAAAACGCCCCGAACCAGGCGGTCGGGGCGTCAGATGTGCAGCGTTGCGGTTAGCTTTCTATCGTGTCCGCAGCGGCTGTTTACTCAAGAAGCAGATCAGTGGAACTGTTCTTCTTCAGTCGAACCGGTCAGTGCGGTTACCGAAGACGAGCCACCCTGGATCACGGTGGTCATGTCGTCGAAGTAGCCGGTGCCCACTTCCTGCTGGTGAGCCACGAAGGTGTAACCCTTGGCGGCGTCAGCGAATTCCTGCTCTTGCAGCTTCACGTAGGCAGTCATGTCGTTGCGGGCGTAGTCGTGCGCCAGGTTGAACATGCTGTGCCACATGTTGTGAATGCCGGCCAGGGTGATGAACTGGTGCTTGTAGCCCATGGCGGACAGTTCGCGCTGGAACTTGGCGATGGTCGCGTCGTCCAGGTTTTTCTTCCAGTTGAAGGAAGGCGAGCAGTTGTACGACAGCAGTTGGTCCGGGTATTCCTTCTTGATCGCTTCAGCGAAGCGACGAGCCTCGTCCAGGTCCGGCTTGGCGGTTTCGCACCAGATCAGGTCGGCGTACGGAGCGTAGGCCAGGCCGCGAGCGATGGCCTGGTCCAGACCGGCGCGCACTTTGTAGAAGCCTTCCTGGGTACGTTCGCCGGTTACGAATGGCTGGTCGTACGGGTCGCAGTCGGACGTCAGCAGGTCAGCGGCGTTGGCGTCGGTACGGGCCAGGATGATGGTCGGAGTACCGGCGACGTCAGCTGCCAGGCGGGCAGCGGTCAGCTTCTGCACGGCTTCCTGGGTAGGAACCAGTACCTTGCCGCCCATGTGGCCGCATTTCTTCACGGAAGCCAGCTGGTCTTCGAAGTGAACGCCGGCGGCGCCTGCTTCGATCATGCTTTTCATCAGCTCGTAGGCGTTCAGTACGCCGCCGAAACCGGCTTCGGCGTCAGCCACGATCGGTGCGAAGTAGTCGATGTAGCCAGCGTCGCCAGGGTTCTTGCCGGCTTTCCACTGGATCTGGTCGGCACGACGGAACGAGTTGTTGATGCGCTTGACCACGGTTGGAACCGAGTCCACCGGGTACAGCGACTGGTCCGGGTACATCGATTCGGCGGAGTTGTTGTCCGCAGCAACCTGCCAGCCCGACAGGTAGATCGCCTGGATGCCGGCTTTGACTTGTTGTACAGCCTGGCCGCCGGTCAGGGCGCCCATGCAGTTGACGAAATCTTTCTCAGGACGGAAGGCTGGCTTGGCACCCTGGGTGACCAGGTTCCACAGCTTCTCGGCGCCCATTTTTGCAAAGGTGTGCTCAGGTTGAACCGAGCCACGCAGGCGGACGACGTCAGCAGCGGAGTAAGTGCGTGTCACGCCTTTCCAGCGCGGGTTTTCAGCCCAGTCTTTTTCGAGGGCTGCAATTTGCTGTTCGCGTGTCAGTGCCATGGGAGATAAACCTCGTCGCGTCTTTATGAAAAGTTGTTCTGCGGTGGAAAATTCCTGCGCTCGCTGACCAGAAGCTTAAGCGGTCAAGTCGGATTCGGCGGGGAGGGCGACGGGATGAACGACGGGCTCGAGGGGAAGTGAGCAGGTAAAGGCGAACTGCGGGCGCATTCGGGCGTCGTGGGCCTTGGTACGAACATCAGTGTGGTGCCGGGTTACCTATTACGCTTCCGTCCCTCGGGACAACTTCGTTCCAGTCGACAACCTCGTCAAACACACCTTGTGGGCGGTACAGACACGAAGCGGTTCGCGGGGTAGGTGCGAACGTCGCCTCGAAGGCCCTTGCCAGGGCCCCTGATTAGCGGGAGCGAGGCCATCATGCCTTCGCTTTTTTGGCTCGTCAAACGTTTTGTAGTGCTTTTTTTCAAGCACTACATCTTTGGTCTAATACGACTCGTCAGTCAGTTTTTGGTGATTTAGTCCAAGGTGTCGACTTTCACCCGCAAAGTCATGTCGTTGCGGCTCTGGGTTGAGTAGCTGCGGGTCTGGCCCTGTTTGTCGGCCTGGGTCTGGCCATTGACCCCGGCCAGCAGGATCCACTCACCGAGGTGGCCGGTGACGGTTGTGTCGGTACTTTGTACGTTCACTACATCGGGACGCTCCTGGCTCATGCGGTCACGATTGGTGCTGATCGAGAGGTGAACGATGTCGCCGGTGACGTTTGCGGTGACGTAAAAGCCCTGGGTGACGTTGCGGTATTCGGTCTGGCTGCGCAGGTCGCCATAGCCATCGGTCTGCGAACTGGTCAGAGGCACGCTCTGGCCGACCTGGATCAGCGCCGGTGTGCCTTCGCTGGCCTGCACTTGCTGAATTCCGCCGTCACGGCTGTCGGTGCTGTAGTTGATGATGCGGGTCTGGGCTGGCTTGGCGCCGTTCACCGAATAACCCTGGTCACCTTGGAAGTTGTTGTCGCTGGTGTCGACAGTGATCAGCAGGCGCTTGGGTGTCGTATCGAGTTGGGAAAGAAGGGCCTTAAGTTCGTCGATCTTGCGCTGATCGGCGTTGACGATGAGTTGATTGCCGTAGGCGCTGACCTGTCCATCCTTGCCGATGAAATCCTGCGCCACCGGCAGAAGATCGGCGCTGGTGCGGTAGTTCAGGGGCACGATTTCGGTGGCTGCCATGACCGAAAAACTGCAGGCTACCAGCAGGGTGCTGAGCAGGGTGCGTAGGGACATATCCGTTATCTCCGGCTTTGTGGTGTGTGTAGGAGCGAGCTTGCTCGCGATGGTCGTGAACGATAATGCGCAAGCCTGACACCCCGCGGCGTTCTCAGGAACATCGCGAGCAAGCTCGCTCCTACAGGTGCATGTGTTGATATTGCCAGTTTGTCGGCTGGTAGTGGCGCTAGTTGAATCCTGGACAGCAAAACGCCCCGGTATCCGAAGATAGCGGGGCGTTTTGTGGTGTTCTTCAGGGCCCCTTCGCGGGCAAGCCCGCTCCCACAGGTTTTGCGCGATCCTTGTGGGGGCGGGCTTGCCCGCGATGGGGGCTGCTCGGTCTCAGGCCGAATGCCGAACCATGTCCACGTGCGGAATCCCGGCTTCCAGGAACTCCTCACTGACCAGGTTAAAGCCCAGGCGCTCATAGAACGCCGTGGCTTGTACCTGGGCGCTGAGCATCTGCTGCTTGAGTCCGCGCTCTTCGGCTTCGCCGATGACCGCTTGCATCAGCGCATCGCCGACTTTCAGGCCGCGCCAGTCCTTGAGTACCGACACCCGGCCGACATGTCCATCGGGCAACAGGCGGGCGGTACCGATTGGAAAGTCGCCTTCGTAAGCGAGGAAATGCACTGCATCAATGTCATCGGCGTCCCATTCCAGTTCTGGCGGAACGGATTGCTCGGCAACGAACACCGCTTCACGAATGCGCCGAATCTCGGCGTTGTCCTTTTGCCAGTCTGCGACACGTACGTGAATCTTATTCATCGGCAAACCCCAGGCTTCCTTGCTTGACCAGTTCGCACAACAGGCCGCGGCCGTCTTCATCGCTCAACCATTCGCCGAGGTTGTCGGCGTGCAGCGCGTCGGCGGCGCAGATCATCTTCAGCAGTTCGCGCAGTTTGCCCGGCAGGTAGCGGCTCTGGCCGCTGGCGAACAGCAGCAGGTCGTCATCGACTTCGGACCATGCCAGGCGCGCGCTCGGGTTGCGAATCAGGATCGCGCCTTGCTCCAGGGCGGACATGAAGTCCTCTTCTTCGACGTCTTCCGGACCCACCACCAGTTCCGGGTAGCGTGGCTCGGTCATGAACTGGCCGAACCAGGTCAGCAGCAGGCGCTCGTCGCTCATGTGCTCGGCCAGCAGGCCTTTGAGGCGGTCGAGTGCATCGCGCTGGATCTGGTGAGGATCGGCAGTCGGCAAGGCGTCGGCGTCGGTGTAGCGTTCTTCGTCCGACAGGAACTGGCTGAGGAAGTCGGTGAAGTGGGTCAGCACTTCAGCGGCGCTCGGCGCGCGAAAACCGACCGAGTAGGTCATGCAGTCATCCACGGCGACGCCGCAGTGGGCCAGGCGCGGCGGCAGGTAGAGCATGTCGCCTGGTTCCAGCACCCATTCATCGGTGGCTTCGAATTCGGAGAGGATGCGCAGATCGGCGTGGGCCAGCATCGGGCTCTCGGTGTTGCACATCTGGCCGATCTTCCAGTTGCGCTTGCCGTGGCCTTGCAGCAGGAACACGTCGTAGTTGTCGAAGTGCGGACCCACGCTGCCGCCTGGTGCGGCGTAGCTGATCATCACGTCGTCGATGCGCCAGCTCGGCAGGAAGCGGAAATTTTCCAGCAGTTCGCTGACTTCCGGGACGAATTGATCCACGGCCTGAACCAGCAGGGTCCAGTCACATTCAGGCAGCTTGCTGAATTCATCTTCGGCGAACGGGCCGCGACGCAACTCCCATGGACGCTCGCCATTCTCGATGATCAGGCGCGATTCGACTTCTTCTTCCAGCGCCAGGCCGGCCAGTTCGTCGGCGTCGATCGGGCTTTCGAAATCAGGAATCGCCTGGCGGATCAACAGCGGCTTTTTCTGCCAGTAATCGCGCAGGAATTCCCGTGCCGTGATGCCGCCCAGAAGTTGAAGAGGAATATCAGGATTCATGTGTAACCTATTGAAAAAATGCACTTTTCAGACGGGAATAAAAACGCCCGGCGCGGCCGGGCGTCTTCAAAGGGTCTAGCGATCGATCAGATGCGTCTGGCTTGTTCCACAGCGTTGCCGATGTAGTTCGCCGGGGTGAGCAGTTTCAGCTCGGCCTTGGCGGCGGCTGGCATGTCCAGGCCGTCGATGAAAGTCTGCAGCGCTTCAGGGCTGATGCCCTTGCCGCGCGTCAATTCTTTCAGTTTTTCGTACGGGTTTTCGATGTTGTAGCGACGCATTACGGTCTGGATCGGCTCGGCCAACACTTCCCAGCAAGCGTCCAGGTCAGCGGCAATCTTCTGCTCGTTGAGCTCAAGCTTGCTGATGCCCTTGAGGCTGGCTTCGTACGCGATCACGCTGTGGGCGAAGCCGACGCCGAGGTTGCGCAGTACGGTGGAGTCGGTCAGGTCGCGCTGCCAGCGGGAGATCGGCAGCTTGCTCGCCAGGTGCTGGAACAGTGCGTTGGCGATGCCCAGGTTGCCTTCGGAGTTTTCGAAGTCGATCGGGTTGACCTTGTGCGGCATGGTCGACGAACCGATTTCGCCAGCGATGGTGCGCTGTTTGAAGTAACCCAGGGAGATGTAGCCCCAGATGTCGCGGTCGAAGTCGATCAGGATGGTGTTGAAGCGGGCGATCGCGTCGAACAGTTCGGCAATGTAGTCGTGCGGTTCGATCTGCGTGGTGTACGGGTTGAAACCCAGGCCCAGTTCGTCTTCGATGAAGGCGCGGGCATTGGCTTCCCAGTCGATCTCGGGGTAGGCCGACAGGTGGGCGTTGTAGTTGCCGACAGCGCCGTTGATCTTGCCCAGCAGCGGAACGGCAGCGACTTGAGCGATCTGGCGCTCCAGACGGTAAACCACGTTCGCCAGTTCTTTGCCCAGGGTGGTCGGCGAGGCCGGTTGACCGTGGGTGCGCGACAGCATTGGCACGTCGGCGAAGCGGATGGCCAGTTCGCGGATGGCGTTGGCGGTCTGGCGCATCAGCGGCAGCATCACGTCATCACGGCCTTCGCGCAGCATCAGGGCGTGGGACAGGTTGTTGATGTCCTCGCTGGTGCAGGCAAAGTGGATGAACTCGCTGACCTTGGCCAGCTCCGGCAGCTTGGCCGCTTGCTCTTTGAGCAGGTATTCGATGGCCTTGACGTCGTGGTTGGTGGTGCGCTCGATCTCTTTGACGCGCTCGGCGTGCTCCAGAGAGAAGTTTTCCGCCAGGGCGTTGAGCACAGCGTTGGCTTCGGCGGAGAACGCCGGCACTTCGCTGATGGCAGGGTGAGCGGCCAGGCGCTGGAGCCAGCGCACTTCAACCAGAACGCGGGCACGGATCAGGCCGTACTCGCTGAAAATTGGGCGCAGGGCCTGGGTTTTGCCGGCGTAGCGGCCGTCAACAGGGGAAACCGCAGTGAGCGAAGAGAGCTGCATGGGGTGTTCTCGGACAGTCGGGCAACGAAATGGGGCGCGTATCATACATGAAAAAATCCGCCGGTCCGTCGCCAACTGACCGGCGTATTACGCGTATTGCTAAGTTCTATTCTGTCGATGCGGGTTATTCGTTACGCATCAAGGGGTAAAGCTCTTTGAGCAATTTGCGACGGCTGATCACCAGCTGCCAGCGATGACCGCCCAATTGCCGCCACAGGCGTGCAGAACGGATGCCGGCCAGCAGCAGGGCACGAATTTTCGAGGCGTTGCTCGGTTGTTGCAGGTTGCGCATGTCGCCGTGCACCTGGATGCGTTGGCGCAGGGTGCTCAAAGTATCCTGGTACAGCGCGCCGCAGGCGGCGATCACGTTTTCGTGTGCCGGGCCGAAGTGTTCGACCTGGGACTGGATCTGCGGCAAACGCTTGCCGATCACCTCGAGCATGTCCTCGCGCTTGGCCAGTTGGCGCTCAAGACCGAGCATTGCCAGGGCATAGCGCAGCGGCTCGCGCTGCAGGGTGCTTGGGTCGCGCTCAAGGGCGCCGATCAGGGCGCGATAGCCTTCACGCAGGTTGATGTCATCGCCGCCATAGACTTCCAGGGTGTCCTTGGGGTCGCGGATCAGCAGGCTGCCGAGCATGCAGCTCAGGCCGGCCTCGTTGGTCTGGCCGCTCTTGGCAATCCTGTCCACCAGCACGGCGGCGAGAAACACGCCGCCCAGTGCTGTCAGTTGCTCCTGAATCGGGTTCATAGGGCCTGGCCCTTGCTCGTCCACGGCTCGGCTACTTCAATCACGCCGCCGCCGAGGCAGATCTCACCGTCGTAGAACACCACGGACTGGCCTGGAGTGACCGCGCGTTGCGGGTCATCGAAGGTCGCGCGATAACCGGTGGCGGTTTTTTCCAGGGTGCAGGGCTGGTCGCTCTGACGATAACGAACCTTGGCGGTCAGCTTGCGTGGCTGGCTCAAGTCGATCGGGTTGACCCAGTAGATATCGGAAGCGAGCAGGGCGCGGGAGAACAGCCACGGGTGGTCATTGCCCTGGCCAACGATCAGCTCGTTGTGCTCCAGGTCCTTGATCAACACGTACCACGGCTCGTCACTGGCGTCTTTCAGGCCGCCGATGCCCAGGCCCTGGCGCTGGCCGATGGTGTGATACATCAGGCCGTGATGACGGCCGATGATTTCACCTTCGGTGGTCTTGATCTCGCCCGGTTGTGCCGGCAGGTACTGTTTGAGGAAGTCGCTGAAACGGCGCTCGCCGATAAAGCAGATCCCGGTGGAGTCCTTCTTCTTCGCGGTTGCCAGCTCGTACTTTTCGGCAATCGCGCGCACTTGCGGTTTTTCCAGCTCGCCGACCGGGAACAGGGTCTTGGCGATCTGTTCGCCGCCGACGGCGTGCAGGAAGTAGCTCTGGTCCTTGTTCGGATCCAGGCCCTTGAGCAGTTCGGTGTGACCATCGATGTCGCGGCGACGCACGTAGTGGCCGGTGGCGATCAGGTCGGCGCCAAGCATCATGGCGTAGTCGAGGAACGCCTTGAACTTGATTTCGCGGTTGCACAGGATGTCCGGGTTCGGCGTGCGTCCGGCCTTGTATTCGGCCAGGAAGTGCTCGAACACATTGTCCCAGTACTCGGCGGCGAAGTTGGCGGTGTGCAGCTTGATGCCGATCTTGTCGCACACGGCCTGGGCGTCCGCCAGGTCATCCATGGCGGTGCAGTATTCCGTTCCATCGTCTTCTTCCCAGTTCTTCATGAACAGGCCTTCCACCTCATAGCCCTGCTCGATCAGCAGGAGGGCGGAAACGGAAGAGTCCACGCCGCCGGACATGCCGACAATGACGCGCTTCTTTTGTGTGTCAGAAGGGGCTGGATCACGCATAGGGATTCAATGAGTGTCTTGAAAAAGGACGCGATTCTAACAGGCCGGAGCCTGCATGGCTAAAGAGAAGGACGGATCAATGCAAGGCCGAAGTGAATGCCTGCCAGATAGTCATCGATGCAGCGCATGATCAGCTCGCTGCGCCAGTTGCCGCGCTGCTCGATTAATTCCTCGCGGGTCAACCACTTGGCGCCGACGATGCCGTCGTCCAGTTGATAATCAGGGTGGTGTTTCAGCGGTTTTGCGATGAAGCAGACCCGCTGGTAGGTTACGCCGTTGCTCGGGGCGGTGTAGAGGTAAATGCCCAGTACGCCGGTCGGTTCGACGTCCCAGCCGGTTTCCTCGAGGGTTTCGCGCACGGCGGCTTCGGTCAGGGTTTCGTCCGGATCGAGATGCCCTGCGGGCTGGTTGAGCACCACGCGACCGTGCTTGAGTTCTTCGACCATCAGGAAGCGGCCATTGTCTTCGACGATGGTGGCGACGGTGATGTGGGGTTTCCAGTCCATGAGATCTCCTCGAAGTTGAAATGCTGTCCCTGTGGGAGCGGGCTTGCTCGCGAAAGCGGTGGGTCAGTCAATAAAGATGTTGAATGATAAACCCCTTTCGCGAGCAAGCCCGCTCCCACATTGGATCGGATTTCACCGATAAAAATATGTATGGGCCACAAACACAAACCCCGGCACATGGCCGGGGTTTGTGATGTTCCCTTACAACCTTAAACCAGCGCTGCAACCGCCGCGTTGAAGGTTGCGCTTGGGCGCATGGCCTTGCTGATCAGCTCGGCGTCGGCGTGGTAGTAACCGCCGATGTCCACTGACTTGCCCTGAACGGCGTTGAGTTCGGCAACGATGGTCGCCTCGTTCTCGGTCAGGGTTTTGGCCAGGGTCGCGAACTGCGCTTGCAGTGCAGCGTCTTCGGTCTGGGCGGCCAGGGCTTGAGCCCAGTACAGCGCCAGGTAGAAGTGGCTGCCGCGGTTGTCGATGTTGCCGACTTTGCGCGATGGCGACTTGTTGTTGTCCAGGAACTGGCCGGTGGCCTGGTCCAGGGTCTTGGCCAGTACCAGCGCCTTTGGATTGTTGTAGGTCACGCCCAGGTGTTCCAGGGACGCGGCCAGGGCCAGGAACTCACCCAGCGAATCCCAGCGTAGGAAGTTCTCTTCCAGCAATTGCTGAACGTGCTTCGGAGCCGAACCGCCGGCGCCGGTTTCGAACAGGCCACCGCCGTTCATCAGCGGCACGATCGACAGCATCTTGGCGCTGGTGCCCAGTTCCATGATCGGGAACAGGTCGGTCAGGTAGTCGCGCAGTACGTTGCCGGTCACCGAGATGGTGTCTTTACCTTCGCGGGTGCGCTGCAGGGTGAACTTCATGGCGTCGACCGGCGACATGATCTGGATGTCCAGGCCGGCGGTGTCGTGATCCTTCAGGTAAGCCTGAACTTTCTCGATCACCACGCCGTCGTGGGCGCGCATTGGGTCCAGCCAGAAAATCGCTGGAGTGCTGCTGGCGCGAGCACGGTTGACTGCCAGTTTGACCCAGTCCTGGATCGGTGCATCTTTGGTCTGGCACATGCGGAAGATGTCGCCGGCTTCGACCGACTGCTCCAACAGCAGGTTGCCCTTGCTGTCGGTGACGCGAACAACGCCGTCAGCCTTGATCTGGAAGGTCTTGTCGTGGGAGCCATATTCTTCGGCTTTCTTCGCCATCAGGCCAACGTTCGGCACGCTGCCCATGGTGGTCGGGTCGAATGCGCCATTGGCTTTGCAATCTTCGATCACAGCCTGGTAGATGGTGGCGTAGCAACGATCCGGGATCACGGCCTTGGTGTCGTGCAGCTGGCCGTCGGTGCCCCACATCTTGCCGGAGTCACGGATCATCGCCGGCATCGAGGCGTCGACGATCACGTCGCTCGGTACGTGCAGGTTGGTGATGCCTTTGTCGGAGTTGACCATCGCCAGGGAAGGGCGAGCGGCGTAGACCGCCTGGATGTCAGCTTCGATGGCCGCTTGCTGTTCAGCAGGCAGGGCCTTGATGCGAGCGTACAGGTCGCCGATGCCGTTGTTCAGGTTGAAGCCGATCTGTGCCAGCACGTCAGCGTGCTTGGCCAGTGCGTCTTTATAGAACTCGGCAACGATCTGGCCGAACATGATCGGGTCGGAGACCTTCATCATGGTGGCTTTCAGGTGAACCGACAGCAGCACGCCTTGTGCCTTGGCGTCTTCGATTTCGGCGGCGATGAAGCGGCGCAGGGCGTTTTTGCTCATGACCGCGCAATCGAGGATCTCACCGGCTTGTACGCTGGTCTTTTCTTTCAGGACGGTGGCGGTGCCGTCTTGAGCGATCAGTTCGATTTTGACGGCGTCAGCGGCGTCGATCAGGGCGGCTTTTTCGCTGCCGTAGAAATCGCCGGTGCTCATGTGCGCAACGTGGGACTTGGAGTCCTTGGCCCAGGCGCCCATTTTGTGCGGGTGCTTGCGCGCGTAGTTCTTGACCGACAGCGGAGCGCGGCGGTCGGAGTTGCCTTCACGCAGAACCGGGTTCACGGCGCTGCCCTTGACCTTGTCGTAGCGCGCCTTGGCTTCTTTGTCGGCGTCGCAGGTCACGGTTTCCGGGTAGTCCGGCAGGTTGTAGCCCTGGGCTTGCAGCTCTTTGATCGCGGCTTGCAGTTGTGGAACCGAAGCACTGATGTTCGGCAGCTTGATGATGTTGGCTTCAGGCGTAACGGCCAGGGCGCCCAGTTCGGCGAGGTGGTCGGCTACGGCTTTGTCACCCAGTTGCTCGGGGAAGCTGGCCAGGATGCGCCCTGCAAGAGAGATATCGCGGGTTTCAACGGCGATATCAGCCGAGGCGGTGAAGGCCTCTACGATAGGCAACAGTGAATAGGTGGCGAGGGCAGGAGCTTCGTCGGTGAAGGTATAGATGATCTTCGAGCGGGTGGGCATATTCGGATTAACTCTCTCTTCTTTGCTAAAGCGTGCGCAGAAACTCGAGGGCGCCGGGTAAGCGCGTTCGTTCAAAGTCATCCATGAGCCGAATATCGAGGTTTCGTTGCTGTGATGTTGGGTGCATCAGTAGGGCGTCATGCAGTCGGGCTGCGGTAACAGACCGGCTAATCAGGCGTAAACACTCATCGTAGAGCTGTTCAGTCCGTCGTGACCCTTTAGTCAGCGGCGGCATTATACATAGGTAGCTGGCAATCTGCCGATGGTTCATACGCAACGAATGTCGTCCATTGGTCTAAAGGTCGCAGGGGCGAGGAGGGCGTAAGGTCATTCGTCGTGCTTGAGTTTGGCGTTTTTCCCTTTGCTTTCAGGCTTGTAGGTCGCTGGTTGTGCGGCTTTGCGGCATATGGATAGAACATAGGGTTTGCGCGCCGATTCAACTGGGTTACGCTCGAACCAAGCCAGATGTTCAATCCAATCAATGGAGTTCAGCATGGGTTACAAGAAGATTCAGGTTCCAGTCGTCGGCGACAAAATCACCGTCAATGCAGACCATTCTCTCAATGTTCCTAATAACCCGATCATCCCCTTCATCGAAGGCGACGGCATTGGCGTCGACATCAGCCCGGTCATGATCAAGGTTGTCGATGCTGCAGTTAAGAAGGCTTATGGTGGCGAGCGCAAGATTTCCTGGATGGAGGTGTACGCCGGGGAAAAAGCGACTCAGGTCTACGATCAGGACACCTGGCTGCCTCAGGAGACCCTGGACGCGGTCAAGGATTACGTGGTTTCCATCAAGGGCCCGCTGACCACCCCGGTCGGTGGCGGCATCCGTTCGCTGAACGTGGCCCTGCGTCAGCAACTCGATCTGTACGTCTGCCTGCGCCCGGTGCGCTGGTTCGAAGGCGTGCCCAGCCCGGTCAAGAAGCCGGGTGATGTCGACATGACCATCTTCCGCGAGAACTCCGAAGACATCTACGCCGGCATCGAGTGGAAGGCCGGTACGCCGGAAGCCACCAAGGTCATCAAGTTTCTTAAAGAAGAAATGGGCGTCACCAAGATCCGTTTCGACGAGAACTGCGGTATCGGTGTCAAGCCGGTTTCGCTGCAAGGCACCAAGCGTCTGGCGCGCAAGGCCCTGCAATATGTGGTCGACAACGATCGCGATTCGCTGACCATCGTGCACAAAGGCAACATCATGAAGTTCACCGAAGGTGCCTTCAAGGAATGGGCCTACGAAGTGGCGGCTGAAGAGTTCGGCGCGACCCTGCTCGACGGCGGTCCGTGGATGCAGTTCAAGAACCCGAAAACCGGCAAGAACGTCATCGTCAAGGATGCCATCGCCGACGCCATGCTCCAGCAGATCCTGCTGCGCCCGGCCGAATACGATGTGATTGCGACCCTGAACCTGAATGGTGACTACCTCTCCGACGCCCTGGCGGCGGAAGTGGGCGGTATCGGTATTGCACCGGGGGCCAACCTGTCCGACACAGTGGCCATGTTCGAAGCCACCCACGGTACGGCGCCGAAGTACGCCGGCAAGGACCAGGTCAACCCGGGTTCGCTGATCCTCTCCGCTGAAATGATGCTGCGCCACATGGGCTGGACCGAAGCGGCCGACCTGATCATCAAGGGCACCAATGGCGCGATTTCCGCCAAGACCGTGACCTATGATTTCGAGCGTCTGATGGAAGGGGCGAAACTGGTGTCGTCTTCCGGTTTCGGTGATGCGCTGATCTCGCACATGTAAGAACACGCAGGTACACAAAAACCGCCTGATTCAAGAAGTTGAGCCAGGCGGTTTTTTTATGACTGGATGACGCGGCGGTATTAAACCGAAACGGTCTGCTCAGGTGACGGTGTCGCGGTTTTCGAGGCGTCCACCGGGTTAACGATGTTGACCGCGTGAAGGCCTTTGGGCCCCTGGATGATCTCGAATACGACAGCTTGCCCGGCTTTCAGGGTTTTATATCCTTCCATTTTTATGGCCGAGTAGTGGGCAAACAGATCCTCTGTCTTGCCTTCCTCGTTGATGAATCCGTAACCCTTGGCGTTGTTGAACCACTTCACCTTGCCGACTGCCATACCCAACTCCCTCTGCAACAGACTCCATCACTGGAGTATCATCCACTACATCCGCAGTCGAACCTGTAAATAAGTTTGACTCCGCGGACCTTTTTTACCCACTGTGGGCTCTATTGGTTGTAACACCCTTTTGCCGATAGTCAAGCTGACCGGCAGTCGGAGTTGAAATCGCTGATAGCCGCCCCCACCACTGTATTTGAACAACTGACGAACCTTTCTTTCCATGCATGCAATCAGCCAGATTCGACTAACATTCAATCAGGATCGCCCTGATTTACACGACGACGATTCCGCAGGCATTGCTGTTCAGGAGGCAAAGCCTGCTCTACAGGCGCCGCCAATGTACAAGGTGGTTTTGTTCAATGATGACTACACACCGATGGATTTCGTCGTCGAAGTGCTCGAGGTGTTTTTTAACCTGAATCGCGAGCTGGCGACCAAGGTCATGCTGGCCGTCCATACAGAAGGACGGGCAGTATGTGGAGTGTTTACCCGCGACATCGCGGAGACCAAGGCCATGCAGGTCAACCAGTACGCCAGGGAAAGCCAGCATCCGCTACTCTGTGAAATCGAGAAGGACGGTTAATCGCCGACCACTTGGGTATGAGGTGAAGCTATGTTAAACCGCGAGCTCGAAGTCACCCTCAATCTTGCCTTCAAGGAAGCCCGTTCGAAGCGTCATGAGTTCATGACCGTCGAACACCTCCTGCTGGCCCTATTGGACAATGAGGCTGCCGCCACCGTTCTGCGCGCGTGCGGCGCAAACCTCGACAAACTCAAGCATGACCTGCAGGAGTTCATCGACTCCACCACGCCATTGATCCCCGTGCATGACGAGGATCGCGAAACCCAGCCAACCCTGGGCTTCCAGCGTGTACTGCAACGTGCTGTGTTTCACGTACAGAGCTCGGGCAAACGCGAAGTGACTGGTGCCAACGTGCTGGTCGCGATCTTCAGTGAGCAAGAGAGTCAGGCGGTGTTCCTGCTGAAACAGCAGAGCGTTGCCCGCATAGATGTCGTCAACTACATCGCCCATGGCATTTCCAAGGTGCCGGGGCATGGCGATCACTCTGAAGGTGAGCAAGATATGCAGGACGACGAGGGCGGTGAGTCTTCTTCCTCGGGCAATCCTCTGGATGCTTATGCCAGCAACCTCAACGAACTCGCGCGCCAGGGACGTATCGATCCGTTGGTGGGACGTGAGCTGGAAGTCGAACGTGTCGCACAGATCCTGGCGCGTCGGCGCAAAAACAACCCGCTGCTGGTGGGCGAGGCGGGCGTGGGTAAAACCGCGATCGCCGAAGGCCTGGCCAAGCGCATTGTCGACAACCAGGTGCCGGACCTGCTGGCCAACAGCGTGGTTTACTCCCTTGATCTGGGTGCCTTGCTGGCCGGTACCAAATACCGTGGCGATTTCGAGAAGCGCTTCAAGGCGTTGCTCAATGAGCTGAAGAAACGGCCGCAGGCGATCCTGTTCATCGACGAGATCCACACCATCATTGGTGCGGGTGCTGCGTCCGGTGGCGTCATGGATGCCTCGAACCTGCTCAAGCCGCTGCTGTCCTCGGGTGATATCCGTTGCATCGGATCGACCACCTTCCAGGAATTTCGCGGCATCTTCGAGAAGGACCGTGCCTTGGCCCGGCGTTTCCAGAAGGTCGATGTGTCGGAGCCTTCGGTTGAAGACACCATCGGCATTCTGCGCGGCCTGAAGGGGCGTTTCGAAAGCCATCACAATATCGAATACAGCGATGAAGCCCTGCGCGCGGCTGCCGAACTGGCTTCGCGTTACATCAACGATCGTCACATGCCGGACAAGGCGATCGATGTGATCGACGAAGCGGGTGCCTACCAGCGCCTGCAACCGGTCGAGATGCGTGTCAAGCGCATCGAAGTGCCTCAGGTCGAGGACATCGTCGCGAAAATCGCGCGGATTCCGCCAAAACACGTCACCAGCTCCGACAAGGAACTGCTGCGTAACCTCGAGCGTGACCTGAAGTTGACCGTATTTGGTCAGGATGCCGCGATCGACTCGCTGGCAACCGCGATCAAGTTGTCCCGTGCGGGCCTCAAGTCCCCTGACAAGCCTGTCGGTTCGTTCCTGTTCGCAGGGCCTACCGGTGTCGGTAAAACCGAAGCGGCGCGTCAGTTGGCCAAGGCGCTGGGTGTCGAGCTGATTCGCTTCGACATGTCCGAGTACATGGAGCGCCACACCGTATCGCGTCTGATCGGTGCGCCTCCGGGCTATGTCGGGTTCGACCAGGGCGGTCTGCTGACCGAAGCCATCACCAAACAGCCACACTGCGTGCTGTTGCTCGATGAAATCGAGAAAGCGCATCCGGAAGTCTTCAACCTGCTGCTGCAGGTCATGGATCACGGTACCTTGACCGATAACAACGGGCGCAAGGCGGATTTCCGTAACGTGATCGTCATCATGACGACCAACGCCGGTGCCGAGACAGCTGCTCGTGCTTCGATCGGTTTCACCTTCCAGGACCACTCGTCCGATGCGATGGAAGTGATCAAGAAGAGCTTCACGCCGGAATTCCGTAACCGTCTGGACACCATTATCCAGTTTGGTCGCCTCAGTCATGAGGTCATCAAGAGCGTGGTGGACAAGTTCCTTACCGAACTTCAGGCGCAGTTGGAAGACAAGCGAGTGTTGCTGGAAGTCACCGATGCGGCCCGCAGCTGGCTGGCCGAAGGTGGCTACGACGCGGCGATGGGTGCTCGCCCAATGGCTCGCCTGATCCAGGACAAGATCAAGCGTCCACTGGCGGAGGAGATTCTCTTTGGCGAACTGGCCGAACATGGCGGTGTGGTGCACATCGACATCAAGGATGGCGAGCTGACCTTCGAGTTCGAGACCACGGCCGAGATGGCCTGACGTTTAATCGCAACAAAGCAAAAAGGCGCCGAAAGGCGCCTTTTTGTTGTCTGTAGGTCATGCACAAATCCAGTGTGGGGGCGGGCTTGCTCGCGAAAGCGTCGGCATATCCAGCATCCCTGTGTCAGACAGATCGCATTCGCGAGCAAGCCCGCTCCCACAGGGTTTGGTGTGATGGCAGCTAAATCGCGCACAAACAAAAACGCCCGGCATAAGCCGGGCGTCTTGTATTGACCAGATTAGCGGGCGCGGTAAGTGATGCGCCCTTTGCTCAAGTCATAGGGAGTCAGCTCTACGCGCACTTTGTCGCCGGTAAGAATACGGATGTAGTTCTTGCGCATCTTGCCGGAGATGTGCGCGGTTACGACGTGCCCATTTTCCAACTCCACACGAAACATGGTGTTGGGCAGGGTGTCGACGACAGTGCCTTCCATTTCGAAGCTGTCTTCTTTCGACATGCAGTAAAGCCCTCGGTGTCCAATGAATGGCCCGGTGCAACTGCGCCAGGCAAAAGCGGCGTGCATTGTGCCCGAAAAGAGGGGTTTAAGCCAAGGGGTTTAGGGGCGTCTCTAGTTTAGAACCACCCAGCGCTGATTAATCAGCAACTCAATAGGGCGATATTGAGTCTTGTAATTCATTTTTTTGCAGTTTTTGATCCAGTAGCCGAGGTAGACCGCCTCCAGCCCCAGTCGCCTGGCCTCGGCGATTTGCCACAGGATTGCATAGCGCCCAAGGCTGCGACGCTCTTCGGCTGGCTCGTAGAAGGTGTAGACCGCCGAAAGACCGTTCGGCAGCAAATCGGTGACGGCGACGGCCAGCAGCTGGCCGTTCAGGCGAAACTCATAAAACCTTGAAAACGGCAGGTCTCGCACCAGGAAGGTCGAAAACTGGTCGCGACTTGGCGGGTACATGTCGCCATCGGCGTGACGCTGTTCGATGTAGCGCTGGTAAAGCTCGAAGTACTCTTCGTTGAAGCGGGGCTTGGCCGGACGCACCTGCAAGTCGGTGTTGCGCTTGAAGATTCGTTTCTGTTGCCGGTTGGGCGTGAACTGCCCCACGGGAATGCGCGCCGGAACGCAGGCATTGCAATTCTGGCAATGCGGCCGGTAGAGATGATCGCCACTGCGACGAAACCCCATCTCCGACAGGTCTGCATAGACATGCACATCCATGGGCTGGCTAGGGTCGAGGAACAGGGTTGTGGCCTGCTCATCGGGCAGATAACTGCAAGAGTGCGGCTGAGTGGCATAGAACTTCAAACGCGCCAACTCGGTCATGATCAACCCTCGGGATAATGCTTTTGAATAAGTGTAAGCCACGCGCGCAAATGTCGCTCAGCAAACCCAGGTGGCATGGTTGGGTTGGTCCAGATATCCGGCCAGATAGCTGGCAAACTCACGGCGGGGGATGGCCCGGGCTCCGAGGCTGTGCAGGTGATCGGTCGGCATCTGGCAATCAATCAGTACAAACCCCGAGTCTTTCAGATGTCGGACCAGGGTGGCAAAGCCGAATTTCGAGGCGTTGTCAGCGCGACTGAACATGGACTCGCCAAAAAACAACCGGCCCATCGCCAGGCCATACAGGCCGCCGACCAGTTCCTCCCCGTCCCACACTTCCACCGAGTGCGCGTGACCACGCCTGTGCAGTTCGATGTAGGCCTCTTGCATCGCTTCGGTGATCCAGGTGCCGTCGGCGTAATCCCGGGGAGCCGCACAAGCGCGGATGACGGCGGCGAAGTCCTGGTCGAAGGTCACTTGATAGCGTTGCTGGCGCAGCAGTTTGTTCAGGCTGCGCGAGACGTGCAATTCGTCGGGAAACAGAACCGTGCGCGGGTCCGGAGACCACCAGAGAATCGGCTGGCCTTCGGAAAACCATGGGAAGCAGCCGTGGCGATAAGCCGAGATCAGCCGATCGGCGGACAGGTCACCACCGGCAGCCAGCAGCCCGTTGGGGTCGCGCATGGCCTTTTCCAGCGGTGGGAAATGCAAGGTGTTGCGTTGTAACCAAGTCAGCATGGCATCCGGGCTTGCAGAAGGGGAGGGCAGTGGCGGGCGTTTGCCCGCCGTAAAGTTTGCCTTCAAACGGCAGGAATGTCGTCGAGGTATTTTTCGGCGTCCAGCGCCGCCATGCAACCGGCCCCGGCAGACGTAACGGCCTGGCGATAAACATGATCGGCCACGTCGCCGGCGGCAAACACACCTGCAATCGCCGTGGCGGTAGCATCGCCTTCGCTGCCGCCCTTGACCAGCAGATACCCGTCGCGCATTTCCAGTTGCCCGATGAACAGGTCAGTGTTGGGTTTGTGGCCGATGGCGATAAACACCCCGGTCAGCGGCAGCTCTGTGGTTTCACCCGTTTGGCTGTCCCGCAGACGGGCCCCGGTCACGCCACTGGCATCGCCGAGCACTTCGTCCAGATTCTGGTTCCAATGCAGGCGAATATTGCCGTTGGCGGCTTTTTCGAAGAGTTTGTCTTGGAGGATTTTCTCCGAGCGCAGTTTGTCGCGTCGATGGATCAGGTGCACTTCCTTGGCGATGTTCGACAGGTACAAGGCTTCCTCGACCGCCGTGTTGCCGCCGCCGACCACCGCGACCACCTGGTTGCGATAGAAGAACCCGTCACAGGTCGCGCACGCCGACACCCCTTTGCCAGCAAAGGCTTCCTCCGACGGCAGGCCCAGGTATTGCGCGCTGGCGCCCGTGGCAATGATCAGGGCGTCGCAGGTGTAGGTGCCGCCATCGCCAATCAGCTCGAATGGCCGTTGTTGCAACTTGGCGGTATGGATGTGGTCGTAAACGATCTCGGTGGCAAAGCGCTCGGCGTGTTTTTGCATGCGCTCCATCAGCACGGGGCCGGTCAGGCCTTCTACGTCGCCTGGCCAGTTATCGACTTCGACGGTGGTGGTGAGCTGGCCACCTGCCTGTATGCCGGTGATGACAACGGGCTTGAGGTTGGCGCGGGCGGCATAAACGGCTGCGCTGTAACCGGCAGGGCCGGAGCCCAGGACAATCAGGCGGGAATGCTTCGCTTCGCTCATAAAAACACCTCATAAGCCTTTGTCACAAAAGACAATGCATGCTCAAATTGAATAGCATGTCATGTGCTGTTGACTATGCTACACCCAAGGGTCTCAAGCATGGCGTCGTGCGTACAAACCCGTACAATGCCCTGCGTGTTACATATATTCAGTGCGCACCGTGTTTATAAAAGCCGGGACGCAGTGTTAAAAGTAGTCCCGGTTACCTGTGTTAACTTTTTTACCTGCCTGGATTGGGCGGTTTTTTAGACATTCAACAGATGGACGCGCCATTGGCGCAGGAAAAGAAGCGTTTTGAAGAAATCCACCGCAGCACCTAAACCAGCCGTCGTACCGCTCTGGCGCCAGCACTTGCACTACCGACTCAAGGAAGGTGCGCTGATCGCCATCGGTGCCCTGTGCCTGTTCCTGATGATGGCCTTGCTGACCTATGGCAAGGATGATCCGGGCTGGAGCCATAACAGCAAGATCGACGACGTGCAGAATTTCGGCGGGCCCGCGGGCTCCTACAGCGCCGATATCCTGTTCATGGTGCTGGGTTACTTCGCCTACATTTTCCCGTTGCTGCTGGCGGTCAAGGCGTACCAGATCTTCCGTCAGCGTCACGAGCCTTGGCAGTGGAGCGGCTGGCTATTCTCCTGGCGCCTGATCGGCCTGGTGTTCCTGGTGCTGTCGGGTGCCGCGCTGGCCCATATCCATTTTCATGCCGCGACCGGTCTGCCGGCAGGTGCGGGCGGGGCGCTGGGCGAAAGCCTCGGCGAACTGGCGAGGAACGCCCTGAATATCCAGGGCAGTACGCTGCTGTTCATCGCGTTGTTCCTGTTCGGTCTTACGGTGTTTACCGACCTGTCGTGGTTCAAGGTGATGGACATCACCGGCAAGATCACCCTCGACCTGTTCGAACTGTTCCAGGGCGCGGCCAATCGCTGGTGGGCGGCCCGTACCGAACGCAAACAGCTGGTCGCCCAGCTGCGTGAAGTCGATGACCGTATGGATGAAGTGGTTGCGCCGACAGTCACCGACAAGCGCGAACAGGCCAAGGTCAAGGAGCGGTTGATCGAGCGTGAGCAGGCCCTGAGCAAGCACATGTCCGAGCGCGAGAAGCAGGTGCCGCCGGTGATTGCGCCCGCGCCGCCAAAACCTGCCGCGCCGAGCAAGCGCGTGGAAAAAGAGAAGCAGGCGCCACTGTTCGTCGACAGCGCCGTTGAAGGCACCTTGCCGCCGATCTCGATTCTTGATCCCGCGGAAAAGAAACAGCTCAATTACTCGCCCGAATCCCTGGCGGCGGTCGGTCACCTGCTGGAAATCAAGCTCAAGGAGTTCGGCGTCGAAGTGACCGTGGACTCGATCCACCCGGGTCCGGTGATTACCCGTTACGAAATCCAGCCCGCCGCTGGCGTCAAGGTCAGCCGCATCGCCAACCTGGCCAAAGACCTGGCCCGTTCCCTGGCCGTGACCAGCGTGCGCGTGGTGGAAGTGATTCCGGGCAAGACCACGGTCGGTATCGAGATTCCCAACGAAGACCGGCAGATCGTGCGTTTCTCCGAGGTATTGTCGACCCCCGAGTACGACAACTTCAAATCCCCGGTCACCCTGGCCCTGGGCCACGACATCGGCGGCAAACCGGTCATCACCGACCTGGCGAAGATGCCGCACCTGCTGGTGGCCGGTACCACCGGTTCCGGTAAGTCGGTGGGCGTGAATGCGATGATCCTGTCGATCCTGTTCAAGTCTGGCCCGGAAGACGCCAAGCTGATCATGATCGACCCGAAAATGTTGGAACTGTCGATCTACGAAGGCATTCCGCACCTGCTGTGCCCTGTGGTCACCGACATGAAGGACGCCGCCAACGCCCTGCGCTGGAGCGTTGCCGAGATGGAGCGTCGCTACAAGCTGATGGCCAAGATGGGTGTGCGAAACCTGTCGGGCTTCAACGCCAAGGTCAAGGAAGCCCAGGACGCCGGCGAGCCGTTGAGCGATCCGCTGTACAAGCGCGAAAGCATCCACGACGAAGCGCCGCTCCTGCAAAAGCTGCCGACCATTGTGGTGGTGGTCGACGAATTCGCCGACATGATGATGATCGTCGGCAAGAAGGTTGAAGAACTGATCGCGCGTATCGCCCAGAAGGCGCGTGCGGCCGGCATTCACTTGATCCTCGCGACCCAGCGTCCGTCGGTGGATGTGATCACCGGTCTGATCAAGGCCAACATCCCGACCCGCATGGCGTTCCAGGTATCGAGCAAGATCGACTCGCGGACCATCATCGACCAGGGTGGCGCCGAACAACTGCTGGGCCACGGTGACATGCTGTACATGCCGCCGGGCACCAGTCTGCCGATTCGTGTTCACGGTGCCTTCGTGTCCGACGATGAGGTTCACCGCGTGGTGGAGGCCTGGAAGCTGCGGGGCGCGCCGGAATACAACGACGACATCCTCAATGGCGTCGAAGAGGCGGGCAGCGGCTTCGAAGGCAGCAGCGGGGGCGGCGACGGTGACGATCCCGAGGCCGACGCGCTGTACGACGAAGCGGTCCAGTTCGTGCTGGAAAGCCGTCGCGCCTCCATTTCCGCGGTTCAGCGCAAGCTCAAGATCGGCTACAACCGCGCCGCGCGCATGATCGAAGCCATGGAAATGGCCGGGGTCGTGACGTCCATGAACACCAACGGTTCGCGTGAAGTCCTGGCCCCAGGCCCGGTGCGTGACTGACACGAATATGAAAGGGTGGCGCCCTTTGGCGCCGCTCGCAATCCCACGAATGTTATGAGGACTCCCATGCGTCTGATCCGCATGCTGTTGCTGCCGGTACTGGCTTTGACCACGCTCCAGGCTAACGCCGATGACAAGGATGTGGCACGCCTGACCCAACTGCTGGAAAAATCCCAGACCCTGACTGCGCGTTTTTCGCAACTGACCCTTGATGGCACCGGCACCCAGTTGCAGGAAACCTCCGGCGACATGTCCCTGCAGCGCCCGGGCCTGTTCTACTGGCACACCGATGCACCGGCCGAACAGACCATGGTGTCCGATGGCAAGAAGGTCACCCTGTGGGATCCGGACCTGGAACAGGCCACCATCAAGAACCTCGACCAGCGCCTGACCCAGACCCCGGCCTTGCTGCTGTCCGGTGACGTGTCCAAGATCAGCCAGAGCTTCGACATCAGCGCCAAGGAAGCCGGCGGCGTGATCGACTTCACCCTGAAGCCGAAGACCAAGGACACCCTGTTCGACAGCCTGCGCCTGTCGTTCCGCAATGGTCTGGTCAACGACATGCAACTGATCGACAGCGTGGGCCAGCGCACCAATATCCTGTTCACCGGGGTGAAGGCCAACGAGCCGATCCCGGCGTCCAAGTTCAAGTTCGACATCCCTAAAGGGGCGGACGTGATCCAGGAATAAAACGCAGAACCCCTGTAGGAGCGAGCCTGCTCGCGATGGACTCAAGGACACCGCTGGGTGTCAGGCTGCCAGCGTTATCGTTAATGTCCATCGCGAGCAGGCTCGCTCCTACAAGGGATAGAGAATCAGTGAGGTTTTGTAGATAGTCATGGACCTGTTTCGCAGTACCCCCATCGCCCAGCCCCTGGCCGCCCGCCTGCGCGCGGCCAACCTGGACGAGTACGTCGGTCAGGAACACGTGCTCGCTCGCGGCAAGCCCTTGCGCGAGGCGCTGGAGCAGGGTGCCCTGCATTCGATGATTTTCTGGGGGCCGCCGGGTGTGGGCAAAACCACCCTGGCGCGATTGCTCGCGGAAGTCTCGGATGCACACTTCGAAACGGTCTCGGCGGTGCTGGCCGGGGTCAAGGAGATCCGTCAGGCGGTGGAAATCGCCAAGCAGCAGGCCGCGCAGTACGGCCGCCGCACCATTTTGTTCGTCGACGAAGTGCATCGTTTCAACAAGTCCCAACAGGACGCGTTCCTGCCTTATGTCGAGGACGGCACGCTGATTTTCATCGGCGCGACCACGGAAAACCCTTCGTTCGAACTCAACAACGCCTTGCTGTCCCGCGCCCGCGTCTACGTGCTCAAGAGCCTCGACGAAGCGGCCCTGCGCAAACTGGTGCAGCGCGCGCTGACCGAAGAGCGGGGCCTGGGCAAGCGCAACCTGACCCTCAGCGATGAAGGCTTCCAGATGCTGCTGTCGGCCGCGGACGGCGATGGTCGACGCCTGCTCAACCTGCTGGAAAACGCCTCGGACCTGGCCGAAGACAACAGCGAGATCGGCACCGAGCTCCTTCAGAGCCTGCTCGGCGACACCCGTCGACGCTTCGACAAGGGTGGCGAAGCCTTCTACGACCAGATATCGGCGCTGCACAAATCGGTGCGCGGCTCCAACCCAGATGGCGCGCTGTACTGGTTCGCGCGCATGATCGATGGCGGTTGCGACCCGCTGTACCTGGCCCGGCGCGTGGTGCGCATGGCCAGCGAAGACATCGGCAACGCCGACCCGCGTGCCCTGAGCCTGTGCCTGGCGGCCTGGGAAGTGCAGGAGCGTCTCGGCAGCCCCGAAGGCGAACTGGCGGTGGCCCAGGCCATCACCTATCTGGCCTGCGCGCCAAAAAGCAACGCGGTGTACATGGGCTTCAAGACCGCATTGCGCGCCGCCGCCGAACACGGCTCGCTGGAGGTGCCGCTGCACCTGCGCAACGCGCCGACCAAGCTTATGAAGCAATTGGGCTATGGCGACGAATACCGCTATGCCCACGACGAACCGGATGCTTATGCCGCCGGGGAAGACTATTTCCCCGAAGAACTCGACCCGATTCCGTTCTATCAGCCGGTGCCCCGTGGCCTGGAGTTGAAGATCGGCGAAAAACTCAACCACCTGGCAAAACTCGACCGTTTAAGCCCCCGGCAGCGGAGAAAATAGTGCTTCCCTTGATCGTTGCGGTTTCCGTCGGCGGGATGGCCGGCACGCTGTTGCGCTTTGCCACGGGTAACTGGATCAACGCGAATTGGCCGCGGCACTTCTATACCGCGACGCTGGCCGTTAATATCGTGGGCTGTTTGCTGATCGGCGTTCTATACGGTCTGTTTTTGATACGCCCGGAGGTTCCCATCGAGGTGCGCGCCGGGTTGATGGTCGGCTTCCTCGGGGGGCTGACGACTTTTTCATCCTTTTCACTGGATACGGTGCGCCTGCTGGAAAGCGGGCAAGTGCCGCTGGCCCTGGGTTATGCGGCGCTCAGCGTATTCGGCGGGCTGCTTGCCACCTGGGCCGGCCTGTCCTTGACCAAACTTTGATAAACGAGAAACCGACATGCTCGATTCCAAACTGTTACGTAGCAACCTTCAGGACGTAGCGGACCGCCTGGCATCCCGTGGCTTTGTGCTGGATGTTGCGCGCATCGAAGCGCTGGAAGAACAGCGCAAGACCGTCCAGACCCGCACCGAAGCACTGCAGGCTGAACGTAACGCGCGCTCCAAATCCATCGGTCAGGCCAAGCAGCGTGGCGAAGACATCGCGCCGCTGATGGCGGATGTCGAGCGCATGGCGGGCGAATTGAGCGCCGGTAAAGTCGAACTGGACGCGATCCAGACCGAACTGGACTCGATCCTGCTGGGCATTCCCAACCTGCCGCACGAATCCGTGCCGGTCGGCGAAGACGAAGAGGGCAACGTCGAAGTGCGCCGTTGGGGTACCCCGACTGCCTTCGATTTCCCGGTTCAGGACCACGTTGCCCTGGGCGAGAAGTTCGGCTGGCTGGACTTCGAAACCGCCGCCAAGCTGTCCGGCGCCCGTTTCGCCCTGCTGCGTGGCCCGATCGCCCGTCTGCATCGTGCCCTGGCGCAGTTCATGATCAACCTGCACGTCACCGAGCACGGCTACGAAGAGGCCTACACGCCTTACCTGGTCCAGGCCCCGGCGCTGCAAGGCACCGGTCAGCTGCCGAAGTTCGAAGAAGACCTGTTCAAGATCGCCCGCGAAGGCGAGGCCGACCTGTACCTGATCCCGACCGCCGAAGTGTCGCTGACCAACATCGTCGCCGGTGAAATCGTCGATTCGAAACTGCTGCCGATCAAGTTCGTCGCCCACACCCCGTGCTTCCGCAGTGAAGCCGGCGCTTCGGGCCGCGACACCCGCGGCATGATCCGTCAGCACCAGTTCGACAAGGTTGAAATGGTGCAGATCGTCGAGCCGTCGAAGTCGATGGAAGCGCTGGAAGGCCTGACCGCCAACGCCGAGAAAGTCCTGCAACTGCTGGAACTGCCTTACCGCACCCTGGCGCTTTGCACCGGCGACATGGGCTTCAGCGCGGTCAAGACCTACGACCTGGAAGTGTGGATCCCGAGCCAGGACAAGTACCGCGAAATCTCGTCGTGCTCCAACTGTGGCGACTTCCAGGCCCGCCGCATGCAGGCGCGCTTCCGCAACCCGGAAACCGGCAAGCCGGAACTGGTTCACACCCTGAACGGCTCTGGCCTGGCAGTGGGTCGCACCCTGGTGGCGGTGCTGGAGAACTATCAGCAGGCCGACGGTTCGATCCGTGTGCCTGAGGTTCTCAAGCCGTATATGGGTGGCCTTGAGGTCATCGGCTAAATGAAATATCTGCCGCTGTTTCACAACCTTCGCGGCAGTCGTGTGTTGGTCGTCGGTGGGGGGGAAATTGCCTTGCGCAAGTCCCGCCTGCTGGCCGATGCCGGTGCGCTGCTGCGGGTGGTTGCACCTGAAATCGAAGCGCAACTGCGCGAACTGGTTGCCGGCAGCGGTGGCGAGTGCCTGTTGCGTGGCTACGCCGAGGCGGACCTGGACGGTTGCGGGTTGATCATTGCCGCCACCGACGACGAAGCGCTCAACGCACAAGTCTCCGCCGATGCCCATCGGCGTTGCGTGCCGGTCAACGTGGTGGACGCGCCGGCCCTGTGCAGCGTGATCTTCCCGGCCATCGTCGACCGCTCGCCGCTGATCATTGCCGTGTCCAGCGGTGGCGATGCGCCGGTGCTGGCACGCTTGATCCGCGCCAAGATCGAAACCTGGATTCCTTCCACCTACGGTCAACTGGCCGGCCTGGCGGCGCGTTTTCGCCATCAGGTCAAAGGCCTGTTTCCGGATGTGCAGCAGCGTCGGGCGTTCTGGGAGGATGTTTTCCAGGGCCCGGTTGCCGATCGGCAACTGGCCGGGCAGGGTGCTGAAGCCGAGCGTTTGCTCCAGGCGAAAATCGATGGTGAAGCTCCTGTTGCGACCGGTGAAGTCTATCTGGTGGGCGCAGGGCCAGGTGATCCCGATCTGCTGACGTTCAAGGCACTGCGTCTGATGCAGCAAGCCGACGTGGTGCTGTACGACCGTCTGGTGGCGCCGGCGATTCTCGAACTGTGCCGTCGCGACGCCGAGCGGGTTTACGTCGGCAAGCGCCGTTCCGATCACGCGGTGCCGCAGGATCAGATCAACCAGCAATTGGTGGACCTGGCCAAACAGGGCAAGCGTGTAGTGCGACTGAAGGGCGGCGATCCGTTCATCTTCGGTCGTGGCGGTGAAGAGATCGAAGAACTGGCGGCCCATGGCATCCCGTTCCAGGTCGTGCCGGGGATCACGGCGGCCAGTGGTTGCGCGGCTTATGCCGGGATTCCGCTGACCCACCGCGATTACGCGCAATCGGTGCGCTTTGTCACCGGGCACCTGAAGGACGGCTCAACCGATTTGCCGTGGGCCGATCTGGTCGCGCCGGCGCAGACGCTGGTGTTCTACATGGGCCTGGTGGGCTTGCCGATCATCTGCGAGCAGTTGATCAAACATGGTCGCGGTGCTGATACCCCGGCGGCGTTGATCCAGCAGGGCACCACGGTCAATCAGCGGGTGTTTACCGGAACCCTGGCCGACTTGCCACGATTGGTGGCGGAGCATGAAGTGCATGCGCCGACGCTGGTGATCGTGGGTGAAGTGGTGCAACTGCGCGAGAAACTGGCGTGGTTCGAAGGGGCTCAGGGGCAGGTCTGAAGTCCGAGTTGCCCCCATTCGCGAGCAAGCCCGCTCCCACATTGGATTCGTGAACGACACAAATCCCTGTGGGAGCGGGCTTGCTCGCGAAGAGGCCCTCACATCCACCGCAAAACTCAGCTCAGACTCAGGCCTTGCGCCAAACCCCTTTCCCGCTCAACCGCTCCCGGTCATGGGCCACGGTAAAGTCCTGCGCCGGCCCCTTGGGCACCACACCCGTCGGGTTGATGGTGCGATGGCTTGCGTAGTAGTGGTGCTTGATGTGTTCAAAATCCACCGTCTCGGCAATCCCCGGCCACTGATAGATCTCCCGCAGCCAGTTCGACAGGTTCGGATAATCCGCAATCCGCCGCAGGTTGCACTTGAAGTGCCCGTAGTACACCGCATCGAAGCGAATCAGCGTGGTGAACAGGCGGATGTCCGCTTCGGTCAGGTATTCGCCAGCCAGATAGCGGTTGGCGCCCAGCAGCAGCTCCAGGCGGTCCAGTTCGGCAAACACCTCGTCGAAGGCTTGTTCATAAGCCTGTTGCGAGGTGGCAAACCCGGCGCGGTACACGCCATTGTTCACCGCCGGATAAATCCGCTCGTTCAACGCATCGATCTCACCGCGCAGCGGCGCCGGGTAGAAGTCCAGGTCGTTACCGGTCAGATCGTCGAAGGCACTATTGAACATGCGGATGATTTCCGATGATTCATTGTTGACGATGCGTTTGTGCTGTTTGTCCCACAGCACCGGCACGGTGACGCGGCCGCTGTAGTCGGCGGTATCGGCGGTGTAGCGCTGGTGCATGAAGTCAAAGTGATCGAGCTTGTCGCCGGTGGAGCCCAGGGCTTTGTCGAAGGTCCAGCCGTTTTCCAGCATCAGCCAACTGACCACCGAAACGTCGATCAGGCTTTCGAGGCCTTTGAGTTTGCGCAGGATCAGGGTGCGATGGGCCCACGGACAGGCCAGGGACACGTACAGGTGATAGCGACCGGGTTCTGCGGCAAAACCGCCGACGCCGCTCGGTCCCGGCTTGCCATCTGCGGTCAGCCAGTGGCGACGCTGCGCCTGTTCACGCTGGAACGCGCCGTCCTTGCTGCTTTCGTACCACTTGTCCTGCCAGCGGCCATCGACTAACAAACCCATGCTCAAGACTCCAGAAGCCAATATTCGTTGGAGTCGAGTCTATTCCCATGGGTTCGAACAAAAAGCGCAAAGATCGGGCGTGAATGATCGGTTAAATCGATTTGTTGCGCGCGGCCCAGTATTGCCCGGCGGTTTCAAAGGCCTGTTCGCGGCTCTGGCCGAGTCCACGCAGGGCCAGGGCCATAGTCGAGATCAGGGCCATTTGCGGGTAGCTGTCGACCACATCGCCACGCCACACCGCTTTCAGGTGCTCGGGATCGAGCGAGGCGGGTTTGACATGACGTTGCGCCGACAACTGCGGCCATTCCTCGTCCCAGCTCTGGCCGCCAGTGGTACCGTACAGATGGCTGTCGGCGTCCGGGTTGATCTCGATTTCGCCGCCATCGCCCTTGATCACGATCGCGGTATCGCCGAGCAAGCCGCTGGCATCGCGATGCACGGCCTGATAGCCGGGGTGGAAAATGCTCTGCAGGCCGCAACGCGCACCCAGCGGATTGAGAATCCGCGCCAGCGAGTGGATCGGCGAGCGCAGACCGAGGGTGTTGCGCAGGTCGATCATCCGTTGCAGCTGCGGTGCCCAGTCCACCAGCGGCATGAAGGCCAGGCCGCCGTTATCCAGTGCCGAGCCGACCTGTTGCCAGTTGCGGCACAGCGGGATGTTCAATTCACCCAGCAGTTGCTCGCTGTACAGGCGACCGGCCGTGTGGGCGCCGCCGCCGTGCATGAAAATCCGTACGCCGTTTTGCGCCAGGCACTTGGCCGCCAACAGGTACCACGGCAAGTGCCGTTTCTTGCCGGCGTAGGTCGGCCAGTCCAGGTCCACCGCCAGCGCCGGAGGGTTCAGGCGTTCGCGCAAGGCTTCGGTGAACCCGGCCATTTCCTCGGCGCTTTCTTCCTTGTGCCGCAACAGCATCAGGAACGCGCCGAGCTGGGTTTCCTCGATCTTTTCATCAAGCACCATGCCCATGGCCTCGCGGGCCTCGACCCGGGTCAAGTCACGGGCGCCGCGCTTGCCTTTGCCAAGGATCCGCACGAACTGGGCGAACGGGTGCTCGGCGGGCGTTTCGAGAGTCAGTGCTGGGTAATCGGTCATAAGCAATTCGTCGGTTTGGGCAGGCCCGCCAGCTTCGCGGCGAGTTTGGCGGGGGTGCCTTTGAACAGTCGGTTCAGGTGCAGGCTGTTGCCTTTTTCCGGGCCGAGTTTCAATGCGGTGTACTTGATCAACGGGCGGGTGGCCGGTGACAGCTGGAACTCGGCGTAGAAACTGCGCAACAGTTCGAGGACTTCCCAGTGCTCGGGCGTCAACTCGATGTCTTCGGCAGCCGCCAGGGCGCTGGCCACATCGGCAGACCAGTCATTCAGTTCGACCAGGAAGCCGTCCTTGTCCAGCTCGATGGCGCGGGCACCGACCGTCAATGCATTCATAGCCAACTGTTGACCTTGTCATAGTGAATCGACAGTTCGACGAAGGCCGGGTAATCGATGGCCCGGGCCCAGTCCGGAACCACCAGCGCACGGGCCTGGGCATCTTCGGCCAGGACGAACAGTTTCAGGCCACGGGTGCTGAGTGCCGTGAACGGCGCGGTGCCTGGCTGCAACGCATAGGCGGCATCGCCGGACAGCAGCAAGCCGTCGTTGGCGCCGATCACGCGCAGGCAACTGGTCAGGCGTTCGTCGCCGAACGGGGAGTGAGACAACACATGCAAAGTCGACATCAGAGGGTGATCACCTGGTCGTAGCGGTCAATGAGGGCGGTGATTTCGTGGGCGGCCAACACCCGGGCTTCTTCCAGCGCCAGGCCGCTCGGGTCGAGGCCGCGCCGGGCGATGCTGTCGCCACAGGCGAACAGTTCCTCGACACCGAACATTGGCAGGGCTTGCAGGTTGGCGCTCAGGTCTTTTTGTTGCAAGGCCCTGGCGTTCTGGCTGGCGGCCAGCTGGAACACGCCGTCATCGAGAAACAACAGGCCAATCGGCAGATCGAAGGCGCCGCCGGCCAGCACGATATCCAGCGCTTCCCGCGCGCCCGGGCCGGACCATGGCGACTGGCGGCTGATGATCAATATGGATTTGGCCATGTCATGCGCCTCCGAAACAGATCAGGCGGTCGGCATCCTGCGCCGCGTCATGCAATTGGCCGAGGCCGGACAATTCCCACGGCGCACCGACGGCAACGGCCTCGCGCTGATAGCGCCGGGCTTCTTCTTCATTCAAGACGCCACGACGCAGCGCGGCGGCGATGCACACCACGCCATCGAGTTGATGGTCGCTGACAAAGGCGCGCCATTGCTTGGGCAAGTCCGCTTCATCCTGGGGCGTGACCACGCTGGCGGACGCGTTGTAGACACCGTCCTGATAGAAAAACAGCCGGACGATCTCATGCCCGCCGGCCAGCGCCGCTTGGGCGAATAGCAGGGCGCGGCGCGAGGAGGGCGCATGGGCGGCGGAAAACACGGCGATGGCGAACTTCATGACAGACTCGATCAGCGAAACTGCGGCCATGATAAAGCTTTATCGGCGGGGCGGCTAAATGGATGTTGTCCGGGCGGGCCTCTTCGCGAGCAGGCTCGCTCCCACAAGGGATTTGTGTCGGATACAAATCAGCAATCACCACAGGTCCACTGTGGGAGCGAGCCTGCTCGCGAAGGCGGCACCACAGTCAACACAAGACTCAGCGCGGCATGTACCCCAACTGCCAGCGCCGCGGGATCTTCAACGACAATACCCCGAGCGCGGCAGCCAGCAGGCCACTGGCAAACAACGCCTTGAGCCCCAGGTGATGTTCCAGCACGGCACCGAGTACCGCACCGGCGAACATGCCGGTCCAGGGAATCAGTTGTACGCGCCAGCCGTTACGGCGCTCGCCGAGCATCCAGCGGCCCAGTCCGCGGCCGAAACGCGACAGGGCTCCGGTAACGTAAGTCAGGCCCACCGGCAGGCCGTTCACTTCTTCCACCGCGGCGTTGAGCATGCCCATTGCAATGATCGCCGCCAGCAGGGCCGGCAGTTGCGCCTCATAAGGCCAGGCTGCGGCAGCGCACAGCAGGGTGGCGATGCACAACAGCAGCGGCAGGGCCCGGCGGCGACCCAGGCGACTGACGATAATGCCCAGCGCGTTGCCGACGATGAAGGTGGCAACGAGTATCACCAGGCGCAGGGTCAAGCCAAGGTCGCCAGTGCTGATGGCGACAGCCATCCGGGTGGTGTTGCCGCTCATGAACGAGACGAAGTCGCCGCTGGCCATGAAGCCGATGGCGTCGGTCATGCCGGCGAGTACCGAGAGCATGGCCACCAGGCTCAGGCCTATGCGCCCGCGCCATTTCTGCGTGTGCAAGTGACCGGGGCTGGCGTGGGTCCTGGCGGTGTTGGGCAGCATGGGCGATGGTGTCCTTGAACAGTGCTTAGGGTTTTATCCCATTCAACTCGCAATACTCGAGCCAGTCCATGCCGGCCATTTCCGCGACTTCCCGGTGCACTTCCAGGCGCTGCGCTTCGTAGTCTTCGGCCGTAGCAGCCGTCAGTTGCAGCGTCAGCTCCCAGGCGAACAATCCTTGTCGTTCCGCCTCGGCTTCGAAGGCTTCGTGCAAGCGTTCGTCGCGGTACTGCGCCGGGGTTTCACCCTTGGCCTGGGCCTGCAACGGGTTGAGGTTGTCGAGGTCGTGGCGCAACTCGGGGCGTTCGTCGAGAAATCGCTTCAGTGCCTGCTCATGTTGCTGCTCGGTTGCCGCCATGGTCGCTCCTTGAGAACGGATTACGAGGATTGCTTCTTGCTGGCCTTGGCCGCTGCCGCCAGGCATTCGAGGGCAAACTGCTCGGTGTAGGTCATCTGGATCGGCGTGGTTTCGCCTTTGACGGTTCTTTCGCCGTCGAGGATGTAGCGAATCCGCTTGTCGGTGACGCCGATTCGCTTGGCGATCCAGGACGGCGTCTGCCCGATCTGGCTGATCAGCTTGTCGGCATATTCAGTGCTCGGTTTGTAGAACTCGGCATTAGGTGTCATCAGATTTCCAGTCAGGGGTGCGATGGGGCGTTATTGGCGCGACAGGGTGCGCGAATCGTTGTGCGCTGTCGCGGTATAAATGCAGTAAAGCAGAACGATACGGGCTGCCGGGGTGATAAAGTCCGCTTTTTCCCGATGAGTGAATGCAATGCGAATTCTGATGGTGGCGCTGGCCGTGACGTTGCTGGCCGGATGCGCCAGCTCGGCGATGAACGACGCCCGCACCAAAGCCCCGTACAAGACCCTGAACTCGGAAAAACCGGGAAAGGACGTCGCCCAGTGCGTACAGTTTTCCTGGCAGGACGAGGCTGTGTTCGGCGTTGATGCCGCCGCCTATCTGGAACCTGGCGAGAAGGGCGGCACGACCGTTTATACCCGTTCGGCGGAGTCCTTCGTCGACGTGACCAGCGATGCCTCGGGCACGGTGTTGAGCTACTACGCACAGAAGGATGATTTCGTGGCCAAGCGCCGGTTGGCGGCGTTGGCGACTTGCCTCTGATCTGACGCTGTACCCCCTGTAGGAGCGAGCTTGCTCGCGATGGTCGTCAACGAAAACGCTGGGTGCCTGACACCCCGCGGCGTTCCGGTTTTTTTCGCGAGCGAGCTCGCTCCTACAGGGGGGCGGTATGGATCAATAGCTCAGGCGCTTCTGGAAGAAAAAGTGCTTGTGCCCCGGCGGGTAATCGGCAATGTGCCCGATCTCGCTGTAGCCGCATTTCTTGTAGAACTCCGGCGCCTGGAATTCGAAGGTGTCGAGCCACAGACCGACGCAATGCCGTTCCCGCGCCAGGTCCTCGGCCATCTGCATCAGTTTCGAACCCAGGCCCTGTCCCCGTGCCTGTTCCGGCACCACCAGCAAGTCGATGTACAGCCACTGGTAAAACAATCGGCCATGCAGGCCGCCGAGGATCTCGTCGTTGTCGTCGCGCACCAGCAAGGCGATGTGCTCGGGCACGTTGCCTTCGGCCTTCGAGCCGTTGTAGGCGCGCAATGGCTTGAGGATGGCCTGGCGTTGCTCTTCCGTGGGGTTTTGCGACAGTTCGATACGCAGGTTCATGGCTATATCCTTATGGCAGTGAAGCCGCAGCCTATCCCGGTTGCTGTGATTGTTCCATCCCCGGGAAAGTTGAACCGTCGCCAACCCACAGCTGTCATTCCTTAAGACGCGTCACTCCTGACGCCGCTGATGAGGACAACGCCCCGTGAACATTTTTGAAGCCTTGCGCGAAAGCCACGAACGCCAACGGACCTATGCCAAGGCGCTGATCCGTACCAGCGGCGATACGCCTGAGCGGATCGAGGCGTACAAGCAACTCAAGTCAGAATTGCAGGCTCACGCCACGGCCGAAGAGCGGCATTTCTACATTCCGCTGATGAAGTTCGACAACGGGGTCGACCTCAGCCGTCATGGCATCGCCGAACATCACGAAATGGACGAAATGATGGAGGCGCTCGATGACACCGAAATGTCCAGCCCGGCCTGGCTGGTGACCGCGAAGAAGCTCTCGGAGAAGGTGCATCACCACCTCGAGGAAGAAGAGCAGAAGTTCTTCCAGATGGCCGGCAAGCTGCTCGACGACAAACAGAAAGAGTCGTTGGCCGGGCAATACGAGAAGGAGTACAAGGCGCAACTTGCTTGAGGAGGCAGGTTTTCACCTAACATGTGCACTCTCTGACAAATAACAGGACGCGTTGTCATGTCGAACACAGCCGAGCGGGTCAACATCCTGGAGTCCCAGGTGTTGTCCCACGACTGGTACCTGCTGAAGAAAATCACCTTCGATTACCAACGCAACAACGGCGAGTGGCAACGCCAGGTCCGGGAGGTCTACGACCGTGGCAACGGCGCGGCGATTCTCTTGTACAACCGCGAAAAGAAAACCGTGGTACTGACCCGGCAATTTCGCCTGCCGGTGTTCGTCAACGGTTACGACGGGCTGTTGATCGAAGTGGCGGCGGGGTTGCTGGAAGGCGCGGCGCCTGAAGACCGCATCCGCGATGAAGCGGAGGAGGAGACGGGTTACCGCGTGCACCATGTGCAGAAGGTGTTCGAAGCGTTCATGAGCCCCGGTTCGGTGACGGAAAAACTGCACTTCTTCATTGCCGAATACGACGCCAGGTCGAAAGTCAGCGACGGTGGCGGGCTGGAGGCGGAAACCGAAGAACTGGAAGTGCTGGAGTGGGCGTTCGACGATGCACTCGAAGCGTTCTACCGTGGCGAGATCTGCGACGCCAAGACCATCATGCTGCTGCAGTATGCGGCGATGAAAAACCTTTTCAATCAATCCTGATCTCCCCGTAGGAGCTGCCGCAGGCTGCGATCTTTTGATCTTTTAAATGCAAGATCAAAAGATCGCAGCCTGCGGCAGCTCCTACAAGGTCAAAAGCCGGGCAGGCGCGCGGTGCCGGGCGTTTGCCCGCCTTCAAGGGTGAGCAACAACGCCTTCGCTTCCAGCCCGCCGGCAAACCCGGTGAGCTTGCCCGACGCACCAATCACCCGGTGACACGGCGCCACGATCGAAATCGGGTTCTTGCCATTCGCCGCACCCACCGCCCTGACCGCCGCCGGGTTGCCGATCTGTTCGGCGATCTGGCTGTAGCTGCGGGTCTCGCCGAACGGGATGGTCAGCAGCGCCGCCCAGACCTTTTTCTGAAATTGCGTGCCGGCAAAGTCCAGTTCCAGTTCGAAGCGATCGCGGGTGCCGGAAAAATATTCGCTTAGTTGCGCGGCGGTGCGCATCAGGATCGGATTGTCCGGCGCCTCGCTCATCGGGTCGAGGCGCACCCGCCCGGGTTTGTCGTTTTCCCAGAGGATGGCTGCCAGTCGCGAACCGTTCGCCACCAGCTTCAACTGGCCGACCGGGGAATCCACGGTGATGCAGGTATAGGTCATGCCAGGGCTCGCGGGAAATTGCTGAACAAGCGTTAAGGATACTGTGTCGACGAGGAGGCGCAATACGTAATCCCGACCATACTTGCTCACTGATTTTGAAGCGTTCCCCTGGTTAATAACAAGAAGAGACCGACTCATGAAGTACGAACCTTTTGCCAAATCGCTGATTGCGACCTCATTGGCTCTCAGCTGCCTGACTGCTCACGCCGCCTCCGTGGCCCCGGCGACGGGCGAAAACGGCATGGTGGTCACCGCCCAGCACCTGGCCAGCCATGTGGGCGTGGATGTGCTCAAGAACGGCGGCAACGCGGTCGATGCAGCGGTCGCGGTCGGCTATGCTCTGGCGGTAGTGTACCCCGCGGCAGGCAACCTCGGCGGCGGCGGTTTCATGACCATTCAGTTGGCGGACGGGCGCAAGACCTTCCTCGACTTCCGTGAAAAAGCGCCGCTGGCCGCCACCGCCAACATGTACCTGGACAAGGACGGCAACGTCGTTCCCGATCTCAGTACCCGTGGCCACCTGGCCGTGGGTGTGCCGGGTACCGTTTCGGGCATGGAACTGGCGCTGTCCAAGTACGGCACCAAGCCGCGCAAGGAAATCATCGCCCCGGCCATCAAGCTGGCCGAAGACGGTTTCGTACTGGAGCAGGGCGACGTCGATCTGCTGGACTACGCCACCGACATGTTCAAGAAGGACATCAAGGATTCCGGCTCGATCTTCCTCAGTAACGGCGAGCCGATGCAGGTCGGCCAGAAGCTGGTGCAAAAGGACCTGAGCAAAACCCTGCGGGAAATCTCCGAGAAAGGCGCCGACGGCTTCTATAAGGGCTGGGTGGCCGACGCCATCGTCACCTCCAGCCAGGCCAACAAGGGCATCATCACCCAGGCCGACCTCGACAAGTACAAGACCCGCGAACTGGCGCCCATCGAGTGCGACTACCGTGGCTATCACGTGGTCTCGGCGCCGCCACCGAGCTCCGGCGGCGTGGTGATCTGCCAGATCATGAACATCCTCGAAGGCTATCCGATGAAGGATCTGGGCTATCACTCGGCCCAGGGCATGCACTATCAGATCGAAGCGATGCGCCACGCCTATGTGGACCGCAACAGCTACCTGGGCGATCCGGATTTCGTGAAGAACCCGATTGCCCACCTGCTGGATAAAAACTACGCGACCAAGCTGCGCGAAGCGATCAATCCACAAAAAGCCGCGGTATCGAGTGAGCTCAAGCCCGGCGTAGCGCCTCATGAAGGCAACAACACCACGCATTACTCCATCGTCGACAAGTGGGGCAATGCGGTGTCGGTGACCTACACCCTCAACGACTGGTTCGGCGCGGGCGTGATGGCGAGCAAGACCGGGGTCATCCTCAACGATGAAATGGACGACTTCACCTCGAAAATCGGCGTGCCGAACATGTACGGCCTGGTGCAGGGCGAGGCCAACGCCATCGCACCCGGCAAGGCGCCGCTGTCGTCCATGAGCCCGACCATCGTCACCAAGGACGGCAAAGTGGTGATGGTGGTCGGCACTCCGGGTGGCAGCCGCATCATCACCGCGACCTTGCTGACCATGCTCAACGTGATCGACTACGGCATGAACATCCAGGAAGCGGTGGATGCACCGCGTTTCCACCAGCAGTGGCTGCCGGAGGAGACCAACCTGGAAGCCTTCACCACCAGCCCGGACACAGTGAAGATCCTCGAAAGCTGGGGGCACAAGTTTGCCGGTCCACAGGACGCCAACCACCTGGCGGCGATCCTCGTCGGTGCGCCGTCCCTGGGTGGCAAGCCGGTGGGCAAGAACCGTTTCTACGGGGCGAACGACCCTCGGCGTAACACCGGGTTGTCGCTGGGTTACTGAGGGTTGTGTCCGGAGGGGGGCGGGCTTATGTTCGTCCCCTGAACCATCGACCGTTCAAGGAAGGAAATCATGACCACTGCGTTGTTAATCATCGACGTTCAGCAGGCTTTGTGTTGCGGTGAGTACGAGTGCTTCGAGATCGGACGAGTCATCAACACCATCAATGACCTGTCCGCCCGGGCGCGCAAGGCCGGCGTGTCCGTGGTGCTGATCCAGCACGAAGAAACGGGGAGCCCGTTGGCGCATGATGTTCCCGGCTGGCAACTGGCCGCAGGGCTGCAAACCACGCCCAAGGATCATCGCGTGCGCAAGACCACTCCGGATTCGTTCTACAAGACCAACTTGCAAAATCTTTTGCCGGTGCAGGACTTCGAGCGCCTGGTCATCTGCGGCTTGCAAACCGATTACTGCATCAATACCACCGTGCGCCAGGCCCTGAAACTGGGCTATGACGTGGTGCTGGCGAGCGATGCACATTCCACCGTCGACAACGGCAACCAGACCGCCGAAGACATCATCGCCGAACACAACAAGGACCTTGCAAAGCTGACCGGTTCCGTGGCGCGGATCGATGTGGTCCCGGCCAAGGACATCCATTTCTGAAACCACCGCATCCCCCTGTGGGAGCGGGCTTGCCCGCGATGAGGCCAGCACATTCAACATAGATGCTGGCTGACCCACCGCCTTCGCGAGCAGGCTCGCTCCCACAGTAATCCCGGTTGCCCGCAGATGATGCGTACACCCACTAACCCTGTGGGAGCGAGCCTGCTCGCGAAGGCGTCATTCCAGCCACCGTTGATGTCAGCTGACCCACAGCTCCCACAGGGCCCTACACCGCTCCGAAAATCTCCATCAGCTCGTTGAGGAACGCACTCACCAGGTCCTTCTGACGAGATGAATGCCGCACCGCTGCATGAAAGCTCACCTCATAACGCAGCAGATCCGGGTTCAGCGGGTGCAATTGCCCCAGCTGTTCATGCCGGGTCGCGTAGTGCTGTGGCAGAAACCCCAGGTGCTGGCCGGACAGGATCAGCAGGGCGGCGCCGTCCATGCTGTCGGTGAGCACGGTCAGGCGTTCGATGGAGGTGGGGGCCGGCATCTCCGGCAGCGGATGGCTCGGCCAGACCCAGTCAAAGCCGCTGACATCTTCGCGAGTCAGTGCGCCGACCTTGCCGAACAACGGATGCGAGGGGGCGCAGTAGGCAATCTGGGTTTCCGGAAACAGCGGGAAATAATCGATGCTGGGCAAGCGGTGCCAGAAGTAACCAATGGCCAGGTCGATATGGCCGTTGATGATTTTCTCTTCCAGCAGGGACGACGACAGCTCGGTGAAATGGAAGTACAGCCCCTCGTGCCGAGCCCGCAAACGGGCAATGGCCAGGCCGATTTTCTTGTTCGCCACCGGATCGATTTGCCCCAGCAGGCCGATGTTGATACTGCCCGAGACTTTGCGGTTGATGTGCTGTACCTCGACCCGGAATCCTTCGGCCGCCGCCAGCAAGCGTCGGGCCGCCTCGATGAACTGCGTGCCTTTGGGCGTGACGGAAAACCCGCCACGCCCGCGTTCGCACAGACGGAAACCGACCCGCGCTTCCAGCGTCGCCAATTGCGCGCTGATCGTCGGTTGTGTGGTGTTGAGGGCGGTTTGCGCCGCCGAGATGCCGCCCGCTTCGACGACGGTCAGAAATACCCGGATCAGACGCAGATCCAGCTCCGTTACAGTTCCCAGCATGGGGGCTCCCGGTTCTCGATTACATAGGCACTGATCTATGTGAACAGTGTGCCTGCGATATTTTACTGCCCGAACTCACGCCCTACATTGCCGTGAAACCAGCGTCATCGTCAGCTTTTTCTGGAGTTTCACCCGATCTGGACGTCGTAGCGAGCGCTGTAACCACAAAAACAACAAACACCAGCATAGGAACAATCGTATGTCAGGTTCCCCAGTGTCTGCGCGCGCCGCCGAGGCGAGTGGCGGATTGGCCATCGAAGGCCACTCCATCGATTACATTCCGGAAAACGAACGCCACGCCAAACTCAGCAGCCAGGGGCCGTTCTGGTTCCTGGGCAACTTCCACTTCTTCACCATCTCCATCGGCTTTGTCGGTCCGAGCCTCGGCTTGTCCGCACTGTGGACCATGCTCGCCGGTGCCCTGGGCATCATGTTCGGCACCATTTTCATGGCGTTCCACGGCTCCCAGGGCCCGGAAATGGGCCTGCCGCAGATGATCCAGTCCCGCGCCCAGTTCGGCTATCGCGGGGTGATCCTGGCGTTGATGGCGACGATGTTCGTGTTCGTCGGATTCAACGTGGTGAACATCTCGCTGATCATGAACGGCCTGGAACATGTGTTCGGCATTGACCCGACCATCGTCGCCGTCGCCGTGGTGCTGATCGGTGCGCTGTTGTCGATCTACGGCCACGACCTGATGCACAAGGCGTTCAAGTGGGCCTTGCTGGCGACCTTGCCGCTGTACGCCCTGGTGACCATCGCCCTGATGTTCGGTGCGGGTCAGGAAGGCGTCACGCCGGCGGCCGATCTGGGCTTCAACTGGGTGGCCTTCGCCACGCTGTTCGCCATCGGTGCCAGCTACAACATTTCCTATGCGCCCTACGTGTCCGACTATTCCCGTTACCTGCCGAAAAACACCAGCCGGGTGAAATTGATCGCGGCGGTGTTCATCGGTGCCTCGTTGTCCGGCAGCTGGATGATCGGCCTCGGCGCCTGGCTGGCGCAGCAGTTGAAAGCCGCGGATGCACTGGTGGCGTTGAATCAGGTCGGTTCTTCCATGGTGCCGGGGTTGGGCAATCTGCTGGTGATCGTCTCGGTGGCGGGCTTCCTGCCGATCATCGCGCTCAACACCTACAGCGCCATGTTGACGCTGCTGACCGGTGTCGACTCGATCAGGAAAATCACCCCGACACCCCGCGCCCGCGTGCTGTCGATCAGTGTGATCAGCGTGGTTCTGTTGACCTGCGTGCTGTCGATCAAAGGGGATGGCATCGCGCTGTTGAACACCTTCCTGGTGCTGTTGCTGTACTTCCTCGTGCCGTGGACCGCGGTCAACCTGGTGGACTACTTCTTCGTGCGCAAGGGCCGCTATGCGATCCCGCATTTCTTCACACCAAAGGGCATCTACGGCGCCTGGCAATTTCGCGGCATCGTCTCGTACCTGATCGGCTTTGCCGCGATGGTGCCGTTCTTCTACATCTTCGATGCCGCCGCCGGCAAAGAGGTGTTTGTCGGCCCGCTGGCGCGGGTGCTCGAAGGCGTGGACATCGCCTGGCTGGTGGGCCTGGTGGTGTCGGGGCTGACCTATTACCTGCTCAGCCGCTCGATTGATCTGGCCGCCGAACGCCGGGTGATCGATGCACTGAGCGAGAGCGACATCGTCGCCATGACCCATTCATCTGCGGAGGCAGGGCGTTGAACAACGCAAAAAATACCCTGGTCGCCTGTTGCCAACTGGCACCGAAAATAGGTGACCTGGCCTACAACCGCACGCTCACCGAGCGCGCGATTCGCCAGGCGGCGCACCAGGGCGCGCAAGTCGTCGTGCTGCCTGAGCTGGTGCAGAGCGGCTATCTGTTTGCCGACCGCGACGAAGCGCTGAGTCTGGCGGAAACCGTTGACGGTCCGACCTTGCAGTTATGGCAGGCCCTGGCCCGTGAGCTGAACCTGGTGATCGTCGGCGGCTTCTGCGAACGCCTGCCCGGCGATGAGCTGGCCAACAGCGCGGCGATGATCGACGCCAATGGCCTGCGTGCGGTGTACCGCAAGGCGCATCTGTGGGATGCCGAAAAGGACATCTTCACCGCTGGCGATGCGCCGCCGCCGGTGATCGAAACCGTGCATGGACGGCTCGGCATGCTGATCTGCTACGACCTGGAATTCCCCGAGTGGGTGCGACTGCCGGCGCTGGCCGGCGCCGATCTGTTGTGCGCGCCGGTCAACTGGCCCGACGGTCCGCGGCCGCAGACCGAGCGCCCGGCGGAAGTCTTGCGGGTGCAGGCCAATGCGTCGGTGAACCGCATGTTCATCGCCGCATGCGATCGCTATGGCCATGAGCGCGGGGTCGGCTGGGTGCAAGGGTCGGTCATAGTCGACGCTGACGGTTATCCCTTGGCCGGGCCGGCGGAGCAGGGCGGCGAGCAAATCCTGCTGGCGACGCTGAACCTCGCCGAAGCGCGCAACAAACGCATCAGCGCCCGCAACGACCTGCATCAGGACCGCCGGCCACAGCTGTATGGGTTGCACAGCACTTTGTAACCGATGATGTCATTGCGTGCTGGACGCCCGTCAGGGGCCTATGGCATCGTCGAAACGAAAGGCCATGCAGTGAACGGGATCGCAATGATGGGGGCGGGAAATAAAGTCGACGGTGACGCAACGATGGTCACGCTCAAGGCGTTCAATCATTGCGTACTGCACCTTGGCCGGCTGGCGCGGGAGAGCGGGGCTTCGCGATTCATCGCCGATGGTCTGCAGGCATTCGGTCAACTGGTGCCCTTCGCCTCTGCCTGGTGGGGCGAAATGTCTGCACCAGGTCCTGAGGTGCCCATGCAAAGCTGGATGCATGGCAGCATCAATCTTCCTGAATCCTTTGCTTGCGAATGGCATCCGGTGGCGGCCAACGATCAGTTCTCCTACGCCACGCTCAATCGTCCCGGTGAAGTGGTGCGCGACAAGGGTTTCACCGACCCTTGCGAGGCAGTCAATGATTTCGCCCGGCGCTTCGATCTCTATCACTTGATGAGCATCACCTACGAATTGCCCGAAAGCGGCCTGATGTTTTTCGTCTGCCTCTACCGGGGTGAGGATGAACAGGCGTTCGAGGAGAACGAAGCCGAGCTGTTTTTGGCGTTCTGCGATCACCTGTTCCAGCTGTGGCGGTTTCAGGTGCAGGACATGATTCGCTTCGACAGCGAAAACGGCGCGAGTGATTTTGGCATCGCGCGTATGGACGGCAGTCTGCTCTATGTGGGGGCCAGGTTGTGTGTTGCCATCCAGCGCGAACTGCCCGGCTGGAGCGGTTCCACGCTGCCGCCTGAGGTGATCGCGCAATTGTCCAAAGCCCCCTGCGTGATCCGTCTGGGCCGCTGCGCCCTGACCCTGAGCCCCAACGCCGAACACGTCATCCTGTCCCTCGATGCGCCCTCGGGCGGGGATGGCCTGGCACCTCGGGAGCGCACGGCAGCGATGCTGTTCGCCGCCGGCCATTCCTACAAAGAGATCGCCAAACTCCTCGCCCTGAGCCCCGCGACCGTGCGCACCTATCTGCGTAACTGCTACTTGCAGCTCGGTGTGAAAAGCAAGGTGGAGCTGGGCTCCGTCCTGCGTTTGCCGGGCGCGCTGACGGAGTCCGTGCGCCGGGATTAATCCCAGCCGTTTCAATTATTTGCCTGACCCCTCCTCATTTGCAGAGGTCCATTCGAACGCTGCGCCCTATAGGGTAGGCCCTGTCTATACAAGGGCTTGTGCAGCCGTTCGGGCCGCTTCAAAACAATAAGAACAGGGGTGAGGCATTTGAGACTTTCCAGGTTGTTCATCGCCGTTGCGTCGACAACGGCATTTTCCTGCATGGCATGGGGCGCGACGCCCGCCGACACGGTCATGCGCAATGGCTACGTCTACACCGTCGATGGCCAGGACTCCGTGCAACAGGCCATCGCGATTTCCGCCGGCAAGATTGTCTACGTGGGCAGCGATGCCGGGGTCGACGGCTACATCGGCAAGCAAACCCAACTGATCGACCTGGCCGGGCGCATGCTGATGCCAGGCTTCGTCGATGCGCACATGCACCCGGGGGATGGCGGTCGCGCCATGACGCTGTGCGATCTCAAATACCAGACCATGACCCGTGCGCAGTTTCAGGCGAGCATCCAGGCCTGCCTCGATGCCGAGAAGGACAAGGGCCCGGATGTCTGGCTGGAAGTCGGCAGCTGGGACCGCATGGGCATGACCGGGCTTGACGGCGACGCCGACAAGTCGACCCTGGACGCGCTCAAGACCAAGCGTCCGATCCAGGTGCGCTCTACCGATTTTCACACCGTGCTGACCAACTCTCGCGGCCTGGAGCTGGCCGGGATCAACAAGAACACCGCCGACCCCGAAGACGGCAAGTACCGACGTGACAGCGCCGGCAATCCGAACGGCATCTGCGAGGACGGCGCCGCCGAGTCGTTGGCTGCCATGGTGCCGCCCGCCACCGATGCAGAAAAACTCAACCAGACCCGTGCTGCCCTCGACGCCATGCGCCAACAGGGCATCACCAGCTTCTTCGATGCCCTGTCGGGACCGGAAAGCGCCAAGGCCTTCACCAACCTGCAAAAGTCCGGCGAACTGACCGCCCGAGCCTTGCTGGCGATCAAGCTGGACCCGGCCGCCGCTGCCGCCGACCCGGTCAAAACCATCGCCGAGGCCAAGGCCCTGGCCAACACCTACGACCAGGGCGAAGTGCATGTCGCGCCGGGCGTGAACATGCGCCACGTCAAACTGTTCATGGACGGCATCATCAATGCCCCGGCGGACACCGGCGCCATGTTGACCCCGTATCTGCACAACAGCGGCACCGAACAGGCGCCGAAGTGGACGCCGGGCAAGAACCTGGGCGAATTGTACTTCCCGCCGCAGGTGCTCAATCCGCTGTTGCTGCAAGCGGTCAAGGCCGGTTTCGATCCGCACCTGCACGCCACCGGCGAGCGCGCGGTGCGCGATGCACTGGACAGCGTCGCCTACGTGCGCAAGGAACTGCCCGGTCAGGACTTCCGCCCGGCCATCGCGCACGCCGAGTCGGTCGACCCTGCCGACTACCCACGCTTCAAGGCACTGGATGTCACGGCCACCATGTCGTTCCAGTGGGCGCAGCAGGCACCGTCCACGGTCGACGGCACCAGCGATCACCTCGGCGCCGAGCGATTCGAACGCATGGAGCCCTCGGGCAGCATCGCCCATGCCGGTGGCCGTGTGGCGTTTGGCAGCGACTGGCCGGTCGATCCCCTCGATGAGTTCCTGGCGCTGAAAGTCGGTGTCACCCGCTCCGGCGACCCCACCAACCCGCACAGCTATGGACCCAAGTATGCCGGGCGACTCAACAGCGATCCGGCCATGTCGCGAGCCGAAGTGCTGCGCAGCATCACCCTCAATGCCGCCCAACAGCTGAAGCTGGATGCGGTGCTGGGCTCGGTCGAAGTCGGCAAGTTCGCTGATCTGATCGTGCTCGACAAGAACTTCATGCAGGTGCCCGAGGAGGAGCTGGGCCGCAATGGCGTGCTGCTGACGCTGGTTGGCGGCAAGGTCGTGTGGGCCAAGGCGCCGTTCCTGGGGCTTGCGCCGAATGTGGTTTCCCAGGCTGTTACTTCCCGATCCGCCCAATAAAAACTAGAGAGCGTTCCGATGCGATTGATTCCAAACCTGTTGGCCGCCGCACTGGCCTTGTCCTCGGTGCAGGCGATGGCCGCCGCTGACCTGGTGTTGTTCAACGGCAAGGTCTTTACCGCCGAACCCGGCCAGGCGCTGGTGCAAGCTGTTGCGGTGCAAGACGGCAAGATTCTGAAAGTCGGCAGTGATGCCGAAATCAATGCCCTGGCCGATGCCGGGACCCAGCGCATCGACCTGGCGGGCAAGGTGTTGATGCCAGGCATGATCGACACCCACAGCCACCCGGTGGTGGGGGCGTTCGACAGCATGAAGGCCAACCTGCTGGACGAAGTCAAACCGCTGCCCGAACTGGAGCAGTGGCTGATCGAAGAGGACAAGGCCGGGCGTGCCCGGGCTGGCGATGTGATCAGCGTCGCCGGGGTCAGTTCGGCCTATTGGGAAAAAAGCCGTGAACTGGGCAAGGTGTTCAATCAGGGGCGCTGGGCCGATCAGCCCATCGTCTTCAGCGGCATCGACGGCCACACCGGTTGGGCCAACAACGCGATGCTCAAGCGTCTGAACATCGACGCGGCACTGGTCAAGAGCCTGCCGGAGAAAGAGCGCGGTTACGTCGGCCACGAAGCGGACTTCACGCCGAACGGCTACTTTGCCGAATCCCGCTGGGACGTGGTACGCAGCGCGATTCCCGCGCCCAGCCAGGAGACCATGCTCAAGGCCGCGAAAGAAGCGGTGCGGGTCAACAACCAGTTCGGCATCACTGCGTGGATGGACGCCGCGGCGAACGGCGGCAGTGAAGACTCACTGTTCGATTTCCATGCCACCGCAGAATCCGTCGGCGTCCTGCCGCTGTACAAGGCGCTGGCGCAGAACGGCGAACTCAGCGCCCACGTTGCCGCGTTGATGGTCACCAACCCGAAGAGCAAACCGGCCGACCTGGAAGTGATCGCCACGGTGATGAAGCAGTTCGAGGGCGTGCCTAACCTGACGTTCCCCGGCATCAAGGTCTTTGTCGACGGCATTCTCGAGTTCCCGGGGCAAACCGCTGCGGTCATCGTGCCGTACAAGAACAGCCACAAGGACGGACAACTGCTGACCGACCCGGCGCACTTCGGTGAACTGGTGGTGGCGGCGGAAAAACGCGGCTGGATCGTGCACATGCACGCCGTGGGCGACCGCGCGGTGCGTGAGGCGCTCAATGGCGTGGCCTATGCGCGCAAGCTCAGCCCGAAGCCGGTGCCGCACAGCATCGCGCACCTGCAACTGGTCAATCCCAAGGAGTTTCCACGCTTCAAGCAGCTCGGTGTGATCGCCTCGATGCAACTGCTGTGGGCCACCGGCGAGTCCTACACCGTCGAACTGGTCAAACCCTACATCAGCGCCTTTGCCTACGGTTACCAGTATCCCGCGCGGTCCCTGCATGACGCCGGCGCAACGATTGCCGGTGGCAGCGACTGGCCGGTGTCGAGTGCCAATCCGTTCAACGCCATTGCCCAGGCCAGCACCCGCAAAGGTCCGTTGGGCGTACTCAATGCCAAGGAAAGCATCGACCGCCAGACCATGTTCTATGCCTACACCCTCAACGCGGCGAAAACCCTGGGCCTGGACAAGCAGATCGGTTCGCTGGCACCGGGCAAGCAGGCTGATCTGATCATTCTCGACCGCAATGTGTTCAAGGTCAGCGATGACGACCTGTTCGAAACCAAAGTCCTGAACACCTTCTTCGCCGGCAAGCAGGTCTACGCCCCCGCGTCCTGACCTGCGAACACCCGACATAAGCAAACACCGCCAGCCCCTCGTAGCGCGAGGGGCCTGGCATCGCCATGCCTGAAATTCCCCGTACGCCATAACAACAAGAGAACTGTATGAACGCACTTTCAGCATTGACCCTCGCCGCACTGGCATTGGCCCCCCTGAGCAGCCACGCCCTGGCCCTCAACGATGACTTCAGCCTTGACATGACCCTGGGCGTGGTCAGCGACTACCGTACCCGTGGCATCTCGCAAACCCTGGGGGATCCAGCCGTGCAGGGCGGGGCAACGCTGCTGCACAGCAGTGGCCTGTACATCGGCGCCTGGACCTCCAATGTGGATTTCGGTGGCGACTTCGATACCCGGCAGGAGCTTGAGTACTACGCGGGTTACTACTGGCAGGCGAGCGAGGCCATCAGCCTGGACCTGGGCTACATCAAGTACGACTACCCGAAAAACTCCGAATTCAACCTCAGTGAGGTGTACGCCATTGTCGATCTGTATGGCGTCAAGCTCGGTGCCTATTACTCAAAGGACACACCGAACTTTTTCGGCGAGGACCAGGACACCCTGTACACCTACCTGGGTTACAAAATCGATCTGCCGGCTGAAGTCGGCCTGGAGCTGCGCTTTGGACGCAACGATGTGAAAGACCCCGCGTTCTGGTCCGCCAGTGGCGATAACCGCGAGTCTTACTACGAGTGGGAGGCCAAGCTGACACGCGACTTCGTCGGCGTGACCTGGGGCCTGAGCTACGTCGACACGGACTTGTCGAAAAGCGAGTGCAGCAGTTGGTATGGCTATGACGACCTGTGTTCGGCGACCCTTGTAGCCAGTGCAACCAAGACCTTTTAGATTCCGTCCCTGACAACAAAAACAGTTCCACAAAGGAAACACTTTCATGAGTGCTCAACGCAGTCCCCTGATCGAGACCCGCTCGATCGATTTCATTCCCGAGGCCGAGCGTCACGGCAGCCTCTACAGCCAGTTCACCCTGTGGCTTGGCGCCAACCTGCAAATCACCGCCATCGTCACCGGCGCCCTCGCCGTGGTACTGGGCGGCGATGTGTTCTGGTCGCTGATCGGCTTGCTGATCGGGCAAGTGCTCGGCGGCGCCGTGGTGGCGCTGCACGCGGCGCAAGGGCCCAAGCTCGGGCTGCCGCAGATGATCTCCAGCCGCGTGCAGTTCGGGGTGTATGGCGCGGCGATCCCGATTGTCCTGGTGTGCCTGATGTACCTCGGTTTCAGCGCCACCGGCGCGGTGCTGTCGGGGCAGGCGATTGCTCAGTTGATCAGTGTCAGCGACAGCGCCGGCATCCTGATTTTCGCGGCGTGCATCGCGTTCCTGACGATCTTCGGCTATCGGGTGATTCACTTGGTCGGGCGGGTGACCAGCGTGCTGGGCATCATCGCCTTCGCCTACCTGTTCACCCGGTTGATGACCCTCAACGACATCAGCCTGCTGCTCGACAACCGTCATTTCAGCTGGAGCACGTTCCTGCTGGCGGTGTCGCTCTCGGCGTCCTGGCAGATCGCTTTCGGCCCTTATGTGGCGGACTACTCGCGCTACCTGCCGAGCAAGACGTCGTCGTGGAAAACCTTCGCCGCTGTCGGTCTCGGCACGGTGCTGGGGGCCCAGGCTTCGATGGTGCTCGGGGTGTTCGCCGCCGCATTGGCCGGAGCGAATTTCCGTGGGCACGAAGTGGCGACCATTGTCGGTCTGGGCAGTAGCGGTGTGATCGCGTCCTTGCTGTACCTGAGCATTGTGTTCGGCAAGGTCACGGTGTCCACCCTCAACGCCTACGGCAGCTTCATGTGCATTGCCACCATCATCAGTGGCTTCCGTCGCCGCCTGGAAATCAGCGCCCGCCAGCGCATGCTGTTTGTGCTGCTGATCGTCGCGGCGTCCACCGCACTGGCGTTGGCGGGGCAGTACTCGTTCCTCAACTCGTTCAAGTACTTCATCCTGTTCCTGCTGACGTTCTTCACCCCGTGGAGCGCGATCAACCTGGTGGACTACTACTTCATCAACAAGGAACGTTACGACATCCCGGCGCTGTCCGACCCGACAGGCCGCTACGGTCGCTGGAACGTGCTGGGGATCAGCGTGTACGTGATCGGCGTGTTGATCCAGTTGCCCTTTGTCGACACCCATTTCTACTCCGGGCCGATGGTTGCGCAACTGGGCGGCGTGGACATTTCCTGGATCGTCGGGTTGTTGGTGCCGGGTGTGATTTATTACGCGCTGGCCAAGCCGTCGATGGGTGCTGTGGTGGCTGACCGGGTTTAACACCCGCTTTTGTGGCGAGGGGGCTTGCCCCCGTTGGACTGCGCAGCAGTCCCATCTTTTGGGGCCGCTTCGCAGCCCAACGGGGGCAAGCCCCCTCGCCACAGGGTTCGGCGTTTACTGGCGTTCGGGAAGTTTCCAACGCTCACGCAACTGCTCGTACTGTGCTTCAGGCAGTTGCACCAGCACCGGGGATTTGCCCGGGTCCAGCCAATCCAGCAGCCGCGCAATATCCACCGGGTCCATGGCCGTACAGCCACGGGTCGGCGCCGTGGGGCCGCGCCAGATGTGGAAGAAAATGCACGAGCCGGCAGCGGAAGAGGCCGGGGTGTTGTGCTGGATGAAAATGCCCTGGCGGTATAAGTCATCGTTGCGGCGCATGCGTTCGGAACTGCTCCAGTCCTTGGCGACCAGCGTGCCGTCGACCAGTTCGTTGTAGCGAGTCGATTGGCTGTCATCTACGCATTCGATGGTCGGTGTCAGCGACAGATAGGGCAGGCGGGTATCGGCCGAAGGCGCGTAGCCAAACGCCGTGCCCAGCTTGAACATGCCAGCTGGCGCCTTGCCGTCGCCTTCCTGTTTGACCGGTCCTTCAGGTTGCCCGTTGTCGAGCAGCCCCTTGCCCCAGCCCATGCCGTTCTTGCCGAGAACGACGGCAAAGGGCGCTTCGAATTTGCGCAAGGTCTGCCCGTGCCGTTCATAGCGCTGGGCAGTGCCCTGGATGTCATCCCAGCCTTTACTGGTGACCACGATCAGTTGGTCGCTGCCGTCGAGTCCCTGGGCCATGGCGGCCAGCGGAAAAAACGCCATCAACAGGGCCTTGAGCAGAGGGTTCATGGCGTCAACGGCGTGATGGGGAAGTCCATGACGTCCGGCTTCGGCGGATTGCCGCTGTACGTGAAGTGCCACCACTCGGCCGAATAACCCACAAAGCCTTCCTTGGCCATGGCATCGGTCAGTCGCTGGCGATTGGCCCTGGCCGTGGCGTTGATCAGCGCCGAGTCGGTGTGCGCGCGCTCATCGAAGCAATCGAAACCGGTGCCCATGTCGAGCGCGCCGTCGTGCCAGCGCTCGCCGTAAGGCGCCGTGCAATCCACCGGTTTCACCGAAGGCGTCCAGGTGTCGGCGGGCAGGGCGTCGGGGCCGGTCATCGTCAGGTCGACGGTGTTGCCCCGGGAGTGATTGGACACCCGGGCCACATACCCCAGGCGCCAGAAGTCCTGCTTGTCGACCCGCGGATAGAACTCGGTCTTGAGCGGGTCGCCGGGTTCGCTGGCGAAGCGGCCCATGTCCGCCACCGCGCGGGTCGGGCGATAGCAGTCGAATACCTTCAGGCCGTAACCTTCGGCTTTCAGTGCGCTTTGCACTCGGGCCAACGCCTTCGCCGCGTCCTGCGATAGCAGGCACTCCGCCGCCTGGTAGCCGTCGAGCGGGTGCCCGGTGAAATTGTGTGCGCTGGCGTAGCGGATGTCCTGCACGATGCCCGGGTCGACGCTGCGCACATACAGCATGTGCCCGGGTTTCGAGTCGTCGGCCATGCACGGCAGGGCAAGGCTCAGGCACAGCAACAACAGACAGGGTGAACGCGGCATCGGGAACGGCTCCATGCATGACCAGTCACTCCATCATGGCTGGAAACCGCCGGCACCTCCATGAAGTTGTTGATCGGCGTGATAGGACGAGCGCACCAGCGGCCCGGACGCCACGTTCTTGAAGCCCATGCGCGTGCCTTCTTCGGCGAACCAGGCAAAGGTGTCCGGGTGCACGAAGCGCTGCACCGGCAGGTGACTGCGCGAGGGCTGCAGATACTGGCCGAGGGTCAGCATGTCGATGTCGTGCTCGCGCATGCGCTGCATGACTTCGATGACTTCCTCGTCGGTTTCGCCCAGGCCCAGCATCAGGCCGGATTTGGTCGGTACGTGGGGCACGGCGAGCTTGAACTTCTGCAGCAGGTCCAGTGACCACTCGAAGTCCGAACCGGGGCGCGCGGCCTTGTACAGGCGCGGTACGGTTTCCAGATTGTGGTTGAACACATCCGGCGGCTCAGTGGCGGTGATCGCCAGGGCCACGTCCATGCGTCCGCGATAATCCGGCACCAGGGTCTCCAGCTGCACGCCGGGTGACAGCTTGCGGATCTCGCGCAGGCAATCGACAAAGTGTTGGGCGCCGCCGTCGCGCAAATCGTCGCGATCCACCGAGGTGATCACCACGTACTTCAGCCGCAGCTCGGCAATCGCCACGGCCAGGTTCATCGGCTCGTTGGTGTCCAGCGGCCTGGGCCGACCATGGCCGACATCACAGAACGGGCAGCGCCGGGTGCAGATGTCGCCCATGATCATGAAGGTCGCGGTGCCACCGGAAAAACACTCGCCGAGGTTCGGGCACGAGGCTTCTTCGCAGACGCTGTGCAGCTTGTGCTTGCGCAACAGTTGCTTGATCCGCTCGACCTCGGGAGAGATCGGCATGCGCACGCGAATCCAGTCGGGTTTGCGCGGGAATTCATCCGTGGGAATGATCTTCACCGGAATCCGCGCGACCTTTTGCGCGCCGCGCAGTTTGGTGCCGACCTCCACCTTGGCCGGGTGGTTGCCGGTCGATTCGACAATGGCGTTCATGGTGTTTTCCTTGTGCAGCAGGGTACTGAACCTGTGGGAGACCCTGTGGGAGCGAGCTTGCTCGCGATGAGGCCATTACATTCAGCATTGATGTTGAATGAAAGTCCGCCATCGCGAGCAAGCTCGCTCCCACAGGTTTTTTCCCACAGGGTTTTGTGTTGTGTGCTTAGTCGCGGTAGACCGGGAAGTCCGCGCACAGGGCGGCCGCCTGGCGGGCGACATTGGCTTCGATGTCGGCATCGCCCAGGTGATCGAGGATGTCGCAGATCCACCCGGCCAGGGCGATGCTTTGCGCTTCCTTGAAACCACGGCTGGTGATCGCCGGCGTACCGATGCGCAGGCCGGAGGTCACGAATGGCGATTGCGGATCATTGGGCACGGCGTTCTTGTTCACGGTGATGCCGGCACGCCCGAGGGCGGCGTCGGCGTCCTTGCCGGTCAGGCCCTGGCGGATCAGGCTGACCAGGAACAGGTGGTTGTCGGTACCGCCGGACACCACGTCATAACCACGCTCGATAAACACCTGTGCCATGGCCTGGGCGTTGCGGATCACCTGCGCCTGATAAGTCTTGAATGCCGGCTCCAGCGCTTCCTTGAAGCACACGGCCTTGGCCGCGATCACGTGCATCAGCGGGCCACCCTGGCCGCCGGGGAACACGGCGGCGTTGAGCTTCTTCTCCAGCTCCGGGTTGGCCTTGGCCAGAATCAGACCGCCACGGGGGCCGCGCAGGGTCTTGTGCGTGGTGGTGGTGACCACGTCGGCGTAGGGCAGCGGGTTCGGGTACAGCCCCGTGGCCACCAGCCCGGCGACGTGGGCCATGTCGACGAAGAAGCAGGCGCCGACCTTGTCCGCAATCTGACGAAAGCGCGGGAAGTCCAGGGTCTTCGAATAGGCCGAGAAGCCGGCGATGATCATCTTCGGCTTGTGCTCCAGTGCCAGACGCTCGACTTCGTCGTAATCGATCAGGCCGGTGGCGGTGTCGATGCCGTACTGCACCGCGTTGTACAGCTTGCCGGAAAAACTCACCTTGGCGCCGTGGGTCAGGTGGCCGCCGTGGGCCAGGCTCATGCCGAGCACGGTGTCGCCCGCTTGCAGCAACGCCAGATAAACCGCGGCGTTGGCCTGGCTGCCGGAGTGCGGCTGGACGTTGGCGTAGTCGGCGCCGAACAGCTGCCTGGCGCGGTCGATGGCCAGTTGTTCGACCACATCGACGTGCTCGCAGCCGCCGTAGTAACGCTTGCCCGGATACCCTTCGGCGTACTTGTTGGTCAGGCCGCTGCCCTGGGCCTGCATCACCCGCTGGCTGGTGTAGTTTTCCGAGGCGATCAGTTCGATATGGTGTTCCTGCCGCGCATCCTCGGCGTTCATCGCCGCCAGCAGTTCGTCGTCGTAGCCTTTGATCTGGTCGTGCTTGCTGAACATGGTGTGGTCCTTTTTCTGGGTTCGTGGGTGCTTCAAGCGTCGGCGTGTTCGGCGGTCAGGCGTTCGTAGGCGTCTTGATCCAGTAGATCTCCCAGCGCCTCGACATCGACCGGTTTGAAGCGAAAGAACCAGCCTTCGCCCAACGGGTCTTCGTTGACCAGTTCCGGGCTGCTTTCCAGCGTGTCGTTGACCTCGACCACCTCACCGTCCAGCGGCATGCCGATGCTGCTGGCGGCTTTCACCGACTCCAGCACCGACACTTCAGCGCCGGCACCGAAGGCGCCCAGTTCAGGCACCTGAACGAACACCACATCCCCCAGCGCCTGCTGGGCAAACGCCGTGATGCCGACTGTGACCAGGCCATTGCTCTCAAGACGCAACCATTCGTGATCGACGGTAAAACGCAATTGGCTCATATCAACTCCTTATTGTTTTAAGGCTCGTGGCGGGGCGACGAGCGGGGTTGGAGGAGTGATAGCAAGGGCGGTGCCAAGGTTTATTAGTTATTTTAAATCAATGGTTTGAAGTGTTTTTGCAAGAAGGGGGATGACGAGTGCTGTATTGAAATCAATACGGGCAAGCAAAGCCCCGGACGCAAGCGCCGTGATTGCTGGCAGGCAAGTGGTTGTCTTGATTTCGCTACGCCGTATCGATTTTCAGACAGAGAATCCGGCAACAACACTGATCCCCCTGTGGGAGCGGGCTTGCTCGCGAAGGCGCCCTGTCAGGCAACACTGATGGTGAATGAAACACCGCATTCGCGAGCAAGCCCGCTCCCACATTTTGACCGAGTCAGTCTTACGGTTTGCTGGGAATCCCATACTTGCGCAGGCGAATCGCGATGGCGCTATGGGACGTCTGCAACCGCGCAGCGAGCAACCGACTGGACGGATAGCTGCGATAAAGCTGTTCCAGCAGGTTCTTTTCAAAGTCGCCAACAGCCTCTTCCAGGCTGCCCACTTCACCGTCGTTTTGCCGCTCGACGGCGGTGCGGGCGATGTCGAGGTCGTCGATGTCCACCAACGGATTTTCGCAAATCGCCGCCGCGCGAAAGATCACGTTTTGCAGTTGCCGCACGTTGCCCGGCCAGCGATTGCCGAGCAGGGCGCTGAAGGTGCTCGGTGCCAGGCGACAGGCCGGTCGCTGGATCTGCGCGCAGGCCTGTTGCATGAAGTGATTGGCCATCAGCAGGATGTCGTGACCGCGTTCGCGCAGCGGCGGCACTTGCAGGTTGAGCACGTTGAGGCGGTAGAACAGGTCTTCGCGGAAACGTCCTTCGGCGACCATTTTTTCCAGGTCGCGGTGGGTGGCGCTGAGCACCCGCACATTGACCCGCACTTCCTTGTCGCCCCCCACCCGACGGAAGCAACCATCGCTCAAGAAACGCAGCAACTTGGCTTGCAGGTAAGGCGACATTTCCCCCACTTCATCGAGGAATACCGTGCCCTGGTCGGCCAGTTCCAGCAGGCCGAGCTTGCCGCCCCGTTGCGCGCCGGTGAAGGCGCCGGGGGCGTAGCCGAACAGCTCGCTTTCAGCGAGGCTCTCCGGCAGTGCCGCGCAGTTCAGGGCCAGGAATGGCGCGTCGTGACGCGGGCTGATGGCATGGCAGGCACGGGCCACCAGCTCCTTGCCGGTGCCGGTTTCACCCTGGATCAACAGTGGCGCATCCAATGCTGCGACCCGTTGGGCGCGGGCTTTGAGCGCACGGATCGGCGGCGATTCGCCGAGCAGCGCATCGAAGCCTTCGGCATGGTCGTGGTGCAGCGCCGACAGGCGTTCGCCGATGCGATTGGGTTGATACAGGGTGAGCAGGGCGCCGGCGTCGGTGATCGGCATCGCGTCGAGGAGCAAGGTCTGGCCGCCGAGACTGACCTCGTGCATCGGCAGGCGGAAATGATGGGCGATCAGGGTGCGCTGCAAATCGGCATCGTCGAACAGGGCGGTCAGCGACTCACCGGCCGGTTCGCGGCCGCACAGGGCGATCAGCGCCGGGTTGGCCAGCAGCACATGACCACGGTCATCCACCGCCAGCACCGGGTCGGAACTGGCGGCCAGCAAGGCGTCCAGTTGCAGGCGCCGGCGTTGCCCCGGAAGGATGTCGACCATGGTCACGGCCTGCACGCCGCGCACATCGAAAAGGGCTTCGCGCAACTCTTCGAGCACCTCGGCGCCGAGGGTCGGCGCATCGATGTAGACGTTGGGCGGGACCATCTCCACAGCGTCCAGGTTGAAACTGCGTCCACCGAGCAGGGCCAGCACTTCCTGGGTGATGCCGACGCGGTCGATGAAGGTGACGTGGATGCGCATGACGGGCCTGCAAGGTTGGCGAACTAAAATCAGTATGCCCGGCAAAATTTCAATTTGGCGAGTGTCATATCACGGCTTGGCGGTTTTACGGGCGCTGGCGGCCAGGTCCTCGAGGAACGCCTGGAGGATGGGCGGCGGCGCCGTGCCGCGCCGGGTGATCACATCGAAGGGTGACTTCAGGCGCAGGCTCGCGGCTGCCAGTTGGTGCATCTCGCCGCTCTTGACCCACTGGCTGGCGAAGTGCTCGGGCAGGAAGCCCACATAGGCGCCGGAGATGATCAGGATGGCCGAAGCCTCGATGTTATCGACAGTGGCGGCCGCCTTGCTGACGCCCAGGTGTTCGAGGTCGTATTGCTGCATGTAGCCGCGCACGACGATGCGCCCGGCGGCGACTTCCTCGAGCAGTTCCGCACCTTCAGCCTGGCTGCCAAACAGCGGGTGGCGCCGCCCGCAATACAAGCCCAGGGCTTCCTGGTACAGCGGCGATTGCAGCAGCCCCGGTACATGGATCGGGAAGTGCCCGATGGCCAGGTGCAGGCGACCGTCGAGCACCCGTTCTTCGAGTTCCGCCGGGGTACCGACGTACACGTTCAGGTGCACGTCGTGGCCGCGGGAAACGAAGCGCTGGGTGGTGCGCGGGATCGGCGAGTCGGGATCGGTGATCGTGGTGTCGATGATCCCCAGATTGAGCTTGCCGCTGATGTGCTGCTTGAGCACGTCGGCGTCCATGCAGAAGTTCTCCACCGCCGACAGCAGGCGCTGGGTGGCTTCATGAATCGCCACGCCCTGTTCGGTCAGGCGAAAGCCGCTGCGCCCGCGCTGGCAGAGTTTGACCCCCAGGCGGGTTTCCAGGTGGGTCATCTGCTCGCTGATGGTCGACTGCCCGGCATTCAGCGCCGCCTGTGCAGCCGAGAAGCCGCCGCAGCGGACAATCGTGGCAAACACCCTGAGCAGTTTCAGGTCGACATCGTGCAGCTGGATCATCTTGGACCTCCGGCCGGTGGACGCATCGGGAATGCCGATATGAGTATCTGATGTTTAGTATTTTTTCCACGAAAACCTGCGCCCATAGTCTTTCCAACGACGGTCGCCTTGCAGTCCGCCAGGCCGATAACAAGAAGTGGAGAGGCTAGAAATGTCGAACAACGGTTATGAATCCGGTCGCCTGAACCTGCCATTCGTGGGTCATTGCACCTTTGGCAAATCCCCGGTGTGCACCGATTGGGATGCACTGGATGCCGACGTCGCGGTGCTGGGCGTGCCCAACGACATGGGCACCCAGTGGCGCTCCGGCGCACGCTTCGGACCCCGCGGGATTCGTGAAGCATCGACGCTGTTTTCCTTCGGCCACGCCGGCGCCTACGATCACGAAGATGACGTGATGTACCTCACCGCATCGGATGTGCGCATGGTCGACGTCGGTGATGCCGACATCGTCCACACCGACATGGCCACCAGCAACAAGAACACCGAATACGCCGTGCGCAAGATCCTCGATGCCGGCGTGATGCCGGTGGTGCTCGGCGGCGACCACTCGGTGCACGCGCCGGTGATCAAGGCCTTCGAAGGCCGCGGCCCGATCCACATCATCCACTTCGATGCGCACCTGGATTTCGTCGACGAGCGCCACGGTGTGCGCTACGGCCACGGCAATCCGCTGCGCCGTGCATCCGAAATGAACCACATCGTCGGCATGACCCAGATGGGCATCCGCAACGTGTCCTCGTCCAACCGTGACGACTACGAAGCGGCCCATGAAGCCGGCTCGAAAATCCTCTCGGTGCGCGACGTGCGCCGCCTCGGCGTCGAGGGTGTGCTGGCGCTGATCCCGCAGAACATCAACTACTACATCACCATCGACATCGACGGTTTCGACCCGTCCATCGCCCCCGGCACCGGCACCCCGAGCCACGGCGGCTTCCTCTACTACGAAGTGCTGGAAATCATCCAGGCCCTGGCCAAGCGCAGCAAGGGCAACATCGTCGGCATGGACCTGGTGGAAGTGGCGCCGGTGTACGACCCGACCGGCATGACCTCGATCCTCGCCGCGCAACTGCTGCTCAACAGCATCGGTTTCATCTTCCACGAGCGCGGCAAGGTACGTGCGGCCGCCGAGAGCGAGTCGACTCCAGCCTGATCATCGAAACCACAAAGCTCAGAAACCAGAGCCCCGGCAGGACCTGACTGCCGGGCAGAGAGAATAAAAATGGACACGATCGTCAAGAGTTACCTGCAGAAATTCGGCGTCAGCGAAGCCACCCAGACCTTTCTCAGCAAGATCCAGAAAATGTTCATCGGCGGCGCCTGGGTCGAAGCCAGCGACGGCCAGACCTCCGATGTCATCGAACCTTCGACCGAAGGCCTGATCACCCGCATTCCCATGGGAACCACCGATGACCTGGACCGCGCCGTGCAAGCCGCCCGCGCGCAGTTCGACGGCGGCGCCTGGCGTCAGGCCAAACCGGCCGAGCGCGAGCGCATGATGCAGCGCCTGGCCGACCTGATCGAACAGAACGCTGCCGAACTGGCGGAAATCGAATCGATCGACATGGGCAAATCCGTGGCCTTCGCCAAGGACGTGGACATCCAGGGAACCGTCGATACCCTGCGTTATTTCGCCGGCTGGGCCACCAAGCTGCACGGCCGTACCGTCGAACCTTCGCTGCCGGGCAACTACCTGGCCTATACCCGCAAGGAAGCGGTCGGCGTAGTCGGCGCCATCGTGCCGTGGAACTTCCCGCTGCAGACCATGGCCTGGAAGCTCGGCGCGGCGCTGGCGACCGGCTGCACAGTGGTAGTCAAACCCGCCGAACTGACCTCGTTGTCGGCCCTGCGTTTTGCTGAACTGGTGCAGGAAGCGGGCATCCCCGACGGCGTGATCAACATCGTCACCGGGCGCGGCAGTGTGGTCGGTGCGGCCATGGCCACCCACCCCGGCATCGACAAACTGACCTTCACCGGCTCGACCCCGGTCGGCCAGACTGTCGGCCGCGCAGCGCTGGATGACATGAAGCGCCTGACCCTCGAACTCGGTGGTAAATCACCGGTCATCGTCTGCGCCGACGCCGACATCCCGGCCGCCGCCCAAGCGGTCGCCAATGGCGTGTTTTTCAACTCCGGGCAGGTATGCGACGCCGGTACACGGGCCTATATTCATAGCAGTGTCTACGACCAATTCCTGGGTGAGCTGATCGCCTATACACGCACCCTGAAAATGGCCCCGGGCCTGGACCCGGACTGCTTCATCGGCCCACTGGTTTCGGCCCTGCAAAAGCAGCGCGTGACCGAGTACATCGAGACCGGCAAGGCTGAAGGCGCCAAACTGGTCTACGGCGGACAAGCGATCGATGGCCCAGGCTTCTTCGTCGAGCCGACCATCTTCGCCCATTGCCGCAACGACATGCGCATTGTCCAGGAAGAGATCTTCGGGCCGGTGCTGGTCACCGCACCCTTCGACGATGAGGAAGAGGCCCTGGCCCTGGCCAACGACTCGCCTTACGGCCTGGCAGCCGCACTGTATTCCAACGACCTTGGCAAAGTGCACAGCTTGATCCCGCGCCTCAAGGCCGGCTCGGTCTACGTCAATGCCCACGGCACCCTCGATCCGTCGATGCCGTTCGGTGGCTACAAGCAGTCCGGGTTCGGCAAGGACCTGGGCGCCGAGCAGCTCGATTACCTGCTCGAAACCAAGGCGGTCTGGATCACGCTGCCAGGCTGATGAGCCCCCACAATCAAAAGGCATCTGCAACAACGCCAGGTAGGCACGGGCAACACTGAACCTGTGGCGAGGGAGCTTGCTCCCGCTGGGGCGCGAAGCGGCCCTGAAAATGGGACTGCTGCGCAGTCCAACGGGAGCAAGCTCCCTCGCCACAGGGGCGTCGTTCCCCCGAAAGAACGCGGTTATCTCGTCATGATCTTCCAACAATAAGAGTCCATCATGAACACTAACGCCAAGTCCGCCCCGAGCGTGTCCAGCCTCGACGAAAAATCCGTCGTCGAGGGGCATTCGATCGACTTCATCCCCGAGAACGAGCGCACCGACAAACTGTCGAGCCAGGGCCCGTTCTGGTTCCTCGGCAATTTCACCTTCTTCACCATGACCATCGGCTTCGTCGGCCCGAGCGTCGGCCTGACCGCGCTCTGGACCACGCTCGCCGGCACGCTGGGCATCATGTTCGGCACGCTGTTCATGGCGTTTCACGGTTCGCAAGGCCCACACCTGGGCCTGCCGCAGATGATCCAGTCCCGCGCGCAGTTCGGTTATCGCGGGGTGATCCTGGTGCTGCTGGCGACGCTGTTCGTGTTCGCCGGCTTCAACATCGTCAACCTGGTGTTGATGATGCAGGGGCTGCACACGCTGTTCGGTTTCAGCCCTGCGGTGATCGCGGTGGCGGTGACCATCCCGGCGGCGGTGCTGGCGATTCTCGGCCATGACTGGATGCACCGCAGCTTCAAATGGGCGCTGTTCCTGTCGTTGCCGCTGTATGGCCTGGTGACCATGGCGGTGCTGATGGGGTGGGTGCCGGATGCGGTGCTGCCGGCACTCGCGGAAGGCGAAGTGGCCCGTGAGCCGCTGGGCTTCAACTGGACCGGTTTCATTGCGCAGTTTGCGGCGGCCGCCAGCTACAACATCGCCTATGCGCCCTATGTGTCGGACTACTCGCGCTACCTGCCGAAAAACACTTCCAGCGGCAAGCTGATCGCGGTGGTGTTCCTCGGGGCTTCGCTGTCCGGTGCATGGATGATTTCCGTGGGTGGCTGGCTGGCCGATCACCTGCATACCACTGACGTGCTGGTGGCCCTGGGGCAAGTCGGCAACACCGTGTCGCCACTGATGGGTACGGCGGTGGTGGTCGTCACTATCCTGGCGTTCCTGCCGGTGATCGCGATGAACATCTACAGCGCCAAGCTGACCACGCTGACCTGCGTCGACTCGATCAAGCACATCGAACCCACCCGCAAGGCACGCATCCTGGCCATCGGCTTCGTGATCCTGCTGCAACTGGGCGTGGCCCTGAGCATCCAGAGTTCGGGCAAAGGCCTGTCGGTGCTGGGGATCTACCTGGTGGTGATGCTGTACTTCCTGGTGCCCTGGACCTCGGTCAACCTCACCGATTACTTCTTCGTGCGCAAGGGCCGCTACGCCATCCCGCACTTCTTCATGCCCCACGGCAACATCTATGGCAGCTGGGGACTGCGCGGCATCGCCGCCTACGCCATCGGTTTTATCTCGATGATTCCGTTCTTCTACATCTTCGACGGCGTTGAACAGCGCGAGGTGTATGTCGGCCCGCTCGCCAAGGCACTGGGCAGCATCGACATCGCCTGGCTGGTCGGGCTGATTGTCTCGGGCCTGGCGTACTACTGGCTGAGCCGCTCGATCGACCTCAAGCGCGAAGAAGCGGTGATCCAGCAGATCGAGAAAACCTCCCCGCAATACACCACCGGCGACACGCTGACCCACAAACAGCAGCCACTGCCGGTATTCACTGAATCGACGGTCGGGAGATAGTCATGACCACGCAAAAAATGGCTACGCAAAAATACGACTACATCATCATTGGCGCAGGCTCGGCAGGTTGTGTGTTGGCCAACCGCCTGAGCGAAGATCCGGCCACCTCGGTGCTGGTCCTGGAATTCGGCGGCAGCGACAAGAGCGTAGTGATCCAGATGCCCAGTGCCTTCTCGATCCCGATGAACACCAAGAAGTACAACTGGCGCTACGAGACCGAGCCGGAGACTTTCCTCAACGGCAGGCGCATTCACTGCCCACGGGGCAAGGTGCTGGGCGGTTCGTCTTCGATCAACGGCCTGGTGTACATCCGTGGTCATGCGCTGGATTTCGACGAGTGGGAATCCCTGGGCGCTGAAGGCTGGGGCTATCGCAACTGCCTGCCGTACTTCAAGCGTGCCGAGAGCTATGAGTCGGGCGGCGACAGCTATCGCGGGCAGACCGGACCCTTGCACACCACCAACGGCAACCACATGAAAAACCCGCTGTACGGGGCCTGGGTCGAAGCCGGCGCGGAGGCGGGCTACATCAAGACCGAAGACTGCAACGGCTACATGCAGGAAGGTTTCGGCGCCATGCACATGACCGTGAAGAATGGCGTGCGCTGCTCCACGGCCAATGCCTATCTGCGTCCGGCCATGGGCCGTCCGAACCTGACGGTGATCACCCATGCGATGACCCGCCAGGTCATCCTCGAAGGCAAGCGTGCGGTGGGGGTCATGTATGACCACGGCGGCCAGACCCACCAGGTGCTTTGCAACCGCGAAGTGCTGATCTCGTCCGGCCCGATCGGCTCGCCGCACCTGCTGCAACGCTCCGGCATCGGCCCGGCGGACGTCCTGCGCAAGGCCGGGATTGGCGTGCGCCATGACTTGCCGGGGGTAGGGGAGAACCTGCAGGATCACGCCGAGGTGTACATCCAGTTCGGCTGCAAGGAACCGGTGACCCTCAACAGCAAGATGGACCCGCTGAGCAAGCTGATGATCGGTCTGCGCTGGCTGCTGTTCAAGGACGGCCTGGGCGCCACCAACCACTTCGAGGCCGGTGGCTTCATTCGCTCCGAGAAAGGCCTGCGCTGGCCGGACATCCAGTTCCACTTTCTGCCGGCAGCGATGCGCTACGACGGCAACAAGCCAATCAAGGGCCATGGCTTCATGGTGCTCACAGGTCCCAACAAACCGAAAAGCCGTGGTTACGTGCGCGTGCGCTCGGCCGACCCGTACGAGCATCCGGAGATTCGCTTCAACTATCTGGAGCGGGAAGAGGACCGCGAAGGCTTCCGCCGCTGCATTCGCCTGACCCGCGAGATCATCGGCCAGAAAGCCATGGACCGCTTCCGCGACGGCGAAATCGCCCCGGGCGCGCAGGTGACCAGCGACGAAGACCTCGACGCCTTCGTGCGCGACAACCTGGAAAGCACCTACCATCCCTGCGGTTCATGCCGCATGGGCGAGGATGACATGGCGGTGGTTGATTCCGAATTGCGCGTGCGCGGCATCGCCGGTCTGCGGGTGATCGATTCGTCGGTGTTCCCGACCGAGCCGAACGGCAATCTCAATGCGCCGACCATCATGCTGGCTGAGCGGGCGTCCGACCTGGTGCGTGGCGTGCAGATGCTGCCGGCGTCGGATGTGCCGGTGGGGCTGGTGGAGGGTTGGGAGAGCAGCCAGCGTACTTCATTGCCGGGGCGTAATGTGCGGGTCTGATTGCAACCCGCAATCAATGTGCAAACCTAATGTGGGAGCGGGCTTGCTCGCGAAAGCGGTGTGTCATTCAACATTTATGTCGACTGACACGGCCTCTTCGCGAGCAAGCCCGCTCCCACATTGGGTGGCGGTGCTTTCAGAAAATTTTAAGTCGCTGTTCCGTTGCCATTGCTAGTCTGTAAATCCTTGAGACCGCAATGGAGCACCCTTATGGCTATTCAGGCCCTGCGCGCCGACGCATCGCATATCGACCAGATCGCCCCTCTGTTTGACGCCTACCGGATGTTCTACGAGCAGCCGTCGAACCTGGCGCAGTCGCGCGCCTTCATCGCCGAGCGCATTGCCCGGGATGAATCGGTGATTTTTCTTGCCCGGGACAACGACGGTGAAAACCTCGGCTTCGTCCAGCTGTTCCCGACCTTTTCCTCGATCGACGCCCATCGCACCTGGCTGCTGGGTGATCTGTTCACCACGCCCGCTGCCCGGGGCAAAGGCGTCGGCACCTTGCTGATGAACACCGCCCGGGATTTTGCAAGGCTGGCCGGTGGCAAAGGCATGACCCTGGAAACCGCCACCGACAATTTCACCGCCCAGCGCTTGTATGAGTCCCTGGGCTGGGTGCGCGACCCCGGTTACTACACCTACTGCCTGGATCTGAAAATAGACTGAGTCAGCAAGCCTTTCAGGCAAACACCGGCCGCATGAATGAACGCTCGTAGCTGAGGATGAATTTCCGGTCTTCGGCGTATTTGAACGCCGCGATGCACGCAGGATCGTTCATCGATTGCTGCCGGTAATGTTCGTAGGCCGCCAGGCTGGGAAAGGTGAACAGCGCCAGGGCGATGTTGTTGGCGCCCTCCGAAGGCAAAAAGTAGCCGTGGTGCTGGCCGCCGAACCTCTCCACCAGAGGGATCCACAACTTGCCGTAATGCTCGAAGGCATCGAGCTGGTAGGGGTCGAGCACGTATTTCAGGTAGCAGGTCACCATTGTTTCACTCCTTGATCAGGTTTTGAGGGCAGTCGCCACTGTAATCAACAGTGGGCGCCCGGCACAGCCGCTTGTTCGACATTGACCGGTAAGTTTGCGCCAGAGGCCTGTGCTGGCGCCGCCGCACTATTGGTTCAGTCAATAGTCACCATCAAGAATCGCAAGTTCTGTTTTTTGCGCAAAGGCGGAAAATTGCCGGCATTGAACACGCTGCTCAAGGAACCTGCGCGATGAAAATCTTGACCCGACTGGCTGTGATTGCCCTGTTGCTGGGCAGTGTTGCGTCTACCGCATCGGCCTTTGCCGAGGACGAACGCGCCTGTCACCTGCCGCCCATCACCGGTAGCCAGGGCGGGTTGCAATATGGTCAGACGGTCGGGGTGCTCTACAGCGAAAACACCGTGGAAAACCTGCAATACCTTGAGCAATACCACTCGGTGGCCGTCAACGGCGCGAAGAACGCACTGGATGCGCGAATTCGCCAGGCCTTCGTCGACAGCTCCGATCCGCTACTGGCCATCGACTGGCTGCTGAGTTCGTTGCACAAGAGCTTTCTGTCGGTGACGGTCTACGACAACCTTGATGCCCTGGTGCAGGCCCATCCCGATGTCGTGGTGATGCTCGATACCCACAACCAGTTGCTGACCCAGCGTAACGACCGGGTCGAGGCGCGTTTCGCCGCGCGGTTTTACGACGCCAGTCTGCAATACATCGGCAAGGCCGAAGGCGCGGTGGAAAAACAGCTGCCGTCGGTGTGGGTGCATGACAAGGCCGCGCCCGAGATTGCCGCGCAAATCGAACAGCAACGCGACTTGCAACTGACAGCATTGAAGCAATTCGATGCGTCGTTGAAGGCGCTGGTATCCGCCGGATTAACCGCAGCAACCCATTAACCAGCCCGACGTCCGCGGAACGGCGGGCAAGCCCATTCACCGTAGATTGCTTTTCAGGACCTGATTCATGCGCACTTTTTTTGCCCCGACCCTGGCCTTCGCCTCGCTGTTGCTGGCCGGTTGTGCCACGCCGAACAATCCGACCATGACCTTGCAGACCAGCAAGTCACCCGAGGCGTACACCCATTGCGTGGTGCCGAAGTTGCAGCACGATGCACTGGCGCCCACGGTGTCGCAGACCCAGCGCAGCTACCGGATCGTCGTATCGAGCAAAGTGGCGGCGGACAACGTGCTTGAAACCTACAAGGCCTCGAACGGCGGCAAGGTGTTCCTGTACGAGCGCAAGCTGCTGGCGTCGACCTTCGTGCCGTCCAGTTTCGAGCGTGCGGCGCAGGAATGCCTGTAAGCGCAATTTCAGGCAAAAAAAAGCCGCCGGGAGAGGCAGCAGAAAGTTAAAGCACGCATTGGATGAGCTGAGTATGGCGGACGGTGCATGACAATTCGATGACAAATGAACAATTGTGGCGAGGGAGCTTGTCGGATCGGCGTAGCGTCCCTGCCGTCTTCCTGGCCTTCAGCGCCGGGCTTGAGGTTCGTCACCGTGAAAACCCGCCAACAGCGTCTACCCTCATCGGTCACAACCATCATGATGAGGGGGCAGATAGTGATGAAAACGGACAAGGTTGAATCAAGCGAAGCCTCGGCACTGATCGACGAGCGAATCCGCGAACTGGCCGACTGGCGCGGCGAGACCCTGGCCCGCATGCGCAAGATCATCCGCCAGGCCGACCCCGAAGTGATCGAAGAGTGGAAGTGGCGCGTGCCGGTGTGGTCCCGTGCCGGCATCCTCTGCACCGGCGAGACTTACAAGCAAGTGGTGAAGCTGACCTTCGCCAAGGGAGCATCGCTGGACGATCCGTCGAAGCTGTTCAATGCAAGCCTTGAAGGCAATACTCGACGTGCCATCGATATCCGCGAGGGCGAGCAGATCGATGAAGCGGCGCTGACGGCGTTGATTCAGGCGGCCATTGAACTCAACAAAAAGTAAGCCATGCACAAGTCCCTGTGGGAGCGGGCTTGCTCGCGAAAGCGATAGTCCAGTCACCTACGATGTTGAATGTGAAGGCCTCTTCGCGAGCAAGCCCGCTCCCACAGGGATTGCGTCCATTTGACCACTTGGGGTATCCCCGGCCTGCATGTTCCAATAGCGAGCATTCGCAGACTGGAAACGCAACATGAAGAAAATCGCCGCCCTGGCCCTCGCCCTGGCACTCAGCGCTGGCCTGTTCAGCGCACCCACCCTTGCTGCGGGCGATGTCCAGGCCGGGGAGAAAGTGTACAAGCGCCTCTGCAGCGGCTGCCATCAGATCGGCGAATCGGCTCGCGCCTTCTTCGGCCCGCAGCTCAATGGCGTGATCGGTCGCCACTCCGCCGTCACCACCGACTACGTGTATTCCGACGCGATGAAATCCGCCAACCTGGTCTGGGATCGCGAAACCCTGATCGCCTACCTTGAAGCACCGAAAAAAGTGGTGCCTGGCACGCGCATGATTTTCTGGGGCCTGAGCGATCCGGAAAAAATCGAAGACCTGTTGGCCTATCTGCAAACTTTTCCGGCGCAGTAATCACTCGCCGGCGGCCTTGTGGAAACCCGATCACCACCGAGTCAGTGTTGCTCAACCTTAACCGCAAGGTGGTGCGGCTCGACATCGACGCGATCTCCGCTGTTGGTGGCGTGATTCACTGCGTGACCAGCCATCAGCCGATAGCGTGAAGACTCCAGGTTGCACACAAAACCTGTGGGAGCGGGCTTGCTCGCGAAAGCGGAGTGTCAGTCAACATCTCTATCGACTGTTTCACCGCCTTCGCGAGCAAGCCCGCTCCCACAAGGGTATTTGTTGAATCAGGTAAGTCAGACTTTGCTGGCCTTCAGATAAGCACCGAGGCGCCGCCCCATTTCCTCACCCAACGCCTGCAAGCCACTCAGCGGCCGCACCATCACTTCAAACTCGACAATCCTGCCCTGTTCGTTGAAGCGGATCATGTCGATGCCCTTGAGCTCTTTATCGCCGACCCGGGCGCTGAATTCGAGAATCACGTTCAAGCCATCCGCCGTCGCCAGCTCGCGGTGATAGGCAAAATTCTCGAACACGTTCATGACCGTGTTGAGGATCATCGACACCACTGGCGCCCCCGGATACGGCGTGTGCGCCATCGGCGAGCGGAACACCGCCTGCGGATCGAGCAGTTCGGGCAAGGCGCTCAAGTCGCGGTTGCCGAGCATTGCGTGCCACTGCTTCAGGGACGCTGCGACATTGGGGTTCAGGTTCAGCTCAGACATCTTCAACTCCTGTTTTTATTGTTGTGGTGCGAAAGCGTTGATCGATAACCCTGGCGGCATCGTCGGCCCATTGATGGTAGAGCATCGGCCCCGGATGAAAACCATCGCTGGCCATCAAGCCCGGTTCGGGTGCCAGCGGGGTGGTCAGCATCGTGCATTGATCCACGCCTGCGGCCAGATCCGCAAGATGTGCGTTGAAGCGACGCGCCCTGAACCCCAGAAACCAGCGTAGCGGCTGCGGCAGGGCGGGGAACAAATGCATCGGTGGAAGCGGCGAGACCACAATCTGCCTCACCGCGAACCTGTCGCACAACAGCGTCATTAAGCGCTGTTGCCGAGTGAGCCACTGATCCAGGGTGAGCGAGCTGGTGACATCGTTGACGCCAATCGACAACAGCGCCACATCGAACGGCTCGGGGGTGTGCTGTTCGAGCAGCTCCAGCAACCCTTGCGAATCCAGGCCGGTGCGCGCCCAGAGTTTCCATGACACCTGATAATCCTCGACCAGGCGCTCCACCAGCCGACCGCTGAGCGCCTCACCTTGAGTCGCCGCACCCACCCCCGCCGCAGCGCTGTCGCCGACAATCAACAACCGCAGAGCATCGCCGCTGCCGGCCACGCCCTGGCGTTCACCTTCGGCCTCCGGCAGCCTGGGCGTCATCCGTCGCGTGTACAGGCCCTGCATCAGCAGCAACGGGCCGAGCAGGATTTTGGCGAGGGTTTCCGTATGGCTCATGGGCAGGCGCCTGATTGAAGAGAGAGATTAGCCGGCGAACTCGTCATCGAAAATACTTTCGATAGGCAGCGCAAATGCCCGGGCAATCTGGAACGCCAAGGGCAGGCTGGGATCATAGCGGCCATTTTCGATGGCATTGATGGTCTGCCGTGAAACATTCAATAACGCCGCCAGATCGACCTGCGACCAATTGCGTTCGGCACGCAGTTCCTTGAGACGGTTTTTCATTGGTAGCGCCGCTTGGCCAGTCTGAGCCCGATCATCCACATCAGGCCCATCATTGGCCACACGCAGACCCAGGACACGTGCGGAAAGCCGACATTCTCCAGAAAGCCGTAAGTGAAAGTCAGCAGCGCCGAAGCGGCAAAGGCAAAACCGAGCGCTTCGTACTGGATACGCAAGTGCATTTCGTCCAGCGTGCGCATGTTGCGCACCACTGCCCAACACATCAGCCCCGCAGGAATCACCGGCAACAGCGTGATGATGATCTTCAGCGCCATGGCCATATCTTGCTGATCCTTGAGCAGGATGACCGACAAGATCAGCAATACCGAGTACAGCGCCGCCGCGGCACCCATTTCCATGTAATAGCGTTTCATTGCTTCTTCCTGATGTAAAAGACCCTTTACATATTCGCCGGGGATTTCACAAATGTAAAGGGTGTTTTACATCGCGATCAGCCGACTGTCTCCGGTTGTCGCGCAGGCGGAGCCTCTTGTGTACGCAACTGATGGCTCATGTCGTTGCAGTTACGCGACCAGTCCGTCAACCATGGCGGCATCGACGGCGATTGCTCTGGCAAACCCAGCTCCAGCGCGAATTCACCGGGTGCCACCGTGCCTCTACCCGCGCGGAACAGACCGCGCATCACCACCACGCCGACCACCCGGCCCTTGCTGACGAAACGGTGCTCCATAAAGCTCCACTTGTCGTCCCAGCCAAGCATGCGGGTATGTATTTCAAAGGCTTCGAACAGGCGCAACTCTCGGCGGAACTTGCCCCAGGTATCGCCGACAATCGGCACGGCCTTATGACGAAGCGCCACACGAAAGGCCCCGCTGCGCAGTACGTAATCCATTCGCCCGATGTCTGCCAGCGTGAAATAGCGACCGTTGGTGACGTGCCGGTTGAGGTCCAGATCCAGCGGCCACACGCGCATGCGCACAACGGTGGTCGCCGAGGCGTCCACGGGTTTGCGCCACGGGCGACGCAACAGCATGAGGAAAAGTCGAAACCAGAGATTCATAAGTGCGCCACCGTTGGGTTGATGGCTGCACTTTAGGCCTTGTAAATCGGCTAAGGTAGGTGCGCAAATGACATTTTTCATGCGAAAAGCGCAATGGGGTCGCTATGCACATCACCTTGTTACTGGCGGATCAATGCTCCGCCGCCAGCGCAACCATGGCCCTGGAAGTGCTCAGTGCCGCCAACCTGTTCGCCGATAGCGATCCACCACCGTTCAGGGTGGTCAGCGCTTCGCTCGATGGCGCCGATGTCGCCGCCTGGGGCGGGCAGCGGTTGCATGTGAACCGTTCCACTGGCGAGATCCCGCGAACCGATCTGGTCCTGATCCCGGGATTCCTCTTCACCCTCAAGGACGCCTTGCCGACCTTTTGTGCCTATGGACCGTGGCTGCGTGAGCAGCACGCCCAAGGTGCGGTGGTGGCTTCCATGTGCACGGCGGCGTTCATGTTGGGTGAGGCCGGGCTATTGAACGGCACCCGTGCGACCACGCACTGGGCTTTTGCCGAGCTTTTCCGTCGCCGCTATACCCAAGCCTTGCTCGACGAAGGGCAAATCATTTGCGAGGACAATCGCGTGGTCACCAGCGGCGGCGCGAGTGCGGCCATGGACCTGTTGCTGCACCTGGTGCGTCGCTTTGCGTCACTGGAACTGGCGCAAAAGTGTGGCAAGTACCTGTTGGTCGACTCGGTGCGCAGCGAGCAGTCGGTGTATGTGATGTGGTCAATGCCCAAGAGCCACGGTGATGGCGATATCCTGCGGGTGCAATACTGGCTGGAAGAACACTTCGATCAGCCGTTGTTGATCGATGATGTGGCCCAACAATTCGGCTTCGGCGTGCGCAACTTCAAGCGACGTTTCAAGGACGCCACCGGCTACACGCCGATTGCCTACCTGCAGACCTTGCGCCTGGAAAAGGCCAAGCAATTGCTTGAATCCACACGCATGACGCTGGACAGCATCACCTATGCGGTGGGCTACGAGGATGGCAACTCGTTTCGCAGGCTGTTTCAACAACGCGTCGGGCTACTGCCGGCGGCTTACCGCAAGCGGTTCCAGGCGGCAGCGAACTGAAGAGCAAAGCGCGTCCATGAAAACCCGACAGATTGGGCCGGGCTCTTCGTCTGGATCACTTCGCTGTCATCGACCCACAACACACAATTCGCCCGTCGCACGAATCATCGCCTGGCCATGCAGGTAATCCTTGATCAGCGCCGAGCGTTCGGTGGCCAGCCATTGCGGGCAGTTCGGGTCTTTGCGGTAGGGCAGGAACGCGGCGTACTGCGTGAGCAGCAGGTTCTGCAGTTTGTCGAGGTTGGGCCGGATGTCGTTGTTGAGGTCCGGTCGTGGCGTGTCCGGTGCCTTGTGCGCCGCTTGCCATTGTGCGAGTCGGCCGTATTGCAGCAGTTTGCTGGCTTCGATCTGGGCCGCAATCAGGTCGGCGACATCGTCGGGGTCGAGCTTGCGCTGGTCCGCCTGCTTGCGCGCGTTGGCGATGACTTGCGCTTCCCGGGCATTGTCCTGGACCGGTTTGCCGCTGTCCCACTTGGTCAGCGCCACCAGCTCACTGATGTTCAAGCGCTCGTTCATCGTCGCCAGCAAGGGTTGCAGGGCATCGGGTGCCGGGGGCGTCGTGCCGGCCTGGGCAACGCCAGCGAACAAACCGAGCAGGGCGCAAGCCAGCCAGTGCGAAAGGCGTGGGGAACGGGGCATGGGCGGAATCTCCTTGGACGCAGAAATCATTCCGGCTTGTGTATCACAAGTGCGGCCAGGGAACGACAGGTTGCGAATGATTCAGGCCAGCAACCGCTCAATCTGCGCCAGCTCCCAGGTGCTGAGCAAACTCACCGGGTCGGTGCCGAAGCGCTGCCCGTTGTCGAACGCATACTCGCGGCCATCGGGGCATAGGCCGTGCAGGCAGTGGCGCAAGTGGCCGGCGTCGACGTCGAGCAACAGGCGCCAGCCGTCGATGTCGACCTGTACAAGGTTCGACGTGCAGTATTCATCGATACGCTTGAAGGTGCGAATACCCTGGGCGGCATCGCGCAACGGCTGGTAAACCTCGCGGGCGGTGAGGGCGGGCACAGGTGTCTCCGGGATGAAATCGGGGGGCACAGGATAAATCATCGCCATACAAAAAAGCCTGGCAGAGGCGGCTAATGCCAGTCAGCCAAGCGTTGGAACACCACAAACCCTGTGGGAGCGAGCTTGCTCGCGATAAGGCCGGCACATCCAGCATCCATGGCGCCTGACACGCCGCCATCGCGAGCAAGCTCGCTCCCACAGGTTACTCATTGCTCGCTCTATTTCCGGTTCAACGCCGCCTCCGCCGCGGCGATTTCAGCCTGGCGCTTGACGATCATGTCGCCCACCGGTGGCCCCTGGAAGCGTCGGGCTTCAAAACCGAACCAGACGATAGCGGTCAGCACCAGGAAGCCGATGGTGATGTACAGCGCCCAATCGTTCGGTGGCTGGATGCCGATGACGAAAATGATGATCATCGACAGGATCGAGAGGATGGCGAACACCGAGTACCAGAATCGCCCCATGTTCCACGGCCCCATGGTCGGCCACTTCGACGTCCCGTAGGTAAACAGGCCGAGCACGATGGGGATGGCGAAGGAGAAGAACAGGAAGATCACCGTGCAGGACACCACGATCGTGTAGACCGGCGTTGCCCCGACCGAGATCACCGACGAGCCCCAGTCGAACAGGACGGCAAGGGTGGCACCGGTCCAGATGGCCGCCACCGGGCTGCGAAAGGTCGGCGAGACGGAGGACAGGGCTTTGGAGCAGGGCAGGCCGCCGTCCCGGGAGAAGGCGAAGATCATGCGCGAAACCGAGGTAACGGTGGCCAGCCCGCAGAGCACCTGCGAGATGAAAATCGCCACGAAAAGCACCAGTTTCAAGGTCGGGTTGACCTGGGTGTTCATGGCCCAGAAAAACACGTTCCAGCCTTGCTTGGCCGCTTCGTCCATGCTCGGCAGCATCAGCACGAACGCACTGAGCATCAGCCAGCCGAACAGCAACGACCAGACCACCGACATGACCATGCCACGGGGCACCGACATGGCCGCGTTGCGGGTTTCCTCGGAGGTATGCGCCGAGGCGTCATAGCCGGTGATGGTGTAGATCGGCAACAGCAGGCCGAGCATGAAAACCCAGCCGTTGGAGACCTGGGGCCAGACGCTGCCGCCCGCTTCGCCGGAATAGTTGCCGAAGGTCCACAGCCGTGCGAATTCGTAGCTGGGTGCCGAGATCAGGCAGACGATGGTCAGCGCCAGCGCCGTAGCGAAGATCAGGTAGCCGGAGAAGTCGGTGAGCTTGGCGGTCAGGCCGATACCCAAGTGGTTGCACAAGGCCTGCAGGCCGGTGAGGATTGCCAGGAAAATCACCCTGACCGTGGTCGTGTCCTCCATGCCCAGTGCCGGTCCGAAGGCACCGAAAAAGAAGTAATAGGTGCCGACGTTGATCGCGCCCAGCACCGTGACCAGTCCCAGCAGGTTGAACCACGCGGTCAGCCAGCCAGTGAAGCGGTTACCGAGAATCGAGCCCCAATGGTACAGGCCGCCGGCGGTGGGGTAGGCCGAGGAAATCTGCGCCATGGCCATGGCGAATACCCCGGAGATCAGGCAGCCGATCGGCCAGCCGATCCCGATGGATATGCCACCGGCGCCCGAGGTGCCCTGGGCCAGTGAGTTGATGCCGCCGGAGAGGATGCAGATGATCGAAAAGGAAATGGCGAAGTTGGAGAAAACACCCATTCGTCGTGAGAGTTGCTGGGCGTAGCCCATGCTGTGCAGCACCTTGACGTCATCGTCGTGTGTGTCGGTGCCCGGCTGGCTTGTTGGGTTCATTGTTGTGTGCCCCTTTTCAGGTTTTGGACAGGCCGAACTGAGCCGCCGTAGGCTCGACCTTGGTTTTCTGTAGGAGCGAGCCTGCTCGCGATGGACTGGAGGACGACGCGGGGTGTCAGGCTCCCCGCGTCATCGTTGACGTCCATCGCGAGCAGGCTCGCTCCTACAGACGGCCGTGAAGTGCCGCGTCGAAAATCTTTGCCACGCCGTCCCGGGTCAAGGGCAGCGGGTTGCCACCTGCCGAGGGGTCGACAATCGCCATGTCCGCGATCAGGTCCGCCTGCCGGTCATCCACGCCCAGTTCAACCAGGGTATGGGGCACGCCGATGTCCTTGCGCAGCTTGAGGACGAAGGCCAGGAAACTGTCGAACCCCGGCGAGGGCAGGCGCAGGTACGCCGCCAGGCGGGTGATGCGCTCCTCGATGGCCGTGCGATTGAATTGCAGGACGTAGGGCATGAAGGTGGCGTTGGTCATGCCGTGATGGGTGTCGTACAGCGCACCCACCGGATGGGAGAGCGCATGCATCCCGCCCAGGCCTTTCTGGAATGCCGTGGCGCCCATGGCCGCCGCCGCGAGCATTTGCGCGCGCGCCTCAAGGTCCGACGGCGTGTGTACCGCTTTCACCAGGGCGTTGGCCACCAGGCGCATGCCTTCCACCGCAATGCCATCGGCCAGGGGATGAAAACCGGGGGCGCAGTACGCTTCCAGGCAATGGGATAACGCATCCATGCCCGTACCGGCGGTGACCTTGGCGGGCATGCCGACGGTGAGGGCGGGGTCGCTGATGACCACGCGCGGCATCATTTTCGGGTGGAAGATGATGCGTTTGGTGTGGGTGCGCTCGTCGATGATCACTGCCGCACGACCGACTTCCGAGCCGGTCCCCGCCGTGGTCGGCACGGCAATGACCGGGGCGATGCGGCTGTCGTCGGCGCGGGTCCAGTAGTCGCCGATGTCTTCGAAGTCCCAGACCGGGCGGGTCTGGCCGCTCATGAAGGCAATCAGCTTGCCCATGTCCAGGCCACTGCCGCCGCCAAATGCGATCACGCCGTCATGCTTGCCGGCGCGCCAGGCCTCGAGCCCGCCGGCCAGGTTGGCTTCGACCGGATTGGGCTTGAGGTCACAGAACAACTCGACGCCCAGGCCGGCGGTGCGCAGCGCGTCCAGTGCCGCCGTGGTGATCGGCGCGCGTGCCAGGCCGCTGTCGGTGACCAGCAAGGGGCGCTCGATACCCTGGCTGCGACAGACGTCGGCCAGCTCGGCGATGCGCCCGACACCGAAACGAACGCTCGTGGGGTAGTTCCAGTTTCCTGTCAGGTTCATGGTCTACACCTCGTGACGCAGATGAAAGGATTTGGCCCGGGTCAGGTGCTCGTAGCCCAGTGGCGACAGGGTGACGCCGCGCCCGCTGTTCTTCACGCCGGTCCAGGCCAGCGCCGGGTCCAGGTAATCGCAGCGGTTCATGAACAGCGTGCCGGTGGCGATCTGGTTGCCCAGGCGTTCGGCCGCTGCGAGGTCCCGGGTCCAGATGGACGCGCTGAGCCCGAACTCACTGTCGTTCATCAAGGCAATGGCCTCGTCATCGCTGGCCACCGGCATGATGCCGACCACCGGGCCAAAGCTTTCATCGCGCATGACCGACATTTGATGGCTGACATCGACCAGGACCTGGGGCGCGAGGTAGGCACTGCCCGGCACGTCGGCGGGAAAGGCCTGCGGATCGATCAGCGCCGTCGCGCCCTGGGCCAACGCTTCGGCGATCTGGCCACGAACGAAAAACGCGGCACCCGGTGTCACCAGCGGACCGAGGGTGGTGGCTTCGTCCAGCGGGTTGCCCAGCACGTACTGGCGGGTCAGTTCGGCGAAGCGCTCGACAAATACCGGGAAGATTTTCTGGTCGACGTAGATACGTTCCACGGCGCAGCAACTCTGCCCGGAATTGAAGAAACTGCCGTCCACCAGGTTTTCCACCGCATGCTCGAGGTTGGCGTCAGCCCGCACGTAGGCCGGATCCTTGCCGCCGAGCTCCAGGCCCACGCCGATGAAGCGTCCCGTGGCGGCGCTTTCCATGGCCTTGCCGGCATCGACTGAACCGGTGAAGTTGACCTGCTGTACCCGACCCGAATCAATGATCGCGGCGGTCTGCCGATGATCGAGCAGCAGATTGTGGAACAGGCCGTCCGGCAGATGGGCGCGGCGCATGGCCTCGGCGAAACGCTCGCCCACCAGCAGCGTCTGCGACGCATGCTTGAGGATCACGCTGTTGCCGGCCATCAACGCCGGGATGATCGTGTTAACCGCCGTCAAATAGGGGTAGTTCCACGGCGCGACCACCAGCACCGTGCCCAGCGGCTCGCGCTTGATGTAGCGTCGAAAACCCGCCACAGGCACCGGCTCTATATCGGCCAGCGCTTGCGGCGCGATGGCGATCATGTGCCGGGCGCGTTCGGCAAAACCGCGCAGTTCGCTGGCGCCATAACGCACCGGGCGACCCATCTGCCAGGCCAGTTCCGGCACGATGTCCGCCTGCATCGACAACATCGCGTCCACTGCGGCGCTGCACAATGCTGCGCGTTCGCTCAGTGAGCGGCGTTGCCATGCCGCCTGTGCGCTGGCAGCGGCGGTCAGCGCCTGCTCGACCTGCGTTGCATCGGCCATCTCTCGTTCGACGTACACCCGGCCATCGACCGGGGAGATCAATTGCACCTTCGCAGTCATGATGTTCTCAATAGCGCTCGAAGCCGCGCTGCAGTTCCCAGTCGGTGATTCGCCGGTCGTACTCTTTCTGTTCCCACTCGGCGGTGTGCACGTAATGGTCGACCACCTCATCGCCGAACGCCTCGCGCAACATGCCGGAGGCCTTGAGGGCGGCGCTCGCCTCGCGCAGGGTCTTGGACACTTCCGGCAAATGCTCGTCCTGGTAGGCATCCCCTTCGAATGGCGGGATGAGATCGAGCTTTTCGTCGATGCCGGCCAGGCCCGCCGCGATCAACGCGGCGAAGGCCAGATAGGGGTTGAGGTCGGCGCCGCCGATGCGGCATTCGATGCGGATGGACTTGCTGCCTTCGGCACACAAGCGAAAGCCCGCGGTGCGATTGTCGCGGCTCCACACCGCCCGCGTCGGCGCAAAGGTGCCGGCCTGGAAGCGCTTGTAGGAGTTGATGTAGGGCGCGAGAAAACAAGTGATGTCGTTGGCGTACTTGAGCTGCCCGGCGACCCAGGCACGCATCAGTTTCGACATGCCGAATTCGGCTTTTGCGTCGAAGAACAGCGGCTTTTTCGCGTTCTTGTCCCACAACGAATTATGGATGTGACTGCTGGAACCGGCGGCGTCGTAGCGCCACTTGGCCATGAAGGTGATCGCCTTGCCCTGCAACTGCGCGATCTCTTTGCAGGCGTGCTTGATGATGACGTGGTGGTCGGCCATGGTCATGGCATCGGCGTAGCGGATGTTGATCTCTTCCTGGCCCGGGCCCCATTCGCCCTTGGAGTTTTCCACGGGAATGCCCGAGGCCTGCAAATGCTTGCGAATCGCCCGCAGCACCGGCTCTTCACGGGTGGTCTGGAGGATGTTGTAGTCCTCGATGTAATGGCCGGCGGTTTTCGGTTTGTGATAGTTGCGCTTGTGGATCGCCTCGTAGCTCTCATCGAACAGATAGAACTCGAGTTCCGAGGCAAACATGCCGGTATAGCCACGCTCGCGCAGACGCTCGACCTGCTTTTTCAGAATCGCCCGCGGGCTGTGGGGCAGGTCCTGGCGATGGTGATGATCGAGCACGTCGCACAGCACCAGCGCCGTGCATTCCAGCCAGGGCACGCGCCGCAGGGTGGACATGTCGGGCTTGAGCACGAAATCGCCGTAGCCCTTGCTCCAACTGGCCGCGGCGTAACCCGGCACCGGCTCCATGTCGATGTCGTCGGCCAACAGGTAGTTGCAGCAATGGGTTTCTTCGTGGCCGCTGTCGATGAAAAACTCGACCTGGAAGCGCTTGCCGACCAGGCGTCCCTGCATGTCGACCATGCAGACCAGCACGGTATCGATTTCGCCGGCGGCAGCGGCGCGTTTGAGTGCATCAAAGCTGAGGAGGGGCTCGGTCATCACGGCAATCCTGCGTGAAAGGTTTTGGCCAGTCTGAGATCGCTGTTGCAGACGCTCTCCAGAAACACCCAAAACCTGCAGAACCGAGCATCATGAGCAACGAGTTGCTCAAAGCTTAGCCTACCGTTGCGATGTGCAAGTTTTGCCAGGTAAAAGCTAATGCACGACCTGGCCCCTGGTCCCCTGTAGGAGCGAGCTTGCTCGCGATGGATTTCAGGACACCGCGTTTAATCAGAAGACTCGTGTCATCGTTGACGACCATCGCGAGCAGGCTCGCTCCTACAGGTCAGGGGTGTCTCCTTTACTCCGGCAATCCCGCCAGTCTTAGTCCATCGACGAAACGGGCGAAATCCTCAGGCCGTTGAATGGGCAGCCAGTCCTTGAGGCCGCACAGGCGCAAAGAGGGGGCCAGCGCTTGCAGGCGTTGCATCGCCAGATTCGCTTTGTCCATTCGACCGCCGAGCGCATGACTGGCCGCCACCAGTGCCGCGGCGACCAGCAGGCTGGGCAGGTTACCCAGTGCCTTGTCCGCCCAGCCCGCTGCGGCATCGAAGTGCCCGGCGAAGAAATGCGCCAGCGCCATGCCGACCTGCATCCTGAACATTTCCGGGTCCAGCGGGCTCAAGCGAACCGCATGGTTCAGATGCTCGATGGCCGCGTCCGTTTCACCGCGCAGCGCCCGCAGGATACCGCCCAGAAACCAGGCGGGGGCGAGGTTGGGGTTGAGCAAGCGTGCCCGGTCGAGCAGTGCAATGCCGCCGTCGACTTCGCCGGCGAGATGGGCCAGCGCATGTCCGCCCCGGGTCAACGCGACGGCATCATCGCGGCCCAGGGCCACCGCCAGCCGCGCCAACCGTATGCCCTCGGCGATTTCTGCAGGCCGATCGACCATCCAGCCATTGAGCTTGCGCCAGAAGTGGCACCAGGCAGCCATGCCATAGGCTGAGGCAAATTCTCCATCGAGTTCGATGGCCTGGTAGAACATCGGCAGCGCCTGCTCGATGGCTTCCCGGCTGCCGCTGTGCAGTTTGGCCATGGCCCGCAGATAGTAGTCGTAGGCGTCCAGGCTTTCCGTCGGCTTGCGCTTGGCGCGTTCGATTTCTGCCCGCTCCAGTTGCGGCGCGATCGCGCCCACGACGCTCTCGGTGATTTGGTCCTGCAGCTCGAAGATATCGTCCAGCAGGCCTTCGAAGCGCTCGGCCCAGATGTGCGTGCCGCTTGTCGCGTCGATCAGTTGCCCGGTAATGCGCAGCTTGTTCCCGCTCTTGCGCACACTGCCTTCGAGCACGTAGCGAACGCCCAGCGCCTGGCCAACGCCCCGGGCGTCCACGGTCTGGCCCTTGTAGGTGAAGCTCGAATTGCGCGCGATGACGAACAGCCAGCGAAGACGCGACAGGGCGGCGATGATGTCCTCCACGACACCGTCGGCGAAGTATTCCTGCTCCGGATCACCGCTCAGGTTCTGGAAGGGCAGGACGGTGATCGAGGGTTTGTCCGGCAGGACCAGCGCAGGGGAGGGGATTGGCTTCGGGGCGGCGGTCGGGCGTTCATCGTCTTCGGGTTGTCGCGCTTGCCCGCTCAAGTCGCCGTTGATCTGGCCAACGAAGCGGTAGCCTTTGCGGGCGACGGTGCGTACCAGGCGCTGCTCCTCACCGGTATCGCCGATGGCCTTGCGCACGGCATTGATGTGGCTGGTGATCGTCGATTCCGAAACGATCCGCTCGCCCCACACCGCCTTGAGCAATTCGTCCTTGCTGACGACGCGGTCGGGATTGTTGACGAACAGCAGCAACAGGTCGAAAACCTGCGGTCCGACGGCCACGACTTGCCCGCGCAGGGTCAGCTCCCGGCGTTCCTGATCGAGTACGTAATCTTCAAAACTGAATGGCAAGACGGGCATCCCCAGGCGGCTGGTTGTGACTGCAAAAGGATGATACGGCAGCTCGACAGCCGCTGCACCGTCAGCGGCAAGGGGGCTGGACGACCGTCAGTTGCCTTGGACAAAAATCCAAGCGCTCGCCAAGGCAAACCCAAGCCCGGCGCAAGGACTTGCCTTGCCCGTGCAGGCAATCTCTCTACACCGACGCAATGGTTGCAGTCGACAAGTGGAGAACAGTCATGAAGATCGTCGTCATCGGAGGCTCCGGCCTCATCGGATCGAAACTTGTGAACACCCTTCGCGAGCGCGGCCATGATGCGCTCGCCGCCAGCCCCAGCACGGGCGTGAACAGCATCACCCGCGAAGGCCTGGCCGAAGCGATGGATGGTGCTGACGTGGTGGTCGACGTGGCGAACGCGCCGTCGTGGGAGGACCAGGCCGTTCTCGATTTCTTCCAGACCTCCAGTCGTAACCTGCTGGCCGCCGAAGCCGCCGCCGGGGTTCGTCATCACGTGGCCCTGTCGATTGTCGGCAGCGAACGGCTTCCCGATACCGGTTACTTCCGGGCCAAGGTCGCGCAGGAGGCCCTTATCAAGGCGTCCGGCATTCCCTACACCATTGTGCGTGCCACGCAGTTCTGCGAGTTTGCCGCCGGCATTGTCCAGTCGTTCACCGTCGGCGATGAGATTCATGCTTCGCCGGCGCTGATCCAGCCGATTGCGTCCGACGACGTGGTAGCGGCGCTGGCCGATGTTGTGCTGGCAGCACCGGTCAATGGCACGGTTGAAGTGGGCGGCCCGGAAACCATGCCGATCGACGAACTGGCCAGGCGCTATCTGCGGGCGACCCAGGACAGCCGCAAGGTCGTGCCGGATGTACATGCCCGTTACTTCGGCGCCGTGCTCGACGATCAATCGCTGGTCACCGGCAAGAACGCACGCCTGGGGGCGATTCGCTTCGACGACTGGCTGGCCCGGTCGACAGCGCAGTAACGGATCTCACCTCTCAATTCCCTATGCATCCAGGAGACATCCCATGGTTACCCGATTGCTAATGGCCGCTGTGTTCGCAGCGCTCTCGATCAGCGCCGCCTCGGCCGCCGAGCCGCCCCCCGGCAAGGTGACGGTGGTGTTCGACCGTCCCATTCCCAACATCCCTGGCAAGAGCATGAGGGGTGTGGTCGTCGAGTATGGGCCGGGTGCCGCGTCACCGGCCCACACCCATCCGAAAACGGCCTTCATCTATGCAACGGTGCTGGAAGGTTCGTTTCGCATCCAGGTCAAAGGCCAGCCGGAACAGATCTACAAGGTCGGCGAAAACTTCGTAGAGGAGCCGGGTTCCGTGCATCTGGTCAGCGCCAACGCCAGTGACACCCAACCGGCACGCCTGTTGGCGGTGTTCGTCCTCGACACCGAGGAAAAGGTGCTCGTCACACCGATCAAGCAGTGAGCCGATCAACCCGCTCATGAAGGCTCGACAGCCGGGCTGCAGGGTTCTTGGCACTGAACAGGACATGAAAAAATGAACTCGCTCCAGGACAAGGCCACCATTGCCACCGCAACGCCGGTGGTCGTGGTGCGGCGCAGCCAGCGCAAGACCATCGGCCTGTTGCTGTGTGTCGCGGCGGTGGTGGTCGTGGCGGCTTGGGGCATCATGGTGTATTCCAGTGGCGTGACCTCGACCGACAACGCCTATGTCCGCGGGGATGTCACCTCGCTGGCCGCCAAGGTCGCCGGCTATGTCACGGCGCTCGAGGTCAAGGACAACCAGGCCGTGCGCGCGGGTGATGTGCTGTTCCGTATCGATGACCGCGACTATCGCGCCAAGCTTGCGCAAGCCGAGGCCAATGTCAGCGCCGCCCGGGCGAACCTGACCCATGTCGATGCGCAGATCCGGCTTCAGCATGCGCTGATCAGGCAGGCCGAAGCACAAAGACGCTCGGCCACCGCCGACATGAGTCTGGCGGCCAAGACTCACGACCGCAGTCGCAAACTGATCGTCAGCAACGCCGTGAGCCAGGCACTGGTCGATGAAACCGGCACGGCACAATCCAGAGCCGTGGCGTCGGTATCGGCCGCTTCGGCAACGGTCGAGGCCCAACAGCAACGCATCACTGTGTTTGTGGCGCAAAGGGAGGCGGCCATGGCAGCGGTGGCTCAGGCTGAAGCGGCCCGTGATCTGGCCCGGATCGATCTCGACCACACCGTGGTGCATGCGCCGGTGGATGGCGTGGTCGGCAATCGTCAGGTTCGCCTCGGCCGTTTCGTCACGCCGGGTGTCGCCCTGCTCGATATCGTGCCGGTCAACGATGTGTGGGTCGTGGCCAATTTCAAGGAAACCCAGCTCGAACAGATTCGCCCTGGTCAGCCCGTGCGCGTAACGGTCGATGGCTATCCCGATACGGCACTGGCCGGCGTGGTCGACAGCTTTGCACCGGGCAGTGGCTCGGCCTTCAGCCTGCTGCCGCCCGACAATGCCACCGGGAACTTCGTACGTGTCGTACAGCGCGTTCCGGTGAAGATCCGCCTGGCTGACAATCCGCTACCGGGGCGCATCGTGCCGGGGCTGTCCGCGCGGGTAGAGGTTGAAGGGGCCGGCTCATGAGTCGCGCCAGGCCGACGACCGGCGTGCTGCTCATGGTGGGCATCGTCCTGGCCACGTTGACCGAAGCGATCGCCAGCACCGTGCTTGCCCTCGGACGCAGCGACATCATCGGCGACACCCATGCCACACCTGACGAGTTTGCCTGGCTGGATGTCGGCTACATCGCCCTCAAGCTGATCGGGTTCATGCTCGCCCCCTGGCTGATGCAGCGGTTTTCTCCACGCAACGTGCTCATCGGCGCCACCCTGGTCATGGGCATGGCGTGCTGCGTGGCTGCCGTCAGCGCCTGGCTGGAGCTGCTGATCGCACTGCGCATCCTGCAAGGCTTCGCCGGCGGTGCTTTGCTGGTGGCGGGCCAGGCGATCATCTTTCGCGGTTATCCGCGGGCCCTTCAGCCGATCCTGCAAGCCCTGTTCGCCATGGCGGCCGTGGTTGCGTCCGCGACCCTCGCACCGGCCCTGCAAGGGTGGTTGATCGACAGCCAGTCCTGGGCCTGGATTTTCTTCAGCGTGGTGCCGCTGGCTTTGGCCGCGAGCGGGCTCTTGCTCATCGCCGACCACCCCGTGCCCGCCAGGGTCCGGCAACCTTCGTTTGACTGGCTCGGGTTCTCGTTGCTCTCTGCGGCTCTGTTCTGTTTCACCTACGTGCTTAGCCAGGGCAGCCGCTGGGACTGGTTCGAGGAACCGCGCATCCTGCTGCTGACGGTGCTAGGTACCGCCGCACTGCTGGGCTTTCTCGGCCGACAGGTCCTGGCCGACGACCAGGGGCTGCTTGACTTAAGCCTGTTCAAATCGAGCGATTTCACCTTTGCCTTTATCGTCAGTTTCGTCGCCGGTGCCGCGCTGTTCGGCAGCGCCTACCTGATCCCGGCGTTCGCCCTGTCCGTACTCGCTTTCACACCGACCGATGCCGGGCTGCTGCTGTTGCCCAGCGGCGGTTTTTTTGTCGGGTCGCTGCTCATCGCCGCCTGGTTGTTCCAGGTCCGCCGCGTGCCGCCGGTGGCCACCGTGCCCTTGGGCATCCTGCTGATCATGGCGGCTATGTGGATGCTGTCCGGCTCCACCAGCGAAAGCGGCAGCGATGACATGATGGCGGCCATCCTGCTGCGCGGCCTGGGCCTGGGCTTCCTGTTTCTCTCGATCACACTGATCGCCTTCACCCACCTCAACAGCCGCAACCTGGCCAGCGGCATCGGCCTGTTCAACACAGGGCGCCAGTTGGGTGGTTTGATGGGCGTTGCCGGGCTGCAGACCCTGATCGACCATCACGCAGTCAGCAACGGTGTGGTCCTCGGCACCCACGTCACTGCGGGTGGGCACGCGCTCATCGAGCGGCTGACGAGCACAACCGCGATGCTGGCGGGGAAGGGCATGGACCCGTTGGCCGCTGGCGGGGCAGCCACCAGCCTGCTGGGCAAGGCGGTGTCTGGTCAAGCCACGGTGATTGCCTTCGACACGGCGTTCTTCGCCGTGGCCCTGCTGTTCGTCTTTGCCGCGCCCATGCTGGTTGGCATCAAGATTGGCCTGGCGCGCTATGCGAAAGCGCAGGAACAACGGACGAATTGATCACCCGCACGAAAAAGCCCGGCGGTTGAGGCCGGGCTTTTCGTTGAGTCCTGCGGTAAAGCCCTGCATTCAGACAGCGCGGCTTTCGATCAGACGATCCGAGCCGCCTTCAGCGACTACAGGTTGAGCAGAAGTTGCAGTCGAGCGTTACAACACCTTCAGAACCAGAGGCAAGGAGTCGAAAATATACTCTTCCGGGTTGTCACTAAAGGAGCTGACACGAACTTCTCCGCCTGTCTCTATGAGTTTCAGTACTTCAGGTACTACGACCGTCTTCTCGTCACTTTCCGGATTCCATCTCTCAAGATAAAGGATTCGGCCATCCCGACCGTAGCTCGTCCAGGTGCAGTTAATTGTCAACTTGGGACTGAGTAGAATGGTCAATCCATCGGGGTAATCATGCTGCGAGCTCAGATTTCCATCTTTGGCTTCGGGAGCCATTGGGGCGGGGATCACGGAACCCGTTAACTTGACGGATGTGACGATGGTTGATTCGGAAGGCCGCGGGGGGCCACCAGCGGCGGGGAAGACCTTATACGTGACCTGAAACCTTCCGAGATTATTGATGAAATAGCACACAAAACTCTTCGGCACTGTGATGTCGATAAAGGATTCAGGATCGCTGACTTTCAGCTCGGTTGAGTATTTTTTCACTATTTCGGTTGAAGTGTTCTCCCAGGTCAGTTTTATGCGGTCGCCGCGCGCCATGCCTGGATAGACCGCCAGTCGAGTAATCGCCCCCGACTCTTCGATCTCGCCTTCATAAAGAATGGTGGTACGTTCATCCCGCTCCATCACCATTGGTGCAGGCAGGAGTTCGACGCTGCCCGTGCGGGATCTATCGTTTTCGAGTTTGGACTTGAGAATCGCATCGTTTTGAAATTCGTTCACGGCGGAAACTCCAAAGAGAAGATTTGATTGCTTCAATTCATCGCAAGGAGTGGAGCAAGTCCCCTCTGTAGACGACAGGTTCATTAGGGGGCACAAGTGGGGGCGTGACAACTGTAACAAATGACAGGTCGTGGCGAAAAACGGGTACCGTTTGTCGCGTGAATATACCTTTGATCCTGAATGAAAGAAGAGCAGGCACTACAGGGGGGGCGCTGAAGTAGTTGGGACTGATTTATTCTATGCGCACGAAAAAGCCCGGCGGTTAAGGCCGGGCTTTTCGTTGAGAACTGCGGTAAAGCCCTGCATTCAGACAGCGCGGCTTTCGATCAGACGGTCGGAGCCACCTTCGGCAACACGGTTTTGCAGGAGCTTGTCGGAACCGCCTTCGGCGACGCGGTTTTGCAGGAGCTTGTCGGAACCGCCTTCGGCAACACGTTTTTCCAGCAGGCGATCCGAACCACCTTCGGCCACACGATTCTCGAGCAGGCGATCAGAACCACCTTCAGCCACACGGCTTTCAATCAGACGATCCGAGCCGCCTTCAGCGACCACAGGTTGAGCAGAGTTTGCGGCGAAAGCGTTAACTGCGAAAACCGAGAAAGCGATGCTGAGAAGGGTCTGGCGTTTCATGATGGTGTGCTCCGGGGTGCTTATGGGTTGGTATGGAGCAGATGTTACGCCGGGGATTTTTTAAGAGAACTTCATTGAACTGATGGTGACTATCGATGCGGTCAATGGATCGCAGATCCATGTGGGAGCGAGCTTGCTCGCGATGGCAGTTTCACATTCAACATCTGTGTCGATTGACACACAGCAATCGCGAGCAAGCTCGCTCCCACAGGTTTTCATGTGCCTGACAACGGGGCTCAAGCCTCGCTGATCTGGCTGACGCTGGTGATCTGCCCATTCCACACCATCTCGTAATGCGCCGTCTGCACAATCGAAGAGACCGGCCTCGGTGTCATCAACGCCCAGCAATGACTGCCCGGCATGCGCACCGAGTGATAACGCAAACCGGGACAACCGGCGTCCCGCACCGCCCGCCCCAGCACGCGGGAATGGCTGTAATCGTCCGACGCATACACCGGATCGGTCAGCGGCAGGGCGGTGGCGTCCTTCATCCCGCCATCGCCAAAGGCACAGGCCAACCCGCGAAACACAAACCGCTCATAGTTCAGGCTCGGCACCTTCGACCAATACAGAGCCTGGTGATGCCGCACTTCGGCCAGCGCCGCTTCCATCGAATCCGCCAGGTACAACACCCCGAAACTGCCGTCACTGAAGCGCGACCCCGCCGGATTCACATGGGTAAACGGCGCGATGGCGTAAGAGCAACCGGCAATCCCGAACGGGATCTCGCTGCGCGCAATCAACTCAAGCTGACCCACTTCATTCTTCAACCGCGGATTGGTCAGCGCCTGAATCTCGAACAGCACCTCAAACTCATCCGCGTCCGCGACGTCATCAAACAACGCAATCGGCGGAAACTTCGAATTGACCAGGCGATAAGCCTGCAACGACTGACCGGCAAACACCGCCAGCTCACTCGCCATCACCATTGCGCACCCCGCAACATGTCGATGCGGCGGAAAGTTTCATACAGCGCAATCATGTCGCCCTGGGCCATGATCTCCAACGGGCTGCGGCCATTGAAAAACTCATTGTCATTGGCCATCGAGGCAAAGCCGTACACGTTGTCCGGGTTGTCGAACACCAGGCGCAACGTCGCATGAATGTTCAACACGAAACTGATGCGCTGCATCTGGTCCGCATCCAGCGCCACAGCCCACTCCACATCGCGCTGCCGCGCCCGGGTGTAGGTGCTGCGGGAAATACGCAGGATGCGACAGGCCTGGTCGCTGGTGGCCTGCCACTTTTCCAGAATGCTCACGGCGGCACGCAGGCCGGTGACGCATTGGTTTTTGCTGAAGGATTGGGGTTGCAGGGGGACGGCCATGATCAATACCTGTCTTGCCTCTATAGACTCAAAGATAGGTATTAAGAATCTGTAGAGCAAGTCGGTTCGACCAGCGGACAACCTCCCGCGTCGAGCATCACTGATGAAACGTGCGCCCCAACGCATCCAGCCGAGTCGCAATAGGCGGCAAGCGCCGACTGCTCGACGCCAGCGTCTGCACATCATCCGCCGTGTTCTGCGCGATGCTCTGCACCGACTGCAAGCGCCCGACAATCTCGACACTCGCCGTGGATTGTTCGCGGGTCGTCGTGAAAATTCGCCCATTGAGTTCATCGATCTGCGAGATGTCGCTGCCGACCGCCTGCAACATCGCTGCCGCCAACTGACTGTCCTCGACGCAGCGCTCCACACCTTCGCGACTGTCCTGCATGGCCTCCACGGCTTTGCGGCTGCCTTGCTGCAAGGCCTCGATAATGGTCCGGATTTCCTTGGTGGACACCGCCGTGCGCTGCGCCAGGCTGCGCACTTCATCGGCCACCACCGCAAAGCCGCGGCCTTGCTCGCCGGCACGCGCCGCTTCAATCGCCGCGTTGAGCGCCAGCAAGTTGGTCTGCTCGGCAATGCTGCTGATCACCTCCAGCACCGTACCGATCTGCTGCGCCTGCCCGGCCAGCACCTGCACGGTCTGGTTGGTGCCTTCCAGACGCGAAGCCAGCTGGGTGATTTCCTGCCGCGCGCGGTTCACGCTTTCCTGCCCGCGGGTGATCTGCACACTGGCCTGGCCGGCATGTGCAACGGCATGCTCGACCTGCACCACGATGTGCTCCATCGCATCGCCCATGCGCTGCATCGACCCGGTCATCTGTGCGATTTCCGTCAACTGATGTTTGGCGCCTTTCTCCAGCGTGTTGCTGGCCTTGGCCAACTCCTGGCCCAACTGACCCAAGCCGTTGGAGTCACGCACCACCCCGTCCACCAGCGCGGTGATTTGCATCAGGAACTGATCGAACCGTTGCGCCAGCGACACATGCACCCGCGCCTTGTCACCCTGACCGGGATCGGTTGTCAGCTGCGAAGTAGCGGCGAGCATCTTGTCCAGCATGTCCTGGCTCTCCACCGCATCGGCCTGGCTGTGCACCGCCAGATAGAGCAGCGCGACCGTTTCCATCAGCACATAAAAGGCGTGAACGAACACCATCGTCCAGCCACCGTGATGCGCCATCACGAACACCGGAAACCCCTGATGCTGCAACACATGAAACACCACGTGATGCAGCGCAATCGTCACCGCCGCCACCAGAATCGGCAGCCAGTCCCGATAAAACGTCAACACCGCCAACAACGCAAAAATCCCGAAGTGCGACTCAATGACCCCCTCGGCCTGATTGATGTGCAACGCCGCCATCACCATCAAGCCTGTGCCGAGCAAACAGCGCATCAACCGAGAACCGCCGATGGCGCGATACACCAGCGTCAGCAACACGCTGGTACCGCCACCCACCAGCAGCGCCTGCTTGAAGGTGTCGTGCCAGAACGCCAGGCCCACCGCGAAAGCGAACATCAACCAGATCAGGCCCAGCATGATGCGGTCGGCTTTGCGGTAGTGGTCGAGGAAACGAGGGGGGAAGGGCATGTACGCTTACTCCATGTAATCGAACCGGGAAGAAGCAGGGGGTGGACTGATACCGGAAGACAAGCCTGACATCGACCCTGTGGCGAGGGAGCTTGCTCCCGCTGGGCTGCGAGGCCCCCAGCTCTTCACCTGAAAAGCAGGGCCTGCTGCGCAATCCAGCGGGAGCAAGCTCCCTCGCCACAGGATTTTTATCGCTTAAGCCATTGAGACAAATCGATTGCCGGCATGCACGAGGTGCATTTGAGAAACCGTGTGGAGCGTAGCCCTTGGCCATCATTCTTGGCCGGAACGACGTCGCTTGTGGAAAACAATGTCCGATATAGAGGCAAGTAATGCTGAAGTGACGGGGTGTACGACAGGCTCCATTGCAAAGCCTGTCGTACACCCGAGGCAATTACGACTTCTTCGGCGGATAGTTACCGCGCAAGCCACCGGACTTGTTGCCGGTTTTGCTCGGCAGGTTCGGCACCAACGGACGGGATCTGGGTTGGGGGTTGGAGCGGCTTTGGGGTTGAGGTTGCTTGCTCATGGTTCGCCTCCTGACATTCAGGGTTTCGCGAAGTGGTTTACTCATGAAGTTTAGCTAATTGACTGTTGGCAGGGGCGTTTGGCACTTGGGGGAAGGTGTTGTGAGTGATCAGAACCGTCTTCACGCAGCGCAAAAAGGGCGCCTGAATAGGCACCCGTTTTCGTTTACTCCGCTGCTTGTGCTCGCAGGCGTCGGCCAATCACATCCATCAAATCACAACCATCGCGCAACGGAATGACCAGCAATTTGGCGAAGTCTTCCAACACCACCGTGTCGCAACCGAGCTCGGATCGGTAGGCGATGTTTTCCAGCACCTGCGTAACCGTCCGAATCCGGTAATCGGCCATGGCTTGCAGAACGTCGAGCGGGGCTTGGGTGTCGATGAGCAGGGAAGCCGGAACCAGGTCGATTCCGGTGAGAGGCATGTATCGATTCATTGTGAAGATCTCTGTTTGATTGGCTCAAGGCCGTCACTCAGTCGTCGCCAAACGAATGGGTGGCAGCTGTGCGCAGGTTGGCGAACCGGCACAGAGAAAACCGGCAGACCCGAAGGTCTCCCGCGCACAGCCGCCATAACAGCGGCTTTGCGGGTGCGATGATACCTGCAATAAAGCGGATAGCCTTCGCATTCTCTGAGGTCAGGTCGCCAAACCCGAATCGCCATTAGGGCGACGGCGCCGACTATAAGCCGCACGAGATCAGCGCGGGAAGGTGAGGCATTCCGAGCTTTGTGTAGGACCTTTGAGGATGAAACTTCAGACCTTTCACCTCAGGTCGCTGGAAATCCAGACACAGACCTGAGATGGTCATCGCCCCTTGGTTTCAGCCACCCACGCTATCCTTAATCATCGCTACTGCCGTCGAGATGGATCTTCGCCCATGCAAACCCCCAACCCCCAACGCCCTCTCTGGAAAACCTACCTGTTTTTCCTCGCCCCGATGGTGCTGTCGAACTTCCTGCAATCCATGTCCGGTACGGTCAACAGCATCTACATCGGCCAGATGCTTGGCACCCAGGCGCTGGCGGCGGTGTCGGGGATGTTCCCCATCGTGTTTTTCTTCATCGCCCTGGTGATCGGCCTCGGTGCCGGCGCGGGGGTGTTGATCGGGCAGGCGTGGGGGGCGCGGGAGACGCATCTGGTGAAGGCGATCGCCGGGGCAACCTTGTTGTTGGGGGTGTTGATCGGGTTGACGGCGGCGGTGGTGGGCAGTGTGTTTGCGCGGTCGGCGTTGGTGGGGTTGGGGACGCCGGCGGATGTGCTGGACGATGCGGTGGCGTATGCCCATGTGATGTTGTGGATCATGCCGTCGCTGTTGGTGTTTGTGCTGTTCACGCAACTGCTGCGCGGGGTGAGCGATACCTTGTCGCCGTTGTTGGCGCTGGTGGTGTCGACCATGGTCGGGTTGGCGCTGACGCCGGCGTTGATTCGCGGGTGGATTGGCTTGCCGCCGATGGGGATTCAGAGTGCGGCGTTTGCCGGGTTGGTGGGTAACCTGGTGGCGATGGGGTTGCTGGCGTGGCGGCTGGTTGGCAAGGGCCATCCGCTGGCGCCGGACCGTGAGTTTTTTGCGGCGATGAAGCTGGACATGGCGATTCTCGGCAAGGTGCTGCGCATCGGTTTGCCCACCGGGTTGCAGATGGTGGTGTTGTCGCTGTCGGAGCTGGTGATTCTGGCGCTGGTGAACCAGCACGGTTCCCAGGCGACGGCGGCCTATGGCGCGGTGACGCAGATCGTCAATTACGTGCAGTTCCCGGCGCTGTCGATTGCGATTACCGCATCGATTCTTGGCGCGCAGGCGATTGGGGCGGGACGCATCGAACGCATGGGGCCGATTCTGCGCACGGGGTTGATGATCAATGTGTGCCTGACCGGTGGTCTGGTGGTGCTCGGGTATTTGTTGTCGCATTGGCTGCTGGCGTCGTTCCTCACGGAAGAAGCGACGCGGACCATGGCCCAGCACCTGTTGCACATCATGCTCTGGAGCCTGTTGGTGTTTGGCTTCCAGGCGATCATAGGCGGCATCATGCGCGCCAGCGGCACGGTGATGGTGCCGGTGGCGATTTCCATTGTCTGCGTGGTGGGGGTGCAGTTGCCGGCGGCCTATCTGCTGGATGCGAAGTTCGGGCTGCAAGGGGTGTGGATGGCGTTTCCGGTGGCGTATCTGGGGATGCTGGTGTTGCAGACGCTGTATTACAAACTGGTGTGGCAGCATCAGAAGATTGAGCGGTTGGTGTAGGCGGGACGCGTCGGGAGGGGCATGCTGTTCACTGAACTCTGTGGCGAGGGGGCTTGCCCCCGTTGGGCTGCGTAGCGGCCCCAGAAATCTTATGATCAACGGTGTTAGCGAGTGCTTCGCACTCGAACGGGGGCAAGCCCCCTCGCCACAAAAGCCCCTGCCACAGAGCCCCTTGCCACAAAAGGACGGTGTGACTGAAAAAGTCAGGCGCAATCGCCTGGGGAGGTTTTCACATGAGCCCCTTGTCCCATTCCATCCTGCAAGACCGGCCAGCGGCCGGGCGGCGTTTGATCGAGCCGCTGCTGCCTTATGCCAATCGCCCCGATGTCATCGTTCTGGCCTTGCCCCGTGGCGGCGTGCCGGTGGCTTATGAGGTGGCCACGGCGCTGAAGGTTCGCCTGGACCTGATGCTGGTGCGCAAGCTCGGCGTGCCATCCCACCCGGAGTACGCCATGGGTGCGATTGCCAGCGGTGGCATCCGGATTCGTAATGAAGAGGCGCTGCGGGTGCACCCGATTGACCGTGCGGCGTTCGATGCCGTGGTCGAACGGGAAAGCCGCGAGTTGCTGCGCCGCGAGCAGGTCTACCGTGGCACGCGGCCGCCGGTGCAGCTCAAGGATCAGGTGGCGATCCTGATCGACGACGGCCTGGCCACCGGCGCTTCGATGCGGGCGGCGATCCAGGCGCTGGGGCTGCAGGAACCTGCGCGCATCGTGGTGGCGGTGCCGGTGGCGCCGATCGAGACGGTGGAGGCGCTGCGCCGCGAGGTGGATGAACTGGTTTGCCCGCTGATGCCCGAGTGGTTCACTTCGATTGGCCATTGGTACATGGACTTTTCCCAGACTTCGGATGCCGAGGTGATCGAACTGTTGCGGCGGGCGTGGCAACGCGAGGCGTGCGGGTAGCGCTGGCGGTCATCGGCAGGTGGTCGCAATTGAACGGCCGAGGTGGAATAAACGCCGGATGTTTGCTTTAGTCCATCTGGTGTCGGCCTTTGTGTACGGCACGCCAACTCAAGACGGGAGCCCTCCCGGAGAGCGCCATGAACTTTCGATCCGCGCGTTGTGTCGCTCTGGGTGGCACGTTGGTGTTCGGCCTGGTGCAGTTCAGCCTGGTGCCGTTCGCTGAAGCCGTGGAATACAAGGAAGTCAACGCCAAGGCCAGTACCTTGAGTTTCACCTATCAGCAGATGGGTTCGAGAACCTACGGCACCTTCGGCAAGTTCAAGGCCAAACTCGACTTCGACACGGATAACCCGGGTGCCGCACATGCCGCACTGACCATCGACCTGAGCAGCATCGACGCCGGCAGCAGCGACGCCAACACCGAGCTGCAAAAGCCGGCGTGGTTCGATACCGCGACGTACCCGGTGGCGACGTTCAAATCGACGTCCGTCAAGGCCCTCGGCAATAACCGCTACAGCTTCACCGGCAAACTGACCCTGCGCGGGCTCACTCGGGAAGTGAGTGTGCCGGTGCTGCTGAAGTCGGAGAGCTCCATCGGCATCTTCGAAGGCCAACTGGTGCTCAAGCGTAATGACTTCAAGATAGGCGAGGGCGAGTGGGCGAGCAGTATGGTGTCCAACGAGATCAATATCCGCTTTCGGATGGTGGCGCCACAGCGGTGACGGGAGGTTACCTTCGCAGGCTTGCTCGGGTAGAAGCCGGAGACATCCTTTACGTTTTAAACCGGAGACAGCGTTTACAGGTATGAAATACGGTCAGGAGGTGCTTGACATCCCAGCGCAGCAACATGGACGTGTTTTCGTGCTCGGACCGCAAGTGTCAGGCGCGTTATGATAGGCGGCCCATGCCTCCCGGAGCCTGTCACCGCAATGCCCCTGATCAGCCACTTCAAGACCCCGTGCCCCGAGCACATCAATAGCCAGATCCTGCAGATGGTGGTCGACAACCTGACCGACATCAGTATGGTCGCGATCCCGCCCAGCAACCTGCTGTACAACCTCTATCAATACGCGATCGGCTATGAGGTGCACCTGTACCTGGAGGCTCTGAACGGTGAAAAAGGCATTGCCGTGGAGTTGATCGTTGCCACGGACGAAGACGATCCGCAAAAGGTGCTCGGCTTTTTGCTGTACCTGCCGGTGCAGGACGACCCCGAAGCCTGTGGCGTGGCGTACATGGCTGTACAGGCCGAGTATCGGCGCCAGGGTGTGGCACGACGGATGCTGCGGGAAATGGTCGGCCGCTATCCCCATGCCGAGCTGACCTGCGCGGTGGCCAAGGTGCCGTATTTCGAGGCGATGGGTTTTCAGGTGGTGGGCGTGCGTGCGACCCAGGTGTTGATGAATACCCGCGACCACAGTACCGGTGGCTTGATGGCGCTGCTGGACGTGGCGTCGATCTACAGCTCGCTGGAAGTGCGGCAGATTCATACCTATCTGCTGCAAAAGCACGGCAAGCGGGCCATGACCGACGCGGAAAAACAGCGCGACCGGCATCTGGACCAGTTGACGCGCAAGGCCAATGAATGTGTGCGCGAGCGTTTGGGGGATGAGGCAGTGCCGGCGTCTGGCCCCCGGTTGCGCCTGGTCTGACCGCATTCAACTAAACACCACAATTTCCCTGTGGGAGCGGGCTTGCTCGCGAAAGCGGTGTGTCAGCCAACATTTATGGCGACTGACACGACGCCTTCGCGAGCAAGCCCGCTCCCACAGGGACCGAGTTTTCCGCGAGAGGCGGTCAGCGTTTAGGCCAGCTTCACATTCATGGTAATCCGCGCCGTGAACACCTTCTTGCCCTCGGCATCGTGAATGTCCACCGGCACGATCTTGTCGCCTTCGCAGGTCCAGTCCACTGCATCTCCTTCGGCTACCGCCGTCACATCACTCTTTGCCTTGGCCAGGTATTCGACGCTCATGCCCTTGGGAATCCAGCGGGCGCCGGCGGGAATGGAAACGTCGGTCATCATCCCGGCGGCCAGCTCGGCGGCGTTGCACATCGCTATCGCATGCACCGAACCCAAATGATTGGTGATTTCCCGGGAAAACGGCACGTGCACGGTGGCCGAGCCTTTGCGCAAATCCTGGACCAGCGGGTTGATGGTGGAGAAGTAGGGCGCCACCTGGCAGGCCAATTTGCTGAACGCTTCTGGCCCTGCGCTGTTGAACATGCTGAGGAACTGACTCATTTTTTTGCCTCTTGAGGATGATGGTTTACAGAGCAAGTTTCCGTAACAGAATAATGTTCTGTTACGGAACAGTATTCTGTTGAAAGGAAATCTGTCAACCTGACGCCACTTGTTCGCTGGCAACCGCCAGCCTCCACTCATGACTTTTGCGGACTGTTTTTCAGCATGGATACCGCCGATCTGCTCGAACGCTGCTACCCCGGACGACGCGCCGAACTCAAGCGCGACATCTTCAGAAAGGCCCTGTGCCTGTTCAACGAACAGGGGATCGAGGCCACCACCATCGAAATGATCCGCGCCGAATGCGATACCAGTGTCGGCGCGATCTATCACCATTTCGGCAACAAGGAAGGCCTGGTGGCGGCGTTGTTTTTTACCGCCCTCGATGATCAGGCCCGTTTGCGCGACAGCTACATGGCGGATGCACAAACCACGCAGGCGGGGGTGCACGCGCTGGTGCACAGCTATGTGGATTGGGTCGATAGCCAGCCGGAGTGGGCGCGGTTCCAGTACCACGCGCGATTTGCCGTCACCAAGGGGCCGTTCAAGGACGAACTCGCCACCCGCAACAAGGCGCGCAACAAGCAGTTGCTGGAGTGGCTGGGCGCTCACGGCGATGAATTGGGTGGTTTTCCGGCGGAGTTGATACTGTCGTTGATCATCGGCCAGGCAGACAGTTACTGCCGCGCGTGGTTGTCGGGCCGGGTCAAGGGCAGCCCGAGGGCGTACCGGGACATGCTGGCGCAGGCAGCGTGGCGGTCGTTGTGCGCCCCCGAAACACAATGACTTTTCCCTGTGGGAGCGAGCCTGCTCGCGAAGACGGCGTCACATCCAACATCAATGCTGCCTGACCCACCGCTTTCGCGAGCAGGCTCGCTCCCACAGTGATTTGTGTTGGTTTTCCAGAGACAAAAAAAGAGCCTCAAAGCTCTTTGATGGGGAGGAAGTAGAGCCCTCGAGGCTCAAGATGCGCATGAAGCAGGCGGTGAGCTTGGTAGGGGTTCAGTTCACTCACCACCTACGCAGCGGCTTGCACAAGCAAGCGACTGCGTAAGTTCATCCTAGAAAGACCGAGTGTTTCACTCAAGTACCGCTAGTCGCATCCCCCGGCCAGCCGGCGCTGCGCAACGCCTTGAGCAGGGTTTCGGCATCCAGCCCCGGCACCCCGTGCCCGTTGCCTTCGGCGGTGTCGGCGGCGAGCAGGGCATTGATGATGGCTTCTTCAACGGCTTCGGTGGCGGCCAGGAACAGCTCGCTGATGTGGTCGTTGTTGACCATGCTCAGGTTGTTTGTGGTCGGCGCTTTCTTGCTCTCGTAGGCAGCCGGTGGCACGTGATCGTTACCGGTGGCGAAGGCGATGAAGATGTCGCCGCTGTGGTCTTCATTGCCGCCGCCGGTGCGGGCCAGGCCAAGGCTGGCGCGTTGGGCCAGGCGCGTGCACTGGTGTGGCAGCAGCGGCGCATCGGTGGCCAGGCAGACCACGATCGAACCCATGCCCGGATGGGGCAGCGAGGCCTTGAGGAACGGCGAATCGACCTGTTCCATGTAGCGCCCGACCGGATACCCGTCGACGCGCAGTTCATGGCGGATGCCATGGTTGGCCTGGACAATCGCCCCCACTGTCCAGCCACCCTGGGCGCTGTTCAAGCGTCGCGACGCGGTACCGATGCCGCCCTTGAATTCGTGGCAGATCATGCCGCTGCCGCCTCCGACATTGCCTTCGGCCACCGGGCCACCCGCCGCCGAGTGCACGGCTTGGGCTACGTGTTCGGGCTTCACGTGAAAACCGTTGATGTCGTTGAGCAGTCCGTCGAAGGTTTCCAGCACCACCGGCATGTTCCAGTAGAGCCGTCCGTCATCGGCTTGCTGTTCGCGGTCGACCACGATCAGCGCATCGCGCACCACGCCCAGGCTGTGGGTGTTGGTGAAGGCGATGGGGCTGGTCAGCAAGCCCGCTTCGCGAATCCATTCCAGGCCCGTGGCATCGCCATTGCCGTTGAGAACATGCACGCCGGCAAAGCACGGTTGCTGGCTGGTGGAACCGGCACGCGGTTCGATGACGGTCACTCCGGTGAGGATGTCGCGGCCGTTGGCCGTGCGTCCTCGTACATCACAGTGGCCGATCCGCACGCCAGGGACGTCGGTGATGGCATTGAGCGGGCCGGGTTGCAGTTGGCCGAATTGGATGTTCAGGTCGCGGGCACGTGGTTTCATGGGTTTTCTCATTCGATTCGTGGCAGAAAAAAGGGGTATTTCGGGCATCGTAGATCCCCTGTGGGAGCGGGCTTGCTCGCGAAGGCGTAGTGTCAGTCGCTATCAACGTTGGCTGACCCAACGCCTTCGCGAGCAAGCCCGCTCCCACAAGGGTATGCGGTGGGTTATTGGCCGTTTTTGACCTTGCTCCAGATTCGCGTGCGCACGCGCTCGGTCGCCGGCGGCAGGGGCTGGAGGGTGAACAGGGTGGCCATGGCTTCGGCTGACGGGTAGACGGCCGGGTTGTTGCGGGTTGCCTCGGCCACCAGCGTGGTCGCGCTGCGGTTGCCGTTGGGGTAGTTGAGGTGGTCGCTGACCGGGGCGATGACTTCAGGGCGCATCATGTACTCGATGAAGGCCATCCCTTGTTCCGGGTGCGGGGCGTCCTTGAGCAGCACCAGGGTGTCGAACCACACCGGCGCGCCTTCCTTGGGCAGGCTGTAGGCGATCTTCACGCCGTTGCCGGCCTGCTCGGCGGTGGTCTTGGCTTCGAGCATCGCGCCGGACCAGCCGACCGCCACGCAGATGTTGCCGTTGGACAGGTCGCTGATGAACTTCGACGAGTTGAAGTAGGCAATGTGCGGTCGCAGCTTGAGCAGCAGCGCTTCGGCTTTCTTGTAGTCTTCGGGGTTGGTGCTGTTGGGCGGCAGGCCGAGGTAATGCAGGGCGACCGGCAGCATCTCCGACGGCGAGTCGAGCATGGCCACGCCGCACTCACCGAGCTTGGCCAGGTTTTCCTCCTTGAACACCAGGTCCCAGGAATCCACCGGCGCCTTGTCGCCCAGTACCGCGCGCACTTTGTCGATGTTGTAGCCGATGCCGTTGGTGCCCCACAGGTACGGCACGGCGTACTGGTTGCCCGGATCGTTGCTGGCCAGTTTCGCCAGCAGATCGGTGTCCATGTTCTTGAAGTCCGGCATCTGCGAGCGGGGCAGAGGGGCGAGGGCACCGGCCTTGATCAGGGTCGGCAGGCTGAAGTTGCTGGCCACCACCACGTCGTAGCCACTGCGGCTGGTGAGCAACTTGCCTTCGAGTACTTCGGCGCTGTCGAAGGTGTCGTAGACCGGCGCGATCCCGGTGTCTCGCTTGAAGTCCTGCAGGGTCGTGGGGCCGATGTAGTCGTACCAGTTGTACACGTGCACGGTCGGGGCTTCGACGGCAAGCGCTGACAGCGACACCGCCAGACAGGCGCCAAACCCCAGATTGAAATACAAGCGGTGACGACTCATGATGCGGCACTCCTGGCCTGTTGCGGCCGGTGGTAATCAGGAGTTTGCAGCGTATCGACCTGGGTGACCTTCACCCATTCCCATCATGGGTTACTCAAAAGGGGTAGTGCGTGGACGCGTTGTTGAAAGAGTTGCCGGTGCACCAGGGGCTGGCGCGGGTCTTTACGACGGTGGGGCGAGACGGCTTCTGGCGGGCGCTGGTCGATACCCTGCGGCTGCTGGTGCCGCTGGACAACGCCTTGGTGGCGCTGATGCGTCCGGGCCACGTGCCGCGCCTGCTGATTGATTTCGATGCCAAGGGCAACAGTGCCGAGCAGGAAGAACTGGCGGACTACCGCGCCGGCATGTACCTGCTCGATCCATTCTATCAAGCCGTGTGCGCCGGCATCGCCGACGGCTTGCACAGCCTCGAATCGGTGGCCCCCGACCAGTTCCAGCACAGCGAGTACTACCTGAGTTACTTCAGCACAGTGGTCGGTGGCGACGAGTTGCAATTCATGGTCAACCTCGACGGCGCCGTGCTCGGCCTGTCCCTCGGGCGTTCGACGCGCTTTGGCCTTGAGGATCAGGGGCGCCTGCTATGCGTGCGTGACTGGGTGCTGTCCGCGATGCGCCGACACCTGGATTTGCTGCCTCCGGAAGGGCCGGTCGCCGAACCGCCGGCCGGAGATCTGGCGACCTTGCTCGATCGCTTCGACGCCCGCCTGACCGTGCGGGAAATCGAAACCGCGCGCCTGATTCTCCAGGGCTTCTCCAGCAAGGCCATCGCCCAGCAAATGGGCATCTCCCCGGAAACGGTGAAAGTGCATCGGCGCAATCTCTATCACAAGCTCAACGTGAATGGGCATGGCGAGTTGTTTGCGTTGGTGTTGCAGCCGCATTAATCCGGATTGTCTGGTTGCCCAAGCCGTCGCCTTTGCGAGCAGGCTCGCTCCCACAGTTGAACTGCATTTCATTGTGGGAGCGAGCCTGCTCGTGAAGGGCGCTATGCGGTCTTCAGGCCTGCTGTTGCTGCCAATGCGCCTTGAGGTATTCGATGAACATTTTCACTTTGCGCGTGTTGCGCCGGTGGGCCAGGTACAGCACGTAGATCCAAGGCCCGAACGCACTGGGTTCACGCCAGTACTGCGGCATCAACTCGACCAATTCACCCCGCGCCAGATAGGGCGCGGCACTCCATTGCGGGATGAACTGCAGGCCCTGCCCATCGAGCAGACAGGCCAGCAGAAAATCAAAGTTGTCGCTGGCCACCCGCGGCGTCGGTTGTGTCAGCCGAATTCGTTGCTCGCCTTGCTTGACCCACCAGAAATGCCGGTTGAGCAGCGGGTGGCGGAAGATCAGCCAGTCGTGCTGCTGATAGTTCTCCAGTGAAACATCCTCGCCCTTGCGCGCCAGGTAAGCCGGGCTGGCGCAGAGCAACACCTGGTTTTCCACCAGCGGCTGCGCGATCACGCCAGGCAGGTCGATGGGGCCGTCGCGCAGGGCCAGGTCATAGCCACCGTCCACCGGGTCTTCGAAGTTATCGCTCAGGTCCACTTCCAGTTTGACCTGCGGGTACGCGGTCAAAAAGCGACAGCACACCTGGTTCAGAAAAGCCGGCGCGAACGAGGGCGGGGCGGTGATCCGCAGGTCGCCGCGCAGTTCATGCTGCAACTGCTCCACATCCTCGGTGGCCAGTTGCAGTTGCATCAGCGCCTGGCGTGCACCTTCCAGGTAGATGCGACCGGCCTCGGTCAACGCCATGCGCCGGGTGGTGCGGTCGAACAGGCGCGTGCCGAGTTCTTCCTCCAGTTGAGCCACGGCCTTGGTCAGGGCGGACGGGGTCTTGCCGAGCAGGTCGGCGGCGCGGCTGAAATTACCCTGTTCGGCGGTGGCGACGAACATGGTCAGGGCACTCATTTTATCCATTTATCTATTCCTGATAGGCACAGAAGTTGTGCGGGAGCAGGCATTCAGTTGTCGATTCGGCTTGGATATTCTTGGCTACAGCCCAACAAAAATAAAGAGCCACCCATGAAACAGATTCTGACTCTGGCCACGTCGCTTGCTCTGGCCTGTTCCTCAATGGAAAGTATGGCCGCTGTCGATCTCATCCTGCACAACGCCAGGGTGTACACCGCCGAACCTGGCCAGCCCTTGCAGCAGGCCATTGCGGTCGAGAACGGCAAGGTTTCGGCGGTGGGTTCCGATGCCCAGGTGCTGCGGCTCAAACAGCCGGGCACGCGCATCGTCGACCTGGGCGGCAAGGTGCTGATGCCGGGGTTTATCGACTCGCACTCACACACGGTGAAGGGCGGCCTGCAATTGCGTCAGGCCAATCTGGACGGCGAGTTGCTGGCGCTCGACGAGCTGGAAAAGCGCCTGCGTCAGTGGCGCGAAGACGGCAAGGCCAAACGCGGTGACATCCTTAGCGTCGGCGGCTTGCCATCGACTTACTGGAGCCAGGTCGAGGCGCTTGAGCAGCGCTTCAATCAGGGCGAATGGGCAGACACGCCGATTCTCTTTCTGGGCTGGGACCTGCACACGGGGTGGGCCAACCGGGCGATGCTCCAGCGTGCCGGAGTGGATGTCGCGCGGGTCAAGGCGTTGAAGGACGAAGAGCAGGCCACGATCGGGCATCACGACGATGGACGGCCCAATGGCTTCCTGGTCGACGCCGGACTGTATCCGGTGCAGGCCCTGCTGCCACCTCCGACCACCGAGGAATTGATGGCGGGCGCGCGTGCAGCCCTCGACTATTACAAAAGCCTGGGCATCACCGGTTGGATGGACCCCATCGCCAATGAAATTCCCGGTGGCGATGTGAACAATCAGTCGCTGGGGGTGTTGCCGATCTACAAGGCGCTGGCCGAGCGCGACGAGCTGACCGCGCATGTGGCCGCATTGCTGATGGCCGATTCGAAAGCCACACCGGCCGATCTGGATGAACTGGACAAGGTTCGCCAGCAGTTTATCGGCGTGCCCAACCTGACCCTGCCGGGCATCAAGATTTTTGCCGACGGCGTGGCGGAAGTTCCGGCGCAAAGCGCCGCCATGCTGGAGCCCTACAAGGACTCGAAAAAATCCGGCGAATTGCTGATCGACCCGGCGCACTTCGGCGAGCTGGTCAGCGCTGCCGACGCCCGTGGCTGGCTGGTGCACATCCACGCGATTGGCGATCGCGCGGTGCGTGAATCGCTCAACGGCATCGAACAGGCGCGCAAGGATCGGCAAAGCGGGATTCCCCACTCCATCACGCACCTGCAAATGGTCAACCCTAAGGAATTCGCCCGCTTCAAAACCCTCAACGTGATTGCCTCGATGCAGCTGTATTGGGCCATGGCCGATGAGTCGAGCATGGACCTGGTCAAGCCCTATGTCAGCGCCATGGCCTTCATGTATTCGTACCCGGCCCGTTCGCTGCTCAAGAACGGCGCGACCATTGCCGGCGCCAGCGACTGGCCGATCACCACGCCGGATCCGTGGAAGGCGATCTATCAGGCAGTCAGCCGCACCGGCCCCAAAGGCGTGCTCAACGCCGCCGAAGACATCGACCGCCAGACCATGTTCCAGGCCTACACCCTCAACGCCGCCCGCACCCTGCGCCTTGAAGAACAGATCGGTTCGCTCAAGCCGGGCAAACAGGCCGACATGATCGTCCTCGACCGTGATGTCTTCACCGTCAAGTCCGAGGCCCTGCGCGATACCCGGGTGCTGCAGACCTTCTTCGCCGGCCGCGAGATCTTTTCCCTTAAACCCTGATTCCATTCAGGCCGGACACAGTACCTGTGGGAGCGGGCTTGCTCGCGAAAGCGGTGTATCAGGCAATACAGATGTCGACTGACACACCGCCTTCGCGAGCAAGCCCGCTCCCACAGGTTGAATACCCACGCAAAAAAGGAACACCGCTCGTGAAACTGCATTGCTTCGTCACCGACACCCACAACCCACAGATTCGAGGCCAGCAAATCGGCGAAACCTGGGCGGCGCAAATCGGCAAGACGGTGGCGCTCTATCTCGACTTTTTCAATCAGGTGGGCGTGGCGCCCGAACAGGTGCGCGCCCTGGGCGAAGCCAGCCTGCAAGCACTCACCGACTGGAGCCCGAACCTGGCCCAGGAACTGCATGCCACGGCCGAAGGCGCCGGGATTCCCCTGTGGCAACTGGCGAGCCTGAACGCCCGCACGGAAATCCTCGCGGTGATGCCTGCCTCTCTCGAGGGCGAATGCTCGACAGCGGTCTTCGCGCCGGCGGGGGCCGATGCGCCCAGGACCATCCAGACCTGGGACTGGCACGATTCGCTGGTGCCCCACGGCATGCTGCTGCAACTGACAAACCCTTCCGGCATGACCGTCAAGCTGTTCACCGAGTTCGGCATGCTGGGCAAGATCGGCGTGAACAGCGCCGGCCTCGGGCTGCACTTCAACATCCTCCACCACGCCAGTGATAACGCGGTAGCCGGGGTGCCGGTGCACGCCATTGCCCGACGGATCCTGGAGGAGGCGACCAGCGTTGAAGAGGCCATTGCCCTGGCGCGGTCGGCGCGGGTCAGTGCGTCGACCGTCCTGACCGTGTTCTCGATCCGTGATACGGCGCCACGGGCGGCGAGCATTGAAATGTCCGCTGCCGGCATCGCCGTGGTCCTGCCCGGCGAAGACGGCTGGATCACCCACACCAATCACTTCCTTGACCCGGTGCTGAGCCTTGGCGAGCGAACGCCGGATGCATCGACCACCTACGCACGCCTGGCCCATGTCAACGCGGCGCGGGTCGACATGATCCATGGCGACTTGAATCGCCGGGCAGGGGCCATGTGCGGTGACGCCGGGGACGAGGCGCCGATCTGTTTCCATCCGGACCTGAGCCTGCCGGCCACCGAGCGCTGGGAAACCCTGCTGACCATCGGCATCGACAGCGAAAACGCGGTCCTCGAATACGCCGCCGGCAACCCGATGCTGCTGGCCCGCGACGGCTTCCACCGCTTCTGAAACGACGTCCTCCATAACAACAAAAAGAGCACTCGATATGGCTAGTTACGGTCATTCCCCGGCGGGTTCGCAGTCCGCCCTCAGAACCTTCTTCGTCTCCGGCATGGGCACCGCGCTGGAGTTCTATGACTTCGTCATCTACGGCACGGCGGCGGCGCTGGTGTTTCCCAAGGTGTTCTTCCCGCAGATGGACCCGCTGACCGCCACGCTGTTTGCCTTCGGCGCCTTTGGCGCGGGCTTTTTTGCCCGACCGTTGGGCGGCATGGTGTTCGGGCACTATGGTGACAGGATCGGCCGGCAGAAAATGCTGGTGATCACCCTGTTGCTGATGGGCTTGAGTACCTTGTTGATCGGCTGCCTGCCGGGCTATTCGTCGATTGGCTTGGCAGCACCGGCTCTGCTGGTGTTGCTGCGCTTGATACAAGGCTTCGCCGCCGGTGGTGAGTGGGGCGGGGCGGCGCTGTTCGGCATCGAGTCGGCGCCGCCCGGTCGACGAGGGTTGTGGGGCAGTTTCACCAGCATGGGCATCGGCATCGGCGGCATCCTCGGCGCGGCAGTGTTCGGCATTGTCAGTGTCGCCTCCAACGATAATCTCGCCGATTTCGCCTGGCGCATTCCCTTCTGGCTGGGCGGTGTGCTGGTGTTGATCGGGCTCTATGCGCGGCTGCAAAAACCCGTTGAACAGCGCGTCGAACAAAAGGCGCCGGTGCGTATGCCACTGATCGCGGCACTGCGGGCGCGGCCGAAAGAAATGCTGCTGTGCACGGGGATCGCGTTTGGCTACGTGACCATCGCCTACATCGGCAGCACGTTCTTTTTGTCGTACGCCACGCAGATCGGTTACGGCAGCACCGATGCACTGATCTTCGATTTTTCGCTGTCGGTGGCCATCGTGGTGACCGCGCCACTGTTTGCCCTGCTGTCCGACCGGATCGGCCGTCGCAAGGTCATGATCCTCGGTGCGGTCATCATGGCCGTCGGGTTCTTTGCTTTCTTCCCGTTGGTCGGCATGAAAAGCCTGCTGGTATCGACCCTGGCCTACATCGCGGTTGGCGCGTTCATGGGAGCGACACAGGGGCCGATTCCGGCCTTTCTCGCAGAGCAGTTCCCCCGGGAGATGCGCTATTCGGGGATGTCCGCCGCCTACCAGATCGGCGCTGCACTTGGCGGCGGTACGGCGTCGAGCGTGGCCACGGCGATCCTGATTGCCACCCACCACAATGCGGTGGGTGTAGCCGTGTACGGCTCGGTGGCGCTGGCGATTGTGGCGGTCTGCTCGTTCTTCTTGAGGGAGACCGCGCACTTGAGCATGGCGCAGATTGATGAGGTGGCGGGAGAGGGAAGGCATCCGTCGGTAGCTGGTTTAGCTACACGCTCTTGAGATCAAAAGATCGCAGGCCTTGCCAGCTCCTACGGGAAATACAAAACCCTGTAGGAGCTGCCGCAGTCTGCGATCTTTTCTAGTTGTCCAGCCTGAACACCAACGCCTTCAACCCACACTCGACATCCGCATCCGGAAACTCCGGCGGATTCTCCAGCCGCTGCTCAAACCGCAAGCCCGGCGCCTCACGAGTCACGCCATCGATCAGGAAGTCCGCCCCAAACGCCGGGTCGTTCATGCAGGCCAACACCGTGCCTTCAGGGCTGAGCAATTCCGGCAACCGACGCAGCACCCGCTGGTAATCCTTGGTCAGCAAAAAGCTGCCTTTCTGGAACGACGGCGGGTCGATGATCACCAGGTCGTACGGGCCTTTGCCGATGACTTTGCCCCAGGACTTGAACAGGTCATGGCCGAGAAACGTGACCTTGCCCAGGTCGTGGCCGTTGAGCCGGTGGTTGTCGCGGCCACGGCTCAGGGCCGGGCTGGACATGTCGAGGTTGACCACGTGGCTCGCGCCGCCTTCGATGGCCGCCACCGAGAAGCCGCAGGTGTAGGCGAACAGGTTCAGCACCCGCTTGCCCTGTGCATGGGCGCGGACCCAGTCGCGGCCGTAGCGCATGTCGAGGAACAGCCCGGTGTTCTGCTTGCGGCCCAGGTCGACCCGGTACTTCAGGCCACCCTCGGTGATGGTCATTTCTTCGATGACTTCGCCCAGCAGCCATTCGGTGGTGCTTTGCAACAGGTAGCGATGTTGCAGCAACAGCGTATGGGCGCCGGATTGCGCCCACTGATCAGACTGGGTGATTGTCATCAGCACCTGTTTCAAGTCTTCCAGTTGCCCGGCCTCAGGCTCCTTGAACAACGCCACCAACACCACGCCCTGCAACCAGTCCACAGTCACTTGCTCCAGCCCCGGCCAGCAGCGGCCACGGCCGTGGAACAGGCGGCGGGTTTCGGTGGGGGCCGCCGCGAGGGCGGTCAGCAGGTGCTGGTCGAGGGTGGCGAGGGCTTCAGGGTTCATCGTGTCGGGTCGGTGGCGTGGAAAGGGGCGGCATTTAACCATAATTGCGCATCCGGCGGACCACACAAATCCCCCTGTGGGAGCGGGCTTGCTCGCGAAGGCGGTGTGTCAGGCAATACAGATGTCGACTGACACACCGCCTTCGCGAGCAAGCCCGCTCCCACAGGTTTTTCGGTGCTCGTCAGGAGCGAGTTATCACGTTTAATTTAACTTTACGTGAGGATTTGGCGATCTTCCGGCTCTCATACTCGGCCCCAACGAACAACAACACACGGGAGCCGGACATGTCGCAGTCAACTGCCTCACCCAAGGCCAGTCATCCACGCTGGCTACGCCTGACCCACTGGCTCAACGCCCTGGCGGTGCTGGTGATGGTCACCAGCGGTTGGCGTATCTACAACGCCTCGCCCCTCTACGAATTCAGCTTTCCCGCGTCGATCACCCTCGGCGGCTGGCTCGCTGGCGCGCTGCAATGGCATTTCGCGGCGATGTGGTTCCTGGCGATCAACGGTCTGATCTACCTGGCCTTCAACCTGTTCAGCGGGCGCCTGAAGCGGCGTTTCTTCCCGGTGACGCCCAGCGGCGTGCTGCATGACCTGTGGGCCGCCTTGCGCGGAAAACTCGGACACGCCGACCTCAACCATTACAACCAGGTGCAACGCGTCGCCTACCTGTTCGTGATGGTCGACATCACGCTGCTGGTGCTCTCCGGGCTGGTGTTGTGGAAGTCGGTGCAGTTCCCGCTGCTGCGTGAATTGATGTTCGGTTACGAAGGCGCACGCCGTGTGCATTTCTTCGCCATGGCGCTGTTGGTGGCCTTCGTGGCGGTGCATCTGCTGATGGTCGCGCTGGTTCCGAAAACGTTGTTGGCCATGATCGTCGGCCGCAAGGAGCAAGCATGAAAAAGCGCATTCAGATCCCCGGGCTGGACGAATCTTCGATCCTCACCGACGCCCGCAAGATCCTCGCCCCGCAAATCGAAGACCGCTCGCGGCGTTCGTTCCTGCTGCGTGGCCTGACCCTCGGTGGCGTGGCCATGTTGTCCGGTTGCAACATCACCGACAACGAAAGCGTCGACACCGCGCTGTCCTCCATGTCGCGCTTCAACGACCGGGTACAGGGCTGGCTGTTCAACCCCAACGCCATGGCGCCGACCTATCCCGCATCGATGATCACCCGGCCGTTTCCCTTCAATGCCTTTTATGGCATCGACGAGGCACCGACAGTGGAGGAGGAGAGCTATCGCCTGGAGGTCAGCGGCCTGGTCGCCGACAAACGCAGCTGGCGCCTCGAAGAACTGCGTGCCATGGCCCAGACCGAGCAGATCACCCGGCACATTTGCGTCGAAGGCTGGAGCGCGATCGGACGGTGGGGCGGCGTGCGCTTCAGCGATTTCCTCAAGCGCATCGGCGCCGACACCGACGCCAAATACGTCGGCTTCAAATGCGCCGACGACTACTACACCAGCATCGACATGGCCACTGCGCTGCACGCGCAAACCCTGCTCGCGCTGACCTGGGACGGCGCGGTGCTGCCGCGCGAATACGGCTTCCCGATGAAGCTGCGCATGCCCACCAAGCTTGGCTACAAGAACCCCAAACACATTCAGGCGATTTTCGTCAGTAACACCTACAGCGGCGGCTACTGGGAAGACCAGGGCTACAACTGGTTCGGTGGCAGCTGACGAATGCCTGGCCCTTTCACACCTCCACAACCCACGCTCCAAGGAGTTTCATCATGAAAAAGTTGACCACCGTTGTACTGTCCATGTGCCTGGCCGTTGGCGCTGCCTCCGTGTTTGCAGCTGACACGATGAGCAACGACAGCATGAGCAAGGACTCGATGTCCAAGGATGCCATGTCCAAGGATTCGATGAAGAAAGATGCGATGAAAAAGGACGCGATGTCGCAGTAATCCCGAACACCCCGCCCCCTGTAGGAGCGAGCTTGCTCGCGATGGAGTGTCAGCCGATGACGGGCTGACTGATACACCATCGCGAGCAAGCTCGCTCCTACAGTTTTTTCATATGATCCAAAGGGTATGACCTGAAGTCATATCCCCATGACTTTTAATGGTTACAGCCCCGCCAACCCCCGGTGTTAAAAAATCGCAAACCAGCTCATCAACAACAAAAAAGAGCGTTTGCAACCATGACTCATCATCACTGCCGCGTCTTCGCCAGCGATCTGCTGCGCTCTTCGAACCCAGACATCTGCCACGCCAGGCCTCGTGCTGGCGTGCGCTGCTGATCAACCAAAACTCCCTGAAGAGTAACGATTCATGAAAGAACTCGACCTGTACATCGGTGAAGGCTTCGAAGGCCCTGGCGTGAACGCCGCGCACATCAACATCCTGATCGGCCCGCGCAACGGCCCGGCAGGGCAGGCGTTCGCCAATAGCCTGGCGTCGCCAAGCCAGGGTCACTGCCCGTTCATGGTGATCGCTCAGCCGAACATCCCGGTCAAGCCGATGACCCTGTATGTGAACAAGGCCGCGATCGGCAGCGACCTGCACGGCAATGCGACCTGGGGCGCGTCCCAGGCCGGTATCGCCAAGGCCGTTCTGGAAGCGCTGCTCGACGGCACCCTGCCGCCGGAAGCCGAGGACGAGTGGGCCATCGTTACCGCCAACTGGGTCAACCCGGCCTGCGACAACCTCGATGCGGTGTACCTGAACAACTACAACGCCTGCCGCACCGCGATCCGTGCCGCCCTCACCGGCAAGCCGGAAACCGCTCAGCTCAAGGATGTGGTCGATCACATCAGCAACCCTTTCTACACGCCAAAAGCCTGAGGTCCGCGCCATGCAATACATTCGTTTGGGCAACTCCGGCCTCGAAGTCTCCCGCCTGTGCCTGGGCACCATGAACATGGGCACCCCGGACTGGAAACCGTGGATCTTCGATGAGAAGAAAAGCGAACCGATCGTCAAGCACGCGCTGGACAACGGCGTGAACTTCATCGACCTGGCGGACTTCTATTCCGCCGGGGTCGGCGAAGAAGTGGTGGGGCGCATCGTCAAACGCCTGGCCCGGCGCGAAGACCTGGTGATCACCACCAAGGTCGGCTACGGCACTCGCAGCGGTATCAACGCCAGCGGCCACTCGCGCAAGCACATCATGGACAGCATCGATGCTTCGCTCAAACGCCTGGACATGGATTATGTCGACGTCTTCATGTTGCATTACTTCGACGTCAACACCCCGGTCGAAGAAACCATGAGCGCGATGAATGACATCGTGCGTTCCGGCAAGGCCCGCTACATCGGCGTGTCGACCATGCTCACCGGGCAACTGGCAAAAATCCTCATGGCCTGCGAGCGCAATGGCTGGGTCAAGCCGATCAACATGCAGCTGCAATTGAACTGCGCCTACCGTGAAGAAGAGCGCGAGATGATCCCGTTCTGCCGCGACCAGGGCCTCGGTGTGTCGGTGTTCAGCCCGTTGGCCCGTGGCCTGTTGACCGGCGATGCGCAGTCGACCCGCAACCAGACGGACTTCTTCACCCAGCAGATGTACAGCGACGAAGCCTCGTTCGAAATTGCCCATTCGGTGCAACGTGTAGCCCGCGCCCGTGGCGTGTCCAACGCGCAGATCGCCCAGGCGTGGGTGGCCAACCACCCGGGCGTGGATTGCATGCTGGTCGGCGCCGACACCACCGAACAGTTCGACAGTGCCCTGGCGGCTCTGGAGACCAGGCTCGACGCCGAGGAACTGCATGAACTGGAGCGCAACTACACGCCGTGCGACGTGATCAACGATTACACCGCCGGCAAGCGCATCCTGCGTACCGCCCGTCCGGGGCAGGAGCGCTTCCACCTGACCGAGGCCGTGGCATGAGCGCGTTGATTCGTCACGGCAATTTCATCGATGGCCAATGGTCCATCGGCGGGCAGACTTACCCGGTGCTGAACCCGGCCAACGGCGAGCTGATCGCCGAGGTGCAAAAGGCCGGCGCTGAAGAGACCCGGTTGGCCATCGAGGCGGCCAGCCGCGCCTTGCCGGCGTGGCGCAAGTTGACCGCCAAGGAACGCAGCCAGCGCCTCAAGCGCTGGAGCGACTTGATGCTGTGCAACCAGAAGGAACTGGCCACGCTGCTCAGCCGCGAACAGGGCAAGCCGTTGGCCGAAGCCATGGGCGAAGTGGTCTACGCTGCGAGCTTCCTGGAGTGGTTCGCGGAAGAAGCCAAGCGTGCCTACGGCGACGTGATCCCGAGCCACAAGGCCGATGCGCGGATCATTGTGGTCAAGGAGGCCATAGGCGTCGTCGCGGCGATCACCCCGTGGAATTTCCCCCTGGCCATGGTCACCCGCAAGGTCGGTCCGGCGCTGGCCGCCGGTTGCACCATGATCCTCAAGCCCTCGGAAGAAACCCCGCTGTCGGCCTTCGCCCTGGCGGTGCTGGCCGAGCAGGCCGGGATTCCGGCCGGTGTGTTCAACATCGTTTCCGGTGATGCCGTGGCGATCGGTGGCGCGCTGCAAGCGTCGAGCATCGTGCGCAAGCTGTCGTTCACCGGCTCGACCCGCACCGGCAAATTGCTGATGCGCCAGGCCGCCGACACTTTGAAAAAGGTCTCGCTGGAACTGGGTGGCAACGCGCCGTTCATTGTGTTCGACGACGCTGATCTGGACGCGGCGGTCAAAGGCGCGATGGCTTCGAAATTCCGTAATACCGGGCAGACCTGCGTTTGCGTGAACCGCTTCTTCATTCAGGACGGCGTGTACGAAGCCTTCACCGGCAAACTCGCCGAAGCCGTTGCAGCCATGCGCGTCGGCAGTGCATTGGACGGTGAAACCGAACAAGGCCCGCTGATCAATGGCGCCGCACTGGCCAAGGTCGAGCTGCACGTGAGCGATGCGGTGGAGAAGGGCGCCAAGGTCCTGTGCGGCGGTCGTCGTCATGCCTTGGGCGGTACGTTCTACGAGCCGACGATTCTTGCCGAAGCCAGCAGCGACATGCTGATCGCCCAGGATGAAACCTTCGGACCGGTGGCTGCCTGCTTCCGTTTCAAGGATGAAGCCGAGGTGTTGCAAAAGGCCAACGACACGCCATTCGGTTTGTCCGCCTACTTCTACAGCCGCGACATCGGCCGCGTCTGGCGCATGGCCGAAGGCCTGGAAGCCGGCATGGTCGGGATCAACGAAGGGATCATTTCCACGGAAGTGGCGCCGTTCGGCGGCATCAAGGAATCGGGCCTGGGTCGCGAGGGTTCGAAGTACGGTCTGGATGACTACCTGGAAATCAAATACCTGTTGATGGGCGGTTTGTAATCCCCCCGGCACCCTTGTGTAGGAGCGAGCTTGCTCGCGATGGACGTCAACGATATCGCGGGGAGCCTGACACCACGCGGAGTTCTCAAGTCCATCGCGAGCAGGCTCGCTCCTACAGGAGTTACACGCTTCATTTCTCCGTCAATAACAACAATTGGAGATTTACATGTCCGTAACACCGGTAAAAATCGACGACCTGCCCATCGGCCGCTTTCATATCAAGATCGCCGGCCTGACGTTTGGCGCACACTTCACCGACGGCTATATCCTCGGCCTGATCGGTATCGCATTCACCTTGCTGAGCCCGCAGATGCAGCTGGATGCATTCTGGCAGGGCCTGATCGGCGCTTCGGCCCTGATGGGCCTGTTTCTCGGCAGCCTGTTCTTCGGCTGGATTTCCGACAAGGTCGGCCGGCAGAAAATCTTCCTGGTCAGCTTCGTGCTGATCACTCTCGCCTCGGTCATGCAGTTCTACGTCGAGTCGGCCATGGCGCTGTTCCTGTGCCGGGTGCTGATCGGCATCGGCCTGGGCGGTGACTTCAGTGTCGGCCACGCCATGCTCGCCGAGTTCGCACCAAGAAAGCACCGTGGCGTGTTGCTCGGTTCGTTCAGCGTGATCTGGACCTTCGGCTATGTCGCCGCGACTTTCGTCGGCACCGCCATGCTCAGCCTCGGCGACGACGCCTGGCGCTGGATGCTGGCCTCGTCGGCGATCCCCGCGGCGTTGATCCTGATCGCCCGTATCGGCACCCCGGAATCGCCGCGCTGGCTGGTCAATCAGGGCCGCATCGCCGAGGCCCGGGCCATAGTCAGGAAACACCTGGGCGAGCACGTCGAACTCGACGAAACCCCGTCCACCGAAACCCGTTCCGGCTACGCGGTGCTGTTCAGTCGTGAATACCGCAAGCGCACGGCGTTCAACTGCCTGTTCTTCGTGTGCATCGTGATGCCGTACTTCGCCATCTACACCTTCCTGCCGTCGATCCTGCAGAAGATGGGCCTGGCCGAGGGCTTCGGCACCGAACTGATGTTGAACATGCTGCTGATTCTCGGCGCACTGATCGGCATCTGGTGCACCATCAAATTCACCCGGCGCGGGTTCCTGATCAACTCGTTCATCATTCTGGCGCTGGCGTTGTTCCTGCTGGCGGTATTGCCGGGTAGCGCGGCGTGGCTGATGGTGCTGGTGTTCGGCGTGTTCACCCTGGTGCTGTCGGCGGTGAGCAACCTGGTGGGTGTGTTCCCGGCCGAGAGCTTCCCGACTGAAGTGCGCGCCAGCGGTATCGGCCTGGCCACGGCGGTGAGTCGCCTGGGTTCGGCGATCAGCACCTTCCTGTTGCCGGTGAGCGTAGCGGGGATTGGCTTGAGCCCGACCATGGGCATTCTCGCGGCGATTCTGGCGCTGGGTGCCTTGCTGTCCTGGGCCTGGGCGCCGGAGACCAAATCCCTGACCTTGAGCCAGGCGTGCAAGGCGCAGAGCCCGGTGGAAGCTGGTGCTGCGGTGGCAGTGAAAGTGGCTGCCACGGTTTGAAGAACGCCACCGTCCCCCTGTAAGAGCGAGCCTGCTCGCGATGGTCGTGAACGATAACGCGAGGAGCCTGATACCCCGCGGTGTTCTTTGGTCCATCGCGAGCAGGCTCGCTCCTACAAGGGATCTTGGTGTGTCAGGGATTGCTGACCAGTTCCAGCCACTGCGTGAACATCCGCACCTTCGACAAACCCTGTTTGTCATTCGCCACATCCAGCCAATAGCCATACGGCCCGACCACTTCCACCGGGGTGATCGACACCAGGCTGCCATTGGCCAGTTCCTTTTCGATCATCTGCCGGTCGATCACCGCCAGCCCGCCGCCCGCCAGCGCGGTGTGGATCACCTGGTCCAGGGTGCTGAACTCCAGCCCTTGCCCGGCATCGACATCCTCCCGGCCCATGGCCGCCAGCCAGTTCTCCCAGACCTTCAGGCGCTTGCCGTCGTGCAGGATGTGCAGCAATGGAAATTGCCGCAGGTCCGGTGGCTGCTCGCCATTGAACAACTCCGGACTGGCCACGGCGATGTGCCGCTCCATCACCAGTAAGCGACTGCTGCAATGGCTGGCGGCTTCGAGGCCGAAGCGGATATGGCAGTCGATTTCCGCAAGACTCTCGTGGCCCATCTGGTTGGTCACGCTCAGACTGATATCGGGGTAGCGCTGAACGAAGGCGCGCAGGTGAGCGGAAAGCCAGCGCGTGGCCCAGGTCGGCGGCGCGACGATGCGCAGGCGTTGGCGCAGATTGGGCACGCGCACCGCTTGCAGGGCGCGCTCGATGTGGTCGAAGGCTTGCGCCAGGTGCGGGGAGAGGGCGGTGCCGGTTTCGGTCAGGGTCAGGCCCTGGGGCGTGCGGACGAACAGCGCCACGCCAAGGTAGTCTTCCAGCTGTTTGATCTGCCGGCTGACGGCGCCCTGGGTGACGCTCAGTTCCAGGGCTGCCTGGCTGAAACTGCGATGCCGCGCGACCTCTTCGAAGACGCGCAGCATGTTGAGCGAGGGCAGTTGACGCATGGGAGGGGGCTCATTTCTGATGTGTTTTGTAGCGTCTATCTGACTATTGGCAACGAGCCGATGCAAGTGTTGTTTGGGCTGACGCCATCGCGGGCAAGCCCGCTCCCACAGGTTCTTTGGTGTGCACGGATTTTTTAGTACGACGCGGACATTGTGGGAGCGGGCTTGCCCGCGAAGGCGTCCTCATGGACGCCAAAACCTCCGGATCAGAAGTAATACCCGATGTTCATGTACAACTGGTTTTCCCACTGATCTGTACCGCCAGCCCCCAGGCTCTGGGTATAGCTGCTGCCACCAATGTACGGATCGTTCTTGCCGAAGATCCATTCCGTGGCGATCCACAATTTGCTGAACGAGAACGAGGTACCGAGGATCGCCCGCTCGGAGGTCTTGAAGTCATCGGCGGATTTGTCGAAGGCGCTGTAGTTGGCGTAGAGCTTGACCCCGCTGATCTGGTCGAACAGGTACTTGCCGGCCACGTCATAGCTGAGGTCCGCCACGTACAGGTTGCCGCGGCTGGCGACGTTGTAGGTGCCGTCGTAACCGCCGAAAGTCACCAGTTCATCGGTACCGGGGTTGCGTGGAGACATCTGCTGGCGCGCTGCCTGCAACTGCACGCCCCAGGGGCCGTTTTTGCCCAGGTAGTGCAGCGCGACGGCATTGCGCCGGCCGTCATTGTCGGTGTCGCGGTTTTGAATGCTCGACGTCAGGCCGGACAGGCCGACCTCGGATTTCCATGGCCCCAGGTCCAGCGCCCTGGCCACGCGCAGCACCACGGTGTGGCGTTCCTGGTTGTCGCTGCCGTCGGTCACGTAGCTGTCGGCTTCCGATACCACGCTGGAGTAGGTGACGCCATTGCTGGTGCCTTTGCCTTGCCAGGCCGGACGCAGGTAGTAACCGGCCTGGACGTTCCAGTCGCCGCTTTGCTGGATGTACTTGGCGCCGACCTGCTGCACGTCTTCCAGGCCGATGACGTTGCCCAGGGTTTCGTAGAAGGTGCTGCCGAAGTACGGCTGCAATCCGAACGGCACCGAGTTCAGGCCGACTTGCACCTGCTGGTCGGGGTTGAACCTGTAGCCGGCCCACGCGTACTTGGCGAACTGGATATCGCCATAGTTCCTGGTGTACTGGTACGGATAGGAACGGCCGTAGAAACGGTACTGGGCCTCACCGATCCAGGTGTCGGAGTTGTACTTGGCGCTGAGGAATACGGTGTCCAGGCCGAATTTCTGGATGTCGCGATCCGGGTCGTAGTCCCAACGGGCCCGCACCGCGCCGCCAAGGTCCAGGTTGTCGGTGACTTGCACGGCCATGGCAGGGGCCGCAAAGGTGCAGAGTAGAGCGAGGTACAAAGGACTCAAGCGCAGGGAAACAGGGAAGGGCATGTGGCAGCTCTCGGTTATTTTTATTTGAGATGCCGGCCAGTCTTGCGATCTGAGCTGCGATGAACAAACGATTAAAAATCCACTGAAACCTTCCTCGAACGCATGTTACTGAAAAAATCCTGTAGGACAATGTATCGCCGTCATGGGATCCTTGCGCCCTGTCACTGGTCCTTGAGAGCCTTTCATGAAACGCAAAATGCCCGGCCTGAATGCGCTCAAAGCGTTCGAAGTGGCCGGTAGCACAGGCAGCTTCACCCGTGCCGCCGAACTGCTCAACGTCACCCAGAGCGCGGTCAGTCGCCAGGTGCGGCAGCTGGAAGAGCAACTGGGCGAAAACCTGCTGGAGCGCCGTCACCATCACCTCGAACTGACCAGCGCCGGCCGGGTACTGTTGCGGGCGCTGCACCAGTCGTTCGACAAGATCGAGCTGACGGTGCGCAGCATCCAGCAGAAAACTCATTCCAACCGCCTGCACATCAACGCGCCGCCGACCTTCACCAGCCGCTGGTTGATGCCGCGACTGGGGCGCTTGCGCGAGCAGCATCCGGAGTTGGAATTGAGCATCACCACGCGCTTGCAGGACAGCCTGGCGGAGACCAGCACACTGGATTGTGCGATCCGTTTCGGCGATGGCGAATGGGACGGGCTGGACAGTTCGCTGCTGATACAGGAGCGGCATATTGCGGTGTGCGCGCCGTCCCTGTATGCGCGGGAGTGGGGCGAGCAGGGCCTGGACCTCAATCGCCTGACGCTGCTGCATGTGCTGGCCCGGGAAGACCAGCGCTACCTGACCTGGAAACACTGGCTGGACGCGGCGCGCATCAGCGGTGTCGACACCCAGGGCGGTTATGAATTCGACCTGCTGGACCTGGCGATCCAGGCTGCCACCGATGGCCTGGGGATCACCATTGCCGACTGGCACATGGTTGCCTCGGAACTGGCCAGCGGGCAGTTGACCCAGGTGCTGAATGTGCACGTCGACGGGCATCAATCCTACTGGCTGGTGACCCGGCCGGAGCAGACCGAGATGCCGCAGTTGCAGGTCTTCAGCCAGTGGCTGCAGGAGGAAGTCTGGTTGGCGCAAAGGCAGTTGGAGCCCTCTACCGCTGCTTCCTGAAACACCACGCCCCCCCGTAGGAGCGAGCTTGCTCGCTCCTACAGGGGATCACACCGTTCACAGGGGTAACCTGCATTTTTCGAATGTTTCGTCGCTCAATAAATCGTTTGTTCAACCCGGTCTGCATGACAAGACTGGCGGTATTGAAAAAAACAACGATGGGCGATTCACATGCGACTCGAGCGAAATTTTGTTAACGGTCACTTCATTGAACCGGTCAGCGATGCGCTGATCGCGGTCTACAACCCCGCGACCGAAGCGCTGCTGGGCCACGTCTCGGCGGCTACGGCCGATGAAGCCACGGCGGCGGTCGAAGTGGCCCAGGCAGCACAAAAAGTATGGGGCAAGTTCACCAGCATTGAACGCGCCGATTACTTGCGCGCCTTCGCCGATGCCCTGGAAGCCTGCGCCGAGAACATTGGTGAGGCCCTGGCCGCCGAGTCCGGCAAAAGCGTGAGCGATGCCAGCAACGAAGCCCGTTACGCTGCGCAGATCACCCGTTATCACGCCGAATGGGCGCGCCGCATCGAAGGCGAGATCATTCCCAGCGACACACCGAACGAAAACCTCTTTCTGCATCGCGAGCCGATTGGCGTGGTCGCCTGCCTGATCCCGTTCAATTACCCGGTCTACACCTTGCTGCGCAAAATCGCTCCGGCGCTGATCGCCGGCAACACGGTGGTCGTACGCCCGAGCAACAACACGCCGACCTCGGCCTTCGAAATCGCCAAGGCTGTACAGCAATCCGGCATGCCGGCGGGCGTGATCAATATCCTGACCATGGATCACGCCACCGCCGCCACGGTTTGCACCCACAAAGCCGTGGGCCTGATCACCCTCACCGGCAGCGTCAATGCCGGGCGCATTGTGCTCGATTATTGCAAGGCCAACATCGCCAAGCCGTCCCTGGAACTGGGCGGCAAGACCCCTGCGATCATCGAGGCCGACGCCGACCTCGAAGCCGCCGCCAGTGCGATCGTCGCCTCCAAGACCACCCACTGTGGCCAGTTGTGCACGGCGGTGGAGCGGGTCTATGTGCAGGAAAGGGTCTACGACCAATTCCTCGGCCTGCTGAAAGAGAAAATCAGCGCCGTGAAATTCGGCGACCGCGCCACCGACGCCAGCCTGATGGGGCCATTGGTCAACGCCAGCTCGCAACAGAACATCCACGCCATGGTCGAGCGCGCCATCGCCGACGGCGCGGTGCTGGAAACCGGCGGCGTACTGCCTGAGGGCAAAGGCCATTTTTACCCGCCAACCCTGCTCAGTGGCTGTCGCCAGGGCATGGAAATCATCCAGGAAGAAATCTTCGGCCCGGTGCTGCCGGTGCTCAAGTACCGCGACATCGACGAAGCCCTGGCCATGGCCAACGACCACCAGTTCGGCCTGTCGTCGGTGCTGTACACCGAGAACTACCGTACCGCGCAGAAAGTCGCCAACGCCATCGAGGCCGGCGAGTTGTACGTCAATCGCACCCCGGCCGACCCGTACCAGGGCTTCCACGCCGGCTGGAAGCGCTCGGGCCTGGGTGGTGATGACGGCAAGCACGGCATGCTCGAATTCACCCAGACCCGTCTGGTGGTCATGAAGTACTGATTTACCCGGAGCACCCCTCTCGCTTATGTGGGAGCGGGCTTGCTCGCGAAAGCGACCTTTCAGTCGACATGTTGTTTGAATGATGGACCGCTTTCGCGAGCAAGCCCGCTCCCACATTGGCCTGAGTACACCTGAGCCATATAAAAACAATTATTCGAGCGCCCGGACCACCGGGTGCCAGAGGTCTACTCGATGTCAAAGCCTGCAACCACTGTTGCCGCTGTTCAGGGTTCGAACGCGGGTTCAAAAAGCCAAAGCGACAAGGGAAGTCGTTATTTCCAACTGATGCTGTTGGTGCTCGCCGCCGGTGCGATCTATCCGATCCTGTACCTGCGCCAGGTCTACCAGACCACCATGCTCGAAGTGTTCCAGATCAGCCACAGCGAGCTGGGCTACCTGTACTCGATGCTCGGCACGATCTTCCTGCTCTCGTATTTGCCCAGCGGCTGGCTGGCGGATCGCATTGCACCACGCTTCCTGATTTTCTTCTCGCTGGTGGCCACCGGCGCCCTGGGCCTGTGGTACTCCACCGCGCCGTCGATGACCGGTTTGATGATCATCTTCGGTTGCTGGGGCCTGACCACCGGTTTGACCTTCTGGGCCTCGGTGCTCAAGCGGGTGAAGATGATTGCCCATCACACCGAGCAGGGTCGGTTCTTCGGCATCCTCGACGGCGGTCGCGGTCTGGTCGAAGCCCTGCTGGCAACCGTCGCCCTGGCGCTGTTCGCCTTCGCCACCGAAACCCGTGGCGAGTCGGTGGCCGAAGGCTTCAAGCACGTGGTCTACCTGTATTCCTTCACCTGTATCGCCATCGGCTGCGTGCTGGTGCTGATCAAGGACCCGAAGGCCATGGAAGACACGCCGGCGGTGGAGAAAGGCAAGTTCAACCTGCTCAGCGACCTGACCACGTTGGTGAAAATCCCTGAACTGTGGCTGGTCACCGCCATTGTGTTCTGCGGTTACCACATCTTCTGGGCCACCTACAGTTTCTCCGATTACCTGCAGGGCGGCGGTATGACTGCGGTCATGGCCGGCACCATCACCACCATCAAGCTCTGGATGCGTCCCATCGGCGGCATCGGCGGCGGCTGGCTGGGTGACAAGTTCTCCAATATTTCGGTACTGGTCGTCGCGTTGTTCCTCGCTTCCCTGGCGATGATCGGCCTGATCGTGTTCCCGGCCCTCAACAGCCTCGGCCTGCTGATCGGCACGGTGATTTTCATCGGCCTGATGACCTACGCCATTCGCGGGCTGTACTGGGCGATTCTCGACACCTGCAACATTCCGCTGCGCATCACCGGCCTGGCCATCGGCATCGTCTCGGTGGTGGGTTACCTGCCGGATGCCTTCATTCCCTTGATCAACGGCTACCTCACCGAGCATTTCCCCGGTGCCTTTGGCTACAAGCTGTATTTCGGCTACATCGCGTTCGTCGGCCTGCTCGGGACCCTGGCGGCCCTCACGCTGCGTGCGCGCATCAATCGTAAAACCATGAATAAGAAGACAGGTGCCTGAGATGAAAATCGTCGCCCTTGAAACCCATATCGTTGCCGTTCCACCACCGCACATCGGCGGGATGTACTGGCTGTTCGTCAAGATCAAGACCGACTGCGGCATCGAAGGCGTCGGCGAAATCTACGCAGCGACCTTCGGCCCCAAGGCCATGCTGCCGATCATCGAAGACGTGTTCGAGCGCTACCTGCTGAACCAGGACCCGCACCACATCGAACGCTTTTTCCGCCAGGCCTATTCGAGCGGCTTCACCCAGCGCCCGGACCTGACCATGATGGGTGTGGTCAGCGGTCTGGAGATGGCCTGCTGGGACATCATCGGCAAGGCGGCGAACAAACCGGTCTACGAGTTGCTCGGTGGCAAGGTCCACGAAAAACTGCGCTCCTACACCTACCTGTACCCGGTCAACAGCAAGGGTGAGTACGACTACGACGACCCGGACCTGGCCGCCGAGTGCGCCATCGAAAACATGAACAAAGGCTTCACCGCCGTGAAGTTCGACCCGGCCGGGCCGTACACCGCGTACTCCGGTCACCAGATTTCCCTGGAAGTGCTGGAGCGCTGCGAAACCTTCTGCCGCAAGATCCGCGAAGCGGTGGGCGACAAGTGCGACCTGCTGTTCGGCACCCACGGGCAGATGGTGCCGTCCTCGGCCATTCGCCTGGCCAAGCGTCTGGAGAAGTACGACCCACTGTGGTTCGAAGAGCCAGTGCCGCCAGGCCAGGAAGATGCGATGGCGCAAGTCGCGGCCAAGACCAGCATCCCGATCGCCACCGGTGAACGCCTGACCACCAAGTACGAATTCTTCAAGCTGCTGCAGGCCGGCGGCGCGTCGATCCTGCAAATGAACGTTGCACGCTGCGGCGGCCTGCTGGAAGCGAAGAAGATCGCGAGCATGGCCGAGGCGTATTACGCGCAGATCGCCCCGCACCTCTACAACGGGCCGATTGGCGCGGCGGCGAGCTTCCAGTTGGCGACTTGCACGCCGAACTTCCTGATCCAGGAAAGCATCATGACCTGGGGTGGTTTCCATGCCGAAGTCCTGACCAAACCCTTGCAGTGGGAGGACGGCTACATCATCCCGTCCACCGAGCCGGGCCTTGGCGTGGAACTGAACATGGACGTGGTGCGCAAGCATTCGCCGTACACCGGTGAGCGGTTGCACCTGCAAATGGCGCCGACTCCGGCGGATGTCAAAGACACTTCGCCGGCCAGGGGCTGACGGGAGACTTTTGTAGGAGCGAGCTTGCTCGCGATGATCGTCAACGATAACGCTGGGGGCCTGATACCCCGCGGTGTTCTCAGGTTCATCGCGAGCAAGCTCGCTCCTACAGGGCTCTACCCATTCCGGCTTTTTTTGTACAACGACTTACGCGGTAACCGTGCATGACATACGACTACATCATCGCTGGCGCCGGCGCAGCAGGCTGCGTTCTGGCCAATCGCCTCTCGGCTTCCGGGAAACACACGGTGCTGCTGCTGGAAGCGGGCGGGAAAGACTCGTCCTTCTGGTTCAAGATCCCGGTCGGCTTCGCCAAGATGTATTACAACCCGACCTTCAACTGGATGTACTACAGCCGCCCGCAAAAGCAACTGAACAACCGTGAGATCTATGCCCCACGCGGCAAGGTGCAGGGTGGTTCGGGCTCGATCAACGCGATGGTCTACGTGCGTGGACAGGCCCATGACTTCGATGACTGGGCGGCCAACGGCAACGACGGCTGGGGCTTCAAGGACGTGCTGCCGTACTTTCGCAAGCTGGAAAACCACCCGCTGGGTGACAGCGATTACCACGGCGGCAGCGGCCCGATCAGCATCACCCCGATGAAGGGCCAGACCCATCCGATCTGTGATGTGTTCCTCAAGGGCTGCGACGAACTGGGCTACCCTATCAGCGACGACTTCAATGGTCCGAAATTCGAAGGTGCGGGCATCTATGACGTCAACACCCGCGACGGCCAACGCTGCTCCAGCAGCTTCGCCCATTTGCATCCGGCATTGAGCCGGCCGAACCTGACGGTCGAGCATTTTGCCCTGGTGGACCGGGTACTGTTCGACGACCGGCAACGTGCCACCGGGGTCTCCATCACCCAGCACGGCGTGGTGCGCACTTTCAGCGCCAACAAGGAAGTGATCCTCTGCGCCGGTGCCGTGGACACGCCGAAGATCCTGCAACTGTCCGGCGTGGCCGATCAGGCGCTGCTGGCCAGACACAACATCCCGCTGGTCAAGCACCTGCCGGCGGTGGGGCAGAATCTGCAGGACCACCTGTGCGCAAGTTACTACTACAAGGCCAACATCCCGACGCTGAACGACCAGCTCAGTTCGCTGTTCGGCCAGTTCAAACTGGGCCTGAAGTACCTGTTTACCCGCAAGGGCGCGCTGGCGATGAGTGTGAACCAGGCCGGCGGGTTCTTCCGTGGCGACGCGCAGCAGACCAACCCGAATTTGCAGTTGTACTTCAACCCGCTGTCGTACCAGATCCCGAAGAACAACAAGGCCAGTCTCAAGCCGGAGCCGTACTCAGGCTTCCTGTTGTGCTTCAACCCGTGCCGGCCGACCAGTCGCGGGCATATCGAAATCGCCTCGAAAAACCCGCGGGATGCGGCGCTGATCGACCCCAATTACCTGAGCACCCAGAAGGACATCGACGAGGTGATCCAGGGCAGCCGCCTGATGCGCAAGATCATGCAGGCGCCGGCGCTCAAGGGCATCACCGTCGAAGAGGTGTTGCCCGGACCGGTGGTCGAAACCGACGAGCAGATGCTGCAGTACTTCCGCGAAAACAGCGGCTCGATCTACCACTTGTGCGGTTCCTGCGCCATGGGCCCGGACGAGCAGAAGTCGGTGGTGGACAAACGCCTCAAGGTCCACGGGCTGGACGGATTGCGCATCGTCGATGCGTCGATTTTCCCCAACGTGACGTCGGGCAACACCCACGCCGCCGTGTTGATGGTGGCGGAAAAGGGCGCCGACCTGATCCTGCAGGACGCGTGATGCCGGTCACCTGGCTGTATCAAAAATGAATTTCCGCGGTCTGCGCTGCTCATACCTTTAGGCAGCGGATCCAATTCCGCGAAATCATTGAGGCAATCAGGGAGCGGCACGGTCATGAGTCGAGTACCGACGGCGGGCGGACATCGTCCTGACGGGTTGATCCTGGTAGTTGAGGACGACCCGTTGATCCTGGAGTTTCTCTGCGAGATTCTCCAGGAGGAAGGTTTTGTCGTCGAGCCGCAAATCAGTGCGGACGCGGCAGTCATCTATCTGGAGCAGCATGCGCCGCAGGTGCACATGCTGCTGACAGACATCACCATGCCCGGCACGCTCAATGGCGCGGACCTGGCCAACCAGTTCGGCGATCGTTGGCCGGACAAGCCGATCATGATCATGTCCGGTTTCGAAACCCCTGAAAGCTCAGGTGTGCGGCACGCGGTCTCGTTCATCAAGAAACCCTGGATGATCGGTGGGCTGCTCGATTGTGTGGGCCAGACCTTCAAGTCCAAACGACTCAACTGAGCCGTTCGCAGATGCTACATTGCCGGGCAAATCCGTCCGGCAGCTGCGAGGTTCCTTTCCTTGTCCGATCACCCTGTATTCAACTCGACTTACCGTGCCTTTCTGTTCGACATGGACGGCACCGTCCTGACGTCCATTGCCGCTGCCGAGCGGGTCTGGACCACCTGGGCCGTGCGCCATGGTGTCGATGTCGAGTCCTTCCTGCCGACCATTCACGGCGCCCGCGCCATCGACACCATCAGGCGCCTGGGCTTGCCCGGTGTGGATGCCGAGGCCGAAGCCGCGTGGATCACCGAAGCGGAAATCGACGACGTCGAGGGGGTATTCGAAGTGGCTGGCGCGGCGAAATTCCTGCGGTCCTTGCCGGCCAGGCAGTGGGCCATCGTCACCTCCGCCCCACGGGAACTGGCGCTGCGGCGGATGGCGGAGGCGGGGATTCCCGAGCCTGCCGTGATGATCACAGCCGAGGATGTGACTGCCGGCAAACCGGACCCTGCGGGTTACCGACTCGCGGCCCGGCGCCTGGGTGTGGAGCCTGGGCAGTGCCTGGTTTTTGAAGATGCCACGGTGGGGATTCTGGCGGCTGAAGCGGCGGGGGCGGATTTGGTTATTGTCACGGCGACCCATGAGCAGCCGATCGAGACGTTGCATGGGACGTTGGTCGGGTATGACAGGGTTGCCGCGAGCGTGGATGCCGACGGTCTGATTCGTTTGCAGCTTTTGTGAACGACACATTTCCCCTGTGGGAGCGGGCTTGCTCGCGAAAGCGGCGTATCAGTCAACATTGATAGCGACTGACACTATGCCTTCGCGAGCAAGCCCGCTCCCACAGGGTCCTGCGTTGCTTCAGTAAAGTCCCGGCACCAACCGCCAGGTGCGGGCGCAATAGGCTTCGTATTCGCTGCCGAACTGCGCCCTGAGCAAGGCTTCTTCCGATTGAATCCGGGCGATCAGCGGGATCAGGGTCAACGCCGCCAGCAGCAGGCCGACACTTGAGCGAAACGCCAGCGCCCAGCCCACGGCGATGATCATCATCCCCAGGTAACTGGGGTTGCGCAGGCGCCGGTAAATGCCCTCGGTGACCAGTCGATGCCCCGGCTGGATCGCCACCAGCCCGCTGAAGCGCTTGCCCAGCACAAACACCGGCCACAACCGCAGCGCGCCGCCCGCGATAAACAACAGTGCCCCGAGCCAGCGCACGCCTTCACCTCCAAACGTCCAGAAGTCGATGCGGTCGGTATAGGCCGGCACAAAGCCGCTGAGCACGCCGATCACGCCGAAGACCGCGAGGACCCAGCGATTGCCCCGGTCTTCGCGTTCTCCCGAACTCAGGTTGGCCTCGGTGAACAGCGATGCGACGGCCATGATCAGGGTGGCCAGGGCAACGACGACCAGTGAGCCGTGGCTGAAGAAAGCCGCGAAACCGCCCAGCCCCCAGATCGCCAGGGCTAGGTAGGCGAGGGTGCTTACGACGGCGAAAAACGCCAGTTTGGCCGAGATTTTCATGGCGCCTCCAAAAAGACCTCCGCTATGTTCAGTGTAGATACCGAGGGTTCCCACCTCAGCGAGGTAGCAATCAAATCACCTCTGCTCGCGCATTGCGCCGGATCACCTGGGGTGGTTGTCCGAAGACCCGCAGGAAGGTTTCGCGCATGCGTCGGCGGTCAGTGAGCCCGGTTTCCAGGGCGATCTGGTCGAGGGTCAGGCGTCCGCGCTCGAGCAACTGTCGCGCGGCTTCCAGACGCAGGTTCTCGATGGCCTTGGCCGGTGATTGTCCGGTTTCGGCGCGAAACGCCCGGCTGAATTGCCGGGGGCTGAGGCTGGCCACTTGTGCCAGTTGCTCCACCGAAAGGGGCTGGGCGAGGTGTTCCCGGGCGTAGCCGAGCACGGTCTGGATGCGGTCGGATTTCGGCGCCAGTTCCAGCAGCGCCGAATGCTGCGACTGGCCGCCGGCACGGCGGTGGTACATCACCAGTTTCTGCGCCACGGCCCGGGCCAGCTCGGCGCCGTGGTCCTTTTCCACCATGGCCAGTGCGAGGTCGATACCCGCGGTCATGCCGGCCGAAGTCCAGATCGAACCGTCGATCACGTAGATGCGATCAGCCTCGACCTTGATCGCCGGAAATCGCGCCTGCAGTTCCCGGGCGTAGGCCCAGTGGGTGGTGGCCCGCCGTCCGTCGAGCAAGCCGGCCTGGGCCATGACGAACGCCCCGGAGCAGATCGACGCGGTGCGGCGCGCGCTGTGGATGCTGGCTTTCAGGTACTCCAGCACGGCCTCGGGCGCCTGTTCGACGATCGAGTCGCCGCCGACCACGATGACGGTGTCGAACACGCGCCCGTCGAAGGCCTCGGTGCAAACGCTCAAGCCACCCGAGGCGCGCAGGGTGTGACCGTTTTCCGACAGCACGCGCACGTCATACAGGGTCTGTGCGGCGCTGAAATTGGCGTATTCGAACACCGGCATGGCGGCCAGCGCCATGGACTGGAAACCCTCGAAAACCACGAACGCCACGCTGATCATCGGCCTGTCCTCAAACGGTATGTCCGAAAAACGTACTTTAAACGTCATTTGAGACGGGCGTAAGTCCCTTTATAACGGACGGCACCCGGCGAATCTCTCGCCTTACCCTTGAGGAATTGCACCATGGCTCTCTCATCCAAAGGCACTGCACTGATCACCGGCGCTTCTTCGGGCATCGGCGCGGTGTATGCCGACCGCCTGGCCCGCCAGGGTTACGACCTGATCCTGGTGGCCCGCAGCCGGGGCAGACTCAATGCCCTGGCCAAGCATTTGAGCGACCAGACCGGGCGCACCGTGGAGGTGGTGGTCGCCGACCTGACGAACAAGGCGGATTCGCTGCGGGTCGAACAGATCCTGCGCAACGACGCCAGCATCACCTTGCTGGTCAACAACGCCGGGGTCGGTGGCGTCATGCCGCTGCTGGCCAGTCCCGTGGACGACATGGAAGCGATGGTCAGCCTCAACGTGACGGCGTTGATGCGCCTGGCCTACGCCGCTGTACCCGGTTTCGTTGCCCGGGGCGCCGGCACCCTGGTCAATATCGCCTCCATCGTCGCCATCGCCCCGGAAATCCTCAACGGCGTGTACGGCGGGACCAAGGCGTTTGTCCTGGCCCTGAGCCAGTCGATGCAGCATGAACTGGCGGATAAAGGCGTACGCGTCCAGGCGGTGTTGCCGGGGGCGACTGCCACCGATTTCTGGAGCGAGGCCGGCAACCCGGTGGAAAATCTGCCGCAGGAGATCGTAATGTCCGCCGAAGACATGGTCGATGCCGCGCTCGCTGGTCTGGCGGCCGGTGAGACAGTGACCATCCCGGGCCTGCACGATGGCAGCCAGTGGGATCGTTACGAAGCCCAGCGCAAGACGCTGTCCGGGTTGTTTGGCAATTGCGTGGCGGCGCCGCGTTATCGCTGAGACGGCACCCCGACCGGGTGAACTAAACTTGCATGAGAGGACCGTTCACCGCTGGCTCGTCGACCTGTTCGGCGAGCCGGTGGCGTGTAACAGGAACCGACATGCTTCACATCCGCACGCCTTTGATTCTGCACCCTGGCCTCTCGACCCCGACCCGCCGTATCTGGCTGAAACTGGAAAACCTGCAACCTGGCGGCTCGTTCAAAATACGCGGCATCGGATTGCTGTGCAGCCGGGCGGCGCAGCAGGGCAAGCGCAAGGTGGTCTGTCCCTCCGGCGGAAACGCGGGACTGGCCACGGCCATGGCCGCGGCCTGCCTGGGGCTCAAGGCCTGCATCGTGGTGCCGCATACCACCCCGCACAGCACCCGGGCGCGGATCAGCAAGACCGGCGCCGAGGTGATCGAGCACGGCAAAGTCTGGGACGAAGCCAATCAATGGGCCCGGGAACTTGCCCAGGACCCACGCAGCGAATTCGTGCCGGCCTTCGACCACCCGGTGTTGTGGGAAGGGCACAGCACCATGGTCGATGAAATCCTTGCCGACTGCCCGCCAGTGGATGTGCTGGTGGCATCGGTGGGCGGCGGGGGCTTGCTGGCCGGGTTGCTCACCGGCCTGATTCGTCATCGGCACACCGATTGCCGCATCGTCGCCTGCGAAACCGAAGGCGCGGCGTCATTCGCCGCGGCGGTGGCGGCCGGGCACCCGGTCAGACTGCCGAAAATCGACACGGTTGCCACGTCCCTGGGCGCCGCGCAAGTGGCCGCCTGGCCGGTCAGGCACATCGGCGATTTCCCCTATGAGTGCGTGGTGCTCAGTGATGATGAGGCGATCATGGGCGTGGTGCGTTACGCCAATGATTTGCGTCAGCTGGTCGAGCCGGCGTGCGGCGTTTCATTGGCGATCGCCTACCTGGATCACCCGGCGATTGCCGACGCCCATGACGTGGTGATCGTGGTGTGTGGCGGGGTGAGTATCAACGCGCAGCTCGTGGCCGGGTGGGCACGCATGTCCACTGGCACGCACGCGAGGCAGGGCTGGAAACGCTATCCCGGTGTCACAAGCCCCACCGCTGGCGATGACGGTCTTCAGTGATCGGCGCCAACACCTTCCTGGACGAGGATGGCGCGGGCCAGGTCTTCGTCGCTTGCGTTGTTGAGGGCGGGATTGTCCTGACGGATCTTTTTCAGCACCGACTCCAGATAAGCACCACGAATCGCACCGCCGCTGGCGATGAAGCTGGAGGCGTCATCCCGGGCGGGAATCATGAGTTTGTGGTCTTTGAACGTTGAGTACAGCGATGCGGAAACCCCGGCGGAAGTGGCGACGTCACCGGCATCCACTTTGGCCAGAGCCGAGCCTGCGGGTAAACAAAGTACCAGTGCAGAGATGATAAATATGCGGCGCATGACGGTGTCCTCCGACAGCATTAAGCATAAGGGATGTACCACATAGTTTAGGATACGTGGCAGTCGACGAGAGTTCCGTGAGGAGGGCTCTGAGGCGTCGCCGGTGAGAGCAGGTGTAGGAGGCAGGGTCGTTGAGCGTGGATATTCACACCGTGGTGATCGGAGCCGGAGTCGTCGGGTTGGCGGTGGCCAGGCAGCTGGCCATGAGCGGGCGGGACGTGCTGGTGGTCGAGGCTGGAGGGGGTATTGGCACGGGCATCAGTTCGCGTAATTCAGAAGTGATTCACGCCGGCATCTATTACCCGGGCGGCAGCCTCAAGGCGCGGTTGTGCGTGGAGGGCAAGCAGCGTCTCTACACCTATTGCGATGAGCACGGTGTCGATTACCGGCGCGTGGGCAAGCTGATCGTGGCCACCGACGAACTGCAGCACGCGGCTTTGCAGCGCCTGTTGCAGCAGGGGCGTGTCAATGGTGTCGATGACCTGCAATGGCTGGATGGCCCGCAGGCCCGGGAGCTTGAGCCGGCGTTGTCCTGCGTCGCGGCACTGTGGTCGCCCTCTACCGGCATCGTCGATTCCCACGGGCTGATGCTGGCACTTCAGGGCGACGCCGAGCGGTTCGGTGCGACGCTGGCCTTGCACACGCCGTTGTTGTCGGCCCTGTGCATCGACCAGGGCTTCGAGTTGCACATGGGCGGCAGCCAACCCATGACCCTGCGCTGCCGCGAAGTGATCAACTGCGCGGGGCTGTCCGCTCCCCAAGTGGCGCGCACTATCGTCGGCCTGCCAGCACAGTTCGTGCCCCAGGCGCATTGGTGCAAGGGCAGTTATTTCAGTCTCAGCGGCCGGGCACCCTTTCGGCACCTGGTGTATCCGGCCCCGGAGAGCGCCGGACTGGGCGTGCACATGACACTCGACCTGGGCGGCCAGGCGCGCTTCGGGCCGGATGTCGAATGGGTCGAGCACATTGATTACCGCGTAGAACCCCGCCGGGCCGAGGGCTTCTATCAGGCGATCCGCCGTTATTGGCCGGGGTTGCCGGACAACAGCCTGCAACCGGCCTACAGCGGCATTCGCCCGAAAATCAGCGGGCCGACCGAGCCGGCCGCCGATTTTCTCGTCAGCGGATGCGCCGAACATGGCGTGCCGGGGCTGGTGAATCTGTTCGGCATCGAATCACCGGGGCTGACCAGTTGCCTGGCGCTTGCCGGGCACGTGGTGAAACGCCTCGACGACCGATGATCGGTGTTGGCCCTGCCTTGCGGGCATCGGGTCTATGCTAGGGAGTGCGCTTACTGCCATCGGAGAACTCTGATGATCACCGTACGCACTGCCTGCCTGCTGGCCGATTACAAACGCTGGGCCAATCAGCGTCTGTTTGACAGCCTTGCGGCGCTTCCTCCGGGCGAAGTCAAAAAACAACGGGTGTCGGTGTTCAACAACATGATCGGCACCCTCAATCATGTCTACGTGGTGGATTGCATCTGGCGGGCGCATCTTGAAGGCCGGGGACATGGCTTCAAGACCTCGCACGATCTGCTGCATGCCGACCTGTCGGAACTGCGCCAGGCGCAAAAAGAGATCGATCACTGGTACTGCGACTGGAGCGCCCGGCAAACCGATGCCTCCCTGGACAGGCCTGTGGAGTTCACCTTTGTCTCGGGCGAAAGCGGCACCATGAGCGCCGGCGCGATGCTGATGCATGTGGTCAACCACGCCAGCTACCACCGCGGCTGGGTGGTGCAGATGTACTTCGAGATTCCGGCCATGCCACCGGTGACCGACATGCCGGTGTACCTGCGCGAATCCGAGCCGGTGCTCCTGCAGTCGATCAATGCCCCGACGGTGGCGCCGCCATGTGCTGTGCAATTTTCGAACGCAACCAGCGTTCTGCCGGATCGTTATCGCTGACCCCGTTCCAGACCATCGACAGTTCGGACAGGTTGATCTCAAAGGGCGCATCGTCCGCCCGTAACTGGCTGCTGCCTTCGATCAGCGCGCTGGCCGCGTAATCCGGTACGGTGGCGAGCATGTCAGTACCCGCCAGCAAGGCCCGCAAGCCCGCGAACTGTGGCACCGCCAGCACCACCCGCCGCGAACGGCCGATGCGGGCCAGGTCATTGTCGATGGCACCGCTCAGATCCCCGGAAAACGACACCAGTGCGTGAGGACGTTCGCAGAACTCGTCGAGGGTCAGCGGGCCGGGACGGTCATCGCCGCGCAGGATCTTCACACTCAGGTCGCGCAGTTTCTTGCGCTTGGCGTTGGCCGGCAATTCCGTGGTGTAGCTGATACCGACGGAAATCTCGCCGCTGGCCAGCATCGACGACATCAGCAGGAAATTCACCCGGCGCACCACCACCACAACGTTCTGCGCCTCTTCGCGAATCTGCTTGAGCAGCGGCGGAAAGAGCCCGAATTCGGCGTCGTCGGACAGGCCGATACGAAACACCTCGCGACTGGTGGAGGGCTCGAAATCCTTGGCCCGGCTGACCGCCCCGGAAATGGTGTCCATCGCCGGCTGCAACTCCTTGAGAATCTGCAACGCCCGCGGGGTCGGCTCCAGGGTTCGACCGTTGCGCACCAGCAACGGGTCGTCGAACAGATCGCGCAACTTGGCCAGTGATGCACTGACAGCGGGTTGACCGAGGAACAGCTTTTCCCCGGCCCGGGTCAGGTTCTTCTCGAACATCAGGGTTTCGAAAATCACCAGCAGGTTCATGTCCACGCGGCGCAGGTCGTTGCGATTCATGGTGATGGCTCGGTGGGGGTGGGTTTTTTCAGTAAAGCAGCAAACCCTGCGGAATCTAGCGTTCGCTGAATACCTGTGGGAGCGAGCTTGCTCGCGATTGCGGTGCATCAGGCACATCATCGTTTACTGATGCTCCCTCATTGCGAGCAAGCTCGCTCCCACACGTTCGGTGCTTTACTCAGGCGGATCAAGTCGATCCAGCGCCCGGTTCACCGCTTGCGCGAGGAAGGCGTGATCAAGGGCTGGGGCCTGGGGGTGAACAAGGTCGAACCCTGCGAGCTGACCCTTGATCTGAGCGAAGCGCAGCCGGGCGGTTTTCTGCTGGCCGGTCGCTACACTCTTCCGGACCATGATCGCGCCTTGCAGCGTTTTGATGGGCGCCGCCCTGGCGCAGCAAGTCGAAATCGTTGTCGGCGGTGATTCCCGCTGCTTTCTGGCAGGCGTTGCGTGAGGCGAAGCTGATTTGCGAGCGCGCGCCCTTGCCCCTCATTGGAGCTTGAACATGAAGATTGATTTGAGCGCAAAACTGGCAATCGTCAGCGGCAGCACCGCCGGCATTGGCCTGGGCATCAGCCAGGCACTGGCCGAGGCGGGCGCCACGGTGGTGGTGATCGGCCGCGATACGGCCAAGGTCGAGCAGGCACTGGCGAGCATCCGTCAGCGTGTTCCCGCCGCGCAATTGCGTGGCGTGACCGCCGACCTGGGCACCGCCGAAGGCGCCGAAAAACTGTTCGCCGCCGAGCCACGGGCAGACATCCTGGTGAACAACCTCGGGATCTTCAACACGGTGGATTTCTACGACACCCCGGACAGTGAGTGGACGCGCTTCTACGAGGTCAACGTGATCTCCGGTGTGCGCCTGTCCCGGCACTACACACCGGGCATGGTCAAGCAGGGTTGGGGGCGGGTGATCTTCCTGTCTTCGGAATCCGGCGTGGCGACCCCGGCGGACATGATCAACTATGGCGTGACCAAAAGCGCCAACCTCGCCGTGTCCCATGGCCTGGCCAAACGCCTGGCCGGCACCGGGGTGACGGTCAACGCGATCCTGCCCGGCCCGACCTTTACCGATGGCCTGGAAGACATGCTCAAGGACGCCACGGCCGAATCCGGGCGCAGCGCCCGGGACGAAGCCGATGCGTTCGTGCGCAAGGCCCGGCCGACGTCGATCATCCAGCGCGTGGCGGACGTCGAGGAGGTTGCCAATCTGGTGGCCTACATCGCTTCGCCGTTATCCTCGGCCACCACCGGTGCTGCCTTGCGGGTCGACGGCGGTGTCGTCGACAGCCTGGCCATCTGAACCTTATTGATTGGAGAAAGCATTTCATGGCAACTGCAACAGCCTTCATCGACATCCCGGCTTCGGCCGAACAGGTCTGGCAATTGATTGGCGGATTCAACTCGCTGCCGGACTGGCTGCCGTTCATTCCCAGGAGCGAGCTCAGTGACGGTGGGCGCGTGCGCAGCCTGCAAACGGCGGATGGCGCGGTGGTGATCGAACGCCTGCAAACCTTCGACAACATGGGCCGAACCTACAGCTACTCGATTGAGCAGGCTCCCTTTCCGGCAACTGAATATCTGGCGACGATCAAGGTCGAGGCGCAAGGCGATGGCGCGCGGGTGACCTGGTCCGGGCGGTTTGAACCGGTGGGCGTGAGCAATGAGGAAGTGGAGGCGTTGTTTACCGGGATTTATCAGGGTGGACTTGAGGCCTTGCGGGCCAATTACCCGGCCTGACCGTCAAAACACCAATCCCCCTGTGGGAGCGGGCTTGCTCGCGAATGCGTAGTGTCAGCCAACATATTTGTTGAATGAGAAACCGCATTCGCGAGCAAGCCCGCTCCCACAGGGGATCTGTTTTGATCTTCAGATGAACACTAGGCCTGCGGTATCAAACTCTCCCGACAATCAAGCACCAGCCGCGCACCGCCTAGTTCGCTGCTGCCCACCTCCAGCGTAAATCCGTGCAGGCTCACAATCGCCGCGACGATGGACAGGCCCAGCCCGAAGCCGGTCTTTTGATTGCCAGCCTCGGCGCGATAGAAACGCTGGAATACCGCTTCACGCTCCGCCTCGGGAATGCCGGGGCCTGAGTCGAGCACTTCGATCCGTGTATGCCCGCCAGCATTGACCCCGCGCAGGATCACCGCACCACCGGGCGGGGTGAATTTGATCGAGTTGCTGAGCAGGTTCGCCACGGCTTCGAACAGCAGCGCCCGGTCGCCATTGAGGGGTGACAATGACGCGGGCAGGTGCAGCTGGAAAACCAGGCCGTCGTCTTCCGCCAGGGGCAGGTAGAACTCATGCAGTTCCTGCAGCAACGCCACGGGGTCCAGTTGCACGAAACCGGAGCGGCGCCGGCGATCTTCCAGTTCGGAAATCCGCAGCAGGCCACGGAAACGCGCCATCAGCGTATCGGCCTCGGCCAGCACCAGGTCCAGTTGCATGGCCTGCGGCGAGCCTTCGCCGGCTTGCTGCTGCATGCGGTAAAGCTGCGCGCGCAGACGGGTCAGGGGCGTGCGCAGGTCATGGGCGATGTTGTCGCACACGCCCTTGACCTCGTGCATCAGGCGTTCGATGCGTTCGAGCATGGCGTTGACGATGGCGGCGAGCATGTCCAGTTCGTCACGCCGACTGGACAGTGGCAGGCGCCGGCTCAGGTCGCCCGCGACTATGGCTTCGGCACTGGCCTGGATCCCGCGGATGCGGCGCAACGGCCGGCGCCGCAGCAGATACCAGCCGACGATGCCCGGCAGGATGGTCAGGGTCACCCCCCAGAACAGCGCGTGAAGAATGATGCGGGTCACGGCGAACAGCGAACCGTTGTCGCGCACCAGCACCAGCCAGCGGCCGTCGAGGGTACGGGTCGCCACGGCGTCGCAACTGTCGGCGGGCAGCGTCTGGTCATCATTGTCGCCGTAGGCATCGCAGTCGCGCAGCATGTGGATCTTGCCATCGAGCGGCAAGCCGTCCGGAATGTAGCGCAGGGCGCCGCTGAGGTAACGGTGCCGGGCATCGAACAGGCCGTAGGCGTCGATGCCGCGGATGTCGAAGGTCATGCTGACGGCGAGGGCGTCCACCAGTTGCTCGCCCGAGAAGCGCGAAAACAGGTGCTGACGTTGCATCAGTGAATGTTTGGCCAGATTGTCCAGATAAGCGGAAACCTCGTAGTACATGACCCCCATGAGAATCCCGCTCCAGATCACGAACAGCGAACTGTAGAGCGCCAGCAAACGGCTGCTGGAAGAGCGCCAGCCTTTAGACGGGTTCGGCAATGACATAACCCGAGCCTCTCACGGTCCGAATCAGTGGGACATTGCCAGGCGGGTCGATTTTCTTGCGCAGACGGCCGATGTGTACGTCGATCAGGTTGGTGCCGGGGTCGAAGTGGTAACCCCAGACTTCTTCGAAAATCATCATCCGCGAGAGGATTTGCCCGGTATTGCGCATCAGGAATTCCAGCAGTTTGTACTCGGTGGGCAACAGCGTCAGCAGTTTACCGTCGCGGCTCGCTTCGTGGCTGATCAGGTTCAGCTCCAGATCCGCCACCCGCAACGTGGTCGCCTGGGCGGTCACGGTGTTCTGCCGGCGCAGCAGGACTTCGACCCGGGCGGCCATTTCATCGGTGGCGAAGGGTTTGGTCAGGTAGTCGTCGCCGCCGGCGCGCAAGCCGCGCACGCGCTCATCGACGTCGGAGAGTGCGCTGATCATCAGGATCGGTGTCGCCACGCCCATGGTCCGCAGCGTGGTGACGATCGCCAGTCCATCGAGCTCGGGCAACATGCGGTCGAGGGTGATCAGGTCATAGTTGCCGCTGACTGCCCGCTCCAGCCCTTCGCGGCCATTGTCGACCCAGTCGACGTCGAGGCCGTGGCTACTCAGTTCGGCGACAATTTCCCGGGCGGTCACGGCGTCGTCTTCGATGGTCAAGATGCGGGTCATAAGGCTGGCCTGATTTGCAGTTCAATACGAAGTTGCGAGCATTTTGCCAAGAAAAAACTGCGACTTAATAAATTAACTTTCATCTGGGCGGGGTCGCTTCACGCGTTCCCGGGGAATAGGAGCCAGCCTGCTGGCGATGGACTCAAGTGCGCCACGTTTATCCAGTTCACACGCGTAATCGTTAACGACCATCGCTGCGATGCGGCGACCCGACAAGCCAGCTCCCACAAAAGACCGCGTCCGAATCGAAAAACCAGTGAACGCCCCCCCCAAAAAAAAGGTTGTCTGACCGCCAGTGGCAACGCAAATAACCCATGCATAAAACCCGTTGGCTAAACCTGATCCTTGCAGTTTGCATGGGGCCGGGAAGTTCAAACTTTCTAAACGATTGAAGCACAACGATTTATTCAAAATGCGTGGCTGGCACGGTGACTGCAATTCCTTCCTCGAAGAGTTGTAACACCATCTTTCTGCCTGGAGCGATACAACTATGAATAGATCCTCTGACGGTTTCTATCCCGCCATGGACCCCGCCATGAATGAGTCCACCACGCTGTCCGGCGTGTCCTGGGGGGCGATTTTCGCGGGTGCCGCTGCCGCGGCGGCGTTGTCGCTGATCCTGGTGTTGCTCGGCTTCGGCCTGGGTTTTTCGGCGGTGTCGCCTTGGGCCAATGAAGGCGTGAGCGCCAAAGGCCTGGGAATCTCGACCATTGTCTGGCTGGCCTTCACCCAGATTGTCGCTTCGGGGCTTGGCGGTTACATCGCCGGGCGACTGCGGGTGAAGTGGGCGTACATGCACGGCGATGAAGTCTACTTTCGCGACACGGCCCATGGTTTTCTGGCCTGGTGCGTGGCGACGCTGGTGACGGCCACGCTGGTCGCCGGGTCGGTCAGCAGCCTGGTCGGCGGCGGTGTGCAGGCCGGGGCACACATGGTCGGCGGTGCCGCCAGTGCCGCGACGCAAGCCGTGGGCAGTGCGGCGGGCAATACCCAAGGCGATGAGTATGGTTACTTCGTCGACAGCCTGTTCCGTGATGATCGCCCGGTTGCCATCAGCGATGATGCGGCCCGGGGCACCGTCACCCGGATCTTTGTGCGTTCCCTGAGCAGGGGTGAGCTGGCCGCCGAAGACCGGACTTACCTGGCGCAACTGGTCGCGCAGCGGACCAACCTCACTCAGGCCGACGCCGAACGTCGTGTCGATGAGGTCTATGCCCGCACCCAGAAAGCCGTGGCCGACGCCAAGCTGGCCGCTCAACAAGCCGCTGACACCGCCGCGAAAGTGGCGGCGTGGACCACGCTGTGGATGTTCGTTGCGCTGTTGGCCGGTGCGTTCTTCGCCAGCCTTGCCGCGACCTTCGGCGGTCGTCGTCGGGATGCGGTGGTGTATCTGGAAACCGATACCTACGTCACCGCTGCACCGATTCGTTAATCCAGGAGAACTACCATGCGTTCATTACTGCTGTTCTTTCTCGGCGTGCCGATCCCGATCATTATCTTGATTGCGTTGTTTGTGCATTGATTCGACTGCCGCCTTTGCCTTTGGGTGAAGCGGCGCTTTTGCTTAAGCCATCGCGAGCAAGCTCGCTCCCACAGGGAATCACGCGTTCCTGTGGGAGCGAGCTTGCTCGCGATGGCGGTCGATGAGGCGAAATGAATCCGTCAGTCAATCGGCGTACTGACAAACACCTCAAGCCCTTCGGCATACGCCGTGAACGTGGCGACCCGCGCAAACTGCGCCGCACTCACCTGATCCGGCACCACCAGGTTGGTGAAGCTCCAGGCTACGGCGAGGGTGATGCCGTCCTGCTCGATCGCACCGTCAGTCTTCAGCGGCTGCTTTTCCAGCTCCCGCTCCAGCGCAGACCAGGCCGCCACCAGTTGTCCTTCGACCCGCTGCACCCAAGGCTCGAATTGAATTTCCGCCGGCCGCAGGTTGCGCTCGTAGTAAAGCTGCACGGACTTTTCGCTGGCGGCCAGCGCCAGCCCGATCAGGCGCAACGCGCGCAGACGCTGAGCCGGTTCGACGGGCATCAGGCTGTTATCGGCCAGGGTTTCCAGATAGTCGATGATCAGCGTCGAGTCCATCAACACCTCACCGTCATCCAGCACCAGGGTGGGCGCTTTGACCACCGGGTTGATCTGCCGGAATTGTTCGAAGTGGCGGAACACTGAGACCGATTGATGTTCCAGCGTGATTCCCAGGCATTTGGCAGAAATGGCGGCGCGCCTGACATAGGGCGAGTCCAGCATACCGATCAGCTTCATGGTCCTTTCCTTTATATGGCCATTTCGGGAGGACAACCTTAGCTGAGGTTCGCCGCCGTGCAAATGGCAGGGAAAATGGCCTCGTGCAGGCCGTTTGTCTTCTATATACAGCCGCTCGATTGAATTTCTTGCTATAAACGCACTCCGATTACCGCCTCAAAGCCTGCCGTAGAGCATTTTCAGGGCTTTGTCGGACAAATTCGCTGTCTTTTCAGTTGCTGAGGCCTCAAGTCGGCCTTAGACTGCCGCCCCTCGTAAATTGAGTGCCGGGTGGCGCTTGGAACAAACGGCGCCTTTCCGATGGCCTGCCCAGGTCTGCCGGAACGCTCCCTAATTCGCCTTAATGCACGTTTTTTTATAGAGATATCAATGACAAAGGACAAGTTGCTGGCCATGCCGGCGGATGACTACATGAATGCCGAGCAACATGCTTTTTTCTCCGAGCTGTTGCAGAACATGAAAGTCGAAACCCATGAGCGCATCGAACAGAACCGCATCGCCATCGAAAGCCTGGACACCCCGGCCGATCCGGCAGACGCGGCTTCGGTCGAAGAAGAGCGCACCTGGCTGGTGAACGCGATCGATCGCGACCAGCGCATGCTGCCTCAGTTGGAACAAGCCCTTGAGCGCATCAAGGAAGACAGCTTTGGCTGGTGCGACGACAGCGGCGAGCCGATCGGCCTCAAGCGCCTGCTGATCAGCCCGACCACCAAGTACTGCATCGAAGCTCAAGAGCGTCACGAGCAAATCGACAAGCACCAGCGTCAGGCCTGATTCTGTGAGGCAGCCCTGTTGAACCGGGCTGCCTTGAAAAGATCGCAGCCTGCGGCAGCTCCTACGCAATTGAAGTAGGGCGTTGCTGCAGGCTGCGATCTTTGTTTTCTGCCGTCTGCGATTTCCCGATTCTTCTATTGATCTGCTGCAACGTTCGCGACTAAAGGCTCATGGATAATGGCCTTATGCCGGCGTTTAATGCGAAGACAACAATTAGAAGTTTTCCGGGGTGACGATGATGACAAGAGACGGGTCTCTGGCTGCGGCAGTGTCTGCACCAATGCTGTTGCCGAAAAACCGCTGGCTGACACCGACGCTGCAAAGCATCGCCCTGATGCTGTTGTTATGTGGCATGACGTTGGGCGGTTGGTCGCTCTACCTTGGCCTGCCCCTGGCCGTACTGATTATCTGGCTGCCTCGCTTGCGTTCGCGCGCGACCCCACAGGCGGCTTCCCCCGACAACGCTGATGCCATCGGCGATTTGACTCGCGATCTTTCCTACACCACCAGCCATAACGCGCTCTCGGCCGCCGGGGTGGCGTTCTCGGTTCGGCAATTGGCGCAAAAACTGCAATCGCAGCTGTCGGCGGCGGCACAGATCGTCAGCAACGCCGAGGTCATGATTACCACCGAACACGCCACCTCGCTGCTCAGTCGCCAGGCGCTGAGCGCTGCCAGCGAGGCTCATCAAAGCGGCGTGATGGGGCGTACGGAACTGATCGAGTCCATTGCCCGCATGCATCAGCTCAGCCAGCGCGCCAGTAACAGCCGTGAACTGATCGAAGCCTTGAGCCTGCGCAGCGATGATATCCAGCGCGTGACCCTGGTGATTCAGTCCATCGCCAGCCAGACCAACCTGTTGGCGTTGAACGCCGCCATTGAAGCGGCGCGGGCGGGGGAGCACGGTCGCGGATTTGCAGTGGTGGCCGACGAAGTTCGCGGGCTTGCCGCGCGCACGGCGACCGCGACGGGCGAAGTCGGTGAGATGGTTGCCGATATCCAGCAACGTACGACACAGGTGGTGGAGCAGATCCGCCAACTGTCCAGCGACCTCGACACCGGCGTCGAGCAGGTCGAGCGCACGGGGCAGCACCTGGAGAACATTGCCCGCCTGGCGGCCAGTGTCGAGTCCCAGGTCGGGGAAATCGCCCGGGGCGCAGACACCAACCGTGAACAGCTCGACAGCCTGTTTCACGCCATCGAGCAGATGCGCAGCGACCTGGCGGTCAGCGACCAGCAGACTCAGCGCCTGGCCCAGGCGGCGGTGCAAATGGAAGGGCAGGCAGAAACCATCAGCGAGCGACTGGCCGAGGTGGGGCTGGATGATTATCACCAGCGGATCTATGACCTGGCCCGGGAAGGCGCGAGCCGGATTGCAGAGCGTTTCGAGGCGGATATCGATGCCGGTCGAATCAGTCTGGACGACCTGTTCGACCGCAACTACCAGGTCATCCCCAATACCAGCCCGGCCAAGTACCAGACGCGTTTCGACCGCTACACCGATCAGGTTTTACCAGCGATCCAGGAACCCTTGTTACCGCGTCACGAAGGATTGGTGTTCGCCATCGCCTGCACTCAGCAGGGTTATGTGCCGACCCACAACCATGCGTTCAGCCAGCCGCTGACGGGGGACGCGCAGGTTGATGCCTTGCAGAACCGGACCAAACGCAAGTTCGCCGACCGCACTGGAATCCGCTGCGGCAGCCATCAGAAGGCCGTGCTACTGCAAACCTATACACGCGACACTGGCGAGTTGATGCACGATCTTTCGGTGCCGATCATGCTCAAGGGCCGGCATTGGGGCGGTTTGCGCCTGGGCTACAAGCCGGAAAAGCCGCGCTAGAAACCCCGGGTTGCCGTGTAATGCTGTTCAACTGTAGGAGCGAGCTTGCTCGCGATGGACTCAAGAGCGCCGCGTTTAGTCAGTAAACACGCGGCATCGTTAACGACCATCGCGAGCAAGCTCGCTCCTACAGTGGATCGGGTTACCGGGCAATTGTTACAAATCCTGCAACTAACCTGTGCAGCGTTTTGCTGTTTCCTCGTCGAAGATTTAACTAGCATACCTATTAATTAGGTTGCTAATTAAGTTCGAGGTCAGCATGCAAGGCAAAGTTGATATCGCGGTCATGATCGGCAGCGGCGTACCTGCCAGTCTGCGCTCCATGGGACGCAAGGTTTGCTGGGTGGTGTTGCTCAATGGCGAGCGCAGGGGCACGGCGTTCTCCAGTCGCGACGAAGCGCAGGAGTGCAAGGCTGCCTGGTTGGCGCAATTGAACGCCGAAAGACCTGACAGCCAGCATTGAAGGGGTCAGTGGGTCTGATGCATGCGCAGGTTCAGGTCGTCGACCACCCGCGCCCAGTCTGCGTCTTCGCGCAGTTGTTCCTTGAGGAAGCCGGCCTGCTGTGGTGTCCAGAACTCGGCGTCGATGAGCTTCTTGTCGTCGGGCAGGGAGTGGGCGGCAATGAAGTCGTCGATCGCTTTCTGGCTGGAGTCCAGGCCGAGCTGGTCGAACAGGCCTTTCAGGTCGTGTGTCGGTGATTCCATCTTCATCTCCTTGCAGGTCATCAGTCGGGCCGAGGGGCGACGTGCGGTCTCCTGATTTGGAGGGCGCCGCACGGGTGGAGTTCGATCACGATGTTCAAACGCAACACAGAGCATAGACCGCCAATCCGGGTGTCAGGCTTTCAGTGCCCCGGCATCGACCGCCGCCTTCAGTTCCCTGGCCGATTCCTGGGCCGCAATGGCAGCGACATCCGGGGTTTTGAACCAGCGATCTTTTTCGACCTGGTGATAGGTCACGGTCTTGAGCGGAGGTTTGGCGCGCATGACAATCACGGCCTGAAATTCACCCTCGACTTCTCTGGCTTCACCGCGGATAAAAAACTCGCCGATATCAAATTCCGTCACGTTGCAGACTTCCCCTGGAAATACATTGTTGTTGTCAACGCCATCCGATTTGTTGCGGATCCGTTTTATTGGGCGGGCAGTATGGCAGTAGTTGCCCGTCGACGGCTGAGATAAGTCGACGGGCAGACCAAACGTCGTTGAAAATGAGCGCGGCGGGCGTGTCAACCCTTTGATTCAAGAAACCGGGCGAGGGCGCAGGCTTCGTTATGATTGGCTCGGAAACCTCTTACACAGCCTGTAGAAATATCCTTGATGTGAAAGAAGGCAATGCCCGCCATCACCACCTGAAATCGCGGGCGGGGAGGGACGTCGAGAAGCGGTTCAGAGGGGCCGAACGGTATCGGCTGCGAGATCGCTGCTGTTTTCGAGTCAGGCAGCAAGGGATAGGCAAAGTGTGTCAGTGTGCACATATGAAGTCCTTTTCATTGTTTTACCGACGTATGTACGTCGTTTTGGCTAGTCTCCAGGAGCATCGCTGCTCTAGAATCACCCTTGCTGGCGGGTGAATGATGTTTATCTAAAGCAATTTTTTGCTAACGATATGTAGGAAAATTTGTTCTCTTTGTGAGATTTTTCCCCGAAGTTGATAGTCCATAATTTTCTGGCAGCAGGAGGGGCGTTTTCCTTCAGCCTGTGACGAACGCCAGTCAGGACGACGCGAGTGACGTTCCAGTAGTCTTCTCAAGCTTCGTGATAAATGAGTGCACTGCTCATTCAGGACTTCAATCCGGGTTCTCTGGCTACACCTTCGGCATTGCCGCTTTTTTGGCTGTGCGTTTATTTTCGCGTACGGCGCCATTTTTCAGATGTGGGGATGTTTCCTTGGCAGTAAGTAATCTCGATATGCATGCCTTGTTCGTGCTGGGCGATTTGCGCGCAAAGCTGGTCAAGCAGTTTCAGTCACGTTTCGTTTACATCACCGAACAGAACGCTGAAGGCATCTACATTGCCGAAATCGACACCGAATCAGCCCTGGTGGTGGACGACAAACCCGGACTCAAGCTCAAGGTCGGCGATCATTTCAGCGCGTCCGTGCTGCCCAGTCGCGAAGGCGGCAAGCTGGACATCAGGTTCCGCGACATCAAACTGACGGTTTACGGAATTGGCGATTACGCCTTCGTGAGCACGGCCGACGGTCAGGGGGTCGTGTTCAAGGAAGGTCACAGCGTGGTGATGGTGTTTGCCGCCCATCAACAGTTGCAGGAAGGCCTGACCAAGACCCTCAAGGCCGTGACCGCCAAAGTGGCCAAGTGGCGCAAGGGCGAGCTGGTGACCTTCAAGGCCAGCGAGTGATGACCCTGACCCGCGCCGACTTCCACGAACAGAACCTGGCCAGCGCTCAAGACGAAGCGCGGCGGCTGTTCGGGCAGAAGTCCCTTCTGCAAGGAGCCTGGCTGAACTGGGTGGCGTCACAGCTTTACCAACTGCAACCGGCGCCATACGCCAGCATGGTCAGACGAGAGCTGGCGCGCTTGCAGGAAACTTCCGAAAACTGATCCACGCACCTCGAAAGCAGGAACCTCTACTACAGTCATTGGACTGAGTATTCAGAGGCTTCGCGGGTCTACTGCCAGGCCATCCTGCTATTGCTGTGAACAGCACGAGGTGCAAAAGCATGAACGGATTTCGACGGTTGCTGGCTGCTGTCCTGGCCACTTTCGGTTTGCTGGCGACACCCGCCCCGGTGTTTGCCGCCCAGGCGCCGATCCACTTCGCCGACCTGAACTGGGAAAGCGGCAGCCTGATCACCGATGTCCTGCGCATCATTGTCGAGAAGGGCTACGGGCTGCCCACCGATACCTTGCCAGGCACCACCATCACCCTGGAAACCGCGCTGGCCAACAATGACATCCAGGTCATTGGCGAAGAGTGGGCCGGTCGCAGCCCGGTCTGGGTCAAGGCCGAAGCCGAAGGCAAAGTCGTCAGCCTCGGCGATACGGTCAAGGGCGCTACCGAAGGCTGGTGGGTGCCGGAATATGTGATCAAGGGCGACCCGGCCAAGGGCATCAAGCCGCTGGCGCCGGACCTGCGCAGCGTCAGCGACCTGCCGCGCTACAAAGATGTGTTCAAGGACCCGGAAGCTCCGACCAAAGGGCGTTTCCTCAACAGCCCGATCGGCTGGACCTCGGAAGTGGTCAACAAGCAGAAGCTCAAGGCGTACGGACTGGAGGACAGCTACGTGAACTTCCGCAGCGGTTCGGGCGCGGCCCTGGATGCAGAGATCAGTTCGTCCATTCATCGTGGCAAGCCGGTACTGTTTTACTACTGGTCGCCCACGCCGTTGCTCGGCCGCTTCAAGCTGATTCAACTGGAAGAACCACCGTTCGACGCCGAAGCCTGGAAGACCCTGACCGACGCCGACAACCCCAATCCACGGCCGACCCGTTCCCTGGCTTCAAAGCTGTCGATCGGTGTGTCCACTCCCTTCCAGAAGCAATATCCGCAGATTGCCGAGTTCTTTGCCAAGGTCGACTTTCCGATCGGCCCGCTGAACAAGGCGCTGGCCGAGATGAGCGAGAAACATACACCGCCGCGCCAGGCGGCAGAGGCGTTCATGAAGGCTCATCCGGACGTCTGGCGGGCCTGGCTGCCCAAGGACGTGGCGGATAAAGTCTCCGCCGCCTTGTAGGAGCTGCCGCAGGCTGCGATCTTTTGATCTTGTCTGAAAAAGCAAAATCAAAAGATCGCAGCCTGCGGCAGCTCCTACAATGTTCTGTTCAAATCCCTTTCAAGGATTCCTGACCATGACCTTGCTGTTGGCTCAATGGCTGGTGACGATCTTCTCCGTGATCAGTCTGGTGCATGTGTATTGGGCGTTGGGTGGCGAGTGGGCGGCGGTGGCGGCGGTTCCGCAAGTACCTCAGGAGGGCAGCGCAAGACTGAGGCCGGCGTTCAAGCCGCGAGGCTGGGTCACGCTGGTGGTGGCCGGGGCATTGCTGTTGATTGCCGTGCTGGTGTGCTGGCGGGTGGGTTGGTGGCTGCCGCCCTTGCATCACTGGTCGTTGCAGTGGGCGATCAGCGCCATTGCGATCTTGCTGTTTGCCCGGGCCATTGGCGATTCGGAGCTGGTGGGTTTTTTCAAGGAGGTCAAAGACTCGAAATTTGCCCGGCTGGACACCTGGGTTTATTCGCCCTTGTGTGTGGTGTTGGGTGCAGGGTTATTGGCGGTGGCCTGGGTCTGATACAGCGACGTTTCTGTAGTGATAGTACTGGCCTCATCGCGAGCAAGCTGAACTGGTCAACTAATTTTGGACACCAGTTACGGTTTCATGCCGCCAGCTTCTCCATAGCTACCGGCGACCGGTAGTCGTTGTAGCTATGGAGCCTGACGTTGTTGTAACGCATCACATAACGCTGCACATCCACCCGCGCCTCATGTTCCGAGCGGTAGCCATCTTCTGGTACCCACTCTGACTTGAGGCTTCCAAAGAAACGCTCCATCGGAGCGTTGTCCCAGCACTCACCTTTGCGACTCATGCTTTGCAGGAGGCCATGTTTGCGCATTTCTTTCCTGAATTTATGACTGGTGTATTGGCAGCCCTGGTCAGAGTGAAACAGCACCTCTTTTGGCCGGCCTCGCAGGTCGACCGCCATCCGCAACGCTTCGCAGGTCAGCGTGGCATCGGAAATCATCGAAAACGACCAGCCCACGATCCTGCGGGCAAACAGATCCAGCACCGCCGCGAAATACATCCAGCGCGTGCCGACTTTGATGTAGGTCACATCGCCGCACCACACTTGGTTAACCGCCGTGACATCAAACTTGCGCTTGAGCACATGCGGCGCCACCAGCGCCTCAACGCCGGAAGATTTGTACTTGTGCCGCCGCCGTTGATGACTGGCAACACCGGCTTCGCGCATCAAGCTACGAGCCATATGGCGCCCGACACGGTGCCCCTTGGCTTGCAGTTCCTTGGACAGGGTGCGAGACCCGGCGGACGCTCTGGATTCCTTATGATGCTTGACCAGCACGGCCTTAAGTTTCTCCCGTTCAGGATTCACCTTGCCCTGGCGCTGACGCCAGGCGTAAAAGCTGCTGCGGGTGACTCCAAACGCCCGACAGCAATTGTTAACGCCGTACTGCTCGTCCAGCTCATTGATCAGCGAGAATGATCTTTGGAGTCCAAAAGCAGGAGAGCACTGGCCTTTTTTAGGATTTCAATGTCCAGGTCTTTTTGCCTGAGCAACGCTTTGAGCTGCTGAATCTCCCGCTGATCGGCGGTGATTGCCTTGGCCCCCAACGGGGTCGAACCCAAGCGTTCTTTGCGAACCTGGTCGACCCAACGGCGCAAGGCCGTAGGGCCAATATCCAAACTGGCACAAACATCGGGAACTGACTGGCCCTCGTCCAGCACCATGCTGGCGGCCTTGAGTTTGAACTCACTGGAATAAGATTTACGCATATCCAAACACCTCAGATTTGGGCGCCATCATAGCGCCCGATTGAAGTGTCCAAAATCATTAGGCCAGTTCAAGCTCGCTCCCACAAGGTTTGGTGTCGGACTCAAAAGGTGTGTACGACGCCCATCACTGTGGGAGCGAGCTTGCTCGCGATGAGGCCGGTCCAGTCGATGCAAATCCTTGGTCTAACTGCCGCTCTCACTCCGCCGACTACTCACCTCCGCCGGCACATCATCCCCGGCCATGCGTTTGCGGAACAGCGCCGCCCGGGCCAGCAGCAAGGTGGTCACGGGCACGGTAATCGCCAGCAGGATCGGAATCAGCCAGGCGTGCAAGACCGGCGCGGACTTGAGCGCCGAAAAATAGATGATCGAAGCCAGCGCCACGCACCAGGCCCCGAGCGTCGAGGCCAGGGCCGGTGGGTGCATGCGCTGGAAATAATCCTGCATGCGCAGCAGGCCCGTGGCGCCGATCAAGGCAAACAGGCTGCCGAGCACCAGCAGAATCGCCACCGGGATTTCCACCCACAACGACAAGGGCGTATTCATTCGATCACCTCACCACGCAGCAGGAATTTCGCCAGGGCGAAGGAACCGACGAAACCGAACAGGGCGATCAGCAGCGCCGCCTCGAAGTAGGTGTCACTGGCATAACGAATACCCAGCGTCAGCATCATCAGCATCGCGACGATGTACAGGTAGTCCAGCGCCAGGACCCGGTCCTGGGCCGACGGCCCTTTGAACAGGCGGATCAGGGTCAGGACCATCGTCAGGGAAAACAGGAACAGGCTCAGCAGGATCGCGTTCGCCAGCAAGGGGCTCATTCGAAGATCTCCATCAACGGACGCTCGTAGGTCGCCTTGAAGTGCTGGATGAACAGCGCCTCGTCGTCCAGGTCGAAGACGTGCAACAGCAGAATGCTGCGGTCCAGCGCCAGCTCCGACCAGACCGTGCCGGGCACCACCGTGGTGATCATCGACAGCGCGGCCAGGCCGTTGGCGTCACGCAAGTCCAGTGGCACCTTGATGAATTGCGAGCGTGGCGGACGGCGACCGGCATTGAGCACACCCCAGGCCACGGCGAGGTTGGACACCAGCACGTCACGCCCGACCAGCAGGACCAGGCGCAGGATCACCCCCGGACGACGGATGCGCACCGGTAGCGGACGCAACCTGCGCATCATCAGCGGCGCGCAGAACCCCAGCGCCGCACCCAGCAGCAGGTTGCCGGGGCTGGTCGACAGGTTCAGCAACAGCCACAGCAGGCACAAGGCCAGCGACAGCAAGGGTGCGGGAAACAGGCGCCTCATGGTTGCACCTCCTGCGGGACCGCCTTGGCCGTGGGGTTCGGTACGACGCGGGTGTCGAGTACCGCCATCACGTATTGCTGCGGGTTGTACAAGGCATCGGCGGCGGCCTGGGTGTAGCGCAGCAGCGGATCGGCCTTGAAGGTCAGCGCAATGCTCAAGCCCAGCAGCGCGAAGATCGGCACGCACTCCAGGCGTCGCAGCAGGGGCGATGGTCGTTCCGCCGGCGTCCAGAAGCGCTGGATGCCCAGGCGCGAGAAGGCGACCAGCGACGCCAGCCCCGACACAATCAACAACACCAGCAGGCCCCACGAGGCGTTGGAAATCGGTGTGTCGCCGCTGTTGCCCAGGCCCAGCGGATTGAGCAGGGCGCCGATCAACCCGAGTTTGCCGATAAACCCGGAGAGCGGCGGCATGCCGATGATCAGCAAGGCGCAGGCGATGAAGCTCAGGCCGAGAAACGCCATGGTCCACGGGATCACCTGGCCGACCACGGCTTTCTGATCGTCGTCGAGGTTGGTGCCTTTGGGGGGATGCAGGGATTCCAGAGGGCGGGGCAGCAGTTCGGCTTCATCTTCGAGCTGTATCTCGTTGGCCGAGCGCGAACGCTCGATCAGTTCGGCCAGCAGGAACAGCGCGCTCAAGGCCAGGGTCGAGCTGAACAGATAGAACAGCGCTGCGCCCACCAGGTTCGGCTGGGCGAAACCAATGGTCGACAACAGGATGCCCGCCGACACCAGAATGCTCAGGCTGGCCATGCGCTCCAGGCGTTGCGCGGCGAGGATCGCAAGGGCGGCGCAGACGATGGTCGCCATGCCGCCGTAGATCAGCCACTCCCCGCCAAAGAACGCCGATGCCCCGGCCTGGGCGGAGAACAGCAGCGTCCACAGGCGCAGCAAGGTGTAGACGCCGACCTTGGTCATGATCGCGAACATCGCCGCCACCGGCGCGCTGGCCGAGGAATAGGCCGGCACCAGCCAGAAGTTCAGCGGCCACATGCCGGCCTTGGCCAGAAACGCGACGGCCAGGATCCCCGCGCCAGCGTGCAGCAAGCCCCGGTCAGCTTCGGACACCAGCGGGATTTTCACCGCCAGATCGGCCATGTTCAGCGTGCCGGTCACCCCATAGATCAGCGCCGCGCCAATCAGGAACAGCGACGAGGCCAGCAGGTTGATCGAGATGTAATGCAGCCCCGACGACACCCGCGCCCGGCCCGAGCCGTGGAGCATCAACCCGTAGGACGCGGCCAGCAACACCTCGAAGAACACGAACAGGTTGAACAGGTCTGCGGTGAGGAATGCGCCGTAAAGCCCCATCAACTGGATCTGGAACAGCGCGTGGAAACTCGAGCCGGCGCTGTCCCAGCGGGCCATGGCGAACAGCAGGGCACTGACGCCGATGATGCCGGTCAGCACCAGCATCAGCGCCGAAAGACGATCGACCACCAACACCAGGCCGAACGGCACTTGCCAGTTGCTCGGCAGGTACACGCCGATGGAGCCGGGCACGCCGGTGGTTTGCGTCCATTGCAACAACGCCACGGCAATGCCCAGCCCGAGCAGGCTGGAGACCAGATTGATCCTGGCCTTGAGCGGCCGGTGCTTCTCGCCGAGCATCAGCATGATCGCGGCCGTCAGCAACGGCAGCAGAATGGGCGCGACGATCAGGTGGGTCATCGCCATCATTCCCTGGGCTCCCGGCCATCCACATGGTCGGTGCCGGTCAGGCCCCGGGACGCCAGCAGCACCACCAGGAACAGCGCGGTCATGGCGAAGCTGATGACGATCGCCGTCAGTACCAGCGCTTGCGGCAACGGGTCGGTGTAGTGCAACAGATCCTGCGGCACGCCGTCCTTGATGATCGGTTCCTTGCCGATGAACAGGCTGCCCATGCTGAAAATGAACAGGTTGACGCCGTAGGACAGCAGACACAGGCCCATGACCACCTGGAACGTCCGTGGGCGCAGGATCAGCCACACGCCGGACGCGGCCAGTACGCCGATGGCGATTGCGATGACTTCTTCCATCAGACGGCTCCCGTGGCGGCAACGGATTTAGGCTGGGCGGCGGTTTTGTGACCACGCACCGATTGGTGGGCGAGGGCGGTGAGGATCAACAGGGTCGAGCCGACCACAACGCCGTACACGCCGACGTCGAAGAACAGCGCGCTGGCCAGGTGAATGTCACCCAGCAGCGGCAACGAAAAATGCCAGGTATGGGTGGTCAGGAACGGATAGCCGACCAGCATCGCACCCAGGCCGGTGGCCGTGGCAATCATCAGGCCCGTGCCCATCCAGCGCAGCGGTCGCAGGCTCATTTGCGCCTCGACCCACTGCGTGCCGGCGACCATGTATTGCAGGATGAACGCCACCGACATCACCAGCCCGGCGACAAAGCCGCCGCCCGGTTGATTGTGCCCGCGCATGAACAGGTAGAACGACACCACCAGCGCCACCGGCAACAGCAGGCGCACCAGCACCGCCGGCACCATCATGAAGCCGAGCGCGGTGTCGCTGGCGTGACGCGGGTTGACCAGGTCGGTGACCACATCCGGTGCGAGCAAGCGTTGCTGGGCCGGCAGCTGCAGGCTTTCTTTCGGCGGACGGAAGCGGCGCAGCAGGGCGTAGACGGTCAGGGCCACGGCCACCAGTACGGTGATTTCACCGAGGGTGTCGAAACCGCGGAAGTCCACCAGCATCACGTTGACCACGTTGCTGCCGCCGCCTTCGGGCAAGGCGCGACTCAGGTAGAAGGAGGAAATGTCGTTGGGGGTCTGGCGCGTCAGCATGGCGTAGGACAGCAGCGCCATGCCGACACCGACCATGGTCGACAGCAGCAAGTCGCGGATCCGCCGCACCCGCGCCCGGCGCAGGCTGCCCGGCAACGGCGAGACTTCTTCGATCCGTCGTGGCAGCCAGCGCAGGCCCAGCAGGATCAGCACCGTGGTCACCACTTCGACCGCCAGTTGGGTCAGGGCCAGGTCCGGCGCCGAGAACCAGACGAAGGTGACGCAGGTCATCAGGCCGCAGACGCTGACCATGGTCAGGGCCGCCAGACGGTGATACTTGGCCTGATACGCCGCGCCAAGGGCACAGGCGATGGCCAGCAACCACAGGGTGACGAAGACGATCGACCCGGGGATCTTCGGCCGGTCGCCCCAGTGCAGGCTGCTGTGCAGCATGGGAATCAAGCCAGCCAGCACGGCGGCGAGCACCACCAGGAACAACTGCATCTGCAGGCGCCGGGTGCCAATCCGCGGCTCCAGGCGGCGGGCCAAGCGCATGCTTGCGACCAGTGCCCATTCGAACAGGTGCTTGCCGTCCAGGCGACCCAAGACGGGCGGACGGTTGAAGCGTCCGCGCTTGAATTGATTGCGCAGCAGCAGATAGAGCACGGTGCCGCAGGACAAGGCGATCAGGCTCATGATCATCGGCGCGTTCAGGCCGTGCCAGATCGCCAGGCTGTATTCGGGCAGGGCGCCGCCGACCACCGGTTGCGCCGCCGCGGCGAGCAGCGGGCCGACCACCTGCGCCGGGAAGATCCCCACCAGCAGGCAAGTGAACACCAGCAACTCGACCGGCGCGCGCATCCAGCGTGGTGGCTCGTGGGGGGTGTGAGGCAAGTCGGTCGCGGGCGGACCGAAGAACACATCCACGGTGAAACGCAGGGAGTAAGCCACGCTGAAGGTACCGGCGATCGTTGCCACGATCGGCAAGCTCAACTCGACCCAGCGCGTGGCATTGATGAACACGGTTTCGGCGAAGAACATCTCTTTGGAGAGGAAACCGTTGAGCAACGGCACGCCGGCCATCGAGGCGCTGGCGACCATGGCCAGGGTGGCGGTAAACGGCATCAGCTTGTACAGACCGCTGAGTTTGCGGATATCGCGGGTGCCGCTTTCGTGGTCGATGATGCCGGCGGCCATGAACAACGAGGCCTTGAACGTCGCGTGGTTGAGGATGTGGAACACCGCGGCGACGGCGGCCAGCGGGCTGTTCAGGCCGAGCAGCAGGGTGATCAGGCCGAGGTGGCTGATGGTCGAGTAGGCCAGCAGTCCCTTGAGGTCGTTCTGGAACATCGCGCAATACGCCCCGAGCAACAGGGTGCAGGCACCGGCGCCGCTGACGATGTAGAACCATTCTTCACTGCCCGAAAGCGACGGCCATAGCCGCGCCAGCAGAAACACCCCGGCCTTGACCATGGTCGCCGAGTGCAGGTACGCCGACACGGGCGTCGGCGCGGCCATGGCGTGGGGCAGCCAGAAATGGAAGGGGAATTGCGCGCTTTTGCTCAAGGCGCCGATCAGGATCAGGGGCAACAGGATGGGGTAGAGGGCATGGGCACGAATCAGGTCGCCGGCGGCCAGGACCTTGTCCAGGTCATAGCTGCCGACCACATGGCCGAGTAGCATGACCCCCGCCAGCAGGCACAAACCGCCCGCACCGGTCACCATCAGCGCCATGTAGGCACCGCGCCGGGCATCGGCGCGATGGTGCCAGTAGCCGATCAGCAGGAACGAGAAGAGGCTGGTCAGCTCCCAGAAAAACACGATCTGGATCAGGTTGCCGGAGATCACCAGCCCCAGCATGGCGCCCATGAAGGCCAGGAAAAACGCGAAGAAGCGCGGCACCGGATCGTTCGGCGACATGTAGTAGCGCGCGTACAGCGACACCAGGGTGCCGATGCCCAGCACCAGCAGGGAGAACAGCCAGGCGAAACCGTCCATGCGCAGGACGAGGTTCAGGCCCAGGCTGGGCAGCCAGGAAAACTCTTCGCGAATGACGCCGCCATGGGCGATCTGCGGGTACAGGAATGCGACCTGAACGCTGCCGATCAGGGCGATCAGGCCAGCCAGCAGGGATTCGGCGTTACGGGCATTGTGCGGCAACACGGCCGCCAAACAGCTGCCTATGAAAGGCAGAAGCAGTAGAACTATCAGGGACATAGGCTTCTAATCTGCGGAAGTTTGTGAAGCATCATACGTGCCAGCTCCCGGATCGCCAAACGCCAAGCTGTCGCAGAATCCTACACGGTAGACGGAAAAACCCTGATTCACATTGTTTCAGAGAGGGGGTGTCTGGACCGGCCCCTTCGCGGGCAAGCCCGCTCCCACAGTGTCCGCGTCGTACACAAGTTATGTGAACGCCTCTGAACCTGTGGGAGCGGGCTTGCCCGCGAAGGCGATTTATCTGGCGCTGCGGAAGTTGCGGTTTATCGCTGGGTTTCCTGCTCCAGTTCCCGCTCAGACGCCGCCTTACCCTTGGTCTTCAACTCGCTGACAATCACCGCCGCCACAATCAACCCGGCCCCGACCAGGGCAATCGCCGGCAGGCGTTCCCCGGCGATGCGCCCGACAATCCCGGCCCATACCGGCTCGCCGGCATAGATCAGCGTGGCGCGGGTCGGTGACACGCTTTTCTGTGCCCAGTTCATCGCCACCTGAATCGCCGCACTCGCCGCCCCAAGGCCCAGTGCGCTGCACAGCAGCAGCCAGGAGAAGTTCGGAATCGCCTCGTTGGTCGGCACCACCATCAGGAACGACAACACCGAAGTGACTGCCAGTTGCACCACCGTCACCCGGCGCACATCGACCTGGCCGGCATAGGTGCTGATCAGGATGATCTCGGCCGCAATGGCCACGGCGCTGATCAAGGTGGCGATTTCACCGGGGCTGAAGTTGAACGACGCACCGGCCGGCCCGGACAGCAGCATCAGCCCGGTAAAGGCCAGCATGATGCCGATGCTCGGCATCAACCCCGGACGCCGCCCCAGCACCAGCCATTGCAGCAATGGCACGAACGGAACATACAGCGCGGTGATGAATGCCGACTGGCTGCTGGGAATGCTCTGCAATCCGACTGTCTGCAAGCCGTAGCCGAGCATGATCGCCACGCCGATGAACGAGCCGGCCTTGAGTTCGAACAGGGTCAGGTCGCGCAGGTGACGCCAGGAAAACAGGGCGACGATGCTCGCGGCGGCGGCAAAGCGCAGGCCGACGAAAAACATCGGGCCGCTGACGGTCATCGCATGCTGAACCAGCAGGAAGGTTCCGCCCCAGACCATCGTGATCAGCACCAGCACGCATTCGGCCTTGCTGAACCTTGTGAAACGGGAGGAAGCCTTTGGGGAATTCACCGACGTCATGACCTTGCACGCTACTGGAGGGGGACGCACAATGCGCCGAATGTTGCGCAGTATACTGCCCAACCCCACTCAGTGAGCAATATAGTGCACAAAGATTCTACCCAACGGGCTTCGGTCCTCCAGCACGTCAGCCAAAATGTTCGTCGTTTGCGTCATGCCGCCGACCTGAGCCAGACCGCGCTGGCCGAAAAGTCCGGAGTCAGCCGCCGAATGCTGGTGGCGATCGAGGCGGGGGAAAAGAATGTCAGCCTGACCACCCTCGACCGCGTGGCCGAGGCCCTCGACGTTGCCTTCAGTGATCTGATCCAGGCTCCCGATGCCCGTGATCCCAGCCGTATCAATGAGCTGGCCTGGACCGGCACGATTCCCGGCAGTAAAGCGGTGTTGCTTTCCAAGGCTCAGGCCAGCCGCGAAGTCGAGCAGTGGGAGTGGTGCCTGCAACCGGGCGAGGTGTATCCCTCGGAGCCGGACGCCGATGGCTGGAGCGAGCAGATTTATGTCTTTGAAGGCTGCCTGACCGTTATGCTCGGCGACCGGCCACAGAATATTGCGGCGGGTGAATTCTTCATGTTCGCCAGCAATCAGCCGCACTGTTATCGCAATGACGGCACGGTAGCGGCGCGGTTTGTGCGTAATGTGGTGATCTGAACAGGGAGAGCAGGATGGGCCAGACCTTGAACAATGACGCCGATGTCCTGATTGTCGGTGGCGGCCTCAGTGGTGCGATGCTGGCGGCGCAGTTGATGCGATTGCCGGGCCGGCGTCGGGTGCTGGTGATCGAACCACGGACCGAGTTGGGGCGGGGCGAAGCCTACAGCGCGGTGGAGTTGGGCCATACGCTCAACGGCAACGCGGCGCGGATGAGTGTCGACCCGGACAACCCCGACGACCTGACCCAATGGCTCACCGACTACATTGCCGGCGGTGGCTGGCCGGAATCGGATCAGCAGCACGTGCCAATCAGCGAGCTGTTTCCCCCTCGGGGAATCTTCGGCCTGTACGCTCGGCAGCGCCTCGCAGAAGCCCAGGCGGTGGGTGCCTTGATCGGTTCGACGGTCGAGCATGTGCAGGCCGAGGTGGTCGATTTGCAAGCCGGTGCAGACGCGGTGCGTTTGACCTTGAGCGACGGCCGATGCTTGCAGGGCGCTTTTGCGGTGCTGGCCACCGGGATGTTCCCCGCTGCGCGCACGCCACAAACTCAATCCAGCGGATTGAATGCGGCGGCCCTCGATCCGTGGGACGTGGCAGCCATGCAGCAGCTCGATCCGCAATCGACGGTCATGATCATCGGCTCGGGCCTGACCATGGTCGACGCCGTGGTGTCCCTCGAACAGGCCGGACATCGCGGGCCGATCGAAGTGTTTTCCCGCCATGGGCTGCTGCCCCATGTGCGCCGCCAGCCTCCGGCCTGGGTGGATTTTCTCGCCGAGGATCAGGACATCCGCACACCTCGCCAGTTGCTGCGCGAATTGCGTCGACACTGCCGGGACGCCATCGCCCAGAGCATCGACTGGCAGGCGCCACTGGACACGGTTCGGGCACACATTGGACGCTTGTGGCATCAGGCAACGGATGTGCAGCGTCGGCAGTTCGTGCGGCATGTGCGGCCCTGGTGGGAAAGCCATCACCACCGCTCGCCACCCTTGAGTGCCGAACTGGTAGCGCGCTTGTATAAAGAAGGACGGTTACGTATTCACGCCGCGTCATACCAGGGCCTTGAGCCTTCGATCAATGGCGGGGTGAGCATCCGCCTTCGACGCCGCGGCGAGGCGCAGGCCTGTGTGGTCAGCGGTGCTGCCCTGATCAACTCCAGCGGTATTGAATACGACTGGCGCCGGGTCGCACGACCGCTGCCCCGGCAACTGCTCGCTCGTGGCCTGGTGCGACCGGGGCCGTTGGCCCTGGGCATCGCGGCAGAGGTCGATGGCGCGGTGCTGAACGCGCAGGGGCTGCCCGCCAGCCGTCTGTTTGCCATGGGCCCGCCGTTGCGCGGCATGTGGTGGGAAAGCACGGCCGTCACTGATGTGGCGAGCCAGGCCAAGGCGCTGGCCGAGCGACTGGTGCGCTAAGGCAGGCGAGCTAACGTTCGGCCTGATGAGTGGTGAAGAGCGTTTGTGTACGCCGATCCACTGTAGGAGCGAGCTTGCTCCGGGCGGCGTTCCGACGAAAAACCCGAGAGCACTGCGGGGTGTCAGGCTCCCCGCATCATCGTTGACCTCCATCGCGAGCAGGCTCGCTCCTACAGGCCGGGCGGCGTTCCGTTTTTCCAAAGTGACCCGCCGTACGGGCGGGACCAATAGTCGCCGTTACCTGTACACCTTCAAAAAATACCACCCGCACTGCAGATCCCCCCGATGAATATTTTTTGTCGGCCATCGCTTGCGTGTCGCGCTCGATAGTTGGGCAACGTGTCCGGGCTGAGCAAACCTGACCGGAGCCCAATAATGATAAAAAAAAGCTCGGCCACAGCCGGAGTCCGCCAACGACTTCACCGGCTTGGCCATTCCCGCCCGCAACCGCTTGCGTTGGCGATTGTTGCCATACTCACGGGGCCGGCCTGCGCCACCACCTTTGACCTCAACGAAGACTGGAGCCTGTCGACCAGGACCAGCCTGAGCCTGGGCAGCAGTTGGTCGACGCAAAACCCCGACAAAAGCCTGATGACCCGCGCCAATGCCTTGCAGGCCCAGGGCGTGAATGCCAATGGCAGCAGCGTCAGCGCCGATGACAACCGGCTGAACTTCGAGAAGGGTGATCCCATCTCGCAGCTTTTCAAGGGCCTCACCGATTTCAGTCTCGATGGCCAGGGCCAGGGCGCGTTCCTGCGTTTCAAATACTGGTACGACCACGCCTATGAAACCGGCAATGGCCGCTTCAAGGATTTCGACGATTCGGGCTGGGACGACTTGTCGAAGTTCAAGGGCTTCCAGGTCCTCGACGCCTACGTCTGGAAAGACTTCCAGGTGGCCGACCATCCGCTGAACGTGAAGGTCGGTAACCAGGTGTTGTCCTGGGGCGAGGCGCTGTTGATCCAGAACGGCATCAACGTGATCAACCCGCTGGACATCTCGGCGTTCAACCGTCCCGGCGTGGAAATCAAGGAAGGCCAGTTGCCGGTGGAGATGGTGTCCTTCAGCTTCGGTCTGACCGACACCACCAACCTCGAAGGCTTCTATCAGTACAACTGGCGGCCCAGTGTCCTCGACGGTTGCGGCACTTTCTTCGCCAGCAGCGACGTGATTCAACCGGGGTGCGGGCCGTTGTACCTGAGCCAGGTGCAGACCGATGAACAGATGCAGGCCGCGGGGTTGTACGCCACCTCTCGGGGCAATGAGTCGCCGTCCGATTACGGCCAGTTCGGCTTCGCCCTGCGCCAGATGATCCCGGCGCTGAACGATGCTGAAGCCGCGATCTACTACATCAACTATCACTCGCGGTTGCCGTATTTCACCCTCAACGCCAGGAACACTTCCTTGCCGGGCACCTTTCCCGGTGGCACCCAGGCGCCGAGTTATGCGGCGGCCTTCCCGGAAAACATTCACCTGTACGGCATCAGCCTCAACGGCGTCGAACCGGTCACCGGGATTTCCCTGGCCGGTGAGCTGAGCTATCGGCCGAACATGCCACTGGCGATCAACGCACCTGACGTCAACGTCGCCGTGATTTCCGGGCCGGGGGGCAGCTCCTGGGTGCAATTGCCGCCCGGTTTCAGCACCACCAATGGCAGTCAGTTCGATGCGTGGGAGCGCAAGGGTGTCTGGCAGATGACCGGTTCGGCCACCCAGGCCATCGACAACGTGCTGGGCGCCACGCGCCTGAGCCTGTTCGGTGAAGCCGGTGTCGTGCACATCGACGATCTGGGGGATGAGCGCCTTGGCCGTAGCGCCGCGTTCGGCCGCAGTGCTCCGCGCAACGGCACGCCGTGCAATACCGTGGCTTCCGGCGTCACCAATCAGTACTGCACCGACAAAGGCTTTGCCACCGAGTGGTCGTGGGGTTATCGCCTGCGCGCCAGCCTCGAATACAGCGATGTGTTGCCGGGCATCAACCTGATTCCGGCCGTCAACTGGCGGCATGACGTCGAGGGTTATTCCTACGATCCGCAAGGGCCGTTCCAGGAAGGCCAGCAAGCGCTTGGCGTGAGCCTGACCGGCGTCTACATGAACGATTACAGCGTGGAGCTGGCCTACAACGCCTTCTTCGGTTCCAACGACTACAGCACCCTCGACGACCGCGATTTCGCATCCGTCAGCTTCAAGGCAGACTTCTGAGGAGAACCGTTATGCGTATGCAATTGTGCGTGCTGGCCCTGGCCTGCACCGTCGGCCTGGCACAGGCCAAAGGCACCGATTCGGCAGCCCTGGGCAAGACCCTGACCCCCATGGGCTCGGAAATGGCAGCCAATGCCGACGGCAGCATTCCGGCCTGGACCGGTGGCCTGGCGAGCAACGCCGGCACCGTCGACAGCAAGGGCGGCTACAGCGACCCTTATGCGGCCGAGAAGCCCTTGTTCACTGTCACGGCGAAGAATGTGGCGCAGTACGAAAAGTTTCTCAGCCCCGGGCAAATCGCCTTGTTCAAGCGCTTTCCCGACACCTACAAGATGAACATCTACCCGACCCATCGCAGCGCCAACCTGCCCAGGGATGTGCTGGCGGCAAGCCGCGACAACGTGGCCAAGACCAGCATGGCCGATGGCGGCAATGGTCTGCATGACTACGCCAGGGGCATTCCGTTCCCGCTGCCCACCGAAGGCCTGGAGGTGATGTGGAACCACATGACCCGTTATCGCGGCGGCAGCTACGAGCGCATCAGCAGCGCCGCACTGGTGCGTGAAAACGGCGCCACCAGCTACGTGCGCAACCAGTCGCTGATCAACTTCGCCGACACCGTCAGTGGCCTGGAGGCGGGCTCCAACGTGCTGTTCATGTTCAAGAGCCGGGTTCTGGAGCCGGCGCGTCTGTCCGGCGAAGCGGTGCTGGTGCATGAGCCGATCGACCAGGTCGCCGAGCCGCGTTCGGCCTGGCAATACCTGCCGGGGCAACGTCGCGTGCGCCGTGCGCCGATGATCGCCTATGACAACAGCGCCCGTTACAGCAATGGCCTGATCACCGCCGACAACGTCGACGGCTACAACGGTGCGCCGGACCGTTTCGACTGGAAACTGGTGGGCAAGCAAGAGCTGTTCATCCCTTACAACAGCTACAGGATCGGCAGCCGCGACCTCAAGTACGACGCCGTGATCAAGCCCAACCACGTCAACCAGGACCTGGCCCGCTACGAGAAGCATCGGGTGTGGGTGGTGGAAGCGACCCTCAAGCCGGATGCCCGGCACATCTACGCCAAGCGCCGCTTTTATGTGGACGAGGACAGTTGGCAGATCGCCCAGTCGGACCAGTACGACAGCCGCGGTGAACTGTGGCGCAGCGGTGAACTGCATGCGATCCAGCAGTACGACCACGGCTTCACCTACAACGTGCTGGAAACCTCGTACGACCTGATCTCCGGACGCTACTACGCCGGCGGCCTGGCCAACGAAGAGACCGAACCGATGCGCGTGGGCTTCGCCGCCAAGACCGACGACTACACCCCGTCGGACCTGCGGCGCTGGGCCAAGTAACCCTTCGCCAAACCACCGCAAATCCAATGTGGGAGCGGGCTTGCTCGCGAAGGGGCCGTGTCAGTCGACATCATGAGTGAATGACACACCGCTTTCGCGAGCAAGCCCGCTCCCACAGTGGGCCGGTGTGCCGATGTTTATCTAAAGGAGATCTACCGTGCGCTACTGGATATCCGCTCTTGCCTTGGGCGCAAGCCTGGGTACCGTTCACGCTGCAACCCTCGATCAACCCCAGGCGAAGGCACTGGCCCAGGAGGCCTACGTGTTCGCCTACGCTACGGTCGAGCACGACAAAGTGCTCAGCGCCATCGCCGCGAAGCTGCCGTTCAACCGGCTCTACAGCGAACCGCGCTTGCTCGGCCCGCAGGACAACAAAGTGGTGTCGCCGAACAACGACACCTTCTATTCCCGAGCCTTGCTTGATTTGCGCAGCGAACCGATGGTGCTGGATGTGCCAGCCGTGCAGGGGCGCTACTACAGCTTTCAACTGGTCGACATGCGCACCGACAACCTCGATTACATCGGCACCCGCGCCACAGGTGATAAAGCGGGGCGCTACCTGATCGCCGGGCCGGACTGGAAGGGGGAAGTGCCATCGGGTTTCAGCGGCGTGATTCGCTCGCCGAGTCGCCTGGTGTTCCTGTTGGGGCGCACCGAGGTCAAGGGCGAAGCCGATCAGAAAGACGCCGCTCAAGTGCTGAAGGGCTACGCCTTGCAGCCACTGTCCACAGTGAGCGGCGGCGCGGCGCCTGAACCCTTGGCAACGCTGCAGCTTCCAGCGTATACGGACACCAAGCAGGGGGCGGCGCAGGCGCTGTTCAGCACCTTCAACGCCTTGGCGCCGCTGCATCAGTGGAGCGCCAGCGAGCAGGAAAAACTGGCCCGTTTCGCCGCTATCGGTGTGAAGCCGGGCACCACATTCCAGGCGCCGGCGGATTTGCACCAAGCCGTCGCCCAAGGCGCCGAAGCCGGTCGCGAGCAAGTGCGCGCCGCGTCCAGCCAGCTGTCGGTGGAACAGCAGGGCTGGTTGCCGTCGCCGTCCAACGTCGGCAAGTTCGGCGACGACGACCTGACCCGTGCCGCGGTTGCCTGGCGCTACATCTACGCCAACGATGCGGTGGAAGCGCTGTACCCGATGGCGCTGCACGATGCCCAGGGGCAGATGCTCAGCGGCCAGCACGCCTATCGCCTGCATTTCCCCGCCGGGCAATTGCCGCCGGTGAATGCGTTCTGGTCACTGACCTTGTACGACGGCAAAACCCAACTGCTCGCCGCCAACCCGATCCAGCGTTATGCCCTGGGCGACCGCAGCCCTGGTCTAAAATACGATGCCGATGGCGGCTTGACCCTGACCCTGCAAGCCGATGCGCCCAAGGATGCGCCGCAGGGCAACTGGCTGCCGACGCCGCAAGGTCCGTTCAACCTGCTGTTGCGCCTGTACCTGCCCAAGGGCGGGGCATTGGACGGGAGTTATCGGTTGCCGACGATTGCGAGGATCGAACCGTGAACCTGATTTTCAGTCGCCGCCGGGTGTTGGGCAGCATGGGGGTATTGGGAGGCAGCCTGATGTTTCCACGCTGGTTGCTGGCCGCTGATTCCGATGACCTTCGCCAGATAGCCAAGGAGGCGTGGATTTACGCGTACCCCATGCTCATGCATTACCAGACCATGGAAAAACAGGCGCTCAACGCGTCTGCGCCGGAGTACGTCGGCGGCTTCAACCGCTTGCGTCACTACGGCGAGTTGTTCACCCCGAGCAATCGCGACATCGTCACACCGAACAACGACACGCAGTATTCCTGGGCCTGGCTCGACCTGCGCAGCGAGCCGCAAGTGCTGAGTGTGCCGGCCGTGCCTGACGACCGCTATTACGTGCTGCAACTGGTCGACCAGTACACCCACAACTTTGCCTATGTCGGCGTGCTCAGCACCGGGCGCGATGCGGGAAATTACCTGATCGCCGGGCCCGACTGGCAAGGCCATACACCGGACGGCGTCACGGCCGTGCTGCGCAGCGAAACCGAAATCGTCATGGTGCTTGGCAGAACGGGCCTGAAAAACGCCGGGGACCTGCCGGCGGTGCGTGCCTTGCAGCAGCAATACGGTTTGCGTTCGTTGCATGAATACGTCGGCAGTGCAGCGCCCGTGGCCGCGCCAGTCATTGACTGGCAACCCTGGGACAGCAAGACCGGCTTGGGGCTTGAGTTTATCCCGGTGTTGAACCAGATCCTCAGCCTGTGTCCGACGCAACCGTCCGAGCAAGCCTTGCGCGCACGCTTTGCGCGGATCGGCATCGTGCCTGGCCAGGGCTTCGACCCGGCGACGTTGCCGCCAGCCACTCGCAAGGCACTGCTCGCCGGGATTCAGGACGCCCAGGCGCAACTGCAAACGGCGGTGAGCCAGGTCCGCACCACCCTCGGCCTGTTCGGCACTCGCGAAACACTGGACGGCAATTACCTCAACCGCGCTGTTGCGGCGAATGTCGGCATTTACGGCAACAGTGTGGAGGAGGCCTTCTACACCGGCACTCGCGTGGATAGTCAGGGGCAACCCTTGCAGGGCGGGCGAAGCTATCGCCTGCGTTTCGCACCGGGTCAATTGCCGCCCGCCAGTGAGTTCTGGTCGCTGACGTTGTATGACTTGCCGGACCGGCAACTGGTGGCCAACCCGATCAATCGTTACGGCCTGAGCAGTCGGGATCATATGCAGATGGACGCGGACGGCGGGTTGACGTTGATCTTGCAGAACACCACGCCGCCGGAGCAGAGCAACTGGTTGCCGACGCCGGCGAGCGGGGCGTTCACCCTGATCTTGCGCCTGTATGGGCCCGGGCAGCAGGTGGTCAATCAACGCTGGCAAATGCCGGTGGTTGAAGTGGTGTCTGCTTAAGCTGCACCGTCGCTCCTGCATTGGATCCCTGTGGGAGCAACTGTCTTCACCATGCCATTCGTCACCGCCTTTCGGTGCCGTCCCGCAACATGGCCTTCAGCCTGATCAGCAGGATTCGCATGCAGGCAAGAGCGTTTGTGTACGCCAACCCACTGTAGGAGCTGCCGAAGGCTGCGATCTTTTGATCTTGATCTTTCGTCCTTTCAACATCGTCAAAAATCAAAAGATCGCAGCCTGCGGCAGCTCCTACAGGGAAACCGGCCCCATCAACCAGCGTGGCTGATGGGGCGCGGGCTCAGTTGGCGATCACCGGCACCGTGCGCACGGAGCCTTGGGACGAGCTGATCGTGGCAGTCGGGTTGGCCGACGGAACCACCGTGGTGGTGTTGTTCAGCGTCAACTTCCAGCGCCCATTCACCGGTACGGAGGTGGTGCCCAGGGTGACCAGCCCGGCAGTGGTAGTGACCTTGACGGTGATGGTGTTGCCGGTGGTCACCGATGAGGTGCCGGCAAAGTCCCAGGTGAAGCGGTTGTTGGAGCGGGCTCTGACCGTTGCGGTGGTCACTGCGAAGGTTTCCGCAACAGGCCGCGGCGAGACTTGCACCGTGACCGTGGCCGGTGTCGTCGACACGGCGCCGAAGCTGTCCCGGGCGAAGTAGGTGAAGGTCGTGGTGAAGGCCGTGGGGACGGAGGCCGGTGGGGTGTAGGTGAGCACCGTGCCGCTGCTGCTGACGGTGCCGCGACCTGTCGGTGGTGGAGTGAAGCTGGCGACGGCCAGCGGCAGGTTGCCTTCCGGATCGGTGTCGTTGGCCAGCACGCTGATCGGGATCGCCACACCCAGTGTCGTGACGGCATCGGCGACCGCCACCGGAGGCCGGTTAGGCGCCACGGTAATGGTCACGGTTGCCGCGGTCGTCGAGGCCAGGCCTTTGACGTCCTGGGCCTTGTAGGTGAAGGTCGCGGTCAGCGGCGCGTTGACCACGGCGGGAGGTGTGTAGACCACCGCCGTGGTGCCGCTCAATGCCACGGTGCCCTGGCCGGCGGCCGGTGGGGTCAGCGCGGTAATGCTCAGCGGCGTGTTGCCATCAGGGTCACTGTCGTTGGCCAGCAGATTGAGGGTGATCGGCACGCCGAAGCTGGTGGTGCCGGTATCGGCGACGCTGATCGGTGCCTGGTTCGCGCCGGTGTCCGGTGCAGTGCCGACGACTGCGACCGGCTCGGTGTCACTGCCGCCGGCGGCGGATTTCACCGTGACGGTTGCAGGTGGTTGGGACAGGTCAGCCACCGTCAGACGTTGCAGGGTGCCGGTTTTCGACAGCCGTCCGTAACCCTGGGCGACCATGTCCGGTACCACCACTTCGTCTGTGGAGGTGGCCTCGATCAGCAGGCTGTGATTGCTCCAGCTATAACTGGCGGTCTGGATTTTCACCAGGTCCGAGAGCTTGCTCGACACCGTGGTCGGGCGGGTGGTGCCGGCCGGGTTGGTGGCGGTGACCACCACGACCGGCGGCACGGTGCCGTTGGCCAGCAGATGCTGGGCGAAGAATGTGCCGTTGTCATCGCTCACCATGTTGGTTTGGCATGGCGTCGGCGGCGGACCGGGCACCAGGGCGATGCTTTCGCGAAAGCACAGGGTCGAACCATTGTCGGCTTTGGCGAACACTTCGACCCGGGTGTTGTTGCCCCCCGTGCCGGCGGTGCGCCGGTAGGTGGCACGGCTCATGTCCACCGCGGTTTGCGCGCGGCTGTCGAGCACCTTGCCGGCCACGGTGAAGAGGTTGGTCTGCAGGGTCCCGGCCGGGCCCTGGATGCGTACGAAGTTGGTGTTGTTGGGGCTGCCGGTCACGGTCTCGGTGAGGTTCGGGTCGCCGATGAAGGTTTCGATGGCGCCGGTGTCCGGATTCACCGCGGTGTAGGGGCCGTTGACGCTGCGCAGGAACGGCCCGATCGCGCCGTTGACCGCACCGCTGAAAACCCCCGGTGCACCGATGCCGACGTCCCTGGTGATGTTGATCGCACGACGTCCGGGAGTGGTGACGTTGACCGTTTCCACACCATAGGGGTGGGTAATGGTGTAGGTCCCGGCAGTGGGAACATTTATCCGCATGCGAATTCGCGCGAAGCTGATCTGGTCGCCGTCGACCGGGTTGCCGCCGGCAAATGCAGCCTCGATCCCGGCGACATAAGCGTCCATGCCATAGCCGGCGGCATTGTCGGGGATGCTGGTCTCGGCCAGGTACCAGAAGGCTTCGTCCGGCCAGTTATCCGGGAACACCATCGGCTGGGTGTCGTCGAAAATCCCGGGTGTCGGCAGCAGGGTGCACATGTACGCCGGTGGCACACTGGCAGCGACCCGTGTGCTGACGGCGCGGGACTGGCACAGCTCCATCGACAGCTGATTGTTGTCCTGATACCAGATGGGGAATTTCCCGGTGGCAAAGGTGTAGGGGCCGGGATCGACGGCGGCGAGTTGCGCGAAGGCACTGCCGGACAGCAATAGAGTCAGTCCCAGGGCGTTGACCGCCAGGCGTGGCCATTTGTTCATGATGCCTCCTGATGAGGATCCGGGCATGTGGGCGTTCATTGCACGATGACCACTTCTTCGCTATCGCTGCCGCCATTGGATGACGTCACGCGAACCTGGGCTGGCGGAATCGGCGTGATGCCGGTGGCCAGGCTTTTCACGGCGCCGTCGCCACTCAGGGCGCCGATGGCAAGACCGGAGCCGGTGGTAGCGGTGAGCACCGGTGGTGAGGTTTCGTCGCTGGTCGAGGCCGTGATGCTGATTTGCCCGGTGCTCAGGCTGTACTCGGCACGTGAGATCGTCACCAGGTCGGTCAGCGGCATGGGCAAGACGGTCGGCGTGCTGCTGGTGATCGCCAGGTGGTTGTCGGCGGTCACCTGCAAGGTGCTCGGCAGGGTCGGATTGTTCGGCGACTGCGCATACCAGTGGCCGGTGGTGTTCGCTTCGGAGAAGCTCAGGATCGGGTTGTTGCTGGTCAGGGTCACACTGGCCGGTGGCGGTGGGGCCAGCACGAACACATCCTGCTGGGCCACCGGTGCGCTGGCGCCGGCATGTCGCGAGTAGGTGCTGCGTTCGGCGATCACCGGGGTCGGCCGGACCACCGATGACAACTTGCCGGAAACGGCGAAGAGGTTGGTACGCAAGTCCAGGCCATTGGGGCCTTCGATACGCACGTAGTTGGTGTTGAACGGGCTGCCGGTCACGGCTTCGTTGAGGTTCGGATCGCCGACGAATATTTCCGCCTGGCCCGTGCTCGGGTTGGTCTCGGTGTAGGGGCCGTTGACGCTGCGCAGGAACGGCCCGACGTCACCCTTGAGCGCGCCGTCATAGGTTTTTGGCGCACCGATGCCGATGTCCCGGGTCATGTTGATCGCCCGCCGGCCGGGGGTGTCAATATTGAATACCTCGACGCCATAGGGGTGGGTGATGACATAGGTGCCGGCGACGGGCACGTCGACGCGGATACGGATACGGGCGAAGCTGATCTGCTCGCCCTCCAGCGGATCACCCCCGCTGAAGGCGGCTTCGAGCGCCGAGACATAGGTCAAGTCGATGCCTCGGGCGGCGTCGACGATGGTCGTTTCGCCTGTCGCCCAGAACGCTTCGTCGGGGAAATTGGTCGGGAAGACCAACGGTTGGGTGTCGTCGAAAATCCCGGGGTTAGGGATCAAAGAGCACATGTAAGTCGGGGCGCCAGGCGCGCTGGTAACCCTGGAACTGACAGCCTTTGACAGACACAGATCAAGTGTTCGGCCGTGGGCATCTTGATACCAGGCGGCGAAATTGCCATTGGCTGGCAGGTAGGGTCCGGGGTCTACAGCAAACAGCGCTGCCTGGGCGATGCCTTGGGCTAGAGCGATCACGCCCAGCGCAGTCGCGGTTTTGCACAGAAAAGGGTGCATGGGTATTCCCTCTGTCGAAGTACCTGCCCTTTGGGGATGGGTCAGCTGACAGCGAGGGGCAACTTCCATACCAATCAGCGAAAACGCCCGGCAGAGGCCTGAACGAAGGCGCTGGCGCAGTCGCGGCCGATAGACCGGGAAGTGATCAAACGGGCGGTTGTCCCCAACATTGGGGCAAAGGAGGCGCAGGGACGCAGGGGAACCGCAGTCCCCAGGTTCGGGCAAACTGTCTTGGGTGGGCTATAAACCAATGGAGGGTTACCGGGAAGGTGTCCATGACCACAATCGCTAAAGTGCTTGCGAGCGAAAGCGAAGTCCGCTTGAGAACGCGCAAGCAGCCGTTCGATCTGCTGCGCTGGTTCTCGCTGATCAGCATGGCGGTGATCGGCACGGTGGTGGTGGCGCTGGGGGCGGTGTCCACGCGGTTCGTGATTACCGAAAGCGTGCAGCGCGATGCGCTGTTGACCTCGCAGTTCGTTCAGTCGATTGCCTTGGCCGAGGTACGTCATGTATCGATTCCCAACGTGCGGACCATGGGCGAGTTGCTCGACCCACGAACAGACAAGGACTTTCCCGACGTCGACCCGCTGGCTCGGGCCAGTGCCCGTGGTGAATTCCTCGACCATATCGAAAAGCTGCCGGACGTGATCCTGGCCAATATCTATGCCCCCGACCGCATGGTGATCTGGTCCACCAATCCGTCCTTGATAGGCACCACGATTCATGACAATGAAGACCTCGAACGGGCATTCAACTCCAGGATTTCCGTGTCGGCCAGTTACCACGATGTGGACAAATCCCGCATGGAGCAGAAGTTCGTGGTGCCCCCCAAATTCATCTTCCTCGAGAATTACATTCCCCTGTTCGACGCCGATGGCACCACCGTCACGGCGATGGTCGAGATCTACAAGGAACCGCAGGACCTGATCAACCGCATGGCGCGCGGACTGGTGCTGATCTGGCTGGCGACCGCCCTGGGTGGCGCTCTGATTTACCTGGGCCTGTTCTGGATCGTGCGGCGTGCGGCGATCCTGCTGGCGACGCAGCAGAAGCAATTGATCACCAACGAAACCTTCGTCGCGCTGGGGGAGATGTCCTCGGCGGTCGCCCACAGTCTGCGCAATCCGTTGGCGAACATCCGTTCAAGCGCCGAGCTGGCGATAGAGTTCGACGACGGTCCGGCACACGGCAACATCAACGACATCATTGGACAGGTCGACCGCATGTCGAATTGGGTACGGGAGTTGCTCCAGTCCCTGCGACCGCTCAATGACGAGGCTGAACCGGTGAACCTGGTGGCTGCACTGCACGACAGCCTGCTGGCTTACGAGCAGCAGATTCGCAAGGCCAGGGTCAACGTGGTGTTCGAGCCGGACCAGACGCCCATGGTCCTGAGCGAGCACGTGCAACTGACCCAGATCCTCAACAGCCTGCTGTCCAACGCGGTGGAAGCCATGGACAACGGCGGAACACTGACCATCCGGATCGAGCCGCGCGAAGCCCAGCGTGTCAGCGTGACGGTCAGCGATACCGGCAAAGGCATGAGCGAAGAACAGCGCACCATGGCCTTCCGGCCGTTCTTCACCACCAAGCAGGGCGGGCTGGGCGTCGGGTTGGTGCTGGTCAAGCGGATCATGGAGCGTTTTGGCGGGGCAGTGACCCTCGATAGCCGTGAAGGCGAGGGCACCACCGTCCGGCTTTCATTTAATCTCGTCCCCTGAAAATGGGGATGAACTATCCCCGTTATCGGGTCAAATCCCCAGTCATTTCCCCGGTCGTAGCGCATTGATGTTGATAAGCCATTGTTTATCAAATGTTAATGACTTTGCATAAAACAGTTACAGAACTGGCGAGATCCTTGCAAAACCATCATCACCCCCCTTCACGACATCAAGGCGGCTGGTGATGGAAAAAAAAGCGCAGTGCAGCGAAGAATTCTTCGATTTGCCTGACGGGGTCAAAGACTCACGCAACACCGCGCGGGTGCAGAACGCTCTGTTGCCTGGAGTGCAGGCCCGTTTTGCTTACCCCACCACGCCAGCGGCGCCCTTGCCGTTTCCACCGACGGCCATTGGCCCGTTGCGCCGCACTGCCAACCTTCCTCAATCGCAACGGCTTCAGTCCTGAACTTGAACAGGGAGGGTGTCGACATGAACATGAAGACGCATTCACCACGCTCACGAGCTTTGGGCATGCACCTGGTGCTGATGTTGGTGACCGGTTTGCTGGCCAGCCAGTTGCTGGTCGCCAGCCAGCCATTGTCGACGCCCGCACCGGCTCCGGCAGCCGCTGCCGAATCCGCTGTCGTTGAGGACGCCACCCCGTGGGGCGGCGACTATTTCCCCAACACCCTGCTGACCGACCAGAACGGTAAGCAACTGCGTTTTTTCGATGACATGATCAAAGGCAAGGTGGTGGTGATCAATTTCATCTTCACCACGTGCAGCGACTCCTGCCCCCTGGAAACCGCGCGTCTGCGTCAGGTGCAGAAACTGCTGGGAGACAGGGTCGGCAAGGACATTTTCTTCTACTCCATCAGCATCGACCCCTTGAGCGATACCCCCGAGGTACTCAAGGCTTATGCGCAACGCTTCCAGGTCGGGCCCGGGTGGAAATTCCTCACCGGGGAATTCGCCGACGTCACCGAGCTGCGGCAGAAACTGGGCCTTTTCATCGACGGCGTCGATAACGGGCGCAACAAGGACCACAACCTGAGCCTGATCGTCGGCAACCAGGAAACGGGCCGCTGGATGAAAGCCTCGCCGTTCGAAAATCCGTGGATTCTGGCCGACCAACTGGCCAACACCCTGCAGAACTGGAAGCAGCCCAGCGTGGAAGAAAGCTACGTCGATGCACCGGAAATTCGTCCCCCTAGTAATGGCGAAGAGCTGTTCCGCACCCGCTGCGCGTCTTGCCACAGCCTCGGCCCAACGGACGGGCAGGGCATTGGTGTGCGCAGCATCGGCCCGGACCTGATCGGCGTGACCCGTCAGCGCGATCCGGCCTGGCTCAACCGCTGGATCCGCGAACCGGATCGCATGCTGGCGGAAAAGGACCCGATAGCGATGCAGCTGTTCGAAAGCTACAACAGGATCTCGATGCCCAACCTGCGGCTGGACAAGAAGTCCGCCCAGTCCATCATCGACTTCCTGCAAGAAGAAACCGACCGTCAGCATCCGCCAGTGGCGCCACTGGCCAGTGGTAGCGAGGAACCTGAACAGCATCACTCAGTCGCGCAACCGAACGTGCCCCAAATGCAATAGCGTCGAAATAGTTTCGTGGGCCGGTCAATTGCTATCAATGTTACCTACACTGACTGGATACATGGCTGCAAAGGCTGGTTTTCAAGAACTCAGGACAGACCCCATGCAGATACTGGAACAACAAAAAGTACCTGCGCCGCAGGCCCCGGCCGCTCCGCGCAAGGGGTGGCTGCCCCAGTTCAACTTGCTGCGCTGGTTCTCCCTGGCCAGTTTTTTCATCATTGGCGTGGTGGCGCTGGGGCTGGGTTACATCTCCACGCGCTTTGTGGTCGATGAAAGCATTGAGCGCGATTCGATGCTGACCGCGCAGTTCATCCACGCCATTGGCGAGGCCGAAGTCCGTCATGCCGGGATTTCGCCGGGCAGGACCATGGGTGAAATGCTCGACCCGCGACTGGACCATGCCTATGCCGACGTCCCTCCCGAATCCCGGGCCACCGTACGCTCCGAGTTTCTCGACCATGTGAAGCATCTGCCGGACATTCTGCTGGCGACGGTGTATGCCCAGGACCGCACCGTGGTCTGGTCGACCAACTCCGAGTTGATCGGCGTGCGCATCGAAGGCGACGATGAGCTGGATGAATCCTTCGAAATGAAATCGCCGGTGTCCACCAGCTACCACGAGATCGATGAAGAGCGTCCCGAGCAGCGCCTGTTGCGCGAACCGGAATACCTGTTCGTCGAGAACTACATCCCGATGTTCAACGCCGACAAAAGCAAAGTGATTGCCATGGTGGAGATCTACAAGGAACCGGTGGACCTGGTGGGTCGCATCCAGCGTGGCTTCAAGGCGATCTGGCTGGCGACCCTGATTGGCGGGGCGGCGATCTACCTGGGGTTATTCTGGATCGTGCGGCGTGCGGCGATGCTGTTGCAAAGCCAGCAAAAACAGCTGATCGCCAATGAAACCTTTGTCGCCCTGGGTGAGATGTCCTCGGCGGTCGCCCACAGCTTGCGCAATCCACTGGCCAATATCCGTTCCAGCGCCGAACTGGCCCAGGTCATCGCCAGCCAGCCGGCACAGAAAAACATTGGCGACATCATCAATCAGGTCGACCGCATGTCGCGTTGGGTGCGCGAGTTGCTGGTGTCGTTGCGGCCGATGAATGACGATTTTGAAACGGTCGACCTGGTGCTCGCCATCGAAGACACCCTGAGTGCCTTCGAGTCCCTGATCAAGCGCTCGAACGTCGAAGTGCGTTTCTCTCCCGCCAGCGTGCCACCGGTCGTCAGCCACCAGGTGCTGCTGACGCAAATACTCAATAGCCTGTTTGCTAACGCACTGGAAGCCATGCCCAAGGAGGGCATGCTGACGATCGAGATCGATTCCTCGGTGCCCGGCTACTTGAGCATGATCCTGACCGACACCGGCAAGGGGATGTCCAAACAACAACAACAAATGGTCTTCAAGCCGTTTTTCACCACCAAACAAGGTGGATTGGGTGTGGGCCTGGCCCTGGTCAAAAGAATAATGGAGCGGTTTGACGGCTCGGTCGAACTGACCAGCCGGGAGCAGGAGGGAACCCGCGTTTGTCTCAATTTCAAAGTGGCAACGGGAGGGGTATATGGAGCACAGCATTCTGCTGGTCGAGGATGACGAGATCCTCGCCGAGAATATTCAGACTTACCTGGAGCGCAAGGACTTCGAGGTGACCGTCTGCCACTCGGCTGAAGATGCACTGGAGCAATTGGGTTCTTTCGCACCTGACGTGGTACTGACCGACAACTCGTTGCCGGGCATGAGTGGTCACGACCTGATCCAGAAGCTGCGCATCAGCGCGCCGGATCTGAAAGTGATCATGATGACCGGTTACGGCAACGTCGAAGACGCCGTGGTGGCAATGAAAGAGGGCGCCTTTCACTACGTCACCAAACCGGTGGCCCTGCCAGAGCTCAAGCTGCTGCTGGACAAGGCCCTGGCGACCGACCGCATGGAGCGCACGCTGTCCTTTTATCAGGAGCGTGAGGCCCAGAAGTCGGGGGTGCAGGCACTGATTGGCGAGTCGGCGCCGATGGTGTATCTCAAGGGCACCATCAGCCAGTTGCTCGACGCCGAACGGCGGATGGCCAACAGCGATCTGCCGCCGGTCCTGGTGGAAGGCGAGACCGGTACCGGCAAGGAACTGGTGGCCCGGGCACTGCACTTCGACGGCCCGCGCAGCAAAGGCCCGTTCATTGAATTCAACTGTGCTTCGATCCCGTCCAACCTGGTGGAATCAGAGCTGTTCGGCCACGAGAAGGGCGCCTTCACCGACGCCAAGGACCGTCGCATGGGGCTGGTGGAAGCGGCCGATGGCGGCACGCTGTTCCTCGATGAAATCGGTGAAATGGACCTGCTGTTGCAAGCCAAGCTTCTCAAGCTGTTGGAAGACCGGACCGTTCGCCGGGTCGGTTCGGTGAAGGAGCGCAAGGTCGATCTGCGGGTGATCAGTGCCACCAACTGCAATCTCGAACAGATGGTCCAGCAAGGCAAATTCCGCCGCGACCTGTTTTTCCGCCTGCGCATCATTTCAATCAAGGTGCCGCGCCTGTACGCCCGTGGCGCCGATATCCTGCTGCTGGCCCGGCACTTCCTGGGGCTGCATGGCAAACGCTACGGCAAGCCGAACCTGTATTTCAGCAACCAGGCCGAAGAGTTGCTGCTCAGCTACAGCTGGCCAGGCAACGTACGCGAACTGCGCAACATGCTGGAGCAAACCGTGTTGCTGGCGCAAAGCGACACCATCGCTGCCCATCAATTGAACGTTTGCCTGAGCCTGGTGGATGAGCCACCGATGTTTCATCACGAGCCGCAACATTTCAGCGAACAGCGTCCGCCCTACAACGGCGGCGAATCCATGAACCTGCCGGAAGTGGAGCGCGACATGGTGCGCAAGATGCTCGACAAGACAGACTGGAACGTCACCAAATCGGCACGCCTGCTGGGTCTTAGCCGTGACATGTTGCGCTACCGGATCGAAAAGCTCGGTCTTGCCCGCCCGGACAAACGCCAGTGGTAGAGAACGCCCCTGGTGTTCACTGCAATACCGGGCCCTGTCTCAGGCAGGACATCATGCAAGCGGGATTCTCGACTTCCTGGTTCACATACACGCCACGCTCCGGATCGTAGGAGCGGATAAACACCCGGACCGTGGCATCGGCCACGGTTGGCAGGCGCGAGTCGGAAAACACATGCTCGCTGGAAACCGGAATGAAATCCCCGGGCGCGGTCGGGATGTATGAGCCCGGCGGGATGAAGTTCATGGACGGTGGTGCGGGGTGGGCGAAGGGTTGGTCGGCGCCGTAATAATTGAATTCACTGCTGTATTGAGTGGTGTTTGGAAAGTCGTCGGCGTGGGCAGCAGCGGACACGCTCAGGAAGAAGGGGAGCAAAAGCGTCAGGTCGGTCTTTTTCATGGCAACACCTGCTAAATCGGTTTAACCACATTTCCCCCATGGTCATTAACTATAGCTGGCGCCGTGAGCAGGCGTCGACGCTGCGCGAATTACAAGTTCGCAACAGCTGTCAGTATGGGCTTGATCTAGACTTCGGCCGGTCAATTCGACAACCCGAACCCTGGAGCGTGCAATGGAACTGCCGACAAAAGAACAAGCCATCGCCAGCAACCGCGAGGCCTGGAATGACTCCGCCCGTCACCACCAAGACTCCAACGAATGGCACGCCTTGTTGAAGGGCGTGGAACAGGCGGATTTTTCCTGCCTGGACGACACCCTGACCGCGTTGCTGGCCCAGACCGGTGTCGACGGCAAGGAGGTGCTGCAACTGGGCTGCAACAACGGCCGCGAAAGCCTGTCGCTGTTTGCCCTGGGGGCGCGCAGCGTGGTGGGCGTCGACCAGTCCGGCGCATTTCTCGAGCAGGCACGGGAACTGGCTTGCCGCTCGCCCCATGCGCCGCAATTCATCGAAGCGGACATTCACCGCTTGCCCGCGCAACTGCAGGAGCGCTTCGACCTGGCGCTGATCACCATCGGGGTCCTGAACTGGATGCCGGACATCGGCGAATTCTTCCGCCATGTGGCGCGTACCCTGAAGCCGGGTGGCGCGCTGGTGGTGTACGAAACCCACCCATTCCTGGAAATGTTCGACCCCGAGGCAGCCGATCCTTTTCGTCCGGCCAGTTCATACTTCCGTCGCGAACCGTTCGTGCAGCACGAACCGATCGTCTACGAGGGCAAGATCGAACAGCCGGCCGCGCCGTCCTACTGGTTCGTCCACACCCTGGGCGACCTCTTCGGCGCCGCCATTGCCGCAGGCCTGCAGATCCGTCACTTCAAGGAATACCCGCACTCCAACCGCGAAGAACTCTATGACCGCTATCAGCAGCAGGTGGCGCAGTTGCCGTTGTGTTTTACCTGGGTGGTGGTGAAGCCAGTGACATAACGCGCGGAATCAAATCAGAGATTTGAGTGATTGACCGTGTGCCCTGGCTGCGCGCAGAGATCTATGCCCAGGGCATGAATGACCTTCAGGACCGTATCAAAACGTGGTTTTGCTCCGGGCGCGAAGGCTTTGTAGAGGCTTTCGCGACCCATTCCCGAGTCTTTGGCAATCTGTGTCATGCCACGGGCTTTCACCACATAGCCGATAGCGCGAAGAAACTCCTCGTTGTCACCGTCCGCCAGTACCTGAGACAGGTACTCGCTAATGGCTTCATCACTGTCGAGCAGTGCCGCCATGTCGAAATTCGTCAAAGTCTGGCTCATGGTCAAACCTCCTTTGCCATTTTTTTTGCGCGTTTGATATCGGCGGTTTGAGATGACTTGTCACCCCCGGCCAGCAAGACAATGACGACACCGCCTCGCATCGTGAAGTAAACCCGGTATCCGGCACCCACGTCCACGCGCATTTCAGAAACGCCATCACCGACCGGTTTGTTATCGCCGAGATTACCCGCAGATGCTCGGTCAATGCGACGAGCGATAGCTAGCTTGGCCCGCAAATCGCGAACTGAGGCGTGCCATGCTGCGAAAGTAGTGGTTTGCTGGACAAGATAATTCATTACTCGAATGTATCCAAATGGATACAGATGAGCAGTCAGACATTTCCGTGATCAGGTGGTTTTTTTCTGAGGAAGTTGTAGGCGACTCTTTCGCGAGCAAGCCCGCTCCCACACCGGATTTGTGAACGACACAGATCAAATGTGGGAGCGGGCTTGCTCGCGAAGGGGGCGACACGGTAAAGCGGATAACCCCGGAATCAAGCCTCGGCCTGCGCCTGCGTCACCACCGGCCGCCCCGGTTTGCGTAGCGGATCCAGGCGTGATCCGCTGTAGCGGGTTTCGCGGAAGAAGCGCCAGCGGCCGAACAGGCCGTAGACGTGGGTGACGCGGCCCTGCTCCTGGTAGCCCATGCGGATGTGCAGTTTCAGGGCCGGGATGTTGTGGGTCTCGCAGACGTCCACCACCTTGTTGCAGCCTTGCAGCGCCATGGTTTCCCAGAGGGCCACCTGGACATCCACGGACAGGCGGGTGCCGAAGTAGGCGCGGGTCATTTCGCCGCCGAATTCGAAGAACTCGCCTTCCTTGACCGGGAACAAGCAGCCGTAATAGTGACGGTCGAAATAATCCCGGGTGCTGGCCCAGATGAAGCCGATCGCATGGCCTTCGTCATCCAGGTACATGAGTCCGGTATGACCTTCGGCGGCGAGCTCGGCCATGGTCCCGACGCGGTCGCCGAAGTGCTTGGCAAACGCCGTGGCGTTTTCCGGGGTGATGGTCACCTGGCGGACGGGAGGATAGGGCCGCAGCTTGTGCGGCGGTACCGGGCTGACCAGGTCGCGCTCCATCCACAGCAACTCCCAATGGAAGAATACATAGCGCTTCCACAGCGTACTGAACGTGCGACCCAGACCCTTGCGCTTGATGTGTTCGTGAAGCTTGTCGAGTACGCTCATGAAGCCCTCCTTTAACCGAGGATTGGTGGTGTGTGGTGAAGGTATTGATGGGTATAGATCACCAGTGGCAATTGCATGGCCGTGTCCTTGCCATCAATATATTTCAAGTTGTGTATCAGTCTTGACACAGTTTTCAGGCGTCAAAATGCTGCTGATCCTGAAGGCTTTCGGAGCTTTCAAGGGGCAAGGAAAAACACCAAACCTGTGGGAGCGGGCTTGCTCGCGAAGGCGTCAGTTCAGGCATCCATGATGTCGCCTGACACGGCCCCTTCGCGAGCAAGCCCGCTCCCACAGGGGGGATTACGGTTCATTCGAGAACAGCCTCGCCAGCGGCGGTATAGGCCACCCGCGGCACACCCGGCAAACGCTGTTGCAGCAATTCACTCAACGACTCTCCCGGTTCCAGATAGGCATCGCCGAAGTCGACGCCGAGCCGGTTCGGGTGGGCGACGATTTCCAGCAGTCCGTCGGGCGGCGGCGCGGCGTTGCGCAGATCCACAGGGGTGCACACGTAGTCGGCGGTGGTGCCGGCCAGGTGGCTCAGGCGACGGTTGAGCAGGTCCTTGAACACGCGCTTGGGCAGGCTGAGGTTTTGCCCCAGGTTGCGCGCCAGACGCACGGGCACTCCCTGGCGGGCGGCGAAGCGCGCGACGATCTCGCCGATCGGCCAGATGTTGTGCACGTGTTGATGGGAGTCCAGGTGACTGGGGCGCAAGCCGTTGTCCAGGCAGCGTTGCCACTGGGCTTCGAGTTCTTCGAGCACGGCGTGGCGATCCCGGCGCCCGAGCCAGAGGCGGGTGCGGCGCAGGTTGAGGTCGAACACGCCGGCGCCGTCGCAAAAGGTCGGGCGCTGCACAATGCTCTGGCTCAACGGACGGCCGTAGGTCAGGTTGAAGTGCAGGCCGATGCGGCCTTCGAGCAACGGGTGCCGGGCCAGGACACAGGCCGCTTCGAACGCCGGCATGTTGGCCATGGCGGTGGCGGAGCTGATGAGCCCGGCCTGGAACGCGCCGAGGATCACCGCGTTTTCGCAGGCGCTGAGGCCGAAGTCGTCAGCGTTGACTATCACTTGCCGGGGCATGTTCAGCCTCCTTGAGTTTTTCCGTAGGCGCAGGCGTTTTGACAGCCGCTGTCGAGATGGGCGCCGGGGTTGCGACCGCAGTCGCCGCGCGCCGGGCGCGCCATTGCTGCAATCGGGGTTTGAAGCGTTGCCAGACCCGCAGGGCCAGCCCCAGCACCAGTCCGCCCGGGCGCCAGGAGTAAAAACTCCAGCGCCAGTGTTCCAGTTGTCCGGTCATGCGTTCGTGCAGTTGATGGCTGGAGTTTTCCAGGCTGACCCGCGACGCATCGATCCACTGCCAGTGCTCTTCCAGGCCCCAGCGAATCCACTCTTCGAGCAGCACCCGGCCGCTGCCCAGGTCGGCATATTGCGGCAGGAACGCCAGGTTGTAGTCGTACAGCCGACCCTGTTCCAGCAAGCCGAGGCGATAGCTGATGCAGCGCCCCTCCAGCTCCAGCACCACCACGCGCACCAGGCCGCGGGCGGCCAATGCGGTGAAGGCGCGGTCCATCCACTGGCGATGGCGTGCATCGGAAAAAATCCCGACCCCTTCATCGCCTTTCCAGCTCACGGCTTCGACTTCACTGATTTCCTGCAACAGCGGCCCCATGGTCAACGCGTCGGGGGTAATCCGCCGCACCCGGGCGCCACAGGCGGCGATGCGTTTGCGTGCGCGGCGCAGTTTGTAGCGCGGATCGCCGGAGACTTCCTGATGGTCGGCCTCGCTGATCAGGTGCACCGGTACTCGACAGCTGAGGCGTTGTTCGGCGGTCGAGCTCAGCGACTGCCACGGTGCCAGGGCCTGGGCCGTGGCACCGGCCAGTTCGTTCAATTGCAGCAAGGCATGGGGCAGGCGCTGGCGGATTTGCCTCAGCGCCTTGCCTGAAGCGTCGCCGTCCAGCCTGGTCAGCAGCGCGAGGCGGTCGGCGAGGGGATAGCCCAAATGATGCAGGACCCGAAATGGCACACGCGCAAAGCGCTCCACGGACGCCACCAGCGGTAGGCACAGCGCCAGTTCGTCACCCTGCCAGCCGAGCAGCACGTGCAACTGCTCGCCGGGTTTGAGTGCCTGTTCCGATGCGCATAGCCAGGCCAGGGTGTTGAACGGCGTGTGGTCCGTCACGCACTGGCGCAACGCTTCGTAAGCCGCAGCGGGAAAGTCGTGGCTGCACAGCGAGGTGTGCCATTCGAATCGTAGCGTCATGGGATCACGTCGCCTCGGCAGTGGCAGGTTTACTCGCCGGTTTGCGCAAGGATTCCAGGCGCGAGCCGGTGTAGCGTGTTTCGCGGAAGAAGCGCCAGCGGCCAAACAGTTTGTAGATGTTCATGATCCGTCCCTGTTCGCTGTAGCCGGTGCGTATATGCAGCTTGAGTGCCGGGGTGTTGTGCCACTCGCACACGTCCACCACCTTGTTGCAGCCCTGGGCGTGCATGGCTTTCCACAGCTCGGTTTGCAGGTCCATCGACAGCCGGGTACCCCAGTAAGCCCTGGTCAGTTCACCACCGAACTCGAAGAATTCCCCTGGCTTGACCGGGAACCAGCAACCGTAATAGTGCTTGTCGTGATAGTCGCGGGCGGCGCCCCAGATGAAGGCCACCGCGTCACCCTTGTCGTCCAGGTGCATTTGCCCGGTGTAACCCTCGCGGGCCAGTTCGGCCATGGTCTCTACCCGGTCGCCAAAGTGACGGGTGAAGGCCACGGCGTTCTGCGGGGTGATGTTGACGACCCGCAGTGGCGGGTAGGCCTTGAGTTTGTGCGGTGGCACGGGGCTCACCAGGTCACGTTCCATCCACAGCAGTTCCTGGTGGGAAAACACGAAGTGCTTCCAGATTTTTTTCAGGGTGGCGCTCAGGCCTCTTTGCTTTATGTGTTCGCTGAGCTTGTGTATTGCACTCATGTTGTTGGCTCCTGACGGGATTACCCGTGAGTGGAGTGATTCCTGCGCGCGACGAAATGCCGACACGGCCAAGCACAAGGGGGCGGTCATGAGGCGATCCAGCTGAGGGCGAACAGGGTTTGCCCGGGCAGTTCGAAGCTCACGCGACCGTCCCGGCAGTTGAAGGGCGCGTCGCGGCTGCGATTGTCAGCACCGAAGTAACGCAGGGCGCCCTTGCCCAGCGGGCAGGCCACACCGTTGAGGTCGACACGCTGCAAACGCGTGCCCTTGTTCACCCCCAGCAGCGTGCGCTTGAGGTCGTCGGCCATGGCGAGCACATCGACTTCGAAGGCATCGTTGTCCAGGCGCACCACCTGGTGCAGCCAGTGTTGCCGGATGAACTGCTGGGCCAGGCCGACGGGTTTGAGCTCGAAATGTTCATCGCCGAGCACCCGCAGCATGCCCTTGGGGTACTCGGGCTCGTCCGCGGCCTGGAACCAGCCGAGCATGTCGAGCAGACCATCCTGGGACGCGTTGATCACCACCGAGGCCCACCACAGCGAGGCGTAGTGGGTTTCCTGATCGTAAGGGCTGAGGCTGGCACCGCTGGACATGTTGGTCTGGTCGAGCAACAAGGCCTTGCGCGGCCGACCCTGGGCGTCGAGCCCCACCAGTTCGGCGGCACGGCGCACGCTGTCACGATAGACACGGGTCGCGAGCAGGTCGCGGATCATCCATTCGTGCCAGGCCAGGGCGTCAATCTGCTCGCCGTTGTCTTTGAGCAAGCGCCGGGCCCAATCGATGCCGCGCCGCTCGCTGGCGTGGTCAGACAACGGGCCGTTGATAAAGCGCGAGCTGGCCGGGATGGCGATGCGCACACCGGCCCTGGCGTTGTCGGGGTTGCCGCGTACCTGCCGGGCCATGCTGTTGAACAGGGCCTGGAAACTGGCGTAGTCCGGGTAATTGAGGTTCGGCTCATCGGCAAAACCGATGTAATGCGTGCCCTTGCCGCCCAGGGCGCGGGTCGCGGCCAGCCAGGCCTCGAGGCCGCCATGGCTGGTGCTGTCGAGGTGCAGTTCGGCCTGGCGCTGGCTGCCGGCCAACAGGGTGATGTCCTGGGTGATGCCGAACCGGTCCTGGTACAGGCGACGGAACGCGTCTTCGTAGTGCGGCCGCGTGGCCATGATGTCGACGAGGCTGTAGTAAGTCGCCGCCTGCGGTTTGAGCGCATCGAGCACGGCAAAGCTGGCGGGCGGCGGCATCACGTAGGGCAGGGCGATGCCCAAGTTCGGCGTGTTGCCGAGCAGGTCCTTGTGCAGGGTCAACCGGGTCCGGCCATCGTCCTCGCGCAGCGGCTTGAGCTGTTGCGGATTCTGCGCGAACAGATTGGCCGTGCCATCGAGCCAGAACGCCGCCTTGCCGGTGCCTTGCAGGCGCAGGCGCCAGACCTGGTCGCTGTCGGCGACCGGCAGCTGGGCCTTGTCGAATTGCCAATAGGCGCGGTAGGGCTTGAGGGGCAACGTCAGTTGCTTGCCATCGCCCACGCGCTGGGCTTGCAGGGCTTCGACGCCATCGTGGAACTTGCCGGCGAGGACGGCGTGTTCTCCGGCCGCGACCTTGAAATACAGCTCGTCGCCGTCACGAGTCTCCGCGCTGAAATGCACCTTGGCCGGTGCGAACAGCGCCACCGTGTGCTCATCGTGTTCCACGCGGTAGCGGCGGAAGCTGTAGCCCGGTATCTCCAGGCGATAACTGCTGGCACCCGGTGCCAGTGGCCAGCGCTGGCTGCCCTGGGTCTCGGCGGCGGCAATCGCCCGTTCGCCCGCCAGCTTGCCCTGGCCATCGAGCAGATACAGATGTTCTTCGTTGGCCCCGGCCTGCCACGCCGGCACCCATTGCACCTTCAGGGTGTCGGGGCGATCCGTTTGCAGGTACAGGCTGCCGTCGCGAATATCGGCCCAGCGCATCGGCCCGGCGTAGGCGTCGACGCTCAGGCCAAGGCTCACCAGCAGCGCGAAATACTTCATGCCGACTTCCGTTGCAGTACCAGCAGCATCGGCGCGATATCGCTGGGCAGGATGATCAGGGTTTGCCAGAGCGGCACCTGGCTCAGGCGGCAATACATCACCAGCAGGGCGACCGTCACCGCCAGGTAGGCAATGGACGAGGCCGCCGCCGCGCCGACGATGCCGTAGGCCGGGATCAGCACCAGGTTCAGCGCCAGGTTGAGCAAGGCACCGAGGCCCATCAGCAACGAAATCGAACCGGGACGATTCTTGCCCAGCAAGTCCAGGCGCAGGATGCTCGCGTAGCACAGCCCGAGCAGGCCTGGCAGCAGGGCGAGCAACGCCGGATAGGCCGGTTGGTAGGCCACGCCGAACAGCGTGACGATCAGCCATTCACCGATCAGCGCCATGCTCAGGCAGGCGCCGAGCATCACCGTGGCCGTCAGGCGCAAGGCCAGCGGCGTGACTTTGTCGATGCCTTCTTCCTGTTGCAGCAGGCGTTTCATCAACGGCGTGGTCACCGCTTCCGGGACGATCAGCAGCAACTCGGCGGCGGCGCTGGCCATGGCGTAGTGACCCAACGCGGTGCTGCCGAGCAGGGCGCCGATGAACAGGTAGTCCGAGCGCAGGATCACTTGCTGGAACAGCAGGTCCGGATGGCTGCGGGCGCTGTAGCGCAGCAGTTCGTTCTGGCTGGCGCGATCCCATTGCAGGGTCAGTGGCTGGTTGCGCTTGAGCCACACCCAACCGACCAGCACCACCAGGCTGATGCCTGCCAGCCAGCTGATCAATGCCGCTTCCAGCGCTGCGCTTTGCCACATCCAGAACAAGGCGAGAAACAGCAACAGCGGCACCAGCGATTCGATCAGGCGCAAGACATTGAATGCGACCACGCCGCCCGAGGCATTGTGCAAGGTCAGCAAACCGCTTTTGAGCACAGTCAGCGGCACCGCCAGCAGCAACAGCCAGGCGAGCAGGCCCAATTGCGTGGTGATGTCCAGCTCACTGCCGAACTCGCGGGTCAGCGCCACCACCAGCAGGGTCAGCAACGCCGCCAGCAGGCAACCGAACACCAGCACCTGGCTGAGCAGCAATCCCATCGGTCGTTGCTTGGCCGCCTGATAACCCACCGCGGAGTTCAAGCCGCCGCTGGTGGCCGCGCTGATCAGGTCGGGCAGGGTGCTGAGCAAGGCAAACAGGCCGCGCTCGCTGGGGCCGAGAATCCGCGCCAGCAGCACGTTGCGCAGCAAGCGCAAGGCGATCATCGCAAGTTTAGTGCCCATGCTCAGGGCCAGATGCTTGAGGTAGTGGCTGCGGCTCATGGACGTGCCCCACGGTAGATGCGCCAGGACAGCAACTCGGGATTGCGCGCGGTACGCTGGCTGACGCCGAAGCGCGGCAGGGCCAGCGGATCTTCGGTCCCTCGATAAATGCCGGTGCCGGTGCCCAGGGCAAACGGGAAGTCATGCCTGGCCACCTGTTGGCGCACCCGCGCATCGTTGTCGCCATTGGGGTAGCAGTAAACCGGCAACGGCTGGTGGCAGCCGTGGAGCAGCGCGTCGCGACTGCGGCGCAGTTCTTCGTCCAGGCGTTGATCGTCGAGACCGGTGAGGATCGCGTGGCTGGCACCGTGGGGACCGAAGCGCACCAGGCCGGACGCTTCGAGCGTACGCACCTGCTGCCAGTCCAGCGCCTGGGGCAACGACTCCTGCGGGCAGTCGTCGGTCAGGCGATTGAGGTCCGGCGGCGACAGGGTCTTGAGGCTCTGCAGGAAATTCAGCAACGCCAGGCTGCGGCGCTGCTCGTCCGGGTCATCGCACAGTGTCGGCAGCGCACGCCCCGCGAGCTGCAAGCGTTCGATCAGGTGCCGGCGTGCCTGTTCGCCATGGCTGTTCCACAGGGTTTCGCCGATGCTTTCCCACCAGAACCGCTGGCGGCTGCCGATGAAATCGGTGGACAGGAAAATGCTCGCCGGCACCTGGTATTCCTGCAGCAACGGGAAGGCATTCACCGCGTTGTCGCGCCAGCCGTCATCGAAGGTCAGCGCCACTTTCGGACGGTCCGAGCGCGGCGTGCCGGATTGCAGAATGTCCATTAGCGGCACGCAGTCGAAGTGTTTTTTCAACCACGCCAGCAGGTGTTCAAACGCCTTTGGCCCGACGCACAGTTCATTGCGATGGGGCAGAGCGGCGGCCCGGTCGCTGGCCAGCACCCGGTGCAACATCAGGATCACCCCGGCGCCGTGCAGTTGATTGCGCCCGACCGGGGAATTGAGGTACAGCCAGCCACTGGTGCGTTTTAACAATTGCTTGATCGCCATGGCGCGCGCCTCTCATCGATTTTGCTCGGGGTTCCATTGGGCGTAACGCTGACCGCGCAGGAACTGCCACAGGCCGATGCTCATCCCGGCAAGGGTCACCAGAAGGAACGCGGCGAGGCGAAAGGGTTTGGGCAAGCGGTGTTGCGAATCCAGCAGGCCGGCAATGGCCACCGTGTAGCCGAGCAGTTGCGCGATCAGGCTCAGGCGATAGAAGCCGTGGTCTTCCCACAACCAGAAATTGCTCAGCAGCAACGGCAGCAACAGGATCGGCGCCATTCGCCGGATCAGCTTGTGGCTGATCAGGGCAATCGCATACAGGCCGTGGGTCAGCGGATTGAGCAACTCGCGGCGCTGGGCCAGGCTTTGCAGGCCACCGACCGTGACCCGCTGACGGCGGCGGAACTGCTTGTCGGCTTCATCCACGCCCTGGTCGATGACCCGGGCCTGGGGCACGTAGACAATCTTTTTGAAAGCCGCCGGCGCGCAGGTGCTGATAAAGAAGTCGTCGTTGACCTCCGCCGGCACCTTCTGGAACAACTCGCGGCGCAGGGCGAGCAATGCGCCGTCGGCGGAAACCATGCAGCCGGTGCGATTTTCCACGTAGCGCAGCCAGCCTTCGTAATGCCGATACAGGCTGTCGCCAATGCTCAGGCCCTTGCCGGTCACCGGGATCACCATGTGCCCGGCGCAGCCACCGACCTGCGGGTCGTTGAGCGGTGCAAGCAGATGGCCGAGGGTGTCGCCGGACCATTGGTTGTCGGCGTCGGTGAACACCAGGATCTCACCGCTGCTGATCGCGACCCCGGCATTGAGCGTCGCCGCCTTGCCCTGGCGGGGCAGGTCGAGCACGCTGATGCGCGGGTCATCGACCCTGCGTGCGCAGGCCACGGTGTCGTCGGTCGAACCGTCACTGGCGAGGATGATGTGCAGCGAGCGGGCCTGGTAGTCCTGGGCCAGCACGGTGCGCAGTTTTTCTTCGATATGCCGCGCCTCGTTGTGTGCGGCAATCACGATGCTCACGTCCATCGGTTGAGCCGGTCCATGACGCGGTGCCCGATAAAGGGGTGCCAGCAACGTCAGTAACAGGGGATAGCCGAGGTAGGCGTAGACCGGTAGCAACAGGCACAACCAGAAAATGAATTCAGCCACGGGCGGGCCTCCTGGCATTCCAATGACAAAGGCTGAGGACCAATCCGGCACCCGCCAGGTGCAGGCGCACCCAGTGCAGGCCCCAGAGTTGCAGGGTCAGACGCATGTCGTGGTGTTTGGCACTCTGGCGCAGGCTCAAGCCCAGGGCGGGCAGGACAGTCAGCATCAGCATCAGCACCGCATGGTGGGGGAAGCCGTCGAGCAGGGCGGAAATGGCCAGGAAGTCGATCCCCCAGGCGGCCATCGACAGCAGCGGAAAACGCAGCAGGCGCAGGCTCGGGCCATGGGTGCGCAGCAGTTGCAGATGACTGCCCTGGCGCCACAGTTCCTTGCCCATCCATTCGCGCCAACTGCCTTCGTAGCCCCAGTGCAGCGCCACGCTCTGGTTGACCGAGCACAGCCTGGCGCCGGCGTCGGCCAGGCGCATGGTCAGCTCCTTGTCCTCGCCGGTGCGCAGTTGTTCATTGAATCCGCCGACCTTGTCGAACCAGCGACGGCGCATCAGCAGGTTGGAACTGGGCAGCCATTGCACGACTTGCAACGGCTGCGTATCGGGGCGCAAGGTGCGGCGCTGCCAGGCATCGGCGTACCACGGCGCTTCGGCCGGGGTGTGCAGGTCAAGCCCCATGACATCGGCCTGGCCGGCGGACTCGAGGTCGAACAGCAGCTTGAACCAGTTCTCCGGCATCTCGATGTCGGCATCGATAAAGGCCAGCCATTCACCACGGGCGATCGCCGCTCCGCGATTGCGCAATGCGCCGATGAGCAGGCCGGGCAGGACCAGCACCTGGGCGCCGAACTGCCTGGCGATGTGCGGGCCCTGGTCGTCGGAGCCGTTGTCGACCACGATTAACTCGCATTCCACCCTGGCCGCATCGGCGGCATGTTGTGCCGCGAACAGGGTCCTGGCGATGTGCCGGGCTTCGTTGTACATCGGGATGACGATACTGATGCGGTTCATGCCCTGGCCTCCGTCAACGGGGCTTCTTCGGCCTTGGTGCGCAGTACGCTGGTCAACGCGAGCATGATCCACAGGTACTTGTGGTTCGGTGCGCTGAGGAACATCAGGAACAAGGTCAACGACAGAAAACTCATGCTCAGGTGCGTCATCACATCGGCCTGCGCTGCGTTCCCTCGCAACAGCCAGATCCGGCGGGCGCGAAGCAGGTTGTACAACCCCAGGGCCAGCATGCCGACGAACATCAGGCCGGCGGGAATTCCCAGTTCACTGACGATCTCCAGGTAGGTGTTATGGGCACGCCGGTACAGGTCTTGCGTCTCGCCTTTGATGGAAAAGGCCTTGGCGTAACCGGTGGTGGCGTAGTGCAGAGGGAACGTGCCGGGGCCGCTGCCGAGCAAGGGGTTCTCGGCGATCATCGCGCCGCCGACCACAATGTAGGAGGCGCGACGGCCCAGGGACGGGTCCTGGCTCTTGGCCCCGGAACCGAGGATGCTCAGCGACTGGATACGCTCCACGTAACCGGCTGGCATCGCATAGAACCCCAGTGGAATCACAATCGCCAGGCCGAGCATGGCAAAGCCCAGGTGACGCGGGCGAATGCGTGGCAACTGCGCACGGTAATGCCACGCACCGATCAACAGGCTGAGGAACAGCACCACCAGCCCCGAACGGGAATCGGTCTTGGTCATGCCGCCCAGCAACAGGAGGGTGCAGCCGCCCCAGAACAACCGGTGCAACAGGTTCGGGCTACGCACCACCAGCAACAACGCCATGGGCACGGCGAAGGCGATCAGCAGGGCAAAGTTGTTCGGGTCCTTGAGCAGCCCGGAGGCGCGTCCCGCGTCCTGGTATTTGGTGGAGAACATGGCCATGGCGCAGGTCACCGCGACACTGATGGCGACCAGCCGGGCGAACATGTCGAGGTTCAACTCACGCGCCACCAGCAGGGTAATGACAAACAGGATCAGGCCGACGCTCAATTCGCGCAGGTGGCCCAGGGAGATGCCCATGTCGTCGGTGTTCAACAGGCTCAGCAGGTACAGCAACATGAACCCGACCAGCAAACGCCAGATATTGCTGCGCAGGCGATCGGCCGGTATCTGATGAATCGCCAGTTGCAGCATCAGGATCAGCGCCAGCGAGGCCCCGAGGAACTTGGAGCCCGACAGCGAGTTGGCCTTGAACAGCCCCTCGAACGGCAGAATGGCGACAATACCCAGAAGGCCCCAGGCAGGCTTGCGGTACAGCACCGCGACACCCACCAGGCCCAGCACCGCTCCCGGCGCCAGGTACGGATAGGGACTGGCCAGCAAACCGAGGCAGACCAGACCGAGCAAACTGACGATCGAGAGTGGAAAGATCACGCGCGTGCCTCCCGTGCAGTGCGGATGTAAAGCTGCGACCAGCGTTCGGCCAGGGCCTTGAGGTCGTAGCGATCCCGTTGCGTACGTTTTGCGTTGTCGATCAACTCGCCGGCCAGTGCCGGGTCACGCACCAGCGTGCCGATCTGGCGGGCGAGGGCGGCGCTGTCGGCGGGCGCGGCGAGCAGGCCGTTGTGGCGGTCCTGCACGACATCGGGAATCCCGCCAACGCCAAAGGCCACCACCGGCACCCCGGCCTGCATCGCTTCGAGCAGAATCATCGGCGTGCCTTCGGTGCGCGAGCTGATCACCAGCGCATCGAGTTGCCGCCACCAGGCCCGCATGTCGGTCTGGTAGCCCGGCAACGTGATGCGTGCCTGCAATGCGGCCTCGTCGATGCGCGCCTGCAGGCTTTCGCGCTCCGGCCCGTCGCCGAGCATCACCGCATCCAGTTGCGGATACTGCTGACACAACGGGATCAGCGCATCGAGAAACAGGTCAGGGCCTTTTTCACTGCTCAGGCGCCCGACGTAACCGGCCAGCCAGCGCTGATGTGCGCCGCTGTGCGGCAGCAGGTCGTTGGCCGCCGGCAGGCCGTTGGGGATCACCTGCAACTTGTCCGTGCGCACGTTGGCCTGGCGATGCAGCGCCGCAATGCTTTCGGCGACACACACCACCCGGTCCACCGAAGCCGTGCGGCACAGTTGCAGGCTCAGCCAGGTGTAGAACTTCTGCTTGCGGCTGCGCGGGGTGAAGCCGTGCTGGGTGATTACCAGGGGCAGGCGCAACAGCGTGGCGCCGACCCAGCCGAACAGCAGGCCCTTGAAGTTGTGCGTATTGATCAGTGGCCGCCGGTCCCGACGCTGGCGCAAATGCCCCAGCAACGCGCCCAGGCCCGCGCAGCCCAGGCAATCGACACCGGCCTGGCGAAAACGCGCGATCAGCTCTGGCGGCGCATCGAGAAACAGCACCTGGTGCTGCCCCGGCGTCGCCAGGCAATGGTCCAGCAGCATCCGCTCGGCCCCATAGAAGCCGCCGCTGCTGAGCAAATGAATGATCGGCAGATCGCGGGTGGTGCCGAGCGCCGCGTTCAATTGCGCACCCAATGCACGAGGGCCGGAACGCTCCAGTTCCTGTGCGGATTGTTTGGCAGGGTGTTTTGATCGTTGAGCACCAGCAGCACCGGCAAGCCCAGTTCATGGGTGATTTGCGCAGGGTGCTTGAAGCGGTGGTCAAAGAACTCACGCACGTAGACCAGGGCAATCGCCAGCAGCAGACCGGTGAACAGCCCGAACGGAATGATCAGCAGCGGTTTGGGGAACGCAGCTTCAGTCGGTTCGAACGGCGGGCTGAGCACCCGGGCGTTGGACAGGTCGTTGTCCAGCGCGCGCGCGGTGCTGCTTTCGGCGAAGCGCTGGGCATAGGTGGAGAACGCCGCATGCAGCGCATTGATCTCGGTGTCCATTTGCCGCAGCTTGCTCTGGGTTTCCTGCAACTGGTGGATGCGGTTCTTGAACTCGGCAATGCGCGCGGTTTTCTGGTTGATGATCGAGCTGACCGTCGCCAGGTCGCTGGTGCGCTCCTGGATCCGGTTGCTGACAATCTTCAGGAACTGCCCACGGGTGCGGGTGATTTGCTCTCGTGCCAGCAGCATTGGCTCACTGCTGGGCTGAAAGATCGCCAGGTCGCTCATGTAGCGGCTGACCAGGGTCGTCAGTTGCTCACCCAGTTGCTTGATCTCGCGGTCTTCGAAAGCGACGTTGTCGACCGTGGTGGTGAAGGTGTAGGGGAAGGTGTAGTCGTTGAACCTGGCGTTGTTGGCGGTGGCCAGGTTGGTTTTCAGGTATTCGAGCCAGCGCTGGCTTTGCAGCAACCGGTCCTGATACAGGTTGAGCGCTTGCTCCTCGGTGTTGATCGCGTTGAGGCGGAATGTGATTTCTTCCTTGGGATCGGACGAGCCGACGTTTTCGAGCAAGGCCAGGCGGTTGGCTTCCAGGCCATCGAGTCGCACCTGGTACTGCAACTTCTTGGTTTCGTAGAAGCTCTGCGGCAGGTCGATCGATTGCATTTCCTGGCGGTTGACCAGGTAGTTCTGCAGCAGGGCGGCGACGAACCGGGTGCCCTGGGCCGGGTCAGGGAAGCTGTAGACGATCGAGATCACGTTGGAGCCCGGCAAGGTTTCAACCTTGAGGTCGTCGGACGCTTCCTGCGTGAGCACATCGAGCTCGGTGTCGCGTACCGGATCGGTTTGCAGCCCCAGCATGTTGCGAAGCGGGTTGATCACCTGCTCGCGCACGGGATTGCTGACATACCGTTTGAACGGCTGCACCAGCAGTTTGTTGAAGACGCTCACGGGCGGTGTGTACTCCCCCTTTTCGCGCAACTGGCCGATGGTCTGGCGGATCAAGGCCGGCGAACGCAGGATATTGCTCTCGGTCTCCATGTCCGCCAGCGACGGCGGAATGAAGGAAGCGTTCTCCTGATTGAGGGTGCTGGTGGCATCCCCCTGGGAGAGTTTCTTGGACTGCACGATCACCTGGGCGGTGATATCGAAGCTCTGCTTGAGCATCAGCGGCAAGACCACGGCGATCACTGCAAAGATCAGGAATACTCGTTTCACCAATTGCTTGTTGGCGAAGAAGATCCTGAAGAACTCATGCAGGTAGTTTTCCTTTGGATTCATGGCGGTCACCTGTGAGTTAGTCGTTGCTGTCTTTGTTGTCGACGCGATAGCTGAAGCTCATGCCCACGCCCTGGAATAACACCACGTCCGCCAGTTGCCGGGCGAGTTCGCCGGCGCTGGCCAGTTTGGTCTTGGGCACGTACAGCATGTCGTCGGCCTGCAGGTAGGCGATTTGCGAGGCATCGCCGGACAAGGCTTTCTCCACGTCATAACGATGTGCGACCACCTGGTTGCCGTTGCGCCGCATGATCATCACCGAGTCCAGGCGCGCCTTGACGTTGGAGCCGCGTGCCATGGTCAGGGCTTCAAGCACCGACACCGGGCGGCGGATCGGGTAGGAGCCCGGCTGGCCGACTTCACCCAGCACAAAGATCTCGTTGCCGGCGGTGGACTTGAGCAGCACGTCCACGGTCATGCGGCCCGGCAAGGTGGCGTAGCGTTTGTTGAGGTAGGCCTCCAGTTGGTTGACGGTCATGCCTTGCAGCGGCACGGAGCCGATTTCCGGGAAGCTGGCGTAGCCGTCGGTGCCCACGGTGATTTCCCGGCTCATGCCGGTGCCGGGGTGGCTGAGCGTGGACCTGAGGTTCTGTTCATTGGTCAGCGGGCTCACCAGGTTCACCGACAGCTGATTGCGGTTGGGCTGGAACAGTTGTTTGCGATCGTAGGCGCGCTGAATCGCATCACGTGCCTGATCGCGGGTCAGCCCCTCGATTTTCACCGAGGTGTTGGCTCCGGGCAGTTCGATGGTGCCATCGGGCAGCACCAATTGGTTGCCGTTGAGCTGGCTGGCGGCGGTGAAGTTCAGCGAGATCATGTCCCCGGACTGCACGCGATAGGCGTCCGAACCACTGGTGCTGATGTGGAAAATCACGTCCAGTACATCTTGTGGCCGCAGGGTCTGCTCGACCTTGGGCACGTCGGTGGCCTGGGCGTTGGCCGGTGGAGCCGTGAGGATCTGCACCGGCATGCTTTGGGATTGGTCGGAGGAAGTGCTGGAGCAACCTGCAAGCGGCAGCAACAGCAGGACAAGCATCTTGGCGTTCATGGCGTCATCCTTATCTGATTGCTCACAGGTTTTTGTACAGCCACTTGGGCATGTAGTACTTGCGTCGGTTGAACACGCTGCCGACCAGTTTCGCGCCGGCCTGGCTCAGGCGTTGGGCCGCGGCCTGGGCCACTTCCCAGCGAGTGTCTTCAGAGCGCACGACCATGATCACGCCGTCCGCCTGGGTGCTGATGGCCAGGGTGTCGGAATCCGAATACACGGCATCGCCGTCGATCACCACGAACCGGTATTGACTGCCGAGTTGATCGAGCAGCGGGCCCAGGCGTTCGGGTGTCAGGTGTTCGTTGCCCCGGGAGTGGCGGCCGAACGGCAGGACGTGGAACGGCAGGCTGGACACGTCCACCACGCAGTCCTGCAACAAGGGCGGGTTCTGGGTGTTGAACAGCAAGTCGTGAAACCCCCGTTCCCTGGTCAGCCCCAACTGTTGCGTGAGGTTGGTCGCCGACTGGCTGGCGTCCACCAGCAGCACCAGGCCACTGCTCATCTGCGCCAGTTGGCTGGCCAGCGTCAGGGCGCTGGTGGTGGTGCCCGCGCCGGGGTTGGCGGCGGTCAGGAACAGGATCCGCAGGTCCTGGTCCAGCACGGTCGATGTCAGGTTGGACTCGCTCGGGCTGGCAATGCTGAGGCTTTTAGCAGTTGAACCGTCCATTTAACTCGCTCCGTGGCCGCTGAATACTTTGAAAGGGGTTTTCAACAGAATCTTCAAATCAAGCAGCAGGCTCTGTTGGGCGATGTAACGCATATCCAGCTCAACGCGCTGGTCGAAATCGATATTGCTGCGTCCGGAGATCTGCCACAGGCCGGTCATGCCGGGGTAGATGCTCAGGCGAACCAGGTGATTGTCCTTGTAGCGGTAGGCGTTGAACGAGGTGGGCCTGGGGCCGACAAGGCGCATGTCGCCGGTCACTACGTTGAACAGGTTTGGCAGCTCGTCGAGACTGGTGCGCCGCAGAAAGCCGCCGATACCGGTGATGCGCGGGTCCTGGTCGATCTTGAAATCGATGGCGTCGGCGCCGTGCTTGTTCAGGTGCCGCAGGGACTCCTTGAGCTCCTCGGCGTTGCTGACCATGGTGCGGAACTTGTACATGCCGAACAGGCGGCCGCGGTAACCGGTGCGCTTCTGCACGAACATCACCGGCCCCGGGCTGGTGCATTTGATGGCCAGCGCCAGACCCAGCAGCACCGGCGCAATCAGCACCAGGATCAGCAGCGCACCGCAACTGGCCAGCACGCGGTTGGTGCGTGACAGGGTCCAGGGTCGGCCACCGTCGCGACCGGTAATCCAGCCACGTCCCTGCCTGTGTATGGCGGCGTCCATGCGCATGCGGTGCTCGGGGTCCATGCGCTTGTCCCTGCGCATTGTGTCCAGGGACAGACTTTTCTCATGACCAGTCATAAATCCTCCGCAAAGTTCAGCCGCGTGCGGCGTGGGCGATAGGCAGTCAGTTAGTGTTAAACAAAGTATTGCTTGGTTAATTATTTTTGATCGCTTTGTTGCTTAGTTAATTGGTATTAATCAGTTAATTATTTGTTTAATTAGTGTTGATTGTTTAATTACTTAGTTAGTAGTAAGCACGGAACCAGGCAACGAAGCGCCCAAGTCCTTCATCCAGCTCGATGCGCGGCTGGAAATCGGTCGCGCGAGCCAGGTCGCTGGCATCGGCGCAGGTGTTGAGGACATCGCCGGGCTGCAGCGGCAGTAGCTCGACCCGGGCTTTGTGCCCCATGTGTTTTTCCAGCAGCGCCAGATAATCCTTGAGCGCTACCGGGTGCTGGCCGCCGATGTTGAAAATCCGCCAGGGCGCCATGCTCGTGGCCGGGTCCGGGTGTTCGCGGTCCCATTGGTCATTGGCTTGCGGTGGGCACTCGATCAGGCGCGTGATGCTCTCGATGATGTCGTCGATGTAAGTGAAGTCGCGCTGGTGCTCGCCGTAGTTGAACAGTTTCAGTGGCCGCTCTTCGGCGATGGCCCGGGCGAACTGGATCGGCGACATGTCGGGCCGTCCCCAGGGGCCGTATACCGTGAAGAAGCGCAGCCCGGTGCAGGGAATGCCGAACAGGTGGCTGTAGCTGTGGGCCATCAACTCGTTGGACTTCTTGGTCGCGGCATACAGCGAGAGCGGATGATCGACACCATCGCGCACCGAGTACGGTGTGTGCTGGTTGGCGCCATACACCGAGCTGGACGAGGCGTAGATCAAGTGTTTGACCGGGTGGTTGCGGCAGCTCTCGAGGATGTTCAGGAAACCGCTCAAGTTGCTGTCCAGGTACGCCCGGGGATTTTCCAGGGAGTAGCGCACCCCGGCCTGGGCCGCGAGGTGGATCACCACTTCGGGTTGTTCCTCGGCAAACAGCGTCTCGATGGCCGTGGCATCGGCCAGGTCAATCGTTGAGAGCGGGAAAGGGCGTGCCTGCTCCTGCACCCAGCGCACGCGATCGCGCTTGAGTTGCGGGTCGTAGTAGCTGTTGAAGTTGTCCAGGCCGAACACCTGGTGGCCGTCGCGCAACAGTCGCAGCACGCAATGGGCACCAATGAAGCCGGCCGCTCCGGTGACGAGAATCTTCATGGGCGTACGGCCTCGGGCACGATGTGGCGCAAGCCGATGCCGCTGTAGTGCAGGCCGGCAGCCGCCACCTGTTCCGGGTTGTAGAGGTTGCGCCCGTCGACGATTACCCGGCAGCGCAGTTTGCTCGCCAGCAGGTCGAAGTCGACCACGCGGAAGTTCTTCCACTCGGTGCAGATCACCAGGGCATCGGCGTCTTCGAGGGTGTCATCGCGGGTGGCGCACAGATGCAGGTCGTTACGGTAGCCGTAGAGGCGTCGGCATTCGGACATGGCTTCCGGGTCGTAGGCCTGTACGCTCGCGCCTTCGGCCCAGAGTGCCTCCATGAGATAACGGCTGGGGGCTTCGCGCATGTCATCGGTGTTGGGTTTGAACGCCAGACCCCACAGGGCGATGGATTTTCCGGCCAGCCCGCCGGGAAATTGCGCCTTGAGTTTACTGAACAGGATATGGCGCTGGTGCTCGTTGACCTCGGTCACGCTGCGCAGCAGACGCAAAGGCATGCCGCAGTGCTCGGCGGTGTGCAGGAGGGCGCGCAGGTCCTTGGGGAAGCAGGAACCGCCGAAGCCGCAACCGGGGTAGATGAAGTGGTAACCGATGCGCGGGTCCGAACCGATGCCTTTGCGCACCGCTTCGATGTCGGCGCCCAGCAACTCGGTGAGGTTGGCCAGTTCGTTCATGAAGCTGATGCGCGTGGCCAGCATCGCGTTCGCCGCGTACTTGGTCAGCTCGGCACTGCGATTGTCCATGAACATCAGTTTTTCGCGGTTGCGGCAGAACGGTGCGTAGAGCTCGTTCATCTGGCTGCGGGCTTCATCGTCGGCGGTACCGACGATGATCCGGTCCGGGCGCATGCAATCGGCCAGGGCACTGCCTTCCTTGAGAAACTCCGGGTTGGACACCACCCGAACCTTCAACGAACCTTTGCCGCGGCGCTGCAGCTCTTCGACAGCGGTGGCACTGACCTGATCCGCCGTGCCGACCGGCACCGTGGACTTGATGATCAGGGTGCGGTCGGCCTCCATGAAACTGGCAATCTGCCGGGCCACGTTCAGCACATGGCTGAGGTCGGCGGAACCGTCTTCGTCGGCGGGCGTACCGACGGCGATGAAGATCAGATCGGCATGCTCGACTGCATCGCTGGCCTGGGTGGTGAAGAGCAGGCGACCGGCCTTGATGTTTTCTTCAAGGGTGGCGCTAAGCCCTGGCTCACTGATCGGTGGCACGGCCTGTTGCAGTTGCCGGATCTTGTTCGGGTCGATGTCGACACACAGGACACGATGCCCGACATCGGCCAGTGCCGCTGCTTGTATCAGGCCAACATAGCCCGTACCAAATACGCTCACGTCCATATTGGCGTGCCTCGTAAGACGGTGGAGAGTCGAGAAGTGAAACTGTAAAAATGGGTATAGACCAGCCTCGGAAAACCGCGTCAACCGTCCGGCATGTTAAATGGGCAAGACACCCCAAATTCGGGGGGGCCAATTGCTATCAAACTCGCACCACTGTTGGGTTTGCCCCCGATTTTGAGCGTTTGGCGAGAGGCAAAGGAAAGCGATAAACGGTCGTAAGCCGCGAAATACAAGGGCTTTAACAGCTTGAGCGTGTCAGAATTGAGTCACCGGTTTATTGACGCTTTTCCCCAGACTCCGACAACTCTTACGCAAATGTGGCAATATGCCAGCGTCAAGAATCGACCGACAATCTATTGACAAGGGTGTCTTTGCGGTCATTGCAAAATTCGATGATCTGACAGGTTCACGGGGGCTGGCCATGGGCATTTTCACGAGTCGGGCGCGCCGATTGCCGGGCGCCCGTGAGCGGGGGAGGTGGTGTCAATTGACCACGCGGGCACCCAACCTGGCGTCGGCGGTTTGCGGTTTGGCCTTGGGGTCGTGCAGCAGGGAGAAGCCACGATCGAGCAAGGTCTGGCCGATAAACCGCGAGCCCACTTCGTTCAAGTGTGAGTCGTCCAGGTACAGCAACTGACCCTCGATGATCGGACTGCACACGCCGCCCGGGCATATCACCTGATTGGGGTCGATGAAGCGTATCTGCGGGAACCTGGCGCGCACGTCCGCCCAATAGGGCGCCAGAGCGCTCTGGGCGACCGAGCAGTTGCGCCCGGTGCCGAACATCAGCCGGCGAATCGGGCAACTCGCGGCCTTTTCGATGTGCTGGTTGCTCAGGATGACGATCACCTGGCCGCTGTTCTCCACCACCCGCCGCAGGCTCGCTTCGACCAGATCCCTGGCCCGGACATCCTTGGGCCAGATCGCCGCCAGTACCACGTAGCGATACTTGTTCTGCTCGATCAGGCTGAACACCCGTTCGTTGCGTTTCGCACAATGGGCCGCATACACCGGAGGCATTTCGGCGGTGTAGCCCAGGATCGGCGGGCAGGAGTCCATGGTGTAGTCCATGAGCATGATGTTGTTGGGCCTGGCCAGAATGTCGACCATGCCGGTGAAGTGATTGGCAAACGAGTCGCCGATCATGATGCCGTCCAGTGCCTCCTTGGTTGCCCCCAATCGGCAGCGCTCATTGGGTTCGGTCTGGTACAGCGCATTGGGCACATGGCAGCCGTTGCGGACCTCGGCAGGTTTGTTCAGGGTCATCGCTTCAAGCGCTGAAACGCCGGCGTTGAATCGTTGTGGAAAACCGTTGAACTGCAGGCTCAGCCCCGCCAGTACGGCCAGCCCCAAAGCCGGAAGGGCAAACCGGCGGTTGAACACCCGGGCAAAGTGCAGGCTCGCCCCGGTTCGGCGAAACGGCACTTCGACGTACCGCCAGGACAGCCACGAAAGCAGGACAGAGGCGGCAATCAGCAGCGCGCCCACGGGCAGGTCGATGGGGATTTCCACGTAGTTCAGGAAGGCAATCAGCGGCCAGTGCCACAAGTACAGCGAGTAGGAGATCAGGCCGATAAACACCATGGGCCGGCTGGTGAGCAGGCGTGAATGGCGTTCACCGCTGCCGGCCAGGATCAGCAAGGCAGCGCCCAGGCAGGGAATCAGGGCGTTGATCCCGGGAAAAGTGGAGTTGGGGTTCAAGGCAAACAGCGAGAAACCGATCAGCAGGTAGCCCGCCAGCGCATAGCCATGGGCCACCCGTTTGCCGATCACGCGCGGTGAATGGAGGTAGATCGCCAGCAGCCCGCCCAGCATCAGTTCGAAAAAACGCGTAGGCAGCAGGTAGTAGGCGGCCGTGGCGAAGACCCCCGTTGCGTACTCGGAAACCCCCACCGCCAGCACCACGCCGATGGCCAGCACGGGCAACACGTAACGCGGCGCCAGGCGATACAGCAACACGATGAACAGCGGCCAGATGACGTAGAACTGCTCTTCGATACCCAGCGACCAGGTGTGCAGCAAAGGCGCTTCGCTGGCATCGGCGGCGAAGTAGTTACCGTACTTGACCCAGATGTAGATATTCGAGACGCCCAGCAGCGAGAACAGGGCGCTGACGTTGAGCCGGACCAGGTCGACCGGTGACAGGATGAAGGCGCCGGCGATCACGGTCGCCAGCAGCACCGTCGCCAGCGCCGGCACGATGCGGTTGATGCGCCGCTGATAAAAGCCCTTGAGCGAGAACGCATTGCGCTTGACCTCGGAAAACACCTGGGACGTGATCAGGAATCCCGAGATGACGAAAAAGATGTCGACGCCCACGTAGCCGCCGGGCAACAGGCCGGCCTTGAGGTGATGCAGCAGCACTGCAATCACCGCGACAGCGCGCAGCCCATCTATGTCGGAGCGATACTTGCCTTGAGCCATGCGCCTGACCATCCGTAAAACCGCAGCCATCCATCGACGTCCGAGCCGTGACAGTTGCTGTCAGGATTGCGGACACTCAACCCACCCTTCATTTGTAGCTGGAAACCGGGGGGACGCAAAAAACCAATGGCGTCCGTGGCGCACGGGCGTGGTTTTTTTGTGGCTTTCACCGCGCGGGCACGGTCCCTTGTGGGAGCTGGCCTGCCAGCGATGGTCGTTAACGATGACGCGTATGAACCGGATGAACGTGGGTCCCCTGTAGGAGCTGGCTTGCCAGCGATGGTCGTCAACGATAACGCGGGTGAGCTGGATGAACGCGGCGCATTGGAGTCCATCGCCAGCAAGCTGGCTCCTACAGTTTCCCGGGAATGAGCAAAGAACCTTTTTGTTGTCCCTGCCGGGCTCGCCAGGCGCCCGGCGCGCACCCCAGCCACCGCAGGCATGCACGGTTGAAGCTTTGTACATCGCTGTAGCCCAGGCGGTCGGAAATCTCCACCAGCTCCAGGTCCGTCCCCTGCAAAAAGTCTTCGGCCCGGTAGCGGCGGTACTCGTCGAGCAACTCGGAAAAACTCCAGCCCAACGCTTTCAAGCGTCGGGCTGCGGTGCGCTCGAGCAGGTGCTGGGTGCTACACCATTGCTGCCAGTTGGCTTGTGCGAGGTCGACGATCAAGTGGTCGCAGACTTGCTCCAGCAAGGTCGGCTCGCTGTTGCGCCGGGTCTGTTCCAACAGTTCGACCAGTGTCTGCTCCAGTTCATGATTGCCCGGCGTCAACGGGATGACGAACAGCTGTGGATCGAGGCGGATCGAGTGTTGCGCCTGTTGCCACTGCGCGGGGGCGCGGAAGGCTTGCTCGTGATCCTGCGGGTTGGCGGTGCAGGGCCCGGTCAGCCCGATGCCCAGCACCGGATCGCGCTCCAGGCCGCTGGCGAGGAACTTGCGCCGCAACATGCTGCACAGGCTGATGAGGATGTAATCGGCGGTGGCTGCGCTGGCTTTCACGCTGCCGCAATCGAGCAGACGCAGTTCGACGTTGTCGCCGCCGCGCACGATCTGCGCCTGGAAGTGCCCGTTGAAAAACGGAAAGAAGCGCACGAAATACTGGCAGGCGCTGTCCAGTGAGTCGGCCACGTCGAACAGGTACGTCAGGCCATTGGTGGCGGTGGAAACGAAACGCCGACCGGCCGCCAGGCCGATCAACGGATCGCCGGTCTGTTCCAGGGCGAACGCCCAGAAGCGCCGCGACATGAACAGCGCAACGCGCATGAAGGGCGTGCGCAACTCGAACAGGCTGCGACGGAACAGGCCTTCAATGCTTTCCCGGTCCACACCGCGGGCCAGCAACTCTTCGATGGCCGGCAGCAGGGTCGGCGCGTAGAACGCATTGGGTATGGATTGATCGTGCAGTGGCTGATCGCTTTTTGTCATGTAGGGCTCACAGCTTGTTCCGGAACACTGGTTAGGCTGCCCGACGTTAAGCGATTTGCCGGAGCAAGACCATGCTTGATTTACGCCAGCTCGATTTGAACCTGTTGCTCGCCTTCGATGCGATTTACCAGCAGCGCAGCGTCACCCGTGCCGCCGAGGTGATGTGCCTGTCGCAACCGGCCATGAGCAATGCGTTGCGTCGCCTGCGCGAATTGTGCGGCGATCCGCTGTTCATCAAAAGTCGCCTGGGCGTGACGCCGACACTGGTCGCCCATCGTCTGGCCGACTACGTGCGTGCGGCGCTCGAGTCATTGCGCGATGGTTTGCGCATGATCCCCGCCGCGCGGCAGAACAATCCGTTGCTGCGCATCAGTTGCCTGGATTGCCTGCAGCCGGTGCTGCTCGATGCCTTGCTCGAATCGCCCCATGCCGATTGGCAGGTGCGTTATTTCCAGCCCCGGCGTCGCGACGCCTTGCAGGACCTGGCCAGCGGCAAGCTGGATATCCTGATCGACCTCGACCAGCCGCTGGCCGGGCTTGCCGGCCTGCACAAACAGGCATTGCCCGCCGACCATTACGTGTTCGCCTATGGCGCCGCGCTCAAGGTGCCGCCGCGCACCCTGCAGGAATATCTGGAGCAACCGCAGATTCAGGTCTCGAGCCGCCGTGACGGACTCAGCCCGGTGGACTTGCAGCTTGGCTTGAAAGGCCTGCGCCGCCATATCGCGATGAGCACCCAGAGCACCCTGGCCGCGAAGCTGATCGCCGACCGCCATCCGCTGGGCATCAGCCTGCCGAGCCGGGTCGCCAGCGTGCTGGGCCTGCAACAGGTGCCGCTGCCCCTGGACGAACCCGTGGAGTTGAAACTGGCGCTTTACATCGAGTCCCGCTATCGCTTCGAGCGCAGCCGTGAGGAGGCGATGCATTGCCTGCTGCGCGCGCTCGGTGAGCCCCGGGCATTGCAGGCGCTGGCGCGGCGTGCGTGAAACCCTGTGGGAGCGGGCTTGCTCGCGAAAGCGGTGTATCAGACAACAATGTCGTCGACTGACACTCCCTCTTCGCGAGCAAGCCCGCTCCCACAGGGATCGCATGCAGTTCAGATGCACCTAATTCGACGCCAACAAACGCCGGTCAACCGTCAGCACCGCCTCGACCATCGCCAGCGCCGCCGGTGTCAGGGAGTGGCCGGCGCGGCTGACGATGCCGTAGTGCAATTGCAGGCCGGGATCGTCCTTGGGCACATCGGCAAACTCCAGCAGGCGGATCAGGCCCTGGTCGACCAGTTCGGCAAGGGCCTCGATGGTTGCGATGCCCACCGCGTCGGAGCGCATCACCACGCGGCGGATGGCATCGAACTGCGCGCATTCCACACTCGGGTTGAAGTCCGCCTCGCCCTGCGCGTCGGCCAGGATCTTGCGGATCATCGGCGGTATGCGCGTGCCGACCACCGCGTAGTCGAGCAGGGCGCGCAGGGACAGGTCCGGCTGTTGCGCCAGGGGATGACCGACACGGCAAAAGAACCGCCCGCGTCGGGGGCGCAACAGCTGTACCTGGTATTGCGGGTCGCCGGTGAAGTACCGCGCGTCGGCCACGAGGAATTCGATCTGCTGTTCACGGAGCCAGACCGCCAGTTGTTCCCAGTCGCCCTGGTGGAAACTGATGCGGATCGCCGGGTGCGCCTGGATGAATTCCGCCAGCGCCTCGGGCACCAGCAACTGTGCCGGATACGGGCCACAGCCGAAGTGCAACTCGCCACCGGTCAGGCCGTTGTATTGCGTGAGTTCGTTGTGCAGGGCCTGGCTGCCGGCGAGCAGGCGCCGGGCATGTTGCAGCACCAGTTCACCCTGGCCAGTCAGGCGGAATTCGCGACTGCTGCGCTCCACCAGCACGCAGTCGAGGTCGCGCTCCAGGGTCTGGATGCTACGACTGAAGGCCGGTTGGCTGAGATTGATCGCCTCGGCGGCGCGCCCGAAATTGCGGTAATCGGCCAGGGCGACAAGGTGGCGGAGTTGTCGTAAATCCATCATGCGTCTCCTGCATTTGGCGGATACTTTTAATGCATTGGATCGATAACACAGGGGCTGGCATAAGTACACGCCTGTCTTCTCGTCGTAACGTGCCATGACCTGCCAACCGTTCATTTCCAGCGCCTTCACCCGCACCATTCTCAGCCATGCCCGGCAGTCCGGCCTGTGTCAGGACCAACTGCTGCAACGGGCCGGCATCTGTCTTTCGTTGCTCGAAGGGCAGGATCTGCACGTGCCTGCGCACCTGGTCGAGCGCCTGTGGAACGAATGCGAACGTGCGGGCGCGGGGGTGTCGTTTGGCTGTGAACTGGTCAATGGCATGGCGACCACCACGTTGCGGGGGTTGAACATCCTGCTGGACTCCGCCGCCACCCTGCGCGCGAGCCTGGCGTGTTTCACTGATTTCCTGCCACGGGTGACCAACTATGTGGTGGCGGAACTGGAGGAGGGTGACGGGCAGGCCCGCCTGCACTTGCGCAGTGCTGGCCGGCAGGCGCATTTTTTCGGCCTCGATGCGGCGACCCTGACGTTGGTGCGCAACATTGCCCGACGCTTGGGGCGGGCGCCGGCCGAGGTGTTTGTCTGCGTTCACCTGACGCCGCAGCAGGCTGCCGGGCAGTGGTTGCGTAGCGTTGGCATCGAGGTGCTGCAGGGGGCACATCCGTGTTTGAGCCTGCCGGCGGTTAGCCTTGATGAGCCGTTGCTGGGGGCCAATGCGTTTTTGCATCAGAGCATGTTGCGGCATTGGCAGACTGCTGCGACGCAACAGAGTCGTAGCGACAGCCTGGAGTTGGCGCGGCACTGGTTGACTGCCGGCGATCAGCCGATTGAGCGGATTGCCGAGCGGTTGGGGTATCGGCAGGCCAGTAATTTTATTCGGGCGTTTCGTAAGCGGTTTGGGGTTACGCCCAAGCAGTTTCGTCTGGGGGTGTAGGCTTGGTTTTTTGGTTGAGTACATATCCGTTATTTAGGTAACGGCGGCTTATGGTTTCGCCCTTACGGCGAGTCCCTTTTGGCAAACGCCCCAAAAGGAACCAAAAGGTCTCGCCCCTTACGTACGGCCCCTCGCTGAGGCTCGGGGTACCTTCGCTCCGGTATTCATCCGGGGGCATTGCCCTCCGGTCGGCTTCGCTTCGACCTACATGCAATGAGTTCGGCTGCGCCGAACGGCGCTGCGCGCCCATCCCCGGATGAACACCTGCGCTCAGCCTGCCGAGGGGGCGGGTGGATCAAGATCACAAGCTGCAGGCGAGCTAACGCTCGGCCTGTTGAGTGGTGGGGTTGTACGCGGGCGGCCTTATGGCCGACCAATTTCTTTCGGCTAAATGCACTCCCCCTGTAGGAGCGAGCCTGCTCGCGAAAAACCTGAGAGCACCACGGGGTGTCAGGCTCCCCGCATCATCGTTGACCTCCATCGCGAGCAAGCTCGCTCCTACAGGCCGGGCGGCGTTCCGTTTTTCCAAGTACGCAGTCAAAAGCAAAGACGAATCAGCGAATAAAGTGAATCTTCCCGCTGTCATCATTGCCCATGTAAATGCCATACACCCCGGCCTGCCGCTCCTCGATATAACGCTCGAGAATCTGCCGGATCGCCGGATAATAAATGCTGTCCCAGGGAATCTCTTCAGGCGCGAAGAACTTGTAGTCGAGGGTTTCCGGCCCATACTGCCCGGTGATCTCCAGCGCGATGGCGCGGAAGATGATGTACACCTCACTGATCCTGGGCACGCTGAAAATCGAGTAGGGCGAGACGATTTCCGCACGCACGCCACTTTCTTCCCAGACCTCGCGCAAGGCCGCCTGTTCGGTGGTCTCGCCGCTTTCCATGAAGCCTGCGGGCAAGGTCCAGGTGCCGGGGCGCGGGGGAATCGCGCGCTGGCACAGGAGGTACTTGCCGTCCTGCTCGATGATGCAGCCCGCGATGATTTTCGGATTGATGTAATGGATGTAGCCGCAACCGCGGCACATCAGGCGCTCGTGCGTATCGCCCGGCGGCAGCTGCTGACCGAGATCAGCGCTGCCGCACTTGGGGCAAAAGCTCGGGCTGAACATTTCAGCGACCTATGCGCGGTTCTTTCAGCGCGATGGGCAGGGTGATCGCCGGGATGTCGCCGGTTTCTTCCTGCTTGCGCTTGAGGTAGTCCAGGGCCACGGCAGCGGCCGCGCGCACGTGGTCGACGCAAGCCTGGTGGGCGGCCAGCGGGTCACCGCCCTTGATCGCCTCGACCATGCGTTCCATTTCCTGGTTGCTGGCGCCGCGACGGTTCTCCTGGGACACCGAGGTCGCGCGCAGGTAGCTGATGCGTGCCTGCAACTGGCGCAGCTGGGTGGCCGCGACATGGTTGCCCGAGCCTTCGAGCAGTACGTCGTAGAAACCCTGCACCGAATCGATGACCTGTTGCAGTTCGCCGTCCTTGAGTGCCTTGCGGTTTTCTTCGAGGGCTTTTTCCAGGGCCTTGATGTCCTTGGCCTTGGCGCGCAGGGTGAACAGTTGCACGATCAGCCCTTCGAGCACGCAGCGCAGCTCGTAGATGTCCACGGCGTCGGCCAGGGTAATGATCGCGACACGCGGGCCCTTGGCATCGGCGAATTCCACCAGGCCTTCGGATTCCAGGTGACGCAAGGCTTCGCGCACGGAAGTACGGCTGACGCCCAGGCGATCGCACAGATCGCGTTCGACCAGACGGTCTCCCGGCAGGAGCTGGAAGTTCATGATGGCGCTTCGCAGTTTATCCAGCACGATTTCGCGCAGGGTGACGGGGTTGCGATTGACCTTGAAGCTGTCGTCGAGTGGCAGGCGTTTCATGGGGTCCGCTCTGATTGTGGCTGTCCATGCAAAAAGAGCACTTCGATTACGGGAATCCCTGTGCTCGGTCGGATCAAACAGCCAAGGGTTAACTGGAGGCCTCGGCATCGGCTTCGGCGAAGGCTTCACGGGCGAGCCGGAAACTGTCTACGGCAGCGGGGACACCGCAATAAATGCCGACCTGAAGCAATATTTCGCGTATTTGCTCACGACTCAGGCCGTTACGCAAGGCGCCGCGCACATGCAGCTTGAGTTCATGGGGCCGGTTGAGGGCCGAGATCATCGCCAGGTTGATCATGCTGCGTTCCTTGAGCGACAAACCCTCACGGCCCCAGACATGACCCCAGCAATACTCGGTGACCATCTCCTGCAAGGGGCGGGTGAAGTCGTCGGCGTTCTCGATGGAGCGCTTGACGTAGGCCTCACCCAACACCTGGGTGCGGATCTTCAGGCCTTTTTCGTATTTTTCGTTGTTCATTTGCGTCGCTCCCGTGGGCTCAAAGGCCGCCCATCAAGGTGTATTTAAGTTCCAGATAATCCTCGATGCCGTACTTCGAGCCTTCACGGCCCAGCCCCGAGGACTTGATGCCGCCGAAGGGGGCGACTTCGGTGGAAATCAGCCCTTCGTTGATCCCGACCATGCCGTACTCCAGCGCCTCGCTCATGCGCCAGGCGCGGCCCAGGTCGCGGGTGTAGCAGTAGGCGGCGAGGCCGAATTCGGTGTCGTTGGCCATCTCGATGGCCTGGGCCTCGGTGTCGAAACGGAACACCGCGGCCAGCGGACCGAAGGTTTCATCGCGGGCGACTTTCATCTGTGGGGTGACGCCTGTGACCACGGTCGGCTGGAAGAAACCGTTGCCCAGCGCATGACGCTCGCCGCCGCACAGCAGTCGTGCACCCAGGGCCAGGGCGTCTTGCACGTGCTCTTCGACCTTGGCCACGGCGCGCTCGTTGATCAGCGGACCCTGGGTGACACCTTCTTCGAAACCGCTGCCGACCTTGAGCTGCGAAACCCGTTCGGCCAGTCGAGCGACAAAGGCATCGTGGATGCCGGCCTGCACCAGGAAGCGATTGACGCAGACGCAGGTCTGCCCGGCGTTGCGGAATTTGGCGATCAGCGCACCGTCGACTGCGCGCTCCAGATCGGCGTCGTCGAAGACAATGAATGGCGCGTTGCCGCCCAGTTCCAGCGAGACCTTTTTAAGCGTCGGCGCGCACTGGGCCATCAGCAGTTTGCCGATGGCGGTGGAGCCGGTGAACGACAATTTGCGCACCTGCGCACTGGCGGTCAGCTCGGCGCCGATGGCGATGGCGTCGCCGGTGATCACGTTGAAAATACCCGCTGGAATGCCGGCCTGTTCCGCCAGCGCAGCCATGGCCAGTGCCGAGAAAGGTGTTTCCGGAGCCGGCTTTACGATGCACGGGCAGCCGGCGGCCAGCGCCGGGCCGGCCTTGCGGGTGATCATCGCCGCCGGGAAATTCCACGGCGTGATGGCCGCGACCACACCAATCGGCTCCTTGCTGACCACGATGCGCGCATCGCCCTTGTGGCTGGGAATGGTGTCGCCGTAGATGCGCTTGGCTTCCTCGGCGAACCACTCGATGAAGCTCGCGGCGTAGAGGATTTCGCCTTTGGCCTCGGCCAGTGGCTTGCCTTGTTCGAGGGTGAGAATGTGTGCCAGGGCGTCGGCATTTTCCAGCATCAGGGCATGCCAGCGCTTGATCGTATTGCTGCGCTCTTTGGCGGTCAGCGCGCGCCAGGCCGGCCAGGCCTTGTTGGCGGCCTCGATAGCCAGGCGCGCATGCTCGGCACCGAGGTTCGGCACCTGGCCGATCAACTCGCCGGTGGCCGGGTTGAAGATGTCCTGTTGCGCACCATCGGGTGCATCCAGCCATTGGCCATTGATGTAGGCCTGCTGGCGGAACAGTAACGAGGCTGCTGGGCTCATGCCGGCTCCTGAATAAATAAAGAAAGTGGCTGCTCTGCTTTACCTGTAGGAGCGAGCCTGCTCGCGAAAAACCCGAGAACGCCAAGGGCTGTCAGGCAGCACGCGTTATCGTTCACGACCATCGCGAGCAAGCTCGCTCCTACAGGGGGATTGTGTAGATCCATCAGGCCAGGGCAGGCAGCGGGCCCAGCTTGCCTTTGTGGTAGATCATCGGCGTCACCGGTTGCTCGGGCAGGATCAGGTTCTTCACCGCGCCGACGATGATCGCGTGATCACCGCCGTCGTATTCGCGCCATAGTTCGCACTCGATGATGGCCGTGGCCTTGCCCAGGATCGGGTTGCCCCGTTCGCTCAGGTGCCACTTGATGCCTTTGGCCTTGTCCTTGCCTTTACCGGCGAAGGCATAGGCTTCGGCGGTCTGCTCGGCGGACAGCAAATGGATCGCGAACTGCTTGCTGTCGCGCAGCACCGGGTAGGTGTCGGAGCCGTAGTTGGGGCAGAACAGCACCAGTGCCGGGTCGATCGACAACGCACTGAAGGCGCTGGCGGTGATGCCGACGATGCCGCCGTCCGGGTCCAGGGTGGTGACCACCGTGACCCCGGAGGGGAACGAGCTCATCACGTCTTTGTAAATGCCGGGTTCGATCATTTTCCAGGACTCCTAGCGCATCACGAAGGGATCAGGCATCGGTGCCTGGGACAGGTTGATCCACACCGTTTTCAGCTCGGTGTAGGCCAGCACCGAATCGATGCCGCTTTCGCGTCCATAGCCGCTGTTCTTGAAACCGCCGATCGGCGCCATGGCCGAGACCGCGCGGTAGGTGTTGACCCAGATGATCCCGGAGCGCACGTCCCGGGCCAGGCGGTGGGCACGGCCCAGGTCGCGGGTCCAGATGCCGGCGGCGAGGCCGAACTGCGAGTCGTTGGCGATCGCCAGGGCTTCGGCTTCGTCCTTGAAACGGATGACCGAAGCCACCGGGCCAAAGACTTCTTCCTGCATGATCTTCATCGAGTTGCGGTCGCACTCGAACAGCGTCGGTTCGTAGAACCAGCCATCGCCCAGGTTCTGCGGACGCTTGCCGCCCAGGCGCAGGCGCGCACCTTCGGCGATGGCATCGGCCACCAGGCCTTCGACCACGGCCAGTTGCTGCGCGGTGGCCATCGGGCCCATTTCGCTGCTGTCTTCCTGGGGATTGCCGATGCGAATGCGCTGGGCGCGCTCCACCAGACGACCGACGAAATCGTCGTAGATTTCATCCTGCACCAGCAGGCGCGAACCGGAGACACAGCTCTGCCCGGAGGCAGCGTAGATCCCGGCGATGGCGCCGTTGATCGCGCTGTCGAGGTCGGCGTCGGCGAAGATGATGTTCGGCGATTTGCCGCCCAGTTCCAGCGACAGCTTGGCGAAGTTCTCCGCGCTGCTGCGCACCACATGCCGCGCCGTGGCCGCGCCGCCGGTGAAGGCGATCTTGCGCACCAGCGGATGGCGGGTGAGGGCGGCACCGGTGCTCGGGCCATAACCGGTGACGACGTTGACCACCCCCGGCGGAATCCCGGCTTGCAGGGCCAGGCGCGCCAGTTCGAGGATGGTCGCCGAGGCGTGCTCCGACGGCTTGATCACGATGGTGTTGCCCGCGGCGAGGGCCGGAGCGAGTTTGATCGCGGTCAGGTACAGCGGGCTGTTCCACGGGATGATCGCGGCAACCACACCCATGGCTTCGTGCACGGTGTAGGCAAACAGGTCCGGCTTGTCCAGCGGCAGGGTGCCGCCTTCGAGCTTGTCCGCCAGGCCTGCGGTGTAGTGGAAGAACTCCGGCAGATAACCGACCTGGCCACGGGTTTCGCGGATCAGCTTGCCGTTGTCGCGGCTTTCCAGCTGCGCCAGTTGTTCCTTGTTTTCGGCGATCAGGTCGCCCAGGCGTCGCAGCAATTTGCCGCGCGCGGTGGCGGTCAAGCCGCGCCAGGCTGGGCTGTCGAAAGCGGTTTGCGCGGCTTGTACGGCGCGCTCGACATCGGCTTCGTCGGCATCGGGCAATTCGGCCCAAGGCTCGGCCAGCGCCGGGTTGAGGCTTTCGAAGGTCTTGCCGGACAGGGCATCGACCCATTCACCACCGATGCACATCTGGAAGCGTGCGAGTGTCATGCAACGATCCCCTTGATCTGGTTTTGTTGGGAGTGCGCGGCCTGCAGAAACTCCAGCAACAGCTGGTTGACCAAGCGCGGCGATTCTACGGGCATCATATGCCGTTGCTCGGCGAGCACGGCAACGCTCGCGCCGGGAATGCGTTCGGCCAGTTGCCGGGCCATTTCCGGGGTCGAACCGGGGTCCAGTTCGCCGGTGGCGATCAGCGTCGGCACGCGGATGCTGCCCAGGTCGTCGGCGCGGTACATGTCCTGGGTGGCGAACAGTTCATAAGTGGTCAGGTAACCCTGAGGGTCATTGCCGGCCAGGGTCTGGCGAATCGCGGCGATCTGCGCCGGGTTCGCCGCCTGGTATTCGCGGCTGAACCAGCGAGACAGCGCCGCTTCGGCATTGGCGTCCGGCCCGTGTTCGGCAGCCTGGCTGGTGCGGGCGATGACCCCCGCGCGCTGTTCGGCGCTGCGGTTGAACACACTGTTGAGCACCACCAGGCCTTCCAGGCGTTGCGCGTAGTGCAGGGCAAACGCCCGCGCCACCAGCCCGCCCATGGAAAAGCCGATCACCGTTGCCTTGGGCAATTGCAGGTGGTCGAGCAGCTCCAGCAACTGGTCGGCATAGCCGAGCAGCGGTGTGCCACTCTCTGGCCGCGGACTGGCGCCATGGCCGAGCATGTCGTAGGCGATGACGCGGTACTTCGTGGCCAGGCCAACGATCTGACCGCCCCACATTTCTTTGTTCAGGCCCACGCCGTGGATCAAGACCACGGGCTGGCCTTGGCCGGTCGCCAGGTAACTGGTGCCAGCCGGGGTGAGTTCAGCGGTGAGCCGAATCATGGAGCGCTCCTGCAATGCCTTCTTGTTGTCGTTCTGCTGGCCGGTTACTGGGCTTTTTCGGCGGCCAGTTCTTCCAGGTCGATGTAGCGGTTGCCGATGCGCGGGTGCAGGCGGCCGCCGTCGGCGCAACCCAGGACCACGACGATTTCGTCGGCACGCGGGGCGTCTTCGATCTGCATTTCCAGGGTGATGTAGTGCGAACGCAAGCCTTCGTCGTCCTTGTGCATCATCGGGATCTGGATCGAAGTGCCCGGGCCGCCGCGCTTGTTGGTGAAGCTCAGGTAGCTCTTGGCCTTGACCGCTTCGCGGTAGTGGTTGCCGAAGCGCAGGGTGTGGATCACCGCCGAAGCGTGCTCGATTTCGCCATCGGCACCGACCACCGCAGCCTTGCCGTAAGCCTCGATCTTCTCGGCGCCGCCGATGATGCCCACCAGGCGCTCAACCATCAGTGCGCCGAGGTCGGAGCAGTTGGCGCGGATCTGTGGTTTCAGGTCTTCGACGAAACCGTTGCCCAGCCAGGGGTTTTTCATCACCACGGCCAGACCGACCATGGTCACGGGCTTATCGGTGGCTTTGCCGCCTTCAATAAAGGTTTCTTCGACATAGCTGACGATCTTGCGAATTTCGAAACTCATGAGCTGCTCCGTAGAGGTTTTGGGTGTCTGTGCGTCTGATGGTATACCATAATACCGATAGCACAAGTCCCCGAACGGAGTTTCTGGCTGGATGGCGTGCAAAAGTGTGCGCCACCGGTCGCAGCGGACAAACGGCAGGCACGGGGTTGCTTCGGGCACAGGCCCAACATCGGGAGAGAAAGGCAGAAGGGGATCAGCGGTGAAGCGGCGTGTCGGTGCACCTGGAGAGAAAGATTGTGGCACCGGTTAGAACGATTATTTCTTTCCGCTATTTATATAGATGCAATCTGCATATCCATAACCGAATAATCAGCGTCATGGTTTTCATCTTGTCCGTGATCGAATCCGATTGTTTGTCACAGCAGAAACAATCGTCCTGCCTGCCTCGTTAAGCCTGCCCTGACATCGACTTTGGCTGTTCGATCGCCAGCTTGTTGCGCTCGGCCGATTCCCTAGAATCGGCCTCCATCAGCTTCGCCCAACTATCCAGTCCTTCAGGGAGCAACACCATGATGAATGCCATGCAGATGCAAATGCCGATGAACGCCACCATGCCAATGATGCCGATGATGGGCATGCCGATGATGATGGCGACCATGTCCTGCGACCTGATGGACGACGGGATGATGTGCAAGATGATGCCGGCCGCTGGCATGGACATGGCCATGTTCAAGAACAGCGCTGAAATGATGCAGATGATGATGAACTGCGGCATGCCGATGATGATGCACTGCGGCAACATGAGCATGATGTGCATGTCCCGGGCGAGCATGGCCATGCCGATGATGAACATGATGATGCCAATGCCGATGATGGGCATGCCGATGCCGTCGATGAAGTGCGTGATGGAATGCACCATGATGGCTGACGGCATGATGTGCAAAATCATGCCGATGGCCGGCATGAACATGGACATGATGAAAAACTGCTGCGCCCTGATGATGAAAATGATGAACGACTGCAGCATGCCGATGATGATGAGCTGCAACGGCATGCCGCTGATGTGCTGCACCTGCTAAATCCTGCAACGTACCTGTAGGAGCGAGCTTGCTCGCGATGGACTCAAGGCTGACGCGTTTTTTCAGGAAGCCCGCGTTATCGTTGACGTCCATCGCGAGCAGGCTCGCTCCTACAAGGTCGTTTCAGTCCAGGCGTTCTGGGTAGGTCACTACAAGATAAGCCACCGCTTCACTGTCGGCGGGGTTGCGATAGCGGTGGGGCTGGTCGGCATAAAACAGGATCGAATCCCCCGTGGACAGCAGGTAACGCTCGTCGTTGACGCTGATTTCCAGTACACCCTGCGCCACTACCAGGTTTTCCTGGACGCCTGGGCCATGGCCCTGCGAATGGTCTTCTCCCAACGGGCTCAGGCGCAGCTCGTAGAATTCCGATTGGCGCGCCACGTCAAAGGGGAACAGGGCGCGGCTGACAAAAGCGCCGTTGGCACTGACCAGGCGTTTGCTCTGGCTCGCCGACAGCACGGCCACACCTTCGAAGGCCCGATGCTCCAGAAACGCAGCCACCGATACCTTCAAGCCTTTGGCGATTTTGCACAGCACCTTGATGGACGGCACACTACGCCCCGATTCGATTTGCGCCAGCATGGCACGGCTCACGCCGCACTGTCGGGCCAGGGCATCGAGGGACAGATGGCGCTTGCCCCGCAGGCGCAGCAGGTTTTGAGCTACCCGTTCGCAGATCGGGTCCTCTTCAGGGGCATCCGGATTGTTCAGGTCCAGCACAGGCTCGCCCGCGCTTATCAGAAAGCGCGAGGGTTCGTGCGCGTTCACGCCTGACGTGTCTCGGCAGACCGAGACGCTTGAACCCACTGGAATGCCTGAAATCCGGCGTTGCGTGCGTACATCTCCCACATGGCCCGTGCCCGTTGCTGAGCTTGTTTGCGTTTGCGGTAGCTGGTGAAATCGATGAGGTTGTCAGTCGGATTCATGGGGCACTTCACTGTGGTGATCAATGACGGGATGACTGGAGAGTACGCTTCTACTTTTATAACTATAAATACTTAATTTTTATTTGTTAATTCCTTTTAGTTCTTTATGCGGGTGGTTTCACAAGGGGCCGTGCCCACGCGGAAACTGTAGGAGCCAGCCTGCTGGCGATGGACTCCAGTGCACCGCGTTTATCCGGTTCACACGCGTTATCGTTAACGACCATCGCAGGCAAGCCAGCTCCCACAAAGGAACGTGCCCACGCTAAAACTGTAGGAGCCAACCTGCTGGCGATGGACTCCAGTGCACCGCGTTTATCCGGTTCACACGCGTTATCGTTAACGACCATCGCAGGCAAGCCAGCTCCCACAAGGGGCCATGCCCACCGGGAAATTGTAGGAGCCAGCTTGCTGGCGATGGACTCCAGTGCACCGCGTTTATCCGGTTCACACGCGTTATCGTTAACGACCATCGCTGGCAGGCCAGCTCCCACAAGGGACCGTGCCCACGCAGAAATTGTAGGAGCCAGCCTGCTGGCGATGGACTCCAGTGCACCGCGTTTATCCGGTTCACACGCGTCATCGTTAACGACCATCGCTGGCAGGCCAGCTCCCACAAGGGAACGTGCCCACGCAGAAACTGTAGGAGCCAGCCTGCTGGCGATGGACTCCAGTGCGCCGCGTTCATCCAGTTCACACGCGTTATCGTTAACGACCATCGCTGGCAGGCCAGCTCCCACAAGGGAACGTGCCCACGCAGAAAATGAAGTGACCTCCAAGCCAGTGAAAGCCCCCCCAAAAAAACCATGAAAAAACCCGGCTGATCAGGCCGGGTTTTTTGTTGGGCGTTGTGGTGCAGCGATTAGTTATGCCGCACGGTTCTGGATCAGACGATCCGAGCCACCTTCGGCAACGCGGTTCTGCATCAACTTGTCAGAGCCACCTTCAGCCACGCGGTTCTGCAGCAATTTGTCAGAGCCACCTTCAGCCACGCGGTTCTGCATCAACTTGTCCGAGCCACCTTCAGCAACGCGGTTCTGCATCAACTTGTCAGAGCCACCTTCAGCCACGCGGTTCTGCAGCAATTTGTCGGAGCCACCTTCAGCCACGCGGTTCTGCATCAACTTGTCGGAACCATCGGCTGCAACACGGTTTTCGATCAGACGATCGGAACCACCTTCAGCCACACGGCTTTCAATCAGACGATCCGAGCCGCCTTCAGCGACCACAGGTTGAGCAGAAGTAGCGGCAAAAGCGTTAACTGCGAAAACCGAGAAAGCGATGCTGAGGAGGGTCTGGCGTTTCATGATCGTGTGCTCCGGGGTGCTTATGGGTTGGTATGGAGCAGATGTTACGCCGTGGATTTTTTAAGAGAACTTCATTGAGTTGATGGTGACTATTGATGCAGTCAATGGTGGGGAGCGGGCTTGCTCCGGGCGGCGTTCCGACGAAAGCGTTGTGTCAGTCGACAGCATTGCTGGCAATGCCGACGCCTTCGCGAGCAAGCCCGCTCCCACAGGTTTTTGCAGTGGCCACAGTGGGCGGGGGGTTAGCGGGAAATGAGGCCGTGATCGATGGCGTATTTGACCAGCGCCGCCGGTTTGTCGATGTTGAGCTTGCGCCGGATGCTCAGGCGGTGTGTTTCCACCGTGCGCACGCTGATGTCCAGTTCCCGGGCCATTTCCTTGTTGTTCAGCCCTTGCGCCATCTTCGACAGCACCTGACTTTCCCTCGGGGTCAGTTCGTTGTCGGTGTTCCTGTCGGCGATCAGCCGTTGGGCGATGTCGGCGCTGTAGAAGGTTCCGCCGCTGGTGATGGCTTCGATGGCGGCGATGATTTCCCGTGACGGGGCGTTTTTCAGTACGTAGCCGCTGGCGCCGGAGCGCACCGACTCACTGACGTATTCGTAATTGTCGTACATGCTCAGCACCAGCACCTTGAGCGACGGGTACTGGCTGCGCAGCACGCGGGTCAGTTCCAGGCCGTTCATGTCCGGCAGGCTGATGTCGACCAGCAGCAGGTCCGGCTGGCAGCGCCCGACCATTTCGATGGCGTCGGCGCCGTTTTCCGCTTCGCCGACCATTTCCAGCGGCGACATCACGGCCAGCAGCGCCTTGATGCCGTCACGCACCAGGGAGTGATCGTCGACCAGGGCGATGCGGATCGGGGAGGGCAGGTTCATCGCAGCTATTCACTCTTGTAGTTGTGGGGCCGGCTCAGCGTTTTGCGCCAGGTTTCATCGGCAGTCGTACGTCCAGCTCACTTCTGCCCGGCATCGAGATCAAATCGAAGCGCCCGCCATAATGTTCGACGCGTTCGCGGATGTTACGCAAGCCAATGCCGGCCTGACGACGTTCGACCTGGGCGACGTTGAAACCGATGCCGTCATCGACCAGCGTCAGCCGCACGGACTCGTCGCAGCCGCGCAGTGTAATGGACACGTGCTTCGCCTGGGCGTGGCGTTCGATATTGGTCAGGCCTTCCTGGACGATGCGAAACAGCGACACCGCCGCGCCGTCGACCAGTTGGCAGTCGAATTCATTTTCGTCATAGGTCACGGTCAGCCCGCTGCGCTGCTCGAATTCGGCCGCCAATTGACCGATGGCCGCCGGCAGGCCGAGGGTGTCGAGCAAGGATGAGCGCAGGTCATGGGAGAGGCTGCGCACTTCACCGATGGCATCGCCCAGACGTTCGGTGGCGTCCTTCAGGGTGTTCAGGCCCTTGTCTTGGGCTTGTCCGCTTTCCAGCAGATGGCTGGCCAGTTCGAACTGGAACTTGATCGAGACCAACACCTGGCTGACGCCATCGTGCAACTCGCGGGACACCCGGGATCGTTCCTCTTCCTGCAGGCTGACGATGCGCTGGGTCAGGCGCTGCAGTTTCTTGTCCGCCAGGCGATGCTCGCTGACGTTGAGGGTCATGCCCGTGGCGAAGACAAACAGCACCGCGACCAGTGCAACCACGGCAATCGCCATCATGGTCTTGCGGATGCCCATGGCCACTTCAGCACGGGCCTGCTGGGTGGCGCGCTCGACGTCTTCGAGGTAGATGCCGGTGCCGAGCATCCAGCCCCAGCGGTCGAGCATCACCACGTAGGCGAGCTTGTCGGTCACCTGGCCGGAGGATGGCTTGTTCCAGGCATAGCGTTGGAAGCCTTCACCGGACTGCGCGCTTTTGAGCAACGCCTGAATCACCGGCAGGCCATGGGGATCCTTCATGTCCCACAGGTACTGGCCCACCAGGTCCGACTGGCGCGCATGCATCAGGCTGCGGCCTTCGTGGTCGTAGACGAAGAAGTAGCCGTTGATGCCGAAGCTGAGCTTGCGCAGTTCCTCCAACACTTGCTGCTGGGCACGGGCGTCGCCATGGCCGTCGTCGTACAGCGGGGCGATCAGGCTCTGGGCCATTTCCACGTAGTTTTTCAGTTCCGCACGCTTGCTCGCCAGAATGCTGTCTTCGATCAGTTGCGCCTGTTGATCGCCCAATTGGCGGTTGAGGGAAATCACCAGCGCGCAGATGACGGCAATGGCCAGCACCAGCGGCAGAATCCCGAGGGCGACGATCTTGTGTTTGAGCTGCATGTTGACTCCTGCCCGCGCGAAGGCTGGGGATCATATGCCAAAGAGGCGCTCGACCTGTAGCGCGGCTGGACGGAATGACTGGTGGCCGGGATGAAATGCAAAACCAGTGTGGGAGCGGGCTTGCTCGCGAAAGCGGTGGTTCAGTTGACATCAATATTGACTGATCCACCGCCTTCGCGAGCAAGCCCGCTCCCACAGGGGATCTATGGCGTCTACGTAGAACTACGTAGACGCCACGTACGTAGTAACGCGGATTTATTTGTGGACGGCATGCGCAGATATTGGGCCAGCTCCGCACCGCGGACACAATTATAAAAATTACCGCCGCAGTCACTGGCTGTCGGCAGGAGACACGCTATGCCCCGTCTGGCTAAACACCTCGCCTGGTTTGCCGTGGCTGTCCTGGGAGCGATTGCGCTGAGTGTCGTGGCCCTGCGCCGCGGCGAAGCGATCAACGCCCTGTGGATCGTAGTCGCAGCCGTCGCCATCTACCTCGTTGCCTACCGCTACTACAGCCTGTTCATCGCCAACAAAGTGATGCAGCTCGATCCCACTCGGGCCACACCGGCTGTGCTCAATAATGATGGTCTGGACTATGTTCCGACCAACAAACACGTACTGTTCGGTCACCACTTCGCGGCCATTGCCGGTGCCGGTCCGCTGGTCGGTCCGGTACTGGCGGCGCAGATGGGCTACCTGCCCGGCACGCTGTGGCTGATCGCCGGCGTAGTGCTGGCCGGTGCCGTGCAGGACTTCATGGTCCTGTTCATGTCCACCCGCCGCAACGGCCGCTCCCTGGGCGACATGGTCCGTGAAGAAATGGGCCGCATCCCCGGCACCATCGCGCTGTTCGGTTGCTTCCTGATCATGATCATCATCCTCGCGGTGCTGGCGCTGATCGTGGTCAAGGCCCTGGCCGAGAGCCCTTGGGGGATCTTCACGGTGATGGCGACCATCCCGATCGCGATGTTTATGGGCATCTACATGCGCTACATCCGCCCGGGCCGCATCGGTGAGATCTCGGTGATCGGCGTGCTGTTGCTGCTCGGCTCGATCTGGCTTGGCGGGCAGATTGCCGCGGATCCGGTGTGGGCCAAGGCCTTTACCTTTACCGGTATCCAGATCACCTGGATGCTGATCGGCTACGGTTTCGTTGCCGCCGTGTTGCCGGTGTGGCTGATCCTGGCGCCCCGTGACTACCTGTCGACCTTCCTGAAAATCGGTACCATCGTGGCCCTGGCCATCGGCATCCTGGTGACCATGCCCGAGCTGAAAATGCCGGCCCTGACACAGTTCATCGACGGCACCGGCCCGGTCTGGAAGGGCGGCCTGTTCCCGTTCCTGTTCATCACCATCGCCTGTGGCGCGGTGTCGGGTTTCCACGCGCTGATCTCTTCCGGTACCACGCCGAAGTTGCTTGCCAATGAGGGGCATGCCCGTTACATCGGTTACGGCGGCATGCTGATGGAATCCTTCGTGGCCATCATGGCCATGGTCGCGGCCTCGGTGATCGATCCGGGCGTGTACTTCGCCATGAACAGTCCGGCGGCCGTGGTCGGCGCCGATGCGGTGGCCGTTGCGCAAACCGTCAGCAGCTGGGGCTTTGCGATCACGCCGGAAGCGTTGCAAGCGGTGGCCCACGACATCGGGGAAACCACCATCCTGGCCCGTGCCGGCGGTGCGCCGACCCTGGCGGTGGGGATCGCGCAGATCCTGCACCAGCTGTTGCCGGGCGAGAACACCATGGCGTTCTGGTACCACTTCGCGATCCTGTTCGAAGCACTGTTCATCCTGACCGCAGTCGACGCTGGTACCCGTGCCGGGCGCTTCATGCTCCAGGACCTGCTCGGCTCGTTCGTGCCGGCCCTGCGCCGCACCGAGTCCTGGACCGCCAACCTGATCGCCACCGCCGGTTGCGTGGCCATGTGGGGTTATCTGTTGTACCAGGGCGTGATCGACCCGCTGGGCGGCATCAACACCTTGTGGCCGTTGTTCGGTATCTCCAACCAGATGCTGGCCGGTATTGCGCTGATGCTCGGCACCGTGGTGCTGATCAAGATGAAACGCCAGCGTTATGCCTGGGTCACCTTGCTTCCGGCTGTGTGGTTGCTGATTTGCACCACCACCGCCGGATTCATCAAGCTGTTCGATGCCAACCCGGCGATCGGCTTCCTCGCCCTGGCGAAGAAGTACAGCGATGCCCTGGCCAATGGTCAGGTGCTGGCCCCGGCCAAGAGCATCGAGCAGATGCAACACGTGATCTTCAACGCCTACACCAACGCCACGCTGACCGCACTGTTCCTGTTCGTGGTGTTCAGCATCCTGTTCTTCGCGCTCAAGGTCGGTATCGCCGCCTGGGGCAACAAAGAGCGTACGGATAAAGAAGCGCCATTCCAGGCTCTGCCGAATGCATAGGCGAGGAGGGCAGCATGTTCAATGACCTGAGTCGCCTCGGTAAATACCTCGGTCAGGCCGCGCGCCTGATGGTCGGCATGCCCGACTACGACAACTACGTCGAGCACATGCAGACCAAGCACCCGGACAAACCGGTGATGGACTACGAGGCGTTCTTCCGCGAGCGCCAGGAAGCCCGTTACGGCAGTAAAGCCGGACCCAAGTGCTGTTGAGTGAACAATAAAAAACCGGCTGAAAAGCCGGTTTTTTATTGCGTGCAGCAAAGTCTCGAGTGATTGAGGCCGCGCGGCGATCCGAATCGTCGCCGCCCCTGTTGTCCTTGTTGCCCCGGATCAGTCATGGGGCCTTGTCATTCTTTCTCCCGTGAGGCTGATGATCCGGCTTGGCGATCTTGAGCGCCCGGTCGGCGACCTTGGCGTTATGCACCAGGCGACAGAGCACGGCAACAACGATGATCGCCAGTAATACCCAGATGACAATGGCTTTGAGGTACATGGCGCAACCTCTCGCGGCAAACAATCCTTCCTGTCGCCAACGTCCTTGTAGCAAATGGTATTAATCCATTGTGGCAGGTGTTGATGATATTGCATCGCATGACTGATTTGCGCTGTTTATCAGCTATCTCCCCCGGATGAAGCGACAGTTTCCCGGACCGGTACTTTAATGGATGTTCTGGAGCGACTGATCGCGGGGCTGTCATAGCCTCAAGGCTATGGATCCCATACCGAAAAGCTATTTCATCAATCGGTGATCCGGATCCACGCTCAAGGGTGGTTAGCTGAAAACAAAATCAAGAGGAGATGCCATGTCAACTGAATCGAAATGCCCGTTCAATCACGCCGCTGGCGGTGGCACGACGAACCGCGACTGGTGGCCGAACCAACTGAACCTGAAGATCCTGAGTCAACACTCGCCCAAGTCTGACCCGTTGGGGGGCGACTTCAACTACGCCGAAGCCTTCAAGAGCCTTGACTTCCAGGCGCTGAAAAAAGACCTGACTGCGCTGATGACCGATTCCCAGGACTGGTGGCCGGCGGACTTCGGTCACTATGGGCCGCTCTTTATCCGCATGTCCTGGCACGCCGCAGGCACCTATCGCACCGGTGACGGCCGGGGCGGCGCCGGTTCCGGCCAGCAACGCTTTGCACCGCTCAACAGCTGGCCGGACAACGTCAGCCTCGACAAGGCCCGCCGGCTGCTGTGGCCGATCAAGCAAAAGTACGGCAACAAGATCTCCTGGGCCGACCTGATCGTCCTCACCGGCAACGTCGCCCTGGAATCCATGGGCTTCAAGACGTTTGGTTTTTCCGGTGGACGCGCGGATGTCTGGGAGCCGGATGAAGACGTTTACTGGGGTTCTGAAAGCAAATGGCTGGGCGGTGACTCGCGTTACGGAAAAGAAGACAAACCGGTGCAGAAACCCGGCGATGTGCCCTTGGTGGCTGAGCCCGGCAGAAACGAGGACAGTCGTACCGAAAATGGCCGCAATCTGGAAAACCCCCTCGCCGCGGTGCAGATGGGCCTGATCTATGTGAACCCGGAAGGCCCGGAAGGCGAACCGGACCCGGTCGCCTCGGCCAAGGACATCCGCGAAACCTTCGGCCGCATGGCGATGAACGATGAGGAAACCGTGGCGTTGATCGCCGGTGGCCACGCCTTCGGCAAGACCCACGGCGCCGGGCCTGCCGACAACGTCGGGCCGGAACCTGAAGCCGCCGGCCTGGAGCTGCAAGGCCTGGGCTGGAAGAGCACATTCGGCACCGGCAAAGGGGCCGATGCCATCACCAGCGGCCTGGAAGTGACCTGGACCACCACGCCCACCAAATGGAGCAACAACTACCTGGAAAACCTGTTCGGTTTCGACTGGGAACTGACCAAGAGCCCGGCCGGCGCCCATCAGTGGAAACCGAAGAACGGTGCCGGTGCCGGGATCATTCCGGATGCCTTTGATCCGTCCAAACGTCGTGATCCGACCATGCTGACCTCGGACCTGGCCCTGCGTTTCGACCCGATCTACGAACCGATTGCCCGGCGCTTCCTGGCCAACCCCGATCAACTGGCCGATGCCTTCGCGCGCGCCTGGTACAAACTCATTCACCGTGACATGGGCCCGCTCTCGCGCTACCTCGGCCCGGAAATGCCGGGCGAAGAACTGCTGTGGCAAGACCCGATCCCTGCCGTCGATCATCCGCTGGTCAACGACAGCGATGTGGCGGGCCTGAAAAGCAAGGTGCTGGCGTCCGGCCTGTCGGTCTCGCAGCTGGTATCGACGGCGTGGGCCGCCGCGTCCAGCTTCCGTGGCTCCGACAAACGCGGCGGTGCCAATGGCGGGCGCCTGCGCCTGGCGCCGCAGAAGTCCTGGCCGGCCAACCAGCCGGAGCAACTGGCCAACGTGCTGGCCAAACTTGAAGGCATCCAGAAGGAGTTCAACAGCGGCGGCAAGAAAATCTCCCTGGCCGACCTGATCGTGCTCGCCGGTGGTGCGGGTGTCGAACAGGCGGCGAAAAACGCCGGTCACAGTGTGACGGTGCCGTTCACCCCGGGACGCACGGACGCCAGCCAGGAACAGACCGATGTCGAGTCCTTCGGTTTCCTTGAACCGATTGCCGACGGCTTCCGTAACTACCTGAAAACCCAGTACCGCGTGCCCGCCGAATCCTTGCTGATCGACAAGGCACAATTGCTGACGCTCAGCGCACCGGAAATGACGGTACTGCTGGGTGGCCTGCGGGTGTTGAACACCAACGTCGGCCAGAGCAAACACGGTGTGTTCACCCAGCGTCCGGAAGCGCTGACCAATGACTTCTTCACCAACCTGCTGGACATGGGGGTGGAGTGGAAGCCGGTGTCGGATGCCCAGCAGGAGTTCGAAGGGCGTGATCGCAAAACCGGTGCGGTGAAGTGGACGGGCACCCGGGTTGACCTGGTCTTCGGTTCGAACGCGCAGCTGCGTGCGCTGGCTGAAGTCTATGCCAGCGCCGATGCGCAGCAGAAATTCGTCAAGGACTTCGTGGCTGCGTGGACAAAAGTGATGAACCTGGATCGCTTCGATCTGGCGTAATCAAAAGGCCTGAACTTGCCGCGACCTGCTGGGACCCGGTCGCGGCAAGCCCTTCTACTGTTGTTCCCCCAGCTCCTCATCTGAAAATCTCTCGCCACCTGTAGGAGCGAGCTTGCTCGCGATGGACTCAAGTGCGCCGCGTTTAGCCAGCGAGCACGCGTATTCGTTAACGACCATCGCGAGCAAGCTGAACTGGCCTAATGATTTTGGACACTTCAATCGGGCGCTATGATGGCGCCCAAATCTGAGGTGTTTGGATATGCGTAAATCTTATTCCAGTGAGTTCAAACTCAAGGCCGCCAGCATGGTGCTGGACGAGGGCCAGTCAGTTCCCGATGTTTGTGCCAGTTTGGATATTGGCCCTACGGCCTTGCGCCGTTGGGTCGACCAGGTTCGCAAAGAACGCTTGGGTTCGACCCCGTTGGGGGCCAAGGCAATCACCGCCGATCAGCGGGAGATTCAGCAGCTCAAAGCGTTGCTCAGGCAAAAAGACCTGGACATTGAAATCCTAAAAAAGGCCAGTGCTCTCCTGCTTTTGGACTCCAAAGATCATTCTCGCTGATCAATGAGCTGGACGAGCAGTACGGCGTTAACAATTGCTGTCGGGCGTTTGGAGTCACCCGCAGCAGCTTTTACGCCTGGCGTCAGCGCCAGGGCAAGGTGAATCCTGAACGGGAGAAACTTAAGGCCGTGCTGGTCAAGCATCATAAGGAATCCAGAGCGTCCGCCGGGTCTCGCACCCTGTCCAAGGAACTGCAAGCCAAGGGGCACCGTGTCGGGCGCCATATGGCTCGTAGCTTGATGCGCGAAGCCGGTGTTGCCAGTCATCAACGGCGGCGGCACAAGTACAAATCTTCCGGCGTTGAGGCGCTGGTGGCGCCGCATGTGCTCAAGCGCAAGTTTGATGTCACGGCGGTTAACCAAGTGTGGTGCGGCGATGTGACCTACATCAAAGTCGGCACGCGCTGGATGTATTTCGCGGCGGTGCTGGATCTGTTTGCCCGCAGGATCGTGGGCTGGTCGTTTTCGATGATTTCCGATGCCACGCTGACCTGCGAAGCGTTGCGGATGGCGGTCGACCTGCGAGGCCGGCCAAAAGAGGTGCTGTTTCACTCTGACCAGGGCTGCCAATACACCAGTCATAAATTCAGGAAAGAAATGCGCAAACATGGCCTCCTGCAAAGCATGAGTCGCAAAGGTGAGTGCTGGGACAACGCTCCGATGGAGCGTTTCTTTGGAAGCCTCAAGTCAGAGTGGGTACCAGAAGATGGCTACCGCTCGGAACATGAGGCGCGGGTGGATGTGCAGCGTTATGTGATGCGTTACAACAACGTCAGGCTCCATAGCTACAACGACTACCGGTCGCCGGTAGCTATGGAGAAGCTGGCGGCATGAAACCGTAACTGGTGTCCAAAATTAGTTGACCAGTTCAAGCTCGCTCCTACAGGGTTGACGGTATGGCATTAATGACCGTCGACAAGACGCGGCAACCCCAAGGGATTCCCTTCACGCAAACCTACAGGCAGCAAGGCATCCGGAAACCCCTGGTAAGCCACCGGGCGCAGGAAACGTTCGATGGCGGTCATGCCCACCGAGGTAAAGCGACTGTCCGAGGTGGCCGGAAACGGCCCGCCATGCACGGTGGCAAAACACACTTCCTGCGGATGGGCGAAGGCGTTGACCACGATGCGCCCGGTGCGTCGTTCCAGGGTTGGCAGCATGCGACGGGCCAGTGGCAAGTCGTCCTGTTCAAGGTGCAGGGTCGCGCTGAGTTGCCCCTTGAATGAGCGCGCTACCCGCAACAGCTCTGCTTCATCCCGGACCTTCACCAGCAGCGCGGACGGGCCGAATACCTCCTGGGAAAGCACTGGCTCGGCGAGAAAATGTTCGCCATCGACTTCGAACAGCGCCGAGCGGCCATCGACTTCAGCGGTGGATGTCGAGCCCACAGCGACGAGGCGGGCGCCGGCGTTTTCCAGGGTGCGCAGCCCGTTCAGATAGGCCCCATGGATGCCCGGTGTCAGCATCGTGCGCGCCGGTGCTGCGCTCACGCGACTGCTCATGGCGTGGCGCAGCGCTGCAAATCCTGCGTCTTCGACGGCCAGCAGGATCGCCGGCTTGAGGCAGGCTTGCCCGACGTTGACCAGCATGCGCTCGACGAAGCCATCGCCAATCGCCGCGCCGCGTTCGGCCAGTGCCCGCGGCAGGATGAAGGTCGGGTTGACGCTGGTCATTTCGGCGAAGACCGGAATCGGCTCGGGGCGCAATTGCGCACGCCGATACAGCGCCATGCCACCCTGTTCGGAACCGGTGAAGGTCACGGCCTTGATCAGCGGATGATCGACCAGCGCTTCGCCGATGGCATTGCCGCCGCCACGCACCATGGAGAACACGCCTTCGGGCAATCCGCAGTCTTGCACCGCCTGGCGGATCGCCCGGGCCTGGATTTCCGAGGCGCCGGGATGCGCGTTGTGCGCCTTGAGAATGACGGTCGAGCCCGCCGCCAGCGCCGACGCGGTATCGCCACCAGCCACCGAATAGGCGATGGGGAAGTTGCTTGCGCCGAAAATCGCTACCGGGCCGATGGCAACTTTTTGCAGGCGATGATCCATGCGCGGGCGAGGCTGGCGCTCGGATTGCGCCGGGTCGATGGCCAGTTGCAGGAAACGCCCCTTGCGCACCACATCGGCGAACTGGCGGAACTGAGTGGCCGCCTTGATTGCCTCGCCTTCCAGTTGCGCCTCGGGCACGCCGGTTTCCAGGGCGGCCCGTGCCGCGAGCGCCGTGCGAACGCGGTCGAGGTTGTCGGCGATGCGTTCGAGAAACGCCGCCCGCACGGCGAGCGAGGTATGGCTGTACACATCGAACGCTTCATCGGCCAGGGTCGCCGCCCGGTCGACATCGGCCACGCTACCCAGCGCAAACACCGGTTCAATCGGCTGGTTGGTCGCGGGATTGAGCGCCTTAAGGGTGCCTTCGCTGGCGCCGACATCGCTGGCGCCGATCAGCAGCTTGCCGGTCAACTGCATCACGCACCTGCCTGTGCCAGTGCGGCAACCAGTTCATCGGTGGTCAGGATGGCGTGAGCGAAAGTCGGACCGTTCAGCTCATGGGCCGAATGCATCATCTCCGGTTTGAAGGCCGCGGTCGCGTCGCGTACCAGGGTGACGTGATAGCCGAGTTCCTGAGCGTAACGGGCGGTGGCCTCGATGCAGGTATTGGCCAGCAGGCCGACGATGATCACGTGGGTGATACCCTTTTGCTTGAGGCGAAAATCAAGGTCGGTATTGGCAAAGCCGCTGGAACCCCAATGTTCCTGAACGATGATGTCGCCGTCCTGCGGCGCGAAGTCGGGGTGCCATTCACCGCCCCATTCCCCGCGTGCGAAGTGGTGCATGTGCATGATCTTGCACTGGGTGGGGCTTGGGTGATCCCAGTTTTCGTAGTCGCCTTTTTCCCAGCGGTGGTGCGGTACGATGACCACCGGAATGTTGAGCCCGCGAACGGTGCGATCAAGCGTACGCAGGTTGTCGAGCAGGCCGACTCGCGTGGCAATGGGCTCGATCAAGGGGTAGATCTTTCCGCCTTCCGACAGAAAATCGTTGTAGGGGTCGACCAGCAGGTAGGCCGTCCGATCAAGAGGGTAGGTGGCGTTGGACATGGCGGTGCTCCGCAAGATAATCCGTGGATGATGAAGTGTAGTTGCCAGCAATTCACGTAGATATGATAATCATAGTAACTAGGCGAGAGGCAATACCGCATGTCGGTGAAAGCAACCGTTTCTGAAACCCTGTGCCCGATTTCCCGGGCCGAAGCCGTCGTGGGCGACCGCTGGACGGTGCTGGTGCTGCGTGAGTTGTTCATGGGCAGTCATCGCTTCGATGAAATCCAGGCGCAGACCGGCGGTACGCCGCAAATGGTCGCGGCGCGCTTGAAGAGCATGGAGGCCGACGGGCTCCTGGAGCGACGTGCCTACAGCGAACGGCCCAAACGCTACGAATACCACCTCACGGAAAAGGGCGATGCGTTCCATTCGGTGGTGCTGGCGCTGCGGGCCTGGGGCGAAACCTGGTGCAAATCGCCCGGGGAAGGCTTGGCGGTGATCTATACCCACCGCAGTTGCGGCGAGCCGGCCGGGCTCGGACCGCTGTGCGCCCATTGCGGACAGCCCCTGCGCCGCGCAGACCTGATCAGTGAACCGAGTGCCGCCTATGTCGCCGAACGCAGTGCCCGGCGCGAAGCGTTCAAGGGCTAGCGGCGGGTTTGTATCGGCAGGTATCGGCAACGTCCGCCGTTACCCAGGCATACAAAACCGGGGTTTCCAGACACTCGGGCGATACACGGCGGCCTTCTAATGCAACCACCGGCACCGTGTCATTTTCGGCGCGGCTGGCCAGGGTTCAACTGGAGGAAAGGCAATGTTGCGTATCAACACCCGTCACACCATTGGCAAGCTTGGTCTGGTTCTGACCGCTGCAGGGCTCGCTGCCTTCGCGAGTCTCTCTCAAGCCCAGGAAACACAGCCGGCTCCGGCGATGAAAAGCTGGCAGCAGGGCCTGCATCGCACCGATCTGGTACGCGAAGACCTGGGCGCCGCCGACCGCGAAGTCACTCAGGTGCTCGTGGACTTCGACCCGGGCGTGACATCACCCAAACACGCTCACCCCGGCGTAGAAGTGGCGCACGTGATCAGCGGTACCTTCGAGTATCAGCTGGAAGGGCGGGCACCGGTGACGCTCAAGGCCGGTGATTCGTTGTACATCCCCGAAGGCGTCGCGCATGTGGCGAAGAACGTGGGCCAGGACAAGGCCTCGGAGCTGGCAACCTACATCGTCAAGAAAGGCCAGCCGCTACTGATCCTCAAGGAGTAGGTCAACTGTAGGAGCGAGCCTGCTCGCGATGGTCGTTAACGATAACGCGTGTTTTCTGGCTAAACGCGGCGCTCTCTAGACCATCGCGAGCAAGCTCGCTCCCACAACAACAACAAAAACGATTGCGGTGTCCGCGTCGGTCAAACCAGATTGATTTCGACGTCGATATTGCCGCGGGTCGCTTTGGAGTACGGGCAAGTCTGGTGCGCCAGTTCCACCACGTTGCGTGCGATGGCCGGGTCCAGGCCCGGCAGGCTGACATTCAGGCGGGCTTGCAGGAAGAAAGCATTTTCGGACTTGCCCAGATCGATTTCGGCATCCACCGCAACATCGCTCGGCAATGCCACCTTCAGCGCGACGCACGCCTTGCCCATCGCCCCGATGAAACAGGCTGACCAACCCGCCGCCAGCAGTTGCTCAGGATTGGTGCCGGCGCCCGAAGAGCCGGGAGGCGAAAGCTGGATGTCCAGGCGTCCATCGGTGCTGCGCGCCTGACCGTCGCGGCCGCCGGTGGTGTGGGTCTTGCCGGTGTACAGCACGGTCTCTATTGCATTGATCATGGTGTTTTTCCTGTCAGTGGGTTGCTGGAATGCTCGGAAAGCCTGCGCTTTGCGATGCGCGCCACTGTTTCATTTCCATGTACTGCACATATGTCCTGAACCTGGCGGATGTGTATCGCTGTGTAAGGTGGCCGGGGGGACATACAGTTCGATACAAACCGCTGGAGTGCGCGCGGCGCCGGAGGTTATTGACTGCAAACCTCCCACACGCAACCGCGTAGCCAGCGATGCGCCGGGTCGGCGTCCATGCGCGGGTGCCAGAGCATCGACACCGTGATCGGCGGCGTGGGGAAGGGCAACGCAAAGCAATGCATGCCCTGGCACAGGTTGCCGACGTGCCGCTGCGGCACGCTGGCGACCAGGTCTGAAGCCCGCGCCAATGCAATCGCGGACGAAAAGCCGGCGACGATGGTGATGATCTCCCGCTTCAGTCCCAACTCAGTCAAGGCGTCGTCCATCACGCCTTTTTCGTGGCCCCGGCGTGAAACCAGGATGTGCCGGGCGTCGGCATAACGCACCGGTGTGACTTCGCCGTGAGCCAGTGGATGGCCCTCGCGCACCACGCCAATGAAGCGGTCGCGAAACAGCATCCGGGTCCGCACTTCCGGGCTGGTGGATTCGCCGATCACGCCGGTTTCCAGGTCTACCGAACCGTCGCGCAGCAGGGTGCTGTCCTTGTTCAGCTTCTGCACGAAATTCAGGCGGACACCGGGCGCCTCGCGGTGGATGCGGGCGATCAGTGGCGCGCCGAAATTTTCCACGAAGCCGTCGCTGGTGCGCAGGGTGAAGGTGCGTGCCAGTTGAGCGAGGTCAAGTGCCTCGGCGGGGCGCAGGACGGCTTCGGCGTCCTGCACGAGCACGCCGACGCGCTCACGCAACTCCAGCGCCCGGGGCGTGGGAACAAGTCCGCGTCCGGCCCGCACCAGCAACGGATCGCCCGTGGTTTCGCGCAATCGCGCCAGCGCCCGGCTCATGGCCGACGGGCTCAGGCGCAAACGCTGCGCGGCCCGGGCCACGCTGCCTTCTTCGAGCAACACATTCAGGGTGATCAGCAGATTCAGATCGGGCATTGGAAATACCTGTGGGAGCGGGCTTGCTCGCGAAGGGGCCATCAGCCTCAACATCAACGTTGGCTGACACACCGCTTTCGCGAGCAAGCCCGCTCCCACACTGTGTTGTGGGTGAGTGGCGTTTAGTGCATGTATTCAGTGCAAACGCTGCGTCTTCCGCCATGTTATGGCCGGGCTTAGGCTCCAGACAACCTGTTTGCGGAGTCGCGAGAAAATGAAGTCCATATCGATTCGGGGCGCGCTGGCCAGCCTGTCGCTGTCCATGTTGCTGTCATCCCTGGGCACGAGCATTGCCAATGTCGGTTTGCCGACACTGGCCGCCGCGTTCTCGGCCTCCTTCCAGCAAGTGCAATGGGTGGTGCTCGCTTACCTGCTGGCGATCACGGCGTTGATCGTCAGTGCCGGGCGGCTCGGCGACATCATTGGCCGTCGGCGTTTGTTGTTGATCGGGATGGCTGTGTTTACCGCCGCTTCAGTCCTGTGCGCCGTCTCATCCAGTCTCGGATTGCTGATTGCCGCCCGGGCCCTGCAGGGCATCGGCGCGGCCATCATGATGGCGTTGACCCTGGCCCTGGTGAGCGGGGCGGTGCCCAAGGCAAAACTGGGCAGTGCGATGGGCCTGCTCGGCACGATGTCGGCGATCGGCACCTCGCTCGGCCCGACCCTTGGCGGATTTCTGATTGCCAATTTCGGGTGGCAGGCGATTTTTTTGCTCAATGTGCCGCTGGGTGTTTTGGCGATAGGCTTCGCGCTTCGTTTTCTACCGAAAGATGACCCTGAGAAAAGGGCGGACCGAGCGGGTTTCGACGTCCTCGGCACCCTGGTACTGGTGTTGACGCTGCTGGCCTATGCGCTGGCGATGACCCTCGGGCGCGGCAGTTTTGCTCCGCTGAACGCGGCACTGCTGCTGGTGGCCGTGGTGGGGTCGGGCGTGTTTGTGTTCGTCGAGCGCAGCGCCGAGTCGCCGCTGGTTCGACCGGCGATGTTCCGTAATTTGCAGCTGAGCGCAGGTTTCGCCATGAGCCTGCTGGTGACGACCGTGGTCATGGCCACCCTGGTGGTGGGGCCGTTTTATCTCACCGGCGCACTGGCGCTGAATGCAGCGAGCGTTGGCCTGGCGATGTCGATGGGGCCGCTGGTCGCCGCACTGGTCGGGGTCCCGGCGGGTCGATGGGTCGACAGATTGGGCGCACATCGATCCGGCACGCTCGGATTGCTGGCCATGCTGACCGGCGCTTGCCTCCTGCCCGCCGTGCCGACGGGCTTCGGTACGCTCGGCTACATCGTGCCACTGGCGGTCATGACCGCCGGTTATGCGCTGTTCCTGGCGGCCAACAATACTGCCGTGCTGGCGGACATCACGCCGCAAGAGCGCGGCGTGGTCTCCGGTCTGCTCGGGTTGTCGCGCAATCTGGGCTTGATCACCGGCGCTGGCGTGATGGGCGCCGTGTTCGCCTTTGGCACCGCCAGCCACGATGTTTTGCAGGCGCCACCTGAGGCCATCGCGCAGGGGATGCGCTTGACGTTTGCGGTTGCGGCGGGGCTGATCTGCATCGCCCTGGCGATTGGCGCGGTCAGCAAAATCCTTTCACGTCGCTTGATCGCGTCGTGCTGAAAAACGGCGCGACTGTCGTGAAAACGACCTGTTTGCGCTGAACGCGAAGCCTTGTGAGTTTTCTGTTGAACGAGTGTTCAGTCTGGACTATGTTGAGGGCCACCTTCCCCCGGCTGGTTGCGGGCTTGCGTTTCTTCAATTCGAACGAGGCACTGGCATGCGGTTTTCACCCTTTGTAGAGCGGATCAGTGGCCAAGGCGTTGCCGCCTGGGATATTCACTACGCGGCCAACGCGGCACAGCGCAACGGCGAGGACGTGATCATCCTCAGCGTCGGCGACCCGGATTTTCCCACCCCGGATTTCATCACCGATGCCGCCATCCACGCCTTGCGCGAAGGGGATACCCACTACACCGAAATCGCCGGCCGCCAGGCCCTGCGTGAGGCCATCGCCGGCCGCTACAGCCAGTTGATCGACCGCGAACTGCAGGCGTCGAACATCATTCTCACCGCTGGCGCGCAGAACGCCTTGTTCGCCACCTCAATGTGCCTGCTCGGTGCCGGCGACGAAGTGATCGCCTTCGACCCGATGTACGTCACCTACGAAGCCACGCTCAAGGCGTCCGGCGCCACGCTGGTGCGGGTGCCCTGTGCGGCGGATTCGGGTTTCCGCCTCGATGCCGCCGTGTTGGCCAAGGCCATCACCCCGCGCACCCGGGCGATTTTCTTCTCCAACCCGAACAACCCCACCGGTGTGGTACTGGGTCGCGAAGAGCTGCAAGCCATCGCCGACCTCGCCATCGCCCATGACCTGTGGGTCGTGGTGGACGAGGTCTACGAGAGCCTCGCCTACGAGCGCGAACACCTGAGCCTGGCGGCGTTGCCGGGCATGGCCGAGCGCTGCGTGGTGATCGGCAGCCTGTCGAAATCCCATGCCATGACCGGTTGGCGCATCGGCTGGGTCGTGGCCAACGAAGCCTTGGTCAACCATGTCGAAACCCTGGTGCTGAGCATGCTGTACGGCTTGCCCGGTTTCGTCATGGAAGCGGCGCTCAAGGCCGTGCAGTCCCACGATGAAGTCACCCACGGCATGCGCGAGATCTATCGCCGGCGCCGCGATCTGGTGGTGTCCGGGCTGGCCGATTGCCCGGGCATCAGCGTGCTCAACCCCGATGCTGGCATGTTCGTGCTGGTGGACGTGCGTGGCACCGGCCTGACCTCTCTGGAGTTCGCCTGGCGCCTGCTGCGTGAAGCCGGTGTCTCGGTCCTGGATGCCGCGGCATTCGGTGAGCCTGCCCAGGGTTTTGTACGGCTTTCGTTCACCCTCAGTGAAGAGCGACTGGCCCAGGCCTGCCAGCGTATTCGCGGTTTTGTCCAGGTACTCAACGGTGAAGCGCCGAGGCCGGTGATCGGCACGGTGACCAGTACCGCAACCGTCGAACCGACTGCGGCCAGGACCATGATCGAGGTCGATCGCCTGCACAAACGCTTCGGCAATATCGAAGTGCTCAAGGGCGTATCCCTGACCGCCCGCGAGGGCGAAGTGATCTCCCTGATCGGTGCCAGCGGCTCGGGCAAAAGTACCTTGCTGCGCTGCATCAACATGCTCGAAGTGCCGGACCAGGGCCGCATCCTGGTCGATGGCGAAAGCATTCACCTCAACCAGAATCGCCCCGGCGCACCGCTGGTGTCGGACGCCAAACAGCTGGTGCGCATAAGGTCGAGCCTGGGCATGGTGTTCCAGAACTTCAACCTCTGGCCCCATCGCACGGTGCTGGAAAACCTCATCGAAGCGCCGACCCAGGTCCTGCGTGAAAGCCGTGCGGAGGCCACCGAACGGGCCGAAGCCCTGCTCGAACGCGTAGGCCTTGCGGCCAAGCGCAACGAGTACCCGGCGTTTCTCTCCGGGGGACAGCAACAACGGGTGGCCATCGCCCGGGCCCTGGCCATGCGGCCCAAGGTCATGCTGTTCGATGAACCCACCTCGGCACTCGACCCGGAACTGGTCGGGGAAGTGCTGCGGGTGATCCGCTCCCTCGCCGAAGAAGGCCGGACCATGATCCTGGTGACCCATGAAATGGCTTTTGCACGCGATGTCTCTTCCAAAGTCGCCTTCCTGCATCAAGGGCTGATCGAGGAAACCGGTTCGCCGGACGAAGTGTTCGTACACCCACGCAGCGAGCGTTGCCGGCAATTCGTCAACGCTCATCAGACTCGCTAACTCATCATAAAAAGACGGGAAAACAACATGGGAAATCGACGTTTTGCAAACTGGTTGACCGGTGCGGCCTGCGTAATGCTGGCCGGCATGAGCGCGGCACAGGCACAGCCCATCCGTTTCGCGGTGGCCGCCGAACCCTATCCGCCGTACACCGAAAAGCAGGCCAACGGTGAGTGGAAGGGCTTTGAAGTCGACCTGATCCACAAGCTGTGCAGCGAAATGAAAGCCGATTGCGAGATCAAGGAAGTGGCGTGGGACGGCATCATTCCGTCGCTGCTGGCGAAGAAGATCGACGTGATCTTTTCCTCGATGTCGGTGACCGAAGAACGGGAAAAACAGATCGCCTTCAGCAAGGCCTACTACGATTCGGCGATTGCCGTCGTCGGCCCGAAAGAGACGTCGGTGAAGAAGTACCCGGATGACCTCAAGGGCAAGATTATCGGCGTGCAGAACTCGACCGTGAGCGCCAGCTACCTGAAGACCTACTACGAAAAAATCGCCGAGGTTAAGTACTACGACACCCAGGACTCGGCCAACGCCGACCTGATTGCCGGGCGCATCGACCTGATGATGGCCGACGGCACCGCCATGGCCGCCTTCGTCAAGACCCCGGATGCCAAGGACCTGGCCTACCTCGGCACCGTGCCCTATGACCCGATCTTCGGCAAAGGCGTAGGCGCCGGCCTGCGCAAGGACGACACCGAGCTCAAGGCGAAACTCGACAAGGCCATCCAGGAATTGCTGGCGAGCAAGGACTACGACGACCTGTCCCAGAGCTACTTCGGCACCAGCGTGAAGCCGGCGTTCTGACCTGAACACAGGTCCTGAAGTCAATGCAAAACCTGTGGGAGCGAGCCTGCTCGCGAAGAGGGCATGACAGTCAATATCCATGTTGACTGAACCACCGCTTTCGCGAGCAGGCTCGCTCCCACAGGATCAGGGGAGACTGAAATGCCGGCAATGTTCGATCTGATCAATTTCACCGAACAGGGATGGGGCAGTGCGCTGTTGAAGGGGCTCTGGATGACCCTGCAGATTTCCGCCGGGGCCTTTGTGCTCGGGCTGGCCATCGGACTGGTGGTGGCGTGCCTCAAGCTCGGCGCGCCGAAGCCGATTGCAGCGCTGATGCGCGGCTACACCACCTTGTTCCGCGCGGTGCCGGAGTTGCTGCTGATTCTGTTGCTGTACTACGTCGGCTCCATGCTTCTCAATTCGCTGATGACCAAACTCGGCTACGGCGTGGTGAACGTCAGCGGTCCGCTGGCGGCCATCGTCGTGCTGGGGCTGGTGCAGGGCGCCTACGCCTCGGAGATTTTCCGCGCGGCGATCCAGGCGATTCCCTTCGGCCAGATCGAAGCGGCCAAGGCGTTCGGCCTCAACGGTTTCGGTCTGTTCCGCCGGGTCACGCTGCCGATCATGGCGCCTTACGCCATGGCCGGGATGGCCAACCTGTGGATCAACCTGATCAAGGACAGCGCGCTGATCAGCGTGGTCGGCACCAACGAGCTGCTGTACACCGCCAAGCAAGGCGCGGGTTCGACGCGCCACTATCTGTTGTTCTACCTCACGGCTGCCGCGCTGTATTACGCGGTGACCTTGGCGTCGAACTATCTTTCGGGACGGTTGGAGCGACGCATTCGTCGCTGGATGCCTCTTGTTGACTGAACCGGCAGAGAGAATGAAATGATTCCAGCGTGGATAGTTGAATACGGGGCGCTGTTGGGCCGGGGGCTGCAAACCACCCTCATCATTCTGTTGGTCTCCAGTGTGTTCGGTTACCTGCTGGCGGTGCTGGTGGCGCTGGCGCGGATCTCGAAAAACAAGGTGATCGCCAAGGTCAGCCTGTTCTACACCAGCGTCACGCGCGGCACGCCGTTGCTGATCCAGATCTACATCTACTACTACGGGCTGGGCAGCCTGTTTGCCCAGTTCCCGCTGATTCGCGCCAGCTTCCTCTGGCCGTACCTGCGCGACGGCTACTGGTACATCGTGTTCGCCCTGGTGGTGTCGATGGGGGCCTACGTCGGCGAAGTGATTCGCGGTGGCCTGCTGGCGGTGCCCAAGGGCGAGATGGAAGCTGCGTCGGCCTTTGGCATGACCGCGCGCCAGTCGTTGCTGCGGGTGCGCTTGCCCCGGGCCCTGCGCCTGCTGTTGCCGACCCTGGCGGGGGAGACCGTGATGCTGCTCAAGTCCACGGCACTGGCCTCGACCATCGCCGTGATCGACCTGCTCGGCGCCGCCAACGTGGTCCGCGCGCAAACCCTGCAAGTGTACGAACCCCTGTTGCTGGTGGCCGGTGTCTACGTCTGCCTGACCTTCCTGATCGAAGCGCTGTTTGCCTTCGCCGAGCGGCGCGGAACGCCTGTGCGCAGGTCGGCCTGATGAACTCGTCGAAAGTCGACCGCTCGCTGCAGGGCATCGGCCTGTGCACCCTGGGCTATGCGTTCCTGTCGTTGCAGGATGCTGTCATCAAGTGGCTGGTGGCCGATTATTCGGTGGTCACCATTCTGTTCTGGCGCGCCGCCGTGGTGGTCGTGGCCGTGCTGCTGGCGGGGCGCTCGCGCGTTATCCAGCGGGCCTGGCATTCACCGAGCCGGCGCCTGCTGGTGGTGCGCGGCTTGCTGTCGATAGTGGCCTGGGTGTTGTACTACACGGCGGCCCGGGACTTGACCCTGGCCGAGATGACCACCCTGTATTTTTCCGCGCCGATCATGGTCACGGTGCTGGCGGCGGTGATCCTCAAGGAGCGCGCCAGCGGCTGGCAATGGTTCAGCCTGATCGTCGGATTCGTCGGGGTGGTCATTGCCTGTCGCCCCGACCACATGACCGAGCCGTTGCCCATCGTCCTGACCCTGCTGGCGGCGATGTGCTGGGCGTTCACCTACATCCAGCTGCGACAGGTGGATGACCAGACCTCCGTGCTGGAACAGATGCTGATCACCAACGTGGTGTTTGTGATGTGCATGGCGGTGGCCCTGCCGTGGACTTACACACCCTCGCCGACACCGGCCTGGCTGGGCATGCTCGGCGCCGGGCTGGTGGGCGGCATCGGCCAGTTCCTGCTGTTCGCCAGTTTCCGCCGCGCCACCGCGACCTTGCTCGCACCGTTCGAATACACCGGCTTGATCTGGGCATTTGCCCTGTCGAGCCTGGTCTGGGGCACGCTGATGGACACGTCACTGATGATCGGCGCCGGGCTGATCGCCGTCAGTGGCACCCTGGCGATGATCTTCGGCCGGCACCCGTCACAGGACGTCGTCGGTGCTGAATGCTCCGTGACGCAGCCCCTTTATCCAGCAACGGCAGATATGCAGTCCGTTGGCGGCGCTGAAGGTCTCGGGGTTCAGGCACCACTCGAGCCAGAGACCGTCGAGCATCGCCGATAGGCCGATGGCGGCCAGGCGCGTGTCGTGAATCACAAAGCCTTCACTGGCCGCCAGGCCGTCGAGCAACTGGCGGATCAGATCGAGGTAGGCGCGGTAGCTTTTTTCGTGGGACTGGCTGACGTGTTCGGAGTGACGGATCAGGCTCCAGAACACCACCCATACCCCGAGCAGTTTCGGGTCCATGACCCTGGGCGAGAACGAGCCTTCGAGAAAGGCATCGATCTTCTGCGCAGGTGTCTGTGCCTGTTCGATTTCCTGGAGCAGGGCCGTGGTCAATTCGCTCGCGAGTCGCTGGTAGGTGTCGGCGATCAATGCCTCGATGCTGCCGAAGTGATGGTTGAGCAAACCCACGGACACCCCGGCCTCGGTGGCGATGCGCCGCACGGAGATCCCGGCGTGACCGTCGCGGCCCAGGCAGCGCAGGGTGGCCGCCACCAGCATTTCGCGGCGGTCTTCGGGTTCGGCGCGACGGTTTTTCTGGGCATCGGTTGTCACAAGGCTGTCCCTGGATGAGCTTCCACGCTGTCGAGCTTAGTTGAACACCCGTTCAATCACCAGCCTCGACAGCCGCGATACAGCGTTTTTCAACGGTCATGACAGGAGGGAAAACCAATGCCGCAGGATATTTCGTTCAGTGTCAGCAACAACAACGGCGATGCCGTGCGGGTCGGTGCCTGGCGCTATGCCGGCGATGGCAGCGGGCCGAACGTGCACCTGCAGGCCGGAGTGCATGCCGATGAAATCGCCGGGATGCTGGTCCTGCATGTGCTGATGCAACGGCTACAGATCGCCGAAGCACAGGGCCGGCTCAAGGGCCAGGTGACCGTGGTGCCACAGGCCAATCCGCTGGGCATCGGCCAGTTTCGCCAGGGCCGGATACTCGGGCGTTACCACGACGCGACCGGGCACAACTTCAATCGCGCGTTCGACCAGTCGGCGGCCATGGCGCGACCTTCGACCTGCGTCCAGCAATGGCAAAAGCAACTGGTGCAACTGGCCGCCCCGGCCGACGTGATGCTCGACCTGCACACCGACGACGAAGCCCTGCCGTACCTCTACGTGCACCGCAGTTTCTGGCCCCGCGGCCGCGAACTGGCGGCGGCGATGAAGATGGACGTGGCGATCATCTGGGATGACGGCGGCGACGGCTCCTTCGAAGAAACCATCATCGCCCCGTGGCTACGCGACGGCGTCACAGCAGGGCGCATGGCCGCGACCCTGGAGCTGCGCGGGCAGGGCGATGTCAACGACCGCTTCGCCGAGTCGGATGCCGAAGGGTTGTACCACTGGCTGTGCGCGTTCGGCGTCATCGATGAGTCCGTGGCGCCCGCTGACTGGCCCGTCGAAGCCGTGGAAATGGGCCACATGGAAACCCTCATCGCCCCGCAACCCGGCGTGTTGATCTTCGAAAAAGAGCTGGGAGATTTCGTCGAAGAAGGGCAGCGCTTTGCCCGGATCCTCAGAACCCCGGGTGACCCGACTTCCGAAGTGGTCCTGCATGCCGAACAAGCGGGACGCCTGGTCACGCGCTATCGCGACCGACTGATCGCCCAGGGCATGGGCGTAGCGAAATTCACCGGCAGCCGGGTGTCGCGTCACTGGAGCGGTGGCTTACTCGACCCGAACTAGCCATCACCGAACATCAAACACACAACCCCTGTGGCGAGGGGGCTTGCCCCCGTTGGGCTGCGAAGCGGCCCCCGCTTTTCTCCAGTCAGATGGTGCAGTCAGGTTTTACGACGGCTTCGCCGCCGAGCGGGGCGGTGCGGCGATCCGACAAGCCCCCTCACCACAAAAGCAGTTAGTCACAGGTTCGGTATCTATTCACGCGGATCAATCTGATCCAACACCCGATTCGCCGTAATCTCCGCCAGCATCACACTATTGGAAATCCCCAACAGGGCATTGCGCGACCCACCATCCAGATGATCCACCAACTGATGCACCATCACATCGACCGAGGCCAGCGTCTCGACCAGATACACCATCAGCGTTTCGGTATCGGCCTCGGGGTCGACGGTAAACAGAGTGCCAGGCGTGCGCGGTGTGGCCTTGATGTCGGCGGTGGAGGGGACGTGGAAGGCGGATTCGGCGGCTTCATTGAGCCTGTTTGAATCGGATTCGCAGGGGGATGTCGGATCGGTGTCCGGCGGGTTGGGGGTGACTTTGAACATATGCTTGCTTCTCTGATTGGGTGCCAACCCTCTTGCTGCTAAACGAGAAGGAGGCAGCTGTGCGCAGGTTAGCAGACCGGGGAAGCTAGCAAAGCCGGCGCGCCCGAAGGCGCCCTGCGCACAGCCACCATCAAATGCAGGCATAGGAATACCTGACTGACAGGAGCATGTGCAGCTTGCTTACAACCCCGGGCTGCTAAACCCGACCACTGATGGGCAGTGGCGCAGAAACGATAGAGACCAGGGGCAAGGCGCACAAGCCGGCGGATTCTGGCGTACCCGTAGGCAACGACGCAAGGTCTTGTAGCCCACCGGAAATACCCTACAACCTTTTTAAACAAGCGCTCTTGGGCAATGTCGAGCGCCCCCCCCCCCGCGCAAGCAAAAAACATCCCCATCACTGAATACCGGCTTTCGTGTATCGCTGTGTATCAGCGCACGAAATCCGACTACAACCCTACAAAACCCACTCACCACGGATACAGCCCGGATACACCACTGGGGCCAAATAGACCGGCCAAAGCGAGAAGCACAACGCAGCTCGCCACCAGGTTCATCAACCCTTGTGGTACGACCAATAGTGGTCCCGCCACGTCATTGATCCGGAGTATCAACATGTCTCGTATCCAGTCGAACAAAACCCGTATTGGCCTGATCGCTGTTGCACTGGTCGGCGGTATCAACTTCGCGTCCTCCGCCTTTTCCGCCGAAGCCCTGCCTCAGGGCTATCAACTGGCCTCCGCGGAAAAGACCAGCGAAGGCAAGTGTGGCGAGGGCAAGTGTGGCGAAGGCAAGTGCGGTGCCAGCGAAGCCAGCGCGCAAAAGACCCAGGCCGAAGGCAAGTGCGGTGAAGGCAAGTGCGGCGATGCGTCTTTCGCCCGCACAGACACCGATGATGACGGACGCGTGTCGCTCAAGGAACTGCTGGCCGTGGCGCCCAAGGGCACAGAGGAATTCAAGGCGATGGACGCCAACGGCGACGGCTTCCTGTCCGAGGGTGAGGTGTACAAGTTCCGCACCAACCAGTACACCTCCAACGGCAAGAAAGTGCCGACCGAGTTGTTCACCAAGTTGAGCCAGGCTAAAGAGTGATCAGCCGCTAACAAAAAACCCTTCCTGCGTTGATGCGCAGGAAGGGTTTTTGGTATGGGCTAGTAAATCAAGGGCGATTCACCACGCGCCACGATGTCAGGTGCCAGATCCGCAAGTCAAAGTATAAAGTCTGCCGTGGTCGCGGTGTTGAGACCGACGATCTGGATGGCGAACTCGGCGGCGCCGTCGGCATCGGTGTTGCCATAGAGCACGCCCCCTGAAACTTTCAACTGGCCGGCCGCACTGAAGGCTGCGGTACTACCGATGATCGAATTGAAGGCTTCATTGGTTACCGTCGCCGTGTTGGCGTCCAGCGTCGACAGGTCAATCTTGTCGGTCCCTCGGGTGAAGTCACTGATGATGTCCCAGGTGGAGCTGGTCAGCCCCGTTTCAGCGACGACGTTGAAGTCGAAGATGTCGTTGCCGGCGCCGCCGGTGAGAACATCCTTGCCCATCCCGCCGATCAGGATGTCGTTCCCGCTTCCACCGTTCAGCAGGTTGGCGGCGGCGTTGCCCGTGAGCCTGTCGTTGTAGTTGGAACCGGTGAGGTTTTCGATGGCTAGCAGGATGTCGGAGCCTGATCCACCGGTGGCCTGGGCCGTGGTCACGGCCAGGCTGGCGCTGACGGCGCTGGCGGCATAGAGGTAGGAGGCGGTGTCGACGCCGGTGCTGCCATCGAGCAGGTTGCTGCCGGCCCCGGAATAGAGCGTGTTGTCGAGACTGTTGCCCGTAAGGGTGGCGGCCCCGGTCGTGAGGAGGCGCCCGTTCTCGACATTGGCGCCCAGGGTGTAGACGCTGATAAAGCTGTAGACCGTGTCGCTGCCGCCAATGCTTGCCGTGGCATTGGTTTCCATCACGACGTCGAGAATGTTGTCGACGTAATAGGAGTCAGAACCATCACCGCCCGTCATCCTGTCGAGGCCTGCGCCGCCATTCAAAACGTCATTGCCGGCGCCACCAATGAGCAGGTTGGCTGCGCCGTTACCCGTGAGCGTGTCGTTGTAGTTGGAGCCCGTGAGGTTTTCGATGGCGATCAGGGTGTCCGAGCCTGATCCAGCTGTGGCCTGGGCCGTGGCCACAGCCAGGTTGACGGTGACTGCGCTGCCGGCATAGACGTAAGAGGCCGTGTCGACGCCGATGCCGCCATTGAGGACGTTGTTGCCGGCCGCGGCAAACAGGGTGTTGTCGAGGCTATTGCCTGTGAGAGCGGCAATCCCGGTGGCGAGGAGGCGACCGTTCTCGACATTGGTGCCGAGGGTGTAGGCGCCGAGATAGCTGTAGACCGTGTCGCTGCCGCCGGAACTGGCCGTCGAATTGGTTTCAATCACGACGTCGCCGGCGCTGCTGACGTAGTAGGTGTCAGAACCCTCACCGCCTGTCATTCGGTCGAGGCCTGCGCCGCCATTCAAAACGTCATTACCGGCACCACCATCGAGCAGGTTGGCGGCGGCGTTGCCCGTGAGCGTGTCGTTGTAGTTGGAGCCGGTGAGGTTTTCGATGGCGATCAGGGTGTCGGAGCCTGATCCGCCGGTGGCCTGGGCCGTGGTCACGGCCAGGCTGACGGTGACTGCGCTGCCGGCATAGGCGTAAGAGGCTGTGTCGACACCGGTGCTGCCATTGAGGACGTTGCTACCGGCCGCGGCAAACAGGGTGTTGTCGAGGCTATTGCCCGTGAGAGTGGCAACCCCGGTGGCGAGGAGGCGACCGTTCTCGACATTGGCGCCGAGGGTGTAGGTGTCGAGGTAGCTATAGACCGTGTCGCTGCCGCCGGTGCTGGCTATCGCATTGGTTTCAACCACGACGTCGTCGGCGCTGCTGACGTAGTAGGTGTCAGAACCCTCACCGCCCGTCATTCTGTCGAGGCCTGCGCCGCCATTCAAAACGTCATTGCCGGCGCCACCGTTCAGCAGGTTGGCGGCGGCGTTGCCCGTGAGCGTGTCGTCGTAGTTGGAGCCCGTGAGGTTTTCGATGGCGATCAGGGTGTCGGTGCCTGATCCGCCGGTTGCCTGGGCCGTGGTCATTGCCAGGCTGGCGGTAACTGCACTGCCGGCATAGACGTAGGAGACCGCGTCGACGCCGGTCATGCCATTGAGGACATTGTTGCCGGTCCCGGAAAAGAGGGTGTTATTGAGGCTGTTGCCTGTGAGGGCGGCAACCCCGGTGGCGGTGAGGCGCCCGTTCTCGACATTGGCGCCGAGGGTGTAGGCGTTGAGCGCGCTATGGACGGTATCGCTACCGCCGCTGCTGAGCGTCGCATCGGTTTCGGTAACGACGTCGCCGATGTTGTCGACATAGTAGGTGTCGTTGCCGAGTCCGCCGATCAAAGTGTCGGCACCCGACTTGCCGCTGAGGATATTGGCCGCATTATCGCCGGTCAGAACATCATTGAAACTACTGCCGATGATGTTCTCGATACTCCACAACTGGTCGGCAAAGTCTGAGATGGCTTGTTCCACGTCGTTGATGAAATTCCCTATGCCGGTCTCCGGAGCAGGCCTGCTGTTAAGCAGGGCAATGGCACCCGTTGCATACCCAAAGCCGCTGGTCAGGTTCACCACCACGCTCGATTGGGCATTGGCATAACTGACGAAATCGTTGCCGGTGCCACCGTCGAGGGTTTCGCCGTGGTAGAACCAGAATTCAAAGCCGCTAATCTGATTGCCAAATTCATCGTATGTCGTCTCGTAATCAATCGACTCCAGCGTCGCCGAATATCCCCCTTCAGCCATCAGGGTATCGTTGCCGCCTTCTCCCTTGACAAGATCACGACCGACACTGCCATCGAGGGTATTGTCTTGCGAGTTACCGATCAGGGTGTCGTTGAACCGGCTTCCGATCACCGCCTCGATGCTTCCCAGGGCGTCCGTGCCGGAGCCGCCCGTGACTTGCGATACGGAGCCCAGATTGATGGTGACAGCAGCGTCCGCGTACTCATATGAAACGGTATCGAAGCCCGTATTACCGTAGAGACTATTATTGCCGCTACCAGAGTAGAGTACGTTGTCGAGAGCGTTGCCGCCCAGGTTGGAGGTCCCGGTCGAGAGAATGCGGCCACTCTCGATATTGGCACCGAGCACGTAATTGGCGAGGGAGTTGGCGACCAGGTCAACGCCGCCGGTGCCGGTTTCGCTGACCACATCGGCGAGATTGTCGACGTAATAGGTGTCGCCTCCATCGCCGCCCTGCATCAAGTCGGCACCCGCGCCTCCGTCCAGGATATCGTCGCCACCGTAGCCCATCAGGGTGTTCTTGCCACTGTTGCCGGTCAGCCGGTTGTTCAGGTCGTTACCGTCACCATTGATATTTTCGCTGCCTGTCAGTTCCAGGTTTTCCAGGGTGCTGCCCAGGGTGTAGCTGGCCAGGCTGGACTTGACCAGATCGGTACCACCGCTGTCCACTATTTGGTCTTGGTCTACGTGGTAGTTGTAGAAGAAGCTTTCGCCGACGTTATGCGGGGAGGCTAATCCCCCCGCAGACTCAAAGGAAACCCAGTGGGTGATAATAATACCCCTGCCACGGTCGTCGTAGCTGGCTTGGCCCCAATACAGTCCGGATGATTCGGAAAGGAATATAGCGTCGATTGGCGGTGGAGTAGCGCCCCATACATACTTGGGGTCCATGACGCCGGTAATCAAAAGCCCGGATACATTTGTGAAGTCAGACTTCAGCTCGGGGATTTTATCGAGAATGTAGGTGTCATCCCCGCTGCCGCCGTCCAACGTGTCCAGACCTACACCGCCGTCGAGAATGTCATCCCCCGCCAGGCCGATAATGCTGTCGGGCTGACTTGTCCCGAACAGTTCATCGCTGTTCGTTGTGCCTGTAATCACGGCCATGTGTGATTTCCTTTATTCAGGGCAGCAAATGGAAACCCACGCGGCCGTATGGTTCATTGTCATCAGTGACCGGCAGCTTGAAATCGCCAGGCAATTCATCGAAATTCGTCGAGGCCACGCAGGCCAACACTCATGATATGCGGCTATTTGCCATCGTGCTTGTTGATTGCCCTAAAAGCACTTTCTCTGTGCTCACCGCGTAACGGCTGGCAGAGCGCCTAAGTACAATGCCGCGTATCAGTGCGACGAATATTCCGAGCACACAGCCTCCGAACATCCCGAGAATCAGGATCAGCAACTTGTTAGGCTTTATCGGGTTGTTTGGCTTGACAGCCTGCTGGTCAATCTTGACCAGCGCCAGGTCACTCAGATCGCGATTGATATGTTCCAATCTTGTTTTTTCTGCCCGCATATCAACCAGCGTGTTCAGGAATAGATCATCATTTTTGCGCGATTTAAGTCGTTCAATCTGTCGATTTTGTTCCAGCAGCTGAAGCTCTTTTTTGATCTCGGAGATCCGGGGGCTGGCATGGTCGTCAGACTTTCGTGCCAGCAGGGCATTTCGCTCGGCCCCAAGCGCTTCAGTGCCCATGAAGTGCAGCGGGAACTGCTCGTTGAAAACTTCCGCACGAAAAACATTGCCCTGAGTTACACCGTTGCTTTGCCCCATCGCCGTGGGGGTAGTCGGTTTCACGATCCCCAACTCACGGGCGATGTTGATTGACTCGTTCAACTGGGCGATACGACTTTCCCGACGGTCGCGCAGCTCTGTACGAAGTGCACGCAACTCATCCTGCAACTGTGCGCGCCGGAGAAAGTCACTTTCGCTGATTTTGGCAATGGTTGAGTCCTTGTCGGCCTCATAACTGGCGCGGGCAATACCCATCTTGCGTTCCAAGGTGTTGAGACTGTTGTCAATCACACTGTTCAAGTCGTCCTGGATCTGCTTGCGTTCGCTTTTGATGGCCTCTTGCACGATCCCGTTAAGAATGACATGACCTTCGACTGTTCCCGGAAAAGTGATTTCCAGTCCGACGAAGTTGGTAAGGTTGTCGCCACCCTTGTTACTTGGCTGAGTAATCCTGAATGCATCGCTGTTGAAGCGTTCGAAGGCTTGTGTCAAGTCACCTGAGTCAATACCGGAGAATTGCTCTTGGTGCTGATCGAAGTAGGATTTACGCACTTCATAGGAGTTGAGTGCAGCACCGACGCGTTTGAGTGATTCTTCGGGATTGAGTGCGTAAACTCCTGTCTGATTGAGTGCATCAAGATCTTTAATAGACGGAGGACGAAGAAATGTCTTCGTCCGGTATTGAGGTGTCGCTGTAAAGGCGTAGACCGCTGCCAGCGTTGTGACTGCCAGGGCTATGCCTGCGATCAGGTACTTTTGATGCCACAGGGTGGTGAAAAAATCACCCAAGTCAATTTCTTGAGTATTGAACGGAATCGTGATGGGGCGGGGCGGTGGTAACGATTCAGCGTGACTCATACAAACTCCATTGCAAAATTAACTCCGTTTAAAGTTGAACTATTCTACACGCCAGCTGTCCCGGTCGGAGCGTTTATTTCCGCTCTATACATTCCGAGGACTGCTGCTTAGTTCCTACTTATCTTATCGGAGCCATAAAGCGCGGCACTCAACTCCATCTCATTACGCCTTAACCCACCGCTGCCGACTCCAACTACTCAACCCATCAACAGCAAACACCAACACCAACATTGCCAAAATCACCGTGCTCGCCTGAGCCTCCTGAAACAGACTAAGGCTCACATAGAGCATCTGCCCCAACCCCCCAGCCCCAACAAACCCCAGCACGCTGGCCATCCGAATATTGTTCTCCCAGCGGTACAGAATGTACGCCAGCAGCTGCGGAAACAGGTTGGGCAGGGTGCCGTAGCAGAAGGCCCAGACCGCGTTGCCGCCCTGCAAACGAATGGCTTCGGCAGGTTGTGGCGGGGTGTTTTCCAGCGCTTCGGCGAACAGGCGGCCGAGTACGCCGGTGGTGTGCATGGCCAGTGCCAGGGTGCCGGCGTTCGGGCCGAGGCCGGCGGCCAGTACCATCAGCGCGGCCCACACCAGTTCGGGAATGGCGCGCAGGCCATTGAGTACAAGTCGCGACGCGCTCTGCAGCAGCCAGCCGAAGCGCCCGGCCGCCGGTAGCGCTAGCAGCAGGCCAAACACCGCTGCGAGCAGGGTGCCGAGGGCGGACATCGCCAGGGTTTCCACGGCGCCACGGCCGATGGCTTGCAGGTGGCCGGGGCTCAGGTCCGGGCTGAGAAAGCGCAGCACGTAGGCGCCCATCTGCTTCAGGTTGCCGCTGCCCGTCAGTTCGCCGAGGTCGATGCCCAGATAGCGGAACGAGGCGACGACCGCGGCGCCGATGCACAGGATCAGCAGCAGGTTGATCAGGCGATTCATGCGAACCTCCAGCGCAGCAGGCGGCTGATCTGGTCGGCGAACAGCACCAGGACGAAGAAGGTCAGCAGCATGCTCGCCACTTCACCGCCGGCGAACATGCGCAGCGACAGGTCGATCTGCTGGCCCAGCCCGCCGGCGCCGACGAAGCCCATCACCACGGACGCACGGATCGCGCATTCCCAGCGGTACACGGTGTACGACAGCAGCTCCGCCGCGACATTGGGCAGGATGCCGTAGCAGAACGCCGCCAACCGGCCACTGCCGGCTTGCAGCAGTGAGTGGGCGGGGCGCTGGTCGACCGACTCGAAGATTTCCGCGTAGACCTTGCCCAGCATGCCGCTGTAGGTGATGGCGATGGCCAGCACCCCGGCCGTCGGGCCAAGGCCGACGGCGCGCACGAACAGCAAGGCCCAGACGATTTCCGGCACGCTGCGCAGGAAGATCAGCAAGCCGCGCACCGGCCAACGCAGCAACCGGCCCAGGGCGCTCGGGCGGCCGCTGCGCGAAGCCGCCGACAGCGACAGCGCGCGGCTGGCGAGCAGGCTGGCGGGCACGGCCAGCAGCAAGGCCAGGGCCATGCCGGCGGTGGCGATGGCCAGGGTCTGCAAGGTGGCTTGCCACAGCAGCTGGAGGAACTCTTCGCCATGGGCCGGTGGCCAGAAGGCCGAAACGAAACGGCCCATTTCACTCTGGCTGTCGGCCTTGAGCAGCACGCCCAGGTCCAGTTCGCTGAAGTGGATGCCGGGCCACAGCAGGGCCAGCGCCAACAGACTGAGCAGCAGGCGGGGCAGGGTGGCCGGGTCTCGGGTATCGCGCGTCAGCATCGGGGAATCTGCAGGCTCAAGGGCGCCACCGGAGCGGGCGGGGATTGCAGTTGCTCGTTGGCGTAGAGCCGGTCGAGCAAATCTTGGTCGATGTCGGCAGAGGGAAGATCGAAGAGGATCTGGCCGTCGCGCAAACCGATGATGCGCGAGAAGTTGCTCAACGCCAGATCCACCGCATGCAGGCTGGCGACCAGGGTCACCTTGTGTTCCCGGGCGTGGCGGCAAAGGATCGACAGGGTGTGCCCGGCCAGCACCGGGTCCATCGCCGACACCGGCTCATCGGCCAGCAGCACGTCGGGGGCCTGGTACAGCACGCGGGCAATGCCCACGCGCTGCAGTTGGCCACCGGACAATTGCTGGCACTGGGCGAACAGCTTGTCGCCCAGATCGAGTTTAACCAGGGCCGCGCGTGCGCCGGGCACATCCACCGGATGCAACAGGCTCAGCAGGCTTTTGGCAAAACCCCACTGCCCCAGTTTGCCGGCCAGCACTGCCGTGACCACGCGCTGGCGCGGTGGCAGCGGCGGCGCCTGATGCACCAGGCCGATGCGCGCGCGCAGGCGTTGGCGCTGTCGGGCGCCGAGCTGCCAGGCTTGCTCGCCGAGCACCTCGACCGTGCCGCTGCCGGGGCGCAGGGCGGTGGCGAGCAGGTTCAGCAGGCTCGACTTGCCGGCGCCGGACGGGCCGATGATCGCCACCTGCTCACCGGCGCTGATGTGCAGGTCGACCTCATGCAGCGCCCGCACGCCCGTGTCGTGGGTGAGGCTGACCCGGTTCAGATGCAAGGTCATTTCAGCAGGTCGGCAGCGCGCGCGGCTTCCTCGATGCCCTTGTAGTTCTCAGGCTTGGTCTCGATGAAGTGGCTGGCGGCCTGCAGGTCGAGGATCGCCTTTTGCTCCGGGTTGGCCGGGTCGAGCGCGAGGAAGGCGACCTTGATTTTCTCGGCCAGGGCCGGGTCGAGGGTGCCGCGCACGGTCCAGTTGTAGTCGAAGTAGGCCGGCGTGGTGGCGAAGACCTTGACCTTGTCGGTGTCGACCTTGCCGGCCTTGACCAGTTTTTCCCAGACGCTGGCGTTGAGTACGCCGGCGTCCACTTTGCCCGCCTGGACCCAGGCGACCGTGGCGTCGTGGGCGCCGGAGTAACCGACGCGGCTGAAATAGGTTTCCGGCTTGATGCCGTCCTGCAGCATGAAATAACGCGGCATCAGGCTGCCGGACGTCGACGAGACCGAGCCGAAGGCGAACGATTTGCCCTTGAGGTCGGCCAAGGATTTGACGGCCGGGTCGGCGGTGATGAATTTGCTGGTGAACTGCGCATCCTGCTCACGCTGTACCAAGGGAATGGCATTACCGGTTTTCAACCGCGCCTGCACGAAGGTGAAACCGCCCAGCCAGGCCATGTCGATACGGTCCGTGGCCAGCGCCTCGACCACCGCCGGGTAGTCGGATACCGGTACGAACTCGACCTTCATGCCCAGTTGCTTCTCGAGGTATTCGCCCAGTGGCTTGAACTTGCGCAGCAATTCGGTGGGGGCTTCGTCGGGAATGGCGCTGACCTTGAGGGTCTCGGCAGCCTGTGCCAGCAGGGTGGAAAGGGACAGGGTCAGGCCGACGGCCATAGCCAGGGTACGTTTGAGCATGGAAGTTCTCCGGTTCAATAGCGGAAAAATGTCGATGCGCCCCGCACAAGCTGATTGCTGCACGACGCTTCGTGAGGGTAGACGAAAACGGCGCGATTATAGGGAGTCCTGCGTGCTTGACCAGCCTTGTGTAGGAGCGAGCTTGCTCGCGATGCACGCTAACGATTACGCGTGCCGGCTGGAAAAACACACTTCCCCTCATACCTATCGCCGGAAGACCGTAGCAAAAAGCCATTGATTTTCCCTTTTCCTACATGCACCCCGGAAACGTCCCATTTACGTTTGTTTCCCCTGCGTTAACCCTGTGCGGCGCACTTTGCCAAGCCCTGACGGGCTGGGGTTAGAACTACTTAATCAGCAGCGGAGCGCTTTCCGTTGGGACGCCAGTTGAAAGGGAGATCAAGATATGGCTACGGGGTATTACATTGGTCCAGGTGACAAAACCACCTGTGGTGGCGAGGTTCTGGAAGGGGACCACAGCTTCAGTTTGTTCGGCCTCATCCATGCTCGCGAAGGTGATTTGGTCAGTTGCGGAAAAGATAAAAAGAGCTACCGGATCCTGGGTGGGGTTTCTCACGTCATCACTGAGGGCAGGCGGGTGGCCGGTACACTCGACAGCCTCAGTGGCTGTCCCTGTGAAGCCCGACTGATTCCCTCGAACTTCGAGGGCAGTTATGTGAATGAACCTTCCGCGCCGCCTGCTGCCAGGAAACCCGCTCAGCCGGCCACACCAACTTCCCCCCGTCCTCCGGCCGCGCCTCGCCCATCCGGGTTCACTTCAGCACCGAAGACTGCCACGCCTTCCTTCAGCCAACTGCCGGGAACGCTCTGCGAGAACCTCTGGCGCGGCTACCAGCAACGGGTCGAAAACGTCGTGGCGCCGGGTGGCAAGCTGATTACCGACCCCAAGGCACGCAACAAGGCGATCAATGCCGCCTACGCGCAGCTGTGGCGCCACGACCGGCGTTTCCAGTGGGCCGGCCTTGCCGCTTTCGCCTCGAAACAGGTGGGCTGCGGCCTGCTGCACGCGGCTGAGTCGGTCGAGAAGATGCAGGCTGAAACAGAGACGATGCAGCAGTTGAGGGACAGCGCCAGGCAAGGGTTGGTGGGCTTGCTCAGGCCCAGTGAGAGGGAAAAGCGGGCGACGATAAAGGAGTTTGAGCAGCGCCAACGCGACTACGAACAGGCCAACCGCGACAATCCGGTGTGGGGCTTCACCCATTGGGGTGTCGACAGTGCGTTGCCCCTCGCGCAACGGATGTACCGGTTCGTGCACGAGATGCTGGCTATGGGCAATACCACGCTGTTCCTGGATGTGTATCCGTTGCATGTGTTTTATGCGGAGCGGGGGTTGGCGGCGTTGAAGGATTGTTTGGCTTCACGGAAGGACATCTATGGGAGTGGTGAGCATCCGGTACTGTGGCCGGTCGGACAGGAAACGCTGAGGTTCGGGACTGACCACAAGGAAATCCTCCTGGCCTTCGAGGCGATTGACGCTGGGAACATCGCTAAAAGTGTTGAGCATCTGGCTTGGCACGAACAACAGAATATTCTGCAACCAGCGATGTACAGCGATAGTGGCCTGCAATGGTTGCTGCGCGGCAACCATGCCTCCTACGTCACCAATATTCCCTCCGGAGCCGCTCAGGCCATCGAACTGACCCTGGCCAGTCAGTGCCGTCCCGTCGAGGACGGACGAACCATTGGTTTTGGCAACAACCCCATTGCCAACTTGGCCGATATCAAGCAGCGCATGGCCTTCGTGCTCAAGGCGGCACAGCAGTTTGATGATTTGCTACTTAGCGACAAGCGCGAGCAGCTTGAGCAGTCGATTCGGGAGATTGCCGTCAGTGGGGGCGTACGATGAATTTGATGCACCGCTTGGGCTGGCGCCGTGTCGTGTTGGCACTAACCGTCACGACCCTCCTGATAGTCGCAGCAATTGAAGTCCTGTCGGATGAGCCAGAAATTGCGTTGGTGATTGGAGAGCCTTGGGAAGATATGCGACAGCGCTCCAGTGCGTCGATTGATCCAGCCATTCCCGGACATTATTGGGGTCAGATGCCCAAGTCTGATGCTCGCCTGCGCTTCGCAGACCCTCAATACGGGTTCGTAACCCCATTGGCGCGCTTCTTTAGCGTGAGTTTCGATGATGAGCGGGTCAGCAATGTCCGCATGTCCCCGCAAATCGAGCCGCTATTACTCGACGATACCCTCAAGGTCGTATTGGATCTGCAGGAGCAATGGCGCAACGCCGGTTGGACCCCCATCCGGGTCAATGAAGATCCCCCATTCGCCGATACGCCAGAATGGCGAGCCCGATTGCGTGACGTGAACAAAGGCGGCACCTCCTATTGGCATGCGGGTAACCAGTATCAAGTGATGCTGGTAGTCGGACGTTTCAAGGACAAAAAACGCCCAAAGGAAGAGCGCTACCTCATCACGCTGGCACTGGCCAAGCCATGGACGAACCCTTGACTGTGCATGGCCAGCCGTTGCCGATGGAGGATTTCCAAAAACTCCCGAGACACCACCACCCCCTACCAGCGAGCCTGCTTTGGGTGGTGTTCCGACGATAGCGGAGTACCAGTCTGCATCCTTACCGACAGACACACGTGCCAGACCAAAGTCAAAAGATCGCAGCCTGCGGCATCTCCTACGGAGGGTGTGCGTTCCGATAAAAACGGCGCGATATTTGGACTCTTGGGTGCCAGACCAAACTCAAAAAAGATCGCAGCCTGCGGCAGCTCCTACAGGGTACGCATTCCCATGTAGGAGCTGCCGCAGGCTGCGATCTTTTGACCTTTACATCCGCGCCAACGCTTGCGCCAGATCCGCACGCAGATCCTCCACATCCTCAACCCCCACCGACAACCGCACCAGCCCATCGCCAATCCCCAACTCTGCGCGGGTATCGGGCGGGATGGTGGCGTGGGTCATGATCGCCGGGTGTTCGATCAGGCTTTCCACGCCGCCCAGGCTCTCGGCCAGGGCGAAGATCTGCACGTTCTCGAGGAAGCGTTTGGCGCCCGCCAGGTCGCTGTTGAGGTCGAGGGAGATCATCCCGCCGAATCCGCGCATTTGCCGCTGGGCCAGTTCGTGCTGCGGGTGCGAGGGCAGGCCGGGGTAGTAGACCCGTGAGACTTGCGGCTGACGCTCCAGCCACTGCGCCAGTTCCAGTGCGTTGCTGCAATGCCGTTCCATGCGCAGGGCCAGGGTCTTCACCCCGCGCAGGGTGAGGAAGGCGTCGAACGGGCCGGCGATGGCGCCGACGGCGTTTTGCAAAAAGCCCAGGCGCTCGGCCAGTTCGGGGTTCTGCCCGACCACGGCGATGCCGCCGATCACGTCGGAGTGGCCGTTGAGGTATTTGGTGGTCGAGTGCAGCACGATGTCGAAACCCAGCTCCAGCGGGCGCTGGATCCACGGGCTGGCGAAGGTGTTGTCGGCCACGCAGATGATGCCGCGCGCGCGGCAGGTGCGGGCGATGGCGGCGAGGTCGGTGAGGCGCAGCAGCGGATTGCTCGGGGTCTCGACCATGACCATGCGGGTGTCGTCCTGCAGGGACGCTTCGAACGCCGCCAGGTCGGTCAGGTCGACGAAGCTGAAGCGGTGCCCGGCGCTGCGCTGGCGCACCTTGTCGAACAGGCGGAAGGTGCCGCCGTACAGGTCGTTGCCGGAGACGACGTGCGAACCGGCATCGAGCAGTTCGAGCACCGTGGAAATGGTCGCCAGGCCCGAGGCGAAGGCAAAGCCCCGGGTGCCGCCTTCGAGGTCGGCCACGCAGCGCTCCAGGGCCCAGCGCGTCGGGTTGTGCGAGCGTCCGTAGTCCAGGCCCTTGTGTACGCCGGGGCTCTGTTGCAGGTAGGTGGAGTTGGCGTAGATCGGCGGCATCAAGGCCCCGGTGGAGGGGTCCGGCGTTTGCCCGGCATGGATCACCCGGGTGGCGAAGCCCTGAGGCGGGGCGTTTTTGTCCTGTTGACTCATGGCAGGGATCTCCGCAAATGGTTGAGCATGTCGGTTCGGGTAATCAGGCCGTGGAAGCCCGAGGCATCCTGGATGATCGCCACCAGCCCACGGCCCAGCTCTGCCTCCAGTTCCGCCAGGGTGGCAGCGGGGGACAGGGTTTGCAGTTTGTCGGTCATGGCGCTGGCCACGGTTTTACGGAAGTGCGCAACGTCTTCATGCACCCCCAGCAGGATGTCGGACTCGTCGATCACGCCGACCAGTTGCTGACCCTTTACCAGCACCGGCAATTGCGACACGTCCGCCAGACGCATGCGCTGGAACGCGGTGAGCAGGGTGTCGTCGGGGCCGACGCTGATCACCCGGCCATCCTCGAAACGCCGCGCGATCAGGTCGCGCAGGTCGCCGTAGTGCTTGCGTTGCAGCAGGCCCTGATCGTTCATCCACTGGTCGTTGTAGACCTTCGACAGGTATCGCGTACCGGTGTCGCAGACGAAGCTCACCACCCGTTTCGGCTGGGTCTGTTCGCGGCAGTAACGCAGCGCCGCCGCCAGCAGGGTACCGGTCGATGAGCCGCCGAGAATGCCTTCGGCGCGCAGCAACTGGCGGGCATGGTCGAAGCTTTCTTCGTCGCTGATCGAATAGGCGTGGCGCACGCTGGACAGGTCGGCAATCGACGGGATGAAGTCTTCGCCGATGCCTTCCACCGCCCAGGAACCGGGGGTGGGGAGGGTGCCACCGCGGCTGTATTCGGCCATCACCGAACCGACCGGGTCGGCCAGGACCATTTCCAGGTCCGGCTGCACGCGTTTGAAGAAGCGGGTCAGCCCGGTGAGGGTGCCGGCCGATCCGACGCCGACGACGATGGCGTCCAGATCATGCTGGGTTTGCGCCCAGATCTCCGGCGCGGTGCTGCATTCGTGGGCCAGCGGGTTGGCCGGGTTGTTGAACTGGTCGGCGAAGAACGCATCGGGAATTTCCGCCGCCAACCGCGCGGCGACGTCCTGGTAGTACTCGGGATGGCCCTTGCCGACATCGGAGCGGGTGATGTGCACCTCGGCGCCCATGGCCTTGAGGTGCAAGACCTTCTCGGTGGACATCTTGTCCGGCACCACCAGCACGACGCGATAGCCCTTGGCGCGGCCGACCAGGGCCAGGCCCAGGCCAGTGTTGCCGGCGGTGGCTTCGACGATGGTGCCGCCGGGCCTGAGGCGGCCATCACGTTCGGCGGTGTCGATCATGGCCAGACCGATGCGGTCCTTGATCGAACCGCCGGGGTTCTGTGATTCGAGCTTGAGAAACAGCGTGCAGGGACCGGTATCGAACCGGCTGACACGTACCAGCGGGGTATTGCCAATCAGTTCGAGTACGGCAGGACGGGAATAGTCGGGCATGTCATCACTCCTTGCGTGAATCCGCACTGGATGGACAGCAATCCGCGCCGGGTCTTCGCGCCGGTCGCGGGCAATGCATCGCTTGGACCATAGGCCGGGATCGGGTCGACCGCAACCTCGCACGGCCAGCCGGTCACCTCGACGCTTTTTCCTCGCCAGCAACCACAAAAAACATAATTTCGCTATTTCCCGGCTCCGAACAGAATGCGGCCAACACCCTGATACCGATAGCCGCAGCAGAAGAACAACAGTGATCAGCATCGAGGCGGCAGCCATGACCGACCTGAATCAAACCACCTTTCAGAAGTGCACAGCCATGACAGTTGATAAAACCGCAATTGATACGCTTGTTGTTGGCGCCGGCCAGGCCGGCGTGGCCATGAGTGAACACCTGAGCAAACTCGGTGTGCCCCACCTCGTGCTGGAGCGCAACCGTATCGCCGAAGCCTGGCGCACCGGCCGCTGGGATTCGCTGGTGGCCAACGGTCCTGCCTGGCACGACCGCTTCCCGGGCCTGGAATTCGACGGCCTGGACCCGGACGCCTTCGCCGGCAAAGAGCAGGTGGCCGAGTACTTCGAAGCCTATGCCCGCAAGTTCAACGCGCCGATCCGCACTGGTGTTGAAGTCAGGAAAGTGGAACGTAATGCCGACCGTCCGGGTTTCACCGTTGAAACCTCTGACGGCGTGATCGAGGCCCGCCACGTGGTGGTCGCCACTGGCCCGTTCCAGCGTCCGGCCATTCCGCCGATTGCCCCGTCAATGCCCGGCATCAGCCAGATTCACTCCGCCCAGTACTACAACCCGCAGCAACTGGCCGAAGGCGCGGTGCTGGTGGTGGGCGCCGGTTCCTCGGGCGTGCAGATCGCCGATGAGCTGCAACTTTCCGGCAAACAGGTCTACCTCTCGGTCGGCGCCCACGACCGTCCGCCGCGTGCCTATCGCAACCGCGATTTCTGCTGGTGGCTGGGGGTGCTGGGCGAGTGGGATGCCGAGGCCATGCAACCGGGCAAGGAACACGTGACCATCGCCGTCAGCGGTGCCCGTGGCGGCCACACCGTCGACTTCCGCCGCCTGGCGCATCAGGGCATGACCCTGGTCGGCCTGACTCAATCGTTCAATGGCGCCGTGGTCAGTTTCGAAAACAACCTCGCCGACAACATCCGCCGCGGTGATGAAAACTACCTCGCGCTGCTCGACAAGGCCGACGCCTATATCGAGCGCAACGGCCTCGACCTGCCGCTGGAGCCGGAAGCCCGGGCCATGCTGGCCGATCCGGATTGCGTGACAAATCCAATCCTGGAACTGGACCTGCTCAAGGCCGGCGTGACCACGATCATCTGGGCCACCGGTTACTCCACCGACTACAGCTGGCTGAAGGTCGATGCCTTCAAGGAAAACGGCAAGCCGCAGCACCAGCGCGGTGTGTCGGCCGAGCCGGGGGTGTATTTCGTCGGGTTGCCGTGGCAGTCCCGTCGTGGCTCCGCGTTCATCTGGGGCGTTTGGCACGACGCCAAGCACATCGCCGATCACATCGTTAAGCAGCACACCTATTTCAACTATCGGGATGCGACCCAGCGTCAAGCCGACGCCGCCCGCGCACCCGTTCAGAAAGCCAGCCTCATGGGAGTTCGTTAATGCCTACTCATACCCGCATCCGCATGTTCAACACCAAAGACACCTACCCGAACCAGACGCTGGACAACGATTTGTGCCAGGCCGTGCGCGCCGGCAACACCGTGTATGTCCGTGGCCAGGTCGGCACCGATTTCAACGGCCAACTGGTGGGCCTCGGTGATCCGCGCGCCCAGGCCGAACAGGCCATGCGCAACGTCAAGCAGTTGCTGGAAGAGGCGGGCAGCGACCTGAGCCACATCGTCAAGACCACCACCTACCTGATCGACCCGCGCTATCGCGAGCCGGTGTACCAGGAGGTCGGCAAGTGGCTCAAGGGTGTGTTCCCGATTTCCACCGGGCTGGTGGTCAGCGCCCTCGGCCAGCCGCAGTGGCTGATGGAAATCGACGTGATTGCCGTTATCCCTGAATAAGGACTTCGCCATGACTTTTTCCATCGTGGGTCGCTGCGCCGAGACCGGCCAGCTGGGCATTGCCATCAGTTCTTCGAGCATCGCCGTCGGTGCGCGCTGCCCCTGGCTGCGGGCCGGGGTCGGTGCGGTGTCCAGCCAGAACATCACGCTGCCGGCCCTCGGCCCGCAGATCCTCGATGAACTGGCCAACGGCTCGGCGCCGCCCCAGGCACTGGACCACTCGTTGACCCGCAACGGCTACAGCCAATATCGCCAGGTGGCGGTGGTGGATGCCCACGGGCGCACAGCGGTGTTCAGCGGCAACCATGCGCTGGGCATCAACAACGCGGTGGCCGGTGATCAGTGCGTGGCGGCCGGCAACCTGCTGGCCAACAGTGGGGTGATCGAGGCGATGGTCGCGGCCTTCGAAAGCAGCGAAGGCTGCCTCGCCACTCGCCTGATGAACGCCTTGCAGGCCGGGCAGGACGCTGGCGGCGAAGCGGGCGCGGTGCACTCGGCGGCGATGTCGGTGGTCGGTGACCTGACCTGGCCGATTGTCGACCTGCGGGTGGATTGGGCCGATGAAAACCCGATCGGCGAGCTGGGCAAACTGTGGACGGCCTACGAACCGCAATTGCAGGACTACCTGACCCGCGCCCTCAATCCGACCCTGGCCCCCGCCTATGGAGTGCCCGGCGATGAGTGAGTTGCGCAGCCGCGCCATGCTCGCGCGATTGATCGGGTTCGCCACGGTCAGCCGCGATTCGAACCTCGAGTTGATCGAGTTCGTGCGTGACTACCTGCACGGACTGGGCGTGGCGTGCGAACTGATCTACAACGCCGAGCGGACCAAGGCCAATCTGTTGGCCACGGTCGGCCCGAGCGTGGCCGGCGGCATCGTGCTGTCCGGTCACACCGATGTGGTGCCGGTGGACGGCCAGGCCTGGACGGTCGAGCCGTTCAGTCTGAGCGAGGCGGGCGGCAAGCTTTACGGTCGTGGCACCGCGGACATGAAAGGCTATCTGGCCTCGGTGCTGGCCGCCGTGCCGGTGTTTCTCGCCAGCCCTTTGAAGCGCCCGGTGCATTTGGCGTTTTCCTATGACGAAGAGGTCGGCTGCCTTGGTGTGCGCGGTTTGCTGGAGGTGTTGCCCCAACGCATCCCGGCCCCGGCGTTGTGTTTGATCGGCGAGCCAACCGAGCTCAAACCGGTGCTTGGCCACAAGGGCAAGCTGGCGATGCGTTGCCACGTGCGCGGGGCGGCCTGTCATTCGGCCTACGCACCTTATGGGGTCAATGCCATCGAGCAGGCCGCACGCCTGATCGGTCGGCTGGGCGACATCGGCGCCACCCTGGCCCGGCCGCCGTTGCACGACAAGCGCTTCGATCCGGCGTTCTCGACCGTGCAGGTCGGCGTGATCCAGGGCGGTACGGCGCTGAACATCGTGCCAGCGGACTGCCGTTTCGATTTCGAGATCCGCGCCTTGCCGGACTTCGCTCCGCAAGTGGTCGTCGATGAGCTGCGGGACTACGCCGAGCAGACGTTGCTGCCGGCCATGCAGGCCGTGGACACCGATACCGCGATCCGCTTTGAAAAAATCTCGGCCTATCCGGGCCTGGCGACACCCGCCGACAGCGCCGCCGCCCGGCTGATTGCCCAGCTGTGCGGCAGCGATGATTTCGGCACCGTGGCCTTTGGCACCGAAGGCGGGCTGTTCAATCAGGCCGGGATTGCGACCGTGGTTTGCGGTCCCGGCAGCATGGACCAGGGGCACAAGCCCGATGAATTTGTCAGCGTCGACCAGATGGCGGCCTGTGACCGCCTGATGGATCGCCTGGCGGCTTACTTGAGTGAATCCGAACACCCATAACAACAGCGGGCCGACCAGCCCCGAGGAAGCGATCCATGTCCAGATCCTTGCGTTGCAGTGTTCCGTTTGCCCTGGCGTTGTTGAGTGCCAGTGTGTGGGCGGCCCCCCAGGACCTCACCGTGATTTCCTTCGGTGGTGCTACCAAACAGGCTCAGGAGAAAGCCTACTTCCAGCCGTTCAATGCCAGCGGCGCGGGCAACATCATCGCCGGTGAGTACAACGGCGAGCTGTCGAAGATCAAGGCCATGGTCTCGGCCGGTCACACCAGCTGGGACGTGGTGGAAGTCGAAAGCCCCGAGCTGTTGCGCGGCTGCGAGGAGGGCCTGTTCGAGAAGCTCGACGCCGGGCGCTTCGGTGACTCGGCGAACTTCGTGCCCGGTGCACTGACCGAATGCGGGGTGGCCACTTACGTCTGGTCGATGGTCATGGCCTATGACCAGAGCAAGCAGGCCAAGGCGCCGCAATCCTGGGCGGACTTCTGGAACGTCGCCGACTTCCCGGGCAAGCGCGGCCTGCGCAAGAGCGCCAAGTACACCCTGGAAATCGCCTTGCTCGCCGACGGTGTCAAGGCGGACGACGTGTACAAGGTCTTGAAAACCCCACAAGGCGTGACCCGGGCCTTTGCCAAGCTCGACCAGATCAAGCCGAACATCCAGTGGTGGGAAGCGGGCGCGCAGCCGGCGCAATGGCTGGTGGCCGGCGACGTAGTGATGAGCGCGGCCTACAACGGCCGGATCGCCTCGGCGCAAAAGGAAGGCATGAAACTGAGCATCGTCTGGCCGCAAAGCCTGTACGACCCGGAATACTGGGCAGTGGTCAAAGGTACGCCGAACAAGGCGCTGGCGGAAAACTTCATCGCGTTCGCCAGCCAGCCGCAGACGCAAAAAGTCTTCTCGGAAAACATCCCCTACGGGCCGGTGCATCGCCAGACCTTGCCATTGCTGCCCAAGGACGTACAGGAACAACTCCCAACCGCCGAGGCCAACCTGGCCGGCGCACGGGCGGTGGACGCAGAGTTCTGGGTCGACCATGGCGAAGAGCTGGAACAGCGCTTCAACGCCTGGGCTGCACGCTGATACAGGCACCGCATAACCCCTGTGGGAGCGGGCTTGCTCGCGAAAGCGGTATATCAGTCACATCGATGCTGGATGTGCCGCCGTCTTCGCGAGCAGGCTCGCTCCCACAAAAACCAGTGCGATACCTCGGGTTGGCTCAGTGGTAATGGTAGTCAGGTAAAGCACCGCCCCCTGTGGGAGCGAGCCTGCTCGCGAAAGCGGTATATCAGTCACATCGATGCTGGATGGGCCGCCGTCTTCGCGAGCAGGCTCGCTCCCACAAAAAAGCTTGGTGCAATACCTCAGGCTCAAGCCTTGCCGCCTTCGCGCAGTGGTGACGTTAGTCAGGTCAAGCACAGAACCCTGTGGGAGCGAGCCTGCTCGCGAAAGCGGTATATCAGTCACATCGATGCTGGATGTGCCGCCGTCTTCGCGAGCAAGCCCGCTCCCACAAAAAGCCTGGTGCAATACTTCAGGCTCAAGCGTTGCCGCCTTCGCGCCGTGGTGATGGTAGTCAGGTCAAGCACAGAACCCTGTGGGAGCGAGCCTGCTCGCGAAAGCGGTATATCCGTCACATCGATGCTGGATGTGCCGCCGCCTTCGCGAGCAAGCCCGCTCCCACAAAAAGCCTGGTGCAATACTTCAGGCTCAAGCGTTGCCGCCTTCGCGCCGTGGTGATGGTAGTCAGGTCAAGCACAGAACCCTGTGGGAGCGAGCCTGCTCGCGAAAGCGGTATATCCGTCACATCGATGCTGGATGTGCCGCCGCCTTCGCGAGCAAGCCCGCTCCCACAAAAAGCCTGGTGCAATACTTCAGGCTCAAGCGTTGCCGCCTTCGCGCCGTGCTGATGTTAGGCAGGTAAAGCACAGGACCCTGTGGGAGCGGGCTTGCTCGCGAAAGCGGTATGTCAGTCACATCGATACTGGATGTGCCGCCGCTTTCGCGAGCAAGCCCGCTCCCACAAAAAGCCTGGTGCAATACTTCAGGCTCAAGCGTTGCCGCCTTCGCGCCGTGGTGATGTTAGGCAGGTAAAGCACAGGACCCTGTGGGAGCGGGCTTGCTCGCGAAAGCGGTATATCAGTCACATCGATACTGGATGTGCCGCCGCCTTCGCGAGCAAGCCCGCTCCCACAAAAAGCCTGGTGCAATACTTCAGGCTCAAGCGTTGCCGCCTTCGCGCCGTGGTGATGTTAGGCAGGTAAAGCACAGGACCCTGTGGGAGCGGGCTTGCTCGCGAAAGCGGTATATCAGTCACATCGATACTGGATGTGCCGCCGTCTTCGCGAGCAAGCCCGCTCCCACAAAAACCAGTGCGATACCTCGGCCGGGTTGAAATACGGCTGTAATTCGGGATAGCCGTTTGTCGGGCGTATGGTTATGCTCAGCGAGCCTGCCAATCGCCAATGATAACAACCACAGTGAAGCCATGAGCCAATCCGACACGCGTGCGACTGTTCTAGCGCTGTATCCAGAAGATTCCCGTGAGGCAGCGGCATTGCTCAAGCAGGCAGTGCCGCTGATGGTTCGTCACAATATCCCGCCCAATCCGGTGCACTACGCGCTCTGGTACACCTACAGCAAAGGCCAGGAGCCGGAACTCAATCGGCACCTGGACCGGGTGGTCAACGATTTCGACTCTTTCCCGCCGGAGTCGGCCGCCAAGCTGTTTCGCGAATACATCATCCGCGACGAACTGGCGGACGCCCGTTCCGGGCAGCAGGACGCGATCAACCTGGTCGACGACATGGAACGCGATGTTTCGCGCAGCGTGAAGGGTAACCAGAACTTCCAGGCCAGCCTTGGCCAGTACTTGCAGATGCTCGAGGAACCGGCCACTGAACGCTTGCCGAGCATCCTGATCCAACTGCAACAGAGCACCCAGCTGATGCAGAGCCAGCAGGAACATTTCCTCTCCCAGTTGCAGTCCGCGCAGCATGAAATCAAAAGCCTGCGCGACAAGCTGGAACGTGCCCAACTGGCCGCGACCCTCGATGGCCTGACCGAATTGCTCAACCGCAGCACCTTCAACCGCAAGTTTGAACAGGCGATGAATGACGCAGCGTCCGGCCTGGCGCTGGTGATGCTGGATATCGACCACTTCAAGCAATTCAACGATCAGTACGGCCATCCGTTGGGGGACCGTGTTCTCCAGCATGTTGCCCGGGTGTTGCGTGAATCGCTGTCTGGCGAGGCGTTTGCGGCGCGCTACGGCGGCGAGGAGTTCTGCGTGGTGCTCAAGGATTGCCCGGATCTGGCGGCGGCGGGTGCGTTTGCCGAGCGCCTTCGCTTGAAAATCCAGTCGCTGCGGGTCAAGGCCCGGGGCACCGATACTGTGCTGGACACCATCACCGCGTCGTTCGGCGTGGCCCATGCCCAACCCGGCGACACGCCGGAAAGCCTGCTGACCCGCGCCGACGACGCGCTGTACCAGGCCAAGCGCAACGGGCGCAACCAGGTACGGCAGTAACCCCTTAAAGGACGATCCCCCAGCACCTGTGGCGAGGGAGCAAGCACCCTCGCCACAGGTGTTTTGTTGCTCCTTCCATCCGCCCGGTTAGCCGAGGATGAAGTAGACCTTGCGCACCGGGGTGAGGTTTTCCCAGGTGCCCTGGAATCCGCTGGCGACCACGAAGGAATCGCCGGGGCCGAACGTGCGCGCGACGCCTTCGGCATCGGTCAGGCGCACCGTGCCCTCGAGAATGTGGCACAGCTCATCGTAATCGCACTGGCAACGCTCCCGGTGCGGTCCTGCCTCCCAGATGCCGGCCACGGCGTTTTTCCCGGGCGCCACAAAGTGCCGCCAACTCTTGCTGCGATAAGGCGCGTCGACCACGGCCGGGTCGTCGATTTCGGTTTCACGGGGGGCAAGCTCACTGGCGAAGTCGATGACGTGCCGGGGCAGGGCTGTGGACATGGTGGTCTCCGGATCAGGAATCGAAACCGATGCCAAAGGCATCGAAGGTCTTGAGCAGCAGGTCGCGGTGACCGTCGCGGTCCTCCCGCGCCAGAGAGCGCTGGGCCAGTTTCACGCCGACATAACGCAACGGCTCGGGCGGAAAGCGGAACGGCGCCTTGGAGGTCATCAACAGCTCTGTGCGCTCGGTGCGTTCCCCGGCCAGCAGGTCGAGCATGTTCAGCGCAGCGAAGCGACTGGCCGATACCCCTTGCCCGGTGAAGCCCAAGGCATAGGCGACCCGGCCCTGATGTTCGCAACCGGTGAACATCGTGGTGCGTGCCGAGGTGTCGATGATGCCGCCCCAGGCATGGCTGAAACGCACTTTGCCCAGGGCCGGGAAAGTCTGGTGAAACTGTTCGGCCAGGCGCTGGAAGCTTTGCGGGCGTTGGGTCAGGGCTTCGTCGCGGCGCCCGCCGAAATGGTAGATGGCATCAAAGCCGGCCCAGAGAATGCGGTTGTCGGCGGTCTTGCGCAGGTAGTGGAATTGATTGCCGGAATCGGCGATGCCGTAACGCTCGGTCCAGCCGATGGCTGCCAGTTGTTCATCGCGCAGAGGTTCCGTGACCAGTGAGTAGTCGTAGACCGGGATCACGCTCGAGGCCAGATGGCCGAGCAGCGGTGGAGCGATGTTGGTGGCGAGGGCGATCTGCCCGGCGATGATTTCGCCATCGGCTGTGCGCAGGCGCAGGCTGTCGTTGCGGGCATCCAGTTGCAGCACCGGGCTGTTTTCGAACAGCTGGATCCCTTGTTCAAGGCAGACACGGCGCAGCTCGGCGGCCATTTTTGCCGGGTTGAGCAGCGCGTAGTTGGGCTCGAACAGGCCGGCCGCGTAGGCTGGGGAGTCGAGTTTCTGTGCCAGCTGAGGGCCTTCCAGCCACTCGCAGTCAATGCCGAACCGCGCGTAGTTGCGTTGCATGGCGCGCAGTCCGTCGACTTGCCAGGGCTGGCTGGCGACGTTGAGTTTGCCCTGGCGTTCGAACTCGACCTGCATGCCGAAGTGATCCAGATCGGCGGCCAGTTCATCGAGGTTCTGCCGGCCCAGGCGGATCAGTTGCTGCGCTTCATCCGGCCAACGCTTGAGGGCGTTGGACACGCCATGGGAAATGCTCGGCGCGCAGAACCCGCCATTACGCCCGCTGGCCTCACCGCCACAACGACGGGCCTCGATGATCGCGATGCTCAGCTTGGGGTTGCGCTGGCGTGCCAGTAGCGCCGTCCACAATCCGGTGAATCCGCCACCGACCACGGCCAGGTCGCATTGCACGGTTGCGCTGACGGAAGGTGCGGCGGGCGGTGGGGTGACGGTGTCCTGCCAGAAGGGATGGGGCAGGACGTGGTCGAGCGCATCGAGACGCGGTGGGGCATTCATGCTGAAACTCCGGCATTGTGTCGGGCAGCGACGATAGCGTTCGGTTGCCCGACGGTTTTTGTTGTTATGGCTAGAGGTCTAGGATCGCGCGGGCGGCAATGTCGGTGCCGCGGGTCGCCTGCATGCGCTCGCTGAACGAGGCGAGGCGTTGCTTCATCGGTTGGTCGGCCAGCAGTTGTTCGAGGGCGCCGGGCAGGGCGGCCAAGGGATCGGCGAAGCGCGGCAGGTAGCGGCCGACGCCGACTTCCTCGGCGCGGGCGGCATTGTCGTGACCGTCCCAGCAATACGGAATGATCAGCGACGGCAAGCCGAAGTACAGCGCCTCGCAGAAGCTGTTGTTGCCGCCGTGATGGATGAACGCATCGCATTCCTTGAGCACGGCCGGCTGGGCAAACCAGCTGTCGAGGTACACGTTGTCCGGCACGGTGGTGTACATGTCGCGGTAGGCACCGACGTTGACCAGGAAGCGATAGGGCAAGGTTTCGATCGTGCTGATCAGGCGCTTCATCATCCCGGTGTCGGCGGCGCCGAGGCTGCCGAAGCTGAGGTAGATCAGCGGTGCGTCGTTGTGCCGGGGAAAGTCGGGGACGATGTAAGGCGCTTCGCGGCGTACGCAGCCGTCGAGGTAGACGTAGCGCTGCGGATCGAGCGGCTGCCGGCGTTCATAGCGCACCGGCGTCGGCGACAGCAGCAGGTTGAGCCAGGGTGAATCGGTGAGGAACTGCCCCGCCGGACAGGGCGCCGTATGGTTGCCCAGGAGAAACTGCGAAAAGCGTTCATGGGCCGGTGCGACAGCTTTCAGGTACTGCCCGGAGTAACGCTCGCAAGCCTCGGTGTCACTGGCCAGGCAGCCGGAGAGGTACGGCGGAACGGCAGCATCCGGCAGTTCGGTCTCGGCGCAGGACACCACCCGCACCCACGGGCAACCGGCGTTGGCGATGGCCGGGAACATCACCACGTTGTCGAGCACGATCACGTCGGGCTTGAGGCGGCCGAGCAGCTGCTGCAAGGGTTTTTCCGCTTCGATGGCGGTGTCGATGATGGCTTCCCAGGCGGGCGCGACGTAGCTGTCGATCTGCGCCAGCGGGGTCTGGTCGAAGTAGGGAATGCTGCGCTCGATGAAGCGTTCCCAGTAGTGCTGGTGTTCCGCCGCCGACAATGGGCTCACTTGCGGAATCGGGTATTCGTCGAAGCCGTACTCGGCGAACAGCCCCTGGAAATGCTCGTGGCAGATGAACACCGGCCTGGCGCCCAGTTCACGCAGCGACTGGGCAATACCAATGCAGTTCAAGGCCGCGCCGAAACTGGCTTCCGGAAACAGGGCGATCAGTTTTTGTTTTTGCATGGCGAGGACGGTCCATGGCGGGTCAGACCCGCCGCTCCTGAAGGTGTTTTTGATGCTGTCTTATTTTCAAAAAAAAATCATCATGTTTTTGCGTGGTGCTTAACGACGCCCGAACAGATGGCTTTGCGGAATGCCCCGGTTAGCGGTTTGCGGTCGTTGCGCGGCGCTCAGGCGCAGGTGCAGGCGCAGCAGGTCGGCGGCGATCTCCATCTGCCCGCGTTCGATCTGCGCGATGATTTGCAGGTGTTCGCGCAGGGCCTCCTGCAGGCGGTGCACGCTGACCGATGGCAGCAGGTTCGGCAAACGGCGCAAGCTTTGATGCTGGAGCAGGGCGTCGCTGATGAAGCGGTTACCGCAGCTCTGGGCCAGCAGTTCATGGAAGCTGATGTCCAGCTCGCGAAACTGCTGCAGATCGAAGTCTTCCACGGGGCGGGCGAGCAGGCTTTGCATGGCGCTGCGCAACAGTGCAAGGCGTTGCGGGTCGGCGTTGAAGCTCGGGCTGAGCAAGGCTTCGGGCTCGAGGATCAGGCGGAATTTCAGGCTTTCTTCGAGGGCGGCCAGGCTGTTCAGTGACGGACGAAACAGCCAGGACTGGCCGGGGCCGCGCTCGATGGCCTGGCTTTCGCTCAGTTGCTGCAGGGCCTTTTGTGCCGCCGGCCGGCCGATGTCGTAGCGGCGCATCAGTTCGCTGATGCTGATGCTGTCGCCCAGGCGCCCGGCCATGCGGTCACGCAGCACCGAGGCAGCCAGTTCTTCTTCCTCGGCCTGGGGCAGGGCGGCGTTGAACGCCTGGCCCGCCGGCGATGCCAGCAATCGGTAGCCCTTGCCGGCTTCGTGGCTCAGCAGGTTTTCTTCCAATAGCACTTTCAGCGCACCGCGAATCAGCGTGCGCGACACCTGGAACGTGCGGGCCAGGGCCTGTTCGGCCACCGGGTCGCCGGCCATCAGGCCGCTTTCCTGGGTGTGCTCGAGGATGCGCCGGGCCAGTTCCAGGTGATTGGTGCGCGGTTTTTTTTCGGCTGTCGTGCTCAAGCGTCTTTTCTCGTTGTGATCCGCTGCGGGACTCAGTTGCCCATCTTATGTCATGCGCTGGCCAGTCGTCAGGCCGTAAAAAAGCGTTGACATCTTTTGATACTGGTCCTAATTTCTAAAAAAAAACACAAGCAATCGTTTCTCGTTTTGCCGTACTGCCTTCGAACACAACAATAAACAATCGTCGGGTGAGTATTTATGAGCAAGCTGAATGATCTTCTGTGCGCGGGATTGGCCGTTTCCCTGGCGATCGCCTCACAGGCTGCAAGTGCGAAAGACATGGTGATTTCCATCTGGGACGGCTACATGGCCCCCGATGCGCTGGAGAAGTTCAAGGCGGCCAGCGGTGTGGACGTCGACAAGGCGCTGCACGCCACCAACGAAGAAATCATGGGCAAGCTGATGGCGTCCGGTGGTGAGGGCTATGACGTGGTGTTCGTCTCCTCGCCCTTCGCCGAAGTCCTGCACAAGCAGGGGCTGCTGGCGGACATCGATCTGGTCAAAGTCCCCAACCTGAAAAACCTCTACCCTGAAGCCACTCACCTGGAATATGACCAGGGCAACCAGTTCTCCGTGCCTTACACCTGGGGCACCACGGGCATCTGCTATCGCTCCGACAAGGTGACGCCGGCGCCGCAGAGCTGGAACGAGCTGCTCAATCCGAGCGATGCCCTCAAAGGCAAGGTGACGATGCTCGCCACCGACCGCTGGATGCTCGGCGCCGGTTTCCTCGCCAGGGGCTGGTCGGTCAACGACAGTGACCCGGCACAAATCGCCGCGGTTCGCGACCAGTTGATCGCCACCAAAAAACGCATTCTGTCCTTCGACGACACCACCTTCTATTCCAAGCTCGCTTCCGGCGAATCGCTGATGGCCCACGCCTGGGACGGCTGGTGCAACTACGGCACCCAGGCCAACGCGGCGATCAAGTTCGTGGTGCCCAAGGAAGGTTCCGACCTGTGGGTGGACACCATGGTGGTGCTCAAGAGTTCGAAGCACCAGGACCAGGCCTTCAAGTTCATCAACTTCATGCTGGCCAAGGAAAACCACGCCTGGGTCGCTGAAAACATCCTCTACAAAGTCCCCAATCAGGCGGCCATGGCCGGGTTGTCCGCGGACCTGCTCAAGCAATACCCCAACCTGACCATCGCCCCCGCCGAGCTGCTGAAAATGGAGCAATTGCGCGACCTGGGCGGCACCACGCAAAAGGCCTACACCCGCGCCGTCACCGAAATCATGGCGGCGCAGAACTAACGCCACGTCGATCCGAGGCATGCCCGGCATGCCTCGCCACGCTCGCAAGCCGCCTCTGTCCTGAGGCGGGAGGATAGGGTTAATGAGTGCTTTGCATGCTGACAGGCGTCTGTCGGCCTGGCTTCTTGCGCCCGGCTTTGGCTGGCTGCTGATGTTCCTGGTGATTCCGTGCCTGCTGGTGCTGGTCTACAGCTTCGTCGAACGCGGTGCCTACGGTGGCATCGACTGGTTGTTCACCTGGGAAAACTATCAGCGCGCGTTCGATCCGCTGTACCTGGGCATCCTGCTCAAGTCGGCGAAAATCGCCGGGCTGGCCACGGTGTTCGCGGTGTTGATCGGCTACCCGGCGGCCTATGCGATTGCCCGGGCGCCACGGCGGCGCCAGGCGGTGTACCTGTTCCTGGTGATGCTGCCGTTCTGGAGCAACTACCTGATCCGCACCTACGCCTGGATCGTCCTGCTCAACCGCGAAGGCCTGATCAACCGCCTGCTGCAAGTGTTCGGCTACAGCGGCGAACCCATCAGCCTGCTGTACACCGAGTCGTCCGTGGTGTTGGGGCTGGTCTACAACTACATCCCCTTTGTGATCCTGGCGATCTTCTCGTCGCTGTCGCGGATCAACAACGAACTGTGGGACGCCTCGAAAGACCTCGGCGCCTCGGGCTGGATGACCTTTCGCCGGATCATCCTGCCGCTGAGCGTGCCGGGGATTGCCGCCGGTGCGGTGTTTGTCTTCGTCCTCAGCATCGGCAACTTCATCACCGCCGACCTGCTGGGTGGCAAGCAGGTGCAGATGGTCGGCAACCTGATCTATTCGCAATTCCTCACGGCGCGGGACTGGCCGTTCGGCGCCGCACTGAGCTTTTTCCTGATCGCGATCATGCTGATCCTGTTGTTCATCCAGGCCCTGGTGGCCCGTCGTGCAGAAGGGGCGCGCTCATGAGTCAGCCACGTTCTGTCAGCACCACCGTGCTGGGTTCGCACCTGGGGCTGGTGTACGCCTTCCTTTATATACCGATCCTGGTGTTGATCCTGCTGTCGTTCAACAAGTCCGGGTTGCCCACTGCCTGGGGCGGCGTGTCGCTGAAGTGGTATGCGGCACTGGCGCACAACACGGCGATCCTGTCGGCGGCGCTCAACACCTTGATCGTCGCCTTGTCGGCGACCTTCATTGCCTGCGTGCTCGGCACGTTCCTCGCGCTGGGCATCGAGTTGCGCCGCAAGGGCAATGACAAGGGCCAGGTGGTCGATACCTTGCTGATGGCGCCGATGATCATTCCCGACATCGTGCTGGCGATTGCGCTGCTGAGCTTCTTCAACCTGCTCAAGGTTGGCCTGGGCCTGCACTCGATCATCATCAGCCACGCAGTGTTCAACATCGCCTTCGTCTGCGCGGTGGTGCGCACGCGGCTCAAGCACTTCGACTATTCGATTCTCGAAGCCTCGATCGACCTCGGTGCGAGCTGGTTCACCACCTTGCGCCGGGTGCTGTTGCCGGTGATCTTCCCCGGCGTGCTGGCCGGTGGATTGCTCTCGTTCACCCTGTCGGTGGACGAATTCATCATCGCCTTTTTCAACTCCGGCTCCGGCCAGGCTTCGACCACGTTGCCCATGCAGATCTACGCCATGATCCGCTTCGGCGTCACCCCGGAAATCAACGCTCTGGCGACGCTGGTGATGCTGGTCAGCATCACCGCGCTGCTGGCTTCGCAGCGTCTCAACAAGGCTCCTCGCACCCATGAATAATTCATCTGCGGTACTGATCCTGGACAAGGTCAGCAAGTCTTATGGCAACGGCCTGGCGGTCAACGAGGTGTCGCTGAGCATCCGCGAGAACGAGTTCTTCGCGCTGCTCGGGCCGTCCGGCTGCGGCAAGACCACGCTGCTGCGCATGCTCGCCGGTTTCGAGACCCCCAGCGGTGGCTGCATCTACCTGGACGGCAATGACATCTCGCCGTTGCCGGCCAACAAGCGTCCGCTGAACCTGATGTTCCAGTCCTATGCGCTGTTCCCCAACATGACCGTGCGCAAGAACATCGCCTACGGCCTGGAAATGGAGCGCCTGCCGGAAAGCGAAATCCGCCGGCGGGTCGATGAAGTGCTGAGCACCGCGCAACTGGGTGAGCTTGCCGAGCGCAAACCCGATCAGCTTTCCGGCGGCCAGCGTCAGCGCGTGGCATTGGCTCGGGCATTGGTCAAACGGCCACGGGTTTTATTGCTCGATGAGCCTTTGGGCGCCCTCGACAAGAAGCTGCGGGAAAAGATGCAGCTGGAACTCAAGCGCCTGCAACACGAGAGCGGCATCACCTTCATCATCGTCACCCACGATCAGGAAGAAGCGCTGGTGATGTCCGACCGCATGGCGGTGCTCGACGGCGGCAAGGTGTGCCAGTGCGGCAGTCCGTCGGAGCTGTACGAGAACCCCAACAGCCGGTTTGTCGCCAACTTCATCGGCGTCAGCAACCTGCTCGAAGGCGTGCGCTCGGGCCAGCACTCGGTGCGCGTGAATGGCCAGGAGTTGAGCGTGGAAACCGACGCGCCGTTGGTGTCCGGCCAGTCCGTCGCCGTGGTGGTGCGCCCCGAACGCCTGCAAGTGCTCACGGAGCAGGGCAGCGATTGCCCGAATCAGGTCAGCGGAAAAATCGTCGAAGTCGCCTACCACGGCCTCGACACCAACCTGCACGTGCAGACAGCCCTCAGCGACAAACCGTTGATCGTGCGCGTGCCGTCCTCACAGTTTGAATTCGCCCATTTTGCAATCGACACGACCATCCGGCTGGGCTGGCAAGCCCGGCATGCCCGCGTATTGACACGCTGAACAATAAAAAGACCAGGCAGGAGCAGCACTCGATGAAACAGAAAGTGATCGCATTCTTTCCCGAAGCCGCCTACGGCCCGGCGCTGAACTCAGTGGGTATCGCCCAGGCCTGTGAAGCCCTGGGCCATAAAGCGGTGTTCCTCACCGACCCGGGCATGAGCGGTGTCTACGCCGGGTATGGTTTCGAGGAGCACATGGTCAACATGTCGGCACCGATGCCGGCCGAAGAGATGGCCCGCTACTGGGTCGACTTCATCAACGGCCACATCCCGAATTTTCGCAAGTCGCCGCTGGAGCAGATCGACAATTACGTCAAGGAATGCTGGGCAGCCATCGTCGAAACCGCCAAGTGGGCGCAAAAGGATCTGCCGGCGGTGCTGGACAAGGTCAAGCCCGACCTGATCTGCGTCGACAACGTGATCCTGTTCCCGGCGATCAAGCAATACGGCAAGCCGTGGGTGCGGATCATTTCCTGCTCGGAAAACGAGATCGAAGACCCGGATATCCCGCCGCACCTGTCGGGCATGAGCATCGATGACAAGGCCGGCCACGCGCAATTTCGCCAGCGCTTCGAGGAAGTGGTGGGGCCGATCCACGAGGACTTCAACCAGTTCCTCCAGGCCCACGGTGAAGCGCCTTATCCGCTGGGGACCTTCTTTGAAGCCTCGCCCTTCATGAACCTGCTGCTGTACCCGGATGCGGTCAAGTTCGACCGCCGCCATCCGCTGCCGGCGGAGCGTTTCCATTACCTGCAAGGCTGCGTGCGTCACGACACGCCGTACGAGATTCCACCGTTCCGTGCCCACAACGACAAGCCGCTGCTGTACGCCAGCTTCGGCAGCCTCGGTTCCGGCGATGTCGAGTTGCTCAAGCGCCTGATCGAGGCGGTGGGCAAGCTGCCTTACCGGGCGTTGTTCAACGTCGGCGAGCACCTGGACGAATACACCGACCTGCCGGACAACGTGCAGATTTCCAACTGGTTCCCTCAGCCGTCGGTGATCGCCCAGGTCGACGCGGTGATCCACCACGGCGGCAACAACAGCTTCACCGAGTGCCTGTTCTTCGGCAAACCGGCGATCGTCATGTCCTACGTCTGGGACGGCCACGACAACGCCATGCGCGCCGAAGAAAGCGGCCACGGTTTCAAGCTCGACCGCTACGAATGGAGCGAAGAGCAGCTCGCAGAAAAACTCCACGCCTGCCTCAACGACGAGGCCATGCGCCAACGCCTGCAGCGCACCAGCGCGCAGATGCAATCTCGCAAAGGACCGCAAGACGCGGCCGCGATTCTCGACAAGGTGCTCAACGATGCCTGATTCATCCACCACGGCGGGTATCACGCCGTACCTCGAAGCCGTCAGCAGCCGCACCGACCTGGTGGACTGGGGCGTGCAGAGCGACGCCGTCGAAGGCGTCTCGCATTCCAGCGGCCGCTTGCTGTTCAAGGGCCCGAACAACAGCCCGGAAACCGGACTGTGGGTGTGCACCCCCGGGCGCTGGCGGTTGTCGATTCCCCGGGACGAGCTGTGCCATTTCATTGCCGGGCACGCCACTTACCGTAACGACAATGGCGAGGTGATCGAAGTGCGCCCGAACACCCTGGTGCTGTTCCCGGCCGGCTGGACCGGTGAATGCGACGTCCGGGAAACCCTGCGCAACGTGTACATGCTGGCTTGAGCCTGACACCGGATTTGAACCTGACACTGACACTGGACCTGACACTGAACCTGTGGCGAGGGAGCTTGCTCCCGTTGGGCAGCGAAGCTGCCCCCCAGCTCTTACCCTGAAAAGCAGGGCCTGCTGCGCAGTCCAGCGGGAGCAAGCTCCCTCGCCACAGGCTTTTTGATCGTTCATTTGAATTGATTTATTGGAGAGCAACACATGACTACCCCGTTTCTGTACGACCCGCTGAGCATCACCGACGTCAAGGATTGGGGCGTGATCCCGACCATGCTCGAAGGTGAATCCCGCGTTTCCGGCGTGGTGCTGCACAAAGGCCCCGAAGGCCAGTCCGAATGCGGCATCTGGATCTGCACCCCGGGCAAATGGTTTTGCCATGTCACCAGCGACGAGTTCTGCCACTTCCTCGAAGGCCGCTGCACGTATGTCCACGAGTCCGGCGAAGTGATCGAGATCAAGCCCGACACCGCCGCCTTCTTCGGCAAGGACTGGAAGGGTGTGTGCACCGTCCACGAGACCATCAAAAAGGTCTACATGATCCGGTGACTGCCATGACTGATGCACTGGCGTCATTGCCAACCCGTGAAGACCAGCGCGCCGCCTTTCTGGCACGCGCCGGTTTCGCCGGGGCCCCGCTGGTGGCCTTGCCGGCGGATGCTTCGACCCGGCGTTATTTCCGCCTGGACGGCGCCGGCCTGTTGCTGATGGATTCGCCACCCCATAGCGAACCCATCGGCCCGTTTGTTCGGATCGCCCGGCAGTTGCAAGGGCTGGGCCTGTCTGCGCCGGCCTTGCTGGAAGTAGATGAAGAGGCGGGGCTGGCGCTGATCGAGGATTTCGGTCACGACACCTACACCCGGCTGCTGTTGGCCGGGCATTCGGAGTCGGCGTTGTATCACCTGGCGGTCGATACGCTGGTGGCCTTGCATCGCGCAGCGCCCGCGGCGGAACTGGCGCCTTATGACGAGCAGCGACTGGCGGACGAGTGCGCGCTGTTTATCGACTGGTACGTGCCGCTGTTGATCGGCAAAGAGGCGGCACAGGGCCGGCGCCATGAGTATCTGGCGTTGTTCGCCGAGGCTTGTGGTGACGTCGCCCAGCGCCGCGAAGCCCTGGTGTTGCGCGACTTTCACGTCGACAACCTGATGCTGCTGCAAGGCCGCGAAGGGGTCGCCGCCTGCGGCTTGCTGGATTTCCAGGACGCCCTGGCCGGGGCGGCGGCCTATGACCTGATGTCGCTGCTCGAGGATGCCCGACGCGATGTGCCCGAGGCGTTGCGTGAGGCACTGATCAGCCATTATCTGTTGCAGCGCCCGGAGCTGGACGCGTTGCGTTTTCTCGAAGACTACCGGCGCCTGGCCGCCCAGCGTCACGCCAAGGTGCTGGGGATTTTCGTGCGCCTGGCCGGCCGCGACGGCAAGCACGGTTACCTGGCGCACCTGCCGCGCACCCTGGGTCTGTTTGTCCGTGCGCTGGACGCGGAGGCCTTTGCACCCCTGCGCCAGTGGCTCGACCGGCACGTGCCGGGCTGGCGAGAAGAACTGCCCGCCACGACCCTGGCGACATTGCGTCAAACCCCTTATCGATTGGTTCAAGGATCATCCCATGGCCACGTTTAACTGCGATTCTGCCTTGCGTTTCATCAACCCCGAGTTCCTGCCGCTGAGCGATGGCCGCGTGCGCCAGGTGCTCGATCCGGCGACCCTGCAACCGGTCGGGCAAGTCGGCGTGTGTGGCGAAGCCGATGTGCAAGCCGCCATCAATGCCGCCACCGCCGCGCAAAAGCAATGGCGCCTGGTGGATGCGAAAAGCCGCGCCGCGCGCCTGCATCAACTGGCCAATGCCATCGAACAGAACCTGGCGTGCAACCGCGAAGTCGCACGCCTGATGACCCTGGAGATGGGCAAGCCGTTTCCCGAGGCCATGGGCGAACTGGCCAACTGCGCGCCGATCTTTCGCTACTACGCGGAAATGGCCCGGGACGATGCCGGCAAGGTCGCCGGCACCACGCAGATCGGTTCCTTCCAGCATGTGCGCTACGAGCCCTATGGCGTCAGCGTGCACATCATGCCGTTCAACTTTCCGATCCTGCTGATGTGCTGGACGGTCGCCGCGTCGCTGGCGGCGGGCAATGCCTGCATCATCAAGCCGGCGGAAGCCACGACCCTGTGCACCCTGAAGTTCATGGAACATTTCAGCGCGTTGTTGCCGGGACTGGTTTCGTGTGTGCCGGGCGATGCGGTGACCGCGCAGTTGCTGGTGCAGTCGGCGCAGACCCACGCGGTGGCCTTCACCGGCAGTGTCGCGGCGGGCAAGGCGGTGGCCGTGGCCTGTGCCGAACGGATGAAGCCTTGCGTCATCGAAGCCGGTGGCAGCGATCCGTTGATCATCTCCAGACATGCACCGCTGGATGTCGCGGCGGCGGGTGCAGTGACGGCTGCATTCCATCTCAGTGGGCAGATCTGCACCTCGGCCGAGCGCTTGTATGTCGTGGACGAGGTGCATGACGAATTTGTCGCGAAGTTCGCTGAACGCACCCGCGCCCTGCGCATCGGCCATGGCCTGGAACGTTCGGAGATCGGGCCGATGGTCAGCGAAGCGGCCCGCAACAAAGTCATGCGCCTGGTCGATGACGCCGTGGCCAAGGGCGCGAAAGTGGTGTGTGGCGGGCGGATTCCACCCCAGCAGACGGTCGGCTGGTTCTATGAGCCGACCATCCTCACCGGCGTGACCGCTGACATGGCGATTCTTCAGGAAGAGTGCTTTGGCCCGGTGGCGGCGATCTGCCGGGTCAGCGATTTCGATGAGGCGGTGCGGCTGGCCAACGACTCGCCATTCGGCCTAGGGGCCTCGCTGTTTTCCACGGACCTGGCCGAAGCCATGGAGGCCGCCGAGCGCCTGGAAGCGGGGATGGTCTGGGTCAACAACCCGCTGATCGACAACGATGCGCTGCCGTTCGGCGGCTGGAAGATGTCCGGCCTTGGGCGTGAACTCGGGCGTCAGGGGCTGGAAGCGTTCCGCCGCTCGAAAATGGTCATCATCGATCACCAGCCGAAGATTCAGGACTGGTGGTATCCGTATGCCGACGATGTGTTCTATCGCGATCCGGCCTGAAACCCGGATGCACACAGGAGGATCGTGATGACCGACAACATGGGCGGGTCGACGCTGGCGGTGATTCTTGCGGCCGGGCAGGGCAAGCGGATGCAGTCGCTGCTGCCCAAGGTCTTGCACCCGGTGGGCAACCGGCCGCTGCTCGGCCATGTGCTGGCGGCGGTGGAGGCTGCCGGTATCGAGCAACGGGCGGTGGTGGTGGTGGGCGCGGGCGGCGGGCAGGTGGCTGAGTACCTGCAGCAAGTCGCACCGACGGCACAGGTGTTTACCCAGCACGAACAAAGGGGCACGGCCCACGCGGTACTTGCCGCCCGGCCGGCCTTGCAGGCGCAGCAACAGGGCTGTGTGTTGGTGCTGTTTGGCGACTCCCCCCTGATCACCCCGCAGACCTTGAATCGCTTGCGCAGGGCGTTGATGAACGGCGCGGCGGTGGCGGTGGCGGGTTTTCACACCCAGCGGCCGGGACCCTACGGGCGGCTGCTGGTGGAGCAGGGGCGGTTGCGGGCGATCCGCGAAGCCAGGGATGCGAGCCCCCAGGAGCTGGACATCAACTTCTGCAATGGCGGCGTCATGGGCCTGCGGGCAGATACCTGCCTGTGGTTGCTGGAGCGTATCGGCAACCGCAACGCCCAGGGCGAGTACTACCTCACCGATGCGGTGTCGCTGGCCAACGAGGCGGGGCTGATGGTGACTGCCGTGGAAGTGGAGGAAACCGACGTGCTCGGGGTCAATGACCGCGAGCAATTGCAGGCCGCCCAACAGCTGTACCAGCAGCGTCGGCAGCGCAGTATCAAGGAGTGCCCCATGGGTGACTATCAACGGTTGTACATCGGCGGTGAGTGGGTTGCCCCGGTTCAACGCGGTGTTTTCGATACGCTCGATCCGAGTGACGAATCGGTGCTGGCGCGGGTTGCCTCTGCCACGTTCGAGGACGTCGACCGGGCGGTGGCGGCCGCGCGTTCGGCGTTTGATGAGGGGGACTGGCCACGCTGGTCGGGCGCGCAACGGGCCGAGGTTCTGCGCCGTATCGCCGAGGGCATTCGCCATCGTCAGGACGAACTGGCCGCCATCGAAGTGCGCGACAACGGCAAGCCATTGCCGGAAGCGTTATGGGACATCGCCGACACTGCCGGTTGCTTCGATTTCTATGCCGGGTTGGCCGAGCAGTCGGATCAACAGGGTGAACAGGCGATCGATGTGCCGGATGCGCGCTTCACGTCATCGGTGATCAAGGAACCGGTCGGTGTGGTCGCGGCGATCATCCCGTGGAATTTCCCGATGCTGATGGCCTCGTGGAAAGTTGCCCCGGCGCTGGCGGCGGGTTGCACCGTAGTGCTCAAACCATCGGAGCTGACCCCGTTGACCGCCCTCGAACTGGCCGGCATCGCCGACAAGGCAGGCCTGCCGGCCGGGGTACTGAACGTGATCACGGGCCTGGGACGCGAGGCGGGCGCGCCGCTGGCCAAACACCCGTATGTCGACAAAGTCGCCTTCACCGGCAGCGTACCGACCGGGCGCAAGATCATGCAGGCGGCTGCCAACGATATCAAAAACATCAGCCTGGAACTGGGCGGCAAATCACCCTTCGTGATCTTCGCCGACAGCGACATCGAAGCCGCCGTGGAGTGGATTCTGTTCGGGATCTTCTGGAACCAGGGCCAGGTCTGTTCAGCCACTTCGCGGGTGCTGGTGGAGCGCGGGTTGTACCCGGCGTTGCTCGAACGCCTGATTGCCGCGACCGAGCAGATTCAGATCGGCCAGGGTTTCGAGGAGGGGGTGAAACTCGGGCCACTGGTCAGTCAGGGGCAACTGGACAAGGTGCTGGCGGCCATTGCAGCCGGTCAGCAAGAGGGCGCTCGTCTGGTGTCGGGCGGTGGGCGGCCGGGCAATCTGGAAAAGGGTTACTACCTGACGCCGGCGATTTTCGCCGATGTCCCCGAAGACAGCTCGGTATGGCGTGAGGAGATCTTCGGACCGGTGGTGTGCCTGCGCGCCTTCGACACGGAAGCCGAAGCGATCCGATTGGCCAATGACTCGCCGTTCGGCCTGGCGGCAGCGGTCATGTCCCGGGATATGCCGCGTTGCGAACGGGTCGCTCGCGAATTTCGCGCCGGTATCGTGTGGGTCAACTGCTCGCAGCCGACCTTCGTCGAAGCGCCGTGGGGCGGCTACAAGCAGAGCGGCATCGGTCGCGAGCTGGGTGAGTGGGGCTACAACAGCTACCTGGAAACCAAGCAGATCACCCGCTACAACGGCGAACCCTGGGGGTGGTACCTGAAGTGAACGCCGGTTGGCAGGTGCCCCGCAGGGGGTATCGGCCACAAAACCCTGTAGGAGCGAGCCTGAACTGGCCTAATGATTTTGGACACTTCAATCGGGCGCTATGATGGCGCCCAAATCTGAGGTGTTTGGATATGCGTAAATCTTATTCCAGTGAGTTCAAACTCAAGGCCGCCAGCATGGTGCTGGACGAGGGCCAGTCAGTTCCCGATGTTTGTGCCAGTTTGGATATTGGCCCTACGGCCTTGCGCCGTTGGGTCGACCAGGTTCGCAAAGAACGCTTGGGTTCGACCCCGTTGGGGGCCAAGGCAATCACCGCCGATCAGCGGGAGATTCAGCAGCTCAAAGCGTTGCTCAGGCAAAAAGACCTGGACATTGAAATCCTAAAAAAGGCCAGTGCTCTCCTGCTTTTGGACTCCAAAGATCATTCTCGCTGATCAATGAGCTGGACGAGCAGTACGGCGTTAACAATTGCTGTCGGGCGTTTGGAGTCACCCGCAGCAGCTTTTACGCCTGGCGTCAGCGCCAGGGCAAGGTGAATCCTGAACGGGAGAAACTTAAGGCCGTGCTGGTCAAGCATCATAAGGAATCCAGAGCGTCCGCCGGGTCTCGCACCCTGTCCAAGGAACTGCAAGCCAAGGGGCACCGTGTCGGGCGCCATATGGCTCGTAGCTTGATGCGCGAAGCCGGTGTTGCCAGTCATCAACGGCGGCGGCACAAGTACAAATCTTCCGGCGTTGAGGCGCTGGTGGCGCCGCATGTGCTCAAGCGCAAGTTTGATGTCACGGCGGTTAACCAAGTGTGGTGCGGCGATGTGACCTACATCAAAGTCGGCACGCGCTGGATGTATTTCGCGGCGGTGCTGGATCTGTTTGCCCGCAGGATCGTGGGCTGGTCGTTTTCGATGATTTCCGATGCCACGCTGACCTGCGAAGCGTTGCGGATGGCGGTCGACCTGCGAGGCCGGCCAAAAGAGGTGCTGTTTCACTCTGACCAGGGCTGCCAATACACCAGTCATAAATTCAGGAAAGAAATGCGCAAACATGGCCTCCTGCAAAGCATGAGTCGCAAAGGTGAGTGCTGGGACAACGCTCCGATGGAGCGTTTCTTTGGAAGCCTCAAGTCAGAGTGGGTACCAGAAGATGGCTACCGCTCGGAACATGAGGCGCGGGTGGATGTGCAGCGTTATGTGATGCGTTACAACAACGTCAGGCTCCATAGCTACAACGACTACCGGTCGCCGGTAGCTATGGAGAAGCTGGCGGCATGAAACCGTAACTGGTGTCCAAAATTAGTTGACCAGTTCAGCCTGCTCGCGATGGTCGTCAACGATAACGCGGGTTGCCGGGTACCCCGCGGCGCTCTCGGGTTTATCGCGAGCAAGCTCGCTCCTACAGATGGCATTGGCCACCGGCGAAAACACAAACCCTGTAGGAGCGAGCTCGCTCGCGATGGTCGTCAACGATAACGCGGGGTTGGCAGGTTCCCCGCGGTGCTTTCGGGTTTATCGCGAGCAAGCTCGCTCCTACAGATGGCATTGGCCGCCGGCGAAAACACAAACCCTGTGGGAGCGAGCTTGCTCGCGATGGTCGTCAACGATAACGCGGGTTGGCAGGTGCCCCGTGGCGCTCTCGGGTTTATCGCGAGCAGGCTCGCTCCTACAGATGGTATTGGCCGCCGGCGAAAACACAAACCCTGTGGGAGCGAGCTTGCTCGCGATGGTCGTCAACGATAACTCGGGTTGGCAGGTGCCCCGCGGCGCTCTCGGGTTTATCGCGAGCAAACTCGCTCCTACAGAAATAGGGCCGCGGATATCCCCACACATGGGTTATTACACCCACCTGACTGGGCCTTTTTCACCAAACTTGCGTCTCGCCTGGCACACCGTTAAACAGCTTGTTCATTAATTTGGACTTTTTCTTGGCCCTCTAGTGATGGCTCATTCGTTGCTTAACCCCTTGGTACCCGCAACAGTTTTCGTCCCGGACATCATGGAGACGGCGGGGCTCGCCTGATTCGGTATGACGCGAGGGGTGAAAAATGAAGCCAGCGACGCCAGCATGCAACGCCATCGCCTTACTGCTCAGGTCAAGCCCGCCCTGCACGATGCTCCTTCCCGGAACACGTCACGGGCTGATAACGCGCTTGCACCCAACGTGCAGACATCATTCAGGTCGCCACCGACGGCCAGCCCAGCCAATTGTTCGCGAGAGCTATTACATGTACGGCGGCAAAGGGAGAACTGGTGATGGCTTCCACGACTAAATCCATTGCTCTAACCACGAAAAGATCGACACACATTTATAAGCAGTTCGCTCAGTTGAGTCTGATGTTTATCGCGTTGCTGATGATGCTGGCGTTGTCCGCCGTACTGACGATGGAGTTGACCCTTTGAGCGCTCTGACCTGTCGATGACGGGTCAGGTCGAATGCAAACGGGTGAGCAAGCCTGTGAATTACCCGGCCTATGGAACTGCACACCATTCGGGCGATCGAATCCTTTACGGGTGAGACGCGCATCGTAATGGTTACGCATTCGCATTGAACGCCCGGTATGGCTGTAAAGCCGGGAGGGCTGCATGGGAAACCGCGCGATGTTCAAGTTCTTTGCGGGCTACCTGTTCGTGTGCGCACTGCTGGCATGGGCGGTGACTCAGGCGTCGCCCTGGATTGCCTCGCACCTGCTGCTCAACTGGATTCTCTAGCGTCGTATCCCCTCAAGCACCGCGATCCGCAGCCTGCTCGATCAGTCGTTGCAACTGCGCGACCAGGCCGGTTCGCTGAACCGGCAACTGACCCCATTCAAGGGAGCCAGTTGCCGACGCTAGCGGGTTAGTGGAACGGAAAGATGTAGTTCATCCAGGCAGCCATGCGCAGGAGGATCTTGCGCATCATCGCGATGTGATGGAAATGCTGGCTGTACAACGCCGCCTGGCCGTAGGCACCACCGGGCATCAGGTCGGCGTACTGGGCATAGTCGGGGTCGGTGATTTCAATGATCACCGGTACCCGGCCGGCCGGTGGTGAACCGGTGAAACCGATCAGCGTGCCCGAAGGTTGAATCTGGCCTTCGGCGATGACCGAAACCACGGTTTTGACCTTGCCTTCGAACACCCTCCCGGGAATGCCGTCAAAAGCGACTTCGGCCTCATCACCCTCGGTCAGGCGCAACAGGCTGTTCTGCCGCATCCACGCCGAGAGGTAATGCCCCTCGGCGGGAATGAACACCATCGAAGGGCGCAGCGGCAATTTGGTCGCCATCATGCCCGGACGCAGCGAAACATGGGTGACGAAGCCTTTGCTCGGTGCGCGCACCGTGGTGTTGTCGAGTTCGTACTGCGCGTTGTCCAGTTGTGCCTTCAGGTCGTCGGTCCGGGCAACCACCATATCCAGTTCCCGTTGAGTGCTGAAATTACGCTTGATCAACTCGGTGATCCGCACACGATCGGCCTGGGCGGCAATCAGCTGTGCCTTGAGGGATTTGACCCGGTACTCGAAAGGCGCGGGGTCGATGCGAAACAGCACATCGCCTTTTTCCAGGGGCTGGTTGGTCTTGACCGGAACGTCGATCACCTGGCCACTGACCACGGGAATCACCGGAACCGATACGAAATAGGAACGCGCCACCTCGGAGTAGGGGTGGTTGTAGTTCATGGTGAAAATCAGCGCGCCGATAATCAAGATCCCGCCCAGCACCGCCGTGGGCACCGTCCATTTGTTCAGGGGGATGCGGAAGATCTTGAAGATGGCAACGCAGAGTGCCGCATACGTCAGTATGAGTAAGAGATCCATGGCTCAAATGCCCTCGCCGAGATTGTCCGTTGGCCGTCTGCTCTGTGCCGTACCCGTTGCTGCCTCGAGGCGCTCGATCCGGTCTTGCAGTTCGGCGACCTGTTGTTCGAGGTGAACCACATGGCTCTTGGGTGAGTGTCCGTCACTGAAACCCCAGCCCCGGTCCTCCCGATAGGCCATCGCCCAGATCCACAGGAACGGCCAGAGCGCGTGCAGGGTGAACAGGCTGACCCAGCCGGTGGCGTGGATTGCATCCTGGTGAGGGTGGTTGCGGTGGACGGCAATTTCATAGGGGATGTCGTGGAGCAGGATGATCCCGTAGAACAAGACGAGCCCGACAAAGATCAGCAGGCCCAGCGCGAAGTAATCAAGCATGAACCACTCCTCTTGAAGCAGGTAACGTGTGCGCATGAGTGTAGCCGTTCAATCTACACTTGACGGGGATGCGGATATCCAGCCCGGGCAACCGGTGCCTGGCCGAAGCGTCGACCGGTATCGTGCAGGCAGCCCAGGGGGAGGTGAATTCATGCCAGGCAATGATCAATTCGAGAGGGCGCCTGTACTTGACCCTGTCGAGCGCATTACCGAGGTGATCTTCGGCCTGCTGATGGCCATGACGTTCACCGGCACCATCAGCGTGGCCACGGCAGACCAGGCCGCCGAACGCACGATGATGATCGCTGCGCTCGGCTGCAATCTCGCCTGGGGACTGGCCGATGCGGTCATGTACCTGTTGCGCGCACTGGTCGAGCGCACGCGCAGGATCAAGCTGTACCTGGCCCTGCGCAATGGCGCGGACGCCGCGGCCGGTCAGGCGCTGGTGGCGCAGGTGTTGCCTTTGCAATTCGCGACGGCGGCCGGCAGCGAGGGCCTGGAGCTGTTGCGCCGACGGCTGCTCGAACAGCCGCCCTTGCCGATCAGGGCCGGCCTCGGCTGGAACGACTTCAGGGGCGCGTTCGGTGTTTTCCTGCTGGTGGTGGGCTCGACCTTTCCGCTGGTGGTGCCGTTCATACTGCTCGACCAGACGGCGCTCGCCATCCGCTTGTCCAACCTGATCGGCCTCGTGGTGCTGTTCATCGCAGGCTGGATGCTCGCCAGATACGCTGGCGCCACGCAGTGGCAGGGAGGGGTGATCATGGCCGCTACGGGAGGTGTGTTGATCCTTGCGATCATTGCGCTGGGCGGCTGATAACGGGACATAATTCAGCACACTAAAGACTCATTCTCATTTACAATCGCCCTTCCATTTACGTCGGGCAGTCCGGTATGGATGTTCTTGCCGCAATCCATCTTTATTTATCCCAGTGGGTCATCGAGCCGGTCACCCGGCAGTTCCTGGGCATTTTCGACTTCAACGGCAGACTCGGTCTATCCTTTCTCTGCATGTCTTACAGCGTTGCTTATTGCCTGTTCCGGTACCGTAAATCCAGGGGTTTGACCGACGCGCGCTCCTTCGTTCAGTTCATCGGCGGCCGCCGGGTTTACCTGCACCGCTCGGCGTTGCTCGACTACCGCTATTACTTCGTACTCGCCATCCTCAAGGTTGCCCTGGTACTCCCCATCGTCGGTCTGGTCGATCCGTACGTGCTGCGCTCGGCGGACTACATCGCCTTCTTCACCCGGCTGTGGGGCGCGCGCACGCAAGTGGAGGAGCACCTGGCGCTGACCCTGCTCTATGGGCTGGGCGTTTTTCTGGTCAAGGATTTCAGCCATTACTGGGGCCATCGCGCGTTTCATTCGCGGTATCTGTGGGCCTTCCACAAAGTCCATCATTCGGCGCCCGTGCTGGTGCCGGCGACGGCCAGTCGCGTGCACTTCCTGGAAGAAGTGGTCGAAAAGCTCACGGACATCATCTGTATCGGCGCCTTTGCCGGTGTCTTCTGGTACGCCTGCGGGGGAGAGATCAGCCGCTATACATTGTTTGGCGTGACCTACATGGTGTTCATCTTCAATTGCCTGGCGGCCAACCTGCGTCACAGCCACGTCTGGTTGTCCTTCGGGCCGGTGCTCGAACGGGTGCTGAGCAGCCCGGCGCAACACCAGATTCATCACAGCGACGCGCCACGACACTTCAACAAGAACTTCGGCATCAACCTGTCGCTGTGGGACTGGATGTTCGGCACGCTGTACGTCACCCGGTCCACGCCCGAGGTCATCGCCTTCGGCACCGGGGAACAGGATCACGAGCGTTACCTGACGATGAAGGGTTTGATCGTCACGCCCTTTGTGGACATCGCCCGCAAACTTCTCTGTGCAAAACGCCCGAAAGCACAGCCTGAAAGCGCATCTGATCCGTATTTTTCGGTGCAATCTGCCTCTGTAACGGATACAGCCACCAGCCCACAATAAATCTCCGGTACGGCAGCACTCGGCGCCCGCTGTACCGCCAATTCATAGTGTGGGAGGCCGCATGGCCAAGATGACGATTTTTCTCGGCGGTTTTCTGCTGTTGACCATTTTGATCGGTATGTTGGCGACGATTCCTCCGGCGTGATCATTCCGGGGCCCTGTTTAATTGCACCCCCCTGGACGCGCGGTCGAGCCATTGGTACATGCTCCACAACCCGTCCAGGCCTCCCGCGTTTTGTGCGTGTTCATCGCTGTACGCTCCTGGTGAAAGGTCGTGAATTAGACTAAACCCGGGTATCGAACGGTGGGAGTGACAAGCGTGGCGGGATTTCGATGGACTCGATGATCACGGCCGCCGCCCAGGCGCTGGCGGCGGGCAATCCGCTGGGGGCACTGGACCGCGTGGCCTTGCGCGACGATGCGCCGGCGCTGGCCCTGCGCGGTATCGCCATGGCGCAACTGGGCGATCTGGTGCGCGCCCGGGCGCTGGTCAAGCGCGCGCACCGAGCCTTTGCGCCCAGGGAAGTGCTGGCCCGTGCCCGATGCGTGGTGGCCGAGGCCGAAATCGCCCTGGCTTCGCGGGATCTCGGCTGGCCGGTCAAGGCGCTCGAGGCAGCGCGGGTCACCCTTGAAAATCACGGTGACCGGGTCAATGCCGCTCATGCGCGGCATCTGCAGATCCGCCGTTTGCTGTTGATCGGCCAGCTCGATGAGGCGCAGCAGTTGCTGGCCAGTCTCGACCCCGGCCCCTTGCCGCCGGCCTTGCGCGCCACCCATGAACTGGTGCTGGCGGGGATCGCCATTCGCCGCCTGCAATCGAACGCGGCACGGGACGCGTTGACGCGAGCCGGGCTGGCTGCCGGTCAGTCGGGGATTGCCGCGCTGATCGCTGAAGTCGAACAGGTTGCGCGCCTGCTCGACGCACCCGCGGCACGCCTGATTGCCCAGGGTGAGGAACGCGCGCTGCTGCTCGATGAAGTCGAAGCCTTGCTCGGTTCAACGTCGCTGGTGGTGGACGCCTGCCGGTATGTTGTGCGGGGCTGCGGCATGTCGGTGTCGCTCGCGACGCGGCCGATCCTGTTCATGCTCGCCCGCGCATTGGCCGAAGCCTGGCCCGCCGATGTTGCGCGGGAAACGCTGATCGCCCGGGCGTTCCGTCTGAAGCTCTCGGATGAGTCCCATCGTGCCCGGCTTCGCGTGGAAATCGGCCGGCTGCGTAAAGCGCTCAAGCCGTTGGCCGGCGTCATCGCGACGCCCCGGGGTTTTGCCTTGCAAACGTCCGTGTGCACGGAGGTGGTGACACTGGCGCAACCGGTCGAGGAAAAATATGCCGCGGTATTTGCCTGCCTCGCCGATGGCGAGTCGTGGTCGAGTTCCGCCCTGGCCCTGGCGCTGGGTACCAGCCAGCGCACGGTGCAGCGTGCGCTCGATACGCTGGCGGAGCAGGGCAAGGTGCAGTGGTTTGGTCGAGGCCGCGCGCGGCGCTGGATGACGCCGCCCGTGCCGGGATTCGCGACAACCTTGTTACTCCCGGCGCCGCTGCCCGGTGGCTAGGATGAACGCCACCAACCCCCGTTGAGGATTGCCAGATGAAACACGCAACTGCTGAAGTCATTCGTGAATATGGCCCGTTTGCCGAGGTCGATCATGTGTGCGGCGTCACCTGGGACGGCGAAAAGGTCTGGTTCGCCAGCAACAGCAAAATCAACGCCCTGGACCCGGAAAGCGGCAAGCTGCTGGGCGCGATCGATGTCGCTGCCCATGCCGGCACCGCGTTCGATGGCAAGCATCTGTTCCAGATCGCCGACGATCGCATCCACAAGATCGACCCTCGCACCGGCCGCGTCCTCTCGACGATTCCGGCCCCCGGCGCCGGCGCTGATTCGGGGCTGACCTGGGCCGAAGGGACGTTGTGGGTGGGCCAGTACCGCGAACGCAAGATCCACCAGATCGACCCCGAGACCGGCAAGATCCTGCGCACCCTCGAATCCAACCGTTTCGTCACCGGCGTGACCTGGGTGCAAGGTTCGCTGTGGCATGGCACCTGGGAGGGCGACGAGAGTGAGTTGCGGCGCATCGACTCGCAAACCGGTGAAGTACTCGAGAGCCTCAGGCTGCCGGAAGGCGTCGGCGTGTCGGGACTGGAGTCCGACGGCGGCGAGCGGTTGTTCTGCGGTGGCGGCGAAAGCGGCAAGGTGAGGGTGGTGCGTCGGCCTTCGTGAAGCACGGATCTGTTTACACCCACTTACCCTGTGGGAGCGGGCTTGCTCGCGAAGGCGGCGTGTCAGACGACATTGATGCTACCTGACACACCGCCTTCGCGAGCAAGCCCGCTCCCACCACTCAGTCCGTCTGTGGATGCTGATCGCTGATCTCGTACCAATCCGCTTTCGAGCCGACGCAAACATGTTTTTGCTTGCGTGTCCGTAGCGGCGTATCCAGCGAGCCGAGGGCAATCGAAACCCACTCGGAAAACGCGCCTGTCGAGTCAGTCCAGAACAGCGAAGATCCGCAGCGGCAACAGAACTGCCGCGTGACACCTTTGGACGATTGATACGCCATCAGCGAGTCAGTGCCGGTCATGATCGACAGCGCCGAGGCGGGCGCGCTCGCGTAGGTCGCAAACGCAGCTCCATGGCTCTTTCGGCACTGGCTGCAATGGCAATGGGTGACAGCTTTCAACTCGCTCGACACGCGAAATTTGACGGCGCCGCAGAGGCAACTGCCTCGGTGAAACTCATCCATGAAATGCCATCTCCTTTTCGATAGTATTTTTCCGTCCTGCCATGTTTTCTGCTGGTCGAAATCGGTCTAAAAGCCCGGTTGGCAATCGTCCCTGTTTTGCTATCCTCAACCTTGTAGGTGAAGACGCAGACTGATGCGCAAAAGGATAGCAAGGAGACGTGGGGCGCGTTCCGAAGGGTACACGGTTAGAAAGATCCCCGCGCTGGGATCCAGCCCTTATGCCGTGTGAAGCAGAAGAGTTCCATTACGGTTTCACGACTCTTTTGTGGGAGGCCTGATAAACCTTGTAAGCCGGAGACCAGCACCGGCCACCTACTTGTACTCACCCACGAAGCCCGCCCAGTGCGGGCTTTTTAATGCCTTGGTTTTTTCACGATGTAGGAGCCGGCTTGCTGGCGATGGTCGTTAACGATAACGCGTGTGAACCGGATAAACGCGGCGCACTGGAGTCCATCGCCAGCAGGCTGGCTCCTACAGTTTCAGCGTGGGCATGGCCCCTTGTGGGAGCTGGCTTGCCAGCGATGGTCGTTAACGATAACGCGTGTGATCTGGATGAACGCGGCGCACTTGAGTCCATCGCCAGCAGGCTGGCTCCTACAGTTTCCCGTCGAGAACCTTTTCTATGCCCGCAAAGTGGGTCTGGCCGGCGGATCAAGGCGCGCCGAACAGCATCGTCCAGTAAACACCGTTGTCGCTGCGGGCGTTGGCGGCGTACGCGGCACCGACCTGGGTGAACATCGGGTTCATCAGGTTGGCGCAGTGCCCGGGACTGGCGAGCCAACCGGCCATGGCCTTGCTCGGCGAACCTTGCCCGGCGGCGATGTTTTCACCGATCTGGCGGCCACGGTAGCCGGCAGCCCTGGCGCGGTCGGCGGGCATGTCACCGTCGCGGTCCTGGTGGGCGAAGTAGTTGCCGTAGGCCATGTCCTTGCTGTGATTTTGTGCTGCGGAACCCAAGGCCGCACTCCAGGACAGCGGCCGCGCGGCGGCGAAGCGCTGGCGACCACACAGGCGCGGCCTGGCCCGGGCCGCGTTGACCTGCGCCAGCAACGCCTGGGCGGCGCTGCGAGGATCGGCGGTTTGCCGGTCGAGCACCGGCCGCGCCAGCACCACTTGCCACTCGCTCCCGGCGCGACTGACGCCGATATCGGCGTATTGGTTGTCGAGCAGTGCGGCGCAGTGTTCGTCCTGGAACATATCGAAGGCTTCTTCGGCGTCCCGTGCACCCACCACGCGGATAGAACGCACCATGGTCGCCTGATAGCCGGAAGCTTTTAACCGATCCCGCAACCCACCGCCATAGCCAACGGGCAAGGCCAGGTTCGATTTGAGCGTCAGGGGTGACAAGCGTTGCGCGGGGCGCCGGTCGCAACGTTGCGGATGGGCGCGGTAGTCGTTGATGGCGTCGACCAGTTGCCGTTGCCCATCGGCGTGGGCGGGGCTTGCAAAAACGGGGAGCAGGGGAAGCAGGCACAGCGAAGAAAAGCGCAAGGCAACGACGGTTTGGCGCATGAACGGACAACTCGAATGAGATGACGACGAAAGGAGTGGGGAAAAACGCAGGGTATGACTGGTGTCTCGACACAAGGTTCACGGCGGACAAGCAGTGCCTGTCATCCCGCCGAGGCGTCCGACGAAGGGTAGGGCGGGGTGCGCTGTTTAAACGGGATCCTGGTGCTCGCTCGGTCGCAGCCTGAAGCGACCATGCACTCGCTGTGCTGGACTTCGCCGCCGCCCAACGCGCCGATCAAGGCCAGGTCCAGTTCGCGGCCCATACTGCGCATCAGCGAGGCCAGGGCTTCGGGGCCGATGATGGCGGCGACTTCATCGATCAGCACGCTGGCCAGTAGCTGATAGTGGCGAGGGGGCTTGTCGAAACGCCGCATCGCCCTGTTGGGTCGCGAAGCGGCCCCAAACCCTGCAATCGCGGTTACTCAGGCAAATGCATTGTTCGGGTTTGCGACTGCTGCGCAGCCGAACGGGGGCGAGCCCCCTCGCCACAAAGACCGGTGTGGCCGTTACAACCCATCCCCCAGCGCCTTTAAGTATTCAGGACTTTCGCTGATCGAGTTATGCCCCGTACCCGGTATCACCTGCAACGACGCCACGCCTTTGGTGAAATGACTCAACAGGCGCTCGGTGCTCGAACGCGGAATCACTTCATCATGCTCGGCGGCAATCAGGCGAGTCGGCACCGTGATGCGGGCGGCGTACTGCCAGGACGGGTATTTGTCCTTCAGCAACCAGCGCACCGGAAACCAGCCAAACTGACGAGCGGCCAGCCCCGCGAGGCTGTTGTAGGGCGTGATCAATACCAATCGTGCGGCCGGGCGCTGGCTGGCAAGGCGCACGGCGACACCCGAGCCCAGGCTGCGTCCGACCACCGCCACATGCGAGTGGCTGGCATACACCTGGTCGAACAAGGTCAAGGCATCGCGGGCGATGGCCTCTTCGGAGGGCGAGCCGGAACTGCCGCCAAAGCCCCGGTAATGCAGCAGATACAGCGCGTAGTCAGGGAACGCCTGGGTGAACCCGGGCAAGTTGCGCGAGACGTCTTCGGCATTGCCGCCAAAGTAGATCAGCGCATTCGGGCCTTGGTGCGGCCGGATGGACACCAGCACCCGTGCGTCGGCGACCGGCAGGGTGAGCAGCGTCCCGGCTGCGCCGACGGCGCGCGGTTGCGGGTAATAGATCAGCGCCCGCTGAAACACGAACAGCGTCACGCACAGCGTCAGGTACAACGCAGCGACGATGACGACGAGCAACACCAGGGTGCGCGACATTCGACTAACGTTAGTGGGCGGCATTGACGGCTCGGTGTTTGAAAGTGGCTGGCGCCGCAGGGCTTTGTGAGTGTAGTCAATCGACCCTGGGCGCGGGTTATCCGCGGTGTCGGTGCAACAGGCCGAACCCGAACGACTGGTGAGAAGCGTTTTATGAGCCATCCTGAGGGTTACACCCGTAGAGCAATACTCACGCTGGCTGCCGGTGCTTCGGCGGTCTTCACGTTCGGTCCGGTGGGCGCGCAACCCGCGCCGTCGACGGGAACAGGAGGCAAGACCATGCAGACTCGCGCCATTCCTTCCAGCAACGAGTCCTTGCCGATCGTAGGCTTGGGCACTTATCGCGGATTCGACGTCGAGCCCTCGCAACCGGCCTACAAGGACTTGCCCGCGGTACTGGATGCGTTGTTCGACAAGGGTGGCAAGCTGATCGACAGCTCGCCGATGTATGGTCGCGCCGAACAGACCACCGGCGAACTGCTGTCGATCCATGAGCCGCGCTCGCCGGCGTTCCTGGCCACCAAGGTGTGGACCCGCGGGCGCGAAGAAGGCATCGCGCAGATGGAACAATCCTTCGCCCTGTTGCAGACCGACCGGATCGACCTGATGCAGATCCACAACCTGCTGGACTGGCAGACGCACTTGCCGACGCTGCGCCACTGGAAAGAACAGGGGCGCATCCGCTACATCGGCATCACCCATTACACCGCGTCGGCCTACGACGAAGTGGAAGCGGTACTCAAGGCCGAGCCTGTGGATTTCCTGCAGATCAACTACGCCCTGGATGATCGCGGCGCCGAGAAACGCTTGCTGCCGTTGTGCCGTGAACGGGGCGTGGCGGTGATCTGCAATCGGCCGTTCGGCGGTGGCGGCCTGCTGGCCAGACTGAAAGGCCAAACGCTGCCAGGCTGGGCGGCGCAAGTCGGGGTCAAGAGCTGGCCGCAACTGGCACTGAAGTTCCTGTTGTCGCATACGGCGGTGACCTGCGTGATTCCGGGCACCGGCAACCCGCGCTACATGGCGGAAAATGCCCGGGCCGGTTTCGGCCCGATGCTGACCGATGCCCAGCGTCAGCAGCTGATTGCGCTGGTGGACTAGCGCAGCCGGCGAGTTGCGCAACCTCTCCTATACTGTCCGCGTCCATGCCGTTGAAAGCGCATTCGTTGCCCTGACGGCGTCCCTGTCCATCACTGCAAGGAGATCGAACATGGCTATCCGCATTGGCGATGAAGCACCGGATTTCACCGCCGAAACCACCGAAGGCACGCTCAATTTTCACCAATGGATCGGCGACGGGTGGGCCATCCTGTTTTCCCACCCCAAGGATTTCACCCCGGTGTGCACCACTGAACTGGGCTACCTGGCCAAACTCAAGCCCGAATTCGACAAGCGCAACACCAAGGTCATCGGCCTCAGCGTCGACCCGGTCAGCGACCACAACCGTTGGGTCGGCGACATCGCCGAGACTCAGGGCTGTGCGGTCAACTATCCGCTGATCGGCGATGAAAACCTGGTGGTGGCCAAGCTTTACGACATGATCCACCCCAATGCCAGCGGCGGCGCGCGCACGGCAGTGGACAACGCCACGGTGCGCTCGGTGTTCATCGTCGGCCCGGACAAGAAGGTCAAGGCCATGCTGATCTACCCGATGAGCGCCGGGCGCAATTTCGATGAAGTGCTGCGTCTGCTCGACTCTCTGCAACTGAATGCCAGGCACACCGTTGCCACGCCAGTGAACTGGCGGCCGGGTGAGGATGTGATCATCCCGACTTCAGTGTCTGATGAAGATGCGAAGAAGAAATACCCGGATGGCTTCAAGACACTGAAGCCGTATTTGCGGACGGTGGCTCAGCCGAAGTAACCTCGGCAGCCCTGAAACCGCCTTCGCGAGCAAGCTCGCGAAGAGGCCGGCCCTGCTGGCCCAGGACTTCAAACCAGATACTTTTTAAACCACCCCAACGTCCGCTCCCACGCCAACTTCGCCGCCGCCTCGTCATAACGCGGCGTCGAGTCGTTGTGGAAACCATGATTGGCGCCCGGATAAATGTAGGCCTCATAGGTCTTGCCCCCGGCCTTCAACGCTTTCTCATAGGCTGGCCAGCCCTCGTTGATCCGCGTATCCAGCTCGCCGTAGTGCAGCATCACCGGTGCCTTGATCCGGGGCACTTCCTCGGCCGTAGGCTGACGACCATAAAACGACACGGCGGCGCCCAGTTCCGGATAGGCCACGGCGGCGGCATTGGTCACGCCACCGCCGTAGCAGAACCCGGTGATGCCGACTTTTCCGGTGGCGGCAGGGTGTTTCATCATCCATTCGACGGCGGCGAAAAAGTCGTTCATCAGCTTTTGCGGGTCGACCGTGGCCTGAAGCTCGCGGCCCTTGTCGTCATTGCCGGGATAACCGCCGACTGAGGTCAGGCCATCCGGGGCCAGGGCGATGAAACCGGCCTTGGCCACACGCCGGGCCACGTCTTCGATGTACGGGTTGAGCCCGCGGTTTTCATGCACGACCACCACCGCCGGCACCTTGCCGGTGGCCTTGGCCGGGCGCACCAGATAAGCCCGTACCTGGCCGTGGCCCTTGGGCGAAGGGTAAGTGACGTACTCGGCAATGATGTCCGGGTCGGTGAACTCGACTTGCTCGGCCAGTGCGTAGTTGGGGCTTAGCGCGGCAAGCAGGGCGCCGGCGGTCATGCTGCCGAAGGTGAACAACGCCGCGCGGTCGAGAAACTCCCGGCGGTTGATCTTGCCGTGGGCGTAGTAGTCGTATAACTCAAGCAGTTGCGGGGAAAAGTCTTTGGCAGTTAGACGGGTCATCGGTGCAACTCCTCTCGGCTGGTTGAACACGAAACCTGTGGGAGCGAGCCTGCTCGCGAAGACGGCGTCAGGTTCAGTATCCAGGTTTCTGACACACCGCTTTCGCGAGCAGGCTCGCTCCCACAGGGGGTAAAGGGTGAGGCTAAAACCTCATTTCAGGCACTGCGCACCGGCTTTCGCCACCTGCGTATCCTGTTCGGCCTTGACGCCTGACACCCCGACAGCCCCAATCACCTGGCCATCGAACACAATCGGCACGCCACCCTCGAGCGAAGTCAGCAGCGGTGCAGACAGGAAAGCGTAGCGTCCACCATTGACCATGTCCTCATAGCTTTTCGATTCGCGCCGCCCGAGGGCTGAGGTGCGGGCCTTTTCGGTGGCGATATACGCACTGCCCGGTGCGCAACCGTCGAGGCGTTCGAGGGCCAGCGGGTGACCGCCGTCATCGACCACCACTATGGTCACCGCCCATTGATTGGCCTGTGCTTCGGCACGGGCGGCGGCAAGGATCTGCTGGACTTCGGTCTGGCTCAGCACGGCTTTGCGGTTCATGGGCATCTCCGGGATTCGGTTAAGGCAGGGCGGCTTCGACCAGTTCGATCCAGTGCCGCACCGGGGTCCGGCCCGCGCCGTCGAGGTGCGACTGGCAGCCGATGTTGGCCGTGACGATGATCTCGGGATGGCCGCTTTCCAGGGCATTGAGCTTGTTGTCGCGCAGTTGTCGCGACAGCTCGGGCTGGGTCAGTGAATAGGTGCCTGCCGAGCCGCAGCACAGGTGCCCGTCGGGCACGGACGTCAGGTTGAAACCGAGTCCGCTCAGCAGCGCTTCCACGGCGCCGCCGAGTTTCTGCCCGTGCTGCAAGGTGCAGGGGCAATGGAAGGCCAGGCGCTGCGAGGCGTGGATCCCGAGTTTTTCCAGTGGCTCGTCGCGCAACACCTCCACCAGGTCCCGGGCCAGTTCGCTGACCTTTTTCGCCTTGTCGGCATAGGCCGGGTCGCTGGCGAGCAGATGGCCGTAGTCCTTGATGAAGGCGCCGCAACCGCTGGCGGTCTGCACAATCGCCTCGGCGCCTTTTTCGATGCCCGGCCACCATGCGTCGATGTTGCGCCGGGCGCGTTCGAGGCCGGCGTCCTGGGCGTCCAGGTGGTAGTCCACGGCACCACAACAACCGGCTTCGCGGGTCGCGATGACGCTGATTCCCAACCGGTCCAGCACCCGCGCCGCCGCGGCATTGGTGTTGGGCGACAGGGCGGGCTGCACGCAGCCTTCGAGCATCAGCACCTGACGCTCGCGCAGGGTCATGGGGCGCGGCTTGGCCGGCGGTGCATGGCGCGGCAATTTGCTTTGCAGGGTGCCCGGCAGCAGTGCGCGGAACACCTGGCCGCCATTGACCAGGCTCTTGAACAGGTCCGGATGCGGCACGGTCTGGCGCAATCCCTCGCGCAACAGGCGCTGCCCGAGCGGGCGCGGCACCGCCGCATCGACCACCGCGCGACCGATGTCCAGCAGGTTGTGGTAGTCGACGCCCGACGGGCAGGTGGTTTCGCAGTTGCGGCACGACAGGCAGCGATCCAGGTGTTGCTGGGTCTTTTGCGTGACGTCATTGCCTTCCAGCACTTGCTTGATCAGGTAGATGCGGCCCCGCGGTCCGTCCAGTTCATCGCCGAGCAATTGATAGGTCGGGCAGGTGGCATTGCAGAAGCCGCAGTGCACGCAGGTGCGCAGGATGCTTTCGGCTTCTGCGGCGCGGGGCAGTTGGCTGGCGCGTTCACTCAGGGTCGTCTGCATGGTTCAAAGCTCCGCGTACAGGCGTCCGGGGTTGAAGATGCCCCGTGGATCGAGCTGTTGTTTCAGGTTGCGGTGATAGCGCATGAGGGCCGGGGGCAGCGGCTGAAACGGGGTGTCGGTGAGGCCGTGGCTGAAGCAGGTGACATGCCCGCCGACTTCATCGACGACCTGGCGGATGAACGCCGCTTCGGCATCGGATTTCAACCAGCGCTGGGCGCCGCCCCAGTCGATCAACTGACGCCCCGGCAGCGACAGGCGCGGTGTGTTGTGCGGCAGTGACAGGCGCCAAAGCGGCTGGTCCTCGTCGAAGAAACTCAAGCGCTGTTCGTTGAGATCTTCCCAGTACGAAGCGTCCAGCCGTTCGCCACCGAGGCGCTCGTGGGCCGCCGCCACTGAACCTTCACCGCCCTCGAGCCGCAGGTGCAGGCGTGTACCGTCGTGACAGGCTGCGCTGATCGGCAACGGTTGCTGGCCCCATTGTGCCAGACGCAGCAAGGCGCGTTCAGGGTCCATTTCCAGGCTGATACTCAGGACTTTCCGGGGTTTTGGCAGCACTTTGAGCGAGACTTCGGCGATCAGCCCGAGGCAGCCGTAACTGCCGGTCATCAGGCGTGACAGGTCGTAGCCGGCGACGTTTTTCATCACCTCGCCACCGAAGCGCAACAGCTTGCCTTGCCCGGTGATGACTCGCGTGCCGAGGACGAAATCGCGCACCGAGCCGGACCACGGGCGCCGCGGGCCGGACAGCCCGCAGGCGATCATGCCGCCGACCGTGGCGCCGTCGCCAAAGGACGGCGGCTCGCAGGGCAGCATCTGTTGCGCGGCATCCAGCGCCTGCGCCAGCTCCGCCAGCGGCGTGCCGCAACGGGCGGTGATCACCAGTTCGGTCGGGTCGTAACTGATGATGCCCCGGTGCGCGCGGGTATCGAGAATTTCCCCGGCCGTGGTGCGGCCAAGAAAACCTTTGCTGTTGGAACCCTGGATGCGCAACGGCGTAGCGTTTTCCAGCGCCTGATTGACCTGTTCCAGGAGCAGTTGGCTGTCATCGAAGTCTGCAGGGCCGTGCATCAGAAACGCTCCAGCTCGGGGAAGGGCAATTGACCGTCATGTATGTGCATGGCGCCGAATTCGGCGCAGCGATGCAGGGTCGGAATGTTCTTGCCGGGGTTGAGCAGGCCGCTCGGGTCGAAGGCGGCTTTGATGGCATGGAACAGGGTCAGCTCATCGCTGTTGAACTGCGCGCACATCTGGTTGATCTTCTCGCGGCCCACACCGTGCTCACCGGTGATGCTGCCGCCGACCTTCACGCACAGCTCCAGAATCTTGCCGCCCAGGTTTTCCGCGCGCTCAAGTTCACCGGGTTGATTGGCGTCGAACAGAATCAACGGATGCATGTTGCCGTCGCCGGCGTGGAATACGTTGGCCACCCGCAGGCCGTATTCGTTCGACAGTTCGGCGATGGCATGCAGCACGCCGGGCAATTCGCGACGGGGGATGGTGCCGTCCATGCAGTAATAATCCGGCGAGAGGCGGCCCACCGCCGGGAAGGCGTTCTTGCGCCCGGCCCAGAAACGCACGCGCTCGGCTTCGTCTTTGGCCTGGCGCACCTCGTTCGCACCGGCCTGCTGCAGTACCTGGCGCACCCGGTCGCAGTCATCCGAGACATCGGCTTCAACACCATCGAGCTCGCACAGCAGAATGGCCTGGGCCTCCACCGGATAACCGGCGTGGATGAAGTCCTCGGCGGCGCGGATGGCCAGGTTGTCCATCATTTCCAGGCCCCCGGGGATGATGCCGGCGGCAATGATGTCGCCGACGGCGCGCCCGGCTTTTTCCACGGAGTCGAACGCCGCCAGCAATACCTTGGCGGTCTGCGGTTTGGGCAGCAGCTTGACCGTGACCTCGGTGATCACCCCGAGCAGGCCTTCGGAGCCGGTGAACAGTGCCAGCAGATCGAAACCGGGGGCGTCGAGGGCGTTGGAGCCCAGGCTCAAATGCTCGCCATCGACCGTGAGGATGTCGACCTTGAGCACGTTGTGCACGGTCAGGCCGTACTTCAGGCAATGCACGCCACCGGCATTTTCCGCGACGTTGCCGCCGATGGAGCAGGCAATTTGCGAGGACGGATCCGGCGCGTAATACAGGCCGAACGGTGCCGCCGCCTGGGAAATCGCCAGATTGCGCACACCCGGCTGAACCCGCGCGGTACGGGCGGCGGGGTCGATGCCCAGGATGTTGTTGAAGCGCGCCATCACCAGCAGCACGCCTTTCTCAAGGGGCAGCGCGCCGCCGGACAAACCGGTGCCGGCGCCACGGGCGACGACCGGGACGTGCAGCTCATGACAGACGCGCAGCACCCCTTGCACTTCGTCGATGTGCCGGGGCAGCACCACCAGCATCGGCGTGGTGCGATAGGCCGACAGTCCATCGCATTCGTAGGGCCTGAGTTCCTCCTGCTGATGCAGGATTTCCAGGCCCGGCAAGCGGCTCTGCAGGGCCTGCAACAGTGCGTGTCTGTCGACGTCGGGCAAGGCGCCGTCAACGCGTTCATCGTAGAGAATGTTCATCGGCGCTCGACACTCGTTTTGTTGATGCGTGAGGTCTGTTTTTGCGGTCCACTGTCTTAATCATTGGCCCGCCAGACTCAGCTGTCCATGTGATCTTTGTCTGCTCGACGGACCAATCATTCAATAAAAACCACCGTCCACTGTGGGAGCGAGCTTGCTCGCGATAGCGGTGTCACGTTCAACAGAGATGTCGACTGTGCCACCGTCATCGCGAGCAAGCCCGCTCCCACAGTTCGATTCAATGTCCGCCCACCACCATATGGCTGAACGGCGCGACGTAGGCCTGCAACGTCACCAGCCCGCCGACCAGAATCGCCAGCACAATCGAGTGGAAGAACACGTAGCGCAGGATTTCCCCTTCATGGCCGTACCAGCGGGTGGCGGTGGAGGCGACCACGATCGACTGGGCGTCGACCATCTTGCCCATGACCCCGCCGGAACTGTTGGCGGCGGCCATCAACACCGGGCTGATTCCCAGTTGCTCGGACGTCACCCGTTGCAGGCCGCCGAACAGCACGTTGGACGCGGTGTCCGAGCCGGTCAGCGCCACGCCGAGCCAGCCGAGCAGGGTGCCGAACATCGGGTAGAAAATGCCCGTCGCGGCGAAGGCCAGGCCCATGGTCGCATCCAGGCCCGAGTAGCGCGTGAGAAAGCCCAGGGCGAGCATCGCCACAATGGTGATCAGCGAGTAACGCACTACCCACAAAGTGCGCAGGTACTGGTGAATCAGTTGCGGGATCGAGTACCCCATCAGCAAGCCGCCGACAATCGCCGCCAGCAGAATGCCGCTGCCGGTGGAGGTGAACCAGGTGAACTTGTACACCGCCTCCTCGGTTTTCGGCGCGGCCACCACGGGCGGGACTTTCTCGATCTGCAAATGCAGGGTGTTGAAGGTCACGACCGGCGCAAACAGCGGGTTGGCTTCGCGCATCGGCTTGCCCTGCGGATCGAGCTTGACGGCACTGGTTTGCGGGTCGATGGCAGGGCGGGTGTCGAAGGTGTTCTTGAAACCCTGGGTGCCCCAGATGAACACGAAGACCGTCAGGATGATCCACGGCATCCACGCCCGCATCACCGCCGGTTTCGCCTCGCTGGCAAAGGTTGCAGTGGGTACGGGCTTTTCGTCGTGCTCGACATCGATCTTCGAGTTGTCGACCCGGCCGGACAGGGCGGCGGAGGTGTGCACGGTGGCCGGTTTCCAGACCTTGAGGAAACCGGTCAGGCAGGCCATGGAAATCAGCGCGGCGATCACATCCACCAGCATGGGCCCGTGATAGTTCGACACGAGGAACTGCGGAATGGCAAAACTGACCCCGGCCACCAGGATCGCCGGCCAGATCTCCAGCATCTTGCGCCAGCCGGCAAAGGCCCAGATCAGCCAGAACGGCACCAGCACCGAGAAGAAGGGCAACTGCCGACCGACCATCATCGACAGCTCCATCTCATCCAGCCCCGTGACCTTGGCCAGGGTGATGATCGGCGTGCCGAGGGCGCCGAATGCCACCGGCGCGGTGTTGGCGATCAGCGCCAGCCCCGAGGCGGCAAGCGGAGAGAAGCCGAGCCCGATGAGAATCGCCCCGGTCACTGCCACCGGCGTACCGAAACCGGCCGCGCCTTCGAAAAACGCACCGAAGCAGAAGGCGATCAGGAGCAATTGCAGACGCCGGTCATCGGTGATGCGCGCCAGGGAGTCTTGCAGCACCTTGAACGAACCGTTCTCGGTGGTCAGGCGGTGCAGGAAGATGATGTTCAACACGATCCAGCCAATCGGCAGCAAACCGTTGGCTGCACCGAACAGCGCCGCGGAACCGGCCATGTTCGCCGGCATGCCGAAGGCGAAGATCGAGATCAGCAAGGCCGAGACCAGGGCGAGCAGCGCCGCCAGGTGCGCCTTGATATGGAAAAACGCGAGGGACGCCAGCATCACCACCACCGGCACAGCCGCCATGAGCGTTGAAAGCACCGGGTTACCGAACGGATCGTAGACTTGCTGCCAGACCATGTTCCACCTCTGCTTTTTATTGTTGGACGTGCAGATCCCCTGGAGGGGAGGTGGCCTTGAGTATAGGAGGCATTGCGCCGCTGTCAGGCCAGGCCCTCCGGTCCAGCGGGGCGGCGCATTCCAGAGGCCTGAGCTAGCATGGCCAGTAGGGTTTGAATCCAGTCAGGGGAGGAATGCAGTCATGACCGAGCGCCATATAGAGCATAAGGAGACGCTATCGAACGGATGCAAAATCAAAGTCACCGCCGAGATATTGAAAGACGGTTCGTTGGGCATGTTTATCGGTGTCTACAAGCCGGACGGCTCGGTCATCGACGAAAACCACGACCCACGGCCGCACATGCTGGACATGGAGGCGGCGATGGATTGGGGAATCGATATTGCGAGGGGCACTGGCAATAGCCAGCGAACGTTGTGAGCGGTTGTGCTGACGTCATCCTTGTGTCTGCGGAAAAGATCGCAGCCTGCGGCAGCTCCTACAGGGTGTACGGCGCTCTTTGTAGGAGCTGCCGAAGGCTGCGATCTTTTCGCTGTTAATGCTTGAACATCACATGCCGCACAACGGTGTAATCCTCCAGCCCATACATGGACATGTCCTTGCCATACCCGGACAACTTCTGACCGCCATGAGGCATTTCGCTGACCAGCATGAAGTGCGTATTGACCCAGGTGCAGCCGTACTGCAAGCGCGCTGACAGGCGATGGGCGCGGCCGACGTCGGCGGTCCACACTGAAGAGGCCAGGCCGTAGTCCGAGTCGTTGGCCCAGCCCAGCACCTGCGCTTCATCGCTGAACCTGGTCACCGACACCACCGGCCCGAACACTTCGCGCCGCACGATTTCGTCATCCTGCTGGGCGTCGGCCAGCACCGTTGGTTCGAAGAAGAAACCATTGCCGTCCACCGCTTTACCGCCGGTGATCAGGCGAATGTGCGGCTGGGCGATGGCGCGTTCGACGAAACCGGCGACGCGGTCGCGGTGTTGTGCGGTGATCAGCGGGCCGAGTTCGGTCGACGGATCGTCCTGCAAGCCGTACTTGATGCTGCTGACGGCGGCACCGAGTTTCTCGACGAATTTCTCGTAGATGCCTTCCTGCGCGTAGATGCGGCAGGCGGCGGTGCAGTCCTGGCCGGCGTTGTAGAACCCGAAGGTGCGGATGCCTTCGACGGCCGCGTCGATGTCGGCGTCGTCGAAGATGATCACCGGGGCCTTGCCGCCCAGTTCCATGTGCATGCGTTTGACGCTGTCGGCGGTGCTGGAAATGATGTTCGAGCCGGTGGCGATCGAACCGGTCAGCGACACCATGCGCACTTTCGGGTGGGTGACCAGCGGGCTGCCGACGCTAGGACCACGGCCGAACACCAGGTTGAGCACGCCGGCCGGGAAGATGTCTGACGCCAGTTCGGCCAGGCGTAGCGCAGTCAGCGGGGTCTGTTCCGACGGTTTGAGCACCACGGTATTACCGGCGGCCAGGGCCGGGGCGATTTTCCAGGCGACCATCATCAGCGGGTAGTTCCACGGCGCGATGGAGGCGATCACGCCCACCGGGTCGCGGCGGATCATCGAGGTGTGGCCCGGCAGGTATTCGCCACCGGCCGAGCCGCTCATGCAGCGGCTGGCGCCGGCAAAGAAGCGGAACACGTCGGCAATCGCCGGGATCTCGTCGTTCAGCGCGGCGCTGTAAGGCTTGCCGCAGTTGTCCGATTCCAGTTTGGCCAGCTCTTCGCCGTGGGCCTCGATGGCATCGGCGAGTTTGAGCAGCAGCAGCGAACGCTCTTTCGGCGGGGTCTGCGACCAGCTGTCGAAGGCGGCGTCGGCGGCACGCACGGCGGCATCGACCTGGGCTTCGCTGGCTTCGTTGATTTCCACCAGCACACGACCCAGCGCAGGGTTGAACACCGGTTGGGCGGGGCCTTCGCCGACTTGCAGTTGGCCGTTGATCAAGAGTTTGGTTTGCATGGCGTTGTCCTCTTCGGAACTGTTGTTTTTTCTCTGTGGAAACCGGCCAAAATGTGGGAGCGGGCTTGCTCGCGAAAGCGGTTTATCAGTCGCCATCATTGTTGAATGTGATGGCCTCTTCGCGAGCAAGCCCGCTCCCACAGGACTCGGTTTCCATATTGGGGATTGAGTTGTCAGTCAGGTGTCACGGCTGTTGCAGCGACGCGCCGGAAACCTTGGCCGCCTTGGTGTTCGGCCTGGAAAACTTCCACGCATCGCCCGCCGGCGCCGTGCCTTTGTCGTAAGGCTTGCCCAGCAGCATGTAGACCAGGCCGGCACCCATTACCACCAGGGTGGTCAGGATCATCGAATAGTTGATGTACCACGGCGCGTCCGGCGAACGTGGCCAGACCATATTGATGATGGCGCACACGCCATAGACCAGCGCGGCGAGGTTCACCCACAGGCCCCAGGCACCGAGGGTGAATTGGCCGTTCGGACGCCAGCCCTTGGCGCGGGCGATCAGGGCAGCCACCACGATCAACTGGAACGCCACATAGATACCAATCGCTGCGAAGCCGACGATGGTCGCCACGGCATCGGCCATGAACATCCCCAGGCAGACGATGGCGGCGGGCACCAGGCCGCTGACCACCAACGCAAACGACGGCACATGGTTAGCCGAGAGGCGTTTGAACAGCGAACTGCCAACGATCATTTCGTCCCGGGCATAGGCGAACAACAGTCGGCTGGCCGCCGCTTGCAGGCTCAACACGCAGGAAATGAACGAGACCATCACCACGGCCATGACCAGGCGCGAGCCCACCGGGCCGAATGCGTTGGCGAGGATGGTGGCGACCGGATCGGTGTCTTCACCGGCCAGCACCTTGGCCATGTCCGGCACCGAGAGAATCAGTGCCAGGCAGGCGAACATCGCCGCCGCGCCACCGATGTAGATGGTCATGCGCATGGCCTTGGGAATGCGCTTGCCCGGGTTCGGGGTTTCCTCGGCCACATCGCCGCAGGCCTCGAAGCCGTAGTACTGGAACAGACCCGCCAGGGACGCCGCGAGGAACGCCGGCAGGTACGAACCGTTGACTTGCAGGTTGAAGGTGTCGAACAGCACGCTGAACGGCTGGTGGCGCTCGAAAATCAACAGGTAGCCGCCCACCAGAATCGCGCCGACCAGTTCGCAGAGGAAACCGAACATCGCCACCCGGGCCAGCAGCTTGGTGCCCACCAGGTTGAGCGCGGTCGAAAGCAGGATGATGCCCAGGGCAATATAGATATTCGCCTCGGGTCCGGGGTGGAAGCCCATCATGATTGCCAGGTACGGTCCGGCACCCACGGCGACGCCGGCGATGGTCGCGCACAGCGCCCAGGCATATACCCAGCCAACCATCCACGCCCAGCGCTTGCCCACCAGGCGACGGGCCCAAGGGTAAACACCACCGGAAATCGGGAACTGCGAAACCACTTCCCCGAAGATCAGGCACACCAGCATTTGCCCGGCGCCGATCAACAGGTACGACCAGAACATCGGCGGGCCGCCGGCAGCCAGGCACAGGCCGAACAGGGTGTAGACGCCGACCACCGGCGACAGGTAGGTAAAGCCCAGGGAGAAGTTCTCCCACAGGCTCATGCTGCGATTGAAATCCGAGCTGTAGCCGAGGGCGCGCAGTTGTTCCGCGTCTTGATCGGCGCTGCTGCTTGCACGCGTGTTGGATGAGCCACTCATTTTATTTCCTCATTATCAATGGCAGTGGATGGCAAGGTGGGCGGGTTGAATCGCCCGTGCCCGTTTCGGGCTTTTTGTTGTAGGTACTGCGCAGATCCAGTGTGGGGGCGAGCGGGCTCGCTCCCACAAAAGCGTGCACTCAAGCCTGTTTGCGCGGCTCGCTGTCACGCCCGTCGTCATACTGCGAAAGCCACGCCACCGCCGCATCGCGGTAGCGGCTGAAGCCCTTGTAGTCGACCAATTGCTGATTCAGGTCGCGCAACACCCGGTGCATGCGCCGGGCCCATGCCGGGTTGGTGGCGATGTCTTCAAGGCTGAGCAGGTAGGTGCGGATCGGGAATACGATCGCGTTGCTGCGGGGCAAGCGGTGCAGCGGTTGTAGCTCGATGCGCAGGTACACCAGCTTGCCGGCGTTTTCGGCGGTCACGAGGGTACGGTCCGGTGCCCATTCCGGCAGGCTTTCGGCCGAGACTTCAAGGCGCGGGTTGACGGTCAGCGACCAGTTCAGGCGACGCACCGGGTGGCCGGTGCGCAGGCGCAGAAGGAACTTGAGGGCACGGTCGAGCATGCCGATTTCCTTCACCAGCGGCACCGGGCCGTGGAATTCTTCCCAGCTCATGCCGAGGTTGAAGCGCAGCGAATAATCGGCGCGCTGGGTGGCGATGCCTGCGCCCCAGTAGAGGGTGCCGTCGCGTTCTTCCTGTAACACCCAGTCGCCCTGGGCCTGGCGGGTCACGTACTCCATCGGCTCATAGGGCAGGGTCGCCGGGTCGCCGAAGGTGAAGTGGTCGTCGATGTTCAGCAGCCGGTTGGTCCAGTGCCACTGCCGGCCTTCACGGGCCAGGCTGAAGTACTGCGGATAGTCGCGGGCGTAGGACTCCATGATCAGTTCGAGCAGGTCCCACTGCGCCTCCATCATGTGCGGCGCCGAGACGTAGTGCATGCCCGGGTCCTTCTCCAGGGTGATGGCGCGATCACGGCATTCGCTGATGTAGTGCTCGTCGATGTCGAACGCGGCACGGAACGCGCCGTCGCCCACCGAGACATGCGGCTCGAGGTTCATCGAGTACATGTAGTCGTCATCGGGAAACGGGAAGGGCGCGCGGGCGATGGTTTCCGGGCGGTTGGCGAAGGTGTAGTCGTCGCGATAGGTTTCGTCGCGGTTGAAGGTGATTGTCATTGTTATGTCTTCCGTCGATCAGAGGTCGATGACCAGGCGATTGCATTCGGCGCGGGATACGCAGGGCATGATTTTCTTGCCGCTGGCCTTGTCTTCGTCGGACAGCCAGTCGTCGGTGTGGAGCAACTCGCCGTCCAGTTCCAGGACGGCGGTTTCGCAGTGGCCACAAGCGCCGCCGCGGCACAGGTAAGGCATGCTGAAACCGGCGGCTTCCACCGCTTCGAGCATGGTCTGGTCAGGCGAGACTTCGATGGTCGTGCCGCTACGGCCGAGGGTGAAGCTGAAGGCCTCGCCGCCGCTGCTTTGCTCAAGGAAACGCTCGTAGTGCACGTGGCTTTCAGTCCAGCCCAGATCGCGGGCACAGGCCAGGGTGGCGTCGATCATGCTGTCCGGGCCACACACGTAGACATGGCTGCCCAGCGGGCGGTCAGCGAGAATCCGGCCGATCTCCATGCGCGATTCCACGCCTTTGCGGTACAGGTGGACCTGCTCGCCAAAGGTCGCCTGCAGCTCCTTGCCCAGTTGCGCATGTTCTTCACCGCGCACGGCGTAATGCAGTTCGAACGGCACGTTGCTCAGGCGCAGTTCTTCCAGTTGGGAAATCACCGGCGTGATACCGACACCGCCGGCAATGAACAGGTGCAGGCGCGCTTGCTTGATCAGCGGGAACAGGTTGACCGGTGGCGTGACCTCGATCAGGTCGCCTTCGTTGACGTTGTCGTGCAGCGCCACCGAACCTCCGCGACCGCTGTCGACGCGGCGCACGGCAATCTGATAACTGCTGGTGTCGTAGGGCGAACTGAGCAGCGAATAGGGGTTGCGCAAGGTCTTGTCCGGATTGGCGACCAGCACCACCACATGGCTGCCACCGGAGAATGCCGGCAGGTGTTCGCCGCTCGGCGAGACCAGGGTGAAGCGCTTGATTTCCGGGGTTACCGATTCGATGCGGGCCACGCGCAGGTTCAGGGTTCCGTTGTTCTGGCTCATGTATCGAGCTCCTCGGCTGGCGGCAATTCTCCCGGTACTTCGGCGTCGGCCTTGACCGCCTGAAACGCCGCCAATCGCCGGGAATAGTGATCGCGCACCACCAGCGTCAGGCTGCAACCGGGGCAGTCATAGACGCGTTGGGTGACGTTTTCGGTGTAGGTGTCGCAGTGCACGCACCACACTCGCCGCACCAGCGTGCCGGAGTGCTCGCGCAGCACTTCATCGCGATTGAGGTCGAAGCGGGTGGCCACTTGCATGGCGCTGCCCAGGAAACTTTCGGAGCCTGCGAGGTACAGTCGGGTGCCCATGTGCGCAGCAGACAGCAGGTCGTTCAGGTCATCGATCAATGCCTGGTTGCTGGCATACGGACGCAGCTCGTGGTCCGGGTAGCGCTGCAGGTCGGTCAGAAAGTCCTGGCCGGAAAACGACTCTTTGGAGTACAGCAAGGTGATGGGGCCATCCAGCCCGGTCATCTCGTCCAGCAAGCGCAACATGGCGCGACCGCCACTGCCTTGACCGGCGATGATGTGCCGCCTGCCTCCCGGCAAGGGTTGCAGCCGGTCATAGACTGGCCGGCTTTTGATCCCGGTGATCAACATTATTATTTTTCCTCCTGGCTACCGGCGCGCCGAATGAACGTCGGCCTTGATGCAAAAGCCCAATAACGATGGGTTGCCGATAGCAGGAGCACAGGTCGTGCCAGTTATTCAAACTGTTGAATTAAAAGGATTTATTTTGGTTTGTTGGTTGGAAGATAGGCAAGAGTAGCCAGGTGTGTAGGCGTTTTTGCAGCAGTCAGGCGAAATCGAACAACCCACAATCCTTGTGGGAGCGAGCCTGCTCGCGAAAGCGCCAGACCTGACGACGCGATGCCGACTGACACTGCCTCTTCGCGAGCAGGCCCGCTCCCACAGGTTTTCCCACAGGGCTGAATGCCGGGCGCATCAATCGCGCTGCAACTTACGGATCAGCGTGCCGATGTCGATGCCCAGATGCTGAGCGGCCTTGCGCTTGCTGCCGCACAAGCCGACCGCCTGGAGGATGACCTGGCGCTCGAACTGTTGAACCTGAAGTTTGAGATTCTGCTCGGGATTGTCTGGCGTGCTGTCGTCGATGACCGACGGTTGCAACCGCTGTGGCGGGCGAGGTGCCTCGAGCAGTTCCGGCGGCAGATGATGTTCCTGCGCTTCATCGTCGGCGAGCACCGCCAGCCGTTCGAAGATGTTCACCAGTTCGCGAATGTTACCCGGGAAGTCGTAGCTCAGCAGGCGTCGGCGGCAACCGGCGGACAGGCTCAGCGAGGGCTCGCGATCACCGTTGATGCGGCTCAGCAGGATATCGATGAGGAAGGGTAAATCATCGCGATGCTGGCGCAGCGGAGGAATTTCCACCGGCAGCACCGCCAGGCGATAGTAAAGGTCGGCGCGGAATTCGCCGGTGCTCACCAGGTGTCGCAAGTCCTTGTTGGTGGCGGCAATGACCTGCACCTGTACGGTTTTGCTCAGGGGCGAGCCGACCGACTGGATCGTGCTGTCTTCGAGAAACTTCAACAGCTTGGCCTGCACGTGCAAGGGAATCTCGCCGATCTCGTCGAGAAACAAGGTGCCGCCCGAAGCCGCCTCGATGTAGCCCTGTTTGCCACCCTGCAACGCACCGGTAAAGGCGCCGCGCTCGTAGCCGAACATCTCCGACTCGAACAGGCTCTCGGGAATGCTGCCACAGTTGACGTGAATGAATGGCCTGTCACCCCAGCCCGCGGCGCGATGGATATGCCGGGCGATGGCGGTCTTGCCGACGCCGGGTTCACCCAGCAACAGCAACCGCGCGCGTCGGCGGAAAGCACGCACGCCGGTATCGGCGATGTTCGACAGCTGGGGTGACAAATGCAGGGCATTGTCCTGTGGGTCTCGCAGCCCCTGGGGCTCCGGCGGACGACTGCCCAGTGTCGGACGTCGTTGTGGCTGAGTGCCGTCGAAGTCTTTCTGGGTGAGCATCCTGAAGGGCTTTTCATAGGCTCCGGTGGGTATGGCGTGGGTGCTGCTGAGCAGCACCCGACCTTCCCGGGAGCGGGTCAGGGCACTGTTGCCGCCGCGATTGAGCGCTGTTTGCAGATCGTCGTAGTTCAAGGCCGAGCGCTGGAAAAACTCGTTTTCGGCCAAGCCTGTCGCTTGCTGCCTGGACAGTCGGTTGACGCGCTCGGCCGCCAGGTTGAGAAAGCGCACCCGGCCTTCGCTATCGGTGACGATCAGCGCCTCGCTGAAGCTGTCGAGCAGGGCGTGCAATGCCGGAGTCTCCAATAAGGCGCTGAGCACTTCGCTACTGACATTGACCGACGAGCGCATGCCCATCTGCATCGTCGGGGGCAGGTTCTTGTCTTTCATGGATGCAGCTCTTCGACGCGGCGCACACCCTGGCGGCTTTCGCGCAGCACGGCGACGCGCCAGGCCACGCCTTCGCGAATCAGGATGCGCGAACAATGCACATTGAAGCTGCGTTCACGACCGCTCAGGTCCGGCAGCGGCAGCGTATGCCAGGTGCGCTCAGGTAGCCCGTTGTCCAGCAACAGGCGTGCGATACCGGCGCCATGGGTGATGCCAAAGGTTTCCTCGAACGCTGCGTTGCGCCATTGCGGTTGCAGGTGTTCATCGATCACCAGCACCGCATCCGGCACCGCGTCGAACACGCGGCGCAAGGCATCGATGCGCTGCTCGGCATCATGCTGCATGCGCAGTTCCTGACTGACGTCGCGGATGCTGCCCCACATGCGCAGCAGGTGACCATTGACGATGGTCGCCCGCACATCGTTCTCGACGTAGGCCGGCGAGCCGTCGTGGCGGCGATCCACCGACAGTGCGCAGTCGACATGGAAGCCGGCCTCGATCAATCGCCTCACGAACTCTTCATTGGCGGGGCTGCGAGGCCAATACAGGCGAACCGGTTGCTGGTTGAAATCGACGTCCGATGGCATCTCGTAGACGTCGGCCATGGCACGGTTGCACAAGCGCCAGTGGGAGTCGTTTTCGAACACCTGGCGGACAATCTCGTCCGGTGAATGGTTGATGTCCACCGCCTCGGCGAACTCGATGCACCAGTACGCGACCTTGGCGCTTTGCAGCATCTGGCTCATCACTTCATTGGCGTTGTGCATTTCCCGCAAACGATGACCCAGGGCGCCTAGCGGAACCTTCAGCAAATGCAAGCGCGCCGGCTGTACCGAGCGCCATTCCAGCAGGCCACAAGCAACCACGTGCAGCAGACCGCCGTTGTGGCGAATCAGGGTCAATTCCAGGCTGGGTACCTGCTCGTCCGCCGGTGGGTTGGCGAACAACGCCTGCAAGGTGCGAACGGAATCGACGTTGAAAATGCGTTCAATCGGTTGATTGAGCAGTTCTTCGGCTGCGTAGCCCAACTGATCGCTGAGGCTGGCTGACAAGTGGACAAGGTGCCCGTCCATGCTCAGGGTGCTGGTCAAGGGGTGCGCTTTATGGGCCAGTAAATTCAGGATGTCCATCGGTCGATCGGCTCGATTTGGCTTAAGGGCGAATACAGGCACTGGCATATCGCGTGCCAACAAAAAAGCCTTCAAACAGTGATGTTTGAAGGCTTCTGGATATTAGATGCTGTGAGAATGCAGCAAAGTGTGCATTTTTGCAGCGTATGGACAAGCTTAGTTCGTGCGCAGCGACGCGGGCTTACCGGTGGTCGCCGTCAGAATCCGAAGACGCGGGCCGAGCTTTTTGCCAGCTCGACATCCAGCAAATGCTCGGCCAGCACGTCATTCAAAAAGCGGAACTGATCATTGAGCCCGACCACTTCGTTACTGAAGTGATGATCGGCTGAAGGGATCAACAGCGCTTCGAACTTCTCGTCGAACAGCAGAGTCAATTCTTTACGTGACTCGAATTTCTGCGCGTAGAAATTGTTGCCGAACAGCGGAAAACGCACGGCGAGGGAGACGGTGTGCATCATGAAGTTTGCTCCTCGCTCAGGACGTACCAGGCAAACACACTCAATGTGAACGCCGTCAGGGCCAGGCAGGTCAGCAGATGGATCAGCATGAGGTTTCCCTCCGATTCGGGGTTTCGTGTTGGCTTGGGATCGATCCTACGCTGACGGCGTTCAAGCGGAAGGCAATCGCGGCGATGGTGAATATCGACGCAAGTGATGGTGGTTTTTGTGCTGTCTGCTCTGGCCCCTTCGCGAGCAAGCCCGCTCCCACAATGTTTTGTGCTTGCCACATGATCCGGGCACGACACGCAACCTGTGGGAGCGGGCTTGCCCGCGAAGAGGGCCCCAAAAGTGCCGCCGGATGTCGGCCATGCACATGCCGCGACCTATACTTGAATCATGGTTTTCGAGTGCTGGACATCCCGCCCGGTGCACACTTCAGGAAGCCGCCATCTTGAACCTGCGTTCGCTGATCATTGCCGTGCTGGTGGTGCTGGCAGGGTGCGCCACGCCGCCCCGTGCGCCAGTGGAAGTGGCGCCGGTCATCGTTCCCGCCAGCACCTGGCAACAGGTGGACCGGGAGATCGTCGCCGCGTCGCAGTCGGCCACCGAACAGACCCGAATCTACGCCCGTGGCGCCATGGAATACTGGCGTACGCGGGTCTATGAACTGACCGAAGAAAATTTCATTCCGTGGTTCAGCAGCTACTGGACCCAGGAATGGCTGTCGATGAAGGTCAGCTGGTACAACATCAGCGCCAAGGGTGAGCAGGATGCCTCGGCCAAGCGCCTGGCGGCGTATCTGCTCGAAGCTTATCAGGAGAAGGTCCTGGCCCCGGTGGCGGCGGAAATCGATCCCGATGCGATTCTTAGCCTGGCAGCGGCGTTCTACGTCGACATCCTCAAGGAAGAGCTGCAGAAAATCTCCACCCGCCATGGGGTGCCGATGGCCCAGCTCAATGGGCGCATCCAGAAAATCCCGGCCATTGCCCTCGGGCCGCCGCCGGCGCGGGACGCCTCGTTGTACCAGATCGTGCACACCGAATCGCTGAACTCATTGCCGGCCTACACCGCGTTGCTTGACAAAGTCCATAAGGCCGGCGGTGACAGGGGCGTGGGTTCGACCGACACCGCGATGGCGCCGGTGGCCAAGCGCGCCAGCCAGCGTATGGAAGCCGAGATGGCCCCGCGCGGGGCCGCCAGTGCCGTGGCCGCCGCCGCGGGGAGACTCGCCGGCGGCTTGATCACCGTCGGTGTGGCGGCCATTCGCGCGATGATTCAGGCCAATGACAGGCCCGACAGCGAGGCGCTGATCCGCAGCAGCCTGGGCAACACCTTCGACAAGGCCTGGATCAAGCTGGTGCAGAACCCGACCACCGGCGTCATGGCCGGCACGCTTTACATGGCGGGGCAGATCGAAGGGAGTCTGGGCGGCGGTGCACAACCGCCGGTCGGTTTGAGTGCCGGCACTGTCGATTGGACGCCGGGGCAACCGACTACCCAGCAGAACACCCCATGATCCAAGGAGAAACACTCATGTCTTATGTCGATGGTTTTATCGCTGCCGTACCCACCGCCAACCGTGGGCAATACCTCAAGCACGCTCAGATCGCCGCCTCGGTCTTCAAGGAAAACGGTGCCTTGAGCGTGGTCGAATGCTGGGGCGAGGACGTGCCGGAAGGCAAGGTCACCTCGTTCCCGATGTCGGTTAAGCTCAAGGAGGGCGAAACCGTTGCCTTCGGCTGGATCATCTGGCCGGACAAGGCCACCCGCAATGCCGGGATGGACAAGATGATGCAGGACCCGCGCATGAAGCCGGAGGTCAATCCGATGCCCTTCGATGGCCAGCGCATGGTGTACGGCGGGTTTGAAGTACTCCTCACGGCTTGATGCCGGACGCGGGATCACTCCGGCGTCGGGGTGATCCTGCAACTCTTGCGCTCGCGGATCTCGTCATCCGTCGGCCGCTCGCGGATGAACTCGAAGCGCGGCTCACCTTCGCTGTAATGCACCAGCCAGCCCCATTCCAGCTGGAGTTCATCCTGGCCTGGCGCGGGCGGTCTGGCCCACCATGGCTCTTTGCTGATGATCTTTCGCATGGTCCCCCCTCCGGTTTTGGGATGCCAGAACTATAACGCGCCTAGAGGACGTTGCCAGAAATCCGCTGGCCGGCAGGCGGGTGTTGAGTACACTCAGACAGTCTTCCCACAAGGAGTGCGGCATGAACGATGAAACCCGCGAGCCGATCAAGCGTCTGTTCTTTGCGCTGGACTGCGCCCCGGCCCAGCGCCGGGAGATCGCCCAGTGGCGCAGCGCGCTGCAGCTGCGCAACGGACGACCGGTGCCGGCGGACAACTTTCACCTGACGCTGAAGTTTTTGGGCGCGGTGGGTGTGGCGCAGATCGCCGAGCTCTGCACCGCAGCGGCGTCCATCCGCACGCCGGGCGAGCGCTTGACGGTGGAGCTTGACCGGCTGGACGTATGGCGCAGGGCGGGGGCGTTGGTGCTCGCGCCACAGCAGGCGCCCCCGGCATTGCTGCGTCTGGTCTATGCCCTGGAACAGGCGATGTTGCCGTTCGGGCTGGAGCAGGCCCCAAGGGAGTATCGCCCGCACCTGACCCTGGCGCGCGATTATCGGGCACCGGTGCCGGAGTCCCCGACCGCGCCGCAATTCTTCCTGCATGCCGAGCGCTTCACCCTGTTCGAATCCCACAAGGGCCGTTATCGGGCGCTGGCTGAATGGCCGTTGATTGATCCATAAAAAAAGGCGCCCGAGGGCGCCAAATTCACCTGAACCGAGGGAGCCAGGTGAGGCCGTTCTACTTGCAGGAGAGGCAGCGGTGGTAAGGCGCTGCGTGAACGGAAAAGGTTTGAACATCCAACACATCAATCTGTGTAGGAGCTGCCGCAGGCTGCGATCTTTTGATTTTGCTCTTCAAGATCAAAAGATCGCAGCCTGCGGCAGCTCCTACAAAAGCGGGTGGGTTACTGGCCGAGTTTCACCTTGGTCCAGCCTCGGGTCATGATCCGCTGGGTGGCGATCGGCTGGTCCGGTACGGCATAGAGCGTGGCCATCACCGCTTCCGACGGGTAGGAACCTGGTTCGTTGCGGATCGCTTCATCGACCAGTGGCGTGGCCGCCGCGTTGGCGTTGCTGTAGCCGATGTTGTTGGTGATGTCGGCGATCACGTCGGGGCGCATCAGGAAGTTCATGAATAGGTACGCGTTCTCGACGTTGGCGGCATCGCGCGGCATCGCGAGCATGTCGTAGAAACTGGCGGCGCCTTCTTTCGGGATGCTGTAGTCGATCTTCACCTTGTCCCCGGCTTCCTGGGCGCGGGCCTTGGCCTGCAGCACGTCGCCGGAGTAACCGACGGCCACGCAGATGTTGCCGTTGGCCAGGTCCGAGATGTATTTCGACGAATGGAAGTACGCCACGTTCGGGCGAATTTTCATGAACAGCGCCTGGGCTTGGGCGATGTGCTGTTTATCCTGATCGTTCACCGGGTAGCCCAGATAGTGCAGGGCGGTCGGGATCATTTCGGTCGGCGAGTCGAGGAAGCTGATGCCGCAGGCCTTGAGCTTCTCGGCGTTTTCCGGTTTGAACAGCAGGTCCCAGGAGTTGGTCGGGGCGTTGGCGCCGAGCACTTCCTTGACCTTGGCCGGGTTGAAGCCGATGCCGATCGAGCCCCACATGTACGGGATTGCGTGAGCGTTGTCGGGATCGCTCGCGGAGGCGTTTTTCAGCAGCACCGGATTGAGGTTGTTCCAGTTCGGCAGCTTCGATTTGTCCAGCGTCTGGTAGACGCCGGCCTTGATCTGCTTGGCCAGGAAACTGTTGGACGGCACGACGATGTCGTAGCCGGATTTGCCCGCCAGCAGGCGAGCTTCGAGGGTTTCGTTGCTGTCGAACACATCGTAGGTCACCTGGATGCCGGTCTCGTCTTCGAACTTCTTGACGGTGTCCGGGCCAATGTAATCCGACCAGTTGTAGACGCGCAGAACCTTGTCATTGGCCTGGGCGCCAGTGGCGATCGCGCCCAATAAGGACAGTGTCAGCAGAGTCCTGCCAAACATTTTCATCGGTACAACTCCATTTCTTTTTTATTCAAGATCACAAAACAGTGAACACAAAACCTGTGGCGAGGGGGCTTTTGTGGCGAGGGGGCTTGCCCCCGTTCGGCTGCGCAGCAGTCGTAAAACCAGCGAGTGCGGTGAAACTGAAACACCGCGGTTTCCGGTTTTGGGGCCGCTTCGCGACCCAACGGGGGCAAGCCCCCTCGCCACAAAAGCCCCCTCGCCACAGTTAATTCAGCAGCGGCTTAGGCGGTGGCCGCCGCCATCTGCTTCTTCGGTTGTTGCCAGGATTCGCTGGCGGTCTGGTCCATGGCTTCCTGGATCGCGCGTTTGCGGGTGGCTTCGGCACGGCGGCTGAAGTACCAGACCATGAAGGTCACGATCGACACGGCCAACAGGATCAGGCTGGCCACGGCGTTGATCTCGGGCTTGACCCCCAGACGTACCGCCGAGAACACTTCCATCGGCAGGGTCGTGGAACCCGGGCCGGAGACGAAGCTCGCCAGCACCAGGTCATCCAGCGACAGGGCGAACGACATCATGCCGCCGGCCGCCAGTGACGGCGCGATCATCGGGATGGTGATCAGGAAAAACACCTTGAACGGTTTCGCCCCCAGGTCCATGGCCGCTTCCTCGATGGACAGGTCGAGCTCGCGAAGGCGGGCGGAGACTACTACCGCAACATAAGCGGCACAAAACGTGGTGTGGGCGATCCAGATCGTCACGATGCCGCGTTCCATCGGCCAGCCGATCAACTGCGCCATGGCTACGAACAGCAGCAACAGCGACAGACCGGTGATCACCTCAGGCATTACCAGCGGCGCGGTAACCAGGCCGCCGAACAGGGTGCGACCCTTGAAGCGGGTAACGCGGGTCAGCACGAACGCGGCCAACGTCCCGAGTGCCACTGCTGCGATAGCGGTGTAGCAGGCGATCTCCAGCGAGCGCACTACCGAACCCATCAGTTGCGAGTTGTCGAGCAAACCGGCGTACCACTTGAACGACCAGCCACCCCACACCGTCACCAGCTTCGAGGCGTTGAACGAGTAGATCACCAGGATCAGCATCGGCAGGTAGATAAACGACAGGCCGAAAATCAGCATGAACTTTGAAAATCCGAAGCGTTTCATCCCCGTGCCTCCATCTCTTTGGCCTGGCTGCGGTTGAACAGCAGAATCGGCACAATCAGGATCAACAGCATCACCACCGCCAGGGCAGACGCCACCGGCCAGTCGCGGTTGTTGAAGAACTCTTGCCACAACACACGGCCGATCATCAGGGTTTCCGGACCGCCCAGCAGTTCCGGAATCACGAACTCACCGACCACCGGAATGAACACCAGCATGCAGCCGGCGATGATGCCGTTCTTGGCCAGCGGCACGGTGATTTTCCAGAAGCTGTTGAAGGTGCTCGAACCCAGGTCCGACGCGGCTTCCAGCAGGCTCTGGTCGTGCTTGACCAGGTTGGCGTACAGCGGCAGCACCATGAACGGCAGGTACGCATACACCACGCCGATGTAAACAGCCATGTTGGTGTTGAGGATCTCGATCGGCTGCGACGTCAGCCCGGTCCACATCAGGAACCCGTTGAGCAGGCCGTTGTTGCTCAGGATGCCCATCCACGCATACACGCGGATCAGGATCGCGGTCCAGGTCGGCATCATGATCAGCAGCATCAGCACGTTCTGCGCTTCCTTGCTGGCCTTGGTGATGGCGTAGGCCATCGGGAAACCGATCACCAGGCACATCAGGGTGCTGAACAGCGCGACCTTCAACGAACCGAGATAAGCCGAGAGGTACAGTTCGTCCTGGCCCAGCAAGGTGTAGTTGCCGATGTTGAGCAACAGCTGGAATTTCTGCTCGGCGAAGGTGTAGATCTCCGAGTAGGGCGGAATGGCCAGGGCCGCTTCCGAGAAGCTGATCTTCATCACCAGGAAGAACGGCAGCATGAAGAACAGGAACAGCCAGATGAACGGAATCCCGATGACGAACTTGCGCCCGCTGGGGACCCACCTGAGGAATTGCTGATTGAAGGTTTTCATGCGCGCAGTACCACGCCGCTGTCGTCTTCCCACCACACGTAGACCTGATCGTCCCAGGTCGGACGTGCACCACGGCGTTCGGCGTTGGCCATGAACGACTGGACGATCTTGCCGCCAGGCAGCTCGACGTAGAACACCGAGTGCCCGCCCAGGTAGGCGATGTCATGCACCTTGCCGCTGGACCAGTTGTAGCGGTTGTCCGGCTTGACGGTGCTGACCAGCATTTTTTCCGGGCGGATCGCGTAGGTGATCGACTTGTCTTGCACTGAGGTGCTGACGCCGTGACCGACGTAGATCTTCTGTTCCAGGTCCGGGCTGTGGATGATCGCGTGACCTTCCAGGTCTTCCACCACGGTGCCTTCGAAAGCGTTCACGTTGCCGATGAATTCGCAGACCATACGGCTGACCGGTGCTTCATAGATGTCGACCGGGCTGCCGATCTGGGCGATCCAGCCCAGGTGCATGATCGCGATGCGCTGGGCCATGGTCATGGCCTCTTCCTGGTCGTGGGTCACCATCACGCAGGTCACGCCCACGCGCTCGATGATCTCTACCAGCTCCAGCTGCATTTGCGAGCGCAGCTTTTTATCCAGGGCGCCCATCGGTTCGTCGAGCAGCAGCAGCTTCGGACGCTTGGCCAGGGAACGGGCCAGGGCCACGCGCTGACGCTGGCCTCCGGACAGTTGGTGCGGCTTGCGCTTTGCGTACTGGGTCATGTGTACCAGGCGCAGCATCTCCTGCACCCGGGCTTCGATCTCGGCCGCTGGCAAACGGTCCTGCTTGAGGCCGAAGGCGATGTTCTGCGCCACCGTCATGTGCGGGAACAAGGCGTAGGACTGGAACATCATGTTGATCGGTCGTTCGTACGGCGGCATGTCGGTGATGTCGACACCGTCGAGCAGAATCCGGCCTTCGGTCGGGCGCTCGAAACCGGCGAGCATGCGCAGCAGGGTCGATTTGCCGGAGCCGGAACCGCCGAGCAGGGCGAAGATTTCACCCTGGTGGATTTCCAGGGACACATCGTCCACTGCGGTGGTTTCGTCGAATTTCTTGGTGACGCGATCGACTTTCACCAGGACCTTTTTCGGTGCCTGGTGACCTTCAATAGCCTTCCTGTAAATGCTGGAGGCGTTTGCCATGTGAAACTCCCAACAGGTTTCAGTCGCCAGGCCAACACGGCCCGGCTTAATAGTGGATTGCAAACCCGTGAAGCCGGTCCGCGCTGATCCCTTGTAGGAGCGAGCCTGCTCGCGATGGTCGCCAACGATGACGCTGGCAGTCTGAATGCCCGCGGTGTCCGGACATCCATCGCGAGCAGGCTCGCTCCTACAGGGGATTGCGTTTCCCGCTCCGGGTTAATTCGGCGCCGCCGTCCTGGCTGCCTGGTAGTACTTGTTGTTATTGCAGTGTGTTGTTTTCGCGAACGGGGCACGCAAAGGCGCCTGCCCGCTCGCGTTGGGCAGTTAATCGTTGAATGTGGGTATCAGTTCGTCAGCGCGAGTGACGCAGCGCCGCCCGTTGCCGGCAGGCTTCGCCGAACGCCTGGAAAATACTCAAGTAAGGCGGGTTGTTCAGAACCTGCCATTCCGGGTGCCATTGCACGCCGAGGGCGAAGGCCTGGCTGTGCTCGACCGAGATCGCTTCGATCAGGCCATCGGGTGCGACGGCTTCGGCGCGCAGGCCGGGCGCGAGGCGGTCGATGCCCTGGCTGTGAATCGAATTAACCTGGAACACCGGTGGCAGGTCCAGCGCTTCGAACACACCACCGGGCTGCACATTCACCGCATGGGCCGCAGCGTATTGCACAGCCAGGTCCGGGTGGTTGGCCTCGCGGTGGTCGAGGAAGCCTGGAAGTTCATGGACTTTCTGATGCAGGCTGCCACCGAACGCCACGTTCATTTCCTGGAAGCCGCGGCAGATGCCGAGCACCGGAACGCCGGCAGCGATGGCTGCGCGGATCAGTGGCAGGGTGGTGCGGTCCCGTTGCGGATCGTGTTCCGTGCCGGGGGCGCTGTCGGGGCCTTGATAGTGGAAGGGTTCCACGTTCGACGGCGAGCCGGTCAGCAACAGACCGTCGAGCTGCGGTAGCAGGTCATCGATTTCGGTCAGGTCGCCCAAGGAAGGAATAACGACAGGCAGCCCCAGCGCCGCAACGCTGACAGCACGCAAGTACTTGTCGCCGCTGATGTGGTAGGGGTGCAGGCCAATCTGTTTGACGCACGCAGTAACGCCGATCAATGGCTTGAATGCCATTTTTATCACCTCGAAGTTTCACACTTGAACGAGCTTTTCTGGAGCTTAGCCTTGTTGATTTTAATTAACAACTCCCATGTAAAAAATTCTAAACGCCGAACGTCCGATCTTCAGGATTTACGCGTGTTTGAGGGCGTATCTGGCACTCTCTTCCTTCTGAGAGGCCCGAAAATAAACGTTGAAAGGCCAGGTGTTCGCTATTGACTTCACTTTGCCTTTCGGATTGACTGGGCTCGTGAAAGGGCGGTGAACATAATAATTAACAGTAAAAAATAGGTGCATCATGTCGGTCCCTCTGCGTACCGTTCAACTCAACGAAGCAAACGCATTCCTTAAGAAATATCCTGAGGTTTTGTACGTCGACCTTCTGATTGCGGATATGAACGGTGTGGTGCGCGGCAAGCGCATCGAGCGCACCAGTCTTCATAAGGTTTACGAGAAAGGCATCAACCTGCCGGCGTCTCTGTTCGCTCTGGACATCAATGGCTCCACGGTGGAAAGCACCGGCCTGGGTCTGGACATCGGCGACTCCGACCGGATCTGCTACCCAATCCCGGGCACCCTGAGCATCGAACCCTGGCAGAAGCGCCCGACTGCGCAACTGCTGATGACCATGCACGAACTCGAAGGCGAGCCATTCTTCGCCGACCCGCGTGAAGTGCTGGCCAATGTCGTGCGCAAGTTCGACGACATGGGCCTGACCATCTGCGCCGCGTTCGAACTGGAGTTCTACCTGATCGACCAGGACAACGTGAACGGTCGTCCGCAATCGCCGCGTTCGCCGGTTTCCGGCAAGCGTCCGATGTCGACCCAGGTGTACCTGATCGACGACCTCGACGAATACGTCGATTGCCTGCAAGACATCCTCGAAGGCGCGAAAGAGCAGGGCATCCCGGCTGACGCGATCGTCAAGGAAAGCGCCCCGGCGCAATTCGAAGTCAACCTGCATCACGTGGCTGATCCGATCAAGGCCTGCGACTACGCGGTCCTGCTCAAGCGTCTGGTGAAGAACATCGCCTACGACCACGAGATGGACACCACCTTCATGGCCAAGCCGTATCCGGGCCAGGCGGGCAACGGTCTGCACGTGCACATTTCGATTCTCGACAAAGAAGGCAACAACATCTTTGCCAGCGAGGATCCCGAGCAGAACGCCGCGCTGCGTCACGCGATCGGCGGTGTGCTCGAGACCCTGCCGGCGCAGATGGCGTTCCTCTGCCCGAACGTCAACTCGTACCGTCGTTTTGGCGCGCAGTTCTATGTACCGAACTCGCCGAGCTGGGGCATCGACAACCGCACCGTGGCCGTGCGCGTACCGACCGGCTCGAAGGACGCCGTGCGCATCGAACACCGCGTGGCCGGTGCCGACGCCAACCCGTACCTGCTGATGGCCTCGGTATTGGCCGGCGTGCACCACGGCCTGACCAACCAGATCGAGCCGGGCGCCCCGGTGGAAGGCAACAGCTACGAGCAGAACGAGCAGAGCCTGCCGAACAATCTGCGCGACGCCCTGCGCGAGCTGGACGACAGCGAAGTCATGGCGCGCTACATCGACCCGATGTACATCGACGTGTTCGTGGCGTGCAAGGAAAGCGAGCTGGCCGAGTTCGAGAACTCCATCTCCGACCTTGAGTACAACTGGTACTTGCACACCGTTTAACGGCCTCGTGGATGGGTGGTGTACACAGAGTCTGTGACACCACCAGTCCCCTGTGGGAGCGAGCTTGCTCGCGATGAGGCCGTCACATTCAACATTAATAGTGACTGTTGCACCGCTATCGCGAGCAAGCTCGCTCCCACAGGTACTGCGGCAATCTGATCCATGACCGAATGGCATCAGTCCGACGATCACTTATCGAGTCACAACCATGACAAACACTCGCAGCGATTGGGAGCAACGCTTCCAGTCCCTAACAATCGAAGGTCGTGCCTTCATTGACGGCCAATACTGCGCGGCCGCCAGTGGCGCCACGTTCGAATGCATCAGCCCCGTGGACGGCCGCTTCCTGGCGAACGTCGCCAGCACCGACGAAGCCGACGCCAATGCGGCAGTCACTGTCGCACGCCGCACCTTCGAATCCGGTGTGTGGGCCAACCTGGCCCCGGCCGAGCGCAAGCGCATCCTGATCCGTTTCGCCGACCTGATCCTGGCGAACCAGGAAGAACTGGCCCTGCTCGAAACCCTCGACATGGGCAAGCCGATCAGCGATTCCATGAGCATCGACATTCCGGCGACCGCCAATGCGATCCGCTGGACCGCCGAAGCCATCGACAAGATCTACGACGAAGTCGCCGCCACGCCCCACGATCAGTTGGGCCTGGTGACGCGCGAAGCGGCCGGTGTGGTCGCGGCCATCGTGCCGTGGAACTTCCCGCTGATCATGGCCAGCTGGAAATTCGCCCCGGCCCTGGCGATGGGCAATTCGTTCATCCTCAAGCCTTCGGAAAAGTCGCCGCTGACCGCGATCCGCATCGCGCAGCTGGCACTCGATGCCGGCATCCCGAAAGGCGTGTTCAACGTCCTGCCGGGCTACGGCCACACCGTGGGCAAGGCGCTGGCGTTGCACATGGATGTCGACGTGCTGGCCTTCACTGGCTCCACGGCGATTGCCAAGCAGCTGATGATCTACGCCGGGCAAAGCAACATGAAACGCGTCTGGGCCGAAGCCGGGGGCAAGAGCGCGAACGTGGTGTTCGCCGATGCACCGGATCTGCGCGCGGCAGCACAGGCAGCGGCCAGCGCCATCGCCTTCAACCAGGGCGAAGTCTGCACCGCCGGTTCGCGCCTGCTGGTGGAGCGTTCGATTCGCGAGCAGTTCATTCCATTGTTGGTGGAAGCCTTGCAAGCCTGGAAGCCGGGCCACGCACTCGATCCTGCGACCACCGTTGGCGCGGTCGTCGACCAGCGCCAACTGGACAACGTGCTGCGCTACATCGCCATCGGCAAGGAGCAGGGCGCCGAACTGATCGCCGGCGGCAGCCGCACCCTCGAAGACACCGGTGGCCAGTACGTGCAGCCGACGATTTTCGACGGCGTGACCAACGCCATGACCATCGCCCGGGAAGAGATCTTCGGCCCGGTGCTGTCGGTCATCACCTTCGACACTGCTGAAGAAGCCCTGGCGATTGCCAACGACAGCATCTTCGGTCTGGCCGCCGGCGTCTGGACCCGCAACCTGAGCAAGGCCCACACCTTCGCCCGTGGCCTGCGTGCTGGCAGCGTCTGGGTCAACCAGTACGACGGCGGCGACATGACCGCGCCGTTCGGCGGGTACAAGCAGTCGGGTAACGGTCGGGACAAATCGCTGCACGCGTTCGACAAGTACACCGAGCTCAAAGCGACCTGGATCAAGCTCTAACAACAATAAAGCGGCGGTCGCCGGCAACCTGCGGCGGCCATCGGAGAAATTTATGAAACACAGCTCTAGCAATCAACAGCATGTAAACAGCTACTACGCCGCCACCCGCAACTTCACCGGCGATTTCCCGGTGCTGGAAGGGGCGGTGGACTGTGACGTCTGCGTGATCGGCGCCGGCTACACCGGCCTGTCCTCGGCACTGTTCCTCGCCGAAGCGGGCTACAGCGTGACCGTGCTCGAAGCGGCCAAAGTCGGCTTCGGCGCCAGTGGTCGCAACGGCGGCCAACTGGTCAACTCCTATAGCCGCGACGTCGATGTCATCGAAGAGCGCTACGGCGACAAGACCGCCGAAGTGCTCGGCAGCATGATTTTCGAAGGCGCCGACATCATTCGTCAGCGCATACAGCACTACGACATCCAGTGCGATTACCGTCCCGGCGGCATCTTCGCGGCGATGAACAAGAAGCAACTCAAGGGCCTGGCCGAGCAGAAGAAAAGCTGGGAGCGCTACGGCAACAAGAACCTGACACTGCTTGGCGAAGCCGACATCAAGCGCGAAGTGGGTTCCGATGCCTACGTCGGCGGCCTGCTGGACATGCAGGGCGGCCACATTCACCCGCTGAACCTGGCCCTCGGTGAAGCCTCGGCAATCATCGGCCTGGGCGGCAAGATCTACGAGCAATCGGCGGCGGTGGAAATCACCTACGGCGAGCCGATCACCGTGCGCACTGCCAAGGGCGTGGTGAAGGCCAAGTACCTGCTGATCGCGGGTAACGCCTACCTGCCGCAAGGCCTGGACAACCGCGTGACCAGCAAGAGCATGCCGTGCGGTTCGCAAATCGTCGTCACCGAGCCGTTGTCGGAAAAGCAGGCCCGCAGCCTGATCAAGAACAACTACTGCGTCGAAGACTGCAACTACCTGCTCGACTACTACCGCCTGACCGCGGACAACCGCCTGCTGTACGGCGGTGGCGTGGTCTACGGTGCGCGCGAACCGAATGACATCGAGCAACTGATCCGCCCGAAAATCCTCAAGACCTTCCCGCAATTGAAGGACGTGAAGATCGACTACCGCTGGACCGGCAACTTCCTGCTGACCATGTCGCGCATGCCGCAATTCGGCCGTATCGAGAAAAACGCCTACTACATGCAGGGCTACAGCGGCCACGGCGTGACCTGTTCGCACCTGGCCGGCAAACTGATCTCGGAAATGATCCGTGGCGACGCCGAACGTTTCGACGCGTTTGCCTCCTTGCCGCACATGCCGATGATCGGCGGGCGCACCTTCTCGGCACCACTGACCGCCTTGGGCGCCGTGTACTACTCGCTGCGCGACCGTTTCGGCATCTAAGCTTTACCTCGCCGGCGGCATCTCCCTAAAGGTGCCGCCGGTTTTTTTAATCCCGGAAATACCGCGGTCCCCTGTGGGAGCGGGCTTGCTCGCGAAGAGGCCATATCAGCCAAAACAGATGTCGCCTGACACACCGCTTTCGCGAGCAAGCCCGCTCCCACAGGTTGTGCAACTTCATGGCAAATGGCTATTTTTCCACCCGTTTATCGAACCTGCTGAGCATTACCAACAAACGTGATTTAATAGCCGCCTTTCACGTTTCCGGGACCGGAAAACGGCGTGATCCGCGCCTGTACTCCACCCATCCATTATCCCTGTAGGAGCGAGCTTGCTCGCGAAAGCGGGTTGGCACATAAGGCTGTCATGGACACGGGCTCACGACTCAAATTAGTACGCGAAAGCTACAAACTGTCCCAGCGCGAGCTGGCCCGGCGTAGCGGCGTCACCAATGCAACCATCTCCCTGATCGAACAGAATCGGGTCAGTCCCTCCGTCAGCTCCCTGAAGAAATTGCTGGAGGGCATCCCCATGTCCCTGGCCGACTTCTTCACCTTCGATCAGCCACCGCGCGAACACCAGTACGTCTTCCGCGCCAACGAACAGCCCGACCTCGGCCGCCACGGCCTGCGCCTGCTGCTGATCGGCGCGTCCGTACCGAGCCGGCAGATGCGCCTGCTGCGCGAGCAATACGCACCGGGCGCAAGCTCCGGCGAAGAGCCGATCGTGCATTCCGAAGGCGAGGAGTGCGGGCTGGTGACACGGGGTACGGTTGAGTTGACCGTGGATGGCCAGGTGAGTGTGCTGAACGCCGGGGATGGCTATTACTTCCCGACGACCTTACCGCACAGGTTTCGCAATATCGGGGCGGATGAGGCGGAGATTATCAGCGCGAATACGCCGGCGAACTTCTGATTACGATGAGGCCTGATTCGGCTGCTGGCTGAAACAGCATAGACGTGGTTGATAAATAATCCGATGCCCAATCAGGCATCGGATTATTTATGTGCCCAAAGATCACGCAATTAGGCTTGATTGAGCGTTTTGACGCCGCTCTTTCATGGCGTCACGGACCTGCACTGGTTGCGCAGGTCGTCGTTATGGATATTTTCGCAACCATTGCCACTTTGCTTGGCCCGGCAATAGTTACGCTGGTCATCGTCCTTGATATTTTCGCAACCACTGCCGCCGCCTGTCTCCGCCCGGCAAGCATTTCTCATGTCGTCGTTTTTGATATTTTCGCAACCATTGCCACTTTGCTTGGCCCGGCAATAATTACGTCGGTCATCGTCCTTGATATTTTCGCAACCACTGCCGCCTGTCTCTGCCCGGCAAGCATTTCTCATGTCGTCGTTTTTGATATTTTCGCATCCGTTGCCACTTTGCTGGGCCCTGCAATAGTTGCGCTGGTCATCGTCTTTGATGTTTTCGCACCCGGCATACGCGTACCCGCTCAGCATCAACAACATCGCAATGATTAGTCTCATTACACACTTCCTTGAGGGGCCAGGGAGCAGCCTGGCGCTGGTCGATCCAGAATGATTTGCTACTGCGCGCCATCATATCGACATCAGCTTGTAGGAAAGTTCCGAGACGGAAAAATTCGGCTCAAGAAGGCGCAAGGGATGAGGGCCGCTTCGCAGCCCGGCGGGAGCAAGCGCCCTCGCCAAAAAGGGGCAAGTCCTACAAGTTTTTCGGACGTCAAGATTGAACGTTCGTCGGATGGCGGGTTGCTACCATCGCAATTGCCTGCCGATATCAACACGGCTGCTAAGCTTGGTCGTTGCAGTGCCCGAGCGCCGATCCTGCTCACGCTGCGAGGGTAATCACGGAGTGCGACATCCATTCCTGTCGGCAACCTGCACGGAGGCAGGCGATGGTGATCATGAGCATGACCGATTCGACGGCGGCGGGGGTTCCCGAGCCGCTCGATCGGGAAGAAATCGAGCGGGTGCTGGCGCTGTTGCTGGTCAGCCCGTTGTTTGCCAAATCCAGGCGCATGGGCAGTCTGTTGCGCTTTCTGGTCGAGCACGACCTTCAGGCTTGTAAAACGCCGCTGACCGAACACGCGATCGGCATCGCGGTGTTTCGTCGTGACCCGGCAGTGTATTGCACCGGCGACGATCCGGTGGTGCGGGTGCAGGTGGGGCGCTTGCGGCGCAAGCTCGCAGCGCATTACGCCGGCAACGGCCAGCAGGACCCGGTGCGCTTCAGCATTCCACCCGGGTGTTATCGCTTGACCTATCAGCGGCTGCGGCCCAAGGGCGTCGGCACTCGCCATCCTGTGGTCCAGATCCAGCCGTTTACCTGCCTCACCCGCGATGGTAATGACTTTGCCCGAGGCTTGTGCGAGGAGTTGAGTTGCCGACTGTTCGAGTCGTTCGAGCAGGCGCAGACCCGGACCAATCATGTGTTGATGCGGGTGGCACGCAACAGTGAGCCAGTACCGGACTTCAAGCGTGGCGGGCGTTACAGCTATTGCCTGGAAGGCAGCGTGCGGGTCGAGCCTTCGCGGGTGCGCGCGTCATTGCGCCTGGTGGATGTGGCGCAGGGGCGGATTCGCTGGTCGGCGCAGTTCGATCGTGACCGACCCTATGGCATCGCCACCCAGGAGGACCTCGCGCAGTCGATCTGTCGCTCGCTGACGGGCTACTTCGCCACGGCGGGTAAAGAGAAGTGAAAGGGCAACCGCAAGGTTGCCCTGGCATGACGGTTACACGGTTTTCCACTGACCGCCTTCGTAAAGGCGACCTGCGGTGTTATCGAACGTCAGGTCGATTTCGATCGCCTTGGAGCGTGAGGTACTGAACATGGTGCTCGTCTGTACGTTCTGTTCGAACCACACGAGGATGGTTTCCACCGGCGTCAGCACGGTTTCACCGGTGACCACCTGATCCACCGCAACGTAAATGGGCGTGCTGACCTGATTGCCATCAATGCCGGTAGAGAGCTGGTTGATACCCGGATGGATGGGGGCGTAGTCGTTTACAAAGGTCATGGAAATGCTCGGCCCCCCGGTAACCGCCGAACTCAGCAGACCGTGCTCATCGAGTGTCGATGTTTGCCCCAGGCCGATATTGACGATGTTGGTCGAGACTTTGACCTGCACATTTGCCTTGAACAAGTTGGACGCAAACAGCTGATATTGAGGCGTCCAGCTGAACTCGTTGTTGCTCAGGTAAGCGTCATAGGACTGCCAGACCACGTTGTAGTCGGCGTCACCCACCTTCTTGGCAAAGCACAGCTTGTAGCCGGACTTCTTCAGCTGCGTCAGGTCGCCGGCGGCGATTTCGATGGTGACGGTTTTTTGCGAAGCCGCCAGGGCCGACCTCAGTACCCGGCCGTAATCCGACGCCTTCAGTTGCGTTGCACCCATGATCGACTTGACGGCTTCTTGCACATCATTGTGAAGCTGCTGGCTCTGTTGGCTGACAGCGATTGACTTGCTCATGGTTTCCCTCTTCCTTGGTGGTGTGTTGGGCAAACAATGGCTGCTGACGCTTGGCGCTGCAGTCCATTGACGATGTCACTCTAGGGTCGAGGGGCAGGGCGGCTAAGTGTCTTGGTGTTACAAGCGGGTATCGGGGTTGTATCAGGGGCCGGGTCAGCGGGGCAGCCGATCGGCCGCCCCGCCTTGACCTCAGGCAGCCCGGGCATCGGCCCAGACGAAGTTCCAGCTGGTGCGTTTGCCCTTGGCAATCTCGATCAGCTTGTTCTCGTACACCGTGTGGTTGACCACGCCGGTGTAGGTCAGGGTGCGGGCGGCATTGGTCCCGGTGACCTCGCCCGGCGTGCCGCCCGACTCGACCATGGCTTTTTTCATGTCGGCATCCGACGGGGCGCTGCTCTGGTTTTTTTCCACTTTGACGAAACTCATGATTCACCTCTTCCGTGATGGGGGGATCGGTGCCGGCGCGGACCGACAAGTCGACGACCCTGTTCTACACCGACGGCCATACTCTATTGGCCCGTTCGGTGGCGCAGAAGTGACAACTGCGGCGCTGAGGTAACAATCGGGAAACAGCGCCATGCATTGAAGTATCTGCGATGTATCACGCGTGGACTTACATCGAAGAAGATTGCTTCTCGATAAACCCGCGAATCGCCGCAATCGTCTGCGTCGATGCTTCCTCCATCAGCCAATGCCCAGTTCCCGGAATCAGCACTTCCATGCGCCGGGGCGGGCGTCGAGTTTGGCGCCCGGTGACCTGATGGAACCAACTCCGTCAATGGCGTCTAAAATTAAGGGAATATTCCCGCCACGAAGGAACGACTCATGATCAAGTCTCGATCGTTGATTGCAGCAATCACCTGCCTGGCCCTGGTCGGCGGCTCAGTGACTGCGCTGGCTGATCCAGGTAACGGCCAGGGCAACAACAAGGCCAACCATGGCAGCCAGGGCAACCAGGGCAACCAGGGCAACAAGAACAAGGGTTCCGGCGGCGGGGACTGGAGTCATGGTCCCAGCATCAATCGCAGCAGCGTGCTCGAGATCATTGGCGCCAATACGGGTTACTGGAGCCCCGGGCCTGCCTTGCCACCGGGTATTCAAAAGAACCTTGCCCGAGGCAAGCCACTTCCACCCGGCATTGCCAAAAAGCTGGATGGCCGACTGGTCGGCAGATTGCCCCACTATGACGGTTACGAGTGGCAGCAAGTCGGCACGGATTTGATCCTGGTCGCGCTGGCCACCGGGCTCGTTTATGAAATTCTCAACGGTGTGTTCGATTGATGTGTGAAGGGACTTCCAGCCACCTGTCGTGACGCTTGAACTGTTTGAGGGATATCGCGTCATACGTCACGCGATATCAACCACCTACGGAAGCAATCATGCTTTTCAAAAACAAGAGTCTCGTTGCTGTAATGTCATGCGCCATGATGCTTGCAGCCGCCCCATTGCTGCCTGATGGCCTGTCGATCATGGGTTCCGCCTACGCGAAGGACGGCGGTGGTGGTGGCGGTGGAAACGGTGGCGGCGGTGGCGGCGGTGGAAACGGCGGTGGTAATGGCGGCGGAAACGGTGGCGGCCACGGCGGCGGCATGGGTGGCGGACACGCCGGCACAGGCCACTCCGGCAGTAACGGCCGCGGCAACGGGCTGGACAGCGACCATGCCGGCAAATCCGTGCGCGACCATGGCCTGAGCGGGAACCACTACGGTAGTGAGCGCAACGATGACAACGGTCATGGCACCACGACCTCAGGCATCGCCAACTCCAAGGACACTCGCGGTATCTCCAAGGCCAGGGCTATTTCGGCCTCGACGCCGGGTGAACACAACACCAAAGGCTTGAGTAAAGCCGGGATGTCGACCTCGAAAAAAACCCATTGAGTTCACAGCAGTAGCGAGCAGTTTCAGAAAAGCCAAAAACCCGCTGAAAAGCGGGTTTTTTGCGTCTGGCATTTGATCGCCGAACAACGTTGCGTCGCACGTTCTCTACCCGTCCTGTCATGGGTTTTCGGCACTGAAGTTGGCCGCACACCGGGCCATGCACGGACAGAAAACGAGCCATCCGGACACATCGCGCAGTGATTAGCGTTTGCAGGCGATTTGTCATGTTCAGCGTCAATTCAATGTAGATATTGGTCAGCCCAACGTGATTCCAATGAGGCTGTCCTGTGTTCCAACGACTTGTGTGTTCGCTGTCTGTTTTGAGCCTGTCCATCGCTGCCGCCCAGGCGGCCGAGACAGTCCCCCTCAACACGCCACGCCTGAAAAGCATCGACAATTTCCGCGATGTCGCCGGTCTCACCACGGCATACACCACAGCCAACGACGGCACGATGCGTGGCGGGGTGTTTTACCGCTCCAACGCGTTGACGCCTTCGGCGGTGGATCTGGCGACCCTCAACGGCCTTGGCATCAAGGCGGTCTACGACCTGCGCACGCCCACCGAGATCGCCGCCACGCCCGACACGATGCTCACGGGCGCGACCTACACCAACATCGACATCATCGGCGGCTCCACGTCTGGCGCGAACGTCACCAACGTCGCGTTCCACAGCGCCGCCGAAGCCACCGCGATGATGCAGGACACCAACCGTGACTTCGTCAGGAACGCGGGGATGCGCAGCGAGTTCAACCAGTTGTTCAATGAACTGGCCACGGTCGACGGTGCCGCGCTGTTCCATTGCACCGCCGGCAAGGACCGCACGGGCTGGACTGCCGCTGTGCTGCAAAGCATCGCCGGGGTCGACGATGCCACCATCATGAGCAACTACCTGGCGACCAACGACTACACCGCCGAGCGCATCAGGGCGACCCTGGCGGCGTTGCCACCGAGCCTGGCGACCATCTATGGGCCGCTGATCGGTGTGGAGGCCGGTTACCTGCAAGCCGGGCTGGACCAGGTAACCGCGCAATACGGCACCATGGACAACTACCTCAAGCAAGGCCTGGGCCTGTCCCAGGAAACCATCTACGTGCTGCGCGGCAAGATGGTGTTCTACAACAGCTTGCCTGGCGCAGCGGACCTGGTGGGCAACGCTGCGGCCGGCGCGCAGTTGTTGCAACAACTGCAGAACAGCAACCTGTCAGGCACCTACAGCGCCTACAACTACTACCTGCAATCGGCCATCGATGCGCGCAGCCTCGGCGGCGTCGAGTCTACCGTTGGCGGCCAGGTGCATGCCGACGCTGCCAGCTACCTGCTGCGCCAGGGCGCGATGATCGATCAGGCTGCTGCGCCTTTCACCAGTGGCACCGACCTCAAGACCGGGCAATATCGTCTGTGGAGCACCGCCCTGGCGGGGTATCTGGGCACCGACGGCTCCTCTCAGGCCTCCAGCAGCAACGAGCATAGCCAGGGCATGATGATTGGCCTGACCCAACGCTTTTCCGAACAGCTCAGCGCCCATGCCGGCTTCGGCTACAGCCGCGGCAATGTCGGTGGCGCAGGTGGCGAGGCCGATACCGACCTGACCTTCTTCAGCGTCGGTGCCCGCTTTGCACCGAACGGTCTGGAGCGCGGCCTGTTTGTGGATGCCGATGCCAGCGCCGGTTATCTCGATTACGAGAGCAAGCGAGAGCTCGGCGGCGGCCTGGGCACGGCCAAGGGCGACAGCCATGGCAACCTCACCGGTGCGACCCTGGCCGTGGGCTACCGGGTTCCGGTGAACGGCGTGACCCTCGAGCCAAGCCTCGGTGTGCGGATCAGCCACGTCAATCTGTCAGGCTTCCAGGAAAAAGGCAGCGAGCTGGCGCTGGACGTCGATGGTATCCACGAGACCCGCAAGAGCGCGGTGGCCAATCTCAACGCATCCTTTGCACCGGTCAGCCTGGGCGCCTGGCAACTGGTGCCGGGGGTGCAAGTGGGCTACGAGCATGTGCTGGGCGACCCTGAAGTCGACAGCGAAGGGCACCTGCTGGGCCTGGACATCGAGCAGCAGGCCGCCTTCGACAACCGTGACCAGTTCACCGGTGGCGTCAACGTCATGGCCAACCTTGGTCCGTGGAGCGTGGGGGCGGAAATCGGCGCCAGCGGTGGCGGCGACAGCCATGGCTTCAATGGCGGGCTGAAGGCCAGCTATCTGTTCTGACGATCAGTCAAGGCAAGCTGTGGGAGATGGCTTGCGATAGTGATCTGACAGGCACATTGATATTGAGTCTTGCGGCCCCTTCGCGGGCAAGCCCGCTCCCACAGGTTGTGTGTCGTGCCCGGATCATGTGGCAAGCACAAAACATTGTGGGAGCGGGCTTGCCCGCGAAGAGGCCATGTCAGTCGACAGGGATGTTGAATGTCACTCCGCCTTCGCGAGCGCTCCCGCTAATCCCTCAATGGGTCGCCATCGGCCGCGCTCGCACACCCTTTCTCACGTCTGCGGGACTGATGCCGTAGGCACTCTGGAAATACTGGCAAAACCGCCCGACGTTGCTGAAGCCGTATTGCAAGGCGACGTCTGTCACCGACGGCGCCGCCCCCTGGGACAGCGCGGCAAAGGCGCGCTCCAGGCGTACCTGGCGCTGATAGGCAACGATCGAAGTACCCATGAAGCGCTGAAAACCTTCCTGCAAGGCGCGCAGGCTGACATGGGTCAGTTGCGCCAGCTCCGAACCACTGGCCAGGTGCTCGGGGTGCGCCTGGATGTACTCGACGGCCAGCTTCACATGCCGCGGCGCTATCAGTGGAGAGGGGCGCCGGAGGGCTTCGGTGAAGTTGTGCGGCCAGGTTTCGAGCACCGCATCGACCAGCATTTCGCGAAGGCGCGAAGGCATCAGCGAACCGCTGTTGATCAGCAGGTCGAACTCGCTGCCCGTGGCCAGTTCGATCAATGCCCGGATGCCCTGCAAGGCCGATGCCTTCAGATCCACCACCGGTTCGAAATGCACCTTTTGCAGAATGGGTTTGCCCAGCAGTGTCGACAGGCGCTCGGTGATCAGCCGACGGCTGATCGAAATCCCGTGCTGTGCGTGGTTATCGACAAAGCGCGCCGAGCGGACCTCGGCCTTGTCGATCGCCAGGCCGATCTGCGCGAAACCTACCGACTCGGTGACGTGGTTGAAGATGATCTTGCCGGCGGTAGGAATGACGAAAGTGATTTCATCAAGGGGTGCGGGAAAGTCCACCGTGAAGTCGCCGCGATAGTGCATGCGCCGAAAACTGACACCTTCGTGCCGGCCGTAGACCCCGCCGATGATGATGTTTTTCGGCGGTGGCGGGGAGTCGGCATACAGGTTGCCGAACAGGTTCGAGAACAACGCGCCAAAGTCGTCGCAGCTCATGTCGTTGGACCTGATGATGATTTGCTTGCGCGTCGTGCTTGCGTACACCTGAAGTGTCACCTTGAGCGGAGGGGCAAAGCCCTGGTACAGGAAACTGGCGATCGGAGATCGAGCGGATGCGGTTCGGGAAAGCGTCAGGACGTTATCAGTGAGTAATGACAGGTTTGTTACTGGTTGTTGCTGCGAGCCCCGTTTCCGTTCACCCGACGCCACCGCTCGCACCGGACAACCGGTGGCACGAGCGGTACCGGGGCGTGGGCTGGTCGGCACTGGCCAGGGCTATTTCACCGGCTCTGTCGCCTTGATGTCCCCGCAAAAGATATCGACGTTGCCATCGGTCGCAGCCGTTCGCACGACCACCGAATATTTGCCGTCAACCAGGGTTTGCAACGGCACGGGCGCGGTTCGGGTAAAAGACCAGCCGCGTATGGGTTGACGTTCGGTGTTGACGGTGTCGTTCATCGCGTAGGCGACTGACCCGGGTTGCTCGCAGGTGCCGTTATTGATGAACGAATAAAGGCGCAGGGGCAGGGTGACCCCGCTTGGAGCACCGCTGATGAAGAAACTGAGCCCGGTTTTCTTGTCCCAGTCGGTCAAGGTGACGGTGCCGATCTGACCGGCGTTTTGCCGGGTGGCGACCAGGTTGAGGTTCACGCCGTGGTGCGAGGAAGTGGCGCAGCCGAAAAGGCTTGCCGCCACCATGAGTGCTGCCAGAGAGGTCTTGAGCTTCATTGCCAAACTCCTGAGTTGAAGAACTGCAATGGGGGAATTAGCGGGTATAGCTCATTTATCGCCCTCATGACGTCGTCCATATAAGGCTTTCCATTTTTGCGCGCAGAGGGTAGGGCGTCTGTCTCCTTCTCCAGTCATGTGGCGGCGTAGCCGTGCAAACCGGCTACATTTGTAGTCGAGCCTGCGCGGATTGCCTGCTGCCACGCGCGCTTCGATGCCGATGAAGGTCTGCAGTGGTTACGCGTGCAGTTAAAGGATTGTGCGGTCAGTTGAGCCCACTCATCATCCGCACGGACGATTTGTGACTGGAGTGACTGATGAATCAACAAGGCAGCGATCCGCAAGCGCGCAACCCTGGCATTCCACAGCGGGGTAGCGTGCGCAGCCTGTTGATCCCGGAGTGGCTCGACTGTTATCGGCCGGACTGGCTACGGGGCGATGTGGTCGCCGGGCTGACGGCAGCGGCCGTGGTCATTCCCAAGGCGCTGGCGTACGCCACGATTGCCGGCCTGCCGGTGCAGGTCGGGCTGTACACGGTGCTGGTGCCGATGGTGATCTATGCCGTGCTCGGCACATCGCGTCCGCTCAGTGTCAGCACCACGACCACCCTGGCCATTCTCGCTGGCTCCGCACTGGGCCAGATCAGCCCCGATGGCGATGCGGCGACCCTGCTCGCCGGCTCCGCCACGCTGGCCCTGATGGTGGGGGCGATCCTGATCGTCGCGGGGTTGCTGCGCCTGGGGTTCGTCGCCAATTTCATTTCCGAACCGGTGCTGGTGGGTTTCAAGGCCGGCATCGGCGTGGTCATCGTGCTCGACCAGCTACCCAAGCTGCTGGGCACCCACATCGATAAAGGTGGCTTCCTGCACAACCTGGTGGCTTCGGTTCAGAGCATCCCTCATGCCTCGCTGCCGACCGCGGCGGTCGGGGTATTCATGATACTGCTGCTGGTTGGCATGAAGCGCTTTACGCCGCGATTGCCCGCGCCCTTGATTGCGGTGGCGCTGGGCATACTCGGCATGAGCCTGCTTGGCCTGGAGAGTTTTGGCGTGTCCGCCGTTGGTGTGGTGCCGATCGGGTTGCCCGCACCGACCCTGCCGCTTTGGTCATTGGCCGAAACCCTGTGGCCTTCGGCGATGGGTATCGCGCTAATGAGTTTCACCGAAACCATTGCCGCGGGACGCGCGTTCGCCCGCAGTGACGAGCCTGCCCCACAACCGAATCGGGAGCTGCTGGCCACTGGCGTTGCCAACATAGGCGGTGCGTTTCTCGGGGCCATGGTCGCGGGTGGCGGGACCACGCAAACGGCGGTCAACCGCCTGGCCGGTGCCCGCTCGCAACTGGCCGCACTGATTACCGCTGCACTGGCATTGGGTACTTGCCTGCTGCTGGCACCGCTCATTGGCCTGATGCCCAATGCCACGCTCGCCGCCGTGGTGATCGTGTATTCGGTGGGCCTGATCGAGCCGGCGGAGTTTCGCGAAATCCTGTCGGTTCGCCGTACCGAATTCGCCTGGGCCGTGGTGGCCATGATCGGCGTGATGCTGCTGGGCACGCTGCAAGGGATCGTCGTGGCGATCATCGTCTCGTTGCTGGCCCTGGCCTATCAGCTCTCGGACCCGCCCGTGCATGTTCTGGCACGCAAGCCCGGCACCAACGTCTATCGACCGCAAGCCACCGGCAACGCAGATGACGAACAGTTTGACGGGCTGCTGTTGCTCAGGCCCGAGGGGCGGGTGTTCTTCGCCAATGCCGAGCGCATCGCCGAGAAAATCCGGCCGCTGATCGATGCGGCGACACCCAGGGTCGTGGTCCTGGACCTGCGCAGCGTGTTCGACCTGGAATACACGGCCCTGAAAATGCTCACCAGCGCCGAGCAGCGCATGAGCGAGAAAGGCATTTCACTGTGGCTGGTAGGTATGAGCCCCAGTGTATGGGACATGGTCATCAAGGCACCCTTGGGCCATACGCTGGGTGAGGCACGCATGTTCCTGAACCTGGAACTGGCGGTTGAACATTACCAGCGCAATCGGCGTTGAATGAGTGCGGCCGGGTGCATCCCGGACGCTGTGTGACGCATTGAAGGAGATTACGGGCATGGCAAAGAAGAAGACGGCAACGAAGAGCAAGCCGGTTGAAAGCGGCAAGCTCAAGAACAAGGTCTATCTCGAGGAGCTGGCGCGGCTGCATGTCGAGATGGTCAAGCTGCAGGAGTGGGTACAGCACTCGGGCGCCAAGGTCTGCATCGTCTTCGAGGGCCGTGATGGCGCCGGCAAGGGCGGGACCATCAAGGCACTGACCGAACGGGTCAGCCCGCGGGTGTTCCGGGTGATCGCGTTGCCGGCACCGACCGATCGGGAAAAAAGCCAGATGTATGTGCAACGCTATCTGCCGCACATGCCGGCGGCCGGTGAAGTGGTGATCTTCGATCGCAGTTGGTACAACCGCGCCGGTGTCGAGCGGGTCATGGGGTTTTGCACCGAAGAGCAGGTGCGCTCATTTCTCACCGTGGCGCCGCGGGTCGAGCATGCACTGGTCGAATCGGGCATCATCCTGATCAAATACTGGCTTGAAGTGAGCCCGGAGGAGCAGACCCGACGCCTCAAGGCGCGCATCACCGACGGGCGCAAGATCTGGAAGCTGTCACCGATGGACCTCAAGTCCTATAACCGCTGGTACGACTACTCACGTGCCCGGGACGACATGTTCGAGGCCACCGACACCGAGTTCGCCCCGTGGCGGGTCGCCAACTCCAATGACAAGCGGCGGGCGCGACTGAACATCATCAGTGATGTGCTCAGCAGCATTCCGTATGAGGAAGTACCGCGGGCGAAAGTGAAACTGCCCAAGCGCCAAAGTCCCGGTAACTATCGGGATCCGAACTATCCGTTCAAGTACATCGCGGAAAAATTCTAGAATCCCGCAGCACTGTGCTGCCCGTGCCCGGTCTTCAAGACCCGGGCACGGCAGTCGTGAAATCGCCTCCCCGCTTTTCCGGAATTAACCGACCATCCGCTGTCTCAACGGCCATGCCGCGCCGCAATCAAAACACGCCAATAATCTTCGAGTAGGAAATTTCCTTAGTTGTGTGGGAAATGGCTATTTAGAGGGAAGGTAAATTCTGAGTGCGATGTAAGGCGCATCTAAATATTAATTTGGCGGTTGGAATGTCTTTGTAAGATAGTTCACTATTACATCTGATAGTGTTTGAGTATTTGTTTCCGTAGTTGCGGTTGCCTTTGAAAGGGCTCATCTTTCGCTGCCGAAGCAAGCTTGCATGTCACGTCCGCTTATGTAATTGCGTATTGTCGACTCAACTCCTGAGTTCGATTATGTCATTGAATTTTTGTAACGCTTTATGTTGTTACAAATATCCAGGGAGATTTTATGGCTTCTGGTAGTTTCCAAAACGAAGTGCCCAAGACACGGGTCAACATCAAGCTCGATTTGCATACGGGCGATGCACAGAAAAAGGTCGAATTGCCGCTCAAGTTGATGGTGATGGGCGACTACAGTAACGGCAAGGAGCAGCGGCCGTTGTCCGAGAGAAGCAAAGTCGCCATCGACAAGAATAATTTCGATAGCGTGCTGGCCGAGTTTTCTCCCGAGGTCAAGCTGGCGGTGGCCAATACCTTGGCGGAGGATGCCGGCGAAGCGGCGGTCAACCTGGGTTTCCGGAGCATGAAGGATTTCGAGCCGGAACAAGTGGCTCGGCAAATTCCGCAACTGCGCGCACTGCTGGCTATGCGTAACCTGCTGCGCGACCTCAAGTCCAACCTGTTGGACAATGCCACGTTCCGTCAGGAACTGGAGCGTATTCTCATGGACGAGGCACTGAGTGACGAACTGCGAGGTGAGTTGGCGGCACTGACTCCGGAACACATTCGTTAATTCACCTCGGCTCGTTTAAAGGGAAGTTTAAAAATGTCTATCGAACATTCTCAAGCGCAATCGCGTGGCACTATAGTGTTGCCTGAAGAAAACCAAGGCGTATATGGCGCGTTGTTTGGCAAGATCAATCTCAACCCGGTAAAAGTGCTGGGCGAAATCGAAGTGTTTCAAGGTTCCGAGGCGCTGTCGGACGTTTCTGCCGATGAGCGAGTGACTGCCGCTGTCAGTGTTTTCTTGAATTTGATCAAACAGTCTTCGCGCAAAGTCCGGCGTCTGGACAAGACACTGCTGGATGAACATATTGCGTCGCTGGATGCACAAATCAGCCGCCAACTGGACGCCGTGATGCATCACCCGGATTTCCAGCGGGTGGAGTCCACCTGGCGTGGTGTGAAATCGTTGATCGATCAGACCGATTTTCGCCAGAACGTGCGCATCGAATTGCTCGATATCAGCAAGGATCACCTGGTCCAGGATTTCGAGGATGCGCCGGAGATCGCGCAAAGTGGCCTGTATGTGCATACCTACACCCAGGAGTACGACACCCCGGGTGGTGAGCCGATCGCCGCTGCCATTTCCAACTTCGAGTTCGACCGCAGCCCGCAGGACATTGCCTTGCTGCGCAATATTTCCAAAGTCTCGGCAGCCGCGCACATGCCCTTCATCGGCTCCGTCGGCCCGGCCTTTTTTGGCAAGCACTCGATGGAAGAAGTCGCCGCCATCAAGGACATCGGCAACTACTTTGACCGTGCCGAATACATCAAGTGGAAAGCGTTCCGCGACAGCGACGATGCCCGCTATATCGGCTTGCTCATGCCCCGCGTGCTGGGCCGTCTGCCGTATGGCCCGGACACGGTTCCGGTGCGCAGTTTCAACTACATCGAAAGCGTCAAGGGACCGGACCACGACAAATACCTCTGGACCAACGCCTCGTTTGCCTTCGCTGCCAACATGGTCAAGAGCTTCATCGCCAACGGCTGGTGCGTGCAGATCCGCGGTCCGCAGTCTGGCGGCGCGGTCACCGACTTGCCGATCCACTTGTACGATCTGGGCACTGGCAATCAGGTGAAGATCCCTTCGGAAGTGATGATTCCTGAGACGCGCGAGTTCGAGTTCGCCAACCTCGGTTTCATCCCGCTCTCGTACTACAAGAACCGTGACTACGCGTGCTTCTTCTCGGCCAACTCCACGCAGAAACCGGCGCTATACGATACCCCGGAGGCCACCGCCAATAGCCGGATCAATGCGCGCCTGCCCTACATCTTCCTGCTGTCACGCATTGCCCATTACCTGAAGCTGATCCAGCGCGAAAACATCGGCACCACCAAGGACCGCCGATTGCTGGAGCTGGAGCTGAACAAGTGGGTCAGCGGGCTGGTCACCGAGATGAACGATCCGGGCGACTCGCTGCAGGCTTCGCACCCGTTGCGGGCTGGCCGGGTCACCGTCGAAGACATCGAGGACAACCCGGGTTTCTTCCGCGTCAAGTTGTATGCCGTGCCGCATTTCCAGGTGGAAGGCATGGACGTCAACCTGTCGCTGGTTTCGCAGATGCCCAAGGCGAAAGCCTGAGTCCTGTGCAAACCCAACCCATTGCGTAGGGATTCGACCTCATGAAAATCGACCGCCCCTTGTGGGCCGCGGGGGCATTGCTGTCCCCGCAGCAATTCCAGCAGCAGGCGCGCTGGGAAGCCTGGGCCAACGAGCGCCTGGCTCGTCTGTCCCTGGTGCACCCCTGGGGCGTCCAGGACGTCGCGTTTGACCTGCAAGCACTGCGCCTGGGCAAGCTCAAGGCCACTCGCCTGAGCCTGCGCATGCCTGACGGCACCTTGATCGACACTGACCATGTCGATCGACTGCCCCTGGGGCTGGAGCTGTCGCGCCTGCTGTCCGACGATACCCAGGCGGCGACCTTGCTCCTGGCCTTGCCACTGGAACAGGCCAATGGCAACAACTGCCTGTTCGACGCCGACAAGGCCGATCGACCCACCCGTTATCGTCAGGACTGGCGTCAGGTGCAGGACATTTACGCCGATGAAGTGCAATCGGTCGGCGTACTGGAACACGTGCTGAGCCTGCGCTTCGATCACGACGAGAACGGCGATTACCTGACCTGCCCGATCGCGCGCCTGGTGCGTGACGGGCAGGGCGCCTGGAGCCTTGATCCTGACTATGTGCCGCCGCTGCTCAGTTTCGCGGCCCACCCGGGTCTGTTGACGCAACTGGATAACCTGTTGACCCAGTTGTCCTCCAAGCGTCAGCGGCTGATGGGCATGCGCCGTGAGAGCAACCAGCGAATGGCTGACTTCGCCGTGGCCGACGTGTCGTTGTTCTGGTTGCTCAATGCTTTGAACACCTACCAGCCGGTATTGGCCGATCTCAAGGCCTGGCCGGCGCGACATCCCGAGCAGGTCTATCTGGAGCTGACAAAACTGGCCGGCAGTCTGCTGACCTTTTCCCTCGAACACGATGTCGAGCAGATTCCGCCTTACCGCCACGAACACCTGGAAAGCGTGTTCCCGCCGCTGTTGCGCATGATCTCCACGTTGCTGGAGGCCAGCCTGCCTTCTCGCGTCATCGCCCTGACACTCGAGCAGAGCGCAGCCAACCGTTGGCAGGTCCGACTTGACGACGCCCGTTTGCGCGAGCCCGACAGCGCCGACTTCTATCTGTCGGTGCGTTGCCGCTTGCCTGCGGTGCAATTGCAGAGTCAGTTCCCGCAACTGTGCAAGATCGGCACACCGGACGAAGTCGATCAGCTGGTCAACGCCGCCCTCGATGGCGTGCCGTTGCAGTCCCTCAGTCACGTACCGGCGGCCATCCCCCTGCGCCTGGAAAACCAGTACTTCGCCCTGGATCTCAACCATGCCAAGGGACAAGCCATTCGGGATCAGGGCATCTGTGCCCTGTACGTCCCGAGCACCCTGGCCGAAGTGAAACTTGAACTGTTCGCGGTACTACGTGCATGAACCTGATCGAAGCGAAAAAACCGGCCGCCATGACGGTCGACATCGACGCGTTGTTGCAAGACAGCTACCTGCTGGTGGTCGAGTTGCGGCAAGGGGCCTCCGCGCAAAGCAGCGATGAGGTCAAGGCGCTTTGCGTAAAGCAGGTCGAGCACGTTCGCCAGCGGCTCATGGATGCCGGCCTGGCCCAACGCAGCATCGACCATATCAGCCACGCTCAATGTGCGCTGCTGGATGAAACCATGCTCAACCGCACCGATAACGATGCCCATTCCCGGTGGGCCAGTGAACCCTTGCAAGCGAAGTTTTTCAATCGCCACCAGGCCGGGGAGTTCCTGTACGAGGACATGCGCGAGGTGCTGCGCGAACCGGCGCCGGACCTTCAGGTACTGACGACCTTCCAGCGGGTTTTGACCCTGGGTTTTCGCGGCCGTTATCGCGATGACAATGACCCCGAGCGTGAACAACTGCTGGCCGAGCTGAAAGCCCGGGTCGCACCGCTGAAGCTGCGTCAGACATTAACTGGCCCCCTCATCGCCAGCCATGGCGCAATGGCGCTGCGCTGGTTGCGCTCACCGCTGGTCAACGTCCTGGCTGTCGGTCTGTTGCTGGCCGGTGTCTGGTACGGCCTCGACCAGCTGTTGGGTGGTCTGGTTGCGACGCTGTTGGCCGCGCAAGCCTGAGGTGGAGCCCATGACGCTCAAACTCAAACAAGGCCTCTGGCTGTGGGCGGGGGCACTGGCCCTGATGCTGCTGGCCATTATCCCGTTTGGCGGATGGGGCCGTGCCGCCGTGGCCCTGATCGTTGTCGGTTGCGTTGCGCTCGCCTGTGTCCGGGCCGCGCGTCAACGGCAATTGCCCGGCTCGCTCGACCACCTGGCGTTGCCACCGGCTGCGTATCGTCATCCGGTGGTACTGGTGTGTGGTGATGGCCTGGCCGGGCTGTTTGGTGAAGCGTGCAACGACCAGCCGGCGTTGCGCATGACCGAGCAGGGCTGTTACCTGCGGGTCTCTAGTGCGGAACAACTGCCCGGGGTGACTGACAGTGTCCTGGCCTTGCGTCCCGAGTGGGCCGGGCAGCTCTGCGTGATGTTCATTGTCAACCCGGGCGAGCACACCGATGCCGCGGTGTTGGCCGGGCACGTGCGTACGTTCAATTACCAGGCCGGGCTGATTCGTCAGCGTGGTATTGCACTGCCGCTGATGCTCGTCAGCTACCTGCAATCATCGGCGAGCAGGGGGGCCTGGTTCAGTTGGGAAGCCGGGCAGGGCACCTGCAACATTCGTGAAGGGGGGGCGTGCCTTGGCCCCGACGACTGGTATCGGCTGCCCGCTGAACATGCAACCCACACTCGGCGGTTGCAGGCCAGCGTCCAGCTCAACAGTGCTGCTGCCTGGCTGGATGAATATGTCCTGGCGCACTTCGCCAGCCGTGAAGGTCGCCATCCTGCCGGCTTGCCGCTGGTTCGCGCCAGCACCTTGGTACCGACACTGCCCGGGATGATGACCGGCAATCTGTGGGGGCAATGGCTGCGGGGCAAGACCGGGCTGAGGGACGCCGATGCACAGGTACAAGCGCCGGATGCGTCGCTGCCGTTCCCTGATCCTTTACTGAATCTGCTGCCGGCACAGGCTCGACGTTTACCAATACGTCGCGCCAGCGTGATTGCGCTGTGGCTGTTCGCGGCTGCCGCCGTTGTCGCCCTGACCAGCTCGGCCTGGCAGAACACCCTGCTGCTGCGTCAGGTCAGCGATGACCTGCGGCGTTATGCGTCCATTGCCCCGACGGAGCGTCGCGATCAACCCGAATTTGCCCAACGGGAAGAAGCGTTGAACGTGCTGCGCGAGGACGCGGTGCGCCTCGACAGTTACTACCGCCGGGGCGAGCCCCTGGCGCTGGGCCTTGGCCTGTATCGCGGTGAGCAATTGCGCGCAGGGTTGCTGTCGACCATCGCCAACCACAGGCAACCGTCGACGAGCCCGATGCCAGCACGCGCGGCGCGAACCGTGCGCCTGGACAGCCTGTCGCTGTTCAGCAGCGCCAGTGCCCGACTCAAGCCGGAATCGACCAGGGTGCTGATCGACGCCCTGGTCGGCATCAAGGCCCAACCTGGCTGGCTGATCGTCATCGCCGGGCACACCGATGCCGTGGGCAGCGACGAACACAATCTGCAGTTATCCCGCGCCCGTGCGGCAGCGGTACGTGACTGGATGCAACGCATGGGCGGCATCCCCGACAGCTGTTTCGCGGTGCAGGGCTTTGGCAAGAGCCAGCCGATCGCGAGCAATGACACCGAGGCGGGGCGTCAGGCCAACCGTCGCGTCGATATCCGTCTGGTGCCGGAAGTGGGGGCCTGCGCGCATCCCACGACCGGGGCAGACGTACAACCCCCTGTCGCAAACGCGGCATCTGTGTACTGAAAAAAGGAGCTTCACATGGCAGTCCCCATTTACCTGTGGCTGAAAGATGACGGCGGCGCGGACCTCAAGGGGTCAGTGACCGTGGACAAACGCGAAGGCAGTATCGAGGTGGTCGCTCAGGACCACAGCGTGTACATCCCCACCGACAACAACACCGGCAAATTGACCGGTACACGGATCCATACCCCATTCCAGTTCACCAAGGAAGTCGATGCCTCCAGCCCGTACCTGTACAGGGCAGTAGCCACTGGCGAGACCCTCAGCAGTGCTGAGTTCAAGTGGTATCGCATCGACGATGCCGGCCAGGAAGTCGAGTACTTCAACACCACACTGGAGAAGGTCAAAGTGGTGAAAGTCGCCCCGAAAATGCACGACGTCAAAGACCCGGACAAAGAGAAGCACAACCATCTGGAACAGATTGAGTTGCGCTACGAGAAGATCACCTGGACCTACAAGGACGGCAACATCAGTCACTCCGATTCCTGGAACGAACGCTAGACCGCGTAACCCCGGACGGCCAGCAGGCAGGCCCTGCCTGCTGGTTTCGGTGTGCTGGGCTGAGCGTCCGTTCGCGGACGTTCACCCCAGCCCATCTCGCCCCTTTTCATTGCCACAACCGACCACAGGCTGGACTTCCAGCACAAGGATGTTTCCCCATGTCCCATCACTCCACGCGCCTGCTTCGCCGCCTCAATCCCTACTGCGCCCAGGCGCTCAGCGCGGCGGCTTCGTTGTGTCAAAGCCGTGCCCATGAGCGGATCAGTATCGAGCACTGGCTGCTCAAGTTGCTGGAGCAAGGCGAGGGCGACCTGACCCTCATTGCGCGCCGCCATGAGTGGGACATGGATGCGCTTTGGCGCGGTTTGCTCGACCACCTCGACAGGCTGCCGCGCAGCGTACAGGGCAAGCCGCAGTTGTGCGGCAAGTTACAGAAACTCATCGAGAACGCCTGGCTGCGCGCATCGCTGGAGGGCAACGACAACCTGCGTTCGGCACACCTGCTCGGCGCATTGCTGGAGCGTCCGGACCTACTGGCTTGCGAAGCGGTCTGGTCAATACTGGGCCTCAGCGAAGTCCAGTTGCAGCAGGTGTTTGCCTTGCTCGACCAACACTCCGAGGAACGCCCGCAGGTACAACAGCAAAGCGCGTTGGACCCGCTCCCGGCGACGCAGCTCGCCGACGGTGCCGGGCACGATGCCTTGCAAGCGGTACTGGACAGATTCACCCAGGACATCACAGCCAAGGCGAAGTCCGGGCAGATCGACCCGGTGTTCGGGCGTGACGATGAAATCCGCCAGGTCATCGACATCCTCAGCCGGCGGCGCAAGAACAACCCGATCCTCGTCGGCGAGCCCGGCGTCGGCAAGACCGCGCTGGTCGAAGGCCTGGCCCTGCGCATCGCCGACGGCAACGTACCGGACAGCCTCAAGGCGGTCAGCGTGCGCACCCTCGACCTGGGTCTGCTGCAAGCGGGCGCCGGGGTCAAGGGCGAGTTCGAGCAACGCCTGAAAAATGTCATCGACGCTGTGCAGCAGTCGGCCAACCCGGTGCTGCTGTTCATCGACGAAGCCCACACCCTGATCGGCGCCGGTAACCAGGCCGGTGGGGCGGATGCCGCGAACCTGCTCAAGCCCGCCTTGGCCCGTGGTGAATTGCGCACCATCGCCGCGACCACCTGGAGCGAATACAAACAGTACTTCGAACGTGATGCCGCGCTGGAGCGGCGTTTTCAGATGGTCAAGGTCGACGAGCCTGACGACGCCAGTGCCTGCCTGATGCTGCGCGGTCTCAAGGCGCGCTATGCCAGCCATCACGGCGTGCACATTCAGGATGCGGCGGTGCAGGCCGCCGTCAACCTGTCGCGGCGTTATCTCACCGGCCGCCATTTGCCGGACAAGGCCGTCGACCTGCTCGACACCGCCAGCGCGCGGGTGCGCATGAGCCTCGACTGCGAGCCCCAGGCACTGGTGCGGCTCAAGGCCCGGCATGCCGCGCTGGAGCTGGAGCGGCGCGCACTGGAACAGGATGTGCAACTCAATGGCAGCGACTTGAGCGAACGATTGACGCTGATCGCCGGGCAGCAGGTCGAGATGCAACAACAGCAGGACGACTTGCTGTGCCAGTACCGCTATGAACTTGACCTGACCCGACAATTGCTCGATGCGCGTCAGGCCGAACCGGCCCGCAGCGACCTCTGCGCGAAACTGCAGGAGCAATTGCTGCGGGCCCAGGGCAGCCAGCCAATGCTGTCCCTGGACGTCGATGCACGCAGTGTTGCGGAAGTCATCGCCGACTGGACCGGCGTGCCCCTGGGCAGTTTGCTCAAGGACGAACAAGCCAGCCTGCTGACTCTGGAATGGCAACTCGGCGAGCGGGTGATTGGCCAGGAATCTGCCCTCGGTGCCTTGGCCCAGCGCCTGCGCGCAGCCAAGACCGGCTTGACCGAAGAGCAGGCGCCGTTGGGGGTATTCCTGTTGGTGGGCACCAGCGGCGTCGGCAAGACCGAAACCGCCCTGGCGCTGGCGGACTGCCTGTTCGGCGGCGAAAAATCCCTGATCACCCTCAACCTGTCCGAGTACCAGGAGGCCCACACCGTCAGCCAGCTCAAGGGCTCGCCACCGGGTTACGTCGGTTACGGCCAGGGCGGCGTGCTCACCGAAGCGGTGCGCCAGCGGCCCTACAGCGTGGTGTTGCTGGATGAGGTGGAGAAGGCTCACCGCGACGTGCTCAATCTGTTCTATCAAGTGTTCGACCGTGGCTTCATGCGCGATGGCGAAGGGCGCGAAATCGACTTCCGCAACACCGTCATCCTGATGACCTCCAACCTCGGCAGTGATGAGCTGCAAAACGGTCTGCGCGAACAGCCCGAAGCCAGCGACAGCGACTTGCACGAATGGCTGCGACCGCTGCTGCGCGAGCACTTCCAGCCGGCGTTGCTCGCCCGCTTCCAGACCCTGATCTACCGCCCGCTGCTGGCCGACGCGCTCAAGCATATCGTCGCCCTGAAACTTGCCAAGGTCGCCAGTCGCCTGCACAGCCATTACGGCCTGGCCTGCGTGATTGAGGATGGCCTGCACGATGCATTGGTCGCCGCCTGCCTGCTGCCCGACACCGGTGCGCGCAACATCGACAGCCTGCTCAACCAGCAGATTCTGCCGGTCCTCAGCCAACAGCTGCTGCAGCGTCAGGCCGCCAAATACAAAACCCTTGGCGTGACCCTGGGCTTTAATGAAGAGGAGGGCATCACGCTGCAATTCACCGACGGACCTTCAGTCGTTGCACCTGAGGGCCGAGCATGAACCCTGTCTTCGGCCACAACCGCCACACACTCAAGATCGACAAACTCGACACCCACCTCGACGTCCTCGCCTTCGAGGGCCATGAGCACCTTAGCCAACCCTACCTCTACCGCATCGAATTCACCGCCAGCGACCTCGACATCGGCGCGGAAAAATTCATCGGCCAGTACGCCGAGTTCAGCCTGTACGACGCACCGTCCAACGTGCCCGTGTTCGACTGGGAAGTGCCCAGACCGCCCAAGCCCCTGCGCACCGTCTATGGCCGCATTACCGCCTGCCAGCGCCTGTCCGGCTCAATCGACGAAGCCCGCTACGAAGTCACCCTGCAACCGCGCCTGGCCCTGCTCGATCGCGGCCAGCAGACGCGGATCTATCAGCACCAGTCCGTGCCGGACATCGTCAAAAGCATTCTGCGCGACCGCCACGGTCTCGACACCGGGCACTTTCGCTTCAACCTCAAGCGCGAATACCCGCCGCGCGAGCAGGTGATGCAGTACCAGGAAAGCGACCTGGCTTTCATCAGCCGGATCCTGGCCGACGTCGGCATCTGGTACCGCTGCATCCAGCACGAAGAGCTCGCCTTCGACGTCGTCGAGTTCTGCGACGACCAGCGCTGCTACCAGTTCGACGTCGAGCTGCCGCTGCGCTCACCGTCGGGCTTCAGCAACAGCGAGCAGGACAGCGTCTGGGCCCTGAAAACCCGCCACCGGGTGGTGGAACAGCAGGTCAGCGTACGCGCCTATCACCCCGACGACAGCCGTGCCTACCTCGACGGCGAGGTCGACCAGACCCGCGGCGAGCCCGCCACCCACGGTGTGGCCACAACCCGCGGCGTCGCCGACAACACCTACGGCGACGCCTACCACTACGCCGAACCCTACCGCGTGCTCGGCAAGTCCCACCTGCGCGACGAAGACCTGCAAAGCGAAAGCGGCTTTTTCTATGCGCGCCTGCGCCACGAACGCTACCTCAACAACCAGACCCACCTCAGCGGCACCAGCAGCAGCGCCACCCTGGCCCCGGGGCAGGTCCTGACCGTCAGCGGCGACGCACCGAAGGCCTTCGCCTCCCGGGTGGTGATCACAAAGATCACCACGCGCGCCGCCCGCGACCGCAGCCTGACCTGCGATTTCGAAGCCATGCCCTACGCCTTGCGCCTGTGCTTTCGCCCAGAAGTACCGCCCAAACCACAAATCGCCGGCACCCTGCCAGCGCGCATCACCCACCCCCAGAGCAACCCCCTGTACACCGAAATCGACATGCAAGGGCGTTACCGGGTCAAATTCCTCTTCGACCGCGACACCTGGCCCGCCGGCCGCGAAAGCAAATGGCTGCGCCAGGCCCGCGCCTACGCCGGCGACACCTACGGCCTGCACCTGCCGCTGATCGCCGGCACCGAAGTGGCCATCGCCTTCGAACAGGGCGACCCGGACAAACCCTACATCGCCCATGCCCTGCACGACGACCAGCACCCCGACCTGGTGACCCAGCGCAACGACCACCGCAACGTGCTGCGTACGCCGGCCAACAACAAGTTGCGCATGGACGACACGCGGGGGCAGGAGCACGTCAAGCTCGGCACCGAGTATGGCGGCAAGAGCCAACTCAACCTCGGGCATCTGGTGGATGGCCAGCGGAAGAAACGTGGGGAAGGGTTTGAACTGCGTACGGATGATTGGGGCGCCATTCGTGGCGGCAAGGGCCTTTTCATCAGCGCGGACAAACAGGAGAAAGCCCAAGGTGCGCAACTCGACATGGAGGCTGCCGTCGCACAATTGGAAAGTGCCTTGTCGCTGGCGCGCTCCCTGGCCGATGCGGCTCGCGCGGCCAAAGCTACTCCCGGCGACACCGCCAGCCAGCAACGGCTCACCCAAGCCCTCGAAGGCTTGAAGCAGCCTGGTCTGTTGCTGCATGCCCCGGCAGGTATAGGCGTAGTCAGTCCTGAGGCGGTGAGCCTGTCCTCCGGTAGCGAAAGCGTGAGCGCCGTTGCCGCGCACAACGTCGACCTCAGCGCCGGGCAGAACATCACCGCCACCGCCGAGGACGGAATCAGCCTGCTCGCACACAGCGCGGACATGCAGCTCAAGGCGGCCAAGGGCAACATCGATTTGCATGCTTTGGAGGGCCTCTTGCACGCCCTGGCCAAGGGCGACATCAAGATCGAGAGCGTGGATGGCCGAGTCCACATCCGCGCTGAAAAAGAGCTGATATTGGAATGCGGAGGGGTCTTTGTCCGCTTGAAAGACGGCGACCTCGATCAGGGCGCCCCCGGCAATATCTATCAACGGGCCAAGCATGTGCAAAAGCTTGGCAGCGCCAGGCTGGATACGCCGGCAACACCGTTACCCGGAGGTTACTCCGGGGAATACGTTCTGAGAGATGAGAGCCAGGCACCGCTGGCGTTTACCCGCTACCGGATCACTACTGAACAGGGCGAGGTGTTCACCGGCGTAACCGACAAGGAAGGGCGAACCATGAGCGCTCATACCTTATTGCCGGGCGGGCTGAAGATTGAGTTTCCGAACACCACCTCGTATGACGAACAACTTCGACTGCTTGGCCCGAATGGCGAATTGGCAAGCAACATCAAGTACTCGGCCACATTGGCTGACGGCCGAATCCTCAATGGCGTGACTGATGAGCAAGGTTACACGCAGCGGTTGGTGACCGAGAAGCCGACGCAGATCACCCAATTGCTGCTGTTTCCACCAGAGGGGGCGCAACCGCTTTGTTGCGCGGCGCAAAATGCCCAGGCGCCAATGCAGGTTGACCTGACCTCCAGTGATGTTTCAACCAACGATACGGATGTTGGCCACTCGACAAAAGATGTTCCCCTGCCCAAAGGCAAGAAGCGTTCCTTGACGTCTGGCGAAATCGCCATGGCCCGAACTGTCTTTAAAGATGCGGTCAATTACAGCAAGGTCAAAGTACATCACGGCGGATGGTGGTTGTTTGTCGGGTTTCAGAACACGGCGGTGACGCCGAATGGGGAGATGTATTTTCCGGAAAGTACTGAACTTTACAAAGATGACTTTTATCATTCAGATGACCACAGAGATAAGGCGCTGTTCATGCATGAAATGACTCATGTTTGGCAGTACCAACTGGGTTATCCAGTCAAAAAAGCCGGCCTGACTGTGTCCAGTCGGGGGGCGGAAGCCTATAAGTATACTTTGAGTAAATCTAAAAAGTTGTCCGATTACAATATGGAGCAGCAAGGTGAGATTATTTCAGATTACTACATGATAAGTATTGAGGGTAAGCCGGGTAGTGTCTGGAATAGAAGCAATGCTGGGATGAGTGAGGGATTGCTTGTGACCACTCTTGAGAATTTTTTTGCAAATCCATTAGATAAATCAAATCTTCCGGGATAGGTTTGTATATATGAATTTTTATAGGTTGATAGTTGCTCTGCTGTTCGGTGTGGTTGGTTTTTCAGCGTTTGCGACCCCCTTGGGTCGCACGGAATATGGTGTATTGGAATCGGTTAATGGGAATCCGGCTATATGCTTGCCATCTGATGCGAAGCGTTCGTTTTCGGTTGGGTGGGCTGTTATTTCCGAAAGCTACGTGTCGCAAGGAGGTTTTTGGGCGGTGGCACTTAAGTCAAATGCGAGTCCATTGATATTAAGGTCGGGTGAGTGCTTTATATATGGTTCTGCGCCAGTTGGATATGAACTGGAGCGTTTTGGCTTAAGCGAGCGCCAACTAAAATTTGAGGAAAATAGAACTTATGTATTTCGAATAACCGATGCTTCTGGATCGAACGATGTTTATAGGGTGTCGTTTTGTATTTGGAGAAAAAATGATGGTGGCTTCGAGTTCTTTGAGTACACCTATTTGCCAGGCGGGGCGATGGTTATTCCATTCTGCGATGCCAAAAAAAATATGCGCACACCTGACTGATTTTCTAGCGTCCAGCTAACAGGACAGGTTCGTTCTTTGAAATGGGACCGCAATCAGTGGCTGAAACTATATAACTATTCATGAAATGGACAATATGAACGACACCCTCCACCGTACGGACACATTGGGCAGCTGCAAGACTGTGATCTGTGGCAAACAGAAAATGCACTGGATCGAGTTCCAGATGCTCGATGAACAGGGCGAGCCCCTGGCGAACCTGCCCTATCGCGCGTGCAACGAGGCGACCCGCAGCGACTTCATTCCGGAGTACAAGGGCCGCACCGATGCTGAGGGGGTGATCCGCCTGGACGGCCTGCACCCGTTGGCCATCACCTTGCTGATAGACGCCGAACTCTTGGCCGAGCTACTGCAAAATCGCCGCCTGCGTGCCCAGCGAGCGGAACCCGAGCGCCCCGGCTTTGCTGATCCCCTGCCCAAAGGCAAGAAGCGTTCCTTGACGTCTGGCGAAATCGCCATGGCCAGGAGCGTGTTTAAAGATGCCGTCAACTACAGCAAGGTCAGAGTACATCACGGCGGATGGTGGTTGTTTGTCGGGTTTCAGAACACGGCGGTGACGCCGAATGGGGAGATGTATTTTCCGGAAAGTACCAAGCTTTATCGAGATGACTTCTCGGAAACATCGAGAGGTCGCGATAAAGCGTTGTTTATGCACGAGATGACCCATGTATGGCAATACCAGATGGGTTATCCGGTCAAGAAAGCCGGCATGACAGTAACTAGTCAAGGTGCAAAGGCGTATCAATACTCCCTATCTTCGAGTGAGCTACTCTCGAATTACAATATGGAGCAGCAAGGAGAAATAATCTCTGACTATTATATGATTTGTCTGGTGCAAGATTCCGAAGGCGTCTGGAATTCAAGCAATAAATATAATGACCCTGACCTGTTAGCGTCTGTATTGCGACATTTCTTGGCTGATCCATCTGACAGAAAAAATCTTCCGGGTCGAGGTTAGTCATGAAAAAAACGGTGCGATTTAGTCTTGGATTAATGTTCTTTTAAAGTTTGGCTCAATCCACCCCTTGGGGGTTGCCTGGGAACGCTGTTATTGCTTCTGAATATGGGCGATTATTAATTTGTGTTCCGCAAGAAATATCAGAAACTGTGGGGGTAAATTCTATATCTGTATCCGAAAGTAAACCCTTGGTCGTTAGAGGGTTAACGATGTGGCAGTTGGAACTTGAAAAAACTGGGGAGGCCATGTTGCTCGAACCAGGTGGCTGCATTTTTTATGGGGCAAGTCCATCCGGGTATCAACCTGTGGTAGATGCAAAGCCCTTGAGTATTGGGGGTGTTTATTACACGAGAATCAATATAAACGTTACGAATCCAACACTACAAAGTATCTTGTTCTTCGATGCGGTTTTTTGTGTGGCCAAGAAAAATAACGACGGGCCTTTGTATCTGCAATACATATATGATCAAGCCGGAAAGGAAGTCAGGCCTTCACTTTGTCTGGTGTCGGGTGAAGGGAAATGAAAATAAAAATAAAGTGGCTTTACTGGTTTTGGGGTGCAATGGATCTTTTTTATATTGTCCGGTTTGGCTATCTCAATATTTCCCAAGGCAAGTTGCCGTTTTATAGCGATGTTCAATCCTATGTTCAGTTAAGGGCGGAGCATGGGTTGACTTCGGATGCTCTCTTTTTGCTGTCGATTTTTCTGAATGTCTCGATAGTTGTTTCAATGGGCTTGTTTTTCGTGGGTTCGCGAACAGTTTCGTATCTGGTTTACGTTCAATTACCACTTCGGTTATTGCTTGTTGTGCCTTCGCTATCGATTTTTTTATGGCTTTCGAAAGCTGCAGGCGCAACGTCAGTTATATGGTTGATTAGCCTGCTGTTGTTTTCTGAGGTTGTTAAATTGTTTTCCATTTTGTTTAGGAAAAAATGGTGTGTTTAGTTGTTTTGTGCAGATCAATTGCTGGCGACTTGCGGCGGTTTCAGAATAAATAACTAACAGCATTAAAGGACTGACATGAACGATAGGTTGCACCGTACGGACACACTGGGCTCCTGCAAGACTGTGATCTGCGGTAAACAGAAAATGCACTGGATCGAGTTCCAGTTGCTCGATGAACAGGGAGAGCCCCTAGCGAACCTGCCTTTTCGCGCGCTGAACGAGGCGACCCGCAGCGACTTCATTCCGGAGTACAAGGGCCGCACCGATACCGAGGGGGTGATCCGCCTGGACGGCCTGCACCCGTTGGCCATCACCTTGCTGATAGACGCCGAACTCTTGGCCGAGCTACTGCAAAATCGCCGCCTGCGTGCCGAGCGAGCTGAACCCGCGCGCCCCGGCTTCGCTGATCGTACGCCGCTGTATGGTCCGCAGCGTTCGGGCTTCTCGCCCATCGAACAGCAGGCGGTCGCGGCCGGTCATGACTATCACTACCTGCGCATCGGCCAATTGTGCGATCGACTGCCTAATTTCGATCCACCGCTGGCCGATCCCAGGCAGCCCCCGGCCTACCATTTTCCAGACCCGAAGTTTGGCGGGTTTACGATCGGCGACGATCAGCTCGATCGCCGGCATGTGCTGGAAGTCTGCCCGTTGCGCGCCTGGTCGCTGACCTTGCATCACCAGGCGGAGTACAGCCTGGTCAATGCTTACAACTTGTCGCTGATGAGCATTTTGGCCTACAGCCGAGCCGAGCCGGGGAACTTCGGTTCGACTGAGGAGTTTTTTCTGCAGCAGTGCCTGGACCTGTCGCGTACCCCTTCGGTGTGGGACGACCGCCAAAACCTGCTCTGCGTGGTGACCGATGTTCCGTTCGATCAACGCTATAGCCAGGCGCTGATGCTGGACACGAAAAAGGCCGAGCCGCCGGAAGGGGACACCCAGCTTTTTTATGCCGTCAATGCCACCCAGGTGCTGGTGGCCTGGCGGGGCACGGAGATGGACCGGCGCGCCGATCTGATTACTGACGCGACTTTCCGCCCGGTAAAACCGGAAGTGCAGGGCCTGTGTGAGCCTAAGGTGCCCTGTGCCGATCTGACCCCGGAGGGCAGTGTGCATTTGGGGTTTCGCGATGCGTTCGAACTGGCCAGCAGGGTTTATGCCAAGGTGCTGGGCGAGACGATTCTCGATGAGTCTTTTGACAAAGAACTGTTTATTTGCGGCCACAGCCTCGGCGGCGCCCTCGGTCTGGTCCATGCTGCCTCCCTGAAAGAGCGAAATCCACTGCTGTACACCTACGGCATGCCACGCACCTTCACCCTCAAGGCGGTACAGGGCCTCAGTGAGATCGTGCATTTCCGTCATGTCAACGACATCGACCCAATCCCCAGTGTGCCACCCGAAGCAGCGTTGGATAACTACCTGTACGACCTCTATGGCCCCCTGGGCACTACTCTGGGATTCACCTGGTCGATGCTGCAGTTGACTGCCAGCCAGCTGTTTCGGCATGGCGACCCCTTCTGCCACCACGGCGAAATCGCCATGTTTTTCAGGGCCGAACAGCACACCCTCCAGCGAGGCTCGTCGTACCCCGCCTATCGAAACAAGGACGGGCTAGGCGCGCCTTACCACACCACCATCGCCTTTCGCCTGTCGGAAAAGGTCAAGTTTTACCTGGTCCCAAGCCTGAGCCCTGACGACGACCAGCAGGCCGAGCAGGCGCAACAGCGCCTCACCTCCTCGTTGACATCCGAAAGCCGAGCGAGGTTTTTCCCGCCCTTCAGCAATCCCAAGGCAGGCCGGGTCGTGGGCTTAGGCAACCATTTGATGGGCAATTACCAGCCGTACATCTACGGCCAGTTGCTGGAGGCAATCAACTCAGAGCGCTCGCCGTTGTTGAAGCGGCAACTGGATCGACAGAGTTTCGAAAAGCAGATCAAGGACAACTACGCAAGCCTTGTCGAAGACGAGCTGGAACGCAACAAGGTATTCCTCGATTTGCAGAGTCGTCTTGGCGAAACCCTGCGGGTGACGCATCAGGCCGATGGGGGGGCCGAGGCGTTGCAACGCTTCGACGCCGCGGCCGACCCGAGCGCCTGTTATGAAAGTGCCCACTGTTGAGTACGGCAAGCGCCGTCGAGGATCCGACCATGAACAAGAAGATGTCCGTAGCGTTACTCAGCCTGTTCGTCAGCCTTAGTGGTTGTGCCAAGGATCGAAGCCTGGCGCCACCAGCGGATAGCGAACAGATGACCATCACCGTGAAAGTACCCCAGGAGCTCGAAACGGAAACCCTGGAAGTGATGTACCGCTCGGCTGTGTGCAAGAACATCACCCACGGGGCGAGTGGCCAGCGCATCGAGTTGGAGGGTTATCACGGTATTGATGTGCAATTGCAGCGTCTGGGGGCGAGTGATCTGTACCAGGCCAAGTTGCCGATCGATGGCGGTGGTGCGTGTCAGTGGCATCTGAGCAACGTGATGTTTGGTGTCGCCTATCGCAATCCCGAGCGCTTTGGCGAGAACGTTACTTATGGCGCAGGCGGGGGAGTGGTAGTGATGTTTGACCATAATCGTCCCTCCAGAAGTTCTGGATTACCGATCCAAGTAGATGGCGATTTGACGATCAAGAAGGACTATTACCCCTGGATGAGTGAGACTTTTATTGGGGGGCATAGAACGAACATTAGCTTGTTAGGCGAGGGACAATATTACTACTTGAGTTACCAAGCGCTCCAAGCGCGCGGCGTGTATTTCGAACCCATCCTGCACTCCGATTTTCTGGTTACCTCAGTGGGGCCAAAGGTGAAAAAAGAAGGTAACTATGCAGTTTTTACCTATCCGGATGCCAGCACAGAATCTATAGCTCGCGCTAAACCGGATTTTCGCCGGTTACAAGCCATCCGGCTGGCGGCGGAGACTAAAAAATGAACCTCGCTTCACTTGGCAAGCACAACCCCTTTGAACTGGCACTCAAACCGGTCTTCGTCGACTTGCAAAGTCGTCTCGGCGGTAACTTCCACGTAACGCAACAAACGTATGGCGGTACCGAACGGATACTACGAAAGAGCTCACTGTCGAGTACGGCCCGCGCCGTCAAGGATCCGACCAAGATCAAGAAAATGCCCGTAGCGCTACTGAGTCTGTTTGTGAGCCTCAGTGGTTGCGCCATGGATCGAAGCCTGTCGCCACCACCAGATAGCGAACAGATGACCATCACGGTGAAAGTACCCCAGGAACTCGAAACGGAAACCCTGGAAGTGATGTACCGCTCGGCGGTGTGCAAGCACATCACCCATGGGGCGAGCGGCGAGCGCATCGAGTTGGAGGGGTATCACGGCATTGACGTGCAATTGCAACGTCTGGGTGCGAGTGATCTCTACCAGGCCAAGTTGCCGATCGATGGCGGTGGTGCGTGTCAGTGGCATCTGAGCAACGTGATGTTTGGAGTCGCCTATCGCAATCCCGAGCGCTTTGGCGAGAACGTGACTTACGGTGCAGGCGGGGGCGTGGTGGTGATGTTTGACCACAACCGGCCATCCCTGAGCTCTGGGTTACCCATAAAAGTCGATGGCGATTTGACGATCAGGAAGGACTATTACCCCTGGGTAAAAGAGAGCTTTTTAGGGGGATACAGTAAACGGGTCAGTCTGGCGGGTGAGGGCGATATTTATGTGATGTATCAGGCCTTGCAAGCCCGGCAGGTGTACTTCGAACCCGTCCTGCATTCTGGCTTTCTGGTCCAGTCGGAGGGTACCAAGGTACATAAAATAGGCAGTTTCATAAAATTCTCTTATCCAGATGGTACGACCGTGGCCGACGGTCGTTCCCAGCCAGATTTCCGCAAATTGCAAGCGATCCGTCAGGCAGCGGAGAGCAAACAGTGAGCCTCGGTTTTCTTGCCCTGAACACCCCCTTCGAACTGGCGTGCAACCGGGTATTCCTCGACTTGCAGAATCGTCTCGGCGAAACCTTGCGGGTAACGCAACAGGCCGATGGCGGTGTCGAAGCGTTGCATCGCTTCGACACCGTGGCCGACCCGAGCGCCTGCTACGAAAGAGCCCACTGTTGAGCCTGTCCGATGTCGTCAAGGAACCGACCATGATCAAGAAAATGCCCATCGCGATATTCAGCCTGTGCGTCAGCCTCAGTGGTTGCGCCATGGATCGAAGCCTGTCGCCACCACCGGATAGCGAACAGATGACCATCACGGTGAAAGTACCCCAGGAGCTCGAAACGGAAACCCTGGAAGTGATGTACCGCTCGGCGGTGTGCAAGAACATCACCCATGGCGCGAGCGGCCAGCGCATCGAGTTGGAGGGTTATCACGGTATTGATGTGCAATTGCAGCGTCTGGGGGCGAGTGATCTGTACCAGGCCAGGTTGCCGATCGATGGCGGTGGTGCGTGTCAGTGGCATCTGAGCAACGTGATGTTTGGAGTCGCCTATCGCAATCCCGAGCGCTTTGGCGAGAACGTGACTTACGGTGCAGGCGGGGGCGTGGTGGTGATGTTTGACCATAATCGACCCTCCCTGAGCTCTGGGTTACCCATTAAAGTCGATGGCGATTTGACGATCAGGAAGGACTATTACCCTTGGGTAAAAGAGAGCTTTTTAGGGGGATACAGTAAACGGGTCAGTCTGGCGGGTGAGGGCGATATTTATGTGATGTATCAGGCCCTGCAAGCTCGTCAGGTGTATTTCGAACCCATCCTGCATTCCGGCTTTCTGGTCACCTCTGTGCAGCCAAAGGTGAAGAAGAAAGGCAATCACACCAGCTTCACCTATCCCGATGGCAGCGTCGTGACGGATGGTCGCTCAAGACCGGATTTCCGCAAATTGCAAGCCCTCCGCCAGGCAGCGGAGAACAAACAGTGAGCTTCGTTTTTTCCTGCCAAGTACACCCCCTTCGAACTGGCACGCAACCGGGTGTTCCTCGACTTACAGAGTCGTCTCGGCGAAACCTTGCGGGTGACGCAACAGGCCGATGGCGGCGCCGAGGCGTTGCAACGCTTCGACGCCTTGGCCAACCCGAGCGCCTTCTACGAAAGAGCCCATACCTCAAAAAACTGAGCGCACCTCTCGTTCACAACATTCGACTGATGGAGTTTGACTTTATGTCTCAGGGATTTGTTCTGCTGGGTGACAAGACCACACACGATGGAGAAGTGATATCCGCTTCGTCCACCACATTTGTTCATGGCAAGCCCGTGGCGTTGGTGGGGGATGAGGTCAGTTGTCCAGCCCATGGCACCAATCCCATCGTTGAGGGCTGTTCTGACTGCTGGGAAGATGGCCGGGCAATGGTAGTCGATGGCTGTCGCAGTGAATGCGGATGCCAGGTGATTTCCAGCGCGCCTGACTGTGGGGTGGGTTGAGCCATGGGCTGGGATAGAAAGGCACCCTTTGTGGTGCAAGCTCCGGTGCCGCCGATGCTGGGTCGTTGGGTACTGGCGGCCGTCGTCGCGGTGGTGGTGGGTGTGCTGTTGTTTCTGTTGCACGCCTCAATTCAGTTAGCGCAACTGCAGGCGATCAATGTCTGGTTATTGTCTGGCTCGCCACTGCTGGTCTGGGTTTTGCTGTTCGGTTCCCGTGCCTATTTCTACGGTGGGGCGCTGAGCCAGCATCAATTTCTCGAGGAGGAGGCAGTCAATGCGCAACTGGCCTGGCAAGACTGGGCGCAACGATATCTGGCCGTGCATACCAGTTGTGTGCTGCTGCCGGATCAGGTGTCTGCCAGTGGGCTGCAAGTTCGGCGAGATTTGCCACTGCGCACAGGACAAGCCAGACGTATAGCAGCTCTGCCTGAGCAGGGCGATCGCGCGCAGGCGGGGCTGCAGATGTTGTTGCCAGTGCTCGGTCCGGCCTTGCAGGCCTTGCCTGCTGAACAGGCGTTGCGAGTCACGCTGTTGAGTGACATCGAGCCCGATCACTACGCTGCATTGCTCGACGTCTGGCAGCAGTGGCAAACCGCCCATCTCAAGCAACCTGCAACGGTCACCCTGACCAATAAATTGTCGTGCCAATGGATCGACGACACGCTGAAGTCTGCCACCGCAGCCCTCGATTTGATTTTGGTAATGCAGGTAAACGGCGGGGAGGCGTATTCCGATGGGCTGGCGGCCTTGTTGTTATGCCCGGACCAGTTGGCCGTTGCCTGGGACCTTCCTGTGCAAGGTGGCTTGTTGCGCCCGATGCCTTTGGACGTCGCCACCTTGAACAGCGAGCTGGAGTTGTTCCAGCAAACCCAGACGATGGCGCTTCAGGCGACGGGTGTGTTGGCGGACAGCGCTGACTGGCGGCCGCTGACCGGCAATGTTTTTGCCACTATCGGTGGTCAGGCAGCCTCCTTGAGTGCGCAGCAGCTGTGGGTTCAGGAGCACCTGTGCGGACTGCCCGGACCCTTTGGTCATTGGTTGGCAACCGCCTTCGGGTTGGAAATGGTTCGACACCAGCGGCAGGCAGTGCTGCTGCTCGCCAAAGAAGAGTCACGGTATTGGATCAGCACCGTTAGTGCGGGAGAGGTGGCATGAAAGCATGGAGTAACCCATGGAGTCGCGCGGGTGCGGCGGTGTGGATCAGCGTACTGGTGGTAGCCCTGGGATGGTTGATACAGGCCTATGGTGAACGGATGGGGCTGGTGGAAAACCATCACCGAATGCTCGCTTTCTTGTTGATCGTACTTATTGCGGCTATCGCTCAGCTTGCCCCCCGGTTGTTGATGCAGTTGAAACAGCGAAGTCATCGCGATCAGGGACAGGTAGACAAAGTGCTCCCACGGGCGGACGCGGGTTTGATACTGCCTAAGTGTACTGAATTTGATAGCTCCAGATTGTATGCGTACTTGCGCCGCAATTATGGCTCGCTGTGGCACCGCAAAGTGCGCCTCCTGCTCGTCGTCGGCGAACCTCAGCAGATCAAGGCCATCGCCCCCGGCCTGGGCACCGACCATTGGCTGGAAGGCGAGGGCACCGTGCTGCTGTGGGGTGGCAGTGTGCAGCAAGAACTGGACGACAAGGTGATCGCCCAGTTCCGCCGCCTGACCCGCTGGCGTCCCCTCGACGGCGTGATTTGGGCGTTGAACGCCGAGCAAAGTGCCGACGGCTATCATATGGGTAAAGGCGCGCAGCACCTTCAAGACCTCGCTCGTAGGCTGGGCTGGTCACTCTCGCTGCACCTGTGGCAGGTTTGCGCCAGTCACTGGTTGCAGGAGAAACGCCCGAGCCAGGCGGTGGGCTGCGCACTGTCATCTCGCCTTACCGCCACAGAACTGGAAACGTCGCTGCGCAGTCTACTGGGCCCCATGCGCCAGGAAGGCTGGGCGCAGATGAACCTGACGATGGCGCATGACTTTCTGGTGCGTCTTGCGCGGGACCTGGAGGTCGAAGGCTTGTCACGCTGGCGTAAGGCACTGACGCCGTGGTTTGGCAGTTCCAGGCAGGATGTACCGTTGCGCGGCCTGTGGTTCAGTCTGCCGTTGTCCAATACAACGCAGAACAAGGAAGAGCACTTCTGGCCCATGGACCCTGCCTGGCAAGGCGTGCTCGGCGAGCCAAAACAACCAAGCCGGCGCTTGGGCTGGAGCGCGCCGCGCGTCGCTTATGGGCTGGCATTGGGCCTGGCCGTGGTCTGGGGCACCGGTCTGTTGCTGTCTTTCGTCAGCAACCGTGTGCAGATTGCCCAGGTGCACACCACGCTGTCCGCGCTGGAGCAATCGGCCCCAGGCGACGCGCAACTGCAAGCGCTGCACGAACTTGTGCGCGAGCTCGGGCGCCTGGATTACCGCGCCGAGCACGGCACTCCGTGGTATCAGCGCTTCGGCCTGAATCAAAACGATGCGTTGCTGGCCGCGCTGTGGCCGCGTTACGTCGAGGCCAATCAGCGCTTGCTGCGCGACCCGGCAGTGGCCCACTTGCAGGCGCGGCTCGACGCGCTGGTCAAACTGCCGCCGGACAGCCCCGAACGCAGCAAGCGTGCCGGTGTGGCCTACGCGCAACTCAAGGCCTACCTGATGCTGGCGCGCCCGGAAAAAACCGATCCGGCGTTCCTGGCCCAGGTCCTGAGCGACGCCGAGCCGCAACGCGCCGGGTTCTCGCCGGGGCTCTGGCAAGGACTGGCCCCCACCTTGTGGCAGTTCTACGCGCAGCAACTGGCGCGCCATCCGCAATGGCGCATCGAAGCCGACCCCCGGCTGGTGGCCCAGGCCCGCCAAGTACTGCTCGGCCAACTCGGCCAGCGCAATGGCGAAGCCAGCCTGTACCAGAGCGTCCTCGACGGCGCGGCCAATCATGCGCCGGCGTTGAATCTGCAGCAGATGGTCGGCGACACCGAGGCGGCGGCGCTGTTTAGCACGTCGGCCGAAGTGCCGGGCGTGTTCACTCGCCAGGCCTGGGAGGGCCAGGTGCGGCCGGCCATCGCCGCCATCGCCGAGGCCCGTCGCGAGGAGATCGATTGGGTGCTCAGCGACAATCCCGCCAGTCTCGCCGTCGAATTGAGCCCGGAGCAACTGCGCGAGCGCCTGACCGAACGTTACTTCCAGGATTACGCCAACGCCTGGCTGGACTTTCTCAACCACCTGCGCTGGCAACCGGTCGACAGCCTGGGCGAGGTGATCGATCAACTGGCGCTGATGAGCGATGTGCGCCAGTCGCCGCTGATCGCGCTGATGAACACCTTGGCCTGGCAGGGGCAGGCCGGCACGCGCGGCCAGGCCCTGGGCGATTCGTTGATCAAGTCGGCGCAGAAACTGATCGCCCAGGACAGCGTGCCGCCGATCGAGCAGTCGCTCGACGGTCCGGGCGGTCCGCTGGACGCCACCTTCGGGCCGCTGCTGAGCTTGCTGGGCAAGGACGCCGAGCGTAACAACGACAGCGAGCGCCTGAGCCTGCAAGCTTTCCTCAACCGGGTCACGCGGGTGCGCCTGAAGCTGCAGCAAGTGAGCAACGCACCGAACCCGCAGGCCATGACTCAGGCCCTGGCGCAGAGCGTGTTCCAGGGGCATAGCGTCGACCTCACCGACACCCGGGCCTACGGCAGCCTGCTCGCCGCCAGCCTCGGCGCCGAGTGGGACGGGATCGGCCAAACCCTGTTCGTGCAGCCGCTGGAGCAGGCCTGGCAACGGGTGCTGCAACCCTCGACGGCGGGCCTCAACAGCCAGTGGCAGCGGGCGATCGTCAAGGACTGGCACGGCGCTTTCGCCGGTCGCTACCCCTTCGCCGCCACCAGCAGCGATGCCTCGCTGCCGATGCTCGGGCAGATGATCCGCGCCGACTCCGGGCGCATCGAACAGTTCCTGCAACAGCAACTGGGCGGCGTGCTGCGAAAGGAGGGCAGCCGCTGGGTGGCCGATGCCCGGCACAGCCAGGGTCTGCACTTCAACCCGAAGTTCCTGACGGCGATCAACCAGCTCAGCCACCTCGCCGACGTGCTCTACACCGATGGCGGCATGGGCCTGAGCTTCGAGCTGCGCGGCAAGCCGGTGCGCGACGTGGTGCAGACCACTTTCATCCTCAACGGCGAAAAGCATGAGTACTTCAACCAGAAGGAACGCTGGCAGCGCTTCAGCTGGCCGGGCTTCAGCCAGCATCCGGGCACGCGTTTGTTGTGGATCAGTGTGCTGGCCAATGAACGGCTGTTCGGCGACTACGAAGGCACCTGGGGCCTGATCCGCCTGCTGGAACAAGCGAAAGTCACCGCGCTGAACGACACCGACAGCCAGTACCGCGTGCAGCTCAGGGCACCTGATGGCCTCGACCTGACCTGGCACCTGCGCACCGAACTGGGCGCAGGGCCGCTGGCGCTGCTCAAGTTGCGCGGCTTTGAATTGCCGGCGCAGATTTTTCTCGGCGAAGGCACTCAAGCGCAGCCTTATGCGCAGAATGGAAGTTACCCATGAGCCTGCTCAAACTGATCACCCGTTGCCTCGGCGAACGTGACCCGCTGGCCCTTGCCCGTACCCAGGCCGACTGTTGGCAATCCTGGTTGCAGCCCATCAGCGCGCAGTCGCCGGTCGGTGAAGACCCGGGTTATGACGATGACTTCCAGCGCATGCGCGAAGAGGTCAACAAGCTCTCCGGCGCGAACGTCGACGAGGTGATTCAGCTGGCGGAGAAGTTGCTCGGCCAGCGCTGCAAGGATCTGCGCGTCGCCACTTACTACCTGTGGGCACGCCTGCAGAAGGACGGTGAGACGGGGTTGGCCGATGGCCTTGGTTTATTGGCGGCGCTGGTTGAGCGGTACGCCGGCGATGTGCTTCCCGTGAGGGCCAACAGCCGCAAGATGGCCCTGGAGTGGTTGACCGGCGGCAAGGTGCTGGACAGCCTGTCGCTGTACCCGGAGGTGGTCAAGACCGAGGCGGAACGCACGGTGGCGGCGCTGGCCTGGCTTGAACATGGGTTGCAAGCCTGGCCCGAGGATCAGCGGCCGCAGCTGGATGCGTTGCATGGGGCGTTGTCGGCGCGCCTGGCGCAGTCTGGTGGGGTCGATGCGGTGGTGCCGCAACACAGCGCCAGCCACGAGTCCGTCGGCCAGGCCAGCGCGCCGGACAGCCTGGCCATCAAGTCCGGGCGCGACCTGCTGGACAGCGGTCGGAAGCTGGCCGACTACCTGCGTGACCAGCCCCTGGGCTGGCTGGCGGCGCACCGCCTGATGAAGAGTTTGCGCTGGGATACCTTGCACGAGCCGCCGCTACAGGACGCCAGCGGCACGACGCGTATTTCACCGCCCAGGGGAGAATCCAGGGCGAAACTCAAGCGCTTGTATCAGCAACAGAACTGGAGCGAATTGCTTGTTCAGGTCGAATGGATATTCGCCGAGGGGGTCAACCATTTCTGGCTGGACCTGCAGTGGTACCTGGTCCAGGCCCTGAGCAAACTACCGGCGCCTCACGACGGCTGGGCCGACATCGTCAAGCGCGACCTGGGTATGTTCCTCGAGCGGCTGCCGGGCCTGGAGGCGCTGGGGTGGAACGACGGTACACCGTTCGCCGACGAGACCACCCGTGAATGGATCGCTCAGCACGTAAGCGCGCAACAGTCGCGCCAGCTCCTGCCCGCAGCGGCCCCGGCAGCGGTCATGGCCGATGGCGAGATTCTGTCCCTGGAAAGCGAGGCGCTGGCCCAGGCCGACAGCGACGGCGTCGAACATGCACTGGCCTGGCTGGCCGCGCGCCCGGACATTCACAGCGGTCGCCAGCGCTGGCTGCTGCGCCTGCTGATGGCGCGGGTGGCCGAGCAATGTGGCAAGAACGACCTGGCCCTGCACCTGCTCGGTGAACTGGATGCCACGGCCGAGCGCCAGGCCTTGGCGGACTGGGAGCCGGAATTGAATTTCGAGGTCAAGGCCCGCCTGCTCAAGCTGACCCGCCTGAAAGCGCAGCGCAACGATGCCGACAAGCCGGCCCTGGCCAGGCGCATGGAGACGTTGCTGGCGGCGCTGGTTGCCATCGATCCGGTACGCGCCGCCGTACTGTGCGGTTGAACCCCATTTATCAGGATTATTTACAGCATGGACAATCTGACACTGCGTTATTACGACGCCGAGATGCGCTACCTGCGCGAAGCCGGGCAGGAGTTTGCGCAAGCGTTTCCCGACCGCGCGGCGCAGTTGAACCTGGACAAACCCGGCGCCCGCGATCCCTATGTGGAGCGTCTGTTCGAGGGCTTCGCTTTCTTGATGGGGCGCCTGCGCGAAAAGCTCGACGACGACTTGCCGGAGTTGACCGAAGGCCTGGTCAGCCTGTTGTGGCCCCATTACCTGCGCACCATTCCCTCGCTGTCGATCGTGGAGTTCCAGGTGGAACTGGCACAGCTCAGGCGCAGCGAGCTGATCGCCGCCGGGCAGGAGGTGCTCTCGCAACCCATCGGGCCGCAGCGTACCGTATGCCGTTACACCACCACCCAGGACCTGCGGCTGCAACCCATCGAATTGCAATCCTTGCGCCTGGCCCATGAGCCCGACGGCCGCTCGCTGCTGCGCCTGCGGTTTGCCTGCGCAACGGCGATCGACTGGAGCCAGATCGACCTCAGCCGCGTGCCGATGTACCTGAACGCCGATGCCCCTCTGGCCAGCGCGCTGCATCAGGCCCTGACCCTGCATGCCCAGGCGTTGTATGTGCGTCTGCCGGGCGAGGCGCAACGAGTTGCACTGGCAGGTCATTTCGCACCCAAGGGCTTTGCCGACGAGGACCGTTTGTGGCCAAAGGGCGACAGCGCGTTCAGTGGGTATCAGTTGCTGCTGGAGTATTTCACCTTCCGCGAGAAGTTCATGTTCGTCACGCTCCATGGCCTGGAACAGGTGAGCATCACACCGGGCATGCCCTGGTTCGAGCTGGAGGTGGTCCTGCGCGAGTCGTGGCCGCAGGCATTCAACCTGAGCGCCGAACACCTTCGCCTGCATGCGGTACCGGTGATCAATCTGTTCACCCTGGAAGCCGATCCGATGCCGCTGGATCCATTGCAAACCGACTACCTGTTGCGTCCCATGCGCCTGCAGGACGGTCACACGGAAATTTACTCGGTGGACCGGGTCACCGCATCGAAGAACACCGAGCGTCTGGACTATGTGCCGTTCAGCAGTTTTCGTCACAAGGGCGGAATGTTGCGCGACGAGGCGCCCGAGCGTTACTTCCATACCCGCCTCAAGCGAGGCGCCAATGGCCTGCACGATACCTGGCTGATTCTCGGGGGCGACGGCTTCGATCAGGATCGCTTGCAGGGCAGCCAGAGCCTGTCCCTGCAACTGACCGGGACCCACGGCCTGCTGCCACGCAAGGCGCTGCAAAGCACCCTGCTTGATGGGCTGGTCAACACCGCCGTGAGCGGCTTGCGCGTGCGCAATCTGAGCGCCCCGACCTTGCCGTGTTATCCGCCGAACCGCGATCGTTTCCACTGGCGGGTACTCAGCCACCTGGGCTCCAACTTCCTGCCGATGCTCGATAACGCCGAAGTGCTGCGCGGCACCCTGGCGCTGTACGACTGGACCGGCAGCGAACTGAACCGCCGTCGCCTGGCGGCCATCGTCGAAGTCAGGCACCACCTGGTGCAGCGGTTCGAAAAGGGCTTTCTGCTGCGCGGCGTGGACATCGAAGTGACCCTCGACGCCCATGGCTTTTGCGGCGAGGGCGACATCAGCCTGTTCGGCGAAATGCTCCATCGCTTCTTCGCGCTGTACGCCGACATTCACCTGTTCAACCAGCTCACGCTGATCCTTCAACCTACTGGAAAGTGCCTGCGATGGAACGAGAACCACAGTCAGCGTATTCCCGGCTGAAAGCCTGCGGATTGCTCGAAGTGCTGGAGGGGCGGGTGGCCGAGGCCAGTCTGTATCGGTTCTGCCAGCTGCTGGAGCAAGCCCTGCCAGGCCATCCACCGCTGGGCAGCACCAGCCATCCGGCAGACGACCCGGTACGGTTTCGCCCGGACCCCGGCATGGGCTTTCCCGCCGGTGAGCTGAAGTGCATCGAGATCGATGACCGGCAGCCGCTGCGTCCGGCGACGGTGCGTACGCGGCTGTTGGGCTTGTACGGCGTGGATTCGCCATTGCCGACGGCTTTTGTCGACGACATTGCCCAGCGCCGCGACGGGCATGAGGCGCTTGAGGCGTTTCTGGATATTTTCAACCACCGGATCTTCACCCAGTTCTATCGGATCTGGCGCAAGTATTCCTACCCGGCCACCTTCGAAGCCGGCGGCAGTGATGCGACGTCGCAGTGTCTGCTGGGTCTGGTCGGTCTTGGCATTCCCGGCACGGCCAAGCGCATTGCCACGCCGGTTTCGCGGTTTCTCGCGCTGCTTAGTGTGATGCGCATGCCCACCCGCAACGCCGAGGGCATCACCGCTCTGGTGTCGCTGCTGGCTCCAGAGACCCGGGCCAGGATCACGCCGCACTGGCCACAGAGAATCCCCCTGGCCCATCCGGCGAGTCTGTCCGCGAGTCGTCCGGTCAGCCTGTCCCAGGGCACGCCGCTGGGGAGCAGCGGATTCGACGCCAACAGCCAGCTGCACTTGGCGCTGTTCACCAGGGACCGGGACGAAGCACGGGGCTGGTTGCCCGATGGCCAGTTGTATAACGATCTGCTGGTGTTGCTGCGGGTCTACCTGGGCTGGCGCTGCACCGCCAGGCTGCAGTTGTCGCTGCCGGTGCGCAGCTTGCCGCAACCGGTGCTGGGGCGGGCGCCGATCCGCCTGGGCATGACCGGCATGCTGGGTTCGGGCAGTGACACCTGGCAGGGCGCGGAACACGACACCATCACCATCAATCTGGGCCGCTACCAGGGCCTGTCGAAAAACACTCGGAACAGGGAAGCACAGCATGTCGCGTACCGTTGGTAATTCATTGATCCTGACGACGCTGGCGGTAGTGCTCGCCGGCTGTGGTGTCACTCAGACTGTCTCGGAAGGCACGGCATCTGCCACCCGCTCGATTTTCTACAAACAGGTGAAAGACTTGCGCCTGGATTTCAGTGCCCGCACGGCCATCAACACTGATGTTGCGGACATGAATGCGATGTCGGTCCCGACGCTGGTGCGGGTCTATCAACTGAGCGACAGCAAGGCGCTGCAGAGGGCTTCCTACGACAGCCTGCTCGGTGGCGACGAGCAGGCGCTGGCCGGCAATTTGCTCGATACCCGGGCGCTGGTGATCAAGCCTGGCGAGGGCGCGAAACTGGATGTGCCGCTGGACAAGGACGCGCGGTTCGTCACGGTGGTCGCGCTGTTTCGTAACCCCGATGTGCAGATGAATACCTGGCGCCTGACCTTGAACCGCGACGATCTCGACCCGGACCGGGCACGGGTCATCGAGCTTGGGGACAACCAATTGACCTTGCGCGCATTGGCCCGGGACTGACCATGTCTGACCTCAATCCATCGCTTTACGAAACACTGCTGCAGAACTTCGACGGTGACCTGGACCTGTATCAAGTCAATGAAGAGGACCAGCACACGCTGTCGGTACTGGACAACCTGCAACGCATCCTCAACAGCCGGGCCGGAACACTCGCGCACCTGCCCGATTACGGTCTTCCCGACATGGGCCAGATCCTCCAGGGCCTACCGGGCTCGGCGCACGTGTTGATGAGAGCCATGCAGGACACCCTGAGCAAGTACGAACCGCGTCTGGCGACCTTGCACATCGAGTTGCTCGAGCAAGCTTTGCCAGGTCATCTGGACTACAGCCTCGACGTGCTGCTCAAAAGCGGCCGGCAGGTGACCTTCGGTACCACACTGGCAGCGGAGGGCAAAGTCCTGGTGCGCCATCTGAAACGACAGCAATGGCTGTCGAAATCCTGAACTTATAAAGCAACGGAGGCTGACGGTGCTATTTGAAATGCGTATTCGACTGGGCGGTGATCCGCGCGGTCATGGTGAGTTTATTGCGCTGCGCGAAGAGCTGGCGAAGTTGAGTCATCCGGCCTGTCCCGATGTAGATTGGGCGAGAGTGGAGCAGTGGTGCCTGGCACTGTTCGAACACAACGGCGCAGACCTGCAGACGGCCGCCGCGTTTGCCCTGGCGCGCAGCCAGCGGCATGGCGTGGAAGGCATGACCCAGGGGGTGACGCTGATCGAAACCCTGTGCGGCCAGTGGGCGGCCTGTTGGCCACCCATGGCGTCGGTGCGCCTGGATATCCTCGTCTGGCTGTGCGTGCAGTGGCAGGCGTTGTTGCGCAATCTGGCGCCGGGAACACAACACTTCCCCGAGTTGCTTCAACTGGACAGCGGGCTGGCGCGTCTGCAGCAGCGCCTGGAGCTGCAGGCACAAGCGCCGGTGGTGGCCCTGCATGCCTTGCGCCAGCAGATCGAGAGCCTGATCCGGCGCATGCAGCGCAGCAGCGTTGTGGTCGGCACGCTATCGCCGCCTGCAAGGGAGCCGGCGCCGGCTGTGATGATGCCCGTGGTGATATTGCCGCCCAACCCCTTGCCCATGCCTGAAATGCCGCCGGCGAAGCGTCCCCTGGCCCGGTGGCTTTGCGCTGCAGCCGTTGTGACGGGCCTGGTCAGCGGAGCCTGGTGGCTGGGCTCGACCGGCGTCGCCGAGCAACGCCTGGCGCATCTATTGCAGCCGCCGCCGACTATTGTCGGGCCTGTGCGCCTGGACAGCCTGTCGCTGTTCGACGCTGGTAGCGCCGAGCTTAAGCCGGGCTCGACCAAGATCCTGATCGGCGCCCTGGTCGACATCAAGGCCCAGCCCGGTTGGCTGATCGTCATTGGCGGACATACCGATGGCCGTGGAAACCCGCAGGACAATCTCCTGCTCTCCCACGCGCGAGCTTCTGCCGTTCGTGACTGGATGCAACGCATGGGCGACATCCCCGACAGTTGCTTTGCGGTCCAGGGCTTTGCCGCCAGCCAGCCGGTCACCAGCAATGACAGCGAGTCCGGGCGCGCGGCCAACCGACGCGTCGAAATCAGCCTGCTGCCCCAGGCGGGCGCCTGTGGCCAGGAAACGCCGGGGGAGCGTGCTGCGCAAGCCTGAGGTGAATGCAAAACCAGGCGCTGACGCAGACCCGGGTCTGCAACAGCGCCTGCCCGGGGATCAAGCCTTGATCACATACCCATACGCCCGGGTACGACCGCCTTCCTGCTTCAGGTACACCCCTTGCAACTCCGGCGTGAAGCCGGGCAAGCGGTTGATGCCTTCCTCCAGCGCCAGGAAGTATTTCAACACCGCGCCCCCCCAGATTTCACCCGGCACCACGCAAAGCACGCCCGGCGGGTAAGGCAATGCGCCCTCGGCGGCAATGCGCCCGTCGGCATCGGCCAGCGCCACCAGTTCGACGTTGCCGCGGATGTACTCGATTTGCGCTTGCTGCGGGTTCATGGCCTTTTTCGGGAAGTGCTCCTTGCGGAACATGTCCTTCTGCAACTGCTGCACGTTGTGGTGGCGATACAGGTCGTGCATTTCCTGGCAGAGCTGGCGAATGCTGTAGTTGCGATAGCGTTCCTGATGCTGCGCGTAGATGGCCGGCAGTACCCGGCTCATCGGCGCGTCATCGCTGATGAAGCGTTCGAAGCGGGCGATCTGGGCGGCCAGGTGGGTCATCTTCGCCCAGTCTTCGGCCGGGGTGAGCAGGAACAGGATCGAGTTGAGGTCGCACTTTTCCGGGACGATGCCGTTCTCGCGCAGGAAGTTGGCGAGGATGCCGGCGTGAATACCGAAGTCGGTGTAGCTGCCGTCCACCGGGTCGATGCCCGGCGTGGTGAACAGCAATTTGCACGGGTCGATGAAGTACTGCTTCTCGGCGTAGCCGGCAAAGGCGTGCCAACGGTCCTTGGGATGGAACTCGAAGAAACGGATGTCGTTGGCGATGTCTTCCGTTGGGTAGTCTTCCCAGGCGCGCCCTTCGATGGTGTCCGGCACGAACGGGCGGACCATGGTGCAGGCTTCGAGGATCAGCTTGCGCGCTTCGATGCCGAACTTCACGCAGTCTTCCCACAGGCGCAGGCCGCTGCGGCCGGAGTGGATGCGGGCATTCACATCCAGCGAGGCGAACAGTGGGTAGAAGGGGCTGGTGGAGGCCTGGGCCATGAAGGCGTTGTTCAGCCGGTGGTGGTTGCAATAGCGGGCCTGGCCCTTGATGTGCCGGTCTTTCTTGTGCACCTGGGAGGCCTGGGAAAAACCGGCCTGCTGTTTGTGCACCGATTGGGTGACGAAGATGCCGGGGTCGTTTTCGTTCAGGTCGAGCAACAGCGGTGAGCAGTCTTTCATCATCGGAATGAACTGCTCGTAGCCGACCCACGCCGAGTCGAACAGGATGTAGTCACACAGCTTGCCGATGCGGTCGACCACTTGCCGGGCGTTGTACACGGTGCCGTCATAGGTGCCCAACTGAATGATCGCCAGGCGGAACGGTCGAGGCAGCTGGGCCTTGTCCGGGGCGACTTCGGCAATCAGCTCGCGCAGGTAGCCTTCGTCGAAACAGTGGGCGTCGATGCCGCCGATGAAGCCGTAGGGGTTGCGCGCGGTTTCCAGATACACAGGCGTGGCCCCGGCCTGCAGCAGCGCGCCCTGGTGGTTGGACTTGTGGTTGTTGCGGTCGAACAGCACCAGGTCGCCCGGGGTCAGCAGGGCGTTGGTCACCACCTTGTTCGACGCCGAGGTGCCGTTGAGCACGAAGTAGGTCTTGTCGGCGTTGAACACTTGCGCGGCGTGTTTCTGCGCCAGCAGCGCCGGGCCTTCGTGGATCAGCAGGTCACCGAGCTTGACGTCGGCATTGCACATGTCGGCGCGAAACAGCGTCTCGCCGAAGAAGTCGAAAAACTGCCGGCCGGCCGGGTGCTTGCGAAAGAACTGGCCGCCCTGGTGACCGGGGCAGGCGAAGGTCGCGTTGGCGGCCTCGGTGTACTTCTTCAGTGAGTCGAAGAATGGCGGCAGCAGGCTGTCTTCATAGGCTCGGGCCGCTGTTTCCAGTTGGTTGCCATGGTACTCGGCGTTGGCGCGGGTGAGATCGAAAATGCCGTTCACCTGCAGCAGCACGTCCGTCAGGTGCTTATAGACTTCCCGGGGACGGTTGGCTGAATCCGGCGAGGCCACCAGGAAAATCGGAATGTCGAAACCGGTGCGCTGAATGGCACCCAGGGCGCCGGCCATGACGTCATTCACAGACACCACCGCCACGGCGACGTTGGTGAAATCGGTCTGGCTGAGCGCTACCACTTCCCGAGCGTTCTTGAAGCTTGCGGCGGCGCCATCGCTGGCGGCTATTTTCAGGGGTTTCATCGTGGCGTCTCCATGCGGGCACTCAATTGTCCGCAACTTTTTAAGAGATCAATTTCCGGGGGCGCCTTCCAGTACCCGCTGATCGGAAATCGTGTCACCACTGGTTATAGAGCATATTCCTGATCTGTCAGCCTTTTATCGCGACCTTGCACATCTTGACGCCTCACGACCTGTCGGTCAGGCGTGTACCAGCGCAATGGTGAACGAGACCACGATCATGCACGCAAAGGCAAAATTGATATTCATGAGGTTTCCATCCAGGACATGAGTGACGGCGCCATCTTGAACAGCTAAGGGGAAAATAAAAAATTCGCTGTAATGATTTGAAAGATCGAAAAAAATGATACCGGGCGGGTTCGTTGTTTTTGCCGGGGGTTGCGGATACTCTCGTGCAACACGCAGTTACACGCATAAACGGGCAAAAACATGCAAGACAACCATTCTGCGACGGAACTGCCGTCAGTGCGCCGGCAAAAAATCCTGTTGATCCTCGAGCGTGACGGCAAGGTCATGGCTTCGGAATTGAGCCAGCATTTCGCGGTGTCCGAAGACACCATCCGCCGCGATCTGGCGGAACTGGCCAGCGCCGGCCTGGTGCAGCGGGTGCACGGCGGGGCGTTGCCGCGGCCCAAAGACACGGGCAAGGACTATTTCACCCGGATCAGCGAAACCGATGAGGTGAAAACCCATCTGGCGCAACTGGCTGCACAACGGGTGCAGGACGGTCAGATCGTGGTGTTCGACTCGGGCACCACCACCTTGCAGATCGCACGTTCGCTACCGACGGACATCGCCATCACCGCGATCACGGCGTCGCCGATGACGGCTATTACCCTGTCCGAATACAAAGGCATCAAGGTGATCCTGGCCGGGGGCCAGCTGAGCCCGGCGACGATGTCGGCCAGCGGCCACGAAACCTTGCGGCTGCTGGCGGGCATCAAGGCCGATCTGCTGTTTACCGGGGTCTGCGCGATTCACCCGCAGGTGGGCTTGAGCTCACTGCATTTTGATGAAGTGCCGGTGAAGCAGGCGATGCTCGATTGTGCGTCCCATGTGATTGCCGTCACCACCGCCGATAAGCTGGGCGCGGTGGAGCCCTTTGTCGTCGCGCCTTGCAACCGAGTGCACACGCTGATCACCGAGCGGCATGTGGCGTCTGGCAATGTCGAGGACTACCGGGTGTTGGGGATTGAGGTGGAGCAGGCTTGAGCTTTTTTTGCTGGCAGATGTGTTGAATGTGCCGGCCTCTTCGCGGGCAAGCCCGCTCCCACAAGGGTTGTTTGTCGGCCTCTAAATTTGTGGTCGACATAAATCCCTGTGGGAGCGGGCTTGCCCGCGAAGAGGCCAGCACAAACAACATCCATGTTGAATGTATTGGCCAATAACCTCAGCGCAATCGCTCAAGCATCTGGTAGTACCACATCCCGGCAGCCAGCATCGGGTTGCCCAGCAGGTCGCCCATGGGCACGCGGATGTGCTGGCAGGCGGCGAAGGTGTCGAACTGCCCCATTTGGCCTGTGATCGCGCGGCCCATGATTTCACCCATGATGTGGGTGGTGGCGATGCCGTGGCCGGAGTAGCCCTGGCAGTACCAGACGTTGTCCGACAGCTTGCCCAGTTGCGGGATGCGGTTGATCACGATGCCCATCGCGCAGCTCCACTGGTAATCGATGGCCACGCCTTTGAGCGCCGGGAAGGTCTGCTCGATGCACGGGCGCAACTCGGCGGCGATGTCCCGTGAATCCTTGCCGCTGTAGTTGGCGCCGCCACCGAACAACAGGCGACCGTCAGCGGTGAGGCGGTAGTAATCGAGCACGAAGCGGCAGTCGTAGACCGCCAGGTCTTCGGGGTTGATCTGCCTGGCCAGATCGCCCAGCGGCGCGGTGGTGACGATGCCGCCCATGGCCGGGAAAATCTTGCCCTTGAGCTTGCCCGGCTCCAGCTTGTGGTAGACGTCGCCGGCCAGCAGTACCTGATTGGCTTCGATGTGCCCGTGGGCGGTGCGTACGCCAGGGCTCTTGTGAAGGCCATCGCCATGGATGATCTCCAGCACTTCGCTGTTTTCGAAGATCAACGCACCCAGGCTTTCGGCGGCGCGGGCCTCGCCAATGCACAGGTTGAGCGGGTGCAGGTGCATGTTGCGGGTGTTCTTGATCGCGCCGTGGTAGAGGTCGCTTTGCAGCAGGTCGCGCACCTGGCTGCGGTCGAGCAGGCTGACTTCATCGCCCATGCCACGGCGCACCGCCTCGTCGTAATCCTTGCGCAAGCCGCCCATGTGCGCGGGTTTGTACGCGGCGTGCAGGTGGCCGTGCTTGAGGTCGCAGGCGATGCCGTATTTTTCCACGCGCTGCCGGATGATCTGGTGCCCGCGCCAGCGCAGGTTCCAGATGAAGTCGTCGACCTCATCGCCGATGGTGCGGCGCATCTGTTTGCGCATGGCTTCATCGCCCGACAGGCTACCGGTGACCTGGCCGCCGTTGCGCCCGGTGGCGCCCCAGCCGATTTTGTGGCTTTCGACGATGGCGACCTTCAGGCCTTTTTCCGCCAGCTCGACGGCGGTGGCCACGCCGGTGAAGCCGCCGCCGATGATCACCACGTCAACCTTGTGCCGGCCTTGCAGCGTCGGGTAATCGGTGTCCTGGTTGAGGGTGGCGGTGTAGTAGGAATTGCAACGTTGAGTCATGTCGGTGTCCACGCAAATTTGGGAGAACCCAATGCCAGCCAGTCGAAGTGCGCAACCTGTGGGAGCGAGCCTGCTCGCGAATGCGGAGTGTCATTCGACATATACGGTGAATGACACTCCGCATTCGCGAGCAGGCTCGCTCCCACAGGTATTGCATACGCTGAGCAAATGTAGGGATAGCGAAGGAGGGGGCTCGCCGATCAGGCGAGCGGGGCGCTATCCGGCGGACGTGCGGAGTGACGCAACTTGGAACGGCGCAGGGCCATGGGCAGGTTGACGATGCGCTTCATGCAATGCCGTCCGCGGCCAGCAGCGAGGTGGCCTGGATCGAAATATTCAGCAGTGACGGCAAGGTACGCATGGCGCAGGTTTCCGGCGGCGGAAATCGTCGGTGGCGAGTGGAACAAGCCATCCGGGGATGGCTGGATACTAGGGAGGATTAGCGCGCGTGTAAATAATTGATTCAGAACATCAGGTGCACCACCAGCCCGATCAACCCGCAGCCGATCAGCACCTCGATCACTCCGCGCTTGAACCGCAGCAAGGCAATGCCCGCCACGATGGCGATCAGCAGCGAAGGCCAGTCCAGTCGTCCTTCGAAGCCTTTGGGCCACAGCACGTGATAGGCAAAGAAGCACGCCAGATTGAGAATCACGCCTACCACGGCGGCCGTAATGGCCGTCAGCGGCGCGGTGAAGGTGAGTTCGTTATGCGTCGATTCCACCAATGGTCCGCCGGCGAGGATGAACAGGAACGAAGGCAGGAAGGTGAACCAGGTCACCAGCGTGGCGGCCACGGCGCCGGCGACAAAGGCTTGATCCGGGCCGAAGACCTGCTGCACGTAGGCACCGATGAAGCCGACGAAGGCGACAACCATGATCAAGGGGCCTGGAGTGGTTTCACCGAGCGCCAGGCCGTCGATCATCTGCGTCGGCGTCAGCCATCCGTAGTGACCGACCGCGCCCTGGTACACATACGGCAGCACCGCGTAAGCACCGCCAAAGGTCAGCAGCGCAGCCTTGGTGAAGAACCAGGCCATCTGGGTCAGCGTGCCTTCCCAGCCGAACAGGGCGGTGAGCGTGGCCATGGGCAGTGTCCACAAGATCGCACCGATCACCGCCAGACGCGCCAGTTTCAAACCGTTGAACCGGGCGTGTTCAGGAGACGGGGTGTCGTCGTCGATCACAGCCGGGCCGTAGGATTTTTTCGCCGCGCTGTGGCCACCGGTCCTGAATTTTTCCGGTGCCAGTCGTCCGCCGAAGTAACCGATGATCGCCGCCCCGAGCACGATCAACGGAAACGGCAGGTTGATCACGAAGATGGCCACGAAGGACGCAGCGGCGATGCCCCATAACCAGCCATTCTTCAGCGCCCGCGAGCCGATCCGGTGAGCCGCCTGCACCACGATGGCCGTGACCGCCGGCTTGATCCCGTAAAACAGTCCGGCGACCACGGGCACGTCACCAAAGGCGATGTACACCCAGGACAGCGCGATCAGGATGAACAGCGACGGCAGCACAAACAGCACGCCGGCGATCACGCCGCCCCAGGTCCGGTGCATCAGCCAGCCGATGTAGGTCGCCAACTGCTGAGCCTCGGGGCCGGGCAGCAACATGCAGTAGTTGAGGGCGTGCAGAAAGCGCCGTTCGGAGATCCAGCGCCGGCGTTCGACCAGTTCCTGATGCATGATCGAAATCTGCCCGGCCGGCCCGCCGAAACTGATGAAACCAAGCTTGAGCCAGAACAGGAAGGCTTCGCGCAGGCTGATGGTCCGGGGCTGGGGCACAGCCTGTTGCGTGATCGGGGAGGGCGTGGAGCTCAAGCGCGGGTTCCTTGTGCAGGGAAACGTTGAGCCCGTGACTGTAGCTATGCCGGAACGCGTTGCATAGCCGCCTCTTGTGGCGTATCTGCCCAGCGCTCGACAGCGGATCGGTCGCTGTCCCGGGCATCGACCCAGCGTGCGCCGCCCGCCACGTCTTCGCGCTTCCAGAACGGCGCGTCGGTTTTCAGGTAGTCCATGATGAACGCACAGGCCTCGAAAGCGGCCTGGCGATGCGGGCTGCTGACGCCGACAAACACGATCGGCTCACTGATCGACAACGGGCCGATCCGATGCACGATCTGCACGGCCCGCAGTGGCCATCGGGCCCGGGCGTTGTCGATGATCTTCTGCAGCGAGCGTTCGGTCATGCCCGGGTAGTGCTCCAGAAACAACCCGGCGACCGCCTCACCCTGATTGATGTCGCGCACGTAGCCGACGAAGTTGACCACGGCCCCTACGCCCGGATCGTTGGCCTGCAGGCTGGCGATCAACTGAGTGACGTCGAACACTTCACGCTGGACCCGAACCGTCATGTCTCAGCCCCCGGTGACTGGTGGAAAAAAGGCGATCTCGTCAAAGTCCTCGATCACCCGGTCCGGGTGGCACAGCTCCTGGTTCAGTGCGCACATCAGGTTGTTTTCACCGAGCACCTGGCTCCACAACTCGCCGCGAGCCATCAGCAAGCGGCGCACGTCTTCGATGGTCTTGAGGCTGTCGGTCAGGGGCAGTTTTTCACCGCCCAGGTTGAGCTGCTCGCGGTAACGGGCGAAGTAATTGATCAGGATCATTGTGCGTCCTCGAACTTGAAATGACCGGAGCGGCCTCCCTGTTTACTCAGCAGGCGGATGTCGTCGATGACCATGCCCCGGTCCACGGCCTTGCACATGTCGTAGAGGGTCAGGGCTGCCACACTGACCGCAGTCAGGGCTTCGAGCTCGACCCCGGTCTGGCCCTCGACGCGGCAGGTGCCGAGGATCTTCACGCTGTCCGGTGTGCAGGCCTTGAGTTCGACATGGATCGAACTGAGCAGCAGGGTGTGGCACAGCGGGATCAGCTCATGGGTTTTTTTCGCCGCCATGATGCCGGCGATCCGCGCCACGGCAAATACGTCGCCCTTGGGGTGGCCGTCGCTTTGAATCAGCTTCAGGGTTTGCGGGCGCATCCGCACCCAGGCCTGGGCCTGGGCTTCACGCTGCGTCGGGGTTTTTTCGCTGACATCGACCATGTTGGCGCGACCCTGGTTGTCGAGGTGGGTCAGGCCGTTGGGCGATGCATTTGAAATGTCTGTCATGGGAGGTTCCTGCGCTTACCAGCGCGGTGATCAGGTGAAGGCATCATGCCGGGCTGTAAATGCGTGGCGCGTTGCGGTGGGGGACGTGAATCAGGTTGAGGCGATGCTTGAGCGCCCATTGCACGGTCAGGGCGGTGGGCGCCGACAGGCTGACCAGCGTACCGAGCCTGGCCCTGACGGCCTTGTGGATCAGCTCCAGGCTGCAACGGCTGGTGACCACGGTGAAGCCCCTGCCGCTGTCGATGCCGGCGTGTTGCAGGGCGCCGATCAGCTTGTCCAGCGCGTTGTGGCGGCCAATGTCTTCGCGGCAGATCAGCGCGTTGCCGTTGCTGTCGAAGTACAGCGCTGCGTGCAGGGCGCCGCTGCTGCGGGCCATTTGCTGAGCCTGTTCGATGCGGTGGCGGATGTCGATGAAGTGCTCGGCGGGCGGCAGGGCAACCGGCTCGAGAATCTCCAGTTTTGGCAGGGCCTGCTCCAGCGCTTGCACGCCGCACAGTCCGCAGCCACTGGTACCCGCCATTTGCCGACGATGGTTCTTCAGCGCCCAGAACGCGCGGCTGGAGATCTGCACGTCGGCTTGAACGGCGTGGTCGAAGTGGGTCAGGCGCAGGTCGTAGATTTCACGCGGGTCCCGAACGATGTCGTTGCTGACGCTGAAACCGCGGATGAAATCTTCGAGGTTGCCCGGCGACACCATCATCACGGCCTGGCTCAAACCGTTGTAGGTGATTGCCAATGCGATCTCTGCGGCCAGTGCAGCCTGACAGACTGATGCGCCGTTGTCGTATTCGCGAAAGTTCACACTCAAGGGTTTGGGGGCGGGTGCGTTAGTGTCGCTTCGACAATCGGCTTGTTCAACTTTGCACAACATGAAAAGAACCTCGAAGCGCTGAATTAAGTTCAGGCTACGGGTAACTTTTCAAAGCGTCCAATCGCTTGTTCCGATGCACCGATTGGTGATGTCTATCACGGCGGGCAAACATCTATGGTTCGGTTTTATAAAACCGACAGTTGCTCAGTGGGTCCGGTTGAATAACGTTCGTGCTTCGGCGAAACACTTCTCGGCAATCGCCGAACGTGGCTCGGTTTTGCGCATCACCAGGCCCAGGGGCGCGAGCACGCTGGCATCGGGCAATTCGATGAACGACAGGTGTTCGATGGGCTCTTCCAGACCACTGTCCAGCGGCATGATGGCGCAGCAGAAACCTTCGTGGATCGCCTGCAGCAACTGGTAGGTCGAGTCGCTTTCCAGGATCGGCTGCGGGTCCAGTCCGCGGCTGCGAAAGCTCAGGTCGATGGATTTGCGGTAGTGCATGCCGTTGCTGAGCATCCCCAGCGGCAGTTCGGCGGCGTCCTCCCAGCTCATTTGCGTGCCGTCGAAATGGAAGTGGCGGGTGTCGTACAGCAGGCCGACGCGGGTCTCGCCGATCTCGAAAAACTCGAAATAGCTCGGGTTGACGTGGTCGAGGTAGCACACGCCCAGGTCCAGCTGATTGTTGCCCAGGCCCTCGATGATCTGGTCGGAACTCAGGGACGACAGGCTGTACTTGAGCTCGGGAAAGCTGCGGGACAGGCCCTGGATGTAGGTGACCGGGTTGAAGCTGCTGAGCGGCACCAGCCCCAGGCGCAGGTTACCCACGAGCTGGCCCCGGCACGCGGCGGCCTCGGCGAAGAGCCCGTCGTGGGCGGCCAGCAGGGTTCTGGCCCAGGCCAGTACACGCTCGCCGGCCTCGGTAAAACCTTCGAAACGCTGGCCCCGGGTGACCAGCACCAGGTCCAGTTCATCCTCCAGGTTGCGCAGGCGCATCGACAGGGTTGGCTGGGTGATGTGGCAGCGCGCGGCCGCCTGGCCGAAGTGGCGGGTTTGCTCCAGGGCGATCAGGAACTTGAGTTGTTTGATGTCCATGACGGCACCTGCTGGCGGGGGAGTGAAGGGTTAAGTATTGACGCGGGTGTGCAAGACACAAGGCAAGGCGGAAAACGTGAGGTGCGGACGATCTCATTGTCTTTGGCGTGCGTCCAATCACTGTTGTTTAAGGGGTTATCGACGGGCTCTATCAATGATGTTTTTTCAGGTCTTTTTATATTGATAGAGCGCCTCGATAGTCTGGTTGGTTATAGTGATTAGACACGGCTTGTTTTATAGAATTAGTCTCCGGGAGTCATTTAACTTAGCTATCTAATTCATGCCTGCCGGAGAACCCCATGAGCGTCAAACCGGATGCCTTGTTTATACCCTTGAATATTGCCGTACTGACGGTCAGCGATACCCGCGAATATGCCAATGACACTTCCGGCCAATTACTCGTCAGCCGTTTGCTGGAAGCCGGCCACACCCTCAGCGAGCGCAACCTGCTCAAGGATGACCTGTACAAGATCCGCGCACAGGTGGCGAACTGGATCGCCGACGACGGCATCCAGGTGGTGCTGATCACGGGCGGCACCGGGTTCACCGGCCGCGACAGCACCCCCGAGGCAGTGGCCTGCTTGCTGGATAAACAGATCGATGGCTTCGGTGAGCTGTTCCGGGCGATTTCGATCCTCGACATCGGTACTTCCACGGTGCAGAGCCGGGCGCTGGCCGGGCTGGCCAATGGCACGCTGGTCTGCTGCCTGCCGGGTTCCACGGGCGCCTGCCGCACCGCGTGGGAAGGCATCCTTGCCGAGCAGCTCGACGCGCGCCACCGGCCGTGCAATTTCGTACCGCACCTCAAGCCTGTGCAAGCCTGCGGGACGCGCGGATGAGCGCTTCACCCTTGATGCCGGTAGAGGACGCCATCGACCGTTTACTGACAATGGCCGAGGCGCAGTGGATTGAAGACAGCGAAGCCGTGCCGCTCAGCGCCGCGCGGCAACGGGTATTGGCCAATGACTTGCTCGCGACCCTGGATCTGCCGCCGTGGCCCAACAGCGCCATGGACGGCTATGCCCTGAATGTCGAGGGTTGGGGCGGGGAGCCGCTGGCCGTGTCGCAGCAGGTGTTTGCCGGTCAGGCACCCGAAGCCCTGGCACCGGGAACCTGCGCGCGCATCTTCACCGGCGCCCCGGTTCCGCCGGGTGCCGACTGCGTGGAGATGCAGGAGAACACGCAGGTACTGGATGACGGACGTATCCGCTTCAAGCAGCCCCTGAGCGCCGGCAGCAACATCCGCCCGCAAGGCCAGGAGAACCGCGTCGGCGATGTGCTGCTGCGCGCCGGAAAGCGTCTCGGTCCGTTCGAACTGGCGGTCGCGGCGGCGCAGGGCTGCACCCATGTGCAGGTGGTGCGCCGACCACGGGTGGCGTTGCTGTCCACCGGCGATGAACTGGTCGAGCCGGGCAATCCCCTCAAGCCCGGCAGCATCTACAACAGCAACCGGACATTGTTGAGTCATTGGTTGAATGCGTTGGGTTGTGAGGTCATCGATGCCGGCATTCTTCCCGACGAGCCACGCCAGACGCGGCTCAGGCTCGAACAGTTGCAACACACGGCAGACCTGATGCTCAGCACGGGCGGTGTGTCCGCCGGTGACGCCGACTGCCTCGGCCAGGTGTTGCGCGAGTGCGGCAAGCCGTTGCTGTGGAAACTCTCGATCAAACCCGGCAAGCCATTGACCGTGGGCCACTTCGGCCGCGTGCCGGTGATTGGCCTGCCGGGTAATCCGACATCGGCGTTGGTCACTTTCGGCCTGCTGGCCCGGGCTTATCTGTTGCGGATTCAGGGCGTGGAAGAGGTCGAGCCGTTGAGCTTCCCGGTCAACGTCGGCTTTGCCTGGCCCAAACCCGGAAGCCGCCGCGAATACCTGCGGGCGAAACTCGAAGACGGTCGAGCGGTGTTGTATCCGAACCAGAGCTCAGGCGTGTTGCTGGGCGCATCCTGGGCCGATGGACTGGTGGAAGTGCCGGAAGGTTGCACCCTGGAAATGGGCGACACGGCGCGGTTCATACCCTTCAGCGAACTGTTCTGACACTGCCCCCTTGTGGGAGCGAGCCTGCCCGCGAAGAGGCCGGCATATCCAACAGAGATGTTGGCAGACAGACCGCCTTCGCGAGCAAGCCCGCTCCCACAGTTTTGATCTTCAGTGAACGCCAATCCCGTGGCTACCCACAATCCCTGTGGGAGCGGGCTTGCCCGCGAAGAGGCCGGCACATTCAACAGAAATGTCGGCAGACAGACCGCCTTCGCGAGCAAGCCCGCTCCCACAGTTTTGATCTTCAGTGAACGCCAATCCCGCGGCAGGCCACAATCCCTGTGGGAGCGAGCCTGCTCGCGAAGAGGCCGGCACATTCAACACAGATGTCGGCAGACAGACCGCCTTCGCGAGCAAGCTCGCTCCCACAGTTTTGATCTTCAGTGAACGCCAATCCCGTGGCTACCCACAATCCCTGTGGGAGCGGGCTTGCCCGCGAAGAGGTCGGCACATTCAACAGAGATGTTGGCAGACAGACCGCCTTCGCGAGCAAGCCCGCTCCCACAGTTTTGATCTTCAGTGAACGCCAATCCCAAGGCTACCCACAATCCCTGTGGGAGCGGGCTTGCCCGCGAAGAGGCCGGCATATCCAACAGAGATGTGGGCAGACAGACCGCCTTCGCGAGCAGGCTCGCTCCCACAGTTTTGATCTTCAGTGAACGCCAATCCCACGGCTACCCACAATCCCTGTGGGAGCGGGCTTGCCCGCGAAGAGGCCGGTACATCCAACAGAGATGTCGGCAGACAGACCGCCTTCGCGAGCAAGCCCGCTCCCACAGTTTTGATCTTCAGTGAACGCCAATCCCACGGCTACCCACAATACCTGTGGGAGCGGGCTTGCCCGCGAAGAGGCCGGCATATCCAACAGAGATGTCGGCAGACAGACCGCTATCTACAGGTCTTGTGTGTTTCCTGAAAATCAGTTCAACACAAAATCCACCGGCTCCAGCTGCGGCGGCAACTCCGTCACGCCCAGTGCCGCCAGCACATCGCGCTCGATGTTGCGCACGATGGCGTCGGTGGGCAGGTCGTTTTCGTCGCGGCCGAAGGGGTCTTCCAGTTCGTCGGCAATCGCATCCAGGCCGAAAAAGGTGTAGCTGACAATCGCGGTGAAGATCGGTGTCAGCCAGCCCAGGGGTTCGGCCATGGCAAACGGCAGGAGGATGCAGAACAGGTAGATGGTGCGGTGCAGCAGCAGGGTGTAGGGAAACGGCAGCGGGGTGTGCTTGATCCGCTCACAGACCGCCTGGGCGTGGGTCAGGCCGGCCAGGTGGTTGGCCATGAGCGTGTAGCGCCAGTCGTTGATCGCACCGGACTCGTTGAGTGTCGAGCACTGCTGACCGACCTGCATCAGGATCTGCCCGCTGATGTCCGTGGTGTTGCCCTTGGGCATCGGGTGCAGCCAGTCGCCACTGGCGGTCAGTTCGTTTTCCTGGCGCAGCCGCGCGTTGAGGGCATGGGCGAAGCCGCACAGGTTGCTGAGGATCGTATGGCGCTCATCCGTGTCCTTGATCACCAGGGTTTCACGAATCATCGAGCGGACTTCGACTATCACATCGCCCCACGCCTTGCGCGCTTCATACCAGCGGTCGTAGCAGGCGTTGTTGCGAAAGCTCATGAAGATCGACAACGACAAGCCCAGCAGCGTGAAGGGCGTTGCGCTGACCTTGGAAAAGTAGCTGGGATGCAAGGTTTCGATGAGCACGATGGCCGAGGCGAGCAACGTCACCATCAGGCTGCGCCAGGCAATGCGCTTGGCAATCGAACCCTTGAGGGACGTCAGCACGCCGATCAGGTTGGGTTTGGGTCTCACGATCATGGGGTTCAGCCGCCCGTCATGCTCATGAAGCGAATGACCTGGACATCGTCGTTCACTTCGAAATTGTGTCGATAAGGCTTGAGTTTCATCGCCTCGATAATGGCTTTCTCCAGGCGCTCGGGCTGTCCGGGGTGGCTGCGCAAGACAGCCTTGAGATCCACCGAGTGCTCATTGCCCAGGCACAGCAGCAGGCGTCCTTCCACGGTCAGCCGCACCCGGTTGCAGGTGCCGCAAAAGTTGTGGCTGTGGGGGGAGATGAACCCCAGGCGAATCTGCGGCGCCTCGGCCAGGCGCCAGTAGCGCGACGGACCCTGGGTCGACTCGGCGGAGCCAATCAAAGTGTAGCGTTCGGCAATGCGTTCGCGGACCTGGGCGCTTGCAAAAAACGATTCTGCGCGGCTGTGCTCGTCGATGGTGCCCAACGGCATTTCCTCGATGAAGGAGATGTCGAGGTTGCGGTCGATGGCGAAGCTCACCAGATCATTGATCTCATGGTCGTTGCGCCCCTTCATCACCACGCAATTGAGCTTGGTGTTGCGAAAGCCCGCCTGGTTGGCCGCGTCGATGCCCTTGATCACCTGTGCCAGGTCACCGGTGCGGGTCAGTTCGCGAAAGCGTTGCGGGTCCAGGCAGTCGAGGCTGATGTTGAGGCGTTTGACCCCGGCCTCGAACAACGGCACGGCCAGTCTGGCCAGTTGCGAACCGTTGGTGGTCATGCACAGTTCACGCAGGCCGGGCAGGGCGGCGATCTTCTCGCACAGCTGCACCACGCCGGGACGAATCAGCGGCTCGCCCCCGGTCAGGCGGATCTTGCGGGTGCCCAGCGCGACGAAGCTTTGCGCCGTTTGATAGATCTCTTCCAGGGTCAGCACCCGTTGGCGCGGTAGAAACTGCATGTCCTCGGCCATGCAATACACGCAGCGGAAATCGCAGCGGTCGGTGACCGACATCCGCAGATAGTCCACGCGCCGGGAGAAGCCATCGATCAAGACTCGTTCTGACATGACACCCTCGCTTGGTGTTGGATGGGCTTTTGTGTAGGAGCGAGCTCGCGATGGTCGTTAACGAATGCGCGTGCTTACTGGCTAAACGCGGTGCTCTTGAGTCCATCGCGAGCAGGCTCGCTCCTACAGGTATTGCGCTGCTAACGGATCTGTTGAGCGCAGGTGTAGGAGCGAGCCCTGCTCGCGATGGTCGTTAACGGTTACGCGTGTTTACTGGCTAAACGCGGTGCTCTTGAGTCCATCGCGAGCAGGCTCGCTCCTACAGGTATTGCGCTGTTAATGGATCTGTTGAGCGCAGGCTAAGAGCAACTTTAACGGGCGTCCAATCACTATTAACAACCGGGTGATCGAGCGGGTCGATGATGAACTTTGTTTGTGGTTTAAAGGACTTTAATTGATTTTAAGTCATTGATAAATAATGATAAAAAACCGTGATAGAGCGTTTCGATAATGTAGTCGTAAATAGCGATTAGACAATAATTAATCCCCGTCCATATGCTTTTCTCCGTCAAACGATCAATGGCCTGAATCAGGTCACGGAGAAGTACCATGTCTCAAGTCGACCGCTACAAACCCTACAAAGGTGCCGCCGCCGGTTGGGGTGCACTGATTGCTGTTACCCGGAACTGGCTGGGCAGTGAAAACGCGCTGAAGAACATTCGCGCCATGCTCAAGACCAACCAGAACGGCGGCTTCGACTGCCCCGGTTGCGCCTGGGGCGAGTCGCCGGAAAACGGCATGGTCAAGTTCTGCGAAAACGGCGCCAAGGCGGTTAACTGGGAAGCCACCGGCCGTCTGGTCGACCCGGCGTTTTTCAACAAGTACAGCGTCTCGGCGCTGGCCGAGCAGAGCGATTACTGGCTGGAGTATCAGGGTCGCCTGACCCACCCGATGCGCTATGACGCGGCCACCGACCGTTACGTGGAAACCACCTGGGACGAGGCTTTCGCGCTGATCGCCCGGCACCTCAACGCGCTGGAATCACCGGACCAGGCCGAGTTCTATACCTCGGGCCGGGCCAGCAACGAGGCGGCGTTCCTCTATCAGCTGTTCGTGCGGGCCTACGGCACCAACAACTTTCCGGACTGCTCCAACATGTGCCACGAAGCCAGCGCGGTGAGCATGATCGAAAGCCTCGGCGTGGGCAAAGGCACCGTGGTGTTCGACGACCTGGAACATGCCGACGCGATCTTCGTCATCGGCCAGAACCCCGGCACCAACCACCCGCGGATGCTCGAACCCTTGCGCGAAGCGGTCAAGCGCGGAGCCCAGGTGATCTGCATCAACCCGCTCAAGGAGCGCGGACTGGAGCGCTTCCAGCATCCACAGCACCCGATCGAGATGCTCATGAACGGCTCCGAGCCGACCAACACCGCGTACTTCCGGCCGGCCCTGGGTGGCGACATGGCGGTGATGCGCGGCATGGTCAAGTTCCTGCTCCAGTGGGAGCGCGAAGCACAGGTCAGCGGCGGCGAGCCGGTGTTCGACCATGCGTTCATCGCCGAACACACCTCGGGAATGGGCGCCTACCTGGGCGAAGTCGACGCCACCAGCTGGGAGCACATCGAGCAGCAGTCGGGCATGTCCTTGGCTGACATCGAACTCGCCGCGCGCATGTACGCCCGGGCCAAACGGGTGATCATGTGCTGGGCAATGGGCCTGACCCAGCACACGCACTCGGTGCCGACCCTGCAGGAAGTCATCAACCTGATGCTGCTGCGCGGCAACGTCGGCCGGCCCGGCGCGGGCCTGTCACCGGTTCGCGGCCACAGTAACGTGCAGGGCGACCGCACCATGGGCATCAACGAACTGGCGCCCACCGAGTTACTCGATGCCCTGGAAAAACGCTTCTCCTTCAAGCCGCCGCGTGAGCATGGCCACAACACCGTGATGGCGATCGGCGCGATGGAGCAGGGGCGTTCGAAAGTGTTTATCGCCCTGGGCGGCAACTTTGCCCAGGCCACCCCCGACACGCCGCGTACCCACGCTGCGTTGCGCAAGTGCGACCTCACCGTGCACATCGCCACCAAGCTCAACCGCAGCCATCTGGTCACCGGTCGTGAAGCGCTGATCCTTCCGTGCCTGGGCCGCACCGACATCGACATCCAGGCCGAAGGGCCGCAAGGCGTCACCGTGGAAGACACCTTCAGCATGATCCACATCTCTCACGGCCAACTGAAACCCAAGTCCAAACACCTGCTGTCGGAACCGGCGATCATCGCCGGCATCGCTGCCGCGACACTGGGCAAGCACCCGATCGACTGGAACTGGGCCATCGGCGACTACGGCCGCATCCGCAACATGATTGCCGACACCATTCCCGGTTTCGAAGATTTCAACCGGCGCTTGCTGAACCCGGGCGGTTTCCACATGCCCAACGACGCGGCCAGGCGCATCTGGAAAACCGCCAGCGGCAAAGCCCAGTTCACTCCGAGCGTGCTGCCGCAGCACCTGATCAGCGAGGGCGTGCGTAACCTGGCGGTCAAGCCGCACTTGATCCTGCAGACCATGCGTTCCCACGATCAGTACAACACCACGCTGTACGGCCTGGATGACCGTTATCGCGGGGTCTACGGCATGCGCGACGTGGTGTTCGCCAACGAGCAGGACATTCGCCGGCTGGGTTTCGAACCGGGGCAGAAGGTCGACCTGGTGGCGCTGTGGGACGACGATCGCGAGCGTCGGGTCAGCGGTTTCACCCTGATCGCCTACGACATTCCGGCCGGTCAGGCGGCGGCGTACTACCCGGAGACCAATCCGCTGGTGCCGCTGGAAAGTTACGGTGACCGCACCTTCACCCCGACTTCCAAGTTCGTCGCCATCCGGCTGGAGCAGGCCAGGGCCAGCAACCTGATTTCGACCTCCGCTGCGTAGTACCGATCACTCAAGACTTTGTGGGAGCGAGCTTGCTCGCGATTGCAGGGTGCAAGGCGCCATTGATGTTGAAGGTGCCGGCCTCATCGCGAGCAAGCTCGCTCCCACAGTTTTAAATCCGCAATGAGGATTTCGATATGTTTAACCTGGAGGCACTGGACCTGGCGCGGATGCAATTCGCGTTCACGGTTTCGTTCCACATCATCTTTCCCGCCATCACCATCGGGCTGGCCAGTTTCCTGGCGGTGCTCGAAGGGCTCTGGCTTAAGACCCACAACGACACCTACCGCGATCTCTACCATTTCTGGTCGAAGATCTTCGCCGTCAACTTCGGCATGGGCGTGGTCTCGGGGCTGGTCATGGCCTACGAGTTCGGCACCAACTGGAGCCGCTTCTCCGACTTCGCCGGCAGCATCACCGGGCCTTTGCTGACCTATGAAGTGCTCACGGCGTTCTTCCTCGAGGCCGGTTTCCTCGGGGTCATGCTGTTCGGCTGGAACCGGGTAGGGCGCGGCTTGCACTTCTTCTCGACGGTGATGGTGGCCATCGGCACGCTGATTTCGACCTTCTGGATTCTCGCCTCCAACAGCTGGATGCAGACGCCACAGGGTTTCGAGATCGTTGATGGTCGCGTAATGCCGCTGGACTGGCTGGCCATCGTGTTCAACCCGTCGTTCCCGTACCGCCTGGCGCACATGGCGATTGCCGCCTTCGTGGCCACGGCGTTCTTTGTCGGCTCTTCGGCGGCCTGGCACCTGCTGCGCGGCAACGACACCAGACAAGTGCGCAAGATGCTGTCGATGGCGTTGTGGATGGCCTTGATCGTCTGCCCGATTCAGGCTGTGGTCGGCGACGCCCACGGCTTGAACACCCTGGAACATCAACCGGCGAAGATCGCCGCGATTGAAGGGCACTGGGAAAACAACGGTAGTGAAGCGACGCCGCTGGTGCTGTTCGGCATCCCGGACATGCAGGCCGAGAAAACCAGATACGCCATCGAGATTCCCTACCTGGGCAGCCTGATCCTGACCCACAGCCTCGACAAGCAAATCCCGGCGCTCAAGAGCTTCCCGAAAGAGGATCGCCCCAACGCGACGATCATTTTCTGGAGCTTCCGCGTCATGGCCGGGCTGGGCATGTTGATGGTGCTGGCCGGCGTGCTCGGCCTGGTCCTGCGTCGCAGCGGTGCCATCTACCGCAACCGCTGGTTCCTGCGCTTGATGCTGTGGATGGGCCCAAGCGGCCTGATCGCCATGCTCGCCGGCTGGATCACCACGGAAGTGGGGCGCCAGCCGTGGGTGGTCTATGGCCTGCAACGTACCGCGAATGCCGCGTCCAATCACAGCGTCACGCAGTTGAGCATCTCGTTGGCGCTATTCGTGGTGATCTACTTCTCGGTCTTCACGGTGGGTATCGGCTACATGATGAAACTGGTGGCCAAGGGGCCCAAACCCCATCACGAGCATGCGCCTGTGGGGCATTCCGATCAGGTGATCACACCGCGCCGGCCGCTGTCCGCCGACGCTGAAATCCTCGAAACCGACGCCCGCGTCAATTGAAGGAAGGGAGTTGAGTCATGGGTATTCAAGGTATCGATTTATCGCTGATCTGGGGCGTGATCATCGCCTTCGGCGTGATGATGTACGTGATCATGGACGGCTTCGACCTGGGGCTGGGCATTCTGTTTCCGCTGATCCCGGATGCGCAGGAGCGCGATGTGATGATGAACACCGTGGCACCGGTCTGGGACGGCAACGAGACCTGGCTGGTGCTGGGTGGCGCGGCGCTGTACGGCGCGTTCCCGCTGGCCTATTCGGTGATTCTCGAAGCGCTGTACCTGCCGTTGATCCTGATGTTGTGCGGCTTGATCTTTCGCGGCGTGGCGTTCGAGTTTCGCTTCAAGGCCAGCCCTGAAAAACGTCATGTCTGGGACATGGCGTTCATCGGCGGTTCGCTGCTGGCGACCTTCTCCCAAGGCGTGGTGATCGGCACTTACATTGCCGGTATCCCGGTGGTCGACCGGCAGTTCGCCGGTGGTTCGCTGGACTGGCTGGCGCCGTTTCCATTGTTCTGCGGAGTCGGCCTGATCGTCGCCTATGCGCTGCTCGGCAGCACCTGGTTGCTGGTCAAGACCGAAGGCATGCTCGAATCGCGCATGCGCCTGTTCACCCGGCCCCTGGCCTGGCTGCTGTTGACGGTGATCGGCGTGATCTGTGTGTGGACGCCGATCCTGCATCCAGACATCGCCACCCGCTGGTTTGCCCATGCGCACCTGGCGGTGTTCGCAGGCCTCGCGGTGCTGGCCTTGCTGGCGATGTTCGGCTTGCTCAAGACCCTGCGCCAACGCCACACCCATTGGCCGTTCGCCTTCACCCTGATGCTGGTGTTCCTCGGTTACATCGGCCTGGCGTTCAGTATCTGGCCGAACATCGTGCCGCCGTCGATCAGCCTGTGGGCGGCGGCATCACCGCCGACCAGCCAGTTGTTCATCCTGATCGGCGCGCTGTTCATCCTGCCGATCATCCTGATGTACACGGTCTGGAGCTACTACGTGTTCCGCGGCAAAGTGAGGATTGGCGATGGCTACCATTGATTCCCGTGAACCGGCACCGGCGCCTTGGTACAAGCGCCTGGGGTGGCTGGTGTTGATCTGGCTGGGCAGTGTGGTTGCGTTGGGGGTGGTGGCGGGGGCGTTGCGGATGTTGATGCAGGTGGCCGGGATGAGTAGTCACTGAGGTTCACTGAAAAAAACATGAAACCCGGAGCCCATGACAGGACTCCGGGTTTTTTGTTGGGTTGCGAAACTTTAAACCGAGGGCATTTCCTTTGGGGAAGCATTGATTTTTCTTAGAGTAATTTAGATCGTTTTCGGGCATTTTTCGATGCATCAATATGGTGTGTTTTATATGTTTAAGAAACTGTAGGAGGGTGGTGACATTATTTTGGGATGTTTCTGTTGTTAAAAAAGGATTGGTAGTTCGCTAATTGTAGGTGGTGTCTGAAATTTTGCTTTTCTCTTTACGTGGGCTTTCAGATTGTATTAGTTTTTATTTGTCGTGGTTGACGTTGGTTTGTCGGTCAATCGGTTTTTATTTTTACGGATTTATGATGTTGGTTCTGTGCGGTAGCGGGGGAAGAAAGAGATATTTAATTAAATTTTCGAGGTTTCAAGCTCAAGGAGTTCAAGATATGGATGAAGTAGGCGTGATGCTTGGTTCTAAAAAAGTCGGTATCCCTGAGAGAATGTTGGCGCAAACAATTAGGTCTGAAAGGTACGGCCCACCTTCAACCGCATTTGCTCTTGAAACCGTCCCTGTACCAGTCATTCAATCAGATGAATGCTTAGTCAAGGTTATGGCTGCTGGTGTGAATCATAATGGCGTTTGGGCCGCACGAGGATTTCCAATAGATGTCATTGAGCTACAAAGAGCCCTTGGTGAAGAGTGTGAGTTTCATATTGCGGGATCGGATGCTTCCGGGATAGTTGTTGCTGTGGGGAAGGACGTGGACGATATCGCTATTGGCGATGAAGTTGTACTGCACTGCGGTTGGTGGGATCGCGATGCGGTGACCGACGAAATCATGGACAAGTCGGCAAAGATCTGGGGTTACGAAATCAACTTTGGCGCTTTCGCTGAATACACTCGGGTCAAGCGCCAGGCAATCCTGCCTAAGCCCGCGCGATTGAGTTGGGAACAAGCGGCTTCCTACATGCTTTGTGGGGCAACGGCGTACCGGATGTTGCACGGCTTTGCACCCCATACGGTGCAACAGGGAGACGTGGTACTGATATGGGGCGGCAGTGGTGGAATGGGGTCCATGGCAATCCAATTGGTCAACGCTGCGGGGGCGATACCTATAGCCGTGGTCAGTAGCGAAGAAAAAGCTGCGTATTGTCGCGAGATCGGTGCAAAAGGCACGATCAATCGACAGGATTATAAGCATTGGGGAGGACTTGAAGATATTGAAGACCCAACCAAGTACGCCTGCTGGTTAGTTGAGGCCAAGCGGTTCCAGCAGGAGATCTGGCGTCTGGTTGGGGAGCGAAAATGCCCCCGAATTGTGATTGAGCATCCAGGTGAAGATACTTTTCCGACTTCATCTTTCGTCTGTGCCCCTGGTGGGATGGTAGTCATTTGTGCTGGCACCACTGGTTATAAGGGGACGTTCGATGTCCGATATCTCTGGATGCGCCAGAAAAGATTGCAAGGTTCGCATTTTGCCAATCTTGACCAGTGTCGTGAATTTAATAAATTGATTGATGAGGGCCTAGTGCAGCCATGCCTGACCCGATCTTTTTCCCTTGAGGATTTACCTGAGGCTCATCAAATTATGTTTGAGAATCGAGAGCCGCTAGGAAACTTCGTAGTGCGAATCGGTAGTCGTCGGGAGTGTTGATTTATGTTGTTCATTAATAGGTATTTGAATCAGGTTCGTGAAAGCCCTCAGTTTCCGGCTATTGCTGATGCATTGTCGGAGGTTTCATATGAGGAGTTGTTTTGTCGCGCGCGTCGATTGGCTTGGATGCTTGCAGGGGAAAGTTCGACAGGGATGATCGGTGTGGTAGTGAGTAGAAGTGTCGAGTACATTGTTTCAGTACTCGCTATACATTTGTTGGGTCGGACGGTTGTTCCGCTGGATGGTAATTACCCAGTTATCCGATTGAAGCAGATGATTACGTCTATTGACTTGTCTTTATGTCTGGTCAGTCATCAACAAACGATTGAATTGACTGGCATGTTGCAGGAATGCACGCACCTTTTACATATCGAAGACACGATAGGGGGTGCGACTGGCGAAGCTGAGTTCATGGTTGCGGCTGACGATGATACACCGGCGTACGTCGTGTTCACGTCTGGAACCACCGGCGTACCAAAACCGGTTCTGGTGCCTTATCGAGCACTCAGCACTTTGATCGACTGGATGGCTAAAGCAAAAGAGCCGAAAGGCACCACATTGTTGTATGCGGCACAGGGGTTTGACGTTTCATTTCAAGAGATCTACGCAACATTGTGCTATGGCGATCGCTTACTGATTGCCACAGATGCGCATAAAAAAGATTTGCGTGCCTTGTTCGATTATTTAGCTGCGGGAAAGGTAACTCGTCTGTTCCTGCCTACCTCAATGCTGATCCCACTGGTGAAATTCGGTCTTCAAGAAGGTGGGACACTGGTCGATTTGGAACAGGTGATTGTGGCAGGAGAGCAACTGAAGGTCACGCCAGCCGTCAGGCAGTGGTTCAAGGCCCATCCTCATTGTCGACTGATCAATCATTACGGACCATCAGAAACACATGTGGTGATGATCTACCAACTCGAAGATGAGCCGGGTGGATGGCCCGATCTGCCGCCGATCGGTCAGGTTACGGCAGGCAGTGATGCCTGGCTGTTTGATGAGCAGTTAAAACCTGTAGCACGAGGAGACTGCGGTCAACTGTACATTTCGGGTCGCTCATTGGCGTTGGGTTATTTCCGTATGCCGGAGCAAACAGAGGAGAAATTCATCACCCATCCCTTTACTCAAGAGCGGATGTACAACACAGGCGATATGTGTGTTCTCAACAAGCAGGCTCAATACGAATACAAGGGACGGCGTGACCGGCAGTGCAAGCTTCGTGGGTATCGAGTCGAGCTGAAAGAAATCGAGGCAGCAGTTGCGAATTCCGGATTGGTAGATGATTGCCTTGTCGTAGCGTTGCAAACAAATTTGATCACCTCGCTGGTCCTTTACTTTGCAGCACATGAGTCCGATCAAGATTTGAGTTTGAGTTTGCATGCACATCTTGCTGCAACATTACCGGAATATATGCTTCCGTCCTTTTACAAAAAAATTGCAGCCATTCCGTTGACCCTTAACGGCAAAGCCGACACTGCGAAGCTGCCACCGATTAGCGGGCTTAGATCGCAGTTGTCGTCTAGTTATGTTGCGCCGAGGGGCCAGCTTCAAACACTGGTGTGCGAACTGGCGGCGGAGTGTTTCGGGATCGACCGACTCGGTGTTGATGACAACTTCTTGGAGGCGGGAGCGAACTCTTTCACATTGATGGCCTTTTTAGCCGAGTTGCGCCACGTATTGGGTCACAGCTTACGGCAGACCGATCTGTTCGAGTACCCGACTCCCAGATTGCTGTGCGGAATCGTCCAGCGCTCGAAGCAAGTGCCTGAGTCAAAAGTCCCGGTCGTCTCTGTAACCCAGCGGAAATTGAGATCGGCTGCCATTCACAGTGTTCATGGAAAAAAGAGAGGCTGAAATGCACAACCATGAGGACTACTGCGCCGTACTGGATCAGAACAGCATTGCTATCGTCGGAATGTCTTGCCGGTTTCCGGGCGCGGGATCGGTGGATCAATACTGGCAAAATCTTTTGGCCAGCGTCGAAAGCATTCGGGTGAAATCTGACGTGGATGGGCGGGTGCATGCCCGCGCCGAACTGCCGGGCATTGAAGAATTTGATTTCGGTTTTTTCGGTTTCAGCTTCAAGGAAGCCCAACTACTTGATCCCCAACAAAGAGTCTTGCTTGAATGCGCATGGGAGGTGTTGGAGGACGCGTCGCTGAATGAGCGAGGCGGCTCCATCGGAGTGTTCTGCGGTGCCGGGCCCAGTTCCTACTTCATCAACAATGTACGTGGTCTGCAAGCACAAGAAACTGCTTGTGACTTGTATCAATCCTCTGAGTCACTGGCGCAGTTCATGGCGACTGACAAAGAGTTTCTAGCCAGCCGGATCGCCTACAAACTCAATTGCTGTGGCCCGGCGGTTAATGTTCAAGCTGCATGCGCGACATCTATGTTCGGCATTCATGCTGCGATTAATGCCCTGTTACTGGGCGAGTGCGAGGCCGCATTGGTGGGCGCGGCTGCCATCTCTGTTCCGCAATCGATTCCCTACTATTTTGAACCAGGGATGCCATTTAGCGCCGATGGTCATTGTCGTCCGTTTGATGCTTTGGCGAGTGGAACGGTTTTCGGTTCCGGAGCGGCGGTGGTCGGATTGAGGAGGCTAAGTGATGCACTTGCTGACGGCAATCAGATTCATGCCGTGATTCGTTCGGTGGCGACCAACAATGACGGTGCGCACCGGGCTGGTATGTCGGCGCCATCGGTTGCCGGTCAGGCTCGAGTCATCTGTGAGGCACTTGAACTCGCAGGTGTCGATCCCGCAGATATCAGCTATGTCGAAGCCCATGGCACTGCCACCCCCATCGGTGATCCGATCGAGATAAAGGCGCTGGCCAATGCCTTTGCCGGTCGTGATTGCGCACACACCTGCTATCTAGGGAGCGTCAAAGGCAACATTGGGCATCTGGGGTGGGCTGCGGGAATGGCAGGATTGATCAAAGCTGTCCTGATCGCCAAGCACAAAGTGATACCTCCGACCCTTAACTTCCAGCAATACAACCCCCAATTGCACATTGAAGAAACACCTTTTGAGATCAACCGTGAACCGGTTGCCATTAACCAACCTCACGTCATCGTTGGTGTTAGCAGTTTCGGGCTGGGTGGCAACAATTCGCACTTGATTCTTGAGACCGCACCGACAGTATCGATGACTCGCTTTTCTATCGACCATGAGCAGGCCTACCTGCTCCCCGTTTCGGCCAAAGACCCCAACGCTCTGCGAGACCTGTGCATTGCTTATAGGCAGTTTCTCGAAACTGAGACGGACAGCTGTTTTCCAGCATTTGTCTCCAACTTGAAATTTTCCAGATCACTGTTCGGGTACCGCACTTACATCGTTGCCAGCCGGCGTACGGAAGCGATTGAGGCCCTGAACGCGCTGTCCTTCGACAATCGTTCGCCGAACGGGCGTACTCCGGCGGTGGGGGTGATGTTCAGCGGTCAGGGCGCAGAGCATCGGGAGATGGGACTCGGGCTGTATGCTCAGGAAGCCTTGTTCAAGACTGAGCTGGATGCGTTTGATCCGGTCTGTCAGGAAACCTTTGGTGCGCGTGCCGTCGACCTATTGTTCGACGTACGGATCGAGCAGGACATTGCACTGTCGCAGCCGTTGACGTTTGCCTTGCAAGTGGCAATGGCGCGACTGCTTCTAGGTCATGGGATAACCCCTGTCGCTTTGTTCGGACATAGTCTTGGGGAGTATGCCGCCGCCTGCATCGCAGGTGTGTTCAGCCCGGAGCAAGGATTCAGAATACTCGTGCAGCGTGGTCGACTGCTGGATTCGCTCGGTGATATTGGAGCAATGGCCGTGCTGGGAGGCGATCACGCGTGTGCATCGAGACTGATTGGTACAGAACTCGGCGACTTGTCTATTGCAGCATTGAACGGCAGGAGCAATACGGTGGTGTCCGGACCACGGGAGGCAATTGAACAACTCCTGGCCAACGCGCAAGACGCTGGCGTCAACGCGACTCGACTGAAGATTTCACGTCCCGGGCATTCCAGTCTGCTCGATCCATTGCTGGAGAGCTTCGAAGCCTATCTGGACACTGTCGAAATGCACTCTCCGGTCGGCCCCTTCATTTCCACGTTGACGGGTGAGCTGGCGGGAGACGAAGTGGCAACCTCGCAATACTGGCGTCGACAATTGCGTGAAACCGTGAGCTTCAGTGCGAGTGTGGCATCGGCTTACGAACACGGCTGCACTCACCTTGTCGAGATCGGGCCGAAAGCAATACTCTCGGGCTTGGTTCTGGGGGACTGGGGCGATCGACTGAACGTGTTGCCGTTGGTCAAGGGTAGGGGGAAAGATCACCGGCAATATTTAACCGTCTTGGGCGAGTTGTTGCGGGTGGGCATCGATGTCCGTTTCCCAGAGCCGTCGCAGCGGACGCCAATCCTTTCGGGACTGCCGACTTATCCTTTTCAGCGGGTTCGCTGCTGGGTCGAAGCTTTGCCACCGGAGTCTGTCCCGACCGAACCTGTGTATCAGACAGTCTGGCAGCCGCTTAAGGCAGCGTCGATGGACGTGCAAGCGGCAGCGAGCATGAAGGTGCTGTTTTTCACTGCTGGCGAAACACCTGTGCAGGACGATATCCGCTATTTAGCAGGTGCTTTCAAACAGTTTCACTGTATCGCTCTTGATTTCTGGGCCGGTACCGGACGGGATATCGCTACGCGATCGTTCGACGAATTGTGGCGAGAGTACGGCGACGGCGTCGACCGAGTCTATCTCGATCTGCGGCACCTACCGGACACTCATGTATCTACAGCAGTTAGTGCCTGTGCTCTGACCTTGGACTTGATACGTAGCATCACGAGCTCTGAGCCGCAGATCTGCTTGTTGTTTGCCAAACAGGTTCGCAGCGATAGAGACAGGACGCCGGGGCCGGTGGCCAATAGTGTCGTCGGCATGCTGCGTTCTTTGTTGCTTGAGGAGCCTGGTCGAAAGGTGATCGTCCTTAACTTTCTCAGAAGTGCGCAGCCTCATTGCGCCGATGAGGCGAGGCCGATCCTGCTGTTGCCGTTCACTGAAGAGCTCGTCGTGACGATAGAACAAGGGCAGGTCAAAGTTCCGCGCCTGGAGCGCGTGATGGTTGACGACTTGCTGGATGGTGAAGTGGATCGTGACTCGCACTACCTGCTTCTCGGGGGTGGGGGCGGCATCGGCCAACAACTGATCGAACGCCTTTGTGCCGATGAGTGCGGTTCCATTTGCGTCATCGGCCGCGCACCTCAGCCTAATGACGCATTACGCAGGTTGATGATGCGTCATCCGACCGTCCGCTATCTGGGCTTCGACTTGTCGACCGATCAAGGGCGGGACGATTGTGCGCAGTATTTTCGGCAGACCATCGTGCGTCGGGTGACAATCTTCAATTTGGCCGTCGATCTCAACGATAAATTATGTAGTGAGATAGGGGTTGCGGATCTGCAGCAATCTTTCGATGCCAAATGCAGTAGTGTCCTAAGCCTGTATCACTTGCTGCGTGAGCAGGGCACGGTGATCGAGTGTGTTTTAAATTTTTCTACGGCAACCTCGATTCTGGGCAACGGCGGACAGTTGGCTTACGGGGCAGCTAGCGCTTTCCTCGATGCGGCCCACGCTATCCTGTTTCCTGAAGCGGGCCAAGTGCTGACGGTCAACTGGGGCGTGTGGGGTGATGCCGGAAAACTGCGTGATGCACATCAGCGCTTGCAGATACTCAAGGCCGGCGGTCTGAATAGCCACAGTTGCGAGCAGGGATACCTGTTCATCCGCAGGCTCTTGGGTGGTCCGTCCCGCCACGTTGCTTACATGAACATCGACGCTCAGCTATTAGCGGACAGGTCCCGAGTCAGCCAAAGGTTTCTGGAACACTTGACAGCCGAGCCCCGTCATCGCGAAATCAAGCACCCGGACAGTGTGGCGACGCGTCTGCTCGAATGTAGAGATGAGCACGAAATCGGCCAACTGCTAGAGAGCTGGCTGGTATCGACCACCGATGCGCTTGTCGGGCTGGAGGCGGCAAGCCAGGGAGATTATGACGCCATCAAGTCGTGTGGCTTCCAGTCGTTGGGGTTCGACTCTCTGGCGTTAATACAGCTGAAGAACGCCTTGGGCTCGCAATTTGGGTTGCAGTGGGGCCTCAAACGTTTCCACTCCATCGAGGCACTGAGCGAGTTGCACGCTGAACTGCTTGTTCATGTCAGTCAGCCGGCTTGGCTTGCAGCGAATCAGCCGAACAAAAGCGCCGTGGAAAACAACGTGCTGGACAGGGTTGTTTCCTTGCAACAGGCGCGGTGGATTTCGCTGATCGGGCAGGATTACGGTTTGCGCATTATTCCGTATCGGATTCACTGTTCCTTCGATGCCGAGCATTGTCGCAAGGCCCTGCTGCAGGTAGTCGACGAGCATCGATTGTTACGCACGTTTTTTCCACGGGGGCAGCCCGTGGTCAAGACGGCGGCACAGGTGGTCGAAGGCTTTGGGACTTTGTTTACCAACCTCGTAGGGCAATCGGAGGCGCAGCAGACACGCCAGATCACGACCCTTGTACGTTCAATGGCGCAAGAGTTGCCAAAGCCCGAGGATAATGTGACGTGGGCCATTCACTTCATCGACATCGCAGAACCTTGGTTCATTGCCTTGCTGGGTGTCCAGCACCTGGAATTCGATGGCAAGTCACTGACCTTGATGCTCGACCGTTTTGGAGAATGCCTTGATCAAATGGCCAGGGAACAGCCGCTGACCAGGATCGAACATGACATCGACTATGTCGACTACGCACGCCGTCAACAGCAGTATCTCAGTGGCGACTGGCTTAGAGATAAAGGCTTTTTCAAAGGGCTGTACAACGCATTCGAAAGACCTACGGTGCTTCCTGGACATCCTGGGTTCGACTCCACCACGGCGTGTTCGTCGTCGCGACACAGTGTTGACGTTGCCGGTGCGCACCGCACATTGAGCAAAGTGGCTGCGCAGAACGGATTTAGTGTGTTCAACGCCATTTTGTATGCCTACGCCTCGACCATGGCCGAGGTGATTGGCTGTGGTCAGCTGATTATCAGTGCCATCAACAGCGGCCGCGGCTTGAGCGAATTCAACGATGTGATCGGCCCGTTCACGTCTCCGTTACCGGTACCGATTATTGTGCATCACGAATGGTTGACCGGGATCTCAATGGTTGCACGCACATTGGAGGCTATGCACGCCTATCCGATGATGCACCCGACGATGCTTATCGATGAAGTATCTGCATTTTCGGGGATGGCCCATGACGCCTACTTTTCCGACCTCGGTATTAACTTCCTTAACTACCGTCACACCGTTGCGAGTCCGGGCAAGGTATGGATCGATGGGGTAGAAATACTTGGCCCTGTAGGCGAGGGGGTTCTGTCGGGGGCCAACGTCGAAGACATGCGACGAGTGCCCGGACTGCATCTGGTGGTTGAAATCAACAGTGATGACTTGCGCTTCAATTTCTGGTTCCACACCCAGCGTTTTACCAGCACCGAGGTGAAAAGTTGGGGCGATCTCATGGTGCGTAACGTCAATGAGCTGCTGGACCTGCCGAGGGCATTCAATGAATCGTGAGCCTCCGACACTGCTTTGCTTTTCTTATGCCGGTGGCAGTGCCGGATTCTATGGACGTTGGCGCAGTGTGTTGCCCCATATCAAGATCATCCCAGTCGACATGCCGGGGCGAGGTACTGCTCGGGACTTAAAGACCTTGGTGACCCGAAATGAAGTCATTGACTACCTGCTCGAACATTACCTGCGGCGGTGTATACCGCCGTTCGCATTATTTGGACATAGCCTTGGAGCACGCATCGCGTTTGAGTTGCAGTCGGTGTTGCAGTGTAACTATGGGTTGCAAGCCTCGCGGCTGTTTATCAGTGGTTGCCTATCGCCTGAGCGTTTTACTCGTGCCATGGCTATTAGCGAGCGGGATCTGAGCGATTCGACATTATTGCGGATACTGGCCGGACTGGGTGGTACACCGCCGGAACTTTTGGACAACCCACTCTTGATGCGGACGGCACTGCCAATGATTCGGGCTGATTTTGAGTTGGCGATTGACCTCTCCAAAAGTACCGTCATGCCCGTTGCATCACCCATCCATCTGTTGCTGGGCAATCAGGACAAAGTCACTTGCCTGTTCGAAGACTATCCCGGTTGGCGGCGTCATACCTACCGAGGGTGTCAGGTATCCCTCTTCGAAGGGGATCATTTTTTTATCCGCTCCCAGACGAACCCGGTTGCCATGCTTGTCGGGGAACAGTTGAAGGAGGTTGTGTCACATGAGGAATGAACTGCAGATACAGGATTGGTTAGGCAGTGGCGGCTGGCCCTTGTACACCATCGGTCAACGAATGATCGAGCTCGCCACGCAAGAACCCTCTTGTGCCTATCGTTGGTGTGTTCGTGATGTTCGGCAGGGTATCTGCCATATGTTCAATGAACACATGGCAGGTCCTGCTTCGAGCACCCGCAAGCTGTACATCCTTGTGACTACGCTGCTGCTGGTTGAGCGCGCAGAACTTACACTAGAGGAAACCCTTGTGGTCGATAACTCCAGGGCAGGGAACCAGACCTGTGGTGGTCTCTGGTTATTGGACAGTCCTCGAACATTCACTATCGCTGAACTACTCAAGTTGATGATGGGGCTGAGTGACAATGTCGCTACGTTCTATCTGGTTGAGCGGATTGGTTTGCAACGCCTGAATGCACTTTCAACGGATCTTGGACTGCGTCAAACCCGACATCTATCGTCGGTGCCAATTCAAGCATTGTCTGAGGATCACTCCTTGGACGCCGTCAACTCCACGACGGCGTGGGATCTGGCAACAGCGCTGTCATTTTTGGTCGATGGCGCAGAAGGTCGACTACCGCAAGGCGGTACCTTCATTGGCCAGCAACTTTGCCGGTTCGGCCTTGATTCCATGCGTGCCCAACAAGACACCACTGCAGTTAGGAGCTGGATGGATGATGTGGGTCACATAGGCGACAAGCAGGGCGTCGGCTATCGAAATTACAACAACGTCGGTTATTTGGTTCGTGATGGCTCGGTGCGGATAGTCTTTTCGTTCATTGTCGATGACCTTCACCGGATGGAGAAGCCGCGTCCGGCCTTTGCTTACGCCAGGGATTTCATTGCTCTGTTCTTTCGATTGCTGGACGACTCCAGCAAGTTCCAGTCATCTTCGAAGGATTCTTGATATGGTCTGTTCACTGGCTGAAAGCTACCAAAACAAATCCGCTATTTATGACAGCGCTAGACCGTCCTATCCGCTGCCGGCAATCGAATTCATCCACAATCAGCTCGATTTGTCCTCGGGCTTGCCGGTGTTGGACGTCGGTGCGGGTACCGGAATACTGACCCGGCAACTGGCGTTGAATGGAATACCAGTTGTTGGCGTGGAACCTGATCCGCAGATGCTCGCAAAGGCTCGAGCGGGGACCCATGCGCCCAATGCAAGTTTTCGAAATGCTACCGCCGAGCAAACGGGATTTGCTTCCGGCTCCGTGTCGGCGGTGGTGTGTGGTCAGTCTTTCCACTGGTTTGATCCAGGTAAGACCCAGGCTGAGTTCAGACGTGTACTGGCCACAGCAAACCCGGTATTTCTTGTCTGGAATATTCGTAGTCCCGACTGCGACGGATTTCATCGTGATTACGAGCAACTGCTGCTGAACCAGTTCGAACGTTATGAGGAAACGTTACAAATTGATCAATGTCTGGAAGATCGTCTCCGACAGTTTTTTGAGGGGCCGTACGAGGAGCGCACGTTCGTCAATAGCCAGCAGTTGAGCGCATCGGGACTGCTAGAAAGAACCATGTCTTGTTCTTATGCCATGCTGGTCGGAACACCAGAATATGATTCGGCCAGCCGCGCCTTAAACGCTCTGCATCAGCAATACCGGCAAAACGATGTTGTTTCCATGATCTATAAAACGCGAGTGGTCTATGGACGTCTTTGAACGGTTGAATGTGAATCAGCTATTGCGCGGAGCCGCTTGGGTGGTGCCATTATCATTTTTCCCAACATTGGCGCGGGCTGCATTTCTTTCCTATTTCCTGATTTTCCTGAGTGAGCGGTTTTCGCTGTCAGTGGATCAGATCGGTCTTTTTGTAGGAGGATTCATCCTCCTGAGTTCTGTCGGTAGTCTGGTGTCTGGCGCGTTACTCGACAGAATGAGTATCAGAAGATTGATGCTGAGTTCATCGGTCCTGCAGTCTGCTGTGTACGCCGGTCTGTTGTGGTCCGATTCGCTGGTGCTCGTGTTCATCCTGTGCTTGGTACTCAACCTGGCGTACCTGTCCCTCGAAACGGCCATACGCATGTGTATCGCTCGTTGGATTCCCTCAACAGAAACTGCTTCCGTGCTCTCAATTAAATACACCCTTACCAATACGGCGTATGCATTGGGGCCATTGGCCGGCCTCTGGTTGAACAAACAAGGCGTTTCGCCAATGTTATTTTGCAGCGCAGCCGCGATTGTATTTGCCTTGGCGGCGTTCCGTCCTTTCGCGGATACACAGGAGCGCGAACAACCACGCGACAAAAACGAAGGCATTATTGGCTCTCTGGCGAATATGGCGAAGGACTGCAAGCTGCTGAAATTCACAGTGGCCAGTGTCCTGTTGGCCGGCGTATTCGGGCAGTTTCACCTGTATGTAGGCCAATACTTGCTGACGATGTACTCCACCGAGCAAATGTACGAAATCATCAATGTGGTATTCGTCACCAACGCACTGGCATCAATCCTGTTGCAGTACCTGATCGGTCGCAAGGTAACGGCTGAACGCTTCAGGATTTGGACGTGCGGGTGTGTCTTGGCCTTCGCCGTCGGTCTGTTGGGGTTTGCATTCTCCAGCACGTTATTTGCCTGGGCTGTCTTCACTACCTTGTTTACGGTGGGGGAGATCATCATTCAGCCTCTTGAGTTTCTATATATCACGCGTATTGCTCCTGCCCGAATGGCAGGGGCGTACTACAGTTCTCAAAACCTTACCTATCTCGGAGCGGCATTCACGCCGGTGGTCTGCGGTTATATCCTCGTTGGCTTCAGCCCCTTATATTTTTTGTTGTATCTATTGGTGTTGCTGACTGTAGGCGGTGTGATTTTTTACAACGCAGGCGAAAAGTTGGCCTCTCTGGAAACAGTTCAGCCCCGCAATAGCAGGGCTGTAGGCGATCAGGGATCAATATGATTTTGCATAAAGTGCCCAGGTGTCCGTTTTACGACCGGTGAATAAACAGGTTGCGGAAGCTTTAGGTTGGTTGAGCGGAATACAGCGAACGGTTACTCCAAACTCTCCGATGGCTTTTTCAACTTTTTTGTCTTCGGTGAAGGGGGCGAGAACAAAGGCGTTAAGTTTTGCGTTCTGTTTAAATCGCGTTTTGAATTCGTCCAGGGTAGTGACCATTGTGGTGTTGTCGGCCAATTTCTTCTGTGCTACCTCCAACATGTCTTTTTGAAGGGTGGCCAGTATTTTAGAGATATTTTTAACGAAACTTTCAGTGTCAAGCTTCAGAAGAATTTTGCAGTTGTTTCGACAGGAGTAAGACACCACATTTTGCTCCAGTTCCTTAATGCCAATCTCGACCCGGACAGGGACGCCACGCTTTATGTGGAACCACTTTTTTTCACCGCCGTTCATGTCCCGCCAATCGATGCTGGCCCTTAGGTTTTGCCCCTTCAGTTTTTTCCGGGAAAGCTGTTTTTGCAGTTTTTTGCAGTAGGCATTAATGGCATCTGCATTTTGTTCGTCGCGGACGATCGGAACAATGATCACCTGGGTCGGCGCCACGAGGGGCGGGAGTACTAGCCCGTCATCGTCTCCATGGGCCATTATCATCGCGCCGATCAATCGCGTGGATACTCCCCAGGACGTGGTCCATGCCAGTTCCTTTATCCCTTCTTTGTTCACGAAGCGAATGTCTGAACTCTGTGCGAAGTTCTGGCCTAGAAAATGAGAAGTACCTGCTTGCAGGGCCTTGCCGTCTTGCATCATTGCTTCAATGGTATAGGTGCTGACGGCGCCCGGAAAACGCTCCCAAGAGCACTTTTCGCCCTTGATTACCGGTATGGCCAAGTGCTCGGTAGTAAAGCGCTCGTAGATATCCAGCATCTTTAGCGTTTCGTCCAAGGCCTCATCATGAGTTGCGTGAACGGTGTGACCTTCTTGCCATAGGAACTCCGATGAGCGAAGGAAAATCCGAGGACGCATTTCCCAGCGCATTACGTTCGCCCATTGATTGATAAGTAGCGGCAGATCCCGATAGCTTTGTACCCATCGTGAAAAGGATGCACCGATGACCGTTTCACTGGTGGGCCTGATGATCAACGGTTCTTCTAGTGTTCCTGCGGGAGTAAGTGTTCCATCCGTTGATTTTTCGAGACGGTGATGGGTTACAACCGCGCACTCTTTGGCAAAGCCTTCAACATGCTCGGCTTCTTTTTGAAGAAAGGATAACGGAATCAATAGTGGAAAATAGGCGTTTAAATGTCCTGTGTCTTTGATTTTCTGATCAAGTTCTCGTTGAATCTGCTCCCATATGCCATATCCCCAAGGACGGATAACCATGCAACCTCGAACTGGAGAATTCTCAGCCATTTCCGACTGGATAATCACTTGTTGATACCAGTCAGAAAAGTTGTCATTTCTTGTAGGTGATATTGCGTTTTTCATAGAGCCCTGACTTTGAGGTCGAAATTTGCTATTCGAAATGGTGTCGTAGGGGCTAGGTATATTTATTGCGCTTTGAAATTTCAAGATTTCATGTGTGGTTTTTCATATTTCAGAAATTTCCTTCAGAAGGATCTTTCATTTTGTGAAGTTACTCCACTCTTCGACATGTTCATTGACCACAAAGAACCCCCGATGCAATCGCTTCGGGGGCTATGGCACTCACTGCGCCCCAAACATCGCCGTCCAGTAAATCCCCGCATCGCTCTTCGGGTCGGTCGCATACGCCGCTCCCAACTCGCGGAACTGCGGGTTCATGAGGTTGGCGCAGTGGCCGGGGCTGGACAGCCAGCCTTCGACCACTTTGTGTGCGGTGTCTTGCCCGGCGGCGATGTTTTCGCCGATCTGCTGGAAGTTGTAGCCGGCCAGTTCCGCGCGGTCGCCCGGGGTGCGGCCGTCGCGGTCCTTGTGGTCGAAATAGTTGTTGTTGGCCATGGAGCGCGAGTTGCTTTCGGCGGCGCTGGCCAGTGTGGCGTTCCAGGCCAGCGCTGGCGCGGCGGGGAAGGATTGCGTGCCGCACTGGCGTGGCTGGGTGCGTGCGGTGTTGAGTTCGGCGAGCAGCTTCTGGCCTTCGGCCTGCGCGTCGCCCAAGCGTGCGCTCAACAACGGCCGAGCGACCACGATGCGCCATTGCTGGTCCTGGCGGCTGACGCCGACATCGACGAATTGCGGGTCGAGGACGATCTGGCAAAAACTCTCCTGGATCGCCTTCATCGCTGCGGCTGCATCGCGAGGTCCGGACAGGCTGATGGCCTGCACGTTTTTCATCGGATAACCGGCAGCGGCCATGGCCTGCTGCAGATTACCGATGCTCGAGGCGCTCAGCACCAGGCGCGGGTCGGCCGACAGCGGCGGCAGTTCCGATGACACCTGGCCGGCACAGCGCTGTAGTTGGCTGCGGTAGACGTTGATCGATTCGATCAATTGCGCTTCGTCCGCCGCCATGGCGTTGGCGGCACATACCAGGCCCAGTGACACACCGGCCAAGCGCATTGCGGATGAGATGAATCCCATGAAAATCCCCTTTGAGCAGATGGCGCTCATGATGCGCGAAGTTGGCCCATTTAAGACAACGGATTTATCCAGAGTGTAGTGGGGTGGGCGAAATCATTTCACGACTAGACTGAATCGAACCACTCACCGAGCGACACCGACCATGCGCCTCGACTGGATCGCCACCTGCTTCGCCCTCACACTGCTCGCCGGCCCGGTATCGGCTACGGATCAGGAGCAAAAAGAGGAATCGGCGGAGAACAAGGCCCAGGTGCTGGAACAGAAGGCCGCCGAGAATGAATCCCCGGCAACGGCTCCCAAGGCCGAAGCCATTACCCCGTCCGAGGTCCAGGCCGTTGACCCGGGAGGTGCCGCGCCGCTGGACGATGCGATCACGTGCCTGGCCCGCTCCATTTACTGGGAAGCCAAGGGCAAGGACTCTGCCGACATGGAGGCGGTGGCCAATGTGGTCATGAATCGCTTGGGTCACGAGGGCTTTCCGGACACGGTGTGCAAGGTGGTCAAGCAGGGATCGGAGAGCAAGAGCTGTCAGTTCTCCTGGTGGTGTGACGGCAGATCCGACTCGGTCCAGGAAGAGGTGCCGTATGCGATGGCCAAGGAAATCGCGCGCAAGGCCCTGAACAAGGAACTGCCGGATCGCACCCAGGGTGCCTTGTATTTCCATGATCGTACGGTCAAGCCGGATTGGGCCAGGGAATACATCAGGACCGTGGATATCGGCCTGTTCCGGTTCTATAAGCCCCGTGACGGATCGGCCAGGTAGCAGCGCTGATTTCGGCCAGATAGTGTTTTTGCAGAGGTCGTGCGCGGCGTTATCCAAACTGAAATGTTTCTGTTTTATAAGCTGCATGACGCAACCGTGCGTGACATGACGTTATAAGCAGGAACTGCACATGAAGCGGGTGAGGGTCTGGATCAGTAATTTCGCGTCGATCGCGGCGCAGTCGCCAGCGTGCGCTCCATGACCGTCCTGGTCACCGGTGCCGCCGGTTTCATCGGTTTTCATACGGCCCGGCGCTTGTGCCACGAGGGGCAGGCCGTCGTCGGTATCGACAACCTCAATGACTACTACGACGTGGAACTCAAGCACGCACGCCTCAAGGTGCTGGAGACTTTGCCGGGTTTTCGCTTCCGGAAAATGGACATCGTCGACAAACCGGCCCTGATGGACCTGTTCCGCGACCATGGTTTTACCGAGGTGGTGCACCTGGCGGCGCAAGCCGGGGTGCGTTACTCGCTGGACAACCCGGATGTCTATGCCCAGTCGAACCTGGTGGGTTTCCTCAATGTGCTGGAAGCCTGCCGGCACCATCGCCCCGAGCATCTGATCTATGCCTCGAGCAGCTCGGTGTACGGCACCAACAACAAGATGCCGTTCAATGTCGAGGACCCTGTCGATCATCCCGTATCGCTGTACGCGGCCAGCAAGCGCGCCAATGAACTGTTGGCCGAAAGTTACTGCCACTTGTATGGCTTGAAAGCCAGTGGCTTGCGCTTTTTCACCGTCTACGGCCCGTGGGGCCGCCCGGACATGGCGTTGTTCAAGTTTACCGACGCCATCCTCAAAGGCCTGCCCATCGACATCTACAACCAGGGCCAGATGTCGCGCGACTTTACCTATGTCGACGACATTGTCGAAGGCATCGCCCGACTGCGCCCAAAGCCGCCGGTGCCGCAAGGCTCTGGCGCTGGCGTCAACCGGCTCTTCAACATCGGGCGTGGCATGCCGGTGGCATTACTGGATTTCGTCGAGTGCCTGGAGTCGGCCCTCGATCGGCAGGCCCGGCGTAACTACCTGCCGCTGCAGGCCGGTGATGTGGTCAAGACCTGGGCCGATGTCTCGGCACTGGCCGAATGGGTGGGGTTCAGTCCGCAGGTGACGCTGGAAACCGGCGTCGCAGCGTTTGTGCAGTGGTATCGGCAGTTCTATCGGATTTGAAGCGTTCGCCTCTGATCTCGAAAAAATCATGAAAGGCGAGAGAGACTCCATGAGCCAAGACATTTTTGTATCCGTGCTGATCCCGGCCAAAAACGAAGCGAACAACCTCAAGCCGCTGCTTGAGGAAATCCGCGTGGCGCTGGCCGATGAGTCGTACGAAATCATCGTCGTCGACGATGGCAGTACCGATGCGACCCTGCAGGAACTGCGGCAGATCCGCCAGAGCGGCTTGAACACCCTGCGCATCCTGCATCACGAGCGTTCGCTGGGGCAGAGCACTTCGCTGTACCACGCCGCCCGGGAGGCGCGCGGGCAATGGCTGGCGACCCTCGATGGCGACGGCCAGAACGACCCGGCGGACATCCCCGGCATGCTGGCGCTGGTGCGCGGCGAACCGGGCAAGGTCGATGTGCAACTGGTCGCCGGGCACCGGGTCAATCGCCGCGACACCGCGAGCAAACGCTACGCCTCGCGGTTCGCCAACAACCTGCGCCGCCGCCTGCTAAAGGACGCCACCCCGGACACCGGTTGCGGCCTGAAGCTGATCGAGCGCGCGGCGTTCCTGCGCCTGCCGTACTTCGACCACATGCACCGCTTCATTCCGGCGCTGATCCAGCGCCACAACGGGCGCATGATCGTGCACCCGGTCAACCACCGGCCGCGCACGGCCGGGGTGTCGAAATACGGCAATCTCGACCGCGCGCTGGTGGGCATTCTTGACCTGATCGGCGTCTGGTGGCTGATCAAGCGCACGCGGCTGAACACCATTGCCCAGGAGCTCGAAGGATGATGCTGACCCGTGAAACTCTGTGGCTGGTGGTCGGCTTTGCGGGGCAGATTGCCTTTACCGGGCGTTTTGTCCTGCAGTGGCTGTACAGCGAATACAAAAAGCGCAGCGTGATCCCGACCAGCTTCTGGTACCTGAGCATCGTTGGCAGCTCCTTGCTGCTCGCTTACGCCATCTACCGTCAGGATCCGGTGTTCATTGCCGGGCAGGCCTTTGGCTCCATCGTCTATTTTCGCAACCTGCAATTGATTGCCAAAAGCCGCAGCGTGAAGGAATAAACCATGCGTAGATCGTTGTCGCCCCGGGTCGAGTGCCTGGGACTGATGCTGCTTGCCCTGTTGCTGATCGGCGCGGGGCTGGGGCTGCGCCAGGCTCAGAACGTGGATGAGGAGCGCTTCCTCGGCGTCGCCCTGGAGATGCTGCAAAACGGCTCGTGGTTGATCCCGCACCGTGCCGCCGAGATCTACGGTGACAAACCGCCGATTTTCATGTGGACTGTGGCGTTCTTCACCTGGCTGACCGGCAAGCCCAACATCGCGCTCTACCTGCCGGGACTGTTTTCGGCCGTGACGGTCACGGCGATGGTCTATGACCTGGGTCGTCGCCTGTGGACCCAGCGTACCGGGCGCAACGCCGCGCTGCTGTACCTGGCGACCTACCAGACCTACAGCATCCTGCGCACCGGCCAGATCGACAGCTTTTTGATTCTGTTCACCTCGCTTGGCGTCTACGGTCTGGCGCGGCACCTGCTGCTGGGACCTGCGTGGCGCTGGTTTTACGCCGGCTGCGCGGCCATGGGCATCGGTGTGATCACCAAGGGCGTGGGTTTTCTGCCGGCGCTGTTGCTGATTCCGTACGCCTATGCGGTGCGCAAAGGCTGGCCCGGCGTGGTGGCCATGCCTGGCGAGGCGCGCAAGTGGTTGCTCGGACTTGCGCTGATGCTTGGCGCCATCGCGACCTGGCTGCTGCCCCTGGCCTTGTCGATCATCCTCAATGGCAGCGCCGATGAAATGGCCTATGCGCGGGAGATCCTCCTGCGTCAGACCGCGGGCCGCTATGCCGCGGCATGGCATCACCGCGAACCGTTCTGGTACTTCTTCACCAAGGTGATTCCGCAGTATTGGCTACCGTTGGTGCTGGTGCTGCCATGGCTGGTGCCTGCCTGGCGCCGGCAGTTGCAAAAACGCGACGGCAGGGTTTTGGTATTGCTCGGTTGGGTGGTGCTGGTGGTGCTGTTTTTCTGCATCAGCACGGGCAAGCGCAAGTTGTACATCTACCCGGCGCTGCCCGGGCTGGTGCTGGTCGCCGCGCCGCTGATTCCTTGGCTGCTCAAGCGCTGGTTCAAAAAGCACCCGCGTTTGCGTCGAGTGTTCCCGGCACTGGTGGCAACCTGGTTCGCGCTGTGGTTCGCCCGGGGTTTCATCGAACCGCTCAAGGACGGCACCAATATCGATCAGGTGCTCATGGCGCAGGCGGCGACCATGACCCGGGGCGCCGATCTGGTGCTGGTCAACTGGGAGGAGGGGCACTGGTTGTTCGCCCGCCAGCCGATCGTGCATTTCGGCATGGACAACTCGTCCATCGAGAAGGCCGCGCTGTATCTGCGCGAACACCCCAAGGCCTACGCGTTGGTGCCGGATGACGTTTTGAACCAGTGTTTCAACGCCGAAGCGGCCCGTGAGCTGGGCGAAAACGCCCGGGCGAACTGGTCGATCGTGGGCGCGGATGCCGACAACGGCAAATGCCAGCCGCCTGAAACCGGCAAAGCCTATCGGTTCAGCTGGAATGACCCGCACATGCCAATGGCGCCGGCGCAGGTAGCCAATCCCTGAAGACAAAAAAAGGTCCTTCACGCAATCCCGGAAAACTGTAGGAGCCAGCCTGCTGGCGATGGACTCAAGCGCGCCGCGTTCATCCAGTTCACCCGCGTTATCGTTGACGACCATCGCTGGCAGGCCAGCTCCTACAGGGGACCGCGTTCATCCAGCTCACCCGCGTTATCGTTAACGACCATCGCTGGCAGGCCAGCTCCTACAGGAGACCGCGTTCGGCTCTCCTGTCACCGGCTGGCGTCCAGCACCACGCGGTAGCGCGCCTTGCCGCTGCGCAAGTGATCGATGGCGTCGTTGATCCGGCTCATGGGAAACATCTCGACCTGCGGCAGGATCTGATGGCGGGCGCAGAACTCCAGCATCATCGCGGTGTTGGCCGGTGAACCCACCGGTGAGGCGGACATGGTTTTTTGTTGGGGAATCAGGTTGAACACGTGCACCGGAATCGCGTCGGGCACGACGCCGACAAAGTGCAGGCGCCCCTTGCCGCGCAGGGTGGCGAGCATGGCGGTCCAGTCGAGGTTGGCGTTGGCGGTGACCAGAAGAAAATCCAGGGTGCCGGCAATGTCGTTGAGCGCATCGGAGTCGGTCGAGGCAACCACCTTGTGTGCGCCCAGGCGCCTGGCTTCGTCCTGCTTGCTCAGCGATGAGGTGAACGCCGTGACTTCGCAGCCCCAGGCGTTGAGAAAGCGCAGCGCCAGGTGACCAAGGCCGCCGATACCCACCACGCCGACCCGGTCGGTGGGCTTGATGCCGAATTCCACCAGCGGGTTGAACACGGTCGAGCCGGCACAGAACAACGGCCCGGCCATTGCCGGGTCGAGCCCGGCCGGGATCGGCAGGGCCCAGGCCCAGTGCGAGCGGACGCGGTCGGCAAAGCCGCCGTTGCTGCCGATGATGGTCGGTTGCACCGTGCTGCACAGGTTATGCGAGCCTTCGATACAGGACGTGCAATGCATGCAACTGCCCTTGTACCAGCCGATGCCCACCCGTTGCCCCAGTTCCAGGCCACGCACCTGATCGCCCATCCGCACGATACGACCGACCACCTCATGGCCGGGAATGAACGGGTAGCGGCTGATACCCCAGTCGTCGTCGATCAGCGACTGATCGGAGTGGCAGACGCCGCAATACTCTACGGCGACTTCCACCTCATCGTTGCCCAACGGACCGGGATCGTAGCTGTAGCGTTCCAGTGGCGCGCCCGCTGTCGTGGCGGCCCAGCCGGTAAAGGTGGTGAGTTCGCTGCTGTCGCTCATGGGATACCTCCAGATCAGAAGTCAGGGGGCTTGGCCGCTCGGGAGCAGCGGCGGAGCGAGGAAAGTGTAGCGGGTTGCCGGCGTCGCATCGGGCGCGAGCCTGGATACTTGAAAATACAAAGGCGCCCGATCTGGACACAATGCCGATACATGAGCGCGGTTTCATGGGGCCAGGTCCCACGACAACAGAGAGCTCCGCCATGTTCCGCAAACTGCAGCAGGTCGCCAGAATGTTCAGCCAGAGCGCCCGATTGATGGTCGGCGTTCCCGAGTACGACAACTACGTGGCACAAATGGCCCGCAACCATCCGGGCGAGCCAGTGATGAGTTATGAGGCGTTTTTCCGCGAACGCCAGGAAGCGCGTTTCGGTCGGGGCAAGTGCAATACGCGGTGCTGCTGACTCGAGAGCTACCTCAGAAATCCAGATCAATCACGAAGGCATCATCGAAGTCGGGGTTTTCGTTGATGCCGTTCTTGGCATAGCCCCGAGGGTTGCAGACCACGCGGGTGTTGCCCACCCGATAATCAAAACTGCCATGGGTGTGGCCATGCAGCCACAGCGCCGGCTGCCAGTCTTTGATCCGCGATTCGAGATCCGAGACAAAACTCGAGTTGATAGGCGAATCGGCAAAGGTCGGGCTGATGCTCGATCGTGTCGGGGCGAAATGCGAGACCACCACCGTGGGCGTGCTGCTGTCGCGGGCGAAGCAGTCTTCCAGCCAGGCGACCGTCTGCAGAAACACCAGCTGGGAAATGGCCGGCGTGAACAGGTCTGGAAAATCGGGGGCGATCTTGATGTGGCTGAAGTCACGGATCAGTTGAGTCGCCAGGTTGATACCCAGCGCTCGATCCTCGGGGCTGTCGAGCAGACGATAGTCAGACCACAAGGTGCAACCGAGAAAACGCACGCCGTCGTGCACGTACTCCTTACGTTCCAGCACGTGGATCTGCGTGCCTTGCGCCAGGCTGTTCAGCTGTTCGTAGGTCGAGACCAGGTCACTGCCATAGAACTCGTGATTGCCTGCCACGTACAGCAGCGGAACCGGGCACGCCCTGGCCCACTCGATGGCCTTGGCGGGTCGCGCGATGTCCCCGGCGAGCACGACAATATCGGCGTCCACGGCGGGAAAGGGGACCGCGTTGACGGACAGGTGCATGTCGGACAGCAAGGCGATGCGCATGGATCAACTCCGGCGTGTCTTGGAGGGCTGGTCAATCAAGTTACGCGTTGTGAGCCCGTCGCCACAACCCTGCTCCCACAGTTTGATCTTCAGTGAACGCCAATCCCACGGCTGGCCAAAATCCCTGTGGGAGCGGGCTTGCCCGCGAAGAGTCCGGCAAATCCAATAGAGATATTGGCTGAACTACCGCCTTCGCGGGCAAGCCCGCTCCCACAGTTTTGATCTTCAGTGAACGCCAATCCCACGGCCGGCCACAATCCCTGTGGGAGCGGGCTTGCCCGCGAAGAGTCCGGCAAATCCAATAGAGATATTGACTGAACTACCGCCTTCGCGAGCAAGCCCGCTCCCACAGTTTTGATCTTCAGTGAACGCCAATCCCACGGCTGGCCAAAATCCCTGTGGGAGCGGGCTTGCCCGCGAAGAGTCCGGCAAATCCAATAGAGATATTGACTGAACTACCGCCGTCGCGAGCAAGCCCGCTCCCACAGTTGACCTGTTTACTTCAAATACCACCCCCAAGGCTTGTCACTGACGTACTCGGTCACCTGCTTGACCTCCAGGTAATTGTGCAGCCCCCATTGCCCCAGTTCCCGGCCGATGCCGCTGTGTTTCATCCCGCCCCAAGGCGCTTCGACGAAGGTCGGTTGCGAGCAGTTGACCCAGACGATCCCGGCGCGCAGCTGGTTGGCGACCCGGGCGGTGCGCTGCAGGTCGGCACTCATCACGGCGGCGGCCAGGCCGAAGCGGCTGGCGTTGGCCATTTGTACTGCTTGTTCTTCGGTCTTGAAGCGCTTGATGCACAGCACCGGGCCGAACACTTCTTCGCGCCACAGAATGCTGCTGTGGCCGGGCTCATCGAAGATCGCCGGCTCAATGAAATACCCTTCGGCCAGATGCGCCGGGCGCCGTCCGCCCGTGAGCAAACGGGCGCCACTGGCCAGGCCCTGATCGATGAATCCGAGCACCTTGTCATACTGGCCCTGGCTGACCAGCGGACCCAGCAGAACCCCGGGCTGCATGCCGGGGCCGATGCTGATCTTGCGGGTTTCCTCCACCAGCCGTTCGATCAGGCGTGGGGCGATGCTTTCCTGCACCAGCAGGCGTGATGTGGCGCTGCACACCTGGCCCTGGTTCCAGAAGATCCCGAACAGAATCCACTCCACGGCGGCTTCGACATCGGCGTCATCGAACACGATAAAGGCCGACTTGCCGCCCAGTTCCAGGCTGATATTCTTGATGTCCCGCGCCGCCGCCGACATGATTTTCGCCCCGGTGGGCACGCTGCCGGTGAAGGCCAGTTTGTCCACGCCGGGATGTTCGGTGAGCGGGCTGCCGGCGTCGGCGCCCAGGCCGGTGACCAGGTTCAATACCCCGGCGGGCAGGCCGATACGGTCGGCGGCGGCGGCCAGTTCCAGGGCGGTCAGCGGCGTCAGCTCGGACGGTTTCAGCACCACCGTGGCCCCGGCGGCCAGCGCCGGCGCCACTTTCCACGCGGCCATCAGCAGCGGGTAGTTCCAGGGAATGATCTGCCCGGCCACGCCTATCGGTTCGTGGCGGATGCGGCAGCGGAAACGCTCGTCCGGCAGGGCCAGCGGCTGGTCCTGCTGCTGATCCAGTTCGCGGGCCAGACCGGCGTAGTAACGAAAGCAACCAATCGCATCGCCAATGTCCCACTGCGCTTCGGGCAGCGGTTTGCCGTTGTCGCGCACTTCCAGTTCCGCCAGTGCCTGTTTGCCGGCCTCCAGTTCATCGGCCAATGCCTCCAGCCACTGCGCACGCTCGGCGCCGCTGGTCTGACCCCAACCATTATCGAAGGCCCTGCGAGCGGCGCGCACGGCATGGTCGACATCTTCTTCAGTACCCGCTGCCACGCGGTGCAAAGCCTGTTCGGTGGCAGGATCGATCACGTCCAGATAGCCACCCAGGTCCGGGCTGACCCATTCGCCGTTGATGTAGAGCTGATCACGCATGGTGCGACTCCTGGACGCCGGTGCGGCGGTTTTGCAGATGGCGGGAAGTGAACAGCAGGGCCAGCGACACGCAGATGATCACCGTGGAAATCGCGTTGATCTCCGGCGTCACGCCGCGGCGGATGGAGGAAAAGATGTAGATCGGCAACGTCGTTTCGGAACCGGCGACGAAGAAGGCGATGATGAAGTCGTCGAAGCTGAAGGTGAAGGCCAGCAGGAACCCGGCCATGATCGCCGGGCTGATCTGCGGCAGGGTCACCCGCCAGAAGGTGTCCATCGGTGGCGCGTACAGGTCCGCCGAGGCTTCCAGCAGGGCCTTGTCGAGGGAATCGACGCGGCTGCGCACGATCACCATCACCAGGGCCATGGTGAACAGCGAGTGTGCGGCGATCACGGTGAAGAACCCCATGTTCAACTTCGGCACAGTGGGCAGCCAGCTCGCCAGCAGCGGGTTGATCAGGTCGAACAGGCTGATGAAGGCGATCAGCGTCGAGATACCGATGACGATACCGGGCACGATGATCGCGCAGTAGGTCAGCGCATCGAACAGCAGGCGCACCTTGGCGCCGCAGCGCTGCAAGCCGAACACCGCCAGGGTGCCGAACAGCGTGGCGATCACCGCCGAGCTGAAGGCGATGAGCGCGCTGTTACCCAGGGCTTCCATGATGAAGGGGTTGCCGAACGCGGTGCCGAACCATTGCACCGAGCAGCACTGGAAGGCCAGGCCACTGCGCCCGGCGTTGAAGCTGAACAGTACGATCAAGGCAATCGGCGCGTAGAGGAACAGGTACAGCGAAGTGGAATAGCTGCGCAGCCACATGTCACAAACCTCCGTCGGCAGGGCGGCCGCCGTAGCGCGCCACCAGTTTCAGATACACGCCGATGATCAGCAGCATCATCGCCACCAACGTCATGGCCAGCGCACTGCCGAACGGCCAGTTGCGCGATTGCAGGAACAGGTCGACCAGCGCATTGCCGACAAAGAACACCTTGCCGCCGCCGAGAATGGCCGGGATCAGGAACTCGCCCATCAGCAGGATGAACACCAGCATCACCCCGGTGATGATCCCCGGCGCGGACAGCGGCAGGGTGATCCGGCGAAAGCTTTCGAAGGCGCTGGCGCCCAGGTCGGCGGACGCTTCGAGCAGGCGCTTGTCGAGTTTTTCCAGGCTGACGTAGATCGGGAACACCATCAGCGGCAGGTAGCCGTAGACGATGCCGATCAGCACCGCCCACGGCGTGTTGATCAGCCGCACATCCTCAAGCCCCAGGCTGGCCAGCAGCGCCGGAATGCCTTTGCCGCTGAGGATGAAAATCCACGCATAGGTGCGGATCAGAAAACTGGTCCAGAACGGCACGATCACCAGGGTCAGCAACAGCGAGCGGCTCCTGCTGACCTTGACCGCGAGGAAGTACGCGAGCGGATAGGCCGCCACCAGGCACACCAAAGTGCCCAGCGGCGCGAGCATCAGCGTGTTGCTGAACGCTGCGCCGCGAGAGCCGAGGTTCAGGTAGTTGGCCAGGGTGAAGCCACCGGCGTAACCGCCCACGGCGCTGCGCTCGCCGAAACTGAAAACCAGGATGATCACCAGCGGCATCAACAACAGCAGCAGGAACCACAGGGTCGAAGGCAAGAGCATCAGCAGGGTAATGCGCCGGCCGAGGCTGCGCCGCTGGCGAACCTCGGCCGACAGGGCATGGCCCGGCTGCACCGTTTGCGGGTGGGCGGCGGCATTCATGGATGACTCCTCATTGGCCATGGTCAGGCGATCAGGCGGACTTGAAACGCGCCATCAGTTCGGCACGCGCCGGGCTGGTCAGCGTCGCGGCGGCACCGAACTCAAGCGGGCTCAAGGCCTCGGCGGCCGGGTACATGATCGGGTCGTCGAGCATCGCCACCGGCAGCAAGGCATCGACACGCTTGTCGCCGCTCGGGTAGCCGTGGCTCAGCACTTCCAGCTTGTTGTGCTGCGGATCGAGCAGGTAGTTGATGAACGCGTAGGCGGCGTCCTTGTGTTCCGAACTTTTGGGAATCGCGAAGAAGTCGCTCCACAACTCGCCCCCTTCCTTGCCCAATTCGAACTGCATTTGCGCGTTGTCGCGGTGCAGTTGCGAAGCGTCGCCGGTCCAGGACATCGCCAGCCAGGCATCGCCGCTGCGCATCGACGGCTGGATGTCGGAGTTGATCGCGAACAGGTGCGGCTTGATCTCGATCAGCAGCTTTTCCGCGTCGGCCAGTTCTTTCGGGTCCAGGGAGTTGAAGCTGTAGCCGAAGCTTTTGAGGGCGTTGCCAATGGCGGTCAACTGGTAGTCGTGGACCATCGTCCGGCCACTGGCCGGGCCCTGGGCGGCGACCCAGAATTCCTTCCAGCTGGTCGGGCCGTTTTTCAGCTTGCCGGCGTCGTAGAGCATGCCAGTGGTGCCCCAGTTTTTCGGTACCGCGTAGACCTTGCCGTCCACCGTGCCCTGGGCCATGAATTTCTGCTGGAACGCCGAGGCATCGAAGTTGGGAATGCGCGACAGGTCCAGCGGTTCGATCAGGCCCAGCCCGACGTAGGTGCTGATGGTGTAGTTGGTCGGCACCAGCACGTCCCAGCCACTGCCGCCGGCCTGCAATTTGGCGAGCATTTCCTCGTTGGAACCGAACACGCTCATCGACACCCGGGCGCCGGTGGTCTTGCCGAAGGCGTCGAGGTTCTCCTGGCTGTGGTAGTTCGGCCAGGTCGCCAGCGACAGGCGATCACCGAGCTTGGCCTGCTCGGCCGCCTCGGCGCTGGAGGTCAGCAGGCCGGGCATGTTGGTGGCGACCACGGCGGCAGCGATACCGAGGCCGGTGCGACCAAGGAACTCGCGACGGCTGATCGAGCCGTTCTGCCAGCTGCGCAGGGTTTGTATAAAAGTCTTCTGGTCCATAGCACGCTCCATATCCGGTTGATGAATCGAATCGATGATTTACAACGCCATGGCCAGGCCATTGGCGTGATCCCAGCCGACGCGAACCGCTGCGCCGTGTTCGAAGGCATTGGCGCCGTGATCCTGCTGGCGCGGCACCCGCACGCAAACCACGCCGAAGGCCTGGGTGCGTACGCGGTATTCGGTGGAGTTTCCCAGGTAGATCCGGTCTTCGACGCAGCCCGGCAGCTTCACTTCGCGGCTCATCTCGGCATGGGCGCCGGCGATGCTGATCAGCTCCGGGCGCACCGCAATGCAACCGGCTGTGTTGGCGCTCAGGGCTTTACCGGTGGGCGTCAGCGGGCTGGTCAGTTCCAGACCCTGCTCGGTACGCAGCACCACCGAATTGCCGTTGAGCTGGCGCACGGTGCCGTCGAACAGGTTGGACTCGCCGATAAAGTCGGCGACGTAGCGGCTGGCCGGAGCCTCGTAGAGTTGCTCCGGGGTGGCGGTCTGGATGATCGAACCGTTGTGCATCACGCTGATGCTGTCGCTCATCGACAGGGCTTCTTCCTGGTCGTGGGTGACCAGCACGAAGGTGATGCCGACCTCGCGCTGCAAACGCAGCAACTCCGATTGCATCTCCTTGCGCAGCTTGCGGTCCAGCGCGGCCAGCGGCTCGTCGAGCAGCAACACCGTCGGCTTGTTGACCAGCGCGCGGGCGAGGGCAACACGCTGTTGCTGGCCACCGGAAAGCTCGCTCGGCTTGCGCTGGCCAAAGCCGCTCAGGCGCACCATTTCCAGCGCTTCATCGGCCATGCGCAGTTGCTGTTTCTTGTCCGGGCGCGGTGTGCGATAGCGCAGGCCGTAGGCAATGTTCTGCGCCACGGTCAGGTGCGGGAACAGCGCGTAATGCTGGAACACCATGTTCACCGGCCGCTCGAACGCCGGCACACCGGCCACGCTCTTGCCGGCCAGACGAACCTCGCCGCTGGTGGGCTGTTCGAAGCCGGCGATCATGCGCAGGGTAGTGGTCTTGCCACAGCCCGAGCCGCCGAGAAAGGAATGAAACGAGCCACGCCGCACCGCGAAATCCAGACCGCTGACGGCCTGCACCTCGCCATAGCGTTTGACCACATTGCAGAATTCGATATCGCTTGGCGGGGTGTTGTTCACGAGGCGGGCTCCCTTGCAGTGATGAATCAGTGCGTCGGGGGCCAAACTAGCAATGGGGGTTTTGCGGTGTATATATCCCTACGGGGATAGAAGCAGATTGTTGTAGGAGCGAGCTCGCTCGCGATGGACTCAAGAGCGCTGCGTTCAGCCAGTCATCCCGCGTATTCGTTAACGACCATCGCGAGCAAGCTCGCTCCTACACAAAATGCAGATGCGTGTTTAAAGACATCCGGGGTTACTTCGCGAAGGCTACACCACCTTGCGTCGTTGCCTACAGGTACGCCAGAATCCGCCGGCTTGTGCGCCTTGGGCCTGGGTTTTATCGTTTGCCGGTCACTGGATAACAACAGTGATCGGGTTTGGTAGCCCGGCTATGTGAGGTGCAAAGCGTCATCATCTGCAGCGTTTTTCTACTCTGCTCTATGGTGGCCATGCACAGGGCGCCTTCGGGCGCGCCGGTCTCCTTGCATCCCGGTCTACCAACCTGCGTATGGCCACCACCCTCCGTTTGGTAGCGTGAGAGTGATGGCTCCTTTTTACGATGCGAGGAGTTTCGCTATGTTCAAGGTCACACCCAACCCGCCTGACACTGATCCGGCATCTCCGTGCGAAAGCCTCGATTACGACCTCAACCCCGGCCCCCAGATCATGGCGACGCCGCGCAAGCCCAGCACCATGTTCATCGTCAATCCCGAACTCAATACCGAAACCTTGCTGGTGCACGCCTGCGAGTCGCTGGCGTCGGCCAATGTCATGGCCAACGATCTGGTGGATCATCTGGAAGGGCCGAGCCGCAATGCATTGTTGGGTATTGCGCAGGTGATCATGTTGGGGGAGTTGGCGGTGAACCGGGCACTGGATCAACTCGATCCGCCTGAATAACCACACCTATCCAGGCAACACAAAGACCTGTGGGAGCGGGCTTGCTCGCGAAAGCGATATTCCAGTTGCCATATCAGTTGCCTGACACACCGCTTTCGCGAGCAAGCCCGCTCCCACAGGGTGTTGTGCTAGCTGACAGGTATCAGGCCTGCAGCCTGAGGCCGGGCGCCTGCAACGGATCCTCCGTCAGCTCCCGAATGAACAACCCCAGCAACTCCGACTGGCTGCCAATCCCCAGTTTGGCGTAGATGTTCTTGCGGTGAATTTTCACCGTGCCGGGGCTGATGTTCAGTTGTTCGGCCACCGAGGCGCTGGAGTGGCCGCGCAGCAACAGCTGGACAATCTCCTGCTCGCGCCCGGTGAGGATGTGCGCGCCGAAGTGGTCGAAGGCTTCGCGGATCTTGAAGTCCAGGTCCTGCGCCGGTCGCGGTTGCTGGGCCTGGCGCAATCGCCAGGCTTCATTGATGACCTGTTCGACCACCGCTTGCGCACACTCGACCAACTGCATTTCGTCCCGGCTGAAGGCGCAATTGGCACTGGAGCGCATCAGCGACAACACCGCCGTGGCGCCGTTGCCGAGGTCGACGAAAAACGCCACTTCCTCGGCCAGGCCGGTCTGCTGGTAATAGGTCAGGAAGTATTCGCCAAGGTAGAAATGGTCGGGGGCGAACTGGCGCAGACGCCACAGCCCCGGCGCCTGCCCGCGTGTACAAGCCAGGTAGAACGGATCGAGCAGGTAAGGCCCGCACTGGTAGTCGTCGACATACACTGCGCGCTTGTCTGCTGAGAACGTATCGAACAACGCCAGTGGCCGGTGATTGCCTTCGTAGACAAACAAGACGAAATGATCGACCGGGCAGATTTGTCGAAGCCAGTGGCTCAATCCCGACAGCCGCGCATGCCCGGCAGGCAGGTCGAGCAGGTGGGCGACTCCGGTGGTCCAGAGTTTCAGTTCCTTGGGGCGCATGGCGACTACAGGCAGAAGAGGATGGCCTTTGGATGCACAAAGTACGCCATGGCGGGTGGCCCCGTGTGGAGCGGGGTGGCGCACGGCAAGGCGTTTAAAAGACGCACCGCATTGGGGCCGGGTGTTACCGAGTGCTACAGGGTTGGTAGCAGAAATGATCAGGAGCACAGGTGGCTTTCCCTGAGCTCAACCCTCGCCCCCGGAAAACCTGCGCGCCAGCTGTCGCTGTTCAAATGCCTCGCTGATGAAGTCGATGAACGCCCGGGTCTTGGCCGGCATGAGGGCGCGAGTGGCGAAGTACATGGAAATGGTGCCGGCATCGGCGTACCAGTCCGGCACCAGGCGCAGCAGGTCGCCGCGTTCGATCCAGCCTTGCACATCCGCCACGGCGAGAAACCCTACGCCCAGCCCCAGCAATACCGCCTCGCGCACGGCAACGGGATCGTTGACGATGATGCTTTCCCTGACTTGCGCGGGCACTTCCACGCCGGCCTTGTTGCGCATGCTCCAATAACGTACCCGACCGGTCTGGGGGGATCGCATCAAGATGCCTTCAAGGTCTTCGAGTGCGTCCGGGGTCGCGGGGACAGGACGGCCCCGCAGGTAATCCGGTGAAGCGACAGCGATGACATGAGCAGGGGCCAACGGTCGTGAAATGACGCCTTGGGCCAGCTCAAAGCCAGCGCCGATGGCCACGTCATAACCATCGGCGATCAGGTCTACCTGGCGGTTCTCGAAATGCCATTCCGGGCGAATCAACGGATAACGGGCCAGAAACGCCGGCAGCAGGGGCAGCACGTGGCTGATGCCAAAGGTTGGCGCCATGCTCACCTTCAGTTGCCCGCAAGGTTCGCCCTGATCGGTCGCCACTGAACTGATCGCGTGTTGCAAGGCGTCGAGGTTGCCGCCGATGGACGCCAGGAAGTGCTCGCCGGCTTCGGTCAATGTCAGCTTGCGGGTCGAGCGATGGAACAAGCGGACGCCAAGGTTGCGTTCAAGCATCGCCACATTGCGGCTGACAGCGGCGGGCGTCAGGGCGAGATGACGGGCCGCGGCCGAAAAGCTGCCGGTCTGCGCGCTACGGACAAAAGACTCCAGATTGGCCAGGGTTTCCATCGCTCACCTGATACGAATGCTTGAAAGTGATTTAAGTCATTGCACTCTAATCATTAAGTATTGGCGCGGCCATGATGATTTCACCTTAACCCGAGAGTGAATCCATCATGACGACCCAAACCCTCCCGCTTGCCGGAAAAGTTGCCCTGGTTACCGGCGGCTCGCGTTCGATCGGCGCAGCAATTGCCAGGCGCCTGGCCGCCGACGGTGCGCAGGTGGCACTGACCTACAGCGCCTCGCCGGACAAGGCCCGGGAAGTGGTGCAGGCCATTGCCAGCGAAGGCGGCCGCGCCATGGCGATTGCGGCGGATGCCGGTGAACCGCAAGCGATGCGTGCGGCGGTTGCGCAAACCGTCGACACCTTCGGGCGCATCGATATTCTGGTCAACAATGCCGGCCTGGCCCTCGGCGGCCCGATCGAAGACATCGAGTTCGAAACCTACCAGCGCATGATCGCGGTCAACGTCACCGGCGTGTTCGTGGCCACCCAGGAAGCCGTGCGCCAGATGAAGGACGGCGGCCGCGTCATCCATATCGGTTCGTCGATGACCCGTTATGCCGCATTCCCCACTGCCTCTCTGTACACCCTGACCAAAGGCGCGATCACCGGTTTCAACCGCAGCCTGGTGCGTGACCTGGGACCAAAAGGCATCACGGTCAACACCGTGCATCCGGGCCCGACCGATACCGACATGAACCCGGATGGCGGCGCGGTCAGCGATTTCGTCAAGCCCGGCATCGCTGTTGGCCGCTACGGCCAGCCCCACGAAATTGCCAGCCTCGTGGCCTTCCTCGCCGGCCCCCAAGCGGCCTTTATCACCGGCGCCGACATCGTCGCGGACGGCGGTTTCACGGCTTGACCCATTTCTTTCATTGAACGAGGAATTTTCACTATGACCACTATCGGTGTGATCGGCGCGGGGGCTATAGGCAGTGCTTTTGCCCGGGCAGCGGCAAGCAAGGGGATCAGCGTCATCCTTTCCAACAGCCGTGGCCCGGCGTCGCTGGTTGAGCGGGTCAGGGAACTGGGGCCGCTGGTCAAGGCCGGCACCCGGGAGGAGGCCGCCGCACAGCCGATCGTGCTGGTCGCGGTGAACTGGTCGAAGTTGCCGGCAGCACTGGCAGGGCTGCCGGACTTCGCCGGGCGGATCGTGATCGATGCCAACAACCCGATCGAAGCGCCGCTGTTCAAGGGTGTCGATCTGCATGGCCGGACTTCCAGCGCGGTGTTCTCCGAGCTGGTACCCGGTGCCCGGGTGGTCAAGGCATTCAATCACCTGCAACCGCAGCTGATTTGCGCCGACCCGGGGAGGGAAGGCGGGCGCCGCGTGCTGTTTTTCTCCGGCGATGACCCGCAAGCCAGGGAGACGGTCGGTGGCTTGATCAACCGCCTGGGTTTCTTCGGCATCGACCTGGGGATGCTCGACGTCGGCGCCCGGCTGGTGCAGTTTCCTGGCGGACCTTTGCCGGCACTCAATCTGGTCAGTTTTGCCTGAGCAGATTGAGGCGCGCCTTTCATTGCCGCAACCGCCATCAGCGCCCAGACACCGACGGGCGCTGCCCAGTAGACGGCAACAGGATCGTCAGAATCCCCAGCAGCGGCAGGAATGAACACAGCGTGTAGACGTACTCGATGCCATGGATATCGGCCAGGTGCCCCAGCAGCGCAGCACCGATCCCGCCGAATCCGAACATCAGGCCGAAGAACACCCCGGCGATCATGCCGACGTTGCCGGGCACCAGTTCCTGGGCGAAGACCACGATGGCCGAGAATGCCGAGGCGAGGATGAAGCCGATGATCATGCTCAACACGCCCGTCCAGAACAGGTCGACGTAGGGCAGGGCAAGGGTGAACGGCGCTGCGCCGAGGATCGAGAACCAGATCACCCGCTTGCGGCCGATCCGGTCGCCGATCGGGCCGCCAAAGAACGTGCCCGCCGCGACGGCGCCGAGGAACAGGAACAGGTACAGCTGCGAACTGGCCACCGACAGGTCGAATTTCTCGATCAGGTAGAAGGTGAAGTAACTGGTGAAGCTGGCCATGTAGAAGTATTTGGAAAACACCAACAGCGCCAACACGATCAGAGCGAAGGTCACCCGCCGTTTCGACAGGCCGTGGGTGGCCTTGCTGCCTTGCTTGAGCTTGAACAGGTTCAGGTGATTGCGATACCAGCGGCTCAGGCCATATTGCACGAGGATGGCGAACACCGCGAACAGGCCGAACCAGGCGACGTTGCCCTGGCCATAGGGAATGATGATCGCGGCGGCCAGCAAGGGGCCGAAGGCGCTGCCGGCGTTGCCGCCGACCTGAAAGGTCGATTGCGCCAGGCCGTAGCGACCGCCCGAGGCCAGGCGCGCCACCCGCGAGGTCTCCGGGTGAAAGGTCGACGAGCCAACCCCCACCAGCGCCGATGCCACGAGAATCGCCGGGAAACTGCCGACCATCGACAGCATCAGGATACCGATCAGGGTGCAGACCATGCCGGCCGGCAGCAGCCACGGTTTGGGATGACGGTCGGTGTAGAAGCCGATCCAGGGTTGCAGCAGTGAGGCGGTGAGCTGGAAGGTCAGGGTGATCAGGCCGACCTGGGTAAAGCTCAGACCATAGCTGGCCTTGAGCATCGGATAGATCGACGGCAGCACGGCCTGGATCAGGTCGTTGATCAGGTGCGCCAACGCACAGGCGCCGATGACGCGCATGACCAGGGGGCTGGCCTGGCTGGCGACCGAGACGGTGGGTGAGGGCGAGCTGAGGGTGGTGGTCGACATAGGCAGGTTTCCGGATAAAAAAACGCGAGCCGCGAACGCAAGGCGCAGCCAATTTCAGGGTTCGGCGTTATCCTATGGCCCACAAAGTCGCCCGTCTCGCGCAACTCGGGCGCGGACCATCGCAAAAAGGGCGTCATGATCAAGCCATTACAGACATTTCTTGCGGAGATCGACCAGGGCGGCTGGAGCGTTCGCAGCAGTGCGACCGACTACCCGGAAAACTGGTTTATCGCGCCGCATTCCCATGAAAAGCATCAACTGATCTATGCCATCGAAGGTGTGATGGTGGTGCACGCCGCCGCCAGCCAATGGACGGTGCCGCCGAGCCGTGGCATCTGGATGCCGAGTGGGGTAGTGCACTGGATTCGCTGTGTCGGGCCGATCAAGATGCGCAGCGTGTTTGTGCACCCCGGCGCGAGCCCGGACCTGCCCGGTGAAACCCGCGCGGTGAGTGTGTCCGCATTGCTCAGTGAGCTGATCAAGGTCTCGGTGGATTTCGATTTCAATGGCGACCCGGACTCGCGGGAAGCCCGGGTGCTGCGGCTGATCCTGGATGAACTGACGATACTGCCGACCTTGCCATTGAACCTGCCGCAGCCCAGCGATCAACGGATCAGCCAGATCTGTAGCGCGTTGCAGCAGGACCCGGGCGATGGCTCGACCTTGTCGGACTGGAGCGCGCGGTTGAGCCTCGACGCCAAAACCATCCAGCGCCGCTTTCGCAAGGAAACCGGCATGACTTTCGGCCAATGGCGCCAGCAAGCGCGACTGCTGCTGGCGCTGGAACGCATCGCCGTCGGGGAGAAGATCATCGACATCGCCGGGGCGCTGGGATACGACAGCCCGAGCGCGTTCACCACCATGTTCAAGAAGCAGTTCGGCAAGACGCCGAGTGATTTTTTCAAGTGAGGCGGCCGCCCGTGGGACGGCCGCTTGATGCCTGAATCCGCTCAGGATCCTTGCGGTGTTTCACCCCGGGCCAGTCGGGCATTGATGTCTTCGATGACCGCTGGCAGATCGACGATGGTGTCGATCAGGTAGTGCGGGCGGGAGCCTTCGAACATCCTGACGATGCGGGCCCGCTCACTGTCCAGCCTGTCGGAAGGCAGGGCCTTGTATTGCTCGTAGGTCAAGCCCAGGGCATTGCCGGAACAGGTCAGCGCGACCGTCCACATCCCGGCGGCACGGCCTTCGAGAATGCCGGGCCAGGTGTCGTCGACCTTGACGCAGGCGGCGACGTCACTGATCCCCAGGGCAATCACGTTGGCCAGGGCCTGGGCCGGGTAGGGACGGCCGTTCGGCACCTCATCGGTGGCCACCACATGGTCCGCCACGTAGCCATTGTGCCGCGCCAGTTCGACCACTTTTTCCATGACCACGGCCGGGTAACCGGAGCACGAGCCGATTTTCAGGCCCTTGTCGCGCAAGGCATTGATGGTGTTCAGCGCGCCGGGTATCAGGGCCGAGTGCAGGGCGATTTTCTCGATCTGCAGCGGCATGAAGCGTTCGTACAGTGCGGTGACATCGTCATCGGTCGGCAGGCGGTCAAACACGGCACGGTAGCGCTCGGCGATCTGCGGCTGATTGCACAGGGTGCGGATGTGATCCCACTTGCCCATGCCCATCGGGCCCCGGGCTTCTTCCAGCGAAACGGCGACGCCGAACTCGGCAAAGGCCTCGACGAAAATCTGCGTGGGGGCGAAGGAGCCGAAATCGACAACGGTGCCGGCCCAGTCCAGGACCACGGCTTGCAGTTGGGTCGGTTGTTGGTAGTTCATGGTATTTCTCCATTTTTTGTTGTGGGCAGGCCGTCCCTCCTGTCGCCAGGAAGTAGGCCTGTGGATTGCTCAAGGGTGAGACGAAATCAGGTGGCCGGCGTTGGGCTCGAGTCGAACAGCTCCGCGATCATCGGCCGGTTTCGGCGAATGCCCAGGCAGCACAGGTGGTAGTCGATGGAAAACGGGTGATTGACGAAGGTGATCGGTTTGGTGCCGGGCGTTTCGGTGTACTCGACGGCCGAGACGAAACCGATACCGATGCCCTTGGCGATGGCATGGACGATGGCCTCGCGGCTGTTCAACTGCATGACGCAATTGAGGGCGACGCCCAGGCGCTTGCAGCTTTCCTCTACCAATTGGCGAGTGCGGGAGCTTTTTTCCCGCAGCACCCATTTCTCTTCGCTGATCTGCTCGACCTGTACTTCTTTCTGCCGGGCCCAGGGATGGTCCTCGCGCACCACCGCAATGATCGGGTAGCGCCGGTAAAGCTGCGTGTCAAAACGCTGGTCGAATTCGGACAGGGCCAGGATCGCCACATCGATATCGAAGTTGAACAGGCGATCCAGGGTCTCTTTTTCCGGAGAAAACGAGGTTTCCAGCTCGATGTCCGGGTGCCGCTGCATCAGTTCGTAGGTCAGGTTCATCGCAATGGGCGGGGACACTGCGCCCAGGCGCAGCATGCCGGTCTTGCGTTGCTTGAAACTCTGCAGCAGTTGCACGGCTTCATCCTCCTGGCCGAACAGGCCCTGGGTGATCGCATAGAGTTGGTGCCCGGCGGCACTCATTTCGATAAAGCGGCCGCGGCGATGGAACAGCTCCACGGAAAACTTCTTCTCCAGGGCATTGACCTGCTCACTGACCGTGGGCTGGCCGACGCTCAGGTACTCGGCGGCGAGGGTGAAGCTGCCGGTCTTGGCCACCGCATGAAATGAACGTAGCCACTTGTGGTACTGGTACATAGACGATCCTGTTCAGAAGCCGCGCCTTCGATTCAACCTGCCGTGCCCGGCAATCAACGCCTGATGAACAACGCGACAATTGCACTGCACAGGCAGGCGCTGGTGACCACGATGAAGATCAGCGAGGTGTTGCCGGTACTGTCGAGCATACTGCCGATCAGCGGTTCCGCCAGGCCGGCGAACAGATAGGAAGAGAAGTTCATCACGCCGGTCGCCGTGCCGGCGCGCTTGGCGCCCACCAGGTCCGGGCACAGTGCCCAGAAGCTGGAAGCGGGGCCGTACACGAAGAAACCGCAGAGGAACAACGCCACAAGGCCGGTCGCGCTGTGGGGGGCAAGGGTCCACATCCACATACTGGTCGCTGCGCCGAGGAACATGTAGAGCATGATCGCCAGGTAGCGTTTGGAGCCGAACAGCTTGTCCGAGATCCAGCCGTTGCTCAGCGCGCCGATGGCCATGCCGACCGGAAGGGCCACGGTGATCCATTTCGGATCGATCATGCTGTCGCCGCTTTTCCAGTTGGCGCCCAGAAAGTGCACCGGCACCCAGACGATCAAACCGTAGCGGGCAGCGTTCTGGAACCCCAGGGACACGGCGGCGATGATCAGGCGAAAGTTCTTCAGTACCGCTTTGTAGCGTTGCGCCGATGTTTCGGTTTCACCGTGCGCCACCTCATGGTTCTTGTCCTCGGCGTTGGCCACGCCCGTGTCGGCCAGCGGTTCGAACCCCAGGTCTTGCGGACGCTCGCGGGCCACCAGGTAGAAGATGATGCCGCCCGCCAGCATGAGCAATACGGGCAGGCGGAAGATCCAGCGCCATTCCAGATGCATCACTTCCAGCACGATGATCGAGGTCACGTAGGAAAGAACGGAAGCGCAACCGGCCGCGAACACATACAAGCCGTAGACCTTGCCGCGTTCGCCCGCGCTCCACCAGTTGGAGATCAGCCGACTGCCCGGCGCCCAGCCCAATGCCTGGAAGTAGCCATTGATGCCCCAAGGCAAAATCAACGCGGCAAAGTTGCTGGCGAAACTGGTCACCCAGTTGGCGCCGCAGGACAGCACGGCGCCCAGCGTCATGATGCGCCGGCCACCGAACTTGTCGGCGAGGTTGCCGTTGATGGCCTGGCCAATGGCGTAGGCCCAGAGCATGACGGCCGATACCCAGCCAAGGTGCTCTTTGGTAAAGCCGAACTCGGCCTGGATACCGGGAATGGCGAAACCGAACGTTTGTCGCCCGGTATAGAAAAACAGATAGCAAAACATGGCGGCCAGCAGCATGCGCCACTGGGCGACGCGAAACGATGCAGTGTGTACGGCGAGACCTGGCATGGTTTGGGCACGATTCATGATCTTTTCCTTATTCTTGTTCGTTCCCTGCGAGTTGCGGCGCAGGGTGCACTCTTTTTCAGGTGCGGCAGGAAATCGTCGCGGCTCGTTACGCCGCTGGCAGTGTAGTGTCTTGGGGGCTGTCGAGCCCTAGGCCGCTCGTGAGCCGATGAAGTTCTTGCCGCGTGCGCCCTGCAGGGCGAAATCGATCATGACTTGCGCCTCTTCGGCCGTTACGCCGTAGTCGGCGAATTCGGTCTTCACATCCAGGCTGTGCAGGAAGGCGCGCAAACGGGCCTGGGCTTTATCCAGGTCTGGTCCGAAAACCCGTTGCAGGGTCTTGTCACGCGTTGCGTCGTGGCCCCAGGCAAGGCCCAACACCAGTGGCAAGGTGAAGGAGCAGGCGATGCCGTGGGGCAGACCGTAGTGCAAGGTCATCTCATAGGAAATGGAGTGGGCCAGCGCGGTCTTGGTGTTGGAGAACGCCATGCCGGCCTTGAGTGCGGCGAGGGCCATCCGTGAACGCAGTTCCTGGCTGGACAGGTCACGCCGCAGCAAGGGCAGGCATTCGAGGATGTCCTCGATGGCAGAGATGGCGAAAGTGTCGGAAAGCGGGTTGGCGTTGATGTTCCAGATCGACTCCAGTGCGTGGGACAAGGCATCCAGGCCTGTGGAGACGGTGACGCTGGCCGGCACCGTGAGCATCAGTTGCGGATCGATGATCGCGACCTTTGGCCAGGTACAGTCCAGGTGCAGGGAATACTTCTTGTGGTTGGCCGCGTCCCAGATCGTCGCCCAAGGCGTGACTTCACTGCCGGTGCCTGCCGTGGTCGGGGCTGCGATCAGCTGTTTGCTGCGTACCGGAACGAAGGGTTTGCCGCTTGCCAGCAATGCCAGCAGTTCATCGAAGCGGCCTGACTCGGTGCCGACAATCAGCGCTTTAGCCGTGTCGATGGCACTGCCGCCTCCGACGGCAATCACCGCATGGCAATCGCCGGCTTCCTGCCAGAAGCGTTCATAGGTCGCGCGCAGTTGCGCGACATCGGGATTGGGCTGGACATCTTCGATCACGTAGACCAGACGTTCACCCAGCAGCGCCTGGAGGCGATCCACCAGCCCCAGGTCACGGGCTTCGGGAAAGGTTACGACGGCAACGTTCTGGTGTTCGGTGATGGCGGCCAGCTCTTGCAGGCTGCCCCAGCCGAAACGGGTATCCACTGGGTTGTGAAATCGGGCGGTCATGGCGGGTCCTTGGTTTTTGTTGTTGGAAGTGACGCCATGCTCGCGGTCCACGCACTGCTGCACAAATCGATAATTCGCAGGTTTGAATCGGCTGGGCCGATAGTGGGGCGAGCTTACGGGACACGTATCCACCTGTGAGTTGAATGAACGAACGCTGCACGGCGTAAAGAAATCACCTGGAACACTGGGGGAAATGCGCTGTTTCCCTTCATCGAGCCCTTGAGTGTCGGCCAGCACGGTCCGTTCTATGAGTTGCGCGTCTACGACCTGGTCAGCAGCGGGTTGCAGCCGACACTCGACGGCTGGAGCAACGCCATTGAAGCGCGGACCACCGAACCCTATTCGCCGGTGTACGCGGCGTTTACGCCACCGACGGCGTCTGGCCGCCGGAAAACTCCGGCCCGCAACTGCGCGACATGCGCTCGACGATCTACCTGCCAGCGAGGTTTTCGCCCTTGCAATGACGAGGGCTCGGCTCATGCGCAGCCGAACGGTGCGCATTAGCGACGCGCCGGAAATGGCCCTGTAAACTGGCGGCGCAAAAGGCGCTCGCCTTACCCTTTCAAGCAAGAGAAATTCCAATGGCAAACCACGACCTGACCTTTACGCCTGACCTCGATGCCGATTCGATCTCCTCCGACGTCGTCGGTTTCGCCGGTGTGCTGGTCTCCACCCAGATCCCCACCCGTGCCGACGGCAGCCTGGAACTGGGCGACATCACCCTGCAAAGCGAATGCACCCTGCAAGCGCTGAAGGTTGCCCTGGAACGTGCCGGCAGCTCCATGGACCGCGTGATGCACCTGACCATCTACCTCACCGACATGGCCGACCGCGCCGCGTTCAACGAGGTCTACAAACGCTACTTCGCCAAGCCGTGGCCAGTGCGCGCGGCTGTCGGGGTTGCCTCGCTGGCGGTTGAAGGCATGCGCGTGGAAGTGACCGCGATGGCGGCCAAGGCCTAACTGCAGCAACACACACACACACACAAAACCCTGTGTGAGCGGGCTTGCTCGCGAAAACGGAGTGTCAGCTTGCATGAGTGTTGACTGACCCAGCGCTTTCGCGAGCAAGCCCGCTCCCACAGTTGAATGTGTTGTGCACAAATTCTGAGTACGACATGAAATCCCCCTGTGGGAGCGGGCTTGCCCGCGATGGCGGCGTGTCAGTCGACATCAATTTTGGCTGTCACACCGCTTTCGCGAGCAGGCTCGCTCCCACAGGGGATGTTGGGCAGGGGCTAAATTTTTGGTCAACGCCGATCAAATGTAGGAGCGAGCTTGCTCGCGATGAACACAAGGGCGACGCGTGCATTCAGAATGCCCGCGTCATCGTTAGCGTCCATCGCGAGCAAGCTCGCTCCTACATGGATTCAGGCAGGGTAGATCTACCCAAGGCCACCACCGGGCAGCATACGGGTGCCGGTCAGGCATTTCGCCGCTACAATGCACGCCTCGACCGTGACAAGCCTGACTAAAAAAACTATGTCTTTGCCCAAACATCACCTGGAATTGCTCAGCCCTGCCCGCGATGTTGCCATCGCCCGCGAGGCTATCCTGCATGGTGCTGATGCCGTGTACATCGGCGGCCCGAGCTTCGGCGCCCGCCACAACGCCTGCAACGAGGTGAGCGAGATTGCCGAACTGGTGGAATTCGCCCGTCGTTATCACGCGCGGATCTTCACCACCATCAACACGATCCTGCACGACAACGAACTGGAGCCGGCCCGCCAGCTGATCCACCAGTTGTACGACGCCGGCGTCGATGCGCTGATCGTCCAGGACCTGGGTGTGATGGAACTGGACATTCCGCCGATCGAACTGCACGCCAGTACCCAGACGGACATCCGCACCCTGGAGCGGGCAAAGTTTCTCGATCAGGCCGGATTCTCGCAACTGGTGCTGGCCCGCGAGCTGAACCTCAAGGAAATCCGCGCCATCGCCGACGAAACCGACGCGGCCATCGAGTTCTTTATCCATGGCGCCTTGTGCGTGGCGTTTTCCGGCCAGTGCAACATTTCCCACGCGCAGACCGGGCGCAGCGCCAACCGCGGCGACTGCTCCCAGGCTTGCCGCCTGCCGTACACCCTCAAGGATGAAAAGGGTGGGGTGATCGCTTACGAAAAGCACCTGCTGTCGATGAAGGACAACAACCAGAGCGCCAACATCCGCGCGCTGGTCGAGGCGGGCGTGCGCTCGTTCAAGATCGAGGGCCGCTACAAGGACATGGGCTATGTGAAGAACATCACCGCCTACTACCGCCAGCGTCTGGACGACGTCCTCGAAGACCGCCCGGACCTGGCCCGCGCTTCCAGTGGCCGCACCGCGCACTTCTTCCTGCCCGACCCGGAAAAAACCTTCCACCGTGGCAGCACCGATTACTTCGTCACTGACCGCAAGATCGATATCGGCGCCTTTGACTCGCCGACCTTCACCGGTCTGCCGGTGGGTGTGGTCGAGAAGGTCGCCAAGCGCGACATGCAGGTCGTGACGCACGAGCCGCTGTCCAACGGTGACGGCCTCAACGTGCTGGTCAAGCGTGAAGTGGTGGGTTTTCGCGCGAACATCGCCGAACCCAAGGGCGAATTCGAGGAGGACGGCGAGAAGCGTTATCGCTATCGCGTCGAGCCCAACGAGATGCCGGAGGGGATGTACAAGCTGCGCCCCAACCATCCGCTGAATCGCAATCTCGATCACAACTGGCAACAGGCGCTGCAAAGGACCTCGGCTGAGCGTCGTATCGCCCTGAGCTGGGTCGCTCGCTTGCGTGAAGAACAGCTGGAGCTGACCGCGACCAGCGAGGAAGGCATCAGCGCCAGTGTCACGCTGGCCGGCCCGTTCGGCGCGGCCAACAAGCCGGAGCAGGCGCTGGAGCAATTGCAGGATCTGCTCGGCCAGCTGGGTACCACCCAGTACCACGCCATCGACATCAAGCTGGATGCGCCGCAGGCGTTCTTCATCCCGAACTCGCAGCTCAAGGCCTTGCGCCGCGAAGTGATCGAGGCCTTGACCCAGGCGCGGGTCGCCGCCCACCCGCGTGGCAGCCGTAAAGCCGAAACCACGCCGCCGCCGGTGTACCCGGAGTCGCACCTGACCTTCCTGGCCAACGTCTACAACCAGAAGGCTCGCGACTTCTATCACCGCCATGGGGTCAAGCTGATCGACGCGGCCTACGAGGCCCACGAGGAAGCCGGCGAAGTGCCGGTGATGATCACCAAGCACTGCCTGCGTTTCTCCTTCAACCTGTGTCCGAAACAGGCCAAGGGCGTGACCGGCGTGCGCACCAAGGTCGCGCCGATGCAGCTGATTCATGGCGATGAAGTGCTGACGCTGAAGTTCGATTGCAAGCCATGCGAAATGCACATCATCGGCAAGATGAAGGGCCACATCCTCAATCTGCCGCAACCGGGCAGCGTGGTCGGTCACATCAGCCCCGAAGACCTGCTCAAGACCATCCCGCGCGCACCGCACTGAGTGACCGGCGAGCGCGCCGCAACGGCGCGCTCGCCATTTGCTCCAGATCCAGCGAAAGGGCGTCCTCGTTTGTAGTTTTTTTGTTTTAAGCGCGGAGCATGGCCTGTTCTTGCTGGAATCCAGACGCTGGCGACAAATCGGCAGCTGCAGTCGACGCTACCCGCAGGTCTCGAGGACGGCTTTTTCAGCTCGTTTGAATTCCTGTTTGATGTCGGTGGGGATGCGTTGCTTTTTGAGTTCCTGGCCGAGGAAGGGTTGATCGCTGCGGGAGTGGACCTCGGCGTCTTCGGCCGTTATCTGTGCTTCGATGGCCGCGGCGTGCTTGTCGATGACGGCATTGACCTCTGCTTCGTTCCTGGCCGTATCAAGTGCCAGGACCAACTGGCCAGCCTCGGCTTTTTCGGCCTCGGCATAGGCTTCGACCGTCAACCCGGAGGCCAGGGCCCGCGCCTGGGTTTCCAGTCTGTTGAGATGCTCCCGGGCGGCCCTGCAGACCGCTTCCTGTCGCTGGCTCTCGATGTGTTCCCAAGTGTTCAGTCCATAAATCGCGGCCCCGACCACCAGGATGGTTGCAAAGGTGCCCATCAGTTTGCCTTTCACATTTTGCGCCCTCAAATGGCAAAGGAGGGGTGTTGAGCAAACGATTTCCGATTCCATCCCCTAAAGGAAAAGCGTAGCAGACGTGATCGGGCCGAATGTGCGCCGAGCACTTCCCGGGGACTTGGCTGAACACTAAGCATCTGTTTTAAAAAACAAATTGTTTTATTGGGGCTTCCCATACGAGGCAAAAGTTGGTAAATTGCCGCCCACACTTGCACAGGCCCTCAGGGAGCCTGTCACGCAAGCAGGCAACAGCGCTTGTTGCCACTCAAGAAAGCGAGTGCCTGGCACTCATCGCAACAGATACAGGGGCGTCGCCAAGCGGTAAGGCAGCAGGTTTTGATCCTGCCATGCGTTGGTTCGAATCCAGCCGCCCCTGCCATTTTTCTTCCTGCTCAATCAGAAAACACTCGACCGACGGTTGTTATTCGTCGATTCGTCGGTTTTTTGCGCTCGTTACTCATGTTCCGGATGTTCCCTCGCAAACCCGCGTGCAGCCAAGGCTTGCGCAAGGTCTTTGTGCACGAGCCTCTAGCGAAAGCGCTCCGGGATGGCCTCGGCAAACGGATACCAGGCAAACCAGGGCCTTGCCTCGTCGATCACCCGCTTGACCGAGGGCCTTTCGGTCAACCTGTCGAGATAAGCGCGCAAGTGGCGATGATCGTCGGCAAAGGGGACGAGGGTGCTGGCGTAGAACAGCGCCGGGGCGGCGGCGCAATCGGCCATGCTGAATGCCGGACTGGCCACCCAGGTTCGTGCCGTCAGTTGCCGTTCAAGCAGGCCGTACGCCGTTGTCAGCGCGGCGCGCTCGCGGGTCAGGTCGCCGTTGGCGGCGTTCAGGCGGTCAGCGACGATCTTCTGCATCGGCACCTGGACGTGGAGGTCGAAAAAGCGATCCCACAGCCGCACTTCCAGGGCGGCTTCCCAATCGTGGGGAATCAGGTGCGCCTGGCCGGCATGGAGCCGGTCCAGATATTCAATGATCACACTCGACTCCGGCACGTTCTTTTGCCGGGTGTGATCGCGAAGCACCGGGAACTTGCCGATCGGCCACAGCGCTTGAAGTTCGCCCCGGTCGGCGTCGTTGCCCAGGTCGATAACCCTTTTTTCAAACTCGATGTCCAGTTCATAGAGGGCGATCAGTGCTTTGTGGCAGAACGACGAGAGCGGGTGGAAATAAAGAGTCAGTGACATCCTTCCATTCCTCGGTGAGATGCAAACCGCTTCATTATCCGTCGCCATCGGCCAGTGCGCGAGGCGCTCCATCATGATGTCCGGTGCGGGCTGTTCGGGTTAGAGTACAGATCCTGGCCTGAATATCAGGCATGCCATGTTCAGGGTCATACCGCCATGCACCAGATCGGACTCATTGTTTACCCCGGTTTTCAGGTTCTGGGGCTGGCCATGTGTGCCGCCTTCGAATTGGCCAACAGTGCTGGTGACGAGCCGTTTTACCGCATTACCTTGTTGTCCGAGCCGGGTGGCCTGGTGCAAACGTCTGCCGGTTTTGCCGTGCAGACCGAAGCGTTCGACCAGCGCGGCTTCGATACGCTGCTGGTCCTGGGCGACAACCTGATCCGCCCGACCACTGCGGGCATGCTGGCGTTTTTGCGCCGCGCCAGTCACGGCACCCGACGCCTGGGCTCGATTTGCACAGGGGCGAATGCCTTGGCGGAGGCGGGTTTGCTTGATGGCCGGCGGGCAACCACCCACTGGGCGCATGTGCCGGCCTTTCGCAAGGCGTACCCGAACGTGAAGGTCGAGCAAGACCGGATCTTCGTCAATGATGGTCATCTGTGGACGGCAGCGGGCATGAGCGCGTGCGTGGACCTGGCGTTGGCGTTGGTGGAGCAGGACCTGGGCGCCGACCTTGCACGCAAGGTGGCGCGGCAGTTGGTGGTGTACCACCGGCGTTCCGGCGGCCAGTCGCAGTTTTCAGTGATGCTGGAACTGGCCCCCAAGACCGATCGGATTCAGGCCGCGCTGAACTACGCCAGGCAGAATCTCAAGTCTGCGCTGTCGGTCGAGGAGCTGGCCAGCGCGGCCAATCTCAGCCCCCGGCAATTCAGCCGGGTGTTTCATGCCGAAACCGGCCAGTCTCCGGCCAAGGCCATCGAAAGCCTGCGGGTCGAGTCGGCCCGGTTGATGATGGAAACCGGACGGCACTCCATCGATGTGGTGGCGACGGACACCGGTTTTGGTGATCGGGAGCGGATGCGCCGCGCTTTTATTCGTGCCTTCGGGCAGCCGCCGCAGGTGATTCAGCGGGCCAGTCGGGGTTGATTTGTTGATGTCCTGAAAAGTGGTATATACGACATTCAAGCCTTGATATGATGTGCGTAATATTGATCTCGTTGAAACTTTTCCCTCAGTGAGATCACCGCCATGACCATCGTCAAAGCCGCCGCCGTACAAATCAGTCCCGTTCTTTACAGCCGTGAAGGCACGGTCGACAAAGTGGTGCAGAAGATTCTCGAACTCGGCGAACAGGGCGTGCAATTTGCCGTGTTCCCGGAAACCGTCGTGCCGTACTACCCGTACTTTTCCTTCGTGCAATCGCCGTTCGAAATGGCCGCCGAACACCTCAAGCTGCTGGACCAGGCTGTCACCGTGCCTTCGCCCGCCACCGATGCCGACGGCTCGCTGATCCAGCGTCGCCGCAAGATCTCCCCGACCTACCATGAACGCATGATCTGGGGCATGGGCGACGGTTCCGGCCTGCGGGCCGTCGACAGCGCGGCAGGGCGAATCGGGCAACTGGCCTGCTGGGAGCATTTCAACCCGCTGGCCCGTTATGCCTTGATGGCCGATGGCGAGCAGATCCATGCGGCGATGTACCCGGGGTCGTTTGCAGGTCCGTTGTTCGCCTCGCAAATGGAAGTCAGCATTCGCCAGCATGCCCTGGAGGCCGCGTGTTTCGTGGTCAACTCCACGGCGTGGCTGTACCCCGAGCAACAGGCGCAGATCATGGCGGATACCGGCTGCGCCATCGGCCCGATCTCCGGCGGCTGCCATACCGCGATCATCAGCCCGGATGGCACGGTGCTGGGTTCGTTGCAGGAAGGTGAAGGCGAGGTGATCGCCGACCTCGACATGGGCCTGATCGACAAGCGCAAACGCATGATGGATTCCCGCGGCCACTACAGTCGCCCGGAACTGCTGAGCCTGCTGATTGACCGTACACCGCACGCCCATGTGCATGAACGCAGTGCGCACCCGAAGCTGGCCGAGCAGACCGGGATGGAAGAAGTGATTGGGTAGGCTGTTCACGCAATTGCGGGGAACACCGATACCTGTAGGAGCGAGCTTGCTCGCGATGGAGGTCAACGATGATGCGGGGAGCCTGACACCCCGCGGTGCACTCAGGTTTTTCGCGAGCAAGCTCGCTCCTACAGATGTTTCGTAATCTGTGAGCCCCGGGATTCCGTGCAAAAAAAACAGGGGACTTCATGGAAGTCCCCTTTTGTTTGTCCGCGTTGCAGATTGCGTTTCAGCGACGCCAGAAGTAACGCGCCAGCAGTGCGTCGAGGCTGAGCTTGCCGGCACCGGACAGCAACAGCGGAGTGAGGGTCACAAGGTAGATCAAGGGCAGCTTGAAGTTACCGTATCCCTTGTTGCTGATGGCGTAACCTTGGGCAAGTTCACTCAGGGTGTGCCAGTCGGCAGGCCAATGCACGGCGGCGGTGGCGACGAGGGTCACCACCATCAGGCTCAACGCCGAGAAGCGTGTGCCAAGGCCCACCAGCAAAGTCATGGCGAAGATCAGTTCGGCCCACATCGACAGTTCCCAGTTCAGCGTCGCTGGAAGGTGGTCGAACGGAAACGGGAAGCGCTCCTGGATATCGGCGAACCAGTTCTGGCCGTTGAATTTTTCCAGGCCCGACTCGAAGAATTCCCAGGCAAGGAACACTCGCAGCGCCAGGGGCGCAACCCAGTCGCCGGCACGGTCGAGGTTCAGGTTCAGGCCTTTGACGGCCGAGGAAATGGAGGTGTTCATGGACGATGATCTCCTTCTGGTCGGGGAGGCGGGGCAAGGGCATGCCCCGTGAGTTGAGCGCTTTGATCAGCCAGGCCAATCGACCGGCGTATTTCATCAACGGGGTGTATCTGCGGTGTGTCGTTGTGGCGGGGTTTTGCGTGCGGGGTGTGTCAGGGGCGGGGCTGTATACATTGAGATACGTAACCATGAGATTTTTCATCCAGTGCACAACCATTGTGGGAGCGGGCTTGCTCGCGAAAGCGGTGTGTCAGCCAGACTGATGTTGCCTGACACACCGCTTTCGCGAGCAAGCCCGCTCCCACAGGGGATCACCGGTGCGAAGCGTGACGCTCCGGGGAAATTGCTATACATTTTCCGGCCGCCCCCTGCATGGTGAAACCGCTTCATGTCTCTCGCGCTCGAACGTCTAGTCGCTGGTACGCCCATCCCTTTCGCCGGCAATCGTGTCACCGTGGTCACCCCCGAACTGGCGCAACGCTTCCAGCCCGGTGATCACCTGCTGGTGGAGCAGGTCAGTGGCGAGTTGTTGTTGATCCCGGTGGCGGACCAGCAAGCGGCCAACGTCGCGATCGAGCGCGCCCAGGCGGCGTTTAACGCGCTGTCGGCGGTGTCCGATCAAGCGATCAGCGCTTTCTTCGACCTGTTTGCCCAACGCCTGGAAACCCCGCAATGCTGGTCCTTGATCGAGGCCGCCAACCTGGCCGACATTGAGCGGGCCAAAGCGCGCGGTCGCTCGACCACCCGGTTGCTGGCCGATGAGCGCATGCGTCGCGACATGATCGCCGGCCTGCGCGCGTGGCGTGATGCTGCGGCCAGTCGGGGCAAGGTGATCAGCTGCGTCGAGCACGATGGCTGGAAAGTCGAGCAAGTGGTCTCGCCGTTGGGTATTGTCGCGTTCGTCTTCGAAGGCCGGCCGAATGTGTTTGCCGATGCGGCCGGTGTGTTGCGCACTGGCAACACCGCCGTGCTGCGCATCGGCAGTGATGCGTTGGGCACGGCCCAGGCAATCGTTACCCATGCACTGAACCCTGCACTGAGCGACGCCGGCTTGCCGGCCGGTGCGGTGTCGCTGGTGGAAAGCGTCAACCACGCCGCCGGTTGGGCGATGTTCGCTGACCGCCGCTTGTCACTGGCGGTGGCCCGCGGTTCGGGTCGCGCCGTCAGCCAGTTGGGCAGTATCGCGCAGCAGGCCGGTACGGCGGTCAGCCTGCACGGTACCGGTGGCGCCTGGCTGGTCGCCAACGCCGATGCCGACGCCCAGCGTTTTGCCGCCGTGGTGCGCAACTCCCTGGACCGCAAAGTCTGCAACACCCTGAACGTCTGCCTGATTCACCGCGACCGCGCCGCTGAATTGGTGCCGCTGTTTCTCGACGCACTCAAGCAGGCCGGCACTGCGCGGGGGCAGGGCTGCAAGCTGCACATCGTCGAAGGCAGCGAGTCGCACCTGGCGCAAGACTGGCTGACCGCAACGGTCGAGGTGTACCGCGCCGAAGGCTATCAGACCGAAGCCCAGGCCGAGCCGTTGCCGGAAGATCAATTGGGCCGCGAATGGGAGTGGGAAGAAACCCCGGAAGTCAGCCTGAAAATCGTCGACGACCTGGACAGTGCCATTGCCTTGTTCAATCGCTACAGCCCGCAGTTCACCGTGTCCTTGATCAGTGAAAGCGCCGAGACCCAGGAGCGTTTCTACAACGCAGTCAACGCGCCTTTTGTCGGCAATGGCATCACCCGTTGGGTCGACGGCCAGTACGCGCTGAACAAGCCGGAACTGGGCCTTTCGAACTGGGAGAGCGGGCGCCTGTTTGCGCGCAGTGCGATTCTCTCGGGTGATGGCGTGTTCACCATCCGTAGCCGCATGACCCAGACCGATCTGGGCGTCAAACGCTGAGACGGGGAAACGCCACGCAGGATCGGGTACTGCGCAAGCTTTCCATGCAGGGGGCAGCGCCAGAGCAGCGGGGCTGCGGCGCAAGAACAACTACCGCAGTGCGGCCTCGGTGGCGTTTGTGGATCTGGTGATGGGCTCTGATACCGCGAACCCTTGTGGTAGCGAGCCTGCTCGCGAATGCGGTGTATCAGTTGGTATGGTTTTATCTGGTACACCGCATTCGCGAGCAGGCTCGCTCCCACAGTTGATCTTCGCTCAGGCATAAAAAAAGGCCTGCTCCTTATTGGGAGCAGGCCCTGTTTTTCAATAAGTCAGTGACGACTCATTCAATTAGTAGAACCGGTCAATTACCCGAACTTCGTTCTGATTCTGCATCGAGGCCCAGGCCTGTTTCAGGGTTTGCAGAACATTACCGATGAAGTCCTTGTCGGCCGCGGCCTTCTTGCCGACATAGCCCTGGCCGCGACGGTACATCTTCAGTCGGGCAAGCAGGTTCTGGTTGTTCTGGTCGAACTCTGCTTCATGAGCGTGCGGCGACAGGGGGTCGATATGAACCTGGCCACACTTGCTGATCCAGAGAATATGGCTGTCGTGGCTGTCTTTCTTTGCAGCGAACATACGAGCCAGTTCATCGATAGTTGGTTGATTGTTCAGATTCATCATAAAGCCCCTTGACCAATTGGTGATCTTTCAAAGTTGATTCGCTAATACAGGTAGCCCATCGGTTAGTTGATCCCTGGCACCGAAACCAGGACGTCAGCGTTCGACCGCCTTATCGGGCGGGGTCCTGCGTCTGTTGCATGTAGTCGTGTTGAATAACTGCTACGCAATAGCGTCACAACGAAGAGAAGCGGCGAAAACCTTAAGGCCACTGCCGACATTTTCAGGGTCGGCCACAAGCATCATGAGGATTGCTCGCCAAGACTTCTCGCCCTTGTACTGGACGTTCAGGCCAGGTCAGCTTCTTCAATCTGCCTTGTGGGCAGCGTGTATCCGGGAAAAACAGCTCGGCGGTCAGACGAGCTTGCTCAAACGTGTTGCCTGTACTCCCGATCGGGGAGACGTCTGCATCATGCAAGGGCAAAACGGAGGCGTCAACGGTTTTGTAGTGATTATTTTCAGTCACTACATATTGTCGGACAAAGCTGTTCGGAATTAGCGGTGGGAGGCGAGGGCGTGTCGGTCAGGACGACAAAGGCGGACACGCAAAGCGGTAAAAAGTGCAGGGATGACCGTCTACCCGCTGCTGATGCAGGGTGAACTCGCCAACGCCGAGCCCCGGCATCACGGTGGCCCAGAACAGGCGTGCCGGCTGATTCGCCTCGAGATGGAAAATCTGCCATTGACCGGGGAATTGACTCAAGAGGGTGGAAACGACAAATCGCGCGACACCCCGGCCACGAAAGCGTCGACTGACAAACAGATAGCCGATGTTGTAGTCGGCACCGGCGAGATGAGTCCGGTTATCCACGGTCACGAAGCCGGCCAGTTCCCCGTCGACCTTGATCAGGAAAGGTCGGGTGGCCGGGTGTCGCCAGTACTCCGGCATGGGCAGGATGTTGAAGAATCCGGATTCACCCAGCTTTAGCGGCAACCATTCGCTGAAGTCGTAGGTGTAGAACTGCATCAGGTTTTCGATGGTTTCCAGTTCGTCGCGTTGGGCGGCGTGCAGTGCTATCGAAGACATACAGGGTGGCTCCCTGATCGGCCAAGGGACACCATCGATTATGGTCGGCATCGGACGATCCGTGGCGAGGGAGCTTGCTCCCGTGGAGTCGCGAAGCGGCTCTCGCTTTCAAACAAAATCATTGGGCCTGCTGCGCAGTCCAGCGGGAGCAAGCTCCCTCGCCACAGGGTTTACGTTTTGCCTGCCGGCTTTGCCCTGCGCCTGGTGCCGCTCGCTGGTTTGCGCGGGGCGCTCTTGCGTTTTTTCTTCCAGGGGGCTGCGGCGGATCCGGTAGGCGGCGGACCGCTGATGCTCAGGCTCAGTCCGGCGCAACGGCTGACCTGCTTGCTCATCCACGCCGCCTGTTTGGTGACGAACTCTTCAAGGCTCATTTCACCGCTTTGCACCATGTCCAGGGCCTGTTCCCAGATCGCCGTGGTGCCCGGGTCGGCAATGGCCCGCGGCACGGCGTCGATCAGGCTGAACGCAGCCGGCGTGGCGGCCAGGGCCTTGCCGTTCTTGACCAGATAGCCACGGTCGAGCAGGCCCTGGATGATCGACGCACGGGTCGCTTCGGTGCCGATGCCGGTGGTGTCCTTGAGCTTTTGCTTGAGCAGCGGGTCTTCCACCAGTTTGGCGACGTTCTTCATGGCCTTGATCAGATCGCCTTCGGTGAACGGCTTTGGCGGTTGCGTCCAGAGGTCCTTGAGTTGCACGCCGGCCACTGCGCAATCGATGCCTTCGGCCAGGTTGGGCAGTGTCTGTGGCGCTGGAGCTTCGCGTCCTCTGGTCGGAGCCAGTGCCTCGGGCAGGGCGCGTTTCCAGCCCGGCTCGATGATCTGCTTGCCGACAGCGCGCAAGGCTTGGCCTGCGCAATCGAAGTCGGCCTGGGTGCGGTCGTATTCGTGATTGGGCAGGAACTGCGCCAGATACCGCGCGCGGATCAGTGTGTAGACCGCGCGCTGCTTGCCCGCCAGCTTGTCGAGGTTCTTCGCCGCCGCGGTGGGGATGATGCCGTGGTGAGCGCTGACCTTGGCGTCGTTCCAGGCCCGTGAGCGCCGTTGCGGATCAAGGTGATCGTGCAAGGCGTTCAACGCCGGGTCAGCCTGGCGCAGCGCCGCCAGAATGGCCGGTGCCTCGCTGTGCTGGCTGAGGGGCAAGTAGCCGCAATCGCTGCGCGGATAGGTGATGACCTTGTAGGTTTCGTACAGAGCCTGGGCGATGTCGAGGGTTTCCTGGGCGCCGAGGCCGAGTTTCTTTGAGCAGACCTCCTGCAGGGTGCCCAGGTCGAACGGCAGCGGGGCCACTTCGCGCATCCGTTCGGTGCGCAACTTGATCACCCGTGCACTGGCCGCGCCGCGCATGGCGTCTGCTGCTTGTTGGGCCAGCGCCTGATTCAGGCAGCGGTCCTGATCGTCGCAAACCTCGGATGCCGCGCGCCATTGCGCTGTGAATGCGGTGCCGTTGTGCAGCAGTTGCACATCGATGGCCCAATAGGGGACGGGCACAAAGTCGGCGATGCTGCGATCGCGATCCACTACCAGGCGCAAGGTCGGTGTTTGCACCCGGCCCACCGGCAGCACGCCTTGATAGCCGGACTGTCGCCCCAGCAAGGTGAACAGCCGGCTCATGTTCATGCCGATCAGCCAGTCGGCCCGGGAACGCCCCAGGGCCGAGTGATAGAGGCTGAACGTCTCGTTGCCCGGTTTCAGTGCCGCGAGGGCCTTGCGGATGGACGCATCATCCAGGGCCGACAACCAGAGGCGGCGGATCGGCCCGCGATAGCGGCAATGCTCCACCAGTTCCCGGGCGATCATCTCGCCCTCACGGTCGGCGTCCGTGGCAATGACCAGTTCGGACGCTTCACCGAGCAGGCGCTTGACCGTCTTGTACTGGCTGGCGGTGCGCGGCTTGACGGTCATTTTCCACTTTTCGGGAATGATCGGCAGGTCGGCCAGCACCCAGCGCTTGTAGCGCGCGTCGTAGGCATCCGGCGGCGCGGTTTCCAGCAGGTGGCCGATGCACCAGGTCACCGTGACATCCGTTCCCAGCCAACAGCCATCGCCTCGGCGCCGGGCGCCGAGGACTGCCGCAATGTCTTTGGCCTGGGAAGGTTTTTCACAGAGGTACAGCCGCATAACCACCATCGTCGATCTATGTGTCAGGGGTGCACAGAATGGCGCTTGATGGACGATGGAGCAATCTTTATCTGTATGGATGTACAGCCTGGTGTGTCGCTCCCGTTCGGCTGTGAAGCCGTCGGGAGGGGGAAACTTGGGTTATACCTGATAAATCGTGGTTTCAGGTTTGGGGCTGCTGCGCAGCCCATCGCGGGCAAGCCACGCTCCCACATCATCGATTTGCAGGTCCATCACCGTCATGAGGAACGTATTCCATGAAAAGCTCCGGTCCTAGTCCTGTCATCACCATCGCCGAGCAGCCTGGCTGTCTGCTGGTGAGGTTTCACGGTATTCAAGTAGCCGCCTCGGCGCGGGCCCTGGTGTTGCTGGAGGCCAACTACCCGCCGGTGTACTACGTGCCGCGGGAGGATATCGACGAGAAATATTTCGCCCGCACCGACCACACCAGCTATTGCCCGTACAAGGGCGATGCGAGTTATTTCAGTTTGCAGGTGCCGGGGCATGAGAGTGCCAATGCGGTGTGGAGTTATGAGAACCCCAAGATATCGGTGCAGCAGATACGCGAATACGTGGCGTTCTACCCGGATCAGGTGAAGTTCGAGTTGCTTGACGCCGAGGTCTGATCGGGGTTGATCGCCGCGACGAGGGAGCCAGCTCCCTCGTCGGCAGGCATAACCTCAGTTCTTGTCGAGATCCACGTTACGCGTCTCACGCAGGCAAATCATCCCCACCACCAGGCTCACCCCGGTGACCACCACCGGATACCACAGCCCGTAGAAGATGTCCCCGGTGTACACCACCAGCGCGAACGACACCGTCGGCAGGAAGCCGCCGAACCAGCCGTTGCCGATGTGGTAGGGCAGGGACATCGAGGTGTAGCGGATGCGGGTCGGGAACAGTTCGACCATCAACGCCGCCAACGGGCCGTAGCACATGGCCGAGATGATGATCAGCGCGACAATCAGCGCCACGATCATCGGCTTGTTGATCTGTTGCATGTCCGCCTGTTGCGGGTAACCGGCGAGAGTCACGGCACCGCGCAAGGCGGCTTCGTCGAATCCATCGATCTTCACGTCACCGACGCTTACCTGCACGTCGCTGCCGGCCGGGGCCGCTGCGCTCTGGTAGGGCAGGCCCTGCTTGACCAGGAAGGTCTTGACCTTGTCGCAGGGGCTGTCGAATTTCGCCTTGCCCACCGGGTCGAACTGGAAGGTGCAGGTGGCCGGGTCGGCCATCACGGTGATCGGTGCCTGGCGGCTGGCCTGGTCGATGGCCGGGTTGGCGTAGTGGGCCAGGGTCTTGAAGATCGGGAAGTACAGCGCGGTGGCCAGCAGCAGGCCGATCATCAGCACCGGCTTGCGCCCGACCTTGTCCGACAGCCAACCAAAGAAAATGAAGAAAGGTGCGCCAATGGTCACGCTGACAATCAGCAAGCCGTTGGCCACCGCCGGGTCCATTTTCAGGAACTGGGTGAGGAAGAACAGCACATAGAATTGCGCGGCGTAGAAGGTCACCGCTTGCCCGGCATTGATGCTGAACAGCGCGATCAACACCACCTTGAGGTTTTCCCATTTGCCGAAGGAGTCGCGAATCGGCTGCTTGCACAGCTTGCCTTCCTCTTTCATTTTCACGAAGGCGGGCGACTCGTGCAGGCTCAGGCGAATCCAGGTCGAGATGCCCAGCAGCACGATGGAAAACAGGAACGGAATGCGCCAGCCCCAGACTTCGAACTGGTCGCCGGTGAAGTAGCGGCAGCCCAGCACCACCAGCAGCGAGAGCAGCAGGCCCAGGGTCGCGGTGGATTGAATCCAGCTGGTGTGGAAGCCGCGCTTGCCCATGGGCGCGTGCTCGGCGACATAGGTCGCGGCACCACCGTATTCACCGCCCAGGGCCAGGCCCTGGAGCATGCGCAGCACCACCAGGATGATCGGCGCGGCGATGCCGATGCTGGCGTAGGTCGGCAGCAGACCGACACAGAACGTCGCCAGGCCCATGAGGACGATGGTGGCAAGGAAGGTGTACTTGCGCCCGATCATGTCCCCCAATCGACCGAACACCAGCGCGCCGAACGGCCGGACGATGAAGCCGGCGGCGAAGGCCATCAGCGCAAAGATGAACGCCGTGGTGTCGTTGACCCCGGCGAAGAATTGTTTGCTGATGACCGCCGCGAGGGCGCCATAGAGGAAAAAGTCGTACCACTCGAAGACGGTCCCGAGGGACGAGGCGAAGATGACTTTCTGGGTTTCCTGGCTGGTGCCCGCGCTGCGCACGGCTTCCAGGGGCTGAACGTGTTCTGACATACCGGTATCCCTCACAGTGATTGTTTTTGTTGTTCCACTGGTGTTGCGTGTTCCATTTCAGGGGTAATGCTCAGTGTCCGTGAATCTAATGCGGTCCTTGTGGGAGCGGGCTTGCTCGCGAAGGCGTCGTGTCATTCAGCATCAATGTGAATGATCCACCGCTTTCGCGAGCAAGCCCGCTCCCACAGGGTTGGTGTATATGTCTGGATTGAGAATCATCTGCGCAGCCTTCTCGGCAATCATCAGCGTCGGCGAGCAGGTGTTGCCCGAGGTGATGCGCGGCATGATCGAGGCATCGGCGATGCGCAGGCCGGGGACGCCACGGACCTTGAGTTGCGCATCGACCACGGCGTCGGCGTCATTGCCCATGCGGCAGGTGCCCACGGGGTGGAAAATCGTGGTGCCGATGCGCGCGGCGGCTTCGTGCAGTTGTTCCTCGCTTTGCAGGCTGGCGCCGGGCAGGTATTCCACCGGATTGAAGGCGCGCAGGGCCGGCGCGGCGACGATGCGCCGGGTCAGGCGAATGGCGTCGGCGGCGACCCGCAGGTCTTCCGGGTGGCTCAGATAATTGGGCTGGATCAGTGGTGCTTGTTGCGGATCGGCAGAGCGGATATCGACCCGGCCACGGCTTTGCGGGCGTAGATCGCAGACCGATGCGGTGAACGCCGGAAAGGCATGCAGCGGTTCGCCAAAGCGCTCCAGCGACAGGGGCTGCACGTGGTATTCGAGGTTGGCTGAAGTCTGTTCCGGCCCCGAGCGGGCAAAGGCGCCCAACTGGCTCGGCGCCATGGACAGCGGGCCGCTGCGGTCATACAGGTAGCGCAGGCCCATGCCCAGCTTGCCCCACAGGCTGCCGGCAATCTGGTTCAGGGTGCGGGCATTTTCCAGCTTGTAGATCAGCCGCAGTTGCAGGTGATCCTGCAGATTGCCGCCGACACCGGGCAGTTCATGGGCGACACCAATTCCCAGCCGCTCAAGCAACGGACGCGGGCCGATGCCGGAGCGTTGCAGGATGCCGGGCGACCCGACCGAGCCGGCACAGAGGACGATCTCCTTGCGTGCCTTGAAGGTCTTCACCTCGCCCTGCCAGCGGGCGCTGACTGCAGAGGCGCGGCCATTGTCCAGCCGCACGCGGTCGACTTCGACACCGGTCAGCACAGTGAGATTGGAGCGTTGGCGAATCGGTTTGAGAAACGCCTTGGCCGCGTTCCAGCGGATGCCGGCCTTCTGATTGACCTGGAAATAGCCGCAACCTTCGTTGTCGCCCTGGTTGAAGTCATCGATGCTGGCGATGCCGTTTTGTTCGGCGGCACTGCGGAAGGCGTCGAGAATCGGCCACGACAGGCGCTGGCGTTCGACTCGCCATTCACCCGCGTCGCCGTGAAATTCGGCGGCGCCGGCGAAGTGGTTTTCACTCTGCTTGAACAGCGGCAACACGTCTTGCCAGCTCCAGCCGGGGTTGCCGTCGGCGCCCCAGCGGTCGTAGTCACCGGCCTGGCCGCGCATGTAGATCATGCCGTTGATGGATGAGCAGCCGCCCAGTACCTTGCCGCGCGGATAGCTCAGGGCGCGACCTTGCAGGCCGGGTTGCGCTTCGGTCTTGAAGCACCAGTCGGTGCGCGGGTTGCCGATGCAGTACAGGTAACCCACGGGGATGTGAATCCACGCATAGTTGTCGCGGCCGCCGGCTTCGAGCAACAACACGCGATGTTGAGGGTTGGCCGACAGTCGATTGGCCAGCAGACACCCGGCTGGGCCGGCCCCGACCACGATGTAATCGTATTCATCAAGGGAAGCCTGCATCCCTGACCTCATTTTGTTGTTCTTGTTGTCTGTCATCCTAGTTGTTAGCTTTCGTCAAAAGAATGTTAGTTTTTGCGCAGCCGCTGTGCGTTTTTAAACAGCATCCCGAACGGCAACGAACAAGGACGCTTCATGTTCGACTGGAATGACCTGCGGTTTTTTCTCGAATTGCAGCGCAGCGGGCGTTTGCTCACGGCTGCCCGGCGCTTGAACACCACCCATGCCACCGTGGCGCGGCACATCGAGGCCATCGAAAAGAGCCTGGGTACGGCATTGTTCGTCCAGCATGCCCAGGGTTATGAGATGACCCCGGCGGGCGAGGCGTTGCTTAAACACGCCGAGGCGATGGAGAACGTGGCGCTGCTGGCCCAGGAGGAAATCACCCAATCCACCGCGCCGCTAGGCAAGATCCGCGTCGGGGTGACCGAAGGCCTGGGCATCATGTTCCTCGCCAGTCGCATGAACGGCTTGTTCGAACGTTATCCGGGGCTGGAAGTGGAGCTGGTGGCGGTGCCGCGGTTTGTCAGCATCCTCAACCGCGAGGCGGAAATCAGCATCCACCTCGAACGCCCGGCCGCCGACATGCTGGTCACCCGCAAACTCACCGACTATCGCCTGGCGTTGTATGCCAGCCAGGACTACCTCGATCGTTCGCCGCCGTTGCGCAGTCGCGAGGACCTGGGGCGTCACGCGTGGATTGGCTACGTCGATGATTTGCTGTTCAGCCAGGAATTGATGTTCCTCAACAGCTTCTGCCGCAACCCGCAGGTGGTGTTTCACAGCACCAGCGTGATCGCCCAGCAACAGGCTGCGCGCTCGGGCCTGGGGATTGCGGTGTTGCCGTGCTACATGGCCAGTGCCGATCCGGGGCTGGTGCCGCTGTTGCCGGATGAAAGCATCCAGCGCAGCTACTGGATCAGCACTCGTCGGGAGTTGCACAAGTCGGTGCGGTTGCGGGTGTTGTGGGATTATGTGGTGGAGTTGTGTGAGCGGGAGCAGGGGTTGTTGTTGGGCGGTGCCTGAACTGGCGCCTTCGCGAGCAAGCCCGCTCCCACAGGGGAACGCATTCCAATGTGGGAGCGGGCTTGCTCGCGAAGGTGTCGGTAGATTCACAATTGATCTAATGGTTTAAGCGAGAATCTCGAACGCGGTACTGGCCAGCCGTTCACCATTAACCATGACATGCACCGCATGGTGCCCCGCATAATGCCGGCGGGTGGTGAGTTCCTTGATGTGTTGCCCACGGCTGACGGCTTCGCTGGCGTTGCCGGGCAGCGTCAGCGCCTTGAGCTTGAAGACCTTCGCCGAGGTGCTGCCGTTGGCCTTGACGTAATCGATGGCGTAGTCGATCACCAGGCGCTGGCTGCTTTCAACGGTGGATCTGATGGCAAACGACAGGGTGATCTTTTCTCCCAGGCCAATCACCGGCGGTTCGACTTTCACATCGACGATCTCGACTTCAGGCTTGCCGCCCGCGCCGATGATCGCCAGTGCCCGCTGGTTGCCCTGTTTGATCAGGCTGCGCAGGGCGTGCCTGGCGATCCATGCCGTGTGCCGGTTGTCCAGCGACCAGCCTTCGATCAGGTCCAGCACCCAGTCGGGGTGGTCCTTGGTGATGTCGTTGAGGTGGTTGGCCACGGACTTGCGCACGTACAGGCTGGTGTCGGCCTTGAGGTTGTCGAGGATCTTCGCGGCGAGTGTCGGGTCGGCCTGGACGGGTTCCAGGCGGAATGACCAGGGCAGGCGTGGCCGGCAGCCTTCACTGGCCAGGCGTCGTACGTGCTCGTTGTCATCCAGTGACCAGTCGTGCATCAGCTTGAGCGAACCCTCGAGGTCGCTGCGCAGAAAGTGGCGGATCGCGAATTCCGAAGAGCCGAAAGCGGTGAAGTACTTCAGTGCGTCCATCGACTGCTCGAACGCATGGGCGCCGTAGCGGGCGACGTAGTGCGGCAGGCACATGCTGACGAAACCGCTGTTCAGGCGCGGGGCGAGGGCGCGCAGCACCTGCAGCGATGCTTCATAGTCCAGCGGCAACACCGCGTGCAGGCATTCGCTGACCCGGGCCATGCGCTGCATGACGCTGAGGTCTGCCAGGCCGGATTGGGCCAGCTTGAGGAATTTCTCGCCGTCAAAATCGGGGTACACCGCCGTCATCTCTGTGGCGATGTGCTTGAGGCGCTCGGCGTTGAAGATTTCCTTGAGGGCGGGGGAGGCTTGGTCAGTCATGGGGGTTCCTTTGAAATTGTGGTTATTCCGTCACACCGCGTTATCGTTCTTCGCGAGCAAGCCCGCTCCCACAAGGGGGCTCTGCCAGGCTCAATATTTGTGAGCACCTCAGATCCAGTGTGGGAGCGGGCTTGCTCGCGAAGAGGCCATTCCCGTCACCTCATTTCTTACCCGCCTGCTCCTGCAGTTGATCCGACTCGAACAACCTGGCCAGTTCCGCCCGCGCTTCCTGCGCCGTCTGCAGCACTTTCACCGCGTCGTCATACACCGCGTGCTGGGCTTCCAGCACCTCTTCGTCGTGCTGCTTGAAACGCTTGATCCGCGCATCGGCCTGGGCCTGGGTCAATCCCAAGCCGATCAGGGTCTGCCGGCTCATTTCCAGGCTCGAGAAAAAGGTCTCGCGCACAGCGTGAGCATCGACGTCCATCAGCCGGTGCACATGCTGGCGGTTACGGGCGCGGGCGATGATTTTCATATGCGGATAGAGCTTGCGCACCAGCTCGGCGGTCTTGATGTTGGTGTCCGGGTCGTCTGTTGCGATCACAAAAAACTCGGCTTCGCCGACCTTGGCCGCGCTGAGGATTTCCGGGCGCATCGGGTCGCCGTAGAACACCGGAACGCCACCGAAGCTGCGGGACAGTTCGATGGTTTCCACCGAGGTGTCCAGGGCCACGAACTTGATGTTCTGCGCGCGCAGAATCCGCGCAACGATCTGGCCCATGCGGCCCATCCCGGCGATCACCACCCGCGGCGCGTCGGCGTCGATTTCACGGAACTTCTCCGGTACTTCCACCGGTTGCACTTTCGGGCTGACCAGGCGTGCGCAAATCAGCAGCAATAGCGGCGTCACGGCCATGGACAGGGTGATGGTCAACACCAGCAAGTCATACAGCCCGGCGGCGAACAGCCCATGATCGCGACCGATCTTGAACACCACAAAGGCAAATTCACCTCCGGCCGCCAACACGATACCCAGGCGGATGGCACTGACGTTCTTCAAACCTCCGGCCAGGCGACCGACAATAAACAGCAGCGGCAGTTTGATCGCGATCAGCAGCAGGGTCAGGCCCAGCACCGCGACGGGCGTGCTCAGCAACAGGCTCAGGTTCGCGCCCATGCCGACGCTGATGAAAAACAGCCCCAGCAGCAGGCCCTTGAACGGTTCGATCTGGGCTTCCAGTTCATGGCGGTACTCGGAGTCCGCCAGCAGCAGGCCGGCGAGGAATGCGCCGAGGGCCATGGAAATACCGACCAGCTCCATCAACCAGGCAGTGCCGATCACCACCAGCAGCGCGGTGGCGGTGGAAACCTCCGGCAACGCGGTCTTGGCCACCACGCGGAACACCGGTCGCAGCAGGTAACGCCCGCCGATCACCACCACGGCGATGCTGGCCAGCACTTGCAGGCCGTGGTTCAGGTTTTCGCTGGCGCTGGTGCTGTGATCGCCACCGGCCAGCAACGGCACCATGGCAATCAAGGGGATTGCGGCGATGTCCTGAAACAACAGGATTGCGAACGCCAATCGCCCGTGGGGGCTGGTCAGCTCCTTGCGTTCAGCCAGGCTTTGCAGGCCGAACGCCGTGGACGACAGCGCCAGGCCCAGGCCGAGGACGATCGCGGTGTTCAACGGCTGGCCAAACAACCACAAAGCCACCACGCCAATCAGCGTGCCGGTCAGCAGCACTTGCGCCAGACCCACGCCGAACACTGATTTGCGCATCACCCACAAGCGTCGCGGCGACAGCTCCAGGCCGATGATGAACAGCAGCAACACCACGCCCAGTTCGGAAATGTTCGCGACGCTTTGCGGGTTGTCGATCAACCCCAGTACCGACGGACCAATGATCACCCCGGCGAACAGATAGCCCAGGACCGCCCCCAGTTGCAGGCGCTTGGCTAACGGAACGATGAGCACGGCCGCCATCAGGAACACGACAGCGGCTTGTAGCAGGTTGCCTTCATGGGGCATGGGCGAAACTCCAGGACTCGGGGCAGCGGGGGGCGTCAAGGATAAAGGTTGGGTTCTGTGAAGATCCACTGCGGGAGTGGTCTGTCATGTCAATTGATGGCGAATCTTACCGCCCTCGCAGGAGATGGGGGGTAGATCGGGTTCTCGATAAATCCGGAAAGAATCGGCGAATGACCTGTGCTGGCGTTTCGGGACAAGGTCAGACTGCGGCAATACGCCCGGCGTGTTGCCGCAGTCCTCAGTCGCCAGTGGACAGCCCATGCTTGTGTGCGTAGGCGTACAGATCTACGCGGTTCGTCAGGCCCAGCTTGCTGTAGATCGATGTCAAATGGTTGCGCAGCGTGTGCTCGCTGATGTGCAGTTTCTCGGCCACCAACTTGCCAGGCGCTGAGGGGTCGCGGGCCAGCGATGCAATGGTTTGCTGCTCGCGGCGCGTTAACTTGGCGATTTTTTGTTGCTCCGGGTCTATATCGCGCTCGGCTTTCTTGCGCGCCAGTTCAAGAAAGATACGGCTGGTGGCATTGCGGTCAATCCAGAGTTCGCCGTCATGCACTTTTTCTATGGCTTTGAGCAATGTTGATGCGGAGGCCGACTCCCGCTTATCCACCACGCCACGTGCGCCCGCCAGCACAGCACGGTCATGCAGCGCCACGTCGCTCGACCCTGTCACGACCAGAATCCTGGCTTTGGTCTGGTTGTGCAAGTCGGCCAGCGACTCGATACAGTCCTCGCTGTCCAGGTCCAGCACCACCACATCCGGTGCGTATTGGTGCGGCGAAAGCAGGTATTGCGCCACCGACGACACCGAACCCGCCAGCGCCAACCTTGGTCGAGCGCTTTCCACCAGACGCTCAAGGCCCCAGGCCACGAGCGGTAGAGCGACTAACAGAACTTGAATTGGCATGCGTGTCGCTGCCCCTTTAGGCGGGTTGTGTTAGCTGATCATGATAGCAATCGTTGCAGTCCTTAGTGTTTTCAATAGCGCTGCAGTCCCCCCCCTCCCATGACATTTGTCCCGCAAAACACTGTTTTGATGGGTGATTGACTCCCAGAAAAAAAGGGATAGCGCGCTCATGTAATAAACAGCGGTGGTTTTTAGACTGCCGACATGAAAGACACACACCGCATTGAGCCCCGTGAACAAGTCACCCTGTCGCTGCAACTGATCGGCGGGGGCAACGGTGTCACCCGTGACATCAGCGCCTCAGGTTTGTATTTCGAAACCGATAGCGAGCAGCAGGTGGGTAGCTTGATTGACTTCGAGATCGAGCTCGACGCTCCCGGCGGCCCCATGAAGTTCAGGGCGCAAGGACAAATCGTGCGCATTGAGCCGCTGGGCGGCAGGGCCGGGGTGGGCGTGAAGCTACTGGCCAGCCGGCTGGTACCGGTGGAGTGAAGTGTTTGTGGGTTGAGCGAGGATCGGCTTGCGGCTGTTGGCGGCCTACAGCGGTTTTTTGCTCTGAGTGACATTCTTGGGAGAAAGACATGGCTAGCACCACCACTACCAGCGGCGGAACCGTTACCTCGTTTTCCAACACGCCGCAGGCGAAGGATGACGTCTTTACCACCACTGAAAATCTGCTGGGGGTCGTGTATTGGGACGTCATGTCCAATGACCTCGGCGGTAACGCGAAGACGCTCTGGTCACTCGACAACGCGGACAGTCTTTCTACTGCCACCAAGGCTTATGCTCCGGCCGACCTCCTGACCCAGGATACGTCGAGGGCTGAGGCGACGAGTTCTGACACCAGTGTGAATGGTGCAAAGATCTGGATCACCCCGGACGGTAAGGTCGGCTACGACGCCGCTACTTTCACCACTGCTTTCAAGGCACAACTTCAGGCGCTTGCTGTCGGAGAGGTCCTGACGGACAGCTTTACCTATGCGATGCGCCTGGGCAACGGCACGCTCAGTTGGGCCACCGCGACAGTGCAGTTCTCGGGCGTGAATGATGGTGTGACGATCAGTCTCGGCGAGCAGGCCGGCATGGTGACCGAAGACGCCGACACCACTGCGAGCGCGACCGACTCGCTGACGGCCAGCGGCACGATTGTGTTCAACGACGTCGACCTGAGTGACACGCACATGGCGACGTTCGCACCGGCGGCGGGCAACGCTACTGATCTTGGTACGTTCGTGCTCTCGCCGGTAAGCGAAGCCGCGAACGCGGCCAATGGTTCGGTGCAATGGACGTACAACCTGAGCAATGGGGCGGCGCAGTACCTGGCCCAGGGACAGACAGTTACCGAAACCTACCTGGTCACCATTAGCGATGGTCATGGTTCGACGGTAACGCAGAATGTGACTATCACCATCACCGGCACCAACGACGGGCCAACGGTGACGGCGGCAGAAATCGAAAGCGGTGCGATGACCGAAGACGGCACCACGCAGGCCAGCGGCAGCTTCTCCTTTGGCGACGTGGACCTGGCCGACGACACCCATGTGGCCAGCGTGAGCGCACCGGCCGGAGCGCTGGGTACGCTGGTGGCCACCGTGAGCGACGAGAGCACGGACGACGCAGCGGGCAACGTGGGCTGGAGCTATACGCTGAACAACAGCGCGGCGCAGTACCTGGCCGAGGGCCAGACCAAGACCGAAGTGTTCACGGTGACCCTGACCGACGACTTCGGGGCGACGGTGACCAAGGATGTGACGATCACCCTGACCGGCACCAATGACGCGCCAACGGTGACGGCGGCAGAAATCGAAAGCGGTGCGGTGACCGAAGACGGCACCACGGTGGCCAGCGGCAGCTTTGCCTTCGGCGACGTGGATCTGGCCGATGACGCCCATGTGGCCAGCGTGAGCGCGCCGGCCGGAGCGCTGGGTACGCTGGTGGCCACCGTGAGCGACGAGAGCACGGGCGACGCGGTGGGCAGCGTGGGCTGGACCTATACGCTGAACAACAGCGCGGCGCAGTACCTGGCCGAGGGCCAGACCAAGACTGAAGTGTTCACGGTGACCCTGACCGACGACTTCGGGGCGACGGTGACCAAGGCTGTGACCATCACCCTGACCGGCACCAATGACGCGCCAACGGTGACGGCGGCAGAAATCGAAAGCGGTGCGGTGACCGAAGACGGCACCACGGTGGCCAGCGGCAGCTTTGCCTTCGGCGACGTGGACCTGGCCGACGACGCCCATGTGGCCACCGTGAGCGCGCCGGCCGGTGCGCTGGGCACGCTGGTGGCCACAGTGAGCGACGAGAGCACGGGCGACGCGGCGGGCAGCGTGGGCTGGACCTATACGCTGAACAACAGCGCGGCGCAGTACCTGGCCGAGGGCCAGACCAAGACTGAAGTGTTCACGGTGACGCTGACTGACGACTTCGGGGCGACGGTGACCAAGGCTGTGACCATCACCCTGACCGGGACCAACGACCAGCCGACGCTGACCATCGATGACACGACCGGGGCGATGAACGAAGGCAATGGCACAGCCACGCTGAGCGACAGCGGGGCGCTGAGTTTTGCCGATCTGGACAGCAACGACGTCGTGACGGTCAGCCAGACCGCCAACAACGACATCGCCTGGAGCGGCGGCACCCTCGGTGCGGCGCAAGCCGCGGCACTGGTGGCCGGCTTCTCGGTCGATCAAACCGGCTGGAACTACAGCAGCAGCGAGAACCTGGACTTCCTGAGCGTTGGTGAAACCATCAGCTTCTCCTACACCGTGGTGGCCAGCGACGACAGCGGCGCAGGCAATGCGACCTCGGCACCGCAGACGGTGACGATCACCCTGACCGGGACCAACGACCAGCCGACGCTGACCATCGACGACACGACCGGGGCGATGAACGAAGGCAATGGCACAGCCACGCTGAGCGACAGCGGGGCGCTGAGTTTTGCCGATCTGGACAGCAACGACGTCGTGACGGTCAGCCAGACCGCCAACAACGACATCGCCTGGAGCGGCGGCACCCTCGGTGCGGCGCAAGCCGCGGCACTGGTGGCCGGCTTCTCGGTCGATCAAACCGGCTGGAACTACAGCAGCAGCGAGAACCTGGACTTCCTGAGCGTTGGTGAAACCATCAGCTTCTCCTACACCGTGGTGGCCAGCGACGACAGCGGTACGGGCAACGCCTCTTCGGCGGCGCAGACGGTGACGATCACCCTGACCGGTACCAACGACGCACCAGTGCTCAGTTTCGAAATGGGAAATGATGCCGGCGCGGTGCAGGAAGACACCACGCTCAGCGTGACAGGCCAGTTCAGTTCGGCCGACATCGATCACGACGCCACCGCCACTTGGAGCATTGCGGGTACGGATACGGGCACCTACGGCTCGATTGCCGTCGATAACAGCGGCCAGTGGACCTACACCCTGGCCAATGGCACCGATGGCGTTGCCAGTGCGGTGCAGTCACTGAAGGCGGGCGAGAGTCATGATGAGGTGTTTACGGTACAGGTCAGCGATGGCCTTGGCGGCGTCGACACCCAACTGGTGAATATCACCATCACCGGCAGCAACGACGCGCCCGTGCTCAGTTTCGCGACCGGCAATGATGCCGGCGCGGTGCAGGAAGACACCAAACTCAGCGTGACTGGCCAGTTCAGTTCGGCTGACATCGATCACGACGCCACCGCCACTTGGAGCATTGCGGGTACGGATACGGGCACCTACGGCTCGATCGCCGTCGATAACAGCGGCCAGTGGACCTACACGCTGGCCAACGGCACCGATGGCGTTGCCAGTGCGGTGCAGTCACTGAAGGCGGGAGAAAGTCACAACGAAGTGTTCAGCGTGCAGGTCAGCGATGGCCTGGGTGGTGTGGACACCCAGCAGGTGACCATCACCATCACCGGCAGCAACGACGCACCCGTGCTCAGTTTCGCAACAGGCAATGATGCGGGCGCGGTGCAGGAAGACACCAAACTCAGCGTGACAGGCCAGTTCAGCTCGACCGACATCGATCACGACGCCACGACCAGCTGGAGCATCAATGGCTCGCCAACCGGCACCTACGGCTCGATCGCCGTCGACAACAGCGGCCAGTGGACCTACACCCTGGCCAACGGCACCGATGGCGTTGCCAGTGCGGTGCAGTCACTGAAGGCGGGAGAAAGTCACAACGAAGTGTTCAGCGTGCAGGTCAGCGATGGCCTCGGCGGCGTCGACACCCAGCAGGTGACCATCACCATCACCGGCAGCAACGACGCGCCTGTGCTGAGTTTCGCAACGGGCAATGATGCCGGCGCGGTGCAGGAAGACACTACGCTCAGCGTGACTGGCCAGTTCAGCTCGGCCGACATCGATCACGATGCCACGGCGACCTGGAGCATTGCCGGGTCAAATACCGGCACCTACGGCTCGATCGCCGTCGATAACAGCGGCCAGTGGACCTACACCCTGGCCAATGGCACCGATGGGGTGGCCGGGGCGGTGCAGTCACTGAAGGCGGGCGAGAGTCACAACGAAGTGTTCAGCGTGCAGGTCAGCGATGGCCTCGGCGGCGTCGACACCCAACAGGTGACTATCACCGTCACCGGCAGCAACGATGCCGCCGTGCTGTCCTCGGCCAGCGTTACGCTGAGCGAAACCAATGCTCCGCTGACCACCGGCGGCAGCCTGACCATTAGCGATATCGACAGCCCGGAAAGCTTCCAGGCGCAGTCCAACACCGCCGGCAGCTACGGCCAGTTCTCCATCGGCACCGGCGGTGCCTGGACCTACGTCGCCAACTCCGCCCACAACGAGTTCGCCGCCGGTACCACCTACACCGACACCTTCGCGGTGAGCAGTGCCGATGGCACCCTCACTTCGGTCACCGTGCATATCCTCGGCACCAATGATGCGGCCGTGCTGTCCGCCGACATCGCCAACCTCACCGAGACCAATGCCGCCGTCGACATTTCCACCACCGGCACCCTGACCATCAGCGACGTCGACAGCGCCGCAACCTTCGTCGCCCAAACCAACACCGCCGGCAGCTACGGCCAGTTCTCCATCGGCACCGGCGGTGCCTGGACCTACGTCGCCAACTCCGCCCACAACGAGTTCGCCGCCGGTACCACCTACACCGACACCTTCGCGGTGAGCAGTGCCGACGGCACCCTCACTTCGGTTACCGTGCATATCCTCGGCACCAACGACGCCGCCGTGCTGTCCGCCGACATCGCCAACCTCACCGAGACCAATGCCGCCGTCGACATTTCCACCACCGGCACCCTGACCATCAGCGACGTCGACAGCGCCACAACCTTCGTCGCCCAAACCAACACCGCCGGCAGCTACGGTCAGTTCTCCATCGGCACCGGCGGTGCCTGGACCTACGTCGCCAACTCCGCCCACAACGAGTTCGCCGCCGGCACCACCTACACCGACACCTTCGCGGTGAGCAGTGCCGATGGCACCCTCACTTCGGTCACCGTGCATATCCTCGGCACCAATGATGCGGCCGTGCTGTCCGCCGACATCGCCAACCTCACCGAGACCAATGCCGCCGTCGACATTTCCACCACCGGCACCCTGACCATCAGCGACGTCGACAGCGCCACCACCTTCGTCGCCCAAACCAACACCGCCGGCAGCTACGGCCAGTTTTCCATCGGCACCGGCGGTGCCTGGACCTACGTCGCCAACTCCGCCCACAACGAGTTCGCCGCCGGTACCACCTACACCGACACCTTCGCGGTGAGCAGTGCCGATGGCACCCTCACTTCGGTCACCGTGCATATCCTCGGCACCAATGATGCGGCCGTGCTGTCCGCCGACATCGCCAACCTCACCGAGACCAATGCCGCCGTCGACATTTCCACCACCGGCACCCTGACCATCAGCGACGTCGACAGCGCCGCAACCTTCGTCGCCCAAACCAACACCGCCGGCAGCTACGGCCAGTTCTCCATCGGCACCGGCGGTGCCTGGACCTACGTCGCCAACTCCGCCCACAACGAGTTCGCCGCCGGTACCACCTACACCGACACCTTCGCGGTGAGCAGTGCCGACGGCACCCTCACTTCGGTTACCGTGCATATCCTCGGCACCAACGACGCCGCCGTGCTGTCCGCCGACATCGCCAACCTCACCGAGACCAATGCCGCCGTCGACATTTCCACCACCGGCACCCTGACCATCAGCGACGTCGACAGCGCCACAACCTTCGTCGCCCAAACCAACACCGCCGGCAGCTACGGTCAGTTCTCCATCGGCACCGGCGGTGCCTGGACCTACGTCGCCAACTCCGCCCACAACGAGTTCGCCGCCGGCACCACCTACACCGACACCTTCGCGGTGAGCAGTGCCGATGGCACCCTCACTTCGGTCACCGTGCATATCCTCGGCACCAACGATGCCGCCGTGCTGTCCGCCGACATCGTCAACCTCACCGAGACTAATGCCGCCGTCGACATTTCCACCACCGGCACCCTGACCATCAGCGACGTCGACAGCGCCACAACCTTCGTCGCCCAAACCAACACCGCCGGCAGCTACGGCCAGTTTTCCATCGGCACCGGCGGTGCCTGGACCTACGTCGCCAACTCCGCCCACAACGAGTTCGCCGCTGGCACCACCTACACCGACACCTTCGCGGTGAGCAGTGCCGACGGCACCCTCACTTCGGTCACCGTGAATATCCTCGGTACCAATGATGCGGCCGTGCTGTCCGCCGACATCGCTCACCTCACCGAGACTAATGCCGCCGTCGACATTTCCACCGCCGGTACCCTGACCATCAGCGACGTCGACAGCGCCGCCACCTTCGTCGCCCAAACCAACACCGCCGGCAGCTACGGCCAGTTCTCCATCGGCACCGACGGTGCCTGGACCTACGTCGCCGACTCCGCCCACAACGAGTTCGCCGCCGGCACCACCTACACCGACACCTTCGCGGTGAGCAGTGCCGATGGCACCCTCACTTCGGTCACCGTGCATATCCTCGGCACCAATGATGCGGCCGTGCTGTCCGCCGACATCGCCAACCTCACCGAGACCAATGCCGCCGTCGACATTTCCACCACCGGCACCCTGACCATCAGCGACGTCGACAGCGCCACCACCTTCGTCGCCCAAACCAACACCGCCGGCAGCTACGGCCAGTTCTCCATCGGCACCGGCGGTGCCTGGACCTACGTCGCCAACTCCGCCCACAACGAGTTCGCCGCCGGTACCACCTACACCGACACCTTCGCGGTGAGCAGTGCCGACGGCACCCTCACTTCGGTCACCGTGCATATCCTCGGCACCAACGATGCCGCCGTGCTGTCCGCCGACATCGCCAACCTCACCGAGACCAATGCCGCCGTCGACATTTCCACCACCGGCACCCTGACCATCAGCGACGTCGACAGCGCCACAACCTTCGTCGCCCAAACCAACACCGCCGGCAGCTACGGCCAGTTCTCCATCGGCACCGGCGGTGCCTGGACCTACGTCGCCAACTCCGCCCACAACGAGTTCGCCGCCGGCACCACCTACACCGACACCTTCGCAGTGAGCAGTGCCGACGGCACCCTCACTTCGGTCGCCGTGCATATCGCCGGCAGCAACGACTCACCGACTATCACTTCCAACGGTGGCGGAGCGACGGCTTCGATCAACGTGGCGGAGAACACCGCGGCGGTTACGACGGTGGTGGCGACCGATGCTGATCTACCAGCGCAGACGCTGAGCTACTCGCTCCTGAATACGGCCGGGACGGACTTCAGCAAGTTCTCGATCAGTTCGAGTGGGGTGCTGACGTTCAATTCGGCGCCCGATTATGAGAGTCCCCAGGATGTCGGTGGTACCGATGGCGACAACGCCTACGTTGTGGATGTTCAGGTGTCCGACGGCAATGGCGGAGTCGACACGCAGACGATTACGGTGAATGTGCAGAACGTCGTTGAGACGCCAGTTGATACCGTGGCGCCAACGGTGACAGTGACAGGGACTGCCTTAGGGAATTCGATGGGTTCAACGTCGACGGTCACATTCCAGTTCAGCGAGACGGTGAGCGGTTTCAACCTGTCTGATGTAGCAGTGTCGACCACGAGCGGAACGCCACGCGGAACCTTCAGTAACTTTACCCAGGTTGACGGCGATACCTACACGGCAACGCTGACCAGAACGCTGGGCGGTAGCATAAAAGTCGATGTTGCCGCGAACAGCTACACCGACCTGGCGGGTAATCCTGGTGCGGCCGGGAGCAGTGCAAACCTTCCGGCAGGCGTTGCCGGCGAACCTGTCAATCTGGCCCTCAACGTTCCACTGGCCGATATCAGCGGCCCCGTGACGGTGACCATCAGCGGTGTTCCTTCGGGGTGGATGTTCAATGCAGGAACCGACAATGGCGATGGCACCTGGACTGTGCAGACCAGCGATCCCGGCGCATTGACTGTGACAACTCCAAGGGAATTCGCCGGTGCGTTGGTGCTCGATGTCAACCTGTACTGGAGCAACAGCGACGGCAGCACCGCAAGCGCCTACGTGTTCAACAACGTCGAAATCTATGCCCCGGACGCACCGATCTTCGCCTTGTCCACCGACGACAACCTGACCGGCTCGTCCGGTGCCGACACTTTCGTATTCGCGCGGCCGATCGGCAACAACGTCATTTACAGCTTCGATGCGACGGCGGACAAGATCGACTTGATCGGCTTCACCGGCGTCAACGATTTTGCGGATGTGAGTATCGTCAACGACGCGAGCGGCAATGCCGTGCTCAGCATCAGCGCCGACCAGACGATCACCATCAACGGCGTGGATGCGGCGGCGTTGAGCGGGGCCAACCTGCTGTTCGATGTGGACCCGGTCACGACCAATACGGGCACCCTCACCATTGCCGACGGCGCGATCATGCCGTTCGGTGGCAGCATCGACAACAGCGGCACCATCGCGCTCGGCTCCACCGGCAGCGAGGCCGAACTCGAGATCCTGTTCCGTGGCGCGACGTTGACCGGTGGCGGGCAAGTGGTTTTGTCCGACAGCGCGCACAACGTAATCTTCGGTGGCAGCGCGGACACGGTGCTCACCAATGCCGACAACACGATCTCGGGCGCCGGCCAGTTGGGCGCGGGGCAGATGATGCTGGTCAACTCGGGCCTGATCCTCGCCAGCGGCGTCAATGCGCTGGTGATCGATACCGGTAGTAGCGCCGTCACCAACACGGGGGTGCTGCAAGCCAGCGGCAGCGGCGGATTGCTGATTGAAAGTGCGCTGGTCAACAGCGGTAGCCTGTGGGCGAACGATGGCAACATCACCATCCACGGAGATGCCGCAGGCGGGGGAAGCGCGACTATCAGCGGTTCGGCGATGCTGGAATTCGCTGCGGCTTCAGATCAGCATGTGACGTTTGACAGCGGCGCGGCAGGCACGCTCAAGCTTGATGTGGCGACGGCGTTCAGTGGCAGCGTCAGCGGTTTTGCCGCAGGTGACAAGCTGGACTTTGGCGATATTGCGTTCGGCGCCGATACGCAGATCACCTATGCCGCGAATGACACAGGCACCGGCGGCCTGCTGATGGTGAGCGACGGCGCACACGCGGCGCAGATCGCGCTGAATGGCCAATACGCGGCGGCCGGTTTGCAGGCGAACGCCGAGGGCAGTGGCAGTGAGCTGGCCTACGATGCAGCGGCGGCAAACCACAGGATGCTGGGCGGTCTGGCCAACGACACACTGGTCGGCGGTGCGGGTGACGATCTGTTCCTCGGCGGGCAGGGCAATGACACCTTCTACGGCGGCCTCGGCAACGATACCTTCATGTTTGCTGCCGCAGGCTTCGGCAACGACTCGATCCAGGACTTCGACATCAATCCGAGCGGAGGGCAGGACTTGCTCAATATTGCGGGGACGGGGATCAACAGCGAGACGTTCGCTGCCAACGTGAGCATTGCGGCTGACGGGGCGGACACGGTGATCGGGATCGGCGTGGACTCTATTCGCCTTGTCGGTGTCAGCAGTGCAGGTATCGATCAGGCGGACTTTATCCTGGCGGTATGATGCTTTTTCTGCCGGCCGTTCGTTGCTAAGCGGTTACAGACCCCATCGCGGATAAATCCACGAAGGGGTCTGTGGGAGGTGTTTTCAAGAACCTCGAGCACTGGATTTTCTTCGGCTACGTAATCGTCCAGGCACTTAGGCAGCAACGTGACTTGCGTCCGAGCCTCACCTTCAATGAATCGCTTCATGATCGCCCCCAATACGATCTAGACGATCAAAAGGTTAGACAAACACTGGCGTTTTCACACAGCCTGGACCCAAAGCGGACATGCTTTGCTCGTTTTAATCTTTAGTGCCTGCGGATATTTTCTGAGTAAAAAGGGCCTTCTATGGGCGTCAATATTGCACGCCCCCCCGCGTACCTTGGCTTTTAACCCAGCTTCACCCCTCTCGACACCTGGTGCGATTCAGCACCCATGGGAGCGTGGTCACTTTGCGAGCTTGCCAGTGACCATGTTCTGCGGCCGCCCGCCATCACCATGGGGCTTGATTCGCATAGCGAGGATGTGATGACGCGCAGCCCTGCGGGCCGAATCATCGAGTTTGGGCCGAAAAAGTTGTACACGTTGTGTACTGATAGTGTAAAAACTATACAGTTAGCTAATCTTGTATAGAATTTTAAAAAGGGCCGAGACGTTGATGAACGTGGCTGATTCCAGACGCTTTCTCGAACATCGTCTGTCGATATGCTGGCTGTTCGCGATGTTGCTCGCCGTGCCTGCCTGGGCGGATTGGCATCCCGCGCTGCCCGATAGGCGTCTGGTGGGCAGCGGCGACTTTACCTGGTTCGGCGTGAGTCTATACACCGCGCGGTTGTGGAGCTCTGGTTTGTCGCTGACCTGGGATCAGCCCTTTGCACTCGAACTGACTTATCACCGTGCCTTTTCCCGGGACACGCTGGTGGAGGTCAGCCTCAATGAAATGGAGCGCATGGCAGAGGCTCGTCCAGAGGAGTCCACCCTCCAACGCTGGTCCAGTGAAATGCGTGAAGCCTTCGTCGATGTTCGGCCCGGAATGCGCATCACCGGGGTCTACCATCCCGGCAAGGGCTGCACTTTCTTCGTCGATGGCCAGTTGCGCCGGAGGGTCGATGACCCTGCATTCGCCCGCGCCTTCTTCGACATCTGGCTTGATCCGCGCACTCGGGACAAGCAACTGCGTCAACGACTGCTGGGAATGGCCGGGCCGGCGGAGTGAGGAGGTTTTGATGCGTCAAATACTGGTACTGCTCGCTGGCCTGTTGCTGGTCAGCTGTAACAACGTTGGCGTGGAGCACTACGCAAAGGAGCAACCGACGCTGGATCTCGTTGCGTTCTTCTCTCGGCCGGTACAGGCTTGGGGTCTGTTCCAGAATCGCTCGGGCGAGGTGGTCAAGCGCTTCCATGTCCAGATCGAAAGCCGCGTCGAGGGCCGGCAGTTGATCCTCGACGAGCGATTTCTCTACAGCGATGGCACTCGTCAGCGGCGCGTCTGGACGCTGGAACCGGCCGGCGCCGGGCGTTGGCGTGGTCGAGCAGACGACGTAGTTGGAGAGGCCAGCGGAGAGATCGCTGGCAACGCGCTGCGCTGGCGCTATCGCCTTGACCTGCCGGTTGACGGCAGGCATTGGGAAGTGGATCTGGACGACTGGATGTACCTGATGGACGAAGACACGATGATCAATCGCTCGAGTATGAGCAAGCTTGGCGTCGAGTTGGGACAAGTGATCCTGTTCTTCCGCCGTCAGCCGCAGTCGCTTCCGTAAACCCTCAATCACCGGCAAAGCAGGTGATATTCACGCATTCAAAAGGCTGTTGTTTATCAGCGGGACGCAGCCAGTCGCAGGATGATTGGCATCCATACAGCCCACAGCGGCGCAAGCAGCAGGGCCGTGCCAAGGGTGCCCCAAGGCAGGCCTACACCGGCCAGCGTTGCACCGGCGATGTAAGCCAGGGGTCCACCGCACAGGCCCAGTAGCGCCCCGTACCAGATGGGACGTCGAGCCCAGGCCAGGCTGTGGCGAAGCCCACTGGCCAGTACCAGCCACAGCATCGCAAGCCACAGGGGAAGGGGTTGCCGGGCAAAGTCGAAGACTCCGAGCGCACCCAGGCTGGCATCCAGTAAACAGCCTGCCATCCCCACACAGGCCAGAGTGGTTGCTTCGTCGCCCGGTCGTGGGCAAGCAGCCACATGCACCAGCAGGCCTGCCACCACGGGGAGTAGCAGCCAAGGATGGCGCTCGCTCAGTACGCAAGCCCACCAGGCGGCCTGCATCCATAGCGCGTTGCCGATCAACCAGGCCCGGCTCAAATCAGGCGCCCGGCAGCGCTGCGCGGCGTGCGGCCGGAGCTGCCCAGAGCAGTTGCGCGACGCCGATAGTACGCTCCTCGAAACCACCCTGGCAGTAACACAGGTAGAACTCCCAGAGGCGCTGAAAGGTGTCGTCATAGCCCAGCTCGGTCAAGGCGGTGCGCGACTGACGCAAGTTGTCGCGCCAGTGCTGCAGTGTCCGCGCATAGTCCAGGCCGAAGTCCTCCATGTGCACCAGGTTCAACGTGGTATGGCAACTGGCGGTCTGCAGCATGACGCTCAGGGAGGGCAGGGCACCACCGGGAAAGATATAGCGCTGAATGAAATCTACCGACCGCCTGGCCTGTTCATAACGCTGGTCACGGATGGTGATGGCCTGCAGCAGCATCAAGCCGTCATCCTTGAGTAGCGACGCGCAGCGCTGAAAGTAAACAGGCAGATAGCGGTGCCCGACCGCCTCAATCATCTCGATAGAGACCAGCTTGTCGAAGCGTCCGCCCAGGTCGCGGTAGTCTTCGCGCAGGACGGTAATGCGGTCCTGCAGACCAAGATCCTGGACGCGCTGCAGGGTATGGGCGTACTGCGCGTCGGACAACGTGGTGGTGGTCACCCGGCATCTGTAGCGGGTGGCGGCATGGATCGCCAGGCTACCCCAACCGGTACCGATCTCGAGCAGATGATCGTCAGGACGCAGCGCGAGTTTGACGCAGATACGCTCCAGCTTGTTCAGTTGGCCCTGCTCCAGGCTCTGTTCCGGGCTATCGAACATGGCTGCCGAGTACATCATGGTCGGGTCCAGCAGTCGCTCGAACAAGGCATTGCCCAGATCGTAATGGGCGAGAATATTGCGTCGCGAGCCACGCCGGCTGTTACGGTTCAGCCAATGCAGCAGGCGCAGGATCGGACGGCCCAGGCGCGCCAACCCGCCTTCAAGGGCGTCGAGCACCTCAATGTTGGCGACAAAAAGGCGAGTGACCGCGGCCAGGTCCGGACTGCGCCAGTAGCCATGGATGTAAGCTTCGCCGGCACCGATCGAGCCGTTGGCAGCCACCATGCCCCAGGCTGCCTCGTCGAAGATCTCGACCTCGGCATGCAGCGCACTGCCGACGTCGCCGAACAGCCACTGCCTGCCTTGGCAGATCAGGCGCAGACGGCCTTGGCGCAGGTTGCGAAGCTGAGTGAGCACGGCGCTCCTGGCCAGGCCGCCGAATAACGGCGCCAGGCCCAAGGATTTGCTAACGCTCAGAGTTGGATCGGACATGCTCGGGCTCCTCGTTGACGTGATGGCCAAGGTTTTGGCTGCTATGACGGGTTGTGTGGGCATAGAGCGGGGTGCGCTTGAGCAACAGGCGCATGGCTTGCCAATAAATGGCGCCGAGGGTGCGCAGGCTCATCCACGGGAAGGCCAGTACGTGGCGTCGTAGTGCTGAGGCATCCAGCGGCTGGCGCTTCAGGGCCAGGTCGGCCTCGAAGACTTTTTGCCCTTTGCGGCGGTTTTCCATGTGGATGCGCATGTGCGCGTCATCGATGTAAAAGCGCATGTGGTACTGCATATCCATTGGCAGAAATGGCGAGACATGGAATGCCTTCTCGACCGAGAACTGCCGGGGCTGACCGGGCGGCACAGACAACACGTAGTGAAAGCGCTCACGCCAAGGGGTGTTACGTACCTCCAGCACAATCGCCGCCAGGAGACCGTCACTGTCGTGGCAAAAGTAGAAACTGACCGGATTGAAGGAAATGCCCCAACTGCGCGGCTGGGTCAGCAAATGAATGCTGCCGCAGGGCGCCTGGCCCAAGGACTTGGCCACTACTTCGCGCACCGCTTCCTTCAAGGAGATACCGCGACGAGTCCAGGCTGGCAGGTAATCGGTTTCTCGCCAGCACAACGGTGCCAGGCGAGAAGCACCGAGTAACGGGGACAGGCCCGGCAACAGATCCTGTTCATCCAGATCCAGATAAAGCATGCCGATGCGATAACGGAATCCATGGAATCGCGGGAGCAGGCGCCGGTGGCTGACCCAACCGTTGCAAAGGCTGCTGTTCACAGGCGCTCCCCGAACCGTTGGGCGACGTCCAGCGCGCTGACCACGCCATCCTCATGGAAGCCGTTTGCCCAATAAGCGCCGCAGAAGTAGCTGTGCCGGGTTCCCTGTAGCTCACCCTGGCGTGCCTGGGCTGCCATGGCGGCAAGGCTGTATTGGGGATGTGCATAATTGAATCGCGCCAGCACCTGCGACGGGTCCACGCAATCGCCCTGATTGAGGCTTACGCAGAAGGTCACCGGGGCGTCGAGGCCTTGCAGAATGTTCATGTTATAGGTCACGGCCGCAGGGGCGTGCGCGGGACCACCGAGGCGATAGTTCCAGCTGGCCCAGGCCTTGCGCCGGCTGGGCAGCAGGCGGATGTCGGTGTGAAGCAATACTTCGTTGGCGGCGTAGCCGAGGGCACCCAGCACCTCGTGCTCGGTGGTCGTAGGTTTCTCCAGCAGCGCCAAAGCCTGGTCGCTATGGCAGGCGAACACGACCTTGTCGAAACGCTCATGGCCTGCCGCACTAGTGATCATCACGCCGTTTTCGTCCCTGCGGACGCTCATCACCTGGCAGTTGAGCCGAATGCGCTCGCTGAAGGTCTTGCACAACGGTGCCACATAGCTGCGCGAGCCACCCTCGATCACTCGCCATTGTGGCCGCTGGCTGATCGAGAGCAGGCCATGGTTACGAAAAAAACGGACGAAGAAGTGCAACGGGAAGCGCAGCATATCGGCCCGTGATACCGACCAGATGGCCGAGCCCATGGGTACGATGTAGTGATGGATGAAGCGCTGCCCGTAGCCTCGCGTGTACAGGTAATCGCCAAGATTCATGCCCGGCTCGATGCGGTGGCTGTCAAGGTCGGCCACCGCCTGGCGGTTGAAGCGCACGATATCGCGCAACATGCCCCAGAAGCCTGGCGACAGCAGATTGCCGCGCTGGGCGAAGAGGGTGTCCAGGTTATTGCCGTTGTATTCCAGGCCGCTCTGCGGATCGTTCACGGAAAAGCTCATCTCGGTGGGGCGTGAGACGACTCCGAGGCGATCCATCAAGCGGATGAAGTTGGGATAGGTCCAGTCGTTGAAGACGATGAAACCGGTGTCTACCGCATAACGCCGGCCCTGCCATTCGATGTCGACCGTATGGGTATGACCGCCGATCCAGTCAGCCGCTTCGAACACGGTTACCTCATTGCGACGTGACAACAGATAGGCACAGGTCAGGCCAGAGATCCCGCTGCCGATAATGGCGATACGCATATGACGCTATTCCTGTTCGGTTCGCGCCAATCGACGACCCAGGGCCAGGCGCCAACGCGCAGGCAGGGCGCCAAGCAAGCGCAGGACGAGAATGAAGAGGCGTGGAAAGTTGATCTCCAGCGGTCGTCGCGTCAGACGCGCGACGACATGCCGCGCGGCGCGGTCGGCCGTCCAGAGTTGTGGCATGGCAAAGGTATTGCGCCGGGTCAGGGGGGTGTCGATGAACCCTGGGCTGACCAAGGTTACATCAATGCCTTCGGCGCATAGATCCAGGCGCAGGGATTCGACCAGATAACGCAGGGCCGCCTTGGAAGCGCCATAGGCTCCAGCCCGCGGCAGCGCCAGCCAGGTCACCGAACTGCCGATCACTACCAGGTGTGGTCTCTGACCGCGGCGCAGCAGTGGAAGGGCCGCCTGCAGGCAGTAACTGACTGCCAGCAGATTGGTACGCATCACGCGCTCGACGGTCTCGGCCTCGAACCTGCCCGGTACAAGATATTCGCAGGTGCCGGCGTTCAGGATCACCAGGTCCAGCGCGCCCCATGCCTGCTCGATGTTCTCGCAGATGGCCGAAACCTGTCGTGGGTCCGTCACATCGCCGGTAGCGAGCAGGGCCTCAGGGTAGCGCAGCACCAGCGGCATCAGGGCTTCCGTCCGCCGGCCACCCAAGGCAACCGCATGGCCTTGCTCCAGCAGTCGCTCAGCCAGGGCGGCGCCGAGACCGCTGCTGGCTCCTGTCAGCCAGCAGCGGCTCATGCGAGCCTCCCCTTGATCCAGCTGATCACCCCGCCAACTACCGGGATGTGCTCGTAGAGCAGGGCGCCGGCATCGAAGTAGTCGTGATGCAGGTAGACATGTTGCGCCCAGCGCAGGTGGCTGCAGCCTTGCAGGCTGATCGGCTGGCCGTGGGACAGGCGCGGATGACGAAAATGCAGGTTCCAGCGCAGATAACCGTGGCCGGGGGTGATTTCATCCACGTCAAGGAGGTCGTAGCGGATATCCTGGACGTTGCTGTACAGCTTTTCAAAGTATCTGCGCAGCGCCGGCAAGCCATCCAGCTGATGCAGGGGATCACGAAACTGAACGTCGTTGCTGTAGAGCTCGCCCAGTCTGTCCAGGCAATCAGCGTTCAGCGTGGCGAACGTCTCGGCGAAGTGGTGGAGATACGCAGACATGGCAGGCTCCAGGAAAAATTGTACAAGTCGGAAAACTTGTACATGTTTATCTGAAGCCTACGGGGAAAAGTGTACAAGTCAATATTCTTGTACAATTTTTGTGTCGATCGTAGCGCTACGCGTCGTCAGCCACCGAGCTTTGCCAGTTTGCTGCGAAGCTCGGCCACTTCGGTTTCAAGTGACTGAATCCTTTCCAGAGCGGCAATCTTGTCGCTGACGTCGTGCTGTATGCCAATGTAGTAGGTCAATTGGTCGGCATCGTTGTGCACGGGAGTGATAGACAGCTCGTTCCAGAACGGGCTGCCATCCTTGCGATAGTTGCGCAGCACCTGCCGGCAAGGCTGACCGAGGCGGATGGCGTTGCGAATTGCCGCGAGGCTGGCCTGATCATGATCGTCTGCCTGCAGGAACCGGCAATCCTGATAGAGAATTTCGTCTGCACTGTAGCCGGTCAGGCGCTCGAAGGCGGGGTTGGCATAGATGAGAATGCTGTCATTGCCTTCCTGCTCGGCCACGACGATGCCGTCATTGGAGGCTTCGACCATAAGTTGTAGGAGTTTGGCTTCAATCATGGTCTGGGCTCTTTTTGATTCGTGGGGTTGCCTCACAGCGTAATCGTCAGCGGCAGCCATGCCTAGATGGCAGGGCGCAGTGCCGTCGGGCATCGATTGGTGCTGGTTAAAAAGTGTCATGCCTGGTTTAGAATGCCAACACACTCAGGATGCAACGACTTTCAATGACCGAGCCCATCGAATCCACCTCCGACGACGCCTTGCTCCCCATGCGGGAAGTCGTCAGCCTGACTGGCGTCAACCCGATTACCTTGCGGGCATGGGAGCGCCGCCACGGGCTGATCCGACCGGTACGCACTGTGGGAGGGCATCGCCTGTATTCGCAACAGGACATCGAACATATTCGTAGCATCATGCTCTGGACCAGCCGGGGCCTGCCCATCAGCAAGATAGGCGCGTTGCTCGTCCGGCAGCAGGACACGCCCGGTATCACTGTATCGGGCCCGGTCGAAGCCCCCCTGGTCCAGTGGCAAGAGGCAGTTCATCGTGCCACGCAGGCTTTTGATGGCGCTGAACTGGAGCGCCTGCACGGGCAACTATTTACGATCTATCCGAAAGCTACTGCACTGGAGGCTATTCTGCTGCCGGTCTGGCGCAGCCTGGCATCCGGTAATCATTTCGGTCGACGCAGTCAGTGGTTGTTCCTTGACGCCTTCTTGCGTGCGCGGATGTTGTTGCGACTGCAGATGAACCAGAGCAACGGTGCTTGCGTGCTGCTGGCAGATGGCTCGGGCCATGCGCGCGAATTGGAGCTGTTGTGTGCCGGTGTGTTGATGAGTAGTGACCAGCTGCGCATCGAGGTGCTGGGCACGGGCCAGCCTCTGGAAGAACTGCCGTTGCTGTGTGAAGCGATTCAGCCCGCCGCGCTGGTGCTATGGGTCCAGGCGCCACTGCAGGTAGATGCACACAAGCGACTGCGTGCCCTTCAAATGGGCGTTACGTGCCCAGTGGCCTTGGCCGGCGACGCAGCTGCCGCTTCGACGGCAGAGTTGCGTGGTTCTTCGATTGCCATTTTGGGCAATGACGAAGCGAGTATTTTGCCCAGGCTGCAAGCCTTGGTAAGGGGAACACTGCAAATTTGAATCCAGTCGTTCCACGTAAGGATGGTTACCTGAAACTGCATTCGACAACGGCATGCCGGTGGTGCTGATCCGAGCTGAAGACCTCGGTCTGAGTGGCCATGAGAGTCCGGCATAACTGGATGCCCATACTGAGTTGAAGGCCCGCCTCGAATCGATCCGCCTGCAAGCCGGGCCGCGTATGAACCTTGACGAAGTGAGCCTGCGTAACGTGCCCAAGATGTGCCTGATTGCGCCAGCACAAGCGGGTGGAGCACTGAGCACCCGGACCTTCATCCCGGACATGATCGATTAATGAGTTGCGGCCGGATGAGAACGGCCCGATTGTTACTGGACGGGGCTGTATGTGTCCCGCAGACGCTATGGGCAGGCCAGCAGGGACATTAAGCGGTGTGTTCAAGGGCACCCGCACAATCAGAATGGTGCCGCTGGCCATGATCGACAGATTCACGATCAATCCTTTTCGTCGACCCACGTCATCGATATAGGCACCCAGCACCACGGCGCCCAACGGACGCATCAGGAAGCCTGCACCGAGCATTGATGTGCAAAATGGATCAATGCATTCGGGGACTAAGCGCTATTCGCTGTGCGCCCGCACCACGCTCTCGGTGCCCAGCCGATACTGATTGTTCCCGCTGCGCTTGGCCTCATACATCGCCAGGTCGGCAATGTGCAGCAAGCGGTCGATGCTCGGCGCATGATCGGGGAACACGGCGACGCCCAGGCTGGTGCCGATGTGGCGCTGGTCGTTGCCGATGGTGACGGGCGGGGAGAGTTCGACGAAGATTTTCTGGCAGATGCTGCGCGCTTCATCTTGCAGGCTTTCGCCTTGGGGCAAGCCCTGGAGGATGACCACGAATTCGTCGCCACCGATCCGCGCGACGGTGTCGGTGCCGCGCAGGATGCGCTTGAGCCGTGTGGCGGTAGTGACCAGCACGCGGTCGCCGGCCGCGTGGCCATAGCGGTCGTTGATGGCCTTGAAACCATTGAGATCGACAAACACCAGCGCCACCCGCGTGGCGCTGGCGCGCGCCTGTTCCAGCGCTTCGGACAGGCGCTCTTCGAGCACCAGGCGATTGGGCAGGCCGGTCAGCGGGTCGTAATGGGCCAGGTGCTTGAGGTAGTTGGCCGAGGCCTTTTCTTCGGTGATGTCGCGTACCACGCCCATCATCTTGATCGTTTCGTCGTGGTCATTCTTGACCACGTTGCCGGTTTCCCGCAGCCAGCGGATCGTTCCGTCGGGCCAGACCACGCGGTACTCCTCATCATGGTTTTCGCCGGTTTCCAGGCAACGCAGTTCGCCGGCCCGGACCCTCAGCCGGTCCTCAGGATGCACGCAGGAGCAGAACAGGGCGTAGGAGGGCGTCACTTCGCCGATCTTGAACCCGAACATGCCGAAAATCGCGTCGGACCAGTACAGGCGGTCGGTGTCGACATCCCAATCCCAGGTGCCGATGCGAGCGAAATACTGGCTGCGCTTGAAGCGCTCGGCGTCACCAGCCTGATGGATGTTCCGGCCTTCGGACAGGCTGTTAATGATTGCGCGGTACTGCGCCAGTTGCTTGTGCAGCGAGCGTTCGCGCCAGATCAGCGCGACGATCAGGGTGAGCGTCATTGAACCAAGGATGACGCTGGTCCAGAGCAGGATCATTCGGGCATGGCCATCAGGGCGTTGAACCGTACGGGTAATAGTTGATTATTTTAGTTCAGCAAACAGCTTTGAACGCAGCGCGCGCAGACGGCAATGGTTGCCAATCGCGGGCAAATCTGGGAAAACGGCGCCCATCAGGCCCTTGAGGGCGAGTGAGCATACGAGTGAATTCAATGAATGACGAGCTTCAGGTAATCGATCTTCAGTTGGGTGACGGAAAAGCCGCGGTAAAAGGCGCGTTGATCACCACCCAGTACCGTGGCTGGCTGGAGGACGGGACCGAATTCGATTCTTCCTACAGTCGGGGCAAACCCTTCCAGTGCGTGATCGGCACCGGGCGGGTCATCAAGGGCTGGGACCAGGGCATCATGGGCATGCAGGTCGGTGGCAAGCGCAAGTTGCTGGTGCCGGCGCACCTGGCCTATGGCGAGCGCACCATGGGCAAGATCACGCCGAATTCGAACCTGATCTTCGAAATTGAATTGCTGGAAGTGCTGACGCGGGATGATTGACCGGTGGGGGCGGGGAGAACTACAGCAACTGCCCCGTATCCCAAAGATGGACCAGCTCTCCCGGTGCCTGGTCCTCCGGCACTTTAAGCACCATCCGGTCTTCCTGCCCGCCTAGCCGATAGTTCAACTCTATCTGGTAAAAGCGCTGGTCGCCACGGCCGGATTCCGTGCTGTCCAGGGGCAGGCATCCCTCCAGTACCGAGCAGATGCGGGAGCGCTGGCTGATGTCGCATTGCGCAAACTCAATCTCCCGAGGGCGGCTCAAGGCGTGAATCGCCGCGAAACCGCCCTGGCGAGAGAGGCGAACCCGGGCGTCGTCGCCCAATGCAGGCAGGGTTTTCATAGGGTCTCCGTGAGTTCGATGCCCGTTTGAGCCCAGCCCTGGCGCACGGCCTCGACTTCTCGCGCACCGAAGCGTTGGGCGGCATGGTCGACGGTCAGCCGGGCGAAGGCATCGAAATCGGCGTCCGGATTCAGGCGTTTGTCGCACAGGGCGTCGTACCAGATCACCCCGGCTTTCTTCCAGGCGAACCCGCCAAGCGCTCTGGCCACCAGATAAAACGCGCGATTGGGGATGCCGGAATTAATGTGCACACCGCCATTATCCTCCTGGGTGATGACGAATTCACGCATGTGATCCGGTTGCGGATCCTTGCCCAACAGCGGGTCGTCGTAGGCCGTGCCCGGGTGGGACATCGAACGCAGGCCTCTGCCATTGATCTTTGGCGTCAGCAAGTCAGCCCCGATCAGCCAGTCCGCCTGCTCGACGGTGTGGCCAAGGACGAACTGCTTGGTGAGGATGCCGAACACATCCGACAGCGATTCGTTCAAGGCCCCGGACTGGTTGGCGTAGATCAGTCCGGCCGTGCTTTCGATCACGCCATGGGCCAGCTCATGGGCGACCACATCCAGCGAGCGGGTGAAGCGCTGGAAAATTTCCCCGTCACCATCGCCGAAGACCATTTGCGCACCATTCCAGAAGGCGTTTTCGTATCCCAGGCCATAATGCACGCTGCCGACCAAGGCAAATCCCTTGTTATCGATCGAGTCGCGACGCAGCACCTTCCAGAAGAAATCATAGCTGGCTCCCAGTGCATCGTAAGCTTCATCGACGGCCGCATCGCCTGTGGCCGGCTGGCCTTCCATTCGCACCGGCATACCCGGCAACAGCATTTTGTTCTGGGCGTCGTGCAGGCTGCGCTGGACCACTCCCGGCTTTCCGGGCGGCGGCAGAATCGCCCGCTCCGGCGGCCGCGAAGGTGGCCCGGGATTGGGCAGCAGGTTTTGCACATGATGCAGGGTGATCATCGCCGCCGTGCGCTGCGGTTCTGAGCCGTGGGCGATGATGCGGTTGAGAATGTAGGGCGGGATAAAACTGCGCAGTGCTGGTGAGTCGTTCATCCGTGCATCCCTGGCGTGACAGCGGTCGATACTGATGTGATCCGGGCACCGCGCGTTCGGTTCCGTACCGGGTCCTTGTGCGAGCTGGTTCGCGATAGCGACAGGTCGGTCAAAAATGATGTTGAATATCACGCCACTGTCGCGAGCCCGCTCGCTCCCACAGGTTTTGTGTTTGAACTCACCCGCCTTACAGGAAGCCCATGTCGCCAGCCAATGAATTTCTGGAGATGGTTCAACAGCTGGATGTCGCTTACCGGCACTGGACCGGTGCGCGCTTGCCGGCTCCGCAATCGCTGAGCGAGGACGAGCGCCTGGCCTGGCTGCATGCTCACGCGCCTTTTGCTTTGCTGGCCCATGGCACCGAGGCCGATCCGCTGTTTTATTACGCCAACGAGCAGGCCCTCGCCAGTTTCAAGTACCCGCGCGAGCAGTTCATCGGCATGCCTTCGCGTTTCAGTGCGTCACCGCTGGACCGGGACATGCGCCAGACGCTCCTGGAGCAGGTCACGGCCCATGGCATTGCCCATGGCTACAGTGGTTATCGGGTGGATCGGCAGGGCAATGCCTTCATGATTCATGAAGGCAAGGTGTGGACGCTGGTTGATCAGCAGGGTGTGCGTTTGGGGCAGGCGGCGTTGTTCTGGCCGGATGCTGCACGGGTTGGGCAGTTGGACTGATCGTCGATCAAGCGACCGGCCAATCCTTGAACAGCGCAATTCGTCCATTCGCGGACGGGCGGTAATGCCAGGTCAGGCGGTCCAATTCCGGCTTCATCGCCAGAATTTGCCGGACGGTAGCGCCAGCAATGCTCAACGCCAGTGACTGCCCCGGACATTGATGGCGCCCCGCACCAAAAGTGAAGCTGCGCCGGTTCGGGCGGTCGAGCAGAAAAGTGTCGGGGTTGTCGTTGAGCTGCGGGTCGCGATTGGCCGAGGCCAGCAGCACCAGGATCACATCCCCGGCATTCAGCCTTGTGCCGTCAATCTCGCAGGGGGCGGCGACGAAGCGGCGGGTGTTTTGTACCGGTGGGTCGAAGCGCTGTACTTCGGCCAGCAGGTCTTCGATAGAGGTTGATTCGCTGTGCAATGACGGGTGTTGAATCAATGCCAGCACGGCATTGCCGATCAGTCCGGCAGTGGCCTCGAAGGTCTGGGAAAACAGGCCGATCAGGTTGGCGATCAGGGTTTGCGGAGCGCCGCCGGTGAAGCGCTGGCGGATGCCTGCAAGCAGGCGGCTGTGGTTGTCCGGGTCGGCCAAAAGCTCGGCACAGTAACCGCTCAGTTGTTCGGCGGCGGCATGGGCGGCGGCCAGCTGTGCCGAGGTACTCAAGGGCGACAGGCAAGCCACGAAGTCCGCCGTCAGTTCGCTGATGATTCGACCCTGAGCCGGGGTGAATCCCAGCAACGCCGCCACCACACACACCGGCCCACGGAACATGGCGTTGTGCAGGCCGACGGCGTCGGCGGAGATCAACCGGGCGCTGACCAGACTTTCGACTTCCCGCGTATCGATCAAATCCAGCCCCGGCGCAATCGCCGACCGTGGGCAATGCTGGCGCTCACCTTCATTCATGCGCATCAATTGGCCGAACACCTGGCCGGCCATGCCATCGGCAATCGCCCTGGGGACTGGCTCCAGCGCGGGACGAACCTGGCAATCGGCATGTGCCAGCACGGCAGCCACCACCCGGGCGCTGCTGGCCACCCACATGTTCAGCCCCGGATGAAAAGCCAGTCCACCCTCGGCACGCAGTTGTGCGTAGTAGGGATAAGGATCGGCATGGGTCGCAGCGATGATCGGGTCCATGGGTCACAGCCTTTTGTTGTTGGAAAGTGTTGCTACTATCTCCAGTCCGAAAGGGCGTTGATTCGTCCGGGAGCGAAATATGAGTGCAGAACAACACGACATGGGCGTCTCGCAGGTGGCGGCGGCCATCGCCGAGCCGGCGCGGACGAAAATCCTCTGTTCGCTGATGGACGGCCATGCCCGCACCAGCACCGAGCTGGCGGCGGTGGCCGAAGTCAGCGCGTCGACCGCCAGTGCCCACCTGGCCAGGCTCAAGGAGCTGGCGCTGGTGCGGCTGCACGTCCAGGGACGTCACCGCTATTACAGCCTGGCGGACAAACGTGTGGCCCAGGCCCTGGAAGCGCTGATGGTGATCGGCCAGAACAGCGCGCCGAGCTTCCAGTCGCGTACCCCGGATCGCCTGCAATTTGCCCGCACCTGCTACGACCATATGGCGGGAACCCTGGCCGTGCTGTTGCATGACCGGATGCTCGAAGCGGGCTGGCTGGAGGAAACCGACGAACAGGCCTATCGCTTGAGTGACAGTGGTTCGGCAATGTTTCAGGGGCTAGGCATTGAAGTGCAGGATCTGAGTACGCTGCGCCGCCGTTTTGCCTGCCCGTGCCTGGACTGGAGCATGCGCCGGCCGCACCTGGGTGGATCTCTAGGGGCGGCGTTGTTGCAAACGGCGCTCAAGCGCAAATGGGTGACCCAGGATCTGGACAGTCGGGCGTTGGCGTTGACGGCGTTGGGGCGCAGGGAGATGGCGGGGCGGTTTGGGCTTGAGTCGCCGCTGCTGGTTGAAGGTAATGGCAAAAGATTACCAATCGCGGCAGCTCCGACCACACCAGGTGCATCCATTAATGATCAATAGCATTTTTCCGGTTGCTTCTGTGGTGACTGACATACTGCCTTCGCGGGCTCGCTCCCACAGGGATTTTCAGTGTGCACAAGATCTGCGAACGACACAAAACCAGTGTGGGAGCGGGCTTGCTCGCGAAAGCGGTGTGTCAGGCAATGATGATGTCGAATCTGACGGCCCCTTCGCGAGCAAGCCCGCTCCCACAGGGGGGGGGACTCGTCAGTACGATGCAAACAAAAAGCCCCCCGTCGGTCACCCGATGGGGGGCTTTTGTGTCTCAGGCGTCAGGTCAGACCTTGACGATCCAGCCCGCTGGCGCTTCGATGTCGCCGGTTTGCACGCCGGTCAGCTCTTTGTAGAGCTTCTGGGTGACCGGGCCGACTTCGGTTTCGCTGTGGAACACGTGCAGGTGGTCGTTGTAGTCGATGCCGCCAATCGGTGTGATCACCGCCGCAGTACCGCAAGCACCGGCTTCCTTGAAGTCGGAGAGCTTGTCGATGAACACGTCGCCTTCAACCACTTCCATACCCAGACGGGTCTTGGCCAGTTCGATCAGCGACAGGCGGGTGATGCCCGGCAGTACCGATGGCGAGTTCGGGGTCACGAACTTGTTGTCGTGGGTGATCCCGAAGAAGTTGGCCGAACCGACTTCCTCGATCTTGGTGTGGGTCATCGGATCCAGGTAGATGGCGTCGGCAAAGTGGGCTTTCTTTGCCTTGGAGCCCGGCATCAGGCTGGCGGCGTAGTTGCCACCGACCTTGGCCGCACCGGTACCTTGCGGCGCAGCGCGGTCGTAGCTGGAAATCTGGAAGTTGTGCGGGGTCAGGCCACCCTTGAAGTAGGCGCCGACCGGGATGCAGAAGATCGAGAAGATGAACTCGGGAGCGGTACGCACGCCGATGTTGTCACCCACGCCGATCACGAACGGGCGCAGGTACAGCGCGCCGCCGGTGCCGTACGGCGGAATGAAACGCTCGTTGGCGCGGACCACGGCCTTGCAGGCTTCGATGAATTGCTCGGTGTCGACTTGCGGCATCAGCAGACGGGCGCAGCTGCGCTGCATGCGCAGGGCGTTCTGGTCCGGGCGGAACAGGTTGATCGAGCCGTCCTTGCAACGATAGGCCTTCATGCCTTCGAAGCATTGCTGGCCATAGTGAAGGGCCGTGGAGCCTTCGCTGATGTGCAGCACGTTATCTTCGGTCAGGGTGCCCTTGTCCCATTCGCCATTGCGAAAGTACGACAGATAGCGCTTGTCGGTCTTGATGTAGTCAAAACCCAGCTTGTCCCAATTGATGCTTTCGTTACCCATGACACCCTCTATCACTTAACAACCGCCGAAACGGTTCAAGGCTTCTGACGTTTTTTGGATGGGGACAACAATACTTCATTCTTGGGCTAAATCGCAGCCCAGACTATCGGCTGATCGGCAGATAATTCGCGTTGACCTTGAGAATTCGCGAGCAAGCCCGCTCCCACATTTGGAATGCATTCCCCTGTGGGAGCGGGCTTGCTCGCGAAGAGGCCATCCCTGCCACCATCCCTCGCCCTGATTTACAGGTGCAACGCATGCCCCAGCGCACGCAACGCCGCTTCCTGCACCGCCTCGCCGAGCGTCGGATGCGCATGGATGGTGCCGCCGATGTCTTCCAGCCGCGCGCCCATCTCCAGGCTTTGCGCGAACGCCGTGGACAATTCGGACACGCCGACCCCGACTGCCTGCCAGCCGACAATCACATGATTGTCCCGACGGGCGACCACACGCACGAAGCCGCTTTTCGACTCAAGGGTCATCGCCCGGCCATTGGCGGCGAACGGGAAGCTCGACACGATGCAGTCCAGGCCAGCAGTCCTGGCCTCGTCCGGGGTCTTGCCGACCACCACCAGTTCCGGGTCGGTGAAGCACACGGCGGCGATGGCGGTCGGGTTGAACTCGCGGGATTTACCGCTGATCAGCTCGGCGACCATCTCGCCCTGGGCCATGGCCCGGTGCGCGAGCATCGGTTCGCCGCTCAGGTCGCCGATGGCATAGACGTTGCGCATGCTGGTCTGGCAACGGTTGTCGATCTTGATCGATGAACCGTTCATGTCCAGGTTCAGCGCTTCGAGGTTCCAGCCCTGGGTGTTCGGCTTGCGACCGACGGCCACCAGCACCTGGTCGGTTTCCAGGTTCAGGGTCGCGCCGTTCGGGGCCAGTACTTGCAATGTATTTTCTTTTGAATCAAAGCCTTGCACGCTATGTTTCAAGTAAAGCTTCACGCCGAGCTTTCTCAGTTCTTCGTGCACAGGCTGGGTCAGTTCGGCGTCGTAGGCCGGCAGGATGCGCTCCTGCGCTTCCACCACGCTGACCTCGACACCGAGCTTGCGATAGGCAATGCCCAGCTCCAGACCGATGTAGCCACCGCCGACCACAATCAAGCGCTTGGGCACGGATGTCGGCGCCAGGGCTTCGGTGGACGAGATGATCGGCCCGCCAATCGGCAGCATCGGCAAGTTCACGCTTTTCGAACCGGTGGCCAGCACCAGGTGCTCGCACAGAATGCGTGTGTCGCCGACCTCGACGGTTTTACCGTCAACCACTTTGGCCCAGCCGTGAACGACCTGGACCTTGTTCTTTTTCAGCAGCGCGGCAACGCCGGTGGTCAGGCGATCGACGATGCCGTCTTTCCATTCGACGCTCTTGGTGATGTCGAGGGTCGGCGCCGAAACGCTGATGCCCAGGGCCGAAAGCTGATGGTGCTGCTGCGTCTGATGAAACTGCTCAGCGACGTGAATCAGTGCCTTGGACGGAATGCAGCCGATGTTCAGGCAGGTGCCGCCCAGGGATTGGCCTTCCACCAGGATGGTCGGGATGCCCAGCTGGCCGGCACGGATCGCCGTCACATAACCGCCAGGACCGCCGCCGATGATCAGCAGCGTGGTGTTCAGTGTCTGCATGACTTTCTCCACAAATGCTTAATCGACAAAGAGCGTGGCGGGTTGTTCGAGCAGGCCACGAATGGCCTGGATGAAGAGCGCCGCGTCCATGCCGTCGACCACGCGGTGATCGAAGGAGCTGGAGAGGTTCATCATCTTGCGGACCACGATCTGGCCTTTGATCACCATCGGCCGTTCGACGATCTTGTTCACGCCGACAATCGCCACTTCCGGCAGGTTCAGCACCGGCGTACTGACGATGCCGCCCAAGGCGCCGAGGCTGGTCAGGGTGATGCTCGAGCCGGACAGCTCATCGCGGCTGGCCTTGCCGTTGCGCGCGGCGGTGGCCAAGCGCGAGATTTCCGCTGCGCTGTCCCACAGGCTGCGGGCTTCGGCGTGACGCACCACCGGCACCATCAGGCCAATATCGGCTTGCGTGGCAATACCGACATGCACGGCGCCGAGGCGGGTGATGACCTGGGCTTCGTCGTCGTAGCGGGCGTTGATCTGCGGGAAGTCACGCAGGGCGACGACCATGGCGCGGACCAGGAACGGCAGCAAGGTCAGCTTGCCGCGAGTCGCACCGTGTTTTTCATTGAGGTGCGCGCGCAGCTCTTCCACGGCGGTGACGTCGATTTCTTCGACGTAGCTGAAGTGGGCGGCGCGCTGGGTGGCGTCCTGCATGCGCTGGGCGATCTTGCGGCGCATGCCGATCACCGGGATCTGCTGTTCATCGGTGCGCTGGGTGTAAGCGCTGCTGACTGTCGATGCATTCGACTGACCCTGAGCCAGGTAGGCGTCCAGGTCTTCATGCAGCACACGACCGGCCGGGCCGGTGCCACGCACCAGACGCAACTGAATGCCCAGGTCCAGCGCATGCTTGCGCACGGCCGGGGAGGCCAGCGGACGTTCATCGGCCGCGCGAGCAACCATCGGGCCCTGGCATACGGCAGCTTTCGGCGCTGGGGCAGCGACCGGTTTGCTTTCAACCACGGCTTCAACTTTAGGTGCGACCACCGGGGCTTCTTTAACGGGAGCCGGTTGCGCCGACTCCTTAACGTTGCCCGCGCCTTCGACTTCAATGCTGATCAGCACACTGCCAACCGCCATGACTTCGCCCGGCTGGCCGCCGAGGGCAATCACCTTGCCATGCACCGGCGACGGGATATCGACCATCGCCTTGTCGGTCATGACATCGGCCAGCACCTGATCTTCGACGACCATGTCGCCGACCTTGACGTGCCAGACCGACAATTCAACTTCTGCAATGCCTTCACCAATGTCCGGCATTTTAATGACGTGCGTGCCCATTCAGACCTCCATGACCCGTTTCAACGCCGCGCCCACTCGGGACGGCCCTGGGAAATACGCCCACTCTTGCGCGTGCGGGTAAGGGGTGTCCCAACCAGTGACGCGTTCGATCGGCGCTTCCAGGTGGTGGAAGCAATGCTCTTGCACCAGCGATACCAGTTCGGCACCAAAACCGCAGGTACGGGTCGCTTCGTGCACCACCACGCAACGGCCGGTCTTTTTCACCGATTTGACGATGGTTTCCAGGTCCAGCGGCCACAGGCTGCGCAGGTCGATGACTTCGGCGTCAACGCCGCTTTCTTCAGCAGCGACTTGCGATACGTACACGGTGGTGCCGTAGGTCAGCACGGTGACGTCCTTGCCCGGACGGGTGATCGCAGCGACGTCCAGCGGCACGGTGTAGTAACCGTCCGGGACTTGCGCGGCAGGGTGTTTCGACCACGGGGTTACCGGGCGGTCGTGGTGACCGTCGAACGGGCCGTTGTACAGGCGTTTGGGCTCGAGGAAGATCACCGGGTCATCGTTTTCGATGGAGGCGATCAACAGGCCCTTGGCGTCGTACGGGTTGGACGGCATCACCGTGCGCAAACCGCAGACCTGGGTAAACATCGCCTCGATGCTCTGGCTGTGGGTCTGGCCGCCGTAGATACCGCCGCCGCAAGGCATGCGCAGGGTCATCGGTGCGGTGAACTCGCCCGCCGAGCGATAACGCAGGCGGGCGGCTTCGGAAATGATCTGGTCGGAGGCCGGGTAGACATAGTCGGCGAACTGGATCTCGGCCACCGGGCGCAGACCGTAGGCGCCCATGCCCACGGCGACACCGACGATGCCGCTTTCGGAAATCGGCGCGTCGAACACCCGGGAGGTGCCGTATTTGTTCTGCAGGCCTTCGGTGCAGCGGAACACGCCGCCGAAGTAGCCAACGTCCTGGCCGAAGACCACGACGTTGTCGTCACGTTCAAGCATCACATCCATGGCCGAGCGCAGGGCCTGGATCATGGTCATGGTGGTCGTGGTCATGGCGGTTTCCAGCTCGATATTGTTGTTGTGATCGTTCATGTCAGATCCCCAACTCTTGGCGCTGGCGCTTCAAGTGCTCCGGCATCTCTTTGTAGACGTCTTCGAACATGGTCGCAGCGCTTGGAATCTGGCCACCGGCGAGGGTGCCGTACTGTTCGGCTTCTTTCTGAGCGGCGATCACTTGGGCTTCGAGCTCGGCGCTGACCGCGGCGTGTTCCTCTTCGGACCACTGGCCGACCTTGATCAGGTGCTGCTTGAGGCGCGCAATCGGATCGCCGAGCGGGAAGTGGCTCCAGTCATCGGCAGGGCGGTACTTCGACGGATCATCGGAAGTCGAGTGCGGGCCGGCGCGGTAGGTGACCCATTCGATCATGGTCGGGCCGAGGCCGCGGCGCGCACGTTCGGCGGCCCAGGCGGAGGCGGCGTAGACCGCGTAGAAATCGTTGCCGTCGACCCGCAGGGAGGCAATGCCGCAACCGACGCCGCGACCGGCGAAGGTGGTGGCTTCACCACCGGCGATCGCCTGGAAGGTGGAGATTGCCCACTGGTTGTTGACCACGTTGAGGATCACCGGCGCGCGGTACACGTGGGCGAAGGTCAGGGCGGTGTGGAAGTCCGACTCGGCGGTAGCGCCGTCGCCGATCCAGGCCGAGGCGATTTTGGTGTCGCCCTTGATCGCCGAGGCCATGCCCCAGCCCACGCCCTGGATGAACTGGGTGGCGAGGTTGCCGGAGATGGTGAAGAAACCGGACTCCTTGACCGAGTACATGATCGGCAATTGCCGGCCCTTGAGCGGATCGCGCTCGTTGGACAGCAACTGGCAGATCAGGTCGACCAGCGGTACGTCGCGGGCCATCAGGATGCTTTGCTGGCGGTAGGTCGGGAAGCACATGTCGTCGATGTTCAAGGCCAGGGCCTGGGCGCTGCCGATGGCTTCCTCGCCGAGGCTCTGCATGTAGAACGACATCTTTTTCTGACGCTGGGCGACCACCATGCGGTTGTCGTAGATACGGGTCTTGAGCATGGCACGCATGCCCTTGCGCAGGATTTCCACCGGCACGTTTTCGGCCCACGGCCCAAGGGCATTGCCCTGGTCGTCGAGCACGCGAATCAGGCCACGGGCCAGGTCAGCCGTGTCAGCCGGTTCAACGTCGATTGGAGGTTTGCGCACCGTGCCGGCATCGGTCAGATGCAGGTAGGAGAAGTCGGTTTTACAGCCGGGACGGCCCGAGGGTTCGGGGACGTGCAGGCGCAGCGGTTCATACGCTTGGGTCATGGCTTCTACGCTCGATCTTGTGAATTTCTTGTAGTGAGCTGACAGATTTCGTTCGGTAGAAGAAATCTTGTCCTACAACAATCATAGGCCCGCCCAAGAAGAATATTTCTCTCTGTTTCGTTGCGCTAAAGATCATTTGCAGATAAAAAACCTGCATAAACATAAAAAACAGGTGGTTTTGTCTCATGCGCAAACTGGACCGTACCGATATCGGCATTCTCAACAGCCTTCAGGAGAATGCGCGCATCACCAACGCCGACCTCGCACGCTCGGTGAACCTGTCGCCGACGCCTTGTTTCAACCGGGTCAAGGCCATGGAAGAGCTGGGGGTGATCCGCGAGCAAGTGACGCTGCTCGATGCCGACCTGCTGGGGTTGCACGTGAACGTGTTCATTCACGTCAGCCTGGAGAAGCAGGTGGAAGAGGCGTTGCAGCATTTCGAAGAAGCGATTTCCGACCGCCCCGAGGTGATGGAGTGCTACCTGATGGCCGGCGACCCGGACTACCTGATCCGGGTGCTGGTGCCGACCATCCAGTCGCTGGAGCGTTTCATGATGGATTTTCTGACCAAGGTGCCTGGGGTGGCGAACATTCGATCGAGCTTTGCCCTCAAGCAGGTGAGGTACAAAACCGCGCTGCCGTTGCCGGCCAATGGGCTGACGCTGGGCAACTGAAATAACGATCACTCTGTAGGAGCGAGCTTGCTCGCGATGGGCGTTAACGATAACGCGAGTCTTCTGAATAAACGCGTTGCCCTCAAGTCCATCGCGAGCAAGCTCGCTCCTACAGGGTCAGAATTTGTTCAGGGGGATTTTCAGGTAGGTCACGCCGTTGTCCTCGGCCGGCGGCAAGTTCCCCGCCCGCACATTCACCTGGATCGCCGGCAGCAACAGTGTCGGCATGCCCAACCCCGAATCGCGCCGGGTGCGCATTTCCACGAAGGCGTTTTCGTCGATACCGTCGCGCACGTGAATGTTGTTTTTGCGCTGTTCACCGACGGTGGTCATGCATTCGGGAGCGCGTCCTTCCGGCGGATAGTCGTGGCACACGTACAGGCGCACGCTGGCGGGGAAGGCCAGCAGCTTGCGGATCGAGGCAAACATCTGGTTGGCATTGCCACCGGGGAAGTCACAACGGGCAGAGCCGACATCGGGCATAAACATAGTATCGCCCACCAGAATCACATCACCGTCGATCAGGTAGGCCATGTCCGCCGGTGTATGGCCGGGCACGTGCAGGGCGGTCGCCCTGAGGTTGCCGATCATGAACGATTCGTCAGGGGCGAACAGGTGGTCGAACTGCGAGCCGTCGACGCGAAATGTTGGCTCCAGATTGAACAGCGCCTTGAACACGTCCTGCACCTTGCTAATCGACTCGCCGATGGCGATTTTTCCGCCCAGCTGCTGGCGCAGATAAGGCGCGGCGGACAGGTGGTCGGCGTGGGCGTGGGTTTCCAGCAGCCATTGCACTTGCAGTTTGCGGGCACGGACGAAGGCGATGATTTTGTCAGCCTGGGTGGTCGCGGTACGCCCGGCGGCAGCGTCGTAGTCGAGCACCGGGTCGACAATCGCACACTGCCCGCCATCAGCCTCGTAGACCACGTAGCTGTAGGTCGAGGAGGCGGGGTCGAGAAAAGCTTCAATCAGTGCGGGCATGGACACGAACCTGTGCAGGGGTGGAAAAGTCAGTTGCAACACTTTATGTAAAAACATAATGTTCGCAGCTTAAGTGACGTTGAAGGCATCCTGCAAATGCAATCCAGTCTGACCGAATGTGAAGTCGCCCAACTGCGCGCCTCGGCCTCCAAGGCCTGTGCGCTGCTCAAGGCCCTGGCCAATGAGGATCGCCTGTTGATCCTGTGCCAGCTGACCCAGGGCGAGCGCAACGTAGGTGAGCTGGAAAAAATGACCGGCGTGCGCCAACCGACCCTGTCCCAGCAACTGGGGATCCTGCGCGATGAAGGACTGGTCGCTACCCGTCGTGAAGGCAAGTACATTTTTTACGGTCTCGCCAGTCACGAGGTGATCCAGGTGATGAAAACCCTCTCCGGGCTGTATTGCGGGGCGGTGCTTAAAAGCTGGGTTCAACCTTGATCTTGTTCAACACACCGAACCTGTGGGAGCGGGCTTGCTCGCGAAGGCGGTGTGTCAGCCAACGTTTATGTCTACTGATACACCGCCTTCGCGAGCAAGCCCGCTCCCACAGTAGTTTTGTGTGTTGACTGGAAAAATCCTTGCGTGCAGCAAAAGGAACAAGCAATGAACGATCAACACTGGGGCCCATCCATCAGTGCAGATATCGTGGTAATCGGCGGCGGCACGGCGGGCATAGGCCTTGTCGCCAGCCTGCTCAAACGTAGCCCGCAGCTGAACATCACCCTGATCGAGCCCGACTCCCGGCATTTCTATCAACCGGCCTGGACGCTGGTCGGCGGTGGCGCCTACAACGTGGAAAACACCGTGCGGCCAATGGCGTCGGTGATGCCGCGCGGGGTCAATTGGGTGCAGGCTGCAGTGACCGGCATCGACCCCGACCATTGCCGGCTCATCCTCAGCGACGCACGCACGGTCAGCTATAAGAGCCTGGTGGTCTGCCCCGGCCTACGCCTGGCCTGGGAGAAAATCGAAGGCCTGGAGGAGACCCTCGGCCAGCACGGCGTGACCTCCAACTACAGCTACCGGCACGCGACCTATACCTGGGACCAGGTGCAGAAACTGCGCGGCGGCAAGGTGCTGTTCACCCAGCCGGCCATGCCGATCAAATGTGCGGGAGCGCCTCAAAAAGCGCTGTACCTGTCCTGTGATCACTGGAACAGGAACGGTGTGCTGAACAACATCGATGTCGAGTTCAATCTCGCAGGCGCGGCACTGTTCGGCGTGGCGACCTTTGTCCCGCCGCTGATGAAGTACATCGAAAAGTACAACGCCCGGCTGGCATTCAATTCGAATCTGGTCAAGGTCGACGGCCCGGCGAAAACCGCGTGGTTCGAGGTCAAGGACGCCGAAGGCACTGTCACCCGCCAGGCAAAAACCTTTGATTTGCTGCATGTCGTACCGCCTCAGGTGGCCCCGGATTTCGTCGCCCGGAGTCCGCTGGCCGACGCCGCCGGCTGGTGCGAGGTCGATCCCCACAGCCTGCAGCATCCGCGTTATCCAGGCGTCTTCGCGCTGGGTGATATCTGCGGCACCAGCAATGCAAAAACCGCCGCGGCGGTGCGCAAGCAGATTGTGGTGGTGGCCGAAAACCTGCTGGCCTTGCGCAAGCAACAACCACTGCCGCTGAAGTACGACGGCTATGGCTCCTGCCCGCTGACGGTGGAGAAGGGCAAGGTGATCCTTGCCGAGTTCGGTTATGCGGGCAAATTGCTGCCGACTTTCCCCCTTGACCCGACGACGCCGCGCCGCTCGGCGTGGTGGCTCAAGGCAACACTGCTACCGTGGTTCTATTGGAACGGTATGCTCAAGGGTCGCGAGTGGCTGACGCGTCTGTCCAGGGTCGACTGAGAACTCCCTATGTTGCTGGCAAGTCTGTTTGGCGTGGTGATGGGGTTGGTATTGGGGTTGACTGGAGCGGGCGGCGGGATTCTCGCGGTGCCGGCCCTGGTATTGGGATTGGGCTGGAGCATGATCCAGGCCGCTCCCGTGGCCTTGTTTGCGGTGGGCAGTGCGGCGGCGGTCGGCGCCATCGATGGATTGCGCCATGGCCTGGTGCGGTATCGCGCGGCGTTGCTGATCGCCGCGCTCGGTGCGGTGTTTTCGCCGGTGGGCATCTACTTCGCCCATCAGTTGCCGGAAAAAATCCTGATGATCCTGTTCAGCCTGCTGATGGTCATGGTGGCCTGGCGGATGTTGCGCCGTGAACGCAAGGACGAAGGCCCGAGCGACCACGGGCACGCCAACTGGGGCCAGAAAAACTGCATGCTCGATCAACAGACCGGGCGCTTTTCCTGGACCGCCAAATGCACCGCGACCCTCGCCGCGCTCGGAGCGGTCACGGGTGTGGTCTCGGGATTGCTGGGGGTGGGCGGCGGCTTCCTGATCGTCCCGGCGTTCAAGCAACTGACCGATGTGCAGATGCGCGGGATCATCGCTACTTCTCTGATGGTGATCAGCCTGATTTCGGCCATCGGCGTGATCGGCGCGTTCCATGCCGGCGTGCGCATCGACAGTGTGGGTGCCACCTTCATTGGCACGAGCATTATCGGCATGATCATCGGCCGCAAGCTGTGCGCCCGGGTGCCGGCGCGGGCGTTGCAGGTCGGGTTCGCCAGCATCTGCGTGGTGGTCGCCGCCTACATGTTGCTCAAGGCCAACGCCTAGCCGGTACCGGTTCCTGTGGATGCCAGTCGGGTCCACAGGCCTACACCCTAAGTGGCGAGCCTCGCCGACGAGCGGTCTTACGCCATAGCGGTCACGCGCCGCCAGCCAATCCAAAGCACCTCAAAACCAGCCCCAAGGCAGCGTATGGCGCCGCCCGTCAGGTTTCGATAATCGCCTCCGACACTCAGTCCCCCGTTTCGGAGCGCGCCATGCACAACAATAAGAACGTCACGCATCGTTTTCTGCCAGCCTTTATCGCCAGCCTGTCTGCCCTGGGCCTGAGCCAGGTGGCTGAGGCGGATATCATGCTGTACGACAAGGACCAGACCACGTTCTCCACCGACGGCTATATCAACGCCTTCTATGTAAACAGCGATGTCGACCGCGCCGGCGATCAATACGACCGTCGGCAGTCACGGGTCAAGATGGGCTTTTTGCCCAACTACCTGGGGTTCAACATGGGCAAGCAGGTAGACGATCTCAAGCTCGGCGCCCGTGCTTCGTTCTGGGTCACCATCAACGACAGCGAAACCAACGGCACCGACACCGCCATCGATGTGCGGCAGTTCTTCGGCACCGTGGCCAACCCGGAGTGGGGCGAGGTGCTGATCGGCAAGGACTTCGGCTTGTTCGCCCGCTCCAACATCCTGCTCGACGAAATGCTCGCCGGTTACGGCCAGGTCAGCGATACGTTGGGGCTGGTGGATGGCGGCGGGGTGTCGTTCGGCAACATCGGCACCGGTTACCCGTATCCGTTCCCGACCTCGCAGATCACCTATCGCACCCCGGTGATGGACGGACTGCGCGTGGCGGTCGGCATCATGGACCCGGTGGACACCAACGACAGCAGCCCGACGGGCAAGGCCTATCAGGAAAACCCGCGTACCGAGAGTGAAGTCACCTATCAGTTCGACCTGGCCGGGGCAAAGATCTACAGCTGGGTCAATGGCAGCTACCAGACCTCGGACAACACCGATTCGACGGTCGAGACCGTCACCTCCAAGGGGGTCGGTTATGGCGTGCAGGCTAAGATGGGCGGCTTGTCCCTCACCGGGTCCGGTTTCCAGGCCAAGGGCATCAACCCGTTTTTCACCAACAACGCCGGCGAGCCGACCCTGCGCAACGTCGACAGCGACGGCTACCTGATGCAGGGCTCCTACAAACTGGGCAAGAACCGCCTGGCCTTGTCCTACGGCAAGACCAATGACGACGGCAACGGCGTGGTCGGCAGCGGTGCGGACTACGAGACCCGCGGCATCGCGTTGTTCCATGACGTGAACGACAACCTCAAGCTGGTGGCCGAGTACAACCAGTTTGAAATCAACGGTCACGACACCGACGAGCAGAACGAAGACACCGACACCTTTGCCGTGGGCGCGGTGCTGACCTGGTAGCAGGCTGAATACAAATAATTGTGGGAGCGAGCTTGCTCGCGATGGCTGGGTGTCAGGCGACATGGATGTTGGCTGTGATGGCCCCATCGCGAGCAAGCTCGCTCCCACAGGGTTACCGGGTGTACGCAACACCTGCGGATAACCAAAACTAGTGTGGGAGCTTTATCTGTCTCATCCCATCGAAGCGGCTACCCGCTACCCAAGTAGCATTCGTCGCACCCCACAGACTTCGTACACTCGTGCCTCATACACACGCACCTGCGGGAGGTAAGGATGCAGCAGAGCGAAGGCGTCGTCAGTGCAATGTCCCAGGCCACCGATGCCCGGCAGGTCGCGCAGGAACTGGCACGACAGTTGTTGCATCCGCACCTGGGGTTCGTGCTGTTCTTCTGTTCCGCCGAATACGACTTGGAGGCGCTGGGCCAGGCCTTGCAGCAAAGCTTCGGCGGCATTCGCCTGGCGGGCTGCACCAGCGCCGGGGAAATCACCCCGCTGGGCTATGGGCGCAATTGCGTGACGGCGGTGGGTTTCGACCACCGGCACTTTTCCATCTCGATCGAGATGATCGACCAGATGGAGCACTTCAGCCTGATCGACGCCCAGCAAATGGTCGAGCGCCTGGTCAGTGGCTGTCGCAGCAACACCCTGGCCCCGATCAAGGGCAACAGCTTTGCCCTGACCCTGCTCGATGGCCTGTCCAGCCGCGAAGAAATGGTCCTGGCGGCCTTGAGCGCGGCCTTGGGCGACATTCCGCATTTCGGCGGTTCGGCCGGCGACGATAACTACCTGACCCATACCCATGTGTACTTCGATGGCGAGTTCCACAGCGGCGCGGCCGTGGTGGTGCTGGTCAATACCTGGCTGGATTTCGAAGTGTTCACCACCCACCACGTGCTGCCCCGCGCCGAAAAGCTGGTGGTCACCGGGGCCGACAGCACCTTGCGCCGGGTCTTCGAGCTCAATGCGGAGCCTGCCGCCGAGGAGTACGCCCGACACATCGGCGTACCGGTGGCGCAGCTCGATCACCGGGTCTTCGCTGCGCACCCGTTGGCGGTGCGGATCAACCAGCAGTACTACGTGCGGGCCATCCAGCAGGTGCATCCGGACCTGAGCCTGAGTTTCTACTGCGCCGTGGAAAACGGCATCGTGCTCACCGCCATGACCCCGGGGCCGATGCTGCCGAATCTGCAGCGCCTGTTCGAGGGGTTGCAGGAGCGCCTGGGCGATTTGCTGCTGACCATCGGTTGCGACTGTTTCCTGCGGCGTCTGGAACTCGAAGACGACGGCAGTCTTGATCAGATCGGCGGTTTTTTGCGTGAGCAACGGGTGATGGGTTTCAACACCTATGGAGAACAGTTCAATGGCATGCACATCAACCAGACCTTCACCGGCGTTGCCATTGCCCGTGGCCGTGCCCCAGGACATCGCTGAGCTGCAGGCCGAACTGGCCGGGCTGCGCCTGGAAAACCACAAACTGCAGCGCATCAATGGCGCGCTGATCGAGCGGGTCGAGTCCGGGGGAACCCGCGGCAACGATCCGTACGCGGCATTCCAGCATTCGGTGGTGCTGGCCGAGCAAGTGCGCGAACGCACCGATGCCCTGAACCAGGCCATGGCCGAACTCAAGGCCGGTAATCATTTGCTCAGCGAAGCCCGCCTGCGCGCTGAAACGGCGCACCAACACCTGATCGATGCCATCGAAAGCATTTCCGACGCCTTCGTGCTGTTCGACGCCGACCAGCGCATCGTGTTGTTCAACAGTCGCTTCAAGGCGTTCTGGAGCAACAGCCGGGTGCGGATCAACGCCGGCATGCGCCTGACCGAGGTCAAACGGCTGATGATGAACAACGCCCTGTTCACCGAAGAGCCGCGTGGGCATGCCGACGAAAACCTGCTTTACCGCCTGCAGAACGGGCGCTGGCTGCAAGTCAGCGAGCGGCCGACCCAGGAAGGAGGGCGGGTGATCCTGTTCACCGACATTACTGACGTCAAACTCAGCGAAACCGTACGCCGTGAGCAGGCGGTGGCGCAGAAGTCGCATCTGTTGCAACGGGCGGTCGACAACCTGTCCCAAGGGGTGGCGATGGTCAGCGCCGAGGGCATCCTGGAGTTGTGGAACCGGCGGTTCCTGGAGTTGAGCGGCCTGGCGCCGGTGGCGGCCCATCGCCCGTTTGCCGAGGTGATCGCCGACAGCGAACTGAACCTGCTGACCCCGGCCAGTCGCGATGGCAACGGACGACCGGTGCGCGAATGCGAGCAACGCCTGTACGATGGCCGGGTCCTGGAAATCCGCACCCATCCGTTGCCCACCGGCGGTTTCGTCAACACCTTCACCGACATCACCGAGCGCTACCAGCACGCCGAGGCGCTGAGTGAAAGCGAACACTGGATTCGCCTGATCACCGATCATGTCCCGGCATTGATTGCCTACCTCAATGCCGACCTGGTCTACGAGTTCACCAACAAGGTCTACGAAGAGTGGTACTGCTGGCCCCGCGGCGTGATGCTCGGACAGAGCCTGCGCGAAGTGCACAGCGAGCAGCATTACCAGCGGCTGGAGCCCTACGTGGCCAGGGCATTGGCCGGCGAGAGCGTGACATTCGAGTTCGCCGAAACCAACGTCAACAACCAGGAGCGCTACATGCTGCGCTCCTATGTGCCCAATCGTCTGGCCAGTGGCGAGGTGGTGGGGATTTTCGTGCTGATCCGCGACATCACCGAACGCCGCCGCACCGCCGAGGCGCTGCATCAGGCGTATCAGAACCTGGAGCTGCGGGTACGCGAGCGCACGGCGGAATTGACCACCCTCAACGACCAGTTGCTGCGCGAGATCGATGAGCGACGCCTGGTCGAGTCACGCTTGCGCGAGGCCAAGCAGGAAGCCGAGCAGGCCAACCTGTCGAAGACCAAGTTTCTCGCCGCCGTCAGCCATGACCTGCTGCAACCGTTGAATGCCGCGCGCCTGTTTACCAGTGCCTTGCTGGAACGGCGCGAGCCGATGTCCAGCGAGATTCTGGTGCGCAACGTGAGCAATTCCCTGGAAGACGTGGAGAACCTGCTCGGCACCCTGGTGGATATTTCCAAGCTCGATGCGGGGGTGATCAAGGCCGACATTGCACCGTTCGCCCTCAGTGAACTGCTGGACAACCTGGCCGCCGAATACACCCAGGTGGCGCGCAGTGAAGGCCTGCAACTGCACTTCATCGGTTGTTCGGCGCTGGTGCGCAGTGACATCCAGCTGCTGGCGCGGATTCTGCGCAACCTGCTGAGCAATGCGATTCGCTACACCTACAGTGGTCGCGTGGTGCTCGGTTGCCGGCGGCATCATCAGTGTCTGACGATCGAAGTCTGGGACAGCGGCATGGGCATTGCCGAGCATCGCCTGGAGGAGATTTTCCAGGAGTTCAAGCGTGGTGATGTGCAGCGCCCCGATCAGGATCGCGGCCTGGGCCTGGGCCTGGCGATCGTAGAGAAGATTGCCGGCATCCTCGGGCATCCCATTCATGTGCGCTCATGGCCGGGCCGGGGCTCGATGTTTTCGGTCGAAGTGCCGTTGAGCGCTACAGCACCGAAGCCGCAGCCCGCGTTGCAGATGAGCGAGCCGATGCTCGAGCGCCTGCGGGGGGCGCGGATATGGGTGCTGGACAACGACGCGACCATCTGTGCCGGCATGCGCACCTTGCTGGAGGGGTGGGGGTGTCGGGTGGTGACGGCGCTGTCGGAGGAGGACCTGGCGCGGCAAGTGGACAATTTCCACGCCGAGGCCGACCTGCTGATTGCCGATTACCACCTGGACAACGATCGCAACGGTGTCGACGCCGTGGCGCGCATCAATGCCCGGCGCGCGTCACCGCTCCCGGCGATGATGATCACGGCCAACTACAGCAATGAACTCAAGCAGCAGATCCGCGAACTGGGCCACACCCTGATGCACAAGCCGGTGCGGCCGATGAAGCTGAAGACGGCGATGAGTCATTTGCTCGGTCGGCCTTGAAATCTTCGAAGCATGGGACGGCCCCTTCGCGAGCAAGCCCGCTCCCACATTTGGAATGCGGTCGAATGTGGGAGCGGGCTTGCTCGCGAAGGGCGCGCCGCGGTCTTGCTGACTCAACGCCGCAGATAAGACCCGAAATCAATATCTCCGGCACTCAGGATCGCCTGCACCCGGTTGTGCACGTTGAGCTTGCGCAGGATCGCCGAGACGTGGGCCTTGACTGTGGTCTCGGCGATTTCCAGGGTGTAGGCGATCTGTTTGTTCGATTCGCCCTTGGTCATGCGTTCCAATACCTGCAACTGCTTGCGGGTCAGGGCCTGGAGCAGTTCGGGCGGGAAGCTCGGGGTGTCGTTCATCCGCCGGTGGGTGCTGCTTTTGGCGGTGCGGATGATGTCCGGGGGCAGGTAGACATTGCCATTGAGAATCTGCTGGATGGCATCGGTCATCTGGGCGCGGGGTGAAGACTTGGTGATGAAACCCACCGCGCCGTAGGTAATGGCCTGCAGCACGATCTGCTTGTCCTGTTCGGCGGAGACAATCACCACCGGAATGGTCGGCGCTTCGTTACGCAGGTTGATCAGGCCATTGAGCCCGTGCATGCCGGGCATGTTCAGGTCGAGCAGGATCAGGTCCAGGTCATCGTGTTCCTGGGTCAGGGCCAGGGCGCTGTCCAGGTCGGCGGTTTCCATCACTTCGCTGCCGGCAAAACCGTCGCTGATGACGTTGTGGATGGCTTCGCGAAACAGCGGGTGATCGTCGGCAATCAGAATTTTGTACATGGCCTTTCACCTCATTATTTTGATTATGGTGTGGCAACAACACGCACGCGTAAAGCTCAGGGAAAGGGTTCGGGCCTGGCTGGCGAAACCGGCAGATTGGCCGCTTGCCAGGCGTCCAGGCCATCGCGATACCAGTACAGGGTCTTATAGCCCATGGTGGCTGCGCGCTTGACCGCATTCCAGCTCAACCAGCAGTCGGAGCGGCAATAGAAGACCAGCGGTTGCGTCGGGTCGCCGGCGGTCAGCTTTTTCAGGTTGGCGGCGAAATAGTCCTGCCATTGCGGCGTCAGCTCACCGTCACCGGTATTGGCCAGCCAATGGCTGCCGGGCAGGTTTTCATGGGGCTGGTCTTCGATGAATTGCCCTTGCAGCCACTGGCGGCGGTAGACATCGATCAGCAGCGGGCGCGGGGTTTGGTCGAGCAGGGCTTGCAGGGCGTGGGTATCGACGATGGTTGCGCCTTGCAGTTGGTCTGGCGTCGGGCTGCGGTACAGGCCGATGCGATAGCCGTCGCTGGAGAACAGCGCAGTGTCGGCCTGCGCGGTGCTCAGCAGCAGGCCCAGCGACAGGGCGGCGAGAGTAGGGCGCAACAGGCAACGTCGGGCACGCGGCATGGGGTCAGTCCTTATAGTTATGGACCTATTACATGCCAGTCGGGGGGTGTTGGGAATGCGACGATAGACAGGGAAACCAGTACTAAAGTAGTAATTTCACCCTGTTCAATGAAGATCCCCCCTGTGGGAGCGGGCTTGCTCGCGAAGGCGGCGTTACATTCAATGAATGAGTTGACTGACACAACGCTTTCGCGAGCAAGCCCGCTCCCACATTGGGATTGTGTTGTTACCCAGATTTACGCAAGGCCGCATGCTGCGGGTTGAAGGTCAGTACGGCGAGCAACGCAAACAGCAGCGTCAACCCCATGCACACCGCCAGCGCGAGCGGATTGAGGCGTTCATACAGGGCAAAACGCACCAGCTCCACCGCATGGGTGAACGGATTCACCGCGCACAGCCAGTACAGCCATTCGCTGGCCTCGCGCATCTTCCACAGCGGATACAGCGCCGATGACAGGAAAAACAGCGGGAAGATCACGAAATTCATCACCCCGGCAAAGTTCTCCAGCTGGCGGATCGCGTTCGACAGCAACAGGCCCAGTGCGCTGAGCATCAACGCCACCAGCAGCAGCGCCGGCAACGCCAGCAACAGGCCCATGGCCGGTGGCCGCACGCCGTAGGCCCAGGCAATCGCCAGGAATGCATACACCTGCAAGAGCGAAATCAGCGACGTGGCCAGCAGCTTGCTGCAGAGCAGGAAGGTACGCGGCAAAGGGCTGGTCAGCAGCACGCGCATGCTGCCCATCTCGCGGTCGTAGACCATCGACAGAGACCCCTGCATGCCATTGAACAGCAGGATCATGCAGGCCAGGCCGGGAATGATGTAGACCTCGTACGGAATGTAGGTGTCGTAGGGCTCGATGATCGCTATCCCCAGCGCCGCGCGAAAACCGGCGGCGAACACCAGCAACCACAGCAACGGCCGCACCAGGGCGCTGAGAAACCGCGTGCGTTGCAGCACAAAGCGCAGCCACTCGCGCAGCACGATACCGCTGAAACATTGCCAGTAATCGTTCATTGGGCAGCTCCCGATGTAGTCAGGCGGGTGAAGGCCGAACCGAGGTCACCGCCGTGCTCCAGGCTCAGCGCATCGGCCTGCCCGCTGGCCACCAGCCGGCCTTGATGCAGGATCAGCAAGTCATCGCTGGGTTGCACTTCGTCGAGCAGGTGGGTGGTCCAGAGCACGCTGATGTGCTCCTCGCGACACAGACTGCGGATGTGCTGGTTGAGCGCCAGGCGACTCGCCGGGTCGAGGCCGACACTGGCTTCATCGAGCAACAGCAGGCGCGGCTCATGCAACAGGGCACGGGCAATTTCCACCCGGCGACGATGGCCGCCATTGAGCTCACGCACCCGTTCGCGGCGGCGCTCGGTCAGGGCCTGGCGAGCCAGTTCGGCGTTGACCCGAAGGTCGGTCTGGCGCCGGGACAGGCCATGCAATGCCGCGTGATAACGCAGGTTCTGCTCGACGCTGAGGTCCAGGTCCAGGGTGCTTTGCTGGAACACCACGCCCAACTGCCTGAGCGCCGGGCGTGCCGCGCTGCGCAACGAACAGCCACCGACGCGGATCTCGCCGTGCTGCAGATCATAGAGTCGGGTCAGCAGGGCAATCAGGGTCGACTTGCCGGCGCCGTTGGGTCCCAACAGCGCGGCAAAACGCCCGGGTTCCAGGCTGAAACTCACTTTGCGCAAGGCCTCCCGGGCGCCGTAGGCAAAGCTCAGGTCACTGACTTCAAGGGCGTTCATGGCGTCACCACCACGCCCCAGGGATAGCGCCCGACCTTCACCGATTTGCTGACCTTGAGGCTGTCGACATCGATCACCGAGACATCGCCGCTGACGCCGTTGGTGGTCAGCAACTGTTTCTGATCCGGAGTGAACGCCATCTGCCAGACCCGTCGACCCACCAGCAGGTAATCAAGAATTTCGAAGGTCCTGGCATCGATCACTGCCACATGATTGGCCGGGCCGAGGGCGACGAAGCCGTACTTGCCATCGGCGCTGAGCTTGATGCCGACGGGCTGGACCTTGTCCGGGTGCACGCCCTTGATCTGGAAGTTCAGGGTCTTGAGCACGGTGCGGCTGGCTACATCGAGAATGGTCACGGTGCCGCCGATTTCCGCCGAGGCCCAGAGCTTGGCGCCATCGGGGGAGAACTCGACGAAGCGCGGACGCTGGTCCACCAGAGTGCTGTCGGCCAGGGTCTGGGTGCTGGTGTCGATCCAGTGCAGCATGTTGGTGGTTTCGCTGGTGTTGACCGCCCACTGGCCGTCAGGGCTGACGGCCATGCCCTCGGGCTCGACGCCGACTTCGATCTGGCCGAGGACGTTGGAGGTCTCGGTGTCGATCACCGTGACCAGCGCATCGTCTTCGTTGGAGACGTACAACCAGCGGTTGTTCGGGTGCAGGGCGAATTGCTCGGGGTCTTTACCCGAGGGCAGTTCCTTGATGATCTTGCGTGTGGCCACGTCCATCACCTGGACCCGGTCCGAGTCGCTGGCGCAGATGTACAACAGCTTGTTGTCATGGGACAACAGCAGGCCCCGGGGGCGCTGGCCGACGGGCAGGGTGTCGGTGACTTGCAGGGTCTGCATGTCGATCAGGCTCAGGCTGTTGTCCTTTTCGTTGGAGACCCAGGCCGTGCTGGCAACGGCATGGCCGGCGGCGAGCAGCAAGGTGCACGAGAGCAGGGTGCGGCGCATGGCGAATTCCTTGTTGTTGTGATGTTCGGATCAGGGAAAGCTGCAGCTGACTTCGGGTTTGTCGTAGCCCAGGCTGTCCATCTCGTTGAACGGGTGCAGAAAGCCGTCCTGGGGTGAAGTGCTGACCAGCGCCCGGGGCTGGACGATGGGAATCGGCTGGCGCAACTGGCCGTTCCACGGCCGGTAGCTGAGCTTGCGACCCTTGAAACCGTCGAGGGGCAACTGGTCGCTGATTTCAAGCGCACGGATCGCCATCGGCTCAGCCTGGCGCAATTTGCTCACGGCACTGGCGATACTGCGCACGGCCATCCAGGCGGCGAAATCGCGGTCATTCATCCAGCGCCCGGTCAGGGCTTCAAAGCGTTTTTGCAGCTGCGCGGCGCCGTAGGTTTCCACGGTCTTGTGCCAGCCCACCGGGGTCAGGCCCTGGGTGCCGGCGACCGGGCGCGGGTACCAGGTCTGGTAGGGCACGTATTCACCGAAGTCGCCGCGTTCATCGGCCACCAGTACCACGTCGTACTCGGCGGTCTGGGTGAACAGCGGCATGTCGGCCTGGGCGCTGCGGCGTTGGTCGTTATCGAAGCTCCAGGTTTTTTCCGCCACCAGTTGCAAGCCGAAACGCTTGGCCCCGCGGCGCAGGGCGGCGGCATAGGCTTGATCGTCGGGCGTCGGGCCGACAATCAGCAGCGCCCGCCGCCATTTGCGCAACACCAGAAACTGCGCCAGCGCATCGGCGAGCATCGCCCGGCTCGGCAAGGTGTGCAGCACGTTCGGCAGGCAAACGGTGGTGCGCAGGCTGTCATCGGCACTGCCGGCGTTGATCAGCAAACTGTCGGGTAGTGCCGCACTCAATTGGCGCAGGCTGGCCGCGGGGGCATTCACCACAAACAGGCGCAGGCCTTGTTCGTGCTGAGCCTTCGCCGCTTCGAGCAAGGCTTCGGGGCTGTCGACGCTGGCGCTGACCAGGCTGTAGCCGTGGTTGAGAAAACGCCCGGTGCTGTTGCTGTCGGTGATCGCCAGTTCGGCGCCGCGCAGCCCGGCATCGGTGGGTTCGGGAATGACGTTGGACAGCAACGGGCCGGGGGCGGGGCGATAGCCCAGGTAGCCGATCCGCACCTGCAAGGGCGCATCGGCGGCCTGGCTTTGGGTGGCCAGGCCGGCGGCGCAGGCAATCGCCAGCAGGTAGATCAGGGCGTAAGGGGCAAGCTGGCGCATAAGGCTCTCCATGACCGTTAGCGCCAGCATAGGAAGCCTGGGGGGCGGTGAAAATATGCAGAAAGTACCGAAGGGCCAGTACCAAGGTAGTAGCCCGCCACACACGGCGCGGTTCTAGCATGGGTAACCACGGCCACTGATCTGGAGGGGATTGACCATGCGTATCGTCAAAGCACTGCTCCTGCCGTTTCTGCTGATCCTGACCCTGATCGGCGTCGACCGGCTCCAGGGCCCGCGTCCGGTGTCCAACGATCGCCTTACGACCAAGGGAGTAGGTGGCGACCACCAAAGCAGCATGGGGTCTGAGCGCAGGGCTTTCTAAGATGGCTGCCATAGCCTCTGCCAAGAGGTTTTGCGTGCAATCCAGAGGGCATGACAATGACAACAAAACGCAACGCCTTGCTCGTGACCGGTCTATTGGCCAGTTTGATCAGCGCAGGTTCGGTCTGGGCCCACGGCAACGTGGTGCCACAGGCTGTCGCCACCCAGGGCCTGACCCCGATAAAAGATGCCGGTGTGCAACTCGATGCCGATGGCTGGGCCGCGGTGAACCCGTATCGCACCGCCCCGGAACACGACAAGGCAGTGGAAATCGGCGCTTCGGCCTATACCCAGAACTGCGCGGCCTGTCATGGCCTGGAGGCCAAGTCCGGCGGCATCGCCCCCGACCTGCGCATGCTCGATGTCGGCGAGGCGGGCGATGAATGGTTCGCCGAACGGGTGCGCCATGGCGCGGTGCGCGACGGTCGCGTGTACATGCCGAAGATGGCCGACTACCTGAGCCAGGAAGCCCTGTGGGCGGTGCGCACTTATCTGGACACTGTGCACGTCGAGGAGTGACCCATGCGCCTGTTCGCGGTGTTGATCAGCGCTCTGTGGCTGTGCTGCCAGGCGGCGCAGGCGCAGGTTCGCAACTACGACGAAATGATCGCCGCCGGGGAGCTGAAGGTTGCGGTCTACAAGGACTTCGCCCCCTACAGCTTTGAACGTGCCGGCAAACCCCGGGGTGTCGATGTCGAGCTGGCCGAAGCCCTGGCCAAGGCGCTCGGCGTGCGCCTGACGCTGATCTGGGCGCCGGCCGGGGAAAAGCTCGATGACGACCTGCGCGATTACATCTGGCGTGCCAGTGCCTTGCACAACCAGCAACTGGCCGACCTGATGATGCGCGTGCCCTACGACCACGACTACGCGCAGAGGCGCAACGAAGTCGGTGAGCTGGTCAACGGCCATGTGGTGATGTTCGGTCCGTACCAGAACGAACAATGGCAGGTGGCCTATGACCGCCGAAGGCTGGACAAGGTCGCCAGCGTCGCGGTGTTCGAGCAGCACCCGATTGGTGTCGAAGTCGACAGCGTGCCGTCGTTCTACCTGACCTCGGTGTTCAACGGCATGCTCGCCGGCAAGACCCATCACTACCCCGGCGTGCCCCAGGCGTTTGCCGCGATGAAGGCCGGCGAGGTCGACGCGGTGATGGCCATGCGCGGCGAAATCGACTGGCAAGTGCACGAAGCGGCCGACCCGCAGCTGGCGCTGGCAGAAAATGCCTACCCGAACATGGGCAAGCAGCTCTGGGAAATCGGCATGGCGGTGCACGAAAGCAACCGGCAACTGGCCTATGCCGTGGAAGAGGCGCTCGAAGGCCTGATCCGCGAGGGTTCGGTGAAGACCATCTACGGCCGTTACGGCCTGCAATATGACGTGCCCGAGATGTATCAATAAGGAGCAGGCGATGAAATGGCGAGGGAGTTGTCTGTTGGCCTGCTGGTTGAGCCTGGCGGCACAGGCTGGCGCTATCGATCCCGGCAAAGACCCGGTGCCATCGGTGATGTGGGCTTTCTATCACCAGCAGTTTCTGGGCAATGCGCCGTTCGTTTTCGATGAACGGGTCAAGCTGCTGGCGCCGCCGTTTGCCGAAGATGCCCGGCAGGTGCCGCTGGAAATCGACGCCCGGGCGTTCAAGGGCGAGGTGGTAAGAATCCTCGCCTGGGCAGAACTGAATCCGTTGCCGAAAATCGTCGACTTCCAGCCGCTGAATTCGGTTTTGCCCTGGCTGTCGTTGCGCATCCGCATCGAACAGGCCACGCCCCTGCGCGCGGCGGTGTTGACCCGCGACGGGCTGTGGCATGTCGGCTCGACCCTGATTGACGCCGCAGGTGGCGGTTGCACCGCGCCGAGTGTGGTGCGCACCCAGTCGGGCTGGGAGGAACACATCGGCGAAGTGCTCGGCGGGCGCTATCCCCGGGACGGGTTCAGCCGTTTGCGTATGCAGGTGGCCCATCCCATGGACAACGGCATGGTCAGCGGCATTCCGGAATTCTTCATCAACCATGCCGAGCTGCGTGACCACAACCAACACGTGCTGGCCCGGCTGGAGCTGTTCCCCGCAGTCAGCGAAAACCCCAATCTGGCCTTTGACATCGAGGGGGCAGGGCAAACACGTCTGTTACTACGGGACAACAGCGGCAATGAGTTCGATGCGTCGATCCCCTGACCCCAAGGAGCGTGGCATGCGCTGGATCCTGTTGATGGTGTTAAGCGTCAGTCTGCCGGCCCTGGCCGATCTCGACTACTCACTCAAGCCCCGGCAGATCGCCCGGGACACCTGGCTGCTGGAAGGCAGCACCGATAATTTCGCCAAGGCCAACGGCGGCAACATCGTCAACACCGCGTTCATCGTCACCGAGCGCGGCGTGGTGGTAATCGACACCGGGCCGTCCCGGCGTTACGGCGAAGCGATGCGCAAGGCCATTGCCGCCACCACCGACAAGCCGGTGATCGAGGTCTTGCTGACCCATCACCACCCGGACCATGTACTGGGCAATCAAGCCTTCACCGACGTGCCGATCGGCGCCCTGGCCGGCACCACCGAACTGTTGCACCGGCAAGGCGACGCCATGGCCGAGAATATGTACCGAATGGTCGGCGACTGGATGCGTGGCACCGAAGTGGTGCTGCCGACGCAGACGCTGACACCCGGCGTGAAAAGTTTTGGGAATCACGATCTGCGCTTGCTGAGCCTGGGTGGGCATACGGGCGCGGATCTGGCTATTCTCGACCAGCAAACCGGCGTGCTGTATGCCGGGGACCTGGTGTTTTATCAGCGGGCGCTGACCACGCCAAACAGTCCGGGGCTGTCAGTGTGGCTGGCAGACATCGCGACCCTGCAAGGCTTGCCCTGGACGCAGGTCGTGCCGGGCCATGGGCCGGTGGCCAGTGATCGACAACCCTTCGAGCAGATGCGCGATTACCTGAGCTGGCTCGATCAGCTCATGCGCGACGGCGCGGCCAATGGCAGTGATATGGCCGAGATGATCCGCAGCCCCATCCCCGAACGCTTCGCCGGGATCAGCCTGAGCCGTTATGAACTGATCCGCAGCGTCAGTCATCTGTACCCGCGCTACGAGCGCGAGCGAATGACGCGGGTGGATTCTGCCAGCAAGTAGCCGACCACAGATCCCCTGTAGGAGCGAGCCTGCTCGCGATGGACGTTAACGATAACGCTGGCAGCCTGACACCCTGCGGTGTCCTTGAGTCCATCGCGAGCAAGCTCGCTCCTACAGGGGCCGGTGCTGTTCAAAAAAATCTTGTGTCCATCTCCTCCCACCCTGTACCAAGGAACTAGCAATCTCCTCATTGCGGGCAATTGTTGCCAGGGCGGCGGCGCCCAAGAATCTGCACCAGACCGGAAAATTTCCGGGCATAACAAAAATCCGCAGAGGAAGCCGTCATGACTCAACCCGCACGTCGCCAGCCCTTCGTCCTGAGCTTGCTGCTCAGTGCCATGCTGTTGTCCGGCCAGGCATTGGCCGGGGTTTCCGACCAGGACATTCTCCAGGACCCGAAGAACCCGGAACAGGTCGTGACCAACGGCCTCGGCGTTCAAGGGCAGCGCTACAGCCCGCTGGATATTCTCAACGTCGACAACGTCAAGGAGCTGCGCCCGGCCTGGGCGTTTTCCTTCGGCGGTGAAAAACAGCGTGGCCAGCAAGCGCAGCCGATGGTCAAGGACGGCGTGATGTACATGACCGGTTCCTACTCCCGGGTCTTCGCCGTGGATGCGCGCACCGGCAAGAAACTCTGGCAATACGATGCGCGTCTGCCCGATGACATCCGCCCTTGCTGCGACGTGATCAACCGTGGCGTCGCGCTGTATGGCGACCTGGTGATCTTCGGTACCCTCGACGCCAAGCTTGTGGCGCTGAACAAGGACACCGGCAAGGTGGTGTGGAGCAAGAAAGTCGCCGACCACAAGGAAGGCTACTCGATCAGCGCCGCGCCGCTGGTGATCAACGGCAAGCTGATTACCGGCGTGGCCGGTGGCGAGTTCGGCGTGGTGGGCAAGATCGAGGCCTACGATCCGAAAAACGGTGCTCTGCTGTGGACCCGGCCGACAGTCGAAGGCCATATGGGCTACGTCTACAAGGACGGCAAAGCCGTGGAGAACGGCATCTCCGGCGGCGAGGCGGGCAAGACCTGGCCGGGCGATCTGTGGAAAACCGGCGGTGCGGCCCCTTGGCTTGGCGGTTATTACGATCCGGAAACCAACCTGCTGCTGTTCGGTACCGGCAACCCGGCGCCGTGGAACTCGCACCTGCGCCCTGGCGACAACCTCTACTCCTCATCGCGCTTGGCGCTCAACCCGGACGACGGCACCATCAAGTGGCACTTCCAGAGCACGCCTCACGACGGTTGGGACTACGACGGCGTGAACGAACTGGTGTCGTTCAACTACAGCGAAGGCGGCAAGGAGATCAAGGCAGCGGCCACGGCCGACCGTAACGGTTTCTTCTACGTGCTGGATCGTACCAACGGCAAATTCATCCGTGGCTTCCCGTTCGTGGACAAGATCACCTGGGCCACTGGCCTGGATAAGGACGGCCGGCCGATCTACAACGAAGCCAGCCGTCCCGGCGCCCCGGGTTCGGAAGCCAAGGGCAGCTCGGTGTTCGTAGCGCCGGCGTTCCTCGGTGCGAAAAACTGGATGCCGATGGCCTACAACCGGGACACCGGGCTGTTCTATGTGCCGTCCAACGAATGGGGCATGGACATCTGGAACGAAGGCATCGCCTACAAGAAAGGCGCGGCGTTCCTCGGTGCCGGCTTCACCATCAAGCCGTTGAACGAAGACTACATCGGCGTGCTGCGGGCCATCGATCCGAAAACCGGCAAGGAAGTCTGGCGTCACAAGAACTACGCGCCGCTGTGGGGCGGGGTGCTGACCACCAAGGGCAACCTGGTGTTCACCGGCACGCCTGAAGGTTTCCTGCAGGCGTTCAACGCCAAGACCGGCGAAAAGGTCTGGGAATTCCAGACCGGTTCCGGCGTGCTCGGCTCGCCCGTGACCTGGGAAATGGACGGCGAACAGTACGTCTCGGTGCTCTCCGGCTGGGGCGGCGCGGTACCGCTGTGGGGCGGCGAAGTGGCCAAGCGGGTGAAGGACTTCAACCAGGGCGGCATGCTCTGGACGTTCAAGTTGCCCAAGGACCTTGTGGCCAAGCACTGATCCCTTGTGGGAGCGAGCTTGCTCGCGATGTTCGTCAACGATAACGCTGGAAACCTGATACCCCGCGGCGTTCTCGGGTTCATCGCGAGCAGGCTCGCTCCTACAGTGATCTGTGTGAAATCTACGACCAAATAACGAGAGCCCCTCCTGCCAACGACGCATTCGTCTGGCACGCGGGGCTCTCTAGTATCGGCTCATCGCCTGTCAGTACGGCAGGCATCGACCCAGACAGAGGCCCACCATGATCTACGCACAACCCGGAACCCCAGGCGCCGTCATTACCTTCAAGCCGCGCTACGGCAACTTCATCGGTGGCGAGTTCGTTGCCCCGATCAATGGCGAGTACTTCACCAACACCTCGCCGGTCAACGGTGAAGTGATCGCCGAATTCCCGCGTTCCAGCGCCGCCGACATCGACAAGGCCCTCGACGCCGCCCATGCCGCTGCCGACGCCTGGGGCAAGACCTCGGCCCAGGACCGCTCCCTGGTGCTGCTGAAGATCGCCGATCGCATCGAGCAGAACCTTGAGGTCCTGGCCGTCACCGAAACCTGGGACAACGGCAAGGCCGTGCGCGAAACCCTGAACGCCGACGTACCGCTGGCGGCCGACCACTTCCGTTACTTCGCTGGCTGCATCCGTGCCCAGGAAGGCGGGGCTGCCGAGATCAACGAGCTGACCACGGCCTATCACTTCCATGAGCCCCTGGGCGTGGTCGGGCAGATCATTCCGTGGAACTTCCCGCTGCTGATGGCCGCCTGGAAACTCGCCCCGGCGCTCGCCGCCGGCAACTGCATCGTGCTCAAGCCTGCCGAGCAAACGCCGCTGTCGATCATGGTGTTCGCCGAGCTGATCGCTGACCTGCTGCCAGCGGGCGTGCTGAACATCGTCCAGGGCTTCGGTCGCGAAGCCGGCGAGGCCCTGGCCACCAGCAAGCGCATCGCCAAGATCGCCTTCACCGGTTCGACCCCGGTGGGTGCGCACATCATGCATTGCGCCGCCGAGAACATCATCCCGAGCACCGTTGAACTGGGCGGCAAGTCGCCGAACATCTTCTTCGAGGACATCATGAACGCGGAACCGGCGTTCATCGAAAAAGCCGCCGAAGGCCTGGTGCTGGCGTTCTTCAACCAGGGCGAAGTCTGCACCTGCCCGTCTCGGGCGCTGGTGCAGGAGTCGATCTACGAGCCGTTCATGGCCGAGGTGATGAAGAAGATCGCCAGGATCAAGCGCGGCAACCCGCTGGACACCGAGACCATGGTCGGCGCCCAGGCGTCCGAGCAGCAATACGACAAGATCCTCTCGTACCTGACCATTGCCCAGGAGGAGGGCGCCGAGCTGCTCACCGGCGGCGCGGCCGAGCGTCTGGAGGGCGAACTGTCCAGCGGTTACTACATCCAGCCGACCCTGCTCAAGGGTCACAACAAGATGCGCGTGTTCCAGGAAGAAATCTTCGGCCCGGTGGTGGGTGTCACCACCTTCAAGGACGAAGCCGAAGCCCTGGCGATTGCCAACGACAGTGAGTTCGGACTCGGCGCCGGCCTGTGGACCCGCGACATCAACCGCGCCTACCGCATGGGCCGGGCGATCAAGGCTGGACGGGTGTGGACCAACTGCTACCACCTGTACCCCGCGCATGCGGCGTTCGGCGGGTACAAGAAGTCCGGCGTTGGCCGGGAAAACCACAAGATGATGCTCGACCACTATCAGCAGACCAAAAACCTGCTGGTGAGCTACGACATCAATCCGCTGGGGTTCTTCTAACCCGCAAAAACACCACAAACCAAAATGTGGGAGCGGGCTTGCTCGCGAATACGGAGTCCCATTCAGCAGAAATGTTGACTGGCACACCGCTTTCGCGAGCAAGCCCGCTCCCACATTGGTTATGTGTGTTTTGTAAGTCCTGCAACACCCCCTACCAAATCACCCCGCCAACTCCTTCGAAAGTAGCATTCGGGCGCCCGATGCCCCGTGCATTAATGGCTCTACCGGAATCACCCGGCACAAGAAGAGGAATGACCCATGTGGACTAAACCCGCGTTTACCGATCTGCGCATTGGCTTCGAAGTGACGATGTATTTCGCCAACCGTTGATTGATCACCCGGCCAGCCGATGCGTTGGCCGGGCCTGCCTTCCGGAGCATCTGCCATGCACATCCGCGTTCTCGGTTCCGCCGCTGGCGGTGGTTTTCCGCAATGGAACTGCAACTGCCGCCAGTGCGCCGGTGTGCGCAATGGCAGCCTGCGGGCCCGGCGCCGTACGCAGTCGTCGATTGCCTTGAGTGACGACGGTGTGGAGTGGGTGCTGTGCAACGCGTCACCGGACATTCGCGCGCAACTCGAGAGTTTTGCGCCTCTGCAACCGGCGAGGCGCCTGCGTGACAGCGCCATCGCCGGTATCGTGCTGCTGGACAGCCAGATCGACCATTGCACCGGTTTGCTCAGCTTGCGCGAAGGCTGCCCCCATGACGTCTGGTGCACCGAGCGTGTGCATCAGGACCTGAGCAGCGGTTTCCCTTTGTTCAACATGCTCGGCCACTGGAACGGCGGACTGCAATGGCAACCGGTCGGCCTCGATCGCCAGCCGTTCGGCATAGCGGCCTGCGGGCATTTGCAATTTCGCGCGATTCCCCTGGTGAGCAACGCGCCGCCGTATTCGCCCAATCGCGGCAACCCGCAACCAGGCGACACCATTGGCCTGTTCATCGAAGACCTGCGCAACGGCGCCTCGCTGTTCTATGCGCCGGGCCTTGGCCGAATCGACGATGAAGTGCTGGGCTGGATGCAGCGTGCCGATTGCCTGCTGCTGGACGGCACCCTGTGGCGCGATGACGAGATGCGTATCTGCGAAGTCGGCCAGAGCCTGGGCAGCGAAATGGGGCACCTCCCACAAAGCGGCCCCGGCGGGATGCTTGAAGTGCTGGAGGGTTTCAACCGCCAGCGCAAGGTGCTGATCCACGTCAACAACACCAATCCCATTCTCGATGAAGACTCGGCCGAGCGGGCTTTGCTGGAGCGGCGGGGGATTGAAGTGGCTTATGACGGCATGAGTATTGAGCTGTAGCGAAGGACGCCTTCGCGGGCAAGCCCGCTCCCACAGGTTTTGTGGACACTGCCGAACCCTGTGGGAGCGGGCTTGCCCGCGAAGAGGCCGGAACAGACACCGAAGATTCCCCGGAGACCCGCAATGACCGACACTCCCATGTCCCCCAGCGAATTCGAAGCCGCCCTGCGCGCCAAGGGCGCCTACTACCACATCCACCATCCTTTCCATCAAGCCATGTACGCCGGCCGCGCCAGCCGCGAGCAGATCCAGGGCTGGGTCGCCAATCGCTTCTACTATCAGATCAACATTCCCCTGAAGGACGCCGCGATTCTCGCCAACTGCCCGGACCGCGACGTGCGCCGGGAGTGGCTGCAACGGATTCTCGACCACGATGGCGTCCCCGGCAGCGAGGGTGGAATCGAAGCCTGGCTGCGCCTGGGCGAGGCTGTGGGCCTGGATCGCGAGCAGATCCTCTCCCAGGAACTGGTGCTGCCCGGTGTGCGTTTCGCCGTGGACGCCTACGTCAATTTCGCCCGTCGCGCCTGCTGGCAGGAAGCGGCCAGCAGTTCGCTGACCGAACTCTTTGCCCCACAGATCCATCAGTCGCGACTCGATGCCTGGCCGACCCATTACCCGTGGATCGACGTCGCCGGCTACGACTATTTCCGCACGCGCCTGAGTCAGGCACGGCGCGATGTCGAGCACGGGTTGCGCATCACTCTCGCGCACTACGTGACCGCCGAAGGCCAGCAACGCATGCTGGAGATCCTGCAATTCAAGCTCGACGTGCTGTGGAGCATGCTCGATGCCATGAGCATGGCCTACGAACTTGCGCGCCCGCCGTATCACACGGTTACCGGCGACAACGTCTGGCATCGGGGGATCGCCCTGTGAGCCTGATCGATCGCCAACAGTCACCGGCCTTGCGTCGCGGTTTTCGTCTGCAATGGGAGCCCCGTCAGGACTGCCATGTACTGCTGTACCCCGAAGGCATGATCAAGCTCAACGCCAGTGCCGGGCAGATTCTCGATCTGGTGGATGGCCAGCGCAGCGTGGCGGCGATCATTGAGCGATTGAGCGCGAATTTCCCCGGCGTACCCGGGATCGACGAAGACGTGCTGGCGTTTCTGGAGGTGGCCCATGCGCAATTCTGGATCGAGTGAGACGCTGCCCGGACCGCCGTTGTGGCTGCTCGCCGAGCTGACTTACCGCTGTCCGTTGCAGTGCCCCTATTGCTCCAATCCGTTGGACTTTGCCCGGCACGGCGAGGAACTGAGCACGCAAGAATGGATTCGCGTATTTCGCGAGGCGCGGGACATGGGCGCCGCGCAATTGGGCTTTTCCGGTGGTGAGCCGCTGGTGCGCCAGGACCTCGCCGAACTGATCAAGGCCGCCCGGGACATGGGCTACTACACCAATCTGATCACCTCCGGCATCGGCCTGACCGAGCAGAAGGTGCGCGACTTCAAGGTGGCCGGGCTGGATCATATCCAGATCAGCTTCCAGGCCGCCGACGAAGCGGTGAACAACATGCTCGCCGGTTCGCGCAAGGCCTTTGCCCAGAAACTCGCCATGGCCCGTGCGGTGAAAGCCCAGGGCTATCCGATGGTGCTGAACTTCGTCACCCATCGGCACAACATCGACCGGATCGCGCAGATCATCGAGCTGTGCCTGGAGCTGGAGGCGGACTTTGTCGAATTGGCCACCTGCCAGTTCTACGGCTGGGCTGAACTCAACCGCGTCGGCCTGCTGCCCACCCGCGAGCAATTGCAGCGCGCCGAGCGCATCACTAACCAATACCGCGAACGCCTTGAAGCCCAGGGCCACCCGTGCAAGCTGATCTTCGTCACCCCGGACTACTACGAGGAACGTCCCAAGACCTGCATGAACGGCTGGGCCAACCTGTTTCTCGACATCACCCCCGACGGCACCGCCTTGCCTTGCCACAGCGCCCGGCAGTTGCCGGTAGCGTTTCCCAACGTGCGCGAGCACAGCCTCTCGCACATCTGGAACGATTCGTTCGGCTTCAATCGTTTTCGCGGCGACGACTGGATGAAAGAGCCGTGCCGTTCCTGCGACGAAAAGCACAAGGACCTGGGCGGGTGCCGCTGCCAGGCTTTCATGCTGACCGGTGATGCCGCCAATGCCGACCCGGTGTGCAGCAAGTCGCCCCATCACGGGGTGATCCTCAAGGCCCGCGAGGAAGCCGAGGCACCGGGGTTGGGGATCGAATACCTGACGCTGCGCAACGCGAAGGCTTCGCAGCTGATCTACCGCGGCTAGTCTGGCGACATAAATCCCCTGTGGGAGCGGGCTTGCTCGCGAAAGCGGTGGGTCAGGCAATATAAATGTTGAATGTTAAGGCCTCTTCGCGAGCAAGCCCGCTCCCACAGGGGATCTGCGGTGAATTTGAATGTGAGTACGCTCCGGACAGTGCTACCCATTGGTCTGATTGCATTCACAGCTGGATGGTTTAGTGTGGTTTCTACCTTCCAAAACAATAAGAACAGGCTTTCCAATGAGCCAGAGTCTCAACCAGTTGCGCAAGTTCGTTTCCCCCGAAATCATCTTCGGTGCCGGTAGCCGGCACAGTGTCGGCAATTACGCCAAGACCTTTGGCGCACGCAAGGTCCTGGTGGTCAGTGACCCCGGCGTGATCGCCGCCGGTTGGGTCGCCGATGTCGAGGCCAGCCTGCAGGCGCTGGGCATCGAGTACTGCCTGTACAGCGATGTCTCGCCCAACCCTCGGGTTGAAGAGGTGATGCTCGGTGCCGAAATGTACCGGGAAAACCACTGCGACGTGATCGTCGCCGTGGGTGGTGGCAGTCCGATGGACTGCGGCAAAGGCATCGGCATTGTCGTCGCCCATGGCCGCAGCATTCTCGATTTCGAGGGCGTGGACACCATCCGCGTGCCCAGCCCGCCGCTGATCCTGATTCCGACCACCGCCGGTACCTCGGCCGATGTCTCGCAATTCGTGATCATTTCCAATCAGCAGGAGCGCATGAAGTTCTCCATCGTCAGCAAGGCCGTGGTGCCGGATGTTTCGCTGATCGACCCGGAAACCACCCTGAGCATGGATCCGTTCCTGTCGGCCTGCACCGGCATCGACGCCTTGGTGCATGCCATCGAAGCCTTCGTGTCCACCGGACACGGGCCGTTGACCGATCCTCATGCGCTGGAGGCGATGCGCCTGATCAATGGCAACCTGGTGCAGATGATCGCCAACCCGAGCGACATTGCCCTGCGCGAGAAGATCATGCTCGGCAGCATGCAGGCCGGGCTGGCGTTTTCCAACGCCATCCTGGGCGCCGTGCATGCCATGTCCCACAGCCTCGGCGGCTTTCTCGACCTGCCCCACGGCCTGTGCAACGCGGTGCTCGTCGAGCATGTGGTGGCCTTCAATTACAACTCGGCACCAGAGCGTTTCAAGGTGATCGCCGAGACGTTCGGCATCGACTGCCGGGGTCTGAATCACCGGCAGATCTGCGGGCGCCTGGTCGAACACCTGATCGCCCTCAAACACGCCATCGGCTTTCACGAAACCCTCGGTTTGCATGGCGTCAGGACCTCGGACATTCCGTTCCTGTCGCAACATGCGATGCACGATCCGTGCATCCTGACCAACCCGCGCGAATCCAGCCAGCGTGATGTCGAGGTCGTCTATGGCGAAGCCCTCTGACGAGCAACAACGGGCCCTGACCGGGCTGCTGGGGCTGGGCAGCCATTCTGCGCGCAAGAGTCATTACCCGGAACTGGCCGCGCGCCTGGATGATCTGGAAGCCGAGCGCAATCGCTACAAGTGGCTGTTCGAAAACGCGGTGCACGGGATCTTCCAGGCCAGCCTGCACGATGGCATGCGCGCCGCCAACCCGGCGCTGGCACACATGCTCGGCTACCAGGACCCGCAGGAGGTGCTGTTCTCCCTGACTGACCTGGGCAGCACCCTGTTCGTCGACGGCGCGCAGGAACTGGAAGCCATCGGCGAAATCCTCAGGCACCAGCGCAGCCTGCACGGCTATGAAACCCGCTTGCGACGCAAGGACGGCAGTCACCTGGATGTGTTGATGAACCTGCTGCTCAAGCCCGGCCAGGAAGGTCTGGTGGAAGGGTTCGTCTCCGATATCACCGAGCGCAAGCTGGCCCAGCGACGCCTGCAGCAACTCAATGACGAACTGGAGCAGCGCGTCGTCGCGCGCACCGATGAATTGCTCGAAGCCAACCGTAACCTTCAGCAGCAGATCACCCAGCGTAAACAGATTGCCAAGGCCTTGCGCGATGCCCGCGATGCCGCCGAGGCCGCCAACCACAGCAAGGACAAATACCTCGCCGCCGCCAGCCACGACCTGCTGCAACCGCTGAACGCCGCGCGGTTGCTGATTTCGACCTTGCGCGAACGCAAGTTGCCGCAAGCTGAACAGGTGCTGGTGGAGCGCACTCACCAGGCCCTGGAGGGCGCCGAAGACCTGCTGACGGATCTGCTGGACATTTCCCGGCTCGATCAGGCTGCGGTCAAGCCGGACATCGCGTTGTACCGCCTCGACGAACTGCTGGGGCCACTGGTGTCGGAGTTCCAGTCCGTCGCCCAGGCGGCCGGTTTGAACCTGCGGGTGCACATGGCCGATTACGCCATCAGCACCGACTTGCGCCTGATGACGCGGATCCTGCGCAACTTCCTCAGCAATGCCTGCCGCTACACCGATGAAGGCAGCATCCTGCTGGCGGCAAGGCGTCGGGGCGAGATGTTGCGCCTGGAGGTCTGGGACACCGGGCGTGGCATCGCCGCCGACCGGCTCGATTCGATCTTCCTCGAGTTCAACCAACTGGATGTCGGCCGAGCCGCCGACCGCAAGGGCGTGGGCCTGGGGTTGGCGATTGTCGAGCGCATCGCCAAGATCCTTGGCTACAGGATTGGCGTTCACTCGTTGCCGGGACGGGGTTCGATGTTCAGCATCGAGGTGCCGTTATCCGACGAGGTTCCATTGCCCGTGAGCCAGGCGGTGCCACAGCCGGGCACCGGCAACCCGTTGCCGGGACGCCGTTTACTGGTGATCGACAACGAAGTGAGCATTCTCCAAAGCATGGGCGCGTTGCTCGGGCAGTGGGGCTGTGACGTTCTGGTCGCCACCGATGAAGCGGCTGCACTGGCGGCGTTAGGCGGGCAGGCGCCGGAACTGATTCTCGCGGACTACCACCTCGATCACGGGGTGGTCGGCTGTGATGTGGTGCGACATTTGCGTGAGCATTTCCACCAGGACATTCCTGCGGTGATCATTACTGCCGACCGCACCGACCATTGTCGGCGTGCGTTGCAGCGGCTCAACGCGCCCTTGCTGAACAAACCGGTGAAGCCCGGCAAGTTGCGAGCGGTGTTGAGTCAACTGTTGGGGGCATCAGCCTGATACGGCCGATACTGCAGGGTCAAGCCCAGTTCGGTGGCTTGACCTTGCTCCAGCAAACGCAACCCCGGCCGACCGGGAAGGTGGTGTGCGTTGACCGGGTGGCTCACCGGTTCGATGCAGAAAAATTCCAGGCCCACGGGGCAGTAGAGCAGGTAGTAATCGCTACCGGTGGCCTGGCAGTCCAGTTCGTATCCGAGGTCGGGCTGGCGGATCAGGCAGTGGCCGTTCCATTCGCAGAAGCCGTTGTCCACGAGCGATTCGGGCAATGGCTTGAGCTGCTGAAAATCCCACTCGACCGGCAATGCGCTGAGTTGCGTCGGTAGTTTTTTCTCGTTGCACAACCATACCTCGCGGGCCGCGGCCTGCAGTCGAGTGTTGGCGGTGCGCGGCAGATACGGATGCAGGCCCAGTCCATGCCAGGCGGCACGTTCAGCCAGATGGGTGACGCTCAGTTCGATGCTGAGTTTGCCCTGACTCAGATGGAAACGCTGGCGGGCGCGATAAGCGAAGGGGGTTGTGCTGTCGAGTTGCAGGACCACTTCATTTTCCGACCGGGAAACCACATCCCACGCCTGCTGCCAGGCGCTGCCATGGATCGGCAGGGGATCGGTGAGGCTGTTGGGCGCCAGTGCCAGCCAGCCATCGGGGCAATCGAAGCCGCCTTCGGCGATGCGGTTGGACCAGGGGATCAAGGGAAAGCAGCCGAGCTTGCCGGGCAGACCGGTGTTCAGGGCGTGCTCATCGGCGTGGCGCAACAAGGGCTGGCCGCTGCTGCGCACGGTCCAGTTGACGATGCTGGCGCCGAGTTCGGGGGCGAGGGTCAGCTGAGTGTATTCGTCTTCGAGCTCGAGAAGTGCGGGCGTCATCGTCATCACTGATCCTGAAATCGCGGTTCCGGCAATCCCTTCACGCCAGGATCGAGCGCGAACACCCCCCCGGCCAGTGATTGCGGATCATGGTCGTCGCCGGGGCGGATCGAGGTCACGAAGAGCGTGTCCAGTCGAGGGCCACCGAAGGCGCACATGGTGGGTTTTTTCACCGGTACGGCCAGAGAAAGGTCTAGCCGGCCGTCGGGGGTAAAACGGTGGATCAAGCCGGCGTCGTTGGCGCAAATCCAGTAGCAGCCATCGGCGTCCACCGCCGCACCGTCGGGTCGACCTTCGTGCCGGTTCATGTCAACGAACACGCGGCGGTTGGAAGGGGTGCCGGTTTCGGTGTCGTAGTCGAAGGCCCAGATCTGCTGGATCTGCGGATGGGAGTCGGACAGGTACATCGTGCGCCCGTCCGGGCTGAAACCCAGGCCGTTGGGCACGATGAACCCGCTCAGCCGGGAATCGAGCGGCCCGCGTTGTCCGGCGCTGTAGCGGTACAACGTGCCGTTGGCGGCGTTGGCGCCCATGTTCAGCACCATGCTGCCGGCCCAGAAGCGTCCCTGACGATCGCAGCGGCCGTCGTTCAGGCGCATGTCGGCGCGGGCATGGTCGACGTGGGCCAAGGGTTCACTGTCGAGGCTGCCGTCGTTGCGCGGATGCACACGGAAGAACCCGCTTTCCATGCCGGCGACCCAGCCGCCGTCGGCATGAGGCGCGATGCAAGCGAGCATCTGCGGGGTTGTCCAGGTAGTCACCTGCCCGGTGTCGGCACTCCAGCGCTGTAAACCGCCGGCGGGAATATCGACCCAGTACAGAGCGCTTTCCTCAGGCACCCAGACCGGGCTTTCACCGACTGCGTTACGGGCGTCGACAATCAATTCGGCTTGCATGGCAACTCATTCCCTTGGTTTTTGTTGTGGGGATCAAGCGGGGCGCGAAGGTTCAGTCACCGAACGGGCCGGCTACGCAAAAGGCGCCGCCCTGATACAGCCGCGCCGGGTCATCGGCGGCAGGCATCGGCTGGGTTTCGATTTTTTCGCGGAACTGTTCGGAGCTGTCCTGCGCGACAAAACCCAGGGCCGTAGCGTAGCGGTTGTCCCACCAGACGTCCTTGTTGTCGGACACGCCGTAGACCACGGTGTGGCCGACGTTCGGGGTGTACAAGGCGCGTTCGAGCAGTTGCGTCAGGTCGCCGAAACTCAGCCAGGTGCTCATCATCCGCCGGTTGTGCGGCTCGGGGAACGAGGAGCCGATGCGCACGCTGACGGTCTCGATGCCATAGCGGTCGAAGTAGAACGTGGCCATGTCCTCGCCGTAGGACTTGGACAGGCCATAGTAGCTGTCCGGGCGGCGAGGGGAGTGGGCGTCGATGACTTCGTCCTGCCGGTAGAAGCCGATCACATGGTTGGAACTGGCGAAGATCACCCGCTTCACCCCATGGCGGCGCGCGGCTTCGTAGATGTGGAACACGCCACAGATGTTGGCGCCGAGGATCTGTTCGAACGAGTGCTCGGTCGACACGCCGCCGAAGTGCAGGATCGCGTCCACGCCTTCGACCAGTTGATGCACCGCTTGCTTGTCGGCGAGGTCGCACGGCATCACTTCTTCGCGATCATCGATGGCGGGCGCGATGTCGGCGATGTCCGACAGGCGAATGACATTGGCGTAAGGGCGAAGGCTTTCGCGCAAGACTTTGCCGAGGCCACCGGCGGCGCCGGTCAGCAGCAGGCGGTTGAAAGGGGGGCGGGCGGTTGCTGTGGTGGTCATGGGAATCCTGGGTACGCGGTTGTTGTTATTGGTTTGTTGTAGGTTGTCGTATGACTTGGTTGAAGTATCGTTAGGGTTTCCGCTGCTTGTCAACGCGGCATGGGTGGAAATTGACGGAGGGTCGTCCTGTCCTGTCCTGTCCTGTAGGAGCGAGCCTGCTCGCGATGAACCCGAGAACGCCACGGGGTATCAGGTTTCCAGCGTTATCGTTGACGACCATCGCGAGCAAGCTCGCTCCTACAGAGGGCGATTTGATCTTGGGAGTTACAACAACGAAATCGGGTAGCTGATGAAAATGCGGTTTTCATCGAATTCGTTGGTGCTGAAACTCTTGCGGATACTCGCGTTACGCCATTTCACGTTGAGGTTTTTCAGCGCACCACTTTGCACCGTGTAGGCCAGTTCGGATTCACGGCCCCATTCCTTGCCATCGGTGATCGCGCCGGTGTGCACGTTGTCACCACTGATGTAGCGGTTCATCAGGGTCAGGCCGGGAATGCCGAGGGCGACGAAGTTGTAGTCGTGGCGCACCTGCCAGGATTTCTCCCGGGCGTTGTCATAGCTGGAGTTGTAGCTGTCGTTGGCCAGGGTGCCGCCGCTGGTGCCATTGACCCGCATCCACACATCGTCGCCGGTGAGCTTTTGCAGGCCGACATAGAAGGTGTTGCCGCCATATTTGGCCGAGAGCAGGGCAAACGCGGTCTTGTTGTCGAGGTCACCGGCCTTGGCGCTGCCGTCTTCCTTGCCGATGAAGTAGCCCAGGTTGGCACCCAGGGTCCAGTCGCCGACGGGCTGGCTGTGGGTCAGGTTGAAGTATTGCTGCTGGTAGATGTCGCTCAGTTCCGAGTACCAGACGCCGACCTGCGTGCGCTTTTCATTGAACGCGTATTCACCGCCGCCGAAGTTGAAACGGTCGGAGGTGAACGCGGTTTTTCCGTTCATGAACATGTCTTCCATGCTCGCGTCATTGCGCGGGCTGTTTTTCTGGAATTGACCGCCATACAGCGTCAGGCCGCTGATTTCGGTGGACGTCACCTGGGCGCCCTGGAAGGTCTGCGGCAGTGAGCGGCCATCGTCGGAACGCAGGATCGGCAATACGGGCATCCATTCGCCGACCTTCAATTCGGTTTTCGAAATCTTGCCTTTGAGCGCCACGCCCAGGCGGCCGAAATTGTCGGCGGGGCGGCCGTCGTCGTGGATCGGCAACAGCTGCGTGCCGCCAGTGCCCTTGCCGCCATCGAGCTTCTGCGAATACAGGCCCAGTACATCGACACCGAAACCCACGGTGCCCTGGGTGAACCCGGACCTGGCATCGAGGATGAAGTTTTGCGTCCACTCTTCAGCCTTGCCCTGGGGGTAGGCCGGGTTGGTGTAGTTGCGGTTGATGTAGGCGTTACGCAGGTTCAGCGTGGCCTTGGCGTCGTCGGTGAAACCTGCGGCTTGGCCGGTGATGGGCAAGGCGAGGGCCAGCCCGCTGCAGCCGATCAGGCTCAGGGTATGACGACGAGAAAGGTATGCACGCGAAGAACGGGCGGACGAATTGCGGACGAGCTTGCTCACTGTGACGCTCCCTTGTTTCTTGTTTTTATAGTTGTCATACGTCGTCGTACAACATTGCGGGCGATATTTGCGGGATTTTTGCGGGTTGTCAATCGGAAGTTATACGATGACTTGTGGCGGGGTGGATTAGACTCTCAGCTTTCTGACTGCGGCTGTACGAAGATTCGTTTTCCCCTGTCGCCGCAGTCCAGAGCGGATGCTAGTCTTGCTCAACGCTGTTGTCGGGGACCCGCATGGGCAATCACAAGATCGAGATTCGTCGCAGTAACGTCGAAAAAATCCTGCTGGGTGCGGAAAAGGTCTTCGCTGAAAAGGGCTTCGGCAGCACGGCCATGGCCGACATCGCCGCGCAAGTGCAACTGCCGCGTTCCAACCTGCATTACTACTTCAGCACCAAGACCGAACTGTACAGCGCGGTACTGTTCGACTTGCTGGAAGTCTGGAAGCAGGACGCACTGTGCTTCGAGATGTTCGACGACCCGCGCGTGGTGCTCAGTAGCTACATCCGCGCCAAGATGAACCATTCCCGCAGCCGGCCTTATGGTTCGAAAGTCTGGGCCAACGAAATCATCCACGGCGCGCCGACCCTCGGCGCAGCGCTGGATGCGAGCCTGTACGACTGGGCCAAGATGAAGGAAGCGAAAATCCGCCAGTGGGTGGACGACAAACGCATCCTGCCGGTGGAGCCGTCGAGCCTGTTGTACATGATCTGGGCCTCGACCCAGCACTATGCCGACTTCGATCACCAGGTGAATATTCTCAACGACCATCAGCCGCTGTCGGACATGCAATTTGAAAAAGCAGTGCAGACGGTGACCAGTGTGATTTTACGGGGGATCGGGTTGGAGCCTTGAGTTTTGTGGTGACTGTGCCGGCCTCTTCGCGAGCAAGCCCGCTCCCACAATTGAAATGCATTCCAAAGTGGGAGCGGGCTTGCTCGCGAAGGCGTCGGTTCAGGCGCCGCTAATATCAAGGGCTGACATGATACGGATTCCTCGGATCATGATTCCAGTCCAGGAACGGTTTGCCGGTCTCCACCGGCACCATCTCGATACAGTCCTGCACCGGGCAGGTGATCTGGCACAGGTTGCAGCCCACGCACTCCTCATCGATCACCTGGTACTTGTGCGTGCCATCCGCTTGCTTGAGGCTGGCCACGGCCTGGTGCGAGGTGTCCTCACAGGCAATGTGGCAACGACCACAGCCGATGCACGCCTCCTGGTCGATTTTCGCGATCACCTGGTAGTTGATGTCCAGGTACTTCCAGTCCGTGGTGTTGCCCACCGCGCGCCCGGAAAATTCCGCGATGCTGGCGTAGCCCTGACTGTCCATCCAGCGTGACAAGCCGTCCTTCATGTCTTCGACAATCCGGAAGCCATGCAGCATCGCCGCCGTGCACACCTGCACCGCGCCGCTGCCCAACGCGATGAATTCCGCGGCGTCGCGCCAGTTGCCAATGCCGCCGATGCCGCTGATTGGCAGGCCTTGGGTCTGCGGGTCACGGGCGATTTCAGCGACCATGTTCAAGGCAATCGGCTTGACGGCCGAGCCACAGTAACCGCCGTGGGTGCTTTGGCTGCCGACCATGGGATTGGCGACCATGCGTTCGAGGTTGACGCTGGTGATCGAGTTGATGGTGTTGATCAGCGACACCGCGTCGGCACCGCCACGGTGGGCCGCGCGGGCGGCGACGCGGATGTCGGTGATGTTCGGCGTGAGCTTGACGATCACCGGCAGCGAGCAATAGGTCTTGCACCAGCGGGTGACCTGTTCCACGTATTCCGGCACCTGGCCGACCGCGGCGCCCATGCCGCGTTCCGGCATGCCGTGGGGGCAACCGAAGTTCAGTTCGATGCCGTCGGCGCCAGTGGCTTCCACCAGCGGCAGGATGTGTTTCCAGGATTCCTCGACGCAGGGCACCATCAAGGACACGATCAGCGCGCGGTCCGGCCAGTCCTTTTTGACCTGGGTGATTTCCCGCAGGTTGATCTCCAGCGAGCGGTCGGTGATCAGCTCGATGTTGTTAAAGCCAAGCACCTCCCTGTTCGCCCCGAAGTGCGCCGAGTAGCGCGACGACACGTTCACCGCCGCCGGATCTTCCCCCAGGGTTTTCCAGACCACGCCGCCCCATCCGGCCTCGAAGGCGCGGACCACGTTATAGGCTTTGTCGGTGGGTGGCGCGGAGGCCAGCCAGAACGGATTGGGTGCCTTGATGCCGGCGAAGACAATCGACAGATCGGCCATTTATGCAGCCTCCACGTTGAGCATCAGTTGAGCGTTGATCGCCTCGGCGGCGCGCTTGCCGTGTTGCACCGCTTGCACGGTGAGGTCTTGATCGAGGCTGGTACAGTCGCCACCGGCATACACGCCGGGGATGCTGGTGCGCAGCTGTTCATCGACGGCGATGCGCTCGCCCTGGCGCTTGAGTTCGCGCGCCAGCGGATCGGCCAGGGCGTCGCTGTCGAAGGCCTGGCCGATGGCCTTGAAGATCGCGTCGGCGGCCAGTTCGAAGGTTTCACCGGTGGTTTGCAGGCGACCTTCGACCAGATGGGTGCGGGCGAAACGCATGCCGCGCACCCGGCCGTGGTCATCGAGCAGCACCTCTTCAGGTTGTGCCCAGGTCATCAGCCGCACCTGATTGGCCTTGGCAATCTCCTGTTCGTGATGGGTGGCGCCCATGTCTTCGACGCCGCGCCGGTACACCAGGTTCACGTCACGGGCGCCGAGACGAGCCATTTGCACGGCCATGTCGATGGCGGTGTTGCCTGCGCCGAGGACGATGCAATGGTCGGCCAGGGGCAATTGGCTCAGGTCATCGGCCTGGCGCAGTTCGCGGATGTAGTCGGTGGCGGCGAGCAGGCCGGGCGCGTCTTCGTGGGCCAGGCCCAGTTGCTTGCTGGCGTTGAGCCCGAGGCCGAGGAACACCGCATCGAACTGTTGATGCAGTTCGCTGAGGGTCAGGTTGTCCCCGAGTTTTTGCCCGTGGCGGATTTCGATTCCGCCGATTTCCAGCAGGAACTCAAGCTCCCGTTGCGCGTAGTCGTCCACCAGTTTGTATTTGGCGATCCCGTATTCATTGAGGCCGCCAGCTTTTTCCCGCGCCTCGAAGATCACCACGTCATGCCCGTGCATGGCGCTGCGGTGGGCGCAGGACAATCCGGCCGGACCTGCGCCCACCACGGCGATGCGTTTGCCGGTGGCTGCAGCACGCTGGAACGGGTGAGTGCTGAAGTTGGCGTTGTCCACGGCGTAGCGCTGCAACAGGCCGATCATGACCGGCGCGCATTCGTGGGCGTTGTTGCGCACGCAGGCTTGCTGGCAAAGGATTTCCGTCGGGCACACCCGGGCGCAACTGCCGCCGAGGATGTTGGCCGAGAGGATCTTCTGCGCGGCGCCTTGCACGTTGTCCTGCTGGATATTGCGGATGAACGAGGGGATGTCGATTTCGCTCGGACAGGCATTCACGCAGGGCGCGTCGTAGCAATACAGACAGCGCGAGGCTTCCAGGTGCGCCTGGCGCTCGTTGAGCGGCGGCGCCAGATCGGTGAAATGGCCGGCGAGGGCGGCCGCATTCTCAACGGGATGCGGGAGGTGGTCCAGGGTCTTGATCACGGTGTTGGCCTCACGGTTATTTGAGGTATTGCCTCTGATGGGCATTGTTTTGTGTTGCCTGTACCGGCCTCATCGCGAGCAAGCTCGCTCCCACAGGATCTCGGGTGTTCACAAAACCTGTGGGAGCGAGCTTGCTCGCGATAGGCCGCAGGCCGCTTTCAGCGTTTCACAGCGACCGGCTGATTCAGCTCGGCCCGCTTGCTCAGCAAATCAAACACCGCCGGGTACGCCGGCCGTTCGATGTAGCGCCCGGCCCCGCGCTCGGCCCGCAAATCCCCATCGGCCCAGACCACCCGGCCCTGGCTGATGGTGTGACTGGGCACGCCGCGCACGGTCTTGCCTTCGAAGATGTTGAAGTCCACCTGCTGATGGTGGGTCTTGGCGGAAATGGTCCGCGTGCCTTGTGGGTCCCACAGCACCAGGTCGGCATCGGCCCCCACACGAATCGCGCCTTTGCGTGGGTAGAGGTTGAAGATCTTCGCCGTGTTGGTGGACGTCAGCGCGACGAATTGCTGCATCGAAAAGCGTCCGCTGTTCACCCCTTCATCCCACAACACCGCCATGCGGTCTTCGATGCCGGCGGTACCGTTGGGGATCTTGCTGAAGTCGTCGCGGCCCGCGGCTTTTTGCTCGGCGCAGAAGCAGCAGTGGTCGGTGGCGGTGGTGTGCAGGTTGCCCGATTGCAGGCCATGCCAGAGCGCCTCTTGATGACCACGGGGGCGGAACGGCGGACTCATCACGTAACCGGCGGCGGTTTGCCAGTCCGGGTGGCGGTAGACACTGTCGTCCAGCAGCAGGTGCCCGGCCAGCACTTCGCCGTAGACCGGCTGGCCCTTGCCGCGGGCGTAGGTGATTTCGTCGAGGGCTTCCTTGGTCGAGACGTGCACCAGATACAGAGGCGTACCCAGGGTTTCGGCGATGCGGATTGCCCGGCTCGCGGCCTCGCCTTCAACCTGTGATGGCCGCGACAGCGGATGCGCTTCCGGCCCGGTGATGCCCTGGGCCATCAGCTTGCGTTGCAGGTGATAGACCAGTTCGCCGTTTTCCGCATGCACGGTCGGCACCGCGCCCAGTTCCAGGCAGCGTTCGAAGCTCGCCACCAGGGTGTCATCGGCGGCCATGATCGCGTTCTTGTAGGCCATGAAGTGCTTGAAGCTGTTGACGCCGTGCTGGCTGACCAGTTCGGCCATTTCCTCGCGGACCTGTTCGCTCCACCAGGTGATGGCGACGTGAAAGCCGTAGTCCGACGCCGACTTCTCGGCCCAGCCGCGCCATTGATGGAAGGCTTCGAGCAAGGATTGCTGCGGATTGGGAATCACGAAGTCGATGATCGAGGTGGTGCCGCCAGCCAGTCCTGCCGCCGTGCCACTGTAGAAGTCTTCGCTGGCCACCGTGCCCATGAACGGCAGTTGCATGTGGGTGTGCGGGTCGATGCCGCCGGGCATCAGGTATTGGCCGCTGCCGTCGAGCACTTCGGCGCCTGCAGGGACATCGAGGTTTTCGCCGATGGCCTTGATCACGCCGTCTGCGCAATACACATCGGCGCGATAACTTTCATCATGGGTAATAACGGTGGCGCCACGGATCAACAGAGACATTCCGAGTTCCTCGCAGGCAATGACCGGCTTGTGCCGGCTCTAGATGTTTTATGTGACGCCAGCGTCAACAGGTGTAATCCTGTCAATGCTGTCAGGATTAAACGCTAGCTGCAGTTATTCGAATCGGCAAGAATATTTTTTATAAGCTTATTCGGTTATTAACTAATTGATATTCAACGATTAAATACAAGAATCACCAAAATGGTGAGCGGCCTCACCATTTTGACGCACTTGACAGGATCGAAAAATAGTCAAGATTTCTTATGTGAAATCAGCTGTTTGAGTATGGTCTATGGTTGATGCGCGGCCATTGAAAAAAAGATCAACGCACCAGTTTGAGTCCTGACTGTGCGGACAACTTGCCTGGCATTCGGCCTGAGTGGCCTGACAAATAGTCGAGTCAGTGAATAAAACCGATAAACATCAGTGGGTTGCAATGTGTTTATGGAACTGCCCGATGCGTAATCGGGGTACCCGGCACGTTTATTGATGCCGCCAGTCCCCGATGAGCAAAAAAATAATTCAAAGAACAGTGGAGCGGCCATGCAACAGATCAGATCGCAAGTGACCGAGCGCGACGGCTTGTTTGAGCTGGAAGCCGGCAGCGATGTCCTCGACAGTCCCCGTTACAACCACGACATTGCACCGACCAAGGTGCGCGAACGCACCTGGAACAAATGGCACATCACCGCGCTGTGGGTGGGCATGGCGATCTGCGTGCCGACCTACACCCTCGGTGGCGTGCTGACGGCGTACTTCGGCCTGACGGTCGGTGAAGCGCTGCTGGCGATTCTGTTTGCCAACATCATCGTGCTGATTCCCCTGACCTTGAACGCCTTTCCCGGCACCAAATACGGCATTCCCTTTCCGGTGTTGCTGCGCTCGTCCTTCGGCGTGCTCGGTTCCAACATTCCGTGTCTGATCCGCGCCCTGGTGGCGTGCGGCTGGTTCGGCATCCAGACCATGTTCGGCGGGTTGGCCATTCACCTGTTCCTCGGTTCGGTGTTCGAGGGCTGGAAGTCCCTGGGCGGCACCGGCGAGGTCATCGGCTTCATGGTGTTCTGGGCGCTGAACCTGTGGGTGGTAATACGCGGCGCCGAGTCGATCAAATGGCTGGAAACCCTGTCTGCACCACTGCTGGTACTGGTGGGCGTAGGGCTGTTGGTCTGGGCCATGCCGAACGTGTCGATGACCGAGTTGCTGGCGATTCCGCCCAAGCGTCCCGAAGGCGCCGGGGTAGCCAGTTACTTCGCCGCCGGGCTGACCGCGATGGTCGGTTTCTGGGCCACGTTGTCACTGAACATTCCGGACTTCAGCCGCTATGCAAAAAGCCAGAAGGATCAGATTGTCGGGCAGATCATCGGCCTGCCGCTGACCATGTTCCTGTTTGCTTCGCTGGGTGTGGTAATGACCGCGGCCTCGGTGAAGCTGGTGGGCGTGACGGTTTCCGATCCGGTGACCCTGATCGGCCATATCCAGAGCCCGGTGTGGGTCGCACTGGCCATGGCGCTGATCATCATCGCCACGCTGTCGACCAATACCGCAGCGAATATCGTGTCGCCGACCAATGACTTCCAGAACATCGCCCCCAAGGTGATCAACCGCACCAACGCCGTGCTGCTGACCGGCTTCGTCGGCTTGGCGTTGATGGCCCATGAGCTGTTGAAAAAGCTCGGCCTGATCGTTTCCGATCTCAGTCTGGAAACGGTCTATTCCAACTGGTTGCTCGGCTATTCCAGCCTGCTGGGGCCGATCGCCGGGATCATGGTGGTGGACTATTTCCTGATCAAGAAACAGCAACTGGACCTTGCCGGCCTGTACCGCGATGACGTGTATCCGGCGTGGAACTGGAGCGGTTTCATGGCCTTCGGTGTGCCGGTGGTGTTGACGCTGCTGTCGCTTGGCAGCGATGTCTTCAGCTGGTTCTACAGCTACGGCTGGTTCACCGGTTCGATTTTGGGAGGGGTGATTTATTACGGGTTGAGTGTGATGCGGTCCAGCCCATCTGTCGCGAAATCTGCGGTGTAGCGGCTGGCCTCTTCGCGAGCAGGCTCGCTCCCACAGGTTTTGTGAACACCCGAGAACCCTGTGGGAGCGAGCCTGCTCGCGAAGGCGGCCGCACAATCACCAACGAATTGCCTGAAGAAACACACAAGAACAGCCAGAGGAGATCATCATGAACGCGGCCGTCGACGTTCTGCAGTCCAGCCATCAACACATCAACCGCGACCGCCTGTGGCAGTCGCTCATGGAGCTGGCCAAACTCGGCGCCACGGTCAAGGGGGGCGTGTGTCGCCTGGCCCTGACCGATCTCGATCGCCAGGCTCGGGACATCTTCGTCAAATGGTGTGTTGATGCCGGTTGTACCGTCAGCATCGACGCCGTCGGCAACATCTTCGCCCGTCGCCCCGGGCGCAATCCCGACCTGCCACCGGTGATGACCGGCAGTCACATTGACACCCAGCCCACGGGCGGCAAGTTCGATGGCTGCTTCGGTGTATTGGCGGGCGTCGAGGTCCTGCGCACCCTCAATGACCTGAACATCGAAACCGAAGCACCGCTGGAGGTGGTGGTCTGGACCAACGAAGAAGGCTCGCGCTTTGCCCCGTGCATGATGGGCTCTGGCGTGTTCGCGGAAAAATTCACCCTCGAAGAAACCCTGGCCAAGGTCGATGCCGATGGCGTGACCGTGGGTGAGGCGCTGAATGCCATTGGCTACGCCGGCCCGCGTAAAGTCAGCGGCCACAAAGTCGGGGCCTATTTCGAAGCCCATATCGAGCAAGGCCCGATCCTTGAAGACGAACGCAAGACCATAGGCGTGGTCATGGGTGCGCTCGGGCAGAAATGGTTCGACCTGAAACTGCGTGGCGTCGAAGCCCACGCCGGCCCGACCCCGATGCACCTGCGCAAGGACGCCCTGGTCGGCGCCGCGGTGATCGTCGGTGCGCTCAACCGCGCCGCCCTCAGCCATCAACCCCATGCCTGTGGCACCGTCGGTTGTCTGCAAGCCTATCCCGGCTCGCGCAACGTCATCCCCGGTGAAGTGCGCATGACCCTGGATTTCCGCCACCTGGAACCGGAACGCCTGGACTCGATGATCGCCGAAGTGCGCGAAGTCATCGAAACCACCTGCGACGAACACGGCCTGACCTTCGAACTCACTCCGACTGCCGACTTCCCGCCGCTGTACTTCGACAAGGGCTGCGTCGAGGCGGTGCGCGGCGCTGCCCAAGGCCTGGGCCTGTCGCACATGGATATCGTCAGCGGAGCAGGGCACGACGCGATCTTCCTCGCCGAACTCGGTCCGGCGGGGATGATCTTTGTGCCGTGCGAAGGCGGTATCAGCCACAACGAAATCGAAAACGCCGCACCGGAAGATCTGGCGGCTGGGTGTGCGGTGTTGTTGCGGGCGATGCTGGCGGCTTCGGCGGCGGTGGCCAGCGGTGAATTGGCGGCTTGAAGATCAGAGGATCGCAGCCTTCGGCAGCTCCTACAGGGGAATGCGTTCTCATGTAGGAGCTGCCGCAGGCTGCGATCTTTGCTTTTATGTCACCAAATTGGCAGGGCGGGAGGCATTGTTGAATCTGTACTAGTCAAACAGCCGCCCGGAGCAGGCTCGCTCCCACAAGGTTTCTTTGCACTATTGCAAGCCCGGGCGGTCGTATTCTTCACAGGGTCGCCATTCTTGTGGAGATGCAATGAGCCAGGACGTCCTGAGCACGGAAACCAATCGCCGCCAGTTGCAGCAGATCATCGCCGGTCTCTCCGACGGGGTTATACTGCTCGATCCCGACCAGAGCATCCTGTGGGCCAATGAGGCGGCGCTGGCCATGCACGGTGTTTCGCAAGTCAGCGACCTGGGTGCCACTGCCGCGGCATATGCCAAACGCTTCGCCTTGCGCTATCGCAACAAGCACGGGTTGGCAGTCGACAGCTACCCGATCAGCCGGGTCGCGCGCGGCGAGACGTTCAGCGATGTGTTGGTGGAAGTGACGCCGGCGGCGGACGAAGCGCGTACCTGGGTCCATCGCGTGCGCAGCCTGGTATTGGCCGACAGTCGTGGCGACCCGGAATCTCTGGTGTTGATCATGGACGATGTCACCGAGTGGGCCAGCGCCGAGCAGCGTTTTGAAAAAACCTTCACGGCCAATCCGGCACCGGCGGTGATTTGTCGGCTCAGTGATTTGCGCTACATCAAGGTCAACCCGGGGTTCCTCGAAATGACCGGTTACTCCCGTGACCAGGTGATCGGCACTTCGACCTATGAGCTGGACGTGCTGGACCAGGCCGAGCACAAAGAACTGGCCAGGCAGCGTCTATGCGAAGGGGCGACCATTCCCCAGATGCAGGCCGAGTTGCGCCTGGCCGACGGTGGTCGCAAGCAAGTAATCGTGGCCGGCCAGCCGCTGGAGCTCAACGACGAAGCCTGCATGCTGTTTTCCTTTGTCGACATGGAGCCCCGGCACAAGGCTGAAATCGCCCTGCGCCAAAGCGAAGAACGTTTCGCCAAGGCCTTTCGCCTGTCGCCGGTGCCGATACTGGTATGCGGCGCGGCGGATCAGTTGGTGCTGGATGTCAACGAAGCCTTCCTTGATACCCTGGGTTATCCCGGTGAAGAGGTGCGTGGGATCGGCATAACGCAGATCGACTTCTTCGAAGACCGGCACGCACGCATCCAGCTGTTCGCCGCCCTGGAGAAAACCGGCAGCCTGGACCGCATCGATGTGCGTGTGCGTAGAAAAGACGCCGGGCTGATCGATTGCACGGTGTCGGCGGACACCGTGAACATTCAGGGCACACCCTGTTATCTGCTGGTGTTGATGGACATCACCGAGCGCAAGCGCACCGAGCTGGAGCTGGTGGCGGCCATCGAGGAAGTGATGAAGGACGCCTCCTGGTTCAGCCGCACGCTGATCGAAAAACTGGCCAACGTGAAGAGCGTGAATTCTGCGCAGTTGCCCAACCTGTCCTTCACTGACCTGACCGCCCGTGAGCGCGATGTGCTGGGCTTGATTTGCGAAGGCCTGGCCGACAAGGAAATCGCCGCGCGCCTGAAGCTGGCGCCGAACACGGTGCGCAACCATGCGGCTGCGGTGTATTCCAAGCTCGACATACACAGTCGCAGCGAGGCGATTGTCTGGGCGCGGGAGCGGGGGCTGTTCTCCAGCGAGTGGCGGCCCAAGGTGCAGCGTTAAGGTGCAATTGCACTAGGGCGCTGGGTGCAAATGCATGTGTCGACCTGCCGTGGTGGCTCTTAGGCTGGGGGTGCAGCTATGCGCCCCCTGAGTAAACCGCCAACAGGAATAGCCCCATGAGCCCTTTACACCCTGCATCAAGCCACCAGGGCCCGTCGCAATGATTACGCTGGTGCAGTTGAGGATGCTGATCGAGCACAGTTTTTCACCCCTGGCCTGTGAATGCAGTATCACCGGCGAACACTGGCTGACCGTCAAGCTCTATCACCCGGTGTCGGGTCAGGTGGACCTGGTGGTCAGTGGCCTGAACATGAGCACGCTGCAAACAGCAGAGTCGGTCGCTTCGCTGATCGAAGAATTGCGCTATGAACTGCAGTGCAATTCCCTGCAACGTCCAGACCCGGTGATGTAAGAACTGCCAGCTTTTTGCTGGCATTGGCCACTGGCTGGGCTATAAGTGATTCGCAGATATTTATTTTTGTGACAGGTGTATGGATTTTGCGCGCCGGTTTTGTTGTCACAAAAATGTGTCGATCACTTATCGCGGGTCAACCTATGAAAACTCTTGGGAAACGCGTTATCTCACCCTTGTCGCTGGCATTGTGCGTAGCGATTCTCGGCGGCTGTTCCAGCCCGCCACCACCTCCAGCGGTCACGCCACCCCCTCCTGTACGCAACTGCCAGGCCATGGATAAAACCGATGTACTGGGCGATGTGCGGGCTGAAAACGGCGAGGTGACCCGAGTCACCACCACGACTCGCTGCGTTACGCAGTAAACCCGGGCACGATGTGCAGCAACCTCGACCTGCTCGGGGTGATGGTGATTGCTTTCATCGTTGCCCTGGGTAGAGCGGGACCCGAGATCTGCTGATTGGCGTCACGCCTGCCAATGCCGTGGCCGAATCGATGCATTTCTGGCGAGGTACGGCACCGACCCGGTCACCTTAAAAACGTGAACGACTTGTATGCCATCTGCGGTTTATATCGCAGTTTGGTCTAGTAGCCCTGTCGTTTATGGCAGTTTTCGGTATATCGACTTTTCCTGATAGTGAATGGACTGTTTTTTTCCAACGCTAAAAAGGAAACGTCGTCATGACCGACGAATTAAAAGCTGCAACCGTTGCACCAAGCCCTTGGGACCAAGCCACGTTGTCGATCAACGGTAATAAAGTGGAAAGGGGTACGGCACCTGTTTTGCTCCGTGGGCAGGAGAACGTTGTGACGGTGGAGGCCTCACCCGCAATCGCCAGGGCGCTGAATCTGGCCGACGAGGTTGAAGCCCTGATTGACGGCGAAGCTGTTCCTGATTTTGGATTGAGTTTCAAATCAGGTGAAGGGCGAACGGTTACTCTGAAAATAAAAGACAACAGTCCATTAGCGGGACTCCCTCTGCAACTGAACTTTTCAACTATTGAAGGGGACGACCTCCAGTTTACGAGCGAGCCTGATTTTTGTGTACCGCAAACAGATTACGAGTGGAGTGTCAGGGGGGTATCCGGGACTGGCACGTTTCAACTGAGCCTTAAAGGTGATGGCATAATTGGAACTTTGGATTTACCGATTTGCTGGATTAGACCAGATACAGAAAATGATCTGATGATTTTCATGTTCGATGGTCGGGTAGTTACCGAGCGTGAGGTGATAAGTATTCCATCACCTGAAAGTGAACACACTATTAGACTTTTACCAAACAAAATACATCCCGAAAAAATCTGGACCTTTTTGAATCCTGGTAGTCGGTTTGTGACGACTCCAAGCGAAAGAATCCCTGTGGCGGTAGATCCAATAGACGGAGCGACATGGCGCATAGCTAATAAGGGGTGGAGGCCACAAGATGCTATTGTATTTGTTTATGGTGATCCGAAGGGGCATTGGGAGTACGTGGGAGCGCTTTATTTTTAATAACCAGCAATGAGCGGCGTGCCCCTTTTTATGTAATCCGGTCTTACCGTGTGAGCGTCCTCAAGGAAACTATCGTTTGCAAGCCGAGTTTATCGAAAAGTAGTTGATGCCATAACACTCGTGCAGTGGGGACATTCCACTCGGCTCCACCGATGTACAGGATTCATTCAGGTCGATAAGCGCAAAGAAGAAAGGCAGCCTAACGACTGCCTTTCTTTCATTCGCAAACCGAATCAGGACAGGAACCCCCCATCCACATTCAACGAAACTCCTGTCGTGTAACTCGAAGCATCACTCGCCAAATACAACACAGCGCCCGCCATCTCACTCGGGTCTGCCACCCGCTTCAGCGGAATTTGCTGCAGCGCGGTATTCAGAATCGCCTCATTCTTCACCAGCGCCGAAGCAAACTTGGTATCGGTCAACCCCGGCAGCAACGCATTGCAACGAATCCCGAACTGCGCGCACTCCTTGGCAAACACCTTGGTCATGTTGATCACCGCCGCCTTGGTCACCGAGTAGATGCCCTGGAAGATCCCCGGCGAAACGCCGTTGATCGAAGCAACGTTGATAATGCTGCCGCCGCCGTTTTCGCGCATCAGCTTGCCGGCTTCGACCGACATGAAGAAGTAGCCGCGAATGTTCACGTCGACGGTTTTCTGGAAGGCGCTGAGGTCGGTGTCCAGGACGTTGCAAAACTGCGGGTTGGTCGCGGCGTTGTTGACCAGGATGTCGAGGCGGCCGAACTGTTCCTTGATCCCGGCGAAGACCTGGCTGATCTGTTCCATTTCACCGATGTGGCAGGCGATGGCGGTGGCCTTGCCGCCGGCGGCGATGATCGAGTCGGCGACGTGCTGGCAGCCTTCAAGCTTGCGGCTGGAGACGATCACGTGGGCGCCTTGCTGGGCCAGCAGTTTGGCGATGGCTTCACCGATGCCACGGCTGGCGCCGGAGACGAAAGCGATCTTGCCGTCGAGGTCGAACAACTGAGTCTTGGACATGGGATTCCCTTATGAAAAGTCTTGTTATCGAGTCAAATGCCGGGTTGCGGCCAATGCTGTTGAGGCCGGTTAGTGCGCGTTATCGTTGACGATCTTCGCGAGCGGGCTCGCTCCTACAGGGATCGCGTACGGTCATAGGCTGGATTTCTGGATCACCTGCAGGCTCATCTGTTCCAGCAGTTTGTTCATGTGGATGAACTGGGCGAAGCGTTTGTCCTGGGTCTGGCCGTGGTAGAAGCGGTAGTAGATCTGCTGCACGATGCCGGCCAGGCGGAACAGGCCGTAGGTGTAGTAGAAGTCGAAATTGTCGATCTGGATGCCCGAGCGTTGGGCGTAGTAATCGACGAACTCGCGGCGGGTCAACATGCCCGGCGCGTGGCTTGGCTGGCGGCGCATCATCTGCACCGGTGCCGGATCATCGGCTTCGATCCAGTAGGCGAGGGTGTTGCCCAGGTCCATCAGCGGATCGCCCAGGGTGGTCAGTTCCCAATCGAGCACGCCGATGATCTGCATCGGGTTGTTCGGGTCGAGGATGACGTTGTCGAAGCGGTAGTCGTTGTGCACGATGCTGGAGGTCGGATGGTCGGCCGGCATTTTGTCGTTTAGCCAGGCTTTCACCGTTTGCCATTGTGGCGCATCGGGGGTCAGGGCCTTCTCGTAGCGATCGCTCCAGCCTTTGATCTGGCGCGCCACGTAGCCTTCGGGCTTGCCGAGGTCACCCAGGCCGTAGGCGTTGTAGTCGACCTGGTGCAGTTCGACGAACTTGTCGATGAAGCTCTTGCACAGGGCTTCGGTTTTCGCCGAGTCCAGCCCCAGTTCCGGCGGCAGGTCGGAGCGCAGGATGATGCCGTTGACCCGTTCCATCACGTAGAACTCGGCCCCGATCACCGATTCGTCGGTGCAGTGCACGTAGGCTTTCGGGCAGTACGGAAATCCGTCGCGAAGTTGATTGAGGATGCGGAATTCACGGCCCATGTCGTGAGCCGACTTGGCCTTGTGGCCAAAGGGCGGTCGACGCAGGACGAATTCCTGCTCGGGGTATTCCAGCAAGTAAGTGAGGTTCGACGCGCCGCCCGGGAACTGGCTGATCTTCGGCAAACCGCTGAGGCCCGGAATATGGGCCTTGAGGTATGGATCGATCAGGCTGGCATCGAGCTCTTCGCCGGTGCGGATACGGGTGGACTGGTCAGTAAGCGCCATGCTTATCCCTTCTGCTTATTCTGGAGGCCTGAAACTATTGGCTAATCTAATGCGCACACCCCGCACCCACAACCGCGATCGGCTCTTATAGGTGAGCGTGTTGCCGGCCAATCATTGTTTTTGATACAGCTGTTTGAATTGCCATCAATGAACCACCCGGCTTATGGCCGGCGGCAAATCGATCGGCGTCAGCACCGGTTGGCTGGAGAAAAACGCGACAAGGTTCTTGCCCACCAGTTCGACGGTGCCCTGGGTGGCTTCCGGGGACAGTCCGGCGACATGGGGCGTGAGGATCACGTTGCTCAGGGTCTTGAGCGCATCCGGCACCTTCGGTTCGGCGTCGAACACATCCAGCGCTGCGCCGGCGATCCGGCGTTGCTCCAGGGCGGTGATCAGTTCGGCGGTGGCAATCACGCTGGCCCGGGCGATGTTGACGATAAATCCCTGGGGGCCCAAGGCGTCGAGCACCTGGCGATTGATCAGGTGCTTGGTGCCCAGCCCGCCCGGCGTGGCGACGATCAGGAAGTCCGAGGCGCGCGCCAGTTCGGTCGGGGTCGAGCAGAACGTGTAGGGCACATCGCTGCGACGTTGGCGATTGTGGTAGCAGATGCTCATGTCGAAGCCGGCACTGGAACGTTTGGCGATGGCCATGCCGACCGCGCCGAGGCCGAGGATGCCCAGGCGCTTGCCGGCGAGGGAAGGGCGCATGATCTTCGGCCACTCGCCGCGCCGAACGGCGGCGTCACAGCGGGGCACGTCACGTACCAGCGACAGCAGCAGCGCCATGGCATGGTCGGCGACGGACGAGGCGTTGACCCCGGCACCATTGGTGACGGTGATGCCCCGGTCGGCGGCGGCCTGCAGGTCGACGTGTTCATAGCCGGCGCCGATCACGCAGATGATCTTGAGTCTGGGCAGCGCGGCGATTTCATCGGCATACAGCCCCAATGGCCCACGGGTCAGGACGGCGTCGATCTGCCCGGCGTGGCGGGCGATGGCTTCGGCACGCTCGGCGGGCGTCGGGGCCAGTATCAGGTGGAAGCCCTGATGTTCGAGGATAGGCAGGTAATCATTGATGGTTTCAACCAGTACCAGAACGGTTACAGGCATGCTTGGCTCCCTGTGGGCATCGGAAAAACGGCTCGAACGTCGCTTGAGATTGCTGATTTCAGGATAGCTTGGCAACCGCCGGCGATGGTCGTTAACGATAACCCGTGGGAACCGGATAAACGCGGCGCGTTTGAGTCCATCGCCAGCAGGCTGGCTCCTACAGTTTCAGCGTGGGCATGGCCCCTTGTGGGAGCTGGCTTGCCAGCGATGGTCGTTAACGATAACGCGTGTGGACTGGATATACGCGGCGCACTGGAGTCCATCGCCAGCAAGCTGGCTCCTACAGTTTCAGCGTGGGCGCGGTCCTTTGTGGGAGCTGGCTTGCCAGCGATGGTCGTTAACGATAACGCGTATGACCTGGATGAACGCGGCGCACTGGCGTCCATCGCCAGCAGGCTGGCTCCTACAGTTTCAGCGTGGGCACGGTCTTTTGTGGGAGCTGGCCTGCCAGCGATGGTCGTTAACGATAACGCGTGTGAGCTGGATTAACGCGGTGCGCTTGAGTCCATCGCCAGCAATCGAGCGTCGACCGGCTGTTCCTACAGTTTTAGCGTGGGCGCGGTCCTTTGTGGGAGCTGGCTTGCCAGCGATGGTCGTCAACGATTACGCGGGCGAACTGGATGATCGCGGCGCACTGGAGTCCATCGCCAGCAGGCTGGCTCCTGCAGTTTTCCGGGAATGCGTGAAGAACCTTTTATTTCGACGCCGAGAGTGCTGATCGGGCAGCCTCGAGAATTTCATCCGACAGTGGATCGCCGCGGGTCGCCCGGGACAACATCAGCGCGCCGAACATCAGCGAATACTGCACCAGCGCCTGTTGCCGTTTGTCGGCTTCGTCTTGGGTGTCGAGCAGTGAGCCCAGGGAATCGAGCAGGTTGTTCAGGCCCAGCAGATAGGTTTGACGCAAACCGCTCTCGGCGGCCTCGTGGCACATGTCCCCGGCAAAGGCCACTACCGGGCAGCTGTCACCCGGATTGTCCCGGCTTTCTCTGGACAGGTACGTTTCGACCACGGCGCGGCGGGCGGTGTCCTTGCTCTCCTGATCGGCCACCCGTGCTTGCCAGCGTTGCGCGGCCTGCTCGAAAGCCCGGCCACTGGCCTCTTGCGCCAGGGCTTCGCGGGATTCGAAGTGCCCGTAGAAGCCGCCGTGGGTCAAACCCGCGGCGGCCATCACATCGACCACGCTGATCCCGTGCAAACCGCGTTCGCGGAACAGCCGCGTAGCGGCATTGACGATGGTCTCGCGGTTGAGGTCGGCTTGTTTGCGGGAAACGCGGGGCATGGGTCTTTCTCGATTTCAGGTTGAATATCAGAGGGCGTATTGGGCAATTCCGTTGCCGAACGACCAGTTCTCTTTTTTGACTTCCACCAGATTGATGAATACGTCCTCCAGGCGCACGCCCAGCTCTGTGTGAAGGCTTTCGGCGATGGTTTTGTAGAGGCGTTTTTTCTGCTCGACGGTTCGCCCCTCGCTCATGGTGATCTGGATCACCACCAACTGGTCCGTGCGGTCGATACCCAGGTAACCGGGATCAAAGATGAAATGCTGCTCATCGTGTTCGGCGAGTATCTGAAAATTATCATTCTCCGGCACGCCGATGGTGCTGTGCATCGCGGCGTAGATCAGTTGGCCGATGCGTTTGGCGTGGGTGGGGTCCTGATGTTTTTTGATGTCGACGCGAACCAGTGGCATGGGAAGACTCCAGGAGGAATGCAGGTTGTTTAAAAATACATGATGGTGGACCTTTATCAAGTGCGGACTGCTGTTTGGCGATGAAGCACAAGTACACGACAGATCCTTGTGGGAGCGAGCCTGCTCGCGATGGCGGTGTGTCAGCCAAAGTGAATGTTGGATGTGCCAAGGTATTCGCGAGCAGGCTCGCTCCCACAGGTCTGTTTTTTGCCAATCTGGTACCACCGTTCCTCACCTAAGTCTTTGCTTCTGTTCACTAATCCTCCAGAATCGCGCCCCTGTTCCGGTCAGGGCGCTGCCTGTCGGGTATTCCGACGCGTTCTGACCGGGTGGCAAGTGACCGGAATGTGGAGATCCCACCGGATGAATGATCAGGCCAATAGCGTCAACAAACGCTATGTAGCAGCAACACCCGCAACGCTTTCGAGCTGGAATCGCCAGGACACCACGTGGATGCTGGGCCTGTTTGGCACGGCGATTGGTGCGGGCACCCTGTTTTTGCCGATCAATGCGGGCCTCGGCGGCTTTTGGCCGCTGCTGATCCTGGCGTTGCTGGCGTTCCCGATGACGTTCTACGCGCACCGCGGGCTGACCCGTTTTGTGTTGTCCGGTCGCGAAGGCGCCGACATCACTGAAGTGGTGGAAGAGCATTTCGGCATCAAGGCCGGTGCGCTGATCACCTTGCTGTACTTCTTCGCCATTTTCCCGATCCTGCTGATCTACAGCGTGGCCCTGACCAACACCGTGGGCAGCTTCCTCGAGCATCAACTGCACATCACGCCGCCACCGCGCGCCGTGCTGTCGCTGGTGCTGATCCTCGGCCTGCTGGCGGTGGTGCGTTGCGGTGAGCAACTGATCGTCAAGGCCATGAGCCTGATGGTCTATCCGTTCATCGTCGCCTTGCTGTTCCTGGCGGTGTACCTGGTTCCGCACTGGAACGGCGGCATCCTGACCACCGCCAGCAGCGTGCCGGCACCGTCGGCGCTGTTGCACACCCTGTGGCTGGCGATTCCGGTGATGGTGTTCTCGTTCAACCATTCGCCGATCATCTCGGCCTTCGCCGTGGACCAGAAGCGTCGCTACGGTGATCACGCCGAGGAGCGCAGCTCGCAGATCCTGTCCCGGGCGCACCTGTTGATGGTGGTGATGGTGCTGTTCTTCGTCTTCAGTTGCGTGCTGACCCTGTCGCCAGCGCAACTGGCTGAAGCAAAGGCGCAGAACCTGTCGATCCTGTCGTACCTGGCCAACCACTTCAGCAACCCGACCATTGCCTTCGCGGCGCCGTTGATTGCCTTCGTGGCCATTTCCAAGTCGTTCCTGGGGCACTACATCGGCGCCAGCGAAGGTCTCAAGGGGCTGATCGTCAAGAGTGGCCAGCGTCCGTCCGCCAAGGCCCTGGACCGCATGACCGCCGCGTTCATGCTGGTGGTGTGCTGGATCGTCGCCACGCTGAACCCGAGCATCCTGGGCATGATCGAAACCCTCGGTGGCCCGGTGATCGCGGCGATCCTGTTCCTGATGCCGATGTACGCCATCCGCAAGGTGCCGGCGATGGCACGCTATCGCGGTCAGGCGTCCAACGTCTTCGTGACGGCGGTGGGTCTGGTGGCGATTACCGCGTTGATTTATTCGTTGAGCGCGTAAGATCAATAGATCGCAGCCTGCGATCCTTTGATTTTCAGCTACAGTGGCCGCTGCACGTGATACGTGCAGCGGCTTTTTTTCGCCTGGAGACATTCGATTGTCGAGCGCCCCCAACGCCAACCCCACCGAGCAACCCAAGCGCTGGCAGGACCTGTTGGCCGGGTTGTCGATAGCCGGCCTGTTGTTGCCCGAAGCCGTCGCTTATTCAAGCATCGCCGCACTGGCGCCCCAGGCCGGGGTGATCGCCTTGTTTGCCGGGTTGCTGTGTTATGGCCTGTTCGGTACCAGCCGTTTTGCCATTGTCTCGGCCACTTCATCCTCCGCCGCCGTGCTGGCCGCCGCGACCGCCACCTTGGCCAATGGCGATCCCGAGCTTCGCTCGACCCTGGCCCTCGGTCTGGTACTGATGACCGGGGCGTTTTTCCTGCTGGCGGGGCTGTTCAAACTCGGCAGCGTGACGTCGTTCATCGCCAAGCCGGTGCTGCGTGGTTTTGCCTTTGGCCTGGCGCTGACCATCATTCTCAAGCAGGTCGCCAGCGTAGTGGGCGTGCATTTGACCGAAGCCAACCTGGTGGGTTTTCTGCCGCAATTGCTGGAGCAACTGCCGCAATGGAACTGGGCCGCAGCTGCTGTCGGCGCCGTGGCATTGGCCTTGTTATGGCTGTTCGCGCGGTTTCGGCGCCTGCCGGGTGGTTTGCTGGTGGTGGTGATCGGCATCGCGGCGGGGCAGTGGCTGGACCTGCCGGACTATGGCGTGAAGCTGATCGGCTTGATCGACCTGGGCCTGGAGGTGCCGAAGCTGCCGGTATTGCCGTTTACCGACTGGCTGCGTGTGGGTGAGCTGGCGTTTGCCATGGTGATGATTCTGTATGCCGAGTCGTATGGCTCGATCAGTGCCTATGCGCTCAAGCACGGTGATCGCGTAACGTCGAACCGCGACCTGCTGGCGCTGGGGGCTTCCAACCTGTTGTCCGGTCTGTTCCACGGCATGCCGGCGGGCGCGGGGTATTCGGCGACGTCGGCCAATGAGGCTGCCGGCGCCACTTCACGCCTGGCCGGGATCGTGGCGGCGCTGGTGGTGCTGCTCATTGTCCTTACGGTGCTGCCGTATATCGCCCTGACTCCGGAACCGATTCTCGCCGCCATCGTTATCCATGCGTTGGGGCGTGGCTTGAGCCTGCAACCGCTGGGACGCTATTTCATCTGGCGCCGTGACCGCTTGCTGGTGATCTGCGCCGTGGGTGCGGTATTGCTACTGGGTGTGCTGGATGGCTTGCTGGTGGCGGTGGCGATCAGTGTGTTGCTGATGCTCAAGCAACTGTCGGCGGCGGATATCCAGATTCTCGGGCGCATCGATGGCGGTCACGACTTTGTCGACCTGCAACGCCATCCAGCGGCCCAGGCCGTGCCTGGCGTGTTGATTGTGCGGCCGGGTGAAGCGTTGTTCTTTGCCAATGTCGAGCGGATTCTCGGCGCTGCCTTGCACTTGATCCGGCATTCGCAAACGCCGATTCATACAGTGATTCTGAGTCTGGAGGAGTCGCCGGATCTGGATGGCACCAGCATTGAGGCGTTGCAGGCGTTTTTCGTGCATGTGCATGAGGAAGGCCCGTGCCTGATCCTGGCGCGTCTGAAGGACGACGCACAAGCGGCGTTGGCGGTGTTGTCGCAGGTGAAGGCTAACGGGGTGGTGCTGAGTGGGTTGAGTGTGGATGGTGCGGTGAAACAGGCGCTTCAGTTGAATGCATGACTCCCACAGGGGGTAGTGTTCAAATTGAAGGCATAAAAAAACGCCGCTCATCTCACGATGGGCGGCGTTTTTCATTGCGTTGCAACGTTAGGCTTGAACGACCGGGATGTTGGCGTTCGCAGCAGCTTCACGGAACTCGGCGATCTGGTCGAAGGACAGGTAGCGGTAGACATCGGCCGCCATGCTGTCGATCTTGCCAGCGTATTCCATGTACTCCTCGACGGTCGGCAGGCGACCCAGGATGGAAGCCACGGACGCCAGCTCAGCCGAAGCCAGGTAGACGTTCGCGCCGTCACCCAGACGGTTCGGGAAGTTACGGGTCGAAGTCGACACAACGGTCGAGTTCGGCTCTACACGTGCCTGGTTACCCATGCACAGCGAGCAGCCCGGCATTTCCATGCGCGCGCCGGCCTTGCCGTAGATGCCGTAGTAGCCTTCTTCGGTCAGCTGGTGAGCGTCCATCTTGGTCGGCGGCGACAGCCACAGACGGGTTGGCAGCTGACCTTTGACCTGTTCCAGCAACTTGCCGGCAGCGCGGAAGTGACCGATGTTGGTCATGCACGAACCGATGAACACTTCGTCGATCTTCTCGCCAGCAACGCTGGAGAGCAGGCGAGCGTCGTCCGGGTCGTTCGGCGCGCAGAGCACAGGCTCCTTGATGTCGGCCAGGTCGATCTCGATGACTTCGGCGTATTCGGCGTCCTTGTCTGCTTCCAGCAGCTCAGGGTTGGCCAGCCAGGCTTCCATCGCTTGAGCGCGACGTTCCAGAGTACGTGCATCGCCGTAGCCTTCGCCGATCATCCAGCGCAGCAGGGTGATGTTGGACTGCAGGTATTCGGCAATCGACTCTTTGGACAGCTGGATGGTGCAACCGGCAGCCGAACGTTCAGCCGAGGCGTCAGACAGTTCGAACGCTTGTTCTACGGTCAGTTTAGGCAGACCTTCGATCTCCAGGATGCGACCGGAGAAGGCGTTCTTCTTGCCTTTCTTCTCTACGGTCAACAGGCCAGCCTGGATCGCGTAGTAAGGAATGGCGTGAACCAGGTCACGCAGGGTGACGCCTGGCTGCAGTTCGCCTTTGAAGCGAACCAGGATCGACTCAGGCATGTCCAGCGGCATGACGCCGGTGGCTGCGGCGAACGCAACCAGACCGGAACCGGCCGGGAACGAGATGCCGATCGGGAAACGGGTGTGGGAGTCACCACCGGTACCGACGGTGTCTGGCAGCAGCATGCGGTTCAGCCACGAGTGGATGATGCCGTCGCCCGGGCGCAGGGAAACGCCGCCGCGGGTCATGATGAAGTCAGGCAGGGTGTGGTGGGTGGTCACGTCGATCGGCTTTGGATAAGCCGCGGTGTGGCAGAAGGACTGCATCACCAGATCGGTCGAGAAGCCCAGGCACGCCAGGTCTTTCAGTTCGTCACGGGTCATTGGACCTGTGGTGTCCTGGGAACCCACGGTGGTCATCTTCGGTTCGCAGTAGGTGCCCGGACGAACGCCGGTCACGCCGCAAGCCTTGCCGACCATTTTCTGCGCCAGGGTGAAACCCTTGGTGCTTTCAGCCGGTGCTTCAGGCTTCTTGAACAGGGTCGAAGGTGGCAGACCCAGCTCGGCGCGAGCCTTCTCGGTCAGGCCACGGCCGATGATCAGCGGAATACGGCCGCCGGCGCGAACTTCGTCCAACAGGACCGGGGTCTTCATTTCGAAGGTGGTCAGGACTTCGTCGGTGCCGTGCTTGCAGACTTTGCCAGCATGCGGGTACAGGTCGATCACGTCGCCCATGTGCATGTTGGAAACGTCGAATTCGATTGGCAGTGCGCCGGCATCTTCCATGGTGTTGTAGAAGATCGGAGCGATCTTGCTGCCGAAGCAGAAACCGCCGGCACGCTTGTTCGGCACGTAAGGAACGTCGTCGCCGAAGAACCACAGTACGGAGTTGGTTGCCGATTTACGCGAAGAACCGGTACCGACCACGTCGCCGACGTAGGCGATCGGGAAGCCGGCATTGCGCATTTCTTCGATCTGCTTCATCGGACCGGTGACGCCTTGTGCGTCAGGCACGATGCCGTCGCGAGCCATTTTCAGCATGGCCAGGGCGTGCAACGGGATGTCCGGACGGGACCAGGCATCAGGCGCAGGAGACAGGTCGTCGGTGTTGGTTTCGCCGGTGACCTTGAACACGCGCAGGCTGATCTTGTCGGCCAGGGTCGGGCGCTTCACGAACCACTCGCCGTCAGCCCAGGATTGCAGCACGCCTTTGGCGTGAACGTTACCGTTCTTGGCTTTTTCAGCGACGTCGTGGAAAGCATCGAACATCAGCAGGGTGTGCTTGAGTTCTTCGGCAGCTACTGGCGCCAGTTCGGCGTCGTCCAGCAGGTTTACCAGAGTCACGATGTTGTAGCCGCCCTGCATGGTGCCGAGCAGTTCAACAGCGCGCTTCTTGTCGATCAGGGGGGAGGTGGCTTCGCCTTTGGCGATGGCGGACAGGAAGCCGGCCTTGACATAGGCTGCTTCGTCCACTCCAGGCGGAACGCGATTGGTGATCAGGTCAACGAGGAATGCTTCTTCGCCAGCCGGGGGATTTTTCAGCAGCTCGACCAGGCCTGCAGTTTGTTCGGCGTTTAGCGGCTGGGGAACGATACCCAGTGCTGCGCGCTCTTCGATATGTTTGCGGTAGGCTTCAAGCACAGTTATTACCCTCATCAGTGGTCCCAAATGGGTGTCCGGGACGCTCATCCCGAAATTGCCGTACTCATGCGCTGCATGGCGTTGTGAGCCACTTAGCCAGAATTACCGACAATTCCTTACAGAAGCTGCTTTCAAAGTTTTACGCCTGCAGAACGGGAGCTGATGAGGGTTGGCGTTGGGCTTTTCCCCGCTGGAAAAACCCCTCGCCAACACCGCTCTGAAGGAACGACTGTGCTCGTGACGCTTTGAAAACAGCTTCTAACGGACATTGGCGCCTAAAAAGGCAGGCTGATTCTACGGCAAAAAAAAATTTAAGGTAAGTCAGGTTTTATTGGACTTTGGTGGCGGTCGGTAAACGCCGATTTAGCCATGGCCCTGAACTTTGAGGGGTGATCAATGGTGGACAAAGGTCTAACATGCCGGCCTGTTCTGCTTTTTCGCGTTTTGCCTACCTATGCCCAATCAGACCATCAAGACGCCGTGCGTCGGCCTTTGCTCCACTGTTTACGGTGACCTGGTGTGCCGTGGCTGCAAGCGTTTCCACCACGAAGTGATCCACTGGAACGGTTACAACGAGGAGGAAAAGCGCGCTGTATGGCTGCGTCTTGAGCAATTGCTGTCGCAAGTGATGGCCGCCAAGGTGGAAATTTTCGATCCGGCGCAGCTGCGGATGCAGCTGGAGCAACGCAAGATCCGTTTCGTGCCCCATCAGTCGGAATATTGCTGGGCCTACCAGTTGATCGCCCGGGGGGCGCGGGTGATCAACAACCTGGAAGCCTACGGGATGGTATTGCTGCCGGAGTTTCGCGACTGGAACCTGCCGGAACTGCGCGATGCCATTGATCGGGAATTTTTCCTGCTCTCCGAGGCGCATTACCAGCGCTACATTGCGCCGGGGTTTCTGAAGGATGCGTTTGAAGGCTAAATTTTTTAAAAGCTTCGCGAGCAAGCCCGCTCCCACATTTATCCCCCGTCGTACACAAAAGTTGTGTCTGCTGAAGATCCAGTGTGGGAGCGGGCTTGCTCGCGAAGACGGCCTTTCAATCACCACATATCTCAGTGCTTGCCGGCAATCTCCTCAAGATGATCCTCGATCTCCTGCGGCTTGAGCACCAATACGTCACTTTCAACCGAATCGAGCACCACTTCCGCCGTATTGCCGATCAACACGCCTGACAACCCGCTACGCGCCACGGTACCGATGACGGTCACGGCCGCCTGCAGCTTGTGCACCATGAACGGAATCAATACGTCCGCCGGGCCTTCCTCGATGTGCAGGTGATCATCGTCGATGTCGAACTCGGCCTGGAACGACTTGCATTGCTCGCGGTAGCGCGCCTGGATGGTTTCGCTAAGTTGAAACGTGGGGTCGGCCGACGACAGCATCGGCGACGGGTGGGCGCTGATCACGTGCAAACGGGCCTTGGCCAGGGTTGCGATGTCATAGCCATGATCAATGATTGTGTTGTGCAGGTGGCGGTGTTCGAGGTCGGTGTTGCCGACGTCGATGGCTGCCAGGATCACTTTGTCTTTCCATGAGCCAGCGGTTTTCACCAGCAGTACCGGGGAAGGGCATTGGCGCAGCAGTTTCCAGTCCTCGGGTGTCAGCAAGGCTTTTTTCAGGGCGCTGTCGGGAAAGTGCTGTTTCACCACCAGACCGCAGCCTTCGGCTTGCTGCACCTCGACGATGGTTTGATGCAGGCTCTGGTTCCAGGCCTGCTCGGTGGTGACGCTGTATCCGTCTCCCTGTAAAGCGGCCTTGAGCACACCCAACATGCCACTGTGATCATGCTTGGGGTCGCACACCAGCAGATGCAACTGCGCCTGGGTCACGCCGGCGATCAGCTTCGCCCGCTTGAGCGCGAGGCTTTCGGAGTGTTCGGGGGCGATGACCACCAGAATGCTGCGTACGGCTTGCATGAGCGCGATCTCCTGAAAATAAAAAAGCACGGCGTTGCACAACTATAGTTGCTGCCTGCGATTCGGGGACTTGATGCATATCAACGGTTGGCGACTGGTGGTCTGCGGGCAGGCCGGTATAATCGGCGCCCTTCGTTTTGAACCTATTTGTCCGTGAGCCCCATGATCCTTCCCGAAATTCACGAGTTCCTTGGCTGCCGCACCCCCGACGGCTGGGTTCAAGCCGCGCTGGCCGATCAGGAAACCTTGCTGATCGACCACAAGAACTGCGAATTCAAGGCCGCCAGCACCGCGTTGAGCCTGATAGCCAAGTACCATTCCCATGTCGACCTGATCAACATGATGTCGCGTCTGGCCCGGGAAGAACTGGTGCACCACGAGCAGGTCATGCGCCTGATGAAGCGCCGCAAGATTGCGCTGCGCCAGCTGTCCGCCGGGCGTTATGCGTCGGGCCTGCGCAAGGTGGTGCGCAGTCACGAGCCGGTGAAACTGGTGGACACCTTGGTGGTGGGCGCCTTCATCGAGGCCCGCAGTTGCGAGCGTTTCGAAGCGCTGGTGCCGCATCTGGACGAAGAACTGGGCAAGTTCTATTTCGGCCTGCTCAAGAGCGAGGCCCGGCATTTCCAGGGATACCTGAAACTGGCCTACCAGTATGGTGACGCCAGGGACATCGCTCAGGTGATCGACAAGGTCCGCGCCGCCGAACAGGAACTGATCGAATCCCCGGATGTGGAATTCCGTTTCCATAGCGGCGTACCGGCTGCGGCCTGATCAACTGGTGTGGTTCCGACGCGCTCCCACATGGGATCTCATAAACGCTGGGAACCATTGTGGGAGCGGGCTTGCTCGCGAAGACTGCGCAACAGTAAACATTGATGCTGCCTGACACACCGCTTTCGCGAGCAAGCCCGCTCCCACAGGTATTGCGCTTGACTGACTGGCTTTAGCCTTTCTGGCCGGTTTTTTTCAGGTGTTCAGCTTCAGAAATCCCACTTGGTGGTCAACATCACGTTGCGTGGTTCGCCGTAGTACGTGGTGTCGAAGTTGCCCAGTCCCGTCAGGTAGCGTTTGTCGAAGACGTTGTTGGCGTTGACGGTGAAGCTCAGGTTCTCGTTGAACTGGTAGCGGCTCATCAGGTCGACGAGGGTGTATCCGCCTTGCTTGATGCGGGTGTAGTCGCCCACGGTCGGGCTGTAGATCTTGCCGTAGAACGCGCTCTGCCAGCTGATGCCGCCTCCGATGGTCACCTTGTCCAGTGCGCCGGGCAGGCGGTAGGTGGTGAACGTACGCACGACGTGTTCCGGTTTGCTGGTGGACAGCGGGAAGCCGAAGACGCGCTGTTCATCGGCGTCACGGGTGCGGGCGTAGGTGTAGCCGGCCGACACGTTCCAGCCTTGCGCCACTTCCCCGGCCAATTCCAGTTCCACGCCTTTGGTGGTCGCGCCGTCGATGGCCTTGTAGATGCCTTCGTTGGTCACCGGGTTGGTGCCGATCGATTCAGCGAGGTTGTCTTGCTCGATGCGGAAGAAGGCCAGGCTGGCATTCAGGCGCCCGTCGAAGTAGGCGGCTTTCAGGCCGGCTTCGTAGCTGTCGCCTTCGACCGGCGCCAGGGTCGAACCGTTGATGTCCTTGTAGGTTTGCGGCTGGTAAATGCTGGTGTAGCTGGCGTAGGCCGAGTAGGTGTCGTCCAGGTCATACACCACACCGGCATAAGGCGTGACCACGCCATGCTCCTTGTAGCTGGCATGGGTGTCATCGAGTCCCGCACCCGGATAGTACGAATAGTCTTCGTTGTACTTGAAGGTGCTCAAGCGGCTGCCGAGGATGATCGACAGGTCATCGGTCGCGTGCAGACGCGTGGCCAGGTACAGACCGTTCTGGCTTTGGGTGCGTTCGTACTTGCCGTTTTTCGGGAAGTCCTGTTCCGGCAGATCGCCGTTCCAGTCGTAGATGCTCCCCGGGACCATGGCGAAGGCACTGGTGTCGAAGGTCGCGCCGGTCTGGCGCGAGTGGGAGGCCATGAAGCCGGCCACCAGTTCATGCTCGCGGCCTCCCAGGGAGAAGGGGCCGGTGACGTTCACGTCAGCGGTGTTTTGCACGCGATGACCTTCCCAGCGACCCCAGTACAGAAACATGCCTTCACCGGTGGCACGGTCCGGGTTGCCGCCACTGGCCGAGGCCAGGCGAGTGTCGTGATCGGTGGTTTTCTGGTCGAACGTGGCCTTGAACTTCCAGTCGTTGGCCAGGGCCTGTTCCAGGGAGGCGAAGTAGGTGATGTCGTCGAAGTCGCGACGACTCCAGTCGGCACCCGGGTTGAAGTGACGCGGGAAGTCGGTACGGCCGCCGTCCGAGAAGTACACCGGGTTGCCGGTCCAGGACGAGCCGCGCGGGGTGGCGCTGGACTTGTCGATGCCGAAGGTCAGCAGGGTGTCGGGAGTCAGGTCGGCTTCGAGGACGCCGTAGAACAGGTCCTTCTTCTGGCTGTAGTGATCCTGGTAGGAGTTCTTGTCGGAATACGCGCCGACAAAGCGGCCACGCACGCTGCCGGAATCGTTCAGCGAACCGGAAATGTCGCCGACGCTGCGATAGGCATCCCACGAACCGACGGTGCCGCTGATCGACGCCTTGAATTCCTTGGTCGGCTTCTTGCGGATCAGGTTGACGGTGGCAGCCGGGTCGCCCGAACCGGTCATCAGGCCGGTCGCACCCTTGACGATTTCGATGCGGTCCAGGCTGGAGGCGTCGTCGCTGTTGTTAGGGTTTTCACCGTAGACGCCGTCATACGGGATGTTGATGCCGTCGTACTGAAAGTTGGTGATGGCAAAGCCACGGGCGGAAAACTCGGTGCGGTCACTGTCGTACTTCTGCGTCGAAATCCCGGGGGTGTTGCGTAGCGCGTCGCCGATGGTCTGCACGCCGCGGTCGTCCATTTGCTGGCGGGTGATGACGGTCACCGATTGCGGCGTTTCGCGGATCGACAGGGGCAGGCCGGTGGCCGTAGACGTTGAACCGGTGGTGTAGGAGTGGGTGCCTTCGGTAGTAGCGCCCAGCGCCTGGGCGGAAATGGTCGTTGCGCCCAGTTGCAGCACGCCGTCGTCCTTGGCCGGCTTCTTCTCGGCATCGGTTTCAGCGGCGTGGGCGGCGAAGCTCAGCAGGGCGGCAGGCAGGGCCAGCGCCAGAGGGCACAAGGCAAAACGGAAACGGGTGACAAGCGGGTGCGACATGGGGATCCCTTTGCATCGAATCGATCGGTAGTTGAAGTGCTTCTGAGGGGTTAACCGAACGAAACATGCAAAGGGGAACTGCCGCCTGAAAAAAATTGATAATTATTCTCAGTGAGCCAGGCTGAAACGCTGATGCCACTGGGCGATGGATTCTTCAGGGTAATGGACCGTCGTTGCTATTGGACAGGCACCAGAATCGCGTCGCCGGTCGCCACCAGCTTCAGTTGATCGCCGGTTTGGGTCACTTCCAAACTGGCCCAGCGGTTGAAGGCCGAGGTCGAGTTGATCAGTCCGCGTGATAGGTCATTGGATTTGAGGTGAATGGACTGTCCTATTCGCGAGCAAGCCCGCTCCCACAGGGGATTGCATTCTAAATGTGGGAGCGGGCTTGCTCGCGAAGAACGATAACGCGGTGATACTGGACGCCTGCCACAGGCCAAGTCAGCATGTCCGCCTCGAAACCGGGACACGACCTGATGCGACGACTACCTTCCCTGGCAGCCCTGCGAACCTTCGAATGCGCCGCCCGCCATGCCCATTTCGGCCGGGCGGCGGGCGAGTTGTGTGTCACCGACAGCGCGGTCAGCCACCAGATTCGCCAGCTCGAGGAGCAACTCGGTGTGCCGCTGTTCGTGCGCGAAGGCCGGCAGATTCGCCCGACCCTGGCCGCCGGGCGCCTGATGCAGAGTTTGCAGCAGGCGTTCGAACTGATTGGCGATGCCTGCGATGAACTGCGCGATCCTTCATCGCTTGCGGTGCTGCGTCTGGCGGTGACCGCCGAGCTGGCGCAAAAGTGGCTGATGAGCCGTCTCACAGATTTCTATGCGCGCTATCCGCACATCACCCTGCATCTGTACGAACAACCGATCGACGCCACGGCGCCGGGGGAAGACATCGACCTGGCGATCACCTACGGCACCGGTCCGGTGGACAGCAGCGCGTATTTCGTCCGACCGCTGCCGGCGTTGCAGTTCTTCCCGGTGTGCAGCCCCGGCCTGTTCAACCAGGGCTCGCTGAAAACCCCGAAGGACCTAGCCCGTCACTGCCTGCTGCACGACGACCAGGACGGCAAGACCTGGACTGCGTGGCTCACCAGCCACGCCGGCGACCAGCGCCCCGACCGCCAGTTGTATTTCGCCCACGCGGGGCTTGCGCTGGAGGCGGCGGCGCAAGGGCAGGGCGTGGCCATGGGCGACAACCTGACGGCCCAGGAAGATTTGCTCAGCGGTCGCCTGGTACGGCCGTTCACGTCGAGCATGACTGCCCTGGGCCAATACGCGCTGGTGTGCGAACGGGTGCGGCTGGAGCGTCCGGCCGTGGCGCAGATGCTGGAATGGTTCAACGATCAGTTGCTCGATTGATGAGTTGAATTCAAGTATTCCGAAATAATCATCGTTGGCGGGCCAGTCGCCAACGCCCTTAGCCTGTGGTCATTCCAATCCCTGCTGAAGAGGTTTGACCATGGCCCGTTTGCTCGACACCACTCCCAAACAGGACGGTTTCCGTCTGCCTGGCGAATTCGAAGCCAAGTCCGGTTGCTGGCTCGGCTGGCCGGAGCGCACCGACGTCTGGCGCAACGGTGCCAAGCCTGCGCAGAAAGTCTGGGTGCAGATCGTCACCGCCATTTCCATGAGCGAACCGGTCACCGTGTGCGCCTCGGCGGCACAGTTCGCCACCGCGCGCCGCCAGTTACCGCCGCAGGTGCGTGTGGTGGAAATGACCTGCAACGACACCTGGTTCCGCGACAGCGGCCCGTGCTTTGTGGTCAATGACCAGAGCGGCGAAGTGCGCGGTGTCGACTTCGAATTCAATGCCTACGGCGGGCTCGACGGCGGCCTGTACTACCCGTGGGACAAGGACGACCAGATCGCGGGCAAGATCCTCGAAATCGAACGCTTCGACCGCTATCGCGCCCCCTTGATTGCCGAGCTGGGCGGCATCCAGAGCGACGGCCAGGGCAGCATCCTCACCACCGAGCAATGCCTGCTCAATCGCAACCGCAACCAGCATCTGGGCAAGGACGAAGTCACCCGCCGCCTCACCGATTACCTCGGCGCCGAGCAGGTGATCTGGCTGCCGCGGGGCTGCAAGTTCGACGAAACCGATGGCCACGTCGACGACCTCGCCTGCTTCGTGCGCCCCGGTGAAGTGGTGCTGCAATGGACCGACAACCGCGACGACCCGCAGTGGGAAATCTATCAGGAGGCCTATGACATCCTGCGCAGCACCCGCGACAGTCGCGGCCGCGAGCTGGTCGTGCACAAGCTGCCGCAGCCGGATGTGCTGCAATGGACGGCCGAAGAAGCCGAAGGGCTGGACCAGCAGGACAGCACCCATACCCGCCAGGCCGGGACGAAGATCTGCGCGTCGTACATCAACTACTACGCCGGCAACAGCGCCATCGTGGTACCGCTCTTTGGTGATCGCAACGACAAGGTGGCGCTGGCGACCCTGGCCGAGCTGTTTCCGAAACACAGCATCGTCGGCATCGAAAACTCCCGGGAAATCCTCCTCGGCGGCGGCAACGTCGCGTGCATCACCATGCCGCAGTACGCCGGCACTGCTTGCAACAAAAAGGGAGTCTGACCATGGGCCTGCACAAACTGACTCAAGCAATACTGCTGGTGCTTGCACCCCTGTGTGTGCAGGCCGCCGACACCGCCAAGCCGGTGGTCAACCTGTATATCTGGGGCGAGTACCTGGCCCCGGATACCCTGAAAAACTTCGAGGAAAAAACCGGCATTCATGTGGTGGTCGACCACTTCGACTCCCTGGAAACCGTCGAGACCAAGCTGCTCACCGGCCACAGTGGCTATGACCTGGTATTGACGGCGGGGCAGCACCTGTCGCGCGCCATCGAGAGTGGCGCTGTGCAGACGGTCGACAAGCAGCAACTGCCGCATTTCGCCGGCGTCGGCGAGGAGTTCCGCCAGCACATGGCGGTGTTCGATCCAGGCAACCGCTATGCCGGGATCTACGCCTGGGGCACCACGGGCGTGGGTTATCAGGAACAGGCCGTGAAACAGCGCCTGGCCGACGCGCCGACCGACAGTTGGGCGATGCTGTTCGACCCGGCCGTGGTCTCGAAATTCGCCGATTGCGGGGTCAGCCTGCTCAACGATCCCAATGAAGTGTTCGCGGCGGTCATGAAGTACATGGGGCTGGACATCAATCGCCAGAACCTCGACGACCTGAAACTCGCCGAGCAGCAACTGGCGAAGATTCGGCCGTACATTCGCTACTTCGACAACGACCTGAACATCAGCGACCTGGCCAACGGCAACACCTGCGTGGCGATGTCGTGGAACGGCAACGTGGGCATCGCGGCGGGCCAGGCCGAGGCGGCGGGTAAACCCTATTCGCTCAAGTACCGGATTCCGAAGGAGGGCACGTTGATCTGGTTTGATGCCATGGTCATTCCCAGGGATGCGCCGCATCCGAAGGCCGCTCTTGCCTTGATGGACTACCTGATGACCCCGCAAGTGATCGCGCCGATCACCGACACCATCCATTACGCCAATGCGATCACGGCGGCCGATGGCTTGATCGACCCGGCGATCCGCAATGATCCGGGGACGTATCCACCGGCCGCGGTCAAGGCTTTGCTGTACAGCAAGAATGACAATGGCAAGGTATTCAACCGGGCGTTGATCCGGGCGTTCAGCCGGTTGAAGTCGGGGTTGTGACAGGCTCTGGTTGTGTGTTGTTGGTAAGGATGCCTTCGCGAGCAGGCTCGCTCCCACATTTAACCGAGTTCTGACATGGGAATGCGGTCGAATGTGGGAGCGAGCCTGCTCGCGAAGAACGATAACGCGGTCTACCGCCCGGGCACCCGCCACAAATACCAGGCCGCCACCGTCCGGTAAGGGCTCCACGCCGAGCCGATCTCGATCATCTGCTTGCGCGTCGGCTGCACCTCCAGCCCTTTGAGCCGTCGATAACCCTCGCGCACGCCAAAGTCATCGGCCGGCAGGATGTCCGGGCGTTCCAGGCTGTAGATCAGCAGCATCTCCACGGTCCAGCGCCCGACGCCGCGCAACGTGATCAACCGCTCGATCAGCGCTTCATCGTCCATGGCCAGCGCCGTGGCGTAATCCGGCACCACACCGTCCAGCGATGCCTGGGCGATACCCTGGATGGTCGCGATCTTGCTCGCGGAAAATCCACAGCTGCGCAATCGGTCGAAATCCGTGGCGACGATCTGTTCAGGCCGGGGAAAGGCACCCGAACCGAACAGCGCCAGCAGCCGCCCGACAATCGCATCGCCGGCCTTGGCGTGCAGTTGCTGATAGGCAATCGCCCGCACCAGCGACTCATAGGGATCACGCGCCGCATGCGGCTGGTGCAGGCACGGGCCGATGGCGTCGATGTGGCGGCGCCAGTCGTCATCGATGGCGGCCAGGAACTCACTGGCAGCCTGATAGCCCTCGGACATGGGCTCAGGCTTTCCCGGACGGTTTCAACAGGGCGTTGATTTCGCCATAGGTGAAGGCCTTCAGGTTGTGGCTATCGAACTTGCCGGTTTGCAGAAAACTTTGGGCAATGCCGGCCATGGCGCCGTAGAGGAATTCGGCGATGCCGGAACCGGCGCTCAGACGGCGCACGCCGAGCGCTTCAAGCGCTTCGGGCGACGGCAGGCCCGGGAATCCCAGCACATTCAGTGGCAGCGAGGTGCCGTGGCACAGCGCCTTGATCTCGTACTCGGCGGTAACGCCCGCCGCAAACAGGCCATTGGCACCGGCCGCCTGATACAGCGCGGCGCGCCTGAGGGTTTCGGCGACGCGGTCTTCGGCAGGCACCAGGCCGCGCAGGTAGACATCGGTGCGCGCATTGATGAACAGGTTCACGTTACGTCGATCGGCCACCTGGCGCGCGGTTTCAATCTTGCGTACCAGCAATTCCGGTGGCGAGGAACCGTCCTCGATATTGATCCCGACCGCACCGGCGGCGATCACCGCGTCAACCACCTGTGCCACCCGCTCCAGGTCATCGGAGTAACCGGCCTCGATGTCCACGGTCAGCGGCACCGAAATGACCCGGGCAATCGACTCGACGGTCGAGACCAGGCGCTCAAGGGGCAGGGTGTTGCCGTCCGGATAGCCATGCACCCAGGCCACCGCGGCGCTGCTGGTGGCCACCGCCTTGTTGCCCAGTTGCTCCACCAGTCGCGCCCCGGCGGCATCGGCGACATTGGTGAGGATCAGCAACCCCTCGTGATGCAGTTGGTGCAGTTGATTGTCGAGCCTGTCCATCGAGTGTCCTTCCTTACGAAAAGCCTGTGGGGGGATCAGAGCGTCAACTGCTCCGTGAGCTGCACCGCAGCGTTTTCCAGCCTGAGCAAAAACGCCTTGCGCGGCTGGCCTCCAGCGTAGCCGGTCAGCGAGCCGTCGGCGCCGATCACGCGGTGGCACGGCACGACAATCGATAAGCGGTTATGCCCGTTGGCCAGGCCCACCGCCCGGCTGGCACCGGGCTTGCCCAAGGTCGCCGCAATGGTGCCGTAGGTGGTGGTCTGTCCGTAGGGGATCTTCGCCAGCTCCGCCCAGACGCGGCGGGAGAACTCGCTGCCGGGCATGTGCAGGGCAACGCTGAACTCAGTCAGCGTCCCGGCGAAGTACGCCGACAATTGCGCTTCGATCTGCTGCAAATGGGTGTTGTGCCCCGGGGCCACGGCATAACCGAAACGGTTTTGCAGCGCTTCGATCGACGGGGTCAGTGAGGCCTGATCGAGAAACTCCAGCAGCACCAGCCCGCGCCGTTCGGCCATGGCGATCATCGGCCCCAGCGGCGTGGTCAGGCGGGTGAACAGCAGCGGCTCGCTGCTGGCCGCGCGGCCCGGGGTGATGTGAAACGACTTTTGAAAGGCATCGCGAAAACCGCTCAGGGACTCGTAGCCGGAATCGAAGGCGACGTCGTCGATGGAGTCGCCTTGTTTGATCCCGCCCAACGCCATGCCCAGGCGCCGGGCGCGTAGCCACGCGTGGAAGGTCATGCCGAAATGCTGCTTGAACCAGCGGCGCAGTTTCAGCGGCTCGATGCCTGCGGCCAGTAGCTGGGCGTCGGTCCAGCGCTGCTCCGGGTCGGCATCTACTGATTTGAACAGGCTCTGCACCCAGTCCGGCGCGCTGGCAGCGGTGTCCAGCGGTTTGCAGCGCAGGCAGGCGCGGTAGCCCGCCGCCAGGCATTGCTGCGCGTTGGCAAAGAACTCGACATTCTCAGGCTTCGGGCTGCGAGCGGTGCAGCCGGGGCGGCAGAAGATCCCGGTGGTCTTGACCGCCGTGAAGAACACGCCCTCGTAGGAGGTGTCTCGTTCGAGCATGGCGCGAACCATCTCGGCGCGGGGCGGGAGCAGCGTTTTTTGTAGGTTCATGGGCGCAGCATAGAGGGCGTCATGGGGGACCTCCACCGGAAAATCGACAGCGAATTCCGGACTGGAAATTGATCTCAGCCTGTGGGAGCGAGCAAGTCGGATCGCCGCACCGCCGCTCCCACATTAAGCAAGTGCAAATCCTTCAGGCGCGGCGCGCCATCAGGAGTACCGAAGCCGCCGCCGACAGCAACCCGGCGCAACAGCGGTTGAACAGGCGCTTGCCGGACGGCCTGGCGAACCAGCGGCGCATGTGCAGGCCCATGTAGGCGTAGGCGCCGATGGCGATCCATTCCAGCACCAGGAACAGCGCGCCCAACACCATGAACTGCGGCGCAATGGCCTGGGTCGAGTCGACGAATTGCGGCAGGAACGCGGTGAAGATCAGGATCGCCTTGGGGTTGCCGGCCGCCACCAGGAACTCCTGCCGCGCCAGTGCCAAGGTGCCCGCTGGCGCGCTGGTGGCGACACTCTCGACACCAGGATCGGCGCGCCACAATTGCCAGGCCAGGTAGAACAGATACGCCGCACCCAGGATCTTGATAGCGTAGAACAACAGCTCGGAGGTTTGCAGCACCACCGCCAACCCCGCCGAGGCCAGGGCGATCATCCCGGCGAACGCCAGCAACCGGCCGATGCCGGCCACGCACGCGGTGCGGTAGCCATAGCGGGTCGAATTGCTGACCGACAGCAGGTTGTTGGGGCCGGGTGCCATGTTGAGGGCGAAGCAGGCCGGCAGAAACAGGGTGAGGGTGGCGAGGTCCATGGTCGGCTCCTGAAGCAAGAGCGCTATTTTTATCACAGCCCGGCGGTGGTCAGACCCATACAGTGATGGGCGTAAACCACCGTATCAGGGTTCATTTGGCGAATTTTTTCGCCCCGGCGACGCACAGGATCACCGCGACGGTCACACCCAGCATGCCGAGGCTGACCTGTTCATGCAGCAGGGTCGCCGCCAGGGTCAACCCGAAAAACGGCTGCAGCAACTGCAATTGTCCAACGGCGGCGATGCCCCCTTGGGCCAGGCCGCGATACCAGAACACGAAACCGATCAGCATGCTGAACAGCGAGACGTACGCCAGGCTGAACCAGGCTGGCGTGCTGATGCCGCTGAACGAAGCCGGCATGCGCATCCAGCTGAGCAGCGCCACGACCGGCAGCGACAGCACCAGCGCCCAGGAAATCACCTGCCAGCCACCGAGGGTGCGCGACAGCTTCGCGCCTTCGGCATAACCCAGGCCACAGGCAAGGATCGCCAGCAGCATCAGGATGTCGCCCTGCGGGGAGGCGCTCAGCCCCTGAGACAGGGCAAAGCCGACCACCAACAGGCTGCCCAGCACCGAGAAAATCCAGAACGCCGCCCGTGGTCGCTCGCCGCCGCGCAGCACGCCAAACACCGCCGTCGCCAGGGGCAACAGGCCGACAAAGACGATGGAGTGCGCGGACGTCACGTATTGCAGCGCCAGGGCTGTCAGCAGGGGGAAGCCGATGACCACGCCAAGGGCGACTATGATCAGCGGGACCAGTTGCTGGCGCGCCGGGCGTTTTTCCTTGAATAACCCCAGCAGGCACAGCGCCAGGATCGCCGCGATGGTCGCCCGCGCGACCGTCAGGAACACCGGATCGAATTCCAGCACCGCCACCCTGGTCGCCGGCAGTGAGCCGCTGAAGATCACCACGCCGATCAGTCCGTTGATCCAGCCGCTGGTGTTGTTTTCCAGCGTCCGGTGTTGCAGGTTCGAAGTCCGTTCCATTTGGCTCACGCTCATTGTCTGATTGCACGAAACCCATCGTATGAGCGAGTATCGATACAATCAAAAAATTGTCATGGATACATCTCGACATGCCTCGATCCCGCTACAAAACGCTGGTGGATGCCTTTGCCGCCGACATTCGTTCTGGCAATTTGCCGCCGGGCACGCGCCTGCCGACGCACCGGCAACTGGCAACCGAGCACGGTCTGGCGCTGGTCACCGCCAGCCGGGTCTATGCCGAGCTGGAGGGCATGGGCCTGGTCAGTGGCGAAACCGGTCGCGGGACCTTTGTCAGGGAGACCTCGCTGCCGCCGGGGCAGGGCATTTCGCAGCACGTGGTGGCGGCGGGGATGATTGACCTCAATTTCAACTACCCGTCATTGCCCGGCCAGGCCGACCTGCTGCGCCATGCCTTGCGTCAACTGGCGCTGTCCGGAGACCTGGAGGCGCTCCTGCGTTACCAGCCCCACGCCGGGCGCCTGCATGAGCGGGCCTCGGTCGCGCGTCATCTGGCCGAGCGCGGGCTGAACGTGCCGGCCGAGCAGGTGTTGATCGTCAGTGGTGCCCAGCATGGCCTGGCGGTGACGCTGATGACGCTGCTCAAACCCGGCGATGTCATCGCCGCTGATGCGCTGACCTATCCCGGTTTCAAGACGCTGGCCGAAACCCTGCATCTGGAAGTCTTGCCCATTCCGGTCACGGATACCGGGCCTGATCTGCCGGCCCTGGCAAGACTCTGCCGCAGCCGATCGGTGCGCGCCGTTTATTCGATGCCGACCCTGCATAACCCGCTGGGCTGGGTGATGGACGCCGATCAGCGCGAGCAACTGGTGGCGATAGCGCGCCAGCACGACCTGACGATCATCGAGGACGCCGCCTATGCGTTCCTGGCCGAAAACGTACCGCCACCGCTGGCCGAACTGGCGCCGGAGAGAACGGTGTACGTGTCCGGTCTGTCGAAGAATATCGCCACCGGCTTGCGCGTCGGCTTTATCGCCGCACCGGCGCAATGGATCGCCGCCTTCGAACGCACCATCATGGCGACCACCTGGAACACCCCCGGCGTGATGACCGCCATCGCCACGGCCTGGCTCGACGATGGCACCGTCCTCCAGCTGGAAGCGCAAAAACGTGCGGACGCCCGGGCCAGGCAAGCCTTGGCCCGCGAGACGTTGGCGGGGCTCAGGACCATCAGTCACCCGAGTTCCTACTTCATCTGGTTGCCGTTGGCGGAAGACGCCCGGGCCGACCAGATCGCCATGGCGCTGATGCGCGAGCAAGTGTCGGTGTCGCCGGCCGAACCCTTTGCGACTTCAACCCATGTGCCCCACGCGATACGCCTGGCGTTGGGCTCGGTGGACATGGACTCGCTGCGCATTGCCCTGACCAAGGTAAAAAACGTCGTCGGCTATTACTCATAGCGCTGCAGGGCAGTTTTGTTCAATACGCGAGCCGCTCGGCTCATTACCTTGAGGGCCTTGTTCAACTCGATGGAAGAAGGTGTGCAATGAGTCTGATGATGTCCATGGCGGCGTTTGCGCTGGTCGCGTCCATCACCCCGGGGCCGGTCAATATTGTGGCGTTGAGTGCTGGCGCGCGGTTTGGTTTCCGGGCCAGCCAGCGTCACGTGGCCGGGGCCACGCTGGGGTTTGTCCTGCTCTTGGTGCTGATGGGGCTGGGCCTGCATGAGTTGCTGCAACAGTGGCCGGCGTTGACCCAGGGGGTGCAATGGGCCGGCGTAGCCTTTCTGTTGTACATGGCCTTCAAGCTGGCGGCCGACAATGGGCAGGTGCAAGCCAGTGAATCGCCAAAGGCCCCGTCGATGCTGTATGGCGCCATCATGCAATGGCTCAACCCCAAGGCCTGGCTGGCCTGCGTGGCCGGCATGGGCGCGTTTGTCGCCGATGGCGAGGCGCGTCTGGTCTGGCAGTTTGCCGCGATTTATCTGGTGATCTGCTATGTGTCGGTCGGTTGCTGGGCTTATGCCGGGACGTTTTTGCGCGGCTTTCTGAACAATCCCGCGGGGATGCGGTTGTTCAATCGGGTGATGGCGGCGTTGTTGGTGGTGAGTGCGGTGTATCTGGTGTTGCCTGAGATGCACTGATAGCAGACGTTTTTGATGCTCATGCCATTCGCAGAAATGCCCTACGCACTTATCAGAAACAGCTTATTTCCATCCTCGTCACCCTCGTGAAAGCTTGCGAGCGTTTGATCGAGGGTGGACCTCCAGTCTCCCCTTATCCCTCATACAGACCAAGGATGTCTGGATTTGCTCAACCCCCTGCGGCCCTTCTTCGACCCCAGCAGCGCTAGACGATACGTCCACGGTGATGACGCCGTTCTCGCCTTCAAGGGCGAAAAACGGTCAATAGCAAAACGTGTGGTTGAAAAAGACAAACATCCCTGGCTGTCGAGTAACCCAATGTAAAAGGGCTGATATGAACGACACCTTGCACCGTACGGACACGCTGAACCCTTTCAAGACCGTTACTTGCGGCCCACAAAAACGGCACTGGATCGAGTTCCAGTTGCTGGACGAGCAGGGTGAGCCCCTGGCGAACCTGCCTTGGCGCGCGGTGAATGAGGCCACTCGATGTGGCATTGCTGCCGAATATGCCGGGCAGAGCGATGCCCTGGGGGTGATCCGCATTGAGGGTTTGCACCCGTTACCCATCACCCTGCAGATGCAGGCCGATCCATTGGCGGAACAACTGCAGGGTCGGCGCCTGCGTGCCGTACGGGCCGAGCCACCGCAACCCGGTTTTGGGGATCGCACGCCACTGTATGGTCCGCAGCGCTCGGGCTTCTCGCCGATCGAGCGACAGGCGCTGGTGGAGGGTCATGGCTATCACTACCTGCGCATTGGGCAGTTGTGCGCTCAGCGTCCGACTTTTGTGCCGCCGTTGGAAGACCCTGATCAGCTCCCGGCCTTCCATTTTCCGGACCGGACATTCAGTGGCTTTACCATTGGTGACGAGCAACTGGATCGCCGGCATGTGTTGGAAGTTTGCCCGTTCCGCGCTTGGTCGCTGGTGTTGCATCACCAGGCGGAGTACAGCCTGGCTAACGCCTACAACTTGGGGTTGATGAGCATCTTGGCTTACAGCAATCAGCCCAAAAAGGAACGTGGATCTGTCGAGGAACTTTTTAAAGACCAATGTCAGGATCTGTCGCGCACACCTCGGGTCTGGGATAACGGTCAGGCGTGGCCCTGCTTGGTTACTGACGTGCCCTTCAGTGAGCGCTATATAACGATTAAACCCATCAACACAGCTCAAGCAGAGCCACCGGAAGGTGATACCCAACTGTTTTATGCCATCAGTGCCACCCAGGTGCTGGTTGGCTGGCGTGGCACCGAAACGAATGGTCTGTCCGATCTCATCACCGATGTCACCTTCCGTCCGACCGAGCCGAAGGTTGCGGCCCATTGTGAGCCCAAGGTGCCCTGTGGCGACCTGACCCCAGCAGGCAGCGTGCATATGGGCTTTCGCGATGCCTTCGAGGTAGCCACAAGGAATTATGCGAAAGATTTGGGAGAGACGATTCTGGAAAATGCGTTCGACAAGGAGTTGTTTATCTGCGGCCACAGCCTAGGCGGGGCCTTAGGTCTGATTCATGCAGCTTCGCTGAAAGAACGCAATCCGCTCCTATACACCTACGGCATGCCGCGCACCTTCACCCTCAAGGCCGTACAGTCCTTGAACGAGCTATGGCATTTCCGTCATGTCAACGACACCGACGTCGTCCCTCGCGTCCCCCCCGAGGCGGCGCTGGACAATCATCTCTATGACCTCCACGGCCCGATGGGCACATTGATGGGCCTGGGCTGGTCGGCCCGCCAGGCGTTGGTCAGTGCACTGTTCAAACACGGCGACCCCTTCAGCCATCACGGCGAAGTCGCCATGTTTTTCAGGACCGAACAACACCGGGAGGAACAGATCACGCCGTATCCCGCCTACCGCAATCCACAGGGCGCGCCCTATCGCAGCACCATCACCGTCAAGCTGCAGGAAAAGGCCAAGTTGTACCTTGTGCCCAGCCTGGGCGAGGCTGAAGAGCAGCAGGCCGAACAAGCCCAGGAACGTCTGAACGCGTCGCTGAATCCCGAAAGCCGGGCGAGGTTTTTTCCACAGTACAGCAACCCGGCGGTGGGCCGGATGCTGCGCATTGGCGACCACTTCATGTCGCAGTACCAGCCCTATATCCACAATCAGTTGCTGGAGTCGATCAATCCCGAACGCGAGCCGTTGCTGGAGCGGCAGGTGCAGCGGCGCAAGTTCGAACGGCAGATGCAGGAACACTACGGCAGCATTCCCGAGGATGAATACACCCGTAACAGCGTGTTCCTCGAGTTGCAGAAACTGATCGACCGCGCCTTGCAGGTGACGCTGCAAGCCGAGGGCGGCGGTGAGGCGTTACAGCGCTTCGATGCCATCGCCGACCCAAAGGCCTATTACGAAAAAACCTTCGGATAAGCCCGTCAATACGGCAGAGGAAAAAAGCATGCACCTGAGGATTTCTGTTGGTTTGTTCGTTGTATTTTTCAGTCTCAGTGGCTGCGGTCAGGATTACAGCCTGTCCCCGCCGGCGGACAGTGAACAGATTACCGTGACGGTCAAGGTCCCTAAGGAACTGAAAGCGGAGACCATGCAGGTCATGTATCGCTCAGCCACCTGTAAAAGTATTACCCATGGTGCCAGCGGTCAACGCGTTGAGGTGGACGGCCGTCACGGGATTGATGTGCAACTGCAACGTCAGGGGCTGAGCGACCTCTATCAAACCACGCTGGCAGTGGACGGAGGTGGTACCTGCCGGTGGCAGTTGAGCAATGTGATGTTTGGTGTCACCTACGATGATCCAACTTACTTTGGCGAGAACGTGACGTCTGGTGGGGGAGGAGGAACTTTGGTGAAGTTTGATCGCAACCGCCCGATGAGAAGTTCTGGAATACCAATAGAAATTGATGGGGATTTGACGATCAAGAAGGACTACTACCCTTGGTTAAAAGAGAACTTTATTGGGGGATACAGTAAACGTATCAGCCTTGCGGGTGAGGGCGATATCTATCTCAGTTATCAGGCATTGCAGGCTCGCCAAGTGTATTTCGAGCCCGTTCTACACACCGACTTCGTGGTCTATTCAGCCGGTCCCAAAGTGAAAAAAGAAGGTAACTACACTGCCATCACCTATCCCGATGGCAGTGTTGAATCGGATGGTCGCTGGGGACCCGATATCCGCAAATTGCAGGCTATACGCCTGGCTGCGGAGCACAAAAAATGACCTCGGTCTATACCATTGCTTTGACTGTTCTTGCGCTCAGTTTGAACGGCTGTGGTCAGGATTACAGCCTTTCCCCACCTGTAGACAGTGAACAGGTCACCGTAACGGTCAAAGTCCCCAAGGAACTGAAAGCGGAGATCATGAAGGTCATGTACCGCTCGGCCACTTGCAAACGCATCTCTCAGGGGCCGAGCGGCCAGCGTCTTGAATCGGACGGCCATCACGGATTTGATGTGCAACTGAAGCGTCAGGGGCAGAGCGATCTCTATCAAGTCAAGCTGCCGAAGGATGGCGGCGGGGCATGCCGTTGGCATTTGGCCAATGTGATCTTTGGGGTCACTTATGCCGATCCGACTCGCTTTGGCGAGAATGTGACCGCCGGGGCAGGGGGCGGTGTAGTGGTGATATTTGACTACAACAATTCACCACGAGGAGGTGCGGGGATTGAAGTCGATGGGGATTTGACGATCAAGAAGGAATACTACCCTTGGTTAAAAGAGAACTTTTTGGGCGGATACAGTAAGCGTATCAGTCTCGTGGGAGCGGGAAGTATTTATCTCAGCTATCAGGCGTTGCAGGCGCGGCAAGTGTACTTTGAGCCGATACTGCATAGCGACTTTACGGTTTACTCCACCCAACCGAAGGTTAAGAAAAAAGGTAATCACACCACCTTCACGTATCCGGACGGCAGCGTCGTGGCAGATGGCCAATCGCAGCCGGACTTTCTGAAACTACAAATGATCCGCACTGGGCGCGACCGCGATTGTTTCGATGTTTGGCGTTATGCCAACTGTCCAGGCCGCCGTCCACAGCTATTGCCCGATTGGCTTCCCGAGCCCGATCAACCTGGTTTTGGGCGCTACCTCATTGTTGACGAATGGGGCAATAAGCTGCCGTCGTATTTCTATCGGCTGGTCGGCGAGAACGGTGAGGTGTTCCAGGGATTGACCGAGCTCAACGGGCGGACAAACCCATTGCCGGAAAGCGCGCGTGCGCTGAGCAAAGCCGAGTTTCCCGAGCGGGTGTGGTGATGTTTATGCGCAAAAACTGGCAATCAAGGTACTCGCCGCGATTTATCTGGTGATCTGCTATGCATCGGTGGGTTGCTGGGCCTATGCCGGGACGTTTTTGCGCGGCTTCCTGAACAACCCGGTGGGGATGCGGTTGTTCAATCGGGTCATGGCGGCGTTGTTGGTGGTGAGTGCGGTGTATCTGGTGTTGCCGTAATGGCAGTCACTGCAGGTCTTGTGGCTAGGGAGCTTGTTGTGGCGAGGGGGCTTGTCGGAATGCCGCACCACCCCGTTCGGCGGCGAAGCCGTCGTAAAACCAGTATGCAGCCTATGTCTGAAGGAACGCTGGGGGCCGCTCCGCAGCCCAACGGGGGCAAGCCCCCTCGCCACAGATTCAGCCAAACCCCAGATTCAACCAGGCCACAGATTCAGGTAAACCTCTGCCTCACCCCCGATACTGCCCCGGTGTCGCCGCCAGATGCTGTTTGAACGCCCGTTGAAAATGCGCCTGATCGGCAAACCCCGCTTCCAGTGCCACGTCCGCGATCAGCTTGCCGCTGCGCAGTTGATCCTGGGCGAACTGGATGCGCCGGTTCACCAGGAACGCGTGGGGCGTCATGCCGTAATGCTGTTTGAAGGCGCGGATCAGATAGGACGGCGACAGTTGCGCGGCCTCGCAAATGTCTTCGAGCCTGAGGGTTTGCGTGCAGTGGTCGCGGATGTAATCGGCGGCACGCTCGAGCTTGAAATTGGGTTCGCGCAGCGGTTGATCGACCGGGTTGAGTCGTAGCTGAACGTCAGTGAAAAACTCCACGGCCACGCTGTGCTTGCGCAGGACATCCTGCTGCGGGTCGACCAGCACTTCATACAAGTCGACGAGGCCGGCAAACAGGTTGGCATCGCGCGTATGGGTCGCTGAAAAACGGCGAAACGCCGCGTCATCGCTGAACCCGAGCTGGCGCTGCAAATCCGTCAGCCACGGCGTATCGACGTACAGCATCAGGTACGACCAGGGTTGGTCTTCGATCGGGTTGCAGGCGTGGACGTCGCCGGGGTTCATCAGCACTACCGTGCCGGCGCTGACCTCGAAGGCTGACTGCTCATGGAGATAGGTGCTGCGCCCGGCGGTGATCGCTCCGATGGAAAAGTGTTCGTGGGCGTGCCGGGTGTAGCAGACCTCGCGCCCGTCGGCGATGGCGCGGGCTTCGATGAAGGGCAGGGCGTCATCGCGCCAGAAGCGCGGGGCCTTGTCGGCGTTCTTGGCATCGGCGTGCTTCATGCTCTCTCCTCGGCAGGTCAGTGCCGGAGTGTATTAGCTCTCGCCGTCAAAGGCTCGTTGCAGTGTGGCGATATCGAGTTTTTTCATTTGCATCATCGCCTGCATGGCGCGCTGGGATTTTTTCGTGTCGGGGTCTTTGAGCATGTCCATCATCGCGACGGGGATGATCTGCCACGACAGCCCGAACTTGTCCTTGAGCCAGCCACACTGCTGGGCCTCGGGCGCGCCATCGGCCGACAGGTTGCCCCAGTAATGGTCGACTTCTTCCTGGCTCAGGCAATTGACCTGAAACGAAACCGCCTCAGTGAACGTGAACGAGGGACCGCCGTTGAGGCCGGTGAAACTCTGGCCGTCGAGTTCGAAGCTGACGGTCATGACCGAGCCTTCGGGCCGGCCGTGGAACTCGAAACCGGCGCGGCCGTAATGGGTGATGGCGGTGATTTTCGAGCGGTCGAAGATCGAGCAATAGAACTTCGCCGCTGCTTCGGCCTGATCGTCGAACCACAGGCAGGGCGTGAGTTTTTGTACGCGTTGCATGGCGGGCACTCCTCGGCAGGTTATGCATGCAGGAATACAGCGTAGCCAGCCTGAGTGGGGTCGGCAGTACCGTAGATCGCCAAACAGCCGTTTCAGGACGCGATCAGAACGCCCACCGGGTGGTCAGTTGCACGGTGCGCGGTTCGCCATAAAACCCGGTGCCGAAGTTGCCCAGCCCGGTGTAGTAGGTTTTGTCGAACAGGTTCTTCACGTTCAGCGTAGTGCTCAGGTGCTCGTTGAAGCGATAGCGCGCCATCGCGTCCACCAGGGTGTAGCCCGGTTGGGTGATCGTCGTGTACTGACCGAAGCTCAGGTTTTCGGCAGGGTCGGGACGGAACACCTTGCCGAAGAATTCGCTTTGCCAGTTCAGGCCGGCGCCAACGGTGAGCCCGTCCCATGCGCCTGGCAGGCGGTAGGTGCTGAAGACCCGCACCAGCTGTTCCGGTGCCGTAGTTTGCAGCACCGAACCGTAGACGTAATCACCCTGGGCATCGCGGGTGTGGTTGTAGGTGTAGCCGGCCGACAGGTTCCAGCCGTCACGCAACTCGCCGGCCAGTTCGAACTCGAAGCCTTGGGTGGTGGCGCCCTGGACGGCGCGGTACACCGACTCGGTATCGATGCCACTGACATGTTCGGCGATGTTGTCCTGTTCGATGCGGTACAGGGCGAAGCTGGCGTTCAGGCGCCCGCCAAAGTATTCGGCCTTGATGCCCGCTTCAAGACTTTTGCCCTGTACCGGATCGAGCAGTTGGCGGTTGGCGTCCTTGCTCATTTGCGGCTGATAGATGTTGGTGTAGCTGGTGTACACCGACCAGGTGTCGTCGAGATCATAGACAAGCCCGGCGTAAGGCGTGACGACACCACTCTGGCGATAGCTGTCGCGCAGGTCGGCGCTGTGCGGGTCACTGTAGTCCAGGTCGTCGTGTCCGCTGAAGTTGCTGACACGTGCGCCGAGGATCAGCGCCAGGTCGTCGAGGGGTTTGAGCCGGGCGGCCAGGTAGGCACCGGTCTGGCGCTGGACGATGTCGTCGGTGCCCACCTGTGGGATCTCGGGTTTGGCAAACTCGCCGCGCCAGTCGAAGATGCTGCCGTCCACCGGCGGATACACCGAGCCGTACACCGGGATGTCCTGGCGGGTGTTCATCGACATGAACCCGACGATCAGTTCGTGCTCGCGACCTGCCAGGGTGAACGGTCCGCTCAGGTTGACGTCGACGTTGTCCTGCACCTGGTCGCCCTTGAACTTGCCCATGTACATGAACATGCCGTCACCGCTGACCGGGTCCGGGTTGCCGCCACTGGCGGAGGCGAGGAAGGTATCGTGCTGGCGGTGCTTGCGGTCGTAACTGACCTTGAGTGCCCAGTCGTTGGCCAGTTGTTGCTGCACGTTGGCGAACAGCGTCTGGTTGGTGAAATCGCGACGGCTCCAGTCGGTGGCCGGGTTGAAGGAACGGGAGAAATCGGTGCGCGAGCCGTCGCTGTAGTACATCGGGAAACCGGTCCAGCTGGCGCCTCGGGAGCGGGTGTCTTGCTGGTCGATACCGAGGGTGACGAGGGTGTCCGGGGTCAAGTCGGCCTCGACAATGCCGTAGGCGATGTCCCTGGAGTTGCGGTAGTGATCGACGTAGGCGCTGCGGTCCTGATAGACCCCGACCAGACGCCCGCGGACATTAGCGCTGGCGCTCAGCGGGCCGGAAATGTCGCCTTCGCTGCGATAGGTGTCCCAGGAGCCGACGGTGCCGCTGACCGAGGCTTTGAATGCCGGGGTCGGGCGCTTGCGAATCAGATTGACGCTTGCTGACGGATCACCCGCCCCGGTCATCAGGCCGGTCGCGCCCTTGATGATTTCGACGCGGTCATAGGGGGCCATGTCGGTGCTCGTGGTGCCGTAGTCGTAGACACCGTCGTAGTCGGTATTGACGCCGTCGTACTGGAAGTTGGTGATTGGCAGGCCACGGCTGGAAAACTCCCAGCGCTCGCTGTCGTAGTTTTGCACGCTGATACCGGGCGCGCGGCGCAGGGCGTCGACGATGCTGGTGGCGCCCTGGTCGTCCATGAGTTGGCGGGTGATGACCGTGACCGATTGCGGCGTCTCGCGCAGGGACAGCGGCAGGCCGGTGGCTGAAGACGTCGAGCCGACGGTGTAGGAGTGGGAGTCTTCGCTGATGGTCCCGGGTGCCTGCCCCGAAATGTTGGTCGCCCCCAGTTCCAGCGCTTCGGGTGCCATAGGGGCGGCGTGCAACACATAACCGCCGTTCCCCAGGCGTTGCGCTTGCAGGCCGCTGCCTTGCAGCAGTTGTTGCACAGCTTGCTGCTGGCTGTAGACACCGTTGAGGCCTGGGCTGCGTTTGCCCGCAGCGAGTTCATTGTGTCCGGCGAGAAAAATCCCGGCCTGTTCGGCAAAGCGGTTGAGAACGCTCACCAGCGATCCGCCGGCAATTACGTAATGGTGTGTCTGGCTGCCGGATTGTTCGCTCTCGACCAGCGGGGCAGCTTGACTGCGGGACACGTTCAGGCCCGGCAGGACAACCGCCAGCGCCAGCACCAGCGGATGCAAGGCGAAGCGCTGGCGGGTAAGGGTGGCGCGCGGCATGGAGTTCCCGGAGGGCGGATCAATCTGCATTCGAAGTGCTTGAAGGATTAACCGAGCGAAAAAGGCAAAAGGGAACCGACGCACCGGAAAAAAACGCTCATCAGGTTTTCGGGCCTACGTTGACCCACCACTCCAGCGGCTTCTGCAACCGTACCGGCAATGCTGCTTCCAGCAGGCGCAAAGCCTGATCGGTGTCCTTGAGCGGGAACGCACCCATGACCGGCAGCCCGGCCACCGCCGGGTCACATCCCAGATGCCCTGGACGATAGCGACTCAGTTCTTCGAGCAACTGCCCCAGTGGCAGGTTGTCCGCCAGTAACAGGCCGCGGCGCCAGGCTTCGCGGCCGGCCGACGCAGCGGTTGGTGTCGACGTGTGGTCTTGTGTAAAGCACAGCTGCTGTCCGGCCTTGACCACCTGCATCTGACCCTGGGTGGTGCGGACTTCAACTGCGCCTTCGTAGACATTCAACAGTGTTTGCCGGTCTTCCTGGCGCACGCTGAAACGCGTGCCCAGCGCGCGCAGGCGGCCCTCGACGGTTTGCACCAGCAGCGGGCGGCTGGTGTCGCTGGCGGTGTCGATCAACACCTCTCCGGCCTGCAACAGCAATAACCGTTGTGCGGTGTCGAAACGTACATTCAGTGCACTGAGGGCGTTGAGCCAGATCCGGCTGCCGTCGCTGAGCCGGGCTTCCCGGGTTTCGCCGGTGCCGGTGGAGAGGTCGGCGGTCCAGCGGGCCAGGGACAGCGGAAGGGCGCTTTGCCGCCATGCGCTCCAGCCGAGCCAACTGCCCGACACCAGCACCAGCAGGCTCTTGAGCGTCTGGCGGCGGCTGATGGAAGCGCGGCCGCTGTTGCGTAACACGTGGCCGGCCGCTTGTTGATGAGTGTCCTGTAGCGCGGCAAAGCGCTGGCTCACACGCTCGACATAGTGCCACGCGGCCTGGTGCTCGCCGCTTTGCGCCAGCCAGGCTTGCCAATGCTCGCGTTCCTGCTCGCTGGCGTGGTGATCGTTGAGTTGCACGTACCAGCTTGCCGCCTGTTCGAGGCTGGCGTGGCTGATGGCGTTGGTGGCGGCGCGGGTCATTGAATCAGCAGGCCGTCGAGTTCGGCTTCGAGCATTGCGCAATGCATCAGCGCCTGGGCCAGGTACTTTTTCACCATGCGCTCGCTCACGCCGATTTCTTCGGCAATGTTTCGGTAGGGCAGCCCATGCACCTGCGCCAGAACGAACGCATCACGCACCCGCTGGGGCAAGCGCTGCAACATGGCATCCACTTCGTACAGGGTTTCGACGATGATCGCCCGCTGCTCCGGCGAAGGCTGGACGGCCTGGGGCTGCGCGGCCAGGGTCTCGAGCCAGGCCTGTTCCAGCTGGCGACGACGCCAGTGGTCAATGCACAGGCCTCGGGCGATGGTCGCCAGATAAGAGCGTTCGTGGGTTTCCCCGTCAAACACCTGCGGACGCTTGAGCACCCGTATGAAGGTGTCATGGGACAGGTCTGCGGCATCGAACGCATTGTTCAAGCGCCGGCGCAGCAACTCGTGCAGCCAGTGATGGTGGCTGGCGTAGAGGTTCTGGACGCAGGAGGAGTCGGCAACCGTCATCGTGAGCACATGTCCATGGGCGATCTGCACGCTTATGCAAATAAGAATTGATCGCGATTAAAGCAAAAGGCCTATGACTGTGCAAATGATATTGGTTTGCTTTTATCAGGTTCGGCCCGGGCTCGAATGAGCTTGCAGTCGTTATGACTCTTGTGTGTGTCATAAGGACTATTTTTTGCATGAGTCATATTGACTGCGACTTTCTGAGGTCATTGATTTACCGGGAGATATCTCATTGGCACGAAACATGATGCAGGAGAGGTACAACTGAACGCCTTCAGGAAAACGCAAAATGTCCGACTTCTCCAGCAAACTTCAGAGATATCGCCAGAGCCCAAGCCTGCTCCAGGTGGTGGCTTGATGCGTAAGCTTGGCGCTGCAGCGCTTTTCAGTGTTGGTTTTCGGCCGTTCTTTCTGGCCGGGGCCGGGTTCGCCAGCTTCGCCGTGGCGGTCTGGGCAATGTGGCTGTACGGCCGTTTACCCCACGCGCAACCCGTGGGCGGCATGCTGGCCTGGCATCGACATGAAATGCCCTTCGGATTTGCCGCTGCCATCATCGCCGGGTTCCTCCTGACCGCGGTGCCGAACTGGACAGGTCGACCGGGGCTCAAGGGCTGGCCGCTGATCGGCCTGGTGCTGGTGTGGCTGCTGGCGCGGCTGGCCTGGTGGCTGCCGATGCCTGCATCCTTGCTGCTGGCCTTGCAGGTGCCTTTTCTGCCGCTGCTGGCATGGGCGTTGGGGCGCGACCTGGTGGCGGCGGGCAAGCGCGAGAATTATCCGATTCTGTTGATGGTGTCGCTGCTGGCCGGGTGTCAGGCATTGACGTTGCTGGGTTTTGCCGTTGATGACGGCAACCTGCAGCGGCATGGCGTGCTGGCCGCCCTGTGGCTGGTCGGTGCGCTGATGAGCGTGATTGGCGGGCGGGTGATTCCGTTCTTTATCCAGCGCGGCTTGAACCGCCCGGCAACGCCTGCGGCCCATCCGTTGCCGGGCAAGGTGCTGCTGGTCAGCGCCATGCTGGCGGCGCTGTCCTTTGCCGCCGGTTTGAATGACGTCCCCCGTGTGTGGCTGGCGCCGCTGTTTGCGTTGATCAGCGCTTTGCATCTGCTGCGCCTGTGGCGCTGGCATGACCGCGGCCTGTGGCGCGTGCCGCTGCTGTGGTCGCTGTACCTGGCTTACGCCTGGCTCGCCGTGGCGACACTGGCCATGGCGCTGTGGCACCTGGGTTGGCTGGCGCAACAAAGCCTGGCCACCCATTCGCTGGCCGTCGGCGGTATCGGCGGGTTGATTCTGGCGATGATCGCGCGGGTCAGTCTGGGGCATACCGGACGTTTGCTGCAGCCGTCCGGGGCGGTCGTAGCGGGGTTTGTCCTGGTGTTGCTGGCGGGGGCGTGCCGGGTAGGGCTGGTGCCTTTTTCCAGTCTTGGATTGGCGCTGTCGGCGCTGTTGTGGTGTAGCGCTTTTGCGGTTTTTGTCTGGCGCTACACCGGGATCTTATTGGGGCCAAGGCTCTAGCGAAGGGTTCCAGGGCCGTCCATCGAGGCGGCCTTTGCATGACCGGTGGTCGATGCGCAATGGTCTGGCGGCAAATCTGCGCTTAGCTGAAGGGATACCCGAGGCGCGCGCAGGTTGTACAAGGCTGCAGCGACGCCCCTTCAGATCACCGTGAGTCTGAGGAACCGCGCCATGCTCACCCTGAACATCAATGGCCAGGATCAGGAGCTGGATGTCCCCGCCGACATGCCGTTGCTCTGGGTCTTGCGCGATGTCGCCCACCTTACCGGCACCAAGTTCGGTTGCGGCATGGCCCAATGTGGAGCCTGCACAGTGCACGTCGATGGCGCGCCGCTACGCTCCTGCATCACACCGGCTACTGCCGTCGCCCATGGACAAAAGATTCTCACCATCGAAGGCCTGTCGGCGGACGGCTCGCATCCGGTGCAAAAGGCCTGGGCGGAACTCGACGTGGTTCAGTGCGGTTACTGCCAGTCCGGGCAGATCATGTCGGCGGCGGCGTTGCTGGCGAAAATTCCCAAACCGACCGACAGCGACATCGATCAGGCGCTGTCCGGCAACATCTGCCGCTGCGGCACTTACCCGCGGATTCGCGCGGCGGTCAAGCGCGCCGCCGAGCTGGGTTGAGGTGGCCATGAACAGCATCAACGGGTTATCGCGCCGGGGTTTTCTCAAGGGCAGTGCTGTGATGGGCGGTGGGCTGGTGGTGGCGTTTGTCATGCCCGGCGCCCATCGGTTCGCCATGGGCGCGGAGAATCAGGGCAACGTGTTTGCCCCCAACGCTTTCCTGCGTATTGGCAATGACAACAGCGTCACCGTGTTGCTCGGCCATTCGGAAATGGGCCAGGGCATCTGGACCGGCCTGACCATGCTGATTGCCGAGGAACTGGACGCCGACTGGTCGAAGATCCGCGTCGAGCATTCCCCTGCATCGGCCGCCGACTACGGTATGCCCGGGTTTGGCGGGATGCAGATCACCGGCGGCTCGACCTCGACCTGGATGGAGTTCGATCGCTATCGTCAGGCCGGCGCGGCGGCGCGCTTGATGTTGATCGATGCCGCGGCCAAGCGTTTCAACGTCGCTCCATCGCAGATTCATACAGAGTCGGGCGTGGTGGTTGCCGGTGAGCATCGCGCCACCTACGGCGAGTTGGCCGATGACGCCGGACAGCTGCCACCGCCGGACCCCGCCTCGATCAAACTCAAGGACGCGAAAGACTGGCGGCTGATCGGTAAACCCACCCAGCGTCTGGACACACCGGAGAAAATCACCGGCCGGGCGAAATTCGGCATGGACGTGCAGTTCGATGGGCTGATGACGGCGATGGTCGCCCGTTCGCCCACCTTCGGCGGCAGCGTCAAATCCTTTGAAGGCGCCGAGGCGCTGGCGATTCCTGGCGTGCACAAAGTGCTGCAAGTGCCGACGGGCATTGCGGTGATTGCCGATCATTACTGGGCGGCGAAGCTGGGGCGCGACGCGCTGAAAGTCGAGTGGAACCCGGGGCCGAACGCGGGGCTCAATAGCCAGGCGCTGCTGGAAAGCTTCCGCAAGCTCGCCGCCACCCTTGGGCTGAACGCCGGTCAGGCGGGCGATACCCCGGCTGCGCTGGCGAAAGCGGCCAAGACCATCGACGCCGAATACAGTGTGCCTTATCTGGCCCACGCGCCGATGGAACCGCTCAACTGCACCGTGAGCATCAGCAAGGACAAGTGCGAAATCTGGACCGGCACCCAGTTCCAGACCCTGGACCAGATGGTCGCCGGGCAAATCACCGGGCTCAAACCCGAGCAGGTCAAGATCCATACCGAGTTTCTCGGCGGCGGCTTCGGGCGCCGGGCCAATCCGACCTCGGATTTCGTCAGCGAAGCGGTGCATGTCGCCAAGGCCGCCCGGATGCCGGTGAAAACCGTGTGGGCGCGGGAGGACGACATCCGCGGCGGCTATTACCGTTCGGCGTTCCTGCACCATGCGCGTATCGGGCTGGGCGCTGACGGCCTGCCACTGGCCTGGAAGCATGTGATGGTCGGGCAGTCGATCATGGCCGGGACCTCGCTCGAAGCGAGCATGGTCAAGGACGGGATCGACAAAACCTCGGTCGAAGGCGTGGCCGACAGCCCCTACATCGGAGGGCTGGCCAATCACCAGATCGAATTGCACTCGCCACAAACCGGGATCAGCGTGTTGTGGTTGCGTTCGGTGGGCCACACCCACACCGCGTTTGTCATGGAGTCGCTGATCGATGAGCTGGCGACGGCGGCGGGCAAGGATCCGGTGGAGTACCGGCGCACCTTGCTCAAGGACCATCCGCGCCACCTCGGTGTGTTGAACCTGGCGGTGGAGAAGGCCAACTGGAAGGCACCGCTGCCCGATGGCCATGCCCTGGGTGTGGCGGTGCATGAATCCTTCGGCAGTTACGTGGCCCAGGTGGCCGAGGTGTCCCAGGACAACCTCGCCATCCGCGTGCACCGGGTGGTGTGTGCGGTGGACTGCGGCATTGCGGTCAACCCGCAGAGCATCGCTGCGCAGATGGAGTCGTGCATCACCTTTGGCCTGAGCTTCGCCTTGCACAGCAAGCTGACACTCAAGGACGGGCAGGTGGTGCAGTCCAACTATCACGACTATCAAGTGCTGCGGCTCAACGAAATGCCGGTGGTCGAAGTGTATATCGTGCCCAGCAGCAACAAACCCGGCGGTATCGGCGAAGCCGGTGTGCCACCCACGGCACCGGCGGTGGCCAACGCGGTGTTTGCCCTGACCGGGCAGCGCCTGCGCGAGCTGCCCTTGCAGCTGTCGGGGGTGTGAGATGAAACGTCACCACTGGTTGCTCGGGACGGTGATTCTGATCTGTCTTGCAGCCTACGCGTCGCATGTATTCGCCGATGACCGCGAGGCCTTGCAGGCGTTCGACACCGTGCAGAAGGTCTTCCAGAGCCCGCGTTGCCAGAACTGTCACATTCCCGGGGATTCGCCGCTGCAATTCGATGCCGGCGTGCCCCACGCCATGAATGTCGTGCGCGGCATGGACGGCAAGGGCTCGGCCGGGTTGCCCTGTGCAACCTGCCATGGGCAAAGCAATCCACCGGCCAGCTATGGCCCTCATGCGCCGCCCGGGGCGCCACACTGGAGCCTGCCGCCGGCAGCGCAGCGGATGGCCTGGATCGGCCTGCCGGCCGACCGTCTGTGCGCGATGATCAAGGATCGCGCCAGCAACGGCGACCGGGATTTCGCCGCGCTGATCAAGCACGTCAGCGACGACAAGCTGGTGCTGTGGGGCTGGAACCCGGGCGGCAATCGCGCGCCGGTGCCGGTGCCGCACGACATCTTCGTCAGCCAATTCAAACGCTGGGCCGACGCAGGAGGGCCGTGTCCGGTGGCGGGTACCTGACCAACGGCGCGCTTGCAGGGAGTCAATGCGGGTATGGGCGACTCTAAAGTGCATACCAGCAATGGGAGTGAACGATGTTGATCTCAGGCAAAACGGGCAAATCGGGCCGTTCCGCGAGCCCGTTGCTCACGCCACAGCAAGAACGGGAGCGGCTGCGTGAAATGGCGCGCCAGGCCGAGCGAGAGCTGGCGGGCGTGCAAATGGCAAGCATGGATGAGCTGACGCTGCTGTCCAATCGCCATGGCTTCACCGCGCTGGCCCGGCTCGGGCTGGACGCTTGCCTGGCGCTGGAGACGCCGGCGACGCTGCTGTATTTCTCCCTCGATGAGTTCAAGCGCATCAGCTATCTGTATGGCCGGGCCAAAGGTGACGATGCACTCAAGACCTTCGCCGATGTGCTGCGTATCGGCTTTCGTGAAAACGATGTGGTCGGCCGGCTCGAAGGCGACCGCTTCGTGGCGCTGCTGACCGGGTCCGGCACCGTGGAGACTGCGGCAATCAAGGCGCGTCTCAATGAGATACTCGACGAGCGCAACGCTGCGGCGCATCGCAGTTATGACATTCGCTTCAGTGTTGTGCAGGTCGAATATGACCCGGTTGTGCATGGCTCGATCGAGGAGCTGCTGGAGGAGGCCGAGAGTGTGATGAGCCGTTAGGACTGTGTTGTATTGGCGGGCCTCTTCGCGGGCAAGCCCGCTCCCACAGTACTTTGTGGCGATCCAGTAATGTGTGAACAACGCCGGCCACTGTGGGAGCGGGCTTGCCCGCGAAGGCGGCCGAACAGGCAGCGCATATCCTCACTTGGCAAACAACTGCCCAATATCCTTGAACGCCTTGAACTCCAGCGCATTCCCGCAAGGATCGAACAGAAACATCGTCGCCTGTTCCCCCACCAGCCCCTGAAAACGAATCCCCGGCTCAATGACGAAGCGAGTTCCCAGCGATTTCAGCCGATCGGCCAATGCTTCCCACTCCGCCATCCCGAGTACCACGCCAAAATGCGGCACCGGCACATCGTGACCATCGACGGCGTTGGTGTGGGCTGCTTCTTGCGAAGGGTTTTTCGGCGCCAGGTGAATCACCAGTTGATGGCCGAAAAAATTGAAATCGACCCAATGGTCGCTCGACCGACCTTCTTCCAGGCCAAACACCGCGCCATAAAAGTGCCGGGCGGCGGGCAAGTCGTAGACTGGAATGGCCAGGTGAAAAGGGGACAGTTGCATCGGGTAAACCTCGGTGGTGGGTGGGCGTGTGTTGAGTTTAGTCCTGTGCTTTTTGATTGAAAGACGATAATTTTTGCGCCGAGCTCAAATTATTTCGATCAATCGAGGCCGCCATGCTGCGAGAACTGAAAACCTTTGTCGCCGTGGCGCGTCACGGCACGTTCGCCGCGGCCGGCATGCACATCGGCCTGACGCAGTCGGCCGTCAGCGCGCAGATTCGCAATCTGGAACAGGCCCTGGGCATCCGTCTGTTCGATCGTACCGGGCGTCAGGCGCTGCTCAATGCGGCGGGGCAGCGTGCATTGCCGATGGCCAGGGAAATGCTCGAGACCTTCAGCCGCATGGCGGTCAGTGACGATGTCAGCGAGTACCGTGGCGAGTTGAAAATCGGCGCGGTGGCGACCGCCCAGACCGGGCTGTTGCCTCAGGCGCTGCTGCGATTGCGCCAGCAGGCGCCCTTGCTGGAGCCCAAACTGGTGCCGGGTGTGTCACTGAACCTGCTGAGTCAGGTGGACACCGGGGAAGTGGACCTGGCGATCCTGATCAAGCCGCCATTCGAGTTGCCCAAGGAGTTGTCCGCGCAGGTGATACGCCGGGAGCCGTTCGTGCTGATCGTACCGGCGAACCTGGACGGCGATGACCCGTTGCAACTGCTCGCCGAGCACCCGCATGTGCGCTACGACCGCAATTCGTTTGGCGGGCGACTGGTGACGCGGTTTTTGCGCGAACAGCAGATCGAGGTGCACGGGGCACTGGAGCTGGATGAACTGGAGGCCATTGTCAAAATGGTTGAGTGTGGGTTGGGGATTTCGTTGTTGCCGCAGGCGGGGTTGTGGCTTGAGCATGGGGCCGGGGTGCGAGTCATCCCCTTGGGCGAGTTGACGTTCTATCGGGAGATTGTGTTGTTGCAGCGCTATAGTCAGCGGACTCAGCCGATTCAGCAGTTGTTCGCTCAATGCCTGGCACAACACTGACCCTGTGGGAGCGGGCTTGCTCGCGAATACGGTGTGTCATTCAGAATTTATATCGACTGACACTACGCCTTCGCGAGCAAGCCCGCTCCCACATTTGATCGAGTCATGGCGGAAATCACAGGCATAAAAAACCCGCCAAAAGAGGCGGGTTTTTACTGGCTGACCGAAGATTACTCTTCGAGGCTGCCCATGGCCGTGGTGTTGAAGCCACCGTCCACGTACATGATTTCACCGCTGATGCCGGACGCCAGGTCGGAGCACAGGAAGGCGCCGGCGTTGCCGACTTCTTCGATGGTGACGTTGCGGCGCAGCGGAGTTTGCGCTTCGTTGGCGGCCAGCATCTTGCGGAAGTTCTTGATGCCGGAAGCGGCGAGGGTGCGGATCGGGCCTGCCGATACGCAGTTGACGCGGGTACCGTCCGGGCCCAGGGAACCGGCCAGGTAACGTACGCCGGCTTCCAGGGAAGCCTTGGCCATGCCCATCACGTTGTAGTTCGGCATGGTGCGCTCGGCGCCCAGGTACGACAGGGTCAGCAGGCTGCCGTTGCGGCCTTTCATCATTTCGCGGCCGGCCTTGGCCAGGGCCACGAAGCTGTAGGCGCTGATGTCGTGAGCGATGCGGAAACCTTCACGGGTGGTGGCTTCGGTGAAGTCGCCGTCCAGTTGGTCGCCCGGGGCGAAGCCCACGGAGTGCACGATGCAGTCCAGGCCGTCCCACTTTTTGCCCAGTTCAACGAAGACCTTGGCGATTTCTTCATCGCTGGCCACGTCGCACGGGAAGCACAGGTCAGGGTTGGAACCCCAGCTCTGTGCGAACTCTTCGACACGACCCTTGAGTTTGTCGTTCTGATAAGTGAAGGCAAGCTCAGCGCCCTCGCGATGCATGGCGGCAGCAATGCCGGATGCGATGGACAGCTTGCTGGCGACACCGACGATCAGTACGCGCTTACCGGCGAGAAAACCCATGTGTTGCTCCTCTTTCAGGTTATTGCGCAGTGGCCGGAGCCAAAAAAGCGGCTTCCAGCAACTGCTGTGTATACGGATGTTGGGGGGCGGCAAAAATGCTTTGCGCGTCTCCCTGTTCGACCACTTGGCCATGCTTGACCACCATCAGCTGGTGGCTCAGCGCTTTCACCACAGCCAGGTCATGGCTGATAAACAGATACGTCAGGTTGTACTTGGTTTGCAGCGAACGCAAAAGCTCCACTACCTGGCGTTGTACCGTGCGGTCGAGGGCCGAAGTCGGCTCGTCCAGCAAAATCAACGCCGGTTTTAACACCAATGCCCGGGCAATGGCGATTCTCTGCCGTTGCCCGCCGGAAAATTCGTGGGGGTAGCGGTGCCGGGTTTCCGGATCCAGGCCTACCTCCTTGAGTGCTGCAATGATCGCTTGTTCCTGTTGTTCCTCGGTGCCCATCTTGTGGATCCGCAAGCCTTCGCCAACGATCTGGCTCACGCACATCCGTGGGCTCAGGCTACCGAACGGGTCCTGAAACACCACTTGCATCTGCCGCCGCAGCGGCCGGACCTGTTGCTGCGTCAGGCTGTCCAGCGCCTGGCCTTCAAAGCGAATGGCGCCTTTGCTGGCGATCAGCCGCAAAATCGCCAGGCCCAGGGTCGATTTACCGGAACCGCTTTCACCCACTATCCCAAGGGTCTGGCCCTGGGGCAGGCTGAAATTGATGCCGTCGACCGCCTTGACGTAATCCACCGTGCGCTTGAGCAAGCCTTTCTTGATCGGAAACCAGACTTTCAGGTCCTCGACCGCCAGCAAGGGCGGGCCGATCACGTTGCTTGCAGGCTTGCCGTCGGGCTCCGCTGTCAGCAGTTCCCGAGTGTACGGATGCTGCGGCGCACGGAACAATTCTTCGCACGATGCCTGTTCGACGATGCAACCTTGCTGCATGACACATACGCGATGCGCAATTCTTCGCACGAGGTTCAAATCGTGGCTGATCAGCAGCAGCGCCATGCCCAAACGAGCCTGCAATTGCTTGAGCAATTCGAGGATTTTCAGCTGAACGGTCACGTCCAGCGCGGTGGTCGGCTCGTCGGCGATCAGCAGTTCCGGCTCGTTGGCCAGGGCCATGGCGATCATCACCCGCTGACGCTGGCCGCCGGACAATTCGTGGGGCAGGGCCTTGAGGCGCTTGTGTGGCTCGGGGATGCCGACCATCTCCAGCAGTTCCAGGGTGCGTTTGGTCGCGACCTTGCCGCTCAGGCCCTTGTGGATGCCCAGCACCTCGTTGATCTGCTTTTCGATCGAGTGCAGCGGATTGAGCGAGGTCATCGGCTCCTGGAAGATCATCGCAATCCGGTTGCCACGGATGTGGCGGATGGTTTTTTCCTTCAGGTCCAGCAGGTTCTGCCCGGAATACTCGATGGTGCCGGATGGATGGCGGGCGAGCGGGTAGGGCAGCAGGCGCAGGATCGAATGCGCGGTCACCGATTTACCGGAACCGCTCTCGCCGACCAGGGCCAGGGTTTCGCCGCGCCTGATGTCGAAGCTGACGCCTTCGACGGCCCGCTGACAACGATTGCCGACAACAAATTCGACGGACAGGTTGCGCACTTCGATCAGATTTTCCTGATTCATTTCACTTCCTCGGGTCGAAGGCATCGCGAGCGGATTCGCCGATGAACACCAGCAGGCTCAACATCAGGGCCAGCACCGCAAAGGCGCTGATGCCCAGCCAGGGCGCCTGCAGGTTTGATTTGCCCTGGGCCACCAGTTCACCCAGCGACGGGCTGCCCGCCGGCAGACCGAAACCGAGGAAGTCCAGGGCGGTCAATGTGCCGATGGCGCCGGTGAGGATGAACGGCATGAAAGTCATGGTCGAGACCATCGCATTGGGCAGGATATGGCGGAACATGATCGCGCCGTTCTGCATGCCCAGGGCGCGGGCGGCGCGTACGTATTCCAGGTTGCGCCCGCGCAGGAATTCGGCGCGCACCACGTCCACCAGGCTCATCCACGAGAACAGCAGCATGATCCCCAGCAGCCACCAGAAGTTGGGTTGCACGAAGCTGGCAAGGATGATCAGCAGGTACAGCACCGGCAGCCCGGACCAGATCTCCAGGAAGCGCTGCCCGGCCAGGTCCACCCAGCCGCCGTAAAAACCCTGCAAGGCGCCTGCGATCACGCCGATGATCGAACTGAACACGGTCAGGGTCAGGGCGAACAGCACCGAAATGCGGAAACCGTAGATCACCCGGGCCAGCACGTCGCGGCCCTGGTCGTCGGTGCCCAGCAGGTTGTCCGTCGAGGGCGGGGCCGGGGCCGGGACTTTCAGGTCGTAGTTGATGCTCTGGTAGCTATAGGGAATGGGCGCCCACAGCACCCAGGCGTCCTTGGCCTTGAGCAGTTCGCGGATGTACGGGCTCTTGTAGTTGGCTTCCAGCGGAAATTCGCCGCCGAAGGTGGTTTCCGGGTAGCGCTTGAGCGCCGGGAAGTACCAGTTGTTGTCGTAATGCACCGCCAGCGGCTTGTCGTTGGCGATCAGCTCGGCGCCGAGGCTTGCGCCGAACAGGATCAGGAACAGCCACAGCGACCACCAGCCACGCTTGTTGGCCTTGAACAGTTCGAAGCGTCGGCGATTGAGAGGGGACAGGTTCATCTCAATGCTCCCGGCTTTCGAAGTCGATGCGCGGATCGACAAAGGTGTAGGTGAGGTCGCCGATCAGTTTCACCACCAGCCCCAGCAACGTGAAGATGAACAGCGTGCCGAACACCACCGGGTAATCGCGGTTGATCGCCGCTTCGAAACTCATCAGGCCCAGGCCGTCGAGGGAGAAGATCACCTCCACCAGCAACGAGCCGGTGAAGAAGATGCCGATGAAGGCTGAAGGGAAACCGGCGATCACCAGCAGCATGGCGTTGCGGAACACATGGCCGTACAGCACGCGGTGGTTGGTCAGGCCCTTGGCCCTGGCGGTGATCACGTACTGCTTGTTGATCTCGTCGAGGAAGCTGTTTTTGGTCAGCAGGGTCATGGTCGCGAAGTTGCCGATCACCAGCGCGGTCACCGGCAGCGCCAGGTGCCAGAAGTAGTCGAGGATCTTGCCGCCCATGCTCAGTTCATCGAAGTTGTTCGAGGTCAGCCCGCGCAACGGGAACCAGTCCAGATAGCTGCCGCCGGCGAATACCACGATCAACAGGATGGCGAACAGGAACGCCGGGATCGCGTAGCCGACGATGATTGCCGAACTGGTCCAGACGTCGAAATGGCTGCCGTGTCGCGTGGCCTTGGCGATCCCCAGCGGGATCGACACCAGGTACATGATCAGGGTGCTCCACAGCCCGAGGGAGATCGACACCGGCATCTTTTCCTTGATCAGGTCGATGACCTTGGCGTCGCGAAAGAAGCTGTCGCCAAAATCCAGCGACGCATAGTTCTTGACCATGATCCACAAGCGTTCCGGCGCCGACTTGTCGAAGCCGTACATGTGCTCGATTTCCTTGATCAGCGCCGGGTCCAGGCCCTGGGCGCCGCGATAGGCCGAGCCTGCCACCGAGACTTCGGCACCGCCGCCGGCGATGCGGCTGGTGGCGCCTTCGAAGCCTTCGAGCTTGGCGATCATTTGCTCCACCGGCCCGCCCGGGGCGGCCTGGATGATCACGAAGTTGATCAGCAGGATGCCGAACAGGGTCGGAATGATCAGCAACAGTCGACGAAAAATGTACGCCAGCATCTGATTACTCCGTGCCCGCAGGATCGGCCTGCAGTATGGTTTCGACTTCTATCGCCGGCTTGATGTCGGGCTTGACCCACCAGGTGGCCGTGCCGATGTCGTACTTGGGCGAGACCTTCGGGTGGCCGAGGTGGTTCCAGTACGCCACGCGCCAGGTCTTGATGTGCCAGTTGGGTATTACGTAATAGCCCCATTGCAGAACGCGGTCCAGCGCGCGGGCATGGGCCACCAGGCTTTTGCGCGAATCGGCGTTGATCAGTCGCTCGACCAGTTGATCGACCACCGGATCTTTGAGCCCCATGGAATTGCGGCTGCCGGGTTTGTCCGCGGCGGCCGACATCCAGAATTCCCGTTGTTCGTTACCCGGTGAGTTGGACTGCGGGAAGCTGCCGACGATCATGTCGAAGTCCCGGGAGCGCACGCGGTTGATGTACTGCGAGACGTCGACCCGGCGGATCACCAGGTCGATGCCCAGGTCGCTCAGGTTGCGCTTGAACGGCAGCAGCACCCGTTCGAATTCGGTCTGGGCCAACAGGAACTCGATGACCACCGGCTTGCCGGTAGCATCGACCATTTTGTCATCGACGATGCGCCAGCCGGCCTCCTGCAGCAGTTGATAGGCTTGCCGTTGCTGGGTGCGGATCATGCCGCTGCCGTCGGTGGTCGGGTTCTGGAAGGCTTCGCTGAACACCTGCGGTGGCAGCTTGGCGCGGAACGGTTCGAGGATCGCCACCTGCTCGGCGTCAGGCAGGCCGGTGGCGGCCATTTCCGAGTTCTCGAAGTAACTGCGGGTACGCACATAGGCCCCGTTGAACAGTTGCTTGTTGGTCCATTCGAAATCCAGCAACAGTGACAGGGCCTGGCGCACACGCACATCCTGGAACACCGGGCGACGCATATTGAATACGAAGCCTTGCATGCCGGTCGGGTTGCCGTTGGGGATCTGCTCCTTGACCAGTCGGCCCTCGGTGACTGCCGGGATGTTGTAGGCGTTGGCCCAGTTCTTCGCGGTCATCTCAAGCCAGTAGTCGAACTGCCCGGCCTTGAGTGCTTCCAGGGCGACGGTGTTGTCGCGGTAGTAATCGGTGGTCATCACGTCGAAGTTATAGAAACCGCGATTGACCGGCAGGTCCTTGCCCCAGTAGTCCTTGACTCGCTCGTAGCGCACCGAGCGCCCGGCCTTCACTTCGCCGACCTTGTAGGGGCCGCTGCCCAACGGGATTTCAAGGTTGCCCTTGTTGAAGTCGCGGTCGGCCCACCAATGCTTGGGCAGCACCGGCAACTGGCCGAGGATCAGCGGCAGCTCGCGGTTGTTGGTGTGCTTGAACTTGAACAGCACGGTCAACGGGTCTTCGGCGATCACTTCGGCCACGTCGTTGTAGTAACCGCGGTACATCGGCGCGCCGTCCTTAGTCAGCATCTGGAAGCTGAACACCACGTCCTCGGCGCGTACCGGATGGCCGTCATGGAAGCGCGCTTCGGGGCGCAGGTAGAAGCGCACCCAGCCGTTGTCCGGGGCTTTCTCGATCAGCCGGGCGATCAGGCCGTACTCGGTGAACGGCTCGTCCAGGCCTTGCTTGGCCAGGGTGTCGTAGATGATGCCGATATCATCCGCCGGCACGCCTTTGCTGATGAACGGGTTGAGGCTGTCGAAGCCACCGAACCCGGCCTGGCGGAAGATCCCGCCCTTGGGCGCGTCGGGATTGACGTAGTCGAAGTGCTTGAAGTCGGCCGGGTACTTCGGCGGCTCGTTGTACAGGGTCACGGCGTGTTGCGGGGCGGCGCAGGCCAGCCCGGCGAACAACAGGCCGCTGGCCTGCAGGAGCAGGGTGCGGATGGGGTTCATTGATCTTTCTCCGAAGATTTCAGCCACCACGCATTCAGGCCCAGGGTGTAAGGCGGCGTGGTGACGAAGGCGAGCCGGTTGCGGTACGCCAGACGGTGATAATTGAGGTACCAGTTGGGAACGATGTAGTGCTGCCACAGCAGCACGCGGTCAAGGGCCTTGCCGGCGGCGACTTGCTGGTCACGGGTCTGGGCGGCCAGCAACTGTTCGAGCAGATGGTCGACCACCGGATTGGCAATGCCAGCGTAGTTCTTGCTGCCCTTGACCCCGGCCTGGCTGGAGTGAAAGTACTGCCATTGTTCCAGGCCCGGGCTGAGGGTCTGGTTGAGGGTCATCAGGATCATGTCGAAATCGAACTGGTCGAGGCGCTGCTTGTATTGCGCGCGATCGACCGTGCGCAGACGCGCATCGATGCCGATGCTGGCGAGGTTCTCGACATAAGGCTGGAGGATGCGTTCCAGATTCGGGTTGACCAGCAACAGCTCCAGGCGCAAGGGTTGGCCTGCGGCGTTTTGCAGGTGCTGGCCATTGAGCTTCCAGCCGGCTTCGGCGAGCAGGCCGAGGGCATTGCGCAAGGTCTCGCGGGGGATGCCGCGGCCATCGGTCTGCGGCAGGCTGAATGGCTCGGTAAAGAGCCTGGCCGGCAGCTGTTCACGGTAGGGCTTGAGCAACAGCCATTCATGCCCGACCGGCAAGCCGCCGGCCGAGAACTCGCTGTTGGGGTAATAGCTCATGGCGCGTTTGTAGGCACCGCTGAACAGCGCACGGTTGGTCCATTCAAAGTTGAACATCAGCCCCAGTGCTTCACGGACCCTGGCATCCGAGAAAGTCGGTCGGCGGCCGTTCATGAACAGGCCCTGGGTCTGGGTCGGGATCTGGTGGGGAATCTGTGCCTTGATCACGTCACCACGGCGTAGGGCGGGGAAGTTGTAGCCGGTGTCCCAGTTCTTCGCCTGATGCTCGATATAGATGTCGAATTCACCGGCCTTGAACGCCTCGAACGCGACGTCGCTGTCGCGATAGAACTCGACTTCCATGCGGTCGAAGTTGTACTTGCCGCGATTGACCGACAGGTCCTTGCCCCAGTAATCCTTGACCCGTTCAAAGACGATCTGGCGTCCTGGCGTGACCGACGTGATGCGATACGGCCCGCTGCCCAGTGGCGGTTCGAACGTGGTGGCCTTGAAGTCACGGCCCTTCCAGTAGTGCTGTGGCAACACCGGCATTTCGCCCAGGCGCAGGATCAGCAGCGGATTGCCGGCGCGCTTGAACACGAAACGGATGCGCTGGGGGTTGAGGATGTCGACCCGCAGCACCTCCTGAAGGTTGGTGCGGTACAGCGGATGCCCTTCCTTGAGCAGCGTGCGGTAGGAGAACGCAACGTCGAAGGCGGTAATCGGCGTACCGTCATGGAAGCGTGCTTCAGGACGCAGGTTGAATACCACCCAACTGCGGTCCTCGCTGTACTCCACCGACTGGGCGATCAGGCCATAGCTGGACGCGGGCTCGTCACCCGAAGGCGCGTACTGCCCGGTGCCGACCATCAGCGGCTCGTTGAGTTCGTTGATGCCGTATTGCAGGAAGTTCGGGGTGGTGACCGGGCTGGTGCCCTTGAAGGTGTACGGGTTGAGCGTATCGAAGGTGCCAAACGCCATCACCCGCAACGTACCGCCCTTGGGCGCTTGCGGGTTGACCCAGTCGAAGTGGGTAAATCGGGCCGGGTACTTGAGCGTGCCGAACTGCGCATAACCATGGCTTTCGCTGATCGTCGCGCTTGCGGTGGAGCTCAAGGCCAGGCTGATCAGGAGCAGGGGCAGGGGACGCTTCAAATAGGAGATCCGATCCAGGCGGCTTGGGCTTTGTGGACCGTACAGTAACAGCTTGTATGGACAGGAAAAAGACGGGGGATTAATGCGCAATATCGGTCGGGCCACAATCCCTGTGGGAGCAGCCCACAAAAACTGTGAAGACATAAAAGAGCCCCTGAAATCAGGGGCTCTTTTTTAATGCGGATTGGCCACCGTCAACATCTGGCCGGGTTTCAGCGCCTGGCCGACACGAGGATTCCAGCGCTTGAGGTGCTGCATCTCGACGTTGAAGCGCTTGGCCACGATGTACAGCGAGTCGCCTTGCTGGACCTTGTACTTGGTCTGCTGCTTTTTGGAGTTGGCGGCAATCACGGTGTTGACGCGCCCGGAGCTGCGTTTGCTGTTGTCCTGCATGACCAGGGTCTGGCCGGGCTTGAGATTCTTGCCGGTCAGTTTATTCCAGCGTTGCAGGTCCTTCACGTCAACGTTGTTGGCCTTGGCGATGGAGCCGAGGTTGTCACCCCGTTTGACCCGGTAGGACCGCCTGGCGCTGGCGACCTGGGTGTCGTCGGCACCTTCGAAGACCGGCTTGAGCGATTTCTTGCTGATCAACTCTTCAGGACGCATGGTCTGCAGGCTGCTGGTCAGCAGTTGCGCCTTGGAGGTCGGCACCAGCAGGTGCTGCGGGCCGTCGATGGTGGTGCGCTGCTTGAAGGCCGGGTTGAGCTGGAACAGTTCGTCTTCGTCGATGTTGGCGACTTCAGCAACCTTGGAGAGGTCCATGCGCTGGTTGATTTCGACGACCTGGAAATAGGGTTCGTTGGCGATCGGGTTGAGGTTCACGCCGTAGGCTTCCGGCGCCATCACCACTTGCGACAGCGCCAGCAACTTCGGCACGTAGGCCTGGGTTTCGGAGGGCAGTGGCAGGTTCCAGTAATCGGTCGGCAGACCGAGACGCTCGTTGCGCTCGATGGCCCGGCTGACGGTGCCTTCGCCGGCGTTGTAGGCCGCCAGGGCCAGCATCCAGTCGCCGTTGAACATGTCGTGCAGGCGGGTCAGGTAATCCAGCGCGGCGGTGGTCGACGCAGTGATGTCTCGACGGCCATCATAGAAACGGGTCTGGCGCAGGTTGAAGTAACGCCCGGTGGACGGGATGAATTGCCAAAGACCCACCGCGTTGGCCCGGGAATAGGCCATCGGGTTGTAGGCACTCTCAATCACTGGCAGCAGGGCCAGTTCCAGCGGCATGTTGCGTTCTTCAAGGCGCTCGACGATGTAGTGAATGTAGAGGCTGCCACGTTCGCCGGCGTTTTCGAGGAAAGACGGATTGCTGGCGAACCACAGGCGCTGCTGCTCAATACGCGGGTTGACACCCAGCCCGTCCTGCAACTGGAAGCCCTGGCGCATTCGCTCCCAGACGTCCTGTGGAATTTGCGGGCTGGGCTTTTCGCTGAGCCAGATCGGCTTCTGCTTGGCGCGCGCGGCGACGTTCGGCGTGTGCGCCGCATCGGTCTGCGGCGCATGGCTGGAACAGCCCGCCAGGGTGGCGGACACAGCCACCGCAATGGCTTGAGCCAGGCGGGTCAATGCGTCGGAACTGATGGCTTTGCGAATAGGTGACGACATTGGCTGGAAGTAAGTTCCGGGCAAAAATGTCGGGCGATTCTAGAAAGCGCACCCTGCGCGGTCAACCTTTCAGAATTGTTACAGCCTTGGGGGACCCCTTTAGAACGTGTCTTTCCAAGCGCGAAGCGCAGCAAAAACCATATCGGGCGCCGAGTTATCGGTGCCGGTCCGTTCGTCCGCTTTTTCTTTAACGGATGTTTCACCGGCGCGCAAAAACGGGTTTGTGAGCTTTTCCAGTGCCAGTGTCGACGGCAGCGTCATGATCCCGGATTCCCGTTGGCGGGTGACTTTGGCCAGGCGTTCGGCCGTATCCGGATTGTTCGGTTCGACGGCTGCGGCAAACTTCAGATTGCTCAGGGTGTATTCGTGGGTGCAGTAGACCAGCGTGTCTTCCGGCAACTCCGCGAGACGTGTCAGCGAGCTGTACATTTGCTGTGGCGTGCCTTCGAACAACCGCCCGCAACCGGCGGCAAACAGGGTGTCGCCGCAGAACAGCAAGCCGTGATGGTAATAGGCGATATGCCCCAGGGTGTGGCCGGGGACCGCAAAGATATCGAAGTCCAGCCCCAGCACGCTGATGCGTTCGTTGTCCTTGAGCGCAACGTCTCGCGCCGGGATCTTTTCGCTGGCCGGACCATAGACTTTCGCGTCCGTCGCTTTTTTCAGCTGTTCGACTCCGCCGACGTGGTCATGATGGTGGTGAGTGATCAAAATATCACTCAGTACCCAGCCCGGATTGGCCGCAAGCCAGGCGTGTACCGGGGCGGCATCACCCGGGTCGACCACCGCGCAGCGTTTGCTGCCGTGGTCTTGTAACAACCAGATGTAGTTGTCGGTGAAGGCGGGCAGGGCTGTGATCTGTATCATCGTCGGATTCGCCAAGCGGAAAACAATGGCGCATCTTAGAACTTCCTGGCGCGTTGGAGAATGCAATGACTGATAAAGCGTTCGCACAGGCTGATCCTGACTGGCTGGCGTTGATCAGCGCCGCCCGCGAGTGGCTGGAAGGTCCGATCGGGCAATTCCTGCTGGACGAAGAGCGTCGCATGCTCGAAGACGAGCTCGGGCGGTTCTTTGGTGGCTATCTGGTGCATTACGGTCCGTCGGCCCAGACCCCGCCGTCAGCGCCGCAGGTGCAGCGCAACGTACGCCTTGGCGCGCCGTTGCCGGGGGTCGAGATCGTCTGTGAAGAACAGGCCTGGCCGCTGAGCGAGCACGCCGCCGACGTGGTGGTGTTGCAGCATGGCCTGGATTTCTGCCTGTCGCCCCACGGGTTGCTTCGCGAGGCGGCAAGCAGCGTGCGGCCCGGCGGGCATCTGCTGATCATCGGCATCAATCCCTGGAGCAGTTGGGGCCTGCGGCATGTGTTTGCCCAGGATGGGCTGCGCAAGGCGCGCTGCATTTCGCCGTCACGGGTCGCGGACTGGCTGAACCTGCTGGGCTTCGCGCTGGAGAAACGCCGCTTCGGGTGCTATCGTCCGCCGCTTGCGTCTGCGGCGTGGCAAACCCGCCTGGCCGGATGGGAGCGCAGGGCCGGTGACTGGCAACTGTCGGGCGGCGGCTTCTATTTATTGGTGGCGCGCAAGATCGTGGTGGGCCTGCGACCGGTCCGTCAGGAGCGGCGCGAGCCGATGGGCAAGTTGATTCCTTTGCCGATGGCCAAGGTCAACCGTCGCAACATCGAACCGTAATACACACTTTTCATTTGCGGCCGGGCCTGTCCCGGCTTCGGGCGTCGTCGATCTGCGATCGGCGGGCCAGCGCATTTTCTGGATAGATTGGCATGAGCGATAGCGTAGAACTGTTCACCGACGGCGCCTGCAAGGGCAACCCCGGCCCTGGCGGCTGGGGCGCACTGCTGGTGTGCAAGGGCGTTGAAAAGGAACTCTGGGGCGGCGAAGCCAATACCACCAACAACCGCATGGAGCTGATGGGCGCGATCCGTGGCCTGGAAGAGCTCAAGCGTCCCTGTGAGGTGCTGCTGGTGACCGACTCCCAGTACGTGATGAAAGGCATCAACGAGTGGATGGACAACTGGAAGAAGCGCGGCTGGAAAACCGCGGCGAAGGAGCCGGTGAAGAACGCTGACCTGTGGAAGTTGCTCGACGAGCAGGTCAACCGCCACAAGGTCACCTGGAAATGGGTGCGCGGGCACATTGGCCATCACGGCAACGAACGCGCCGACCAGTTGGCCAACCGTGGCGTCGACGAAGTGCGCGGGTACAAGCAGGACTGATTTGGGCTCGACTGCTGGACCGAGTCGTGGCCTTCGCGAGCAGGCTCGCTCCCACAGATGATCTCCATATGCCGAAGAGCCCTTGTGGGAGCGAGCCCGCTCGCGAAGGGCGCAACACGGTCCACCTGAAAGACCCGGGCGAGCGTGTTAACATCACCGCTTTTGCACGATTGACCGATTGAGAGCTGAGCACTGATGGCCACCAGATCCGTTGTACTCGACACCGAAACCACCGGCATGCCGGTGACCGACGGCCACCGGATTATCGAAATCGGTTGTGTCGAGTTGATCGGCCGCCGCCTGACGGGCCGGCACTTTCACGTGTATCTGCAGCCCGATCGCGAAAGTGACGAGGGCGCCATCGGAGTCCACGGCATTACCAACGAATTCCTCGTGGGCAAGCCGCGTTTTGCCGAGGTGGCCGAAGAATTCTTCGAGTTCATCAAGGGCGCGCAGCTGATCATCCATAACGCGGCGTTCGACGTTGGCTTCATCAACAACGAATTCGCCCTGATGGGGCAGCAGGACCGCGCGGACATCACGCAGCACTGCACGATCCTCGACACCCTGATGATGGCCCGGGAACGTCACCCGGGGCAGCGCAACAGCCTCGACGCCTTGTGCAAACGTTATGGCGTCGACAACTCCGGCCGTGAGCTGCACGGCGCCTTGCTCGACTCCGAGATTCTCGCCGACGTCTACCTGACCATGACCGGCGGGCAGACCAGCCTTTCCCTGGCCGGTAACGCCTCCGATGGCAACGGCTCCGGTGAAGGGGCGGACAATTCGGCCACCGAAATCCGTCGTTTGCCGGCGGACCGCCAGCCGACGCGCATCATCCGCGCCAGCGAAGACGACCTGGCCCGCCACGCGGCGCGTCTGGAAATCATCGGCAAATCCGCTGGTGCCCCGGCGTTGTGGGTGCAGTTGGCTGAGGCTGAAGCCCAGGCCTGACGCCAGTCTTTTGGTGAATGGCTTTTGTGGCGAGGGGGCTTGGCCCCGTTCGGCTGCGAAGCAGACGTAATTCCATTCTCTGCGGTTTATCCGAAAGATTGTTGGGGGTCGCTTCGCGACCCAACGGGGGCAAGCCCCCTCGCCACAGGGAAGCGCTCTCGTCGCCACAAAGTGGTGCATCCCGCTCGCCACTTGCGCTGCAACACTCTACCCTGAGGTGATTGGCAGGCTCTGGTCTGCCGTCTCAGGACACTGAGCCTCATGTATAAAGATTTGAAATTCCCGGTCCTGATTGTCCATCGCGACATCAAGTCCGACAGCGTCGCCGGCGACCGCGTGCGGGGGATTGCCCGGGAGCTGGAGCAGGAAGGGTTCAGCGTCGTTTCGGCGGTGAACTACACCGAAGGACGACTGGTGGCGTCGACCTACCATGGCCTGTCCTGCATGCTGATAGCGTCTGAGGACGCCAGCACCCATTCCCATTTATTGCAAAACATGGCCGAACTGATCGGTCTGGCGCGAGTGCGTGCGCCGGATCTGCCGATCTTCGCCCTGGGCGAAAAAGTGACCCTGGAAAACGCGCCCGCCGATGCCATGGCCGAGCTCAACCAGTTGCGCGGCATTCTTTACCTGTTTGAAGACACCGTGCCCTTTCTTGCCCGGCAGGTGGCCCGTGCTGCGCGCAAGTACCTTGATGGCCTGTTGCCGCCATTCTTCAAGGCCCTGGTGCAGCACACCGCGGATTCCAACTATTCCTGGCACACCCCCGGTCACGGCGGTGGCGTGGCGTATCACAAAAGTCCGGTCGGGCAGGCGTTTCACCAGTTTTTCGGGGAAAACACCCTGCGCTCGGATCTTTCGGTGTCGGTGCCGGAGCTCGGATCCTTGCTCGATCATACCGGCCCCCTGGCTGAAGCCGAGGCCCGTGCAGCGCGTAATTTCGGCGCCGATCACACCTTTTTCGTGATCAATGGCACGTCCACGGCCAACAAGATTGTCTGGCACTCGGTGGTCGCTCGCGATGACCTGGTGCTGGTGGATCGCAATTGCCACAAGTCGGTGCTGCACTCGATCATCATGACCGGCGCGATCCCGCTGTACTTGTGTCCGGAGCGTAATGAGCTGGGGATCATCGGCCCGATTCCCCTGAGCGAGTTCAGCCGCGAATCGATCCAGGCCAAGATCGATGCCAGTCCGCTGACCAAGGGGCGTGCACCGAAGGTCAAGCTCGCCGTAGTGACCAATTCGACCTATGACGGCCTTTGCTACAACGCCGAACTGATCAGGCAGCAACTGGGCAACAGTGTTGAGGTATTGCACTTCGACGAGGCCTGGTACGCCTATGCGGCGTTCCATGAGTTTTTTGCCGGGCGCTACGGCATGGGCACGTCCCGTGATGAAGGCAGTCCGTTGGTGTTCACCACCCATTCCACCCACAAGTTGCTGGCGGCCTTCAGTCAGGCGTCGATGATTCACGTTCGCGACGGCGGCGCGCGGCAACTGGACCGGGATCGCTTCAACGAAGCGTTCATGATGCACATCTCGACCTCGCCGCAGTACGGCATCATCGCCTCGCTGGATGTGGCTTCGGCGATGATGGAGGGGCCGGCGGGGCGTTCGCTGTTGCAGGAAATGTTCGACGAAGCCCTGAGTTTTCGCCGGGCGCTGGCTAACTTGCGCCAGCACATTGCCGCTGATGACTGGTGGTTTTCGATCTGGCAACCGCCGTCGGCAGAAGGCATCGAGCGGGTCGTCACCGAGGACTGGTTGCTGCAGCCGGAGGCCGACTGGCACGGCTTTGGCGGCGTGACTGACGATTATGTGCTGCTCGACCCGATCAAGGTCACGCTGGTGATGCCGGGGCTGACGGCCGGTGGCGCCCTCAGCGAGCGCGGGATTCCGGCGGCGGTGGTCAGCAAGTTCCTTTGGGAGCGTGGCCTGGTGGTTGAGAAGACCGGGCTGTATTCGTTCCTGGTGTTGTTCTCCATGGGCATCACCAAGGGCAAGTGGAGCACGCTGCTCACCGAATTGCTGGAGTTCAAGCGCAGTTATGACGCCAACGTCAGCCTGGCCAGTTGCCTGCCTTGCGTGGCGAAGGAGAAGGTCGCGCGGTATCAGGGCATGGGCCTGCGTGATCTGTGCGATCAGTTGCATGCCTGTTATCGCAGCAATGCCACCGCCAGGCACCTCAAGCGCATGTACACGGTACTGCCGGAAGTCGCGATGAAGCCGGCGGACGCCTATGATCAATTGGTGCGCGGTGAAGTCGAAGCCGTATCGATCGATGCGCTGCACGGACGGATCGCCGCGGTGATGCTGGTGCCGTATCCACCCGGCATTCCGTTGATCATGCCGGGTGAACGCTTTACCGAGTCGACCCGCTCGATCATCGACTACCTGGCGTTTGCCCGCACGTTCGATAGCAGTTTCCCGGGGTTCGTTGCTGATGTGCACGGATTGCAACACGAAGATCAGGGCAGTGGGCGGTGCTACACCGTCGATTGCATCAAGGAGTGAGGACCTTTCCCAGTATGCAGCCGGTTATAAATCCGAATTACCCAGGGTTGTCGGTACGGGTTGCCGATGAAGGTTTTGCCGCGTACATCTGGGGCAGTGACTTCAGTTTCGAAGTCGCGGCCTATGGTGCGGCCGAAATCGGCAAACCGGTCGCACAGTGGCCGGTGACGCCGATCACGCCTTATCGCAAGTGCTACGGCATCGACCCGGAGGAGTTCAGCAGCTTTCGCAATGCCGCCGACAGCGCGATCTTCATGGCTTATCTGGATGACCAGCCCGTGGGGCACCTGGTGGTCAGTACCAACTGGAACGGCTTTGCCCATATCGACGAACTGGCGGTGCATGCACCGGCCCGACGGCACGGTGTGGCCAAGGCCCTGCTGGATGTGGCGCAGTTCTGGAGCCGCAAGAAGAAACTCCCGGGCATCATGCTCGAAACCCAGAACAACAACCTGGGGGCCTGCCGGCTCTATGAGCGCTGCGGTTACGTGATCGGCGGGATCGACCACCTGCGTTATCGCGGCATCGATCCGAACACCGCCGAAGTGGCGCTGTTCTGGTATCGATTGTTCGAAAACCCGCTGGAAAACCCGCTCAGTTCGTCAGCATCGCCGCGGCTTGTTCCGTGACGATGGCCAACAGGGCCTGAACCGCCGGAGACGCTTCGGCGTTTTTCAGGGACAGGGCGTAGAGACTGACCGGGATGGCGGGTGCCAGCGGGCAACTGTCCAGTCCCGAGGCTTTGGCACCGAGGGCGGTAAAGGGGTCGACGATGGCCAGTCCTTCGCCGGCCTCGACCATGCTGCGCATCATCTGGTGCGTCTGCACCCGGGTCTGGATCACCGGGGCAGGGCGCAAGCCGTGCAGTTTGTTTTCCAGTGCCGGGCTCAGCGGGTCGTGCCCCTCCAGGCCGATCATCGATTGACCGGCCAGGTCCTGCAGTGAAATGTATTTCTGTTTCGGTTGCAGCCAGCCATGGGGGGCGAGCAACTGAAGTTTGCCCTGGGCAATCACTTGGCAATCGAGGTCGGCGTGATCGGGGTCGTGCAGGCTCAGGCCCAGATCGCTTTCACGCAGCAGCAGGCTTTTGACGATCTCGCGGGTCGGCTGGCTCAGCAGTGTGCAAGGCGCTTCGGGCAGGCGTCGGCGCAGGGCTGCGATACTGTGTGGCAACAATTGGTTGGCCAGGGGCGGGGTGCAGATGATGCGCAGCGGCGGCGCCAGGTATTGCCTGAGGCTGTTGGCCAGACGCTGCACCGGTTCGAGCGCGTCGTAGACCCGGGCAATTTCCACCTGCAGTTGCTGCGCTTCGCGGGTGGCCTGCAATCGTCCGCGAACGCTGGCGAACAACATGAACCCCAACTGATCCTCGGCGTCGCGCAGCAAGCGCTCGACTTCGGTCACTGGCAACTGCAGCCATTCGGCGGCGGTGCCCAGGTGACCGGTCTGCAGGAGCGCCTGGATCACTTCGATATGGCGTAAGCGCATGCGTGAAGTCCATGTTCAGCAGGTGGAGGAGTCAGTGGCTGAATCCTACCCCAAGTCCGCGCATATGACTTCTGCTCATAACGACGGGTTATGAGGCGCTGACGGTTTGCGGTTCGCGGGTAATGGTCACGCCGGTTTGCACCAGCATGAATTGATTGTCGTCGACCTTGTTGACACGGTCGCCAATGGCCAGCTTATAAGTGGTGACAGGCCCGGAACCGTCTACCGCCGGGGTGGATTCCTGGAACTCGTGCACCGAATAAATACGGCCTTGCGCGTCTCTTGCATGGAACTGACCGACAAGTACTGCTGCCATCTGCTTAGAACCTCTGGAGATAAATCACTCAATTTGCGGTTCTGTAGACCGTGTCTGGGTGAGGTAAGTTTTCCTACAGGAAAAAAATAGTCAGGGACGGCGTTTTTCAGTCGGCCGCTGCTTGAATCGTCATCTATAACTACAAGCTCTTCATATCGGACAGTCGAGACATTCCCATGAGCAACGTCTATTCGGTCGCCGTCGTGGTCGGCAGCTTGAGAAAGGAATCGATCAACCGCAAGGTCGCACGGGCCCTGGCTGAACTGGCACCGGCCAATCTGAAGCTGAACATCGTCGAAATTGGCGATCTGCCGCTCTACAACGAAGACATCGATGGCGCTTCACCGCCGGCAGCCTACAGCACTTTCCGACAACAAGTGAGTACATCCGACGCGGTGCTGTTCGTGACCCCGGAATACAACCGCTCGGTGCCGGCACCGTTGAAAAACGCGATTGACGTGGGTTCGCGTCCCTATGGCAAAAGTGCCTGGAACGGCAAGCCGGGCGCGATTATCAGCGTTTCGCCGGGGGCCGTCGGCGGGTTCGGTGCCAACCACAACCTGCGTCAATCCATGGTGTTCCTCAATGTGCCGCTGATGCAGCAACCTGAGGCCTATCTGGGGAACGCTGGTACGGCATTCGACGAGGCGGGCAAGCTGTCCGAGTCGGTCAAGCCGTTTCTGCAAAGTTTCATCAATGCCTATGGGCAATGGGTCGAGCAGCACAAGAAAGTCTGATGGTCGTTTGCCAGCGCTTTGGCCTGCAAAGCGCTGGGTGGTTATCTCTTTAGACCGTGTTGGCCCCTTCGCGAGCAAGCCCGCTCCCACAGGGATCCTCAGTGGATACAAGACTTGTGTTCGGCTGAGGCCCAATGTGGGAGCGAGCTTGGTCCGGGCGGCGATCCGACGAAGAGGCCGTCTCAGGCAATACTGGACTCAACCCTGTCCCGGCACATTCGGCCAAAGATCCGCCACCAGAAACAATCGCTCGGCCTCTTCCCAGTCGCCGCTGGCATTTTCCGTCAGGCGCACCAGCAGTTGTGCCGGCGCCAGCGGGTCAAGGTCATTGAGCCATGCCCGCATTTGTTCAGGGGTCCAGGTGTGCTCCGCCCAATAGTGCGCCGGTGCCAGCCACGCATGGCGGGGCAGGGGTTGCCAGCGACCGGGCGGGCTTTGGGCAATTAGCGCCGGCCAGTCCTTTTGATGCAGCCAGCGACCGCGCAGATGCTGCGGATGGGCACCCGACGGCGGGGCGGCCTGTCCGGGCCAGGGGTACAGCAAATAACCCCCCAGCCATAAATGGGCGCTGAAGGCCTGAATATCCAGCGCCGCCAGTACTTCACGGCTCTCGGGACGTGCGGAAATCGGTAACTGATGCTGGCTCAGGTGCGCCAGTTTGCGGTCGAGCCGATCGTGGCAGCCCGGGCCCAGCCACTGGGCGGTGTCGTGTCCGTCGCCCGATTGCGGGCCGAGGTAGAGCTTGATCGCCAGTTCCAGGTGATGCACCCCGTCGCGGTCGCGCAGCAGCATGTCCAGTTCACCCAGGGTGTGCCCTTCGCGGCGAATCGGCATGTTGGCGGCAATCAGCTCAATGCCCGGCGCGTGCTGCACGGCAAATTGCCAGAGGCGTTCGTAGTACAGACCCAGGCGGCGGGTGCGGGCCTGGGCCAGCCAATGCAGCAAGCCATAACTGTCCCGGTCCAGCTGCCTTAGCCACTGCTCCAGCCGGTCGGGAGCCTGCACCCAGTCGCTGCCGGCCAACGGGTGACGTTGCGGCCACGGGGTATCGTCCAGCATGGGCGGGGCGAGGATGACCCACGCCAGGTCACGCACTTCGGGATGGCGTAACTGATGGGGCAGGTGGAGCAAATCCGGAAATAGCATCATCTTGCGAGCATAGCCCGAAACCCGGGCACACCCTTGAAGCTGAAAGGATTTTGTCTATGAGCGGCTTTCGCCCATAATCGTGGTTTTCGCCGCCACACAGATCCCCGCAGGAGCCTCATGGAGCAATTTCGCAATATCGGCATCATCGGTCGCCTGGGCAGTTCCCAGGTGCTGGATACCGTCCGCCGACTGAAACGGTTTCTGCTCGATCGTCATCTGCACGTGATCCTCGAAGACACCATCGCCGAAGTGCTGCCAGGGCACGGCCTGCAAACCTCGTCGCGCAAGATGCTCGGCGAAGTCTGCGACATGGTCATCGTGGTCGGTGGTGACGGCAGTCTGCTCGGCGCTGCCCGGGCGCTGGCCAAACACAATATTCCGGTGCTCGGCATCAACCGGGGCAGCCTGGGTTTCCTGACCGACATCCGCCCCGACGAGCTGGAAGCCAAGGTCGCCGAAGTGCTGGACGGCCACTATCTGGTGGAAAACCGCTTCCTGCTGCAGGCCGAGGTCCGCCGCCACGGTGAGGCGATCGGCCAGGGCGATGCCCTGAACGACGTCGTGCTGCACCCTGGCAAATCCACGCGAATGATCGAATTCGAGCTGTACATCGACGGCCAGTTCGTCTGCAGCCAGAAGGCCGACGGCCTGATCGTCGCCACGCCGACCGGCTCCACCGCCTACGCGTTGTCTGCCGGCGGGCCGATCATGCACCCCAAGCTCGACGCTATTGTTATTGTGCCGATGTACCCCCATACCTTGTCGGGCAGACCGATCGTGGTCGATGGCAACAGTGAGCTGAAAATCGTCGTGTCCAAGGATATGCAGATTTACCCGCAAGTCTCGTGTGACGGGCAGAACCACTTCACCTGCGCGCCCGGCGACACCATTACCGTCAGCAAAAAAGCCCAGAAACTGCGGCTGATTCACCCGCTCGACCACAACTACTACGAAGTCTGCCGGACCAAGCTCGGCTGGGGCAGCAAGCTGGGGGGTGGAGGCGACTGATGCTCGATCCCGCGCGTAGCTACGACCTGATCGGTGACGTGCACGGTTGCGCCCTGACCCTGGAGCACTTGCTCGACCGACTCGGCTATCACAAACAGGGTGGCGTCTGGCGGCATGCCTCGCGCATGGCGGTGTTCGTCGGCGATATCATTGACCGCGGCCCGCGGATTCGCGAGGCGCTGCACATCGTCCACGACATGGTCGAGGCCGGTCAGGCGCTGTGCATCATGGGCAACCATGAGTTCAATGCGCTGGGCTGGAGCACGCCGGCACTGCCCGGCAGCGGCAAGCAGTTCGTGCGCGAGCACACGCCGCGCCATGCCCGCCTGCTGCAAGAAACCCTGACCCAGTTCGAAGGCCATCCGGCTGACTGGCACGACTTCCAGCAATGGTTCTATGAGCTGCCGCTGTTCGTCGATGCCGGGCGTTTTCGTGTGGTCCACGCCTGCTGGGATGCCGGGCTGATCGAGCCGCTGCGGGCGTTGTTCCCCAACGGTTGTATCGACGAGCATTTTCTCCAGGCATCGGCGGAGTCGGGTTCGTTTGCCTGCACCGTGTTCGATCGCTTGCTGCGCGGCACCGACATGCGCTTGCCCCATGGCCTGACCATGACCAGCGGCGACGGCCTGGTGCGTTCGTTCTTTCGCACCAAGTTCTGGGAAGACGATCCGAAAACCTACGGCGACATCGTGTTCCAGCCGGACGCGCTGCCTGAGCCCGTGGCCCGGACGCCGCTGACGTCCACTGAAAAGAACAGCTTGCTGCGCTATGGCGTCGATGAACCGTTGTTGTTCGTCGGCCATTACTGGCGCAGCGGCAAGCCGGCACCGATCCGCCCGAACCTGGCCTGCCTGGATTACAGCGCAGTGCTCTACGGCAAACTGGTTGCCTACCGACTAGATCAGGAAACCCGCCTCGATCCGGATAAATTCGTCTGGGTCGATGTCGAGCGGCCGGAGGTGCTGCAATGAGTGCTGTAGCGGTATTGCGTCTGCCCCTGGCAGTGGACTTGAGCGGGTTCGTCAACTTGCTCAAACGCATGCAAGTGCCCCATCGGGTCAGCGAAGAAGCGGGCGAGCAAGTGCTGTGGGTGCCGGACAATATCAGTGAAGACGTGCGCGCACTGTACGAACGGTTTCCTGGGGGCGATCCCGATCAGCAACTGGACATTCCGGTGGCGCAGACCGTCAAGCGTCCGGGCTTTGTCGAACAGTTGAAATACGCCAGGGCCACTGCACTGGTATTGCTGCTGAGCCTCATCGTCGGTGCGATCACCTTGCTCGGTGACAACCTGGAAACGATGCGCTGGCTGACCTTCCTCGAATTTCGCGTAGTCGGCGAATACATCCACTTCACACCGCTGGCCGACAGCCTGGCGGCGGGGCAGTGGTGGCGCCTGTTCACGCCGATGCTGATCCACTTCGGCATCCTGCACCTGGCGATGAACGGCATGTGGTACTGGGAACTGGGGCGGCGCATCGAGTCGCGCCAGGGCAGCATCAACCTGATCGGCCTGACCCTGCTGTTCAGCCTGGTGTCCAACTACGCCCAGTACTCCTTCAGCGGCCCGACCTTGTTCGGCGGTTTGTCCGGCGTACTGTACGGCCTGCTCGGGCATTGCTGGATCTTCCAGTTGCTGGCGCCGAACCCGGCCTATCGCCTGCCGCGCGGCGTGCTGGTGATGATGCTGGTGTGGTTGCTGCTGTGCCTGTCCGGGCTGGTCTCGATGATCGGCTTCGGCGAAATCGCCAACGCGGCCCACGTCAGCGGGTTACTCATCGGATGCTTCACCGGTTTGTTGGGCGGTTTGTATAACCGCCGTAAACTGGCCGCCTAATTCAAGAACATGCAATAAAGAGACGGAGACCCAATGTCCTCTTTTAACGAAATGATCCAGAACATCACCCCCGATATCTACGAAAGCCTGAAACTGGCCGTGGAAATCGGCAAATGGTCCGACGGTGGCAAACTCACCGCCGAACAACGCGAGCTGTCGCTGCAGGCAATGATCGCCTGGGAAATCCAGAACCTGCCCGAGGACCAGCGTACCGGCTACATGGGGCCGCAGGAATGCGCCTCGAAGTCGATCGAAGTGCCGAACATCCTGTTCAAGTCGGATGCCATCCATTGATCGAGATTGGCCGCGGTGCAATCAGCAAAATGTCGGCACGCCTTGACGGGCCGAACGTGCAATACGCTTTCCGTCTGGGCGAAACCGAGGTCCCGGTCAATCCGTTGATCGGTACCACGGTGCGCCTGGAATACCTGGGGGCGATCCACTGCACCCATTGCGGACGCAAGACCAAGACCAGCTTCAGCCAGGGTTACTGCTACCCGTGCATGACCAAACTGGCCCAGTGTGACCTGTGCATCATGAGCCCGGAGCGCTGCCACTTCGACGCCGGCACCTGCCGTGAGCCGGAGTGGGGCGAGAAGTTCTGCATGACCGATCACGTGGTGTACCTGGCCAACTCGTCGGGGATCAAAGTCGGGATTACCCGCGCTACCCAGTTGCCGACCCGCTGGCTCGACCAGGGTGCGAGCCAGGCCTTGCCGATCGTGCGCGTCTCAACCCGGCAACAGTCGGGTTTCGTCGAGGATCTGTTTCGCAGCCAGGTGGCGGACAAGACCAACTGGCGTGCTTTACTCAAGGGCGATGCGGCGGCGGTCAACCTGGCCGAGGTCCGCGATCAACTGTTCGACAGCTGCGCCGAAGGCTTGCAAGGGTTGCAGGAACGTTTCGGCTTGCAGGCGATCCAGACGGTTACCGGCGTCGAACCTCTGGAAATCCGCTACCCGGTCGAACAATACCCGGCGAAGATTGTCAGCTTCAACCTGGACAAGAACCCGATTGCCGAAGGCACGCTGATGGGGGTCAAGGGCCAATACCTGATCTTCGACACCGGCGTGATCAACATTCGTAAATACACGGCTTACCAGCTCGCCGTGCTTCAGTAAGGACTCCAGCATGCGCACCGAACAACCGAAGATGATCTACCTCAAGGACTATCAGGCGCCCGAGTACCTGATCGACGAAACACACCTGACCTTCGAGTTGTACGAGGACCACAGCCTGGTCCATGCGCAACTGGTGATGCGCCGCAACCCCGAGCGTGACCCGGGACTGCCGCCGCTGGTGCTGGACGGCCAGCAGCTGGAACTGCTGTCGGTCACCCTGGCCGACCAGGCGCTTTCTGCCGCGCAGTATCAGTTGACTGAGAATCACCTGACCCTGCACCCGACCAGCGCGACCTTCACGGTCGATACCAGTGTCAGGATCCACCCGGAAACCAACACCGCGCTGGAAGGCCTGTACAAGTCCGGCACGATGTTCTGCACCCAGTGCGAGGCCGAGGGCTTTCGCAAGATCACCTATTACCTCGACCGCCCGGACGTGATGAGCACCTTCACCACCACGGTCGTCGCCGAGCAGCACAGCTATCCGGTGCTGCTGTCCAACGGCAACCCGATCGCTTCCGGCCCCGGCGAAGATGGCCGGCACTGGGCGACCTGGGAAGACCCGTTCAAGAAACCGGCGTACCTGTTCGCGCTGGTGGCCGGTGACCTGTGGTGCGTCGAAGACAGCTTCACCACCATGAGCGAGCGCAACGTGGCGCTGCGCATTTACGTCGAGCCGGAAAACATCGACAAGTGCCAGCACGCCATGAACAGCCTGAAGAAGTCCATGCGCTGGGACGAAGAGGTCTACGGTCGCGAGTACGATCTGGACATCTTCATGATCGTCGCCGTGAACGACTTCAACATGGGCGCCATGGAGAACAAGGGCCTCAATATCTTCAACTCCAGCGCCGTGCTGGCCAAGGCCGAAACCGCCACCGACGCCGCGCACCAGCGGGTCGAGGCGATCGTCGCCCACGAATACTTCCACAACTGGTCGGGTAACCGCGTGACCTGCCGCGACTGGTTCCAGCTGTCGCTCAAGGAAGGCTTCACCGTGTTCCGCGATGCCGGTTTCTCCTCGGACATGAACTCGGCCACGGTCAAGCGCATCCAGGACGTGGCGTACCTGCGCACCCACCAGTTCGCCGAAGACGCCGGCCCCATGGCCCACGCCGTGCGCCCGGACAGCTTCATCGAGATTTCCAACTTCTACACCCTGACCGTGTACGAAAAGGGCTCGGAAGTGGTCGGCATGATCCACACTCTGCTCGGCGCCGAAGGCTTCCGCAAAGGCAGCGACCTTTACTTCGAACGCCACGACGGTCAGGCCGTGACCTGCGATGACTTCATCAAGGCCATGGAAGATGCCAATGGTGTCGACCTGACCCAGTTCAAGCGCTGGTACAGCCAGGCCGGTACACCGCGTCTGGCGGTGAGCGAGTCCTTTGATGCCGCGGCGAAAACCTACAGCCTGACCTTCCGCCAGAGCTGCCCGCAAACCCCGGACAAGGTTGAAAAACTGCCGTTCGTGATCCCGGTCGAGCTGGGGCTGCTCGATAGCAAGGGTGGCGAGATTGCCCTGCGTCTGGCTGGTGAAACCACCGCGCAAGGCACTTCACGGGTGATCTCGGTGACCGAAGCCGAACAGACCTTCACCTTCGTCGACATCGCCGAACAACCGCTGCCGTCGTTGCTACGTGGCTTTTCGGCGCCGGTGAAACTGAGCTTCCCGTACAACCGCGACCAGTTGATGTTCCTGATGCAGCACGACAGCGACGGCTTCAACCGCTGGGATGCCGGCCAGCAACTGTCGGTGCAGGTGCTGCAGGAATTGATCGCCCAGCAGCAGAAGGGCGAAGCGCTGGTGCTCGATCAGCGTCTGGTGTCGGCGTTGCGCACTGTGCTCTCGGACGAGTCGTTAGATCAGGCCATGGTCGCCGAAATGCTCTCGCTGCCAAGCGAAGCGTACCTGACCGAAATCAGCGAAGTGGCGGACGTCGAAGCCATTCACAGCGCCCGCGAGTTTGCCCGCAAGCAATTGGCTGACGCGTTGTTCGAAGGCTTGTGGCTGCGTTACCAGGCCAACCGCGAACTTTCGAAACAAACACCGTACGTGGCCGAGGCGGAACATTTTGCCCGCCGTGCCTTGCAGAACATTGCGCTGTCGTACCTGATGCTCAGCGGCAAGTCGGAGGTTCTGGCGGCGACGCTGGAGCAGTTCGACGCGTGCGACAACATGACCGAGCGCCTGACCGCGCTGGCGGTGTTGGTCAATTCTCCGTTCGAAGCCGAGAAGGCCAAGGCCCTGACCAGCTTCGCCGAGCACTTCAAGGACAACCCGCTGGTCATGGACCAATGGTTCAGTGTCCAGGCCGGTAGCGTGTTGCCGGGCGGACTGGCGCGGGTCAAGGCGTTGATGCAGCACCCGGCGTTCAACATCAAGAACCCGAACAAGGTGCGGGCGTTGATCGGCGCGTTTGCCGGGCAGAATCTGATCAACTTCCATGCGGCGGATGGTTCCGGGTATCGCTTCCTGGCGGATCTGGTGATCGAGTTGAACGGGTTTAACCCGCAGATCGCGTCGCGTCAGTTGGCGCCTTTGACTCGCTGGCGCAAGTACGAGAGCGCTCGGCAGGCTTTGATGAAGGGCGAGCTGGAGCGGATTCGGGCTTCGGGGCAGTTGTCCAGTGATGTGTTTGAGGTGGTCAGCAAGAGTTTGGCTTGATCCTGCTGCCGCGCAGTGCCAGGCACTGCGCGGCGTGCAGGTTAGCGCAGCGAGAAAAACTTCGTGGCCAGTTCCTTGTCGATGTGGCCGCGATAGATGTCGATTTTCTGGTTAGGGTTTTGTGCCTTGGCCAGTGCCGTGGCATTGGTTTCGAAGCGCTGTTCTTTGGTTTTCAGGCTGGCGGCAGTGTAATCAGCCTGGGCATCAGTGAGCTTGTCATAATGAAAGTGTGCATACCATAACGGCCGTTTGTTACGGTTCAACAGGACGTATTCCTGCAAAAAGTCCTGGCGTCCGGTTTTTAGTTGTATGCGCTCGCCGATTTTTTGCGGGTGAACTTCCTCGCGACTCAACAGATATTCAACGGCTTCACTGGTAGGGGCTTGGGCCAGGGATATCTGGATACGCAACTGCGTTGCCTTTTCCTTGATTTTTCGCGCCCTGACCCGTAGGTCTTTGACGAGGTCGACATCCTTCTGCGAGTCTGACGGTGCGTTTTCATGGCGTTCCATGCGGTCCGCATAGTCGATCAGATTCTGTGCCGTGTTCTGCAAGCTCTCTTCGATTCCCTTTGGATGGCTCGTCCCTCGAGCGTATTCCTCGAATTTGTGCACCAATTCATCGATTTTTGCCAACGCCTTTCGAGCATCACCCTTGAGTTGCGGGTAGGGAGTGACTCGCGCTTTAGGTGCGGGGTTCGTCTCTTCGGCGACTTCTACCCAGACACCCCTCCCATCTTTTTTGAAAGAGGCCTGTCGCTCGCCTCCCATAGGGTTGTTGATGTCGACAGTGTCTTCGCTCTGATCGGCAGCTCGATCCCGAATCTCTCCGATCAATGTGCCTTTGGCAGTGTGGATGACCCGCTTGCGGGAGGGCGATGTAGCGGGAAGTTCCGCTTTCGATGTTGGGGAGGGCGTTGCAGTGTCCGCCTGGTTCTTCAGCTCATCAGCCAGACGGCGCTCGGCATCGTCGCGCAATTGTCCAACGATTTCACACAGACGGGCGAACCGGTCCGGCTGCAATTCATCGGATCTTAAGATCTCAATACTGGTTAGCCCGACCATTGTCGTGTCGTAGTGTTTGACCAGGTTATCGAGTACGGCAATGCGATCGTCGCTTTTATAGTGCTGTGAGCCTTGAAGCTCAATATGGGACATGACCACCAACCGCAGAGGCTCCAGAGCGTCTTGCAGTGCTACTGATGTGTCGCTGCCAAGTGTCTTGGCGCTGAGGAAGCGCAAAGTGGACAGTTGGCAGACCTTGGTACTCAGCACGCAAGCTTCATTTTCGGGCCTGTTGCTGGTCAATCGCTCCCAGGCCTCGGCCCCCTGGTGCGATATCCCTTGAAGTTGGAGAAGCCGGCTCCCCACATCTGTATGGAGCTTGAGTACCGTTTCGTAGATTTCGCAGCTCTTGCTCTTGTATTCCAAAAAACTATCCACTACGACCGTACCGTCGGTTAGTTGGGCTGTAACGAGCTGCGCTGCATTACTATTAGATTGGGTGTGCTCATATTCAGCGGCTTCGAGATCCAGGCCTGCTATGACGATTTTCGCGCGAGCATTGTTGACCAGATTTACTAGCAGGTTGCACCGCATTTGAGCAGTTTCAGGATCAGCCCCGAAGTCAATCAATTTCTCGGTCACGTCCAGCAGCGTGACATAGCTTGTGCTTTGAGTGTCCAGTTCGACGACATAACGTTGCCTGAACTTCGCCCGTTCCTGTTCAGAGCATGACGGATCGTTTTGTTTGCTCAGCATTACGTCGTGCGTGATATCAACGCGCTTTTTCATCCGTTCCTGTTGCCCCAGGAACTCCTCGACATTTTTCATTAGCCCTGCGAAGCGCTGCCGGTTTTGCTCTCGCATCTCGATGATTCTGTTCTTGCGGCCACCCCCGGATGGCTTCGGTCCCTTCGCAGATGAATCATGCCCCGGTTTTTTATCCGCTGATTGCGCGCACGGCACAAAATCCGCTTGTCCCTGGTGAACGAGTTTCACCGCTTGTGCAATGGGTGTGCGGTCTATTGGACGGTCGTTGTTTGCGAGAGTGCGGCTGGATGAGGAGCTAATTGGGGATGGAATCATTTCTTGCCGTCGATGGGTGATTGATGCGCATCACCATAGGAGGGCGGCAAGTCGGTTTCTGACAAAAAACGCTCATGGTTACAATTCGCCAGGCAGCATGAATCAGCCAAACACCGGCATAGGCCGTCCATGGACAACTCGATACCCTGACCGTGTACGAAAAGGGCTCGGAAGTGGTCGGCATGATCCACACCCTGCTCGGCGCCGAAGGCTTCCGCAAAGGCAGCGACCTGTACTTCGAACGCCACGACGGCCAGGACGTGACCTGCGATGACTTCATCAAGGCCATGGAAGATGCCAATGGCGTCGACCTGACCCAATTCAAGCGCTGGTACAGCCAGGCCGGTACACTGCGCCTGGCGGTGAGCGAGTCCTTTGATGCCGCGGCGAAAACCTACAGCCTGACCTTCCGCCAGAGCTGCCCGCAAACCCCGGACAAGGTTGAAAAACTGCCGTTCGTGATCCCGGTTGATCGGCGCGTTTGCCGGGCAGAACTTGATCAACTTCCATGCGGCGGATGGTTCCGGGTATCGCTTCCTGGCGGATCTGGTGATTGAGCTGAACGGGTTTAACCCGCAGATCGCGTCGCGTCAGTTGGCGCCTTTGACTCGCTGGCGCAAGTACGACAGCGCTCGGCAGGCTTTGATGAAGGGCGAGCTGGAGCGGATTCGGGCTTCGGGGCAGTTGTCCAGTGATGTGTTTGAGGTGGTCAGCAAGAGTTTGGCTTGAGTCTGTTGCCGTGGGCTGCCTGGCAGCCCGCGGTGCCTGCTTCGCGAGCAGGCTCGCTCCCACAAGCGATGTTCGATCCCAGCAGGCGTTGACATCATCTCTGCGGAAGTTTAGGCGCCTGGGAAGGAACCACGCCGCGAATTTGCGGCGTGGTGCCTTGAAAACATTCAAGCGGTTTTAAAGAATAGTTTCCTGGCTATTTCGGTAGGCACCTTGCTTCGCCAGATGCGCACCACTTGCGCGTCTTCCCGCGCCTGTTTGAGCTGTGCCTTGAGCCCGATGAAACGTTGATTCGCACGTTTCAAGTGGGCAGCGGTATAGGACAAGTCTGGATCGGTGCTGTTGGCATAGTGAAAATGCGCATACCACAGGACTTCGCCGGAGTGTTTATCCCTGATGGCAAACTCTGTGAGAAAGTCCCTTGCGTTAGTGGCTTGGCGGTTTATCAGCGGTTCGATACTCAGCTCTTTACATTGCCACAAGACTAGAAGCTTCTCCGCCGTCGGCGCTTGCCTTTTGTATCCGGCATTGCGGTGCTTCGGACCTGCGCGCCTCAACTCTTGTGCTTCAGTACGAAACGCTTCGATGACTGCCGGTGTCTCCGGGTTTGCGCTTTCGACGAGAACGAGTTCGTCAATGATTGACTCCAGTTGTTCGGCGAGCTGCTCCAGCAAGGTGTTCCATTCCGCAGGACGCTTTTCTTCGCACAGCGAAGGGTCTTTCAGCTGTTTAATTTCGCGTTGAATCATTGCGTCGTGTTTTGCGCGCTTGAGTAGCAGTTCGTTACCTGCCGCGATAATTTTCTTCTCAGACCGATAGACCGGTTTTGGCGCGACAGTTAGTGTTTGCTCAATTTCGACGTTGTCACTTATCAGTGGACTCTCTTGCTGGGTATTGGCGATTTCGCCGGATTGAGGGGTACGAGTTTCGATGGCTTCGTCTTCCACTTTGGACTTTCGAATTTCAGTGTTCTTGGTCAAAGCGCCTTTATTGTGCAATTTGAAGTTGCGTGCTTCTTCCGGCTTGTGTTTCAACGGCAATGACGAGAGGGGCAATACCACGACTTCTTCGACTTCTTCGACCTCTTTGATCGCAGCGGCCAGATCTTTTTCGGCAATGACGCGAGCTTCTTCGAGACACTGTTGAAAGGGCTCCTGATATTCCATGCAGATTTGAGTTGATCCCATTTCCTTGAGTGAGCGAATGGCGTGGGCATAGGTTTCATACAGTTTGAGCGCATTTTCGTACGTCGAGATTTTGTTTTCCGGTGGGTTGCCCCGATTGTTGCGCATCTCAATGTGCGGCCTGACCGCAGAATGGAGTTCGTTTCCAACTATTTGCTTGAGGAAGGTACGCTCGGTCAGATCAGTGATCGGGCCGTGGAGGTTTGGTATCAAGTTTTTGTAGCGCATCAGCATGTTTAACTTCACACTGCTGGAGTCACTTGACGTTGACGCCTTCCTCAGAGATTTATCATGGGCGTGGGACTTCGTCAGCCGAGGTATTTCCTCAAGTATCGTTTCTAGTTGGATCGTCCCCTCTAACAACTCTTTCAATTTGTCTAATTCTTTTTTCTGCTGGCTCACCAATTCTTTGTAAGCAGCGGACTCGCCACGGCCCCTTTCGATCTTCGCCCGGGATACCAGCTTGTGCGTGCTTTCACCTCGGGAGGAAACTTGCAGGTAGCGAACCTGTTTGCTCAGAAAGGTATTGCACACCCTCTGCTCATTGGCTGCACCGATCAATGCTTTCCGCAGATCGTTTTCGTGAGCAGTGTCAGTGTCAATTTCTCGAACATGATTCAGGGCTTCGATCAACCTCTGTCGCACCGGTTTGGCATTGTCCATGCACAGTTTCCACTTGCGCATGGCGACTTCGAATGCGACTTGGGCTACTCGAGTTTCTTTAAGCTCAACCTCATGTTCCCGTGCTGCCTGGTCCTTGCCCGCAGGTGATGCGACCTCCAGGCTATTGAAAGCGCAAACAAGTTTTTCCATTTTCAACTCAAAATCTTTTCTGGTAGCAAGGACTTTGGTGTGCGCTGCCTTCAGCGTCGGGAGATGGGCGTCGAACTGTTGTTTTGTGGTCTTCAGCGCAGCAGATCTATTGGCTTTTTCTGCACGCAAGGCATCAGTTCTATTTCTTCCAACTGTCGGCTTGACGCCATTGGCAATCGATCCGTGGCTCTTGTCATCCAGATCTGCCGGCAAACTCGCTGCGGGTGATAGCGCGGGCGACACTAATACCGATGGTCCCTGGCTAACGAGATTCACCGCTGTTGCTAGGGGTGTGTGGCCTTTTGGAGGGTTGTCGTTTGCGGGAGAATTGGTGGGTAAGGGGCTTGCACCACTTGCGGATCGAATCATTTCTTGCCGTCGATGGGTGATTGATGCGCATCACCATAGGAGGGCGGCAAGTCGGTTTCTGACAAAAAACGCTCATGGTTACAATTCGCCAGGCAGCATGAATCAGCCAAACACCGGCATAGACGGTCCATGGACAACTCGATCACTCTCGGCAATACCCGACCATTCACCCGGGCCGCCTTCCCCCTCGGTTAACAAAAGATAACGTGGCGTCGATTGTCAGACGTTAAAAAACACCGATAGGATAAGCCAGCTTCCGAAGGGGCTCTGGATTGCGGGTTTCAGGACTATGCTCTGAAACAACCGGTCCAGACACGCACCCTTGCGGCGCCCAGAAAGGTTGAACGACCTAACAATAATAATGGGAGAAGGTCTATGAGTGAGCCTGTCATGGGTGTGGGTATCTGCCGCCCGCCGGCACTGCGCAAATTAGCGTTGCTGGCTACAGCGCTCTCGCTGTTGGGCTCTGCCATGCTGTCGGCACCTGTGCTGGCCGCGGCGGCGCCAGCATCCGATGTTGTTTATTCCATTGAATCGGCCAAGGCTGCCAAAAGCCTGATGCTCGATGTCGTCCACACCGGCAAGCGCCTGGTGGCGGTCGGGGATCGTGGGCACATCCTGTATTCCGATGACCAGGGCGCGACCTGGACCCAGGCCAAGGTGCCGACCCGGGCCCTGCTGACGTCGGTGTTCTTTGTCGATGACAAGCACGGCTGGGCCGTCGGCCATGACGCACAGATCCTCGCCAGCGAGGACGGCGGCGCGACCTGGACCAAGCAATTCGAAGATCTGAATCGTGAATCGCCGCTGCTCGATGTCTGGTTCAAGGACGTCGACAGCGGCTTTGCCGTGGGCGCTTATGGCTCGCTGATGGAAACCACCGACGGTGGCAAACATTGGGAAGACGCCAGCGACCGCCTGGACAACGAAGACCAGTACCACCTGAACGCGATCGCCGCGGTCAAGGATGCCGGGCTGTTCATCGTTGGCGAGCAGGGCAGCATGTTCCGCTCCGCTGATTGGGGCCAGACCTGGGAAAAGCTCGAAGGTCCGTACGAAGGTTCGCTGTTTGGCGTGATCGGCACGGCGCAGGCCAATACGCTGCTGGCCTACGGACTGCGCGGCAACCTGTACCGCTCCACGGATTTCGGCAGCACCTGGGAGCAAGTCGAGCTCAAGGCTGAGCGCGGCGACCTGGAGTTCGGGCTGTCCGGCGGCACGCTGCTCGACGATGGTTCGATCGTGATTGTCGGCAACGGCGGTTCGGTGATTCGCAGCAGCGACAATGGCGAAACCTTCAAGGTGGTCAACCGTGCGGACCGTATTTCGGTCTCGGCAGTGACGGCGGCAGGCAATGGCAATCTGGTTCTGGCCGGGCAGGGCGGCGTTCGCGTCACCTCGCCAAACGGCACCGAGTCGGGCAAATGAGCCGGGTTAATAATAAGAAGGCGGAGCTATGACTTCCTTGAGTACACATCACCAGGACAAGGCGACGTTCCTCGAGCGCCTGATCTTCAACAACCGTCCGGCAGTGATCACGATCTGCCTGCTGGTCAGTATTTTCCTGTTCTGGCAGGCGACGCTGATCCGTCCGTCCACCAGCTTCGAAAAAATGATCCCGCTGGAGCATCCCTTCATCCAGAAGATGATGGAGCACCGCAACGATCTGGCGAACCTGGGCAACACCGTGCGGATCTCGGTGGAAGCCACCGATGGCGACATCTTCTCCAAGGAGTACATGGAGACCCTGCGTCAGATCAACGACGAGGTGTTCTACATCTCCGGTGTCGACCGTTCCGGTCTGAAGTCGCTGTGGAGCCCCAGCATTCGCTGGACCGAAGTGACGGAAGAGGGCTTCGCCGGCGGTGAAGTGATCCCGCAGAGCTACAACGGCTCCCAGGCCAGTCTCGATTTGCTGCGCAACAACGTGCTCAAGTCCGGTCAGGTCGGGCGCCTGGTGTCCAACGATTTCAAGTCGAGCATTGTCGACATTCCGTTGCTGGAGTCCTACCCGGACCCGCAGGACCAGGGCAAGCTGCTGGCGCTGGACTATCGCAAGTTCTCCCACGAGCTTGAAGACAAGATCCGCACCAAGTTCGAAACGCAGAACCCGAATGTGAAGATCCACATCGTCGGTTTCGCCAAGAAGGTCGGTGACCTGATCGATGGCCTGGTGATGGTCGTGATGTTCTTCGGCATCGCCTTCGTCATCACCCTGATCCTCCTGCTGTGGTTCACCAACTGCCTGCGCAGTACCGTCGCCGTGTTGAGCACGACGCTGGTGGCCGTGATCTGGCAACTGGGCCTGATGCACTTCTTCGGTTTCGGGCTCGACCCCTATTCGATGCTGGTGCCGTTCCTGATCTTCGCCATCGGTATTTCCCACGGCGTGCAGAAGATCAACGGGATCGCCCTGCAATCGAGCGAGGCGGACAACGCCCTGACGGCGGCGCGCCGCACCTTCCGTCAATTGTTCCTGCCGGGGATGATCGCGATCCTTGCCGATGCCGTGGGTTTCATCACGCTGCTGATCATCGATATCGGCGTGATCCGCGAGCTGGCGATTGGCGCATCCATCGGTGTGGCGGTGATCGTGTTCACCAACCTGATCCTGCTGCCGGTGGCGATTTCCTATGTCGGCATCAGCAAGCGTGCCGTGGACCGCAGCAAGAAAGACGCAACCCGCGAACATCCGTTCTGGCGCCTGCTGGCGAATTTTGCCAGCGCCAAAGTCGCACCGGTTTCCATTCTGCTGGCGCTGATCGCCTTCGGCGGCGGCCTGTGGTACAGCCAGAACCTGAAAATAGGCGACCTCGACCAGGGTGCCCCGGAGCTGCGTCCGGACTCGCGCTACAACAAGGACAACAACTTCATCATCAACAACTACTCGACCAGTTCCGACGTGCTGGTGGTGATGGTCAAGACCAAGTCCGAAGGCTGCTCGCGCTATGAAGCCATGGCGCCGATCGACGAGCTGATGTGGAAGATGCAGAACACCGAGGGCGTGCAGTCGGCGATTTCCCTGGTGACCGTGTCCAAGCAAATGATCAAGGGCATGAACGAGGGCAACCTGAAATGGGAAACCCTGTCGCGTAACCCTGATGTGCTGAACAACTCCATCGCCCGCGCCGACGGCCTGTACAACAACAGTTGCTCCCTGGCGCCGGTGCTGGTGTTCCTCAACGATCACAAGGCCGAAACCCTGGATCGTGCGGTGCATGCGGTGCAGGAGTTCGCCAAGGAAAACAACAAGGAAGGCCTGGAGTTCATCCTCGCTGCCGGTAACGCCGGGATCGAGGCGGCCACCAACGAGGTGATCAAGAAGTCCGAGCTGACCATCCTGATCCTGGTGTACATCTGCGTGGCGGTCATGTGCATGATCACCTTCCGTTCATGGGCGGCGACCTTGTGCATCGTGCTGCCGCTGGTGCTGACCTCGGTACTCGGTAACGCCCTGATGGCCTTCATGGGCATCGGCGTGAAAGTGGCGACCCTGCCGGTCGTGGCGCTCGGGGTGGGGATTGGCGTGGACTACGGCATCTACATCTATAGCCGCCTGGAAAGCTTCCTGCGTGCCGGCCTGCCGCTGCAGGAGGCGTACTACCAGACGCTGAAGTCCACCGGTAAGGCCGTGCTGTTCACCGGTCTGTGCCTGGCGATCGGCGTGTGCACCTGGATCTTCTCGGCCATCAAGTTCCAGGCCGACATGGGTCTGATGCTGACCTTCATGCTGCTGTGGAACATGTTCGGTGCGCTGTGGCTGTTGCCGGCACTGGCGCGGTTCCTGATCAAGCCGGAGAAACTGGCGGGGCAGAAGGGCAACTCGTTGTTTGCTCACTGATCCATGCAGAAATGAAAAGCCGCAACCTCAGGGTTGCGGCTTTTTTTTATCTCAAATTCGCACCAGTCCCTGTAGGAGCGAGCTTGCTCGCGATGGTCGTCAACGAAAACGATGGCTGGCAGGTGCCCCGCGGTGCTCTGCGGTTTATCGCGAGCAAGCTCGCTCCTACAAGGGGACGGTGATCAGGCAGGATCGCTACCCAACACCACATTCAGCGCACTGCGCGCATCATCCAGCTGCACCAGCGTTGCATGCCGGGCGCCCAGAGCATCACGGTTCTCGATGGCGGTGAGAATCGCCTTGTGCCGCGGCAGCGCAAGTTCATGCAGGTTCGGTCGCTGGTTCGAATGCTTCAAGGCTTCGGCAATCGCCACCGAGAGCATGTTGCACAGGTTGGCCAGCAAGTCGTTGTGCGTGGCGTCGGCGATGCGACTGTGGAAGTCCAGGTCCGGCTGCAACAGCGCCTCCGGTGTCGGCGCGGCTTCCATGCGCTGGTAGGCCTCAGCGATGGATGCGATGTCCGCCTCGGTGGCGAATTGCGCGGCGAGGGCGGCAGCGGCCGGTTCGATGATGCTGCGCACACTGGTCAGCAGGTCGAAAAACTGGTTCTGCGGACTGCTCTGCATCAGCCAGTGCAGCACGTCCGGATCGAGCATGTGCCAGTCCTTGCGTGGCTTGACCACAGTCCCGACGCGCGGGCGGGAATACACCAGGCCCTTGGCAACCAATACTCGGGTGGCTTCGCGCAGCACCGGCCGGCTGACCGCATACTCTTCGCACAACAGCGCTTCGGCGGGCAGTTTGTCGTCCGGCAGGAAACGTCCCGAGACGATCTGCATGCCCAGTTCCTGGACGATGCGCGAGTGCATGCTTTTGCGGTCGGAGGGTTTGCGGTAATCCATGGGGAGCGGCGCGGTCCTGTGCGAATTGGTGTCGCGCATGATAGCAGGCGCGGCACAATCTTGAGGCGGGCGTAGATCAAATGTGGGAGCGGGCTTGCTCGCGAAAGCGGTGGGTCAGACAACATATGCGTAGGCTGACACTGCACTTTCGCGAGCAAGCCCGCTCCCACAGGGGGCGGAGGTGATCAGTGGGAGTGACGCGGCACTTCAGCCCCACGGCAACCGACCAGGAAGTCGAAGTCGCAACCCTGGTCCGCTTGCAGCACATGGTCGATGTACAGCTGACGATATCCCCCGACGATCAGGTTCTGCGGCGGTTGCAGGTCGGCCATGCGCGCGGCCAGTTCGGCATCGGGAATATCCAGGTGCAAACGGCCGCTGGCGCAATCGAGTTCGATCCAGTCGCCTTCTTTCACTGCGGCCAGCGGTCCACCGGCAGCGGCTTCGGGGGCTACGTGGAGGACAACAGTGCCGTACGCGGTGCCGCTCATGCGCGCATCGGAAATGCGCACCATGTCGGTCACACCCTGGGCCAGCAGCTTGGCTGGCAAACCCATGTTGCCCACTTCGGCCATGCCCGGATAACCCTTCGGCCCGCAGTTCTTCATCACCAGGATCGAGTTGGCATCCACGTCCAGTTCCGGGTCGTTGATCCGCGCCTTGTACATGTCGAAGTTCTCGAACACCACCGCGCGACCGCGATGCTGCATCAGTGCCGGCGTGGCGGCGGACGGCTTGAGCACGGCGCCCAGCGGTGCCAGGTTGCCGCGCAAGACGCAGATGCCGCCATCGGCGCGGATCGGGTTGTCGAGGGTGCGGATCACTTCGTCCTCGCCATAAATCGGCGCGTCTTTGGTGTTCTCGCCGATGGATTTGCCGTTGACGGTCAGGGCATTCGGATTCGGGATCAGGTTGGCTTCGCCGAGGCGACGCAGCACTGCCGGCAAGCCACCGGCGTAATAGAACTCTTCCATCAGGAAGCGTCCCGACGGTTGCAGGTCGACGATGGTCGGCATGCCGCGACCGATACGGGTCCAGTCGTCGAGGTCCAGTTCCACGCCAATGCGCCCGGCGATGGCTTTGAGGTGAATCACCGCGTTGGTCGAACCGCCAATGGCGGCGTTGACGCGAATGGCGTTTTCGAAGGCTTCCCTGGTGAGGATCTTCGAGAGTTTCAGGTCTTCACGCACCATCTCCACGGCGCGCATGCCGGACATGTGCGCCAACACATAACGGCGCGCATCCACGGCCGGGATCGCGGCGTTGTGGGGCAGGGAGGTGCCCAGTGCTTCGGCCATGCAGGCCATGGTCGAGGCCGTGCCCATGGTGTTGCAGGTGCCGGCCGAGCGGGACATGCCGCCCTCGGCCGCGAGGAAGTCGTCGATGCTGATGGTGCCGGCCTTGACCTGTTCGCTGAGCTGCCAGACCACGGTGCCGGAGCCGATGTCCTTGCCCTTGTGCTTGCCGTTGAGCATCGGCCCGCCGGTGACGACGATGGCCGGTACGTCGCAACTGGCGGCGCCCATCAGCAGAGCCGGGGTGGTTTTGTCGCAACCGGTCAGCAGCACCACGCCATCGATCGGGTTGCCGCGAATGGCTTCTTCCACGTCCATGCTCGCCAGGTTACGGGTGAGCATGGCGGTAGGACGCAGGTTGGATTCGCCGTTGGAGAACACCGGGAACTCCACCGGGAAGCCGCCGGCCTCGATCACGCCGCGTTTGACGTGCTCGGCAATCTGGCGGAAATGCGCGTTGCACGGAGTCAGTTCCGACCAGGTGTTGCAGATGCCGATGATCGGCTTGCCATGGAACTGGTGGTCGGCGATGCCCTGATTCTTCATCCAGCTGCGGTACATGAAGCCGTTCTTGTCGGCTGTGCCAAACCATTGGGCGGAGCGCAGGGTGGGTTTCTTATCAGACATGATCGGTTCTCTTATTGTATGACTATATTGTTCGAGCTGAGGCGTAACATAAGCTCAAATTGCGATGTTTGGAAGTGTTGTTGAGTAAATAGTATTACTATATAGTCCGCTCAAACGGAGGGATGGTCCTGGCGAATTTTTCGCGAGAGGCGTCCCCCGAGGTTCCATAACAACAACAATCGGAGACCGATCTCATGAGCCAGGAACTGCGGCTTATCCGTCGCATCACGCTGAAACTGATTCCCTTCCTGATCCTGCTGTACCTGATCGCCTACGTGGACCGCTCCGCAGTGGGCTTCGCCAAACTGCACATGGGCGCCGACATCGGTCTGGGCGATGCGGCCTACGGACTTGGTGCCGGGCTGTTCTTCATCGGCTACTTCCTGCTGGAAATCCCCAGCAACCTGATGCTCGACCGCTTTGGCGCACGGCGCTGGTTCGCGCGGATCATGCTCACCTGGGGCGCCATCACCATCGGCATGGCTTTCGTCCAGGGGCCGAACAGCTTCTATGTGATGCGCTTTTTGCTCGGCGCCGCCGAGGCCGGGTTCTTTCCCGGTGTTCTGTACTACATCACCCAATGGTTCCCGGTGCGCCATCGCGGCAAGATCCTCGGGCTGTTCATCCTCTCGCAACCCATTGCGATGATGATCACAGGCCCCGTGTCCGGCGGCCTGCTGGGTATGGACGGCGTGCTCGGGCTGCACGGCTGGCAGTGGCTGTTCATTGTCATTGGCATCCCGGCGATCCTGCTGACCTGGCCTGTGCTGCGCTGGTTGCCGGACGGCCCGCAGCAAGTGAAGTGGATGGACCAGGCGGAAAAAGACTGGCTGAGCGGCGAGCTGAAAAAGGACCTGGACGCGTATGGCCAGACCCGTCACGGCAATCCGCTGCACGCCCTCAAGGACAAGCGCGTCCTGTTGTTGGCGCTGTTCTACCTGCCGGTGACCCTGAGCATCTATGGCCTCGGCTTATGGTTGCCGACCCTGATCAAGCAGTTCGGCGGCAGCGACCTGGTGACCGGCTTCGTTTCCGCGGTGCCGTACATCTTCGGCATCGTCGGCCTGCTGATCATTCCGCGCAGTTCCGACCGTTTGAATGACCGCTACGGCCACCTCGCCGTGCTTTACGTGCTGGGTGCGATCGGTCTGTTTCTCAGCGCCTGGCTGTCGGTGCCGGTGCTGCAACTGGCGGCGCTGTGCCTTGTGGCGTTCGCGTTGTTCTCCTGCACGGCGGTGTTCTGGACCTTGCCGGGCCGCTTCTTTGCCGGCGCCAGTGCGGCGGCGGGGATCGCCTTGATCAACTCGGTGGGCAACCTCGGCGGCTACCTCGGCCCATTCGTGATCGGCGCACTCAAGGAATACACCGGCAACCTGGCTTCGGGCCTGTATTTCCTGTCGTGCGTGATGGTGTTCGGGCTGATTCTGACTGGCGTCGTCTATCGCCTGCTGGAACGCAAACACGTCCTGCCGACTGATGAGTTTGCAGCGAGTGCGCGTGGGGCCACCCGTACTTAAAGACCAACACCCATCAACTGTGGGAGCGAGCTTGCTCGCGATGAGGTCGTCACATTCAAATTTGATGGCGACTGATACACAGCCATCGCGAGCAGGCTCGCTCCCACAGGGATTTACGGTGTTTTAAAGGAATAGGAGAAATCATGCGTTTGGTTCAATTCGAATTGAGTAACGGCGAACGCCGTGTCGGTGTGGTCGACAACGACCTGGTTCGTGAAGTGCAGGACGCGCGCACTGTCCGCGACCTGGCACTGGCGGCGATTGAAGCGGGCGCGAGCCTTGAGCAACAGGTGCAGAGCCTGGGGCTGGGCATCAGCCATGACTATGCCGATCTGCTGACGCAACGGCGCATCCTGCCGCCGCTGGATCATGCTGACCCGGCGCACATGCTGGTCAGCGGTACGGGCCTGACCCATCTGGGCAGCGCGTCGGCCCGGGACAAGATGCACCAGCAAAGCGGCGACGAAACCGCGATGACCGACACCATGCGCATTTTCAAATGGGGCGTGGAGGGCGGCAAGCCGGCGGCGGATGAAGCCGGCGTGCAACCGGAATGGTTCTACAAAGGCGATGGCAGCATCGTCGTAAGGCCAGGCCAGCCGTTTCCATTGCCACCGTTTGCCGAAGATGCCGGTGAAGAACCGGAGATCGCCGGCCTGTACGTGATCGGTCACGACGGCAAGCCGTATCGCCTGGGTTTTGCCGTGGGCAACGAGTTCTCCGACCACGTCATGGAGCGCAAGAACTACCTGTACCTGGCCCATTCAAAACTGCGCAGCTGCAGCTACGGCCCGGAACTGCGGGTGGGCGAGCTGCCGCAGCATCTGGCGGGCACCAGCCGCATCCTGCGCAACGGCGAAGTACTGTGGCAGAACGAGTTCCTCAGTGGCGAAGCGAACATGTGCCACAGCCTCGCCAACCTGGAATTCCATCATTTCAAGTACAGCCAGTTCCTGCGCCCGGGGGACGTGCACATTCACTTCTTCGGCACCGCGACCCTGTCCTTTGCCGACGGCATTCGCACCCGACCGGGTGACGTGTTCGAGATCACCCAAGCCGAGTTCGGCGCACCATTGATCAACGGTATCGCACCGGTCCCGGCGGCTTTCGAACCCGGTACCGTCGGCACACTTTGAGGACTTACCCATGACCCGGATTCTTGGTCACAACTACATCGGCGGCCAACGCAGCGCCGCCGGCAGCGTCAAGTTACACAGCGTCGATGCCAGCACCGGCGAAGACTTGCCCCACGATTTTTATCAGGCGACACCGCAGGAAGTCGATGCGGCGGCCCACGCAGCAGCGATCGCCTATCCGGCCTATCGCAGCCTGAGCCCGGAGCGACGGGCGCAGTTTCTCGATGCCATCGCCGATGAACTGGACGCCCTCGGTGACGACTTTGTCGCTGTCGTCTGCCGAGAAACGGCGTTGCCCGCAGGGCGGATTCAAGGCGAGCGTGGGCGCACCAGCGGGCAGATGCGTCTGTTCGCCAAAGTGCTGCGTCGCGGTGATTTCTACGGCGCGCGAATCGACCGGGCATTGCCTGAACGTCAGCCGTTGCCGCGTCCGGACCTGCGTCAGTACCGCATCGGCCTGGGACCTGTGGCGGTGTTTGGTGCCAGCAACTTTCCGCTGGCGTTCTCCACCGCCGGCGGCGATACCGCCTCGGCGCTGGCCGCCGGGTGCCCGGTGGTGTTCAAGGCCCATAGCGGCCACATGGCCACGGCCGAGCAGGTGGCGGATGCGATCATTCGCGCTGCCGAAAAAACGGGTATGCCGGCCGGCGTGTTCAACATGATCTACGGCGGGGGTGTCGGCGAGGCACTGGTCAAGCATCCGGCCATCCGGGCCGTGGGGTTCACCGGTTCGCTCAAGGGTGGTCGGGCCCTGTGCGACATGGCCGCGGCACGAGCGCAACCGATTCCGGTGTTCGCCGAGATGTCGAGCATCAACCCGGTGATCATCTTGCCCCAGGCATTGCAGGCGCGGGCCGACACGGTTGCCCGGGACCTCACGGCCTCGGTGGTGCAGGGCTGCGGGCAGTTCTGCACTAATCCGGGTCTGGTGATCGGCATTCGCTCGGCGTCGTTCAGTGCCTTTGTGCAGCAAGTGGCCGGGCTGATGGCAGATCAGCCGGCGCAAACCATGCTCAATGCCGGCACCTTGGGCAGCTACGGACAAGGCTTGCAAAAACTGCTGGCGCATCCGGGAATTGAACACCTGGCCGGCAATCCGCAACAGGGCAATCAGGCCCAGCCGCAGCTGTTCAAGGCTGATGCCCGCCTGCTGCTCGATGGCGATGAAGTCCTGCAAGAGGAAGTGTTCGGGCCGACCACCGTGGTGGTCGAGGTCGCGGATCAGGCGCAACTGACGGCCGCCCTGAACGGCCTGCACGGCCAATTGACCGCCACCGTCATTGGCGAGCCGCAAGACTTCGAGCAGTTCGCCGGGCTGACGGCATTGCTGGAGCAGAAGGTCGGACGCATCCTGCTCAATGGCTATCCCACTGGCGTGGAGGTCTGTGATTCGATGGTCCATGGCGGGCCTTATCCGGCAACGTCCGATGCGCGCGGTACATCGGTGGGCACGCTGGCCATCGATCGTTTCCTGCGCCCGGTGTGTTTCCAGAACTACCCGGACAGTTTGCTGCCGGACGCGCTGAAGAATGGCAATCCGCTGCGCATCCAGCGACTGGTGGATGGCCAATCGTCCCGCGAGGCGTTGTAACGACTCACCACAATCCCTGTGGGAGCGGGCTTGCTCGCGAAAGCGGAGTGTCAGCCAACAGAGATGTTGAATGATAAACCGCCTTCGCGAGCAAGCCCGTTCCCACAGTTTTGTGTGAAACTTTGGTCGGGTGCTTGCGCTATCATTGGTGCTTTCCCATTCAAAGATTGACTGCCATGACTTCCGCAACCGACACCCTGCTCAACGTCCTCGAACACTGCGATATGGTGGAAATCGACGGTTTTCACGCTTTCGAATTCTCCCTCGATGAATTCGACAACCTGCACATCGAATGCATGGATGGCCGCGCGGCCAAGCACTGGGAGTTCACGCCGGCGCAAATCCAGGCGGCGAGCTTCGATCCAACCCTGCAAAGCTGGCTGATTACAGGTGATTCCGGCGAGCACCGGTTGGTGTGCATGACCGCATACCGCGGTGACAACGATGACGGCGAAGACGCGCAAGACGATGCGTAACCTCTGGCCACTGTTGATGGCCAGCAGCATCGGAGCGATGGGCGTCCAGGCCGCATCCGCCGAGGACTATCAACTGCTGGTGGGCTCCTACACCACCGGCCAAAGCCAGGGGATCTATCGCCTGGCGTTCGACAGCAGTACCGGGCAGATCGATGCCAGGCCCCTGCAAGTGATCAAGAGCGAAAACCCGTCGTGGCTGACCCTGTCGAAAGACCAGCGACACCTGTTCGTGGTCAACGAAAACGGTCCGGGCCAGGCTGATCCGCTCGGGCGCGTCAGCAGTTATGCGATTGATCCCAAGACCCATGGGCTGAGCCTGATCAGCCAGGTGCAAAGCCTGGGCAACGAGCCGACCCATTCCAGTCTCAGCGCCGATGGCAGCCATTTGTTTGTCAGCAATTATTCGGTGGCCGAAGACCCCGGCGGCACCCTCGCGGTGGTGCCGGTGGCGGCCGATGGCACGCTCAAACCTGTGGTGCAGATGAGCAGCCACCCGGCGAGCCGGGTCAATCCCGAGCGCCAGGCCTCGGTCCACGTGCATTCGACCGTCCCGTCGCCGGACGGTAAATACGTGTTCTCCATCGACCTGGGCGCCGACAAGGTGTTTGCCTACCGTTTCGACCCAAAGGCCAATCCGCAGCTGCCATTGACCCCGGCCAACCCGGCATTCGTGCAACTGCCGCCCGGTAGCGGGCCGCGTCATCTGCTGTTCAGCAGCGATGGCAAGCACGCCTGGCTGACCATGGAAATGAGCGCTCAGGTGGCGGTGTTCGATTACCACGACGGCACGCTAGAGCAGACGCAGATGGTCGACCTGGCTGCCGGGCAACCCGTCTCGGACAAGGCGGCCGCCGCGTTGCATGCCTCGGCCGATGGCAAGTTCCTCTACGTCAGCAACCGTGGCACGGCCAATCAACTGCTGGTGTTTGGCATTGACCCGGTAACCGCACGCCTTACCGAACTGCAACGCCGGGCGGTAGAAGGCGATCATCCGCGGGAGTTCAGCCTTGATCCGAGTGGCAAATTCCTGTTGATCGCCAACCAGAAGAGCAACCAGATTGTCGTCGTCGAACGCGACGCCAAGAGCGGTCTGTTGGGTCAAACCGTGCAAAAACTACCGATGGACGCCCCGAGCGACCTGAAGTTTCTGCTGCGTCAATAAGCCGCAGGCCCCGGTTGATGGGGCCTGCCTGCTTTTATCAATGACGCTGATATCTGGTACTGCTACAAAGCATTTCAAGGCGCGAACCCTCGAGGGTTAAGTTTGCTTCACGGCCCCACCGGGCAAGCAAGCCAACTGAATCCGAGGAATACCGCCATGAACTTCAACATCTTCTCTGTCATCGCCGCTTCCGCCATTTCTGCCACCGTTGCGCTGCCAGCCAGTGCCAACGTTGAAATCAGCGACAAAAAAGCCCACACCCAGAGCTACACCCAGAAATACCTGCAACAGAGCGCCAACTTCTACGCCGCGCTGGATCACAAGACCCAAGCCTGAACTTCCCCCCCTGCCTTTATGCAGGAGCGAAGTCATTGATGATCGAAGCGCCTGATGCTGAGAAGCAGGTGTCGAAAACGATCAGAGTGATGTCGCTCCTGCATAACGCATTTGCGACAGCATCATTTTGCTATCAATGTCGCGCTTGATATCACATGGCCATGCGTTTAAATTGACGCTGATTTTTTGACTCCTCCTCACGGCAAGGATCGGCAGCATGGTGACGCGTCTGGCATTGGTTCTTCTGTTTCTCTATTCCACCCCTATTTTGTCGGCATCCGACGCTGTTTCCGGTGAACCGGATGCTGCGCGCGAGCGCTTGATGAGTTTTATTGAAGACTGAAATAGTCTGGCTTGATGATCAACGAAGCTGATGATCACTATGGATAACCCTGAGTGGTTACCCAGGCTTTTTTGATCGATTCTGTGGGCATTGAAACATGCCTGCGGAGAACATCATGGCCAGCGCAATTCTCACTTCTGCCAAACTCGGTGCCTATGTAGCGATCGGCCTGTACCTTGCCATGGTGCTGTTGGTCAGCCTGTCAGCCCAGTCACAATCCAGCTTCGAAGCACCGATCCAGGTCGCTCATCCCGGCACCCAGTTTGACCACCGTGCGCAAAACGCCAGCGTTGATCAGGCTGAACTCGCAGGAGTCGCCGGCGCATGAAAGGGCACAGACTTTGGGTCATCGCCTTCCTGGCGTTCATGACCAACGGATCCTCCCTGCTGGGGATCGGACAGGGCTCGGCGGGCTCGGTGGCACGCGCCATCGAAGCCAATCACAACATTGCCCGCAACATCGAAAATGCCAATGCGCAGGGCATGCTGGCCGGTAATCCGCCGATCAGGAATGAAGGCGTGGTTTTCGGCCCGTTCCAGGTGGATTGCTCGGCGATCGGGATGTGTGGGGTGTTGGCTTGAACCCTGCTGGTCACTGAATCCTTTGTGGCGAGGGGGCTTGCCTGTGGCGAGGGGGCTTGCCCCCGTTCGGTCGCGAAGCGGCCGTAAATCCGGATGACCAGAAAAAGCTTGGGGCTGCTTCGCAGCCCAACGGGGGCAAGCCCCCTCGCCACAGGGGTCGTGCTTACTTGCGCATCACACTGGTAAACAGTTCAGACTCCAGAAACCGCTGCAACCAGTCCTGCAACCGCCGATACGGCGTCTGCGCAAACCATTCGCGGTCGACGTGGGCGAACTGGCGCACGAAGGGCATCAGCGCCACGTCGGCCAGGCTTGGATGGTCGGCCAGCAAATAGTCGCGTCCCTCCAGCAACGCCTCCAGCCTTTGCAAAAACACCTCGCCCTCGGCGCGATAAACCTCCATAGGTTGCTCGGGATAACGCTCGGCGTACTTGTAGCGGTTCAAGTGCACCTTGAACACTTGATCGTTCTGTTCGATCAGCAGGGCGATCTGCGCCGCTGCGTCAGGATCATCCTTGAGCAGCCAGTCTTGCGGATCGTTCTGTGCCAGGGCCCAGCGCATGATGTCGAGGCTTTCGTCGATCACCCGGCCATCGGCGCTCAGCACCGGCACCGTGCCTTTGCCCGACAGCGCGAGCATCTCGGCGGGCTTGGCCTTCAGGCTGACTTCGACGATGTCCACGGCCACTGCCGAATAACGCAGGGCCATTCGTGCACGCATGGCGTAGGGGCAGCGGCGGAAGGAATACAGCGTGTTCATTTCACCTCCAGGATGCTCAGGCCGTTGCCCTGGCGGCGGACCTGAATCTGCACCGGAATCCGTTCATGCATTTCCTGTACGTGGGAAATCACCGCGACCTTGCGGCCCTGGGCCTGCAAGCCGTCGAGGGCGTCCATGGCCAGTTGCAGGGACTCCGGATCGAGGCTGCCGAAGCCTTCGTCGATGAACAGCGACTCGATTTTCAGCGTACTCGATGCCATCGAGGCCAGGCCGAGGGCCAGTGCCAGCGATACCAGGAAGGTCTCGCCACCGGACAGCGAATGCACCGAACGCAGTTCGTCACCCATTTCGGTGTCCATCACCAGCAACCCGAGCATGCTGCCGCCGCGCTTGAGGCGATAACGGCGCACCAGTTGGCGCAATTGCACGTTGGCGTGATGCACCAGCAGGTCGAGGTTGTAGGCCTGGGCGATCTTGCGGAAGGTGTCGCCGGTGGCGGACCCGATCAACGCATTCAGGCGTGCCCAGCGTTGATACTCGTCGTAGGCGTCGGCAATCTGTTGGGCCAGGGCCTGATTGGCGTTCTGCCGGCGCTGGTCTTCGACCTGCTCGGCGCGCAGTTCGGCGCAGTGCTGCTCGCTGACGGCGAACTGATTTTGCAGGTCGGTGAGGGCGGTGGCGAGTTGCTCGGCATCGAGATGGCCGTTGTGCTGGGTTTGATGATCGAGCAAGCGCTGATCACGCTCCTGCAGCAGCACCTTGGCCTGTTCGATGGCTTTTTCGTTGTGTTGCAAACGTTGGCGCAGTTCGCTGACTTGCGTGTCGTCGACCCGCAGCAAGTCTTCGAGGCCACCGTCATCCAGCTCAGGATGTCGGCCGCGCCAGTCGGCGATTTTGTCGGTGAGATCGCGATCTTCGTTTTCCAGCGCTTGCAAACGCTCCTGCTGCGCCTTGAGTTCGGCGGCGATCTGCACCCTTTGCGTACTTACGTGCTGCAGCTCCTGCGCCGTTGTTGCCTGGGCACAGCGTGCTTGCTCTACGGCGTTTTCCAGCCCTTGCTGCCACTGCTCGGCGCTGCCGTGCTCGCCCAGCAGTTGTGCAAGCTGGTGCTGGCAAGCCCGTTGCTGTTCGGCCAGTGCACTGAATTGCCGCTCGGCGATTTGCAGTTGTTGTACGCGGGTTTGCTGGCGATCCTGTTCTTTCTCAAGCGTCTGTTGACGCTGTTGCTGCTCGGCAAGTTCTTCCTTCTGCTGATCGAGCTGTGTGAGGCGTTCGGCGATCTGCCGATCCAGCTGCATGAACGTCGCAGCAGGCTCCTCCCGCACTGCTTCGAGGGTTTCGGCCGGCAGAAGACTGCCGAACGCGCTGAGCTCCTCGTCGAGCCGCTGACGGTCGCTGCTCAGTTCGCGCTGCTGGTTGCTCAGGTGCTGGGCCGCTTGCTGGTGCGCGGTTTCGGCGTGGCGCAATTGCTGGGTCAAGCGCGCGGCGTCCTGCTGCAGGGTGAGCAGGGCGCGCTGACGTTGTTCGTCCTGAGTGATGCTCTGGTTCAACTGATCGTTTTGCCGGGTCAACCAGGCGTCGCGCTTTTCGGCGTCCTGGTCCAGAAGCTGTGCAGCCAGTGGGTGAGCGTCGAGGCTCGGAGCCAAAGCTTGTTGTTGGGCGTCCAATTGCTCCTGTTGTTGCAGCAGCTCCTTTTGCCGGGCGATGACGCCCACCACCTCGGCGCGCAGTTCGGTGAGTTTTTCCTTGAGCTGGTCGACCGCTTGCTGCGCGCGGGTCTGTTCGTTTTCATCGTGGCGACCGAGACTTTGCAGCAGCGCTTCGGGCTGATGGTAAGGATGCTCGTGACTGCCGCAGACCGGGCACGGCTGGTCGTCCTGCAACTGCGTGCGCAACTCTTCGACACTCGCACTGCGGGCCAGACGTTGGCGCTCCAGCAGTTCCCGGGTGACGTTGAAGGTTTGTTCGGCGACCGTCAGTTCGGCTTTGGTTTTCACCCCGTCCTGAGTCAGGCGCTCACGTTCCTGTTGCGCGGTGAGCTGACGCTGTTGCAGTTCGGTACTGCGCTTGTCCAGTTCCTGCTGGCTGGCCCACAGCCGCGTCAGGTCTTCGACAGCGCGCAGCTGTTTACGGTTGTCCTGCAACAGGTTGCCGAGGATGCCGATCTGCTCGGCTACGGCGTCCGGCTCCGCACCGGCCTCTTTGAACAGCACTTCAAGTTGCTGCTTTTGCAAGGCGAGTTCTTCGCCGTAGCGGGTGGCGTTTTGTTCGAGGGTCGCCAGCTCGGCCTGGCCTTTATTCAACCGGTTGCCGATCAACATCAACTGTTGCAGGCGATCCCGATAGGCATTCCACGCGTCGCTGAGCGGCGCCAGATGGGCGCTTTGTTCAAGCTCGGTGGCGATACGCTGCAAACGTTCGGCAACGTGCTTCTGCTTTTCCAGCAAGGCTTGAATGGCACTTTGGCCCTGGATGCAGGCTTGTTCTGCGTTGTGCTTCGCGTCGGCGCTGAGGGCGGTTTCCCTGGCCAGGCGGGCGAGGGTGCTTTGTTCTTCGAAAGCCTGACGCAGCAGCGGAGCACTGTCGGTTTGTCGTTGTTGGGCTTCGCTCAGGGCGATTTGTGTGGCCGAGAGGTTTTGCTCCAGCGACGTCTGGCGTTCAGTCAGCTCGTGCTGCTGCCGGGTATGGGCAGCAACCTGTGCAGCCAGTGGCGTCAGCAGTGCATCGAGTTCGGTTTTGCGCGCGAACTGGTGCCGTTGCGGGCCGAGTTGTTCCAGCCGTGTCAGCTTCAAGCGCTCGTCGGCCAAACCTTCCCACTGCTGTTGGGCGCTTTGAAGTTGCTCGGTCGCTGCGAGTTGAGCGTCCTGCAACTGACGCAAATCCTTGAGCCAGGTGTGCTGCTGCTCAAGCTGTTTGAGTTGTGCCTGCTGCAATTTCTGCTGTTGTTGCGCTTCGTTGAAGCGCGCATCCAGTTCTGCACGGACCTGCGGCGCCAGCGGCGTCACACCGCTGGCCTGATCCTGCAGCAGCTTGTGAACCTCGCGAGCCTCCTTGGTCTTGTCGAAGGCGCGACGACCGAGACGGGTGTAGAGCGCGGTGTCGGTGAGTTTCTCCAGCAGTTCGCTGCGGTCGTTGTCGTCGGCCTTGAGGAATGCGCTGAACTCGCTTTGCGCCAGCAGCACGGCGCGGGTGAACTGTTCGAAGTTCAGCCCCAGCGCGGCTTCGAGCTGAGCCTTGTATTCGCCTTTCTGGCTGGCCAGCAACTGGTCCTGATCGATGTCTCGCAAGCTCTGGCGGCTGGCCTGCAGTTTGCCGGCGGCCTTGTCCCGAGCGCGATTGGCTTCCCAGCGAGCGCGGTAGCGGCGGCCGTCGACTCCGACGAAATCCACTTCCGCATAGCCTTCACCGGTGCCGCGCCGCAGCAGGGTTCGCGGGTCGCCGGTGCCGATTTCGCCGTCGGCGTCCGGCACTTTCGCGTCGCGGCCGGTGTTGTTCAGGCGTGGAACGGCGCCAAACAGCGCCAGGCACAAAGCATCGAGCAACGTGCTTTTACCGGCACCTGTGGGGCCGGTGATGGCGAACAGTCCGGCACTGGCCAGGGGTTCGGCGGTGAAGTCGATTTCAAAGGGCCCGGCCAGGGAGGCGAGGTTTTTCAGGCGGATCGCGAGAATTTTCATGGCTGTTCGCTCTCCATCTGCACGTCTTGCAACAGCTCGGCAAAGTCCTTGAGGGTCTGCTCATCGACCTCGCTGCCGTAGTTGTCCTGCCAGGCACGGCTGAACAGCTCCTGGGGCGTGAGCTGGTCCAGCTCGATCAGCGTGCTGCCCTCATCGGCACCGTCACGGCTGCCGTTGCCGGCGTACTCGGCGGCGATGCGCACCAGGCGCACGGCCTTGCCTTGCAGGGCGGTTTCCACTTGATTGCGCAGGTCGGGCTGCGGCTCATCGAGGCGCACCCGCACCTCCAGCCACGGTTGGCGCTGGATGTCGGCCAACAGGTCGATGTCCGGCAGGTCCGCCAGCTGCAGCAGGATCTCGCTCAAGGGCGCCGGGCCGATGCGTTGCAGGTTGACCGCGCGGGGAATCAGTTTCGGCTCGACGCTGACCAGGGTTTCGCCGTCGAGCCTGATGTCGAGAATCTGGTGCTGATAGCTGATCTCGGAGAACGACAGCGGAATCGGCGAGCCGCTGTAGCGGATGCGCTCCTCGCCGTTGACCTTCTGCGGTTTGTGCAGGTGACCCAGGGCAACGTAACTGATGCTCGGCCCGAACAGGCTGACGGGCAGGGCTTCGGCGTTGCCGATGATCAGGCTGCGCTCGGAGTCTTCCGACACCGAGCCGCCCGCCATGTGCGCGTGGCTGATGGCGATCAGTGCCTGGCCTGGTGTGCGCTTGGCGTTGGCCGCTTCGATCAGCCATTCGTGCACCTGGCCGATCCCGCGCAGATAGTTGTCGCCCAAGTGCGCGCCGGTGACTTCCGCCGGGCGCAAGAACGGCAGCGCCAGGCACCAGGCGGTGACTTCACCACTGGCGTCAGGCAACGGTAACAACAGGCGCTCGGCATCCAGCTGTCCGTCATCCAGCCACAGCACACGACCGAGCGCATGGGTGCGCAAGCGGCGCATCAAGGGGGCCGGCAGCTCGATCCGCGAGCCGGAATCGTGGTTGCCGGCAATCATCACGATGGTCAGCGACGGCTGCTGCTCGTGGGCGCTGACGATGAAGTCGTAGAGCCGCTCCTGGGCTTTGACCGGCGGGTTGACCGTGTCGAAGATATCGCCGGCGATCAACAGCACATCCGGCTGATCCAGTTTCAGCTGGCGCAACAGCCACTCAAGAAAACAGCCATGTTCGAAATCGCGATCCTGGCCGTGCAGGTTTTGCCCCAGGTGCCAGTCGGAGGTGTGAAACAAGCGCAAGGCGGACTCCGGTACAAAAAACAGGTGATGGCCGCGTGAAAATGAAGGCGGCGAAAGGGGGGAGAGTTTACTGGGAAAAGCGCTTGACGGGATCAACCAAATGCTTGAGTAGAAAGTCTTTTCAGACGTGTTCGAAGTGGCGAGGCGGCGATGGTATCGCCGCTTTGTGGTTGTTGGCTTCAGGCAACCTGTTATTTCTGACAGTAGAGGCAGCATTAACACTCATGCTATAGAAGTGCGCATGAACAATACCTTTTTGGATCGTGCCACACCCGCGCTGAGGGTCATTGACCCTCGTGGTGCTGTTTGTCGTGAAATTGCCTTTTGCCGCTCCCAAGCCGATCAGGTACCGGAACGACGAGTTACGCGCTTTGGTTACGATTTGATGGGGCGAGAAATCACCAGTTGGGATCCCAGGCTATGGGCGAAAGTAGAGTTGGGGAATACACTCGCGGCCAATCTAATTCGGGTGCGTAGTTTGTCCGGTGCCGAGCTGCTTACAGATAGTGTTGATGCAGGTTGGCGTGTGACATTGTTTGGGGTCGCTGGCATGGAGTGCCATCTTTGGGATAGTCGCAAGAGTGAGTTTCAGTACTCCTACGATTTTTTACTCCGGCTGATTGCGGTGCAGGCATCCGCAAAAGATGAACAAGAAAAAATAGTTGAGCGATTTTGTTATGGGGATACCGGGGAGGACGCCATATTTCGAAATCAGGGTGGCCGCCTTGTTCGCCATGATGATGAGGCAGGCACGTTGCGTTTTACCCGATACTCACTGGATGGCCACCTGTTGGAGGAATCCAGGCAGTTTATGGCGAACCTGGATATTTCCGATTGGCCGTCCGATTTGTCTTCGCGTGACAAGTTGTTGGTGGATGAATGTTTTATCTCAATGTTTCGTTATTTTGCGTTGGGCGAAATGCGTGCTGAAGTTGATGCATTGGGCAATACGAAAGAATTCACTTATACACGTGCTGGAGAATTGCGAAATGTAAAGCTTAAAGCGTCTGGCAGTGATGAGTCATGCGCTTTGGTCAGCAATATAAGCTATAACGCCCAAAGACAGATTGAGAGTGAGCACTTAGGGTGTGGTGCAAATGTCGTCGCTGAATATGATCCTGAAATCAATCGGCTGAGTCGGCTTGTCATCAGTCACGGTCTCTCGAAGATTTTGCAAGATCAACGATATGTCTATGATCCGGTTGGTAATGTCTTGCATGTTGAAAACGTTGCTCAGTCGGTAAGTTTTTATAAAAACCAGAAAGTAGAGCCGGTTAGCATTTATCGGTACGACAGTCTCTATCAACTTGTTGAAGCAACGGGCCGTGAAATAAGCTTTCCAATATTTGGGCCTCAATTGCCGGTGTGGCAAAAAGTGCCTATTGATCCGAATTGTTTACGCAGTTACACACAGAGTTTCGAATATGACCGTTCGGGAAATCAGCGAGTTCGATTTCACAGTAATTCGCCAACAATCAGGATGGCGGTTTCCGAGTTTGGCAATCGGAGTTTGGGTCAAAACGAGGATGGTTCACTGCCGACTGAGCAGGAAATCGCTGATGGGTTTGACGCTAACGGGAACCAGCATGAGCTTTCTCGTGGCCAACGAATGTCGTGGAATGTTCGTAATCAACTGCACAAGGTCACTATGGTCAAACGCAAGAGTGGTAGTGATGACGAAGAACGATATTTTTACGATGGTACGGGACGACGTGTGAGAAAGGTGCACCTGACACAAGTTGGAAGTCGGACCCTGTTGGCTCAGGTATTTTATCTTCCCGGCCTTGAGATCCATCGATGCGAAAATCGCGAACACCATGTAGTGGATATCGAACTGGGAAGGTGTCGTGCCCGGATAATGCAGTGGGCGCAAGATCCCGCAGTTGGAGTCACTAATGATCAAATAATCTATGGCTTGAAAGATCACCTTGGGTCAAATACTCTCGAGCTTGACGGGGGGGCGGGCTGAGCAGTCAGGAAAGTTACTATCCGTTTGGTGGGACTGCATGGCATAGCAGCAGGAGTGAGGAAGCATCAAAGTGCAAAGTAATTCGGTATTCAGGCAAGGAGCGTGATGCTACAGGGCTTTATTATTATGGTTTCAGATATTACGCCACCTGGTTATGTCGCTGGATAAGTCCGGATCCGGCCGGTACGGTGTATGGTCAGAATCTCTATGCGATGGTCGAGAATCGACCCACGTCACTCACTGACATCGATGGTTTGAAGCCGGGCTTTCCGGATGCTGTGAGCCAATCTTTCCAACATCCGAATCTGAAGGCGAGGTTTGACCAGTTGGACCAAAAAAGTCAAGCGGCACAGCGCTTCATACAGGAAAAATTTGAACGGCCGGACGTTCATCCTGAGTCTCATTTAATCAGTTCTACATACTTCCATGATGAGGGCGGTCATCGCTATGAAAGTTGGTTTGTGAATGAATTTCGCGAAGATATCTGGGTTTTCAAAGAAAACTATATAACCAAGCCTCCGCGAAGTGACAAGATGGACGCTGGCGGTGTACTTGGGTTTTATGCTAGCGATGTTGCGCGGTATCAGTATGAGGTTGTCGCTAATCAGCTTGGTTTTTTTGGTAGGTTACCCTCGATTATAAAAAGGGAAAATGTTCTGAATTTTACAGCGCTCACCAATACGGAAAGCAGTGCAAATGAATTGGACGATTTAAGTACGGCTTTTTTCACTAAAACACCGAACGGAAAAAGTACAAGGCGAATAATCGAAGATTTCGATCTGGAAGCCGTCAGTGTGGAAAAAATCAAAAACTCAGATGGTGAATTTGATTTTCTGATTCATGTGCAGCCTAAAAATATTCAGCGAGCGGAACCGCAAGCATTCACGGCGAAACCGCAAGGGGGGTCGACAGATCGCGATGACGTAGCGACAAGATCAGAGTTCTTCGGATCAGATCCGATAAAAGGGTCATTCCGCAGAGGATCTGTAGATATGAACCACTTCGATCGTTACTGGTGATCCTGCAAAAATGCCTGGTTTCCTTACTTCGGATAAAGCCGCGGCAACCCACTGTCGCCGACCGGGTCCTGTACCCGTTCGGCCATCGGAATCGCCTTGATCGCCCGCCAAAACTCGTCACCTTGCCGGTACTGGCCGGTTTCGCTGTAGAGCACGTCGTTCAAGCTGAGCTTTGACAGGCGGATTGACCGCGATGAAGATATCGCCTGCGATCAACAGCACATCCTGCTGATCCAGTTTCAGCTGGCGCAACAGCTACTCAATCAGCCATGTTCGAAATCGCGATCCTGGTCGTGCAGGTTATGCCCCGGGTGCAAGTCGGAGGTGTGAAACAAGCGCAAGGCGGACTCCGGTACAAAATAGGTGATGGCCGCGTGAAAAATGAAGGCGGCGAAAAGGGGGGAGAGTTTACTGGTAAAAGGGCGGGAATGCAGAAGGCAAAAAAAGCAGCCTGCGACATTTCCTACAGGATATGCGCATGTCCCATGTAGGAGCTGCCGCAGGCTGCGATCTTTCGATCTTGTTGTTGGTAGAGGGGTACGCTTGGTCGAGGTACATTGGCCCTCGGGACGTCTGGTGTAGAGGGTGACACAAGATCTTTCGACGTCTATCAGGGCGGGCATGCTGTTACGCACCATCAGGGAGTAGTCCAGTGCCTATCGGGCCGAGTGCATAAGGAAGTGTCATGACTCAACGGTTACTTCAGCTTGATCAAGTGTCCTTCAACCTGCCCGACGGGCGCGTGTTGCTCGATCACTTGAACCACACCTTCAGTCCCAGGGCCACGGGGATCGTCGGCGCCAATGGCTGTGGCAAGTCCTTGCTTGGCCGGCTCCTGACGGGGGAGCAACAGCCCACCAGCGGCATCGTCCGTCGCGAAGGGCGGGTTTACTCTGTTGCGCAGTTACTGGAACCGGAGCGCTATCCCAGCGTTGCCGCGCTGGCCGGGGTCGCCCCTATTCTGGCGGCGCTGGATCGCATTGCCCAAGGCAGCGTCGACGATGACGACCATGCGCTGGCGGTCGACCAATGGGACTGTGCCACTCGTCTTGAGGCGCAGCTTGCGCAGATCGGGCTGGGTCATTTGAACGCCGACTCCCGTACCGACGCACTCAGTGGTGGCGAGCGACAGCGGGTGGCACTACTGGGGGCATGGCTCTCCAGAGCCGACTGGCTCATTCTCGATGAACCCAGCAACCACCTCGATAGGGATCAGCAACACAAGCTCGCGCAGCAGATCGATCGTTGGCCGAGCGGCCTGGTGTTGGTCAGTCACGACCGAGGGCTTTTGGAGCACATGGACGAAATCGTCGAGCTGTCGCCATTGGGGCTGGCGGCTTATGGCGGCAACTACAGTCAGTATGCGGCGGCGCGCGAGCAGGAGCAGCAGGCGTTCCAGTCGGCATTACTAGGTGAGCGGGCGCAGGCCAAACGCGAGCAACGCGAGATGGTCATACAGATGGAGCGTCAGCAGCGACGCAATGCCCGTGGCGACCGTCAGGCTCGCGATGGTAATCAGACCAAGCTCATCACCAACGCCCAGAAAGAACGCAGCGAAAACAGCCAGGGCAAGTTGCGCCTGAACCAGCAGTTGGCCCGGGAACAGCAGCAACAACGAATCACCGAGGCCAGGGCACGGTGTGCGCCTGACATTCAACGCATGATGCTGTCTCCGGAAAGCGTAGTGCCCAATGGCAAGCTGGTTGTGCAGCTCAATGACGTCATTCTCCCGTACGGTTACGCGGCACCGATCAATCTGACGCTCACCGGGCCTATGCGCATGGCAATCCTGGGCGCCAACGGCAGCGGCAAGTCGACGCTGTTGCGGGTGATCGCCGGCCAATTGCCGGTGCGCGAAGGCGAACTCATGCGCAGTTGCCATATCGGCTGGCTGGATCAACACGCCGGGTTGCAGCACCCCGAACGCACGGCGGTGCAATGGCTCCACGAGAGCAATCCTGAGTTGCCTGAGGCCGAGGCGCGGACCCGCCTGGCCCAGATGGGAATTGATGCAGACCGTGCGGTGCTCAAGACCTGTCAGTTGAGTGGCGGCGAACGCCTGAAAATAGCGCTCGCTGCGCAGTTGTATGCACAGCGTCCACCGCAATTGCTGTTGCTGGACGAACCGGATAACCATTTGGATCTGCCTAGTCGAATGGCGCTGGAGCAGATGCTTGATCAATACCAAGGGGCATTGATCGTGGTTTCTCACGATTGCGCTTTTTTACACGCGATTCATCTGGATGCTGAGTTTCATCTCTAAAGAATAAAACAATCACTTCGGATAAAGCGGCGGCAACCCGCTGTCACCGACCGGGTCCTGTACCCGTTCGGCCATCGGGATCGCCTTGATCGCCCGCCACAACTCGTCGCCTTGCCAGTACTGGCCGGTTTCGCTGTAGAGCGCGCCGTTCAAGCCGTCGAGGGCATTGGACAGGGGCACGAAGCGGGCGGCCATGTCGGCCAGGGTTTCCGGTTGTTGCCGGGCCCAGGCGTCGAGGGCCTGGCGGGTGGCGTGGGAATCATTGGCCAGGCAGGCGCGCTTGAGGTCGTCGAGTACGGTGCGCGGGCTCGGGCCGGTTTGGGCGGTGCGCGCCACCGCCGGTTGCCAGCGGCCACGCCACCAGAGGCCGAAGCCGAGCAGGGTGGTGCAGGCCAGGAACAAGGTGCTGAGTTTCCAGCGCCACAGGGCTTCGCTGTCGGCGCTGGCCTGGACCGCAGACGCGCCGGCCGGGGTGTCGACCACCAGGCTCGGGTTGGCCGCCACGTGTAGCGTGCGGGCAGGCAGGCTGCTGTGTTCCAGATGGTCTTCGAAAGTGTTCCACCAGACCACGTCGACGGTGGGCAGCTCGATGGCACCGGTCCGTGTCGGCACCAGGGCCTCGCGGTCTTCACGGCTGCCGACCAGGCCGCGTTCGCTGTTCTGGTTGCCGAACACCGGTTGATCCGGGTAGCGGCGCAGCCCGCCGACATCGGTGCCGGGCAGCGGTGGCAGTTGGCTGCTGGACAAGCCTTCGGCCGTCACCGTCAGGCTGCGGGTCAGTGAATCGCCGACCTGGGTGTGGTCCGGTTCCGGGTTCCAGCTTTCGCTCAGGGTCAGGCTGCGCGCAGGCAGCCAGGGTGCATCGTCCGGCCAGGTGGTGGGTTTGGCCTTGACCGTCAACAGCAGTTCGGTCGAGGTGACGCGCATCAGCTTGCCGGATTTCGGCCCCTGGGCGGCGCTGTCCTGTACCGGTTGTGCGTCGACCAGCGCAGCGTTGAAGATCTGTGCCGGAATGATCAGTTCGCCACTGTGTTGCGGGTAGATCGCGTAGCGCATTTCGATCACACCGTGGCGCAGGCCATCGATGTCTTTTTCGTAGGTGCGTGAGTCGCCCAATTGTTCGATGCGTGCATCAGGTATCTGCAAGGGTGGCAGGCTGCTGTCGTCGTACAGCGACACCGAGTGGTAGATGCGCAGGGTCAGGACGGCCTGGGCCTGAACGTACACGCTGGTTTGATCGAGGCTGGCATCGATGAACACCGGGGCGCGTTTGTTCGGGGTGTCCGGTGTTTCGCTCTCGACCACTTGCAGGGTGATCGGCTGGCTCTGCAGTTCGCCCAGTTGCAGGGGCGCAATCACGACGCTGCCGTTTTGCCGCGGCAGGAGGGTGATGATCCAGCGCGTGGCGGCCTGGTTCTCGCCGCTGAGGGTGTTCAGCTGGTTGACCTGGCGGGTGCCGCGCACTTCGAACAACGGCTCCAGGGGTGTCAGGTCGGGTTTGCCGAACTGTGTCACGTCGGTGGACTCCAGGGTCAGCTCGACCGTCTCGCCTGAACTCAGGCGAGTGCGGTCCACACTGGCGGCCAGCTCTGCAGCCTGTGCCTGGACAGTGCAGAACAACAGGCCGTGCATCAGCGCGAGCAATAAAACGGTGAAGCGGGTCATCGAGTTTTTTCCTGATCCTGATGTTGCTGCTGTTCGTACCAGAATTTTCGCCGCAGCAGCTCACCGGGGTCATCCGGGATCTGCCGCAACCACTGCTCCAGTGCCTGACGCTGTTCACCTTCGATACTGTCGGTGGCCGGGCGCAGGGGCGGCGTGGTGTGCTGTTCGTCACCCAACTCGCTGCCGGGCACTTCATTGGCCCCCGGTCTGGGCGGCGACACCGGCGGTTGCGCGGTGTTGGAGTCGGCCGGCGGTTGTTGCGCCTGCGGCTCGCCGCTGTTCGTAGACTGCGATGAAACACCGGGTGGAGTCTGTTGTTGCATGGCCTGGGGTTCGTCGCTGGCGGAGCGATCCGGTTCCGGGGTGGGCGGGCTGTTTTTCTGCTTGAGCAGCTCCTCCACGAGCGCCTTGTTGGTCAGCGCCGGGCGCAAATCCGGTTGACGTTCCAGAGCTTGTTCGTACGCGTCCAGGGCCGCCTCCAGCTCACCGCTTTTGGCCAGGGCATTGCCCCGATTGTAGTGGGCGTGGGCATTGTTGCCTTCTGCGAACCGCTCGGCGGCGCCGGCATAGTCTGCGGCTTCATAGAGCGCCACGCCTTGCCACTGGTGGTCTTCGAAGCGCCGGGCGGCTTCGGCGGGGCGCTTTTGTTTGAGCAGGTGCACGCCTTGTTGGTCGGGACGCAACCACAGGTCGGCGAGGTCGAAGGCGTAGCTCGGTTGAGGCAACGCCAATAGCAGCGGCAGGCACAGCAGCCAGCCGCGACGTCCCGCGCAGGCCGCAAGCAACAGGAGCGGTAGCAACAGCCAGTAACCCTGATCGGCCCAAGTGTCCAGGCGCAGGGTCTGACCGTCGTTGCGCAGGTGGCGTGGGCCGTCGAACAGGCCAAGGGCATGCAAGTCACTATCGTCCAGGCGTGCCTGGCGAAAGCCTCCATCCAGGTCGTTGGCAAAACTTTTCAAGCCTGGCTCGTCCAGACGCGGCACGAGAATGGCCCCTTGTTCATCCTTGAGGAAACTACCGTCCTCCTGGGTGATGGGCGAGCCTTCGGCGGTGCCAATGCCAAGCATCAGAAATTGAGTCGATTTGCCGTTGAGCGCGTGACGAATGCCCAGCCGTTCCTGTTCGGTCAAGGACGAACCGATCAGCAGGATCCGGCCGTCGCCCAGCGCCGCTTGTTCGAGTAGTGCCAGGGCCTTGGTCACTGCCAGATCGGCGCGATGTCCGGCCTCTGGCATCAACGACGGTTTCAGTGCGTCCAGCAGATTGCGGCTGGTGGAAAGATCATCCGACAGCGGTACCAGCGTGTGGGCACTGCCGGCGTAGACGACGATGGCGGTTTGCGCGTCGCTACGAATCTGCAGCAGATCGAACAACTTGCGTCGAGCCTGTTCGAGGCGGTTGGGCATGACGTCGGTGGCAAGCATTTCCGGGGTCAGTTCGAGCACTACCACCAGCGGGTCGGCGGGCTTTTGGCTGGTCTGCTCGACACGCTGCCAGCCCGGACCGAGCAGGGCGAGCACGGTCAACAGCCATGCCAGACCGAGGGCGATCCAGGGCAGTTTACTGTCACGGCCACTGCCGCCACTGAGCAGTGCGGCGTGAAAGGCCGGTGGCAGAATCATTTGCCAGCGTCCGGCGCGCTTCTTGCGGTGCCAGAGTTGCCAGAGCAACCAGCCAAGCACCGGCAGCAACAGCAGCCACCAGGGGCGGAACCAGTACGGCCACAGCGCACTCATCGACGCCTCCGCAGGCGCAGGCGTTTGAGACGCTGGCGCCAGTCAGGCAGCAGTTGGGTTTGCAAGAACAGATCCTTGGTAAGCAGGCGTTGCAAGGGGTTGTCCGGCCAGAGCACGTGGGCCACCAGGAGCATGCTCAACCAAAGCGCCAGGGCCAGTGGCCAGTGGTACAACGCTTGAGTCGGGCGGGCCTGGGTGGGTTGCTGGGCCACGGGCTCCAGTTGGTCAAGGGTGTCCTTGATGGCCTGCAGCTCTTTGCCGTCGCGAGCACGGAAATACTGGCCACCCGTGGCCTCGGCGATGGCCTTGAGGGACGGTTCGTCCAGGTCCAGGCTCGGATTGACGCCGAGAAAGCCGACCGTGCCACTTTGCTCGGGATCGGCGCCGATGCCGATCGGATAGATTTTCACGCCTTCCTTGGCGGCGAGTCGCGCAGCGGTGAGGGGGTCGATTTCACCGCCATTGTTGGCGCCATCGGTCACCAGAATCAGCACGCGGCTGGTGGCCGGACGCAAGCGCAGGCGCTTGAGGGCCAAGCCGATGGCATCGCCGATGGCGGTGTTTTTGCCGGCGATGCCGATGCGCGCCTCGTCGAGCCAGACGCGCACGGTGTGGCGGTCGAAGGTCAGCGGTGCCTGCAGGTAGGCCTGGCTGCCGAACAAGATCAGCCCGACCCGGTCACCTTCGCGGCTTTCGAGAAAGTCTCCGAGCAGATGCTGGACCAGTGACAGGCGACTGATGTCTTCGTCCTGCCATTGCATGTCAGGGAAATCCATGGACCCGGAAACATCCACTGCCACCAGCAGATCACGGCCGCTGGCGGCAATCGGCAAGGGTTCGCCGAGCCACTGCGGACGAGCCGCCGCGACCAGCAGCAACAGCCACAGCAGGATGAACGGTGCCTGCTGGCGCCAGGCTGGCAGGTTGGCCCGGGCGCGTCGCCCGGCGAGGCCTTCCAGATCGCTGAGGAAGCTGACCTTGAGTGCCGGTTCACCACTGTCGGCCACCGGCAATAGGATGCGCATCAGCCACGGCAGCGGCGCAAGGGCAAAAATCCACGGCCAGGCGAATTCAAACATGTTTGCGAATCCACGTTTCGACGGCTTGGGTCAGGCCGGCGATGGCCTTGTCGTCGAGTTTGCATTCGGGTTTGTAGGCGCCTTCCACGAGCACCATCCAGCGGGTCAGGCCGGCCGCCGGGCAGCGATTGTCGAGGAACGCCAGCCATTTGCGGCCGTTGAGGGTGTGGCTCTGGCTGTAAGGATAGTGGTTGCGGCACAGACGCTTGAGCAGGCCGTTGAGTTGCTGCAGCCAGGCACCGGCCGGCGCACCGTCGTAAGGCTTGGGCATCAGTGCCAGCTCGGCCAGGGCCGCAAGGCGTACCGGGTCAAGCGGCTGTTCGGCGCGTACCACTGGACGTTTGTGTGGAATGAAGCGACGCAGCTTCCACAGGCCCAGACCGATCAGCGGCACCACGAGAAGCAGCAGCCACCAACCCGGTGCCGGAGGCCAGAATTCCACCGGAGGCGGGGATATCAGCGGTTGCAGTTGATCAAGGCTGCTCATCGGCCTTTCCCCGGTTTCTGTGGGTTCAGGTATTCGCGCAATTGCTCGACCATCTCGCTCTGAGTGCTCAACGGCATCAGCAGCACCCGCAGTTTCTGCGCGAGCAGTTCCCAGCGGGCGATACGTGCTTCGGCCAGGGCCCTGTAAGTCTGGCGCAGATCGAAATTCAGCGTGTCGAGTTCCAGTTGTGCGCCGCGTTCGGCGAAACGCAACAGACCTGCGGCGGGCAGGGCATGGTCCAGCGGGTCGGACAATGGCAGCAGCAACAGGTCACAGTGGCGCGATAACAGGCTCAGCTGTTGCTCGGCGCTGTCCGAAAGGGCGCGTTCGTCGCAGATCACGATCACCAGGCTGCCAGGGCGCGACACTTCCCGGGCACGGCGCAGGGCAATGCCAAAGGCGTCGCGGTCCGGCTCGCTTTCGCTGTTGAGCGACTGATTGACCCGCACCAGCCGGTTGAGCAACTGCAGCAGGCTTTGTTTGCTGCGCCGAGGCTTGATTTCGTAGTGCTCGTTGTCGCCATACACCAGCCCGCCGACCCGGTCGTTGTGCCCCAGGGCGGCCCAACCGATCAGGCTCGCGGCCTGGGCGGCGAGCACCGACTTGAACATCAGGCCCGAGCCGAAAAACAGCCGGCGGCTTTGTTCGACCATGATGAAGATCGGTCGCTCACGTTCTTCGTGGAACAGCTTGGTGTGGGGTTCCTGGGTGCGGGCAGTCACGCGCCAGTCAATGGTGCGCACATCGTCGCCGGCCTGATAGACCCGCACCTGATCGAAGTCGACGCCACGTCCGCGCAGTTTGGAGTGGTGCAGGCCGATCAGCGGGCTGCGCTGGCTCGGCGTGGAAAACAATTGCACTTCACGCACGCGATGGCGCATCTCGATCAGGTCGGCGAGGCTGACACGGATGCCCGGCTCGGGCGGCAGGCTGGCGTTCATCGGGGTCAAGCGACGGCTACGACGTCGAGAATCCGCTGGACCACCCGGTCCTGATCGATGCCAGCGGCTTCGGCTTCAAAGGAAAGAATGATGCGATGGCGCAACACGTCGAACAGCACGGCCTGGATGTCTTCGGGGCTGACGAAGTCGCGGCCGGCCAGCCAGGCGTGGGCACGGGCGCAGCGGTCCAGGGCAATCGAACCGCGAGGGCTGGCACCATAGGCGATCCACTCGGCCATCTCCGGGTCGAACTTGGCCGGGATGCGGGTGGCCATGACCAGCTGCACCAGGTATTCCTCCACGGCGTCGGCCATGTACAAACCGAGGATTTCCTTGCGCGCGACAAAAATCGTCTGTTGAGTAACCCGACGCTCAGGCTTCGCTTCGCCGTTCAGGGCTTCTCCACGGGCTTGCTGCAGAATCCGGCGCTCAACAGCGGCATCGGGAAAGCCGATTTTCACGTGCATCAGGAACCGGTCAAGCTGGGCTTCCGGCAGCGGATAGGTACCTTCCTGCTCGATGGGGTTTTGCGTGGCCATCACCAGGAACAGCGGCGACAGCTCATAGGTGCTGCGCCCGACACTGACTTGCCGCTCGCCCATGGCTTCGAGCAAGGCCGACTGAACCTTGGCCGGGGCGCGGTTGATTTCGTCCGCCAGTACCAGGTTGTGGAAGATCGGCCCTTGCTGGAACACGAAGCTGCCGGTTTCCGGGCGGTAGATTTCCGTACCGGTAATGTCGGCCGGCAACAGGTCGGGGGTGAACTGGATGCGGTGGAACTGGGCCTCGATGCCTTCGGCGAGTTCTTTGATGGCCTTGGTCTTGGCCAGGCCAGGGGCGCCTTCGACCAGCATGTGGCCGTCAGCGAGCAGGGCAATGAGCAAGCGCTCGATGAGTTTTTCCTGGCCGAGAATCTGCGTTGAAAGAAAGGTTCGCAGCGCGAGCAGCGCTTCACGATGTTCCATCGATGACTGTTCCTGCAAAAGGGTGGCCGAGGACGTTCGAAAATGCGCCAGGGCTGGGGGCGTTACTTTAATCCATCGCGGGGGGCGGCGACTAACGGCATTTTGTGCAAAGTGCAGGAAATGGCTGGCAATCGTTGTAGGAACTTTCTACGGGTTTCAGGCTGGTGGTGTTCTTTCGGGTCTCTTCGCGAGCAAGCCCGCTCCCACATTTGATCGCATTCTTGTTGGAAGAGCGCGGTCGACTGTGGGAGCGAGCCTGCTCGCGAAGGCGCCCGCTAAGGCACCATCAAATCTGGCTGATATAGGTGCCAGTACCCTTGAGAATGTTCTGCAAGGTTTCATCCACCTCAGACAGATCTGTCATGTCGGCATCAAAGGTGATTTCCAGTACATCATCCCCATTCAGCACATCAGCATCTGCCGCCGCAATTTCAATCTTCAACAGGGAAGGGCTAAGGGTGACTTTCACGCCCTCCAGGGTCGAGGGTTCGCCGTCGAGGGTGATTTCCAGTTCGTCCTCATCCGGGTAACGGCTCATCAGGAACATTTCGCCCTTGTCGCTATGGCAGCAAAGCATGGCCATGTTGTCTTCTTCGTCATCGCATGGGTTGACGATCAAGAGGGCGGTTTTCATTTTCATGGGGATTTCCTGGCTCAACGAGCGCTGCGAAGACAGACAAGGGCACAATTCTGCCAGCCTTTAAAAAATCCTGCTCGGCTACAGGCCCTTTTGCGTAGCGATAGCAACAACAACGAGACGTCTCTGTGCAGTTGTCTTCAGTGTAAGTACCAAGGATTAGATAAGTGTGACCAGTCGTCGGCACTGTTATTTTTGACAGTAGCCACTCTTCGGTTTGCAGCATTCACTGTGGGCCGAGCAATCAATGAATAGCAGTCGAGTTTGTTCTGTGTTGCATGGGCCAGTGCTGGTGTTGCTGGAAAGTGCTTTATTGATTTTTGCAACAGTTGCGAGGTGTAGACATGAGGTCGATGAATAAATGGCTGGGCGCTATGTTGTTTTGTGTTGTTTCGTTGCCTTTGCTGGTGAATGCGGCCGCTCCTGATTATTCGCGTGTAATGATATTGGTTAAGCGCGGTGTTTTATCTTCGGAAAGTCATGATGAATCGTTAAAGACACTCAAGCTTCTTGTGCCTGATATGCGGCCGCTGGTTCCAGTTTCCCGAGAGAGAACCAATGCTCAGATACAGGCGCTGCAGAGACATCGATTGGATCGTTACTTCATGGTTGATACCCATAAACTGACTGAAAATCAGGCTGAGTCATTGCTTGATAAATTAAGACAGAATTCTTTGGTCGAAAGCGCCGAGTTTGAGCCACGTGTAGAAGGGATGCATGAAGATAATGGTAAGCCTATTAAAAAGCTCGCGCGCAAAAATATTCCTGATTTCACGGGTCAACAAAACTACCTGCAAGGCAAAGCTACAGTAGCCCCCTATAAGATTGGTGGCGTGAACGCGGTTGAAGCCTGGAAAGTTTTGGGTGGCAAAGGCCGCGATATGCAAGTGGTCTCCGCAGAAGTAAATCGATGGGCGGAGGAACATGTTGATTTACCAAAAGCTAATCTGGAAATTGATGTCGGGGCCGTAACAGGCGCTCATGACACGGCCAGTGCAGGCATTATTGCATCACAGCAAAATGGTTTTGGCACTACCGGGATTGTTCCCCATACCAAGTTGGGTTATTTGCAATGGGGTACGGATAGACTGCTTCAGTTGGCGGAGAAGTTGAATGCGGGAGATGTTGTGCAATTGGGTGTGCACTATAATTACACGCCTTTTGAGGCGGTGGGGTGCGCAACAAAATGTTATATGCCCCTGGAATATTATAGGCCAGTGCGCGACATTATTTCTTATCTTGTTCAAGAGAAAGGTGTGCATACTGTGTTGGCGGCTGCAAATGGCAATATCAATTTGGATCATCCATTTTTCAAAGGTTATTTTGATCGTACCCTTGTCGATAGTGGTGCAATTTATGCGGGTGCTGTTGATCCAAAGACTGGCCTTAGAGCGAGCTATTCCGAATATGGAAGTCGCGTCGATTTGTTTAGTTGGGGTTACAATGTCACAACGACGACATGGAGTGTGAACAATCCAACCACGGGCTATACGCATACGTTTAGCGGCACCTCTTCAGCGAACCCAATCATTGCCGGTGTTGTTGCCTCGTTACAAGGAGTAGCCCGCGCCAAGGGGCTAGGCAATATTCCACCGAAAGAACTCCGTAAACTCCTTGTCGAAACAGGCTACCCGCAGATCAATGGCGATAGTACAGAAATAGGCGTTCAACCCGATCTGGAAGTCGCAATCAGGAAAATGTTGGAGGACAAACCGCCTACAGGACGGCTTGCCGTGCCAGAGGAAGTAGCATCGGGCGAGACATTCAGCGCACATGTCTATGCGGGGTCTCCAGCAAACAAGCCCCTGAATTATCTTTGGACCGCCACCGGATTCGAGCCTTCGAGAGGTGATACGCAATCGATGTCCTTCAAAGCGCCGACAGTCACTGCGGATACTAGAGGTACCCTTTCTGTAGCCGTTTCTGATGGCACGCATACCATTACGCTAACTGAACATCTCAATATCAAAGCATCTGCCGGGGGCGGTGAGTGCGGCGATATCCCGATCTGGGATGTGGAGAAAATTTATGCAGTCAAAGGAGAAGAAGTGGCGTTCGAGGGAAAAAAATACAAACAGCACCACTGGAGCCGTGGCCAGCGACCGGATATCTACTCAGCTCCGAATGGACAGCCTTGGCTGCCAGGGGTCGATTGCCCATAACAAGGTACTTGTAGGGCAGTGTTGTTGTCTGTGCCGAAATCTTGAACCGCCAGTGGGCACTGAAGGCCCCGTGCTCACTGGCACTTTTGACCCGCTCATCTTCGTTGATCACTGCACCTGACGCCAACAAGCCTCATTCCCCCCCCAAAAAAAAACTCTGCTCGTCCGAACGGCCATGCTCATGTAGCGAACAATCAGTGTGTTTCCGGTCATTTCTGGTACGAAGTTCCCGTAAATGCGGGTGCAAATCCGTCATTTTCCTGTACGACTGCTAGTGTTGTTCGATGCGCATGCCCAGAGCAGCGTGCCGATGACCGAATATGTCGCAGCGCCGCAAGCACGGGCCTTACCGCACTGGTTAAGCTGCGCAACCAATGGATACCTGTAAAGACATTGGAGCAACCTGTGGCCAGTCGTTTTTGCAGATGCCCATTCACGGAAGGTGAATGTGACCTGAGTGTCTCGTCCAGCTTCACCCACCTGTCACCCTGTTTCCTCTGCCCGAGAATCAGGAACCGGGTGACGGCTAGCTTTGAAACGTAGCCCCGAACAGGGGTTTTGCACGCGACGCTTCCATCAATAACAAGCCCAAGCGGAGTACCACAGATGGCGTTCTTCACCGCAGCCAGCAAAGCCGACTTCCAGCACCAACTGCAAGCGGCACTGGCGCAGCACATCAGTGAACAGGCACTGCCACAAGTGGCGCTGTTCGCTGAACAATTCTTCGGCATCATTTCCCTTGACGAGCTGACCCAGCGTCGGTTGTCCGACCTTGCTGGCTGCACCCTTTCTGCATGGCGCCTGCTTGAGCGCTTCGATCACGCGCAACCGCAAGTGCGCGTCTTCAACCCCGATTACGAACGTCATGGCTGGCAGTCGACCCACACGGCGGTCGAAGTGCTGCACCACGACCTGCCATTCCTGGTGGACTCGGTGCGTACCGAACTGAACCGCCGCGGCTACAGCATCCATACCCTGCAAACCACCGTGCTGAGCGTGCGTCGTGGCAGCAAGGGCGAGTTGCTGGAAATCCTGCCCAAGGGCACCCAGGGCGAGGACATTCAGCAAGAATCGCTGATGTACCTGGAAATCGACCGCTGCGCCAACACCGCCGAGCTCAATGTGCTGAGCAAAGAGCTGGAGCAGGTGCTCGGTGAAGTCCGCGTGGCGGTCGACGATTTCGAGCCGATGAAGGCCAAGGTCCAGGAGATCCTGAGCAAGCTGGACAACAGCCAGTTCGCCGTCGATGGCGACGAGAAGAGCGAAATCAAGAGCTTCCTGGAATGGCTGGTGGGCAACCACTTCACTTTCCTCGGCTACGAAGAGTTCGTGGTCAGCGACGAAGCCGATGGCGGCCACATCGTCTACGACAAGGACTCCTTCCTCGGCCTGACCAAGCTGCTGCGTGCCGGCCTGACCTACGATGACCTGCGCATCGAAGACTACGCTGTGAACTACCTGCGCGAACCGACCCTGCTGTCGTTCGCCAAGGCTGCGCACCCAAGCCGTGTACACCGCCCGGCTTACCCGGACTACGTGTCGATCCGCGAAATCGACGCCAACGGCAAGGTCGTCAAGGAATGCCGTTTCATGGGCCTGTACACCTCGTCGGTGTATGGCGAGAGCGTGCGGGTGATCCCGTACATCCGCCGCAAGGTCGAGGAAATCGAACACCGTTCCGGCTTCCAGGCCAAGGCTCACCTGGGCAAGGAGCTGGCGCAGGTGCTCGAAGTTCTGCCGCGCGACGATCTGTTCCAGACTCCGGTGGACGAGCTGTTCAGCACCGTGATGTCGATCGTGCAGATCCAGGAACGCAACAAGATTCGCGTGTTCCTGCGCAAAGACCCGTACGGCCGTTTCTGCTACTGCCTGGCCTACGTGCCGCGTGACATCTATTCCACTGAAGTGCGCCAGAAGATCCAGCAAGTGCTGATGGATCGCCTGAAAGCCACCGACTGCGAGTTCTGGACCTTCTTCTCCGAGTCCGTGCTGGCCCGCGTGCAGTTGATCCTGCGCGTCGACCCGAAAAACCGCCTCGACATCGACCCGCTGCTGCTGGAAAAAGAAGTGGTGCAGGCCTGCCGCAGCTGGCAGGACGACTACGCCGCACTGACGGTCGAGAGCTTCGGTGAAGCCCAGGGCACCAACGTGCTGGCCGATTTCCCGAAAGGCTTCCCGGCCGGTTACCGCGAGCGTTTTGCCGCGCATTCCGCTGTGGTCGACATGCAGCACCTGTTGAGCCTGAGCGATAAAAACCCGCTGGTGATGAGCTTCTATCAGCCGCTGGGCCAGGTTGCCGGTCAGCGCCAGTTGCATTGCAAGCTGTACCACGCCGATACCCCACTGGCACTGTCCGACGTCCTGCCGATCCTGGAAAACCTCGGTCTGCGCGTGCTGGGCGAGTTCCCGTATCACCTGCGTCACAGCAATGGCCGCGAATTCTGGATTCACGACTTCGCGTTCACCGCCGCCGAAGGCCTGGAACTCGACATCCAGCAGCTCAACGACACGCTGCAGGACGCGTTCGTCCACATCGTGCGTGGCGATGCCGAGAACGACGCGTTCAACCGTCTGGTACTGACCGCCGGCCTGCCATGGCGTGACGTGGCGCTGCTGCGTGCCTACGCCCGTTACCTGAAGCAGATCCGCCTGGGCTTCGACCTGGGTTACATCGCCAGCACCCTGAACAACCACACCGACATCGCTCGCGAACTGACCCGGTTGTTCAAGACCCGTTTCTACCTGGCGCGCAAGCTGACCAGCGATGACCTGGACGACAAGCAACAGCGTCTGGAGCACGCGATTCTCAGCGCCCTGGACGACGTTCAGGTACTGAACGAAGACCGCATCCTGCGTCGCTACCTGGACCTGATCAAGGCCACCCTGCGCACCAACTTCTACCAGACCGATGCCAACGGCCATAACAAGTCGTACTTCAGCTTCAAGTTCAACCCGCACTTGATTCCGGAGCTGCCCAAGCCGGTACCGAAGTTTGAAATCTTCGTGTACTCGCCACGCGTCGAAGGCGTGCACCTGCGCTTCGGCAACGTTGCCCGTGGCGGCCTGCGCTGGTCCGACCGTGAAGAAGACTTCCGTACCGAAGTCCTGGGCCTGGTAAAAGCCCAGCAAGTGAAGAACTCGGTGATCGTGCCGGTGGGTGCGAAGGGCGGCTTCCTGCCGCGTCGCCTGCCACTGGGCGGCAGCCGTGACGAGATCGCGGCTGAGGGCATCGCCTGCTACCGCATCTTCATTTCGGGTCTGCTGGACATCACCGACAACCTGAAGGACGGCGCCCTGGTACCACCAGCCAACGTCGTGCGTCATGACGACGATGACCCGTACCTGGTCGTGGCGGCGGACAAAGGCACCGCGACCTTCTCCGACATCGCCAACGGCATCGCCATCGACTACGGCTTCTGGCTGGGTGACGCGTTTGCCTCCGGCGGCTCGGCAGGTTACGACCACAAGAAGATGGGCATCACCGCCAAGGGCGCGTGGGTCGGCGTACAGCGCCACTTCCGCGAGCGCGGCATCAATGTCCAGGAAGACAGCATCACCGTGGTCGGTGTCGGCGATATGGCCGGTGACGTGTTCGGCAACGGCTTGCTGATGTCCGACAAGCTGAAGCTGGTCGCGGCGTTCAACCACCTGCACATCTTCATCGATCCGAACCCTGAGCCGGCGTCGAGCTTCGCCGAGCGTCAGCGCCTGTTCGACCTGCCGCGTTCGGCCTGGTCGGACTACGACACCAGCATCATGTCCGAAGGCGGCGGTATCTTCTCGCGCAGCGCGAAGAGCATCGCGATTTCCCCGCAGATGAAAGAGCGCTTCGACATCGAGGCCGACAAGCTGACCCCGACCGAACTGCTGAACGCCTTGCTCAAGGCACCGGTGGATCTGCTGTGGAACGGCGGTATCGGTACGTACGTCAAGGCCAGCAGCGAAAGCCACGCCGATGTTGGCGACAAGGCCAACGATGCACTGCGCGTGAACGGCAACGAACTGCGCTGCAAAGTCGTGGGCGAGGGCGGTAACCTGGGCATGACCCAGCTGGGTCGTGTGGAGTTCGGCCTCAATGGCGGCGGTTCCAACACCGACTTCATCGACAACGCCGGTGGCGTGGACTGCTCCGACCACGAAGTGAACATCAAGATCCTGCTGAACGAAGTGGTTCAGGCCGGCGACATGACCGACAAGCAGCGTAACCAGTTGCTGGCGAGCATGACCGACGAAGTCGGTGGTCTGGTGCTGGGCAACAACTACAAGCAGACCCAGGCCCTGTCCCTGGCAGCCCGTCGCGCCTTGCCGCGGATTGCCGAATACAAGCGCCTGATGAACGACCTGGAAGGCCGCGGCAAGCTGGATCGTGCCATCGAGTTCCTGCCGTCGGAAGAAGCGATCAACGAACGTGTAGCGCAAGGCCATGGCCTGACCCGTGCCGAGCTGTCGGTACTGATCTCCTACAGCAAGATCGACCTCAAGGAGCAGTTGCTGGGCTCCCTGGTGCCGGACGACGACTACCTGACCCGCGACATGGAAACCGCTTTCCCGCCAACCCTGGTGAGCAAGTTCTCCGTGGCCATGCGCCGTCACCGCCTGAAGCGCGAAATCGTCAGCACCCAGATCGCCAACGACCTGGTCAACCACATGGGCATCACCTTCGTTCAACGACTCAAAGAGTCGACCGGCATGAGCCCGGCGAACGTGGCTGGCGCCTATGTGATCGTGCGTGACATTTTCCATCTCCCGCACTGGTTCCGTCAGATCGAAAACCTGGACTACCAGGTTGCCGCCGACGTGCAACTGGAGCTGATGGATGAGCTGATGCGTCTGGGCCGTCGCGCCACGCGCTGGTTCCTGCGTGCCCGTCGCAACGAGCAGAACGCTGCCCGTGACGTCGCGCACTTTGGTCCGCACTTGAAAGAGTTGGGCCTGAAGCTCGACGAGCTGCTCAGTGGCGAGATCCGTGAAACCTGGCAGCGCCGTTATCAGGCCTACGTCGAAGCCGGTGTGCCGGAGCTGCTGGCGCGTATGGTGGCTGGTACCTCGCACCTGTACACCCTGCTGCCGATCATCGAGGCTTCCGACGTGACTGGCCAGGATCCGGCTGAGGTGGCCAAGGCTTACTTCGCCGTGGGTAGCGCGCTGGACATCACCTGGTACATGCAACAGATCAGCGCTCTGCCGGTTGAAAACAACTGGCAGGCCCTGGCCCGTGAAGCGTTCCGTGATGACGTCGACTGGCAGCAACGCGCGATCACCATCTCGGTCCTGCAACAGGGCGACGGCACCCAGGACGTGGAAACACGGCTTTCCCTGTGGATGGCGCAGCACGAAGGCTTGATCGAACGCTGGCGCGCCATGCTGGTGGAAATCCGTGCCGCCAGCGGCACTGACTACGCCATGTACGCGGTGGCCAACCGCGAACTGCTGGACCTGGCGTTGAGCGGTCAAGCGGTAGTGCCTGCCGCCGTCGCCGCCGAGCTGGAACCGGCGGCCTGATCAGGCGTTGAATAAAAAAGCCCCGCATCGAAGGATGCGGGGCTTTTTTTTAATGGGTCAAATCACCAGACACTGCTATTTCAAGTGTAGGGTGTAGTGCTTTGAGGGGTGGCCACGTTTCTTTCAAGAATGTGCAGTTTGAATAAAACCTGGTGACCCGCCAGGTCGTGGAAGCAATAACGGTTCACCTGAGCGCCCCATAGCATTTTTTTGATAACGCCTGCATTGCGTGCCTGCAAGTAAACGGTCTGATTGTCGCTGTCGAAATCATCTAGCGTGACAGTCTTGAAACTTTCATTCAGCAAGTTAAAAGAAGTCGTATCACCTCCCGCCGCCGGAAGCGCTCCGAGGAAACCTTGGGTGCTCTTGCTGAAGTAGTTGTTGTAGTAGGACTCGCTTAAAATCTGCAGATTGTAATAGTCGTCATAGCACCTGAAATGCACCACTATCCCTATGCTGTTTTTATTTTTAGAGGTGACGCCCAAGGGTACCATTTTCTGTAAATCAGCGGAGTAGACTTCTGCAGTCGTAATCAAGTGTTTGTGCGGGCCATCTTCGTCGTCTTGCTGAAAATGCCTGTCGCTTAATACCCTTTCGAAAAAAGTCATGGGGCTCCCTTCGCAGGTCAGGTGCGCTATGAAGGATCTTTCCTGATCTTTGCTCATATATCAATCCATTATTTAAAGTTAAAAAGGTGGCTGTTCCGTGCCGAACTTAAAATAACTTTAATTGGTTTGTTTTACCTTGGTTAATTGTTTCGCAGTGCTACACAGCCCGCTCCCATTTCCTGATCTACTGTGGGAGCGAGCTTGAGCGTGCCTTTAGGCTTCAGAAAGTCTGGGGGACGATAACATCAGTAGCGGTTTTGCTCTGGCGTGTTGTCAATCATCGAGAGACTAGTCGGTTTGCTAAGCAAACTATTGAGCGACTGGTCAAACTTCTGCAGCGCCCTGACTTGCACATTCTGTTGTTCATGGATGTCGGCAACTATGTCTTCACTACGTTTGTAGTCAGCCCACACGGGACTGAGCGCTTTGGCGTCATGCCCTTGTGCAGTACCGATATAGTTAAAGTTCTTGTCGTAAAAGTCCGCACTGACATCTGACTGGATGTCTGAACTGCGCGATGTCATCAGTTGGCTGCGGGTATCGACTACCGCCATCACGTCCGGTTTCGCCGCCCTGAGACTCTGCATGTCCGGATACACAGTCACCGAACCGAATTGCCGTTGCAGGGAGGCCTTCACCCAATCCACGGCCAGGTCTGGCCTGGAAGTGGCTACATAGGCGTCATGAATCGGCTGCACCAGCAGGCTCTGGCCGAAACCGGTGCCGGCGTTGGCCTGGTAGTCCCGCAGATAGGCACGGTTCGTCTGGGTATTCTGGCTGTAGACGATGCCCAGCGAGACATGGCTGCCGTTGGTAACCAGGGTGGCACCACTGCGGCCTACCGGCTCGGTAAAAATGCCATTGAGCGAAGAGACCGCCGTGGGGGCAGTCGGGATCGAGCAACCAGTTAACACTACCGTTATGGTCAATGTACTGACAAGTGCAAGTTTCATGGTGTTTCTCCAGTGAAACAGTTTGGTCGACAGTTGAAGTTGCCGGCGTTGTGCCGACGGTGACTTAAGACTAAACCCTGGATATTTTATTGAAATGGCCAATGTTCGAACTTATCCGGTGGCCAATAGTTTTGTTTGGCTTAATAGCCTGCGGTTAATTGCCTCGGGAAATAAAAAGGCCCGAATTCGTAATTCGAGCCTTTTTATTTATGGCTGTACGTTCAGCCATCAGTTTTCCAGTGGGATCAACACTTTCTCGTCGGGGGCCAATACCATGAACACCAACAGCTTCGCCGGCTTGGTTGTACTGGCGTTTTTCGAGACCAGGTGTTCCGAACCTGCGGGTTCGTACCAATATTCACCGGCCTTGTAGGTGACCGCTTTTTCGCCTTTCACCTGAGAAGTGACCGACCCCGAAAGCACATAGGCCATGGCCGTGCCGTCGTGCTTGTGGGCGATGGACGATTGGCCTGGCTGGTAGTCAACCTCGATCATCAAAGCCTTTTTGCCCGGGGCATTTTTCAGCATTTGGTCTTGCAAAACGGTGACCTTTTCCGAAGAGTCATGGGCAAAGGCCGAAGCGGACACAATCATGGCCAGAGCGGCGAGGGAGGCAGCACAGCAACGCAACATGTTCATGGTTCTTTACCTGCGGTGGTTAGTTGTTGCAAACCACAGTAGTGCGCAAGCGGTAGCGGTTAAACAGCCAATATTCCGGAAGGCGAGGGGACCAATTGACCGAGGTGAAAAGCAAAGATCGCAGCCTGCGGCAGATCCCGTGTAGGAGTTGCCGCAGGCTGCGATCTTTTGATCTTGTTTTCAGACGATCGGAAAACTGTTGAAGTCCACGGCATTGGCCAGTTGGCTGTCGATCAGGCCAATGAAACCCTGGACTTCGGGGCAGTTGAAATGGGATTTCATGGCCGCTTCCGATTGCCAGCGGGCGCTGACGGTCCAGCGATTGCTGTCCTCTGGGCAGCGGTCGACCATATAGGATTCGCAGCCCGGTAGTTCACGCAGGGTTTCGACAATCTTTTGCAGTTGCTTACCCAGTTCATCCGAGCGGCCGGCGACGGCCTGTACCTGTACGGTATTGATCACTTCATGGGACATTGCTCACACTCCTGAATCAGGCCGGACGAATCCTGCTCATTGAGGGATAACGCCTATGCAGGATAGGCCTGACCCTGGGGACCGCCAATAGCCAATCGCCGGATAAAACCCCAGGCCAATCCGTCAGGCCACCTGCTGCAAAATGTCGCGCACACGGTCCAGGGCGGTGTCGATGTCCAGGGTCTCGATGGCGCCAAAACCGAGGAAAAACCCGGCCTTGGGCGCTTGCTGATAGAAAAAGCCGTCGATGGCATAGAGCCCGACTTCGACTTTTTTCGCCAGTTCGATCACCAATGGAATATCCATGGGCACTTTGCACATCACCACCATGTGGAAGCCGGCGGTGGACGGCACCGCCTCCAGCCAGGGTGAGAGGTCGCCGGCCATGCGCGTCAGGATCCGTTCACGGCGCCCGGCATAGACCGTATGGCAGCGGCGGATGTGCTTGAGCAGGCAGCCTTCGGCGATGAACTTGGCTAGCGCCCATTGCGGCAGGGTTGAGGTGTGCAGGTCGGTGAGCTGTTTGGCGCGCACCACGGCCTCCAGGATCGCTGGCGGCAGGATCGCATAGCCAAGCCGCAGTTCCGGCAGCAGGGTTTTGGAAAAGGTCCCGACGTAAGCGACGATCCCCCGTTCGTCCATGCTTTGCAGGGAATCGGTAGGGCGGCCTTCATAGCGGAATTCGCTGTCGTAGTCGTCCTCAATGATGATCGCGCCCAGCTCATGGGCCTTGGCCAGCAGTGCTTGCCGGCGCGCCTGGCTCATCGGCATGCCCAGCGGGAACTGGTGCGACGGGGTGACGTAGATCAGTCGCGTGCCGCGAGGAATCTGGTCCACCACAATGCCTTCGGCGTCCACCTGCACGCCAATCACCGTGGCACCATGGGTGCCGAACAGCAGCCGCGCCGGCGGGTAGCCGGGGTCCTCCATGGCGACCAGGCTGCCGGGACTGATCAGCACCCGCGCAATCAGGTCCAGTGCCTGCTGCGCGCCGTTGCACACCACCACATCCTCATCCTGGCAATTGACCCCGCGGGAGAACGCGATGTGCCGCGCAATGGCGTTGCGCAGGGCGGGCAAGCCCTCAGGCAAGCTGTACAAGCCCTTGGAGCCGGCTATCTGGCGCAGCGCGTGGGAGGTGCAGCGTCGCCAGTCATCCTGGGGAAACTGGCCTTTGCTGGTGGCGCCACCAATGAAGTCGTAGCGCAGCGAGCCTTCCAGGGTCGGATGACGCAGGAATACCGGCAGGTTGCGCCAGGATTCGATCACCTCAAAGCCGCCAAGATCTGTGTAGTTCTGTTTACGCTGCACCTTCGACGAGCGCGCATTGACGTAGGTGCCTTTGCCGACCACCCCGGTGAGGAAGTTTTCGTAGGTCAACTGGGCGTAGGTATCGGAAATGGTCTTGCGTGAAATACCCAATTGTTCGGCCAGCAAACGGCTGGGCGGCAGTTGCGTCCCGGCGGCCAGGCGTCCGGACTCGATGGCGCTGCGCAGTTGGTTATACAACTGGCCGGCCAGGTCCTTGCGGCCGTTGATGACAACATGTAGTTCCATGTTGGCGAGACTCCGGGGCTGTTGAGGCGCGTGTGCGTCGCGCAAGATTACGCCTATCCGTTCGGTCGGCAGAAGTTGCGCAGTGGAAAAACCGTCAATTGGTCTGCAGGCTTGGTCCACGGGGAAATCGCGAAATTGGATCTGTCATGCTCGCGCGCCAGCGCTTACCGTGAAAGTCAACTCAAGGCAGCACGAGAACGCACCATGAAGCCCCGCCTGGATTACTACAGCGCGTCCCCCAAAGCGATGAAGGCCATGATCGCCATGGAGGCCCTGACCAGCAGCCTGAGCATCGAGCAGGGCCTGCTGCACCTGGTCAAGATTCGCGCCTCGCAACTTAACGGCTGTGCCTTCTGCACCGACATGCACTCGGTGGATGCAAGGCGCCTCGGCGAAAGCGAGCGCCGGCTGTATTCCATTGTGGTCTGGCGCGACAGCAACTTTTTCAATCCGCGGGAAAGAGCCGCGCTGGCCTGGACCGAAGCCGTCACCTTGCTTTCGCAAAGCCACGTACCGGACGATGTTTACGCGCAGGCAAGGAAGCAGTTCAGTGAAAGCGAAATGGTCGACCTGACCATCGCCGTCACCACCATCAACAGCTGGAATCGCCTGGCCGTGAGCTTTCGCCAGACACCCAGCGCCTGAGCCATTGTCACGGCAGGTTCATCAATGATCCGCAGGATGGAACTGTCAGTGTCATGTCGACAGGGAGTCCTCGATGTCAGTCATGGAAACCGGCGCCCACCGGGGCGCTACCGAGTATCGTGTAACCATCGATAAAAATGCGTCCTGGCGCCAGTTGGCTGCGGGTATCGACCCCGAACTGGCGCTGTGCTTTACCGTCAGTGCCCGTTGCGGTTGTTTCATGCAGGCCGCGCGCAGCCTGAACATCAAGGCCACCCGCCTGCGCAGGCAACTGGCGCTGCTGGAGACACAGCTGCGCTGCTCACTGTTCAACCCGTCAGACAATGGTTTGAGCCTCAGCCGCGATGGCTTGCGCTTGCACGCACAATTGATCGCACTGGCTCATGAGCGCGATCTGCCGGTGATCGAACAGCCGTTGATTCGGCTGGCCGTGGCCGATTCGATCCTGCATGACATTCTCGGGCGTGACCTGGTGGCGTTGCTGCGGCGCAATGCCAGCGTGCGCCTGGACATCAAGACCCTCGACAGCGAACTGTCCCTGCAAGCGGTCAGCGCCGACGTGGTGGTGTGGCTGGGCGAAACCGGATCGCCGTTGCCGGGGCCGAGCTTTGCCACCACCGAACCCCGGTCTCTGGCGCAACTGGAGTACCTGCCGCACATTGCCAAGCGTTACTCACGGGTGGCTTCCAGGCCGGAGTGCCTGGAGGAACTGGCCGATTTCCTCCTGGTGCAATGGCAGCAGGACTGCCAGGTTGAAAGCTTCCGGCCATGGAATGCACTGGTGGACCAACGCCTGGCGGGAGCTGTGCAGTTGCAATCCTACGAACTGATGCTGGAGATGATCCGTTGCAGCGCCTGCGTCGGTCTGCTGCCGCACTACATGAGCCATTTCGACCGCGGCCTCGTTGCCTTGCCAGGCCTGTTCGAGCGGCCGATGCGACGTCAGGTGTGGATGGCGGTCAATGCCGAGTCACAGGGTGAAGCACAGGTGCGGACGGTCGTCGAGTTGATCGAAAACACCTTCAGCGAGCGTTGGGAGTGGTTCGAAAGCTGAATGCGATCAAAATGTGGGAGCGGGCTTGCTCGCGAAGGCGTCATCACATTCAACATTGAAGGTGACTGGTCAACCGCCTTCGCTAGCAAGTCGGATCGCCGCACCGCAGCCCCCACATTGATTCTCGCCACACGTGAAGAAAGCGTTATAGAGTGAACGGCCATGTCTGCTTCAAGGATGATTCACCCATGCCGACCACCGAACCCGTTATCACGTTCGAGCGCTTCAACGAATCCCATATCGAAGGCATTACGGCGCTGTACAACGATCCCGCCATCGCCCGGCAGACCCTGCAAATGCCGTTTCAGTCCACCGAGCTCTGGCGCAGTCGCCTGGCGCTGGATAACGAACGCCTGGTGAAGGTAGTGGCCCTGCATCAAGGCACGGTCATCGGCAACATTGGCCTGGAACAGTTCTCGCGCATTCGTCGCAGCCATGCCGGCAGTTTCGGCATGGGTGTTGCGGTCGAGTGGCAAGGGAAGGGTGTGGGTTCGAAGCTGCTCGCGACGGCGCTGGATATCGCCGACAACTGGATGAACCTGCAGCGCGTCGAGCTTTCGGTGTATGCCGATAACGAAGCGGCCATTGCCCTGTACCGCAAGTTCGGCTTCGAAACCGAGGGCCTGTTTCGTGATTACGCCGTTCGCGACGGTGTACTGGTGGACACCTTGAGCATGGCGCGCCTGCGTCGCCCGCCCAGGGCCGGCTGAGTCATTCGCCCAGGGCGATCGCCACCGCAGCTGGCGCTTGCAGCTCGGTGGTGTCGAGCAAGGGCAGGGTGCTTTGTTCGGGCAGATCAGCAAGTCCACTTTCAATACCGTTCGCGCTTTTAGTCGTACGCTGGCAACGCGCATCTGCCATTCTGAAAGTCCGCAGTACTGCTTCAACCAAAGGATCACCGCAATGGACGATGTACAGCAACTGGGCGAGATGCTTCGTCACTACGCAGAAAGTGAAGCGCACAAGAAACAGCTGTTCGAGTCGCAATCGGTACAATGGGCGGCGCGCATTGCTGAACTGTTCGATCAGATCCAGCAGTGGCTGGAGCCAGTGCTGGTACCGCATCTGCTGGAAGTAAGCCGTGAGGCCTATGTCGCATCGGGGCCGAGCGTGCCAGTCGAGGCATCGACGTTCAAGAGCGAAAAGCTGTCCATTGTGATTGCTGGCAAGCCGGTGGAGTTCGTACCGGATGTGATGGGTGTCGGCGGGCAGATTTCCATTGCCGTGATGGGATTTACCGCAGCACGTTATGGCAGCGTGTCACTGGTGTGCCTGCCGCCATCCACTGGCTGGCAGTGGCGCAAGACCAATGGCTTGAAAGACCCGGACACGTTTGAGTTCGATGCAAACTTCCTGGCGCAACAGCTGCAGAGCCTGATTCCCCGCGAGCGCAGCTGATGTCATAGGTCAGGGCGACCCGCGTCTATCTGCACCATAGACGCGGGCTCGCTGGCGCCAGCAGTTACTGTCGCACGTTCTGATACAGCATTAACCTTGAGGTTTCATGCATGGCGCGGGTCAACTGCACCAGGCGCTTGAACTCTTCAGGGTTTTGCTCGGCCACGTTGTCCAGGGGCGTCTTCGAGGCAAGGTCGTGGAGCGTTGGCGAGCTGCCGTCGTGCTCCATTTGCACCATGTAATGTTGAGTCACGCCGGCAATCAGCGGGAACGTTCCTTCGCGCAATACCAGCGGTACCACGCGTTCACCCTCGGGCGCTGGCTGCTGAATATCGCGACCCATGCCGCTGTTGCGGAACTCAAGACCGGCCATGCCCGCCACGGTTGGCAACAAATCCACCAGGCCAACCGCCTCCTGGACCTTGCGTGTCCCGAGCAAGCCCGGGGCGTGGATGATCATCGGCACCGCATTGCTTTCCAGGCCCAGTTGCTCATAGGCCGGGGCCAGGAAAGGGATTTGCGCGATACGGGTGTTGTGGTCGCCAAACAGCACAAAGATGGTGTTGTCGTAGTAGCCGCCGGCCTTGGCGATTTCCATCAAGCGGCCGATGTTGAAGTCCAGCAGGCGCACGGCGTTGTATTGCTCGACACTGCGCGACCCTGCGGCCTGGACTTCCTCGAGGGTAGGGTGCTTGACCTCGAATCCATCATTGGTCTTGGGAATCGTGAAGGGACGATGGTTGCCGGCAGTCTGTACATACGCAAAGAACGGTTTGTCCTTGGGCAGCGCCTGCAGGAGCTGGTCGGTCTCCTTGAACAGGTCCAGATCGGAAATGCCCCAGACATCCACCACCGGGGATTTCCAGTCCCGCTCTTCGTACAGGCGAACGCCGTCGATGCTTTGCCGAATCAAGGCATTCATGTTGGCCCAGCCGGAATTGCCGCCGATGGTGTAGATCTTCTCGTAGCCGGTGAAGGCATTGACCAGGGAGTGCTGCCGGGTGATCAACGGGTTACGCGTCGCAGTCTCTTGACGCGTGACGTCAGGGACCCCGGAAATGCTGGCCCATACGGTTTTTGCTGTGCCGGTCACCGGCACATAGAAGTGCTCGAAGAACCAGCTCTGCGTGGCCAGGCGATCGAGATTGGGGGTCGGATTGATCGGGTTGCCGTAAGCCCCGACAGCACTGGTGCCCAGGGATTCAAGCATGACAAACATCACGTTCGGCGGTCGTGATCCCGGTACTTTGTAGGGTTGTGGTGCCTGGTGGCGAACAAAATTAAGCGTTTGCGGATCGGGCTGGTCAACGCCCAGGTAGTTGGCCATGACTGAATAGTGCTCGCGCACCTGTGCTTCGTCATAGCGCGACTGGCCGACCTTGAGCGTGTCATACAGGAAGATCACCGGGTTGAGCCCCAGTGCGGCAGTCTGGTTATTGCCCGAGAAGAAGGCATCGCTCCAGCGCAATGGCACAGGGTTTTCCAGGTTCATGTTCTCGACACGGCCTAAAATGCCCAGCAATACCACCATGACCATCAACGCGCCGCCCCATGTGGCAGAGAACGGGTGAATCGGTTTGCGAGGGCGGTCCAGCGTCACACGCTCCAGATGCACCAGGGCCAGTGTCGTCAACGCTACCGTTGCCAGCCAACCCAGAGAAATCCAGATGACCGGGTAGGTCTGCCAGACCATGTCACGGGATATTTGTGCATCCTCGATGAAGCGCAATACCGTGGCGTTGATCCTCATGCCCAGGTAAGCGTAATGCCCGAAATCGATGATGTAGATCAGCAGCAGGGCGCCTAGAGCCGCGAAAATGTAAAGGCGTGCGATCCAGCGCAGCAAGCGGCTTGTGATGAGGTTCCAGCGAGGAATCCAGGCAAGCAAAGCCAACGGCAGCATTACCAGAATGGCCAGGCGCAGATCGAAACGAAAGCCGATGCCCAGGGTTTCCCGTACGGCCTCGTCCTTGATCAGGGCATTAGCGTCGAAACCGGAATAGCCGAAAAAGAACACCACCCGTAGCAGGGCAAACAACGCAAACAGAATCGCTGTTGCGCCTAGCCAATAGTGCAAACGTCTCGATTGCAGCCAACCCATCCAAGTTCCCCTGTTAAATTTGTCGTTGAAGCTCAAACGGATCTGGATGCTTTAAACACTGGGCTGGGTTGTTTGTTCAGGCAACCATACGTCCAGCGTGTGAAATGCATCAGAAGTGCCACGCAGCAAAATAGACCCAGTAGTGGATCAATCAGGTAATCCCAATAGTTTTGCGAAGGTTTTATCCCGGCGATGAAGGCCAGGGTCGCGCTGGACAGCATCACGACGGCCAGGCTGTTGCGCAGGTAAAACAGGCCCAGAGTGAGCAGTGCGAAGAAAATCAACATCGGGCGCGGGCTGTATCCAAGTCGATAAGGATCCAGATCGCTCAGACCAAGGGTTGCCGGGTACAGCACCAGGGCCAACAGGGCGAACATGATCAGAATGCAGGTTTTACCCTGCCGCGCAGGCGGCAGGTAGCCCAGCCGACGTAAACAGCCCCATGCCATGAACACCAGTGACGTGATCGCAAGGTCATCGATGTGGCTGCGCAAATACGTGGCCAACGACAACCCGTCCAGCGGTATGAAGCTGGCGGCCAGCAAGGCGGCCAGCAGCGCGATACGCCAGCTCCTGTTCAAACCGAAAGACGGCAGCAAGAGGAAGATGATCATCGCGAAGCAGATATGGGCTTGCCAAAGGTTAATCATTTGAGTCGCTCGGACAGCCACGCATCGTTGAAAGTAACGTGCTTGATGAAAGTGTTGTTCCAGGAATAAACCAGGTGATACATGCCGTCCGGGCTGCGGATGAAATATGGATATTCATATTCAAACTCGCAGCCTCGGGGGTTACAGACACGTGTGTCGAGATTGTTCAGGAATTGCGCCTCCAGAGGTTGGCGCAGCGCGCCACTGGAACCGCGGAACTCATTGCCTATGATTTTTTTGTAGGCCTGGGGTGAAAACGGATCTCCTTCCGGATCAGGTGATTTGTCCAGGTCACGCAACGAGCGCCAATTGTCCATTTTTTCGTCTGTGCCATAAAGGCTCAGTTTGAAGCGCCCCTCTTGCAGGTCATTTAGCGCTACCAGCAGCCCATGCTCGGGGGTTGCGACGGCCGCCAGCGAGGAGTTCGGATTCCATGGCTCGAGCGGATAAGGTTCACTCCAGTTTTGTCCGGCATCTTCAGTGCGGGTTGCCAGAACACGGTGGTGGGTGTTGCCGGCATAACGCAACAAGGCGATGCCGCGCTGCCCATCCAGCGGAACCACCGTGGGTTGCAATGAGTTCTTGCCGTGGCTGATGCGGTATTTGTCGATCACATCACCGTCTGCGCTCAAGTAGAGGTACTCGGCAAACTTGCCCAGGAACTCGTGGTAGACCGGTAAACCGATGGAACCGTCGGCATGAAACACGGGTGCGGACCGGACCAGGGTGCTGATGTTCAGAAAGGGGGACGTGATCAGTTGGCGCGGAGCGGACCAGGTTTCACCGAAATCGTCGGAAACCATCACGTTGACTGCACTGCCGGCCCAGCCGCCCATGGACACGGATACGTAGAACAACCACAGGCGTTTATCCGGCGCCAGTGCAATCACCGGGTTGCCCAGCTTGCGAATGTATCTTTGGGTGCCCTGTTGGGTCGAATTCCGTGTCGCCAATACCCGTTCGGCACCCCATTCGCCGGTTTTCGCGTCGAAGCGGGCGGAACGCACCTGCACATCGGCTGCGCCTTCGCGAGAGCCGGCAAACCAGGCTGTCATCAAACTACCGTCAGGCAAGGCTGTTACGGCCGAGGAGTGCACGAAGTCCACCAGCCCGGACGAGGCGAAACGGCTGGTATAAATGGGCCTGGCTACTTGATCGGTCACAGCCTTCACTGGATTCATCGCAAAGGACGAATGCGTGTGGGCAGGATTGAGTAACCATGCGGTCACAAACAGGCAAGACAGTGCGAGATAAACACCGAGGGCAGGAATACTGGGTAGCTTGATGCGCATTTGAGGCTAGGCATCTCTTGGCCCGATCGAGGGCCATAACTTATCACCTATAGTTGCAAGATCGATTTTATGCAAATGAAGTATTTGTAAGTAAATGTGTTTAAGGCGTCGCCGCTTTTGAAAAAGTCGACTCGCTGAAGTGGGGGATTGATTGAATCCAGGCGTATATTGATAGTGTCGATTCAGACAGTTGAGGCGATAGTAAATCGTCGGTGGTGTGACAGGCCAGAGCGCTGGGGGAATTGGATATCCCGGAACGTTTGGAGGTGTTACATGAGCCAGTATCAACGACTCTTTCTGATAGCAGGTCCAGCCATGCGCCACACCCCGGCGTTGGAACGAGCTATCGCCATTGCCCAAGCCACTGGTGCAGCGCTGCACATCACGGTGTTTATCGAAGACTCCAACCTCTTGGGTTTGATGAGCGCAGGTGCGCGTTTTCGTGAGGCCTGTCAGCAAGAGAACGAAAAGTGGCTCAAGGATGAGGCCGAGCTAATTCGCGGGCACGGGGTCAAGGTGAGTACCGAAGTACTTGTTACGCGAACCGCGCTGCAAGAAATACTTGTGCATGTGGCAGAAATGCAGCCGGATCTGGTTATCAAGGACGTGCAACACGAGTCGGCGCTCAAACGCGTTTTCATTACGCCTCTGGATTGGCACCTGTTGCGCGAATGTCCGGTGGCTGTGCATCTGGTCAGCGAAGTCAGGTGCCCACTTCCGCGAGTGGTAGTGGCGGCAGTCGATCCGTCACAACCCGAGACTCAGATCACTGGCATCAACGACCGCATCATCCAGGCGGCGAACGGATTGTCGATGCAATGCAGCGCGGAGCTGCATCTGCTGTATGCCTACGATCTATCGCTGACACATATATCCGACGCAGGTGCTGGTGCAGTGACGATGCCGGGCTTCAGCAGCGATGTGCGCAAGTCACTGCAAAAGTCATTTATCGCACTGGCCGACCACTACGGCGTGCCCACTGAGCGACAACACTTCGTTGAAGGGCCACCTGGCAAAGCACTGGCCGACTTTGCAGCGCATCACCGGGCCGATGTGATCGTCATGGGAAATGCGCATCGCAAGGGGCTGGGCAAATGGGTGGGCAGTACGACGGAGCATGTCCTGTATCAAGTGCCCTGCAACATTCTTGCCGTTGCGGGATCCGCGGATCAGTGAATGGATTGGCTGTTACACCGCAAAATGGCTCGCTCCTACGGAGATCACATTGATTTCCCAGGAGCGAGGCTTGCCCGCGAGAGGCCTTTGAGCCAGCCCCCCGATCATTTCAACGCCGGATCCCCCATGTTCATTTTCTTCCACCCCTGCAACAGCACCTGTGCCTTGGGCTCCTGGCCGTTGGCCAGGTAATACTGGATCAGCGACAAGCGGGCATTACGGTTGGCCGGTTGTTCTTTCAACAGCCGTTCCAGTTCTGCGCAGGCTTCGTCAATCTTGCCGCTGTCATGCAGGGCCACTGCCAGTACGTAGCCGAATTGCCCACTCTGCGGTTCCAGCTTCGCGGCCTGGCGCAGGTACGGCATGGCTTGAGCCGCCTGGCCGGCACGAATCAGTGCCAGGCCCTGGGTGTATTGCAGCAGGCCCGAGTCAGGATGGTCCTTGAGGCTTTGCGCCAGCAGGGCATGACTTTCCTGGCTGCGACCGTTGGCCTCCAGCCACTGCACCAGGGTGACCAGCGCCGGGTAGAAGTCCGGATCGCGTTGCAGGGCCGTGCGCAGGAATCCTTCGACTTCTGCATTGCGACCGCTGGCCTGATACAGCATCGCCAGGTTGAGGTTCGCTTCGGCGCGTTCGAGCAGGTTTTTCTGCACCGCCTCGTATTCGGCGATGGCGGCATTCCAGCTGTCCTGGGCCGTGCCCAGGCCGTTGGCCGCGACACTGAGCAGATCACGGGCGGCGGCGATGCGCACGGCTCTCACAGGGTCACTCAACAAGGGTGTCAGCAGTGGCGCACGTTCCGCTGGCGGCAGGAAGGCGCTGAGTGCGCGGATGGCGCTCTCACGGACTTGCGGCGCCGGGTTGTTGAGGTCCCTGGTGGCCAGTTTCAACGCTTGTTCGCTCGGATACTGCGACAATTCGCCAAGCAGCGTCGCGCGCTGGATCGCCGGCAGGTTGCTCCGTTGCAGTTGTTCGATCAAGGCCTGTGCGGCACCGGCCTGACCGTTGCGAATCAGCCACAGGCTTTCGTCGTAGCGAGGGGCTTGTACCGCGCTGGCGTTGGCGGTGTTCCACAGCTTGAACTGCTCGGTGACCTTGTCGCCGGCCTTGCCCTGGTGGCAGGTCAGGCAGGCATCAGGCGTACCGAGTTTCTTTGCCCGCTCAGGGTTGGGGATGCTGAAGCTGTGGTCATGCCGCAAGTCATTGCCCATGTAGAACTTGCCGGGCATATGACAATCCACGCACTGCGAACCCGGTTGGCCAATGGTGTGGCGAGTGTGTTCGACGGAGTCGTAGTTTTTCGCTTGCAGGCCCTTGCCGTCGACGCCTTCCACGGTGGTTTTGCCGGCGGTGTTGTGGCATTGCAGGCAGACACCGTTGCCTGGCGCTTTCAATTGCGTGCTGTGCGGGTTGTGGCAGTTGCTGCAACGCACGCCCTTGTCGAACATTTTGCTCTGGGCAAAGGAGCCGTGTTCGAACACTTCGTCCTTGATCTTGCCGTCCAGCGCGTACAGCTCGCGGGTCAGGACGCTCGGCAGGTAGTCGTCCATCAGCCGCTTGCCGACCGTGTAGCCATCATCCAGAGGCGCGCGGCGCGAGTGGCAGCGGGCGCAGGTTTCGATTTCGACGGTGGCGTTCTTGTCCTTGAGGTCGACGGCAAAGCCGGCATGGATCAGATCGGTCTTCTTCGCCGTCCATTCCAGGTGACTGGATGCGGGGCCATGACAGGCCTGACAGCCGACACCCAAGCTGTTCCAATTGCTGTCGAAGGTGTTTTTTGCCGCATCGAAATTGCGCTTGAAGTCGGTGGTATGGCATTCGACGCACATGAAGTTGGCGTTCTGGCTCGGTTTGCTCCAGTGCAGCGGGTTCTTGAAGTTCACGCCCTGGCCCGGATAAAGGTGAAACCAGCGGTGCTTTTCGGTATCCCAGGCAATGCCAAGGGCCTGCAACCGGCCTTCGCCGACTTCGATCAGGTACTGCTGCAAGGGGGCGATGCCAAAGGCATAGGCCACCTTGAAATCGGCATTCCTGCCATCGATGCCCGGCGTGTTGACCCAGTATTCGTCGCCTTTGCGCGAGAACACCGTGGTCTCCTTTTCGGCCTTGAAGGTGACGTTGTTGAAGTCGCCGAGCATCGTGTCCGCGTTGGCTTGCTGCATCGCCAACTGGTGGTGGGAGCCTTGCCAGTCCTTGACCTGCTCGCCGTGGCAACCCTGGCATTGCTGCTCGTCGACCATTTTTGCAGGCGCGATGGCGACGGGTTGCGGTTTGGCCGGTTGAACAGCAGGGGGGCTGACGGTGACCGGCCTGGGCGGCGTGGGTGTACTGCTCAGCAAAAACCAGCCAATACCCGCCACAGTCAGCAACAGGATGCCGATGGTGACGGGGAACAGATAACGGTTGATCAGGGTCGGTTGCGAATCAGGGTTTGGCTGTGCAGCTTTGTTTTTATTTTTCGGCATTACGACTTCCATGGTCCAGGTGCGATTGCCGTCAGGCGCGCGTTGAGGCTTGATGCAGCTTTGCCGGAGGGTCGGCGTCTGTCAAATGGCATTGTTTTGAGGCAGATGGCCTCTTCGCGAGCAGGCTCGCTCCCACAGGGGAACACATCCTCATGTGGGAGCGAGCCTGCTCGCGAAGGCGGCCGCCAAGGCGCAACATCACTCCCCGACAAACCACCGGTAATACGGATTCCCGGAATCCCCACGCATCACCTCGCGCATCTCCCTGGCCCAACCCTCACGGTCACCCTCATAGGCATGCAGGCTCGCCCGGTAGAACTGCATCAGGCGTTGTTGCTGGGTGTTCATGCGCTCGATAAACCCGGCATCGGCGTTCAGCAGTGCGGGTGACTGATACAGGTCGAGCAGGGCGGGAAGCACTCGGGTGATTTCCCTGGCCCGCACCCAGGGCGCGTATTCGATGCGCGGTTGATCGTCCGTCACCGGTTGCGCTTGCCCAGCGAAGCGTTCCAGCCCCGCACGGTCAGTCACCCAGGTGGCGAGCAATGCCGCGGCCGAGCCGATGCCGATATCCTGCAAGGTGCTGCGGACACTGTCCTGCTGCAAGCGTGCGTTGATCTTCGCCGTATCCAGCTCAATCGGCTCCATCGAACCCACCAGCAGCATCTCGTGGAACTCGCTGGTCCACAGGTTCGCGTAGGGGAATACGTCGAGGAAGCTGCGCACCAGTGAGCGCGAGTCGTCGATATTCTGCGTCGGCAGCGGCAGCCATTGGGCGACCAGGCCCTGTTTTTGCAACCGGCTGGCGGCCAGTTGGTAGAAGTCCCGGGAATACAGGTTGACCACGCCGGCAGCGGAGGGCGGTGGCGGTTCAAGGGTGATCAGGTCGTAGCGCTGTGGATTGCGCAGCAGTTCCTGGCGACCGTCACGCAAGCGCACATCGACACCCGGATCGGCTGCGGCATTGAAATTGCCCTTGAACAAGGGGGCCGCCTTGACCACCGAGGGCAGCAGTTCGGCGACCACGCGATGTTCCAGGCCGGGGTAGCGGGTCAGGGCGCCGGCGGTGATGCCGGTGCCGAACCCGATCACCAGCGCCGAACGCGGTTCACCGTTGTGGATCAGCAAGGGCAGCAGCGCCTGAATCCGCATGTAACGCAGGGACGGCATGGCGTCGCCGGTATTGGACACGCCCTGGATATACAAACGCTGGAACGCCCGTTCGCCCTTGCCCTGGGTGACCACGGCGACGGTCCCGCCACGGCCTTCTTCGTAAAACGTCAGCGTGCCATTGCGTGCGCCCGGCAGCAGGCTGGCGAGCTTGTTGACCGGCGTGAACACGGCCAGTGCCAAGGACACCAGGCCAATGGCAACCACCGCCTGACGCCGGCCTTTCTTCACACCATGGCCCTTGCGCACGGCGAGGTACGCGATACCGGCGGCGATCATCGCCAGCAGGCCCAGGGTCCGTACCAGCCCCAGCATCGGGATCAGGACAAAGCCGCAGAGCATCACGCCGATGATTCCGCCAAGGGTATTGAACGCGACGACTTCGCCGACGTTGCGCCCCACCTGTGCGCCGCCGACGCTCAAGCGCAGGGCCAAGGGGAACGCCGCACCCAGCAACAGGGTCGGTACAAATACAATGCTCAAGGCCGCCACCGCAAAGCGCGTGCTCATGCCCGCCAGTTCACTGCCGCCCCATGACAATACCCAGGATTCGGCCAGGGTCTGGGCGAGCACCAGCCAGCGTCCGAGCAACGCCACTTCCAGCAAGGCAATCGCCCCGGCTGCGGCAATCAGCAAACCGAACACCCCCCAGGGATCACGCAGGCGATCGACCCGACGGGCCAGCAGCATGCTGCCCAGGAACAACCCGGTAAGGTAGGTTGCCAGCACCACGGCAAAGGCGTAGGTACGGGTGCTCATGAATTGCACGATCGATTGCGACCACACCACTTCGTAGCCCAGCGCTACGCCACCGGCAATGGAGTACAGCCACAGGGCCAGGCGGTCGGGGGCTTTTTGAACGTGATGTTTCGCTACCGTATCAACGGGGGCCACGCGCCGGCGCTGGAACCACAGGGCCCCTGCGGCGGCCAGCAGGTTCAGCATGGCAGCGGCCAGCGCACTGCCGCGCACGCCGAGGGTGGCAACCAGCACGAACGCGGCGAGCAGGGTGCCGGCGATGGCCCCGGCGGTGTTCGCCGCATACAGTTGCCCGCCGGCCTTGCCCAGGTGTTGCGGGTCAGTGGCCAGGGAGCGAACCAGCACCGGCAGGGTGCCGCCCATCAGCAACGCAGGAATGCCCACCAGCGCGAACGGCAGTACCCAGGCCAGCAAGCCCACGTGCGCTTCCAGCCAGGCAAACGGGCTGGCCGCCAGGCTCATGGCGAAGGTCGCAGCGACGCCCAGTACCGCCACCAGCACTTCCAGACCGGCGTAGAGCACAACCGGGTGCTGCATCCGGTCCGCCCAGCGGCCGAACAGCAAGCCGCCCAAGGCCAGCCCGGCAAAGAATGCGCTGATCCCGGTGGTGATGGCGTAGACCTCGACGCCCACGACCAATGACAGCTGCTTGATCCACAGTACCTGATACACCAGCGCCGCGGCACCGGAGACAAACAGCAGCAGGGCGGGGATCAACAGCGCCGGGGAGGTGACTTGAGGGGCAGGTATGGCCGACGACTTGCTGGCGACACGTGAGGTCATGGATCTGTTGCCTTGTGCGAATTTTTGAATCGATTACGTAGGAGCTGCCGCAGGCTGCGATCTTTTGATCTTGCTTCTTTAAAATCAAGATCAAAAGATCGCAGCCTGCGGCAGCTCCTACAGTGATCGCATTCACATTGCAGAAAAGTCCGCTCGCCGGTGAGGGCGAGCGGCGGTCTTACTGTGCAGCTTTCATTTTTTCAGCGATCTTGGCATCTACCGCAGCACGGATCTGGTCGATGCTGAAGCTCGCCGGTTTCTGGCTTGGCGGGTATTCGATGAACGTTTGCAGGAACCCGGCCGCTTTTTGTACGGCTTGCGCGGCGAGGTAGACGTTTTTGGTCTGCCAATCGTAATACTGGTCGGAAACCACGTCGGCCCGTTCATACGGGTCCATCCTCAGGTTGAAGATTTTCGGTACGCGCAGGCACACGAACGGTTCGCTCCAGACTTTAAAACCACCGGGCTCGCGTTGTTCGCAGAACACCACTTTCCAGTTACCGAAGCGCATCGACACCAGCACGCCGTCGTCGTTGAAGTAGTAGAACTCCTTGCGCTCGCCTTTAGGTTGTTGGCCGGTCAGGTAGGGCAGTTGGTTGAAACCGTCCAGGTGCACTTTGAAGTTGTTGCCACCCGAAGTCGGTGCCCAACCCTTGAGCAGCTTTTCCTTCACGTCGGTTTCGCCCGCGGCTGCCAGCAAGGTCGGGAACCAGTCCATGCCCGAAAACATTTCGTTGGAGACTTCACCGGCCTTGATCTTGCCCGGCCAGCGAATGATCGCCGGCACGCGGTAGGCGCCTTCCCAGTTGGAGTTCTTCTCGTTACGGAACGGCGTGGTGGCCGCGTCCGGCCAGGAGAACTGGTTCGGGCCGTTGTCGGTGGTGTAGACGACGATGGTGTTGTCGGCGATTTTCAGGTCATCGAGGGTCTTCAGCAGTTTGCCGACGTCGCCGTCGTGTTCCAGCATGCCATCGGCGTATTCGTTGCCGGGCATGCCGCTCTGGCCCTTCATCGAATCGCGCACGTGGGTGAACAAATGCATGCGTGTGGTGTTCATCCAGACGAAGAACGGCTTGTCGGCCTTGGCCTGTTTCTCGATGAAGGATTGAGCGGCAGCCGTGGTTTCGTCGTCGATGGTTTCCATGCGCTTGGTGGTCAGCGCACCGGTGTCTTCGATCTTGCCGTCGGCGAAGCTGTGGATCACGCCACGGGGGGTATTGGCCTTGACGAACTCGGCATCGTCTTTTGGCCAGTACGGACGCTCAGGCTCTTCTTCGGCGTTGAGGTGGTACAGGTTGCCGAAGAACTCGTCGAAACCGTGGTTGGTCGGCAGGTATTCATCCTTGTCGCCCAGGTGGTTCTTGCCGAACTGGCCGGTGGCGTAGCCTTGGGACTTGAGCGCCTGGGCGATGGTGATATCACGCTTTTGCAGGCCAACCGGTGCGCCCGGGATGCCGACTTTCGACAGGCCGGTACGCAAAGGCGTCTGGCCAGTGATGAACGAAGACCGGCCGGCGGTGCAGCTGTTCTCCGCGTAATAGTCGGTGAACATCATGCCTTCTTTGGCAATGCGGTCGATGTTCGGCGTCTTGTAGCCAACCACGCCCATGGAATAGGCGCTGATGTTGGTCTGGCCGATATCGTCGCCGAAGATCACCAGAATGTTGGGTTTATCAGCGGCTCCGGCTGTTGCCGAAATCGCCATCACCGAGGTTGCCACCAGGGCGAGTTTCGGTAGCCACTTACCTATGCGAGTCATCTGACTGGCTCCTTTTCACTGCGTCGCTGAATGCGACAAACGTTTATTGCGGTCCTGCGTAACGCTTTTTTTATTGCACTTGCTCGGGTGTGGCGGCGTCGTACGGATAGATCCGGCGCCATTCGGACGCCATGTCGACGACTGTCCAGCCACGCTTGTTCGCTTCGTCCAGGGCCTTGTCCAGGCGACCGATCTGCGACTGTCGGTCGTAAGCCCATTCGCGTTTGGCGTCGGTGTGATGCACCAGCCCCATGAATCGTTTGCCGGGACCGGCGGCGGTCCACTGGAGCATTTGCAGGTCACCGTCGGAATTGCCGAACGCGAGGATCGGACGACGACCGATTACCGCGTCGATGCTTTCCGGCTTGCCTGGGCCATCGTCGTTGTGGGCCAGTTTCGGCGTGCGCAAGATCGACGCCTCGCCGTCCTTGTACTGGAACGCGGTGACGAAGGTGGTGCCGATGACTTGTTCCGGTGGAACGCCATAGACCTTCTCGGCAAAGGCGCGCATGAACCCGGTATCGCCACCGGAGACGATGTAGGTCTTGAAGGCGTTACCGCGCAGGTAGTCGAGCATCTCCAGCATCGGCTGGAAGATCATTTCGGTGTACGGCTTGCCGGTTTTCGGATGCCTGGCCTGACTCAGCCAGGTCTTGGCGTAGTCATCGAACGCTTCGCTGGTCATGCCGGTGTGGGTCGCCCCGAAGATCTTCATCATGCCTTCCATGCCGCTGGCGGCCAGTGCCTTGTGATCGTTTTCCAGCACGGCCTGGAATGGCTGGGTGGTTTTCCATTCCGGGTGCTGCGGCGCTGTGCGTTTGACTTCTTCGAGGGCGAACAGCAATTCGAAGTACATCGGCTGCTCGCTCCACAAGGTGCCGTCGTTATCGAACACGGCAATGCGCTCTTCGGGTTTGACGTAGTCCTTGCTGTTTTGATCGGTCACCGCCTGCACGAACTCGATGATCTGCTTTTTCGACGGTCCATCGTTCCACGAGGGCAGCGGTTCGGCTGCCTGGACCAGCAGCGGCAGGCTCAAGACCAGGGTCAGCAGAAAGCTGAATACGCGATGATGGTGTAACGATATCGAATTCGTCATGGGAAACCCTTCTTGTGAACGGGGTTGAGCGGATGAAGAGCAGAAGAGACTGATTCTCTGTTGCACTCGGCCTGACTATGCAGCGTAGACAAGGATTCCCTGATTTGGCGCAGAGCCTGCTCTTTGTCCGTTTCACGGCCGTAACAGGCCCGCAGAAAGCTTTGCAGGCCCGGGCCGAGACCGGTCAGTTTCAGGCCCCGGCGGCTGCGTCGGGTCCACAGGTACAGGGCGCTCAATTGCGTCGGTTTGCTCTCCAGTTGTGCCGGAATCTGCTGCCACGCGTAGTCGGCGGACTCGAGCCAGGCGGCGTGTCGGGCGCGGCGGCGGGCTTGCCACTTGAGGTATGCGCGGTGTACGAGCGGGCGACTGAACCAGCCCAGTGCCACCACCGCCAACGCCAGGGCCAATAGTCCGAACCAGTGCCCGGAAAGATGCAGGCGATTGTGCTGGCCGAGTTTTTTCAGGTCTTCGGTGATTGAAAATACCGGCTTGTAGGCGCTGTTGGCCGCCGCGTCGAAGGTCATGCCAGGCACCGTGGCCGTGCGGGTTTGCTGGCTGCTGGCATCCCACCATTTCAGTTCGACGGATGGCAGGCTGTAGTGGCCTTCGGTGTCGATTCGATACGTCACGCTGTCGATGCGCTGGCCGCCATTGAAGTGGCCGCGACCGTCATCCAGATTGCGGATTTGCGCTGCTTTCGGGTAGCGACTCAGGCCCCTGATGGCCTCCAGCGTCGGTGTCGGCAATGACATGCCCAGGGCACCGTCGGCCTGTAGCGTCAGTTCCCGGGTGATGCTGTCGCCGACCTTCAGCGGCGTGGCCGAATGGATGATCTTTTGGGTAAGCCGTAGCCCTTGCGCCACCAGCACCGCCTCCCCGGGCTGGAATCCCGGCGGCTGTGCGGCGTTGAAGTGCAGTGGCTGACTGTGGGCGCTGAGTGCGTGGCTGGCCTGGCCCGGTGTGGCTTGTACGGTCAGCGCCGGAATGTCGAAGCCCTGGGCCAGGTTCGGGGTGATCAGGTAGCTGTAGCGCATGCCGCTGAAGGATTGGCCGTCGATCGTCTGGTTGATGTGCTCGGCATGGCCGTCCGGTGGCATCACCAGTGCGCCGGGTAACTTCAGGTCGGGCAGGGTGGGGGCGCTGGTGAACCAGGTGTCGGTGAAGACATCGAGTTGCAGTTCGACCAAGCTGCCGACCATGACGGGGGTGGTGGGTTGCAGGGTGGCCTGGACTTTCAGTTGAGGGTCGGCGGCGAATGTGTTGAGGCTGATCAGGCCGATGAGCAGGGCTCCGAGATTTGTGGTGAGTGGTCGGGCCCTTTCGCGAGCAGGCTCGCTCCCACAGGGGGTTTGTGGTGCGCTTGGATCAAATGTGGGAGCGAGCCTGCTCGCGAAGGCCGCGACACGGACTTTCAGGCTGATCACGGTTTAGCCCCCGCCTGATCCTGCAGGCTGAACTTCTGCTTGAGAAACTTCGCCGGCGACGTGGTCAGGTTCTGCAGCCATTGCTCATCCGAAGCCGCTTGTTGGGTTTCCATCTTTTTGCTTTGCCCTTTACCCGGCGCCTTGTCCATCTTGATTTCGTCGGGTTTGACCTCTGGCGTGTTTTTCTCGGCGCTTTCGGTGTCTTTCTGCAAGGCGATGGCCAGCGCCAGGTTGGCCGTGGCTTCGGGGAACTGCGGTTGCAACTTCAGCGCCTGGTTATAGGCGGCGATGGCCTGATCGAACTTGAACCGGCGCACGTAGATATTGCCCAGGTAGAAATACGCCTGCGGTGTGTTCAGGCGCGCGAAACTGGCCAGTGCCAGGTCGAAATCGGCCGCGTTGTAGGCGGCCACGCCTTTCCAGTACGGATCCACGAACAGCGCCGCCGCCTGAGGGTAGTGCTGGTGTTCGAAGGCCCAGCGGCCTTGCTGGTCGCGGGTGAAAAAGGCATCGGTCAGCGCATTGGCCTGTGCCGGCGCCGATTGCAGCCCCAGGCCCACCGCCAGCAGCAGTCCAGCCATCCAGTTCACGCTCCAGCCCCTGCGTACGCTGAAGAAAGCAAACAGCAACAGCGGCCAGCACAACCAGTAACCGGCGTCTTTCCAGTGCAATTCACGCTGTTCTTCGCTGGCTAACTGGTAGTGCTGCTCGGCGTGCAGTTCGATCCAGTCCAGATCGTCATCGTTGAGGGTCAGGCTGCCCAGCGGGGCATCCAGCGTTGAGGCAAGCTGCTTGAGGGCGTCCTGGTCGAAACTGCCGAGTTGCGGGCGACCATTGCTGTCGATGCGCGGCTGGCCGCTGGCATCGCGGATGATCCCGCCGTCGGTGCTGCCGGCCGCCAGAATCAGCACTTGCAACGCACTGCCAGCCAGTCGTTTGTCCAGCCCGGCCAGTGCCGTGGTGTCGGCGCCATCGGTGATCAGCAGCAGGGTACCGGGTGTTTTTTCGGCGGCCAGCAGGCGCTTGGCCTGATCGATAACGGCACCGGCATCTTTCCCCGGTTTGTTGATCAGATCGGTGCTCAGGGCCTGAATGAAGGTATCGAGCAGCGCCGGATCGTCGGTGGCGGGTAAAACCAGATGCGCGCTGCCGGCATAGGCAATCAAGGCGTTGCGCGAACCGGCGCGGCGCTGGACCAGGTCGTGGAGCTTGTGCTTGACCGCTTCCAGGCGACTGGGTGGGACATCGCTGGCGTCCATGGACGGCGACAGGTCGACGGCGATGATCAGCGGCGCGCGGTTTTCCAGAAAATCCGGGCGATCCTGTTCCCAGGTCGGCCCGGCGGCGGCGAGGGCGCCCAGTACCAACAGCGCACACAGCAGATGCACGGGGCGCAGGCGGTGCCGGTCTTGCGGGGTGATGAGCAGGTGCGGCAGCAGGTGCGCCGCGATATTGCTGCGCCAGCGCCGTTGCAGATCCTGGCTATGTCGCCACAGCACTGGCAGCAGTGCGCCGAACACGGCGAGCAACAGCCACACAGGGCGCAGGAAATGGAAGTCGCTGAGGTTGATGTCCATCTCAGGCCTCCTGCCGTTGACGGGCGAGCATCAGCCGTGGAAGCAGCAGGGCGCCCAGGTGATACATCGCCAGCAGCGCAAGGGCTGCGCCCAGCGGCCACCAGAACAGATCGCGTTTGGGCTGGTGGCTGAGGGTTTTCACCTGATGCGGGGTGAGCTTGTCGAGGGTGCTGTAGACCTGATCCAGGGCGTTGCGATCTTCGGCGCGGAAGAAGCGTCCGCCCGTGGTTTGGGCCATGTCCTTCAGGCCTTGCAGGTTGACCTTGGCTTCGCCTTCGGCGTTCGGGTCGCCGATGCCGATGGTGTGAATCACCACCTCTTTGGCGGCAGCCATGGCGGCCGCGTGATCCGGGGTGATGGCGCTGCTGGTGTCGTTGCCGTCGGTGAGCAGGATCAGCACTTTTTCCTGCTCGTGGGCCTGCTCCAGCAGTTTCAGGCTCAGGCCGATGGCGTCGCCGATGGCCGTGTTGGGGCCGGCCATGCCGATGCCGGTGTCGTCCAGCAGCAGTGACAGGCTGGTGTGATCGAGGGTCAAGGGTGCCTGCGGATAGGCGCCGGTGCCGAACACGATCAGTCCGATTCGATCGTCCTTGCGCTTGTCGATGAACCCGTGCACCACGTCCTTGACGGCGGCCAGGCGATTGATTTTCTGACCGTTGGCGTCGGTGAAGTCGGTGGTTTCCATCGACTGGGAAATGTCGATGGCCAGCATCAGGTCACGCACCGGCTGCTGGCGCTCGATGGGCTTTTCCACCCACACCGGCCGGCTCGCCGCCACCAGCAACAGTGTCCAGACCAGCAGGTTCAGCAGCAACTGCCAGCGGTTGCTGCGGGTACCGGCCTGGCTGGGTGCCTGGCCGACAGCGCGGCTCATGGCGCCGAAAAACGGTACGCGAACGGCACTCCGGGCTTCACGGTAATCGGGCAGGTAGCGATAACCCAACCATGGCAATGGCAGCAGGATCAGCAACCATGGGTAATCAAGCTGCCACATGATGACGCTCCACCCAGGTTTTGCAGGTGCTGAACAACAGTTGGCGCTGCTCGTTGGGCATGGCCCTCAATGTTGCGTCCGGCGCGTAGGCCAGCAGCGACAGTTGTTGGCTGAAGTCGGCGGGCAAGGGTTGTGAAATGTGCCGCTGCAGGAATGCCTGCCAATCCTTGTTTCCTAACGCCGCAGGACCCTGTGGGAGCGGGCTTGCCCGCGATGAGGCCATGACATTCAAAATTGATGTCGACTGACAGGACGCCTTCGCGGGCAAGCCCACTCCCACAGGGAATGCATTCCAGTTAGAGGACGGCATGGAGAGGGCCACGCGTTTGAGCAACTCCGGAAGTTCGCGCAACGCATTCAGGTCATTGCTGCGCTGCTGCAACTCCGCCAGCCGTGCCAGTGCCTCGCGCCGATAGCGGTCGCGCCGCCATTGCCAGTAACGTCGGGCACTGACCAGCAGCAGGCTGAGCACCAATAATGTCAGCAACGCCCACCAACCCCACGTCTGCGGCGCATAGCTGACCGGTGCCGGCAGGGCCATTTCCTTGAGTTGGTCGATGCTCGGGACAGCGGGGTTCATCGGCGCCCCCGGACGAGCTTGCCCAGTTCGGCGCGCAGTTGTTCGTGGGCTTCGGTGGCGGTGCTGAACATCATCAACGGCACCTGGCTGCGGCGCAGCAAGGTCGCGACGTCCTTGAGCCGACCGCTGAGAAAGTCCTCCAATGGCTGATGCACCTGTCGCCGATCCACCGCCAATTCCACCTGCAATTGCCCCTGCGTGATCAGCACGCGACCGTTTTTCGGCAGGTTCAACGCCAGCGGGTCATAGACCTGCATGGCGATCACATCGTTATGGGCCGCCAGTTGCCGCATGAGCTGCAAGGTGCGTTCACCGGCCCCGGCAAAATCACTGACGATGCAGATCAGGTGATCGTGACCGGCCACGGCCAGGCAATGCTGCAGGACCTTGTCGAGCTGGTCTTCGCCCTCGGCATCCGGGTTGCCCGCATTGAGTGCCTGGTTCTGCCGGGCAATGCGGCTGCACAGCGCCTCGACGCGTTTACGGCTGCGCAGCGGGGCGATGCTGTCGATGCGTTGATCGTTGAATACCAGCCCACCGACGCGGTCGCCGGCGTTGAACACCACCCACGCCGCCAGGGCGCCGAGTTCGGCGGCGACCGCGGATTTGAAGCTGCGTTGCGAACCGAAGAACATCGACATGCGCTGGTCGACGAGGATCAGCGCCGGGCGGTCGCGCTCTTCGGTGAATGTCCGTACCACCGGTTTGCCGGTGCGCAGGGAGGCGCGCCAGTCGAGATGACGCAAATCGTCCCCCGGCTGATAACGGCGCAGCTCATCGAAGTTCAGGCCGCGGCCACGCAAGCGTGACGCGTGATTACCCGCGAGGATGCTGCCTTGAGGTTGGCGAGCGACAAAACTCAGGTCACGGGCCTTGAACTCCAGGGCCATCAACTGCGCCAGAGAGACATACACCAGGCCGTCGACGCTGTTCATGGACATCAGGCCGCAATCGCCACTTTATCGAGCAGACGGTCGAGCACCTGGTCGGCGCTCACGCCATCGGCTACCGCGTCGTAGCTCAGTTGCAGGCGATGGCGCAGCACCGGGTGCACCACGGCGCGGACGTTGTCCGGAGAAACGAAATCCTGGCCCTGCAACCAGGCGTCGGCCCGGGCACAACGGTCCAGGCCGATACCGCCGCGAGGGCTGGCGCCGATGCTGATCCAGCGCCCAAGGTCGGCGTCATAATCGGCCGGATGGCGCGTGGCATTGATCAGGTCGATCAGGTAGCGGTCGATGGCCGGGGACACGTGCACCGCACTGACTTCCCGGCGCGCGGCAAAGATCACGTCCTGGGCCAGGGCAAAACCCTGCACCGCAGCCGTTTTGGCGCCGAGTGCCTGCTCTTCTTCGCGCAACAGGCGCAGGACCTGGCTTTCGTTTTCCGCGCTCGGGTAATCGAGCAGCACTTTCATCAGGAAGCGGTCCATTTGCGCTTCCGGCAGCGGGTACGTGCCTTCCTGTTCGATCGGGTTCTGGGTCGCCACCACGATGAACAGTTCCGGCAGGGCATGGCTGTTGCCGGCCACGGTGATCTGGCGCTCTTCCATGGCTTCGAGCAACGCGGCCTGGACCTTGGCCGGCGCACGGTTGATTTCGTCGGCCAGGATCAGGTTGCCGAACAGCGGGCCGGGCTGGAAGCGGATTTCGTTCTTGCCTTCGACCTGATGCAGCACCTCGGCGCCGGTGATGTCCGACGGCAGCAAATCCGGGGTGAACTGGATGCGGCTCATCTTCGCGTCCAGGTGTTTGGCCAGTGCTTTCACCGTGCGGGTCTTGGCCAGGCCGGGCAGGCTTTCGAGCAGCAGATGCCCATTGGCCAGCAGGCCGACGAGGATTTGCCGGATCACCTGGTCCTGACCGAGTACCGCTTCGGCGATGCTGGCTTGCAGGGCATTGAGGTCGTTGAGTGCGGTCATGAAAGGCTCCTGCAGAAGATCGAACGGGTACTGATGACCATGCCTGGCGACCTCCTAGAAAAATGCCAGGGTCAGGTTGACGCTGATGCCATTGCCTTCGGGCCGGTTCTTGGTGTCGAACTCCGGGACCCAACGGGCACTGATGTTGGCCTGGGCGTCGGCGAACTTGCCGCTCCAGCCTACCGTGGGGCCCGCGCCCACCGAGCGCCCGCGAAAGCCGCTGGTTGCGCCGGATCCGGAGTCATCGGTGACCTGCTGGATATAGCCGGCCACCATGCCGGCGTTCCAGCCGTTACCGAAACCGTGGGTCCACAGGGCGTCGAGGGTGAAAATGTTGCCGTTGCGATAATCCGTGGCGTCGTTCTCGGTGTAGAACTCCAGGCCACTCGACAACGTGAACTCGCCGCCCTTGCCAATCAGGTGAGTGAACGCCACCGTCGGCATGAAGGTGTAAGTGTTCTGCCCGGGGTTGGCCAGGCGATCGTCGTTGTAGGCACCGGTCGGCACGTAGATCGGCAGCGAGAACGCGATGTGGTTGAGTTCGTCGAAGTGATAGCCGGCGGCAATCGGCGTCACCAGCATGTCGGCGAATTGGGTGCCGCTGTCCTCGGTGCCCAGGGTCCTGCCGCGAGGGCCGCTGATACTGGCGGTAACGTCGGTGTACTGCACCGGTACACCGATGGCCGAGGCGTAGTTCCAGCGACCCTTGCCCGTGTCCCAGACGCGAGTGAAGTTGGCCATGGTGTAAGACACTTTCATGTCCAGCCCGGTACTCAGGGCGCCCACGATCGGCACCTGGGCGTTGCCCTTGAGATCACCGTCGTACCAGATGCTGGTCAGGGACATGACCCAACCCGGCTCCGGAGGCACGATCCCGGCATCGGAAAACACTAGTTGCCCGGTGATCGGGCGACCGACACCCCCTTCGGCCGCCAGGCTCAATGGACTGACGCTGACCATGCACAGCGCCAACAAGGGGCGCACTACGTAAGGCCTGATCATGAACGACTCCGCTTATTGTTGTGTGGTTGCTGGCGTCAGCAGCGGCAGTTTCCATTGGCCGTTGTTGACTTCCGGTTTGGGCAGGTACAGGCGCCTTGTCAAAATGCAAGGTGTAGTCGGTTTTCGACGCATCGACCGGGTTTCCGGCCCAGGCGTTGGTGCTCAGAGCCAATGCAAGGTCGGTGAATACGATGCGGTAGTTCATGGTGCTTCCTGTCTCGGCCTTCATTGCACAGCCGTGATGTCGTCGAGCTTCCAGCTCTTGTCGAAATACGCCTCGGTCGGGGCGTACAGGCGGAAGTAGCTGAACCAGTGCTTGCCCGGAAGGGTTTGCACCCAGTTGTCTTCAAAGCCTTGCGGTGCCGTCGGGCCGAAGTACAGGTCCACCGAGCCGTCGGGGTTTTTCTTCAGGTTCTGCCGGGACGACAGGTCGGCCTTGCGCTGGGGGTTGTCGATCAGGCAACGGCTGTCGATGTCATACACGGTCATCGACCAGAACTGCTTGGCCGGTGGGTTGGCGTCGACGTGCAGGCGATAATGCTTGCTGCCGTCGAGCCAGTTACCCTGGTTGTCGGTGTAGGCGCCAAGGTAGGTCTGGCCCAGCCCCGGGGTTTTCGAGACCATGCCTTTGGTGTTGGTCACCGCCTCGTAGAACCAGGCACTGCGCTCCCACAGCTGGTCGTAATAGGCGACACGCTGGGACGGCTCGGCGATGTTCAGCACGGTGTCCCATTGGCGATCCGGCCAGTACTGGGCATCGGGGAAACGCTTGGCGAAGGTGTTGGCCTTGGCGATCAGTTCGCCGACCTGCGCACCCTGTTCCAGGGCCGCGCGTTGCTTGTCGTCGGGATTGAACGGCTTGTCCTTCTCGATGCCCAGGCTGGCCAGCATGGCCATGTAGAAACGGTCACGTTCGTTGACCGGTTCCTTCTGAATGATCTGGTGCAAGCGCTCCCAATACGCCAGGCCTCGTGGCTGGGTACCGGACCAGGCTTTGCCGCCGGGGGACAGCAACCTGGTCCTGGACGGTTCTGCACGCCTGGCATACGGGTACATCCTGAATTGCTCGACCAGCGCCTTGCCCTTGGCCGGGTCCGGATCGAGTACACGGAAACCGACCAACACGTTCATGGTTTCCGATTTGGCCAGGTAATATTTGCCGGCATCGGCCGGTGGCTCGGCACCCGGTGGCAGCACCAGGTATTTGCCTCCCTTGCCTTTGTCCGGGCCTGTCTGGCCCATGTCGATGATCGCCCGCTGCCAGAAATCGCCCACGCCGCCAGCAGTCGGGCCGGGTGGCAACTCAATCACCAGTGGCCCGGTTTCATTGAGGTCGACAAAACCAAGGATGTACGGCGTGGTGGCATTGGCCGTGATCACCCCGAGCTTGTCTTCGTAGCTGTTGAGCACCATCAGGTCGCCGCTGTGGGCACCCAGTTTGTCGCGAAACTCTTCCTGCCATTGGGCGTAGGACACCAGCGGCAACGCCCACAGATAACTTTGTGTGGCCTGCTGGAAATCCAGTTCGGCGTAAAGATGGGCGATTGACTCGTGGGCCGGTAGTTCGCCTTGCATGGCAATTTTGCCGATACGCGTATCGAGATCCTGGGCACCCACGCCGCAGCTGACGAACATTGTCATCAGGCTGAAGCCGGCTGCGCGAAGGGCAACGTTCATAAGAAGGTCCTTATTTACTGAAGGTGGCATTGATCCCGGCGAACAGTGTGAGTTGCGGTAAGCCATCGCCTTTTCGGTCAACGGTCCACTGTGGCTCGATAAAGGCATTGAGGATATTGGACCCGGACTTCCAGGCTTTGCCGCCACCCAAACCGAGTGGGATGTAATGAGTGTTGTTCTTCAGGTCGAAAGCCCAGGTGCCGGTCGAGCACAGGTACCAGCCTTTTTCCAGGTTATGGAAGATGAGCGGCTGGAAGGTGGCGGACTCGACTGGAGGGTGAGTAGCCGGTTGGCCGTCTCGGCGTGAACACAAAAAAAAGGCGCCAGTGAAGTCACCCAGACGAAGGCGTACTTCCCCAATTGCTTTGACATCATTCCCCCCGGTTCCCTGGTGGCTGGCTGATCGGGCCTGCGGCCGCTTATGTTCAGCCGCAACTTCGTAATCCCTTTCCGATCAAGCCTGTAGGACTTATCGGATGAAGTTAGCAGTTAACCATGGGTTAGCCAGCCATATGGATTAATTCTTTCGTTTTGTGTGTGGATTCTCGTTATTTTCGTGTACTAAAAAGTTAATACGGGTCAAAGACTTGCCCAAGCAAGTTAAGTGGCTATCTAGTTAATGTGGGAGCAAGCCCGCTCCCACAGCAAGCTTAGGAAAAGGTCGAATCAGTCAGTTCTTCTTCGCTTGCTCCCAAACCCGCTCTTCCTGCTCGCGCAGTTCCGGCGTGAACTCGGCGCCAAAGTCTTCGGCCTCAAACACCTGGCGAATCTCGATCTCGGCCTCGGTGCCCGGCATCGGGTTGGGGCAGCGCTTGACCCATTCGATGGCTTCTTCTCTGGACTTCACTTTCCACAACCAGAAACCCGCAATCAGTTCCTTGGTTTCGATGAAGGGGCCGTCGATCACCGTGCGTTTTTCACCTGAAAACTTTATGCGAGCGCCTTTGCTGCTCGGGTGCAGGCCTTCGCCCGCGAGCATGATGCCGGCCTTGACCAGTTCTTCGTTGTAGTTGCCCATGGCGGTCAGCAGTTCCTGGCTGGGCATGACGCCGGCTTCGGAATCCTGGCTGGCCTTGATGATGATCATGAATCGCATGGTGTCGTCTCCGTTGCGGTTGAGTGATTCGATTTATAGTCGAACGACGATGGAGTAATTCGACAGAGTGCTATCAAAAGTTTTAGTCGAAGACGAGTCGCGTACCTTTCGTCATGAACATCGGGAAGCGGCGGGTGAGGGCGTACTCTGTACTTTTGCCGACTTGATCGGCTAACAAACGAACCCTGTGGGCGCGAGCCTGCTCGCGATGACGTCAGCTCAGTCGCCAGCGATGTTGCATGACATTGCGCTTTCGTCGGATCGCCGCCCGGAGCAAGCCCGCACACGGGGTTATGAGTTGTATCCAGTTTTGTGCGCTGATACATGACAATTTATGTTTGATCGTAGGTCGCAGGACAATTTCGTGGTTAACTTCGGCCTCGTCAAAATTCTCCACCACAACGTTCAGAAGGACTCCGTTCATGGCTCAAGTCACTCTTAAAGGCAACCCGGTTCAAGTCAATGGCCAACTGCCACAAGCCGGTTCCAAGGCGCCAGCCTTTTCCCTGGTTGCCGGCAATCTGTCCGACGTCACCCTCAAAGACTTTGCCGGCAAGCGCAAAGTACTGAACATCTTCCCAAGCGTTGACACCCCGACCTGCGCCACTTCCGTGCGCAAGTTCAACGCCCAGGCCAGCGACGTGGCCAACACTGTTGTGCTGTGCATCTCCGCTGACCTGCCGTTCGCCCAGGCCCGCTTCTGCGGCGCCGAAGGCCTGGAAAACGTACAGAACCTGTCGACCCTGCGCGGCGCAGAGTTCATCCAGAACTACGGCGTGGCCATCGCCGACGGCCCGCTCAAGGGCCTGACCGCTCGCGCCGTCGTGGTTCTGGACGAGAACGACAACGTGTTGCACAGCGAACTGGTTGGCGAAATCGCTGACGAGCCGAACTACGACGCGGCACTTGCTGTTCTGAAGTAAGTACGCCGTTGCAATTGTTAACACCCCCGCTGTCAAAAATGCTGTTGTAGGAGCGAGCTTGCTCGCGATGGACTCAAGAACGCTGCGTTTCGTCAGTAGACATGCGTTATCGTTAACGACCATCGCGAGCAGGCTCGCTTCTGCGCTGATCGGCATTACCCTTTGTCCAGGCCGTTTTCATTTGTGTTTCAGTGTCTTGGATAAAACTCCTGTTACGTAAGCTGAAAGTAAATTGCCGGTAAAGGCGCTTTGCTTAATACCCGCCAGTGCTTATCGTTCAGCCTCATGTAAAAAAGCCCACGCGCCCAATGGTTGATCACTCAATGCAATCCTCCGCTTCCCGTAGTCCCCGTCGCTGGCTGTTCGGCCTGCTCGTCCTGTTGGTCATCGCCGCCCTGTGCTGGAAATTCTGGCCTGGCAGTGCTGCACCCAAAGAGGCTGCGGGACAGAAAGCCGTTGCCGGGCATACCGGCCGATCGGGGGGCATGCGCCCGGGGTTCGGCGGTGCGTCAGGGCCGGTACCGGTGCGCGTGGCTGCGGCCGTCACCGGCGACTTCCCGCTGTATTTCAAGGCGCTGGGCACGGTCACGGCGCTGAACACCATCAACGTCCGCAGCCGCGTCGGCGGTGAGCTGGTCAAGATTCATTTCGAAGAAGGGCAGATGGTCAAGGCCGGCGACCTGCTGGCTGAAATCGACCCGCGCCCTTACCAGAACGCCTTGCTCCAGGCCGAAGGCACCTTGCTGCAGAATCAGGCGCAATTGAAAAACGCCCAGGTCGATGTCGAGCGCTATCGCGGCCTGTACCGCGAAGACAGCATTGCCAAGCAGACCCTGGACACCGCCGAAGCGCTGGTCGGTCAGTTCCAGGGCACGGTCAAGACCAATCAGGCAGCGGTCAACGATGCCAAGCTCAACCTTGAATTCACCCGGATCCGCGCACCCATCACCGGTCGCGTGGGCCTGCGTCAACTGGACGTCGGCAACCTGGTGGCGGCCAACGACACCACCGCCTTGGCGATCATCACCCAGACCCAACCGATCAGCGTGGTCTTCACCCTCCCGGAAAACAGCCTCGACACCGTGCTCGCCCGTTATCGCAGCGGTGCCAGATTGCCGGCCGAAGCCTGGGATCGAGGCGATACCAAGTTGCAGGCCACTGGCGTGCTGCAGAGCCTGGACAACCAGATCGACGTCACCACCGGCACCCTGAAATTCAAGGCTCGCTACGAGAACCGCGATCAATCGCTGTTCCCGAACCAGTTCGTCAATGTGCGCCTGCTGGCCGACACCCTCAAAAACGTGGTGCTCGCACCGTCCGCCGCGATCCAGTTCGGCACCAACGGCACGTTCGCCTATGTCCTGGACGGTGACAAGAAGGTCAAGATCCGTCAGTTGAAAGTCGGCGCCAGTGACGGCCTGAACACCGTGGTCACCGAAGGCCTGTCCGCGGGCGACCGGGTCGTACTGGAAGGCACTGACCGCCTCAAAGACGGCAGCGACGTGGAGGTGGTCAACGACAGCCAGGACGTGCCGACCACGCCAACCGAACACCTGCAAGGCAAGTCGGCGGTCAACGCGGCTGAGCCTGCGACCACTGACAAGGCGAAAAAGGGTGGCGCATGAACCTCTCGCGGCTGTTCATCCTTCGCCCGGTAGCCACCACGCTGAGCATGCTGGCGATTATCCTGGCCGGCGTCATTGCCTATCGGCTGCTGCCGGTGTCGGCGTTGCCCCAGGTCGATTACCCGACCATTCGCGTCATGACCCTGTACCCTGGCGCCAGCCCGGACGTCATGACCAGCGCGGTGACCGCGCCGCTTGAACGGCAGTTCGGGCAGATGCCCGGCCTGACACAAATGGCCTCCACCAGTTCCGGCGGGGCGTCGGTGCTGACCCTGCGGTTCAGCCTCGACATCAACATGGACGTGGCTGAGCAACAGGTGCAGGCGGCGATCAACGCGGCCACCAACCTGCTGCCCAAGGACCTGCCGGCCCCGCCGGTGTACAACAAGGTCAACCCGGCCGACACGCCGGTGCTGACCCTGGCCATCACCTCCAAGACCATGCTGCTGCCCAAGCTCAACGATCTGGTCGATACGCGCATGGCGCAGAAAATCGCCCAGATCAGCGGCGTCGGCATGGTCAGCATTGCCGGTGGTCAACGCCAGGCTGTGCGGATCAAGGTCAACCCGGAGGCCCTGGCGGCCAACGGCTTGAACCTGTCGGACGTGCGCACCCTGATCGGCGCCTCCAACGTCAACCAGCCCAAGGGCAACTTCGACGGCCCGACCCGGGTCTCGATGCTCGATGCCAACGATCAACTGACGTCGCCCAAGGACTACGCCAACCTGATTCTGGCCTATGCCAACGGCGCGCCGTTGCGGCTCAAGGACGTCGCTGAAATCGTCGACGGCGCCGAGAACGAACGCCTCGCGGCATGGGCCAACGAGAACCAGGCCATACTGCTCAACATCCAGCGTCAGCCCGGTGCCAACGTGATCGAGGTGGTGGACCGGATCAAGGCCTTGCTGCCGAGCATCACCGACAACCTGCCGGCCGGCCTCGACGTGGTGGTGCTGACCGATCGCACCCAGACCATCCGCGCCTCGGTCAAGGACGTGCAGCACGAATTGCTGATCGCCATCGCCCTGGTGGTCATGGTCACCTTCCTGTTCCTGCGTCGCGCCAGCGCCACGATCATTCCGTCGGTGGCCGTGCCGCTGTCGCTGATCGGCACGTTCGGCGTGATGTACCTGGCCGGGTTCTCGGTCAACAACCTGACCCTGATGGCCCTGACCATCGCCACCGGTTTCGTGGTGGACGATGCGATCGTCATGCTGGAAAACATTGCGCGCTTCATCGAGGAGGGCGATAGCCCGCTGAACGCGGCGCTCAAGGGCGCCAAGCAGATCGGGTTCACCCTGATTTCCCTGACGTTGTCGCTGATCGCCGTGCTGATCCCGCTGCTGTTCATGGCGGACGTGGTCGGGCGCTTGTTCCGCGAGTTCGCCATTACGCTGGCGGTGGCGATCCTGATTTCCCTGGTGGTTTCCCTGACGCTGACGCCGATGATGTGCGCGCGGTTGCTCAAGCGCGAACCCAAGGAAGCCGAACAGGGGCGTTTCTATCGCGCCAGCGGTGCGTTCATCGACTGGATGATCGCCGCTTACGGACGCCAGTTGCAGTGGGTGCTCAAGCACCAGCCCCTGACCTTGATGGTGGCCATCGGCACCCTGGCGCTCACGGTATTCCTGTACATGGTAGTGCCCAAGGGCTTCTTCCCGGTGCAGGACACCGGGGTTATCCAGGGTATTTCCGAAGCGCCGCAATCGATTTCCTTCGCCGCCATGAGCGAGCGTCAGCAGGAGCTGGCCAAGGTGATTCTGGCCGACCCGGCGGTTGAGAGCCTGTCCTCCTACATTGGCGTGGACGGCGACAACTCGACCCTCAACAGCGGTCGTTTGCTGATCAACCTCAAGTCGCACCGCGACCGTGACCTGAGTGCAACGCAAGTGATTGCCCGCCTGCAACCGGAGCTCGACAAGCTGGTCGGCATCCGCCTGTTCATGCAGCCGGTGCAGGACCTGACCATCGAGGACCGGGTCAGTCGTACGCAGTACCAGTTCAGCATGTCGTCGCCGGACTCGGAGCTGCTGAGCCTGTGGAGCGGGCGCCTGGTGGAGGCCTTGGCCGACCGCCCGGAATTGACCGACGTGGCCAGCGATCTTCAGGACAAGGGCCTGCAGGTTTATCTGGTGATCGACCGCGATGCGGCGTCGCGGGTCGGGGTGTCGGTGTCGAACATCACCGATGCGCTGTACGACGCCTTCGGTCAGCGGCAGATTTCCACGATCTACACCCAGGCGAGCCAGTACCGCGTGGTCCTGCAATCGCAGTCCGGCGAGAAGATCGGCCCGGATGCGTTGAACCAGATTCACGTCAAGACCACCGATGGCGGTCAGGTACGCCTGTCCAGCCTGGCGCATATCGAGGAGCGCCAGGCGCAGCTGGCGATCACCCACATCGGCCAGTTCCCGGCGGTGATGATGTCCTTCAACCTCGCGCCCGGCGTGGCGCTGGGGCATGCGGTCGAGATCATCGAGCAGGTGCAGAAGGACATCGGCATGCCGATTGGCGTGCAGACCCAATTCCAGGGCGCGGCGCAGGCGTTCCAGGCTTCGTTGTCGAGCACCTTGCTGCTGATCCTGGCGGCGGTGGTGACCATGTACATAGTGCTGGGCGTGCTCTACGAGAGCTACATCCACCCGATCACCATTCTATCGACCTTGCCGTCGGCGGCGGTGGGCGCCTTGCTGGCGTTGATCCTCAGTGGCAACGACCTGGGCATGATCGCGATCATCGGCATCATTCTGCTGATCGGCATCGTCAAGAAGAACGCGATCATGATGATCGACTTCGCGCTCGACGCCGAGCGTAACCAGGGCATGGACCCGCAAACGGCGATCTATCAGGCCGCCTTGCTGCGTTTCCGGCCGATCCTGATGACGACCCTGGCGGCGCTCTTCGGTGCCGTGCCGTTGATGCTGGCCACCGGTTCCGGTGCGGAACTGCGCCAGCCGCTGGGGTTGGTGATGGTCGGCGGCCTGTTGCTGAGCCAGGTTTTGACCCTGTTCACTACGCCTGTGATCTACCTGTATTTCGATCGTCTCGGTCGGCGCTTTGGCAAGACCGGCGCTCAGGAGACGGCGGTATGACGGCCTGCCTAACCTGTGGGAGCGGGCTTGCTCGCGAAGGCGTCCGGTCAGGCGACAGGGATGTTGAATGCATGGCCCTCTTCGCGAGCAAGCCCGCTCCCACAGGGGGGCTGCAGGGCTCGTGGGTTGGGGCTGGGAGCAGTCATCGATGAATCTCTCGGGACCTTTCATCAAGCGCCCGGTCGCGACCATGTTGCTGAGCCTGGCCATCATGCTGCTGGGTGGCGTGAGCTTCGGTTTGCTGCCCGTGTCGCCGCTGCCGCAAATGGACTTTCCGGTGATCGTGGTCCAGGCCAGCCTGCCCGGCGCCAGCCCCGAGGTGATGGCGTCGACGGTGGCCACGCCGCTGGAACGCTCTTTCGGCGCGATTGCCGGGGTCAACACCATGAGCAGCCGCTCCAGCCAGGGCTCGACCCGGGTGATCCTGCAATTCGACCTCGACCGCGACATCAACGGTGCGGCGCGGGAGGTGCAGGCGGCCATCAACGCCTCGCGCAATCTGCTGCCCAGCGGGATGCGCAGCATGCCGACCTACAAGAAGGTCAACCCGTCCCAGGCGCCGATCATGGTGCTGTCGCTGACGTCCGATGTGCTGGAAAAAGGTCAGCTCTATGACCTGGCTTCGACGATCCTGTCCCAGAGCCTGTCCCAGGTGCAGGGCGTCGGCGAGGTGCAGATCGGCGGCAGTTCGCTGCCGGCGGTGCGTATCGAACTCGAACCGCAGGCGCTGAACCAGTACGGCGTGGCCCTGGACGATGTGCGCAACACCATCGCCAATGCCAACGTACGCCGGCCCAAGGGCTCGGTGGAGGACGATCAACGTCTGTGGCAGGTCCAGGCCAACGACCAGCTGGAAAAAGCCAAGGACTACGAGTCGCTGATCATCCACTACAACGGCGGCGCGGCCCTGCGCCTCAAGGACGTGGCCAAGGTCAGCGACGGCGTCGAAGATCGTTACAACAGCGGTTTCTTCAACGACGACGCGGCGGTGCTGCTGGTGATCAACCGGCAGGCCGGCGCCAACATCATCGAGACGGTCAACGAGATCAAGGCGCAGTTGCCGGCGTTGCAGGCGGTGTTGCCGGCCAGCGTCAAGCTGAACCTGGCCATGGACCGTTCCCCGGTGATCAAGGCCACGCTGCACGAAGCGGAAATGACCCTGCTGATCGCCGTGGCGCTGGTGATCCTGGTGGTGTTCCTGTTCCTCGGTAACTTCCGCGCCTCGCTGATCCCGACCCTGGCGGTGCCGGTGTCGCTGGTCGGTACCTTTGCCGTGATGTACCTCTACGGCTTTTCGCTGAACAACCTGTCGCTGATGGCGCTGATCCTGGCCACCGGGCTGGTGGTGGACGATGCCATCGTGGTGCTGGAGAACATTTCCCGGCACATCGACGAAGGCGTGCGACCGATGAAGGCGGCCTACCTCGGCGCCCAGGAAGTCGGCTTCACCCTGCTGTCGATGAACGTGTCGCTGGTGGCGGTGTTCCTGTCGATCCTGTTCATGGGCGGGATCATTGAAAGCCTGTTCCGGGAATTCTCCATCACCCTGGCGGCGGCCATCGTGGTTTCGCTGCTGGTGTCATTGACCCTGACCCCGATGCTCTGCGCCCGCTGGCTCAAGCCGCACACGCCGGGGCAGGAGAACCGCCTGCAACGCTGGAGCCGGCGGGCCAACGACTGGATGGTCGGCAAATACGCCACCAGCCTCGACTGGGTGCTGCGCCACAAACGCCTGACGTTGCTCAGCCTGTTTGTGACAATCGGTGTCAACATTGCGCTGTATATTGTTGTTCCTAAAACATTTTTACCTCAGCAGGATACCGGTCAGCTGATCGGTTTCGTGCGCGGCGACGACGGCCTGTCGTTCAGCGTGATGCAGCCGAAGATGGAGATTTTCCGTCGTGCGGTGCTCAAGGATGAAGCGGTAGAAAGCGTCGCCGGATTCATCGGCGGCAGCAACGGCACCAACAACGCCTTCATGCTGGTGCGGCTGAAACCGATCAAGGAACGCAACATTTCAGCGCAGAAAGTCATCGAACGCCTGCGCAAGGAAATGCCCAAGGTGCCCGGCGCACAACTGATGCTCATGGCCGACCAGGACCTGCAGTTCGGTGGCGGCCGTGAGCAAACCACCTCGCAATACTCCTACATCCTGCAAAGTGGGGATCTCGGGGCATTGCGCGAGTGGTATCCGAAAGTCGTCACCGCGCTCAGGGCCTTGCCGGAACTGACGGCCATCGATGCGCGGGAAGGCCGGGGCGCCCGGCAAGTGACCCTGATCGTCGACCGCGACCAGGCCAAACGCCTGGGTGTCGACATGGACATGGTCACGGCGGTGCTGAACAACGCCTACAGCCAGCGGCAGATTTCGACCATCTACGACAGCCTCAACCAGTATCAGGTGGTGATGGAGGTCAACCCGAAATACGCCCAGGACCCGATCACCCTCAAGCAGGTCCAGGTGATCACCGCCGATGGCGCGCGGATCCCGCTGTCGACCATCGCCCATTACGAAAACAGCCTGGAAAACGACCGGGTCAGCCACGAGGGCCAGTTCGCCTCGGAAAGCATTGCCTTCGACATGGCTGAAGGCGTGACCGTGGAGCAGGGTGGTGCCGCCATCGAGCGGGCGATTGCCAAGGTCGGGCTGCCGGAAGAAGTGATCGCGAAAATGGCCGGCACAGCCGACGCTTTCGCGGCGACCCAGAAAAGCCAGCCGTGGATGATTCTGGGGGCGCTGGTGGCGGTGTATCTGGTGTTGGGGGTGCTGTACGAAAGCTACATTCACCCGCTGACCATCCTGTCCACCCTGCCGTCCGCCGGGGTCGGCGCGTTGCTGTCGATCTATGCGCTGGGCGGCGAGTTCAGCCTGATTTCGTTGCTGGGGCTGTTTCTGCTGATCGGCGTGGTCAAGAAAAACGCCATTCTGATGATCGACCTGGCGTTGCAGCTGGAGCGGCATCAGGGCATGGCGCCGCTGGAATCGATTCGCAGTGCCTGCCTGCAACGTTTGCGACCGATCCTGATGACCACCCTGGCGGCGATCCTCGGTGCCTTGCCGTTGCTCCTGAGCCGCGCCGAAGGGGCGGAAATGCGCCAGCCGCTGGGCCTGACCATCATCGGCGGGTTGATCTTCAGCCAGGTGCTGACGCTTTACACCACGCCAGTGGTTTACCTCTATCTCGACAAACTGCGCCATCGCTTCAACAAATGGCGTGGGGTGCGTACCGATGCTGCTCTGGAAACTCCGCTATGACTGAACGTTCGCTTTTCAACCTGGCTGCACCGCTGATCACGGCTCGAGGCTCGCGTCTGCTGAGCCTGTCACTGTGCGTGGCGATGCTCAGTGCCTGCGCCGTCGGCCCGGATTACCAGCGCCCGCAAACCGCGGAACCTGCGCAGTACAAGGCAGCAGAAGGCTGGCGCCAGGCCAACCCGAGCGATGCCCTGGCGCGCGGCGCATGGTGGGAGCTGTATGGTGATCAACAGCTCAATGGCCTGATCGAGAAGCTCAACAGCGCCAACCAGACCGTCGCCCAGTCCGAAGCCCAGTACCGCCAGGCCCAGGCCTTGGTGCGCAGCGCACGCGGGGCGTTTTTCCCCACGGTCGACCTGAACGTCAGCAAGAACCGTTCAAGCCAGGGCACAGGCAGCAGCAGCTCCAGCCTGAGCAGTTCGTCCAGCGGTATTCGCGACACGTATTCGGCCCAGGCGGGCGTCAGTTGGGAGGCGGATGTGTGGGGCAAGCTGCGCCGTGGCCTGGAAGCCGACACCGCGAATGCCCAGGCAAGCTTCGCCGATCTGGCGGCCATGCGCCTGAGTCAACAGTCGGAACTGGTGCAGAATTACCTGCAATTGCGCGTGATCGATGGCCAGAAACGCCTGCTCCAGGACACGGTCGAGGCTTATCAGCGCTCCCTGAAGATGACCGAGAACCAGTACCGCGCCGGCGTATCCGGCAAGGACGCCGTGGCCCAGGCCCAGACCCAGCTCAAGAGCACCGAAGCGGACATGATCGACCTGATCTGGCAACGTGCCCAGTTCGAGAACGCCGTTGCCGTGCTGATCGGCCTGCCGCCGGCGCAGTTCAGCCTGGCGGAAAGCCAGGACATTCCGCAGTTGCCGCAAGTGCCGGTCGCCCTGCCTTCGCAGTTGCTGGAGCGTCGCCCGGACATCGCTTCGGCCGAACGCTCGGTGATGGCTGCCAACGCCAACATCGGTGTGGCCAAGGCGGCCTATTACCCGGACCTGACCCTGAGCTTGAACGGTGGTTACAGCAGCAGTACCTCGAAAGACTTGTTCAGCCTGCCGAACCGCTTCTGGTCGGTCGGGCCGCAATTGGCCATGACCCTGTTCGACGGCGGCCAGCGCTCGGCGGAAGTCGACCGCAGTGAAGCGGCCTATGACGAAACTGTGGCCAAGTACCGCCAGACCGTGCTGGACGGATTTCGCGAAGTTGAAAACTTCCTGGTGCAACTCAAGGTGCTGCAGGATGAGGCCGTCGTGCGCCAACAGGCGCTGGACGCTGCCCGTGAATCGTTGCGCCTAACCCAGAACCAGTACAAGGCTGGCTTGATCGCATACATCGATGTGGTAGTGACCCAGGCGGCGGCGCTGAACAATGAGCGCAGCAACCTGGACCTGTTGCAAAGCCGCCTGATCGCCAGCGTGCAGTTGATCGCCGCGCTGGGCGGTGGCTGGGACGGGCAGCTTGAAGTGAGCGAGAGCCGATAACGCAATCTAACGCACGCTGCAATCCCTGTGGGAGCGAGCTTGCTCGCGATGGCTGAGTCACATTCAGCATGGATGTTGCCTGACCCACCGCTATCGCGAGCAAGCTCGCTCCCACAGGTTTTGTGGTGCCAGCAGCTTGATGCGAGTTGATGTAAAACCTTAAAACAAGCGTTTCATCGGACTGATGGCCCTTTGCTCATTTTGTGAGTGCGTTCTCATTCGGAATCAGTACAATCGCCGCATTTTCCCCCGGCGAGAATCAATACCATTAATGGGGGTATTCGCGAGAAGTCCGCATGCTCATCGGTAGCTATTCCCCCACCCTGGTTATCATTTCGCTCTTTGTCGCGATTCTCGCCTCATATACCGCACTCGACCTGACCGGACGCATTGCCACTGCCAAAGGCCGCGCCGTGCATTTGTGGACCGCGGGCGGGGCCATTGCCATGGGCATTGGCATCTGGTCGATGCACTTTATCGGCATGCTCGCATTCAATCTGCCGATCGATCTGGGCTATGACGGCGCAATCACCCTGTTGTCGCTGTTGATCGGCGTGCTCTCCAGCGGTTTTGCGCTGTGGCTGGTCAGCCAGCCAAAACTGCCGGCCTGGCAACTGGCCTTTGGCGCGCTGGTCATGGGCGCCGGCATCAGCGCGATGCACTACACCGGTATGGCGGCCATGCGCATGCAACCAGGCATCGACTATGACCCGACGCTGTTCGGCGCTTCGCTGATCATCGCTGTCGCTGCCTCGGGCGCGGCATTGTGGATCGCGTTCCATTTACGCCAACACACGCCTTATGTCCGCCTGATCCGTGGCGGTGCCGCCGTGATCATGGGCATCGCCATCGTCGGCATGCACTACACCGGGATGGCCGCTGCACGCTTTGCCGATGGCAGCTTTTGCGGGGCGGCGGTCAACGGCCTGAATGGCAAGGGCCTGGACAACCTGGTGCTGATCACCACATTGGCGGTGCTGTGCATTGCCTTGCTGACCTCGATCCTCGATGCGCGCCTGGAGGCTCGCACCGCAAGCCTGGCCCAGTCGCTGACCGAAGCCAACCGTGAACTGACCCAACTGGCCCTGCACGACACCCTCACCGGGTTGCCGAACCGGACGTTGCTCGCCGACCGAATCGATCAGGCCATGTCCCGGGTTCGTGAACAGGGCGGTTGCTTTGCCCTGATGTTCATCGACCTGGACGGCTTCAAACCCGTCAACGATGCCTTCGGTCACCACATGGGCGACCTGCTTTTGCGCGAAGTGGCCCTGCGCCTGCGCGAAGACTTGCGCAGCCAGGACACCCTGGCGCGGATCGGCGGCGATGAGTTCGTGTTGCTGGTGCAATTGAGCGAGCAGAACGATGCCTTGAACCTCGCGGCCCGCCAGGTCGGGTTGATTGCACGGGCGTTCCGGGTTGCCGAACATGATTTGCACATTTCCGCCAGTGTCGGCATCGCGCTCTATCCGGGTAACGGGCAGTCCGCCCACGAATTGCTGATGAACGCCGACGCGGCGATGTACCACGCCAAGGGCGCGGGTAAAAACGGCTACAGCTTTTTCGACGCCTCGATGAACACCAACGCGCGTAAGCAACTGCAATTGTTGCAGGACCTGCGCAATGCCGTGGAGCATCAGGAATTCAGCCTGCATTACCAGCCCAAGTTCGATGCCGCCAATGGCCGGCCGGTGGGCGCCGAGGCCCTGTTGCGCTGGGAGCATCCGACGCAAGGCTTGCTGTTGCCGGACAAATTCATCGAACTGGCGGAAAAGACCGGGCTGATCATTCCGATCGGCGAGTGGGTGCTCAACGAAGCGTGCCGCCAGATGCGCGAGTGGTACGTGCTGGGCTACACCGATTGGCGCATCGCCGTGAACCTGTCGGCCATCCAGTTTTGCCATGCCGGACTGGTCCAGAGCGTCGCCAAGGCATTGGCGACTCACCATCTGCCGGCCAATAGCCTGACCCTGGAAATCACTGAAACCACCGCCATGAGCGATGCCGACGCGAGCATGACGGTGCTTCAGGAACTCTCGGAAATGGGTGTCGACCTGTCCATCGACGATTTTGGCACCGGTTATTCGAGTTTGATGTACCTCAAGCGCTTGCCGGCCAACGAACTGAAGATCGACCGCGGTTTTGTCCGTGACCCGGAGCACGACAGCGATGACGCCGCCATCGTTTCGGCCATCGTGGCTCTCGGCCAGGCGTTGGGGTTGCGCATCGTTGCCGAGGGTGTGGAGACGGGGTCGCAGCAGGACTTCCTGACGCAACTCGGCTGCGACTCGTTACAGGGTTACCTGCTGGGGCATCCGCTGCCGGCCGAAGGTTTCATGATGGAAATCCATCGCTCGGAGCGATTGGCGCTGGCTTGACAGTCTGTGTCATCGTTCATCGCGGGCAAGCCACGCTCCCACAGGTTTTGCATATTCTGTGGGAGCGTGGCTTGCCCGCGATGGCGTCTGTGCAAACGCCACCGAAGCCATGCAAAAACCACCAATGGCGGTTATTCTTGCCCCCGACCGCTTAAGCTTTGATTGGGGGAAGGCTCGCATGGACAAAGTCATCGTCATCACCGGCGGCAGCCGCGGCATTGGTGCCGCCACCGCACTGTTGGCCGCCGCGCAGGGCTATCGGATCTGCATCAATTACCAGGCGGACGAAAAGGCCGCACTCGGCGTGCTGGAGCAAGTCCGCGCCCTCGGTGCGCAAGCCATTGCGGTAAGGGCCGATGTCAGCATCGAAGACGAAGTCATCGCGCTGTTCCATCGGGTCGACGATGAACTGGGCCGGGTCACGGCGCTGGTCAATAACGCCGGGACCGTGGGGCAAAAGTCCCGGGTCGACGAAATGTCCGAGTTCCGCATTCTCAAGATCATGAAAACCAACGTCCTGGCGCCGATCCTCTGCGCCAAGCACGCGATCCTGCGCATGTCGCCCAAACACGGCGGGCAGGGCGGCAGTATCGTCAACGTGTCCTCGGTGGCCGCACGCTTGGGCGCGCCCAACGAATATGTCGACTACGCAGCGTCAAAAGGCGCGCTGGACACCTTCACCATCGGCCTGTCCAAGGAAGTGGCGGGAGAGGGGATCCGTGTCAACGCGGTGCGCCCGGGCTACATCTACACCGATTTCCATGCCTTGAGCGGCGATCCGGACCGGGTCAGCAAGCTTGAGTCGGCGATCCCGATGGCCCGCGGTGGGCGGCCGGATGAAGTGGCGGAGGCGATTGTCTGGTTGTTGTCGGACAAGGCTTCTTATGCAACGGGGACATTTGTTGATCTTGGTGGTGGACGCTGAGTTGAGCCCGCAAGCATCCACCTGTTATTTCTGACAGTAGACGCTGCTGACAAGGGCGCCTAGATTGGCGACGAGCCACGCAACCGAACACTGCGTGTGTTGAAGCCTCTCAAAGTCGGGCGCCTTGTGCATGCACATCCACACACCAACGCTGAACGCCGTCGACCCTCGCGGTTTAGCTGTTCGTACGGTGGCTTATCACCGTCGCGCGACCAGTGCGCCGCCCGAGTCACGGGTCACGCATCAGCTGTATGACGGGGCCGGCCGTCTTGCTCGGCAACGCGATCCGCGATTGTTTGCGTTGCTCGATGCGCCTTCAAACCTGTCCACCACTTACAGCCTTTCGAATCAGCCGCTGTGCAGCGACAGTGTCGATGCTGGCTGGCAAGTCGATTTGCCCGGTGCAGCCGGGCAGGTAATCGAGTCATGGGATCAACGCGGTTGGCATCGTCGCACTGAGCATGATTCGTCGCTGCGGCCGGTGGCGATGTTCGAGCAAGGCGTCGGTGAGGTGGAGCGCTGTGCCGAGCGCATCCTATGGGGCGCTGCGACAGATGAAGAGGCCCGGCACAATCGCTGTGGTCAGCCGATCCGACAGGATGATCCGGCAGGGAGTCGATTGCTTTCCGATTACGGGATGTCAGCGGCTGTACTGCTTGAGATTCGGCATTTCTTGAACAGTTTTGATCCGCCCGATTGGCCCCTTGTAGAAGCGGAGCGCGACCGTCTGCTGGAACCGGGCGAGGGTGCACGGGCATCCTGGTCCTTCCTGCCTTCGGGTGAGCTCTCGCATCAAACCGACGCCAAAAGTCATACCCGACATTTCACCTATGACCGCGCCGGGCAACTGCATTCGGTCGGGCTACAACGGGCTGGCCAATCCGTCGCCGACACGCTGGTCAATGCCATCGAGTACAACGCCTTTGGCCAGATAGAACAGGAGCGGGCAGGCAATGGCATGCGTACCACCAGCAGTTATGACCCGGCCAATGGACGCCTGACGAACCTCGATACCCAAGGCCCCGCTCAGGGATTTCTGCAGGAGCTCAGTTATGGCTACGACCCCGCAGGCAACATCACCGAAATCGCCGATGCGGCGCTGCCCATTCAGCATTTCGCCAACCAGCGCATCGAGCCGGTGCGGCGCTTCACCTATGACACGCTCTATCAGCTAATCAGCGCCACCGGTTGGGAAACAGCCAGGCCGTCGTTGGGGCCGGCGTTGCCCGAGTGGCAGGGATTCGGCCCGCCGGATGGTAGTCGCTGGTGCAGTTACACAGAAACCTATCACTACGATGAAGCAGGCAACCTGCTGCGGCGTCTGCATCACGGCGCGGTAGACGACACCTTGATCATGCGCGTGGCATCGCACAGCAATCGCAGCGTGAAAGATCGAGCCGGCCAGCCGGCCATTGACGAGCTGTTCGACGCTCGCGGCAACCTGCTGGAGCTGCAACCTGGGCAGGCTTTGCAGTGGAATGGGCGTAATCAGTTAGCCCAAGTCACCCAAGTGGCGCGGATTGAAGGCGCTGACGACATCGAGAGGTATGTCTACGACAGCGAAGGCGCTCGCCTGCGCAAATACCGGGAGGTCACCGCGAAATCCATCGTGCATACGCCCGAGGTACGTTACTTGCCGGGCATCGAACTGCACGCCAATAGCGCCACAGGAGAACGGCTCCAGGTGATAAGCGTACAGGCCGGGCGGTGCACCGTACGCCTGCTGCATTGGGACAGTCCGCCGCCTGCAGGACTGGACAACGATCAGTGGCGCTACTGCTTTGACGATCACCTGGGATCGAGTGCCTTTGAGGTGGATGCCCAGGCTAAAACCATCAGCCAGGAAGTCTATTACCCCTTCGGCGGAACCGCGTGGTTGGCAGGGCGACATGAGGTGGAAACCGGTTACAAGACCATTCGTTATTCGGGTAAGGAACGGGATGTTTCAGGGCTTTATTACTATGGCGCGCGGTATTACGCGCCGTGGTTGCAGCGCTGGTTGAATCCGGACCCGGCGGGGGATGTGGATGGGTTGAATTTTTATCGGTTTGTCAGGAATGGTCCGGTTATCTATACAGATAAAAGAGGATACGCTCCGAGTGAGGCGGAAAAAAACCGTACTGAGCTTGAAAACGAGTTTGGGTTGAAAAATCTAATTCAGTCGCGTGGTATGGAAGCAATTAAAATGAATTATCGCGATATTGCGAAAGCGTTGCATGCTTCATTCTTAGAGGCAGAAATGATTTTAGAAAATACTTTGGCTTCGTTGGAGTCTGCAAATTTTGATAGTGAGGATTCTGGGATAATTGGAAATCACTTTGGTATAATTGACTTTGATGCTCCAGGGTATTTAATCGGTGGTTATCGTAAGGCGTTATCGAATGTTAGGCTTTTAATGTCGGAATCGGATAGCGTTGTTTTGTTTAAAGGGGCTGGAAGGTATTTAAGAACTGAAGCGTTAGTTTTTCCTACTGATACAACAAATTCCGTGTATTTTAATTCGGAAATAATTCGTGGGCTGGATGTGAAAGATCTTGCATTTACAGTAATTCACGAAATTACACATCGGCGTGAAGTATTTGCTTCCAAGGATTTTTGGTATCTCTCAGTTAATGGGGTAGGTGGTGATAATTCTTCTGGAAGCAGGTATTCGCGCACAGAAAAATTATCAAGCAGGATGTTGAACGAAAAAATTGAAAAAAGTGATGTTTCAACCAGGTTACATGAGAAGTTTTCTCGAGTCCTGCGGAGTGAGGATATTCATGCAGCGATAAAGAAATTTAGAGAGAATCCAAGCACTCGAAATAAAATGGCATTAAGAAATGCCGACAATCTTGCATCTGCTGCTGGCAGACTAAGTGAGGCAAGAGAGTTACGGAAACGTCAGCACCAGATTTTCCGTCGGTAATAAATGCGTAATTATAAAGTTCGAATCGGAGTAACGATCAAGGTAAAAACGACCGCACAATCCGCCCCAACGTCTCCATCGCTTTCTCCGCCGCCTCATCCCACGGGCTCCCATAATTCAACCGAATACAATTTCTGAACCGCTGCGTCGGCGAAAAAATCGGCCCCGGTGCAATGCTGATCCCCTGCGCCAGCGCCATCTGAAACAACTTCAACGAATCCATCTGCTCCGGCAATTCCAGCCACAAAAAGTATCCGCCCGCCGGTTGGCTCACTCGCGTCTGCGCCGGGAAATAGCGGGCGATGGCGGCGAGCATGGCGGCTTGCTGGTCTTCCAGCGCATGACGCAATTTACGCAGGTGCCGGTCGTAGCCGCCGTGTTGCAGGTAGTCGGCGATCGCTGCCTGGGCCGGCATCGAGGCGCACAGTGAGGTCATGAGTTTCAGGCGTTCGATCTTCTGTGCGTAGCGCCCGGCGGCGACCCAGCCGATGCGGTAACCGGGGGCCAGGCTTTTGGCGAACGAGCCGCAATGCATCACAAGGCCTTCGGTATCGAATGCCTTGGCCGGTTTCGGGGCTTGTTGACCGTAATACAGTTCGGCGTAGACATCGTCTTCGATCAGCGGCACCTGGTGGCGGCGCAGCAGTTCCACGAGCTGTTGTTTCTTGGCCTCGGGCACAGTGGCGCCCATGGGGTTCTGGAAGCTGGTCATGCACCAGCAGGCCTTGATCGGATGGCGTTCCAGGGTTTGTTCGAGCACGCCGAGGTCGATGCCGTCGCGCGGGTGCACGGGGATTTCCACGGCTTTGAGTTTCAGGCGTTCGAGCACTTGCAGGCAGGCGTAGAACGCCGGTGCTTCGATGGCCACCAGGTCGCCAGGTTGCGTCACTGCTTGCAGGCACAGGTTGAGGGCTTCCAGGGCGCCGTTGGTGATCAGCAGTTCTTCCATGGGCAGCATCAGCCCGCCGACCATGTAGCGCAGGGCGATTTGCCGGCGCAGCTGCGGGTTGCCCGGCGACATGTCGTTGACCACCATGCGCGGGTCCATCTCGCGGGTGGCGCTGGCCAGGGAGCGGGACAAGCGTTGCAGGGGGAACAGCGTCGGGCTGGGGAATGCCGAGCCGAAGGTCACGGTGTTCGGGTCCTTGATCGAGTCGAGTACCGAAAACACCAGTTCGCTGACGTCGACTTCCGTGGATTCGTTGACCTGGCTGCTGATCACCGGCTCGGAAAACGGTCGCGGCGCATGGGCATTGACGAAATAGCCGGAGCGCGGACGGGCGCGGATCAGGCCCCGACGCTCCAGCAGGTAGTAGGCCTGGAACACCGTCGACGGGCTGACGCCGTAGGTCTGGCTGGCGTAGCGCACTGACGGCACACGCTGGCCGGGACCCAGGACGCCGGAGCGGATCAGTTCTGCGATGTCGTCGGCGAATTTTTCGTAGCGTTTCATCAAAAAGCCCGGTTGGGTGTCTTTTGGAAAGAGGGGACGGGGGTACCGCCAAGATCGCAGCCTTCGGCAGCTCCTACAATGGATCGGCTTGCGTGTGTAGGAGCTGCCGAAGGCTGCGATCTTTAACGCTCTGCATCTTAAAGGCTCAGCGATTCATTGGCGCAACAAACCGGCTCTTCGCCACGCTGTAGACGCCAGGCTCATCGCTGTCGATCACTTTGAAGCTGATGCTCTGCGAACTGCTGGCCGGGCGTTCCGTGAGCATCGCCACCGACACAGGCAGATCGACAATCTCGCCCGGCGCCAGGCTCAGCACTGTCTTGCCCTGCAACTCGAAATCATCGGCATCGACCAGGCGCAATTGGTAGTCCTGACGCTGCTGGGTCTTGTTGATCACCTTCAGGCTATAGATGTTTTCGATCTGCCCCCGACTGTTTTCGCGAAACAGGCCCCGGTCCTTGCTGACGTCGAGCGAAACCATCGGCCGTTCCATCAATGCCACCACCAGGGCGGCGATCATCACCAGCAGCACGGCGGTGTAGCCGATCAGGCGCGGGCGCAGCAGGTGCGTCTTGCCACCTTGCAACTGATGTTCGGAGGTATAGCTGATCAGTCCCCGGGCGTAGCCCATTTTGTCCATGATCGAATCGCAGGCGTCGATGCACGCGGCGCAACCGATGCATTCCATCTGCAAGCCATCGCGGATGTCGATGCCGGTCGGGCAGACCTGTACGCAGAGCTGGCAGTCGATGCAATCGCCCAAACCGACCTCGGCGGGTTTGACCTCGCGTTTGCGCGGGCCACGGTTTTCGCCACGGGCCGCGTCGTAGGAAATGGTCAGGGTGTCCTTGTCGAACATCACGCTCTGGAACCGCGCGTAAGGGCACATGTGCATGCACACCGCTTCACGCAACCAGCCGGCATTGATGTAGGTGGCACCGGTAAAAAACAACACCCAGAACAGGCTGACACCGCTCATTTGCAAGGTCAGCAACTCTTCGGCCAGTGGTCGGATCGGAGTGAAGTAGCCGACGAAGGTCAGGCCGGTCAACAGGCTGATGGCCAGCCACAAGGAGTGTTTGGCTGAGCGACGCATCAGTTTGTTGACGCCCCACGGCGCGGCTTGCAGCTTGATCCGTTGGTTGCGCTCGCCCTCGGTGACTTTCTCGCACCACATGAAGATCCAGGTCCACGAACTTTGTGGGCAGGTGTAGCCGCACCAGACCCGGCCGGCAAACACGGTGATCGCGAACAGGCCGAACGCGGCGATGATCAACAGCGCCGACAGCAGGATGAAGTCCTGCGGCCAGAAAGTCGCGCCGAAGATGTGGAATTTACTTTCGGAAAGATCCCAGAGCACCGCCTGGCGGCCGCCCCAGTTCAACCACACGGTGCCGAAAAACAGCAAAAACAGAAAGCCCGCGCCGCTGATGCGCAGGTTGCGAAACAGCCCGGTGAAGCTGCGGGTGTGGATCAGGTTGTCGCTGGTTTTGGCCTTCGTCCTTGGACGCGGAGGCTCGAATGTTTCTACGGTTCGGACGGGGATTCTTTCGCTCATGGTCTTTCGCTCATCAGCCTCCATCAGGCATGAGCACTATGAGCGGCGATCTGTTTGCATAACAGACTCAGGTATTGCATTAAAAAGCGGATCAGATGGCCGTGTCCGCCCGGCCTGCGACAACTTGAAGCACCCGTCGCACAAAGGTGCAAACGCCTGGGCAAAACAGCTGAGGCGGGTATTGATCAACGTCAGTCAAATCACCGAATCACTGTCGCTGGATTTCAGGTGCCGGCGTCCATCCACCGCGCCTGCGACGGTCAAGGCGTCGGCTTCCGCTTCGGTGATGTAGATGCGCTGGCCTTCGATGTCCACCGCCGACATGGCTTTGCGACCATCGGTGACGATGGTCACGTCAGGACACAGACGAATCTGTTCGCCATTTTCGGTGGTGAAAAAGCAGGTCTGGTTATCGATGCGCACGGTCATGGCGGAATCCTTTTTCAGGGGTATCTGAAGTGTCAGGCCGCAACCGCCGGTCATCGTTCTGTGCAACCGATTAATGGTCGCTGCGGTCCACTCTCCATGGCTCCTCACAAGGACAACACCATGAACGCCTGGTGGCACGAAGTCTGGGTGACCCTGCAAGCCGAGTTCGCCGACATCACCGATGCCTCGCAATTGACGCGGATGACCGTACGTCTGTTGATGGCCGCCTTGCTGGGCGGGATTCTCGGATTCGAACGCGAGCACCAGGGCAAGGCCGCTGGTGTGCGTACCCACATGCTGGTGGCGATGGGGGCGGCGCTGTTCGTGCTGGTACCGCAAATGTCCGGTTCACAGGCCGATGCCATGAGTCGGGTCGTGCAGGGCGTGATAGCCGGGATCGGCTTTCTCGGGGCCGGTACCATCCTGAAAAACCACGAAGGCGACGAAGGCAACGTCAAGGGCCTGACCACCGCCGCCGGCCTGTGGATGACCGCCGCCATCGGCGTCGCCACCGGGCTGGGTCGGGAGGCGACGGCAGTGCTCAGCACGCTGTTGGCACTGGGGGTGTTCAGTGTGATGCCGAGGATCGTGAAGCTGATTGACAAGGATCATCAACCCTAGGAGCTGTCAGGGATTAACCCTGTCTGCGCAGTCGCTTCACAGCCTGAGTCCTGCTCGTTGCTCTTCGTTTCCGAGAGTTCGTGCTGGCTGTAGTCCATATCACCGTGCAGCAAATGTTTCTCCAGTTCCCTGATGATTGAACTTTTGGTTGATTGTTCAGAGGGATTGCGCTCGGCTTCGAAGCAAAGAAATTCGTAGTTGAATATTTTCAAGGGATGGCCAGCCGTCGGTGGGTCGTTCACGGTGTAGCGCGTGGTGCGGTGCGCTAGCTTTGTTTGTGAATTCGCTGACGCTGGAAAAAAACGTTTTCATGGCTAACCACACTCAAGGCTGAAGAAGTGATGGCTATATAAGGCGCGGGGTGCAGGTTTCGTAAAGTGTCGGACGGGCAGAATTGGCGCTTTAGGATCGGTACTACAGGTACTTGGGAAGCGTCATTCATTTTTGATGATCGTTCCTGCTGTCGAGGCAGGAACGATCAACTGTCTTCATTCAGGATTCACAATCACCGGCGGCATCGTCGCTGGCGGTTCTTCCCTTGGCGGCGGGGTCGTGCCGGGTGGGTCCTGTTCGGGCACCGGTTGTGGTTCGCTCGGCGGTATCACCGGGTTGTCGATGTTTGGATCGGGGGTTTCTGCCGGGAATGGATTGGTCATGGTTCAAGCCTCCAGTGGCACATGGCGTGAGTCGTGCTTAAGTTGGTGGACTGCAGTGCGAACGATTTGATTCCGCAAATTGCTGATGAACTTTTCCCGGCAGCCATCGCTCGGAACCTAAGTGAGTACGTCCCGGGGCGGATGGCCCAACGGGATGGCGACCCGACACAAGCGCGTCCATGGGGCGTAAGGAGAGAGGCTCGATGACGGCTGAAAAACCGACTGAGTTGAGCTACAACCCGCACATGCCGCTGTCGCAGGCGCTGTTGCTGCCGCGCATAGTCATAGAAAACATCATGCCGACCCTTGAAGGCGGGCAGTTCGCGGTCAAGGCGGTGGTGGGGCAGGATGTGGTGGTGACGGCCAAGGTCTTTGCCGACGGGCATGACAAGCTGGCGGTTCGCGTGCGCTGGCGGGCCGAGGACGAGGACGTCTGGCAAAGCGCTGTCATGCACGATCTGGGCAACAACGGTTGGCAGGGGCAGTTCCGGGTGAACAGTCAGGGCCGTTATCTGTTCTGTATCGAAGCCTGGATCGACCAGTTCGCCAGTTTTCGCTACGAACTTGAAAAGAAGCATATGGCAGCGGTGCCCGTCAGCCTCGAATTGCAGGAAGGGCGGATCCAGGTGCAGCAAGCCGCCGAGCGCAGTGAAGGGCAACTCAGCGAGCAATTGGCGGCATTGCACCATGAACTGGCAGGACTGCTCGAAACCGAGCAGGTCGCACTGTTTTTGCACCAACGTAGCGCCGACCTCATGGCCCGCGTCGATCATCGTGCTTACCTCAGCCTGAGCCCGGAGTACCCGGTGGATGTGGAGCGCGAGCTGGCGCAATTCGCCAGTTGGTATGAATTGTTCCCGCGTTCGATCACCGACAGTCCGGAGCGCCACGGTACTTTCAATGACGTGCATTCACGGCTGGCGATGATCCACGACATGGGCTTCGATGTGCTGTATTTCCCGCCGATCCACCCGATCGGGCGCAGTTACCGCAAGGGCCCGAACAACTCGCTGACGGCAGGCCCCGATGATCCGGGCAGTCCCTATGCGATCGGTAGCGAGGAGGGCGGCCACGAGGCGATTCACAAGCAGTTGGGGACTCGCGAAGACTTCCGGCGACTGGTGTCGGCCGCTGCGGCCCACGGCCTGGAAATCGCCCTCGACTTCGCCATCCAGTGCTCCCAGGACCACCCATGGCTCAAGCAGCACCCCGGCTGGTTCAACTGGCGGCCTGACGGCACGATCAAGTACGCGGAGAACCCGCCGAAGAAATACCAGGACATCGTCAACGTCGACTTCTATGCCCCCGAGGCGATTCCGAGCCTGTGGGTGGAGCTGCGCGACATCGTGGTGGGCTGGGTCGAGGAGGGCGTGAAGATCTTTCGCGTCGATAACCCGCACACCAAGCCGTTGCCGTTCTGGCAATGGCTGATCGCCGATGTACGGGCGCTGTACCCCGAAGTGATCTTCCTTGCCGAGGCCTTTACGACCCCGGCGATGATGGCGCGCCTGGGCAAGGTCGGTTATTCCCAGAGCTATACCTATTTCACCTGGCGCAACACCAAGGCCGAACTGGCGACTTACTTCACCGAACTCAACGAATCGCCGTGGCGCGAGTGTTATCGGCCGAATTTTTTCGTCAATACACCGGACATCAACCCGGCGTTCCTGCATGAATCCGGGCGTCCCGGGTTCCTCATCCGCGCCGTGCTGGCGACCATGGGCTCGGGCCTGTGGGGCATGTATTCGGGTTTCGAATTGTGCGAGTCAGCACCGGTGCCGGGCAAGGAGGAGTACCTCGACTCCGAGAAGTACGAGATCCGCCCCAGGGACTTCAACGCGCCGGGCAACATCATTGCCGAGATTGCCCAGCTCAACCGCATCCGTCGGCAGAACCCGGCGCTGCACACGCATCTGGGCCTGAAGGTCTACAACGCCTGGAACGACAACATCCTGTACTTCGGCAAACGCAGTTTTGACGGCAGCAACTTTATTCTGGTGGCGGTCAGTCTCGATCCGCACAACGTGCAGGAGGCGAATTTCGAGTTGCCGCTGTGGGAAATGGGTTTGCCTGACGACGCCAGCACCCAGGGCGAAGACCTGATGAATGGCCATCGCTGGACCTGGCACGGCAAGCATCAGTTCATGCGGATCGACCCGGCGTACCAGCCGTTCGGGATCTGGCGAATCACCGCCTCTTGAATGCGCCGCCCCCCCCTGTAGGAGCTGCCGCAGGCTGCGATCTTTTGATCTTCGCTGTAAAGCAAAAGATCGCAGCCTGCGGCAGCTCCTACAAGGGGCGCTTTGAGAGCGGCCTTTATGAATTCACCAGGAGTTTCACATGGCGAAGAAACCCAAGGCAGCCACGTTCATCAAGGACCCGCTCTGGTACAAGGATGCGGTGATCTATCAAGTACACGTCAAATCGTATTTCGACTCCAACAACGACGGGATCGGCGACTTTCCCGGCCTCATCGCCAAGCTAGACTACATTGCCGACCTGGGCGTCAACACCATCTGGCTGTTGCCCTTCTATCCCTCGCCACGGCGCGACGACGGTTATGACATCGCCGAGTACCGCGGCGTGCACAGTGACTACGGGACCATGGCCGATGCCAGGCGTTTCATTGCCGAGGCACACAAGCGCGGCCTGCGGGTGATCACCGAACTGGTCATCAACCACACCTCCGACCAGCACCCGTGGTTCCAGCGTGCACGCAAGGCCAAACCCGGGTCGGCGGCGCGGGACTTCTACGTGTGGTCCGACGACGATCAGAAATACGACGGGACCCGCATCATCTTTCTCGATACAGAAAAGTCCAACTGGACCTGGGACCCGGTCGCCGGCCAATACTTCTGGCACCGTTTCTACTCCCACCAGCCGGACCTGAATTTCGACAACCCGCAAGTCATGAAAGCGGTGCTGTCGGTAATGCGCTACTGGCTCGACATGGGCATCGACGGCTTGCGCCTGGATGCGATTCCCTACCTGATCGAGCGCGACGGCACCAACAACGAAAACCTGCCGGAAACCCACGATGTCCTGAAACAGATCCGCGCCGAAATCGACGCCAATTACCCCGACCGCATGCTGCTGGCGGAAGCCAATCAGTGGCCGGAGGACACCCAGTTGTACTTCGGCGACACCGACAAGAAAGGCCTGAACGGCGACGAATGCCACATGGCCTTTCACTTCCCGTTGATGCCGCGCATGTACATGGCGCTGGCCCAGGAAGATCGCTTCCCGATCACCGACATTCTGCGCCAGACCCCGGATATTCCCGCCAACTGCCAATGGGCTATCTTCCTGCGCAACCACGATGAACTGACCCTGGAGATGGTCACCGACAAGGAACGCGACTACCTCTGGAATTACTACGCCGCCGACCGTCGCGCGCGGATCAACCTGGGGATTCGCAGGCGCCTGGCGCCGCTGGTGGAGCGTGATCGACGCCGGGTCGAACTGCTCAACAGCCTGTTGCTGTCGATGCCCGGCACACCGACCCTGTATTACGGCGACGAGATTGGCATGGGTGACAACATCTACCTCGGCGACCGCGATGGCGTGCGCACGCCGATGCAATGGTCCATCGACCGCAACGGCGGTTTCTCCCGCGCCGACCCGGCCAGCCTGGTGCTGCCACCGATCATGGACCCGCAATACGGTTACCTGTCGGTCAATGTCGAAACCCAGGCCGGCGACCCGCATTCACTGTTGAACGGGACCCGTCGCATGCTCGCCGTGCGCAAGCAGTCCAAGGCCTTCGGGCGCGGAACCTTGAAGATGCTGTCGCCGAGCAACCGGCGGATTCTGGCCTACACCCGTGAATACACCGGGGCGGACGGCAAACACGAAGTCATCCTGTGCGTGGCCAACGTGTCGCGCAGTGCCCAGGCCGCGGAGCTAGATTTGTCGGCCTACGTCGGCATGGTGCCGGTGGAGATGCTCGGGGGTAACGCGTTCCCGCCCATCGGCCAGTTGAATTTCCTCCTGACCCTCGCGCCCTACGGCTTTTACTGGTTTGGCCTCGCCGCGGAAAACCAGATGCCCAGTTGGCATGTGGAGCCCGCACAGAGCCTGCCGGACTTCACCACGCTGGTGCTGAAAAAACGCATGGAGGAACTGCTTGAAGCGCCGTCACGCCACACCCTTGAGCAGAGCATCCTGCCCAGCTGGTTGCAGAATCGTCGCTGGTTCGCCGGCAAGGACGCCGCCATCGAGCAGGTCGATCTGGTCTACGGTGTGCGCTTCGGCGATGAGCAGCATCCGGTGCTGTTCAGTGAGATCAATGTCACCAGCGCTGGCCAGAGCAGTCGTTATCAGTTGCCGTTCGGCTTTATCTCCGAGGATCAGGTCGGTACGCCGCTACCGCAGCAGCTGGCACTGTCGCGGGTACGGCGTGGACGCCAGGTCGGCCTGATCACCGATGCCTTCAGCCTGGAGTCCTTCGTGCATGCCGTATTGCAAGGCATTCAGGCTGGCACCGTATTGGCCTGCAGCGATGGCGATATTCGCTTCGAGTCCACCCCCGAGCTGGAAAAACTCGGCCTCAATGCCGAGTCGCCGGTGCGTTACCTGTCGGCGGAACAGTCCAACAGCTCGGTGGTGATCGGCAACAGCATGGTGCTCAAGCTGATCCGCAAGGTCGCCAGCGGCGTGCATCCCGAACTGGAAATGAGCGCCTGTCTGACCGCAGCCGGGTTCAGCAATATCTCGCCACTGCTGGGGGCCGTGGTGCGCCGGGACGGGGCGGGTGAAGACAACCTGCTGATGATCGCCCAGGGCTACCTGAGCAACCAGGGCGATGCCTGGGAATGGACGCAAAACAACCTCGAACGGGCGCTGCGCGATGAACTGGCCGACGCCATGTCCGAGCAGGAGCAACACTACAACGCGCTCGGCGAACTGAAAGATTTCGCCGGTATGCTGGGCCGGCGCCTGGGGGAAATGCATCAGGTGCTGGCAGCGCCCAATGCCAACCCGGACTTCTTGCCGCAGGTCACCACGCAGAAGGAGGCGCTGGCTTCGGCCAGGGATGTCGCAACGCAAATCGAGCACGCGCTGAACTTGCTCAAGCAGCATCAAAATCAATTGAGCCCGGCGGACCAGACCCTGGTCAGCCGTTTACTGGACAACAAAAAAGCCATTCTCGGACATGTGCAAGCGTTGGGCAAAAAGACTGCAGGCGGCTTGCGCATTCGTGTGCACGGTGACCTGCATCTGGGCCAGGTGCTGGTGATCAAGGGCGATGCGTACTTGATCGACTTCGAGGGAGAACCGGCGCGGCCCTTGCATGAACGTCGGGGCAAACACAGCCCGTACAAGGATGTCAGTGGCGTGCTGCGTTCCTTCGACTATGCGGCGGCAATGGCGATCAACGTGCACAACGTCGATAGCACGGCGGCGGCCGATGCCGCGCGTGTGCGGGTCACCGAACGTTATTTGAGTGAAGCGCGAACAGCATTTGTCGACGCCTATCGGCTGGCGGCAGCTAGTCTTGCCCATGCATGGCAAGATCCCGAAGGCGAGGACGCTGCGCTGGCGTTGTTCGGTCTGGAGAAGGCGGCGTATGAAGTGGCCTATGAGGCGGAAAATCGCCCCAGCTGGTTGCCCGTGCCGTTGCACGGTTTATATGGATTATTGAGTGGGCTTAAACCCTTTTCCGATCTTGGTGGAGAGTAGTCATGAGTGTCTCGAACAAGGAACAGGGTCATCACAAAGAAGCGCTGCTGCCCGGCGCACGGGATATCGATGCATTGGTGCGTGCCGAGCATATCGATCCCTTCGCCATACTTGGCCCCCACGGTGATGGCGCCGGTGGACAGTTCATCCGCGCCTACCTGCCGGGCGCCCTGAGTGTAGAAGTTCTGGCCCGGGATTCGGGTGAAGCGCTTGGGAGTCTTCAAGCCACAGAGACGCCGGGGTTGTTTGTCGGGCATTTCGACCGCGCGCAAGCGTATCTGCTGCGCACCCGTTGGGCCGGCGGCGAGCAGACGGCCGAAGACCCTTACAGCTTCGGCCCATTGCTGGGCGACATGGATTTGTACCTGTTTGCCGAAGGTAATCACCGCGACCTCAGTGCGTGCCTCGGTGCGCAGCTCAAGACCGTGGACGGCATCGACGGTGTGCGTTTCGCAGTGTGGGCACCCAATGCCCGGCGGGTGTCGGTGGTGGGTGATTTCAACGTCTGGGACGGGCGCCGCCATCCGATGCGCCTGCGACATCCCACCGGGGTCTGGGAGTTGTTCATCCCGCGCCTGCAAGCAGGGGACGCCTACAAGTACGAAATTCTCGGTGCCCACGGCATCCTGCCACTGAAGGCCGACCCGATGGCGCTGGCCACCAGCCTGCCACCGGATACCGCCTCGAAAGTCGCCTCACCTTTGAACGTCGACTGGCAGGATCAGGACTGGATGATGGCCCGAGGCGACCACCAGCGGGTGACGGCGCCCTTGTCGATCTACGAATTGCACGCCGGTTCGTGGCAATGCGAGCTGGACGACCTGGGTGAAGTGGCCCGCCAGTACACCTGGCCGGAACTGACCGAACGACTGATTCCCTATGTCAAAGACCTGGGCTTCACCCACATCGAACTGATGCCGATCATGGAGCACCCGTTCGGCGGTTCGTGGGGTTATCAGTTGCTGTCGCAATTCGCGCCGAGTGCGCGTTATGGCACGCCGGACCAGTTCGCCGCGTTCGTCAACGCCTGCCACCAGGCCGGCATCGGGGTGATTCTCGACTGGGTGCCGGCGCATTTCCCCACCGATACCCACGGCCTCGCCCAGTTCGACGGCACGGCCCTGTACGAGTACGGCAACCCGCAGGAAGGCTTCCACCAGGATTGGGACACGCTGATCTACAACCTGGGGCGCACCGAAGTGCACGGCTACATGCTGGCGTCGGCGCTGCACTGGCTCAAGCACTTCCACGTCGATGGCCTGCGCGTCGATGCCGTGGCTTCGATGTTGTACCGCGACTACTCGCGCAAAGCCGGCGAGTGGGTGCCGAACCGCCATGGCGGGCGCGAGAACCTGGAAGCCATCGACTTCCTGCGCCACCTCAACGATGTGGTCGCCCTGGAAGCACCCGGTGCGTTGGTGATCGCCGAGGAATCCACCGCATGGCCAGGCGTCAGCCAGGGCACGCAACAGGGTGGCCTGGGCTTTGCCTACAAATGGAACATGGGCTGGATGCACGATTCGCTGCATTACATTCAACAGGACCCGGTGTACCGCGCCCATCACCACAACGAGCTGAGTTTTGGCCTGGTGTACGCCTGGTCCGAGCGCTTCATCCTGCCGATCTCCCACGACGAAGTGGTACACGGCAAGCACTCGCTGATCGACAAAATGCCCGGAGACCGCTGGCAGAAATTCGCCAACCTGCGGGCCTACCTGAGTTTCATGTGGGCGCACCCGGGCAAGAAACTGCTGTTCATGGGCTGCGAGTTCGGCCAATGGCGCGAGTGGAACCACGACCAGCAACTGGACTGGTACTTGCTGCAGTACTCCGAACACAAGGGCGTACAGAAACTGGTTGGCGACCTCAATCGCCTGTACCGCGAAGAACCGGCGCTGCATGAGCAGGACGATGTGCCGCAGGGTTTCCAATGGCTGATCGGCGATGACGCGATCAACAGCGTTTATGCGTGGCTGCGCTGGAGCAAGGACGGCCGGCCTGTGCTGGTGGTGGCCAACTTCACGCCGGTGCCGCGCGAGGCGTATCGCGTTGGGGTGCCGTTTGCCGGGCAGTGGAACGAGGTGCTCAATAGCGACTCGTCCATCTATGCCGGTTCCAACTACGGTAATAGCGGAGGCGCGGTTGCCGAGGAAACGCCGAGCCATGGGCAGGCGTTGTCGTTGGTGTTGAATTTGCCGCCGCTGGCGGTGTTGATGTTGCGGCCGGAGGGGTAAGACTGCCCTCGGTTTCTCTATGTAGCAGGCTTGACATGGGAAGCGTCGAGCCTGTCGCATGGACGGGTATTATCGCTAGTGCTCAACTTGCTTTCGTTGAGGAAGTTGATATTTCGGTCTTAAAGGTAAAATTCAGTTCTAGTGTTGGCGGGAGGAAGCTCCGACTTGCGTCAATTTAAATTGAGAAGCCGTAAATGCGGCCATTCTAGGGGTGAGAACTTGAGGGCGGCCAAGTGTATTGATAACTGGACCTATGTTTTCAATGGGTTGAGAGGTAATGTATTTCTTTAATGCCTTCCTTGTAGCTGATGAAAATTGGGGAAGGTCGGCGGCGACACGCAAGCCTATACCGTTGAGCATGTCGCTGCCAAAGAAAAGTAGGTCTTTCGGCGTTAGTTCAGGCAAGTCGGTTCTGTGAATAAAGTCATGATGAGTTAGTACGGTCTGCTCATGTTTGTTCAATGATAGACGCTTGAAAAAATTAGGGCGTTCTTTGAACCACGGCAATGTAGATAAACGTTGATGGCTAATTTGTCGTAGATTAGGATTAAGTAGATCTGAAAATTCGACGTGTGAGTACCCTTCCAGACTTTCAAAAGAAGCCTCGTAACGAAAATTTCCGAAAGTCGACTCTGACTTAAGCGGGGCTCCCGTTTCCAGCGAAAAGAACGTGAAATCGTCAGTCGCAAAGTACATGAGATCTTCAGGTGCGGTATGTCCTGTGGTGTTTCGAGCTAGCCTTCCCGTTTCCTGGAGTTTCCTTCGCGATAAAATTTCTAAGCTGCCGTCTAAGTTTCTGAAGTCGCTTTTACTAAAATGTACAACTGTGTAGTTCGAGTGTGACAAATTGGCGATCGTAGACGCCACCTTGTTTTGTGAAATTTCGTAGATGTCCAATTCAGCCAGGAGATTGTCGATGTTCTGATTTGAAATTCTACTGATTGCTTCAATTCCCGACTCTCCCTCAGCCCTCAGGTCCTTGAATTTTGATCCAAGCGAAAACATCCTGTTGTACGCTGCTTCACCATAGGTATTCATTTCTTCCTGAGTGAGAGTATTGTTACCGTTCGGATCAACCCATGTAATGGGATTGTTGCGCACGAACCTGTATAGATTGAGACCATCAACTTCAGCGGCAGGATCTGGATTAATCCACCGCTGCAACCACGGCGCGTAGTATCGGAACCCATAGTAGTAAAGCCCCGTCGCATCCCGCTCCTTACCTGAATAGCGCACGGTCTTGTATTTGGCTTCAGTGGCCGAACGGGCCGCAAAACACGCGGTGCCTCCAAATGGGTAATACCATTCCTGGCTGATCAGGTTGGCGTTCTGATCCAGCTCCATCATGCTGGATTGCTGATGGTCGTTGAGGCTGTATCGCACTTGATTGTTGGCGATGTCCTCGGGCTGTCCGGCGACCCAATGCAACACCTGCACGCTATTACTGCCCGCGCTGGCAGTGATCACGTGAAGGATTTCTCCGGTGCCTCCGTGACTACGGATTTCCACGCCGGGCAGATAGCGCACTTCACTGATCAGCGTGCGCGCATTGGTCTGGTTCGCGCGGAGCTTGCGTACACGTTGGCCACCGCCATCGTAGATATAGCGTTCGTAGTCGTCCTCAGCCTCTTCGCGCACCACCGGGCGCACGACGGTGAGTTGATTGCGCAAGTCCCATTCCATCGCCTGGCCGGCTTGCAGTTCCCGCAGGTTGCCATTGGCATCGAAGCCGGCAGCGATTTCCGCTTCAGTCGGTGGCCGGCCGTTGCGCTCGGGCAGGCAGCGGTTGCTGTATTTGGCGCGAGTCAAAATGCGACCGTGGGGCTGGGCGCCGACGTGTACCAGGTTCAGCAGGTTGCCGCCGGCGTCGTAGTGGTAGGTCTGGGTGTAGTTGGCAATCTGGCTGGGGTCGAGGGGCAGGGGGTGCAGGGCGGGCAGGGCGGGGCCGCCGTGGCCGATTTTGGCTTCCCAGCCGCTGGCTTCGATCAATTGATCGAGGGTGTCGTAGCGGAAAGTCTTGATCGGTTCGATGCGCTGGTTGTTGAAGTAGCGAATCGGATGGGCGGCGTCTTCGAGGCTTAGCACGTTGCCGGTGGCGTCGTAGCTGTAGCGCAAGTCTTGAAGGGGGGTGCCATCGGCTTTGTGCGCGCTCAAGCCAATCAGGCGTCCGTCCGCGAGGTCGTAGCGATGGCGGGTGATGACGCGGTTGCCGGCGGTTTCCGACTCGATCTGGCCCGAGGCGTTGTAATGGAGATCGCTGACCAGCGTCATCTCATCCTCACCGACCAAGGTCAACCGAGTGTTTTTCAGTTCGCCGGCGACGGTGTAGGCAAAGCGCTGGCGGTTGCCCAACGCATCCGTTTGCTGGAGTGGTTCGGCGCCTGGCGAGTAGACATGGGAATTGGTGGCGCCATCGCCGGCTTCGAGCAAGGCGTCGCGGGCGGCTTCGCTCGCAGGCCAGTCTGGTGTATCGGCATCGCGCAAGAAGTGCCGAATCTGTTGCAGCACCGCGCCGCCGAGCCCCAACTCCTTCAGGTGCAGCGTGCCGGCCGGATCGTCATGGCGAATCAATTGGCCGCAGAGGTTATGCTCGGCTGTGTCGGCATCAACCCCAGCATAGGTAAAGCGCTCAATCACGTGTTCAGCGCTCACACTGCCATGCTCTCGCACAGCCACGGGGCGCAACAGTGCATCGAACTCAGTCAGCGTGCGGCTACCTCGACCATCCCAACGCTCAACGATTTGCCCGGCAGCACCTTGCAGCGCGACTCGCCACCCGGCGTCGAGGCTGTCACTCGCCAACGGCACGCCGGACAAACTGAACACCTGGCTGAGGTTCGCCGGGACCGACGCATCGTTCTGCGCCAGGGCAAACAGATACGGATCACGACTGGCGACCGGTCGCCCGGCGGTGTCGAAGCGTTGATGCGTGATCCGCGCCTCTGCCGGGTCGGTCGCTAGCCGCCGATGGTATTGAATGGCCCTGACCGCCAGCCCGCGCGCGTCTGAAACCGCAAGGGTGGGTGTGCCGTGATGCGTATGGACCACAGACATTCGTGCCGGCCTCGATCAGGGTGACTTGCCTATTACAATGCATCGCCGTCAATGCCGTGGATACTGTAAGAAATACCAGTTTTCACCAACAAATCTGCGGGTTGCTTCGCTGAAGCGAAGAAGGTTAACCGGCGTCGTGGTGGCCAGCTGCAAGAGGAATCAGACCGAGTGTCGGGATGTCCTGGCGATACCACGGCGTCACAGGCTGCCCGTTTTTACGGGAACCCGCGACTGGATAGAGCGATTTAATCCCCTCACCACTTCACCCGAACCCCCACGTTACCGAATGTCCCCCGTTGTTGGTTGCTGTCGATATTGCTGGTGTAGTCGACGCCGGCATACACACTGACGGATGCCGCGACGCTCAGTACCATGCCGATTCCGAGGTCGGCGGACGAGGTTCGTTGTTGGGTTTCGACCTGATCGACATGGTCAAAGGTGACCGTATCGGTACCGGTGAAGGTGTGCCAGATATTGGCCCGCAGATAGGGTTCCAGCGGCCGGCCACTGACTTCGTAGCGACCCTTGAGGCGTGCGCCGACGCGGCCGGTCCAGGCACTGTCGGAATCGAACGAGACATGGGAGATGCCGTCGTCCTGGCTGTCGAGCTTGACCTTCTGGTAAATCGCCTGGGCCTGGGGTTCGACCACCCAGTTGCCTGCCACGGTGATCGGGTATCCGACTTCTGCCGATAACGTCGTTACATGGCCATCATTGTCGATCTTCAGGCCACTTTCGGAACGGTTGTCGCCATTGAGCCAGGTGTACATGGCCACGGCATCGAAATAGGCGCCGGCGGAATCGGTGAGGGTCCAGTACACGCCAAGGCTGTCGCCTTGCAGCTCGACGTTGCCGGAGCGTTTGCCTTCGAAGCCCTGATTGAAACCATCGACATCACCTTGCAGGCGGCTGTGGCCGATAAAGAAACCGCTGCGCTGGGTTTGTCCACTCGCCAGTTGCGAACTGAACAGGTCATTGCCGACCTGGAAGCCATTGAGCGAGCCGTCCAGCCTTGGCGTGACGGTGCCGGCCCAGGTCTGTTCGAGGTTCTTGCCGTAGACCCGACCCCAACCTGCGCCCAGGGCCCCGGTTTCGGTCAGCAGACGCTGATCGCCCTGACGGTCATGAAAGGTACCCAGTGCTGACAGGCTCAATTGCGCTGCAGCCGGCGGCACCACCGACCAGGCAGGTACCGCCTCGCGATACAGGGGGATAGGTTTTGCGCCGGGTACGGCGGCCGGTAGCACAGGAGCTTCGAGTGTCACGACGCCTCCAGCGCCTTGAACCCCGGTAGTCACGACCACAGGTGCGGCGACCGGCACTGCCACGATCGGTTCCAGCGTCGGCGGCAAAGCGGGATCCGGGTTGGCGACGGCAACCACGGGCGGCGCCACCACCGAGGAGCGCAAATACCAGCTGTTTTCGCTGCCTGGTGTGATACCGCCTTTGAACAGGCGGTAATCGAAGGCGCCAACCGACACCCGGGCTTTGAGGGCGAACGCGGTGTTGTCGCTGACCGCCGTGCCTCGGGCCTGAACCAACTGGATGCCGTTTTGCTGGGTAAGGGCCCCCGCGCCGCCAACGTTGGTGACGCTGATCAGGGTGCTGCCGGTCAGCGTTCCGTTGTTGACCACCAGCTTGTCGCTGGGGGAGCTGTCATCGCCCACTGCGCTTTGCAAGAGTAACTGGCCGCCGTTACCCACGTAATTGCCTTCAACGGTCAGGGTATCGTTGGTACGCGAGTTACCGCTGGCAAGGTCGATGACCCCGCTGTTGTTCAAGGTCGCGAGCCGACCCGCGGTCGAAGACGTGATGCTGCCCCGGATTGACGTGAGCATACTGCTGCCGTCGATGTTGAACACGCCGGTGCCCGTGGTGCTGTCCCCCAGTTGAAGATTGCCATCGAGATCAAGGCGCGAGCCCTTGACCAGATTGATGGTTTCCCAATTGATATACCGGGCAGCGCCCGATGACGTGGTGTGATCGAAGGTCAGCAGGTCATTGTCATTGCCGCCATTGATGCTCGGGGTCTGGGCGAGGCTGCTTTCGGTCAGATTGCGCAAAGTGGCGCGGTCGTTGCCTGCCCCCAGCAGGACTTGCGAGCGGATGATCCCGCCGCCGTCCCACACCAGCGTGTCATCGCCGTTGCCGGCGCGAATCTCGCCGACGATTTCTCCACCTGTGATCGTGATGCTGTCGTTGCCGTTGCTGACACTGATGTTGCCGCCAATACGCCCCCCGGAAACGATGATCTCATCGGTGCCCAAACCGGTCACCAGGTTGCGGAGGATCTGCCCACCGGACATATCGAAGATATTGTTATCGAGTTTCATGTCGACCCGGTCGATGATGCCGTCGGTCATCCTGGCGACGTCGCCATCTTCGAAGGCGCCAAGGATGGTGCCGCCGGTCATCAGAAAGGTGTCGCGGCCGTCCCCTTGGGCCAGGGACTTAATGGTTCCACCGGACATGATGAAATCATCGATGCCATTGCCTTGGCTGACCGCCCCGGTGACTTGCCCGGCGCTGATCATAAAGCTGTCCGCCCCGTCGCCCAGATCCACTGCACCGGTCACGATGCCCGAGGCCATGTTCACAGCGTCGGCGCCGGCACCGAAGCTCACGCTGCCGTTGATCCTGCCGGTGCCATTGGCGGGGAAGGTCAGGGTGTTATTGCCCGACAAATCGGTCAACGGCGCGCTGGTGCCGCTGTCGCAGACGAAGTTGTCGTTACCGGCGCTGGGGGTGAGTGTGCAGGCGGCATAGGCGGGTTGAGGCCAGTTCGCACATATCCAGATCGAGAACAGGCAGGCGCCATAACGGTACTTGGACAGATCTGTCGAAAACTCCATGTTGCCTCCGCGATGGGATCAACTTCCGTTTCTTTGGCCGTCATCGATGGCCAGGAACCAGACGTGCTTGGCAGCGCGAGTTGCAAGACAACATCGGGCGGGACTATGACCCGCAAGTACCTTCGGCAACCAAGGCGCTACGTGTGTGTCGCAAGCCCCTGCGGATTTCCGTCAGGGCGGCAACAACGTAGCAGGCAGCGATCCAGCATGGCTACTGTCAGAAATAACAGGTGGGGGACGATTTCTCGGTACTTCACACTTAATCGCCGCGACTCAAAGATGCACTTCCACCGCTAACGGCAAATGGTCGGAAAGGTGCGTCCATGGTTTATTCCCGAGTATTTTCGGCTCATGGCTGCTGGCATTGCGCAGGTAGACGCGATCCAGGCGCAGCAAGGGGAACCGCGCGGGGTAGGTTTTGGCCGGGCGGCCATGGTGGCGCTCGAAGGCTTCGTGCAGGTAGTTGCGGCGGGCAAGAGCGGCATTGCCTTGCATCTGCCAGTCGTTGAAGTCGCCGGCAATGATCACCGGCGCATCATCCGGCAGGGACTCGAGGAGCTGGCAGAGCAACTGCAATTGCAGCTGACGATGGCTTTCCAGCAGGCTGAGGTGCACGCAAATGGCATGCACTTCGCTGTGCCCAGGCACGTCCAGCACGCAGTGCAGCAAGCCGCGGCGTTCCGGGCCGGTAATGGATACATCCAGGTTTCGGTATTCGCGGATCGGGTATTTCGACAGCAGGGCATTGCCATGGTGACCGTCGGGATAGACGGCATTGCGCCCATAGGCGAAGTCGCTCCACATGCTGTCGGCAAGGAACTCATATTGCGAGGTCTGTGGCCAATCGTTGTAGCGGGAGGAGTGGCGGTCGTGCTCGCCGACCACTTCCTGCAGAAAAACCAGGTCTGCCGATGTACTACGCACGGCTTCACGCAGCTCGGGGAGGATGAAGCGCCGGTTGAGCGCGGTAAACCCCTTGTGGGTGTTGACCGTCAGCACGCGCAGTCGGTGGATGTCCGGGGGAGTACTCAACGGCACCGATTCAGCTGTTTGCCGCTTGGAATGACTGGCCACGTTTGCTCCTGGGATTGGGGGCTGCCTATGCATGCGACTGATGCATGGACGGGCAGTTCAGTTTGCCGTTAACGCCAACGTGCCAGATCTGACACTTTGCGGCGCTCTCTCCTACGGGGTTTGTGTTTTCAGCATCGGCGGCCAATGCTTCCTGTAGGAGCGAGCTTGCTCGCGATAAACCTGAGAACACCGCGGGGTGTCAGGCTCCCCTCATCATCGTTGACCTCCATCGCGAGCATGCTCGCTCCTACAGAAAGCGCATTGGGCTTAGACGAAGACGATTTCATAAGGCAAACGAATGCGCTCCAGCAACGTGCGCGGCAGCAACGGCGCAAGGCCGATGGCGGGTTCACCATCGAGCTGGCTGGCGTAGGCGTGGGTAGCGTGGCTCTTGCGGGCGACGGTCCAGGCATCGAGGCGTACCTTGCGCGCACGGTGCCAGGGAATCAGCTCCCGGTCCCGCGCCGGCCAGTGCCAGGCCCGGAACGGCACGTCGTTGTAGGTGGCTCCCACACTGGCCGCCGCCCTGGCACTGGCGCGGCCGACGGTGTCGTGGTCGACGTTGCCGTCTTCGCACCAGGTGCTGAACACCACATCACCCGGGCGCAGGTAACGCCCGATGAATTGGGCGATCCGTTCTTCGTGTTCCACCAGGGCGTTGTCGGTAAAACCGCCACGAATCCACTTCAGGCTGTGCATCGGCAAACCCAGTCGGCGGATGGCTTCCACGCTTTCCTGGGGACGAAACACACTGAGGCGTTTTTCCGACCACTGCCGGGAGCCGGGATGGCTGGCGCTGCCGTCGGTGATCGAGATCAATTGCAGCGGGTGGCCCAGGTTGCTGAGCAACTGCAGCAGGCCGCCGCAGGTCACGACTTCATCGCCGGGGTGCGGGGCAATGAGCACTGCGCGTGCACCGGCTGGCACCAGGGATTGGGTGCTGATGACCGCAATGCTGTCCAGTTGCGGGGCACTGTTCCAGATCTGGGAGGGCAGGCTGGCTTCGCTGAGGGTAACGGATTTCATGGGTATACGTCCTTGTGCTGCTTCGCCTTCAGTCGTGCGCGAGACAAGCCCGGCCGACCCGTGAGGGCTGGTGAATAGCGAGGTGCGACAACCTCAACCCTGGATTGCCGCGAATCGAGTATTGCTCATGTAACGCTTTTCGTCGCGTGGCGACCCCGGCCAAAATGATTTTTCCGCTCTGCGGCAATGGCGCGCTGAATGCCTGAGCTTCGTCGTCACTCCTCTTCCTCATGCTGCAACTCGAACAGCAGCAATGAGCGGCCGGTTACCGAGTACTCGTGGCCGAACTCGAAGCGCTCCTGGCCACGGATCGACGGCTGGTTGGTGTCGATCATGCACGTCCAGAAACCGCCGTCAGGCACTTGCGGCAGGCGGAAATTGACGATGTCGTGATGCGCGTTGACCACCAGCATCAAGGTCGCGTCGACGCCTTTGCGGCAAATGCCGGTTTCCTGGGCGCGTCCATCGAGCAGCATACCCAGGCAGCGGTTGTGCGCATCGTGCCAATGCCTGGTGGTCATTTCCGTGCCGTCCGGCGCCAGCCAGGTCACGTCCTTGACGCCGATGTCCTCGTTGTAGTTACCCACCAGAAAACGCCCGCGGCGCAGGATCGGGTAGGTCAGGCGCAACTTGATCAGGCGTTTGACGAACTTGAGCAAGGCCTTGCCGTCTTCGCTGAGGTCCCAGTTGACCCAGCCGATCTCGCTGTCCTGGCAATAGGCATTGTTGTTGCCCTCCTGGGTGCGGGCGAACTCGTCGCCGGCCACCAGCATCGGCGTGCCCTGGGCCAGCAGCAGGGTGGCGAAGAAGTTGCGCATCTGCCGATGGCGCAGCGCGTTGATCTCGGGATCATCGGTGGGGCCTTCGACGCCGTGGTTCCAGGACAGGTTGTTGTTGCTGCCGTCCTGATTGTTTTCATCGTTGGCCTCGTTGTGCTTGTCGTTGTAAGAGACCAGGTCGTTGAGGGTGAAACCGTCATGGGCGGTGACGAAGTTCAGCGATGAGTAGGGGCGGCGACCCCGTTCATTGAACATATCCCCCGAAGCGGTCAGGCGGCTGGCGAAGTCCGCCAGTTGACCGTCGTCGCCCTTCCAGAAGGCGCGCACGGTGTCGCGGAATTTGTCGTTCCACTCGACCCAGCCCGGTGGAAAATTGCCGACCTGATAACCGCCGGGGCCACAGTCCCAGGGTTCGGATATCAATTTGACCTGGCGCAGCACCGGGTCCTGGCGGCAGGCGACGAGGAAACTGTGGCGCTCATCGAAACCGCCGTGATAGCGCCCGAGTATGGTCGCCAGGTCGAAGCGGAACCCGTCCACGTGCATTTCCGAAGCCCAGTAGCGCAGGGAGTCGGTGACCATTTGCAGCACGCACGGGTGACTCAGGTCCAGGGTGTTACCGGTGCCGGAATCGTTGATATAGAAGCGTTTGTCATCGGGCATCAGGCGGTAGTAGGACGCGTTGTCGATGCCGCGCATGGACAGGGTCGGGCCTTGCTCGTTGCCTTCGGCGGTGTGGTTGTAGACCACGTCGAGGATCACTTCCAGATTCGCTTCGTGCAGGTGCGCGACCATTTCCTTGAACTCGGCAATCTTGCCACTGGCCAGGTAACGCGGGTCGGGGGCGAAGAACGCGATGCTGTTGTAGCCCCAGTAATTGGTCATGCCCTTGTGCAGCAAATGCTGGTCGTTGACGAACGCGTGGATCGGCAGCAACTCCACGGTCGACACGCCGAGCTTGCGGATGTGCTCCAACACGTCATCGACCATCAACCCGGCAAAGGTTCCGCGCAGGTTTTCCGGGACCGAAGGGTGACGCATGCTGAAGCCGCGTACATGGGTTTCATAAATGATCGTCTTGTCCCACGGTACGCTGACGCGGTGGTCGTGGCCCCAGGTGTGCGCCGGGTCGATGACCTTGCACTTGGGCACGAAGGGCGCACTGTCACGTTCATCGAAGCTGAGGTCGGCGTCGGGGTGGCCGATGGTGTAGCCGAACAGCGCTTCGGACCATTTCAACTTGCCGACCAGTTGTTTGGCGTAGGGGTCGATCAGCAGTTTGTTGGGATTGAAGCGATGACCGTTGGCCGGGTCGTACGGACCGTAGACCCGATAGCCGTAAATCAGCCCGGGATGAGCGTCGGGCAGGTAGCCGTGGTAGATCTCGTCGGTGTATTCGGGCAGTTCGATGCGTTCGAGTTCCACCTCGCCGCTGTCGTCGAACAGGCACAGTTCAACCCGGGTGGCGTGGGCGGAAAACAAGGCGAAGTTGACTCCCAGTCCGTCCCAGGTGGCACCCAGCGGGAAGGGCAGGCCTTCGCGGATTCGTGTGGCTTCGACACGGGGGGCTTTCTTTGGGCTGGTCATAAGTGCTCCTGGCTACAAATACTCGCTGATCAGCATTGCAACCTGTGGGAGCGGGCTTGCTCGCGAAGGCGGTGTGTCAGGCAACATCAATGCTGGAAGTGATGGCCTCTTCGCGGGCAAGCCCGCTCCCACAGGGACCTGTGAGTTGCCACAGATTGCAGTTACAACACCAAACACTGTGGGAGCGGGCTTGCCCGCGAAGGGGCCTCAAGACATATTCAAACCGCGGGCGGTTTTCGTGGTGCCCGGGGCTTTTTCTCGACGGCCTTTTCCCCTGGCGGAATCACTTTCGAGGCCGCTGCAGGCTTGGCTTTGGCTTTCGGCGCGGCGGTCTTGCCATTGAGTGTCTTGTCGGGACCAAGTTTTGCGTCACCGGTTTTCTTCGGCGCTGCCTTGCTGGCGGCGGACTTGGCAGGCTTCTTCGGGGCCAGGGCTTCGGCTTCCGCCAGTTTGCACGCCATCTCCCAGTGGCGGGCTTCCTGGCCTTCGGGTTTTCCTTCGGATTCCCAGATCTGATAGGCGAATTCGCGGATGCGTTTATCGTCGGTACTCATCGCAATGCTCCTGAACTGAACTCAAGTGTGGTGAGTTTGAATAATGAGGTTGACCGGGAAATCCCCCAGCGCGGCGCTGATCAGCAGCTCTCTGTGTTTTGTGACTGTGATGCCGGTAAAAAGTCCCTTCAGATGTTCGTCCGCAACGGTGAACGGCAGTTTGACCCGGGTATCGCCCCACAGCGGCGCGTGGACCTGGGGGCCGGCACTGTTTTCCAGCAATTCGGCACAGCGTATCGGCACAATCACGATGGCGCGTTCTCCCTCCCGCTCACGGACAAAACCCAGCACTCGATGGGCCTCGCTGCCAAGCACTTCCAGGGCCTGGTAAGTGCCACGCCGAAACAGCTCGGCGTGTTTGGCACGCAGGCCCAGGGTGCGTGCAATCAGGGCTTGCTTGATGCGCCCGTCCTGCCAGTTCGACAACAGGTCCGGCAGGTCTGCCGCTTGCTGCAGTGCCTGCTGGCGGCTGGCGTAATCCACGGGGCGACGGTTGTCCGGGTCGACCAGGCTGAAGTCCCAGAAATCGTTGCCCTGATACAAATCCGGCACGCCGGGTACGGTCATGCGCAGCAAGGTTTGCGCCAAACCGTTAAGGGCACCGGGGGCGGCAATCGAACGGGCCGCCTTGGCGAGGGCCGCACGCAGCAGCTCACCCTCTGGGCTGAGCAGCAGGCGCTGGATAAAGTCCTCGGTCGCTTGCTCGTAAGCGTCATTGGGCGCGCTCCAGCTGCTTTGCAGCTTGGCTTCGCGCAGGGCTTTGCGTTGCCATTGCCAGAGGCGTCTGGCGTAGTCCTCGAGCGCCGGCGGATTATCGATAGCCAACCCCAGCGGCCAACTGCCGAGGATGGCCTGGTACAGAATCAACTCATCGCCCGCCGAAGGCACTTGATCGTCTTGGCGCAATGGCCGGGCGAGGGCGCGCCACAGGCCGATCTGCTCGCTGTACCAGCCGCTGCGTTCACTCAGTACCGCCAGCCGCGCGCGTGAGTCTTCGCCACGCTTGTGGTCGTGGGTGGCGCTGGCCAGCAGATTGTCCGGGAAGGTTTCAAGGCGCTCGATGCAGGCCCGATGAAAGTCGGCCACCGGCGCACTGAACTGCTCGGTGCTGAACCCCACGTCATTGCGCGAAAGGAGGACGGCCGAACGATAGAACGCGGTGTCTTCCACCGCTTTCGCCGCGGCTGGCGAAGTCAGTTGCTGGAAACGTACGCAGGCGTGCTTGAGGCGTTTGCGCTGACGACCGGCCGGGCGTTGCCGCCAGGGCTCACCGCCGAGCCAGCCGGCCAGGCAGTCGAGCACCGGCCAGTCAGCCTCGCTCAGTGTCTGGCGGGCGCCGTCCATGGCCTGCTGGAAAAACACCTCGTCCTGGCCTGTCCGGCCAAGGGGGCCGATGTAGGTGCGGTACACCGGGAAATGTACGATCAGCTCCTGCAACGCCCGGCGGATGGCGCCGAGCGTCAGGTCGCGGCTCATGAGATTGTCCCGGGCCACTTGCAGTAAAGCCTGGGCGACGCTTTCGAAATCGCCGGCCAGGGAACCGTTGAGGATTTGCTGACGGGCCAGCTGTGCTTCCCGGGAGAAGTCAGTGGGCCGCTCACTGTGGCGTTGCCAGAGTTCGGCCAGTGTCTGCGCGCCCCGTGGGTCGTGTTGCAGCAGTGACAGCTGGTTCATGAATTCATAACCGGTGGTGCCGTCCACCGACCAATCGAGGTGCAGGGACTCACCTTCGCCGAGGATTTTTTCGACAAAGATGGGCAGATGGCGGCCCGCGGACAGACTGTCGACGCGGCGCCGCAGCTTGCGGCAGTAGCCCCGCGGGTCGGCGAGGCCGTCGATGTGGTCGATGCGCAACCCGTCGATCAGCCCCTCGGCCACCAGCTGGAAGATCTTCGCGTGGGTGGCTTCGAACACCGCGGGACGTTCGACGCGCAGTCCGCCGAGTTCATTGATATCAAAGAAGCGCCGCCAGTTGATGTCATCGGCGGCCGTGCGCCAGCTGGCGAGACGATAGCTCTGGCGCTCCAGCAGGTTGTGCAGGCGCTGGAAGCCTTCGCCGGTCAGTGAGTCGTAGTGCTTCAGGTGTTGTTCAATGGCTTGAGCAATAAGCGGATCGCTGACTAGATCGCGCAGTTCCGCCTTCAGCGGTATGGCCAGGCTGTGGGCGTCGGTCTGATAGCTCAGGGTGCTGAAGCGATCGGCCAGGTTTTTCAGTTGTTCGGCCTGCTCCGTATCGAGCGCTGCATCGGTTTTGAGCAGCTCGCCGTAGTCCCGGGGGCAAATGGGAAAGCGATGTTCGTAGTGCTCGACATGGAAGCTGCCGTGCCAGGCATCGAAGCGCAAGGGCAGGGTGCCGTCCTGCAACGCCACACCGTAATCGCTGCCCAGGAACGGCAGGAGCAGTTGGCCTTCCATCAACGGATCGGGAGAGTGCCACTGGATGTCGAAAAACTCGCCATAGGGACTCAGGCGTCCCCACTCCAACAGGTCCAGCCACCAGGGATTGTCAGCGCCGCCGACCGCCATGTGGTTGGAGACAATGTCGAGGATCAACCCCATGTCCTGCTCGTGCAAGGCGTCGACCAGGTTGCGCAGCGCCACTTCGCCACCCAGTTCCGGGTTGACCCTGGTCGGGTCCACCACGTCATAGCCATGCATCGATCCGGCCCGGGCACGCAGCAGCGGGGAGGCGTAGACATGGCTGATGCCCAGGCGTGCGAAATACGGCACCAGCGGCACCGCGTCTTCCAGCGTGAAGCCTTTATGAAATTGCAGGCGCAGCGTGGCGCGCAAGGGGCGGGTCGGCTGTTGGGTCATCGGTCACGCTCGGCCGCCTGCAGTCGCGCACAGGCGAGCAGTTCCAGGCGCCGCGCGGCATCCGGTCCATCGAGCAGGGCTTCGCTGTAGCCGGGCAAGCGCCGCGACCAGTTCGGGTGGGTGTCGATGGTGCCGGGCAGGTTGGCCTGTTGTTCCACGCCAAGGGCATCTTCCAGCGGCAACAGCACCAAGGGCGCCCGGGTATGACCGAGAAAACGCACGCTGGCATCGAGCACTTGGTCGGTTTCGTGGGATTCTTCGCGGAAGTTCTGCGGGTCCTGGCTCAACGCCCGGCGCAGGCCCTCGCGCTCGCGCTCGCGATGCTGGCGCCATTCGATCTCACCGCTGGCGTCGATCATGCCGAGCCGGGCGTTCCAGTCGATATCGCGACCATGCCACCAGCCGTTGAGGGTCGGCAGGTCATGGGTGCTGGTGGTCGCCAGGGCGTTGTCCGGCCAGTCGAGGATCGGCTTGAAGTGCGTGTTGTCCTGCTCGAACAGCAGCACCCGCATGCCGAGCATCGAACGGGCGATGAGTTTTTCCCGCAGGCCGTCCGGCACGGTGCCGAGGTCTTCGCCGAGGACAATGGCCTGGTGCCGATGGGATTCCAGGGTCAACAAGCGCAACAGGTCGTCCACCGGGTAATACAGGTAGGCGCCGTCGGCCGGCGGCGAGCCGTTGGGGATCACCCACAGACGCTGCAGCCCCATGACGTGATCGATACGCAAGCCACCGCAGTGGGCGAAGTTGGCCCGCAGCATTTCGATGAAAGCCCGGAAACCATTGCGTACCAGGCCTTCAGGGGAGAACGCGGAAATCCCCCAGCCCTGGCCCGTACGGTTGAGAATATCCGGTGGCGCACCGACGGTGAGGGACGCGAGCAGTTCATCCTGCCGGCTCCAGGCCTGGCTGCCGCCGCCATCGGCGCCAACGGCCAGGTCGGCGATCAGGCCGATGCTCATGCCGCTGGCGCGGGCGGCGGTTTGCGCGCGTTCCAGGCAGCGGGTGATCAGCCACTGGCAGAAGGCGAAGAAGCCGATGCGCCCGGCATTCTCTTCGGCGAATGCCGCCAGTTCAGCGCTTCGCGGATTACGCCAGGGTTCGGGCCACAGTCGCCAGTCGAGGCCTTCACCCCGGGCAGCGCGTGCCTCCTGGATGGCTTCGAAGCGACAGTGGTTTTCCAGCGCTTCGCCGGCGGCGTGACGAAAACTGCTGAAGTCTTCGTGCAAGGGGTGTTCACCCTGGACGAAACCTTCGTACAGCGACTGCAACAGCCGATGCTTGGCTTCGGCGGCGGCCGGCCAGTCAATCAGCGGACGCTCTTCCAGCGCCTTGAGTTCAATGGCCAGCCCGGTTGCGTCGATGGCGGTGCGCAGGGCGCGCTCGCCGAGAATGGTGCCGGGGGCGCAGTAAAGGCTGTTGAGAAACAGACGGCTGGAGGGCGAGTAAGGACTGTAGCGTTGGGCGTCATTGGAAAACATCGCATGCAAGGGGCTGATCGCCAGCGCCTCGGCGCCACGTTCACCGGCCACCCGGGCAAGGTCCTCCAGCGCCTGGGTGTCCCCAAACCCGCCATCGCCGGGGCGACGCAAGGCATACAGTTGCACGCTCAGGCCCCAGGCACGAGGGATCGGGTTATCCACGGCATCGCCGACGCTGTAACAACGGGGTGGGGCCACCGCCAGGGTGAAGGTTTGTCCGTCGATACTGACCTGTTGATAGCCGACCGGTACCAGCCCCGGCAGCTTTGCGTTGGCGTCCAGCTTGAGGTTTAGCCGCGAACCGTCTTCGAGGTGGATTTCGCAAGGCGTTTCAGGTGCAAAATAACGCGCCAGATCCAGGCCAACTCCAACATCGGCGGTGATCAATGGCGGCAAGTGATGGGTCTGTTGCACCGCTTGCAATTCCAGCAGGCTGGCGTCGATTTCCTGGGCACTGCCCGCCGGGTGACCGAGGCCAGTCAGCACATTTCGCAACACGGAAGGCGCGACTTTTTGCGGGCGGCCGTTGGCGTCGATCCAGTCGACTGCGAGGCCGGCACGGCTGGCCAGAATTTCCAGTTGCGCATCACTCATGGACGCTCTCCATACGAACTAGCAAAGGGGCTGCGGCGGTGAGGCTGACGAGCGCGCAATACGGGGCAAGGATGCCCTGGTCCAGCAAATCGGCGCTCTGTGGCGGGTATTCGAACAACCGCGCGGCACCGGTCTGTGGTGTGTGGACTACGGGCTTGTCGCTGAGGTTCAGGTCAATGCGCAGCTCGCTGCCATCGCCCAGGCGCCAGGCGGCACTGACCGCGCCTTCGCCCAGCGCGTCAGCCCCCAGTGCCTGGGTGCCCGGCAAGCGGGGGATGAGGACTCGGTGACGGATCTGCAACAGCCGGCAATACAGCTCGTGCATCTCTGTATGGCCGGTCGGAGGCAGGACAGGGCGGGACGCTGCAAACGTCTGCGGATCGTTCGGGTCAGGAATGTGCTCGCGCAGGAGTGGGTCGGCAAACACGCTGAATGCCGCGAACTCGTTGCGCCGGCCGTCCCGTACCAACTTGGCCAGCTCACCGTGATGGCTGGTGAAAAACAGGAAGGGTTGTTCGACGGCGAACTCGTCGCCCATGAACAGCAGCGGAATCATCGGCGACAACAACAGCAACACCGTGGCGGCCCGCAGCGCTTGCGGGTGGGCGAGTTGATGCAGGCGCTCGCCGAAGGCCCGGTTGCCGATCTGGTCATGGTTCTGCAGGAACAGGATGAAGGCGCCGGGCGGCAAGTGCCCGCTGGGTTCACCGCGTGCCACGCCATGGCGATTGACATGCCCCTGGAACACGAAACCCTGACTCAGGCAACGCGCCAGTTGTTTGGTGGGGTTGTGCGCGTAATCGGCGTAATAGGCCTCGGTTTCGCCGGTCAGTAACACATGCAGGGCATTGTGGCCGTCATCGTTCCACTGCGCGTCGTAACCCTGTTCGAGCAGGCCGGCCTGGTTATGTTCGTTCTCCACCATCAGCCACACATGTCGCGCCGGTCCCGTCTGCTGGCGCACCCGTTGCGCCAGTTCCTGGAGAAAATCCGGATCTTCGATGGCGTGTACCGCGTCCAGGCGCAAACCGTCGAAACGGTATTCGAGCAGCCACATCAAGGCGTTTTCAATGAAGAAGTCCCGTACTTCGCGGCGGCGGAAGTCGATGGCCGCGCCCCACGGCGTCTGTTTGTCTTCGCGAAAGAAGCCCTTGGCATAACGATGCAGGTAATTGCCGTCCGGACCGAAGTGGTTGTAGACCACGTCGAGAATCACCGCCAGGCCATGACCGTGGGCGGTGTCGATCAAGTGTTTGAGCTGCTCGGGTGACCCGTATGAAGCCTGGGGCGCGTAGGGCAGGACGCCGTCATACCCCCAATTGCGTTCACCGGGAAACTGCGCGATGGGCATCAGTTCGATCGCGGTGACCCCCAGTTCGACCAGGCGCGCCAGATGCTGCTCGACGGCACTGAAGCCGCCGAGGGCACCGACGTGCAACTCGTAGATCACCGCTTCGTTCCACGGCCGTCCCGACCAGGCACTGTGTTGCCAGGCATAGGCCAGCGGATCGACCACCACACTGTGCCGGTCGATATCGCCGTCCTGTGCGCGGGAAGCCGGGTCGGGCACATCCAGTTCGCCGTCGATGCTGTAGCGGTAACGCGTGCCCGCCGCGCATCGGGTGTCGCTCACGAACCAGCCGTCGGCCTGGGGCAGCAACGGCAAGGACTGTCCATGTTCCAGTTCGACACTGACGTAAAACGCATCTGGCGCCCACAACGCGAATCGCGTGTGCTCTGCGTCCAGCATGATTGCGCCGTGGGGCCAGGTCTCAAGGGTCCGTAACGGCATCTTGAAAGCCTCTTACTGTTTGTTCGATTTCCCCAACGCTTTTGCCACAAGCTGTTCATAGAGTTCGGCGTAGGGTTCGACCGCCTTGCACCAGTTGAACGGCGCTGCCATGGCCCGGCAGCGCATGGCGTGCAGCAGGTCGGGGAAGGCGAACACCTTGAACGCGCGGCTCAGGGCTTCCTGATAGCTTTGCACGGTGGATTCATCGAACAGGAAGCCGGTCACACCGTTTTCGATGGTGTCGGCCAGACCGCCGGTATTGCGCGCCACCGGCAACGAGCCGAAGCGCTGGGCGTACATCTGGCTCAGGCCGCAGGGCTCGTAACGCGAAGGCATCAGCAGGAAGTCGCTGCCGGCGAACATGCGCCGGGCATCGGTTTCGTTAAAGCCGATGCGCACGCCGATCTGCCCGGGGAAACGCAGGGCCAGTTCGCGCATCGACTGTTCTTCTTCCGGCTCGCCACGGCCGATGATCGCGATCTGGCCACCGGATTTGACGATGTACTCGGAGACCGCTTCGGTCAGGTCCAGGCCTTTCTGATAGACCAGGCGCGACACCACGGCGAACAGCGGCCCTTCGGAGTCTTGCAGGCCGAACAGCTCGCGCACATGGGCGGCGTTCACCGCCTTGCCATCCCAGTCGCCGATTTCGAACGGGCAGAACAGGTGCGGGTCGGTGGCCGCATCCCAGCTTTCATCGATGCCGTTGGGAATCCCGCTGAGCAGGCCTTGCTGGGTCTTGGCGGCGAGGAAACCGTCGAGCCCGCAGCCGAAATCCGGGGTGGTGATTTCCTGGGCGTAGGTTGCGCTGACGGTGGTGATGTGGCTCGAGTAGGCCATGCCGGCCTTGAGGAACGACATCTTGCCGTAGAACTCCATGCCTTCCTGTTGCAGCGCGTGATGGGGAATGCCCAGTTCGGGGCACGAGCCCAGGCTGGTCACGCCTTGATAAGCCAGGTTGTGAATGGTGAACAGCGTTGGTGTGCGCTGCCCACGCCAGTGCATGTAGGCCGGGGCCAGGCCGGCCGGCCAGTCGTGGGCGTGCACCAGGTCCGGGCACCAGTGGATTTGCGCGAGGTTGGCGGCAATATCGGCCGCCGCCAGGCCCAGGCGGGCGAAACGGATATGGTTGTCCGGCCAGTCGCGGCCGTTGTTGGCGCCGTAGGGTGAACCTTCGCGCTCGTAGAGTTCAGGGCAGATCAGTACGTAGATGACCAGGCCATCGGGCATGTCCATGCGCCCGATCTTGCACGGTGGCAACGCGGCATGGCCGCCGAGCTCACCGATGATATGAATGGGGTTCTCGCTGTGCAGCACCTGCGGGTAACCCGGGATCAACACCCGCACGTCGTGCAGATGGGCCATGGCTCGTGGCAGCGCCGCAGAAACGTCACCCAGGCCACCGGTTTTCACCAGGTCGGCAATTTCCGAGGTCACGAACAACACTTTCTTACGGTTCGGATTCTGGTGGGCTGCCGGGGTCAGCGTCCTGGTGCCGGGAACGCTGACGGGCTGGGTGTTTGCGGCAGTTACGGCGCTCGATTCGCCGACCTGATGAGCACGTTCTCCCTGTATTTCCAAAGCCGTACTGATCATATGAATCTCCCGTGCTGTTGATCTAATTCTTAGGTCTGGCAAACGGTGTTTCATGGCCAATTGCTGTGGCCGGGCGCAATCGCGCTGAGCATCAGTGAGCAAGCGCTGCCCGATGCGTCTAAGCCAAAGGGGTGAATGAGCCGTTGCAAGGATTGCACCAGTCGCAACGCACCTTCTTGTCAGAGGACCGATCGGGAATGGAAAAAGTTTCGACTGTTTTTCCACTTTATGACCGATCGGTTTCGCTTTGAGAAAATGAGTCTAGGCCAGAACTTAGAGCGGTAAAGGGCAGATGGCAAAATTGTTCGACAATCGGTTTGTAACGGTACGGACGTGCCTGATCGAGGTGCAAACGCCCCGACGAAGTGCATGTTTTTTTTGCGTTTTTGCCGCAAAAAGTCACCGGGCTGTCACATCAATGTGCGACGTGATCGAGCGGTTGCGCACCAATGTGGTGCGCGTGCCAAGTCCCGGATTTGGCTGAACCGCTGCCTTACTGCCGGTCGCGATGCCTTGTTATAGTTCGGGCCTCGTTTTCTGCCCGCAAAAGGATCAATGGAATGTCTCAGTACAGCGCGTTCAACGTCGAACTGGTCGATAAAATCGCCCATGTGCAGATCAACCGGCCGGAGAAGATTAACTCGATGAACGCTGCGTTCTGGAGCGAGATCGTCGAAATCTTCCAGTGGATCGACGACACCGATGAAGTGCGCGTGGTGGTCCTCAGCGGGGCAGGCAAGCATTTCTCCTCGGGTATCGACCTGATGATGCTGGCCGGTGTGGCCAATGAACTGGGTAAGGACGTCGGCCGCAATGCGCGGCTGCTGCGGCGCAAGATCCTTACCCTGCAAGCGTCGTTCAATGCCGTCGACAACTGCCGCAAACCGGTGCTTGCAGCGATTCAGGGCTACTGCCTGGGTGGCGCCATCGACCTGATTGCCGCGTGCGACATGCGTTATGCCGCCGAGGACGCACAGTTCTCGATCAAGGAAATCGACATCGGCATGGCTGCCGACGTGGGCACGCTGCAACGCTTGCCGCGAATCATCGGTGACGGCATGCTGCGCGAACTGGCTTACACTGGTCGCACCTTTGGCGCCGACGAAGCGCGGAGCATGGGCCTGGTCAATCGCGTCTACAGCGACAACGACAGCCTGCTCGACGGCGTCATGGGCATTGCCTCTGCAATCGCCAGCAAGTCGCCGATCGCCGTCACCGGCACCAAGGAGATGATCAGCTACATGCGTGACCATCGCATCGATGACGGCCTCGAATACATCGCCACCTGGAACGCCGCCATGCTGCAATCCACCGATCTGCGCGTGGCCATGGCCGCCCATATGAGCAAACAGAAACCCGAATTTCTGGATTGATTAACCATGATTCCTCGCTGGACCACTGCAGTACTGGACACCGACCAACCCGGCGGCTGGGCCGTCGCGCGCAGCCCCGAAGGCTTTCTGTTTGATGACAATGGCGCACTGTTTCCACGCGAATGGTTGAAGCGTCAGGACCTGCCGATTCTCGCCGAACATGGCATCGGTCATCTCGATGGCGAGCCGGTCTACCTGCTGGAGCTGCGCAGTCACAGCGAGGTGTCGGGCTGCAACTGGAAGGGCTTGCGGGCGTTCATGCTCGAAGGCGATCACACGGTCTACAAGGTGCTCGGTTACGCCGCACAGATCGGCACCTGGGCCCGCGAGCACCGCTTTTGCGGTAACTGCGGTCAGGCCATGACCCAGGTGCCGCGCGAACGGGCGATGTATTGCCAGCCGTGTGATCTGCGCAGCTATCCACGGATTTCGCCGAGCATGATCGTACTGGTCACTCGGGGCGATGAAGTGCTGTTGGCACGCTCACCGCGTTTTGTCAGCGGTGTCTACAGCACATTGGCCGGGTTCGCCGAACCGGGCGAATCGGCCGAGGACTGCCTGATTCGCGAGGTTCGTGAAGAGGTGAGCATCGAGGTCAGGAACATCCAGTACATGGGCAGCCAGTGCTGGCCGTTCCCGCACTCGATGATGCTCGGTTTTCATGCCGAATACGCCAGTGGCGAGATCGTCTGCCAGGAAGACGAGATCGAAGACGCCCAGTGGTTCAACGTGCATGCGCTGCCGCCGTTGCCGGCGTCGCGCTCGATTGCCCGTTACCTGATCGATGTCTACGTGGCGCGGCGTTTAGGCCACGCTGAACCAGTGCTGCCAGGCTAGGCGCACGGTCAGGCCCAACACCACGGTGATGAACACCGGACGAATGAATTTCGCGCCGCCGCTGATGGCGGTGCGAGCGCCGAAAAAGGCGCCGACCATCAATGACGAGCCCATGCACAGGCCGATGATCCAGTCCACCTGACCGGAAAAGATGAAGATCGACAGCGCCGCCGCGTTGCTGACGAAGTTCATGCTGCGCGCCACGCCGCTGGCTTTCACCAGGTCGATGGGGTAGAGCAACAGGCTGCTCACGGTCCAGAATGCGCCCGTGCCGGGACCGGCCACGCCGTCATAGAAACCGAGGCTGAAGCCCTGGGTCGACTGCCACGTTTTCTTGATCGGTGCGTCGCTGTCCGTCGGCGCTTTCGGCGTACCGCCAAACAATAGATAAACGCCGCAGGCGAAGACGATCACCGGCAGCATTTTGTTCAACCATTCCGCCGGCAGGTAATGCGCGACCACGGCACCGGTCAACGCGCCGACCAGTGTGCCGACGATGGCGTGCACCCATTGCGCGGGGTGGAACAGCTTGCGCCGGTAGAAGGTGAAACTGGCAATCGCCGAGCCGAAGGTCGAACTGAGCTTGTTGGTGCCCAGCACCAGATGCGGCGGCAGGCCGGCGGTCAACAGGGCCGGGGTGGTCAACAGACCACCGCCACCGGCGATGGCGTCGATGAAACCGGCAACAAAAGCGACAAGGGCCAGGATGGCCAGGGTGGAGAGGTCAACGCTGAGTTCGAAAGGCATGGGATCGGCTTATTCGGCGGGTGCAGAAAGAGGCTGCGGGGAAGGGCAGCATCTTAACCACCTGCACAGCACAAAACCAATGTGGGAGCGGCGGTGCGACGATTCGACTTGCTCGCGAAAGCGGTGTGTCAGCCAACGTCAATGTTGGATCTGATGGCCCCTTCGCGGGCAAGCCCGCTCCCACAGGGATCAGCGTCAGGTCGGATTACAGGCCCAGATCCGACAGCCCCGGATGATCGTCAGGACGACGCCCCAACGGCCAGTGGAACTTGCGCTCGCTTTCCTTGATCGGCATGTCGTTGATGCAGGCGAAGCGGCGGGCCATCAGGCCGTCCTCGTTGAACTCCCAGTTTTCGTTGCCGTAGGAACGGAACCAGTTGCCCGAGTCATCGTGCCATTCATAGGCATAACGCACGGCGATGCGGTTGTCGGTAAAGGCCCAGAGTTCCTTGATCAGTCGATAATCCAGCTCCTTGGCCCATTTGCGGGTCAGGAAGCCTTTGGCTTCTTCGCGGTTATAGGCGAACTCGGCGCGGTTTCGCCACTGGGTGTCCAGGGTGTAGGCCAGGGACACGCGCTCCGGATCGCGGGAGTTCCAGCCATCCTCAGCCAGGCGAACTTTTTCAATGGCCGATTCACGGGTGAAAGGGGGCAATGGCGGACGAACTTCGGCATTAGACATTTCAAGTCTCCGTATCAAGTTTAAGTTAAAACAATTGTCGAGCTTGATCAGGTTGCTACAGGTCCAATAACTTTCGCGCCATGCATTGCGCATTATCGGCGGCACTGTGATCACCCGTTACAAGCGCCACGGTAATGGCACCATCGATCAGGATCAGCAGCTGTCTGGCCAGCCTCTGCGGATCCTCGGCGCCATGTTCGGTACACAGCTCGCACAGGTAGTCGAGCAGTTTCTGTTTATGTTCTTTGGCGACCAGGCGCACCGGGTCTTGCGGGTCGCCGGTTTCGCCACTGGTGTTGATGAAGGCGCAGCCGCGGAAGCCTTCGTTGTCGAACCACGACTTGAGTACGGTAAACAGGTTGAGCAGCCGCCCGGCCGGGGTTTGTGCCTGGCCGACTTCGCTGCGGTACCAGTGCATCCAGCGCTGATCGCGGCGTTGCAGGGCGGCCACGACCAGTTCGTCCTTGTTGGCGAAGTAACGGTAAATGCTTTTTCTGGAGACACCGGCGGTTTTCACCAGGAGATCCATGCCAGTGGCGGCAATGCCACTTTTGTAGATCAACTTTTCGGTGACATTCAGAATGATGTCGCGTGTGTCGTTGCTATTGAGTTCGTTCATGTGGCTAACAGTAGAACGATCGTTCTCCTTGGTCAATCGATATTTTTGCGGTGCCTGATAAATGGTCTTCGCGAGCAAGCCCGCTCCCACATTTGAAATGCGTTCCCCCTGTGGGAGCGGGCTTGCTCGCGAAAGGGGACATTACAGACAGTAACAAGACCCGAACCTTTGCATGGTGTAAGCTCTCAGGTTCTTCGGATTCGACCCATTGCGAGCCCTATGCCGTCGCTTTTCAAACGCTCCCTGCTGCCCAAGCTGCGCAGTTTTCCGCTGACGGCCGATGCCGTCGGCATCCTCTCCGGCGCTGCCGAGTTCCGTCGTTGCCTGCTGGAAAAAATCGCCAGTGCGACCCGGCGCATCTACATCGTTGCGCTGTACCTGCAACAGGATGAAGCCGGCCAGGAAATTCTCGATGCCTTGCACGCGGCCAAACTGGCGCGTCCGGAACTGGACGTGGTGGTGGTCGTCGACTGGCTGCGCGCCCAGCGCGGCCTGATCGGTGCCGGCAAGCAACCGGGCAACTCGGCCTGGTACCAGGAGATGACCCGCACCCACGCAAGTGAGGTGCCGATCTATGGCGTCCCGGTACAAACCCGCGAACTGTTCGGTGTGTTGCACCTCAAAGGCTTCGTGATCGATGACTGCGTGATCTACAGCGGTGCGAGCCTGAACAACGTCTACCTGCACAAATTCGACAAGTACCGCTACGACCGATACCACGTGCTGCACAATCGCGAACTGGCCGATTCGATGCAGCACCTGGTGCAGCACGGTCTGGTGGCCTCCAAAGCGGTGCACCGCCTCGACCTGCCGAACCTGCCGACGACCCGCAGCCTGCGCAATGACATCGGTGACCTGCGCAGCCGGCTCAAGCACGCGGCGTACGACACCACGCAAGGCACCACCGAGCGGACCGGTCTGTCCGTCAGCCCGTTGCTCGGCGTCGGCAAGAACAATCCGCTGAACCGGGTGATCTGCGAGCTGATCGCCAGCGCCCAGCAGCAACTGACCATTTGCACGCCGTACTTCAACCTGCCGCTGGCGATCATCCGCGAGATCAACCGCGCGCTGGCCCGTGGGGTGAAGATCGATATTGTGGTCGGTGACAAGACGGCCAATGACTTCTACATTCCGCCGAGCGAACCGTTCCGGGTCATATCGGCGCTGCCGTACCTGTACGAAATCAGCCTGCGTCGATTTGCCAAGCGTCATCAGCGCAACATCGACAGCGGTCAGTTGAACCTGCACCTGTGGCTTGATGGTGACAACACCTATCACCTCAAGGGCATGTGGATCGACCGGCGCTATACCTTGCTGACCGGCAACAACCTCAACCCGCGGGCGTTCCGGCTCGATCTGGAAAACGCCTTGTTGATCGATGATCCGCACGGCGAATGGCTGGAGCCGCGCCGTCAGGAACTGGCGGAGATTTTCCAGCACACCCGGAGAATCGAGCACTTCCAGAACCTGGAAACCCTCGCCGAATACCCGATGGGCGTGGCCAAGTTCCTCAAGCGCGTGAGTCGTGTGCGGATCGAGCGCTTGCTGTACCGGATTCTCTAAAAGATCGCAGCCTTCGGCAGCTCCTACAGGGTTTTTTGTCCGTCCGCGGCACTGCGGTGTGTAGGAGCTGCCGCAGGCTGCGATCTTTTGATCTTGCTCGTTTTGGCTTTTGATCTTGCTAATATGCCCCCCACTCGAACAAGAACAGGGCTTGCCGCAATCCATGTCGGAAAAAGACTCCATCTCCATCCAGCTGGTGCGTGAAGCACTGTTGCAAAGCTGTGCGCCAGACATCGACAAGGACGAGGTGTTGATCAAGGTTGGCATCGACCCGCAGCTGTTGGGTAACGCCGGCGCCCGGGTTCCAGCCACCGCTTATGCGCGTCTGTGGCGGCTACTGGCGCGGCGTGGGGATGACGAGTTTTTTGGCATGGACCCACGCAAACTCAAATCCGGCAGCTTCGCATTCCTGTGTCGCAGCGCCATGCTCCAACCCAACGTGGCGGCGGGACTGGCTGGCGGCCTGGCGTTTCTGTCGTTGATCCTCGAACACCTGCCGGCGCAGTTGGTGCGTCAGCAAAGCCTGGCGGAAATCGTCCTGCTCGAAGACGACAAAGAGCCACGCCGGGCCTTCACCTATTTCACCTACTGGATGATCGTCCACGGCGTTGCCTGCTGGCTGGCAGGGCGGCGGATTCCGATTCTGGCCATTGAACTGCGCTGTTCGAAACCGGATTTCTGCGATGATTATCAGGTAATGTTTTCCGAGAACCTGCGTTTCGACCGTCCGCGCACGCGGATGATTTTCTCCGCCGATTGCCTGGATTTGCCGATCAAGCGCAGCCCCGAAGAGCTCAAGCGATTCCTGGCCCACGCGCCGGCGAACATTCTGGTGAGGTACCGTGATCCGCAGAGCCTGGCCAGCCGTATCAAACACGATCTGCGTCACCTGCCGGCCGAGCACTGGCCGGAAACCGAGGCCCTGGCGCAACGCCTGTGCATGTCGGCATCGACCTTGCGGCGCCGGCTGGCCGAAGAAGGGCAAACCTATCAAGGTCTCAAGGACAGCGTGCGCAAGGAACTGGCGATCGTCTGGTTGGCCGAGCCGGCGATAAGCTTCAGCGAAATCGCCACGCGGCTCGGGTTCGCTGACACCAGTTCGTTCTACAAGGCCTTTCGCAAGTGGTCGGGGTCAAACCCGGGGCATTACCGCAGCCTGATTCTCAATGACGTCGAGTAAATTCAGCGCCAGCCTGACCCTCTCTCGCTAGCGACTGCCAGTGGTCGATCCCGGCAGATTGAGTGTGCCGCTGTCGACGAAACGCTTCGTGTTGAACACCCCGCCCGAGAGCTTGCCGCGCAGGATATAAGGCATGTTGTTGAGCGTTTTCATCTGGCTGATGCCATAGGTCTGGCGGATGAACGAAAATGCCGAAACGCTGACCGGCACGCTCACGACGGTGTCGGAAAAACGCCCGATCTCGCCCCTCTGATCGCTGACGCCCGAGGCGAATGGCTGGCCGTTGATGTCCAGATCCAGGGCCACGCCGCTGTAGGTGAGGTTGTAGTCATTGGGGTTCTGCACGCGGATTGTCACGGCAAAGCGTACTTCCATGCCCTCGCCCTGCAGGGGCTCGATACCCACGACGCTGATTTTCAGCGGGTCTCGATTGGGCAGCGAGGAGCAGGCGCCCAGACAGAGCAGGAGGGCAATCAGGACCGCGTGAACGCTGCGCATGGACGTGCTCTCATCTGAAAAGGGCTGTACCGCCACCGGCTCAGCCCCTGAGCCCGTCCGGCGGTTCTACGGTGCGACCACCGCAGCCTTTGCGGGTTCATCCCTGGTGGTCACATCGGGGTTCTGCATCACCTGAAGCACGGAGGCCTCCGGATCGAATTCGTCCTCTTCCAGCTCGATGAACTCCTCAGGCAGGAAGATATTAAGAACGATAGCGCACAGCGCGCCGACGGTGATGGGCGATTCGAAAATGTTGTGCAGGGCCTTGGGCAGTTCACGCAAGACTTCCGGCACGGCGGCCACCCCCAGGCCCATGCCGATGGAAATCGCCACGATCAGCATGTTGCGCCGATGCAGGCCGGCCTCGGCGAGAATCTTGATCCCGGCCACGGCGACGGTGCCGAACATCACCAGCTCCGCGCCCCCCAGCACCGGTTTGGGCATCAATTGCAGTACCGCACCGATCATCGGGAACAGGCCCAGCACCACCAGCAAACCGGCAATGAAAAACGCCACGTAGCGACTGGCCACGCCCGTGAGCTGGATCACCCCGTTGTTCTGGGCGAAGGTCACCATTGGCATGCTGTTGAACACCGCCGCCATGGCCGAGTTGAGACCATCGGCGAGCAGGCCGGATTTGATCCGGCGAATGTACACCGGGCCTTTGACCGGTTGCCGGGAAATCATCGAGTTGGCCGTGAGGTCACCGGCGGCTTCCAATGGCGAAACGAGAAAGATCACCGCCACCGGAATGAACGCCACCCAATCGAAGGAAAAACCGTACTTGAACGGCACCGGTACGCTCATCAGCGGGACGTCGGGCAGGCCGTTGAAATCCACCTGGCCCATGAGCCAGGCCATCACGTAACCGAGGGTCAGGCCGATGACAATCGCCCCCAGGCGCAGAAACGGCACGTCGACCCGGTTCAACACCACGATGGTTCCCAGCACCAGCGCCGCCAGGGCCAGGTGACTGGCAGCACCCAGGTCCGTTGCACCGAAGCCTCCGGCGATGTCGGTCATGGCGACCTTGATCAGCGACAAACCCATCAGCGTGATGATCGTCCCGGTCACTACCGGGGTGATCAGCATGCGCAGTTTGCCGATGAACTGGCTCAACACCACTTCAATGAACGCGGCAAAAAAACACACGCCGAAGATGGTCGAGAGAATCTCGTCGGTACCACCGCCCCGGGCCTTGACCATAAAGCCGGCGCTGAGAATCACACTGATGAACGAGAAACTGGTGCCTTGCAGGCACAACAGGCCCGAACCCACCGGGCCAAAACGCCGCGCCTGGACGAAGGTGCCCAGGCCCGAGACGAACAGCGCCATGCTGATCAGATAAGGAATTTCGCTTTGCAGACCCAAGGCGCTGCCCATGATCAGCGTCGGGGTGATGATGCCGACGAAACTCGCCAGCACGTGTTGCAGGGCGGCGAAGACGGTGGCGGTCAGGTGCGGGCGGTCGTCGAGGCCGTAGATCAGGTCATTGTTACGTGGCGCGGGGGCTTTTTCGGAGGCGGTCATGGAGGTTTGCGTGCCAGAAGGCGGCCGGGTCAGAAAATGGAGGCGCAGGATGCCAGAACCGCCCGGCCACGGCAAAAGATCCTCCAGAACAGGGGCTTACGGACGCGGGGCGAACACCTCGGCGACGCTGCGGCGTTTGGCGTGCAATTGGCTGGCCTGGATCAGCTGTTCGAGGTCCTCGGGCGTGACGTCATAGAAGGCTTCCATGTCCGCCAGCGCCAGTTTCAGGTCTTCGGCGGTGATGGCCTGACTGTCGACTGGCGGGTGATCGGCCGGGACAGTGACGGCCGGTTCGCTGGTGCCCTTGGGGTAACGAACGCGGGTCAGGTTGTTGTAGGCAAGGGCGCAGAGCAGCATCGTCGCTGCGCTGAGCATGACTGGCTCAATGGCTTTCCAGTCCATGGCAATGGTCACCGGATCGGCCAGTACCAGGGTCAGGGCCAGTGCCCCGGCCGGTGGATGCAGGCAGCGTAACCAACACATCAGCAACACCGCCATGCCCGCCGCCAGACAGGCGCTCCCAAGGGTTCGCCCCAACACATGGGCCACCAGCAGCGCAATCACTGCGGCGCACAAGTAGCCACCCAGAATCGACCAGGGCTGGGCGAGCGCTCCCGAAGACACCGCAAATAACAGCACAGCAGACGCCCCCAGCGGGCCGATCAGGTGCTGGGCCACCTCAATGCCAAACACCAGGCTACAGAGCCAGACGCTCAGCAACGTGCCCAAGGCCATGCCGATGGCGGCGCGGCTCCATTCTGTGGGGCGGGTGTTGATGGCGACGGGCAACCAGCGGGCAAGCATTGCGAGAAAACTCCGGCAGAAAAAGTCGAGGTAAAAAAAGGGCTTAGCTGGCAAACCCAGAAAGCCCTTGAAGGTGTTCCAACTGTTGGGGGAGGAACAGGCACAGTGTGCCGTTCAATCCAGCTACTGACAAATTCATATTAATGAGCTTTCAGTGCATTAATTTTGCTTTGAGTGGCCCCGTCGACCACTCATGTAGCAGAGCAGGCCACCCAGCGCCGCGAGTGCACTCAAGGCATAAAACATCGTCGGCGCCGGGGTGTGCATCAACATGAAGCCGCAAATCACCGGACTCACCGCGCCGCCAAGCGCAGCAAGGTTTTGCGCCCCGTAGTAACTGCCGCGCAGTTCTTCCGGAGCGAGGGTGTCGACAAAGAGAAACTCGGCCGGGTAAATGATGATTTCACCCAGGGTGAAGATGAACATTGCCACGCACCAGCTCACCAGGCTGTCCGCCAGGCTGAAACCGATCAGGCCGAGGATGAACAGGCCGGTGCCGGCCACAATCCACTGGCGCAATTGTTCACGTTTGAGAAAACGCCCGACCTGGTATTGCAACAGGATCACGCTGATGGCGTTGCAGGCGAGCAGGGCAGCCATGATTTCCATGGTGTGCTGGGGATTACTGGTCACCAGCAGGTACTGCGACAAGTAAAAGGTAAATCGCCCGTGCACCACGGTGCTGAGCAGGCAACCGGCGGTGAACATGATCAGGGTGCGGTCGTTTTTCAGGGTGATCAGGGTTTTCAGAAAACTCTGCGCTTGACCCGCAGGAGCCACTTTGGCCGGATCCGCGGGAATGCCGGTCATCAGGAAAATACTGAAAAAAGCGATGGCCGCCGCGATCAGGAATGGCGCACTGGCAAAGGCGCCGGCAATCAGCACGCCAAGCATCGGCCCGACCGCGTAGCCAATGTTGGTCAGCGTATAGCTCAAGGAAAACGCCTTGGCTCGCTGGCCCACGGGCAGATTGTCGCTGAGGATCGCTTTTGAACCGATCAGGAACAGCGCCGAGGCGGTTTCGGTGACGATCAGGGTGATCGTGGTCAGGTAGAGGTTTTCGGCAAAGGTCAGCAACACCAGGCCGACCGCGCTGGACGCCATCGACAGCACGAGCAATCGGCGTTTTTCGAAGCGATCGATGATGTAGCCGCCGTAGAGGGAGAGCAGGGTGGCGACGAACACCGCAATGCCGAGCAACAAGCCGACGTCCTGCTGGTCAAGGCCAAGCTTGTCGCTGATGAACAACGTGAGTAACGGGCTGGTGATGGCGCGGCTGACGACGATGGTCAACGAGCAGATCAGCAGGCGGCGGATGAGGGGGGAGTAACGAGTCACGGTGTGAATGTCCTTATTCGATCGGGCCGGCATCAGTCCAATGGTCGGCGCTACTCTAGCAGGCGGACATCCGGTCGTTGCTACAGGATTTACTGGCGGTGCAGCAACGACGCCAGGCACCGGCAGCGCCGATGCCAGCAATCGGAAGTCAAACCGCCGGGAGCATGAGGTTCAAGCGACCACTGACTCGGCCAGCCATTGCTGGTAAGGGATCGGCAACTTGTGCGACTCACCCCGACCGATCGGGAAGTAGGTAAAGCCGATGCGTGCCAGTCGGTCCGCGTCGTACAGGTTGCGGCCATCGAAGATCACCGGCGTGTTGAGGCGTTGGCGGATAAACTCGAAGTCCGGCGCCTTGAACTGTTGCCATTCGGTGCAGATGATCAATGCATCGGCGCCGGACAAGACCGACTCAGGCGTCCCCATGAGCATCAGTTTCGACTCAACCGGATACAGCTTCTGGGTTTCCTGCATGGCTTCCGGATCGAACGCGCGGACATTCGCCCCGGCGGCCCACAACGATTCGAGCAACACCCGGCTCGGTGCATCGCGCATGTCGTCGGTATTGGGTTTGAAGGCCAAGCCCCAGACGGCAAAGGTCTTGCCGCGCAAGTCGCCCTGGTAGAACGCGTTGATGCGCTCGAACAGCTTGTGCTTTTGCCGCTCGTTGATGGCTTCCACTGCCTGCAGCAGGTCACTGGAGCAATGGGCCTCTTCGGCGCTGTGGATCAGGGCGCGCATGTCCTTGGGGAAGCACGAGCCACCGTAGCCGCAACCGGGATAGATGAAGTGGTAGCCGATACGCGAGTCGGCGCCGATGCCCAGGCGCACCGATTCGATGTCGGCACCCAGGTGTTCGGCCAGTTCGGCGATCTGGTTGATGAAGCTGATCTTGGTCGCCAGCATGCAGTTGGCGGCGTATTTGGTCAGTTCGGCGCTGCGCAGGCCCATGAACATGATGCGTTCGTGGTTGCGGTTGAAGGGGGAGTACAGGTCACGCATCACATCACGCACTTCATCGCGTTCACAGCCGATGACGATACGGTCCGGGCGTCGGCAGTCGGCCACGGCCGAACCTTCTTTCAAGAACTCCGGGTTCGAGACGATATCGAACTGCAATACCCGCCCGACACTGAGCAGGCATTTGTCGATGTGCGCGCGCAAGGCGTCGCCGGTGCCGACCGGGACGGTGGATTTCTCCACCAGGATCGCCGGCTGTTCGCGATACCGTGCTACCGCTTCGCCCACCGACATCACGTAGCGCAAGTCTGCTGAACCATCGTCCCGGGACGGTGTGCCGACCGCGATGAACAGCACCTGGCCGTGCTGGACCGCTAATCTTTCGTCGCTGGTGAACTGCAACCGTTTGGCGTCAAGACCTTCGCGTACCAGGCTGGCCAGGCCGGGTTCGAAAATACTCACGTGGCCCTGTTGGAGCAGTTCGACTTTTTTCTCGTCAACGTCCATGCAGATAACGTCGTGGCCGACTTCCGCCAGTACCGCTGCCTGCACCAGGCCAACATAGCCGCTACCAAACACACTGATTTTCATGGGGCACTCCTTTGTTCGGGCGCACGAGCAGGTCGGGAATTGATGGTGATGACGCCGAGGATGACCAATGCCACGCCCAGGCTTTTTGTAAGGCTGAACGCTTCGATCAACAGCGGGACGCTGGCGACCAGCAGACCCAGGCCCAGGCAGGTCAGCAGGATAGGCAAGGCCATATTTCAATTTGCTTATCGTGTTGAAAAAAGCCACGTGCGGCCGTTTCAACCGCCAGGACAACGCCGAAGCGGCGCCCAGGTCGTTGCTCGGCAATCTGACGCTCTGGTTGAGTGACTGCGGCGTGGGTAGCGTCTTGGATCACGGCAATGCCGTGTTTGTCGGCGAGGGCGTAAAGCGGATCGAGATCGAATGCCGCACCGGCGTAATGCACCGGGATGATGGCTTTGGTGCGCGGTGTGATCGCCGCCTCGATATCAGAACCTGCATCAAATCAAATAGTTACCGGTCGGCGGTAAAAAACTGCATCGATTGACTTTTTTCGCCGTGGGCGGCAGGTTGGACGTCCATTCGGGTTGCTTTGACTTCATGGGAGGTTATGCCCGATTTTGTGAAAGGGGCATGAAAAGCGGTGGGGGTATTGTTTATCTGAAGGCTATTTTATCTGCTGTTCAGACTTCCCGCGTTTATGGTGTTTTTAGGAAAAGTTCTACAGAACTGATGTCCTTTATATGATCGTTATTTCTCTTCTTGGTTGCTTCATTGACCTGTTTTCATTCAAGGCTGTTTCGTTTGATTGACTTACCTGTAACTGATTCTCGTACGCCCCTCACCAATCCGCTGACCCTGTATCTGGCGCGGCTGGCACCCTCCAGCCAGCTGACCATGCGCTACGTGCTGCAGGACGCCGCCGACCGCCTGGGCTTCGAAGACTGCGATATCGAGGAGATACCCTGGCACAACCTGCAGCCCGAAGATGTGATCGCACTGGTGGCCACATTGCGTTCAGACGGCTATGCACCGAACACGTCTTCACTGTATGTCAACGCGGTGCGCGGGGTGATGAACGAAGCGTGGCGCATGAGCCTGATCTCGCAGGAGCACCTGTTGAAGATGCGCTCGGTGAAGGGCATCGCCGGTACACGGCTGTCCCAGGGACGCAACCTCAGGCGTACGCTGATCCAGGAACTGATGGCCGTCTGCGCCGCCGATCCGCGGCCACAAGGCTTGCGGGATGCCGCGATCATCGGGATTTTGTACGGCTCGGGAATGCGCAAGTCCGAATCGGTGAACCTGGAGCTGAATCAGGTCGACTTCACCCAGCGCAGCCTGCAGGTGACGGCCAAGGGCAACAAGCAGTTGATCAAGTACGCGCCGGCCTGGGCTTTCGCCAAACTGCAAGCCTGGCTTGAACTGCGCCGCTCCCTGCTCAAGGAAGGCGAAACGGACGATCCGTTTCTGTTCAATCGCATTCGCCGTGGCAGCCATATCACCCGTGAGCGCATCACCAAACATGCGATCTACTACATCGCCCGGCAACGGGGGGCGCAGGTCGGAGTGAAAATCATGCCCCACGACTTCCGGCGTTCATTCATCACCCGGGTGATCGAAGAGCATGACTTGTCGATTGCGCAGAAACTGGCGCACCACAGCAACATCCAGACTACGGCCAACTACGATGTGCGCGACGACAACGAGCGGCGTCGGGCAGTGGATCGTTTCGACCTGTGAACGATTACAGCTCGCTCAGCACGTGGGCGTGGCCAATGGTCGAGACCTGAACCGCGCTGCCGGCGGGTGGTGCGTACATGCCGGAGCTGCGCACCAGCAGTGATCGGCCCGGTTGCTCGCGGCTGGTCAATGACTGGAGTTCGACGGTCAGCGTGCAAGTGTTGCCGCTGAAATCCCGATCGGTGACCACTGCCCGGCAACCATCGGCTTGCGGGTCGCCGGGAAGGATACCGGCCAATTGCAGCTGTTCAGGGCGCAGCATGATCTGCGCCGAGTTGTTGTTGCGGTGGTTGTTGACCGGGATCCGCCCCAGGTCGCAATGAGCCCAACCGGCCTCGATGCGCGCCGGCATCACCACGGCGTCCCCCAGGAACAGGGCGGTCTGTTCGTCTTCGGGATAGCGGTAAAGGTCCAGCGGATGCCCTGACTGTACCAGTCGGCCCTGGCGCATCACCGCCAGCTGGTCGGCGAACGACAGGGCTTCACTCTGGTCATGGGTGACCAGGATGGTGGTGACGCCCGCGTCTTCCAGCAGCCGCGCGACCATCTTGCGCATCGCGGCGCGCAATCCGGTGTCGAGCGCCGAGAACGGCTCGTCCAGCAGCATCAGCCGTGGCTGTTGTGCCAATGCCCGGGCCAGGGCCACGCGCTGTTGCTGGCCACCGGACAATTCGTGTGGCCAGCGCTCGGCCATCTTCGCGTCCAACGCCACGCTGTCCATCAGTTCGGCGACGCGCTGTTGTTTTTCAGAACCCTTGGTCGACAAGCCGAAACCGATGTTCGCCGCCACGGTCATGTGCGGAAACAGCGCGCCGTCCTGCGGCACGTAGCCGATCAGGCGTTGATGGGCCGGTACTTCGTGGGTGCCGTCGACCAGGGTCTGGCCATTGAGCGACAGGCGCCCGGAATCAGGGAATTCGAAGCCGGCAATCATTCGCAGCAAGGTGGTTTTGCCGGAGCCGGACGGGCCGACGATGACCGTGCGACTGCCGCTCGGCACCGACAGGCTGACGTTGTCCAGCGCGCAATGGGCGCCATAGGACTTGTAGAGGGCATTGAGTTCAAGTGTGTTCATCGGCCAGCCGTTTTTTTCGATTGGTGATAAAGAAGTCCGGTCAGCGGCAGCGACAGCACAACCATCAATAAGGCGTAGGGCGCCGCGGCGGCGTAATCGATTTCGCTGGTCATGGCCCAGAATCCGGTGGCCAGGGTGCGCGTGCCGTTCGGGGCCAGCAGCAGGGTGGCGGTCAATTCGTTGGTGATCGCCAGGAACACCAGCGCCGCACCGGCGGCGGCCCCGGGGGCGGCCAGGCGCAAGGTGATCAGCCACAGTGCCCGGGCTGGCGAACGACCAAGGCTGCGGGCGATGTTCTCCAGTTCCACCGGTGCCTGGGCAATGCCGGCGCGCAGGCTGACCAGGGCGCGGGGCAGGAACATCAGCAGGTACGCCAGCAACACGGTGAAGGTGGTCTGGTAAATCGGCCGGGCAAAATGGATCGTGACGGTGACCAGAGCCAACGCCACGATGATTCCGGGCAAGGAACTGGTGATGTAGTTGCAGCTTTCCAGCACGCGTTGCATTCGGCCGGGGTAACGGATCGACAGCCAGGCAATCGGGATCGCCGCGAAAGTTGTCAGCGCGGCACCTGCGACGCCGAGCAACAGGGTTTGTTCCAGAGCAGGCAACAACTCGGCCATGTCCCAGACTTCCACGCCGCCGGCGATCAGCCATTTGCCCAAGGTGATCAAGGGCACGCCCAGGGCCAGGGCACAGGTCACGATTTGCAGCGTCAACGAGAGCAGGGTGGACGCCGGTTTCAGGCACACGACCCGTTGCTCCCGGGCGCTCCCCGAACCGACGCGAGCGTAACGTGCCGAACCCCGGGCGGCGGACTCGGCCGTCAACATGGCCAGGCAACACAGCGCCAGCACACTGGCCAGCATGTGCGCCGCTGCGCCGTTGAAGGTCGATTTGAACTGGTCGAAGATCGCGGTGGTAAAGGTGTCGAAGCGGATCATGGCGTACAGGCCATATTCGGCCAGCAGGTGCAGGCCGACCAGTAACGCGCCGCCGCAGATCGCCAGGCGCAATTGCGGCAACACCACACGGAAAAACACTTTCCAGGGTTTGAGCCCCATGGACTCGGCGACGTCTTCGATGGCCGGGTCGAGCCGGCGCAACGTGGCCGCCACCGGCAGATACAGGAACGGGAAGTAGGCGATGACCGAGACCAGGACACCGGCAAACAGGCCGTGAATCGGTGGCACCAGGCTGACCCAGGCGTAACTGTGAACGAACGCAGGCACCGCCAGCGGTGCGGTGGCCAGCAACGACCACCAGCGCCGCCCTGGCAGATTCGTGCGTTCGGTCAGCCATGCCAGCGTCACCCCCAGTGCCACGCACAAGGGAATCGTCAGCAGCACCAGCAACAGGGTGTTGACCAGCAGCTCACCGACCCGAGGGCGGAACACCAGGGTCACGACGGTTGACCAGCCTGTCTGCAGGGACACGCCGATAACATAAGCGATCGGTAGCAGTGCCAGTAACGAAACCAGCACCGACAAACCGATCACCCATACACCGCCACGTCCGGCGAATAGTCCGCGGGATCGTCGACGCAATTGCGCGGGAGTCGCCTTGGCGACTCCCGCAGGCAGGGTTTCAGGCATCAATTAGAGCAGTCCGGCCTGTGTCATCAGCTCCACGGCTTTTTTGCTGTCGAGTTTTGAAGCATCGACAGTCGGCGCATCGAGTTGATTCAGAGGCACCAGTTTAGGGTTGGATTCAGCGCCTTTGCCGACGGCGTATTCAAACGACTTGCCGTTCTTCAGTACAGCCTGGCCGTCCTTGCCGGTAATGTATTTGAGGAACGCCTGGGCTTGTTCCTTGTGTTGGCTGGAAGCGAGGACGCCGCCGCCGGAGATGCTGACAAAAGCGCCCGGATCCTTGTGCTTGAAATAGTGCAGGGCGGTGTTCTTGCTGTTTTCCCCGGTCTTGGATTGATCCACCAGGCTGTAATAGTGGTAGATCACACCGCTTTCGATCTGCCCGGCATTCACCGCCTTGAGTACTGCGCTGTTGCCACGGTAGCTGGTGTAGTTGGTTTTCATCCCCTTGAGCCATTCCAGCGTGGCGGCTTCGCCCTTTTGTTGCAGGATGGCCGCGACTATGGCCTGGAAGTCAGCACCGCCTGGCGACGCGCCCCAGCGACCTTTCCAGCTTGGGTCGGCCAGGTCCATGATCGATTTCGGCAAGTTGGTTTCCGAGAGTTTGCTCGGGTTGTAGACAAACACCGTGGAACGCGCGGCGATCCCGACCCATTTGCCGTGGGCCGGACGATAGGCCGGGTCGACCTGCTCCTGCGTGGCTTTGTCGACAGGTGCGAACAGCCCGGCGTTGTCGACCAGCACCATGGCCGGGGAGTTTTCGGTCAGGAATACGTCTGCCGGAGAGGACGCGCCTTCCTGCACGATCTGATTGCCCATTTCGGTGTCATCGCCGTTGCGCAAGGTGACAGGGATACCGGTTTCCTGGGTAAAGCCCTCGACCCAGGCCTTGGTCAGGCCTGCATGTTGCGCGTTGTACACCACGATGCCGACGGAGTCGGCAGCATAGACCTGGCCAACGCTCAGCAAAGCGGTGGCCAGCAGGGCTTTTTTCAAGAACGAAGGGATTTTGGGAATCATTCTGCGGGCTGCTCCTGGTGCATTTTTTGAAAGTCATGCGCATTGAAACGCCAGTTAACCAATGCGAATCATTTGCATATCTGGAATTGCAGGGAATGTAGAGATCCAAATGAGAAAATAACGTCAAAAAAACCGTTAATACATGTAATTTTCATTCAGATTAGCAGCACTGTGCCAGCCGTGGTGCGACTCGTCGATTAAACGATGTCGTCGATCAGAATGTGACGCTGCCCACGACTGCCTTTTTCAATCACCCGATGCCAGTTGCTGCTGGCCCCGCGCGGAGTTCATCGGGGTTGCGAAGCGATAGCTCGGTGATTGCCGGTGTGCCGAGGAACGGGTCGCTGAAACTACTGTAGGAGCCAGCCTGCTGGCGATGGACTCCAGTGCGCCGCGTTCATCCAGCTCACCCGCGTTATCGTTAACCACCATCGCAGGCAAGCCAGCTCCCACAGGGGAACGTGCCCACGCTGAAACTACTGTAGGAGCCAGCCTGCTGGCGATGGACTCAAGTGCGCCGCGTTCATCCAGTTGGCACGCGTTATCGTTAACGACCATCGCAGGCAAGCCAGCTCCCACAAGGGACCGTGCCCACGCTGAAACTACCGTAGGAGCCAGCCTGCTGGCGATGGACTCAAGTGCGCCGCGTTCATCCAGTTGGCACGCGTTATCGTTAACGACCATCGCAGGCAAGCCAGCTCCCACAAGGACCGTGCCCAAGCTGAAACTGTAGGACCCAGCTTGCTGGCGATGGATGGTCTTCAGGACGAAGGGCAGTTCGCCTGGGGGCGGGTGGCCGCCTGGCTGATCAGCGCGGCCAGGCGTTTGATGTTGTTTTGGTGGGCAAGTACCAGTTCATCGACACTTGCGCCTGACGGCGTTTGCAAGGTGCTGCGGCAAATCACCTGGGCCTTGTTGCCGGGCTCGGCACTGCGCAGACGCCATATCACGTCCATCAGCGCGTATTGACCGGGGACAGAGTCAAAACGCTGCACATCGACCCGCACCGAATACCTGCCCTGTACGGGACTGTTGCCCAGTTGATCGGCCAGCGCACTGCTCAATTCGTCGACGAGGGTTGCGCCCCACCAATGGGTTTCGAGGATCGCCAGGGTACTGTTGCCCTCGCGAATGACGATCTGCGCACGATCGACCTGGGGCGGCAAGCTTATCGTCTCGATCTGAATCACCCCGGCGGTGGTCGTGGAATGATTGCCCACCTGGGCCGGGGTCAGGGTATGGAACTGAATCGGGTCACTGCGGCAAGCGGCGAGCAGCAACAACGCGGTGAACACTGTGAATTTCAGCGGAAAAGCCATGGGTGTTGCTCCTGTGCTCAATTGCGCGGTGGCCCTTGCAGATCCATGGGCGGGGCATTGTTCGGGCGGCCGCGAAGCAGCGATTCCGGATGCCGTCCCAGGTAATCCGAGAGATCTCGCAAGGATCTCGACGTGCGTCCCAGTTCATCCAGTGTCTGGCCCAGTTTTTCCCGTTGCGGCGAGTCGTCGGCCAAGGTCGAACCGGCGGATTTCAGGGTCGTATTGGCGGTTTCCAGCGTCTTGCTTAAGTCCGCCAGAGTGGTTTGCACGCCGGGCATGATCTTGCCGTTGAATTGCGCCATGCCCTTGCGCAGTTCGACGAGATTGCCATCGAGATTGCCGGCGATTCGCTCGATCGGCAGTTTGTTGATCTTGTCGACCATGGCTTCGAGTTTTTCCTGCAACTGCTCGAGGCTGCCGGGAATGGTTGGAATCATGACCGGACGCGCCGTTGTATCGAAGGCGACTTTTTCTGCCTTGGGGTAGAAGTCCAGGGCAATGTACAACTGGCCGGTCAGGAAATTACCGGTGCGCGCCTGGGCACGCAGGCCGTTTTCGATAAAGGTGCCGATCAGCCTTACGCCACCGGCTTCGTCATTGGGGTCATGATTGAGCGCCTTGAGCATCTTTTCGTGGGCCTTGCCCAGGCGTTGCGGGTAAATCACGATGCCGACGTTGACCGGAAAGGAACGAAGCTTCTCGTCGTAATCCAGATTGACCGACACCACCTTGCCGATTTCCACACCGAGGAATTCCACCGGCGCATCGACCTTGAGCCCGCGCATTGCCTGGTCGAAGCGCATGGCCAGGTACTGCGGCTTGCCGTTTGGCGGGGCGAGGGCGGTTTGCTGGTCGTCGAACAGTTCGTAGGCGTACTCCGCAGCGGCCGGTTTATCGCCAGGGCTGTAGTCGGGTGCGCGGAAGGCAATGCCGCCCACCAGCAGGGAGGACAGCGATTCGGTCTTGACCGCAAACCCGTTGGCGCCGACGTTCACGTCAATGCCGCTGGCGTTCCAGAAACGGGTGTTTTCGGTAACGTACTTGTCATTGGGGGCGTGGATGAACAGCTCGATGTTCACGCCTTTGCCATCCGGGTCCAGCGCGTAGGCCACCACCTGACCCACCGGGATCTTGCGGTAGTAGACCGGGGAGCCGATATCCAAGGACCCCAGGTCCTGGGTGAACAGGGTGAAACGCTTGCCCGGTTCGCCGTAGGTGATGGGTGGCGGGTTTTCCAGCCCCGTGAAGTGTTTTGCCCGGCCGTTGGCCTGGCCGATATCGGCGCCGATGTAATCGCCCGACAGCAGGGTATCGATGCCGGACACACCACCCGCGCCAATGCGCGGGCGCACAACCCAGAACTGCGAATCCTCGCGGGTAAAGCTTTCGGCCTGCTTGGCCAGCTTGATGGTGGCGTTGACACTCTTCTGGTCATCGCTCAGTTCCACATCCGAGACTTGGCCAATCACCACATTACGGTACTTGACCTCGGTTTTATTCGCCGTCAGGCCGCTCCCGGTCTTGAACGTGACAACGATGGTCGGGCCTTGCTGCAGAATGCTGTGAACCACCAGCGAAATACCCACCAGCACCGCGACGATCGGCACGATCCAGACCAGCGAAACGCTGAAACGGCGGGTCTTGATCGGTGCCTGCCCAGGGGCTTGCGGCCCGTCAGTGGCTTGCGACTTCATCCGTGACCTCCTCATTGTGCGGGTTTTCCCGCTCTTTATCCCAGATCATGCGTGGATCGAAACTCATTGCCGAGAGCATGGTGAACACCACTACCAGACCAAAAAACAGAATGCCCGGGCGCGGCTCAATGTCGGCCAGGGCCTGGAATTTCACCAGCGAGGCCACCAGGGCCACGACTATCACATCGAGCATCGACCAGTAGCCGATGACCTCGACGAAGCGGTACAGCGTCGAACGCTCTTTGCGTGCCCACGCGCTGTCGCGCTGGACGGTGACCAGCAGCAAGGTGATGGCGACGAATTTGATGCCCGGTACCGCGATACTGGCAATGAAAATGATCAGGGCGATGTCCCAGGCCCCGGCTTCCCAGAACTCCAGCACGCCGCTCATGATCGTGCTGTCGGCACCATGGCCGACCATTTCGGTGTTCATCACCGGCAACAGGTTGGCCGGGATGTAAAACACCAGGGCCGCGATCATGTAGGCCCAGGTGCGGGTCAGCGAATTGGTTTTGCGCCGGTGCAGCGGCGCGCCGCAACGCTCGCATTCGTTAGGCTCGCCAGTCATGTCGCAAGCCAGGCCGCAGGTGTGGCACAGGCACAGGTTGAGCTCGTCGGCGTACGGAGGCGTGCTCATACAATGTCCCATAGTTCGCGGATGTCGCGCCCGGCGATGCGGATCATCATCAGGCTCAACACGGCCAGGGCAAACAACCCGATACCGGGCAGCACATCAAGCAGGCCGGCGAGTTTGATCACGGCGACCATGGCGCCCAGCAGGCAGACTTCGAGCATGCTCCAGGGCCTCAGGGTTTCCAGCCAGCGCATGCAGAATTTGAAGCCGGGTGAGCGTTGCCCGGAGAGCGCGAAGCCCAGCACCCAGATCAGCAGCAACAACTGGAAGATCGGCGCGATGATCATGGCAATCGCCGCCACCATGGCGATGAAGGTGATAGGCCCCAGGCTCAGGGCCAGCACCGAGTCCCAGAGGGTGGCGCTGTGCTTCGAGCCTTTGAGGCTGATGCTCATCACGGGATAGAAATTGGCGAAAATCCACAGCATCAGCGCGGTAAAGGTCAACGCAAGACGCTGCTCCACTGTCAGGCCGTTATAGCGCTGAAGCACGCCGCCGCAGCGCGTACACAGGGTTTTCTGATGTTTGGCGAGCGTCACTTTTTGGTAAACGCTGTCGCAGTGCTCGCAGATGATCAGCTGATCGGTAGTTGCCATGGGTCAAGCTCAACAAGAGGCAGGAAATTCAGAGCACCCCCTCAATATAGAAGTGCCTCGCGATTGAGCAAATCGAAAGTCGAAACAAGGGGATGGAGGGCGTACCCGATGTTGCCCAAAGCATTGTGGGAGCGAGCCTGCTCGCGAAAGCGGTGTGTCAGGTAGCCCATTCTCTGGCTGCCAAACCGTCTTCGCGAGCAGGCTCGCTCCCACAGGATGAATCTACTTTTCTGGAGGATTGTGTCAGCCGAGCATTTCCCGCATCCGATACCAGAACATGCCAAGGGCCAGCAGCGGCGAGCGCAGGGCGCGTCCGCCGGGGAAGGTCATGTGCGGCACGGCGCTGAACACGTCGAAGCCTTTGCTGTGTCCGGCATGGATCGCTTCGCCCAACAACTTCGCGCACCAGTGGGTCACGTTCAGGCCATGGCCGGAGTAGCCCTGGGCATAGAACACGTTCGGGTGCTGGCTCAGGCGCCCGACCTGCGGGAAGCGGTTGGCCGAGATGCCGATCATGCCGCCCCACTGATAGTCGATGCGCGTTTTGGCCAGTTGCGGGAACACCTTGAGCATCTGCGGGCGCATGTAGGCGGCGATGTCCGCCGGGTCGCGCCCGGAGTAATGACAGGCACCGCCGAACAACAAACGCCGGTCAGCCGAGAGCCGGTAGTAATCCAGCCCGACTTTCTGGTCGCACAGCGCGACGTTGTGCGGGATCAGTTGCCTGGCGGCGTCTTCCGACAAGGGTTCGGTGGCGATGATGTAGCTGCCCGCCGGGAGCACCTTGCCGCTGAGCTTCGGTTCCAGCTCTTCCAGGTGGGCATTGCAAGCCAGCACCAGCGTGGCCGCACGCACGGTGCCCCCGGCACAGCGCACCTGCACCGTGCTGCCGTGGATCAATTCCAGCACCGGGCTTTGCTCGAAGATCTGCACGCCAAGGGACTCGGCGACTTGCGCTTCGCCCAGTGCCAGGTTCAACGGATGCAGGTGCCCCGAGCCCATGTCAACCAGGCCGCCCGCGTAAACGCCGGAGTTCACCACCTGCTCGCGGATCTGGCCAGGTTCGATCAGGCGCGTTTCATGGGCGTAACCGGAATCGAGCAATTGGGCGTGTTCGGCCTTCAGCCCGGCAAAATGCGCCGGGGTGTTGGCCAGTTCACAGAAGCCCCAGCGCAGGTCGCAATCAATGCCGTGTTCGCGGATGCGACTGGCCACGACTTGCACCGATTCGACCCCGGCCTGTTCCAGGTACTGCACGCCTTCGGCGCCCACATGTCGGGCAAAGCCGCTGACGTCATGGCCGATGCCGCGTATCAACTGGCCGCCGTTGCGCCCGCTGGCGCCCCAGCCAATCCGCCGGGCCTCCAGCAGGACCACCGAGAGCCCACGCTGGGCCAGTTCGATGGCGGTGTTGATGCCGGTGAAACCCGCGCCGACCACGCAGACATCGGCCTCCAGGTCTGAGGCCAGAGCGGGACGCTGCCTCATGCCCTTGGCGGACGCTGCGTAATAGGAGTGAGTATGTTCCTGGGTGTACTGATTCATTTGTTGGACTTCACTTTGCTCCACGAGCGGGTCATCAGGCGCATGATCGACTGTGGCGGCGTGGTGGAGATGTAGAGTTTGTCGAGGACCTCCTGGGGCGGATACACCTCGGGGTTGCTCACCAGTTCGGGGTCCATGTACTGCTTGGCGGCGGGGTTCGGGTTGGCGTAGCCGACCGACGCGCTGACCTTGGCAATCACTTGCGGATCCAGCAGGTAGTTGATGAAAGCGTGGGCTTCTTTCTGATTGCTGGCGTCGGCGGGGATGGCCAGCAGGTCGAACCACAGGTTGGCGCCTTCCTTGGGAATGGCGTAGGCGATGTTCACGCCGTTGTTGGCTTCCTTGGCGCGGTTGGCGGCCTGGAACACGTCGCCCGAGTAACCGAACGCCACGCAGATGTCACCGTTGGCCAGGTCCGAGACGTACTTGGAGGAGTGGAAGTAGGTGATGTACGGACGGATCTGCAGCAGCTTGGCTTCGGCCTTCTTGAAGTCTTCGGGGTTTTCGCTGCGCGGGTCCATGCCCATGTAGTTGAGGACCGCCGGGAACACCTCATCCGCCGAGTCCATCATCGACACGCCGCAGGCACTGAGCTTCTTGATGTTTTCCGGTTCGAACAGCACGGCCCAGGAGTCGATCCTGTCGATGCCCAGCACCGCCTTGACCTTGTCGACGTTGTAGCCGATGCCGTTGGTGCCCCACAGGTAGGGCACCGAGTGGGCGTTGCCCGGATCGTTTTTCTCCAGCAGCGCCAGCAGTTTCGGGTCCAGATTCTTGAAGTTCGGCAACTGCTCGCGATCGAGCTTGAGGAACGCGCCGGCCTTTACCTGGCGGGCGAGGAAGTGGTTCGACGGCACGACCACGTCATACCCGGTGCGACCGGCAAGCAGTTTGCCTTCCAGGGTTTCGTTGGAATCGAAAACGTCGTAGATCACCTTGATCCCGGTCTTGGCCTGGAAGTCGGCGAGGGTGGTTTCGCCGATGTAGTCGGTCCAGTTGTAGACACTGACCTGGGGTTGAGCCTGGGCAACGGCGCTGAACAAAACCGCCAGTGCGGCCGGGACCACGGATTTCAGTAGACGCATATCGATACCTTCTTGGAATTATTGGATTCTTCAGGCAATTCTTTGGTGTTTGAGCGGCCGTCTTCGCGAGCAGGCTCGCTCCCACAGGGGAATGCATTCCAATTGTGGGAGCGAGCCTGCTCGCGAAGGGGCCCTTGAGAACAGCGCAGGCCTCAGACGCTGAGCATCAGGAACTCACGCTCCCACGAACTGATCACACGCTTGAAGTTCTCGTGCTCGGCGCGTTTGACCGCGACGTAGCCCCGTACGAACTTGCTGCCCAGGTAGCGGCTGATGGTGTCGCATTCTTCCATCTGGGTCAGGGCGTCTTCGATGGTGATCGGCAGGCGCAGGTTGCGACGCTCATAGGCGCGGCCCTGTACCGCGGCGCTTGGCTCGATACGCTCGACCATGCCCAGGTATCCGCACAACAGGCTGGCGGCGATGGCCAGGTACGGGTTGGCGTCGGCGCCCGGCAGTCGGTTCTCCACGCGCATGGCGTCCGGGCTGGACGTCGGTACGCGCAGGCCGACGGTGCGGTTTTCTTCGCCCCATTCGACGTTCACCGGTGCCGAGGTGTCCGGCAGGAAGCGGCGGAACGAGTTGACGTTCGGTGCGAACATCGGCAGCACTTTCGGGATGTACTTCTGCAAGCCCCCGATGTGATGCAGGAACAGCTCGCTCATGTTGCCATCGGCATCGGCGAAGATCGGCTGGCCGGTAGCAATGTCCACCACGCTCTGGTGAATATGCATGGCGCTGCCAGGCTCGTCGCCGACCGGCTTGGCCATGAAGGTTGCCGCCACGTTGTGCTTGAGTGCCGCTTCACGCATGGTGCGCTTGAACACGGTGATCTGGTCGGCCAGGTCCAGTGCGTTGCCATGACGGAAGTTGATTTCCATCTGCGCCGGGCCGTCTTCGTGGATCAGCGTGTCGAGGTCCAGGCCTTGCAGTTCGCACCAGTCGTAGACGTCTTCGAACAGCGGATCGAATTCGTTGGCCGCGTCGATCGAGAACGACTGACGACCGCTTTCGGCGCGGCCCGAACGGCCCATCGGCGCCTTGAGCGGCAAGTCCGGGTCTTCGCAGCGCTGGGTCAGGTAGAACTCCATTTCGGGCGCCACAATCGGCCGCCAGCCTTTGTCGGTGTACAGCTGCAGGACTTTCTTCAGCACGTTGCGCGGCGACAGTTCGATCGGGTTGCCGAACTTGTCGAAGGTGTCGTGGATCACGATGGCGGTCGGCTCGATAGCCCATGGCACCACGTAGACGGCGTCGGCGTCCGGCTTGCAGACCATGTCGATGTCGGCCGGGTCGAGCAGGTCGTAGTAGATGTCGTCGTCGACAAAGTCCCCGGTTACCGTTTGCAGAAGGACACTTTCCGGCAGGCGCATGCCTCGCTCATGCAGGAACTTATTGGTCGGTGCAATTTTGCCGCGTGCAATGCCGGTCAGGTCGCTGACAACGCACTCGACTTCGGTAATCTTGTGATCTTTCAGCCAAGTGAACAGCTGATCGAAAGGGACATTCATAAAGACCTCGTTATTGGTTTTATTAACGCCAGGAGAAGCCGGTTTCATCCGCCGGACACTTCCCCTGTAGCGCGTTGAGGTCTATCTTGGGCGACCCTTGCGGTTCCATCTATCCACTTTAAGCAGCACAAAGCGCACCAAAAGAGTGCGTAAGGTCATCCCATGACAGGTTCCAACGCCCTCCAGGTCCAAGCCTTCAACACCGCCGATGTCGCCGAGCAAATCCGCGCCACACCGGGTTGGACTCAGCATTACCAGCAGATGTCGCCGGGGCATTTCGCGGGGCTGGTGCGCTACCTGGATCTGCAGGGCGTGGAGATTTACGAAGAGTCGATGAACACCCGGGTCGAGCAGAATTTCAGTGCGCCCCAGGGCTCGTTGTCGTTCTGTTTCGATCGCGGCGACAACGCGCTTTACGTATTGAATGGCGAAAGTCGCAACATCTGGATCACCCCGGAGAACTACCAGGAAATCGCCGTGGTGTTCGGGCCGGAGTTTGTAAAACGCCACAGCCTCGACATCGCCCGGCTCGAAGGGCTGTTCATGGCGCCGCTCAACTCGCAGCAGAATGCGCTGTTCTGCCGCTGGCTCAGCGGGACCCTGACGCGGCTGTCGCAGACCTTCGATCCACCGAGCCGCGAAGCGCTGACCCAGCAACTGCTGGAAGATTGTCTGTTCATTCTCGACAACGCCTGTGTCGGCCTCGACCAGGGCGCATTGCAGCGCCGTGCCGGAGAGCGGGCGATCATGAAGCGCGTAGGGGAATGGGCGGCGGACACCCCGGAAGAACACCTCAATCTGCTGGAGCTGTCCCAGGTGGCCGGGGTTTCACTGCGCCAGTTGCAGCATGCGTTCAAGACCTACACGGGCATGGCGCCGACCCAATGGCTGCGCCTGCGCCGCCTCAACAGCGCACGCCGCGAATTGCTGAGCCGCACGCCGACGCAAACCACCGTGGCCGAAGTGGCGATGCACTGGTCGTTCTGGCACCTGGGGCGGTTTTCCAGCAGCTATCGCGCGCTGTTCAAGGAACTGCCGAGCGACACCCTCAAGCGCGCGAGTGTCACTCCGTCAATCGGGCGCGGCCGGCGTTAGAACGTCGGCGGCGTAATCACCCAGATCACCACCGCGTCCACATCGCCGGGGTTGCCGTAGCGGTGCGGCTCCTGGCTGGAAAAGCTGAAGCTGTCGCCTTCATTGAGCTGGAAATGGCGTTCGCCAACCCACAGTTCGAAGCTGCCGGACAGCAGATAACCGGCTTCTTCGCCATCGTGGCTGTAGCTTTGCTGGCTGTAGGTGCCGGGCGGGAACCGTGAGTGGAGCATTTCCAGTTGGCGGTTGGCTTGTGGCGTCAGCAACTGATCGACGATACCGTCTTCGTAATGCACGTTCAGGCGGCTGTTCTTGCGCACCACGACGCCATCGTCTTCGGGGGCGGTGACCGCTTCACTGGCGAAGAACCACTGGATGGTGACGCCGAGGCTGCGGGCAATGTTGAACAGCGCCGGAATCGACGGGTAGGCGAGGTTGCGCTCCAGCTGGCTGATGTAGCCGGCGGTGAGTTCGCTCTGTTGCGCCAGTGACGCCAGGGTCATGCCCCGACGTTTGCGCAGGCCGCGAATGCGCGTGCCGAGGAAATGCGGTTCGGCGCTGCCGGGTGCGGGCTGTGTGGTGCTGCTGTTGCTCATGGTCAAATCCGAACCGGGAGGAGTGGCGCAAATCCCTGTAGGAGCGAGCCTGCTCGCGATGGTCGCCAACGATAACGCTGCAAGCCTGACACCCAGCGGTGTTCTCGGGTTCATCGCGAGCAGGCTCGCTCCTACAGGGGTGGTGTTAGCCGTCTAAGCCCCGGAGTATAAACAGCCTTAAAGCTCCCACGCGACTTTCAAACCTTCATAAATCGCTTCTTCGGCGGTGCGCGGCGCCAGGCAGTCGCCGATGCGGCGAAACTCCACCAGCCCTTGCAACTCGGCGCCCAACGTATCCACTGGTTGATGACCCTGGCACAGCACCAGCGTATCGATGTTCTCCATCAGCATCGGCTCGCCGCTGGCGGTGTGTTGCAGGTAGACCGTGTTGTCATCGCAGCCATACAGCCGCGCGTACGGCGTGATCGGCACGCCCAGTTTATGCAGCTCGCCGGCCAGTTGATCGCGCACGTACAGCGGCAGGTTTTCCCCGCAGTGGGTGCCGTTGACCGCCAGTTGCACCTGATGCCCGGCACGCACCAGGCGCTCGGCGATGCCGGGGCCGATCCAGTCGCAGCGCCAGTCGACCACCACCACCGAGCGGCCGATCCGTACCTCGTCGCGCAACACCTGCCAGGCATCCACCACCTGCAATTCACCGCCACGCTCGAAGGTTGGCCAGTAGGGCTCGGCACCGGTGGCGACGATCACCATGTCCGGTTTTTCCTGCTCCACCAGCGCCCGGTCGACCCGGGTATTGCGCACCACGCGCACGCCGGCCAGCTGCATTTCCCGCTGCAGGTTGGTGCTGGCGCCGCCAAACTCACTGCGCCGTGGCAGCAACTGCGCGAGCAACACCTGGCCGCCCAGTTGTGAACCGGCTTCGTACAGGGTCACGTCATGTCCGCGCTGGGCGGCGACAGCGGCTGCTTTCATCCCGGCCGGACCGCCGCCGGCGATCATGATGCGTTTGCGATTTGTCGCTTGTCGGCGTTCAGCAAAAATCAGCTCGCGACCGGTTTCCGGGTGCTGGATGCAGGAAATCGGCAAGCCCTTGTGGAAGTGCCCGATGCACGCCTGATTACAGGCAATGCACGCGCGCACGTCTTCGACGCGGCCGGTGTCGGTCTTGTTGGGCATCTGCGGATCGCAGATCAGCGCCCGGGTCATGCCGCAGACATCGGCCTGGCCGCGAGCCAGAATCAGCTCGGCTTCCTGGGGCTGATTGATGCGCCCGGTGACGAACAGCGGAATGTTCAAACCGGCCTTGAACGTCCCGGCTTCCTTGGCCAGGTACGCCGCTTCGATCGCCATGGGCGGCACGATATGCACCGCACCGCCAAGGGAGGCCGAAGTCCCGGCGACGATGTGCACGTAATCGAGCTGCGCTTGCAGTGACTGTACGGCGGCCAGGGACTCGTCTTCGGTCAGGCCTTCGGGATCGCGTTCGTCGGCAGAGATGCGCAGGCCGATGATGAACTGCTCGTCGGTCGCCGCACGCACGGCAGCGATGACTTCGCGCAGGAAACGCAAGCGCTGTTCCAACTCACCGTTGTAGCCATCGGTACGCCGGTTGACCCGCGGATTGATGAATTGCGCCGGCAGGTAACCGTGGCTGGCAACCACTTCGACGCCATCGATCCCGGCCTGATGCAGGCGGCGGGCGGCAGCGGCATAACCGGCGACGATCTCGTCGATCATGGCCTGATCGAGGGCGCGGGGCATCACCCGGAAACGTTCGTTGGGCACTGACGAGGCTGAATAGGCCACCGCCAGCAGACCATCGCTGGACTCCATGATCTCCCGACCCGGATGGAACACCTGGGACAACACCAGGGTGCCGTGGGCGTGGCAGGTTTGCGCCAGTTTGCGATAGCCCTCGATGCACGCATCGTCGGTGGCCATCAGCACATGGGAGGTGTAGCGCGCACTGTCGTGCACACCGGCCACTTGCAGCACGATCAGCCCGGCACCGCCTTCGGCACGGGCCCGGTGATAGGCGATCAGTTGTTCATTGACCAGGTTGTCGGTGGGCATCGAGGTGTCGTGACCGCTGGACATGATGCGGTTTTTCAGGCGCTTGCCACGGATTTCCAGGGGTTCGAACAGGTGCGCGAAGGCAGGTGTCGAGGTCGGCATGGTGCGGGTACTCCAGGCAGGCTGACCTGTGTAGGAGCGAGCTCGCTCGCGATGGACGTCAACGATAACGCTGGGTACCTGACACCCCGCGGCGTTCTCAGGTCCATCGCGAGCAGGCTCGCTCCTACAGAGGTAACAGGTTTTGAGTGCTGTTATTATTGCGCTATAGAAATTTACCTTCAGTAAAAAATCAACTTGTTTTTTTACTATGGCGTGGAGTAATTTCATTTCGAGCCCGCTCCCGGGCCGTACCTCACAACAATAAAAAAGGGCTGCGCCGGCCTCTGTCCGGGCGGCACCTGCAAGAGGAACCCCTGATGAAATCGCACACGCTCAAGCACGGTTTTTATCCCTTGGTGTTGTCCGTGGCCATGGGCCTGGGCAGCGCTCAGGCAGCATCGGACATGGTGGTGGTCGGATACGGCGGAGCCGGACAAAAAGCACAGGACGTGGCGTTCTTTCAACCCTTCGCCGCCGTGGATCAAAGCAAGGTGATCCAGAGCGAATACAACGGCGAGATGGCGAAAATCAAAGTGATGGTCGACACCGGCAACGTCGACTGGGACGTGGTGCAGATCGAAGGCCCGGACCTGATGCGCGGCTGCGAGGAAGGCATGTACGAGCGCCTGGACTGGACCCGTCTGGGCCACGCCGACCAGTTGATCCCCGATGCGGCACAGGAGTGCGGTTCCGCCGCACTGGTGTGGAGCGTGGCGATTGCCTACGACACCGACAAACTGGCCCAGGCCCCGACCTCCTGGGCAGACTTCTGGGACGTGAAGAAAACCCCCGGCAAGCGCGGACTGCGTAAACGCGCGGTGTACAACCTGGAATTCGCCTTGCTCGCGGACGGCGTGAAAACCGAAGACGTCTACAAGGTACTCGGCACCCCGCAAGGCGTGGACCGGGCATTCGCCAAACTCACTGAACTCAAGCCCTACATCCAGTGGTGGGAAGCCGGGGCGCAACCGCCGCAGTGGCTGACCGCCGGCGACGTGGTGATGACCTCGACCTACAGCGGACGCATCGCCGACGCCGCGCAGAAAGGCAGTCACCTCGGCCTGGTCTGGCCCGGCAGCCTGTACGGGATGGACTACTGGGCGATCATCAAAGGCTCCAGGCACGTGGATCAGGCCAAGCGATTCATCGCCTTCGCCAATCAGCCAGACGCCCAGGTCAACTACGTGCAGCAGATCCCCTACGGCCCGACCAACATCCAGGCCGCCGCACGGCTGGACGACAAACTGGCGCAATGGGTGCCTACGGCGCCGCAGAACCTCAAGGGCGCGCTGGCGATGAACGTCGGCTTCTGGGTCGATCATGGCGAAGAGCTGGAAGAGCGCTTCAACGCCTGGGCCAGTAAATAAATGCGGATGGCTGGACGTGTCCAAGCGTCCAGCCTTACTGTCTGCCCAGCCGATCAGCCTGGAGAACCACGACAATGAATAAAATCGCCAGCCACCTGGCCCCTGAGCGCAGCGCCACCGAGCAGCGCCTGCGTGAGGAATTGGCGGCCTGCTATCGCCTGATTGCGCACTTTCGCATGACCGATTTGATTTTCACCCACATCTCGGTGCGCATTCCGGGGCCGGAGCATCACTTTCTGATCAACCCGTACGGGCTGATGTTCGACGAAATCACCGCGTCCAACCTGGTGAAAATCGACCTCGATGGCCACGCTGTGGAGCCATCGCCGTACCCGGTCAACCCGGCCGGTTTCGTGATCCACAGCGCCATCCATGGTGCCCGTGAAGATGCGCAATGCGTGCTGCACACCCATACCAAGTCCGGGTGTGCGGTGGCGGCGTTGAAGTGCGGGTTGTTGCCGGTCAATCAGATTTCCATGGAGTTCTATGGCCGGGTTGCCTATCACGACTACGAAGGGGTGGCGCTGGACCTGAGCGAGCAACAACGGCTGGTGGCGGACCTGGGCGACAAGTCGGTCCTGATGCTGCGCAACCATGGTTTGCTGACCGTGGGCGAGACCGTTAGCCAGGCGTTCCTGCGCATGTACTACCTGGAAAAAGCCTGCGAAATCCAGTTGGCCGCGCAAGCTGCCGGTGAAGTTGTTCTGCCGTCGCACGAGGTCTGCGCGCACACCGAGCGGCAGTTCAATGATCCGGGGCGGCCGTTGGAAGAGGGGGAGTTGAGTGATCCGGATGCCATGCAACTGGCGTGGGCGGCGTTGTTGCGGATGCTGGATCGGGTGGCTCCGGGTTATCGCGACTGATCCGGATTCTTGGTTGTTTGGGCTGGCCTCTTCGCGAGCAGGCTCGCTCCCACAGGGGATTTGCGTCGTACACAGAATGTGTGGAAACCCGAATCAACTGTGGGAGCGAGCCTGCTCGCGAAGGGCGCGCCACGGTCTGCCAGACTGGCAACTGACTGGAGACAAGGCCCACTCTTGCTGTACAGTCGTTCAGCCCGCCGCCAACCCGCGCCGGCCCAAACGATTGAACCAAGGAGCGTGTCGCCCATGAACCAGGAAGCCCGTTTTTCCCGCATGGAACCTGAGTTGCGCAAAGCCAACCTGATCGAGGCGACGCTGGTGTGCCTCAAGCGTCACGGCTTCCAGGGCGCGTCGATCCGCAAGATTTCCGCCGAGGCCGGGGTCTCGGTGGGGCTGATCAGCCATCACTATTCCGGCAAGGATGAACTGGTGGCCGAGGCCTACATGGCGATCACCGGGCGGGTCATGACCCTGTTGCGCGACGCCATGGAGCAGGCCGCACCGAATGCCCGGGAGCGTTTGTCGGCGTTTTTCCGCGGTTCGTTTTCCGCAGAACTGCTTGATCCGCAACTGATCGATGCCTGGTTGGCGTTCTGGGGCGCGGTGAAAACCGCGGAGGCGATCAACAAGGCCCACGATCATTCCTATGGCGAGTATCGCGCCATCCTGCGCAAGGTGCTGGCGGAACTGGCCCAGGAGGAGGGGTGGGAGAACTTCGACGCCGACCTCGCCGCCATCAGCCTCAGCGCCTTGCTCGATGGCCTGTGGCTGGAGTCCGGGCTCAACCCCGGGACCTTTACCCCGGAGCAGGGCATCCAGATTTGCGAAGCCTGGGTCGATGGTTTGCAGGCCGGTGGACGCCAGCGCTTTTGCGTGCAGACGAGCGACTGTTGATCAGTTGTTCAACACTGGATACTCTCTGGCGCCGATGCGGGAAAACACTCTAATAAGAAACTGGCCTTCGGGCCTGAGCCGGACACCAAGCGATGACTCCTCGGGTACTGATCGTCGATGACGATCCGCTGATTCGCGATCTGCTGCACGCCTACCTGTCCCAGGAAGGCTACGACGTCCATTGCGCTGCCACGGCGGAACTGGCGGAAACCTTCCTCGCCAGCCAGACCGTCGACCTTGTGATGCTCGACATCCGCCTGCCGGGCAAGGACGGCCTGACCCTGACCCGCGAGCTGCGGGTGCGTTCGGAAGTCGGGATCATCCTGATCACCGGGCGCAACGACGAAATCGACCGCATCGTCGGCCTTGAATGCGGCGCCGATGACTATGTGATCAAACCCCTCAATCCAAGGGAACTGGTGTCCCGGGCGAAAAACCTGATTCGCCGGGTACGTCATGCGCAGATACCACAGCCAGCCGTTGCGCAGGCCAAACCGGTCAAGCAGTTCGCCGATTGGGCGCTGGACACCGACCGCCGTCGCCTGATCGATCCATCGGGCAACGAAACCCTGCTGACCCACGGCGAATACCAGTTGCTCAGCGTGTTCCTGCGCAACAGCGGCCACACCCTCAGCCGCGATCAATTGATGGACCAGATCCGCAACCGCGAATGGGTGCCCAACGACCGCTCCATCGACGTGCTGGTCGGACGCCTGCGTCGCAAATTGCACGACGATCCGGCCGAACCGCAGTTGATCATCACCATTCACGGCGCCGGTTACCTGTTCACCGCCGGCGTGGCGGCCTGAACCGGATGGCGCGATGGCTTTGCCTGCTGGCGCTGCTGGTGGCCGGCCAGGGCGTTGCGGCGGACAAGGTTCGCTATTGCGATTACCCGGTGTACCCGCCGGTCTCCTGGAGCGATGGCAAACAGGTGCGTGGCCTGGCGCCGAGCGTAGTGAAAAACCTGTTCGGTCGGCTGGGTTATGAGGTCGAGATGGTCGTGCTGGGCAACTGGAAACGCTGCCTGCTGGACGCCGCCGACGGTCGGGTCGATGTGGTGCTGGCCTACAGCACCGCGCAACGGGAGCAGAGCATGCTGTTCTCGACGGTGCCGGTATTGCGTGAAGAAGTGGCGCTGTTCATCAACCGTCAACACCCGGTGAAATTCGAACAACTGGACGACCTGGCCCATTACCGCGGCGGCCTGTTGTTCGGTGAGAGCTACGGTGTGGAGTTCGATCGCATGGTCGCGCGCAACAACAACATCGAATGGGTGTCCGACAGCCACCAGAACTTCGGCAAGCTGATTCGCGGGCGCATCGACTTCATCACCCAGGAGCGGCGCACGGGCCAGTTGTACGTGGAAAACCTGCCCGGCGGCCAGGACATCGTCGCCTTGCCCAGGGCCTTGAGCGTGGACTATCTGCGGGTCGCCGTGTCACGGCGCTCGCCCTTGGCCAATCGCATGCCCGAGATCAACGCGCAATTGCAGCGCATGGTCGATGCCGGCGACATCGAGCGCTGGCTCAATGAAAGCGAAGTGACCTACCGCGACATGATCAACCTGCCGGCGGATGCGCAATGATTGGTGCGCGTCCCGGTGGACTGTTGCGACGCCTGTTGCTGTTCATTCTGTTGTTCAGCCTGTGCTTCACCGTGCTGGCCAGCAGCGTGCAACTGTACATCGAGTATCGACGGGAAATGCGCGACATCGATTCGCGCATGGAACTGATCCGCGCCGGCTACCTGGCCAGCCTGGAACGCAGCCTGTGGGACTTGAACCAGGAGCAGTTGAACGTGCAGTTGCGCGGGCTGGTGGACTTCTCCGACGTCGCCCGGGTGCACTTGACCAGTGCCGATTTCGACCTGATACAGGGCAATCCCGAGCCGGTCGGGCCGCTGCGCATCGAGCGCTTTGCCCTGGACTATCAGCCGCCGTCCGGCCCCTTGCGCCACCTGGGTGAACTGGAAGTCAGCACCGATCTGGGCGCGGTGTATCAGCGTCTCTACGCCACCGGTTTGACCAGCCTGCTGTGGATGGCGGTGTTTCTCTGCGGTCTGGCCGTGGCGTTGTCGGGCTTGTTCTATCGCCTGGTGACCCGACACCTGAAAGTCATGGCCGAGTTCGCCCGGCGCATCGCCGCCGGTGAATGGCAGGAACCCCTGCAACTGGACAAGCGCCGCGGCAGCGACGAAATCGACACCGTGGCCCATGCCCTGGACGACATGCGTCGGGCGATCCTGCGCGACATCGAGCGCCGGGAAAGCGATCGCCTGGCCTTGCAGGACAACCGCGACGAGCTGCTGAAAATGGTCGAGCGCCGCACCGCCAGCCTGATGCGCGCCAAGGATGAAGCGGAAGCGGCCAACCTTGCCAAGTCGCGGTTCCTGGCGACCATGAGCCACGAACTGCGCACGCCCCTCAACGGCATCCTCGGCATGGCCGAACTGTTGCGCGGCGCGCGCCTGGATGCCCAGGATGGCAAGCGCCTGGATGCCTTGCACAAGGCCGGCGAAGGCTTGCTGACGATCCTCAACGAAGTGCTGTATTTCGCCAAGCTGGAGGAGGGCGTCAGCCATCCCGAGCCGGCGGATTTCTCGCTGCGCCAGTTGCTCGACGAGGTGCTGACACTGCTCGAACCGCGAGCGTTGAACAACGACACGATCCTCAGTTGCCGGGTCGATCAGCGGATTGCCGAACATCACCACGGCGCCGAGCAATTCCTGCGCCAGGTGCTGAGCAACCTGCTGGCCAACGCGATCAAGTTCACCGAAGGCGGCGAAGTCAGTGTCCAGGTGGCGCTGCTCAGCGAAACCGGCGAACAAATGGGACAGCGGCTGCGGGTCAGTGTCACTGACGACGGCATCGGCATTGCCCCGGCGATGCAGGCGAAGATTTTCGAGCGTTTCACCCAGGCCAGCGAAGAAGTCGCGCAACGTTTTGGCGGCACCGGGTTGGGATTGGCGATCTGCAAACACCTGGTGGAGCAGATGGGCGGCTGCATCGGTGTGGACAGCGAAGAGGGGCGCGGCAGTTGTTTCTGGTTTGAGCTGTCCCTGCAGCCGGCCAGCGGCGTGGCAGAGGCCCCGCCGGTTCTGGCGGCGGGGCCGGCACTGGATATCCTGGTGGTCGAAGACGTGGCGCTCAACCGCGAAGTGGCCAAGGGGTTGCTGCAGCGCGACGGCCACCGGGTGTGGCTCGCCGAAGACGCGGAGCAGGCGCTGCAACACTGCACAACGCAGGTTTTCGATTTGCTGTTGCTGGACGTGCATCTGCCGGGCATCAGCGGTGTCGAGTTATGCCGGCAGATCCGTCACAGCGACGGGCCGAACCGCCATACGCGCATTTTCGCCCTGACCGCCAGCGTGCAACCGGCACTGGTGCGCAGTTATCTGGAGGTCGGCATGGACGGTGTCCTGGCCAAGCCCTTGAAGCTGGAAAACCTGCGCCAGGTGCTGGAGGGGCGTACTCACATCGCCGGGGCGTTGATGAGTGATGAAGCGATGGACTGGCCGTTGTTGCAGACCCATCGCACCTTGCTCGGTGAGCAAAAGGTCCAGGGCCTGCTGGCGGTGTTGCGCGATTCGATCCTGCAGCACCGCGATGCGCTGCATGAAGCCATGGCCGCCGATGACTGCACAGAGGTCGCGCAACTGGCGCACCGTCTGGCCGGCAGCTGCGATTCCCTGGGTTTCAGGGCCCTGGCCAGCACCTTGAGGACGCTGGAAACCCTGGCGTTGGCCAACGATGAGTCGGACATCCAGCGCATGAACCCGGCGCTGGATGAGCAATTGCAGCACTCGCTCGATACCCTCAAAGGCCTGTTGCAGAGCTGACGTACAAATTTGTTACGACTTTGTACAACTTCGATCCTTACGGTCAACGCGAACTTACATGGCTTTCCAATAATCGACGCAACCGCCGCAGCGCGGTCTTCGAAGCTTATTGGAGATAATAATAATGAATTGCCGTAAAGCTGATCCCTCCCTGCGCCGTGACGTCCTGTCGCGCGCTGTTCACCTCAACGACTGCTGAGGTGCCGACATGAACGAAAACACTGATCGCAGCACCCATCAAAAAGGCATACAGCTGACCCGCGCCCTCAAGAGCCGGCACATCTTCATGCTGTCTTTGGGCGGCGTCATCGGCACCGGGCTGTTCATGGGCTCCGGCGTGACCATCAACCAGGGTGGCCCGGTGGGGGCGATCCTGGCTTACCTGGTCGCGGGTTTCCTGATGTACCTGGTGATGGTCTGCCTGGGCGAACTGTCGGTGCAGATGCCGGTGTCCGGTTCGTTCCAGACCCACGCCACCAAGTACATCGGCCCGGCCACCGGGTTCATGATCGGCTGGGTGTACTGGATGAGCTGGGCCACCACCGTCGGCCTGGAATTCACCGCCGCCGGCATGCTGATGACCCGCTGGTTCCCGGCGGTGCCGATCTGGTACTGGTCGGCGCTGTTCGTGGTGGTGCTGTTCGGCATCAATGCCCTGGCCACCCGCGCTTTCGGTGAAGCCGAATACTGGTTCTCGGGGATCAAGGTCGCGGCCATTCTCGGTTTCATCGTGGTCGGCGTGCTGGTGATCTTCGGCGTGATGCCCCTGAGCAGCGGCGCACCGGCACCGATGGCAACCAACCTGATCGGCGATTCGTTGTTCCCCAACGGTCTGTCCGCCGTGTTCGCGGTGATGATGACCGTGGTCTACGCGTTCCAGGGTTGCGAGATCATGGGCGTGGCCGCCGGTGAAACCGACCAGCCGGAAAAGAGCATTCCCCGCGCCGTGCGCAACGTAGTGTTCCGCGTGCTGATTTTCTACGTGCTGGCGATTATCGTGCTGTCGGCCATTGTGCCGTGGCAGCAGGCGGGACTGATGGAAAGCCCGTTCGTGCAGGTGTTCGATATGGTTGGCATTCCCTACGCCGCCGACCTGATGAACTTCGTGATCCTCACCGCGATCCTGTCGGTGGGCAACTCCGGCCTCTATGCTTCGACGCGCATTCTGTGGGCGATGTCGAAAACCGGCATGGCGCCGAAAAGCCTGTCGCCCTTGAGCAAGCGTGGCGTGCCGTTGCGGGCCCTGAGCATCACCTTGTGCTTCGCGCTGGTATCGCTGATGACCAGCTTCGTCGCCGCCGACACTTTGTTCATGGTGCTGATGGCGGTGAGCGGCATGTCCGGCACCGTGACCTGGATCGTCATCGCCCTGGCGCAATACAAGTTCCGCAAGGCGTTCCTGCGTGACGGCGGCAAACTCAGCGACCTGAAATACCGCGCACCGTGGTTCCCGGTATTGCCGCTGATGTGCATCACGCTGTGCTGCTCGCTGTTCGTGTTCCTGGCCCTGGATGAAACCCAGCGTCCGTCGCTGTATTGGGGCTTTGGATTTATTGCGCTGTGCTATGGCGCGTACTTCCTGATTCATCGCAAGCGTCAGGGCGTGCTGGCACCGAGCCTGCCGACTGCCTGATTCCTTGAACTAAACACTTCCCCCCCTGTGGGAGCGGGCTTGCTCGCGAAAGCGGAGTGTCAGTCACCATCAATGTTGACTGACAGGGCCTCTTCGCGAGCAAGCCCGCTCCCACAGTTGTTTTGTGGTGGGCGGGAAAGCTGCGGCTCACCGAGTGTCGCCAGTTGTGCGAAGTTGTAACAACACCAGCGGCTTATGCTCGTCAATCTATAAATAATTCAATAAAACCAATGTGTTATAGATTTTTTTGGCTTGTTACAGCCCATTTCCCCACCGATTGCCGCCTTGCTGAACACTCGTTTAGTATGGCCACAAGTCGCATCACCTCAGACGAATCACAATAATTCGAGGATTCCCATGACCACTCAATCGTCGCTGCTCAGCCAGGTCGAAGCAGGCGTTGCCTGGATCACCCTCAATCGCACTGCCCAGCGCAATGCGCTGGACGTTCCGACGCTGAAAAACCTGCATGCTTTGCTCGACGGTTTCAACGCCGATCCAGCGGTGCGTGTGGTGGTATTGACGGGCAGTGGCCGCAGCTTCTGCGCGGGCGCCGACCTCGATGAATGGGCGGATGCCGAAGCCCGGGGCGCACTGGAAACCTACGGCTGGACCGAGACCGCCCACGCCTTGATGACTCGCCTGCACAGCCTGGAAAAACCGACCATCGCCGCCATCAACGGCACCGCTGTCGGCGCCGGGATGGACCTGACCCTGTGCTGCGACCTGCGCATTGCCGGGCAGTCGGCTCGCTTCAAGGCCGGCTACACCAGCATGGCGTACTCGCCGGATGCCGGCGCCAGTTGGCACCTGCCGCGCCTGATCGGCAGCGAAAAAGCCAAGCGCCTGCTGTTCCTCGATGAACTGTGGAGCGCTGACCGTGCCCTCGACGCCGGTCTGGTTGGCGATGTCTGTGCCGACGATCAGTTGCTGACGGTCACCAGCGAACTGGCCGCACGCCTGGCCGCCGGGCCGACGTTCGCTTTTGCCCAGACCAAAAAACTCATGCGCGAAGGTGCCGATCGCAGCCTGGCGGAACAACTGCAAGCCGAACTCGCCGCGGGCCTGCTCTGCGGTCGCAGTGAGGATGGCAACGAAGCCCTTCGCGCCGCCATGGAAAAACGCCCGGCACGTTTCGTCGGCCGTTGATTTCCACACTTCTTTCAGCACACGAACAACAGGTAGCAGCATGAATTTCCAACTGACCCAAGAACAAGAAATGTTGGTGGACTCGGTACGCAGCTTCGTCGAGAAGGAACTGCTGCCCTATGAAGAGCAAGTCGACCGCGCCGACGAAGTGTCCCCGGAGCTGGCGGCGCAGATTCGCGGCAAGGCGATCGCCGCCGGGTTCTACGCCTTCAACATGCCCGAAGAAGTGGGCGGCGGTGGCCTGGACTACCTGTCCCAGGCACTGATCGAACGTGAGCTGTCCAAGGTCTCCTGGGCACTGCACGTGTTTGTCGCGCGGCCGTCGAAAATCCTCATGGCCTGCACCGGCGAGCAGATCAACGACTACCTGTTGCCGTGCATCCAGGGCGAGAAAATCGACTGCTTCGCCTTGACCGAGCCGGGTGCCGGTTCCGATGCCAATGCGATCAAGACCCGCGCCGTGCGTGAAGGCGACGACTTCATTCTCAACGGCAGCAAGCATTTCATCAGCCACGCCGGGCATGCCGACTTCGCCATCGTCTTCGCCGTGACCGACACCTACGAACACAACGGCAAAAAGCGTAACGCCGTGACCTCGTTCCTGGTCGACCGCAACACCCCGGGCATGACCATTCGCCGTGGGCCCAAGTGCGTGAGCAACCGGGGTTACCACACCTTTGAAATGTTCTTCGACGACTGCCGCGTACCGGCCAGCAAGGTGCTGGGCGAAGTCGGCAAGGGCTGGGACGTGGCCAACGCCTGGCTGACCGCCGGGCGGGTGATGGTCGCGGCCAACTGCGTCGGTCAGGCCCAGCGAGCACTGGACGTGTCGCTGCAATGGGCGGCGGACCGCAAGCAATTCGGCCAGCCGATCGGCACCTACCAGGGCGTGTCGTTCAAGTTGGCCGACATGGCCACGCAGATCCGCGCCGCCGAACTGCTGACCCTGCACACCGCGTGGAAAATGGACCAGGGCACCATGACCGATGGCGAGGCCGGCATGGCCAAGCTGTTCGCCAGTGAGGTGCTCGGTCGTACCGCCGACGAAGCGGTGCAGATCTTTGGCGGCATGGGCCTGATGGACGAAGGTCCGGTGGAGCGCATCTGGCGTAACGCACGGATCGAACGGATCTGGGAAGGCACCTCGGAAATCCAGCGCCACATCATTTCCCGCGAGCTGCTGCGGCCGCTGCTGCGCTGACTGGCCCGGAGAATCCCCATGTCCCAATCCATTCGTGACAACCTCAAACGCATGCTCGCGCCGCAACACGTGGCGTTTGTCGGCGGCCGCAGCATGGCGCGCGCTCTCAAGCGCTGTGCCGAGGGCGGCTACCCAGGGCAGATGTGGCTGGTCAATCCACAGCACGACAATCTTGAAGGTGTGCCGTGTGTGCGCAGCGTTGCCGAGCTGCCTTGCGGCCCGGACGCCGTGTTCATCGCCACCAACCGCGAACTGACCCTGACCTGCGTCGCCGAACTGGCCGCCATCGGCGCGGGCGGCGCGATCTGCTACGCCTCGGGTTTCGCCGAAACCGGCGCCGAAGGCCAGGCCCTGCAACAGCAACTGCTCAAGGCCGCCGGCGACATGGCCTTGCTCGGCCCCAACTGCTACGGCCTGCTCGACTACCTGCACAGCTGCGCGCTGTGGCCGGTGGCCCATGGCGGCAAAGCGGTGCAGAAGGGCGTGGCGGTGCTGACCCAGAGCGGTAATTTCGCCTACAACCTGTCCATGAGCGACCGCTCGTTGCCGGTGGCCTACATGGCGTCGGTGGGCAATCAGGCGCAACTGGGCGTGGCTGAATTGATGGACGCGTTGCTCGACGAACCTCGGGTCACCGCCATCGGCCTGCACCTCGAAGGCCTGAAAAACGTAGCGGGTTTCGCCCGTGCCGCGCACAAGGCGCTGGAGAAGGGCATTCCGATCATTGCCCTGAAAACCGGCGTGTCGCAGATCGGCGCAGAACTGGCCTTGAGTCACACCAGTTCGCTGTCCGGCTCCGATGCACTGTACGACGCGCTGTTCGACCGTCTCGGGGTGATCCGCGTCAGCGGCCCGGTGAGTTTTGTCGAAACCCTCAAGGCCGCGGCCTGCGGCAACCTGCCAGCGGGTAACAGCCTGATCGCGCTGGCCTGTTCCGGCGGTGACGCAGGGTTGATTGCCGACTACGCCGAACGCAACGACCTGGGTCTGCCGAAACTCGATCAAGGACAGGTCGGCGAACTCGCGCAGGTGCTGCCGAGTTACGCCAACCTGGTCAATCCGCTGGATTTCACCACGGCGATCTGGGGCGACGGAGAAGCCTTGAACCGCATGCTCGACAGCGCCCTGCGCACCGAAGCCGACGCGGCGATGCTGGTGCTCGACTACCCGTCGGAGTTCACCGGCGAGCGCAAGGAGTGCGACCTGCTGCTGGAGCTGTACTGCGCGGCATTGCAGCGTCACGGCAAGACCGGTTTCGTGACTTCGGCCTTCCCCGAATTGCTGCCGGCCCATGCCCGCGAGCTTCTGCACGCGCAGGGCGTCGCGGCCTTGCAGGGCGTGGAAGACGGGCTGGCCGCGTGGGGCCGCATTGTGGGTTATCAGCGCAATCGCCAGGCCTTGCTGGCTCTGGGTGAATCGGCACTGGTGCCGCTGTGCCCGCACGCACTGGAAGGCGAGGGACGCTTGCTCAATGAATGGGATTCCAAAATGGCGTTGAAAGCCTTTGGCCTGCCGACGCCGAACGGCGTATTGAGCACCCCGGAACAGGCCCTGAAGGATGCCGAGTCACTGGGCTATCCGCTGGTCTTGAAAGCCGTCAGCGCACAACTGCCACACAAGACCGAAGCCGGCGCCGTGGCGTTGAACCTCAAGGATGGCGCTGCGTTGAGTGCGGCGCTGGAGAAGATGCACGCCAGCATTGCCGCCTACGCCCCGGGCGTAGCCTTCGATCAACTGTTGCTGGAGCCAATGGCCAAACCGCCACTGGCTGAACTGATCGTCGGCATCAAGCGCGAAAACGATTTCGGCCTCGCGCTGGTGATCGGTGCCGGCGGCATTCTGGTGGAGCTGCTCAAGGACAGTCGCAGCCTGTTGCTGCCGACCACCGACGGCGCAATCCGCAATGCCTTGCTCAGCCTGCGCAGCGCCCCGTTGCTGCAAGGTTTCCGTGGCCGCGAGTCTGCTGACCTCGACGCCCTGGTGACGGCGATCCGCGCCGTGGCCGACTACGCCTGTGAAAACGCCGCGCAACTGCTGGAACTCGATGTGAACCCATTGTTGGTCGGTGCCCAGGGCACGACTGCGGTCGATGCGTTGATTCGCCTCGGCCACGAGTGAGGACATGAACATGCAAAGCAAAACCTTGACCGGCGGCCAGGCCTTGGTGCGCCTGTTGGCCAACTACGGCGTCGATACCGTGTTCGGCATCCCCGGCGTACACACCCTGGAGCTGTATCGCGGCTTGCCCGGCAGCGGCATTCGCCACGTACTGACCCGTCATGAGCAGGGCGCCAGCTTCATGGCCGACGGTTATGCCCGGGTCAGCGGCAAACCCGGCGTGTGCTTCGTCATCACCGGCCCCGGCGTGACCAACGCCGCCACCGGTATCGGCCAGGCCTATGCCGACTCGATTCCGATGCTGGTGATTTCCAGCGTCAACCACAGCGCCAGCCTCGGCAAGGGTTGGGGCAGCCTGCACGAGTGCCAGGACCAGCGGGCGATGACCGCGCCGATCACGGCGTTCTCGGCCGTGGCGCTGACCGCCGAAGACCTGCCGGAACTGGTCGCCCGTGCCTACGCGGTGTTCGACAGCGAGCGACCGCGCCCGGTGCACATCGCGGTGCCGCTGGACGTGTTGGCGGCGCCGATCGCCCGTGACTGGAGCAATGATGTGGTGCGTCGTCCGGGCCGTGGTCCGGCATCCGCCACTGCGCTGGATCAAGCGGTGGCCAAACTCAACGCGGCCAAACGCCCGATGATCATTGCCGGCGGTGGTGCACTCAATGCCGTGCAGGAACTGAACGAACTCAGCACGCGTCTCGCTGCGCCACTGTTCACCAGCGTCGCCGGCAAGGGCCTGCTGCCACCGGATGCACCGCTCAACGCCGGCTCCTCCCTGTGTGTGGAGCCGGGCTGGAACCTGATCGCCGAGGCCGACGTGGTGCTGGCGGTCGGCACAGAAATGGCCGACACCGACTTCTGGCGCGAACGCCTGCCGCTCAAGGGTGAACTGCTGCGCGTCGATATCGACCCGCGCAAATTCAACGACTTCTACCCCTGCGCAGTGGCCTTGCAGGGCGATGCACAACAAACCCTCAGCGGTTTGCTTGAGCGCCTGCCATCGGACGCGCGTGATGCCGGCCCCGCGATTGCCTCGGTTGCCGCGTTGCGCGAAGCGGTCAAGGCCAGCCATGGCCCGTTGCAGTCGATCCATCAGGCGATTCTCGAGCGTATTGCGGCGGAGCTGCCGGAAAACGCCTTCATCAGCACCGACATGACCCAGCTTGCGTATACGGGTAACTACGCCTTTGACAGCCTGGCCATCCGCAGCTGGCTGCACCCGACCGGCTACGGCACCTTGGGTTATGGCCTGCCGGCGGGGATTGGCGCCAAGTTCGGCGCACCGCAACGGCCCGGTCTGGTGCTGGTCGGCGACGGCGGTTTCCTCTATACCGCGCAGGAACTGGCGACGGCTGTTGAAGAGCTGGACAGCCCGCTGGTGGTGCTGCTGTGGAACAACGACGCCCTGGGGCAGATCCGCGACGACATGCTCGGCCTGGACATCGAACCCATCGGCGTACTGCCGCGCAATCCGGATTTCGCCGCTCTCGCGCGTGCGTTCGGTTGCACGGTGAACCAGCCGCAAAGCCTGGCCGAGTTGCAGACCGACTTGCGCCACGGCTTCAAGCGCAACGGCGTGACCTTGATCGAACTCAAGCATGCCTGCGCGCACTGATCTGTATTTGAAGGGGACGAAGCCATGCGCTTTTCCGATCTGACTCAACGTATCGCCGGCGATGGCGCTGCCGCGTGGGATATTCACTACCGCGCCCTGGCGCTGCGCGAGCAGGGCCAGGACATTTTGTTGCTGTCCGTGGGCGACCCGGATTTCGACACGCCACAGCCGATCGTGCAGGGGGCCATCGACAGCCTGTTGAGCGGCAACACCCATTACGCCGAGGTGCGCGGCAAGCGTGCCCTGCGTGAGGCCATTGCCAGGCGTCATCAACAACGCAGCGGCCAAAGCGTTTCGGCCGACCAGGTCACTGTGCTGGCCGGGGCGCAATGTGCTTTGTTCAGCGTCGCCCAATGCGTGCTCAACCCGGGTGACGAAGTGATCGTCGCCGAACCGATGTACGTCACCTACGAAGCGGTGTTTGGTGCCTGCGGCGCCGTGGTGGTGCCGGTGCCGGTGCGTTCGGAAAACGGCTTTCGCGTATTGCCTGAAGATGTCGCCGCGCGCATCACGCCGCGCACCCGGGCCCTGGCGCTGAACAGTCCGCACAACCCGTCCGGCGCCAGCCTGCCGCGCAGCACCTGGACCGCTCTGGCCGAATTGTGCATCGGCCACGACCTGTGGCTGATTTCCGACGAGGTCTACAGCGAACTGCTGTTCGAAGGCGAGCACGTCAGCCCGGCGAGCCTGCCGGGCATGGCCGAGCGCACCGCGACCCTCAACAGCCTGTCGAAATCCCACGCCATGACCGGCTGGCGCGTCGGCTGGGTGGTGGCGCCACCGTCCCTCGCTGCGCACTTGGAAAACCTTGCGCTGTGCATGCTCTACGGCTCGCCGGATTTCATTCAGGACGCTGCCGTGGTTGCCCTGGAAAGCAACCTGCCGGAACTGGAGGCCATGCGCGAAGCCTATCGCCAGCGTCGCGACCTGGTGTGCGACAGCCTGGCCGATTGCCCCGGCGTGCGGGCGTTGATACCCGATGGCGGCATGTTCGTGATGCTCGATATCCGCCAGACCGGGCTCAGCGCTCAGGCGTTTGCCGACCGTCTGCTGGATCGCCACGGTGTGTCGGTATTGGCGGGCGAGGCCTTTGGTCCGAGCGCGGCGGGGCACATTCGCCTCGGTCTGGTGGTCGGTGCTGAACCGTTGCGCGATGCCTGCCAGCGCATTGCCCGTTGTGCCCAGGAATTGATGGAGGCTCAGGTTCATGCTTAATCACAATGCACTGTTTATTGATGGCCGCTGGCAAAAACCGTCGGGGCAGGGCATCGCCGAGGTGATCAACCCGGCCACGGAAGAAGTGGCTGGCAGCGTGCCGCTGGGCGATGAGCGCGATGTTGAAAACGCCGTGGCGGCTGCACGCCGGGCCTTCGATTCATGGTCACGCACACCCTCCAGCGTGCGTGCCGGTTACATTCGCGCCCTGGCCGGGCAATTGCGTGCCCGTGCTGATGAGATGGCCTCGGTCATCACCAGCGAACTGGGCATGCCGGTGCAATGGTGCCGCTCGGTGCAGGTCGACGGGCCGATCGCTGGCCTTGAGCAGTACGTCGAACTGGCTCATCTGATGGACGAGGTGCGCGAAGTCGGCAATTCGCTGGTGATCCGCGAGGCCGTGGGTGTCTGCGCGTTCATCAACCCGTGGAATTACCCGCTGCACCAGTTGATCGGCAAACTCGCCCCGGCTCTGGCCGCCGGTTGCACCGTGGTGGTCAAGCCGAGCCAGGAAACCCCGCTGCATGCCTTCCTGCTGGCGCAGATGATAGAAGACATCGGCTTGCCGGCTGGTGTCTTCAACCTGGTCAGCGGGCCGGGTTCGAAAGTCGGCGAAGCGCTGGCCAAACACCCTGACGTGGACATGGTGTCGTTCACCGGCTCCACCGGTGCCGGCGTTCGCGTTGCGCAAGCGGCGGCGCCTTCGGTGAAACGGGTGTGCCTGGAACTGGGCGGCAAGTCGCCGCTGCTGATCGCCGAGGATGCGGACCTGGACGCTGCCGTGCGCTACGGCGTGCAGGACGTGATGATCAACTCCGGCCAGACCTGCACCGCACTGACCCGCATGCTGCTGCCGGCCAGCCGTTATGCCCAAGCTGTGGAAATCGCCCTGCAGGAGACCCTGAGCCTGCGCATGGGCGATCCCCTGGACCCGCAAAGCTTCCTGGGACCTATGTGTTCAGCGGGGCAAAAACGCACCGTGCTCGATTACATCAAGGCCGGCCAACAGGAAGGCGCAAGGCTGCTGTGCGGCGGTGACGCGCCGTCGGTATTCGAGCGCGGCTTCTATGTCAGCCCGACGCTGTTCGCCGATGTCGACAACCGCATGCGCATTGCCCAGGAAGAGATCTTCGGTCCGGTGCTGTGCCTGATTCCCTACGCCGACGAGGCGCAAGCGGTGCAGATCGCCAACGACTCGCCGTTCGGCCTGTCCAGCGGCGTCTGGGCCGGCAGTGCCGAGCGTGCCTTGCACCTGGGCCGGCAGATGCGCGCCGGCCAGTGCTTCCTCAATGGCGCGGCGTTCAACTATCAGGCGCCGTTCGGTGGCTACAAACAATCGGGAAATGGCCGGGAGTGGGGTGAGGAGGGACTCAACGAGTTCGTCGAAGTGAAGGCGATCCAGGTGTGACGGTTGGCGATGCAGACTGTTCATCACCCACGATGTTGCTACTCCACACTTTCACTCGATACGCTGGAACAAATCTAAGGAACCACCATGAAAGTACTGATCGTCCACGCTCACCCGGAGCCGCAATCCTTCACCGCCGCCCTGCGTGACCAGGCTGTCGCCACCCTCCAGGCCCAGGGCCACGAAGTGCAGGTCAGCGACCTGTACAAAATGAACTGGAACCCGGTGGCCAGCGAAGCTGACTTCTCGAATCGGGAAAATCCCGAGTACCTGGTCTATGCCCTGGAACAACGCCTGGGCGTGAAGAGCCAGTCGCTGGCACCGGACATCCAGGCCGAGCTGGACAAACTGCTGTGGGCCGACCTGCTGATCCTCAACTTCCCGATTTTCTGGTTCTCCGCCCCGGCCATGCTCAAGGGCTGGATCGACCGGGTGCTGGTGTCCGGCATCTGCTACGGCGGCAAGCGCTTCTACGATCAGGGTGGATTGGCCGGCAAGAAAGCGATGGTGACCGTGACCCTGGGTGGGCGTGAGCACATGTTCGGTGAGGGCGCGATTCACGGTCCGTTGGAGGACATGCTGCGGCCGATCCTGCGTGGAACCCTGGCTTATGTTGGTTTTGACGTGCTGGAACCCTTCGTGGCTTGGCATGTGCCGTACATCAGCGAAGAGGCGCGCCAGCAATTTCTGGTTGATTACGGCCAGCGCCTGCAACACCTGAGTGATGACCAGCCCCTGGTGTTTCCGAAGCTGTCGCAGTTCGATGACAAGCTCTATCCGCTGACCACCAAGGCCTGATCAACACTGCAAAACCTGTGGGAGCGGGCTTGCTCGCGAAGGGGCCTTCAAATTCAACATCATTGGTGGCTGATACACCGCCTTCGCGAGCAGGCTCGCTCCCACAGTTTGATCTTCAGTGCGTTCGACTCCCCGCGCCATTGTTCTGAATACACGTCCTACCTTGCTTTCGGCCTCATGCCCCTTCGGGGGATTGGCGCCTGATAAAAATGATGATGCCGGCGCGTTGTGTCGACGACCGGCTGGTCATGGAGATCGAGCCCACCGCCGGTCAGCAATCGGGTGGCTGATGGGGGCTGATCTAAACTCCTGTTGGGGGTGAGCCAGGTTCATCCGGAGGTCATCATGAAAAAATTGTCACCTATCAGTCTGTGTCTCGCCTTGTCGGTTTTAAGCGCCCCGGGATGGGCGCAATCGGTGGTGCCGATGAAAGGGCAAAGTTCACAACAAACCCAGGCCGACATCAACGAATGCAACAGTATCGCCGCCAGCCAAAGCACCTCGACGGCTTCCACGCCTTCTGGCGGGCGGATCAAGGGTGCCGCTGTGGGGGCCGCCGCCGGCGCCGCTGGGGCCCAGGTGCGCGGCAATCAACGTGACGAGGTCTATGATCGTGTCGACGACGACACCAAACAGGACTATCGCCAGAACCGCGCCAAGGAGACGGCGGCGGCCGGTGCCGTGGTCGGTGCGTCACGTCAGCGCCAGGAACGCCGGGAGCAATCGAAAACCACGCAGGCGAACACCACGTCGGCTTACACCAGTTGTTTGCAGGGCAAGGGTTACCAGGTCAATCCTTGAATCAGGTATTGAACACACCGTAACTGTAGGAGCGAGCTCGCTCGCGATGGTCGTCAACGATAACGTTGGTTAGCAGGTACCCCGCGGTGTTCTCCGGTTTATCGCGAGCAAGCTGAACTGGTCAACTAATTTTGGACACCAGTTACGGTTTCATGCCGCCAGCTTCTCCATAGCTACCGGCGACCGGTAGTCGTTGTAGCTATGGAGCCTGACGTTGTTGTAACGCATCACATAACGCTGCACATCCACCCGCGCCTCATGTTCCGAGCGGTAGCCATCTTCTGGTACCCACTCTGACTTGAGGCTTCCAAAGAAACGCTCCATCGGAGCGTTGTCCCAGCACTCACCTTTGCGACTCATGCTTTGCAGGAGGCCATGTTTGCGCATTTCTTTCCTGAATTTATGACTGGTGTATTGGCAGCCCTGGTCAGAGTGAAACAGCACCTCTTTTGGCCGGCCTCGCAGGTCGACCGCCATCCGCAACGCTTCGCAGGTCAGCGTGGCATCGGAAATCATCGAAAACGACCAGCCCACGATCCTGCGGGCAAACAGATCCAGCACCGCCGCGAAATACATCCAGCGCGTGCCGACTTTGATGTAGGTCACATCGCCGCACCACACTTGGTTAACCGCCGTGACATCAAACTTGCGCTTGAGCACATGCGGCGCCACCAGCGCCTCAACGCCGGAAGATTTGTACTTGTGCCGCCGCCGTTGATGACTGGCAACACCGGCTTCGCGCATCAAGCTACGAGCCATATGGCGCCCGACACGGTGCCCCTTGGCTTGCAGTTCCTTGGACAGGGTGCGAGACCCGGCGGACGCTCTGGATTCCTTATGATGCTTGACCAGCACGGCCTTAAGTTTCTCCCGTTCAGGATTCACCTTGCCCTGGCGCTGACGCCAGGCGTAAAAGCTGCTGCGGGTGACTCCAAACGCCCGACAGCAATTGTTAACGCCGTACTGCTCGTCCAGCTCATTGATCAGCGAGAATGATCTTTGGAGTCCAAAAGCAGGAGAGCACTGGCCTTTTTTAGGATTTCAATGTCCAGGTCTTTTTGCCTGAGCAACGCTTTGAGCTGCTGAATCTCCCGCTGATCGGCGGTGATTGCCTTGGCCCCCAACGGGGTCGAACCCAAGCGTTCTTTGCGAACCTGGTCGACCCAACGGCGCAAGGCCGTAGGGCCAATATCCAAACTGGCACAAACATCGGGAACTGACTGGCCCTCGTCCAGCACCATGCTGGCGGCCTTGAGTTTGAACTCACTGGAATAAGATTTACGCATATCCAAACACCTCAGATTTGGGCGCCATCATAGCGCCCGATTGAAGTGTCCAAAATCATTAGGCCAGTTCAAGCTCGCTCCTACAGAGGGCATTGGCCGCTGGCGAAAACACAAACCCTGTAGGAGCGAGCTCGCGATGGTCGTCAACGATAACGCTGGCTGGCAGGTGCCCCGCGGTGCTCTCTGGTTTATCGCGAGCAAGCTCGCTCCTACAGAAGCACCCATCTGACAACCGTTCATCGGTGGACTACGCTGCGGTACGTACACTCGACCAGAAATTTATGAAGTAGGGATCTGACAGATGCGGAGCAGGCTGCTCGTTGTATTGTTCACTGTTTTCGGGTTGTTCTGGTCGTTGCAGCTGTGGGCCGAGGATTCACCAAAGGTGGCTGATGCGCCTGCTGAACTGAAAGTGGCCAACCGCAGTGTCATGGTGTTTCGCGCGACCCTCCTCGGTGAAGCCCCGGCCTCGCGGGTCAAACGGGCGAAAGCGGTGATCGGGGAGGCGCTGGACGAGGCCGACAACCTGAAGGTTACCCTCGACCCGATCATGACAAACTACATGGTGCTGCTGGGTTCTCGCCGCGCTTTCATCGTTACGCCCAAGGATTTCGACGCCACCGAATTCGACTCGGTGCAGCAAGCCGCGGAAGCTGCGGCTGAAAAACTGCGTCAGGTGGTGGCCGAAACCCAGGAAGCTCGCAGCCTGCACTTGATACTCCGCTCGGTGGGCGCCGCGCTGCTCGCCACCGGAGTCTATCTCGGCCTGCTCCTGGCCATGGTTTTTCTACGGCGCAAATTGCTGAAAAAACTGCCCGACCTGATGCATCGGCACACCCAGGCCCTGAAGGTCGGGCGGGTGCCGCTGATCGACGCCAACTTCCTCTATCCCTTGGTCAGCCGCGTGCTGGAAGTGCTGCGCTGGGTCATCGTGCTGCTGCTCACCTACGAGTGGCTGGGGTTTGTCCTGTCGCGTTTTCCCTATACCCGACCCTGGGGGGAAAGCCTTAACAACTATCTGCTGGAAGTCGCCGACTATTTGCTGCAAGGGATTCTCGGGGCCATCCCCGGGCTCGGCGTGGCGCTGGCGATCTTCTTCATTGCGCGAGGCGTGACCGTCTTCTCTCGCCGGATACTGCAGCGCATGGCCACGCCCGGCACCTTCAACTGGCTGAACCACGAAACCCTGAAGCCCACCCAGCGCCTGACGTCGCTGGCGATCTGGCTGTTTGCCCTGGCCATGGCTTATCCCTACTTGCCGGGTGCCGGAACCGATGCGTTCAAAGGCCTGTCGGTGCTGGTCGGCCTGATGATCTCGCTGGGTGCTTCCAGCGTCGTTGGGCAAGCGGCGGCCGGGTTGATCCTGACGTACACCCGGACCCTGCGCCCCGGTGAATTCGTACGCATTGGCGAGCACGAAGGGACGGTCACTGAACTGGGCATGTTCACCACCAGCATTCGTACCGGCCTGGGCGAAGTACTGACCCTGCCCAACTCGATGATCACAGGCACCGTCACCAAGAACTACTCTCGGGTCGTACAAGGCCCCGGTTATGTGGTCGACACCGTGGTCACCATTGGCTATGACACCCCCTGGCGACAGGTCGAAGGGATGTTGCTGGAAGCCGCCAGACGCACGCCCGGCGTCCTCGAAACCCCACCGCCGCAGGTGTTCCAGACGGCGTTGTCGGATTTCTACCCCGAGTACCGGTTGGTGGCCCAGGCCATCCCCAGCCAACCACGGCCGCGAGCGGTGCTGCTGAGCATGCTGCACGCCAACATCCAGGATGTGTTCAACGAGTACGGTGTGCAGATCATGTCGCCGCACTACCTGGGTGATCCGCAACAGGAGAAATGGGTGCCCAGGGACAAGTGGTACATGGCGCCGGCGCAAGAGTCGGAGGAGCCTTGATTGACGCCTGACCGCTAGTCCGCGCCATGCTTGGATTCATACTCCACGGCTTGCGCGCTGTTCCCGAAATCGCAGTCGTCGCCACCGCCCGGAGAGGCGCGTAAGCAATACATCATGTTACGTGATCAGCCCTCCTGAGGGGGGAGCTTATGCCTCGCGTCAGGGTTCACAACGATTCCGATCACGTACCGCTCAGATGACGATGTCGTCTTTTAGCCTGACATGCAGCATACGCACCAACGCGTCGATGGAGATCGTTCGCTCGGCCGAAGTCAACATACCGGTCTGGATGTCGAGTGTCGCTTCCAGTCGGCTGAAGAGCTGCTCCCAGTCACGTGTACTCAATTCAACCCTGTCGAGGGCTGTTACAGCTTCAGGGGGTTCGCCGGTCACATTGCAGAGCGTGTGAATGACGAGTTGGCGAATGAAATGAGGTGTCAAGAGTGTGACCCCTTGCTGATTGGTTTTTAGTTAGCGAATTTAACTTGGCTGGTTTCGAAGAGTAATTAATCTCTTTGATAAAGGCACGATATTTAATTCAGGTCAAATCTCGTCGGGCTGCAAGTTCCGAATCTAACTCGGAATAAAATAGTGGCGTAGTATTTTTCTTTAGGCTTTGTAGGACTCTTCTCCAGTAAGGCTTTTCGATCTCATCGGGTATTGCAAGAGCTCCTGTCACATGAAAATGTAACATGCTACTCCAGCTGTTGTCGGCACAGCTTTCTCAACCTCATTTACATGTTTAGTGTTTGCGACTTGCTCGGCGTGATGCACATAACGGAAGTAACCAACTTACTTCATAAAGCTTTATTTCTGTGCGAAACGCGTTCGTCGTAGGGGCACGGTGACGATTAGCGCCACGTTGCACCATCCCATTCATCGAATCTTGCGTGCTAAATCATGATTACAGAAGAAGAACAGCTCTACGGACCCAAGGTGGATCGGCTTCTGCGCATTCGGAAGCTCGATTCCCTGAGTAATCTTGTGCTGCCCATCTTTCCGATTGCTCCTTTGTCAACTGCAGTTGCGGGCGGGCAGGCAAAGGCGGATGACGCGGTATCGATCTACGAGGCTGCTTTGAAGGAGGCTTTTCCGGGGTTGGCGCGAAGCGTAGAAAACGTCTGTGGTCCGGCGCCCTGGATCGTGCGTAGTGCAGGCAACGAGGATCTGACGGATCACGTCAATGCCGGTGGTTACGAAAGCCTGATCTGTCCCGAGCCAGAAGCGCTGATACAGTGTGTTGCCGCGGTGGCCATGAGTGGATCTACTGAGCATGCACGACTCCAGCTCGCGCTTTCGGGGCATAACGATCAAGTCGAGGCCATTCCATGCTTTGTGCAGCCGCTGCTAAAGATCGATGTCTCCATCGATGTCGGTCCTGATCATTCGCCGTATCTGGACACGGCAGTTCTTGAACACATGGAGGCGGTTTGCAACGAGCTGATGCAGACGTTTGACTTCATGGCTATCGATTGCGAATGGGGCATCGATACAACGCTTGGCTTTGTGTCCGTGACGACCATCATGCCGAGAAACCCGCAGTTGATGAATGTCGCGCATACGATCGGTTTTGGTTTCGCCAGTGCTCAGAATACCGGCTCGCTGGCGACGTCCTTGGTCCTGCGTCCGGCTTGTTCAGACCTTAGGCTCTGGCGTGGACGCCATTTATGCACGACGACAGTGCGACGGTTACATCTGCTGCAGGTGCGGCCGGCGTATCTTGATGATGCCTTTCGCGACCGTGATGTGTTGACCGACGCATGCCGTGAAGCGTTGATCGGGCGCTACGATGTTGTGGATGCCTGCTTGTTGATGCTGGGCGCACAATCTTCGGGCCGCGCATTAGTGGCACCGGATCTCATGAGCGCTTGGCGCCGGTATCTTGCGCTCAACGCACGGGAACAGGCCAACGTGGCGGTAGTGATAGTGGACGAAGGCAGTGCGGAGGAACACGCCGGTATCATGTTCCGTCAGCAGAAAATTACCTGCGTCAGGATGGACACTCGACGCATGCCAGCCGGAGCAGACAGCGTTGTATTTGACCGTGGCACCTGCATTCTCGGTGACGCGACAATGCTGCGAGCAGTTCAGACTGAGCTACGACGAGAGTTGGTGGTGCCCGATGATTGCGCTCTTGTCTTTACCGATGAAGTGTTGGCACCGGGTGGCAAGTTGTCGCGAGACTGCAGCGAAATCCTTTCCCAACTGCGTCGTCTGCCGATCGCGAGAGAGGCCAGGGAACGGCTGTTCACACGCACCGAACAACCGATGCCGGAAAGGTGGATGCATCGTGCAGATGGCATAGTGGAGTCACCTTCCTTGCTCGCGGCAATCTGGCGGTCAAAGAATCCAGGGTATGCCGATGAGTACCGCGCGCTCACGGATTTTTCGAGAGACTACGAACGTGCCGTTCAAGTATCTCGGGATACGCCACAGAACCCATTGCGCGCACTGTTCGCTCTGTCGTTCGTGACACGCACCTTGGTCACAAGCGGTGACCTTCGAATCATCATGGCATTGCTCGACTGTGAAGCGGCGATGTCTTGGGTGCCACCACAAACGTTGCGTCGTCTGCTCGGCTCGGCCGCTGCGCAACTGACGTCGCTTCGGCGAGAAAACGCCGTGTTGATTCTAGAATGCGTCGCCTTCGTCAGGACGGAATGTGCGCAGCTGCCCGTTTATGTGCAGGATGATGCCATCTCCTATCTCGAGGCATTGTCGCGAGATCTTGAAGATGGCTTGCTTGTCGAGGCGATGATATCCATCCGTTCCTTGGAGTTGCCGATATCGAGTGCAATCTTGCTTACGCGGCAGGCTCTCAATAATCCCGCCGTCCTTGAACCGGTGGATGCATTCCGGCAATCAGTAGCGTCGTTTAGAGGCATTGTGTCGGGTGGCGGCGCAACGGCGCGACTTCCTCAACAACTCAACCATACCTACTTGACGTTGCGAGGCGCACTGTATGAGGCAGGTCTGGAAAACGTTGCCGAGCAGATCAGAGGATCATTAGTCGAAACTTACGACGCCTCATTAAAAGGAATGCTAGCGCGCGCGGTGGAGGAGGGCGATTTTAGCAGCTACCGCGACTACCTCATGGCGATGCAATGCTGGATCGATTTTTTGAGCATGGGATCGCTTTCTGAGGGCGATACCGCAGTGCTCCAGTGCTTTCAAACTTGGCTGAGTCAGTGGGCTGATGAAGCGATCCCGGAGTCATTCGAGATACAGGACCGCAACTGGCGGTTCGAGTTCGGCGCCATTGTGCTTTCCCGCGGGGCAATTCAGCGGTACGAAAATCCTCACGTTCTACACAACCTCCTTCATCAATATTCCCTGGCGGGGCTGCGGCTTGATACACAGCAGCTACCAAGGCGCGTACAAGCGCTCGAACACTTCTGTTCGACGTTCAGCAGTCGCTCGACAAAGGTTCTGCGTTTCGAGCGAGAGTTGCTCGAGATCCAGATTCCTATGGGAACGCACAAAGCCAGTTACGTCTTCACGCCGCGTAAGATTTCGGTTGAGTGGACGGAACCACCGGACTGCACCGGGGATGAAATCGCGCGGATCCTGGCGTTTGAGGTATTCCTGGATCGATTCCGTGCCTGGATGTTCCCAGCACTGAGAATCAGGCGCGAACAGGTGCTGGGTACCTGGACACTGTTCATCCGCCTGCACGCGCAAGAATCGGATCCTTGGGATTACGAGAATCTCAGGCATTTTGTGGTCGCCACGCGTTTGCTATTCGACGCCTCTTACGATTTTTCGTATGTTGCCAACGAAGTCGTCGACGGCTTCGCCGAACGTTTCGATGGGCCGAAATGGAAGGCGATTCTCACAACACTGGTCCAGCATCGGGCGATGCTCGATGATGCGTCGCAGTACGTCGCCTTGCACGCCCTACCGTTGTCGTCGACTGTCGCCGCGATAGCGCGGAGTCGACTCGTTCGTGGTCTGCTCTTGCGTTGCCTGCGCAGGGGATTCGATTATTGCCGCGGAATAATTGACGGGTATGCGCACTGGCTGAATGAGGAGTCCGAGGACGATGGACTGTGGTCAGAACGTTATGAGTCGCTCCGTCAAGCCAGCCTTTTTCTGGCAGCCAAGTGGCCAAGAGAAGCACTTTGGGAGCTCGCCAGGCGGGACGTCTTCAATGTCGGCGATGATCTGATTGCAGCCTGCCTGTTCAAACGTTCGGACCTGGTGGATGACCTCCAGCGAGTCATGGCGGCGGGATCGTCAACGCTATCGGGAATGCCGGGGATGATCGTGCGGCATGCTCCCGAAATTGCTGTGGCGGGCAGTGGCGCATCTCCCTTGGCTGCGCAACTAATCGGCACCGGAGTTCGATTTCGCCAAGCGAAACATTACTTGGTCGCTCAATTTGGCGATCGCCTTGATCAGGACATATTGGCGAGTCTGCTGCGGGACCTGGACACGGTTCCGTGGGGACATACCGCCGACGCTGAGCAGACCATCCAGACGCAGATAATGATGCGCGGACCTGTTTGTCGTTTTGAATTAGAAAAAGGCATCGATTGGACGACGTTGGATTCCTGGCGGACTCTTGTACAGAGGTGTCCAGTCTACTTGGGGCAGACCGAGTGTTGATTTATCGCGCGGACCCATTGGCCGGCTTTCCAGTTATTGAGCGTAGGACGATTCTGTAGTTCTAGTGTGTTAGCGGGGGGCTTTCAAAAAACCGGGAAGGACTTCGGGATTTTGGTGTCGTTGGCTTTTTGGCACTTGGCGGGGAGGGAGTGCGTCTTGCGGGTGCAAAGGCACACGTGAGCATCGGTGATCGGGTCCGGTGCCAGGGGGGGGACGTTGCGACGAGTGCGATGAGCGACCGGGGCCGGTCGCTCAGTTGCAGCGGTATTAAAAAAGCATGTAGGCGGATGCAGTCGTCTGATTCAGGTCGATCTCTCCGACCTCCAGCACTTCGTATTCAGCGCGCACACCGATGTTGCGAAAGACATCGAATTCCACGCCGACACCGTAGGTCAGGTCAACCCCGGTATCGTCGTCGGTGGCATTACCGTCGGCGTCCCAGGCGTGAGCACCGACACTGCCGAACAACCGCACCCGATCACCCAGCGGAAAGCCGACATGGGCGGCAGCCTGAGCCGACTTGCCGTCGAAATCGATGTTCTTGTCCTTGAATTGACCGAGATCGACGTAGGCACCTTCGAAGGCCAGGTAGCTGTTGACGCGATAGCCGGCATAAACTTTGTAGCTGGTGTCCTCGTCGTCCAGCCGGGATTCTTCGGTCTGGATGCTGCTTACGCCAGCTCCAAGATACAAACCTTTGTCATCAGCGAGCGCCTGGAAAGACAGCAGCGATAGCAGTGAAGCGAAGCCAAGGTTTCGAAGTAGCATGTGTAGTGGAGTCCTTGTACAGGTTTGTCAGGTGTTAGGGTTCGGCGAGCATTTGAGGGGCCATGAGGCGTTAATAGAAGTCATTGATTGATATTTTCGGGTCGTGAGGCGGGCTGTTTGCCGGGCATTGAAAGTAGCGTCTTGCCAACGCCTGGACAGGCAGCGCTTTGGAGAACAACCAGCCTTGTGCCAACAGAACGCCCTCTGAAACCAGATGCGGCAGTTGCTCCGCAGTCTCGACCCCTTCGGCCACGACCTTGAGTCTTAGCGACCTGGCCAACTGGGCAATGTGTCGCCACAGGGCATCCTCGGCTGCGATCTTGTCGCCGGCGATGAACGAGCGATCTATTTTCAGAATGTCGAAAGGCACTGAATCGAGGAGCGAGAGGTTGGAGTAGCCGATACCGAAGTCGTCCACGGCGATGCGATGACCGCACGCCCGAAGCCGTCGCAATTGCATGGCGGCAGGCTTCTGGTCGAGCATGGTTCTTTCGGTGATTTCAAAGGCCATGGCTGAGACAGGCATGTTGTAGGTTGCCAGCACGCTGGCCACATAGTCTGGGAAGTCCGGGTCCTGAATATCCTGGGCGGACAGATTGACCGTGATGTAGAAATCCTTGCACGCCCAAAGGTAAGTGCTGTAATCCTCCGCTACTTGTCGAATCACCGAACGCGTCAGTTTGCGGATCAGGTCAGACTTCTCCGCCACCGCAATGAACACGTCCGCAGGCACAGGGGTGCCGTTGTCGCTCCAGTGAGAAAGTGATTCGGCGCCAACCAGATAGCCTGTCGTCAAATTGACGATCGGCTGATAGTGAACACCCAGCGTGTTGGCTTTCAGGGCTTTGCGAAGTCGTACGGCAGTGGAGGTGTAATGCCGTTGGAAACACCTTGCGAGCAACAGCAGCGCTGCGAACAGGCACGCAAGGCCAATGAATAATTTGAATTTGAGACCTGTCAGGTAACTCGACGGAAGCGAAATGACCGAGATCAGTTCATTTCGGTTGCCTGCAAAGGCGATGAGGACCTTGTCTGCCGAGGCAACCAGTTCTTCAAGGTGGAACGGCTTCAGCATCTGCAGGGGCTTGAGGCCTGTAGACGCAATGGGTACTGCGCCGCCGGGGCCGATGAGGTCCAGTTGCAGGTCCTCGGGAAACTTCAAGTTGTCGAGCAGGATCTTCTTGTTTGCCCAGACGTAGGTCGACTGTTCCGAGACGATGATAAAGTCGGTGTCCGCAGAAACGGCGTGGCCGGAATCGACCCAATAGGTTCGCCTTCCAACGGAGAACTTGCGCTTCTCATTACCGGCCAGTATCGACGGCAGTTCTTGTCCATAGGAGGAGCAGATCTTGCCATTGGGCAACTGGATTGCCGCTTGATCAACAAATCGCAGGTCTTTGACCAGGTCGGCCAGTTGTGAATACTGCTCGACGGAGCATTCCTGACCTGAGCGATCAAGATCGCCGAGGGCTTCCAGTACCTTGTCGATCTGCGCATTGGGCTCCACTTGAGCCGCACGCAGATCGGCATAAACGTTATTCAACTTCCGTGCAACGACTGACTCCGCCAGACCTGCGGCGCAGAACCATGCGGCCCAGCCCGCTGCAGCAATCAGACATACAGTGATTGCGTGCCTTGCAGATAACGCTTTATATACGGCAATCATCGAAAACCCCGAGGTATCATTATTTCACTGTGCACCTTGCAGTCGCGAGTTAAACCTCTTCAGTACCAGTCAATGACCCAGGCCAATAAGATGCCGCTGACATAGGCGGTCATGCACAGCATGATTTTTTGCTTGAGTGGCAGCGTGTTTATTCGATGAAGCATGCTTATCTCCTTGAGTGGGAAAACAAGCAATTGTCGGCATCCATGGTTAATCAACGGAAATTATTAATCCTCATTTTCAGGGGGAAGATGGAAACGAACCAACGACCTGGTTGTATAGGGATGAGGTGGTATTCCTGGGCCTGGCTGAGTTGCGCCTGGCCGTTTCTGACGGGGTCTCTCCGTAAGCAGTCTGATAGGCCTTGGAAAAGCGGCCCAGATGATGAAAGTTCCAGAACATGGCGGTTTCCGTCACGGTGGGCCATGTTTTATTGATCAGGTCGCGGCGGGCACTGGCGAGTCTCAAGTTTCTGATATAGGCGATTGGCGACATCCCGAATGTCTCGATGAAGCCAAAATGCAGGGTGCGGGTTGTAGTCTCAAGTTGCCTTACAAGCGACTTGATGGTGAGCGTTTTTTTGACATTGTCATGAATGTACTCGATGGCTTCTATCGCCACCTTCCGTCTGGTGGGGACTTTACGTTTAAAGCCGCCAGCGGGGGTCAATGATTGCAATACAGACGCAAGTACCGCAGTTTCAATCGTTGAGCGATCTGCTTGAGCGTACTGTGGGGAAGCCGCGTCATTGATGTCGACACAGCAGGCGCTGATGGCTTGAATGGCAGACTGTATGAATTGAAAGTTATCAACCTGGTAGCTGTGTTTTGTTCTGTTCGCAAGTATGTCTTTGACAGGGTGAAGTTGGCGGCACCGGTCATAGTGCTCCAGTGTTGTGGTGATGGTGAACAGTGTTTCATTCGGTTCGCAGGTGTAATGCACCGATTCGTCGCTGTGCAGTACGATAATTTCGTCAGGCCGTAGTTTGTGATTGTTCACGACGGGGCGGCCAATCGGGGCCTGCGAGATGGCGAATGTGACGAATCCGGCGGGAACGGAACTGACCAGGGTGATGGATGAGTCGAACTCAAGGCGACTGCACTGCAGTTCAGGGCTGTGAAAGAGCTTGTGTTGCCGGATGCGCGCCTCATGCTCGGTCGGGATAAGGCTCATTTCCCAGTTGCCTATGGTTCTGTTCAGTTGACTTGGCAACGCAGTAGACAAATGAAAGATTTCATCGGGAGGTGCGATACTCATGAAATTGAAAGCTCACCTGTTGAATGATTAGGGTCAGGCAATGACTGTCCGTGCAGCGATGACGGTCACATGCCGGATGAAGGTACAGCCGCGTCGGGAGGGGTGTCAGAGCCCGCGGATTATTTCCAGCTCCGCTGAAAACGCGTAATTGCTGTGCGATGGTGAGTCGTCCAGCTGCTGTACGTTGCGCGGGTCAACCATCGGACTGAATATTTTCGACTGGGGTTTCATCGGGTCAATGGCTGCCGCTGTAAAGGAATAAAAGTCGTCAATACGGTAACCCGTTTTTACCTGATAGCCAGTTTTCACAGAATCCGGAGCCTTCTTGTTGGTTTCGACACTCGTCAATTTTGCGCTGTAGATGCCCTTGTCGTCGGCCATGGCCTTGAGCGAAAGCAATAAACCAAACGACACGGTGACGAAGTTTTTCAGTAGCATCGAGGCGATTCCCTTATTTACAGTTCATTCAGGCAGAACCTAGTGTCAGCTGTATCTCTGCCACGACGTGGTCTGAAAATAATCTCACCCCGACTGCGCCTTCCAAAGTCAATAACTCATATTTACCAGGTCGTCAGAAGAGGCCGATCGCCGCTTGCGACGGCAAATGCCGCGCTGTTCAAAGTAATATGAGCGAGGTAGCGTAACTCATTCCGGTATCACTTTGTGGCGGAGTAGGGAGGGCTGAATCACTGTCCTGCTCGTCCGCATGATACTCATTCTCACTATGAATTTTCAGATGCGATAGTTTCTGGGAGTCATCCGGATTTGTTTGAATTTCATAATATTCAATGGTCGTGCTTTCGACGGAGTGTTCGTCGTTCGCTAACGAACAAAATGGCAGGGCAGACAGAAATAGAACCGCCAGCCATCCGAAGGTCGTCGATTTATTGCTTCGCAGGAAATGCATTGTTTTCACTTGATTCCCCTGTGTAGGGCATTGTCCCGGACGAGAATCAAGCAGGCTCGATTCCAGAGATTATTGGCGGGGGATTTTTTTTCGGGACGCCATCTGATTCAAGTCAATAACTGTTATTTTTATCAGGAGTGATTTTTGATATGAGCCTGTGCCAGGCGAGTGCTGAGTCAATTAATGGTTCAGGCAGCGCAAACGGCCAAGATCATGTATGTAAAAGCATACGGCGTTTTTATTCTGCGTGGGAATCAATTCGTAGTTCAGAATGGCGCCTTCTTGCAAGACGTATTGGCGTCTGAAGAACAGGTCAGGGGTTTTTTCAATGGCAAAGAGTTCATTGTCCTGGCTGAGTTTGACGTTACTGATTTTGATCTGTACTTGCGTTTTGCTTTCTTTGATTATATTTGCCGATATGGTTGCATTGCGGATTTTCCCATTCAGGCTTTCCAGCGTGGTCCCGGTGAGTCGACCATGCCCGATAGTGAGATACTCTTCGGTGTTGAGTTGATTGAGATCTTCCAGCCATTGCCGGGTCTTTGTTTGATAGCTGGTATTTTCCATGTAGTGCGAAGGAGAATAAAAAATGGAGAAAACACAGAGTGCATTGATCAAGGCGATAACCGGCCAGTGAGCCGCTTGCGGAATTTCAAACTTCATAAGGTGACTTCCAAGCATTGACGAATCATCATGGCGAGGTCTTTTTCGGCGCTGTTTAATTGTAGATTTGCAGTGCTTAGATCCGGGCGAATGCACGAAACGGAATAGTTGGTTTTATACAGGTTGATCCAGACTTGCCCCTTCAGGTTGGGTGGAAGCTGTTCTGATTGTTTGGCCGATAGCTCCAACAACGCTTGTGCCTCGGCAAGATCATTGCCTACGGCGTGGATGATCAGTCCATTCTTGTCGACACTGGATATTTCAATTTTTGGCGCTTCGAAGTCGAACTGAAAGACCGTCAAGGCAACGACTGCCAGGGTAACGATATAAGCGATCAGTTGGGCCTTGGTAATGCGGGTGGATTTTTCGGTTTTACTCGAGGGCGCCTGCGACTCATCGCCATTCGGCGGCGGTCGTTGTCCAGCAGTGGCAACCGGTGGCTGCACAGCTTCTTCTGAGGGAGCCGGTACGTCGGCTGCTGCATCGACGATAAAGTGCCGGTTGAAGCAATATCCCCGGCGAGGAACAGTCATCAGGATCTCGTGATCGCGACTGTCATTCAAAATGTTTCGTAGTGAGAAAACGGTTTGATTCAAACTGCCGGAAGCAACTACGCGGTCATTCCAGGTGTAGTCGATGATTTCATCGCGGCTTTTAGTGACACCTGGCTCCATCAGCAGCAGGTCCAATAGACGCGATTCGGCTCTGCCTAGCGTGGAATTCTGTACATCTCCATGGGGTGTTGTAAGGGAGAGCATGGCGCTGTCCGGGTCGAATATCGCCACGGCGCCATTTTTCAACTTGAAGGTGTAGCTCATAGAAATCTTCCGATCAGGCGGTACTGGCCTGAGTATAGGGGCCGGATTTGGCTCGGTACATTCTGGACTGGGAGGTGAACGAAGATGGGGACCGTGCGCAAGTCGCGCTGTGTGTCGCCTTTACATTGCGGGACCGGCTCGTTTCAGGAGCGTGCAGTGCGGTAAACAGCCCTGCCTGTCAGAGGCATCAGTTGAATCAGACAAAGGAAAAGCATTGCTGGATGACCCACGGTTTTTGATTTTGACAGCATGAATAATGCTTTGAATGGATATTCTGCGCTATCCGAAAACTGCAAGCTCGGGCGGGTGGGTTTGCGCGGCGACTGGGTCTGAGCGGATTGCCTGCGCAGTCCAGACAAGGCTTTAGTCGCTCCCGAACGGGGCGAGAGTGTTCACAATACAAGTCAATGATTGTTGTTTGTGCGCCCGTTCAACGGCAGATTATTTTTGATTCCAATTAGCTTTGAACCGGGCTCGTTAGCGCTTTTAATGGATCTCGAGGAGCGTTGACACTCATCGCGTTCATGCGCGGCGTAAACGATCCTCACCTCTCGTTCAACGGCTTTTGCCCCGCGCCCTTCATGGAGGACGCGGGGTTTTTTTTGGTTTTTTTCATGCAAGCCCGGGAAATTGCAGGAGCTGGCTTGCCAGCGATGGTCGTCAACGATAACGCGTGTGACCTGGATGAACGCGGCGCGCTTGAGTCCATCGCCAGCAGGCTGGCTCCTACAGGTTCCCGGGATGCGTGAAGAACCTTTTTTGCGGAGGGTATCGGCGTTACAGGCATTCCTGCGCAGCACGCTCGATGCTCGATGGCCTGAAGGTCGAGGCCAGCAATTGGCGCTCGTACAGATACACCTTGCCTCCATCCTGTGCCCTGTGGGTTTCCAGCACGGTGTCTACGGCAATTTTGCTCGAAACGACAACCCGGTAACTGCGTTCGCTGCCAGATACAACCGGGCTCATCGCGTTGTCCTTCAACTTCGGTACAAGGCAGTCGACATACTGCTCGGGCGATTTGTCCGTTTGCAACGATGAAGTCGGGCTGTTAGGGGAGGCGGTGCAACCGGCCAGGAGCCAGGAAGCGAGGATCACGACTGGAACACCTGCTAGGCGCATCGGTGAAGCCCTCAAATTCGAATCGGTTCGTTGAGTCATGGTGAAGAAGGTCGGCCAATGTTTCTGATCATTGTCGCCGCCGATCAAGGCAACACATCGTAGCCACGCTGCTGCAGGCAGCTGCTATAGACGGAGTTATTGGCGGTGACGCTTTGCTCGCTCGCCGCATCATTCTGCCGGCGCGCCTGGCGTTGCCTGGAAGCCCCCACCACGGCACCGGCCGCCGCGGCACTGCGCGCGTGGTTCTGGCGATAGTCTTGCCGGGTGTCGTCGTCGATCTGGTCATAGACGTTTTCATGTTGGCGGCCCCGGACCTCGGCCGCGGTCGCCCCGGCTACGGCGGCGGTTGCGGCGCCCTTTGCCCGACCACCGGTCGGCACGGTGCTTTGTACCGGATGTTGTGCGTTGGCCTGGGATTGGCAGGCACTGGTGTCCTGTTGGATGGCCTGGGAAGTCTGACCTTTGAGGGGGATCACCGTCACTGCCAGGGCGCTGGTGCTCGGCAACAGCATGAGCACCGCCAGGGTATGGGCCAGTATTTTCATGATGGGGTCTCACGTCAGGCGTCGGCACGGCTGACGGTTTTGTTAGAGAACAAGCACGGTTCAAACCCCATGCCAGCCTGCGTGCGATGGGGTTTATCCGGGCATCAGTGCTTGAGGAGCAGGGCCTGCATATCGTCTGTCATGCTTTTGAGCGCGACCTTGAAGTCACTGGCAAGCACCGGCTGTTGGGCATTGTCGAGTGTCGCGCCAAACACCTTGCGAACGATCTTCGCGACCGGCATACCGGTCTTGGCATCGATCAGGTTGGCTTCGATGTACATCTCGGCAGTCTGATCCCGATGGCCGGTGGCTGCTTGTGTTGCCCCGACAATGGCGCCGATCGGAACGGCCTCATACCAGTGCATGCCTTCGTTGTTGGCGCTGACGTGAGTGATCGCCGCTTGCAGGATCAGCGATCGCGAATTGGTCGGTGCCAGTTGCGGATAAGGGACGATCGCATAGCGGCGGGCAAAGGCGAGCTTGACGCTGTTGCTGGCCATCAATTGCAGGTCCTGCAGGGTCTTCAGGCTGACGCGCGCGGTTGGTTTCGGCGCTGGATACAGTTCCATCTGCCTGAACACCACAGTGGAGTACGCGCGAGGATCGAACCCCGGCGATACCCAGCGCAGGACCTTCTGTTCACTCGGCGTGGTTTGCTCCTCCAGGCCCTGGTAATTGCCCAGGAAGCCCGAGTATTGCTCCTGTTGCGCCACTTTCGAGACACAGCCGACCTGAAATACACAGCTCAAAGCAATACCCGCAATCCATTTATTCGACATGCCCATGTGTTCGGTTCTCACGTGATGAAAGTTGTCATTCGGGTACAGGTGTTTGCACGCCGGTCAATGCGGGCCGAATGCTGCCTGCAGTAGCGGGATAATCCGAATCAATAACTCTCAAAAACCCTTAAACACACGGCCAGCGGGTGGCAGGACCGGGTTGCACATCGATCACAGTTGCCTACGCTAACCCTGTGCTACCCGGCTCTGACCTCTACAGGTGAGTGAGAATGGATGTGAAAATACGGTGGATGGGTACCGCTTCGACATTCGTCGTGGTGTTGGGTTTTGTCCCGGTGACTCAGGCCGAGGACTCTGCGGAACTGGCGAAGAAAGCCCTCAACCCGGTCGCAGCCATGTACAGCCTGCCGGTGCAGTACAACTGGGACCAGAAAATGGGGCCGACCGGGGAGGGCATGCACAGCGTGACCAATCTCCAGCCGGTGCTGCCGTTTGCCTTGAACGAGGACTGGAATCTCATTTCTCGCACCATTCTGCCGATCATCGACCAGCACGGCCTGGCCCCCAATGGTGCGGCGGACAAATCCGGCACCGGCGATATCACCCAGAGTTTTTTCTTCTCGCCGACCAAGCCGACGGCAAGTGGCTGGATACTCGGTGCCGGCCCGGCGTTGCTGATACCGACCGGCAGTGACGAGTTGCTCGGCAGCGAGCAATGGGGTCTGGGCCCGACGGGAGTGGCGTTGAAACAGTCCAATGGCTGGACCCGCGGCATCCTGGCCAACCATATCTGGGGCCTGGACGACAGCCCGCCGGACGATAAGGAAAAGGTCAACCAGACCTTCCTGCAACCCTTCCTCTCGTACACCACCCATACGCTCACGACCTACGGGGTCAACACCGAGTCAACCTACAACTGGCAATCGCGGGAATGGTCGGTCCCGGTCAACCTCACGGTCACCCAATTGTTGAAGATCGGCGGTCAACCGCTGACGGTGCAGGCCGGCCCGCGCTACTGGCTCGACAGCCCGGAGGACGGGCCGCAAGGCTGGGGCTTTCGCGCCGCGGTGACGCTTCTGTTTCCACGCTGATACGCCGTATCGGACGGCCTGGAGGAGACACCCCATGGACCGATTCACCGGCGGTTGTTTGTGCGGCAAGGTGCGCCTTGTCGCATCGGGGCGTCCGTTTCGGGTTGGCGTTTGTCACTGCCTCGACTGCCGCAAGCATCATGGGGCGCTGTTCCACGCGTCTGCGATATTTCATCAGGATGCCGTGACGATCGAAGGCGAAACACGTGACTACGCAGGGCGGCATTTCTGTCCGCACTGCGGTTCCTCCGTGTTCGCGCGCAGTGCAGATGAAATCGAAGTGAACCTCGGATCCCTGGATACCCCGGACCAACTGACGCCGACCTACGAGAGCTGGGTCGTGCGGCGTGAGGCCTGGCTGCCGGCGTTTGCGCTCACACGACGCTACGAGCGCGATCGGGATTCCACGGGGCGTTTCGAGGACTAGCGGGCACGCATTGCGGTACGCCAGGTCTTGAGGCTCCGGGTGTCCGGCTCAACGCTCAGTTAGTTTTCAGCACCGCACCGCACAGAACGATAGATGCAGCGAATCTCTCGCCGCTACTCAAGCAGCTGATCGATCAACACCGCGTTGGTATAAATCAGGCTGCCATCGCTCGCACGATGCCCGACCAGATGAAACTGACCGCGTTCGTGGTGCAGATAGACGCGCATCTGACAGTCGGACAGGGGCGCGTATCCCTCGGGCATGATCAAATCCATCGATTCCATATCGACATCGACCATGGCTTCACGCTCGTGGGTCTTCTGCAGACGCTCTTCGGCCTCTTCCAGACGCAGATGGAGAGGTCCGTCGACGTAGAAATGGACTTCCCCCATCGGGGTGGACTTTTGGTCGCTGCTGGTTTTGCACCAGCCTTCGATCGTCAGGGCACTCATGACGAAACCTCCCATGTGGATTGCTGGACCCTGTGGCTATCGTCCCTGCTCAATGTCACCACATTCGTTTGACGACTCTACAAAGGCAGGGTTCGAACGTTGCCATCCGTCATCAAAAATCAAGTATAGCTGGCAACCGGAACTCCCTTGGCGGCCTCACGGTACAAGCCGATGGCTCTATACTTCTTACTGACTTTAACGCCCGGACGGGTGGTATTTGTCAGCCCTGCTTGGACGTCAGTGGCGATGCTTTTTGCATAACCAATGAACAACAGGAATAGGATGAAGAGCAAATGGCAATAGCAATTGTCTTGATACTCATCGTTATTGCCTCCGTGCTATTCCACATACTGGCGCCCTGGCATGCGACACCGGCAGCGTCCAACTGGGGATCCATAGACACCACCCTGTTCATCACCCTGATCATCAGCGGAATATTTTTCATTGCCATCACGGTATTCATGGCGGTAGCGGTGATTCGGTATCGTCACAAGGCGGGTTCCAGGGCGGCCTACCAGCCGGAAAACAAAAAACTGGAAACCTGGTTGATCATCGTTACCTCGGCAGGTATCGCCGGGATGTTGGCGCCAGGTCTGGTTGTCTACAACGATTTCATCCGGGTACCGAAAGATGCCTACGAACTTGAAGTGGTTGGCCAGCAGTGGCAGTGGGCCTTTCGTTTTGCCGGGCAAGACGCAAAGCTGGGCAAGTCGGATATCAGGTTTGTCGACGCCGCCAATCCCCTAGGTCTTGATCCCAAGGATCCTGCAGGCCAGGACGATGTGCTTGTCATGAATAACGAAGTTCGCCTTCCGCTCGATCGGCCGGTGAAAGTTCTACTGCGCTCTAAAGATGTTCTGCACGATTTCTATGTACCGCAAATTCGCAGCAAGATGGATATGGTGCCAGGGATGGTGTCGTACTTCTGGTTTACGCCGACTAAAACCGGAAAATACGAAGTCCTTTGCGCTGAATTTTGTGGTGTGGGTCATTACAACATGCGTGGCCACATGATCGTGGAAGAGCAGGGCGTCTTCGATCAATGGCTAAAAGGCCAGCCGACCTTTGCACAGACATTGACCACAGCTGCCAAGCCCGGTCGAGACAGCGTGCTGGAAAAAGGCCGCCAGTTGGTCGAGCAGTACGGCTGCAAGGCCTGCCATAGCCTGGATGGCAGTGCCAGTCTCGGCCCGGGATGGAAGGGGCTGTACGGTCGCACCGAACAGCTTGCCGATGGCACCAGCGTGCGGGTCGATGAGGCCTACCTGAAAGAGTCGATTCTCGATCCGAAGGCCCGCCTGGTACAGGGCTACCCGCCGGTCATGGTGGCCTATACTCTCAAAGACGACGAAATGGGTGCCGTCATCGCCCTGATCAAATCATTGGGTGCTGATCAAAATTCGACTGGCGAAGCGTCGAGTCCGGGTGAAGACCTGGTGGCGCAGGGACAGCGACTGGCCGGGTCGCTTGGCTGCCTGGTCTGCCACAGTGTCGATGGCAACAAGGGCGTAGGCCCTAGCTGGAAGGGCCTGTATGGCAAGACCGAAACCCTTGCCGACGATACGAGCGTAAAGGTCGATGAGGGCTATTTGAAAGAGTCGGTTCTTCATCCCAATGCCCAAATCGTCAAGGGCTACGCAGCCGTCATGCCAGCCATGGCTCTGAGTGACGAGGAACTGAATGCACTGATCGCTTTTATCAAATCCAAAGCGAATGCTGACGCTGATGCGACCAAGGCGGAGCCAGGGAAACAGCCGTAAAGCAGCCAGAAACACACTGAAACTTCGGAACGAGGATGACGTGATGGCCTATGCGGAGCAAGCCGAAACAGAAGCACTGCACGAGCCCAAAAGCTTCCTGACCAAATATATCTGGAGTCAGGACCACAAGGTCATAGCCATTCAATATTCCTTGACGGCTCTGTTCGTGGGGCTTATCGCCCTGGTGCTGTCCGGCTTGATGCGCATGCAGATCGGCTTCCCAGGCAGTTTGGCGTTCATGGATGCCAGTACTTACTATCAGGCGATGACCATGCACGGCATGATCATGGTCATCTACTTGCTGACGGCCCTGTTTCTGGGGGGCTTCGGTAACTATCTGATCCCGCTGATGGTGGGCGCCCGCGACATGGTCTTCCCCTATGTCAACATGCTCAGTTACTGGTTTTACCTGCTGGCGGTAGTGGTCTTGCTCAGCAGTTTTTTCGTCCCGGGCGGCCCCACGGGTGCCGGCTGGACGCTCTATCCGCCACAGTCCATCGCTCAGGGGACACCGGGCGTCGAGTGGGGCATTGTCCTGATGCTCGTCTCGCTGGCGATTTTTATTGTTGCCGCCACCATGGGCGGGTTGAACTACGTCACCACGGTGTTGCAGGCGCGCACGCACGGCATGACATTGTTTCGCATGCCGCTTTCGGTATGGGGCATCTTCATGGCCTCGATCATGGCCTTGCTGGCCTTCCCTGCGTTGTTCGTCAGCGCGGTCATGATGTTGTTTGACAAGCTGTTGGGCACCAGCTTCTTCATGCCGGCGATGGTCTCGCTGGGGCAGCAGCTCGATCACCAGGGTGGCAGCCCGATATTGTTCCAGCACTTGTTCTGGTTTTTCGGCCACCCGGAAGTCTACATCGTTGCGCTCCCTGCATTTGGCCTGGTCTCGGACCTGATCAGCACCCATGCGCGTAAAAACATCTTCGGCTACCGAATGATGGTATGGGCCATTGTTGCGATCGGGGTACTGAGTTTTGTGGTCTGGGCGCACCATATGTATGTCAGCGGAATGAACCCGTACTTTGGCTTTTTTTTCGCCGTCAGCACCTTGATCATCGCGGTGCCGACCGCGCTGAAAGTCTATAACTGGGTGCTGACCCTGTGGCGCGGCGACATCCATCTGACCGTGCCGATGCTGTTTGCCCTGGCCTTTATCGTCACCTTCCTGGTCGGCGGTCTGACCGGGTTGTTTCTGGGCAATGTGATCGTGGATATTCCGCTCTCGGACACCTATTTCGTCGTCGCCCATTTTCATATGGTCATGGGGGTCGCACCGGTACTGGTGGTGTTCGGTGGTATTTATCACTGGTTCCCGAAAGTCACCGGGCGCATGTTCAACGACACCCTGGGCAAACTGCATTTCTGGATTACCTTCCTGGGCACCTACGCCATCTTCTTCCCCATGCACTACCTGGGTTTCCAGGGCATGCCACGCCGCTACTACGCCTATGAAAACTACGCGTTCATCCCGCAGTCGGCGCAAGAGCTGAATGCGTTCATTACGGTAGTCGCATTGGCCGTCGGGGTTTCCCAGTTGTTGTTCGTGTTCAACATGGCCTGGAGTGCGTTCAAGGGCAAGCCAGCAGGCAGTAATCCCTGGGGCGGGGCCAGCCTGGAATGGCAAACGCTGCACACCCCGCCGAAACACGGTAACTGGGGAGAGAAATTGCCGGTCGTACATCGCTGGGCCTATGACTACAGCGTACCGGGGATAGAACAGGATTTCGTGCCGCAAACGGTCTCCGCCGAGGAGCTGGAGCAGATGCGGCAACTCAGTGCCGGGACTAAAATAGCGGACGTCAAGACATGAACAGGCTGCTATTGAGAAACGCCGACGGCGCTGACCCCGGCGGCAGTTGGAATCGCGACCCTGAGGGTGTTCAGGCCGCCGAGGGTGCCAATAGAAGTCAAATCGCAAGAGTGGGCTTGCGCTTGTTTCTGGTGGTGGTGAGTTCGTTATTCTTCCTCTTCCTGATCGCCTTTGTCGCCCGTTCACAAATGGCCGACTGGCTACCCCTGACGGAGCCTTTGGCGCCGTTAGGCAATCTGCAGCCGCTATGGCTGAATTCGGCTTTTCTGCTATTGAGTTGCATCGCACTGCAGTGGTCGCGCATGGCTGCCCGAAAGGCTCGGCCGGTCGCAACCGTGATGGGTTTTGCACTGGGGGGCGTCTTTGCAATTGCCTTTCTGGCGGGGCAATTCTGGGTCTGGCAGCAGTTTGTCTCCTGGGGCTACTTTGTCGCCAGCAATCCGGCCAACAGTTTCTTCTATCTGTTGACCGGCCTGCATGGGCTCCACCTGCTGGGCGGACTGATCGCCTGGTGCTGGATCGTCGCCAGATTTGTGCGTCATGCGCCATTGGCGCAATTGAGCGCCAGCGTAGAGCTCTGTGCCATCTATTGGCATTACTTGCTGGGTCTCTGGTTCGTGCTGTTCGCTCTGCTGGCCAGCTCGCCGCAAACCTATGAAGCCATCGCCAGATTCTGCGGCCTGAGGTGAACAGCCATGGCATCGCACCCGCAAGCCCAAGTCCACGCCCAGGTCCAAGCCGAGACCAGTTCGTCCAATCCACCAGGTTCGCCACCTGCGCCGGGATGGCAAGGCATCGCCAGCGACTGGTCCTCGGATAAAGACGCCTTCAAGCAGGTGCCCTGGGGCAAGGCGATGATGTGGATATTCCTGCTCAGCGATACGTTTATATTCACCTGTTTTTTAACCGGCTACATGTCAGTACGCATGACCATCACTACGGCCTGGCCGAATCCGAGTGAAGTGTTTGCATTGACGATCGCAGGAGCGGAAATCCCGCTTATTCTGATCGCCATCATGACCTTCGTGCTGATCAGTAGCAGCGGCACCATGGCCATGGCCGTTAATTTCGCCTATCGCCGTGATCGCGCGAAAACGACTGCCATGATGCTGGCGACCGCTGCCTTGGGTGTGGCTTTCGTCGGCATGCAGGCATTTGAATGGAGCAAGCTCATTGCAGAAGGGGTGCGTCCGTGGGGGAACCCCATGGGGGCGGCGCAATTTGGTGCCAGCTTCTTCATGATTACCGGTTTTCACGGGCTGCATGTGTCAATCGGCGCCATCTACCTCAGTATTGTGGCGCTGAAAGTAATGCGCGGGGATTATGAGCGCTCCGGAAACTATCAGAATGTCGAGATAGCCGGGCTTTACTGGCACTTCGTGGATTTGGTGTGGGTGTTTATTTTTGCTTTCTTCTATTTATGGTAGAGGAGCACAGGTGATGGCACATGCTCAGGGACAGCAACATCCAATCAGTTTGTACCTCAAAATCTGGGGGCTGTTATTCGTCCTCAGCACGCTGTCGTACCTGGTCGACTATTTCCACTTCCAAGGTTACCTTCGGTGGTCCCTGATCATCATTTTCATGCTGTTGAAGGCAGGTTTGATTGTCTCCATCTTCATGCATATGGCCTGGGAACGGCTGGCTATGGTCTACGCCATATTGGTGCCGCCTTTGTGTTTGCTGGTGCTCGTCGGACTGATGGCCACCGAGGCCGACTACATTTTCCTCAGCCGGGTCATTTTCTTTGGTCAGTAAGCAGTTTTCGGATGGCTTTGAGTCTCCAGGCGCTAACCCGATATCACTCGCTTGAACTGATGCCATTTGTGCTGCCAGGCCACTGTCCAATGGGGGGCTGCCGCTCCAGTGCCGGCGATCGTCAGCTTTGGATGTTGTTTGATGACCTGATCCAGTACAGATTCCTGGTTCGGCTCAACATCGACAAAGAAGATATGTTTGCCCTCGTTGACTACCTGCTTGAAATTGCGGAAGTGAGTGTTCGGCACCTGGAATCCAAAAAAACCGCCTTCCCAGATGCAGAAGCCCAAAATGACAATGGAAAGGAAGATAAAAGGCATCCAGCCTGCGGCGGATTCGGTCCAACCCATCCAATAGGCGCCACCCAGAACCAGTGCCGCCAGTGGCAAACCGATCACCGCTCCAATCTCACCCGAGTGAACGGCATCCTGTTCCATTAACGAGTTGACCTCGTGCAGGTGATGTTGTTCGACATCAGCAACGTTTTCACTGAGCACATGAATCTGTTCAGAATTGATGCCGCTGGCTTCCAGTTCATATTCAACGGTTTCAAGATCGTTGAGATTGTCACTGATGTAATAGTGCCGATTCATGCCACACCTCCCGACTCGCGTTTGCTGTAGACCTCCTTTGTCCGGCAGCGGTCAACCTGGGTTGCACACTTCATGCAATCTGAAAAAAAGTATAGCACTCGCCTCCCTGCGGACCGGTCGCTAGTTGATCTGCACTATGACCGGACCTTCCGTCACGATCGGCGGGTTCGCGTGGATATGCGAAGTGTTTTTCTGAATCCACTCACGCGCAACTTTCAGGCTCGCATCACTGCCGGCCTTGTCCTTGCACACAGTGATCGAAGTACCACCGTCACCCGTATTGAGCAGTGTGTAGCTAACGAGGCCAGGTACTGTGCGCAAGGTCGCTTCGATGTCGACGCGGCGCTCTTCCAGAAGCTCGAATAGCTGCTTGGCTCCAGCACCCAGGTAGGTTCTTATCACCGCATACATGGTCGTCTCCTTTGAGAGTACCGTCTTGATGCCAATACAGATCCGTTGAAGTGCGCAAATCCCCGGATTTCAGGTCGCCCTGATTCAATAAGCTTAGCCAAACGCCGACGACAATCGACATGCATCGACCACCGGCCACATGGGGCCGATTTCTGCCTGTCCGATCGGAGGCGAAACACCAGCTACATCGAACATCTCGATGGGTTTAACCAACATTTCACTGTTTTTCCGATAACGCCATGTCGCGATAATTCGCCTTCAAAAGTGACGGGAAGGGCAGCGTGATGGCGAAGGAAGGAAGTTATACCGGTACAGCCAAGTGGCTGCATTGGGGCATGGCCCTGATCTGGTTGGGGGCCTGGGTCATCGGATTTGTGGCGACGCATTGGCGCGACGAATTCAATGCCCACCATGAACTCACCTACGTGCACAAGGCGATTGCCAGCACGCTGCTGTTCTTCATCGTCGCGCGTATCGCCTGGCGATTGGGTCACCCGGCACCGGCGCTACCCGATTCGATGAGCCCGACGATGAAGCGTGGTGCGCTGGTCGGGCATGTGCTGCTGTACGCCGTGGCCCTGATCGGGCTGCCGTTGTCCGGCTGGTACTGGAGTTCGGTCGCCGACAAACCCGTCATGGTGGCGGCGCTGTTCGTGCTCCCGCCAATCGTTGACCCCGATCAGAGCCTGTACGATCTGGCAAAGTCGGTTCATACCTACATGGCGTGGTTGTGTGGCGCGCTGGTTGGTGGCCATCTGCTGGTTGCGCTCAAGCATCACTTCGTTGAAAAGGATGATGTGCTCAAGGGCATGCTGCCCGCACGCAACCGCTGATTCTCCTGGCGTTTCATTATCGACGTAATTGCACCGGACTCACGCCGAGGCGTTGCCTGAAGGTGGTCGCCATGTGCGCCTGGGAATTGAAACCGCAGGCGTAGGCGATTTCAGCCAGGGTTGCGCTCGAGTCGCGCATCAGGGCGCGGGCCCTGGCCAGGCGCCGGTCGATCAGGTAAGCATGGGGGCTTTTGCCGGTGGCGTTCTTGAAGGCCCGCATGAAATAGCCTTCGGACAATCCCAGCAGGCCCGCCATCGCCGGTACGCTCAACGGGCCATCGAGGCCCGCGTCAATGAACTCATCGAGCAAGCGCATCCGGCTGCCGGTTATCGAGCCATGGGGCGGTGTCGACACGGCTTCGCTAGCCGTCGCGCGCTCGGACAATGCCAGTGCCCAGGCCTCCCAATCGTCCTCCACGCAAGCGTGCAACAGTGCGGCGCGCATTCGCCATGCGAGGGCGGTCGCTTGCCGGTCGATGCGATTGTTGAAGGCGCGATTACCCTCCAACGCTATACCGTCGGTGCGTATCACCCGCAGATATTCCCCCCCCTTGGGCGATTCGGACAACACGTCACACCCGACCGGAACGAACGCCAGGCCGTTGGGCATGGCATCGAAGGGTTGTACCCGGTCGCTGCCGATCGCGTGCAGGCCTCGTTGGCTGTCGAAGGCAAAGCCGATGCCTGCCTGGGTCGCTACGTATCGGGTCGCGTAGGCGCAGCCGGGGAGCAATTCGATCGCCCAGGGGCCGGCCTCGATGCGGCGGACCGGTTCGGACAGCAGGGGTGGATGCAGACGGTTTCGATGACTCATGTGCACCATAGTAGTGAAGTGGGGACACAAAAGTCAGGTCGGTTTTTTGAAAGCCTGCGTACTGCGCCCCTGTTCAGACTGGGCGAAATCCCGGGGAGACAACTCATGCACACACTGACTCGCGACGACATCGAACAGGCCGCACGCAACGTGTACCAGGTCATGCCCGCCACCGCCCAGTACTCTTGGCCGTTGCTGGCCAGGCGGTTGGGTTGCACGGTGTGGGTCAAGCACGAAAATCACACGCCTACCGGTGCTTTCAAAGTGCGCGGCGGCATCACGTTCATGCACTGGCTCAAACGCGAGCATCCGGGCGTGAAGGGCATTGTCAGCGCGACCCGCGGCAACCATGGCCAGAGCCTTGCACTGGCGGCTGGCGCACTGGGTTTGCGGGCGCTGATCGTCGTGCCGCAAGGCAACTCGGTCGAAAAGAACAACGCCATGCGCGGCTTTGGCGCCGAAGTGGTCGAGTATGGGCGCGATTTCGATGAGGCTCGTGAAGAGGCGGCACGGCTTGCGCAGGAGCACGACCTGTTCCTGGTGCCGCCGTTTCACACCGAACTGGTCAAGGGTGTGGCCACCTATGCGCTGGAGCTGTTCAACGCCGCGCCGGATCTGGATACCGTCTATGTACCGATTGGCTGTGGATCGGGGATTTGTGGCGTGATCGCCGCTCGCGATGCACTGGGCCTGGACACCCGGGTGGTGGGCGTGGTTTCCACCGAAGCGGCGGCCGCACAGTTATCGTTCGACACCGGAGCCCTGTGCGAAACGGCCTCGGCGACCACCTTCGCCGACGGTCTGGCCGTACGCAAGCCGGTGCCTGAAGCCTTTGCCGTCTATGCGGCAGGTGCGACGCGAATCGTTGCAGTCAGTGACGCGCAGATAGCCGAGGCCATGCGCGTGTATTACACCGATACCCACAACCTGGCCGAAGGAGCCGGTGCGGCGGCGCTGGCGGCGCTCATGGCCGAGCGTAAGGCCATGTCGGGAAAAAGGGTGGGGGTCATCCTGTCCGGTGGAAACGTCGACAGATCGGTGTATGCGGGCGTGATTGCGTGAAAGGGAGCTGAAACCTGGTCGCATAAATTTGAAATGCACGGCATTGCCCGACACAATCGCGCCCCGATCCGGCCAAAGGCGCCGGACGTTCGTGGTGAGAAGGGGCCGCAGTTGAACGAACAGACATTGTCCATGCGCCTGGAACGCGTGGCGGCGCATGTGCCGGCCGGTGCGCGCCTGGCCGATATCGGCTCGGATCACGGCTACCTGCCGGTGGCATTGATGCGCCGTGGCGCCATCACGGCGGCGGTGGCCGGGGAGGTGGCGTTGACGCCGTTCCGCGCAGCCGAACGCACCGTGCACGACAACGATCTGGAGCAACGGATCAGTGTGCGCCTGGCCAACGGTCTGGCGGCAATCCTGCCTGGGGACGGGATCACGGCTATCAGCCTCTGCGGCATGGGCGGCGAAACGATCCGCGACATCCTCGACAGCGGCAAGGCGTGCCTGAGCGGGCAGGAGCGCCTGATCCTGCAACCCAACGGCGGCGAGCAGCCACTGCGCCTGTGGCTGATGGAAAACGGCTATCGCATCCTCTGCGAGGAAGTACTGCGGGAAAATCGTTTCGACTACGAAATCATCGTCGCCGAGCGCGCCGGGCCGGTGATCTACACCGCTCAAGAGTTGTACTTCGGCCCGTTGCAGTTGCAGGCCCGCAGCCCGGCGTTCCTGATCAAGTGGCAGCGCAAGCTGCGCCAGAAGCAGAAGACCCTGAGCCAATTTGCCGGAGCGCAGCGGGCCGTGCCTGAGGAAAGGGTGCAGGACATCGCGCGCCAGGTCCGGTGGATCAGCCAGTTGCTGGCCTGATCCTGTTGCGCAAGGTACGCGTCTGCGCTTACGCGGGCAATGGATTGCCCTTGTTCCCGGCCCCTTTGGCCAGACGGGCGCTGCGCCGCAGTTCCTGCGGCGTGCGCCCGACGACTCGCACGAAACTGCGCAGCATGTGATCGGCATCGCCGAATCCGAAGCACCTGGCGATCTCCTCGAACGTCTGGTGCCCGTCTTCGACCAGCGGCCGTGCCGACTCGATACGCAGGCGTTCGATAGCTTTGGCCGGCGTCACCCCGACCGATGCCGCGAACACGCGACCAAACTGGCGCACGCTCATATGGGCAACGTCTGCCAGGCGTTCAACCGACAGATCATCACGCAGATGATCGCGCACATAGCTCAGCACCGTTCGGATCCGGTCCGAGCCCGGGTCGAAATCCAGCAGCGAAGAGAACTGGTACTGACCACCCGGTCGCCGATAGTAGACCACCAGCATGCGCGCGACAGCGCGTGACACTTCCTTGCCCAGGTCCTGCTCGATCATCGCCAGGGCCATGTCGATGCCGGCCGACATGCCGGCCGACGTCCAGACATTGCCGTCTTCGGTCCAGATTCGATCACCATCCACGCGCAGCGCCGGATAGCGTGCCTGCAATTGCGGCGCGTAGTTCCAGTGCGTGGTCGCGACACGACCGTCGAGCAGACCGCTCTCAGCCAGCAGGAAGGCGCCCGTGCAGACGCTGGCAGTGCGGCGGGCGCGCGGGGACATCTGCCGTATCGCCGCTGCCATCGGCATCATCCTCTCATCGATCGGGGCGCTGGGGGCGCCGACGATGATGAGCGTGTCGAGTTGGTCGACAACCTGCAGGGCTTGCGTCGCGACTTGCACGCCGCTCGAAGCTTCGATCAATCCGCCTGCAAGGGAGGCGACCGTGAATCGATAGCCCGAAGGACGCGCACGGCTGGCGTTGGAGAAGGCTTCGAGCGGGCCACTCAGATCCAGCAGCACGAAGCCCGGGTAGACCAGGAAACAGATGTGACGTTGCATGAACGGAGCGCCCAAAGTCTGCATGGGAGGGGAGCCATGGTACGCGCTTGCCGTCTACAAGGTCAGGGTGGGGCATCAAGCCCGTACACCTCACGCGACATGGCTGTGCGTGTCGGCCGAAATCCAGGGATTAATGTCCATTTGCTGATGCCTTCTCGCCGTACCGTACATGCACCCCCCACATTGAGGACGTGCAAATGACCTTCAACAGAATTCAAGCCGCGAGAATGATCTCCTGCGCCACGTTGCTGTCGGCTTTCCTGATGGCGCCCGGCGTTGGCTTCGCCGCAGAGAACCCTTACGCCGATCCGGCCAAACCCGCACTCCCGGCATCCACCTTCGAATGGGATTCCAGTCGAACCGCGCTGGTCGTGATCGACCCGCAGATCGACTTCATGAGCCCGGAGGGGGCGGGCTGGTCGGTCTTCGGACAGAGCGTTACCGAGCAAAATCTTGTGCCGAACCTGAGCCGGCTTTTCGCGGCGTTCAAGCAGGCCGCAGCGACGGTAGCCATCTCGCCGCACTACTACTATCCCCACGATCATAAATGGGAGTTCGAGGCGCCGGCGGAGACCGTGCAGCACAAACTGGGGCTCTTCGATCGCAAGGGCGCCCTGACGCTGGATGGATTTCGCAATTCGGGTGCCGACTTCATGAAGGAGTTCAAGCCCTTCATCGAAGACGGCAAGACTATCGTCGCCTCACCGCACAAGTTGTATGGCCCGCAAAGCAACGACCTGATGCTGCAGTTGCGCAAGCAGCGGATCGACAAGGTCATCCTGGCCGGCATGGCATCCAACCTGTGCGTCGAATCGCACCTTCGCGAGTTTCTGGAACGCGGTTTCGAGGTGGTTGTCGTACGTGATGCCATCGCTGGCCCGAAGCTGCCTGACGGCGACGGGTACGGTAGCGCGCTGGTCAATTTCCGCTACATTGCCAACGGCGTGATGACCACAGACGACGTCGTGAAAAAACTGGAAGGGCGCTGATCTGCGGTATGGCCCATCCGCTGACCAGGCACGGGAGTCCTTGTGGCTTCCGTGCCTGATGACTGACACTGAATGACCCATGAGCGATGGATCGCCCTCATCACTCTTCTTCCCTGAGTGCCTGGATCCGCCCTGACTTTTCTGCCGCCAGTAGCGCGGCATGGTCTTTCGCATTTTGATTGGCATAGGCAATGGAAAATTTGCCGATGGCCTGGTCGAAGGAGTCCGTCTTGCCCAGGTAGCCACTGATGAGCGCGGCATCTCCGGATTTGGCATGGGCACGGGCCAGGGTTTGCCCGCACCACTCGGCGTACATCTTCATTCTTGCGGCGCAAATCCCTTCGATGGGGGCTGACATTTTCATGTCGCGTAACTGGCGTACAAAGAAATGCCGGCCATTTTGTCCGCGTGTCCAGCCCAGAAAGATGTCACTGGAGGACTGCATCAGCCGCTGACCCGTGACCACACGCTGCCCCTGGTTTTCGTATTCGCTGTCGCCTGCATAAGGCGCCAATACCGAGGGGCAGGCTTCCTTGAATTGCAGGAGCAAGGGGTGGTTTTCCGCAGAAAAGAACAGGCCGACGAAACAGTAGGTGCCCACGCTGCCAATGCCGACAGCCTTGACGGCAACGTCTTCGAGGCGGTACCGATCGAAGAGCACACGTCGTTCATGGGGCAGCGACAAACGATAATCCTGCAGGGCGATACGCACTCGCTGCTTGAAGCCCTTTTCATACACATGAAAAAGCAAGGGCGGTTGATCGATCAGTCGCCGTCGACCGCCGACTTCGCTGCTGATCTTGGGGTAGAGGTAATCCCCCAGACGCATCTTCGCCTTTGCCACCACTTGCTCGCGAATTTTCCTGATCTGGGCATTGGGCGCCATGTCGATGATCGCCTGGGCATCCAGACGGTCATACCAGACCTCCAGCGGGCCCATTTTCGAGAATTTGCGCAGGCCCTCGCGGTAAGCACAAACGCATTTGACGGCAATGCCCCGTGCCTCTTTATCGGTGATCCGGTTATCGCGTGCGGCCACGACAAAACTGATTGCCAGGCGTTTGACGTCCCATTCCCAGGGGGCAGGGAGTGTTTCGTCGAAATCGTTGATATCAAAAATCAGATTGCGCTCAGGTGTCGCGAACAATCCGAAGTTCATCAGGTGACAGTCCCCGCAGGCCTGCACCTCAATGCCTGTGGTCGGGGTAGTGGCCAGGTCATGGGCCATCAAACCCGCAGAACCGCGTAAAAAGGTGAACGGGCTGCGCAGCATCCGGCCGTAGCGCAGCGGCACCAGGTTGGGCAGTCGATAGCGGTTGGATTCTTCGAGGCGTTCGATAGGGTCGCGGTGTTTGCCCGGCGGTTTCCATTCGGCGTGAACCGAATGGGGCAAGCGTTCGCGTAATTGCTCACCTGCGAACAGGCGCTCCTTGCGCGAGAGAAAGACGGACTCGTCTGCGCTGTCGTCCGATTGTTTTGCCAGGCCGTCGGCAGACTTGCTTTTGCGGGGGGGCATGTCCACTCCTTTGCTCAACGAAGGCTGACTCCCTCGGGCACAGGATCTGCTAATGCGACTGTTCCATCAGCCTTCAGGGTGACCTGCACTGGTGTTTCGCAAAGAGTCGAAGCCGTTGTTGAAGCGTAGCAGTTCCGTTCCGGGATGCTGTATTGCCAGCATTGAATGGCGTGGCTGCGAGGGAGGCAAAATTCGCTGTTTGCAGCATCAGACGGTGTGAGTTCCGCGGGAAATCCGCTTTTTTTTTCGGCGCGAGAAATGAAACGGTTCAGCCGCTTGGCAACGGTGGTTTCAGCCAATTAAACCGGCCTCCCGAGGCATTGATGGCAGTACCGTTTGTCGTGGTTTTTGTTCGAAAAATGAACAATTGGGGTATTCTGGGCTCTGATCTTCCAGCAGGCGGATCCCTTGAGCTTCGCACTGCACTCCCTAGTAAAATGGACGTATACCTCATCTGCATTGAATGGAATGCACATGGGGATTTTTTTTACCTGAGACCTGGAGTGATATTATGCCGTCATCACTGACTCGCTGGGCGAGTCGCTCTCTCTTGTAATACCCAAACTATTTGAGTTGCTTCAATCAATGTGAACTTTGATTGTGCAGGCGTGATTATTTAATTCACGTGCCTGGGGCATGGTCAATTCACACTGCTGCAATAAGTGGAGATGTAAGCGTGGATATTAATACAATGATCGGCCTGCTTGGCCAGAAAGAATCCATGGAGTTTATGCGTTTAGGAGTGGTTTACGTACACCTGTTGGCATGCTGCGTAGCCATTGGCCTGGTGTTTGCCAGCGATGTCGCAATGGTCAAGGATCTATTGAAAGGCCGTGTGTCGTCCGGGCACAATAATGATCATATGGCCAGTCTCCAGAAGTCTGTTTCCAATGCGTTGTTATTCTTGTGGATCACCGGTGCGGCGATTATAGGCATTGATTACCTTGAAAAAGGGATGACCTATTTTGCCAACCCGAAACTTCAAGCCAAAGTCATAATTGTGTTGTTGCTGACATTCAACGGCATGCTGTTGCACCGCTATGTATTGCCCGCCATGCTCAAGGCCGGTTCCTTGCTTGATCTGCCTATCAATGTGCGAATGTTTGCCCTGTTCTCTGGTGCACTGTCGGGTGTTTCCTGGCTGTATGCCGCGATGCTCGGTGTCGGTCGACCGCTGGCCTGGAAATACTCGCTGACCGAGTTGCTGATGGCCTATCCGGTATTGATCGTGCTCGGCTTTGCGACGATGGTGGCGCTGACCCAGTGGGCGCGCAATCGCAACGCGGCAGCGCCGGCTGAACAGACTACCTGGCTGTTCGCTGGAATTCCTGCGCGATGAGTTGACGAAAGTCCAGGTGAAGACGGGTTTAACCGTTAGAACCTTGCAAACACCAGACCCCCTCCCTGTGAGGGGGTTTTTATTGGGTGTTCACGCAGTTCCGGGGAACACCGATAACTGTAGGAGCGAGCTTGCTCGCGATGGAGGTCAACGATGATGCGGGGAGCCTGACACCCCGCGGTGCTCTCAGGTTTTTCGTCGGAACGCCGCCCGGAGCAAGCTCGCTCCTACAGAGCCCGCCGCGATCGGCCTCGTTGTTTGGTGGTGCACGTGTTCCCCTGTAGGAGCTGCCGGAGGCTGCGATCCTTTGATCTTGATCTTCAGCAATCTCCAGATCGCAAAATCAAAATCAAAAGATCGCAGCCTTCGGCAGCTCCTACAGATATTTCGCTATCTGTGTTCCCCCCGGGATTTGTCCATGGCCGAATGTTGTCCGCTCATCCCTTGATTCGGCGAGGGGCAGGGCAGCACGCTCGGCCGTGACCCTGCCGTTCATCGCCAAGGCCTAAAATAAACTTTGACATCATTGGGGCTTTGGTTGAGTATTCATTCATCGCATGCGATCTAGTCGAATGCGATAGCAAACAAAACAACCCTTGCCGTTTGGAGATTCAGCCATGAACACCGGAAGCCGCCGCACCCTGTTGATCGCTACCGCTCAAGCTTCCCATGGCCATAACGGCAACAACTGGATCGTTGCACACGCCAATTGACGAACGTTGTCTTTTTGAAGGTTACACACATCGCATACGATACAATCGCACAAACTTGAAACCCCGAGGAAATCCCCATGAGCAAAATCGTAAAAGTACTGGCAACCGGCAAAACCCACACCACCCGCAGCAATGTCGGCGGTCACGGCAACCTCGATATCGTCCTGTCGTCACCGGGTTCCACCCAGCCAGCCCACGTCTTTGCCGCCACACAGCCGCATCCGAAAGCCGAGCAACTGTTCGCCGGAGCCTGGTCGGCCTGCTACACCGCAGCAGTGGGGCTGGTGGCCCAGGAGCGCAATATCGTTTTACCGGCGGACATGGCCGTCGACATTGAAGTGGACCTGGGCCAGACTGGTCCGGCCTACTTCCTTCAGGCCCGACTGACCCTGCGCGTGCCCGGGCTGGCACAGGATGTCGCGACTGAACTTGCGCACATCGCCGACTCCATCTGCCCTTACTCCAAAGCGACACGCGGCAATATCGATGTTGCCCTGAACGTGATCACGGCGTGACGTGCGGATGCATCATTAACATCGCATACGATGCAAGCGCATACGAATTTAACTGATTGTAATCCTGAGGGAATCATCATGAGCAAGATCGAAAAAGTACTGGCCAGCGGCAAAACCCACACCACCCATAACAGCGCAGGCAAAACGTCGCGCGGTCATAACGGCAACCTCGACATCGTGCTGTCGTCCCCCGGCAACGACACACCGGCACACGTGCTGACCGCCGTCCAGCCGCACCCGAAAGCCGAGCAACTGTTCGCCGGCGCGTGGTCGGCCTGCTACATCGCAGCGGTGGGGCTGGCCGCCCAACAAATGAAGGTGACACTGCCGACCGATACGGCCGTCGACATTGAAGTCGATCTGGGCCAGACCGGCGCGGCTTACTTCCTCCAGGCCCGACTGACATTGCGCGTGCCGGGGCTGGATCATGGAGTGGCGACTGAACTGGCCCACAACGCCGATGCAATCTGCCCGTACTCCAAGGCCACACGCGGCAACATTGATGTCGACATCAATGTCTTGACGGCCTGACCCGCTGCACGGCCGGTTCAACGGGAATTTTCCCGGTGAACCGGCCGTCGGTGTTTATGCACACTTCCGATACCATCGTGTACGACGTATAGTTTCAGTCTCGCAAGATTGCCCCTGGGAACGTCCATGAAAAACACCGCCAAGATATCCGCCCTGGATCTCAAACTCTCCGACTTCCTGTGTTTTGCCGTCTATTCCACCAACCTGGCCTTCGGCAAGGCCTACAAGCCGATGCTCGAACGGCTCGGCCTGACCTACACGCAATACATCACCCTGGTCGCGCTGTGGGAAGAAGACAATCAGACCGTCGGCAGCCTTGGCGAAAAGCTGTTTCTGGAATCCAACACCCTCACGCCGATCCTGAAGAAGCTCGAAGCGATGGGTTATTTGCAGCGCCAGCGCGACCCGGAAGACGAACGTCAGGTTCGGATCAATCTCACAAAAGAGGGGCGAACACTGCGTGAAGGCCTGCGCGAAGACGGCTTCCCGCAAACCGGCCTCGATCCTGACGATTTCGTGCAAATGCAGAAGGCCATCGTGAAGTTACGGGGTAATCTCATCCGTACGACGAAAGACAGGGAGTAGGGGGCATCGACTCAAGAGACGCAGTGGCCCCCGATTTCGGTGTGAGCGCCCCCACAAACGGGGCGCTATTCCCCAGCCGTATTCAAGCCTCCATCAGCACGGCATTTCAACTTTCGACGAATGTTTGTAGGGACTTGCCGGCCTTTGCACATATTTTGTTACAGCAATGGCAGGCTAATTGCTGAGTGAGCGTGTCCCGTTCATCAAAGGTGCAGCGTCGGCAAGCTGTGGAGCTGTAAGTACCCCATTGAGTGATTGCATGTAACCATCGGTTTGCATCAATACCCCTGGCGACTCAATAGAAGTACTGCACTCATCCTCTGCAAGCCGTCCAGAGGAAATGCCATGAGCCACACCAGACCAACGTGTGCACAGTTAGCGCTGCACGGGCTATCGGCCTTGATTGTTCTATGGACGATCAGCGCCGGGTCTTACATGGCAATGTTCAACGTACCGCCAGGGGTCAAGCTGGCCATTGTCGACTTGAACATTTCCCTGGCGTCATTGTTCATACCGTTGTTCCTGGCGCTCAAACCTCTGGCTCGCCGTTTACTGTTGTTCCTGGCCTGCCTTCTGACGGTAACGCTGGCGGCGGCCGACGAACCGCAGAGCAGCAACAATCAGGGCAATGACAATCAGAGCAATGAGAAGTGGCTGGAGCCGGCACGCTCCAGGCTCATGCGTGTGACGGGCGGGATGCCGTTCTTTCCGCACCGGGCCAATACCACCGGTAACCTGGTGTTGAATGTGAAGGACTTCGACAATGCCCAGGTCTGTGGCGCTTGTCATACGGAGATCTACAGGCAGTGGCGCTCGTCGATGATGTCCCAGGCCTGGGATGAACCCATCTATCGGGCCTTGCTCAAGCGTGCGAGTGCGGCCACCGAGGGCAAGGTCGATAACTTCTGCACCGGCTGCCATACCCCGATCGGTCTCACGACCGGGCAGATCACTTCGCAAGTCAACCGCTCCTCGATTGAAGACAGTGAGAAGAATCATCCGATGCCCGGGGTCGACTGCGAGACCTGCCACAACATCAGTGCCCGCACGGGCCTCGATAACGGGGCCTATGTCATGAGCCCCCGAGCACACGGCAAACCGACCAAGTTCGGCCCGCGCAAAGACGCCGTTTCGCCTTATCACGACACTGTTTACTCGGCTTTGCACACCCGCTCGGACTTTTGCGGCACTTGCCACAACGTCACGCATCCGTTCAGCAGCGTGGCGGTGGAGCGCACCTATGACGAATGGCAGGAGAGCAGCTACAGCCTTAACGACATCACCTGCCAGAGCTGCCACATGCCAGGTTACAAGGGCAAGGCCGCGATCATGGGGCCGGAACGCGAGTCGGTCGCCTCGCATTGGTTCAGTGGGGCCAACGCGATGATGCTCAACCATCTCGGTCAGGAAGAGGGCGCGCAACGGGCTCGCAACATGCTTGCACGCGCGGGGGAAATAACCTTCGAGCAATTGCCGGCAGCGATCGTTGCCGGGCAATACACCTCGGTCGCCGTCAAGGTTTCCAATGTCGGCGCAGGGCACAAGCTGCCGACCGGCTTTCCGGAGGGACGGGAGATGTGGATCGATTTCCGGGTGCTGGATGCCACGGGTCGCGAGATCTACCGACTGGGTTCGATCAAGGACGGCAAGACCGAAATCAACACGCGAAATTTCAAAGTGCACATAGGCGACAAGGACGGCAACCCGCTGGACGTCGAGGTCTGGAATGCCACGCAGATTCTCTCGGACAACCGCATTCTGCCCAAGGGCTACGATATCGGGGAGTTCTCCTTCCTGGTGCCGACCGACGCCGTCGGGCCGCTGACCCTGACGGCCGACCTGAACTACTGGCCGTTTTCGCAGAAGCTGGCCGACTACCTGCTCGGCAAGGACAAGGTGCAGGTGGAAATCACCCGGATGGCAAACGTCACGCAGAGCGTACCCCTGTCGACCCGCCTGCCGGTTGCCGGGGCGGATACGGGTGCAGTGTCGACGCCCGGGCCGGCCACGGTCATGCAAGGTGACAATCAGAAGGCCACTGAAGAGAATCGTCTTGTCACCTTCAGACTTCGTTAAGAATTGTCTTTGATACTGCTCCCCAATTGATCCGGGGAGATGTTTTTCAATGTCCGATTTCAACTGGAACGTTCAGTTGCCACTGTGCTTTGGCCTGACCGAAGCACAGCAGATGCATCTTGTCAGGGCCTTGCCTGGCGCCCCGCAAAGGGGTGTCTTCGAAGCCTTTATCCAGCAACGGTTTCGCAGGGCCCACGGTGCCGATGTTCGTCACTTCATGCCGCAGCTGTTTGGCATGAGCGATGCGTGCGGCACGCTTTGTGCGGTGGTTGGCGTGCGTCTGGCGAGCGACGGACCGTTGTTTCTGGAAGGTTATCTGGACGAGGCGATCGATGCGCTGATCAGTGTCGCGGCCGACCATACCGTAAGCCGCTCAGCCATCGTCGAGGTCGGCAACCTGGCTGCCAGCGACACCGGCAGCGCACGTATGAGCATCATCGCGATGACTTACCTGCTGGCCATGGGGGGGCTGGAATGGGTCGCTTTCACTGGAAACCTGGGGCTGGTCAATAGCTTTCATCGACTTGGCTTGAAACCCGTGACCCTGTGTGCTGCCAACCCGGCGCGTCTTGGTGAAGACCGCCACGCCTGGGGCAGTTACTACGAAAGCAAACCGTGGGTTCATTTCGGCAATATCCGTTCCGGTTTCATTCATTTACGCAACACGGGCCTGTTCAGTCGCCTGGGCTTGCCGACTTCCATTGAAGGGACCTGCCATGTCGCCTGAAATGGAGCGTTTCAAACAGACCCTGCGTCATCATGCTGAGCAAAAAACCAACGCCATTGCCTTGTGGGATGACCATCGCAAGCTTGACTACGCCACGCTCTATGCCGAGGTCAGCTATCGTCAGCAGCGCCTGCGCGATGAAGAGGTCAGGGGGGTCGCCCTGGCACTGGACAATGGTATCGAGGCCATGCTGTGGGACCTGGCCGCGCTGTTCGAGGGTTTGACCTGCGTGGCCTTGCCACCTTTTTTCAGTCCGGCGCAACGCAAGCATTGCCTGGAGCAAAGCCAGGCCGAACACGTCATTGCCGAACCGCCATTGCAGGACGAACTGCAAGCCGCTGGATATCAGAAGTGCGGCGAGTTCTGGCACCGCACGTTCAGTGGCCCGAACCGGATGCCTGACGGCACCGCCAAGTTGACCTTCACCTCCGGCACCACAGGCACACCCAAGGGCGTGTGCCTGAGTGCCGACAGCATTCTGCGGGTCGCTCGCGAGCTGGATCAGGCCAGCAAACCCACTGATCCGCAACATCACCTGGCGCTGCTTCCCCTGGCCATTTTGCTGGAGAACATCGGTTGTTACGCCGCACTGTATGCCGGGGCCACCTTGAGCCTGCCCAGCCAGAAAACCCTGGGGATTGCAGGCGCCAGCGGTGTGGAGGTGCCGAAACTGTTGGGATGCCTGGCCAGCCGCTCGCCTCAGAGCCTGGTCCTGGTGCCGCAGTTATTGCTGATGCTGGTCGGTGCTGCCGAGCAGAAGGTTTTCGATCCACAGCACTTGCGTTTTGCCGCCGTGGGCGGTGCCCGGGTCAGTGAAGATCTACTGCATCGCGCTGAACGCGTGCGCATACCCGTCTATGAAGGTTACGGGCTGTCCGAGTGCGCATCGGTGGTGTGCCTCAATCGCCCGCAAGCTCGGCGCCCCGGCAGTGTCGGACGGCCATTGCCCCATGTGGAGATTCGCCTGGCGCAGGACGGAGAAGTGCTGATCAAGGGTTCAACCTTGCTGGGCTATCTGGGAGAGGCGCCGCACACCGCCCAGTGGTGGCCCAGCGGCGATCTCGGCGAGTTCGACGCCGAAGGTTTTCTCTACCTCAAGGGACGCAAGAAGCATCAGTTCGTCACCAGTTTCGGGCGCAACGTGAACCCCGAGTGGGTGGAAGCCGAGTTGACCCAGCGCGGGCCTGTCGCCCAGGCCTTCGTCTATGGCGAGGCGATGCCTCACAACCATGCGCTGCTCTGGCCGCTTCGCCCGGACTGTACCGACGAACAACTGGCCACCGCCGTGGCCCAGGCCAACGAGGCTTTACCCGAGTACGCCCAGGTCCGTCACTGGAGTCGGCTGGACCAACCCTTCACCGCCACCAACGGCTTGCTTACCGCCAATGGCCGGCCCCGCCGTGACGCCATCATCGAGCGCTACCGGCGGCAATTGACCGAATCTGCATTTTCCGAGGAATCCGCACCATGAGCTTTTTTGACACCTTGCAACAAGCCACTGAGCAAGAACGCAATGAGTTGTTCAACCTGCCGATCATCCGTGATGCGCTGCAGGGCGATGTCAGCCTGGAAAGTTACCGGGCCTTTCTGGCACAGGCCTATTACCACGTGCGCCATACCGTGCCGTTGATGATGGCCTGCGGTGCGCGCCTGCCATTGCGTCTGGAATGGTTGCGCGAAGCGGTATGTGAGTACATCGAGGAAGAGTACGGCCACGAACAATGGGTACTCAATGACATTCAAGCCTGCGGCGGTGACAGGGACGCAGTACGGGACGGGCGCCCGTCATTGCCGATCGAATTGATGGTCAGCTTCCTCTACGACCTGATTGCCAGGGACAATCCGGTGGGACTGTTTGGCATGGTCAACGTGCTTGAAGGCACGAGCATCGCCCTGGCGACCCACGCCGCCGGCAGTATTCGCCAGCGCCTGGACTTGCCGGAAAGCGCATTCAGCTACCTCAGCTCCCACGGCTCGCTGGATATAGAACATATGCAGACCTACCGTCGACTGATGAACCGTCTGGATGACCCGCAAGACCAGGCCGCCGTCATTCATGCCTCCAAAGTGGTGTACCGGCTCTACGCCGATATGTTTCGTGGCTTGCCGCGTAACGGGGAGAGCCTGCATGCGCCTGTCTGAAGCCCGCGTCGTGTTGACCGGTGCCAGCGGCGGCATCGGCCTGGCCATCGCCACTGCACTGTGCGCCAGTGGTGCCCAGGTGCTGGCCGTGGCTCGCCATCGGGAGCCTCTGGTGCCGTTGCTCGAGCTTTATCCCAATAATCTGTGTTGGATCCGTGCAGACCTGACGTTTCTCTCCGACCGCCGCGAGGTGCTGGCGCGGGCCCAGAACATCGGCGGTATCAACCTGCTGATCAATGCCGCCGGAGTCAACCATTTCGCCATGCTCGAACAGCTTGACGACAGTGAGATCAATTCGATGCTCGCGGTGAACATCAGTGCGCCGATGTGCCTGACAAAACTGATGTTGCCGCTGCTCAAGCAAGCCGACAGTGCCATGGTGGTCAACGTCGGTTCGACCTATGGCTCCATTGGCTACCCAGGCTACGCCAGTTACTGCGCCACCAAGTTTGCCCTGCGCGGGTTCTCCGAAGCCCTGCGCCGAGAGTTGGCAGATACCCGGGTCAGTGTGCTCTACGTCGCCCCGCGAGCGACCCGTACCGGCATGAACAGCCCGGCAGCCCAAGCGCTCAATGATGCGCTCAAAACCAATGTCGACGATCCGCAAACCGTGGCGGCCGCGGTGACTCACGCCATTGCCGGTGACCGTCGCGACTTGTACCTGGGCTGGCCCGAGCGTTTTTTTGTACGCCTGAACAGCCTCCTGCCCCATCTGGTGGACCGTGGATTGCGCAAGCAATTGCCACTGATCCGCCGCCTGAGCCAGAAACCCAACCAGGAGAATCTCGAACCATGAAAAACATCATCGCTTGCCTGCTGCTGGGCGCATTGAGCCAGGGTGTCTGGGCGCTGGATGCTGCCGACCAGCAGCGTCTCAACGGTATCCAGCAAAGCTGGGCGCACATTCAGTACGAGCTGCCCGAGGGCCAACGCACTGCGGCTTTCGAAAAGCTGGCGGCCCAGGCTTCGAGTTTCAAGCAGGAGCGCCAAGCGGCGGCGGAGGCGTGGATCTGGTCTGGCATCGTCACCAGTAGCTGGGCAGGTGCCCAGGGTGGGCTGGGTGCGCTGAGCAAGGTCAAGGATGCCAAGGCCGATCTGGAAAAAGCCCTGGCCCTGGACCCCAAGGCCCTGCAAGGCTCAGCCTATACCAGTCTGGCGGCCCTCTATGACCGCGTACCGGGCTGGCCCATCGGTTTCGGCGATTCGGACAAGGCCGAGCAGTTGCTCAAGCTGGCATTGCAAATAAACCCCAACGGCATCGACAGCCTGTACTTCTGGGGCGATCACCTCTACCGTCAGAAGCGTTATGGCGAAGCCAGGACAGCGTTGCAAAAAGCCTTGCAGGCTGCTCCCCGACCTGGCCGCGAGAGCGCGGATGCCGGGCGCCGCAAGGAGATCGAAGCGTTGTTGGTGGACGTGAACAAGAAACTCGGCTGACAGGAGACCCTGTGCGTTTATTACTCGTAGAGGATGACGTGGCGCTCGGCGAGGGCATTCATCAGGCCCTGCGCCGTGAAGGTTATACCGTCGACTGGTTGCAGGACGGCAACAGTGCCTTGCACTCGCTGCGCAGTGAAATCTTTGATCTGGCGGTGCTCGACCTTGGCCTGCCACGCATGGACGGTCTCGAAGTGCTCAGGCGCTTGCGTGACAGCGGCTCCAACCTGCCGGTGCTGATCCTGACGGCACGCGATGCCACCGAAGACCGCATCGCCGGCCTGGATGCCGGCGCCGATGACTACCTGATCAAACCCTTCGACCTGGCAGAATTGAAGGCGCGCATACGTGCGTTGCTTCGGCGCAGCGCCGGGCGTGGGCAATCGCTGATCGAGCACGCGGGCATCAGCCTGAACCCCGGCACCCAGCAAGTCAGCTACAAAGGCGAACCGGTGGCCCTGACACCCAAGGAATACCAGTTGCTCCACGAACTGCTCTCGCCACCGGGTAGGGTAATGACTCGCGATCATCTGATGCAGTTGCTGTACGGCTGGAGCGAGGAGGCCGAAAGCAACACGCTGGAAGTGCACATCCATCACCTGCGCAAGAAGCTCTCCACCGATCTGATTCGCACCGTCCGTGGTATCGGTTACTTGGTGGAGGAGCGTCGATGACCTCGATCCGCCGGCGCACCCTGACCCTGATCATTGGCCTGATGCTCGCAGGTCTGGCGGTGATCAGCGTGTTGAACCTGTACGACAGCAACCATGAAATTGCCGAAGTCTATGATGCCCAACTGGCCCAGAATGCTCGCCTGCTGCAAGGCGTCATGCGTATGCCCATGGTGAGCGAGGATCACGCAGATCTGTACAGGGCTTTCAACCAGGCCCTGAACGAGGCGACGCCCAGGGCCGACGGGCATCCGTATGAAACGAAGATTGCATTTCAGGTCTGGAATGCCAGGAATGAAGTGCTGGTGCATACCGCCAGTTCTCCGTCCTTCAGCCAACCCCCGGTCACACCAGGCTTCAGCGATGTAGTCGACCTGAACAACCGGCACTGGCGCGCCTTCCTGCTTGAAGACAAGCAGAACAACCTGCGTATCTGGGTGGGGGAACGGGACGACGTGCGCACGGACCTGGTGGACCGCATCGTGCGCCACACCTTGTGGCCTAACATTCTGGGGAGTTTGATACTGGCCGCAATGCTTTGGCTGGCCATCGGCTGGGGATTGAAACCTCTGGTCAACATGGCTGCAACACTGCGGGCGAGGCATCCCGGATCACTCGAACCCCTGCAATTGACGCCGCTGCCTACCGAGCTTGAGCCGATGCAGGCAGCCCTTAACCGTATGCTTGCGCAGATTCAGGAAGTCATGGGACGTGAGCGACGTTTTATCGCTGATGCCGCCCACGAAATGCGCACACCACTGGCCGTGCTCAGGGTGCATGCGCAGAACCTGATGGAAGCGGCGAGCGAAGGGGAGCGTCGTGCGTCGCTTGAACACTTGATTGCCGGGGTGGACCGTACCAGCCGGCTGGTCAATCAATTGCTCACGATGGCTCGTATCGAGCCTCAAGCTGGCGCGCAACCGCCTGCACCGATTGACCTGGCAGCCACGGTTCGCGACAGCCTGGTTCAGTTGACACCCTGGTTGTTGAGCAAGGATCTTGAATTGGTTTTCGATGTCGGCGACAACATCGGCCTTGTGAGGGTCGACCCTGCGGCTATCGACATTGCCTTGAACAACCTGGTCACCAACGCGGTGAATTTCTCCCCCCGGCACGGCGTGATCACGGTAAAGCTGGTCGAAAAGAGTAACGGCTACGAACTGTCTGTCGAAGATGAGGGGCCGGGTATCGATGAGCAGGATCGTGATCGGCTCTTCGAGCGGTTCTACAGTCGCGCAAACGATCAGGGGGCAGGGTTGGGGCTGACCATCGTCAAGGCCATTGCCGATCGCCTGGGTGGGCAGATCAGACTGGAGAACCGCATCGCGGGCGGTTTACGCGCCACGTTGGAGATCTGTCGCGTTTGACGTTGTGCCTGGTCATGCCTGGTGCATGGCGTCCATGCGGCGGTAACCGGGAGGCACCGGTTACCGCCGCACGGCGTTGCGTCAAGACGCCTGGACGCGGTCCAGGGTCAGGCTTGCGCGGCGCTGACCTGGCCCGTGACCGCGGAATTCTTGCGCACCGCTTGATACAACAGGCTCGATACCATGAACCCGACAATGGCCAGCAGACTCATCAACGAGAAGACGTAGTTGTAGCCTTGTTGACCCGGGAAGTGGTCGAGTATCGCGCCATAGATGACGTAGGCGAACATGCCCGGCGCATAGCCGATCAGGCAACCAATGCCAAAGGCCGAGCCCGTGATGTGCTGGGGAATGCCAACTTCACCCATCGGTGCCCAGAACACACCGCGCATGGAAAACACAATCAGCGCGAAGGAGAGGGTGGCCGCCATGCCAGCGTAGATGTAATCCGGGCTTTTCGGGATGAGCATGATGACGCCCATCAGCGGCAACAACGCCAGGAATGCCCACTTCAGGTAACGGCTGGAACTCTTGAACTGCTTGTCGGCAATGAAGCCGCCAGCGGGGCCGCCGAGGATCTTGAGGAAGTACTGGTTGATGATGCCGTAGGCGCCCACCAGGGCCACGGGCAGTTCGTACATTTCCTTGAGGTAGGGAATGAAATAGGTCAGGCCGCAGTACACGATGTAGACCATGAACACGTTGAGGCTGACCAGCCAGATGCCCGGAACCTTGATCGCTTCGAGCAGGTTCGACAGTCCGTTCTTCGGCTTGGCGGTCGACTGGGTTTTGCCGCTCTTGAGCAACAGCCAGGTCAGGGTGCCGGCAAGAATGTCGATGACCGAGTAGAACAGGATCGCCGACTTCAAACCGTTTTCACCGGAGCCCATGGCGACGAAGACGCCCAGCGCAGAGAAGGCGACCAGGGTATCGATGACGCCACGCCCGCCTTCGAGCAGACCGAACAGGCGCCCCTGTTCCTTATCGTCACCCAGGTTGCGGATGGCCTTGAGCAGCGAAGGCCAGAAGAGGCAGTCGGCACACACGGCCAGCAGGCAGAACACAACCAGCAGATTGCTGAAGGGCGGAAAGGTCGCCAGGTAAAGTCCCAGGCCTCCGGTACCGATCAGGCCGAGGGGGATCAGCTTGCGCGTGTCGTACCGGTCGGCGAGCATGCCGCCCACCACGAACAGCGCGGTGGCGATGATGGCGTTGGCGCTCAGCAGCACGCCGATTTCAGTGTGGGACAGCCCCATGAATTCCTGCATGGGGATATAGAAGGCGTCCTTGAGGCTCGCCAGCTTGTAGATGGTGCCGCCACCGAGGATGAGAATCAGGAATCTGAGCCATTTGGCCTTGTCTTGGGATGTCATTATTGTTCTCCAGGCTTGATTGGGTAGGCAGTGCCGTTCGGCACGTCAGGTTCAGGCGTCAGCGCAATGGGCCAGGGTCAACTCGGCCAGGGTTCGGAACTCGGCCAGCAGACCTCGTACGTAGGCGACCTGGTTGTTTGCCCAACGGTGTTCATCGGCCAGCATTCGCTCCAGCGAGTAGCCTTGCGGCAGCGCTGTTTCACTCATTTCCCGGTACGCAATGAACGGGTCGGCGGCTTCGTCGAACTGGCGGAACGCCGGTGCCACGTAATGGTTTTCCTGCTCGAGAATGAAGGCGATCACTTGCGGGGTTGATTCGCCGAGCATCAACAGTTCGAACAACATGCGAGCGCTGGGCAGGTCGTCTTCGTCGCTGCCTTGCAGCACGCCGTAATGCCCGAAGCCGTTTTGCTCAGGCACGATGCGCACACCCTTGAGGTGCGTCTGGCGTATGTGCGGGGCCAGGGTGCGCATTGCCGCAAGGGGCTGTTCGCAGGCATTGATCATGTTGCCGAAGTCGAACAGGGCGTGCAGGCGCGGGTGGTTCAGCCGGCTCAGCAGTTGCGCGATCTCGCCGCTCTTGAGTTCCTCGTGCTGCTCGAAATCGAAGAACAGGTCGTGTTCGTCTGCCTGTTGCGCGAGGTAGTGCAGGTCCGACTCGATCACGTCCATGACCCGGGACAGCGCCCCTTCGTAGCGTGAGTAGACACGGATGTTGCGGGTACCCAGCGCCTTGGCGATGGCGATCACTTGATCGACATCTTTTTTCAGGGTGCTGCTGATTTCCAGATGCACGTCCAGCCCGAGTGTTTTGGCCTTGGCAGCGAACGCCTGAAGCTGCGCGGCTGTCATTTGACTCAGGCTGTTTTCCTCACCGTCGAGCAGGTGCAGGCTCAGTCCCTGGAGTTCATGGCGATAGGCAAAGTCCAGCAGGTCGCCAGGGGTGACACGGCCGTGGGTCAGGTTGGTCAGCAAGGGGTAGGCATGGGCAAACAGACGCAGTTGCCCAAGTCGGTCGAGCAACCGGCGGGCCAGTGCCTCGGTCAGTTGAGGGGGAGCCTCGGCCTCGACAGCCTTATGGCTGAGCAAGGCGTTGAATCGTTCCTGGATCTTATTGTTCATTCGAGTCGTTCCTGGTTCAGACACCGGGTCTACCGGCGCAGCCTTTATCGCGCCAGTCAGGAACTCTCGATAGATCCATTATCAGCTAAATCATAAGACCACTTGCCCGGCGTCAGGTGGCCGGCTGCAGGTAACCCATTTTGTCCAGGGCCAGGGCCAGCTCTTCGACCCGCGCCTGGGCCTGGTCCTCGGGGGTGCTGGCAAAGCCGATCAGCAGCGCCGGCGGCAAGACATGTTCGACGCAGTAGTCGCTCAGGGGATAGGTATGAATGCCATGCTGGTCGAGCTCCCTGGCCAGGGCATCGTCATCGAGATGCGCAGGTAACCAGGCGATCATGTGCATGCCGGCTTCCACCGGGGTGATCCTGAAGAAAGTCCCCAGTTGTTTCTGTAGCTGTTCGACCAGTGCCTGCTGGCGGGTTTGGTACAGGGCGCGCATCCGCCGAATATGGCCGAGGAAGTGGCCTTCGCGCATGAAGTCCGCGGTGGCGGCCTGAAGCAGGGTAGGCGGGCTGCGATCCATGACCGCCCGCAGGGTGCAGAAGGGTTCGACCAGGGCGTGCGGCAGTATCACGTACCCCAGTCGCAGCGAGGGGAAGAGCACCTTGCTGAAGGTCCCGGCGTAGATGACCCGGGCCCACTGGTCCATGGCATAGAGCGCGGGCAGGGGGCGGCCGTTGTAGCGAAACTCACTGTCGCAATCGTCCTCGATGATCCAGCTTTGATTCTGCGCGGCCCAGTCGATGAGTTCCTGGCGTCGTGCATAACTCATAGTGACGCCCAGAGGATGCTGGCGAGAAGGCGTGGTAAACACCAGGCGGGCGTCAGGACACACAGCCAGGCCTTGCCGGACATCGATCCCCTGTTCGTCGATACGCAACGGCACGACCTGGCCACCCTGTGCCTGGAGCGCAATGCGCGCCGCGATATGCCCCGGATCCTCCATCCAGAAGCTGTCCTGCGGGTTGAGCAACAGCATGCCCAGCAGGTTGAAGGCTTGCTGGGCGCCGGACACGATGACTACCTGCTCGGCACTGCAATCAATGCCGCGGGCATCGAAGACGTACTCGGCAATCGCCTCGCGCAGGGCCAGCAAGCCTTGCAGTTCGCCATAGCCGAGCATGGCCTTGGTCGGTTTGTGCAGGTGGCGGTTCAACAGGCGCTTCCAGACCGATTGCGGGAACGCATCGTAAGCGCTGTGACTGGGCAGGAACGAGGTCGGGCTGCCGGTCGCCCAGCCGGCATAGGAAACACCACGGAAATGATCGCTGCGCAACGACAGCATCGACTGGCTCAGGTCGGACAGTCGAGGCGGCTGGCGCTTGTGCTCATCGTCTTCAATACCGCGGCCTTCCCATTCATGGCCGACGTAAGTCCCGGCCCCGGTCCGCGACGTCAGGAAACCTTCGGCAATCAGTTGATCGAACGCATTGAGAATGCTGATTCGCGACAGCTCAAGCTCCTTGCTCAGGGTCCGCGTGGACGGCAGGCGCACGCCGCCCTGAATCCTGCCACTGAGAATCTGTTTGCGAATCTGCAAGTAGAGTTGGCGGTACAAGGGGATGGAACTGGCACGATCCAGTTCGATACCCGACAACAGCAAACCTGCGGAGGATTTCATTATTCGTTCGTCCACGGAAAAGGAAGGTGCCTGATCGTCATGTGCATGCCCAAGCGGTCCAGTAAAAAATCAGCAGGAAGTAACAGATTGTAAATTTGAACTATACCCAATAGGGCAATCGCTCCTGGCCTTGGGACATGATGCCTGCCCAGATACTCGTCCCGGGAACTTCAACGTCGGACAGACAGAGAAATTCTGCTTCTGAACGCTTTGAAGATCGCTGCCAGCAATGCGGTGCGTTTACAGGTTCAAAGTCTGATCAAGCATTAGCCCCAGTCCGGCCGCGTGTTGCACGTCGCCAGGCCCAAGTTCAAAACACTGAACAAGGCAAGGAGTTTGCGATGGCTGATTCAAGCAAGAAAATGGGCCTGATGGGGCTCACGACGCTGGTAACGGTCAACATGATGGGCTCGGGCATCATCATGTTGCCCACCAACATGGCTCAACTGGGTGCCGTCTCGCTACTGTCATGGATCTTCACCGCGATCGGTTCGATGGCTATCGCTTACTGCTTTGCCCAATGCGGAGTCTTCTGTTCGCGTTCCGGCGGTTTGTCCGCCTACACAGAAGAGGCCCATTCAAAGTCGGGTTTTTTCCTCTGCTCGTACCTGTACTTCCTGTCCCTGGCCATCGCCAACGTGGCCGTGGCCATTTCGGCGGTGGGCTACATGACCGCCTTCGTGCCCTGGCTGGGCACGGGTGCCATTCCTTTGTGCGTCGGCACCATCGGGCTGATCTGGCTGACCACTTTCGCCAATTTCGGGGGCCCGGGCATCACCGGCAAGATCGGTGCATTCACGGTGTGGGGCGTGATCATTCCGGTAGCGGGCCTGAGCATCATCGGCTGGTTCTGGTTCAAGCCTGATGTGCTGGCCGCCGCCTGGAACCCCAACAGCCTGCCGATTTCCGAAGCCATCAGCAAAGCCATTCCCCTGACCCTGTGGGCCTTCCTGGGCATGGAGTCGGCGGCCCAGGCCACCGATGCCGTGGAAAACCCCAAGCGCAACGTACCGCTGGCCTGCCTGTTCGGCACCCTCGGTGCCGCCGTGGTCTATGTGCTGTCGACCACCGTCATCCAGGGCATCATTCCCAACGCCGAACTGGCCAAGTCCTCGGCGCCCTTTGCGCTGGTCTACGCGACGATATTCAATCCGATGGTGGGCAATATCGTCATGGCCCTGGCGGTCATGGCCTGTGTCGGCTCGCTGCTGGGCTGGCAATTCACCCTGGCGCAAACGGCGAAGATGACGGCTGACCAGAACCTGTTCCTCAAGCTGTTCAGCAAGGTCAACTCGATGAATGCGCCCGTCGTCGGCATGATCGTCTGCGGTGTGCTGCAAACCCTGATGGCCCTGTCGACCATCTCGCCCGACGCCGCCGCGCAGTTCAGCAAGCTGGTCAGCCTGGCCGCGGTCACCAACCTCATCCCCTATATCACTGCGCTGACCGGCCTGCTGGTGATCATGCACAAGGCCGGGGTCTCATCAGCGATTCGCACGCGTAACGTGGTGGTCTTGCTGATTGCAGTCACGTACTCCCTGTACGCCCTGTATGCCTGCGGCAAGGACGCAGTGATGGGCGGCACCCTGGTGCTCGCTGTCGGCTACCTGCTCTACGGATTCCTCGCCAAGCGCTTCACCGAAGCGCCAGCGGCCAGCCAGGCCAGGCCTGCAAACCCTCAGGTGTAGCCATCAGGACTGCACAGACATCTGCATACGGGGAAACCGGACATGAACGTACCATTTGCCACAACCACCAGACTGCTGCTTGCCTTCGCACTCTTGACGCTGCCGCTGGTAGCCGGCGCCAACACCCTTGAACGCGTGCGCAGCAGCCACACCTTTAACCTGGGCTACTTGCCGGACCTGGCGCCCTTCAGCAAGCAGGAAGGCGACAAGGCCAGCGGTTATGCCATCGACCTGTGCCTGAAAGTCGCCGACAAGCTCAAGAGCGAACTGGGCCTGCCCGACCTGCAAGTGCACTACCTGCCGGTCACGGTTGCGGATCAGGTCAGTGCCGTCAGCCAAGGCAAGGTGGATATCCTCTGCACGCCGACCGCGCCCACCCTGGAACGGCGCAAGATGATCAGCTACTCCATCCCGGTCTACACCGCCGGCCTCTCGGTCGTGGTGCGCAACGATGCGGCCGAACCCTTGCTCAACGTGCTCAATGGCAAGGTCGCCACTGCGGGCCCGACCTGGCGTGCAAGCATCAACAATGGCCTGGCCAACCAGACCTACGCGACCCTCGAGGGCGGGGTGACCGAAGACTGGATTCGCGAACGCATGCGCCTGCTCAACGTGATCGCCTCGCTGGTGACCGTGGCCAACAACGACGAGGGCGTCAAGCTGGTCGCCGAGGGCAAGGCCGATGCCTTCTTCTCCGAACGCATGTTGCTGCGAAACGAAATCGCCAAGGAAGGTGCGGCGCAGAACCTGATGATCCTGGACCGCATCTTCGAGTACTCGCCGGTGGCGATGATGGTCGATCGCAACGACGAAGACTTCCGCCTGCTGGTCGACACGGCCCTGAGTGAAGCCTATTACTCGGGCTTTGTGGAAAAGGCCTACGACCAGTATCTGGGCGGGAGCAACCTTACCGTGAAGAGACTGTTCAGGGTCTATGCATTGCCGTAGCTGTGGCGAGGGAGCTTGCTCCCGCTGGACTGCGCAGCAGTCCCTCTTTTTGGGGGCGCTGCGCACCCCAGCGGGAGCAAGCTCCCTCGCCACAGGTGATGCCATTGGTTCGGAGCCGCATCAATTGGCGAGGACCATGGCCAAGCAGGAATCGCCCTGTCGCCACTAACGGTTAAAACGCTCGGCCAGGCTGTGCAGGTATTCAGCCATGACTTCAAGATCCTGGCTGATTGCGGCGCCTTGTTTGGCCTGCCCGGCGCTGTGATCACAGAGCTGGGCAATACGGGTGATCTGCTGATTGATGTCTTCAGCCACGTGACTTTGTTCTTCAGACGCCGAGGCCATCTGCTGGCTCATTCCGGTAATCCGGGTGACGGCCTGACTGATGCCGACCAGCGCCGACTGTACCGCCTCGACACGCTGCATGCTTTCGCGGGACATCTGCTCGCCACGGTTGGCCGTTGATACTGCGCGATCGGCACCGTCGTACAGAGAAGCGATGATGCCGTGGATCTGCTCGGTGGAGGTGCGAGTGCGTTGTGCAAGGGAGCGCACCTCGTCGGCAACTACGGCAAAACCGCGACCTTGCTCACCGGCCCGGGCCGCCTCGATCGCCGCATTGAGCGCCAGCAGGTTGGTCTGTTCGGCAATGGACGTGATGACATCCACGACACTGCCGATCGATTGCGTTTCGCTCGCCAATGCGTTGACCGCCTTGCCGATTTCGTTGACCGCCTCATGCATGGTTTCCATGGCGTTCAGGCTTTGCCGGGCCAGTTCACTGCCCTCACGCGTCAACTGGTCAGCCTGCGACGCGGCATGCGCGGTGCTGATGACGTTCTGGGTGACTTCCTGGATGGTGGCGGCCATCTGTGAGATGGCGGCGGCGGACTGATCGGTTTCACTGCGCTGACGATCAAGCGACTGCGCCTGAGAACCGGAGAGTTCGGATGACTGCGCGGCCTTGGCCTTGACATTGACCCCGGCATCGACGAGTCGGCTCAGGGCGGTCTGCAAGCGCGCTTCCTCACTGACCATGGCCATGTCCAGGCGACCCTGGGGACCATGATTGTCGCTGTAGGTGAGCGCGACCAACGGATCGGAAAAGGCTTTCGGATGCTCGGCCAGGGTGCGCTCGATGGCTTTGCGATGCCGGGACTCGATCAGGTACCAGGCCATACACAGGCTCGCCACCATCAGCCCCTGTGCCGCCGCATTGGGCAGCCACTGCACGGCGAGCAATGAAACTGTGCCAGCGACCAGCAACGGCCACCCCTGTTGCAGCGGCCGGGAAATCCGCGCGCTCAGCGAAACGATGGGCTTGCCGGCCCGCATCCGTGCATAGAGTGCTGCAGCCCGACGAACCTGGTCGCGGCTGGGCAGCGAACGAACCGACTCGTAACCACTCAGGCGTCCGTTTTCATGGATGGGCGTGACGTAGGCACTGACCCAATAGAAGTCACCATTTTTCGCGCGGTTTTTCACAATGCCCATCCAGGGTTTGCCTTGCTTGATGGTGTGCCACATGTGAATGAATACCCCGGGAGGCATGTCGGGGTGTCGAACCAGGTTATGGGGCTGGCCCACCAATTCGTCGTAGGTGAAACCGCTGATGGCAACAAAGGCCTCGTTGCAGTAGGTGATCCGGCTATCGAGATCGGTCGTGGAGATCAATCGTTGTTCGGCGGGAAATACTCTTTCATGCTCGGTTACGGGCAAATTCACGCGCATACGATGCGACCCCTCGGATTATTATTATGATGTTGAGCCTATAGAACAGAACGGGCCCGAAGAGGAATTTATGGAGGGGGGAGGCTGACGGAGATTCATCCGACGACAATTTCTTTTCATTTCATGACAAATTCACGATATCGCTGTGGAATCATGCGTGACGTCCAATTGAGTCGGTTTCGGGGCGCGACGTATAACCTCGGGTGACGGATGTCGCCGCCCCTCTATACAAGGCAGGTTCCAGGCATTGCGGGCAAGCCATGGAGAAAGGCGGCAATCTCCCGACTATTGCGCAAATGCACCACAGGAATCCGCGGGCCCGTGGCCATGCGCACCGCTTCGATACCCGGGCGGTAGCCTCGATCGAAATTCCACACGAACTCAAGGAACGTCAGGAACGCCCGGTCGAGCTTCTCTGCGCAGCCGGCTGCAAGGTCAGGGCGAGGGCGGTTCATGACGCTGCGCAGGATCACCCGGGCGAAGCAGGTGAGTCGCGGCGTATCGAGCCAGATGATCAGGTCGGCCCGGGGCAGGCGAAGATCGAAGGTGCGTCGGGCATAGTTGCCTTCACAAATCCAGCTATCCGCCGCGATCGCTGCGCTGACCCGCGCGCGGAACTGCTCCGCGTCGGGTTCGATCCAGCCGGGCTCCCAGAACAGGGTATCGAGGTGCACCACGGGCAGCCCCAGATGCTTGCCGAGGGTGCGGGCGAGGGTGGATTTGCCGCTGCCGGCATTGCCCAGAATAACAATCCGTTGCACGAGTGACGTCCTGTGGAAAAAAAGATTCTTTACGCATTCCCGGGGAACTGTAGGAGCCAGCCTGCTGGCGATGGACTCAGATGCGCCGCGTTTATCCAGCTCACCCGCGTTATCGCTAACGACCATCGCTGGCAAGCCAGTGACCTCCAAACCAGTGAAGGCCCCAAAAAAAGCCGGCAATTGTGCAGGGTTTTGCTCGCCAGTCAAAGGCCGCTGAGGGAAACCTCGCTGACATGACGCCTGCCGGCCCGTTTCGTGTGTCAGGCGGATGCACCCACGCCTTCGGCTTTCTCCTGCGCCGCAACGTCATGCAGGGAAATCCTCGAGGTCTCCGGCAATGCCAGTCCCCCGGCCAGCGCGAGCAATGCGATCGCGATCAGGTAGAACGCCGGCGACAGGTTGCTGCCGGTGGTGCTGATCAGCCACGTCGCCACCAGCGGCGCGGTGCCGCCGAACAAGGTGTACGCCATGTTGTAGGTGATGGCCGAGGCGGTGTATCGAGTGCGGGTCGGGAAGGTTTCCGAGAGCAAGGCCGCCGTCACCACGCCACACAACACCGCGCCAATCGCCAGGAGCATGACGCCGACGACGGACGCTGCGAACGAGCCGGAGCTGGCCATCAGGAACGATGGATACACGACAACGATCAACAGCGCGCAGGCCGTCATCACCGTCATGCGACGCCCGACCCGGTCCGAATACAGTCCGGCCAGCGGGCAGATCGCCGCGGCGAACAGCAATGCAATCAGTGACACCAGCAACGCGGTTGCGCGACTCAGGCCACCGGCGACTTGCAGGTAAGTCGCGAAATAGGTGGTGAACATATAAAACGACAGGGCGGTCAGTGACACGAAGGCACCCAGGCAACAGATCGCCGCCCCATGGTTGCGCAAGGTGTCCTTGAGCGGCGAGTGGGCGACCGCATGTTCCTGGGTCACCGCCTGGAATGCCGGCGTCTCGTCGAGCTTCCAGCGCAAGTAAAGCCCCACCAGGCCCAGCGGTGCAGCAATCAGGAACGGCAGGCGCCAACCCCAACTGCCCATGGCTTCGGCCGACAATGACGCCTCGAGTGCGTAGGCCACCACGGCAGCCGCGGCGAAGGCGGAAAATGTCGACACCGGGATGAAGCTGCCGTACCAGGCGCGCTTGTCGCTCGGTGCATGCTCCATCAGGTAGGCACAGGCACCTGCGTATTCGCCCCCGGCGGAAAAACCCTGGGCGCAACGGATCAGCGACAGCAGAATCGGCGCCGTGACCCCGATCGCCGCATAAGTGGGCAGCAGGCCGATCAGGGTCGTCGCACCTGCCATCAGCAGAATGGTCATCGCCAGGGTTCGCTTGCGGCCGATCCGGTCGCCCAGCATGCCGAAGAAAATCCCGCCAAGGGGCCGAAACGCGAAGGCCACGGCGAACACGGCGAAGGTCTTGAGCAGCGCGGCGCTGGCATCGCCGCTGGGGAAGAATTGCTGGGCGATGGTCGTGGCTAGAAAGCCATAGACGGCGAAGTCGAACCACTCGACGAAATTGCCGATGCCGGCGGCGACAATCACTCTTCTCAGTGTTTGCGGGCTGACTTGTTCCGTATTTGCGCTCGTCATGCTTGACCTCGACAGTTCGTCAGTAAGCTATCGATTATCGGGGCAGGCACGGCGGCGGCTCACTTCAAAAGTGTCATCCACATAGTCAGTACCGACTTCATACTCTTGAATGACCCATGATTGTCGGCCTGACTGGCCGAAAGCCGCAGTTTGCGAAGGGCGGTGTTTTTAGTGAACTTGTAAAGCACCGGGGGTATTGTCGGTCGCCAGGACCAGATCGATAGGGAAGGGATGAAGATGACATTGACTGCCGAAAGCCTGGTCAGGATCGCAATGACCAATCCGGTCAACGCAGAAATTTACACGCGCTTGCCCGAGCTTGGCTTGAACCAATGCATGCTCACGGCCGGTTGCCTGTTCCAGGCCGTCTGGAATCATCAGTCACAGCGACCGCCAGCGTGGGGAGTGAAGGATTACGACGTATTTTACTTCGATGATGATCTGTCCTGGGAAGCAGAGAACGAGGTCATTCAGTCAGCCCGGCAGCTGTTCAACGATCTCGACGTGAATGTTGAGGTCAAGAATCAGGCTCGCGTTCATCTATGGTACAGCCAGCGGTTCGGCGGGGATTATCCCAGGCTTGAGTCCGCCAGGGACGGAGTCGATCGCTACCTGGTTGCCGGTACCTGCATCGGTTGGGATGTCGCCACCGGCGAGGTCTATGCCCCCAACGGCCTGGCCGACACAGAGCACGGGCTGCTTCGAATCAATCCAGGCAATCCCAGGCCGGACTTGTTCGATCAGAAGGCCAGAAGTTATCAGGCTCGCTGGCCGTGGCTCAGGATCATCGCGCAACACAGTTGAACGGGACCAACCGAACTGACCGATTCGGGCCTCAGATCCTTTGAGGCCCTCGTCGCTAAAGCCAGGTTGAAACTCAGTTCTTCACTACCGGCACCGTCACGGTTTTGCCGAAGGCCGACTTGATGGTCGCCGTCGGGGCAGCCGACGGGCCGCTGCCGACGGTTGTCACCGCTATATTCCAGCGCGCGCCTGTCGGCGTAAGCGTCAGGGTGGCGGTGCCAAGGTTCACCGTGCCGGTTGTGGTCGTGGCCGTCGCCGTGATGCTATTGCCCGCTCCACGCGAGGTGGTGCCGGACAGCACCCAATACCAGCGGCTGCTGCTACGGGCGGTGACGGTGGCGCTGGTGACGATCAGGTTCTCGACGACCCCTGCCGAGACCGCCACGGACACCGTCGCCGGTGCCGACTCCGCGTTCTTGGCATCGCTGGCCCTATAGGTAAAGGTCGCGGTGAACGGCGCGGGGATCGTGGCCGGTGGTGTGTAGATCACACGCAAACCGTCGGTGCTGACCGAGCCCTTGCCGGAGTCCGGTTGCTCCAGACCCACCACTTTAAGTGGCACGTTACCGTCAGGGTCGCTGTCGTTGGCCAACACGTTGATGGTCACCGGTTGGCCGGTGTTACTGATGGCGCTGTCGGGGTTGGCGACAGGTTTCTGGTTGGCGAGGTCTTCGACACGTTCATCGCCAGTGCGGAAAGTCGGCAGCGCGGCGGAATTGACGTAGGTGACGCCGTCCCAGCCAGGCAGGGGCGTTGGCATCAACTGGAACTGGCCGGGGTGCTCGACATCCCAACGCATCAGCATGGACGTGTCCTCGTGCTGGGTGTTGTGGCAGTGCTCCAGGTAGGTCCCGGCGAACTCGCGGAAGCGGATCGCAATGTCCACATCCACCGAACTGTCGATGCCTTGGCCGATGAGATAGACATCCTTGCGTGCCCATTTTTCCCATTCCGGCGGCGCCTTGCCGTCGCGGTTGAGGACGATGCCTTCTTCGAAGTGCACGTGCACCGGGTGGCTCCAGCCGTTGCCGCCGTTCCTGATTTTCCACACTTCCAGGGTGCCATCGCCGGAGAACCCGGCAGGGGTCGGACCGGTGGCCAGTTGCGGAGCGGCGCTGATGATCCGAGGATCCATTTGGTAGCCGAAACCGCCATCGGTCTTGATGGTCCAGGGTTCTTCGTCGGTACCGTCGGAGCGACCGAAGATGAACTCGCGATGGCGTGCAGCCTTGAGCTTGGCCTGCATCGTCGGGTCGTCGCGATTGATCGTCAACGGGATCATGCTTTTACCCACTGGCTTGCCCGGTTTGGCGGGTTCGTAGTCGGCGGGGTTCATGCTCACGTCCTGGCCGGCATATGGCTGGACCACCATCTGCATGAACTTGCCCACCACCGGGTCGCCGTCCTCCCATCTCAAGCCAGTACTGGTCAGCTTGAGCACTGCCTTGTACCTGCCGGCCAGGACATCGGCCAAGCTCAGCGGAATACTCTCCGGACCCTTGCCGTCGTGATGTTCCATCAGGTTGACGAAGTAGAGTTTGTCGCCGGTCCTGATCCCGTATTTCGAGAAGTTGACGATGATGTCGAAGCGCTCGGCAATGCCCTGGGCGGGCAGGATCGCGTTGTGGTCCTGCAGGTCGCCGTCAGCGTCCAGATCCAGGCTGCCGTCGAACGGCACGGCGTGTTCCATGAGGTTGCCGTCGTTGGCGATCAAGTGGAAGGGCACGCGGGTATAGGACAGGCCGGAGCCTGTCGGGCCGGGGAATTCGCCACCGGTGCCGACGACTTCACGCACCAGCGCGATCCTGAAGAAGCGTGACACCGAGCCATTGAGAATGCGGAAGCGATAGCTGCGAGCCCGCACGTTCAGACGTGGTTGGTACTGCCAGTTGACCAGCATCTGATCGCCGAGGAAGCCGTCGGTGTTGAAGGGGTTGAACCACAGCTGGCCGTTCTGATCCCAGGCCTTGTCGGCCAGCATCAGGTTGACGTCGTAGTCGCGGTTGCCCCAAGGCAAGGCCGAGCCACTGGGCAGGCGCAGGTTGACGCCGTCCTGCAGCGCTTCGTTACCGCGATCCAGGGCGCTGTAGTAGTTCATCATTGACGCGCTGCCCTTGTAGACGTTCTGCGCGGTGAAATCGAGCATGTGGTCGTGGAACCAGTGGGTGCTCATGGTTTCGCGCCAGTCACCACGGATCTTGATGGTGCCGTTGTTGCAGGTCTTCAAGCCCGGCGTGGCGTCGTTGACATACAGGGTTTCGCCCGGGGCGCAGGGAAACGCCGCGCGCGGATCCTGGGCGCTGGTGTTGATGCTGTCGTAACCGGCCAACTGGATCGGCCAGCGATAGTCGAAGTACTGCCCCGGAAAGAAAAACGCATTGGCATAGCCGTCGCTTTCGGCCGGGTTGTGGCCGTTGTGTTCGTGGGTGCTGAGGGTGTGCAGGCCAAAACCCATGTTGGCTGATGGATCGATCGGCAGGGCGTTGTAGTGCCGCATCAGCACGCCCTGGCCGTAGCGCACCATCAACAGTTTTGGCGGAAAGGTGCCGTCGAAGGTCCAGAGCGCCTTGTGGTTCTGAATCGGCATGTTGGGGTGGAAACGCGTGTCGATGCCTTTGGTGGTGCCCGCGATGATCGGGTTGTCCGAGGTCTGGTTGTAGAGCCCGCCCGGCCCGAATTCACCGACGGCGTAGTTGTGCAATTGCTTGCGGTCGCGCATGCCGCCGTTGAGCTTGGCGCCCGCTTGGGCGGTCTTGAAGGCGACCTGTGGGTAGAACTCGTTCCAGCGCTGGTGCGACCAGCCTTTTCCTGGCGGACGACCCTCGGCCGGCGAGCCGACCGGATGGCGGTTGAGGAAGGCTTCTACCTGCGCTTTCCACGGGTTGCGGTCCAGCACGTTGGAATACTGTGACGGAAACGGGTACAGCCCGGGCTGGCGCATGAAGGCTTCGAGCGCCACAGCCGAAGGGCCGCTGCGGGCGATGTTGTTCGGGTCCTGCACGGGCGCCGGGCCGACGGTCGGAGGCGGGAAGGTCAGGGTGGGCGGTGGCAGTGTCGGGTCGAGTTTTTCCGTGCCGAATTCTTCGAACAACAGCAATTGCTGGGTGTACGGCTGCGCCCCGAACAACGGGCTGGGCTTGCCGTTGGTGGGGATCTTGAACGATGTCTGCAGCGCTGGTGGCAGCACGTTGTCGGTCGTCGGCGTGGTGCGGGTACCATAAACGCCATTGGGCAGGGCGAAGGCACCCGTGTTGGTGGGTGGCATGGCCTCTACAGCATCCACCGCGGCCTGGGGGTCGGCCGGCGGATTGGTATACGCCGAGGGGTCCGTCGGTGGTGGCGGGCCGTAATCATCCAGTGGTGCGGCGTCTGCCGTGGCCAGGGTAAAGAACATCGCACAAGGCAGGCTTGTTTTGCGCAGCCAGTAGAAGGAATTGCCTGGTTGGGTCGTGCGTTTCATGTTTCACCCCTCACGTGATGTCCCGTCGTCTCCATGTCCGGGACGACTGCTGTTGTGGGCACAAGGGGGGGCGTGCAACTAATGAGCCATCACCCGGGCAAAGAAAAAACCCAGGTTAATGAACAAGTTGCTGGCGGATTTGCATTCGGGAGACGCGGGGAGAAAGGGGATGTTCCTCCAATTTGGTGGTAATTGCCCGCAAGGGTGGGTGAAGTAACCCATTTATGGGGAAGCGGCAGCCCGGCCTGAATGTTTAAGCTGATATCATTCAAGAACCACCGGTTGAGCAGAAAAACATGAATCGTCGCAAGAAAATAAAGCAGCTACTGAAGGCTCACGCGAAAAAGGCCAGTGCCAAACTGGCACCGCAAAAAAAGGATAAATACATCAGCAAGGCTGACCGGTTGAAGCTGGCGGCCGAATCCGATCAAGGCCCGGTTGTTGCCGGCGAAAGCTGATCCCTGCAGGTCCTGCCCCCTTTTTCGATTCGAGGGGCCTTGTCACCATCCACTCAGCGAATACCGGCACCCGCCATGGACTCCGGCACCCACTGTGCCGTCGAGAGCGGCTCGATGTAGCGGATGCCGCCATGAGGGCCGACCACGCCATTGATGTTGTAGGTGCCTTTCGACAGGTCGTACGTCATGAAGGGCGTGGCATCCGGGACTTGCTGGTCATAGCTCTGGCTGAAGAAAGCGAAGGAGCCACGATACAGCTGGCCACGGGTGTCGTATTGGTCGGAGGCCACCGCGGCCCAGGTATCTTCATCCAGGTAAAAGCGGCGCTTGTGGTAGATGTGCTTTGCACCGGGCTTGAGATTGCCCTCCACGACGTAGACCCGGTGTTTCTCCCAGCGAACGAAATCCGGGGCAATGAAATTCGGCGTGGTCAGGGATTTGGCATCGCGAGCGTAGGTGAGCTTGTAGGTGTTGTAGGGCACGATCATTTCCTGCTTGCCGACCAGCGTCCAGTCATACAGCTCGAGCGCACGGGCAGTACCGGGGTTGGGGGTGTCGTAGGCCAGGATCGAAATCTGTTTGACCCGGCGCTGGGCCGGCATGTATTGCCAGGCGCGGCCGGGAAACTCCGTTGCATTGGTGGCGTTCTTGAGCATGATCGACTCGCCGGCTCGGCGCGCAGGCCCGGTATAGGACAATTTCAACTGATAATAAATGTCCGAACTGTTGAACGGCTTGGACATGTTCTCGTAGATCGGGAAGGAGACGAACGCCTCGCCGGTGACCGCAAGGCTCGGTACCCCGGCTGTGTCGACAGTCCAGGAGTCGTACTTGGAATGGATGTTGACGCCCTGGTAGCGCAGCAGGAAGTTCCACATCGCTTCGGCGCCCGATTGCGGGATCGGGAACGGCACTCCGGGCATCACGTTGTCGATGGCGATCCCGCCGTTGAGGGACCTGGCATGGGTGGCATTCCTGCGGCTGTTGTCCAGTACCGCCTGGGGCAGCGATGCCGTGCGGTGGGTCGGATACACGTCGATGCGAAAGCCGGGGTAGCGCCTGGCCAATGCCACGGTGGTGGCGGTGAGCATGCCTTTGTACGCATCGACGTTCTTGCCGTTGATCACCAGCAGCGGTTTTTCGCCCGCAAAGGGGTCCGGGCGCATGCTGTCGCCGGTCTTGAAGCCGGGTGGGGCAGTGGTCAGGCCGCCGTTGTAGGGCGGAATGGAGCCATCGGCATTACCGGCTTTTTCGGCTCCCACCCACGTCAGGCTGCTGCCCAGCCGTGCGGCTTCCTGGCTCGATACATAGGCTTGGGCATCGATGGCCAGCGCCATGAGGGGTACGGCAGCCAGAAGAGTTTTCACGAATTTCATATTGTTGTTCTCCTGCCTGGTGTTCCAGGCAACTCCTTCCCGGAAAACTGTAGGAGCCAGCCTGCTGGCGATGGTCGTTAACGTTAACGCGTGTGAACTGGATTAACGCGGCGCTCTTGAGTCCATCGCCAGCAAGCTGGCTCCTACAGGTATTGCGTTTCCCGGAATTGCGTGAAGAACCATTAAAAGCCCCGCGCATCACAGACGCTTTTCATTCGACGACAGCCCCTTTGCTATTCATGACAGGCCTATTGATGACAGGCCCGGTTGGTCCCAACAGGCAATCAATCGCGCGGTCGCTGAGAGTGACCGTCACTTCTTTGTATTTCCCAGCGGAATCATTGAGTTACAGAATGGTCATAACCCTGTGTGAACACTGCCCGGATGAACGTTTCGAGCAGCCGTGACCCTTCCATAATCCGACATTCAGGACGTTTTCATGAGTCGCGCAGTAATCTTGATATTGGCCATTTCCAGCGCCGTGTTGTTGGGAGGCTGCGGCCCGCATTGGGATGACGGAGAACGGTACGGGCGATATCACGATCATGATCATCGACGTGGTGACGACTGGAGAGGGGACGATGATCAGGGTTATGACCGTGACTATGATCGTCGTGGCTATGATCGCGATCACCGTCGCTACCGTGATCGCGATGACAATGACGACTGATAGGTCACATTGAATTGCAGGGCCTAGTCAGAGCCTGTGCCCGATAGCTCAGACATTCCGTGGACAGCAATACGCAGCGAATAATTTGCAGCCCGTCTCATACCTGGCACTAAAGTGAACAAATCATTGAAAAAAACCGCTATAAGCTTTACATAAATGTGAAACTAGATGGCACATTGCTAGCAATCAGTCAGTGAGTTTCGGCAGTTTTTGGCTCAGGGAGCCCTGATGAGTTTTCGTACATTGACCGACTCCCGGCGGCATTCGAGCCATTGCGAAGTGGCCGCGCTCCAACCCATGGTGAATCCGGATGCTGTCGGCATGGCTTACGCCGGCGGCGACGACTCGATCGAACTCGTGCTGGACTCAGCGCGCAACTGGGCCCACAGCACTGACTGGGTGTTCTACCGCGCCGGCGAACAAATGCATTGGGTCGGGCAAGGCGACCCGCAGGCGCAATGGCCTTCGAGCATTGCCAATGAGGCGTTTGAAGCCTTTTGCCTGACGTCGAACCTGCATCGTTGGCCGACCGGCAGAGGCGAAAGTGAGCTGGGTTGGCTGCTCGCACCCATCAATGAAGCTGCTGAACCCGCGTTCGCGGACTTTGCCCGGCGCCTGGGCATCGAACTACAGACCAATACCCTGGCCCGTGCGCAGATCACCCAGCGTGTGCTGTATGAAATTACCTATCTGGCCAGTTCGACCCGTGACCGTTCAGTGTTCCTGGTGGGGGTTCACCGGCTGCTGGCCAGCCTGATCGACGCCGAGAACTTCTATCTCGCGCTGTATAACCCGCACACTGGCAAGATCGATTACCCGTATTACGTCGACATCATTGACGTCGACGCGCTGGAATCGGAAAACCATGAATACCTTGACCCTTCGCGCCTGTCGTTGACCGGGCAGGTGTTGACCACTGGCCAGCCCTTGCTGATCGACGCCGCCGGCATTCTCGAGGCCCAGGCACAAAACCGTTTCCACTGCGTGGGTGATCGTCCCGAGTTCTGGATGGGCGCACCGTTGAAAAATGCTTCCGATGACGTGTTTGGCATGCTGGCGATGCAGGTCTACGACGTTTCGCGCATCTACAGCGCTGAAGACCGCGCGTTGTTTCTGGTGGTCGCCCGTCACGTGGCCATGGCGCTGGACCGGATCCTGCACCGGGAGGACCTGGAAGAAACGGTGATGCGTCGCACCCTGGAACTGTCCGCAGTCAACAATGCATTGCGCCAGGAAGTGGCAGACCGGGAACGCGCCGAACATCTGCAGAACGCGCTGTTCCAGATTGCCGAACTGTCCAGCCAGCCCGGTGACATGGCCGAGTTGTTTGAAACCCTGCATGGCATCGTCGGTGATCTGCTGTTCGCGCAGAACTTCTATATTGCGCTGTTCGACGACGCCACCGGCGAAGTGACTTTTCCCTATTACGTGGATGAACGGCAGACGACCTGCCCGCCGGCACGGCGAGGGCGCAGGGGCCTGACCGAGTATGTGATCCGTCAGCGCCGACCTTGCCTGATTGACGTTGCCGAGGCAGAACGATTGCACGCGCAGGGTGAAATCGAAATCGCCCATGAGTCTGTGCGCTCTTACTCCTGGCTGGGCATTCCCTTGTTCGAAGACGACGCGGTGCGTGGCGTGCTGGCGGTGCAAAGCTATACCTCGCAGGTGCGCTATACCCAGCGTGACCAGGAACTGCTGACGTTCGTGTCGCGGCACATCGACACGGCGCTGTCACGACGCACGGCCGCTGAAGCGATCCATGCCGCCAACCTCAAGCTCGAGGCCCGGGTGCAGAGCCGCACCCGCGAACTCGATCACGCCAATGCCAAGTTGCAGCACGAAAACGCCCACGATGCGCTGACCGGGCTGCCGAATCGCACCTACCTGCAACAGCGCCTCAATCTGGCCTGGTCGCGGTTCGGCAGCGAGGGCGGGCACCTGGCGGTGATGTTCATCGATCTGGACCGTTTCAAGATGGTCAACGACAGCTTCGGCCACCACTTTGGCGACCTGCTGTTGATGCAGGCGGCCCAGCGTTTGCGCGGTTGTCTGCGCGAGACCGACATGCTGGCACGCCTGGGGGGCGATGAGTTTTCGGTTCTGGCGCCCGAGGCCCCGCTGGACGTGATGATCGAGATCGCCGAGCGGATCCTGGTGGCGTTCGACCTGCCGTTTTTCATCAATGGCCATGAGGTTTTTTCGTCGTGCAGCATCGGTATCGTCAGTGCCGACAGTCAGTTCCACCACGAACCCGCCGACTTGCTGCGCGATGCCGATGCGGCGATGTACCGGGTCAAGAGTGCCGGGCGCGACAGCTATGCGGTGTTCAACCAGGAAGTGCGCCGTGAAGTCTCGGACCAGGTCGAACGGGAAGGGGCCTTGCGCAACGCGCTCAAGCGCACTGACGAACTGCTGCCGTATTTCCAGCCGATCGTCAGCGTCGAAACCGGCGAGCTGCTGGCCCTGGAAGCGCTGATCCGTTGGCATCAGCCGGGCGGCCGCGTGATCGCGCCGGGCGAGTTCCTGCCGGATGTCGAAGGCCTGCGCCTGATCGGTCGACTGGACCTGTACATGCTGACCAGCATTGCCGCGATCCTCGCGCAGCCCGAGCACGCCAATTGGCCTGCTGTGCACGTCAACTGTTCCAGCTACAGCATGACGCGCCCCGACTTCGCCAGTGAGGTGCTGGAACTGTTGGCGCAGCACCGGGTATCGCCGTCGCGGATCTGCCTTGAACTGACCGAAGGGGCGCTGGTCGCCGAGCCGGCGATTGCCCGACAAACCATGCAGCAACTGGCTGACAACGGTATGTCGGTGGTGCTCGATGACTTCGGCGCAGGGTTTTCGTCCCTGAGCTATGTGCATCAGTACCGCTTCAGCGGTTTGAAAATCGACAAGTCGTTCATCCTCGAGCTGACCACCAGTTCCCGCAGTCGCGCGATCGTCCGGGCGATTGTGCGGATGGCCGAGTCGCTGGACCTGAGTGTGGTGGCCGAAGGCGTCGAGGATGAAGCGACGCTGGAACTGCTTCGTGAAATGGGCGCAGGGCAGGCCCAGGGTTATCACTTTGCCAGGCCGATGGCGTTGAAAGCGCTGTTGGCGAGTGAACTGCTCGGCCGTCAGGGATCAAGCGGACTACATGGCGCAAGCCAATACGGATGAACATTTTTCAAGGGAGAGACTCATGGCATCAGGGCAATGTCTTTGCGGGGCTGTACGCTTTTCGCTGGCGGTTGAACCACGATTTTTCTATCGCTGCCATTGTACGCTGTGCCGCAAGCAAACCGGGGTCGGCCATAATCTCGCCACACTGGTCAACGCTCGCGACTTTCGATGGGAAGACGGGCAAGAGGCGATCACCGGTTGGCGCAAATCCAGCGGGTACAGAAATGATTTTTGCTCGCGATGTGGCTCGACCGTGCCTAATGTTCTTCGCGAAACACCTTATTTCTGGATTCCGCTCGGACTTCTCGATGCCGGGCTGAGCATGGAATGCATTGGAGATTTCTGCACCGATGACGCGATGCCATGGGATGAACATCGCTCGGAAAAAAGCCATTGCGCAGCCCCGGAATCACTGGGGTTTCTTCTGCATGAACTCCAGGTCAATGCCTGACCCGGAACCGGTTCACCACAGTCCGCTGCATGGAGTGCGCCGAATGCCGTCCATCACCACGCCCCTGGTGGCGCTGTTTGTGCTTTGCCTGGCGCTTGAAGTGCCGGCCCAGACCAGCGACTGCCCGGCTGGCGAGAGACAGGTGTGCCTGGATGGCTGCATCTGCCTGCCGGACATGGTGCCCGAGGATATCTACCAGATCGCGACGCCGGCCCTGGCGCTGTGGCTGACCCAGGCCCGTGATGAAGCAGTCACCGCCGGTACCCAACCCATTCCTGCGCACATCCGTGAGCAACTGCTGTCCTGGTACGAACCCGGCGTCCTCGATGCCGCGCTCTACAAAATCAGCGACAACGGCCAATTCAGCGCCGCCACTGCCATGCTGCAGAACCCCGATGTCGGCGCCGTCACGCTGATCGACATCATCCTCTTCCGCGACCCTCAAGCCGCAGAAACGGACGTCGCGCTCTGGGCTCACGAACTCAAGCATGTGCAGCAATATCAGGAATGGGGTGTGCACGGATTTGCCCAGCGCTATACCCATGACTTCAATGCCGTGGAGGCACCGGCTTATGCCATACAGGCCGAGGTCAGGCGGGCGGTGCGCAAAGGGGCTGACTGAAGCCGTCCCGACTCAGCCCCCGTTTTGCGCAGACGATAAATTTGATCACCGAGAAATTCACGCCCCCCCATGGCCGCAATCGAAATGGCGAGCAAGAGGTGCCGGGTTTTCATGCGGATCTTCCTTGATCGTTCGTTGTGGAATGACAGCTGATCAACCACAGCACCAGGGCTGTCGCACTGATCGAGGCGCCCAACAGGCTGACGGCTGTCCAGCCCCATTGCGCATAAACCTGGGTCGCGGCCGCGGCGCCCAGTGCGCTGCCCACCGAGTAAAAGCACATGTAGGCGCCCACCATGCGGCTTTGGGCGTCCGGTCGTGCGGCAAAAATGAAGCTCTGGTTGGTCACGTGTGCGGCTTGCACCGCGAAGTCGAGCAGGACCACTGCGCACACCAGCGCGATCAGTGATGTCTGCGCGAACGCGATGGGCAACCAGGACAGCGTCAGGATCACCAGCGAAATGCCGGTCACGCGTTGCCCCAGACCCTGATCGGCCCAGCGACCGGCTCTTCTGGCAGCAAGAGCACCGGCGACGCCAGCCAGACCGAACAGGCCGATGGCCGTGTGTGACAGCGACAGCGGAGGTGCGCTCAATGGCAGCACCATGGATGTCCACAACACCGAAAACGCGGCAAAAATCAGCAAGGCCAGCAGGCCCCGGATGCGCAAGACCGGTTCGGTCATGAACAGCCTGAACAGCGAACGGATGAGCGCCGGGTAGGTGTTTCGGTTGCGTGGAGACAGGGTGCGAGGAAGCACTTTCCAGAACACCGCCGCGAGGACCAGCATCAAGCCCGAGGAAACGAAATACACGGCGCGCCAGCCGGCCAGATCGGCGATCAGCCCAGAGGTTAACCGCGCCAGCAGAATGCCCAGGACAATGCCGCTGGTGACGGTGCCCACGGCCTGGCCCCGTTGTGACGGGGTTGCCAGCACGGCGGCATAGGCCACCAGCACTTGAACCATCACCGCCAGCAATCCGACGATGACCATGGCGCCCAACAGGGTCAGCCATTGCTGCGCTGCACCGACCCCCGCCAGAGCAACCGAAGACAGCAGCACTTGCGTCAGGATCAACCCCTTGCGGTTCAACAAGTCGCCCAGCGGGACGATGAACAGCAACCCCAGCGCGTAACCGACCTGGGTAGCCGTCACCACGACCCCGATCATTGATGAGGCAACTCCCAGGCTCTGAGCCATTGAATCGAGCAGGGGTTGAGCGAAATACACGTTGGCGACTGCAAGCGCGCAGGTGACGGAAAACAACAGCGTAAGTGACGGAGAAAGCCCGGCAGAGCTGTCTGCGCGGGCGCTTTCTCCATCATCCGTATGGGCCAGGCCCGAAGCCTGCGGGGAGAAAGTTTGGGTGGCTGAATCGGCATCGGCTGTCACATGAGCCTCCGTGGCGCTAAACTGGTTTCAATTAAAAACCGGATTGAATTGTTATCGGATCAGGTTTTAATTTGCAACCACTTTGCTCGGGATTGCACGGCAAGCCCGGCAATCCTTATCCAGAAGGTCAATACGATGGTCGAAGACACTTCATCCCACAGCAGCGAATGCCCGGTAGCCAGAACACTGGAGGCCATTGGGGATCGATGGTCGCTGATGATCATCCGCGACGCATTCGACGGCATTCGCCGATTCAGCGAATTTCAAAAAAGCCTCGGCGTGGCCAAGAACATTCTGGCATCGCGCTTGAAAACCCTGGTTGAGGTTGGTGTGTTCGACGTTCAACCCGCGTCAGACGGCAGTGCCTACAAGGAGTACGTCCTTACGGACAAAGGGCGGGAGATCTTTCCGGTGGTGGTCAGCATGCGACAGTGGGGTGAACGTTACCTGTTCAAGCGCGAAGAGACGCGTTCTGTGCTGCTGGACAACGAGCGCGGGCAGACGCTGATGCCGATTGAAGTTCGCTCCTCCAGCGGTCAGAAGCTTGGGCCGTCCGACTGCCACAGGGTCAGGGTGGTTGCCGACGAGTCGTGAATTGATGGGCCATGCGTTCATGACCAGCGCAGAGGCGGGGCGGTGTCAGGCAGATGAATCAGTCGAGCAGTGACACCAACCGAGGTTCGATGGACTGTGCAGACAGCTCCAGCAGCGCCAGGGTGACCGGCAACTTGAAGCGTCGACGCCCGGCGCTGCCCGGATTCAGGAACAGTCGTTCGCCGCGCCATTCGATGCCTGGTTTATGGGAGTGGCCGCAGATCACCAGGTCGATACGCTCATCTGGATTGATTGCAACGTCGGCGATGTCATGCACCAGCAGGACCTTCCAGCCGTTGAGGTCCAGGCGCAGACAGTCGGGCAGCTCGCGTGCCCAGGCCGCGTCCAGGTCGTTGTTGCCACGCACCCCATACACCGGAGCAATGCCCGCCAATTGGTCGAGGATGTGCGCGCTGCCGATGTCGCCGGCGTGAATGATGCCATCGCAGCCCAGCAGGGCGGCGATGGCTTCGGGGCGGAGCAGGCCGTGGGTGTCGGAGATGACACCGACTTTCATCGCGGGTGGGGCGAGCGGCATTCTGACGGGCCTGTCTGCTGTGCGATTGTTGCCGCCACTAACCTTGCGGCACTAACTTTGCGGCACCACCCGCGCTTCGTTTCCAGTGCCCTCGACATAAACCTTCAGGCCTTTTGTCAGCGCCGGATTGATTGGCTGGGTCACCTGAACCAGTACGCCGCTTTGGGTCCGGACGATGATCTGCTGAGCGTCTACGGGCTGATCATATTTTTTCTTTTCTACGTAATTGCCGCCAACCCCGCCGGCGAGGGCACCGGCAACCATCGCCACATCCCGACCGGTTCCCTGGCCGACCAGGCTTCCCAAGGCCAAACCGCCAAGACCGCCCAATATGGCGCCGACGCCGCTATCGTGATTGGTCTGCATCTGGGTGAGTGTAATCTGCTCGATTTTCTCCGAACGGATCTGCGTCTCGCCAGCGCCTCCGCTCCCGGCGCCGACCGCGGCACAGCCGCCAAGCACCAGCCCAAGGAACGTAACCGACAGCCAGGAAGCGAAAGTTTTCATCGTCGAACTCCATTTTCAGGGGAATAGATCATGCAAACGCTTCAATTCACGTTAGACGAAAAAGCCTGGTGCATTCGCTTCTTTCACCTGGCCTGATTCGATGGATAAAGACCGGCAAACCGCGCAATCACTACACCCACGTAAAAAACGCCGGAAAATTCTTCGACCATCACCAGTGAACGGGCATGGTTGGTCAACGGGATAAAATCACCGTAACCGGTGGTTGTGAGTGTCGTGAAGCTGAAATAGATCAGTTTGAAGAACGTGCCGGGCTGTGTGAAGTCGAGGTGGCCGGGGCCGAATGAACCAGCGCTGGATACTTCGACCAGGGCATAAACGAAGGACCAGACGAAGGCCAGCATGATGTAACCCGCAAGCGCGCCATGCAGCTTGTCGGCAGAAATTGGCCCGCGCTTCAGAATATAGCGAAGCACTGCGCTAAACGAGACGGCAAGAGACGCCGTATAAGCTATCCCGGCAAGGCCAAGAATCGCGGTACTCCCAGCCAACAACGCCGCCCATTGAAGACCAACCCCAAGCAACGCCAGCCCCAGCTTGAGGATGAACCCCCGCCGAGTCTGCCTGGTGGCGAAAGCACCCACGAGCAGCACGATTGAAAACAGAATGCCAAGCAACGTACGAGCAAATAGACCTTCCTCAAGAAAGGGAAACAGCAGGATCAATCCCAACAAGAGCAGCAATAGATAGGTGCAGGGACCTTTCCCTATAAGCATCTGAGCTAAACCCTCGTCGGAGTCGGGTTTATCTTGCGGATCTGTCATATCGGTTTCCCAAAGGGCTAAGTAGTGCTTCGGACCTGACGTCGCACGGTTGAAATCAGACTTGGCTTCAGAATAGCCGGCAGTACGATTCAAGTCGTGAATGGGTGTGGAATGCTCTAGTCCGCGCCTTCAGGCAACCGCTGTCGCGAAACTGTAATATTGCAGTCATAGAATTGACATGAGTGATTACATTTATTACAGATGGCCTTTGGCCTTTTCATGGATGAGCAAGCCTTATGCGTCGTGTCGTATTCAATCAAAAAGGCGGCGTTGGAAAATCCAGCATCGCCTGCAATCTTGCCGCGGTGAGTGCTGCCGAAGGGTACCGAACGCTGCTGGTTGATCTCGATCCGCAGGCAAACTCGACTCACTACCTCACGGGGCTGAGCAACGAGCGTATTCCTGCCGGCATAGCCGATTTCTTCAAACAGACGTTGTCCGGCGGCTTCGAAGGCCGGCGCAATCGGGTGTCCATCACCGAGACCCATTACAACAACCTCCACCTGGTGACGGCGAGTCCCGATCTGGCAGACCTGCAATCAAGACTCGAAAGCAAGTTCAAGATCAACAAGCTGCGCAAGTTGCTGGTTGAACTGTCCGAGGATTATGAGCGCATCTATATCGATACGCCGCCATCGCTGAACTTCTACACCTTCAGCGCTTTGGTGGCGGCAGACCGGTTGCTGATTCCATTCGATTGCGACAGTTTTTCTCGCCAGGCGATCTACCGGGTCATCGCTCAAGTGGAAGAGCTGCGACTCGATCACAATGAGTCACTTGAAGTGGAAGGGGTGGTGGTCAACCAGTTCACCGGGCACACCGGGTTACACCAGAATCTCGTCAATGAGCTGCTGGCCGAAGGCTTGCCAGTGCTGCCGGTTTATCTCAGCAGTTCCGTCAAGATGCGCGAGTCTCACGAAGTGTCTGTTCCCATCGTGCATCTGGCCCCGCGCCACAGACTCTCGCTGGAGTACGCGGGCTTGCTGGATGCACTGGAGCGGGCGGCCTGATAGCGAGTCGCTGTCTACGCACTATTGCAAGCCGCCCGTTACGAACCTGTACTCCGATCAGAAGTATTTGAGCCAGCCGATATCACGACGACGAGCCTTCAATGCGGCAAACCAGCGCACAGGTAGATACAGCGTTATAGCCAGGAGTGCTGCCGCCAGCCACACCACCCAAATGCTGTCGAAACCGAAGTAGTTGCCCTGATTCAAACCGAACAACGCCACATGGGCCAGATACAGCATTTTCAGCGCGTAAAGATGGAGCAGGTAGAAGAACATCGGCGCTGCGCCGAATACCGCCAAAGTGCTGATCCACTTGCGTTGCCGAGCCCGCTCAAAGCCAAGCAGCAGCAACAGGCCCACCCCTAGCGTCAGCGAGAGGAACAGCAGGGAAGGCGGGTACTTTGTGATGTTGAAGAAACTCATGAGGGTTTGTGTGGTGCTTTCATAGAGCACCCAATGTGCCTCGCCATAACCGTTGACCAGGCGCAGTGCGATGAAGCCGGTCAATGCGCTGGCCCCGGCCAGTAACAGATGGCGCTGACGCACGGCGGTTGAGGCTGTGCGTGCGAACCAGGGGCCGATGCAGTAACCCAGGGCGATGACACCGATCCACGGCAGCAGCGGATAGGAAGTGCGCAGGCGCAAGCTGTCGGAGAATTCGATCCAGCCGCGATCATGCAAGATTGCCCAGGGCAGGTGCATCGCTGATCCAGACGGGAAGTGCAGAGTATCGAGCAGGTTGTGCCCGGCGACGATGACCAGGCCCAGAACACACAGGAGTGGCCGGGGTAGCCAGACCAGTGCAGCGAGGGCCGTCATGCTGACGCCAATCGCCCAGATCACCTGCAGGTAGATCACATTGGGCGGGAACTGGAATGTCCAGGCGAAATTCACCAGGGTGAGCTCCAGCAGAACCAGGAATAGACCACGCTTGAACAGGAACATCGACACGGCTTTCTTGCCCTGGTGCTTTTCGCCGTACAGATAAGCGGACAGTCCGGTGAGCAGAACGAACACCGGCGCACATAAATGGGCCAGAGTCCGACTGAAAAACAGCGCCGGTTCGGTGGTGTCGATGACCATCGGGTCGGCTACCTGGCGGTGTAGAAAGAACGTCTCGCGCACGTGATCGAGCAGCATCAATATGATCACCAATCCCCTGAGGGCATCGATGGATAGCAGGCGCTGGCTTAGGCTCGTGGCGGGCGGAATCTGATTGAAGTTTGTCATCGAAAGTCGCAGGCAGGGAGGGCGGAGAGCTCTGCCAGTAGCCACCGACAGATTATTCTTAGTTACAGTATAACATAATATAGACCTGTCCCGTGAACGTTCCGGCCATTGATTCGATATGGGGAGCCTACAGAACTCGGAAAAAATCGTACGCTAAGGTTTTCCGACCTGCCGTAGCGGGCTGAATGTACCGTCTTCCAGCTTGCGGTTCTGCCGCCAGATGTAATCGCCGGTCAGGTTGACGTGTTCCCAACCCAACGGCGACAGGTATTGAAACAGGTCGGTGTACACCGGCTTTCCAGCGTCAGTCAGCCCTTGGGTTGCCCGCTCCAGGTAGACCGTGTTCCGCAGCACAATGGCGGCGGTCACCAGGTTGAGGCCGCTGGCCCGGTAGTGTTGCTGCTCGAAGCACCGATCCCTGATTTCACCGAGACGGTTGAAGAACACCGCCCTGGCCAAGGTATTGCGAGCCTCTCCCTTGTTCAAGCCTGCATGCAGCCTGACATCAGGTGAGGGTATAGCCCAACCTGACGGCACTCTTGATGATGTATAATTATTCACTATGATTAGCATTAAATCGAACTGACCAAGATTAGTGCAGAGTAAATCTGTCAAGGATCGGCCGATGAACCATTCCAGCCCATTGACTCTCCAGAATGCTACCCATCGCGATTCCGCGTGGGAACGCGCAGTCAACTACGAGAAGGAAGAGAGACCGATTCGCCCTGTGTGCAAAATTGTGGTCAAGGGCGCGAAGGCCCGCGTGGCGGGTTCTGGCGACATCGTGATCCGTGGTAATCCGCCGATCCGCGATCATTCCGTTGCAGGATCCGGCGACATCAAATTCAAGAAGTAACGATCAGGAGTAACCCTTATCATGGCAACCACCGCGAAAACACGATCTGTCACGGCTCACGTCCCTGAGCAACTGGCCCAAAAGGTCGATTTGATGGCCGAGCGTCTGGAACGCTCCAAAAACTGGATCGTCAAACAGGCTCTGTCCGCTTGGATAGAGCAGGAAGAAGAGCGTAGCCGTCTGACCCGTGAGGCCTTGGACGATGTTGACGCTGGCCGCGTTATTGACCACCAAGCAGTCCAAGCCTGGGCTGATAGCCTCAGCACCGACACTCCGTTGCCGGTGCCGCGCTGATGGAATTGAAGTGGACAAGCAAGGCGCTTTCCGACATTACCCGACTGTACGAGTTTCTGGCCTCGGTGAATCAGCCAGCCGCCGCTCGAACAGTGCAGCAACTCACAGCCGCACCTACCACGCTGCTGACCAACCCGCGCATTGGCGAACGCTTGGAGGAGTTCGAACCAAGGGATGTGCGCCGAATTCAAATCGGCCAATACGAGATGCGTTACGAGATACTGGATTCGACTATCTACCTGCTGCGCCTGTGGCACACCCGTGAAGACCGATAGCCTGGCAGGACAGAGGCCTGAACCGGCCTCTGTCATTTGCAGATAGCAAGACCCCGTAGCATTGAAACGAGAGCCGCTACACCTAAGCAGGCGATCAAAAACGCGGCTTCTGGATCGGGCAGGTGTTTGACGTTGACCCATACACCGATACTGACTACCACCAGATTGGCGAATTCTTCGGTGCTGTAAAACGCGGCGTCAGGCGCAAAAGTATTGGGCCAGAGCATGGCGACGGTACCCGCAATGCCACCTGCGACAACCCCTGCGCTGACGGCAGCACCGGACAACCCCAGCGACAACGAGCCACCGGCTCGCACATGGCTTACGTTGGTTTTTGGTTCCATAGCTTCCCAACCCCCAACCCCCAACCTGGCAGACCTACTCCAGATCAAAAAGCCTGAGCGTACGATTTTTTTCCGAATTCTGTGGGCTCCCCGATATAGCCTGAAGCGAGTTGTTTATTCCATAAAGAAAGTACAAATGCGTTTTATAGTGCGTTTTAATCTATTCAAGATTTTTTGAATTGATTGGAGCATTTGTCTTTGAAAACTATGGCGCTTCTACCCTTTGGCCTGGCGTTGCTCGCTACCTGCTCAACGGCTTTCGCGGGTGCGACCCTGGATCGCGTGACACAGAAAGGGGAGCTGACCGGCGTCCTGATGGAAAGTTATCCGCCGTTCTCGTTTCTCAATGAGCAGAACCAACTCGACGGGTTTGACGTGGATGTTGCCAAGGCTGTTGCGCAACGCCTGGGGGTCAAACTCAAATTGGAAACACCGTCCTGGGATGTGATTGCCGCTGGCCGCTGGAGTGGGCGCTATGACATCTGCGTCTGCTCGATGACGCCGAGCAAGGCACGGGCCGAGGTGTTTGATTTTCCGGTCGAGTATTACCAGTCGCCGGCAGTCATCGTGGTGAATGCCAAGGACAAGGACATCACGGCGGGCAAAGACTTGTCCGGCAAAAAAGTCGGTGTGATCAGTGCGTCGACTTACGAAGCCTACTTGAACAAGGACCTGGTGATCGAGGGCGCCGAGGACAAGCCATTGAACTATCCGTTCGATAACGTCCAGGTGGCCCCTTATGACAATGAAACGGTGGCCTTCCAGGACTTGGCACTGGGAACGGGTGTGCGCCTTGATGCCATGGTCACCAACCTCATCACCGCTCGCGAGCGGATTGCCCAGGATCCGCGCTTCAAGATAGCCGGCGACACGCTGTATGCCGAACCGAACGTCGTGGCCATTGAAAAGGGCGACCCGCAATGGAATGCCAAAGTCACCGAGGTCATTACTCAACTCAAGACTGACGGTACGCTGAGCAAGATTTCGCAGAAGTGGATCGGTGCCGACATCAGCCAATGACAGCCCTCAATCCACACCCGGCCAAGGCGACTGCCGCCCCTGCAATCGAGACGCGCCGATTCAGTCAATTTTTTGGATTTCGCACTCGCCTGTATTTGACGTGGGCAGCGCTGTCTGGATTGTGCGTGCTGTTCTTCATGAGCTTCGATTTGAAGTTTTCGATCATCCTGGAGAAATTGCCCAATCTGGTCGGCCTGCACCTTGGGCCAAACGGTTTCCTGCAAGGCGCCGCGCTGACGTTGTTCCTGTGCTTGTGTTCGATCTGGCTCTCATTGCTCCTTGGCTTTGTCACCGCGCTGGCGCGACTGTCACGCAGCGCAGTGGCATTCGGTATCGCCAGTTTCTATGCGTCTTTTTTTCGCGGTACACCGCTGCTGATCCAGATCCTGCTGATCTATCTGGGCTTGCCGCAGTTGGGCGTTGTACCCGGTGCAATCAGCGCGGGGATCATTGCGCTTTCGCTTAATTATGGTGCCTATCTGAGCGAGATCTTTCGCGCCGGCATCCTGGCTGTAGCACCCGGGCAGCGCGAAGCGGCGAAGGCGCTGGGTCTTGGGCCGAGGGCGACCTTTTTGCACATCATCTTGCCGCAAGCCATGCGCACGATCATTCCGCCGACAACCAGCCAGTTCATTTCAATGCTCAAGGACTCATCGCTGATTTCGGTGATGGGCGTGTGGGAGGTCATGTTTCTGGCGCAGTCCTATGGGCGGTCTTCCTATCGCTACATCGAAATGCTCACCACCGCAGCGGTCATCTATTGGTTGCTGTCCATCGGGCTGGAATTGATACAGCACCGCCTTGAGCGCCACTACGGCAAAGGTTTCAAGAATCAGCGGTGAACCGCCCCGTTTAATGACTTTACTTACAGGAATCACGATGTCCGATCCAAAACCTCTTTTGTTTGCACTCTATGAGCAAGCCAGTGTGGGCTGTGGCGGCGCGCCAAGCCTTTGGACCCATCCCGCTGACGAGCGACTGGCGATCAACTCTCTGGGCTATTGGTCGAACCTGGCGCGCATTGCCGATCAGGCTCACCTCGACATGCTGTTTTTTGGTGATGTGCTGGGCTTCTACGATGTGTTTGGTGGCAACGCCGATGCGGCGATGAAGTGGGCGGTGGAAGCCCCGGCGAACGATCCGCTGATGATCATTCCAGCCTTGGCCGCCGCTACGGAGAACCTGGCCTTTGGCGTTACCGTGACCACCAGCTACGAACATCCCTTTACCCATGCCCGACGCTTCAGCACGCTGGATCACCTCACCAACGGCCGGGTCGGCTGGAACATCGTCACCTCATACCTGTCCAGCGCCGCCCGCAACTTCGGCCTGGAGCAGATGATCAAGCACGATGACCGCTATGAACGTGCCGAAGAGTTTCTTGATGTGGTCTACAAACTCTGGGAGGGCAGTTGGGCCGACGACGCCGTGGTCGCGGACAAGGCGCGCCAGCTCTACGCTCGGGGCGAGCGCGTGCGACCGATCAATCATGTGGGTGAGCATTACCGGGTGGCCGGGCCGCATTTGACGTCCCCATCGCCACAACGCACGCCTTTGTTGATTCAGGCTGGCTGGTCGGGGCGCGGTCGTGAGTTCGCCGCCAAGCACGCCGAATTGATCTTCATTGCCAAGTCCAATCCGCAGGAAATTCGCCTGGGGCTCGAGGAAATCTGGGCCAGGGCTCAAGCACGTGGTCGTCAGCGTGATGATGTGAAGTCCCTGACAGTGCTGCGTATCGTCACCGCGAAAACCGAGATTGAGGCGCAGCGCAAATACGACGAACTGCAAAGCAACTATCACTTGCAGGCGCAACTGGTCAGTTACGCGGGCGACACCGGCATTGATATCGGCCGCTATGCCGACAGTGAGGCGCTTTCCACCTACACCGAGGGCATGACCTCCTATGTGATGCATCCCGATGGCAGTGGCAAACCCTTGACGGCGGGTGACGTCAAACAGCGTTTTGCCAGCGTCACCCGAGGCAGTGATCTTATTCTCGTGGGCACTCCTCAACAGGTGGCCGAGCGCATTGAGGAACACGCCAGAATATCCGGTACCAGCGGGTACATGATCAATCCGCTGATCAGCCCGGGCAGTCTTGAGGATTTCGTAGAACTGGTGATCCCTCAATTGCAGAAACGTGGTCTATACCGTACACAACCGCAAAGCGGTACCTTTCGCTCGCGGTTACGGGGTGACGGTTCGAACCATTTGCCGGCGTCGGCTTATGGCGCTTCGTTCCGTTTCAATGAAGGCTCGTAGTGCCTGGGACACTGGAACTGGCACGAGAAGGACTGCACATGAGCAAGTATCTTGTCTTGTTTCTTGTTGGCGCCACGGGATTCGCTCAGGCGCAATCCCTATGCTCTGACGCCTGGTACCAGGCGATCGACAAGAGACTGCAAACCGCCGATGCGCAAGGGCACGGGCCGGATATTGGCTCCGATGAATGGAAGTCGGTGATCGAATTCAAAGCAGGGGTTCGCGGTGGGGCAAACGTCCCTGAACGAAACTCCGAAAAGTGGTGCACGTACATCGATCAGCAGACCAAGGCGATGCAGGCGACCGGGAGCGACGCCGCAAAACCCCTGACGGTCAATGTTACACCTGGCCCTTCTTACGATTGCGCCAAGGTGAAGCCCGGCGGTATCGAAGCGATGATCTGTGAGGACAAGGACTTGTCCGCACTCGATCGCAAGCTGTCGCAAGTGTATGCCAGTGCGAGTATCAAGGCCGGCAACGAGCATCCTCCCACGCTGAAAGCAGAGCAACGTGGATGGATCAAGGGGCGCGATGACTGCTGGAAGAGCGATGACGCGGGTGCATGCGTACGCATGCAATACCAGCGTCGCATCGCCGAGTTGCAGGCCCGGTACCGACTGGTGTCGGGCACAGGGCCTGTTTACTACGAGTGCGACGGCAACCCGGCTAACGAGGTTACGGCCATGTTCTTCGAAACCGATCCGCCGACATTAATCGCCGAACGTGGCGATAGCGTATCGCTGATGTACCAGCAGCCAGGCGGCAGTGGCATAAAGTACCTTGGGCGCAATGAGACCCTTTGGGAGCATCAGGCCGAGACGATAATCACTTGGGGATACGGTGCGCTCGAGTCGCATTGCAAAAGAAAACCTTGAAACTGCGCGCTCATCGAACGCATCGCCGGCAGGCGATCGCTCGTGGCGCCATGCTGGCTAACCCAGTGCTTTCCTGAGCCCTTTCAAGCGCACATTCGCCCGTTGCACAGCGGCCATTTTTTCAGGCCGCTTCATGCGCTTCCACTTTCTGATGTCTTCCTTGCTTCGCCCGCAACTGACACACAGATCACCACTGAGTTGGCAAACTGCAATGCAGGGGTTTTCGATTTCCTTAGCCATTGTCAGTCACCCTTTGGCTATCCGTGATTGAGCCAGGCGACTTTTCCAGTCGCCGCCGTGAGTGCGCTGGCACTCTTGCTCAGAGTCGAAGCGGACATTGCGGTCTGAAGGGGTCAGGTCGATGTTGGCCTCACTCAACGCGATGGCCGTCAACTCAAGGATGCGCGCCTTCGCGTCAACCTGGGCGAGCTGCCTGTCCGCCAGGGTTTCGAACACCCAGGTGACCTTCAGGGTTTCAGCCAACGCATTCAGGTCAGCGGTGTGGGTGAGCCAGGTAAAGCCTTTGATTTCACCTTTTGCGGTTTCGCATGCTTCGGTGAGCGTGGTGATCAACCGGCGCTCGATCCGCGCCAGTTCACGTTTGCCTGGTGGCATCAGGGGTTCCTTTGGAGGCAAGAGTGGGGAGGTGCTTGATCAGGCCGGTCGAAACTCGACCGTCAGGTGGCTGACTTCGTGCACCGGCTTGAGACGTTCACGAATGCTGTCGGCGCTCGCCGTGGCTTCGCCAAGGACGCTGACGATGGCCGCATGGGCTTGCGGCCCGACTCGCCAGACGTGCAGGTCCGTGATGGTGGCATCCCCCGGTTTCTCGACCAGTTCGCGGATTTCCTCGGCAACGTGCGCATCGGTCTGATCGAGCAGCACGCCTGCGGTGGTCCCCATCAAGGTCCAGGCCCAACGCGCGATAACGATGGCGCCGACGATGCCCATGACCGGGTCCAGCCATACCCAGCCCAGATACCGGCCGGCGAGCAGTGCAACAATGGCCAGAACCGAAGTCAGCGCGTCTGCGATGACGTGGACATAGGCTGATTTCAGGTTGTTGTCGTTGCCGTGATGGGGATGGGCATGGCCGTGATCCTCATGATCGTGCCCATGACTGTGTCCGTGTCCGTGTCCCAGCAGCAGGGCACTGATGACATTGACGATCAAACCGGCAATCGCGATGAGCGTCGCAGTGCCGAACTGAACCTGCGTTGGCTGCAAGAGGCGCATGACAGATTCAACGCCAATGCCCAGGGCGACCATGCCGAGGATCAGCGCCGAGGCGAACCCGCCCAGGTCTCCAACCTTTCCGGTACCGAAACTGTAGCGCTGGCTGTAGGCATGGCGCTTTGCGTATCCGTAAGCGGCCGCCGCGATGCCCAATGCGCCGGCATGGGTTGCCATGTGAAAACCATCGGCCAGTAGTGCCATCGAGCCCGTGATGTACCCTGCGGTGATCTCGCCAACCATCATCACAACGGTCAGTGCCACAACCCAAAGCGTTCGCTTGGCATTTTCGTCGTGCGCCGGGCCAAGGAACACGTGGTCGTGCCTGTAGTTGATGGGGGGGCTGCTCATGATATTTACCTGGATGCGTTCACTTGGAGTAACGGCGAATGGCTTCAAGCAACTCTTCGACGCCCTTGTTGCGCTCCGCTTCACTCAGCGCAGGGTTCGCGACATGCTCGCGCGCGTGGTCCTCAATGATTTCTTCCATCAAGCCGTTGATGGCGCCGCGAGTGGCGGCCACAAGGTGCAGTGTCCTGGCGCAATCGAGATCCGATTCCAGTGCGCGTTCAACGGCCTGGATTTGCCCGGCGATACGTTTTACGCGCTTGAGAAGATCGTCTTTGTTTGCTGCGATATGGCCCATTGGATGGATACCCCCCCTACCTATGCTTTGCGCATGATAGGCATACCCCCTATACCTATACAAGATCGGCGGGGGAAGAGATCGGCGCAACCATCGCGGCAACGAACTTCAGACGATTACACCAAAAGGAAACCTGACAGCTAATGACAGCGAATCATTGCTGGTGGCCGTGCGTGCTGATACGGGCCTTACAACGAAGCGTTGAGTTCCTCGATCAAGCTTTCACGATGTTTCAACGCGGAAACGGACGCCTCGCCCAACTTGCTGGCAACGGCACTCAACAACGCCTGCGCCAGCAACATGAAGGCGCACATGCTGTTGCTGAAAAACAGGCTGTGGTTGGGCACATAGAAGCTGTGCAATGCAACCTTGGCCAGCGGCGAGCTGGATGAGTCGGTCAGCGCAATGACCCTGATCCCGTGGCGGGCAGCCACTTCGGCAGTGGCGAGCACGCTGGGGGTGTAGGGGAAGCAGCTGGACACCACCAGCACATCGCCCACATCCAGTTGCGCAAGGGCATCCGCCACACCCTGGCGACTGGAATCGAGCGCCGCCACATCCGGGCGCAACATGCCCAGGCCGTAGGACATGAAGAGAGCCAGCGAATTGAATTGGCGCATACCGTGGATCCGTACCCGGTGGGCACTGGCCAGCAATTCGACGGTCTGGACAAACACGTCGGGATCGACCTGCTCGATCATGCTGGCGATGTTTGCGCTTTCCTGGCGACCCAGGCGAGTCAACTGGTTGAGGATGTCCTTGTCACCGGCATTGACCACCAGTTGCGAGGCCTGGTCACTGTAGAAATGCTTGCCTTCGGTGATCTCCCGGCGAAAGACGTCCTGCAATTTGCTGAAGCCGCCATAGCCCAGGCGTTGTGCCAGCCGGGACAGTGTCGAGGCGTTGACGTCCAGTTGCTCCGCCAGCTCACTGATCGAAGATACAGCGGTGCGTTGCGGCGACTCGATCAGTGCCATCAACACGCGTCTGGAGCTGCTGCCCAAGGCGATATCCACCTCGCGCCGTTCGATGGCTTCGAGCAATTGCTTGAGGCCATTCAAAGTGTCAGGTAATTCTGCCGGGGCAATAGTCATCAGGGGCATCCATAAGCTGTTGGGCGGTCGCCACTCGACCTTGAGTGCTTGGAAAATCGGTGCTGCGACGCGTGAAAACTGCCAATTCTACCGCGCCAGGGGCCATCGCAAAGACTACCCCTGGCGTGATTTTCATCAGAGTGCCCGGGACAGCTTTTCTCCGGGGCCTTCCTGTTTTCTCATAGCGCTAACTTTTGCCGAGAGGGTTGAGTACTACGCCCTCGATATCGGGTCGGCCGGTGTCTGGCGTTGTATGAATCCGCCACTTTACAGCGCTGGCGCTGATCAGGAAAACCCCGGTGGCCAAGGTGTTTTCATCGTCCGGATCATCGGCGGCGGTGCGGTATACAGGCAGGTGCCCACCCGAAGTGTCGCGCAGTATACCCAAAGACAAATCGGCATCCAGCTCGCCAGGTACCTGCTGCAGCTGCTGGTCAACGCATCGTTGCCGGGCGCCTGAGCTGGCGGTGATGCGTTGAGGGACCCGGTTCAGCGACGGCGCGATCAGGTGGTTCGAATGCCCGCCCGGCCTGCGCACCTCCCTGATGGCGCTGCCTTCGGCGCTGGCCTCGACACTGACGACCCGATTGCTCCCGGCCTGGCCGAACGTATGGTGAAACGCACCGGCGCGGTCGGTTCGGGTCACTATCGCAATCGCTTCCTGGAGGGTGTGGGCGTCAAGCGTTGCGCGGCCCAGGATCTGTCGAGGGATACCGGCTGGAATGCTGGCCGGGCGAATGTTGTTGACGGTCGCCACCAGTCCGCGCTCGTTGACGGCCAGGGTGTGTCCAGGCAAGGAGCCCGGATAGACAAAGCTGCTGAACGCCAGGCCTGACTCGGGTTTGACATGGGCGAATGCGCAGCTCCCCCTGAGTTGTGGCAAGCCGTCCTCATTGTGAGCGATCAGCGTGCCGCCGCCGGCAGGACCGAACACCGTGGTGCAGCCATCCACGCTTTGCGGGTGAACGAAGTCACCCCGGCAGTTCCACATGAACACTTCATTGAACGGCAGCTGCAAGCCAGCGGCCAGTCCTTCGATTTCACGCCAGTAACGAGGAAACGCTGCTTGCACTGCTTGACGCATCTGCGCGGCGGCTGGCGTTTGCGCCAGCGCAGCCAGGTGTTGCCAGAGTGCCAATGGACGCAAGTGCCGATGCACGGCATCACGACCGAAGACACCGAGGCCATGACCTATTGCGTGCGCGTCGCCTTCAAGATGAATTTGGGACAACGTCATGACGTCTCCTCAGGATACGTGCTGTAGAAATTCCCGCAGGCGCGGGCTGGGAGGGTTGGCGATCAGCGTGGCGGGTGGTCCGTCCTCGGCGATGCGGCCCTTGTCGATAAAGATCAGTCGAGTGGCGACCTTGCGGGCAAAGTCCACTTCATGGGTGACTATCACCATGGTCATGCCTTCCTCGGCCAGCGACTTCATGACGGTGAGCACTTCATGACGCAACTCCGGGTCGAGTGCCGAAGTCGGCTCGTCGAACAGCATCAGCTTGGGCTTGACCGCCAGCGCGCGAGCAATGGCCACTCGCTGTTGCTGGCCACCGGACAATTCGGACGGGTAGTGATTGGCCCGCTCGGCGAGGCCGACTTTTGCCAGAAGCCCGGCGGCGATCGCCTCGGCTTCCGCACGGCTGGCGCCACGCACCCGCACCGGGCCGAAGGCCACGTTCTGCAGTGCGGTCATCTGCGGGAACAGGTGAAACTGCTGGAAAACCATTCCGGCTTCCTGGCGAATCAGCCGCTCATCGACCTTGGGGTTGTTGACCTCCAGTCCATCGACGATCAACTGGCCCGCGGTAATCTCTTCGAGCTTGTTGATGCAGCGCAACAGCGTCGACTTGCCTGATCCAGACGGGCCAATGATCACGACCACTTCGCCGCTGGAAATCTTCAGGTTGATGTCATGCAGCACTTGAGTACTGCCAAAGTGCTTGGAGACACCTTTGAACTCGATCATAGGATTTTCAACCTCGATTCCATGCGCCGCAGCACGTAACTCAATACCAGGGTAATGATCAGATAGATGATGGCCACCGCCGACCAGATTTCCATCGCGCGGAAATTACCGGCAATGACTTCCTGCCCCTGGCGGGTCAGTTCAGCGACACCAATGACAATGAACAGTGAAGTGTCCTTGATGCTGACGATCCACTGGTTGCCCAGCGCCGGGATCATCCGCCGGAAGGCCAGCGGCGCAATGACGTAGCGCAGCGTGTCTCTGCCGGATAATCCCAGCGCCAGCCCGGCCTCGCGAAATCCACGGTTGATCGATAGCACCGCTCCGCGGGTGATTTCGGCAATGTAGGCGCCGGAGTTGAGCATGATGGTCACCACCGCCGCGCTGAACGGATCGATGCGCACCGGCACCATCATTGGCAAGGCGAAGTAGATGAACATGACCTGCACCATGATCGGTGTGCCACGAATCAGTTCGATGAAAACGAGCGCAACACGGCTGCTGAGAAAACCGCCGTAGGCGCGGGCAAAGCCCGCGACTACGCCGATGATGGCGCCACCGATCAGACCCAGGATCGAGATCCACAAGGTCAGCTTGGCGCCCTCGAGCAGTACCGGCAGCGCATCCCAGATGGCGCTCCATTGGAAATGCATGCTGAATTCTCTTTTTTATTGAAGGGCAGGGGAGTTACTGCGGATCGGTGCCGAACCACTTGCGGTAGATCTGCGCATAGGTGCCGTTGTCACGGACCTTCTTCAGTGCCGCATTGACCTGTTCGCGCAACTCGCTGCCCTTGGGAAACGCAATGCCGTATTGCTGGGCCATCATCTGTTGGCCGACGGCTTTGACCTGGCCTTCACCCGCCGTCTTGATGTAGTACAAAACGTTTGGCGTGTCGTGCATGGCGGCGTCGACGCGGCCGGTGCGCAGTTCCAGATAGGCATTGTCGATATTGGGGAACTGTCGCAGATCGCTGGCCTTCAGATTGGCCTTGGCATAGTCGGCTGCCGAGGTGCCGCTCTTCACCGCCAGGGTCTTGCCGGCGATATCCGCTTCACCCTTGATTGCGGCATTGTCGCTTTTGACCATCAGCAGGAAGCCGCTGTCGTAGTAGCCGTCGCTGAAATCAATGGCCTGTTTGCGTTCTTCCTTGATGGTGATGCCGGCCAGCGCCACATCGACGTTGTGGGTCTGCAGGGCGGGAATGATGCCGTTGAAATCCATCGGTTTGAGCTTGTAGGTGACGCCCATTTCCTTGGCGATCGCTGCCCACAGGTCGATATCGAAACCGACGTATTCGTTGCCCTGTTTGAACTCGAAAGGTACGAACGCCGTGTCCGTTGCCACGAGCAGTTCCTTGCCAGCGGCAAAGCAGCCCGATGCGCCGACCAGTGCCATTACAGCCAGTGATGCCTTCAGAAGGTTTCTCATGCGTGTTTTCTCTTCAGGTGAGTACAAACCCCAGGGCAAGCCCGGGGAGGTTGGGGTAGCGGCAGTTTGTTTTTCGAGTGATCCAAGGCAATTCACTCCACTGTTTTTGTTGTAGGCCCGGCTAGCCACCTGGAGAGGAGGCGCACGAAACGTATGCTTTGATGCAAAATATACGTGCAAAAATTATAAATGCAAATAAATTTTGCGGATGGCTTGCCACCTGTAATTACAGGCTTCCACCAGTATTGATTGGCTTTTATGGCTAAGCTGGCAGCGAGTGACCGGATTTATAAGTGCAAAAAAATATTGCAATTGGATTTTATGCACATATTATTTGCGAAAATAATCCGGAGGGGATCATGAGCCACGTCTTTCATCGCAGCCTTACACAAAGCTATCCAACGGCCGTTCAAGGCGATGGCCCCTACTTGATCGACAGCGATGGCCGTCGCTACCTCGATGCCAGCGGCGGTGCTGCTGTGTCGTGCCTTGGCCATAGCGATCCGGAAGTGATTGCCGCCATTCGCAACCAGGTCGGTCAATTGGCCTATGCGCACACATCATTCTTCACCACACAGGTGATGGAGGACCTGGCGGATTTCCTGGTAGCGCGGGCACCTGAAGGGATTGAGTCGGTGTACTTCGTCTCGGGTGGTTCCGAAGCCGTGGAAGCGGCATTGAAACTGGCCCGCCAGTATTTCATCGAGATCGGGCAGCCGCAGCGCAAGCACTTGATCGCACGCCGTCAGAGTTACCACGGCAATACGCTTGGTGCGCTGGCCACGGGTGGCAACGCATGGCGGCGCAAGCAGTTCGAACCCTTGCTGATCAACGTCAGCCATGTCAGCCCTTGCTACGCCTACCGCGAGCAGAAAACCGGAGAAACGGTCGAGGCAATGGGCGTGCGCCTGGCTGCCGAACTTGAAGATGAAATTCTGCGCCGGGGTGCCGAAAACGTCATGGCATTCGTCGCCGAGCCCGTGGTCGGCGCGACCTTGGGCGCCGTCGCCGCCGTGCCTGGTTATTTCAAGCGGGTTCGTGAGGTGTGCGACCGCCACGGCGTGTTGTTGATCCTTGATGAAGTCATGTGCGGCATGGGCCGGACCGGGACTTTGTTCGCGGCCGAGCAGGAAGGGATCACCGCGGACCTGATCACCATAGCCAAAGGGTTGGGCGCAGGTTACCAGCCGATCGGCGCGACGCTGGTGAGCAAGAAAATCCGCGACGCCATCGCCCATGGCTCGGGGTTCTTTCAACACGGCCATACCTACATTGGCCATGCGACGGCATGCGCAGCCGCGCTGGCGGTGCAGCAGGTCATCGAATCGCGCAACTTGCTGGCTCGCGTCAATCAACTGGGCGATGGACTGCGCACACGGCTGCTGGATCGGTTGGGTAACCATCCCCATGTGGGTGACATTCGCGGGCGTGGCCTGTTCCAGGGCGTCGAACTGGTAGCTGATCGCGACAGCAAGACGCCGTTCGATCCAGCGCTCAAGTTACACGCCAGGCTCAAGAAAGCCGCCATGGCAGAAGGACTGATGTGTTACCCGATGGGGGGAACCGTCGACGGTCAGTACGGTGATCACATCCTCTTGGCCCCGCCATTCATTCTGCAAGACCATCATCTGGACGAGATCGCCGACAAGCTTCTGCGTGCCCTGAACATTACGCTCAAAGGTCTCTGAGGAATCATCGCCATGGCTATTCAATCGCGCCTGACACCCCTTGACGAAGCACAAATGAACGAGGCCCAGCGCGCCGTTCTCAACGAAATCCTCAACGGCCCGCGCGGCAACCTCGACGGGCCTTTTCTGGCCTGGATTCACAGTCCCGAACTGGCCAACCACGCACAGCGCTTGGGCGCATTCTGCCGTTATGGGACTCGCCTGGAACTGCGTTTGACCGAGCTGGCCATCCTCTACACCGCGGCATGGTGGCAATCCCAGGCCGAGTGGCAGATCCATGAACCCATCGCACGTTCTGCCGGCCTGGCCGATCCGATCATCGAAGCATTGCGCCAGCAAAGGTTCCCACCCTTCACCCGAGCAGATGAACTGCTGGTTTATCGAGTGGGCAAGTCGCTATACGAGACACGGCGTGTCGACGACCTGCTTTACGCCGACGCTGTTAAAGCGTTCGGCGAGCCGGCTGTCGTAGAGCTCATTGGGGTCTTCGGATATTACGCACTGGTGGCGATGACCCTGAACGTCTTCGCCGTTCGCCGCGATAGCGATGCACCGCTTCCATTTGATGAGCCTGGAGAGGGCAGAAGTGCAGAGCAAAAAACACCGCAATGAGTCCCTCAACGACTGACCGAAAAGGAGTTGATCATGGCGCAACCCAATCCGGACACGGTAAGGGTCGGCGAGTTTCGCCGGCGTTACGAAAACCTGTACCGCAAACTCAGTGATTACTATGCCTGCTGTTCCGCCGATGAGGTTCGCAACTGGAGGCGTGTTACCCGAATCCTTCTGGACGAAGCTTCGGCACTCAAATGTGGTCAAGCATCCCGCGAGGATCTTGATGCGCATCGACAGGTCATTGCTGCCGTAACCGAGTGTCTCGCGAAGGCCGGCCTTCGCATTGAGGGTTACGCAATGAAGGCCGTGGCGAGGGCGGCGCTTCAGGAACCATCAATTGGACTGCACGCCAACGATCAAGCAAAACTCCGCAGTTTTGCTAAATCTCGTGTCGGTGGTGAACCGAACTGACGACTGTATTCGCGAGTGAACTGCGATGGGCTCTCATACCCCACTTGAAATCCAGCGGCTGCGACGTCAAGGCCTTCAGAGATCATGAGGCGTCGCGCTTCGTGAAGGCGAAGTTGCTTTTGATATTGCAGGGGGCTCATGGCCGTTATGGATTTGAACCTGTGGTGGAGCGTCGAGGTGCTGAGATTGACGAGTTTGGCCAGCGAATCGATTTGAAGGGGTTTTGAGTAGTTTTCATTAAGCCACTCAATTGCTCGTGTTACGCGATGCGCCTGGCTGTCAACGATCGCAATTTCGTGCAGCCTCTGGCCCTGCTGGCCACGCAAGAGTCGATAGAATATTTCTCGAATGGCTAATGGCGCCAGGGTGGGAATATCTTCCGGGCTTTCCAGCAGTCTCACGAGGCGCAGCATTGCGTCGAGTAACGACGTATCTATTTTATCCAGGAAAAGGCCACGGTTTTGTGCACCACTGGGCACGCCGATCGGACTTGCATCGGCGATCAGCTGCGTAATTTCGCAGGGGTCAATATCCAGGCGGATGCATAGGTATGGCTCCTCGGGAGAAGCTTCAATCACTTGGCCCGCTAAAGGCAGCGTCACGGAAACGACGAGATAATTCAGCGGATCATAGACGTAGCCTTCATCACGCAGTCGAACCTCTTTACGACCTTGAACAACAATACATAGACCTGGTTTATGAATTGTGTGAATCGCATCTGTAGGAGCATCACTTCTGATGAAGTGATGCGGGAGCACTGCCGTCTCGAATACACCATACTCGGGCGCAAAACGTTGAATGATGGACGCCAGCTCGGTTCGACGTTTCGTAGTTTCGGCATCGGACTGAATCAAAGGAAACTCCTTGAGAGTTGCTCACGTGTGGCGGGAGTCGGGGCGCTTTTTCGGCAGTACAGCTTTATTAAATATCAAAAAAGCCCAGCTATTGCCGGGCTTTTTGACGGTTTTGATTCTGTGTTAGCCAACTTGCTGCATTCCTGGAGTGCGATCAGAACCATCCTGGGCAACGAAGGGGCGCATTGCCTCTTTGCATTGCTGAGCTTCGTTCACTGGCGGCCTGGCGCTTGTGCTTTCCAGCGCAAATACGCTCAGGCTAAGCGCTGTGAGGGTCGCGAAAACGAAGATTTTTTTTGAGGTTTTCATGGCAATGACTCCGGTAATTTGAGTGTCTGGTACCGGTAGGTCAGGGCAACGTTTTTTGCACTGAGTTCCGGTTGCAGGCGAGGTGTTCTCTCTGCATGTGTCCAGACTACGGTGCCGGTGTTTTTTACGTTATTCGGTTCCTGTGAGCTTTTTGCACAATCCTGCACTGCGATGCTGGAGCAGCTGATTTTTTAGCTGTAGATGTGTTCGTGGCAGCCAAATGCCTGGTGCGCGATTCACATCATTGTGAGCAGTGATGATGGTGAGCAGACACGACTTGCCTAAAGCTCCCGTAGAGCAGGCCGTCAGTGTTACTTGACGGCCTGCGTTTGCATTTCTCTGACTGCAGGTGCTCCACCAATGGCGCCTGGGTCGAAAGCGTTTCATCCAGCCATTAAAAAAAGCACCCCTTACTCCCGGATATCATGATTTTTCACAAGCATGAGCCTTCCTTATAGTCCTCCCAAGCCCACTTGGAACACGGTTGTGTTTCCCTTGATGCGAGACAACTTTATGGAAAACAAGAAACGCGCCGTCCAGGCTTCAGAGGTTGGGATGGGAACTCGAGTTGTATGGGGAGGAGAGCAGGTTCGACATCCCTACAATGCGACCCAGACCCCCATAGTGGTCAGCGCCGCCTATGGCTATGACGATATCGATAAGTGGTATGACGTGGCATTGGGAAAGGAGCCCGGCTTCATTTACAGCCGGATGAGCAATCCCACTGTCTGCGTCCTGGAAGATAAACTCTGTGAGCTCGAGAACGCAGAGTCGGCTGTAGCTTTCAGTACCGGAATGGCTGCAATCAGCGGTGTACTACACACCTTCCTGTCCTATGGGCAGCGCGTGATATCCACACGTGACAGCTACGGTGGCACGAACAAGATTTTTGAGGAGTTTCTCCCACGCATGGGCGTGGAGGTAACTCTTTGCGATACGCTCGACACTATGGCGCTTGAGCAGGAGATCGCTAAAGGCTGCAGCGTCCTGTACCTGGAAACCCCCACGAACCCAACGCTGAAAATCGTTGATATTCGGCGCCTGGTGGCCGCGGCGAAGCGAGTGGGCGCTTTGGTTGTCGCGGACAATACATTCGCGACCCCTCTGAATCAGAATCCGCTCGCTTTAGGTGTTGATGTGGTTGTGCACAGCGCGACCAAATTCCTCTCCGGCCATGGTGATGTACTCGGCGGCGTGGTGTGCGGCGCCGAGCATTTGATGTCTCAAGTTCGCCATTACCGCGAAATCAATGGGGCCTCGCTGGATCCTTTTTCAGCGTATCTGATTATCCGGGGCATCAAGACTCTGGCCCTGCGTCTTCGCCAGCAACAGGCGAGCGCACAACTTCTGGCCGAGTACCTCTGCACCGAACCGCTGGTTGAGACTGTGAACTATCCGGGGTTGCCTCAACATCCAGGTCATGACATCGCTCGTTCTCAAATGAACGGATTCGGCGCCATCGTCAGCTTCGTACTCAAAGGAGGCATGGACACCGTGACTCGTTTGCTACCGTTGCTCAGATATGCGCATCGGGCGGGTAATTTGGGCGCTGTCGAGACCATTTACGGGCCGGCACGGACGACCAGTCACGTGGAAAATACCCTGGAAGAGCGTCAGGCACTTGGCATTTCCGAAGGTTTGGTTCGAGTGTCCGTAGGTATTGAGGATTCGGCAGATTTATTGGCTGATCTAAAACAAGCCTTCGCTTTAGTGCGAAGTAAAAAAGGTGATGCAACCCTTCACGCTGACAGTGCCCAACGTTTCATTGAAGTAGAAGCCTGAATACGAGCAGGACTTTCGATATTCATCTTAAGCCCTTCATGAAGAATGAAAATAATAAAATCCAGCGACGACAAAATTGTACTGCCCAAAAGCCGGTTACAAGGTGTTTGTCCGAACATTTCATGAGAATAAAACTATGTCCACGCATATCGAAGATAATCAGCCCGATCCAAACTCGCGTTTCAAAAAGGAAATGCAAACACGCCACATCGTGATGTTGGCACTGGGCGGTGTGATCGGTACGGGATTATTCCTGACCTCCGGTTACACGGTTAATCAGGCAGGGCCGCTCGGTGCGGTGATCGCTTACATCATCGGTGCGGTGATGGTGTATCTGGTCATGGTCTGTCTCGGTGAGTTGGCTGTGCAGATGCCGGAAACCGGATCGTTCAGTAGCTACGCAACACGCTACCTGGGCCCAGGTACAGGCTATACAGTGGCCTGGCTTTACTGGCTCACATGGGCAGTAGCGATCGGTTCAGAATTTACCGCTGCGGGCATACTGATGGTTCGGTGGTTTCCTGAGACACCGGTCTGGATCTGGAGTGCGCTGTTTGCCCTTGCAGTCTTCTTCAGCAATGTTGTCTCTGTCCGGTTGTTTGCGGAGACTGAATTTTGGCTTTCGTTGATCAAGGTTCTGACCGTTATCACGTTCATTGCGATCGGCGGAGCGGCAATTTTCGGCCTTTTGCAAGTACAGAGTTTGCAAGGGGCGGGACTTTCCAACTTCACACGTGAAGGGCTGTTCCCCACCGGGTTCCTGCCCATTGCAATGACCCTCCTGGCTGTTTCCTTCGCATTTTCCGGAACCGAGCTGATCGGAATTGCGGCAGGTGAAGCACAAGATCCACAAACCAGCGTGCCCAAGGCTATCCGCACCACAGTGGTACGTTTGGCGCTGTTCTTCGTGGGGACAATTTTCGTCCTTGCGACGTTACTGCCACGCGAGCAAGCGGGGCTCGTAGAAAGTCCATTCGTCATGGTGTTTGAGCTGATTGGCATCCCATACTCCGCCGACATTATGAACTTCGTCATTCTCACGGCACTGATTTCCGCCGCTAACTCGGGGTTGTATGCAGCCTCGCGCATGCTGTGGACATTGAGCGATCAAGGACATATGCCTAAGCGCTACGCCAGGCTTTCCAGTCGGGGCACACCGGTGAACGCCATCGTTCTGAGTATGGCGGGTGCAGTGGCTTCTCTGCTTAGCAGTGTGTTCGCCCCTGATACGGTTTACTTGGCCCTGGTGTCCATTTCCGGTCTGGCGGTCGTCGTCGTGTGGATGAGCATTGCAGCAAGCCAGATCGCGTTCCGTCGTCAATACGTCGCTAATGGCGGACGAGTTGAAGACCTGCATTTCCGTGTGCGCGGCTACCCATGGGTGCCTATCGGTGCACTGTTGTGTTGTCTGCTGGCCTGTGTGGGTATCGCTTTTGATCCCGAGCAGCGAGTGGCGCTGTACTTCGGCCTGCCCTTTATCGCGTGGTGTTATTTCGTGTACTGGATCACTCGAAATAAAAGGGCAGAGCGGTTGGCTTTAGCCGCAGCTGTTCATTCCTCTGGCACCGCGTGAATTTCTCAGGCAATGATTGTGTATAGATAAAGTCCTGATGAGGTTGCGCCGATGAGTCAAAAGTCACTACCACCCTTGAACTGGTTGAGGGCATTCGAAGTATCGGCGCGTTGTTTGAACTTTACCCACGCAGCGCAAGAGCTCCATTTGACTCAAGGGGCTGTGAGTCAGCAGATCCGTCAGTTGGAAAGTCACCTCGGGGTGGCGCTGTTCAAGCGCTTGCCCCGAGGGCTTGGCTTGACCGAGGAAGGGCAGTCGTACCTGCCTGTCGTCCAGGACGCGATCAGTCGCCTTGCCGTTGGCACCAACGAGATTTTCGGCCAGCACAATCGAAGACATTTGAAAGTGCGTGGCAGTCTTTCCTTTCTTCACTATTGGTTGGCCCCCCGGCTCGCAGATTTTTGTCGGGAGTACCCCCAGATTGATATTCGATATATCAGCAACATCTGGGTGAAAGAACCGGATGGCGAGGATGACCTGGAGATTCGCTGGGGATGCGGTTCGTGGTCAGGCTTGCACGCTCAGCGATTGACCTGGGACATCCTTCAGCCTGTTTGCTCCCCACAGCTCATGGCCAGCTCACCCATACATGAGCCTCGCGACTTGATGAACCATTCTCTGCTGCATGTTTTGGGGTACGAAGAGGGTTGGGGTTACTGGTTGAAGCGAGTTGGAGCAGACGACGTCGACTATTCCCGCGGCCTTCAGTTTGACACGCTGATTTCCACGATCCGCATGGCCGAATTGGGGCAGGGCGTTGCGCTGGCACGGTCTTCGGTGGTCGAGGATTTGCTCAAGACTGGGCAATTGGTTGCGCCGTTCAGTCACCGAATCGAGGCCAGTGAGTCTTTTTATCTGGTGCACGAACAGAGCGAAGCGCTATCGCCTGATGCCGCAAATTTTTCTACCTGGCTGGTGGCTCAAGCCCATCGCCTTTTGTAATACCGATTGGGAGTGGTCATGGATTATGTAAGCACACGCGGCGGTGACATGCGGGCAGATTTTCGCAGTGTGGTTCTGTCGGGGCTCGCCGAAAACGGTGGTCTCTATGTCCCAGCCAGTTTGCCGGTATTCACTGAGAAACAGATTGCCAGCTGGTCGTGGCTGCCGTTCGATGAGTTGGTTTGGCGAGTGATTTCGCCTTTTGTTGGCTCTTCCATAGATGAAAGTACCCTGCGTGGCTTGCTCAGTGACAGCTATCGACAATTCAAGCACCGCGCCATTACGCCGCTTGAGCAGATAGGGCATAACGAGTGGATACTCCAGCTGTTTCATGGCCCGACCCGTTCTTCCAAGGATTTCGCCGCGCAATTGCAGTCGCGCCTGGTCAAGCATTTTCTTAAGGAGGTCGGTAAAGAAGCGTTGGTGGTCGGTGCAACTAACGGTGATACCGGCCTTGCTGCGCTTGAAGCCTTTACTGACTGCCCGGCCGCCCGCATGGCGATACTGTATCCGCGCGATGGTCTTGCGCCTGAGCAACTCAGTGCCTTGCAGGCAGCCGACCCGCAGCGGGTACAGCTGTTTGCGGTTGACGGTAATTTCGATGATTGCCAGATGCTGGTCTCCCGACTATTGCGTGAGTGGCCGTTGGACGCAGTCATGCCGATCTGTTTCAACTCGACCAATTGGATCGGCGTCCTGGCCCAGATCGTTTTTTACTTCCACGCGGCCTTGCAACTGGGCGGTGGCTCGCGTCCCGTCGGCTTTAGCGTTCCAGCGGCCAGCTCGGCCGAAATCTACGCCGGCTACATTGCGCAGAAAATGGGATTACCCATCAATCAGGTGATCATTTCGACCAACAGCAATGATGCCCTGCACCAGTTTTTTCATTGCAATCGCTACTCCACCCGGATGACTGATCGAACAGTGTCACCGGCGATGGACTTCTCGTTGTTTTCCAACCTGGAGCGGTTTATCTGGGAGATTTACGAGCACGATGGCTGCTCGACAAAAGCGCTGATGGAGCATTTTGAAAGTTGCGGAGAAATGAGCATCGGCAACCAGCAATGGCTGCGAGCCCGAGTGCTCTTCGATTCCTATGCCGTAGACGAATCCCAGGTGCGCGATGAGGTCGTCGAGCTGTTCCGCGAGACAGGCTCGGCCATCGATCCTCACACCGCTGTCGGTGTACTGGCTGGCAGGCTTCATCGACGCAGCCTGGGCGCGCCGATGGTCACCTTCGGGCAAATAGCGCCGGCCAAGTCAGCGGCGCTGTTGGCCGAACTGGGCGTCTGGCAAGCAAGCGTTCCGATCACTGTCGATGTGCGCGCGCAACCACCGTACCTGGCCAAGGGCGATCTGGACGGTCTGTGCCAGGCCCTTTGTCTGGCGCAGCAGAGGCTTGTATGAAGCGCATTCTGGATCCGTTGGATGAACGCATACTGGCCGAACTGACCGCCAATGCGCGAATAGCCCATATCGAACTGGGTGCCAAGGTCAACTTGTCGCGCAATGCGGTGCGCCAGCGCATCGAGCGTCTTGAGCGCGACGGTGCGATCCAGGGCTATACGGTACTTCTCGGTGAAACGCGGCGGCCTGCGTCGCTTATCAGTGCAGTGATCTTCGTCTACCGCTACGACCGCATGCGTGGCGAAGCAGTATTGGCTGCGCTGCGCTCCATTCCCGAAGTCGTGCAATGTGAAGTACTCAGTGGTGAGTTCGATTTAATGCTGCGCGTGAATGCTGCCACACCTGAGCGTGTCCATCTTGTGTGGAAGGAAATCGCGGCCATGCCAGGGGTGGAAAACACCGTGACCTCGTTCGTCCTTTCTGCCGTGTTTTAAAGAAAATGTGCTTGGGCAAAATGCCCAACTAATAGAGCAAACTGCCATATTCAACTGCCAAAGCGCGGCTCTTAGGATGTTCCTGTCGAACAACATCAATAAAGGAACAGCTTTCATGACTGAGTACAAAATTGCCTTGGTAGGGTTTGGTGGCGTGAACCGTGGCTTCGCCCAGTTGGTCGCCGATCGTAATGCCCAGTGGAAAGAGTCCCTGGGCTTCACTATTAAAATTGTCGGTGTCACCGATCTGTTCCTCGGCTCCATCGTTGCCAAAGACGGTCTGGATGCCAAGCAGTTGGTCGCGCTACCGATTGAGAAAGGCGCTCTCGCTCAACTGCCTGGCGGCAATGCCGAGGCCTTCAACGAAACAGTGATCAAGCATTCCGGTGCCGACATCATCGCTGAGGCCACTTTCACCAATCCGGTGGATGGCGAGCCCGCAACCACCTTCTGCCGCTGGGCCCTGGAAAGTGGCATTCATGTAGTGACCACCAACAAGGGGCCTATTGCACTGCACGGTGCCGAGCTCAAGGCGTTGGCTCGTCGCAACCAGGTTGCTTTCGAGTACGAGGGGGCAGTGATGAGTGGCACGCCCGTGATTCGCCTGGCCAAGCAGGCCTTGGCGGGTGCCGGCGTACAAGGCTTCGAAGGCATCCTGAACGGCACTTCCAACTATGTGCTCAGCCAAATGAAAGACGGCCTGGCGTTCAACGATGCCGTCGTACAAGCGCAACAGCTCGGTTACGCCGAGGCGGATCCAACCGCCGATGTGGAAGGGTATGACGTACGCCTCAAGGTGGTCATCCTGGCCAACGAACTTCTGAATGCACGACTGAATGTCAGTGACGTAGCCTGTTCAGGCATCAGCAATATCAGCGCGCAGGATATCGCTCAGGCAAGTGCCAATGGCGCCAGCTGGAAACTGATTGGCTCAGCCGATCGTGAAGCCGATGGCTCGGTTCGAGCGAGTGTCGAGGCCCGTTTGCTGCCCAATTCCCACCCTCTGGCAGGCATTGCCGGCGCCACGAATGCAGTGTCGTTCAATACCGAGTTGCTGGGAGCTGTCACGGTGTCCGGGCCTGGGGCAGGGCGTATCGAGACGGCCTTCGCATTGCTGTCGGACATCGTCGCCATCCACACCGCCCACGGCAAATAACAGGAGATAGTCATGAGCGTATCCAGCATGGCCAGTATCCAGCTTGTTGAAGCCAAACAGATAGATGTGTTCAGTCCATTCGATGGTCGCTTGGTAGGGAGTGTCCCTTGCCTTGATGCCGCTGCAGTTCCTGGCTTGCTGGAACGCGCGCGAATCGGCGTTCGCGAGAGTGCGGCAATGCCTCGTCACCTGCGGGCGCGCATTCTTGAGAATGCCGCCCGCAGTGTGGAGCTTGAGTCTGATGCATTCGCCAGGCTGATCGTTGCAGAGGCGGGGAAAACGCTGCGACAAGCAGAGAAGGAAGTGAAGCGTTGCGTGAACACGTTGAAGTTATCGGCGGAGGAGGCGCGTCGTAACGCCGGGGAAGTGATTCCATTTGGGGCTTATGAAGGATCGGAATCGCGTCAGGGTTGGTTCACGCGAGAGCCCTTGGGACTTATAGTCGCAATCACGCCCTATAACGATCCGCTGAATCTGGTCGCCCATAAACTCGGCCCCGCAATCGCCGGTGGAAATGCCGTGATTCTGAAACCTTCGGAACTCGCGCCGCTGTCCGCTCTCAAGCTCGTTGAGTGCCTGGTGAAAGCGGGTCTTCCACCCTCTGTGATTACTCCGGCGACCGGTGGCGTCGACTTGGGTAAAGCTTTGGTGGAGATTCGCGAAGTTCGGATGATTTCCTTTACGGGTGGTTTTGCAACAGGAGAAGCCATCGCTCGTAGTGCCGGATTGAAGAAGCTGGCAATGGATCTCGGAGGAAATGCCCCGGTTCTCGTGCTTGAAGATTGTGATATGGAATCGACCGTGGAGTCGTGCGTGTCTGGTGCCTTCTGGGCAGCAGGGCAGAATTGCATCGGTACGCAGCGCATCCTTATCCATAGTTCTATTTATGCGGACTTCCGTGAGCGATTTGTCAGCCAAACGCGCGCCTTGGTAGTGGGTGATCCTCACCAGCGAGCAACGGATGTAGGCCCGATGATTACGGAGCAGGCGGCGCGTCGTACCGAGCAATTGGTAAATGAAGCACTGGCCGAGGGGGCTGTTCTGCTGTGTGGGCACCATCGCCAAGGGGGAAGCTATGCACCGACCGTGCTTGAGCACGTGAGCCATGGCAGTACGATTTGGCAGCAGGAAGTCTTCGCGCCGGTGGTTATCCTGGAGCCTTTTGAGCATTTGGAAGACGCTGTTGCACTGGCTAACGCAACAGAGTACAGCTTGCATGCAGGTCTTTTTACGCGTGACCTTTCCAAGGCTTTGAAACTGGCGCGTCAGATTGAAGCAGGTGGCGTGATGATCAATGATTCTTCCGATTATCGTTTCGATGCCATGCCGTTCGGTGGTTTCAAGTACGGAAGTCTGGGGCGCGAAGGTGTTCGATTTGCGTATGAAGACATGACGCAGCCTAAAGTGGTCTGCATCAGCGAATTGGATTAAACCTGCGAAGTAAATTGCCATTGACTCACAAGGGCCTGAGAGGGCCCTTTTTTGTTGCCCGGATTTCATTCGCAGCCGATCTTGACTTGTACAGTTCCGAGCAAAACCCAAACTCATTTGCATGGGCTGCGACTCACCCAGGGCCGCTCCAAGGGTATTGGTTTGTCACCTGGCCGTGACTCATGAGTTCGCCAAACTGTCCCACCAACAACAGCAATCGATAATGCCCCGAAAAATTCGGCACCAGGCTCGGGTGGGCATTCATCGCACGCGGCAAAAACAACTCCAACATGGCCATACAACATGCACCCGTTACGACAAAGCCTGCACAACGAACTACACGCGCGCCCGTCACTGTATTTCGATGAGCCGGCCCATGTGTTTCATCTGGCCTTCCTCGGCAGCGATCAGGCGTGCAATGCATTCCTTGAACAATGCTGCCTTGGCACCCTCGACCTGAATGCCGCCCAGGGCATTACCCAACTCGATGGCCATGCACTGAAATGGGAGCGCCATGCCGAGTTTTTCACCCTGACACTGGTGGTCACTTCATCCTCTGATGACTTGTCCTGGACAACACTTCCCGAGGTGTTGGCGTCAAAGGTCGAAGTGCATTTGCCGGCCCTGATCAACTCGGTGCAGATTGTCGTGCGTGGTGAAACCGACCTGGATCTGTCCCGGTACGGCTTCAAGGATCCGAGCGGTTCGTGCGTGGGCGGTGGCGATGCCATGGTCTGGAGTGATTTTCGCCTGAGCGAGGAGGGCAACAACCACATGTTGTTCGTCAACCGGCGCCTGAATGCCTACCGCCAGGGCCGGATGATACGCCGCCTGCTGGAAATCGAGACCTACAGGATGATGGCCTCGTTATCCTTGACCACGGCCAAGGACTTGAGCGCGCAGCTCGATGTTTTCGACAAGACCCTGGTCACCCTTTCCGAACGCAACGCCGACCCGCACGGCAGTAATGCAAAAGCCCTGCTTGCGGATATTTCCAACCTTTCTGCGCAAGTGGTGAGCAGCGCGGCGAAAACCCGACACCGCTTCAGTGCCACGCAAGCCTATGCACAATTGGTGTTCGAACGTCTGGGTGAGCTGCGGGAAAGTCACGTAGGTGATTGCCAACGCCTGGGCGTATTTATCGAACGCCGCTTCAAACCTACCGTCAGGTACTGCACCGCCACCGAACAGCGCCTGGAGCACCTGGCCGAAAGCGTGGCCAACCTGGGCGATCTGTTACAAGCACGAGTCCAGGTCGAAATGGAGGAACAGAACTCGGAAATCCTCAAAAGCCTGAATGCCCGCGCCGATGCTCAGATCAAGATTCAGCGCGCAGTGGAGGGGCTGTCGATTATTGCCATTACCTACTACCTGCTCAGTTTGCTCAAGCTGGGTTACTCAGGGGTTCACCTGCTTGGCGTTGAGGTGTCCCCGCGAGAGGCCATGCTGGTCATGGCGCCGCTCGCGATCGGTATTCTTGCATTGATCGTGCTGCGTATCAGGAAAGTCAAAGAGCATTGAGGTGATGGCCTGCGATGTCGTTGCAGTGCCTTTTCCACTTGCACATGGCGGCCGCAGGCAAAGGGGTGAAACTAATTGCAGGTGTAGCAGCAGGCTTGCCAGGCACCCACCGTGGGTACATCCAGTTGGCGATAAACCAGTCCACTGCCTCCGTCCTGACTTTGAACTCATGAGCACTAGCATTGTGGAGTCAGCAGGACATGCACTGTTGTAAAGCGCTGTGCTTAACAAAGTGCACCAGTCGGAAGCGACGCGCTGGGCTTTCGCCTCCATTAGCCCACAGCTCATCGATTTGCTGACCTTGGCAATTAGCTTTCTCGGGATGCCTGCTCATGCCACAGAAACTCGCCTGGATCGCAGTTACCGTGATAACCATCTATAGCTCGGGAGCCTGGACTTGCGCATAGGATGAAGTGTCTGTGCTGCCGGCTGGCACAAAGACTGCAAGACCTGCATCAGGTTTACCTACCACACATTCCTCTGGACTCCTCCTCGGTCAACGATGATCGATGTACTGAACAGGTCATGAATAAGGTTGGTACCTCAGACAGGAATCTCAGGCTTTAACACTGCAAAAGAACAGGCAAAGGCGCCTGGAACCGAAGGGTTTCAGGCGTTTTTTTTGCGTTTTTTATCCGTAATTATCTTCGGAGCCGTTCATGAAAACAGCCGCACAATTGCTGAAACTGAAGGTCACGCAAAACCAGCAGGTACATAGCATCGCGCCAGATCAGATGGTGTATGAAGCGCTGAAGATGATGGCTGAAAAGAATGTAGGTGCTCTACCCGTGATAGAGGATGGGCAGGTGGTTGGCGTTATCAGCGAGCGTGATTATGCGCGCAAGGTCGTTCTACAGGGGCGATCTTCGGTCGGTACTCCAGTCCGGGTCATCATGAGCGCGCCCGTCGTTACGGCAGACAGTCAACAGAGCATCGAGCGTTGCATGATGGTTATGACCGACAGTCATCTGCGTCATTTACCGGTGGTGGAAGGTGACCAACTGATTGGCCTCCTGTCGATTGGTGATCTGGTGAAAGAGGCCATCGTCGAGCAGGCCGACCTGATCCGGCAACTGGAACACTATATCCGTGGACACTGAAACGACCAAGGTAAGGTGGATGCCGGGCGCACAGGCACATGCCGTATTCCAATGTGGCTCTCTCTTGCAGGACAGCCATATTGAATGGCCTCGAGGTTCTTAGACACCACCATGCCTTAAAATGCAGTGTTCCAATGAAACCCGACACCCAATGTTGGACATCAGTTTGAACAACCGACGTCGCTGGTCGTATTGCTAGCAAGGAGAGTTCTTCCTTGATAGGGCGCCGACTGGCGAACACGCAGATCGCTGCAACAATGGCGATACCTGTCGCAGTATTGCCCTGGCGCGGGAAGGCATTGCCTGGCATCCCGGTTTCCCTTGCCATGGCGGCGCGCAATGCGAACTCGCCGTTTTGCAACATACCCGTCCGTCACCCACTTGAAAGCCCGGTCTGCATAACCGGCACTTACCCGAGGCCGCGTTGTCAGTAAATGGCGCCTGTAGCGACGAGGACCGTCTCTGATAGCGGCACGTCAGACTGCATTTGGTGTTTCTCCCCTTGGGCAAACGCTCGCGATGGATTGCGTCCTGTACCGACTCTTTCTTAAGCGAGCAACTTTCTATGGGTTTTTTTCTCGATCCGCGTCATGACATTGACGCCGCGTTATTAAGCTACCGCCGGGTGTTCTGGTCGTTGGCACTGTTCAGTGGCGTGATTAACCTGTTGGTGCTGGTGCCGTCGCTCTACATGATGCAGGTGTACGACCGGGTCCTTACCAGTCGTAACGAAACCACTTTGTTCATGCTTACCTTGATCGCGCTGGGGTTGTTCATGTTCAGCGCCTTGATCGAGTGGGTTCGTGGCGCGGTGATGATTCGCATGAGCGCGGGGCTCGACGAAGCCTTGGGCGAGCGGCTTTTCGACGCTGCTTTCGCCCGTAGCCTTCGCGAGCACGATGCCAACCCGGCCCAGGTGCTCACCGATCTGGCGACACTGCGGCAATTGATCACCGGCCAGGGCCTGATTGCCTTGCTCGATGCGCCATGGTTGCCGATCTTTTTGCTGATAGCGTTCATCTTTCACCCATGGTTCGGCGTGCTGACGCTGGTTCTGGCCCTGATACTGATCGGCCTGGCTCTGTGGGGGGAATGGGCGACTCGAACACGCCTGGACGAAGCCAATCGGCTGGGTGTGCAGTCGTCGATTTATCTCAACAGCACGTTCCACAATGCCGAAGTCATCCAGGCCCTGGGCATGCTCAAGCCATTGCGTCAGCGCTGGAGCCTGCTGCAGCAGCGCATCGTTGCGGCCCAGGCCCATGCCAGTGACCGTAGTGCGCGTATCACGTCGATGACTCGTTTCGTACGCATTTCCGGGCAATCGCTGGCCCTGGGGCTCGGCGCGCTGTTGGTGCTCGAAGGCCAATTGTCGGCGGGCATGATGATCGCCATGTCGCTGCTATTGGGGCGCGCCCTGGCCCCCGTGGAAATCGCCATCGGCTCGTGGAAGCAATTCAACTCCGGCCGCCAGAGTTACCAGCGCCTCAGCCAACTCCTTGTCCGGCATCCAGGCGAGCGCCTGCGCATGTCGTTGCCGCCGCCCAGCGGCGCGGTGCGTGTGGAGCAGTTGTATGTCGGCCCGCCCGGTGCCTCGCAACCGATCCTGCGGGGGATCAATTTCAATTTGGTCAAAGGTGACGTGCTCGGCGTTGTCGGGCCCAGCGCCAGTGGAAAGTCAACGCTGGCCAGGGCGCTGGTCGGGGTCTGGCCAGCCATGGGCGGGTCGGTGCGCCTCGATAACGCCGAGATCAGCCAATGGTCTCACGACGCCTTGGGCCCGCACCTGGGCTACTTGCCGCAGGACATAGAACTGTTCGACGGCACGGTGGCCGACAATATTGCCCGCTTCGGTGAGCAGGACGCCGAAAAGATCATCGCGGCGGGGCGTCATGCTGGCATACACGAGATGATCCTGAGGTTCCCCAAAGGTTACGACACGCCGTTGGGCCCCGGCGGGCTTGGATTGTCCGGGGGACAGAAACAGCGCCTCGGCCTGGCTCGTGCACTCTATGGGCTCCCTACGCTGATCGTGCTCGATGAGCCGAACTCCAATCTCGATGAAGCCGGAGAGCTGGCGCTGGTCCAGGCGATCGGTGCGCTCAAGACTGCTGGCAGCACCGTGGTGCTGATTACACATCGGCCTAGTGTACTGGCGGTGGTTGACCACATCCTCGTGCTCAAGGACGGCACTCAACAAGCATTCGGTCCACGGGATCGGGTGCTCAAGGCATTGCTTGCGGGGCCGAGACCGGCAGCGATCAAGGAGGCTGGCGAAGATGCATGATCTGACCCCAGGCACACAGATGTACAGCGAACAACGACCGATCGTACGTGATAAAGCCACGCCGCCAGGTGCCAATACCGACGCGGGCAGCGCGGCACGATATGGCGTGGGCTTCCTGGCCCTGGCACTGGGTGGCTTCCTGCTCTGGGCCTGCCTGGCGCCGCTCGACCAGGGTGTCCTGGGCAGCGGCACCGTGGTAGTGGCGGGCGAACGCAAAGCGGTGCAGTCGTTGGTCGGTGGCGTGGTGGAAAAACTTCTGGTCAGTGATGGCGACCGCGTCACCCAAGGGCAGTTGCTGGTGCAACTCAACACGGTGCAAGCGCAGTCACAACTGGACGTGACCCGGGGCAAATTGCTTAATGATCGCAGCGTGGAGGCTCGCTTGATTGCCGAGCGCCTGGGCACCGCCGAGATCCAATGGCCCCCTGACTTGCTGGAACACGCTGAAGAGCCGCGGCTCAAGGCAGCCATGGCCTTGCAGAGTAAGTTGTTTGCGACCCGCCGTGCGGAATTGGCCAGTCGCTTGCAGATCATCGAACACGAGACCGCCGCATTGCAGCAGCAATTGACCGGATATGAAGGTGTCAAGCGCAACTACGAAACGCAGATGCGCTTCCAGCAGCAGGAACTGGAAGGCCTGCGTGTTTTGGCACATGAGGGCTACGTCCCGCGCAACAAACTCTTCGAGGCCGAGCGCAACGCCGCCCAATTGGCCGGGCAGATTGCTTCCGTGACAGGTGATGCCGGCAGGACTCGCCAGTCGATCAATGAAAGTCGGCTCAAGGCCTTGCAGGCGCAGCAGGAATTTCGCCGCGATGCCGAAACCCAGCTCAGTGAAGTCTCCGCCGAGGCGTCAGCTTATGCCGATCAGATCAGTGCCTTTGAGTTTGAAGTCGACAACGGTGCGATCCGCGCGCCGGTGTCCGGACAGGTCATGGACGTGAACATTCATACGATTGGCGGCGTTGCCCAGGCGGGGCAAATCCTGATGCAGGTGGTGCCGTTGGATGCGCCGATGGCGATCACCGCGCGTTTCGAGCCGTTGATGGCCAACAAGTTGCGTCCGGGGTTGCCGGTGCACGTGCATTTCACGGCGCTGCAACGGGTGGATACCCCGACTGTCACCGGGACGGTGACTACGGTGTCGGCGGACCAGTTGATCGATGAACAGACTCACCAGCCGTACTTTTCCGCCAAGGTCGAAATTCCCGCAGATACCGTAGTGTCGCTACAGGCCGCCGGCCTGTCGGTGCGGCCGGGCATGCTGGCCGATGTCACGGTGGTCACGGGCGAGCGTACCTTGATGAACTACCTGATGAAACCTTTGCGCGAACGCTTGCTCGCAGCCTTCAAAGAAGAATGAGTGGCTACCCTCGTCTTTTCGAACGCCACACATTCCGGCAGGAGCGTAATGCTGTTCAGTTAAGCGAGAATGCTCCACTGTAGGAGCAAGCTCGCTCCTACAGAATCCTTAAACGTTAGGAGCGGGCAGGCTTGCTATCACCAATTATGGTCTGGACTCAGGCGGTGAAATCGCTGGCGTGCAACTCCTTGACGCCCAGCAGTGCGAATTCGAACTCGGGGGTGGCGTCGGCGTCGACACTGCCGTAGAGAATGCCATCGGCAAAGCGCACTTGGCCGGTGGCGTTGGCAGGGTCGAAAGCGTTGCTGGCGATGAAGGTGAAGGCATCGACAGTGCCGGTCAACGGGTTGGCGTCCAGGCCGGAGAAGTCCAGATGATCGCCTTCGATGCTCTTGAAACCGTTGAGCACATCACGCGAAGCACCGACGCCCATGTCCGACAGCGCACCAAATGCATAGGTATCCGCACCAGTGCCACCGGTGAGATTGTCGGTGCCTGCACCGCCGATCAACCGATCATCGCCGGAACCGCCCACGAGCGTGTCATTGCCCGCACCACCGTTCAGGACGTTCGCGGCGCTGTTGCCCGACAGACTGTCTGCGTAGGCACTTCCCGTCAGGTTTTCGAAGAACTTCAAGGTGTCGAGCCCCGATCCCCCGGTGTTTTGTTGCACTGAGGTCGAGAGGTTGGCGGTGACACCGGACAGAGCGCGTTCAAAAGACACGGTGTCATTTCCCTCGCGCCCGTCCAGCACGTTGTTGCCGGCAGCGGCGAACAGCGTGTTGTCCAACGCGTTGCCCGTGCCATTGGCGGCGCCCGGGTTCTCGATGTACAGATTCTCGACATGGGCGCCAAGGGTATAGGTCCCCAGGCTGCTGCGCACACTGTCGACCCCTCCGGGCAACACATTGCCCTGGGTCTCGATCACGCTGTCGTCGGCGTTGTCGACATAGTAAGTGTCGTTGCCATCACCACCACTCATGCTGTCGGCCTCTGCGCCACCATTGAGCACGTTGGCGGCGGCATTGCCGGTGATGAAGTTGCGCAGCGCGTTACCGCTGCCGTCGATCTCAGAGACACCGGTGAGCACGAGGTTCTCGAGATTGGCGCCCAGGGTCCAGCTGACTGATGCCTGCACCGTATCGATCTGCGAGGCCGAGGTATTGGTTTCCATCACGCTGTCGGACGCGTTGTCGACCAGATAGATGTCGTTGCCATCGCCACCGGTCATGGAGTCGGCGCCCAAGTCGCCATCCAGTGTGTCATTGCCCGAACTGCCCACCAGGGTATCGGCCTGGTCAGTGCCGGAGATCATGCCGCCCTGGTTCTGAGCGTTGTCGAAAATCTCCTGAACACTATTGTTGTCGTCCGGGTTGCCTTGAAAACCAAGGTCTGCGGCGATGTAGTCGGCCAGGCGCTGGCCGACGATTTCCGCCGATTCCTCGTGCAGGTGCCAGACGTCATCGGGATACACCAGCGGATCGACTTCGTAGCGCAAGGGCAGGTCGGTGTAGTCCACCGCCAGCTTGACATCGGCACGTTCGGTGGCGATGACTTCCTGGACGGCGCGAACATAGCCCACGCCCTCGACGATGGAGGCTATCTTTTCTTCGGAATAGCCCCGGGCACGTGCCGCATCCTCCTGATAGTGGCCGGTTTCCATGATGTACACGTTGAAGTTGCCGAACTGGGCATGCAGGTAATCGAACACCTTCAGGGTGGCGTCCTTGTAGGCAGCGGCCGCCGCTGTTTTGTCCGTGGCACGCGCGATCTCCTGGGCAGCTTCCTCGCCCTGGCCCCAAATGATGCCCATGGTGACGTTATCGATCGATTGCAGTTCGGCGAGCTGGTCCCCCAGCAACGCGACGGCACGCAACAGTGCAGGCCCTGGCTGGTTGGTGTCAGTCAACCACCAGCACAACTTGAGCTCTTCGGCGCCCAGGGTCGACAGGCCGTTGACCGTGCTACCTCCCACCGCGATGTCGATGCCGTTGCCGTCGGCATCGGTGAACTGGCTGCGTACGTCATAGGGGGTGTAGCGGTCCAGGTCTTTGACCAGCATCGAGGTGCCGGACTGATCGTCATCCTCTGTCATGCGCAGCAGGCGCGCATTGGATTGACCGAGCGTGGGCAGGTAGAGAATGTCCTGTTGGGCGCGCTCGCCAAACACGAAGTCGCTGGTGGTGAGGGTGTTGAGGTAGTTGCCGTTGAGGGCGATTTCAAAACGGTTGCCATTGGCATCTGCGTCGGCGGATTTGATGTAGGTCTTGTCGCCGGCCGCGTTGAGGGTCGTGTACAGCGTGTGATTGCTGCCGTCGCCGAGACCGAGAAAGCCCAGGCCCGACACATCGATCTTGTCGACGCCAGCAGTGAAGTCATAAATCGTGTCGGTGGCAGTGATGCCGCCGGCGTCGTAATCGCGGTAACTGTCGAGTGCGTTGGTGTAGCGGAAGTTGTCAGCCCCATCGCCGCCATACAGCGAGTCGCGTCCGGCACCACCGTCGATGATGTCTGCCCCGGTGCCAGCCTTGATCGTGTCATTGCCACCGTTGCCCAGGATCAGGTCAGCACCTGCCGTGCCGTTGAGCGTATCGGCATTATCGGTGCCGACGAGGGTACTGGCTGGCGCATCAGCCACCGTCAGAGCGAAGCTGTCGCTGACCGAGGCACCCGAAGGATCGGTGGCCTTGACCAGTACATTGTAGTTTCCGGCCGCAGTGCTGATCGGCGTGCCGCTGAACGTCAGGCTGGTGGCATTGAAGCTCAGCCATGTGGGCAGGGCGCTTGCGTCGGCGAGGGTCGCGGTATAGACCAACGCATCCTGGTCGGCGTCGGTGAAACTGTCCTGGGTCACGGTGTAATTGAACGGCGTGCTTTCGGTGGCGTTCTGGTCGAGCAGGGGAATGGCCACCACTGGCACCGCATTGCCTGGAGTGTTCTGGTCGGCGAAGACAAAATGACTCGCCGTCAGGCTGCTCACCAGATTGCCCGCCATCGACAACTCAAAGCGATTGCCGTTGGCGTCGACGGTGAGATCCTTGAGGTAAGTACGGTTGGTCGACGCACTGTAGGTCAGTTGCAGCGTACCGTTCAGGCCATTGCCCAGCGCCGTGTAGCCGAGTGCCGAGACATCGATCTTGTCGGCGGTCACGTCGAAATCGAGGATTTGGTCGCTGACGCTCGTGGAACTGGTGCGGTAACTGTCGAGTTTCGAGGTATAGCGGAACACATCGGCACCCGCGCCGCCGGTGAGCTTGTCCACCCCGGTGCCTCCGATCAGGATGTCGTTGCCCGCGCCACCATTGAGCGTGTCATTACCTGCGCCACCGAGCAGTTGCTCGTTGGCTGCGGTGCCAGTGAGGGTGTCGTTGTTCGGGGTACCATTGATCACCGTGGGGCCCGCGGGTACGTCCTGCACGGCGAGGGTGAAGCTGTCGCTGACGGTGGCGTTGCTGCCATCGGTCGCGGTGACCAGGATGGAGTAAGTGCCCGACGCGGTGTCGTTGGGTGTGCCACTGAACGTGCGAGTGGCGGCATCGAATGTGAGCCAACCGGGCAGGGCGCTGCCATTGGCCAGCTTGGCGGTGTAGCTGAGGCTGTCGTTATCCGGATCGGTGAAGCTGGTGGCCGGGACCACGTAACTGAACGCTGTACTTTCGGTCGCGCTCTGATCCAGCAGCGGCGTGGCCAGCACCGGCGCCTGGTTGGTTGGTGACGACGTGGCGAAGACGAAGTTGGCGCTGGTCAGTTTGTCGAGGTAGTTGCCGGCCAGCGTCACCTCAAAACGATTGCCATTGGCGTCGGCGGTCAAGGACTTGATGTAAGTCTTGGTGCCGGTGCTGTTGAGCACCAGGTACACGGTGTTGTTCTTGCCATCCCCCAGGCCGGTAAATCCGATGGCCGACAGGTCGATCTTGTCGTTGCTGACATCGAAATCGGTGATCAGGTCGCTAAGGTTGGCACCGCCGGTGTTGTAGTTGCGGTAACTGTCCAGGCGATTGGAGAACACAAAAGTGTCCGCCCCGGCGCCACCGGTGAGGCTGTCCATCCCGGTGCCGCCGTCGAGCTTGTCGTCGCCCGCGCCGCCACCGAGATTGTCGTTTCCTGCGAGGCCGAGCAGGGTGTCGGCCGAATCGCTGCCCAGCAACGCGTCGCTGGCGCTGGTGCCGGTGACCACCCGATTGAAAATGAAGTTGCTGGCGGTCAGGGTGCTGGCGAGGTTGCCCGAGAGAATCAACTCGAAGCGATTGCCGCTGGCGTCGGCATCGTAGTCCTTGATGTAGGTGCGGTCGTTGCTGGCGCTGTAGCTGACCTGCAGGGTGCCACCACGGCCATTACCCAGGCCGGTGAAGCCCAGGCCGGCCAGGTCGATCTTGTCCTGGGTGACGTCGAAGTCGGTCACAGTGTCATCGAAGCTTGCGGTTGCATTACGGTAGCTGTCGGACTGAGAGGCGAAACGGAACGTATCGGCGCCGGTACCACCGGTGAGTTTGTCGATGCCCGCACCGCCCACCAGAATGTCGCCACCGGCCCCGCCATTGATCGTATCGTTGCCGGCCCCGCCGTAGAAAATCTCGCTTTCGGCGCTGCCCGACAGGGTGTCGTTGCCAGCCGTACCTTGCACAGTGGTCATCGGCACCGTGTCGCTGACGTAGCTGCCGTCACCATAGATCAACGTGGCACCCTTGCTGATGTGACTGATGGTATTACCGATGATGGCATTGCGATCCGTGCCGTCTTCATTGCGTTCTGCAACACCGTAGGTCGAGAGGTTGCTGCCGCTGATGATGTTGCCCTGGATGGTGTTGTCGCTGCCGTTGAAGTACTTGCCTGACACGCCCAGGGTGTCGTCATAGGACTGGATGATGATTTCCGGTACGGGGCTGACCAGTGAATTGTTGTGGAGCGTGTTGTCGGTGATTTCAACGTGGTTACTGCCGTAGATGCGAATCCCGGCGCTGGCATTGTCGTGAATATCGACGCCGCTGACAGTCACCTCGCTGGACATCTTGATCAGCACCCCTTCGGCGCCGTTGCCGTACACCTCGCCACCGGTAATGGTTATGTTGCTGGGGGAGGGGATGTCCTCGCTGCCGCGCTGCACCACGATGCCATTACCGCCGTTGTTGTAGGCAATGTTATTGGTCAGGGTGAAGTCGTGGGTACTGGTAACGACGTTGAAACCGTGCCGGTCGTTGTCGTAGGCGATGTTGTTTTCAAAGGTGCTGTCGCTCAGGAAATCAGCGACGAAGCCGTCCAGGCCATTGCCGTGGGACACGCTGTTCTTGATGACCATGTTGACGGTCTGCTCGTGGGGGTCGAAACCGTACCCGGAGCAATCCTTGATTTCGACACTGTCGAGGGTGACGTTGGAGTCGTAGCCTTCTTCGCCGGGAATGAAGCCGTTGAACCAACCGTCGATCTTGCCCGTTGTGTTGTCACGATTGCCATCGATGGTGAGATTGCTGACGCCAAAGTCGTGGGTTTCTTCGCCATAAGCGGAGCGAATAACCCCCGTTATCTTGGTATCCGAACCGTCAGCCACTTTGACGTTGGTGACGCCCATGCCGTCGCCGTACAGGTAGACGTTGCTCTTGAGCATCAGGCATCCGTCAGAGGGTTCCGCGCCTGCGGAAACGATATAGGTCCCGGTTGGCATATACACCTGGCCACCGCCAGCGGCAGCTGCGGCATCAATCGCACTCTGTATTGCGGCCGTGTCGTCGGTAATCCCATCGCCTTTAGCGCCAAAACTTTGTACGTTGAAAATCATTAGGTTATCTCCGTATCAGTCTAAATAGCGGCGCACGCCAATATTCCATCGACGAACAGCTTGTTAGGACTCGGAGACGCGCGAAAGTTGTGACCGCATATCGGAAGCACGTCAAAAAACAGATATTACTGATCAGTGGTCTGAACGATCTTTTATGGAAACAACTTTATTTTGACTCTCACCGTGGACAGTGCCTCTCGGCGTATTTCCGACCCTGGACCAGGACATGACACGGGAATCAGCGACGGTGAAAGCAGCCCGTAGAGTAGGTATGGTCGGCTCCCAGGTAAAATTCAGGTGGATTTACCCACGGAAACTGGAGCCGACGACCCACGACGGTTTTGTCGCTCAAACCATTCGAATAGCGCCATGCCGGCCAGCATGGCCATGACAAACACCGCGCCCTTGAGAATGCCAGAGCCCAACAGCACCAGAGAGGGGCCCGGGCAAATCCCGGCCAATCCCCAACCGACCCCAAATAGTAGGCTGCCGATAATCAGGCGTCGGTCGAAGTGTCTAGCTGTTGGCAGATTCATCGGCAAGCCAAGCAGTGATCGCGTTCGTTTTCTTGCCACCCAAAAGCCCAGGGTAGCCACGGCAATGGCACCGGCCATGACGAATGCCAGCGAGGGATCCCACGTCCCGGTCAGGTCCAGGAACCCCAGCACTTTGGCGGGGTTTGTCATGCCTGAAACCAGCAAACCGACCCCAAATATGAGCCCGCAAATCCAGGCGAAGAAGAGTGCCATGATCAATTCCCTCCCAGAAGGTGGCGAACCACAAAGACGGTGGCAAACCCGGCACTCATGAACACTACAGTCGCCACCCCTGAGCGCGGCGACAAGCGCGACAGGCCGCAGACACCGTGACCGCTGGTGCAGCCAGCCCCATAGCGCGTGCCAATGCCGACCAACATCCCGGCGACAATCAATAGCGGATAACCGGCATCGATCTGCAACGTAGGCAGTGGTGCATTCAGGCGGTAAAGCAGCGGAGCCATGAGCAGCCCCAGGACAAATGCTATGCGCCAGGCGACATCACCAGCCAACGGGCGCAGTAAACCGCCGACAATGCCACTGATGCCGGCGATGCGCCCATTAAACAGCACGAACAGGGTAGCGGCAGTGCCTATCAACAGGCCGCCAATCAGAGCGCTCAACGGTGTGAAATGGTTCAGATCGATCATGGCGACCACCTATCGTAAACCGTCGCTACATTGTCTACAGACTTGTGCGCGTCACTTGCTCATCGGCATGTTCATCATGCTCGATTGCTGATCCATCATTTTCATCATCATGTTCATCATTCCCATCTCCATGCCGTCTTTGTTGCCGGCCATGCCCATGCCATGACAGTTCTTATGCATCATGGCCATGCTGTCCTTCATCGTCTTCATGCTCTCCTGCATGGCGGCGTGTCGCTCGGCAGGGGTCGTGGCTGCGGCTGCCTTGTCGTGTGCAGCCTGCATTTTTTGCATTTGCTCGGTCATGACATTGTTTTGCTTAGGCGTAGCTGTTTCGCTCGTCTGGCCAGGCGCGGTCTGTCCTTGCTCCGGGTGATGCTCGTCGACTGCCGAGGCGATGAGTGGGCTGCTGATCAGCAGGGTGGCGAGGATTATTTTCAATGAGGCATGCATGGCAATCTCCAAAGGGTGAGGACAACTCAGGTAATACCAGGCCGCACCAGGTTGGCGCAGTCAGACAATGCGCCGAAGATCGGCGCGCAGAAGGTCGGATTAATCGTTGAAACGGACGAAAATCAGGCGGGCAGGCGGCTTGGCCGGTACAGGGCGCCGTAATGCAAGAAAGGCAAAAGCGCAGGGATTTGCGGGAAACAAAATCAGCAACGCAGGGATCAGTAACAGAAACGTCCAACTGAACAGATCAAATGTTTGAAGATGGAGCGAAGGACTTACAGCTATCGCCGCATCGGCGCAGTGCTGAAGGCAGCCCAGGGCGTGGGCGTCGTGGCTCTCGTGATCTTGCGCAGTGTTCAGTGAGACATGCGCTTTAGCCGGATTGTGGCTGGTTTGTGCCAGACATCCCTGGGTCGCTGCCACACCAAACGCTAACACCCACAGCACGATGGCGAGGCGTATGAACGTTGGTTGACGATGGCGAAACCAGAACATGGAGAATCTCCGGTACTGATTAGCAAGTTTTGATTTATCAACATACAGCACATCGAAGTGCCACGGTTGATCCACATCAATTTATGCAGGTGGGTGTCGGCTCTTGTGATGTGGTCAAAGAGCGCATGTTCGGGTGGCACATTATTTAACAAGTGGGCCATGTCATATGTTCATAGGCAGGCCGTTACTATGTTCTGCCGCAGGCCCGACGGCTGATGGCGTGGAAATGTTCATCGGTGCAAGTTCATGGAAACCGGGCTGCAGCTTCAGGACTGTCCGGCCAGCAGAATATCAAAACGGCCGAACACCCCGACCATTCCAGCCAAACGGCGGCGATCTGATACTGTTTTTTATGTTGGATCTGAGCCTTTTATTAGTTTGCCGGTGCTCTATAGAGTGCGCGTCCGACGCACTAGTGGACAGTGATCGGCCGCCACTATTTCTGGCTCTCTGAAGACCGGACGACCTCGAGAGTCTTCAGGAACAACCATGAATACTCGTCCGAGCTTTCACAGCAAGACCTTCCCCGAGTCGCAGCGTGAAATTCTCGGTATGATCGCGACCGATCATCATCTGGGCGACATACTCTGCGCCATCTGCCAGATGCTTGACGATCAGGCCCCCGAAACCTTCTGCTCCATCCTGCTAACTGATGCCGAGGGCAAACGCTTGCTGAGCGGCGCGGCGCCCAGCCTACCGGCCGAGTACAGCGAGGCGATTGATGGAATGGCCATTGGCCCACACGAAGGAACCTGCGGCTCCGCAGCGTTGCGGCGCAAACTTGTGGTCACCGAAGACATCGCCCGGGACCCAAACTGGGAGCGTTTTCGCAGCCTGGCTTTGGGGCATAACCTGCGTTCCTGCTGGTCGGTACCGTTGCTCTCCCATCAAGGATGCGTGTTGGGCACATTTGCCCTGTACCAGAACCGCGCCCATACGCCGGACGAGGCGCAGATTCAACGACTGGCCTGCGCAGCCCAACTCCATGGACATCTCCAACCTGCCGATCATGGTCAACGGAGAGATCGTCGGGGTATTTGGCATTGCCCGGGACATCAGCGAGCAGAAACATTTCGAGCGCCAATTGAGCTTCAACGCCAGCCATGACCGCCTGACGGGTTTGCTTAACCGTGTTTCGCTTGAAGACCGGTTTCTTCTGGATTGTCACATCAGCCGTCGGCGTAAGCGTCGTCTGGCGGTGATGTGTATTGATCTGGACGGGTTCAAATCCATCAACGATTCGATCGGACACTACTTCGGCGATCAGGTAATGGCGTTGAATATTTCACCGATGCATTTTCAGCGTGGCCAGTTCGTCCAGTGTGACCCGAAGATGTCAGTGAGGTAAGCAGAGGCCGTTACGAGTTAACTGCCTCAGCGATCGGCCGCAAGCAGGTAGTCATGCAATTTTTCACCTAGCACTTCAAAGGCCAGCATGATCCGTTTTACCTTGCGCAGATCACTGTGCATCGCGATCCACACATCAACCTCAAAGCCGAAACTGTCCGGCAATACTTCTATCAGCTGGTGATCGCGCGCAATCCGCGTCGGGCAGAGGCCGAATCCCAATCCCGCTTTCAGGGCAGCCAGTTGTGCAAGGTGGTTATCGGAGGCAATTGCGAAATGCTGGTCGGCTTCACACAGTCCGACAGCGACTAACCGACGCAAGTCGGCAGAGCGCCGATCTGGCCCGATCAGGGGGCCCTGGCGAAGCGACGCCATGCTGGCCGGCTTGCCATAACGTTGCAGGCATTCGGCGCTGGCATGGATACCCACTTGCAAGCTGCCCACGCGCCGTGTCGCGATATCAGCTTCCACGGGGCGCATCAGGCGCACGGCGATATCCGATTGCAGCCTTGCAATGTCCTCCAGCGCGTCGCCGATGCTCAGCTCAAGCTTCAGCCCAGGGTGGCTGTGATGGAAGTTGCGCAACAAACCGGGCAAAACCTCCACGCCCAGCAACTCACCACAGGTTAGCCGCACCACGCCCTGGTCTACCGACGTTTCAGCGCCAGCCATGCGGTTGAAGGCTTGCGCGGCAAGGTCCATGGCCTCTGCATGCTCGATCAGGCGCAGCGCACCGCTGGTGGGCGTCAGGCCTGTGGATGTGCGAGTGAAAAGGCTCAGACCGAGAGCCTGTTCAAGATAGTCGAGGCGCCGCCGGGCCGTGGCCTGCGCAATCCCGAGTAACTTCGCCGCGCTACTCAAACTGCCGGAACGCAACACGGCAAGGAATACCCGCTGGCTTTCCCATTCAAGTCCGCTCATACATTCTTGACCAACTGTTGCTCCCTTTTATTTCTTCTGCCCGGGCCCACGAAGAGGGATCATGGTGCCCGAACTTTTCCGGACGTCATTGTAAGGAGTAAAGGTATGAGATTCACTGGTCAGTGCCGATGCGGGCACGTCGTCATCGAGATCGAAGCGCAACAACTGCCACCGTTGTATGCCTGCCATTGTCTCAACTGCCAGCGTTGGAGCGGCAGCTCGTTCGGGCTGCACATGCTGTGCGGGGCTTCGACGGTGCGTGTGACAGGTAATACGGCCACCTATGCACACGAACATCAGGGCCATACCTCCACCCAACACGCCTGCGGCGAGTGCCACACCCGGCTGTTCAACGAAACCACGGCAGCGCCTGGCATGCGAGTGGTGCGGGCCGGCGTGATAGAGGGCGCAGAGCAGTTCGAACCAGTGGCGCATATCTGGACTCGACGCAAGCAACCGTGGTTGATGCTGCCGGAAGGCTCCGCGCAATGGAAGGAAAGCCCGACGCCCGAGGCGTTTGCCAGCGCCCTGAGTTAAATCAGACACTGCTTTTTGCGCAAATAAAATATACCTACGGGCGAATTCTGACCGTCGATGGGGCGACACTGTCCACATAGCAAATGGTGGGATGCCCTCTATGAGTCGAAGGCGGGATGTGTTGAATGTCTTTTGGCCGTTTTTCTACCTGTAACGGCCTACTGATTTCGACCCACAGCAGCACACAGTGATCGTTCAATTCCTCTTGTACTTAGCTGTTCCAATGTCGACCTAATCACGTTTCCGGTAACCAGATCCGGCCGTGAGCGTTTGGCCGTTCAAACTGCTTACTACCACCTATACTGCCGAAGCCGTGTCTTCGAGGTGGAGACAAGTCGTTTCGCCTAGCTTCGGCCTTGTGTGCGCTGTCGCATGACCATGATGCTTGTGCAGTAAGCCCAACCACTCTCAAACGGAAAGAGAACGTCGCATGAATATGAACAAGTTTTTGTTGGGAGCCACCACTTTGCTGTTTGCCACTGTGGCCAGTGCTGATATTCCGCAGCTCAACTACGACTGCCCGACCAATATCGCCGTGCATGCGGATAAGGGCGGGCCGGTGTTCATCAATGGCAAGGAGGCGAAACTGAAGAAATTCAACGACAACGCCTATGAAGCCAAGGGCTCTGGCGTGGCGATTTCCCTCACGCGCAATCCAGATGAGTCATGGGACGTATCCTATACCGGTAAAGGCGGGGCTAACGGGGTTTGCCAGCCAGCGACATCGGGCGCTGCGAGTGCCAGTAACACCAGTGGCACATCTGCCACCAGCAAAGCGGAGAAGGCCTGCCTGGCCGAGGTGGCGAAGAAAACCGGTGTGGCCGTCAGCAAACTTTCGGTGACCGACGTCATGACCGCCGAAGCGGGCATTGGCGTGACGATCAGCGTACCTGACGCGGACGCTCCTTGGTCGTGTCTGTCCAGTGCCAGTGGCAAAGTCCAGGGTGCAAGTTACACCGGGTCTGAAGGCAACCTCTGATGCATCCAGGCGCCCCTTGCGTGCGCGGCCGGCAGACCAACAGGGCTTGGCCCGGCCGACCGCGCAATTCGGCTTGGCCTTAGTGCTCAGGGGGTATGGCGCCCAACAGGGCGATGATGAAGAGCGTCCAGTCGTTGAGTATATGGGCGCCCGTGGAGACCCAGATGTTCTTCGTCATGATATAGGGCAGCAGCAGGACCAGCCGCGCGCTGCCGATAACGACGAACGCCTGCACCATGTTCCAATCATAGGTCGGCAGGTGCGCCGCGCCGAAGAGCAGGGCCGACAAGAGCCAGGCACCGACGATCGTTCCCTTGCGTGACCAGTGCAACCGCGTGTTCAGGAACGTCATCAGTGCAAGGAATGGCAAGATCGTCAGCACCTCCTCGCCCAATAGCTGCGGCAGCGTCTTGAGAAAGAAAAGTAGGTGCTCGACTGGTGTTTGCGTCGCCATCCCTGCGAAAACCGGGTTCGAGTGCGTACCCAGGGTCTTCATGACCACCAGGCCTATGACCATGGTGACCACGATATTGAGCAGCGCGAACAGTATCATCCATTTGATGTCGCGGCCCGTGACCCTGCGGAACAGTGCCATCCAATGTTGCGGAGTGATATATGCCAGCGTCGCCAGCGGGATGGCGAAGAACAGGGTTGCGGGAATGAACTGCCCAATGTTTCCCGAAAACAATGGCAAAGGCGCTATCAGCACCAAAAAACCGGCCAGCACCCCAAGCATTAGCAGCAGCCATTGTTTGCCTGAAAGGCCCACGGGCTTGCCGTTGTAGTAGGGGAAGTCGTCGTCGAGGTACTCCAGGCAGTGGAAGCGCTCATCCGCCCCGGATTCGTCATTGCCTGTTGCCTGCTTGCAGTTATCCATAGGTGGCCCCCCTCCGACGTGAAGTACCAAAGGCATGAGAACTCCACGCTGCAGTTCACCGTAGCAGTGCCGGGCCGAGTCGCAAGGCATTTTCGTGCTGGGAGCAACGACAGCGCTTCGCCGCCAATGGAGATAACCCGCCAGATCGTCATAGGCGACTGCCCGCTGTACCGCACAGCTTGGCTATCATGTAAGTGCTTAATTGCGTAGGTGTCCCTCACGACTATCGCAACTCTCACCTCTAAACGCCAAATCACTATCCCTGTCCAGGTACGGGCTGCTCTTGGCCTGCGTCCAGGAGATGAAATCGAATCCGTCGACCTGGAGAATGGTCAGTTCGCCATTGTGCCGGCCTCGGTTTCGCAAGGCCGGGTTTCAACTAAAAACAACTATTTGCAGTTACCTGCCTTTCGATATCCTGCCGCCTGGGCCTCAGATTCTGACGTGAAGGAGACCTGATTTTTTTCAGACACCTGACCATAGCCAGGGCATCCCAAGGCAAGGTGATAGACCTGGCTCTTTCGGTTACCAATGATAGAGCCTACCCCGCTCGCACTTGCCAGGGTTGGATGGACTGGTGACCGCGCAGGATTGACTGGAACGGCGCTTACCACCCCATCACCAACTGCCCTGTATCCTTGCGACCATTGGCGCTCGCCAGTTACGAATGGATTGGAATGTCCCATGATCGCGGCAATGCGTCGATCTCGCTCTTTCTCCCAAGACGAAACCGGATACTGCTTGTCCCAGGCCATCAGTAGCTGTTGCTGCTGACGAGACATGCTCAGTTTGTATCTGTCGAACATGTAGAAGGTTGTCCTTGCGACTAGCCCCTTGACCTCATCACGTGGCTCGGCTGCTCTTTGATCGAAGTCAACTCGCGTCTTGCACTGGCCATACTGCGGCGCGACCCCGGTGGCCATGCCGTAGTTGAAATTGCTACGGTCACCATTCACCTCCCCAACAGATGGATAGAGGTTGAACAGGTCTGCTTCCATTGCTCGAAACACCGGATCATCGTCCACACAGTGCTCTCTACCACCGTTCTTCCAGCATTGGCGTTGGTTACCGAATGTCCAGGCTGGAACTATGTGTTCCCACTCAGTCCGCTCTGCTCGAACTTCGTGCTTTCTGGCCTTCAGTCCACATGACGCTGCATCGATACGACCACCTGATTTACCGACCCACGTCCATTTGCACCCGCAATACAACTCCCCCATGGAGCTGTTCGCTTGGTCGAGGTAAATCTTCTGCTTTGCGATGACCTTGGCCTCGGAAAAGGTCGAGGGAGGGCTTGAGAAGGCGGGGGTAATTACCGAGAGGGCCAGCGCTACTACGGAAAACAGTTTTTTCATTGGAAAGCTTAAGCACTTGAGAAGAAGCGAAGTATACGCACGACTCCATGTGCACCGAAGAAGAACTACCCAATGCTTAGCTGCACAGCCAAGTCCGTGCAGACTAAGGTGAGTGATGATCCGCTCACTGCTTTCGCAACGACTCCAGTACGCCTTCGACGTCCAACCCTTTCAATAGGCAGTTATGCGCAATTCAGCAGACCCTCATCATCAAACAGGATGAACTCACTCGGTTGAAGTATGCCGAGCAGGTGGGGGTGGTGTTTACTAAGCATTGACCTGAGCGCTTCGATGCCCGCGAAAAGGCGGGCTGATATCTCGAGGGAGGGCTGCCTTCATGCACGTGGTCAGATGCATGAGGGCAGACACCGAACATGAAACCTTTTGATCTGCCCGTGGGTAACATCTTCCACCTCATATTTTGCAGCAGCTATTAATTTCTCGGCATCGCACGAGATAAGGCCATTTGGCCGACGGACTCACTGCTCTTTGAATCTTGATCTGCGCATCCGCTCGTGCATTCAAGCTCTTCAAAATTTCGGCGTTCTGCTCCTCCATCTCTACTTGGACGCGCGCCTGTAGAAGTTCACCCAGATTGGCGACGCTCTTGGCTAAAATGTCCAGCCTTTGCTCCGTAACGGCGCAGTATCTAATTGTTGGTTTGAAGCGTCTTTCGATGAAAATACCTAGGCGCTGACAATCACCTGCGCGGTTTTCCCGCAGCTCTGCTAAACGTTCGAACACGAGTTGTGCGTACGCTTGTGTGGCGCTGAAGCGGTGGCGGTGTTTGGCTGCGAGGCTGACGACTTTTGCAGACAGTTCTGCAATTTCTGAAAGCAGGGCTTTGGTATTGCTTCTGGTGGGCGCGGCGTTTTGCTCGGACAGATCTGCCAGCGTTTTATCGAAAACGTTGAGCTGGGTACTCAATTGCTTTGCCGCGGGCAGCGAAAGTGAGGCCATCATGCGATATCGAACTGGCGTCGCGCATTGGTTTTCAAGTCTTCCTCGCTCCGTATAGCCCCAATGGCATGCCGCTTCACGTACAAGGCTTTCTAGCCGCATTCAACACGGCTGCGATACGCAATGCCAGGCAGCTTCAGGCCTTGAGTGAATCGGGTGTGCGCTTGGTCGGTCTGGATCCGGCGATGACGTTGGTATACCGCCAGGAATACGCAAAAGTACCGGGTCTGGCCGAGGCTCCTGCGGTCAGGTTGCCTCAGGAGTGGCTATTGGATTGATTAACAGAAACATCTGTTTGCAAGATGCCGAGGACGTTTCGTTTGCTGGCCCACTGTACAGAGAAGACCAATGTCCCAGCGAGCAGCAAGCAATGGGTTGAAGTATTTCGCCGGTTGAATTTAGAACTGAGTGTCGAAGCGACTGGTTGCTGTGGGATGTCTGGCACCTATGGTCATGAAGCGCGTAATCAAGCGACATCACGGGTCATTTTTGATCAGTCATGGAAACGAAAGCTTGCAGATGATACGCCCGGCGAGCCGCTGGCTACTGGGTACTCGTGTCGCAGCCAAGTAAAGCGCCTTTCCAGCAGAACCTTGAGGCACCCGCTGGAGGTACTGTTGGAAGTGTATCAAGACATCCAGGCAAACGACCTGACCCATTGTAGTTCCGAGGTGAATCACAACGCCTATACGTGAATTCAATCAAACGGTTCATTCAAAAGGTGCGCAGTATTATTCAATACACTGCTCGGTGCCTCCTCTGAAACTGGCCTCTCAAAAACAATAACAGTTATGAGGAAGTCATGAAGGTACTCAATATTTTCGCCAGCCTGCTTGTCCTTGCGACCACTCTCGCCAGCGTTGCACACGCTGCGGACAAACCTGAAATCAAGGCGAAAGTCGCGTTGAAGGAGAGCGTTTCGTGGGACGGGACGCCTTATGAGCCTTACCCCAAGGGGCAGCCGCAACTCTCGATACTGGAAATTACCATTCCTCCCCACACGGCATTGCCTTGGCATCACCATCCCGTTCCTAACGCGGCCTACGTGGTGTCAGGGGAATTAACGATCGAGGACAGGGCGTCGGGCGCGCATCATAAGGTGACCGCCGGGCAAGCATTCGCTGAGTCGGTGGGGGCCAGCCATCGCGGCGTAACCGGCGATCAGGCGGCTGTCGTGATAGTTACCTACTCGGGTGTCGAGGGCATCCCTCTCTCAATTCCCGACAAAGGCGAAAAGGCTGAGTTCGAACACGTCGAATAAACCGTCAGGTGGATGGACCGCAAGGCCGGTTGTTGCACCTTGCGGTCGTTTCACCATTTCATCGAGCTAACATGTCGCGGGCTGGCTTAGAACACCTTGATCGGTACGTTGACGATAAGCCTGAGCTCATCAAGATTGCCCTCCAGTTGATATTCACTTGCACGGTGCGAGGAATAACTGGTCATCAGGCTGATATTCTTGAAGGTGCCCGATTGCACTGTGTAGCTTGCACTGACACCCACTTCATAATGGCTTTCACCCTGCTGCTTTAGTACCGAGTTGTAGATGCCGTTCGGGCCACCGTCGTAATGGCTGCCGTCGATGCCCATGCCCTTGATGTACCAGAGCGTAGTCTTGAGACCAGGTAGACCATAAGCGACCCAATCGTTGTTGTAGAACACCCCGATCGAGTGCTCATTGGGGCCGTTGAAGAAGGACATCATGGTATTGGGCAGGTTGATGGCATTGGATTCGAAGGGATAATCGAAATATTCGTCACCCTTGATTTTCTGCAGACCGATCTTCAGCGAGTGGTTGCGCCACTTGGGCGTAATACTGAGGCCGTAGGCCTGCTGGTCGATATTGCCACCGATTTGGCGACCACTGGACCGGGTGTTATAGGCATCCAATTGCACATCGACGTTGACCGATCCCCAGTTAGTTTTCTTGCCCAGGCCCAGATACTCGCGATCCCATATATCGTTGAAGCGAGAGACATAGGCGCTGCTGCGCCAGCCAGCGCTCGACAAATAGTCGGCCCCGGCGTAAGCGTTGAAGTCACTGGTGACAACGGGCGAACCGTAAGTGGGACTCAAATCCTGGCTTCCGGCTCCCGTACGCGGCGACCCCTTGTCGAAGTAGCCAGATTTGAGCGTCAACCCTTCGATGTCATGACTTTCCAGGGAGACCCCATTGAACGATGAAGGCAAGGTACGGGTATCGGTGTAGGACATCATCGGTGTCCTGACTTGCTGCCTGCCAACCTTGAGCAGCGTCTCGGCGACCTTGAACTTAAGCGCTGCGATACCGAGTTTGCTCCAGTCATCGACCACATCGCCGTCCTTGTCGACCAACAATCGATTACTGCCGCCTGCCGCCGCCGTCCGGCTGCGCTCCAGCGCCACTGCCGAGAAGGTCGAAAGATCCAGCCCGAACTTAACCGGCCCTTGAGTAAAGCCGGAGACGAAGTCGAGCCTGAAGCCTTCCAGCCAGGCGGTACGGTCACGCAACTTGCGTACTCCGTCTGGTGTTTGCAGTTTGAAATAAGTGGCCTTGTGGCCGACCTCGTGTGAGTACCACTGACGGGTATTGAGCGTCAGGGAGCTGTCATCCAGAAAACCTTGTTCCTGGGCATGGACCTGGGTAGTAGAAATTGCGGCCGCCAGCGTGCCGACGGTGAATAACGCCAAATTATCTGTGCGATACATAGACCTTGCCTGTTGTTGTTTTTAGGGCAGATAAGAAGTAAGTCGCTGAGTCATCGTTATTGAGTTTTTGCGCGGGCAGGACTTAGCCCGACTTGCCCATCAGGCCGTAGTGGCCTGATGGTGGTCGTTCAGTTATTGGGGTGCCGGTTCAACGGCTCGAGCACTTTGCAGTCATCAACCATCGATGAAGATGTGGACCCAAGCCTGCGACCTCAGTTGAGATTATCCTTCACAAGTTTCAGCCAGCAGTCGGAGCCGATGCGAATCAGCTCGTCATTGAAGTCGTAGTGGGGGTTATGCACCGAGCAGCCATGAAATTCGCCTTCGCCGTTACCCAGGAAGAAGTAGCAGCCGGGCACTTTGGTCAGCATCCAGGCGAAATCTTCTGTCGCCATGATCTTCGCCGCCTGCGGCAACAAGTGGCCTGGCTTGAACAGCGGCGCCAGGCTCTGGCGAAGCATTTCTGTTTCTGTCCCCGTATTGACCAGTGCTGGCGCCAGTTGCGTAGTTTCAAGTTCGATTTTGACGCCGAACGTGTGTTCATGGCCCTGGGCGATTTCCCCCAGGCGCTGATTGATTTTGCCTTCGGTCTGCGCTGTGTCGGTACGTACGCTGATCAGCATCGATGCCGTGTCGGGAATGATGTTGTAAACACTGCCAGCTTCGACCATGCCGATGCTGATCACGGCGTGTTCATCAACGCAGAGATTGCGCGACTTCACTGTCTGGATTGTGTTGATCATGCTGGCTAGCACCGGTATCGGATCGACAGCGCGTTCGGGCATTGCTCCATGACCGCCACGACCTTTGATCAACACACGCACACATTCCGAAGAGGCCATGGTTGGGCCGGCCTGGACCACAGCAGTGCCCAGCGCAATACCCGGCAAGTTGTGCAAGGCAAAAATCGCGTCACAAGGAAACCGACTGAAAAGACCGTCGTCCATCATGGCCTTGGCGCCGCTCAGTCCTTCTTCGTCCGGTTGGAAAATCAGGTTGAGCGTGCCATTGAAGTCGGGCAACTGAGCGATTCGCCATGCGGCTGCCAGCAGGATGGCCGTGTGGCCGTCGTGGCCGCAGGCGTGCATGCGGCCCTCGATCCGACTGGCATGGGCGAAGCAGTTTTTCTCCTGCATAGGCAGCGCATCCATGTCGGCACGCAAGCCCAATCGGCGAGTGCCGCTGCCTCGACGCAGTACGCCGACCACGCCATGTCCGCCGATATTGCGGTGAACTTCGTAGCCCCATTCTTCGAGCTTGCCGGCCACCAATTCGGCGGTCAGCGGGGTGTGCGCGCCCAGTTCAGGGTTCTGGTGGATCTCCCGGCGCAACTGGATAAAAGCGTCCAAGTCCAGTTCGGCAAGGGTTTGGGTTTGGGTTTGGGTTTGGGTCAATGAATTCATCAGGTCACTCCCGACCAGGGTTTTCGGGGAATACAGCCAGGCAAGCCAGACTGATGGCGCCGCCGGCGAGCAGGTACAGTGCTGGCGCCTGGGGGTTATCCAGGACCGCCGTCAGCCATGTGGCGATCAACGGGGAGAAACCGCCGAACAGGGTGACGCCGAAGCTGTAGCTGACGGCGGTACCCAGGGCGCGGCGATTTTTCGGAAAGGCTTCCATGATCAGAGCGAAGAAGGCTCCCGAACCGATACAGCCAGGCAGTACCAGAATCGCGATAACCAGCATCGCTACGAACAAATCGGTGCTCAAACTGAGCAGGTAGAAAGCTGGCCACGCCAGTAGCACCGGCAGGGTGATCGTCCAGGCCAGCAGTTTTTTGCGCAGGCCGTGGCGATCGGCAAAGCGTCCTGCCAGAGGCGTGATGACAGCCAGACAGGCACTTGCCACACAGGCGATAGCCAAGGCGCTGCGTTGCGGGTAACCCAGGGTGACAGTCAGGTAGGCGGGCAAATAGAAAATGAACAGGTATATGGCGATGGTGGCGCTGGCCATAAGGCCGATTGCCAATAGGGTGTGACGCACGTCAATGTGATCGCGTAGTCGAGCATCGCGTTTGGTCGGTTCAGCTTCGTGGGTTTCTGGCAGACAGCGACGGATGTACCAGCCAAGCGGTCCGATGAGCAGCCCCAGCATAAAGGGGATACGCCAACCCCAGCTCTCAAGGTCATCTGCGCTCAACGTGCTGTTGAGCAGTAAACCCAGACCGGCCCCAACCAGGGCGGCGTAGCCTTGGCTGGCAGCCTGCCAACTCACATTGCGACAGCGATTTGCCGTAGCGCTGGACTCCATCAGATACACCGATGCAGTCCCTATTTCCCCTCCTGCCGAAAAGCCCTGCATGAGGCGGCCAGCCACCAGCATCAAGGTGCCGAACAAGCCGATGTCCTGGTAGGAAGGCGCGAAGGCAATCATCGCTGTGCCGAAAGTCATCAAACTGATCGTGAGGCTCAAAGCGGCCTTGCGGCCACGGCGGTCGGCAAAGCGACCAATCACAAGAGCACCCACCGGCCGCATGAGGAAGCCGACGCCAAATGTGGCAAGCGATATCAGCAGCGATGCCATTGCCGACTGTGCGGGGAAAAAGTTCTTTGCAATTACCACGGCGAAGAAGCTGTAGATCGTGAAGTCATACATTTCCAGGGCATTGCCTAGAGCGCAGGCGACGGTGGCTTTCCTGGACCCTATTACGGATGGCGCGGTGGTGCGGGGGAGAGGGGGCGCTTGCAGAGTAGTCATCGATATTTCCTGTGACAGTTTTGTTGTGGGCCGAATATCCGGCAAACACTGTCACTGCACACTTGCGCTTTTCTTCGATGATTAACCGTTGGTTATGACCTCCAGCCGCCCCAGTGAAACTCGGCGCCAGATCGGTGCGGTTTCGCCCGATAATCGATCACACGCACTGTTTGACGACAGCGACACAGCCGTCCTGGCAATCAACTCAGGCGACAAACACAGGGTTTGGCTCGATGCTCTTGAAGATAGGGTGGTCGGTCCCAAGGAACAGGGACTGACTTAACCGTTGGACATATCGTTGCGTTTTTCTTAAGTTTCTCGCTTGCCGCTGCGCTCTAGCGTGACGCATCCATAGGCTGGTTCTTCGAGAGCACGCTTCTGATCGCGTAGTAAAGGTCTCGTGCCGTTGTGGTCAGCGCGTGGCGATCAATGCAGACCAGATAGATGGGGTACTCAGGGATGCTTTCTTCGATCATGACCCGCATCAGGTCTTCATTGAGTCCTTTGGGTAACGTGTTTTCCATTCCGGCTTCACTGAGCGTCATGAACGCATCGGCGTGATGTAACAGATCAAGGGCCAACAAGACTGATGAACACTCGGTTATCCGCTGCGGCGGAGGTATCTCGTTGTCTTCAAACATTTGATAGAACTGCGACGAGTGATCGTCGATGGCATCGAGGCTGATCCAGTTTGCAAACTGCAACTGACGCAGCGAATGGGAGTAGCGAAGCGGATTGTTTTTTCGACAGACCACCAGACCCCGCATGCGGCTCAGCGCTTCCCAATCCAGGTTTAGTCTCTGTGTATGCTGCTGCGAAGTAATGGCGAAATCCAGGGTGCCGTCCCTAAGTCGCTGCAGCATCTGGTTGGGGCGCAGATTCACCAGGCGGATGCGTACACGCGGATTCTTGGCCTGGAACCCGGCGATGCATTCCCCCAGTCCTTTGAGCACTGAAGTCAGGGACGTGACGCCGATGGTGACTTCACCGACCTGCATATCCTTGATGTTTTCAGCCTCCAGTTGCAGCCGTCGCATGCTCTCGACGGTCAACTGTGCATGGCGAATGATGCGACGGCCTTCGTCAGTGAGCGACATCCCCCTGTGGGAGCGCTGCAGTAGAGCCAGGCCCAGCTCGCTCTCCAGATCCTTGATCGATCGGCTGATGGCGGGCTGAGTGACGTGCAGGATCTGCGAGGCCTCGCTGATGCTCCCGGTTTGGTGGATGGCGACCAGTGCCCTGATTTGATGGAGTTTCACGTACTGACAGGTCCTTGCGGTGCGATGAAGATTCAATCGCTTGCATAGTGTCATGCCTGTCACTGCCGCAACAATGCGGTGGTGTTCCCAAGAGGCCCGGAACCAGGGTCGCTGCCGGATCCAGGCTCCGAAGAGTGGCGCCAGTGCACTGATCAGCAGATCAATGCGATATCACCCTCTGCACAAAACGGATAGCGATCTGCGCAAAGCGGATATTGGCCCCCTCGCGCTCTCAATACCCTTGATTTGCATCCTGCGTAACAGTGCTTTGCATGGCAGGCAACAATGCGGCCGCCATCGGTGAACCGTTGCCCGCGCCGCTCACAGCCGCACGCTAAAACGCTCAAACGAACAAACGAACAAACGAACAAACGAACAAACGAACAAACGAACAATAAAAAATAACAACAAGAGACCGATGTCATGCGAAAAATCGATGTACACGAGGTTATCGACAACGCGCGCTTCAACCGCTTTCACTGGATGGTTTTGTTCTGGTGCGCCCTGATCATCATCTTCGACGGCTACGACCTGGTGATCTACGGGGTGGTCTTGCCGACGCTGATGAAAGAGTGGGGATTGAGCCCGCTGGAGGCTGGGGCGCTGGGCAGCTATGCGCTGTTTGGCATGATGTTCGGTGCGCTGTTTTTCGGGCCGCTGTCGGACAAGATTGGGCGCAAGAAAACCATCACCCTTTGCGTGATGCTCTTCAGCGGCTTCACCGTGCTCAATGGCTTTGCCACAAGTCCGACTACGTTTGGCATCTGCCGGTTCATTGCCGGCCTTGGCATCGGCGGCGTGATGCCAAACGTGGTGGCGCTGATGAACGAGTACGCGCCAAAGAAAATTCGCAGCACCCTGGTCGCCATCATGTTCAGCGGCTATTCGGTGGGCGGCATGCTCTCGGCGGGCCTGGGGATTGTGCTTATTCCCAGCTTCGGTTGGCAGGCTGTGTTCTACGTGGCAGGGCTGCCGTTATTGTTGCTGCCGTTGATCATGTATTTCCTGCCGGAATCGGTGGGTTTCATGCTGCGTCAGGGCCGCAACGAAGAGGCGCGCAACGTACTGCAGCGGGTCGACGCACGCTACATCGCACAGCCCGACGACATCCTGCACATGACTGAGGTGAAGGGGATCGGCACCCCTGTGTTGCAGCTGTTTCGCGAAGGCCGCGCCTTGCGCACCCTGATGCTTTGGTTGGCGTTTTTCTGCTGCTTATTGATGGTCTACGCCTTGAGCTCCTGGCTGCCGAAACTCATGGCCAACGCCGGTTATAGCCTCGGCTCAAGCTTGTCCTTCTTGCTGGTGTTGAACTTCGGCGCGATTTTCGGTGCGGTGGGTGGGGGCGTATTGGGCGATAAGCTCAACCTTCCAAGGGTACTGGCGGTGTTCTTTGCCATTGCCGCGGTGTCGATCACCTTGCTCGGATTCAAAAGTCCAACCCCTGTGTTGTACCTGCTGATCGCCATCGCTGGCGCCACCACCATTGGTTCGCAAATCCTGCTGTATGCCTGTGCTGCGCAGTTCTATTCCATGGCCATTCGTTCCACGGGGCTTGGCTGGGCGTCGGGGATTGGCCGTAACGGAGCCATTGTTGGCCCTCTGTTAGGCGGTGCGTTGCTGGGAATCAGTTTGCCACTGCAACTCAACTTCATGGCGTTCGCCTTGCCGGGTGCGGTGGCTGCCCTCGCCATGACCCTGTATGCCATCAGCAGCGAGCGTAACGCCTCCAGCGTTGGCGAGCCGCTGTCGGCGGCCAAGGCCTGAGTCCGCAAGGAGCTGTTTGATGAAAGGCTTAATGCGTGACTTTTCACTGTCCGCTGCAGTTGCAGGCTTTATTGCTACGGTGATCTCGTATGCGGGCCCCCTGGTGATCATTTTCCAGGCAGCGGACACTGCGCATCTGTCTCGCGAACTGCTGTCGTCCTGGGTCTGGGCGATCTCCATTGGCAGTGCGCTACTGGGGATCGGCCTGAGCCTGCGTTACCGCGTGCCGATCATCATTGCCTGGTCGGCACCCGGCTCGGCCCTGTTGGTGGCGTTGCTGCCGGGCATTTCGATGAACGAGGCCGTCGGCGCTTATCTGCTGAGTAGTCTGATTATCTTTCTGGTAGGCCTCTCGGGCGCGTTCGACCGCGTTATCAGCAAGCTGCCCGGCGCCATCGCAGCGGCAATGCTGGCGGGAATTCTGTTGCGTTTTGGCACTGGCCTGTTCGTGTCATTGCAAGGCAAGCCCGGGTTGGTGCTGGCAATGTTCACCACCTACCTGGTGTGCAAACGGCTGCTGCCGCGATACGCGGTGATGGCGGTACTGGTGGTGGGCTGTGCCATCGCCATGCTCACCGGCCAATTGCACCGCGAAGCCCTGGTGATCGGCCTGGCGACGCCGGTGTGGATCCCCCCCCAGTTCAGCCTGGGTGCAACCTTGAACGTCGCCTTGCCACTGGTGATGGTGGCACTGACCGGTCAGTTCGTGCCGGGCATGGCCGTGTTGCGCGCCTCGGGTTACACCACACCGGCCAGTCCGATCATCGCCTGCAGCGCGCTGGGCACGGCGCTGTTGGCGCCGTTTGGCTGCCACGGCCTCAACCTGGCGGCGATCACTGCCGCCATCTGCACGGGCCGCGAGGCCCACGAAGACCCGGGCAAACGCTATGTCGCCGGTGTGGTCGGCGGCCTCTGTTACCTGGTTCTGGGCATTTTCGGTGCGACCCTGGTGTCGTTGTTCGCGGCCTTTCCCAAAGAACTGATCGCCGCTCTGGCGGGCCTGGCCCTGTTCGCTGCAATTGCCGGTGCCCTGGCCAATGCCATGGCCGTGCCCAATGACCGTGAAGCGGCGCTGGTGACGTTCCTCACCACCGCCTCAGGCATGTCGCTGTTCGGGTTGTCCGCCGCGTTCTGGGGGCTGATTTTCGGCATGGTCGCGCACCTGCTGTCGAGTACGCGTCGGCCACCCCTTGCAACCGCAACCAGCCGCGCCCGAGAGATGACGCGCTGACCCGTTTTCGTAACGCCTTACCTATTCATAACAACAATAAGAGCACACCTATGAAGTCAACCATTCATGCAACTCGTACGCTATTGTCCACGGCTGTCGCCTTGGGTTGTTCCAGCCAATTGATGGCCGCGCAGGGCGGTTTTATCGAGGATGCCACCGCCACCTTGCAGGCACGCAATTACTACTTCAGCCGTGACTATTCGGACATTGTCGGCGCTAACCGGCAGTCGAAGGCCGAGGAGTGGGCCCAGGGCTTTATCCTCAACGCCAAGTCCGGTTACACCCCAGGGCCGATCGGCGTCGGCATCGATGTCATCGGCCTGCTCGGGCTCAAGCTCGACAGCAGCCCGGACCGGGTCAATACCGGCCTGTTGCCGGTGCACAGCGATGGCCGCGCGGCCGATGACTACAGTCGCCTGGAAGGCACGCTGAAGCTGCGTTACTCGAAGACAGAACTGCGCGTTGGCGAGCTGCAACCCAACTTGCCGGTGCTGGTTTTCAGTGACATCCGCCTGCTGCCGCCCAGTTACCAGGGAGCGAGCATCAGCTCCGCTGAGATCAATGGCTTGACGCTGCAAGGCGGCCATCTGAGCTCCACCCACCTGCGTAACGAGGCCGGCGACGAGAAGATGCAGGCCATGCTCGGCTACGTGCCCCAGCGCCAGGTCAGCAGTGACGCCTTCAACTATGGTGGCGGCGATTACGTCTTCAACGACAAACGCACCAGCGTCAGTGCCTGGTACGGGCAACTGGAAGACATCTACCAGCAAGGCTTCCTGGGCCTGAAACACAGCCAGCCCCTTGGCAGTTGGACCCTGGGCGCCAACCTCGGCTATTTCGACGCGAAGGAGGATGGCAAGAAGCTGTTGGGCAATATCGACAACCAGGCGTTCTTCTCCCTGCTGTCGGCCAAGTACGGCGGCCATACCTTTTACGTCGGCTACCAGGGTATCTACGGTGAAAGCGCGTTCCCCCGGGTATTTGCCAATATCTCGCCGCTGGGTAACGAAGTGCCGACCTATGAATTCGCCTCCACCGACGAGCGTTCCTGGCAGGCGCGCTACGACTACGACTTCGCCGCCCTCGGCGTGCCGGGACTGACCAGCACCGTGCGCTACATCACCGGCAACAACGTCAACACCGGCAAGGGCTTCGAAGGCAAGGACCGCGAACGCGACCTGGACCTCGGTTACGTCGTGCAGAGCGGGACCTTCGCAGGGCTGGGTGTCCGGGTGCGCAATGCCATGGCGCGCTCCAATTACCGCAGCGATATCGATGAGAACCGGCTGATCCTGAGCTACACCTGGACGTTGCTGTGAGTGAGGCGAGTATGAGCAATAAAGTCTGGGCGCAATTGGCCCTGTGTGCAGCGGGTGGCGCAGTTGTGCTGCTCGCTGTCGGCAACGGCATGCACCTGATGTATGCCGGCATTATCGACGTGTTGCTGCTGGCAGCGGCGGTGCTTTATCACCGTCAGCCAGTACGGATAGTCGAAGTGCCCGTGCAACGGGAACCAGATCTCGTGGAGTCCAGTGCGCCGGTCCCGCTATCGTCGCTGCAAGTGGTCGAGCCCGCTTGGCCGGGCACCCAGGTAAAGGTGGCACTCGAACACTTGACTCAAGTGGTGCAGCAAACCGAAGAAGACATGCGCTTTGCCGACCAGCTGGCGCGTGGCGCGGGCGAACGGGTACAGGCAAGTGCCGTGAGCATGCAGTCTTCGGCTGCCGTGCTGGGGGATCTTGATCAGTATCTGCAGCGCCTGGATCAGGTGTTCGATGAACTGGGCAGCCAGTCGGTACGCATCGGTGCGATTGTCGGCAGCATCCAGGACATCGCTCGGCAGACCAACCTGCTGGCGCTCAATGCCGCGATCGAGGCCGCTCGGGCTGGTGACCATGGCCGGGGTTTTGCTGTGGTGGCGGACGAGGTGCGCAATCTGTCGCGCCAGGCAGCGGACTCCAGTGCGCAGATCCGGCAGATCGCCACAGGTCTGGAAAAGTCGGCACAGGATGCGCGTCAGGGCCTTGAACAGCTTACCGATTCGACGCGTTTGGGCCTGGACAAGGCCGAGGTCGCGTTGCAGTCGATGGGGGAGTTACGCAGTGGTGCGGTCGCCAGGCTGGAAGTGGTCGAGCGCATCATGCAGCGTTTGGCCAGTTTGCACGAGTTGGCACTGCAGGCAACCCGGATAGCGGTCTGAACAACGTGGCTTGCCGGTCTCTCAAACGCCCGAGCAAATGCCCATCACCTTGTAGGTCAACGTGTGCGTTTCACCCTGGTGGTCGATATAGACCATGGTCGCCGGCACGACTTCGCATGCAGTCGAGGTATCGGTTACCGAGATGACCTTGGCGATATCCAGAGCTGGAGATGTTGTGACCGGGTTGCTTTCGGCGGCCATCACGGCGGTTGTGGTCAGGGCCAACAGTACACTCAACAAGGTCTTCATGTTTTTTCTCCGTGGTGTTTTGATGAGTGAATTTTATTCTTTTACGGGTAGGGATAAAGAGGGCTGTACTTGATGCTGCGTTACATCAGATGCAACAGTCATTGCCGTCGGAGGGTTCATGGATTTGCTTAACAGCCTGCGGGTATTTGTGCGTGTAGCCGACGCAGGCAGCTTTACCACCGCCGCACAGGCGCTGGACTTTTCCACGGCGCAAGTGTCTCGGCTGGTGGCTGATCTTGAGCAGCACGTGCAGGCACGTCTGCTGCAGCGCACCACCCGCCGGTTGAGCCTGACCGAAGCCGGCGAACGCTTCCTGTTGCGGGCGCGGCAAATACTCGACGACATGGCCGAGGCCACCGCAGAAGCGCGTGGCGCTCACCTGGAGCCCAATGGCCGGTTGCGTCTGCACTGTTTGACCGGGCTGGGCGTGCTGATGACGCCACTCATTGCCCGCTACTGCGAGCTCTATCCGGACGTGGTGGTTGAGTTGACCTTGTCGCAACGCAACCCCGACCCCCTTGAAGACGGGCACGACGTGGTCATCTCCATTGCCCAGGAACTGGCGGATTCACAATTCGTTGCCCAAGCGGTAGGGCGCATCTTCAGCATCCCTTGCGCGTCGCCTGCGTACATCGCGCGTCGGGGCCTGCCCACCCAACCCGAACAACTGAATGAACACTGCTGCCTGCGCATGATCGACCCGTTGTACGGCGATGATTGGGTTTTCCGTGACGAGCAGGGCGAGCATTCAGTGGTGCCCGGCAAGACCTTCCAGAGTAACGTTCCCGAGGCGATGGTCAATGCGTCGGAGGCCGGGATGGGCATCAGCCTGCTGCCGTTCTACACCGCAACCCGGTCGCTGCGCGAGGGCACGTTGCTGCGCCTGCTGGGCGACCATCGGCTCAGGGAGCGAAACGTCTATGCACTCTATCCTTCCAAGCGTTTTCTGGATGCCAAGGTGAGGACCTGGGTGGACTTTCTCAAGGCGGAGTTGCCCGGGCTTTTTTCCGGACATGAGATCACAGCGAATGATGTTCGGTATTGGGCAGCAGGCTAGCTGAAAAGGCCAACATTCCGGGATGGAGTCTGGGTGATTGGCCGCCGCGCTGTTTCGTTACTGCAAGGCCGATGAGCAAAAAAGCCTGGAGGCGTTTTTCTCGCGATACTGTTTGGGCGTCATGAACAGTTTTTCCTGAAACAGTCGGGTCATATGGCTTTGGTCCGAGAATCCACAATCCATGGCCACCGCCTTCAACGGAATGTCGCGCACCGTCGACAGGATCCGCTCGGCCTTTTTCAAGCGGCGCGACTGAACGTACTGATGGGGAGAGACCCCGTATACAGCCCCAAATACTCGTACAAAGTACGACGGGCTCAGGTCGACGATGGCGGCCATTTCCTTGACCGAGATGGGGCAGGACAGATGTGAATCGATGTATTGCTGAAGCTGGTCGCGCTTGAGGTTTGTCAGGCGAGACGCTTGATCGCTGTCTCTGAGGTCACACCGCACGTACTGACGCAGCAGATGAATGCACATCTGTATTTCCAGCGTCTGGGCGAAGATGCTGCTCCCCGGTTCGCCACTCAGGCACTCCATTTCATAGGTAGCCATGAGTCTGGAGAGCTTCGCGTCGTTGACGAGCGGGCAGTGGTCGACAAAAACGCCGTCAACATCCTGTTGAAAGACTTCATTGGCGACTTTGGCCATCATGGCTTGCGAAATGTAGATATGACTGACTTCGATATCGTTCATCCAGTACCACCTGGATGATTCACCTCGGGTCAAAATGGTGACGTCGTTATCGCCAACGGACCATTTTTGCCATTGCTTGCCATCGTGGAAGCCCAGATTTGACGTGCCCGATTTCCATCTCACCAGCTCGTAATCGCGCATGCACGGGATGCTGACTTCGGTTTTGTCAAAGCGGTAGCCCCGAATCGACACGCCATTATCAGGTGCGGTCTCAACGGTTCCCTTGATCGTTACTTCACCAGGGATAACGTCCAGCATTTTTTCTGGCGTTAGCAGGATGGCACTCATCACAACTCCCTTTTTATTTGTATTGGCTGTGGAGTTTTTATCAGTACTTAGCGGCTTTTGAGCGTTGAAGGTGTCGAGAACACAGATATAAAAATTAACACATCCTTCAAATTTGTACGCAATACAGGCTTGCCATCGATCAGGGGAATTTCCACCGCTCGTCTGGCAAGCCTTTTCTTATTGCGCCTGAATTTCGTGGTCACCCGGCCCGGTCAAGTCCGGTCGCCAGCGGCGCAGGTGAGTGTGACGCTCATAGGCTTGCGATGAGGGGTAAGTCACCAATTCAATCGTGCTTCCCCAAGGGGTGCGGGTGTACACGTAGCGATTACCTGGTCCGGCGTCACCACCCGGGAGGTCGCCGGGTCGGCTGAGCAGAATGCCGCCGGCCTTCTCAAGGCGATTGGCAGCGGCATCGATATCGTCAACGTAGATGCAGATGTGCTGAATACCAAAGTCGCTCGGAACGATCGGCTGCAACTGCTGGACGCCAGTGTAGGAAAACAGCTCCAGGTTGGGGCCGTTGCCCAGACGCAGCATCCGGATTGAAGCAATGACTGCACCAGGCGCAATGCCGAGTCCCGCTTCTACCTCAGGCCCTCCCAGGGGCGCGTCGAGCATGTCGTAAAGCTTCTCGGCACCAAAGGCCTCGATGAAGAATCGGGTTGCCGCTTCCATATCGGGAACGGTGATGCCTACGTGTTCAATTGCACGAACATTCATGACAACTCTCCTATTTTCGCCGCCGCCCAGAAACCGGATTGGGTCGCCTCATACATCCGCCCACCGCGGGACCTTGTACCGATGCTGTGGACGCGAATGTCATCGACCGACTCCTCCAGAACCGTTGAAGGCGCACGGGCGGTCGCCATTACTACGTAACCATTATCAGGCACCTTTGCTGCTGTGTTGATCGAAACGTCCAGATGCTTGAGAAGGCCGGCGAGATGCTCGCGCTGCATATCATTGGTATCGATACCCACGCTATCGGCGGGTGAAACAAGGCTGACCTTTTTGCCTTGCTCCGCCAGCCATAGGGCAGCGAACATTGCCGCCTCGGTTTCACCAAACACTGTGACCTCGTCCGTCACAGGCAAATTGGCGCTTGCCAGCATATCGGCCACATCCGGGCCGCGATCCTGCGCAACTGTACCGGTCGCAAGCAGTACGGTGTCCCATGGGCTCAGGTCCAAGTCAGCTGCATCGGTATTGAGATGAACGTCGACGCCTACGCGTTCGAGTTCGCTCTCGTAAAACGCAATCATGTTCTTGACCTCCATGCGAAACGGGCTCGCGGCTGCCCACGCATGGAGCTGGCCGCCGATGCGGTCCGCTCTCTCGACCAACCTCACACTATGGCCACGCTCGGCAGCCAGTATCGCGGCCTCACAACCGGCCGGACCGCCACCGACAATCAATACTCGCTCCTGTCTGGAAGCAGGGCGGCGAGCATCACTTGCGCGACGTTCCTGTCCGAGGGTCGGATTGATCACGCACTGGGTGCCTTTGCCGTTGAACATCCACCGCGAGATGCATTCATTGACCGCCAGGCAGCGGCGGACACTTTGCGGTTGCCCGCGCCGTGTCTTGTTGACTGTTTCGGGGTCCGCCAGGCCCGATCGACCCAGGGCCACAAAGTCGAGTTCGCCGTCAGACACCGCTTGTGCCATCTCGTCGAACAGCCAGGTAAGTCGACCGACACCGATCACCGGGATGGAGACACGCTGTTTCACCAGCTTGGCGTAGTTGACTAATGATCCTGGCGGGACCATCGGCAGCAACGTCATCGCGGTGTCGTAGTTCCCGGCACTGACATCCAGGGCGTCAACGTAAGGCTCGAGCATTTCGCAAAAGGCCAGGCCATCTTCCAGTGAGAGACCGCCCTCGTAAGGCTCCATCACGCTGAGCCGATACAGGATCGGATAATCCGCACCGACCTGTTCGCGGATCCCACGCACGACTTCGAGGGCGAAACGGGCACGGTTTTCCAGGGAGCCGCCCCAGCGGTCGGTGCGTTTGTTTGTGAAAGGGGAGAGAAACTGGCCGAGCAGATAGCCATGTGCACCGTGCAGCTCAACGGCATCGAAGCCAGCGGCCACCGCACGTCGGGCGCCCTGGACATACTTATCGATCAGTCCTGGTATTTCATGTTCTTCGATTGCACGCGGTGGGGTACCGAATGCGCTGGTGATACCGGCTGTCGGTGCCAGTGGTGGCTCGTTACGCTCTGTGTTGCTTTGGGAGTTCTGGCGCCCGGTGTGGTGCAGCTGCACGGCAATCTTCGCGCCTTCACCGTGGACCGCGTCGACCAGGTTGCTGAGTGCGCCAATGAACCTGTCATGGTCGATTCGCATCGGGTGACCCGCGGTGCGCCCGACCTCCCAATCGATAGAGGTATTCTCGGTGATGATCAGACCAACGCCGCCTCGGGCGCGGGCTCTATGGTATTCGATGAGCTTATCGTCAACCTCACCGAAGGTGCTGGCGAACTGAGTGAAGATCGGTGCTTGCACGAAGCGATTGCGCAACTGCAAGGTGCCAATTCGTCCGGGTTGGTAAAGCGCCGCGGCAGGGCCGTCTGAAATCACAAGGTTTCGGATGTCTGGGTGTGCCATTGCCATCTCCTCATTATTTTTTTTGTTTGAGGTTCAAGCATGGAATGAGCGCGGGCATGAGTATTGAACATTCATGTCGAGGCGTTGAAGAATCCTGCCTTGGTGTCGTAGCGGTACTTTTCAGGTGGTTTAGTCCGAAAATAACTCAAACATCAGCTGGCGAAGCCAACGATTGGCGGGGTCTTTGTTAAAGCGTGCGTGCCAGAACAGGTTGATTTCGATGTTCGGCAGTTCCACAGGCGTCGGTAGAACCGCGAGGCCAAACGGTTGTTCGCAACTGCTGGCGAAACGTTCAGGCACTGTTGCCACTAAGTTGGTGCGTTGAAGGATGTGGCCAACCGCAACGAAATGGGGGACTTCCAGGCGAATGTTGCGCTCGATACCGGCCCGCGCCAGAAACGTATCGACTTCGCCGTGTCCTGTGTTCGCCGCTACCACACGAACGTGCTCATAACTGCAAAAACGCTCAAGCGTTAACGGTTCCCGGGTAGCGGGGTGATCCTTACGGCACATGCAGACGTAGCGATGGTGAAACAGGCGCTGCTGAAAAAATCCGGCTTGCAGGTGTGGCAGTAATCCAACGGCGAGGTCGATCGCACCGTTTTGCAACCCTTCAGCCAGGGTATCGGATGTGTTGCGCAGCGTGCTGATCGAGCAGCCCGGCGCGCGTTCAGCCAGCGCGTCCATCAGCCGTGGCATGAAGTAGATTTCACCAATGTCGGTCATTGCCATGGTAAATCGGCGATTGCTGTTGAGCGGGTCGAACGTATCCTGTCGGCTCAGTGCATCGCGTAAGGTCTGAATGGCCAGTGCGACGGGTTCGGCCAACTGCCGGGCATAAGGTGTGGGCTCCATTCCCTGATAAGTACGCACGAAAAGCTCGTCGTTCAAGGCGACACGCAGGCGTTTCAACGCATTGCTGACAGCGGGCTGGGTCAGATCGAGATTATCCGCCGCGGTCGATACCCGCCGGTCAACCAGCAGTTGGTTGAATACCAGCAGAAGATTGAGGTCAAGCTCACGTAATTCCATAACGCCTCGTGCAGATTGTGCGCTCATGAGGGCGATAGATCTTTGCCCGTTATTGGGTCTGAACCGCTCTAAATTCGCCGCTGCAAGGGTCCCAAGCCTAACAAGCGCCTACCATCGCGTCCATTGAGAGATATTCGGGCCTTTTGCTTAACCTCGAGCTTTATTCACGTTCGAAATATTGAGTATTCGCCTGACTGCATTTATCCCGGTTGTTGGTTTGCCCATGATCGAATCCATGCCCGGTTCTGAACGCTCCGCGTCCATTGGGCAGCTCGCAACTTTCCGGAGGCGTCAGATCCTCCGGCTCTATAACAATGACAAGAAGAGCGAAGCCATGCGTACGATCGATGTATCAGCCCTGATTGACGGGGCACGGTTCAATGCCTTTCATGCGCGCGTACTGTTCTGGTGCGCGCTGATCATCATTTTCGATGGATACGATCTAGTTATCTATGGAGTCGTGCTGCCTTCATTGATGTCCGAGTGGGGCCTCAGTTCGTTGCAGGCGGGTGCGCTGGGCAGTTGCGCACTGGTGGGCATGATGCTGGGGGCGTTGTTTTTCGGTTCACTGTCCGACCGTATAGGTCGACGTAAAACCATCATGATGTGTGTCGCCATCTTCAGTGGCGTCACAGCGATCAACGGCTTGGCGCAGGGCCCCGAGGCGTTTGCGTTGTGCCGGTTTATCGCCGGTCTTGGCATCGGCGGGGTGATGCCCAACGTTGTGGCGTTGATGAACGAGTACGCGCCAAAGAAATCGCGCAGCACCCTGGTGGCGATCATGTTCAGCGGCTACTCGTTGGGCGGAATGCTATCGGCGGGCCTGGGCATGGTGCTGATCCCGCAATGGGGATGGCAAGCCGTGTTCTATGTAGCGCTGATACCTCTGTTGGCCTTGCCTTTTCTAATACGCCAATTGCCGGAGTCAATGGATTTTCTACTGCGCACAGGGCAGTCCGTGAAGGCTCAAAATCTATTGGCACAAGCCGAGCCGTCTTACGTACCCACTCCCAATGACCAGTTGAACCAAATGGTCGCCAAAGGCACGAAAGTGTCGATTGCGCAGCTGTTCCAGGACGGGCGCAAGGTGAACACTTTCATGCTGTGGCTGGCGTTTTTCTGTTGTTTGCTGATGGTTTACGCACTGAGTTCCTGGCTGCCGAAACTGATGACGGCCGCAGGCTATGGATTGAACTCCAGCCTGGCGTTTTTGCTGGCACTAAACGTCGGCGCGATTATTGGCGCAGTGGCCGGTGGGTGGCTGGGGGACCGCATTGGAATCGCCAGAGTCTTATTCGCGTTTTTCAGTTGTGGAGCGTTAGCCCTGAGCCTGTTGGCGCTCAAGGCGCCGTTACCCGTTCTTTATCTGCTTATCGCCATCGCCGGGGCCTGCACTATTGGTACGCAAATCCTGGCCAACGCTTGCACCGTGCAGTATTACCCCGCGCACATAAGGTCTACCGGGCTTGGCTGGGCAATGGGTGTCGGGCGTACCGGGGCCATCATCGGTCCGTTGCTGGGTGGGGCACTGCACGCTTCATCACTGCCGCTGCAGGCCAGCTTTCTCATCTTCGCCTTACCAGGATTGGTAGGGGCCATCGCTATTCTGGTGTTTCTGATTCAGAACGCTCCAGGCCGTCAGGCCGCTTTATCCCGGCAACCGGCGCAGTAACCCTTGCAGCAAAAGACGAGCCCCGAGAGGGCTCGTCCGGCCGATGCCTGTTCGACCTGGCGAGTAATATTCACACCCATGATGGGAAGTATGGGGGTTGCGGTATTTATCAATAGCGCTCGGATGGCGATGATTTGCTTACTCCAATAACAATCAGCCTCATGGGTAACTTGCTATGCGTACTTCTCAATCCAAACTGCAAATCGGCATTGTTGGCGGCGGTATCGCCGGCGTCGCTCTGGCCTTGGACCTTTGCCGTCATTCCCACCTCGACGTGCAATTATTCGAATCGGCGCCTGCCTTTGGCGAGGTCGGAGCGGGTGTCTCGTTCGGCGCCAATGCCGTTCGCGCCATTGCGGGCCTGGGTATTGCCGAACCTTACCGCAAGATTGCCGACCAGACGCAGGATCCCTGGCAGGACATCTGGTTCGAATGGCGTCGTGGTGAAGATGCCGGTTATCTGGGCGCAAGCCTGGCCGAAGGGGTAGGGCAGTCATCGGTACACCGTGCCGACTTCCTCGATGCGCTGGCCAGCCAGTTGCCGGACGGAATCGCTCAATTCGGCAAGCGCGCCGTCAGCGTGGAGCAGGATGCCGAACAGGCTCGCGTAGTGTTCACCGATGGCACTGAGCATCGCTGCGACCTGTTGATCGCCGCGGACGGTATCAAGTCATCGATTCGTGATCATGTGCTCAACGGTCTTGGCCAACCCCTGGTGGCGCCGCGTTTCAGTGGTACCTGCGCCTATCGCGGGATGATCGACAGTCAACAGTTGCGCGCGGCCTACCGCGCCCGGGGTGTCGATGAACACTTGATCGACGTCCCGCAGATGTACCTGGGGCTTGATGCACATATCCTCACGTTCCCCGTCAAACAAGGCCGGCTCATCAACGTTGTGGCGTTTATTTCCGATCGCAGCCGCCCCGATCCAACCTGGCCTAGCGATGCTCCGTGGGTACGCAATGCCAGCCAGGAAGAAATGCTTTCTGCCTTCAACCATTGGGGAGACGCTGCTCGGGTTCTGCTCGAATGCATTCCGTCCCCCACGCTTTGGGCGTTGCATGAACTCGATGAGTTGCCAGGTTACGTGCACGGCCGCGTGGGACTGATCGGCGATGCTGCGCATGCGATGTTGCCACACCAGGGCGCTGGAGCAGGTCAGGGCCTGGAAGACGCCTGGCTTCTGGCGCGATTGCTGGCCGATCCACAGGTCCTGGACAGCCAGCCACAGGCGGTGCTCGAAGCCTACGACGCCATCCGTCGTCCCCGTGCCTGCCGTGTGCAGCGTACCTCCTGGGAAGCCGGTGAGCTGTATGAAATGCGTGATCCAGCGGTGGCCGATGACGAACAACTGCTGAGCAAAACCCTCGCCGAGCGTTTCGACTGGCTATGGAATCACGACATGCAGTCCGACCTTCAAGAGGCCCGTGCCCAGTTGGGCTGGCGAGCGGTCGCCTAATGATTTGAACCGACACGCGCGGAGGGAGCACCGAGCGGCTCTCTTCGTGGGTGGATACCAATAAGATCAGGTGAATCGAAATGACAGTGAAAATTTCTCAACTGCCGCAATTGCAGCAATTCTTCCGAGAAGCCTCTGGGCTGGACAACAATGCAGGCGATCCGCGCCACAAGCAGATCGTCTTGCGGTTGCTGCAGGAAGTCGCCCGAGTGATCGAAGATCTGCAGATCAGCGACGATGAATTCTGGGGCGCGGTGGACTACGTCAACCGCCTGGGCGCCAAAAACGAAGCAGGTTTGCTGGTCGCCGGGCTTGGCATCGAACACTTCCTTGATCTGCTGGCCGATGCCAGAGACGCCGAAGCGGGTCGTACCGGTGGCACCCCACGGACAATCGAAGGCCCGTTGTATGTCGCCGGTGCCCCACTATGTGAGTACCAGACTCGAATGGATGATGGGACCGAGGATGGCACAGCAACGGTGATGTTTCTGGAAGGGCGTGTAACCGACCTGAACGGTCAGCCGATCGCTGGGGCCACCGTGGATTTGTGGCAAGCCAACACCCAGGGCAACTACTCCTACTTCGACAAAAGCCAGTCTGAATTCAACTTGCGTCGCCGGATTCTCACGGACGCCAATGGATGCTACCGGGCTCGCAGCATCGTGCCTTCGGGCTACGGTTGCGATCCAGCCGGCCCGACTCAGGAATGCCTCGATCACTTGGGCCGCCACGGTCAGCGACCCGCGCATATCCATTTCTTCATTTCTGCCCCTGGGCATGAACATCTGACCACCCAGATCAATCTGTCCAATGACAAGTACCTGTGGGACGACTTCGCCTATGCGACGCGTGACGGATTGATCGGTGAAGTTCGCTTTGTGGAAGACGAGGAACGAGCTGCCGCCATGGGAGTGGCAGGGCGCTTCGCCGAGATGACTTTCAATTTCAGCCTGCGTCCGGCCGCCAGCGAACAAGCAACCCATCGCAGCCAACGCCCGCGCGCGTTGCAGTCTGCTTGACCAACCGATGTTCACTCGACGTCGACGAACCACTTCAAGGAGACAACGATGTCCCGGACTGATGCACAATCGATGAAAATCCGTGCCGCAGTATTGCGTACCTCGGGAGCCCCTTTGCAAATTGAGGATGTCTTGCTCGAGGCTCCTCGGCCAACCGAAGTGCGCGTGCGTGTGGTCGCTACAGGTGTTTGCCACACTGACATGGTGGTGCGTGATCAGCTGTTTCCCACTCCTCTGCCCATTATTCTCGGTCATGAAGGTGCCGGTGTCGTCAATGCAGTCGGTTCTGCCGTGACGACGGTACAACCGGGCGATCACGTGGTCATGACGTACATGTCCTGCGGTCTTTGCCTGCCTTGCGAAACGGGCCACCCGGCGCACTGCACACACATGCACCCGTTGAACTTTGGTGGTGGCCGACTAGATGGCACCACCTCTGCTTGCGCATGTGGCAGCGACCATGCCATCCACGACCATTTCTTTGGCCAATCCTCGTTTTCCACTTACACAATCGCCAATGAGCGAAACGTCGTCAAAGTCCCAAAGCTGGCACCATTGGAACTCTTGGGGCCGCTGGGTTGTGGTATTCAGACGGGCGCTGGATCAGTGCTCAACGCACTCAGGGTTGAGGCAGGATCGAGCTTCGCCGCCTTTGGTGCAGGCGCGGTCGGGCTGGCGGCGGTAATGGCAGCGAAGGTCGCTGGCGCTACGACCATCATTGCTGTGGACGTCACTCCCAGTCGACTGGAACTGGCTCTCGAACTGGGAGCGACCCATGTCATCAATAGTCGCGAAGAGGACCCGGTTCAACGCATTCAGGCCATCACCCAGGGTGGTGTCAATTACAGCCTTGAATGCTCCGGTCGCTCCGAGGTGTTGCGCCAGGCGATCGACTCAGTCGCAACGCTTGGCACCTGTGGCATTGTCGGCGCTACCAAAGTTGGTACCGAGGTCGCCTTTAATATCAACGACGTGATGATTCCCGGCAAACGCATCATGGGCATCGTGCAAGGCGATGTCGTTGCCAATGCCTTTATTCCGAAGCTGGTTGATCTGTTCCTGCAGGGCCGATTCCCCTTCGACAAGCTATGCAAGTTTTATGAGTTCGATGAGGTGAACCAGGCGATGGCCGATAGCGAGCGCGGTATCACCATCAAACCGATTCTCCGTATGCCAGTCCCTGCTTCGGTCTAACTTTTTCGATCTGCCAAGGAACCAGCAATGACCGTTCAAATCGTAATAGACAATCAAAAGCTCGACGCCTCCAATGGCAAGACTTTCCAGCGCATCGATCCGCTCAGTGCCGCGACCGTGAGTGTAGGTGCAGCCTGCAGCGTCGAGGATGCCATCCGTGCTGCCGAGTCTTCCCAGCGCGCTTTTCAAACATGGTCAAAAACCGGGCCAACCGAACGCCGCCGTATATTGCTAGCGGCAGCCGATGCCCTGGAATCGAAAATGGCGCAGTTCTGCTCGGTCATGGCCGAGGAGATTGGCGCTTCGCAACTCTGGGCACAATTCAACGTGGGAGCATCGGCCAACCTGCTGCGTGAAGCTGCAGCCCTGACCACACAAATCAAAGGCGAAACCATACCTACCGACAAGCCCGGCGCACTGTCGATGACGTTGCGCCAACCGGTGGGCGCCGTACTGAGTATCGTGCCTTGGAACGGGCCGGTCATTCTTGGCGCACGGGCTATTGCCTACCCACTGGCGTGTGGCAATACGGTAATCTTCAAGGGTTCTGAAAGCAGCCCACGTACGCATGCGTTGCTGGCCGAAGCCTTTTACGATGCCGGTTTGCCGGCGGGGGTATTGAACTTTCTGATCAGCGCGCCAGAAGACGCGTCTGCGGTGACTGAAGCACTGGTCGCTCATGACGTTGTGCGTCGAGTGAATTTCACCGGTTCGACCAAGGTTGGCCGCATGATCGCCCAGACGTGCGCCAGTCATCTCAAGCGCTGCCTCCTGGAACTGGGTGGTAAAGCACCTTTTGTTGTTCTGGACGATGCGGATATCGACGGAGCAGTCAACGCGGCCGTTTTCGGAGCCTTCCTTTATCAGGGTCAAATCTGCATGTCGACCGAGCGTTTCGTGGTCGATGAAGCGGTTGCCGAGCAATTCGTTTCTCGTTTTGCAGAACGCGTAAAGTCGCTGGAAACGGGCGTTCCATCGACGTCGCCAAGTTGCGTGATAGGCCCGATGATCGGCCAAGGCTCGGTACAGCGGATCAATCATTTACTCGACGACGCCATCGGCAAGGGCGCTGTCATCGTGGCTGGCGGCCTGGCCGAAAATGCCTTGATGGGCCCGACGCTGGTCGATCGGGTTACCCGTGAGATGTCGATTTACGACGAAGAGACCTTTGGTCCCGTGACGACGATCGTGCGAGTGAAGGGAGCCGAGGAAGCGCTGGTGGTCGCCAACGACACTGCCTACGGTCTTTCCTCTTCTATCTTCAGTCGCGATGTGACACGGGCATTGGAATTGGCCGGCCGACTGGATGCCGGCTGTGTACACATCAATGGCGCCACCGTGCAAAACGAACCGCAGGCCCCGTATGGTGGAATGAAGAAGAGCGGTTACGGCCGCTTCGATGGCAGCGCAGTCATCGAGGAGTTTACCGAGGTCAAGTGGGTCACGGTCGAACCCTCCAACCAGCCTTATCCATTCTAGGATTGAAACCGGCGCGTAATGCGCCGGTTTTTTTTCGATCACGTGACGCAGGGACTTCAATCAAGCAGGTCGGAGATGGATTCAGCCGCCAGTTGATAGGAGCGGGAGCGGGCTTCAGGATCATAAATCCGCGCATCAATTATGATCTCGTCTGCCTCGGTGGTCGCGATGAACTGGCGCAGCCAACTTGAAACATCATCTTGGTCGCCTACCGCGGTGCAAGCCATGGCCTGCGCCAGATTGTGGCGGTCCACGTCGGCGAGCCTTTCCATAAAACCCTCTTGTGGACGCGGCAGAGCTCCTGCTTTTCCCGCGTACAAATTGCTTACCCAATGCCGATGCGAACTCGCCTGATACTCAGCTTCGGCGCGTGAGGGGGCCGCGAAGACATTGGCGCCAGCGATGACATAGGGGCGCTCAAGCAACATCGAGGGCCGGAACGAGGCGCGATAGTGCGCGATGGCCTGCATCAGGAATCGAGGCGCAAAATGTGAAGCGAAGGCGTAGGGGAGTCCCATTTTTGCAGCGAGATCCGCACTGTTGAGGCTCGAACCTAGCAGCCATAGCGGAACGTCATGGGTTTCAGGGATTGCACGAACCGGCTGATTTCCGTTGTCCGCCAGGTAGTCAGTCAATTGCTTGATATCCTGGGTAAAGTCTCGCTCGGAGGCATCACCGCGCATGGCACGAATAGCCAGCCCTGCCGACCCCGGTGCTCTGCCAATGCCCAAATCGATGCGACCGGGAAACAAGGTATTCAATGTCCCAAACTGCTCCGCCACTATCAGAGGCGAGTGGTTGGGTAGCATGATTCCACCGGAACCGATACGCAGGGTGCTGGTTGCCGCAGCGAGATGCTGGATGAGCAAGGTGGTTGCCGAAGAGGCAATCCCCGGTAGGTCGTGGTGCTCGGCGATCCAATAGCGTTTGTAGCCGTGGGCTTCCACGTGTCGCGCCAGAGTGGCGGCTTCTTCTAGCGTATGGGCGAAAGTTTTGCCTTCGCCGATCATCATGAGGTCAAGCACAGAAAGGGCTGTCATTGCATATTCCGTTTTGAAGGTTAGGTTTGTAACGCAGCAATCCGCTACTTCAGTGGGAACTCTGACCAGGACGGATGGCAATCCAGGCGTTGATCGATTTCACGTAGCGTCGCCAGGCAGCGTTGGAGCTTGAGGTAAATGTCCCCCCCGTAGTCCCAGCCGAGCACGCCGATGCTGCCGGTGTACCCCACACGATTCAGTGCGGCGATCAGGGCGAAGTTGTCCATCTCCCCGCGGTCGACTGGCTCCATGGTCGCCACGCCGCCCCAGCCCAACTGCGAAAGTGCACTGCCAGAGGTCACCACTTGCATGAGCCAGGGTTTCATCGCCGCAAGGCGCAGTTCCAATTCGCCTTCCTGACTGGCGTACCAGTGATAACCATTGAACGAGGCCCCCAGGCGTGGGTTAGCGAAGAGCTCGCAAATTTGCACGACTTGCGTAGTGGTCTGGGTGACATGATGAAGATGCGGATACAAGGCGATCCGTAATCCGCGCCGCTCGGCAATGGGCAGCAGCGACTCGATAAACCGCAGAATGGCTTGGGCGCCATTGACTGTGGTCTGAATCGCCAACTCGATCAGCTCTACACCCTCGACGGTTTCGACGATGCGCCGTATCAGGGCATCGTTACGCCCCTCATGTAGCACCACGTAAAGGCCTTCGATGTGCAGACCATGGTTTTCCCGGACGCTGGGCAACAGGCTGAGGTCCGTCAGTGGTGTGCCGCCCCAAGCGGCGACAGTGATGCCGTCGTAGCCGATCTCGGCCAACATTTCGCACTGTGTCTGAAAGGCGTATACGCCCATCGATGAGTAGAAGAAGGAATCGAGTGCATGGATGCGATGAGCCATGATTTATCTCCTGGCTCAGCGGGGCGAGTCGGTCACGACAGCCCACTCGGGGTGGGCAGCCAACCGTTGTTCCATGGACCGAAAGGCGGTGGCCGATCGGCGCAGGTTGCCGTAGACATCGCCGCCCATGCTTTCCCAGCCGAGCACGCCAAACCGTCCGTCAAAGCCACGCCGTTCGAGCGCGCCCAGCAACACGAAGTTGTCCATTTCCCCCTCATCGAGCGGTTCGATGGTTGCAAGGCCGCCCCATCCGAGCGGGGAGCGTCGAGTGCCAGCGATGTTCACCTGTTTCAGCCAAGGCCACATCGCATCAAGGCGCTGCTCCAGGGCCTGTTCTTCAGTCGCGTACCAGTGATACCCGTTGAACACGATGTTGAGTCGTGGATGGTTGAACTCCCTGCAAAGGGCCACTGCCTCGGTGGTCGTCTGCATGCCGTAGCGGGCGTGCGGATACAGGCTGATCTCCAGGCCTCGGCGCTCGCAGATCGGGAGTAGGCGCTGGATCATTTGGCGGTCGAAGTTGGTGACTTCGTCGCCGGAGTGCAGGGCCAGTTCGATGGTGGTGCAGCCCTCGATAGTCTCGAACAGGTTGGTCACAAACGATTCCAGGCCCCTGCGATAAATCAGGTAGACCGCACCGACGTCCAGGCCCCAGGTGGGTTTGACCTGGGCGATCGACTTCAAATCGTTACTCCAGGCAGACATCGTCAATCCCTGGTAGCCAAGCTCGGCGAGCATCTCGCACTGCGCCGCCAGGGGATAGGTCCCCAAGGCTGTCTGAAAAATGAAATCCATGTGATGCAAAGGACGATTCATGAGTGGGTCTGCGCTGTAGTTGGTTTGGCGGGTAAGGACGCACTTGGAAAGTGCGGCAAGAGGTATTCGCCTAGCTCGTCGATGACTTCCGAGGCGTGGCGTCGTTGAGGTTTGAAGTGCAGGGCTACGTGACTGACGCCTTGGTCCTGTTGACGTTTCCAATGTTCGATCAGCGCGTTACGTCCGGCACGCAACACGCGCCCAGTCTGGAGGGGATGGTTCGGATCTCGGTCCAGGTCGAACAGAGTGCCGTAGCCATAGGGCTTGTAGACGTTGTCGCCGCAGGCTGCACGCCACCGCTCGATGATCTGGGGAATCAAGGCTGGGTTGGAAATGTAGGAGAGGATGCCGTCACTGTTTTTGCCAACCCACTCAAACGACTGGCCGGCCTGACCAATGATAAGGGTTGGCATGCGCGAGCCCACTGGTTTGGGAACGAGGTCGATGTCTCCATTCAACTGGCCATAAAACCGAGACGGGTGCACGGCCCAGTGCGTTTCCGAAGCGGCACGAATGATTGCGAGCGCATCACGGAAACGCTCTGCGCGATTGCCGAAGTCGAGTCCGAAGGCCGGGTATTCCACCGGCCGATCGCCTGTGGCCAGGCCCAGAATAAATCGTCCCCCCAGCAGTTGATCGATACTCGCGGCCTGCTTGGCAACAATCAACGGATCGCGCAGGGGCAGGACAATTCCGGCAGTACCGATGGCTATCTGCTTGGTCACTGCAGCGAGGAAACCGGCATAGACCAACGGATCAAGAATTTGCCCCACGTCACCGAAGTTCGGATCGTAAAAGGGCACGTCCCGTAGCCAGATAGCGGAAAACCCCGCTTCGTCAACCTTATGAGCTAACTGCGCGTGATCCTGCAGGGTCGGGCCCGGGCTATCGGGGTAGCTTTCCAGCGGTGCAATAAAACCGAAGGTCAAATGGCCGGGTTGAAAAACCCTCGCGAAGCCGGGGTGCTGTTTGAGCGCCGGTGCGAGTTCAATGGGGGAAGGCATCGAAATCATTCGAGGTCTCTCATGTAGTCAGATGACGTTAACTTCGCGGTGCGATAGAGCGGGTGAAGTCACAATGGCGGTGACTATAAGTTGTATGATTGGAAAGAAAAACAGGATGAAATTCCGATCATTTACGAATACAACGCTCAAATACACTGAGGTGACCATGGATCATTTTGGAGCGCTCGGCGCGTTCGTTCATGCCGCGCAAACCCGCAGCTTTACCGAAGCCGGGCGCAGAACCGGCGTGTCGTCATCTGCCGTTGGCAAGGCGGTTGCGCGACTGGAGGAAGAACTGGGTGTGAGGCTGTTTCATCGATCCACGCGGGCCATCACCCTGACGTCCGAGGGCAGCCTGTTTCTGGAGCGCTGCCATCGAATATTTGCCGAATATGAAGTCGCCAAACGGGAGATCACTCAGGCTGCCGGTAAACCCCAGGGAAAGTTGCGCCTCGGTTTGCCGCAGCTGGGGATGAGGCTGATGCCTCACTTGATTGCGTTTCAGCAGGCATATCCCGACGTGGAGCTGGAACTGGAGTTCAGTGATCGGTTGGTCAACGTGATCGAGGAGGGTTTCGATGCCGTGATGCGGATCGGTGAAGTTGAAGACTCGCGACTGATGATGCGCAAGCTCAACGGCTACAGTCACCGCCTGGTGGCATCTGCTGCATATCTTTCACTGCGAGGTGTTCCTTCACGACCCTCGGAACTGTCCAGCCATTCATGTCTGCGTTACCGATTTCCCACCAGCGGTAAACTCGACCCCTGGCCTCTGGTGACGAAAAAGGGGCAGACCAGTGTTGAACTGGGACAGTCAGCTACCGCCAACGCAATTGAACCGTTGATGGCAATGGCTGAGGCGGGGCTGGGAATCGCCTGTCTCCCTGATTTTTTCGTCGAGGACGCGATTGCTGAAGGACGATTGGTGCCGGTACTGGATCGCTACGTTCGCGACCACCGCACGTTCAGCATTCTCTGGCCATCGAGTCGCCATCCGTTGCCCAAGATAAAGGCGTTCGTGAGCTTCATGACATCGCGCCTAACGTGATGACTTACGGCTGAGCTCAAACGAAAACCACCGACGCTCCGGGGCAGGGCGTCGGTGGGTGTTGAGCCAGCAGTAACTTACGCGTTGCTGGATGCTTTTGTCGCCATGGCGCCGTCGCCCAGCAACGCGACAACCAGAGCTGTTGCCGCCAGGTAGACAGGATATTCCCAGCCGCCATTGGCGTTAGTGAAGCTCCAGCCATTACCGAAGTGGACGGTAGCGGCCACGACCAGTTGAACCACCGCCAGCGCGGCCACCCAGCGTGCGTAGACACCCAGCACCAGCATCAAGCCGCCGATGACTTCAAAGGCCATGACCGGGTACGCCAGGAAACCCGGGAAACCAATGGACTCAAAAAAACCTGCGGTGCCAGCGGGGGTGAACACCAGCACCTTGGTCAGGCCGTGAGCAATGAACATGATGCCAAGGGCCAGGCGCATAACGAGTGCGGCATACGGAGCGGTACGTGAATCGATCATGGTGCAGTTCCTTTTTTTTACTTGGAGAGAGACAGCGTGTGGTTCAGCCATTGCGAAAAATCCGCCAGTTCTTCAGCGATGATCTCGTGGGCCATGTCGTAAAAATGCGTTTCGTGGGCGACACCGATTCGACTCAGCCAGGCGTCCGATTCTTTCGCCCAAGTCACTGGTAGGACGTTGTCCTGCAGCCCATGGGCAATGAACGCGCTGACCGACTTGAGTCGCTCGGTGGAAGCGATCCGAGGATCAAGTTCACGCAGCATTCGTCCGCTTAAAATTGCGAAACCGGCAACCAATTCGGGCTCGGTGACCCCAAGGCTCGCGCTCATGATGCCGCCCTGGCTGAAGCCGGCGATCACGGTCGGCAACTTGGGCAGTGCTTCGATAAAGCGTTGCAGCAGTTGCCGGCTTGACTCTGCTTGCTCTTGATTGAACGAAGGGCCGTTGCTGGTGAAGTTCACCTGATACCAGGCGAAGCCCTGTGGGCCGACTTGCAGCGGACCGCGAAGCAGAATCACCTCCAGCTCCTCGGGCAACGATGCGGCCAATGAGGCAAGATTCGCTTCGTTTGAACCAACGCCATGCAGCAAAACCAGGCGGCCCTTGGGCGCCGAAGTACCGCACCCTTTGCGGAAAAACAGGCCCGTTTGCGGTTCGCGGGCAGCGTCAGAAAAAATCGTGTCAACCATAGTCTGTGCGCCTTAACTAGTTTGAATGGATTCAGATCCATCATTGTCGTTCGAGGTAAACAGGTAGCTGTCCATTGCCAGCACTCCGTAGCTCACGCCGCCTTCCAAGACACGCGTTTCATATCGTTCACCCGCCGCACCAAGGGCGATGAGCAACGGCAAAAAATGTTCATCCGTCGGGTGGGCGCGTTCGGCTGAAGGGGCGTGCTGCCTATAGTCCAGTAGCAAATCGGTGTTGCCCGCCTGCAGGTTTTGGGCTGTCCAGGCAGCGAACGCTTTCACGTAGTCAGCCTCATGGCTGGCAGCCCCCCGAAACTCATACAAGTTATGGGTCAGACTTCCGGAAGCCACGATCAACACGTTCATCTTGCGCAGTGGCGTGAGGGCTTTGCCCAATTTCCAGGCCTGGTAAGTGTCAAGGCCGGCAGGCATCGAGACCTGAACGATGGGAATGTCGGCTTCAGGCGCCAGATAAAGCAGAGGCACCCAGGCGCCGTGGTCCAGACCTCGACGGGCGTCAAGCCGAGATCTCCATCCGGCATTCTGTAGCAGACCCACGATATGAGCGGCGAGGGCCGGAGCACCCGGTGCGGGGTAGCGCAGCTGGTATAAGGCGTCGGGAAATCCGCCGAAATCGTGAATGGTTTCAGGGGCGGTGCTCGCTGTAACGCTGATTTCGCCGCGGGTCATCCAATGCGGGGAGATGATCACGATGGCGTCAGGTCGCGGCAGCTTGCGACCGAGTTCGGCCAGACGTTGACCCGCCAGACCAGGCTCGATGGCAAACAGTGGTGCACCGTGAGACACAAACAACAGGGGGAACGACGTGTTCATAGTGAATGCTCCCCACGGATTACTTGTTAAGCCAGGAAGGGGCGATGGAAGTGCCTAGGCCGGCGCCATAACCGAGGTAGATGTTCAGACCTGCCAATGGCTCCAGGTAGCGGGCATTGATCAGTGCGCCCGCGTCCACCGTGTCCCAGCCAAGGCTGTGTGCCAGGGTGTTCGCGGTCTGCTTGGCGCGCTCGCTGTCGCTGGCGACAAACACACTGCCGCGTTGGTCATTGGCGAATGTCGGACCATCGGCAAGCACTTGGGCAAACAGCGTGTTGAACGCTTTGACGACTTGGGCTTGAGGTACTGCTTTGGCAATCTCTTCGCCAGCGCTCGTCACGTGACCGAGAGTCAGCGACATATAGTCGGCGCTCAGTGGGTTGGTGATGTCTATAACCACCTTGCCCGTCAGGTCGCCCAGGCTTTGCAAGGCTTTGGCGGCGTCTTCATAGGCAGTTGCAACGACAACGACGTCGCTGTCACCCAGTGCCTTCGCAGCTGGATAAGCGCTGACATTGTCAAACTGAGCGGCCAGGGTGTTGGCCTTGTCGATGTCGCGGCCGGTGATTCGAACGATATGGCCGACACTGGACAACTGTTTGGCGAACGCCGAACCCATGTTGCCGGTACCCACTACTGTAATTTTCATCGCGGCCTCATTCAGGTTGATGTGCGTTTCGATGGGCTCAGTTTATAGATTGAGAAATCGAGATAAATAAGGCCAAATGCGACTAACCGTTCCACTTATCGAGACAATGATGGACAGAGCACTGGAGATGCAGGTTTTCTGCACCGTGGTCGATAAAGGCAGTTTTGTCGGGGCGGCCGAACCGCTGGAGATGTCCAAGGCGGCCATTTCGCGTTATGTGAGCGGCCTGGAAGAACGGCTCGGTGCGCGGCTGTTGCATCGCACAACCCGCCGGCTTTCATTGACGGAGGAGGGGCGTCAGTTTTACCACCAGGCGCGTGAAGTCCTGGCGCTCATGGATCAGGCCGAGGAGGCCGTATCGTCCACCGCTCCGGAACCCAGTGGCGTTTTACGGGTGAATGCACCGGTCAGTTTTGGTGTGCTGCACTTGGCGCCGCTATGGGGCGACTTCATGAAGGCGTATCCCAACGTCGAGTTGGACATCAGCTTGAACGACAGACTGGTGGATCTTGTGGAGGAGGGCTTCGATGCCGCTGTTCGTATTGCCCGCATGGAAAGCTCTTCACTGATAGGGCGCCGTCTGGCTGGCACGCGGATGTGCCTGTGTGCGTCACCCGACTATCTGGCGAGCCACCCACAAGTGCACACGTTGGCAGACCTGGCAGAGCACGGAGTGATTGCCTATACCAACTTCGCCAGCGGCAATGAATGGCAATTCATGGGGCCTGATGGCAGCGAAAATGTTCGTACTCGCTCGATTGTTCGCTGCAACAATGGCGATACCTGTCGCAGTATTGCCTTGGCGGGGGGCGGCATTGCCTTGCAGCCCAGCTTCATGGTGGCCGAGGATTTGCGGGCGGGGGACCTGGTTGAGATCCTGCCCGAATACCAGTCCGTCGAACTGGGTATCTACGTGGTGTATCCCACCCGCAAGCACTTGGCGACCAAGGTTCGGGTGCTGATCAACTTTCTGGCTGAGCGATTTGCCCATCCTCAATGGGAACAGTAGAGAGGATTTCTCCGGACAGGGGCTGACTCAGCACTTACCCAGAAAGCCTCGCAGGTCGGCCGTGAACTTTTCCGGGTTCTTCAGCGCCAGGAAGTGATCGCCTTGTTCGGCCTTGGTGTACACATGCAGCGCAGATCCCGCAACGACCGAATTCATCCAGCGCTGGCTGTCCAGCCAGTCGCTGTATTCGCCAGTGAAAATCGCGGTAGGAACATCAATCTTTGCCTGGATGACATCCCGCCAATCGTTGGTGACGTGATCGAACAGCACGCGTTCCATAAACGCCATGTCATCCTTCATAACGGCCTGAGCCAGGCTTATTACGTTGTGAAACCAGGGTGAGTCCAGGGCAGTGGCGCGTTCCAGCACCCGAGTCGCGCTGATCAGTTGATTGGTGGGCGCTCCTTTGGCGTAGGACGCAATCATGCGCTCGGGCGAGGTGGTGAACGCCCCGGCTTGCAGTCGCTCCTGTTCTGTCCAGTCTTCGTGACAATAAACGGAGGGTGCCTGGTCAATGATGCTCAGCGTACGCATGCCTTGTGTGCCGAACAGGTCGATATAGGCCCACAGGATCGACGCCCCCATCGACCAACCGCAGTAATCGGCTTCGGACACGCCCAGGTGATCGGCAAACTGTTTTACGTCCATGGCATGTCGGGAAATTCGGTTGCCAAAGGCTACCTTTTCAGAGAATCCCTGGTTTCTGACATCCAGCACGTACACGTGATAATGCTGGCTGAGGATGTGCATGAGGTGGAAATACAAGGCGCCGTTGGCTGACCATCCCGGGATGAAAATCAACGGCGTGCCAGCCCCGGCCTCCCAATAGGCGAGGTTAACCCCGTCGCTGGTGACAAAGCTGTTGAGTTTCAGGCCATCAAAGTCAGAAACGCGAACCGGTTGGCCAGGTATTTCATGGGGAAAGTGGAAGTTTTGGCCCAGCAGTGAAAGCAGCGATTGATTGTTCAGTGGGTAATTCAAAGTGCAATCCAATCCGGTTGAAGAAATGGCGCGGAGGGCAGCCCCCTCCGGGATCTATTGACGTCGAGCGGTGGCCGTATACAGATTGACCGCGATGCAAAGCGCCAGGACCAACGCTGAAAACAGCATCGCGCTGGAAAGCCCTGCAGAAAAATCGGTTTTGTCCGTATGAGCGATCATTGTGCCGAACACAGCAACACCTATCACGCCGCCCAGTTGCCGGGCGGAGGCCATCAGGCCGGAGGCGATACCCGCGTCATGCTGCGTGACCGAGGACAGCATCGAGTTGGTAATGAACGGTACTGACATGGCGCTACCGATTCCCACCAGCATCAACGCACCGTTGAGCAGCCAGAGCGAGCTGTTGGATGTGGTCTGCGAGAGCGCGATGAACCCGACGATCTGAACCGTGAAACCCGTCGTGATAATGCGAGTGGCACTGAATCGCCGGGCGAACCTCGATGAGAGCATCGTGGAAAGTGTCAGCACCGCTGTCAGCGGGATAAACGACAAGCCGGTTTTGAATGCGTCGTAGTGCAGGAAGGCTTGAAAGTAGATGCTGAAAACAAAGACCGTCCCGTAAAACGTCAAATTGATCGCAGCGCCTGCAAGCGCCATGCTCCCAAGCACTTTGTTCCTCGCCAGGCGGGGGGGCAGCATGGGATGTTTAACCCGACGCTCGATCAGGATGAATGCCACCGCACTGATCGCGGCAATGGCCAATGCGGTGAGTGTTTCGCTCGCCCAGCCTTTGGCGCTGGATTCGGTCAAGCCATAGGTCAGAGACGCCAGGCAAATCGCGATACTGATTTGCCCTGGCAAATCGACCTGCTTATCAACCCGAGGGGAGGCGGGGGCATAGTGCAGAATCAGCCCGACTGCCAGCAGGCCGATCGGAATATTCAGCAGAAATACGCTTCGCCAGCCGAAGTACTCGATCATCAAACCGCCAATCACAGGACCGGCAGCCAATGCGATACCCCCACAGGCACCCCAAAGTGCAACAGCGGCACGACGCGAGTCGGTGTCATGAAATGACACGCGAATCAGGGTAAGTGATGTCGGTATCAGAAAAGCCGCTCCAATGCCCTGCACGATACGCATGGTGATCAGCATGCTCATGCTGGCGGCGGCACCACAGCCAATGGAGGCAAGCGTAAAGAGTGCGAAGCCCGCGGCAAACACGGATTTGGCTCCCCATTTGTCGCCCCAGGCGCCCCCCAGGATGAGCAGGGCAGAAAAAGGCAACGCGTAGCTGTTGATGACCCACTGCAGGCCTGTGAGGTCACTACCGAAAGCAGTCTTGAGAGCGCCCAGGCCGACGTTGACGACACTCACATCGAGTTGAACGACAAGGAATCCCAAACAGGCGGCGATCAGGATCGCCCGTAGCGAGGCGGGTGAGATGGGTTTTTCGGACACTGGTTTAAGTCCAGGCATATTGTAGGCGCGTGCTGATCATGAAATGCCAGTGCAGCCAGGCAGTGCCTGGCTGCACTGGCAGCATGGCTTACACGAATTGCAGAACTTCGTTAACAGCTTTGCGAGGCTTTTGAGGCCAGTTGGCCGAGCCTGGGTAGCCAACGGTGATCAACATCACCGGGATCTCCGTCGCGCCAAGACCGAACGCTTGTGCCACTGCCGATTGGTCGAAACCGATCATGGGCGTCGAAACAAGGCCTTGACCTTTGGCGGCGAGCATCAGGGTCATGGCCGCCAGCGAGCCCGAGCGGATTGCCTCATCGCGTTGCAACTGCGGGTTTAGCTGGTACATGCCTTGAGCGGCGCCCAGCCACATGTCGTAGATCGACTGGTCGATAATGCCGGCGTCCAGCGTCGGTTTCAGAGCTGAAGGCAGGGTTTCATGGGGATTGAGGGTGCCACAGACAATGAAGGTCACGGCGGCGTCCATGACTTTCTGTTGGCCGTAGGCCAGCGGCAGCAACCGTGCCTTGGCTTCACTGCTGCGAACGGCCAGGAACTTCCAGTTTTGGAGGTTGAAGGCCGAAGGGGCGTGCGTAGCCAGATCGATCAGGTCGCTGACCTGTTGGTCGGTCAACTCACGTTCAGTGTCGTAGCTGTTGGCGGAAATTCGGGACTTAATAACTTCAGCAATACCGGACATGGTGGTCTCTGTGCAGGGCGGGAGTGTGCGCAGCCACGGCGGTTACCGTCGGCGTGCGCAGTCAATGTAATTAGCGACTGAAGCCGTCGAAAGGGGTCATGTAGACCGCGCCGAACGGATCCAGGCGTTTGCGCACTTCAGCATCCGGCGTGCCGTAGACCACCAGACTTTTGATGGTGCACAACTCAAGGAAACGTTTGCCGAAGGGGGCGAAGGTGGTGTCTACGTGACTGACGATGGCGTCGGCGTTATAGCGTTCGAGGATGTGAACGGTGCTGTTGTCTTCGTTGACGCTGTATTCGTAAACCAGCGTGCCAGCCTCAGTGCGGGTGGCGGCCACGATATTGGAGATCAGTGCCTTGAACTCCGCAAACGCTTCGGGCTTTACAGCGAGGGAGAACAGGCAGGAAATATAGGAGTGCATGGTTAGCCCTTGCGTCAGAGGCTTGATAAAGCCATTGAGGATGCATCGCTGGCCAAGCCGATGCATTCGATGCTGATGGGGTCAGGATTTCTCGGGCGCGTCCCCGAACAGCTTGCCAGCACCGGCCCAATCCGAAGCCGCGACGTCCTCGAAAATGACGTAGATGTAATTGGCATCCGTACCGGTGTGCTTAACGATGCTTTCGGTGATCTCGGCGGCAACAGCGGCTTTTTGCGCGTGTTCTTTACCTTCGAACCAGCTCACACGTACGACGGGCATGATGATGTCCTTTTTGGGCATTGATGATCGGGAAGAGGTGCGCGACGTGCGATCACGAACTGCACCGTTACATTGCTGGAACTCATCTTACTGTTGCGAATAGTGGCGATAAACGGCCTAAAACTATAATGTGGGTAGATCAAAACTCTATAATTGGCGAATCGGCATGGTCCCTATCGAATCGTTTCAAGGAGTCATCACCTTCGTCGTGGCGGCGCGTTCGATCAGCTTCACCCAGGCTGCCGAGCGCCTCGGGGTGTCAAAATCCGCCGTCGGCAAAGCCATTGCGCGCCTGGAAGAACGCTTGGGTACACAGTTGTTTCATCGCACCACGCGTCGCATCTCCCTGACCGCCGATGGTGAGGCTTATTTCGTTGCGTGTTCTTCCGCCCTTGAAGAAATCGGTGCCGCAGAGAGCGGATTGGGGCCCGGTGGTGGCGAGCCCTCCGGACGCCTGCGAGTCGACATTCCTGTGGCATTCGGGCGTCGGGTCGTGGCCCCATTGCTGTTCGAGATCGCCAACAAGTACCCGGCTTTGCAATTGAGCCTGACGTTCTCCGATCACCTGGTTGACCCCTTCGAGGAAGGCATCGATTTACTGGTTCGCTTTGGAGAACTGCAAGACACCAGCGGTCTGGTGGCGCGACGCCTGACCCGACAACGCTGGGTCATTTGTGCCTCACCTGACTATCTGATGCGCTTTGGCGTCCCGCAGACCCTGGAAGACCTGAGCCAGCACCGTTGCATTGTCGGGCATCGACGCGGCCAGCCGCTGTCGTGGCGGGTCATGCAGACAGGGCAGACCGTACGTTACGCGCCACCTTCGACCCATCAGATTGGCGATGGGGAAGCCATGATTCTCGCGGCGGTCGCTGGCGCCGGTTTGTGCCAGATGCCACGCAGCCTGTTCCAGGAGGATATCCAGGCGGGCAGGCTGGTGGAGGTTCTGCAAGGGTATGAACCCGAAGCTGTCGATGTGCATGCCGTGTGGCCGAAGGTGTCTCACCTGCGACCGAAGGTCAGGTATGTGGTCGATGAGTTGGTCAGGCTCTGTGAGCATTGGCAGTGATGTAGTCCAATAAGCGGAAAAGGCCTCACTTGAAGGTTTTTTGAGTGATAGAAATGACCAGTGCAACACTGGCGACAATGATGATCGCCCAGAAGTACTCCATGCTCGCGACCAGGGTTGATTGTTGGTGCAGGGATTGGGCAAGTGTCGCTACGGAAATCTGACTGGAAAAAATGCAGAAAGGGAGTAATCAAGGGTTCTTGCTTTCAAAGGCGTTTGTGGCTACTGACGGGGCGCTGGCTTTCGCAGGACCGGATGCCAGTGGTAGTCACAGCTTTGCTGATTGCGATCGTGTCGACGCTAAGGTGGGGGGGCAGGATGTATCGCGACGGCGTATCGAGCTTTTTGAAGTACTGCACGGCAAAATCGACGAAGGTCTTGACCCGTAACGGCAGCTTTTTTCCACCCTCGGTCAGCAGGTGAAACCCGGTGTTGGGGCATTGATAGTCTTCTAGCAGCGGGACCAACCGTTTGGCTTGTATGTCGTCCGCCACCTCCCAGACTGACTTCCAGATGATCCCCAAGCCTTGAACGCCCCATTGGCGCAAGGTGAAACCGTCATTGGCCAGCCGATTGCCCTTGACCTGAATGCTGGTCGGCACGCCTTTGTCCATGAATTTCCATCGATCCAGTGTGAAATCTGCACTCAGGTGTACCAGGCAGTTGTGATGCTGCAGGTCTTCAGGGCTGAGCGGTGCGCCGTGCTGTTCTAGATACTGCGGAGAACAACAAACTATATGCCGGTCCACTCCAAGGGAGCGGGCGATAAGTGTGCTGTCCGGAAGGTCGCCGAACCTGATCGCAATGTCCGAGCCAGACTCGACAAAGTCCAGTACGCGGTCGGTGAGAAAAAGGCGAATGCGGATATGGGGATTTTCGCTGATGAAGCTATCGACCAGTTGGCTGATCCACTGCCGACCCAGATCGGTAGGGCACGTCAGGCCGATAGTGCCCAGCAAATCGCTGTGGCCGTTTTTGATGATGCTGTCGAGGGTGTCGACCTCCTCGAGAATTCTCTGGGCATTTTCAAACAGCAACTGCCCTTCGGCGGTAGGGCTCAAGCTTCGGGTGTTGCGCTTGAGCAAGCGCAATCCATAGAAGTCCTCCATCGCCTTGAGTCGACCACTCATGGCCGCTGGCGACAGGCCCATTTGCCGACCCGCCGTTGAAAGTGAACCTGTCTGAACGACAAGTCGAAACAGCCGCATGTCCTGCAATCGATCGACCATGGGGATTTCGCCTCGTGAAAGTTGCTTTTTATAGCTGTCAAAGTATCAGCCAATTATTCAGTAAAAACCATCTAATCAAAGAAGCGACAGACAAGGTGAATAAGTGCGCAAGCGCTTTGGAATAGGGGCTTGAGGGTGCCTGTGAAACGAATTCAAATATGTTTGTTGTTTGATTCATCTTTCAGCTTTAGTGAAGAGTCAATTTCCTAAAATCGAATAGAAAAGTCCGGTTGATTGTTAATAATGCTAGCCAGTGCCTGTGAGTCACAATAAAAAGAGGGTTTATGCTATGCGCGTTCAATATCAAGAGGCCGCCCCTTCGATAGACCTGGCCGGTCAGTTCAAATTGGCAATGGGCCGCTTTGCCTCTTCTATAACCCTGATCACCACACTTGATGACGATGGTCAGCCCCACGGTCTGGCTGCGACTGCCTTTTCCTCGGTGTCGATGGACCCTGCGTCGGCCCTGATCTGTGTCAATCGCAGCGCAAGTGCCTCACCGATCATCAAACGTTCCGGGCTGTTCTGCGTGAACATGCTGCAAAGTCAGCACGAACCGATCTGCAAAATATTCAGCCAGCCCGATCTGCGCGAACGACGTTTTGTCGAGGGTGATTGGCGCACGGGTGTTCACGGTATTCGTTACTTGGCCGACGCCCAGGCGGCGATCTTTTGCGAAGTGGTGCAGGAGATTGAACACGGCACGCACACGGTGATTATCGGCAACGTCATTTATGTCATCACGCAGCCACTGGACGAGCCACTTCTTTATATGGAAGGGCGTTACAGGGTGTTGGGTCGTTAGTTCGTAGTTGGCGCGTATTGCTCGATCTTATAACAATTACATAAGAAGTGGATGTGGGTATGAATAATCAGTTGTTGGCAAAAACAAGACTGCCCGGGTCGGTTCCAAAGTGGGTCGGTCTGGAAAACAGTGTGGCAGGTCCGATGGTCGGGCTTTTATTGTTATGTGCAGTATTAACCTTCTTTACCGATAGTTTTCTGACCTTGAGCAACCTGCTCAATGTGCTGGATCAAGTGACGGTGCTGGGCATCATGGCGCTGGGCATGACGCTGGTGATTCTCATCGGTGGCATCGATCTGTCGGTGGGTGCAGTGCTGGCGGTAGCGATCATGGTCATGAGCTGGCTCGAACAGGTTCTCGGCCTGCCGATGTGGGCGGCCATGCTCGGAGCGATAGCCGTTGGTGCAGCGTGTGGGTCGACCACGGCCTTGCTGGTGGTTAGGGCTGGCCTTCCATCATTCATTGCGACGCTGGCGATGATGTCCATAGCACGTGGCCTGGCCTATATGGTCACGGACGGCGCGCAAGTCAGCGGATTTCCGGAGTGGTTCAGCAACCTCTCGGTTATTCGCTATGGCGGCGTGCTGTCACTCACCGTCAGTTGTTTCGTGGTGCTGGCGCTGGTGTTCTGGTTCGTTCTCAAGTTCACGGTGCCCGGTCGCAGCCTGTATGCCATCGGCGGTAGCAGCAAGGTCGCCAAGCTCGCCGGTATCCGGGTCAAGGGTTACACCAGCGCGGTGTATATCATCTCCGGCATCTGTGCGGCCCTGGGCGGCATCATCATGACGTCCCGCCTGGACACCGCCGGTGCTGGCGCGGGTGTCGGCTACGAACTGGATGTGATCGCTGCCGTGGTGATCGGCGGTGGCAGCCTCAAGGGCGGTGCGGGGAGTGTGGTCGGCACGATCATCGGCGTATTGATCATCGGCGTTTTGCGCAACGGCCTGAACCTGGCCGGCATTTCTCCCTTCGTCCAGCAAGTGGTCATCGGCGCGGTGATCGCTTTCGCGGTGATGCTCGACTTGCTCAAGCGCAAGGCCGACTGATCCCGGGTCATTGACCAACACCCGTACCGTTCCACGCACAATAAAAAGGTAAAAAACATGAACCTGTCTGCTTTTTCGCTTCGTTTTCTGTGGGTGTCATTGCTGGGCTGCCTGATGTCGGCCGGTGCTTACGCACAAAGCAAACCTACGGACGAAATCACCGTGGGGATGTCGATCCCGAGCCTGCAATGGGTGTTCTACCTGATGGTTCGAGACGGTGTCATGGAGCAAGCCAAGACCCTCGGCATCAAGAATGTGCTGGTGGCCGATGCACAGGCCGATCCCGCGCGCCAGGTCAGTCAGATTCAGGACATGTTGAGCAAAGGCATCGATGTGCTGCTCTACACCGCCACCGGTAGCGCTGCTTCGGCCGTACCTGTGCGCCTGGCGCGACAGCAGGGTGTGCCGGTGATCTGCATTGACAACTTTCCGAAAAACGTCGAATGCGATGCCTACATCTCTACCGACAACCTGGCTGCAGCGGGCGAACTGGCCCGGCAAATGATCAAGTTGACGGGCGGCAAGGCTGAAATCGGCCTGCTGCAAGGGACTCTTGGCGACTCCACTGAAGTAGCTCGGGCCAAAGGGCTGGATGCGGTGCTGTCCGAGGCCCCGGAGATGAAGATCATCGACCGCAAACCGACTGACTGGCTGCAGGACAACGGCTTCAAGGTCGCTCAGGACATGCTGCAAAAAAACCCGAAGATCAACGTGTTCATCGGACGTTCCGATGCGCCGGCGCTCGGTGCGGCTCAGGCGGTAAAGGTGGCCAACATCGATCACAAGGTCTGGGTGTTCGGTTATGACGGTTTGCCATCTGCCCTGGAAGCGATTCGCGATGGAAAACTGGACATGACCATCACGCAACAAGCCGTGGAAATGGGTCGTACCGCGTTGCGTACCGCGGTCGATCTGCAGCAAGGCAAACCGGTGACCAAGACTCAGCTGTTGCCAGCCTTCGTCACCACCCGGGAAAACGCAGCAACCTTCCTTGAGCAGCATCCTTGAGACCGGTGAAGGGAGAACAAGTCATGAGTGCGATCAATACCACCCACGCGCCGTTGTTCCGTGCAAGCAACATCGGCAAGTCATTCAACTCGGTCAGGGTGCTGGAAGATATCAGCCTCGATATCGGCTATGGAGAAGTGGTGGCATTGCTGGGGGAAAACGGCGCGGGTAAATCGACCTTTTCCTCCATCGTCGCCGGCGCACTGACGCCGTCCAAAGGCACGATGTTCCTGGCCGGTGAACCCTATGCGCCGAGTGGACCGGGGGCTGCGATGGCGCTGGGGATCAACATGATCCATCAGGAAGTCCACCTGCTGCCTGACCTGAGCGTGGCGGAGAACGTTTTCCTCGGTCATCTGCCGACCCGCGACGGCATCATCGACCGTAAGAAGATGTTCCGTGAAACAGAGACGCAACTGCGGCGCCTGGGTCTGGATATCTCGCCGGATACACCGGTGCGGCAACTGAAAATCGCCGCCCAGCAGCTGGTGGAAATCGCCCGGGCCCTGACGCTCAACTCGCGTCTGTTGATTCTCGACGAGCCGACCGCTGCGCTGGGCAAGGACGAAACCGACCTGCTGTTCAATCAGATCGAGGAACTGAAGAAGGAGGGCGTTTCCTTCATCTACATCAGTCATCGCATGGATGAGATCGCGCGGATCGCCGACAAGGTCGTGGTCATGCGCGATGGTCACCTGATCGCTCGTCACGACAGCGGAGCGGCCGATGTCGGCGTCCTGGTGTCGCAGATGGTGGGGCGCCCGATCGACCGTTTGTTTCCGGAGTTGCCGACCCCAGGGGATGCGCCGGTATTGAGCGTCGAGCATCTGTCAGACAAGGCGGGGCGCTTTCACGATGTGTCATTTTCAGTGAAGGCCGGGGAGATTTTCGGCATTGCCGGTATCGTCGGCGCCGGTCGAACGGAGCTGGTTCAGGCGATCGCCGGGTTGAGTGCGTTGAGCCAGGGCAGGGTGATCCTGGGGGATCGGTCACTGCCAGCCAATAACGTGCTGGCGGCGATCCATGCCGGTGTCGTGCTGATCCCGGAGGACCGCAAATCCGAAGGCGTGGTGCTGAGCCAGACGATTGCCGAGAACCTGGCCTACTGCAATCTGGATAGTCTCAGCTCTTGCGGCGTCATGGCCAATCACCGGGTAGCGGCATTCGCTCGTGAACGCATTGCGACGCTGGGGATCAAGGGCGTGGCGGGGCAGATGCTCGACAAGTTGTCCGGCGGCAATCAGCAGAAAGTGGTGATCGCCAAATGGATCGCGCGCAATCCGAAAGTCATCATCCTCGATGAGCCGACCCGAGGCATCGACATGGGCGCACGCGCGGCGATTTACGAGCTGATCATCAATCTGGCTAAAACCGGGGTGTCAGTGATTGTCGTCAGTTCCGACCTGGAGGAAGTCATCGGTCTGTCCCATCGGGTCATGGTCATGGCGCGCGGCTGTTCCCAAGGCATTCTGCATCGGCCGCAGATTGCCCCCGACAGCATCATGACCCTAGCCACCGCTTGATGACGGACATTAATCGAGGAGGATCAAACATGTCGAACCCGTACCAGGCACTGCCGTATCGGCCCTTTGCCGAACTGCTGGATTTGTCCGGAAAAACCGCCGTTGTCACCGGCGGCAGCAACGGCATCGGCTTCGCCATCAGTCGGCGCCTAGCCGAAGCAGGGGCCAATGTACTGATTGGCAGTCTGGCGCCGGAGCGCAGCGGCGAACTGATCGAGGCCGGTTTCGCCGTGGACTTTCACGCTACCGATGTCAGTCGTCCGAGTGACATTCAAGGGTTGGCGGACACCGCGATCGAGCGTTTCGGCGGTCTGGATATCTGGGTCAATAACGCTGGCGTCTATCCGCTCCAGGCGATTGATGACATCGATGCGGGTTTCTGGGACGCAGTCCACGCGATCAATACGCGGGCGGTGTTTCTCGGCACTCAGGCCGCACAACGACAAATGCGCCGGCAGAAAAGCGCCGGCGCGATCGTCAATCTGTCGTCGATTTGCGGTCACCGACCCATGGCCAATCACTGCACCTATGACGCTTCCAAGGGCGCGGTACTGGCTATGACCCGAAGCCTGGCGAAGGACTTGAGTGCCTTCAACATTCGGGTCAACTCGATCTCTCCGGGCTTGACCGCGACGCCGGGAAACCTGGAGCCGGAACTGCTCGAACAGCACCGGCAGGACAACGTGCTGGGCAACATCGCCGTGGGTCGGGCGGCCGAGCCCTGGGAGATCGCCGATGCCGTGCTGTTCCTGGTTTCGCCGCTGTCGTCCTATGTGACAGGCATCGATTTGCTGGTGGACGGCGGCTGGTTGCTGCACGGAAGTTGAAGCACAAATAAAGCATTTGAGGGTGAGTTGTACGCGCTGAAGTCACGCGTCAATTGCCCCGGATATTTAACCCATTCCTTGAACGTTGCGACTTGCAGCGCTGGCACTGGCACGCCTGCGAAACGAGCGCTCGTCATGAAAACGGTGTGCAGCGAAAACAGTTTCGCAGTGCACCGGTCACTGAAAACAGCAGGAGAACGACATGAAACTCGCCATGTTCATGCAGCCACTTCATCACAAGGGCTGGGACTATCACGAGATGTACGATCAGGACATCGCTTGTGCCGTCCATGCCGACAGCGTCGGTTTTGATGAGCTTTGGGTCGGTGAACATACGTCACAGCGCACCGAGCCGATTACCAATGCGCTGCAATTTCTGTCCACCCTGATTCCGCTGACCCAACGCATGAAACTGTGCACCGGAGTGCTGAATCTTCCGCACCATTTCCCGGCGCGAATCGCCGCCGATGCCGCGATGTTCGACCACATGTCCAAGGGACGTTTCATCATGGGCATCGGCCCGGGTGGGCTGGCTTCCGACTTCGAGGTGTACGGCAGCAATGGCAAGGACCGTGGGCAGATGATGGTGGAGTGCTACGAGATGATCCGTGCGATCTGGAACTCGGACGCGCCCTATGATTTTTCCTCGCAGCACTACCAGGTCAGCCTCAAGGACTCGGTGCACCACGAACTGGAAATCGGCTACATGCCGACGCCATTCCAGAAGCCGTTTCCACGGGTGGCAACCACGGCCATGAGTCCGTTTTCCGGCACCGCAAAACTCGCGGGCGCCAAGGATTGGGACCTGATGTCCGCCAACTTCAACCCGACGGCAACGGTGGCTTCCCATTGGCTGGCTTACTGCCAGGGCGCGGAAAGTGCCGGGATCAAGGCCGATGCCAATAATTGGCGAGTGGCCCGTTCGGTGTTCGTTGCCGACTCTCAGGCCCAGGCCGAAGACTATCTGGCGCAAGAGAGCTGCACGCTGCGGCGCTACTTTGACTACATGATCGATAACCTGGCCACCAACCATTACACCAAGATCTTCAAGACCCGCCCCGACATGACCGACGAGGAAGTGACGGTCGACCACTGCATCAAGGAAATGGTGATTTACGGCGACGTCAATTCCGTCACCGAGCAACTGGTCGCGTTCAGTGAGCAGACCGGGCCGTTCGGCACGTTGATGACCACCTTCCACGAGTGGGACGACGAAGCGCTGTGGCGGCGCTCGATGCAGCTGACCGCGCAGCAGGTCATGCCGCGCCTCAACGACTACATGACGCCACGCTTGAAAGCGCAGTAATCGCCCGATTGCGCTGGGCTTATGTGCGGCCGCGTCGCGGATGCGGCCGAAACTCTGGTATTGCGCCTGGACACGACATATGACTGATTTGACGAATTTCCGCGGAAGCGCGGATCACGCTTTTGAACTGAGCGAGAACGAATTGTCTCGACTGCGGGAGAAGGCCCAGTTCATTCGCCTGGAAACCATCCGGCTGATCGAGATCGCCAAGGTCGGCCACTACACCTCAGTGTTCTCCGCCGCCGAGTTGTTCGCCGCGTTGTATTACGACGTGATGGACCTGCGGTTCGCCGAGCCAAAATGGCCCGACCGTGACCGTTTCATGATGGGTAAGGGGCATGCGGCCGTCGGGTTGTTTCCAGTGTTGGTGGAGTGGGGCTTCTTCGCCAAAGAAATCCTCGACAACTACACGCGTCTCGGTAATCCCCTGGGCGACCACCCAGATATGCGCAAAGTCCCCGGTGTGGATTTCTCCTCCGGTTCCATCGGTCATGCCCTGTCCGGCGGCTTGGGCATGGCCCTGGCCGGGCGGATGCTGGGCAAGTCGTTCACCACTTACGTGATGCTCGGTGACGGGGAAATGCAGGAAGGGCAAGTGTGGGAGGCGGCACTGTCGGCGGCCCACCATAAGACTGCAAACCTGGTGGCGATCATCGACCGCAATGGCTATCAGCTCGACGGTAATGTCGATGACGTCATCGGTATCGAGCCGTTGGCGGACAAGTGGATTGCTTTCGGTTGGGAGACTCACGTGGTGGATGGCCATGATCTCGCTGCAGTCACCAGTCTGTTGCGACGCCTCAAAGCCGACACGACGCGCACGCAGCCGGTGTGCGTCATCGCCAATACGGTCAAAGGCAAAGGGGTTTCTTACATGGAAACCGAGCCGGGTTGGCACCTGGGGTATCTCGATCCCGAAGATGCGCAGCGTGCTATCGACGAAATCAAAAGCAAGGTGATCTAACTCATGAATACCGCACCTCTGTCGAACAACTCCTGGCAGTACCGGGAACTGAACAGCCAGACACCGAGCTTGAATGCCTTGTCGGATGCCCTGATCGAACTGGTCGAACGGGGCGAGCCGATCGTTGCCGGTACCGCCGACCTTCAGTACTCCAACGGCCTTTCTAAATTCGCCGAACTGCATCCAGAGAAATTCGTGCAGTTCGGTATTTCCGAACAGAACATGGTGTCTGCCGCGGCCGGGATGGCCGCAGTAGGCATGAAGCCATTCGTAGCGACCTTTGCGTCCTTCCTGCCATTGCTGTGCTGCGAGCAGATCCGTATGGACGTTGCATATTCAGCCTTGCCGGTGCGCCTGATCGGTCACCATGCCGGGATTTCCCTGGGCTTCTACGGCACCTCGCACCACGCCACCGAGGACCTGGCGATCATGCGTTCGATTGCCGATATCACGGTGGTTGCTCCAGCCGATGGCAATCAGCTCAAGGCGGCAATCCTGGCTTCGGCCAACTACCCGCAACCGATCTACTTCCGCATCCAGCGCGGGCGTGATCCGGTGGTGTATGAAACCGTTCCGGATTTTGTCTTTGGCAAGGCAACCGTGCACCTGACGGGCGATGAACTGACCATCATCGCGACAGGCTCCACGGTTCACCCCGCCCTTGAAGCGGCGCGAGCCTTGAATGCTGCCGGGCGTTCGGTAGGTGTGATCGATATGACCACCATCAAGCCATTGGACCGTGAAGCGGTACTGACGGCTGCGCGCAACAGCCGGTCCATTCTTACCGTTGAAGAACACAACATCATTGGCGGTCTGGGTGGCGCTGTGTGTGAAGTCATCGCGCAAGAAGGCATTGGCGTCAAAGTGCGACGCCATGGGATTTACGACGAGTACAGCCTCATTGCGCCGCCGACTCACCTTTATCGGCATTACCGGCTGGATGCGGCGGGCATCGAAAGCGTGGCGCTGGAGGTGTTGGCTTAAGCCTTGATATCGGGTGGGAGCGAGCCTGCTCGCGAGGGTGTACCAGTCGCCGATGATTCGACGGATACATCGCTTTCGCGAGCAGGTTCGCTCCCACATGACTGACCGGCAGTAACGCCATAACGAATTTCCCCTTTAGGCTTAATGGGCCTGGCGTGCAACGAGGGTCTTCATTGACGATCACCCTGGTTGCACGTTTTTTTTATGGGTGTGATTTGCCTGGAAACAGCATTCGCCAGCCCATAAAAAAGCTCACCGAAGTGAGCTTTCAGAATCTCGACAGTCAGCGGTTATTACCATTGAACTCCGCTGTTTTCGATCCACTGCAAAATCGATTCGCGCTTTGGCTTCCAGCCAAGCAAAGTGCGCGCATTGACTGCCCGCACGCGGCTGTTGGAGCCGATGGCAAAACGCGCCCAATCTCCAAGTTTGGCGATGGCATCATCAGCCGGCCAGCTTTGAATCTCGCCGCCAAAGCCAAGTGATTTGCTGATCGACGTAGCGATTTCGAGGAACGATGCTTCGCCGTTTTCGGCGAAGAACAACGAGGCCGATGGAGCCTTTTCGATTGCAAGGCGATAAAGCTCTGCCAGATCTTCAATGTGCACATTGGACCAGCGATGTACTCCGGCACCCATGTAGGCCCCGGCGCCATATTTGCGCGATTGCGCGAACAGCTTGGGCAGTTGATCGCTTTTTGCCGGCAATCCCAATGATTCACCGTAAATCATGGTCGGGCAAAACACGATGCTGCGGATACCTTGTTCGACACCTGCGCGCCGCACGGTCTGGTTGATGTGAACCCGATCCTTGCGGATGTCCATGGGGGTGAATGGCGTCTCGTCGGTGAAGATCTCGGCACGCTCATAAGCCCCGCGAGCATCGTCTCCTACAACACTTGAACCAGAGGTGTGCAGCAGCACTTTTCCGCTACCGCTCAGGGCGCTGATAAAGGTTTGAACCGAGGCCAGATGATCCGAATTGGCCGCATTCACGACCGCGTCTGCAGCACGCGCCTGTTCGCTGAGAATGAACGCGTCATCCAGGGTGCCGAGCACAGGGGTGATGCCCAGCGCCAGCAGCGCACTGCGCTGTTCCGGATTACGCAGCAGGCCACTGACTTCATGACCCGCATCTACCAGGTATTTGGCAATCGAACCGCCGATGTAACCGGTCACACCGGTAACGAAAATTTTCAATGTTCTGTCTCCTTCGCATCTTGAGTTTGCCCGGCCTCTACTTGAAACAAAGGCGCGGTCATTCCTGGTTAAGGAATCTCTTCACGATACGATGGGGTCCGTTTGTGAGCTAGACTGCTCTAACTACAAGTATCTGTGAATACAGTTCATGCTAAATCTCAAAGACATCAACCGCTCTGGCGAAATGGAAGTGTTCACCCGAGTCGTCAACGCAGGCACCTTTTCCGAGGCTGCCCGGCTTCTGCACATGTCGCCCTCGGCGGTGAGCAAGTTGATCGCCCGATTGGAAACGCGGCTGGGTGCGCGTTTACTTCATCGCTCCACCCGGCGCCTCGAGCTCACGGCCGAAGGCGAGCGATTCAACAATGAGTGCCTGCGGATACTTGAGCTGATTGACTCCGCCGAGCGCGATATTGCCAATGTGGCCAAACCTAGCGGGTTGATTCAGGTCAATGCCAACCTTCCTTTTGGCCTGCATTGCTTGTTACCGCAATTGCCTGATTTTCTGGCGGCTTACCCGGACATCACCCTGAACGTAGAGTTGACCGATACCGTTGTGGATCTACTGGAACGACGCGCGGATGTCGCGATACGTACCGGACCGATGAAGGAGTCGAGCCTGGTTCAGCGTCGACTGGGTGAAAGCCGAATGATCACGGTGGCGTCACCGGCGTACATCGCACGATACGGTCAGCCGAAAACCCTGGAAGACCTGCAGCGACATAATCGGCTGAGCTTTGGTTTTCATCGTCATTCTCAGGCCTGGGTTTATCGCGACGCCGAAGGCCAGCGCATCGAGATTGAACCCAAAGGCAATGCCTTGCTCAGTGATGGCGAGAGCATGCGCCAGTCTGCGCTGGCGGGATTGGGTATCGCTCGACTCGCGAGCTTCCATATTAATGCCGATATCGAGTCGGGGCGTTTGATACCGCTGCTGGAGCCATTCAACAGCGGTGAAACCGAGGCGATTCATGCGGTGTTTATCGGCCCGGGACAGCAACTACCCCATCGCGTCAGGGTTTTTATTGATTTTCTGTTGGAAAGGATTGGCCCGCATCTCAGACCTTAATAACGGCAGGTCAAGCAGCCATTTTCAGAGTTTTGTTAAAGCAGTCTTCTGCAACCCTTGAAAGACTTCAGCCCGAGCCTGGGGCAAGATTTTGCGCATAACAACAAACAAGGCAGCTTTCATGGATTATCAACTGACTGGCAAAACCGCACTCATCACAGGCGGGGCGACAGGCATTGGCAAGGCCATCGCCCAACGCTTTATCCTCGAAGGTGCAAAGGTTGTCATTAGCGGGCTATTGGCGGGCGAAGTGAATGCTGCGGTGGAAGAACTGGGCGACTCCAGCAGGGGCCTGGTTGCCGATTTGACGCAGGACGGGGCGGCGGAGCGCCTGGTCAACATGGCCCTGGAGTCCGGCCCGATCGACTTCCTGATCAATAATGTCGGGATATTCGAGGTCAGGGATTTTTTCGAAACAGACGATGCCCAGTGGTTTCATTACTTCAACGTCAATGTCATGAGCGGTGTGCGCATGACGCGCCTTGTCATGAAGGACATGCTCAATCGCGGGCATGGGTCGATTGTCTTTATCAGCAGTGAGTCCGCCGTCAAGCCGCAGCCGTGGATGGTTCACTATGGCGCGATGAAAACCTGTCTGCTGGGTATCTCCAGGGCTTTGGCGGAATTGACCAAGGGCACTGCGGTGCGCGTCAACTCGATACTCCCCGGGCCTACCTACACCGAGGCGGTCAAGCGCTATCACCGGGAAATCGCAGAAGAGAAGGGCATCTCGGCGCAACAGGTGGTACACGACTATTTTGACGAAACTGAACCGACATCCCTGATCAGACGCATGATCGAGCCCGAAGAGGTGGCCTGCAGCGTCCTGCACCTGGCAGCATCGCCGGCGCTCAACGGTATGGCCATGCGCATTGAAGGTGGAACCATACGCTCGATACTTTGAAGGGGTACCCGTTCTCACGCCCTTGCGAGAGGACAGCACGTCACAGTGCTGTCCTCTTCTTGCCTATCCCGCAGACAGGGCAGTCCGGGCCACCTCAGCGAAATAATGCGCACCGGTGGTCAGTACATTGTCGTTGAAATCGTATTTGGCGTTGTGGAGCGGAATACCCCCTTCATCCGCCTTTTCGCCATTGCCGATGAACACAAAATTACCGGGCACGACTTGAAGGAAGGCACCAAAATCCTCCGAGATCATCATCGGCTGGATTTCTGCATTCACCTTGTCTGCGCCAACGATTTTTGTCGCGGCAGCAACAGCGATGGGGGTGCACTGCGCCCAGTTCACCGTCGGTGCGAACTCGTGGGAGTATTCGAACTCGCAGGAAGCGCCATGAAGCCTGCAAATACCTTCTGCAACTTCTCGCATGCGCGTTTCCAGCATGGCCTGGACGTCGGGCGCATAGCTGCGAGTGTCCCCCTTGATCACAACATGGGTTGGAATCGCATTGCGGATTCCATCAGTGATGAACTCTGTGCACGAAATCACCGCCGGAACGCTTGGATCGAGGTTTCGGGAAATGATGGTCTGCAATGCCAACACCACTTCAGCCGCGATGACGATTGGGTCAACCCCCATGTGAGGTCGTGCCGCATGGGTCCCCTGGCCTTTGATTCGAATAACGAAGTTATCTTCACTGGCCATGATCCCCCCTGAGCGAGTCGCGATCGATCCAGCGGGGAGCCCGGGCATGTTATGAGCACCGTAGATCGCATCAACAGGAAAGCGCTCAAACAGACCATCGGCGATCATCGCTTTTGCACCACAGCCGTGTTCTTCGGCGGGCTGGAAAATAAAACGCACGGTGCCATTGAAATCGCGACTTTCGGTCAATAGCCGCGCGGCTCCGAGGATCATCGTCATGTGGCCGTCGTGACCGCAGGCATGCATCTTCCCGGCGGATACGGAGGCGTGATCGCGTCCAGGCGCATCTTCAAGGATATGCAGCGCATCCATATCGGCACGCAAGCCTACGACCGCCGGACTATCACCGATCTTCAGACTCGCGACCAACCCCGTGCCACCAATGCCTCGGTGAACTTCGAGGCCCATAGAGGTGAGCGCATCGGCAACGTAGTTTGAGGTCTGCAGCTCTTCGAAGCCGACCTCGGGGTGTTGGTGCAAGTGATGACGCCAGCTCACAAGCTGTGCGTGGAATTCGTCTTGGTTGATCACTGGAGGTGCTCCTTTTCTCTTCGAATCACAGATGTTTTCGTTTCTGCCATTGACGCTGGCGGTCGATCACTGCTTCGTCGGATTCACCCACCAAGCTTTCGTACACTGTCGGTGCAGTAGCGCCTTCGGTACTGATGATCAGGATGCGAGAGTCACTGTTGAGGCCGATTTTTTTGGCGGCTTCTGAATCGCGCACCAGTATTTGAACAGCCGCCAGACCGGCCACCCCCGACTCACCGGCAACGATGGGAATATCGTTTGCGCTCCCTTGAGCGAGCTTGCGCATCGCGGTTACAGCTTCGTGGTCAGCGATGGTCAAAAAGAAATCGATGCTCGGCTCCAGGAATCGCCAGGCGAGGGGAGAGGTTTCACCACAGGCCAAACCCGCCATGACGGAATCTACCGAGCCTGTCGCTTTGGCAGGACGACCCTGAATCGCGCTTTGATAAAGGCAATCAGCTTGCCGGGGTTCGACCATCACGAATGCAGGTCGTTGGTCTTGATAAATTTCCCAGAGATAGCTGCTGATCCCGGCGGCCATTCCGCCAACGCCCCCCTGCAGGAAGACATGGGTAAAGGGGCAGGGCGCTGTGGTATCCCCCGTGGTTTGCTCTATCAGTTCGGCGGCGATGGTGCCGTAACCCTGCATCACATCACGAGGGACAATCTCGTAACCCTCGTATGACGTATCGGAGACGACGGGCCATCCATTCTGTTCAGCAACCTTGGCCGTATGCTCGACAGACTCATCGTAGTTGCCTTCAATGCGGATAATGCGAGCACCGTACGCCGCAATGGCAGTCTCGCGCTCGGCACTCACATTGGCGTGCAAGACGATGACGCATTTGCAGCCGACGCTTTGAGCGGCCGCAGCCAGGGCCCGGCCATGATTTCCGTCGGTGGCACTGATAACGGTGAAGTCACGAAGGCGTTCCCGATACCTGCCGGTAATAAGCCCTTTGGGGTCGAAGGACTCCTGGGGCATGAGACGCAGAATCAGCCTGATCAGCGCGATGGGGGCACCGAGTGCCTTGAAGCTGGCCAAGGGTGAGCGTGTCGACTCATCTTTGACCCAAAACCGGGCGACACCAAGCTCTGCGGCAATGCCGGGAAGCTCCCACAGTGGCGTTGCGTCCTGGCTCAGATGCTCCCAGCTCGATAGCCAGTCTCGTGATTCATGTGCTGAGCCGACGCTCATGACTTCCTTGAGGTCGGCAGGATAAGGGCAACGAGAGGCGCGAGGATTTACGAATAACATACCGGTTCCTTGTAAATCATTGAGAAGTGGCGTGTGGATAGGCGCGGATGGCGTTGCTTTGGGTGCAATGTCAGCGAGTGGCATGGTCAGTCATGCACTAGTCGTTCTGTAGCGCCCTAAAAACTGACGTACACGTTCACTGTCTGAATTCGTGAAGAATTTTTCCGGTGTAGCCCGTTCAATGATCTGTCCTTTTTCAATGAAGACCACTTCATTTGATACGGCGCGAGCGAACTCCATTTCATGAGTGACGATGACCATGGTGAAACCGTCCTCGGCCAGCGAGCGCATCACCGCAAGGACTTCACCGACAAGCTCCGGATCGAGAGCAGAGGTCGGCTCATCGAACAAAATGACTTCAGGGTTCATCGCCAGGGCTCTGGCAATAGCCACGCGTTGTCGTTGTCCACCCGACAAAGACCAGGGGTAGGCATCGTGCTTATGGGACAGTCCTACCTTTTCCAGCAGCGCTACGGCGTGATCGTTGGCATCCTTTCGGCTAACGCCAATGACATGAACAGGGGCCTCGGTAACATTCTGGAGCACCGTGAGATGCGGCCAAAGATTGAAGCTTTGGAACACCATGGCGGTTCGAGCGCGCATGGCTGAAAGTTCGCGGTTTGACATGGGTTTAACCCCATCGCTCTTGACACCCATGCGATCCCCTCCGATGTAAATCTCACCGCCGTCAGGAACCTCCAGCCAGTTGATGCAGCGCAGCATCGTGGATTTACCTGAGCCAGATGAGCCTAAAACGCTGACGGTTTGTCCTCGTTCAACATTGAGATTGATCCCGCGAAGAACCTCGATACCGGCGAAGTGTTTATGGAGGTCACGTATTTCAACGACTGGAGCTGACTTATTCATTTACCAATCCTCTTTTCTGCGCTCGCCGGCCCAGGCGACGTAATAACGCCTCTACACACAATGTGATGGACCAGTACAGAACAATCACAAATATGAAGGGTGGTAGCGGAACGAAATATTTAGCTTGAACTGCAGATGCCGCGGCCGTTAGATCCATCAGGGTGATGATCGATAAAAAGGCGGTGTCCTTTAGCAGGCAGACTAATTGGTTGCCAAACAGAGGACCTGAACGCATCACCATTTGCGGCAGTAAAATTCTCCAATACATCTTGGAGTTGATGAAACCATGAGCGCATGCAGCTTCTGCCTGGCCAGAGGGTAACGAAGTTCTCGCCGCACGGAGGATCTCGGCGAAATAAGCGCCGTGATAAGTAATCAATGCAATGAACCCGGCCGACCAAACATCCATGCTGATGCCCACGTTAGGAAGGCCGTAATAAAGCAGGTATAAAAAAATCAGGAACGGCAACATACGCATGAGATCCAATCCCCCGCGTACAAACCGTCTGGGAATATTGTCCCGTCCTTCTAACAGGAAGGCGATGAAGCAGGCCAACAGAAATGAAAACACGGCCGATACGCAAAAGAGTATGAGTGTGTTCTGGAGGCCAACCGAGAACACATCCAGGTTGTCCCACAGCATTTTAATTCCGTTCATGGGGTCCCCTACATGGCCAGGCGCTTGGCGCGCGAATCTGCGATCCGCTGGAAGCGAACAAGGCCACCAATGATCAAAATGTAAAGAAGGCCTGCCGCGAGGATGGGCGGAAGCGGATCGTAGGTCACAGCAGCAATCCGGTTGGTGACACGGGTTAAATCCACAATGCCAATCATCGCAATCGCCGGACTGCTTTTGACCAATAGAGACATTTCATTTACAAGCCCGGGAAGACTTGTCGTCAGCATCTGTGGAAGCATGATGCGTCGCAGGGTCAATCCCGTGGTCATGCCTGCTGCTTTTGCTGCCTCCAGTTGTTCACGCGAGAAGCTCGTCAGGGCGCTACGCCAGATCTCGGCGTTAAATGCGGTGGTATTGATAGTCATCGCCGCAATGGCGACAACTCTCGCATCGACTTCCCAACCAACAGAAGGTGCTATTACGAACAGAAATAAAACCAGGGTGACCATCGGTGTAGCCCTGATCAAGCTGACATACACAGCGAGAGCCTGACTAACGACAGGGATTTTTGCTGCTCGCAACATCGCAACAACCAGCCCCAGGATAATGCCAAACACTATAGATACGCCGGAAACCCAAATGGTCGTCCAGCCAGCATAAAGTAGAGTGATCCAGTCACTGCTATCCATTGAGTACGTCCTTCGAGCAAGTCTTTTGGCTCTTTGGTATCTACCGAGTCAAAAAGAATAAGTTGCCGACCTGACCATCGTTGACAATTCTTTTTGCCAACGATGGAGGCGCTCGGATTATTTCGCCGTCAACTGTGTAAATTGTTCACCGGAAGTAATGGGGTCGTGGGGAAGTTTGTCGAAAGATTGTCCGAGCCACTTCTTCTGTAGCTCAGCGAGTTTGCCGGTTTCGCGCAAATGGTTAACAAAACCACTCAGGTAATCGAGTAGTTCCTTGTTCCCCTTGGCCACCGGCCAAGCGATATAACCCATGCTTGAAGTGGCCTCGCCAACGGCAAACACTTTTGGTCGCTCTTTCACCAGCATGTTGGCAGGCACGATCGAGTTGACGACGTAGTCCAGCCGATGATTAGCCAGGTCGGCATACGCCTCCGGGTAAGATTGATACTGCACAATCTTGCCTATCGCTCCGCCGGAGGCTTTCAGTTTTGCATCCAGTTGCGTCAATCGTGCCAGTTGGGCACCACCGGCCTGTACACCCACGGTCATCCCCGAAAGGCTTGAAATATTCTTGATGCGGTCGTCATCTGCCCGCTTGATGTAATACGAGACCTCGGGGGCGACCGGTGCAACGAAATCAAAGGCTCCCAACCGCTCCTCGGTAACGCCAGCACCCGTGATTGCAGCGTCGTATTTACCGGATGTGACACCGGCCAGCAGGCCGGTCCAAGGCATAATGTCCTGGTTTATCTTGAATTGTGCGTACTTGCGCAGCTCCGCGATAACGTCCTTGTGGAAGCCGTCCGACTCACCATCCTTGATAAACTCAAAGGGGTAGTAGCTGTCTTCAGTTGCAACATTGAGTGTGCCGCGACTTTTGATCTCTGCCAGGCTGGCCGCATTTGCCATGCTGGTAATACCAAGGGTCGCGCTGAGGATAATACTTGCCGCGCCAATTGCGAAAAGACTAACCGCTTTGAACATGACACTTCGGTCTGTGCTTTTTTCTTGAACGATATGCATCGTGAAACTCCCATCGGATAGGTGGCGGGGCAGTACCAAACTAAAAGCTGCGATTGCTGTTGGGATAGCTTTGATCATGCTTTCTCCGCTCTTATTGTTTTTTGCAGTTGAAGGCGCAGCCCTTGCCTGACAAGCAGGTGGGATAGAAGGATGCTAATGCGCCGGACGCGCACGATTGCTCGAAAATCGAGTCGTCAAATGCATCATCGTTGCGTTTTCAGTATTTTGTTGCGCGGGTTGGGGGAGAGGGTGCGAGAGCGGAGGGGCTTTACGCAACGAATGAGCGTTCAGTGCGCTTTTCTGCTGTAATGGGTTCGCCCAAGCCAAGGAGACTCAAGATGCAACTTGATGCCTATGACCGAAAAATCCTCAGCTTCCTTCAAGAGAACAATCGGATTTCCCAGCGCGAATTGGCAGAAGGCGTGAACCTGTCTCCCTCTGCGGTCAATAGAAGAATCGCAGCATTGGAATCTGCAGGTGTAATAAAATACAACGTCAGTATCGTGGACCCCGCTGCTGTAGGACGCCCCATTACCGTTATTGTCGAAGTCAAGCTCGAGAATGAGCGACTTGACTTGCTGGATGAGATAAAAAAGCGCTTCGTTAGTTGCCCGCAAGTGCAACAGGTTTATTACGTGACGGGCGACTTTGATTTTTTGTTGGTGTTGAACGTCAAGGATATGACTGAGTATGAGCAACTCACTCGTGAACTTTTCTTTTTTGGGAATATCAAGCAGTTCAAGACATTCGTGGCGATGCAGAACAACAAAAGAACTTTTGCGATACCCATGGATATTGAGTGAAATGCAGTTCCATGCAGGCCGGCAGCGCGGATTTGTCCCGCACCACCGGTTCACCGCCCCTCTGTAGGCGGACCTGCAGCTGATGTCCTGTCACCGACCTTCCACAGGCCAGGTGTCGGAGAGGCGATAGCCAGAGGGGAAGGGGTCTGTCGGATAGAGTGTGTGCTGATGGGTACCGGTAATCCAGGCTTGTCCGGAGATGATGAGACTAATGCCAGGCCGGCCGCCAACCTGCAATTCAGAGTCAATGCGACAGTCGAATTCGGTGCCAAGGATCGACTGACCGATAAAGCGGTCTCCTACCTTAATTTGGCCCTTGGCAAGCAAAACCGCCATTCGCGCGGAACAACCCGTACCGCAAGGGGAGCGATCGACCTTCCCGGGACGGATAGCTACAGCATTGGCTGCTGTCAGCACGCCATTTTTCATCTCGCCCGGGTTGGCGATCTGGCAGAAAGAGATGTGGTTCCATTCGGCATTTTCCGGATGTGCGAAGCCCAATTGCTCGTTGGTCGCCTGGGTGATTTTCATGCCGTAGTCGGCAATTTCCCGAGCCTCGTCGGGGGTGAGCGAGAAGCCAAAATACGCGATTTAACATAATATACATTATGCGCACTCATGGGTATTCCACACGGGGCGTCTCCCAGGTACATTTCAAACCCCAGCAACTTCCCTCGACCACATCCCCCCAGGAATGTCCCTCATGCATGAAGCAGCCCATCAGATCATCGATCTCTACGAACGTCACGCTCAAACATGGGATCGTGTTCGCTCGCGGGGTCTGGTCGAGCAATCCTGGCTGGATCGTTTTCGCCAGGCCATGCCGGTTGCGGCTGGTCATGTCCTCGACATCGGCTGTGGCTGTGCCGAACCCATGGCTGGTTACTTGATCGGCGCGGGACACGCTGTGTCTGGCATTGATTCGTCCATGGCGATGATCGCCTTGTGTCGGCAACGTTTTGCGCAGCACGATTGGCATGTGGCCGACATGCGCCAATTGGCGCTTGAACAGCGTTTCGCTGGCATTCTGGCGTGGGACAGTTTCTTTCACCTGACGCCTGAGGATCAGCGTCGAATGTTCCCGATTTTCCAGGCCCATGCCCAACCTGGTGCTGCGCTGATGTTTACCAGCGGAACGGCCCATGGCGTTGCGTTGGGCAGCTTCGAGGGTGAAACTCTTTATCATGCCAGCCTGGACCACGATGAATATGTTGCGCTGCTCGATGCCCATGGTTTTAGCGTCGTTGAGCAAACAACGGAAGATCCGGCCTGTGGTGGACATACGATCTGGTTGGGTGTTTTCGGTTAGATTTTTGGATAGAAACGTCCCTTTGCCCTGCTCGCTTATATAAGTAATTCATATAACTCGACTAAACAACCATTTAGTTGAGTTATGTTCAGGCTAAGTTCGATCGTATTCGACCAGCGCGACCACGCTCCTTCCAACCGCCCTCTCCCTCCATGGCGTAAAAATGGATTACTCCGATTGCGACTAATGCTTAGTGCTTATCGTGATTAACCTCAGTGGAAAGTTCCGGCCCAGCAGCAATACTCCACTCTGTTTCGAAAACCATTCGAGTATAGCGTGGGGCAATAAGTCATGAACTTGAGCGTCTGCGAAGCGAAAGTATCTCGACTTTCGTTAATCAAGCGATGCCTGCGCCAGCCGTTACTGCACTTTTTAGTTGCCGGTTTTGCACTCTTCGTCCTGTACGGAGGTTTGCACCGTTCAACGGTCAATCAAGATCCGCAACGCATCGAAATCACCCCTGAAGTTGTCCAGCGGCTCGCGATTTCCTGGCTGGCGCGATGGCAACGCCCCGCCTCGGAGCAACAGTTGCAGACCCTGATCGATGACTATGTGAAAGAGGAAATCCTCTATCGCGAAGCACTGAAACTTGGCCTGGATAAAGACGACACCATCATTCGCCGCCGACTGGCGCAAAAAATGGATTTCCTCGCCGAAGATGTCGCCTCACTTCGCGAACCGGCCCCGGGTGTACTGGAGGCCTGGTACAACCAGAATCAGGACCAATATGCCCCGCCACCCCTGGCGACCTTTCATCATGTGTTCTTCGCCCTGGACAAACGCGGCGCGGATACGCAGGCCCAGGCTCAGGCCGCGCTAAGGGGGCTGACTGACAGGAACAGCGGTGAAGGCGATGCGTTCATGTTTAACAGCGCTTACACGGAGCAATCACAGGATCAAGTGGCGCGGGTCTTCGGTTCAAAGTTCGCCCTTTCGTTGTTCCAGCAAACGCCGGGGAGTTGGGTGGGGCCTGTGGAGTCAGGTTTTGGCTGGCATCTGCTGTGGATCGATACGCTGGCCAAACCACCGGCACCGGCTTTCGAAACCGTGGCCCAGCAGGTCAAGTCCGATTGGTTGTCCGCGCAACGCAGCGAATCGAAACGGGCGAATTTCGATGCACTCAAAGCACGCTATGAAGTCGTGGTGATGATGCCTGCTGCCGCCGCTGACGTTGCCGCTATCCAAACGGAGCGGCCGTGATGAGGCGCAGGGTTTGGCTGCTGTTGCTGCTCGGGTGCATGGGGCTGAGCGCCATGGCCCATGAGTCGCGCCCCGCTTACCTGGAACTCAACGAAACGGCTACCGGGCGCTATGACGTACTGTGGCGCACGCCGGTGCTGTCAGGCATGCGCTTGCCGATTGCGCTGCGGTTTGCCGAAGGTGTGCGCACTGTCGTTGACCCGGTGGAAAGCCAACTGAACGATTCGCTGATCGAACGCCGGGGCATTGAAGCCGGTCCCGCCGGGCTGGTCGGGCAGCGCATCGAGTTTGTCGGCCTGCAAGCGAGCATCACCGATGTGCTGGTGCGTGTCTCGCGCCTGGACGGCAGCCTGACTACCACCCTCGTCCACCCCGCGCAACCCTGGATGGAAATCGCTGCCACGCCGGGAATGTTCTCGGTGGCCGGTGCGTTTTTGCTCCATGGCGTCCAGCACATCCTGGGGGGCTTCGATCACTTGCTGTTCGTCTTCGGTCTCCTGCTGCTGGTGGGTAATGGCTGGATGCTGGTGAAGACCATCACTGCGTTCACCCTCGCCCACTCCATCACCCTGGCGCTCGCAGCATTGGGGACGGTGCAGCTTCCCGGCCCGCCTGTGGAGGCGACGATTGCCCTGAGCATCCTGTTGCTGGCGGTGGAAATCGTCCGCAAGAACCGTGGCGACGTCAGCTTCACCATCCAATGGCCATGGGTGGTGGCGTTCTGTTTTGGCCTGTTGCACGGCTTTGGTTTTGCCGGTGCGCTGGCGCAAATCGGCTTGCCCCAGCGCGACCTGCCGCTGGCGCTGTTCACTTTCAATGTCGGCGTCGAAATCGGCCAGTTGATGTTCGTCGCCGCCGTGCTGTGCCTGCGAGCGCTGTTGCTGCGATGTCGACTGCCACGGTCCGCGCGCCTGTATGCCCGACCACTCGCAGCCTACGGGTTGGGAACACTGGCGGCCTTCTGGTTTTTCGAACGAGTCTCGAGTTTCTGGACCTGAACTTCACCCTGTCACTGCCGTATTCCGGAGACGTGGAATATGAAAACCCCTACACACTTCACCGCGCCGTCACTGCTCGGTTGCGCCGTGCTCACTGTCAGCTCATTGGCATTGGCAGAGGGCAATCCGGACCGCGAGGTTTACTTTGGCCAGACGCACTCGCACAGCTCCTGGTCGATCGATGCCTACCTGATCGGCAACCACCAGGTCGATCCCGAGCAGGCCTACCAATACTCGCTTGGCATGCCGGTCAAGCATCCGATGGGGTTTGAAGTGCAGCTCAAAGGCCGTCCGCTGGATTTCCATGGCGTAACCGATCATTCGGAGTACGTGGGCGTGATCGCCCTGGCCAACGATCCGAAGTCAGACTTCAGCAAACTGCCCATCGCGCAAAAACTGATTGCCAAGACTCCGGAGGATTTCAACCGGGTGTTCAAGTGGATCGCCGGCAGCTTGAACAATCCCATCAAGGAGCTGATTGATCCGAAGGTGGCCGGCAACATCTGGCAGCAGAACATCGCCATCGCCGACAAGTACTACAAGCCCGGCAAGTTCACCACCTTCGTCGCCTATGAATGGACCTCGGCACCGAACAATCAGAACATGCACCGCAACGTGTTTTTCCGTGACTCGAAGAAGGTGCCGGACCTGCCCTTCACAGCACTCGACTCGAGCAAACCCGAGGACTTGTGGAGCTGGATGGACGATCAACGGAAAAAGGGCAACGAAATACTGGCGATCTCCCACAATGCCAACCTCAGCAACGGCCTGATGTTTCCGGTGGACGTCGATGACCGCGGCCGGCCCATCGATGCGGCGTGGGCCGAAACGCGGATGCGCAATGAATCGCTCACGGAGATTCACCAGGTCAAGGGCACTTCCGAAACCCACCCCGAGCTGTCGCCGACCGACGAATTTGCCAATTATGAAATCATGAGTTTCCTGATTGGCATCGACAACAGCACCTCGAAACTCAACGGCAGCTACATCAGGCAAGCCTGGCAAAACGGCATGGCCTTGCAGGAAACCCGCGGCTACAACCCTTACAAAATGGGCGTGGTCGGCGCCAGCGACTCGCACAACGGGGTGATTCCCTATTCGCAGAGCAACAACTTCGGCTCCCACGGTTTTACCGACAGCACCCCGGCGGCGCGACTTTCCGGCAAACAGAACTCGGGCATGATGGCCCTGCAAACCAGCACCTCTGGCCTGGCCGGCGTCTGGGCGGAAGAAAACACCCGTGAATCGATCTTCGATGCCATGAAGCGTAAAGAGGTCTACGGCACCAGCGGCGTGCGCATCCCCGTGCGCATGTTTGGTGGCTGGGGCTTCGACAACAGCCTGTGGAACGAAAAAGACTGGGTGCATGCCGCCTACGCCAAGGGCGTTCCCATGGGCGGCGACTTGCCGGCAAAACCGGGCAAACAGGCACCGTCCTTCGTGGTATGGGCGGTCAAGGATGCCGACGATGGCAACCTCGACCGAATCCAGATCATCAAGGGCTGGACCAAAAACGGCCAGACCTTCGAGAAGATCTACGACGTCGCCTGGGCCGGTGATCGCCAACCGGATCCGGTCACCGGCAAAGTCCCTGCGGTGGGCTCAACCGTCGATGTTTCCAAGGCGACCTACACCAATACCATCGGTGCCACGGAGCTGAAAAAAGTCTGGGTCGATCCGGACTTCGATCCGGCCCAGCACGCGTTCTACTACGCCCGCGCGCTACAGATCCCGACCCCGCGCTGGAGCACCTATGACGCGGCCAAGCTGCAAGTACCGCCACCGGCCGACGTCTCGCCCACCGTCCAGGAGCGCGCGTGGACCTCACCGATCTGGTACACGCCGACAGCCGAGGACAGCAAGACTGTCGCTGGCGGCAAAACCATTGACCAACTGAAAACCGAAGGCGCCAAAGCGCTGACCAACGAGCAGTTGCAAACCTTCGTGGTGGGCAAAACCATCAAGGTGCGCAATACCGTCACTGGCCAGACATTCGAAATCGTCTATGGCACCGACGGCCAACGCCTGGTCGCCAGCGTCGATGGCAAGGCGCCCGCCGAGGGGGAATACCTGAACATGCTGCATGGCGGGCAGTTCGGCGTACCGGCCAAGTATGAAATCAAGGACGGGCACCTGCTGACAACACTCGGCGGCACGCCCTTCGAGGCCACGGTGTTCGAGCAGAACGGCAAGTACGTGGCGGCTCGCAGCAACGAATTCGGTTATGTGAATTATGAGGTTGAAGCGGTCAAGTAGCGCGCAGGCCAGCACCGATGTTCTGCATCCATCGCTGCTGGCCCTGGCCGGGCTCTCTCCTGATCAGTGACAAGCACACGCAGGACTGCCCTGCGCCTCGACAATTACTGCATCGGCAGCGGCGGAACGTAGGTCTTGAAGGTGGCGATATGCTTGTCCGCCGCGCGTTTCAGAACCGGCAGGTGCGGCTGTTTTAGCGCGGCCATGGCGTGCTCTTCCTTGGTATCGACCAACAAGTTGAACAACTTGCCGCCGTACAGCAGAGGTACCGCCGTGCCTTGGAATGGACTCATGCGCGGCCAGGTATCGTCCTGCTGATAATGCTGTTCCTTGACCATCAACTTGAACTCGGCGATCCGTACGCCCATGAAGGCATTGTTGGCCCAGTAGTAGATGGCGCGACGGCGCGAAGCACCGTTGTCAGCCAGCAGGAACGAGGACTGGTCGATACTGTCGATGTAGCGGTCGGTCGGGAGCTTGTCATTGGCACCCGCCAAGGCAAGGGACGTGGCGTAAATGTCGGTAAGGTCGAACAGGCCGGCAGAAACACGCCCCGGCTTGATGGTGTCTTTCCAGTAAGCAATGCCCGGCACCCTCACACCCCCTTCATAGCTGCTGCCTTTGGCACCGCGAAACGGTGTAACGCCGGTATCAGGGAACGCCTCGGCAAACGGACCGTTGTCACTGGCCACAAAGATCAGGGTGTTTTCCAGTTGCCCGGCACGCTCAAGCGCTGCCTGCACCTGACCGATCCGGTAGTCCAGTTCGACCATCACATCCTTGTAGGGATACTTGGCCAGTGACTTGCCCACGAAATCCGGGTGAGGGTAATTGTCGTTGTGCGCACCGCGGGTGGCGAAGTACAGGAAGAATGGCTTCTTGCTGTCCTTGGTGCGTTCAATGAAATTCACCGCATGCTCAGTCAGCTTCTCGTCAACCAGGCGGATGGAGTCATTGTCGATCGGGAAAACCGGCTTGGCCTCCTCTCCGGCATCACCCTCGACGATTGCCATTTCTTCACCCTGTGCAGCCCAGGCCTTGCGCGCCGGATCAGCGATCAGATCGGGATTACGCCACGGCTCACGCCATGCGGTGTAGTCGTCGGATGAGGTAAGAATGCCGTAGTAGTGGTCGAAACCGACGTTCTGCGGTTGTGCTTCCTTGAACTCCCCCAGATGCCATTTTCCAACCGCTTGGGTGATGTACCCCGCTTCCCTGAGTTTCTGTGCCAGTGTCGCCTTGGCATCAATCCCCCGTCCGCTTGCCCCCTCCCCCGGCAGCATCGGCCGCAGCATGCCGGTACGCATCGGAAGCTGCCCGGTCATGATCGATGCCCGGGTCGATGTGCAGGACGGTTGCGAGTAGGTGTCCATCAACTGCAGGCCTTCGTGGGCGAGTTGGTCAAGATTGGGCGTTGCCGCGCCAACAGCGACACCACCGCCGTAGACGCCGAGGTCACCCCAGCCGACATCGTCCATCAATACCACGACGATATTGGGCGCATGACCGAAACGTGTCCTGAGCGCGGCCAGGCGCTCCATCGTCAGTTGCTCCTGGTCAGCCCGTACGATTGCCGGCTCAAGGTTCGGTTTCGCGGCGACCGTCCGGGCCAGGAACGTATCATCGGTGTCCGCAGCAGGCACAGCCTCTTGCGCAGCGCTGGCAGGCAGCGCAATGGCGGCGAAAAAAACGGCTTGGGCGATACCCAGTGCCGCTGTGATTGAAGGTTTTTTCAGACGATTTTTCTTGTTCTTGTCAAGCATGGCGTGGAGCCTCGTAGATGAGCGCTGGTTTCATTGAGTCGATTTCCTCGACCTGTTGTGGCGGACGCCAGACGAACAGGGAAAAGACGATTTTTTCCGGGGTGATGTCGATCACGGTGAAACCGTTTTTTTCTGGATGGATTACATTTTTATCGTTCTCACTCATGGAGAAAATTCCTGTCATTCATTGCGCCAACCGTCACCGGGTTTTGCGATCAAACCCCAGCAGCGAAATCAAGGCCGGTAACAGCAACAACGCACCGACCATGTTCCAGAGAAACAACAGCACCAGCAGCAGCCCCATGTCGGCCTGGAATTTCAGCGCCGAGAAGGCCCAGGTGGCCACGCCCAGCGCCAGCGTCACACCGGTGAATGCCACCGACGTGCCCGTGGTTTTCAAGGCTTCGAAGAAGGCGGCTTCGAGCTTCAACCCTTGCTTGAGGAAGCTTTCCATGCGGCTGTACAGGTAGATGCCGTAGTCCACGCCAATGCCCACGCCCAAGGCGATCACGGGCAAGGTGGCGATCTTCACGCCCAGGCCCATTCGCGCCATCACCGCCTCGCACAACACCGTCGAGAGGTACAGCGGCGCCATCAGCGCGAAGGTCACTTTGAGCGAGCGAAACTCCCAGAGCACCACCAGGGAAATGATCACGAACACCAGCACCAGCATCAGCGGTTCGGAGAACTTGATGACGATATTGGTGGCGGCTTCGATGCCGGCATTGCCGGCCGCCTGGAGGATTTTGAAGTCGCCGGTATCATGGCTTCGGGTGAAGGCTTCGATGGCGTTGACCACACGGGTCAGGGTTTCGGCCTTGTGGTCGGCCAGATACAGGCTGATCGGCGCGACGCTGCAATCAGGATCGACCAGCTCCGAGGACACACCGGAGCGCGCGTTGTTCATCACGTATTGGTCGCGGGAGAACTCGGCCCATTTCGGGTTGCCCTCATTGCGCGCGACGATGTTGAATCGCATGGTCCGGTACAGCGATTGAACCGACTCCACGCCTTCGACTTCGCGCAGTGCCTGCTCCAACTGATTGGCGAGATCGGCGGCGGCAAACCGCGAACATTGCTCCGGAGGTGTCTGGAACATCACCACGAATACGTCGGTACTGGTGGTGTAGTGATCCAGCAGGTAGGCATTGTCCAGGTTGTAGCGCGCCTGAGGTCGGAACTCCGGGGCGCCCTTGTCCAGATCGCCGATCTTCAGATCTTCACGAGCATGATAGCCGTAGCCCAGCAAGGCCACACCAGCCAGGACCAGCGGCACGGCATAGCGTGGCCGCACCACTTTGACCAGGCGGCTGAAGATCGGCCAGGTCGAATCGGTCCTTAGTTTTTGCCTGGCCAGGCCACCCGGGCTGACGCCGACATAGGACATCAACACCGGCAGCAGGAACATCTTGGTGAACAACGCCACAAACACACCGATGCTCGCGGTGATCGCCAACTGCTTGATCACACCGATATCGATGACCAGCAGCGTGATGAAACCGATGGCATCGGCGATCAGCGCCGTGGAGCCGGGAATGAACAATGCCCTGAAGGTACGTTGTGAGGCTTGCAGCGATGTGGCACCCGCGCTCATTTCGCTCATCATCAGATTGATGTTCTGCACCGCGTGGCTGATGCCAATGGCAAAAATCAGGAATGGCACCAGAATCGAGTACGGATCCAGGCCAAAGCCCAGCAGACCGAGCAACCCCAATTGCCAGACCACCGTCAGCAAGCAGGTCAGCACGGTCACCAGGGTGCTGCGCCAGCAACGGCAGTACCAGAGCAGCATCGCCGTGATCAAACCGACGGTGATGGCGAAACACAGCGCAATGTCCGCCGACGCGGCCAGCAGATCACCGATGATCTGCGCAAAGCCGATCACCCGCACATTCACACCCTGAGCGGCAAAATGGTCGCGCACCTCGGTTTCAAGCGCTTTGCTGAACGCGCCATAATCCAGCGGCTCCCCCGTCTGAGGATTACGTTCGAGCAATGGCACGCGAATGATCGCCGAGCGGAAATCGGTGGCCACGAAACTGCCGACCATATTGGCCCGCTGGATGTTCTGCCGAACCTGTGCAAGGGCCTCGGGGCTGCCGTCGTACGTGTCGGGAATAACCCTGCCCGACCGCAAGCCCTCGGTGGTGACTTCGGCCCACAATGCATTGGGTGTCCACAACGACTTGAGGTTGCCGCGATCGACACCCGGAATGTAGAAAATGCGATCGGTCGCTTCTTGCAGCGTTTGCAGGAAACCCTTGGTCAGGATCTCTCCCGAAGGGTTTTCCACCACGACACGCAACACGTTGCTTTGCGCACGCAGCACTTCCTCAAACTTCAGGTAGTTGGCAACAAACGAATGCCCGGTGGGGATCATCCGACTAAAGCTGGCATCTGGACGCACCGTCAGTGCGAAATAACCCAGTACCAGCGAAACCAGCAGGAAAAAAACCAGCACCGCCGGACGGTTGTGAAACAACGCACGCTCACTGGCGGCCACCAGGCGGTGCAACCCGCTTTTGGTTTCTTGAACAGGGGGACGACCACCCTGAATCTGGATGGTCATTTGCGTTGTTCCTTCAGTTCAGCCAGTGAAATGGTTTGCAGGCCGCCATTGCCGATCAGCAACAGGCGTTTATCCGCGACCTCGATGGCCCCCAGCCATGCGTTTTTCTTGCCCGGAGCCTGCCAGAGTTCGAAGTGGCGGCCATCGCGACTGTGCAACAACGCACCGCCCTGTCCGGTGAGCAGCAAGCTGCCATCGGCCAATGGGCCGCCGCCGTAAAGGCTGGCCCGGGTCGGCACTTGCAAGACGTGCCAACTTTGCCCTTGGTCGTCACTGCCCAGCAGCGTGCCACCGAAACCGAGTGCGAGCAGTCGTCCGTCTTTCACGGCGAGCAGTTTGTACAGCGAAGCGTTGGACACTGGTGGGAGCAGTTGCCAATGTTCACCACCATCGCTGGAGCGGTGCAGGTGCCCGCCTTCGCCGGCCACCAACAGGCTGCCGTCGCTCAAGCCAAGTACCGCGTTCAGGTGCAGGCGATCGGGGTTATCCAGACCCGCGGCGTACTGCCAGGTCTGACCTGCGTCACGGGTGTGCAGGATGATCCCGTAGGCTCCCACCACCCAGCCTTCATGGGCATCTTTGAACCACACGCCCAGCAAAGGCCGTGAAGGGCCATTAGTGTTGCCGGCAATGATGTCGTCAACGGCGAAGTTGGCGTTTTCCAGGGCACGGCTCAATCCGGCGTCATCGGGTGCTGCGTTGCTGGCGCTCTCAAGTCGCGAGACCTCAGACTCGGCCCGGGCCAGCATCAACTGATAAATGGCAACGCCATCGAGTTGCTTGCTCCAGGTCAGCCCACCATCGTTGCTGTGCAGAACCACCCCATCGTGGCCCACGACCCAGCCATTGCGTGCGTCGACAAAATGCACGGCCGTCAGCAGCAGGTCGACCGGCACTTGCGCCTGGGTCACGCTACCGTCGGCGGCGCGCAGCAAGATGCGCCCGCTCTCGCCGACCATCAGCACCTGCGGACCGAGGGCCTGGATGCCGGTAAACAACGAGCCGACCGCCAGCGGAGAAACCCGCGAAGGGCGTTCCAGACGATCGACCAGGGCTGCCGAGTCTTGCGCCAGCGCCTGGCCGACGCTCGATCCGAGACACAGCACGAGCGTAGCCTTAATGAAAATCTTCATCGCCGGGTTTCCCTGCAAAATTAAAAAGGGGGGTGTTTGACGAATGCCGCCCACCCCAAGGCGCAACGTCAGTCTTTAATGACCGCTGCGGCGCAGGGATGCGGGGCTGAAATCACTCAATTTGAAGGCAACGCCAAACTGACCCGGCTTCTCTTCGTTGGACAGGCCGTAAGCCACGTAGCGGCGTGCCTGCAGGTCGTAGGAAACCTCGCTCAACTGCATGGCCGATAGAATGTCGTAGCGCTGCAGACCATGGGCTTCCTGCAGGCGCCACAGCTCGCCACGTCCGTCATAGATATCGCTGGACACGATGCCCCAGCTGTCCTCGTCGATGTAGAACACGCGCTTGGCGTAGATATGGCGTTGACCGGGTTTGAGCGTGGCTTCGACTACCCATACACGGTGCGGCTCGTAACGCACCAGATCCTGATTCAGGTGATTGGCCTGGAGAATCTGTTTGTACTTGAGCGAACGGTCGGCCAGCTTGTAGGTGTTGTACGGCACCAGCATTTCCTTCTTCCCGACCAGCTTCCAGTCGTACCTGTCCGGCGCGCCGTTATACATATCCACCGAGTCATTGGTGCGCAGCCCGTCAGAGGTCACTGCCGGTGAGTCATAGGCCACTTCCGGCGCACGCAACACTCGACGTTGACCCGGGTTGTACAGCCAGGCCAGGCGCTGTTCCCTGGTCTGGTCCAGCGGCTCGTGGATCAGCGTCTGGCCGCCGGCCACGCTTTCCGGCGAAGTGATGTTTTGCAGGAAGTAGTACAAGCGGTTGGGCTCGGGGTTGCCCATGGCCGATGCCATCGCCAGGGTGCGGATACGACGCACCGGCGTGAAGGATCCATTGGACTGCACGACCATTTCCGCCGGGTAGTCGATGAAGCCGCCGGTGCGGTAGCGCACCAGATGGTTCCACATTGCTTCCAGGCCGGATTTCGGAATCGGGAATGGCACGCTGGTTTTCTGGTAGTTGAGCAAGCCGTTACCGCCGCCGGCCAGTTCGACTGTGCCCGCCTCCTGGCGAATCAGATCGAACTCACCCTGTGGCAGCGCCGCGGTACGGTGGCTTGGATAGACTTGCAACTTGTACTCCGGATACTTCTGCAGCATGGCCTTGTGACCCGCCGTCAGCTTGTCGGCGTACTGCGCCATGTTCGCGGCAGTGATGGTGTACAGCGGTTGCTCGCTGGCGAACGGATCCACGTAACCCTTCTCGGCACTGTAACCGGTCGGTGGCTGGGTAATCCCGCCCGTCCACGCCGGGATGCTGCCATCGGCATTGGCGGCTTTTTGCGCCCCGGTGGGCGTCAGGTCCTGGCCCAGCCTTGCCACTTCAGCGGTGTCGAGCTTGGCCAGGGCGCTGCCGCTGGCAAGGCTGAGGAGGCCACCGAGGATGGCGGTCGAAAGCAGATTCTTATTCATGAAAGCACCCTTGGGTCAGAAGCCTGCACGCAGGCTCAAAGCAATGAAGTCACGGTCGGTCTGGGCAAAAGGCGTATTGCCGCTGCCGGACCAGGAGAGATCGGCGGAGTAGTTCTGCAGGTAGTCGGCCTTGACCCCGACCGAACCCAACAGGCGGCCTTCGACCAGGTTGCCGTCATAGGACCAGCCCTGGACGTCCTGACCGAATGCCACGTACGGCGACACGTTGATCCCGGCAAACAGTCCCTGATAGTTGAGCTGTGCACGCAAGCGGTAGCCCCAGGCAAAGTCCGTGGTAAAGCCGTCTTTGGTACAGGCGTATTTCCTGTACTGCGGCGCCACACCACCGGCGCAACCGGCAGCACTGCCGCTGGCCAGGTCACTGCCATACACATCGCTCTTGTTGTAGCGACGCTCGTCCTGGCTCGGCAGGTCGTGCACGTACTTCATCGCCGCCTCACCGGTCAGGCCCAGGCTGTCGGCGCCCAGTACCTGAGAGATGGTCTTGATGAACCCGAGTGACAACTGCGAGACCGCGAGTCGGTCGTACCCGTCATAAACCGAACCGGGGGCGGCATTGATCGCGTCCAGGCCCAGGGTGAGGTTCTGGCCGATCGCGTTGGCGGTGGCCACAGGGTTGCCGCCAAAGGCTGGCACCAGGTCACCGGTAGCCAATTGCACCGGTTGGTTCGGCCGGTAGCTGTATTCGCCGAACACCGAGGCGCCCATCACGTTGGAGGAAAAGCTGAGGCCATAGATGTGGATGTCTTCGGCGAAATCGGCGAAGTAACGGGCGTTGTTCGCATCATTGCCAGGAGCGAGGCGTGGATCTCGCCAGCCGGCGCCTGCCGTGGTGTACGTGTCGGTGATGATGCTGACATTGGGCGTGCGCGAATGGATGTTCATTGCATAAGCGCCGAACTCCGTGCCGATGCTGTCGGCGAAATAGCGCAGCGCCAGGCCGTACTGGCCACTGTCTTTCGGATCGTTGTCATCGGCCCGGCGAATGTACGAATTGGCCGCATAGGCGACAGGGTCCGATGCCGTGCCTCGTCCGACACCGAAACAACCGGCTTGCTTGCCAGTGACGTAGTCGTTGCCGGAGAAGTAAGTGCCGCATCCTTCAAGAACACTCTGGCGCCACTGCAACTGGTAGAACGCCTCCATGCTCAAGGCGTCGGTCAGTCCCAGGTTCATGTACGCCAGCGGTACCGGCAACAAGGCTTCCTTGAGCTGAGAGCCGGGGCGACGCAACGCCGCGACATCCACCGGGTTGACGGCGTTCAGGCCATTCTGGAAGAACAGACCTTCACCCCAGTTGACGACCTGATTACCCAGCCGTGCATTCAACGGGTGATCGGCGATATCGAAGTCACCGAACACATAAGCGTCGAGCAGTGCCACGCCCTGGGACTTGGCAAGATCGTCGAAGTGACTGTCATCGAGTTTGCTGTCGGGTTTGTAACCGTTACTGGAGTTACCAAAGTCCAGCTCCCGGTTGCTCAAGGTGTAGTCGTACCAGGCCTTGGCCCGCAGGAATACACCGTAGTTCTGATACTTGAGCTCGATTTCACCCAGCAGAGTCGTGGGCGAGGACACCAGGTTTCGCTTGCGGAAATTCAGGCGGCCGTCATCACCATTTCTCCCATTATTGGGATTGAACTCGCCAGCCTTGCCGTAACCGATGCTGTTGGCGTTGGGTTGATAGATAAAATTGCTCTCGGGTTTTTCCGCACTCCAGATGCCACCGATGCTGAGACTGCCGTTGGCCCGACCCGTGATCTGGCCCAGCTCAAATTCACCGGCATGACTGTGCAGAGAAATGGCGCATGCCAGGGGACTGAGGACCATGGCCGCTTTGCCAAACCAGTTGCGCAAGGAAACGCCGCCCAATGATGATGTCATTCAACATGCCCCTACTTATTATTATTGAGCTACACGGCTTGTACTACGGACCTGAAGAGGGACCGAGCCAGCCGATTGGGGGCGAGTCTAGGCTTTCAAAGTGATTCGAAATAGTTTAAAAAAATCATCATTCGATGCATTTAAGGAATCACAAGGTGCTGACGTTAAAGCAACTCAAACATCTGCAAGCCGTGCAACGGCATGGCAGCGTTCACCGTGCGGCGGATGTCCTGCACATCACCCAATCTGCCCTGACGCGCAGCCTCGCAACGCTGGAAGAAGGCCTGGGCGTGCGCCTGTTCGACCGCAGCACAAGCGGCATGCAACCGACCGAGTTCTGCCTGAGGATTCAAGAACGGTGCGAGCAATTGCTGCTGGAAGCAGAGGAAATCGACCGTGAGGCGCGGCTGTATCGCAAGCTCGAATCAGGGCAACTGACACTGGGGCTGGGACGGGCCTGTCGGGACCTGGTACTGCGTGCCGCGCTGCCGGAATTCGTGCGAAACCATCCGCAGATCAAGGTCCAGGTGAACGAGGGCGTTCCGGATGAATTGGCGTACGGATTGAAGAGTCGTCAGTTTGATCTGATCATCGCAGGCTCCGGCAGCTTTGCCGAAATCGAAGGGCTCACCTGCCAGCCATTGCGAACTTTCAATGTACCGGTGTTTGTCCGACCCGATCATCCGCTGGCACACCGGCAGGGCCTGACCCTGGCTGAATTGACACAGTTTTCGATGGTTGCAACCACTGACCTCTCATCAGCCCACCCCTTCAGGAAAAAGCTGGCAAAGATGGCGCAGATGCAAGTGCATGTATTGTGCAATGACTATCAGGCACTCAGCGAAATACTCCTGAGCACCGATGCCTGGACCGCCGCCCCGGAGCAACAGTTTGCCGCTGAGCTGGCCTCGGGCAGCCTGGCCACGCTGTCGATCGAACAATGGAACCTCACTACGGAACTGAGTGCCATCGAACTGACAGGACGCTCGCGCTCGCCTGCCGCGCAACGGTTCGTCGAGCTGTGTCAGGCGAATCTGCCCTGAACATCGATCCGGTTGGCCAACAAGGATATCAAGCTGGCGGCGCCTGTGACTGGACCGGTCGCGGTACCTCCCAGCATGAAATCAAGGACGGGCATCTAGTGACAACACTCGGCGGCACGCCCTTCGAGGCCACGGTGTTCGAGCAGAACGGCAAGTACGTGGCGGCTCGCAGCAACGAATTCGGTTATGTGAATTATGAGGTTGAAGCGGTCAAGTAGCGCGCAGGCCAGCACCGATGTTCTGCATCCATCGGTGCCGGCAGATTGACGCGAAAGGATAGGCATTACCGCAGGCCCAAAAAGCCAGCCGATGACTCTTTACATCTCAACCTGTGTGCCCAATTCTATTACCCGATTCAATGGCAACTTGAAGTACTTCAGATTGCTATTGGCATTTTTCAGCAAAAATGCGAACAGGCTTTCTCGCCAACGGGCCATCCCGATGCGCTTGGTCGGGATCACCGTTTCCCGGCTGAGGAAATAGGTCGTGCGCATCGGACTGAAGTCCAGTTCGGTCAAGTGACAGAGACTCAACGCCAAGGGCACATCGGGCTCCTCGATAAAACCAAAGTGCAGACTGACCCGGAAGAACCCTTCACCATAGGCCTCAACCTCGAACCGCCGATCAGCACTCACTCGAGGGCTGTCTTCAGACACTACTGTCAGCAATACCACTTGCTCATGCAAAACCTGGTTATGCAGCAGGTTGTGCAGCAGCGCATGAGGAACAGCATCGGTCCTGGCCGTCAGGAACACCGCCGTGCCTTGTACACGATGGGGCGGTTGCGTACGGATGCTGCTGATGAACAGCGGTAGAGGCAGCGCCGATTCATCCAGCCGCTCGACGATAATCTTTCTGCCGCGCTTCCAGGTCGTCATCAAAATGAACAGACCAATGCCGGCGATCACCGGGAACGCACCGCCCTGGAAAATCTTCGGCGCATTGGCTGCGAAATACAGACTGTCTACGAGCAAGAAGCCGAGCAGCATGGGAATGGCCAGCCAGCGCGGGGTTTTCCATAGGAGCAGGACGACTGCCGAAGACAGGATCGTTGTGATCAGCATGGTCCCGGTCACCGCGACGCCATAGGCTGCGGCCAATGCGCTGGACGACTCGAAACCGATGACCAGCAGAACAACACCGACCATCAGTGCCCAGTTAACCGTGCCGATGTAAATCTGCCCCTGCTCCTGACTGGAGGTGTGCTGGATAAACATGCGCGGGATATAACCCAACTGAATGGCCTGGCGAGTCAGGGAGAAAGCACCGGAAATCACGGCTTGTGAAGCGATGATGGTGGCCAGTGTGGAGAGCGCGACCATCGGCAGCAGTGCCCAATCAGGCGCCAGCAAATAGAACGGGTTACGCACAGCCTCCGGGTTTCCCAGGATCAACGCGCCCTGGCCAAAGTAATTGAGCGCCAAACCGGGCAGTACGAGCATGAACCATGCACGAGAAATCGGCTTTCGACCAAAGTGCCCCATGTCGGCATACAGTGCTTCAGCACCGGTCAATGCCAACACGACAGCCCCCAGAATCGCCACACCGATGCCCGGATGAACCACGAAAAACTGCACTGCCCAGACAGGGTTGAGAGCTTGCAACACTTCCGGGCGCTGCAAAATCCCGTAGATGCCAAGCGCGCCCAACACCACAAACCACAGCACCATGACCGGACCAAACAGGATGCCGATTCGAGCCGTGCCATGTTTTTGTATCAAGAACAGCGCCACCAGCACGATCACTGACAAGGGCACAACCCAGTGCTCGATCCCGTCAAACGCCAGCTGTAGTCCTTCAACCGCAGAGAGCACCGAAATAGCCGGGGTAATCATGCTGTCCCCGTAAAAAAGTGCCGCGCCAAACAGACCGAGCAGTACCAGTACCTTGCTCATGTGCGGATAAGGTGCTGCCGCGCGGCGGGCTAACGCCGTCAACGCCATGATGCCGCCTTCGCCCTGATTGTCGGCTCGCAGGATGAACAACACGTACTTGATCGAGACCACCCAGATCAGCGACCAGAAGATCAACGACAGAATGCCAAGCACCCCGTCGTGATTGACCTGAACCCCGTAGTGGCCGGAAAAGACTTCCTTCAGCGTGTAGAGGGGACTGGTGCCGATGTCCCCGTAAACCACACCAACGGCGGCGACGAGCAAGCCCGCTCCTGACGTTCTGGATTGGGAATCTGTTTGCGCGCTGATTACATTTTCACTCAAGGGTCGCTTCTCTCAAATTGCGGGGGAGGAAGTTCTCGCCATCCTTGGGCAATACGGGGCCAGCGTCATTGGAAATGCAGGCGGACGCATGGATGGACTAAAAATTCGCGGCCAGTATCGTTGGGGGCAAAACCGCCTACCGTAAAGAAAGCGTAAAAATTTATACGGCAGCCTCCAAACGTTTTGATAAGCCTCACCCGTCCAGGCCTTCTCGAACCATGTCGAGAAAGGTCGTCAAGATACGCCGCGAGCTCTGTGCGCGCAGGCACACCAAGGTCTCGGTGAAGTGCCGCTGACAGTCAACGATCGGCAAGCCGCGAACCCGTGAATCCGAGCCCAGTTCGGCGGCCGAGACGACCCCGACGCCCATGCCGATCGCCACCGCCTCGCGCGCGGCTTCACGCCCCTCCACTTCGATGGCCTTGCGGATGTGCAAACCCGCCGCAGCCATCTCCTCTTCCAGCGATAAGCGCGTGACCGAGCCCTGTTCGCGCAAGACCATGGGCGTGTCGTGCAGGTCGGCCAGGCAGATGGAATCTCGTTGTGCCCAGGGATGGTCCTGGGCGACGAAAGCGAGCATGGGATCGCTGCGCAGATGCAGCGACATCAAGCGGTCGTCTTCGATGTTGCGCCCCAGCAAAGCGATGTCGGCCTGGTGGCTGAACAACCGCTGCAGGACCTCATCGGTATTGGCGGTTTCAATCTTCACATCGATACCGGGGTAACGGCTGCAGAAGCGTGAGACATAAGGCAGGACGTGCACCGGTGCATCCACGGCAAGGTTCAGGGTTCCGGTCGACAGGGTGCGGTAGTCCGTCAGCATGTCGTGGGCATCGACACTGATATCGAACAGGCGCTGGGTCAGGCCGAACAGCCGCTCGCCCACCTCTGTCAGGCGTACCAGGCGCTTGTCGCGGTAGAACACCATCACCCCGTAATAATCCTCGAGCTTGCGCACCTGGTCGGATACCGCAGGTTGCGACAGGCACAGTTGCTCGGCCGCCCGGGTGAAGCTGCCATTCATGGCGACGGCGTGAAACGCCTTGAGTTGGGTATGGGAAATCGTCATCGGCACACCTTGCTATAGGTTCAACTTATTCGTTCATACGATAAATCGATTTTATTTATAAACAATGAACTGCAAGCATGATTCTCACAAGTGCCGCCCTCGTATCCCTCCAGGAATGCCCTATGGAAATTGAACGTTTCGCTGTGACAAAACGCCGTTCGGACATGGTCCGGTACTACAACCATCTCTATATCGGTGGCCAGGTTGCCACGGACCTGCAGGGTGATATCCAGGCGCAGACCCGCGAGGTGTTGGCCTCTATCGAGCAGCTTTTGCTCAGTGCCGGCAGCTGCCGCGAGCGGGTGCTTTCGGTGCGCATCCTGCTCGCCCATCGCGAAGACTATGAAGGGCTGAACCGGGTCTGGGACGAGTTTTTCCCTGAAGGCCATGCCCCCACACGCGCTTGCACCCTGGCGCAGCTGATCGACCCCGGTTGGCGCGTGGAAATGATCGTGGTCGCCGCGTGCGGCTGATTGCGTCCAAAACCCTGCCTCGAACCGATCCAACGGAGATGACCCCATGCGCCCCTACTGGCTGGACCAGGCCCTGAAAAATCAACCCGCTGCGCCCTGCCCTGCGCTGCAACAGAACACCCGCGCCGACGTCTGCATCGTCGGCGGTGGCTACACCGGTCTGTGGACCGCCATCATGCTCAAGGAACAGAATCCCGAGCTGGACGTTGTCATCGTCGAAGCCGACATCTGCGGTGCCGGTGCCAGCGGGCGCAATGGCGGCTGCGCGCTGTCATGGTCGGCCAAGTACTTCACCCTCGAGCGCCTGTTCGGCGTCAAGGAGGCGATACGCCTGGTCAAGGAATCGGAGCAGAGCATCTACGCCATTGGCACCTTTTGCGAAAAGTACGCGGTGGATGCCGATTACCGTCTCGACGGCACGCTCTACACGGCGACCAACCGCGCCCAGGTTGGCTCGACCGACGGGGTGATCGCGGCACTGGAGCGCCATGGCATCAACTCTTTCGCCAAATGTGCGCTACCTGACGTGCAACGCATGGCCGGCTCGACCCGGCACATCGAGGGCTGGTTCTCGCCGGCGGCTGCCAGTGTGCAGCCGGGCAAGCTGGTGCGTGGGCTGCGCCGGGTGGCACTGGAACTGGGCGTACGGATTTTCGAGGGCACGCCGATGACCGGTCTGGAAGAAGGCATGCCCGCCAGCGTCAATACGCCAAACGGCAAAGTGACCTGCGACCGGGTCGTGCTGGCGATGAACGCCTGGATGGCCCGTGCCTTTCCACAGTTCTCGCGTTCGGTGGCCATTGTCTCCAGCGACATGATCATCACCGAGCCGCGACCGGACTTGCTGGAGCGGATCGGCCTGACCAGCGGGGTCACCGTGCTCGACTCGCGGATTTTCGTGCACTACTACCACAACACCCCGGACGGCCGGATCATGCTCGGCAAAGGGGGGAACACCTTTGCCTACGGCGGTCGCATCCTGCCAGTGTTCGACCAGCCATCGCCCTACGCAGGGCTGTTGCGCAACACGCTGACGGAGTTCTTTCCGGATTTTGCCGATGTCGGTATCGCCGCCACCTGGAACGGCCCCTCCGATCGTTCGGTCACCGGCCTGCCTTTCTTCGGCCGCCTGGGCGCGAGCGGCAACGTCTTCTATGGCTTCGGCTATTCCGGCAGCGGCGTGGGTCCGTGCCATATGGGTGGGCAGATCCTGTCGTCACTGGTGCTCGGGGTGGACAACCCCTGGACGCGCTCGCCGCTGGTGCAAGGTCCGCTTGGCCATTTCCCGCCGGAGCCGGTCCGCTACCTGGGTTCATTGATGGTGCGTAACGCCATTCGCCGCAAGGAGCATGCTGAAGACCACAACCGACCTCCCCGTCGACTTGACGTGCGCCTGGCGAAATTCGCGGCGGCCGCCGGCAAGGCGGACAAGGGATAGTCGCCTCGCCCTCCAAGGGAAATTTCAATCCGACCAACAGAAAACCCCGCCCGGTCATTCACCGCGCGGGGTTTATCCGCTTGCTGTCAATTCATGCGGGCAGCGAACGGCGTGTGCTCCGACCAAGTGCATTTGCACTTATAAGCTCAGCTTGTTTGTGACATGTGATAAATCGATTTCAGTTATTTCTTGCCAAATGTTTTTATCAATCCATGCATCACTCCTCACAAAAACAACACCGCCGGAGAAGATCATGACCAAAGCCGAATTCCCGACTACCCAGCCACTGGCAACCCCAGCCCTGGGTGAACCCTACCTGCTGACCCCAGGCCCGCTGACCACCTCCAAAGCGACCAAGGAAGCCATGCTGCGCGACTGGGGATCATGGGACGGTGCCTTCAATCAGGTCACCGCTGAAGTTCGCCAGAAACTGCTGGGCATGGCCGGCGTAGAGGATGACAGCTTCGCCTGCGTGCCACTGCAAGGCAGCGGCAGCTACTCGGTCGAGGCCGCCCTGGCCACCGCCATCCCGCGTGACGGCAAAGCCCTGGTGCTGATGAACGGCGCCTACGGTCAGCGCGCCACCAAGACCCTGGAGTACCTCGGTCGCGCGTTCATTACCCTGGACAAGGGCGATTACCTGCCGCCCCAGCCCGAAGAAGTGGACGCCCTGCTCAAGGCCAACCCTGACATCACCAACGTCTTCGTCGTCCATTGCGAAACCAGCTCCGGGATCCTCAACCCGCTGCGTGAAATCGCCGATGTGGTGAAGGCCCACGGCAAGAGCCTGATCATCGATGCCATGAGCTCCTTCGGTGCCGTGCCGCTGACGGTGAATGAAATAGCCTTCGACGTGGTGGTGTCCTCCGCCAACAAGTGTATCGAGGGTATCCCGGGCTTCGGTTTCGTGATCATCCGTCGTTCCGTGCTGGAAGCCGCCAAAGGCCGCGCTAACTCGCTGTCCCTCGATCTCTTCGAGCAATGGGCCTACATGGAACGCACCGGCCAATGGCGCTTCACACCGCCGACCCACAGTGTGGTGGCGTTCCACAAGGCACTGGAACAGCACAGCGACGAAGGTGGCGTGCACGGCCGGTTGGCGCGCTACACCCGCAACCGCGACGTGCTGGTTGCCGGCATGCGTGAACTGGGTTTCAAGACGCTGCTGGAAGACCGTTGGCTGTCGCCGATCATCACCACGTTCTTCAGCCCTGAACATCCCAACTTCGATTTCACGCGCTTCTACGAAGAACTCAAGGCCCGCCAGTTCATCATCTACCCCGGCAAGTTGACCGTTGCCGAGAGTTTCCGCATCGGCTGCATCGGCCAGATCGACGAATACATCGTCCACCAGTTGCTCCGCGCAATCGCGGACAGCCTGGTCGCCATGGACGTGGACATGCTCAAGCCCGCGGCCTGATCGACCCTTTTCAAGGTCTCTGCCGATTCGAGCGAAGGTGCAATGGGTAGCACCTTTGGGCAGGGATCTTTTTTTAAACCATGGATTCGATGACGTACCGCTCGGCAGCGCCGGGCAGGAGTCAGCGATCGCGTAATTCATGAATCAAAGCCTGATGCCATTGGCACGTTCATCAATCGATGTCGTGCGAATGGACAGACTTGTGCACCGAAAACAAAAACAAAAACCGACCAATTTGCGCTGTCTGGCACCACATACGGGATCAGTACACCATGAACAACACGACAAGCCCTCTCGCAACCGGCTGGAAATCCCTCCAGCGTTGGCGCGTGCAGATTTTCCTGATCACCTGGGTGGCGTATGCCGCCTTCTACTTCACCCGCAAAGCTTTCTCTGTCGCCAAGCTGGGTATTGGCGAAGACCCGAACTTCGTACTTGAAAAGTCCATGATGGCCAATCTCGACGCCCTCTACCTGATCGCCTATGCCGTGGGTCAGTTCCTCTGGGGCAATTTCGCTGACCGCTTCGGGCCGAGGGTCGTGGTACTTAGCGGCCTGGTCATCTCGGCCCTGGCGGCGCTGCTCATGGGCACCTATGCCACCTTGCCGATTTTCGTCTCCTGCATGTTGGTACAGGGGCTTGCGCAGTCCACCGGTTGGTCAGGCCTGTGCAAGAACGTCGGCAGTTTCTTCAGCACTGGCGAACGTGGCCGTGTACTGGGTTACTGGTGCACCTGCTACGCCTTCGGCGGTCTGGTAGCCACGCCGTTTGCCGGCTGGTGGGCTTATCAGGCCTATCACGACTGGCGTATCGCGTTCATCAGCAGTGCCGTTGTCGTGCTGGTGGTGGCGGTGTTGTTCTATTTCCTGCAGCGCAACCGTCCGGAAGACGTGGGCCTGCCTGCTGTCGAAATCGAGATCGAACCCGTCAGCGGCGTCGTGGTTCCCCGCGAAAGCATGTGGGCCGGCTTACGGACCGTGATGAAAAATCGCACCGTCCTGATTCTCGGCCTGGCCTATTTCATGCTCAAGCCCGCGCGCTACGCCATCCTGCTGTGGGGCCCGGTGATCATCTACGAACGCATGCCCGAGATCGGCAAGGTTGCCTCTGCCATCGTCCCAACCTCGTTTGAACTGGCAGGTCTGGTAGGCCCCATCCTCATCGGTATCGCATCAGACAAATACTTCGGCGCTCGCCGCATACCGGCCTGCGTGCTCAGCCTGGTGGTCCTCACTGTCTGCCTGGGACTGTTCGTTCCCGCCATGCAAAGCGGCAGTCTGTACATGGTGGTCGGCCTGCTGTTCATGATGGGCCTGACGCTTTACGGGCCGGACTCGATGATCAGCGGTTCGGCGGCCATCGACTTCGGCAGCAAGGACGGGGCTGCCTCCGCCGCAGGCTTCGTCAACGGCTGTGGTTCGGTCGGTGCGGTCCTTGGCGGCCTGCTGCCGGGTTACTTCGACACCATCACCGTGTTCCTGGTGTTCACCGGCGCCGCACTCCTGGCCAGCCTGATGTTGGTGCCTTTCTGGAACAGCCGGCCGAAAACACTGGAAAACCCGTTGTTGGTATCGACCCCGGTGCAACCGGTCATTGTCGGCACCACGCCCTGAATTCGTACTACCCACTCACCTTTCCCTGGAGCAATCATCATGCAATACAAACAACCTTCCCAACTGCAAGCCGTGGTTCTGGACTGGGCGGGCACCGTCGTTGATTTCGGGTCCTTTGCACCCACGCAGATTTTTGTCGAAGCCTTCGCCGAGTTTGGCGTAGCGGTCTCCCTGGCAGAAGCCCGGGGCCCGATGGGCATGGGCAAGTGGGACCACATCCGCACTCTGTGCAACGAGCCGCAGATCGCCGCACGTTACCAGGCAGCCTTCGGACGCCTGCCGACGGATGACGATGTCACCGCCCTTTATGAGCGCTTCATGCCCTTGCAGATCGAAAAGATCGCCCTGCACTCGGCGCTGATTCCGGGGGCCCTGGATACGATCGATGCCTTGCGCGACAAGGGTCTGAAAATCGGTTCGTGCTCCGGTTACCCGGCCGTGGTCATGGAGAAAGTCGTCGAGCTGGCGCGCAAGAACGGCTACGTCGCCGACCACGTCGTGGCCACTGACGAAGTACCCAATGGCCGTCCGCACCCGGCCCAGGCCCTGGCCAACGTGATCGCTCTGGGCATCAGTGATGTAGCCGCTTGCGTCAAGGTCGACGACACCTGGCCAGGCATCCTTGAAGGCCGCAGTGCCGGCATGTGGACGGTCGCATTGACCTGCTCCGGCAACGCACTGGGGCTGACCTATGACCAGTTCAGGGATTTGCCTTCGGACAAGCTGGCCGAAGAGCGCGCCCGCATCACCAGGATGTTCGAAGGTTCGCGCCCGCATTACCTGATCGACACCATCGTCGATCTGCCGGCCGTCATTGAAGACATCAATGCACGCCTGGCTCGTGGCGAAACCCCTCAGGGTTCCTGACCCTGCGCCGCTTGTGCACCTGACAGTGACCGTCCCACGGGCGGTCACACCCAAGAACAACAAGAGAACCCGATCATGAACTACGCCCACCCAGGCACTGCCGGTGCCATCGTTTCCTTCAAGTCCCGCTACGGCAACTACATCGGCGGCGAGTTTGTCGCACCGGTCAAAGGTCAGTACTTCACCACCACCTCGCCGGTGAATGGTCAACCTATTGCCGAGTTTCCCCGCTCCACGGCCGAAGACATCGACAAAGCCCTGGACGCTGCCCACGCAGCCGCCGACGCCTGGGGCAAGACCTCGGTGCAGGACCGCTCCCTGGCGCTGTTGAAAATCGCCGACCGCATCGAGCAGAACCTCGAACTGCTGGCCGTCACCGAAACCTGGGACAACGGCAAGGCCGTGCGTGAAACCCTCAACGCCGACATCCCGCTGGCCGTGGACCACTTCCGCTACTACGCCGGTTGCATCCGCGCGCAGGAAGGCAGCTCGGCGGAAATCAACGAACACACCGCGGCCTATCACTTCCATGAGCCGTTGGGCGTGGTCGGCCAGATCATCCCGTGGAACTTCCCGATCCTGATGGCCGCTTGGAAACTCGCCCCGGCACTGGCTGCTGGCAACTGCATCGTGCTCAAACCCGCCGAGCAAACCCCGCTGGGCATCACCGTGCTGGTCGAACTGATCGGCGACCTGCTGCCACCGGGCGTGCTGAACATCGTGCAAGGCTTCGGCAAAGAAGCCGGCGAAGCCCTGGCCACCAGCAAACGCATCGCCAAGATCGCCTTCACCGGCTCGACCCCGGTCGGCTCGCACATCATGAAATGCGCCGCCGAAAACATCATCCCGTCCACCGTGGAGCTGGGCGGCAAATCGCCGAACATCTTCTTCGAAGACATCATGAAGGCCGAACCGTCCTTCATCGAGAAAGCCGCTGAAGGCCTGGTGCTGGCATTCTTCAACCAGGGCGAAGTCTGCACCTGCCCTTCCCGCGCCTTGGTGCAAGAGTCGATCTACGACGAGTTCATGGCCGTCGTGATGAAGAAGGTCCTGCAAATCAAACGCGGCGACCCGCTGGACACCGACACCATGGTCGGCGCCCAGGCGTCCGAGCAGCAATTCGACAAGATCCTTTCGTATCTGGAAATCGCCAAGGGCGAAGGTGCCGAGTTGCTGACCGGCGGCAAGGTGGAAAAACTCGAGGGCAACCTGGCGAGCGGGTATTACATCCAGCCGACGCTGCTCAAGGGCACCAACAAAATGCGTGTGTTCCAGGAAGAAATCTTCGGCCCGGTGGTGAGCATCACCACCTTCAAGGACGAAGCCGAAGCCCTGGCCATCGCCAACGACACCGAATTCGGCCTCGGCGCCGGCCTCTGGACCCGCGACATCAACCGCGCCTACCGCATGGGCCGCGCCATCAAGGCCGGCCGAGTGTGGACCAACTGCTACCACCTGTACCCGGCGCACGCCGCGTTCGGCGGGTACAAGAAGTCCGGCGTCGGCCGTGAAACCCACAAGATGATGCTTGATCACTATCAGCAGACCAAAAACCTGCTGGTGAGCTACGACATCAATCCGTTGGGCTTCTTCTAAGCAGCGGGGGCGATGCACTTAACACTGCATCGCCCTTTCGATAGCCATCGCGAGCAGGCTCGCTCCCACAGTGGATCCGGGCCGGCTCCTCAATAGTGATTTCACCCCATAACCCTGTGGGAGCGGGCTTGCTCGCGAAGGCGTCCTCACTGACCTGAGATTTTTCTGTTCCCCTTGATCGCCCCTTTGGAGCCCTCGATGAAAATCCGTTACAAGGTGAGCCTTGTGGCTGCTTGTGTGCTGTTGGTGACCACCAGTCTTCTATCGCTGGTTCAGGTAGAGCAGATCCGTAGCATTTTGCGTCACCAGGTCGAGGCGAGCATTGCCGAATCGAGCAATGCGGTGGCACGTCAGATCGAGAGCTGGCTGAACGGTAAACTTCATTTGATGGACCTGGCCTCCCAGGCGATCGATCGCCAGTACAGTGTGCAAACGACCCAACGGATCATCGACTCACCCATTCTGAAAGACGAATTCAAGCTGGTGTTCGGCGCCCTCGAGGCTGATGGAAAGCCCATCAAGAATACGGCGGCGTGGAATCCGAAACCCGATTATGACGGCCGCACCCGTCCCTGGTATTCGACGGGAAAGACCGGCAGCCAAGCCGTCCTGACCGAACCCTACAAGGACTCCACCACGGGTGAAATCCTGATTTCGGCCGTCGCCCGGATCAGCGACGCGGGGCAGTTGCTCGGGGTGTTTGGCGGTGACATCCGCCTGACCACAGTGGCCGATGCCATCAATACCCTGGATTTCGGCGGGGCCGGTTATGCGTTCCTGCTCAGTAAAAGCGGCAACATCATTTCCCACCCGGACGCCGAGCTGAACGGCAAGCCCTACAGTCAGCTTTTTGCCGGGAGCGCCCTGCCCCTCGACGGTCAGCTTCAAGAGGTGCGCAGCGCTGGGAAGTCCCTCCTGGTGTCCTTCATCCCGCTCTCCGATCTCAAGGGTATGGATTGGTACATCGGCGTGGTCCTGGACCAGGACATCGTCATGGCCGCCGCCCATACCCTGAGTTGGCGAGCGGTGATCGGTACCGGCCTGGGCGTGCTGCTCAGCCTGTTGGTGTTGGGCCTGCTGGTCAAGCGACTGCTGCGGCCGCTGGAACAACTGAAGGATTCACTGGCAGACATCAATCGCGGTGAAGGCGACCTGACCCGCCAGTTGCCCGTGGTCGGCAATGATGAAATTGCGCTGGTCGCCGGGGAGTTCAACCAGTTCCTGCACAATCTCAAGGCGCTCATTGGCGACGTGAAAAACAGCTCGCAACAGGTCCGCGAGAGCACCACAGCGACTTCATGCGAAGCGGATCAGGCCGCCAACCGCGTACAGGTGCAATTGCAGGAACTGGATCAACTGGCCACCGCCATGACCGAGATGGCCTCGACCGCCGAGGATGTCGCGCGCAACGCGCAAACCGCTGCCGAAGCGGCCATCGCGGCTAACGAAGAATCCGCCGACGGCGTCGCTCTGGTTTCCCGGTCTACCGGGGCCATCAAGCGCTTGGCCGAGGAGATGGACGCCACCGGTCATGCGATCAATGACTTGTCCACCCTCAGTCAAAGCATTGAATCGATTGTGGCGGTCATCACCAGCATCGCTGACCAGACCAATCTGCTCGCCCTCAATGCCGCCATTGAGGCGGCCCGTGCCGGCGAATCGGGACGCGGGTTTGCGGTCGTGGCCGATGAGGTGCGCTCCCTGGCCTCGCGCACCCAGCAATCCACCCAGGAAATACGCGAGATGATCGACCAGCTGCAGACCGGGGTAAAACATGCCCAGGCGCGCATGCAGCAGAGCCGCGACACGGCCAGCAAAACGGCTGGCGATGCCAAGGCCGCCAATGACACCCTCGAACGCATACGCCTGGCCATTTACCGCATCAATGACATGAACCTGCAGATTGCCGCGGCCGCTGAAGAACAAAGCGCCACGACCGAAGAAATCAACCGCAACACCACCAATATCCGCGACATCAGTCTTGAAGTGTCCGGCAGTGCGGACAAACAGGTTCGCCAGTGCCTGGTCATGGTCGACCACGTCGGCCAGCAGGACAAACTACTGAGTCGCTTCCGGATTTGAATGTTGCATTTGCCCGAATGCTTGAGCTGCAAACCCGTAAAAGATCACAAAAACAACTATTCCACCGAGGTAAGAAAGATGAGTGCGGCTTCCCTGTATCCCGTTCGTCCCGAGGTTCTGGCCAATACCCTGACCGACGAGGCGACCTACAAGGCCATGTACCAGCAGTCGGTCGTCAACCCGGACGGCTTCTGGCGCGAGCAAGCCAAGCGCCTCGACTGGATCAAGCCTTTCACCACGGTGAAGCAGACCTCCTTCGACGATCACCATGTCGACATCAAGTGGTTCGCCGACGGCACCCTGAACGTGTCCTACAATTGCCTCGACCGTCATCTGGCCGAGCGCGGCGACCAGGTCGCGATCATCTGGGAAGGCGATGACCCTGCCGAAAGCCGCAACATCACCTACCGCGAGTTGCACGAACAAGTCTGCAAGTTCGCCAACGCCCTGCGCGGCCAGGACGTGCACCGCGGCGACGTGGTGACGATCTACATGCCGATGATCCCCGAAGCCGTGGTCGCCATGTTGGCCTGCACCCGGATCGGCGCGATCCACTCTGTGGTGTTCGGCGGCTTCTCGCCGGAAGCCCTGGCCGGTCGCATCATCGACTGCCGCTCGAAAGTGGTGATCACCGCCGACGAAGGTATTCGTGCCGGCAAGAAGATCCCGCTCAAGGCCAACGTCGACGACGCCCTGACCAACCCGGAAACCAGCAGCATCCAGAAAGTCATCGTGTGCAAGCGCACCGGTGGCCAGATCAAGTGGAACCAGCACCGCGACATCTGGTTCGAGGACCTGATGAAAGTGGCCGGTACCGTGTGCGCGCCGAAAGAGATGGGCGCCGAAGAGGCGCTGTTCATCCTCTACACCTCGGGCTCCACCGGCAAGCCGAAGGGCGTGCAGCACACCACCGGCGGCTACCTGCTGTACGCCGCCATGACCCACGAGCGCGTGTTCGACTACCGCCCGGGCGAGATCTACTGGTGCACCGCCGACGTCGGCTGGGTCACCGGCCACAGCTACATCGTCTACGGCCCGCTGGCCAACGGCGCGACTACCCTGCTGTTCGAAGGTGTGCCGAACTACCCGGACATCACCCGGGTGGCGAAGATCGTCGACAAACACAAGGTCAACATCCTTTACACGGCACCGACGGCGATCCGCGCCATGATGGCCTCGGGCACCGCCGCGGTTGAAGGTGCCGATGGCAGCAGCCTGCGCCTGTTGGGCTCGGTGGGCGAGCCGATCAACCCGGAAGCCTGGGACTGGTACTACAAGAACGTCGGCAAGTCCCGTTGCCCGATCGTCGACACCTGGTGGCAGACCGAAACCGGCGGCAACATGATGAGCCCGCTGCCGGGCGCTCACGCCCTCAAGCCGGGCTCGGCGGCGCGTCCGTTCTTCGGCGTGGTGCCGGCCCTGGTGGACAACCTGGGCAACATCATCGAAGGCGAGGCCGAGGGCAACCTGGTGATTCTCGATTCGTGGCCAGGCCAGGCGCGTACGCTGTTTGGCGACCATGACCGCTTCGTCGACACCTACTTCAAGACCTTCCGCGGCATGTACTTCACCGGTGACGGCGCCCGTCGCGATGCCGATGGCTACTACTGGATCACCGGGCGCGTGGACGACGTGCTCAACGTCTCGGGCCACCGCATGGGCACCGCCGAGATCGAAAGCGCGATGGTCGCGCACCCGAAAGTCGCCGAAGCGGCGGTGGTCGGTGTGCCGCACGACATCAAGGGACAGGGCATTTATGTCTATGTCACCCTGAAAAACGGTGAAGAGCCGAACGAGCAACTGCGCCTGGAGCTGAAGAACTGGGTGCGCAAGGAGATCGGGCCGATTGCCTCGCCGGATGTGATCCAATGGGCACCGGGGCTGCCGAAGACTCGTTCGGGCAAGATCATGCGGCGGATTCTGCGCAAGATTGCGGCGGCTGAGTACGAAGGGTTGGGGGATATCTCCACCCTGGCGGATCCGAGTGTGGTGCTGAACCTGATCAATACGCACCGCAGCATGAACGTCGCCTGACAGTTCGGGCCCCATCTATGAGCCGCCAGAGGCTCAAGGCATCGGCACGACGGTGTAATAAACGCCGTTGGCGCCAAAGGACGGTCGCAACCAGGAGTTGCCGCACTGGTAGTACGTGGTATTGGAGAAACTTATCAGGCCACAGCCTTGGGGCAGTGAGGCGTACGTCGCGCCCATGGGCATTGTCGGTGGGGCGGAAGCCACCATGCCGGCGTTGTAGCTGGCGTTCTGGTCGGCGACCGTCGCTGCGGCTTCACCGACGACCACGCCCGCCGCAGCGGCGGCTGCCGGATTGACGCCCTCGTTATAGCCACAGTTGTAGCAGCCACTGCTGGCAATCACGGCGGTTGGCGGATGGTAGTAAGCGGTCCCGTAAGGCACGGCACGGTAGGCGGTTGTGCCATAGACGGGAGGGCGGTAAGCCGTCGTGCCATAGCCATCCGCGTGATAGCCGGCGGCGGTGGCGCCATTTGCACCCTGCGCATGCCAGGCACCTTCGCCACCCGAAGCCGTTCCACCTTCCGCGCCCGTGCCGTGCCAGGAGCCCTCGCCACCGGACGCCGAGCCGCCGCGATAGCCTGTGCCGCTCCAGCTCCCATCACCTCCGGAAGCCGAGCCGCCGCGATTGGTTTCGCCACTCCAACTGCCGCCACCGCCCGACGCCGAGCCGTATTCACCCGAATGACTCCATGAGCCCCCTCCTCCGTAAGTGCGTCCGAAGCCGGAAGCGTGGTACCAGGCCGCTGCCTGGTCGCAGGTGAGCACAGCGATAAGCAGGCCGGCGAATTTCAAGGTAGATCTGTTCATGGGTCAGTCTCCTTGTTCAGGGTTTCGCCACGGGCTCTTTTACCCCCTGCGGGGCACGAAGATCGGGCGGTGGGGCAAACTGAATGCGGTGGGCCGTCTCGATGTGGTCAGGCTTGAAAAAATCGGCAGGCATCGCCGACTGGAGCTTCCAGTCACTGAAATCGACTTGATGCCGGGATCGTGTCGGATCATCGAGAAACACGGCGCGCAACCGGCGTGGCAGCTTGTCCTGCACGCCGATCCACGCCTGGACGAACACGCTGTCGCTGGTGTAGGCGATCACATCGGTGGTGGTATCACCGACCACCGTGCTTTGGCCGACGTAAAACGCCACACGCAGGTCCCGGGACAAATCCTTGTAGGGATCGGCGACGATCACGTCGGTGAACGGAAAGTAGATCGCGGCACGCTGGTACGCGGCCTCCAGGGTCGCATCAATGGTAGGCGGCGCGTCCGCCTGGGCCAGCAAGTTGCCTTTACGTTCGAAGGCATAGGCTTTTTTGCCGTCGTAGTAAAACTCGGTGGCCGGGCCGTCGCCGGAAGTCAGCACACGAAGGCGATCCGGTCGTTGCACGTTGACCAGGTCCACCGTGCCATAGGTCAGGGGAGGCCCCAGCCGGCTGGGCTTTTCATAGGTCGTGACGGCTTTGAAACTCATGCCCTGAGTGCCTGCGAGCCTGGCACTCATGCCCTTTAGAACCTCCAGCGCCCTTGGTTCCAATTGCACCGCAGGCGGATTGGCAGAGGGAGCTTGTGCGGCGTGCAGCGGGATGGCGAACAGACCTATGGCTAGACCGAGACCGAACAACCGGACAGGCGTTTGGAAGGTAGGCATCGATTGTTCTCCTCGGAAACCTGCGGGGCGATCACGGGTCGTCAGACTCAGTAGCAAAGCTCAGTTACAGGGTGATTGCCATGCATTCGGGAAAATAGTTTGGACAAATCCGCTCAGAAACCCGCGCAAAGGCTACAGCAGCGCGAACCTCGCGAGGCGTACGCTCGGCAGCACGCCCCACGCATGACGCCGCTGTGTATCACACTGTGTCAGTGCGACTTCCCGATACATAGACTTTCACCCGGCCGGCGCCTGGACACAGGCCGGATACGTTGCCGCGTTTCAATGCAAGCAAGGTTTGCAGGGGGTCAGACCGACCCCTGACCCATGGCTGGTAATGGAGACATCCCATGAAGATGGCACTGCGCAACAGCAACACCGGCAAGACTCGCCGCCACCTGGTCGGCCCATCGATCCTCGCCCTCACCCTGTTCGGTGTGCTCGGCGCAGCCCATGCGCAAACGGCCGCTACCGTGCAGCCGGCTGCGACCCCTGCCCAAACCACTCAGGCGGCGCCCTCGCCGTTCGGCCCGCTCAAGCATGTCAACGCCGGGCTGCTGGACGTGGCGTACGCCGAAACCGGCCCGGCCGACGGACCGGTGGTGATCCTGCTGCACGGCTGGCCGTACGACATTCACAGCTATGACGAAGTCGCGCCGTTGCTCGCCGCCAAGGGCTACCGGGTACTGATGCCCTATGCGCGCGGCTATGGCGATACGCATTTCCTCTCCGACAAGACCCTGCGCAATGGCCAGCCGGCTGCGCTGGCCAGTGATGTCATCGACTTCATGGATGCGCTGAAGATCAAGCAAGCGGTGCTCGGTGGTTATGACTGGGGTGCGCGTTCGGCCGGCATTGTCTCGGCGCTGTGGCCGGAGCGGGTCAAGGCGCTGGTCTCGGTCAGCGGTTATCTGATCGGTAACCAGGCGGCCGGCAAGAACCCGCTGCCACCCAAGGCGGAACTGCAGTGGTGGTATCAGTTCTACTTCGCCACCGACCGCGGTCGCGCCGGTTACGCGAAAAACACCCACGACTTCGCCAAGCTGATCTGGCAACTGGCTTCGCCGAAATGGGCGTTCGATGACGCCACTTTCGACCGCAGCGCCAAGGCGCTGGACAACCCCGACCATGTCGACATCACCGTGTTCAACTATCGCTGGCGCCTGGGCCTGGTCCAGGGTGAAAGCCGCTACGAAGCGCTGGAGCAGAAACTGGCCACGGCGCCGTCCATCAGCGTGCCGACCATTACCCTTGAAGGCGATGCCAACGGCGCACCGCACCCGGCCCCCGAAGACTATGCCAAGCGCTTCACCGGCAAATACGAGTTCCGGCTGATCAACGGCGGCATCGGCCACAACCTGCCGCAGGAAGATCCGCAGGCGTTCGCCAAGGCTGTGATCGATGCGGATCATCTTTGACATTGCGGTCTTCTGTGGGAGCTGGCTTGCCAGCGATGGTTGTTAACGATAACGCGTGCAATCCGGATAAACGCGGCGCACTGGAGTCCATCGCCAGCAGGCTGGCTCCTGCAGATGCGGTCTCTTGTAGGAGCGAGCTTGCTCGCGATGGTCGTTAACGATAACGCGTGCAATCCCGATAAACGCGGCGCACTGGAGTCCATCGCCAGCAGGCTGGCTCCTACAGACGCGGTCTCTTGTAGGAGCGAGCTTGCTCGCGATGGTCTTTAACGATAACGCGTGCAATCCGGATAAACGCGGCGCACTGGAGTCCATCGCCAGCAGGCTGGCTCCTGCAGACGCGGTCTCTTGTAGGAGCGAGCTTGCTCGCGATGGTCGTTAACGATAACGCGTGCAATCCGGATAAACGCGGGGCACTGGAGTCCATCGCCAGCAGGCTGGCTCCTACAGTTCCCTGCCATTGGTTTACTACGAGTAATGGATCTCGCTCAAGTCGATCGACACCAGCAACGCCTCCTTGTTGACCTGCCCATCGGCCTTGCGCCGATAGGCTCGCCGCTTGCCCGGCATGCGCAAGCCGTCGGCCTGGACGTAGTCATAAACCAGTTGGGCAGCGGGCATGCCACCGCTCACATCGACGTTGTAGTCGTGGCGGCGCAGCAGAAAGTCATCGCCGAAATAGAAGTCCTGGATGGCGCTGTGGGTTGCGATGCTGTCGGGGAAGCGCACCCGCAAATGCCGCCACAGCTCGGCGCCCTCTTGCAAGGGCTCGATTTCCTCGCTGGTTACGCCCGGCAAGGTGAACAGGAAGGGCATGGTCAGGTAGGACCACATCGCATAGCCGTTGAAGTAGGCCCGGTGCAACGGGTCCCAGGCTGTGTGTTCCCCGTGGCCCTTGAAGGATGCCCGGGGTGCCTGGCGCTCGGCAATCACCTTGCCCGCGGTATTCTCGATGGCGATCCGGTTCGGCGTATAGGCCGTGAATTGCCCCGGTGCACCGAAGGGTGTCACCGAGGCTCTTTGTTCATGCAGCCACACAGTCATCTGGCGTGGCGCGCTGTCCTGGGTCAACCCTTTCATGCCCCAGAGCGAGCCGCCGGTGACGAGCGTGGCGCAGACCTTATTGAAACTGTTCCAGCGCGCCAGGCCGCCATGAGCGGTCAGTATCCGGTCCAGCAGTTCGCGATCCTGGGCAGGCATGATTGCGTCACCTCCTCGTCCGTTAGCGCTTGCATCAATATCAGAATAATGGATAGCCGGCCGCGTGCCGGACCGGCCGATGGACAGCCGGATTGAGACGAGCGCATCGTTGGTCCGGCGTTGTCGGCGATTGACCAGTCTGTAGGAGCGAGCTTGCTCGCGATGGTCTCAAGAGCGCCGCGTTTAGCCAGTAGAAACGCATTATTGTTAACGACCATCGCTGGTAAGCCAGCTCCCACAGAGGACCTCGTCTGTAGGAGCGAGCCTGCTCGCGATGGTCTCGAGAGCGCCGCGGTTACCCAGTAAACAAGCGTTATCGTTAACGACCATCGCGAGCAAGCTCGCTCCTAAAGAGTCAGCAAGCCTGGGAGTGATTGGCGGAAGGCAGCCGGAGTCGAACCTGCCCGGGAACGGATGCCGTCCCCAACCGGGTTTGAAGCCCGGCCGCGCCACCGGGCGCGATTGCCTTCCTTGAAATCCTGCCCCTGAATCAGGGCTCATTGCGCTGGGCCAACGCATTGTCCGGGCGAACCAGGCGACGATCGCCAAAACGCCGGGTCAGGCCGATGCGGTCGAAGTATTCCAGTATCTGGATACTGCGCTTGCGCCCCAGGCCCACCGCATCACGAAACGCCGTCACCTGTATTACCGGGTTGGCGTCCGCCAGTTGCAACAGCATAGCCGCCAATCGGCGAATAATGCTGTCGGTATAAAACAGGTCGCGCACTACTTGATGCATCAGGCCCAGGCGCGCCATTTTGCGCAGCAACCCGCGCACGGCCGCTTCCTCATGCCCCAGGTCGCGCACCCACGGCGGGTCGAACACGGCCTGTTCGAACAGCGGTTGCAATTGCAGCCACAGGGCTTCGTCCTCTTCGCTCAAGCGCACCTGGTGCCCGGGCAGATGCAACCACGGGCCACTGCTGGCGATGTCGCCGCTGGCCAGCAACTCATCGAGCAGGCTGATGAATGTCGCGCGTTCTTGAGTGCTGCCGGCAAATCGGCGCAAGCGATCGCGGTCTGGCCCCATCTGGTCCGGTTCCAGTTGATGAAAGCGTGCGAGTTGTTCCAGCACGGCGGCCTTCAAGCCCTGCCAACGGCTGGCACTGAACAGCAACGCGCCCTGGCGGGTGTCGATTAAGCGCACGTCAGCGGGTAATACCCAACGGCTGCGCGGTCGGTTGAACTGCCGCTCCAGGCGCTGCGGATCGAGCCCGGTGTCGCTGTGGGCCAGCAATGCCGATAAAACATCTTCCAGCCTGGTGCTGCTCGCCAGCGCCGTCAGCTGCGCCAAGCGTTCGGGGCTGCGGCGTTGCCGGGTGGGTGCGAACGGATCGAGTACCCGACCGCCGCCCAAGGTACGTTGGGCACTCTGGTCGCGCAGGATCAGCCGATCGCCTTTCACCGCGTGCACCGGCGTATTGAGCAGCAGTTGTGCAAACATCCGCCCACCGGGCGCCAGGCTGGCGCCTTCAAGCAAGGCGACTCTGCCGGTGACGTCCTGGGTGCCGAGGTGCACGTGCACCGGTTGAAAGTGCTCGAAGGCCCGGGATTCGCCGGCAAGCAACTGCATGTCGATGTCCAGGCGTTGGGTGGGCGCGTACAAGCCGTCGGCGAGCAACCAGTGACCGCGGTGGATGTGCTCCAACGCCAGCCGTTCGGCACTCAGGTTCAACGCCACGCGCTGGCCGGCACAGGCGCTGTCGGCGGCTTGATTCTGTGCGTGCAGTCCGCGAATGCGCACCGGTTTGCCTTGTGGCCCCAGTAACAAGGTATCGCCCACCGCGACCTGGCCGGACAGCGCCGTGCCAGTCACCACGATACCGGCCCCGGCCACGCTGAAGGCCCGATCGATCGCCAGGCGAAAACCACCTTCGGTGTTGCGTCGCCGTACTTCACGCTGGGCTTGCAGCAATTGTTGGCGCAAGGTTTCGATGCCCTCGCCGGTCATGCTCGACAGCACTATCAGCGGCGCATCGGCATAGGGTCCGGGCGCCAGCAAGGTACGGATCTGTTCACGCACGTCTTGCACCCTGGCGCTGTCGACCCGATCGCACTTGCTGATCGCCACCAGCGCCCGCGGGATGCCGAGCAACTCGACGATCGCCAGGTGCTCGCGGGTCTGCGGCATCACCCCGTCATCGGCGGCCACCACCAGCAACACCAGATCGATGCCCTGTGCCCCGGCCAGCATGTTGTGGGTGAAGCGCTCATGACCGGGAACGTCGATGAAACCGGTCAGTGGCGCCTCCGGCGCCAGCGCGGCATACAGGTAGCCGAGGTCGATGGTCATGCCGCGCTCACGCTCCTCCCGGCGCCGATCGCCCGCCTGCCCCGTCAGCGCCTGGAGCAGCGCCGTCTTGCCATGGTCGATGTGTCCTGCGGTGCCGACAATCACCCTGCCCGGCCCTCCACGTGCAATTGATCGAGCTGCGTCAGCCAGGCCGGTTCGTCGTCCAGTTGCCGCAGGTCCAGCCACAGGGCGTCATCGTCAATGCGCCCGAGCACTGCAATCGGCAAGGCGCGAAAGGCCTCCTCCAGATTCAGCAAGGATCGCCCGCGCAAACGCTTCGACGTGAGTGGGCGAATACACAGCGCCGCGCTGGCCAGCCGCGCCACCGGTTGGCTGCCGCTGCCGATCATGCCCAGTGACGGCATGGCGCTGACGCTCCAGCCGTCACCCAACTTATGGGCCAGCGTCGGCTGCAAGCGCTCAGCCTGGGCGAGGATATCGGCCTGTGGCCGGGTCAGCAGGCGCAGGCTCGGCAAGCGCTCGGCCAGCCGGTCCGGGTTTCGGTATAGACCCAGCACCGCTTCCAGGGCGGCCAGGGTCATTTTGTCGACCCGCAGCGCACGCTTGAGCGGGTTTTTCTTGATCCTGGCGATCAGGTCCTTGCGACCGACAATCAGCCCCGCTTGCGGGCCGCCAAGCAGTTTGTCGCCACTGAAGGTCACGATGTCCGCGCCATCCAGCAGCGCCTGGCGCACCGTCGGTTCGGCGGGCAGCCCCCAGCGGGTCAAGTCCAGCAGGCTGCCGCTGCCGAGGTCTTCGAGCAGCGGCAAGCAGTGCCGGTGGGCCAGTTGCGCCAGTTCGGCGGTCGGCACACTCGTGGTGAAGCCTTGAATGCTGTAGTTGCTCGCGTGCACCCGCATGATCAAACCGCTGCGCGGGCTGATGGCAGCCTCGTAGTCGCGGGCATGGGTGCGGTTGGTGGTGCCCACCTCGACGAGCTTCACCCCGGCGCGGGCCATGATGTCGGGAATGCGGAAGGCGCCGCCGATTTCAATCAGTTCGCCCCGGGAAATAATCCCCTCCTTGCGCGCCCCCAGGCTGTTGAGGGTCAGCAGGACCGCGGCGGCATTGTTGTTGACCACGGTCACCGCCTCGGCGCCGGTCAACTCGCGGATCAAGCCTTCGATCAGGTCGTCGCGATCGCCGCGCTTGCCGCTGCGCAGGTCGAATTCCAGGTTGAGCGGATAACGTGCGGCCATTTGCACCGCCTCGATCGCTTCTTCGGGCAACAACGCCCGCCCGAGGTTGGTGTGCAGCACCGTGCCGGTGAGGTTGAACACACGCCGCACATGGCTGCGATGCTGGATGGCCAATCGCTCGCCGACCCTGCCTGCCAGCACCTCGGCGCTGAGTTCTACAGGTTCGAGCAAACCCTGCCGTGCCCCTTCGCGCATCTCATCCAGCAAAAGCCGCAAGGCACCCAGCAAGGCGTCGCGTCCATGCCGCTCGGCCAGCGGCCGGCACGCGGGGTGACGCAACAGACTGTCGATGGAAGGTAGACGCAGGGATTGGCTGGCACCGCGTGCAGACATCTGGCACTCCTGGAAACGAATGACCCTCGCGCCAGAGTGTAGACGCTGCGTTTATTCGTCTCCCGGCGCCAGCAGCAGATTCGGCGCCAGGCGCTGATAACCGTCCTGGGCCAGGCGCATGTCGAGCATCAGGCTGGACAGGTCTGCCGACAACGCTTCGGCATGCGCGTCGTTTTCCAGGTAGAGCAACTTCAGATAGCTGTTGCAACCGGGGCAGACTTCGGCGCGCAACGGCGCCTGGTTGGCGGCATGGCGATCATCTTCAAGGCTGAGGTATTCCAGGCCCTTGCTCTGCTCGCAATACACGCACTTGACCCGCACCACGTGCCACTCGCAGGCACACAACGAACAGACCAGATAACGCAAGCCATTGTGCTTGCCGCGATGGCGGATGACCCCGGCCATGGCCGGCGAGCCGCAGGCCGGGCACTGGCTGAGGCTGTCGCCGGGAGTCAGTGCCAGGTTCGGCGTACTCAACAGCCAGTGGCTCCAGGCCGTTTGCAGCGCCGCACCGAGAAACGGCACCAGCGCCGCCGGTACCAGAGAATACTGGCCGCTGACCAGTGCCACCGCCCAGGCGCGGCGTTGCCCGGCACCGGCCAGGCGCAAGGTGTCCACGGCATCGGCCACGGCGGATTGTGGCGGTGCGCCATAGCGCTGCAACAAGGCATCGAGGTAAAGCTGCCAGTCGTCTTCGCGCGCCAGGCTGTCGGCCGCAAAGGGCGGCAAGCCGTGCTGCTGGCACAATTCGATGCGCTGCCGGTCCAGAGGCTCGCCAGGCGGCGGATCGTCCAGCACCTGTTGCTGCACCCGGCACAACCCGGCAATCAGGCGCAGGTAATCGGCCAGCGGGTGCCCTTCGGCCAACGCTTCCAGACGTTGGGCGCGCAGGCTGAACAGGTTGGGCGGTGGCAGGTACAGAAACGGCGGCGAACTGGCCGCCGCTTCGATTTCTCCAGGTTCGAGGATGGTTGGCAAATGTCAGCCCTTTTTAGTGATCGGTCGCGTAGGCGCTTCGTCGCGGGTCTCATCTTGAGTCACTTGGCGATACCAGAGTTCGTGGTGCTTCCTGGCCCAGGCGCGGCTGACCCGGCCGTGCACCATGGCGCTGACCGAGCCTTTGATCCAGATACCGGCGTAGATGTGCACGATGATGCTCAGGATCAGCACGAAACCGGCCAGCGCATGCAGCAACATCGCCCAGCGTATCGCGGTGATGCCGAAATACTCGCTGAAGTAGGCACGCCAGATCACCAGCCCGCTGAACAACAGCACCAGCATGCACAGCAGTAAAGTCCAGAACAGCAGCTTCTGCCCGGGGTTGTATTTGCCGATGGGCGGGACGCCCTCCTCTTCGTTTTTCATCACCCGGTCGATGCGCTTGAGCCACAGGCGATCGTTGGCGATGAAGTAGTTGGCGCGCCAGAAGCGAAACACCAGGCCAAGGAACAGCAGGAACATCAGCACGCCCATGAACGGGTGCAGGATGCGTGTCCATGGCCCGCCGCCGAACAGGTTGCTCAGCCAGAACAATGCCGGGTGGAACAGCGCCAGACCGGACAGCCCCGCCATGAGGAACAGAATCGCCACCAGCCAGTGATTGGTGCGCTGGTTGCTGGTGTAGCGCAGGATCGTCTTGTTGCTCATGGCCTGCCCTCCCCACGGGGATCGAAGGTATGCACCGACGGATCGACTTCGTGCACGGCGTTGTCCGGTGGCTCGGGATGTTCATCCTCTTCGACGATTTGCGGGCCGACCCGCACGTAGTGGAAGAACCCGGCCAGCACCGCCGCGCCCATGGCCAGCAGCGCCAGGGGTTTACTGATGCCTTTCCACAGCCCTACCAACGGGCTGATCGCCGGGTGATCGGGCAAGCCCGCGTACACTCTTGGCGTATCGGCATGGTGCAGCACGTACATCACGTGGGTGCCGCCAACGCCTTCGGGGTCGTACAGGCCGGCGTTTTCAAAGCCGCGGCTTTTGAGATCGACGATGCGTTCGGCGGCGTGCTCCTTCATGTCGTCTTTGGAGCCGAACACGATGGCACCGGTCGGGCAGGTTTTCACGCAGGCCGGTTCCAGCCCGACCGCCACCCGGTCCGAGCACAGGGTGCACTTGTAGGCCTTGTGATCCTTTTGCGAGATCCGTGGAATGTTGAACGGACACCCGGTAATGCAGTAACCGCAGCCGATGCAGTGGTCCTGATCGAAATCGACGATGCCGTTGGCGTGCTTGATGATCGCCCCGGGGCTGGGGCATGCCGCCAGGCAACCGGGCTCGGCGCAGTGCATGCAGCCGTCCTTGCGGATTAGCCATTCCAGGTTGCCGGCATCGGTCTCGTGCTCGGTGAATCGCATCAGCGTCCAGGTTTCCGCGCTGAGGTCCTGCGGGTTGTCGTAGGTGCCGTGGTTATGGCCGACCTCATCGCGCAGATCGTTCCATTCCGAGCAGGCAACCTGGCAGGCCTTGCAGCCGATGCATTTGGTGGTATCGATCAGCTTGGCGACTTCCTCCATGCCGCGCACCGAGGGCGCGGGTGTGGTGGTGGCCGAGCGGGCAATGATGTCTTGGCTGGCCATTTAGACTTTCTCCACGTTGACCAGGAATGACTTGGATTCCGGGGTCTGTGTGTTGCCATCGCCGAGGAACGGCACCAGGGTGTTGGTCAGGTAACCGTGCCGTGTGAGCCCGGTAAAGCCCCAGTGCAGGGGAATGCCGATCTGGTGCACCACCTGGTTGTTGACCTGCAGCGGACGAATCCGCTTGGTCACCACCGCCACCGCTTCAATGAAGCCACGCTTGCTGCTGACCCGTACCCTATCGCCTGCGACTATGCCTTTTTCCTTGGCCAGCACTTCGCCGATCTCGACGAATTGCTCCGGTTGGGTAATTGCGTTGAGCTTGCAATGCTTGCTCCAGAAGTGGAAATGCTCGGTCAGCCGGTAACTGGTGGCGGCGTACGGGTAATCCTTGGCCACGCCGAGGGTGTCCCAGACCGAATCGAAGATCCGTGCTGCCGGGTTGCTGGTGGCTTTCTTGTTTTGCGGGTGCAGCGGATTGATGCCGATCGGTGTCTCGAACGGCTCGTAGTGCTCGGGAAACGGACCTTCGTTCATCTTGTCGACGGCGAAGAATCGCGCCACGCCTTCGGGGTTCATGATGAACGGGTTCATCCCGGCTTCCGGCGGCACGTCGGCCTTGTAGTCCGGCACATCGGTGCCGGCCCAGGCTTTGCCGTTCCACCACACCAGGCGTTTTTTCGGATCCCACGGTTTGCCTTGCAGGTCCGCCGAGGCGCGGTTGTAGAGAATCCGCCGGTTGGCCGGCCAGGCCCAGGCCCAGCCCTGATGCTGGTGCATGCCGTACGGGTCGTTATTGTCGCGGCGGGCCATCTGGTTGCCCAGTTCGGTCCAGCTGCCACAGAAAATCCAGCAACCGGAGGCCGTACTGCCGTCATCCTTGAGCTGGCCGAAACCGGCCAGTTGCGCGTTGGCCTTGATCGCCGCGCCGGTGGCGTCGGTGAAGTCGGTAGTCGCCGAGCCGTTGATCTCCTTGGCCAGTTCCTCCGGCGAAGGTTCGTCGGCGATCTTGTACGGCCACGCCAACTTGAGCAGCGGGTCGGGGTACGCGCCGCCATCGGCCTGATAACGCTGGCGCAGACGCAGGAACAATTCGCTCATGATCCGTACGTCGGTGCGCGCTTCGCCGGGGCCGTCGGCGCCTTTCCAGTGCCATTGCAGCCAGCGGCTGCTGTTGACCAGCGAACCGTCTTCCTCGGCAAAACAGGTGGTGGGCAGGCGGATCACTTCGGTCTGGATGTCGGCGCTGTTCACGTCGTTGTACGGCCCAACCTTTTGCCAGAACTCGGAAGTCTCAGTGGCCAGCGGGTCCATCACCACCAGCCATTTAAGCTTGGCCAGCGCCGCCATCACGCGGTTTTTATCGGGCAGCGCGGCGATCGGGTTGAAGCCCTGGCACATGTAGCCGTTTACCTTGCCTTGCCCCATCAGGTCGAACACCTTGAGGATGTCGTATTGAGGGATGTCCAGTTTCGGCAGGTACTCGTAAGCCCAGTTGTTCTCGACGGTGGCGTTGGCGCCGTACCAGGATTTCATCAGGCTGACGTGGAACTTGCTGTAGTTCTGCCAGTAGGACAGTTGCCCCGGGCGCAACGGCTTCTGCGTACGCTTGGCGATGTAGGCGTTGTAATCCTGTTCGGCATCGCCAGGTAGCGTGAGGTAGCCCGGCAGTGAATTGGACAACAGCCCCAGGTCGGTCAGCCCCTGGATGTTGGAGTGCCCGCGCAAGGCGTTCACGCCGCCGCCCGGCATGCCGACGTTGCCCAGCAGCAGTTGCACCATCGCCGCGCTGCGGATGATCTGCGCGCCAATCGAGTGCTGGGTCCAGCCCAGTGCATAGAGGATGGTCATGGTCTTGCCCGGTTGCGAGCAAGTGGCGATTTCCTCCCAGATTTTCTGCATGGCATCGACCGGCATGCCGCAGATCTGGCTCGCCAGTTCCTTGGTGTAACGGCTGTAATGCTGCTTCATCAACTGATAGACGCAGCGCGGATCCTGCAGGGTCGGGTCGACCTTGGCAAAGCCGTCTTCACCGATTTCGTAGCCCCAGCCGGATTTGTCGGTATAGAGGCGCTTGGCCGCGTCATAGCCGCTGAAAATCCCGTCCTCGAAGCCATAGCCGGCTTTGACGATGAACGACACGTCGGTGTAGTTACGCACGTACTCGTGCTGGATCTTGTCCTCGGTCAGCAGGTAGTTGATCAGCCCGCCCATGAAGGCAATGTCGGTGCCGGTACGGATCGGCGCGTAATAGTCGGCCACCGAGGCCGTGCGGGTAAAACGCGGGTCGACCACGATCAGCCGCGCCTTGTTGTGCGCCTTGGCTTCGGTCACCCATTTGAAGCCGCACGGGTGCGCTTCTGCTGCGTTGCCGCCCATCACCAGAACCAGATTCGCGTTGGCGATATCGGTCCAGGTATTGGTCATGGCACCACGGCCGTACGTCGGGGCAAGACTTGCCACCGTCGGGCCGTGTCAGACACGCGCCTGGTTATCGAACCCCAGCATGCCGAGGCTGCGCACCACCTTGTGGGTGATGTAGCCCGCTTCATTGGACGCCGCCGATGCCGCGAGGAAACCGGTGGTCAGCCAGCGGTTCACCGTTTGCCCCTGCTCGTTCTTCTCGATGAAGTTGGCGTCGCGGTCGGCCTTCATCAGGTTGGCGACGCGATCGAGGGCTTCATCCCAGGAGATGCGCGTCCACTCGGTGCTGCCGGGCTTGCGCACCTGCGGGTATTGCAGGCGGCCGGGACTGTGAATGAAATCCAGCAGGCCCGCGCCTTTGGGGCACAGGGTGCCGCGGTTGACCGGGTGGTCGGCGTCACCTTCGATGTGGATGATGTTTTGCGCGACATTCTTTGCCGTATCGCCCTGGCTGTACATGATCAAGCCGCAACCGACCGAGCAATACGGGCAGGTGTTGCGGGTTTCATGGGTGTGGGCGAGCTTGAAATGACGCACCTGTTCGGCAAAGGCAAGCGTCGGGGCCATGCCCAACGCACCCAGGCTAGAGCCTGCAAGGCCGATACCGGCGACCTTGAAGAACTGACGACGGCTGAGATCCATCGTGCACTCCTGATCAGGTGGAACCCGGTACATGGCCGGGCTTTTTCGAACAACCACGGTAGCGGCAGTCTGGCTGCCGACAGTTGAACTTTAGTCAATGCTGTCGAATCTGCGATGAAACCCGACCGTCGGGCGTTAGTCGGCGCGCCCGGCTATTGGCACAAAACCTGTGGGAGCGGGCTTGCCCGCGAAGGCGTAGTGTCAGCCAACACTCATGCTGGATCTGCCGGCCCCTTCGCGGGCAAGCCCGCTCCCACAGGGGGTGTGGTGTCAGTCATCGCGAGCAAGCTCGCTCCTACAGGGGGTTGGCGCTTATCATGGTCGGCATGATTAACCGGCCTTTACGAGATTTGCGCATGACTTTCGATTTTGATCAGGTGTTCGACCGCCACAATACCGGCAGTACCAAGTGGAGCCGCTACCCGGCGGACGTGTTGCCGATGTGGGTTGCCGACATGGATTTCGCCGCGCCGCCGGTGATCATCCAGGCCCTGCAAAAACGACTGGAACACCCGATGGTCGGTTACAGCGTGGCCCAGGATGATCTGCGCGAGGCTATCGTTGCCGACCTCTGGAACAAATACGCCTGGCGTGTCGAGCCCCAGGAGCTGATTTTCCTGCCGGGCGTCGAGTCGGGCTTCAACATGGCGTTGAAGGCCCTGGTGCAATCGCAACAGAACGTCGTTGTGCAGGTGCCGAACTACCCGCCGCTGCGCCACGCACCCGGACATTGGGGCCTTAACAAGGTCGAGCTGAATTTCGATGCGCAAGCCGACGGCACCTACAGCACGCCGCTGGATACCCTGAGCCAGTCGCTGCAAGGCGGTGGTGCACTGCTGCTGAGCAACCCGCATAACCCGCTGGGCAAAGCCTTCCCCCGCGCAGAGCTGCAAGCCATTGCCGACATTTGCCTTGAACATGATGCCTGGATCATTTCCGATGAGATCCACGCCGAGTTGTGCTTCGACGGCCGCCAGCACATTCCGATGGCCACGCTGAGCCCGCAAGTCGCCCAGCGCACCATCACGCTGATGTCGGCGAGCAAGGCCTACAACATCGCCGGCCTGAAGACCTCGTTCATGATCATCCAGGACCGCCACCTGCGCGAGAAGGTCAACCACGCCCGTTGCGGCATGGTCGACAGCGTCAATCCGCTGGGCATGGAAGCCACCCGCGTCGCCTACAGCGAAGCCACGCCATGGCTGGCCGAACTGAAGATCTACCTGCAAGGCAACCGCGACTTTCTCGCCGAAGCGGTACGCACCCGCCTGCCGGGCATCACCATGAACCTGCCGCAAAGCACCTACCTGGCGTGGCTCGACTGCACGGCACTGGGGCTGGACGACCCGCAGCAGTTCTTCCTCGAACAGGCCAGGGTCGGCTTGAGCGCCGGCCTGGACTTCGGCGATGACTGCAAGCAGTTCGTGCGCCTGAATTTCGGCTGCCCACGCTCGCTGCTTGAAGAAGGTATCGCGCGGATGGAGCGCAGCTTGCGCCATCTCAAGGCCTGATTCGCCCCTCAACAACAACCCGGATCCCTGTGGGAGCGGGCTTGCCCGCGATGAACGCCAGCGCAACGCGTTTATTCAGACAGAACGCGTTATCGTTTACGTCCGTCGCGAGCAAGCTCGCTCCTACAAGTCATCTGCATCGCGCGGATGGAGCGCAGTTTGCGCCATCTCAAGGCCTGACCTAGCCCTCCTGCCATACCTATCCCCCTTGTGGGAGCGAGCTTGCTCGCGATGGCGTCCTGTCGGTCGGCAATGTCGTCGCCTGACACCGCGCCTTCGCGAGCAGGCTCGCTCCCACAGGGCGGCAAGCCGATTCTGTGCCTCTCTGAAAAATTGAACCGACCCAAGCCTGCGATGCTCAACAACCTATAGCCCTGCACTGGCGGTTGTTTTTTGGGATCCTGACCATGAGCTTCATTACCTGGGTGGCGGTGTTGGGGGCTGTGTTGCTGACGCTGGCACTGACTTCGTCGTACCTGCGCTGGATGCCGGTCACCACGTCGGCGGTGTGTCTGGTACTGGGCGTCGCCATCGGTCCGGCGGGCCTGGGTTTGCTCAGGCTGGATGTCAAGGATGCCGCCTTCTGGATGGAGCATCTATCGGAAGTAGCGGTACTTTTTTCGCTGTTTGTCTGCGGGTTGAAGTTGCGCCTGCCCCTGGGCGATTGCCGATGGCGGGTGGCATTTGCCCTGGCGGGACCGGTGATGATCCTGACCATTGCCGGTGTAAGCCTGTTGCTGCATTTCGGGTTTGGGTTCCCGTGGGGGCCGTCGCTATTGATCGGGTCGATTCTGGCGCCCACCGATCCGGTCCTGGCCTCTCTGGTACAGGTCAGCGATGCCAGGGATTACGACCCGGTCAGGTTCGGGCTAACCGGTGAAGCCGGTTTCAACGATGGCATTGCATTCCCCTTCGTGATCCTCGGCTTGTTGTTTCTGCAACACAGCGACAATACAGGTGCCTGGCTCGACGACTGGATCCTCAAGAGTCTGCTATGGGCCGTGCCCGCCGGACTGCTGACCGGTTACTGGATGGGGCGCGGCATAGGCCGCCTGACCTTGTTCATGCGCATCAAGAACGCCGACAGCACCTTCTCACCCAATGATTACCTGGCCCTGGCCCTGATCGCACTGGCCTATGTCGTGGCCGAAACCATTCAGGGCTACGGGTTTCTCTCGGTGTTTGCCGCCGGCCTGGGCTTGCGCCAGGCCGAGGTCAAGACAAGCGGTGACACCCAGGCACCAGCCGAACATCTGGTCCAGGCGGTGGTCGGTCACCAGCATGTCGAACCCGAAGCGGCCGTGGCCGGCAATGTGGACCACCTGGAAGACACGCAAGTCGCTGCCGGAATCATGATGGGCGACATGCTATCGTTCGGCAGCCTGGTGGAACGGGCCATGGAAGTGTTTCTGGTCACCTTGCTCGGGGTCGTGCTGGTTGCACACTGGGACTGGCGGGCTCTGGTGCTCGCACTGGTGCTGTTCGGGATGATTCGCCCGCTAGCAGTCTGGCTGATGCCCTGGGGTTCGCTGCTCAATGGCCCGCAGCGCTGGTTGATCGGCTGGTTCGGCATTCGCGGCATCGGCAGTTTCTACTACCTGTTCTACGCCTTGAACCACGATCTGTTGCCTTCGGTGGCCACCTTGTGTACCGACTTGACGCTCTCGGTGGTGGCCCTGAGCATTCTGGTCCACGGCATCAGCACCCAGCCAATGCTTGCCCGCTATGAACAGCACAACCGCCACGTCACTTCATCGCCAAGGCAATGATTTCCACCAGGTTGAGTTGGGTAAAAGGTTTCGGCAAACGCGGCAGATGAGCGGCAAAGCCTTCCAGCCGCTCGGCATAACCGGTGGCGAGGATGATCGGCACGTCCGGTCGCATGCTCCTGATGGCATTGGCCAGTTGTGCTCCACTCATCTGTGGCATGGCCATGTCGGTGATGACCAGATCGATCTGCGGTTCACTGTTGAACAGTTCCAGCGCCCTGGCACCGCAAGGCGCACTGATGACCCGATGCCCGAGGTCCTCGAGCAGCAGGCAGGTGCTGGTCAACACCAGGCTGTCATCGTCCACCACCAATACGCTCAGGCCAGGCCCTGTCACGGCCGGCGTTTCGGCGACCGGTTGCACGGGCGAATCACCGGTGGCGACCGGCAACCAGAGTTCGGCGGTCGTGCCATGGTCCTTCTGGCTTTTGAGGATGAACCGTCCGCCCAGTTGTTCAATAAAACCGTGAACCATCGACAACCCCAGGCCCGTGCCTTTACCCACGCCCTTGGTGGTGAAAAACGGGTCCATCGCCGAGACCAGCGTGGTTTCATCCATGCCCTCGCCGGTATCGGCAATGCTCAGGCAGACGTAGCACCCCGGGGCCAGGGATGAGGTGGCTGTGTCGGTCACTTCACGGTTTCTGGCGCTGAAGCTGATGGTCCCGCCGTTGGGCATGGCGTCACGGGCGTTGGTGGCCAGGTTCAGTACGGCCAGTTCCAGCTGATTGAGGTCCGCCAGCACCGGTTCGAGATCTTCGGGAAAGCGAGTTTCGATTTTCACCGAAGGCCCCAGGGAACTGCGCAACAGCCCGGAAATGCCTTCCACCAAGGCCGGTATCCGCACAGGTTCCGACTTGAGTTCCTGGCGTCGGGCAAACGCCAGCATGCGCTGGGTCAGGGAAACGCCGCGCAAGGCACCCTGGGTAGCGTTGTCGATCAAGCGGGTTAATTTGGGGTTATCCGTCACCCGTTTGCGCACGATTTCCAGATTGCCGAGGATCACCGTCAGCAGGTTATTGAAATCGTGAGCGATGCCACCACTGAGCTGGCCGATGGCCTGCATTTTCTGCGCCTGGAACAAGGCCTCCCGGGTTTGCTCCAGCACCTGCTGCGCTTGCGTGACGTCAGTGATATCACGGGTAATCTTGGCAAAACCGAGCAAGGTGCCGGTGTCGCCCCAGATCGGATCGACGATGACGTGGGCGAGGAACCGCGTACCGTCCTTGCGCATCCGCCAGCCCTTGTTTTCAAAGCGCCCTTCACGCTTGGCGATGTCCAGCGTCCTTTGTGGCTCGCGGGCTTCGCGATCCTCCGGGGTATAGAAGATCGAAAAATGCTGGCCAATGACTTCTTCCGGCAAGTAACCCTTGATGCGCTGGGCACCAAGGTTCCAGTTGCTCACGCGTCCGTCCGGCGAAAGCATGTAGATCGCATAGTCGGTAACGCTCTGCACCAGCAGGCGGAACTGCTGCTCGCTTTGCTTGAGGATTTCCTCGGCCACCCGGCGATCGGTCAGGTCGCGGGTGATCTTGGCGAAACCCAGCAAGGTGCCCGACGGGTCGAAGATCGGATCGATGACCACATGGGACCAGAAATGGGTGCCGTCCTTGCGCACCTGCCAGCCTTCGCCCTCGAAACGCCCTTCACCAAGCGCCGTGTCCAGTGTCTGCTGGGGCAAGCCGGCACGGCGATCGTCATCGGTGTAGAAGCGCGAGAAATGCTCACCGAGGATCTCGGCCTCCTCATACCCCTTGAAACGCCTGGCGCCGGCATTCCAGCTGGTAATGACGCCGTCCGGATCAATCATGTAGATCGCATAGTCGATCACCGCATCGATCAATAGCCGGAAACGACCGTCTTCGATGGCACTGACCTTGGTTCGATCTTCGCTCATTGATCCCACCGCCTCATTGTTTTTCTGGAGTATGCGTCATACCGGGAATTTGGACAGCCCACCAACGCGGCAACAATTGTTTGACCTTGCTCTCGCCAAAACGGTCATCGATCAACATCACTACTCCTTGATCCTGTTGCGTACGGATGACCCGTCCGGCGGCCTGCACCACTTTCTGTACACCGGGAAACAGATAGGTGTAGTCGTAACCGGCGCCAAAGATAGCGGCCATGCGCCGTTTCAGTTGCTCGTTTACCGGATTGAGTTGGGCCAGCCCCAAGGTGGCGATAAATGCACCGATCAACCTGGCACCGGGCAAATCGATGCCTTCACCAAAGGCCCCTCCCAATACCGCAAAGCCGACCCCCTGGCCGTCGGCGTGGAATTGGTCGAGAAACTGCTGGCGTTGCGCCTCACCCATGCCTCGGGACTGCGACCACAGGCTGATGTGCGGATGTTTCTCGGCGAGTAGCTGCGCCACCTGCTGCAAATATTCGAAACTGCTGAAAAACGCCAGGTAATTGCCGGGGCGCTTGCAGAACTGCCTGGCGATCAGGTCCACGATCGGTTCGAGAGAGGACTGGCGGTGCACGAACCGCGTGGAGATCTGGTTGACGATGTGCACCTGCAGTTGATCGGCATGAAACGGCGACTCGACGTCGATGCACACCGTATCCGCCGGCGTCCCCAGTAAATCGGCGTAATAGTGCCTTGGGCTGAGGGTCGCGGAAAACAGCACCGTGCTGCGCGCGGCAGTCAGGCGCGGGCGGATGAACCCTGCGGGTACCACGTTGCGCAGGCAAAGTTGCGAGAGATTGCGCTTGCGTTCGAGGTCGCGCTTGCTGATGTCGAACAGGAACTGCCCATCGAACAGTTCGGCCACCCGGCAGAACTGCAGCATGTCGAAGTAGAAGCCTTGCAGTGCTCTGTCCAGCCCTTGCGGGTGATCGTTCAGGTAGTCACCGATGCTGGCGCTGCACGATGACAGTGCCTGAAGCAGCTTTTCCGGCGCCTTGTCATAGGCTTGATAGGCGCCGGTTTGCACGTCATGCAGGGCATTCCACTCGCGGTTGATTCGCTGCATCGGCTTTTTAAGCACCTCGGGTGCGGTTTTGCGCACAGCGTTGAAGGTCGCCTGATCGAGGCTGGCGCTGTACATCTGCCGGCCGCGCTCCACCAGGTTGTGAGCTTCGTCGACCAGCACCGCGACCTTCCAGTGATTGGCCTGGGCCAGACCGAACAGCAAGGCGCTGAAATCGAAGTAATAGTTGTAGTCGGCAACCACCACGTCGGCCCATCGCGCCATTTCCTGGCTCAGGTAATAGGGACAGACATCGTGTGCCAGGGCAACCTCGCGCAAGGCGCCCTGGTCCAGCAGGCTCAGTTGACTGGCCGCCTGCCGTGCGGCCGGCAGGCGATCGTAGAAACCCCGGGCCAGCGGGCAGGACTCACCGTGGCAGGCTTTGTCCGGATGTTCGCAGGCCTTGTCCCGGGCAATCATTTCCAGCACCCGCAACGGTGGCGCATCGGCGCTGGCCAGCAGCACTTGCGCGGCGTCCAGGGCCAGCTTGCGTCCCGGGGTTTTCGCTGTCAGGAAGAACACTTTGTCCAGTTGCTGCGGTGCCAGAGCCTTGAGCATGGGAAACAGGGTGCCCAGGGTCTTGCCGATTCCCGTGGGTGCCTGCGCCATCAGGCAGCGCCCTGTGCTGACGGCCTTGAACACCGACTCGGCCAGATGGCGCTGCCCCGGCCGAAAATCGGCGTGGGGAAAGGCCAGGCGCTGCGCCGCGAGATTGCGCCCGTCACGGTGGACGACTTCCTGTTGCGCCCATTGCAGGAAGCGCCCGCAATGCTGGTCGAAGAACTGTTGCAGCTGCGCGGCCTCGTAGGGCTCGACCAGGCAGGTTTCCTTTTCGCTGACGATGTCGAAATACACCAGCGCCAGGTTGATCCGGGGCAGATCCAGTTGGCGGCACATCAACCAGCCGTAGATTTTCGCCTGGGCCCAATGCAACTGACGGTGGTTGGCCGGTTGTTTGCTCAAGTCACCGCGGTAGGTCTTGACCTCTTCCAGGCAGTTTTGCCCCGGATCATAGCCATCCGCCCTGCCCTTGACCGTCAGGGTCTGAAACTGGCCCTCAAGGGCGACTTCACTTTGGTAACCCTCGCTGCGCCGCGAGGCCACCGTGCGGTGCCCGACAATGCCCTCCAGCGCGGTGGGTGACGGCGTGAAGCGCAGGTCGAGGTCGCCGGCCTTGGCGGTGAACTCGCACAGCGCCCGCACCGCAATGCTGTAGCTCAAGCGTCCTGCTCCGCCCATTGCACGTAGCACACGGCGATGGGCATCTGGTGTTCGTGACAGAACTCCAGCCAGCGCAACTGGTTGTCCTGCAGGCGATCGCCCGGGCCCTTGACTTCGATCATGCGGTAGGTCTTTTGCTGCGGCCAGAACTGGATCAGGTCCGGCATGCCGGCGCGATTGGCCTTGATGTCCAGCAAGAGGCGATTGAACCAGTGCTTGAGATGCTCGGCGGGGAGGCATTCGAGGGCTTGCTCCAGCAACTCTTCGCTGAGCACACTCCAGAACACGAACGGCGACTGCACGCCCCACTTGGCGGCATAACGCTGGCGAATGGTCTGCCGGTAGCGCCCGTCTTCGAGTTCGGCCAGGCAGGCCTGGAACAGTTCGGCCCGGCGGGCCTGGAAGTCCTCGCTGAGCAAATCCACCGGCCCGCGCTGGAACGGGTGAAAAAACGCACCCGGCAAAGGCGCGAAGATCGCGGGCCAGCACAGCAGGCCGAACAGCGAGTTGATCAGGCTGTTTTCGACGTAGTGGATCGGTGCCGAATCCTCAGCCAGATGCGCCTGAACGTAAAACTCGACCGACACTGCCGGATCGACTCTTGGTAATTGCAGGTCCAGACGCTGCATTTCCCGAGGCGCCGCCCGCTTGATGGGCGGCCCGCCGAGCTTGCGCCGCAGGCGCGGCAGCACGCGGTGCAACTGCTGGTGTTCGGCGGCACTCTCCGGTGCCTGTTCGGCCTGTTCGGCCAGATCCAGCGCCAACTCGAACTCCCCGCTGCGCTCCAGCACGCGAATGAGCCGCGCCCGCGCACCCGGATAAGCGCATTCACGGTAGAGATCCAGGGCCATGGCGAAATCCGCGATGCGTTCGCAATACTGGCCCATCTGGAACAGCAGCTTGCCGCGTCGGCGTTGCAACCAGGGATTGTCCAGCGCCAGAGCCTTGATGCGCCCGGCCACCTCTTCCAGCGTTTCACCGGCTTCGAATTGTTGCTGGTACGCGTGCAGGAGGACACAGGCATCCACGTCTTCGCGGCTGCGCAAGCCGCGGGACTCGGCGCTGAATTCGACTTTTTCATAGGTGTAGATACCCAGGTCGGCCAGCACGAACTCCGACCAGTCCTGATACAGGTTGCCGAAGAACATCAGGCGCAGGCGATCGCACAATTCCATGATGGTCAGGCTGAGCAGGCGTTCATCCAGCCACGGGCACCAGTCGTTGAAGCTTTGCGCCTGGGGAAACTGTTCGCTCAGTGCTGGCAGCCAATCGGTTTTCCTGCCTTTGGGTTGATCGATGACGGAGCCAAAGGTCTGGAGGATTTCACCCTTGAGCAGCAGTTCGAACAGTTCCTCGACCGCCAGCGGCATGCGCTCATCGACCCAACCGAGTGTCAACAGCGGGCCGACGGCGCCGGGGATATCGCCGATTTCGTCGTAATGCAGTTTGCCGGCCCTGAAATGAATGCCCTTGCGCATGACCATTCTGACCAGCAGTGCCTGCGATTCACGGGGCAACCGCTTAAACTCATTAATGAATCGCAGCTCGTCGACGCTCAGTACATCGGCAAAGCGCTGCTCAAGCCAATCAAGCACTTGCATGAAGTTGTTCAAGTAGTAGAACGGATCGTCGAGGGGATTTGCGGTCACAGGAAATGGGCCATGGCAAGCGAGTACTGGTTATGCGTACAGATACCAGTTCCACCCTGCCCGGTGCAATCGGAAAAGGATAAATGGAGGCGCTGTACGGAATATTTCCCGGGCAGTAGAACTTTCTGCCCCCTGGCGGCACCAACCGCCATAGGCATGCAGTGACAGGCGCGAATGGATGGCACTGCCTCACAACGAACGGGAGGTGATCATGGACATCAAGACTTTGGGCTTGCCCCTGGCCGTCGCGGCCCTGCTGATGCTGGCCGGCTGCTCGACGCCAACGGTGGTGACCCTGCAGAACGGCACTCAGTACCTGACCAAGGACATGCCGAAGACCAAAACCAAGGACGGATTCTTTGAGTTCGAGGACATTTCGGGAGCGATGGTGAAAGTCAGGGCCGACGAAGTGGCGACGATTCGCGAGGAAGACTGACGTTTCTCCTGGCACGATGTGGCAGGTTTCGAGCACTGCCTTACACTCGATAGACCCCGTGCGACCGAATGAATGTGCAACGCTTGGACACAGGCGTTGCAATACGGGCATCACGCATAGACTCAGGTGACGCCGAAATGAAAATGGTCATGCCACTTCTGGCCTCTGTGCTCGCCGTCAGCGCGTGCGTGACGGCGAGCCTTTGTGACGCAGCGACAAAGGCAAAGCCAAAACCCTTGCCAACTTACAAAACCAGTTTCGATTGCACCACGCCCCAGGCATCCACCGAAAAGCTTATCTGTCACGACGCTCAGCTGGCGCGCATGGACCTGGAACTCGATCGTCTTTATCGCCTGGCGCTCACCGACGAACATTCAGTGCCGCGCCCGAATAAAGTCGAGATTGACCAGCGGTTCTGGATTGAGTCGCGTAACCAGTGTGGTGCCGGCCCGCAAGCCAAGACGTGCGTCATCGCCAGTTATGCCGAGCGTGCGTTCCAACTGCGCCAGGGTTCGGCCATTGCCAGAACCAAGGACCCGAGCAGGCTCTCCGAAGGCCCCTTGGCTTATCGTTGCGCAGGGTTCAACGCATTGGTTGCCGCGACCTTCTTTACGGTCGAACCGGGCGTGGTGTTCCTCAAATGGGCCAACTCCTCGGTAACGCTGAACCAGGTGCCGAACAATTCCGGAACCCAGTACAGGGGCAAGGATTACAAAGGCAGCTACAGCTTCTGGCAAATCGGCGATGAGGTTTTTTTCCAGATACCCGGCTCAGGCCAGATGAGTTGCGCAGCCGAGCCGGTCGGCTGACAAGGATGGCAGCGGGACATCCTGTCCCGATTGCCTGACCAGGCCCTCAGCTGCCGGTGCGAATCTTGTTCCACACGCGTGTGCGAACCCGGTCGATGTTCAATGGCATGGCTTCCAGGGCAAAGAGTTTCCCCATCATTTCCGGGCTTGGGTAAACCTTGGTGTCGTTCTTGATCGCCGGGTCGATCAGGCTGTCAGCCTTTTCGTTGCCATTGGCGTAGTGCACGTAGTTGCTGACGCTGGCCATGACCTCCGGGCGCAGCAGATAGTTCATGAAGGCGTAACCGGCCTTTTCGTCCGGAGCGTCGACCGGCATCGCGACCATGTCGAACCAGATGGCGGCGCCTTCCTTGGGAATCGCATAACCGATGTCGATACCATTGTTGGCTTCCCTGGCACGGTTTTCCGCCTGCAGGATGTCGCCGGAGAAACCGACCGCGACGCAGATATCGCCGTTGGCCAGGTCACTGGTGTACTTGGACGAGTGGAAATAGCTGACATAGGGCCGCACTTTCAACAGCAAGGCTTCGGCCTTTTTGTAGTCTTCCGGGTTCTTGCTGTGAGGCGCCAGCCCGAGGTAGTTCAACGCGGCCGGCAGCAGTTCGGGACCGTTGTCGAGGATGGCCACGCCGCACTTCTGTAACTTCTGCATGTTCTCGGGCTTGAAAATCAAGTCCCAGGAATCCACCGGGGCGTTGTCGCCCAGCACCGCCTTGACCTTGGCAATGTTGTAGCCGATGCCGGTGCTGCCCCACAGGTACGGGAAGCCGTGCTCGTTGCCCGGATCGTTGGTCTGCAAGGCCTTGAGCAGTACCGGGTTGAGGTTTTTCCAGTTCGGCAACTGGCTCTTGTCGAGCTTCTTCAGGGCGCCGCCCTCAATTTGCCGCGCCATGAAGTGGTTGGACGGAAACACCACGTCATACCCGGATTTGCCGGTCATCAGCTTGCCATCGAGGGTCTCGTTGCTGTCGTAGACGTCGTAGGTGAAGCCGATGCCGGTTTCTTTCTGGAAGTTTTTCGTGGTGTCCGGCGCGATGTAATCCGACCAGTTATAGATTTTGACGGTTTCGGCCGCCTGACTGATCGATGCAGCAAGCAGCAGCGGAGCCAGGGTCAGTGTCTTTCGGAGCATGAGTCGATTCCTGTAGGTTGTTTTTGTTGGCAGGCAATCAAGGATCAGAAAATCAGGACGTAGGTCTTGCGCACGGTTTCCTGGATATCCCAGATCCCGAGGCTGTTGGCCGGCAACATCAGTGCGTCGCCCGCTTCTATGTGCAGCGGTTCGCCGCCGTCCGGGGTGAAGGTGCAGCGGCCCTGGATGAAGTGACAGAATTCCTGGGCGACGATCTGCCGCCGCCAGCGCCCCGGGGTGCATTCCCAGACGCCGGTCTCGACGCCGTCGTCGCGTTCGACGCTGGTGGTCGAAGCCACGGCCACGGGCGTGCCGAGGGGCACGGCGACCGGGTTGGATTCCTCCAGTTTCAGGGTTGCGGTGTGTTTGAATTGCGTGATGCTCATGGGATTACCTGTCGATATGGCCTGTCGATGAAGAGCGCGCCGTTTAGTGCATGAAACCTTCCATGAAACCGGCCACCCCGCTGGCCAGCTTGCGCCGCCAGGGCGCGGTAGCCGGGTTGGCCAGGGTCTGGTCCTCATGGACAAAGCTGCGGATGATTGCGTTGTAGCCAAGCCAGCGGATCGGTTCCGGCTCCCAGGCCCTGAGCGCGTCGAGGCCCCGCTGCGGGATGACCCACGGCTGGCGCACCAGATCGGTGTCGCGCCCCAGGATCAGGTCGGCCAGCGTGCGTCCACCGAGGTTGCTGGCGCCAACGCCCTCCCCGCCGTAGCCGCCAGACAAGGCGATGCCTTTGGTCCGGTCGCAGAGCATGTGCGGCTTGAAGTGCCGGGACATGCCCAGGTTGCCGCCCCAGGAATGAGTGATCTGCACGTTCTTCAACTGCGGGAACAGTTCGCCGAACAGGTAGCGCCGCAGGTCTTTTTCATCCGTGGTCAGCTCGAAGTCGTGGCGCAGCTTGCCGGCGAACTGATAGCCGCCACGGGCGCCAAAGATCAAACGGTTGTCAGCGGTGCGCTGGCCGTAGGTCACCTGGCGACTGGCCTCGCTGAATGCCTGGCCACGGCTCAGGCCGATTTCATCCCAGGTGGCCGCCGACAGCGGCTCGGTCGCGACGATCAGGCTCTGCACCGGCATCTGATAACGCCCCAGGGGCGGCAAGGTGACGGCGTAGCCTTCTACTGCCGGAACGACCCAGTGACAGCGCACCGACGCTTTCGCCGTGCGCAGACTGCCGGATTGCCAATGGGTAACCGGGCTGTTTTCGTAGATCCTGACCCCCAGGCGCTCCACCATCCGGGCCAGCCCGCGTACCAGCCTGGCCGGGTGGAGGGTCGCCACGTGTGGCGCATAGATGCCGCCATAGGGTTTGGCGACGCGGATCTGCTGCGCCAGTTGTTCCGGGCTCAGCCAGCGATAGTGGTTGTCGTCGAGGCCCTGGCGATGGAGATCGTCCAGGTGGTGACGCAGGCTGGTCGCCTGCTCCGGATAACGCGCAGCGCAATACAGCACCCCGCCTTTACGGAAGTCGCAGTCGATGCCCTCACGTTCGAGGACAATCTCCACTTCATCCGGAATGCCATGCAACAAACCGTAGGAAGCGCGCCGCTCTTCGACCGGCAAACCGGCCAGTAGACGATCTTCACCCAGCAAGTTGCCCATCAGCCAGCCGCCATTGCGCCCCGACGCGCCGAAACCGGCGGTCTGCGCTTCGACAATGGCGATGTTCAGCTGCGGTTTGTGCTGCTTGAGGTAGTACGCGGTCCAGAGACCGGTGTAGCCCGCGCCGATGATCGCCACGTCCACATCCAGGTCCCGCTCCAGCGCCGGACGCGCCAACAAAGGCTCGTCGAGCTGGTCCATCCACAAACTGATAGTGCGCCACGCCGGCATGCAAGACTCCGCCACTGAAAACTTCGATGGCGTCGATCCTAGTGCGTGGGCTCAGGCGCTGTCTTGCGCGCGTGCACGCAAAGAAATTTGTTTGACGTAAGCCTTGGGTGACTGACCGGTGTGCTGGCGGAAACAGCTGTAGAACGCCGACAGCGAATTGAATCCGGCGGCGAACGCCAGTTCATCGATACGCAGCGGTGGCGTGGCGCCATCCAGTGCCGCGAGCAAGTGTTGCAGGCGCGCCTGGTTGACGTAGCGGTAGAAGCTCTGGCCCAACACCTGGTTCAACAGATAGGAAATCTGGTTACGACTGTAACCGCACTCCTTGGCCACCCGTTGCAGGTCGAGCTCCGGGTCGAGATACGGCTGCTGGCGCTGGAAATACTGCTGCAGGTCATCGGCCATGAAGCTCAACTGGCGAGGCGACAGGCCCAGCCGGCTGACCGCCGGGCGTTGGCTGTGGGTGGCTTTGCTGACGGGTTGCTCATGCACCAGCGAAGCGTATTCATTGACCCGCCAGATCAGCCCGTCCTTGACGGTGATCGCCTCGCTGGCGCGGAACGACACCAGTCCTTCACCACCGCGCAGGGTGATGCGGTACTGAATGAAGGCGGTGTTGCCGTCCAGTCGAATGCGGTCGGAGTGCTCCAGCGCTTCATCCGGATCCCGGGGCATGCTGCTGCGAACATAGTCGCGCAATTCGGCCAGGCCCATGACCCGGTTCTGGAAAAAGTCGTTGTACTGGACTTCAGGGTGATAGAGCGCCATGACGCCGTCCAGATCCCGGTGTTTCCAGCGCAAGTGATAGCGCATGACCGTCTCGCCCGTGGCCTGGGTTTGCAGCGGGCCATCATCCTCGGCGTGCATTGAAAATCTCGAACGAAAAAACCGAGCTTGCCCAACTTCCGCTTTGTCTTCAACGACTAAACGGATGCGGGCTCTGGGACGCAAATATCAAGGAAGCGTGACCTGAATCAAAAAAAGGGGGGGCAATCGCCAAACGACCTGAAAAAACCACATTCTTTTCACATTCGGATGCTACTTTTAAAGACTGTCACTGGTTGAGCCATTGAAGGTTCTTCCCTCCTACCATGAGCTAAAGGAAGCGCTCGATACTGAAGGCGGGCAACACATGAATAGAGGGTTCAGTAAGGTCACGTTTCCAAACGCCTGCCAGCTGATGCGCTGGCATTTTCATCCCATGGGTTTCGAGGCGAGCATGGACGCGCCGGGCAGCATGATTGCCCGTCTTTTCGATCGTGCCACTGGCGAGACCATGATCGCCATTGCCGGTATTCCTTGCTCCACCGTCATGAATGCCGCGGATGTAGAACGAATAATCGAAGCGGTGGAGGATGAACTTGAAGCCTTCGTTCCACCCCAGGCCCTCAGGAGTTACGCCTGAGACCTGTCCACTCCCAAAAAAGCCCACATCAAGTGGGCTTTTTGTTGAGCGATGTTCCTTGTAGGAGCGAGCCTGCTCGCGATGGTCGTTAACGATAACGCGTATTTACTGGCTAAACGCGGCGCTCTTGAGTCCATCGCGAGCAAGCTCGCTCCCACAAAGTGTCGATTCAGAAGTCAGGCGGTGGTTTGGCTTTTACGATGATCGACAAAGAACGCCTTGCCCTTGCCGATCCGGTCGGACGCCTTGGGCATGTTCGCGGCCTGGGTGTCTTGCGCATCGACGTACCAATAGCAATGGCTGACGGCACGGGTAATACCCACGTAGGCCAGGCGCAGGATCTCGTCTTTCTGGGCATTGTCGTAGGGCTCGCTGTCACCGGCCTTGCCCAGGCCCGCCATCCGGTAAACCTGATTCTTGTAGGGCGAACTGGTCAGGTGTTGGCAGTCGCCCAGCAAAAACACCGCATCGGCCTGGAGGCCCTTGGCACTGTGATACGTCAGTTGCTTGAGTCTGCGAGCTTCATGGGGCAAGCTCGAATCAAGATTAACTACTGACTGAATATGCTCTTCTATCAATGACTTATCGTTACTTTTTCGATAAAGCATCAAGATTGAATCACCCTTTCGGTAATGCTCCATCAGGCGCTGCGCCATGCCCTGGTCATCACGGTCAAGGACGTTCACCGGCTGCAATGCCTTGGGTTCACCGCTGGCCTTGGCCTTCTTCCCGGCAATCGCCGGCGCTGCGCGCACGATGTGCTCGGCGGCATCGATGATGTGCTGGTGGCTGCGGTAGTTGTCGCTAAGCATGACCTTGGTGGTGCTCGGCGACGGGAACTCCTTGTTGAACTCCATGAAGTAGCTCGGCGAACTGCCGCGCCAGCCATAGATGGATTGCCAGTCATCGCCCACACAGAGCAGCGAGGAACGCTGAGCACCGCGCCCGACGTGCATGACCGGCCCGCGACTGCGGATCTCCGCCAGGCTGGCCCTGATCCAGGAGACGATCTGCGGCGAGACGTCCTGGAATTCGTCGATCATCAGGTGCGACAGCGGCCGCAGCAGCTCATCACTGAGCAGCTTGAGGTTTTCCGGCGAATGCTCGCTGAACAGGGCGAACATTCGGTTGTAGGTCATGATCGGCGGTTTCTGATCGAGCAAATGATCTTCCAGCGCCCGCCAGTAAAGGCTCAGGGCCTCGAAGAAGAACCGGTCGGGATCGTCCTTGGCGAAACTCATCTGCCCCACGGCACTGGGCACATCCAGCCCGAGGTTTTCGATGAACCCGGCGGCGGCGACAAAGCAATCGAGCAACGGCGCGGAGGCGAGCTCGCCCTTGACCTTGTAATCGAAGCCCGGCCCGGCGCTGGCATCCCCCGCCAGCGAGGCCAGAACACGCCTTGATGATTCGTAACTGTCTAGCCATATCAATGGCTTACGACAGAAAGCTTGAAACAGGGTGCGCTTTACTGCCCATTCTGCGCGCACCGTCAGCTTGGCGTTGGGCCGCGTGACTTGCGGGTTCTCCCGAGGATCGAACCCCAGCACCACCCAGGCGTCCAGCGTCGGGATGTAGCCGTGACAGTGGAATTTCGAACCGTTGATATCGAACGACTGGCGATTGGGTTCGATGCCCTTGATGGGCCACGCACCGGCGCGAAACCACAGGTCTTCAATGACGTCACACAACTCTTCATCACGCTTGGCCGCCAGTTCGGTGACGCCCATGCGTTTCTGCACATCGGGGTGATCCCGCTCCAGCTCCTTGAGTTGCAAGGCATGCCGGGACAATGGCTTAATCAGCTCACGAAAGCGCTCGTTATTACTGTGCAGACGGTGATAGCAGGCGTTGAGCTGTTGACGCTGAGCGTCGTTGATGCGCAGGTCGAACGGATTGCTGTCGACCTCCTCGTCACCCTGTGCAGCCCGCAGGCTGAGGTTCTCGAAGGCCTGCAAACGCTCGAAACCAGGAAGACTGCGCACCATCGGCAGGATCCGCGAGTGAAAGGTGCGCACCAGGTCCCGTGCCTCCTTGAAACTGATAGCGCGGCCCCAGAGCGCATACAGTTCGATCAGCTTGTTGATGAAGTCCTTGCGCGACTCGCGGGTGAAAGTCACCACCGTCATCGAACTCAGCTCGAAGCCCAGGTAATGGCTCAACAGCAAGATGCGCAACACCAGCGTGGTCGACTTGCCTGCGCCGGCGCCGGCGATCACCGAGGTGGACGGCGTATCGCTGAAGATCATTTTCCACTGTGCGGCGCTGGGCTGGGCATGGGCCGGCAGCAACCGGGCCACATCTGCCTTCATGCGCTTCTTCAACTCGGCGCTCAACGGCAGGCGCCAATCGTCGAACAGCAGGTCATCGACATTCGGTGGCCGGTGTTCAGTGGAGCGCGAGTCGCGGATCAGCAGGACCTGCCGGCCCTCCTCCAGCCCTTCGAGCTTGCCTTCCCTGTAGCCGTAATCGACCCCGGCGCTGTGTCCGCTGCGAAAACCATCGGCCTGGCCATGCAACCACGACGCACGATGCTGTGCGTGCAGGCGGGTCAGGCTGTAACCGAAGAATCGGGCGAGCAGTCGCTTGATCAGCGGCATCTCGGCCAGGGGGCGAAGTTCAGGTGGAAGATCGGGGGTGTGTTGCGGCACGCGGACTGACTCCAGGGTGTGAGGCTGTTGAGCACTATGGTGTCTGCATTTGCCATTGAGTTCTAGTGAATTGCTTATGACTCATTGGCTTATGCGATGAAGTGAAGGTTGCATGAGAAAATTTCGAGCCCACTTCATATCAAATCATTCGATGGGAATGCCGCATTTTTTACGCTTTTTATCGATTGTTGCCTGATGGATGATGCCCGTCATCAACCACCGGTATCGCTTCGTGGCTCAGGCGCTTGCCCCCATGACGAACCTTTTCTGGAGACGATCATGCTTGAACTCAGACCTTTCAAAACGCTTGGCGGTGCTCACCACGGCTGGTTGGATGCGCATCACCATTTTTCGTTCGCCGAATACTACGATCCACAGCGCATGAACTGGGGCAATCTGCGGGTCTGGAATGACGATGTGATCGCTCCCGGCACCGGTTTCCCGCAGCACCCGCACCGGGACATGGAAATCATCACCTATGTCCGCGAAGGCGCTATTACCCACCAGGACAACCTGGGCAACAAGGGCCGGACCGAAGCGGGAGACGTCCAGGTCATGAGCGCCGGTACCGGGATCGCCCACAGCGAGTACAACCTGGAAGCGACGCCGACCCGGATTTTCCAGATCTGGATCATTCCGAATGAGACCGGCCTGGCACCGTCCTGGGGCGCCAAGCCGTTCCCGAAAGGCGACCGCGAAGGTTTTGTCACCCTGGCCAGCGGCAAGGAAGGCGACGAGCAGAGCCTGCGCATCCGCGCCGATGCCCGGTTGGTGGCTGCCAACCTGAAGGCCGGCGAAACGGCCGAATACCCTTTGGACAGCGGTCGTCGTGCCTACCTGGTTCCGGCCACCGGGGTCATTGAAGTCAACGGCTTGCGCGCACAAGCTCGAGACGGTGTCGCGGTAGCCGATGAGCAGGTGCTGCGGGTGACAGCCATTGAGGACAGTGAGATTGTGTTGGTGGACCTGGCGTGACCTGCTGAGGGCAATCGCAAAAAAAGGGGCGACCGTGTTGGTCGCCCCTTTTTTATTGTTGCAGCGAATCCTTTGTGGGAGCGGGCTTGCTCGCGAAGGCGGTGTTTCAGTCAGCATTGATGTTGAAGCTGATACCGCTTTCGCGAGCAAGCCCGCTCCCACAGGGTTGTGTGTTTATTTCGCGGAGATGGCACCATCCACCAGCGTTTGCGCCTCGGCCACCAGTTGCTTGAGGTGGTCGTCGCTGACAAAGCTTTCGGCGTAGATCTTGTAGATGTCTTCCGTGCCCGACGGACGCGCCGCGAACCAGCCGTTTTCGGTCATGACCTTGAGACCGCCAATGGCCTGATCATTGCCCGGCGCATGGCTGAGGATGCTCTGGATCGGCTCGCCGGCCAGTTGGGTCGAGGTGACCTGTTGCGGCGACAGCTTGCTCAACAGGGCTTTCTGCTCCGGGTTGGCCTTGGCGTCGACCCGTACCGAGAACGGTTCACCCAGTTCATCGGTCAAGGCACGGTACGCCTGGCTCGGGTCGCGACCGGTCCGGGCCGTCATCTCGGCAGCCAGCAGGGCCGGAATCAAACCGTCCTTGTCGGTGCTCCAGACGCCGCCGTCCTTGCGCAGGAACGAGGCACCGGCGCTTTCTTCGCCGCCGAAACCCAGGGAGCCATCGAACAGTCCATCGGCAAACCACTTGAAGCCCACCGGCACTTCGTACAGGCGACGGCCCAAGCGTTTGGCCACGCGATCGATCAAGCCGCTGCTGACCACGGTTTTGCCTACGGCGGCATCGGCGCGCCATTGCGGACGATTCTGGAACAGGTAGTCGATGGCAACGGCGAGGTAGTTGTTCGGTGCCAGCAAACCGCCGGACGGCGTGACGATGCCATGGCGGTCATGGTCAGGGTCGCAGGCAAACGCCACGTCGAAGCGCTCTTTCAGGCCGATCAGACCTTGCATGGCATGGCTGGACGATGGGTCCATGCGGATCTGGCCGTCCCAGTCGACGGTCATGAAGCGGAAGGTCGGGTCGACCTGTTTATTCACCACATCCAGGTCCAGACGGTAATGCTCGGCAATCGCCGACCAGTAGCGCACCCCTGCTCCACCCAGCGGATCGACGCCCAGGCGCAGCTTGGCATCGCGGATGGCGTCGAAGTCGATCACGTTGATCAGGTCGGCGACATAGGTGTTGAGGTAATCGTGACGATGGGTGGTGCTGGCCTTGAGTGCCTGCTCGTAGCTGATGCGCTTGACGCCTGCGAGCTTGTTGGCCAGCAATTCGTTGGCCTTGGCTTCGATCCACTTGGTGATGTGGGTATCGGCCGGACCACCGTTGGTGGGGTTGTACTTGTAGCCACCGCTTTGTGGCGGGTTGTGCGACGGCGTGATGACGATGCCGTCCGCCAGGCCACTGGTGCGACCACGGTTGTAGCAGAGAATCGCATGGGAAATGGCCGGTGTCGGGGTGTACTCGTCGCCAGCGGCGATCATCACGGTCACGCCGTTGGCCGCCAGCACTTCAAGAGCGCTGGCACCGGCCGGCGTGGACAGCGCATGGGTGTCGATACCGACAAACAGCGGGCCATCGATGCCCTGAGCTTCGCGATACAGACAAATGGCCTGGCTGATCGCCAGCACGTGCCATTCGTTGAAACTCAAGTCGAACGAGCTACCGCGGTGCCCCGATGTGCCGAAGGCAACGCGCTGGGTCGAAATGGCGGCATCAGGCTGGCCGGTGTAATAGGCCGTGACCAGTCGCGGGATATCGACCAACAGTTCTGCCGGTGCCGGTTTACCCGCAAAAGGACTGAGTGTCATGCAAAACCTCTGGAATCGAGTGGTTCAGGAATTGAGTCGCAGTTTACTGGCAGTTTGACCGCAACGCGATGGGATCGATCCCACACAGTGGAGGTTGTTATTTTTTGTCACTCACTCGATCGATTCCAGGCGCAGCGCATCCCCCAGCAGTCCCAGCGCGGCCGCCAGGTTGTGATCGCCGCCGAAGGTATGACTCAGGCGCAAATGCTGCCCGTGCAGACCGTGGAGGCTGAACAGTTCGCCCGGCGCGATGACCACCTGTTGCGCCAGCAGGCGCTGGAACACACGGCGCACATTGACCCGGCGCAACGAACGCACCCAGATCGTTGCACCGCCTTGCGGCTCGACTAAATGCAAGGCATCTCCCAGTCGCTCCTGCAACAACTGGGTCATTTGACTCTTGCGCTCCTTGAGTAGCCGTCGCAGCACCAGCAGGTGTTGATCGATGCGGCCGCTGCTATACAAACGGGCGATGGCTTTCTGGCGAATCGGCGACAGTCGAAACGAACGCAGCAGGAAGTGCCGTTGCAGTTCGGCGCTCAAGTGCCTTGAAAGCAGGTAGCCGTAGGGCGCTTCCGGTCCAATGATTTTCTCGAACGCGGAAAACACCATCAGCCGTTCAGGGTCCAGCAAGTCGCGAAAGCGCAAGCCGCCCGGGTCGAATCCGAGCTCGCCATAACAGTCGTTTTCCAGCACCCAACTGTCATGCGTGGCCAACAGCCGGGCAATGGCCTGCCTGTTTTCCTCAGGCGCCAGGCTGCCACGGGGCATGTTCAGGGCCGATGACAGCATCACCAGTCGTACCGGCTCGGTCTCCAGCAACGTTTTCAGCCGGTGCGGATCGAGGCAACCATCGGCTTGCACAGGCCACTCGATCACCCGCACACAGGCGGCTTGAAACAAACGCAGGATCGTCCAGTCGCACGGCGACTCAACCACGACCGTGGCGTCCTTCAAGCCCAGCACGGCGATGAGGATTTCCAGGACGCCGCGCAGGTCGGCACCGATGTAGACATCATCGGCGTGCCAGTAACGCATGGGAGACGTGGTGTAGCGTGCTGCCAGGGCGGTGCGCAGCTCGAGCTCGCCGCAGGGTTGCGAGGGCGACTGCGGCTGTCGGGGATACTGGCGCAGCATCTCTCGCTCCAGCAGCAACAAGGGGCTGTCGAGCGGCTGCAGCAAAGCCGGTTCATCGGCGCTCAGGACCAGCATCCCCGGACGCCTGGCATTGACATAGACAGCTTCGAGCAGATCGCTGCCGCTGTCCTGCGGGTTGAAAGACGACACTGGCAACGCGTAATAACCCGACTTGGCCACCGAAAACACGCGCCCTTCCTTCTCCAGCAGCGAATAGGCGTACTGAATGGTCGAGATCGACACATTGAGGCGCTCCGCCAGCTGCCGCAGCGAAGGCAGGCGGATGCGTGAATCCCCTTCGGACTCATTGATCAGGCTGCCCAGGTATCGATAAACGGCCTGATAGGCGAAATCCGTTTCTCGTGGACCTTTCATGGCTGAAGGCCGACCGCACTGGCTGATAGTCCGCTCACCTTCAGTGACCCGCTGACCATTCATCCACCAAGGTGTTGCCGGTGTCAGGATCGCCCACTGCCTCTTGCAACGCGGCGCACTGGATCTGTGCTTCGGGCGCCCCGTCATCGCTTCCTGGCGCCCGCTCCATGCGATAAAGGCGGCCAATCAGGCTGACTGGCAACCCGCTGACATCAGTCATCCATTGCATGATCTGTTCGGCGACCGGCTGCCCCTGCATGGCCCGGTGCAACTCGGGCATGGCCACCAGCATGCCCGGATGGCACTGACGCAAGAATCGCTCAAGCCCCGCACCTTCTTCGATAAACGGCGCAAAAAGCAGACACACCAATTGTGCTTCGCTCAGGCCCAGGTTCTTTTGCGCTTCGGCCGCCGCTCGGGCACGCTGATCGCCCAGTGTCGCCGGGTTGCCGAACACCTCGATGGCCTGCTCGCACAAACGCTCGGGCAAACGCTTGCGGCGCATCATCACCAGGGCGCGTTGCAGGTATTGCGCAACGCCTGACTCATAATCGCGGCCCTGCACGAAGCTCGCTTGCAACCCACGTACGTGCGCCGAGATCGACGCGCTGACGAATTCGTTGTCGCTGATCTGCGCGGACAGTTCGTCAGGCTGGAAGCCGAGAAATTCAGTCAGCAATGACCAGCGCTCCTCCAGGTTGCTGACCAGCAGGTCGTGAATCTCGATGCAGGTGGTACGACGGCAGGTCTCAAAGCGCTCTTCAGGACGCCATCGGGCCTGGTCGTCATCGGCATAGAACGCCTGATAACAGTCGCTGCCCAGCTCATCGAGCAATGCAAACAACCCCGCATGGCCGGCCTCGCCCACCGGCGAGGGCTTGAGCCCTGCCTTGGTAGCGGCACGCTTCAAGCCGTCGATGAACTGTTTCTGCTGACGCGGCGTGTCACTGACGAGCAAAGCGTCGACACCACCGTCCCAACGGGCGATTTGGCCGTAGAACTCGCCCGTGGCCAGATACCCGTCATCCCACAGGTCGAACCCGCCGTGCCACGCCCGGCGATGCCCGATCAGCAGCAGGTTCAGGCGGCTGGACTCGCGGCCAGCGTCGGAGATCCGCGTCAGGTGATCGAACGGCAACACTTCCCGATCATCGACCATCAGCACCTCGACCCGTGGATCGTCATAGACAAACAGTGCGCTGTTGGTCCGGTGCATGTTTTCCACGGCCGCCCGGCTTGTCCCGTTCAACCGCAACGAGGCGATGCGCAACTGAAATGTCGCTGGCGCCCGCGTGGCGATGGTCAATTGCGCCGCACGCAACAGCGCCAGGCTGTAGCAGTTGTCGCGGGCCCCGGACTGGACCGCCAACACCTTGTAATCACCAATACGCTCCATGCCCCCCGCCGCCACTGCCAGACGCTGAATCAATAACTGCAATGCAGTGCGCTCGGCACGGGAGAAGAAACCCAGCAATCGCTGCAGCACTTGTTGATAGACATAGTTCATCGCTTGGTCATGGATGCTGGTCATCTTTATTTACCTGGTACTCGTAAGTTCAATATCGCGCGGACAACACATTCCGCTGGACTGTCTGCACAAATGGAGTCGTCGACTTTATTGCCAAATGCTAGCACTTGAATTTTCTGGCAATCATTTGAATTGATCGTAACAGCCCTGCTTGCGCAAACTGCAGACATGACTGTAACGCACGGCTGGCAAGGGTTTTATCAATTGGAGACAGCGTCCTAGGAAGCGTCCTACAACGTCCCACAGACACTTATCACAAGAAATAAGGAAAGAAGTTGTTGCTGTCTTTCTGGCTACTACACAACAACTAACTAAATTGGAAGCGTGCACCGAGGGCGCACATTGAAAAGTTTTAGCCTGACACCCAGCCATGACTCATTCCTTGAGATGAAAGTAATCATTCAATTATCAGGGCTTAGTGGCTGATTAGAAGCTACAGATTACGGGCAAAAACCAGTTCAGTTGCTGGACCGGCCTGCGGATCGACAGGTTTGGGGGGGCACAAACGAAAGAGTCCGTGCGGGCACGGACTCTTGGGGGGGCTTTTGCGTCGGCACTTGTGACGAGTGCTACGCCGGTTCGACTTGCAGGGCGACCCGCTCGCGACAAGGGCATTCGTCCATGTAGCGGTGTGCTTCGACCACCTCGGCAAACGGGAAGACCCGAGTCTTGAGCGGCAGCAGCACGCGGTCAGCGGTCAACTGGTTGATGTCGCGCAAGGCACGTTGCAGGGCGACCTGGTCCTGGGTGATGCCCAGTTCCGGCTTGCCGGTGAAGTTGCCGATGCAGTGCACGAAGAACTGAATGTTCTTCTGGAACGCTGCGCAGGCCGGGAATGGCGTCTGGTTGCCACCTTGCAGGCCGTACAGCACCAGGCTGCCGCGAGGCGCCAGCACATCGCCCAGCAACGACATCTGAGGACCGCCCAAACCATCGAAGACCACATCCACACCGCGGTTATCGGTGATCTTGTTGATCCGTATCAGCAGATCTTCTTCCTCGGTAACGATGACTTTTTCGGCACCCAGCGACAACAGATACTCACGTTCCTCTGCTGACTTGGTTGCGGCAATCACACGAACACCCAAGGCCTTGCCCAGTTGTACGAACGAAGGTCCGGCGCAATGGCTGGCGTCGGTCACCAGGGCGAATTGCCCGGGCTTGACCCGTGCCAGGTCGGCATAAGCAAAATAGGCGACCAACAGCGGCGTGTAATGCACGCTGGCTTCGATCGGGCTCAGCACGTCCGGGTAACGGGTCAGCGACGAGCGCGGCAGGACAATCAGTTCTCCGTAGACCGGATAGTCGTTCGGGCTTTGGGCCGGGAAACTGGCGACCTTGTCACCTATCGCCAGGTCATCCACACCCTCACCGACAGCCGTGACGATACCGGCCATTTCCTGGCCAAGGCCGGAAGGCAGATGGGCGCGGGACGACGCCAGGTTCTGGCGCCAGAGAGTGTCGTACCAGCTGATGCCAATGGCCTCGACGCGCACCTGCACTTCGCCCGGTGCAGGCAGAGCCGCCGCATGCTCTTCGCATTTGAGCACCTCGGCTGGACCAAACTTGTGAAAACGGATCGTGCGGGACATCACAAACCTCGCCAAATGAACCTCTAATGCCATGAACTCTAGCTGGGCTTTCAACCCAACACTATCAGTGGGTATTAATAGTCGACATGCCTGTCATTGATTCCGCAGCGGCGGCGACATTGTCAAATGCCGCAAGAAACCGAACCCTCCTTTGCAGGAAATCTGAATTACCCGGTGCAGAGTACCAGCCTTTCCCCTTAATATTCCTGCTGGCCATTGTTCTCATATGGCCGCCCACGTCAAGTTTGCTGACTCTGCCAGGACTCCAGATGAATCGTAATGACCTGCGTCGTGTCGACCTGAACCTGTTGATCGTTTTTGAAACATTGATGCACGAACGCAGCGTGACCCGTGCTGCGGAAAAACTGTTCCTCGGCCAGCCGGCCATCAGTGCGGCGCTCTCGCGCCTGCGCGGGTTGTTCGATGACCCGTTGTTTGTGCGTACCGGCCGCAGCATGGAGCCGTCCGCCCGGGCGATCGAGATTTTCGCCCTGCTCTCGCCGGCTCTGGATTCGATTTCCACCGCGGTCAGCCGAGCGGCCGAGTTCGATCCTGCCACAAGTACCGCCGTGTTCCGCATCGGCCTTTCGGACGACGTCGAATTCGCCTTGCTGCCCATGCTGCTCAAGCGCCTGCGTGCCGAATCACCGGGGATTGTGCTGGTGATACGCAGGGTCAACTACATCCTGATGCCAGGGTTGCTGGCCTCCGGTGAGATCTCCATCGGCGTCAGCTACACCACCGACCTGCCGGCCAACGCCAAGCGCAAGGTACTGCGCCGCAGCCAGCCCAAGCTGTTGCGCGCCGACACCGTGCCGGGGCCATTGAGCCTGGATGATTACTGCGCGCGCCCCCATGCACTGGTGTCGTTCGCCGGCGACCTCAGCGGCTTTATAGATGAAGAACTGGAAAAGCTCGGGCGCAAACGTCATGTGGTGCTCGCGGTGCCGCAGTTCAACGGCCTTGGCACCTTGCTGGCCGGCACTGACATCGTCGCAACCGTGCCGGACTACACGGCCGATGCACTGACGGCCGCAGGCGGTGTGCGCGCGGAGGATCCGCCGTTGCCGGTGCGCAGCTTTGAATTGCACATGGCCTGGCGTGGGTCGCAGGATAATGATCCGGGGGAGCGCTGGTTGCGGTCGCGGATTCAGATGTTCTTTGGGGATCCGGATAGTCTCTGAGAAGGATTGGCTGCCTGATCGGCTATGCAGCGGGCAATCCTTCCAGCGTAAATCATGGCAAACGGTGAAATGGGCGCGGCGCAAGCCTGAATGAAAACGGGTGCACCGACGTCGAACCGGGGAAGATCAGCAAAAGAATTTCGTATACCCTAGCGCTATCTCACTCCAAATGACCGCCGCCGTGAACCCACCCAAACTCAACGCCCCCGACCTTGGTAACACGCCTTCGACTTCGGAAATCATCACCCGCCATCTGCGGGATGCGATTGTCGCCGGGCATTTTGCCGAGGATGAGCCGATCCGCCAGGACGACATCGCCCGCCAGTTCAATGTCAGCAAGATCCCGGTGCGCGAAGCCCTCAAGCGCCTGGAGGCCGAAGGGTTGGTGATGTTCCAGCGCAATCGCGGGGCGATGGTCACGCGGGTTTCCGATGCGGAACTGGCGCAGATGTTCGAAGTGCGGATGTTGCTGGAGGACAAGATTCTGCGCCTGGCCATTCCGAACATGACCGAAGAGACCTTCGCCCGTGCCGAGCGCATCTGTCAGGAGTTTATCGGCGAGGACGACGTGGGGCGCTGGGCCGAGCTCAACTGGGAGCTGCACTCCTGCCTGTACGAGCCTGCGCAGCGACCGTTTCTGGTGAGTCTGATCCGTTCGGTCAACGACAAGCTGGAGCGTTATCTACGCATGCAGATGAGCTTGTCGGCCGGTAAGGAACGGGCCGATCACGAACACCGCGAGATCCTGGCGGCCTGTCGCGCCGGGGATGTGGACCTGGCGGTGAAGCTTCTGGACGAGCACATTGCCGGCGTCTGCACGACCCTGTTCGAGCACCTGCCCCACAGCCACTGACAGCGTCGGATGCTGTGCCGATTTCGTCATCGACACAGACTAAATCCATCAAGCCGACACCCCGCCGCACGGGCCACTCTTGCGTTCACTCAACCGAATGGACGTGGCCCTCCCATGAAACGCATCTTAGTGATCGACTCCCACACCGGCGGCGAACCGACCCGCCTGGTGACCGCCGGCTTTCCTGACCTGGGCACCGGCAGCATGGCCGAACGGCGCAAGGTATTGGCCGAACAGCATGATCAATGGCGCGCCGCCTGTATGCTGGAACCACGGGGCAGCGACGTACTGGTGGGCGCCCTGCTCTGCACGCCGGTGGACCCTGGCGCCTGTGCCGGGGTGATTTTCTTCAATAACACCGGTTATCTGGGCATGTGCGGCCACGGCACCATCGGCCTGGTGGCGTCGTTGGCGCACCTGGGCAAGATCGGCCCCGGCGTGCACAGCATCGAAACGCCGGTGGGCACGGTGCAGGCAACCCTGCACGAAGACCATTCGGTGAGTGTGCGCAACGTGCCAGCCTACCGTTATCGCAAGGCGCTGGCGGTGCAGGTGCCGGGCATCGGCCAAGTGGTCGGTGATATCGCTTGGGGCGGCAACTGGTTTTTCCTGGTCGCCGAGCACGGCCTGCGGGTGGCCGGCGACAACCTCGAAGCGCTGACCGCTTACACCTTCGCCGTGCAGCAGGCACTGGAAGCCCAAGGCATTCGCGGTGAAGACGGCGGCTTGATCGATCACGTCGAGTTGTTCGCCGATGACGATCACGCCGACAGCCGCAACTTCGTGCTCTGCCCCGGCAAAGCCTACGACCGTTCGCCCTGCGGCACCGGCACCAGCGCCAAACTGGCATGCCTGGCGGCCGACGACAAGTTGCAACCGGGGCAGATCTGGCGCCAGGCCAGCGTCATCGGCAGCGAGTTCGAGGGTTCCTACGAACTGCAGGGTGAGCGCATCGTGCCGACTATTCGTGGTCGCGCGTTCATCAGTGCCGAGGCGAGCCTGATCATCGAACAGGACGACCCGTTCGCCTGGGGCATTCGTCCATGAACGAGGGCCAGGTGGCCGATGTGATCGTGATCGGCGCCGGCATTATCGGCGCCGCCTGTGCCCAGGCGCTGGCCCGTCGCGGCTTGCAGGTGCTGGTACTGGACGCCGGTCTGCACGGGGCCACGGCCGCCGGCATGGGCCACTTGCTGGTACTCGACGACAACCCCGCCGAACTGGCCCTGAGTCAATATTCGTTGCAGCGCTGGCGCGAACTGGGCGCAGACCTGCCCGACAGCTGTGCCTACCGCTGCAACGGCACGCTGTGGCTGGCGGCCAATGCCGAAGAAATGGCGGTGGCCCACAGCAAATTCCTGAACCTGCAAGCCCAGGGCGTGGCTTGCGAACTGATCGGCGCCAATGCCCTGCGCCAGCGCGAACCGGAACTGCGCGAAGGACTGGAAGGCGGCTTGCTGATCAATGGCGACGGCATTCTATACGCCCCGGCGACGGCCGGATGGATGCTCGAAACACCGAACATCCGCCAACGCCGGGCACGGGTCAGTGCGGTCGATGGCAACCGTGTCTGCCTCGATGATGGTCGTTGGTTGAGTGCCGATGCCGTGGTGTTGGCCAACGGTATTCAAGCCAACGAGTTGTGCCCGGAGTTGCCCATCGAGCCGAAAAAAGGCCACTTGCTGATCACTGACCGCTACCCCGGCAGCGTCACCCATACGCTGGTGGAACTGGGTTACGTCACCAGTGCCCACAATGCCACGGGGCCGTCGACCGCCTGCAATATCCAGCCGCGCCCCACCGGGCAACTGTTCATAGGCGCCTCGCGGCAATTCGCAACCACCGACCCGCAGGTCGAAGGCTGGATGCTCGCGAAGATGCTCAAGCGTGCCGCCGAGTACATGCCGGGGCTGGCCCGGCTCAATGGCATCCGTGCCTGGACCGGCTTTCGCGCCGCCAGCCCCGACGGTTTGCCGCTGGTGGGCCAGCATCCACAACGTCAAGGCTTGTGGCTGGCAGTCGGTCACGAAGGACTGGGCGTAACCACCGCCCCCGGCACCGCCGATTTACTGGTGGCGCAACTGTTCGACGAAACCCCGCCACTGGTCGCACAACCTTATCTGCCCCAGCGTTTTCTCGGAGAACCGGTCTATGCCTGAATTGTTGCTGGACGGCCACGCCCTGACAGTCGCCGAAGGCACCAGCGTCGTCGCTGCCCTGGCGTTGGCCAGTGACGGCAGCACGCGCACCTCGGTCAGCGGTCAGCGCCGTGCGCCGCTGTGCGGCATGGGCATTTGCCAGGAATGCCGGGTGACCATCGATGGCCGGCGACGCCTGGCTTGCCAGACCCTTTGCCGTGACGGCATGCGGGTGGAGACTCGCCCATGAATGAATACGCTGATCTGTTGATCATTGGCGCGGGCCCTGCCGGGATGAGCGCCGCCCTTGCCGCCGCCCCCAGCGGCGCCCGCATTGTCATGCTCGACGACAACCCGCTGCCGGGCGGCCAAATCTGGCGCGACGGACCTCAAGCCAACGTGCCCGGTCAGGCCCGGCGCCTGCGCGAGCGTCTGGCGTCGTGCAACAACATCCGCCATCACGCCGGTACTCGGGTGATCGCCAATCCCGGCGCGAAACAACTGCTGGTGGAAGATGACGACCATGGCTGGTTGATCGGCTACGACAAACTGATTCTGTGCACCGGCGCCCGTGAATTGCTGTTGCCCTTCCCCGGCTGGACCCTGCCGGGTGTCACCGGTGCGGGTGGTTTGCAGGCACTGATCAAGGCTGGTTTGTCGGTGCAGAACGAGCGCGTGGTGATCGCCGGCAGCGGCCCGCTGTTACTGGCCAGTGCCGCCACCGCCAAACAGCATGGCGCGCAAGTACAACGCATCGCCGAACAAGCCAGCCGCAGCGCCCTCGTCGGTTTCGCCGCGCAACTGCCGCGCTGGCCCGGTAAATGGCTGCAATCGTTCAGCCTGTTCGACCACCGCTACCGCACTGCCACCCACGTATTGGCGGCGCTTGGTACCGACCGAGTGGAAGGCGTGCGCCTGCAACAACAAGGCAACATCGTCGAACTGGAATGTGATCGGCTGGCCTGTGGATTCGGGTTGATCCCGAACATCCAGTTGGGTCAGGCACTGGGTTGTGCCATCGAAGATCAAGCCATCGCGGTGGATGCCTGGCAGGCCAGCAACCGCGCCGATCATTATGCGGCGGGCGAATGCACAGGGTTCGGCGGCAGTGAGCTGGCCTTGGTGGAAGGTGCGATTGCCGGCCACGCTGCGGTTGGCAATCTGCAAGCCGCCTGGCAATTGTGGCCGCGCCGGGCGCGCTGGCAGGGTTTCGCCAAAGTGCTGAACAGCGCGTTCGCCCTCGACCCGCGACTCAAGTCCCTGGCCCAACCCGATACCCTGGTTTGCCGCTGCGAAGACGTGCCGTACGCGGCATTGACCGGTCACTCTGACTGGCGCGAAGCCAAACTCGCCAGTCGCTGTGGCATGGGCGCCTGCCAGGGCCGGGTGTGTGGCGGCGCAGTGCAGCATTTGTTTGGTTGGCAGCCCTCGGCACCGCGCCCACCCTTCAGCCCGGCGCGGATCGAAACCTTGATGTCCCTGGACGATACCCCGCCGGCGTGATGACCACGCCTGGGGTTTCGGCCACGCTGCCGAGCCTCTATGATCCCGGGGGTCACCCTCAGACTCCCGGCGCCATGTATCCATCGCTCACCACCTTCAAACCTTGCGATCTGCCGGCGCTGCTGAACAGCCTTCAGCCCATCGCGCCGTTGCTCGATACCTTGTCGGACGTGGTGTTTTTCATCAAGGACTGCGAGGCCCGCTACGTCTTCGTCAACCAGACCCTGGCCCGGCGTTGTGGTTTCAAACACAGGGACGAGCTGCTGGGGCGCACCGCCGAAATGGTCTTCCCGGAACGCTTCGGTCCGCTGTACACCGAGCAGGATCGGCGCGTGCTGTCCAGTGGTCGCGAACTGGCCGATCAGCTCGAGTTGCATTTGTATTATGGCAATCAGCCGATCTGGTGCCTGACCCACAAACTCGCCCTGAAGGATGAACAGGGTCGGATCGTGGGCCTGGCCGGTATCTCACGAGACCTGCAATCGCCACAGTCGAACCATCCGGCGTTCCAGAAACTCGCCGCCGTGGATGCCCATATCCGCCGCCACTTCGCCCGCGCCATCAGCCTCGCCGAACTGACCGCCATCGCTGGCTATTCCGTGGCGCAATTGGAGCGGCACTGCAAACGGGTGTTCCAGCTGACCCCACGGCAAATGATTCACAAGGCGCGCCTGGAGGAAGGTTCGCGGTTGTTACTGCACACCGAATTGCCGATTACCGAGATTGCCTTGCGCTGTGGTTACACCGACCACAGTGCCTTCAGCCGGCAGTTTCGGGCGCTGACCAGTTTGTCGCCGACTCAGTATCGCGATAATCAGCGTTAGGCGGGTGATGAAGAGTGTTCTTCCGGGCCTCATCGCGAGCAAGCTCGCTCCCACAATTGACCGCGTGCGCAAGGTAAATGCGATCCCCTGTGGGAGCGAGCTTGCTCGCGATGAGGCCAGCCCATCCACCACAAAACCTGCAATGAACCGAAAAGCAGGCACGCACCTCTCACCTGCCAGTGTTCCCTAAAGGGGCGCCCACGCTACCGCTGCTCCCATATGTAACACCTGCCCCCGATACCTTGGCGTCACCATGCCTCGGGTTGCAGCGCTACAAAACCTCTACGCCAAGGCCTGACAACTAATTCACCCCTCGGACTGGAAATAGGCACGTTGATTGCTATTGTTAATATCGTATACGAAATCCCCAATACGATATTCAACAGCACTTCACGTCACGAGGCCTCTATGAAAAACCCCGCATTTGCCGTAGCCCTCAGCGCTGTTCTCAGTACCTCCTTTATCGCCACTGCCCAGGCCGACAAGCTCGACGACATCATCGGTTCGGGCAAGCTGCGCTGCGCCGTGACCCTGGACTTCCCGCCCATGGGCTTTCGAGACGCCAGCAACTCGCCGGCCGGCTTCGATGTGGACTATTGCCGCGACCTGGCGAAGATCCTCGGGGTCGAGGCCGAGGTGGTGGAAACGCCGTTCCCGGATCGCATTCCGGCACTGGTCTCCGGCCGGGCTGACGTGATCGTCGCGTCCACCTCCGACACCCTCGAACGCGCCAAGACCGTTGGCCTCACCGTGCCCTACTTTGCCTTCCAGATGGTGGTGCTGACCCGCGACGACACCGGCATCAACGGCTTCGACGACCTCAAGGGCAAAGCCGTGGGCAACACCAGCGGCACTTATGAGGCCATCGCCCTGGAGAAAGACGTGAAGAACTGGGGCTCGGGTAGCTTCCGAGCCTACCAGTCGCAAAACGATACCCTGCTGGCCGTCACCCAAGGCCACATCGATGCCACCGTGGTCACCAACACCGTGGCCGCCGCCACCCTCAAGTCAGGCAAATACAAAAACCTGAAAGTCGCCGGTAACGCCCCGTACGTCATCGACTACGTGTCCCTGGGCGCCAAGCGCAGCGAGTACGGCCTGCTCAACTACCTCAACCTGTTCGTCAACCAACAGGTACGCACCGGTCGCTACCAGGAGCTGTTCGTTAAATGGGTCGGCACCGAGATCTCGCCGACCAACCTGACCGTGCCTCAGGTCTACTACTGAGATGTCCGGCATGCCTGGGCCAATGTCTCTGACCGGGCGCAGCCTGGTGGCGGGTGCTGCGCAAGGCGCCCTGCTGTTCGCCGATGTCGGCTTGAGTTTCTGGGGCGGAGTCGATCCCTGCACGGGTGAAGTCATCGACCGCCATCACCCGCTCAGCGGCCAACACCTGGCCGGCCGCGTGCTGGCGATTCCCAGTGGTCGCGGCTCGTGTACCGGCAGCAGCGTGTTGATGGAACTGATCAGCAACGGCCATGCACCGGCGGCATTGGTGCTGGCCGAAGCCGACGAGATCCTGACCTTGGGCGTGCTGGTGGCGCAGACCATTTTTGCCCGTTCCCTGCCGGTGCTGTGCATCGGTCGGGAGGCCTTCGCCGCCCTGCGCGGCCAGGCCTTCGCCCGGGTCGAAAATGCAACGCTGAGCCTGTTCGATCACCTGCCGGGCGACGCCTGGCAGGCGCTCGATAGCCCATTACCAGACACTGACAGCATCGCCTCGATCAGGCTCACCGAGCACGATCGGGCGCTGCTCGATGGCCGGCATGGCAAGGCCGCGCAAATGGCCATGCAGATCGTCCTGCGTATGGCCGAACTGCAGGGTGCCGACCAGTTGGTGGATGTCACTCAAGCACACATCGACGGCTGCATTTACACGGGACCGGCGAGCCTGCGCTTTGCCCGGCAGCTGGTGCAATGGGGAGCAAAAGTGCGAGTGCCCACCACGCTCAATTCAATTTCCGTCGACCAGCGCCGTTGGCGCGAACTGGGTATCGACCCGGCACTGGGTGAACCGGCCAGTGCCTTGGGCGATGCCTATATGGCGATGGGCGCACAGCTCAGTTTCACCTGCGCGCCGTACCTGCTCGACACTGCACCGAAGGCTGGCGAGCAAATCGTCTGGGCGGAATCCAACGCAGTGGTCTACGCCAACAGCGTGCTCGGTGCACGCACCCTGAAATACCCGGATTACCTGGACATCTGCATCGCCCTCACCGGTCGTGCCCCGCTGATCGGCTGCCACCTGGACGCGCAACGCAAGGCTCGGTTGCAGATCGAGTTGCCTGCCCTCGGTGAACTGGACGATGCCTTCTACCCGCTGCTGGGTTACCACATTGGTGCCCTGGCCGGCAGTCGCGTGCCGCTGGTGCTGGGACTGGAAAAACGCAAGCCGGGCCTGGACGACCTCAAAGCCTTTGGCGCGGCCTTCGCCACCACCTCTGCGGCGCCACTGTTCCACATCGCCGGGGTCACGCCGGAGGCCATTGACCCGGCGCAGGTGCTGGATGCGGACATTTCCATTGCCGTGGAAAAAATCCGCCTGAAGGACCTGCTGCGCAGTTGGCGCGAACTCAACAGTGCTCGTGATAACCGGGTGGATGTGGTGTCGCTGGGTAACCCGCACTTTTCCCTCAGCGAGTTCGCTCACCTGGCGCAACTGTGCCGGGGACGACAAAGACACCCGGATGTGGTGCTTGCCATCACCTGCGGCCGTGCCGTGTTGGAGCAGGCCCGCGAGGCCGGGCACATCGCCGTGATCGAAGCGTTTGGCGCGACCCTGGTCACCGACACCTGCTGGTGCATGCTCGGCGAACCCGTAATCCCCCTGGCGGCTAAAAACCTGATGACGAACTCGGGCAAATACGCCCACTACGCACCGGGCCTGGTCGGCCGCAAGGTGCACTTCGCCAGCCTTGCCGAATGCGTCGACGCGGCCTGCACCGCAACGGCCAGCGGACGTTTACCGGCCTGGCTACAACCTGCTGCCCTACTGGAGAGCCCTGCGCATGTTTGACTACAGCTTCCAATGGCGTTCCGCCCTGCGCGCCCTGCCGGACATGCTTGCCGGTGCCATCGTCACCTTCGAAACCGCCGCGCTGTCGATGATCTTCGGCGTGCTGATCGCCCTGGCCCTGACAGTGATGCGCGAGGCCAAACACCCGTTACTGCGCGGGTTCGGCAACGGTTGGGTATCGATTGCCCGCAACACCCCGTCGCTGTTCCAGATCTACATCCTCTACTTCGGCCTCGGCTCGCTGAACCTGCACGTCAGTTCCTGGTTCGCCCTGCTGGCCGGGATCACCTTCAACAATGCCGGGTATCTGGCGGAGAACTTTCGCGGCGGCCTCAAGGCCGTGCCTGACACGCAGGTACGTGCGGCGCGTTCCCTCGGCATGAGTGCCTTCCAGGCCTACCGCATGATCATCGTCCCGCAACTGCTGCGGATCGTGTTCTACCCGCTGACCAATCAGATGGTCTGGGCGGTGTTGATGACGTCGCTGGGGGTGATCGTCGGACTAAACAATGACCTGACCGGTGTGACCCAGGAATACAACGTCAAAACCTTCCGCACCTTCGAGTATTTCGCCATCGCAGCGGTGCTGTATTACTTGATTGCCAAGGCGATCGTCGCGGCAGCCCGGCTGATGGCCTGGCGGTTGTTCCGTTACTGAGGAGCTGTCCATGTTTTCCACCGATTTTTCCTCGAATGACCTGATGTTCCTGCTCAACGGTGCGTGGGTCACGATGCAACTAACGTTCTGGTCGATCATTCTCGGTTCCTTGGCCGGGTTGTTATTCGGCCTGCTGCGGGCCTTGTTGCCACGGGCCAGCCTGCCGTTGGCCTGGGTGCTGGACGTGTTTCGCAGCGTGCCGTTGCTGATCCAGTTCGTACTGTTCAACTCACTCAAAAGCATCATCGGCCTGAACATCAGCGCCTTCAGCGTCGGCTGCATTGTGTTGGGGGTTTACGCTGCGGCGTACTTCACCGAGATCGTGCGGGCCGGCGTGCTGGCGGTGCCGTTCACCGTGCGCCGGGCCAGCCGGTCGCTGGGGCTGAGCTTCTTGCAGGACTTGCGCTGGATCGTCCTGCCGATGGCCACCCGGGTAGCGTTCCCCGGCTGGCTGAACCTGGTGCTCGGTGTAATGAAAGACACCGCGCTGGTGATGTGGATCGGCATCGTCGAACTGCTGCGCGCCTCGCAAACCATCGTCACCCGCATCCAGGAACCGTTGCTGGTGCTGTGCATCGCGGGCCTTATCTACTACGTCATGAGCCTGGTGGTCGCACGCCTGGGCGCTCGTCTGGAAAGAAGGTGGCAAGAAAATGATTGAGATCGACAACGTACATAAATCCTTCGGCAACCTCGAAGTGGTCAAGGGCGTCAACCTGACGGTGAACAAGGGCGAAGTGGTGTCGATCATCGGCGGCTCCGGCTCCGGCAAATCGACCTTGCTGATGTGCATCAACGGCCTGGAACCGATCCAGAAAGGCAACATCCGCGTTGATGGCGTCGAGGTCCATCACAGCGCCACCGACCTCAATCGCCTGCGGCAGAAAATCGGCATTGTGTTCCAGCAATGGAATGCCTTCCCGCACCTGACGGTGCTGGAAAACGTCATGCTCGCGCCGCGCAAAGTGCTGGGCAAAAGCAAGGCTGAAGCTGAAGAACTAGCGGTGAAGCAACTGACCCACGTCGGCCTGGGCGACAAGCTCAAGACTTTCCCTGGCAAGCTGTCCGGTGGACAGCAACAACGCATGGCCATCGCTCGCGCCCTGGCCATGTCACCGGACTACATGCTGTTTGACGAAGCCACCTCGGCCCTCGACCCGCAGTTGGTCGGTGAAGTGCTGGACACCATGCGCATGCTCGCCGAAGACGGCATGACCATGGTGTTGGTGACCCACGAAATCCGCTTTGCCCGGGACGTGTCCGACCGTGTGGCGTTCTTCCGCAATGGCCTGGTGCATGAGATTGGTTCGCCGGATCAGGTGATTGGCAATCCGGTGCATGCGGAAACTGCAGCGTTTCTGAAATCAGTGAAATAGCGACTGGCCTCATCGCGAGCAAGCTCGCTCCCACAGGGTTTTGTGTGGGCCGCAATGTTGTGTACACCACTCATTCCTGTGGGAGCGAGCTTGCTCGCGATGAGGCCTTCACAGGCGAAACAAGGAGCAAGCCATGCGTTCATCAAAAGTCATTCATGTAGTCAGCTGCCACGCCGAAGGCGAAGTCGGCGACGTGATCGTCGGCGGTGTCGCCCCGCCGCCCGGCGCCACCGTGTGGGAACAGTCGCGCTGGATCGCCCGGGACGAAACCCTGCGCAACTTCGTCCTCAACGAACCCCGCGGCGGCGTGTTCCGCCACGTCAACCTGCTGGTCCCGGCCAAGGATCCACGGGCGCAGATGGCCTGGATCATCATGGAACCGGCGGACACCCCGCCGATGTCCGGCTCCAACTCGTTGTGCGTCGCCACCGTATTGCTCGACAGCGGCATCCTGCCCATGACCGAGCCGCAAACTCGCCTGGTGCTGGAAGCGCCCGGCGGCCTGATCGAAGCCGTGGCCGACTGCCGGGACGGCAAGGTGCAACGGGTGGAAGTGAAAAACGTGCCGTCCTTCGCTGATCGGCTGGATGCCTGGATTGAAGTCGAAGGCATCGGCTCGCTGAAGGTTGACACCGCTTATGGTGGCGACAGTTTTGTGATTGCCGATGCCAAAGGCCTGGGTTTTTCCATCCGCCCGGATGAAGCGGCCGATCTGGTCGCGGTGGGGCTGAAAATCACTCGAGCGGCCAACGAACAACTGGGCTTCGTGCATCCGCTGAATCCCGAGTGGTCGCACATTTCCTTCTGTCAAATCGCCGCGCCCATCGTCCATGAGAACGGCATCGCCACCGGCGCCAATGCGGTGGTGATTCAACCGGGCAAGATCGACCGTTCCCCCACCGGCACGGGTTGCTCGGCGCGCATGGCGGTGTTGCAGGCCAAAGGCTTGATGCAGGTTGGCGAGCGCTTTGTCGGCCGTTCGATTATCGGCTCGGAGTTCCACTGCCGCATTGATTCGCTGACCGAAGTCGCCGGCCGCGCCGCGATTTACCCGTGCATTTCCGGCCGGGCGTGGATCACCGGCACCCATCAATTGCTGCTCGACCCAAGCGATCCGTGGCCACAAGGCTATCGCCTGTCCGACACCTGGCCCGGCGCCTGATCACGCAATCCCTGCCCCCCAGACCAACGGCCAGTAAAACCCCCTGAAAAACCAAAAAAAGCACTAGCCGAGCATTGTCATTTTTAATATCGTATACGAAATACAATTAACGAACCGGAGGCAACAATGAGCAAGCGCATTAACTGGAGTGGCGTCTTCCCAGCGGTGACCACTCAATTCAACGATGACTTCTCCATCAACCTGGAAAAAACCCATCAGGTGATTTCCAACGTGATCCGCGACGGCGTGTCAGGCCTGGTGGTCTGCGGCTCGGTGGGTGAAAACACCTCGCTGACCGCCGAAGAGAAAATCGCCGTGACTGAAGTCGCTGTCGATGCCGCCCGTGGTCGCGTACCGGTGATTTGCGGCGTGGCCGAGTTCACCAGCGTACAAGCGGCCAAGGTCGCCAATGCCGTACGCCGGGTCGGCGTCGATGGCGTGATGCTGATGCCGGCGCTGGTCTACGGTTCCAAGCCGTTCGAAACCGCCGAGCACTACCGCTACGTGGCGAAAAACGCCGACGTGCCGCTGATGGTCTACAACAACCCGCCTATCTATAAGAACGACGTCACCCCGGACATCCTGATTTCCCTGGCCGACTGCGACAACGTGGTGTGTTTCAAGGACTCTTCCGGCGACACCCGCCGCTTCATCGACGTGCGCAACGAAGTTGGTGACCGTTTCGTGTTGTTCGCCGGCCTCGACGACGTGGTGCTGGAAAGCATCGCCGTGGGTGCCGAAGGTTGGGTCTCGGGCATGTCCAACGTGTTCCCGAAAGAAGGCGAAACCATCTTCCGCCTGGCCAAGGCCGGTCGTTTCGCCGAAGCCATGCCGATCTACGAATGGCTGATGCCGATCCTGCACCTCGATGCCCGTGCCGACCTGGTGCAGTGCATCAAACTGTGTGAAGCCATTGCCGGTCGCGGCAGCGCCTTGACCCGTCCGCCACGCCTGGCCCTGCCGGAAGCCGACCGCGTATTCGTCGAGCAGATCATGGCCAAGGCGTTGGCCAACCGCCCGGAACTGCCAGACGTCGGTCTCTGAGTGATTGCCGGGCGGGTCTTTACTGGCCCCGCCCGGCTGCCCGTTTTTTGCGTCTCAACAAGGTACGTCAGCATGTCGAATCCTCAACACACGCAAAGCGCAACCACACCCTCGGGACTCAAACGCGTGGTGGCCGCCGCCATGGCTGGCACCGTCGCCGAATGGTATGAATTCTTTCTCTACGGCACCGCCTCGGCATTGGTTTTTGGCAAGCTGTTCTTCCGCCAGACCGACAGCCCCATCGACGGCATCATTGCCGCCTTCGCTTTGTACGCGGTCGGCTTTCTCGCCCGGCCGTTAGGCGGTTTGGTATTCGGTCACTACGGTGACAAATTCGGCCGCAAACGCCTGCTGCAACTGAGCCTGGTAGTGGTCGGCATCACCACCTTCCTGATGGGTTGCCTGCCTGGCTTCGACCAGATCGGTTACGCAGCGCCGGTGCTACTGGTGCTGTTGCGGTTGATCCAGGGCTTCGCTTTCGGTGGCGAATGGGGCGGCGCGATTCTGCTGGTGTCCGAACACTGCCCGGACAATCGTCGGGGCTTCTGGGCCAGTTGGCCGCAAGCCGGGGTGCCGGCCGGCAACCTGGTGGCCACGCTCGCCCTGCTGCTGTTGTCGTCGAACCTGTCAGAGCAACAGTTCCTTGCCTGGGGCTGGCGCGTGGCGTTCTGGTTCTCGGCGGTAGTCGTGTTGATCGGTTACTGGATTCGCACCAGCGTCGATGACGCGCCGATCTTCAAGGAAGCCCAGGCCCGTCAGGCCCAGACCAAACAGCAACAGCACGGTGTGGTGGAAGTGCTGCGCCATCACTGGCGTTCGGTGCTGGTGGGAATCGGCGCTCGCTTTGCCGAGAACATCCTCTACTACACCGTAGTGACGTTCTCGATTACCTATCTGAAACTGGTGGTGCACAAGGACACTTCGCAAATTCTGCTGCTGATGTTCGGCGCGCACCTGGTGCACTTTTTCCTGATCCCGCTGATGGGCTATCTGTCGGACATCGTCGGGCGCAAGCCGGTGTACCTGACCGGCGCGGTGCTCACAGCGTTCTGGGGTTTCATCGGTTTCCCGATGATGGACACTGGCAACAACTGGCTGATCATGGCCGCCATCACCCTGGGCCTGGCCATCGAGTCGATGACTTATGCGCCTTACTCGGCGCTGATGGCTGAACTGTTCCCGACCCACGTACGCTACACCGCTCTGTCCCTGTGCTACCAGGTGGCGCCGATCTTCGCCGGTTCCCTGGCACCGCTGATCGCCATCACCTTGCTCAACAAGTACCACAGCTCGACTCCGATCGCCTGGTATCTGGTGGGCGCCGCGCTGATTTCCGTGGTGGCTGTCGGCCTGACCCGCGAGACCCGTGGCAAGTCATTGCGCCAGGTGGATGCCGAGTCGGCGGCGCGGGTTGCTGCGCTGGACCCAGCCTCAACTGGCCCACGCCGGGCCGACTCTCTGGCCTGAGTAAATCCCTGTGGGAGCGAGCCTGCTCGCGATGGACGTTAACGATACCGCGCTGATCCTGGATAAACGCGGTGCCTTTGAAACCATCGCGAGCAGGCTCGCTCCCACAAAGGTTTTGTGTTGCAAACCCATTTTTCGACAGGAGCTTTTTCGATGCCTGAGATCCTTGGCCACAACTACATCGGTGGCGCCCGCAGCGCAGCCGGCAACATCATCCTGCACAGTCACGACGCCAGCACCGGTGAAACGCTGCCGTTTTCATTCATGCAAGCCACCGCGCAAGAAGTCGACGCGGCCGCCCAGGCCGCTGCGGCCGCCTATCCAGCCTTTCGTAACTTGCCGGCGACGCGCCGGGCGCAATTCCTTGAAGCCATCGCCGCGCAACTGGATGCCCTGGATGACGAGTTCGTTGCCCTGGTGACGCGCGAGACCGCCCTGCCCAGCGCCCGGATTCAGGGCGAGCGCGGCCGCACCAGCGGCCAGATGCGTCTGTTCGCTCAGGTCCTGCGTCGGGGCGATTTCTACAGCGCGCGCATCGACCGCGCCCTGCCGGAGCGTCAGCCGCTGCCACGGGTTGACCTGCGCCAGTACCGGATCGGCGTCGGCCCGGTGGCGGTGTTCGGCGCCAGCAATTTTCCGTTGGCCTTTTCGACTGCCGGCGGCGATACCGCAGCGGCCCTGGCCGCCGGTTGCCCGGTGGTGTTCAAGGCCCACAGCGGGCACATGGCAACCGCCGAATGCGTGGCCAATGCGATCCTGCGCGCCGCCGAGCAGACCGACATGCCCAAGGGTGTGTTCAATATGATCTACGGCGCTGGTGTCGGTGAAGCGCTGGTCAAGCACCCGGCGATTCAGGCCGTCGGTTTCACCGGCTCGCTCAAAGGTGGCCGTGCCCTTTGCGACATGGCCGCAGCACGGCAACAACCCATCCCGGTGTTCGCCGAGATGAGCAGCATCAATCCAGTGTTGGTATTGCCCGAAGCCTTGCGCGCGCGGGGCGAGAAAATCGCCGGTGAACTGGTGGCATCGGTGGTCCAGGGTTGCGGGCAGTTCTGCACCAATCCGGGGTTGGTCATTGGTATTCGCACCCCTGAATGGACGGCGTTCACTGCGCGACTCAGCAACCTGATGGCCGAACAACCGGCGCAAACCATGCTCAATGCTGGCACCCTCGGCAGCTATGAAAAAGGGGTGCGGGCCTTGCTCGAGCATCCGGGCGTGACGCACCTGGCGGGCCACGACCAGCAGGGTAATCAGGCGCGGCCGCAACTGTTCAAGGCTGACGTCAGCCTCCTGCTCAATGGGGATCGGCTGTTACAGGAAGAAGTGTTCGGGCCGACCACCATTGTCGTAGAGGTGGCGGACAAGGCTGAACTGCGGCAGGCGTTGAACAGCTTGCACGGGCAACTGACCGCGACATTGATTGGCGAAGCATCGGATCTTCAGACCCATGCGGACCTGCTGGTACTGCTGGAACAAAAAGTCGGCCGGGTACTGTTCAATGGTTACCCCACCGGGGTCGAAGTCTGCGATGCCATGGTCCATGGCGGGCCTTACCCTGCAACCTCCGACGCCCGTGGCACGTCGGTTGGCAGCCTGGCCATCGAGCGATTCCTGCGTCCGGTGTGCTACCAGAACTGCCCGGACGCCTTGCTACCCGACGCCTTGAAAAACGCCAACCCACTGGGGATTGCACGGCTGGTGGATGGCAGCAGCCAGCACGACCCAATCTAGAAACCACACAAATGACTGTAGGAGCTGCCGCAGGCTGCGATCTGTTGATCTTGAAAATCAACAGCAAAAGATCGCAACCTTCGGCAGCTCCTACGCAAAATATGTGATCACCACCAATCAAATGTGGGAGCGGCGGTGCGGCGATCCGACTTGCTCGCGAAGGGGTCATCGAGTCCAACATCTTGGTTGATTGACACACCGCCTTCGCGAGCAGGCTCGCTCCCACAGGATTGAGCACTTGACTCAATCAGGCGAGCAAGGCTTTGAGGTCGTTATACAGCGCCTCGGGAATTTGCACGCCTTCCACCAGACTGCGTGCCCGCGCCGCGTATCGTCGCTGCGACGGTAAGCGTGCGCCCTGCCCTTCAATGCCCTGGAACAACGTTTCGGCACGGGCCAAATGCTCTTCAGTGGCGTCCCCCAGAAAGCGCCGAGGGTCCAGGGCGATAATCAACTCGCCATGGTACGGCGACGACTTGCTGCCCCCGTCGTAGGCCAACGACTCGGCACTGGTCAGGTCACCGATCAGCGGCCCGGCAATCAACTCCACCATGGCCGCCAGCGCCGAACCCTTGTGCCCGCCGAACGTCAGCATCGCGCCGCTATCAAGCACCACGTTGGCGTCAGTGCTCGGCTGGCCTTGGGCGTCCACGCCCCAACCTTCGGGAATCGCCTTGCCGGCACGCCGGTGCAGTTCGATATCACCCCGGGCAATCGCGCTGGTGGCGAAGTCGAATACAAACGGATCTTGCCCCGCACGCGGCCATCCGAAGGCAATGGGATTGGTGCCGAACACCGGCAGTCGTCCTCCAGCCGGCGCCACCCAGGCGTGGCTCGGATTACACGCCAGTGCCACCAGACCGGCAGCCGTCAGCTGCTCGATCTCCACCCACAGCGCCGAGAAATGTACACAGCGGTTGATTGCCAACGCCGCTATGCCGTTGGCCCGGGATTTCTGCGCCAGCAACGGGAGCCCCGCCTGAAACGCCAACTGCGAAAACCCACCGCCAGCATCCACCCGCACAATCGATGGCGCCTGGTAGATCACCTGTGGCTCGGCATCGGCCGACACCTTGCCGGCCCGCAGGGAATTCACACACCCCAGAATCCGGTACAAACCGTGGGAGGCACAGCCATCACGTTCGCCAACAACCACCGTCGCCGCCACCGCTTGTGCATGGGCCAGATTAAAACCGTTGTACAACAAGATCGACTCGGCCAACTCACGGGCTTCGATCAGGGTCAGTCGGATCATGGTCATCTCCTTGGACAGACCGGTCAGGGTGGTCTATCCGAGGCGTCATGGCTTGATGGGTTTGGGCATTGGCGATGACGAAATTGGCACAGCGCAGGCAGTTGGCGCCCGTTAAACCAATGGCTGATGACTGGTCACAGTGGATGCTGCCACCGGCGGCGAAGTCCGGGGTGTTTTCGGGGGACCGGATAGCTCGGCCTGATCCTGATTGTGTTGAAGGCTGCTGGCCTCTTCGCGAGCAAGCCCGCTCCCACAGGGGGATCATGTACGCCACAGAACCAATGTGGGAGCGGGCTTGCTCGCGAAGGGCGCAACTCGGTCCCAAGCCTGATCTTTGCAGACGAGGCAACACAGATTTGTCATCAATCCAATTGATCGCCGATTAATCAAAGGCGCAATCTAGAGGGCTGGCTCGGGCCTTATATCATTCCGGATGATAGTTACCTTCGCCCCATTCGATTCGTGAGATACAAACCCGCCGCGCATCATTCGCCAATCTCAATACATTGGCGGATGCATCCATGGAACAGTCATTCAAACATTTGCGCTTCCCGTTGGCTTTGTTGGCCGTCGTGGTGATCAGCGCTTGCGGCAAGGCCCCGGAAACCGCCGCCACTATGCCAGCAGCCAAGGTCAGCGTGGCCAAGGTGCTGGAACAACCGGTCAACGAGTGGGACGAATTCACCGGGCGCCTGGAAGCGCCGGAAACCGTTGAAATCCGTCCACGGGTCTCCGGCCAGATCGATGAAGTGGCGTTCACTGAAGGCGCCCTGGTCAAGAAAGGCGACCTGCTGTTCCAGATCGACCCGCGTCCGTTCCAGGCTGAGGTCCGCCGCCTCGAAGCACTGGTTGCACAATCGCGTGCCAATGCCACCCGCAGCGAAAACGAAGCCCAGCGCGGTGAACGCCTGCGCATCAGCAACGCCATTTCCGCCGAGCTGGCCGATTCGCGCACCAGCGCCGCCCAGGAAGCACGCGCCGCCGTCGGTGCGCTTCAGGCACAGCTCGACCTGGCCAAGCTCAACCTGAGCTTCACCCGCGTCACCGCACCGATCAGCGGCCGTGTCAGCCGTGCGGAAATCACCGCCGGCAACCTGGTGACCGCCGACACCACGCCGTTGACCAGCGTGGTCTCCACCGACAAGGTCTATGCCTACTTCGACGCGGACGAGCGTGTGTTCCTCAAGTACACCGAGCTCGCTCGCCAAGGCAAACGCGGCGCCACCACCCCGGTGTATATGGGCCTGTCCAATGAAGACGGCAACCCGCACCAGGGCGTGATGAACTTCGTCGACAACCAGGTCAACCCCAAGACCGGCACCATCCGTGGCCGCGCCGTGTTCGACAACAGCGATGGCAGCTACACCCCGGGCCTGTATGCACGCCTGAAACTGGTGGGCAGCGGCACCTACAGCGCCATGCTGATCAACGATGAAGCGGTCGGTACCGACTTGGGCAAGAAGTTCGTGATCGTGTTGGACGGCGACAACAAGACCGCCTACCGCGCGGTGGAACTGGGGCCGAAGATCGAAGGTTTGCGCATCGTGCGCAGTGGCCTGAACAAGGACGACACCATCATCGTCAAGGGCCTGCAACGGGTACGTCCCGGTTCACCGGTCACCCCTGAAGTGATTCCGATGGCCAGCGAACAAACCCTCGCGGCACTCGCACAACAACGCCAAGCGCTGGAAGCCAGCAACCTGCCCCAAGTCGCGCCTGCCAAGGTCGCGCCGGGCACGGTTGTGAAACTGGCTGCCACGACCCCACGCGGTTAAGGGATTTTTACGATGAATTTTTCCCAATTCTTCATTTCGCGGCCGATCTTCGCAGCGGTGCTTTCGCTGCTGATCCTGATCGCCGGTGCGATCTCGCTGTTCCAGTTGCCGATCAGCGAATACCCGGAAGTCGTGCCGCCGACCGTGGTGGTGCGCGCCAACTTCCCCGGTGCCAACCCCAAGGTCATCGGTGAAACCGTGGCCGCTCCCCTGGAGCAAGCCATCACCGGCGTCGAGAACATGCTGTACATGTCCTCGCAGTCGACCGCCGACGGCAAGATCACCCTGACCATCACCTTTGCCCTGGGTACCGACCTGGACAACGCGCAGGTGCAGGTGCAGAACCGCGTGACCCGGACCGAGCCGAAACTTCCCGAGGAAGTGACGCGCATCGGTATCACCGTGGACAAGGCATCGCCCGACCTGACGATGGTGGTGCACTTGACCTCGCCGGACAAACGCTACGACATGCTCTACCTGTCCAACTACGCGATCCTCAACATCAAGGATGAACTGGCGCGGCTGGGCGGTGTCGGCGACGTGCAGCTGTTCGGCATGGGCGACTACTCGCTGCGGGTCTGGCTCGACCCGAACAAGACCGCTTCGCGCAACCTGACCGCCACTGATGTTGTCACCGCCATTCGTGAGCAGAACCGCCAGGTGGCCGCCGGTGCACTGGGCGCGCCCCCTGCCCCGAGTGCCCAAAGCTTCCAGCTGTCGGTCAACACGCAGGGCCGCCTGGTCAGTGAAGAAGAGTTCGAGAACATCATCATTCGCTCTGGCGACAACGGTGAGATCACCCGTCTCAAGGACATCGCTCGCGTCGAACTGGGTTCCAGCCAGTACGCCCTGCGTTCGCTGCTGAACAATCAGCCGGCGGTGGCGATCCCGATCTTCCAGCGCCCGGGTTCCAACGCCATCGAAATCTCCAACGAAGTCCGGGCAAAAATGGCCGAGCTGAAGAAGAGCTTCCCTGAAGGCATGGACTTCAGCATCGTCTATGACCCGACGATCTTCGTGCGCGGCTCGATCGAGGCGGTGGTTCACACCCTCTTCGAAGCACTGATTCTCGTGGTGCTGGTGGTGATCCTGTTCCTGCAGACCTGGCGCGCCTCGATCATTCCATTGGTGGCTGTGCCGGTTTCGCTGATCGGTACCTTTGCCGTGATGCACCTGTTCGGTTTCTCGCTCAACGCCCTGTCGCTGTTCGGCCTGGTACTGGCCATCGGTATCGTGGTCGACGACGCCATCGTGGTGGTGGAGAACGTCGAGCGGAACATCGAGCTCGGATTGACCCCGATTGAAGCCACCAAGCGCGCCATGCGTGAAGTGACCGGCCCGATCATTGCCACGGCGCTGGTGCTGTGTGCGGTGTTCGTTCCGGCGGCGTTCATTTCCGGGTTGACCGGGCAGTTCTACAAGCAGTTCGCCCTGACCATTGCGATTTCCACGGTGATCTCGGCCTTCAACTCCCTGACCCTGTCGCCGGCGCTGGCGGCGGTATTGCTCAAGGGCCACGACGCACCGAAAGACCGTTTCTCCAGGGTGCTGGACAAGATGTTTGGCGGCTGGCTGTTCCGTCCGTTCAACCGTTTCTTTGAAAAGGCCAGCCATGGTTATGTCGGCACCGTTGCCCGTGTGATCCGCTCAAGCGGCATCGCCCTGCTGCTGTACGCCGGCCTGATGGTCCTGACCTTCTTCGGTTTCTCCAGCACCCCGACCGGTTTCGTACCCGGCCAGGACAAGCAATACCTGGTGGCCTTCGCGCAATTGCCGGATGCCGCGAGCCTGGACCGCACCGAAGACGTGATCAAGCGCATGTCCGACCTGGCCCTGAAACAGCCTGGCGTGGAAAGCGCGGTGGCCTTCCCTGGCCTGTCGATCAACGGTTTCACCAACAGCCCGAACGCCGGCATCGTGTTCGTGACCCTCAAACCGTTCGACGAGCGTAAAGACCCGAGCATGTCCGCCGGTGCGATTGCCGGTGCCTTGAACGGCCAGTACGCGAACATCCAGGAAGCCTACATGGCGATCTTCCCGCCGCCGCCGGTGCAAGGCCTGGGCACCATTGGTGGTTTCCGCCTGCAGATCGAAGACCGGGGCAACCTGGGCTACGACGAGCTGTACAAGGAAACCATGAACATCATCGCCAAGAGCCACAACGTGCCGGAACTGGCCGGCCTGTTCACCAGCTACACGGTGAACGTGCCGCAGGTCGATGCCGCCATCGACCGGGAAAAAGCCAAGACCCATGGCGTGGCCGTCAGCGACATCTTCGACACCCTGCAGATCTACCTGGGTTCGCTGTATGCCAACGACTTCAACCGCTTCGGGCGCACCTATCAGGTCAACGTTCAGGCCGAACAGCAGTTCCGCCTCGAATCCGACCAGATCGGCCAATTGAAAGTGCGTAACAACAAAGGCGAGATGATCCCGTTGGCGACCTTCATCAAGGTCAGCGACACCTCGGGCCCCGACCGCGTGATGCACTACAACGGCTTCATCACCGCTGAAATCAACGGTGCTGCAGCTCCCGGCTACAGCTCCGGCCAGGCCGAAAAAGCCATCGAGAAACTGCTCAAGGAAGAACTTCCGAACGGCATGACCTACGAATGGACCGACCTGACCTACCAGCAGATTCTGTCCGGCAACACCGCGCTGTTCGTGTTCCCGCTCTGCGTCCTGCTGGCGTTCCTGGTACTGGCGGCCCAGTACGAAAGCTGGAGCCTGCCACTGGCGGTAATCCTGATCGTACCGATGACCCTGCTGTCGGCCATCACCGGTGTGATCGCCTCCGGCGGTGACAACAACATCTTCACCCAGATCGGCCTGATCGTACTGGTGGGCCTGGCGTGCAAGAACGCGATTCTGATCGTCGAGTTCGCCAAGGACAAACAGCTGGAGGGCCTCAACCCGCTGGCCGCGGTACTGGAAGCTTGCCGTCTGCGTCTGCGGCCGATCCTGATGACCTCCTTCGCGTTCATCATGGGTGTTGTGCCGTTGGTGTTCTCCAGCGGTGCCGGTGCCGAAATGCGTCACGCCATGGGTGTGGCGGTGTTCTCCGGGATGCTCGGGGTGACCTTCTTCGGTCTGTTGCTGACGCCAGTGTTCTACGTATTGATTCGTAACTTTGTCGAGCGTGGCCAGGCGCGCAAAGCCGCCAAGGTCGCCCTGAAGCTGGAGTCGCACTGATGAGTTTGAAAGCCTTCCTGCCGAGCCTGCTGGTCCTGGCCTTGAGTGCCTGTGCCGTGGGTCCGGATTACCAGACGCCCAACACCGAGGCGGCCAACATCACGGCCGCCACCGATGGCGCCGCCGGCCAGAAGAACTTTGACCGTTCGCGTTTCGAAGGCATCTGGTGGCAGCAGTTCGAAGACCCGACCCTCAACCAGTTGGTGACACAATCGCTCAAGGGCAACCGTGATTTGCGCGTCGCTTTTGCCCGCTGGAAAGCCGCACGGGCGATCCGCGATGACATCAGTAACGACAACTTGCCGGTCGTCACCAGCCGTGTCAGCAGTGACCTGGGCAAGGGCCAGATTCCGGGCCAGACCACCGACCGGGTCAACAGCGAACGCTACGACCTGGGCCTGGACATGGCCTGGGAGATCGATCTGTTCGGCCGCATCCAGCGCAACCTGGAATCGGCGAATGCCGAGCAACAGTCGCTTGAAGCCGATCTGTACCAGCTTCAGGTGAGCATGATTGCCGAACTGGTGGATGCCTACGGTCAACTGCGTGGAGCGCAACTGCGGGAAAAGATCGCCCTGGCCAACCTGGAGAACCAGCAGGAGTCGCGCAAGATCACCATCAACCTGCGTGATGCCGGTGTCGGCGATCAACTCGATGTGGAACGTGCCGATGCGCGACTGGCGTCTGTCGAAGCCAGCGTGCCGCAATTGCAGGCCGAGCAGGTTCGGCAGAAGAACCGTATCGCCACGCTGCTGGGCGAGCGTCCGGACAAGCTGACCGTGGACCTGAGCCCGAAAGACTTGCCGGCGATTGCCAAGGCTTTGCCGATCGGGAATCCGGGTGAGTTGCTGCAACGTCGCCCGGACATTCGCAGTGCCGAGCGCCAATTGGCGTCAGCCACGGCGCGGATCGGCGTGGCCAAGGCCGACCTGTTCCCGCAAGTCAGCCTCAGCGGCTTCCTTGGTTTCACCGCCGGGCGCGGTTCGCAAATCGGCTCCTCGGCGGCCAACGCCTGGGCGCTCGGCCCGAGCATCACCTGGGCAGCGTTTGACCTGGGCAGCGTGCGCGCCCGTTTGCGCGCCGCCGACGCCGATGCCGAAGGCGCCCTGGCAACGTACGAGCAGCAAGTGTTGCTGGCCCTGGAAGAATCGGAAAACGCGTTCAGCGACTACGGCAAGCGCCAGCAGCGCCTGATCTCGCTGATTCGCCAGAGCGAGTCCAGCCGTTCCGCTGCCGATCTCGCCGAGATTCGCTACCGCGAAGGCACCGCCGATTTCCTCGTGCTGCTCGACGCCCAGCGTGAACGCCTGGCGGCCGAAGACACCCAGGCCCAGGCCGAAGTCGATTTGTATCGCGGCATCGTCGCCATCTACAAGGCCCTCGGTGGCGGCTGGCAGCCTGAGACGGTCGCCAGCAATTAACCCGATGGTTTAAAGCGCTCCTTTGGTTGGCCGCAACCAACCAATTCCTTTGCCCTGCGTCTCATTCGGTCGCGGGGCTTTTTTTGCCTTTTCAACGGTAATGTAGATCCCTTGTGGGAGCGGGCTTGCTCGCGAAGGCGGTGTGTCAGGCAATGCAAATGTCAAATGACACACCGCATTCGCGAGCAAGCCCGCTCCCACAGGGGTTATTGTTGGTCTTTGGATTTTTGGCTTTCCTGGACGGTCACGGTGGCCGTGGTCCCCGCCCTGAGTTTGTCTTTACCGGCATAGTCGGCATCGATCTCGATCCGCACCGGCACCCGCTGCGCCAGTTTGACCCAGGTGTAACTGGGGTTGATGCTGGCCAACAGGCGACCGCCCGGCAGGTTTTCCCGGTCGGCAATGGCAAAGGCAATGCTCTGCACTTTGCCGCCGAAGGTTTCGCCACTCATCAACTCGATCCTGACCCGGTCGCCCTCGCCGATCCGTGGCAACTTGGTCTCTTCAAAGTAACCGCTGACATAGAACGAATCGCTGTCCACCAGCGCCAGCAATGGCCCCCCGGCGGAAGCATAGTCGCCTTCCCGGGTCAGCAGATTGGTGACAAAGCCGGTCACCGGGGAGACGACGTGGGTACGCTGCAGATCGAGCTCCGATTGGGTCAAGGCCGCGATGGCCAGTTGCACGTTGGCCTGGGCCAACACCAGGTTGGCCTGATTTCGCAGCAGATCCGCCTGGGCCACCGACACATCGGTGTTGGCTTTTTCCCACTCTTCGCCGGAAATCGCCGAACGGTCCTTGAGCGTGCGCCGCCGTTGCTCCTCGCTCTGACGTTGTTTGAGCAAGGCCTCGCTGGCAGCAATGGACGCCTGGGCCTGCCCGAGCGAGGCTTTCGACACCTCGACGGCACGCTTGGCATGCTCCACCGCCAGCGTGTAACGCGCCGGATCGATCTCCAGCAGCGCCTGGCCCTTGTTCACATGTTGGTTGTCCTGCACGGCCAGGCTGACGATTCGCCCCGAAACATCAGCGGACAGGGTCACCACATCGGCACGCACCCGGGCATCCCGGGTCCAGGGGGCACGGGTGTAATGCTCCCAGGCGAACCAGCCCAGGATCAAGGCCAGCAGTACCACCGCCAGCGTCGTGAGTCGGGGAAGGATGTTCTTCAAGGCATCAGACTCCCATCACCAGTATCAACGTGGCGCAAACGCAGACGTACAACGCGCCTTCGAACAAGGCCTCATGCCAGACGAACTGCAGCACACCGAGGCGGCGCAGCACCCAGTCCAGCAACAGGAAAATCGGCAAGCCCAGCAGCAACGCCTGGGCAATCGGGGGCAGATAGGCGCCACCCACTTCCAGATCAATGGGCAAGGACAGGGTCTCCTTCAATGCCGGAGGGTTGAAAGTAGCCGCGATAACGCTCGACGAACGACACCACGATCAACAGCGCCACGCGCATACGGAACACTGACCACAAGCGCTCATGGACATCGGTATGCAGGGCATCCAGTTCGTCGCCCAGGGCGTGCAGGCTATCGAGTACCCGGGTCACTTCGACCCCGGGTCGGCCGGCGACCAGCCTGCCCGTTTCCCGGACAGTGGAAAACAGGCGACTTTGCAGATCCGGACTCAACAGTGCGTTGTTCTGCCCCTGCTGCCTGAGCTGATTCAAGGCAATCCCCAGCGCCATGCAGGCCAGGCTGACTTGAAACCGCTCATGGGATTTGGCCTCCTGCGTTGCCGGCAGCAGCCCCAGCATCATGGTCAGGCGATCAACCATGCGGCTCTCGAAAGCAAATTGCTGTTCATCGGTCGGCGCGGTTTTCAGCAAGGCGTATACCTGTTCGCCGTTCTCTTTATAGAGCCGCCTCATGCGCAAATCCGGTCTGAACGGAAAGATCAGCGCATAGACGCTCAACGCCAGCACGGTCGCGCAGGTATAGGCCCCGGCAAATTCGAACCACTGGATGGCGGTGTTTTGACCGATCCCCACGTTCAACGGACCGAGCAGCAGAAAAGTCGTGAGCCCCAGACCAATGCCGGTGCCTGTCGTGGCCGGGCTGGCCAGCCCCACTGCAACGGCATAGAGCAAGGGCGCCAACAGCAAGGCAAGCATCTCGAAATTGCTGACCATCGGCACGAACAGAAACTGCAGGAGCGCCGAGGCCACCAGTGCCAGCCCGAATCCCCTCGCGTAGCTTTGCACGGCCAGCAGCGGTCTTGGAAAGGTCGACATCAGCGAGCAAAGGATGCCCACCAGCACCATCCCGCCTCGCGCACCGTCCCAGCCGGTTTCGATCCAGATCAGGCCGCAAATCAACAGCGCGGAAAAAGCCCGGATGGCATTCATGGTCGCCAGGGTGAAGTCCAGATGCAGCGGATTTTCCCGCCCGCGAAACACGCTGCTGGCCGGTCGCCCGCTCTGGATGGCGTCACTCAATTCCAGAATCTGCTCCAGCTGCTGCAGCAGGCGAGCCTGCTCCCAGCGCAGCGACCAGGCCAACGAGCGCAAGGTGGCCGGCAACGGCTCGGTCAATTGTTCGGCTCTGTAGGCCAGCTCATCAAAGCGTTGTTGCAACGACGTGAAATGATGGCGCTTATCACTGGAAAGCGAACGCCCTTCCCGCGCCAGCTCATCGAGAAACGCCAGTTCTTCGGCCCGCAAACGTTGAATTTCCTCGGGCAACTCGCCCTCCCAACGCTCGGTCAACAGCAGCCGCTGGTGGCGCAGGGCTGTCAGCCGCGCGGTCAACAACACCAGTTGGTTGCCCAGTAGTTGCACCAGGCCGTTGGCACTGCGCAACCGCGGCGCATCGAAGTACATGTGCCGGCGCACGCCCTCCAGACCGCTGATCTGGCCCAACAGCTGCATTTGTCGCTGCTGGAAATCGGCTTCGCTCTCTTCGGTGCGGATGACGGCGCTGGCATGGGTGGCCAGCAACCGGGTGATCTGGTCGATCCTGGCGAAGTAGTCACGGGCCACGGCTTCAGGCCTGGCGGTCAGCAGGCTGACCAGACACACGCAGGCCACCGCCAGCAAGGTCTCGGTGACGCGGGTCACCGCCAGCAGAAACATGCCGTCCTGATCCGGCACCGCCAGCAAGGCCACCACCACAGCGGTGTAGCCGCTGAGGACAAACGCCTGGGAACTGGTATAGCGCAACAAGGTGCCACCGGCGGTGCACAACGCCAGCCACAATGCCAGGGTGGTGATGAACGGCAGCGGAGCCTGGGGAAAGATCGCCATGATCAACACCGCCACGGCCGCGCCCAACGTGGTGCCGATCACCTGGCCAAAACTGCGGGCCAGCACCATGCCGCCCAGTGGCTGGCTGATGATGACCACGGCCATGATCGACCACTTGGGTTGGTCCAGATCGAACAAAAACGCCAGGTACAGGGTCAATAACCCCGCCGCGATGGTTCGCAAGGCAAACAGCAACACCCCGGGGCCGGGGTTGAGCATGGCTTTGAAGTATTGCAGTAGCGCTTGCATGGGAAAGCCTGTCGGACTGTCTCCAGCAAGCGTAGTCATTTGTGCGGCGCCTCGACAGGAATCCCTGCCGAGGCGATATTCAGGTTTACTGGTTGGCCCGCTAGCCGCTCAGAGGGAAAGTAATGCCTGTACTATTAGTTGCTGCTTTCTGCTTCGGAAGTTTAACATTTGAACCATGTTTAGGAGTGCTTAGTGCAACACTTCTGCCGATGGCTGTTGGGTTGGGGTAGAAGATTTCGTTAGCGTCATAAGCGCCTAGTATTTTTTCCGGTGGAATGTCATTTGGGTAGTTGATCTCGTGGGGCTTTTTTCCAAGTTTTGAGGCGGGATGCATTGCCCATTGTTGATTTTGATACAAATGAAAACCCTCTATATCTCGACCATCAATGACATACGTGTATCCTTTTTTTCCGCCTCCATAGAAATACGCGCCCTGACCACCCTCCTTGTAATAAGCGGAGGTCGATATCCCCATTCCATCCATATCAAGTGCATCTTTACCTCCACCAAAACCACCCTGCATTCCATTAACCTGCTTTATATCTATGTATGTCTTTCGTAACTTGAAACCCTCCTCAAAAATTTCGCTTGGCGGGCGCATATCCCCTCGCATGACGACCCCCCTATACACATAACCCTTTGATGGCCCACCAAAATACGTCACCCCTGTTCTATCCATTAATTTTTGCGCCACTTTCGGCCCACGATTCAATCGCATAAACTTGTTTGCAGTTCGATGATTTATAAACTTCAAGTCAACCTTTGAAAGTATTTCCAGGATATCCTTCTCCACAGGAGCGACCCATCGAGATATTTTTTTTACTGCTTCCAGAATGGGATTTTTTGGCGTTTTTATTGGTAAATACTTAGCTACATCATCTGGCACACGCCCTGACGAAGCCATCCGCTCGATTACTTCATTGCCAATTTTTTTGTATGAAGACTTGGGAATAGCTTTACCAGCCACTTTCCCTATAAATGGCCCGACAAGTTCAAAAATGGCTCCACGTAACGCATTGGCCTTGTGTTGCGCTGCCAGGCCCGGATCGTCCTCCAGTTCACCTCGTACATAAGTTGCCCCTACCGAGCCAAAGCCTAACAACATCGACATTCCCGCTGCTAGAGCACCAGGGCCAGGAATAAATGCGGTGCACATCGACAGCATGGCAAGTGCATCGGACACCAATGCCAAAATGGCATCTGTCATGCGCTCGGCGAAGGTTGAGGTCAACGTGTCTATGGCAGCCTTGACTTGATCACCTTGTCTTTTGTAAAGCTCCTCATAAATCGCTTCGACATCACTGTCTGGCCATCCAAACAGAATAGGCTCATAGGATAACTTTCCATCTATCTTTTTTGCGAAAAATGAAGGAAGGTTAAATATGTTAAAAAAATCCAATGGTTCCAGTTCTAATTTTTTAGGATCGATAAAACCCAGGCTGTACTTGAAGTCATATTCGCCCCGCCCCAAAAGTTCATTCAGAGCAATTCGCATGGACAAATTACCTCGCAGCTCTGGAAACTGCTCGATTGACTTCGTTCTTTGTCTCAATTCGGGAGGGTGCTCGATCACCGTGCTGTTCCCACCCAAAAAAACGAACAACCCCCCTGAATTACTCCAGTCTTGCAAATAAACGGCGTTACTCACTTTGTGAGGAGTACTGAGACCATCATCACGAATCGAGATCGTTTGCGCCTTGATCTTGCCATCAAGAAACTTCTTTGCAATATTCTTGTTTTGCGCCGTGCCCTTACCTTCCTGCAGGAATACTTTCAGGGCGCGTTCCAGTTCTTTTTGCTTGCCAACCCTCCAAAAATCAAAAACATCTGGCTGTGAAAGTATTCCCTGCGCGTGCTCGTTATACAATTCCAGAAGATCCATCTCGTCAACCTGCGCAATAAACTGCGACGTGTAACGATCAGGCCACGATATGGTAATTGATTTGCCGTTCGCTTCTTTCTTATGTTGCCCCGTAAATAATTGTGCTAGATTATATCTTTTCCTAATATGCTCTCCAGGCGTGTGCTTCTCTGGCAACCCTCGAAACCAAACTGTGAATTTGGTTTTATAATTCAGCGTTGACTTTATGTCCTTCGGCAGATTCGAACCAGCAATGGTTTCCTCGATGACTGTCCGTATAAAAACTGAAGGATCGGAAACCTTTTGCAGGCCTTCAAGCGTATTGATGAATCTGTCAGCTGCCTGACCAATCGTCATACCAGGAGCTATTTCCTCGTCCGGGCGACCTGTTGCGCGAGCGTTTAATGAGTGTTGTCCCGCCTCGACTAGCCAACGAGCAGAAGCATGTGCGGATACGCCTTTTTCATTTATTTGCATGTTACCGCCCAGGCTTCGTTTCCTGCGCACGCCACCATGGATGTCATCAGTTTCCACCTGAGCTGAAGCATGCTCCGTGGTTGAACCTCCTCCTGAATATTCCTCGAACTCCTCGAATTCTTCGTGAGCATCGGCAGCCGCCAACTGGATAATTTCTTCGAGATAATCCTGGTAAGTTACATCGGCACTACCGTGGACCGTCTGTTTTAAAAGCGCCTCGATATCTTCTATCAGCTGTGGATCGTCGCCCGGATCAAGATATTCGGATTCGCTGATACGCTGTAGAACCCTATCTGCAAATTCTGGCTGTTCATCAAGTAGCTCAGTGATGCCCTCTATTGTATTTTCATGAACAACGAATGCTTCATCAGGTTCAAAGTCAGGTTTTGAGTTCGATTGTCTTGCTTCGGCAGTTTCGTCATTGGCAGGCAGAAACCAACTGATGTAAAAGTTGCTGATCGCCATGTAGGCAACAAAGACTCCCGCGGGAACATGCGAATTGCGCTCTATCAAGTCTCCCGTTCGGCTCAGGACCGCGACGCCCGTGCTGAGCAAACGCCCACTCATTGCACTCAGCCAATTGCCCAGTTGCTCTCCCAGTGCGTCCATGTCGGGCATACGGGACCAGAATGAATCGGAGGGCAGAGCTTCGGTTGTCGGGCTGTAGACTTGTTCATTCAGCAGAACTTTAACCTCACCCAGCTCTTCGGCATAAGCGCTGTTCCAGGGCGTAATGCTGTTGATGACCCGGGTTAAAACGCCGTCCAACTGCGCGGCAAACTGTTCGAACGAATGGGAGGCGGCATCGGGTTGATGTCCCGACAAATCAGCCGAGGATGCCGGCAGACCTTCGGTTGCACCCCTGCTCGTTTGATCGTCTTGTGTCGAAGCCGGTCGACCGATTGCAATATGCCTGCTGTCCAATCTCAACGCCCCGAACGAATCCAGCACATTGCAGACCCACAAAAGCCTGGCAGCAAACCCCTCGGGCATGCTCGAGCCTTTTGTGCTGACGTTCAAGTAAAAGTCGGCGTTGCGCTCGAATGCCTGCAAGGTCGATAGCAGAGTCGTGGATTTCTCGGTGGTTGGCTTTGCATCTTGCGCGGGTTCCGATGAGTTCACCGGCGTTGAAAATGAATTCGGTGGCTCGAGCGGGCTTTCCAGCCAGCGAGGGTCGATCAGCCACTCCTGCCAAGTCTGTTTATACTCTTCAGCAGGTTTAAGCTGATTGCAGATCGCCTCTACCTCTATCGCAAAGCGGTCCGGCCACCGCACTCGCTCGCTTTGTAGCGGCTTGCGCAGTTCATCAAGGAACTTGACCAACTGCTGATGCGCATCCTTGGGAGAAGGCCGAACAACGCACGCGTCTTCAAGCATCATCAGGGCGCTATTGAGCACGCTTTCACTTGAAGGACGAATATAGGTCCGGGCTTGCTGTGTAATTTGCTTGAGGGCTGCCCACTGAGAGTCTGTAAGCAACTCGTTGTTTGCCACTCGTTCATTCAGCAGCGCTGTTGAACGATCCAGCTGTGACTGGATAAAGCCCGTCACCCGCTCGGGGGTTAGTCCACTCGTAAACCTGATGTTTTCACCCAGCGCCGCCTGCCATTGGCCGGGCGGCAAATGACAAACCACATCAACTATTGTTTTCAAACGATCGTCGTTCGTCGATCCCAATTGTCGGATCGAACGAAACATTGCGTCTGCAAATAGATCGGCAATGGCTTTGCCAGTGTTCGTTTGCAAAATACCGCTTCTCAGAACAGCTAGCATTTCTTGCTCGGTAAGAGACGCCGTCTGCAATTGCGCCTTGAGTTCTGACCACTGCTGTTCGAGATCATCCTGACTGGTGAAGCGATCTTCGAAGGCGTTGCGTGCGAGCATTGGGGGTGAACTATCGACACTAGCGCCCGTGGACCTTGCAGGTGCACGACCGGACTTGTGCAGAACCAGGGGCGTGTTCTCGGTATGCCGGACCTCGTCGGAAACCAACGTTCTATTCATTTGATCGCAGGTTAAAGAGGTTGTGGATGGCGCATGAATGATGCTTGTGACGCTAGGAGGGAGAGGCACTCGGGATTTTCCGTTTCAGTTGACTCAGTTCTCGCGAGGCTACGCACTGTCACGGTAAACGACTTGTAAAAAACGCTACTGAAACGCCCACCAGGAACATGGCGACGGCATCTCAGAGCCACGCAGGTTTGACTCCCTTCCCAGACTGATCGAAGCTGGCACTCTTTTGCTGATGCCTCATCTCCCGGATTTTTGCATGCTCCAGTCCCGCCGCTATCTGTTTATCAGCCTCTTCGCCCTGCTCGTCATCGGCCTTGCATGGTTTTCCCTGCGCGATACCACCCCGGTGGTTCCCGAAGCCATCAAGCACGGTTACAGCGAAGCGCTGGCAGCGGCCCGGGGTGGTCAACCCGGTGCCGCGCGGGTGCTCTATCAGCAGTTGAAGCGTCCGGACCTGTCCCCCAAGCGCCGTGTCTGGTTGCATGCCGAGCTGCCCAATTATCCAAGCTCGGTGGCCCTGAAACTGGCGGATGCCGACTTGCAGAACGAGTCGCCCGAAGTGCGTATCGCCGCAATCAGGAGCATCAGCGCCCTGGTACCCAACGGCCAGCGCAGTCTTTTGCTGGGGCCATTGCTCGATGACAACGATCAAAGCGTGCGGCTGGCGGCAATCAATGCGCTGCTGGGGTTGTCCCCGGATGAACTCGGCTTGTATTTCGGGCCGCTGGAGCAAGCCATCGATGCCTGGGAGCTCGTGCTCAAGAGCGAACCGCAAAGCGCCGAAAACCAATATCAGCTGGCCCGGCTGCACCTGCACAACGCCGAACTCAAGCAAGCCCAACAGGCGCTGGACAACACCCTGCGCCTGGCGCCGGACAACCTGCCGGCGCTGGTGCTGCAAATCGAAGTGCTGGACAAACAGGGCCAGAACGACGCCGCCCGGCAACTATTGGCCAGGCAACTGCAGGCACAGCCCAACTCGGCCTATCTGCAACACGCCCTGGGGCTCTGGCTACTGCATCACGACCAAAGCGAATTCGCCCTGCTCGGCCTGTCCAAGGCCGTTGAGCTTGAACCCGATAACCGGAATTACCGCTACGACCTTGCGACCACGTTGCGCGGTGAGCAGGAACTCGAAGCGGCGCAGATACAGTTGCAGGAAATCGTTCAACGCCATCCGAACGATCGCAAGGCACGGGTGCTGCTGATCAACTACTGGAAGGAAAGCGGGCAGCTGCAAAACGTGCAGATCCTGACGGCACAGCTCGAACAGATGAACCCTGATGATCCGTCGTTGCAGCAGGGGCTCTGAAAGCAAAAGATCGCAGCCTTCGGCAGCTCCTGCAGGGTAGGTGTAGGAGCTGCCGCAGGCTGCGATCTTTTTGCGTTAAAAAAGGTTGAACGCTCGTCCGGGCCAGGGGTCAAGTGAAAAGGCAGCCCGTTGCGGCTCTTCGAAGTGGCTGCCTCATTGTTCCTGGCCACAAGAGGACTCTTATTTGTCTCTAACCAACGAATTGAACCGTACCAAAGCCGCCACCGGTATCGAGGGCCTGGACGATATCCTCGATGGAGGATTGTCCCGCGGTCATGTGTTTTTACTCGAAGGCGAGCCGGGAACCGGCAAGACCACGGTGGCGCTGCACTTCCTGTTGGCTGGCGCGCAAGACGGCGAGCGTTCCTTGTATATCACGCTGTCTGAAACCGAACGCGAGCTGCGCCAGGGCGCCTTGTCCCATGGTTGGGAGATGGACGACAACGTCCACATCTTCGAGCTGACGCCTCCGGAAAACCTGCTCAATGCCGAACAGCAGCAGACGTTGCTTTACTCCTCCGACCTTGAACTGGGCGAGGCCACCCGCCAGATTTTCGAAGTGGTCGAACGGGTCAAACCGACCCGCGTCGTCCTGGACAGTCTTTCCGAAATTCGCCTGCTGGCACAAAGCTCGCTGCGTTATCGTCGGCAGATTCTGGCCATCAAACATTATTTCGTGCGTTATGACGCCACGGTCTTGCTGCTCGACGACCTGACCACCGAGTCCCTGGACAAGACCGTGCACAGCGTCGCCCACGGCGTGATTCGCCTGGAAGAGTTGACGCCAAATTACGGTGCCGAGCGACGGCGCGTGCGCGTGGTGAAGTACCGCGGCCAGAAATACCGGGGCGGCTTTCATGACTTCACCATCGCCAGCGACGGCGTGCATGTATTTCCGCGTCTGGTGGCCGCCGAACATCGCGGTCAATACCTGCGCCAGCAATTGACCAGTGGCATCCGGGAAATGGATGCGCTGTTGGGCGGCGGTATCGAAACCGGGTCCAGCACCTTGATTCTCGGTCCGGCCGGGACCGGCAAATCGCTGATATCCATGGTGTTCGCCGCCGCGGCGGTGGCCCGGGGTGAAAAAGCCGCGCTGTTCATCTTCGATGAAGAGCTGGGGTTGCTGTTCGAGCGCATGAAGAACATCGGCATCGATTTGCAGGCCCTGCAAGACAGCGGCAATTTGCTGGTCGAACAAGTGGACGCCGCCGAGCTGTCTCCCGGAGAGTTCTCCCACCGGGTCCGGCGCTGTGTCGACGAAGGCAATATCAAGACCGTGGTGATCGACAGCATCAATGGCTATCAGGCGGCAATGCCGGAAGAGAACGCCCTGGTACTGCACATGCACGAGCTGTTGCTGTACCTCAATCGACAAGGCGCCGCGACCTTCATGACGGTTGCCCAGCATGGCCTGGTCGGCGACATGCAGACCCCGGTCGACATCACCTACCTGGCCGATACGGTGATCCTGCTGCGTTACTTCGAAGCCCTGGGCAAGGTACGCCGGGCCATTTCGATCATCAAGAAACGCACCGGCAGCCATGAATCGACCATCCGTGAATACCGCATCAGCGCCCAGGGCATGACCATCGGTGAACCGCTGGAAGCCTTCCAGGGCGTACTGCGCGGGGTGCCCACCTATCTCGGGGCCAGCAACCCCTTGCTTGCGGAAGATATCCGGTGACTGCGGTGCTGGCGACACCCGAGCGCACCCTCATCCTTGCGCCGCGAGGGCGTGACAGCCAGATTGCCTTGATGATGCTCAACGAAGCCGGGTTTCACGGGGTAATCAGCCAGGACCTGCCCGGACTGTGCGCCGAGTTGGAACTCGGTGCCGGCCTGCTGCTGATTTCCAGCGAAGCACTGCTGGGCAGTGATCTCGAACCGTTGATCCGGCTGATTGAACAACAGCCCGCGTGGTCGGACCTGCCGATCGTGTTGATGACGCACCATGGCGGCCCGCAACAGAATCCGGCATCACGTTTCGGTCCGCAATTGGGCAATGTCACCTTCCTCGAACGGCCCTTTCACCCGATCACACTGATCAGTCTGGTCACCACCGCCTTGCGCGGACGGCGACGACAGTACGAGGCCAGGGATCGGCTGATCGACCTGAGCCAGAGTGAATTGCGCCTGCAAAACACCCTCGAAACCCTTGAGCAGCAGGTGGAAGAGCGCACTGCGCAATTGCGTCACAACGAAGAGGCGCTGCGCCAGTCGCAGAAAATGGAAGCCGTCGGCCAGCTCACCGGCGGCATCGCCCATGACTTCAACAACATGCTGACCGGCATCATCGGCAGCCTGGAACTGTTGCGTCGACGCCTGGCCCGGGGGCGTACCGAAGATCTGGACAGCCTGATCGACCTGGGGGTGACCTCGGCCAACCGCGCGGCGGCCCTGACTCACCGCCTGCTGGCGTTTTCCCGCCGCCAGTCGCTGGATTCCAAACCCGTTGAGATGAATGCCCTGGTGATCTCCATGGATGAACTGCTGCAACGCAGCATCAACGAAAGCATTCGCCTGGACATGCAACTGGACCAGCAACTCTGGGTAGCCGAAGCCGACCCCAATCAACTGGAAAGCGCCCTGCTCAACCTGGTGATCAACGCCCGCGACGCCATGCCCAATGGCGGCAGGCTGGTGGTCTCGACCTCGAACCGGCACCTCGACGAGGACTTTGCTCAGTCCCAGAGCAATCTCGATGCGGGTGATTACGTCGTGCTCAGCGTGACCGACACCGGTTGCGGCATGGCGCAAAGCATCGTCAACCGCGCCTTTGACCCCTTCTTCACCACCAAGCCGATCGGCCAGGGCACCGGGCTCGGTTTATCCATGATCTATGGCTTCAGCAAGCAGTCAGGCGGTCATGTCGTCATCCACAGCGTAGTGGACGAAGGGACCACGGTGAGTCTGTTTCTGCCACGCTTTGGGGGTGACCTGCCTCATGAGCATCCGGCCAATGTCGAACACTCGCCCTTCACCAACAATGGCGAGACCGTATTGATCGTCGAGGACGATCCGGCGGTGCGGGTGCTGATCAGCACGGTGTTGAGCGATCTGGGTTATGCCTTCGTCGAAGCCTGTGATGGCGATAGCGCGGTGCCGATACTCGATTCGGCCCAGCGCATCGACCTGCTGATCAGCGATGTCGGCCTGCCCGGCATGAATGGCCGGCAACTGGCGGAAATCGGCCGGCAGTTACGGCCCGATCTCAGGGTGCTGTTCATCACCGGCTACGCCGAGCACGCCGCAGTGCGCGGCGGGTTCCTCGATCCGGGCATGCAGATGATCACCAAGCCGTTCACCTTTGATCTGTTGACAGCGAAGGTACGGGAAATGATCAGCGCCTGAATGCTTACGAAAGCATGTCCTGCATCAGTTCCTGCAACTTATCCAGATCGAATGGTTTGTCCAGGATCGGCGCCTTGCGCGTGATCGGGCTGTCGGTCTCACGGATTTCCTGGGCATAGCCGCTGATGAAGATCACCTTGAGTTCCGGTCGCAGCTTCACGGCGGGTTCGGCGATCTGCACGCCGGAGATTCCACCGGGCAGGCGGAAGTCAGTGATCATCATGTCCAGGTGGGGTTTGCTCGCCAGGATTTCAAAAGCCTGTTCGCCGTTTTCGGCCTGCAATACGCGATAACCCTCGCCCGACAGGTAAGCGGACAGCACCATCAGAATCGAGGGATCGTCCTCGACAACGAGTACTACGTCTTGTGCATCTTCGCTCATGGGAAGCCTTTGTTCGGTCAATTGCTGCTGATACGACCGTGGGGTCGATCAGAGGTTGCGTTTATCTGGCTGTTTTCCTACAGCGGCAGACAAACGCGAAACAAGGCGCCCTCGCCAATCCGGCTCTGGACGGTGATTGTACCGCCATGGGCGGTCACGATCTGTTCTGAAATAAACAATCCCAGGCCCAGTCCGGCGACGGCCTGCCTGGCCGATACGCGCTCGAACTGCTGGAATATGCGCGTCTGGTTTTCTTCGCTGATCCCGATCCCCTGGTCGCGCACGTCTACCAGCGCCAGGCCCCCTTTACTGTATACCTTCACCGAGACCGGGCTCTTGGCCCCGTAGCGCAAGGCATTGGTCAACAGGTTGGATATGACCTGCTCAATCCGAAATTCATCCCAGTTTCCGATCACCGGTTGCTCGGCATCGAGGGTTACCGACGTCTCGGCGGCGTCGATCTGCCGGGAAAAATTGTGCAGCAAATCGCGAACCAGCGTCGAAAGATCGAACCGTGTCGGTCGGATCGACAGCTTGCCGGTGCGAATGCGCGAGACATCGAGCATATCCTCGATCAGGCGAATGAGGCTTTTGATCTGCCGCTCGTCGCGGTCGACCATGGCGTGCATCTTGTCCAGGGTGAAGGCGGCGGCGTTGTCCCGGGCCAGGTGCATCTTGCGCAGCTGGGTTTCAAGGATCAGGCCGTTGAGCGGTGTGCGCACTTCGTGGGCGACGATGGACATGAAGTCATCGCGCATGCGCACCGCTTGCTCCAGTTCCAGCTGGGTGTTCTGCAGTTGCTCGAGCAGGGCTTCCTGTTCGCGGCGGCTTTGCTCAAGGGCCAGCACTTGCTCCTTCATCGCCTTGCTCTGGCGGTACAGGTCGACGAACACATTGACCTTGCTCTTGACCGCGTGGATGTCCAGAGGTTTGTGCAGGAAGTCCACGGCGCCGCTTTCATAGCCCTTGAACGCGTAGTTCATTTCACGCCCGGCGGCGCTGACAAAAACGATCGGGATGTTCTTGGTTTTTTCGGTACCGCGCATCAACTCCGCCAACTCGAAGCCATTCATGCCAGGCATCTGCACATCGAGGATGGCCATGGCGAATTCGTGTTGCAACAGCAATGACAAGGCTTCGTCGGCGGACAGCGCCTTGTACACAATCCGGTCCTCACGCCTGATCAGCGCTTCAAGCGCCAGCAGATTCTCCGGCAGATCGTCCACGATCAGCAGTTTGGCCTGGATATTACTCAGCATGCGATTCGTTCCATCTCGACAAGCAGACGGCCGATGCCGCGTACAGAAAGTATGTGGTCTGGCCGGTGCATATCCAGCGCAGCCTGGGGCATGGTGGCGACCTGAGCCTCTTGCGGGTCTTGCACGATGGTGATGCCACCGCGCTGTTTGACCTGGACCAGCCCGTGCGCGCCATCGCGGTTGGCGCCTGTGAGCAGGACTGCAGCGAGCCCGGCACCGTAGGCATCGGCAGCCGATTCGAACAGGTAATCGATGGCGGGGCGCGAATGATGCACTCGAGGCTCCAGGCTCAGGGAAAAGCTACGGTCCCGCTCCACCGACAGGTGATAACCGGGCGCTGCGAAATACAGCGTGCCGGCCTCGACCGCAGTCTTGTCGCACGCCTCCAGCACCGGCATGGCCACCCGGCGGGCAAACACATCCGCCAGCTGGCTGCGGCGTTCGTCCGGCAGGTGCAGCACGACAATGATCGGCAACACAAATCCTTCGCGCAGCGGTCCGAGGATGTTCAACAGCGCCTCAACGCCACCGGCGGAGGCACCGATCACGATCGCTTCGATAGCTGGCAGGCTCGTTGCACTGTTCATGTTTTTCTATAGATCCGTTCTTGTTTGACCAGCGGCTCGAACTGATCGCCAAAAGTCGAGAAATCCGGGGTTTCCTTGCTGCCCAACACCAGGAATCCGCGATGACAGAGGGACTCATGAAACAGTCCGAACGCTCGATCCTGAAGCTTTTTATTAAAATAAATCAATACGTTACGACATGAAATTAATTGAGTTTCGGAGAACACACTGTCCGTCGCCAGGCTGTGATCGGCGAAGGTCACGTTTTCGCGCAGTGTCTTGTCGAAAATCGCGTACCCATAGGCCGCCGTATAGTAGTCGGCAAAGGAGCACTGGCCACCGGCCTGCTGGTAATTAGCAGTGTAGGCACGGACGTTCTCCATCGAGAAAATCCCTTGCTTGGCTTTTTCCAGAGAGCGCGGATTGATGTCGGTCGCGTAGAGGATGGTACGGTCGAGCAAGCCCTCTTCGCGCAACAGAATGGCCATCGAATACACCTCTTCCCCGGTGCTGCATCCGGCGATCCAGATCTTGATCGAGGGGTAGGTTCGCAACAGCGGCACCACTTCCTTGCGGATGGCCAGGAAGTGCGAGGGGTCACGAAACATCTCGCTGACCGGGATGGTCAGCAATTGCAGCAATTGCATGAAAGCGGCCGGATCGTGCAGGACCTTTTCCTGCAGCGCCGAGATGGTCTGGCACTCGAACTGACTCAACGCATGATTGACCCGACGCTTGATCGACGCGCCGGAGTAATCGCGAAAGTCGTAGCTGTACTTGAGGTAAATCGCCTCGATCAACAGGCGCAATTCGATTTCGCTGCTGCGCTCCCCTGAAAAATGGCGCTCCACTAGATGCGTTCCATCTTCGGCAACCACACGCGAATCAGCGAAAACAGGCGGTCCAGGTCGATGGGCTTGGCCAGGTAATCGTTGGCGCCGGCTTGCAGGCAGCGCTCCTGATCATCCTTCATGGCCTTGGCCGTCACCGCGATGATCGGCAATTTGCGCCAACGCGGGACCTTGCGGATTTCAACAGTGGCTTCAAAGCCATCCATTTCCGGCATCATCACGTCCATCAACACCAGATCGATGTCCTCCACTTCATTGAGTCGTTCAATCGCTTCCCGGCCGTTGCGACCAATGACCACGACTGCGCCCTTTTGCTCCAGCGCGCTGGTGAGGGCGAAAATGTTGCGCACATCATCATCCACCAGCAGCACCTTGCGCCCTTCGAAGACCCGGTCGCGACTGCGGGCGACCTTGAGCATCTTCTGCCGGTCATGGGACAACCGCGATTCGACTTTGTGCAGAAAAAGTGTCACCTCGTCCAAAAGCCGCTCCGGGGAACGCGCGCCCTTGATAATGATCGAACGCGAATACTTGCGCAGTTCAGCCTCTTCATCGCGGGTCAGGTTGCGCCCGGTATAGACGATGACGGGCGGAAAGGAGCAGATGTCTTCGGTGGACATGCGCTTGAGCAGGTCGTTGCCGAGCATGTCAGGCAGCTTGAGGTCGATGATCATGCAATCGAAGACCGACGCGCTCAGCAGGTCCAGTGCCTCCTGCGCCAGGCCAACGGCGGTGATCTCTATGTCATCGTCGCCGATCAGGCGGGCAATGCTGTCGCGCTGCAGGTCGTCGTCCTCGACCAGCAGTACACGTTTGACCTTCTGGGTCAGCTTGGCCTCCAGGCGCGCAAATACGTCCTTGAGTTCCTCGCGGGTGGTTGGCTTGACCGCATAGCCAATGGCGCCCATGTGCATCGCCGCTTCGACCCGGTCCTCGACCGAAATCACATGCACCGGGATGTGCCGGGTTTCGGCGTGCTCTTTCAGGCGTTGCAGCACGGTCAGGCCGGAATGATCCGGAAGCCGCATGTCCAGCAGGATCGCGTCGGGGATGAACGCCTTGGCCAGGTCGTAGCCTTCGTCGGCGCCATGGGCCACCAGGCACTGATAACCCAGCTCATGGGCAAGATCGTAGAGGATGTGCGCAAAGTTCGACTCGTCCTCCACCACCAGAATGCAGCGGCTGGTGAACGGCCCCTTGTGGCGATCGTCGTCGAAACGCGCAATGTCGACTTCGGCCACCAATGGCGACAACGTGGGCGGCACTGCATTCGGCGCAGCCGCCACCGCAACGGCCCTCATCGGTTCGACAGGCTCCTCGCCCGGTTCCACGTACTGCTGCGGCATGACCAGGGTAAACACACTGCCCTGCCCCGGTTTGCTGGTCACGCTGATGGAACCGCCGAGCAGCGCGGCCAGATCGCGGGAGATCGACAAGCCCAGCCCTGTGCCGCCGTAGCGCCGATTGGTGGTGCCATCGGCCTGACGGAAGGCTTCGAAAATGCTGTCGTGCTGATCCGCCTCGATGCCGATCCCGGAATCGCGGATGCTGAACGCGATGCCGTCATTCGGCGCCGCGGCGACGGACAGGCTGACGCTGCCGCTTTCTGTGAACTTCACGGCGTTGGACAACAGGTTCTTGAGCACTTGCTCCAGGCGCTGGCGATCGGTGAACAGCATCTGCGGCACGCCGTCCTGCAAGTCCACCTGGAAATCCAGTTGCTTGTCCATGGCCAACGGCTGGAACAGGCCCTGTAGGCCATCGACCAGGCGTGCCACGCTGGTGTTCTCCGGACGGATTTCCAGCTTGCCGGCCTCGACTTTGGAGATGTCCAGAATGTCGTTGATCAGGTTGAGCAAGTCATTGCCGGCACAGTAGATCGACTCGGCGAACTTCACTTGCTCGGCCGTGAGGTTTTCTTCCGGGTTTTCCGCCAGTAGCTTGGCCAGGATCAACGAGCTGTTGAGCGGCGTGCGCAGCTCGTGGGACATGTTGGCGAGGAATTCGGACTTGTACTTGCTCGAACGCTGCAATTCCAGCGCGCGCTCTTCGAGCTGGATCTGCGCCTGATTGAGTTCGGAGTTCTTCAGGTCCATGGCGTCGCGTTGCTCGGCCAGCACTTGTGCCTGCTCGGCGAGTTGTTCGTTGGTCTGCTCCAGCTCCACCTGCTGGGTTTCCAGGTGCGCCTGGGACTCCTTGAGCACCCGCGACTGTTCTTCGAGCTCTTCGTTGGCGGTCTTGAGCTCTTCCTGCTGCACCTGCAACTCTTCATTGAGCTGCTGGGTTTCGGCCAACACTTCCTGCAAGCGCTGGCGATAGCGTGCGGACTCGATGGACGTGCCGATGTTGCTGGCAATCAACTCCAGCAATGCGACATCGCGGTCATTCAGCGGACGCAGGAAACCCAACTCGATCACGCCATTGACCCGGTCGTCGTCGCTGGTCGGCACCACCAGTACACTGCGCGGCAATCCGTCACCGAGGCCGGAGCTGACCTTGAAATAATCCCCCGGCACCTCGTCCAGGCGAATCAGCCGCGCCTGCTGCGCCACCTGGCCGACAATGCCTTCATCGCTGTAGATCTGCTGCTCGCGCTCTTCCTGTTCGCGGGAAAAACCGTAGCTGGCGATGCGTCTGAGACCGCCGTGGTCTTCGCGAACATAGAGCGCCGCCACGACGGTACCGAGGTACTGCGCGCAAAACTGCAGGATGTTGCGGCCCAGCAGGTTCAGGCTCAACTGTCCCAACACCTGCTCGGCGAGCTCGGTCTGACCGTTGCGCAGCCAGGCCTGTTGCTCCAGGCGCTGGGCACTGGCTTGTTGGGCTGCGAGATTGACACTGTAGCTTTGAGAAAGGCTGAGCAAATCGCGACGCCCGACATACGCCAGCAAACCACTGACGCCGGCGATGAACAACAGATAGAGGCTGATGCTCCAGACCGTGGTGCGGCGCACCTCATCATTGCGCGTGGTGCGCAACTGTTGTTCGGAGTCGATCACCTCCTCGAACTGCTTGCGAATTTCATCAGTCAGGCGTTTGCCCCGCCCGGCCTTCACCACCGAGCGATAATCACCGCTGCTGCGCTGCAAATCGATCAACGATTGCGCATAGCTGGCCCACTCCTGTTGCAATGCCTGCAACCGCAGCAAGCGGTCAGTCTGCACCGGGTTGTCGGCGGTCAGCTCGAGCAAGGTGTTGAGGGCCACGGCAATCCGCGGCTTGGCGGTTTCGTAAGGGTCGAGGAAATGCTCGTCGCCACTGAGCAGGAAACCGCGCATCCCGGTTTCCAGGTCCACGGTCAGCTTGACCGCTTCATTGGCGTTATTGATCACCCGGTCGGTGTGTTCCACCCACTGGATCGTCGACAGCAGATAGGTGATCAGCGAAACGAAGAACACCGCGCTGATAAGGCCCAGCCCCAACGGCAGGCTGATATTGCGGCTCAGGAGTTTACGAAATCGTTGCTCATCAACCGAGGACGCAGAGGTCATGGGGCAGGCCTTGTCGAACTGTCAGAATGCAAGGAGTTTGCCCCAAAACTGGCACATGGATCCATTTTTCTGACATGTTTTCGCGCATAGGCCTACATTCCGCTGCGCCCACGCTAAACGGCGGGTTATCCTTGCTGATCTGCGTTGCATGCTTTTTTTGCGCCACCTCGGGAACTTGTCTGGATCTGCCACTTACTGATGCTAGAGGCCGGTGATTTCCAGCGACCGGCAATGCCAAACTTATTCAGGAAGTCGACTATGTCATCCGCCAACGCCTACACCATCCTCGTCGTCGAAGACGATGCCATCGTGCGCATGCTGATTGTCGACGTACTGGAGGAGCTGGAGTTCAAGGTGCTGGAGGCTGACGGCAGCGTACAGGCGCTGGAGACGCTCGGGGACTCGAAGCAACGCATTGACCTGATGATGACGGATGTCGGCCTGCCGATCATGGATGGTCGCGAGCTGGCCAAAGAAGCACGTGTCTTGCGTCCTGACCTGCCCATTCTGTTTGCCAGCGGTTATGCCGAAAGCATCGACGTCCCCCCCGACATGCACGTGATCGGCAAACCCTTCTCCATTGATCAGTTGCGCGACAAGGTCAAAGGCATTCTCGGGTGACCTAGCGATCCACTGTGGTTTAATGCGCGCCGTTTTTGTCCCTGCCCTGTCTTCGCTTCAAGGAAATTCCGTACATGATTGAGCCCCGCGCAACCAAAGTCCTGGTCATTGGTTACGTCTGGCCCGAGCCCCGTTCTTCGGCGGCCAGCGGGCATGTCATGCAGATTCTCGAGGTTTTCCTGCAGCAAGGCTGGGACATCACCTTCAGCAGCCCGGCAGGTTTCGGCGAACAGCGCGCAGACCTGACGGCGCTGGGTATTCGTGAAGTACCCATCGAGCTGAACAACAGCAGTTTCGACACCTTCATCAGTGAACTGGCGCCGGACATCGTGTTGTTCGATCAATTCATGATGGAGGAACAGTTCGGTTGGCGGGTCGAGAAGTATTGTCCCGATGCGTTGCGCGTGCTGGAAAGTTGCGACTTGCAAAGCCTCAGGCATGGTCGGCATCAACGCCTCAAGGAGCGCTTGAAGGCCAGCGAGGACAACAATGACTTCAGCGGCCTGTTCGCCCCGGCGTCGGGTGAAGAGTTTGAACACATGGCCAATACCGATCTGGCCAAGCGCGAGATCGCCTCGTTTTATCGTTGTGATTTGACGCTGATGGTTTCCGAAGTGGAAATCGAATTGCTGGTCGAGCAGTTCAGGATCCCGCGCAGCCTGTTGCACTGGTGCCCATTGATGGTCGATCTTCCGGCCAGCGCGCCAGTAGAGTACGAAGATCGCGCGCATTTCCTGCACATCGGCAACTTTCGCCATGCGCCCAACTGGGATGCCGTGCTCTGGCTGAAAACCGCGATCTGGCCGCTGGTTCGCGCGCAACTGCCTGATGCGCAGTTGCACATCTATGGCGCGTACACCCCACCCAAGGCCACTGCCCTGCACAACGCGGCACAGGGCTTTCATGTACTTAACTGGGCAGAAGATGCCTTGCAGGTGATGTCCAAGACTCGGGTGTGCCTGGCACCGCTGCGTTTCGGCGCCGGCATCAAAGGCAAGATCGTCGATGCGATGCTCTGTGGAACACCCAATGTCACCACGCCAGTGGGCGCGGAAGCCATGCACGATCAAGAGCCCTGGCCCGGTGCCATAACCCGTACGGCGCGCGAGTTCGCCGACAGCGCCGTGCGGCTTTATCAGGACAAGGCGCAGTGGCTTGTCGCCCAGGCCCAGGCCCGTCACCTATTGAGCAGCCGCTACCCGCAGTCCACCCATGGCCCTGCGTTGATCGAAAGGCTGATCGAATGCCAGAGGCATCTGCCACAGATCAGGCGCGATAACTTTACCGGCAGCATGTTGCGCCATCATCAACACAAAAGTACCCAGTACATGGCGCAATGGATCGAGGAAAAAAATCGCAATCAAGCACACACCTTGTAGCGCTCGCCCATATCCCCATCAAAACGCCGACAGGATACTCACTGAATTCCGTCGGCGTTTTGCATTTCAGGGTGGCTAACCTATTCAAGGCTCCGCGACGCTGTAGATAAGTAACACCACTCCCTTTGTCACTCCGGATAGTTTCGGGCTGCCTTGAACTTGAAGCCTTCAGGTTGCCAGTGCATTCAGACATAGGAACAACCATGACAGTCAAAAAAACGGAATTTATCTACAAACAGAACTGGATAAGCAACATCCTCGACGTAGACAGATTAAAACTCACCGATATTGTCTGGCCCTGCACCCATAACGCAGGGATGGACAAAAAAGCACCTGATTTTGATGATGTGACCGGTAACTGGACCACTTGCCAGAGCGATTCATTTGCCTGGCAACTGGCCAATGGCGCACGGGCCTTGGATATTCGCCTCGAATACGCGGAAGATCCGCAAGCGGTTTTTTACTTTCAGCACAGTGGCCATCGCTCGGGTCGGGTACTGGACGAATTAATCGAGGCAGTGCTGTCGTTTCTTGATCACAACCCGGATGAATTCCTCGTACTGGACTTTCATGAACTCAGGGATGGCAGCAAGCCTTTCGATTATAAGAAGCTCAACGACCAACTGGTGCGGCGACTCGGGATGCGGGTCATACTTCCCGCCAACAGGCATGCCACCGTGGGCGAACTCAAGCGCTCCAGTACAAGGCGGCGAATTGTCATGGCGGCGCAGTTCAGGTCTGGTCTGGACGATAACTATTTCTGGCCGCGTATCCCCCACAAATGGCGCGACAGTTCATTCACCAGTTCCGGCGATCTGCGGACCTATATTGCGAAAACCCTGAAAAATGCGTCTTACGACACATTTTTTTGGTCATTGTCGGCAACTGCCTACACGCTATTTGGCGGGCCAAGGAATATCAAACAAGAGATCAACGACTGGTTCAATACCACCGCAGACTGGGTGACGCGTTGCAGCATCATCAATACCGACTTTTTCGACACATCTGAAATTGTCCGTTACTGCTGGAGTGCCAGCAGCATGAAGGCCGTTTACGGCCCCTCACTGCACAAAACATGATCGAGGCGAGCAAACAGCAAAGTGCGCACAACTCGCGCTCGCTGGCCTGCCGCTACCCAACATCCCGTATGAAGTTGATGATTGACCGCGCGCGTCCCACGACAAAATACTTGACCGCATTCAATCAACACTACTTTGGCGCAACTTATTATTCACCAATCAATGCAAGGACGCATTTATGAACAATACGACCCGAGACGATTACGCACTCAATAACTGGATGAGCGCTACACCGGCAATCGATAACCTCTCGCTTGGTGAACTTACGCTACCCGGCACACACAATGCAGGGTGCGACCGGCAAGCGAGCTATCCACTGATCCCCGGCGCGCACTGGCTGGCCTGCCAGCACGATTCGTTCGCAGCTCAACTCAACAACGGTTCACGCGCACTCGATTTACGACTGGACTTTGACGGCCCGGCCACAGAGTTTGAAAAATTCCGGTTCCAGCACAATGGCTATCGCTCATCTCGTAACCTGTTAGCTTTATTTGCTGCAGTGAATCTGTTTTTGCGCGATAACCCTGACGAGTTTGTGATTCTGGATTTTCATCAACTCAAGGACGGGCAACAATCGTTCGACTATGCACTCTTCAACGAGATGATGCTCCGTTATCTTGGCGAGAGAATAATCCCTACCGGCAATAGAGGCCTGCCACTTGGCGAGCTTAAGAAAATCAGCGGCAAGCAGCGAGTTCTGGTAACGGCCCAACAACATCCGGAGTTAAATCCCGCCTGGTTCTGCGAGAAAATCGAACACAAATGGAGCGGAATTGGCGACACAAGTGTCAAGGAACTGGAGCAGCACATCATCAACGTGTTGAGGACGCCACCTCCCCGTACCAGCTTGTGGTCACTGTCCGCCACAAGCTACTCAAAGGTTGGAGGCCCCGTCGATATCCATGATGAACTGGATAACTGGTTTGACCCCACCACCCACGACCGAAGCGAAAGGTGCAACATTATCAATGTCGATTTCATGGAGGAGTCGCAACTGGTTGCCTACTGCCGTAGCGCGAGCTTGATAAATGCCAGAAAAGCCAGAAATCCCGGATAGTACCGAAAGCCGAGAAGGCTCCTGTCAGGTTTCGCAACGTCGACAACTGGCATTAGCCCCCGCACAAGAGGCATGATCAGGACGCGATAACAAGAAAAGTGTATCGACATGCCCCGTAATGCCAGAGTCACCGATCCTTCCTACGAATTGATGGACGACCACAACGGCTTGTCCATCATTTACCGCCAGCATGGTTTCCCCTGCCCGCTGGTGCGCTGGCATTTCCACAAGGAATACGAGCTGCACCTGATCGTCGCCAGTTCCGGCAAGGTATTCATTGGCGACTATATCGGCAACTTCTATCCGCAAACCCTGTTCCTGACCGGCCCCAACCTGCCCCATAACTGGATCAGCCAGGTGGCCGAGGACGAAGTGGTGCCCAAGCGCGACATGCTGGTCAACTTCACCGACGAGTTGTTCGACAGCGGCTATCAAGTGTTCGCCGAGCTCTAAACCCTGGCCCCCCTTGCTGGAACGCGCGCAGTACGGCATCGAGTTTCGCAGCAAGCACACCATTGCCCAGGCCATGCAGTTGATGCAGCGCATTGCCGATACCAGCGGCATAACCCGGCTCGGGCACTTTTTCATCCTGCTCGAATTGCTCGCCGCCACCGACGACTACCAATTGCTCTCCGGCGCCACGACGCCACAGTTGGCCGACGAGAACAACATCGATCGCACCAACCGCGCGGTGGATTACATCTTCGCCCATTACGGCCGGGAATTGCCGCTGGAAGAAGTCGCCGAACATCTGGGCATGAAGCCCACGTATTTCAGCCGCGTATTCAAGCAGGCCACCGGGCGCAATTTCATCGAATTCGTCAATCGCCTGCGCATCAGCAAGTCCTGCGAGTTGCTCGCCGATAGCGACAAACCGGTCACGGACGTGTGCTTCGAATCGGGCTTCAACAACATTTCCAACTTCAACCGGCGCTTCCAGCAGCTCAAGGGCATGACGCCTTCGCATTACCGGCGATTGGTGGTGCAGCGGCTGACCGAGCAAAACCAGGGATAGCCGCTGGTCGCAACTGGTAGTTTTGACAGTGGTTTGGCCGTGATGGGTTATCCATGCTTGCAGCAACCCTGTCATCCACATCGAGACCTCAGACCATGAGCCCCGATTCCTCGCAAGATTCCATCACCCCAACAAACATCGACGAATACGCACGCTTCGACACACCGGGAGACACCCAGGGATGGACGGGTGGAGGTGAAATAAAACAGGATGACACCGCCAACAAAAACTGCTGGTTTTCAACCCTCGCCCGTCGGGATTTTGGGCAGCAACTTGCGCCGTCGATTGACGTCCGGGTGCTGATCCGCCTCCGCGGTCTTCTTCCCGGCGAAACATTGATTGCTGAGCATCCCGCTGGTGTCCACGAGATTCAGGGGCTGCCTTTTCGTCAGCACAGCTCGTACCTGATTACAGGTGCAAAAGCCGATGCGGATGGAAAATTCTTCGTGCAGTTTAAATTGGCCACCGGACAAACCATGTCGATTGAGTCAATCCAGGTACAAGCGCCCGTGCGGCGACGCAAAGTATGGACTCGCATTTCAGCATTTCTCCATCAGTGCAAAATAGTATCAGCCAAAGTGCTGCCAACAACATGATGGGGGCCATCGGCACCGGCAATATCCGGCCCGGTGCAATCACCATGAGCCTCGGCTCGTCAGGCACGGTGTGGCCCTTGCCGATCAGCCGAATGTCGCCCCGGAGGCCGCAGTCACCACGTTCTGTTCTTCCAGTGGCGGCTGGCTGCCATTGATCTGCACCATGAACCTGACCAACGCCACCGGCCTGATTCGCGACCTGCTGGACCTCGACATCGATCAGTTCAACGCACTGGTTGCCAAAGCCCCCATTGGTGCCGAAGGCGTGAGCATGCTGCCGTTCTTCAACGGCGAGCGGGTACCCGCCCTGCCCCATGCCAGCGGCAGCCTGTCGGGCCTGACCATGAGCAACCTGACCCGGGCCAATCTGTGCCGCACGGTCGTCGAAGGCACGACGTTCGGTTTGCGTTACGGACTGGACCTGCTACGCCACAATGGCTTACAAAGCCGCAGCATTCGGCTGATCGGTGGCGGTTCGAAAAGCGCGGTGTGGCGGCAGATCGTCGCCGACATCATGAATACCCCCGTGATCTGCACGGAACAAAGCGAGGCCGCGGCCCTGGGTGCGGCAATCCAGGCGGCCTGGTGCGTATCCTGGACAAACGGAAACGGACTCAGCCTGGCGGACTTGTGCGAGCGTTGCGTAAAACTCGACCCGGCCGGTGAAACCCTGCCGGTCTCCGACAATGTACAAGCCAGTCAGCAGGCTTATGAACGCTATCGACAGCAAGTCGCAACCCTTTGAAGAGTGAACAACTATGTACCTGGTGTGTGGCGAAGCGCTGTTCGATTTTTTCAGTGAAGACGACGCCGGCGGTCTGGCGTCCAAAGTGAATTTCAAAGCCATCGCCGGTGGCTCGCCGTTCAACGTGGCAGTGGGATTGCGCCGGTTGGGCGTGGATTCGGCGCTGTTGGCCGGGTTGTCCACCGACTACCTGGGCCGACGCCTGTTGCAGGTGCTGCAGGATGAAGGTGTGCGCCAGGACTTCCTGCTGGATTTCGCCGCGCCGACCACCCTGGCGATGGTCGCCGTGGGCGCCAATGGCTCGCCGCAATACAGCTTCCGTGGCGAAGGTTGCGCCGATCGACAGTTGAAACCGGAGCACCTGCCGGCACTCGGGCCTGAAGTGCGCGGCCTGCATATCGGATCGTTTTCCCTGGTGGTGCAGCCGATTGCCGACACCCTGTTGGCATTGGTGCGCCGGGAAAGTGGCAAACGCCTGATCAGCCTCGACCCGAACGTGCGCCTGAACCCGGAACCGGACATTGAATTGTGGCGTAAACGGATCGCGACGCTGGTGCAATTGGCCGACCTGATAAAGATCAGCGACGAGGACCTGCATCTGTTGTACCCAGGCCAGGCCCCGGCGCAAGTGATCGAGGGCTGGATGCGGCATCGCTGCCAGCTGGTGTTCCTGACCCGGGGTGGCGAAGGCGCGACCGTGTTCAGCCGGGTTCACGGCTCGTGGTCGACTCCAGCCTGCGCGGTAAAAATCGCCGACACCGTGGGCGCGGGCGATACCTTTCAAGCGGCGTTGATTGCCTGGTTGACCGAGCAGCAACTGGATTCCGTGGAGGGTGTGAAGCAACTTGGCCGCGAGCAGATTGACGGCATGCTGAAGTTCGCGGTGCAGGCGGCGGCGTTGACGTGCAGCAAGACCGGGCCGGATCTGCCTTATCGGGAGCAGCTGGATCTGCGCTGAATTCGAGGGCCACTTCGCGAGCCTGCTCGCGATGACTTTCTATCAGGCGCCCTATGGTCTTAACTGATAAACAGGATCGCGCCTTCGCGACAGGCGGCGTTCAGCCGGGTTAACCCTCGCTTAACCGTGCGGTCCAACACTTCACTTGACCGCACGCCCTCAGACTGTTCTGACGCCCGGTGCGGCAGGTTCGACAAGCCACACATCGAACTGACTTCCCGTACGCACTGGAGATCACTGATGAATACTCGCATCTTGCTGGTTACCGCCGCCCTCGCCTGCACCGCGTTTACCGGCCTGGCCCAGGCCAATGACACCGCTACCTCTCAGGCCGTGCCCTATCACTACGGCATGCCATTGCATGTCAGCAAAGTGATTTCACTGACCGAGCCAGACACCCTGGAGTGCAAAGTGGTGAAGGCTGACATGAAGTACATCGATGACACGGGAAAACCCGCAGAAATCACCTACCGTAAACTTTCCGACGCCTGCGAGAACCAAGGCTGACCGAAACGTCTGATTTGATACCTGGCAGTATTCCTTTGAGGGCTGCGGCGCTATGCTCTAGCGCCCCCCTCACTGCCCGCAAGGATTGGCCATGCAGTTTTCGTTTCGCACCTTGTCGATGTTTACCGCCGCCTTATGCCTTTTATTGAGCCTGGTCTGGGGTTTGGCACCTCAATGGCTACTGTCGCTCTGGGGTATCGAATTTTCATTCGTGGCAGGATTGGTCGCGCGCCGCACCGCCGTGCTGTTCGCAGCGTTTAGCGTGCTCTCTTACCTGGTTCGCAACGCATCCCCTTGCGCAACCCGCAATGCGCTGAGCCTCGGCTTCGTCGTCGGCTGCTGGGGATTGGCCGTGCTGGGTTTTGCCGAATGGCTCGCCGGCCATGTCGGGCCGGGCATGTTGCTGGCTGTCGGGCTTGAACTGGCGCTGGGCCTGGCATTCTTCCAGACCCGGCACGTGTCGGTGGAACTCGAAACTGCAGGTTAAAGCGCTTTGCCCAGTATGGAGTGTGGCTCGACTTCTACGTGATGCTGTCCGGAACGCAGTTGGGTAATCAACTCGTTTATTTCCCGACAACCATTGAGTCCGGAGGCATCGATGCCGGTGACATTTAGATCGAGATGATCGGTTTGCCCGTCGGCATAAACCTTCACGGTCATCAACAGATCCGGTGACAACGTGCACTCGCAACGCTTGGGTAAAAAGCTGGTTTCGATAATACGGCGAAGTTCCAAGGCAGAAAGAAACATGGCGACCCTCTCCTTTGTGAGACTGCCAATCAACATCAACGCTCGCTCGTATGCTCTCTCATATAAAAGCCCGGCAAGCTTCAAGGACAGCTACAGCATAAAACATACCCCGGATTTCGGAGTGCAGCTCATCGGCAATTCAAGGGTTTAGGTCAGTCACCTGTAAAACCTGCCGTGCAGTTTGCAATGTACGCCCCTGGCGCCCCCTGCAGTTTGCACGTTTGGCGCCGCGGGTTTGCATTCGTGCCACACGACAGTGAAAATGCCGCCCTTCACTTCAAGCAAGGAGGCATCATGAATTCTTTGGCCGTTAACGCTGGCGCTGCGCTGTTCGCACTGGGGCTTGCCAGCGTGGCGCACGCCGCCAAACTCGAAGACACCGCGCCCTATCCGAAAGCCGAGAGCGGGTTTACCCGCCAGGTGATTCACCTGGCGCCACAGCCCCGGGAAGATGACTTCCAGGTCGAGATCCTGGCCGGCAAAACCATGACCGTAGATTGCAACCGCCCTCGTCTGGGCGGCATTCTCGAAGAGAAAAACCTCGAGGGTTGGGGCTACCCCTTCTATCGCCTGGAAAAAGTCATTGGCCCGATGAGCACGCTGATGGCCTGCCCGGACGGCACGAGCAAACAGGGTTTTGTGCCAGTGGTCGGTGACGGCTTCCTGCTGCGTTACAACAGCAAGCTGCCGCTCGTGCTGTACGTGCCCAAGGACATCGAAGTGCGCTACCGAATCTGGTCGGCGTCGAACAAGGTCGAGAAGGCCATTCAGGAATAACCCGGGCATCTGTTATCGGCCTGCACCAGAGTCATGCCGGCGCGCTGTTCAACGCGGCGCGCTCGGCCACATGCCCCAGGCTGTCAAAATTGATGTTGGCACCGGAGTCGATGGCGACCAGCGTCTGGCCGCGTATCCCGCTGCGTGCCACGTACTGTTTGATTCCGGCCACGGCCAGCGCACCGGAAGGTTCGGTGATCGAGCGGGTATCGTCGTAGATATTCTTGATGGCGGCGCAAAGCTCATCATTGCTGACCGTCACCACCTCATCAACGCAAAACCGGCAAACCTCAAAACCGTAAGCGCCGATCTGCGCCACCGCCACCCCATCGGCAAAGGTGCCGACCTTGGGCAGGATGACTCGCTCACCGGCCAGCAACGCGGCTTGCAGGCACGCGGAATGCTCCGACTCGACGCCAACGATGCGCACCTGCGGCCGCAAGTATTTGATGTAAGTGGCGATGCCTGCGATCAGCCCCCCGCCACCCACCGGCACGAAAATCGCGTCCAGCGGACCTTGATACTGACGCAAGATTTCCATGGCCACCGTGCCTTGGCCCGCGATCACATCCGGATCATCAAAGGGCGAAACAAAGGTGCGCCCGCTTTCCGCGGCCAGCTCCAGTGCATAGATCAGCGCAAACGGAAAACTTTCGCCATGCAATACCGCATCGGCGCCCCGGCTACGAACTCCGATCACCTTCAATTGCGGCGTCGTGCAAGGCATTACGATAGTGGCGCTGATTCCCAACTCCCGCGCAGCCAGCGCCACACCCTGCGCATGATTACCGGCAGAAGCCGTGACCACGCCGCGAGCCTTTTGCGTATCGCTCAGTTGCACCAGCTTGTTGTAGGCGCCGCGGATCTTGAAGGAAAAGGTCGGTTGCAAGTCTTCACGCTTGAGCAGGACCTGGTTGCCCAGTGCCTCGGACAAGGCCGGTGCCGCTTGCAAAGGCGTGCGCACCGCCAGTTCATACACCGGCGCGGCAAGGATTTTTTTGACGTAGCGTTCAAGCAGGGATTGCTGGTCGGTTGTAAAACTCATGGTCGTCTCCTGACATTGATCGGGGCCCGGGAGACAGAAAGTAAAAACCCGCCTCGAGGGCGGGTTGGGTGCTGCAGTCGTGAGCTAGCCCGCCAAATGAGGAATGGCGGTAATAATGCTTGGCTGGCAGCGCAATACGGTGGAAGTCATGGCTCGAAATTAGCCGGGCGTTGATGGCAAGTCAATGGCAAATTTGTGCAGATCCCTCTAGGCTGCCGATTCCAGTCATTGCCCAAGGAAGGAACACATGAATGCCATTGCCCTGCCCCTTATCGTCCTGGTCGCCTTTGCCGGCTATACCCTTTCGGTGATGCTCCAGGCCGAACAGTCGCTGATCGACTTCGGCATCAGCCTGATGTCACGTCCCGATACTGCGCAGGTGGTGATCGATCTGTACTTGCTGGCGACGCTGGCGGGTATCTGGATGTACCGGGATGCGCGAAAGCGCGGGCTGTCGACGCTTTCGGTGGTGCCTTATCTATTGATCACCGCTGTGTTTGTGTCTGTTGGGCCATTGTTGTATCTGGTGGTACGCGGGGTTCAGGATCGCAAGAAATTGCCTGCCGCGACTCGACAGTTGTAGAAACCTTGAAATTGCTTTCGCGAGCAAGCCCGCTCCCACACTTGTCTTGCGCCCACTGAAATCCCCTGTGGGAGCGGGCTTGCTCGCGAAGGGGTCATCAGATTCGACATCATCATTGCCTGACTCACCGCCATCACTTCGCCAACCGCTTGAGCCCCACTACCATCGCCCCCGCCCCGATCATCATCGTCGACAGCAGCAAGGGGTACGATACCCACCACGGCGTTCCCGCTGTCACCATGCTGAACTCGGACATGCCGCCGATGCTCGCAATCAGGTTCAAGGGCAAAAACACCACGTTGATCAACGTCAGCTTGCGCAGCAGGTTGTTCATGCTGTTGTTCATCAGGTTGCCCCGGGCGTCAATGAGGCCGGAGAACACCGTCGAATAGATTTCCGCCTGCTTGTAACACTGGTTGTTTTCGATGATCAGGTCATCGATCAGGCTGATGGCCTCGGCGTTGAAGCCCTGCTTTTGCGCATGATTGCGCAGTCGGTTCAGCACGGCGCCATTGCTGTGAATCGCATTGATGTAATAGATCAGGCTCTCGCTGAGGTTGAACATCTGGATCAGATGCTGATTCTGCATCGAGGCGTTGAATTTCTGCTGCAATTCCCGGGCGATCAGCTTGATCACCTTCAAGTGCCCCAGATAGTGGTGGATGTTGTTGAACAGCAGATCGAGCAGGACATCCAGTGGCGTGTCGAGCGCCTGGCGCTTGCCGAGCCCGTTGAGCGGTGCGTCATCGGTGGCGATCACCAGCAAGCGCCCCGGAGAAAACAGCAGGCCACAGGACGACACCTGGAACCCCAGGTTGTCGGCGCCGGAGTAACTGTCCGGACGCTTCCAGATCAGGAACAGGTTGTCGGGATGGAACTCGATGCGCGACACCTCGTCAGGGTCCAGCGCCGAGGCCAAGGCGTGTTCGTCGAGTTTGAAATGACTGTGCAGCAGGTCGCGCTCGGCCGCATCGGGGTGACTGAACAGCACCACCTCGGCATCCAGTCGCTCGACGGCCTGCAGCGTTCCACCGCTCAACTGAAAACTCTTGATCATCGCTGCTTCACCAGGCCTGGCCGCGACGTTTAAGCTCCAGACGCCGAACGAACTCTTCCAGCACCAGTGAATACAGATCGTCCTGCAGGTAGGCGTCTTCGATGCCGGCGTCCATGTTCGGGTTGTCGTTGACCTCGATCACCACCACTTTGTCGCCGGATTGTTTGAGGTCGACCCCGTAGAGACCGTCGCCGATCAGGTTGGCCGTCTTCACCGCCAGCTCCACCACCGCGCGCGGCGCTTCGTGAACCGCCAGGGTGCGGCATTCACCGTTGATGTCCTGGCCCTTGGCCTTGTGGTTGTAGATTTGCCAGTGGCCCTTGGACATGAAGTACTGGCAGGCAAAGATCGGTTTGCGGTTGAGCACGCCAATGCGCCAGTCGTACTCGGTGTAGAAGAACTCCTGGGCCAGCAACAGCACCGAATGTTCGAACAGTTCGGCGGTAGCTTCGAGCAACGCCTGCTGGCTCTCGACCTTGATCACGCCCCGGGAGAAACAACCGTCGGGGATCTTCAACACCAGCGGAAAGCCCAGTCGTTCGCCAACCCGCTCAAAGTCTTCCGGTCGTTCCTTGTAGAGGATTTCAGTGGCGGGCATGCCCAGTTGATGACTCTTGAGCAGGTCGGTCAGATACACCTTGTTGGTGCAGCGCAGGATCGATGTCGGGTCGTCCATCACCACCAGCCCTTCGCTCTCGGCTTTCTTGGCGAAGCGATAGGTATGGTTGTCGACGCTGGTGGTCTCGCGGATCAACAAACCGTCGTATTCGGCAATCCGTGCATAGTCCTTGCGCTCGATCAAATCGACATCGATGCCCAGGGTCCGGCCGACCCGGACGAAGTTGTCCAGCGCCCTGGCATTCGACGGTGGCAGGGCTTCCTCGGGATCGTGCAGGATGGCCAGGTCGTAGCGGGCCAGCCGCCGTGAGCGCGGCTGGCGCCAGATCTTGCGACTGAAACTGTCGAGGGAGTGGGCAAATTGATCTTCCTGATCCTCCCGCAACTTGTGCAACGCACCCGACTTGATGCCTTCGATATGCCAACCGTTAGTTCGGCGAAATTCAACTAACAAGATCGGACAGGCAAACACTTCAAATAATTGCCTGGCCAAATCCTGCAAGGGTTCAATATTGGTCTTGCCGAAATACAGCGTCAGGGTAAACCCTTCGGTGTCACTGTAAGCATGATGACTGAGGGCTTTTTCCAGGGTTTTATCCAGGTCGTCAAGCGCCAGGCCATAGAGGGATTTGCGGGTCAGTTCGCTGATGGTTCGCACCGACGGAATGACCTTGTGCCCACGGGCTTCAGCCAGCAGCGAGCAGTAATAACCGTGCCCCAGGTACTTGTAGCTGCGGCACAGGTTGATGACCTGCACGCGCTTGCCCTGCTCATTGTCGCGGGTTTGTTCCAGATACTCCTGGGCCGTGACGATGTCCTCGCTGGGAAAATAGGAGGCCCAGTCTTCCTTGCGTTCGACGATGATAATCAACTGGCTGGAAGTTTTATTGGAATCATTTAAATAAGTTGCCGAAGTGATTGCTGTCGGCAAAGTTTGCTCGGATACTTCGCGCCAATGACCTTGTACCGCTGACATAGTGATTGATCCGTTGGAGAACAAGACCTTTCCTATTAAGCACGAACTTTTTCGAAAGTCCCGTTTCGTTACGCAACTTTTACGGTGGTCAGTATGAATACAGTTTTTCGTTTGGCGGTAATAGAAGACTTACCCGCACTGCTGCAACTTGAAGAGCAGTGCTTTACCACCGATCGGCTCAACAGTCGCAGCTTTCAATGGATGATCAGCCGCGCCAACGGGCAACTGCTCGTGGCCCAGCGCGGCGAGCATCTGCTGGGTTACGCCCTGGTGCTTTTCCATCGAGGTACGTCGCTGGCGCGTCTCTATTCGATAGCCATCGCGGCTCAGGCGCGGGGCAATGGCCTGGGCAAGCAACTGCTTGATCGCACCGAAGCCATTGCCCTGGAACACGATTGCGCCTATCTGCGTCTGGAGGTGCGTATCGACAATCCGGCGGCGATTGCCCTGTATGAACGTAACGGTTACCGGCGCTTTGCCCTGATCCACGACTATTATCAAGACCACGCCGATGCGTTGCGCCTGGAAAAACGCATCCTCCAGCACCGCGAATCACGCAACATCCAAGTACCCTACTACCCACAGACCACCGATTTCACCTGCGGTCCGGCCTGCCTGCTCATGGCCATGGGCGCGTTGCAGCCGGGGCGTTTGCTGGAGCGGCGTGAAGAACTGCAGATCTGGCGCGAGGCAACTACCGTGTTCATGACCTCCGGCCACGGTGGCTGCAGCCCGCAAGGCCTGGCATTGGCGGCCTGGCGCCGCGAACTTCGGGTGCGCCTGCAACTGAGCAAGGCCGGGCCGTTGTTCCTTGACGGGGTGCGCGATGAGCATAAAAAAGACGTAATGCGTCTGGTGCACGAAGAGTTCACCGCGCAGCTGCTTGCCAGTGACGTCGTGTGCGAGATCGGCGGGCCACTGAATCTTGCGCAACTGCTGGAGCATGGCGGGCAGCCATTGGTGCTGATCAGTAGCTATCGCCTGACCCGCTCCAAATCGCCGCACTGGGTGATAGTGACCGATTGCGATGAAGAATTTGTCTATCTGCACGATCCCGATGTGGACCACAGCCAGCATCGCCAGGCCATGGACTGCCAGCACCTGCCGGTCAGCCATGGGGAGTTCGAGAAGATGTGCAGCTTTGGCCGGGACAAATTGAGGGCGGCTGTGATTGTGTATGGACAGAAGCAGTAGCTGCTTTTGTGGTCGCTCCAACAGCCTTCGCGATCCCACACTTGAAATGCATTCCCCTGTGGGAGCGGGCTTGCTCGCGAAGGCGGCGTGTGAGTTTCACTTCAATCCGACCTTATACAACGCACCATCCTCTTCATCGGTCAACACATACAAATACCCATCCGGCCCCTGCCGCACGTCGCGAATACGCTTTCTCAACGCCCCGAGCAAGCGCTCCTCGTGAACCACCTTGTCGCCATCGAACTCCAGGCGGATCAGCTCCTGGCTGACCAATGCGCCGATGAACACATTGCGTTGCCACGCCTTGAATCGATCGGCATCGTAGAACGCCATGCCGCTCAGTCCCGGGGACTTTTCCCAGACATGGTTCGGGGCAACGGTGCCTTCAAGGGTTTCACCCCTGGCTTCGGGAATCGGTTTACCGGAGTAATTGATGCCATGGGTCGCCAGTGGCCAGCCGTAATTCCTGCCGCGCTGGATGATGTTGATTTCATCGCCGCCCAGAGGGCCATGTTCGTTTTCCCACAGCGTACCGTTCCACGGGTTGAGCGCCGCACCTTGCGGGTTGCGCTGGCCGTAGGACCAGATTTCCGGGCGCACGTTGGCCTGACCGACAAAGGGGTTGTCCTTGGGCACCGTGCCGTCCGGGTAGATTCGCACCACCTTGCCTTGCAGCTTGTCGAGGTCCTGGGCGGTCGGGCGCTCGTTGTTTTCCCCCAGCGTCACGAACAGATAGCCGTCTCGATCGAACACCAGCCGCGAACCGAAATGGTTGCCTTGCGAGAGTTTGGGTTCCTGGCGCAGGATCACCTGGAAGTCCTTGATTGCCGTCAGATCGTCGGAGAGCCGGCCGCGCCCCACCGCAGTACCGGCCTTATTGTCCTCTCCACCCCCTTCGGCATAGGTCAGATAGACCATCCGGTCCTTTCTGAAATCGGGTGACAACGCAACGTCGAGCAAGCCGCCCTGCCCCTTGGTCCAGACCGTTGGCACGCCATTGAGCGGTGCCGACAGCTTGCCGTCGGCGGTGACCAGCCGCAGGTTGCCGGGCCGCTCGGTGACCAGCATGCTTTTACCATCCGGCAGGAATGCCAGCGCCCAGGGGTGCTCCAGTCCCGTCACGACAGGGGTCACCTCGAGAGTGCCCTCTTCGCTTTTCATCGTCTGGGTGGGCGCGGCAAGCACAGGGACAGTGGCGGTGATCAATACGCTGGTACAGAGGATTGCCAATGAGTTTTTACGCAACATGCAGACTCCTTTTCTGATGATCATGAGGACGGATAAAACCTGGGCACACGTCATGCCGGCCGCTCAACGGTTGCCGGTGCCGGTGCCGGTGTCTCGTGGCGCAGGATTGGGAATGAATGTCGGTGGGCTGGCGGGAGCGCTGCGCTCGGGGTAGCGATTACCGATGCCGCCGTTGTCCAGTGTCGGCGGGCGCGGGACCGGCACGGTATTGGGCCCGCGAATGGCCGGGGCGCTGGGTCGGGTGCCTTGCATGCTGTTGGGGTTGGCCCGGTTGATCGGGCTGCTGTAAGGATTGTTGTTGGTGTTGCCCGGCAGATTCTGGGCCATGCGCAACGAAGCAGAGGTGTCGGCCTCGACCATTGGGCCCAGTACAGCACTCAGGGCCAGCGCAATGGCGCCAGACACGTATCGGTTCATGGCGGTGCCTCGCTACGTCACGTGGATAAGGACTTCGATATCACGCTACGCCCGGGGTTCGTATTTGTTAACAAAAACCTCCCCGGCAAGATGTAACACGACGTTGATCCGGTTAAAGGAACGGCCCCAAAGACCACGGAAACTTTTGCTCGAGGCCGCAGGTCACCTGAACATCACTCGCGAGTAGACGACCATGGCACGGGCAATCTGGAAAGGCGCAATCAGCTTCGGACTGGTGCATATCCCCGTGGCGCTGGTCTCGGCAACGTCTTCCCAGGGCGTCGATTTCGACTGGCTGGACAGCCGCAGCATGGACCCGGTGGGCTATAAGCGTGTCAACAAGGTCACGGGCAAGGAAGTCACCAAGGAGCACATCGTCAAGGGCGTGCAATACGAAAAGGGCCGGTACGTGGTGCTCAGTGAGGAGGAGATCCGCAGCGCTCACCCGCTCTCGACCCAGACCATCGACATTTTTTCCTTTGTCGACGGCGAGCAGATTCCCTTGCAGAACATCGACACGCCCTACTACCTGGCACCCGACAAGCGCGGCGGCAAGGTCTATGCATTGCTGCGCGAAACCCTGAGCAAAACCGGCAAGGTCGCCCTCGCCCATGTGGTACTGCATACGCGACAGCACCTGGCCGCGCTGATGCCGCTGGAGTCGGCGCTGGTGCTGGTGATGCTGCGCTGGCCAGCGGAAGTTCGCAGCCTCGATGAGTTGGCGCTGGGCAGCGAAGTGACCCGGCCGGAACTGGCCAAGGGCGAACTGGACATGGCCAGGCGCCTGGTGGAGGACATGAGCGCCCAGTGGTCGCCGCAAGACTATCGGGATGGTTTCGAGGACAAGATCATGACCCTGGTGGACAAGAAGGCCCATGAAGGCAAGATCGAAGACGTCGAGACCGCCTCTGGTGAAGAGCTACGTAAAACGGCGGATGTCATTGACCTGACCGAACTGCTCAAGCGTAGCCTGGGCAGCAAGGGTGCGGGGAAGGCAACGGCAAAGCCCAAGGCGAACAGCAAACCGGCCGCGAAGAAGAAAGCCGGTCAGTGATTGGCTGGATGTACCGGCCTCATCGTCTGGACGCCGCCCGGACATACCACTCAGATCAGAATGATGACCACCAGCAACCCCGCGAAGATCGACCACTTTTCGAGGTAGTAAAGCTTGCGGTTGCGTTTTTTCAGTTGTTTGCCGTGCAGGCGAACCTTGTAGATCTTGCCGAACAGGCGGTTGAGGCCGCCGGTCCTGTCGCCCGCCTCGTTTGGCGCACCCGCCGCCGACATGACATGGCGACTGAACCAGCGATTGAATGCTGCTGCCCATCTGTATTTCATTGGCCGCTCGACGTCGCAGAACAAAATGATGCGGTTCTGCTGCGTGGTGTTTTCTGCGTAATGAATGTAGGTCTCATCGAACATCACCGCTTCGCCATCGCGCCAATGATAGTCCTGGCCATCGACATTGATGTAGCAACCCTCGGCGTTGGGGGTTTCCAGACCCAGGTGATAACGGTACGAACCGGCATACGGGTCGCGGTGACGCACCAGTCTGGACCCCGGTGGCAACTCGGCGAACATTGCCGCCTTGATCGAACCAATGCCCTGCACCAGTTCGGTGGTGCGCGGGCAGAGCTTCATGGCCGATGGATGGCTGTCGCCGTACCACTTGAGATAGAAGCGCTTCCAGCCGGTCTTGAAAAACGAGTTGAAACCCACGTCATCGAACTGGTCCGAACGCTTGATCTGGCCGGCCCGAAGCAAATTCTGGCCTTCGGCACGAATTTCTTCCCAGTGCGCCTGCAGCGGACTCAGGTCGGGGAAGTCGGCCGGGTCGAGATAGGGTTTGTTAGGGATTTTCGAAAACAGATAAAGAAAGCAATTGATCGGCGCCAGAAACGTCGAGTGATCACTCAACTGGCGGCCCAGCTTATGGCGCACTTGGCCACGCAGGTGGACATACGCAATAGAGACAACGTAGATAACGGCAATGATCAGTTTCACGGAAATCGTCACACGTCAGAAGAAAACAAACTGCGCCCTTTACCGGAATGCCGGTCTCCGGGTCTTGTGCAGCGGCTGAAAACGAAACAGCGGCCCTGTAGCACCATTGAGCTACACCGACGATCGGCGCTTGGCCGACAGATGGCATTTTAGCCACAGTTTGTAACCAATAGTTAACCTGTAACTGTGAAAAACTGTCCACAAAATCCGCCGAAACGTCACTGCGGCCTCAACGCCCTATCGTTTAAAGAGCCAGACCAGTACAATCGCCGCCAAACTTTACGCGCCACCAGGTTGAAAGCGGGAAATTCCCCTTTCAGCGCACATCGACTCGGGCCAGGCGCGCCACATGCTGCTGTCCACTTAATGCCAGATTGAACTTCCACTGCCGATCGGGATGAATGTCCCGCGGACCGGACAGTGGAAACGGGTACTGAACCGGTACTGCCGCAACCCTAGCTACTCTGAATGCTTCGCAGGAAAAACCTTTGATTTCTACAGCTAACATCACGATGCAGTTCGGCGCCAAGCCGCTCTTCGAAAACGTTTCGGTCAAGTTCAACGGTGGCAACCGTTACGGCCTGATCGGCGCCAACGGTTGCGGCAAGTCGACCTTCATGAAGATCCTCGGCGGCGACCTGGAGCCGTCCGGCGGCCAGGTCATGCTGGAGCCGAACGTGCGTCTGGGTAAATTGCGCCAGGACCAGTTCGCCTACGAAGAATTCACCGTGATCGACACCGTGATCATGGGTCACGAAGAGCTGTGGAAGGTCAAGGCCGAGCGCGACCGCATCTATTCTTTGCCGGAAATGAGCGAAGAAGACGGCATGGCCGTGGCCGAGCTGGAAACCGAATTCGCCGAAATGGACGGCTACACCGCCGAATCCCGCGCCGGTGAACTGCTGCTGGGCCTGGGTATTCCCCTGGAACAGCATTTCGGTCCGATGTCCGAAGTGGCTCCGGGCTGGAAGCTGCGCGTATTGCTGGCCCAGGCGCTGTTCTCCGATCCGGAAGTGCTGTTGCTCGACGAACCGACCAACCACCTGGACATCAACACCATTCGCTGGCTGGAATCGATTCTCACCGTGCGTAACAGCACCATGATCATCATTTCCCACGACCGTCACTTCCTCAACAGCGTCTGCACCCACATGGCCGACCTGGACTATGGCGAGCTGCGCCTGTTCCCGGGCAACTACGACGAGTACATGACCGCGGCGACCCAGTCCCGCGAGCAACTGCTGTCGGACAACGCCAAGAAAAAAGCCCAGATCGCCGAACTGCAAACGTTCGTCAGCCGCTTCTCGGCCAACGCCTCGAAAGCCAAGCAGGCCACTTCCCGCGCCAAGCAGATCGACAAGATCCAGCTGGCCGAAGTCAAGCCATCGAGCCGCGTGAGCCCGTTCATCCGCTTCGAACAGACCAAGAAACTGCACCGCCAGGCCGTGACCATCGAGCAGATGTCCAAGGGCTTCGACGGCAAGACCCTGTTCAAGAACTTCAGTTTCACCGTCGAAGCCGGCGAGCGCGTGGCGATCATCGGCCCGAACGGTATCGGCAAGACCACCCTGCTGCGTACCTTGATGGGTGAGCTGACCCCGGACGCCGGTTCCGTGAAGTGGACCGAAAGCGCGGAGCTGGGCTACTACGCCCAGGACCACGCCCATGACTTCGAAGACGACGTCAGCCTGTTCGACTGGATGGGCCAGTGGACCCAGGGCGAGCAGATCATTCGTGGCACCCTGGGCCGCATGCTGTTCTCCAACGACGAGATCCTCAAGTCGGTCAAGGTCATTTCCGGTGGTGAGCAAGGCCGCATGCTGTTCGGCAAGCTGATCCTGCAAAAGCCGAACGTACTGGTGATGGACGAACCGACCAACCACCTGGACATGGAATCCATCGAGGCGCTGAACCTGGCGCTGGAAAACTACCCGGGCACGCTGATCTTCGTCAGCCACGACCGTGAGTTCGTATCGTCCCTGGCCACCCGCATCATCGAGTTGAGCCCGAACGGCGTGACCGACTTTAGCGGCACCTATGACGACTACCTGCGTAGCCAGGGTGTGGTGTTCTAAGGGCAGCTATTGGTTTCAAGCCGCAAGCTGCAAGTTGAAAGCCCTGTCCATGTGACGGGGCTTTTTGTGTTTCATGGCCAGGATTTTGTTGGGTACCGAATCCTTCGCGAGCAAGCCCGCTCCCACATTTGGAATGCATTTCCCCTGTGGGAGCGGGCTTGCTCGCGAAGAGGCCCTCGATACCAGCAATAATTAGTTAGCCTGCTTCCTTTTATCAATGTCCCGCGCCATGATGCAGTTCTCCCACCGCCGCCCGCGAACGAGCCCTCATGTCTGTGCAGCAAGTGCCCCCGCAAAGCTCCATGGCGATCACCCTGCAGATCGTCTCCATCGTGTTCTATACCTTTATTGCCTTCCTCTGCATCGGTTTGCCGATTGCGGTATTGCCGGGTTATGTCCACGAGCAATTGGGGTTCAGCGCCATCGTGGCCGGGCTGACCATCGGCTCGCAATACCTCGCCACCCTGCTCAGTCGCCCCATGGCCGGGCGCATGTCGGACAGCGTCGGCACCAAGCGGGCGATCATCTATGGCTTGTCCGGGATTGTGCTCAGTGGCCTGCTGACGCTGCTGTCGACCCTGTTGCAAGGTTTGCCGTTGCTCAGCCTGCTGATCCTGATCGCCGGGCGCTTGTTGCTGGGCATTGCCCAAGGCTTGATCGGCGTCGGCACCATCAGTTGGTGCATGGGTCAGGTGGGCGCCGAGCACACCGCGCGGTCGATTTCCTGGAACGGCATCGCCTCCTATGGTGCGATTGCCATTGGTGCGCCGCTGGGCGTGGTCATGGTGCAACAACTCGGTTTCGCCAGCCTGGGCATCGCCCTGTCGCTGCTGGCCCTGGCTGCACTATTGCTGATTCGCAACAAGCCCTCGGTGCCGGTGGTACGTGGTGAACGCTTGCCGTTTTGGGCGGTGTTCGGGCGCATTGCGCCGTTTGGCGCGAGCCTGAGCCTGGCTTCCATCGGCTACGGCACCCTGACGACTTTTATCACCCTGTATTACGTCAATCGCGGCTGGACCGGTGCCGCCTATTGCCTGACCGTGTTCGGGGTCTGTTTCATTCTGTCGCGGCTGCTGTTCATTTCCGCCATCAGCCGATTCGGCGGGTTCACCTGCGCCATTGCCTGCATGTGCATCGAGACGGCGGGCCTGGTGCTGCTGTGGCTGGCCCCGTCGACCGGGTACGCGCTGATTGGCGCCGGCCTGACCGGCTTCGGCCTGTCGCTGGTGTACCCGGCGCTGGGTGTCGAGGCCATCAAACAGGTGCCCAATTCCAGCCGGGGCGCGGGACTAAGTGCCTATGCGGTGTTTTTCGACCTGGCGCTGGCGATCGCCGGCCCCTTGATGGGCGCGATCGCATTGAACATGGGGTATTCGTGGATTTTCTTCAGTGCCGCGTTGTTGTCGGTGATCGGCCTGGGACTGACCCTGCTGCTCAAGCACCGCGCCATGGCTTGAACCTCTGTAGGAGCTGCCGCAGGCTGCGATCTTTTGACTTTAGGATCAAAAGATCGCAGCCTTCGGCAGCTCCTACAAAGAAATCTATTGATCAGCCGTCTGCATCCCGGCCCGGGTCGCCCTGCCCAGGGTGCGCGAGAAGAAACTTCCGGCTTCAGAGATCAGATTGCGGTGAATGTCTTGCCGATCGACGCCATCGGCATCGGTACACAGCGCGGGCATGATCGCGATCTGCTCGTCATTGCACGGCGCCATGAAAACGAAGTGCCCTGCTCCCGCCAGTAACTTGAAGTCAGGCGCCGTCGGCAGCTTGCGCGCCAGTGCTGCGGCGTTCTTGTCGACCGCCACCAGCTTGTCGCCATCGCCGCTGTAAAGCAGCACCGGCACGTGCACATCAGCCAGGGTGTGGCGACCGAACTTCAGGCTCAACGGCGCCATCAGCATCAAGGCGTGCACGCGTGGGTCCGCCACCGGTTGCAGGTCGTCGCGGTCGACAATCAATTCACCCTGAGTGTTGCAGGCGTCGCGGTCGTCCGGACGTTCCTGGCAATAACGGCGCAGGCGATCCAGGTCCGGCGTGGCGCCGGACAGAATCAATGCGGTCTCGCCCCCGGCCGAATAACCAATGACGCCAACCTGATCGGCGTTGACGAAGGGGGACAACATGCGGTCGCCCAGGGTGGCAGTGATGGCTTCGGAAATCTGGATCGGCCGGCCGTACAGGTTACTCAAAGTACCGAGGCGGCTGTGGTCCCTGGAGTTGTCACCGGGGTGGATCACCGCCACCACGACGAAACCTTTGCGTGCCAGCGAGGTGGCGAGGTCGTGCAAGGCCAGGGGGGTTCCGGTGTTACCGTGGGACAGCATCAGCATCGGGAACCGGCCAATGGCGACCTTGGTGTCCTCCCCGGCTTCGACGGTATAACCCTCGAGTTTGCTGGTGTGTTCCCAATCACTGGAAGGATAGAAGGCGATGGCACGCATCGGCTGCAGGTCCAGTGGGTCGAGAAACGTCATCTCATGAAAGCCGACGCTCCAGTGCGGATGCGGTGCAGGCGCGGCGTGCACTGTATTCAGGCTGCTGAGCAGGCAAATCAGTAAAGTTGCACAAAGACGCACCATGAGATGCCCACCTTGTTACCGGACTTGAGACGTACACCCCGAACAGCATAAGTCGGGCCACCCTCCGAAACGACCAGAAACAAAAAACTCCGTAGCTGGTACTTGCGTAGCCAGAATACAGAGTTTTTTGGGCTTTACCTGAACGGTTGCGAACTTTTACACAGGCCTTACGCAGCGGCGAACAACTGCTCGCTGATTTGCGCGTGAGCAGCGCTCATGGCTTTGCTGCGTACGTCGTCACCGTAAGCCAGGCCTTCGGCGCGGACGATTTCGATGTCGGTGATACCGATGAAGCCGAACAGCAACTTCAAATATTCTTCGTGGGCAACACCGGTTGCCTGACCGGCGTGCATGCCGCCGGAAGTCGAAACGACCACCACTTTCTTGCCGCCGCACAGGCCTTCAGGGCCGGCTTCGGTGTAGCGGAAGGTCTGGCCGGCTACGGCGATGCGATCGATCCAGGCCTTCAACTGAGTCGGGATGGTGAAGTTGTACATCGGTGCGGCAATCACCACGGCATCGGCGGCCAGGAATTCGGCCAGGGTCGAGGCGCTCAGTTCGGCTTCGTGCTGTTGTGCGGCGTTTCGCAGTTCAGCGGTGGTGCCGGCGGCGACCAGGGTAGTGGAAGAGAAATGGCTGATGGCGTCAGCGGCCAGGTCGCGGTAGGTCACTACGGCGGTCGGCTCGGCGGCTTGCCAGGCCTTGACGACTTCACCGCTCAACTGACGGGAAGCGGAGTTGTCGCCCAGGATGCTCGAATCGATATGCAGCAGTTTCATGTGGGATCTCCAAGTGAGGATCGCCCACAAGGGCGATCTGATGGGACTAATCCTACAGACGAAACCAATAGCTGATTAGTCGGCAACAATGCGATAGTTCGTCCCACAGATAGAACAATCGGATGCACATCATGCAAGACCTCAACGACCTGTATTACTTCGCCAAAGTCGTGGAAGCCGGCGGATTCGCGGCAGCCGGACGCTTGCTGGGCATCCCCAAGTCCCGACTGTCGCGGCGCATCGCCGAACTGGAAGAGCGCCTGGGTGCACGTTTGCTGCAACGCACCACGCGGCAGCTGAAACTGACCGCTGTGGGTGAACGCTACCTCAGGCACTGCCAGGCGATGCTGCTGGAAGCGGAAATGGCCGACGAGGCCGTGGCCAGCATGTCCAGTGAACCCCGAGGGCGTTTGCGGGTGTCCTGCCCGGTCGGGTTGGCCCACGAAATACTACCGGGGGTGATCAGCGACTTTCTCGAACGCTTCCCTCAGGTCCAGCTGGAGGTCATGCTGCTTAACCGCCGGGTTGACCTGGTGAACGAAGGCATTGACGTTGCCCTGCGTGTGCGGGAGCTAGGCGATGAAGACCCGCTGCTGGTCACCCGCCGCCTGCGTCAGGCGCAGATGCTGATGGTCGCCAGCCCCGGTTTCCTCAAAGGTCGTGAGATCAATCACCCCGAAGATCTGAAAAGCCTGCCGGTGCTCGGCGCCCTGGAAGCCGACCGCCTGGTGCACATCCGCCTGCTGGATCAAAACGGCAAGAGTTGTGAACTCGCGCTCGAGGCCCGGCTGGGCATCGATGACTTTATCGTGCGCAAGGCCAGCACCCTCTCCGGCCTGGGCTTTACGATGCTGCCCATGATGTATTGCGAACAGGAGCTGGAAGACGGCTCACTGGTGCAGTTATTGCCCGAGTGGTCGCTGCCCGGTGGCTGGCTGCAGGCGGTCTATCCTCATCGACGCGGAGTGATGCCGGCGGTACGCGCCTGGATTGACCACTTGGTCGAATCCTTCAATGCCTGTGGGGAACGATTGTTATGAAAGCTGGACGGATGAGCGAAGAGGATGTCGCGAAGTTCTGCCTCGCCCTGCCCGGTGCCCGGGAAGATTACAAATGGGGAGGTGTGCGGGTGTTTTCGATTGCAGGGAACAAGATGTTCGCCTTGCAGGGCCTGAGGGGTGATTCCCTGGCCTTCAAGGTCGACAAGGATCTGTTTCTCGGTCACTGCGACCGTCCGGGCATTCATCCGGCGCCGTATCTGGCCCGGGCCCAGTGGATCATCATGCAAACGCCCTACCCGCTCGGCAGCGAGGAATTGCAGGGCTTGCTGCAGCGCTCCCACCAATTGGTGGTGAGCAGACTGCCCAGGCGCACTCAAGTCGGACTGCTACTGTAGGGCTTTGTTTAAAAGGTCAAGGCGAACACATGTGCGCCGAGAAACAGGTGATCGATCCAGAACACCTGGTGCAATAGCACTATGATCCAGAACACCAACTGGTACGAGACTTTGCGGGTTTTGTGGCGAAACGCCTGCTGGGCCAGCAATGCACCGGGCCAGCCGCCGGCGAGCTCCAGCGCATGCAGGACATTCTCCGGCGTACGCCATTGCTCGGCGCGTGCCTTGCGCTTGTCGCTCCAGTACAGGAAAAACGTCACGACGCTGACGATGCCGTAGGCCGCGAGGGGAATCAGCGACTCCCCGTGCAGCCATAACGACAGCGAACCCGACAGCGGCAACGTGCACAGGACTGCAAACAACAGCCACTTCAGCCGTGGATGGCGGAACTGTCCCCCGGACGAGCGTCCGGGGTTGTTGCGCGAGCGCGAGTCACTCACGGCTTGACCGCACTCCAGTCGACCCAGCCGAACTGCCAGGTCGCCAGGATGATCAGGCCGAACACAATGCGATACCAGGCAAACGCTGCATAGCTATGGTTGGCGATGAACTTGAGCAGCCCGCGGACCGCAATCATTGCAAAAATGAACGCCGTGACGAAGCCGACGGCGAACACCGGGAAATCCGCCGGGACAAACAGTTCACGGTACTTGTAGCCCGAGTACACCGCTGCGCCGACCATGGTGGGCATCGCCAGGAAGAACGAGAACTCGGTAGCGGTCTTGCGCGACAGGCCGAACAGCAAACCGCCGATGATCGTCGAGCCCGAACGCGAAGTGCCCGGAATCATCGCCAGGCATTGGGCGAAGCCGACTTTCAAGGCATCTTTCCAGGTGATGTCATCCACGGATTCGGCGTGTACTTCATGCTGGCGGCGCTCGGCCCACAACATGACGATCCCGCCCACGACCAGCGCCGTTGCCACGGTGATCGGATTGAACAGGTAATGGTGAATCAGGTCGGCGAAGATCACGCCCAACACCACGGCCGGCAAGAACGCGATCAACAGGTTTGCGGTAAACCGCCGGGCGCCCGGCTGGGTTGGCAGACCGATGACCACGTCGAAGATCTTGCGTCGAAACTCCCACACCACCGCCAGGATGGCACCCAGCTGAATAATGATGTTGAACGCCATCGCCCGCTCGCCCCCGAAGCCGAGCAAGTCGGCCACGATGATCTGGTGGCCGGTACTGGAAATGGGCAGGAACTCGGTAAGTCCTTCTACAACCCCAAGAATCAATGCCTGAAAGGCGGTCCAAAGATCCATCAATCCCCCAAAAGGCTATGCACGCCGGCATGCCCCGATAATATTTTTCAAATGCTTTTTGCGATCAGCCTGGCTGAGGTCCCCGCGCATCAAGGATCACCACAGAACCGTTAAAATCCTGTGAAAAAACCACCTTGAATCAGCTTTACCCGTGCGGGGGGGCGAAATCCTATCAGACAAGTCCGATCGGCGGTTACAATCCGCCCCTCTTCGATTTCCCAAAGGTATCTCCATGTCCGGGCTTGAACTGTTTGCCGCCGCCCTCGGTGTCATTGCCGTCTGGCTGACGGTCAAACAGAACCCCTGGTGCTGGCCTATCGGCCTGGTCATGGTGCTGCTCTACAGTTGGATCTTTTTTGAAGTGAAACTGTATTCCGACATGCTGCTGCAAGTCGTGTATGCCGCCTTGCAGCTTTACGGCTGGTGGCAGTGGACACGGGTTGGCGACACGACCCATGGTCGCGAAGTCAGTCGTCTCGACGCTCGAACCGTGGTGTTGAGCCTGGCCATTGGTGCCGTCGGCAGTCTGTCGCTGGGAGCGGCCATGGCCCACTGGACCGACGCTGCACAGCCCTGGCTTGATGCGGCACTGACCGGGTTCAGCCTGGTGGCGCAGGTCTGGATGGCGCAAAAACGTGTCCAGTGCTGGCCGTTGTGGATCGCTTTGGATGTGATATTCGTCGGATTGTTCGTCTATAAGGACCTGTACCTGACCGCCACCCTGTACGGGTTGTTCGCCGTCATCGCCGTACAGGGCTGGCGCGAATGGCGTGCCGACCCGGCATTGCGCGCATGAAAGTCCTGGTCCTCACAGGTCCTGAATCCAGCGGTAAAAGCTGGTTGGCAGCCGAGTTGCAACAGCGTTTCGGCGGAATGCTGGTTGACGAGTACGTGCGCTGGTTCATCGAGCAGAATCCGCGGGACACCACGTTGGCCGACATTACGCCCATCGCCCGCGGTCAATTGGCATGGGAAGACCAGGCGCGGGCGCAACAGCCACCTTTGCTCATCCTCGACACGCACCTGCTGAGCAATATCCTCTGGAGCCAGACCCTGTTTGACGATTGCCCCGCCTGGATTGAACAAACGCTACTGGCCCGGCATTACGATTTGCACCTGCTGCTGTCACCGGAGCACGTCGAGTGGACGGATGACGGCCAGCGTTGCCAGCCCCGATTGAGTGAGCGCCAGGCATTTTTCGAGCAGACCCTGGCCTGGCTTGAACGCCACGCACAACCGGTTCAAGTGCTGCACGGAGATTGGGCAGAACGCCGAATCCAGGCACTGAACGCCGTGAACCGATTGCTCGGCGCCTGACCGGCGTTTGGGGCATTTTCCCCATCCTCCCCCTGCTGTGGGGGGGGGAGTGTCCGATCCTGAAACAACCTCCCTGCCTGAAACTACCCGTTTCAACACCCCTCATCGTTTGCCCACAGGATGTGTTAAGACATTGTTACAACAGCGCTAGAACCCTTGTTCCAGAGGGATTGGTCGGCAATTACGGGCTGCCTGCGCAGGGATTCGTCTCACCCTTGGTACACCCTCGACATAGGGTTCCCGAACCAAGTCTGTAAACCATTGAATCAACTCGATATTCAAAAGGCGGCACAGCTTTCGCTCTATTCCTCACACAGCTGACCGGGGCCAGCTTACAAATGAAGGAATGAATGTCGTGGAGATATTCAAAAAAAAAGGCTTGATGTGCCTCCTGCTGATCGCGAGCGCTGCGGGCACTGTTCTCAGTTTAAACGTTCAAGCCGAAGGCAACGGTGTCATCGTGCTTGACCGTACCGTTCACCCAACGCTCATCGGTCGCAGCGGCGGCAGGGATCCGAACCCGGCCACCATCAGCGCCAACCCTTCTGCCCGCGTCACCGGCGAACTCAGCGACGCCGACATCGCCGGGGTAACCACCGGAACGGCCCCTCATAACAGCTTCGGGCAAAACCCGGGCGGCATGCACGGCCTGAATGTCATCACCAACCCCAACGGTTTGCCCGGCATGTCAGTCGGCCACGGTGGTGGCAGCGGTGCCGCCATTTCCGGAACCATCAACCGCGCCATGAGCAGCGGCCTCAGCCCACTGAGCAGAATCACGGGGGGGCAATGAGATGGATCGTTCCCTTCTTTTAACTGCCCTTTTACCTGCCCGGATACCTGCCCTGTTACTTGCCCTGCTCGGCGGCACCAGCGTGATGGCCGATTCGGGCGTCAGTTCGGTGAACAACGCCACCCTTCTGGATTCCGGTACCCAATACCGAGGCAACTTCAGCGTCAACCAGGCGGCGGGTGATCAACAGCAGCAGGCCAACGTCCGCGCGATCGCCATTGGCACCGAAACCGGGGCGACCACCAGCGTCAGGCAGAGCATCACCACGCCGGCCAATCCGTCGATGGATGCGACGGCCAATATCGGTGGCACCTCTTTCAGTAATGGCAACGGCGTACTGGGCGTCAACCAGAGTGCCGGGGCGAACAACCAGATGGCCAACGCCCTGCGCATCAGCATCGGCGCTGCACCGCAAGCCATCGACGATAGTGTTCTTTCTCAACAGAACGTGGCGTTGCTACCGAGCTCGGGAGCAACTGGCACCCCAATCGGCAGTCGCCAGGTCGTGACAAGCGACCAAGCCTTCACCGGCAGCCGGGGCGTGATCCAGGTGAACCAGAGTGCCGGGGTGGGGAATCGAATGGCTAACACCCTGAGTATCCGGGTCTCTGACTGACCCCGATACAGTGCGAATGGGGAAGTATCAACACTTGACCAACTAATGAGCACGGAGAATCACCATGAACCCGACAACTGCTCTCAAACCACTGGCTTTCGCCCTGGCAGCAGTGATGGCATTCGCAGCCCAGGCAGCCGGTGTTGATGATCCCGAAGGCAATGGACAAGGCAGCAACCAACAGCCTAATGGCCCGTCGCTGGAACAGATTCTGCAGATTACCGCAGGCGCCGGGGCCGCCGTGCTGGACTCGCAGGAAAGCAGTGACAGCGGAGTAGTGAACCGGGGCACCCAAAACGACGCTAAAATCGATAACTCCCTGAACAACTCCAACGGCAACATGGGCGCCAACGTTGCAGCCGGTAACGGCAACCAGCAAGACAACGCCGCCGCCCTTGCCACGGCTGACGAAGCCTTCATCTTCGGCAGCGCGGTCGCCGTCTCCAGCGCGACTCAGAGGAACACCGGCAACACCGCCAGGAACCGCTCCAACACCAACAACACAACGCTCAATAACGCGGGCAACAGCGGTTCCGGCAACATCGGCATCAACGTGACCACCGGCGACTTCAACCAACAGAAAAACAACCTGGCAATTGCCGTTTCCGGCGGCCGTGTAGCGGTAGCTGCGGCGGCGGCGAACCAAAGCACGTCCGGGCTGAACGTCACCAACAACGCCAGGACTGAATTCGTACCCGTGGGTGTACTCGGTCTGTCCGGCATAACCACTCAACAAGTGATGACGCCAGAAGGCTGGAGACCTCCTGTAACCAACAATGCTTCGATCACGAGCTCGATGAACAACTTCTCCGGCAACGGCGGAGCCAACGTATCGTCCGGCGTCGGCAACCAGCAAAGCAACTCGCTGTCCATCGCCGCAGGCTGTAAATCATGCCCATAATCGCGACCGCCATGAAAGCCCCGGCGACGGCGCTTTTCCTTGGTTTGAAGGCGTATCGTCCATGCGTAAGACGGCCCTTTTCGTTCTGCTGTGCCTGTCTGGCCTGACCCAGGCTGCACAGATGCCGGTTGCCGCCCTGCCGGGCGGCGTGCTGGTGTACAAGCACGTACAAAGTTTGCGTGAGCGCAAGTTCAGCGACATCGTCGAACAGAAAACCGATTTCAGCTGCGGCGCCGCCGCGCTGGCAACGATCCTGCGCCAGGCCTATTGGCTCGACGTCGATGAGGAGTACATCATCAAAGGCATGCTGGACTTCGCCGACCAGGATCTGGTCCGTACCCAGGGTTTTTCCATGCTGGACATGAAGCGCTACATAGAAAGCATCGGCATGCGCGCCCGGGGTTACAAGATCCCGCCTGAACGACTCGATGCCGTGACGATTCCGGTGGTAGTACTGATGGAAACTCGTGGCTACAAGCACTTCGTGGTGTTGCAGCGGGCGGACAAGAACTGGGTCTACATCGGCGACCCGGTGCTCGGTCACAAACGCTACTCCCATGATGACTTTGTCAAAGGCTGGAATGGCATTGTCTTCGCTATCATCGGTCCCGGTTACGACAAGACCAATGCGTTACGCAGTCCACCGGAACCGCTGACTGCCAAGAACAAGATGGATAATTTCAACCCGGTCAAAGATGCTGAATTGATGGAATTTGGTTTCATACAGAGCGACTTCTTCTAATCGCCAATAAGATGACAGGGGGCAGGATGCTCCGGGAGCAGCAAATGAAAACCTCGTATTGGGTGGTCACTGCCTGTCTGGCAGCGACCACTTCAGGTTTTGCTGATGAGTTCAGACCCATCGAAATCAAGGACCAGGAACTGGCCGAGTTGCGTGGCCGGTATGTGATGCCGGGGCGGATCATCAGCTTCGGTGTTGTCATGAGCAGTACCTGGCGCAACGCCAGTGGTGATCTGATCGGGGCAACCACCTCGATGCGTCTTCAAGCCGCAACGGTCAAGCCCGAGTTCTACGTATCAACCATCAAACACAGCGGTAAAGGCGGTTCGCCCAACTCGGGCACCGGTCGTGTAACGGGTGGCGCCGGACTGAGCACCTCTCAGGGCATTACCCAGGTCACACGGGCTGCAGGCGATGGCAACCGCTCAAACAACAAGATCGCCATCAACGTCAAAGAGGCCAGTACGGCCCCTGCGCCGGTGCCTAGCCGGGGCCAGGCGCTGATAGCCGGTCAAACCATCACCGGCAGCAATGCTGCAGGGAGTGTCGCCGTGTCCGCGACCGGCGGCGGTGTTCAGCTGGCCATTACCGCCAACAACAACCAGGGCTCAAGCCTGCAACAAGTCGCCCAGGGCGGATTACTGCAAGACACCCGGTTGCTGGGCAGCAGCAATGTGGTCAACAACATGACCCGACTCAACGTCGTGCTCGACAATAAAAGCCCGAGTGCTGGTGCATTGGGCTACAACCTGAACCAACTCACTGCATTACGGACCTTGGGGTATTGAGCTACGCTAAGTCACGACCATTGGGCACAAATGGACGGCTTTTTCATGTACCGATCGGTATCACTGCGTGCAGCTATATGCTTGTGCTCTCTACTCCCGGTGGCGATGGTGCAGGCAGCACCTGACCCGGAACTGGAGGCTCTCAAACGAGAGCTTCTGGAGTTGAAACAACGATACGAAGTCCAGCAAAAAGCTCTGGCGGTTCTCGAACAACGGGTCCGCCAGGTCGAAGAACAGCCCGCTGCCCCCCCTCCCAAACGCCTGGCCAAGTCACCAGCAGACCTGAAGGGCAATCCAAACGTCGCCACCGGCACCGGTGCCGCGGCGGCTTCAGGGGGGGCCGCCGGAGGCAGCGGCAGTTCGTATGGACAATCGCTGGCCGAAGACTCACAACCGGCGCAAAGCGTTTCAAACCTGTATGACGAGGCCAGCGGGTTCTTCGGCGGTGGCAAGTTCAGCGTCGAAACCGGGATAACCTACTCCAGGTACGATACCCGCCAACTGGTCCTCAACGGTTTTCTCGCCCTGGACTCGATCTTTCTCGGTGCCATCAACCTGGACCGGATCAAGGCTGACACCTGGACGCTGGACCTCACCGGCCGCTACAACTTCAACAATCGCTGGCAGTTCGACCTGAACGTGCCGGTGGTCTACCGCCAGTCCACGTACCAGTCCGGTGGCGGCAATAGCGGTGCCGCCAACGTCACGACCGAAGACACCGTCAAGGAAGACCCGGCCATTGGTGACGTCAACTTCGGTATCGCCTACAAATTCCTCGACGAGTCGGCCAACACGCCGGATGCCGTGTTGACCTTGCGCGTCAAGGCTCCCACCGGCAAAGACCCGTTCGGCATCAAGCTGGTTCGGGTGGACGCCAATTCCAACCTGGCCGTGCCTGAGTCCTTGCCTACCGGTAACGGCGTCTGGTCGATTACGCCGGGGATCTCTCTGGTCAAGACCTTCGATCCGGCAGTGCTGTTCGGCAGCCTGTCGTACACGCACAACCTGGAAGAATCCTTCGACGACATCAGCTCCAACCCGGCGCTCAAGACGCCGGGCAAAGTACGCATTGGTGACAGTTTCCAGATTGGCGCCGGTATTGCGTTCGCCTTGAACGAAAAGATGAGCATGTCGTTCTCGGTCTCCGACCTGGTGCAACGCAAAAGCCAGCTCAAGGAAGATGGCGGGGATTGGCAGTCGGTGGTGTCCAGCGATGCCAACGCCGGTTACTTCAACATCGGCATGACCATTGCGGCCACCGACCGCCTGACCATCGTACCCAACCTGTCCATTGGCATGACGGACGACGCCCCGGACTTCCAGTTCAGCCTGAAATTCCCTTACTACTTCTGACCAGGCTCTTCACGCAATCCAGGAAAACTGTAGGAGCCAGCTTGCTGGCGATGGACTCGAATGCGCCGCGTTCATCCAGATCAAACGCGTTATCGTTAACGACCATCGCAGGCAAGCCAGCTCCCACAGGGGGCCATGCCCACGTTGAAACTGCAGGAGCCAGCCTGCTGGCGATGGACTCGAATGCGCCGCGTTCATCCAGGTCACACGCGTAATCGTTAACGACCATCGCAGGCAAGCCAGCTCCCACAGGGGGCCATGCCCACGTTGAAACTGCAGGAGCCAGCCTGCTGGCGATGGACTCGAATGCGCCGCGTTCATCCAGATCAAACGCGTTATCGTTAACGACCATCGCAGGCAAGCCAGCTCCCACAAAAGACCCTGCCCACGCTGATACTGTAGGAGCCAGCCTGCTGGCGATGGACTCCAGTGCGCCGCGTTCATCCAGGTCACACGCGTAATCGTTAACGACCATCGCAGGCAAGCCAGCTCCCACAAAAGACCCTGCCCACGCTGATACTGTAGGAGCCAGCCTGCTGGCGATGGACTCCAGTGCGCCGCGTTCATCCAGGTCACACGCGTAATCGTTAACGACCATCGCAGGCAAGCCAGCTCCCACAGGGGGCCATGCCCACGTTGAAACTGCAGGAGCCAGCCTGCTGGCGATGGACTCAAGCGCGCCGCGCCAGCAACTTCCACTGCAGCGGTCTTTTTGTTTGAAGCAGGAGTTCAACGAATCTGATGCTTGTGCAACAACCGGTAGAAAGTCGGGCGCGACACGCCCAATACTTTGGCGGCGACACTCAGGTTATCGCTGTGACGGTTCAATACATCGCACAACGCCTGGCGTTCGGCCCGGGTCTTGTATTCTTCGAGGGTGCCCATCGGCGCGGCAATTGCGTGTTGACTGATCAACCCCAGGTCGCGGGCCTCGATCTGCCGGCCTTCGGCCAATACCAGTCCGCGACGAACGCGATTGGCCAGTTCACGCACATTGCCTGGCCAGTCGTGTTTGCCCATGGCAATCAAGGCGTCTTCGCTGAAACTGCGGGGGCGACGTCCGGTTTCACGGCTGTAGAAATGGGAAAAGTGATTGGCCAGCATCGCTAAGTCGCCATGGCGCTCGCGCAGCGGAACGGTCAGCACTTGCAGTACGTTCAGGCGGTAATACAAGTCTTCGCGAAAGCGTTTCTTCGCGATAGCGGCTTCAAGGTCGACATTCGTCGCCGCCAGCACCCGCACATCGACCGGAATCGGCTGACTGCCACCCACCCGCTCGATGTGCTTTTCCTGGAGGAACCGCAGCAGATTGGCCTGCAACTCCAGTGGCAGGTCACCGATCTCGTCGAGAAACAGAGTGCCACCGTTAGCGGCTTCTATTCGTCCGACCTTGCGTTGATGTGCGCCGGTAAAAGCGCCTTTCTCATGACCGAACAACTCTGACTGAATCAAGTGTTCGGGAATCGCACCACAATTGATCGCGATGAAGGGTTTGCTGTGACGCTGGGACAGGCGATGCAGGGTTCGTGCGACCAATTCCTTGCCAGTGCCGCTTTCACCGCGAATCAATACCGGAGATTCGGTCGGGGCCAGTTTACTCAACAGTTTTCGCAGTTCACGCACAGGTTTACTGTCGCCGAGCAATTCGTGCTCGGACTGGTCAACATGCACCGTACCCTGCCCACGCAACCGCACCATGCCAAATGCCCGGCCCAGCGTTACCTGAACCCTGGACACATCGAATGGCAAGGTATGAAAGTCAAAAAACCATTCACAGACAAAGTCGCCGACATTTTTCAGTCGCAGCACTTCCTGGTTGAGTACGGCTATCCACTCTGCGCCACTGCGGCTGATCAACTCCTTGACCGGCTCCGGGTGCTCAAGGTGATACGGCTGCAGGCGTATCAAGCCCACGTCACAGGTTCGCTCAGCGGCGTGCTCCAGCGTGCAGCTGTCAACCTCCCAACCGATTTCGCGCAGTCCAGGGAGCAGACGATAGCAATCGTCACAGGGGTCCACCACTAATAGACGTCGTGAAGCTGGCACATCGCTCATGACTGTTCCTTGGCGCCAAATTTTAGAAAATTTATTAAAAACAATCATTTGGCGGACCTGACTGTAACGTTAGCAAGAACTTGACAGCCCCTTGTACCGTTTGACTATAGGACTGCAATAAATGCAGTTATAAGAAGCGCGCCTTTGATAGTTACCTAACGACTCTTTCCTTTCATTCAGCTTTCAATGCCGGACTCATTCTTGAGCCTATGAAATAAAGTCGAAATTTCTTTTGATTGTGTGTGACCCGGACCCCGGTTGCGGGCATCAGTACAAGTAACCAGCCGAACGGTAAGCCCAACCGACGGCACATCACTTGATTGGGCATACAGAGAGAAGATCCTATGAACGCCCCGCTCCGTATCAACGAAGCACTTCTGATTGCCGACCGCGCATTCAAACCATTCAAATGCGTGGCCTGGGCTCCACAAGACGGTAATGGCGAACTCAGCCTGACCGTTATCGATCGCACCAGCACCAGCATTGGCCGCAAGCAGATCCCAAGCAGTGCTTATTCCGATCCCGCACAACTCGAACAGCTGCTGGAACAGGCTCGCGCCGAATTGAGCGAGGAAGGTTACACACTGCAGTCGTGGTCGATGCCGCACTGATCGTTTTGCGGATTACTCCGGGGTAATCCGCGCCCTCCCCCCCGCCTTTAGTTGGGCTGATGGTTCTCGCCCATACGCACTCATTGCCCCGTTAGTTTGAACTTTTGTGTGCCTGATACTTTGCAGGCTTGCCATTGGTTCGAAAAGACACTGTTGTGGCACACAGCGACTCTCCGTCTGTTAGTTCATACCGTTGTGCATCTCCCCATTCAGGGATTGAATGTTCTCCTTATAAAGTCGCCACCCAAACTTCTGGATAAGGACGACTCGCAAGGAGATGCGGTTCATGCCAATCCAGTCCGCCATTGCCCGCCCCGCCGTCCGGAACACTGCCGGCGCTCTCGATACGACGTTTGCAGGCAACGGTAAAACCCAGGTGTATTTCGCCGACAGCCTTTGCAGCATGGCCAACGACGTCGCAATCGATGCCCGAGGCCGTGTGCTGGTGGCGGCAAAGGTCGCCATGGCCGAGGGCAGCCGCTTTGGCCTGGCCCGCTTGCTGGAGGATGGTTCGGCAGACCTTGCGTTCGGCAGGCAAGGCAGCGTCATCGGGCAATTCGAACCCGGATTCGAAGCCATGGGCGCCAGGGTACTGGTCATGCCCGACGGCAATATCCTGTTGGCCGGCCTGCAATACGATAACGCACACCGCACGCTCCCGGGTCTGGCACTGTTCGATCAAGAGGGGCGCCTGGTTCGAAGCTTTGGCGATAATGGCCGCCGCGTCGTGCGATTGCCTGGTGGTCTGTCACTCGGTATGCGCGATATCTGGCTGCCTCCCGGCGTGCCGGGCGCTGAAGCCTGCGATGTGGGCGTACAGCGAGACGGCCGGATCCTGATCCTGGCCAACCATCACTTCGAACAGGCCGATCACGTGGGCCTGTTGATACGACTGGATGTCGAAGGCTCGCTGGACTGCTCGTTCAATGGCCGTGGCTTTGTGGTGGTCCGGCACCTGCTGATGAATACCTGGCTCAGCAGCCTGACGGTACAAGGTGACGGCCGGGTTATGGTGGGTGGGTCGATCAACTTTCCTGAAGAAGGCTTGCTGGCGCGCTACCACGCCGACGGCCGCCTCGACGACAGTTTTGCCGTGGATGGATTCCTGACGTTCAAGGCGCGTGGGCATGGCGCCCGGGTCAGTCAGGTGGTCCAGCAAATCAACGGCGACGTCTTGTGTTTTGGCAGCAGTCGCGAACCGATGCACTGCCTGACATTCAAGATGCACAGCAACGGCCGCCCCGACAACCACTGCAACGGCGGCCAGCCGCAGCGTCTGGTAATTGGCCACAACGGCTGCCAGTGGAATACCGCGCAGTTACTGCCCGATGGCGGTGTGCTGACGGCGGGCGCAACCATCGGCGGCATCGAAGCAGACTTCATTGTCGGGCGATACCTGCCCAGCGGCCTTCCCGATCGCCGTTTCGGCAAAGGCAGCGGCTATACGCGAACTCGCCTGGGCCCGAGCCTGGATACCGCCACCTGTGTCGCGGCGCAGGCCGACGGAAACATCGTCGTCGGCGGCTATTCACTGCATGGAAACTACAAGGCGGTCATCGTTCGCTATCACGGGTAGGCACATGCATTTTTCCTGCGCTTGATCTTCTCACTCGCTTGCGGCAACTTGCGCGCTTCTTAAAACAAGGAGCAGCCGATGTCCGGTTCAATGGCCCAGGCGTTCGCGCACAACTTTCTCGGGCATTCGCCCCGTTGGTACAAGGCCTGCATCGTCGGCTTTCTGATTCTCAATGCCCTGGTAATGTGGACCGCTGGCCCGGTGGCGGCCGGCTGGCTGCTGGTGCTGGAGTTCATCTTCACCCTGGCCATGGCGCTCAAGTGTTATCCGCTGATGCCCGGCGGCCTGTTGTTGATCGAAGCCCTGCTGCTGAAGATGACCACGCCCCAGGCGCTGTATGACGAGTTGCTGCACAACTTCCCGGTGATCCTGCTGCTGATGTTCATGGTGGCCGGTATCTACTTCATGAAGGACTTGCTGCTGTATCTGTTCTCGCGCCTGCTGTTGGGGGTTCGTTCAAAGGCCGCGCTGGCCCTGATGTTCTGCTTTTTGTCGGCCTTCCTTTCGGCGTTCCTCGATGCCTTGACCGTGACCGCCGTGATCATCAGTGCCGCCGTAGGCTTTTACTCGGTGTATCACCGCGTCGCCTCGGGTAACGACCCACGCCAGGACAGCGAGTACAGCGACGACAAACATCTGCCGACCCTGCATCAGGGCGATCTCGAACAGTTCCGCGCTTTTTTGCGCAGCCTGCTGATGCACGGTGCCGTAGGCACCGCACTGGGCGGTGTGTGTACGCTGGTCGGCGAGCCGCAGAACCTGCTGATCGGCCATGAAATGGGTTGGCATTTCTACGAATTCTTCACCAAGGTTGCACCGGTATCCCTGCCGGTACTGGTTGCAGGCCTGGTGACATGCGTCCTGCTGGAAAAGCTGCGCTGGTTCGGATACGGCACGCTGCTGCCGGATAACGTCCGTGCAGTGCTGGCCAACTACGCCGCCGAAGACAATGCCGAGCGCACCGCCCGCCAACGTGCCGCGCTTGTGGTACAAGGCGCTGCCGCATTGATTCTGATCGCCGGGCTGGCGTTTCACATCGCCGAAGTGGGCTTGATCGGCTTGATGGTGATCGTGTTGATCACCGCGTTTACCGGCATCACCGACGAACACCGCCTCGGCACCGCGTTCAAGGACGCCATGCCGTTTACCGCCTTGTTGGTGGTGTTTTTCGCCGTGGTCGCGGTGATTCACGACCAGCAATTGTTCTCGCCGTTGATCCAATGGGTACTCGCACTGCCGGCGGACCAACAACCGGGCATGCTGTTCATTGCCAACGGCCTGCTGTCAGCCATCAGTGACAATGTGTTCGTCGCGACTATTTACATCACCGAAGTGAAGCGCGCATTCATGGCGGGTGAGATGACCCGCGAACATTTCGAGACACTGGCCATTGCGATCAACACCGGCACCAACCTGCCGAGCGTGGCGACGCCCAACGGCCAGGCAGCGTTCCTGTTCTTGCTGACCTCGGCGATTGCACCGCTGGTGCGTCTGTCTTACGGGCGGATGGTCTGGATGGCGTTGCCGTACACCGTGGTCATGGGCTTGCTCGGGTGGTATGCGGTGAGCTACTGGCTGTAATCCCCCGCCCCTGTGGGAGCGATCTTGCTCGCGATGGCGTCGGCACATTCACATCCAAGTGTCTGACAGACCGCTTTCGCGAGCAAGCTCGCTCCCACATTACCCGAGTCGGTGCCAGACGCGACCGTCACGGGTGAGCAATTCTTCGCCGGCCTTCGGGCCGTTTTCCCCGGCGGCATAGCTCTGCACGCTGGCGTCCTGCTGCCAGGCATCGAGGAACGGCTGTACGGCGCGCCAGCCGTTTTCGATGTTGTCGGCGCGCTGGAACAACGTCTGATCGCCGGTCAGGCAATCGTAGATCAGGGTTTCGTAGCCCGTGGACGGCTGCATCTCGAAGAAATCCTTGTAGGCAAACCCCAGTTCGATGTTGTCCATTTTCAGGGCCTGACCGGGACGTTTGGCCAACAGGTCGAACCACATGCCTTCGTTCGGCTGGATCTGAATGCGCAAATATGTCGGCTGCAGCTCATCGACCTCGGTGTCGCGAAACTGCGCATAGGGCGCAGGCTTGAAACAGATGACGATCTCGGTGTCACGCACGCTCATGCGTTTGCCGGTGCGCAGGTAGAACGGCACCCCGACCCAGCGCCAGTTATCGATCATGACCTTGAGGGCCACATAGGTTTCGGTATTGCTGTCGGGCGCGACCTTGTCTTCCTGGCGATAGCCCGGCAGCACCTTGCCGTCGATTTCACCCGCGGCGTACTGGCCGCGCACCGAGTTGGCGCGGGCCTCCTCGACTGTCCAGGGCCTGATCGCGCCGACGACCTTGGCCTTCTCGCCGCGCACCGCATCGGCGCCGAACGCGGCGGGCGGCTCCATCGCCACCATCGCCAGCAACTGGAACAGGTGATTGGGCACCATGTCCCGCAGCGCGCCCGTGTGCTCATAAAAACTGCCACGGGTTTCCACGCCGACGGTTTCAGCGGCGGTGATCTGCACGTGGTCGATGTAGTGATTGTTCCAGAACGCTTCGAACAGACTGTTGGAGAACCGGCTGACCAGAATGTTCTGTACGGTCTCTTTGCCCAGATAGTGATCGATCCGGTAGATCTGCTTTTCCGTCATCACCTTGAGCAGGCAGGCATTCAAGGCCTCGGCCGTTTGCAGGTCGGAGCCGAAGGGTTTTTCGATCACCACCCTTCTGAAGGCCTCGGGGGTTTCTTCCAGCAAGCCGGCGGCACCGAGTCGGCGCGCCACCTCACTGAAGAAACGCGGCGCGGTGGCCAGGTAGAACACCGCATTGCCGGTTCCGCTGTCGGCGATTTTCGCCGCCAGCGCTTGATAAGTGCTGTCGTCCAGGAAATCGCCCTGGACGTAGCTGATGCCTTTGGCAAGTCTGGACCAGACCGCTGGATCAAGGGTGTGATCGCCCTTGCCAGCCATCTCGTTGCGAATGAAGTCTTCGAGCTTTTGCGCAAAACCTTCATCGCTGATGGCGTTGTGGTCAACGCCAATGATCCGCAGTCCATCCCCGAGCAGCCCGTTGCGCTTGAGGTTATACAGCGCCGGCACCAACAGACGCTTGACCAGGTCGCCATGGGCGCCAAACAGAAACAGCGTCGTCGCGGGTGCAGGCTCAGCCTTGGATTTCCTGCGGATCACGTGGGTCATTTTTTCGAGGTCTCCACATGGCCGCCGAAGCCGAAGCGCTGGGCCGAGAGAATCTTGTCGCCAAAGGTGCCCTGGCCGCGCGAGCGATAGCGGGAAAACAGCGAGTTCGACAGCACCGGCACCGGCACCGCTTGCTCCATCGCCGCTTCGATGGTCCAGCGACCTTCACCGCTGTCGGCCACCGACCCGGAGAAACCGTCGAGCTTCGGATCACTGGCCAGGGCGTCGGCCGTCAGGTCGAGCAACCATGAGGACACCACGCTGCCACGACGCCAGACTTCGGCGATGTCGGCGACGTTCAGATCGAAACGCTGGTCGGCTGGCAAGCTCTCGCTGTTTTTGGTTTGCAGAATGTCGAAGCCTTCGGCGAAGGCCTGCATCATTCCGTATTCGATGCCGTTGTGGATCATCTTCACGAAATGCCCGGCGCCAGCTGGACCTGCGTGAATGTAGCCACGCTCGGCACGATCGTCGTCGGACTTGCGGTCCTTGGTACGCGGGATGTCGCCCATGCCCGGGGCCAGGGTTGCGAACAGCGGGTCGAGACGCGTAACGGTCGCGGCATCGCCGCCGATCATCATGCAGTAGCCACGCTCCAGGCCCCAGACGCCGCCGGATGTACCGACGTCGATGTAATGCAGGCCTTTTTCCGACAGGGTCCTGGCCCGACGGATATCGTCCTTATAGAAGGTGTTGCCGCCGTCGATGATGGTGTCGCCAGCTTCGAGCAAGGTGCTCAGGGTGTCGATGGTCTCTTCGGTCGGCGCGCCTGCCGGCAGCATGACCCACACCGCACGCGGCCTGGCCAGGCCAGCGACCAGCGCAGGAAGATCCGTGACGCCGGTGGAACCCTCAGCGGACAGGGCTTCGACAAAGGCGGTATTGCGGTCGTAAACAACGGTGGTGTGCCCGTTGAGCATCAGGCGCCGCGCAATATTGCCGCCCATGCGGCCCAGTCCAATAATCCCGAGTTGCATGTGCTGATGCTCCCTACTACAAATAAAAAGTGTGTCAAAGGTTATAGCCCAACGCGACTCATGAGGTTAGTCCAGAGCGTTGGCGTGAAGTTTCCGGGCATTGTGCCCGATCCTGATGGATAACGTCGGGAATCAAGCCGAAGACACAACGACAATGAAAAATAAAAAAGTTCCCTTCCGGAGCAAAAGAAATCAAAATCGGCGCCGATAGTAGATCAGCCGTTGATTTCGACGCGGCTCTACAGTTGAGACACGCCATTTGCGAGGTGAGCAATGGGCACAGTACATACCGCACTGCCAGCACAAACCCTTTACGTCACTATCCGTCGCGATGAATTGCGTCAGTTGAAGGACGAACGCGATCAATTGAAACAGGAACTGGCGCAGTTGCGACTGCTGCTGCAAACGGGTCAGACGCAGCCCCTGGCTGCGGTGCAACGCGCCCCACTCGCCTGATTCCCCCGTCTCAAGCGGGAGCAGTCTGCACTGCTTCCGCACCGGCTCATGCCCTGCCATCTGCGGCAACTCACGAAATTTTCACAATTACCCCACGATAATTACTCGTTTCAGGCCGCCCGGTTCCGCGCGGCCCTCGTTCGTCGTCCGCGATTTCCAAGTCCCGGCGGTGGTAGTGAATTCTCGGCTGGAGCGCTGAATGTCTTTGTTCGAACGCAGCAAAACGACTGCGGCAGGTTTTGATTGGGCCGGATTCGTCTGGCTGTTTGTATTCTTCTGGTACTTTTCCGGCATTACCCAACTGTTGATCCAGCTGACGGGCACCTCCGGGTTTTCCGGATTCCGCCAGGCCTTCGTCATGAGCGCGATCTGGCTGGCACCGATGCTGCTGTTCCCCAAACAGACCCGTGTCATGGCCGCCGTGATCGGCATCGTGCTGTGGGCGTGTTCCATGGCGAGCCTGGGCTACTTCTTCATTTATCAGCAGGAATTTTCCCAGAGCGTCATCTTCATCATGTTCGAGTCGAACGTGGCTGAAGCCGGCGAGTACATGACCCAGTACTTTGCCTGGTGGATGATCCCGGCGTTCCTGGCCCACACAGCATTTGCCTATTTCCTGTGGACTCGCCTGCGCCCGGTGTACCTGCCCCGTGGCAAGGCCATCGTGGCGGCGCTGGGCATTGTCGTGGCAGTGGTCGGTTATCCGCTGATCAAGCAAACCTTGCGCACCGGCAGTTTCGCCGAAGGCTTCGACAAGTTCGAAACCCGCATCGAGCCGGCGGTGCCATGGCAGATGGCCGTGGCCTATCACCGTTACCTGGAAACCCTGGCCGGCATGCAGGACATGCTCAACAGCGCCAGCAGGATTGCGCCGCTGCACAACCTCAAGGACGCCATGGCCAACACGCCTGCGACCCTGGTGCTGGTGATCGGCGAGTCCACCAACCGTCAGCGCATGAGCCTGTACGGTTACCCGCGGCAAACCACGCCGGAACTGGACAAGCTCAAGGATCAACTGGACGTTTTCGACAACGTCATCACCCCGCGCCCCTACACCATTGAAGCGCTGCAACAGGTCCTGACCTTCGCCGACGAAGAAAACCCGGACCTGTACCTGTCGACGCCATCGCTGGTCAGCATGATGAAACAGGCCGGTTACAAAACCTTCTGGATCACCAACCAGCAGACCATGACCAAGCGCAACACCATGCTCACGACCTTCTCCGAACAGGCCGACGAGCAGGTGTACCTGAACAACAACCGCAACCAGAACGCCGCGCAGTACGACGGCGACGTGATCGAGCCGTTCAACAAGGCCCTGGCCGACGCGGCGCCGCGCAAACTCATCGTCGTGCATCTGCTCGGCACGCACATGAGCTACCAGTACCGCTACCCGTCGACCTTCGACAAGTTCCAGGACCGCAATGGCGTACCGGCCGGCGTACGTGACGATCAGGTGCCGACGTACAACAGCTATGACAATGCCGTGCTGTACAACGATTTCGTGGTCTCCAGCCTGATCAAGGACTACGCCAAAACCGATCCGAACGGCTTCCTGCTGTACCTCTCCGACCATGGTGAAGACGTGTTCGATTCCGCGGGTCACAACACCCTGGGGCGTAACGAGAACAAGCCCACGGCACCGATGTACACCATTCCGTTCATGGCCTGGGCTTCGCCGAAGTGGCGGGCAAGCCATGACTGGAACCTCGCCGGCAATCTGTCGCGTCCTTACAGCAGCTCGCACCTGATCCACACCTGGGCCGATCTGGCAGGCCTGAGCTTCGACGAACTCGATCGCAGCAAGAGTGTGGTCAGCGACAGTTTCAAGGCCCGGCCATTGATGATCGGCAACCCCTATGAGCGTGAGCAGCGCGCGTTGATCGACTTCAGCCTGATGAAGGCGAAAACGTCACCCGCGGTCGTTCAGCAGTAATCCTTTCAGGGGCCGCTTGCGGCCCCTTTTTCATGGGGCGGCCAGCGGTGAAGTTAATTCCCATTTAAGCGAATCGGCGGATAATGCCATTTCGACACTGCTTCATTGATTCATGGACGAAAGGCATCCGACAACTTTAGTGGGAGGCATACCATGAAACGCACCGCCGTGATCCTCGCCGGCCTGATGGCGCTGGGTTCGACCAGCGCATTCGCCGAAGGTGGAGCCGAACGCATGCGCTATTACTTCGAAAGTCTGCGACTGGCCCAGCAAGAAGCCCTCGGCCATCCGATCCAGAGCACCGAACTACGGGTGCCTGACGATCAAACCGCACAAATGACTGAAACCTACAGACCGAAATGATCCTCTGACTGCGGCTCTACAGTCGCAGAAGACCGTTTGGGCGTCCTGATGGACGCCCTTTTTTGGGCTCTACACACATTTCCGGGACACTGACACTGTAGGAGCCAGCCTGCTGGCGATGGACTCAAGCGCGCCGCGTTCATCCAGTTCACCCGCGTCATCGTTAACGACCATCGCTGGCAGGCCAGCTCCTACAGGGGACCGCGTTTATCCGGTTCACACGCGCTATCGTTCACGACCATCGCTGGCAAGCCAGCTCCTACAGGGGAGCATGCCCAAAAAACGTTCTGTCGATTTAGAGGCTCTTGGTCCAGAACAGCATGCGTCCATGGGCCGGGTCGAACATGCCGGCGGCGAAACCGGCTTTTTCATACGAGCCCTGCGCCACGGCATTGCCTTCCAGCACTTCCAGGGTGAGCTTGCAGCAGCCACGCTGACGAGCGATGTCCTCGACCTTTTGCAGCATCTTCTGGCTCAAGCCCAGGCCGCGAAATTTTTTCACCACCGACACGTCGTGCACATTGACCAACGGCCGGCAGGCAAAGGTCGAGAAGCCCTCGAAGCAATTGACCAGCCCGGCCGGCTCGCCCCCGACAAAGGCCAGCACACTGAAAGCGTGGGGACGCCTGGCAAGCTCTGCCGGGAGTTGCTCCAGTACATGGGCCGGCAACGGCTGGCCGCCCCCCATCGGGTCCTCGGCGTAGTGGTTCAACACCAGACAAATAGCCTCGGCATGCACCGGATTGGTGTAACTGGCCTGAAGCACAAGAATTTCTGCGGAGTCCATTTCCATCCTCGATCACACATGAAGTAGCCCCCAGCCTGTATTTCACGCTGAAGTACCGGCGGACCATAGCGCGAGCACCCGGGTATCTACAATCACCACCGCGCAATTCTTTGGCGTTCAAACGCCCCAGATCAACGCTTCCGTCCACCCCAGCTCGGCAAAATCCTCGGCCCGCAAGTGCGACTCGCCGGCGCAGAAAAACTCGTCGAGTTGCGGTGGCTTGACCGAGGTGCCGCTGAGCATGGCGTGAACCTGACCACGATGATGGATCTGGTGTTCGAACAAATGGGACAGCAGGCGCAAACGGCTGTCGTGTTGCGGCGTGTCGCGGGCGATGGTCACTATTTTGCCAAGGCTGGCGTCGCGCAGCTGTTCGCAGTAAGCGATCAATCGGCGGTCGACATGGGCCTGTTCACGAACAAGGTCCGACGCGATGAGGCAGGGTTCGTCTTCCTTGAAAAACACCCGGCAATCGGGATGCGGATCGTCACCGCGCATTTCGCGCTCCAGCGCATCCACATAAAACCAGTCGCAGGTGAGAATGTGGTTGAGGGTCGCGCGGATACTGGGGAAGAAGCTGACCCGGGCGGCGATCAACTCCTGCGGACTCAACTGCCTCCAGGCCTTGGCCAATCGGTGGTTGGCCCAGGCATTCTGATAAGCCATGGTCAGCAGGTGGTGCGACAGGGGCTGATTCATGTGTGCTGCTCCCGATCAGACTTCGGCAAACCGTTGCAACTGCATTTCCTGCAATCGACTGAGGGTGCGGCGGAACGGGAATTCCAGATAACCCTCGGTATAAAGCGCTGCCATCGGCACTTGGGCCTCAACGTACAGCGGCACCTTGCGGTCGTAGCACTCGTCCACCAGCGCGATGAAACGTCTTACGCCGTCGTCATGCACCGACAATTGCGGCAGCTCGCGGTCCCCCGCTTCCACCCGCTCGACACCGTCCTCGGTACCGCGGGCGATGCGCCCGGCACGTTTTTGCGCGCTGAGGTTAGGTACGTCCCCCAACAGAATAGCGTCGAAGGTATCGCACAGGGCGATGAAATCCATGGCCGCGAAGGGTTGCTCGCACAGCGCGGCGTAACGGGTCCAGAGCACGGTCGGGCTGGCCTTGACCACTTCCAGCGAGCGGTAACCGACCGGGACCGGCTCGCACGATTCCGACTGGCCGTCGCTCAACGCCTGGAACACCTCACCCAGCGCACCGGGCTTGCCTGGTTCAGCCACCCAATAGCGCTGCGAAACGGCCCCCGGATGCAGGCGATGGTCTTCTGCGCCATTCACCGCGATCACCTGCATGTGTTGCTTGATCGCGGCGATGGCGGGCATGAAACGGTCACGATTGAAACCGTCGGCGTACAACTGGTCCGGCGGCAGGTTGGAGGTGCAGACCACCACTACGCCCTGCTCGAACATCACCTGGAACAGGCGCCCGAGAATGATCGCGTCGCCGATGTCATTGACGAACAACTCGTCGAAACACAGCACGCGCACGGCTTCGGACAACTCACGGGCCAACGCCTTGAGCGGGTCGGCGGTGCCGGTCAGTTGAAACGAACGCTGGTGCACCCAGCCCATGAAGTGGTGAAAGTGCTGGCGCCGCGCCGGTACTCGCAGGCTTTGGTAGAACTGGTCCATCAACCAGGTTTTACCCCGCCCCACCGGCCCCCACAGGTACACGCCGCAAACGGGAGAGCGGCCTTCATGCAGCGCTTCGTGGCATTTTTGCAGCGCCCACACGGCATGCTCCTGGGCCTCGTCCTGGACGAAGCCCTTTTGCTCGATCGCGTGCTGCCAGGCACTTAAGGGGGATTCGAAAGTCATGGGCGGCAGTATGCCATTGCGCAGTGATGACGTGACCGGCGATCGGCGGTTTTGTGCAGGGAAGAAATGCACCTTGACGATTTAAATTATCACCATCATATTTAATGCATGTCATGCATCATTTATAAACCCTGTCGTCATCCCTCTGGAGTTATCCCATGCATTACAAAGTTTTCGGTCGTAAAACCGGCTTGCGAGTGTCCGAACTGGCCCTGGGCGCCGGCAATTTCGGTACCGGCTGGGGCCATGGTGCCGAGCGTGACGAAGCCAGACGCATTTTTGATGGCTACCTGGAAGCCGGCGGCAACTTCATCGATACCGCCAATGGTTATCAGGGCGGGCAGTCCGAGGCCATGCTCAGCGAATTCATCCAAGCGGAACGGGATAGCCTGATCATCGCCACCAAATACACCCTGGGGACTACACCGGCGGCCGGTATTTCCCACACCGGCAACAGCCGCAAGAACATGGTGCGCGCCGTCGAAGAGAGCCTGAAACGACTGAAGACCGATCACATCGACCTGTTCTGGGCCCACATGAGCGACGGCGTCACCCCCATGGAAGAGATCCTGCGCGGCTTCGACGACCTGGTCAGTGCCGGCAAGATCCACTATGCCGGGCTGTCGAACTTTCCCGCGTGGCGCATCGCTCGCGCCGACCTGCTGGCCGAAGTCCGTGGTTTTGCGCCGATCGCTGCGATCCAGGTCGAGTACAGCCTCGCCGAACGCACCGCCGAGCGCGAACAACTGCCGATGGCCGAAGCCCTTGGCCTGGCCGCGACGCTATGGTCGCCGCTGGGTGGTGGCTTCCTCACCGGTAAATATCGCAACAGCGAAGGCGACAACCGCGCTAACAAGCTCGGCGTGCTGATTCATGCTGAAAAAAGCGACCGCGAAACCGCCCTGCTCGACACCTTGATCGACGTCGCCGCAGAACTCGACGCCAGCCCGACCCATGTGGCGATTGCCTGGTTGCGGGAAAAGGCCAAACGCTCAACCACGGCGCTGATTCCGATCCTCGGGTCGCGGACTCGTGAACAGTTGGATGCCACGTTGGGGGCGCTGGATGTGCAGTTGAGCACTGATCAACTGGCGCGGCTGGACGGTGTCAGTGACGTAGCCAAAGGCGTTCCGCACGAATCCATTGCCGGTTCGTTCGCGCGGTTCAGTGGTGGTCAGGTGCTCGACTTGCCAATCGTGCCAGTCGCCTGACACCCATCAAACCTGTGGGAGCGAGCCTGCTCGCGATGAGGCCCTGTCAGCCAACAGAGATGTTGAATGCAAGACCGCCATCGCGAGCAGGCTCAATACTCGCAGACATTCATCATGGGTCTGACTCAGTTTGGTACCGTACTTATCTTCATAAGTTGGCGCAATACGACTGAACGCATGCACAAAATCTGGATTTCCACTCCCTTTTTCCGTCAGAAAAAACGCAAGCCATTATTGATCTTCCACATATCGATAGTTACTCATTATGGACTTTAGTAGTGAAAACCCACCCCACACAAATAAAAATTAAATAAGCAGCCACCAAGCAAATAACACCCACCCCCAACTAGCGCACTGACTCAAAAATGAATTTCCCATTTGAGCTACTCTTATATAGCCTGGCGCGATCTAGGGAAACTCTGAAAGACCCACTCTTTTGAAAAATATCTGTCTGGAGCCCCCCGTATTTCCAGAACTTATGTTTTTGATCTCGGGCTTTTTTCCAGAACACTCCTACAGATCATTCCTAAAAGTTGGCTTCCCACCCAGATTTTTGGGCCATCGCAGCATTTTGTTACTCTCTTATCATTTGATTTGCAATCTAAATATTCAATCATAAATCCAACTGAAATAGCCGCACTACGCCTAAAATTCAAAGTTAAAAATTAAAATGCGCCTTGTAATCAAGAACACTTTACAAGCTGTATGAGGCATAAAGCTCCGCTGCTTCGCCGTATCAGCACGAAAAGTAAAAATACTTACCCCATTACCAAGGAGATAGTATACGGCGCAACCAGGTAAAGCGCCTACCAAGTGGCAACAGCATTATCTTCGCCTACCCGAAACAAATGATCTCCATCGCCCCTCGCTACTTTCGAGAGGGGCAGTTTATTTATGGATCATTTCTCGCCTGGATGATTACAAGGAAAGGAAAACACATGTCGACGCTGGTTTATTACGTAGCTGCCACCCTAGATGGTTATATTGCCACTCAACAAAACAAACTCGATTGGCTGGAGAACTTTGCGCTGGGGGATGACGCAACGGCCTATGATGATTTTTATCAGACAGTCGGAGCGGTGGTCATGGGGTCGCAGACCTATGACTGGATCATGTCGAACGCTCCCGATGACTGGCCCTACCAGGATGTACCCGCCTTTGTCATGAGCAACCGGAATCTGTCAGTCCCCGCCAATCTGGATATCACCTTCGTACGCGGAGATGCCGGGGCCATCGCAGCCAGGGCCAGGCAAGCGGCGAAGGGCAAGAATGTCTGGCTGGTCGGTGGCGGTAAAACGGCAGCCTGTTTTGCCGACGCCGGGGAATTGCAGCAGCTGTTCATCACCACCATTCCGATCTTTCTGGGCTCGGGCGTTCCCGTACTGCCCGTTGACCGCGCGCTTCAAGTCGTTCCAAGAAAACAGCGTACGCTGCAGAGCGGTGCCATGGAATGCATCCTCGACCTGCCAATCGTTCCAGTGGCCTGACACCCATCACGACTGTGGGAGCGAGCCTGCTCGCGAATAGGGAGTGTCAGTCTACCGCTGCACCAACTGACACACCGCTTTCGCGAGCAGGCTCGCTCCCACAGGGAGATTGTGTTTTACCGATCGACCTTATGCCTGGCCGCATACAGACACAGCATCTCCATCGCCAATGTCGCCGCCGCCAGTGAGGTGATCTCCGCACTGTCATAGGCCGGGGCCACTTCCACCACGTCCATGCCCACCAGATTGATCCCGCGCAGGCCGCCGAGGATCTCCAGCGCCTGCACCGTGCTCAGGCCGCCGCACACCGGTGTTCCGGTACCGGGAGCGAATGCCGGATCGAGGCAGTCGATGTCGAAGGTCAGGTACACCGGGTTATCGCCGACCCGCGCGCGAATCGCCTCGACAATCGCTTCGCAGCCACGGCGATGCACCTGTCGCGCATCCAGCACTTGAAAGCCCTGGTGATCGTCATTGGTGGTGCGCAAGCCGATTTGCACCGAGCGCGACGGATCCACCAGCCCTTCCCTGGCCGCGTGCCAGAACATGGTGCCGTGGTCGATGCGCTTGCCCTCTTCGTCCGGCCAGGTGTCGCTGTGGGCGTCGAAGTGGATCAGCGACAACGCCCCGTGCTTGCGGGCATGGGCCTTGAGCAGCGGATAGGTGATGAAATGGTCGCCGCCAAAGGTCAGCATCGCCGTGCCGGCATTGAGGATGTGCTCGGCGTGGGCCTCGATGCATTCCGGCGTCGATTGCGGCGAACCGTAATCGAAATTGCAATCGCCGTAGTCGATCACCGCGAGATGGTCGAACGGGTCGAAGGTCCACGGCCAGTGCCGTTCCCAGGCGATCCCGGCGGAGGCGGCGCGAATGCCCCGTGGTCCGAAGCGTGCGCCGGGGCGGTTGCTGGTGGCGGTGTCGAAGGGTACACCGCTGACCGCCACGTCGACCCCGCGCAAGTCACGGCTGTAGCGGCGACGCATGAAACTGGTGATACCGGCGTAGGTACTTTCGGCGGCCGTGCCATAGAGGCTGTCACGGGTAAGGGCTTGATCGTTCTGCATCGGGACGTCCATTGAAGGCTCCTTTTTTGTTATTGGCGACTACGGAAAGTGGTCCACAGGCGGGTGCGCTGACGCAGGTCCTTGAGGTTCATGCTGCGGTCGGCGTACAGCCGCTCACGTACATCAGCCAGGGGGTAGATGTCCGGATCGGTGCGCACCGCTTCATCCACCAGCGGCGTGGCGGCCTGGTTCGCCGTGGCGAAGAACAGGGTGTTGGTCAGTGCCGCCACGGACTCGGGGCGCAACATGAACTCGATAAAGGCACGGGCGGCTTCGGGGTGCGGCGCGTCCTTGGGAATCGCCAGGTTGTCCTGCCAGACGAGGGTGCCCTCCCTGGGAATCCGGTAGGCAATTTCATAGGGTTTGCCGGCCTTGCGTGCCTGGTCGGCAGCCATGCTCGCGTCACCGTTGTAGGTCAATGCCAGGCACACGCTGCCATTGGCCAGGTCGCTGATCTGCCGCCCGGTGGCGACGTACAGCACGTTCGGCTGCAGCTGATGCAACAACGCCTCGGCGGCTGACAGATCGTTCCTGTCGGTGCTGTAGGGATCTTTACCCAGGTAATGTAGAGCGAGTCCGATCACCTCCTGGGGCGAATCGAGAATGGCGATGCCGCAATCTTTCAGCTTGCTCGCGTACTCGGGTTTGAACAGCAGATCCAGGCTGTTGAGCGGTACGTCCGGCAAGCGCTGCTTGAGCGCCTCGACGTTCATGCCCAAACCCAGGGTGCCCCAGGTATAAGGCACACCGTAGCGATTGCCGGGATCGACGGCGGCGAGCTTTCCCAGCAAATCCGGATCGAGGTTGGCATAACCCTTGAGGCCTTCGTGGGGAATCGGTTTCAGCGCCCCGGCCGCAAGCCCCCGGGCCAGCACGCTGGAGGACGGCACCACCACGTCATAACCGCTGCCGCCGGTGAGCAATTTGGTCTCCAGCACTTCCGAAGAGTCAAAGGTGTCGTAGCGCACATGGATGCCGGTTTCCTGCTCGAACCGTTGCAGGGTTTCGGGGGCGACGTAATCGGCCCAACTGTACAGATTGACCACCTTGTCCTCGGCCTGGGCCGATGCGGCCATGGCAAGGAATAACGCGGGTAAACACAGCTTGAACATGGGAGCCATGACGAACACCTGACCAGAGGAAGTGGTTGCAGGATGCGTCGTCGGTTACATTGATAAAATATCAAGTTAATTAACCTGACTTTATTGCGGAGTAATGTTTGATGCTCGGCCAACTGCATGATCTGGACCTGCACCTGTTGCGTCTGTTTGTCAGCGTGGTGGAGTGCGGCGGATTCAGCGCCGCCCAGGGCCAGCTGGGGTTGAGCCAGTCGAGCATCAGCCAGCAGATGGCCAAGCTGGAAACCCGCCTCGGCTATCGGCTGTGCAGTCGCGGTAAAGGCGGGTTCAGGCTCACGCCCAAGGGCGAACAACTCCTCAGCGCCACCCGTGGCTTGTTCCAGTCCATCGAAGCCTTCCGCCATCAATCCAACGGCGTGGCCGGGCGCCTGATCGGCGAAGTGCGTCTGGGCCTGTCCGAGGCGCTGGATCAATCGGTGCTGCAGCGGGTGGCCGAGGCGATCCGGCGCTTTCGTGAACGGGACGAGTCGGTGCGCATCGAGCTGATCAGTGCCATGCCCGGCGAGATGGAGCGCTTGCTGCTGCAACAGCGGCTGGACCTGGCCATCGGCTACTTCTCGCAGGTGCAAAGCGCGTTTGACTACCGCGAACTGTTCATTGAAACCCAGCATCTGTATTGCGCCCCCGGCCATCCGCTGTTCACCAGCGCGCAACCGGACGATCAGGATCTCCAGGCCTGCGACCGGGTCGATCACCCCTACCGTTTCCTGCGCAGTGACGAGCCTTTTCAGGGCAAGCGCTGTTCGGCGCGTTCGGAACAGGTCGAAGGCACCCTCGCCTTCATCCTGTCCGGCAAGCATATCGGTTATCTGCCCAGCCACTTTGCCCGCACCTGGGAAGACAAGGGATTGCTGCGGTCGGTGCGCAGCGACATGAGTTTCGACGTCGCGTTTCACCTGGCCCGGCACCGGGCACAGGTGGCCGGGGATGCGCAGAAGGCCTTCGAAGAGGATCTGCTCGCGGCGTTTGTCTGAATCCGCCGTGGTCTACGCTGCAACAATGCCGGACATCCACATGCAAAAATGCACAGATAACCTGCACTTATCCGGCTTGTACACGGCAAATTTGCACTGTTACGATCCGCCATCGCTCGCGCGCGAGCATCTCGATAAAGAACAATAAAAGCAGGGAGTTAGTGATGACTGCTCAGGTTACATCGAATGGGCCGCTGTCCATGGATGCCATGCAAAACGAAGTGCTGGCCGAGGTTCGCAACCACATCGGTCACCTGACCCTCAACCGCCCCGCCGGCCTCAATGCCCTGACCCTGGACATGGTGCGCAACCTGCACCGCCAGCTCGACGCCTGGTCCCAGGATCCGCAAGTCCATGCCGTGGTCCTGCGCGGTGCCGGCGAAAAAGCCTTCTGCGCCGGCGGCGACATTCGTTCGCTGCATGACAGCTTCAAAAGCGGCGACACCCTGCACGAAGATTTCTTCGTCGAGGAATACGCCCTTGACCTGGCGATCCACCATTACCGCAAACCGGTGCTGGCCCTGATGGACGGTTTTGTCCTCGGCGGCGGCATGGGCCTGGTGCAAGGCGCGGACCTGCGGGTGGTCACCGAGAAAAGCCGCCTGGCCATGCCGGAAGTCGGTATCGGCTATTTCCCGGACGTCGGCGGCAGCTACTTCCTGCCGCGCATCCCCGGTGAACTGGGGATTTACCTGGGCGTCAGCGGTGTGCAGATTCGCGCCGCCGATGCGCTGTATTGCGGCCTGGCCGACTGGTACCTCGAAAGCGACAAACTGGGCACGCTGGACGAAAAACTCGACCAGCTCGAATGGCATGACTCACCACTCAAGGACCTGCAAAGCCTGCTGGCGACACTCGCCGTCCAGCAACTGCCCAACGCTCCGTTGAGTGCACTGCGCCCGGCCATCGACCACTTCTTCGCCCAACCCGACGTGCCGAGTATTGTGGAGCAACTGCGTCAGGTCACAGTCGCCGACAGCCATGCGTGGGCCGCCAGCACCGCCGACCTGCTGGAAACCCGCTCGCCGCTGGCCATGGGCGTCACCCTGGAAATGCTCCGTCGCGGACGCGAGCTGCCCCTTGAACAATGTTTCGCCCTTGAGCTGCACCTGGACCGCCAGTGGTTCGAGCGCGGCGACCTGATCGAAGGCGTGCGCGCCTTGTTGATCGACAAAGACAAGACACCACGCTGGAACCCGCCCACTCTAAAGGCGCTGGACGCCGAACACGTGGCGAGCTTCTTCAGCGGTTTTGACCGGAACGAGGGCTGAGCCATGCACGATATCGAATTGAGCGAAGAGCAAGTGATGATCCGCGACATGGCCCGGGATTTTGCCCGTGGCGAAATCGCGCCCCATGCCCAGGCCTGGGAAAAGGCCGGCTGGATCGATGACGGTCTGGTGGCGAAGATGGGTGAGCTGGGCCTGCTGGGCATGGTGGTCCCCGAGGAATGGGGCGGCACCTATGTCGACTACGTGGCCTATGCACTGGCGGTAGAAGAGATTTCCGCCGGCGACGGCGCTACCGGCGCTTTCATGAGCATCCACAACTCCGTGGGCTGCGGGCCGGTGCTCAACTACGGCAGCGAAAAACAGAAACAGACCTGGCTGGCGGACCTGGCCAGCGGAAAGGTCATTGGCTGCTTCTGCCTGACCGAACCCCAGGCCGGTTCCGAAGCGCACAACCTGCGCACCCGCGCCGAACTGCGCGACGGCCAATGGGTGATCAACGGCGCCAAGCAATTCGTCAGCAACGGCAAGCGCGCCAAACTGGCGATTGTATTTGCCGTGACCGATCCGGACCTGGGCAAACGTGGCATCTCGGCGTTCCTGGTACCGACCGATACCGCCGGTTTTATCGTTGACCGCACTGAACACAAAATGGGTATCCGCGCATCCGACACCTGCGCCGTCACCCTGAACAACTGCGCCATCCCCGAAGCCAATCTGCTGGGTGAACGCGGCAAAGGCCTGGCCATCGCCCTGTCCAACCTCGAAGGCGGTCGTATCGGCATCGCCGCCCAGGCGCTGGGCATCGCCCGCGCGGCGTTCGAAGCGGCGCTGGCCTATTCCCGGGACCGGGTGCAGTTTGGCAAGACGATCAATGAACACCAGAGCATCGCCAACCTGCTGGCCGACATGCACATGCAACTGAACGCCGCACGGTTGATGATCCTGCACGCTGCGCGCCTGCGCACAGCTGGAAAGCCCTGCCTGTCGGAGGCATCACAGGCCAAGCTGTTTGCGTCGGAAATGGCGGAAAAGGTCTGTTCGTCCGCGATTCAGATTCATGGCGGGTACGGGTATCTGGAAGACTATCCGGTGGAGAAGTACTACCGGGATGCTCGGATCACGCAGATCTACGAAGGCTCGAGCGAGATTCAGCGGATGGTGATTGCCCGTGAACTGAAGAACTATCTGGTTTGACTCGGTAAAAATCAAAAGCTTCGCGAGCAAGCCCGCTCCCACATTGGATCCCGGCGTTTATGAGATCCCTTTGTGGGAGCGGGCTTGCTCGCGAAGGCGTCAGCAAATACGCCGCATTACTTACCGACGAACTCCGCCTCACGCTTGGCAATGAACGCCGCCATGCCTTCCTTCTGATCCTGCGTCGCAAACGCCGCATGGAACACCCGACGCTCAAAGCGCACGCCTTCGGACAGGCTCACTTCAAAGGCACGGTTGACGCTTTCCTTGACCATCATTGCAATCGGCAGCGACTTCCTGGCGATCAACGCCGCGACTTTCAGTGCTTCGTCCAGCAGCTCATCGCTTGGCACGATCCGCGCCACAATGCCGCAACGCTCCGCTTCCACGGCATCGATCAAGCGCCCGCTCAGGCACATTTCCATGGCCTTGGCCTTGCCCACGGCGCGGGTCAGGCGTTGGGTGCCGCCCATGCCCGGCAACACGCCCAGGTTGATTTCCGGCTGGCCGAATCTGGCGTTGTCGCCAGCCAGGATGAAATCGCACATCAGCGCCAGCTCACAACCGCCACCCAAGGCAAAACCGTTGACCGCTGCGATGATCGGCTTGCGGCGGTTGGCGACGCGGTCGCTGTCGCTGAACAGATCGTCGAGGTAGATCTGCGGGTAGGTCAGCTCGGCCATTTCCTTGATGTCGGCACCCGCGGCAAACGCCTTTTTCGAACCGGTCAGGACGATACAGCCGATGTTCGCATCCGCCTCGAAACCATCGAGGGCCTGGTTCAGTTCGCTGACGATCTGCGCGTTCAACGCGTTCAACGCCTGAGGACGGTTGAGGGTGATCAGGCCAACGCGGCCGTGGGTTTCCAGCAAAATCGTTTCGTAGCTCATAAACAACTCCTGTTTCACATAAGACCAGATCCCTTGTAGGAGCTGCCGCAGGCTGCGATCTTTTGACTTTGATTTTAAAGATCAAAAGATCGCAGCCTGCGGCAGCTCCTACAGGGGTCTGCTTTTTATAAGTTGCGCGAAATGACCATGCGCTGAATGTCGCTGGTGCCTTCGTAGATCTGGCACACCCGCACGTCGCGGTAGATGCGTTCCAGCGGGAAGTCGTTGAGGTAACCATAACCGCCGAGGGTTTGCAGCGCCGATGAGCATACCTTCTCGGCCATTTCCGAGGCGAACAACTTGGCCATCGACGCCTCGACCAGGGCCGGCTTGCCGCTGTCGCGCAGGGCCGCAGCGTAGTGCACCATTTGCCGCGCCACGGCGATCTGGGTGGCCATGTCCGCCAGGCGGAACGCCACGGCCTGATGCTCGATGATCGGCTTGCCGAAACTCTCGCGCTCACGGGCGTAGTCGCGAGCCGCTTCAAACGCGGCACGGGCCATGCCCACCGATTGCGAGGCGATGCCGACGCGGCCACCTTCCAGGTTGGCCAGGGCAATCCTGTAGCCTTCGCCCTCCTCGCCCAAACGGTTGGCCACCGGCACCTTCACGTCTTCGAAGAGGATCTGGCAGGTGTCGGACGCGTGCTGGCCGAGTTTGTCCTCGACCCGCGCGACTTTATAGCCCGGCGAATCGGTCGGTACGATAAACGCGCTGATGCCACGTTTGCCGGCGTTCGGATCGGTCACCGCAAACACAATCACTATCCCGGCATTCTGCCCGGAGGTGATGAACTGCTTGCAGCCGTTGAGCACGTAGTGGTCGCCTTCCAGACGCGCACGGGTTTTCAGGCCGCTGGCGTCGGAACCCGCCTGGGGCTCGGTCAGGGCGAAAGCGCCGAGCATCGCGCCGCTGGCCAACGGCTTGAGGAAGCGCTCCTTCTGCTCGTCGTTGCCGTAGTTGAGGATCGGCACACAACCCACGGAGTTGTGCACGCTCATGATGGTCGAGCAGGCGCCATCGCCGGCGGCGATTTCTTCCAGCGCCATGGCGTAGGCCAGGTAACCGGTGTCGCACCCGCCCCACTGCTCCGGCACCAGCATGCCGAAGAAGCCCAAACCGGCCATCTCGCCGATGGCTTCCTTGGGGAAGCGGTGTTCGCGGTCCCACTCGGCGGCGAAGGGTTTGAGCCGTTCCTGGGCAAAGTCCCGGGCCATGTCGCGGATCTGTTGTTGGTCGTCATTGGGGATCATGGTGAATCCTTAAAAAAATCGTGCTGAATGCAAGAACCTGTGGGAGCGAGCCTGCTCGCGAAGAGGCCGAGTCAGTCGACATCATCGTCAGATGACAAACCGCATTCGCGAGCAGGCTCGCTCCCACATTGGAAAGTATTGCCTCAGTACAGGCATTCCACGGCCATTGCCGTCGCTTCACCGCCACCAATGCAGATCGCCGCGACGCCGCGCTTCAGGCCTTTCTGGCGCAGGGCCGACAGCAAGGTCACGAGAATCCGCGCACCGGACGCCCCGATCGGGTGGCCCAAGGCACAAGCGCCGCCGTGCACGTTGAGTTTCTCGTGGGGGATTTCCAGGTGAGTCATCGCGGCCATGCCGACCACGGCGAAGGCTTCGTTGACTTCCACCAGATCGACGTCATTGATCGACCAGCCGGTTTTCTTCATCAATTTCTTGATCGCTCCGATTGGCGCCACCGGGAACAGGCCCGGGGTGTCGGCGAACGCGGCGTGGCCATGGATCACCGCCAGCGGCTTCAGGCCTTGTTTCTGTGCCTGGGACTGGCGCATCAGCACCAATGCCGCCGCACCGTCGGAGATCGAACTGGAGTTGGCCGCCGTCACCGTGCCGCCTTCGCGGAACGCCGGTTTCAACGAAGCGATCTTGTCCAGTTTGGCTTTTGGCGGTTGCTCGTCGTTGCTGATCACCACTTGCTCTTTGCCGACCGTCACGGTCAGCGGGACAATTTCGGCCTTGAAGCTGCCGTCCTTGATCGCCTGTTGCGCGCGGGTGGTCGAGGCGATGGCGAACGCGTCCTGGGCTTCCCGGCTGAAGCTGTTGGTTTCGGCGCAGTCTTCGGCGAAGGTGCCCATCAGGCGGCCCTTGTCGTAGGCGTCTTCGAGGCCGTCCAGGAACATCGAGTCCTGCACCCGGCCATGGCCCATGCGGTAGCCGGCACGGGCACGGTCCAGCAGGTAAGGCGCGTTGGACATGCTTTCCATGCCACCGGCGACCACCACGTCGGCACTGCCAGCCACCAGCATGTCGTGGGCCAGAATCGCCGCTTCCATGCCCGAACCGCACATCTTGTTCAGGGTGGTGCAGCGGGTTGATTTATCCAGCCCGGCACCCAGTGCCGCCTGGCGCGCAGGGGCCTGGCCAAGGCCGGCCGGCAGAACGCAGCCAAACAGCACTTCGTCGATGCTGTCAGTGGAAACGCCGGCACGCTCAACGGCGGCCTTGATAGCGGCGGCACCCAGTTGCGGCGCGGTCAGGCTTTTCAGTTCGCCCTGGAATCCACCCATGGGGGTGCGGACGGCGCTGACGATTACAATCGGATCGTTGGACATTGTCATGACAAATCCTCCTTATTTGGCGGCCATGCGCAAGGCACCGTCGAGACGGATCACCTCGCCGTTGAGCATGCTGTTTTCAATAATATGCCTGACCAGCCCGGCATACTCGCCCGGTTTGCCCAAACGCGGCGGGAATGGCACGCCAGCGGCCAGGGAATCGCGGACTTCCTGGGTCATGCCGGCCATCATCGGCGTCTCGAAAATGCCCGGTGCAATGGTCATTACACGGATGCCGAAGCGCGCCAGTTCACGGGCCGCCGGCAACGTCAGGCTGACGATCGCCCCTTTGGACGCCGAGTAGGCCGCCTGACCGATCTGACCGTCATATGCCGCGGCAGACGCGGTGTTGATGATCACGCCGCGTTCGCCATCGGCATCCGCTTCGGTTTGCGCAATCGCCGCTGCCGCAAGGCGCAGCATGTTGAAGCTGCCGATCAGGTTGACGTTGATCACCTGGCTGAAACTGGACAGCAAGTGCGGACCGTTCTTGCCGAGAATCTTCTCGCCACGCACGATGCCGGCGCAATTGACCAGGCCATTGAGGCCGCCAAAGGCTTCGACCGTCGCCTGCACGGCCGCTTCGGCCGCCGCTTCGTTGCTGATGTCCGCCACCACGCTATGCGCGCCAAGGCGCTGGGCCTGGGCTGCAACGGCCTCGGCATTCATGTCCACCAGCATCACTTTCGCGCCTGCGGCGACCAGCACCTCGGCCGTCGCTGCGCCGAGGCCTGAAGCACCACCGGTGACGATAAAAATCTTGTTCTGGATCTGCATCATTGTTTCCCTTTCAAGCTGGAAGGTTCTTCGCCGCAGCCTCTTGAGCCTTGGCGATTTCCTGGTTGCGCAAGATAAAGCGCTGCAATTTGCCGCTTGGGGTTTTCGGCAACTCGCTGACAAATTCGATTTCACGGGGGTAGGAATGCGCCGCCAGGCGCTTGCGTACGTGCTGGCGCAGCTCTTCGGCCAACGCAGGTTCTGCGCGGTATTGCGGGCTGAGCACGACGAACGCCTTGACCAGTTCGGTGCGCTCCGGATCGGGTTTGCCGACCACGGCGGCCTCGACCACGGCCGGGTGTTCGATCAGCGCACTTTCCACATCGAACGGGCCGACCCGGTAGCCGGAGGTGGTGATCACGTCATCGCTGCGACCGACGAAGCTGATGCTGCCGTCCGGGTTCCACTCGACGGTGTCGCCACTCAAGTAGTAGTTGCCGACAAAGGCCTTGGTCGGTCCGCCTTCGTAGCCGGCGAACCAGCACATCGGCGACTGGCTGCGGTCGATGGCCAGGATGCCGGGCTGGCCAACGCCGAGTTCCTTGTATTCGTCATCGAGGACCGCAATGCGGTGGCCCGGCGAGGTAAAACCGGCGGCGCCCATATGAATCGGGTGTTCAAGGCCATGGTGGTTGCACAGCACCATGCCCAACTCGGTCTGGCCGTAGTGGTCGTGGATGACCACGTCGAGGTTGTCGGCGAACCAGCGGATCACTTCCGGGTTCAGCGGTTCGCCGGCGCTGCTGACGATGCGCAGCTTGCCCTTGATCGACCTGGCGAACTCATCGCCGCCGGCAATCAGCAAACGGTAGGCCGTCGGGGAACCCGCGAGATTTGTAATCCCGTACTTGTTGATCACCCGGCAGGTGCTTTCGAGGGTGAACGGGCCATCGTAAAATGTGATCGGATGCCCCATCGACATGGGCCCGGTGACACCGTAGTAAATGCCGTAGGCCCAACCCGGATCGGCGACGTTCCAGAAAGCGTCTTCCGGGCGCAGGTCAACCGCGTCGCGGATGTAGCTCTGGAACGCAACGATGGCCTTGAGCGGCACCGACAGCGCTTTCGACGGGCCGGTGGTGCCCGAGGTGAACATCATCAGGAACGGATCTTCGCCAGTCAGCAGCACGGGTTCGCAGTGGGAGGAATGGTTGGCCAGTTCGGCCCAGAAACTGCTATCGCCACGCACCAGGCCCTGCCCTTTGGGGCCGGTGACGGTAACGATGGTCGGGCAGTCGGCGACTTCGGCGAGTTTTGGTCGGTTCACCGCGTCGGTCACCACCACTTTGGCGCCAGAGCAGCTCAGGCGGTGCTCGATGGCTTTGGGGCCGAACGCGGTGAACAGCGGTTGATACACCGCGCCGATGCGCCAGGCGGCAAACACGGTGATCAGCAATTCGATGTTGCGTGGCATCAGGCCGGCGACCTTGTCGCCCTTCTTCACGCCCTGGGCCAACAGGTAATTGGCGAAACGCGCGGCCTTGTCCTGCAAATCAGTGAAGGTGTAGGTCGCACTGGCGCCGTCGCGCCCCTCCCAGAACAGCGCGATGCGCCCCGGCAAGGCATGCCGGTCACAGCATTCGACACAGGCGTTGAGTGCCGTCAGATCGCCTGCGAGTGTGGCGTCGACTGTGTGCTGATAGTTGAACTGATCTGTAGCAGACAAGTAATCGCGCATTGCCAGAATCCCTTTGTGTTTCTTATTAGGTTGGGGGGAACCGTAATCAACAGGGAAATACTCGCTCTGCCAGGGGTGGCGGGCAATGGTCAAAGTTATCAAGTTGCCTGACTGCTTTGGCCAAAGCCCTCAGGCATCAGGAAGTGAAGCGCACCCCCGGTTTAGCGCGCTCGTCCACGGTCAGCTCGAACACATCCGGGCGAGCGTAGTGACCGACCACGTCATAGTCGTAGCGGGCACGCACCAGGTCGTCAGTATCGATCTGCGCGGTCAGAAGACCTGCGCGATCTCGCATCGGTCCGGCGAGGATGTCGCCCATGGGTCCTACGATCACGCTGCCACCGGCGATCAACGGCCGATCCGCCGGCCAGTTGGCGATGTCCAGGCCCAGGGCTTGGGGCGATGCCTGGACCTGACAGGCGCTGACCACGAAACAACGCCCCTCATGGGCGATGTGGCGCATGCTGACCTGCCACATTTCCCGTTCGTCCACGGTCGGCGCGCACCATACCTCCACGCCCTTGGCGTACATCGCCGTGCGCAGCAGCGGCATCATGTTTTCCCAGCACACCACCGCACCGATGCGCCCGACCTGGCTGTCGATCACCGGCAGCGTCGAACCATCGCCCTTGCCCCAGATCAGCCGTTCGGTGCCGGTGGGCATCAGCTTGCGGTGTTTGGCCACCAGCCCGGCCTGCGGATCAAAGTACAAGGCGGTGCAGTACAAGGTGCTGCCGGCGCGTTCGATGACGCCGATCACCAGATTCGCCCCGGTGCGTGCGGACAGGCCGGCCAGCGCCTCGGTTTCCGCGCCGGGCACGTCGATGGCATTGGCAAAATAGCGGGCAAAGGCTTCGCGACCTTGCGCCAGCCGAAAACCAAGCTGAGTGCCAAAACCCTCGCCCTTGGGATAACCGCCCAGCAGCGCTTCGGGCATTACCACCAGCGCAGCGCCGGATTCGATGATCGCGTGTTCATAGGACAGGATCTGTTCCAGGGTGTCGGCCTTGCCACCGGGCAAGGCGCCAATCTGCAAGGCCGCAACGATTGATTTGGGCATCACGAAAACTCCATTCGCATCAGGGATTGCTCATTCTCCGGCGCCACGCGATCATCAATAAAGACCGATTCACTGCTGAATGATATGAATCAGATGAATATCACCAACATCGACCTCAACCTGCTCAAAGTCTTCGAAGCGCTGCACGAAGAGTCCAGCGCCAGCCGTGCCGCCTTGCGCCTGGGCGTGACGCAATCGGCGGTCAGTGCAGCCTTGCGCCGGTTGCGCGAGGTGTATGGCGATCAACTGTTCGTGCGCACCGGGCGCGGCCTGGCGCCCTCGCTCAAGGCCAATCAGCTCAAGCCGGTGGTCAGCGAAGCCCTGAACAAATGCCGGCAGAGCCTGGCGATGGTCGATCCGGCTGCGCAGCAGTACGAAGGTCGCTCGGTCACCGTGGGAATGTCGGACGATTTCGAAATTGCCTACGGCCGGCGACTGATCGAGGAAATCGCCCGGAGCGCGCCGAAGTTGCGGCTGATTTTTCGCCAGACCCACAGCCAGATCGTTGCCCAGGCGTTGATGGAGCGCAGCATTGACCTGGCGATCACCGCGGGCGGGTTTGCCGAACGGCTGCTCAGCCGCCAGGTGCTGGGAGAAGGTGGTTATCTGTGCCTGGCAGACCCGTCGAGCCTGGCCGAGGGCCAGCACAGCATCAGTCTTGAGGAGTTTGTGGCCCGCGAGCACATTCTGGTGTCTTCCGGCGGTTTTATCGGGATTACCGATGAAGGATTGGCGGCGCTGGGCCTGAGTCGGCGGGTGTGCGCCTCGACCACGCATTTTGCCGCGCTGCCGCATTTGCTCAAGGGCAGCCAGGCCTTGGCGACCATTCCGGCCCATGCCGCCCGAAGCATCGCGACGCTCAGCGGCCTGGCACTGCTGCCCTGCCCTTTGGCCTTGCCGCGCTACCCGATCGAACTGGGCTGGCGCACCAGCACCCAGCTTGACCCGGTCGTGTTGAAAGTGCGCGAGGCGATTGTCGCGAGTTTCGCCTGACAGCCGATGTTACTTGTTGGCCGCCATCAGGCGATTGACTTCACTGCGCACCATGTTGGCGTATTCCGGGGGCGACATACCGTCCAGTTCGGCGCGCACCCATTCGGCCCACTTGCCTTTGCGCTTGGCCCGTTCACCAAACAACCGTGCGGCCTCGCCCTTGGCTTTGCCCAGGTTGTTTTGCCAGAGTTCGAACAGACGGGATTTCTCGTCTTCAAGCGCAGCGCGCTCGGCGAGGGGTTTGTCGGCCAGATTGAAGCTCATGGGAATTTCCTGCTGCGTAAAATTGGCGACATCTTACACTGTAGGGCGAAATGTCCTGCGCCGGTTTTTCAGCAAGATGACCTTCCCGGGCAAAATAGCTGCAACTTTTCCGACGACCGCAGACTCCATTGTTCACTGTCCACTTACCCGCAAGGAGTACTTCAATGGCCCGCAAAACCGCCGCGCAAGCTGCCGAAGATCAAATCAAGGATCAAGCGTTCAGCGAACTTCAATCGTTGATCGAAGAGTCGGAAAAACTGCTGAAAAGCAGCGCCTCACTGGTCGGGGAAGAAGCGGACACCCTTCGCGGACAAATCGCCCTGAAACTCCAGCAGGCCAGGGATTCGGTGAACAGCGTGCGCAACCGCACCCTGCCCGCGGTCGAGGCCACTGAAACCTATATCGGCGGGCATCCATGGCAAACCGTGGCGATTTCCGCCGGGTTCGGTCTGGTGGTGGGGTTGTTGCTGGGGCGTCGCTGAGCGTTCCGATCAAAAAACGCAAACCTTGGTAGGAGCGAGCCTGCTCGCGATGGACGTGAGGGCACCGCGGGGTATCAGATTTCCCGCGTAATCGTTAACGACCATCGTCGGAACGCCGCCCGGAGCAAGCTCGCTCCTACAGGTTTACTCCCCCGCCAGCTCCCGCAGGTTCGCCAGCGTCCGGGCATCCAGTTCAATGCCATTGGCCAGCGACTTGGCGCGCTGATGATGACGCCGGTCACCCGGCAAACGCTTCAGGCCGACACCGTGCATTTGCCGCACCAGTTCCTGGCTGCGCTGGGCAAAACTTTGCCCCGCCGCTTTTTCCGGATCAATCACGATCAGCAATTGGCCCGTCCAGGGCGTCTTGGCGCCTGGGTGGTTGTTCCAGTCGAACTCGAAGGAAAAATTGCCGCCGGTCAGTGCCGCCGCGAGCAACTCGACCATCATCGACAACGCCGAGCCCTTGTGTCCGCCAAAAGGCAGCAACGCGCCGCCCTCAAGAATTGCTTTAGGGTCGGTAGTCGGCTGGCCGAGGCTGTCCACACCCATCCCTTGCGGCAAGCGTTCACCCTGGCGTGCGGCAATTTGCACGTCGCCATGGGCAATGGCACTGGTGGCGAGGTCAAAGACAATCGGTTCGCCGCCAGCCCGTGGCGCGGCGAAGGCAATCGGATTGGTACCGAACAGTGGTCGGTCGGCACCGTGGGGCACCACGCAGGTCATGCTGTTGACCACGCTCAACGCTACCAGCCCTTCATACGCGAAGGGTTCGACATCTGGCCACAAGGCCGCGAAATGGTGCGAATTACGGATCGCCAGCACCGCAATGCCGGCACTTCGGGCTTTCTGCACCAGTAATTCGCGTGCCGCCGCCAGGGCCGGTTGCGCAAAACCGTTATTGGCGTCGACCCGCACAAACCCCGAAGCCACATCTTCGACCACCGGAACGGCCTGGCCATTGACCCAGCCGCTTTGCAGCGTCGAAACATAACCCGGGATCCGGAACACCCCGTGACTGTGGGCGCCATCGCGCTCGGCGCCGGCGCAGTTTTGCGCCAGTACACGGGCAACCTCGGCCGAGGTGCCATGACGCAGAAAAATCTTTTCCAGCAAAGCGCTCAGCGCTTCGAGTGACAGGTGTGACGAGACGGTAGTAGAGGCGTGATCGTGTGGCGCAGACATCTGAAGCTCCAGAATGATTATTGGAGGGAACAACAGCGTAAAAAGACCCGCCGATTAACAACGCGCGGCGAGTGACCTGTCAACCTTTCGCTCAGGGGCGACGAGGTAAATCCGTGTCACCAATGCCCACGCCCCGTGCGTTATCTATTTACCACCTGCATCCGCGCACCCGCTTTTAGTCTCGATGCTCAACCCACAGGCGCCCTTGAGTGGCCCCTTGAGCGAGACTCGACGATGTCTACACCCGTAACTCCGCTGTTTTTCCCCGAAGCACTGTCGTTGCCCGGCCTCTGGCGAGAGCTGGGCCAAACCCACGGGCTGACGCAAAAGGATTTCCAATGGTTCAGCCATATCGAACTGGCCAGCCAGGCCCTGCGCGATGAGCAGACGCCGCCCATGCTGGCGAAAAAAATCCTTTTGAAGATCCCTGGCCAGGAACCCGTGGCACTGGCCGGCAGTTTTTTGCTGACCGCGACGCCGGATGAGAACGGCGTGATTCTCTACACCCCCTACGCCGGCATACAGAAATTCACCAGTCGTTCGGCCCTGACCGAACATCTGACGGCACGCCTCAAAACAGCCAACGAAGACGATGAACTGCTGGCCTTCATGGCGCTGGCACAACGCAAGGCCGTGGTGGCTGCCGACGATATCGGGCTGGAGTTTCAAACCATTGAAGGAGACGTGTTCGAGGACCAGCGCAACACCCTCTCCCGCCATCAGCAGCTCAACGACCAGGCCCTGCTCGATGAACTCAAGGCGCTACCGTCCCTGACGTCGCTGCTCGATGCATTGCTGGCTGCACAACTGACCGCGTCTTTTCCCGACGTGGATCAGAGCCAGACCCGGGTGAACTTCTATCTGGCAGCGACTGACGGGAACGAGGATGCAAGCCGTCCGTCGCGACCTTGGGTCAATTCCCTGTCGCTGAGTGACGCCGTGCTCCTGCACTATCGCCATCAGCGTTGGCCCTCCGGGCAGACCCATGAATTTTCCCACCCGAAAAAGTCCCTGCTAAACGCAGACCAGGGGCACTGGGAGACGGCGGTCACGACTGTCTCGCGCAAACTGGTCAGCCTGCTGATCGGGCAGCTCGAACAATACTGGGACGCGGCGAGCGCCAATGGCGCCTCGCGTCGCGCACTCTTCGGCCGGGCCATCGCCGATCAGGCGCGCGTGCAGCTGCTGCTCAAGCGCGAAGCCGGGATCATCACCCCGAAGCAAAGCCAGGACCTGCACGCGTTGATCTCGACAGCCAGCCGGACGAACACATCAATGACGGTCGAAACCGTGCGCCTGTGGGAGTACCCGGCCAATTACGTCGAGCTGGCCGGTTCACTGATGGTCAGCGCCAGTCATGCGTTTCTCTACACGCCCACCGAAGGTTTGCAGGTGCTCAAGGACTATCAGGACTTGCGCGATACCGTGCGCAGCAAGTTCGGCGCGGCCGGTCACGAGGACGAACTCTATGGCCTGCTGAGCCTGGACGAACGCCAGCGATTCATTGGTTTTGACCGGCCGAATGTGACCGGGGAAGCGATTTCCGGCGCGATCTTCAGCAAGCTCTTCGACGCCATCGTCACCAAGCAACTGCAAAACACGGAATACAGTCTGCAGGTGTTCCGCCACAGTGACGGCGCCGTGGACATCCAGGCCCTGTTCGACAAGGCGCTGGATATCCGTTCGATGATCAACGAGCGGCTGCTGAAGCTGGAGACTGACGGACGCTGGAGCACGCGGCCGGTGTTGTCCGGCGACCAGCATCCGTCCATGGTGCTGGCCGATACGGCGGCAGCGTTCGTCAAGAGCTTCAGTGACATCGAAACGCTGATCAACGCCGACTTCGCCGCACAACCGATCGCTTCACTGGCGTTGCAGCGGGTCTACCTGGAAAACTTGCAGCCGCGCCTGGCCCATGCACTTTCTGTCGGCATCCGCGGCGAGGCAAGCCTGCGCACCCTCAGCGCGACATTGACGGATGCGGACCGGGCCATCGTCGATACAGTGTTCAACCCGGATCAGGCCGAAAGACATAACCGTCGCTCCTTGAAGGGCTTCCGGCCCGATGCCTATTCACTGACCCTTGAGTGCTCCGGTGTGCGGGATGTCCTGCCGCTGGCCCATTGCCTGCTCCTGACCGAGCGCGGCGGACTCGATCCCTCGCATTCCGGCCGAACGATTCTGTGGACGCCCGCCGAGGGGCTGGAGGTGTTTGACAACATCAGCCGTGCCAGGCAAGAACTGAACCGGCGCCTGCTCGACCCGCAACAACGCATGGCGCTACTGGAAAACCTCACCCCGAGCCAACGCCAATTCCACCAAAGCTACTCGCTGGGTGCGCTGCGGCTGATTGAAGGATCAGTACTGGAGCAAGTCGCACGATCATCCATCGATCACTTTCTGGCTCGCTGCGAACACGCGCGCAGCCTGGAACTGAGCGACACGAAGCAGAAAAAGGCGCTGAAAGCGCTGACCACCGCCGGGATCAACACCCATTTGCGCAGAGCCACCTCGATCGCCCGGGCGATCACTCTGCAACAGTCACTGCCCACATGGCTTGGCATGGCCCCGCTTGAAGATCAGCGGCTGCACGTTGAACTGCTGGAGCAATACCGCAACAGCGTCGAGGAGGACAAAGACTACCTGCACGGGATCACTCCCCTCAGGTCGTATGTGCATGAACGGCTGACGACGTTGCTCGGCAATCGCTTCCCGGCCATTACGCTGGACCCCGACGATATTCAAATCATCCCCGACCTCAACCTGACCGGTCCCGCCCGCAGCCTTACCGAGTTCGCCCTGAACCATGTCAATGTCGCGCAAGGCTCCGGATTCCAGGTCTCCCCGACAACCTCCCAGGCGCTGCCCGAGGGCCTGGACCAGACTGCGGTCCGTCAACTGCTGCAGTCATTGAACATTGTGCAAAGCTACGCAGCACAGGTAACGCAGACATTGTCCAGTGCAACGGCCGATGCTCAAAGCCGGATGCAGCGCTTCGTCAAGCAACTGCCCTGGCAACTGCTGCAACACGCCCACGAGCTGAAGCTGTTGCAAAGGCTATCCGGCTGCGCGTTCGATTTGCTTCGACAGGTGCTCGACATGCCGGACGCCACGGCCCGGGCAACCGTACAGGGAGCACACGCGATTGCCCGACCTCTGGAGCTGATCAAGACCACCGGCGCCGCCGCGGTCAAAGCGTTGGGCCTGTACCTGGTGAGCCCCGGCAACGCAAAGGCCGGGCCGCAGGTCCTCTATGCCCCTTACCACCCTGGCGGCTCGCCTTTTATCGAATTCGACACTGAGGCCAGTCTTGTCTCGGCGCTGAACACGCCGGGCCCCTTGCAGGACATGTTGCTACGGCGCCTGCCGGACAGCGAGCAGTCCGCCTTCCGCAACCTGTTCAGCTCGACCGTTGGGCAATCGAGTGAGATCACCCTCGGATCCAACCCCATCGACGGCAACTTGCTCACCCAGCTGTACCACGACAACACCCGACTGCTGTCGCAAATGCTTGGCAGCCAGTTACACACGGCAAGCCAGGCGGACTGGGAGGCCGTCAAACATCTGTTCGGCGCCAACATCCACCGCATACTTGGCCTGTTGCCGGGCAAACTCGCTTATGCGCAGTTTCTCTGGAACGCCTACAAGGATGCCCTCAACTCCGCAGAAGCCCTGCAGGATCATCACTGGAAAGTTGCGCTGGAGGAGTTCATCGCCGGTGCGGCGCAACTCATCTCATTGGGCAGGCTGTCGCTCGAAGGATGGACCGACACGGCCCAGGCGACCCAGGAAAACCCTGGCGCACCGGTCGCCACACCGATCATCGCGCCAAAGTGGTCCGAGATCGATTCGACGGCACCGCTGCGCACACGGCTGCAACCGTTCGAAACCACGGTCGAACTCAAGAACCTGACGAAAAACAGCGCTGACGGCACCTACCTCGATGCGGCGAGCAAAAAAACCTACGCCCCCATCGCCGGTAAGGTCTACGGCGTAGACAAGACCGGGCCGGCCTGGCGAATGATCAAGGACAAGGAACAAGGCCCCGTATTGCTGACGGCGCCAGACAAGCAACTGGTGATCGACCCGGACATCCATACGGTGCACTTCGGCAAGGCCATGTCGAAAATGCACAACCAGTTTGCTCATGCCCGTATCGCCGGGGAGGTGCTGAACATCAAGGCCCGGGGGATGGAAGACATTCGTGCCAGGCATCCCGAAAAAGCCCGAATGATCGTGCAGGCCATCGACATGGCGCGCTATTACGCGTTCAACAGCCTGCACAACATGACGCAACTGCGCAGATTCGTCCCCGGTACCCGGCTGGACACCTTCCTCAAAGATTTCTTTGGTGTCGGCGAGGTCAACGCAGCGCTGCTCGACAAGATCAAGGACGCCATCCTCCCCATCTGCAACGCGCTGGTCGACCCTGATGAAGACTGGATGAACTCCCATCGTTTTGTCGTGGGTTCAAACCGGGCCCCGCAGGACAACCTCATCGCGTTTGTCCTGGACAAGGACCGACAGCGCCACGTGCATTTCACCGAAAGGTTCTTCGATCAACAACTCGACTGGTACAAATCCTGTCTGACCGAGCCCTTCGACGTCGACGGCCACAGCCAGGCCGCCACGCTGATACACGAATTCGCTCACCTGTTTTCCGCGGCCGTGGACATTGCATACCTTGAAGCCCGGCGCCCTTTCAGCGACCTGGTAGCGCCGATCACGGCCTACGGTGAAGCCATGAAACAGTCCCAACTGAAATTCCAGCGCGAAGCCTTGTCGCTGAACACACCGAAGGAGGAACTGTTTGCGCGTTGGAACAGCAGCCTGCAATCGTGGATCAGCCTGGATTCGATCCCGGAGTCTTATCACGTCGGCAAGGCCATTCTGAGGTTAACGGGCAGCAGGACCATGGAGAGGGCAAGGGATGCATTCCTGGACGGGCAAAATGCGAACTTCAGGGCTGACGTCATTTTGCACAATGCCGATTCGCTCGCGTTCCTGATCTGCGAAATGGGCCGGCAACTGGACCCGGTGCCGGTCACACCGGCCTCCTGAACCTGATTCTGACATCACAAAGCGCAGATCCCGGATCTGCGCAGCACATCGGCCGCAATGGCTCTGTGATGATTTTTTTGATCTTTTTTTCACGCGCCCTATGGATACTGCAAGCCGACAACAGGCTATCCAGGGGCGGAGCGTTGAAAAAAAGTTACACATTGATAGTTAAATGCCATGACTGATGTTCTCGCAGACTGCCCCCAAGGTTAGAATGCACGAAATCAGGATGAGCCAATGACCGACCCCACGCTCTCGGAAGCCGAATACGACGCCATCACCGATGCCGCTGCGCATTGGTGCATGCGTCTGCACGCCAATGACTGCACAACGCAGGAGCGCCAGGCGTTCGAAGAATGGCGTAATGCACATCCGCTCCATGCCTTCGAGTACGAAGCGATGCTGGAAATATGGGATGTGGCCGGCGACCTGCCCCGCCCCGCGCCCGTCCTGCCGCTGGTTCGCCCCCAGCCCGAAGCCCCGTGGCGACGCCTGGCCATTGCCGCGGCAGTCTGTGCCCTGGCGCTGCCTTTGGCCGGATATGGCGGCTGGCACCTGGGCTGGGTACCGAACGCGTACCAGCACTTCGAAGCCACCGACAATGTTCGTACGGTCACCTTGAAAGATGGCAGCCAGGTGGAGCTGAACCTGGGCAGCGAGCTCACGTACAGCAACTACAAGGATCAGCGGCAAGTCACGCTGAAAAAAGGCGAAGCGTTCTTCAGGGTCAGCCATGACACCCGCCACCCTTTTGTGGTCAAGGCCGCCGAAGGCCGGATTCGCGTGACCGGCACCCAATTCAACGTCTGGATGTATGAAGACCAGGTCAAGGTCAATCTGATCGAGGGTTCGGTACTGGTCAGCAGCAACACCGACCTGCCCGGCGACGGTTTGCGCCTCGACCCGGCGATGCAGGCCAGTTATCGTCGCGGCGACTTCACTCCCCGCATCAGCCAGACCTATGAAAATGACAGTTCGCTGGCCTGGCGCCAGGGTAAGCTGGTGCTCGACGATCTGGCACTGAGCGATGCGCTGCCATTGATCAATCGTTACCTGGACAAACCGTTGATGGTCGCCGACAACAGCACCGGCTCGATCCATATCGGCGGCATCTACAACATCAAGGATATCAACGGCCTGGTGAAGTCCCTGCCGCGGGTCCTGCCGGTCTACCTGACCCGCAATGACAACGGCAATCTGGTGGTCAACGCGATCCCGCAAAAGCCCCCGAAAAGCTGAAAAGGCCGCCACCCGTGCGGGGTGCGGCCTACAGTGCTCCCGTAAAACTCCACTACCTCAATGCGCGACGACCTTGGCATCCTGCTGGCGGATCGTCTGTACCTGATACTGCGGATCGGACGTGATCTGTTGCTCGGTGAAGGGCAGCACGCTCCATTGCTTCTGCGAAAAGGCCTGCGTCTGATCCCGTGAAAATTCCGAAGCGGGGTCACTCGACAACGAGAACGCCAGCAACCCCTTGGCTTGCGGTCCTTTTTCGTCGAAGGTCACCACTTGCAGGTAACTCGTGCCACTGACCACCTCGCGCTTGCCATCGCTGCGCGGCACGCTCTGGATAGCGTTGTAGACCCCCAGCGTTCCCGGCCCGCCATGGATCGGCGTCTGTTGCCCGCCGCTGCTGACCACCTGGATGTCACCCCAGCGAGTGTCCGGCTTGAGACCTGACGCCTTGACCTGCTCAGCCGAAGCCAGCATCGCTGTGCGCAGCGCCTTGGCCACTGGCGGGTGATCGACGGCCAGTCCACTCGGGGTGTGTTGCGGGTCCTGCGGATCGAACGCCACGCGCCATACGTCCGGCACCGACTCCAATGCCTCCATGACATTCTGGAAGTGCACCAAGCCCAGACCGCTGCCCAGGTTGGCCTTGCGGTCCCAGGCCTTGAGGCTGGCACACAGTGGCGCGAGGGTTTTGGCATCGGCAGCGAGATCCGCCGCGCAGAATTGCAGCAGGTCCGGCATCACTTGAGCCGCCTGATAGACCTGATCATCCATGACCATGTGCTGCAAGTCCCCCACCGCGACCTTGCCGGCCCCGGCCAGCGTACTCAAACGGTCCAGGGCAAAGCGTGAACGCAGGCCCAAAGGCTGGCCATCCTGGCTGATCAGCGGCGAATAGCCGGTCAGCGGTTGCGCCGGATTTGCCATCCATGCCGAATCGTTGGAATGCTGGACAAAATCCTTGCGCAGCAGCTGCGGCAACTTATCCGCTGCATAGATGCCCTGTTGTGGCGCCTGCGGGTCGATGTCCCAGGCACAGGCACTGTTGGAGCCGTCAAGAATGATCATCTGCAGGCCGATCCGCGGATCGCTGCATTGTGCCAGCTTGTCGACGCTGACGTTGGGCACCACCGAGAGGTTCATGTACAGCGTCTGCCCCTGATCGTCCGCCGCCAGCGTGTTGACCCACGGAATGCCCTGAATCTTGTGCACCGAGTCCTGGAAATCCTTGAGGTTTTCGGCACGGTTCATCGCATACCACTGCTGCAGGACGCGATCGTTATCCAGGTTGGCGTCGCGCAGGCTGAAGGCGTACTGATGATCCCAATCCAGTTTTCCCGGCCATTGCACCACCGGACCGAACTTCGAGCTGTAGACCACACGGGAAATCGCCTTGACCTGCCCGTCCGCCTGCCTGACGTTGACGGTCACAGTCTGCTGGTCCATCGGCAAGGACTGGCCGTCGAGCAGGTAACGGGTCGAATCCTTGGGATCGAGTTGCAGGCGGTACAGCGTGAAATGCCTGGACGAATCCACGGTGTGGGTCCAGGCCAGATGTTGATTGAAACCGATGTTGATCAGCGGCAGGCCGGGCAACGCCGCGCCCATCACGTCCAGTTTGCCGGGAATGGTCAGGTGCATCTGATAAAAACGCATGCCACCCACCCACGGGAAGTGCGGATTGGCCAACAACATGCCGCGTCCGTTAAAGGAACGTTCGCTGCCGATCGCGACCGCGTTGCTGCCGCGGTCCAGGGCAAACCTTTGCATGCGCGTGGCGGCCACCTGGAACGCTGCCTGGGCGCTCACCCCCCGGGCCACGCCTTGGGGTGGCGTGGCACCGGCCAGGGCTTCGGCGAACTGGCCGACGCCACCTTCGACCAACAGGCGCCGGGTCAGCTTGACCAGATCCGACGGGGTGATGTCCCGCACCCAATCACCCTGGCACTGTTGCGGCAGACCCTGGGCACGACGTTCGCTCAGGAAACGGTTGTACCCCGCTACGTAACCTTCAACCAACTCACGCACTGGTGGAGTCTGGGCCTGCCAGAAACCGGCGACGGCTTGCGGGGTGTTGAGCCAGGTGAAGAACAGATCGCTGACCAGGTTCTCACGCGCCTCGACGGTGAACTGATCCGGTCCGAAATAGCGCGAACGCTCGCCGTTCACCGTAGTGATCTCGTTCGCCAGCAGGCACAGGTTGTCCTGGGCGTAGGAATAGCCGATGCCGTAGCCCAGCCCGCGCTCATTGTCGGCGCGGATGTGCGGCACGCCGAAACTGGTTCGGCGGATGTCCGCGCTCGTTTGCGCAGGCGTATCGCTTGCGCTCGCCGCAAGGCTCAGCCCCAGGCTCAACCCCAGAGTCACACCCGCCAGGCTCAACCTGGTTAACTGGCTGGAAATAATCACGCTCGCTCCTGATCGAAAAAACGATGGCCGCCGTTGCGCGCACCCACGCGCGCAGTGCCTCCCTGTAGGGACGAAGCTCACATCAATAATTTAGGGTTTTGCCGCGCATTGGCGTGCGAACTGACAGGCTGATCACACGACGTCGACAAAATTTCTACATTCGAGCCTTCATGATTTGGGCAGCTCATACGTCTAAACTTGTAAGAGCGCCCCATTTTTCCTGATCAGGCTCTGAAAAGGAGTTTTGCAATGTACAACTCGCAACTGCCAACGGACGGTAGCAACGCGCCAAAGGGTACTTCCATGGGAGTCGGCGTATTCGAGCCGCGTACCGATCGCCACGGCAACGAGCGGATCCGGATCCTGCTCAAAAGCTATGGCCTGCGCACCAGCCTGATCCGCCTTAAAGTCATCGATGCCCTGCTGACGGCCGCCGAAAGCGACCGCAGTCTTGGCGTGCGCGGGGTGCACAGCCAATTGCTGGACCTGGACATTCCCCTGTCCTTTCTCAGCGTGCGCGAAGTGCTAAAGCGCTTGTGCAGTGAAGGCGTGATTGTCCTCAACCCCGACAAAAGCTACAGCCTGCATCCACAGGCTGCCGCCATCCTGCGCAACCAGTGAGCGAATGATCAGGTCTTGACCTTGCGGCGCATCACGCCATTGATGACGACCACAATCACCGCCACGCCAATGGCGATGTACTGGAACATTTTTTCGCTGATGACGCCGGTGTTCTGCAACCAGGAAAGGCCAAACATGATCCCCAGCACCACCAGGGAGATCAGAATCGAGTATTTCAAACGTTGCGACTGAGTCATTGCGGGTTCCTGAATCTGAAAATGTATCCGGTTTGTATCAAGACGCTTGCCAGGCACTTACCCTGTTCCCAGGATAAGCGGCCACAAGCGGGGTCACATGTTACAGCCGATGAAGAGTTTTAGCTTCATTGCGGCAATAACCATGAGGACTTTCAAATGTTGCGTCGAATCACATTGCTGATTCCCCTGCTGGCCATCCTGACCCTGAGCGGTTGCATTGTTTTCCCCCATGGGGGCTGGCATCACGATCACTACTACGACCATGGCGGACCGGGTTACTACCCACATCGTTAACCGCTGTTCAACGTCCTGAATCCTTCCGGTAAAAGTCATTGCCGGGCTGGGCACAGAGTTCCACCAGCCAGTCGCCGGGATAACTGACGCTGGCGTGGGTGCTGGCCCTGGGTGACTACCTGATTCCGACTCCGATTCCGGGCACCAAGCAACGCAAATACCTGGAAGAAAACGTGGCCGCTCTGCAGGTGAGGCTGAGCGCTGATGAACTGCTGGCGCTGGAGTCGGTCTTTGCGGCGAATGCCACCGCTGGCCTGCGTTATCCGGGGGAAGTCATGAAACTGCTCGACCGCTGAGATAACGAAATATCTGTAGGAGCGAGCATGCTCGCGAAAAACCTGAGAGCACCGCGGGGTGTCAGGCTCCCCGCATCATCGTTGACCTCCATCGCGAGCAAGCTCGCTCCTACAGGTATGCGTGAAGAACCTTTTTTGACCCGAGGATCACGTAAACACGCGCCTGCGGCATTTCAACCTGACGATTTTGTAATGTCCCCCTCATCTGCCTGACAGCTCTGATCTACCATCATCGAACAGCCGATCTTTGTAGTACTTCGAAACACTCCTTGAATGCCTGACCGGAAAAAAGGGTCAGAATGCGTTTTTTTGCCCGTTAGCCGAGACGAATCCCATGCGAAACCCTCTGCGTCTGATCGCCCTGAGCGCCCTGTTCATGTCCTCTCTGGTCCAGGCCGCCGACCTCATTCCGATCGAGGTTCATCGCGACGCCAATTGTGGTTGCTGCAAAAAATGGATCAGCCATCTTGAGGCCAATGGTTTCAAGGTCGAAGACCACGTCGAAGCCAACATGAGCGAATTCAAGCAACAGCACGGCGTGCCGCCACGCCTGGCGTCGTGCCACACCGCGTTGATCAATGGCAAATTCGTCGAAGGTCACGTCCCGGCCGACCAGGTCCTGGCCTTGAGCAAGCGCGACGATCTGTTGGGCGTCGCGGCCCCCGGCATGCCCATGGGTTCGCCCGGCATGGAAATGGACGGCATGAGCGATGCCTATCAGGTCATCGGCCTGAAAAAGGACGGCACTGACGTGGTGGTTGCGGACTACCCCGCCCATTGATGCCAGGCGCGTACCTTGGGCTGTTTTTCGCGGCATTCGGTGCCGCCACGCTGCTGCCGTTGCAATCGGAAGCCGTGCTTGTCGGCCTGTTGCTCAGCGACCGCTACTGGCTCTGGGCACTGCTGGCGGTGGCGACGTTCGGCAATGTTCTGGGGTCGCTGCTCAACTGGTGGCTGGGGCGCGGGATCGAACGGTTCCGCGACCGGCGCTGGTTTCCGGTAAGCCCCCGGCACCTGGAAAAAGCCCGGCTGCATTACCAGCGCTACGGCCATTGGTCATTGCTGCTCAGTTGGCTACCGGTGATCGGCGATCCGCTGACACTGGTCGCCGGGGTCATGCGCGAGCCATTGGGGCGCTTCCTGCTGATCGTCACCCTGGCCAAAGGTGCCCGCTACGGCGCGTTGGCCGTCGCGACGCTGGGCTGGATGGGTTGAACCATCGAGGGCGGCGATTGCCTGTGTTTAATGCCGCCCTAATCGAGCCGATCCAACATCGGCGGATTTTCCATGGAGCTCACCCATGTCGCGCCACCTCCCCCGCTGGTTACCCGGCCTGTTGTTGACTGCCGCCCTGCCCGCCATCGCCCACGCCCAAGCCCACACCCAAGCCCAAGCCCAAGCGCCGGAATACGGCCCTGAGCTGCAAGGGTTCGACTATCCCTACACACTCAAGAATTTCGCCTTTGAATCCCAGGGCCAGTCCCTGCAAATGGGCTATATGGACGTCGCCGCACACGGCAAGGCCAATGGACGCAGCGTGGTGCTGATGCATGGCAAGAATTTCTGCGGCGCCACCTGGGACAGCTCGATCAAAGCCCTCAGCGACGCCGGCTATCGGGTCATCGCCCCGGACCAGATCGGCTTCTGCAGCTCCAGCAAGCCGGCGCACTATCAGTACACGTTCCAGCAACTGGCGACGAACACCCAGCAATTGCTCAAGGCATTGGGCATTCAGAAAGCCACCCTGCTGGGGCACTCCACCGGCGGCATGCTCGCCACTCGCTATGCCTTGCAATACCCCGAACAGGTCGAGCAACTGGCACTGGTCAACCCCATCGGCCTGGAAGACTGGAAAGCCCTCGGCGTGCCCTACCGCACGGTAGACCAATGGTATGAGCGCGAACTCAAGCTCAGCGCCGACGGTATCCGCAACTACGAACGCACCACCTATTACGGCGGTCGCTGGAAGCCGGAATTCGATCGCTGGGTCGACATGCTCGCCGGCCTCAACAAAGGCCCGGGGCATACGCAAGTCGCGTGGAACTCGGCGCTGATCTACGACATGATCTTCACTCAACCGGTGTACTACGAATTCAAGAACCTGAAGATGCCGACCCTGCTGTTGATCGGAACGTCCGATACCACCGCCATCGGCAGTGACATCGCCCCGCCCGAGGTCAAGGCGAAGATCGGGCACTACGACGTCCTCGGCAAACAAGTGGCGAAGTTGATTCCCCGGTCCACGCTGGTCGAATTCCCTGGCATGGGCCACGCGCCACAGATGGAAGAGCCGGCACAATTCCACCAGGCCCTGCTCGCCTGGCTGAACAAGACCAACCCCGTGCGTTGAAGAGGTAAGGCTGATGCCTGTGCAGATTGCAGTGCTTGATGATTGGCAGGATGTGGCGCGGGATGTGGTGGACTGGTCGGCGCTGGACAGCGTCGGCCAGGTGAGTTTTCTCCATGACTTTCCCGTCGACAACCAGACGCTGGCCGAGCGTCTGGCCGGGTTCGAGGTGATCTGCGTCATGCGCGAGCGCACCCGCTTCGATGAAGACCTGCTGCGCCGCCTGCCCAGGCTCAAACTGCTGGTGACCGGCGGCATGCGCAACGCCGCCCTGGACCTGAAAGCCGCCGCCGCGCTGGGCATCCAGGTCAGCGGCACCGACAGCTACAAACACGCCGCACCGGAGCTGACCTGGGCGCTGATCATGGCCGCCACCCGCAACCTGGTGGCCGAAGCCAATGCCTTGCGTGCCGGCCAGTGGCAACAAGGCCTGGGCGGCGACCTGCACGGCAAGACGCTGGCGATCCTCGGCCTTGGCAGCATCGGCCAGCGTGTCGCGCAATTCGGCCAGGTGTTCGGCATGCGCGTCATCGCCTGGAGCGAAAACCTCACCGCCGAACGTGCGGCACAAGCCGGAGTGACCCGTGTCAGCAAGCAGGAGCTGTTCGAACAGGCCGACGTGCTGTCGGTGCACCTGGTGCTCAGCGACCGCAGTCGCGGCCTGGTGGACGCACAAGCCCTGGGCTGGATGAAGCCCACGGCATTGCTGGTAAACACCGCCCGCGGACCGATCGTCGATGAGGCAGCGTTGATCAAGGCACTGCAGAAGCAACGACTGGCCGGTGCCGCACTGGACGTGTTCGAGCAAGAGCCGTTGCCCGCACACCATCCGTTCCGAACCCTGGACAATGTATTGGCGACGCCCCATGTCGGGTACGTCAGCCAACAGAACTACCGGCTGTTTTTCTCGCAAATGATCGAGGACATCCAGGCCTGGGCGGCAGGGGCTCCGATTCGTCTGCTGGGTTGAACGAGAACCCCATGTGGGAGCGAGCCTGCTCGCGAAAGCGGTGGGTCAATCAACATTAATGCTGCCTGATACTCCGCCTTCGCGAGCAGGCTCGCTCCCACAGGGATCTTCAGTGCACACAAAACTGTGTACGGCACAAAACGATGCCCGTTCGCAATCGGCCGCCAGAACGTAACGAATAAATGTTCATGCTGCGGTGTTCTCATCACATCAACCTTGCACTGCGTCTGGCGGGACGCGTCCTGATCTGAACCCATGAAGCTCTGGAGCAAAGCCCATGAATATTCGTTTTGCAGTCCTGATGACCCCGTTTTTGCTGACCGTTGCGTTGTCCGGTTCCCTCGCCCTGGCCAACGGCGGCGATGACGAGCCGCCCGCCAGACCCAACTGCCCGAAAGGACAGGTGCTCGATACCCGGTCGCAGCGGTGCGTCAAACAGACCAGCAGCCTGGTGCCTGACGAAGACCGCACCAATTATGCCTATCAACTGGCCAAGGACGGACGTTACGAAGAGGCCCTGGCCCTGCTCGATACGCTGAAACAGCCAAATACCGCAAAAGCGCTGAACTATCGCGGCTACGCCACGCGTAAACTGGGACGCACCGACGAAGGCATCGGTTATTACCTGCAATCGGTAAAACTCGACCCGCAATACGCGCAAGTCCGCGAATACCTGGGCGAGGCCTATGTGGTCAAGGGCCGGCTGGACCTTGCACAGGAGCAACTGCAGCAGATCAAATCCATCTGCGGCAATACCCAGTGCGAGGAGTACCAGGACCTGGCCGAAGCCATCAACGGATCATCGAAAACCTGACAACCCGAGCGGACGGAGGTCGCCATCGCCAGCGATCAGGCAATACGAACGGAACTGAACCAGCATCTGGCGCGTTTATGGCGCTACGGCCTGCTGTTGTCCCGGCAACGGCATATCGCCGATGACCTGGTGCAGGCCACCTGCGTGCGGGCGCTGGAGCGGGCCGGGCAATACGAGTCGGGGACGCGCATGGACCGCTGGCTGCTGAGCATCCTGCACTCGATCTGGCTCAACGAAGTCCGTGCCCAGCGGGTGCGGCAAGGCCAGGGCCAGGTGGATGCCGACCAGGCCTTGTCGTTCGATGGAGAGTCGGTGGCCCAGACCCACGTGTTGGCGGCACAGGTCATCCGCCGCGTCGATGCATTGCCCGAGGCCCAGCGTGAAACGGTATTTCTCGCCTACGTCGAAGGATTGTCCTACCGCGAAGTCGCCGACGTGCTGCAAGTGCCCATCGGCACGGTCATGAGTCGCCTGGCCGCCGCCCGGGCGAAACTGGCCGAATATCCACCGTTGCACACGGTGCCCCACCCTTACCGAGGAGAACATTGATGAACACGAAACCCTCGGACGAACAACTGGTGGCTTATCTCGACAACCAGCTCGATGCCGAGCAGCGCTCGCGCATCGACGCGGCCATCAGCGCCGACCCGATGCTGGGCCTGCGCCTGCAATGGCTGGATCGCAGCAGTCTGCCATTCAAGGACGCCTACGATGAACTGGCCCGGCAGGCGCCGGTGGATCGCCTGCAAGCCATGCTCGCCACACTGCCCTCACCCGCCCGCCCCGGGCTCAGCCGACGCTGGTTCCTGGCCGCAGCGGCCGGGTTGCTGGCCGGCGGCGTGCTGGCGGACCGTTTGTTCCTCGGCTGGCAAGCGAGCCAGCAGACTCACAGCTGGCGCGGTCTGGTGGCCGATTACATGGCGCTCTACGTGCCGGAAACCCTGGATCACCTGCCAGCTGATGAAGCCACCCAGCGGGCCCAACTGCGGACCATCGACGCGCGCCTGGGCCTGAACCTCGCTCCGGCAAAACTGAGCCTGCCCCGTGCCGAGCTCAAGCGGGCGCAAATCCTCGAGTACGACGGCGCGCCCATCGCCCAGATCACTTACCTCGATCCGGTGCACGGCCCCATGGCGCTGTGCGTGACCCGCTCCAACAGCGGCAGCCGCCATTTCGCCCGGGAACAGCGGCGCGAGCTGAACATCGTGTATTGGGCGGACATGGAACACGCCTGGATGTTGATCGGGCACCAGCCGATGGCGGATCTGGAGGAGATGGCCAAGGTGTTGCGGGGCCGGTTGAGCGCTTGATACGCAGGCACAGGTTTGCGGGGTCGTAAAAAGCCCCCGCAAGCCATCATGTTCTGCTGCCGACGCCCGACTTCTCGAGGTCTTGTACCCTTGGCGGCACACCATCCACCCCGCTCGTCATCGTGTATCTCACCGCATCGCCGACAAGAAAACAGGCGTTACCCTCTGCGGTCATGTTCGGCCCAATCCGGATCGCCAAGGTGCAACAGCCACCATCAGGCATGACCATCGCAAACTTTGTCGACAGGCTTTCGACCTTGACGTCCCTGATTGCACTGATCGTGCCCTGCCCGCTGGTTTTTATTATTGGCGTGCCCATTCGTCCCTCCAGCCTTGCCGCCCTGTATTGACTTCGCAGGCTAATGAAACCCGTAAGCGTGGCACCTTGCTACTGTCAAACCTGACAGATGATGCGGCCGTTTGTCGAAATCAGACCGGCAATGGCAACCATAAACGGAACCGCGCCCCGCCCAGCGGCGAGGCTTGCACCGTCAGCGTGCCGCCCTGGGCTTCCAGGGCGCGGCGGCTGATCGCCAGCCCCAGTCCGAAACCACCCGTGGCGCGGTCTCGGCTGCGGTCGAGACGGTAGAAGGGTTCGAAAATCCGTTCGCGCTCGTCATCCGGAATGCCGATGCCGTCATCGTCGACCCAGATTTCACAGCCACCGGCACAGACCTGCACACCGATCTGGATACGCTTTTCGCAGTAGCGCATGGCGTTGCGCAGCAGGTTTTGCAAGGCGCGGGCGGTCAGGCGCGGGTCGAGGTTGAAGCGTTCGAGCTGGCCGTGGAGCAATACGTCGATGACGATGTCCGGGGATTGTTCGTCGTCGATGCTGCCCAGAATGCTGTCGATGAATTCGTCAAGCGACACTTCGACCCGCTCCGGTAACCGCGCCGGGTTTTGCAGACGGCTGTAGGACAGCAACTCAAGCACAAGCTCATCGAGCTCACGGATGTGATCGACCAGCCCTTGCAGGCGTTCGCGGCTGGTGGCCGGCAAGTCGTCGGACAGGGCCAGCGCCAGGCCAAAATCCAGCCGTGTCAGCGGTGTGCGCAGTTCATGGGAGACTGCGTTGAGCAGATCACGCTGCTGGTTCAACAGGTTCTCGATGTCGCCGGCCATGGTGTCGAAGACGTTGGCCAGACTGCCGATGTTTGAACTCGGGGCAATCTGCGTGCGCTCGCTCAAGTGGCCCTTGCCGAAGCGTTCCGCCGCGCTTTTCAGACGTTCCAGGTCGCGCCAGTGCGGGCGCAACCACAGCAACAGGCACGCGAGCATGGTCGCGCCGATCAGCACGTTGATGCTCCAGTACAACAGGCTGACATCCATCGGGTCCGGCGGCACGACCATTTGCACCACGGTGCGCTCGTTCAGTGGTGCCACTGCCAAAGTGCGCCAGCCCCAGTCGCCGATCCGCACAACGTTCTCGCCGCGCTGCAATCGCTGCTGCTCATCAGACGTCAGGCTGCTGTCATCGTTACCGCTGAGCACGATGTGCAGCGGATTGAAGTCCTTGTCCATTTCGGCGGCCAGGGCCGGCCACTGTTCGGCCGGGGCCGCGTGAAACTGTTTGACGATCAGCGTTTGCAGGCCACGGGAGTAATCGAGGTTGTAGGTGACAAAGCGCTCCTGGAACACCTTGATCACCAGATCCGGCACCAGATAAATCGCCGCGCTGAACGAGACGATGGTCACCAGGTACAAGCGAAAGAGGATTCTGAACATCGGCTCAGCATTCCCACTCGGAACGGCTGAACAGGTAGCCCTTGCCCCACACGGTCTTGATCTTGCGCGCCTCGCCGGCGTGGTCGTCGAACTTGCGCCGCAACTTGGAAATCGCCACGTCCACCGAACGATCGGTGCCGTTGAATTCGATGCCGCGCAGGCGTTGCAGGATCTGGTCGCGGCTCAGCACCTCCCCGGCATGCCGGGCCAGCACCACCAGCAGGTTGTACTCACCGCTGGACAAGTCCACCAATTGCTCGCGCCAGGTCACGGTGCGTTCGGACAGGTCGATGCACAGGTTGCCCATCAGAATGCGGTCGTTGGCGGTCTGCGGCTCGCTGAGGCTGCTGCGGCGCAACAGGGTCCGCACCCGCGCCAGCAGTACCCGTGGCTCGCAGGGTTTGGTCACGTAGTCGTCGGCCCCCATTTCCAGCCCCAGTACCTGGTCGTGACTGTCGTCGCGGGCGGTGAGCATCAGGATCGGCAAGGTTGCCGAATCGGCGCGCAGCAGGCGACAGACTTGCAGGCCGTCGAGGCCGGGCAGCATCAGGTCGAGGATCACCAGGTCCGGCGGATTGAGCCGCGCACGTTCGCGCACATGGTCACCGCGACCGATCACGCTGACGGAATAACCGTTGCGCTCCAGGTAGCTGGCAATCAGTTCGGCGAGGGCGGTGTCGTCTTCGACCAGGAGGATGTTGGGCATGGGGTGTTTCCAGAAAGAGCCGTGGCGTCTGCATTGGCCTCTTCGCGAGCAGGCTCGCTCCCACAGGGGACCGCATTTCAAATGTGGGAGCGAGCCTGCTCGCGAAGGCGGCCTGTCAGGCGCAATAAAATTCAAGGACTGAAGGATATACGCCCTCACTCGTCTCTGAGTAAAACCCTTACACAATTTCACACAGCACCAACAAAGCTTCACCGCTACCCTCGCCTGCGCCCAGTAGCATGCTGGGAGTCTTTATTGGGGTATTACATGTCGAAGAATCTGCTTGCCAGGCTCAGTCTGATTGCTCTGGCGTTGACACTGGGCGCGTGCGACGAGGCCTCGAACGCCGAGGAACAGGCGCCGCTGGCCACGGTTCGCATCGAAACCATCGAAGCACAACCACTGACCATCAGCAGCGAACTGAGCGGACGGATTGCCGCACCGCGCATGGCCGAAGTTCGCGCCCGCGTGGCTGGCGTGGTCCTGCAGCGCACCTTCCGTGAAGGCAGTGACGTGAAACAGGGCGATGTCCTGTTCCGCATCGACCCGGCGCCGTTCAAGGCTGACCTGGACAGCGCCGAAGCAGCGCTGCGCAAGGCCGAGGCCAACGCGTTCCAGGCCCGGTTGCAGGAACAGCGCTATGCCCAGTTGATCGACGACAAGGCCATCAGCGGTCAGGACTACGACAACGCCCGGGCCAACGTGCGACAGACCGCCGCCGACATCGCGGCCAACAAGGCTGCGGTGGAGCGGGCGAAACTCAACCTCGGCTACGCCACCGTCACCGCGCCGATTTCCGGGCGCATCGGCCGTGCGTTGGTCACCGAAGGCGCGCTGGTCGGGCAGAACGAAACCACGCCGCTGGCACTGATCCAGCAACTCAATCCGATTCATGCCGACTTGACCCAGTCCACCCGTGAGCTCAACGAACTGCGCCGCGCCTTCCGTTCCGGTCAGTTGCAGCAGGTCGGCCAGGACCAGGCCAAGGCCACGCTGATTCAGGATGACGGCAGCCTCTACCCGCTGCCGGGCAAAATGCTGTTCAGCGACATCACCGTCGACCCGGGCACCGGCCAGATCATCCTGCGCAGCGAGTTCCCCAACCCCGACCTCGACCTGCTGCCCGGCAGTTTCGTGCGCGTGCGCCTGGAACAAGCGGTCAACCGCCAGGGCATCAGCGTGCCGCAACGGGCCATCCAGCGCGACAGCGCCGGCATCGCCCAGGTGCTGCTGCTCGATGCCGAACAGCGCGTCGGCCAGCAACCGGTCGAACTGGGCGCCGTGCAGAACGATCGCTGGATCGTCACCGGCGGCCTGAAAGCAGGCGACCGCATCGTCATCGAGGGCCTGCAGCACGCCCGCCCCGGCGAGAAAGTGCAGATCGACGACACCCCTCTTCCACTTGCCCAGGTGACTGGTCAGTAAGCAGGACGCTTTTTTATGCCGCAGTTCTTTATCGACCGCCCGGTGTTTGCCTGGGTGGTCGCATTGTTCATCCTGCTGGCCGGTGCCCTGGCCATTCCACAGTTGCCGGTGGCGCAGTACCCCGACGTCGCGCCGCCGCAGATCGAAATCTATGCCGTGTACCCGGGCGCTTCGGCGCAAACCGTGGACGAAAGCGTGGTCAGCCTGATCGAGGAAGAACTCAACGGCGCCGATCACCTGTTGTATTTCGAATCCCAGAGCAGCCTCGGCAGCGCGACCATCAAGGCCACTTTCCAGCCGGGCACCAACCCGGAACTGGCGCAGGTCGATGTGCAGAACCGCCTCAAGGCCGTGGAGTCGCGCCTGCCGCAAGCGGTCATCCAGCAAGGTTTGCAGGTGGAGAAAGTCTCCTCCGGTTTCCTGCTGTTGATCACCCTGACCTCCAGCGACGGCAAACTCGACGACGTGGCGCTCAGCGATTACCTGGCGCGCAACGTGATGAACGAGATCAAGCGCCTGGACGGCGTCGGCAAGGCGCAGCTGTATGGCGCCGAGCGGGCGATGCGGATCTGGATCGACCCGCAGAAACTGCTCGCCTTCAACCTGACGCCAGCGGACGTCAACGCCGCCATCGTCGCGCAAAACGCCCAGGTATCGGCCGGCAGCATCGGCGATCTGCCGACCCGCACCACCCAGGAAATCACCGCGACCATACTGGTCAAGGGTCAGTTGTCGACCCCCGAAGAGTTTGCCGACATCGTCCTCAAGGCCAACCCGGACGGTTCGACCGTGCGCATCAGCGATGTGGCGCGTGTCGAGATCGGTAGCCAGGAATACCAGTTTTCCACGCGCCTGAACGGCAAGCCGTCCACCGCCGTTGCCGTGCAGTTGTCGCCGGGCGCCAACGCCCTGAACACCGCGACCCTGGTGCGGGCGAAGATGGATGAACTCAAGCGCTACTTCCCGGCGAACGTCGAGTACTCGATCCCGTACGACACCTCCCCCTTCGTCAAGGTCTCGATCACCAAGGTGGTCTACACCCTCTTTGAAGCCATGCTGCTGGTGTTCGCAGTGATGTTCCTGTTCCTGCAGAACATCCGCTACACACTGATTCCGACACTGGTGGTGCCGGTAGCGCTGATGGGCACCTTTGCGACGATGCTGGCGCTGGGGTTTTCGATCAACGTGCTGACCATGTTCGGCATGGTGCTGGCCATCGGCATTCTGGTGGACGACGCCATCGTGGTGGTGGAGAACGTCGAGCGCATCATGGCCACCGAGGGCCTGTCGCCCAAGGAAGCCACGCGCAAGGCCATGCGGCAGATCACCGGGGCCATCATCGGCATCACCCTGGTGCTGGTCGCGGTGTTCATTCCGATGGCGTTCATGCAAGGCTCGGTCGGGGTGATTTACCAGCAGTTCTCGTTGTCGATGGCCACCTCGATCCTGTTCTCGGCCTTCCTCGCTCTGACCTTGACCCCGGCCCTGTGCGCGACGCTGCTCAAGCCGATTGCCAAAGGCGAGCACCACGAAAAGAGCGGATTCTTCGGCTGGTTCAACCGCCGCTTCGAGCAACTGACCGCGCGCTATCAAGGCTGGGTCGCTTATGCGTTGAAACGCACCGGGCGCTACCTGATGATCTACGGCGTGCTGCTGATTGGTCTGGGCCTGGCCTTCAGTCGCCTGCCTTCCTCGTTCCTGCCGGTGGAAGACCAGGGTTACACCATCACCGACATCCAGTTGCCACCGGGCGCGAGCAAGAACCGCACGGTGCAGGTGGCCGAGCAGGTGGAAGCGCACAACGCCGGTGAGCCGGGCATTCGCGACAGCGTGGTGATTCTCGGATTCAGCTTTTCCGGCAGCGGGCAGAATGCGGCGCTGGCGTTCAGCACGCTCAAAGACTGGTCCGAGCGCGGCAGCGACGATTCGGCCAGCTCGATTGCCGACCGGGCCAACGTCGCCCTCAGCCAGATCAAGGACGCGGTGACCTTTGCCGTGCTGCCACCACCCGTGGATGGTCTGGGTACATCCAGCGGCTTCGAGTTCCGCCTGCAGGATCGCGGTGGTCTCGGCCATGAGAAGCTGATGCAAGCGCGCACCGACTTGCTCGCGGCCGCCGAAAAAAGCCCGATCCTGATGAACGTGCGCGAAAGCGCCCTGGCCGAGGCGCCGCAGGTGCAACTGGTGGTCGACCGCAAGCAGGCCAACGCGCAGGGGGTGTCCTTTGCCGACGTCGGCAACGTGCTGTCCACGGCCGTGGGCTCGGCGTACATCAACGACTTCCCCAATCAGGGGCGGATGCAGCGCGTCGTGGTGCAGGCCGAGGGCGACCAGCGCAGCCAGGTGCAAGACCTGCTGAAGATCCACGTGCGCAACACCCACGGAAAAATGGTGCCCTTGTCAGCCTTCGTGCAGGCCAAATGGACCCAGGGCCCGGCGCAGTTGACCCGCTACAACGGCTACCCGGCGATCAGCATTTCCGGTGAACCGAGGCCGGGCCACAGCACTGGCGAGGCCATGGCCGAGATCGAGCGGTTGGTGGCCCAAGGCCCGGCGGGCCTGGGCCAGGAATGGACCGGGTTGTCGTTGCAGGAACGCCTGTCCGGCAGCCAGGCGCCGATCCTGCTCGGGCTGTCGCTGTTGATCGTGTTCCTGTGCCTGGCGGCGTTGTACGAGAGCTGGTCGATCCCGACCTCGGTGCTGCTGGTGGTGCCGCTGGGTGTGCTCGGCGCGGTGCTGGCCGTGACCTTGCGCGGTATGCCCAACGACGTGTTCTTCAAGGTCGGGCTGATCACCATCATCGGCCTGTCGGCGAAGAATGCGATCCTGATCATCGAGTTCGCCAAGAGCCTGTACGACGAAGGCCACGACCTGGTCGACGCCACCTTGCAAGCGGCGCGCCTGCGGTTGCGGCCGATTGTCATGACTTCGCTGGCGTTCATCCTGGGCGTGGTGCCCCTGGCGATTGCCACAGGCGCCAGCTCGGCGAGCCAGCAGGCCATCGGCACCGGGGTGATCGGCGGGATGATCACGGCGACGCTGGCCGTGGTGTTCGTGCCGGTGTTTTTTGTGGTGGTGATGAAGCTGGTGCGCAAACGCCACAAGAATATCTGACCCGATACTCATCAACTGTGGGAGCGAGCCTGCTCGCGAAGGCGGAGTGTCATTCAACATAGATGTTGGATGTGATGGCCTCTTCGCGAGCAGGCTCGCTCCCACAGGAGATCAGGGTGATTTCAAGACTGGGGGCAACTGGGCTAAGGTGATTGCATCGCCCCAACCCGTCGAGCCTCCATGCCCTACCTCACCCACACCCACCCTCGCCTGTCCGCCGCCACGACGCTAGGTATCGCGGCGGGCATCCTGGTTCCGGCCGATTCGGTGATCAGCAAAATCCTCATCGGCTGGAATGCCGGAGTCTGGACTTACCTGATCCTCATGTCCTGGCTCACCGTGCGTTCAAAAGCGACCGACGTAAAACGCATAGCCGAAATCGAAGACGAAAACGCCGGGCTGGTGCTGTTGGTGGTGTGCATCGCGGCATTGGCCAGCCTGGCGACCATCACCTTCGAACTGGCCGGCAGCGAAGACCTGGAAACCACTCGCAAGCTCCTGCACTACGGTTTCACTGCATTGACGGTGATCGGCTCGTGGCTGCTGATCGGGGTGATTTTCAGCGTGCACTACGCGCGCCTGTTTTACACCTGGGAAGGCAAAGAACCGGCACTGCGCTTTGCTGAAGGCCTGACTACGCCCAATTACTGGGACTTCCTGTACTTTTCGTTCACCGTCGGCGTGGCGGTGCAAACCTCGGATGTCGGCGTGGCGACCCGTGATTTGCGCAAGATCGTGCTGGCGCAGTCGTTGATCGGTTTTCTGTTCAACACCGCCATCCTTGGGTTCTCAATCAATATTGCGGCGGGCCTGTTCAACTGATGCCTGCACAAACGTTCTAGTCATCGCACTTGCAGCAGGCGTTAAATAGCTCGGCAATCCGTCCCGCAGGTGCAACATGAGCGCTCACAACTGGATCGACCTGTCCCAAGATGCCGACACCGGCATCGAGACCCTGCGTGCGCATTTCGAAGGTCACGCCTACGACCCGCACTGGCATGACAGTTATCTGGTGGGCGTCACCGAGCAAGGGGTCCAGCAATTCAATTGCCGACGGGCCAGGCACCAGAGCACGCCGGGCAAGGTGTTTTTGCTCGAGCCCGGTGACATCCATGACGGTGACGCACCGACCGCCGACGGTTTTACCTACCGCATGCTGTACCTCGATCCGCAGTGGTTGCAGCGCGAACTCGGCGCTGTGTTCGATCATGCCCCCGACAACAGTCAACTGAGTTTCGCCGCCACCTTGGCCTGCGATGCGCGCCTGGCCCAGGCCACCAGCCTGGCGTTTGAAACCCTGCATCGCGGTGAGCTGAAGATCGTCCGCCAGACCGCCCTCGACGCGTTGCTCGAACGCCTGACCAGCCACTTGCATTGGCGCGCCCGCGATGGCCAGGACCCGCGTCTGCCGCGCGTGGCGCAGAAGGCCCGGGACTACCTGCATGCCAACGCGCAATACGACATCGGCCTCGATCAACTGGCCGCCGTCACAGGTGTCGACCGCTTCCGCCTGACCCGTGCGTTCAAAGCCGCTTACGGCATGGCGCCCCACGCGTATCTGGTGCAATTGCGCCTGGCAACCGCACGGCGAATGCTGGCCCGTGGCGAACAACCGGCGGCGGTGGCCATGGAACTGGGCTTTGCCGACCAGAGCCATCTGGGCCGTTGGTTCGTGCGCGCCTACGGCCTGACACCGGCGCTGTATCGCAAGCGCTGCTCAAATCTTCCAGACAAGTAACGTCGGGGATTGTGAAGATCGGTCTCACTGATCTTGACCGGAGTTTGCCCGCGATGCTGTCCTCTTTCCCGACGTTACTGCCCTTCTTGCTGTTTGCCTTTGTGGCATCCATCACTCCTGGACCGACCAACATTCTGGTGCTCAGCAACAGTGCCCGATACGGCTTGGGCGCTGCCCTGCCGATTATCTTCGGCGCCTGCGCCAGTGCCGCGACGCTGGTGTTGCTGGTGGGCATGGGCGTTGGTTCGTCACTGACGGCCTGGCCTGCGTTGCAAAGCGTCATGCAATGGGCCGGCGTGGCGTGGCTGAGTTATCTGGCCTGGCAGATTATCCGTTCGCCGGCCGAAGCCATCAGCTCGCAGAAATCCGGGGCTCGATTGGGTTGGGTGGGCGCTGCCAGCCTGCAATGGATCAACCCGAAAACCTGGATGATGGCGCTGGCTGTGGTCAGTGTTTTCGCCGGAGCGGGGGAAGATCGGCTCATCCAGGTGATCAATCTTTCATGGGTGTTTTTCCTGATCTCCCTGCCCTGCCTGTGTGCCTGGGCGCTGCTCGGTGCCGGGGCGAGTCGCTGGTTGCGCTCGCCCCGGGCCGTGCAACGTTTCAATCGCTGCATGGGCCTGGTGCTGCTGGGTTCAGCGTGGCTGAGCGTGCTGGCCTGAACGCCACCGGTCGGTGTTTTTTCGACAATCGACAATCCGGGGCTTGACGGCGAATTGGCTTTTGGTGTCTTCTGAAACCGGTTTCAGCGCTATCTCACGAAGCGCTCGACCTTATAAATCCAATAAGAAGGTTTCAGACCGTGAACGATTTCTCCGCCGCCCAGCGCAGCCGCGTGACCATGCTCGACGTGGCCGAACACGCCAAGGTCTCCAAGGCCAGCGTTTCGCGGTTCATTGGCGAAGACCGCGCCCTGCTCTCCGATGCCATAGCCCAGCGCATCGAGCAGGCGATTGCGGAACTGGGCTATCGCCCCAACCAGATGGCCCGCGGCCTCAAGCGTGGGCGCACCCGCCTGATCGGCATGCTGGTGGCCGATATCCGCAACCCTTATTCAATTGCCGTGATGCACGGGGTGGAAACCGCCTGCCGTCAGCACGGCTATAGCCTGGTGGTGTGCAACACCGACCGCGACGACGAGCAGGAACGCCAGCACCTGGCCCTGCTGCGCTCGTACAACATCGAAGGCCTGATCGTGAACACCCTCGGTCATCACCGTGACGAATTGCACGAACTGCACCGGGAAATGCCCCTGGTACTGGTGGACCGCAAGGTCGAGCACCTTGAGAGCGACATGGTCGGGCTGGACAATCCGGCAGCCGTTGAAATGGCCCTCGCGCATCTTGAAGAGCGCGGCTACCGCGATGTGTTGATGGTGACCGAACCGTTCGATGGCACAAGTTCACGGCTCGAGCGGGTCGCCAGTTTCAAGGCGCAAATTGCCCTGCGCCCGGCCCTCCATGGCAGCCTCATCGAAACCGGCAGCGAACTGACCGCAAAACTTGCAACCTTCCTCGACACGCCCGGCCCCGGCCCGAAAGCGCTGTTTTGCGCGAACGGCATTGCGGCGCTGGCCTGCACCCACGCGTTGCGTGAACTCAAGTGCAACCTGTTTGAGGACGTGGGCTTGATTGCTCTGGATGATCTGGACTGGTATCCGTTGGTGGGTAGCGGCATTACCGCGCTCGCGCAGCCGACCACCGAGATAGGCGCCAGTGCGTTTGAGTGTCTGCTCAAGCGGCTGCGGGGGGATGACGGGGCGGTGCGGACGCTGGATTTTTCGGCGCGGTTGATTGTTAGAGGATCGACCCTTGGACATTCTCGGTGAATGTTCCGGCCTCTTCGCGGGCAAGCCCGCTCCCACATTTGGAATGCATTCCCCTGTGGGAGCGGGCTTGCTCGCGAAGGGGCCATCAAGATCACCCACTATTTTTTTGAACAAAAATGAAACCGGTTTCAGAGGTAAAACAACAATGAACAAACCCGCCGTTTCCATCAGCCTCTCCAGCTACGGCGCCGACCTGGTGCGCCAGCGTGGCCAAGGCAGTTTTATCGAAGTACTGGCCGCCGCCGGCGCCACGCGCATCGAGTGGCGCGAGGAATTGCTGACCATTGAGGACCCCGTTCAACTGGCCAATGCCACTCAGGCAGAAGGCCTGGAGAGCGTGTATTCATCGCCAATGGAACTCTGGTTGGCCGGACAATCCAGGCCCAATCCAGAACTGATCACCGCCCTGCAACGCGCCCAGGCGTTCGGTGCCAAATGGCTGAAAGTGTCCCTGGGTTATTTCACTGACAACTGCGACCTGCACTTCCTCGCCCGGCTGCTGGACGCCAGCCCCGTGCAGTTGCTGGTGGAAAACGACCAGACCCTGCACGGCGGGCGCATCGAACCCTTCCAGCGCTTTTTCACTGAGGTCGAGCAACACCACTTGCCGATCAAGATGACCTTCGATATCGGCAATTGGCACTGGCAGGACCAGTCCGCCGCCAGCGCCGCGCGCCTTCTCGGACGCCACGTCGGCTATGTGCACTGCAAAGCGGTTACCCGTCGCGCCGACGACAAGCTGGTCGCCATCGCGCCGACCGCCAGCGACTTGCAACAGTGGGAACAGCTGCTGGGGCACATGGCCCAAGGCGTCATGCGGGCCGCGGAGTATCCGCTGCAAGGTGATGACCTGGTGCAGCTGACCCGCGAACACGTGGCAGCCCTCGCCCGCCTCGGCCAGGCGCAACGGGAGAGTGCTCATGTCTGAGATCGATACTCTGTCCTTCGGCGAGACCATGGCGATGTTCGTCGCCGAGCAGGAAGGCGACCTGGCCAGCGTTGGCGCCTTCCACAAACGCATTGCCGGGGCTGACAGTAATGTGGCGATCGGTTTGTCCCGGCTTGGCTTCAACGTGGCATGGCTAAGTCGGGTCGGTGCCGATTCGTTGGGCCGGTTCGTGGTCGACACCCTGGAAAAAGAAGGCCTGGATTGCCGTCACGTCGACATCGACACAGAGCACCCGACCGGTTTTCAACTCAAGTCCCGCACCGACGATGGCAGCGATCCGGTGGTCGAATACTTCCGCCGTGGTTCGGCGGCCAGCCACCTGTCGCCGCACTCGATCGTGCCCGAGTTGCTCAAGGCCCGACACCTGCACGCCACCGGCATTCCCCCGGCGCTGTCGGAGTCGGCGCGGCAGATGTCGTTCGAGTTGATGACCCGCATGCGCGAGGCCGGGCGCAGCGTGTCCTTCGACCCGAACCTGCGCCCGAGCCTGTGGGCCAGCGAACGACAAATGATCACCGAGATCAACCGCCTCGCCGCCCTCGCCCATTGGGTGCTGCCGGGCTTGAGCGAAGGTCGCTTGCTGAGCGGTTTCGAAGACCCGGCCGACATTGCCGCCTTCTACCTCGACCAGGGCGCCGAAGCCGTGGCGATCAAGCTTGGGCCGCACGGTGCTTACTACCGCACCCATCTTGATCAAGGTTTCGTCGCTGGCGTGCCGGTGGCCACGGTGGTCGATACGGTGGGCGCCGGCGATGGTTTTGCCGTCGGCATGATCAGCGCGCTGCTGGAAAACCATAGCTTTGCCGAGGCCGTGAAACGCGCCAACTGGATTGGCAGCCGTGCGGTACAGAGCCGGGGGGATATGGAGGGGTTGCCGACCCGATCCGAAATGGATGTCGAATTTGCGGCCGTCTTCGCGGGCAAGCCCGCTCCCACAGGTTTTGCGTCTGTGGGAGCGGGCTTGCTCGCGAAGGGGCCAGCACAGTCACTGAAGATCTAAAAGCCGTTACCTGCTGCAACAAAAACAACAAGCTCAGGAGCACCACTCATGAAAACCGCAACGCTCGCCACCCGCCGCTGGTGGTACATCATGCCCATTGTGTTCATCACCTATAGCCTGGCGTATCTGGATCGCGCCAACTACGGGTTCGCCGCCGCGTCCGGCATGGCGGCGGACCTGATGATCACACCAGGCTTGTCGTCGATGCTTGGCGCGCTGTTCTTCCTCGGCTACTTTTTCTTCCAGGTACCCGGCGCGATCTACGCGCAGAAACACAGTGTGAAGAAGCTGATTTTCGTCAGCCTGATCCTCTGGGGCAGCCTGGCGACCTTGACCGGGATCGTCTCCAATGCCTACTGGCTGATCGTCATTCGCTTCATGCTCGGCGTGGTCGAAGCGGCCGTCATGCCGGCGATGCTGATCTACCTGTGCCACTGGTTCACCCGCGCCGAACGCTCGCGGGCCAACACCTTCCTGATCCTCGGCAACCCGGTGACCATGCTCTGGATGTCGGTGGTCTCGGGCTACCTGGTGCAGCACTACAGCTGGCGCTGGATGTTCATCATCGAAGGTTTGCCGGCAGTGTTGTGGGCATTCATCTGGTGGCGCCTGGCCGATGATCGTCCGTCACAGGCCAAGTGGCTCAACGATCAGGAAAAGCAGGATCTGGAAAGCGCACTGGCCGCCGAACAGGTCGGTATCAAGGCCGTGAAGAACTACGCCGAAGCGTTCCGTTCATCCAAAGTGATCATCCTGGCCCTGCAGTTTTTCTGCTGGAGCATTGGCGTGTACGGTTTCGTGTTGTGGCTGCCGTCGATCCTCAAGGCCGGCGCGCAGATGGACATGGTCCAGGCCGGCTGGCTGTCGGCGCTGCCGTACCTGGCGGCGGTGATCGGCATGCTGCTGGTGTCCTGGGGTTCGGACAAACTGCAAAAACGTAAACGTTTCGTCTGGCCGCCACTGCTGATTGCCTCGATCGCCTTCTATGGCTCCTACGCCCTGGGTGCCGAACATTTCTGGTGGTCCTACACCCTGCTGGTGATTGCCGGCGCCTGCATGTACGCGCCTTACGGCCCCTTCTTCGCGATCATCCCGGAGATCCTCCCGGCCAACGTCGCGGGCGGCGCCATGGCGCTGATCAACAGCATGGGCGCCCTCGGCTCGTTTGGCGGTTCCTATCTGGTCGGTTACCTGAACAGCTCCACCGGCTCGCCGGGTGCGTCGTACCTGTTGATGAGCGGCGCGTTGATGTTCTCGGTGGTACTGACGATTTTCCTCAAGCCCGGCGCCAGCGACCGGGAGCGGCCCTCGGCCACGTTAACGCGCGCCGCCACGGCACATTCCTGAACTGAAATCGAGATCCCGAAGATGAAAAAGCAGGTCGTCCTCTACAAGAAACTCTCGCCGCTATTGATGGCTCGCTTGCACGAGCAGGCCGAAGTGACGCTGATCGAAAACCTTGATGCCGAGGGCCAGGGCAAACTGCGCGAGGCCCTGCCCCGCGCTCACGGTTTGCTCGGTGCCAGCCTGAAGCTGGATGCCGAACTGCTCGACCTGGCGCCCGACCTACAAGCCATTGCCAGCGTCTCGGTGGGCGTCGACAACTACGACATCGACTACCTCACCGAACGGCGAATCCTGCTGAGCAACACGCCGGATGTGCTCACCGAAACCACCGCAGACACGGGTTTTGCACTGATCCTGGCGACCGCCCGGCGGGTAGTGGAACTGGCGAATCTGGTTCGCGCCGGCCAATGGAACCGCAACATCGGCCCTGCGCATTTCGGCAGCGACGTGCACGGCAAAACCCTGGGCATCATCGGCATGGGCCGTATTGGCGAGGCCCTGGCGCAGCGCGGGCATTTCGGGTTTGGCATGCCGGTGATCTACCACAGCCAGTCACCGAAACCGGCAGTGGAACAGCGGTTCAATGCGCGCTATCGAAGCCTGCCGGAACTGTTGCAACAGGCCGATTTCGTTTGCCTGACGTTACCGCTGACCGCTGAAACCCAAGGGCTGATCGGCGCAGAGCAGTTCGCCCAGATGCGTCCCGAGACCATCTTCATCAATATTTCGCGGGGCAAAGTGGTGGACGAAGCGGCGCTGATCGAAGCCTTGCGCACGGGGCGGATTCGCGCGGCGGGGCTGGATGTATTCGACCGCGAACCCTTGAATCAGGACTCGCCGTTGCTGCAGTTGAACAACGTGGTGGCCACACCCCACATCGGCTCGGCCACCCATGAAACACGGGAGGCCATGGCCAGGCGCGCGGTGGACAACCTGTTGGCGGCGCTGGCGGGTGAACGGCCGGCCAATCTGGTGAATGTTGGGGCGTGGAAGGGCTGAGGTATTCGGTGCCTGTCAGGCAGCCTTCGCGAGCAAGCCCGCTCCCACACTAGATCGTGTACAACCGAGATCAAATGTGGGAGCGGGCTTGCTCGCGAAGAGGGCAGCACAGGCAACACAAATCCTTCAGGCCCGCCGCACCTCCAGCAAATCCGTCGCACACAAAGCAATGCGCCGGCAGGCATCAGCCAGCTTCATCTGATCCACCACCAGACCGATGCGGATATGCCCCGCCGCACTCGGCCCGAAAGCTTCACCGGCCAGCACCGACACGCCATAACCTTCCAGCAGTCGCTCGGCGAAGCGCTGGGCCGATAACCCGGTCTGGCGCACATCGACCATCACGAACATTCCGCCGTCCGGGCGTATCGGCTTGAGCCCCGGGCATTGCCCCAGGCTTGCACACACCAGGTCGCGGCGCTGGCGATACTCTTCGCGCATCGAGGCCACTTCCGGCAGGTCCCGGTCCAGCGCCAACTGCGCAGCGTTCTGCACGAAATCCGGGATACCGAACAACATGCTCAGCGACAAATTGACCAGGTGACCCGCCATGGGCTTGGGCCCAATCACCCAGCCCACCCGCCAACCACTCATGGCGTGGGACTTGGACAGGCTGTTGATCGTCGCGGTGCGCTCGGCCATGCCCGGCAGGCTCGCCGGACTGATGTGCTGGCCTTCGTACAGCAAGTCGCTGTAGACCTCGTCACTGATCAGCCACAAATCGTGACGAATGCACAGCGCCGCCAGCTCTTGCCAAATGGCCAGTGGCAAACTGGCGCCGGATGGATTGTTCGGACTATTGAGCAGTATGGCGCGTGTCTTGGGCGTGATCCGCGCCGCGACATCCAGCGGGTCGACGCGAAACCCGTTCTGCGGGCGCACCGGCACCGGGACCACGGTGGCCGCACACGCGCCGATCACGCCTTCATAGGTCACGTACATCGGCTCGGCGACAATCACTTCATCGCCCGGGTCGAGCAGGCACTGCGCCACCGAATACACCGCGCACTGCGCCCCCGGAAAGACGATCACGTGTTCGCCATCCACCACCTGGCCATTGCGTTGCCGATGCCGGCGGGCAATGCTGTCGCGCAGCCCGCGACTGCCGCGCACTTCAGGATAGTGCGTATCACCGGCCAACAAGCTGGCGATGGCGGCCTGGACAATGGGTTGCGGCGTATCGAAGTCGGGGTCGCCAATGGACAACAGCAGGACGTCGACGCCCTGTTCGCGCAAGTGCAGCGCTCGATCGTGAATCTGCCAGGCCGCCGCACCGTCACCGGCGATTCGTTGGGTCAAGGCTGAGTAGCGCATGTTGTTCTCCTGTCGCGCGGGTACTCCAAGCCACAACCCTATCTCAAATCACGAAACGTGCCAGCATGGCGTTTCAAATCCACCCTCAAAATTGCCATCGGAGCTTTTGTGGCGAGGGAGCTTGCTCCCGTTCGGTTGCGTAGCAACCGCCGAACAAGGGGGGCCGCTGCGCAGCCCAACGGGAGCAAGCTCCCTCGCCACAAGGATGTCGTTGATTGACAGGCATCGTTCAAGGCTTGCGAACAGCCATCCGCCAGACACGCGCGATGTCGGTTGCCCGCTCACGCAGCAAGCGCGGCGCCTCGGCGCAGGCCTGTTCCAGGGTCATCGGTCCGCTCGCCAGGGCAAACGCAGCGTCGATGCCGTGCTCATAAAGCGCCTGATACCCCTCGCCCAGGGTGCCGGCGATGACGATGACCGGCACGGCGTGTTGCCTGGCGACACGCGCCACACCGAATGGCGTCTTGCCGCGCAGGGTTTGCGCATCGAAACGCCCTTCGCCGGTGATCACCAGATCGGCGCCTGCAACCGCCTCGGCCAGGCCCACCAGTTCGCCGACCACCTCGACCCCGGCCTTGAACTGCGCGCCCAGGAACGCCTTGGCGGCAAACCCCAGGCCACCCGCCGCGCCACTCCCCGGTTCGTCGCGAACGTCATTGCTCAAAGCGACCGCGCAATGGTCGGCAAAGTGCCCCAGCGCCCGGTCCAGTTGTTGGACCTGCACGGGCGAGGCGCCTTTTTGCGGGCCGAAAATCGCCGAGGCGCCGTGGGGGCCGCACAGCGGATTATTGACGTCGGCAGCGATGTCGAAGCGCACCTGCGCCAGACGCGGATCGATGTCGCTCAGGTCCACGCGGGCCAATTGCGCAAGGGCGAGGCCGCCCGGTGACAGCGTCTGTCCCTGAGCGTCGAGCAATTTAACGCCCAAGGCCTGCACGGCACCGGCGCCGCCGTCGTTGGTCGCGCTGCCGCCAATCGCCAGGATCACCCGTTGTGCACCGGCATCCAGTGCGGCACGGATCAATTGCCCGGTGCCGAAGGTGCTGCTGATGCACGCATCCCGCTGCGCCACCGGGACCAACTGCAAACCGCTGGCCTCGGCCATTTCGATGATTGCGGTGTGGCTCTGCGGCAACCATCCCCAGGCGGCATCCACCATGGCCCCCAGCGGCCCGCGAACCAGGGTGCGACGCAGTTCGCCTTCGCAGGCGGCAAGAATCGACTCGACAGTCCCTTCCCCGCCGTCGGCCATCGGGCATTTGACCAGTTGGGCATCAGGCCAGACCTGCGCCAATCCCAAGGCAATGGCGTCGGCTACGCCTTGAGCGCTGAGGCTGTCCTTGAACGAGTCGGGGGCGATTACGATTTTCATGGGAATTCTCCAGTTCCAATGCCCACATGCTGCCAGCCGCCATGAACAATAACGCCGGTCCGCTGCACAAGCGGTGTTGAGGATTATTGTTCATTTCCACAAAACCCGAGGCAGACGTTTCACTTGTAGGAGCGAGCTTGCTCGCGATGGAGGGTAACGATGACGCGGGAAATCAGACTTACCGCGGCGTCCTCTGGTTTTTCGCGAGCAAGCTCGCTCCTACAGGGGGATTTTGTCGCTCACGAAATTGAGTCTGGCTCGGGCAGCAGTTGCACGCCGAGATACAACGCGAGCATTCCATCAAGCCGCAGCGGATCGACGCCGCTGAGCTCGGCAATCCGCTCCATGCGATAACGCAGGCTGTTGCGATGAATGCCCAGCGCATCGGCGCAGGCCTGGCTCTGGCCGTCGTGTTCACACCAGCTGCGCAGGGTCGCCAGCAACTGACCATTGCTGTCTTTGGCAATGACCTTGCGCAGCGGGTTGAGCAATTCGTCGAGGGCGTCGTCGTTGCGGTGGCGCCAGAGCATCACCGGCAGCCGATAGCGGTTGAGCGTCAACAGCCGGGAGCGCGGCAACACTTCGCGACCGTAGGCCAGCAAGTCACCGACCCGGCGATAGCAGCGACGCAACCCCGCCAGCCCATCGGCTTGCCCACCGACGGCAATGCGCAGGATGTTCCAGCCGAGGCCGTCAAGCTTGTCCAGCAAACGCTCGTTCTCGATCGTCTGGCTGGCCGGACGGCACCAGAGCAACGAAGTTTTGGCCGAGCTGACGCACCAACTGTCCGGGTGGCGAGTGGTCAACCAGGCACTCAGTGCCTCGACGGTTTGCCCCGCAGCATGTTCCAGGCCCAGTTCGAACAGGTACGGCACCCGGGTCATTTGTGGCTTGAGACCCAACTGCTGCGCCTCATCGATCAGTCGCGGAGAATCCCCGGCTTCGCTGAGCAGCAGCGCCAGCAGATCATCGCAGCGCTGGCGCCGCCATTGCTGTTCGGCCTGCTGGTTGCGCTGGCCCACCAGCATCTCGGCGGTCATGCGCACCAGTTCGGCATAGGTGCGCAGTTGCTCGGGTTCGCCGGTGATACCCAGCACGCCGATCAGGCGCTGATCGAGCAACAGCGGCAGGTTGATGCCCGGCTGCACACCCTTGAGATGAATCGCCGTCTGCGCATCGATCTCCACCACGCGGCCGTTGGCCAGGACCAGTTGCGCGCCTTCATGCCGGGTGTTGACCCGTTCCGGTTCGCCACTGCCCAGGATCAGGCCCTGGCTGTCCATGACGTTGACGTTGTACGGCAGGATGGCCATCGCCCGGTCGACGATGTCCTGGGCCAGGTCGTGATCGAGTTCGAACATGCAAGTGATCCTTGAAGACGGTGATGGAACGGGTTGTTCACCCGCACAGGCCTTGGTTGCAAACCCTGTGCTCAGGCACAAAGACAGCCACCCTGAGGGTGATCGAGACTCTCTGGGCGATCAACGTTACCCTTTGCATCGCAAAAAATCATAATAAAGAGAGAGCCGTCATGACACAGAGCGCCGTAGCGTCCGAGGCCATCGCTGACGACAAAAACGCCGTCTACAAACGCATCACCCTGCGTTTGATCCCCTTCATTTTCATCTGCTACCTGTTCAACTACCTCGACCGGGTCAACGTTGGATTTGCCAAGCTGCAGATGCTCGACGCGCTGAGGTTCAGCGAAACCGTGTACGGCCTGGGCGCCGGCATCTTCTTTATCGGTTACGTGCTGTGCGGCGTACCCAGTAACCTGGCCTTGACCAGATTCGGTCCACGGCGCTGGATCGCGCTGATGATGATGACCTGGGGCACGCTGTCGACCTGCCTGCTGTTCGTCACCACGCCGACCGAGTTCTATACCCTGCGCCTGTTCACCGGTGCCGCCGAAGCCGGGTTCTTCCCGGGCGTGGTGCTGTATCTCTCGCAGTGGTTCCCGACCTTCCGCCGTGGCCGCATCATGGCGCTGTTCATGTCGGCGATCCCGGTCTCCGGCCTGCTCGGCAGCCCCTTCTCCGGCTGGATTCTCAACCACTTCGCCGCGGGCCAGGGCGGTCTCGCCGGCTGGCAGTGGATGTTCCTGCTGCAAGGCATTCCGACGGTGATCCTCGGTGCGCTGGCTTACTTCCTGCTCAGTGACAGTTACGCCAATGCGAAATGGCTGACCCCGTTCGAGCGTTCGGTGCTGGAAGCGGACCACGCTGAAGACCTGGCCAACAAACCGAAAACCACCACTGATTCGCTGCTGGCGGTGTTCAAGAACCCGGCGATCTGGGCCTTCGGCCTGATCTACTTCTGCATCCAGAGCGGCGTGTACGCGATCAACTTCTGGCTGCCCTCGATCATCAAGAACCTGGGCTTTGGCGATAACCTGGTGATCGGCTGGCTCAGTGCGATTCCGTACCTGCTGGCGGCGGTGTTTATGCTGATCGTGGGTCGCTCGGCGGACCTGCGCAAAGAACGTCGCTGGCATCTGGTGGTGCCGATGCTGATGGGCGCGCTGGGGCTGCTGATCGCGGTGAACTTCGCCGCCAACCCGGCTATCGCGATTCTCGGCCTGACCATCGCCACCATGGGCGCCCTCACCGGCCTGCCGATGTTCTGGCCGGTGCCGACCGCCCTGCTCAGTGCCGGCGCTGCTGCCGGTGGCCTGGCGCTGATCAACTCGATGGGCCAGATGGCCGGTTTCCTCAGCCCGTACCTGGTGGGTTGGGTCAAGGACAGCACCGGTTCGACCGATGCGGCGCTGTACCTGCTGGCGGGGGTGATTGTCTGCGGCAGTCTGCTGGCGTTGCGCATGACTCGTACGCTGCGCACCTGATCCCCACAAATCAGGTGTGGGAGCGGGCTTGCTCGCGAAGGCGGAGTGTCAGACAACAATATTGTCGACTGATACACCGCCTTCGCGAGCAAGCCCGCTCCCACATTTGATTCGATTTGCGTTTGCTCCAGGGTGCAGTTCTGGTATCTGATTGAGCCTTTCCCACCGGTAAAAGGATTTGCTCATGAGCTATCGCACACTGGGTCATTCGGGTCTGCAGGTGTCCACCCTGACCTTGGGCACCATGATGTTCGGCGAACAGACCAGTACCGAAGACTCCCTGCGGATCATCGACAAGGCCTGGGACCAGGGCATCAATTTCATCGACACCGCCGACGTCTACACCAACGGCCGTTCCGAGGAAATCGTCGGCGAGGCCATCGCCAGCCGCCGTCATGAATGGGTACTGGCCACCAAGGTCGGCTTCGGTCCCGTGGACGGTATCCCCAACCGCAGCGGTCTGAGCCGCAAGCATCTGTTCAACGGTCTCGACGCCAGCCTGACGCGCCTGGGCACCGACTACCTCGACATCTACTACCTGCACCGTGAAGACCACAACACGCCGCTGGACGTCACGGTATCGGCCATCGGCGACTTGATTCGCCAGGGCAAAATCCGCTATTGGGGCCTGTCCAATTATCGTGGCTGGCGCATCGCTGAAGTGATTCGCGTGGCTGACAAGCTCGGCGTTGACCGGCCGGTGATCAGCCAGCCGCTGTACAACATCGTCAACCGCCAGGCTGAAACCGAGCAAATCACGGCGGCGCAAAACTACGATCTGGGCGTGGTGCCCTACAGCCCGCTGGCGCGCGGGGTGCTCAGCGGCAAATACGCGCCGGATGTGAAACCGGACGCCAACAGCCGTGCCGGTCGCCAGGACAAACGCATCCTGGAAACTGAATGGCGCGTCGAATCCCTGCGCATCGCCCAGCAGATCCAGCAGTACACCCAGGAGCGCGGCGTCGGCATCGTCGAGTTCGCGATTGCCTGGGTGCTGAACAACAGCGCCGTGACCTCGGCCATTGTCGGGCCGCGTACCGAAGCGCAATGGGACGCCTACACTAAGGCGCAGGCGGTGAAGATCACGGCCGAGGACGAGGCGTTCATCGATGCGCTGGTGACACCGGGGCATGCGTCGACACCGGGGTTCAATGATGTGAGCCATTTTGTGTCGGGGCGTAAACCGCGTAGCAACTGAGTGAACAGATAACCCATTGTGGGAGCGGGCTTGCTCGCGAAGGCTGCTTAACATTCAACATTGATGTTGGCTGGAAAACCGCTTTCGCGAGCAAGCCCGCTCCCACAGTTGGACCGTGTTGATTGATTGGTCAATATTCGGCTCGAAAACCACGTATCCTCCGCACCCCCCGTTTCACCTTCAACCTCGCGAGGACAGCTTGTCTAAAGGTATCGCTCTATCGGTTTCAGCCTCGGTGCTGTTTGCCGTCATGTATTACTACACGTCGCTGCTCACCCCCTTGAGCGGCGTGGAAATCTTCGGTTGGCGCATGCTGCTGACCGTGCCGTGCATGACCGTGTTCATGGTGGTGTCAGGCGAGTGGAAGCGCGTGCTGGAGATCGTACGGCGCGCCAAGGCCGATCCGAAGCTGATTGGCGCGCTGATCGCCTCCTCTGCCCTGCTCGGCGTGCAATTGTGGCTGTTCATGTGGGCGCCGCTGAACGGTTACAGCCTGGATGTATCCCTGGGTTACTTCCTGCTGCCGCTGACCATGGTGTTGACCGGGCGGATCGCCTATGGCGAACGCCTGTCGTACCTGCAAAAGGTCGCCGTGGTGTTCGCCTGCCTGGGCGTGGTCAACGAGGTGTATCAGGTCGGTGGTTTTTCCTGGGCGACCTTGCTGGTCTGCATTGGTTATCCGGCCTACTTCGTTCTGCGCAAACGGCTGGCAGCGGACAACCTCGGCGGCTTGTGGCTGGACATGGCGTTGACGCTGCCGGTGGCCTTCTGGTTCGTTCAGAGCGGTGCACAGGGTTTTGGCGTGTTTGACCAGCATCCATGGTTGTCGCTGCTGATCCCGCTGCTCGGCGTGATCAGCGCTTCAGCGCTGGTGGTCTACATCATTGCCAGTCGCCTGCTGCCGTTCAGCCTGTTCGGTTTGTTGAGCTACGTCGAACCGGTGCTGCTGCTGGGCGTGGCGCTGCTGTTGGGAGAGAGCATCAAGGCCGGCGAATGGCTGACCTACATCCCGATCTGGATGGCCGTGCTGGTGCTGGTGTTCGAAGGGTTCAAGCATCTGGTGCGGCAGCGCAGGCCTTAATCGCACACAAAACAAATGTGGGAGCGGGCTTGCTCGCGAAAGCGGTGTGTCAGCCAGCTTAGATGGCGACTGACACACCGCTTTCGCGAGCAAGCCCGCTCCCACAGTTTTTTACAGCGTCAACGGTTTAGTCAGTGGAGAGAACACCACGACGAACCTGGTCACGCTCGATCGATTCGAACAGCGCCTTGAAGTTGCCTTCGCCGAAACCGTCATCGCCCTTGCGCTGGATGAACTCGAAGAACACCGGCCCCATCAGGGTTTCCGAGAAGATCTGCAACAGCAGACGCTTGTCGCCCGATTCGGACGAACCGTCCAGCAAGATGCCACGCGCCTGCAGTTCGCCGACCGGCTCGCCGTGGTTCGGCAAACGGCCTTCGAGCATTTCGTAATAGGTGTCCGGCGGCGCGGTCATGAAACGCATGCCGATGCTTTTCAGGTGGTCCCAGGTCTTGAGCAGGTCATCGGACAGGAAGGCAACGTGCTGGATGCCCTCGCCGTTGAACTGCATCAGGAACTCTTCGATCTGCCCGGCGCCCTTGGACGATTCTTCGTTCAGCGGGATGCGGATCATGCCATCGGGTGCGGTCATGGCCTTGGAGGTCAGGCCGGTGTACTCGCCCTTGATGTCGAAGTAGCGGATTTCGCGGAAGTTGAACAACTTCTCGTAGAAGTTGGCCCAGTAGGCCATGCGACCGCGATACACGTTATGGGTCAGGTGATCGATGATCTTCAGGCCGGCACCGACCGGGTGGCGGTCAACGCCTTCGATGAACACGAAGTCGATGTCATAGATCGAGCTGCCTTCACCGAAACGGTCGATCAGGTACAGCGGCGCACCGCCGATGCCTTTGATCGCCGGCAGGTTCAGCTCCATCGGGCCGGTTTCGATGTGGATCGGCTGGGCGCCGAGTTCCAGGGCACGCTTGTAGGCTTTTTGCGAATCCTTGACGCGGAACGCCATGCCGCACACCGACGGGCCGTGCTCGGCCGCGAAGTACGAGGCGACGCTGTGGGGTTCGTTGTTGAGGATCAGGTTGATCGCGCCCTGACGATACAGGTGCACGTCCTTGGAGCGGTGGGTCGCCACCTTGGTGAAGCCCATGATCTCGAAGATCGGTTCCAGGGTGTTCGGGGTCGGCGATGCGAGCTCGATGAATTCAAAGCCCATCAGGCCCATCGGGTTTTCGTATAAATCTGCCATGGTTGGCGCCTCATCATTTTTTATCAATTAACTAAGGTTAGTTGTAAGCAATGCTGAGACCGCTGGGTGGCGCACAGGAGATGCCCCGCACGCTGCGGGCGAGAAAATCACCGTAGATCAGTTGAAACCCGAATATCTTCATTGTCGACCCAAGGCTCTTGCGGGCGAGGCTTCTGCTGCCAGAAGACGATTATTATTGTATGCGTAACCTGATTCTACACAGCGTAAATAGATTTGTCCGCCTTCTGTATCAAATCCCCTTTTTCCTTACCCGCGCAAGGGGTTTGTTGCAGAGGAAAATCCCCGCCAGTATCAGCCCGCCACCCAGGCACATGACCAGCGTCAACGGCTCATCGAGCAACAGCGCTCCCAGGATCACCGCTGTCAACGGGTTCAAGGCAATGAACACCCCGGAACGCGTCGCACCGATTTTACGGATGCCGTCGTAGTAGCCAATGTACGCCAGCGCCGAACCCAGCACGCCAAGATACAGAAGGCTCAACCATTGCTGGGCACCGAGGTGGGCGATCGCGGTGACGCTCACCTCGCCACGGACAAGGCAGGTCATCCAGAGCATGACGGTGCCCAGCAGAATCGACCAGGTCACGGTTTGCACCGGCCCCAGGGTCTGGTTCAGTTCTCTGGAGCACAGCGAGTAGACGCCCCAGCCGAGCACGCAGCCGAAAATCAGCAAATCGCCGATCCAGGCATCGGTACCGGCGGCCAATAATTGCGGGTTGCGACTGACGATCACCATGCTCGCGCCTGCCATGCAAATCGCGATACCGGCGACTTTCGTCCGGTTCAAGCGCTCCTTGAACAGCAACCAGGAAGCCAGCCCGATCACCGCCGGGTTCAGCGCCACGATCAAGGATGCCCGTGAAGCGTTGATGTAATGCAGGCCATAAAAGAAGCACAGGTTGTAGAAGAAGATCCCGAAAAAGCCAAGCAGGAGCAATTGCAGCCATTGCCGGGCGCTGGGCCGGAGCAGCGGTATCCGCGCCATGCGTACAAACAGCAGCAATGCCACGCTGGCCAGTAAAAACCTCAGGCTGGCAGCCAGCAGCGGGCTGAGGCCGTCGGCCAGAAAGCGTCCGGCAACGAAGGTGCCGCCCCACACCATGCTGACGCCTGCCAGTTTCAGATACACCGGCAGATCCGAGGGTTTTGTCAGGGTTTGCTCACAGATCGTCATAAGGTTCCAGGGTCGGATATCGGAGAGATGATCTATCATTCGACTAATAGTCAGTCATTGTAAAATGAGCAAATACTCATGACCCTCACTCAACTGGAGATTTTCTCCCTCGTGGCCGAACTCCACGGCTTCACGCCAGCGGCCAATCGCCTGGGCATTTCCCAATCGGCGGTATCCCATGCCTTGAAGTCTTTGGAGCAGGAGCTAGGGGTCGAGTTGTTGCACCGGCATCAAACCCGGGTCGAGCCAAGCGACATTGGCCAGCAGTTGCTGCTTCGCGCCCGAGCGATGCTGGGCCTGGCCAACACCCTGCGCCAGGAAGCGGCCGATGCGCGGGGCATGAAACGCGGCACGTTGCGTATCGGCTCGTTCGGCCCGACTTCATCGATCAAATTGTTGCCGTTGATTCTGCAGCAGTACCGCGCCGCCCATCCCGGCATAGAAGTGCATATCGATGAAGGCCCTGACCGCCAGGTACTGCAGTGGCTGGAGGAGCGACGGATCGACATCGGCTTCGTGGTGTTGCCCGAGGAGCGTTTCGACACGGTCGCGCTGATCGAAGACCAGATGATCGCGCTGCTGCCCGCCGACCACCCGCTGGCGGTTCACGACAGCCTGAACCTGAAGGACCTGTGCGACGTCCCGTTTGTGCTGACCGAGGCCGGTTCTTCGGAGCTGGTTTCACGCCTGTTCACTGCGGCCCGACTGACGCCCAACATCCGTTATCGCTGCTCACAGCTGATAAGCACCCTGGATGTCGTCGCTCGCGGCGACGGGGTGACGGTAATCGCCGAAGGTTCATTACCCAATCAATCAAACAGCCGCTATGTGAAAAAACCGCTGTCGCCGACGGTGGTGCGCCAGGTCGGCCTGGCGGTACTCGATCGACGCCAGGCATCACCCGCGACGCTGGCCTTTATCGAACTGGCCGCAAGCCTCGACCTGCGTTGAGCGGCATAGCTACCAGCACAACTACCAAGGGCCAACTATCATGGCCATTACCCGAACTCTTTATGGGAGGCGTATTGCCCTGCCAGTTGTTGAGAGCCTTACTTCTTCGTGACGGGATTCGCGAATGCCGCTGAAAGCCAAAACCCGCAGTCGCAGCACAAAAGTTGCTGTCACCCTGATCAGCGGATTGCTCCCGGTGCTGCTGGGGGCCACCATTCTTTACATGCAGGCAGGGCGTGTGCTCAAGCAAGACAGCGAAAAAACCGCCGAGGAAGCAGTTCGTCAGTTCGACTTGATGCTCGACAACGCCTCTCAGGCCGCTCGCGAACTGCTGCCGATGGCCGGCCAAAGTTGCGGTGACGTCAAACTGGCGCTGCGCGAGCAGGTCACTCGTCGCCCATTCGTGCGTTCGACCAATCTGGTGTGGGAGAACAACCTGTATTGCAGTTCGCTGTTCGGCGACTACCAGGAGACGGTCAGCCCCGGAGACTACACCCAGGGCGCTTTGTGGCTCATGAACGGCAATCCGGTGACGCCCAACACCGCCTTGCTGGTGTACCGCCTGAGCGAAGGAAAAAAAGGTGCGCTGACGACCCTCTATGGTTATCACTTGGGCAACGTTCTGCGCTTGATCGGCCGCCAGACCTTGCTGGTGCTGCAAGTTGGCCCGGACTGGATGTCCGCCGATGGCAAGGTTCACACAGGTGCCGCGCCTGAACTCCCCGTTGCGCAGAGCCGCTTGACCTCCGGGCACTATGCTTTTGCCGTGCAAGCCGGTTTCCCCAAAGGCGAAACCTGGCGATACATGAGCAGCGAGTATCCCCCCCTGTTCAGTCTGCTGATTTTCTTCGGCGTGATTGCCGGGTCAATTGGTCACTTCCTGCAAAAGCGCTCATCGGCCCCCACCCAGGAAATGCAACGGGCACTGGAAGCCGCAGAGTTCATTCCGTACTTCCAGCCCGTGGTGCATGGCGACAGCAAAAGCTGGTCCGGTACTGAAGTGCTGATGCGCTGGAAACATCCGAAGGAAGGCCTGGTGCGTCCGGACCTGTTCATCCCGTTTGCCGAGCACTGCGGACTGATCGTACCGATGACCCGTTCGCTCATGCGACAAACCGCCGCCCTGCTCGCGCCGCAATCCGCCGGATTCAAAAAACCCTTTCACATTGGCATCAACATTACCGCCAGCCATTGCCAGGACCTGGACCTGGTCAAGGATTGTCGCGAGTTTCTCGATGCGTTCGAGCCGGGCTCGATCTACCTGGTACTGGAACTGACCGAGCGCGAACTTATCGAGCCAACGGCGATCACCCTGCAACTGTTCGAGCAACTTCGCGAACTGGGCGTGAAGATCGCCATCGACGATTTCGGTACGGGTCATTCAAGCCTTGGCTACCTGCGGCAGTTCAATGTCGACTTCCTGAAAATAGACCAGAGTTTTGTCGCCATGATCGGCATCGACACCCTCTCCAGCCACATCCTCGACAGCATCATCGACCTGGCCGTGAAACTCGACCTTGCCATGGTGGCCGAAGGTGTCGAAACCCGTGAGCAGAGTGATTACCTCAGCGCTCGTAAGGTCAACTTCCTGCAGGGTTATCTGTTCGGCAAACCCATGCCCGGGGCGGAATTCATTAGTGCATTAAGCAACCATTAACTCGAAAATTTAATCGATAAAACAACGACTACAGGCATAAATTTGAATCAAGACACTACCAACGTTACATGAAGAAAAAGACAGGATTTACTCTTGACCAATTAACTACTACAATTTTTCCTGCCTGCGCTAATTTGGCAGGTGAGCCACTATCACCGAGTCGCTTCAAGGCTCTTGGCTTATAGCTTTGTTTGCGGTTGGTATCAGCCAAACACACTATTGGAGTAAAGATATTGTCCAGACTCGCTGAATTTCGTGCAGCCGAAAAGGCCCTTCAAGAACAGCTCAAGCAGTTGGAATCCCTGAAGAACGATGCCGGGCTCAAGAAAGAAATCGAATTCGAAGAGAAGCTCCAGGGCTTGATGAAAACCTATGGCAAGAGCTTGCGCGACATCATCGCCATTCTCGACCCTAACCCGGCAAAATCCGGCCTGCAGCAAGCAGCACCGAAAACCCGCCGTGCTCGTGTGGTCAAGGTTTATCAGAACCCGCATACCGGCGAGCTGATTGAAACCAAGGGCGGCAATCACCGCGGCCTGAAAGCCTGGAAAGAACAGTACGGTGCAGCCACCGTTGACTCCTGGCTGCGCGGCTAACTCTCGCGGCGACAAAAAAGCCCTGCTTATGCAGGGCTTTTTCATGGGCTATCTAAATGCCCCCGGCGAGCACAAGACAACTACCTGGCCGCCAACTACTTTGTGCTTAATCCATTTGGATATCTAAAATTTTTTTCATGCATCGAAAAAGCACTGTCGCCAACTAAAGTTTCAAGCTGTTACGGGCTGCGTCTATTTCATCCTGGCTCGCCTTATAAGCCTCGGCCTGCCCTGCATAGGAAAAAACATAGGCCTTATCGGCATCCACCGCGGCCACCAATGTTTGCGAAAGCACATGCCTGCCGTTTTGCGTCACGGTGCAGGTTGTTTCCAGCGCGGCCAATCGACTCAAGGTAGTCGAATGAATTCGCGTACAGACACTTTGATACCCACCCTGAAAGAAGTCTTTTTGAACCGACTTGCGCATCTCCAGCAATACGCCTTCGAGGTTTACCTGATGATCGCTTTGCACCGGGCTCATGGTCAGTTCCATCACCAGGAGCGGCGCTCCGTGCTGATCATTTTTCACCGCCCGCTGGCGACTCACCCCCGCCGCAGAGTCAGGGACAGCTTCGATCTGCCAGCCTTGCGGCCAGGTCACCACTGGCGCATCGGCACGAGCAGCGCCAGCAAGCGAAAACACACTCAGCAGGATAAACAGCAGGTTACGGAATCGAATCATTGCAATCGGCACTCACGGATCAAGCCGTAAAGTCTGGGCCCAGGCCGGCTGTCAGGCAATAGCCGACTGTTTGGGTTTGGTGATGTCCGTACCCTTGCGTATCATTGCCCCCATCCGTTAGCCCACATATTTTCCGGAGGGCCCATGAGCCTGCACGAATTGAACACCTTCCCCGGCGTCACCGCCCAACCGGACACTGCCACGCAGAAATTTGTCTTCAACCACACCATGCTGCGGGTCAAGGACATCACCAGGTCCCTGGACTTCTACACACGCATCCTGGGCTTTAGCCTGGTGGAAAAACGCGACTTCCCGGAAGCCGAGTTCAGCCTGTATTTCCTGGCGCTGGTCGACAAAAACCAGATCCCGGCCGATGCCGCCGCGCGCACCGAGTGGATGAAATCGATCCCCGGTATTCTCGAACTGACCCACAACCATGGCACAGAGAACGACCCGGACTTCGCTTACCACAATGGCAACACCGACCCCCGCGGTTTTGGCCATATCTGCATCTCGGTGCCGGACATCGTCGCCGCCTGCGAGCGCTTTGAAGCACTGGGCTGCGATTTCCAGAAACGCCTGAGCGATGGCCGCATGAAGAGCCTGGCATTCATCAAGGACCCGGACGCCTACTGGGTCGAGATCATCCAGCCGGCGCCTCTGTAGGAGCGAGCTTGCTCGCGATAAACCTGAGTACACCGCGGGGCACCTGCCAACCCGCGTTATCGTTGACGACCATCGCGAGCAAGCTCGCTCCTACATAAGTAATGTGCAAGGCACAAAAAACCCCATGATCGTTCATGGGGTTTTGTGTTTTCAGCGCCGGGTTTTATGCCGGGGCGGACGTGCGGATCAGGTGATCGAAGGCGCTTAGCGAAGCCTTGGCGCCCTCGCCCACCGCAATCACGATCTGCTTGTACGGCACAGTGGTCACGTCGCCGGCGGCGAACACACCCGGCACCGACGTTTCACCGCGAGCGTCAACAATGATCTCGCCACGGGGTGACAGCTCAATCGTGCCTTTGAGCCAATCGGTGTTGGGCAGCAAACCGATCTGCACAAAGATCCCTTCCAGCTCCACGCTGCGCACTTCGTCGCTCTGGCGATCCTTGTAGCGCATGCCGTTGACCTTCTGGCCGTCGCCGGTGACTTCGGTGGTTTGCGCACTGGTGATCACGGTGACGTTCGGCAGGCTGTGCAACTTGCGCTGCAACACCGCATCGGCGCGCAACTGAACGTCGAACTCCAGCAGCGTGACGTGGGACACGATGCCCGCCAGGTCGATGGCCGCCTCGACGCCGGAGTTACCGCCGCCAATGACTGCCACGCGCTTGCCCTTGAACAGCGGGCCGTCGCAGTGCGGGCAGTACGCCACGCCTTTGTTGCGGTATTCCTGCTCGCCCGGGACGTTCATTTCACGCCACCGCGCTCCAGTCGCCAGAATCACGCTTTTGGCTTTGAGCGATGCGCCACTGGCGAAGTGAATCTGGTGCAGCTCGCCATTTTTGCCGGGCACCAGTTTGTCGGCACGTTGCAGATTCATGATGTCCACGTCGTACTGTTTGACGTGTTCTTCCAGGGCCACGGCCAGTTTCGGCCCTTCGGTTTCCTGCACCGAGATGAAGTTTTCGATGGCCATGGTGTCCAGCACCTGACCACCAAAACGCTCGGCCGCGACACCGGTGCGAATGCCCTTACGGGCCGCATAGATGGCCGCCGAAGCACCGGCCGGGCCACCGCCGACCACCAGTACGTCAAAGGCGTCCTTGGCGCTGATTTTCTCGGCCTGGCGTTCAATGCCGCTGGTGTCGATCTTCGCGAGGATTTCTTCCAGGCCCATGCGGCCCTGGCCGAAGTTCACGCCATTGAGGTAGATGCTGGGCACGGCCATGATCTGGCGTTCATCGACCTCAGCCTGGAACAGCGCACCGTCGATGGCGACGTGGCGAATGTTCGGGTTCAGTACCGCCATCAGGTTCAGCGCCTGGACCACGTCCGGGCAGTTCTGGCACGACAGCGAGAAGTAAGTCTCGAAGTTGAACTCGCCTTTGAGCGTGCGAATCTGCTCGATCACCTCAACACTGGCTTTGGACGGATGACCGCCGACTTGCAGCAAGGCCAGCACCAGCGAAGTGAATTCATGGCCCATCGGGATGCCGGCGAAACGCAGGCTGATGTCGGCTCCCGGGCGATTGATCGAGAACGATGGCTTGCGTGCATCATCACCGTTGTCGAGCAAAGTAATCTGGGTGGAAAGACTGGTAACGTCTTTCAACAGTTCGAGCATTTCCTGGGATTTCGCACCGTCGTCGAGGGAAGCAACGATCTCGATCGGCTGGGTGACCCGTTCCAGGTACGATTTCAACTGGGCTTTAAGATTGGTGTCCAACATACGGGCGATTTCCTTTTTGCTTTTGCGAAGACATAAAAAAACGCCCGAGCGAATCTCGCCCGGGCGTTTTTATTGGGCGGTGCAGCTTGCTTAGAAGGTGCGGAAGTCCGCCCTGATGAAGCGCGTCACAGACTTAGATCTTGCCGACCAGGTCCAGGGACGGCGCCAGAGTGGCCTCGCCTTCTTTCCACTTGGCAGGGCAAACCTGGCCCGGGTGAGCAGCGACGTACTGGGCAGCCTTGATTTTGCGCAGCAGCTCGGAAGCGTCACGACCTACACCGCCGTCGTTCAGTTCAACGATCTTGATCTGGCCTTCCGGGTTGATCACGAAGGTGCCACGGTCAGCCAGGCCTGCTTCTTCGATCAGCACGTCGAAGTTGCGGGAGATGGCGTGGGTCGGGTCGCCGATCATGGTGTACTGGATTTTGCCGATGGCTGGCGAAGTGTTGTGCCAGGCAGCGTGGGCAAAGTGGGTGTCGGTGGAAACGCTGTAGATCTCGACGCCCAGTTTCTGGAAGGCGTCGTAGTTGTCAGCCAGGTCTTCCAGCTCGGTCGGGCAGACGAAGGTGAAGTCGGCCGGGTAGAAGAACACGACAGACCACTTGCCTTTCAGGTCAGCGTCCGAGACTTTTACGAAGTCGCCATTTTTGAATGCGTCAGCTTTGAACGGTTTAACTTGGCTGTTGATGATAGGCATCGTTGACTCTCCGTCAGGGGTTAAGAAGTTGATGGAGAGAACTTTACCCACTCGACGAACGGAAGGCTCATTGGCAAACCTGATGCTGCTGATTGGCTTTCGCTATTAGCCGACTGTATTTATAGAAGAAAACGATCTCTATGACTCAATCGGCTTTTCCGTGAGGCGCGCCATCCCCAGGAACGGACTGGCTTCGATGTAGCGCATGGCCGACTTCATGTCCTTCCAGCCCACATAACTCATCAGCGACTTCAGATCCCAGCCGCTTTGATGCGCCCAGGTCGCAAAGCCGCGGCGCAAGGAATGGCTGGTGTAGAGTTCGCCGGCAATGCCTGCGCGCGCCAACGCCTGGCGCAACAAGGGAATCACGCTGTTGGCGTGCAACCCCTCCTCACCCAAATGCCCCCAGCGATCGATGCCACGAAACACCGGCCCACGCACCAGTGCCGCTTCGGTGATCCAGTCAAAGTAAGCCTGCACCGGGCACAACCGCTGCAAGGCCGGCGTCTGATAAGTCTTGCCGAGGTTGTCGCGATCACTCTTGCTGCGCGGCAGATAAAGGCTGATGCCGGAACCGGCGCTGGCCTGCACGTGTTCAACCTGAAGCCTGCACAACTCGTCGCTGCGAAAGCCGCGCCAGAAGCCCAGCAGGATCAACGCCATGTCGCGCCTGGCCCGCAGCAATCCCGGTCGGTCGCCTTCGGCCCTTGCGATTTGCACTTCCAGCTCCAGACGACTGACCACCTGCTCCAGGTGTTGAAGCTGCAAGGGTTCGGCCTGTTTTTCCTGGGCCGGGTGCAACGCGCGGATGCCCTTGAACACCTTGCGCACCACCGGCGCCTTGGTGGGGTCGGCAAAACCCTGGCTGTTGTGCCACTGCGCCAAGGCCGACAAGCGCAGTTTTAACGTATTGATCGACAACACCCCGGCATGCGCCACCAGATAACGCGCCACGCTGTCGCCGGTTGCCGGCAGAAACCCGCCCCACGTGACTTCGAAGTGTTCGATGGCTGCCCGATAGCTGCGACGGGTGTTGTCGCGAGTTGCGGCTTGCAGGTAACGATCCAGTTCAGTCATGGGGTCAACTCTTGAATTCATACCGCTTTGACGGGTCAAAAACCGGTACTTGGCGTATCACACGGGGTAATACCAGTATATCCCGTGTTAAATACATTCAGCATTTAACTTTATCAATTGAATGGTACAATGTGTATTTACGTGGTACGTACCACATCAACAAAACCCGGGAGATCTCATGGCACGCGGCGGTGTAAATAAGGCGGTGGTGCAAGCCGCTCGGTTGGCGATCCTCGCCCGCGGCGAAAACCCCAGCATCGATGCCGTACGGATCGAAATGGGCAATACCGGCTCGAAAACCACGATTCATCGCTACCTCAAAGAGCTCGATGACAGGAACGAGACGGCTGAAGCGCCAGCGGAACCGATTGACGACGAACTGATGGCGCTGGTGGCGCGGCTCGCACAAAGACTCAAGGAGCAGGCACAGGAACCCATCGACCAGGCGCGCACGCAGTACGAGGAACAACGCAAGGCGCTGGAAAAACAGCTCGACGAAGCGCAAGAGGCCAACAGCGAACTGCACCAGCAATACGAGTTCCAGAGCCTGGCACTGACTCAGGAATCCGAGGCCCTGCAAGAAACCCGCGCCATGCTGCAAACGGAGCAAACCCGTAACGCCGGGATGAACCAGGCGCTGGCCGATTTCGAATTGCGCTTGAAAGACAAGGACGAGCAGATCCGCTCCCTCGAGGAAAAGCACCTGCACACACGCGACGCACTGGAGCACTACCGCAATGCGGTCAAGGAACAGCGCGAACAGGAAATGAGTCGCCACGAAGGCCAGGTGCAACAGCTACAGATGGAACTGCGCCAGGCACAACAAAGCGCACTGGTACGCCAGGATGAAATCACCCAGTTGCACCGCGACAACGAACGCTTGCTGACTGAAAACCGCGGCACACTGCGCGAGCTGAGCCTGCTGCAGGAACAGCTCAAGCAAAGCAATACCCGCCAGGATCAGTTGCTGGAACAGGCCACCCGCGTCGACGGCGAGCGCACCCTCCTCCAGGAACGCCTGCGCGTCGCCTTGCTGGAAAGTCAGGCACTCAAGCAGAACGTCGATGAGCAGTCGCAGCTCAACAAGTCACTGGAAATTGAACTGACCAGGACCCGGACGGATCTGGAAGAACGCGTACGTCTGGCCGCAACCCTTGCGGCAGCGGCAGACGCAGCGAAGGACGATTAACCGGCGACCGGCGTGCGCATGGTGACGAACTCTTCGGCGGCCGTCGGGTGCACGCCGATGGTTTCGTCGAAGTCGCGCTTGGTGGCACCGGCCTTCAAGGCAATCGCCAGGCCCTGGACGATTTCACCGGCCTCGGGGCCGACCATGTGGCAACCCAATACCTTGTCAGTCTTGGCATCCACCACCAGCTTCATCAGCGTGCGCTCCTGGCACTCTGTCAGGGTCAGCTTCATTGGCCGGAAGCGGCTTTCGAAGATCTGCACCTCGTGGCCGGCTTCGCGGGCCTCTTCTTCGGTCAAACCGACGGTGCCGATGTTCGGCAGGCTGAACACTGCCGTCGGGATCATCTTGTAATCCACCGCACGATACTGCTCAGGCTTGAACAGGCGTCGCGCAACCGCCATGCCTTCAGCCAGCGCGACCGGCGTCAGCTGAACACGACCGATCACATCGCCCAGCGCCAGAATCGACGGCTCGGCGGTTTGATACAGCTCATCGACTTCGACAAAACCCTTCTTGTCGAGCTTGACCCCGGTGTTTTCCAGCCCGAGATTGTCCAGCATCGGACGACGCCCGGTGGCGTAGAACACGCAATCGGCTTCCAGTTGGCGGCCGTCCTTGAGCGTGACTTTCAAGCTGCCATCGGCCTGCTTGTCGATACGCTCGATGTCCGCGTTGAATTGCAGGTTCATGCCACGCTTGGTCAACTCTTCCTGCAAGTGCTTGCGCACCGAACCGTCAAAGCCGCGCAGGAACAGTTCGCCGCGATACAGCAACGTGGTCTCGGCACCCAGACCATGGAAGATCCCGGCGAACTCGACGGCAATGTAGCCACCGCCCACCACCAACACCCGCTTGGGCAGCTCTTTGAGGAAGAACGCCTGGTTGGAACTGATGGCATGCTCGTGCCCCGGAATCTCCGGAATCTGTGGCCAGCCACCGGTCGCGATCAGGATGTTCCTGGCGGTAAAGCGCTCGCCATTGATCTCGACCTGATGCGGATCGACGATCTTCGCGTGCCCCTCATGCAAGGTGACGCTGCTGTTGACCAGCAGGTTGCGATAAATGCCATTGAGGCGATTGATCTCGCGGTCCTTGTTGGCGATCAGCGTCGGCCAGTCGAACTGCGCTTCATCCAGGCTCCATCCAAAACCGGATGCCTGCTCGAAGTCCTCGGCGAAGTGCGCACCGTAGACCAGCAATTTTTTCGGCACGCAACCGACGTTCACACAGGTGCCGCCCAGGTAGCGACTCTCGGCCACCGCCACTTTCGCGCCAAACCCGGCGGCAAACCGCGCAGCCCGCACACCGCCGGAACCGGCACCAATCACATAAAGGTCAAAATCGTAGGCCATTTTCAATCTCCTCGGCAGGCCAACAGCATACCTGCGGACAGCCGCTGAGCAAGCATTGTGCTGAAATGCTCAGGCTGGGCAATGCGCGACCCAATCTTCGTTTTCAATCAATGCCCCTCTGCGGATTGCGTTTTCGGTGTCCGCAGAGTGCGCCAAGCAATCAAAATCGCCATGAGTGCCAAGCCGAACGTCACCCACGAAACCAAACCGATTCCACCTTCGAATGCCCTTCCCGCCTGCACCATCAATTCCCTTGCTTGATCACCCGACAAGTCTGCCGCCACATGATAGGCGCCAGACAGCGTCTCACTCGCCAGCATCATCTGCACTTCGCTCAGGAACCCCGGAAGCTGCAATGCACCGCGATAGTAGGCGGTGACGACACCACCTAGCACTGTCGTCCCCAGAACTACGCCCACTTCATAGGCCGTTTCGCTAATGGCCGACGCGGCGCCTGCCTTTGCCGGCGGTGCGGCAGACAAAATCACATCATTGGACACCGTCGCGATCGCGCCCACGCCAATGTTCAGCAAGGCAAAAGCCACCACCAGAACGGTCAGGCTACTGCCCATACTGGCGACCAGCAAAAACGCCGCTCCAGCAAAAGCCATCAGAATCGGTATCAGCACATGCACCTGTAATCGCCGTGCAATTGATACGACCGCCATTCCCACTATGATCGCCATAACCTGACCAGGAACCAACGCGAGGCTAGCACTCAAGGGCGACATCTGAAGAACGATCTGCAGGAACTGAGTGGTAAAGAATACGAAGCCGACGAGAAACGCGAGACTCATCAAATTGATCGCGACAGAGCCGCTAAAGGCGCCACTACGAAACAGACTCAGATCCATCAGCGGCACTGGCAAACGTAACTGTCGAAACACAAACATCCATCCCGCAACTGCGCCTACTGCAAATGCTGTCAGCGCCATCCAGTCGATACCATTACTGGCGCTGTGCTTAATGCCATAAACAATGGCACCAAGGGCTACCATCGATTGCAGGATGCTTATCGGATCCAACGGTCCTGAAGCATCGCGCTCGGATTCGGGCAACAACAGTGGCCCCAGCACCAGCAGTGGCACCAACACGGGCACCGCCAACAGGAAAATCGCCCCCCAACTGAAGAATTCCAGCAACACCCCGCCCACCAAAGGACCGAGTGCCGAACCTACCGTCAACGTCGTCGCCCAGATCGCGACTGCGAGCCTGCGTTCTTCTCGGTCCTCGAACACCGAACGTATCAACGCCAGCGTTGAGGGCATCAGCATTGCGCCGAAAACGCCCATACAAGCTCGCCCGGCAATCAGTTGCGCGGCGGTATCGGAATACGCGGTTAATACCGACACAATCGCAAAACCCAAGGACCCGATCAACAACAACTTACGATGACCGACCCGATCTCCCACACTCCCCATAGATACCAGCAATCCCGCCAATACCAAGGAGTAAGCATCAATTATCCACAACTGCTGGCTAGCACTTGGACTCAGGGCCTCGGCAATCTTGGGCAACGCGAATCCAAGTACCGTATTGTCAATTGTTACCAGCAGTACCGGTAGCATCAGTACGCTTAGAGCCAACCACCGTTTTAGGGCCACGCCTCCTGTTAACGCCATTCACGAAACTCCATTTCCTCATACACCCCAGTGACTTTAAGCGTGCCCTAGACCTGACATTAGTCACACCGAGCAAGCCGGCTCTGGTAGATCCCATTTAATACAGAGGTTTTTAGTCGCAACAATCATCGTTTGCCCATGCAATTAACAAATCAGGATTTTCTTTCGCAACACCTACCGAGAGATGTCAGGCGATGCCTACCTTCTCGCTCCCCTGCGTACTTGAGTCCACACAAAAGCAAACGCCCCGAACAAGTCGGGGCGTTTACCTGGGTCTTTATCTGTTTGTTGTTACACAAACTGAGAAGGTGAATTCAATACAAGCAGCTCAAGCGCTATCAGTAAGCCTTACCCGTCTTGTAGAAGTTCTCGAAGCAGAAGTTGGTCGCGTCGATGTAGCCTTCAGCGCCACCGCAGTCGAAACGCTTGCCTTTGAACTTGTAGGCAATCACGCATCCATCCTGCGCCTGTTTCATCAGGGCGTCGGTGATCTGGATCTCGCCGCCTTTGCCTGGCTCGGTTTGTTCGATCAGGCTGAAGATGTCCGGCGTCATGATGTAACGACCGATGATCGCCAGGTTCGACGGGGCATCTTCCGGCTTTGGTTTCTCGACCATGTTGCGCACGCGGTACAGGTCGTCACCAATCAGGTCGCCTGCAATCACGCCGTACTTGCTGGTTTCCTGCGGGTCCACTTCCATGATCGCGACGATGGTGCAGCGATACTGCTTGTACAGCTTGACCATCTGCTTCAGAACGCCGTCACCTTCCAGGTTGACGCACAGGTCATCCGCCAACACCACGGCGAACGGCTCGTCGCCGATCAGCGGGCGACCGGTCAGGATCGCATGACCCAGGCCTTTCATTTCTGTCTGGCGAGTGTAGGAGAACGAGCACTCATCCAGCAGGCGACGGATGCCGACCAGGTATTTCTCCTTGTCGGTGCCCTTGATCTGGTTTTCCAGCTCGTAGCTGATGTCGAAGTGGTCTTCCAGGGCGCGCTTGCCGCGACCTGTGACGATGGAGATTTCGTTCAAGCCGGCATCCAGTGCTTCTTCGACGCCGTACTGGATCAGTGGCTTGTTCACCACCGGCAGCATTTCTTTGGGCATGGCTTTAGTCGCTGGCAGGAAGCGAGTACCGTAACCGGCTGCTGGGAACAAGCATTTCTTGATCATAAAAGTCCTTGAAAGGGCTGTGTGTACGAGTTTCGGCGCAGTCTAATCAGGCGGCGTGCACCTTACAATGCCCCCGCGCTGGCTAACTGATGCCAACATAGAGAATTATTCTGACGGATAGTTCCCTGCGAGGTTGCACAGGCGATTGCACAGCCTCTTATGCATAGCAGAGACTGGCGCAAATGCACGGTTTTCTAGCGCCCGGAACCCATCACCATACGCCCATCGCCCCCCGTTGCGTGCGTTTGCCGGTATCATGGCGCGATTGAACCAGACAACGAGGCAAATAGATGTCGCAAGAAAAAAGCGTCAACGGATTCCTGATCAACAAGGTGAAAGACGGCCAATGGTGGGTGGCCAGTGTCACCGGTGAAAATATCGCCGGGCCTTTCCCTTCCGAAGCCTTGGCAATCGAAGTGGCCTCGGTGCTGGAGCTTGAGCATCCGGAACCCAAGCGACGCGGCAAGGACAAGAGCTGATCGACGTACGATGCGAAAAGCCCTGCCATGGCGCAGGGCTTTTTTATGAACTCCGAAAAAGAAGTGGCCTTTGGCTATAACCTTTTGACTCCGACGCTGTCTCAGCCTTAGCCCACCCCCCTGACGATGATCAAACCATGAATAAAATTTTGCCTTTGCTAGCGGTATTGGCCCTGAGTGGCTGCGCAACGTCGGAAGAAACCTACCTGGGCAACGGAGAGCAGGGTCTGACGATCGACTGCTCGGGAGAGGCGAATTCCTGGGCCGCCTGCTACGAAAAGGCCGATGCCTCCTGTGCAGGTACCGGCTACCGGATTGTCGGCACCGACGGCACGCCAGCGCTCAAGGTCAGTGAAAAAACCCTCGGCGCCGATATCGGCAATTACAAGAACCGTAGCGTCGTGGTGGTCTGCAAATAGGGCGCTCTGCCCTACAGATGAATTTCGGCGAACCTGATCCCGAGTCCGCGCACCGTTTCAATCAGATCGTCGAGTTTGCCAAAGGACTCGACTTCATCATTGTCATCCACCAGGAAATAGCTGCGCCCGGCGCTTTTCTTGAAAAACACGATCCATTCCCCCAGCTCCGCCGGATTCTGGATCACATGGGTGGCAGAGATAAGTCCCTCTGCATGGCGCTCCCGGACCTGCTCTCGTTTCATAGTCGACTCCAGAAATGACGATGCCGCCAAAAACAGGCTTTGGCGGCATCGGTGCTGTTGGTCGATAGTTTATCAGCCGGAAATGCACTCGGTGGCAGCCTTCTGTACATCCTTTGGACGCACCGGGACGTTGGACATGCTTTCGTGCAGCTTGATGCTGCTGCCACCCGAGCGCTCTTCAATGTCGAATACGGCTGACGGCCCCGTGGAAAACTTGAGCGGCACAATCACACGCAGGCCATCCTTGTGCGGCTCGATTTGCAAGGCGCCACGGCTGTCGGTCAGTTTTTCGCTGAGGCATTGCGCATATTCATGGGGGTTCTTGCCAGAAATCACGCTCATGGTCGGCAGTGACTCGTTGATGTCAGAGACGTTCGCACAACCACTCACCAATGCCGCCAGCGAAACAACCCACAAACCCCACTTCATACAAAACCTCCAATAAAGAGGCTCGGACAACGCAGATGCGTTTTTTCTCCGAGGCAAACTGCTTTATCGCTCATCAAAGGTGAAATTAGCGTTTTTAATTGTCAAAGCGACCGGATAATAAGGCCTTCGGGCTGATAAACTGCGCCCATCGCCCATGCTATCGTTTTGATTTTGTAGAAAAAGCCCTTCTGGAGGCGCCCCATGAAATTTATCCATCAGCGCGAGCACCTCAATGAAGACGACATCGTCGTCATTCAATGCTCCCAAATGTGCAACATCCGTTTGATGAACGACGCCAACTTCCGCAGCTTCAAGAATGGCGGCCGTCACACCTATCACGGCGGTGCGTTCGACACGTTTCCGGCGCGCATCACCGCCCCCAGCACCGGTTTCTGGAACATCACGATCGATACCGTCAACCGCCGCGCTATCAGCGTGACGCGCAAGCCCACCCTGACGCATTCGATCAAAATCATTCGCCGTTCCAGCACGAAACTGAGCTGATCAGCACACCCGAAACACAAGACAGGCAGATACGACCGTGGCCCAAACGACCAAGTACGTCATCAAATACAAACTCAACGGTGAGCGCCGCTTCGAGTTTGCCCAGCTTGAAAACGGCACCGCAGAAGAAGCCAAAGCGGCGCTGGATGCCATTCATGGACCGGACGACGTCATCAGCGAAATCAGCGTCAGCAAAGCGCTGTAACGCAATCCGGAGCGACAATGGACGTCGGCTCCCGTTCGCAGTTCGACCGCAAGCGCCGGAGTGCCTGCTTCATTCATGTCTTGCAGACTGGCCACCTCAACAACAAGAGGCCCGGCAATGAGCGAGCAATATCTGGAGCGGCTGGACTGGCCCCGGCTGGAACAGCAACTTGACCTGGACGGTTACGCCGTCATCCCTTCACTGCTGAGCCACAAGGCTTGTGATCAGGTCAGCGCCCTGTACCCCCGGGCCGAGCCCTTTCGCTCGCACGTGGTGATGGCTCGTCACGGCTTCGGCCGCGGCGAGTACAAGTATTTCAGCTACCCGTTGCCGGACCTTGTGACTCGCTTGCGCAGCGCGCTCTACCCGCGCCTGGTGCCCATCGCCAATCGCTGGCATGAACAAATGGGCTTGCCGCAGCGTTTTCCTGACACTCACCCCGCCTTCCTCGAGCGCTGTCATGCCGCTGGTCAGAACCGTCCGACACCCTTATTGCTGCAATATGGTCCGCAGGACTACAACTGCCTGCATCAGGATCTGTACGGTGAGCAGGTTTTCCCGCTGCAAGTGGCGATTCTGCTGTCAGACCCCGATCAAGACTTCACCGGCGGCGAATTTGTCATGACCGAACAACGCCCGCGCATGCAGTCACGCCCGATAGTCATCGACCTGAAGAAAGGTGACGGGCTGATCTTTGCCGCCAACCAGCGGCCGGTCAAAGGCACTCGCGGTTACTACCGCGTGACCCTGCGCCACGGCGTGAGTCGCCTGCACAGCGGCAAACGGCATACCCTTGGAATCATCTTTCACGATGCGACATGAGTCCATGTACCCGCTGACTTTCGATCTGTTTGCCGATGCAGAGCCCGAGCAAGAGCCCCGGCGCGAGCAGATCGGCGAACAATCCTGGGTGCTCAGAGGTTTTGCCCTGCCCTGGTTCGAGTGTTTGCTGCCCGCGCTGGAGGCGGTGCTGGCGGCCGCGCCGTTTCGGCAGATGGTCACGCCCGGCGGCTTTACCATGTCGGTCGCCCTGAGCAGTTGTGGCACATTCGGCTGGACCACGGACCGCACCGGATACCGCTACACCCGTCACGATCCTCAGACCGGTCAGCCCTGGCCATTGATGCCCGAGGCGTTTCTCCAATTGGCACAAGCGGCGGCGCAGGCTGCGGACTTCAGCGACTTTGTGCCCGATTCCTGCCTGATCAACCGCTACATCCCAGGGGCAAAAATGTCATTGCATCAAGACAAGGACGAACATTCCTACACAGCCCCCATCGTTTCGGTATCGCTGGGCTTGCCCGCGACCTTCCTGTTCGGCGGTTTTGCACGCAGTGACAAAAGCCAGCGCATCCCCCTGCTGCATGGTGACATCGTGGTCTGGGGTGGCGTGGATCGCCTGCGTTATCACGGCGTATTGCCGATCAAGGACGGCTGCCACCCGAGACTGGGCGAGCAACGCATCAACTTCACCTTCCGCACCGCCGGATGAAGACTTCGAATTTGACCGCAAGCGTCGGAGTGTGTGGGAATTGCCCCATGGTTAATGTGCAGGCAACTCCTCAAAGGACGTGACGCCATGACAACCCGATCGACCAAGATCACCACCGAAAACGATCCGCGCTGGGCCGCCGTGGTCGCGCGCGATCCCAAGGCTGACGGGCAGTTTGTCTATGCCGTGAAGACCACAGGCATCTACTGCAACCCCAGCAGCCTCGCGCGCCTGCCCAAGCCACACAATGTCGAGTTCTTCGATAGCGCCGAACAGGCCCGGGCCGCGGGTTATCGTCCGAGCAAGCGCGCGGCAAAGGACCAGAGCGAACTCGCTGCGCAGCATGCCGCCACAGTGGCCGCTGCCTGCCGCCAGATTGAACGCGCCGAAACGCTGCCCACCCTGGGCGACTTGGCCGAGGCTGCGGGATTGAGCAGCTTCCATTTCCATCGCGTGTTCAAAGCCGTCACCGGCCTGACGCCCAAGGGCTACGCCGATGCCCATCGCTCACGCAAGGTGCGCGAGCGCCTGGCAGATGGCGGCTCGGTGACCGATGCCCTGTATGACGCCGGCTTCAACTCCAACAGCCGGTTTTATGAAGCGGCAGACCAACTGCTCGGAATGAAACCCGGGGACTACCGCGCTGCCGGGCAAAACAACGACATTCGTTTTGCCGTCGGCCAGTGTTCGCTGGGGGCGATTCTGGTGGCGCAAAGTGAACGCGGGGTTTGCGCGATTTTGCTTGGTGATGATCCGCACCAACTGGTCTGTGATCTGCAAGACAAGTTCCGGCGAGCCAATTTGATTGGCGCCGATCAGGCGTTCGAAGCGTTGATTGCCAAAGTCGTCGGCTTTATTGAAGCCCCGGCGATTGGCCTGGACCTGCCATTGGACGTGCGTGGCACCGCGTTCCAGGAACGGGTCTGGCAAGCGCTGCGGGAGATTCCTGTCGGCAGCACGGCGAGCTACGCCGATGTCGCGCTACGCATCGGTTCGCCGAAAGCTGTTCGCGCCGTGGCTCAAGCCTGCGGCGCGAACAGCCTGGCCGTGGCGATCCCGTGCCATCGCGTGGTGCGCAGCGATGGCAATCTCTCGGGCTATCGCTGGGGCGTCGAGCGCAAACGCCAGTTGCTGGAGCGCGAATCGCGCTAATCAGCGATTCACATCCACCACCACGCGCCCGCGCAACTGCCCGGCAAGCAAGCGCGGTGCGGCCTCGATGGCTTCGCTCAAGCCAATTTCGTGACTGATCAACGGCAACAGGTTGAAGTCCAGGTCCTTGGCCAGGCGACTCCAGGCCTCCACGCGTTTGGCTTTGGGCTGGGTCACGCTGTTGATGCCGGCCAGGGTCACACCGCGCAGGATGAATGGCGCAACGGACGCCGGAAAGTCCATGCCCTGCGCCAAACCGCAGGCCGCGACGGTGCCATTGGCCTTGGTGCTGGCGCACGCATTGGCCAGGGTGTGGCTGCCGACCGAATCGATGACGGCCGCCCAGCGCTCCTTGGCCAAGGGTTTGCCCGGCTCGGACAGCGTGGCGCGATCGATGATTTCGCTGGCGCCCAGTTGCTTCAGGTAGTCGTGCTCCGACGTACGTCCGGTGGACGCGACCACCCGGTAGCCGAGCCTGCTCAACAACGCGATGGCGAAACTGCCGACGCCACCGTTGGCACCGGTGACCAGGATTTCACCCTGCCCGGGCGTCACACCGTTATGTTCCAAAGCCAGGATGCACAGCATGGCCGTGTAGCCCGCCGTACCGATGGCCATCGCCTGGGCGGCGGTGAATGCCTTGGGCAGCGGGATCAGCCAGTCACCGTTCAGGCGAGCTTTCTGCGCCAGGCCGCCCCAATGCCCTTCCCCTACGCCCCAGCCATTGAGCAGGACATGGTCACCGACCTTGTAGTCCGGATGCCCGCTGACCTCGACCACACCGGCCAGATCGATGCCCGGCACCATCGGGAATTTGCGCACCACCGGACTGCTGCCGGTGATCGCCAGGCCATCCTTGAAGTTCAGCGTGCTGTAGGCGACACGCACCGTGACATCGCCCTCGGGTAACTGATCGTCCTGGATCTCTTGCAGTGTGGCCCGGTAACCGCTGTCGTCTTTGTCGATCAAAATACCTTTGAACATTAAGGCCTCTCAATGGAATCAGTCGGGTTGTGGTGCATTTGAAATAACACATGGCAACGGATTGTCGTACCCGACTTTAAGCCAATCAACCAACCCGTCGGGTGCCGAAGAAAGCCAGGTGAACTCAAATGACGACTGGCCTTGCGCCAATCGTTGCGTTACAAATCCTGTTCTACCGTCCCTGCCCTGCTTCAAAGTCGGAGAACACAGCACATGAACCAATGGCCAGATACCCGCATTCTTGACCTGCTCGGGATCGAACTGCCGATCATTCAGGGGCCGATGGCCGGTGCCACAAACTCGTCCATGGTGATTGCGGCCTGCAATGCCGGCGGCCTCGGCTCGATGCCAGCGGCGATGCTCAGCATCGATCAACTGCGCGAAGAGCTGAAAACCATCCGCCAACACACCCGGCGCCCGATCAACGTCAATTTCTTCTGTCATCAGCCTCCAGCCCCTGATGAGCAACGCGCGCAGGACTGGAAAAACCTGCTGCAGCCCTACTATCAGGAACTCGGTGCCGATTTCGCTGCGCCAACCCCCGTGTCCAATCGGGCGCCGTTCGATGACGCGGCCTGCCAAGTGATCGAAGAGTATCGCCCTGAAGTGGTGAGCTTTCACTTTGGCCTGCCGGAAAAAACCCTGCTGGACCGGGTCAAAGCCACCGGTGCGAAAGTGTTGTCCTCGGCCACCACTGTCGAAGAAGCCGTGTGGCTGGAGCAGCACGGTTGCGATGCGATCATTGCCATGGGTTTTGAGGCCGGAGGTCATCGCGGGATGTTCCTCAGCGATGACCTGAGCAGCCAGGTGGGCACGTTCGCCCTGGTGCCACAAGTCGTCGATGCAGTGAAAGTGCCGGTGATTGCCGCTGGCGGTATCGCTGACGCACGGGGCGTCGCCGCCGCCTTCATGCTGGGCGCTTCGGCGGTACAGGTGGGCACCGCGTACCTGTTCACCACGGAGGCCAAGGTCAGCCCGTCCCATCACAAAGCGTTGCGCACCGCCAAGGAAAGCGAGACGGCGGTTACCAACGTGTTCACCGGTCGCCCGGCCCGGGGCATTCTTAATCGGGTGATGCGCGAACTGGGACCCATGAGCGCCAAGGCTCCGGCCTTCCCTTTGGCCGGTGGCGCGTTGATGCCGTTGCGGGCCAAAGGTGAAGCGGACTTCAGCAACCTCTGGGCCGGCCAGGCATTTACTCTCGGCGTTGAATTGACCACCGAGGCGCTGACTCGAAAACTGGCTGAAGAAGGACTGGCGAGGCTGCTGGGTCGCCCCTGAGCTTCACTTTCGTCAAAATTGTATACATTTCTGGCAATACATTCCGTTAAAAGGCAATTCGCTATATATTTATGTACATAACGATTTACCCTTGCTGCAATTGCCTTTAACGGAGCCGTTTCATGACTATTTGCGTCTCACGTTTTGCCCCTGCGTGCCTCACGAGCCTGCTCGCCGTATTTGCCTTCGGCTCAGCCCAGGCGGACGAAGTCCAGGTGGCTGTCGCTGCCAACTTCACCGCGCCCATCCAGGCCATTGCCGCTGGTTTCGAAAAGGATACCGGGCATAAACTGGTCACCGCCTTTGGTGCCACCGGCCAGTTCTACACCCAGATCAAAAACGGCGCGCCGTTCGAAGTGTTCCTCTCGGCAGACGACAGCACCCCGAAAAAACTCGAGGCTGAAGGCGACACCGTCAAGGGTTCGCGCTTCACCTACGCAGTCGGCACCCTGGCGCTATGGTCGGCCAAGGAAGGCTACGTCGATGCCAAGGGCGATGTGCTGAGAAAGAACGAATACCAGCACCTGTCCATTGCCAATCCGAAGGCTGCGCCTTACGGCCTCGCGGCAACCCAGGTGCTGGCCAAAGAAGGTCTGACCGACAAGGTCAAGGACAAGATCGTTGAAGGCCAGAACATCACCCAGGCCTATCAGTTCGTCTCCACCGGCAACGCCGAGCTGGGTTTTGTCGCCCTGTCGCAGATCTACAAGGACGGCAAGATCACCAGCGGTTCGGCCTGGATCGTTCCGGCCAGCCTGCACGACCCGATCAAACAGGACGCTGTGATTCTCAACAAGGGCAAGGACAACCCGGCCGCCAAGGCATTGGTTGACTACCTCAAGGGCCCGAAAGCGGCAGCTGTCATCAAGTCCTACGGCTACGAAATCTAAAATGTCGCTATCGAGTGCCGATTTTTCCGCCATCTGGCTGACCCTGAAACTGGCGTCCCTGACGACCGTCATCCTGCTGATTGTCGGCACTCCGATTGCGTTATGGCTTTCGCGCACCCGCTCCTGGTTGCGCGGCCCGGTAGGGGCGATTGTCGCCCTGCCCCTGGTGCTGCCACCAACCGTGATCGGTTTTTATCTGTTGCTGGCGCTAGGCCCTCACGGGTTCATTGGCCAGTTCACCCAATCACTCGGCCTTGGCACCCTCACGTTCAGTTTTGCAGGCCTGGTCATCGGTTCGGTGTTGTATTCGATGCCCTTTGTCGTCCAGCCGCTGCAAAACGCTTTTTCCGCCATTGGCACGCGCCCCCTCGAAGTGGCCGCGACGCTGCGGGCCAATCCCTGGGATACCTTTTTCAGCGTGACGCTGCCATTGGCCCGCCCCGGTTTCATTACCGCCGCCATTCTCGGTTTCGCCCACACCGTCGGCGAGTTCGGCGTAGTGCTGATGATCGGTGGCAATATTCCCGAGAAGACCCGCGTGGTCTCGGTACAGATCTACGATCACGTCGAAGCCATGGAATACGCCCAAGCCCATTGGCTGGCCGGGGCGATGCTGGTGTTCTCGTTTGTCGTCTTGCTGGCACTGTATTCCAGCCGAAAAACCAAAGCGGGCTGGAGCTGACCGATGATTTATATGCGCCTGAAACTGGATTACCCGGGCTTCGCCCTGGACGTCGACCTGCAACTGCCGGGCCGTGGCGTCACAGCACTTTACGGTCATTCCGGTTCGGGCAAGACCACTTGCCTGCGCTGCATCGCCGGCCTGGAACGAGCCGATCAGGGTTTTATCCAGGTCAACGATGAAGTCTGGCAAGACAGCGCAAACAAGGTTTTCGTCGCGCCGCACAAACGCGCGCTGGGCTACGTGTTCCAGGAAGCCAGCCTGTTTCCTCATCTGTCGGTGCTGGCCAACCTGGAGTTTGGCCTCAAGCGCATCCCGAAGCCGCAACGTCGGGTCGACATGGCCCACGCCAGCGAGTTGCTGGGCATCAGCCATTTGCTGGATCGGCGCCCGCAACACCTTTCGGGCGGCGAACGACAGCGCGTCGGTATCGCCCGCGCCTTGCTCACCAGCCCGAAACTATTGTTGATGGACGAGCCACTGGCCGCGCTGGATGCCCAACGCAAAAGTGAAATCCTGCCCTACTTGCAACGCCTGCACGACGAACTCGACATTCCGGTGCTGTACGTCAGCCACTCCCAGGATGAGGTCGCGCGGCTGGCCGACCATATCGTGTTGCTCAGCAACGGCAAGGCACTGGCCAGCGGCCCGATCGGCCAGACCCTGGCGCGCCTCGACTTGCCTCTGGCCATGGGGGACGACGCCGGCGTGGTGATCGAAGGCCGCGTCAGCGCCTATGACGCCGACTATCAATTGCTGAGCCTGCAATTGCCCGGCACCAGCCTCAACATTCGAGTACCGCATACGCCCATGAATGCAGGCCAGGCACTGCGCTGCAAGGTCCAGGCGCGGGATGTCAGCCTGAACCTGCACAGTGCCGGGCAAAGCAGCATTCTCAATCGCCTGCCGGTCACCGTGGTCAGTGAAATGAACGCCGACAACGCCGCCCATGTGCTGATTCGCCTGGATGCGGCCGGAACGCCGCTGCTGGCGCGGATCACGCGTTATTCCCGTGATCACCTGAACATCCACCCTGGCCAGCAACTCTGGGCACTCATCAAAGCGGTCGCGGTGCTGGCGTAAATCCGCCGGCACGACTGCAGCGGGGCGCGGTCCATGGCTGTAACGCCCCGTGATTCCTCGCCCAGGACGCCTGTCATGCCCGATGCACTGCCACCTGACCTGCATTATGTCGATGACACTCAGCCGGGCATCACCCGCAGGAAACTGCGCGGAAGATTCGCCTATTTCAACCCGGCGGGCCAGCGCATCACCGATCCGGAGGCGATCAAACGCCTCAACGCACTCGCGGTGCCACCCGCCTATACCCAGGTGTGGATCTGCGCCGATCCATGCGGGCACCTGCAGGCCACCGGCCGAGATGCCCGGGGTCGCAAACAATACCGTTATCATCCGCGCTGGCGGGAGGTGCGCGACGCCGACAAATACTTGCGCCTGCGTGAGTTCGGGCTGGCCTTGCCGAAACTGCGTCAGCGACTGGAAGCCGAATTGGCGGCACCGGGATTCAGTCGCGACAAAGTCATGGCCACGGTCATCACCCTGCTGGACACGACGTTGATTCGTATTGGCAACAGCCAATATGCCCGGGACAACCGCTCCTACGGCCTGACGACCTTGCGCAGCCGCCACGTGGAGATCAACGGCAGTGCCATCCTGTTCCAGTTCCGCGGCAAAAGTGGCGTCGAACACCAGATCACCGTGAAAGACCGAAGACTGGCGCGGATCATCAAACGCTGCCAGGACATTCCCGGGCAGAACCTGTTTCAGTATCTGGATGAAAACGGAGACCGGCACACCGTCAGTTCATCCGACATCAACAGCTATTTGCAAACCCTCACCGGCGCCGATTTCACCGCCAAGGATTACCGCACCTGGGCCGGCAGCGTCCTGGCGATGGCGATGTTGCGCAAACTGCAGTGGGAGCCTGAAACAGAAGCCAGGCGGCACCTGGTGGAAATGGTCAAGAATGTTGCCAGGCAGCTCGGCAATACCCCGGCGGTGTGCCGCAAATGCTATATCCACCCGGCAGTGCTGGACGGCTTTCTTCTCGGTGATCTGGCGCAACTGCCAAGGACCAGGGCGCGCAAGGGGCTATCGGCCGAGGAGGTCGGGCTGGCGATCTTCCTTGAGAGAATGCCCGCCGCGCCTGAACCGACGAATTGACCTGCCTATTTTTTGCACGATCACCAATGACTTCTATAGTTGAACTGAACACGAATCCGCTGCGGAGACGCCATGGAAGACATTTTCGTCGTGAAGCGTTGTAACAAGATCATCATTCATGGCCGTCGTGCGGGTGAAAATGACCATCTGCCTCCGGATGCCGCAGTCTGGTATCGCATCGCCGATACCCGCACCCAAGGTTTTATCGGAGATGGCTACGACACTGAAGAAGACGCTCTGCGTGTTTGCCGGCAGTTGAACGCCAAATCACAAGTGACAGCCCGACAAAGTTGAGGGGCCTGTCACCATTTTTTAACGGGTCTATACTGAAATGGCTGAAGGAACAGCGACCCCAACGGCAGAAAGCTCGCTCCCGGCGGGCTTTTTGCTGCCACACCAGGTTTCTTGAACGGAGGTGTCTCCCATGTCCGAAAAAGAGTCCATCACCACCCTGCTCACCTTGCTCGACTCCCGTCAGGCGCGCCTGGCTGCGGCCTGCAAGGAAATCGCCGACTGGGTCGATCATCAAGGCGGACACCCCACCGCCCTCAGAATTCGTGATCGCCTGAACGACATCGAGAAGGACACGCCGCTGATCCGGCACACACTGTCTTCTCTCCAGCCTGTCGACCGGCCTCTGCCTCGGTTCAGATGATCCGCCACGGACTCGCGGTACGAGGACAGGCCCGATTCGGGCAGCATGACCGGTGGCACTAACGCCTCCGGATAGCTGGCTGCCTGCCGAGTTTTCACCCTCTCTTGAAACCCGACCTCGTGCCGGGATTTTTTGTTGCGCAAAACCAATCGAACGTCACCGCTCACGTGGGGTCAACCGATCACATGTCACCAAGGAGACGTTCCAATGGTCACTCATTTCAAAGTCAGCGGGCACCTGGCCTGCGGTCACCACGGCAACAACCTGGTATCGACTCGCGAACTCAATCGGGTGAAATGCAGAAGCTGCCGAAACACCGACGCCTACAAAGAAGCCCGCAAGACCGAACGCAACGCTGCCCGCCGCGCAGCACGCAAAGCCAAAGCCGTGCACACCGCCGACAACTGGCGTTCAGCCTGGACCGAACGACTGACCGCGATGGCCGGCCTGCAACGACTGCCACGGGGATTTGCCGGCCAACCTTTCGTCTAAGTAATTGAAACAGCTACCAGGCTTTTACTGCGATCAGATGTCCCTGCACGCTGGCTCCATGACCTCGCGCAGGGACATGCGCTTGAATGCCTCGACCAGCGCGCGCCCTTCCTCTGGCGTACAAGTGACAGCCAGCCGCATGGTCGCCTCGCCCAAGTGCCAGATCAAAAGCAACTGCCAATAGGCGGCCTGCAACCCCTGGGCATCCTCGACAGCCTCCAATGCCTGTTCAATGCAACGACGGCTCTCAGCGTTGTAGCGTTCGGCAAGCATTCGGATGACGGAACTCGACGGCCGGCCCGCGATTTCAGCGACTACGTGCAGCGCACGGCGACTGCGGGCATCTGGGGAAATGGGCGTACGATGTAATGCATTGGCGAGAACAGGGTTCGTCGGCTAGGGTCTCTTGCGTATCGAACTGCGGCGCCTTAATTGGCAGGAGCCTGATCAAGGAGAAAACGCATGTCACTCAATCGTAGTGCCGAACAAACCTACCGCCAGTGGTCCACCCCGATCCTGCTGGAACTCAAGGAGCGAGAGCATCAATTGACCCCGTCAGACCGCCAGGCGTTGGAAAACGTGTTGCAGGAAAGAAGGCTGATCAACACCGGCAACCCGACCGGCAACGATCGTCGCAAGACCGGCCCGGCTTCCTGAAAAAAATCCGGCAACCACCATCAAGACAGAAATGATGGCGCAGAAACCGCAAGGGCTTGCATCGGATTTCGCTGGCAAGCCCTTGATCCCGCATAACGCCCGCTAGCGGAGTCTTTGCCGCGCTAGAACCACCCACTGCGATCATCTTCCAGCGCCTGGCGACACTGCTTGAGTTGAGCGTTGTAAATCTCCGATTGCTTTTGCACTTTCCGGGCAACCTGCATCAGCCACGGCTTACTGCGATAGGAATTGCGGCTAAAGCCCCCGCGCCCCTCGTGATAAGCCAGGTACTGATTGTAGGTGTCCCATTTGGAGATTCCGAGCTGACGTTGCGTGCCAGTGGTGTACCAGCCGATAAACATGATCGCGTCGTCGAAACTGTCACGTGAACCGCCGTTGCCAGTACTGTCCTTGTACTCACCCCACACCGGGTCCTGAGCCTGCGCATAACCATAGGCCGAACTGACTCGCCCCCAGGGAATCACCCAGAGCAGGTAGTCACGCGGCGGCAATGCGTCCGCCACGTAGCTGCTTTCCTGCTTCATGATGGCCATGGCCACATGCAGAGGCGTCCCGTACTCACTCTGCATTTCCAGCGAGTCCTCGTACCAGTCTGGATATTCACGGTAAATACTGCAGAGATTGTCTTGATCCTTGGGTGGAGTCGTTGTGCAACCTGTCAAAAACATGAACAACAAAGCCAACAGCAAAATATTTCGTTGTGTCATTCATCACGCTCAAAAATAAGGTTCTTCGCACATTCCCGGGTAACTACTGTAGGAGCCAGCTTGCTGGCGATGAACTCAAGTGCCCCGCGTTCATCCAGTTCACACGCGTTATCGTTAACGCCCATCGCTGGCAAGCCAGCTCCCACAAGGGACCGTGCCCACGCTGAAACTGTAGGAGACAGCCTGCTGGCGATGGACTCAAGCGCGCCGTGTTTATCCAGTTCACACGCGTTTTCGTTATCGCCCATCGCTGGCAAGCCAACTCCCACAAGGGACCGTGCCCACGCTGAAACTGTAGGAGCCAGCCTGCTGGCGATGGTCTCAAGCGCGCCGTGTTTATCCAGTTCACACGCGTTTTCGTTAACGACCATCGCTGGCAAGCCAGCTCCTGCAAGGTGCCTGAGTCAGGCAGGTGCAGGCAAAAACGTCAGAAGACCTCCAGCTTGATCACGTCACGCTTATCGAACGGGTTCTTTGTAAATCCCTGTTGCACGACGAGACCAGAGGGGGACTCCGGGTTTCGATTCAGAGCATCTTCTCCAAACCGACCTTGTCGCTGAGCCAGGCTTTGAAGCTGCGCCATTTGCCGCCGGGTTCCTTGCGCAAGGTATGTTGGCGGCCGTCGTCCTCGGTGAACCAGACGACTTCGCCGTTTTCCAGTCGGGCCTGGTAACTCATGGCCGGCGCCATGCCCTCAAGCGCCGCCTGGCGCACGTAGCCGGCCAGTTCGGGACTGTCGACCAGGACCCCGACTTCAGTGTTCCAGAACACTGAACGCGGGTCGAAATTGAACGAACCGATGAACACCTTCTGCTTGTCCAGGATCATGGCCTTGGTGTGCAGACTGGAGTCCGAGCCACCACTGAATCCAAACGAAGAGCTGCGGCCGGGATCGTCCGGCTGACGCCGCAGCTCAAAGAGTTTCACGCCATGTTCGAGCAGCGTCTTGCGATACGGTGCATAGCCGCCATGCACCGCCGGCACATCGGTGGCTTCCAGTGAGTTGGTCAGCAGGCGCACATCAACGCCGGCATCGGCACGACCTAGTAGATAGTCCATGCCCGACTTTTGCGGGACGAAGTAGGCCGAGATCATGATCAGCTCGTTACTGACGCCATCGAGTTCAGGCCGCAGTTGTGTGGCCATCAATAACGCGCGTGCCGGTTCGCCGTCAGCCAGGACCTTGCTCGGAGCGTCCCACATCGCCGTGCTATGGGCCCAGATCAGCTGCTTGCGCCAAGTCTCGAATTGCGGTCGAGTCTGGTAGGTCATGAGATGGTTGTACAAAGCCCTGTGCTCGGTACGTGAGGACTGGAGCGATTGCTCCAGACGTTGGCGGCTCTCGAGCAAGTCCTGTGCTGTCGGCTTGTTGATCTGGAAGTCACTGATCGACTGGCTCAAAGCGCTGTTCCAGTACTGATCGAAGCTGTGCCCCAACTGCTCGGCGACCGGGCCGATGCAAAGCAGGTCCATATCGGTGAAGTTGAGATCGGGCTTGGCGTCGAAATATTCATCCCCCAGGTTGCGTCCGCCGACGATGGCTGCGCTGTTGTCAGCCAGCCACAGTTTGTTGTGCATGCGTCGGTGCTGCTGGGAGAGATCAAGCAAGCGACCCATGGTTCGAGTCACCACGGTACTGCGCCCCAGATGCAAAGGGTTGAAGACGCGGATATGGATGTTCGGGTGCACCGCCAGGGTAGCGATGACTTCTTCCTGGCCGTCGGTGGCCGAGTCATCGAGCAGCATACGTATCCGTACGCCGCGATCGGCAGCCAGCAGCATTTCATTAACCAGTGCCCGGGTGCTGAGACCGTTATGCACGATGTAGTACTGCAGATCGACGGATTTCTGCGCATTGCGGATCAACTCGGCGCGCGCCCGGAATGCTTCACTGCTGTTGGGCAGCAAGCGAAAACCCGAGCGCCCCTCATGCGCGGCGGCCTGAGCCTGGATCGAACGCCCGAAAGCCGATTCGCTGGCGGGGATCGCCTCGCTGAAGTCATGGGGCAAGCGCGTGGTGGCGCAGCCGACTAGCAGCATCGCGAACAACATGGCGCAGAGGAACCGGGACATGGGCTGGCCCTCAACATCGACGGGTGTAGATAGGGACCCGGCATCCAGCCAGTACCGGCTGCCGAGAACATGCAGCCCTCGATAATCCGCACGACTTTTTCCAGTAAAGCCCGTTTCAGGCAGCGTGTCGAAATTTACCGGTTCCCTGCAGAGATGCAGCCGGCATTAGCGAATTGCAAAAAAGATTTTTTGATGGCAGAAAAAACTAAGGGCCTGCATGAGGTATCTCACGCAAGCCCTTGATATTCATGGTGCCAGAAGCCGGAATAGAACCGGCACGCCCTTACGAGCCCACGCTCGCATTATTGCCCAATGACCACTCTGATCGAAACGCATTTGGTTGTTTTCGTCAGCGTTAAAGAGGCGTCGAATGCCTGACCAACGGTAACGTCACCACAAACTCGCTTCCCTTGCTATCACCCTCGCTCATGACGTTCACGGTGCCGCCGTGGGCTTCGACCAATTCACGTACCACCGTCAGACCAATGCCCAGACCAGCGCCATTGAAGCCGGTGGCATGAACGTCCTGCACAAACGGCTCGAAGATAAACGGCAGTGCCTGGGCGGAAATGCCGATTCCGTTATCAAAGATGCTTATCTTAAGTACATCGACCTCCGTCGACACCGAAAGCGTCACAGTGCCGCCTTCTGGTGTGTATTTGGCGGCGTTGCCCAGTAGATTGCCCAGAATCTGCGCGAGACGCACCGGGTCGCCGTCTACCGCCAGCGCACACTCGGGCAACCGCACAGTGAAGTGCAGATCGTGAGCGATCATCACGGGACTGCTCGCGGCAATGGCTTCTTGGATAATCTGCATGATGTCTACCGTACGGCAATCCAGGCGCAGCTTGCCGGTGCTGGCGCGAGAAACGTCGAGCAAATCCTCCACCAGCCGCGACATGTGCAGTACCTGGCCTTCGATCAACGCCTGCATTCGCGGCAGTTCTTCACTGGGTGCCCGCGCCAACCGTCCGGCGATCATCCTGATTGGCGTCAGCGGGTTGCGCAGCTCGTGCGCTACCATGGCGAGAGTGTGTCGTTGTTGTTCCAGTGAGTGTTCGGCCGAAGCTTGCAAATGTTGCGCGCTGAGGGCGGCGATCACCAATTGTTCATTGGCTTCGCGCATCTCCAGGTACAGCTGTTGTTCTTCTTGCGTACATTGGGGTTTTTCCGCCTCTGATTGCGCCAGCAGGATCGCCAGTACCAATTGCTGATTGGCCTCGATCAGCGTCTCGATTTGCTGGCTATCGACGAGTTGGGTATTGGCGTCGCTCAACTCTTTTTGCAATGCCGCCAACACCGCTCGCGCCTGGACGGTTTTCTGACCGAGCAGGAACAGTTCCTGAGCGGCATTGGCCACCGCTTGTTCGTTCTTGCCACCGGCCTTACTCATGACCTTGACTCACGCATTGTTGTCTCCGGGACGCTGCCGGGTTGGCCGCCCCCCGAGCAAACCTTCCTGATCCGGCAACATTTCGCCGATTTGCAGGCCGTTATCGTCAATGTGGTAAAGGCGCAACTCATCGGAGTGCGCGCTGGCCCGCACCTTGACCACGGCCATGATGCGCAACAGGCGACTCTGCACTTCAATATAGCGCTGAACGATGATCGCGTCGGTGAGAAACGCGGTGCCGTAGGGACTGAATCGCAGATCGGTGTAGCGGTCTTCCAGCTCCGAGGTCATCAATACACTGACCCCAGCGCTGGTCAGCGCAGTAACCATGCGTGACAGCGACTCGCGAAAATCTTCGCGGAAGGTCGGCGCCAGCGCCAATTCAAACCCCGACAGCGAATCGATTACCACGCGAGTGGCTTTCAGTCGGGCGATCTCGGCTAATAGCAACTGGACGATTTCGTCGATGGATAGATCCGGCGCGCGGCTGTCCACCAGACCGACTTGGCCATTCTGGATCAGGCTGGACAGAGTGGCGTTTTGTGAATGATTGGGGCGCTGCTCGAACACCGCAATCACGCCGGTTTCACCATTGCGTGCGCCTTCAGCGAGGAAGGTCGCCGCCAGAATACTTTTACCCGAGCCCGAGGGCCCGGCCACCAGCAATGAATAGCCGCGTGGCAGGCCACCACCGAGCATGTCATCGAGCCGTGGCACGCCCATTTTCAGGCGTTTGATGGGGAGCTCCAGCGGAGCCTCAGCCGAATTGATTGCCGTTGGAGCAAAAACCTTGATTCCCGACGTAGCAATACGGAACGTGTGCAACCCTGGCAGCGTGGGCTGGCCGCGCATCTTCATGATTTCCATTTTGCGGACCATGGAGTTGCGCTGAACGCTCTGACGCAACCAGATCAGACCGTCGGCCACGGTAAAAATCGGGTTGGTGTCGGTTTCGGTGAAATATTCGCCAATCAGAAAGGTCGTCGCTTGCCAGCTGGTCATCAACATGCCCAACTGCTGGATAAACTGCGGGAGGTTGTTGTTCGGGTTGTGCCGGGTCTGGCTCGCCAGAACCACCGAGCGGAATGAGTCGACGAACACGAGTGACGGTGCGTGGGTTTCGACTTCGCTGACGATGCGCCGCAGTACCTGATCCAGATCTCCGGCCAGAGTGTCGTCGACCAGGTTGATATAGCGAATCGACTGGTTGATCGCATCACTGTCAAAAAAATCGAACTGCTGCTGATAGCGCAGCATCTTCAGCGGCGGCTCGCCGAGCACCGTAAAAAACAGCGCCGGGCGCTTGGGTGTTGCCAGGGCAAACATCATCTGGTGAGCAAGGGTGGTCTTGCCGCAGCCTGGCGGGCCGGCGATCAGGTTGAACGAAAACTCCGGCAGACCTCCGCCCAGCACCTCGTCCAGTCCTGGCACTCCGGTGGCCAAGCGGTTGATAGTCACTTTGGTGCTCATGGCGAATTTTCCTGCGAAGGGGTGTCGCTCAAAGAAGGTTCCCACACGCCACGAAGCAAACGTGCGGTGAGCGAGGGCCCAATGAGTGTGCTCAGTAGCTCATAGAAGGTGGTCAGCAACGTCTCACCGAAAAACAGCGCATCGGCTTCGCTTTGCTGAACGAGTATGGATGTGAGGACTGTCAGATCCATGGCAGCCTGCACACTGTCATAGGTGCCGGCCAAACGCGGATGAGTGGAGATGCACAGATGGAGGCTGCGACGATAAAGTGCAACAACCCCTTGCTGGCCGATGATGGGGGCGAGGGCTGCGTCCATATCCTGCATGATTGAAACAATCGCTTGGGCGATCTGTGCAATGTCGGCGTTAGGGCCAACGCGGTGCGCCAGAGAAGCTACGATCTGGCGGCTCTCTTCGCTTAGCGTGGACATGGCTAACTGATATCCGATGGACAGATATTGATAGTACACCCTAAACCGCGCCAGGAAGATTCATTTGGACGCTGCACTTCACCTACGGTCGTGTCAGATGGGCGCGACAGTATCCAGTTTAACGGGTCAATCTGTAGTCTTGGGCGACGTAGCGAGTGTTCAGAGCTCGCGCTGCTTATCGGGCTTAGGTTAGCAACTTACCCATCAGGGTGCAGAACAGCGCCCCCCAGCGACACGCCACTTGACTCATAACCAGTACTCCCAAAGTCGCGCCATCTGCTCCTTGGATCTCACACCGAACGAGCGGTTTTGCCACTTTTCCAGCTTGATTTCGTTCGACTTGGCAAGATCAGCCAGGAATGCCGCCTGCATTTTTTTCCCAAACCCGGTGCCCAGCACAACAACGTTGACTTCATCGTTGTGCAGGAAGCTACGCCAGTCGAGGTTGGTGGAGCCAACACTCGACCACACGCCATCGATTACGGCTGTCTTGACGTGGAGTAGCGCGTCGTTGCGTTCGTAAAGCTTGACGTTGGCTTTCAGCAGCTCGCTGTAGTAGGCGCGTCCAGCATGGAACACCAGCCACGAATCGGTGCTGCTGGGCAGTACCAGTTTGACGTCGACTCCACGTGCTGCAGCCTCCTTGAGTGCCTCCAGCAACTGCGGGTCGGGAACAAAGTAGGCGTTAGTCAGCCATATCTCGGACTGCGCGCTACGCAGCGCCGAAATCAGCGTGGCATAGATCAAGCTGAACGGCTCGTTTGGCGAGCTTCCGATGGCCCGCACCACCTCGGTGCCTTTGCGCTCAGGTGGCGGAAAGTAGTGGCGAGCCGCGAGTGGTTCGCCTTTCTGGGTAGTCCAGGTTTCGATGAACAGCTTCTGGAGTTCCGCAACCACTGGCCCTTCGATGCGCAAGTCGGTATCGCGCCAGGGCAAATCACCATTTGGGCGAGTCTTCGAATGAGAGCTGAACGAGCCCCCCGAATAGACGCTGCTGATGTTGATCCCGCCGAGAAAGGCAATACGGCCATCCACTATCAGCAGCTTTCGGTGGTCGCGCTGGTTCACGTCCCAGCCCGCTTTGGCCGTCATCGGATTGACTGGGTTGTACTCCAGCACCTTGACGCCCGCTTCGGTCAATCGAGAGAAAAACGCTGATGGTGTTCCAAGGGTTCCGACGCTGTCATGGATCAGATTGACCTGCACGCCTTTCTGTTGGCGATCGATCAGTGCGGCGGCGAAGCGCTGGCCGACTTCATCATCATCAAGGATGTAGGTCTCCATGTTGATGTGGTCGCGCGCTGCTTCCACGGCTTTGATCATCGACTGGTAGGTGGTGGGGCCGTCCTGCAGCAAGTCGACCTTGTTTCCTTCCGTTAGCGGGCTGCCGACGATGGACTCTTCGATTGCGAGGTGCACGTCGAAGATGTCGGTCTCTGCGCTGGTGGACTTGAGTCGCTCGAGAATGGCCTTGCTGCGCTCGGCTGACAGAGGTCCGTGTATCCCGTCAAGCTGCACTGGCACGGAGGGTGCACGAGCCATATCGGGCACTATCCTCGGCAACGTACTGCAGGAAACCACAAGTGCCAGGAGCACAGCCACGCACAGAGCCAGAGGAATATATGCCCCCTTACATGTGGCTAGAAGATTCATCAGGCTCCCTCTTTGTGAGGACGGTGATAGCGAGTCGCGACGCCATCACTTGTTTTGACTACTGCGTAAGGGCCGGGTTCGTCGTCAGAGAGTGCTTTTGGCCGATTGTTGCCCTTCGGGAACACGATTGCTGCGCGTCACGACAGGAAGAAATCAGCCTGCTTCGTGGAAAAAAAGGGCCAACCTCGACTGGCCCACGGGGAATGAACGAAGATCAGAGGAAGAAGTCACCGGCCGCCAGGCTGGTGATGCCAGTCAGCTGGATGGCGAACTCCGCCGTGACATCTACGTCGGTATTACCGTACAGGACGCCGGAAACCAGTTTGAGCTGGCCGGCGGCCGTGAAGTTGGCGGTCGAAGCGAGCAGGGTGCCGCTGAAGGCATCGTTGGCCGCCGTGGCCAAATTGGCATCCAGGGTGGACAGATCGATCTTGTCCTGCCCCCGGACGAAGCCTGAGAGAACATCCCAGGTGGCACTCGTTACTCCCATCTCGGACAGGGCGTTGAAGTCAAAGATGTCGTTACCGTTGCCACCGACCAAAGTGTCCTTGCCGGCTCCACCGATCAGGCGGTCGTTGCCCTCTCCCCCGAGAGACTGTCGTTACCCGATCCGCCATCCAGCACGTTAGCGGCGCTGTTGCCCACCAGGGTGTTATTGAGGCCGTTACCCGTCCCGTTGATTGCCGCAGTGCCGGATAAGGTGAGCGCTTCCTGATAGTTTCCAAGCGTGCGGGAAACCGAGGCGATGACCGTGTCGACACCGCCCGAGTCGGAGGACTCATAGGTGACATCCGACACGTTGTCCACGTAATACGTGTCATTGCCCAGTCCGCCAGACAGCGTGTCAGCCCCGAGTCCGCCATTCAGGACGTTGGCGGCGCTGTTGCCAACCAGGGTGTTATTGAGGTCGTTACCCGTCGCGTTGATTGCCGCAGTACCGGTTAAGGTGAGCTTTTCCTGGTAGTTGCCAAGGGTGCGGGAAACCGAAGAGATGATCGTGTCGACACCGCCATTGACCGCGTCGGCAGATTCACTGATCACATCCAGCACGTTGTCCACGTAATAGGTGTCGTTTCCCAGCCCGCCAGACAGCGTGTCAGCCCCGAGTCCGCCATCCAGGACGTTGGCGGCGCTGTTGCCAACCAGGGTGTTATTGAGGTCGTTACCCGTCGCGTTGATTGCCGCAGTACCGGTTAAGTTGAGCCTTTCCTGGTAGTTGCCAAGCGTGCGGGAAACCAAAGAGTTCACCGTGTCGACACCGCCATTGACCGAGTCGGCGGATTCATTGATCACATCCAGCACGTTGTCTACGTAATAGGTGTCGTTGCCCAGTCCGCCGGTCAGCGTGTCCGCCCCGAGTCCGCCATTCAGGACGTTGACGGCGCTGTTGCCAACCAGGGTGTTATTGAGGTCGTTACCCGTCGCGTTGATTGCCGCAGTACCGGATAAGGTGAGCTTTTCCTGGTAGTTGCCAAGCGTGCGGGAAACCGAAGAGATGATCGTGTCGACACCGCCATTGACCGCGTCGGCGGATTCATTGATCACATCCAGCACGTTGTCTACGTAATAGGTGTCGTTGCCCAGTCCGCCGGTCAGCGTGTCCGCCCCGAGTCCGCCATTCAGGACGTTGGCGGCGCTGTTGCCAACCAGGGTGTTATTGAGGTCGTTACCCGTCGCGTTGATTGCGGCAGTACCGGTTAAGTTGAGCCTTTCCTGGTAGTTGCCAAGCGTGCGGGAAACCAAAGAGTTCACCGTGTCGAAACCGCCATTGACCGAGTCGGAAGACTCATTGATCACATCTGACACGTTGTCCACGTAATAGGTGTCGTTGCCCAGTCCGCCGGCCAGCGTGTCAGCCCCGAGTCCGCCGTCCAGGATGTTGGCAGCGGCGTTGCCGGCGAGGCTGTCGGCGTAATTTGAACCGACAAGATTCTCAATGCCGCTCAAGGTGTCGCTGCCGGAAGTGCCCGTGCCCTGAACACCCGTGAGGTCCAGGTTGACCGTCACGCCGCTGGTGCCCGAAGTCCCGAGCCGATAGGAAACGGTGTCCATTCCCGCGCCACCTGCCAGGACATTGTTGCCAATGCCGGCATACAGGACGTTGTTGAGCGCATTCCCGGTCAGGTTAGCGGCCAGCGCACTCATGATTTGAGCGTTTTCGACATTTTCCTCCAGCGTGTAGTTGGCCAGATAGCTATTGACGGTATCAGTGCCGTTGTTGGAATACTCCATTACGCGGTCGCCGTCGTTGTCCACGATGTAAATGTCGTCGCCGGCATCGCCAGACATCGTATCGGTCCCAGTGCCGCCATTCAGCAGATCGTTGCCCTGGCCACCATATAGCGTGTCGTTGTTGCCCTCGCCATAGAGCTGGTCATTGCCGTCATCGCCAGACAAAGAGTCATTGTCCCCGCCGCCGTACAGCAAGTCCTTGCCCTTGTCGCCATACAACGAATCATTGCCGATGTCGCCGCGCAGGGTATTGATCGCATCTGCCGCATCGGCAATGCCGTCCCCGACCCAGTTTTCGCTGTAGCCTGCATGCAGGGTGTCGGAACCATTTCCGCCGTCCAGCGTGTCCGACCCGCTGCCTCCCCAGAGTTCGTCATCGCCCTCGCCACCGGTTAGACGGTCGTTGCCGCTTCCCCCCAGGACGGTATCGTTGCCGGCCTGCCCGTTCAGAGTGTCGTTGCCTTGATTGCCACTCAGATAATCGTTGCCGGCGCCGCTATTGAGTTGGTCGTCACCCCGGGCGCCGAGCAGCATGTCCGCCAATGGCGAGGATGCCAGGGTCGCGTCAGTATCGGCGGCGCCCGTGCCGAGCCTGGCCAGGATCGTCCCGGCGCTGAAGCTGGCGGGATTGAGGGCGACGTTACCGGTGAAGAGGATCTTCAGGTCTTGCGCATCGACTAGCGCATCCCGGTTGCGGTCCATGTACAACACCGTCTGGTTCGTCCCGGCATTGTAGGCAGTCCAGAACTCCAGGAATCGCGTGTCCGTCGGGTCCGCTCCGGCCAGGGCCGTGCTCTGCCCCACCGCCGCCGTAAAGCCCGCCGCGGCCGCTCCCCGCCATACCACCGGCAAATACCCTCCCAAGCCGTTGGTAATGCCGGTGTCGATGACGTCCCCTTGGGCGGCATTGAAATCGGTGATCAGGTCCGGGGTCGCCACCGGACTGTATAACCGGTTGCCACTTAACAGGTTGTAATCCTGGTTGAAGGTAAAATGGTCGGCCCCCAGCCCGCCGGTCATGACCGCCTTGTCGCGGCTCCCATAGCCCGCCGCCATCAGCGAGTCATCACCCTCTCCGCCCAGCAGGGTGTCGGTAAAGGCTCCCACGACACCGCCCGAAAGGCCGGCAAACAGGATGTCATTGCCCGCCCCGCCCGTCAGTGAGTCGCTGCCCGCGCCACCGTCCAGCCTGTCGGCACCATCCCCGCCGTCCAGGGTGTCGCTGCCATCGTTCCCATAAAGTTGATCGTTGTCCGCATCCCCGTTGAGCCGGTCGTTGCCCGCCCCACCGGAAAGGTAGTCGTCGCCCGCCCCACCATTGAGGACGTTCAACGTACCCGCGGCGTCCGAGGCATAGATTCCGGTCGAGTCCAGTTGGCCCTCGGCCATAAGATTATCCGCATCGTCGCCCCCGTTCAGGGTATCGGCCCCGGTACCGCCGTGTAGCATGTCTCGCCCTGCGCCGCCATACAGGACGTCGGCGCCGCTACCGCCATACAGCCAATCACTGCCCAACCCGCCGACCAGGCTGTCATTGCCCGCATCCCCGCTGACCGTATCGTCACCATCAAGCCCATCGAGGGTGTCGTTACCGCCGAGCCCAAAGGCCAGGTCGTTCCCGGAGGAAAGCACCGGCAGCGTGTTGGTGTCCGCGCCGGCGGTACCCACCTTCACCGTGAAGGTCCCGGCGCTGAAGCTGGCGGGGTTGAGGGCGACGTTACCGGTGAAGAGGATCTTCAGGTCTTGCGCATCGACTAGCGCATCCCGGTTGCGGTCCATGAACAACACCGTCTGGTTCGCCCCGGCATCGTAGACCGTCCAGAACTCCAGAAATCGCGTGTCCGTCGGGTCCGCTCCGGCCAGGGCCGTGCTCTGCCCCACTGCCGCCGTGAAGCCCGCCGCGGCCGTTCCACGCCACACCACCGGCACGTACCCCGACAGGCCGTTGGCAATGCCGGTGTCGATGATGTCCCCTTGGGCGGCATTGAAATCAGTGATCAGGTCCGGGGTCGCCGCTGGACTGGCGCTCATCAGGCCATAGTCCTGGTTGAACATAAAATGGTCAGCCCCCAGCCCGCCGGTCATGACCGCCTTGTCGCGGTTCCCATAGCCCGTCGCCATCAGCGAGTCATCACCCTCTCCGCCCAGCAGGGTATCGGTAAAGGCTCCCGCGCCCCCCGACGAATAGCCGGCACGCAGGATGTCATTGCCCGCCCCGCCCATCAGCGAGTCGCTGCCCGCGCCACCGTCCAGCGTGTCGGCGCCCTCCCCGCCGTCCAGGGTGTCGCTGCCATCGCTCCCATAAAGTTGATCGTCGTCCGCATCCCCGTTGAGCCGGTCATTGCCCGCCCCACCGGAAAGGGCGTCGTTGCCCGCCCCACCATTGAGGACGTTCAGCGTCCCCGCCGCGTCCGTGGCATAGATCTGGGTTGAGTCCATTGCGCCATCGGCGATGAGATAATCTGCATCGTCGCCTCCGTTCAGGGTGTCGGCGCCGCTACCGCCATATAACCAATCCCGCCCCGCACCGCCATACAGGACGTCGGCGCCGCTACCGCCATACAGCCAATCACTGCCCAACCCGCCGACCAGGCTGTCATTTCCCGCGTCGCCGCTGACCGTATCGTCACCCTCAAGCCCATCGAGGGTGTCATTACCGCCGAGCCCAAAGGCCAGGTCGTTGCCGGAGGAAAGCGCCGGCATCGTGTTGGTGTCCGCGCCGGCGGTACCCACCTTCACCGTGAAGGTCCCGGCGCTGAAGCTGGCGGGGTTGAGGGCGACGTTGCCGGTGAAGAGGATCTTCAGGTCTTGCGCATCGACCACCGCATCCCGGTTGCGGTCCATGTACAACACCGTCTGGTTCGTCCCGGCATTGTAGGCAGTCCAGAACTCCAGGAATCGCGTGTCCGCCGGGTCAGCTCCGGCCAGGGCCGTGCTCTGCCCCACTGCCGCCGTGAAGCCCGCCGCGGCCGTTCCACGCCACACCACCGGCACGTACCCCGACAGGCCGTTGGCAATGCCGGTGTCGATGATGTCCCCTTGGGCGGCATTGAAATCGGTGATCAGGTCCGGGGTCGCCGCTGGACTGGCGCTCATCAGGCCATAGTCCTGGTTGAACATAAAATGGTCAGCCCCCAGCCCGCCGGTCATGACCGCCTTGTCGCGGTTCCCATAGCCCGTCGCCATCAGCGAGTCATCACCCTCTCCGCCCAGCAGGGTATCGGTAAAGGCTCCCGCGCCCCCCGACGAATAGCCGGCACGCAGGATGTCATTGCCCGCCCCGCCCATCAGCGAGTCGCTGCCCGCGCCACCGTCCAGCGTGTCGGCGCCCTCCCCGCCGTCCAGGGTGTCGCTGCCATCGCTCCCATAAAGTTGATCGTCGTCCGCATCCCCGTTGAGCCGGTCATTGCCCGCCCCACCGGAAAGGGCGTCGTTGCCCGCCCCACCATTGAGGACGTTCAGCGTCCCCGCCGCGTCCGTGGCATAGATCTGGGTTGAGTCCATTGCGCCATCGGCGATGAGATAATCTGCATCGTCGCCTCCGTTCAGGGTGTCGGCGCCGCTACCGCCATATAACCAATCGTACCCCGCACCGCCATACAGGACGTCGGCGCCGCTACCGCCATACAGATTATCCGTGCCCAACCCGCCGACCAGGCTGTCATTGCCCGCGTCGCCGCTGACGGTATCGTCACCCTCAAGCCCATCGAGGGTGTCGTTACCGCCGAGCCCAAAGGCCAGGTCGTTCCCGGAGGAAAGCGCCGGCATCGTGTTGGTGTCCGCGCCAGCGGTACCCACCTTCACCGTGAAGGTCCCGGCGCTGAAGCTGGCGGGGTTGAGGGCGACGTTGCCGGTGAAGAGGATCTTCAGGTCGTCCGAATTGACTACCGCATCCCGGTTGCGGTCCATGTACAACACCGTCTGGTTCGCCCCGGCATTGTAGACAGTCCAGAACTCCAGGAATCGCGTGTCCGTCGGGTCCGCTCCGGCCAGGGCCGTGCTCTGCCCCACCGCCGCCGTGAAGCCCGCCGCGGCCGCTCCCCGCCACACCACCGGCACGTTCCCAGACAGGCCGTTGGTAATGCCGGTGTCGATGATGTCCCCTTGGGCGGCATTGAAATCGGTGATCAGGTCCGGGGTCGCCACCGGACTGTATGGCCGGTAGAGCAGGCCGCCATCATTGAACATGAAATGGTCGGCCCCTAGCCCGCCGGTCATGATCGCCTTGTCGCGACTCCCATAGCTCGCCACCAGAGAGTCATCGCCCTCTCCGCCCAGCAGGGTGTCGGTAAAGGCTCCCGCGCCCCCCAACGAATAGCCGGCACGCAGGATGTCATTGCCCGCCCCGCCCGTCAGCGAGTCGTTGCCCGCGCCACCGTCCAGCGTGTCGGCACCCTCGCCGCCGTCCAGGATGTCGCTGCCATCGTTCCCAAGAAGGTAATCGTTGTCCGCATCCCCGTTGAGCCGGTCGTTGCCCGCCCCACCGGAGAGGGAATCATTGCCCGCCCCACCATTGAGGACGTTCAGCGTACCCACCGCGTCCGCGGCATAGCTAGTAGGGGTGTCCTGACCTTCGGCATTCAGAAAGTCGGCGCCATCGCCGCCATTCAAGGTATCGGACCCGGCCCCCCCGTTCAGCGTGTCACTCCCCGCATCCCCGTTAAGAAGGTCGTTTCCGGTGCCACCGTAAAGCTGGTCGTTTCCCAAACCTCCACTCAAGGTGTCATTGCCGGCCAAGGCATAGGCCTGGTTGTCGGCGCCGTTGCCGATGTAAGAATCTGCTGCGGCCGTGCCGCGCCAAGCCACAAAATTGTCGGCGAAGTCGCTAAAGACGAGAGAGGTTTTTCCGGTTCCGGCATTGGAGAGATGAATCAGCAGGTCGGTCTCGCTGAACTGCCCGTCATCGTTGCCATCCACCCAGACTTCCAGGCGGCCGGCGGCGGCATTGTTTCGCCAATAGACATCGACAAATCCGTCGCCGGCGTTGACTGAGTCCTGCGTGCCGGAGTTTCCTCCCGTGTAATTGAAACTGAGTGAACTGCTGTTGAACACCAGGGCCTTGCCGTTGATGTTGTTGATACCCGGCAGATCGATGAGATCCCCTGTCGCGAAGTCACCAATCGTATCCACTGTGGTGGGAGATGAATCGGTTCGAGGCGAACCCAGGCCGAAAACGAACCGGTCATTGCCTGCCCCGCCAACCAGGGTGTCGGCATCCAGCCCTCCCGTCAGCGTATCCGCGCCCCCCCCGCCCACCAGACTATCGCTCCCGGCTCCCCCGAATAAGCTGTCCCCGGCGGCCCCGCCCATCAGGCTGTCCGCGCCCGCCCCCCCTTGGGCGTTCAGGCTGTAGGTAATCGTACTTGCGTCCAGATACAGCGCATCCGTTTGTCCCTGGGCTGTAGCATCGAATGTCACCTGGCCGTTTGCCGTCGAAAAAACAGCATTGTTGAGTTGCAGGCGAACGGTCCCACCCTGGCCAAAAACGAATTTTTCAACGCCGTTGACCGTGGTGCCTCCCAAGCTGACTATCGATGCGTAGTTGCCCCAAAGATGCAGTTCATCGGCCACGCCTGTGCCGCCATCGATTGAATCGGCGGCGGTCAGGCTGATTCCAGCAAGGATGAGGTCGTCCCCCGCACCCGCTGAGACCGAGTCATTCCCTCCAGCGCGCAAATCCAGTTGATCCGACTGCAACGTCCCGGTCAGGGAATCCGCTCCAGAGGTACCCTGTCTAAAAACCGAGTTATCAGAGAAAATGAAGTGCGTGCCATTGAGTGCGCCTGCCGACAAACCTGCCAAGCGAACGGTCTGCCCACCAAAGGTGACCAGTGTGTCCGCCCCGGATGCCGCCAACACCAAGCCTCGCGCTCCTCCTGTAAAGGAGAGAGAGTCGTTGTTGAGGTTAAACGACGAGAGCGTGGTATTCGCGACAGTTGAAAAAATGTAAACGGTCATGAGCAGGGCGGCTCCGAAGTGGCTGTTAGAGGACGACTAACATTATGAAAGAACGCCTGATTATATTTTTCATGGATGGTAGCAAATCGCCACAGAGCGCATAGACACTCAATCAGGAGTAACACGGGGTGATGGGTATTTTCCGATAGGCGGCCAGATAGTGGGCCAGATAGTGGGCCCACCACTGAATCATCAGTCGGCGTTCTTCCAGAATGTTTGGCCTTTTCGTTACCGAGGATGGCACACCAATGTCGGTGGCGATGTTGCGGGGAAGGTTTGACCTGGCCAGAGAAGCAGCCGGGGTTTCAAAATTCGAGTTCCAGATGCGCGATTTGCGCCAAAGCCGGTACGGACAAGGCGGAGTCAAGCGGCGATATTTTACAGGCCAGAGATCAACTTGGGCATACGACCGTCGTAATGACCGAGCAGTACATCCGCAATCGAAAGGGGAAAAAGGTCTCTCCAACAAAGTGAATTGCGGACCAGATCAATAATTGCGGACCAGAAACGAACAAGGGCTTGCCCAGCTTTCGCTCGCAAACCCTTGATATATATGGTGCCGAAGCCGGGGTCGAACATACCACATAAATACCGCTTAATTACTGAGTTTACCCGCTCTTGAGCTTCATTCGTATACCTAAACGTATACCTAAAACGGGAAGTACTCCCGCCTTCTCCGCCTCCAGCCGGTCACCCTGCGTGCCAGCGTCCTCCCACCGTTTCGCCGTCGCAGCCATGTGGCGCTTGTGATCATCAGCGCTCTACCCGTTTCAGGATGGTGGTTAGGAATACGAATTTTGAAGATACGGAAAAATAGTTTGGGCGCTGGGGGCGATAATGTGAAGGCGTAGACTTTTGACGCGGCACCTTCCGGCATTCCCTCATGTTCGCCCAAGACGGCGATTTTCCTAAGAAACTACGAATTAATGGTTGAAACGGACAGGGACCGGTCTTTGAGACGAAGCTTCCAGACTTTTGACCCTCCCCCTAGAGGGACTGTTGAGCAGCGCCAGGGCCTAGGTTACGTGGCCAGCCAACTCGTGCTGTACGTGATCCAGCGCGGGTCTCGAATTAACCGCATGGAGGGCACGGTATTCCATTCGATTTGTCGAGCGTAGCTGGCAGCGCTCTGAATCACCGCAGATTGAATCGACATACATCTGCTAGGTATTGCATTAGGGCAATAACTTTACAATGCTGTCGTCCAACAGCTATGACTGTACAGCTTGCCAGCAAAGCATTAGCTTGGCCTCGTACAAGGTCATCTCCCATGTTACTTTTCTCACTGAACACTATCGCTTTTCTCTTCGAAAACTGCAGGAAGAGCAACGTGCTTAGCGGATGGCAAGAGATGCTATCTGACATCCCTTGAGTTGTTACTCGACAGAAATGTTGCCTAGAAGGAGTTGGGCATATGGCGCTTGACCCGCAACTCACCGGCAACGCAGGCCTTTACTACACCTGCTATCACCTCTCTCTGCTGGGTTGGAATGTCATGCCCACTGCTCGGAATGCTCGTGGCGTAGACATCATTGCCTATAGCCAAGACGCTACACGCATGCTTGCCATTCAGGTCAAAGCATTAAGTAAGCGCAACCCCGTTCCGCTAGGCATGTCCCTTAAGAAAGTCATGGGTGACTTCTGGGTCATTGTGAACAAGGTTACCTCCCCAACCCCTTCCGCTTTCATACTCTTGCCTTCTGAAGTGAAGGAACTCGCCCACCGTGGCGAAAAGGACGGCCGTGTGTCGTTCTGGCTTCAGCCAACCAGCTATGACCACGAGAGTTTCAAAGAAAAGTGGGAGCGCATCGGTCATGGTATGTCGTCCGAGGCCCAACCTATCGTCCAAGAGAGTCCGACTTTGATCGGTCCCTTACCCCTCAAAAGTTGGGCGCCTTAAAAAACATGTGCAAACACACAGAGAACTCATCATTCCGCGAGAAGTTAGTTGAGCATCCCTTCGTCGGGGAGCTGCTCAAACTGTCCTGGTGCAGTGTTTTTTGCGATCTTGACGTCGCTAAGCTTGAAGTCGACAACTCAGGTTACGACCTTGTTGCAGAGGCCCGCAGGGTGGTGCGCCATGTTCAGTTGAAGGCGTCATTTGTTGATTCTAAAACCGCGCCGCAGAACATACACCTGAGCTTGGCAGGCAAGCCTTCGGAGTGCGTGGCCTGGAGATATTTCAATGAAGAAACCTTGGTGTTAGGCCCATTCCTCTATTTTGGCGGTAGGCCTGGAAACAGGCTCCCTACTGTTGAGGGGATGCAGGGCGCAAAACACGCTAGGGGCAACCAGTCTGGCCATAAGACGGAGCGGCCCAATATTCGAGTCATCAACAAGGTCGAGTTCAAAAGCTTCGAGTCAGTTGAGGGAATATATTCTGCCCTGTTCGGAGCGCCGATATCCAACTAGTAGTCCAAGGCCGGCGACCCTGACGCTCCGCAGCCTTAACCCAAACGTTAGCCACAACTCCGGCCTGCCACGGACGGTAGAAAACGCCCCATGGCTTCCGGTGACGACTGGCAGAGATTGGCCAAAATCCGTTGTTAGTGAACAACCGCTCTAGAGCTATGGGTACAAAATGATTGTTGACCTGCGCCGGACCTTTTCAAAGTACACAAATGCCGTGATCGACAGCGATAACCAGGAATGGAGCCAGTTCTGGGAGCAACGCCAAGGCCACAGTACATGGGCAGACCTTCACGAGAAGCCGCTCGTCGTCGTTCTTGGTGAGGCAGGTATCGGCAAGACCCTCGAATTTCAGAGCGAGGTCGGAAAACTTCGGCAGGCCGGTCAAGCAGCGTTCTTTATTCCGCTGAATCAGCTTTCTGACGCCGAGTCCTGGCAACTTGTGCTGACCGGACATGACGCCGAGTTCGATGCTTGGGCTGCATCCGATGAGCTCGGCTTCTTCTTCCTCGATGCAGTCGACGAGGCGCGCCTCAAGTCGCATGCTGACTTCGAGAAGGCGCTCACGGTCGTTCAACGAGCGCTCGGCTCGAGCTTGGCTAGAGTGCGGATTGCCATTTCTTCGCGGGTCACGGACTGGTCGGCACCCAAGGTTCAGTCAGCGGTTGACACCCGCCTCGCAAAGCCTATTGCTCGCGCCCTTGCAACCAAGGTAGCGGCTGAAGCTCCTCTCACCCAGCTTAATTCACCCACCGTTGCTTTCCCTGCTATAGACGTAACACCGTCAGAGGAGGCATTTGTCGTCGGTCTGGACCCACTGTCGAACTCCGAGGCTCAACGTTGCGCTGCCTCGTTTGGTCTCCAGGATATGGAGCAGTTCTGGACAGCGGTAGCGGACGGTGACTACGAGTTTATGGCGACACGTCCGCTGGACTTGCGGTGGATGGTCGGACTTTGGAACCAGCGTAGGAGCCTTGGTAATTACCAAGAACTCATCGAGGCGAACATCTCCAACCGACTGCAGGAGTTCAACGAGAGTTATGAGGCCGCGGGTGAGGTCCTATCAGTCGACCAACTTCACGCGGGGGCCATCGAACTGGCAGCCGCTGCGGAGTTCGGGGGCTGTGCGTTCTTTACCTTGGACCTCAGTGTTACGCCGACGGCGGGTGAAATGGCTCCGCACACGGCCCTTGCCGATTGGCCTCCAACAGCTGTCCGGCGCTTACTGGCGACCGCCGTATTCGACGAAGCCAGTTTTGGGCGTGTAAAGTTCCACCACCGCTCAATTCGTGAGTTCCTAGCGGCCCAGTGGGTAGCCAGGCAGCTCACGCTTGGCGTCCCGCTACAGCGCCTGCAGGGACTTTTCGCAGGATGTCCGTTCGGCCAGCCTGTGCTCATCACTGCGCGCCGAGCGTCGCTCAGCTGGTTGGCGGCAATCAACGTCACGGCTCGCGAATGGGTAGTGCGCGCGTTCCCGGAAATCCTTCTATTCGAAGGCGACCCCCAGGCCTGGGACGGGATTTCGGCAGATCAGGCGTTTGCGAATTTTATCGATGCCACCAAGTGCGGCCTACAGGTGAGCTGGTTCAAGAGCGCCAGCGAGTGCATGCGTGTGGGGCGCACCCTTGGTGCCGGGAAGGTTGCCGGAGCACTGGCCGATGCCAACATGCCCCCTCAGGTCAGGAGCATGTGCTTTCACATTGCGGCGCATGCAAAGCTGGCCGACTGTGCATCGGTTTCGTTTGCCATCTATCGGAACCTCGCTGCACCAACTTGGGAGCGTGCTCTCGCACTGGGAGTTCTAGAGTTTGTTGGAACGGCGGACCAGCGGCAAGAGGTGCTGGCCGACTTGAAGTCTGGTCTGCTGGGCACAAACGAACTCATCGCGCCCGCCCTGCCTGTTACGGAATGGAGGAACCTCACTGAAGTCGAATTGTCAGTTATCTTTGGCTGCACCCACGAAGAGGCAGAGTTCGGTTCGGGGCCGATGACAAGAGTACTCAAGACGGAACTCCTGCCAGCAGCTGACCTACCCGCAGCGGTAATGCTCCTTAGGGCGGTCATTATCTCCTTGCCGCACTCAGAAGCGCGCAGGCGATTCGTTCGGCTCCCGGAGTCAGACCGGCCCGTAAGGACTTGGCTGTTCTATGCCCTACTTGACTGCTATGAGCGTCTGCTTGAATTGCTGCCGCAGATGGTGGACTCCTACACTACGGTTTGCATGGAAGCCGCGGAGCGGATTCAGGCTCAGCGCGATTCAGTGTTCACCGACAGCAACGTGTTCAATCGACTGTGCAAAGCTATCGCATTGCACCCGGAACTTCGTTGGAACATCGCCCTTGCCATTGCTCAGTCCGAAGACACCAAGATATCGGTCAGTCGCTTGGTGTGGGGTTCGAACGATCTTGTGCACTTCGACGCAGAGGACCTCCCTGAGTTGACGAATAGAGCGAACGACTCGGCTCGCCCTACCGATGAGCGGGAAATCTGGTTTGCTGTTGCTGTAATGGTTGCGTTCTCTCTAAGGAATCGTCGCGAGCGTGCTAACACGCTCAGATTGCTCGATCTGGGTGGCGCATGTTCAACGCGCGCTCTCGTCGTCGGGGACAAATACGCGGGATGGCGCAAGAGTGCCAAGCTAAACCGTAACTGGAGTGTTCAGGAGCGTAATAGGAAGGCTGTGGCCAGCCAGGCCGTCGAAGACTACAAGTCACGACTCCTTGGTGAACTGGCCCATGTTCGCGCCGGTGCCCATGAGGGCTTACTGAAAAGCCCGCTGTGCTATTCCTTCAACCGCTCGGACCAACGCAACTACTCCGACGTGGATTTCGAGGCGATTTCGATGAGCCTCAGTCCCGAAATCAGCTCGGCGTTTGAAGACGGACTGATGGCGTATTGGCCTACCGTAACCCCGCCTGTCCCCTCCGACTATACCGGTGGGAATGTCCCTTGGACTGCTCTCATAGCACTTGCAGGACTGAGTAGGTCGCTTCGCGACGCCAATTCGATTTCTGATCTGTCGACGACAAATGCCGCCAAGGCTGCGCAGCTTGCCGTGTGGGAGCTGCACAGTCCGCCAATCTGGTTTGACGCTCTCGCTCGCTCGCACCGGGCTGTCGTGGAAGCAGCGCTCACGCCTTGGGTGATCGGCGATGCTCAAGCGGCTTCACCGGGCAACAGCGAGCTAGGTACCCTGGAAATGGTGCTGCGCTGTGCACCAGATGTTCGCCGAGGCCTTTTGGCGCCGCTGCTCCCGTTGGTTTCTTCCGACCAAATCAGCCGACGCGAGCTCCTCAAGAAGGTCATCATTGCTCTGAGAGAGGACGACCTCCTGCCCCCGACGACGGTCAGCACTCTGTGCCGAGGCAGGCTCACATCTTCGATTGGCTCCAACGGCCGTCTTGGAGAAATGGCGTGGCTTCGCATTTGGATGGATGAGGACGTACCCGCAGCTTGGTTATGGTTCCTCGGGCACGTGCAGGGCATAGCGAGTGACGTCGTGGCCGAGGTGAGAGCATTTGCCGAGGTGGTGGGAGACCTGAAGTGGTTGCCAGTTCCTTTGAGCCAAGAGGCTGCCGATGCGCTGCTGGGTATACATGCTCTGCTAAGCGCTCATCCGCCCATACTCATACCAGACGAGGCTGGCGACAGCCCCTTCTTGGGGACACCGTCAAAACGCCTTCGCGAAGCGATTCCGAACGTGTTTCTTGGCACCCGCGGGCAGATTGGGCACGACTCGTTGGCTGCCTTGTTGGCCACCCTTACTGACTCGGCTGAGCGGAACTGGGTCACGGGGCGGATTACCGAGCATGCTTCGCTCGATGCGGCGCAAGCTGCGAACCGGACTCCCGAGCAACTGAAGTCCATTGCTTCGCCGTTCTTGTCGGCCCCTTGCACTGAGGCGCAGCTGTATGAGCAGGTGATTGCTCGCCTCGAGGATATTCGTAAGAACCTCGAAGAAGGGCCTTTCAGTGAACGCAGTCTTTTCTTTGCAGGCATGCCTGAAAAGTCCTTGCAACTATGGTTGGCCGCCAAGTTTCGCGAGACCCAAAACCGTCGATTCGACGTCCACCGGGAGGAAGAGGTTGACGACGACAAAAAAACGGACATTCAGCTGAGTTGCCCTGCTGGCAACATCTGCGTGGAAATCAAGCCTGTTGATGCTGGGCGAGGCTACTCAGCCAATTCTCTGGTGGACACGCTCCGAAGTCAGATAGTCGGGCAGTACCTCAAAGGCTACAACAGTTCGCGAGGCATCTTGGTGCTGATGCAACTCGACAACAAGACCTGGAGCATTCCAGGAGGCTCTACTGGGCAGCCCTTCACTGCCTTGGTCGACTATCTGGCGCCTCAAGCGGAATCGATAAAGCGTAGTTCGGCTGGTGTGAGCGAGCTTGTAGTCTTCGGAATCCGATGTGTAGTCTGAAGTCGCGCCTTGAACGTTGACTGCCTGCTGCCGGCATCAATTTCGGTAAGCCCATAGACCGAGTGGGGTCGACTGCTGCCGGCCACGGCAGGCTGGTTTCGCCCCTCCTCGGTCATTCGCAGAAGTCTATTAAGTATGAGAGCAACTCACGCCGCAAGTTCAGAGAGGCCAGCAGCGCAGGTTGCATCCCGCCCTACCTGGCTCCTCCCCCTACCTAACCCGGCCTGCCAGTACCGCGGCAGCCCCATAGAAGATCACATGACTGAGAAGCGCTGGCAGTCCTACGAAGAAGAAATTTATGTCTGAGTGCGCATATTGTAAGAGGGAATCTACTGCAACTCGTGAGCATGTGATACCTGCTTTTCTATACAATTTTCAACGGAAATTGGATGAATCTATTATCGGGTGGAACGAAGTCGCGAAAAAGATGGTGGGAGGCGAGCATAAAATTAAAGATGTTTGTGCAGATTGCAATAATAAAAAATTATCGGCACTTGATGCTTACGGAAAGGGCTTTTTAACCTCTTCGGGCTTTCTTTGTCATAATTACAGCAAATTATCTGCAGATTTATCTTATGACTACGACCTTCTCGTTAGATGGCTTCTAAAAATCTCCTTTAACTCATCTCGTACTGATAAAGCACATAGCCCTCTCCTCGAGAGATTTATCCCTTATATACTTGATGGCACACATCCTCCTAGCAGAAGGGATTTAGCTGTAGTCGCCGCATTGGCTGCCCCGACAAATATCAGTCAGCTTAAAGGTGAGTACCCTCCTTTAGAGAGCGTTGCAGGAGCGTCTGGGCGTATTAATCCATTTTTTGTTCGCATTGCTTATGGCCCTAATCACTACAAGAGCTTTACACTAAGAATAGTGATGTTTGGGCCTTTGATATTTTTCATGCTTGTTTTCCTTCCTGGTGTACTGCCAGGCCATGCGTCAATCGAAATTAAGCGTTTTTTGAAAAACCTACCAAAGGGTGTTGAGATCCATCGAAATCGAAAGCGTGCATATATAGATGTCGGAACCACTACTTGGCTGGATTACTACACGCCTCAAGTGCTTCGAGTGAAGTCACTTGAGCACTCCTAGTGCCAAGGCTGGGGCAGACACCCCTTCTAATCCATAAATCTTGGTCTGACTCTGATTCAGCTCGCCTAGTTGAAAACGGGCTTATCCGGCACCACCCGTGTCAGGGCTTGGTGGTATGGAACGGGTGGCGTTTTCAAGGGAGAGTCTGGGTCGAAACTGCCGCTCTCAACAGACCGTTCTCGGCCAAAAGCTGTCTCTGGGCGGTGATAATGAAAAAGCCTTTGAATGCATCTACTGGAGATTGCTTGGGGCCACGCCTTGTCTGTTATCATGTCTTTTTTGCTTCGCGCCTAGCAAAGCAACCCTAAAGAGAAATAGATGCAGCTGGCTAGCTTGAGCATTAACCCGGCCCTCTGGACTTTGAACAACAAGTGCCTCATCCAGAAATTGAACTAATATTTATATCGCAAACGAATCGCCTTGAAAACAGAATTTCTGATACTAATACCGGATGACGAAGCTTTTTGTAGTAGCAAGAAGGCATTTATTGACTTTTTGAAAGTGGACTCCTTGATATCGGTTATAGGCAACAAGATAAATTTCAGAAAAACACCAAAAGGCAAAGATCAAGTTTCAGCAAGATTTCGTGTTGAGACGAACAAGGTAAAGTCCAACAACGAAAGATACTTCTTACTTGTACTTGAATGCGACCAGCAAACTCAAATCGATGAATTTTCAGAGTTGTCAGAAAGACTAAAAACCATTGTCGAGCGGATTTCCCCAGGAGCTACCGCGGTAAATACACTTTGGGATGGTGTTGGGCGAATATATGCAGAAAAGGCATACCCAATTATCAATGAAATTGAAAATCTAATGCGGCGCTTGATAGCCAAGTTCATGCTAGTTACGGTTGGCATGAATTGGTCTAAGGATGCGATCAATCCGGAGCTATTTAAAAAAATCGAAAAATTTGAAGACGAAGACCCATACCTCAATGATCTCCACAAATTGGACTTCATTCATTTAAGTCAAGTTCTTTTTGAGAAGAAGCGAGATATTTCGCTTGAGGAACTCGACAGACTGCTACCAAAAACCAAATTCAACGAAGAAGACCAAGAGAGAATTCTTAGATATATCCCTCGCTCAAATTGGGAGAAATATTTTTCTTCGCTCGTAGATGAAAAAGATCATAGCCTTGAAAAAAAGTGGGAGCTGCTTTACAAGCTAAGAAATAAAGTTGCGCACAATCGTAATGTAAAGAAATCCGAGTACGAACAGATCAAAGGCCTTGCCAGCAACATCAAGGACGTTATTGGAAGGGCAACGGCAAAGCTGGGGGAAATAGACATAAACGAAGAAGATCGCGAACTTATTATTTATTCTTATCGATCAGAGTCACCTGCAGCTATTGGTTACCTATCTGAAAAGGCAGTAGCAGAGCATTATGCAAAATCCGGTTATGAAGTCACACCAATACCTAACAAAGCAACACATCAAGCATTTGATTTTATAGCGTCGAAAGATGGAAAAATCATAGCGATAGAAGTTAAATCGGTTCGGCGCGCGCACTTATACCCGATGATACGTACGACTTTAAAACGTCTTGAAGAAAGCTGGTTGCAGTATCCAGAATATGAAACCTTGTCAAAAATACACCTCGTGTGCGTATTGCGAGACGACGAATCTGATTACCCAATAGAGCGGGTCTTTATGAACGTAGAAAAACTCTCAGCGATGCTCGGCGACAAGGTTGAAATTCATATCGGTCGCCTTGATGAAGAGAATTCTTACGCTCAGTTTTAGAGAATGACCGGAATGAGCCTACTTTGCCGGTCACAACTGGCCGGAGTCGACCCAAAGCAATCTCACCTACATGTCCAGGTTCGATTCTAAGGGGCCATGGCATTAACCCAACTGCCTAGTTTTCCCTTTCGAGGGATGCCTTGGATTGGTGAGCGCGAGAGGCCTAATATCGCGTGATCGATACAGCTTCATCGTTTCTGGCTCTACAGGCGAAAGCAACCCCTTTGCATCTGATCCCACACCAGGGAAGAAAAAAATGAAAATTGAGGAAATGCTCACCAAATCTGCAGAACTTCAGGATGAAATTCTGCACTTACTCGAGAATGTCCCGATACACCCAGGCAAACGCTTCGAAGCCTGCCTAGCTGCTTGTGGGGTCGCTCTGGAGCACGCTCATGCATTGCGAATTCTGTTCGAGACTGGTTGCCCTACTACTGCCATGTCGGTGTTACGCTTGCAGTTCGAAGCCCTCACCCGAGCGATGTGGATGCTGTACGCGGCGACCGATCTAGCCATCCAGAAACTCACTGCACCACTGACGGCGGAAAGCGAGCGGGTTGCCAACAAGCTCCCTCAGGTTTCAGACATGGTTGATGCAATCGTGAAGAAAGCGCCGGTTGAGGCCTCGACCATGCTGGCCCAGTTCAAAGACGTGTCTTGGTCTACTATGAACTCATTCGTCCACAGTGGTATCCATCCGCTACGCCGACACTGGCAGGGCTACCCTCTCCAGCTCATCTTGCAGACCCTGCAGAACTCAAACGGATTGATGACCATGACGGGTATGCTCGCCGCGACCCTTACCGGTAATGAGCTCTGCACGAAACCCATGAGAGCGATCCAACTGAAGTTCAAAGAGTGCCTACCGCCGCTTCTTTCTCAAAATCATTAGGCACAGTAGGACCCGAAGCGTCTCAAAACACCCCGGACAATTATCACTTCGACGCGGTGGCTGCCAGCCACGAACGAACACACAGATCTCATCTGACGCCCGCCCACTTGCAGATCACTGCATTGCGAGGTTTTTTAGGCCCTCATTCTGATTTTTTCCACGTCTTGGTCTGTTAGGTCAAACCATTCGCCATTGATTCGCTTGTTGACAAACATGTCGTGGTAGCGCCGCTCTGCTACATGGCAGTCTTCAAACCATGCACACAAAGGGATGGTATAGGTAATGGGTAGGTGAACCCCAAAGGCTCTCATACGAGCGGGCACATTTCGGGTTCTGCCCACCTTGTAACCGTAGGCTGACTTAAGGAGATAGACAACTCCAGCTTTGGGGCCGGCCGTTGGCTCTCCGATAACTTCAATGGGGTTGAGTCGCTCTGGAGGAATGGCTCTGTTTTTCGTTGACCTCTGGGCAGTGGGTTTCGTGGCAACTGGTGCATGGTCACGAAGCTCCATGCCTTCAAAGGCCTCGCTCCAAAGCTCGTGCAAGCCGTACCCGTTAATCTTGGAGTCTGCGAATCCAAAGGCTCCCACCTTCCATTTGCTTCGGCCATACCCCGTATCTACCCAAATTTGAGCATTGGAGGGCTTCCACTCGACGATTACTGCAGCCCCAATTACACCAGTAACCACGCCAAGCCATCTGAGCAATCCCGTCTGCGCCCCTTCATCGTAGGCTGCAACCGTGATTCCATGGCCAACCCTAGGAGGAGAGGACTGGCTAGCCAGAGCCTCCGGTAAGATGAACTCGGTCGGCGGTCGGGGAGGCTCTGCGTCAAGGTCGCAGGGTGCTCGCCAGTACTTCTGTGGTGTCAGCATAAATTTGTCCTCAATAAACTCCAACCCATCTATACCTACCTCAACGGGAATCCAACAGCGTCAAATCCATTCTCCTACTGGGTTACGAGGAGGTCGTTGCAAGCAACCATGATTTCCGGCATGACAGTTCGCAGTAACGCGCAACTGATAAGCCGACGACGCCCCTCGCCTTTAACATCGAAGGGTAGCTTCTATTCGAAGTGACTGACGGCTTCTGGCCGATTCTGTTGAAACAGTCATCGGTGGACTCGACTACAAAAAAACCCGTCCGAGATTGGAAATCTGCACTTGGTGTAGAAGAAAACCGGCTAAATTTTACTTAGCAATGCGTAAATCGGATGCTTTTCAAGCTCAATGCAGGCTGTGCGCAAACTGCTCGGACTTTCCGGCCAGAAGCAATGGACAAAATGGGGCGATCTACTACTGTTGTTTGGGTTGCTAACGAATCAACTTGAGCAGCCGGACTCGCCATCCGTGTGGTGTTTTTCCTAAAAGCACAAGGCGTCATAATTTCAGATGAGGAGCATTATTTATGCCCGAAAAAATCTCCGACACGCTAGTTGAAATCTACGTTACGCAGGTACTCAGACCCCAACTCCGAGCCCTTGGCTGGAGTACTCGCCAGCGAACTATGGTCACGAACGATGTTTGTCTCCGTTTGTATTCAATGCTTGCCCTTTGGCACGACGTTGCCTTTCGCCGAACGGCGCTTCTCTGTGGAATTGAGGAAGCTACTTTTTATACTCCTAGTGAAGCCGCATTGGACGTGCGAGCTTTGGTGGTTGTCGCGATCCGAAACAGCTTGATCGAAGATTTGGGCACCGATAAGCCAGTAACTCAAGAGCTAAGGAGACCTCGACCGCCAATAACGGATTCAGATATGGCCAGTATTACACGCGCAGCCGTTGAGTACTTTCATAGCGTTGACCTTAGTGAATTCCATACTTCATCGAAAGCCCCCTCTGAAAGTATCATTTTTAGCACCTTAAGGTCGGAGTATCCAAACGCATGGTATGCCTTAGCACATATCGCAAACTCTTCAGCCGTTGAAATAGCCTATGAGTTACCTGGCAATCCTAACCGGGAAACCCCTTCACCTGACAACTTCCACAACGACAAATGCTCGTTTATGATTGTCACCCGAAGCGGTATAGACCCGATGTTCGACGAGGAGTTGATCAGTCAATTAAACGATATCAAGAATGGGCTAATGCGCGTCTTTTACACAGACTCATTTAAAAGCCTTACCCGAAACACTCAAAAACTTTATCAAGTAATCGATTTCATTCTTAAACATGGGGCCGCCTTCGTTACATCCAACTACTACTTTGACCCGACTTATGCATCGAGACGGCATCCATTACTTCGCCCCTGCCATACATATTCGGATATAATAATGAGCGTGCGCCTTTCCAATAAAGCTGGATTGAGCCAACGCCATAGTGAGGTCTTGACCTCTCTCGAAAAAGGGCAACCCTGAAAGTTTTCAAACCAACTCATGTAGTTTAATGAAACAGCACTTCACCGGTAGCTATCTGCGGTATTCGACCTTCGCGTTAGGCCATCGGCTTCGGGCTTCAACCAAGGCTTCGGCATGAGTCATAGGCTCGCCGATCATTGTGTAGGGACTGTACCCTGCCACGAACACTGTCCAGTGACTGCGACGGGCTTCACCATCGTTGGCCGCCACTTCGACCATCAGCTCCAAACGGTGCAACTTGATGTAGCGGCGCACCTCCTGTGTCAGCCTGCTGGATGGCGAGACGATTAAGCGGGTACCCACCACCTTGGCACTGAACCCGCGATCATGGAGATAGTCGATAACTCCCATCAGAAGGCCTCCGCATCGGATTCATCGAAGGCCATGTCCGGCGAAGTAATGGTAGCGTCGGGGGATAGTTGCCGACTCGAAGTCTTGCAAGTCCCAATGTCCTGCTCGGGGTGATCGTCTGGCAAGACATCAAGACTTGCAGGACATTGCTTCGATAACTTTCTCCCGATGCCCCACTTCACCGTCCCCCCAGATTTACCCAAGGGCTTGCACTCGATGCCTATCTGCCGAAGAGCTGGAGCGGCACGTCGCAGGGCGTCCCCTAGCCCCTTCGCGGAACGCGGCCACGAATCGCAGCCGGTTGGACGGTACTGTTCCAGAGTACGCAGAATCTCCTTTACCGGGGCGGTCACTCCGTGCGGACGCGCCTCGACCAGTTCCACTACGGCGGCAGCTACCGGGCTAGCGTCAATGGTGCGAGCCAGACTCTCCAGCCGACTGGCGTTGAACTCGCGCAGGAAGTCCTCGGGCTCATGTCCTGCTGCGGCGGCGACAGCCATACCGAGGCGAGCGAATTCAACCAGCCGCGGACGCTCGTCAGCGGGGATGTGCATCTGCGGCGCTAACTCCAACGCCTTGGCGAAAATATCCAGCAGCGCCCCCAGCAGACACGGACGCTCGGCTTCGTACTCCCGCCAAAGGTCTGTCACTTCCAGCCGCTCACTGATAACCGGCGTCTCGATAGTGATCGTTCTGTCCACCAGATCTTGCGCCGTGACTGCTGCTGATATGCCATTCAGCACGACGGGGCGCTTCACGCTGATAACACTCTCGTCGGCATCCGAGTACAGCTTGCGCTTGGCAAAGCCGCCTCCGGTTGCCAATACGCACATGGCATCCTGAGTTGCTGCAGGCAAGTGCGAGACGTTCTCCAGGCTCACTACCGCACACACACCAGCAGAAACAAATAGGTCCTCCGACGACTTCGGTGCACTGCGCAATGGGCAGGAATTCGGATCAATGAGCTGGCGCAGTGCTGTTTGTGTCGTGCTCTTGGCACTCCCCTGCTCGCCCAGCAGCTCCAGCACTGGATAAGGCGTATCAGGACGAAGGCATTCGATCAGCCAAGCCAGGGCCAGCAGACGGGAGCCGCGCGGGATGTTCGCCACGTGCCAAAGTTGCTCGATCGATCCACCTGGAACTGGAGCCGGAATCGGCTGCATGGATTCAGGTCGAACGAACATGGCCTCGGGTGACTCGGCGATCTCCCACTTACCCGGCCGGATGCGAACCGCTCGACTACTGCCTGGTACAGCCAGGTCGAGAAAGTAATCACCAGCGGCACCGGAAGTGCGCAGGTGTACCTCCTGACAGTCTCCATGGAATCGGCCGAGGCCGGCCAGGGTGCCCAGCGCCTCCCGGATCGATTGATCTCGGGGCGCCTTTCCGCTGTCGGAGTAAAAGCCGGCAACCAGTGCATCTCGGAACTGGCGCGCGGCTAGATTACGCACTTCGCCCGTCGTGCGATCCTTGGCAAAGACGTCCTTGTTTTGATCGTGGAACAGTTCGAAGCGTTGCTCCACGAACTTGACCAGCAGAGAAGCCTGGCTCTGCTTTTCGTCAGCATCATCACCGGGCTCGAATTGTTCCTCGACTGGCTGCTGATCGTCGTCTTCGAACTGCTGTTTGCCGGGAGCGTCCACCATTTGCAGCAGTTGCTCTACGGTGCCGCCCATGTCCAGCCAGTCGGACACGTCACCCTTCGGTAGCAGCCCTAGAAGGCTGAGCACGCGAACTTGTGCCTCTGCCTGACTCAGCGCCCGACAAACCTTGTCGGCGTGCTGATGTCCCGGCTCATCGTTATCCGCCAGAATCACTACGTGGCGGCGCGCGAAAGGTTTGTTGAGCGCATCAGGCCACTTGCCAGCGCCGCCGGCGTTGCAGGTTGCGACCAGCCCCAGCGACTCAAGGCGCAGTACGTCCTTCTCGCCTTCCACGACAAACACTGGCGTATCCAAGGGTGCGTGCAGCAACTGCGGCAGACGGTAGGGAACCTGACGCACGCCCTTCACCGACCACACCCAGCCGCCTTTTCCGTCCGGGCGGCGCTGGCGAAAGTCCTTTGGTTCGTAGCGGACAACTTGAAACAGAACGTTGCCGTCCTCGTCGGTGTAGTCATAACAAGCCGACATGCGACGGCTGGCCGGTAGGACATCAGGACTTTCAGGACATGGTGCCGGCCGATTTTCTTTAAAGCCGTGCTGCTCAAGCCAGCCCATTTGCTCGGCCCAACTTGTGATGCCGGTTTCCTTGGCGATCAAATGCAATACGCCACCACCGCTTCCGTCTTCGTGCGAGTGCCATACCCCCTTTTCCAGATCAACGGATAAAGAGCCATGCGCTCCAAATCGAAGCTCGGTCGGCTTGCTCATTACGCGATTTGGCTCGCCAAAAAGGTACCGGGCTACTGGCCCAATCATGGATTTCAGCCAAGCCGATCCCGTCGGCGCATGGGCGCCGTTTTGATTTTTCATGGGTTATACCCCGCGCTGCTTGGCTTTGCGCCAGGACCAGTTAGAAGGAGACGGGAAGGAATCAACGTGCATGGCGGCCATCACGCGGAACTTCCAGGAAGCTGTAAGCCATGATGAATGGCTCATACTGCGTCTCTCGCTTCAATCTTGGTCCGCAACCAAGCCTCCACCTCAGCCAAGACGTAATAAGCTGCTGCCTGGCGGCTTTCGTTGGCCTTAATTGGCTTCGGAAATGTCGGGTCTTTCTTGCGGAGCTTGTCTAGGCCAGAGCGGGATATGTCCAACCACTCACACAGCGCTGGTTGGCGGATTAGAACTTTCGGGGGAGTCGTTGCTAGGTGCATGTGAGCGCCTCCGTATGGGTGACGCTCACAAGTTAGTTTTCGAAACGACGGTCTAATAATTACACCGTCGTTTGTTTTCGCCGCCACTCTCGATAGGTGGTTTTCGGGATGCCGAAACGCTTCTCCATAATACTTGCAAGATCGCGCCGCGACCTGCCGCTAGCCAATAGCTCCGCTTCCGCCTTGGCGACTGCCACCCAATCGTAAAGGACGGGACGCTCGGCGCGGGCCGTCTCCATCTTCTGGCTGTGTTTTTGCTTGGTCTCAGACCTGACTATTTGTTCGGCTTTAATTAAGGAGCGCAGGTTCTTTTGCAAAGAATGGCGCGCCGTAACTGCCCGTTCAAGTGACTCCAACCGCTTGATCAGTTCTCGAACCTCCTCAACAGCGCACTCGGCATGGCCATTCGGATCAAATTGCCGCGTGTCTTCGATATGGCCTAGCACCGATAGACAAGATGATCGGACATCCAGCAGCGAGCAGACATATTCGGGTAGATGAAAGCCGAAGCGGGAAAACCTCATGTGCTGACAATCGCTCAATGTTTCGAAGTCGTCAGAACTGTACCCGGTGGTCATTACCAAACAGTCAAGGGCTCGCCCGGCCAGCTCCTGACAAGGCATCTTAAATGCGAGGTCTACATCAATTGGCTCCCGTTCAATCTCAGCACGAAGGATGACCCCGGCCAGAAAGCCCCGCATATACTCACTTTCCCCACAATCCCATTGGGTAAGGTGCGCTTCAATGATCGGCAACATGTCAGGCTTTATCATGCTCCCACCGCCCCTAGAGCTCTGGGCTCGTCAACACTGACTTTATGCGCAAATTCGTAGGGCGTGATGTGCTTTTCCCGGTTGGCGTCCAGGTAATCGGCCCACCAGGTCATCATCAGTCGACGCTCTTCCAAGTGCTCAGCCTTGTGGATATAGGCCGCGCGCACGCCGTTGCGCTCTTGGTGGCTCATTTGCCGTTCAACCGCGTCACGCGACCACAGGCCGGACTCGACCAACGCGGAACAGGCCATAGTGCGGAAACCGTGCCCGCAAATCTCTATCTTGGTGTCGTACCCCATGCGGCGCAGTGATTTGTTTACGGTGTTCTCCGACATTGGCCGCCAGTGGTAGTGATCGCCCGGCAACACCAGATCAAAACGCCCGCTTAGCCGGCGTATCTGCTCTAGCACTTCAAGCGTCTGACGTGACAACGGGACAAGGTGCGGAGTCCCCATCTTGGCTCCTCGGTGCGACCTCTTGACGCCCTCGATTGGTGCCCGTTCGCCGGGAATCGTCCACATGCTCCGGGTAAAGTCGAACTCAGACCAGCGGGCAAAGCGCAGCTCACTAGAACGAATGAACACCAGTAGAGCGAGGCTTACAGCAAGACAGGTAAGCGGTCGTCCGGTGTCAGCCTCGCAGCGTTGCAACAACTCCGGCAACCGCTCAAGGGGCAAGGCCGGGCGGTGTTTGGTCTTGCGGGTGGCAGCCCCCCCCACCAGATCAAGCGCCGGGTTGTATTCGATGAAATCGCGCTGAACGGCGATTCGCATGATTCCGGCGATGCGCTGGCGCAGTCGCCCAACCACATCAAGCGCGCCGCGCTTCTCTACCGCCTTCAGACAGGCCAGCAGGTCGCGGGTTTTCAGGTCGGATACGGGGCGTTTGCCCAGCATGGGGAAAAGATCGACCTCGATCTCTTTCAACACCCTGACCGCGTGATCCTTAGACCATTTTCCGGACATGCTGGCGTGCCATTCCAGGGCCAGCGCCTCAAAGGTGTTCCCCGCCTCACTGGCCGCCTCGATCTTTGCTTGCTTAGCGCTCTCGATGGGGTCTTGGCCATGCGCCAGCAACTCGAGTGCATCGGCTCGACGTGCGCGGGCGGCTTTCAGAGTGAGAGCCGGGTAGTTGCCGAACGTAGCCAGACCGGGCTTACCGCTTGGCTTTTTATACTTGAAGCGCCAGACCTTGGTGCCGGTAGCCTTTACAAGCAAAAAAAGCCCCTGCCCGTCGAACAGGGTGTAGTCCTTTGCGCGGGACTTGGCGGCTTCACATTTGGGGTCTGTCAGAGGGGTTACGGTGCGCGCCATAGGTATACGCCTCGATATCGAACCGATATATACCTAAACGTATACCTAAATCGTGGGGCTGTACAGGAACATACGGGGATATTCAGACACAAAAAAACCGGCTATAAGGCCGGTTTCTCTAGGTTTCAGGTGTTTACGGGAACATCTGAAATCATACTATTGGTGCCCGAAGCCGGAATCGAACCGGCACGCCCTTACGAGCGGGGGATTTTAAGTCCCATGCGTCTACCAGTTTCGCCATTCGGGCGGTAGCGCGGTGAAGCGTCCAGGTTGTGCCAAATAACGATCTGGCAATTCTGACGCCTGTGCAGCAGAGGTGGAAATATATACATCCCGCCCCGGTGAAGCAAGTTCGCAAATACCCTTTTCAAGACTAAATCTTGCAGGCTACTGCAAATAAAAAAGCTCCGTAAATCATAGATCTACGGAGCTTGTTTATTAGTGGAGGCCGAGGTCGGAATCGAACCGGCGTAGGCGGATTTGCAATCCGCTGCATAACCATTTTGCTACTCGGCCTCAAAACATTTGATATCTAGTAGCGCGACATCAAATGCGTACAAACTTGGAGCGGGAAACGAGACTCGAACTCGCGACCCCGACCTTGGCAAGGTCGTGCTCTACCAACTGAGCTATTCCCGCGTCTTGGTGTGGCGCATTCTATAGAATCCAGAAGCCCCGTCAACCCTTTGATTCAAAAAAGTTTTATTTCTTTTCAACGTCAGTCTTCAGATGTGGCCAGGCAGCCCGCAGGTACTGGACCATCGACCACAAAGTCAGGCCGGCCGACACCATCAGCAGCGTATAGCCCAGCAAGACCCAGAAACTGAAATCCTTGGGATTGGCCAGCAGGATCACCAGCGCGAGCATTTGCGCGGCGGTTTTCCATTTACCAAGGTTCGATACGGCGACGTGGGCACGTGCGCCCAGTTCGGCCATCCATTCGCGCAGGGCCGAGACGACAATCTCGCGACCGATGATCACGGCAGCCGGCAGTGTGAGCCACAGGTTTGCGTGTTCCTGCACCAACAGTACCAGCGCAACCGCGACCATCAGCTTGTCGGCAACCGGATCGAGAAAAGCCCCGAACGGTGTGCTTTGTTCCAGGCGGCGGGCCAGGTAGCCGTCCAGCCAGTCGGTGGCGGCAGCAAAGGCGAATACCGAGGCGGAAGCCAGGTAGCTCCACTGGTAAGGCAGGTAGAACAGCAAAATGAAGATCGGAATGAGCAGAACGCGTAGAACGGTAATCAGATTAGGGATATTCATCGGCACAACTGGCTACGAGGTGAGGGGGCATTCTACTCGCTGTGCAGATTTGCATAAATCAACTCTGCGAGCTTTTTACTGATCCCGGGGGTTTTGGCAATTTCTTCGATGCTTGCACGAGACAGCTCCTGCAATCCACCAAAATGTTTCAACAAATCCCGCCGACGTGTTGGACCGACGCCAGCGACGCCTTCCAGTGTAGACGTCCGACGGGTTTTTCCACGCCGGGCGCGGTGCCCGGTAATGGCAAATCGGTGGGCTTCGTCGCGAATCTGCTGGATCAGATGCAGCGCGGGAGAATCGCCGCGCAAGGTGAATTCATGCGCGGCGTCGTTCAGGTACAGGGTTTCGAAACCGGCCTTGCGCGTCGCGCCTTTTGCCACGCCGAGCAGGATCAGATCAGGTACGGCCAGTTCATCGAGTACGTCACGGGCCATGGACAACTGACCTTTACCACCATCCACCAGCAGGATATCCGGCAGCTTGCCCTCCCCGTCCTTCAGTTTGCTGAAACGTCGGGTCAATGCCTGGTGCATCGCCGCGTAATCATCGCCGGCCGTAACGCCTTCGATGTTGTACCGGCGGTAGTCGGACTTGATCGGGCCTTCGGGGCCGAAGACCACGCAGGACGCCACTGTCGCCTCGCCACTGGAATGACTGATGTCGTAGCACTCCAGGCGTTGTGGAGGCTCGTCTAGCTTCAGCACCTCAGCCAATGCATCGAAGCGCGCCGTAATGTGCTGACGATTCGCCAGGCGCGCATTCAGCGCCTGCTCGGCATTGGTCACGGCCAATTGCTGCCAGCGCGCTCGCGTACCACGCACGCGATGGCTGATGGTCAGTTCACGACCGCGCAGCTCGTCGATGGCCGCGATCAGTGTTGGAAAGTCATCGTGGACCACATTGACGATCAACTCGCTGGGCAAGTCGCGTTCAGGGCTGCTGATGAAGTATTGGCCAAGAAACGCGGCCATGACTTCAGAAACATCTTCTTCAATACCGACTTGAGGGAAGAAGTTCTTGCTGCCCAACACCCGCCCGCCCCGCACGCTGATCAAGTGCACACAGGCACCGCCCGGGTTGACGAACGCGGCGATCACATCGACGTCCCCGGTCCCGCCTTCCATGCTCTGCTGGTCCTGAACCCGGCGCAGCAACGCAATCTGGTCCCGCAGCTCAGCCGCTCGCTCGAACTCCAGATTGATCGCCGCTTCTTCCATCCCGGCAGACAACTCGTCAGTCAGCGCATTGCTGCGCCCCTCAAGAAACATCACCGAGTGGCGCACATCTTCGGCGTACACCTGAGGTTCCACCAGCCCAACGCAGGGTGCCTTGCAGCGTTTTATCTGGTACTGAAGGCAAGGACGGGTGCGGTTCTTGTAATAGCTGTCTTCGCATTGACGAACGAAAAACGTCTTTTGCAGCAGGCTCAGGCTTTCGCGGATCGCGCCGGCGCTGGGGTAAGGACCGAAATACTTGCCCTTGGCCTTTTTCGCACCGCGATGAATGCTCAGGCGCGGAAACTCTCCGTCGGAGAGAAAGACATAGGGGTAGGATTTGTCGTCGCGCAGCAGGATGTTATAGGGCGGGCGCCATTCCTTGATCAGCGTCTGCTCGAGCAGCAAGGCTTCGGTTTCGTTGGCGGTGATCGTCGTTTCGACCTGGGCGATACGTGCGACCAGTGCGGCGGTCTTGGGGGCAAGCCCGGTCTTGCGAAAGTAACTCGACAGGCGATTCTTGAGGTTTTTCGCCTTGCCGACGTAAAGCAACCGCGCTTCGCTGTCGAACATGCGGTACACGCCGGGACGCCCGCTGACGGTCGACAGAAAGGCGCTCGGATCAAAGGTTTCGGTCATTTTCAGAGGCTGGCGTCGACCATGCCATGACGCACCGCCAACAGCGTCAACTCGACATCACTGCTGATCGAAAGCTTTTCGAAGATGCGGTAACGGTAGGTGTTCACGGTTTTCGGGGACAGGCACAATTTGTCGGAAATGATCTGTACTTTCTGGCAGCCGACTATCATCAGCGCGATCTGGATTTCCCGCTCGGACAGGGCATCGAAAGGCGAGTCGTTGGTGGGCTGGAAGGACTTGATCGCCAGTTGCTGGGCAATTTGCGGACTGATGTAGCGTTGCCCGGCGAACACCAGGCGGATGGCCTGGACCATTTCCGGCAAACCTGCCCCCTTGGTCAGGTACCCTGCCGCACCGGCTTGCAACAGCCGCGTAGGAAACGGGTCCTCTTCACACACGGTCACCGCGACGACCTTGATATCCGGATGACTGCGCAATAATTTGCGAGTGGCCTCAAGACCGCCGATACCCGGCATCTTGACGTCCATCAACACCACATCGGGTTTCAGCTCACGCGCCTTGAGCAGGGATTCTTCACCCGACTCGGCCTGGCCGACTACTTGCAGGCCATCGATGTCAGCCAGCATTCGTGTAATACCTGTACGAACGAGATCATGGTCATCGACTACTAGCACCCTAATCAAGCAGACACCTCGCGATATGGTCTTATTGGGTTGCCAGACACCTTAGCAAAAAGCATCTGGCAGACCTAGCGGAAAGCATCAGATTAAAAGTTTCAATTCATCTTGAAAGGCCAGTCGCAAACGCGTTGCGCCAATGTCATGGATTGATATCAAGCTGCATTCTCAGGAAACATTCATCCTTACCCACCACCGTGAATCCCTTGCGCTCGTACAACGCCCGCGCCGGGTTATTTTCAAAAACCGTCAAGCGTAGCGCCGGTCGCCGCTCCTGGTACGCGACTGACAGTACCTGATCGATTGCCCAGGAACCAATGCCCTGCCCGCGAAACGCTTCGACGACCTGCAGTTCGCGGATGTACAACGCTCTGGCATCACGGCTCAAGCTCACATAACCCGGCAACTGATCGCCGCTTGTCAGCATGCGGTTGTCCCGCCCTGACCAGGCCACGTCAAAAGCTTCGTCCAGCCATATCAGGTCGTGCCGAATGTAGTAGCGCAGCATGTTTTTACAGGTCAGGTGGCGGGCGAAGGCCAGGTCCTCTGGCGTGGCCGCACGCCATGCGCAATCCATCACACCGGCTCCACGGCGACGACTTCCCCGCTCCAGCCCTCGCTGTTGCGCCGGGCTACAACCAACTGGCTGCCGGTACCGGTGGCGGCCGCAATCAACAAACCGTCCGACGCCCAGATCGCGCTGCGTCCTGCCGATCCCCAGCCACCTGTCGCACCACCATGATTGGCCATCAACACCACCATGGCGTGCTGCGCGGCATAGCCTTGCAGCAACGCGGTATCCGCGACGTAGCCGTTTTCCGTGATCAGCACGCCTGCGGCGTAGACATCTGCACCCTGGCACGCTGCAGCAGCGGCATGGCTGGAGTGGGAAAAGTCGGCGCAGACCGCCAGAGCAATAGTGTCTGTCCCGATGGTAAGGGGCTCCCCCCCGGCGCCCGGTGCAAACGCCACTTCTTCCCCGGGATGCAGATACTGCTTGCTGTAGACCCCAAGCGAACCATCGGCCCCCAGCACCAGCGCACCGATCAGGACCGACGGGTTATCCGGCAGTCGAATCGGCATACCGACAACAGCCGTCACACCGACTGCCCGGGCGACGTCTCGCAGCGGTTGCAGAAGGGCGTCATCCGACACAATGGCCAGCTCGGCCGCGAGCCCGCGCTCGTAGCCGGTCAGCGACAATTCAGGGAACACCAGCAACTGCACGCCCTGCTCCGCGGCTGCCGCGATGAAGCGTTGGTGCCTGGCGATATTGCCAGCAATGTCTCCGGCGATAGAGATCGATTGGGCTGCAGCGATGGTCAGCGGTAACATGAAGCGTCCTTGTGTCGATGTGCTTTTGAACAGACGCAGAGTTTGTCACAACCCTCAGGCCACTCAAGCGATAGAAAACCCTGTCGCCGGCCAATAGCATTTTCTGATTGAATCTGCGCACCGGCCTCTAGTAAGCTCGACCCATCCATCGGAGACAGACCATGTTCAGCACCCTCTCACAGCTTCGTACCGCCAGCGCCCTGCGCTCGGTTGCGGCTGCCCGGGTGAACGACGGCTGTGCTCCGGTCAGCTTTTATTTTGGGTATTGGTTTAGCCACTGGCGCGCCTGATACCCACACGGCGCCCATTTTAAACGGGTCGCCACCAGAGAATTCTCAACCCCCGGTCGGCCTCCCGACCGGGGGTTTTGTTTTTTCAGCCCCAAAGTTTTTAGCGACACACCAGACATTTAGAGGATTCAGACCATGAACTACGCCACTTATTACCGTTACGACAGTTTTACCGCCTGGCGATTTACCACCCACCGCTCGGGACAGCCTGCCGCCTCCGATCGGTCACCCACAGGTGGCAAGCGCACACACACAGCCAGTCTGGCCAATTGTCGAACACCCCAGTAGGGCCGAGCGCGCGGGCACGAACCCGCCACCAGCCCAGGAAGCCTTGAATATGAACTCGTCCGTCTCCGCACTGCCACTGTCCACCTTGAGCCCTGCCAATGAAGCGCTGACCCTGCGTCTGCCCAGCTCATTGCAACTCAAACAGCAATTGCCCCTCGGCAACATCCTGACCCAGCAAGTCGCCACCCACCGCCAGGCGGTTCGCGCGATTCTCAACGGTGAAGACTCCCGTATGCTGGTCATCGTAGGCCCATGCTCGATCCATGATCCAGAATCAGCCCTCGAATACGCCAGCAACCTTGCCCGCCTCGCCACAGAAGTCAGCGACGAAATGCTCCTGGTGATGCGCGCCTACGTCGAAAAACCCCGTACCACGGTTGGCTGGAAAGGCCTGGCCTACGATCCGCACCTGGATGGCAGCGATGACATGGCCGCAGGCCTGACGCTTTCCCGCGAGCTGATGCGTAAAATGATCCGCCTGGGTTTGCCCGTCGCCACTGAACTGCTGCAGCCGATGGCCGCCGGCTACTTCGACGACCTGTTGAGCTGGGTGGCGATTGGCGCCCGGACCACGGAGTCGCAGATCCATCGGGAAATGGCCAGCGGCCTGGGCATGCCTGTCGGGTTCAAGAACGGGACTGACGGCGGTGTCGCTGTCGCCAGCGATGCCATGCGTTCCGCTGCCCATCCGCATCGCCATTTCGGTGTCGACAGCCAGGGCCATCCGGCGATCATTCAAACCCCGGGCAATGCGTATACTCACCTGGTATTGCGCGGCGGCCATCGCGGGCCGAACTACGACAGCGCCAGTATCGCCCGGGTGAACAGTGACTTGGCCCGGCTCAGGATCCCGGCCCGGATCATGGTCGATTGCAGTCACGCCAACAGTGGCAAAGACCCATCGCGCCAGCCGGCCGTGTTCAACGATGTGCTTGAACAGCGTCTGCAAGGTGATCGTTCGCTGATCGGCATGATGATCGAGAGCCATTTGTTCGAGGGCTGTCAGCCGTTGAGTTCGTCAATGCAATACGGTGTGTCAGTGACCGATGGCTGCCTTGGTTGGGCCGGGACTGAACAGCTGTTGCTTGAAGCGGCAGATCGGCTGCGAGTGCAAGACAACGCCCAATAACCGGCATCATCTGTCCGCCCTCCGGCCTTCATCTGAAGACTGGAGGGCAAATGGCGATCAATGCCCCATCAGGGATTGCACCTTAACCAGTGTCACCCCGGACTGTTGAGAGCTGTCATCAAGGCGCTCGACCGAACAGGAAACACGGATCGCAGAATCTCGATGCTCCCTCCAGAACCGGTAGGGAACGATGAATATCAACGGCTCGCCCACAGTGTTTCTGGTGATTTCGCGCTCGTCACAGTGATTGAATTTCTCCCCGTCGCACCTCAGGCAAACCAGCTCCCCTTTTTCAGCCCTGGGGTTTTCGATGACGACGGTCACCCCATCCTGCACGTCATGCAGATCCACCCAGCCTTCGTCGGCTTCCAGCACAATAGGTGCTGGCAGTGGCCCCCGCTCCATCTTGCCAATCATCAGTGTCGTTACTTCAGCGTATCGAGGGCCATATCCTGCCTGCTTGACGCAATAATCGACGGAAACGGATGATCCCAGATTGGGCGCAATGCACTCCGGGCTGACCCAGAACGACAACTCATTGCCCACAGCAAAGGACTCGACCTTGAGTGCATCACTGAAGCTTGCTTCGAGCGAAACACCCGTCCAGGTCAGCAACACCCAGTCGCCCGCCGTCATGCGCGCATAGGGTTTTATTGTAACGATCGCCCCTTCCCTGACCCGATCCGGATCAAGCGTTCTGCCCACCACGTCGTCCACCGTCGCGGGTAACAGGTCTGATTGCACATCACCCACACACAGCTGTAAACGATGGGAATGCACGATCCCGGAAAAACGACTGCTCAAGAGCGAGTAGCTGATTTCGAGTGAACCACCGTCGAGCGCCTCGATATAAGCGCTACCCACAGCAAAGATCATGTCCTCGCCGACCCTGTCGTCACTGACGAAACGCGTCACCTGATGATTGCAGGCGAGGCCATCGGCATCCAGCCCCGCCCAATTCAATAGCAATTTGTCGCCGCAGGTCATGCCTGGGTAAGGTCGGACCCTGATCACGGCTTTTCGGTCAGAGGGGTTCAGAACGCCGTTTTCCGCCTGCTCCAGTAAGGGCGGTGGCAATGGTCGCTGTACGAGATTCAGGGTGTCGGGTTCATAAACAGTCATTCATTCGCTCCAGTCCTTGGAATAAACACCGAACGGGTGGCCGGCTTGGGGTGACGTGTATTTAACCTCACGACTACCCGCCGTGATGTCGGCCTCTCACTCAGCCTCGCTCGGAAAGTCGATACATACGAAGTAGGTCTTTGATCAAGAGCAACCTGATTTCCGTGAAAAATCATCAAACGATTCCGACTAAAACCTCAGCAAATCTTGAGCATTCACACTTGCACTATTCCGCTTTCCGGAGGTTTCGGCGGACTTTTCATACATCGCGCCAACCTCGAGTGTTTTAGAGTGAAACGCCATGCAGTCCCGACGAACTTCTGTGCAAAGGTGTGAATATGCAAAGGAATGCAAGCACTCGTTATCCAATACTGCTGATCCACGGCCTTTTCGGCTTCGAAAGAATCGGCAAGTTCGAGCTGTTTCACGACATCAGGCAGGCGCTGAGGAACGCCGGAGCAAGGGTGTTCGTTCCCCACTTGTCAGCCATCCATGACAACGAAGTACGCGGTAAACAATTGCTCATGCAGATCGAGCGGGTACTGGAAGGAACCGGTGCCTGCAAAGTCAACCTCATAGGCCATAGCCAGGGTGCACTGGCCGCACGTTATGCTGCAGCGGTTGCACCAAACAGTGTGGCATCGGTGACTTCCGTCAGCGGGCCGAACCATGGCTCGGAGCTCGCCGATTTCCTGCGCAAGGCATTGACACCGGGCCGTCTGCCGGAGCATGTGGCCGAGACGGTGGTGAACCTCTTCGCCGACTTCCTCGCGACCCTGAGCGACAACCGGTACCAGCCGCGGAACGCCATTGCCGCCCTCAATGCACTGACCACCGAGGGCGTAGGCGCCTTCAATGACAAATACCCGCAAGGGCTGCCCGCCACCTGGGGTGGCAAGGGTAACGAACGGGTCAACGGTGTTCGTTACTACTCGTGGAGCGGCATAGTGCCTTCGAATGTGCTCAAGGAGGGGCTCAATGCGCTCGATCCGCTCAACGGTTTCTGTCGGCTCCTTTCCGGGTATTTCGTCACGGAAGCCGGGCAGAACGACGGTTTGGTCGGTCGCTTCAGTTCTCACCTGGGCACGGTTATCCGCTCCGACTATGCGCTGGATCACCTGGACACCCTTGGGCAGCCGGCAGGCCAGTTGCGCACAGGCGTCGACCCGGTCGAACTGTATGTCCAGCATGCCGAGCGCTTGAGAGCCGCCGGCCTTTAAGCGGCTACCTGCCGCGAATCCCGCATGGAACGGAACTTTGAGGAGAAATAGCTCACTGAATCCGGTAGGCTGCGCATTTTACCGAATATTGAAAGGAGTATTTTCCCATGGCCAAAGCCACTGCCCGTCACATCCTTGTTGCCTCGGAAGCCAAGTGCAACGAACTCAAGACCCAAATCGAGGCTGGTGCCGATTTCGCCGAAGTTGCCAAGGCAAACTCCACCTGCCCTTCCAGCCGCCAGGGCGGTGATCTGGGTTCGTTCGGTCCAGGCCAGATGGTCAAGGAATTCGACACCGTGGTTTTCAGCGCGCCGCTCAACGTGGTCCAGGGCCCGGTCAAGACCCAGTTCGGTTACCACCTGCTGGAAGTGACCAGCCGTCAGGACTGATCGACGCTTGAGCTATTCACACAACGGCCCGCCTTTTGGTGGGCCGTTGTGTTTCGCACGCGTAATTCGGCTGGCGAGGGACGCGCCGCTAGCGTACAAATTGTCGTTAACGACCACCCGGCTCTAAGGCTGACAATGCGACTGGCTTTCCCTACCTTGTTGTTCACGGCCGTGGCCCTGATGTCGGGTGCCGCGGGTGTGAATGCGGCACCGCAACCGGCAATGACCGTGTACGGCGAACCGGCAAAATATCCTGCCGGCTTCAGTCATTTCGCCTACACCAATCCGCTGGCCCCCAAAGGCGGCACGATGCGGCGATCGGCGATCGAAATCGGGCAGTTCGACCATGTCTTGCCTTACATCGACAAAGGCATCGGCGTCACACAGATCGACGGCTTGCTCTATTCGCCGCTGGCCCAGCGCTCGCTGGACGAGCCGTACACCGTGTACGGCCTGGTGGCAGAGAAGATGGAGCGTTCCGAGGACGGCCTGTCACTGCGTTTTTACCTCAACCCCAAGGCGCGTTTTGCCGATGGCAAAGCCATTACCGCCGAAGACGTGCGTTATACCTTCGACCTGCTGATGACCCAGGGCAGCCTGCGTTACCGCACCCAGTTCGCCGACGTCAAAGGCGTGGAAGTGGAATCTCCTCTGACTATCCGCTTTGATTTCAAGAACAACGAAAATCGCACTCTGCCGCTGGATATCGCAACCCTGCCGGTGTTTCCCGAACACTGGTGGAAGACTCGCGATTTTGCCGGTGGCGGCGGCTATGAAGCGCCGTTGGGCAGCGGCCCCTATAAAGTGGGCAAGATCGATTCCGGGCGCAGCATCACCTTCGAACGCAATCCCGACTGGTGGGGCAAGGACCTGCCGGTCAGCCGTGGCCTGTACAACTTCGATCATTTCAGCATCGAGTACTTCGGCGATACCGACGTGGCGCGCCAGGTCCTGCGCGGTGGCGCCTATGACTACAACCGGGAATTTTCCGCCACCGGCTATTCCATCGGCTATGACAGCCCGGCCCTGAGCGATGGTCGCCTGCAAAAGGCCCACCTCGCCACCGAGGCGCCGCAGCCGGCTCAGGGTTTTGTGTTCAATCTGCAAAAGCCCATGTTCCAGGACCGACGCGTGCGCCAGGCGCTGGTGATGCTGTGGGACTTCGAGTGGAGCAACCGGCAGATGATGCGCGACATGTACATCCGCCAGCAGAGCTTTTTCTCCAACACCGATCTCGCCGCCCGGCAACTGCCGGATGCCGGGGAGCTGGCGATTCTCGAACCGCTGCGCGGGCAGATTCCCGACGAAGTCTTCACCCAGGTGTTCGAGGCGCCGAAGACCGATGGCAGCGGCGTGATTCGCGACAAGCAGTTACAGGCCCTGGACTTGCTCGAGCAGGCCGGCTGGAAACCCTATGGCGACCAACTGGTCAATGCCGACGGCGAGCCGCTGAGCTTCACGTTCCTGGTCAGCCAGAACGGCATGGACCGTCTGCTGTTGCCCTATAAACGCACGCTGAAACAGATCGGCATCGACCTCAATATCCGCCGCATCGACTCGTCCCAGTACGTCAACCGCCTGATGAGTCGCGACTACGACATGATCGTCACCGGCTACCCCGTCACCACTTCTCCGGGAGGCGAACTGCTCAATTACTTCGGTTCCGAGGCGGCCACCGACCCGGGCTCCAACAACTACATGGTGTTGAAGAACCCGGCAGTGGACACCCTGATCACCGGGCTGATCCGGGCCAATACCCAGGCTGACATGCTGCATTACGCCCATGCCCTGGACCGGGTGCTGCAATGGAATTACTACTGGATCCCCAACTATTACCCGCCGGGCACCTCGACGGTGTGGTGGAACCGCTTCGGCATCCCGAACGTGCAAGCGAGCAATGACGAAGCCATCGAGAGCTGGTGGGAGATGAGCACCACGCCATTGACCAACCAACAGATGACGGCCGAGCGTATCCGCCGTGGCAAACCCGGAGGGCCGCACTGATGTGGGCTTACATACTGCGGCGCCTGCTGCTGATCATTCCGACGCTGGTGATCATTCTTCTGGTCAACTTTGTCATCGTCCAGGCGGCACCGGGCGGGCCGGTCGAACAGGCCATCGCACACTTGCAGGGCATCGGCGGTGCGGCGGTCGGCGGCGGCTCCGGCGAGCCCATGAACGGCAAGTCCCGGGCCAGTCGCGGGCTCGATCCGCAGCTGATCAAGGACATTGAAAAACAGTACGGCTTCGATAAACCGGCACACGAACGCCTCTGGCTGATGCTCACCAGCTACGCGCGCCTGGACTTCGGCAAGAGTTTCTTCCGCGGCGCCACCGTCACCGACCTGATCCTCGAGAAAATGCCCGTGACCATTTCCCTCGGACTCTGGGCGACGCTGATCACTTACCTGGTGTCGATTCCCCTGGGCATCCGCAAGGCCGTGCACCATGGCAGCCATTTCGATATCTGGAGCAGTACCGCGATCATCATCGGCTATGCCATGCCGGCGTTCCTGTTTGCGATGTTCCTGATCGTGATGTTTGCCGGCGGCACTTCGCTGAACTGGTTCCCCGTTCGCGGGCTGGTCTCGGACAACTTCGAATCGCTGTCGACCATTGGCAAAGTGGCCGATTACTTCTGGCATCTGGTGTTGCCGGTGACCGCGCTGGTGATCGGCGGCTTCGCCACGCTGACCATCCTGACCAAGAACTCGTTCCTCAATGAAATCACCCGCCAGTACGTGGTCACTGCCCGGGCCAAGGGCTTGAGTGAACGACGAGTGCTCTATGGGCACGTGTTCCGCAACGCCATGCTGCTGGTGGTGTCGGGCATTCCCCAGGCGTTCATCAGTGTATTTTTTGCCGGTTCCCTGCTGATCGAAGTGATCTTCTCCCTCGACGGTCTGGGCCGCATGAGTTACGAAGCAGCGGTATCCCGGGACTATCCGGTGGTGTTCGGCTCGTTGTTCATCTTCACCCTGTTCGGCCTTTTGATAAAACTGGTCGGCGACCTCTGCTACACCCTGGTCGACCCGCGTATCGACTTTGCCGCGAGGAACGCCTGATGCTCAAGCTTTCACCGCTGGCGCGCCGGCGATTCGAGCGTTTCAAGAAAAACCGTCGGGGCTGGTGGTCGCTCTGGCTGTTTGTCGGCCTGTTCCTGATGACCCTGGGCGGCGAACTGATCGCCAACGACAAACCGCTGATGGTCAGCTATCAAGGCCAGTGGTACTTCCCGGTGTTCAAGCGCCACACCGAACAGGAGTTCGGCGGGCAACTGCCGTTCCAGGCCGACTACCGCAGCGACTACGTGCAGAAGCTGATCAAGAAGGATGGTGGCTGGTTGCTGTTTCCACCGATTCCATTCAGTGACGACACGCCCAACTATGACCTGAACAAACCCGCTCCAAGTCCGCCCACCAGCGTCAACTGGCTGGGCACCGACGACCAGGCGCGGGACGTTCTGGCCCGGGTGATCTTCGGTGCCCGGGTGTCGATCCTGTTTGCCTTGATGTTGACGTTTGTCAGCGCGCTGATCGGCATTGCGGCCGGTGCCCTGCAAGGCTATTACGGGGGCTGGGTGGATTTGCTCGGCCAGCGCCTGCTGGAAGTCTGGTCCGGGTTGCCGGTGCTGTACCTGCTGATCATTCTGTCGGGTTTCGTCGAGCCGAATTTCTGGTGGCTGCTGGGAATCATGGCACTGTTTTCATGGCTGGCCCTGGTGGACGTGGTGCGCGCCGAGTTCCTGCGCGGGCGCAACCTGGAATACGTCAAGGCCGCGCGCGCGCTGGGCCTGACCGACCGCAAAGTCATAGTCCGGCACATTCTGCCCAACGCCATGAACGCGACCTTGAGCTACCTGCCGTTCATTCTCACCGGGGCGATTTCCACCCTGACGGCGCTGGACTTCCTCGGCTTCGGCATGCCGGCGGGCAGTGCTTCCCTGGGCGAACTGATCGGCCAGGGCAAGCAGAACCTGCAGGCGCCGTGGCTGGGCCTGACGGCGTTCTTCACCCTGGCGCTGATTCTTTCTTTACTGGTGTTTATCGGCGAGGCGTTGCGAGACGCCTTCGATCCGAGATCTTGAGCGGACGGCTGCAATGACCAACCTGATCGAAATCCGTGACCTCAGCGTGGCCTTCAGTGGCCAGACCGTGGTGCGCAATCTGTGCCTGGACATCCGCCCCGGCGAATGCCTGGCGCTGGTGGGCGAATCGGGATCGGGCAAGTCGGTGACGGCCCACTCTATCCTGCAACTGCTGCCGCAAACCGATACCCGGACAACGGGCAGCATCCGCTATCGCGGGCAGGAACTGGTGGGTGCCGATGCCGGCAAGTTGCGACAACTGCGCGGCAATCGCATTGCGATGATCTTCCAGGAGCCGATGACGTCCCTGAACCCGCTGCACAGCATCGAAAAACAGATCGGCGAAACCTTGCTGGTGCACAAAGGCCTGGCAGGCAAAGCGGCGCAAGCGCGGATCCTTGAACTGCTGCACCTGGTGGGCATCCAGAAACCCGAGGAGCGCCTCAAGGCCTATCCGCATCAACTATCCGGCGGCCAGCGCCAGCGGGTGATGATTGCCATGGCCTTGGCGTGCGAACCGGAACTGCTGATTGCCGACGAACCGACCACCGCGCTGGATGTGACGGTGCAGCGCAAGATCCTGCTGCTGCTCAAGTCCCTGCAACAGCGGCTGGGCATGTCGTTGCTGCTGATCAGCCACGACCTGAATCTGGTGCGCAGCATCGCCCAGCGCGTGTGCGTGATGAAGGCCGGGGAAATCGTCGAGCAAGCGCCGTGCGAAACCCTGTTCACCGAACCGAAGCACCCTTACAGCTGCGTATTGCTGCACGCCGAACCCGAGGGCGAAGCCTTGCCCCGGGACGAGCGCGAAAACGTACTGGAGGTGAACGATCTGCAGGTGCGGTTTCCCGTCAGTGGCGGCCTGTTCCAACGCAAGACCTGGCTGCGTGCCGTCGATGGCATCAGCCTGAACATACAGCGCGGCAAGACCCTGGGCATTGTCGGTGAATCCGGTTCCGGCAAGTCCACGCTCGGTCAGGCGATCCTGCGCTTGCTCGATTCCGAAGGCGGCATCCGCTTTCAGGGCCAGGCGCTGGACGGCCTGACGCAAAAACAGCTAAGGCCGTGGCGCAAGAAAATGCAGGTGGTGTTCCAGGACCCCTTCGGCAGCCTCAGCCCGCGAATGTCGGTGGCGCAGATCATCAGCGAAGGCCTGGAAGTACACAGCCAGTTGAGCCCCCAAGAGTGCAACGCCGAAGTGATCCGCGCACTGAGCGAAGTCGGCCTCGACCCGCAAAGCCGCCATCGCTATCCCCACGAATTCTCCGGTGGCCAGCGCCAGCGCATCGCCATCGCCCGGGCGCTGGTGCTCAAGCCGGCGCTGATCCTGCTCGACGAACCGACCTCGGCGCTGGACCGCACGGTGCAGAAACAGGTGGTCGCCCTGCTCCGTCAACTCCAGGAAAAGCACGGCCTGACCTACCTGTTCATCAGCCACGACCTGGCGGTGGTGCGCGCCCTGGCCCACGACATGATCGTGATCAAGGACGGCAAGGTGGTGGAGCGTGGCGCCAGCCATGAGGTGTTCGATTCGCCACAGCACCCGTATACCAAGGAGCTGTTGGCGGCGGCGTTGCTCGGGCAGGCATAATCTTGCCGTTGGACCGCGGCGCGGCCTTCGCGAGCAAGCCCGCTCCCACAGTTGATCTGTGTCGTTCACAAATCCCCTGTGGGAGCGGGCTTGCCCGCGAAGGGGCCAGTACAGGCAAAACATAATCAGGATCAGCCCCCATGAACACCACCGAAAGCCTCAAGGACTACCAGCGCGTTCGCCAGCTGGCGATCCGTTCATTGTTCGAAATCATCGAGCAATCGAGCGAGGGAACGGTGATTGTCGACCGCGATGCCAACATCGTCTGGATGAATGAGCGCTATGCCCGGCGCTTCGGCCTGCAATCGGCGCAAGTGGCGATCGGCAAGCCCTGCGAAAGCGTGATCCCCGGCAGCCTGTTACGTGAAGTGGTGCGCACCGGCCGGCCGATTCTGCTGGATATGCAAGACACCCCAAAAGAGCCGCTGGTGGTCATGCGCCTGCCGATTCACGACGATGCCGGCGTGGTGATCGGCGCCATCGGTTTTGCCCTGTTCGACGAACTGCGCAGCCTGTCGCCGATGCTCAAGCGCTACATGAGCATGCAGGAAGAACTGGCCTCCACCCGTTCGCTGCTGCGGGCGCGGCAGACCAAATACAACTTCGCCCATTTCATCGGCACCAGCGCCGCCAGCCTGGAAGTCAAACGCCGTGCCCGGCGCAGTGCGAGTACCGAATCGCCGGTACTGCTGCTCGGCGAAACCGGCACCGGCAAGGAGTTGTTGGCCCAGGCCATCCACAATGCCTCGCCCCGTGCGCACAAGGCATTTGTCAGCATCAACAGCGCAGCGATTCCCGAATCATTGCTGGAGGCCGAATTCTTCGGCACCGCCCCTGGCGCGTTTACCGGTGCCGACCGCAAGGGCCGCGCCGGTAAATTGCAGATCGCCCAAGGCGGCACATTGTTCCTCGACGAAATCGGCGACATGCCGCTGCCCCTGCAAAGCAAACTGCTGCGCGTGCTGCAGGAAAAGGAATTCGAACCGGTGGGGTCCAATGAAGTGATCCAGAGCGATGTACGGGTGATCGCCGCGACCTCGACCGACCTGGAAGCGGCGATCAAACGCGGCGAGTTCCGCGCCGACTTGTACTACCGGCTCAACGTGCTACCGATCCAGGTGCCGCCCCTGCGCGACCGCCTCGATGACGTACCGGCGCTCAGTGAAGCGATTCTCGAGGAACTGCGCAGCCAGCATGAGCTGCACCACGAAGCCCTCGAATTATTGGGGCAACACGCCTGGCCGGGGAACATCCGCGAATTGCGCAATGTGCTGGAGCGCGCGGCGCTGCTCAGCGATGACTTGCGCCTGACGGCGGCAGACATCCGCGCGGCGATTGGTACGTTCACCCGGGTTGAGCGCGTGACGCCCTTGGCCCAGGAGCCCTTTGCCCATGAAACCTTCAGTGCGGCGCGAGAGCGATTTGACCGGCAACTGATCGAGACGACCCTTGCGCAATGCGGGGGCAAAGTCATTGAGGCAGCGGCGCGACTGGGGCTGGGGCGGTCGACGTTGTACAAGAAGATGGTGGCGTTGGGGATTGCCGAGTCTCCATAACGAGACATATATCTCCGTTATTGGACAGACCTTCGCGAGCAAGCCCGCTCCCACAGGAGAAGGCATTCCCCTGATCAATTCGATCAACTGTGGGAGCGGAATTGCCCGCGAAGAGGCCGGCACTCCCAATACAAGTCTCAAACAAGAGACAACAATCCCGAATCAGCTCACCAACATCAGAATATATCTTTATATTTCAACAAGTTAAGTACTTGGCACAAAACCCGCTATACGCCTCCCTACCCAGTTCCACCCTACAAAAATAACAACCCAGGAGACACACCATGAGTGTGATCATTGCCTTGGCAGCCCTCGCGCTGCTGATGCTGGCTGCCTACCGTGGCTATAGCGTTATCCTTTTTGCCCCGATTGCCGCCCTCGGCGCAGTCCTGCTCACCGACCCCTCTGCCGTCGCCCCCGCTTTCACCGGGGTGTTCATGGAAAAAATGGTCGGTTTCATCAAGCTGTATTTCCCGGTGTTCCTGCTCGGCGCAGTGTTCGGCAAGCTGATCGAACTGTCCGGCTTCTCGCGCTCCATCGTCGCCGCGGCGATTCGCCTGCTCGGCACCCGCCAGGCGATGCTGGTGATCGTGCTGGTCTGCGCCTTGCTCACCTATGGCGGCGTGTCACTGTTTGTGGTGGTGTTCGCGGTCTACCCGTTTGCCGCTGAAATGTTCCGCCAGAGCAACATCCCCAAGCGCCTGATCCCGGCGACCATTGCCTTGGGCGCGTTCTCGTTCACCATGGACGCCCTGCCCGGCACGCCACAAATCCAGAACATCATCCCCAGCACCTTCTTCAACACCACTGCCTGGGCGGCGCCGTGGCTGGGCGTGATCGGCACGATCTTCGTGTTCTGTGCCGGCATGCTGTTTCTGCAGCGTCAACGCAACAAGGCACAGCGCGCCGGTGAAGGTTATGGCTGCGACCTGCGCAACGAGCCGGAAACCGCCCCCGACCTCAAGCTGCCCAATCCGTGGCTCGCGCTGTCGCCACTGTTGGCGGTAGGCATCATGAACCTGCTGTTCACCCATTGGATTCCGCAGGTGTACGGCAAGACCCACAGCCTCGCGCTGCCAGGCATGGCCGCGCCGGTAACCACGGACATCGCCAAGCTCACGGCGATCTGGGCGGTACAGGCAGCCTTGCTGGTCGGCATCCTCATGGTGCTGGTGTTTGGCTACAAGGCGATCAGCCGCAAACTCGCCGAAGGCAGTAAAAGCGCAGTCAGCGGCGCGTTGCTGGCGGCGATGAACACCGCCTCCGAATACGGTTTCGGCGCTGTGATCGCGTCCCTGCCGGGCTTTCTGGTGTTGGCCGACTGGCTCAAGAACATTCCCGACCCACTGGTCAACGAAGCGATTACCGTGACCCTGCTGGCCGGCATCACCGGTTCCGCCTCGGGTGGCATGAGCATTGCGCTGGCGGCCATGTCCGAGCAGTTCATCAGCGCCGCCCATGCGGCGAACATTCCGCTGGAAGTGCTGCACCGGGTCGCCGCGATGGCCAGCGGCGGCATGGACACCCTGCCGCACAACGGCGCTGTGATTACCCTGCTGGCGGTCACCGGGCTGACCCACCGCGAGGCTTACAAAGACATTTTCTGTATTACGCTGATCAAGACCCTGGCGGTTTTCGTGGTGATCGGCACCTTCTACGCTACTGGCATTGTGTGAGGTATTCATGACGACTCTTTCGGGCAAGACCGCACTGGTCACCGGTTCCACCAGCGGTATCGGCCTGGGGATCGCCCTCAGCCTGGCCAAGGCCGGGGCCAACCTGATCCTCAACGGCTTCGGCGATGCGTCCCAAGTGATCGCCGAAGTGCAACAGTTCGGCGGCAAGGTCGGCCACCACCCGGCCGATGTCAGCGATCCGGCACAGATTGCCGACATGATCGCCTACGCCGAGCGTGAGTTCGGCGGCGTCGATATCCTGGTCAACAATGCCGGCATTCAACACGTGGCAGCGGTGGATGAGTTTCCGGTGGAGCGCTGGGATTCGATCATCGCGATCAACCTGTCGTCGGTGTTCCACAGCACCCGCTTGAGCCTGCCTGGCATGCGCGCCAAGGGCTGGGGCCGGGTGATCAACATTGCCTCGGTGCATGGCCTGGTCGGTTCGGTGGGCAAGTCCGCCTATGTCGCCGCCAAGCACGGGGTGATCGGCTTGACCAAGGTGGTCGCGCTGGAAACCGCGACCACCCAGGTCACCTGCAACGCAATCTGCCCAGGCTGGGTACTGACGCCGCTGGTGCAGAAACAGATCGACGATCGTGCCGCCAGCGGGGTTGATCCACAGCAGGCACAGCATGACTTGCTCGCTGAAAAGCAGCCATCGCTGGAGTTCGTGACACCGCCGCAACTGGGTGAGCTGGTGCTATTTTTGTGCAGCGACGCCGGCAGCCAGGTGCGGGGCGCGGCGTGGAATGTGGATGGTGGGTGGTTGGCGCAGTGATCAGCCGCTAACGCTGTGGCGAGGGGGCTTGCCCCCGCTGGGTGGCGAAGCCGCCCTATAAACTCACAGACGATTAAGGTTGTCTGATTTTACGACTGCTTCGCAGCCGAACGGGGGCAAGCCCCCTCGCCACACAAGCGCCCCGGTCACAGAAGCCTGCTCCACATCAGCTTGTATGAAGGCATAAACAAGAAGAGGCAAACCATGTCCGACATCCTCTGGCAACCCGACGTCAAACGCATCGGCAAGACCCGCATGGAGGCCTTCCGGCGCTTCATCAATCAGCGGTATCACCTCAAGATCGACGACTACCCTGCCCTGCACCAGTGGTCCATCGAACAACGCCCGGACTTCTGGCAGGCCATCGTCGATTTCTTCGACATCCGCTTCCACGAACAACCCGACGCCGTGCTGCTCGAAGGCCCGCAGATGCCCAGCGCTCAATGGTTCCCGGGCGCCACGCTGAACTTTGCCGAACATCTGTTACAGCGCCGCGATGATGCAATCGCCGTGGTAGCCGTTGGCGAAAACGGTCAGCGTGAACATTTGACCTGGGCCGAGCTGGCAGAGCATGTCGCCGGCTTTCAAAACGGCTTGATCGCCGCCGGCGTCGGTGTGGGTGACCGGGTCGCCGCGTGCATGCCCAACACCTGGCAAACCCTGGTGGCCATGCTCGCCACCACCAGCCTTGGCGCTGTCTGGTCCTGTTCTTCACCGGACTTCGGCACCCAAGGGGTGGTTGACCGTTTCGGCCAGATCGAACCGAAAGTGCTGGTGACCTGCGCCGGCTACCGCTATGCCGGCAAAGAGATCGACCAGACCGCCAAGATCAACGAGATCCTCCAGCGCCTGCCGTCACTGCAACAGCTGATCGTCGTGCCTTACGCTCGCCCACAGGCGCACATCGAACACTTCCGTACCCCGGCCAACGTGACGCTGTGGGGCGATTTCTACGCACCCGGCGGCGAGCCGGATTTCGTCCCGGTGCCCTTCGCCCATCCGCTGTACATCCTCTACTCCAGCGGCACCACCGGCGTGCCCAAATGCATCATCCACAGCACCGGCGGCGTACTCCTGCAACACGTCAAGGAACACGGCCTGCACTGCGATCTCGGCCCCGGCGAGCGCCTGTTCTACTACACCACGTGCGGCTGGATGATGTGGAACTGGCTGGTCTCGGCCCTCGCGGTAGGCAGCGCGGTGGTGCTGTACGACGGCTCGCCGTTCCACCCTGACCCGCAACGCTTGATCGACCTGATCGACGACGAAGGGATCAGCGTGTTCGGCACCAGCCCGAAATACCTCGCGACCCTGGAAAGCAGCGGCATCAAGCCCCGTGAAAGCCATGACCTGGGCAGCCTCAGGACGTTGCTGTGCACCGGCTCGGCGCTGTCGCCGCAGAGTTACGACTTTGTTTATCGCGACTTCAAGCCTGACCTGTGCCTGGCCTCGATGTCCGGCGGCACCGACATCGTCTCGTGCTTCGTCAACGGCAACCCTTTGTCGCCAGTGCGGCGCGGCGAAATCATGGGCAAGAGCCTGGGCATGGCCGTCGAGGTATGGAGCGACGCCGGTCAGCCGGTGATCGGTGAAAAAGGCGAACTGGTCTGCACCCGGCACTTCCCGGCGATGCCCGTTGGCCTGTGGAACGATGCCGATGGCGAGAAACTGCGCCAGTCCTATTTCAGCCTGTTCCCCGGCGTCTGGGCCCAGGGCGACTACGCCGAACAATTGCCCCATGGCGGGATGATGATTCACGGCCGCTCGGATGCCGTGCTCAACCCCGGTGGCGTGCGCATCGGCACGGCGGAAATCTACCGTCAGGTGGAAAAGATCCCGCAAGTGCTCGACAGCGTGGCCATCGGTCAGCAATGGCAGGATGACGTGCGGGTGGTGCTGTTCGTACGCTTGTGCGACGGGCTTGAGCTGGACGAGGCGCTGCAACAACAGATCCGCCAGACGATTCGCGCCAACACCACGCCGCGTCATGTGCCGGCGAAGATTGTCGCGGTCTCCGACATTCCGCGGACCATCAGCGGCAAGGTGGTTGAACTGGCGGTGCGCAATGTGGTGCATGGGCAGAAGGTGAAAAACACCGATGCCCTGGCCAATCCCGAAGCGCTGGAGCAATTTCGAGACCGGCCCGAACTCATGAATTGAAATGGGATTACCTGTGGGAGCGAGCCTGCTCGCGATGGCGTAGAGTCAGGCGACATTGACTTTGAATGTACCGCCCTCTTCGCGAGCAGGCTCGCTCCCACTTTTACCGCTCAGGCCTCTGAATCAGTCGGCGCCTGCCACCTGTGCAAGAATAGACGCCAGCTAAAGCGACTCAGGCGCAGGACTCCCGGATGAACGCAATACCCACCGCCAGCGATGCCCAGGCCCTGATCGCCCGGATCGACTGGGCAAGCAGCCCGCTGGGCGCTGCCAGCACCTGGCCACAGAGCCTGCGAACCGCCGTGGACATCGTCATTCACTCACCGATGCCGATGCTGCTGCTATGGGGCCCGCAACTGACACAGATCTACAACGACGGCTTCGCCCTGCTCGCAGGAAGCAAGCATCCGCAGGCTTTCGGACAACCGACACACCTGATCTGGCCAGAGTTGAAAGACTTTACCGACCCGATCTACAGCGCCGTCCTGCAAGGTCAGGTACGAACCTACAGTGAGCAGCGCTTTACCCTGCAACGTGAGGGCCGGGAGTCCGACTTCTGGCTCGACCTGACCTACAGCCCGATCCGCGACGAAGGTGCCGAGGTGGCCGGGATCCTGGTCACCGCCATCGAAACCAACGAGCGCCGGCGCATCGCCCTCGAACTCGAACAGCGCTCGGCGGCCAGCCTCAAGGCCCAGCGTGAAACCGAGGAACGCCTGCAACTGGCCCTCGCCGCCACAGATGCGGTTGGCACCTGGGACTGGGACATCAGCGAGGACCGTTTCATCGCCGATGTGCATTTCGCCCAGCTCCACGGCGTCGACCCGGCCATGGCCAACCAGTTGCCGATCAGCGAATACCTGCATGGCGTACACCCGCAGGACCGCGCCCTGATCGCCCGCAGCATCAAGCACTGCATCACCCACGGCAGCGAATACGCCGAGGAATATCGCCTGTTGCAAACCGACGGCCAGATGCGCTGGGTGTTTGCCCGCGGTCGCTGCTACAAGGACCATCACGGCCGGCCGATCCGTTTCCTCGGCGCCGCCCTGGACCTGACCGAGCGCAAACACACCGAGCAAGCCCTGCGCCAGAGCCAGACCGAGCTGCAACTGATCATCAACGCCATGCCGATCCTGATCAGCTACGTCGACCGCGAAGAACGCTTTCGCCTCAACAACGCAGCGTACCTCGACTGGTACGGGCTGACGCCGCAAGAGCTATACGGGCGAACCATTCTTGAAGTACTCGGCGAAGAAGCCTACGCGCTACGCGCCCCGTACATCACCGAGGCGCTGTCCGGCCGGCCCTGCTGTTTCAGCATCAGCACGCCGCACCGCGACGGCAGCATGCGCCAGGCCTTGATGAATTACCTGCCGCGCCACGGTGCAGATGGTGCGGTCAACGGCTTCTACATCTTCGTGATCGACGAAACCGAACGCAAAATGACCGAAGAAGCCTTGCGCAACCTGAACGAAACCCTTGAGGAACGGGTGGCTGCCCGCACCCGACAACTGGCCGAGGCCAACGAGCGTCTGCAAAACGAGATGTTCGAGCGTGAGCGTGCCGAAGACGCCTTGCGCCATGCGCAGAAAATGGAAGCCGTCGGCCAGCTGACCGGTGGCATCGCCCATGACTTCAACAACATGCTCACCGGCATCATTGGCAGCCTCGACCTGATGCAACGCTACATCGCCGAAGGCCGCGCCAGCGAGATCGGCCGGTTCACCGAGGCGGCAGTGTCCTCGGCCAACCGTGCCGCCGCCCTCACCCATCGCTTGCTGGCGTTCTCCCGGCGTCAGTCGCTCAATCGCACGCCGCTGAACCCCAACGACCTGATTCGCTCGCTTGAGGACCTGCTCAGTCGTACCAAGGGCGACCACATTGAACTCAAGCTGCAACTGGCCGAGCACACCTGGCGGGTCAACACCGATGTCAGTCAGTTGGAAAACGCCCTGCTCAACCTTGTGATCAACGCCAGGGACGCCATGCCAGGCGGCGGCGAGTTGCAGATCGAAACGGCCAACGTGTACCTCGACGGCAGTGACATCACGACCCTGGAACCGGTCAAGGCCGGCGACTACGTGATGATTGCCGTCAGCGACAACGGCACCGGCATGACGCCCTCGGTGCTGGCCAAGGCATTCGACCCCTTCTTCACCACCAAGCCCATCGGCCAGGGCACCGGTCTGGGCTTGTCGATGATCTACGGTTTTGCCCAGCAATCGGGGGGCCACGTCAGCCTGTTCAGCCTGCCCGGACGAGGCACCAGCGTGCGTTTGTACCTGCCGCGCCTGCATTCGACCGAGCCGGAAAAAGTCCTGTCACCCGTGGTCGGCGAGGCGCCAGCGGCGATTGCCGGCGAAACGGTGATGCTGGTCGAGGATGATGCGGCGGTGCGCATGTTGGTGCTGGACCTGCTCAAGGAACTCGGTTACCGCGCCCATGAAGCCGAAGATGCCAAAGACGCGCTGCCGGTGCTGGAGTCCGACCTGCGGGTGGACCTGCTGGTGACCGACGTGGGGTTGCCGGGCATGAACGGCCGACAACTGGCAGAAATCGCCCGCCAGCATCGTCCCGGACTGAAAGTGTTGTTCATGACCGGTTACGCGCAGATCGCTGCCGAGCGCCAGGGTTTCCTTGAAGAAGGCATGGACATGGTGACCAAACCGTTTTCCATCGACCTGCTGGCCAACAAGATTCGCACGATGATCGGTCAACCGGACTGAGTTGAGGCATAATCGCGCCCCCCCCCCGCTGCCACCCACATAACCAGCATCGTTGCAAGGTAACCGCCCCATGAAAGCTCAAGCCCGCCATATCCTGGTGAAAACCTCGGAAGAAGCCGAGCAGCTCAAACAACGCATCGCCAAGGGTGAAGCGTTCGATGTGCTGGCCAAGAAGTATTCGACCTGCCCGTCGGGCAAGCGCGGCGGCGACCTCGGTGAAGTGCGGCCGGGGCAGATGGTCGGCGTGATCGATGCGGTGATCTTCAAGAAACCTCTGCGGTTGGTGCATGGGCCGATCAAGAGCAAGTTCGGGTATCACCTGGTGCAGGTGTTTTACCGGGATTGATGCAGTTGGCTTGAGGGCCTCTTCGCGGGCAAGCCCGCTCCCACAATGAAACGCGGTCAACTGTGGGAGCGGGCTTGCTCGCGAAAGCCGCGCCGCGGTTTCAATCTTAGAAACAGGTTTCCATGGTCTCGATGACGTTCAGTTGCTCATCGACCAGACAGCCGACACGCCACTTGTCGAACGTCAGGCACGGGTGCGAAGTGCCGAACGAAATGATGTCGCCCACCCGCAGATCAACCCCCGGCGCCACGGTCATGAACGCATGCTGGTCCATGACCGCGGTGACTTTGCAGGCACTCACATCATCGCCGCTGGCCGGCACCACGCCCGCCTTGTAGCGCCGCAACGGCACCGGCAAACCGGCGTCGTAGGCGACGTCGCGTTTGCCCAGGGCAATCACCGCAAACCCCGGCTCCGGCAACGATTGCACATGCGCCCACACTTCCAGCGCCGGGCGCAGGCCTTCGTGCAGGTCGCTGCGACGGTCGAGCACGCAGCACTGCGCTTGCTTGTAGATACCATGGTCGTGAGCCACGTAACTGCCGGGACGCAGCACGCTGAGGAAGCGTCCAGCGGCGTTCTGTGCTTCGAAGGACTCGGCAATCAGGTCATACCAGGCCGAACCCGACGCGGTGATGATCGGCTTGGCAATGGCGAAGGCGCCGCTGTCCTGCAACTGCACCGCCAGACGCACCAGCGACGCGGCGAAATCGCGGATGCCGGTCACGGCGTGATCGCCATGGATCACCCCCTCGTAGCCTTCGATCCCGGTCAGGGCCAGGGCCGGTTGCGCGGCGATGGACTTGGCCAGGTCGAGCACTTCCTGTTCACTGCGGCAACCGCAACGCCCGCCGACCACGCCGTATTCGATCATCACGTTCAGGCGCACGCCACGGGAGGCGAAGTAGGCACCGAGGTCGGCGACGTTGTCCGGGTGATCGACCATGCAATAGAAGTCGAACGTCGGGTCGGCCAGCAGGTCGGCGATCAATGCCATGTTCGGCGTGCCGACCAACTGGTTGGCCATCAGGACACGGCGCACGCCATGGGCGTAGGCGGCACGGGTTTGCGTGGCGCTGGCCAGGGTGATGCCCCAGGCACCGGCGTCCAGTTGGCGACGGAACAACGCCGGGGTCATGCTGGTCTTGCCATGGGGCGCCAGTTCCGCTCCGCTGTCGCTGACGAACGCCTGCATCCAGCGGATGTTGTGTTCCAGCGCCTCGCGATGCAGTACCAGCGCAGGCAGGCTGACATCACGCACCAGGCTGGCACCGATGGGCGCCGCGCCTTTATCCACGTTGGCAGTTTGGGGGGCAGAAGACATGGTCGAACTCCTCGTTCACGCGGCGGCAGGCAGCCGCTGTTACTCGTTGATGCGACGGGCCAGGTTGTTGGCGCTTGCGATCAGCACCCGGCGGTAGTCGTTGTAGTTTTTCTTCGCATCGGCCCGTGGGGCGACGATGCACAGGGTCGCGATGGCCACGCCGTCAGGGCTTTTGACCGGCGCGGCGCAGCAATGGGTAAAGGTGTCGGCGACGCTATCGAAGGAAAAGAACCCCTCGATACCGGCCTGACGGGGCCGCCTTCGCGAACAAGCCCGCTCCCATATTTGGAATGCGTTCCCCTGTGGGAGCGAGCCTGCTCGCGAAGAGGGCACCTCGGTTCAAGCCTTTTTCTTGTACGCAATGCAGTCGATCTCGACCTTGCAGTCGACCATCATGCTCGCCTGCACACAGGCCCGCGCCGGGGCGTGCTCGGGTTTGAAGTACTCGGCGAAGACCTTGTTGAAGCTGGTGAAATCCCGCGGATCCTCCAGCCACACGCCAGCACGCACCACATCTTCCAGGGCATAACCGGCCTCTTCGAGAATCGCGATCAGGTTCTTCATGGTCTGGTGGGTCTGTTCGACAATGCCGCCCGTAATAATCTCGCCGTCCACCGCCGGTACCTGCCCGGAAACGTGCAGCCAGCCATCGGCTTCAACGGCGCGAGCGAAAGGACGAGGCTGACCGCCAGCGGCGGTACTGCCGGTGCCGTAACGAGTAATGCTCATGAGTGTTTCTCCTGATTGAAAATTGAAGGATCAAAAACGGGTGCTTTTGAGAAATTCCGCCAGTCGTGGCAATTGCGGGCGTTCGAACAGGTCCTTGGGGGGCTGGCCGTTTTGAGCATGATTTAGTGCATGGTTTTGAGTCTGTGTCATGGCAAAGCCATCTTCCCGTCAAACAAGTGCTAGCGATATCTACAGGGTGAAGTGATAACGCTCAATCAGTGTGCACATGACCACGACATGCCACAGGTCCATCTGCGTCCAGGCCGGCTGTCACCACTGTCAACTCTGACAGTAGACCCGCGCAAGACATGTAGAAATACTGGAGTCTCATCTGACTCATACCCCCCAATTAAAGGGAATGTGAAATGAAGACGCCAAAAGGATTAGTTTTCTGTGCCGTACTGGGAGTTGGATTAGCAGGCTGTAACGTTCAACAGGACACGTCTGTGACCTCTGTAAACGAAGAATGCAAATATCTGGTCAACGGAAAATTTATCGGCCAAAACGGTCCGGAAGTTTGCGTCACGACACCGCTGTCAAAAAGCGCCACATCGATTACGGGAACTATCGTTGGTACCGGAACAACGGGGCCGTTCATGGTGACTGCATTAACCAGCGATGGAACCATCCTTAAACAGGTCACCACCCTCGCCAACGGTGACTTCACGATGACCCCGTTAAACCTGCAGAGCCTGCCTGGCAAGGGGATTTCAATCTCGGTTTTCGTTAACGATGTCAGTTCGCCTCCCACCAAACTGGTCGTTGGGCAAGAACCCCCGGCGAAGTGCAGGCAAGGCACCCCCGGGTTTCCACTGTGCGGTACTTACCCTGGCGCGATTTTCTTCCCGATAAAAACGTCCATCACCACAATATTCTTGCTTCCCCCCGGAGACGTCTTTGGGGGCGCAACGGTTATCCCGAATTTTATGGGGTTGAATTTTATCAATTGGAAGCCGGACAGAACCATTGCATATCAAATGTCCATCGCTCCGTTACAGCCTGGAGATGAACCTAGTGTTTATGCGGAGAACAAAAACAACGAGTCGTTTGCCTACCTCGTGTCGCAAACAGTTCTTGCCAATAAAAAACAAGAATGAAAAATCGAGGTTTCCAAGAAAAAAGACATCTGGATAGCTGGGGCAACTCTGGAAAATATCGAGTCAATTCAGCCGTGGAGCAAGGTCGGTGATGTACAAAATCATTGAAGACGAAGTGTTGAAAAAAATCGGCGCCGGCTGAGGTTAAAGCCGAGTTTTCCAGCATGAGTTTGATCGGCTACACACCTATTGCCTATTGATCTACTCAACTGCGCCAATTCACCAATTTCCATTGCGGCCTCATTTTCCTGCTTGACATTAAAGTTAACTTTAAGCTTAGCCTCTGCTCATCAGTATGAGGAGTCAAGCATGTCACCCTTCCGAATCTTGAATTTGCCCAACGGCCAGACCATCGCCAATCGCATTGCCAAAGCCGCGATGGAAGAGAACCTCGCCAACACCGATCAAGTACCCGATCAGGCACTGCTTCGCCTGTATCAAGCCTGGGCCGAAGGTGAAGCCGGTTTGCTGCTGACCGGCAATGTGATGATCGACCGCCGCGCCATGACCGGCCCTGGCGGTGTCGCACTGGAGGACGAGCGGCATCTGGAACGCTTCCGCCAGTGGGCCAGTGTCGGCCGGGCCGGCGGTGCGCACTTCTGGATGCAACTCAATCACCCTGGCCGCCAGACCATGGCCAACCTCGGCCAGCAAGCACTGGCGCCGTCGGCGATTGCGCTGGATCTCGGCCAGTTCTCGAAGATGTTCGCCGAACCCAAGCCCATGGGCGAGGACGACATCCAGGAGGTGATCCGACGTTTCGCCACCAGCGCCGCACTGGCGGAGAAAGCCGGTTTTACCGGTGTGCAGATCCACGCCGCCCATGGCTATCTGCTCAGCCAGTTCCTGTCGCCGCTGACCAATCGACGCACTGATCGCTGGGGTGGTTCGCTGGAGAATCGCGCGCGCCTGCTGTTGTCCGTCGTCGAGGCGGTTCGCCAGGTGGTATCGCCGCAATTTTGCGTGTCGGTAAAGCTCAACTCAGCGGATTTCCAGCGCGGTGGCTTCGATGCCGATGATGCACGGCAAGTGATCCAGTGGCTCAACGAGCAACCGATCGACCTGCTGGAACTCTCCGGCGGCAGTTACGAAGCACCGGCCATGCAAGGCGAAGCGCGCGACGGCCGGACCCTGGCCCGGGAGGCGTACTTTCTGGAAATGGCCGGCGAACTGGCCAGCGTGGCGCGCATGCCGGTGATGGTGACAGGCGGAATCCGGCGTCTGGCAATCGTCGAACAGGTTCTCGACAGCGGCATCGCCATGGCCGGCATCGGCACCGCCCTGGCCGTGGAGCCGCATCTGGTCAAGCATTGGCGCGAAGGCAAGAACAGCCACCCACAACTACCGCCGATCCGCTGGAAGCGCAAACCCCTGGCGGCGCTGGCGAGCATGGCGGTGGTGAAGTTCCAGCTGCATCGCTTGAGCCGTGGGCGCAAAACCCGGCCTGAGGTTTCGGCGCTATGGGCGTTGATTGTCGACCGGTTGTACATAGGCAAGCGTACCCGGCAGTATCGGCAGGCGATGGGTAAGTAATCCAGAATTGATGTTGACTGATCCACCGCCTTCGCGAGCAAGCCCGCTCCCACATTTGGAATGCGTTCCACCCTGTGGGAGCGGGCTTGCTCGCGAAGAGGCCAGCCTGGGCAAAGGAGAACTCAACCAGGCAGCAACTCGTCAATATGCCGATACTCAGCCTGCAACTGCGCCGCCAACACCCTGCTGCGCCCGAGCCGGATCGGCCCGCGCTCGATGTCGATCAACAACCCCGGACACGCAAGCACAGGAAGGAGCGGCCAATCCTTCAGCCGGCCATCGGTCACCAGCAACAAGCGCTGCTGCTCTGCCGGAAAACGTTTCTGCCGTGCGGCAAGCCACTGCCCTGCTTCGCTCAATGCCGCCAGCAGCGGCGTGCCACCACCGGCACCCAGGCCGTCGAGCCAATGGCGCAGCCCCGTGGAAGCCTTCAATCCCTGCACCTGCCACCTTGGAGCAGCACCGCTGGCCGTGAGCAGCGCCAGTCGTGCGCGCTGGCGATAGGCATCGTCGAACAACTGCGCCAGCAAGCCCTTGGCATCGCTCAATGCCTGATGACGGCGGGTCGATGCGGAGGCATCGACTATCACCAGCCACAGTTCATGGGGCGAACGCGTGCGCAGTTGAAATATCAGGTCGTCGCGCTGACGCGGCCGGCCATTGAGCAAGGTGCCGGGCCAGTTGACCGAGCCGCTGCGGGCTGCGTGACGCACGCCCTGTTTGCCATGGTCCAGTCGCCCGGCTCGGGGTCTGGCATTCGCCCCCGCGTCGCAGCGAGGGCGAATGCCTAGGGCTTTTTTGGCCAGCTCGGCACTTCACGTCGTGCGCCGGTCGCCAGCGCCTGGGCAGGCAATTCGCCCCACTGGCCCTGCCCTTCGCTCGGGTTGGCGTGCTGCGGTGCGCAGGGCTGCGGCGCTTGGGATGGCTGAGGCGCCGCAGCCGAATGCTCGCGACGACGATGGCGCAAGGCGAATTCGGCGACGGCGTCGATATCTTCCTCGGCGATAGCGTTCGCCCCGCGCCAGGCGGCGTGAGCCCGGGCGGCACGCAGCCAGACCAGGTCGGCGCGCAAACCATCGACGCCAGCGGCAAAGCAGCGCTCGGTAATCCGTGCCAGCGCCTGGTCGTCCAGAGGAATGCTCGCCAGGGCGTTGCGTGCGTGCTGGCAACGTTCGCGCAGTGACGCCTGCGCCGATTCCCATTCGGCGCAGAAACCTTGCGGATCGCTGTCGAAATCCAGGCGACGACGGATGATCTGGCCTCGTTCGGCCGGCGCTGTGTGACCACCAAGGGCGACATTCAGGCCGAAACGGTCGAGCAGTTGCGGACGCAGTTCACCCTCTTCGGGATTCATGGTGCCAATCAGCACGAACTTCGCCGAGTGCCGATGGGAAATGCCGTCACGCTCAACCAGATTGGTGCCGCTGGCGGCCACATCGAGCAGCAGGTCAACGAGGTGATCAGGCAACAGATTGACCTCGTCGACGTAGAGCACGCCACCGTCTGCCTTGGCCAGTACGCCGGGGGAAAACTGAGCCCGACCTTCGCCCAGCGCCGCGTCGAGATCGAGGGTGCCGACCAGGCGCTCTTCGGTGGCGCCCAGCGGCAGTGTGACAAACTGACCGCTGGCCAGCAGGTCCGCCAGACCACGGGCCAGGGTCGACTTGGCCATGCCGCGCGGACCTTCGATCAGGACTCCGCCGATTTTCGGGTCGATGGCGGTCAGGTACAGGGCCAATTTCAAATCGTCGGCGCCGACCACGGCGGAGAGCGGGAAATGCGGGGTGTCGGTCATTGTTCAATCTCGGTCATGGTCGGTGATCAATTCACAAATATCACAGTTGCCTTCATCCCTGTGGGAGCGAGCCTGCTCGCGAAGGCGGTGTGTCAGCCAGCATAAATGTCGTCTGACGCTCCCTCATCGCGAGCAGGCTCGCTCCCACAGGTTCGAGCGTGTCAGCCGTCTTCTTCTATATCCAGCAACAGATTCTCCAATGCCTCGCGGTAGGCGCCCGGCTCCTTCCACATTCCGCGTTGTTGCGCCTCGAGCATGCGTTCAGTCATGTCGCGCAAGGCATGGGGATTGTGTTCACGGACAAAATCCCGGGTTTCAGGGTCGAGCAAATAGGCGTCGGCCAGCAACGCGTACTGGTGATCGTCGATCAACTGCGTGGTGGCATCGAAGGCGAACAGATTATCGACGGTCGCAGCCATTTCGAACGCACCTTTGTAGCCGTGGCGCTTTACCCCTTCGAGCCACTTCGGATTGGCCGCCCGGGAGCGGATCACCCGGTTCAGCTCTTCCTTCAAGGTGCGAATCTTCGGCAGGTCCGGCTGACTGTGATCGCCATGATAACTGGCCGCCGCCTCGCCTTTGAGGCTTTCCACCGCCGCGAGCATACCGCCCTGGAACTGGTAGTAATCATTGGAGTCGAGCAAATCGTGCTCGCGGTTGTCCTGGTTTTGCAGCACCGCCTGTACCTGGCTCAGGCGCTGGCTGAACTGTTCTCGGGCGGCGGTGCCTTCGTCGGAACCGCCGTAAGCGTAGCCGCCCCAGTTGAGGTAAACCTCGGCCAGGTCCTCGCGGGTTTGCCACAGACGACCGTCAATGGCGCCCTGCACGCCGGCGCCGTAGGCCCCGGGCTTGGCCCCGAAAATCCGCCAGCCGGCCTGCCGTCGCGCAGCGTCTTCATCCAGTCCGGTCTGCAACAAGGCTGCACGCTCGGCACGCACCTTGGCCGCCAACGGATTGAGGTCGTCCGGCTCATCCAGGTCGGCCACCGCTTGCACCGCCGCGTCAAACAGGCGGATCAGATTGGCAAAGGCATCGCGGAAGAAACCGGACACGCGCAAGGTCACGTCGACCCGAGGGCGGTCGAGCAAACTCAACGGCAGAATCTCGAAATCGTCGACCCGCTGACTGCCGGTGGCCCAGACCGGACGCACACCCATCAACGCCATCGCCTGGGCGATGTCATCGCCGCCAGTGCGCATGGTCGCGGTGCCCCACACCGACAGGCCGAGCTGGCGCAGATGATCGCCGTGGTCCTGCAGGTGCCGCTCCAGAATCAGGCTGGCCGACTGGAAACCGATGCGCCACGCCGTGGTGGTCGGCAAATTGCGCACGTCCACCGAGTAAAAGTTACGCCCGGTGGGCAGCACGTCCAGACGACCGCGACTCGGCGCACCGCTGGGGCCGGCCGGGACGAAGCGACCGCTGAGGGCATCGAGCAGACCGCGCATTTCCGCTGGGCCGCAGGCGTCCAGGCGCGGGGCAACTACTTCGCGAAGGCTGTCGATTATGGCACTCACTTCAGCCCAACCTGCCTCCTGTGGGAGCGGACTTGCTCGCGAAAGCGGTGGGTCAAGCGACATCAATGTTGAATGGTCCACCGATTCGCGAGCAAGCCCGCTCCCACAGGGGTCATTCAACACGCCCGAAATCAACTGCGCTGCATACAGCTCCAGGCGCTCGCGGGTATCGCCCGCCGTGCGCCAAATCTCGTCACTGATAAGCAAAAGAGACTCGGGACGCGGCCCGGTCCATGGCTCGCCCAGCGCACAATCCAGTGGGTCAAACCCCAGCGCAAACGCCTTGGCCAGCGCCCGCAGCAGGCTCGATTGCGCTCCTCGGCCATCGCCCCGTGGAATGCGCAACAACGCCAGCAAGGTGTCGATACGCAGGCGACCGGTGGGCGATTCGCCGAACACGTGCAGACCATCGCGGATCTGCGACTCTTTCAAGTCGCACAGGTAAGTGTCGAGTCGCGGCAACCAGATCGCTGCGTCGGTATCGCTGTCGAGTTGCTCGTCCAGCTGCAGTTCACGGTCGATGTGCGAGTCACGCACCAGTTGCAGGATGTCGCGCTGCAACTCCCGAGCGCGGCGCGGATCGAGCAACTGCGCTTCGTAATACTCGTCGGCCAACAGTTCGAGGTTGCGCAGCGGGCCATAGGTTTCGGCGCGGGTCAGCGGTGGCATCAGGTGATCGATGATCACCGCCTGGGTGCGCCGCTTGGCCTGGGCGCCCTCGCCCGGGTCGTTGACGATGAACGGATAGATGTTCGGCAGCGGCCCGAGCAGCGCATCCGGCCAGCAGTTTTCCGACAGCCCCACGCCCTTGCCCGGCAGCCATTCGAGGTTGCCGTGCTTGCCGACGTGAATCACGCCATGGGCGCCATAGGTGTGGCGCAGCCAGAAGTAAAACGCCAGGTAGCCGTGGGGCGGCACCAGGTCCGGGGCGTGATACACCGCGCTCGGATCGACCTGATAACCCCGCGCCGGTTGGATGCCGACGAAGGTCTGGCCAAAGCGCAGGCCGGCGATCATCATCCGTGCACTGCGGCACATCGGGTCGTTTTCCGGCGCGCCCCAACGTTCGAGCACCGCCGCACGATTGGCTTTGGGCAGGGCATTGAACATCGTCAGATAGTCGTCCATTGCCAGGCTTTGCTGGCACGGACGCAAGTCCAGGGTATCGAGATCGTTGCTGACACCGCCCAGCAACTGCTGGATCAGCGCGGTGCCACTGTCCGGCAATTGCGCCGGCAACGGATAACCTTCAGCATGCAGCGCCCGCAGGATATTCAGTGCGGCGGCCGGAGTGTCGAGGCCGACGCCATTGCCGATGCGCCCGTCGCGAGTCGGGTAATTGGCGAGAATCAAGGCGATGCGTTTTTCGGCGTTTGGCACCCGCGCCAGTTCGACCCAGCGTCGCGCCAGTTCGGCAACGAAGTCCATGCGCTCCGGTTGCGGCCGGTAGCAGACCACATCCGACTGGCTGCGCTCACTGCGCCACGCCAGGTCCTTGAAGCTGATCGGACGGCTGATGATGCGCCCGTCCAGCTCCGGCAAGGCAATGTGCATCGCCAGATCACGCGGGCCAAGCCCCTGTTCACTGGCGCGCCAACCCGGTTCGTTGTCCTGGGCACAAATCGCCTGGATCACTGGAATATTGCGACGGAACGGTCGCAGGTGTGGCGCTTCGGGGCTGGACTGGGCGAAGCCGGTGGTGTTCAGGATCACTGAGACACCTGATTCATCCAGCCAATCTTCGACCGCGCCGAGGCAGCCGGGCTCCTTCAAACTGGCCAGCGCAATCGGCAACGGATTCAAACCCGCTGCCTGCAAGCGTTGGCAGAAAACATCGATGAAAGCGGTGTTCGCCGCCTGCAAATGCGAGCGGTAAAACAGCACCGCCGCCACCGGTTGATCGGCGCGCCAGTCGGCTTGCCAGTCGCTCAGTGCGGCAGAATGTTTGTGCGGATGGTAGATCGCCGTACGTGGCAGGGTCTGCGGCTCGCCCCAGGTGTAATCGCGGGCCAGCCAGCGGTTGGCCAGGCAGCGGAAGAAATCCAGGGCGTTGCCCATGCCACCCTGACGCAGAAACTGCCAGAGCCGGTCGCGGTCCGCGGCGCCGACGGTACTCAGGTCGCTGAGCTCCGGGTCCGGGCGGTCATCGCCCGGCACCAGAATCACCTGCACGCCGCGCTGGGACAGCTCGACCAGGCGCTCGATGCCGTAACGCCAATAGGCGATGCCGCCGTGCAGCGAAATCAGGATCACCCTGGCGTGACGCAGCACTTCATCGACGTACAAATCGACCGAGGCATGGTTCTGCACCTGCATCGGGTTGGCCAGGCGCAGGCTCGGGTAATCCTCGGGCAACTGCTGCGCCGCCTCGGCGAGCAGCGCCAGGCTGGAGTCGCCGCTGCACAGGACCACCAGCTCGGCGGGGGTTTGTCCAAGGTCGGCGATGTTGTCATCCGACACGAAACCGCCGGGCTGGGTCCTGAGCAGGTGCATGGCTTACACGCTGAGCGCAGCGCGCAATTGCGCTTCGAGAACGGCGGCGTCGAGTTCCTGGCCGATCAGCACCAGACGGGTGATACGCGCCTCTTCGGCGCCCCACTGACGGTCGAAGTGCTTGTCGAAACGCGTGCCCACGCCCTGGATCAGCAGGCGCATCGGTTTGTTCGGGATTGCTGCAAAACCCTTGACCCGCAGGATGCCGTGCTGGACCACCAGTTGCGTCAGCGCGTCCATCAGCAGGCTTTCGTCGGCTTGCGGCAATTCGATGGAGATCGAATCGAAGGCGTCGTGATCGTGGTCGTCATGATCATCGTCGCCATCGTGATGATGGTCGTGGTGGCTGTGGCGGCTGTCGATGTGTTCTTCGGAGCCGGCACCCAGGCCAATCAGCACGTCCAGCGGCAGGCGACCGCTGCTGGCTTCGATGATTTTCACCGCTGGCGGCAACTCTTCGGCGACTTCCACGCGCACGCGGGCCAGGTCGGCCGGGTTGATCAGGTCGGATTTGTTGAGAATCACCAGGTCGGCGCTGGCCAGTTGGTCGGCAAACAGCTCGTGCAATGGCGATTCGTGGTCCAGGTTCGGGTCGAGTTTGCGCTGGGCATCGACCTGGTCCGGGAAGGCGGCGAAGGTGCCGGCGGCCACGGCCGGGCTGTCGACCACGGTGATCACCGCGTCAACGGTGCAGGCACTGCGAATTTCCGGCCACTGGAAAGCCTGGACCAGCGGTTTTGGCAGGGCCAGGCCCGACGTTTCGATGAGGATGTGGTCGAGATCGCCGCGACGAGCCACCAGTTCGCGCATCACCGGGAAAAATTCTTCCTGGACAGTGCAGCACAGGCAGCCGTTGGCCAGTTCATACACACGGCCGTTGGCTTCTTCTTCGGTGCAACCGATGGAGCACTGCTTGAGGATTTCGCCGTCGATGCCCAGCTCGCCAAACTCGTTGACGATCACTGCGATGCGGCGCCCCTGGGCGTTGTCGAGCATGTGCCGCAGCAGCGTGGTTTTACCCGAGCCAAGAAAGCCTGTGACGATGGTGACGGGAAGTTTGGCCAGTGTTTTCATCGGATGCCCTATGGCTAGGTGGCGGGCATACGGGACGACAACGGGCAACGCAGATGCGCGTGCCTGAAGAGTTCGCCACCGGATCACCCCGCCCGGTTGAAAGTGAGAATCTGTGTCGAGGCAGGTCTCCTGGCTGACGGTGTGCCGGCTTGAGCCTGGCATTCGCTGCGCCTTCCCGCCGGCCTCATGGATTGGGCCTGCAGTGGCGTGGCAACGAACATCACCGTTCACAGTTGCGGGGGCAGCCGCGGCATTGACCGCGTTCCCTTCTTAGCTTCGACAAACGCCGAAGAACCTCGAAAGCGCAAGGCTACGCATGGTATTGGGGCGGGTCAATGTTCACGTGACTTCTGCGGTGTGCCCTTCGCGAGCAAGCCCGCTCCCACATTTGATCGGGTTCTTTCAGAGGAAAAGGGTCAAGTGTGGGAGCGGGCTTGCTCGCGAAGAAAGCGACTCGGTTTCCAGTTGAGAACCCTTGCCAATTGACGCCCAACCCTCGCCCATGCTCTCCTACGCATCTTGTTACGGGTGCCCTTCACAGGGTGAAACGGGAAACCGGTGAATCATGTGCTTTACTCTAAAGCCATGTCAGTCCGGTGCTGCCCCCGCAACGGTAAGCGAGCGAAGCATCAGATCCACTGTGCCACTACGGCATGGGAAGGTGATGCTTGCAGGATCAGGCCCAAGCCTTTGCCCCTCGTGAGCCCGGAGACCGGCCCGCAACATAAAGTGACCATAACGATCACTGAAACAACAAACCCGCGGTGGGCGGGCGCTGTTTGAAACCCTGCGCGCCTGGTCGTGCAGGTTTTTGCATGCGCTCTTGATTCCCCGCTGACAGACCAGAGGGAAACGCCATGTCGATCATCAGCAGCACCGGCCACACTACAGCCAGCACCACTTCTACCCTGACTCAACGTCTGACCGCCGCCGTCTGCGCGTCGATCCTGGGCGCAAGCCTTGTGTATTTCGCCGGTTTCTCGCACATCGAAGCGGTGCACAATGCCGCCCACGATACCCGTCACAGCTCCGCGTTCCCGTGCCATTGAGACCTGCTGACATGATCAAGCGTATTGCGCAAACCGCAGGTTTCAGCGGGCTGCTGGCCGCCCTGTTGCTGACCCTGCTGCAAAGTTTCTGGGTCGCCCCCCTGATCCTGCAGGCCGAAACCTACGAAAAAGCTGAACCGGCGGCCGTTGAAATGCATGAACACGCCGATGGCGCGATGGCTGCCCACACCCACGACGCCGAAGCCTGGGAGCCGGAAGACGGCTGGCAGCGCGTGCTGTCGACCACTGGCGGCAATCTGGTGGTGGCTGTCGGTTTCGCGCTGATGCTGGCCGGCCTGTACACCTTGCGTGCGCCGACCAAAACCTCCCAGGGCCTGCTCTGGGGTCTGGCCGGCTATGCGACCTTCGTACTCGCGCCGACCCTCGGCCTGCCACCTGAATTGCCCGGCACTGCCGCCGCCGATCTGGCACAACGGCAACTGTGGTGGATCGGTACCGCCGCCTGCACCGCCGTCGGTATCGCACTGATCGTTTTCAGCCGTCACTGGCTGATGAAAGTCCTCGGCGCGGCAATCCTTGCAGTTCCCCATGTGATTGGCGCACCGCAACCGCAAGTGCATTCGATGCTCGCTCCGGAGGCACTGGAAACCCAATTCAAAATCGCTTCGCAACTGACCAACGTGGCGTTCTGGCTGGCCCTGGGCCTGATCAGCGCCTGGTTGTTCCGTCGCAAAAGCGATGGCCAATACCACGCATGACTGACGTCAGCACTGCGCCGACCCTGGTGGTCGGCCTGGGCTGTCAAAAGGGCTGCCCCGTCAGCACCCTGCTGGCGCTGCTCGACCAGGCACTGGAGGCGCACCAGATTGCGCGCCATGAAATCAAGGCCCTGGCCAGCATCGATTCGAAGCGCGACGAACCTGCACTGATCGAACTGGCCCAGCAGCTTGGCCTGGAATTGATGTACTTCAGCAGCGAGCAACTGGCCCCCTATGAGCCGCAACTCAGCCATCAATCGCAAATAGCGTTTGAACGCACCGGTTGCTACGGCGTGGCGGAAAGCGCCGCGCTGGCCCTGGCCGAACAACTGGCCCAGGCCCCGGCAAAACTGCTGATTCCCCGACAGAAATATGCCCAGGCAACCCTGGCATTGGCCGGTGCGGCATAAAATCCCCGATAATCCCCGCCTCGATCATGAACATTCTTCATCTGAAGCCCTGTTCAGCCCCTTTTATCCCCACAGGAACCGACGATGACCGTCTACTTCATTGGCGCAGGTCCCGGCGACCCCGAACTGATTACCGTCAAGGGCCAGCGGCTGATTCGCAGTTGCCCGGTGATCATTTATGCCGGCTCGCTGGTGCCAGCCGCCGTACTGGAAGGTCATTGTGCCGAGCAGGTAGTCAACAGCGCCGAACTGCACCTTGAACAGATCATCGACCTGTTCAAGGCCGCCCACGCCAAAGGCCAGGACGTGGCCCGGGTACACTCCGGCGATCCGAGCCTGTATGGCGCCATTGGCGAACAGATTCGCTGTCTGCGTGAGCTGGGCATTGCGTTCGAAATCGTCCCGGGCGTGACGGCCACCGCCGCTTGCGCAGCGCTTCTGGGTGCTGAACTGACGCTGCCGGACGTTTCACAAAGCGTGATCCTGACTCGCTACGCCGACAAAACCGCCATGCCACCCGGAGAGGAATTCGCCAGTCTGGCGCAGCACGGCGCGACCATGGCGATTCATTTGGGGGTCAATCACCTGCCGAAGATCGTTGAGGAACTGCTGCCGCATTACGGCGCCGATTGCCCGATTGCGGTGGTTCACCGCGCGAGCTGGCCGGATCAGGACTGGGTAACGGGAACGCTTGAGGACATTGCCGGGAAGGTTGCCGCCAAAGGGTTTCGGCGCACGGCGTTGATTCTGGTGGGACGGGTGCTGGGCAGTGATCATTTCAGCGAATCGTCATTGTATCGCGCGGGGCATGCGCATCTCTATCGCCCATAAGGCCCCTTCGCGAGCAGGCGCGCTCCCACATTGGATATGGTCAACTGTGGGAGCGAGCCTGCTCGCGAAGGCTTCAGCGAATTTAACTCATAAAAAACGGCGCTCACGGGGCGCCGTTTTTTTATTTTGCAGTGAACACCTTAGTAGTAGGCGTTTTCTTTCTGCGTGTGGTCGGTCACGTCGCGAACGCCCTTGAGCTCGGGAATACGCTCGAGCAGGGTACGCTCGATGCCTTCCTTGAGCGTCACGTCGGCCTGGCCGCAGCCCTGGCAACCACCGCCAAACTGCAGGACGGCGATGCCGTCTTCGACCACGTCGATCAGGCTGACCTGACCGCCGTGGCTGGCCAGCCCCGGGTTGATTTCGGTTTGCAGGTAGTAGTTGATGCGCTCGTTGACCGGGCTGTCGGCGTTGACCATCGGTACTTTGGCGTTTGGCGCCTTGATGGTCAGCTGGCCGCCCATGCGGTCGGTGGCGTAGTCGACAACGGCATCGTCCAGGAAGGCTTCGCTGAAGTGGTCGATGTAGGCGGTGAAGCTTTTCAGCCCCAGCGCGGTGTCTTCGGGTTTTTCTTCGCCCGGCTTGCAGTAGGCAATGCAGGTTTCGGCGTACTGGGTGCCAGGCTGGGTGATGAAGACGCGGATGCCGATGCCCGGGGTGTTCTGCTTGGAGAGCAGATCAGCCAGATAATCGTGGGCGGCGTCGGTAATGGTAATAGCGGTCATGGAAACTCCTCGCAGGCTTGGGCGCAGTTTACGCCAATCGGCGCGCCGGACAAAGTCCCAGTATTTTTGTCGGGAAAGAATTGTGGGAGCGGGCTTGTGTGGCGAGGGGGCTTGTCGGAACGCCGCACCGCCCCGTTGGGTCGCGAAGCGGCCCCAGAAAATGGGACTGCTGCGCAGTCCAACGGGGGCAAGCCCCCTCGCCACAAGCCCCCCCACAGGGGATCAGCGGTGTTTCAGAGGTTCTCGAAGCGGTTCATGTCCAGCACGCCCTCTTCCACCGGATCGGTCTCCTGGATGTAGCGGCTCAGGTCATGGAAATATAGCCAGAATTGCGGATGACTGCGGCGTATTCCCCAACGTTCGACGATTTTCTCAAAGCTGTCGCTATCCTTGGCGTTCTCCATCGCATCCACAAACGCCGGCACTTGCCCGGCCGGAATGTTGAACATGAAGTTCGGGTAGCTGCTGAGCACACCCGGGAAAATCGTCAGGGTATCGAGCCCCGGCTGATAGCGCAGCGATTCGCCAAGCAGGAACGCCACGTTGCTGTGGGCCCGGTTGCGCAGCAGGCTGTAAACCTCTCGCTTGCCGCTGCCGGTTTCGATTCGCAGCATGGTCGCTTCCGGCAGTTGATCAATCACTCTCAACCCCGCCGCCGGACGCGAGGTCAGGCGGCTCAACACCTGCTCGGCATTTTGCAGATCCGGATCAATGTTCGGCCGCGAGCAGTAGGCGCCGTCGCAGCGGTTGATCGGGTCGGGCCTGGCATTGAGGTCGCCATAACGGGTCAGCAATTGCCGGGCGAAATCGCGCTTGGGATCCTGCGGATCAAGCTTCAGCGCGGTCGGTTTGTCATCGTCGATGGACTCGTAGTCCAGCCACATCTTGAATTTGCCACTGTTCTGATACCAGTCGTCGAGGTAGCCCTCCCGCGAATCGGCGGGCATCAGACGCAGGAAATTCTGCTCGGCTCCGTTACGGATCAGGTCGAAATACAAGCGCGTCTGGGCCTGATGGGACACGTTGCCGAACACATCGAAATTGACTGCCAGTTGGTAGTAGGTGCGCTCCAGCAGCGGATAGTCGAACAGCCACATCGTCTGCGGCACTTCGCCGATCAGGCCTTTGGTCACTGAGGCGCTGTCGAAATGGCGAAAGATGCTCAGCAGTGCGTTGTCGTTGCCGGCCCACAGGGTCGACCAACTCGGCGCGGGCAAGTCTGCGTAACTATCGCGGCGCAGGGCCTCGTATTCGTTGCGTTTGTCGCGGTAGTCATGCCACAGGGTCAGGACGCTGCCGACATCATCATTCTGCCCTGGCATCGCCAGCAGGGGCGTGGCTTGCCCGCGATAGTTCGGGTCGGTGATGTAGAGGTCGTGTTCAGGTGCCTGGAACAGCGCCCAGAAGTTATCGCGAATCACGTCCGTGGCGATCTGCCCACGACAGACTGGCCCACGGATAAAGGTGCGCACGAAGTACTCGGCGTTATCGAGCATGAACTGGTAGCGCGCCTGGGCCGGAATCGCTTCGAAGGTGGTAAAGGGGTTGGCCCGGCTCTTCGGCCCGTAGCCCGGCAATGCATTGGCCTCCCAGTTGCCGCTGTAGAACAGGGATTTGACACGCGCCAGCTTCGCCGCACTCAGGGGATAGGAGATATGGGTCTTGTGCACGATCACGCCCTGCACCGGCCACAAGCGGTAGTAAAACTCCGAGCCTGGATCATCGTTGGGACGCCGGGTATTGATCAGGTCAATCGGCTGGCCGGTCGGCGTGCGCGAACGCACCCACTGGAAGAAATGCCCGGGTTCACCCTCCTTGAAGTAAAGATGGGCGAGGAACCAGTGCTCATACAGCCAGCGCCCCACCAGGCTTTGCCGGGCGCCCGGCGAATTGAGCAGGTTTTCCCACTGGATTACTTGCAGCGCTTCTTGCGCACTCGGGGCCAGGGCCTGCTGATCGATAGGTGCGCCTGCGGCCAGCCAGCGTTGCAGCGTCTGGTACTGCTGGTCGGTCAGCCCGGTCACCGCCAGCGGCATGCCTTCTTTCGGGTGCGAAGCGGCGTAGCCATCGAACTGCGCGGGCATGGAACACATGTTCTCCCGGTTCAGACCCAGGACGATGTCTTGCGGCAGCCTGGCGTTAGGTTGCAAGGGGGTGTTGTGGCCCAGTTCCAGCATCCGCGCCATCAATGAGGCCTGGCTGCCCTGGGCATCAAGCACCGAAAAGAAGCCCTTTTGCTGCCAGGCGGCTTTGCCGGAGGCGTCCAGAAACAGCCGCGTCGGCGCCACCGCTTTAGTACGGTCACCGTCGTAAACCGGGACTTTCGTCGCGCCGCGTGCCGCGCCTTCGCCGCTGCCCAGGTTGAGCTGACAGGCAGCGTCGTTGCAAGCGTGGCAGGCCACGCACTTTTCAGTGAAGATCGGTTGAATGTCTCGACTGTAGGAAATGGCAGAGGAGTTCGCCGGACTTTGCGCCGCAGCGCCCCAGCTTAAAAGCATCAACACACTGCTGATGACGAAGCGATAAGACATGTCCCTGGTCCCGGATCCTGAAAAAACGCCGCGATTCTACCGGTCTGCCATGCCTGCCAACATGAACGATATTCATGCAAAACCGAGTCATGCTCTAAAAGCGCACAGGTTTGCTATCATCCCGGCCCTTCGTCATGGTCTTACCGAGTAGTCCAAATGTCCGATCGCAGCGTTCGCCTTCAAGCTCTCAAGCACGCCCTCAAAGAGCGCATCCTGATTCTCGATGGCGGTATGGGCACGATGATCCAGAGCTACAAGCTCGAAGAGCAGGATTACCGTGGCAAACGCTTCGCTGACTGGCCGAGCGATGTCAAAGGCAACAACGACCTGTTGGTACTGACTCGTCCGGACGTGATTGGCGGCATCGAGAAAGCCTACCTCGACGCTGGCGCCGACATTCTGGAAACCAATACCTTCAACGCCACCCAGATCTCCCTGGCCGACTACGGCATGCAAGGTCTGGCGTATGAATTAAACGTAGAAGGCGCTCGCCTGGCACGCAAGGTCGCCGACGCCAAGACCCTGGAAACCCCGGACAAACCGCGCTTCGTCGCCGGCGTGCTCGGTCCTACCAGTCGCACCTGCTCGTTGTCCCCGGACGTGAACAACCCCGGCTACCGCAACGTGACCTTCGATGAACTGGTGGAAAACTACACCGAATCCACCAAAGGCCTGATCGAGGGCGGCGCCGACCTGATCCTGATCGAAACCATCTTCGACACCCTCAACGCCAAAGCCGCGATCTTCGCCGTGCAGGGCGTGTTCGAAGAACTGGGCGTCGAACTGCCGATCATGATTTCCGGCACCATCACCGACGCCTCGGGCCGCACCCTGTCGGGCCAGACCACCGAAGCCTTCTGGAACTCCGTGGCCCACGCCAAGCCGATTTCCGTTGGCCTGAACTGCGCCCTCGGCGCCAGCGAGTTGCGCCCGTACCTCGAAGAGCTGTCGAACAAGGCAGGCACCCACGTGTCGGCGCACCCGAACGCCGGCCTGCCGAACGAATTCGGCGAGTACGACGAACTGCCGTCGCAAACCGCCAAGGTCATCGAAGAGTTCGCTCAAAGCGGCTTCCTCAACATTGTCGGCGGCTGCTGCGGCACCACGCCGGGCCACATCGAAGCCATCGCCAAGGCCGTGGCCGGCTATGCGCCGCGCCAGATCCCGGACATTCCCAAGGCTTGCCGCCTCTCGGGCCTGGAACCCTTCACCATCGATCGCAGCTCGCTGTTCGTCAACGTCGGCGAGCGCACCAACATCACAGGTTCCGCCAAGTTCGCCCGGCTGATCCGCGAGGACAACTACACCGAAGCCCTGGAAGTCGCCCTGCAGCAGGTCGAGGCTGGTGCCCAGGTGATCGACATCAACATGGACGAAGGGATGCTCGATTCGAAGAAGGCCATGGTGACCTTCCTCAATCTGATTGCCGGCGAACCGGACATCTCCCGCGTACCGATCATGATCGACTCCTCGAAGTGGGAAGTGATCGAAGCCGGCCTCAAATGCATCCAGGGCAAGGGCATCGTCAACTCGATCAGCATGAAAGAAGGCGTCGAGCAGTTCATTCACCACGCCAAACTGTGCAAGCGCTACGGCGCCGCGGTCGTGGTGATGGCCTTCGACGAAGCCGGCCAGGCCGACACCGAAGCGCGCAAGAAGGAAATCTGCAAACGCTCCTACGACATCCTGGTCAATGAAGTGGACTTCCCGCCGGAAGACATCATCTTCGACCCGAACATCTTCGCCGTGGCCACCGGTATCGAAGAGCACAACAATTACGCCGTCGATTTCATCAACGCCTGTGCCTACATCCGTGACGAGCTGCCGTATGCGCTGACCTCCGGTGGCGTGTCCAACGTATCGTTCTCGTTCCGTGGCAACAACCCGGTGCGTGAGGCGATCCACTCGGTGTTCCTGCTCTACGCAATCCGCGCCGGGCTGACCATGGGTATCGTCAACGCCGGGCAACTGGAGATCTACGACCAGATCCCGGTGGAACTGCGCGACGCCGTCGAAGACGTGATCCTCAACCGCACCCCGGAAGGCACCGACGCCCTCCTCGCCATCGCCGACAAGTACAAGGGCGACGGCAGCGTCAAGGAAGCCGAGACCGAAGAGTGGCGCAACTGGGACGTCAACAAGCGCCTGGAACATGCGCTGGTCAAAGGCATTACCACCCACATCGTCGAAGACACAGAAGAATCGCGCCTGTCCTTCAGCCGCCCGATCGAAGTGATCGAAGGCCCGTTGATGGCCGGCATGAACATCGTCGGCGACCTGTTCGGTGCCGGCAAAATGTTCCTGCCCCAGGTGGTGAAGTCCGCTCGCGTGATGAAGCAGGCCGTGGCGCACCTGATCCCGTTCATCGAACTGGAAAAAGGCGACAAGCCTGAAGCCAAGGGCAAAATCCTCATGGCGACCGTGAAAGGCGACGTGCACGACATCGGCAAGAACATCGTCGGCGTGGTGCTCGGTTGCAACGGCTATGACATCGTCGACCTCGGCGTGATGGTCCCGGCGGAGAAGATCCTCCAGGTGGCCAGGGAGCAGAAGTGCGACATCATCGGCCTGTCCGGCCTGATCACTCCGTCGCTGGATGAGATGGTCCATGTTGCCCGCGAAATGCAGCGCCAGGACTTCCACCTGCCGTTGATGATCGGTGGCGCCACCACCTCCAAGGCGCACACGGCGGTGAAGATCGAGCCCAAGTACAGCAACGACGCAGTGATCTACGTCACCGACGCCTCCCGCGCCGTGGGCGTGGCGACCCAGTTGCTGTCCAAGGAGCTCAAGGCCGGTTTCGTCGAGAAAACCCGCCAGGACTACATCGAGGTTCGCGAGCGCACCGCCAACCGCAGCGCCCGCACCGAACGCCTGAGCTATGGCGCGGCCATCGCCAAGAAACCACAGTTCGACTGGGCGAGCTACACGCCGGTCAAACCGACTTTCACCGGCACGCGGGTGCTGGACAACATCGACCTCAACGTTCTGGCCGAGTACATCGACTGGACGCCGTTCTTCATATCCTGGGACCTGGCCGGCAAGTTCCCGCGCATCCTCCAGGACGAAGTGGTCGGTGAAGCCGCCACCTCGCTGTACAACGATGCAAGGGAAATGCTGCGCAAATTGATCGACGAAAAGCTGATCAGTGCTCGCGCAGTGTTTGGCTTCTGGCCGGCCAACCAGGTGCATGACGACGACATCGAGCTCTATGGCGATGACGGCAAGCCAATGGCCAAACTGCATCACCTGCGCCAGCAGATCATCAAGACCGACGGCAAGCCGAACTTCTCCCTGGCCGACTTCGTCGCGCCCAAGGACAGTGAAGTGACCGACTACGTGGGTGGTTTCATCACCACCGCCGGCATCGGCGCCGAAGAAGTGGCCAAGGCCTACCAGGACGCTGGCGACGACTACAACTCGATCATGGTCAAGGCCCTGGCCGACCGCCTGGCCGAGGCCTGCGCCGAATGGCTGCACCAGCAGGTGCGTAAAGACTACTGGGGCTACGCCAAGGATGAAGTGCTGGATAACGAAGCGCTGATCAAGGAACAATACACCGGTATCCGTCCGGCACCGGGTTATCCGGCCTGCCCGGATCACACCGAAAAAGCCCAATTGTTCGCCCTGCTCGATCCGGAGGCCGAAGAAATGCGTGCAGGCCGCAGCGGCGTGTTCCTCACCGAACACTACGCCATGTTCCCGGCGGCAGCGGTCAGCGGCTGGTACTTCGCTCACCCGCAGGCGCAATACTTCGCCGTGGGCAAGGTCGACAAAGACCAGGTGCAAAGCTACACCTCGCGCAAAGGCCAGGAGTTGAGCGTGACCGAGCGCTGGCTGGCACCGAACCTGGGTTACGACAACTAAGCGGCTCTATTGACCACGATATTGTGGCCAACACATACCTCTGTGGGAGCGAGCTTGCTCGCGATGGCGGACTGACAGTCGCATGGATATCGACTGTTACGGCCTCATCGCGAGCAAGCTCGCTCCCACATTTGTTTTGTGCATGCTGTGTATTGTCTATGCTTGCCTCACACACATCCGTGGCGAGGGTTTTATGGACGATCCGGCCGACAACAAGCCGCCGAGCTTCTGGCAAATGCTGCACAGCGTCATGGCGGCGGCGTTCGGGGTGCAGAGCGGGAAGAACCGGGCCCGTGATTTCACGCACGGCAAGCCCAGTCATTTCGTGATTCTGGGGATCCTGTTCACGGTGGTGTTTGCCTTGACGTTGTTCGGCATCGTCAAGCTGGTGCTACTCCTGGCCGGGGTTTGACGCGGCTCAGTGCATCAGGGTTTGCAGGGTGAACGGGTAACGCCAGGACGCGGGACGCCCCTTGGCCGAGAGTTTGTGAAAATCCACACCGAAGTCCTGGGTGGCCCCCATCGCCAGCAGTCGCCTGGCCTGTGCCCGGTCGATCAGCTGCAGCAACGGAATCTGGCGGTCACGGCCGCCGTACTGGCTGATGTCCACGCCTTCATCGTAGTCATGCAATTGCACCAGCGCCCAGCCACCCAGAGTGAAGTGCCCGCCCAGCAACACACTCAGGCGACGGTCCAGCAGTGCCTGCAACGCCGCGGGTGAATTGTTGATTGCGCCGAACAGCACGCCTTTGCCCGGCACACCGCCGGCCTCGACATACGCCTGCATCACACCTAGCGCCATCTCGTCGTTCGCGGCCCAGACCAGCGACGTCTGCGGGTAGCGCTTGAACAACAGCCTGGCCTGCTCGTAGGCGCGTTGCCGGGTCCAGCCGCCGTACACCAACTGGCGCAAACGCACTTCTGGGTGCTCGGCCAAGGCGCGCCGCAGGCCTTTTTCGCGATACTGCGCAGACGGGGTGATCTTCAAACCGGAAAAGGCCAGCAGCTCAATCGTCTGGCCGAGGGCCACCGGACCGTGCTGCCGGATCAATTCCTTGAGCATCAGGTAGCCGCCCTCTTCATCATTGGGCACCAGGCTGCCGAGCAAATCGGGATACTTGTCAGGCCGCGCGCCAATCAGCTTCATCTGATCCGCCGTCAGGGCGTTGTTGACCATGAACAGTTTCACCCCGCTGCCTTTGGCCAGCCGCAGGATCTCGGGGGCGATGTATTGCTCGTTGACGAAGATCAGGTAGTCGGGACGATGTTCGCCCTGAAGGGCTTCACGAGCCTGGCGGATGGTGTTTTCGGAGACGCGGTCGGAATACTGGATACGCAAGTCCATCCCCAGGTCCGTCGCCGCAGCCTGCATGAACTGCGAGTAACTCGCCCAGAACGCTTCCGTTGGGGTTCCCGGATTCAGGAACAGCACTGACGCCGCTTGGGCACAAGGTCCCACGACCATGCCCAGCGTCAGCAATACGCCATACAGAAACTTCAACATTGGTCGTCCGAGCCCACGGAAATTCGCCGCGCATTATAGCCAGCGAACATCCGTAAAACGGCGATTTTTCCGGTTTTTGTCGGACAATCGTCGGAACCGGGCCCGGACGGGTCGTTTATTGGTGGCTGACCCAGAAAACCGCCGTCCCCACGACCAGCATGATCAGGAACAAGATTGCCCAGGCATCTACGGTGCTATCGCTTTTCCGTGCTTTGGTTGGGTTGCTCATTGCATCGCCTCTTGTCGGTTTTATCGGTGATTGCATAAAGACTCGAGCAGAGTAAAGACGACGATTGCCCGCATCACAAACAGGGTCTTTGCCACAACGATTCTCATTAGGCGATTTGGTTCTTTACATATGCTCAAACATCACTTTTACGCATAACTGCAAACTGGTATCTTGCCTCGGCTCCGTAGGGAGTGCGCGGCCGTGCGCGCAGAATTGCCGAGGTTTTATCGGACGCCAGCCAGCCAAAAAACGCCGCTGTTTCCGACCGGCCCAAGCCTGAGAACAGGACTTATATGTACGTATACGACGAATACGATCAGCGGATCATCGAGGACCGCGTCAAGCAGTTCCGTGATCAGACCCGACGCTATCTGGCAGGCGAGCTGAGCGAAGAAGAATTCCGCCCCCTGCGCCTGCAAAATGGCCTTTATATCCAGCGTTTCGCGCCTATGTTGCGAGTCGCGGTGCCTTACGGCCAACTGACTTCGCGGCAAATGCGAATGATGGCCAAGATCGCCCGTGACTACGACAAGGGCTACGCCCACATCAGTACCCGGCAGAACGTGCAGTTCAACTGGCCGGCCGTGGAAGACATTCCGGACATTCTCGCTGAACTGGCCACCGTGCAGATGCACGCGATCCAGACCAGCGGCAACTGCCTGCGCAACGTCACCACCGACCAGTTCGCCGGTGTCGCCGCCGATGAACTGATCGATCCGCGCCCATGGTGCGAGATTGTGCGCCAGTGGACGACTTTCCACCCGGAATTCGCCTACCTTCCGCGCAAGTTCAAGATCGCCGTCAACGGTTCGACTTCCGACCGCGCCGCCATCGAAGTCCATGACATCGGCCTTGAGCCGGTGCACAACGCCGCTGGCGAACTGGGTTTCCGTGTGCTGGTCGGTGGTGGTCTGGGCCGTACGCCGGTGGTGGGGGCATTCATCAACGAGTTCCTGCCATGGCAAGACCTGTTGAGCTACCTCGACGCCATCCTGCGGGTCTACAACCGCTATGGCCGTCGTGACAACAAGTACAAGGCGCGGATCAAGATCCTGGTGAAAGCGCTGACGCCTGAAGTCTTCGCGCAGAAAGTCGACGCGGAAATGGAGCACCTGCGCGGTGGCCAGACCACGCTGACCGAAGCCGAAGTGCAGCGCGTCGCCAAACATTTCGTCGACCCGGACTACAAGGCCCTGGACAACCAGACCGCCGCCCTGGCCGAGCTCGACCTGCAGCACCCGGGCTTCGCCCGCTGGCGCGCACGCAACACCCTGGCCCACAAGAAACCGGGCTACGTGGCCGTGACCTTGTCCCTCAAGCCTACCGGCGTTGCACCGGGCGACATCACCGACAAACAGCTCGACGCCGTGGCCGACCTGGCCGAGCGTTACAGCTTCGGTCAACTGCGTACCTCCCACGAGCAGAACATCATTCTGGCCGACGTCGAGCAGGACAAGCTGTTCGTCCTGTGGGGCGAGCTGCGCGAGCAAGGCTTCGCCACGCCGAACATCGGCTTGCTGACCGACATCATCTGCTGCCCGGGTGGCGACTTCTGCTCCCTGGCCAACGCCAAGTCGATCCCGATCGCCGAATCGATCCAGCGCCGTTTCGACGACCTGGACTACCTGTTCGACATCGGCGAGCTGGACCTGAACATCTCCGGTTGCATGAACGCTTGCGGCCACCACCACGTGGGCCACATCGGCATCCTCGGGGTGGACAAGAAAGGCGAAGAGTTCTATCAGGTTTCCCTCGGCGGCAGCGCCAGCCGTGACGCCAGCCTGGGCAAGATCCTCGGCCCGTCCTTTGCCCAGGAAGCCATGCCTGACGTGATCGAAAAGCTGATCGACGTGTACATCGAACAACGTACCGAAGACGAACGCTTCATCGACACCTATCAGCGTATTGGTATCGACCTCTTCAAGGAGCGTGTCTATGCAGCGAATCATTAAGAACAACGAGGTCGTCGACGAGACCTGGCACCTGCTGCCCAAGGACTTCAGCATCGACGAGATCACCAACTGCGACGACTACATCGTCCCCTTGCAGTTGTGGCGCGAACACAGCCGTATGCTCCTGGCCCGCGACGGCGGCCTGGGCATCTGGCTTGACGCCGATGAAGAAGCCGAGGAAATCGGTGAAGACGTCGCGCAGTTCCAGGTCATTGCCCTGAACTTCCCGGCATTCACCGATGGCCGCAACTACTCCAACGCCCGCCTGCTGCGTGACCGTTACGGTTTCAAGGGCGAATTGCGGGCCATTGGTGACGTGCTGCGTGACCAACTGTTCTACATGCATCGCTGTGGTTTCGACGCGTTCGCCATTCGCCCCGACAAGGATCCGCACGAAGCCCTTGAAGGCCTCAAGGACTTCTCGGTGACTTATCAAGCCGCGACCGACGAACCGCTGCCGCTGTTCCGTCGCCGCTGACCGTCACCCCTTGAACCCCGGCCCCGGGGTTCAAGGGGGTTTACCCTTCGCGCTAGAACACCGGATGTTCCACCAGCGGAATCGGCCGCCCCATGGCCACCCAGTCACGGTATAACCGGACTCGTTCTTCCAGCACCACGAACATCCTGAACGGGTTTTCTGCATCGCCAACCCGCGATTCGATACTCTGACGCAACCAGCCCCACAACTCCTCTGACGTATCCGCTTCGTGCAGCAAGTGCCACACGCGCGCCTGCAGCGACAGATAGCCGACCTGGAAATCCGCCGTCAGGCGCAATCCATCCATGACCCGCAGCAATGTACTGCCCGATGGCTTGACGGCCAGTCGTTGCCAGATCTGTTGCCGCGCCTCGCGCAGGCTTTCATCGCCCTCCTCCAGCCAGGGCGTCGCACTGCCGTAATCGGCACCCGGTTCACTCAGCCACAGATTGATGCCGGTACGCTCGCGATGATCGACCAGGCGCAGCAAGGTATCTTCATCCGTCAGCGGATTACCCCACAGTTTCACCCGGTCCCGGGAGACCGCCTGATTCAGTATCGATTGGGGAACCCGGCTGATCCGGTTGCCTCGCAAGTCGAGCGAGGTGAGGTACGGCTGATCGGCGATGCCCACCGGACAACGGCTGATCCCGGTGTTTCTCAGGTTCAATACACGCAACTCATTGAGCCCCAGGACAACGGGCGGGACGGTCAAAGGGTTGTCACTCAGGTCCAGCGCTTGCAGGCTCACCAGATCACCAAACTGTGCAGCCGTGTTCTCCTGAAACTGCAGCAAAGTGGCGCTCAGGTTCAGCGTAGTGAGACGGGTCATTTGCCGAATCGGTGGAGGCAACACACCTTCCAGTACGCCGTTTGCGTTGAGTCGACGCAGGTCGACACGCTCCAGGCTCAGGGAACGCAGGTTCGGAAAGCTTTCGAGAAAGGCGCTCAGGCTCTCGCGCTCGATCAGGTGCAGGCCCAGCATCGATAACTCGACGACCTCATTGAAGCGTACGTTCATCGTCGGCAACCGATGGTAGTCCTCGAAAGCCAGGTCCAGCCTGTACCCGGAAAACGTCTCACCCGACATCACTCTATTGATCCGGGGCGCGCATTTTTGCCAGATGCTCATCAGTTCATCGCCCAGTTCGGTCCGAGTTTCACGCTCGTAATCGATCACGGTTTGCAGCAGTTGGACATTGTGCGCCGCCACCTGCCCCAGGGTCATGCCCTCTGCTTCATCATCGCCAACGGACAGAAAATCGATGTCCATGTCATCGGCATCCAGCACGGACTGATCGATCCACTGGCGCAGATCGGCATGCAACTGCTGCATCTGCGCTATCAGGCGATCCACCAGCGCCTGAGCCCCGGCACCCGCTTCAGTCAGCAACTCATCCGCCTGGGCATCAGTGAAATCCGGATACAGATCCTTGACCTGCAGACGCATGACACCATGGGTCAGCGCTGCGGCCTGTGGCGTGTTCGGGAAGCCGCCACCGCGCAATCCCCCAGCTTCGAAAGGCAACCGCGAATCCATTCGATTCAAGCCCAGTATCAACTCGGAACGGGCCAAGGCATGACCGCCAATGCGCAACCGCAACTCGCTGGCAGCATCCGGCGAGTGAAGCGACATCGCCGTACGTTCCTCCACGGACAATAGGTCGAGCAGCGCGGTAAACAGGTCTGAACCCTCGCCGTCAGTAGACGCCACGGTGGAATACCGGTAGCGCTCACCGACCTTGATCAAACGCCGGCAATCCGTGGAATCGAGCGGACCGCAGCGGTCCAGGACACGGCCACTGATTGCCCCGTCGAGTACCTCGATGCGCAGGCCTTGCGGCCAGTCGGGCAGGCGATGCAGGGAGTGCAGTGCCAGGACATCGGTTTCGGGATGCAGGACCGAACGCAAGTACAAGCCTTCATAGGCCCGGTTGAGTCGTACATGCTGTTGGTAGTCCCGCGATTTGTTGTCCAGTCGCTTGAGCAATTGCAGCGCCTCGTCAGCGTCGAAGGGCCGATGGATGTCGACTCCCGAACGGTCGAGGATTTGCTCCACGGCGCCTTTCGGCAATCCTGGGTATTCGCGCTGAAACAGGCGAACCCATTCCCGCTCCGAGTGCTGGAGCGCCTGATAGCGGGCGTTGAACAATCCGGCCCGCGCTTGCGCATCGGCGACGGCTTCGAGTTCCTGATCGAGCTTGAAGCGTGTGATGGTATCGGCCAGCAACGGCGTTGGTGGGCGCCCCGCCTGCATCAGGCGCAGCATGTCGTCGTCGACCGTGCTGACCCGGGCGATCTGCCCCAGTACCTCATCACTGAAGGCAGCATGGGGTGCGCACACCTCACGCAACAGCTCTATGCGAGTCGACACCGACGCCGGAACCGATCCGGCTACGGGCTTGGCCAGCGTGCCGGGATGCGGCTCGCTCGAGGGCTCCCCAGGCTCGTGCAGGGTTCCGGCGATTTTTTCTTCGCCCTTGAGTGCCACCACAGCCCCGACCAGCGGGAGCGCATTGAGCAAGCCGAACACGGTGCGCGTCACGCCCTCGGAGCGCTGCTCCGGTGTCTTGCCGTTGATGGCCTGATCAAGGCCATAACCGGCGTCGATCAGGCCGGCCAGCACCAGGACACCCTCGCCTCCCGGAATGAACAATGCCAATGGCCCCAGCCGGTTGATCCAGCGCACCAGCGGTTCCACCACCGCGCTCAGGTTATCGCGATTGACCTGGGCATCGTCACGGATGGTTTTGACGCTGGCCATCGAGGCCTGCTTCATCGTCAGTACCAGTTGCGCGAACGGATCGGTGTCGGAGTGAGCTCGCTCAAGATCTATGTAATCCTGCGGGTCCCAGAAACCGTCGTCGTTGAAGAGCCCGGCGCTCCTTTTCAGCCAGTGTTCGTTCGGGTAAACCGCCATGCCCTCCAGCGCGGTCGACACACCCGCATGGAAAGTGCCGTCTTCCCGATCGTTCTCGGCAAAATGCGCGAGCAGCGCCTGGCGTGTGGCCGGCACCTGGCCCTGGGCCACGATCCATTGGCGCAGGTGTCGCCAGTCGGTGAATTCATGCAAGGGAGAGGAGTTGCCCGGGATATTCAGCAGGACCCGGCCGCTGTGACGGTGGCGATAACACCAGATATCGTCCGAGGTGTAGCGATAGATCGTCAGCCGACCGGCCTCGATCAGTGCGCTGACACGAGTCGGCGCCTGTAGCTGATCGATGGTCAACGCACTCCACGCCTGCTCCGCCGGCAACCCGGAGGCCTGCATGGCCAGGGCCAGGCCTTCCTGACTCAAACTGCCCTCCTGGTGTTGCAGGCAGGCGCTCATGATAAAGGCGGCCTTGGCCGAGGTTCTCAGGTCGTAAGGCTGCGCCTGGACGATTCGCTTGTCAGAGGGCCAGGTGCGATCAAGGTAAGCCTGATAGCGGGTTTGCAAATCCAGCTCCCACACCCACTGTTTGAACGCCGCCGGCCTGAGGGCAATTTGCGTTGTCGGCCCATACACCTGGGGCGTGGTCTGGCGGTAGATGCCTTCGTAGGTATGGTGATTGCCATTACCGTGGTCGGCGAACTCATCGACATGTTCCACGATGCGAATGGACGGGCCGACATCGGGCGGTGTGTAAAAGCCAAACGCGCTTTCGGCGAAGCGCCCGTCACCGACGGTCTGGTAATTCTCCAGCAACGCCTGGACCAGGGTTTGGGTGCTTGCCACCTGACCCTGCTCGATGCCGTCCTGCGGCGAGTGCCCGCGGTAGTGGTAATCAAGAGTGACTAACAGCGCAGTGTGCGGGTCGATGTTTTGCCCCCATTTCTCCCTGATCAACTGCGCACCGAACTGCTCGGGAGATTGCGGTAAAGCCGCGCTCACCACAGATTGCAGTGTTTCGCGCAGCGGCACAGGCTGGGGATTTAGCGGTATCTGATGGTCATTCATGTGCATTCCATGGCAACTGTTTTTGGAACACCAACATAACCAGCCGCCGCGTTGCCGAAAGCAGGAACGATCGCCTGACGCCTTCAGAGATTTCGCCGTGCCGTGGAAGACATCGGGCAAGCGTTCGCAGGCAAAAAAAGGTTCCCGGGAACCTGTAGGAGCCAGCCTGCTGGCGATGGACTCAAGTGCGCCGCGTTCATCCAGTCCACACGCGTTATCGTTAACGACCATCGCAGGCAAGCCAGCTCCCACAAGGGACCGCGCCCGCGCGGCCTCCAAACCACTGAAAACACCCCAAAAAAAACCGGGGCAAATACCCCGGCTGGATGTTTGGCAAATTTCCTGGCCCGTTACCAGAAACGTTGCTGGGTCAAACGGCTCCACCAACTCAACAGCACGCGGTCGACCGAGCCGCTGGCAGCCATGCCGATGCGCTCCGGCAGGCTTTTGCGTTCGGCGTAATGCAAGTGATAGAGCTCGGACTTGCTGGCGCGCTCAGCGAGGTATTCATCGCTGGTCTTGAGTTCGTCGACCAGGTGCTTGTCCAGCGCCGCGACGCCGAGCCAGATTTCGCCGGTGGCCACTTCATCGATCGCCAGTTGCGGACGGTAGCGCGACACGAAGTTCTTGAACAGTTGATGGGTGATGTCCAGGTCTTGCTGGAACTTCTCCCGGCCCTTCTCGGTGTTTTCTCCAAACACGGTCAGGGTGCGTTTGTATTCACCGGCGGTCAGCACTTCGAAGTCGATGTCGTGCTTTTTCAGCAGGCGATTGACGTTGGGCAACTGCGCCACCACACCAATCGAGCCGAGGATCGCGAACGGTGCGCTGATGATTTTCTGGCCGATGCACGCCATCATGTAGCCACCACTGGCCGCGACCTTGTCGATGCACACGGTCAGGGGCACGCCGGCTTCGCGGATACGCGCCAGTTGCGAGGAAGCCAGGCCGTAGCTGTGAACCATGCCGCCGCCGCTTTCCAGGCGCAGGACCACTTCGTCCTTGGGCGTGGCAAGGGTCAGCAAGGCCGTGATTTCGTGGCGCAGGCTTTCGGTGGCCGAAGCCTTGATATCGCCGTTGAAATCGAGCACGAACACCCGGGGTTTGACCTCGGGTTTTTTCTTCTGCTTCTTGTCGGTCTTGGCCTGGGTCTTGCGCAGGGCCTTGAGCTGGTCCTTGTCGAGCAAGGTTTGCTCCAGGCGTTCGCGCAGCTCTTTGTAGAAATCATTGAGCTTGCTGACCTGCAACTGGCCGGACGACTTGCGCCGCCCCTTGCTGCGCAGGGCCGCAAAACTGGCCAGGACCACCAGAATGGCGATCACCAGGGTCACGGTCTTGGCCAGGAAAATGGCGTACTCGGAAAAAAACTCCACGGGGACTCCTCAAACGATGCGCGGCTTGAACGCGCGCGGGATACCTCCAGCATACCCATGCGCCGACCTTGCGACCAGCCGTGAAACCTCTGGCAACGGGCCTGTAACAAGCATTTCAAACAAGCGTATGTTTTTTCATTGACAGCTCACCGCCATCCTCATAACCTCGCCAAACCTTCAACGTACCGGGATGACGCGGACGTGGGCAGTATCTATTTGATTCGACATGGCCAGGCCTCCTTCGGTGCAGACGACTACGACGTCCTGTCGCCGACCGGCATTCGTCAGGCTGAAATCCTTGGCCGGCACCTGGCCGAACTCGGGATCAGCTTCGACCGCTGCCTGGCAGGGGATCTGCGCCGCCAGCAGCACACGGCCAACAGCGCGCTGGAGCAATTCGCCGCGGTGGGCCTGCCGGTGCCGCTGCTGGAAACCGACTCCGCCTTCAACGAATTCGACGCCGACGCGGTGATCCGCGCGCTGTTGCCGGCCATGTTGCCGGACGAACCCGAAGCGCTGAACATCTTGCGCAACGCCGCGCAAAACCGTGGTGAGTTCCAACGCATCTTCGCCCTGATCATCGAGCGCTGGCTCACCGGTACCTACGACACACCGGGCCTGGAAAGCTGGCTGGGGTTTGTCGAGCGGGTGCGGGGCGGCTTGCATCGCATCCTCGACCAGGCCGACAACACCCAGAAAATCGCCGTGTTCACTTCCGGCGGCACCATCACCGCCCTGCTCCACCTGATTACGCAAATGCCTGCCCGGCAGGCCTTTGAATTGAACTGGCAAATCGTCAACACCTCGCTCAACCAGCTTAAGTTTCGTGGTCGCGAGGTGTCGCTGGCTTCCTTCAACAGTCATGCGCACCTGCAACTGTTGAAGGCCCCGGAGCTCATCACGTTTCGCTGAGTCCGGACTATTGTGACCCTGGCAGTAATCACCCTGCTCTTATTACCCAAGAAAGGATCGAACCATGACCTCCGTAGCAGACGCCGTACAAGCAATGAAAGCCAAGTTCAACCCAGCCGCTGCTGCCGGCCTGGACCTGGTCTTCGGTTTCCGCATCGACGACACCAAGAACTTCTCGCTGATTGTCAAAGACCAGACTTGCGAGCTGCAGGAAGGCGAGAACCCGGACGCCCAGGTGACTCTGGTGATGGACGGCGAAACCCTGGAAGGCATCGTCGACGGTTCGACTGACGGCATGCAAGCGTTCATGGGCGGCAAACTGCGCGCAGAAGGCGACATGATGCTGGCCATGAAACTGTCCGAACTGTTCCCGTCGTAAGCACCTGACTCCCGGCCTTCGGGAGCGTGCCTGCTGCAAACGAATCCCGCCCCTAGTGGCGGGATTCGTCGTTTTTGTCTGCCCTGTGGCGAGGGGTATGAGTGGTGCCTGTGAGGTTTGTGCTCTTACAATGCCTCAATCTCCCACACCGGCCACCCCATGGACATCGACCTCGCCCGCACCTTCCTCGAAATCGTCCGCCATGGCAGCCTGGCTGCCGCCGCGCAAAAGCTCCATGTCACCCAGACCGCGATCACCGCACGGGTGCAGAAGCTCGAGAGCCAACTGGGCAGTACCCTGTTCGTGCGCAATCGTGCCGGTGCTCGCCTGACGCCCAACGGTGAAGCGTTCGTGGTGTACGCCAACCAACTGGTGCAAACCTGGGACGCCGCGCGGCGTGATCTGCCCTTGCCCGAGGGTTATCGCGATGTGCTGCACATCGGTGGCGAGGTGAGCCTGTGTAACCCGCTGATGCTCGGTTGGGCCGGCGAAATCCGCAAGCACATCCCCAGCCACGCCCTGCGCATGGAAATCCATGAGGGCGAAAACCTCCTGCGCCAACTGGAGTTGGGCGTTCTGGATGCTGCGCTGGTGTATCAGCCCGAGTATTGGCCGCGTTTGCAGGTCGAGCAGGTACTCGAAGAAAAACTGATTCTCGTGCGCCTGGCCGACAGGCCCGATCCTTATGTGTACATCGATTGGGGCGCCGAATTCCGGCGCCAGCACGATGCCGCCCTGCCGGAAAAAGCCAAGGCGGCGCTGAGTTTCAATCTTGGCCCGTTGGGCTTGCAGTACCTTCTCGAAAACGGCGGTAGTGGTTACTTCCGTACCCGTGTCGTGCAGAGTTATCTCGATAGCGGTGCCCTGGAACGGGTGCCCAAGGCTCCGGAATTCAGCTACCCGACCTATCTGGTCTACTCCCGCGATCGTGACTCGCCGACGCTGCAACGCGCCTTCGACCTGCTGCGCGAGGTGATCGATTCCGACGAAGACTGGTCGCAACGCTGGGACCCGCTGACCTGAAACCGGTTTGCACCGGATCATGGCCGTTGTGTCCTCAAGGTTCGCCCCGCCAGAACAGCGCAATCGACTAATCTGCAGGAGATAACAACAACGACAGGTGATTGCAGTGAGGCAGACCACCGAAGGATTCCGCAGCCGCTACCGCGCCGCCATTCATCCGCTCTACAACCCTTGGCTGCACGGCGCTTTTGTCCTGTTGTTCGGTGCGCTGGCGATCAGCGTTTTCTGGAGCAACGTGCATCAGGTACAGCCGGCCCAATGGATTGCAGTGCCGGTCACGCTGCTAGTGTTCAACCTCGGCGTGTACATGGTGCATCGCCACCTGGGGCATCATAAAAAGGGATTCGCCCGGCTGTTTTATGCCCGTCACGCCGGCGACCACCACAGCTTTTTCACCCCAGGCCACATGACCTACGACAGCGCCCGCGACTGGCGGGTGATCCTGTTTCCGGCATGGCTGATCGTACTGCACACATTTGCCGTGGCCCTGCCCCTCTGGTGGCTGCTCAAGCACATCGATACCAACGTCGCCGGACTGGTCGGCGGTGTTCTTGTCCTCGGCTACCTGGCTTATGAAGTGTTCCATGCCTGCGAGCATCTGCCACCGCACAATCCGCTCACACGGCTGCCGTGGATCCGCCAGATGCGCCGGCTGCACGAACTGCACCACCGCCGCGAACTGATGCAGGAGCGCAATTTCAACATCGTTTTCCCGCTGATGGACTACCTGTTCGGCACCCTCTATTGGGAGCCGGAACCTGTGCCGCTCAACCCGACGAGAACGCCCATGACCCGCATGCAGCATCAGATTGTCATTGCCGGACACCCGATCGATGTACTGGCCTACGCCAGCACCGTGACCCTTTGGCCGCAATGGCATCCGTCGTCGCTGCACATCGATGGCCCCAAAGGTCCATTGCAGGCCGGCGCACGTTTCGAGGAGGACATCCGCGCCGGCGGTCGTGAAGGACACTTGCGCTGGGAAGTGGCGCAGTACCTGCCCGGCCAGCGCTGGAGCGCGCGTGCCCAGGGTGACCATGGCCTGTCGCTGGTGGTGACCTACGAATGCGAAGCCCTGGGCAAGGACACACGTTTCGTCCGCACCCTGGAGTACCAATTCAGCGGTCTGGCGATGCGGCTTGCCAACCGGTTGTTGCTCAAGCGGCGCATCGATCGGGAATCGGCGGCGTCGATGCAAGCATTGCGCGAGATGGCGCAGAAATACCTGGTGGCAACCGGAGTCAACGCGTGAGCAAAATCCTCAAATGCCTGCTGCTGGTCATTGTCGTCATCTGCGCCTTCCTCCTGCTGATGCCGACCAAGGTGCGACCGGTGGCCTGGACGCCACAACCCGCGCCGTCCCTCTCCAGCGGCATTTACGCCGACAATCAGCGCCTCAAAGGCATGGAACGCGTCGGTGCCGCCGACATCGACGGGCCGGAAGCCCTGCTGCTGGAAAACGACACGCTCATCACCGGCCTGCACGACGGGCGACTGATCCGCACCAGCCTGGATGGCAAGACCACCAAAGTCCTGGCCGACACCGGTGGCCGGCCACTGGGCCTGGCCCGGCATCCCAATGGCTTGCTGGTGATCGCCGATGCCGTCAAGGGTTTGTTGTCCCTCGACGCCCAGGGTCGCCTGGTGGCCTTGACCACAGAGGCCGGCGGCGTTCCCTTCGGTTTTACCGACGATGTGGTCATCGACAAACCCGGTCACTACGCTTACTTCAGCGATGCTTCGAGCCGCTTCGGCTATGGCCACGACGGTGAGGCCGTGCTCGAACACGGTGGTGACGGTCGATTGCTGCGCTACGACTTCCAGACCGGCAAAACGTCGGTTGTGCTGGACAAGCTGGAGTTTGCCAACGGTGTGGCCCTGGGACCGGACGACGCCTACGTGCTGGTCAATGAAACCGGCGCCTACCGCATCAGCCGCTTTTGGCTCAGCGGCCCCAAGGCCGGCACCCAGGACCTGTTCATCGACAACCTGCCGGGCCTGCCGGACAACCTGTCGTTCAATGGTCACGACCGGTTCTGGGTGGCATTGTACGCCCCCCGAAACGCCCTGCTCGATGGCACGGCGGCGCATCCCTTCGTGCGCAAGATGATCGTGCGAGCCATGACCGTCCTGCCCAAACCCGTGGAAAAGCGCGGGTTCGCCCTGGGCCTGGACCTTGAAGGCAAGGTCATCGCCAACCTGCAGGACGGCAGCAGCGACAACTACTCACCGATCACCACAGTGCGCGAGTATGGGGACTGGTTGTATTTCGGTTCACTGAAGGCACAGAACATGGCGCGGTTGCCTTTGAGCAAGGCGTTGCAATGATCGGTGCACCTGCCTGAGTTCACCGTAGACCCCCTGTGGGAGCGGGCTTGCTCGCGAAGGCGTCAGCACATTCAACATCGACATTGACTGGCAGGCCCCATTCGCGAGCAAGCCCGCTCCCACAGGGGACAGCATTCAGTTCACCGGGATATTCGGGCCGGGTCATGAGGCACCTCGTTGAGAGCTGTAATATCGGTCTCTGAGCATTCGAGGTGCCGGTTCTGGTGGCCCTTCCAACTTTCCAGTCACCGATCGTCGGTGGCAGGCACGCTGGATCAGGACCGCAACTGGAGTTGTTTGACGATCTTGTCCTTGACCTCCAAGCGCTTCGCCTTGAGCTTCGTCACCGCGTCATCGCTGGATTTGGCTTCCTCCGCTTTCACCACTTCGGCATCAGCCTGGGAATACTTGTTGATCAGTGAATCCAGTAACGGATCCTTGGTGCGTTTCTGCTGGATTTCTTCCTTTGTGCAACTCAGATCCTGAAAAAGGTCATGGGGCACCGGCATGGAACACCTCCGTTTGTTAATCGGTAGCAAACGCCGACTGATTGCGTTCACCAACTATCAGAATGGCCTCGGTTGGCCCGTTCTGTCGACCATCTGTCAGACCAGCGGTGCCCGTTCGTCGTCCTGTCGCAAATGCGATAAAACCTTTGTCTGCGCCGCCGCCTCCACCGGTTAACGATCACTCGATCACCTTTGAAAACCTGTGTGGAGAATCACCGATGGACAGACTCAACGTACGTCACCTGGCCCTGGTTATCGCAATGAGCAGCTGCATGGGCAGTGCCCTGGCTGCTACTTCCAATGACTTTGTCGACAAAGCGGCCGCCGGCGGCATCGCCGAAGTCGAGGTCAGCCGGCTGGCCCTGGAAAAAAGTGCATCAGCCGACGTCAAGAAATTCGCCAACATGATGATTACCGATCATTCCAAGGCCAACGATGAACTGGCCGCCCTGGCGAAAAAATTCGACATCGAAGTGCCGGACAGCACGACGCTGACCAAACAAGCCAAGGAAAAAATCCTCGACATGCGCGACGAATCCTTCGACGCGGCCTATGCCGACAACCAGGTCAAGGCCCATGAAGAAACCATCGACCTGTTCAAGAAGGAAGCCAATACGGTGACGGACGACCAGGTCAAAGGCGCCACCGAGCTCAAGGGCTTTGTGCAAAAAATGCTGCCGGCGCTGGAAAAACACCTGGAAATGGCGAAAAAACTCCAGGCCGCCCATCCGAGCAAGTAACTGCGTCATCCATGCACCCTTGTGGGGGCGGGCTTGCTCCGGGAAGCGATCCGATCAAGGCGCCAGGTCAGCAAGCATCTCTATTGGATGTACCGGCCTCCTCGCGAGCAAGTCGGATCGCCGCACCGCCGCCCCCACAGGGAATTGTGTCAGCCGCCAAGAACTGTCCGCACCATTTGCGTCAACGCGTCAGGACTGTAGGGTTTGCTGAGCAAATGGGTATCCGGACTAAGCTGATGATTGCGCGAGATGATGTCGCGGGTATGCCCCGAAGTGAACAGCACCGCCACCGGCGGCTCTTGCACCTTCGCCCAGGCCGCCAGGTCCGAACTCTTGATCAGGCCGGGCATGACCACGTCGGTGAATATCAGGTCCACCGTCACCCCTTCCAGCAACATTTGCATGGCAGCGTCTGCGTTGGTGGCCGTGAGGACTTGATAGCCCTCCTCGCACAACAACTCCACCGCCGACACTCTCACGGCCTCATTGTCCTCGACCACCAGGATGCGTTCGTGCCCACCCCGTTGCGGCATATCGGGGCCCGGCGTTTCACTGGGTACCGCGCGCAAGGTGCGCGGAAAGTACAACTGCACCCGGGTCCCCCGCCCCACGTCACTGGCGATTTCGATATGACCGCCACTCTGCTTGACGAAGCCAAACACCATGCTCAAGCCCAATCCGGTGCCCTGTCCGTCGGCCTTGGTGGTGAAGAATGGCTCGAACACCTGGGCCAGCACCTGCGGCGGCATGCCGACACCGGTATCCGTCACGGACACCCGCACATAGTCCCCCGGGGCAATGCCCCTACCGGCGCAAAACTTGCGATCGAGGACGATGTTCTCCGCGCACAGGTCAATCCTGCCCTCGCCTTGAAGGGCGTCACGGGCATTGATCGCCAGATTGAGAATGGCGTTTTCCAGTTGGTTGCGATCAACAAACACATTCCAGGAATCTTCGGGTGCCGTCATGTGAACCTGAAGGGTTTCACCCAGGGCACGCAGCAACAACTCCGCCAGGCCATCGAAAATCTGCCGCAATGTGAAGACCGCAGGCGACAAGGGTTGGCGGCGGGCGAATGCCAGCAATTGCGAGGACAGCTTGGCACCGCGCTCGACAGCGGCAATCGACGCCGAGACCCGGCGCTGCACATTGGCGTTACCTCGCTCATGGCGCGCCAGCAAGTGCAGGTTACCGGCGATCACTTGCAGCAGGTTGTTGAAGTCATGGGCCACACCGCCGGTGAGGCCGCCGATGGCTTCCAGCTTCTGTGACTGGCGCAATTGTTCTTCCGCCGCCAGCCGCGCCTCGACCTCGTCGGCCACCCGATGCTCCAGGTTGCGGGTGAACTTGAGCAGGGACTCTTCGGCGGTCTTGCGTTCGTGGATGTCGATCAGCACGCCGGGGAAACGAAACGCCTCGCCCTGTTCATTGAACTCGCAACAGCCACTGGCGAGTACCCAGAGGTAACTGCCGTCGGGGCGCCGAATCCGGTATTCGACGTTATAGGGCTCGCCCGTCTCCACCGACAATTTGACGCGTTCCCGGACCCAGCTGCGGTCGTCTGGATGGATGCGGCTTTCTGCGATTTCCTGGGACAGGTTTTCCAGGTCTTGCCCGAGGGGATAGGAAAACGTGCGGGCGAAACGCTCATCGCCCGACAGCACATTGGCCTTGATGTCCCAGACAAAAGAGCCGAGCAATGCACCGGCGTTCAGCGCCAGGCGCACCCGTTCATTGTCGGCACGGTAGGCGTTTTCAGCCGCCTGTCGCCGACGTTCGGAGATCACCCGATCCGTGGTTTCCACCACCATGGCCATGACCCCGGCCGGGCGTCCGTCATCGTCGGCTACCGGGCTGTAGTAGAGGTCCATCCAGACATCTTCCGGAACCCCGTCACGCAGCAGCACCAGTTCTTTGTTGCGATAGGACAAGGTGCCGCCCGCCAGGCAGGTGTCGACCACGTGGCGATTGAATTCGGCGACCTCGGGCCAACCCAGTTCCACGGCGGAGCCAAGCAGGTACGGATGACGCCCACCGGCAAACTTGGAATAAGCGTCGTTATAGATCATGTACCCGGACTGGCCCCAGAGCATCACCATCGGCAGCGGCGAGGCGAGCATCAACTGCACCGCGCTGCTCAGGCTCCTGGACCATGAGTCGAGCGGGCCCAGTTCGGTCCGGCTCCAGTCGAACGCACGAATGCGCCCGGCCATTTCGCCGCTCCACCCGGCACACCCGTGGCTATCCGCTAGAAACTGCATCGGCTGGCTCTATCCCGGTAAATGGCACCCGTTTGTTTCGAGCATGCTGCACGCGATTCGTTTCATAGAGGTATAGCTGATTCTGGCGGGCTACCGGAGATCCCCACACTTTGGTCCTCAGTAACCGAGAGACCGTGCACTACACCTCAATCAAATGCTTGAGCGGGTTGTAACTGCTTTTCAGGGTCGCCGCGACATCGAGAATGGCCTTCTCGATGCCATTCAAATGCATGCAGGTCAGCTCGATGGCCGCGCTCTGGTTGCCCGCTTCGATGTACTCGATCAACCGCAGGTGTTCATCGTCGCGACAGGCTTCGTGGCTGTCGTCATCCAGTGCGGCGGCATACAGCGAGGCCCGGGAAATCAGCTTCTGGAACCAGTCGAGCAATACCGGATTGTTCAGGCTGCGGGCCAGTTTGATATGGAACTCGCCGAGCAGGTGAATCAGCCGTTCGTGATCACCGCTTTGATGTGCTTCATCTTCCAGCAGCAGGTGATCGCGCAGATCCTGGGTCACCGCCGTATCACGGCGACGGCACAGTTCACTGACGATACCGATCTCGACCAGACGCCGGGTTTCGAACAGCGAGCGGATCTCCTCGTCACTGGGCAATGACACCGATGCACCTTTATTGGGCTCGGTGGTGACCAAGCCATCGGCCTCCAACTGCTTGAGCGCAGCTCGCACAGACGTGCGGCTGACGTTGAACAGTTCGGCCAGCGAAGCTTCGCCCAGCTTCATCCCCGGACGCAACGAACGCTTGCTGATCGCCTCGTAAACCCCTTGGTAGACGCGGTCGACCGTGGTTTCCAGTTTCTTTTCCGTCATTCATCAACTCCTTGCGCCCTGTGCAAACAACCCTGGCGAATGGTCAGCCTTTTGAAAAAGGGGCTTGCACGAGCAGATTAATCCGGGTATTTCTAAATTGCATCCAGATTTTGCATACAATAATTAGAGGAATGCACCATTATGGGTCATCCAGTTGCAATTGAAGTGCGAAACGTCTCCAAGCGATATTCCGACGACCCTGGGCTGGCGCCAGCCCTCGACAATGTTTCTGTCGACATCGCCGACAACGAATTCTTCACCCTGCTCGGCCCCTCGGGCTGTGGCAAGACCACCCTGCTGCGCACCATTGCCGGCTTCGAGCACGTCAGCGACGGTGAGATCCGCCTCGCAGGCGAGCCGGTCAACGATTTGCCGCCGTTCAAGCGTCGGGTCAACACGGTGTTCCAGAGTTACGCGCTGTTTCCGCACATGAGTGTTGCGCAGAATATCGCCTTCGGCCTCGAGATGCAGGGCCTTGATCGCAAACTGATCCCGCAGCGGGTCGAGGAAATGCTCGCGCTGGTGCAAATGCAGCACCTGGCCAAACGCAAACCGGCCGAACTGTCCGGCGGCCAACAGCAACGGGTGGCTCTGGCCCGGGCCCTGGCGCCGAAACCGAAAGTGCTGTTGCTCGATGAGCCGCTGTCGGCGCTGGACCTCAAGCTGCGCAAGGAAATGCAGGTCGAGCTCAAGCGCGTGCAAAAAGAGGCCGGGATCACCTTCATTTTCGTCACCCACGATCAGGAAGAAGCGCTGACCCTGTCCGATCGCATTGCCGTGATGTCCGCCGGCAAGATCCTGCAAATCGGCACGCCCAACGAAATCTACGAGCGCCCGCAGCACCAGTTCGTCGCGCAATTCATCGGCGACATCAACTTCCTCCCCGGGCACCTCAAGCGCGGCCAGCAGAACGAAAAGCTCTTCGTGCCCAACGGCATGCCCGTGGAAATCCCCTGCCCGGCCCAGGGTTTTGACGGCAGCAAGGTGCAACTGGCGTTCCGCCCCGAGCGCTCGCAACTGGTCGAACCGTCGCAGCCCCATCACCTGCGCGGCGTGATCGAGGCCGTGCTGTACGTCGGCACGGCCACGCTCTATCAGTGCCGATTGAACAACGACATCAAGGTCATGCTGCGCGAGAACAACGAAGGCCTGAACCACGGGCGGGTGGTGGGTGATCGCGTCGCGGTCAACCTGCCGCCCCACGCCTGCCTGTTGATGGAGGCCTGAGATGAGCGTCAGCAGCACTTCCCCGGCCCTCAACCGCGCGCTGTTGCTCAGCCCGGTCGTCCTGACCCTGCTGGCCCTGATCGCCATTCCGCTGGGCATCATGGGCTACATCAGCCTGTTGCCGCGCAACGTCTATGGCGGCGTCGACTGGCAGGCCGACTGGCAATTGCAAAGTTATGTGCAGCTGTTCTTCCAGGAAGGTTTCGACGGCGAACTGGAACTGAACTGGGTCTACGCCCAAGCGTTGTTGCGCTCGGTGTTCCAGGCCGGCGGCACCACGGTCCTGTGCTTCCTGTTCGGCTTCCCGGTGGCGTTGTGGATGTCGAGCCTGACACCGCGCCGGCGCAACCTGATGGTGTTGCTGATCACCATCCCGTTCTGGACCAACCTGCTGATCCGCAACTATGCCTGGCTGATCATCCTGCGCGAACACGGCTGGGTCGCCCAGAGCCTCAACGCGCTGTTCCCCCAGGCCGGCGGCATCACCCTGCTCTACAACGACTTCGCGGTCAGCGTCGGCCTGGTCTACAGCTTCCTGCCGTTCATGATCCTGCCGATCTACTCGACCCTGGAGAAACTCGACTGGCGTCTGGTGGAAGCCGCCTATGACCTGGGCGCCAATCGCTGGCATGCGTTGCGGCGGATCATCCTGCCGCTGTCGATGCCGGGGGTGATTGCCGGTGCCTTGCTGGTGTTCGTGCCGAGCCTGGGTGCTTTCATTACCCCGGCGATCCTCGGTGGCGGCAAGACGCTGATGATCGGCAACCTGATCCAGCAGCAGTTCGGCACTGCGCGCAACTGGCCGCTGGGCAGTTCGCTGTCGTTCCTGCTGCTGGGGATCATGTTGCTGTCCCTGGTGCTCTACGCCCTCTATAGCCGCAATGCCGCCAAGACCCAACGCCCAGGAGCCCAAGCATGATTGCCCTGCACCTGAAGAAACTGCCGCTGACCCGTGAAGTCAGCCTGTTGATGCTGGCCTATCTGTACCTGCCGATCTTCGTGCTGATTGCCTACAGCTTCAACGCCAACCGCTCGGCGACGGTGTGGACCGAGTTCTCGTTTGCCTGGTACGGACGCATCCTGGCCAATCCGTCGATCCAGACCGCGGCGTTGAACTCGATCATCGTCGCCAGCATCGCCACGGTCTGCGCCACGGCGATTGCCCTGCTCGCGGCGCTGGCGACGTACCGGCCGTTCTACGGACAGAAAATGGTCGAAGGCGGGATCAACCTGCCGCTGATCCTGCCGGAGATCGTCACGGCCGTGGCCACCCTGCTGCTGTTCATGGCACTGGGAATCAAGCTCGGCCTGCTGACGGTAATCGTCGCCCATATCGGCTTTTGCATCCCCTTTGCCTACCTGCCGATCCGCGCGCGGCTCAATGACCTGGACAAGAGCCTGCTGGAAGCGGCGAACGACCTGTACGCCAACCCCTGGCAGGTGTTTCGCCGGGTGACCTTGCCGCTGCTGTGGCCGGCGGTGCTGTCCGGTTCGGTGCTGGCGTTCGTGGTCAGCCTCGACGATTTCATCATGACCTTCTTCGTCGCAGGCCCCGGTTCGACCACCTTGCCGGTGTACATCTTCTCGGCGATCAAGGCCGGCGTGACGCCGGAGATCAATGCGATTTCGACCCTGATGCTGGTGATATCCATCGTGCTGGTGGTGCTGGCCTTCTGGCTGGGACAGCGCGGCAAACAACAATGAGCCTGGAGACTTCTTTATGAGCAAGAAAGTGAAAAGCCCCCGTTTTGCTGCTGCCGGTTTCGCCATTGCCGGTCTGGCCTTGAGTTGCTTCACCGCGTTCGCTGCGTCCAGCGCCCAGGCCGCAGAGCCCAAGGAGCTGTTCTTCTACAACTGGACCGATTACTACCCGGTCGACCTGCTGGCCAAGTTCGAAAAGGAGACCGGCATCAAGGTCACCATGGACGGCTACGACAGCAACGAAACACTGCTGGCCAAATTGCAGGCCGGCGGCGCGGCGTACGACGTAATCGTGCCCTCGCAATCGATCATGCGCACTTTGATCAACCAGGACCTGCTGCTGGAAATCGACGCCTCGGCCCTGCCCAACTTCCAGTACGTCAAACCGGCATTCCGCGACCCGAGCTTCGACCCGGGACGCAAGTTCTCGGCACCGTACCTGTGGGGCACCACCGGGTTCTCCTATGACAGCGCCCGGGTGCCCGGCGGCAAGCTCGACGACTCGTGGAAAGAGTTCTTCGAGCCGCGCAAGGAACTGCAAGGCCAGCTCGCCGCCCTCGACACCTCCAGCAGCGTGATCAATGCCGCCAGCCACTACCTGAATGTCGACGAGTGCAGCGAAAACCCGCAGGACGCCAAGCGCATCCTCGAACTGCTGCAAAAACAGAAACCCTTCCTGAAGATGTACAGCTCGGACAACACCGTCGACCGCATGGCCTCCGGCGAAGTGATCATGATGCAGAACTGGAACGGCTCCACTGCCCGCGCCACCCTGCAGAAGAGCACCATCAAGTACGTGTATCCGAAGGAAGGCCTGGCCATGTTCCAGGACAACTTCGCCGTACCCAAGAGCGCGCCACACCCCGGCAACGCGAAGATTTTCATCGACTGGATGATGAAACCGGAAAACGCCGCCGCCGTGTCCAACGCCATCGCCTACGCCAACGGCATCCAGAGCGACAAGCTGATCGACGCCAAATGGCGGGTGATGGATGCCATCAACATGCCCGACGAATTCGCCTCGCGCCTGCGTCCTGAAAAGGAATGCAGCAACAAGGCGCGTGAACTGCAGGACCGGATCTGGGCCAAGCTCAAGGGCTGATCCGAAACCGAGTCGCGGCCTTCGCGAGCAAGCCCGCTCCCACAAGTGATCTCCAATGTTCACACGGACAATGTGGGAGCGGGCTTGCTCGCGAAGAAGCCGGCCCTGACAACATACAACTTGAGGTTTGCAATGAATCAACCCCGCTGGCTGCGCAATGTGCGCCCCTACGGCACCCCCGCCGAAGACCTGCTGATCGAAAACGGCCGGTTCACCCAACGCCGTCCGGCCTCGATCGAAACTCTGTCCGCCACCGACATCGACGGCCAGAACCAGTTGCTCACTCCCGCCCTGGTGGAAAGCCACGTACACCTGGACAAAACCCTCTGGGGCCAGCCCTGGCGCCCCAACAGCGCCGGTCCGACCCTCAAGGACTACATCGCCAACGAACGGCGCATCCTGCGCGAAGTCACCACCCCCATCGCCCAACGGGCCGGGGCCCTGCTGGAAAACTGCATCGCCCGCGGCTCACTGACCATGCGTTGCCACGTCGACATCGACCCGGAATTCGGCCTGCGGCATGTCGAGGCCATGCAGCAACTGCGCGAACAATACCGCGACCTGATCGACCTGCAACTGGTGGTGTTCCCACAAACCGGCCTGATCAGCCGCCCCGGCACTGCCGAACTGATGCGCGAAGCCATGGCCCTGGGCGTGGAGAACGTCGGTGGCCTGGACCCGTGCGGCGTCGACAACGACCCGATTGCCCAACTGGATTTCGTCTTCAAGCTGGCCAGCGAATTTGACCGTGGCGTCGACATTCACCTGCACGACAAGGGTGAGCTGGGTCTGTGGCAGATCGCGCTCATCGCCGACTACACCGAGCGCTTCGGCCGCCAAGGCCGGGTGATGATCAGCCACGCCTACTGCCTCGGCATGCTGCCATGGAGCCAGGTCAAACCGGTGGCCGAGCGCCTGGCGACACTGGGTATTTCGCTGATGAGTTCGGCCCCGGCCGATTGCGCGGTGCCGCCGTTCCTGGCCCTGCGCGAAGCCGGCGTGAATCTGTGCCTGGGCTCGGACGGCATTCGTGATGCCTGGTCGCCCATGGGCAACGGCGACATGCTGGAGCGGGCGATGCTGCTGGCGTTCCGTTTCGATTTGAACAAGGACGAAGAACTGGCGGCGGCGTTCGAGGCGGCGACCGTCAACGGCGCGCAGGCGCTGGGTTGCGCAGCCAATCGCCTGGAGATCGGCCAGCCGGCGGACTTCCTGCTGATGCCGGTACAAACGTTGGGTGAAGCGGTGGTTTCGCGACCGCCGCGTCAAGTCTATCGTGCGGGTCGCTTGATCGCTGCGGGCGGTCGTTTGCTGGAAAGCCGCCTGTGAAGCGCATCGGCTTGCGGGCCAGTTGCGTGGTCGGCTTCGACGGCACGCAGCATGTACTGTGGCGCGACGGCGAAGTGGTGTTCGAAGGCTCGCGCATCGAGTTTGTCGGACGCGGTTATCCGGGTCCGGTGGATCAGTGGATCGACTACGGCAACGCGCTGATCGGCCCCGGCTTCATCGACCTGGATGCCCTTGGCGATCTCGACTCCACGGTACTGACCCTGGACAACGGCGACGAGCGCGACATGGGCCGGATGTGGTCGGCGCAGTATCTGGCGCGCGGATCGCGGGAAAGTTACAGCCCCGAAGAAGAAGTCTTCAAATACCGCTATGCCATTACGCAACTGATCCGCAACGGCATCACCACGGCCATGCCGATCACCTCGATGTATTACCGCGAGTGGGCCGAGACCTACAACGAGTTTGCGGCGGTCGCCGGCGTGGCGACCGAGTTGGGACTGCGCACTTACCTGGGCCCTTGCTACATGAGCGGCATGAGTTACTGGCGCACCGATGGCACCCTGGCGCACCACTGGGACGAAACCCGGGGCCTGGCCGGCCTTGATGCCGCCGAACGGTTTTTCCGGGATTTCGACGGCACGAACAACGGCCTGATTCGTGGTGCACTGTTGCCCGACCGCATCCAGACCTGCACCCCGGCGCTGCTGCAACGCACCGCCGCACTGAGCCGGGAACTGAACGCTCCGATGCGCCTGCACTGCTGCCAGGGCCTCGGTGAAGTGGCGATGGTCGAGCAACTGCGCGGCACCTCGCCGCTGGGTTGGTTGCAGCAACTCGGGCTGCTGACCCCGCGCAGCCTGCTGCCCCACGGCATCTACACCCAGGGTGATGACGACCTGCAACGTGTGGTGGATGGCGGCGCGAGCCTGGTGCATTGCCCGGTGGTGTTTGCCCGGGACGGCGAGGCCTTGAATTCGTTTGGCCGCTATCGGGCCAAGGGCGTCAACTTCGCCCTCGGTACCGACACCTGGCCGGCGGACTTGCTGGACAACATGCGTCAGGGTCTGAACATCGCCCGACTGATGGAGGGCGGCAACTCACTGACCAGCACGCTGGATATGTACAACGCCGCGACCCTCGGCGGCGCCAGGGCTCTGGGCCGCGACGATCTCGGTCGACTGGCACCGGGGTGCAAGGCCGACATCAGCGTGTTCAACCTGCGCGGGATGCACCTGGGGCCTTTGTTCGACCCGCTGAAAAATCTTCTACTGGCCGGTCGCGGCGACGACTGCATCGCCAGCTACATCGATGGCCGCTGCGTGATGCAGGACGGCCAGGTCGAGGGCGTCGACTACCCCGCCCTGCAACGCCAGGCCCAACGCCAATTCGAAAAACTGATGCGCAGCCACAGTGACCGGGCCTTCGGCCAACCGGACTGGAAAAGCCTGTTCCAGCCGGCCATCCCGTTCGCCGACGACTACAGCGCACAGTCGCCACTGAGCGCGATCGAGCCTCTCCTTTAGGGAATTCTGCCTATGCAAAGCTTTGACTTCAGCACACTGAGTCCACGGGACAAATACAAGATTCTGATCGGCAGCGTCGTGCCACGACCGATTGCCCTGGTCACCACCGTCGACGGCGAAGGCCGGATCAACGCGGCGCCGTTCAGCTTTTTCAATGCGCTGTCGGCCGATCCGCCCATCCTCGCCCTGGGCGTGGAAAACTACGGCGACCAAAGCCCCAAGGACACCACCCGCAATATCCAGCTCAATCAGGAATTCACCGTGAACATCGTCAGCGACGCCCTGGTGGAGGCCATGAACGTCTGTGCCGTGCCCTTCGCCCCCGGCTTCGACGAACTGACCGCCGCCGGCCTCACCGCCATCCCCGGCACCACGGTCAAATGCCCGCGCATCGGCGAAGCCCCGGTGGCGCTGGAGTGCCGGCGGATGATGGCGCTGTCCATCGGCCAATCCCGGGAGATCATCTTTGGTGAAGTGCTGATGGCGCATGTGCGTGACGAACTGATCGACCCGAAAACCCTGTACATCGATCAGTTGGGGCTTGATGCGATCGGCCGCATGGGTGGGCATGGCTATGCGCGCACGCGGGATTACTTCGATTTGCCGACTCGCTCGTTACAGGCGTGGACGGATGCCCCGGGCGGTGGCGAGCGGTTTTGGCCACTGGCCAAGTAAGCCGCTGCTGCACAAAACCTGTGGGAGCGGGCTTGCCCGCGAAGGCGTCGGCACATTCAATATTAACGTGTCTGACACTCCGCTTTCGCGGGCAAGCCCGCTCCCACAGGAACTGCGGTATTAATGGAAATCCCGGCTACGCACAGTGATGCCATCGAGCAACGCACTCAGGTCACTCAAGCGCCCGGCTATCAGATGCCGGACCTCGCCCTCCTTCTCCCAGCGCCCGTCGACCTTGAGCAACTGCGAGCCGACCAGCACCTGGCGCTGGCGCTCGGCCAGGTCGCGCCACACCACCACGTTGACGTTGCCGAATTCGTCCTCGAGGGTGACGAAAGTCACGCCGCTGGCGGTGGCCGGTCGTTGTCGGCCAGTGACCAGCCCGGCGACGCTGACCGGCCGACCGTGCTCGACGTCCAGCAGCTCTTTCGAACTGCGGCAGCGCCGCGCCTTCAACTCACCACGCAACAGGGCCAGCGGATGCGGCCCGAGAGTGGTGCCGACACTGGCGTAATCGGCTTGCAGGTCCTCGCCCACGGTGGGTTTGGGTAGCGCCACCGCGTCCTCCTCCTGGCTCGGCAGGCCGGCAAACAAACCCAGCTGCTTTTGTACTCCGGCCACTTCCCAGCGTGCCCGGTGGCGGTCGCCGGCCAGGCCACGCAACGCTCCGGCATCGGCCAGTTGCTCCTGGGCGCGGGCATCGAGCCGTGCCCGCTCGCCGAGGTCGGCGATGTCGGTGAACGCGCCTTGCGAACGGGCCGCTTCGATGCGTCGGGCATCGTCCTCACGAAAGCCCTTGATCATGCGTAGCCCCAAGCGAAGCGCCGGTTGCGTACCGCTGATCGGTTCCAGGCTGCAATCCCAGTCACTGGCGCGCACGTCCACCGGGCGAACCTGCAAATGATGACGCCGAACATCCTGCAGAATCTGGTCCGGGCTGTAGAACCCCATCGGCCAGCTGTTGATCAGCGCACAGGCAAAGGCCGCCGGCTCGTGGCATTTCAACCAGCAACTGGCGTAAGTCAGCAAGGCAAAGCTGGCGGCGTGGGACTCGGGAAAACCGTAGCTGCCAAAGCCCTTGATCTGCTCGAAGATCTGCGCGGCGAACTCGGCGGTGTAGCCGTTTTTCCTCATGCCGGCGGCCAGCCGCTCCTTGTGCGGTTCGAGTCCGCCATGGCGTTTCCAGGCGGCCATGGAGCGGCGTAGCTGATCAGCCTCGCCGGGGCTGTAGTCGGCGGCGACAATGGCGATCTGCATCACCTGCTCCTGAAACAGCGGCACGCCAAGGGTGCGCTTGAGCACCACTTCCAGTTCCGGCGACGGATACGCCTCCGGCTCTTCCTTGTTCCGTCGCCGCAGGTACGGGTGCACCATGCCGCCCTGGATCGGCCCTGGCCGAACGATGGCGACCTCGATCACCAGATCGTAAAACGTCTTGGGCCTGAGCCTCGGCAACATCGACATCTGCGCCCGGGACTCGATCTGGAACACGCCGATGGTGTCGGCCCGACCGATCATTTCGTAGGTGGCCGCATCCTCGGGCGGGATGGTCGCCAGGCTCAGGTCCAGCCCCCGGTGCCGGCGCAGCAGATCGAAACATTGGCGAATCGCGCTGAGCATGCCCAGCGCCAGGATATCGACCTTGAGCAGGCCCACTGCGTCGAGGTCATCCTTGTCCCACTGGATGATGGTGCGCTCGGCCATGGCGGCGTTTTCCACCGGCACCAGACTGTCCAGCGGCTGCTCGGAAATCACGAAACCGCCGGGGTGCTGGGACAAATGCCGGGGGAAGCCGATCAACTGCCCCGTCAGGCTCAGTACCCGGTGCAGCACCGGGCTCTGCGGGTCAAAGCCACCTTCACGCAGGCGTTCGACGGGGGGCGTTTCATCGCTCCAGTGACCGCAGCAATCGGCCAGGGCGTTGATCTGGTCCGGCGGCAAGCCCAATGCCTTGGCCACATCCCGTACCGCACCGGCGGCGTGGTAAGTGCTGACCACCGCCGTCAGCGCGGCGCGGGCCCGGCCATAACGCTGGAACACGTACTGCAAGACTTCTTCGCGGCGTTCATGTTCGAAATCGACGTCGATGTCCGGCGGTTCGTTACGTTCCCTGGACAGAAAGCGCTCGAACAGCAACGTGGTGCGATCCGGATCGATTTCGGTAATCCCCAGGGCGAAGCACACTGCCGAGTTGGCGGCAGAACCACGACCCTGACAAAGAATCTGTTGCTGGCGGGCAAAGCGGACGATGTCGTGGACCGTCAGGAAATAACTTTCATAGCCCAGTTCGGCGATCAGTTGCAGCTCTTTATCGATCTGCACCAACACTTCGTTTTTCGGCCCTTTTGGCCAGCGCCACTCGATGCCTTCCTCGGTCAAATGACGCAGCCATGAGGTGGCCGAGTGCCCTTGCGGCACCAGTTCGCGGGGGTATTGATAACGCAACTGGCCGAGGTCGAAGGTGCAGCGCCGGGCAATGACCAGCGTTTGCGCCAGCAAGTCCGGCGGGTAAAGCGCCTGCAGCACATCGAGACTGCGCAGATGGCGCTCGCCGTTGGGATGCAGGCGCAACCCGGCATCGGCCACCGGCAGGTGGTGACGGATCGCGGTCATGGTGTCCTGCAAGGCCCGGCGCCCGCGTGCGTGCATGTGCACATCGCCACTGGCCACGGCTGGAATTCGCAGTTCCCGAGCCAGTATGAGCAAATCGTTCAGGCGTTGCCCATCGTCCTGACCGCGATGCAACTGCACCGCCAGCCACAGGCGTTCGCCGAAGACCTGCTTGAGCCAGTGGCCCTGTGCAAAGGCATCGACAGCGTCCGGCACCCACAACGCCAACAGCCCCGGCAACGGTTCGCCGAAATCTTCGCGCAGCACCTGATACTGGCCTTTGTGCGTGCGGCGCCGGGCGCGGGTGATCAATCGGCACAGCGCCTGATAGCCCTCGAGGCTCTCCACCAGCAGCACCAGTTTCGGACCGTTCTCGATGCGTATTTCACTGCCGATGATCAGCGGCAACTCCACGGACTTCGCCGCTTGCCAGGCACGAACGATGCCCGCCAGGGTGCATTCGTCGGTGATCGCCAGGGCTTGGTAACCCTGTTTTTTCGCACGCTGGAACAGCTCGAGGGCACTGGAGGCACCGCGCTGGAAGCTGAAGTTCGACAGGCAGTGCAATTCGGCATAGTCGCGGCTCATGCGAACCAGCCCTGCAACCACAACGGGCCGTCCTCGCCGACCGCCCGGTAGGCCCAGCCCTGTTGGCCGGCACGGGTTTCGATCAGGTAATAGTCACGGCGTACGTCGTCACCGTCCCACCAGCCGGACTCGATACGCTCCGGCCCCATGAGGATGCGCGCCGAGCCCTGGTGCACGGCCAGCGGTTCGGTCAGCAGCCAGCCCGGCCGCTTCACGGCGCCCAGCGCTGCGCACGGCTGGCTGTCGGCACTGGCCTGCCACGCGCACTCGGGGCGATGATCGGCTTGGAAGCGCAAGCCATGCACCGCGTCATCCCCCAGCCGTGCGCGCAGGCGTTCGCGCAGTTGCTCCCAGGGCAAGGACTGCTGCGGGCGATCGTCGAACAGCTCCTGATGCTGGGGCACGAAGGTCGGCAAATCCTCGGCACACAGACGAAAACCGCGCACCGGCGCCTCGACCTGGACTTGCTCCAGCCGCCCCCGGGCCAGTTCGAAGAGCATCGCCGGATCACGCTCTGCGCTGAGCAGGCCGACCTTGATCAGCGTGTCCGGCAACCCGGCGTGCTCCAGATGCAGGTCGAAACGCTGTACGCCGCTGTCGCGACCGCACAGGAACGCCGACAGGTCGCCCGTCAACCGGCGCAACGGAAACAGCAGGGCTTGGTGGGACTGCACATCGAAATTGAGCTCGATACGCACATCGAAGCGGTCCGGCGGCAGGTAAAACGCCAGCGCCAGCCGCCGCGTGCCAAGCAACGCATCCAGATGCTTGAGCACCTGGGCCTCGAAACGCCGGGCCAGGCTCTGCCGGGGCAACGCCTGCACCTGGCTCAAGGTGCGCAGGCCCATACGCGACAAGGCCGTGGCAACCTGTGCTTCGAGGCCGATCCGGTCGACGGGCATCTGCCCCAGGTGATGCTGCAAGGCTTGATCATCCGGTACCACCAGGCCGTCATAGGCATTGGCCAGCACCCGCGCCGCCACCGGGTTGGGCGCGGCCACGATGCGGTGCCGAAACCCCAGTTCGCCGAGCTCACGGCGCAAAAGCGCTTCGAATTGCGGCCAGGCGCCGAACAGGCCGAGGCTGGACTCGATCTCGAACACCACGGCCCGGGGGTAATGCACGCTGACCTGGGAACTGAAGCGATAGGCCCAGGCGGCGAGAAACTGCTGCCAGCGCTCGATTTCACTGGCGTCGTATTCAGCCGTGGCAAACCCCTTGCTCAAGGCCTGTGCCGCGCTCATGGACTGGCCGGGACGCAAACCCAGCGCCCGCGCCGCAGTGTTGACGGCCTGCAGCACCCGGCGCTGGGCCGGGCCGGTCAGCAACGCCAGGGGTTCATCAGGATCGGCGCGCTGACGCAATGCCGCGTCCAGCGCCAATTGCGGGAAAACAATGCAGACCCAGCGCATGGCAACCTCAATGCCCCACGGCGAAGGCAATCGGCGCCGAACGGGCCAGGCCGCCGCGGCACTTGAGCACGCGCAGTTGTGCCGGCCGGGCATCGATGGCGATGCGCAGGGCCGCCGGCGAAGGGTTGATCGCTTCACTGAGGGGACGATAGGCGAAGGCCAGGGTCTGGCCGGTTTCCGCCGCCACCTGCAAACGGCGCAAGGCGCGGTCATCGGCCTTGTGCGGCCAGCACAGCACCGCGCCGCAACTGCCCGAACGCAGGCATTGTTCCGCGGCCCACAGCGCATCGCGCTCGCTGGCCCGGATGATCGACAGCTGACGCAGATCGACCCCGGCGCCCTGCCACGCCTGGGGATATGGCACATAAGGCGGCGCCACCAGCACGATGCGTTCGCCCGCCGCAGACAGCCGTGCCAGCGTCGGCCACACCAGTTGCAACTCGCCCACGCCCTGCCCGGCCAGCAGGATTTCCGTCAGCGCCGCCTCCGGCCAGCCGCCGCTGGGCAATGCCGCGTCCAGCGCGGCGTGCCCGGTGGGCTGCGGGCTGGCGGCCGGCGGCGCAGGCCGGCCCCTCCAGACCTGGCCGCCATTGAACAGCGTATCCAGCGCAACGACGGCACCCATCAGCCTTGCCTCACCAGGCCACAGAACACACCTTCGATGGCCAGGTCCTGATCGGCGTTCACAATGATCGGCTGGTAGGCCGGGTTGCGCGGCAGCAGGCGAACCACCTCACCGACCCGCTCAAAGCGCTTGATGGTGACCTCACCGTCGAGACGCGCCACGACGATCTGGCCGTTGAGCGCCTCGGGGTTGCGGTGCACGCCTACCAGATCGCCGTCGAGAATGCCGTCCTCGATCATCGAATCACCGCGCACCCGCAACATGTAGTCCGGCACCCGCGAGAAGATCGACGGATCGAGCAGCAAGCGGCTATGGATTTGCGCATCGACCCCGATCGGCGCACCGGCCGCCACCCGACCAAGCACCGGGATGTCCAGCAACTCGGGACGCGGCGGCTGCCCGAGCAGGCGAATGCCCCGGGCCTGATGCGGGTTGACCTCGATAAACCCGGCTTCGGTCAGCGCCAGCACATGCTTGCGCGCCACGCTGCGGGAGGCGAAACCGAACGCCTCGCTGATTTCAGCGAGGCTCGGAGGCTGACCGTGCTCGGCGATGCGATCGCGGATGAAAGTCAGGATGGCGGTACGGCGGGGAGTCAGAGTCGTCATGGAGTACATTTGTACTCTTTTGGCTTTTTCCTGGCAAGGACTTGCAGGAGCTGTCGAGTGAAACGAGGCTGCGATCTCTTGGGACCAGAGCAAAAAGATCGCAGCCTGCGGCAGCTCCTGCAGGAGGCAGGTTCAGCCAGTGAGTCCACGGATAAAACCTGCCGCTCGTCGCCTTTCTAAAAAAATCAGCATTTGAAGAAAATAAAAATCCATAAAAAAGTACAAAACGCGCACTGACTCCGACAGAAATATCTTACTCAACATAGCAAGATCATTTCTCTGTGCCGAAAACTAAAACACCGTTTCAAAAAGGAATTCCACGAATCCACATTTGAACCCACTTCCACTAAAAGCAAACCGAACCATTAAGCGTCCTAATCACATGTAGGAAACATCTTAAAAAACCATAAGAACCCCCCTACCACATCACTTGCACCCAACGCCAAAATCAACTAATCAATGCCAGACAGCAAACCACAAACGAAAGCGAACTGAAAAACAACAACCCCAGGGCGATACCATTCAATGACTAAAAACATTTTACCCAGAGTATTCTCCCTAACCTCCATATTCATCAAAGAACAACTAAAAGAACCCATCGCCTTTTTCTGGATCATGATATCCCCTTGTGCAATGTTCTATTTTTTCGCAACAACCAGGCAAGACCCCAACTATTTCTCCAGCAATTACATTACGATTTCAGCATGGTTTTATGCCTACATATCTTCAGGTGTCGCATTATTCGGATTCGCCTTTTACATAATTGGAAGAAGGGAAAGCGGATTCACCCGATCATTTATTTACTCCAGGGAATCAAAACTGATTTTTCTCTTATCGCACTTCATTGCCTATTCGCTAATATCAATAGCTTATTGCGCAACCTTTTACTTAACGACCAAGCTTCCATTTGGAAACTATGCCTTCGATGAACTACTGAATCTCGCACTACGCTTTTACATCTGCTTTATCATGTTTTGCACTTTTGGGGCTGCCTTCTCATTGCTACCGATCAATTTTCAGAACTCGAACACTTTGCTTTCAATTTTTTCGTTCTGCATGTTGATCCTCGGAGTAATGAGTGCCAGCAGATCAAAACCCATCACCGACGCTTTGAACCTCGCAAACCCGCTGACACTTGCAAGCCAGATAATGGAACAAGGTCTTGAATCCAACAAACTCATCACAGCCGCAATAGTTCTTTTGTTTATTTTTGTACTGTACAAAACGTTCAAACACCTAAGAATCAATCTCGTATGGAGCCGGTACTGATGAAAAAATTCACGGCGCAGAACATTGACTTCTCCTATACCGATACGCCGCTCTTGACCCGGGCATCTCTTGAGGTTGCTCAAGGTGACATTGTCGGCATTCTGGGGCCCAACGGTTCTGGAAAAACAACTTTTTTCGATATCGTCTGCGACCTTAAAAAAGTAAAATCCGGCTTCATAAAAAACGACTTCATTCGCTTTTTATACCTTTCCCAAATCATCTCCACGCCCCCATCGCTGCGCATGCGTGACATCTTTAAGATGGTATCTGCGCTGTCATCAAACGAGCCCATGACGCAAGATAAAACCCTGAAAAAACTAAGTACCTGGAGCCCAGCGATAGTTGACCGATACCAAGACATATGGAACAAAAAATCATCGCTGTGCAGCTACGGAGAGACACGCTGGTTCTTTACTCTTTCTCTTCTTTCAATATCTGCAGACTTTGTGATTCTCGACGAACCTACTGCCGGCGTAGATCCAGAATTTCGTCACTATATCTGGCAATGTCTTCACGGCGCTGCCAGGGAGGGCACCGCCATTCTGGTTTCCTCGCACAATGTTGATGAAGTCATTAACCATTGTGATTATTTTTATATGATTAGCCAGCAACGTTTCAATCGCTTTAACAACGGCAGTGAGTTCATGCAAAAATATGGAGTAAAGACTGTGGACGATGCGTTTATCCGGGCCGTTACTGAACCTGTATTCGCCACATAAACCACTGGAAGCGCACGGGGGAGCTGCCGCAGATCGCGACAACTCCCGAGGAATGGATTCGATTCAGTCGGTAAGTCCAGCCAGATACGCCCACGGATAAATCCCCCGCTCATGCCCATCGCTGAAGACCAGTTGCAGGCCATAGCCCTGCGGGTTCAGTTCGATTACCCGCACCCGGGCATCCACCATCGGCGCCATCCCCCGCAGACGAAAGGCCCGGCACTGCGAACATGGACACTGACGACGCAGTTCGGCGTGGTCCAGCCACTGTTCGCGACCATCGGGCCAGTTCAATCGCAGCTGCTGCCTACTCTGCGAATTACCCACCGCCAGCGGATTCATTGCAGTTGACTCAAGGCAATGCGCACGGCCTTGCGCACTTCAGGGTCGCCGTCGTGTTGCGCGGCCTGCAATGGCGCAATGGCCCGTGGGTCGCTCAGGTCGCCGAGGGCCAGCGCGGCTTCCTTGCGCAGGTTGCTGATGCGATGGTCGAGGGTGTCGATCAGCGCTTCAAGCGCCGGTACATAACGCAAGCGACCGAGGCTGCGGGTGGCGCGCAGGCGCACCTGCCAGTAATCGTCGCCCAAGGCGTCAACCAGGGCCGGGCCGGCGTCGGGGTGGCCGACCTTGCCCAGGGTGGTGGCGGCTTCTTCGCGGACTTGCCAGGCATCGTCCCGCAAGGCCTGGCGCAGGGCCGGCAGCACCTGGGCGTCAGACGCCAGGCCAAGCGCCCCGGTGGCGGCCCGCCGCACGTCGGTGTCTGGGTCAGCGCTGGCCAGTCGCGCCAGTGCCGGCAAGGCATCAAGCTGCTTGAGCCAGCCGAGTACGCCCACCGCCTCGCGGCGCACGCTGGCGCTTTCATCGTCCAATGCCCGGGCCGCCGCATCGGCGGCATCGGGGCAGCGCAACTCGCGCAACGCCCGGAACGCGGCAATGCGTACGCCGCTGTCAGCGTGCCCGGTCCACGGCAGAATGACCCGGCCCGCCGCTTCGCTCTTGAGCAGGCTGAGGCTTTGCGCAGCGGCCGCCTGCACCGCCGGGGATGGATCCGTCAGGGCCTGGCACAAGGCTTCGACCACGGGCGCGTCCTCCCAGGCTTCCAGCAACCGGGCGGCTTCGGCGCGAACGTCTGCACTCGGGTCTTCGGCCAGTCGATCGATCAACCACTGCAGGCCGTCCGGCTCCTCGAGATCGGCCAACTCGATCAGCGCAATCCGGCGTACGCCGGGGTCGTCATCGGTCAGGCGCGGTTGCAGGGCCAGAATGTCGTCGTTATCGGTTACATCAAATAGAGAGGTCATAGGGCAAATCGCGGCAGTTTGTTTTCAGGGGGAAGTCCGAGCGGATTCAGGCGCGGCAGTTGCCGGCCGTCTTCGTGACGCAGGAGTTCGAGGCAATGGCGCTTCAGATGCGAGAATTCAGGGCGGGTCATCAGCTCCGTGCTGCGCGGCCGGGGGAAATCCAGGCGCAGGTCTTCGATGATTCGCCCGGGGCGCGAGCTCATGACCAGCAAGCGGTCGGCGAGGAATAGCGCTTCGTCGATGTCATGGGTGACAAACACCACGGTGGTGCGGATGCGCGTCCAGATGTCCAGCAGCAGTTCCTGCATGTTCAATCGGGTCAGGGCATCGAGGGCGCCAAAGGGCTCGTCCATCAGCAACAGGCGCGGACGGTTGACCAGCACCCGGGCGATTTCCACCCGCTGCTGCATGCCGCCGGACAGTTGGTCGGGCCAGCGCCCGGCAAAACCTTCGAGGCCCACCAGGGCGAGGATTTCATCCGCTGCCTTGAGCCGTTCGACCTTGCCGACGCCACGCATTTTCAGGCCGAACGCCACGTTGTCACGCACCGTGCGCCACGGAAACAGTGTGTGCTGCTGAAACACCATGCCCCGTTGTGGCGATGGCCCCGACACCGGCGCGCCATCCACGCTCAAGCTGCCGGTGCGCGGTTGCAGGTGGCCGGCCAGCGCCCCGAGCAAGGTGGATTTACCGCAACCGGACGGCCCGAGGATGCACACGAACTGCCCCGGTTCAATCTGGCAGTCGAGGCCCTGCACCGCTTCGAAAACCCCGTGGCCCTCGCCCAGGCTGATCGACAACCCGCGGATATCGATACGTCCTTCCAGGTGTTGAAAAACGCTCATCAGGCTTTTCCTCGTGGTCGATGCCAAGGCGTGAACAGCCCGCCCAGGCGCTTGATCAACAGGCTGCTACCCATGCCGAGCACGCCGATCAGCAACATGCCGACGACGATGTCGGCGTAGTTCTGGATGGTGTAGGACTCCCAGGTGTAATAGCCGATGCCGAATTGGCCGGAGATCATTTCCGCCGTCACCAGGCAAAACCACGAGGTGCCCATGCCGATGGCCAGGCCGGTGATGATGCTCGGCGCCGCGCCCGGCAGAACGACCTCCAGCAGGATGGCCCGGCGCCCTGCCCCGAGGCTTTTCGCCGAGGCGATCAGCCGTGGGTCGACGCCTTCGACGCCATGCACGGTGTTGAGCAGGATCGGGAACAGGGCGCCGGTGAAGGTGATGAACACCATCGACAGTTCCGACGAAGGAAACATCAGGATCGCCAGGGGAATCCAGGCCACGGCCGGAATCGGCCGCAGTACCTCCAGGGGTGGCAGCAACAGATCTTCGGCCCATTTCGAGCGACCGATGGCCAGGCCCAGGGCGACGCCTATGATCAGCGCCGCGAGGTAGCCGGCGAATACCCGCCCGAGGCTGCTGCCCAGGTGCTGGGCGAGTTTGCCGGAGTCGCCAAGGCCGAAGGCGGCTTCGATGACCGCCAAGGGTGTCGGGACGTTGGCGAAGGTCACCAGGCCGAGGTTCCAGTGGTGGCTGGCGGCGAGTTGCCAGAACAGCAGGCAGAGCAGCAGTGAAGCGGCTCTGGGAATCCAGCGTGCATATGATCGGTACACAAATATTCCTCTCAACCGAGATCCCTGTGGGAGCGAGCCTGCTCGCGAAAGCGGTGGGTCAGTCGACATCGATGCTGAATGTCAGTACGCATTCGCGAGCAGGCTCGCTCCCACAGGAGATCAGTGGTGTTTGGGGGTTAGCGAGCGGCCACGGCCTGGGTCGTGGCATCGGTGAAGTCGAATACCTTGCCGCCCTGGGCGGTGGCGAACTGTTGGGCCTGGCCTTTGAGCAGGAACGCGATCAGCCGCCCTTTCCCGTCGGTGGCAAACCACGCCTGATCCGCCAGCAGCTTGATCCCGCTGTCGCTGGCCTGGGTGTACACCGCGCGGATGTTCTTGCCTTCCTGTTTCAACGCTGTCAGCGCGGTAAATGCCGATTCCGCCGAGGCGTATTGACGAACCTTCGGCTCGCCACGCACCCAGATTTCCGCCACATGGCTGAAGTCGGTGATGGCGTTGCCGCTTGCCGCATCGACAGCCTTGAGCGGCGTCTGCTGGTAATGCCCAAGCTGCGCGCTGTAGTCCAGGTTCGAGGCCTTGAAGGCGGCACGGATGTACTGGTCGTCGATGAAGGTGTTGAGATCGAGACCGCGATCGGCCTTCTTCAACAGCTTGAGAGTATCGATGGCAGTTCCCACGGCCTGACGGTATTCCGGCTTCCAGCTCAGGTCGCGGGTCTGCACGCCGAGGGGGCCATGGAACAGGTAGTTGACCTCGGCATCGACCCCGGTGACCTTGGCGATCAACTCGCTGTATTTCTCCGGTTCAGCCGCCAGCAACTGATTGGCTTCGATGCTCGCCCGCAGGTAAGCGACGACGATTTCCGGATACTTTTTCGCATAGGCCTGATCGACCAGCGCACCGTGGAAGGTCGGCGCATCGGCCTGGGAGCCGTCATAGATCTTGCGGGCGAAACCACGGCTGGGGAACAGCTCGGCGAAGGGTACGAAGTCGGCGTGAGCATCGATCTTGCCGGCCTGCAACGCGGAGCCGGCGACTTCCGGCGGCTGAGCGATGATGTTCACGTCCTTGAGCGGGTCCCAGCCCTGGGCCGCGACGGCGCGCAGCAGCATGCCATGGGCGGTGGAAGCGAACGGCACGGAAATGGTCTTGCCCTTGAGTTCGGCCAGCGACTGCACGCCCGATGCACTCGGCACCACGATGCCGTTGCCACTGCCCTTGGTGCTGCCCGACAACACGCTGATGAACAGGCTGTGCTTGCCCGCCGTTTCGAAGGCCACGCCGTTGAACGCACCGGGGAAATCGGCCATGGCGCCGAAGTCGAGTTTGCCGGCGACCATCTCGTTGGTCAGCGGTGCGCCGCTGGTGAAGTTTTTCCACTGCACCTCGTATTGGGCGTCTTTGTAGGGGCCGTCGTGGGGCAGGTATTTGTCCAGCAGGCCGAGTTCGCGAATCAACAATCCGCCGGCGGCGCAGTTGATGGTGGTGTCCTGGGTGCCGATGGCAATGCGGATGGTTTCGGCCGAGGCCGACAGGGTGAAGGAAGCCAGTACCAGACCGGCCAAAGCTGCACGCAACATCATGAGTGTTTCCCCTCGAATCATTTATTGGATGTTCGTCTCCGCCACGATCAGGGCGTGGTGGGAAACGAGGGGTGTTTTGAATCAGGCGTCCGGTGGTGGCCGGATGGCTTTAAATATTATTTGAACTGGCCACGATCCCCTGTGGGAGCGGGCTTGCTCGCGAAGGCGTCCGGTCAGTCAATGGAGATGTCGCCTGTGCCGGCCTCTTCGCGAGCAGGCTCGCTCCCACAGGGACGGTGTTTCAGCGCAGCAGGTAGGGGATCTCCACTTTCACCGCCCCGGTCGGGCAGTCCTTTTCACAGGGCATGCAGTACCAGCATTCGTCGAACGCCATGTAGGCCTTTTGCGTGGCCGGGTTGATCGCCAGCAGGTCCATCGGGCAAACGTCGACGCACACGGTGCAGCCTTTGTGGGCGATGCATTTGTCTTCATCGACCGTGACCGGTGCGTTGGAGCGAAAGAAGATTTCCTGGGGTTGGTAAGCCATGTTCGGTCTCTCTCGGGTTGTCGGCATCAAGCCGCATCGGCACCGACCCGCAGCCGGTCGTAGGCCTGCATCTCGTCGGCATCCAGCGGGATGATGTAAGGCTCGACGGCTTTCCTGAAACTGCTCATCAAACCGTTTTCGTCCTTCTTCAAGTGGCAATGGCAGAACCAGTCGCGGTCGTTGCGTTGCGGGTGATCGACGCGATGGTGGTAAAGCCCCCAGCGGCTTTCGGCGCGGAACAATGAAGCGCGGGCGGCCATTTCGGCGCAGTCGCGGATCATGCTGACTTCCATGGCGCGCATCAGTTCGTGGGCGTTGTGGGCCTTGATCTGGTCGAGGTCACGCTGGATGTCACTGAAGCGTTGCAGGCCGATCTGCATCTTCTTTGTCACTTTCGGCGGTTGCAGGTAGTCGTTGACGAAGCGCCGCAGCTTGTACTCGACCTGGGCCGGTGGCAGGCCGTGTTCGCGGTCCAGCGGTGCATAGACCCGCTGTTTTTCGCTTTCGATCTGCGCGGCATCCAGCGCGGAAAACTCACGCCCGTCGACAAAATCCGCCGCGTTGTTGCCGGCAAACCAGCCATAGGTGAACGCACCGAGCATGTAGTTGTGCGGCACCGCCGCCATGTCCCCCGCCGAGTACAAGCCCTTGACCGAGGTCTCGGCCTTCTCGTTGACCCACACCCCCGACGCCGAATGCCCGCTGCAAAAACCGATTTCCGAGATGTGCATCTCGACCATCTGTGTGCGGTAGTCGGTACCGCGATTGGCATGGAACTGGCCCCGGCTCGGACGCTCGTTGCTGTGCAGGATCTCTTCGATATTCTGGATGGTTTCCTCGGCCAGGTGATCGAGCTTGAGGAACACCGGACCGTTGCCGCTCTCCAGCTCCTGATGGAACTCCCACATCATCTGCCCGCTCCAGTAGTCGCACTCGATGAAGCGTTCGCCCTTGTTGTTGGCGGTGTAGCCACCCAGGGGGCCGGTGACGTAGGCGCAGGCCGGGCCGTTGTAATCCTTGATCAGCGGGTTGATCTGGAAGCATTCCAGGTTCGCCAGCTCGGCCCCGGCGTGGTAGGCCATCGAGTAGCCGTCGCCGGCATTGGTCGGGTTTTCGTAGGTGCCCATCAGGTAGCCCGAGGACGGCAGGCCCAGGCGGCCGGCGGCACCGCAGGCGAGGATCACCGCCTTGGCCTTGATCACATGGAAGTCCGCCGTGCGGCAATCGAAACCCATCACACCGTTGACCGCGCCCTCCTCGTCCGTCAGCAAACGGGTGCAGACCAGCCGATTGGTGATGCTCACCCGCGCGCGCTTGAGCTGGCGGTACAGGACTTTCTTGATGTCGTGCCCCTCCGGCATCGGCAACACGTAAGCGCCCATGTGGTGGACCTTTTTCACCGCGTAGTCGCCGGTTTCGTCTTTCTCGAACTTAACGCCCCAACGGTCCAGTTGCTCGATCGTCTCGAAGCTGTGGGTGGCATAGGCGTACACCGCGGCCTGGTTGACGATGCCGTCGTTGGCGATGGTGATTTCCTTGGTGTACTGCTCAGGCGTCGAGTGGCCGGGAATGATCGCGTTGTTCAGGCCGTCCATGCCCATGCTGATCGCACCGCTGCGCTTGACGTTGGCCTTGTCGATCAACAACACCCGCAGGTCGCGGTTGCGTTCCTTGGCCTTGATCGCCGCCATCGGGCCGGCGGTGCCGCCGCCGATCACGACGATGTCGTATTCCTGCTCCAACGTGCTGCGCGTCATGCCTGATCCCCTTTTTGCCGGTCGATCCGCAGGCGGTACTGGAAGGCATCGCCACGGTAGTAAAGGTGTTCGAAGTCCAGCGGCCGGCCTTCGGCGTCGTGGGTCAGACGCTCGATGCGCATGATCGGCGAGCCGGGTTCGACGTTCAGCGCCTGGGTCAGGTCGCTGTCGGCCAGTACCGCATCGATGGCCAGGTCAGCGTGACCGAGTGCCAGGCCGCAGTCGTTTTCCAGGATCAGGAAAATGTCGCGGGTGACCAGATCGGCCTTTTCCAGACGCTCGCCAACGGCTTTGGGCAGGTAGGTGATTTCCAGGGAAATCGGCTCGCGATTGATCAGGCGCACCCGCTTGATCTGCGCCACGATCTCGCCTTCCTCGACCTGCAAACGCTCGGCGACAAGCTTGTCGGCTGCAATGAATTTGAAGCTGCGCAGGCGGTTGATGACCTCGTAGCCGCGACCGGTCATGGACTCGGCCAGGCCTTGCAGGGTGCTGACGTTCTGGAAGGTTTTCGGTTTGGCGACGAAAGTGCCCTTGCCGTGGATCTTGAAGATCAGCCCTTCCTTTTGCAGGTCACCCAAGGCTTGGCGCACGGTGATGCGGCTGACCTTGAACAAGGCGCCAAGCTCGCTTTCGGAAGGCATCTGGCTGTCTTGCGGGTATTGGCCGTCGAGGATGCGGGCGCGCAGCACGTCTCGCAGCTGGGTGTGCAGCGGGACGCTGCTCAGGGATAGAACGTTATCGGGCATGGCAGATCACTTGTTATAACGAGTTATGACGTGATCTTAGAGAGGCCGTGTGGGGATTGAGAAATACTGTTTGAGAATAAGGTTAAGCAAAAGATCGCAGCCTGCGGCAGCTCCTACAGGGATTGGGTGTATCTGTAGGAGCTGCCGCAGGCTGCGATCTTTTGACCTTGCTCAGCCGCGCTTGAGAATCCGGTCCATCACCCAATCAGTCTTCAGCGCCTCTGCGGCTACCGCCGGATGCTGCGCCTCACCACGAATATGTGCATTCATGCCCAACACATGGTGCCACTGAATGTGCGCGTGATGCTCGATGGTCAGGCTGAGGTGTTCGTCGGCGTGCAACTCGACCGGGTGCTCGTCGAACACTGAAAAGCTGATCCGGCCTTGACTGCCAATCACTTCGACCCGGTCTTCGCGGCGATCGGCGACGAAGTTCCAGCAGCCCATCCCCAGTGCCCCGCTGGCAAACCGCCAAGTGGCGCTGACGGCATCTTCGGCCGCGTACAAACCGGCCTGCCGTGCAGTGAGCCCGGCGACTTCGACGATATCGCCAAACAGGTACTGAAACAGGTCCAGGCCATGGCTGGCCAGATCGGCGAAGTAGCCACCACCGGCAATCGCCGGATCGGTACGCCAGTTGTCCGCGCCCGCAAGATCCGCTGCCGACGGGGCTTTGGTGAGGGTCCAGCTCAAGTGCCGGACCTCGCCGATCCGCCCCTCCTCCAGCCATTGCCGCACTTGCCGGAAGCGTGGCAGCGAACGCCGGTAATAGGACACGAACAGATGCAACCCGGCATCGGCAAACACCTGTTGCATCTCGCGACTTTGCCCGGCGTTGAGCGCCATCGGTTTCTCGACGCAGCAATGCTTGCCGGCGGCGGCCACCTGCAAGGCATAGGCGTGATGGCTGTCGGGCGGTGTGGCGATGTATACGGCGTCGACTTCGGGATCGTTGATCAGCGCATGCGCATCGGTATAAACCCGCGCGATGCCGTGGCGCGCGGCGTAGTCGGTGACGGCTTCCAGGCGCCGCCCCATCACCGCCACCAGCGCCGATCCGGGCGCTTTGTAGAAGGCCGGTGCGCTTTTGCGTTCAGCGACACTGCCACAACCGATCATGCCCCAGCGCACCAGGTTCATAGGCTCTCCTTGCCGTTCAGTCGATACGCAATGCGCGCAGGTCCAGTCGACCGTCCTTGAGCGGCGGGCACCAGTAGTAGCCACCGGTGACCGGACGGCTGATGCGGTACAGGCCGTCGGTGATGCCGTCTTCCAGGCCACTCATGCGGCGCAGCTGGGCTTCGAAGGCGTCGAGGGAAAAACCGAAGGCCAGGAACATCAGGCCGGCGCGGTCACCTTCGATCCACGGCATCGAGCGGCGCACCACGAAGGCCTCGGGCGCAAAACTTTCTTGGGCGGTGCGTTTGACGTGGGCGGAAACCGGCGCATCGTCGATCTCTTCGTTATCGCTCAGGCGGCGGCCCATGATGTTGTCTTTCTCATCCGCCGACAGCCCATGGAAACCTTTCAAGTCATGCTGCCACTGCTGGATCGCGGCGAAGCTGCCACCCACCAGGCCGTCCGCGCCTTCAGCCACCAGTGCAGCAGCCACTGCGGCTTCGTCGTGGGGGTTTTCGGTGCCATCTTCGTAGCCGGTCAGGTCATGGCCCGTCATGTGGCGGAAGGTTTCGTTCATCTGCACCAGGCGCAACGCCGGGGCCAGTGCCGCTGTGATGGCGTTGCTGCGGTTGAGCAACTCGCCACGGTCCTCACCGTGCAGCCAGCACCAGAGCGCGTGTTGGGTCGACGGATTGTCGACGCCGACGCCCGTCAGCGCCGGGAACGGCCGCAGACCGTCGATCTGCCCGTCCAGCGCCTTGACCAGGGACTCGCCGAAGCCGGCCACCACCGACTTGCCGTCCACCAGCCCTTGCAGGTTATCGAGCGCAGCCGGCAGTGCAGCGGCGGATTCGAGCGCGAAGAACATATGGCGGGCTTGAGGTGGAACGGGGGTGGCGAGAATGCCCGGCTGGTAATGACTCATATGAACTCCTTGAAAAGAGCATGGAGTTTAACCGGTGTGTGAGGTTTTGTGTGCCGTCGGAGGCCAGGAACCTGTGGCAAAGGGGCTTCGGTGGTAAGTGGACTAATATGGCAAGTGGCTTCTGTGGCGAGTGGGCTTCTGTGGCCATGACGCAGGGCACCGATAAACCCGCGAACGGCAAAACGCTGAGATGAGTCATGACAAGGGTTGCTGAGGTCTGCTAAAACGATTCATCAGTGCATCACCCAATCCAGAGGGGTAACGACATGACCACAGCCAATATTCTCCAGAACCTGTTCCCGAGCCCCGCCGACGTCCCGGAAAAGTATCGCCTTGAAGGCCAGACCGAACAGCGTGAGTACCTGGTCGATGGCGTCCTGAGAACCTGGAACGGGCCACTGGCCCAGGTCCGCAGCCCGGTGTACTTGACCGGTGCCAACGGTGACGAGCAAGTGATCCTTGGCAGCACGCCGCTGCTCGATGCCGACACAGCATTGACCGCCCTCGACGCTGCCGTGCGCGCCTACGACCGCGGCCAGGGATTGTGGCCGACCATGCGCGTGGCCGAGCGCATCCAGCACGTCGAAACCTTCCTCGGGCGCATGCGCGAGCAGCGCGACGCCGTGGTCAAGCTGCTGATGTGGGAAATCGGCAAGAACCTCAAGGACTCGGAAAAGGAGTTCGACCGCACCTGCGACTACATCGTCGACACCATCAACGCGCTCAAAGAGCTCGATCGCCGCTCCAGCCGTTTCGAACTGGAACAGGACACCCTCGGCCAGATCCGCCGTGTGCCGCTGGGCGTCGCCCTGTGCATGGGGCCTTACAACTATCCGCTGAACGAAACCTTCACCACGCTGATCCCGGCGCTGATCATGGGCAACACCGTGGTGTTCAAACCGGCGAAACTCGGCGTGCTGCTGATTCGCCCGCTGCTGGAAGCCTTCCGCGACAGCTTCCCGGCCGGAGTGATCAACGTCATCTATGGCAGCGGCCGCGAGACGGTCAGTGCGCTGATGGCCAGCGGCAAGATCGACATCTTCGCCTTCATCGGCACCAACAAGGCCGCCAGCGACCTGAAAAAACTCCACCCCAAACCCCACCGCTTGCGCGCGGCGCTGGGCCTGGATGCGAAGAACCCGGGCATCGTCCTGCCGGAAGTGGATCTGGACAATGCGGTCAGTGAAGCGGTGACCGGTTCGCTGTCCTTCAATGGCCAGCGCTGCACCGCCCTGAAGATCCTGTTTGTTCACGAAGACGTGGTCGAGTCCTTCATCGACAAATTCAATGCCAGGCTCGCCAACCTCAAGCCCGGCATGCCCTGGGAAAGTGGCGTAGCCCTGACGCCCCTGCCGGAATCGGGCAAGGTCGACTACCTGCATGCCCTGGTGGCAGATGCCGAGAGCAAAGGCGCCAGGGTGGTCAACCCCAACGGTGGCGAGGCCCGGGCGTCGTTCTTCTACCCGGCGGTGCTGTACCCGGTCACACCGCAGATGCGGGTTTATCAGGAAGAACAGTTCGGCCCGGTCATCCCCATCGTGCCGTACCGTCATCTGGATACCGTGATCGACTACGTATTGGAGTCGGACTTCGGCCAGCAGTTGAGCATCTTCGGCACCAATCCGGTGGCGGTCGGCCGGCTGGTGGACACCTTTGCCAACCAGGTCGGGCGCATCAACCTCAATGCCCAATGCCAGCGCGGACCGGACACCTACCCCTTCAATGGTCGCAAGAACTCGGCCGAAGGCACCCTGTCGGTGCATGACGCACTACGGGTGTTTTCGATCCGCACGCTGGTGGCCACCAAGTTCCAGGAGACCAACAAGGACCTGATCAGCGAGATCATCAGTGGTCGCAGTTCGAGCTTCCTGACCACCGACTACATCTTCTGAGGAGAGCCAGCCTGAGTACATCCATAGCCGATCGACTGCCACCGCTGCTGCGCCGATTGCTGCGTCCGTTGCTGGACCCGTACCGGCGCTACCGCCATGCCCGGGTGATCCATGCGGTGCGGGTGTCGCTCGGCTTGCTGGCGACGATCCTGCTGACCACCGGGATCAAACTGCCCCACGGCGAATGGGCGTCGGTGACCATGCTGGTGGTGATCGGCGGCTTGCAGCACCACGGCAACATCGGCAAGAAAGCCGCCGAGCGCGCCATCGGCACCCTGATCGGCGCCGGTGTCGGCCTGGCGCTGGTGCTACAACAGGCCTGGCTAGGAATGCCCTGGCTGACCTATTTCGCGATGTCGGTGGTCTGCGGGTTCTTCTCGTATCACGCCATCGGCAAGGGCGGCTACACCGCGCTGCTGTCGGCGATTACCGTGTTCATCGTCGCGGGGCATGGCGACAACCCGGTCACCGATGGCTTGTGGCGCGGGGTGGATATCCTGATCGGCATTGCCCTGGCCCTGGCGTTTTCCTTCGCCCTGCCGCTGTATGCGGTGTATTCCTGGCGCTACAACCTGGCCGATGCCCTGCGTGATTGCGCGAAAGTCTACGGGCGCATCATTGACGGCCAGGCCATCACCGCCGACGAACACCTCAAGCTCATGACGCGCCTGAATGCGGCGATGGTGCAACTGCGCTCACTGATGCCGTCGGTGTCCAAGGAAGTGAAGATTTCCATGACCGAGCTCGATGCCATCCAGCGCAACCTGCGCATGTGCGTCAGCACCCTGGAAATCCTTGGCAATACCCGACCGGATGCCAATGACCCCGAGGCCATGACGCTCCTGCAAACGGCATTGAAAGCCGAACATCGGCAGATTCGCGTGCAATTGATCGGCATGGCCCGGGCGTTGAAATCAGGCGCCGCCCAGCGCCTCGATCGGCCCATGGAAGTGCCGCTGGTCAGCCTCGATGCACCGGTCTACAACAGACTGGACGGCTATCGCCTGCTGACCCAACAACTGGCTGCCAACATCGGCGAGATGCGCCAGCGCCTGGCCTGGAACGCGCCGCGCTGGAACATCTGACGCCGGCGAGATGGGTTACGGCGTCACCGTGCGCCGAAACTTGAGTGACCAGCCTTGCTGCATACCGGCAGCGGCCAGCAGAATCGCCGCGACGCCGATCCACTGCAGCGGCTCCAGGCGATGGCCGAAGGCAAACCAGTCGACGAAAATCGCCGCAATCGGGTAGATGAAGGACAGCGCCCCCGTCAGCGCAGTCGGCAGTTTTTGAATGGCGCCGTACAGCAACACATACATCACACCAGTGTGCACCATGCCCAGTGTCACCAGGCTGGCCCATGCGCTTGGCGCCTGCGGCAGTGTCGAAAGATTCGCCAATGGCGCGAGCAACAACACGCCGGTGCCGACCTGGATCAGCGCAATCAAGTGCGGTGGCGTACCCGTCAAACGCTTGATGATCAGCGCGGCAATCGCATAGAGAAACGCCGCGCCCAACGCCAGGGCAATGCCCGTCAGGTAATCGCTGCCGCTCTCGCCCTGGCTGCCATGGGCACTGACGATGGCCAGCATCCCGAGAAACGACACACCCAGCCAGAGCATTTTCTGCGCGGTGATCTTTTCGTTGAGAAACAGCGCCGCCAGCCCGACCAGCATGAACGGCTGAACGTTATAGACGGCGGTGCCGATGGCAATCGACGCCCGGGAATAGGACGCGAACAACAACACCCAGTTGCCGACGATCGCCACCCCGCTGAGCACCGCGAGCAAAAACGTGGTGCGGGTCAGAATACCAGGGCGCAGAAAGCCGAAGGCGGCGCAAATCAACAGCAAGGTGCCGGCACCGAACAGGCAGCGCCAGAACACCACATCCAGCACCGGTTGCCCGGACACCAGCACGAACCAACCGATGGTGCCGGAGATCAGCATGGCGGCCGTCATTTCAAACGAACCGCGGCGTAGGGTTTTGTCCATCATCAGACTCCTGTGTTTGTGACCAAAGTATGCCAATGCAGCCGGGGGCTACTCCATAGCAGAAAGCAGGCTAAACTCTGAGTCAGCCTTTTTTACAAAGGCAATTTTGAAAAAATGCCTAACAGAGGGTTCGCCATGACCGATGACATCGACCAAGTGCTGATCACGGCCCTGATGCAAGACTCGCGACGCTCGCTCAAGGCCCTGGCGCAAATCAGCGGCCTGTCCTCCCCCAGCGTCGCCGAGCGCCTGCGCCGCCTGGAAGAGCGCGGCGTGCTCAAGGGCTACACCGTTGAAATCGACCCGAAAAGCTTCGGCTATCAACTCCAGGCCATCGTGCGTATTCGCCCGTTGCCGGGCCAGTTGCAAGAGGTGGAGCGGCAAATCATGGCCATTCCCGAATTCACCGAGTGCGACAAGGTGACCGGCGACGACTGTTTCATCGCACGCCTGCACGTGCGCTCGATGGAGCAACTGGACACCCTGCTCGACCGCCTCAACACCCACGCTGAAACCAACACGGCCATCGTCAAGAAAACCCCGGTCAAGCGCCGGTTACCGCCCATGGCGTGAGTGATATTTGTTTCAGGCTGCAGTAGATTGATGGTTTCCGGCGAAGGATTGACGGTATGAAAACTCAGGCAATGCTACTGGTGGCTATGATGCTTGCGGGTTGCGGCACGATTCAGACGGTTGTGCGCAGTGATGAAGTAGCGTCGAAAAGTCTCAAGGAACAAAAGAGTTACTGCGGCGCGGTACCGCGAATCTACAGCGGCGTGACCTACAACTTTTGCATGCTGAACGCGCCCCTCGAAGAGGGTCGGGATGCACAGATACATGGCCCCGCCCCCGCCGTCGTGCTGCTTGACGTGGTCGTGTCCGGGGCGATGGACACCTTGCTGCTGCCATACACCATCTACCGCCAGCAAGCTGACGGCAGCATTGTCATTACCGAGTAACCCTGGTTTCCAGGCAATAAAAAACCCGCCTGAGCGGGTTTTTTACTTCAAGGCCGACGATCAGTCATCACGGCTCATGATGCCGAACAGCTGCAACAGGCTGACGAACAGGTTGTAGATCGATACATACAGGCTGATGGTGGCCATGATGTAGTTGCGCTCACCGCCGTGAATGATGGCGCTGGTCTGGAACAGAATGCACACCGAGGAGAACAGCACGAAACCTGCGCTGATCGCCAGTTGCAGGCCGCTGATCTGGAAGAACAGGCTCGCCAGCGTCGCACCCAGCAGCACAAAGAAGCCTGCCGTGATGAAACCGCCGAGGAAGCTCATGTCCTTGCGGGTAATCAGCACATAGGCCGACAGGCCACCGAACACCAGCGCGGTCATCGCGAAGGCCGAGCTGACCACTTCAGCGCCGCCCTGCATACCCAGGTAACGGTTGAGGATCGGACCAAGCAGGAAACCCATGAAACCGGTCAGGGCAAATGCCGACACCAGGCCCCAGGCGGAATCACGGAGTTTGTTGGTGAGGAAGAAAAGGCCGTAGAAGCCGATCAGCACCACGAAGATATTCGGGTAGCCAACACGCATCTGCTGGGCAACGTAGGCCATCACACCACTGAATGCGAGGGTCAGGGCGAGCAAGCCGTATGTGTTGCGCAGGACGCGGCTAACCTCTAGCTGCTCAGCCTGCACGCTGTTATTAACTGCGTAATCCTGTTCGCGCATGGCGACACTCCTGTTGGTTTGAAACGTTCAGTCGCAAAGATCATAACAGACACTCTGTAACTAGCTATGCAGAGAGTTTGACAGTGTGTTTCATTCAGGTATTATGGCGCCCGCAACGCAAACGGAGGTGTGGCCGAGTGGTTTAAGGCAACGGTCTTGAAAACCGTCGACTGTAACAGGTCCATGAGTTCGAATCCCATCGCCTCCGCCATCTTTATACGACAAAGCCCTGATTATTCAGGGCTTTGTCGTTTCCGGGGTTTGGCGAACATACGACCACACTCAAAGTGTGACAAAACCATCCCGATTTCCCGCCTTCCTACATCCTGCCCCCCGATAATGGTTTGACGATCATCAAACTGCACGGTGCCCGGTTCAACACGCTCTCGGCGGTATCGCCGATAAACCGCTCAGGCCCATGGTGATAAGCCGTGCCCAGCACTACCATGTCGAAAGCATGCTGTTGAGCGAACAGTGCGATAACCTTGTGGGGGGAGCCCGTCAATAAATGTCGACGGGCATCCTTGATGCAGTAGCGCTCGGCAAGCACATCGAAAGCCTCTTGTTGGGCATCCTCGATAGCGTCTCTCAAACTGTCATCAAGACTGCCTGTCGGTACACTCATCGGCGCATCGCTTATCTCTGACCAACGACTGACGTTAAGCAAGTGCAACTGCGCACCGCAACTGGCCGCCAGAGTAGAGGCCAGGTCGAGTATTCGGTCATTCAATCCCTGAGTGAGCTCTTCCAGATGGGACAGATCGATCGCCGCGAGAATTTTCAAGGGCTTGGGATTTTTGGCGCTGGTCACCAGGTGCAGGTGGGTCGGACACTCGCGAAGCAGTCGCCAGTCCACAGGCCGGTGAAAGGCACGGTCAAGTGCCGGCACATAATGGGTGTCCTTGATCACCAGGTCCGGAAGAAAGTCGTTCACGTACTCCAGCAGGTTTGTCAGGCTCGACTTGGCCCAGACCACTTCGGTGGTCACCTGTATGCCGCCGCATCGTTGAAACCGGGCCTGCTGCTCCAGCCAATGACGGTGAACCTGCAGATAGCCTTCTCGTGCCTGTGCCATCGCGTCATGGTCAAGCAGACCGGCTACCGCCAGGGCCTGGACATAATCGAACGCGACAATGTGCAATAAGGCACCGGTTGCACCCGCCAAGGCATGTGCACGCTCAAACGCCGGGGTCAGGGTCATTTCGCTGGGGGCTATCAATAGAATGCGTTTGAGCTTGAGCATCACATACCTCGCCCTGAAACCTGCCTGAGTGCAAACCCGCCTGGCTGTCTGGGCCTTGAGTCAAATGCTTGTTACTTCGAGCGAACTCGTGACTGCAGCCAGCAAAAAGTGCCCCGCAATACAATGAACAGGTACGTGTTCATAATCGTCCGTCGACTTGTTGCGACTGGAAAGCGGCAGTTCGATTATTTGGCGTTATGCCGTGGGAGATCTGACTTTTATCAACTAATCAACAGCTATCGTTAACCGAACGACTGGCTTTCGATTACTTGAACCTTTGTTGATTCAGTTCAACGATTATCCAGCTTCCTGGCGTAGAAGTACTCTGATGCACCACCTCCCCTAACGCTGGAGATTTGCCATGCTGGCAGTCACGCTGATCAATACACTGGTGGTCATCATCGTCGTAGCGATCCACTACGAATGCCTGTTACGCCTGAATGACTGGCTACCCCGGCTCAAGGTGTGGAACCGCTTCAGAATCGTGGTTGGCGTATTCGGCGCCCTCCTGGCCCACGCCATAGAGGTCTGGTGCTTTGCGCTGGTCTATTACCTGATGGTGCACTCAGGGAAATGGGGCAGCCTGACGGGTAACTTCGACGGTTCGCTGATGGACTGCGTTTACTTTTCCTTTACGACGTACACGACAATCGGCTTCGGCGATATTTCGCCAGTGGGCAACCTCAAATACCTGACCGGTCTACAAGCCCTTACCGGGCTGGTGCTCATCACGTGGACCGCATCCTTCCTGTTTCTGGAAATGCAAAAGTACTGGAAGCGCAAATAATCTCTTTCTGACTCGTATCAGATTCAACTGTCGAACTGACGGTCTGGATCAAGCCTTGAACAGACAGGATCTAGACCGCCAGAACGCAGCATGGCACCTGATACAGAACATGCTCGGTCGTGCTGCCTAGAAGCTTGCCCACACCATCGGACTGGACTCTGCCCATCACGATCACATCCACATTGTGTTCGTTGGCAAACTCGCTCAACACCGTGACCGGGTTTCCCTCAATCAAATGTCGACGATCGGAGGGCACTCCGAACCGATCTGCCAACTCAATGAAAGACTTTTCCAGGTCTCTGCGAAGTTCTTTGGTCAGGTCAGCCAGTGTCAGGCCGCCCATCTCCGCCAGAAAAGCGGCCGAGATATCGCAGGCATACAGCAAATGCAACTCGGCGCTGCACTGCATCGCAAGGCTGCAAGCCTGCTTGATGATTCGGTCGTTCAGTTCATTGTCGGTAGACTCGATATCCGATACCTCGACCGCTGCTACAACCTTGCGAGGCAAAACGAAGCTGCTCCCGCCCACCAGAAAAACCGGCACCGGACAGTGACGCAACAAGTGCCAATCCAGCGGGGTGAAGAAGGCCCGCTTGAGCACGGACTCATGCTGAACCTCCTTGATCAACACGTCGGGCTGCATGTCCGTGACGTGTTCAATGATGTCTTGCTTCATGTCCTCGGCCCAGGCCACCTCGGTGGTCACCTCTATTCCCCTGCCACGCAAATTTTCGGCCTGAGCCTCAAGCCAGCCGCGATGGTCCTGCAGGTAGCGCTCCCGACCCGATTCTCGATCGCCCTCTTCAAGCAGCGATAACCATTTGAACGAAGGGATAAGCGCCGCGATATGCAAACTTGCACCGCTGGCCTTGGCCAGCGCCGCTGCATGACTCATGGCTGGAGAATGGCGCAAGGCCGGATTGATGATCAGTAACAGGCTTTGATACTGGCTCATGATAAATCTCCCGTGGGGTGGAAATTCGACGCAGGCGGACTCTGTGTAGACGAAAGCACTTGGCCATCAATGGCCATTGCCGGCTCAGCCTGGACATCATGTGCCTGCAGTTGCCCGGCACTTGGATGATTGCTCATGGGAGCCAGCCGACGGAGCGGTTTTTTACCCGTTTGTCTGTTACATCCACAATAGTTCGGAACAACCGGTGGTTTGGGCAGGTAGCACCTATGCTAAGCCCATCCATGCGGGGGCATTTAGATCATGTCTGAAGCCAGGCCGTTTCAAAGTCAAAACCTCAAGTCTGCATGTTCCAACTGCAGCGTCCTGGAGCTGTGCCTTCCGCTTGGCCTGACCGGTCCGGAAATCGAACGTCTCGACACACTGATCGTGCAACGATTCAAGGTCAAAAAAGGCGCGACGCTTTACCGCGCAGGCGACCCGTTGCGTTCGCTGTATGCGGTGCGAATCGGTTCGTTCAAGACCAGCGTGCTGTCGGTCGATGGTCGCGAGCAAGTCACAGGGTTCCAGATCCCCGGCGAAATGCTCGGTCTGGACGCCATCAGCACCGATCTGCATGCGTGTAATGCCGTTGCTTTGGAAGATAGCGAAGTCTGCCCCATCCATTTTGCTCACCTGGAAAAACTTGCCCGGGAACTGCCTTCGTTGCAGCACAACTTGAACAAAATCCTCAGCCGGGAAATCGTTCGCGATCACGACATGCTGATGATGCTGGGCAATATGAACTCGGATGAACGCCTGGCCGCTTTTCTCCTCAATTGGTCGCAGCGCTTGAATACCCGCGGTTATTCGTCCACCAGCTTTGTGTTGAAAATGCGTCGAGAGGAAATTGGCTCCTACCTGGGCCTGCGCCTTGAAACCATCTGTCGGGGCATCGCGCACCTGCGAGACCAGGGACTGGTGGAAATAAACGGCCGCGACGTCAAGATCCTGAACATGGACGGGCTCAAGCAACTGAACGTGGGCTGCCATCGTAACCTCCACTGACACCTGCAGCCTGGAGAATCTTCATGCGTGCCATGGTGCTGGCTGGCGCTGTTGCGCACAGGTCGGTTCAACGGTGCGATAGCGCTCATTCCCTGACATGCGACCTGACCACCAACAGACTGCCCGGCACGGAGTACAGCGCCCGCTCTGTGTTGCTGCCGATCAACCGGTCGAGCCCCACCCGATGCGCAGTGCCCATCACCACGACATCGGCCAGGTATTGCTCGACAAACTCACTGATCACCGGCACCGGCAGCCCCATGACGAAATGCCGTCGCTCCGGTGGCACCCCGTAGCGATCCGCCAGTGCAACAAACGCCTGGTGCAAGGATTGACGCAGCTCTTCGCTCAGATCCACGCCCCAACCGCCCCCGGCCAATGGCGCGTCGCTGTTGAAGGCAGGCGACAGGTCATAGGCGTAAAGCAGGTGTAGCGGCGCATCGCATTGCAGGGCCAGGGCATTGGCGGTCTGAATGATGGTGTCGTTCAAACCGCTCAATTGTGTCGATGGATCGAACGGATCCACTGTCGCCACGATTCGGTGCGGCAAGCTGTAACGAACGTGGTTGACCAGATGCACGGGGATCGGGCATTCACGCAATAAGTGACAATCAAGCGGGGTGATGAACACTCGCTTGAGCACAGGTTCAAGGGTTACATCCTTGATCAACAGGTCGGGCTTGAGATCCTCGACCGTCTTCAAGATATCCAGCAGCGCATGGGTGGTGAAGACGGCCTTGACCGTCACCTGCAGGCCCAGGTCGCTGAGTCGATCGAGCTCTTCGGCCTCCCAGCGACGGTAGCGACGCAAATACCGCTGTTGCTCTGCGTCATCGACTTTTTCTTGCCATAAATGCACCACCGGTGCCGGTTCGACAAAGGCCCGCACATCCAGTACGGCCCCGGCTGCCTTGGCCAATGCGACGGCACGCAACTGGGCGGGAGACTGATGCAGGGTTTGGTCAGCGATCAGCAGAAAACGTTGATATTGACCCATCACACACCTCCGTTCGACTCCGGCCATACAGTGCCGGCATATTTTCAAGACTGCGCTCTATCACCTGGCGCGGTTTGATTTACATCAAGCACGCACGAATCAACGCCGCCGACACGGGTGTCTGATCCAGATCAGATTCAAGCATCGACAGCGGTGTAGAAAAGGATTCAAACGCGGTTCTTTTGCCGTATGCCAACCTTTCAAACCGCACTGGAGGAACACCCCATGCTTACCGTCAAAGACCACAATGATCGGGCCGCAGCCACCTATGCCGCGGTTGACGGCCAATACTGGATCGAAGCGCTCAGGGACGGTCGCCACGTTTTGATCCGACCACTGGCGCAGAAGGATCGCGACCGTGAATACGCGTTCATCAAACGGCTGTCTCCCGAATCCAGTCATATGCGCTTTCTCGCGCAGATCAGCGAACCCGGCGCTGCGATGCTCGATCAGTTGATGGACACGGACAATAAACAGCGTGTGGCCTATATCGCCCTGGTCCATGAAAAAGGGGATCTGATCGAGATCGGCATCAGCCGTTACGCGGCCACCCGCGAGCATGAGTGTGAATGTGCCGTTACGGTCGCCGATGAATGGATGCATCTGGGGCTGGGCATGTTACTGATGGACCATCTGATCAAGGCAGCCCGCAAAAACGGCTTTCGCCAGATGTACTCGGTGGACGCCTCCAGCAATGCCCCCATGCGCGACCTGGCCAAGGCGCTCGGATTCGAGACGCACAATGATCCCGACGACAGCCGTCAGGTGATCCATCGTCTTTACCTTTAGAACAATCGCTGCGCGATGTTCCGGCCAACGGTTCGTCGCGGGGCGATCAAGCCCTCAGGATTGCAGCATTCTTCCCGGCTTGATCGCCAGCACACTGCACGGTGCCCGATGCAGGAGTTGCTCGGCGGTGGTTCCGAGTAATTTGCTCAGGCCCTTGTGCTGTACCGTGCCCATGACAATGACATCGCAGCGGTGCTTGAAGACAAACTCACAAATACTCGGTACGGGTGCCCCCAACCTGAAGTGACGATGCTCCGGTGACACGCCGTGGCGTTCAGCGATGGCCGCAAATGCCTCATGCTGAGCCGCTCCCAACATTTCATGGATCCCGCTGGCCAGCGGCAATGCGCCAATGCCCATGTCTTGGACGTATACAGCCGTCCAGTCATACACATGCAGCAACTCAAGACTGGCATCACAGACTGAGGCCAGTTTCGCCGCGGCGTCGATAACCTGGTCGTTGAACACGCGGTCCTGATCTTCATCGCGCAACACATCAATGATGGCCAGCACATTGCGGGGTCGGGCATTCAGCGCAGTAGTCACCAGATGCACCGGCACAGGACAATCGCGCAGCAGCTGCCAATCCAGCGGAGTAAAAAATACTCGTTTTAATGCCGATTCTTCCTCGGCGTCCTTGATGATCAGCGTCAGCGGCATCTCATTGATGAAGTTCAGAATCTCCTCATAAGGATGCTGTACCCACACCACTTCGCTGGTGACCTCGACACCCTGCTTGCTCATCAATCCGGCCTGACCCACGAGCCATTGGCGATGGGTTTGCAGATAGCCATCCCGAGCCCTACTGAATTGTTCCGGGGCGAACAACCCGGCCACCGCCAGGGCCTGGGAATAGTCGAACGCCACGATGTGCAACGGCAACTGCATCGCGAGCGCAAGCGCAGCAGCCCGGTCGAATGCCGGTGTCCGAGTCATGGCGGCAGGAGCGATCAAGAGTAAACGCTGAGATTGCGACATGGGGCACCTCGGCACACGGCCATTTCAATCCAGGAGTAGAACCACAGATTGATTACTCCTTGTTCCGACCACTTGATTTTTATCAGTTGCGTACGCGATATCCATCAGAACAGCCCCATTCCCGTCCTCAACGCCAGGGTCAGCAACACCTGGCCCGGAATCAAGTAAACGGCGAAGCGGCGCCCGCCGCTGACCCAACAACGCCTTAATGGCGAACGTCCGTAAACCGGCACAAGCTCGGGTTTCGCCCTGACCCTTGTGCCGTTGGAGTTCAAGACCGATGAGCATGCCAACCCCCAGCGCTGCGGCTGCGCCTGTCAGCCCAATGGCTCCGTTCATTGGATCGTCATCTGGTTGAACTGCGCCCCGCACTGGTCCACGTTGTTACTCCACGCGGTCGACGCAGACCCGCTTGCCATTGGAGTAAGCCGTTTGACGGTCAGGCATCGGTCTTGTGCCGTCTGCCCGGCAGGTAACACTTGGCCAGACATGTGGCGCCTCGATACGCGCCTTGAGTTGGCCAACAAACGCCTGTGCTTCTCCCAGCGTGTAGAAGTTCACTTGCAAGGCATCCATGCACACGACCCAGCAATGGCTTGCCGGTCTTTCCGTGATATCAATGATCATAGAGACCTCCGTACAGCTTCGAGTAAACGAGGACACCCTCACGGGGTGATCGCGACCTTCATCACTCCGTCCCGTTGGTGCGCAAACAATTCATAAGCCGCTTCAATATCATCGAGTTTGAAACGGTGGGTCACCAGCGGCGACAGGTCCACTCCACCGCTTTGCACCACTGCCATCAAGCGACGCATGCGCTCTTTCCCGCCCGGACACAGTGAGGTGACAATGCTGTAGTCCCCCAGCCCTGCGGCAAAGGCGTCCAGGGGAATGCGCAGATCGCTGGAGTAAACACCGAGGCTGGACAGTCGACCACCCGGACGAAGTACGCGCAGGGCAGATTCGAAAGTGCCCTGGGTACCCAGTGCCTCGATGGACACATCGACACCGCGACCATCGGTAAGCGCCATGATCTGCTCGACTACGTTACCGTCCTTGAAGTTGACCACATGGGTCGCTCCCAATTGTCGTGCGACAGTCATCCGCTCGGCCACGGCATCCACGCCAATGATCGTCGTCGCGCCTTTGAGGCGCGCACCCGCGACCGCACACAGGCCGATGGGGCCAAGGGCAAACACGGCAACGGTATCGCCGATATTCACCTCGCCTCGTTCGGCCCCCGAAAACCCGGTAGACATGATGTCCGGGCACATCAGAACTTGCTCGTCACTGAGCTCGTCAGGAATCGGGCATAAATTGGCAAGGGCGTCCGGTACCAGCACGTACTCGGCCTGGCAGCCATCGATGATGTTGCCGAACTTCCAGCCGCCGGTTGCGCGAAAGCCATGGCGGGTGTCTGGTCCGTCTTGGGAGCCGCAGCCACACAGGCAGGCATAACTTTGCCCGCTGGGCGTGATGGCACCGGCAATCACCCGTTGCCCTTCGATAAAACCGCGTACCTGCGACCCCAGCCGCTCAATGACGCCCACCGGCTCGTGGCCCACGGTCAACCCTTTGGCCACAGGGTATTCACCGCGCAGGATGTGTACGTCGGTGCCACAAATAGTTGTGGTGGTGATACGGATCAATGCGTCCAGCGGTCCGACTTCAGGGACGGGCTTGTCTTCCAGTACGATTCGGTTCTTTTCGACGAAAACAGCCGCTCTCATGGTTGCCATGGTGATCCTCCTTTTCTTATGTAAGCCAAGGTCTGTAAGAGCCCAAAGACTGCGCCGGGGAGACGGATGAAAGATTGATAATGGTCAACAATTTGGTCATGGGTTGAAGCCTGGATTACCGCACGTCGGGCAATACGATCCTTTCCCTTCGATTTGACAAAGATCAAACCCGGCGCTCTGAACAGTGGCAGGCTAGGTTCAAGGCTTCACTGCCCAATAACACCGCAGCCATCGGGGCAAGCGATTACCTACCGGAGATCTGTCATGTCCGATCAATTACGCTTCATGCTGGTCGTTTCGCCGTTGATGGAAAACAGCCCCGCCTTCGACCGGGCCGCTGCCTTGGCCAAGGCTTCAGGTGCTGCCCTGCACATCGTGGCGTTCGATTATCTTGAAGGGCTGGCGACTGCAGGAATGGTCAATGGACAGGCGCTGGAACAGATGCGGCTGGGCTATGTCGAGCGCCATCGTCAGTGGCTCGAAGACCAGGCCCGCCCCCTACGCAAGATCGGTGTGCACGTCACCACGGAAGTCGTCTGGGTCGAAAGGCCCTTGCAGGAAATCCTCATTCATCTCAAAGAACAGCCAATGGCCGTATTGATCAAGGCGCTGGAACACGAATCGCTGCTGTCACGCCTGATGTTTACGCCATTGGATATCCACCTGCTACGTGAATGCCCGGTGCCCCTGCATTTTGTCAGTCATTCGCACAACACTTTACCGCGCAAGATCGTCGCCGCCGTTGACCCTTTTCATTCTGATGAGCAATACGAAGGCTTCAACGACAGTATTCTGCGCGAGGCCTCCAAACTGGCGAGCACCTGTAATGCAGAACTGGACGTGATCTACGCCCATGACCTTTCCAGCATCAGTGCGGACGAATTCGGTTTCAGCAATGGATCGGCGTTTTTCTCCTCGGGAAAAGCCAAGTCGCTGTTCGAGGCGCAGGCTGATGCGTTTCGCGAACTTTCTGAGCGCAACGGTATTCCGCCGGCGCACCAGCACATGATCATGGGCAATCCGGTCAAGGTGCTTTCCAGCTACGCGCAGACTTATGACATCGATGTGATTGTCATGGGTCGCATTGGTCATCGCGGCATGGAGCGGCTGGTTGGCAGTACGGTGGAACATCTGCTGTACAAGTTGCCCTGCAGCGTGTGGGTGGTTTCCCCGGAAAAAATCTGAATGTTCGATGACGCGCTTGTTTCATCGTTTAGCGTTTTCCAGGTACGGCAATTTATGCCACGGATAGCCCTTCGCGCTGAGTTGAAAGGCGTAATCGAATAAACGCTTCATGTACTCGCCATCGAATTTCCGATCGTGCGCAAAGTTAAAGTCGGAGCCAATGTACGCAAGATTGAAATCCGCCCCATCCTGTTGCGCCATACGGTAGATGCGCTCCAGATCGCTGATCCCCTGGGTTTGAATCAAGGCACTGATGGCTCGACCGCCGATGCTCAATGTGCGGCGCTTGGTCCCGGACCACTGTGGCTCCAGTGTCCCGTTACGAATGACATAGAAATGGCGGTCGAATCGCAACGGTGCTCCGGTGGCTTTGCTCAGCGCCATCACGGTGCTGGGTGGGTAAAGAAACACTTGGGTGATAACCCCTCCGTCCACGTGCATTTCCTGGAACTGTTTGCCGTCCACGTCCACATCAATCATGACGGGTGAGACTGCACCGGGAATGCTCATTGACGCGAGCATGATGTTGCGAAAGAGGTCGAGCGCTCCCGGTGCCTGGCTTGCAGCAATCGCGCCCATGTTCCAGGTGACTGGCCGGCCGGAATCAAGGTCTGTTGTGCCGATCAGCAGGATTCGTCCTTTGGCGTACTCCGTCGCAATTGCCTCAAGAGTCTGTGCCGTGACGTATTTTGCGATGAGCCGCGACAGTGGCTTGCTGTCCGCTATACCGTCGCTGGCAAAACGGGTTAATACGTTTCGCGAATGAAAAATGTCTTTGGGACCGATTGCGTTGGAGACATACCGAATCACGCCGTCGTAATCGGACCCCAGGTAAGCGAACGGGGCGACCAAGGCACCCGCGCTAATGCCTGTGACGACCTTGAACCGGGGGCGAGTCCCATGCGTCGTCCATCCCGCAATCAATCCCGCTGCGAAAGCGCCCGCATCGCCGCCACCGGAAACCGCCAGCATATTGGCCAGCGGAAGGATATGGTTCGGCTTCCCGGCCTTGGCGAGCACCTCGCTCTCACGCTTGTTGGACTGAACCGCATCCTCAATGAAAGGCGTCAGGTCGTGGTCCAGCCTGTAGCGAGCATTGGGAATGCCCGGGATGACCGCTTTTTCCGTCAAGGTTGGCGGAACAGCGTCACGACGTGGCAGACACGCTTGAAGAAACATGTCCAGAGTTGAGGCGCCTGGTCTGAGCGGGAATGGTTTCAAAGCGCGTCTCCAGCCCTTGCCGTCGTCAGCAAGCGCTCATCATCGCCGAGAGAGTCCCTCCCCCGGCTGCTCAAGTTGACCACACGCCAGCCCCGCCTGCGGCACTTCATTCGAACGCCGGGCTGCTCATTCTGCGCTCCTTTACCTGATAAAAAAACTCATTGGCCGCGCGCGCCAGGTTTTATGCGAAAGCTGTTGGGCTCACCAGGTTGTAATATTCAACAAGCCGGGTTGGAGCGCCGAATGAAAGAGCATGGCTTCAATAACCAGCAGAAGATGTATCAGAACTTCTAGCTCACGAGTGACAACCCACTACTAGAACAGGACGTGGTATTTATTACTGGCGATATTCAGTGTTGCCATAACCCTGACAGAACTATCGGCGTAGAACTTCCGGACAATACCGTCATATACACAAAGTACAACCCCTTCACCCGACACGTATGAACTACCGTTATCCACCAACTTCAAATTGTGCACGCCGTAACTACGAGTGATATCTGGCTTGAGTTCGTCGCAAATGGCCAGGTGATCAGGTTCGCCAGCAATGGCGATAAGGGGTGCAAGCAGGGTCAACAGGATGAGTGACTTTTTCACTTTGGCTCGCCTTAACGCACATTTAGTTTGAATCTGACAGGCTCGACATTCAGCAATACTGCAGGCACAACAGCACATGAATATATATTTACACCCGGGTGTCGGAGCAAATGCAAGATACCCGTTATTAGCTGCCTTAAAGCTCATGACGCCGGATGGTAGTTTTGGCTTGACTACCTGTCAATATGCGATATCTGCTAGATTTTTATGCAGTATCGGATCCCGTCAAATGCAAAAACCGACTGTTTAACTATTGGAACATCAATAATAAAACCGACAAGCCAACCAGGTTAATACTGAGCTTCAATCGTTAAGATCAGCGATATGCAAGGCACCCAAGTTATCTCGCGCTTGCAACCGGTCCGGTGGTGCCGCTCAGCAGCTGTCGCAGGTGCTCATCGAGAAGCGTGCTACCCGAGCTCGTGGGCAAGTTCGATGAGAATGCCTTCGGGGCCCCGGATGTCGATGTCTTCTACAACGATGCCGATGTTATCCATGCGCTTGACCGTCATGATGTCTCCCTCGCGCCTGAAGGGGCTCGACGCCCGGCCTGAGGCATGCCCACGCCCTCCCCCTGGCGTGAGCATGCGGCGATCACTCAGGTAAAGGCGAAGTCCGACTCGGTGATGGCGGCCTGTGGCACGCCGCTCAAGGTGATGGTTCCCACCTCCGGCTGGCCCGTGACGCTGATGACGGCCTCGCCGAACTGCTCTGCAACGGTGAGGTTGGCGAAGGTCAGACCGCTGGCGCTCAGGTCGATCAGGTCAGTGCCGTCCTCGAAGTCGGCGATGGTGTCCGTTCCCCAGAGGGCACCGAACTGGAACCTGTCCGCATCGAGGCCGGGTTCGAACTGGGCGCTGCCGACCATGAAGTCATCCGCCGCGCTGCCCACCAGCCGGTCGTCCCCGGTGCCACCAATCATGAAGGCGCCTACGCTGCCCGATTGCAGCGTGTCGTTGCCTTCATTGCCCTCAAGGGTCGTCTGGAAGGCGAACTCGGCACTGCTGCCGATCACCAGGTCGTTGCCGGCTCCGCCGAAGGCACTGCCAAAATCCTCGATGGTGAGTGTGTCGTTACCCTCGCCGCCGAACAGATTATCCAGGCCAGTGCCGCTGAGCAGCACGTCGTCCCCCGTACCGCCATCGAGCAGGTCCTCTCCTGCCTCGCCGAACAACTGGTCGTTGCCGCCGAGGCCGAAGATCTTGTCGTCGCCATCGGTGCCGACGATGATGTCGTTGCCATCGGTGCCCGCCGTGACGAACTCGGTATTGTTACCGAAGTCGCCCACTGTGAAGTTGTTGACGCCAAGGAACTTCGCCGTGAAGTCGGTGCTGTCGAGCTGGCCGTTGTCATCGTTGTCCGCTATCAGCCAGGTGTTGCCCTGGCGGACCGTGTAGAACAGGTCGGTGATGCCGTTGCCGCCACCGACCAGTACCGCGCCAAGCTGTGGATTGAGCGTGACCTGGCCACGAAACACGAACTCATCGTTCAGCTCGAGCGTATCGCCCCCGGCCACACCTGCACCCTGGAAGTCCTGGACCGTATCGAAGGTCGCGAAGGTCGAGCTCGGGTTGAACGAGGCAAGGAAGAACTCGAACTCGTCATTGCCGGCACCGCCGTTCAACTGGTCTGCCCCGGCGTCGCCTTCGAGCGCGTCGTCACCATTGCCGCCGAACAGCTGGTCGTTGCCGGCATCGCCGAACAGTTCGTCGTTACCGTCCTCGCCGAAGATCTGGTCGTTACCCTCACCGCCAAAGAAGTCGTCGTTACCGACACCACCGAACAACTGGTCGTTACCGGCATCGCCGTCGAGGGTATCGTTGCCGGCACCGCCATTGACGATATCAGTGCCGTTGCCGCCGGAAAGCGTCGTGTCATTGCCTGCGCCACCGTCAATGATGTCGTTGCCGTCGCCCCCGGTGATGAGGTCGCGGTCATCGCCGCCGTTGAGGATGTCATTGCCCAGCCCCCCGGTAAGCCGGTCGATTCCCGCGCCACCGTTGAGGATGTCGTTGCCGGCGCCGCCGTCGACGATGTCATTGCCGTTGCCGGCGTTGACCACGTCGTTGCCACCGAGCGCCAGGATCGTATCGGCGTCCTGGGTGCCGTTGATCACGTCACCGCCCTCGGTGCCACGCACGACGAAGGCCGTGGTACCGAAATCGGCTCTTGTGAGGTTGTGCTGTCCCGTCAGCTCTACGGAGAAGTCACTGGCGTCGAGCACGCCATTGTCGTTGGAATCCGCGAACAGCAGCGTGCTGGCGGCACCTACGGCATAGAACACCTCGGTAAAGCCGTTGCCGCCGAAACCGAGCGAAGCGCCCAGTGTTGGCACCGTGGGGCGAGCCCCCTCGAAAACCAGGCGGTTGCTCGCGGAGAGAAGCAGGTTGTCACCACCGGCAACGCCGGCCCCCTGGAAGTCGGTCACCGTGTCGCGGGCCAGGGAAGTGGAATCCGCGCCAATGCCGACGAACCAGTTGAAAGCGTCATTATCCGCGCCCCCGGTCAGGGTATCGGCACCGACACTGCCCGTGAGACTGTCGAGTCCGGCGCCACCGCGAAGGAGGTCATCGCCGTCACCACCGACGAGTTGATCGTTGCCGTCCCCCCCTTCTATCGTGTCGTTGCCTCCGTCACCCAGGATAAAGTCGTCGCCACCCAGGCCGAAGATCTGATCATCCTCCGGGTTGCCAAATATGAAGTCGCCTTGTTCAGTCCCATTGATAACAGCCATGGTACTACCCTCCATTAAAGGAAATGGTACGCGTTAACTGCGTTACAGCGGGTTGGGGAAATTAGACAAGCCCAAGGGGTCACAAGTGCGCCATTTCGGCCTTACCGTTTATCGCGAATGCAGACGGGTGTTCTGGAGCCTTTGCCAACCTTCCAACGTCGCCACATGGCTGGTTCGGGGGTTCCAGGGCAGGAGGGTTTGAAAAGCTGCGATCCCCCGGTGACGGGAAGAAACATTAGGAAACACTAAAGGTTTCCCCTGCGTGAACTTTTGACAAGAGCTCTACCGCATACCTGCTCACTTTTTCAACGCACGATTTGACGCCGACCAGTGGTGCAAAAAGTGGTATGAAATTCGCTCATTTCCGACGTCATCATGATTATCAGTAACAAGCACAAATCGACATAATGGCCAATTGTAGGCATTGTACCAAAGCTGTGATTTAATCGCCGCCCTCCCTGCAGGCTCGACCTGCCAGACAACCGCAATGGAGTGCTTGATGCGCGCCGCACACATACAAAACCTGACCGGGCTACGGGGATTCGCCGCCTTGTCAGTTCTGCTGCTTCACATTCGATACGGGGATCTCGCCAATGCCTACGGTGGCCTGGCATTTCTCTTCCAGACGAGAGGCCTCGGGGTAGATATATTCTTCATCCTCTCCGGTTTCATTCTGGCTTATGTCCACGGCAAAGACTTTGCAGACGGCCTTCGCCCTAAAGAAGCTATCAGTTTCTGGGTGGCCAGGCTTGCCCGGATCTACCCGGTGCATTTGTTTATGCTGGTCATTACAGCGTTCATTCTGCCGATGCATCGTTTGTATGAATGGTCGCCTGTCGATACCGCCTACACTTTCTACGCGAACCTGTTTCTGGTGCATGCGTGGGGCGTAACCCCCAACCTGACGTTCAATCAGCCGTCCTGGTCGATCAGTTGCGAGTGGGCGGCCTACCTGACCTTTCCGTTCGTCGCCTACCTCACAAGAAAGTGGGGAAAGATTTCGTTCTCACTCCTCTTGATCGGCCTGGCACTTTATGCGCCCTTCCTGCAACCGAACTTGCTTGCCAATGGCATCTGGACCATCAAGTGCATCTTCTACTTTGTTGCCGGGTACTGCACCTATCAGGTATGCCATGACCTGCCGGACTCCAGACTCTGGAGAGTCACCGCAATCGCAATTGCCCCTCTGATCCTACTGATGTTCTGGGCAACCAGCATCCAGTACTACTTCGACATGGTTTTCCCGTTCCTCGTGATCGTGATGATTGCCAGCCTGTTCCGTGCAGGACCGATTTGGGCTTATTCCAACCCGGTGTCGGTTTACCTTGGGAAAATCAGTTTCAGCCTCTACATGTGTCACATCATGGTGTTGTTCGTAGAGCGCAAGATGTTTGGCATGATGGATCTCAAGTATGAGATTCCCCTGATCCTGGCCTTCTCGATGTTCCTCTATCACTGCATTGAAGAGCCGGCGCGGAAAGTGATCCGCCTGGTTTCCGAAGGTCGTCACCGCGAACTTCCGCAAAAAAGCTTCACCGATAGCTACGCATTGCCAACTACGGCAGCGCAGCCGGAACCACAGAAAGAGCGCCAGACTCTGGCGTAATAAAAGAAGGCCCGCCCAATCAGCGGGCCTTTTTTTATTCGACAAAAACCCAAAGAAAGGCCTGGCGAACGAACACCACCATGACGCAGTGGTCACAACATCTGATGGCATCGCAAATGACAGGTGGTCAAGAACCTGCTTCATACAAAAGCAATGCTTGAATTCACACATTTCAGGGTGCGCCGGATAACCTCAGCGGGTTCGGATCCTGCCTCACGCAGGCGCCTGCCGCTGCTCTCATCCAATGCTCCCTCAGCGGAGTATGCAAATGACTCAATCAATGCGGTTCCTCCTCTCGTTCTTCCTCGCCACTGCAACATTGGCATCGACCGGTTTCCTGAACACTGCAGGAGCGGCCACCGCCGAGGATCTGAATGCCGATGCCAAACAAGCCTTGCAATTGCTTTACAAGGCCCATCCTTTTGCCGAAAAAATCTCGCACGAAGCCAAAGCGGTGCTGGTTTTCCCGAAAATCATCAAGGCGGGCCTTGTGTTCGGTGGCAGCTACGGCGAAGGCGTCCTGATGAAAGGCGCCACAGTCGACAATTACTACAACTCCGTCAGCGGTTCATGGGGGCTGCAGGCCGGCGCCCAGTCGTACGGCTATGCGGTTTTCCTGATGACCGATAAAGCCGTGAAATACATAGCCGAAACCAAGGGCTGGGAAATCGGTGTGGGGCCAACGGTTGTCGTGGTTGATGAAGGGGTGGCGAAGAACCTGTCCAGCTCGACGCTGAAAGACGACGCCTACGCGTTCATCTTCGACCAGCAAGGGCTAATGGCGGGGGTCAGTATCGAGGGAACGAAGATTTCCCTGATCAAGCGCTAAGCCGCGCTGTTGGATTGACCATCGCAAGCGTGATGGCAGCCTATGCCAATACTGGTGGGTTTTCCCATTCAGGCTAGGCTGTCCTCACTGCTGGCGCACAGGCGTAGCTGATGATCGGAGCTATCTGGCGAGCAAGGCTGGAAGTGGCTGTATCGACCATTCATTGATCCAGGTCCAAACATTGAATGACCGGATCCTGATAATGATTTTTCAGTTTTCAGGTGGGCCTTAAATGACTTCACAGCTCTTCCAGGTTCACGGCCTCGTGAGCTTTACCCTTGCCATTCTCCTGCTTTTCCTCGGCAAAACCCTCGTCCAGCACAACGCCTTTCTCCGTCAATACTGTATCCCCGAATCGGTCGTCGGCGGCTTCGTCTGTGCGGCGGTGACGTCCTTGCTCTACTTCGGCCTGAATATCCAGGTCGAATTCGACCTGCAGGTTCGCGACACCCTGCTGCTCTATTTCTTCGCCGGCATTGGCTTGAAATCGGACATGCGCCAACTGCTCAAGGGCGGGCGCCCGTTGCTGATCCTGTTGTTACTCGCCGCCGCGTTCATTCTCCTGCAGAACTCGCTGGGCATGGGTGTGGCCCAGGCCTTTGGGCTTGATCCCAAGGCGGGCCTGATGGTGGGCTCCATTTCCCTCACGGGCGGAGTGGGCACCACCCTGGCCTGGGCACCGCTTTTCGTCGAGAAACTGGGCATCAGTAACGCCCATGAACTGGGCATCGCCAGCAACACCGTCGGCCTGATTGCCGCTTGTGTTATCGGCGGCCCTATCGCCAACCGACTGATAGATCGTTACCGACTGACGCCGTCCAGGGATGCGGAGCTGGAAGTCGGCATTCTCGAGCAACAACCGAGCAAGGCGCTGGACTACTACGACGTGCTCTGGGCGTGGATGTGGCTCAACCTGACCCTGATGCTCGGCTATGGACTCAACTTGCTGCTGGTCGATGCCGGCGTCACCCTGCCCAAATTTGTCAGCTGCCTGTTCGCGGGCATCGTCATTCACCACCTTGTGCTGGCCTTTGTGGGTGATCAACGCCTGAAAAGCTGGAGCGGCGCCAGCCTGGGTCTGTCGCTGATCTCCGATATCTGCCTGGGCATGTTTTTGACCATGGCCCTGATGGGGCTTCAGCTATGGCAGCTCAGCGGCGCGCTGTTGTTCATTCTGTGTGCGTTGACCCTGCAAATTCTGCTGACGGTCGCCTATACGTATTTTGTGGTCTTCCGCTTCATGGGGCGCGATTACGAAGCCAGCGTGATTGCTTCCGGATTCGGCGGGATCGCCCTCGGCTCCACGGCGACAGCCATCGTCAACATGTCGACCGTGACACAGAAGTACGGCGCGGCGCACCAGGCTTTCCTGATCGTGCCACTGGTGTGTGGTTTTTTCATTGACCTGGTCAATGCCGTGATCATCAGCCTGTTCAGTGGCCTGTAGCGACCGCGGGTGCCTCAGTAACCACCTCCGTTACTGGCACCCCATGGATCTAAACCGCGTGAGCACCTAGACTTTGTGCGCCCCTGCCCTCCTTGCCGATTGTTGAACGGGTCCCATGACTGAGCATGCCAAGTACCATCACGTACCCGAAGTACCAGGCCTGGTGTTGGGTTCCGCACGTTTTGCGGATGTCGGTTTCGATCGCCATTACCACCTCGATTTCCACATTGGCTTTGTCACCGAAGGCATCCAGCGTCATCGTTCGAAAGGCGAGTCATTTCTTTTGGGGCCGGGACGTATTGCCCTGATGCCACCGGGTGAAATTCACGATGGTGCGTCTGAAGGTGGCGGCACCTATACACTCAAGACGTTCCGCCTGTCGCAGGCACTGATCGCGGGCATGGCCGAGGAGATCAGCGGTCAACCGAGAGAACTTGAGTTGACCAGTGTGTTGCTGGAAGACCCGCGGCTTGTCGGCAACCTGCGCGGCCTGCACGAAGCGATGCAGCAGGCCGTTGGACCTGGCAGCCTAGCGCTGCAGACGCAATGGTTCACCCTGCTTGAACGCCTGTTGTGCCAGTCACGGACAATCACGCCCGAAAGCATTCCCGGATCGCTCTCAGCCCTGCAATGGTCCCGCGTCAGGGACTATTGCTTCAGTCACATCGATCAGCGAATCACGCTCGATGATCTTGCCGGACTGTGCGGTCTGGGCCGATTCCCGTTCCTCAAGCAGTTCAAGCGGACCATCGGCATGACGCCGCATGCGTGGCTGCTTCGGCTGCGTCTGGAACGGGCGTGTGGCCTGCTATCGCGCAGCGGGCAACCGATCATCGATGTCGCCCACGCCGTCGGCTTTTACGATCAGAGCCATTTCAACCGCGCCTTTCGCCAGGCATTCGGCGTCGCACCCTCGCGCTACAGGACTTAGGGCGTCGACCATCAGGCGAGCGTCAATTTTTTACAAGCGCGACAACCGTCCCTCTCCCTAGGATGCGCCAATCCAGGCGAAACACCTTCGCCTGCGCAGCCGAGAATTCGATGATGAACGGTGAAACAAACAGACCGCCCGCCCTGGGTTTTTCAAGTGACAACATCGCAGGCGCATCGCCTGAGGTGGCACACGCCATGGTGAAACACAGCACGGGCCAGGCGGGCCCCTATGGCAGCGACGAGCTGACGGCGCGGGTCCAGCGCAAATTCTGCGAGATCTTCGAGCGCGATGTGGAGGTCCTTCTCGTGCCCACCGGCACCGCCGCCAACGGCCTGTGCCTGAGCGCGATGACGCCACCCTGGGGCAACATCTATTGCCATCCCGCCAGTCACATCAACAACGACGAATGTGGCGCGCCGGAGTTCTTCTCCAACGGCGCGAAGCTGATGATCATCGACGGCCCGTCGGCCAAGCTGGACATCACCCGACTGCGTGAGCGCACCCGCGAAAAACTGGGTGACGTGCACACGACCCAGCCCGCTTGCGTCAGCATCACCCAGGCCACCGAAGTCGGCAGCCTCTACACCCTGGACGAAATCGCGGCTATCGGTGAGGTCTGCAAGTCGGCTTCCCTTGGGTTCCATATGGATGGGTCCCGATTCGCCAACGCCCTGGTATCCCTGGATTGCTCGGCGGCAGAGATGACCTGGAAGGCCGGCGTGGATGCCCTGTCGTTTGGCGCCACCAAGAATGGCGTGCTGGCGGCGGAAGCCATCGTCCTGTTCAACACCTCGCTCGCCACCGAAATGAGGTACCGCCGCAAGCGTGCAGGTCACCTCTTCTCCAAAATGCGTTTTCTTTCGGCGCAGATAGATGCGTACCTGAGCGATGATCTCTGGCTGCGCAATGCCCGCAAGGCCAACGATGCCGCCCAGCGCCTGGCGCAGGGGCTTGCCGGGCTGAGCGGCGTTGAAGTGCTGGGCGGCACCGAGGCGAATATCCTGTTCTGTCGGCTGGACTCTGCCGTGATCGATGCACTGCTGAAGGCCGGGTTCGTCTTCTACCATGATCGCTGGGGCCCCAACATCGTGCGTTTTGTCACCTCGTTCGCCACCACCGCCGAGGATGTCGATCACCTGTTGAGCCATGTGAGGCGAGTGGTGAGGTCGGTACACGCATAACGGGCGCAATGCTCGATGACGGATGGCGGCGGTGCTCACTCTTTGTCGAATGAGCACCCGCCACTGCGACGTCAGGCGTCTACATCTGGCGATAAAGAATCATGCCCGCGTGGTACAGGATCCCGTCGCGGAACTCCCCGTCAGCCGTGAAGCCGGTGTCATCGACGTACTCGATGTGGTCACCCTCCAGCCAATACTGGCCCTGATAGGCACTTGTCTTGCGGCCCCGGGCTTCATCGTACCGGCCACCCGGCAACAGCTCATGGCGGATGAGCCCGTCTGCCGTGACCCACAGACCGACGTACTTATCCTGATCAGCGGATTTTTTCATCGTCATGTTCAAGTCCTCCGTTCAGAACGCACTGGCGGTCGGGCGGACAATCAGCTCACTGACGTCCACATCGGCAGGCTGTTCAATGGCGTAAGCGATCGCACGAGCGACCGCCATTGCAGGGATGGCGATCTTGCGGAACTCGCGCATCTCGGCCCGCCCGCCTTCATCGGAAATGCTCTCGGCCAATTCGGACTCGGTAACGCCCGGGGAAATCACGGTGACACGGATGTCCCCGCCGACCTCCTGGCGCAAGCCTTCCGAGATGGCGCGCACGGCAAACTTGGTCGCGCAGTAGACCGCCGCCGTCGGGCTGACGGTGTAGGCACCGATCGAGGCGATATTGATGAACTGGCCTGATTGCTGTTTTTGCATCAGCGGCAAACCGGCCGCGATACCGTGCAACACGCCGCGAATATTGACGTCGATCATCCGGTCCCACTCGGAAACTTTCAGCGCCTCGAGTTTCGACAGTGGCATCACCCCGGCATTGTTGACGATCACATCGACCCGGCCATGCAGCTTCAACGCAAAGTCCACAAACCCTTGCATGTCGTCTCGGCGGGTGACATCCAATGCCTGAAAGTGCGCGACTCCACCGCTCGCGTTGATCTCGCCACAGAGTACTTCGAGGCGCTCTGTACGACGCGCCCCGAGTACGACATGCGCCCCCTTGCTGGCTAACAGGCGCGCTGTCGCCTCGCCTATGCCACTGCTCGCGCCCGTGATCAGAACGACTTTTTTCGAGATGTTCGACATGACCTAATCCCTCACTTGAGTGCCTGGTGACGCGAGATCGGTGTCTCGCTGCCAGTCCAGATTAGGGATAACGGCGCTCGGCCAGTTAGTCAGATCCTTCTGACAACTTGCCTGATCCTGTCGGGGAACCCCTTACTTCGTGGCGTCGAGGACAAGCCTGCCCTGTAAATGCCGGCCCATGCTTTTCTCGATCGCCACTTTCGCGTCACTCAACGGGAATGCCTCGACGTCGACCCTGAGGTGTCCCTTGTCGAACAGTTCGGCAATCAGCGAAAGCTGCCGGCCATCGGAGCGGGTGGCAAAGTTGGCGGGGGTCACACCGTAGTCGTTGGCCAGTGACATGTTCGGCAGGCTTACGGGCGATACCAGCACGCCGTGTTTTTTCAGCACCGCAAAGGAACGGGTCTGTGTGTCGCCGCCCACCAGGTCCAGTACCACATCGACACCGGACACCAACTCGTCGAATGCCTGTGTCCTGTAGTCGATGGTGTAATCAGCGCCGAGGTCTTTCAGGTAAGCATGATTATGCGCGGAGGCCGTTGCGTAGACTTCGGCGCCCAGGTACTTGGCAATCTGCACGGCCATGCTACCCACGCCACCGGCCGCGGCGTGGATCAACACTTTCTGCCGACGTTGCACGCCCGCGTGTTCGGTCAGGGCCTGCCAGGCCGTCAGGGCCGTCGCGGGGACAGCGCCGGCCTGCAAGGCACTGAGTGACTTGGGTTTCAGCGCCAGTTTTGCAACCTGGGCGACGGCTTTGGTCGCATAACCTCCGACGATGTTGATGAAGCCAAACACTTCATCGCCAAGGCTGAATTCAGTGACGCCCTGCCCCAGCGCGATCACGGTACCGGCCACTTCAACCCCGGGGGTAAAGGGCAGCGGCAAAGGGATGAACGCTTTCATGGCACCGGAGAGAATCTTCCAGTCAATCGGGTTCACCCCGGCTCCGGCGACATCGATCAGCACTTCACCGACACCGGCCACCGGGTCGGCAATGTCTTCCAGACGTAAAACTTCAGGGCTGCCGTATTCGTACACGCGTATGGCTTTCATGGAGGTCTCGACTATCGAAAAAGAAGGGAGAAGAACATTGCGCTGCGAGGGGCTGGCCTTCGCAGCGCGGGGGTATCAACGACGGCGAGCGTCGAGGCTGAAACGACCGGCACCGAAGGCCACGACCTGCAACAGGCCACCGGCCATCGCGATGTTCTTGAAGAAGTGGATGAACTGGTTTTGATCGCCCAGGGCGTTATGGAAGGCCAGTGCAGTAAACACGCTGAACACAGCCAGCACAGCGGCAACGGTGCGGGTGCGGTAACCGGCGATCAGTGCCAGGCCACCACCGATCTCAACGATGATCGCCAGCGCCAGCGCCAATTGCGGAAGGGGAAGACCTACAGAGCTGATGTAGCCGACCATCATGGCCGGAGCGGCCAGTTTCGAAAAACCGGAGAGGATGAAGATTGCGCTGAGCAGTACGCGGCCGATCAACGAGGCCGAGGCCTGGGTGACGTCGGAATGGCTCTGTTCAGCGGGGGCGGAATGAGCGATGTTTGCGGAAGTCGTCATGAGGCATTTCCTTCAATGGGGGTGCGATTCGACATGAACCGCCCTGTTGAGGAAATGTTGCTCTCGGCCAGCTCATCTGAATAGCCGACTAATTTAGATCATTAGATTCGATAAAATAGACAAGCCAATCACCCCATCGAAAGGGAGCTCAATCGTGCAAACCGCTGAGCGAACGTCTGCAACAGGCCTGGAGGCCCACATTCGCGGTCAGCGCCTGGCCGCCTCCGACGAGGTTTTTTCCAACGATGTGCTGGTGCAGATCTTTACCCGCGAGCGGATCGAGCAAAGCGTTATCGTTCCCGCCGTGGCTGAGCCGCTGATTGTCTGGGTACTTTCCGGGAGCGCCACCATTGAGGAACGGGAGGCTGGCGAAGCGTGGCGGGCGAGTGAAGTGACACAGGGGGATTTTTTCCTCACCACCAGCGCCGTGCCCTACGAAATGCGCTGGCAAGTGACCAGTGTGGAACCCTTTGTGGTGATGCACATTTACCTCGGCCTGCCCCTGCTTGAACGAGCGATCCAGGAAACCGGCAAACACGTCACTGGTTCGATTGGTCTGCGTGAGATATCCGGGGGGCGTGACCAGACTTTATCGTTGTTGTTCGAACAGTTCAGAGTCGAACTGCAATCCCGGGGAGAAACCAGCCCGCTGCTGATGCAAGGCATCGCCCAGTGCATCGCCGTGCACCTGGCGCGCCACTATCTGGATGCGCAAGCCGATAACATCGTTCAGCGCAACGCCCTGCCGGCCTTCAAGCTCAAGCGTGCGGTGACTGCGATGGAGGCGTCGCTGGGCGAGACGTTTTGCCTGGGGGATCTGGCCGACGCAGCCGGGATGAGCGAGTACCACTTCAGCCGCCTGTTCAAACGCACCACGGGGCTTTCACCCTCGCGCTACTTCATCAGGCTGAGAATGACCAAGGCCAGGCAACTGCTGATTGAAACCGACATGAGCATCATCGATGCGGGACTGGAGGTCGGCTACAGCAGCGCCAGCCATTTTTCCCAGGCATTCAAACGGGAGGTCGGCGTTCCGCCCAGTCATTACCGCAAATGAAAACGCGGCACGGCGCTCGCCGTGCCGCAAGTACAACCGGCCAATCAACTGCCCACGGGAATGCTCATGCCGCCATCGGCCATGACCACCGAGCCGACAATGAAACTGGCGCGCTCGGAGGCCAGGAATGCCACGATCTCGGCGATTTCATCGGGCGAAGCGGCACGGCCGATCGGTGCCGACTTTCCGTGCTCCTGCAGGAAGCCCGGGCCGTCTTCCATGAAGTGATTGAGCAGGTTGGTGACCACGTCGCCCACGCCAATCGCATTGACCCGAATGCCGTGCTCTATCGCTTCCAGGGCCTGGGTTCGGGTCAGTTGAGCAAGAGCCCCTTTCGACGCCGTGTAGGCCGCGATGCCCGGGAACGCGAAGTAGGAGGCATAGGACGCGATGTTGACGATGGCGCCTGACTTGCGTTTCATCATTTCCTTCGCCGCTTCACGGGAATGGAGGAACGCACCCGTCACGTTGGTCTCCATCTGCCAGCTCCAGTCCTCGCGCGTCATCTCGACCAGAGGCTTGTAGATGATCCGCCCCGCGTTGTTGACCAGCACATCGAGCTTGCCGAAGTGTTGAACGGCCAGGGCAACTGCTTTTTCCGCCGAGCCATCGACCGTGATGTCGGCCACGAATGGCACCAGGCCCGGGCGCTCGAGGGTGTTCACTTCAGGGTTGATATCTTCGGCAACGACCTTGGCGCCACGGGCATGGAACAGCTCGGCGATGGCACGGCCGATACCACTGGCGGCGCCCGTGACAATCACGACTTTGCCGGCGATTTCGTTGGGGGTAGGCATAAAATCAGTCATTTCGTTTCTCCTTTCCAGAGAGCAGCTGAACCATTCCAGCCGCTGCGCATACGCCGTATGCGGGTGTCGCTTTCGACGACTCAACTGTCGCCGATCACGGTTCGCCACTCTTTAGGAGCCTTGTTCAACCTGTCGCGGTTTTGCGCTTATCTGCCTGGTGTTTCATTTTTTCAGCACACCGGGCAGATGCATGACGCGACAAGTTGTACCGGGATAATATTGGCCATTACGTTCGAGGAAACAGGCATGATCTCTGACCCCGGAACACCGACACTGGACCAGCTGCGCGTGTTCCTGACGGTCGTGGAAGTCGGCAGTTTTGCCGCAGCGGCCAGAAAACTGCACCGGGCCACCTCGGTCGTCAGTTACTCGATCGCCAACCTGGAAATGCAGCTCGGCGTGTCGCTGTTTGACCGTCAGACCACCCGCAAACCCCAGCTCACCGATGCCGGCCGCACCGTGCTGGCCGAAGCCAGGACCATCGCCAACGGTATTCATGGATTACGCGCCAAAGTGAAGGGCCTGCTCCAGGGACTCGAAGCCGAGGTTCACGTGGTACTCGATGTAATGCTTCCGCCCGAACGCGTGGTGGACGCACTCAAATCCTTTCGCGAAGCATTCCCGACCGTTGCCCTGCACTTGCACATGGAAGCCCTCGGCGCCGTCACCGAGCTGGTGATCAACCGTGGCGCGATCATCGGCGTCAGTGGGCCCATGAATGAGGGCATCGACGGTATCGAAAGAATGGGCGTCGGCAGTGTCGAGTTGATTCCGGTGGCCGCCCCCAATCATCCTCTGGCATCGAGCGACTCGAATGTTCCGGGCGCCGGGCGAGAGTTCACGCAACTGGTGCTGTCCGACCGTTCGGTGCTGACCAAGGACAAGGATTTCGCCGTGCTCAGCAACCGCACCTGGCGGCTGGCGGACCTGGGCGCCAAGCACATGCTGCTGCGTGAAGGCATCGGCTGGGGCAACATGCCGGCCCCGATGGTCCAGGAAGATCTGGAGAGCGGCCGACTCGTGCAACTGAACATTCCGGAATACAAAAGCGGTCAATACTCCTTCGACGTCATCTACCGCACGGATGTGCCACCGGGGCCGGCGGCGCGGTGGTTGATTGAACGCTTCGTTCAGCAAGGCTCGGCGCAGGAGGCATTGGCTTGAGGACGGTACTTGTCGATTTTCTGGAACCTGGCGATCGAATTTAACCGGGTTTTTCCGAACAGCGTTCCGTGGGACATTCTTTCGACCAGGCCGTGAGTAGCCGTCACAGCACACCGGCCATCACAACCCCGGAGGCGAAAGATGAACCAGGCTCAAACATTGCTACAGGCGCACTTCGACACTTTTGTCGCCCACCCCGAGAAATGGAAATCGCTGATTTCCGACGACATTGTCTGGGAGCTTCCCTACGCCCCGGGCCTGGGGCATCCGACCCGTTTGTCGGGCCGTGATGAGGTGTTGGGTCATGTCGGCTGGTTTATCGCAGCGGTGCAAGATTTTCGCTTTTACGACCTTCAGATCGATGCCTTGGCCGACCACTCAAAAGCCGTCGCGCAAGTAAAGGCCGAAGGGACAATCAAGACGACGGGCCGAATCTACCGGCAGGCCTACGTTTTGTTCGTCGAAGCCGAGAACGGCAAGCTCAGGTTTATCCGTGAATACTTCGATCCGATCCAGGCAGCCCATGCGCTGGACGAAGAGATCAAGCTGCCGACCCGATGACAAACGGCTGAGGCACAGGAACACTATGGAGCGTGTCCAAGGAGTGCGGCGTCTATACTGAACAGGCACGACCTTGAGCACGCCTCTTGATACAGGGGAACCGCAATGACGGGACATACAGCACGCCAAGGCTCGTCATGGCTCCTGCTTTCCCTGCTCGCCGCCAATCTGGCGCTGCTGGCCGGATGTTCAGGCAAAACCACCACGGCTCGCCCTGCAGCCTCAAGCATTGGCTCAACCTGCTATGCAAAGGCACTTCCCACTGTCGGTGAAGGAGGCCTCGCTTGGGGCAACACCTTGAACATCGCACGCCATAAATCCCTGGCTAATTGCAAACGCTATGCCGGCCGATCGGGTGGCACGCCGGATACCTGCCAGGTGGTGTTGGCGGAATGTAAACACTGAAAGAGCGTTTTTTCGTTTCTGCGTCGCTTTTGCATTTCTGTGCGACAGATCCCACTTCAGGGACTCCCGTTTCACAGGCTCACGGTGTTAGTTTTGAAATGTTTCTGATCAAACGATCAGATATTTCTTACAACCCGCCTGCAAAGGAATGCCCCCAGCAATGGATTTTTCACTCAAGCACCTGGCTGCGACCACCCTGATGCTCGCCAGCCTTTCGTCGTTCACCAGCGTTGCCCACGCCAACATCACACCGCAACAGAGCGCGATCATCCTCAAGACGTTCAATGATGCTTCGGTCAAGGATTTCCGCCAGTTCCTGCAAACCCTGGCCAAGAGCGATGTCGCCAAAACCGACGACCTCGGCCCGGCCATCGGTGCCTTCCTCGACAACAAGGCGCTGTCCGCTGAGCAGCAGAACGAAATCCATCGTTTGCTGGGTCTTTATGCCCGGGTGAAGTACGGCAGCGCGGCCACCGAGACCCTGAAGGAGTTGGTGGCCATTCCGACCGTGCGCGTGGACGGCGTTGACCAGCACGACAATCCCGAATTCCTCAAGATTGCCGAGAAGATCAAGGGCCTCGCCCAGGCGTTCAACCTGAACTTTCGCAACATCGACAACCGCGTCTACGAGATCTCCCTCGAAGGCAAGGGCGATGAAGTCGTCGGCATTCACGCCCATGCCGATGTGGTGCCGGTGACGCCGGAGAACTGGGTTCTGCAGGACGGCACCCGCCTCGATCCGTTCAAGGTCACCCTGGTCGGCGATCGCATGTATGGCCGCGGCACCGAAGATGACAAGAACGGTATCGTGGTGGCGCTCTACGCCATGAAGATCATCAAGGAAGAGCAACTGCCGCTGGCGCGCAACTTCAAGCTGCTGGTCGACACCACCGAAGAAACCAGCGGTGACGCCATCCCCTACTACTTCGAGCGCAACCCGACGCCCAACTACAACCTGGCGCTGGATGGCGGCTACCCGGTGGTGATCGCCGAGAAAGGCTACGGCACCGTCATGGCCAGCTTCGCCAAGCGCTCAGGCGAAGGCAAAGGCGCGCAGATCATTTCGATGACCGGCGGCCTGGCCACCAACCAGATTCCGTCGACATCGGTCGCGACCCTGGTGACCGACAAGCCCGCCGAACTGGCTGCCAGCCTGCAAAAGGCCGGCACTGAGTACGCCATGCAAAATGGCGGCAACTTCGAAGTGGCTGCCAAGGTCGACGGCAAGGACGTCAAACTGACGGTCACCGGCGTTTCCGCCCACTCCTCCGAGCCCGAGTCCGGCGTCAACCCGGTGGCCAGGATGCTCGACTTCATCAATAGCCTCGACGGCAAGGTCGCGCTCAAGCACAACCAGATCACCGACGCCGCCCGCTACGCCGCCGACAACTGGGGGCTGGACTACCTGGGTGGCAAGCTGGGGGTCGGTTTTGCCGATGAGTTCATGGGCCCGCTGACCACTTCCCTGACTTATGTCGGGATGGATGACAAAGCCTTGAAACTCGCCGTCAACCTGCGCGTGCCGAAGGGCAAGACGCCAGAAGCGCTCAAGTCCGAAATCGCCACCAAGCTGGACGCCTGGAGCAAGAAGACCGGGATCGCACCGACCTTCGACCTGTCGATTGCCGAACCGATGTACCGCAACCCCGAGGGTGAATGGGTCAAGGCCCTGCTCGCGGTGGCCAGCGAAAACCTCGGCATGGTACACAAATTCGGCACCTCCGCCGGCGCCACGTCCGTGCATGAACTGCCTAACGGCGTGCAATTCGGCCTGGCCATGCCGGACGTCAAGTACACCGGTCACAACGACAACGAGTTCAAGACGACAGAGCAATTCCTGCTGGACTTGCAGATCGTGACCGAGATGATGGGCCGCATCGGGCAATTGCCGACGCTTTGATCGGTTCTTTCACTGGATTGGACTCGGACGCGGTCCCCTGTGGGAGCTGGCTTGCCAGCGATGGTTGTCAACGATTACGCGTGTTAACCGGATAACCGCGGCGCACTTGAGTCCATCGCCAGCAGGCTGGCTCCTACAGTTTTAGCGTGGCACGGTCCTTTGTGGGAGCTGGCTTGCCAGCGATGGGCGTTAACGATTACGCGGGTGAGCTGGATAAGCGCGGCGCATCTGAGTCCATCGCCAGCAGGCTGGCTCCTACAGTTTTTTCTGTGTGGACGCGGTCCCCTGTGGGAGCTGGCTTGCCAGCGATGGTCGTTAACGATAACGCGGGTGAACTGGATGAACGCGGCGCATTTGAGGCCATCGCCAGCAGGCTGGCTCCTACAGTTTTCCGGGAATGTGTGAAGAAAATCTCCCTTCGGACCCGCCCTCCCGGCGGGTCCGGTTTGATGCCGGCTACGGGACCTGGGGTACCCGCCACGACATGGCGCAGCGGCTACCGGGCTCAAAACCGCAGCCGTACTCTTGTGCCAGGATGTCTGCAAGGCGCTTGCCCAGAGTTGCCCCAGCGGTGACTTCAAACCCCAGCCGCCGGTAAAAGGGCGCGTTCCACGGCACCTGTGTGAAGGTCGTCAGCGTGACACAAGCCAGCTGATTCAAGCGTGCATATTCCATCGCCGTTTCAACCAGTCTTCGTCCCCAGCCCTGCCCCTGCACGGACTGTTTGACCGACAGTTCATGGATATGAAGATCGCTGCCGTGGCGTTCTGCACTCAGGAAACCCATGGGCCGAGCTTGCGCGTCGACAGCCACCCAGCAAGTCGATAACGCGATCAACTGCCTGTGACGGTCGACTGTCATGGTGGCAGCGTCCGCCAGCCAACCCAGCTCATCGATCGAGCGGAATGATTGAGCGGCGCAACGCTCAACAGGGGGCAGCAACGGTGCATCATCGGGTACAGCCAGGCGAATGTGTGCAGGCATGAGTTAGCTTTTCTCCTCGACGTCCCGAATCACGGCAGCAAGAATGCGGACCCCGTCATGAACCTGCTGCGGTGTCAGACCGGCATAGCCCAAAATGAGTCCTGCGGGTCGCTCATGCTCTGCGCACGAGGGGTTGGCAAACAGCGGCGAGAGCGGATAAACGCCCACCCCGCGTTCGAGCGCCAGCGCCTGTAGCCTGGGCTCATCCTGAGCGCGCAGTGCCGATAACAGCAGTACGCCATGCAGGCCCGCCGCCATGCCGACCAGTTGCCCGTGCCCCGCCAGATGTTGCTCGACAGCCTCCAGCAAAGCCCTTCGCCGCTGCTCATTCTCCCGGCGCAGACGGCGTACGTGGCGCTCATAGGTGCCACTCTCGATCAACGAAGCGAGCACGTTTTGCTCCCAGCGCGGTGAGTGGCGATCGGTCAGCCGCTTGGCTTCACGGAAAACATGCACCAACTCCCGTGGCAGCACCAGATAGCCCAATCTGAGCTGCGGTGAAAGTGCCTTGGAGAAGGTCCCGACATAAATGACGCGGGCTTGCGCGTCCATCGATTGCAGCGCGTCGATGGGTCGCTGACCGTAACGAAACTCACCGCCGTAATCGTCCTCAATGATCCACGCGCGGTGTCGACTCGCCCACCCCAGCAGTTCCAGTCGACGTGCGACAGGCAGCACCGCCCCCATGGGAAACTGGTGCGACGGCGTCACATAGGCCAGGCGCACGCGATCATCTTCCGGCAGGGCGGCGGTATTGAGTCCAAAGGTGTCGACGGACAGGGGCAGCGCCACGGCGCCCACGGCCTCAAAGCAATATCTGGCCATGCGGTAACCCGGTTCCTCGAAGACGAACCCATCGCCGGGGTTCAACAAAAGCCGGGCACACAGGTCAAGTCCCTGCTGCGAGCCATGCACGACGAGGATTTGCTCCGCATCGCACGTCAGGCCTCGTGCCCGTTGCAGATAGCCTTGCAGGGCGCTGCGCAAACGCGCCTCCCCTTCGGGCTGCCCGAACGAGAGGCTCGGCTGACGCTTGACCAGTTCGACACGATAGGCGCGCTGCCAGCCCAGGGCCGGAAAGTCCCTCGATGCGACCGAACCGTAGCGGAAATCGATGCGCGCACCCGGCGATGCCATGCTGTAGGGCTTCAGGTCGGCAACACGCTGCCCGTACAGGGAAAGCGCAGGTGGCAGCGCTTTGTGCCGCACTAAGTTCCCCCTGGCGTGCCCGGACGAGGGACTGATCATGCTCGCGACCGTGGCAGCCTTACCCGTCGATGTCGCGACAAAGCCCTCGGCCGCCAGTTGCTCGTAGGCCGCCGTCACCGTGGTTCGCGACACGCCGAGCTCGGCCGCCAGTGCCCTGGTCGACATCAGCTTCGTGCCCGCTGCGAGCGTACCCTCTTCGATCTGCGCCCGCAGCCTGGCATAGATACGGCGCTGCGCACCGCGCAAGGATGCATCCGGCCCATCTGAAAACTGGCCCATGGAAAAACCTCAAAACTGGCACTTTCTGTGAAGCAGGTCGTGGTCGACATTATGGATACCCGGCCACCCGGAATGAAATCCCCATTTTCAACCGACAACGGCAAGGAGACCGCCCCTTGGAACTGGAACTGACCGCCACCACACTCCTTGTCACCTTCGCCGGCGTCTTTCTGATCTGCTTCATGAAAGGCGCGTTCGGTGGCGGCTTTGCCATTGTCGGCATTCCGCTGCTGTCGCTGGTAATGGACCCGATCACTGCCGGCGGACTGCTCGCGCCGCTGTTCATCGCCATGGACTTGTTCGGCCTGCGCTACTGGAAGCCGTCTACCTGGTCAAAACCGGACCTTGGGCTGCTGGTCCCTGGCCTGGTCGTCGGCATTGGCGTCGGCTATTGGCTCTTTCGCGTGATGGACCACCGCGCGGTCGCCATCGTGATGGCAGCGATCACACTGATTTTTGTCGGTCTCTGGTTCAAGGCCGGTGGAGAAGTCCGCGTACGCCCGCGCTCATCGCCCAAGGCGGTGGCCGCGGGCGTCACCTCGGGCATCACGACCATGGTCGCGCATTCAGGTGGACCACCCTTGGCGATGTACCTGTTGCCGCTGGGTCTGAGCAAGCAACTCTATGCCGGCACCACCAGCATGTTCTTCACGGTGGGCAATCTCCTCAAGGCGGTGCCCTGGCTGCTGCTGGCCAAGCCCACCGGAAACGTGCTGAGCCTGATGCTCATTTGCCTGCTCGCCGTTCCCAGCGGTGTCTGGCTTGGCTGGCGTCTGCACGCCAGACTGGATCAACGCCAGATGTACCGCGCCTGTTACGGCTTGCTGGTGGTCACCGCCGTGAAGCTGCTTTGGGATGGCATCGGCGGCTACATCGCCTGAGACTGTCCCGCCATCTGAACGTATTGCTCAGCCTGACCCGGCCCCGGGCGTTGCAGTGACGTCAACGCCACTGGAAATATCCGGAGGGCAAAAAACCAAATTGCCATGTGTTCCCTTCGTTCATTCTTGCGTCGCACTGTTCATTGCCCGTTCCCTGTACGTCTGGAGTTTCCCCAATGCCCTCGCCTAATTCCTTGCCCGCCGCGCTGCTGGGCCTGGCCCTTGTTTGTCCGGCCATGACCCAGGCTCAGGGCCTTGAACTGGGGCAAGTGCTGATCGGGGCCGAGGACCTGAGTGACGAAGACCAGGGGATCGAGGACGCCAAGGCCCGGCTGGCCCAGGTACCCGGCGGTACCAATGTGGTCGACATGCGCCGTCCGCTGCAGGGCCGTGTGGCGAGTAACCAGGATGTGCTGGCTTATCAGCCCGGGATCTATGCCCAGTCGGCGGGCAATGAGGGGGTGAAGATCTCGATCCGCGGATCGGGCATCAACCGTGCGCCGGGTGCCCATGCCTCGGGGCTGTACGCCATGCTCGACGGTCTGCCGCTGACCGGCCCTGGTGGCACGCCCTATGAACTGCTGGAGCCGCTGTGGCTCGACCATGTGGAAGTGCTGCGCGGCGCCAACGGTTTCGACCGCGGTGCCCTGGCCCTGGGCGGGGCCATCGATTACGTCAGCCATACCGGCTACAACGCGCCGAAGTTGCAGGTACGCTACGCAACCGGCAGTCACGGTTATCAGCAGCGTCAGGTCAGTTCCGGACAGGTGCTGGGTGACTTCGATTACTACGTGGCCATGACCGACGCAAACGCCAATGGCTACCAGGACCACACGGCCAGCGAGAGCCAGGGCGTGATCGCCAACTTCGGTTATCGCTTCAACCCGAACCTGGAAACGCGCTTCTACCTGCGCCACCGCCAGACCGACAACGACCTCGCGGGACGCGTGACCAAGCACTCCATCGAGCACGATCCACGGGCGGCCAACCCCGCCTACGTGGCGCGGGACGATCGCCGCGACGAGCCCGGCAGCACCTTTATCGGCAACAAGACCACCTGGTACCTCGATGACGATTCGAGCATCCAGACCGGCCTTGTCTACCACGACTACCCCATGGACTTGCGTGAGGGGCCCAACCGCCTGAAGGTGGCGTACACCGACGTCAGCGGCACGTTCGACTACAAGCGCCGCGACACCCTCTGGGGTCTGCAAAGCCAGAGCACCCTGGGCCTGCGGGTGACCAAACACCTGCCCAACGCCGGCGCCAGCGAGTTCGTGCGCATCCCCACCGGCAACACCGCCGGTTACGCACCGGGCACGCTGATGCGCAACTTCACCTACCAGGGCTCGGACACGGTCCTGCATGTCGGCAACGACCTGGAGATCGCCGACGACCTGTGGCTGACCACCGGCCTGGCCGCCATTTACACCCGCCGTGAAAGTGACGTCACCTATCCGCAGGAAGGCGGCAAGACCAGCCTGCACGACTGGGACTATGCCCCGCGTGTAGGCTTGCGCTACCAGCTGACACCTGACCTGCAACTGTTCGGCAATCTCAGTCGCTCGGTCGAGGCGCCGCACCCCTGGTCGCTGATCTATAGCTCCAACATTCGCTTCCCCGCCGGCAGCGGCCCCGCCACAGGCGCCCAGCGCGATCCGGTCAAGCTGCAAAACCAGACCGCCACCACCCTGGAAATCGGTGGTCGTGGTGACAGTAACCTGGGCCAGTGGAGCCTGGCCTGGTACTACGCCCAGGTGCACCATGAACTGCTCTCGGTGTTGCCGGACGCCAACGCCACCACGCCGTACGAGCTCAACGCCAGCCCCACCGTGCACCAGGGCGTCGAAGCCAGCCTGCTGAGCCCACTCTGGTCGCCGGGCGATGGCGGCCAGTTGAGCCTGCGCCAGAGCTACACCTTCAGTGACTTCCACTACCGCGACGATGACCGCTTCGGCGACAACCGCCTGCCGGGCCTGCCGATGCACTATTACCAGGGCGAACTGCGTTACGACTGGCAACAAGGCTTTTTCGCCGCGGTCAACACCCAATGGGTATCCAAGGTGGCGGTCGATTACGCCAACAGCTACTACGCCGATCCCTATGCCATATTCGGCGCGACCCTGGGCTACAACGCGCCCAAGGGCGACTGGCAGACCTGGCTGGACCTGCGCAACCTGACCGACAAGCACTATGCCGCCACGGTCACGCCGGGCTACGACGACAAAGGGCTGGACGCGGCCCGCTCCACCCCTGGCGAGGGCATGGCGATGTACGTCGGGGTGTCGTGGAGCCTGCTCTGAGGCCGCGTTGGACAGGCTTTGAACCTCCACACGGCCCCTGTACGCGTCAGACCTTGAAGTCGGTGGACAGCGCCAACGCTTTCCACTCGCTCAACTCCGCCTCCACAAAGCGGTTTTTCGCCTCGATGCGTGCAACAGTGTCGCTGCCCAGCGCCAGGCGTTGTGGCGGTTTCGGGGCGTTGACCAGCGCGAGCATCGCTTCGGCAAACTTCACCGGATCCCCAGGCTGCGCATGGTTGGCGCCTTCGGCAAACTGGCGCATCTTGCCGACGGTTTCCTCGTAGTCCGGCAGTTCCAGGGCGGTCTTGATCAGCGACTGCTCGTCCAGGAAGTCGGTGCGGAAGAACCCGGGTTCGACAACCGTCGCATGGATGCCCAGAGGCGCCAGCTCTTGGTGCAGCGCTTCGGTAATGCCCTCCACCGCAAACTTGGTGGAACCATAGACGCCCCAGCCCATGTAGGCCTGATAGCCGCCGATCGACGAGATATTGATCACATGACCGCTACGCTGGCGACGCATGTGCGGCAGTACCGCGCGGGTGACGTTGAGCACGCCGAACACGTTGGTGGCGAACAGGCGTTGCGTTTCGCTGGCGCTGGTCTCTTCCACCGCGCCCAGCACGCCGAAGCCGGCATTGTTGATCAGCACGTCAATGCGCCCGAAACGCTTGATGCCTTCGGCAACCGCCTGATGCGCCTCTTCCTCGCGGGTGACGTCCAGCCGCACGGCGAGCAGGTTCGGGTGATCGCCCAAGCGATCAGTGATGTCTTGTGGTTGACGAGCGGTGGCAATCACAGCGTCGCCAGCACGCAGGGCGTGTTCTGCGATAAGGGTGCCAAAACCACGGGAAGCGCCAGTAATGAACCAGGTACGCATTTCAACTCCTCCTGTCTGCGACCCGAGCGTTGTTGCCGGGCCTTCTCGATGAGTTGATGCCACTTTAAGGCTGTGCTACTGATGTGATAATCCCAACAAATTTGCATGACTTTGTGAAAGGTGTTCACAAATGAAATCCCCCTCCACCGCCGACCTGTCGATCTTCCTGTGCATCGCCCGGCACCTGAACTTCAGTCGGGCAGCGGTCGAACTGGGTCTGACGCCCTCGGCACTCAGTCACTCATTGCGAGCGTTGGAAAATCGCCTGGGCGTACGCCTGTTCAATCGCACGACGCGCAGCGTGGCGTTGACTGACGCTGGGGAGCGACTTTTCGTACGGCTGAAACCGGCCTTCCGGGACATCGATGATGCCCTGGAAGACCTTAATAGCTTTCGCGACAAGCCCTCAGGGAACCTGCGCATGACAGCAGGGCGACAGGCCTGTGAGTTGGTGCTCTTGCCGATCGTCAGCCAGTTCCTCAAGGAGTATCCGGATATCCGTCTTGAGATCGTCGAAAGCGACGCATTGGTCGACGTGGTGGCTGGCGGTTTTGATGCGGGGGTACGTTTCGGCAACCGTCTGGAAGCCGACATGGTCTCGCGACCTATCGGGCCGAACATGCGGTCGGTGGTCGTGGGCTCGCCGGCATTCTTCGAGCAGCATGCCGCCCCCCGAAAACCCGAGGACTTGCATGGCATCCCATGCATCCGCCATCGCTTCCCCAGCGGCTCGATGTACCGCTGGGAATTCGAACGCGGCGCGATCACCCAGGAAATCGACGTCAGCGGCCCGCTCACGCTCGGCGATGTCAGCCTGATGATCGGCCCGGCACTGCAGGGTGTGGGCCTGGCCTACGTGTTCGAGGACATGGTCAGCGGGTATCTGGCCGATGGCCGCCTGATCCAGGTGCTGGCCGATTGGTGCCCCTTTTATCCGGGCCTGCATCTGTATTATCCCAGTCGCCGCCATGTGCCCGCAGCGCTCAAGGCCTTCATCGACTTTGCCCGTACGGCTCAACACGCAGCCGTCCGCGACGACTAAGCTTTTGTAACGTCACCTCGTCCCTCAAGGAGCTATCCATGAGCGCCGCTGCCCTGTCCGAACTCGATGCCGCCCTGCCCGGCCTGACCCGCAAGATCCGCGTGCTCGATGCGCTGTCCTGGCCCGATGGCGTCGAGGAGGACTTCCTGGCGAAATGGCGCAGCGGGCGTGCCACGCTGCCCAATGTCAAGTTGCAGCCCCGCGACCACAGCGCCGACATCGCCGCCCTGGAAACCTTTATCAGCCATTGCGATGTGGGGCATCCGGCCGGGAACCACCTGGCCCTGACCGCCCGTAGCTATGCCACGGCCGGGCACATGCTGGGGGCCGTGGGTACTCCCGCCTTTACCCAATACTCGTCAGCGCTGTACCGGCGTCCGGATTTCCATTACTCGCGCCTGCAACTGAGCATGCTCGACGCGGCCCGGTTCTTTCTCGACACCACCGACGCCCTGCTCGGGGGTGCACGAATTCCACCCTGCCCTGCCGAGATTCCGGCCAAGGTGTTCGCCGCCTGGATTCAACCGGAACTGGACCGTTTCTTCGGCGTCGGACAGATCACGGTGGTGCTCGATCCGAACCTGGCCGCCAAGGCCATCGCCGGATCGAGCCGCATTCGCCTGCGGGCCAGTGCGCTGTTCACGGAGCTGGACAAGCATCAGCTGTTGCAACACGAGGCCTTCGTGCATGTCGCCACCGCACAGAACGGCGCGCGGCAGCCCAACCTCACAAGCCTGGGCCTGGGCGCTCCGCGCACAACCCAGACCCAGGAGGGCATTGCCACCCTGGCCGAACTGTTCACCGGCAGCATGGACATCAACCGCCTGCGTCGCCTTGCCCTGCGCGTGCTGGCCGTTCAGCAGGCGCTGGAGGGCGCCGACTTCATCCAGGTGTTCGAAGGATTTCTGGCTGCCGGGCAGACGCAAGAGGAATCCTTCCGCTCAACCCAACGGGTGTTCCGCGGCGCCGATCTGCGGGGCGGTTCGGCGTTTACCAAGGATGCCGCTTACCTGACCGGGTTGCTCGGCGTCCACACCCTGCTGCGCATTGCAATCCGCGATAACCGGCCGGAACTGATCGGGCACTTGTTTGCAGGGCGCCTCAGCCTGGCGGACACTGTGCGCCTGGCGCCACTGTTCGAGTCCGGCTGGCTCAAGGGACCGACCTACCTTCCGCCCTGGGCCTCTGATCTGCGTCTGCTGGCGGCCAACCTGGCCTTCTCGGCGTTCATTTCCCGGATCAAGCTGGATGTGCTGGACCTGGACGTGTTCATGGCATTTGCCGAAGAACACGAAAGCGATGCCAGCGCACACTGATCAGAATCAGGACCTGGATCACAGCGTTTCAAAGCCAGCCTGTCTCCTCCAAATGAGCTGCTACCCTTAGGGAGCGGTGTCGAGGCGCAGCTCTGTGGCTTGCAGAGTCGGCTTTCACCTGCCGGGGATTGATCCACTCATTTCAAGCCTGCCTGACCACATGGGGGGTGCAATGCACATTCCATTTCTTTACGCGTTGTCGGCCGTACTGTTATTGAGCGGATCTTCCAGCCTGGCACTGGGTGCGGATGAGACCGCAGCCGCACCGGCCCCGGTTCCGGCACCCGCCACCGCTCCAGCAAGCGCGGCCAATGCGGCGCCCGTCGCCCCGGTGGCCAAGGATCCGGTGTTCAACCAGGAACAGCTGGATCAGATGCTGGCGCCCATTGCGCTTTACCCGGACCCTCTTTTTGCACAGGTGCTGATGGCCACCACCTACCCCGGGGAAGTCGGCGAGGCCGTCAGCTGGTCCAAAGCGCATCCGGACGCCAAGGGTGACGACGCGGTCAAACAGGTGGCGAACCAGCCCTGGGATCCGAGCGTGCAAGCGCTGGTCGCCTTCCCGCAGGTTCTGGCAACGCTGGGGCAGGATCCCGTCTGGGTCCAACGCCTGGGTGATGCCTTCCTGGCGCAGCCCGACGATGTCATGGAAAGCGCGCAACGCCTGCGTCGCCAGGCACAGGCCGCCGGCAATCTGCAGAGCAACCAGTATCAGAACGTGACGATCCAGAATGTCGCGGCGCCCGCACCTGCAACCACGAATGCGGCACCGGCTCCTGCTCCTGAATCGGCACCGGCGCCGGCCAGCAGCTCCACCATCATCATCCAGCCTGCCGATCCGCAGGTGGTGTACGTCCCCACGTATAACCCGACAACTACCTACGGCACATGGCCCTACCCGGCCTCGCCGCCCGCGTACTATCCACCGCCACCGGCCTATTACCCGGGCCAGGCCCTGATGGCCGGACTCGCGTTTGGCGCCGGCGTGGCGATCATTGGATCGTTGTGGGGTGAATGTGACTGGGGCAATAACGACATCGACATCGACGTCAATCGCTACAACAACATCAACGCCAACAACCGGATCACCAACAACAAATGGCAGCACAACCCGGTGCACCGCAATGGCGTGCCTTATCGAGACAATGCGAGCCGCGCACAATACGGCCGCCAACTCAACGGTGCCAGTCAGCGTGAAGCCTATCGCGGGGACACTGCACAGCGCGCCCAGGCCCGTGAAAATGCCCGCAGTTCAATGGACAGGCACGGTATCGAACGACCTGCCACCAGCAACCGCGAAGCCCGTGATCAAACGCGCAAACTCCAGTCAGCAGCCGCGGACGGCAATCGGTTACAGGGCGGTGCGGACAGGCCCAAGGCGGCTGACAGAGGCCAGGGTACCGCCAGAAATACCCGGGAAAATCAGCAGCCGAGGACCCAGGCCCGCCAGGAACCCAGAAACCAGACCGCCCAGTTGAACCAGCGCAGAGAAGGCACAGCGCAGACGCGGCAAGCGCCGTCCAAACGGCCCGCCGCCAGTGCCGGCAGTGCCCGCAACAATGCGTTCGCCGGCGCACGCTCACCGTCCCAGGCCAACGTCCAGGCCAATCGTGGCCGGGCCAGCCAGGCATCCGCCCATCGCCCCAGTGCCGCCCGTTCGGCCGGTCACCAGGTCAGTCGGCCGTCCAATCCACCAGCGCGTCAAAGGGGGGGCCGTCGTTGAAAAACCATCCTCGAGTGAAAGGATTCACGGGCTTGCTGCCTCCTGTCCTTGCGGTAGCTGCCGGCTTGTTGTGGTCGTGCATGGCGACGGCGCAGCAGGCCTTTCCAACCCCGGAAAAGGCCGCAGAGGCCTTGGTCCAGGCACTGGGTACGGAACACGCCGACCAGGCACGCCTGACGGAACTGCTCGGTAGTGACTGGCACAATTACATCCCGCGTGAAGGTGTGCAGCGCAAAGACGTCGATGCGTTTTTGCAGCAGTACCGCGAGCAACACCACATTGAAAAAATCAGCGACCGCAAGGGCATCCTGGCGGTCGGCCCCGAGAATTGGACACTGCCTATCCCCTTGGTAAAGGTTGCGAGCGGCTGGCGCTTCGACTTGAAGGCCGGCAGTGCCGAGATCCGCGCACGCCAGATCGGCCGCAATGAACTCGACGCGGTGCAGTCGGTGCTGGCCTATCACGACGCCCAGATGGACTATGCGTCAGTCGATCGGGACGGTGATGGCGCACTCGAATATGCGCAGAAAATCTTCAGCACCCCCGGCAAGCACGACGGACTCTATTGGGCACAAGACGATAGCGGCCAGATCAGCCCGCTGGGGCCTTCGTTCGGCAAAGCCATTGCCGACGAAGAATGGCATGGCTACCGCTTCCGCATTCTTCACGGCCAGGGGCCTTCGGCACCGGGTGGTGCCTACAGTTACCTTATCGGCGACAAGATGAGCCGCGGCTTTGCCCTGATCGCTTGGCCGGCGAAATACAACGTCACCGGGGTGATGAGCTTCATGATCAGTCACGAAGGCCAGGTGTTCGAAAAAGACCTGGGGCCCGAAGGTGAAAAACTGGCGCAATCGATGAAGCGCTTTGACCCGGATGACAGCTGGCAAGAGGTGGCGGCAGATCAGGATCAGGAGTAGCCCGCAGCAACCTGCTGCGGGCTTGCAGAACTATTGAAACGACAGGACGAATCGCTCTTCGCTGCCCGGGCTGTCATCACGGCAAGGTTGCTCAAGCTTGAATCCGCACCGCTCCAGTACCTTTCTGGAGCCCAGGTTTTCCTTGAAGGCATAGGCCACCAGTTGCGCAAGTCCCCAGCGCACCTGTGCCTGCTGGATCAGATGCCTCAACGCCAGTGTTGCCAGCCCCTGCCCGCACACGCGCTGATCGATCCGATAACCCACTTCGGCAGACCCCATCGCCAGGTCGATGCTTTTCAGATTGGCTCGACCAACGATTGCCTGGCTTGAGTCCTCGATGACAAACGGGTGCCAGGCGCCGATGGCCAAACCCGACAGATAACTGTCGATATGATCGGCGACCCCGCGCAACGAATAAAACGCAGGTTCGCGCGCATCGATATGCGATTCGAACCATTCACGGTTGCGGATTTCGAACGCCAGTAAAGCTTCAGCGTCAGTGGTTTTCAGCTCGCGAACGTTAAACGATTCCATGCACTGCATCTCCTTTGCCTTGCGTCGAAACCGTTCAAGTCTATCGCATACCTGAACAACTCTGCCCTTCCTGAGTCCGAGCGGCTTGCACGAAACATATGGATAAACGTATATTCGCATGACCATATGTACAGAGCCCTGCCAATGCTCAACCCTGCCGCCGTATTCAAATGCCTGTCCGACGAAACCCGCGCCCGGGCCACTTTGCTCATCGCCCGTGAAGGCGAGTTATGCGTGTGTGAGCTGGTCTGTGCCCTGGACGATAGCCAGCCGAAAATTTCCCGCCATCTTGCCCAGCTTCGCGGATGCGGCCTGCTTCTGGACCGCCGCCAGGGGCAATGGGTGTATTACCGGCTCAACCCTGATCTGCCCGCGTGGGTGCGTGATGTTCTGCAGACCACGCTGGCAGCCAACGCCGACTGGCTCAAGGACGACAGCACCCGCCTGAACGCCATGGGCGACCGCCCTCTCAACACTGCCGCCTGCTGCTGACCCTTCAACCGTCGAGAATCCACATGCTGACTGCGTTTTCCATTTTCCTGCTCACCATGGTGTTGGTCATCTGGCAACCCAAGGGTCTGGGCGTCGGCTGGAGCGCCTCCCTGGGCGCCGTTCTGGCCCTGCTGGCAGGCGTCGTGACGCTGCAGGATATTCCGCTGGTGTGGGCCATTGTCTGGAACGCCACCGCGACCTTCATCTCGCTGATCATCATCAGTCTGTTGCTCGATGAGGCCGGGTTCTTCCAGTGGGCCGCGTTGCATGTGGCACGCTGGGCCAAGGGTGACGGGCGACGCCTGTTCGTCTTCACGATACTGCTGGGGGCCGGCGTCTCCGCGTTGTTTGCCAATGACGGCGCCGCCCTGATCCTGACCCCCATCGTTGTTTCAATCCTGCTCGCACTGCGTTTTTCGCCAGCGTCCACCCTGGCGTTCGTCATGGCGGCCGGCTTTATCGCCGACACGGCGAGCCTGCCCCTGGTGGTGTCCAACCTCGTCAACATCGTTTCGGCGGACTACTTCGACCTGGGCTTCAGCGAGTACGCCGCCATCATGGTGCCGGTCAACTTCGTTGCCGTGGCGACCACCCTCGTGGTGCTGTACTGGTTTTTCCGCCGTGACATTCCCCGGCACTACGCGCTCGATGACGTGATGGATCCGCGACGCGCCGTGCGTGATCCCCTGACCTTCCGCGTCGGCTGGATCGTTCTGGCCCTGTTGTTGGTCGGGCTGTTTGCCCTGGAGCCCCTGGGCATTCCGGTCAGCGCCATCGCAGCGGTCTGTGCCGCGATGCTGTTCGCCGTGGCGGCGCGCGGGCATGTGATTTCCACCCGCCGGGTGCTGCGTGAAGCGCCCTGGCAGGTCGTGATCTTTTCGCTGGGCATGTACCTGGTGGTGTACGGGTTGAAAAACGCCGGACTGACCACCTACATGACAATGGCCCTGAACCGCATGGCCGAGTTCGGCATCTGGGGCGCTGCATTGGGCACCGGCCTGCTCACGGCCTTGCTGTCATCGGGTATGAACAACATGCCCACGGTGCTGGTGGGCGCGCTGTCGATTCAAGCCAGTGACGCCACCGGCGTAGTGCGTGAAGCCATGATCTACGCCAACGTCATCGGCTCTGACCTGGGCCCCAAGATCACCCCCATCGGCAGCCTGGCCACCCTGCTCTGGCTGCATGTTCTGGAGCGCAAGGGCATCCGCATTACCTGGGGTTACTACTTCAAGGTCGGCGTGGTCCTGACGCTGCCGATTCTGCTCATCACCTTGTCTGCCCTGGCCTTGCGCCTGAGCGTATAGCCCTGTGCGACCGCAAAGAGGAGTCACCATGCGCGTTCTGTTTATGTGTACCGCCAACAGCTGTCGCAGCATCCTGTCCGAAGCCATGTTCAACCATCTCGCGCCGGAAGGCTTTGAGGCAATCAGTGCCGGCAGTTTCCCCAAGGGACAGGTGCTGCCCCGCAGCCTGAGCACCTTGCAAGAGGCCGGCATTGCCATCGACGGCTTGAGCAGCAAAGGCAATGAGGCTTTCGAAGCCAACCCGCCGGACATCGTCATCACGGTCTGCGACAAGGCTGCCGGCGAGGCATGCCCGGTGTACTTCGGACCGGCACTGAAAGCCCATTGGGGCCTGGAAGATCCCTCGGACATAACGGGGGATGAAGCACGGGTAGCAGCGGCGTTCCACTCAACCCTGGCGCGCATCGAAACGCGCTGCCGGGCATTCCTCGAGCTGCCTTTTGCACAACTTGACCGCGATGCATTGAAGCGCGAACTCGAACGCATCGGCACGCTTTGACCGGAGCCCTTATGACCCATTCCCTGCCCAATCTCGACACGGCACTGACCCACCCCATCGCCAATGGACGCAACGACCAGCACAAGCCGCGCATCCTGTTGTTATACGGCTCGACTCGTGCGCGGTCGTTCAGTCGCCTGCTGGTCGAGGAAGCAGCCAGGTTGCTCGAACACTTCGGCGCCGAGACGCGGATCTTCAATCCATCCGGCCTGCCGCTACCGGACGACGCGCCCTCCGACCACCCGAAAGTCCAGGAACTGCTCGAACTGATGCAGTGGTCTGAAGGACAGGTCTGGTGCTCGCCAGAGCGCCACGGCTCGATGTCTGCGGTGTTCAAGGCGCAAATCGACTGGGTGCCGTTGGCGTTGGGGGCCATTCGCCCAACCCAGGGTAAAACCCTTGCGGTCATGCAGGTCTGCGGCGGCTCCCAGTCCTTTAATGTGGTGAATCAGCTTCGTGTGCTGGGACGCTGGATGCGCATGTTCACCATCCCCAATCAATCTTCGGTGCCAAAGGCTTTTCTGGAGTTTGACGAAGCCAATCGCATGAAACCCTCATCGTTGTACGACAGGGTCGTAGACGTCATGGAGGAACTGGTGAAATTCACCCTGCTGCTACGGGATCGCCCCGACCTGGTTGACCGCTACTCGGAACGCAAAGAGTCCGCGCAAGAGCTGACTCAGCGCGTGAATCAGCGGTCGATCTGACTATGGAGATTTGACCCGATTGCCGAAAAAAGTCGCAAACCCCATGACCTTTAAGGGCTTGCGACTCCCTCCCTGGCGTCCTTCGCCTCAACTTTGGCGGCCTCTCTGGCTGCCTTCGCCTCGGCTTTTGCTGCGTCCCGAGCGGCATCCGCGGCATCGTTGTCGTCCGCGTCGCTGTCATGGCGATTGCCCGGGCCTTTGTTCCCGAGTTCAAAAAAATCAGGACTGACGCATGGGTTGAGCAACAACTTCAACTCACAGCAAGCAAGCCACCAGACTGCCCGCAGCAACGAGCCAGACCACTACAACGATCACCGCAGCAAATCTGTTCACTGGCCGCTTCCTGTGGTTTTTCTCCCACTCACTCGCTTTGATCCGACAATCTTCGAGCACCTGTGCAGGCATCAACCGAATAGCGAGCAGAATGCCAAGCGGCAAAATAATCACGTCGTCCAGATACCCAAGCACAGGAATGAAATCGGGAATGAGGTCGATTGGACTTAGTGCATACGCGACGACAAAAACCGAAATCCACTTGGGTAACCAGGGTGTTTGCGGATGCTGAAAGCAAAACCAGAGAACCATCGTTTGCTGTTTGAGCTTTCTGGCCCAGCCACGTAAACGATCAAGCAGGTGTTTCATATCGGCATCGTCTGTAGTTGAAGGCGCGTGCCTGCGAGCGTAGCGCCTTGGGTGATTGACAGCCATGAGTCAAGAGCTGGCAAACAGCAACAGACTGGTGCGATCAGCGAAGCAACGCTCTAGCCGGTGTCACCCCTTGGTCAGATCAACCAACGGCGTCTGCCGCACCTCAGTCTCCCGCCCGCCCTGAATCTCGTTCACCTGCTGCAAGGCCTTGTCCACAGCCGCCTTATCCGCCAACAAGCTGTAGCTGATGCGGAACTGCTTGTGTTCCTTGGGCCCAATTGTCGGTACCAGGTTCAGTGGCCGTTGATAACGGCGGTTGTAGGAAAAACTTGTCCCCGGCTCCAGCCCCGTGACATAGCCCTGGCCTTGGGTGTCGGTGTTTTTCCATAGGGAAAACACGGGCAGTGTCTGAGTGTTGAAGCCGACCGAAACGCCCAGGCTGCCGGCCTTGTTATGCAACACGGTCAATGTATCGCCCTTGGCATCGGCATAGGGCACCACGTTGTAAACCGTTTCGTCGTAGTCTTTGGTCGGTGCGCGATAGGTTTGCCAGTCAGGCAGATCGCCCTTGGCCTTGTCGTTGAACGGCGACACCTGTTTCACCGGCGCGGAGAACCGGGCGCCCTGTTCCAGGAACGGGGTGCTGAAGTTGCTGTGGTACAGCGCCTGGTATTCCTTCGGATAGTCGCCGTTGTTGGTCAGGGTGTCGTTGAGGGCGAACACTACGCTGCCGGGTTCGGTGACCAGTTCGGTCGCGACGGAGAAGTCGACTTTCTTGAATGCCTGCTCTTTCAGTTCGCCGCGCAGGGTGATGGCGTATGGCGGTTTTTCATCGATGTGCAGGGTGACTTTGTTCGCGGGGATATTGGCGGCGCGACCGTGCAGGGTCAGCAGTTCGCCGTTGTCGATGCCGGGGTGGCCGACCCATTCGTAGCCGCAGCGAGTGACCAGTTCGTTGAAACCTTCCAGCCAGCCCAGGCCACCACGACCGTTGAGTTCGATGAAGGATGGATTGACCACTTCCTTGACCGGTGAATCCCAGCCCATGCGCACATCGCCGACCGAGGCTTGCAGGACGTTCATGCCTCGAGTCGGCACTACCGAAAGTTTCATCGTGCCGTTATCGATGTCGACGATGCTGACGCCCTCCTGCCGACCGCCGTGCAAGGTGCGCAGGGTAACGCTAAAGGGTTTGTCGGTTTTTATGCCGAGTTGCTGGCTGGTGATCTGCCAGTTCCGGGCGGCTTTGTCGGTGTCGAGCAGAACGTAATCCCAGGCCATGGCGTGGGAGGCAGCGGACATTGCGCCGAGGGCAACAAAGAGTTTGAGCGGGGTCATAACAGCAGCCTTTCTTGGAGTTGTGCCGTTTTTATAGACTTGATGAAACGTTTCAGCAAGCTTGAAAAGCGAAAAAACGCCGGCAAATGCCAAGAAAAATTTTGTACAAACCGGAAAATCGAGGCGATGCCATCGCGAGCAGTCTCGCCCCCACATTCACGTGCGAGCATTGCTACGTCCATAATCGACATGATGATGCCAACCGCTCGACAGAAGTCGCCATTCAATCCCGGGCAATCTTGTCATTTGCCAAGGCTTGGCGCAGGGTCGATACCACTGAGATCTCTGCCAAAGGAGTCACCTATGTCAAAGCTATATCCCAGTATCGATCCCGAGGGGCTGGTCGAGTACTCAGTGGTCTACACCGACCGCTCGCTCAACCACATGTCGCAGTCATTTCAAGGTGTGATGAAGAACATTTCCAGGACCCTGAAACAGGTCTACAACGCCCAGGCTGTTGCGGTGGTCCCGGGCAGCGGCACATTCGGCATGGAAGCGGTGGCGCGACAGTTCGCCACCGACCAGCAATGCCTGGTGATACGCAACGGCTGGTTCAGTTATCGCTGGAGCCAGATCCTTGAGATGGGCAACATCCCGGCGGCCACCACGGTGCTCAAAGCCCGACCGGTCGACACTGCTCGCCAGACTGCCTACGCCCCACCCCCTCTGGACGAAGTGCTGGCAGCCATTGCGGCTTCGAGGCCGCAGATTGTCTTCGCCCCCCACGTTGAAACCTCATCAGGGATTATCCTGCCCGACGAGTACCTGCGGGCCGTCGGCGACGCCGTGCATGCGGTGGGTGGCCTGTTCGTGCTGGACTGCATCGCCTCAGGCACGCTTTGGGTTGATATGCACAAATGCGCAGTCGACCTGCTGATCAGCGCACCGCAGAAAGGCTGGAGCGCCTCCCCTTGCTGCGCCCTGGTGATGTTCAGTTCCCTGGCCCTCGAGCGCATCGAACAGACGCAAAGCAGCAGCTTCGCCTGCGACCTGAAAAAGTGGCTTCAGATCATGCAGGCCTACGAACAGGGCGGACATGCCTACCATGCGACCATGCCCAGCGATTCCCTCGCGCGATTTAACGAGGTGATGAAAGAGACGCAAGCCTACGGTTTCGACAAGGTCCGCGACGAACAACAGGCGCTGGGCGATCGGGTACGCGCAATGTTGACCGGCAAAGGTTTCAAAAGCGTCGCTGCAGCCGGCTTTCAGGCCCCTGGCGTAGTGGTGAGCTACACCGATGATGCCGACATCAAGAGCGGCAAGAAATTTGCCAACCACGGCCTGCAGATCGCCGCCGGAGTGCCGTTGCAATGCGACGAGCCGGCCGACTTCCAGACCTTCCGCATCGGTCTGTTCGGACTCGAAAAGCTGCACAATATCGAGCGTACGGTCAGCACCCTCGAGCAGGCACTGGACGAGGTAATGGTTGACTAAGGCTTCATCTTGCCCGCAGCACATGCCGAACTTGTGAATTGCAGGCCTTGAAGAGGGTAAGGGCGGGATTTTTACCCGCCCTCAATTGTTTAGCTCCGCACGAATGCCAGCAGATCGGCGTTAATCGTATCGGCGTTGGTTGTAGGCATTCCATGCGGGAAGCCCGGGTAGATTTTCAGCGTACTGTTTTGCAGAAGTTTTGCTGACAGAACCCCGGAATTTTCATAAGGCACGATCTGGTCATCATCACCATGCATCACCAGAACGGGGATCTTGATGCTCTTCAAATCTTCGGTGAAGTCGGTCTGAGAAAAAGCCACGATCCCGTCATAGTGTGCCTTTGCACAACCCATCATGCCTTGCCGCCACCAGTTCCAGATGATGCCCTCAGACGATTTTGCACCTGGGCGGTTGTAGCCGTAAAAAGGTCCCGCTGGAACGTCGTGGTAGAACTGTGCGCGGCCGGCCTTCAGTTGTGCCTGCAAGTCGTCGAAAACTGACTTGGGCAGGCCGCCAGGATTACTCGGGGTCTGGACCATCAGCGGTGGGACGGCACTGATGATGGCGGCCTTCGACACTCGGTCTTCGCCGTGGCGCGCGATGTAATGAACGACTTCACCCCCGCCGGTGGAGTGGCCGACATGGACTGCGCCTTGTACGCCGAGGTGATCAACCACGGCCGCGACGTCGTCAGCATAGTGATCCATGTCGTGTCCGTCCCAGACCTGACTGGAGCGCCCGTGACCACGTCGGTCGTGTGCAACAACCCGGTAGCCGTTGGCCAGGAAAAAGAGCATTTGCGCGTCCCAATCGTCCGCGCTCAGTGGCCATCCATGATGGAAAAAGATGACCTGGGCATCGCGCGGCCCCCAGTCTTTGTAAAAGATTTCAACACCGTCTCGCGTAGTGACATACCCCATGTTCGCATCTCCTGAATGAAGTGAAGGCCTGAACCGAATCCTGTTTCGATCAAGGCCCTGAATGAACAAAGTGCAGCCCATCCAATAGGCGGTTCAGAGGGCGTGTTTCAGGATCGGTTTCCGTTTGCCCCCCCTCCCCCAGAGCTCCATGACGGCTTGGCAACCCATTGCACCCGAGCCGCTTGGCCGCCCGAAGACTTTAGGTTTAAAGTCAACTTTAAGGTCAATGGATTTTTCGAGGTGGAATATGAGAATAGGCGAACTGGCGAAAATCAGCGGGTTGGCGCCTTCACGCATCCGCTTCTACGAAGCGAGCGGCCTGATCAAATCGGTCGAGCGTAAAGCCAATGGCTATCGCGATTATGCGCCTGACACCCAGTGGGTTCTGGAGATCATCACTGGCGCGCAGGCGGCGGGCTTTTCATTGGAAGAAATCCGCCAATTGATGCCGATGAATGCGAGTGGTTGGCAGCACGAAGAGTTGCTCAGTGGCCTCAAGCAAAAGGTTCAGGAAATCGAAGTCCTGCAGCAGCGGTTGGCCCAGAACAAGGCGCAACTTCTGCTGGTCATCAAGGGCATCGAGGGTAAGCCCGAGGGCATGGCGTGTGCGGACAATGCGCAATTGCTGTTGCATCGTCTGCGCGATGAGGGCGTGACAGCCACTTCAGGCCGCCGTGATGCAGTGTCTTCCAGGAAAAAAACAGCCCGTCAGGCTTCCGGGGCCTGACAGGCGCAACAGGTTTCAGCGCTCGCCAATCAGGGTGGCAAGTGGTTTTGGCGCATAGAGCGCGCTCTGGAACTCGGGCACATATTCGTACTTCATCATTTTCCCCAGCTTCAGGGAGCGGAGGTAGTTCGACAGACTGCCGTCGCCCAGCGTGAGGGTGGCCGAATCCGTGTCCCGACTGGAGCTTTGGCTGAGCTGGCGGGAAACAGCGTACCCATAGGCCAGTTGGCTCTGGTGATCGAGATTGGTGAAACTGCTGGTGACGATATCGACATCGCGGGACAGGTCGTCGAGCTTCTTCGCTTTGAAGGACACGTCCAGTTTGCCGGTCTGGCTGTCGGTAATGTCATACACCACCGATTGCGCATCCTCTTTGCGGTCAATGCCGGTCAGCCATTTCGGCAGGTTATAACCGACGACACCACGCACCCTCGCCAGCTCGGTATTAACCGGCAGTTTGAGCACATAACCCCAGAAATCTCCAGACATCGACTGGCCAATCAGCGTGAACGGCCCCAGATTGGCTTTGCCGGGTTTGTTGGTGATGATCGACACGGCCACCTCGTTGTAGGCATCGTTATCGCAGTGCTCATAGCCGGCCGCTTCCACCACATCGGTGAAATGCGTCAGCTCGGTATCTGGCGATCTTGCGCAACAACCGCGGAAGGGGCCGGCCCGGCATTTGCAAAAGTCATGAATGCACCGCCTATCAATACCAACGCACAGGAAATAAAGGTTTTCAACATCATCCAGGGTCCGACAGTCATGCAGGTCCGTGCATGCTCACCTTAAACCTCACTTTAAGGTCAACCCCCGCTGCTGCAAAAAATCGCCGCGCCTGTTCGCCCACATCACACCACCGGCATTGCCAATATTGAAGTGTTCATATCGGGGGTTCTGCCGGCATGATTCGCGGTGCCAGAGTTGCCAATCTGATTCGTCCGCTGCCGGGTTTGTCGTTCGTCATAAACCTTTCAAGTTCAAATCGCCTCGCGACCCGATGTCGCTTGGCAGTCTTCAAAATGATGTCGTAGTAAAGGCACCCCTCGTCAACACCCAGCGTAGACACGCACTCCCCCACTAAATCCCTCCTGTAAGCGCGATAATTAGCCAGCTATTGGTTGATGAAAGTCTGAAGTATTCATTTGAACTTTCAGATTCTTCCGCCGCGCAGCCTGTGCCTAACATCAGCTCCACAGCGAACCAGCCTCGGCATCGCTCAGTGGCACCAGGTTACGCAGGGACCCGGTTTCGAAGTCCTCTGCCGCCACCGACCATTGATCGCTTGGCCGCCTGGTGCAGTCGAAGTGCTTTTGCAGTAGGCCCTGGGATTTTTGAGGATCACCGATGAAGCTGGAAATTTTCCGTACGCTGTGGGGTTACACCGCCAGCAAGGCTCAGGCGCTCGAGGAGTTGCTGCAAGCGGGCTTTGATGGCATGGAAGCGCGTCTGCCACTGGACGCCCGCGAACGGGCTGAGTTTGGCGCCTTCCTCCAGGCCAACCGCCTGGGCTATATCAGCACCGTCTTCAGCGCCTACGACGTGCTGCCGGATCAGTCGGCAACGCCTGCCGTCCACCTCAATGACCTCGACCAGAAGCTCGCCTGGGCCGCTGAACTCTCCCCGCGCTTCGTCAACGTGCTGGCGGGCAACGACCGCTGGTCCCTGGCGCAACAGGTGGAGTTTTTTGGCCAGGCGCTGGAGCTGGCGCGCAAGCACGGTCAGGTCTGCAGTTTCGAAACCCATCGCTCGCGTTCGCTGTTCAACCCCTGGGTGACCCTGGAGTTGATCCGGCAACTGCCCGATCTGCTGTTCACCAGTGACATCAGCCATTGGGTCGTGACCTGCGAGCGCCTGTTGAATGATCCGGCCGACGACCTGAGCGCGTTCATCGAACGCGTTCACCACATCCAGGCCCGGGTCGGTTATGACCAGGGGCCGCAGGTTCCGCACCCGGCGGCGCCCGAATATGCAAAAGAACTGGCTTTCCATCAGCAGCACTGGGAAAGCATCTGGCGCTCGCAGCAAGCCCGCGGCTACCAGGTCAGCACCCTGACCCCGGAATTCGGTGCCGACGGCTACCTGCATCACCTGCCCTTCACCAATGTCCCGGTCGCCGACCTGTGGTCGTTGAACGTGTGGATGGGCCAGACCGAGCGCAAACACTTCGAGCGTTTCCACCACTCAAGCCATCCTTAGGGAGCCGATGCGTCATGCCTGACAATAAAAACAACAGCGCCAGCACTGACACACTCAAAGCCAACTTCAACAGCATCCCGGTGATCAACATCGCCGGTCTGTTCAGCTTTGAACTGGAACACCGCCTGGCCGTGGCCGAACAATTGGGGCGCGCCGCCAGCGAAGTCGGGTTTCTCTATATCACCCATCACGGTATCGACCCGCAACTGATCGCCAACCTGCGCAAGGCGGCCAAGGACTTTTTCGACCAGCCCCTCGACACCAAGATGCGCCACTACATCGGCACCTCGCAGACCCACAAGGGTTTTGTGCCCGAAGGCGAAGAGGTTTATTCCAAGGGCAAGCCGGACCACAAGGAAGCCTTCGACGTCGGCTTCGAAGTCCCGGCCGATGACCCGCTGGTACTGGCCAATACCCCCTTGCTGGGGCCCAACGACTGGCCGCAGCTGGCAGGCTTCAAGGCATCGGTGCAGGCCTACTATGAAGCGATTTTCGCCTTGGGCCGGCGTCTGTTCAGCGGCTTCGCCCTGACCCTGGGCCTGGAAGAAAACTACTTCGACAGCCTGGTCACCCGTCCGCCGTCCAAGCTGCGCCTGATCCACTACCCGTTCGACGGTGCCGCCCATGACGCACCAGGGCTTGGCGCCCATACTGATTACGAGTGCTTCACCATCCTCCTGGCCGACAAACCAGGCCTTGAGGTGATGAACAATCTTGGCCAATGGATCGATGCACCACCGATTGCCGATGCCTTCGTGGTCAACATCGGCGACATGCTGGAGGTGATGACGGCAGGCGCATTCGTTGCCACTGCGCACCGGGTGCGCAGCGTGAAGGAGGAGCGTTATTCCTTCCCGCTGTTTTATGCCTGCGACTACCACACCCAGATCAAACCGCTGCCCGGATTCGCCCAGGCCGGCAATGACTATGAAGAGATCACGATCGGCGAACACATGTATGGCCAGGCGCTGCAGACCTATCAGTATCTGCGCCAGAGGGTGGCCAACGGGGAAGTTCAACTGCCAGGCAAGGCACGCAAGCCCGCCAGTTTCGGACATTTGAAAAATCAGGCGCAACCGTCCTGATTGAAGTTTTCAGCTAACCCCTACCTACGCCGGAGTCAGTAAATAATGAAAAACAATAAAATGAACCTCTTGAGCCTGGCTGTATTGGCAGCCGGCATGTTCGCAGCCACGGCGAGCATGGCCGCGGCAGAATCGTTCAAGGTCGGCATGGAGATCACCTACCCTCCTTTCGAGTCCTATGACAAGGACAAGAATGTGGTGGGTTCGGACCCCGAGCTGGCAACGGCACTGGCCAGGCACATGAACGCCAAGGTCGAGTTCGTCGACACCAAGTTCCCGAGCCTGATCCTGGGCCTTAACTCCGGCAAGTACGACGCGATCATTTCCGGCATGTACATCACGCCGGAGCGCCAGACCCAGGCCCAGACCATTGCGTACGCCAACACCGGCGCCGCGGTCATGGTGCCCCAGGGCAGCGAGATCAATGCGAAAAAACCGGAAGACCTGTGCGGCCTGAAACTGGGCCTGGAACAGGGCACGACCTGGGTCAAGCAATTCAGGAAGCTGTCCGACGAATACTGCGTGCCGAACAACAAAGGCGCCATCACCGTCAGCGAGTACCCTTCGGCGCCCGAAGTGACCCAGGCCTTGCTGTCCAGGAACATCCAGGCCCAGGTTGAAATCGCCGGTGCCGCCAAGATGATCGCGGAAAAGACCAATGGCCGGGTCGTGATCACCACCGAGCATCCGATCTATCAGCAAACCCTGGGCATCTTCGTCAAGAAAGGTAACGACGAAACTTACCAGGCCGTGCAAAAGGCCTTCGAGGAGACGAAAAAGAGCGGAGAATACGCAGCAATCCTCAAGAAGTATGGCCTGGAAGAACCGACCGCCAACTAAGAACCTGCCCTTGTAGTCTGGTTATCTGCCGTCCCTGCGCGGGGGCGGCAGATCGAGGTGTCCCATGCAATTCGATTGGTCGTATTTCTTCTCCCTGTTCTCCCTGCCGGACTTCTGGAATGCCTGCGTCACGGTCATCCAGCTCAGTGCCCTGGCCTGGTTCATCGGCATGCTGCTGGGTTTTGTCCTGGCCACCGCCAAGCTATCCCAATCGCCCTTGCTGCGCATTCCCGCAGCGGTCTACATCTGGTTTTTCCGCAGCATCCCGTTGCTGGTGCTGGTGGTGTTCGTCTACAACCTGCCGCAGTTGTTTCCCGGTAGCGGACCGATTCTGTCCAACCCCTTCTACTCCGGCCTGCTGGCCCTGGTGGTCACTGAAGCGGCGTACATGGCGGAGATCCATCGTGGCGGCCTGATTTCCGTGGCCAAGGGCCAGAAGGAAGCCGGGCGCGCGCTGGGTGTCGGCGTGCTCGGCATGCAACGCCTGATCGTGATCCCCCAGGCTTTCCGTATTTCGTTGCCCACCCTGATCAATGAATACATCACAGTGGTCAAGCTGACTTCGCTGGTCTCGGTCATCTCCCTGACCGAAATCCTCACGGTCGGCCAACGCCTCTATGCCACCAACTTCCTGGTCATGGAAACCCTGGCGGCGGTGGGCGTCTACTACGTGTTGATCGTCACCGTATTCGGCTATTTCCTGCAGCGCCTGGAGCGTTACCTGGACCTGAACTTCCGCAAGCCGCACACACTCGACGCGGCCACCATCGCCAAGTTCAAGGCCAGCGCCGAAGCCTTGCCCGACATTGCGCGCAAAGCCGCAGGCAACAACACAACGCCGATCCTGCAACTGAACAACATCCAGAAGAGCTATGGCACCCACAAGGTGCTGCTGGGTATCGACCTGAGTGTCGATTACGGCCAGGTGGTCTCGATCATCGGGCCATCGGGCTCCGGCAAGACGTCGCTGATCCGCACGGTCAACGGCCTGGAAAGCATCGATACCGGCGACATCAAGTTGTTCGGCGAAACCTTCATCGAAGCCTCGGACAAACCCAACAGCTCGCGCCTGCGCAAAGGCGTGCGGCACATCGGCATGGTGTTCCAGAACTTCAACCTGTTCCCGCACCGCACCATCCTCGACAACATCACCCTGGCACCGCGGTACCACGGCCAGCCGGGCGAGCTGAGCGAGCATCGTGCCTATGCGCTGCTGGACAAGGTCGGCCTGCTGGCCCATGCCCACAAGTACCCGCACCAGCTCTCCGGCGGCCAGCAGCAGCGCGTGGCGATCGCCCGGGCCCTGGCCATGGAACCGCAGATCATGCTGTTCGACGAGCCGACCTCGGCCCTCGACCCGGAGTTGGTCAACGACGTGCTCAACGTGATCCGCGACCTGGCCAGGGAAGGCATGACCATGCTGATCGTGACCCACGAAATGGACTTTGCCATGTCGATCTCCGATCGGGTGATTTTCATGGAGAACGGCAATGTTCAACTCGATGCCGCACCTGAGACCATTCGCTGCGAAGCTGAAGGTGAGAGGGTACGACGCTTCATGGGCATCGGTGCCCGATCGGCAAACCTGTCTGCAGCGGTGGATCACGCATGAATCTTGGAATTGCAGGACGTTGGGCGCTGGTGTGCGCCGCCAGCAAAGGCCTGGGTAAAGCCTGCGCACAGGCACTCGTCACCGAGGGCGTGAACGTGGTGATCACCGCACGGGGCGAAGACACGCTGAATGAAACAGCCCGTCAGCTGAGGGCGATAAATCCTGAAGTGACGGTCATAGCCGTAGCCGGAGACATTTCCACCGCCGAGGGTCGGGCGGCAGCGCTCAAGGCCCATGAGCATTTCGATATCCTGATCAACAACGCCGGCGGCCCTCCTCCCGGGGATTTCCGCGAATGGAATCGCGACGCCTGGCTCAAGGCGCTGGATGCCAACATGCTGACCCCTATCGAGCTGATCAAGGCAACCGTGGACGGCATGGCGGCACGCGGATTTGGCCGGATCATCAACATCACCTCGAGCGCCGTGAAGTCCCCGATCGAAAGCCTGGGCCTGTCCAACGGCGCGCGCAGTGGCCTGACGGGGTTCATTGCGGGGCTGGCCCGGCAAGAAAACATTGCCAGCCGCAATGTGACGATCAACAACCTGCAACCGGGCTCGTTCGACACCGATCGACTGCGCGACAACCTGGTCGCCGCTGCCCACGAAATGGGGCAAGACAGTGAGGCATTCCTTGACGAATGCCGCCGCGAAATTCCTGCCAGACGCTTCGGCTCACCCGAGGAGTTCGGTGCGCTGTGCGCCTTCGTCTGCAGCAGCCATGCGGGCTACCTGACCGGGCAAAACCTGTTGATTGACGGAGGGGCCGTTCGCTCCAGTCAGTGATGACGGCAGGCACCCCCATGCCATTGGTCAGCGCCATTCTCCTGTAGGAGCTGTCGAGTGCAACGAGGCTGCGATCTTTTGATTTTCAAAAGCAAGATCAGAAGATCGCAGCCTGCGGCAGCTCCTACAAGTAACCACTCCATCTGAATGTGATCGCTTGCTACCCATTCCCTCAGGGCGACGGCAAGTAGAGCATCGTATGGGACTCCCCCATCAACAACGGACGATTCAGCTGCGCACAAGCGCGCAGATAGTCGGCTACCAGGGTGACCCGCTTGAGCTTGCGCAAGTCCTCGCTGTAATACATCCAGAACTGTCGCGTGACTTCCACTTCCCCCGGCAGCACTTCGCACAGGCGGGGATCGGGGCCGGCGAGGAAGCAAGGCAGGATGGCCAGCGCCCGCCCTTCCAGGGCTGCATGGTAATGGGCGACCACACTGGTGCTGCGCAGGCGGCAGTTGGCGCCAGGCATCAGGTCGTTCAGGTAGAGCAGCTTGAAGCTGAAGGCCAGGTCTTCGACGTAGGTCACGAACGGGTGGCCGGACAGGTCTTCACGACATTCGATCAACGGATGATTGGCCAGGTACTCCGGCGTCGCATACAGGCGCAGGCGGTAATCGCACAGTCGCGAGCACACGTATGGACCGCGTTCAGGCCGTTCCAGGGTGATGGCGATATCCGCCTCGCGCCGTGACAGGTTTATGAAGTGCGGGACCGGCAAAATATCCGCCGAGATATTCGGGTAGTGCTCGAGGAAATGGCTCATCTGCGCCGTGATGAAACAGGTTCCGAAGGCTTCCGTGCAACCAATGCGCAGATGCCCGGAGAGCCCCCCTGTGGTGCCGAAAACCTGTTCGCAAGCCACCAGCAGCGTACTTTCCAGGCTTTCGGCGTGGCTGACCAGACGCTGCCCTTCCACGGTCAGGACGAAACCTGAGGTTCGCGATTTCTCGAACAGCAGGGCGCCCAGGCACTGCTCCAGGGCACGGATGCGCCGCGACACCGTGGTGTAGTCCACTCCCAGGCGTCGAGCCGCACCGCTGGCGGTGCGAGCACGGGCAACTTCGAGGAAGAAACGCAAGTCGTCCCAGTTCAGCGGGGGCTGCGTTGTGCGTTTTTGCATATCCATCGAGCTTTTCTGCCAATACATATGGGAAATATGCCCTTATATACTCGCATCTCACCCAACTTGGCCAGCGTCGTTTTCCGGCCAGGAAAGTCCCCTCCCCAATAATAAATAACGAGGGCTGACAGCATGAGCGCATGGATAAACGCCGGCCTGCACGCCGGACACAAACAGCTGCGCAACAGCGCAATCGCGACCACGGTTCTCGTCTGCCATTGGCCCGATCCTCTGCTCGCCTCGCAGCCGATCAGGCCCACCCTCCTGCACCGCCCACTCTCCTTCGCAAGATCGTCCAGGCGGCAATAACTCCAGCACATCAGCATTCAGGTGGCGTCCCGCATCGGGTCGCTGCCCGGGTACCCGTACGCCCCTCAAAAGGCCGAACAACAAAAACAACTAGAAAAAGCGGAGCCTCACCATGACGACTGACCATCCGAACCACACCCAGACCTGTGCACGGGTCAGGGCCAACCCCAAGTTCCAGCGCCTCACGCGCCAGCGTGCGCTGCTGGCCTGGACACTGAGCGGCGCGGTCCTGGCGATCTACTACAGCTTCATCATGGTGGTGGCTTTCGCTCCCGCCTGGTTGCACCTGCCGCTGTATGACGGCAGTCACCTCAGCCTCGGCATGCCAATCGGCGTGACGATCATCCTGTTGTCCTGGCTACTCACCGCCTGGTACGTGCACAGCGCCAACACCCGCTTCGACGTGCTCAGCTCGCAGATCCTCCAGGAGTCCCGCGCATGAAACGCCTGTCCGCCCTTCTCGCCCTCAGCCCTGTGCTGGCTCATGCCGATCCCATCATTGCGCAGAAGCAAGCGCTCAACCTGCACGCCATCGGCATGTTTTTCGTCTTCGTCCTCGCCACCCTGCTGATCACCTGGTGGGCGGCACGGCGCACCCGCTCCGCCGCCGATTTCTACAGCGCAGGCGGCGGTATCACGGGATTTCAGAATGGCTTGGCAATCGCCGGTGACTACATGTCGGCCGCCACGCTGCTGGGCCTGTCGAGCATGGTATTCGCCAAGGGTTACGACGGCTTCGTCTACATCATCGGCTTCTTTGTCGGCTGGCCGATCGTCACCTTCCTGATGGCCGAGCGCTTGCGCAATCTGGGCCGCTACACCTTCGCCGACATCGTCTCCTACCGACTCGATCAAACCCGCGTGCGCAGTTTCGCCGCCCTCGGATCGCTGACCGTGGTGTGCTGCTATCTGGTGGTACAGATGGTCGGTGCCGGCCAATTGATCAAGCTGCTGTTCGGTCTCGACTACCGCACGGCGGTGGTGGTGGTCGGACTGTTGATGCTGGTCTACGTGATCTTCGGCGGCATGCTCGCCACCACATGGGTACAGATCACCAAGGCAGTCCTGCTGCTGGCGGGCGGCACCACCCTGGTGCTGATGGCCCTGAGTCGCTTCGACTTCAGCTTCGAGACGCTGGCGGCCCAGGCTGTGGCGGTGCATGCCAGCGGCGTGCAGATCATGGGCCCGGGCACCTTGCTGGCCGACCCGATCAACGCGGTGTCCCTATCCCTCGGCCTGGTCTTCGGCATTGCCGGCCTGCCGCACATCCTGATGCGCTTCTTCACGGTGCCCAATGCCAAGGAGGCGCGTAAATCGGTGCTGTTCGCCACGGTGTTCATCGGTTTCTTCTTCCTGGTGGTCTGCGTCCTGGGCTACACCGCCATCGTCATCGTCGGCACGGATCCGCAGTACTACGTCGATGGCAAGCTCGGCGGGGCCATGATCGGCGGCGGCAACATGGTGGCCATGCACCTGGCGAAGGCAGTGGGTGGCAACCTGTTTCTCGGTTTCCTCTCTGCCGTGGCTTTCGCCACCATTCTCGCCGTGGTGTCCGGTCTGGCCCTGGCCGGTGCCTCGGCCATCTCCCATGACCTTTACGCCTCGGTGTTTAAAAAGGGCTGCGCCGACGAGAAACAGGAAATGCGCGTGTCACGCATCGCCACCGTTTGCCTGGGCATCGTGGCGATTTCCCTCGGCATTCTGTTCGAGGGCCAGAACATCGCCTTCCTGGTCGGCCTGACGTTCGGCATCGCCGCCTCGGCGAATTTCCCGGTACTGATCATGTCCATGTACTGGGGCGGCCTGACCACCCGCGGCGCCCTCTATGGCGGCCTGACCGGCCTGATCAGCGCACTGGCCCTGGTGATCTGCTCGCCGTCGGTTTGGGTCGGTGTACTGGGTCATGCCCAGGCGCTCTTCCCTTACGACCAGCCGGCGCTGTTCTCCATGCCACTGGCCTTCGTGGTCATAGTGGTCGCTTCCAGGCTTGACCGCAGCGAGCGCGCCAACCGCGAACGCGCCGCCTACGCCGACCAGTTCGTCCGTGCCCAGACCGGCCTTGGAGCTTCCATGGCCAGCAGTCACTGACGCTGATTTTTCCGGGGCTGACGCCCCGAGCGCGAGTCCGCTCCTTTGCTTCGCGCTTTTTTACACCCGCCCTGCGCCGCTCGGCGCAGGACACCCCCAATAGCGCCCTTCCCTCGCCACTCCAAGTAGCGCGGGAGCGGCTCGTCGACAACAAAAACAACAAAAGGCATCCAATGAAACCCACCACCCTCACCCTGTTCCTGGCCGGCAGCGGCCTCGCTGCACAGGCTCATGCCGACTTCCTGGAAGACAGCACGGCCAGGCTGGAGATGCGTAACTTCTACTTCAACCGCGACTTCCGCCAGGCTAATGCCACCCAGTCCAAGCAAGAAGAATGGGCCCAGGGATTCCTGCTGCGCTACGAATCCGGTTATACCGACGGCACGATCGGCCTCGGTATCGATGCCCTCGGCCAACTCGGCGTCAAGCTCGATTCCAGCCCCGATCGCGCCGGCACCGGCCTGCTCAAGCGCGACAGCCAGCCGCCCAGGCGCGCCAAGGACGAGTATGGCGAACTGGGCCTGACGGCCAAGTTCAAAGCGTCCAACAGCGTGCTCAAGCTCGGCACCCTGGCCCCGAAGCTGCCTGTGCTGCTGGCCAATGATTCGCGCCTGTTGCCGCAAACATTCCGCGGTGGCCAGTTGAATGTTCAGGAGATCAAAGGCCTCAGCCTCGACGCGGGGCGCGTGGATCGGGTCAACCAGCGCGACTCCTCGGACTACGAGAAAATGACCATCACCACCACCGGCGCCAAGGGCATTGTCGGTGGCCAGGCCCGCAGCGACGCCTTCAATTTCGCCGGCCTGGCCTACCAGTGGAACGAGCGGCTGAACACAGGCTACAACTACGGCGGCCTGGACGACTTCTATCACCAGCACCAGTTCAGTCTGGTCCACGTCCTGCCGCTGGGCCCAGGCCAGACGCTCAAGAGCGACCTGCGCTACGCCCGCTCCACCGACGATGGCCACAGCAACATCGACAACAATGCCTTCGGCGCCATGTTCACCTATGCCCTCGGCGGCCATGCCTTCGGTCTCGGTTACCAACGCATGAGCGGCGACACCGGCTTTGCCTACGTCAATGGCACCGACGCCTACCTGGTCAACTTCGTGCAGATCAACGATTTCGCCAACAAGGACGAGCGCTCCTGGCAGGCGCGCTACGACTACAACTTCGCGGCCCTCGGTGTTCCCGGCCTGACCTTCATGACCCGCTACTTATCCGGCGACAGCATCGACCTGGGCGTCGGCAAACCCGACGGCCACGAATGGGAGCGCGACACCGACATCGGCTACGTGCTCCAGAGCGGCCCGCTGAAAAACCTCGGTCTCAAGTGGCGCAACGCTACGGTGCGCACCGCCCACTTCGGTAACGACCTCAACGAAAACCGCCTGATCCTCAGCTATACCCTGGCACTCTGGTAAGTCCCAGCACAAGGCGGGCGCTGCCTGCATCGCTTGACGGTGCCGGCAGCGCCCGCCTTGTGCATTCTGTCGATTCAACGATGCAGCAGGCCCATGCTTTTTTGCACAACATACGGGATTTTTTGAGCATTCTTATTTGATTTATGCCTGCCTATACTCGATTCAACCACCTGGCCATGAACCCGGTCAGTCCCAATAAAAATAAATAGGGCACCCACCGTGAAGCTATCCTTGCTTGCTGTCGTCTCCCCACTTTCAGGTACCCGCGCGCGTCTCGGGAGCCTCCAATGAACAACCACTGCCAACCCTTCCTGGCCGCTCGTGATTTCCTGCTGGCCCACCGTACCGACTACGCCACCGCCGTACGTGACTTCCGCTGGCCGCAGCTGAACGAATTCAACTGGGCGCTGGATTACTTCGATGCCATGGCCGTAGGCAACCAGGCCAACGCCCTGTGGATCGTCGAAGAGGACGGCAGCGAACAACGCTACAGCTTCCAGCAACTGGCAGCGCGCTCCAACCAGGTGGCCAATCACCTGCGAGCCCTCGGCGTGCGCCGTGGCGAACGCATCCTGTTGATGCTCGGTAACGATGTCGCCCTGTGGGAAACCATGCTGGCCGCCTTCAAACTCGGTGCCGTGGTCATTCCCGCCACCGCCCTGCTGACCCCCGATGACCTCAGCGACCGCATCGAGCGCGGCCATGTTCGCCATCTGGTGGTCGGTAGCGCCCATGTCGACAAGTTCGACGGGCTGGGTGAAGACTGCAGTCGCATCTGCGTCGGTCCGTCCCCCGCCGGCTGGACCCCGCACAGCGCCGCCAGCGAGCATTCCGAGCAGTTCGAATCAGAGGGTCGCACGCTGGCCACCGACCCGATGCTGCTGTACTTCACCTCCGGCACCACCTCCAAGCCGAAGATGGTGTTGCACAGTCACCAGAGTTACCCGGTCGGCCACCTCTCGACCATGTACTGGATTGGCCTGCAGCCGGGCGACCTGCACCTGAACATTTCGTCCCCGGGCTGGGCCAAGCACGCCTGGAGCTGCCTCTTTGCACCGTGGAATGCCGGTGCCTGCATCTTCATCCACAACACCGCACGCTTCAGCGCGCCAGCCCTGCTCGGCGTGCTCGAGCGCTACGGCGTCACCAGCCTGTGCGCGCCGCCTACCGTGTGGCGCATGCTGATCCAGGAAGACCTGGCCAGTTACAAGTCTCGCCTGCGCCTGCGCGAACTGGTGGGCGCCGGTGAGCCGCTCAACCCGGAGATCATCGAGCAGATCCTGCATGCCTGGGGCCTGTTGCTGCGCGACGGCTTCGGCCAGTCGGAAACTACCGCACTGGTCGGCAACACGCCTGGCCAGCGGCTCAAGCCGGGCTCCATGGGCCGTCCGTTGCCGGGCTACCGGGTGACCATGCTCGATCCCGATGGCGTGCCGGGTAACGAAGGCGAAGTAGCCCTGCCGCTGGACGTACGCCCGCTCGGCCTGATGCTGTGCTACGAGGACAGCCCGGAAAAGACCGCCGAAGTGATGCGCGACGGCTACTACCGCACTGGCGACACCGCACAGATCGACGAAGAGGGCTACATAACCTTCGTCGGCCGTGCCGATGATGTGTTCAAGGCCTCCGACTACCGCATCAGCCCCTTCGAGCTGGAAAGCGCGCTGATCGAGCACCCGGCGGTGATGGAAGTGGCCGTGGTGCCAAGCCCCGACCCGGTGCGCCTGGCAGTGCCCAAGGCCTATCTGATCCTGGCCCATGACGCACAGGGCAGTCACGAACTGGCCGGCAGCATCCTCGCGTTCGCCCGCGAGCACCTGGCGCCCTACAAGCGGGTACGGCGCATCGAGTTTGTCAGCGAGCTGCCCAAGACCATCTCCGGAAAAATCCGCCGGGTGGAACTGCGGCAAATGGAAGTGCAGCGTCGCCAGGGCGACGCACGTGGCCCGCAGGAATACTTCGAAGAAGACTTCCCGCAACTCAAAGGCTGACCTCTGGGGCCGGCATGCCGGCCCCTCCCCCCGAATCCAGACCCGACCACTCGGCCAACCACGCCGAGGGGACTCATTCGCCCTAACAAAAGCAGGCAGGACCCGTAAATGACCTCTTCCATCGTTCCCAGCGTCAAGCTTCTCATCAACGGCGAGTTCGTCGAATCGCGCAGCACCCAGTGGCGCGACGTAGTCAACCCGGCCACCCAGGAAGTCCTGGCCCGTGTGCCCTTCGCCACCGCCGAGGAAATGAACGCCGCCGTGGCCAGCGCCAGGCAAGCCTTCAAGACCTGGCGCAAGACCCCGATCGGTGTCCGTGCCCGTGTGTTCCTCAAATACCAGCAGTTGATCCGCGAAAACATCAAGGAACTGGCCGCCCTGCTCACCGCCGAGCAGGGCAAGACCCTGCCGGATGCCGAAGGTGACGTGTTCCGCGGCCTGGAGGTGGTCGAGCACGCCGCCAGCATCGGCAATTTGCAGATGGGCGAATTGGCCAACAACGTGGCGAACGGCGTCGACACCTACACCCTGCTGCAGCCGCTGGGCGTGTGCGCCGGCATCACCCCGTTCAACTTCCCGGCGATGATCCCGCTGTGGATGTTCCCGATGGCCATCGCCACCGGCAACACCTTCGTCCTCAAGCCATCCGAGCAGGATCCGCTGGTGACCATGCGCCTGGTGGAACTGGCGCTGGAGGCCGGGGTACCCAAGGGCGTGCTCAACGTCATCCACGGCGGCGTCGACGCAGTGAACCTGATCTGCGACCACCCGGACATCAAGGCCGTGTCCTTCGTCGGCTCGACCAAGGTCGGCACCCACGTCTACAACCGCGCCACCCAGAACGGCAAGCGCGCGCAGTGCATGATGGGCGCGAAAAACCATGCCATCGTCCTGCCCGATGCCAACAAACAACAGACCCTGAACAACCTGCTGGGCGCCTCCTTCGGCGCTGCCGGCCAGCGCTGCATGGCCCTGCCCGTGGTGATCCTGGTGGGTGAAGCGCAAGCTTGGCTGCCGGACCTGATCGAGCGAACCAAGACCCTCAAGATCAACGGTGGCACCGAGCCGGGCACTGACATCGGCCCGGTGATTTCCTGCGCCGCCCTGGAGCGTGTCAACGGTCTGATCGCCAGCGGCATCGAAGAAGGCGCCAGGCTCGAACTGGATGGGCGTAACCCGAGCGTGCCGGGCTACCGGGATGGCAATTTCGTCGGCCCGACCATTTTCTCCGGCGTCACTGCGCAAATGTCGGTGTACCGCGAAGAGATCTTCGGCCCGGTGCTGTGCGTCATGCACGCCGCCAACCTGGACGAGGCGATCGAGATCATCAACGCCAATCCGAACGGCAACGGCACTGCCCTGTTCACCCGTTCCGGCGCTGCCGCGCGGCACTTCCAGGAAGAGATCGACGTTGGCCAGGTAGGCATCAACGTGCCAATCCCGGTACCGGTCCCGCTGTTCTCCTTCTCCGGTTCGCGCGCCTCCAAGCTGGGCGACCTGGGTCCCTACGGCAAGCAAGTGGTGACCTTCTACACCCAGACCAAGACGATCACCCAGCGCTGGTTCGACGAGGAAGACACCGGCGGCGCGGTGAACACCACCATTACCCTGAAATGACCTTTGCCGGCCGACGCCCTGCGTCGGCCTACGACAAGCGCGCAGGGATTCCTGCGCCACTGCCCCCTATCGTAAAAGGTAGCCAACATGCATATCGGATTTCTCGGCCTCGGCAACATGGGCGGCCCAATGGCCCGCAACCTGCTCAAGGCCGGGCACAGCCTGACCGTCTTCGATCCCTTCCCCCAAGCGGTCGCCGCGCTGATGGAGGCCGGCGCCAGCGCCGCCGACTCACCCGCCGCCGTGGCCAAGGCCAGGGTTGAGGTGATCATCACCATGCTGCCCACCGCCGAGCACGTGAAGCAGGTCTATCGCGGCAAGGATGGCCTGCTGGCCAATATCGGCCCGGGCGTGCTGTTGATCGACAGTTCGACCATCGACCCGCTGAGCACTCGCGAGGTGGCCAAATACGCCCTTGCCCAAGGCAACCCGATGCTCGACGCACCGGTATCCGGCGGCACCGGAGGTGCGGCGGCGGGCACCCTGACCTTTATGGTCGGTGGCCCGGACAGCGTGTTCGACCAGGCCTTGCCGATCCTCTCGGCGATGGGCAAGAACATCGTGCACTGCGGCGCAGCAGGCAACGGCCAAGTGGCCAAGATCGCCAACAACATGCTGCTCGGCATCTCCATGGTCGGCGTCGCCGAAGCCATGGCCCTGGGCGTAGCCCTGGGCATGGACGCCAAGGTCCTGGCCGGAGTGATCAATACCTCCACCGGTCGCTGCTGGAGCTCGGAAATCAACAACCCGTTCCCGGGCGTGCTGGAAAACGCTCCAGCCTCGCGTGGTTACAGCGGCGGCTTTGGCAGCGACCTGATGCTCAAGGACCTGGGCCTGGCCACTGAAGCGGCCAGGCACGCGCGCCAACCGGTCGCGCTCGGTGCCGTAGCCCAGCAGCTGTACCAGACCTTCAGCCTGCAAGGTAACGGCGGCCTGGACTTCTCCGCCATCATCAACCTGTTCCGCCGGGAAGCCTGAACATGAGCGAGCAGCAAGCCCCGGTGCTGGCCAGCGTACGCAACCGTGTCGGCCACCTGACACTGAATCGGCCAAGCGCGTTGAACACCCTGGACCTGCCCATGGTGCGTCTGCTCTGCCGGCACCTGTGGGCGTGGGAGCAGGACCCGGAGATCGTCGCCGTGACCCTTCGCGGCGCCGGTGAAAAGGCCTTCTGCGCCGGTGGCGATATCCGCATGCTGTACGACAGCTACAAGGCCGGCAACAACCTGCATGAGCTGTTCCTCGAGGAGGAGTACGCCCTGGACGAGTACCTGCATGGCTACACCAAGCCAGTGCTGGCACTGCTCGATGGTTTTGTCCTCGGTGGCGGCATGGGCCTGGCCCAGGCCGCCTCGTTGCGGGTGATCACCGAGCGCACGCGGATGGGCATGCCGGAAGTCGGCATCGGCTTTTTCCCCGATGTCGGCGGCAGCTATTTCCTGCCGCGCCTGCCAGGTGAACTGGGAACCTATCTGGGTATCACCGGCTGCCAGGTGCGTGCCGCCGATGCCCTCTATGCGAACCTTGCCGACTACTACCTGCCCAGCGAACGGCTGGCCGAACTGGATGCCTGCCTCGACCACCTGAACTGGACCGCTGCGCCCGTCGAAGACTTGCAGGACCTGCTCGCCGACATGGCCACCGAGCGACTTGCCGGTTCCGAGCTCAAGGCCTGTCGCCAGGCGATCGACGCGTATTTCGCCTTGCCCGATGTCCCGGCCATTCACGCCGCGCTGCAGCGCGAACAACGTCCCGAGCTGCAAGACTGGGCCGAGCAGACAGTGAAGCTGCTCGAAAGCCGCTCGCCATTGGCGATGGCCACGACGCTCGAGTTGTTGCGCCGTGGTCGTTACCTGAGCCTGACCGAGTGCTTCGCCCTTGAGTTGCACCTGGACTACCAGTGGTTCGACAAGGGCGACCTGATGGAGGGTGTGCGCGCCCTGATCATCGACAAGGACAAGTGCCCACGCTGGAACCCGCCAACCCTGACAGAACTGGCACCTGCCCGGGTGCAAGCCTTCTTCAACGACTTTGAACGCGCCTCCGGCAAGCCCGTACGCACCGCCTGATCGGCAGGAGATTTTGCAATGCACGATATCGAATTGACCGAAGAACAACGCATGATCCGCGACATGGCGCGCGACTTCGCCCGCAGCGAAGTCGCGCCGCATGCCCAGGCCTGGGAGAAGGCCGGCTGGATCGATGACGCCGTGGTGGCGCAGATGGGCGAGCTGGGCCTGCTGGGCATGGTCGTACCGGACACCTGGGGCGGCAGCTATACCGACTATGTGGCCTATGCCCTGGCCGTTGAAGAAATCTCGGCCGGTGACGGAGCCCTCGGCGCGCTGATGAGCATCCACAATTCGGTGGGCTGCGGCCCCCTGCTGAAATACGGCACCCCTGCGCAACAGGACAGCTGGCTGCCGCTGCTGGTCAGTGGTCAAGCGATCGGCTGCTTCTGCCTGACCGAGCCACAGGCCGGCTCCGAAGCGCACAACCTGCGTACCCGTGCCGAACTGCGCGACGGTCAGTGGATTCTCAACGGTGCCAAGCAGTTCGTCAGCAACGGGGAGCGGGCCAAGCTGGCCATTGTCTTCGCCGTCACTGATGCGCAACTGGGCAAGAAAGGGCTGTCGGCCTTCCTGGTCCCCACTGACAACGCCGGATTCGTGGTCGACCGACGCGAACACAAGATGGGTATCAAGGCCTCAGATACCTGCGCGGTGACCTTGAACAACTGCACCATTCCCGAAGCCAACCTGCTGGGTGAGCGCGGCAAAGGCCTGGCCATTGCCCTGTCCAACCTCGAAGGCGGTCGTATCGGCATCGCCGCCCAGGCCCTGGGAATCGCCCGCGCCGCCTTCGAGGCTGCCCTGGGCTATGCCCGCGAACGCGTCCAGTTCGGCAAGCCGATCATCGAACACCAAAGCGTGTCCAACCTGCTCGCCGACATGCACACCCGGCTCAACGCCAGCCGCCTGATGGTCCTGCATGCCGCGCGCCTGAAAAGCGCCGGGCAACCGTGCCTGTCCGAAGCCTCCCAGGCCAAGCTGTTCGCCTCGGAAATGGCCGAACGCGTGTGCTCCAGTGCCATGCAGATCCATGGCGGCTACGGCTACCTGGAAGATTACCCGGTGGAGCGCTACTACCGAGACGCACGCATCACCCAGATCTACGAAGGCTCCAGCGAAGTCCAGCGCCTGCTGATCGCCCGCGAACTGAGCCACTACGCACTCTGACCCCCTCGAGCCGGACGCAACTGCCGCCTCCGGCTTTCACCTGCCTTCCCTCTCGCGGAGTTGCCCATGCCCGGCTTGCGCAATATTTCCATTAGCCGACGTCTGTGGCTGATTTTGCTGACATCCATCCTGATGCTGCTGATTCTCGCCGGCCTGATGCTCAAGCAAAGCCATGACGACCTTTATGCGGCCAAGGCGCTGAAAACCCGCCACGTGGTCGAGACCGCCAGCGGCATCCTGCGCCACTTCCAAAGCCTGGAAGGCCAGGGCCTCAGTCGTGAGCAGGCGCAGCAGCAGGCCATCGCAGTCATGCGCGACTTGCGCTACGACGGCGAGGACTACTTCTGGCTCGAAGACCTCGACACGCGAATGGTCATGCACCCCAATGCCAAGCTCGAGGGCAAGCGCATGGCCGGTACTCTCGATCCGGACGGCAAGGCGCTGTTCGACGAAATGGTCGCCACCGCCAAACGCGATGGCGCCGGGCTGGTGCACTACCGCTGGCCCAAGCCGGGTTCCGACGCGCCGGTGGAGAAGGTTTCCTACGTCGAACTGTTCAAGCCCTGGGGCTGGATTGTCGGCTCGGGCATCTACATCGACGACGTGCAGGTCGAGTTCCGCCGCCAGCTGCTCCAGGCTTTCGTCATATTGCTGACGATCACCCTGATGCTCAGTGCGCTGATCCTGTTGATTGCCCGCAGCATCGCCTCGCCACTGGCGCGGGTGGTCGATGCAATGGAGAACATCGCCAGCGGCGAAGCCGATTTGACCCGTAATCTGGATAACCGCTGGCGCGATGAACTGACAGACTTGAGCGGTCATTTCAACGTGTTCACCAACAAGCTCCGTGGCGTGATCAGCCAGTCCATGCAGTCCGCCGACAGTCTGGACCAGGCTTCGAAGTCCCTCGGTGAAATCGCCGCCGATAGCCAGAACCACAGCCAGCAGCAATCGCAGCAGATGGAGCTGGTCGCCACCGCCATCCATGAGGTCTCCTACGCCGTGCAGGAAGTGGCCAGGAACGCCGAGCACGCGGCCAACGAAGTTCGCCAGGCCGAAGAACAGGCACGCCGGGGCCAACACAACATTGACAGCAGCCTGCTCCAGATCGACCAGTTGTCCGATACCATCGGCCAGGCCGTCGAGGTAATCCAGAGCCTGGCCCGGGAAAGCACCCAGATCGGCAGCGTGCTGGAAGTGATCCGCGCCATCGCCGAGCAGACCAACCTGCTCGCGCTGAACGCCGCCATCGAGGCGGCGCGAGCTGGCGAGCAGGGTCGCGGCTTCGCGGTGGTGGCCGACGAAGTGCGCCTGCTGGCACAGCGCACCCAGCAGTCCACCGCGCAAATCCAGGACATGATCGAGCGCCTGCACGGCAACTCGGAAGCTGCTGTGGATGTCATCAATGCCAGCAGCCAGGCCGCTCGACAAACCGTGGAACAGGCCCACCAAACGGCTGAAAGCCTGCACCAGGTACTCGGCGCGCTGCGCAATGTCACTGAACTGAACGCCTCAATCGCCAGCGCCACGCTGGAGCAGTCACACGTGGTCGAAGACATCAACCAGAATGTGACCCGAGCAGCCTCTCTGGCCCACGAAAACGCCCAGGCAGCAGACCGGTCCAACGCGGCGAGCCAGGAGCTGGGCCAACTGGCGGGTCAGCTCAATCGGCTGTTGGGGCAGTTTCGCGTATGAGGTGGATGAGCAACATGCAGCCCTCCAAATCCCTTTTTGCCGTACCTGTCGACGAAGAGCGCAACACGCGCTACCTGGAAACTCGGCACAAGGCAGTCGAGCTGTTCGCCAGGCATGGTTTCAGCCGGGTCAGCATGCGCGACCTGGCCACTTGCCTGGGGATCACGGCCGGCTCCATCTATAACCACATCGATAGCAAAGAGGCATTGCTGTTTGAACTGATTGAGGAGCTCTACGAAGCGTTGCTTGATGGCGCCCGCCTGGTGACCCGGCGCAAATCCGCCCCCACTGCCCGACTGCACGGCCTGCTTGAGGCGCACCTGCGGCTCCACGAGCGCATGGCCGCGCATTTTCGCCTGGCTGAGTACGACCTCCATTGCTTGAGCTGCGAACAGCAGGCCTCGATCCTGACCCTGCGCGGGCGCTACGAAGAGCACCTGGTGGAGGCCATAGAGCAACTCACCGGTAAACCGGCTGGCACCACCCTGCGCGCGACCATGACCGGCATCGTTTCCCTGCTCAATCAACTGCCGGCCTGGGTCGGGAAGCCCCAGGCCGGCATTGGAGCACGCCGCAAGCTGCTGCATGAGATGGTGATGAGTACGCTGCAGGGTGCATTGCGTGCAACTCAGGCCGCAGACCTTGCGCACCAGGAAAAACCACCGCTCCAGCGCTTATGAAGCATGCAGTGGCCAAGCGAAGCCTTGGCCATCTGCCCTACGACCTTGCAGCGACGGCATCCCTGTCGATCAGCCTGTGAACCGAACCAGAGCTGCCAAAAAACTGTTCTGGAAACACGGCGCACTCGGCCAAAAAACAAGACCGCGCGCTATTTGAAACCTTGCGGCTGCGGTGAGGTAACCCTGGCCGCGCTCAAGGCGTCATCGCAGACTATTCTTGATCAGGGTAACCAACCGGTAGCACCGAAGGAGGTCACTCGTTTATGCACTGTGTCCTTTTCAAAACCCGATGATCCAACGGTCTGGGGCACCGCCCCAGGCACCTTTGCCTGCCCCCTGAAACGGAGACGCCAGCATGAGCACCTTGCAACTTCACCCTGCGCTGGACAATGGTATCCAACCCGCAGCCGCGAATTTCACAGGCGGCACCCTGCAATGCCTGTGTGCGACCGACAAGGTCGAGGTGAGGATCGACGCACAAACCCTGCATAACCACGCATGCGGCTGCAGCAAATGCTGGAAACCACAAAACGCGATATTCGCTGTCATCGCCGTGGTGCCTCGAGATAAGGTCAGCGTCATTGCCCACGGCGAAAAACTGGAGATTGTCGACGCAGCCGCCACCATCCAGCGCCACGCCTGCAAGCAGTGTCACGCCCATCTCTTCGGGCGCATCGAGAACAAGGACCATGCGTTTTATGGCCTGGACTTCGTCCACACCGAGCTTTCGCCACAGAGTGGATGGGCGGCGCCAGGATTCGCGGCGTTCGTGTCCTCCATCATCGAAACCGGCACACCGCCAGGGCAAATGAAGGCGATCCGCGAGCGCTTGCGCTCGATCGGCCTGGAACCCTACGACTGCCTGTCCCCGGACTTGATGGATGCACTGGCCACCCATGTCGCCAAACAGAAAGGCCTGCTGCCCACCGCCTGATTGATTGGTCGCCGCGGTTTCTTTTCCGGACCGCGGCTCCGATTCACCTTGAGATTGAATCCCCCCCCCCGGAGGCTCATCTGACCCGCCGTCCGATGTAACGAACTATTTCGTGGATATTTACCTATAGAGTGGATCCTTATACGATGAGGCCCAAATCCACTGCTCTCCATCAGGCGCGAGCAAGCCATGTAAATTTAGTGCATGACAAAGCGACTTAAAGATCGAGCTTATAGATACGAAAAACCTTGCGCGGGCAAATACGCGAAACCGGATATGGACTCAGTCGCCCCCACATATAAATACAATATCATTGAGCACCCGAACAATGAACAGTACTAGCCCTCCGACTGATTTCCCCAATAACTTCAGCATCGTCATCGTGAATTACAAAACACCGGAAATCACCAAGATATGCTTAGAGTTATTGCACCAGCACGTGGGTGACAAGAACGTCCCAGTCTGGGTGGTTGACAACTACTCGGCCGATGAAAGCACTCAATATTTGCGAACACTTGACTGGATCAATTTAATCGAACGATCTGTTTCCGAACCAGAAGCAGGCCATATCGCGCACGGCAAGGCACTCGACATGGTTTTGGAGCGAGTCGACACCGATTATTTAATCCTGATGCATACCGATACGTTTGTTTTCGATAAAAATATTTTTCCGATGATACTGAACAAGTGCATCAATAATAAAAAAGTCGTAGCCGTCGGGTGTGTAGAGCAATTAAATCGTGGCACCGCGAGAACGCTTTGGCGCTTTAGCTCGCGACTGTTCAAACATCACTACAGACGCCTTAGAATCTCCATGGGCTTACGCTCCAGAGAACCAAAACCATACAGAGAAGTTTACTTGAAGAGCTTCTTTACATTGTGGAACTGCAAACTAGTCAAACAGCACGGCATGCACTTTTCGATGGATGATCGCGTTCCTGGATATACCCTTCAAGACCAGATGACCGAGCTTGGTTATGTCGTTGAAACTTTATCGCCACGTAAAATCTTCAGCTATCTTGATCATATCCAGGCGGGCACTGTCGCAGCGACTGGCGGCTATGGAAAGACTCATAGACGAACCAAAATGTACAATAATATACTTAAACGCCTGAACAAGGGTGACGGCAAGGCTTAAGCTACGCCTACACGTATGAGCCAGTCACCCACGGGTCGTTATATCAAGTTATCGGAGCAATAATGGCAGTCATCACTCAGGCACTACCCATCACCCTCTCACCGGAGCTTGATTTCGACCAGAACGACGCCAGCGCCTTTGGTGAGTCATTGACCAGCCAATATGTTCAGGCTACGCCATTTCCGCACATAGTCATCGACAACTTCCTGCACGAAGACCTGATTGCAAGCATTTGCTCGAATTTCCCGGTCGAGCCAACCAACAACGAAATGCTCTACGAGCGCGGTTATAAAGGGCAACGAAAACGTCAAATCAGTCCCAACGAATGCTCGCCGTTTTTAAAGACCGTTTTCAATGCTTTCAATTCGGCACCCATGTTGCAGTTTCTAGAAAAGTTAACAGGCATCGAAGGCTTGATACCTGACCCCTACTTCACCGGTGGCGGCTTGCATGAAACGAAAAGCGGAGGCTTCCTGGGGGTACACTCGGACTTCAGGCTCAACAAAAAGCTTAATGTCGAGCGCAGACTGAATATCATTATTTATCTGAACGAAGACTGGAAAGACGAGTATGGAGGCAACCTGGAACTTTGGGATGTCAAGATGAAAACCTGTCTTAAAAAGGTCTTGCCCATTTACAATCGCTGCGTCATTTTCAATACAGACAAAGACAGCAATCATGGGCACCCGGAGCCTTTAACGACCCCAGAGCACATCACTCGCAGGTCTATAGCGCTTTATTACTACACCGCAGGCACCTTGGCGATCGATCCTGCGCAAAGAAACAAAACCCACTACAAACCAAGACCCAAAGATCGTTTCAGTCTCAAGTATTACATGAACAAATTAATCAAGAAGAAAAACTAAGCCATACCGCCAGACGATCGAGCTCGTGCTTTTCAGGCTTTAGCTCGGCGCCCGGTCGCGACCAGATCCTTCGAGCATCAGCACCTTTTGCACGGTCGCGCGCCGGCAAGCCGATAACCTCTGGATCACTCCTGCTGCAAGGGTAACGGAACGGAAACGCGAACGAGGGTGTCAGCTGTTTAGACACCCCTGTTTCTTCCCTCAACCCAAATGAAGCGGTGAAGTCATGAACAACATCATCTACCTCGTTGGCGCCGTCGTGATCATCCTGTTTATCCTGTCGTTTGTCGGCTTGGTCTGAATCAGACTGCCAGATGCCAAAGGTAAAAAAGCCCGCTCAAAGCGCGGGCTTCGTAATCGGCTTTTTTATGGCGCGTGGCTCAAACTCTTGCGGAAATCGTCCTCCAGCTTTCGACAAACCTCTGCGATTATGCTTTTTCCGACTGCCGGGCCGAAGTAGCTGTCTACTTCCTCGCGGCACCGTTCGGCGGCATCATGGGCCTGCATGCTTTCCTTGTCTTGCGATGTATTGCTGACATAAAAGCCGACTGCCAGGCACAAGGTGATTGCGATAGTGATGTCGACGACGATCTTGCCGACCCGGCCAATTTTCTTTTCTGACGGTATTGGCCACCCGGGCGGGATTCGTATTTTTTGCCTGAGGTCAGATTGGCAGTGTTTACATAAAATGGCTTCAGCCATGATGACTTCCGCGCAATAGGGACAGCTCTTTTTTCCAGCCTCCACAGATGAAACTCCTTTTTCAAAACCAGATTCTATCCTGAACAGCTCTCAGGTTCTTCGTCCTGCGATAGATCAGCGATGCCTTGGTTCGCCGTGGTGTGTGAGTACCGCACACGGTTGGGTCAAGGCCAATGGCTGTCACCCGCACTTTAGTTGACTAACGCCTAATTGTGTGGCCGATGGTTATGGTGGTTATAGGGCCAGGAGGAGACCGCAGTATCTGCCGATGTACTTGCTGATGGGGCGGCCAACTCCTCCAGATGGGTAATGATGTCGTCCGGTTTGAGCACAAGTACGTCACTGTCCAGGGTGTCCAGAATCATCTCGGCGGTATTGCCGATCAACGCGCCGGACAGGCCGGTACGGGCCACACTGCCGATCACCGTGAGCACGGCTTCGAGCTTGTGCGCGACGTACGGGATCAGCACATCGGCAGAACCTTCCTCGATATGCAGGCGTTCGTCGCTGACGTCGAATTCGGCCTGGAATGTCTTGCACAGGTCGCGATAGAGAGCCTGAATGCTCTCTTTGAGTTGGAGTACGGGGTCGGCCGCCGACAGCATGGGATAGGGGTGGGCGCTCATCATGTGCAGAGTGCCGCCAGCCAGTGCGGCGATGTCATAGCCGTGGCTGACTATGCCGGAATGCAGGACGCGATGCTCCATATCACTGCTGCCAGCATCAATGGCCGCGAGAATGGTGCCACCGGTCCAGGGCCTCGGGGTTTTTACTATAAGCACCGGGCAGGGGCAGTATCGCAGTAGCTTCCAGTCCTCGGGGGTGAGAAGGGCTTTCATCAGCGGGGTGTCGGGCAGGTGCTGTTTGATCACCAGGCCACAGCCCTCCGCCCGTTGGGCGGCGATGATGGTCTTGTGTGAACTCCCATGCCAGGCCTGCTGGGCGCTGACGCTGTAACCCTCCTGTGCCAAGCCTTCATGCATGTCGATCAGGTAAGAGGAATGGTGTTGTCCCTTGTCGCAGGCCAGCAGATGCAGGTGGGACCGGGTGGCGCTGGCAATCATTTTGGCTCTGTTCAGGATCAGGTCCTTGGACTGCTTCGAATCCACCACCACCAAGGTGTTGCGAATGGTGTGCATGAGCGTCTTCCTGTGCGTGAGTACAGTTTTTGTGTGGGGAGGCGCTCTTGGCCTATGCCCCTTCGGCGGGTTGTACGCGTTACTGGCCAACCCTTGCCCGCCCGTCAACCGGAATCTCACTTACCGACATCATGCACGCGACAGCTAAAATCGAATTCTGCCAGCTCAGTCCGATTGTTAACGCTTGAATCGACCTGGCTTTAATTACCGGTACGGGTGCTGATCGCTCATGCAACTGCGCAAGCTGACTCCACAGCGCTGGCACTGTTGCTCCATTGCATCTATATTGAGTTGTAACGCGGCCGGTACACTTGATGCCGGATGAACTGCGTTACTTCTTGCTGGTTGCGCTGCTGGCAAAGAAAGCGCGTGAGCGTCTGCCGCTTTCAATGTCGTACCTGCCTGCGCCTATCCGCCTGCGCTAATTATTACGCTCAGGTGGATACCCCCGACCTTGGTGGAATAAATCGAGTTGCTCTCTTGCGGGCATTTTCTGCGCGCTCAATTCAGTGGCTAAGTATGGTGGCTATTCTGCTTAAAGCTTAGGTAGTTGGTCGACTGAGTTAGTTGATTTTCACCTAAGGAATCTCTGTACAAACCCCATTCGATCTGATGAAAAAGCACCGCTCTTCCTCAGGCTCAGGGTAACCGTCCGGCCAACTCATCTTCCTGACGCCGATTATTGAAGTGATGGGCCAGGAAGATGTGTTGGCCGAATGGTGTTACGAGTTCCTGGAGGACAAATTCGATGCACAGCCATACCCAACATCCACTGCCACTCTGTCAAATTTTGTAATAACTCGTCTTGTATGAGGTGTCCCGAAACATTGTAGGATTTCATCCCCAATTTTTTTCAGGTCTATATGAGCACCCTCCTGGAGCCTCCCAGTAGCTTTTTTCAATCCACACCTTGTATCAGTTCGTTCTCCGCTATCAGGCGTAGAACTCGTTTTTCAAGATCGCTTAATCTCGAAATCTCGTCTGTAGATTTCTCGGCGATTACCTTCCCCAAGACGAACGGTGTCATCTCCAAAGCTTTACCTCCTTGCATACGCTTGGGGAAGCCTTTCTCTCTTGTGCCTTTTGCCCTGAACATCAATTCCGCTCCGCCGAGCAGGAGTCCGTGTTTTCGTGCAATTTACTCATTCGCCCTGACTCTTCGAGAGATTGAATAATCCCTATGGAATGGATTGCTGACCCCACGGCATGGCTTGGCCTGCTGACCCTGATCGTGCTGGAGCTGGTACTCGGCATCGATAACCTTGTATTCATTGCCATCCTGGCTGACAAGCTGCCGCCAGAGCAGCGAGATCGTGCGCGTGTCATCGGCCTATCCCTTGCGTTGTTGATGCGTCTTGGCTTGCTGGCCAGCATCTCCTGGATGGTCACCCTTACCGAACCTTTGTTCGAGGTCTTTGACAAGACGTTCTCGGGCCGAGACTTGATCATGCTGTTCGGTGGTGTGTTCCTGTTGTTCAAGGCAACCATGGAATTGCATGAGCGACTCGAAGGACATGTGACAGAACGTTCAGGTAATGCGGCCTATGCGATGTTCTGGCCTATCGTTGCGCAGATTGTGGTGCTGGATGCAGTCTTCTCGCTGGACGCTGTGATCACTGCAGTGGGCATGGTGGAACACCTGTCGGTCATGATGATCGCTGTGATTTTTTCCATTGGTCTGATGATCATCGCAAGTAAGCCGCTGACTAACTTCGTCAACGGGCACCCAACCGTCATCATGCTCTGCCTGGGCTTTTTGATGATGATCGGCTTCAGCCTCACCGCTGAGGGCCTGGGCTTCCACATTCCGAAAGGCTATCTGTACGCGGCGATTGGTTTCTCGATCCTGATCGAACTGTTCAACCAGTTGGCTCGCTCACGTCGCAAGAAGAGCCTGCATGGTCTTCGCCCCATGCGTGAGCGTACCGCGCATGCCGTGATGCGTTTGCTGGGTGGTCACAAGTTGGGGGCAGATGAAGTCGGCGAGGAAATCGCTGATATGCTGTCAGGCGCAGATGCCGATCAGGTTTTCCACCGACGGGAACGCGTCATGATCAGTGGTGTGCTTCAGTTAGCGGAACGCCCGATACGTGGTGTTATGACCCCCCGTGCAGAAATCGACCACATTGACTTGGCCGACTCTCCAGAAGAAATCCGCACAAGGCTGATGCACTCGTCGTACTCCAGGTTGCCGTTGATCCGGGAGGGACGCGTTGATGAGCCGTTGGGGTTCATCCACAAGAAGGAGTTGCTCAAAGAGCTGTTGGCAGGTAACCAGCCCAATCTGGAAGCCATGGCCCGCAAGGCATTCAACTTGCTGGACAGTTTCACGATCCTGAACGCGCTGGAACAGATGCGTAAGGAATCGACCCACATCGCTTTTGTGGTGAACGAGTTCGGTGACTTCATTGGTCTTCTCACCATGACCGACATTCTGGAATCTATTGCAGGTGAACTGCCGGATGCCAGTGAAATCGAAGGCCCGAACATCGTTGCCGAGGATGGAGGTTTCCTCGTCAGCGGTGCACTGAATCTCAGCCAGATTCGCGAACACACCGGTTTCCAGGCGAAAGCGACCGATGACTACCAAACGCTCGCAGGGTTGGTCATGAGCTTGCTGGATCGCTTGCCTATCATTGGAGACAAGCTCAATTGGCAGGAGTGGAGCATGACCGTTGTCGAGGTTGAAGAGCGCAGAGTGACGAGGGTGCTGTTACGTAAAGAGTGAGAATAGAAAACAAGGCCGCATTTGCGGCCTTGTCTGTTTTCAGGGTATTACTCGTGCGAATGTCCGTGAACAGCGCTCTTGGTGCAGCTTCTTTTTCGCCGCCGCTGCATGCGGTCACTAGGGGGATGGCGTGTTGGACAGAGCGCAATTGGCGCCGAGCCAGTAACCTCTGCTGGCTGAACTCCTGAATACTCGGTAATCGATGGTCTTAAGCGTGTCTTCAGAGACCGCCCCAGGGCAGCTAAAGTCAGCAGTTTGGGTCAAAAACCGCAATAGCACCGACAGATGTACGGCTGTTCTGCGGCGCGCCCCATGCCACCCGCCTTGGCCACGGAGCAGAAACTAATGCCATTGCCGGTAGTTGAGCATCCGAATCAAATACTTCGTAAAAAACGAACAATTCAAAACGAATAAACGATTTTTATTGATGCAACATGCCCCTTAGCATGACCTCTTGCAGCATATTGCTGCGCCATGCGGAGACAGTCATGCAGATGGCCATTCAACGCCGCGGTTTCGAGCTAACCGAGGTTTTGCACGGTTACCTCAAACCGCCTGGCCTACAACTCAAGTCACGGCGCCGCCCGCATTGGGGCGGGTGACCGTGCGGCGCCACATGAATATCGACCAACCCTGGATACTTAAATGACCGCCATCAGCGTCGGCCAATCCTGGATGTGGGCCGCCTTCATCGGGTTCGTCCTCGCCATGCTGGCGCTGGATCTTTTCGTCTTCGGCGGTCGAAAGGCGCATCGTGTTTCGGTACGCGAGGCGCTGGCCTGGGTCATCGCCTGGACCAGTTTGGCGTTGGTCTTCTCCATACTGCTCTGGTGGTATCTGCGCAGCATGTTCGGCGCCGAAGTGGCCCAGCGTACAACGCTCGAATTCCTGACGGGTTACCTGATCGAACAGTCGCTGTCGATCGACAACATGTTCGTTTTCGTGATGATCTTCGGCTATTTTGCCGTGCCGCCAGAGTTGCAGCGCCGTGTCCTGCTCTATGGCGTGCTCGGCGCCATCATCATGCGCGCCATTATGATTTTCGCCGGTGTCTGGCTGGTGCAGGAGTTTGCCTGGCTGCTCTATGTCTTTGGCGCTTTCCTCGTCATCACCGGCATCAAGATGCTGATCTTCGCCAACCAGCAGCCAGACCTCGAAAAAAACCCTTTGCTGTGCTGGCTGCGTAGCCATCTTCGCATCACCGACGGTTTTCACGGCGAGCACTTCTTCGTGCGCCAGAAAGGCCTGCGCTGGGCGACGCCGATGTTCCTGGTGCTGGTACTGATCGAGGCCAGCGACCTGGTATTCGCAGTCGACAGCATCCCGGCTATCTTCGCCGTCACCACCGACCCCTTCATCGTGTTCACCTCCAACATTTTCGCCATCATGGGCATGCGCGCACTGTATTTTCTACTGGCCGACATGGCTGACCGCTTTCACTTGCTCAAATATGGTCTGGCCATCGTACTGGTGTTCATCGGCGGCAAAATGCTCGTCGCGCCGTGGTGGCACATGCCGATCCAATGGTCGCTGAGCACAGTCGGCGGCATCATCTTGATTTCGGTACTGTTGAGCCTGACTTTGACGAAGAGCAAGGCACGGGTTACGAAAGAACAATGATGAATTTGAGAAAAGAACGGGCAATGACGGCACCGACGCTAGCCGCCTTGCTCATCAGTCGCCCATCGACCCCAGAAGCCACTGGCGAAATATCTCGGCAGAGGCAGAACGCTTGCGATGCTTGAGCGATACCAGGAACTCGCCATTGCCCGTCACGCATTCAAAAGGCGTAACCCGCTGCAATTCTCCCTTGGCCAGTGCCTCATCCGCCATGAACGACCATGCCAGGCCGATGCCCATGCCTTGTTGAACGGCCCGATACGCCAACGTCAGTTGGTTGAAGACCGGGGCTTTGTCCCGCGCGACGAAGTCGATACCAAAGTGGCCGAACCATTGATGCCAGTCCAGGCACTGCCAGGCGCAGGTGTCGATCTGCACCAGGTTGGCTTGCGCCAATTGTTCCAGTGTCTCAACCCCCGAGACATCCAGTGAAGGATGAGCCACGGCATAGACGATTTCCGGCAGCAGGAAATCGCTGTCAAGCGAGGGCCATTGGCCGCAACCATAGAGTACGCCCACGTCGAAATCATTGAGGCTGGCCTCATCGAACTCATTCATCGCGTGAACGTGCACGGCGATGTCGGGGTAAGTCTTGTTGAATTCGATCAGTTTCGGGAACAGCCAGAATTGGGCCAGGGCATGGGTCGCCAGCACCGAGACGGCGTTGGACTGATGAACGTTGCGAATTCGCGTGACGCTTTGGTACATCGTGGTGAGGAGCACGTTGACCGTCATCAGCAGTTCATCCCCTGCGCTGGTCAACTTGACTCCTCGTGGCTTGCGCTCGAAGAGCGGGACGCCCATGCAGTCCTCAAGCTGGCGCATCTGTTTGCTCACGGCGCTCTGGGTCAGAAACAATTCGCCGGCGGCGCCCGTGAAGCTGGCGTGTCGTCCCACGGCCTCGAACGTGATCAGAGTCTCCAATGGGGGCAAGGTACGCAGATAACGGTTAATGACGGTTCTCCGGGACTGGCGATTGCTGCAAGACATTCCCCTGCGGAATGGGTGACCAACTTTATATCGCAGGTGGCGCTTATCTGCCATGGCTAGAATGCGGCTAAACAGCCTGCCAGAGCCGAGATGATGAACAGTGGAGTTGTATTTGCGATATTGGCGGGTGCCATCTGGGGTGGCGTGATTATCGGCCCTTCGTTGCTGCCGGAATTCAATGCCGTGCTGATCAGCAGTGTACGGTTTGCCCTGTATGGGATGATCTCGCTTCTCGTGGCCTTGCCCATCGCGTCTCGCCTGCTGTCGCGTTTGACGCGCAACGATGCCTGGATGCTGTTGCGTCTGTCACTGACCGGAAATATCCTGAACTACGCGCTCCTGGGCGCTTCCGTACAGCTGAGCGGGGTGACCGCGGCCGCCCTTATCAACGGCATGATGCCGCTCGCCATCACCTTTCTGGGGCGTAGCGATGCAGGGTCCCTGCCCCTGACCAGGCTCAAGCTCCCCCTGCTGCTGGTATTCCTGGGCATCGTATCGGTCAGCCTGGAACATACGGGTGCGCAGGCGGCGAGCACCTCGCTGCCTTCCCGGTTGCTGGGCCTGGCCTGTGGGTTCAGTGCTGTGGCCTGCTGGTCGTGGTACGCCACCCACAACGCCCGGTACCTCAAGCAAAGCCATTTCAACAGCAGCGAATGGTCGACGCTGACAGGCATCGTGACGGGCATCGTGGCGATCGTGTTCGGCATCGCGGCCTTGATGCTGTTCCCGAACCTGGTGCCCTCTGAGGTTGAAAGCAGCCGCTGGACGACTTTCCTGTGGGTTTGCCTGTTCCTGGCGCTCTGTGGTTCATGGCTGGCCAATGGGCTCTGGAATGCTTGCTCGCGCCGCATGCCCGCGTCGTTGAGCGGCCAGATGATCGTGTTCGAAACGCTGTTTGCCTGCGTATACGGTTTTCTGTTCAGCCAGCGAATGCCTGGCTTGATGGAAGTGGTCTCGATCGTGCTGCTGGTGAGCGGGGTCGTATGGGCGGCGAAACGTCATCGGATAATGCCGGTGAAACAGGCGCAACCCTGCGAATGACAGTCAATACTGTGGCGCAAACGCTTTCGGCGACTTCAAGACGACGCTCAGGGCAGAGGTTGGAGGCTGGTTTTGAAGGCAGTGACCACACGGTTACGGCCTTGGTGTTTAGCGTGATACAGGCGTTGATCGGCTGTACGCAGAATGGCCTCGATGGTGTCGCCATCGCGACCGGATTGCGATACGCCGATGCTCACTGTGACCACGGTTGACCGCTGCAGGCCATGAAAAGAACTATTGGCCACGGTGCTTCGCAGACGCTCGGCGATTTCATGCGCGCCTTCAAGTGAAGTCTGAGGCAGCAGTATCATGAATTCCTCTCCGCCCACTCGGGCCACGCCGTCATACGGCCGGATCGAATCGAGGCATTTCTCCACGAAACTCTTCAGGATGTCATCGCCAACCTGATGCCCGAAGCGATCGTTGATGGACTTGAAATTATCCAGATCCAGTGCCAACACGGAGAATGGCGCATCGCCGCGTTTGGTCCGGCCAATTTCGCCTTCGACCCGCTCCATGAATCGACGCCGATTATCAGCGCCTGTCAGTGGATCGGTCGCCGCAAGGTGCCCGAGTTCCTGATTGGTGCGCTGGAGTTCCTGCAGGGCGTTCTCGGCATACGCCATCGCTTCGGCAAGGCGCACCATCAACTCCTCCTGGCTGTAGATCCTGGAAAACGACCGCGTGGTGAGGAACGCTTGCACCACCCCATAGCTCAACATGAAGAATCCACCGGCGAAGATCGCGTGAGCGAGCCACCACATATGGTTCCACGGACGCGCAAGGATGAAGGCAAGGGAGGACAGCGCGAACGCGGTGACCGAGATGATGAAAATGGTCATCAGCGGCGAACGGATACGGCGCAGCAGGAGAATTGTCACGGTCAATATGGAAAGAACGAGGGCGCCCCCCTCCATCGAGAGGCGCACCGCGAGATTGCCGGCGATCGGCGAATTCGCGACGTACGCCACTGCCACGTCAACCAGCAGGAACAGTCCTATCCAGGTCAACCAAGGGCGGGCCGTCATTCGTTGGTCCGCGGCATCTGGTGGGCGGTGGTACGACAGCATTGCGACTAACAGCAAAACCGACATGACCAGTCGAGAGGCCGGTCCATAAAGCAGGAAGAGCCAGATATTGTGGTGCGCAAGCCCGGTGAACGCACCATGCAACGCGTAGATCACTACAAAGCCGAGAAATCCAAGCGTCATCCATCGCAGCAGCGGCTCTCCCGATGACTGATAGCAGCGCCACGTTACGTAAGTAACAAACAGGCCTGCCAGGGTGGCTGCCGTGATCGCAATGATATGGAACAGGTGATTCTCGAATAAAAGCGTGGAGTCCTGAAAATAGTGCAAATAACCAATCAGATAGGCCGGAACAAGCGCAAATCCTGCGAGCAGCAAGCAGGCGTAAACCTTGACCATGAGGCGAACGGCTTCAGGTGGCTCGTCGGTGGCAATGAAGTTGCTCATGGGTCCCTCCAGTTTTGATCCATTCAGAGTTTTTTCAGGAAGCCCAGTAGCAGCTCATTGACCTCTGTCGCGCGCTCTTGCTGTATCCAGTGGCCGGCACCTTCGAGGATATGACAACCGCGCAGTTGCGGCAGTGTCTGCGCGAAAGCTTCGATCTGCCGCGGGGAACCGGGAAACTTCAGCACGCCGTCGCGACTGCCGGCAATGAACATCGACGGCTGCAGGATTTTGCAACCGCGCCAGGGTGCCAGCAGCGCCCATGAGCGCGTCATGTTGCGGTACCAGTTCAAGCCACCGCGAAATCCGCTGCGGGTGAATTCACGGGTGTAGCAGGCAATATCCTCCAGGCTTAGCCAGGCTGGCAGGGTTTCGGGCTCGATCATCGCGCCCAGGAAGCCCTGATCCGGCTGCAGCCGCCCGAACACCGGCCAATCGGGTCCGTCCCCCGAACCACTGAAGTAGATGCGCCGGATCGACGATTCGACGTCCCTTTCCAGCTCGGCCTCGGCCACACCCGGCGTCTGGAAATACTGGATGTAGAAGTCGTTGATACCCCGCGAGGCCAGCGCGCTGAGGAGTTCCACGCGCGCCGGTGGCGAGAAGGGAACGCTCATGCCGACCACGGCGCGGAACAGATCGGGTCGCATCATTGCTGCGCTCCAGGCCACCTGCGCGCCCCAGTCATGACCGACGATCACGGCTTGCTGTTCGCCGAGTGCGTTGACCAACTCGACCATGTCGCCTACCAGGTGGAGCGTGGTGTAGGCGTCGGGTTCGGCCGGCGCATCTGTGCCGCCATAGCCGCGCATGTCGGGTGCTACCGCCCTGTAGCCGGCGGCCGCCAGCGCAGCGAGCTGGTTGCGCCACGAGTACCACAGCTCCGGAAAACCATGGCAGAGCAAGACCAGCGGGCCGCTACCTTGCGTGGCTATCTGCATGCGGATGCCATTGATGTCGAGCAGTTCCAGGTGTGGCTCGTTCATGTGCGCTTCCTGCGATTCAATCGATGGCCCCCAGCAACCGTGGCAAGCTCGCCAGAGCCTGCTGCCTGCTGACAGAGAGCCGATGCAGCTGTGCGAGTTTCTCGGTGTCGGTTTCCGTAAGGCCCCTGACCACCGCGGTCATGAAGAACAAACGCGACTGCCTGATCCAGCGGGCCAAACCTTCATGCTCTCCCCAGCGTAGCTGGTTACCCAGGTAGACCGCCCAGATTCTGATCCAGTCCGTGGGGACGTGAGGCGGCGGGACCATCATGCACAGCGCGTTCATTTGCGCTTGATCGACCAGGTGGCTTTCCACATAGGCGATCAAGGCCGCGCTGAACACGGGTTGGCAGCTGCTGACCATCAACAGGTTGATCTTGCCGCCGTCGAACACCTTCATTTCAGGCAGTCTCGGGATGGCACTGGCGCTGCAATCAATGTGCAGAGCATGTGGGCTTGTGGCGATGCTGCCCTGCTCGAGCACGATGCGTGTTGGCTCGATAACGCGCACCCTCCCCTGGCGCACGACGTTGTCGATGCGTCGCAGCTCACGCAGTTCCGCCTGTGTGACGGTGGCGCAGCGGTAAGCAGTGGGTTCGACGGACTTGTCCAGGCGCAGGAGCTGGCCTGTCGCCTCAAGCCTTAAGAACAGGTCCGGGATCGAGTCCGCGGCGGCGATAGCCTCGAACTGTGCCGTGAGACCGCCGATTGTTCGTTCGAAGCCGTCGAGGCCGGGTTGCAAGTTGGCCCGGTCGATCAACCACGGATCGTTCGGCATGATCCAGCAGATTTTTTCGGGCGCAACACCGTTTTGCAGCAACCACAGGCAAGCGTCGATCCCTGTCTTGCCCGCCCCCACCACTACGTAGCTGGAGTATGGGTGGCGGATTTTCGGCAAGTCGTTCAGTGGCACGCATTGCACGCCGGGTTCCACCCTGTACCTGGGCGGGTGGGTCGAGGGCACTGCTGTCTGGGCATGGGTGGCGTCCACTACCTTTTTGTGCACCCGCACCTGATGGTCTGCGCCGCTGACGAGCGAGGTAAACCGGTGGTCGTCAATCCGGTCGCCGGTGTAGTTGCACATGGGGAAGTAACGGACCCGACCTGATGGCAGGAACTGCTGATTCATCACCTGATCGAAGTAGCTCACCACCTCCGCGCCGGAGGCTAGCTCATACAAGCCCTCGTTCAGTGCCGTCGTATCTTTCGTTCCGCTACCCAGTTCCCGTGAGTTGACGCCATAGAAGGCCGAGGGCTGGTGCAACCGTACAAAGGGGTAGGCATCATTCCAGTGCCCGCCAGCTCGTTCGTGTCGGTCCACCATCACGATGCGTGCATTCGTTTCCTTGAGTAGCGTATCGACGAAGGCCATGGCCGTCGCGCCAGCACCGATGACCAGGTAATCGGTTTCGATCGGATTTTCGTCCATATGGCTGCACCGCCCTGAAGGTTGCCCCCTTAACCTCCGTAGATTAGCCACCTATGCCGCGCTCAATAGAACGAATGCTGCTCACCTCCATAACCAATGGATTAATGGCTGCAGCCCGCGCGCCAGACGGACACCCCGTCAACCGAAGGGCATCGATTGTGGTGATCACCGGTCGAATCCATAGCCCATTGCTGCCTGTCACAAAGGACTCGGTCGACTGGCTTGAAGGCACTGATTCACCCTGCGTAAAAATCCGTCATGACATGTTATGACCTCCCTGAAAAACGGACTTTAACCAGCAAATTCAGGGGTTTTAGGACGAATGGTCGAGAGGCGTCAAGCGCGGGGAATTGCAGGGAGTTTGCAGCCACTACAGGCTTTTCAGACGGGCACGTTCGTCGTGGTGAAGTGAACTTCACTTTCATGGCGTGTCACATTAAGTCCTTGTCAAGTGAACTTCAGTGGAGGTACAGCCTTATGAGCATGGCCACGATAGTCAGTGCCGTGATTTCCAGTCTCGCACCCAGTGTCTTTGACCAGAACAACCTGCAAGACCCCGGTGCACATGCCTCAGCCGTCGAATACCACTACGGTATGGACATCGATGTGAAAAGGGTACTGCAGCGCACCGATACATCCGACAAGACCGGCGTAGTACCGGTGACCCTGGTCTACGAAGACAGCGCGGGCGAGATTCACAAGATCCGTTTCCTCGAATGGGGTGGAAGCCCTGCCGACCCCACCAGCATTGCCTGATCCGCACGTCGATCGGGTTCCCCAGAAGCGGAAGTTAAACCTCCTGTGCACTCAGTGCGATTGAGGTTTTGTGTTACCTGAAAATGGACATATTCGAATGAATGAAAGTTCATTCGCGAAACTCACTATTATCTTGGAGGTGTATTGCCCCAGGATTAATTGATAACAATGGCTGGATCTAATTGGCAGTCAGCAACGGTAAATTCCAATCAAACCGTGCCGAGAGCCAAGTTGATTCACTATTTAATAAAAGAGGTCACCATGGAACTTAGTATGTTTTCTTCGTCCACCGTGGAATATGTGCGTTTGGGCGTTGTCTATTTTCATCTCATCGCCTGTTGCGTGGCAGTCGGGCTGGTCTTGACCAGTGACATTGCAATGGTCAAGCAACTCCTGAAGGGGGATGCGTCAGGTCACCACGATGACGCGCACATGGAAAGCCTTCAAAAAACCGTATCGCTTGCACTTGTAGCGCTTTGGATTACGGGCATTGGTATCGTCGGGATCGATTATGCCGGTAAGGGGATGGAGTATTTCCTCAATCCAAAACTGCAAGCCAAAATCGGCATCGTTGTGCTGTTGACCTTTAACGGCTTCCTGTTGCATAGCGCTGTATTGCCGGCGCTGAAAAAAGCCGGTTCTTTACTCAAGCTCTCCTTCAGCCTGCGCATGCTGGCGCTGTTCTCCGGTGCCCTCTCTGGCGTGTCCTGGTTCTATGCCGCGATGCTCGGTATTGGTCGTCCGCTGGCCTGGAAGTACTCGCTGGTGGAGTTGCTGGCAGCCTATCCGGTTCTCATCGTCGGCGGTTTCGGGATGATGGTCCTGCTCACTGCCTGGGCAAAAGACAGAGACACCGAAACGCGTATGGAGCAAGGCTTCAGGACTCCAGGAAACGCCGCCCTCGCTGGATGGTGAAACCAGACTGAACAAGGAAGTTCAGCTTCAGCCAATAAAGCCTGCTGTCAGCCGTTCGAAAACGGTGCTGCTAACGCCTCTATCGCTTCCCCTTCATGCAGACTACGGAAAGATAAGCCCCCCAAAGGACACCACACAGGGCAAGTATCAACTCCGGATTGAAAATACTCTGATCGACCGGTGCCACCAGGATTTCGCTGTAAAGGCACATGGCGCCCGCGATCAACGCAATAAAGTAGCCAGTCCGTGTTCTGGTCCGGCGCAGCAATAGAACCTTTTTCAGACCCTCTTCTTTCCATTCCTGACGGGGCATGAGTTGGATTTCCTCCAGCAGCACCACACCCCACAGTAATGCGCATAACCCATAACCTATCATCATGATGCCCTCCAGAATTCAACCTGAATGCAGCCTGCACTCAGCGCTCAACTTGTGAATATCCATTGCGGAGTCTTTTCTGACTCGTTGACGATTGAGCGGACGATAATTTCCGAAGGGTCAATATGCTTGATTGGGACGCCCCCCGCTATCGACGTTAGCAGGAGTTCTTTGTGGAGATATCAGCCAAAAGCTTGTAGTGATTCCACTACAAGCAGCCACTCTAGGTTAACAAGCCGTTTTCGAGTGCATAGCGGGCCAGTTGCGCGTTGCTGTCCATCCCGGTTTTTTCCAGGATGCGTGCCCGGTACGTCGTGACGGTGCTCGGGCTCAAGTGCAGTATCTGGGCGATACGGACAATTCTTTCGCCTGCAGCCAGGAGCTTCAGTACTTCAAGCTCCCGGTCGGAGAGCGCTTCGTGGGGTGCCTCGTCGCCTCTGCCGATCGCGTTGACCAGTTTTTCTGCCAGCTCAGGACTGACGTGCTTGCCGCCTGAGGCCACCTTGCGAACGGCCGCCACCAGGGTGGCTGCGCAAATATCCTTGGTGAGGTATCCCGCTGCGCCGTGCTTGATTGCGCGTAACGCATAGGCCTCGACCGAATGCATGCTCAACATCAGAACGGCGAGCCTGGGCTTGTGCGCACGCATGAGTTTGAGGAGTTCGAGGCCGTTCTTGTCGGGAAGCTGAATATCGACCAGCGCCACGTCGAAATCCTGTTCGCGGACCAGGAGCATGGCGTCTTGTGCGGTCTCGGCTTCACCCGTTACGTCGATCTCGCCGGCAGTCTCCAGCATGCGTCGCACGCCGCTACGCACGATGCTGTGATCATCCACCAGCAAGACTCTGATTTTGTGGTCAGTCATCTGTCTTTTCCATTCGCACCCGCAAGGCCCTGGCCGTTTCGTGTCTCGATGTACAGATGATGTTGAACCCGCCGGCCCCGCCGCTACAGAAGTGCGCGCTCATGCATTCCCACACCCATCCTGCGGCCAGTGGCCAGCAAGCCATTGAATCTGCTGCCGGGTTCTACGTTAGCAGGTCGGGATTGCACTGCAAGATGACAATTGCCCCCAGGATCCGGGGCATTGCGTCAACCTTGCTAGTATTTCGTAAGCCAGCGCGCAGTTTTCAACAGGGTAAACACTGCAATGCCGGCTCCTGCGGCAAGGGGTGATGCCTTGCCCGCGGCATCATTCTGACTGGACAAAGACATGGCCACAGTGACGACACCGATCGAAGTATTGGACATGAAGACATTGCTGGCAGCGCTGAAGTCGTTGCGCAAAGGTGACTTCACTACGCGTATGCCGGAAGACTGGACCGGCATGCCGGGCAAGATCGCCGACACGCTCAACGAAATCATCGACATGGCCGCCGAGACCACCACCGAATTCGAGCGCGTGGCGCAACTGATCGGCAAGCAGGGCAAGGTCGATGAGCGAATCCAATTGCCGATGATGAAAGGCTCGTGGCAAAAGATCGTCAACTCCAGCAATGCGCTCACCAGCGACCTCATCAGCCCGATGAACGAGATCATTCGCGTGGTCGGTTCGGTTGCCGAGGGTAATCTGAGCCAGCGGGTACCGCCGGTACTAGACGGTCTGAAACTGCGGGGCCAGTTCCTCAAGTCCGCCGAGATCGTCAACACAATGGTGACGCGACTGGGTTCCTTCGCTTCCGAGGTCACCCGCGTGGCGCGCGAAGTCGGCACTGAGGGGATTCTCGGTGGGCAGGCCAATGTCAAAGGGGTGTCCGGCACCTGGAAAGACCTGACCGACTCCGTCAACGACATGGCCGCCAACCTGACCACCCAGATGCGCAACATCGCTTACGTGACCACTGCAGTGGCCAAAGGCGATCTGGGCAAGACGATTACCGTCGAAGCCCGGGGTGAGATTCTCGAGCTGAAAAACACCATCAACACCATGGTCGGCCAGCTCTCGAGTTTCGCGGCTGAGGTGACCCGCGTGGCGCTGGAAGTCGGTACCGAAGGCAAGTTGGGCGGCCAGGCGGAAGTGCGCGGCGTATCAGGCACCTGGCGCGACCTGACCGAATCGGTCAACGGCATGGCGGCCAACCTGACCACCCAGGTGCGCAACCTCGCACAGGTGACGACGGCGGTGGCGCGCGGCGACCTTGGCAAGAAAATTACCGTTGAAGCCAAGGGCGAGATTCTCGAACTGAAAAACACCATCAACACGATGGTCGACCAGCTCTCCAGCTTCGCCTCGGAGGTGACACGCGTCGCGCTGGAAGTCGGTACCGAAGGCAAACTGGGCGGACAGGCCGAAGTGACCGGCGTGTCCGGTACCTGGAAGGACTTGACCAATTCGGTCAACGGCATGGCGGCCAACCTGACCACCCAGGTGCGCAACATTGCCGACGTGACGACGGCGGTGGCCAACGGCGACCTGTCGCGCAAGATCACCGCCGAAGCCAAAGGTGAAATTCTCCAGCTCAAGGAAACCATCAACACCATGGTGGACCAGCTCTCGACCTTTGCCGACGAAGTGACGCGCATGGCTCGCGAGGTGGGGACGGACGGCAAACTCGGCGGCCAGGCCAAGGTGACGGGCGTCGGTGGGACCTGGAAAGACTTGACCGACTCGGTCAACAGCATGGCGGCCAACCTGACCAATCAGGTGCGCAACATCGCCGACGTGACGACGGCCGTGGCCAAAGGCAACCTGGGGCGCAAGATCACCGTGGAAGCCAAGGGCGAAATCATGGAGCTGAAGAACACCATCAACACCATGGTGGACCAGCTCAATAGCTTTGCCGCCGAAGTGACGCGGGTGGCGCGCGAAGTCGGCACCGAAGGCAAGCTCGGGGGGCAGGCACAGGTGCAAGGCGTGTCTGGCACCTGGAGGGATCTGACCGAAAACGTGAACTTCATGGCGGCCAACCTGACCAGCCAGGTGCGAGGCATCGCGAAAGTGGTGACCGCCGTCGCCAACGGCGACATGAAGAAGAAGCTGACACTGGAAGCCAAGGGCGAGATCGCCGAACTGGCCGACACCATCAACGGTATGACCGATACGCTGGCGCTGTTCTCCGATCAGGTGACCTCGGTGGCGCGTGAAGTGGGCGTCGAGGGCAAGCTGGGGGGCCAGGCCAACGTGCCGGGTGCTGCCGGCACCTGGCGCGATCTGACGGACAACGTGAACGGTCTGGCGGCCAACCTGACCAACCAGGTGCGCGCCATTGCCGATGTGGCGACTGCCGTGACCAAGGGCGATCTGACCCGTTACGTGGAGGTGGAAGCCAAGGGTGAAGTGGCGGAACTGAAGGACAACGTCAACGAGATGATCCGCAACCTGCGCGAAACCACGCGGCAAAACGCGGAACAGGACTGGCTCAAGAGCAATCTGGCGAAGTTCAACCGTCTGCTGCAGGGCCAGCGCGATCTGGCGGCAGTCTCCAAGATGGTGCTGTCTGAACTGGCTCCGCTGATCAACGCCCAGCACGGTGTGTTCTACATGATGGACGAGAACCCGCCGGATCCGGCGAAACTCAAGCTGCTGTCCGCTTATGCGTACAAGGGCAACATCAATGTGAACGATGAGTGGCGGCTCGGCGAGGGCCTGGTCGGGCAATGCGCCTACGAGAAGCGGCGCATCCTGCTGACCGATGTACCGGCCAATTACGTCGCGATTTCATCGGGACTGGGTGCTGCCGCCCCGCTGAATATCATCGTGTTGCCGATCCTGTTCGAGAACAAGGTCAAGGCCGTCGTCGAAATGGCTTCGTTCACGCGCTACAGCATCATTCATCAAACCTTCCTCGATCAGCTGGCCGAATCGATCGGTATCGTGCTCAACACGATCGAAGCCAACATGCGTACCGAAGAACTGCTCAAGCAGTCGCAATCGCTGGCGCACGAACTGCAAAGGCAACAGGAGGAACTGAGACAGACCAACGAGGAACTGGAGGACAAGGCCGGCCTGCTGGCGGAGCAGAAAGCCGAAGTCGAGCGCAAGAACCGTGAAGTCGAAATCACCAAGCTGTCGCTGGAGGAGAAGGCGGAGCAGCTGACGCTGACCTCGAAGTACAAGTCCGAATTCCTCTCCAGCATGTCCCATGAGCTCAGAACGCCCTTGAACAGCTTGCTGATCCTGGCCCGGCAGCTCAGCGACAACGCGCAACACAATCTCACCCCCAGGCAGGTCGAATATGCCAAGACCATCCGCAGCGCGGGCAAAGACCTGCTGGAGCTGATCGACGAGATTCTCTACCTGTCCAAGATCGAGTCGGGTACGGTCACACTGGATCTCAATGAAGCGCGGTTCGCCGATCTGCACGACCAGATCGAACGCACCTTCAGGCCGGTCGCCGAAAGCCGGGGCCTGACCTTCACGATTGAACTGGCACCTACCCTGCCCCCCGTCTTGTGGACCGACGAAAAGCGCCTGCTGCAGGTGGTCAAGAACCTGCTGTCCAACGCCTTCAAGTTCACTGAACAAGGCAGCGTCAGGATCAGCATCGAGCCCGTTGTGTCCGGGTGGAGTGTGGATCACAGCGAACTGAATCGCGCCGATGCGGTGGTCGCCTTCGTGGTCACCGACACCGGCATCGGCGTCTCGGCCGGCAAGCAGAAGCTGATCTTCGAGGCGTTCCAGCAAGCCGATACCGGAACCTCACGAAAATACGGTGGCACCGGCCTCGGCCTGTCGATCAGCCGCGAGCTCGCACACCGGCTGGGCGGTGAGCTGCGGTTGATCCCCGGTGAGATCGGCAAGGGCAGTACTTTTGCGCTGTACGTGCCCTTGCGAACACAGGATGCCCAGCGTCAGATGCTGGACGAACCAGCGACAGAGACAGCACCTGGCCAGGTCAGGCGCGACCTCCTGTCAGGTCCGACTGCACAGATACTCGACGACCGCGAGTCGATCCAACCCGGCGACCAGGTGCTGCTGATGCTCGAGGGCGATGCCCGATTTGCCGGCATCCTGCTCGAGGCCGCGCACCAGGAAGGGTTCAGGGCTATCGTCACGACCCGTGGCGCGGATGCACTGGAGCTGGTCGAGCGCTTCAAACCCGCCGCGATCACGCTGGACCCGGGCCTGACGGACATCGATGGCTGGTTGCTGCTCGAGCAGTTGAAGGGGAATTTCGCCACGCGTCACATCCCGGTCCAGATCATCTCGAACGCTGACGACCGCACACGCGGGCTGCGCTATGGCGCTTTCGACTATCTGCTCAAGCCGGTCACAGCCGACGAGATTCAGCATGCGCTGGTCGGCATCGTGGCTTTCGCAGGACGCAAGACCAGGAACCTGCTGCTGATCGACGGCGACGAAGCGAACCGCGCCCGTATCCTCGATCTGCTCGGCAACACCGACGTCAAGATCGAAACGACCGCCAGCGGCGCTGAAGCCTTGAAGAAACTGGCAAAGAAACGCTACGACTGCATGGCAATCCATCTCGAACTGCACGACGCATCCGGCATCAAGCTCCTGGAGGCGTTGCAGCAAGACCAGGCCATGCGTGAATTGCCGATCGTCGTCTATGGTGCTGAGACACTGACCAAGCCGCAACACGAGCGTTTCAGGACACTGCTGGGCAAGGGCGTGATCAAGGCTGTTCAATCCCCCGAGCGCATTCTCGACGAAACCGCACTGTTTCTTCACCGTGTCGTCGACAGGCTGTCGCAGACCCAGCGCAGGATGCTGGAAAAACTCTATGAGGGCTCGGACAGCCTCGAGGGTAAAAAGGCCCTGGTGGTCGACGACGACGTGCGCAATATCTTTGCCCTGACCAGCGTGCTCGAAAGCAACAACATGCGGGTGGCCACGGCCGAAAACGGCCGAACCGCCATAGAACTGCTGCAGCAGCAGCCCGATACCGACATCGTGCTGATGGACATCATGATGCCCGAGATGGATGGCTTTGAAACCATGCGCCAGATCCGTACCTTCAAACGATTTGAAGCCTTGCCCATGATTGCGCTGACGGCCAAGGCGATGATGGGTGACCGTGAAAAGTGCATCGAGGCAGGCGCCTCGGACTATGTCAGCAAGCCGGTGGATACCGACCAGCTGCTGTCACTGATGCGCAAATGGCTCTATCGATGAAGCAACCTCCGGTATTCAATGAAAGAGCCCAGGTGCGGCACCCGGCCCCGCCTGATGGCGTGCCAGCATCGGTGTTGCTGGTGGATGACAACCCCGCCAAGCTCACCGCGCTCGCCGCAGTGATTACCGACATGGGCCTCGATGTCGCCACGGCGACTTCCGGACGCGAGGCGCTGCGCCTGCTATTGCAACGCGACTTCGCCGTCATTCTGCTCGACGTGAAAATGCCGGCGATGGACGGTTTTGAAACCGCTGCACTCATTCACGGCCGCCCGAAGTCGGCCCATACACCCATTATCTTCGTCACCGCGGAGGCCGACACCGACTCCGAGCGTTTCCGCGGTTATACGTCCGGCGCCGTGGATTACATCTTCTCGCCGATTGTGGCCGAAGTGCTTCGCGCCAAGATCCAGGTGTTTGTCGACCTGTACTACTTGCAGCGCAAACTGACGATGCAGGCCGAAGAATTGCTGCAATCGAAGCGGCAGCTGCGTGAACTGGCCTCCTATCAGGAGCACATCAAGGAAGAAGAGCGAAAGCGCATCGCACGCGACATCCACGACGAGCTGGGACAGAGTCTGCTGGCGTTGCGAATCGATGTCTCCATGCTGCAGGCGCGCACCCGTACCATGCACCCCAGGCTCAACGAAAAGGCCAGCGATGCGCTGAATCACCTCGATACGGCCATCCGCAGTGTGCGCAGCATCATCAATGATCTTCGACCACCCGTACTCGACCTGGGATTGCAGGCCGCGATCGAGTGGCAACTTGAAGAGTTCCGGCAGCGCAGCGCGATCGATTGCACGATGTCGGCCAAAGACGAAAATTTCCGTTGCGACCTGAATGAAAAATCCGCCACGACGCTATTCCGCATCGTGCAGGAATCACTGTCGAATATTGCCCGGCACGCGCAAGCGACACAGGTGCACATCGAACTTTCCAGGGAGGGTCGCCGGCTTTACTTGCAGATCAAGGACAACGGCGTAGGCATGACGGATCGCAAAAAACTGAACTCGTTCGGGTTGGTGGGCATGAAGGAACGCATCAGCATGCTGGGCGGGGAATTCACGATCGACAGCGCACCGGACAAAGGAACGAGACTGACAATATCGCTGCCCATTGACTGACCTGGATGGCACTGCAAGTGCTATGGCCCGTGCCCATGACCGGGTATGCGTATCTCGTCGCAGGTGAATCACAGCACTGCGTTGAGTCACCGCTAAAACGGGGTGATTTCTACCCGTCGCGCCAGGCAGAAATCGGCCAAAACCGGCCTCCCACTAGTGACAATGGCTCTGCTTCATCCAAGGCGAAATAGCCTTCGCTATATCGTTAACACCACAGTGCCCATTGCATGGTGCTCTGCCATTTCAGAGCGAAGCTCACCAATCAGATTGGCAATGGCACGGCTGGAGTTCAGTTCGCTGGTCATGGCCGCAGTGGCCAGCAGATCAATCCGCCCGGATATCGAATCGAACACTTTGATCATCAGTGATCCATCCGGGTTTACCGTGCAGGTACACGAAAGAGGTTGAAATTCATGTTCAATAATATGACGAAACTCAGGCGTAGAAATCATGGCTCACGTCCATAGGGTCGGGGATCTGGATGGCTACCGATCTTCGATTGGGGAACGAAAACCGGCTTCAATCGTATTGATGGCATCTGACATGTGCTGGGTGCGATGGTCTGAACGCGCACCTTCATCATAAAAAACGGCGCCCCTTTCAACGGAGGGCGCCGTTTCGGTTTAAAGCCTTACACCACGCCGACAAAATCACTCGCGGTGAGGGCCACATGACCGACCAGGTCAATTTGGAAGTCGGCGCCATTACCGTTGTTCACGTTGCCCTCCACATAAGTGTGATCGACCCCGCCGACGTTGACGAAGTGGTACTTCAATTGCGCCTGGTCGTTGAACTCGTTGCCCACTCCGCTCCAGGCGCCGAGGAAGTTGAAGTCCTGATTACCGCCTGCACCTGCACCGGACGTCCGGGCATCGATCTGGGTCAGATCGATATGATCGGTGCCCTGTACAAAGTCGGTGATCACGTCACGGCTCGCATTCGAGGTGCCCGAATCGTTGATCGAACTGAACATGAAAATATCTGACCCGGCGCCGCCGGTCAGCGTATCGCGGTTGCCATTACCGGTCAGCGTATCGTCACCGCCACCGCCGCTCAGGGTGTCGATACCACCCTGCCCCGTCAGCGCATTGTTGCCGTTGTCACCGGTCAGGCTGTTGGTGCCACTGCCGCCGACAACACTCTCGATACTGATCAACGTGTCATTGCCCGTCTGAGCGCTGCTGGCCAGGCCGGTGGACAGATTGACCGTTGCATTGGCCGATGTCCCCGAAAGGTCATAGATGTCGGTGCCGCCACCGCCATCGTAGGTGTCATTGCCATCGTTGACCGACGCGACAAAGGTGTCATTGCCAAGACCACCAGACACGTTGTCCAGGCCCTGCCCACCCACTACACGGTCATCACCGCTGCCACCGTCAATCCAGTCATTGCCGCCCTGACCTTGCAACAGGTTACTGGCCGCATCGCCTTGAATGTGATCGCTACCCGAACCGCCGATGACGTTCTCGATGCCCGTCAGCAGATCACTACCGGTCTGTGCACTGCTGGATATGCCCGCTACCAGATCGACCGTTGCTGCCGCCGAAGTGGAGGACAAATTGTAGGTGTCGACTCCCGAGCCACCGTCATAGCGGTCGTTGCCGTCGTTCAGCGATGCCAGCAAAATATCGTTGCCGGCATCGCCGAAGATCACGTCATTGCCCGCCTGGCCACTGAGCTGGTTATTGCTGCCATTGCCGTGGATGACATTGTCCAGAGCGTTACCGGTACCGTTGATGTTGCTGGAACCCACCAGAGTCAGGTTCTCGACGTTCGCGCCCAGGGTGTAGCTCACAGAAGACATCACCGTATCGGTGCCCTCGGCAAAATTCTCCTGCACCACATCGCCATTGGCATCGACCATGTAGATATCGTTGCCAGCATTACCTCGCATCGTGTCGTTGCCGCTACCACCATCCAGCAAGTCGGAACCCAGGCCACCGTTGAGGACATCGTTGCCCGAATAGCCCATCAGGATGTCCTGATAATTGGTGCCATTGAGCGTGTTACTGAAGAAGTTGCTGCCTTCAATGAAGCGCCCGACTGCCTCTGACGGGGCCGACGTCAGTTGCTCCACTGTCCCGCTGTTGTCCGTATAAGTTGTAACCACACGCAGTTGCTGGCCGAACTGTGCCGAGGTGGGCGCAAAGGTCGAAGCATTCGCTCCGGCGATGCTCAGCCAGGTCGCACCCACCAGTGCTTGCCATTGATAGGAGAAACCGCTTGGCCCAGGCAAACCGTCTGCGTCCTGGATAGCCGAAGTGTTGGCCGTCAGCCGATATTGGGTCGGCACCGGGCGACTTGGGGTAGACGGTGCGGTGGCAAAGCCAGACAGCACCACATTACCGGTCGGCAGTTGGTTAGTGAGACTCAGGTTGATCGTACGGTCGGCGAAACGCAGTTTTTCCACCCCCATCACGATGTCGGTGCCGTCGACGTTAGCCGTGCCGAGTCGCAGGTCCACCACTTTGAATGCCGTGATCAGTTCTCCCCCCGGCCGGGTATCGGTGAACCTGGTGATGCTGTAGTCGGCAAAATTGCCGCTGAACAGTGCCGCATCTGCTGCGCCGTCAGCCGTACCGGAAGCTGCGTGGTTGTCACCCAGTATGAAATCCGCCCGGGTCGCTTGCAGGCCAGTAAAGTGTTGAGCAAAACCCTGGCTGGCGAGCAAGTGGTTCAAATCGGCGAGATGGATCGAATCGCCGACGATCACATCATTGCCGCCGTTCCCCTGGGAGACGTCATCGCCACTGCCTCCAATCAGCCAGTTCTCTGTGGCATTGCCGATCAGGCCCGCCATTGGGCTGGACGGGGTCGCCGAATTCGGACGGCTGTCACTGAAGCGTGAGCCGATCAGTCCTTCTATGTCCGTCAGTAAGGCGTTGAACGGCTGGAACAACACTGCAGTGCCTGGTGCAGCCACGATGTTTTGGTTATTGAGGTCTGCCGCTGCGTCCAAGGAGATGTTCACATCGCTGAAGGCAGCAATATCGAAACCCACGTCGCCCAAGGCCTCATCACCGTCCCCTTGACCCGGTGCACCACCCAGGCCTGGCAACAGAATGTCGTCACCGACACCGCCGAACTCCTGGTCGCCGGTGGAGCCACCGGAAATGATGTCATCACCGTCTTCACCGAACAGAATGTCCGGGCCGTCGCCACCGTAGATCTCATCGTTACCGTCACCGCCATGCACCAGATCAGTGTCGCCGCCTGCATCGATGTAGTCATTGCCGGCGCCGCCGTACAACTCGTCGATACCCGCTTCACCGTAGAGGTGATCGTTACCGTTACCGCCAATCACCACATCCAGGGCACCGGCGCTGGTCCCGGCATAGATAATGTCGTCCCCTTCCCCGCCATCGAGGAAATCTTCGATATCACCGCCGTAGATCACATCGTTGCCGTCACCACCGTAGATATGGTCGGCACCGGCCTTGCCATCAAGGATGTCATCACCACCTTCGCCGTAGATCGTATCGTCACCGTCACCAGCGTCGAGCCAATCGTTGTAGTCGGTGCCAGACAACACTTCGTGGGAGTTGTACCCCACTGCCGCGGTGCCATCAGGGTTCTCGCCCTGATCCGGACGGTAGTCACGGATATAGGATTGAGCGATATGCGTTTCCGGGTTGGTCAGGCTGACCAGTAAACCGTTACCGCCAATTCCGCCCGCGCCACCGGTCGAGTAAACGCCCACGTGGTTTGCCGCAATCAGCGTGCCGTACTTGTGCTCGCTTTTGTACGCAGTGGCACTGGCACCGGAGTCGGTATTGTTCAGTTCGATGTAGCTGTCGGCATAACCGAACACGTCGCCGGCCAGGTGGCGGGCGTCGGTGGTGCGCTCGATGATGTCCTTGAATTGTTCGGTCACCACCTGCTCGTTGAGGTTGGTCATCGCTGGCAAGCCCAGATCCAGTCGGAACAGGTAATAGAAGCGGTCACCGTCCATCAACCGCTCCATCTGGTCCTCGAAGATGGCATTGAAGGTGGTGCCCAATTGCCCGGTGTAGACATGTTTTTCCGCCAGGCCACCGATCCACAGGTCGATCGCGTTGTACCCGTCATAGCCGGCCACATGATTGCCATTGGCATCGGCGGCGCCGGAAAGAAAATACGCCGCCTCTTCGGCCGTGACGCTCCCGCCCGCGTAGTTGACCGTGACACCTGATACATCGGCATCAATGATCGCCTGGGCATGGGCCTTGTCTCCGTCAAAAGAATACGCGGCGATGAAATTGACCAGGGATTCGGGGTGGATCATGTTGTTGGCGAAGTCACTCCAACTGGTATAGGGCGTCAAGGCGTCCACGATCAGGTTGGTGTGGTGCTGAGCTCCTGCCGGTGACTCCCGCTCGGCAATCAGCGCATCGTGAATCTGCTGACGCGCCTGGTTCAGTGTGGGCAGTCCCAGGTCACGGCCACGGGCCAGGTTGATGGTCGCCAGGTCCAGCGGCTGACCGAGCAGGCCCTGTTGCAAGGCCGGGGTGACGAATTCGTCGATTTCATTGCTGATCTGCCGGGTCATGCCCAAGGCAATGGCCGTCGGCCCAACCTCGGCAAAACCGCCGGGATTGAGGAATGCCTGCTCGAGCGCATAGTGGGTGATCGCGCCGGTCAGGTCATAACCACCACTGGCATTTTTCTCAAGGGCATCGATGGTTTCGCGCAGTTGCGAGTGACCGAAACGGAATGCTGCCTGGCCGTATTCGAGCGAAATATTGGCGTTGATGCCCGAGTCATAAGTCACGAACTCTGGTAAATCCGGAGTGATCAGCCGGGCGTACTGATCAATCGCAACGTGCTGGTATTCCATTTCCACGGTCAGTTTGGCGGCGTAGAACAGCTTGTCCTGGTCCCAGGACACCGTCAGGCCATCAGCCAGGGTGAAGTTGCCGCTGGCATCGGAATAAAAACCACCACTGCCATCGCTGACCTGAACCTGCCAGTTGTGCCGCACGTTGACGTCAGTCTGCGCCAGCACCTCATTTTGCAGGTTAATCAACTGCACGTTGTGGTCTTCGTGGAAGACATGGTGGATCGCAGTCAGGCCAAAGTTTTCGTTCACCCTGCCGTCACCGGCAATGTAGTGGTCGCCCACCGATTGCAGCAGCAGTTCGTTGGCCACCGCGTAATCGGCACTGCCCGCAGCGGCACTGATGGAGAAGTCGGCAAAATTGACAAAGCTGAACAGGTTTTTCGGTCCGGAATTATCGTAGTTGATGACCATCCCGAAGGGGTTGTTCGCGTCGAAGGTAATACTGGTGATATGCGCATCCAGAGACATCAGTTTCGCTTGGTCGATATGCAAATCATCGAAGTGCGGATTCATGTCCAGCAGGATCGCCTCGCGGGTATACACCGCTTGCACGCCAGGCGTGCCGGGGTCGGCATCCAGCACATGGCCATTGGCATCGCGCACGCGAAAGTTGGCGATGTCATCCCAGGTCAGATCGTCACGGCCGGTCGCCAGCACATGGGCGCGCAGTTCGCTCAGGGTCGGCAAAGTCTGGTGGGTCAACACGCCATTGAGGGTCCAGGCCGCGTCGTCACTCAAGGTGGTGCCATCGAACAGCGCTGCGCCAGCAATGAACTGCCCTGGATGATTTGGATCTGTCACCCACTGACGCAGCAACTGCGTCACCGCGTCATTGGAGCCATACGTCTGGTTCTGGTCGATATAGGGCGAGTCGAGGTTGACGTATTGCGCCTGTCCCTGCCCGTCCACTTCGCTGACGGAGGCCCGGTGTACCTTGATCGAGTACACAGGCTGCCCATCCGGGCCGATCGTGCCGTATAGCGGGTCGTCCGGCGCAAGGGGAATAGTGATCGTTGCGTTTTGGTTGGGCTTGTTGATGAAGTCCAGTCCATGGTCAAAAAACTGCCCGAACAGTGTGAACCAGCCAGTAGTCGACGGGTCACCGCTGACAGTATTCTGGTTTCGGATGTAGTACTGGCCGGAGTCCGGCGACGTGGTATCGACTTCGCCAATGGTGCTCAGGATCCCCGGATCCGTAACGATCGCAACGCCAGTGGCTGTGTGCTGTATGTGCCCGCTGGCATCGGTGGCAAACGTCACTCCACCACTGACGATGGTCTGGCTGATCATCCGTGGCGTGTAGTCCACCAGTGAAGCTGTCGGATCGCTATACAGTGAACTACTGTCAATCATGGGCGTAGCGCCCACAGGTACACCCGCCCCCGTCAATGCCGAATTGCTCAGGTTCTGTTGGACGTAGTGCGTGTAGTCCGAATGGGTCAGGCGTATGAAGTTTTGGCCGAAACTGCCCCAGGCCTGCCCATCCAGGGTCATGTTATTGAAGTGCCCCGAGACGTTGCGCAAGCCGATCGGGTCGCGGGCACCGTTGTACCAGATGGCTTCACCAAGAGGCGCGTCAAGCGGATTGAAACTTCCCAGCACGCCGAGCACATGGACACTACCATCCGAGCCCTGATAGCCGTAGAGCGGATCACCGGCGGTGTTGTAACCGACGACATGAATGGTCGGAAAGGAAACCTGCTGGTCAAGAAACGAAATATCGTTTTGATTGAGGGTGAAGCGCTTTAGCTCATACATGATGGCAATCTCCGAATGACCTTTGAGTTGCAGGGTTTACCAACCGACTTGTCACCTATGTTCAGGGAATCAAGGCCATGGCAAAAGATGCAAAGGTCGAATCAAAAAACGAGACTTTTATCGCAGACGAGCCTGAAACTTTGGTCGGACCTGCCTCTGTTTCCAATGTCGATGGCAAGGGACATTGGCGCACCCGGATAGCGGCCCAGACGCGCAAGCTGAGTCGCTCGACCCAGTTTGTCATTGCCGCCGCACTGATCCTGGGACTGACCATGTTCTTCGTCGGCAAACTGGTGAGCACACGAATAGAAAGCGCCGCGGTACAGAGCGCGGCAGAAGCGGGCGCCCACTACATGGAAGCTTTTCTGGAGCCCTATGTGCAGGAGATGGGGCGGGACAACAGCCTCTCGGCTGAAAGTATCCAGTCCCTGGACCGCCTGATGGAAAGTCGTTCGCTAAATCAGCACATTGTCTCGATCAAGATCTGGCGAGCGGATGGCACGGTGCTCTACAGCACGAACAAAGCCATCACCAACCGCAAATTCCCGACAGACGAGATAAGCGAGGCGCTCAAGGGAAATGTGGTCACCGACCTTGAAGAACTGGACCAGGATGAAAACGTGTTCGAGCGCAAGCTCAACCTGCCGCTCTATGAGATCTACGCGCCGCTGCGGGACTTCGACTCCAGGAAAGTCATCGCGGTAGGCGAGTTTTATGAAAGGGCCGACAGTCTCAAGCGCGAGATCAATCGGGTCCGACAGCAGGTATGGATAGTTGTCGGCACTGCGACACTGGCCATGCTGACGCTGCTTTTCTTCATCGTGCGACGCGGCGACAAGATTATCCAGCAACAACAAGTGGCACTGCGCGTACGGCTGAAGGAGCAAACCCGCCTGCGCATCGGCATTGCCGCGCTCCAGCGCAAGATGGCGACGGCTACCCAAGAGTTTTCCCGGGTCAACGAACTCACCTTGCGGCGCATTGGTGCAGACTTGCACGATGGGCCGGCGCAGTTATTGACTCTGATCCTGATCCGACTCGACGATCTGGTGGAAAACTGCTCGGCTGTCGATCAAGAGTCGCTGGAAACCATTCGTGGTGCCGCCACCGACGCCTTGCGTGAAGTCCGCGATCTATCACGGGGCCTGGCGCTTCCGGAAATCAACGATTTGAGTCTGGTGGAAGAGTTGCAACTGGTGGCGCAACGGCACGAGCAGCGCACAGGCACCAGGGTCACATTAACCCTGGGGTCGCTACCGGAGGCCGCGCCGCTGCCGCTCAAACTCTGCTTGTACCGTTTTGTGCAAGAAGCCCTCAACAACGCTTACCGGCATGCCAACGGCGAGGGTCAGGTCATCCAGGCTCAATACGTTGATGACGTATTGGACATCAGTGTCCGGGACAGTGGTCCGGGCATGGCGGCGGACGCCATGCTGCTCGAGAAATCCGGTAGAACCCGATTGGGGCTTGCCGGTTTGCGTTATCGCATTGAAGCGCTGGGCGGGTTGTTCAGCATCGACTCCAGCACCTCGGGTACATCGGTCAATGCACAGTTCAAACTCTAGTAGTCAGGAGCCGCTCCGGGCATCCCTTGTGTTGTCCCTGCGCTGATGTGAAGTCGCCCGACAACTTCGCGCTCCCGGTAATGCCGCAAGGCCGTGACCGCTTCGACACGATTTCGAGCGTGCAGCTTCTGCATCACGCAAGTCATGTGGTGCTTGACGGTTTTTTCGCTGATCAACAGCTTTGACGCAACTTCCTTATTGGTCAGCCCCTTTGAAACTTCACGAATGACCTGCTCCTCGCGATGGGTCAGATCAATCTTGTGAATCTCCGCTGCGCGCTTCTTGAAGTTACTCAGCAGCTTATTGGCAAACTCGGGGGTGATATACGTCTCACCCTTGGCAACCGACCTGATCGCAAAGACCAGTTCCGGTCCGCTGACACCTTTCAAAACATACCCGCGCGCGCCGGCCTCCAGTGCCGAATAGGCGTGATCTTCGGATTCTGAAACCGTCAGCATCAGCACCTTCACATCCGGTAATTCAGTGGAAATGAACCGCACCGCGGCGAAAACATCGCCCGGCATATTGACGTCCATCAGCATCACGTCCGGGAGCGCCCTCTGGGCAATATCCCTGGCATCCTGCGCATTGACGCCCTGCTCCACGACCTGAAGATCCGCCCGTTTTCTCAACGTATTGGCAACGCCCTCACGCAACAATGGATGATCGTCGGCAATGCCGATGCGAATGACTGGATTCATGAGACGCTCCCGAAAAGATAAGCACTCGAACATTGATTGATTAATAGCAGGTTACCGGGGATGACGCGGGTCACCGGTCGTAAGTCCAAGTCTCCGGGGCGTTCGGAAATAAGACTTAAGTCGCACGAAATCCGTTCGTCAAAAAGCAATCACCTTCACATCAAGCTGAAGTTTTTGACGTTAACCTATTGTTTTATATTAGCTATAAAATCGTCAAAAACAAGGCACCCTCATGAAGCCCCGATCCATCATTTTTCCGACCAACAGTCGATCTCCTGCTTATATATAACAACCTCACTGGCTCCTCCGCCGGATAGACAAAACCTGCGACGCTCCAGGTTTATCGAAGCGGTCGCGCAGGCGACCTCGTTCAGGTCAGGCATCGCTCAAGGCGCAGTAACGGGTTCGTTCGCGGGTTGTAATCGTCACAGGCCGCGTTGGGAATTTCCGTCAGTCGCGCACGCACGCTTGATTCGCGCACGGCCTTCTACTACGGCTACACGTCACCGGCGGCCGCCCCTTTGAGTCGTTCTTCACGAAAGAGTGGCGCCCGAGCGAGGTCGAACGGGTTCGGTAAGACAAAAAACGGGTCAGTCAGCAGCACCTCCCAGGCGGTGTTGACCGCTCTGTTAATGCCGACGCAATCAACTGTCCGGAATGTGCTTTTTCGAGGGGAAAAAATGTCAGTGCATTAACCTGGTTTTTTACCCCGACCAGGGCTTTTTTGATGGTTGATTGGCTTACAACCGCCGATTTTCACCCTGGAATATGCAAAAAAACACGAAAAAATCGACGGGGCTCTCATCCGCCTCCCGACCCGCCGAAAGCCAGTGGTGCTGCTGGCTGCACCCTCTGGCGATAGCAATATGAAATCAATTTCGGTACTGCCGTTGGTCAGCAAAATTGATCAAAAAATGAACGGAGACGGCTTTTTTCGTTCAGAATACGCAACAGGTCACACGGGCTCCGATGCTCAGCTGACTCAAGAAGCGGAAGTTAAACCTCATATAGACGCCCAGTGCGAATGAGGTTTTTTGTTACCTGAAAATGGAACTAATCGAATGATCAAAAAGTTCATTCGCTAAACTCGCTTTTTTCTTCGCAGCACAATGCCGCAAGATTAAACAATAGAAATTTCTGGATCCTGACTGCAGTCAGTAACGGACAAATGCAACTAAGCCGTGCTGAAGTCATGTTGATCCACTAAGAGTACAAAGAGGTAATCATGGATCTTGGTATACTGACTTCGCCAGCCGCGGAATATGTTCGCCTGGGCGTTGTATATTTCCATCTTATCGCCTGCTGCGTTGCAATCGGGCTTGTGTTGACCAGTGACATTGCCATGGTCAAGCAACTCCTGAAGGGGGATGTGTCGGGTCACCATGATGACGCGCATCTGGAAAGCCTTCAAAAAACCGTATCACTTGCACTTGTTGCTCTTTGGATTACGGGCATTGGTATTATCGGAATAGATTATGCCGGCAAGGGGATGGAATATTTCCTCAATCCAAAGTTGCAAGCCAAAATCGGCATCGTTGTATTGTTGACCTTTAACGGTTTCCTGTTGCATAGCGCTGTATTGCCGGCGCTGAAAAAAGCCGGTTCGATACTCAAACTCTCCTTCAACTTGCGCATGCTGGCGCTGTTCTCCGGCGCGCTCTCTGGTGTGTCGTGGTTCTATGCCGCCATGCTCGGTGTCGGTCGTCCGCTGGCCTGGAAATACTCGCTGGTCGAGTTGCTGGCAGCCTATCCGGTTCTCATCGTCGGTGGCTTTGCAATGATGGTGCTGCTCACTGCCTGGGCGAAAAACAAAGACGCTGAAGGCCGTATGGAGCAACGCACCTGGGGAACCGGAAACGCCGCCCTGGCTGGCTGGTGAAGCCAGGTTGAACAAGCCCGTTCAGCCTTGGCCAATAAATTGCGCTTTTCACTGTTTACCCATTTCACTTTCTCACTTGAGGATATCCAAATGAAATCCATGAAAGCTCTCTTCGTAATCGCCGCTCTTACCGCTTCTTCTCTGGCGATGGCCACCGGTGGTGGTGACAAGACGTTCAATCGCATGGAGTCGGCCCGCAAGGTCTCGATGGAAGCCTTCCAGGTTGCGCAGAAGCAGAAGGCTGAAGCCGCTGTAGCTCAAAGCAAGGCCAAGGCAAGCAATCGCACCAACGGCTGATCCGTGTAGCGCGACCGCGCAACACGATGGCAAAAAAAGTCGCAAACCCTGCAGGGTTTGCGACTTTTTTTTCGATACGCCCTTCAAATTCCCTGGACGCTTTCTATGGGTATGCCTGCCGTTGTGTAGCGTGCAGGCCTAGTTCCGTGCCTCAACCACGTCGACATCCGGCGCGTCTGGGGCATCGGGAGCATCCGGGGCGTCTGGAGCGTCCGGGGCATCCGCCACATCCTCTCTGGCTGCCCTCTTATCGGCCTTGGCCGCCTCTCTGGCCGCGTTCGCATCAGCTTTTGCGGCGTTCCTGGCAGCATCTGCAGCAGCCCTGGATGCATCTCTGGCTGCATCTGCGTCTGCCTTGGCAGCGTCCCTGGCGGCATCTGCAGCGGCCCTGGCAGCATCTCTGGTTGCATCTGCACCCGCTACACCTGCAGCTTTTGCAGCGTCACGGGCAGCATCAGCCGCAGCTCTGGCGGCATCTCGGGCTGCGTCTGCATCAGCTTTGGCAGCGTCTCTGGCTGCATCTGCGGCATTGTTGTCAGCCCTATTAGCCTTGTCGGCTCTATCGGCCTTGTCAGCCTTGTCAGCCTTGTCAGCCTTGTCAGCCTTGTCAGCCTTATCGCCACGGGCATTGCCTGGGCCTGCGTTTCCGGCAACACCACCATGGTCAGCATCGCCGCGCCCCTTGCCGCCATGTCCTGCGGCACCATCACCGCCACCATCGCCATGGCCGCTGCCAGCGTTACCGCCACCGCCACTACCACCGTGACCACCGCCTCCGGAACCTCCACTGCCGGAGCCACTGCCACCACCGCTACCACCGTGGCCGCCTCCGCCGTCACCACCATGACCGCCGCCTCCGGAGCCAGAGCCTCCACCGCCACCACCGTGACCGCCACCGCCTCCGCCTCCGCTGCCGCCACCACCACCGCTGCCGCCATCTTTGGCATAAGCGCTGGAGAAGCTACCGATGTAATCGGGCACCAGCACAGTCGATGCAGACAGAACTGCGCCAATTGCCAGAGCCAACAAACATTTTTTTAGAAGCATGATGCACCTCCGCTTGGAGTTGCGTAGTCATGTCCGTATCGAACGCAATGTCCAGTGAGTTCCCGGCCGCCCATTGGAGCGGCCAGCCAACCGGCACGGCCATTAATTTGCAGCAATAACAAGCAACTGCGGTTTCCGAACGATCCTTCAGAGCCAGTCGGCATCCGTGCGTGGGAAATATTCCCACACTTTTAGATTAGGCCTGTCAGCCCGTGTGTCAACCACCGACCATCAGAACCGAAGCAGGCGAAGGCCTGGGTTGAGACGACGAAACCCATCGAGGCCCGGAAACTGGCAGGTATCAGTAGGTGTGGGTGAACACCAGCCCAGCCTCGCCATCCGGGCTGGCGTCGGAAAACCCCTTGACGGCATATAACTGAAACTTCCAGTTCTGATTGAGCTTGTGCGTGAGGAAGAGGGTGAGTTCCTTGATCTGGTCGCCCGTGGATACGACCTTCTGCCGCCAGTCGTAGGACACCCCCGCCGAAGTGCGCGCGAACACGGGCATGGCGAAGCCGAGGCCGGCGAATATCGGGTTGTCGAAGTCGGAGCCCGACGGATCGCCGAATTTTTTCCAGCCCAGCGTGGCGAACCCGGTCACCCTGCCGAAGGCTTTGGCGACATCGACCTGGGCGGAATAGTCGGTTTTTCCGGTGCCCAGGCACTTGTCTTCGTCGGCTGTGGGCAACTTGACCTTGCCGATCAGATCCACGAACAGCCCGCCAATATTGCCGTCAAGCAAGGCATAGTCGGCACCGACAACAGTGTCGCCCAAACCGCTTTCCACTTTGTCGCAACCGCCGGGCAACGGCTCGCCGTCAGGGCCGACCGAAGGATTGGTGATGCGCAGCCAGGGCACTGTGAGCTTGTAGGTCATGGGGCCGGTTTCGTATTTGCCCACCAGCGGGACGTACCAGGTTTCGGAAGTGGTGTCGGTGCCATAATCGCCCCGGGAGTAGTCGGTTCCGATCGAGGTCGAGAAGGTATCGGCCAGGGCCGGCAAGGCCAGGCTGGCCAGCCAACCGACGAGCAGGATGCGCTTGGGGTCCATGTTCACCTCGTGTCTTGCGTCATCGAAGTTCACACGCAGGCTTTGTTGCGTGACTTACACAGCCTAGTGACTTATGGCGCAAGTGCATCATGCCTTCACTGTTTAACCCGACTTGCCAGAGCGGTCGACTTTTTCAACGGTCTCGACCTTTTCGACTTTTTCGACTTTTTCTGGCCGATCAACCTTGTCTACTTTCTCAACCTTTTCTGGCCGATCGACTTTCTCGACTTTCTCCGGACGTTCAACTTTTTCGACTTTCTCTACCTTCTCTACCCTCTCCACTCTCTCGACTTTGCCGGATTGCTCGACCTTCTCGACACGCTCCGACTTGCCGGACTTGTCCACGTCCACGCGTTCGATCCTGTCGCCAGCGCCATGACTGTCATTGCCCCCGTGGCGAGTATCGTCGACGACGCTGCCACCGCTCTCGGAACGGCCGCTCCTGTCACTGCCCGAGTTCCCCGAATCCCGCGAGTTGCCGGAACTGTTGGAGCCGCTCGAGTCGCCGGCGCTGTTGAAATCGTCCGAGCTGCCCGAATTGCCCGAGCCGCTTGGGTCGTCCGTGTTTTGCTCGCTGTTTCGAATCCGCCCGTGCTGGTTGCCGGCTGGCGAATCGGAGCGCTCGCGGGGCAATTCGATACGCGTGGCCTGTACCTCCCGTGCGCCGCTGAACACGCCGGTGACCCGCACGCGTCGATCCAGCGTCAGCTGCGAAGACTGCACACCGACAAACACGGTGTCGCGCGCCATCGTCACTTTAAAGCCGCCCACCACCAGGCGACTGTCCTGCCGGCCCTGTACCAGGCCCTCGATCACCGCATTATGTGCACGGCCAATGAAAGGCAGGCTCGGGTCGGGGCGACTTTGGCTCACCTCCAGCTCGCGTCCCGACCACTGGCCGCGCACCAGCATTTCCTGCGCCGGTCCCGGATGGTTGCCGAGTTTGAGGCCCTGCAGATAACCGCTGCGATCGATCGGGCCGATGGCGCTGGCCTCCTTGAGGCCGGGCGCACGGTCGATGCGGCTGGCCACCACTTCACCCCGGGCATCGCGCAGCCCGCTGACCCGTACGGGATCACCCGCACGCAGGCCGGGAGCGACTTGAGCACCGTTGGCCAGGCGTACCGGCTGGCCCATGACACGCATGGGCAGGGAGTCTCTGGGCAGGGCTGTCAAAGGGCCTTCATAGACATGCAGGATAGCAATGCGCCCGGCCTCCAGACCGCGCCGGGAATTGAACGCTTCCACGGCAACCACCTGGCCAACTGCCAGACGGGTGCTGGTGGCGGCAATGCCGTTCTCGCTGACAGGGACGTTTTTGTTGAAGTGCACTTCCATGCCATTGACGCAGATCGAGGCGAACCCGGTGATGGTGCCGACAATGCCGGTGCCGCCGATCCCGCCGGGGCGCTTGTTCAGCGGTGCGCCGGTACCGCCCACCCCGCCGTTGTCAGTGCTGATGCCAGTACCGCCCATGCCGCCAGGCGCCGCGCCCGTACCGCCGGTGCCACCCGGCGCCTGGATGAGCGGCACTTCACTGCTGCCCGCGTCATTCTGGCTGACACAGGCCGGCGCGGCTTGCAACACAATCGCAAACCCGAGGCCCAAAGCGAGGGCGGCGGCTCGAATCAGGCGCAAATGGATGGTCATGGCTTGGGAGCCGTCGGTGAGTTGGGGTCACAAGCCTCAGTGTAGAAGTACAGGCCGACCGTGATGCGCTGGCGCGGTTCGAGGCTGGGCAGGTCGCGAAATTCCAGCTCGGCGGCGAGTCGGTTGAAGCTCAACAGGGCCTGCATTCCCTCGCTGGCAACGGCCTCGCGCAGCGCCTCGACGCTCATCGGGGCCAGTGCGTCATAGTGGACGCTACGTTCAAAAAAGGCCGGGGCTTCGCCGCTCAAGTTGTGTACCGCAGCGCAGGCATGATCGTGCAGGTTATGCCCCAGGTAAGCCGCTTTCTCATCGAAGCCCTTTTGCGGCACGAAGGCCTGGGCTTCGAGGTGCACACGCTCCTGTTCGTCAAGGCGCACGACGCCCAAGCGCAGCCATTCGTCCAGTACCACCCGCGCCCGGATGTCCGTGCTGACCTTCGCCACCAGAGCATCAAAGGAACGGTCGCCGCCGACACTGGCCAAGCGAGGCAGCGGCAATGGCTGGCCGGCGTCGTTGCAATAGGGGGCACTGGTCCAGGCGTTGACCAGTTGCGCACCGAAGGTGATGTTTTCCGGAAGCGTGGAAGTGGCGGGGTCGCCGCTGTTGCGCAAACGCCGTACGTCCTTGCGATGCACGCCGGTGAGCAGGCTGATGCGGCTGTCGGTCGGTGCCTTGTCGTCCAGACGGAACTCACGGTCCGCCACATCGACGAAAACCTCCTTGAGCAGGTCGGCGAAAACCAGGTACGTGACGCCTTTGCGCAGCATCAGGCGTACCAGCGGCCGCATGACATGGCGCAGGGCTTTGAGGAGCGAGGTGGGCAAGGTAGACGATTGCATTCAGCGCATTCCTGGACAGTTAACCCCAGTATAGCTACGTGGGAAATATTCCCATGAATGCAGGCAGTATCTTTTGCGTGCTCCCTTGCAGAACCGGTTCCCCGGGTTTTGCATGGGGCATCAGGCCGCTTCAGGTCCGGCTGTCGTCGCCGCCGACGTGGACACCATGATCGTCCCCCGCTTCTGCATGGATACCCACTGCGACCTGTGGCGGGGGAGCAAGCTCCCTCACCACAGGTTCAGGGTCTCGGCTTAGTCTCGGCTCTCGGCATCCGCGATCAGTCGTGATGTTTGTGTTTATGTTTGTTCTTGTGTTTATTCTTTTGCTTGTAGCCGGAATCGTGATGATCGTCGTCATCGGCCATATTGTTGCCGATCGCACCACCTGCTGCGCCGCCCAGACCCGCACCGATCAGGCCGCCGGTGGAACCACCGACACTGTTGCCGATGACCTGGCCACCCGCTGCACCGAGACCTCCGCCAATAGCCGACTCGGTCTTCTTGCCACTCTTGGCGGTCATCGCGCCCCCGGCCGCGCCACCGACGCCGGCTCCGATCGCAGCGCCGGTGCTACCTCCAACAGCCTGACCGACCACGCTGCCAAGGGCGCCGCCGACACCGCCACCGATAGCCGTATTGGTGGCTTCGCCAGCGAGGGAGTACTGCGATACAAGAAGGCTTAATGCCACGACAGTGAATGACTTACGCATCAGACAGACCTTTAGGAATACACAAAAGACGGAAGTCTGTTGGTACGAAACAGTCCGGTCAACAGATATTCGGCCGGGCATGGGATTGGATCAGCCAATCGGTGGGTAGCAGAACCGCCTATCGATCAACTCCCCTGTCCCGGGGCTCAAGCGGCGCCATCAGGATCACTTGAAATCCTGATGTCAAAGGACTCGACTCCGGAAACCAATAAACCCCGCCAATACCGCGCAGCGCTATGCCCTTCAGTCCGCGACACCCTGGCGTCGCTTGCGGAATTCGGCGACCTTATGCCGGTTTCCGCACAGCGCCATGCTGCACCAGCGTCGTTTGTGGGATTTGGTGCGGTCGTAAAACATCAATGAACATTCGGCGCTTTCGCATTTGCGTACCAGGCTGAAATCGCCTTCGGCCATTAACTGCGCAGCAGCGTAAGCGAGCCTGCCCAGACGCTGGTGGCCGGCATCGCCCTGGTGCAAGCGATCCAGCACCGGCGCGCCCGCCTCCTCCCACACCAGTTGCGGCACGACCCGCAGCAGAAAGGCATTGAGCGCTGCCGGATCCGCCACGCGATTCTCTCGACGGGCAGCGAGCAGGCTCTCGATGCAGTCGCGCAGCTTGCGCAATCGGGCAAGCAACTGCCCGTCACCCTCCGCCACTTCCGACGCCAGACCGAAACCGATCTGCTCCAGCCAGCGCGCCGCGTCGGCATCGCTGTTGAGCAGGTCGCGCCGCTGGCCTTCGACCACCATTCGGGTGTTCAGCAGATCCAGCGCCGGATGGTCGGCCAGCACCAGCGGTACGGGCAAGCCAGGCGTGGTCACAGCGTCAGTCATGGAAATCTCCCGGAAATCAATACCCGGATTGTAACCCATAAAAATGATTTGACCAGTTACGAAGTCCGTGCAAAATGAAAACAGGTAACCAGCAAAAACAAATTTAACAAGTTACATTGGAGATCCGTCATGACCACGCTCCCGCACACCACCACTGCCTGCAAATTCGTCGAAGCCGACGGCATTCGGGTTTTCTACCGCGAGGCCGGTGCTGCCGACGCTCCCGTACTCTTGCTGCTGCACGGTTTTCCCAGTTCATCGCACCAGTTCCGGGGCCTGATCCCGCTGCTCGCACACAAATACCGCCTGATTGCGCCGGATCTGCCCGGTTTCGGTTTCACCGAGGTGCCCGCCGAACGCAACTACGTCTACACCTTCGATGCCATCGGCGAGACGATCCGCCAGTTCGTCGATGTGCTGGGCCTCAAGCGTTACGGGATGTACTTCTTCGACTATGGGGCGCCGGTCGGCCTGCGCCTGGCGCTGGCGTACCCGGAGCGGGTCAGCGCGATCGTTTCGCAGAACGGCAATGCCTATCTCGAAGGCCTGGGGGATGCCTGGGCGCCGATCCGCCGGTATTGGGACGAGCCGTCGCCCGCCAATCGCCAGGTGATCCACGATGCCATCCTGCACCTGGAAGGCACGCGCTGGCAGTATGTGGAAGGCGTGAGCAACCCCGATCTCATTGCACCCGAGGGTTATCATCTGGACGCGCTATTGCTGGAACGGCCCGGCAACAAGGACATCCAGCTCGACCTGTTTTATGACTATCGGAACAACCTGAAGCTGTACCCGGCGTTCCAGCAATTCTTGCGCGATGCCCAGGTGCCGACGCTGGCGATCTGGGGCAAGGGCGACCCGTTTTTCATTCCGCCAGGTGCCGAGGCCTACAAGCGTGACAACCCCGATGCGGTGGTCGAGATGCTCGATACCGGCCACTTCGCGCTGGAGACCCACGCCGTGCAGATTGCTCAGCGGATAGTCGAGGTGGTGGGCAGCCATCTCGACTGAGATGGTGCACAGACTAGGACTTTCTCGTTCCCGGGTTCTGCCAGAACGATGGATCGGCGCTCTTGAGCCGCTCGACTGCGTTATTGATGTGATTGAGTGCCGCATGCCGCGCGCCTTCGGGGTCGCGCGCGGCAATGGCCGAGTACACCGCGAAGTGTTCGGCCCGCACGGTCTTGGCCAGATCCCGGCGGCGCTCTTCGTTGGAGCGCGTGATGCGGATCGCCTCTTTGATGAATTGCGCGATGAACTCGTGCAATGACGGGTACAGCGGATTGCCGGTAGCCCTGGAAATGGAGTGATGGAACCCCAGGTCTTCCTCTACCCCATCGCGTCCCGCCTGCTCGGCTGCATCGATGGCCTTCAGCGCCTGGTGGATGGCTTCAAGCTGAGCAGGTGAATGCCGCTGGGCCGCCAGTGCCGCCGCCTCGCCTTCGATGCCGCGGCGTAATTCAGTGACCCTCAATACCGCCTCGATCGAGCCGCCGACATCGAGGTCGATCGTGAACGCCTTGATGTGCGCACCTTCGCTGACCACGGTACCGCTGCCCTGGCGAACCTCCACCAGACCGGCTGACTTCAGGCGCGAGATTGCCTCGCGGATAACTGTCCGGCTAACGCCGAACCGTTCCGAGAGGACGGGCTCGGTGGGCAGGCGATCGCCCGGCAGTGCTTCGCCGCTGGCGATATAGGCCTTGAGGGCCGCCGTCACCTGATCGGACAGCGTGCCCTTGGCGGCGTCCTTCAGGACACCCAGCGCATCGGCGCTACAGGAAGATTTATCAGGAATGGGCATAGGCATCTCTGGGCTCAAATCGGTGAACGGTACTGCATTTTAGACCCGCCGTCCTCTTTCGATTTAGTCGTTGAGTTCGTATGACGTATTATGATAAAAAACGCCACATCATGTAATCCGACAAAAACAAAGTCACCCACTACAACAATAAGGATGGGGGAAACACATGACTGAATCAGTGATTCAAACCGGTGCCGCCGTGCCCGCCGATCGCTTCGAGGATCTGGCGTATCGCAAAGTGGCGTGGCGTATCCTGCCGCTGCTGTTGCTGTGTTACCTGGTCGCCTATCTGGACCGGGTGAACGTCGGTTTCGCCAAACTGCAGATGTCCGACGATCTGCAATTTTCCGAAGCCGTCTACGGCCTTGGCGCAGGGATTTTCTTCATTGCCTACTTCCTCGTGGAGATTCCCAGCAACCTGATCCTGCATCGCGTCGGCGCGCGGTTGTGGATCGCACGCATCATGATCACCTGGGGAATCATCTCCTCGGCCATGGCACTGGTGAGTACGCCAATGTCCTTCTACATCATGCGCTTCCTGCTGGGGATCGCCGAAGCCGGGTTCTACCCGGGGGTCATCCTCTATCTGTCCTACTGGTTCCCGACCCATCGCCGCGGCAAGATGTACGCCCTGTTCGCCACCGCCGTGCCGCTGTCCGGCCTGATCGGCGCGCCGTTGTCCGGCTGGATCATGAGCGCCTTCAACGGTGACCACGGGTTTGCCGGCTGGCAATGGCTGTTCTTTCTCGAAGGACTGCCCTCGATCGCCGTCGGCATCCTGGTGATTTTCTGCCTCAGCGACCGCATCTCCAGTGCCGGCTGGCTCACCCGGGAAGAGAAAACCCTGCTGCAGACGCGCATCGACGCGGAATCCGCCGGCCACCAGAAACACAGCCTCAAAGAGGTGTTCCTGCAGCCGCGCATCTGGCTGCTGACGGCCATCTACTTCTGCATGATCGCCGGTTTCTACACCGTCGGTTTCTGGTTGCCGACTCTTATCCGCCAGGCCGGCGTCAGCGATGTCCTGCAAGTCGGCATGCTCACCGCCATCCCTTACGCCGCGGCGGCAATGACCATGATCCTGGTCTCGCGTAGCGCCGACCGGCTGCGCGAGCGGCGTTGGCACCTGGCGCTGACCGCCGTACTCGGCGGTATCGGCCTGTTCATCTCCGCGACCTGGAGCGACAACTTCACGGTTTCCATGATCGGCCTGACCCTGGGCTCGATGGGGGCCATGAGCACCCTGCCCTTGTTCTGGAGCCTGCCGACTGCCTTCCTCGGCGGCACGGCAGCGGCAGCCGGCATTGCCCTGATCAACTCCTGGGGCAACCTGGCGGGCTTCGTCTCGCCGTACCTGATGGGGTTCCTCAAAGACGCCACCCACAGCACCACGATCGGCATGTATGTGATGGCAAGTGCATTGTTCCTCGGCGCCCTGCTGGTCTTCAGAATTCCCGGAAAACTCGTCAACCGCTGACGTTTGGAGTAACTCATGAATATTCTCGTGACCGGTGCGGCAGGCTTCCTCGGCCGCCGCCTGATCGAAGCGCTGTTGCTGCGTGGCTCGCTCACCGACCGTACCGGCCAGTCCCGGCCCATCGGGCAAATCGTCGCCTTCGACATGGTCGAACTCACGGGGATCGATGATCCCCGGGTGAAAGTGGTGTGTGGCGATATCGCCAACCCTGACGTGCTGGACCGCCTGATCGATGCCAACACCGACAGCATCTTCCATCTGGCTGCGGTGGTTTCCAGCCAGGCCGAAGGCGACTTCGAACTGGGCATGCGCATCAACTTCACCGCCACCCAGAACATGCTCGAACGCGTTCGCCGGCTCGGTACCTGCCCGAAATGGGTGATGACCAGCTCGGTCGCGGTGTTCGGCGGGCAGTTGCCGGAACGCGTGCGCGATGATCAGGTCTGGGCGCCGCAGAGTTCCTATGGCACGCAAAAGGCCATGAACGACCTGTTGCTCGCCGACTACAGCCGGCGCGCCTTCGTCGATGGCCGCAGCCTGCGCATGCCGACCATCGTGGTGCGTCCGGGCAAGCCCAACCTCGCCGCGTCCAGCTTCGCCAGCGGCATCATCCGCGAACCGCTCAACGGCCAACCCAGCGTCTGTCCGGTACCGCTCGATACCCGGCTCTGGCTGATGTCGCCCGCACAGGCGATTGCCAACCTGATTCATGGTCATGAATTGTCCGGCGAGCAATTGACCCAGGGTCGGGTGATCAACATGCCGGGCCTGTCGATCACCGTCGAACGCATGATCGACGCCTTGCGCCAGACGGCCGGTGCAGAAGTGGCCGGGCGCATCCGCATGGAACGCAATCCGGCGATCGAGCGCATCGTCGGCTCCTGGCCAGGCGCCTTTTGCGCCACCTACTCCCGGGACCTGGGCTTCACCGCGGACGAGGATTTCACCGATGTGATCGAGCAGTTCATCAACGAGTACCTGCCCGGCCAAACCCGATTGAGGAGTTGAACATGTTGAATGCCCCTGCCCGGCCGCTGCTGGGCTGCATCGCCGACGACTTCACCGGTGCCACCGATCTTGCCAACATGCTGGTGCGCGGCGGCATGCGCACCGTGCAAAGCATCGGCATACCCGCCGGCGATACCGCCGGCCAACTCGACGCCGACGCTATCGTCATCGCCCTGAAGTCGAGGACCGTGCCGGCCACCGATGCCGTGAAGGAATCGCTCGAAGCGTTGCGCTGGCTGCGCGAGCGTGGCTGCGAACAGATTTTCTTCAAATACTGCTCGACCTTCGACTCGACCCCGGCCGGCAATATCGGCCAGGTCAGCGACGCCTTGCTCGAGGCACTGGACTGTGATTTCACCCTCGCCTGTCCGGCCTTCCCGGAAAACGGTCGCACGGTCTTTCGCGGGCATTTGTTCGTACAGGATCAATTGCTCAGTGAGTCGGGCATGCAGCATCACCCGCTGACACCGATGACGGACGCGAACCTGGTTCGCGTGCTGCAAGCGCAGACCCGGAGCAAGGTTGGCCTGTTGCGCCATGACAGTGTGTCCGGGGGCGTCGAGAGCGTTCGAGCGCGCATCGCACAGCTTCGCGCCGAAGGGGTACGCATGGCCGTCGCCGATGCCTTGTCCGATGCCGATCTCCATGTGCTGGGCGAAGCCTGCGCCGACCTGGCGCTGCTCACCGGCGGTTCCGGGCTGGCGCTGGGCTTACCGGACAACTTTCGACGCGCCGGCCGGTTGCGCGACCTGGACGCCGCACAACGGCCTGCGGTCGAAGGCGGTGAAGTGGTGCTCGCGGGCAGCGCTTCGCAGGCCACCAATGGTCAGGTAGCGACCTGGCTGCAGGCAGGTCGCCCGGCCTTTCGTGTCGACCCCCTGGCCCTGGCGGCGGGACAACCGGTCATCGAGGAGGCATTGGCCTTCGCTGCTGACCATGGGCAAACAGTGCTGATCTACGCCACCAGTACCCCGGATGAGGTCAAGGCGGTACAACGTGAGTTAGGAGCCGAGCGCGCCGGGCATCTGGTCGAGCAAGCGATGGGCCGGATCGCCGGCAGGCTGCGCGAGGCAGGTGTCCGGCGCTTCGTGGTCGCCGGTGGGGAAACGTCGGGAGCCGTGGTCCAGGCGCTGAACATCCAGTTGTTGCAGATCGGCGCACAAATCGCCCCGGGTGTGCCCGCTTGCGTCAGCACGCCCGGAGAACCGCTGGCCCTGGCGCTCAAGTCGGGCAATTTCGGCGGCGCGGATTTCTTCGACAAGGCCCTCAAGCAACTGGCAGGAGTACTGGCATGAGTAACGAAAACGCTCTGCGCGAAGAGATCTGTGAAGTCGGCGCTTCGTTGTATGCCCGTGGCTACACGGTGGGCAGCGCCGGCAACATCAGCGCCCGGCTGGAGGACGGCTGGCTGATCACGCCCACGGACGCGTGCCTGGGGCGCCTCGACCCGACCGCGATTGCCAAGGTCAGCCTGGCGGGTGAATGGGTCAGCGGCGACAAACCGTCAAAGACCCTCGCCCTGCACCGCCAGGTCTACGATCGCAACCCGGGGGTTGGAGGCATGGTACACACCCACTCGACCCACCTGGTGGCATTGACGTTGGCCGGTGTCTGGCACGAGGATGACATCCTGCCGCCGCTGACGCCCTATCAGGTGATGAAGGTCGGGCACATCCCGCTGATCGCCTATGAACGTCCGGGTTCACCGAAGGTGGCCGAACGTGTGGCGCAACTGGCCAACCGCGTGCGCGGCGTGATGCTTGAACGCCTGGGCCCGGTGATCTGGGAAAGCTCGGTGTCCAAAGCCAGCTATGCCCTGGAAGAACTGGAAGAAACGGCACGCCTGTGGCTGATGAGCAATCCGAGACCGGCTCCGCTGCACCAGGCGGCGCTGGATGAATTGCACGAAGCCTTTGGTGTGCAGTGGTAACCCACAGATTGATTTTTTGACCGCAGGAGTCTTCATGCCTCGTTTCGCTGCCAACCTCAGCATGCTCTACCCCGAACATGACTTTCTCGACCGTTTCGCCGCCGCCGCAGCCGATGGTTTTCAGGCAGTGGAGTACATGTCCCCCTACGACTACAGCCCACAGCAATTGAAACAGCGGCTCGACGACAATGGCCTGGTCCAGGCCCTGTTCAACGCACCGCCTGGCAATATCGCGGCTGGCGAAAAAGGCACCGTGTCCTTGCCGGGCCGTGAGTCGGAGTTCCGCGCCGGTTTCGACCAGGCCCTGGAATACGCCGCAGTACTGGGCAACGACCGCATCCATGTCATGGCCGGGCTGCTGGCCAACGAAGCGGATCGCGCCAGGCACCAGCAAACCTACCTGGAAAACCTCAGCCACGCAGCGACACAAGCCGCCAAGGCTGGCATCACTGTATTACTGGAGCCGATCAACACCCGCGACATGCCGGGGTTTTTCCTCAACCACCAACATCAGGCTCAGGCTATCTGCAAAGCGGTCGGCCAGGCCAACCTCAAGGTCCAGTTCGACGTCTACCATTGCCAGATCGTCGAGGGCGACGTGGCGACGAAGCTGCGACGGGATATCGCCGGCATCGGCCATATCCAGATCGCGGGCGTGCCGGATCGCCAGGAGCCGGACATGAACAACGAGCTGAACTATCCCTACCTGTTCGAGCTGATCGATCAACTGGGGTACAGCGGTTGGGTGGGTTGCGAGTACCGGCCACGCGGCGACACCTCCAAAGGCTTGCAATGGCTGCGCGATTGGCAGGGTCGGTCAACTCAAGGCCAGGAATAGGCATACGACGCCAACGTTTAGCGAGCACTTCCACGGCGACGGTCATGCCGTCGCTTTGCGGCCAAAAGCGGCATCCCGGATCGCTCACTGATCACACAGCCCCGCCGCGTTTGACATGGCCTATGTTCGCTAGCGAACAGACTTCGCCGCGATGAATCCTCCACACTCGTCGGTGGAATGCAGCGCCCGGCGGCGCAATGCCCCGCACACCTGGCCTGGCGTAGAACCGCCTTCATTCCACAAGCGACCTGCCCTGCGCGGGTCGTACGAAGGAATTCATGCAAAATATCCTGACTCGCACGCTGTCCAGCCTTTGGCGCTCACCGGCCATCTGGCTCAGGTGGAGTGCAGCACGGCACAAGTTCGAGTACGAGCCCATTCTGCGTGCCGACCTGTTCAATGCCCAGCAGATGGCAGACCACGGCATCGTGCTGGCACGCCAGCATTTGCTCGGGCGCCTTTCAAAAAAGGATGCCTTGCTTGGCCGCCTGACTGACAACCAACTGCTTCTGGAACGTAGCTGCGCAGCGCTCAAGACCGTTCAACTGTCCACCCGACGCCCAACCCCTGCGGCGGAATGGCTGCTGGACAACTTCTACCTGATCGAAGAAAACATCCGTACCGCCAGGACCCACCTGCCCGACGGCTATAGCCGCGAGCTGCCACGCCTGGCCGAAGGCCCTTCGGCAGGCCTGCCGCGGGTCTACGACATCGCCCTGGAAACCATCGCGCACGGCGATGGCCGGGTCGACGCGCCAAGCCTGAACTGTTTCATCGCCTCTTATCAGACCATCACGCCGCTGACCCTGGGCGAGCTATGGGCGATCCCGATCATGCTGCGCCTGGCGCTGATCGAGAACTTGCGGCGCGTGGCATCCCGGGTCATGGCCAACAGGGATGACCGTAACCTCGCCGATGACTGGGCCGATCGATTGATCGAAATGGCCGAGCGCGACGCCAAGAGCGTGGTATTGACCGTTGCCGACATGGCGCGATCGGCGCCGCCGATGACGCCACCCTTCGTTGCGGAACTGGCGCGCCGACTGCACGGACAAAGCGCCGCGCTGATATTGCCCATGGCGTGGATAGAACAAACGCTCGGTGAGTCCGGCCTTACGGTCGAACGCCTGGTGCAGATGGATGCCCAGCAGCAATCCGGTGATCAGGTGTCCATCAGCAACAGCATCGCCAGCTTGCGCTTGCTGGCAGCGACCGACTGGCGCGAGTTCGTCGAGCTGCTCAGCCATGTCGAACAGGTATTGCGCACGGACCCGGCAGGCGTCTACGCGAACATGGACTTTGCCACCCGTGATCGTTACCGCCATGTGGTCGAACGCCTTGCCCGGCATTGCGTGCACTCCGAAACCAGGGTGGCACAAGCCACCATTGAACTGGCCGCGAGCACACAACCCACGGCCGGTGTAACCGGGCATGTGGGCTATTACCTGGTGGCTGACGGGTTGCTCAGCCTGGAGCAGGCGCTGCACGCCAGCATGCCGCTGCACGAGCGATGGAAGCGACTGCTGCAGAGCGCGCCGTTGAAGTTCTACCTGTACCCTGCCCTGCTGCTGACACTGCTGCTGGCCTGGCCATTTCTCGGCAGTGCCTATCACAGCGGCACGCCATTGTGGAGCCTGGTCCTGCTTGCCGTGCCCGCGTTATTGATGACCAGCCGCCTGGCGATCGGGCTGGTCAACTGGCTGGTGACGCTTACGGTAGTCCCGTCGCTGTTGCCGCGCCTGGATTACAGCAAGGGCATACCAGCCGAGGCGCGAACGCTGGTGGCGGTGCCGACGATGTTTGCCAACGCCGGCGACATCGAGGCCCTGGCGGAAGGCCTGGAAGTGCGATTCCTCGCCAATCGCGATGCCAACCTGCATTTTGCGCTGCTCAGTGACTTCATGGACGCCCCTGCCGAGGTGATGCCCGAGGATGCCGAATTGCTCGCCCTGGCGCGCCAACTGATCGAGGCGCTCAACCACAAGTATGCCGATGGCCAGGTCGACCGGTTCTTCCTGCTGCACAGGCCCCGGCACTGGAACGCGACCGAGCGGGTATGGATGGGGCATGAACGCAAGCGCGGCAAGCTCGCCGAGCTCAACGCGTTGCTGCGAGGTAAAGGACAGCAGCGCTTTGCATTGATCGTCGGTGATGTCGCGCCACTGGAATCGGTGCGTTTCGTCATCACCCTGGACACCGATACCTTGCTGCCCCGGGATGTCGCGCGCCAGTGCATCGGTGCGATGATGCACCCGCTGAACCATCCGGTATTCAATGAACAAAGCGGCAAGATCGTCAGCGGTTACGCCATCCTCCAGCCACGCGTGGGGATCAGCCTGCCCAGCACGGCACGCTCGACCTACGCCCGCCTGTTTGGCAGCGATGCCGGTGTCGATCCTTATACCCGTGCCGTCTCCGATGTTTATCAAGACCTGTTCCAGAACGGTTCCTTCATCGGCAAGGGCATCTATGCCGTCGACGCCTTCGAACAGGCACTCGAGGGCTGCCTGCCCGACAACCGCATTCTCAGCCACGACCTGATCGAAGGCTGCTATGCCCGCTGCGGGCTGCTCAGCGATGTACAGCTGTATGAAGAATACCCGTCTCGCTACAGCGCCGATGCCAAGCGCCGACACCGCTGGATTCGCGGGGACTGGCAAGTGCTGTACTGGGCCTTGCCGTGGGCACCGAAACCCCAGGGAGGATTTGCGCCCAACCTTCTTTGCAACCTTGCCCGCTGGAAGATTTTTGACAATCTGCGCCGCAGCCTGGAGCCAGGCGCCTTCCTGGTCATGCTGACATGGGGCTGGCTGGGTTCGAGCGAGGCCGTCTCCTGGACATTGGCGGTGGTCATCCTGGTATTTCTCCAACCCTTGCTGCAGTCGGTACTGGCGCTGGTACAGAAAGCTGCCGATATTCCATTGGGGCAACACCTGAGTGCGGCATTACGGACCTCGGGCCAGCATTTCATGCGCGCGCTGTTGTCGATTGTCTGGTTGCCGTCCGATGCGTTGTTGAGCTTCGATGCGATTGCCCGCTCACTGTGGCGCATGCTGATCAGCAAGCGCCGCCTGCTGCAATGGCAACCGTCTCGTGAGGTCGAGCGCTCCAGTGGCAACGATCTGTCCGGCATGTATAAAAGCATGTGGATTGCCCCTGCGCTGGCGCTGACTCTATTCGCGGCCCTGCTCCCCACTCTTCATGTACTCGCACTGGCGGCACCCTTGCTGCTGGTGTGGCTGGCAAGTCCGGCGATTGCCTGGTGGATCAGCCTGCCGACAACCCCGGCGGGGTTTGACCCGTCAGTGCAAGAGCTGCGCTTCCTGCGCATGCTGTCACGCCGGACCTGGGCGTTCTTCGATCGGTACGTGGGGCCTGAGGACAACTGGTTGCCGCCGGACAACGTCCAGGAGATACCCAAGCCAACCATTGCCCATCGCACCTCACCGACCAACATGGGCATGGCCTTGCTCTCGCACCTGGCGGCCCACGATTTCGGTTACCTGAGTACCGGGCGCCTGCTTGAACGCGTCACTGCCACGCTTGAGTGCATGGCCGGTCTTGAGCGACACCATGGGCACTTCTACAACTGGTACGACACCCAGTCACTCCTGCCGCTGGCGCCTCGGTATGTATCCACCGTGGACAGCGGCAACCTGGCGGGTCTGCTGCTCACCCTGCGGCCTGGGCTGCTGGGATTGATTGACACGCCCCTGTTCGATCAACGCACCCTCAGCGGTCTGGGCGACACCCTCGATGTGCTGCAGCAGGCCTTACAAGACGGGAACCTCGATGACCGCGCCGTGCTTGAACTGCGCGCGAAGGTGGCGTCGGCGATTGTCCAGGCCCCCCCGGACAACCTCCTGCAAGTACTCGATCTGGCGGATGCCTTGGCAATCGACACCGCTGCTGAAGAAGTACACTACTGGCTGCAGGCATTGCAGGCGCAGTGTGCGGATCTGCGGGCAGAACGACTGCGCTTCGAGCTGCCATTGGCACCCGCCCGGGCACCAGCACCAGCACCAGCACTCAGCCTGCGGCAAATGGCCGAGCTCGATTGCACGCTGTGGCAGCCTGCCGATCAGGCGCAAGTGCAGGCGGTACAACGCCTGGCGCGCGCACGAATCAGCCACCTTGAGCGTCTGGTCGAACTGTCCGCGTCACTGGCGAGCATGGACTTCACCTTCCTCTACGATGCTCAACGTGACCTGTTCTCGATAGGCTACAACGCCGACGAGCGCAGGCTGGACAACGGTTATTACGACCTGCTCGCGTCAGAGGTTCGCCTGACCAATTTCGTGGTCATCGCCCAGGGCCAGCTGCCGCAACAGGCCTGGTTCACCCTCGGACGCTTGCTCAGCAACAATCGGGGGGTACCGGTACTGCTTTCCTGGTCCGGATCGATGTTCGAGTACCTGATGCCCAACCTGGTCATGCCCAGCTATGAAGGTACGCTGCTGGAGCAGACTTGCCGCGCGGCCGTGGCCTTGCAGATCGAGCATGGCAACCTGTTGGGCATCCCCTGGGGCGTGTCCGAGTCGGGTTACAGCACCCTGGACGCCCACTTCAATTATCAGTATCGGGCGTTCGGTGTTCCAGGCCTTGGCCTCAAGCGCGGACTGGCCGACGATACCGTGATTGCGCCGTACGCCAGCGCCCTGGCGCTGATGGTCGAGCCGCAAGCGGCCTGCCGCAACCTGCAACGCCTGGCGGCCCAAGGGTCGGCCGGCCGCTACGGGCTGTACGAAGCGGTCGACTACACCGAGACACGCCTGCCACGCGGCCAGCGCTATGCGGTCGTGCGCTCGTTCATGGCACACCATCAGGGCATGAGCCTGCTGGCCTTGACCAGCCTGCTGCTGGACCGGCCCATGCAGCGACGCTTCGAGTCGATCCCGGCCTTCCAGGCGACCATCCTGTTACTGCAGGAACGCGTCCCCAAAACCGCCGCACCTTACCTGCATGCAACCCTGGCACCTGCCACAGATGAAAACGGACGCGCGCAGGAAACCAGGCTGCGAGTGTTCGCCGATCCCGGGCGCAAGCGCCCCGCCGTCCAGCTACTGTCCAACGGCCGTTACCACGTCATGCTCAGCAGTGCCGGCGGCGGTTACAGCCGCTGCAACGACATCGCCGTGACCCGCTGGCATGAAGACGCGACCTGCGACAACTGGGGCATGTTCTGCTACCTGCGCGATGTCAGCAGCGGCGTGTTCTGGTCCTCCGCCCACCAGCCGACCCGGCACAAGCCAGAAAGCCATGAAGCGATTTTCAGCGATGCCCGGGCCGAGTTTCGTGTTCGCGAGCTCGACTTCGATACCCACACCGAGATCGTCGTGTCCCCCGAAGACGATATCGAGCTGCGCAGGCTGCACATCACCAACCGCAGTCGCGTGCGCCGTAGCGTGGAGCTCACCACCTACGCCGAGGTGGTCCTGGCCCCGGCAATCAGTGATGCCATGCACCCGGCCTTCAGCAACCTGTTCGTGCAGACCGAATTGTTGCCGGCGCTGCAGGCCATCGTCTGCACCCGCAGGCGGCGCTCCAGTGAGGAAGCCGTCCCCTGGATGTGCCACCTGCTGGCCGCCCATGGCGTGGACATCGACGCCATTTCCTACGAGACCGATCGAGCGCGTTTCATCGGCCGCGGACGCAGCGTTGCAGCGCCGGCGGCGCTCGATGGCAATGTCGAGAAGTTGTCCGGCACCGCAGGCTCGGTGCTGGACCCGATCGTGGCCATCCGCTGCCGTATCACCCTGGAACCCGGACAAACGGCGACCATTGACCTGGTGACCGGCATCGCGGACAGCCGTGAGGACTGTCTGTACCTGATCAATAAATACCGCGACCGGCACCTCGCCGACCGCGTCTTCGACCTGGCATGGACCCACAGCCAGGTGTTGCTGCGCCAACTCAATGTCTCGCCGGAAGATGGGCGCCTGTTCGAACAGATGGCCTCTTCGATCCTCTACGCCAATGCCTCGTTGCGCGCGGAAAACAGCGTCCTGATGGCCAACCGACGCAATCAATCGAGCCTCTGGGGCCAGGCGATCTCCGGCGACTTGCCTATCGTTCTGCTGCAGATCGCCACCGTCGACAACATCGAACTCGTGCACCAGATGGTCAAGGCCCACGCCTACTGGCGGCAAAAGGGACTGATGGTGGACCTGGTCATCTGGAACGAAGACCAGGCCGGCTATCGCCAGCAACTCCAGGACTTGATCATGGGGGTGGTGACGTCCGGCAGCGAAGCTTCGCTGATCGATCGTCCCGGGGGCATTTTCGTGCGTCCGGCACAGCAGTTGTCGAACGAGGACCGTACGCTGATCCTGTCGGTGGCGCGCCTGGTGCTGAGTGAAGGCAACGGCAGCATTGCCGAGCAGGTACATCGGCGTCATGCAAGCCCGGCCTACCCGGCATTCGTGCCCACGCTCAAGCGCCAGGCAAAGGCCGCCGCTACCCTGCCCGCCATCGAAGGTTTGCTCCTGGGCAACGCCTATGGCGGCTTCAGTGCCGATGGCAGCGAATATGTCATGACCTTGCAGCCGGGCAGGCCGACGCCGGCGCCATGGGCCAACGTGTTGGCCAACCCGCACTTCGGTACGGTGATATCCGAAAGTGGGGGCGCTTACACCTGGATGGAAAACGCTCACGAATTTCGCCTGAGCCCCTGGCATAACGACCCGCTCACCGACGCCAGCGGCGAGGCGATCTATGTGCGCGATGAAGAAACCGGGCATTTCTGGTCGGTGACGCCACAGCCTTGTCCCGGTACTGGCGCATACCGCACCCGGCACGGCTTCGGCTACAGCGTCTTCGAGCACGATGAAGACGGTATCCACACCGAGTTGTGGGTGTACGTGGCGCTGGATGCTTCGATCAAGTTCTCGCACTTGCAGATTCGCAACCGTTCAGGCCGCGCCCGGCGCCTGTCGACGACCTGCTATGTCGAGTGGGTGCTGGGCGACCTGCGCAGCAAATCGGCGATGCATGTGGTGACGGAAGCCGACCCCAGCAGCGGCGCATTCTTCGCCAGGAACGCCTATTCGATCGAGTTTTGCGAACGGGTGGCGTTCCTCGATACCGACTCCACCGCCACCAGCATCAGCGGTGATCGCACCGAGTTCATCGGCCGCAACGGCAGCCTCAAGGCGCCTGCCGGACTGCAGCAGGCACGCCTGTCGGGCCGTACCGGTGGTGGCCTGGATCCCTGTGCGGCGATTCAGGTGGCCCTCGACCTCGACAACGGAGACGACCAGGACGTGGTCTTCCGCCTCGGTGCCGCCCGGGATACGACCTCAGCCCTGCGCCTGGTTCAACAATACCGAGGCCTGGGGGCGGCCACCGCAGAACTCGAGGCGGTACGCGAGCATTGGCGTTCGCAGCTGGACGTGATTCAGGTCCAGACCCCCGACCCGAGCATCGATGTCATGGTCAATGGCTGGCTGATGTACCAGGTGATCGCTTGTCGCTTCCAGGCTCGCAGCGGTTACTACCAGTCCGGCGGGGCCATCGGCTTTCGCGATCAACTGCAAGACAGCATGGCGATGATCCATGCCGATCCCGCCAGCGTACGTGGCCATTTGTTGCTGTGTGCAGCCCATCAATATGCCGAAGGCGACGTGCAACATTGGTGGCACCCGCCGCTCGATCGGGGGGTGCGCAGTGGCTGTTCGGACGATTATCTGTGGCTGGCGTTGGCGACCAGCCACTATGTCAGCGTCACTGGCGACCTCAGCGTGCTGGCCGAACCCGTGGGTTACCTTGAAGGCCGACCGCTCAATGCCGGGGAAGAGTCTTATTACGACCTGCCGGGCAAATCACACCTCGAAGAAAGCCTCTATCAGCATTGTGTACGCGCCATCGAACACGGCCTGCAGCGTGGCAGCCACGGCCTGCCCTTGATGGGCACGGGCGACTGGAACGACGGAATGAATCGGGTCGGCCATCTGGGCCATGGGGAAAGCGTGTGGCTGGGCTTCTTCAGCTTTGATGTGTTGCAGCAGTTTGCCATCACTGCCCAATTGCATGGCGACCCTGCTTTCGCACAGCGTTGTACCCGGCAGGCCGCCTTGCTGCAGGCCAGTCTGGAAGAGCATGCCTGGGACGGTTCATGGTACCGGCGCGCCTGGTTCGACGACGGTCAGGTCCTGGGCTCGGCCAACAATGACGAATGCCGTATCGACTCGATCTCGCAAAGCTGGTCGGTACTGTCGGGTGCCGCCTCGCCAACGCGGCGCCGCACGGCCATGGCGTCATTCGAGCAGCATCTGATACGGCCCGACACCGGCGCGGTCCTGCTGCTCGATCCGCCCTTCGACACAGGCTCGCTCGAGCCCGGCTATATCAAGGGCTATGTGCCGGGCGTACGGGAAAATGGCGGCCAGTACACCCATGCTGCGGTCTGGGCCGGCATGGCGTTCGCCGAGCTTGGCGACAACGTCAGGGCCTGGCGCTTGCTCAACATGATCAACCCCGCCGGCCATGACGTCGCCAAGCGGCTCGAAACCTACAAGGTCGAGCCCTATGTCATGGCTGCCGACGTCTACGGCACGCCGCCCCATGCAGGCCGTGGGGGGTGGACCTGGTACACCGGGTCGGCCGGCTGGACGTACCGCTTCATCGTCGAGTCATTGCTCGGATTGCAGCGGGTCGGGACTGCATTACATATCGTACCGCTGCTGGCGCAAGGCTGGCCTGGCTACACGCTGCGCTACCGCTATGGGGCGACGCATTACCATATCCATGTACGCCCCGGCACGAGCACTACAGCCTCGATCACGCTGGACGGCGAGCTGCTGGGCAACGACACGCTGGAGTTGCTCGACGACAGCACAGAACATCAGGTCGTGGTGACCTGCCCGGTAAAAGCACAGCAACCCGAAACCCCAGGGTGGGATAGAACCGTCGAAGCCGATCTTGAGCGCTGAGAGACAGCGCTCCTGGCGGGCCTGGATTCAGACTGGATGACTCGGACCCTGGTGGTGCGGCTGCAAGGCCTCGCCCAGTTTGATGTGTACGGGCGGCTGGTTGGCAGCCTGCCCGGGCTTGTCATGCAGGGGGACCGGCGTGCTCTGTGGCTGTTTCGCAGTGGGCTTGCCAGGGCCTTGGCGAAGATTCGGATCAATGTGCTTGCTCATACAACCTCCAACGTTCGGCGCTGCAGAGGCAGCGTCGCTCCCTTGAGCATCGCAGATGGCAGCAACTGCTTCGGTGCGCTGCCCCGCATAGCGCGCTTTGGAGTAACCTGTCCCCCTCAGGGAATTCTCCCTCGAAGGGTGGCTGATATGTTTGCTGTACCCAAGCCACAACAGAACTACCTGCTAGCGGCGCTTCCGGCGCCAGCGCTGGATCGCCTGCTCCCCCACCTCGAACTGGTCGAGCTGCCACTGGGCAAAGTGCTCTATGAGTCCGGCGGCGCCCTGCGGCATGTCTACTTCCCCACCGACTCCATCGTGTCGCTGTTGTATGTGATGGAGAACGGTGCCTCGGCCGAGATTTCGGTGGTCGGCAATGAAGGCCTGATCGGCGTTGCAGTCTTCATGGGCGGCGAAAGCACCCCCAGCCGCGCCGTTGTGCAAAGCGCCGGGCATGCCTACCGGTTACCCGGCCAGCAACTCAAGGACGAGTTCAACCGCCATGAAGAGATGCTGCTGCTGATGCTGCGCTACACCCAGGCCCTGATCACGCAAATGGCCCAGACGGCAGTGTGCAACCGCCACCACTCCATCGACCAGCAGCTGTGCCGCTGGTTGCTGTTGTCGCTCGATCGCTTGCAAGGCAATGAACTGACCATGACCCAGGAGCTGATCGCCAACATGCTGGGTGTACGCCGCGAAGGCGTGACCGACGCCGCGGGCAAGCTCCAGCGCCTGGGTGTCATCGAGTACAGTCGGGGACACATCAAGATCCTGGACAGGGCCCGGCTCGAGGCGCTGAGTTGCGAATGCTACGCCGTGGTCAGAAAGGAAACCGAACGATTGCTGCCCTACTTTCCCTGGGCGACGTGACCCGTGAAGGCCTGTCGGGACGCCCCCCCGGTCAGGCCACGACGACCGCTTTTTGCTCGATTTTTGTCAGGTGTAACGGGGAGGAGTCGGCCAGAAGCGGATCACCCGGCGAAAACTTTCACCTAAAAAAGGACTCCGCAAAAAAACAATCCAAAACTTCTAATACATGCCAGCGCTTACTACGACCAGACTAACTTTTAAATGCTTCGACCGCTTCGCACCAAGGACCATTTTCGAAACGCGGCTTTGTTTGTTTAACCTGCCTTGAATTTAACTTTACTTTTTGTATTAAAAAAACCGAAGCATCTAATACGTCTCTGCGAACCTCAAAATCACAGTTGTTATACACATTTTCCAGAATTACAGTGTATGCATCAGACTCATCCGCCCGAAATGTATACGTAGCATTGCAACTGCGGGGATAAAAATTCACTCCATCGAATGCGCTGCCCAAATACTGAAATGAAATAGTTTGATAGGGCTTCTTCTCTAAAGTCAGGGTGATATTTTTTTGCGTTGAATTGGTAGCAATTGGTTTAATATTGAAACAGTCGTAACTTTCTTCAAAATAAACAGCAGAAAGTTTATCTTTTGATGAGCGATTTATGATATCGATAGTAACCATATCTTTTGTTTTGCTTGTAGTATTACTGGGTGTAGCGCAGCCAGCCAAGCCAAGAAAAAGCGCCACACAGATGTACATGACTCTCATATTCATGACCCACCATTTATCGTAATATTTTTAGAAATCAAGATCAGTTAAAACCAGCCAATGTGTGCTCGTTCATTCTATTGGATAGTGCGGGATGATACTATTTAGCCACTACCCTGTCATCTGTTGTTTTGCTCAGCCGCAGTCGCTTTGGTGATGGATTGGAACAGATATCCATAAAGCCCTTTAAGACAAAGGGTTACACCAATTTTCTATTCCGCTCGTACCAATCCTGTACTACCCAACTCTCTCAACCCACCTTTTCGCCATGGCTAACTGCATCTACATCGGGCAGATAACGGCCAGAAGAGTTTGTATCGCCTCTGATTTCCTCGACACGTGCGGCTGCCTGATTTGGGTCGGGTGCCGTCGGTGGCCATAGGTCTCAGTCAATGACTTCGGGAATCTGATCCGGTAAAACCTGATGGTGCTTTTCCTGCACGGCTCTCACAGTACCTGACAGGCACGGGTCACCCGTAAGAATCACTCCGAGCTGAAGTGTCATGACGTTAAGCCCATTGCTATTCTGGATGCCACTCTGAATCAGCTCAGGTGGATAGCCTTCGGAGTGTCGGCGCAGAGGGTGAATACCGCTGTGTACGAACGAGTTCATGGCGTGATAATTCACATCCTTGAAATTCATTAGCATGCTCGATACCTGCACAGGAGCCCTTTCGACGATCTCATGGAGCATCTGCGAGAACATCGGGAGTTTCTTTGCGCTGTGTTCGGCTTCCAGTGTGAGTGCTGCCGCGAGGCTTTCGACCTGCTGATCCTTAGCCGCATACAGAAGCCAAACGGCTCTTGTAAGGGCTTCATATTGCAAACGCAGCATCGCCAGAGCTGACGTGTAGCATTGAGTTCTTACCAACAGGCGCAGACTAAGAGCATGTTCCAGCGCCATGTCGCAAGCCACCATTGCGACCTCATGCCGTGTGCCGGGGAACGGAGTAACTCCCTTCAAAAGGTGAAGGATCTCTATATGAAGCTCATCAGATCTATTCAGAAAATCTTCCATCACCCCGTCTTTCCTTATGTTTACGTGCAAGTTCATTTGGTCACAGTGAAGGCGTTCATACCTGAGCCTAAGCATGCAGTCGATTGCAGCCTGTCGCGAAGGGGAGGAAACGGCGAGTAGCAGACAGTGAGTACCAGCAGAAATCGATGAAATATGCCACAGCAGACTGGCTGCTATATTCAATGCACCTGTCCGCTCACGTTGCTCACCGACTAAGGAGGTAATGATTGATTTACTCCTCGCTATTCTGAACCTCTTAGGCCTGATTGATTCTGAGGCTGGAACAGATGGCCCATCCACGTGGCCTCGACGTCATCGAAAATTAATCCGAGTGGCGCTCATCATTTGCTCGGCTCCCGTCTGCGCAGGGCTTTTTATTCTCTTTGTCCAATGGCTGAGCGGCCTGAGCCCCGTGGCACAGAGGGTGGTTATAGGAGTGGGCGCAATCCAGCTGATTGGTTTTTTCGTCTTGCTAAATCGCCGGAACAAAGACTAGGCGCTCATTTTTTACACACTCCCGGGCCATCGGTAGCTTGCCTTCAAGAGCGCAAATCCTTCCAAGGCTTGACGGTCCACTTCACTTGGGTCGGTTGCAGCCCTTCGAGACAGGCAGCAATCGGCCAGAATAGTCATTCGGGTGTGTGCGTAGAAAAACCGACAAGGAAATACGAGGATCAAAAATGGAGTTCATCTCAGACATCGTAATCAACCTGTTGGCTCATCGCATCGGCGTTTGCGTGCTGGGCTTGATTACTGGCGGCCGATTTAAAGGGGAAAGCGGTTTTGCCTGGGGCTGCGCCGTTGCCGTAGGCTGCGTGGTACTGTTCGCTCCTTTCGCGGCTTTCATAGCCTGGCTCATCTATACCGATGGCCGGTGAGGTGATGTCCGGTATGGGTAGGTTTCAGCCCATCGCAACAGACCACAATCGGCCAGAAGTGGACATTCAACGCCAAAATCGTGCCCCCATGAGCAAACGGTCCATCCTGCCGCTTCTCGTCGCAATTACTGAACTCAGGTAGCAAAAGATCAGAAACCCGCTATTACGTTAGTAATTGCCCTTCATTCATTGCAGATCGTCACAGGTACGCCCCACGATGCGAAATCCACTTAAGCATTCGCGAGTTCGTTTTGTTTTCTTACTGGGTTTTATCTCATTGGGGCTGACCGCTTGCAGCAGCGACGAGAACTATATTGCATCGACTAAAGAAATCACTCGACCACCTGTCGATGACAGCGACACTTCGTCTGTGCGAGTCACGACCAGTTGGCTAAAACACTCACTTAGCCAAACTGGCTGCCTGGAGCACGCTAGAGCGGCTCTAAAAAAAGCGAGATATTTTGTTGAAGCAGGAGAAAGATCAGTCTATGGGTTGCGTGAAGGTATGACTTTTTCGATTCGCTGCGACTACGAAGGCGTTGCATTTTTTGCAGTTGCTTATCGCCACAGGCCAAGTACTCAAACCCAGGATCGGATCCTGAATGAAATCACCAGGTTATTTTAAGGACTCCAGGCAGGAGGCACGGGGCTCGCCCGCAGCGAGACCAATGCCGGATCTCCTCTCTGAAACAAAGACTTGGTCTTTCCCCTCCCAGGCGGTAGCCGGAATACGCGTTCGAGGGACAAGCCAGAAGACATTTTTCCTGTTTCTTCCCTTACGTCACCCACAGGCAGCAATCGGCCGATTCTGTTGAAAAAGTCGGCCATAGTTTCCACGATAGAAAAGTACGAGCTTGAGATTGAAATCTTTACTTTGAGCAGAGCAATTCCGGGCTCAGATTTCGCGTAGCTGCGCGCAAGCTAATCTGCGATCAGGTGGCTCCTGGAGCACCAAGAGCAAACATCAACGACTACAAGGCCGTTCTCTTGCAAGCGCTACCAGACCTTCCTTATACCGATGTCTTTGTCCCTCGTTACGGGTTGTCATACCGTCCATGGTCTAACTGGGAGGGCGATAAAAACCCAGACTGGTGGCGAAGTTACAACAACGTGAAACATGAGCGAGACACGCACTTTAACGAAGCAACACTCAACAACTCGCTGAATGCTCTTGGTGCCTTGCTCGTACTTACCGTCCACTATTACTCTCGAAAGTTGGCTCCAGAGTATGGACAGGTATTGAGGCCGAAGGACACAACGCGGCAGCTAATACCAGAATCGACGCTGCTTCGTCTTCAGGATGACAACTACTTTTCACACCTCATTGTGTGAACTCTCGGGAGCGGAGCGGTTACTGGGGTCTATTTCAAGTTGGCCAAGGGATACTTCATGAAAAAAGTGTTGATTTTAATGCTCGCGACTCTGATCGCTGGATGCTCTACGTCAGGAACATCCATTTTGATCGGTGAAGGTGGTGCGCTTCCACCCACAGACCCAAGCTCGATCTCATTGCTCTTGGGGCCACCGCAGAAGAAGCACACGGTCGTTGCCCTGGTTGAGGGTGTCGCGGCAACAGACGATTACTTCACGAAAGCAAAGACTGAAGCCGCTGCGATTACGGCCATGAAGGAAGAAGCCGCAAGGATTGGCGCAAACGCCATTGTGCTAACCGGTAAGGGCACTCAGCCTTATGGCCAGGTAACGGTTGGGAACAGTACTGGCTCGGCGTACGGTTCCGCAACGGCTACTGGCTTCAACACCAACTCTTATGCAACAACTGTCAGCTCTGCTATGGGCTGGGAAAAGATTACCTTTAGCGGCACAGCAATCCGATACACGGATGAGTCTGAGTAGACTGCTTTTCGCACTTCGTGCGCAAAACGCACCGGCCTCCGGTTATCAAAGGCGTTAGGGGATTTCATGAGAAAGCTGCTGGCTGTTTTCACAATTGTGCTTTGTGGGTGTTCAGGCTCGAACTCGGACTGGACCGCCTTCGTATACCCCGATGTAGAAAGCATTCCTGGCCCCGACCAAGTCCAGAATTACACCATAGGAAACTACAGTTCCTTTGAGGAATGTCAGGTTGCAGCCATTGATCGCTTGCGAAGAAATGATGCACAAAGCGGGAAGAGCGGTGATTACATGTGTGGCTATGAATGCAGCCACAGAGAAAACCCAGGTGGGTTACTGGTTTGCGAAGCAAAGCGCAAATGATCCTCCCCCTAACAACTCGTTAAAGGCGGACGCGCGCCGCGCCGCCTGCCTGAATGTCTGCAACGGGTTGAAGACGGTCGCTTGTGAGTGGCTGCTTTTGGCCCAGAGTGTGTAAAAACGCTTCGTCAAAATCGAGGTGTGCGTGTCTACGTTCAATCTGAAATTTGTCGGCACGTCAGAGATGTGGATTTCGCGTAGAAGCGCGATTTTCAGTCCGGTTTTGAGTACCTGCCGCGCTCAAAAACGTTTTTACACAGCCTCGGCCGATTTCTGCCCGTCACAAAGGGCTGCAGTCCAACGCAGCCGCTCGCCTAGGTGTACTTTCGGTACTTCCTGAACAGTGAGCCAACGTCGTCATCAGCCTATTCAAATCCCCCCCTGGCTGTTGAGGGAAGCCATTGCTCGCTGCTCTGAAATCGGCATAAGCACAGGATTTGTGTCCTCGACATGGATGTAGACAAACCAGCGATCCGGCGGGCAGTGAAGAATCCTGTGGGCATCGAACAGCCTTTTCCCGACTTTGCCACGGGCCCCTAACATTGTGTGATCCTGTCGGATTTCCACATTTTCAATACCGTGCTGCGCCATGGCTTTGCGAAACGCTTCGTCGATTTGTTTTTTGTTGCTGCGCTGATAGGTCACATGCGTGTGGTACATCACATAGCAAAAAAGTACGCTGAACGTCATCAACATCAGTTCGAGGCTAAACCTGCTCCAGAAAGAATCGCCCATGCCAGATAGTCCTGAGATAGTCCTTGGGTTGTACTGTCTGTAAACGTTTACCTACCATCCCTGCGTATGTTGATCAGACGTCCATTTATGTTATGCGGGAGCAGCTCGGCAATGTCATTTGCCTGCTGCGTCGGCAGACACCTGAGCACGTCCTTCAAAAAAGCATACGAACCATGCCCGTTGAGCCGTGCTGACGGGATTCGACTCAGCATAGCAGCGGCTCGCTGGCCGTTGCTTAGCGACGTTTACTTCTGCTCGAAAGCAGCTTTGGATCGAACGTCCGCTGCTGGCCGTTTTCTGCCTGTGGTGACCGGCTGAAACCGACCCATAGCGGTCATCAGTAAGCGTCGTCCTGTAGTAGACGGTATCCCGCAGGCAGCGACTGTAATTGATCAGTGCGCATTTTCCAGGCGCGGTTGATCGGGCTCTCAGGCTTTAATGCAAGGCGCTCGGCAACCAGTGCCTCGGCAAGTGCGCGGTTGCCAAGGCGAATAGCTGCTTCGGTCAGCGTCCATGAGAAGACATCACGCTGCGCGTGACTACCGCCGAAGCGGTTAGCTTTGGCGCGTAGAGGCATCAACGAAGCTATAGCTTGGGCGTAATCCCCACGACCAAACGCCACCAACCCTTCGCACGCTGGCACACCAATCTCTCTACTCATCATGGCTTTGGTACCACTGCCAGCAGCGGCCCGCCTCAGGGCATCCAACTGCTGAGCTTGTGCGCGACTGTTTCCAGTACCCACGAATGACATCATCGCGTTCACGTCGTTAAAGGCGTAGAAGCCGTCTTCACAACGGGACTCCCATTTTTTGGCCAGTCCTTTCCACCGGTCTCCAACGTCATGACCGAGCAGGGAGAGTCTCCAGAGCAGCGCTGATCCATCAAGTAGCTCAAGCGCTTGACCAAATCCACCAGCTGAAATGTCCTCATCAAAGAGACGAAGCGCGCCAGCCACGTCATTTGCCTCAAGGAGGAATAGCGCTTTGTGCCACCACAAGTGGAAGGCAAACATGCTATTGGGAGCCCAGGCATTGGCGCTGGATGAAAGGTACTTAGCCCCCTCTTCGCTACGGCCCTGCATTTCCATGACATGAGTGACGGCATGCACTGCCCAACCATCCTGCGGGTTCAAGGCAACAGCCTCGCGACCCTGCTCTTCGGCCTGCCGGTAATCACCTGCCTCTTCCAGGCCAAAGGCATACATCCCTTTCACAAAGCCAAAGCCAGGAACGTCGTTATCCCAGCGCGACATCACACGAGCCACGCGATCACGTAGCATGTGCGAGTAACCTAGATAGAAGTCGCCCAAATGGGCGTATTGCAGTGCCAGCAGATCGCGGGGGTGCTCGATCGAAACACGCCCCCAGATTTCGATGGCCCGCTCCCAGTCGCCGTCGAACCAAGCGCGTACTGCATGGATATGCTGCCGCTCGCGATCATTCGCTTTCGGTGCCAACTGCTCTGCCACGTCCAAGCTCTTGAACAGCTCTGAGTCAAACGCTTTGTCGGTCGCAGTCGCAATCGCGCCAGCACGAAAGGCGTAGGCCAGCGCAAAATCCGGGTGCTCCGCGATAATTTTGTCCGCCGCAGCCAGAGGATCGGCCTGGTAGGCATGCAGCAAGTCGCAAGCTCTATCCAGAGCATCGATTGCCTCCTGCGAGCCATAGGAAACAGGATTGCCACGCTTGTCGCGTTTGCTCATGGTTTCCTCCTGACCACGCCCTGAGGGCATAAATGATCGAGATGTGAAGATCGCTCTCGATTGTCTCCCCGAATTTGGCTCAGAGACACTTTTCCGACGAAACGTGAATGGCTGCTTCTGGCCGTTTTCTGCCTTTGGTGACCGGCAGAAATCGACCAAAATCCGTCATTCGTGAGCCGCAACTTTCGCCCCCCAAATTGACGTTCTGGTCCGAGCATAAAATCGAACTTCAACCGAAAACCACGCTATGAGCAATCCGCCCTTCTAAACCGCTTCCACATCATCGTTCGGCAACGAAGCAAACATTTCAGCGCGGCACACTTCAAGGATCTCATCCGCCAGCGCGGAATCATCCGGGCAGGCTCGCGACAAAATAATCGCGCCGACAGCACGTGACAGCAGGTCGATCATTTTCTTTCTCCCCTCTCCCTCCGAGGCATCCGGCCCCGTTGGATATCTCTCCCCCAGCGTTTGCAGGGTGTATTCGATCCCTTCGGCAAACGTCGTTTTCAAATCATCCGATTGACGCGCCGCGTCGCCACACAACGCGGCCATGGTGCAACCGCTGTCGCGTCCATCCCGGTGTTCCCTCGTCACATAGACGTCGATGAAGCCGGGAACGTCGAGCGCTTTGGCACCTGCCAGCGACTTGGCAAGACTGCAGGCAGAGGCTTCGGCCATCAGGGCGGCCTTCGAACCGAAATGCTTGTAGAAACCTCCGTGGGTGAAACCGGCAGCCGCCATGAGATCCGACACACCCACGCCGTCAAAGCCACGCTCACGGAACAGCCTGGATGCCGTCTCGACGATGTGTTCTCGATTGGCCTGCGCCTGGGCCTTGGTCACTCTCACGTGCAATACCTCATGTTCACTGGGAAATCATGCGGCCAAGCATACATAGATGCTGATCATAATCAAAGCCGTTGACAGTTTAGATTAAGATCATCATCCTAATTGCACACACCACCGATCCAACGGGCACGGAAGAAATACCAGATGACCGATCAGAATCTGTTCACCCCTTACACGCTTGGCGCCCTCACGCTGTCGAACCGCATCGTCCTGGCGCCGCTGACACGTAACCGCGCCGGTCAAGCTTTGTCCCCAGCGAGTTCGCGGCCACTTATTACAGCCAACGTGCCAGCGCAGGCTTGCTGATCAGCGAAGCCACGCAGATTTCCCGGCAAGGCCAGGGCTATCAGGACACCCCCGGGATCTACACACAGGCGCAGATTGACGGCTGGCGCACAGTGACCGATGCCGTCCATGCCAAGGGCGGAAAAATCTTTCTGCAGCTGTGGCATGTCGGCCGCGTGTCGCACGTTGATCTGCAAGAAAACGGCGCCGCACCCGTGGCCCCTTCTGCGCTGCGCGCCGCCACCAAAGTATTCGTCAACAACCGCTTTGAAGACGCTTCCGAGCCGCGCGCGCTGGACATCAGTGAGCTGTCAGGGATCGTCTCCGATTTCCGCCACGCCGCGGCAAACGCTGTCGCTGCCGGATTCGACGGTGTGGAGATTCACGGTGCAAACGGCTATTTGCTGGATCAATTCCTCAAGGACAGCGCCAATGTGCGCACTGATGCTTACGGCGGTTCGATTGAAAATCGAGCGCGTCTGTTGCTCGAAGTGACGGCGGCGGTCGTCAATGAGATCGGCGCGGATCGCACTGGTGTGCGCTTGTCTCCGGTATCGCCGGCCAATGGCGTATCCAGCAGTGATCCGCAGGCGCAATTCGATTACGTCGTGGAGCAACTCGACGCCCTCGGCGTGGTTTATCTGCACGTCGTCGAAGGCGCGACCGGTGGCCCGCGTGACGTGGCGCCATTCGATTTCGGCGCCCTGCGCAAGCGCTTCAAAAACACCTACATCGCCAACAACGGCTACGACCTGGACCTGGCGACTTCAAGGCTCGCCGAAGACCTGGCCGATCTGATCGCATTCGGTCGCCCGTTCATTGGCAATCCGGATCTGGTAGAGCGCCTCAAAAGCGGCGCGCCGTTGTCCGCTCTCAATCCCGCCACGCTCTATGGCGGCGGTGCAGAGGGCTACATCGACTACCCGACATTGGCTGAATCGAGCGCCCCCGCAAGCTGAGTCATCAGTGATCACGCTTTCTGTTTAACACATCCTCAAAGAGAGATAACCCATGAGCACTCGTCCCGCTGTTCTCATCACCGGCGCCTCCACCGGCATTGGCGCCGTCTACGCCGAGCGCTTCGCGCAACGCGGCCACGATCTGGTATTGGTCGCCCGAGACCAGGCACGTCTGGACGCACTTGCAACCCGATTGCGCAACGCACACGGCGTCACCATCGAGGTGATTGCGGCGGACCTGACCCAACTCGGCGATCTGACAACCGTTGAAAGCCGCCTGCGCGACGACGCCCGTATCGGCATCCTCGTCAATAACGCCGGCGCCGCGCTGTCCGGTCACTTTATCGACCAAAGCACCGACAGCGTCGCGCAACTGGTTGCCCTCAACACCACAGCGCTGGTGCGCCTGGCCAGCGCCATCGCCCCACGACTGGCCAAGGCAGGCGAAGGCGCGATCATCAACATCGGCTCGGTGGTGGGTCTTGCTCCGGAGTTCGGCATGTCGGTCTACGGTGCGACCAAGGCATTTGTGCTGTTCCTTTCCCAGGGCCTGAGCCTGGAACTTTCGCCTCAGGGCGTCTACGTGCAGGCCGTGCTGCCGGCCGCCACCCGCACGGAGATCTGGAATCGCTCCGGCGTCGACATCAACACCTTGAACGAAATCATGGAAGTGGACGATCTGGTGGATGCCGCACTGGTCGGTTTCGATCGTCGTGAACCGGTGACGATCCCGCCGCTGCACGAAGCTGAACGCTGGGATGACCTGCAGAGCGCACGTCAGGGCTTGCTGGGGCAAATCCGCCAGGCTGCGGTTGCCCAGCGCTACCAAACCCGACAGTGATCTTTTGGTAGCGAGCGTTCGCGCCGGATTCGATGCAGGCGCGCCAGACACTGCATCGAGTCAGGCTCGCTGTGCGGAGTAGAAATGAATCCAACGAAGACAAATACCCCCTCGGGTTCGCAGACGTCGTTCATCAACGCGGCGAACCAGTCGATCACGGTCAACGGCATTCCCTTCGCCTACCGCGACACCGGCCCCACAACCGGTGTGCCTCTCGTACTGTTCAACCATTGGGGCGCGGTGCTGGACAATTTCGACCCCGCGATCATCGATGGCCTGGCACAAACCAGGCGCGTCATTACCACCGACTATCGCGGTATCGGCGGCTCTGGTGGAACCGCACCACTGACGGTCGGCGAAATGGCTGACGATGCCATCCAACTGATGCAGGCACTGGGGTTCGAAACCGTTGATTTGCTCGGTTTTTCGCTCGGCGGCTTCGTCGCTCAGGACATCGCCCTGAAGGCGCCTGAACTGGTGCGCCGTTTGATTCTGACCGGCACCGGGCCGGCCGGCGGCACCGGTATCGACAAGGTCGGCGCGGTCACGTGGCCATTGATACTCAAAGGCTTACTGACCTTACGCGATCCCAGGTTCTACCTGTTCTTTACTTCGACGCCCAACGGCCGTCGATCCGCCTCGCAGTATTTGCAACGCTTGAAAGCGCGCAAGAAAAATCGCGATAAAGGCCCGACGCCCTGCGCTTTCCTGCGGCAGTTGAAAGCCATCACCGCGTGGGGCAATCAGGCGCCGCAAGACCTCGGGCGCTTGCAGGCGCCGACGCTGATAGTCAACGGCGACAACGACATCATGGTGCCCAGTGTTAACTCGCTGGCGCTGGCCAACCGCGTCCCCAACGCACAGTTGGTTATTTATGAAGATGCCGGGCACGGCGGAATTTTCCAGAACTACGCTGACTTCGTGGCCAAGGCACTGGCATTCCTCGATGCCTGACAACGCGGCACATCAACACCGAAAACGTACCGCCCACCCTCCCTCCAACCGACAAGAGCCGCACCACGATGAAGGCATTTCTAATTGATCGCTATGGCAATAACAACGGGCGCATTGGCGAAGTGCCCGTCCCTGAAGTCGGCGCCCACGACGTCTTGATCGAGGTACACGCCAGCAGCGTCAACGTGCTGGATTCGAAGATCAGCAAAGGCGAATTCAAACTGATCCTGCCCTATGCATTTCCGCTGGTGCTGGGCAATGACCTGGCCGGCGTAGTGGTTCAGATTGGAGCACAGGTGACGGGGTTCAAGCCGGGAGACGAGGTCTACGCTCGCCCGCCTGAAGCACGGATCGGAACGTTCGCCGAATTGATCGCTGTGGACGAAAACGCGGTCGCACACAAACCCGCCAATACCACCATGGCACAAGCCGCGTCCCTCCCCTTGGTTGCACTGACCGCCTGGCAAGTGCTGGTCGAAACCGCCCAACTGAAAAAGGGCCAGAAAATACTGATCCACGCCGGCTCCGGCGGCGTCGGCACGCTCGCCATCCAGCTCGCCAAACACCTCGGCGCTTTTGTCGCGACCACCACCAGCACCGCGAATGTCCAATGGGTGAAGGCACTCGGGGCCGATGCAGTGATCGACTACACACAGCAGAACTTCGAGAGTGTCCTGTACGACTATGACGTGGTGTTGAACAGCCTCGGCGCCGATGTACTGGAGAAGTCACTCAAGGTCCTCAAGCCCGGCGGCCAGCTCATTTCCATCTCAGGTCCACCCACTGCACAGTTCGCGCAGGAGCAAAGGTTGTCCTGGCCATTGCAGCAAGTCATGCGCCTGCTGAGCCTTGGCATTCGTCGCAAAGCGCGCAAGCAGGATGTCAGCTATGCGTTCGTGTTCATGCGGGCCAATGGCGCTCAACTGCAACAAATCACCGCGCTCGTTGAGGACGGAATCATCAAGCCTGTAGTTGATCGCTCCTTCACCTTTGAATCAACGGCAGTGGCGTTGAAGTACGTCGAGCAGGGACGCGCCAAGGGCAAGGTCGTTGTTACGCTCAAATGACGACGCCACAGATCGATGAGCTAACCGCAGGGGCTGAGCAATTTTCACTGCCTCAGCAGTCATCATCCGGGGTGACCTCGCCAGAGTCGCGAAAACAGCAAGGGCCGCAACCGGACGTTGTGTTCATTGAACCGCCAGTGATCGTTTGGCGCAGTTTGATGCTTGAGCAGCAGGAAACCGGTTGCATGAAGGGGGGGCGAGCATGGCTGGCTCCAACTATCGCTAACGCCGACTCACTATCCGAGGGCGGCAGAATCGGGTGACGCTTCCAGCCAAAAGCAGTCGTTCGTCAGCTGAATCAAGGATGCTTGTCCATCAAGTGACCACGCGCCTCTAAGACCTCACACAAAAAGACCAGCGCTCGACGAAAAACAGGGTGGCAATCTTCATAAGGTAAACGGTCGAGCGAAGCCCAGAAAAACTCGAAGAGGTGGCCATGGTCATCGAGCGTCTGGTGTGACCATTGTTCAGGTAGTGGTCCACCCGCGTGGCAAAGTTGAAACGACCAGATCTGACCGTGATGACCGGACTCCCAACATCCTAGATCGTCTTCGATTGCGGCGGTGCTTATACCCGATTCTTCCGCCAGTTCACGCAGGGCTGCTTGACCCGGTGCTTCTCCCTTTTCAATGGTTCCCTTCACCAGTTGCACCCCAGCCTGAGGATGACGGAACAAAAGGATTCTGGGGAGCCGCGCGTAAGAAAGCACTACTGAGCAGGCCTTGTCGGGAAGCATGGCGATTTCCTTATCGGTAATGAAGCTCAGCATCATACGCTTTCAGCTATTGCGTAACGGGTGCGGGATTGCATCGTGATTGTCAGCCTGGGTCGCAAGCAGCCCGTACGTCAACGCAAGTTCCAAGGCCGGTAACAAGGGGTATAACTATCAGAACAAAAGGCGGGTCACCCAGAACAGGCCCTCCAACGGCAGCGCCCGGACCAGGCGCCCCAAGCCTGATCGGCGCCTGCGGCGCGGAGCGATGTGATGAGTTCCAGTGCATGGCGATGGGCTCGCAAGAGCCTTCTTGGCTGCATCGAGCTGACCTTGCTGGTCGCTCCACTGTGCGCCAGCGCCATGTACAAGTGCCAGGCCAGGGACGGAGCCATCAGCTACACCAGCCAAGCCATCGCCAGCGCCCGCTGCACTCGCCTCAATGGCATGGCAGGCGCCGGTGTCGGTGTCGGCGCCAAGGCAATGGCCCAGCCACGGCTTGTGCGGGACGACAGCTCGGGCGCGGTGCGGGTTCGGGTGTTCACCTTCATCCACAGGGGTGTTCGTCAATATGTGAGCCGGCGCCCCGTCGGGATTTCCGCACGGGTCGATGTCATTGATCTCTATTACATCAAGGGCTGCTATCTGTGCAGGGCGCCGAAGGATTTCAAGGTCGCCTCACTGCGCCTGGACACCCAATCCTATCGGTGGGAAATCGAAGCCGCTTCGGGTCTTTATGGTGTCGACCGGGCGCTGGTCCGCGCAGTGATACATGCCGAATCGGCGTTTCGCCCCTACGCCATTTCCGAAGCCGGCGCCCAGGGGCTGATGCAGTTGATGCCCGCCACCGCCGCGCGTTTCGCCGTGGACGATCCGTTCGACGCACGACAGAACATTCGTGGCGGCGTGCGCTACCTGGCCTGGCTGCTCAAGCGCTTCAACGGCAACCAGGTGCTGGCATTGGCAGGTTACAACGCCGGCGAAGCGTCCGTGGTCGAGTACAACGGGGTGCCTCCCTACGCCGAGACGCAATCCTACGTCACCCTCGTGCAGTCCTTGACCGAGCGCTATCGCAACCATCGCTAGTACCGGGAATCACTCAAGCGAACTTTCACGATCAGCGGTCGCTATCGGCTGTGGGTTCAACCGGTCGTTGCAACAGATTGGCTGAATCGTTCAGCGGGTGTTTCGTAGTGTCGTGTGTTCCGAGGGCGGCTATTGAGCTGCCTTGATTCTCCATCAGCAATTGCGATGAATAGAGCTACGCTTGTCTGCAATGGAGGGACTTTGCGCAGTCCTTCATAGGGCAGCGGAGCCAAAAGACATGGGAATTGAACAGGATGTTTATCCTGCGGCCACCGTTCTGGTGGTCGATGACACGCCAGACAACTTGATGCTGATGGCCGACCTGCTCAAGGACAGGTATCGGGTCAAGGCCGCCAACAGCGGCGAAACGGCGTTGCGCGTGCTGCAAAACAATCCACTGCCGGATCTGATCCTGCTCGACATCATGATGCCGGGGTTGTCGGGTCATGACGTCGCCCGGCTGCTGCAGCAAGATCCGCGCACCCGCCAGATTCCAATCATTTTCCTCACTGCCCTGGCGTCAATGGAAAACGAAATCCAGGGCCTGGAGCTGGGCGCGGTCGACTACATCACCAAGCCGATCAGTCCGCCATTGGTCCTGGCCCGGGTGCAGACCCAACTGAAGATCAAGGCCGCGGCTGACTTCCTTCGCGATCAGAACGACTTCCTCGAACAGGAAGTCCAGCGCCGTACCCGTGAGGTGGTAGCCATTCAGGATGTCACTATCCAGGCGATGGCTTCGCTGGCAGAGACCCGCGACAACGAGACGGGCAACCACATCCGTCGTACCCAACACTACGTCAGGCTGCTGGCTGAACTGTTGCGCGATCATCCGCGTTTCAATCCGTTCCTGGACGATGACAGCATCCGCCAGCTGTTCAGGTCGGCACCGCTGCACGATATCGGCAAGATCGGCATTGCTGATCACATCCTGCTTAAACCGGGGCGATTCACCCCGGAAGAATTTGAAATCATGAAGACCCACACCACCCTGGGGCGCGATGCCATTCAGCGTGCCGAGGATCAGTTGGGCCTTTCGGTGGACTTTCTGCGCATGGCCAAGGAAATCGCCTACAGCCACCAGGAGAAGTGGGATGGCAGCGGCTACCCGCAGGGACTGGTTGGCGAAGAAATCCCTATGAGTGCCCGATTGATGGCGGTTGCAGATGTCTATGACGCACTGATCAGTCGTCGTGTGTACAAGGCTGGAATGCCGCATGAACAGGCCGTGGAGATCATTCGGCAGGGGCGCGCGAGCCACTTCGACCCAGACGTCTGTGATGCCTTCCTTGCCAACGCCGAGCAATTCCATGTCATTGCCGAGCGCTTTGCCGACAGCGATCAGGACATGGCCATGCTGGTCGACCTGCAACGCACTCTCCAGAAACCCTGAACGGTCAACGCGCCGGTTTTTCATCAGCGGGAATTGCCATGACCCGAGTACTCGCTCAGCTTGAACGTCTGCCTCTTCGTATCAAGCTGATCCTCGGCTTCGCGACGCTAGGGGCGCTGGTTCTGGTGCTCGGCGTGCAGAGCCTGCGTACCCAGGATTTGTTGAAAGCGGATATGCAGAGGCTGTACCAGCATGAGTTGGCGGGCATAGAACCCTTGCAGGAAGCGCGGGTGCAGATGTCGCATCTCATGCAGGGATTGCAGCATGCCGTCGGCAGCAGCAGCAGCAGCGAAGATGATCGTAGCAAGGGCGTCGAGCAATTTCGTGAGGCTCGACAACATCTTCAAGAAGCGTTGCTGCAAACACAACCGACCCTCTGGCGCGAGGAAAATCAAGAGCGATTCGCCACCTTCGAGGTTTTGTTGAAGCGTTTGCTGCACGACGGTGAAACAGCACTGGAACTGGCCGATAAAGGGGAGCAAGCGCAAGCCTTGCGGCTGATCAATAGCATCGGGTTCCAGGGGGTGGATGAGCGAGGGGACAACTTGCTCAAGCAGATGGCGCAAATCAAACAGGCGTCCATTCATAATACGGCCAAACAGATCGCAGAATTTGCCGGGCGCAGCACCCGGCTCACCTATCAATTGCTGCTCGGCGGCCTGACACTGGCGCTGTTGATGGGCTGGTTGATCAGCCGTTCGATTCGCCTGCCCCTTTACCGGGTTCGCGCCGCCGTTGACGAGCTGACCGCCGGCCGACTGGACGGGACGATTCCCCATACCGATCTGCAAAATGAAACCGGTGATCTGGCGCGTGCAATCGCGACGCTGCAGACCGAGTCGCAACAATTGGAACGCCAACGCTGGGTCAAGGCGCAAACCGAGCAACTCCAGGCTGACTTGCCACAAGCGGAAACGCCACGCGAGCTGGCCCAGGTCTTTTTGCGGCATATGGCGAACATGCTCGGCATCTGCCGGGGCGTGCTCTATAGCGTGCAAGAGCAGGATGAAAGCCTGCAGCTGATTGGCGGTTACGCGACCGATCCCGATTACCCGCCGGCGCCGACGGTGGCTCTGGGAGCCGGGCTTCTAGGGCAATGCGCGCTGGATCGAGCGCCCCGTGAATTGCAGGGGCTGACGCAGCCGCTCGGACGGTTGCATTCGCAGTTGGGTGAAGTGCCGGCCAGCTATCTGCTGGTGCAGCCGGTATTGCGTGGTGAACGTCTGCTCGGCGTGCTCGAGCTGGCGGGTCATCAACCGCTGGGGGCCCGTGAACAGTCGCTGTTGCAGGAGGCCATGCCACGCCTGGCCGGGGCCTTGGCGGTGATGGAGCGTCATCTGGCGGTGCAATCCTTGCTGATCGAGACCCGGCGCCAGGCCGACGAAATGGGTCAGCAGGCCTTGCGGCTTGAGCTTCAATCGAAGGAGCTGGAGGCACAACAGACTGCGTTGCGTGCCACCAAGGCCTGGTATCGCGCGATCCTCGAGGCGGCACCGGACGGCATGATCGTCATCAATGCCGAGGGCGAAATCCTGATCACCAACCCGCAACTGGACACGCTGTTCGGTTATGCCACGGGTGAGTTGGTGGGCGAGACCATCGAGCGGCTGGTGCCTGATGCGGCGCGCGGCCGGCATGTGACGTTGCGCAATGGCTTCATCGCCCATGGCAGCACCCGGCAGATGGGCGCGAAACTGGATGACCTCAAAGGCCTTCGCAAGGATGGCAGCCAGTTTTCCGTGGAGATCGGCCTGTCGCACTTGCCGCTTCTGGAGGGGCGAGGCACCTGTATCTGCGCTTCGGTTCGTGATGTCAGCGAGCGACGGCAGATGCAAGCGGCGCTCAAGTCCAGCGAAACGCAGTTGCGTGCGGTATTGGACAGCAGTCCGGTGGCCATGCTGATCCGTGGCGATGATGGCCGCCTGAGTTACTGCAACCCGGAGCTGGAGAGCCTGTTCGGCGTCAGCCGCGAGCAACTTGGCGAGATGGACGAAAGTCGCTTCTGGTGCGATGCACAAGCGCGCGACCGCTTCCTGGACGCGGCCGCCAAGGGCGCGGTTTTAAACTTCGAGGCCAGCCTGCAGCGCGATGGTGGAAAGCGTTTCGAGGTCTTGCTCTCGGCCGTCCCCCTGACACTCGGTGAGCGCAACATCAGCGCCAGTTGGTATTACGACATCACCGACCGCAAGGCCGCCGAGGCGCTAGTACAGCACGCCCGGGAGATCGCCGAAGAGGCGACACGGGCCAAGAGCGAATTCCTCGCCAACATGAGCCATGAAATCCGCACGCCGATGAATGCCATTATCGGCATGAGTCACCTGGCGCTGCGCACCAACCTCGATAACCGGCAACGCAACTACATTGTGAAAGTGCATCGCTCGGCGGAGAACCTGCTGGGGATCATCAACGACATCCTCGATTTCTCCAAGATCGAAGCCGGCAGGATGGACCTGGAGCGTATTCCGTTCCGCCTGGAAGACGTGCTGGAGAATTTCACCAACGTGGTGGGCCTGAGGGCCGAGGATAAAGGCCTGGAGCTGCTCTACAGCACGGTTGCCGATTTGCCGACCGCACTGATTGGCGACCCGCTGCGGCTGGGCCAGGTCCTGGCCAACCTGGGTAACAACGCGACGAAGTTCACCGAACAGGGTGAAATCGTGCTGGGCATCGAGCGCCTCGGGAGTGACGAGGGCAAGGTCGAGCTGCATTTCTGGGTGCGCGACACGGGCATCGGCATGAGCGAAGAGCAATGCCAGAGAATTTTTCAGTCTTTCATCCAGGCCGATAGTTCCACGACTCGCAAGTACGGAGGGACCGGCCTGGGACTGGCGATTTCCAAGCGACTGGTGGAGATGATGGGAGGCCGCATCTGGGTCGAAAGCGCACTGGGCAGCGGTTCGACGTTTCACTTTTGTGTGAGTCTGGACATGCAGGCAGATGCTCCTGCGCGACGCATGTTCACCGCCGATGAGCTGCTGGGCATCCGCGTGCTGGTGGTCGACGACAACGCCAGTGCCCGGGAAATTCTTTCGGGCATGGCGCACAGCTTCGGTGTCGAAGTGGACGTCGCCGAAAGTGGTCGCATGGCCTTGCGCATGCTGGCGCAGGCCGAGAAAGATTCACTGCCTTTCGACCTGGTCCTGATGGACTGGCGGATGCCGGGCATGGATGGGGTGGAGACGGTCCGCCAGATGCGCTGCGCCAACCTGGCACGCACACCGTCAGTCATCATGGTCACCGCCCTTGATCGCGAGGAGTTACTTGAACAGGCCAGGCACCAGGATGTACATCTGCCGGTGGTGCTGACCAAGCCGGTCACTCCGTCCACCTTGCTGGAAGCCTTAGGCACAGTGTTCGGCAAAGTGCCGCAAACCGGTACCCGCGCCCATGAGCGCAATGAGCAGAGCGCTGACAACATGGCACGCCTGAAGGGTGCACGCCTGCTGCTGGTGGAGGACAACGAACTGAACAGGGAGCTGGCGTGCGACTTGTTGCAAGAGGCAGGCATCGAGCTCGAACTGGCATTCGATGGCCAACAGGCACTCGACTGGTTGGCCCGGGACAGCGATTTCGACGGTGTGCTGATGGACTGCCAGATGCCGGTGATGGACGGCTATACCGCGACCCGCAGGATTCGCCAGCAATCGAACTTCGCGGCGTTGCCGATCATCGCCATGACCGCCGACGCCATGGCCGGGGACCGCGAACGCGCCCTGGCCTGCGGCATGAATGACCACCTGTCCAAGCCATTGGACGTAGACGGCATGTTCGCCACGCTGGCCAGGTGGATCAAGCCACGGCCCGGGCGTGGCGGCCGGGCGCGGGAGGTGACCGTTGCCGAGACATCCGGACAGTTGCCCGCCGAGCTTGCAGGTATCGATCAGGTCGCCGGACTGGCTGCCTGCTCGGGCAAGACGACCCTTTACTTGCGACTGTTGCGCACATTCCATGGGACCCAGAAGAACTTCGTCGAACAGTTCAAAACGGCAATCACCGATGCCGATCCGACGGCGGCTGTTCGAATGGCTCACACGTTGCGTGGTAACGCGGGGAACATCGGCGCCAAGGCGCTGGCACAGGCTGCAGCACTGCTGGAGCAAGCTTGCCGGGCTGGCGAGCCGAGCGATGGAGTGCAGGCTCACTTGACCGAGGTCAGGCGGTGTTTGATACCCGTGTTGAGCGCGCTGGCGCTTTTGCCCGAGGAAAAAACGCCTATAGGGGCGAAGCCGCCGCAGGCCGAGGCGGAACTCGGTGACCGGCTCACTCGGCTCGGGCAATTATTGGCCGAGAGTGACACCGCAGCCTTTGAAGCGCTTGATGAGTTACGGCGGTTGTCTCTCGATAATGCATTGGCCAGGCGTCTGAACCGGGTGGCGCAGCAACTTGAGCGCTTCGACTTTGATCGGGCCCTGGCGTTGCTGCAAGGGGAAATCGAACGCTCCGCCCTGCCCCCCGACTGACCAGAGTGCACCGACAGCAAGGAACCTGGAGTCGCTTAGTACCGATAGGTTGCCTGCACTGAAACGCCATGCGCACTATTTTGGTAATTGGCACTGTATTCCGGTTGAAGACCGGAGTTGTTCGACTGCTTCACCGAGACTTTGGAATCCCAGAGATAACCATAAGCAAAGTCTATCGTCAGATCTGGACTCGGCGAGTAAGCCCCCCCAAGGGTCACGGCCTGGCGATTGCCAACCGGAACGCGCACGCTGCGATCGGCATTTCTGATGGGCGAAGGATCATAGGCGTAGCCCGCGCGCAGCAGCCATTGTTGGTTCAATTGATACGAGGCGCCAACGGCGGTGCTCCAGGTGTCCCGCCAGTTCATTTCTTCGATCACATGTCCCAGGCCAACCGCCTGGCCCAAGGGGGTAAGACCGCTGTTGACGGCCTCGACCTTCTGGATCCGGCTCCAACGTTTCCAGGTGGTTCCCAGGTAGCCCGTCCAGCGACTATTGAAATGATGGGTGATAGACGTGTCCACGGATTCGGGCATCGTGAGGTCTATCTTGTTGTCATAATTTCCGTCCAGCGGAATAACGCTCGGGGAGCCAGAAACCTCAGTATGCCCCTTGAGTTCATAGTCCACCTTCGAGTGGTAGTTGATTCCCCAACTGGTTGCCTCAGTAAAGTCGACCAGGATGCCGACGTTGTAGCCTAGTGCCGTGTCATCGCCTTTGACGGTGACCAGTGTGTCCTCGCCGTTGTTCAGGGCGCCGGTGGCCAGGTAATTCTGAAGCTTTGCATTGAAACGGTTTATGGTCGGTCCGCCACCAATGGACACGTAATCATTGATCCGCCAGGCAATGGTGGGCTGCAGGGTGACTTCTTTGGTCGTGCTATAGGAACCATGGTAGCGGCCCTGAAAAGAGCCCTCGTAATCATTGATCAGACCACTAGGCGCATAGAGGCCCAAACCAATCGAAAAACGATCATCAAGTGGCGTCGACATATAAGCGAAGGGCACGACCCCCAAAGGTACCGAGTCCCCCTCATTCGTTCCTGGGGCGCTGCTCTGCGCATCACTGATATCGTCGCTCACCGAGACGACCGCGGCTCCGCCGGAAATCTCACTACGCTTCAACTTGGTCAAGCCCGCGGGGTTTCCAAAAATGGTGCTGGCGTCCAGCGCGGAAGACGACCTTCCCGCATAGGCAGTTCCTGCACTGCTTGCACTTTGTTCGTTCAGGGCAATGCCATTGGCGCTTGCAATGGTGGAGGCGCTGAGTAGTGCGATGGCACTGCTGAATTTAATCCAGACAGCACACTTACGCTGTGCAGAGAGACACGGGATCACGCGGCTATTCAGTTTCATTATCCACCTCTTGTTTATTGTTTTTGTTGGTTGCACGCAGGCAAGGCTTCGCCGTCCCGTGCACTTCTTAGTGCCGGTTGGAGTTGATTGATGTTGTGTAAAACACCCTGACTGAACAGCGCCAGGGCATGTCTGCCGGACTTACAGATTACAAATCAGGAACTCAATTGATCCACTCCACATGAAAGCTGTAACGCCCCAGGAGCGGAGCCAGCACTTGCTGGCCAGTGCCGGCCCTGACGCAGGCAACCTGCCCACGACGATTGTCCTGCACGACTTCAACAGCAATATCCGAAAGCCCCAGTCGTTCCACTTCCTGCTGAACTACTTTGGCAATTTCGCGCTGCTGCAAAGCGGGCTTGAATATCTTGCCCACGGCAGTCAGTGGCAGTGCTTCGAGGATTTCAATTCGCTTGGGAACGGCTGCCCGCTCGCTGATGTTGAGATGAGCGAACGCCTCAAGTTCTTCGGCATTGCACACTTGCCCGGGGCGTAGTTGAACGTAGGCGACCGGCACCTCGCCCGAGTAGGCATCGGGACTGCCGATAGCGGCGGCCAGAGCGACGGCGGGATGCGCCTGAAGCGCCTCCTCGATTTGCTTGGGATCGATGTTGTGGCCGCCACGGATAATCAACTCCTTCTTGCGCCCGGTCAGCCAGAAATAACCCTGCGCATCCTGGCGACCCAGATCGCCCGTATTCAGCCAGCGCTGACCGTCGATGTCGATCCAGAGGCCGTGGTTATGACGCTCCTCCAGATAACCCTCGAAGAGGTTCGGACCGCAGATTGTGATCAGACCGATCTCATCCACGTTGGCGTCGCGCAGATACTCTCCCGAATCATTGAGCACGACCGCGCGCATATTCTGGTAGGCGATCCGTATCCCGATAGAGCCAATATGGCGCTCGCCATGGGGCGGATTGATTGATGAGACGCAGGCGCCCTCAGTGAGGCCGTAACCTTCAAGGATTTTTACCCCGGTACGGTTCTCGAACTCTCGGAAAAGCTCAGCCGGCATGGGTGCGGCGCCACACATGGCAAAGCGAAGACTGGACAGGTCGCGGCCCTGCCATTCATTTTGCAGAAGTGCGGCATAGACAGTGGGCACGCCGGAAAAGAGGTTGATACCGAAGTGCTCGACCATCTCCCAGAATCGTGGGATCACGCCCTCGCCACGATACCCTTGAGGCGTGCCGAGAATCACATGGTCGCCTTGAGTCCAAGGCATCAGCCCAGTCACCAGCTGGCCATTGACATGAAACAGCGGCAGGCCACAAAAGATAACCTGGCCACCATTGCGTGGCTGCAAGTGAGCGGCCACGGCCCATGCATTGAATACTTCAGAGCCATGGCTACGCGCGGCGATCTTGGGAAGTCCCGTGGTGCCGCCCGTACAGATGTAGGAGGAGCACTCATCCTGGCGAATTTGCCGTCCGCTCTTGAGGTGCGTGTGCGGCTGGGCATTCATCAGCGTTTGCCAATCGTGGATCGCAATATCGCTGTGTAAGTCTCGTTCCTTCAGTGCCACGGCTTTCAGGACCCCACGCACTGGTTCGTCGACATAGGGCGCCATGCCGACCCAAACGACAGACCTGATCCCGGGCAACTGATCCAGCTGCGAAGACAGTTTCGGCCACAAGTCGCTGCCTGGAGTCGGCGCGAGAGTCACCACCACCGATGCCTTCGCGGCATTCAGCAAGCCAGCCATCTGCTTGGCCTCAAGCAGAGGATTGATCGCCATGACGATCCCTGCCGCCTCCCCGCCCCATATCGTGAAATGGGTTTGCGGCAGGTTGGGCAGGATGAAGGCAATCACCTCGCCCGGTTTTATGCCCAGGTCATGGAAGGCATTTGCCGCGCGGGTGATATCCGCCAAGAGTTGGGAGTAGTTCCACTCGTGGGTGCGCTTGAAATCGGCGGCATCGACGAAGAAACTGAGCGCCGGTGCCTGAGGGGTGCGCTCGGCTGCCTGACGCAGCGCTTCATAAGTGCTGCAAGCCAGACCACGCTCCGACAAGGGGACTCGTTCGAGGCTTTCGATGTCATTCAGGGTCTGCACGACCATCAGGCTTCCCCCACGACTCGGTTGCGTTGTACGCCGAGGTCGACCACACCATCGGCACTGCGAATACGCGCCTCGACCACGTCACCGGCGTTAAGGTACTGCGTCCGGCCCTCTTGTGCCTTGAGGAAGAGTTTCCATTTGGTGGCTTCGGGCAGCAGGGCTGCTATGCGCATTTTGGCGGGTGACGGGATCGTCAGGGCACAGCCGGCAGGCGTACCGGTGGCGATCAGGTCTCCAACGGCGAGATCTTGCAAGGCAGAAAGTTCGGTCAGGGTTTCAGCGGGGCCGTAAACCAGGTTGGCCGTGCTGTCGTCCTGTCGCACCTGGTCGTTCACCGTCAGGCGTAGCTGCAGTTCCTTCAGGTAATGAATGTTCGAGGCATCCAGAAGGCACAGGTACGGGCCGACCGGACCGAAAGTGCGGTAGCTCTTGCCCTTGTAGAACTGCATCTGGGGAATCTGAATGTCACGCGCCGAGTAGTCATTGACAATGACGACACCTGCAATGAACTCATGCAGATTGGCGTCGGTGACAGCAACAGCGCCGGTGATCGAGCGCTTCATCACAAGGCCCAGCTCGATCTCGTAGTCAAGGAAGCGCACGTGGCGCGGCTTGATCAGGTCGCTGTCAGCCGCCACCAGGCAACTCGTCGCCTTGGTGAAGATCATGTTGAATTTCTTCGCATCAGGGTCCATGCCAGACTCGATCATGTGCTGACGGTAATTGGCACCCTGGCAGACAAACTGCTGGTTACGGGTCACCGGCGACAGCAGTTTTACTTCGCCCGCCTCCAACTCAGAACCTTTCAGTTGAGCGAGGTCGTCGAGACTGTTCTGGCTAATGAAGTCACCGGTGGTTTCGAAAACACCAGGGACAATTGTGATACGGCCCTGGCGAAGCACGCCCCAGTGGATACCGTTTTGATATTCAAAGCGGACTACGTGTACAGCAGACATTGAAGGTACTCCTGGAGCGGCGTTTGTCCCGCGTTCGGTGGCGCGGGAACTGTGGTGTTGTTCTGAAGGCGGGCTGGAAACGGTGTACACCCACGCACCGCCAGCAATCAAAGCGCCGGCTTTAAGCACGTCCCGCCGGCCAAACCGGGTTGAGTTGTCCGACATGGCGGCAGCTCTACCCAAACATCCGCATGAGTGTTATCAGCTTGCGAATGGTCAGGTCCGGGCTGCGTCGCAGGTTGCGGATCAGCAGCAGCACATTGGGTAGGGACAACTTGGGTTTGGTAAAGCTCTTGGGCATGCGCTGCCCCCACTGCGCCATTGCCTCGGGACTCACCGGATGAATGCCGGTAGGCCGAGTGGCCGTGAAAACATCTCCGTCGCAGTAATGCTCGTGCTTGTCGCCCCAAGGGTCTTGCCAGTAATCGAAGATCTGACTGCCCAGAATGTGCCGGCCGATGCCCCATGAGTGCGCCCAACCCCGCTCCCGCAGGACGCGCTGCCCCATGCCCACGGCGTCTGCATCGACAACTTCATAGGCGCTATGGCTGTAGGTGGCCATGAACCCTTGCGCAATCGCGAGCGTATGGTGAGCCGCGGGAATGTCACCGAGATCAAGGCGCATGAAAGTGACGATAGGCGTGCCGTCGTGGAGTACCTGCACATCGCTGGGAATAAACCCGAAATGCTGCGTATACCATGCACAGGTCGCTTGATAGTCGGCCACTTCAATGACGATGTGACCCAGTTTGAGGACTTCAGGGGGAGCAATCGGCGGACGCTGCGTGGCGTTGATCCGCGGTTGTTCCTGCGCCTGATTCCAGATGAGAGGAGCTCTGTGTGCCAGCGTCTTGCCCGGCGTCTGATCGCAGACGGCTTCCACAATGAAACCAGACGGATCCGTCAGTCTGACGCAATACCCTTTACCGGGATGTTCCGATTTCTCGACCGATGACGCACCCGGGATTCGAGTGAGCTTTTCCAGATCTTCCAGGGACTGCACGGCAAGTCCGAACCCGATAAAGCGCGCATGTTCGCCACGTTGGACACGGTAACAATAGGCAGTGGCTTCGGTGGCCCGCATATAGAGCGTATCGGCCTCCTGCCGACTGACCGTCAGGCCGAAGTCAGTCAGGAAACGCGCCGCCTCATTCAAGTCCGGCCGCTGGAAGATCAGGTGAGTCAGATCCTGGGCCTTTACCGTCGGCTGCGGATGCCGCGCAGGGTGTGGTGTCGTCAACCGGTGCAATTCGTTTTTGTTGTTCATTGTTTTTGTTTTCCGGGTTTTTAGGGCAAAGCTGTCCCGCCCCCCTGAAAAATCGGGGGTTTATCCAGTCAAATCAGTTACGGACTCAGTCGAGAGTAGGCAGTACCGGCAACTCCTGGATCGCCAACAGACGAGCCTCCTCTGGTGGCACACCCAATGCCCGCAACACCAGCTCAGCGGTGTCAGAGCCCGATTCGCGCCACGTTTTGTGACCTTCCAGTACCAGGAAAATCGAGCCAAGCACGCTGCTCGATATCAGCGTCAGTACCGAGAGCAATTGCTCCTGCGCAAACGTGTAGCGCCCAGTAGTAAGCCCGCTCAGAAGATCCTTGGTCGCCTGGCTGCTGAACATTTCGCGCAACGCCGAATTGCTCATGGCGAATTTATGGATGAACGCGCCCCACTGGGAGTCTTCATGCGCACGGCGAATGAAGAATCGAATGCCATTGGCAAGGCGATGAGCGGGATCCGAGAGGGAATCGAAGCTCTTGTTGATGCGCTCATGCATTTCCCTCGCGAGATGGCTGGCGACCGCCTCGAACAGGTTTTCCATGCTGTCGATGTTGCTATAGACCGTTCCGCGCGCTACGCCTGCCTCTTGTGCGAGATCGAGGATGTTCACTTGTGAGGTGCCTCTCTCGGCGAACAGGCGAAAGGCAGCTTGATGAATGCGGCGCTGTGTTGCACTCAGGGATTGCACGGTTCTCTCTCCAGGATTACCTCATGAACACATTGAACACTTGTGTTCACTTATCGTCAACCGCATTTTTATGCATGTTGGATTTTTCGTCTGAATATGGCATTTAACCCTAATAATCTAGATACCCTGATCGACGTCGCCGGATCAACACAAGTCCTTCACATTGACATAATTGAACACACATGTTCAATTATGTCACGATCTGGCTCGCCCTCTCGGCAGCCTTCAAACCGGCCCATCGATGGAATGCAGGAGCTCAACCTCTGAGCAAGTACTGTGCATACAGCGCTCAAACGGTATGACCCTCAGCGATCGCTGGCCGACTTTTCATTAGCTGAAGGACAGAACATGACCGGCTCAAATATCTTCAAACCGCTTCGATTACCCAACGGCACGGTGATTCCAAACCGAATCGCCAAGGCTGCTATGGAGGAGAACCTTGCCAATGAGGAACACGCACCAGGCGAAGCGCTGATTAAGCTCTACCAGCGTTGGGCGGAGGGTGGAGCCGGCCTGATCATCACTGGCAACGTAATGGTCGACCGCCACGCCTTGACCGGCCCAGCTGGCGTAGTGCTTGAGGACGATCGGGACCTGGGTAAATTCAAGCTATGGGCAGACGCTTGTCGCAGCCGTGGAGCCCAGGCCTGGATGCAAATCAATCATCCCGGACGGCAGCTCTTGGCTTCAATGGGGCAATCGGCAAGGGGCCCCTCCGCTGTTGCGGTCGATATTCCCGGACTTTCAAAAGCGTTTGTGCTGCCCAGGGCTTTAGAAGAGCAGGAGATCGAAGAGCTCATCGGGCGCTATACCCAAGCGGCGGTGCTGGCGGAGCGTGCCGGATTCACCGGCGTGCAGATTCATGCCGCGCATGGCTATCTATTCAGCCAATTCCTTTCGCCCTTGACCAATCGACGTGATGACTGCTGGGGCGGTAGCCTCGAAAATCGTGCAAAAATCCTATTGAAAACTATCGACGCAATTCGCCAGCGAGTGGCGCCGATTTTTTGCGTCGCTGTGAAGCTCAACTCGGCGGACTTTCAGCGCGGCGGGTTCGATGCCGAGGATGCGGCTCGCGTAGTGGAAATGCTTAACGCCAAGGCGGTCGACCTGGTCGAGTTGTCGGGTGGCAGCTACGAAAGTCCGGCCATGCAGGGGCAGACCCGCGATGGCAGCAGCCTGGCTCGAGAAGCCTACTTTCTCGAGTTCGCAGAAAAAATTGGAGAAATAGCGCGCATGCCGTTGATGGTCACCGGCGGCGTGCGCAGAAAGGAGGTCGCGGAGCGTGTGGTGAGCGGCTCGGTGTCGATGGTCGGACTTGCCACTGCACTGGCAATCGAGCCAGCCCTGCCGAAACAGTGGATGGCAGGTCGGGACATCAAGGTGGAGCCCATCGTCGTCCGCTGGAAGAACAAGACGCTGGCATCGCTGGCAGTGGCATCGGTGATCAAGAAGCAGCTCGGCTTGCTAAGTCAAGGGAAACGGACAAAACCCGGGACGTCGCCACTCATGGCATTGATCGGCAATCAGTTGAAGGCCCGTCGCCAGGCGAAGAGCTATCGGCAATGGATCGATCAAGCCAGGTAGATCAAGAACGATATCGGATCAGGCCGGTAGCGGCTTGCTGGCGATTTCCCTGGCTCTGGCAGGTGTGACGCCCAGAGCCTGGAGAACCATTTCGGCGACCCGTAGATCGTGCTCCACTACTGCCCGCCCCTCGACAACCGAGCGCATTGCTCCGGTTGTGCACGACAATACAATATCCAGGGCGACCCCTTCGTCCTCGTAAGCAAGCGCGCCCGCACGCAGCCCCTCACGCAGATCGCCCAGTACATGGTCAGCCAGACGCGAGCGCATCGCCTGGTCGAAATGGATGATACGCAGCAACGCATTCGCCCATTGGTGGTCGGCAGCGGCCCGGCACACAAACATGCGCACACCGATCGAAAGCCGCTGTGCTCCGCAGTGCACATCCGCGTTCAGGACGGCAATGGCGTCGGAGAACTCGGCGGCCATGGCAATGCCCACTGCTTCGAAGACTTCGTCGCGCGTTCGGAAATAGTTGTAGATGGTGCCGTTGGATACCTCTGCCTCCGCGGCCACCTCGAGCAGTGTGATTTCCCCCGCCTCCTTACGTGCGACAAGGCGCAATGCCGCGTCCATCAGGCCACGACGGGTGCGCTCACGCTTCTTGTGCCCCCGAGTGAGAGGTTCTGGTACAGCAGCTTCTAAAGGAGGTGTGGAGGAATGCATGATCAAGCTCGTAATCTAATCGGCTCGTTGATGGTAATGGAAGCGCTGTCAGCAGTGGCGTCATCACTCATCAGCAGGTCCCGGCAGTCTTGAAGGAGTCTGCTGGCCTCTGTGCCAGGGGCGTGGTGCATGATGATACGGTCAGGACGAACGGCGACCAATGTTCCTTTTGCAGCCAGCGACAGGATCTCATGGTTCATGTCTTCAATGAAGTCACAACGGCCGTCGGAGCGTAGGCCACGGGGTCTGACTTCCAGGAAGTGGCCGCCCATCTTTTCCCAGGCAACGATTTGATCAGTGGTGAGCAGTGATAAGGGGTCGACACCGAATCCAACCAGGGTCAGGTTGTCGCCCAGCGCATCGTCGCTCAGCGTGATCTGCTTTTGCAGGGTGCGAACCCAAGCCTGGGGAAACAGGCTGCCACGTACCAGCTTATCGCCGCGACGATGTGGCACGAACAAGCCTTTCTTGAAGGTGTTCTTCGGCTTGATGTCCAACTGCTCGAAGTACCTTCTGGTGGCGGGGGTCAATCCCAGCATGCGCATCAAGCCGTGGATAAAGAACGCTGCGATCTTGTTCTTGGGCATGACCAGGCGACCCATGAGTTTCGCCAGATTAATCATGGCCTGAGCATGTGGTCGCCGCTCTACGTCATAAGTATCGAGTATCGCCGGCGCCGCATGACCACGAAGAACCCAAGCCAGCTTCCAGGCCAGGTTGGCACCATCACGCAGGCCCGCTACGAGACCTTGTCCCACAAAAGGGGGAGTGATGTGTGCGGCGTCGCCGACCAGGAAAGTACGCCCCTTACTGAATCTATTGCAGCAACGCGCGTGGAATCGATAGACCGCCTTGCGCTCGATTTCCAGTTCCTGCGGATTGACCCATGGCGCAATGAGCCGCGCGATGCTTTCCGGGCTTTCCAGCTCCTCCCGGGATTCGCCGGGCTGCAGCATGAATTCCCAGCGTTCCCTGCCACCGGGGGCGGGCATGTGCGGCGTGGGCCGCCGCGGATCACAGATAAATTCAATGTGATCAATGGCTGACTGATGCCGGTTCCTGGCATCGACAATCAGCCAATCCTCTGCATAGGTTTGCCCTTCGAACTCCTGGCCGATCAGTGCCCTGACCCTGGAGCTGGCGCCATCCGCTCCGATCAGGTACTGGGCGCGAACGGAGTGCGAATGCCCATTTTCATCCCGTACGGTGGCGATCACGCCGTCCGCTTCCTCAACCAGACTCTCCAGCTCGAAACCACCCAGGCTGGTCACTGATTTGAGTCGGGAAACCTGGCCACGCATCGCTCGCTCGAGGTCGGGTTGATAGAAGGTCACAAGCTTGGGATGGCCATCGATGCACCCTTGAGTATCGGCTCGACCGAATTGCCCGAGGACCGGAGAGTGCATCTTCACTTCAGGGATAACGATCTTCTCGAAAGCGTCCTCCGACAATCCGGCGAGTTGCAAGATGCGCAGGGCTTCGTTGTCCAGAGCAATGGCACGAGGCATCAGTACGATTTCATGGAGCTTGTCCAGCACCAGGGTCGTAACCCCGTAGCGGCCGAGCAGCGCCGCGATTGTCGCCCCTACCGGACCGTTACCGACGATCAGTACATCGACGGTGGAGGTAGGCAATTCGGAAACGTTCTTGTTGTTGTTCATCTCGAGCCCTTGTTGTGATTGAAGTCGTGAGGCGCATAGGTCTCATCGTCAGGCGGAATCAAGATAAGCAAAATTGAGACATATTTCAATATTGATGATTTTGTCATATTTTTTTGAGATAATTGAAAAGCCGTGATGTGGTCGAATGAACCAGCGCAGAGGCCAGGTGTCACTGCCCGCGTTTAGGCAAACAAGGCTCGTGGCATAAAGTTTTGGGTACGCCAGTTTCCGACCGACGACGCTTGGCGTCAGGGTCGATCAGGGGTGTCATGGGAACAGTGGCCCATGACTAAAGCGCGTCACTGCGAGGGACCGAGGCTAGATCGAAGACGATCGATACCGTGCGAATTTTCAGCACCACGTTTTAAGTTTTCAGGAATTACCCGTGGCCCGTCCGCAGCCCCATCCAACCCCCGTCCTGCTGAGCTTCGGCGAGTTCGAGCTCGATGAGGCCAACGCTTGCTTGTTCCACGCTGGGCAAGCGGTGGCTTTGGCGCCGACCCCTTTCCTGTTGTTATGTGTGCTTGCCCGCCAGCCGGGGTCATTGGTATCCAAGGATTCTTTACTGGATGCGGTGTGGGGGCATCGGTTTGTCAGTGATTCAGTCCTGAAAACGGCCATCAGTGACCTGCGCAAGGTATTGGGCGATGACCCCAAGCACCCTCGTTTTATTGAGACGGTGTCGCGGCGCGGCTATCGCTTCATCGCCGTCTCGTCTCTTACTGCTTCGGTGCCTCCTGCATCTACGGCAGTCCCGGAAGCCGGCTCACCTCAATTGCCGACATTCATCGGTCGCATTGCCGAAGTCGCCAGGCTGCAACGGGCGTGGGAACGGGTTAGTGGAGGCCAGCGGGCCGTAGTTTGGCTGGCTGGAGAACCGGGGATCGGCAAAACCACATTGATCGAGCATTTTCTTGCCGGTCTTGGCGGCATCGCCTGCGCCCGCGGCCATTGCATGGAGCACTTCGGCACCGGTGAACCGTACCTGCCGGTACTGGAGGCGTTGGCCGATCTGTGCCGCAGCGACCCGACCCTGCCGGCGTTGTTGCGCGAAGTAGCACCCACCTGGCTGTTGCAATTGCCGTGGCTGAGTAGCACGCAGGAACGAGACACATTGCGGCGCGAGCTGGCCGGCGTCGGCCCGGAACGCATGCTGAGGGAATTTGGTGAATTGTTGGACCGCTTCACAGAACTGCGCCCGCTGTTGCTGGTAACCGAAGATCTGCACTGGAGCGACCGGGCGACGGTTCAGTTGATTAACTACATGGCGCGACGCCGTGGCCCCGCACGGCTCATGTGGCTATCAAGCTTGCGTCTTGCCGAAGTGGTGGCTCTCGAACATCCACTCAGCTCATTACGTCACGAACTGCGTCTGCAACGCTTGTGCGAGGAAGTAGTACTCGACCCGTTTTCCGAAACCGAGGTCGCCGACTATGTGGCGTTGCGTTCAGCCTCACTGGCATGCAATGAAACCTTCGTGCGCGCCCTGCACGAACGGACCGACGGCGTACCGTTGTTCGTTTCCTCAATCATCACTGAAGTGATGGATGTAAAAGAGGACGAAACCACCATCGAAGCTCGGCTGGCGGATCTGGTGGTTCCCGAGAACCTTGCGGCCATCATCGATCACTACATTGCCAAGCTGGCTCCCGAGCAACGAACACTTCTCTGCGCGGCTGCGGTGTGCGGGTCCGATTTCCGGATTGAGACGGTTTCGCTCGCCCTCGAGCGCAATCTCTCTTCGGTGATCGGGGCCTGTGAGGAACTGATGCGTGAGCAGGTATGGCTCACACAATCGCGGACACCCGATATTGACGAAGCGGTAGAGCGGCCTTACTCGTTCCGCCATGCCCTTTTTCGTCAGGTACTGTACGAACGCACGCCTCGTCCGTTGCGCATCGATCTCCATCGCCAGGTTGGCACTGTCCTCGAACGCGAGCGCTCGACCGGTGTGCCGGTTGCGGCCTCGGAACTGGCGATGCACTTCGACCGTGCTCGGCTACCGATGATCGCGCTGCGCTATTACGCCGAAGCGGCAGAAGCCGCGCTACTGCACTTCAGCCCGGACTTGTGCATCGGCCTCACTGAGCGCGCCTTGGCCCTACTTATGCAGGCCCCCGCAGGAGCGGAACGCGATACGCTCGAAATTACCTTGGCCACGTTGCAGGGGGTTTCGGCTTTCCACATGTTCGGTGTCGGCAGCAAGGCCAAGGGCGCTTTCGAGCGGGGTTACACTCTGCTAGTGGAAGTCCCCGAGCACCCCATGCGCGGTCGCCTTTTGCACGGATTCGGCTATCTACTCGGTCTACGCGGCGACTATTTGCAGGCGTTGGAAGTGGCAGAGCGCGCTGAGGCTCTCTCCCTTAACGCAAACGACCAAGAGCTCATGCTGGCGGCATGCATCGTTCAGGGCGAGGTGCATCACCTCCAGGGCCGCACGAAAATGACACGCAGCTGGTTAGAGCGCGCCCTCGCGATCGCCGAGCCGCTGGGCATAGGGACAAACGAGATCTTTGCGGCAGATCCCCAGGTCATGCTGCACGGCATGCTGGCTATCGAGCTGGTTCGGTCTGGTCTGATTGAGCAAGGGCGAACCCATATGCAGCAGGCACGAACCCGCGCGCATACGCTTCGACAACCTATGACATGGCTGGTCGCTACCTGGCAGGAGGTGTTGATCGAGGTACGACTGGGAAACTCTGTGCGGGTGGCAGCGCTGGCTGATGACATGCACAAGCTCGTCGATGAATATTCGCTCGCGCTTGGGCGCACGGCTTGCCGCTGGTGGCGCGGCTGGGCCGACGCGCGCAACGGTGCCCCCCACGACGGCTACCGTCACATCCGTGAGGCCTACGAGGAACACACTGGACTCGGTATGCGCTCCGGTGCCAGCGAGGTACTCGGCTACGCCGCCGAGGCGCTGCTACTGACAGGCGATTACGACGCAGCGCACGTTGAATTGCAGGAAGCCCTCCGGGTGGGAGAGGAATTGGGCGAACGCGTATACCTGCCGCAACTGTTGCTGTTGGAGGCCGCGATCGCTCGAGCTCAGGATCGGTCGGATGCCAGTAACGCGGCGGTACGGGCTGCGATTGAAGAGGCGCGCGACCAGGAAGCATTGTGGCTGGAGCTGCTCGCGCTGGTTGAATTATGTGAGTACCACGACGCCGTACCAGCGGATCGCCAAGCATTGGTGATGCTGATTGATCAGTTACCCGAAACGCATGCAACCGAACAGGTCAAACGTGCACGCTCGCTGGTTGAGGCTGCTAAACGGGCTTGAAGTGACGGTTGTGGGAGCGGAGGTCATCCGACCGAAGTCTGACCTTTTGCTTACGACTCGAACCAGGGGGACGGCTTACGCTGGCATCGAACCTTCTAGAACCCCAGGTCTGCGATGAGCCTTAACCCTGAATCCAAATACCCGAGCCGCCGCGCATACGTCGTCAAGCTGCGCAGTGATGCCGGACCGGAGGCCCTGATGGGCCGACTCGAAAACCTGGTCACCGGACGTCAGCGCGAGTTCTCGTGCGCCGAAGAGTTGCTGGAGTCGATTGGCGAGGATCTGGCGACAGCAGTCGGTGAGCAGGCGATAGAAAGCGATGGTGAATGATCCTTTCCAGCATCGACAGACAAAGCGCATGGCGACCGAACGCTGACGGTTCGCTGACGACTTTGCGCACGCAGTCCCCCTACGCTGACGCCACCTCGAACTACACGAGTCCATTTCTAATGCCGCGACTTTCAATCCCCCATCCGCTGCCTTGCCATGCCGGTGGGGCAACTTTGCAACGTACCAAGTGCCCGACCGCGGTTGTCATGGCGGCGGCCTTGGCCACGTCGATCGCCTTCGCCCTTTCTGGCTGCTCCACACCGGTCGCCAAACCCTCGGTCGACGTGCCAAGCAACTTCGCCGCGAGTACGGCGTCCGAGATGGAACCCGAGGCGGCCTGGTGGGAGGTCTACCACGACCCATTGCTGACGGATCTGGTCCGTCGAGCCGCGCGGGAGAACCGCGACGTCAAGATTGCCGCCGAACGGTTGCGTGCCGCGCGTGCTGGAGAAACGGTCAGCCAATCCTGGCTACTTCCGAGCGTCGGTGCGTCGGTCTCCGGCAGTGACCGCAGCACCGGCTTCAATTCGGCCATAAAGCAGGGGTATCCGGATATCAAGAGCGCCAGTGCGGGCTTGGACGTCTCGTGGGAACTCGATCTGAGTGGCCGCCTTAGAGCCGGCGCGGCGGCGGCTGACGCCGATGCGCTAGCCGCGGAACACAGCATGCGGGGAGTACGCCTGCTGGTGATGAGCGATGTCGTCAGCAACTATTTCACACTGGTCGGCGCGCAACGCCAGGTCGCAACGCTACGAGCAATCTCGGCGATGCAGGATGAAACGCTGCGCTTGGTTACCGCACGTCAACAGGTGGGGCTGGCATCCGCCTTCGACGTCGAGCGCGCACAAACCGACGCCTTGTCGGCGCGGGCGCAGATTCCGCCGTTGGAGACCCAAGTGGCGGTGGCCCGCCACCGTATCGCGGTGTTGATCGCCGACCAGTCTTTCAACAGCACCAACATTCAGCCCTCGAGCGGCGATATGACGGATGTGCCTGAGGCCAAGCCCGGGCAGCCGGCCGAATTGCTGCAACGCCGACCTGACGTGCTGGCGTTGATGGCTCAACTCGACGCTGCCAATGCACGTCGTCAGCAAGCGAAAGCTGAGTGGTTCCCGCAACTTTTTCTCGGTGCGTCCTTTGGACGCCAGGGTCTGAACCTGAACGGAGCCGATCTTGGTGCTGCGCGCTTCACCAATGTCGCGGGTCTGCTGGCAATGCCGCTCTTCAACGCGGGGCGTACGCAAGCAATCAACGATGCGGCCGAAAGTGCTCAACAAGAGGCCGTACTACGTGCCGAAGACGGCATCGTGCGTGCGCTTGAGGATGTGGAAAACGCCTTGGTCACACTTGCGCAGGAACGCCGCCGTTCCGGGTCGCTGCAATTGGCCGCCGCTTCCGCAGAGACGGCGCAAAGTCGCGCCCAGTCGCTCTATAACCGCGGACAGATCGACCTGTTGCCACTGCTGGACTCGCAGCGCGCGCGCCTGGCGGCACGCCTGAGTTCCAACGAAAGCAACACCCGCCTGCTGCTTGATAGCGTGCAGCTCTACAAGGCACTGGGCGGGGGCTGGCAGGTGTTCGAACAACCCGCCACTCCAACCGCATCCACCAAAGCCGAACGGCCACCACTTTCCTAAGAATCTGTCGTTTTCCAAAGAGGAACCGTCTTGAAGAATTCCCTTACTGCGGCCGGCATCTTGGCCGTAGCGGTCATGCTGTCCGCGTGTAGCCCCGACCAGCCCTCTGTGCAGGCACCACGACCGGTGCGCACCGTTGCAATCAGCTACGACAATGCCCGCGACATCAGTCGCTATGTGGGCACCGTACAGTCGCGACATGAGGTAGACCAGGCCTTCCGCGTGGGTGGCAAGGTAGACCAGCGCAAGGTCGATGTAGGCCAGTTTGTGCGTGAAGGCGACATCCTGGCTGTGCTGGATGATAGCGACTACCGCCTCGCTGAGGAAACGTCGCGACAACAGTGGTCGGTTGCCGTCGAGCAGACTCGCCAAGCCGACTCGGACAATCAGCGCCTGTCCGCGCTAAAGACTGACGGCTCGGTCAGTGCGGCCGATGCCGAGCGCGCGCATACCAATGCCCAAACCGCGCATGCGACCGCCGAGGCCGAAGCGCGAAAGCTCGAACTCGCGCGCAACCGGCTCAAGTACACCGTGCTGCGCGCCTCGCGTAGCGGCGTCGTCACGGCTGTGCGCTTTGAGGCAGGGCAGGTCGTGCCGGAGGGTCAACCGGTTGTCTCGATCGCGAACCCGGGCGAATCCGAGATCGTCATCGACGTGCCCGAGGATCAACTGGCTGTCTTCAAGGACGCGCGCTTCAAGGCCTCGCTGGCCAGTGCGCCGAACGAGATCTTCGATGTCACGCTGCGCGAGCTGTCGCCACAGGCGGCAGCGCAGACACGCACCTATCGCGCGCGGCTCAAGCCGTTACAGGCACTGCCGCTGGGCGCCACCGCCACGGTGATGGCCGAGCGAGTCATGACCAGTGTATCTGTGGCGGCAGTGCCAGCCACGGCATTGACGCAGAACGGCGGTCAGCCGGCGCTGTGGGTGGTCACGCCCACGGGCAAGGACCCCGTAGGCATCGTCGATCTGGAGCGTGTGGCAGTTTGGGGTTACCGCAACGACCAGGTGCTCGTCTCCGGGCCGCAGGCTGGCGCATTGATCGTCACCGCCGGTGTCCAGAAGATGACGTCCGGACTGAAGGTCGCGCTTCCCGGTGCGGCGATTGTTGACGCGAATACCACGCAGCAGGCCACTCGATGAACAATTTCAACCTCACCGACTGGGCGCTGCGCCATCGCGCCATCGTTCTGTTCATGCTCCTCATTGTCGCGGTGGCCGGCGCCTTCAGCTTCACCCGGCTCGGCCAGCTCGAGGATCCGAACTTTTCCGTGCCTTCCATGACCGCCATGGTCATCTGGCCGGGCGCCACTGCCCAGCAGTTGCAGGACCAGGTCCTCAACCGTATGGAGAAGAAATTCGAGCAGATTGACAACTTCGAGAAGGTTGTCACCTATGCGCGGCAAGGCTATGCCGGCATGACGCTCACCGTGCGCGGCGGCACTTCCAAGGCTGACCAGCGCGAAGCCTGGTACCAGGCGCGCAAGAAACTCAACGACCTGAGCCTCGAGATGCCTGACGGCGTGATCGGCCCGATCCTCAACGACGAGTACGGCGACGTGTATGGCTTGATGTACGCGGTCAAGGGCGACGGTGTCGGCCACGCCGACCTGTCGGACGCGGCCGAGGACATCAAGCGCCAGATGCTGAAGGTGCCGATGGTCAAAAAGATCGATCTGATCGGCAAGCAGGCCAAGCGTGTCTACGTCGAGTTCTCACACGAACGCCTGGCAGCGCTGGGCATTACACCGCTGGCCATCGCCGAAAGCCTCAAGAGCCAGAACGCGATGTTGCCCGCAGGCCAGATCGACACCCGAGGCGACCGCGTCATGGTGCGCGTGAGCGGCCAATTCGCCAGCGAAGAGGCTATCCGCAATGTGCCCATCTCCGCGGGCAGCCGGCTGATCAAGCTCGGCGACGTCGCGACCGTTACCCGTGGCTTCGAGGATCCGCCGACCTACACGGTACGTCACAATGGCCAACCCGTACTGATGCTCGGCATCACGATGACCAGCGACGGCAACATCGTGGACCTTGGCAAGGCGATGGACATGGCAGTCGCCAAGATCCAGTCGGAACTTCCGCATGGTGTGGAGCTGGAGCTGGTGGCCGATCAGCCCACCACGGTGAGGGATGCAATCCTGGACTTCGGGCGCGCGCTAGTCGAGGCGCTAATCATCGTGATTGCGGTGAGCCTGGCCAGTCTGGGCTGGCGCGCAGGCCTCGTGGTCGCAGCCACGGTGCCGCTGGTGCTGGGCGGCGTGGCGCTGGTGATGTTGGCGATGGGCTGGAACCTCGAGCGCATCTCGCTCGGCTCACTGATTATCGCGTTGGGACTACTGGTGGATGACGCCATCATCGCCATCGAGATGATGGTGGCGAAGATGGAAACCGGCATGGACCGCGTGAAGGCCGCCGCCTTCTCCTATCAGTCCACCGCCATGCCGCGCCTGACCGGCGCGCTGATCACGGTCGTGGGCTTTCTGCCGATCGGCCTGTCGAAGTCCACCACCGGCGAGTACGCGGGGGGCATTTTCTGGATCGTCGGCGCCGCAGTGCTGTTCTCGTGGATCTGTTCCGGCATCTTCACACCGTACCTGGCGGTCAAGATGCTGCCCAACGACTTGGGCACGCACCAGCACGCTGATCCACACGACACCAAGTTTTACCGCAGCCTGCGCCGCCTGATCGACGCCGCCATCGAGCGTCGCTGGGTGGTCATCGGTGCGACGGTGGGCGCTCTGGTGCTTGCTCTGGCCTGTATCAAGCTGGTGCCGCAGCAATTCTTCCCCAACAGTTCGCGTCCTGAACTGGTCATTGACCTGCGTGTCAAGGAAGGCTCCTCGTTCGCCGCGACGACCGAGCAGGTCAAGCACATGGAGGAGATCCTGGCGAAAGACGAGGACGTGCGTTTCTATACCGCCTACACCGGCGCCGGCGCACCGCGCTTCTATCTCTCGCTCAACCCCGAGCTGCCCAATCCGGGTTTTGCCCAGTTCGTTGTGATGACCAAAGATCTGGAGGCACGCGAGCGAGTACGTGCGCGGCTGGTGGCCTCGGCTGACCAACAATTCCCGCAGGCGTGGGTGCGCGTGACCCGGCTCGAGTTGGGGCCGCCTGTCGGCTACCCGGTGCAGTTCCGCGTCGTAGGCCCCGATACCCAGGTGGTGCGCAAGATCGCCCGCGACGTAGAGAAGGTAGTGGCGTCCAATCCGAAGGTGCGCGACCTCCAGCTCGACTGGAATGACCCGGTGCGAACACTGAAAGTGGAGCTTGATCAGGACAAGGCGAGCGCGCTTGGCCTCACGCCGGCCGACGTGTCGCTGGCGACCCAGACCGTGATGAACGGCGCAACCCTGTCGCAGCTGCGTGAGCGCGAGGACCTGATCGACATCGTGGCCCGTGCCGTGCCAGAGGAACGCTTGAACCTCGACACACTGAAAAACATCAACCTTTACACACGCCAGGGCACAGTGGTGCCGCTGTCGCAAGTCGCCCAGGTGCGCGCTGAACTGGAAGAGCCAGTACTGTGGCGCCGTAACCGCGACATGGCGATCACTGTGCGTGCGGACGTGAAGGATGGTGAACAGGGTGTATCGGTGACGCAGGAAATCCAGCCGTTGCTCAAGGACATCGAAGCCAAGCTGCCGACCGGATACCGCATCGATGTAGGCGGAGCGGTTGAGGAAAGTGACAAGGCCAACAAGGCGCTGCTCGCGGTAGCCCCGTTGATGCTGGTCACTATCCTGCTATTGCTCATGCTGCAATTGCAGAACTTTTCCCGCATGTGGATGGTGATGCTGACCGCACCGCTGGGCTTGATCGGTGTGGTGCCCGCGCTGCTGGTGTTTCAATCGCCGCTGGGCTTCGTCGCGATCCTGGGCATCATCGCACTGGGTGGCATGATCATGCGCAACGCGGTGATCCTGATCGATCAAATACAAATCGAGATCGCTGAGGGCCGCGCCCCCTGGAATGCTGTGCTGGATGCCGCCATTCACCGAGCGCGTCCGGTGATGCTGACGGCGCTGGCCACCGTTCTTGCGATGATCCCGTTAACGCGCAGCGTGTTTTGGGGGCCGATGGCGATCGCGATCATGGGCGGCCTCACTGTGGCGACGCTGCTGACGATTTTCTTCGTCCCGGCGCTATACGCCGCATGGTTCAAGGTGGATCGCCAGACGACCACTGATACCCAAAAGGTACGGGGGAAGGCCACGCTTGCTTCTGAGTGATGAGTGCCGTGACTTTTGTCCCCGGCCCCACCGCTGTTAGAGAAGTTTTTTCAGCACGGTTTCTGAAACAACCGAGGTCAGCGGTGGGGGGGGCCTGCGAAAATTCCTTTTCTTTCGCACTTCGCGGCTCACAGGCAAGGCTGATGGCCATAATAGCTGCTGACGGCATAGCCCACGATCAGCATGCGGATCATCAGCTCAGGGTCAATCGAAGGACGCCCAATTGGGCTTTAAAAATCGGCGAGGTAATGGCGCAAGTCGCTGGTCCGCGCAGTGATACATGCCAAATCGGCGTTTCGCCCCTACGCCATTTCCGAAGCCGGCGCCCAGGGACTGATGCAGTTGATGCCCGCCACCGCCGAGCACTTCGCCGTGGACGATCCGTTCGACGCACGACAGAACATTCGTGGCGGCGTGCGCCACCTGGCCTGGCTGCTCAAGCGCTTCAACGGCAACCAGGTGCTGGCGTTGGCAGGTTACAACGCCGGCGAAGCGTCCGTGGTCGAGTACAACGGGGTGCCTCCCTACGCCGAGACGCAATCCTACGTCACCCTCGTGCAGTCCTTGACCGAGCGCTATCGCAACCATCGCTAGTACCCTGGGGCGCATAACCCGCAACAGGTAATACGCCGGGCGGGGAATGGATCAAGCGAACTTCCACGCTCACCGGTGGCTATCGACCCATAGCGACCCGTCACAGCCTCTGGAAAACCTGGCGCTACTCGTCCACGCTGACGCCCGATCCGCCTGATTCGCTGGGGACATCCTTCAGCTTGGGCAACCCATCCTTGATGCGCAGCCTGGCCTCCTGATAGTGGACATGAACGCCTGGCGAATACACGAGATCCGGGATGACAGCGGCATACACGTCGATGAGCCCCATCCCCGGGTGTTCGGTGAAGAGGTGCCCGCCGCAACGCTTGCACCACTTGCGATAACTCTGCGGTGTCTTGTTGTAGGTGCCAATGTTGTCAGCCCCCCGGGTTACTTGCACCGCCTCGGGTTTCCACAGCGTGAAGGCATTGACCGGCGCTGCTGACCAATGTCGACACGACTCGCAATGGCAATAGCCCATTGCAGCCGGCTCACCGCTGACGGTGAACTCGACTGCGCCGCAAAAACAACTGCCTTTGTAAGACCTTTGAATGCTCATGGAATGACTCCTTCATCAGTTGTTACGCATACCGTCGAAGTTGAGATGGATCGCCTGAGCGTTGGTGACTTTCACCCGTCGATATAGCGCACCGCTGTCGCCGGCGTGCGTCGCACCTGCAGTTCGAAAATGTCAGGGCGCGCATAGTGCCCGGTGACGTCGAGCGTGCGCCGCGCTGGCGCCACGAGTGAGACGTCGATGTCCGCATACAGAATGCCTGTCTCTCGGTGCAGTGGACCGGCTGTGATCCGGCCTTGAGGGTTGACCACCACCGAGTCGCCGTCGTTGATCCACTCTTGCGGATCGGGAAACAGTTGCATGCGAGCCGGAAAGTCATCGGGAATGTCGCTGCCGCGCAGCGAGGTGCCACTGCCGAGCACCCAGCATCGCCCTTCGAGTGCAATGTGACGCATCGTGCTGATCCAGCCCTCGCCGGTGTCGTACGTGGGGGCGACGTAGATTTCCACGCCCTGGGCATACAATGAATAGCGCGCCAGGGGCATGTAGTTTTCCCAGCAGATGAGCGTACCAATGCGGCCGACGGGTGTATCGACCGTACGCAACCCTGACGCATCACCGAAACCGTGGACCATGCGCTCGGGGTTCGTTGGCATCAGCTTGCGATGCCGGTTGAGCACTTCGCCGTCCGTACCGATAACGACTACGCTGTTGTAGAGCGTGCCGCCTCCATTACGCCCCTCGCATTCATTGATGCCGCATACGATTGTCACGGCATGAGCGCTGGCGGCCTCGCACAATTCGTTCAGGTCACCGTTCGCGATATCGACGGCGTTGGCCAGCAGACGCGTGTGCAACTGGCCCATTAAAGCTCCGTCTTTTCCCGCCGCCAGCCGCCAGATCCACGACGGGTAACCTGGAATGAACGATTCGGGTAAAACAATCAACGAGGCTCCCGCCGCCGCGGCCTCAGCGACCGATTGCACGGCTCGGGCGATCGTCGCGCTGCGATCGAGCAGCACTGGCGGCCGCTGAATGATGGCTATCTTGGTCATGACGTTCTCCTGAGACAGTGGGTTTCGCAGGTTTGAGCGTGCACGTGGCGAAGTCGCGAGGCTAGTTCAGAAACTGAAGCGTTGTAGTTGCGGAGTACAGGCGATGGACGAAAGCTACGGTCAGTTTTGTACGGTCGCGCGTGGTGCTGAAGCACTGTGCGAGCGCTGGACGCCTTTGGTCGTGCGCGAGCTGCTATGTGGCAGTAAGCGCTTCAATGAACTGCACCGCGGCGTACCGCGAATGTCCACCAGCTTGCTGGCACAGCGGCTGCGCCACCTGGAAGATATCGGTGTCGTACATCGCACAGCCGCAGGCAAGGTCTGGGAGTACAGCCTGACCGAGGCAGGCGAGGAATTGCGCCCCATCATAATGGCGCTAGGCCATTGGGGCGCGCGCTGGATAGGTAGCCGCCTTCGCGATAACGAACTCGACGCGGGCCTGCTCATGTGGGACGTGCGCCGGTTCGCGCGCATCGAGATGTTCCCGTCCCGGTCGGTGGTCATCCACTTCAGGTTCCGCGACGCGCGCTCCGGCGAGCAAGAGTGGTGGCTCGTGGTCGAACATGGCGTGGCAGATCTGTGCCGCGATGACCCCGGACGCGAACTCACGCTCGTCGTAGACTCTAGCGTGCGCGCCTTGACAGAGGTGTGGACTGGCGACCGCACACCCAGGGAGGTTCTTCAGTCGCGGGAGCTGCGTGTAGACGGCGCTGTGCAGGATGCGGAAAACTTGTGGCGCTGGCTTGGCACGAGTGCGTTCGCCGGTTCCCGGAGCGCTGCAATCCAGCCTTTGCAATCGCCATAGAGAACTGTCCGCTTGTGGCCATCAGCCAATTGCAGACTTCAACGCCGGCGCACGGTTATGATCGCGGAGACCCAGGCGCCCTTGGACCCACGCTCATGCCAGCCTCGAAAACCCTCCCCTCCCCCGCGCCGCTGCTCAAACCCGGTGAGACGGTGGTGTTGTTCGACGGTGTCTGCAAGCTGTGCAATGGCTGGGTGAGGTTCGTGATTCGCCATGACCGCCAGCGGCGCGTGCGGTTGGCGGCGGTTCAGTCACCCGAGGGGCAGGCGCTGCTTGCCTGGGCAGGTTTGCCCATGGATCAATTCCACAGCATGGCGGTGATCCGCGACCGATACTACTGGGAGCGTTCGCAAGCATTTTTCGAAGTCTTTGCCCAGTTGCCCGCCATCTGGCGCCCTGTGAACCTGTTACGCATCATCCCTCGCCAACTTCGAGATTGGGCCTACGACCGCATTGCGCTCAATCGTTATCGGCTCTTTGGCAAATACGACACCTGCCTGTTGCCGGATCCGGATCATGAGCAGCGCTTTTTGAAAGCGCCCCGGTGAACGCCTTGAGGCGACGTGACGAGCTGGATCATTACCCGGCTTGAAGCTATACCGAAAGGGTTCCGGGCGGGGATGGACCACACACTCGATTAGCGTCTGAGGAGAATTTCACGGTGTCGAATCAGCTGGTCATACGCAACATGACCCGTCCCGAACTGGACGAACTCGTCGAGTGGGCTGCCCGTGAGGGCTGGAACCCCGGCCTTCACGATGCCGAGCTGTTCTGGGCCACGGACCCTGCCGCCTTCATCGCGGCGTCCCGGGGCGAGGAATTGATCGGCGGTGGCGCCATCACCTCCTACCATGGCGAATTCGGTTTCATGGGCTTTTTCATCGTCCGGCCCGAGTATCGCAGCCAGGGCCTGGGCAATACCCTCTGGCACGCACGCCGCGAGCGACTCCTCGCCCGCCTGCGCCCGGGGGCGAGCATCGGCATGGATGGCGTCTTCGCGATGCAGGACTACTACGCCAAGGGTGGTTTCGTCTTCTCCCATCGCAACCTGCGTTTTCGTGCCGAAATCACCGAGCGCCCGACGACCTCCCAGGCAGACGACCAGGACATCGTCCCGTTGGCCGCCTTCCCGTTCGATCAGGTGGTCGATTACGACCGCACCTGCTTCCCCGCCCCGCGCGCAACCTTCCTGAGCGGGTGGATAACCCAGGCCGATGCACTCGCCGTGGGTTGTCGGCGCGAAGGCAGGCTGAGCGGCTATGGCGTAATAAGGCGCTGCCGGGAAGGCTGCAAGATCGGTCCCTTGTTCGCCGATGACGCCCTGGCGGCCAATGCCCTCTACGCGCGCCTGGCGGAATTTGCGCAGGGTGGCCCGCTGTTTCTCGATGCCCCGGAGAACAACCCCGCCGCCATGGCGCTCGTGCGCCAACAGGGCATGACCGAGGTGTTCGGCTGCGCCCGCATGTACCTCGGCCCTCCTCCGGCGATCGCGCACGAACGTGTGTTCGGCGTCACCACCTTCGAGCTGGGCTGATGTCCGCCCGCGACCTCATCGGTTATGGCGGCCGTCCACCCCACCCGCGATGGCCCGGTGAAGCGCGCGTCGCGGTCCAGTTCGTACTCAACATCGAAGAAGGCGCGGAATCCTGCCTCCTCAATGGCGATCCCCAGTCCGAAGCCTGGCTTCACGAGCTACCCGGCCGCCCGCCGTGTGTGGGGGAACCGGACTTGAGCGTCGAGGGCATGTACGAATACGGATCGCGCGCAGGGGTGTGGCGCATTCTGGAACTGTTCGGCGCCCGAGGCCTGCCGCTGACCGCCTTCGCCGTCGGCCGGGCACTGGAACTCACCCCGGCGATCGGCCAGGCGCTCTGCGCGGCCGGGCATGAGATTGCCGGGCATGGCTACCGTTGGCTGGACTATCGCGACATGCCTGAAGACCAGGAGCGGCACCATATCCGCCTCACCCTCGACGTGATCGAGCAGGCCTGCGGCAAACGCCCCGTCGGTTGGTACACAGGAAGGGTCAGCCAGAACACCCGCCGCTTGTTGCGTGAGGAAGGCGGGTTTCTCTACAGCTCGGACGCCTACAACGATGACCTGCCCTACTGGCTCCCGGGCTCGCCCGCTCACCTGGTGATCCCCTACACACTGGTCAACAACGACGCCCGCTATCTGCTGCCAAACGGTTTCGCCTGCGGTGAAGACTTCTTCCGGCTGCTCAAGGACGCGTTCGACCTGCTGTGGCAGGAAGGCGCGCAACACCCGAAGATGATGAGCGTCGGCCTGCATGGGCGGATCAGTGGCCATCCCGGTCGTGCGATGGCACTGGCGCGCTTTCTCGATTACGTGCAAGGCCACGATGCGGTGTGGATCTGCCGGCGCGAAGAGATTGCCAGGCACTGGATAGCCCGGTTCCCTGCCTGAGTGGGGTTCGCAACGGCCTGAGCCTCGCAGGCTTGTCAAAATCACCCGTTCTGCATCAGGCGCCCTGCTCCTCCTTGAACATCGTCGAGGCGTTGCCTGCCACTCATGTGCGTTTTGGGTCGGTTTCAGCCGGTCATGGAAGGCAGAAACCGACCCAAAGCTGATGGTGGCCACAGGCAGAAATCGGCCGATTCTGTTGAAAAAGTCGACCATGGTTTCCGCAGCAGAAAAGTATGCGTCCGAGATTGAAGTCTTTACTTTCGGCAGAGGCTTCCGGACTCAGATTTCACGTAGCGGTGGGCAAAAAAGGCGTTTTAACCAGTCAATGACCAGGCTGTTTGGGCGAACCGACTTTTTCAACAGAATCGGCCAGAAACGGACGCTCACCTGAAGGTCCTTATCGGTTTTGGCTACCTCCTTCAATCCATACCTACATATTGCAAACCACGACCGTGCAAGTATTCGCTCAACACAAGCTCCGCATCAGTTCCAAGACATCACACATGCTCCAACGTTCTCGACTGTGCGATAGACTACGGGCAATATTCATTTGCCCTCGGGCAACAGTTCTTCCAGCAACGTTACCTTCCTCTGCAACTGATCTACATGCGCCCTCTCAGCGCGTAGAGCCGAACGAAGCTCCTTGTTCTCCGACTCATGAATGCGCGCCCAGCGCAAAGTCGTACGGCAATTGACAATCGTGTCCCACACCTTTTGCAACTTCAGATAATGGGCCAGCAGCAGCACAGCAATCACCACCATCATCACCAGGGCTGCTGTCGAAATTACATCCGTCGTAGTCATGTTGAATCCTTTCGCTAAGTCATTTATTCCGAAGACAGCCAAAGGATATGTAGCGATTTATTACACGTATAGATTGTAGACTTGTACAGGTAAACAAACCACGCACATGGACGGGCCATGAAACGCGCACAAGAGATCAATCAGGTCCGCTGGGACCTGGCACTTCGCTATCGCTTGATCGAAACCGTGACCTGGTGGGAAGGCCGTCTTACCACGGGCCACCTGATGCAGAGCTTCGGCATCAGCCGCCAACAGGCGTCCAAAGACATCAACACTTACATCACCGAGCATGCGCCTAAAAACCTTACATATGACAAGCAGCTAAAGGGTTACGTACCAAGCAAGCAATTCAAGCCGCTGTTCATCGATGACAGTGCCAATGCCTATCTGCAACTGCTGAACCAGACTCACTCGCGGGCGCCGCATGTGGAAGGATTGGCACTGGCTTATGCGCATACCAAGGTACTGGAGGTGCATGACCGCACGATTCGTCCGGGCGTACTGCGCCCACTGCTCAGGGCCTGCCGCAACGGCGAAGTGATTTCCATCGAATATGTGTCGCTAGCCAATCCGGCTCCGGAAACGAGGCTGATCTCACCTCACACCTTGATCTATACCGGCATGCGTTGGCATGTGCGGGCTTACTGCGAGAAGAACCGCAAGTATCGCGACTTTGTGTTGAGCAGGTTCCGGGGCGAACCAGAGTTTGAGCGCATGAGCGAGAACCTGATTAGCGAAGACGAGGAATGGAACACCATGGTCGATGTAGTCATCGAGCCGGATTCGCGCCTGAAACCTGCACAGAAGGCAATCATCGAAGTCGACTTCGGTATGGAGGAGGGAGAACTGGTGATCCCGACGCGATGCGCATTGGTTGGTTACGTTTTACAGCGCTATCAGATCGATCCAAAAAAACTCGAGCCCAAGGCGTCAGCACAGCAGATCGTGGTTAAAAATCTGGACGCGCTGAAGCCATGGCTTTACGAGTAAGGCACTGCCTAACAGTAAGTTCGCCTCAGAACAGCACCACCGCTACTCCAACCCCCAGCAAGGCGACGCCGAGGACGATCGATCTGAGCAAAACGCGCTTGGCCAGCCGGGTATGCTCGGCGGAAAGTTGCTCCAGCCGCCGCTCCATTGTACGGACCAAATCGAGGCTGGATTCAAGATGTTTACTGATTGAAGTTTCGAGCTGTCCAGGCAATGCCTGATTGAATGCATTGAGCTTACCGTCAATAGTTTCGCTATGGTTGTTCAGCTTTTGTTGCTGGTCCTGCGCGATACGCAGCAACTGTTTATCGCGAGCTTCCAACGTGCTCACTGCGGTCGACAGGGAGTCGTAAACATCCTTGCGGACCTGATTGAGCTGTTGGCCTATTTCTACCAGGACCTCTTCGTTGATCTGAACAATACGCGCTTCGGCTGCTTCTACGCGACGCACGCAGCCAATCAGGTCGCGCGCCTGGGTAGCACTCAGGCCTTTGGCTTCAAGCAGCCCTTGGTTAGCCGCTCGGATCTCCCCTTGCTGGGCAGCCAGTTGTTGCTGTTGGTCAAGGATCTGCGTGTTCTGTGCCCGTAGCTGCATCGCCTGTGCTTCGAGGCGCTGCTGCTGACTCAACAGAACATCCTGCTGATCGCAAAGCACTTTTGAAACGGCAGTATTGAAGATCAACAACTGCGATGAGTGCCGATTGAGGTTGGAGATCTCAGTGGTCAGGCTTAGCTGCGCATCCTTGATCTTATCCTCGGTATTATTCCACCAGTTGCTCAGGACGTTCTGAGTGCTTTTCTCGCTTCGTGCCTTTTGCAATGCATCGTTGGCGCTCTTGGCCTGATGTTGCGCATCGACCACGGCGGTAATCAAATCCTTTACACAGCTGCCACCGATGACCGACTCCGACAAATCCGCTTGAGACAAAGCAGTAACGATCTGGATTTCCTTGCCTTTCAAACTGCTCATTGCATCTCCTTGTTGCCTTGAAAAAAATCATCCAGCAGCGCTTGGGTGTCATCCAGATACGCGACCATATGACGCGTTTCATTGACTTGTGCCTTGGCCGTCTCGATACATGCCGTGATACTGAACAGGGTTCCCCGAGAAGTCTGGTATGCGTCGCTCAACGAGCTCTCGGTAGCCTCGTAGCTACTGATGGAGTCAGCGTATTTACCGATCGATTGCAGTGAAACATCTGCCTGCACAAGCAGGTCTCCGGCCAGCCGTTCGGCCAAGCGCCCATCGAGGATGATCGCGTCCAGGAGTTTTTCGTCGTACGCGTAGCGGTAACGTTCGAAGAGATTGTCCAATTGATATGCCAGAAAGGCACTGAGCAACCCCGTCAGCATACCTATCAGCACGCACGCGACCATATCGGCGACCGGCAGCAAGAACGGCAGCGTTTTCAGAAAAGTCGCCACGCTTTCCTGCAACAGAAACCCCACACTCGTGACCACTACAGCGGTGAGGATCTTCAAGCCTTCCTGAAGGGCTTGGTCCGATGTCATACCCTTGGGTGGGAACATGATCATCTTCATCGCCTTGACCAACCCCAGCAGGCCATCACGAATAATGGTGACAAAACGCTTGGCGGTGGAGAGGAAGTTGTTAATCAGGAACGTGATCAGATTGCTCATGAACCCGCTAACCCCCCCCTGTATTGCCTGGGATGCAGCGTCCGGTACTTTCTTGATGACCGACGCTATCACCCGTTGCAGGCGTTCTTTGATCTCCTCGAACAAGGTTTTACCGGCGCTGACACCTGCCTTAATCAATACTTTGAATTCGTTGAATAGACCGTTGACCAGCTCAGTCAGTAGCACACCGAGTGACTGTCGCAGGCCCATCATTGCGGCCTGTTTGCCACCTGTTGTGAAAAGCTCGCCGGCTTGTTTCTTCAACAAGGCTCTATTGGCTGTGCGGTCAGCATGAGCCCTAGCTTTTTGGTAGGCCTCATCGACCATACCTGGATCGAGCCCGAATTCGTCAATATTGGTGGTTCCGTCGTCACGTTCGCGGTTCGCCCACTCCTGAAGATCGTGAGCTTTTTTAGAACCGTTGGCAGGCTTATTGGTTAACGCAAGGTTGTCATCATCGTTGACCATCTTGCGCATACGCCCAGTATCAACACGCTTTTCGCCTGTCGTTGAATCGACCACTACATCGCCAAGCGCGAGATGGTTCTTGACAGTACGGTGGGTTTCGCCGATGGATACGACGTGATCCAGTTCAACTGTAACTGTCTCGCCAGTGCGCATGGTAGTAGTGCCATCGGAAGACACTTCAGCGCCTGTGTAGTCATCCCGGCCCTGGGCTATCTTCTCTGCACGCTTCTCTTCCCAAGTTTTACCGCCGGCAGCTTCAGCCTTCTTCTTGGTGTTAATCTCATACTGGGACCGGACGTCTTCGTCGTATTCGATCTTTGAATGCGCATGCAGAGTTTTGTCCGACTCGGTCGCGACGTATTGGTCATCGTCCCGGGAAAAATTATGCAGGGTGGTGACATTGCCACCGTTCCTGTCCTCGAACATTGCCGTGGACAGCCCAAACGGCCCGATAATTTGCCCTATGACCTGTTGCTGGCAATCACTGAACAGTTTTTGCAGGCTCTGCTCGCGCATTTCAATAAGCGTCATTTTCATAGGGGCCTCAGGCATGCACGCGCTTGGCTACAGCCTCGAACCATACGGAAAAACTTGGCGCCTTCACCGAGCGTCGAGGGAATTCATGGGAATAGCCGATGACTTGGCCAAGGTTGCCGGCGGCTGCCGGCGCGAGGTCGAGGCAGAGATTGTCACCAGCACCATTGGCGGCGAAAGGAATCCAGCGTGTGTCCCACCAGGTGTGAAGCACCGCGGGGTCGGGCTTGCCCAATGGCTCATCTAGATCACCTCGGTCGAGCAGGCGGCGCAACGCCGACCACTCCAAAAGGATCTTCCGGGCCGAAAGAAACTCATAGCCCTCGAACAACCTTTCTGCTTTACCCAGTTGCCCGTCATGAAGCATCAGGCACTGCACGAAATCGCTGGGCAAAGTCACACCAAGTTGCTCTTCCAGCTCTTTGATCTGGACACGAGACGCGGGAGGATTTAAGTCGGCGAAAAGCTCTGGGTTGTGTCTTCGCAGAAATGTTTCAAGGTCAAGCCAAAGCTGTTTCACGATCATCCTCCTTTGTTGTCTGCGGGGCGCAGCCTTCCCTTCACTAATGCTTGGTAGCAATTAGACACTATCTAGTATCGTGCCCGATCACATAACGCTTGTCATCTTCGTAACGGCTCAAGCGTTTGCTTTCACGTAATTAAGCGATGAATCTTGGGAGATCAGTGAGGCCTTGTTCAGACTCATAAGGCAGGCGATCGTCCGCCCAAACTAGGAAGGCCAGTCATGCTTTACTCAATCTTGGACGATATCTACAAGGTCCAAGTGGTCGAGTTGTATCGTCTGACCGTCTGCTTCTGGCCGATTCTGTTGAAAAAGTCGGTTCGCCCAAACAGCCTGGTCATTGACTGGTTAAAACGCCTTTTTTGCCCACCGCTACGTGAAATCTGAGTCCGGAAGCCTCTGCCGAAAGTAAAGACTTCAATCTCGGACGCATACTTTTCTGCTGCGGAAACCATGGTCGACTTTTTCAACAGAATCGGCCGATCGCTGTCTGTCGTGAAGGGCTGTATCCGCCCCTAAGCGATCACTCGAAACATTGATCAACGTAAACCTGCAGGAATTTATCCTCTATGGACACTCTGAATTCCGAGGACTTGTTGCCGGAGTTTTGCACTCGGTTTTAGCCGCCGCCAACTCATTAAAATCACCGGCCCAGCGCCGGCGGTTTCGTTATCGTCACCCAGCATACAACCAGCCCGTCAGGCTCATTGGCCTGGCCGCTATTCACTGCGCAGAGCCGCCACCGGATGCAGGCGGGCCGCCCGCAGTGCCGGCGCCAGGCCGGCGAGAATGCCGAGCACCGCCGCCAGCAGCAGTGCCAGCAGCAGAAACATTGGCTGCAGCGCCAAGGGCAGGCTCGGCATGGCCAGGTGCAGTAGCCCGAGCAGCAGGCCCATCAACAGCAGTCCCAGCAGACCACCGGCCAGGGACAGCAGCGTCGCTTCGGCGAGAAACAGCCCGAGCACCTGCCGCGGACTGGCACCTATCGCCCGCAGCAGGCCGATTTCCGCCGTGCGCTCGCCCACAGTGGTGGTCATGATGGTGAGAATGCCGACGGCGCCGACCAACAGGGAAATGCCCCCCAAGGCACCGATGGCCAGGCTCAGGGTGCCGAGAACGCGGTTGAAGCTGCGCAACATGTCGTCCTGGGTGCTCAGGCTGAAGTCCTCCTCGCCGTGCCGTTCGCCGAGCACCTGGCGAATCTGCTGACTCAACGCCCGCGAAGTGGTGCCGGCGCCGAACACCACATGGACTTTGACCACCCCGGTGCGGTTGAACAGGCTTTCGGCCCAATCCACCGGGATGTAGGCGATATCGTCGAGGTTGAAGCCGAGCAACTGGCCCTTCTGCGCCATCACGCCGATCACCCGGAAACGCACGCCGCCGACGCGGATCAGCTCGCCCAGCGGATTGCGTGCACCGAACAGCTCGACTCGCAGCTGATGGCCGAGCACCACATAGGGCGGCGAACGACCGTCACGGGCCACGGGCAGGAACTCGCCCAGGCTCAGTTGCATGCGCCAGGCCTGCGCCAGCTGATGGCCGCCACCGAGAATGTCGCTGCGCCGGCTCAGTTGACCGAACTGGATATCCCCGCTGCCCGGAATGATCGGCACCGCCGCCTCGACATGCGGCAAGCGCCGCAGGGCGTCGGTATCACTGATGGTCAGTGGCCGTACGCTGCCGAGCAGACCGCCGAGGCCGCTGGTCTGGGTCTTGCCCGGGCGCACGGTGATGATCCGCGTACCAAACTGCGAGAAGTTCTCCAGCACGTAGCCGCGCACGCCTTCGCCTATGGCCGTGAGCAGCGCCACGGCGGCTATCCCGATCGCTACCCCGAGCAGGGTCAGCAGGCTGCGCAAGGGGCGACAGGTGAGCGCCGAGCTGGTCAGCCGGAAACCATCTTGCCAGCGCATCAGTGCGCTCCCGGCGGGCGTAGCGCCGCCACCGGCTCCAGCGCCGAGGCCCGAGCGGCCGGCAGCCAGGCGAACAGCAGCGCCGTGACGAGTGCCAGCAGCACCGCGCTAGCCCGCGCCCACCAGGGTGCATAGAGCGGCAGATCGAACGCCAGGCGCCCCAGCCAGAGCAAGGTTTCGGCCAGCAGCAGCCCCGCCAGCGCCCCCGCCAGGGCGAGCAGCGCCGCCTCGCCGAGGAACAGCAGGCGCAACTGCGCCGCCGTCACACCTATGGCTTTGAGCAGGCCGATCTCGGCGCTGCGCTGGCTCACCGCAATCCAGGTCACGTTCATGATCAGGATGCCTGCCACCAGCAGGCTGATCGCGGCAATCCCGGCCACCGCCAGGGTCAGCACCGTGAGTATCTCGTCGAAGGCGCTGAGCAGGCTGTCCTGGCTGATCAGGGTGATGTCTTCCTCACCCTCGTGGCGCTCCTTGAGCGCGGCGAGTATCAGCCGCTTGCTGCGCTCGAGAAAGCTCGGCCCACTCACCTCGACAAACACCCGCAACAACCCCTCGCGATTGAACAAGGCCTGGGCACTGGCCACCGGGATGATCAACATCTCGGCGAAATCCATCCCCAGGGATTCGCCCCGCTCACTGAGGATACCGACCACCCGAAAGCGCCGGTCGCCGGCGCGCAACCATTCACCCAGGGCCGGGCGCGCACCGAATAGCTCGCGCCGGAGTTTGCCGCCGATCACGCAGACGGCCTCGGCCTGCTCAGGGTCCAGCTCCGGCAGGGGCTGGCCCTGGACGACCGTCAGTTGGCGAATGGCGAAGAAGTCTCGCGTGGTGCCCAGGGTCAGCACCTCACGATTGCGGTTGCCGACTATCACCTCCATCTGCCCGGCCTGCATCGGCGCGACCCGGCGGATGCCCGGCAACCGGGTGATGGCCTGGACGTCCTGCAAGGTCAACTCGTGCGGCGTCAGTCCGGTGAGCGGCGGCATGCGCCCCGTGGTTTCCTTGCGGCCCGGGAAAACGATCAGGATGTCGCGCCCGAGCAGTGAGAACTCGTTCAGGACGAAGGCCCGCGCGCCCGCGCCGAGACCGGTGAGCAGATTGACCGCCACCACCCCGATAGCGATGGCCAGCAGCAGCATCAGGCTGCGCGAGCGATGCCCACGCAAGGCGCCGAGCCAGAAGGCCAGGGCATCGGCGGCGCGCATCAGGCCAGCGCCTGCTGCGACGCAGCACTGTGGATCCGCCCGTCACGCATGTGTAACTGGCGGTGCGCGCGGGCGCCCAGGCTGGCGTCGTGGGTCACCACTATCAGGGTCAGCCCCTCGTCGTTGAGCTCCTCCAGCAGGCTGAAGACTTCGGCGCCGGCCTGGCTATCGAGATTGCCGGTGGGCTCGTCGGCCAACAACAGCGCCGGTTGCATGACCATCGCCCGGGCGATGGCGACGCGCTGGCGCTGTCCACCGGACAGCTCGCCCGGGCGGTGGGCAATACGATCGCCCAGCCCCAGGCGCGCCACCAATTGGCTGCTGCGCTTGTGCCGTTGCGCCGCGCCGATACCGGCGAGGACCATCGGCAGTTCGATGTTCTCCAGCACCGTCAGCCGTGCGATCAGGTGGTAGGACTGGAACACGAAACCTATCAGTTGGCTGCGCAATTGGGCGCGCCGCGCCTCGCTCAGCGTCGCCGTGGCCTCGCCCTGCAGCCAGTATTCGCCAGCGCTCGGCGCATCGAGCAAACCGAGGATGTTCAGCAGGGTCGACTTGCCCGAGCCCGACGGGCCCATCACCGCCATGTAGTCACCGGCGGCGATGTCCAGATCCAGGCCGTCCAGCCCCATCACCTTCTGCTCGCCCAACTGGAAGCTGCGGCTGCCGCCGCGCAGGCGGATCATTGCTGAGTCTCCGACGCATCCACCGGGATCACCGACACGGTGTCCTTGAGCCCTTCCTGCTCGAGGCTGGCGACTATGCGCGCGTCCTCGTCCAGCCCTGCGAGCACCTCGGTCCAGCGCCAGTTGCTCAACCCGGTTTGCACCTCCACCTCGCGCAACACCCGGGCGCTGGGGTCATAGCGCAGCACGCGCTGCCCCTCCAGCAGGGTCTCGGTGGGGATACGCAAAGCACGTTCGCGCTGCTCCAGGAGGATCTCGACATCGGCGCTATAGCCAGTGAGCAGAACCAGATCGGCCGGCGGCTGGTCGAAGCGCACCTCGACATCGACGGTACGCGCCTGCTTCTCCAGTTCACGCACATAGGGCGCGATGCGGCTGACGCGGCCAGCGAAATGCTGCCCACGGAAAGCATCCAGGCTGATCCGCACCGCGGTTCCGGGGCGAACCCGGGCAGCGTCCACCTCATCGATCGGCGCCTCGACATACAGGCAGCTGTCGTCGATCAGGTCGACCGCCGGCGGCGTGGGAATACCCGGCGGCGAAGGGGTGACGAACTCGCCGAGTTCGCCGTTGATTTCTGCAACTATGCCGGCGAATGGCGCACGCAGGGTCGTCTGCTCCAGCAGTGAACGCTGTAACTGCAAGCTGGCGTCGGCCTCGCGGATCAGCACGGCACTGGCATTGCACATCAGCTTCGCCAGGTTAGCCTTGGTCTCGGCCTGATCGAGGCGATCGGCGGCAACCAGCTTGCGGTCGGCCAGTTGGCCCAGGCGATCGAGGTCGCGCCGGTCCAGATGAGCCTGCTGGCAGCGCTGTTCGCGGGCGTTGCGTTGGGCCTCCAACCGCGCCTCGGCCTCCTGCAACCGGGCCTGCTGCTCGACCTGCCGCAAGCGCATGAGCACCTGACCCGCCTGGACCCGCTGGCCCTCGGCGATCAGCAACTCGGCAACCTGGCCGCCGACATTGAAGGACAGATGCGAGCGCCGACAGGACTTCAGCGTACCCGCGCGGGTGTTGGCAACCAGCGTCTCCACCGGCCCGCGCTCAACCTCCAGCAGCCTGACCGGCAACGGCTGTGGTCGACTCAACCAGCCGCCCAGCACCACCAGACAGGCCAGTATCGACGAGCCAATCAATAATTTGCGCATAGACTTCACCTCCTCCCCACATGGCTTGAGCCTAGGTCAGGAGGGTAAAAGAACAACGCGAAACGTCATTTATCCGACGCTTTTCAGACGAGCGTCAGACGAGCGCCAGATAAATGGCGAATGAGATTTATTTCTCTCGCAACGGCTGTTCGCCAGCCATGCCAACTCAATAGAAATCCTTGCCGCGGCAACGCTGCGACGTCGAAATATCTCCGGAAACTGTGCCACGCTTTGCCCATACCCGAATGTCTTCTCGCGGTTGTGGGTTCAACCGCTCGACGCAACACAACTAAATTCTGTGTAAGCAGAAGGAAAGCTGCAAACCCCGCGACGCTTAAGGGCTTGCGACTCATTGCCGATACGCCTCTCATGCGAGCCGGTTTCTACCGGAAGGCCTGCCGTGTTCATTACGGAACACGCAAGCCTATTTGCTTACCTCAGGCGCATATCCGGGGCGTCTCGGGCGTCTGCCAGATCCTCTCGGGCATCTTTCGCCTCAACTTTGCCAGCCTCTCTGGCATCTTTCGGCCGGACTTTGCTCGACTCTCTGGCAAATTGCCTGAACTTTGGCGTCCCGGGCTGCATCTGCAGCAGCTTTGGCAGCATCTCTGGCTGCATCTGCGCCTGCCTTGCCGGCGTCCCTGGCTGCATCCGCAGCGGCCCTGGCAGCATCCCTTGTGGCATCCGCGCCCGCTACGCCAGCAGCTCTTGCTACGTCCCTGGCTGCATCCGCCTGAGTTCTGGCTGCGTCCCTGGTTGCATTTGCAGTGGCTATTGCCGAATCCCGGACTGCATCCGCATCAGCTTTGGCAGCGTCCCGGACTGCATCCGCGTCGTTCACGGCAGCGTCTGCGCCATTGTTGTCTGCGTCGTTGTCATGCGCATTGCCATTGCCTGCTACACCATCATCGCCTGCCACATCATGATCGCCTGCTACACCATCATCGCCTGCCGCATCATGATCGCCTGCCGCACCATGATCACCACCCTTTCCATCGCCTCCTGCTCCATGATCACCACCCTTTCCATCGCCTCCTGCTCCATGATCACCACCCTTTCCATCGCCTCCTGCTCCATGATCGCCACCCTTTCCATCGCCTCCTGCTCCATGATCACCACCCTTTCCATCGCCTCCTGCTCCATGATCACCACCCTTTCCATCGCCTCCTGCTCCATGATCGCCACCCTTTCCATCGCCTCCTGCTCCATGATCACCACCCTTTCCATCGCCTCCTGCTCCATGATCACCACCCTTTCCATCGCCTCCTGCTCCATGATCGCCACCCTTTCCTTGGCCACTGCCACCCTGACCACCGTCGCTGCCACCTTCTTTGGCATACACGCTGGAGAAACTGCCGATGTAATCGGGCACCAGTACAGTCGATGCCGACAGGACTGCGCCAATTGCCAGAGCCAATAAACATTTATTGAGCTGCATGTTCCAACCTCCGGTTGGAGTTGCGTAGTCATGTCCGTATCGAACGCAATATCCAGTAAGTTCCCGGCCGCCCATTTGAGCGGCCAGCCAACCGACACGGTCATCAATCTGCAGCTTTAACGAGCAACTGCGGCTTGCGCATGATCCTTCAACACCAGTCAGTATCGCTTCGCGGGAAATATTCCCACGTATAGGTTAGATGAGTGCTTTCAGCCCGAGTTCAACAAATCAATCTCAGGACCAGGACATGCGTTGAGCGGTACGCGTTATCGTTAACGACCATCGCTGGCAAGCCAGCTCCCACAAGGGGCGGTGACCTCCAAACCAGTGAACGCCCCAAAAAAAACATCGAGGTCTGAAAAGGGCAAGTTCTGAGTGCCCTTGCGCAAGCCGTGTCTATAATTTTCCAGATATCGGCCCCATTGGTCAGTGAATACAAATGTCCGAAGATGAAAATTCGCAGCCCGGTTCTGACGTTCTCTTCGACGAAGCTGACTGTGGATTGCTGCTGACCGCAGAAAATGGCGAGATCGCACGGGTCAACCTCACGTTCTGCCGCTGGTTAGGCTTGCGGCGAAAAGAGCTGCTCGGGCGTCACATCCAGGACTTGATGAGCCTCGAGGGAAGGACGTTCCACAAGATGTACTGGGCGCCCCTCATGCAGATTCAGGGCGTCGTTGCTGACGTGAAGTTCGATCTCGTTCACCACAACGGAGATTTCATTCCAATGATGCTCAGCGCCATCAGCTGTGAGCATTCTGCTGGCATATTTCATGAAATGACGCTATTCAAGGCCGCGGATAGCCAAAGGTACGAGCGCGAACTGCTCAATGCCCGAATGCTTGCCGAAAGGCATTTGGCGAAACACCTCAAGGACCAACGCGTACAGGACATGACCCAGGACAAGTTGCGTCTAACGTACGCTGCGGCTGAAGACAGGGCCCTGTTCGCCGAGCAACTGATCGGGATTGTCAGTCATGACCTGCGCAATCCGTTGTCGGCCATAAAAATGGCCACGGAACTGCTGGGCCGCCGAGAGATGGATGCCAAACAGGTCCAGATACTTGGCCACATCACCCACTCGGCCGAGCGTGCGCAGCGCTTGGTGGCCGATCTGCTGGATTTCACCCTGACTCAGGTGGGGCGAGGTATCTCGGTCCTGCCCAAACCCATCGATTTACACGAACTGATAGCCGATTGCCTGGACGAGTTGAGCCTGGCTTTTCCCGGGCATACGTTGACCCATCTGCGGTATGGGCAAGGTGCTTTCTCTGCAGACAGCGATCGGCTTTATCAGCTCATCGGCAACCTGGTCGCCAATGCAGTCGCCTACGGTGCCAACGATAGCGAAGTCACCGTTTCCACACGCTTTGAAGATCAAGTTCTCGTTATAACCGTGCACAACTTCGGCACCCCTATACCTGAGGCGTTGCTTGGGGATTTGTTCGAGCCGATGATCCGAGGCAGTCATGACAATGCCGAACTCAGAAGTGTCGGGTTGGGTCTGTTCATTGTTCGGGAGATCGTTAAGGCGCACTGCGGCGAAGTGGCTGTAACTTCTACTCTCACCACCGGTACAACATTCACTGTAACCTTTCCTCGCACCTGATATTTACCTGGATTGCCCTTCCCCCCTCCATTACTAGCCGACGATAGCCAGGCATGACTGGCCGCTTCACGCCCCGAGGAAGTCAGTCAACCCAAATAGAGGTTCTTGAGGAGCGATGAGTTTATTCCTTATAGGCAACGAGTCTCGCTACCTGATTAAAAGCACTCTCAATGAACCGAGATGATTACCCTTGGCCGCGTAGTGACTCGTTGGTTTCCATCGCGAACACAATAACTTCCTGTGTCGATATCAGACACGGATGTGGCGTGATCAGATAACTGAATCATCGGACAAGCCGGGTAAGGTGGCGCACCTTTTCATCGAAACAACCACGTCACGATGATGGGCTTGATAAGAACTGCAGCGTTTGAAGGGTGCTTCTTTCAGGAAGCCCGGCAGGCAGCAATGATGATCTGTTGCCCTATCCATCCGCTTAAATGTCGATCGGCAGAGAAAAAAAAACCAATGATTAGCCCGAGCTCCAAGGATTCGAGTGGCCAATTGGCGCAGGGCTTCAAGCCTCGTCACGTAACAATGCTGTCAATCGCCGGTATTATCGGCGCCGGTTTGTTCGTTGGCTCAGGACACGCCATTGCGGCGGCTGGCCCGGCGGTCCTGCTGGCCTATCTATTCTCTGGCCTGCTCGTCGTCCTGGTCATGCGCATGCTCGGTGAAATGGCGGTGGCCAACCCGGACACCGGCTCTTTCTCCACCTATGCCGACCAGGCCATCGGCCGTTGGGCCGGCTTCACCGTCGGTTGGCTCTACTGGTGGTTCTGGGTGCTGGTGATCCCTATCGAAGCGCTGGCCGCCGGTCATGTATTGAACCAGTGGTTTCCCCAAATCGATGCCTGGCTGTTCGCCCTGGTGTCGATCATTGTACTGGTGGTGACAAATCTGTTCAGCGTGTCCAAGTACGGCGAATTCGAGTTCTGGTTCGCCATGGCCAAGGTCGTGGCGATCATCGGTTTCATCGGCGTGGGCTTTGCCGTGTTGATGGGCTGGATTCCCGATCGGGAAGTCAGCGGATTGAGCGGCCTGATGGCCGAGCACGGCGGGTTTGCTCCAAACGGGCTGTCGGCGGTAGTCGGCGCCTTCATCACCATCATGTTCAGTTTCATCGGTACCGAAGCGGTCACCATCGCCGCCGCCGAATCCGACAATCCCTCGCAGAACATTGCCAAGGCCACCCGTTCGGTGATCTGGCGCATCGGGGTGTTTTACCTGCTGTCGATTTTCGTGGTCATCTCCGTGGTGCCCTGGAATGACCCGCTGTTGGCTTCGGTAGGCTCCTACCAGCGGGCCCTGGAAATCATGAACATTCCCCACGCCAAGTTCATGGTGGACGTGGTGGTGCTGATCGCCGTGGCCAGTTGCATGAACTCCTCGATCTACATTGCCTCGCGCATGCTGTACTCGCTGGGCCGTCGCGGTGATGCGCCGAAGGCACTGAAGGCGACCTCCTCCGAAGGCGTGCCGCGGGCAGCAGTCATCGCCAGCACCGTGTTGGGCGCGGCGATCACCGTGTGGAGCTACTTCATGCCCGCCGGGTTGTTCGAGTTCCTGCTGGCCAGTTCCGGCGCGATTGCCTTGGTGGTGTACCTGGCCATTGCAGTGTCGCAGCTGCGCATGCGCCGGATGTTGCGTCGGCAGAACGTCGAGCTGACCTTTCGCATGTGGCTGTTTCCATGGCTCACCTGGTTGGTGATCCTGTTCATCTGCGCGGCGCTGGCGGTGATGATGGCCTCCCCTGAACACCGTACCGAAGTGAGCACGACCATTGGCCTGGCGCTGGCGATTTCCTTTATCGGCCTTGTGACATCGCGTCAGCCTGCGCAGGCTGCGAGAGCGACATCGGCGGGATAAAACCAGGGAGGTAGTTGCGCCGAACCTGATACCCCCTACGCCAGGACTGGGGGTATTACCCGCTCCTGTGTCACAGGCCGTCATCGCTTTTTGTGAGGACATGACCACGATGTCATCGAACTCCACCGTGTCCGACGGAAAGACTCAATCCGTCGGTTTTCTGCTGCTGGACAAATTCACACTTATTTCCCTGGCGTCCGCAGTAGAACCACTGCGCATGGCCAATCAGTTGTCGGGGCGAGAGCTATATCGCTGGCATACGTTCAGCCCTGGTGGAGAGCCTGTCTGGGCCAGTGACGGCGTGCAGATCACTCCGGATGCTTCGTGGAACAACCCATTGGTGGCGGACACTGTAATCGTGTGCGGCGGCATTGGAATCCAGAGCGTGATTACCCGCGAGCACATTACCTGGCTGCAAGCCTTGGCGCGTCAGTCCAGACGCTTGGGAGGTGTATGCACCGGTAGCTGGGCGCTCGCAAAAGCCGGGCTGCTCGACGGCTACGAGTGCAGTGTGCATTGGGAATTTCTGGCTGCCATGCAGGAAGCTTTCCCGCGAGTCAGCATCAGCGCGAGCCTGTTCACCCTCGACCAAAACCGCTTTACAAGCTCCGGCGGAACGGCCCCCATGGACATGATGCTGCACCTGATCGGTCGCGATCATGGTCGTGAATTATCGGCAGCCATTTCTGATATGTTCGTTTACGAGCGCATACGCAACGAACAGGATCATCAGCGCGTTCCACTCAGGCATATGCTCGGAACTCATCAGCCCAAGCTGCAAGAGATCGTCGCGTTGATGGAGGCCAATCTCGAGGAACCGATCGACCTCGATAACCTTGCAGAATACGTTGACCTGTCACGTCGACAGCTGGAGCGGCTATTTCAGAAATACCTTCACTGTACGCCGTCACGCTATTACTTGAGGTTACGTCTTGTTCGAGCACGACAACTGCTCAAGCAAACATCACTGTCGATCATTGAGTTGGCGTATGTATGCGGTTTCGTGTCGACACCCCATTTTTCCAAATGCTATCGCGAGTACTTTGGTGTTCCACCCAGTGAGGAGCGTTCCGGCTCTGAAATGAATCGCAAATTGGCAACGCTTGCGACTACGCAGCCGTCATTGACCAAACCGCTGACAGCACTCGACCAGGCGCGAAACGAATCGACCTTTGCCAGTGTTCGCATGATGGATCGTTCCGGTTTGGCGGAGTCGAGGTGATCGGCGGTTTACGCGCTGCAAGCCCTCCTGGCAGGGCAAGCTTATTGCAGTGAATCGCTCCAGCCCTACCACTTCTGCCTGAGTCGTTAATCATGGATGAAGCCAGCGTCGAATCCGCCGCAACTGCGAGGATACGCGCCAGCACGGCAGCTCGACGACTTCAGTCCCTTGCCAACGAAGGACCGGTTCTGCTGCTCGGTCATGGCTTTATGAATCGAATGATCGCCAAACAACTGGTGGCCGATGGATGGGTTCGCCAAAAACGTAACGGCAGCCAGTATTGGAGTGCGACGGTGTATCAATATAGCGGTGTTTAAAAGTGCCATCTGGCGCGGAGATTAAACGAAGGGGAAGTTCAGGTTGCTCGTTCATTTGTAGAGACTTCTTTGGGACGCGAAAACCACGTTTTTGGTTGACTGACTTCCTCAGGGCGTGAAGCGGCCCTCCGTGAGGGGCAGAAACCGACCATGAGCAGCCAGTCGGAAATATCCACGAAACCATGGGCGCTTCACTCTGGGACACATAGGCATTGAGCTTCCCTCCGCTCTCGGTTCCCGACTGGGAGCGCGGCGCCTATAAAGTTGCCATTATGATTTGTCGTCCATCTTTTTTGACGATTGTGGCCGGCGTTCAGTGCTCTCTTCGGCGTTGGGCGCTTCTGGAAAACTCCCTGGCGTGAACACATGGGTCTGCAGGTCGCTGGCATCGACTTCGGCGACACCATGAACCGAACGGGCCAGATCAATGGCCTGTTCACACTGTCTATGAGTGTTGACGCGGCCGCTTAACCCCACTATGCCCGCATGGGTTTTGACATTGATATGCAGACTAAGGGTCGGATCGGAAAATGCCAGGGCCGACTTCACCTTGGCGGTAATCCATGCATCGTGAACGGCCATTTCCAGACCATGAGAGTAATGCTGGAAGGAGTGAATTTTCATGGCTGAACCCTCTCTCGCGTAATCAGACGTATTGCCCATCCCTTCTGCTGTGCTGCCCTCTGCCTGTGAGGTGAACGCTATGGATACCTGATTCGTTTTGGAGCGCTCGCCACACAAACATTGACAGAAATTAATTATAGTACGGCCGTTGCCTGCGGTCAGAGCGCTGCAACTATGCGTAACGACTTGTATCCTTATTCAAGACAAGGAAAAACAGCTGCCGTTATGGCCTTGGCCCAACAGTAGCTGGAACGGAAAACTGGACTTTCCATAAGGTAGTGACGTGAAGCGTGATACCCACCTGGTTGTACTTTTGCTGTTGTTTATCGGCTGTTCCCTGGCATCACTGACTGTCTGGAAGGTGCTGGCCTCCCGAGATCGAGCGCTGGAGGATGTGAATGTCCACGGATTGAATCTCACTCAGGCGCTCGCTACCTACTCCGAAGGCATTGTCCGCCAAAGCTCCTTGCTCTTGCTCGGGCTTGTCGAACGCCTGGAAACTGAAGGTAGTGGCCCCATACAGATCCGGCGGTTAAGTGCGCTGGTCAATCGACAGCAACCCCTGATGCCACAGCTCAGTGGTATCTCCATCTACGACAATCAGGGACGCTGGTTGATGTCTTCCAATCGGCCGATTCCGGCCGGGGCGAACAGCAGTGATCGTGCCTATTTCATTCATCATCGCGACGATCCATCCCGTGAGATCCTTATCGGTCCGCCAATCCAAAGCCGTTCCAATCAGGAGTGGGTGATCACCGTCAGCCGGCGCTTCAATGATGCTCGCGGAGAATTTGCCGGGGTGGTGGCGGTAACGTTGGGGATAGAAAACTTCCTGCGGCTGTTTGGAAAGATCGACGTAGGGCAAGAGGGTGCCATCGGGTTGTCCTATACCGATGGCACGTTGTTAGCTCGCTATCCCTTCCGCGAGCAGGACATGGGGCGCAACTTTTCGAAGTCGCCGATCTATGCGAAGTATCTTGTGGACCGATCCGTCGGCACCGCGTCGTTCACCTCCAGCCTGGACGGCGTGGAACGGCTCTATGCATTCCAAAAGAGTGACAAGCTGCCGCTGATAACCACCGTCGCTCTCGGGAAGCGAGAAGCGCTCACTGCGTGGCGAATGGAGGCACTGCTGTCGGCGGTAGTGGTGACGGGGTTGCTGGGGCTCACCGGCCTCATCGGTAGGCTTTTGATCCTGGATATCCGTCGGCGTACCAAGGTAGAAGGTCAGTTGAGGGGCACTCAGGAGCAATTGCTCTCATCGAATCGGCAACTGGAGCTACTGGCGATGAAGGATGCCCTAACCGGTTTGGCGAATCGGCGCTACTTTGATGTGACATTGGCCATGGAGGCGCGACGAGCACAGCGCGAGGGGACGTCTTTGGCACTTCTGATGATTGACATCGACTATTTCAAGCTGTTCAACGATTCCAAAGGACATGTTGCCGGAGACTTCTGTCTGCAGAGCGTTGGTAAGGTCGTGGAGGAATGCGTACGCCGACCATCGGATCTAGTGGCGCGGTATGGTGGTGAAGAGATGGGCGTAATCATGCCTGATACGGACATTGATGGTGCGCAGGTTGTGGCGCAACTAATCCTGCGTCGGTTGAAAGAAGAGAGTATTTCCCACGAAGCCAGCCCATTGGGTCGAGTGAGTGTAAGTATAGGGATTGCCACTGCCGCGGGTTCCCGATTGGACCAATTGCAAAGTTTAATCGAAGCCGCAGATCAGGCGCTGTATAGCGCCAAGACACTTGGACGAAACCAGTTTGCGACGCACTGTAAAGGATGAGGGTTCGCAACTGTAATCGCCTAGCAAATTGAATCATCGCGGATTATTTGTTCCGCAAATTTTCGGTTCTGTTCGGTGCATTGCTCATATCAACCTGGATTTTCGATGTTTAGGGAAGCCTTAAGTTTCCGCTTCTGGCCGAATTCAGGCTGCCTCCACCGTCAATGGGTCGCAGGACGAAGAACCTGAGAGCTGTCCAGCTCCTGCCTGGTCATACGAAGCTTGAAAACACCGTCAGATACCTGGGAATCGAGGTCGGTGATTGACCGTCGCTATCCGGCCTGAAGTAGACGACCAGAGAAATGTGTTCATAGCCCATCAGCATCTTGGAAAGACAGATCAAGAATGTTTTATCAGTACAGGTTTCAAGCTGCGTTTAACTCGGCACCCCCTATTTGACTCAGATATGAAACACCTTGGCATTGTATTAAAAATCCCCTGAATTACTTCAGTTGACACAACACTGATAGTTCCTATGCTTGCTTTTGCCGGTTGTGGATCCGGTAGGAAATGGAGGCTTCACTTAAAGTTTCAGCCAACAGTTCCCGGACAGGAGAAGGATTAGTACAACTTACGAAAATAGTGTCCCTGGCTTCGCTTTCTCCCGGATGCCACCGCGCGTGACCACTCGATTGCGTGACGGTGACCACTGGCACAACCTTGTGGGACATTACCCAGGCCTTTCAACCGGGTGACGCGCAAGGGACTCACTTGGCCGATCCTACAGTGACAGCCGCCTGAAGCGGCATGGTCGTCGATTCGACTCCCGCGTTTTACCTTGAACATCTCAAACGACTCACCGCGAACAAGATCCAGCCTTACTTCGTACCCGCTACGGTTCACCAGCTTGAAATCATCGAGCGGCTGCTGCGCGCCGGGGTGTACAAGGGCCCGATGAATGTCGCGTTGTACGGCTATGGCTGCGGCACAATGGGGCGCAATCCATTCGACTGGATGGAGATGCTGCGTCGCACGCCGCACGGCGCCTCCAGTGTGACGTTCTGGAGCAGCATGCGCGGCAACATCGCGATTCAGCAGATGGCGACCATCCTGGGTGTCCACGTACGCGTTGGCAACGAAGACAACATCTGGGACATGCACAAGCAGCGCTGGCCGTCGGTCAAGCAAGTCGAATGGGCGGTCAGGCAGAGCGAGCAGTTCGGGCGCAAAGTGGCCAATGCCGACGGAGCGCGCAAGATCATGAAGATTGGCGTTTGGTACGAGACAGTGGAAGAAACGCTTTTCCACCTCGGCCTGCCACCGAATCGGCCAGAAGGCTACAAGGGCTTCATGACCTACGACACCGACGGGCGCCTGCCGAAGGCGGCGCAAGTATCGTCAAACCCCACCAGCATCCTGTAGCAGCCTCGTAACCCGTCAATGAACTTGTCGATCGTCTGGTCGCCATTGAGTAGGGGCAATCGAAATGCTTGTAACCAGGCGATGCAGTCGTTCAGATACTGAATCGAACCCCTGAACTTGCAGATACCCGAATGGATCCAACCGACATGTACAGATAATCGCCAAAAATGCTGATTCGATTACTCTGAAACTTGTTGTTACAAGCAGGAATACGTATCATTAATATTCAAGCTCAGGACGCAGGGAGTGCATTGTCCATACAATAAGGTCAATAAAAATAATGCTAAAAATGCTCCTCGTGTACGTTCATCTGCTCGCCAGTTGTATTGCCCTCGGCAGGGTATTGCTTGCCGATCACAAGCTTTGGAGTTGGCGCAAGGAAGCGCTGGATCAGGCGAAGCTTGAGTATCTGGAAGAAACCAGGAAAATCGCCACTCTCGCGTTACTGGCCCTTTGGGGCAGTGGTCTGCTGTTGGTCCTTCAGGGGTATCTCCTCGAGGGCACTGCGTACTTGCTCAACCAGAAGCTCTGGGCCAAGGTGGCGGTTGTCGCGCTGCTGACTCTGAACGGAGGTCTGTTGCATCGCGTCGGCTTCCCGCTGTTGCAAAAAGCCCCCTTCGTCTTGTTACCGGGTTCCGACCGCGGTCGCCTGGCACTCTTGGGGGCGTTCTCCATGAGTGGCTGGTTGTTCGCCGCTTTTCTGGGGGTGGCTCGAGCCTGGAATCATGTCATGCCATGCTTGCATGTGATGGGGGTTTTCACGGCATTCGCATTGCTGGCTTGTGCCGTGGCGCTTGTGGTCGCCAGCACGGCGGGCACGATACGTGGTGAGGAGCCTACGGTTTCATAGTGGGTGTAGCACAAACTCAAGCGTGGATAGCATGAGACCTCCCTCGGCACAGGAGTCTACCCAGGCATCCATGCTTGAAGTCGTGGATTGAATCAGTACTGACACCTGATCGCCACACGAAGGCCACTTGGCTGATTGATGAACCTTTCAGCCAACGTCTTGACCCGCGACCCGTTAACCCTTTCGGAGTGAGGAGCTCACCCGCGCACCAGATAGGCCCCTGAAGGAACCCGATAGCGCAGCTTCTTGCATTTACCGGGTGCAGGCTGATGCCCTGGCGGACGATCAGGAAACCAGATTCGGCATTTGCCCGGAGGCGGCATATGGCCGCGGGGAATCTCAACCTCGGCGTACGCCCGCTCTGGCCCGATATTAGCCATTTGCAATTGTCCTTCGGACCCTACTCTGCCAGCCGTCGGTACATCCGAAACCCGACCTGCCTCTGCGCCAGTGAAGTTGCCAGCGTCACGCCCGGTGTCCGCAGTGGATTGCTCAACAACCGCCTGCGCTGCGCGGCGCTTTTGGGTCTCCTCTGACAGCCCCTTCTGAACGGCGACCACGTCCGCGTTGGGCGAGGTTCCCGAAGATTGGGCCTGCTGCGCCGCCTGGATCAATTGGAAGTTGCGGTTGCGCAACTGGACATTGTTACCAACCCGCATGTTCGAGCGCGCCGCCAAGGTTTCAGCCTGCTGGTACTGCCCCTGCTGAAGACGCAACACACCGAGGTAATGCAGCGTCGCGGGATTGTTCGGCTGGATATGCAGGGCACGCTCAAGCGTGGCGGCGGCCTGGTCCAGTTGGCCGCTTTCATACTGCCGCGAGGCTGTTTCGATCAGGGTGGTTGATGCGTTGTTGCTTTGCGCGGGCGCTCTTCGCTCGGCAGCGACAGCACTAAACGAGGCGACAGCGCAGAACACCAGGATGAGGACCGGCGGAAAACTCTTGTTTGGCATCGGGGGCGGACTCGACTGAACTCGGACGGCACTGCCGTAAAACAGACCACAGCGCTGCTCGGCACTTCCGATACAGGGCCGCTATAGACCTGGCCAACACCCTGAAGTTCCTACTGCAACGGCCGTTGCCACCGCTTCTGTTTGTTATCAGCCCACGACTGAGATCGTTGGCTATTTAAGCAACGGCCCCCTAGAACTTTTTCCTATTTACCGGTCTATGTGGATAGGCACATGCGCTCGGTAAGCACGCCCCCTGCAAGCTTCCCGCCGCCATATAGCCACACGTCCAATTGTCCATCAGAGGTTGTCTTCGCTCATGAAATTCCATGTCCCACGGATGGTGCTCTTCGGCCTGTTCGCGTTCGCGGCAGTGGGCTCGGCATCAGCCACACAGATGAAGGATTCAACCCCTGTTTCTGCAACTCAAGCCCCAGCCATCCAGACGCCCGTCCAGGCCGCCGGCAACCCTTGGCCGAACTTGGCCAGTGTGGCCGGCAAGCAGCCAGGGCCGTTGCTTGCCCATGACGACCGATACTGGCATGACGGCCGTTGGCACGATCATAGAGACGATTGGCGCCGAGACGACTGGCGCAGGGATCAGTGGCGTAGAGATCAATGGCGTAGAGAGCAAGCCCGCCGGGAAGCCGAGCGCCGTCGTGATTGGGAGCGCCACCAGGATCGGGCCATGCGGCACCGTTACGAGGACGATCGCCGTTACTATCGTCGCTAGTGCAAATATGTTCCGGCCCGAACGCAGATGTTCATCGACTTTCTTTGCGAACGCCTGCTCTTTCAAGACCTGCCATGAGTCAAGACGATCTGCACTGAACGCAATACGTTCAGACGCCACGAGCGTGGAATCAAAGGCAACACTGTCTCCACTCCCAACGCACACCGCGCCGGGTTGCTGATTAGCGTTCCTCACCAAACTCCTGGAAGCCTTGATCATGAAAACCTTAAGCATCGAGAACTACAAAACCAACAACGCACAACACCCTTCCACGCTGGGGATCAAAACCATGGCGCTCGGCACTTACGGTGCCTACTTTGCACTGGCCGTCATTTACTTCTGGTTCGGCGGGATGAAGTTCACGCACTACGAAGCTGCCGGGCTGGTGCCGCTGGTGAGCAACAGCCCTTTCCTGGGTTGGGTTTATGACATTTTCAGTGTCGATACCTTCTCCAGTTTGCTCGGGGTTCTGGAGGTGTCGATCGGTATCCTGATTGCAGGTCGCTTGCTGTCACCCAAGCTTTCATTGATCGGCGGTGTGCTGTCTGCAGGGCTGTTCTTCACGACCTTGAGCTTCATGATCTCGACCCCCGGCGTGATTGAACCCGGCCTCGGTTTTCCAGCCATCACGGTTGCGCCGGGCCAGTTTCTGCTCAAGGACATCGGATTGCTCGCTGCTTCGATATTTGTCGCCGGCCATTCCCTGACTGAGCTGCAAAGCCGTTAAACCGATGATCGACCTCTCGCGATGGCCTGAAGCAGTTCGATGCTTTCAGGCCATTGCCCCGTCATCTTCTCCTGCCAGAACTTTCATCCAGTCCCGAGGGCTGTAGCCCGTCTTGCGTCGAAACGCGCGTGCCAGTGCCGAAGGGCTCTCATAGCCGACCTCGGCGGCGATCAGCGTTATCGACCGCCCTTCACGCAGACGCTTCTGCGCCAGGCTGATGCGCCAACTCAACAGATAATCCGCCGGCGTCTGCCCGATAACGGCGCGAAAATGCACGGCGTAGGCAGCGCGAGACATGTTCGACTCGCTCGCCAGTTCCGCAATCGACCAGGCTCGATGAGGCGCGTTGTGGATCTGCACCAGAGAGCGCGCCAGCCGCGAATCGGCCAGCCCAGCCATAATCCCCGTACGCAACTGGTGATGGTCCAGCAGGTGCCGGAACAACAAAATGATCAACAATTCGAACAACCGATCCAGCGCTGCCTCCCTGCCACAATGTCCACCTGCCGCCTCGGCGAACATCCATTTCAGCGTATCGGCCAGCATTGGCAGCTCATCCAGGGACAACACCAGACAATCGGGTAACGAAGCCGACAACGGGTTATCGACCCCGCCCTCAAACTCCATTGACGCACACAACAGTTGAGCGCCCTCGGACTCACCGGCAAACAGTTGATGCCGGCTGGGGCGTGGCATAAAAATCAGACTGGGCCGCGTCAGCAGCAAGTCCTTGCGATCGGGTCCCAGCAAGGTGACGCTACCAGCCTGCAGCAGATGGATATAACCACGTCCCTCAGCGCCGTTGTAGGACGCCAGGCCGCAAAGTCTGCCGTTGTAAAACAGGTTTGCGCGCACGCCGAACTGCGACAACAAGGTAGACAAGCGATCCATGGGCAATCTCTTGGCGAGATACAGACGCTCAGATCATAACACCGCCGGTTTGCGCTCCGACGGGGCTCAAATGCTGTACCAATTGATTGGCCATGATCGGTCCGCCCTCAGGCACCGGACCTTCTCATGACGATTGTCTGCGCCAGGTGCCGGGTGATGTGCCGAACTGGCGTTTGAATGCGCGACTGAACGCCGCTTCGGATTCGTAGCCCACTGCAAAGCCGATTTGCGCCACGTTACCGCGACCTTCGCGCAGGTGTTGAGCCGCCACGTGCATCCGCCAGAGCGTCAGGTATTGCATCGGTGGCTGCCCGACCAATGCCGTGAATCGCTCCGCGAATACCGAGCGCGACATGCCCACTTCAAGCGCCAGGGCTTCTGCCGTCCAGCCCTCGGTTGGACGGGCATGGAGCAGCGCCAGTGCGCGACCGATATGCGTATCTCGCAGACCCGCCAGCCACCCGCGCCGTTCAGGGGGGAGGTTCGCGACATACTGGCTGACGGCTTCGACGAACAGCAGTTCGGAGAGCTTGGCGATGACCGTTGCCGAGCCGACGCGCCCCGCCGCGATCTCACTGACGGCGAAACGGAAAGAGCTTTCAATCCAGGCGCCCGAAGCCGTCGCGCGCACATCCAGCTTCAACAAGGATGGCAGCGACGAAAGCAACGGGCTGAACGGTGTTTCAGAACCGAGGAACCCGCACAGCAGCTGTGTAGCCTCGCCGCCCCCACCGCACTTGATTCGTGATATGCCGCCGACTTCCGGCGGCTGAATGACTTCGCGTGCCGACATGGGCGCAACGCCCAGATCACTGCCAAAGGTATGAACGTCGTTGCGAGGAAGCAGAATGAGTTCGCCTGCCCGCACGTCGAGGGTGGCACCATCGTCGACACGCAATTGCATGTGCCCCGCCGCGACAAAATGCGAGGCGATGATATGTCGAGGGGCGGCCAGGAACGGTTTGCAATCGTCGGCCGAGATTCTTCCGCTCAGACACCAGGGCGCAGTGAACTCCGCCTCGAGGAAGACCCCTCCAGACAGCCGGATCACCCGCAATACATCAGATAGCGCATCCAGCAATTGCCAGCCCTCCTTTCCGGAGTCCGGAGCAAGTAATCAGGCGCACTGGTCATTCGCCGCCAGAATGGCGAGGCCTAGATTAGCACCAACGCGGACTCAGTGATCGAGACCATCCCCAGACGCTTCACCGATTGTCATTGACTCCTGCGTTAGCCGTAACTGGCCCATTCCAACTCGACCACGCAAGCCGGAGATCAGTATGAACACCGCCGCTACCCTGCCTCGCCCGGATTCGGGCAACGCCGCCCGTTATGCGCAACTTGTCAGATCCTCGAAGAAAGCGGAGTGGCAGATCGACCGCGACTTGCTGCAGGACCGCAGCTTCGACTTCTCGCGCAAATTCTTGCCCGACGGCCTATCGCATATCGACCGCCTGACCTTCCTCGGCGCAGACGAGGCACGCCTGCTCAGCCAGATTCAGGGTCGAACCTATGCGTACATTTTTGGCCTGGTCGAGCGTTTTATCAGTGCCAAGATGCTCGATCAGGGTCGGGCCCATGTATTTGACAATCAACTCGCACTCGAAGCGCTGGTGCGTTTTTCCAACGACGAGATCAAGCATCAGGAGCTGTTCCGGCGCATTGAGACGATGATGGGTACTCGATTGCCAGCGGGATACCGTCAGGTTGCCGATCCGAACGATGTGGCCCGCGCGGTTCTGGCGGCCAGCACCTGGGCAGTACTGGCGCTGACCTGTCATATCGAGCTGTTCGTTCAGACGCACTACGTGCAGAGCATCGCCCCGCGCGAGGAGTTGTGCCCACTGTTCAAGGACGTCTTCAAGTTTCACTGGAAGGATGAAAGCCGGCACGTCGTCCTCGATGAACTGGAGTGGGAGGCGGAGCACGCGAAACTCACGCCAGGCGAGCGTGACCAGGCCGTGAACGATCTGATTGCGCTGGTGGCGGCCGTCGACGCGATCCTGCAGGCACAATCGGCAGCCGATGCCGACTACTTCATGGGAAATGCTTCACGATCGTTCAGTGCCGATGAGACCTTGCAAATCAAGGCCTGCGTGCTGAGCGCCTACCGCTGGCAATACATTATCTCGGGCGTGCAGCATCCACACTTTGGCCGGCTGCTTGCGCGCATGACAACGCCGGCACAGATGTCCAGGGTCCAGACTGCACTGGCACCCATCATGGGCCATTGATCGACAGGGCGCGACCGTGGGATGACGTGTTGAAAATGATGGATTGAGGATGGCAGCCATGACGATTCCGATGTGGATGCTGCTTGGCTTTGCGACCTGGACCTTACTGCTGTTGATGGCAACCGTCGGGGTCTATCGCTGGGTCAGAATCCTGTTCTCGAATGTGCCGATCGCTTCTTTCCGAAGCGATCAGCTCGAAGGCGAGGATTGGTATCGGCGCGGGACAAGAGCACACGCCAACTGTGTGGAAAACCTGCCGGTCTTTGGCGTCATCGTGTTCGTGATTTCAGCCCTTGGTGTCGACGGCCCTGCGGTGAGCTACTTGTCCATGATCGTCCTGATCGCTCGTGTGTGTCAGTCTCTGGTTCACGTATCCCATGTGCAGACCGACAGGTTCGTGGCGGTTCGGTTTACCTTCTTTTGCCTACAATTGATCTGTTTTCTCGCACTCATTGTCATCGCCGCTGGTTACGGCGCAGGCATACTCAAATAGAGGTTCGACCATCCGGCAGGAAATGTCTCAACTTGATCGCAGATGCCCCTGTCTAAACTCTTTAACCAGGACGAATCAGGAGAAAAACATGCGCTCACTGACCGTTGCCGCGTTCGTCAGTCTGGACGGCGTCATGCAAGCGCCCGGCGGGCCTGAAGAGGACACCAGTGGCGGATTCCGCTTCGGTGGCTGGATCGTGCCCTACGCCGACCAGACAACCGGCCAGGCCGTACAGGACCTGTTCTCGCAACCGTTCGAGTTGTTGCTGGGGCGTCGTACCTACGACATCTTCGCCGCCTATTGGCCGCACGCTTCGGCCGACTCACCCCACCACACCATTGCCGATCTGTTCAACGGCGTGCCCAAGCACGTGGCCACCCATCGCGGCGATTCGCTGGAGTGGCACAACAGTCACGCGCTGCCGGGCAACCTGGTCGACGCGATCAGCGCGCTCAAGCGCCAGGACGGTCCTCGGCTACTGACCCAAGGCAGCGGCGACCTGGTGCGCCAACTGCTCGCCGCCGGCCTGGTGGACGAGTTGCGGCTGATGATTCACCCCATCCTGCTGGGACGCGGCAAGCGCCTGTTCGACGACAACGCACAGGCGGCGGCCTTCACCTTGCTGAACTCGATCAGCTCGCCCGGGGGTGTGCTGATCGCCCGCTATACCCGCAGCGGCGAGGTGCGCACAGGTACGTTCTAACGTGGCGGGCGGCGATAGCCCAAGTAAAATTAAGCTTGGGCTAAGGTTGCTTGTTTAGTCTTCGAAGCTTTCAGGTAGTCGAGCATTTCGAAGATGGCCCGTGTCGATACAAGCGCCAAACCGCCGTTCAGCATCGTGCTGGTGAATTACAAAACCCTCGATCTGACCAGGATCTGCCTGGACCTTTTGCGTGAGCCTGCACGCAAAGCCGGCATACCCGTCTGGGTGGTGGACAACGATTCGGCGGACGCCAGCGTCGAGTATCTGCGCTCACTGGACTGGATCAACCTGATCGAACGCGATGCCCCCACCAAAGAGCCGGGCCATATCGCCCATGGCAAGGCACTGGACATGGCGCTGGCCAGGATCAATACCGACCATCTGTTCCTGATGCACACCGACACCTTCGTCTTCGATGCCAACATCTTTGCGCTGATGATGGAGCACTGCACCAGGGACCGAAATGTCATCGCGGTCGGTTGCACCGAACAACTCAATCGCGGGTTGCCAAGGACTGTCTGGCGCTTCACCTCACGCTTCGCAAAGCACCATTTGCGTCGCCTGAAACTGTCCCTGGGCCTGCGCTCAAGAGAACCGAAGCCCTACACCGAGACTTACCTGAAAAGCTTTTGCACGCTATGGAATTGCAGGCTGATGAAGCAGCAGGGCCTGCATTTCCAGATCGATGACCGGGTGCCCGGTTATGAGCTGCAAGACCGCGCGATCGACCTCGGCTACAAGGTGGTGTTTCTGTCCCCCGGCAAAATCTTCAAGTACCTGGACCACGTCCAGGCCGGCACCGTCGCCGCTGCTGGCGGATATGGCCGGGATCACCGGCGGACCAGGATGTACCAGGACATTCTCAAGCGCTTCAGTGCCGCCAACCCCTAGATGGATTGAACAAATCGCACTCACAGAAAAGCCCACTGAACCGGCGACGGTCAGTGGGCTTTTTTGCATCAGGTGTCACTGGCTCATGATGAACGTCGCGAGGCTTTTCAGGTCGTCCGGGCTCAACTGCGCGAAGGGCGGCATGGGCACCTCCCCCCACTTCCCGCTGCCGCCGTGCTGAATGCTGGACATAACCTGGGCCATTGCCTGCGGGTCATTGGCATATTTGGCCGCCACATCGTGATAGGCCGGGCCGACGACCTTATGGTCGATTGCGTGGCAGGACAGGCAGGCGTTGTCCTTGAGCAAAACCGAAGCCTCTTTTGCCAACGGCACCTTCGGCGGCTCCATCGACAGATTCGAGGCCGCCTGGACATCGGCGTCGCTGGCCTTGGCACTGCCGTAGGTCGCCGCCAGGTAGGCGCCGATCACACTTACGTCCCGGTCGCTGATCGGAGCACCGTAGACGTGCTGCATCTTGCCCGCTTCGGCAGTCCACTGCGCCAGGTTCATGCCGGGCGGCTGGAAGTTGATGTAGTCGGCCGAATGGCAGATGGAACACTTCTGCTGCGCCAATGGGTAACCAGGCAGCGAACTGGGCTTGAACACTGCCGTTTCGGGCGGCAAGGTGATCGAGAGTGGCGCGGCGTCAGCCAGGGTCATCAGGCAAACCTGAGCGGCGCACAGCAGAGAGGTCAAAAGTTTCATGCATCCCTCCTCAGGCGACGGTCACGTGGCGGGTTTCGACGACGTGGCGGCGGTAGCCACCGGGGTTCCAGTCCGCTTGCAGCGGCTGCGTCTCGCCGGCGCTGTTGCTGGCGCGCACCATCAGCTGAGTGGCGCCCTGGCGGGTAAAGGTGATCGGCAGCGTCCACTCACGAAAGGAGAAACGGCCCAGGTCCTGCCCGAGGGTGGATTCGCGCCAGGTGGCTGCGCCATCGATCGACACCTCGACCTTGTTGACCCCGACGCCGCCGTCGAACGCGATGCCCTTGAGCACCAGGCTTTTGTTCAGCGGCAATACATCGCCGTGTTTGACGCTGGTGATGAAACTGCGCACCGGCAATCTGGAAATCGGTTGGGTTTTCGCCGCCGTGGTGCCGGGGGCAATGCACAGGCAATCGTTATCCGGAACCCGGTACCCCTTGGCCATGAAAAAACCATCGTAGGTATGGTCGACGACTTCGATCTCACTCAGGTGCTTGACCCAGTACGTGCCGAAATAACCGGGCACCACCAGACGAATCGGGTAACCGTTGAGAAATGGCAGGTCGGTGCCATTCATCGACCAGGCGATCATCGGCTCGCCGTCCATGGCATGGCTGATGTCCAGCGCCTTGATGAACTCCGGCGTGCTCGGCAGCACGGGTTTATCGAGTCCACGGAAGGTCACTTGCATGGCACCGGCTGTCACTCCGGCCTTTTCCAATACCGCCTTGAGCGGCACCCCCAGCCACCGCGCATTACCCATCGAGCCATTGCCCAACTGAGCGCCGAACACCCGCGGCATCGAGAAGCCACGGCTGTTGCCCGAACACTGATTGACGGCCACCACCTCCACCGGCTCGGCAAGCGCCTTGAGTTCGGCAAGGGAAAGCGACAGCGGCGTATCGACCAAGCCCTTGATCGTCAGGCGGTAGCTGTCCGGATCGATGCTGGTCGGAAAATTGGCCAGGTGGTAACGCACGAAAAACGCGTCATTGGGCGTGATGGCCCCTTCGTTGAAGACAGAGAACGGCGTCTCCAGGTGCGGCGGGCGTGTGGTCACCAGGGTCAACGGGCGTTTTTGCGGGTATTGCACCAGCGGTCGCGGGCCCGCGGCAAAGGTCACTTCTTCAGTGTTTTCCTCCGCGGCCCTGGCCAGATTTGCCACCGGCGAAGCCGCCAACGCCAACGTGAAAGCATCGCGTAAAACCCGCCGGCGGCTCGGCTGGCGGCTGTCTATAAAACTGAACTTCATTCTGCGCTCTCTATGATTGTTTTATCGAGATGCAACTGACTACTGTGGGAGCGAGCCTGCTCGCGATGGTCGTTAACGATTACGCGTGTTTACTGGATAAACGCAGCGCACTTGAGTCCATCGTCGGAACGCCGCCCGGAGCAAGCTCGCTCCTACATATTCCCGCCAGGGCGAAGGGGTCTCAGACTTACGGTTTCGCGTTACCCAGGTCGGAAAACAAACCAGTATCGTCAGGCCCAACCTGTCTGCTTCTCATTGAGCGTCAGCGACTTGACAATTGATGACAGAAAACCCCGTAAAGGCCGTTGTAGACACTCCGGACTCAAAGCATTGTCTGCACCATCGCCCACAAAAAAGCCCACTGACCGTCGCCGGTTCAGTGGGCTTTTTCCCTTCAGGCTATTAACTGCCCTCGCCTGCTACTGCGGATCGACCTGATCCAGCACGCGGTTCACCGACAACTCCGCCAAGGCAATCATCTGTTGAATCCCCAGCGCCAAATTGCATTTAGGGCCGCTGAGGATAAACGCCAGTTCACTGGCCATGACACTGGCCGAGGCCAGGGTTTCACAGGCGTGAACCAGGAGGGTTTCGTTGTTGACGTTGGGGGCGATGGTGAAGATGGGATTGGGACGGCGCTCGGCCATCCGGGGCTTGCGAGATGAGGACTCGGAATCGGTGTCCATCTGCGCGTCCGTATCAGGGGGATTCGGAGTTGGTTTTATCATTGTGAAGCTCCTATGAAAGTGAGCCCCTCCCCATCCGCTACCACGCAAAATAGGGAGACGGCTGTACACAGGGTGGTAGACCGGTCATAGGAACCCGGCAGGCCGAAGCCTCCCATGCACAGCCGCCACAAAGCAGCCAGCACAAAAAAACGCCCTGAGGCGTTCTGGGTCTATGAAGAAACCGGGCTACCACACCCGTTCGCTGAATTGGCAGCGACGGGGAGAAGGTTAGCGGGGTGGGTTGTGAAGTGCAAGCTCGGTGAGGGCATGCGGGAGTGGTGCACATATCCCACATAAGAAAATTGCGAAGCTGTTAACGTCCGATAACAATGCCACTAAATGTTTTTGGCTTTTTCTCCATAGCCAACTAAATTGTTAAGGTGCCTTCCACTTTCACACAAACAAGCAAGACACAATCACATTAAAGCACTCTAAATACATCCGGCTTAAAAACACTGACATGGAGCGTACAGCTTAATGCCATCACTAGCTAATCATTGGACAGGAAGACTATTCGGGACTAACACGGGGAACATCTTCTTAGAGCTGTCCCAGTCTAACAACAACATCTCCGGCCAACTCAGAATCATGGACTCTGTATTTGGAGTAAGTTTGTACTCATACACTGGAACCATAGGAGATGAAATAACCTTACACTGCACACCATTAAAGTCGGACGAAGGGGTACAAATCAGTGTGGTAGATGTAAAAGGCACGCTAACGCCTCAAGGCAGTATTCGAGGCGAATGGAAGTCTGAAATAGGCACCGCTGGAACTTTCGAAATATTCCCTCACGACATCAAAAACACTCAAAACTCCGAAAACACCGAAAACTCTCAACCTGAACAAATACACAACAAAACAATTCAACTGGGCTCTGTACGCCTATTCAAAGAGGATATAATCCAACTAATAAATTTTATAAAAAAAGACTTCACCACTGACAAAGTCGTCATTACATACTCACAAAGAGGAAGCGAGTTAACAATATATGCAAACGCCTTTCTAAATAAAACAGAAACAATTGAGAAACTAAATTACCTTAAGCTTGTCATTCAGGAACCAGAAGCATATGGAATAAATAGAGTTGTAATTATCGAACTAACAAATACAGGAACAAGCGAAATCAGGGTATCAGGGATAAATGAGTCCTGGGTGCTTGGAAAAGCCGAATCCACTTTCCAGCTATTAAAACCAAAGCAAAATCTTCTGGTTACAAACTATAGGAAATATGGACTGAATTTGAACGGAGTAATTTTTTTCGCAATGCTGATTACCATACCTGAAATCACTGACCTAACAAAACGCCTAGTATTTGTATTCTCCGTATTCATCTTGCTGAATTTACTTCTAACAACTCACAACAAACTCATCCCCAACACAGCAATTTATTTAACACAAACAAACGTAGGTCTTTTTGCAAGATCATGGCCAACCCTACTATCCTGGCTCATTGCTGTAACCAGCTCTGTAGTTGCAAGCATAATTTTCGCTCTTCTGAAAAGTTAAGCGCTGAATGAACTCCCTCATATCGCATATATATATCCAGAACAAAAACCATCACCACAAAAAAACCCACTGACCGTCGCCGGTTCAGTGGGCTTTTTTTGATCCGGCGTCTAGTTACAGAGCCATATCACTCGCAGCACTAGCCTTCGGCGCTTTCGCATCCGTATCGACAGTCACTGGCTTCACAGCCGGTGCAATCACCGGTGGCGGAGTCAGTTCCAGCACCTTGGCGGTGTAGGCCCACTCTTGAGCAACCTTCTCGGGGCTGTTGTTCAGCTGGGTGCCGTAGCTCGGTACGATCTGGTGCAGTTTTGCCTGCCACTCAGGGCTCGCGACCTTGTCCTTGAACACTTTCTGCAGCACGGTCAGCATGATCGGTGCGGCGGTCGATGCGCCTGGGGAGGCGCCCAGCAGGCCGGCGATGCTGCCGTCTTGCGAAGCGACGATTTCGGTGCCCAGTTTCAGCACGCCACCGGCGGCTTCGTCACGCTTGATGATCTGCACGCGCTGGCCGGCTTGCCACAGGCGCCAGTCTTCAGCCTTGGCGTTCGGGAAGTATTCCTTCAGGGCGTTGAGGCGGTCTTCGTCAGACAGCATCAGCTGGCCGGCGAGGTACTCGACCAGCGGGTATTCCTTGATGCCGACCTTGGTCATTGGCCACACGTTGTGGGTGGTCGTGGTGGTCAGCAGGTCCAGGTAGGAGCCTTCCTTGAGGAACTTGGTGCTGAAGGTCGCGAACGGGCCAAACAGGATCACGCGCTTGCCGTCCAGCACGCGGGTGTCCAGGTGCGGAACCGACATCGGCGGTGCGCCCACCGAAGCCTTGCCGTAGGCCTTGGCCAGGTGTTGTTCGGCGATGGTCGGGTTCTCGGTCACCAGGAACGAGCCGCCTACCGGGAAGCCTGCGTATTCCCGGGCTTCAGGAATGCCGGACTTCTGCAGCAGGTGCAGGGCACCGCCGCCGGCGCCGATGAACACGAACTTGGCGTCGGTTTCGGTCTTGCTGCCGTCTTTGAGGTTCTTGTAGCTGACGCGCCAGCTGCCGTCTTCGTTACGGGTGATGTCCTGCACTTCGCTGGACAGCTTCAAGTCGAACTTCGGCGTGGTTTGCAGGTGTGCAACGAACTGACGCGTGATTTCGCCGAAGTTCACGTCAGTACCCAGCGGGCTCCAGGTGGCCGCGACCTTCTGGCTCGGGTCACGCCCTTCCATCATCAGCGGCACCCACTGCTTGATCACAGCCGGGTCTTCGGAGTACTGCATGCCGGCGAACAGCGGGCTCGCCTGCAGGGCGTCGTAGCGTTTTTTCAGGAACTTGATGTTGTCATCGCCCCACACGAAGCTCATGTGCGGCGTGGAATTGATGAACGAACGCGGGTTCTTCAGCACGCCTTGCTGAACCTGCCAGGCCCAGAACTGACGGGAGATCTGGAAGGCTTCGTTGATTTCAACGGCCTTCGGGATCGAGACCTTGCCGTTCTCGTCTTCCGGGGTGTAGTTCAGCTCGGCCAGAGCGGAGTGACCGGTACCGGCGTTGTTCCAGCCGTTGGAGCTTTCCTGGGCGACGCCGTCGAGGCGCTCGATCATTTCCATCGAAGTGCCAGGTTCCAGCTCGTTGAGCCAGACACCCAGGGTCGCGCTCATGATGCCGCCGCCAATGAGCAGTACGTCGACTTTCTTGGCTTCTTCAGCCTGGGCTGTCGTCATCCCCAACGACAAGGCCAGCCCCAGCAGGGCTGTGTTCGCTTTCTTAAACATCTGTAGCACCTATGATAAAACGCCATCCACCCCTCCATCCTCATGCGCACAGCCCCGTGTTTCACGGCAGTCACGGATGCGGCACTCAAGGATTGCAGGGTGGGCACACAAGGCCGATGAACCGCATCGACCCCAGTTTTTTGTCCCTTCTGAACTGACTTTTTATCTTTATTGGCTTCAGCTACTTGAGCGACAGTGATTCGTTCGCCCGTCGCGAGGACAGGTAAACAGAATAGGTCAAACCAAGTTGTTGCGAAGAATATCACGACAAGGCTAACCCGCGCGTCTGTTCCCGACTCGATGGTCCGGTCACTGAATGAGCCGTAGCAGCCGGTGCACGAGGAGACGGCGGATCGGCGACTATACTCAGTGGTCTTCAGATGAGCCGGTGAGGACAAGTCATGAGCGACAAAGACGATCTGCGCAAGTACTCCTCTCAAGTGATCGACGGCGTGGAAGCCGCACCGGCCCGCGCCATGCTGCGGGCCGTGGGCTTTACCGATGCAGACTTCAAAAAGCCGCAGATCGGCATCGCGTCCACCTGGGCCATGGTCACGCCATGCAACATGCATATCGACAAGCTGGCGCTCGAGGCCGAAAAAGGCGCGAATGCCGCCGGTGCCAAGGGCGTGATCTTCAACACCATCACTATTTCCGACGGCATCGCCAATGGCACCGAAGGCATGAAGTATTCGCTGGTATCGCGCGAGGTGATCGCCGACTCCATTGAAGTGGTCACCGGTTGCGAGGGTTTCGACGGCCTGGTGACCATCGGCGGCTGCGACAAGAACATGCCGGGCTGCCTGATCGGCATGGCGCGGCTCAATCGCCCGTCGATCTTTGTCTATGGCGGCACCATCCAGCCGGGGGCCGGGCATACCGACATCATTTCCGTGTTCGAGGCCGTGGGCCAGCACGCGCGGGGCGACATCAGCGAGATCCAGGTCAAGCAGATCGAGGAAGTGGCGATTCCCGGTCCCGGCTCCTGTGGCGGCATGTACACCGCCAACACCATGGCCTCGGCCATCGAGGCGCTGGGCATGAGCCTGCCCGGGTCCAGCTCCCAGGACGCCATTGGCGGCGACAAGGCCTCGGACAGTTTCCGCGCCGGGCAGCAGGTCATGGAGCTGCTCAAGCTCGACCTCAAGCCGCGCGACATCATGACCCGCAAAGCCTTCGAGAATGCGATACGCGTGGTGATCGCCCTCGCCGGCTCGACCAACGCCGTGCTGCATCTGCTGGCCATGGCCAACGCGGTGGATGTCGAGCTGACCCTGGATGACTTCGTCGAGCTGGGCAAGATCTCCCCGGTGGTCGCCGACCTGCGCCCCAGCGGCAAGTACATGATGAGCGAGCTGGTGGCCATCGGCGGCATTCAACCGCTGATGAAGCGCATGCTCGATGCCGGCATGCTGCACGGCGATGTGCTGACCGTCACCGGCCAGACCCTGGCGCAAAACCTCGCCGGCGTGCCCGACTACCCGGCCGGCCAGGACGTGATCCGGCCGTTCGACCAGCCGATCAAGAAGGACTCGCACCTGGTCATCCTGCGCGGCAACCTCTCGCCCACCGGCGCCGTGGCCAAGATCACCGGCAAGGAAGGCCTGCGCTTCGAAGGCACGGCGCGGGTCTATCACGGCGAGGAAGGTGCGCTGGCCGGCATCCTCAATGGCGAAGTGCAGCCCGGCGAAGTGATCGTGATCCGCTACGAAGGGCCCAAGGGCGGGCCGGGCATGCGCGAAATGCTCTCGCCGACCTCGGCGGTCATGGGCAAGGGCCTGGGCAAGGAGGTGGCGCTGATCACCGACGGGCGTTTTTCCGGGGGCTCCCACGGTTTCGTGGTCGGTCACATCACGCCGGAAGCCTTTGAAGGCGGGCCTATTGCGCTGGTCGAGAATGGCGACAGGATCATCATCGATGCGCAAACCCGGCAGATTACCGTTGATGTGTCCGATGCCGTGCTGGCCGAGCGCAAGTCGCGCTGGGTGCGACCGCCATCCAAATACACGCGCGGGGTGCTGGCCAAGTATGCGAAGACCGTGTCCAGTGCTTCGGAGGGGGCGGTGACGGATAAGTATCTTTAGGCCATTGGTCCAGCGTTGTCTGGACTATTGCCATCGCGAGCAAGCCCGCTCCCACAGGGGGATTTGCGGTGGTCAGCTGCCCTTCCACTCCCGCGGGCTCAGCCCGGTCTTGCGCCTAAACGCCCGGGCCAGCGCCGAGGGGCTCTCATAACCCACTTCCTCGGCAATCAGCGCTATCGGCCGGCCCTCGCGCAGGCGCTTCTGCGCCAGGCTGATGCGCCAGCTCACCAGGTAATCCACCGGCGTCTGCCCGACCACCCGGCGAAAGTGTTCGGCGAAACTGGCCCGCGACATGTTGGCGGCGACCGAGAGTTCGGCCACGCTCCAGGCCTTGGCCGGGCTTTGATGCATCAGGCTCAGGGGCCGCGCCAGGCGCGCATCGGCAAGGCCGGCCATCATGCCCGGTTGCTGGCCCGTGGTGCTCAGGATGTGCCGCAGCAACAGAATCACCAGCAGCTCGAACAGGCGATCCATCACCGCTTCACGCCCGCAGGTACCGTCGAACGCCTCGTTGAACAGCCATTCCAGGGTCCCGGCCAGGGTCGGGATTTCATCGAGCTTGAGCACCAGGTAATCCGGCAGGGCCGCCGCCAGGGCATTGCCCGCACCGCCGTCGAAATCCAGGGTCGCGCACACCAGTTGCGTGCCGGATGCTTCGGACGCAAACAGACGATGTCGATAGGGCCGGGGGAAAAAGATCAGACTCGGCTCGGTCAGTTGCAGGTCCGGCTGGTCGCCCATTTTGAGCAGCAACTCGCCCGCCTGGAGCAGGTGCAAATGACCGCTGGCCTGTTGGCCGTCGTAGGCGACGGTGCCGCAGAACATACCGCTATGGAAAGTACCGGCATTGACGCCGAAATGGGTGAGCAACGTGGACAAGCGATCCATGACAAGGCTCCCGCAGGCAGCTCTGGACGATCTGTCGCATATCCTCGACGATTTGCATCCAATACACCAGACCTTCTCCCTAACATGAGCTCCGTACCCAGCGCATTCCGCGCCTCACACCACGGAGTATCACCATGACCCGCATTGCCCCGATCAGCCTGGAACACGCCACCGATGCCACCCGTCCGCTGCTGGAAGGCGTGCAGAAGAAAATCGGTTTTCTGCCCAACGTCTTCAAAGTCCTGGCCCACGCACCGGCCGTGCTGGCCTCGTACCTGCAAAACTCGGCCGCACTGGGCAAGACGTCCCTGAGCGCCACGGAAAAGGAAGCGGTGTTCCTCGCCACTTCGCAAGTCAACGGCTGCGAATACTGCCTGGCCGCTCACACGCTGTTTGCCGGTAAGGCCGGACTGTCGAAGCAGGATATCCTCAGCGCACGACACGGCGAGCTCAACGCCATTGCCACCCTCGCCCGCCAGGTCACCGAAAGCCGTGGGCACCTGAGCGTCGAGCAGATCGCCGCTGCCCGTAATGCCGGTATCGACGACGGCAGGATCATCGAAGTGATCGCCCATGTGGCTTCGCAAACGTTGACCAACTACCTGAACAACGCAGCCCTGACCGACATCGACTTCCCGGCCATCGACGCCTGAACCCATCTAGCGTAAATCCTGTCTGAAACATTCTGTCGGAGCGAACCGAAACCTGTGGGAGCGAGCTTGCTCGCGATCGCGGTAGTCCATTCAACATCAATGTCGTCTGGCCTGACGCTATCGCGAGCAAGCTCGCTCCCACAGTGATTTTGCTCAAGCGACAGATGTGCGCATGACGTAGCGATCAGGTATTGGTTTTCAGCTTGGTCCACAAGCGGGTGCTGAGGCGGGCGATGGCCGCGGGCAAGTCCTCGACGGTGAACAGCTTGTCCATCACGGTTTTCGGTGGGTAGATCGCCAGGTCCTGCTTCACCGCCGGGTCGACGAAGGCATCCGCCGCGCTGTTGGGGTTGGCGTAGTGGATGCTGTTGCTGATGTTGGCAATCACCTTCGGCTCCAGCAGGTAGTTCATGTAGGCGTAGCCGTTCTTCTCGTGTGGCGCGCTCTTGGGCATGACCACCATGTCCAGCCACAGGGTGGAGCCCTCGTCCGGGATCGAGTAGGCAATATCGATTCCGTTCTTCGCTTCCCTGGCGCTGGCGGCCGCCTGCACGATGTCGCCGTTGAAACCGATCACCACGCAGACGTTACCGTTGGCCAGGTCGCTGATGTACTTGGACGCGTGGAAATACTGGACGTAAGGCCGAATCTTCAGCAGTGCCTGCTCGGCTTTCTTGTAGTCGGCCGGTTCATGGCTATGTGGCGGCAGCCCCAGGTAGTTGAGGGTGATTGGCAGGATCTGCGTCGGGTTGTCGATGATCGCCACGCCGCACTCGCTGAGTTTCTTGATGTTGTTCTCGTCGAAGAACAGCTTCCAGGAATGGGTGACGTCGGTATTGCCGAAGATCGCCTTGATCTTCTCGACGTTATAGCCGATGCCCGCCGTACCCCACATGTAAGGGAAGCCGTACTGGTTGCCCGGGTCGTTGACCTCGAGTTTCTTCATCAGTGCCGGGTCGAGGTTTTTCCAGTTGGGCAACTGGCTCCTGTCGAGCTTCTGGATGGCACCGGCCTTGATCAGGCGCGACAGGAAGTGGTTCGACGGGCTGACCACGTCATAACCGGTATTGCCGGTCATCAGTTTCGATTCCAGCACTTCATTGCTGTCGTGGATGTCGTAGGTCGCCTTGATCCCGGTTGCCTTGGTGAAGTCGGGCAAGGTGTCGTCGGCGATGTAACCGTTCCAGTTGGAAATATTGACCGTTTCGTCGGCGCAGGCGACAGCGGAAAAGGTCGAGATCAGGGCCACAAGGGAAAGCGTATTGACGCGCATGTTGAATCACCTTCGATGGGAAGTGCTGTTGTTCTTGTTGTGAAGTTCGTGTTGTTCAGACTTCGCTTCTGGCCCGAACCGTTTCCACGCGCATACGCAGCATGGCACCGATGTCGAGCAACGGCTTGGGCGGCAGCCAGCCGGGTTGTGCCCGCGAGATGACCGATTGCAGCAGCGGTGAATCACCGCCCGAGGCCCACTCCGCGAGCAAGCGCCCCCACAACGTGCCCCGCGCCACGCCGGAACCGTTGCACCCGGCCACGGCGAACACGCCCTCCTCGACCTTGGCAAAGTACGGTTGTCCGGAGCGCGAAGCGCTGAGATGACCGGTCCAGGTGTATTCGATGTCCTGCTCGCCGAGCATCGGGAAACGCCGTTGCAACCCCAGCACGTGGTGTTGGCGACGGGTCGACAGCTCGCCCAATGACAAATCCCGGGAACGGTATTCCGCGGTGTTGCGGATCATCACCCGGCGATCCGGCGTCAGGCGCACCGTGGCGCCCAATGGCCGGGTCGACAGCACACCCCAGGAAGCTGGCGCCCCCAGGGCTTGAAACTCTTGGTCGCTGAGGGGCCGCGTGAGGCTGGCGCTGAGCTCCATCGCGAAGGTGCCGCTGTCGTCTATCCCAGAACGAGGAATGAAGGCGTTCAGGCAGACCAACACCTGTTTGGCCTCAATGCAGCCGTCTTGGCCCCGGGCGCGAATCCGGTCGTCGCCGAGGCGCTCAAGACCTGCGATATCGCTGTTCTCATAGACCGTCACTGTCGACGGCAAGGCATCGAGCAGGCCCTTCACGTACTTGGCCGGTTGCAGCAGCGCATTGCCATTGCCGCACCAGATTCCGGCACGGTAGTGGCGGGTGCCGAGTTTCTCGATCAGTTGCTCGCCTTGCAGGAACTGCGCGCTGGCGCCAACGGTCCGCAAGGTCTGCAACTTGGCCTCGACGTGGCTCAGCTTGCGTGGATCGCTGACGGCAAAGAAATAGCCCGATTCCCTGAGGTCGCATTCGATGCCCAGCCGGGCGATCTGCTTGCGCACTTCATCGGCGGCGGCGCGGCCGATCGCCGTATCCACTTGATAACCGGCGAACCCGGCGCTGCCCAACAGCTCGCCGGCGACGGGGTGTTCGTGGGCCACCACAAACCCGGAATTACGCGCCGATGCCCCCTGCGCAGCCCGCTGGCGGTCGACGACCACAATGCGTGCCTGGGGGTGCATGTGCGCCAGGGCGTGCGCCGCACTGAGGCCGGTAATGCCAGCGCCGATCACCAGCCAGTCGGCGTGCTGCGTGCCTTTGAGCTGATCGCGCAACGGAGAACTCCCCGCTTGCGCAATCCAGCCACAGATATTTTCCATGCGTCACCTCAGGTTCTTGTTCTGTGAACCGTCTCGATCAGCGCTTTATGCAGGATTCGCATAAATGGTTTTCGTGAACGGCGTCAATGACTAGAATCTAAAGGCTGATAACCCGGACAACCAACGTTATTAAATCATCGAGGCATTCTGAAAACGCATGGATAAACTACGCCACGTGCCTTCGCTGCAGGGCTTGCAGGCCCTGGTCGAGGTCGCCGGGTCGGGCAGCTTCACCCAGGCGGCGCAAAAGCTCTGCCTGACCCAAAGCGCCGTTAGCCGACAGATCCAGCAACTGGAGAGCCACTTCGGTGTCGCGCTGTTCGTGCGCAGCAGCCGCAGCCTGCAACTGACCCCGGAAGGCGACCAGGTGCTGGCCAGCGCTCGCACCATCCTCGAGCAACTAAGGTCGCTCGAAGACCGGCTCGCGCCAAAGCAACGCCCGTTCCGCATTCGCATGCACGTGTCACTGGCGGTGCGCTGGCTGCTGCCCAAGCTGAGCGATTTCTACCGGCATCACCCGGACGTCTCCCTGTCCATTGAAACCGTGGCCACGGAAGTCGTGGAACCTGCCAGTGACAGCGACGCCTACATTCTCTATCTGCCTGAACCATCCACGGCGCCCGATTGCCTGACGCTGTTCGAGGAAGCCCTGGTGCCGGTGTGTGCGCCTGGGCTGGGCACACCGACCCGGCCATTGGCTTCGCTGGAGGATCTGTCGGGGTTCGCGTTGCTGCACCGCTCCTGCGATCAACATGACTGGCAGGTATGGCTGTCGGCCAATGGCGGCAAGGCGTTGCAGGACTATCGGCATATCCCCTTCAACCTCGACGAACTGGCACTCGATGCCGCCGCACGAGGGCTGGGGGTGGCGATGACTGACATGACGCTGGCAGGCGAGTCGATCCAGCGCGGTGAACTGGTGATTCCGTTTGGTGAGCCCTTGAAGACCCGGGGGATTTACTCGTTGTGCCTGCAACCCTCGGCGGCCTCCCATCCGGCGTGCGCACCGGTCATGCAGTGGTTCACTGCACAGACCACTGCATGACCCTGTGGGAGCGGGTGTACGCAATATTCGTGAACGACCGAAATTACTGTGGGAGCGAGCCTGCTCGCGAAGGCGTCGGGTCAGTCAACTTATCTGTTGAATGACACACCGCTTTCGCGAGCAAGCCCGCTCCCACAGGGTTAGCGGGTGTACGCAGTATTCGTGGACAACCAAAATTACTGTGGGAGCGGGCTTGCTCGCGAAGGCGTCCGGTCAGTTGACCATTATTTCACTGACACACCGCCCCCACAGGGATTGCTCAATCATCCTCATGCAACTTGATCCCGCGTTTATGCAACACATAAGGCACCACCAGCACCAGCAGCGTCAGGGCGAGAAAGAACGCCGAGATCGGTTGCGTGACGAACACCGTCCAGTCGCCCTCGCCGATGGACAAGGCGTTGCGCAGTTGTTTCTCGGCCATAGGCCCCAGCAGCATGCCGACGATCACCGGAGCGACGGGGAAGTCGAACCGCCGCATCAGCACCCCGCCCCAGCCAATCGCCAACATCAGCAGCAGGTCGAAGGATGAGTGGCGCATGCCATACACGCCGATGGTGGCGAATACCAGGATGCCGGCGTTCAGGTACGGCCTGGGGATCTGCAGCAGTTTGACCCACAGCCCCACCAGCGGCAGGTTCAACACCAGCAGGATGACATTGCCGATGTACAGCGAGGCCACCAGCGTCCAGACCAGGTCGGCGGAGGTTTCGAACAGCATCGGCCCCGGTTGCAGGTTGTAGTTCTGGAACGCGGCCAGGAGGATCGCCGCGGTGGCGGACGTCGGGATGCCCAGGGTCAGCAACGGCACCAGGGATCCGGTCGCGCTGGCATTGTTGGCCGCTTCGGGACCGGCGACACCTTCGATGGCGCCCTCGCCCTTGTTGGCGGAAAACTCCTTGGGGTACTTGCTGAGCTTGCGCTCGGTGGAATAGGACAGAAAGGTCGGAATCTCCGCGCCGCCGGCCGGAATCGAACCAAACGGAAAGCCGATCAGCGTGCCGCGAAACCAGGCAGGCACCGAACGTTTCCAGTCGGCGCGGCTCATCCATAACGAGGTCAGGCGATGCCGCCCTTCGTTCGATGGCGTTTGATAGAGCAAGCTGTACAAGGCCTCGCCCACCGCAAACAAACCGACCGCCACCAGTACCACCTCGATACCGTCCACCAGTTCGGGAACGCCCAGGGTGTAGCGGGCAATGCCCGAGGTCGAGTCCAGGCCGATCAAACCGATGGTCAGCCCGACGCCCAGCGAAGCAAACCCTCGCAGCATCGAGGCGCCGAGCACCGCCGACACGGTGGTGAACGACAGCACCAGGATCGCGAAATATTCGGTCGGACCGAAATTCAGCGCCAGCCTGGCCACAACCGGCGCAAACAGCGTCAGCAGAACCGTGGCGATGGTGCCCGCGACGAAGGAGCCTATCGCCGCCGTTGCCAACGCAGGGCCGGCGCGGCCGTTGCGGGCCATCTGGTTGCCCTCCAGGGCCGTGACCATGGAAGACGATTCACCCGGGGTGTTGAGCAGGATCGAGGTGGTGGAACCGCCGAACTGCGCACCGTAGTAAATACCGGCGAACATGATCAGTGCGCCTGTGGGGTCGACCTTGGCGGTGATCGGCAACAGCAGGGCCACCGTCAGCGCCGGACCGATCCCCGGCAGCACGCCGATGGCGGTGCCGAGCAGGCAGCCGATGAACCCCCACATCAGGTTGATCGGGGTCAGTGCCGAGGAAAACCCCATCGCCAGGCTTGAAAGAATGTCCACGGTGTCTATCTCCTTTCAAAGCCAGATGTTGATCAGCGACGGCAGGGAAACCCCCAGCCCGGCGTTGAACAGCCAGTAGATCGGCAGGGTCAGGGCAATACCGATGGCCAGGTCCCGCAGCGGATGACGGCTGCCAAAACCCCGCGCCGAACAGGCGAACAACAACCCGGCGGCCAGCACAAAACCGATGAGGTTGATCAGCAGCGCCACCCCGACAAGCCCGGCGGTCACCCAGGCGGCGCCGGTTTTTCCTCCGGGCACCGTGCCCGTGTCGTCGTTATCCAGCTCGCGAAAACCGCCGCTGAGCGCCTGATAGCTCAGCAACAGACCCACAGCGCCGAGAAACGCCGCCACGATATAGGGGTAAACGTAGGCCGGGAGGATGACGAAACCCATTTCGGGAGGAAACCGGTAGGCACCCAACGCCAACATGACGCTGATGGCGATCAGGCCGATGCCGACCGCCAATTGCGTCGGCACCACTGCGCGCAGTGTGGCCATCTCAAAGCAGCCCGACCTTGACCAGCATGGCGCGCAACCGCACGTGTTCTTCCTCGACGAATTTGCCGAACTCATCGCCGGTCAACACGCTGGGCGTCCAGGCGTTGGCCTGGATATTGTCCTGCCAGACCTTGCTGTTGGTAGCGGCCACCACAGCGTCGATCACCTCTTTGCGCTGCTGCGGGGTAAGGCCCGCCGCACCGTAAACGCCGCGCCAGTTGCCGATCGTCACGTCATAGCCGCTCTCCTTGAGGGTCGGTGCGTCAATGCCGGGAACACGCTCCGGCGCGCCGATGGCCAGGACACGGAACTGACCGCTCTTGATGTACTGGCCCAGCTCGGCGAAACCGCCGGTGATTACCTTGAGCTGGCCGCCCAGCGCCTGGGCAACCACCTCGCCACCGCCACCAAACGCCACGTAGTTCACCTTGTTGACCGGCACGTCCAGCTTGCCCGCCAGCTCGGCAATGCCGATGTGATCCACCGAGCCCTTGGAGCCGCCGCCCCAGGTGATGCTCGTCGGCTTGTCCTTGAAGGCCTTGATCAGGTCATCGAGGGTCTTGTATTCCGACTCCTTGCGCACGGCGATCACGTTGTACTCGGTGAACAACCGGGCAATGGGCGTCACATCCTTCAGGCTGATCTGCGATTTGTTCTGTTCGATGCCTGCGACCATGATCGCCCCGACCACCAGCAACGCATTCGGATCGCCCTTGGTGCTGTTGGCAAATTGCGCCAGCCCCAGGGTCCCGCCCGCCCCGCCCTTGTTCTCGAAGGTCACGGCCTTGGCCGTATTGGCTTCGACCATGGCCTTGCCCAGCACACGGGCAGTCTGGTCATAACCACCGCCCACCGAGCCCGGGGCCATGAATTTCACGGTATCGAGGGCGAAGGCCGGTGCGACAAGCACGGCAGCGGTCAAACCGGCGGCCATACAGCGACTGAAACGACGGATCAAAGCGGACATGGGCATCTCCTGATTGCGTTGTTTTTATAGGTGCCGTTTGCCCATCGAGGTGTTCGAAGAGCATGGGCTTGCAAACAAGCTTAGGCCATGGATCCGCGGGTTGCTGCTGCCCCCCCTGTGGGAGCGAGCTTGCTCGCGATGGTCGTTAACGAATACACGGGGCATCTGTATAAACGCGGTGCCTTTGCGTCCATCGCGAGCAAGCTCGCTCCCACAGGGGATTGCGGTGTTGCAGGGGCGTTTCATTACAACTTTGTAATCGAGTTGTTGGTCAGCTGTCCGGATCACACCGTTAGCCTGAACTCACTGTCAGGCCAACCACCGGCAGCCACCTCAACCCTGAAAAGAGAGATTCGTCATGAAACTGTTGATCGCGGGCTTTGCCGCCCTGCTCGCCACCGGTTCGGCGTTTGCCGCCACCCAGTCCACCTCGCCAATCATCCACGACCAGGACGGCTTCTATGTCCCGGTGGAAGTGGCCAAAGTGCTGTCCATGACCGACCTCAACGGCAAGTGCGGCATCGTGCCCGCGCAGTTCAACTACCTCGACCATCAGGGCCGCGAGCATCAACTGAACTATCAGGTTCAGGGTGTGAACTGCCTTGGCGAGAACTGAGCGGATGCCTGCCATCACCGCCGACCGGGCTACACTTGCGCCATTGATGCGCCCTCGTAGCCCGACCGAACCAGGCGGATTTTCCATGAACATCCTCGTAGTCGAAGACGAACCCAAGGCCGGCAATTACCTGCTCAACGGCCTGCAGGAACTCGGATACACCGTGAACCTGGCGCGCGACGGCGTCGATGGCCTGCACCTGGCCCTGGAACACGACTTCGATGTAATCGTGCTGGACGTCATGATGCCGAAGATGGATGGCTGGGAAGTCCTGCGCCGCCTGCGCAAGGAAGCCGACACACCGGTGCTGTTCCTCACCGCCCGGGATGACATCGCCGACCGCATCAAAGGCCTGGAACTGGGCGCCGACGATTACCTGATCAAACCCTTTTCCTTCGCCGAACTGGTGGCGCGCCTGCGCACCCTGACCCGCCGTGGCCCTACCCGGGAAGACGAACACCTGCACGTCGACGACCTGCAGATCGACGTGCTCAAGCGTCGCGTCAGCCGCGCCGGCAACCGCATCACCCTGACCAACAAGGAATTTGCCCTGCTGCACCTGTTCGCCACCCATCAGGGCGAAGTGCTGTCACGCTCGATGATCGCCTCACGGGTCTGGGACATGAATTTCGACAGCGACACCAATGTCGTCGATGTCGCAGTGCGCCGCCTGCGCCTGAAAATCGACGATCCGTTCCAGCTCAAGCTGATCCACAGCGTGCGCGGCATCGGCTATCGCTTCGACACTCAACCTTGAATGTCCCCATGAATGCCATGGCGCCGCTGCGATCTGCCTCTCGTCTGAGCCACTCCCTGACCCTGCGCCTGGCGCTGGTGTTTGCCCTGCTGGCGTTTGTCTCGCTGGCGCTGCTGGGCGTGGCGCTGTACCGCGACCTGGAACGCGAGTTGATCCATCGCGACGACATTGCCCTGATCACCCGCATCGACCAGTTGCGCACCTTCCTCAACGACAGCAACACCCTGGACCTGATCAAGGCCAAACCCGCGCTGTTCCAGAACATGATGGGCAACCGCGAGGCCCTGCTGACCATCGGCACCCCGGGGCAACCGCCGTTGCTGGTGGTCAACCCGGGCAACCTGAAAATGCCGGTGCTGACCCCGGTGGCGATGGATCATCGACTGACCCTGGACGACGTGCAGCATTTGCCCAACGTCAACGGCGTGCCGTTTTCCGCCCTGGCGGCGACCATCGACTCCGGGGACCTGGGCAGCCTGCAAGTGGTGACCGGGCGCCTGATGACCGAACGCACCGCCGTGCTCGCCGATTACCGGCTCAACGTCTACCTGTTCGCCACCCTGGCCGCGATTCTGCTGGCGTTGTCCGGGTACGTGCTGGTGCATCGCGGCCTGCTGCCGGTGCGGCGCCTGGCCCGCCATACCCAGAGCATCGACGTCGGCAACCTCAACGAGCGCCTCGACAGCCAGGGCGCACCGCTGGAACTGCTGCCGATGATCGACGCCTTCAACGCCATGCTCGACCGCCTGGACAAAGGCTTTGTGCAATTGGGTCAGGTATCGACCGACATGGCCCACGAACTGCGCACGCCGATCAACAACCTGCTCGGCGAAACCCAGGTGGCCTTGCAGCAGAACCGCAGCACCGACGCCTATCAGCAGTTGCTGGCCTCCAATGTCGAAGAACTTGAACGCCTGGCGCGCATGCTCGACAACATGCTGTTCCTGGCCCGCACCGATCCGCGCAGCGCCTTGCGCCAGCGTCAGGAACTGGATGCCGCCGACGAAATGCAACGCATGGCCGATTATTTCGAAGGCCCGGCGACCGACGTTGGCATCAGCATCAAAGCCCACGGCAGCGGCCTGATCTGGGCCGAGCCCATGTTGCTGCGTCGTGCCCTGGCCAACCTGTGCGCCAACGCCATCAAGTACGGCGCACCGCATTCCGAGCTGTGCATTCACGCCAACCCGACCGCCAATGGCATCCAGGTGCAAGTGCGCAACCACGGCCAGACCATCCCGGCGCAGCATCTGTCACGGCTGTTCGAGCGCTTCTACCGGGTCGATGAATCCCGCGAACGCTCGGCCCAATCCAATGGCCTGGGCCTGTCGATCGTGGCGACGATCATGCAACTGCACAACGGCGCCTGCCATGTCAGCAGTGCCGACGGCATCACCTGCTTCGAACTGTTTTTCCCGGCGCGGCAACAGCATGAGTAGCGCCCGGGCGAAAACCGGCCGGGCACTTTCGACAAAACATCGCTCAAGGGTGCGAGTCATGGCCTAACCTCATTGGCTAAGTGACTAACAACCCGTCGAGCTCGCCGATGTTCAATGTATGGAAGTCAATGATTTACGTCGCCTTCGCACTGCTGGCGGCGAGCCCGGGATGGCTGTCGGCGGCGCCCATGGCCGACACCCTTGCTCCCACCCCCACAGCCCCGGTCATCAGCATCTCCGACAGCGAATTGCTGGGGTTGCAAAACCAGCTGAACAGCCTCAAGCAGCAGGTTTCCCAGGCCAGCACCTACACCCAGCTGGAAAGCTCGCAGGACCTGGTGCTGGCACTGATCCAGAATATTGAAAGCCTTTCCACATCGCTGCTGCCTGGACAGGCGCAGTTGCAGGCGCAACTCAACGTGCTGGGGCCAGTGCCGCTCGACGAGAGCCCACAGGTGACGTCTGGCATTACCACCCAACGAGACACCCTCGGCGAGCAAAAAGACAGGATCGACAACCAGCTCAAGACCCTGGCCGCGCTGAAAGTCAGTGCCGCCGAGCTGATCACCCAGATTGCCAGTATTCGCCGCAGCCTGCTGGAGGCGGAGGTGACCCAGCAGACCGCCAGCATCCTGAACCCGCTATTCTGGTCGCCATTGTTCAATCTTCCGCTCGATGACCGCCAACGTTTCAGCACCCTCGTCCAGCAACTCAAGGCCATGCACCAGGCGGCCTGGCAACCCGGTCAACGCGCAATCACGGCCTCCCTGCTGGTTCTGGCCCTGGTCATCTGGAGCCTGGGGCGAAAACTCGCCGGTCGGGGTCTGGCGTGGTTGTGCATTCATCGAATGCCCGAAGGCCGGTTACGGCGCAGCTCCCTTGCATTGGCCTCGGTACTGGCGACGGTGCTGAGCGCTGGCATCGCCCTGCAATTGCTGCACTTTGCCGCGACCCGGCAATTGCCCTACACCCCGTTGCTGGCCGACCTGGCGCAATACCTGGAAAAGCTGGCCTATACCTGCGTGATGATCACCGGGTTGAGCCGCGCGTTGCTGTCGACCAAACATCCTTCGTGGCGCCTGCCCGATATCGCCGACCCGGTGGCGCTGGCGATGGAGCCCTACCCCAGGCTGCTGGCAAGCCTGCTGCTAGTGCTGGTGACACTGGTGCAGATGAGCAACGTCACCGGCATGAGCGCCGAAGTGGTGTTGTTCGGCCGGGGAATCGTAGCGTTGGTCGTGGCACTGGTGATCGGCGCGCTGCTGTTGCGCGTCAGCAAGACCCGACGGGCGCTGATCGTTGCCGGTGAGACTCCCGAAGGCGTCACCACATCCGCCGGCCTGATTTATGTGTTTGCCGGCGTTGCCGTGGTGGTGTCCCTGTTCGCCCTGGTGATCGGCTACGTGACGATGGCCCGGTTCATCACCTATGAAATGGTGTGGATTTTCATCGTCTTCGCCGCGTTCTACCTGCTCACGCAGGTGTACCAGGACACCTGCGAATCGGTTTTTTCACCCAGGCAACCTACCGGCAAGGCGATCAAACAGCTGCTGGGCATCGGCAATCCACGCCTGGAGCAGATCTGCACCGTATTTTCCGGAGCGGGCCGCGCCATCCTGATGCTGGTCGGCGTCATTGCGTTGTTTGTCGGCGGCGTAGGTACGACATTCGGGCAACTGGTCACCAGCACCGCGGCCATTCTCGGTGGCGAAGGGCTGCGCAAGCTGAACATCGTCCCGGACAACTTGATGCGTGCCTTCCTGACACTGCTGATCGGTGTCTACCTGATTCGCACGCTACGCCGCTGGCTGGACGGCGAGTTCCTGCCGAAGACCGAGATGGACCCGGGCATGTGCGCCTCGCTGAGCACCCTGTTCGCCAACATCGGATACGCGTCGATCGTGCTGCTCACGCTGTCGTCGCTGGGGATCAAGTGGACCAACCTGGCCTGGATTGTCAGCGCCCTGTCAGTGGGCATCGGCTTCGGCCTGCAGGAGATCGTGAAGAATTTCATCTCCGGACTGATTTTGCTGACCGAGCGCCCGGTGAAGGTCGGCGACCTGATCAGCATCAGTGGCGTCGAAGGCGACATACGACGGATCAATGTGCGGGCCACGGAAATACAACTGGCCGACCGCTCGATCATGATCGTGCCCAACTCGCACCTGATTTCGCAGAACCTGCGTAACGTCACCCTCGGCGGCAGCGCCCAGGGCGTGGTGATACTCGAGCTGATGTTCCCGCTGGATATCGATCCGGAACTGGTGCAAAACCTGCTGATGGACAGCTACACCGAGCACGAATCCATTCTGGATAAACCGGCGCCGTTTTTGCGCTTCAGCCAACTGAAGCCGGAAGGCATCACCTTGACCATCACCGGCTACGTCGGCAGCCCGCGCACGGTCGGGGCGATCAAGAGCGAGCTGCTCTTCGAGATACTCAAGCGACTGGGTGCCGCCGGCATTGAACTGGCGAAACCGCCACCGGCAGCGGGTTGATCAAGGCCATGCGCGCCCGGGGCATCGCGATCGATGACGGGATGACCACTGGCACGATGGACTCGCCGACGGCAAATCAGTAACGTAACCGGTGCTGCTTTCGCCCCCACAAAAGCGAAAAGGGAGTTTGCATCGTGACCGAAGAGACAAAACCCAAAGGACCGGCTTCGTACTTCCCGTCAATCGAGAAGAAGTATGGGCAGCCGATCAGCCATTGGCTGGATCTGCTTAAAACCCTCAGCGACAAGAAGCACATGGAGCTGGTGGCCTGGCTCAAGACCGAACACGGCATGGGTCATGGCCACGCCAACGCGTTGGTTGCCTATCATTTGGCAACTGCCAAATAGCGCCGGACAACGCCATGCCCGCCCCCGAATCCACCCTCCTCGACAGCTGGCACCACAATGCCCGGGCCTGGATCGACGCCATCCGCACGGGCGCCATCGAAAGCCGCCTGAAGGTCACCGACCAGGCCATCCTGCTGGCGGTGTTGGGGCGTCAGCCCGAACGGGTGCTCGACCTGGGTTGCGGCGAAGGCTGGCTATTGCGTGCGCTGACGGACCGGGGCATCGAGGCGGTCGGTGTGGATGGCGATGCGACACTGGTGGCGGCGGCGCGGGCGGCGGGCGCTGCACCGGTGCATCTGGCGAGCTATGAACAGTTGGCAGAGGCAGCCGTCGACATCGGCCGCGACTACAACCTGATCTGCGCCAACTTCGCCCTTCTGCATCAGGACATCATCCCCCTGCTCGGCGCCATGAACAGCCTGCTCGCCCCTGGCGGCGCGCTGCTGATCCAGACGCTGCACCCGTGGGCCGCTGCGGCAGGCGACTATCAGGATGGCTGGCGGGAAGAGACCTTTGCCGGGTTCAAGGGCCAGTGGCAGCCCATGCCGTGGTACTTCCGTACCCTGTCCAGTTGGCTCAACGCGCTGGACATGGCCGGTTTTGTACTGGCCGGCTTGCAGGAACCGCAGCACCCGCAAAGCCCTGTGCCGCAGTCGTTGCTGCTGGTGGCCGAGCCGCGGCGGTAGGAGCGAAGAGGCCGGCACATTCGACATCGATGTTGCCTGACACTCCGTCATCGCGAGCAGGCTCGCTCCCACAGGTTAAGGGGCTGTTCACAAAATCTGCGAACTACCCAGGTCACTGTGGGAGCGAGCCTGCTCGCGAAAGCGGACTGGCAGTCACTAAACCGGTGTCTGTCATGCCGCCTTCGCGAGCAAGCCCGCTCCCACAGGTTTCAGTGGTGCATCCAGCAAAGCGTCAGGCCCATTCTTTACGCAACTGACGCGCAGCGTTGACCATGTGCACCAGTGCCGCTTCGGTTTCCGGCCAGCCGCGGGTTTTCAGGCCGCAGTCCGGGTTGACCCACAGGCGTTCGGCGGGAATGCGCCTGGCGGCCTTGCGCAACAGGTTGGCCATTTCCGAGGAGTCCGGTACGCGTGGCGAGTGGATGTCGTACACGCCGGGGCCGATGTCGTTCGGGTAGGCGAAGGCTTCGAACGCTTCCAGCAACTCCATGTCCGAGCGCGAGGTTTCGATGGTGATCACGTCGGCATCCATGGCGGCGATGGACTCGATCACATCGTTGAACTCGCTGTAGCACATGTGAGTGTGGATCTGGGTTTCGTCCCGCACACCCGAGGCGCACAGGCGGAACACTTCGGTCGCCCAGTCCAGGTAGTGCTGCCACTGCGCCTGGCGCAACGGCAAACCTTCGCGGAACGCCGCTTCGTCGATCTGCACGATCCTGATCCCGGCGGCTTCCAGGTCCAGCACTTCGTCGCGAATGGCCAGGGCCAGCTGACGGGCCTGTACTTCACGGGTCACGTCTTCGCGCGGGAATGACCACATCAGCATGGTCACGGGACCGGTCAGCATGCCCTTCATCACTTTGTCGGTGAGGCCTTGGGCGTAGCGGATCCACTCCACCGTCATGGCTTTCGGGCGGCTCAGGTCGCCGAAGATCACCGCCGGTTTCACGCAGCGCGAACCGTAGCTCTGCACCCAGCCAAAACGCGTGAACGCATAGCCGTCGAGTTGCTCGGCGAAGTATTCGACCATGTCGTTGCGCTCGGCTTCACCGTGCACCAGCACGTCCAGACCCAGGCATTCCTGCACTTGCACGGCGTGGCGGATCTCGCTGTGCATCGCTTCGGTATATTCGGCCTCGGTCAGCTTGCCTTGCTTGAACGACTGGCGCGCCAGACGGATCGACGCGGTTTGCGGGAACGAACCAATGGTGGTGGTCGGGAACAGTGGCAGGTTCAGGCCGGCGCGTTGCTTGGCGATACGCTGGGCAAACAGCGATTGACGCTGGCTGTCCCTGGCGGTGATCGCAGCCACACGCGCCTGAACAGCCGGCTTGTGGATGCGTGGCGATGCAGACCGGGCAGCCTGAACGGCGCGGCTTTGGCTCAGCGCCTGGAGTACGTTCGGCGCCTCGGGTTCGTTGACCGCCTGAGCCAGCAGCGCGACTTCTTCACACTTCTGCACGGCAAACGCCAGCCAGCTTTTCAGCTCGGCATCGAGCTTGTCTTCGCGGCCCAGATCAACCGGGCTGTGCAGCAGCGAGCAGGACGGCGCGACCCACAGGCGATCGCCCAGGCGTTCGTGAGCGTGCTGCAGGGTGGCCAGGGCGTTTTCCAGGTCGCAGCGCCAGACGTTACGACCGTTGACCACACCCAGCGACAGCACTTTATAGGCCGGCAGGCGGTCGAGAATGGTCGGGTACTGTTCAGGCGCACGCACCAGATCGATGTGCAGGCCATCCACCGGCAGGTTGGCGGCCAGGCCCAGGTTCTCTTCCAGGCCACCGAAGTAAGTGGCGACCAGCTTCTTCAGCGGGTCGCGCTGGATCAGGTTGTAGGCGCGTTCGAAGGCGTTTTTCCATTCTTGTGGAAGGTCGAGGACCAGGATCGGCTCGTCGATTTGCACCCACTCGACGCCCTGCGCCGCCAGGCGCTGGAAGATCTGGCCGTATAGCGGCAGCAGGCGCTCGAGCAATTCGAGCTTGTCGAACCCGGCGCCCTTGGCCTTGCCCAGCCACAGGTAGGTCAGCGGGCCGATGATGACGGGCTTGACGTTATGCCCCAGTGCGCGGGCTTCTTCGACTTCTTCGAACAGTTGATCCCAGCCAAGCTGGAACTGCTGGTCGGCGCTGAATTCCGGGACCAGGTAGTGATAGTTGGTGTCGAACCACTTGGTCATTTCCTGGGCGTGGGCGCCGCCGCAGCAGCTGTCGCTCACACCGCGCGCCATGCCGAACAGGGTCTGCAGGCTGGCCTTGCCATCGTGCGGGCGGAAACGCTCAGGGATCACACCGAACATCAACGAGTGGGTCAGGACCTGGTCGTACCAGGCGAAGTCGCCAACCGGCAGCAGTTCGATGCCGGCCTTTTTCTGCAAGTCCCAGTGGGTCTTGCGCAGGTCACGGCCAACGGCGCGCAGAGCGGCTTCATCGAGCTCGCCCTTCCAGAACGCCTCTTGGGCCTTTTTCAGTTCACGGTCGCGACCAATGCGCGGAAATCCAAGGGAATGGGCCACAGCCATGTCAAATAACTCCAATGCGTTCAATGGGGCCATTGTCGACAGTGCCGAAGAGTGAGACAAACTCATTTTAATCGTGATGATCACAAGTTCTTCTCATGATCGGTAGCGCTGCGCAACCGGCGCTGGATGGACACCGGGTTCAACGCGCTCGTCCCCAGTGTGCGTAAGCCGGGCGTCGATGGCATCATCACCCGCTACGAAGTTTTCGATGTCCGCCCTCTCTGATCGACCAAGGAATAGTCGCGATGCGTATCAAAACACGGCTGGCCTGTGCAACGGTGCTCTACCCGCACGCCACAGCGCAGACCACCGGGATCAACCCATGACGGCCATTTTCCGGCCGCGTCCGACCTTGATCTGTTTGCTGCTGTTGCTGGTGCTGGTGTTCTGGCTGTCCCTGGCCCTTGGCCCGGTGAGCCTGCCGCTGGGCGATACCTTGCTGGCCGGGATGCGCCTGCTGGGGTTGCCGCTTGACGGGGGTGACACGCAGCAGGCGGAGTTGATCCTCGGTCAGATCCGTCTGCCGCGCAGCCTGCTCGGCATCGCCGTGGGCTCGGTACTGGCGTTGTCCGGCGTGGCGATGCAGGGGTTGTTCCGCAACCCCTTGGCGGACCCGGGCCTGGTCGGCGTGTCCGGCGGTGCCGCGCTGGGCGCCGCCCTCGCCATCGTCGGCGGCAGCCTGCTGGGTGGCGTGCCACCGGTCATCGAACCTTATCTGCTGTCGGTCAGCGCCTTCGCCGGTGGCTTGATCGTCACGGCGGTGGTGTATCGCTTCGGCCGCCGCAACGGGCAAACCGACGTTGCCACCCTGCTGTTGGCGGGTGTGGCGATGACGGCCATGGCCGGTGCCGGCGTGGGTCTGTTCACCTACCTGGCCGATGACGCGACCCTGCGCACCCTGACGTTCTGGAACCTGGGCAGCCTCAACGGCGCCAGCTATCCGCGCCTGTGGCCGTTGCTGATCGTCACCCTGGGTGTGGCACTGTGGTTGCCACGTCGCGCGGCGGCACTCAATGCCATGCTGCTGGGCGAGTCGGAGGCCCGTCACCTGGGCTTCGAGATCGAGCGCATCAAGCTTGAGCTGGTGTTGTGCACGGCGCTCGGCGTCGGTGCGGCCGTCGCGGCGGCCGGCCTGATCGGCTTCATCGGCCTGGTGGTGCCGCACCTGATGCGCCTGCTGGTCGGCCCGGATCACCGGGTATTGCTGCCCGCGTCGTTGCTCGCCGGTGCGAGCCTGCTGTTGCTGGCCGATCTGGCCGCGCGCCTGCTGTTGGCGCCGGCCGAATTGCCGATCGGCATCGTGACCGCACTGATCGGCGCGCCGTTCTTTCTTTATCTGCTGGTACGAGGGCGTTCCTGATGCTGCGGGCAAACAACTTGCTGGTACGTCGTGGCAACCGCACGGTACTGGCGAACATCGATATCCAATTGCGCCCCGGGGAAGTGCTCGGCGTGCTGGGACCGAACGGCGCCGGCAAAAGCACCCTGCTCGGCGCTTTGTGCGGCGAACTGCCAACCAGCGAAGGCAGGGTCAGCCTCGACGAGCGTCCACTCGCCGACTGGCCGGGCCAGGAACGGGCCAGGCGCCTGGCCGTACTGCCGCAGAGTTCGAGCCTGAACTTTGCGTTCTCGGTCAATGAAGTCGTGGGCATGGGGCGCCTGCCTCACGCCAGCGGCCACGTGCGCGATGGCGAAATCGTCGCCGAGGCGCTTTCAGCGGCCGATGCGCTTCATCTTGCCGGGCGCAGTTATCTGGCGCTGTCCGGCGGTGAACGCCAGCGCGTGCATCTGGCGCGGGTGCTCGCTCAACTCTGGCCGGGGGCCGAAGGGCAAACCCTGCTGCTCGATGAACCGACGTCGATGCTCGATCCGCTGCACCAGCACACCATTTTGCAAGCCGTGCGCGACTTTGCCGAGCGCGGTGCAGCGGTGCTGGTGATTCTGCACGACCTCAATCTGGCCGCACGTTACTGCGATCAACTGCTGTTGTTGCAACAGGGCCTGCCCCACGCCTACGGTCCACCGGCACAGGTGCTGACCGCCGAGGCGCTGGCTGCGGTGTATGGCCTGGAGGTGCTGATTCACCAACACCCGGAACGCGGCCACCCGTTGATCATCGCGCGCTGATACCGTCCCTCTCCTTCGTTGATCGAGGGGGCTTCTGTCTATTCAAGGAAAACCGATGCGCTTTCTGTTGCTGTGTGCATTCAGCCTGTTGGCTGCCTGCCAAACCCACTCTGTAACGCCGCCCCCGGCGCCGATTGCCCCGCAAGGGCGCGATCACGCCGATCTCGGTGTCATCCGCGAACTCGCCAGCGGTCGCACGTTGACCCCGCAGGAACTGGTCGAACGCCTGGCCGTTGCGCCGCGGGTTCTGGTCGGTGAACAGCACGACAACCCGGACCACCACGCCCTGCAACTGTGGTTGCTGCGCGAGCTGGCGGCACAGCGTGCCCAGGGCAGTCTGCTGATGGAGATGCTCAATCCCGATCAACAGGCCAAGGTCGATGCCGCGCAAGCCGCGACCCGCGCCGGCCAGCCGCCGGCCGATGCGTTCAAGGCGCTGGCCTGGCAGGCCAATTGGGACTGGAGCGTCTATGGTGCCCTCGTCACCTACGCGCTGCGTCAACCCTATCCGCTGCTGGCGGCGAATCTGGACCGCGCGCAGATCATGCAGATCTACCGACAGCGCCCTGAGTTGAATGGCGAAGCATCCACCACCCGACAGGTGCAGGCGACCTTGCTCGACGACATCCGCCAATCCCATTGCGGTCTGCTGCCCGAATCACAGATGCCGGCCATGCTCGCCGTGCAGCAACAACGCGACCGGCGCATGGCCGAGCACCTGATGGCCGCGCCGACGCCGGCGTTGCTGCTGGCCGGGGCCTTTCATGTGCGCAAGGATCTGGGGGTGCCGCTGCACTTGAAAGACCTCGGTGCCGGTGAAGGCAACGCCGTGCTGATCCTCGCCGAAGCGGGCAAGACCGTGACGGCCGAGAGCGCGGATTACGTGTGGTACACGGCCGCACAGCCGGAACAGGATCATTGCGCGAAGCTGCGTCGTTAATTGTGGTGAGGGGGCTTGCCTTCAACCTCCGGCGCGACACTATGTCACGCCTCTGCGCCGGTCCAATGGTCGTATCCACCCCGCCGCTACCGGCACAGTTTGTTAACATCCCCACGTTTTTTCGTCTGTACAGTCACCACGCTGTCAGTTTCAGCCTGTTCAACAGGATGCTTTTTTCCATGAGTACTTTGTATACCCGCCGAACTGTCCTGCAAGGCATGGGCCTCTTGAGCCTGGGCCTGCTCGCCGGTTGCGACGACAGCAGCAAGCTGTCGTTCAAGTACGGCAAAGACCTCAGCGACAAGATCATGGGGCGTAACTTCAAGCTCACGAACGCCGAGGGCGAAACCAGGATGCTGGGCAGCTATCGCGGCCTGATGCCGATGGTGTTCTTCGGTTTCACCCAGTGCCCGGCCGTGTGCCCCACCACGCTGGCCCGTGCCGCCCAGGCCAAAAAACTGATGGGCCGCGATGGCGAAAGGTTGCAGGTGATCTTCATCACCCTTGACCCGGAGCGCGACACGCCAGAACTGCTCGACAAATACGTCAAGGCTTTCGACCCGAGTTTCGAAGCGCTGTACGGCACCCTGGAACAAACCGCCGCCACCGCCAAGGAATTCGGCGTGTTCTTTGAAAAAGTCCCGAGCGGCGATACCTATACCCTCTCCCATACCGCGACCAGTTATGTCTTCGACTCCCGGGGCAATCTGCGCCTGGGGCTGTCCGCGTCCCTGACGGCCAAAGAGTGCGCAGAGGACCTGCTCACCGTGATGGAGGTTTGCTGATATGAATGCCCCGCAGGCTAAGAACCGTTTCGCGCAACGTTGCAAGCAACTGGCACTGGGCTTGTCCCTGGTCGGCCTGGCCTTTCAGGTGTCGGCACAAACCCGGGTCGACGACGCCTGGGTCCGCGCCACCGTAGCCGGCCAGCCATCGAGCGGCGCCTTCATGACGGTCACCGCGAGCAGCGACAGCAAACTGTTGAGCGTGCAAACGCCGGTGGCAGGTCTGGTGCAGATTCATGCAATGAGCATGAAAGACGACGTGATGAAAATGCAGCAGGTGGACGCCGTGGCACTGCCGGCCGGTAAAGCGGTGAGCCTGGATCCCAATGGCTACCACATCATGCTCATGAACCTGACGGGCCAGATCAAGGAAGGCGACAAGGTGCCGCTGACCCTGACCGTCGAAGACGCCAAGGGCGAGAAAGAGTCGATCCAGGTTGAGGCCGTCGCCAAGGCGATTGGTACCATGGATCACGGCAACATGGCGCATGATCACAGCAAGATGAATTGATTTTCCCGTAGCGCCGCAACGTCAAAAAGATCGCACATTGCAGTTCAGGTAAAACACAGTACCTGTGGGAGCGAGCTTGCTCGCGATTTACGGCGGGTCAGTCAACATTGATGTTGAATGGTACGCCGCCATCGCGAGCAAGCTCGCTCCCACAGGAGTTGCCCAAAAAACATCCCGTGGAAATCCACCGTCACCGACAATTTCAATGCCCTCGGCTCACCCTGGGTCAGGTCATTGTTGGCGGCGAGCTTTTCACGTCAACTCAAACGAGCTTGAGCACGACGTTGATGTTGTTGCGCGTGGCTTTCGAGTACGGGCAGTACTGGTGCCCGGTGTCGACGATTTTCTGTGCGGTCTCACGGTCCAGCCCCGGCAGGCTGACATTGAGCCGAGCCTGAAGCAGGTAGCCGCCTTCATTCGTGCCCAGGTCGACTTCCGCATCGACAGCCACATCCTTGGGCAACGTCACTTTCATTTCCCTGGCTGCCACTTGCATGGCGCCGATAAAGCAGGCTGACCACCCGGCAGCGAACAATTGCTCGGGGTTAGTACCGCCACCGCCCGCACCTGGCGAAGAAAGCTTCACATCGAGGATGCCGTCGGAACTGCGGGAGGCGCCGTCACGCCCGCCGGTGGTGTGGGTCTGGGCGGTGTACAACACTTTATCGATCTGGTTCATGCTGACCTCCTGATTAAGTTGTAGAAAACCGGTATTAACACCCCATTCGATCGCCGGGATGGTCAATCAATATAGACGTCACCGGCCCGCCCTGCAGTCGATCCGACCGGCGCCCGCTTCTTCATTATTTGCGCGCCAACTTGTACCTGACGCAGTCCTCATAAAAGCTTTGCCGCACGGCAGTCGGCTTCAATCGCGACGAACTGTCATAAGTTTGCTCTGTAATACCAAGTGCCATCATGCGCATCCATGTTTTGGAGAACTTGTAGGCCTGGATTTTCTGCCGCGCGGCGTACAAAGAAACCCCTGAAAGCTTTAGTTCCTGTGCCCTTGCAGCAGTGCCCGCGCCCCAACTGCACATGTATTGATCCTGGGTGGCCAGTTCTTTGGCTTGCGTCGAATTGCTGATACCCGCAACAACTAGCGGAATTAACGCGATCCATATCTTGCGCATCTTGACCTATCTAACTAGTTGAAAATGAAGTAATTTTGCGGGGGATTTTTAAACTTGGGGGCCAGCATCGTGCCTTTTTTGCAAATGAGTGCAAAAAACGAGATGGCCAAGGCCATTTCTTGCGAGTTTTCAATCCTTTGCTATAGCTAAGACTCTCAATCGCCAACTAAGTGAGGCAACGGAATGTCAGTCGCAAAAAAAATGAGTGTGGGGCAACTGACAATGTTGACCGCAGTCAACATGTTGGGCTCAGGCATTGTGCTACTACCGACGAAACTAGCGGAAGTCGGTGCAATTTCGATTCTTTCCTGGCTGGTGACGGCCACCGGCTCCCTGGCTCTGGCCTACGCCTTTGCGCGATGCGGGATGCTCAGCCGCAAGACCGGCGGCATGGGCGGCTATGCCGAATACACGTTCGGTAAAGCCGGTAACTACATCACCAACTACACCTACGGCCTCTCACTGTTGATTGCCAACGTGGCGATCAGTATTACCGCGGTCGGCTATATACAGACGCTGTTCGGAATAAAACTTGATTCACTGCAAGTCGGTCTCGCGACCATTGCCTTGTTGTGGATCACCACCTTCGCCAACTTTGGCGGCGCGAGCATTACCGGCCGGATCGGCGCGATCACCGTCTGGGGGGTGATTGCACCGGTGGTGCTGGTGTCCACGGTGGGCTGGTTCTATTTCGACAGCAGCGTCTACGCCGCTGGCTGGAACCCTCATGACAAAGGCTGGTTCGAAGCGGCCGGTGCCTCGGTGGCGATCACCCTGTGGGCCTTCCTTGGCCTGGAATCGGCTTGCGCCAACACCGACGCGGTGGAAAACCCTGAGCGCAACGTACCGATTGCCGTGCTGGGCGGCACCCTGGGTGCGGCGGTGATCTACATCGTCTCCACCAACGTCATCTTCGGCATCGTCGGCAACGAAGAACTGGTCGCGTCCACCGCGCCGTTCGGCCTGGTGTTCGCCAAGATGTTCACCCCGATGATCGGTGACATCGTGATGGCGGCCATGGTGCTTGCCTGCATCGGCTCTTTGCTGGGTTGGCAGTTCACCATCGCTCAGGTGTACAAAAGCTCGGCAGACACCGGTTACTTCCTGTCGATCTTCGCCAAGGCCAACAAGGCGGGCACCCCGATTGTCGGCATGCTGGTGCTGCTCGCCGCACAGACCGCACTGGCCCTGCTCACCATCAGTCCCGACCTTAGCAAGCAGTTCGACACCCTGGTCAACCTCGCCGTAGTGACCAACCTGGTGCCGTACATCCTGTCCATGGCCGCGCTGATGACCATGCAGAAAGTCTCCAACGTGCCGGAAGGCAAGGCCCTGGCCACCAACGTCATTGCGCTGATCGCGGCGGCCTACAGCTACCTGGCGCTGTACAGTTCCGGTGAGCAGGCCCTGATGCTCGGTGGCGTCGCCACGATCTTCGGCTACACCCTGTTCGGCTTCGTCAACAACCGCCTGATTCGCCTCGAAGCACTCAACAACAGCGTACCGACGCAAACCGTCAGCGCGCAGCACCTCACTGCCGAGCCAGTGCCGGTGAACAATCTGAATAAAGCCACTCTGGAGATTCAAGCATGACGGACTATAAACACTCGCTGGGCATGCTGGCACTACTGGTCAGCAGCCCACCGGACAAACGAACGGTGTTTGGCCGTGCCCTGGATCATCTGGTCAACGATGTAGAGGGACGTGGCGTCAGTGTTCTGGCTTCGGAAAGCCTCTCGGACGCCGCATCGATCCTGCGGTCGGACCCTGCCGTTCAGTGCGTGCTCATCCGCTGGGAAATGGACACCAGCGAAGGCCACGCCGACTGCATCAAGCTGCTGGTCAAACTGCGCGAGCGCAACACCCGCGTTCCGGTGTTCCTGATCAGTGACCGTACCACCGCGTCGAGCATTCCGTTGCTGGTCATGCAACACGCCGACGACTTCATCTGGCTGCCTGAAGACACCACCGGTTTCCTCAGCGGGCGCATCCTGGCCGCCATCGAACGCTATCGTCAGGCGGCCTTGCCGCCGATGTTCGGCGCGCTGGTGAAGTTTGCCCGCACCTATGAATACTCCTGGCACACCCCAGGCCATGCCGGCGGCACCGCGTTTCTCAAGAGCACTGCCGGGCGCGCCTTCTACGAGTTCTTCGGTGAAAACCTGCTGCGTTCCGACCTGTCGATCTCGGTCGGCGAACTGGGCTCCTTGCTCGATCACAGCGGCCCCATCGGCCAGGGCGAACGTTATGCCGCCAAGGTCTTCGGCGCACACCGCACGTACTACGTGACCAACGGTTCGTCGATGTCCAACCGCGTCATTCTCATGGCCAGCGTCACGCGCAACCAGATCGCCCTGTGCGACCGCAATTGCCACAAGTCCGCCGAGCATGCGATGACCCTGTCCGGGGCGATTCCGACCTACCTGGTGCCGACCCGCAACCGCTACGGCATCATCGGCCCGATCCTGCCGCAGACCCTGAGCGCCGAAGGCGTGAAAGCCGCCATCGCCAACAACCCGCTGGTCAAGAAAGGCATCGACCCGACGCCGGTGCACGCCATTGTCACCAACTCGACCTACGACGGCCTGACCTACAACGTCACCCGCGTCGAAGAGTTGCTGGGCGAAAGCGTCGACCGCCTGCACTTCGACGAAGCCTGGTACGGTTATGCGCGCTTCAACCCGCTGTACAGCGGACGCCATGCCATGCACGGCAATCCGGCCGATCACGACAAGTCCAAGCCGACCGTGTTCGCCACCCAGTCGACCCACAAGTTGCTGGCCGCCCTGTCCCAGGCCTCGATGATCCACGTGCGCGACGGCCGTAACCCGATTGAACATGCGCGCTTCAACGAGTCATACATGATGCACGCCTCGACCTCGCCGAACTACGCGATCATGGCGTCCTGCGACGTCAGCTCGGCCATGATGGAAGCACCGAGCGGGCAGATCCTCACCAGCGAGTCGATCGAAGAAGCCATCAGCTTCCGCCAGGTTCTCTCGCGCATGCACAACGAGATGCTGAGCAAGGACGACTGGTTCTTCACTTGCTGGCAGCCGCCGACCGTACAGGTGGGCGCCGCGACCGTGCCCTTCCATGAGGTCGATCCGGCTACGCTCAAAACCGACCCGAACTGCTGGGTCCTGCACCCGAACGCGGTATGGCACGGTTTCGGTGACATCGAAGACGGCTACTGCATGCTCGACCCGATCAAGGTGTCGGTACTTGCCCCGGGCATGGGCGACGACGGCAACCTGCTCGCCTCCGGTATCCCGGCCTGTGTGATCACCGCGTACCTGGGGCGCCAGGGTATCGTGGTCGAGAAAACCACCGACTTCACCATCCTGTTCCTGTTCTCCATCGGTATCACCAAAGGCAAGTGGGGCACGCTGCTCAACGCCCTGCTCGACTTCAAGCGCGACTACGACGACAACGCCGAGCTGGAGCTGTGCCTGCCCGACCTGTACAACGCCAACCAGCGACGCTATGCCGGCATGGGCCTCAAGGATCTGGCCGACGAAATCTTCGCCGCCATGAAGAAACACAAGACCACCGCCAACATGTCCCAGGCCTTCGGAACCTTGCCTAAAGCCGAATTCAGCCCGGTGGAGGCTTACGAGAAACTGGTGCGCAACGACATCGAACTGGTCACCCTCGAGCAAGCCGCCGGACGCCTTGCCGCCACCGGTATCGTGCCGTACCCGCCAGGTATCCCGTTGCTCATGCCAGGCGAGAACGCAGGCCCCGCGGACGGTCCGCTGCTGGCGTATCTCAAGGCACTGGAAGCCTTCGACAAATCCTTCCCAGGCTTCACCCATGACACCCATGGGATCGAGGTTGAGGATGGCGTTTACCGGATGCTGGTACTGAAGTGAGGTAAGCGAGACTCACCGTAAACCTGTGGGAGCGAGCCTGCTCGCGAAGACGGACTGACAGTCACCTGAGATGGCGACTGACACTCCGCTTTCGCGAGCAGGCTCGCTCCCACATTGCTTGCATACTCCGTAAAATCCCTATGGGCAAACTCAATCGCCGCGCTCTATGATTGATCCCCATGACCACCACCGCTCCAATTCGCTCACCCTGCCCGCCCGGCGCCTGCGACTGCGGGCGTGACCCGCTGCTGGAAACACCGGGGGCCGACCTGCGCATTCTGTTTCTGACCCGCAACGAAGAAAAACGCCTGATCGAACGCCTGGAGAATCTGCAGAGCCTGAGCGATCTGGAGCACCTGCAACGGCGTATGCTCGAACAGTTGGGCATCCGCGTGGACATCGCCCCCGGGTTCAATGAGGTGCGCACCATGCGCGGCATCGGCATCCAGATCGGCGAACTGCCGGGGCTGTGCCGCAAGACCCGCGCCAACATCCCGGCCGCCATTCGCCGAGCCATGGAAAAGCGCCCGGAGATTGCCTACGAGCTGCTCAATGCCAACGACCTGTTGCGTGACGCCTGATGAAGCCCATTCTCGAATTCCCCCTCACCGACGAGATTCTCACCTCGTTCGCCCTGGCCATCGGCGCCGACTTGCAGGGCTACCGCAACCACATTTACCGGGTGCTGAATTTCCATGCGGCCCTCAGCGGTACCGAAGGCTTGCCCTCGGATGCCGTACAGATCGCAGCGGCGTTTCATGACCTGGGTATCTGGACCGATGACACCCTTGACTACCTGCCGCCGTCCATTGCACTGGCCACTGAATATCTCGACAGCCGACAACGCCCGCAACTCAAAGATGAAGTCAGTGCGTTGATACTCGAGCACCACAAGCTGCGCCGGTATCGCGGCGCCTGTGCCGACAGCGTCGAACCCTTCCGCCGGGCCGATCTGGTGGATGTGTCCCTGGGCCTGGTCCGCTTCGGCCTGCCCCGACGCTTCATCAAAACCGTGCAATCGACCTTTCCCGATCACGGTTTTCACTCGATGCTGATGAAGCTTTCAGCCCGCCAATTGCTCCGCTCGCCGCTGCGGCCGCTGCCCATGTTTCGCTGGTGAAACAGGCGTCTGTCAGCCAAGCGCTTTTGCGAACGGTCATTTCTGGCAAACGCCCTGAAGCACTCACTTTCTGACTATCCACTACTGGATATTTTGTAATTCAAACCTACGCTCTTGGCGGGGGAATACTAATTTCAATGACGGTTGGGGGCTCGTCTCGAAGTACTCACGCAAGTACGCAGGAGCTCTACATGAACCGGACAACCTTATCCTCGATGTTTGCGGTACCGCTGTTGCTGTCCGCAATGGCGATTCCCGGCCTGACCCTGGCCGCCGACAAGGCCCCCAACATCCTGGTGATCATGGGCGACGATATCGGCTGGTCGAATATCGGCGTCTACAACCAGGGCATGATGGCTGGCAGAACACCCAACCTCGACCAGCTCGCCGCTGAAGGCATGCGCTTCACCGACTATTACGCCGAGGCCAGTTGCACGGCCGGGCGCGCCAATTTCATCACCGGCGAACTGCCGATTCGCACCGGCATGACCACCGTCGGCCAGGCCGGTTCGCCCGTGGGTATTCCCGCCGAAGCCGTCACCATCGCGACCGCGCTCAAGGCCATGGGGTATGCCACCGGCCAGTTCGGCAAGAATCACTTGGGCGACCTGAACGAGTTCCTGCCCACCGTGCATGGCTTCGACGAATTCTTCGGCTACCTCTACCACCTCGACGCCATGGAAGACCCGGCGCACCCCAACTATCCGCAAGAACTGCTCGCCACCGTTGGCCCGCGCAACATGGTCCACAGCTGGGCCACCACCACCGATGACACGACCGTGATGCCGCGCTGGGGCAAGGTCGGCAAGCAGAAAATCGAAGATGCCGGCACGCTCTATCCGGAGCGGATGAAAACCGTCGACGACGAAATTCGCGACAAGGCCTTCACGTTCATCGACAAGGCCAAGCAGGACAACAAACCCTTCTTCGTCTGGCTCAACCCGACCCGCATGCACATTGTCACCCACCTGTCCGACAAGTACGAAGCCATGCGCACCTCGCAGAATGGCTGGTCGGAACAGGAAGCCGGCATGGCGCAGCTCGATGACATCGTTGGCGACGTGCTGGCGAAGCTGAAAAAAGACGGCATGGACGACAACACCATCGTCATTTTCACCACCGACAATGGTGCGGAAAACTTCACCTGGCCGGACGGCGGCACCACCCCGTTCGCCATGGGCAAAGGCACGGTCATGGAAGGTGGCTTCCGGGTACCGGCAATCATTCGCTGGCCGGGCAAGGTACCGGCCAACCAGGTCGCCAACGGCATCATGTCCGGCCTGGACTGGTTCCCGACCCTGGTCGCAGCGGCGGGTAACCCGAACATCTCGGCGGAACTGCTCAAGGGCAAACAATTGGGTGATACCACCTACAAAGTTCACCTGGACGGCTATGATCAAACACCAATGATCACTGGCAAAGGCCCGTCGAACCGGCATGAAATCTTCTACTTTGGAGAGAGTGCCCTGGGTGCAGTGCGAATAGACGATTACAAATATCGCTTCATTGATCAGCCGGGTGGATGGATGGGGGCTAAAGTTGCTGTGGACGTGCCGATCCTGACCAATCTTCGGCTCGACCCGTTCGAGCGCATGGGTTGGCCGGAAAATCAGGCCGCGCAGGGTTCGCAACAATACTTCGACTGGTTCAAGTACCAGTTCTGGCGCTTCGTATTCGTGCAGCAACAAGTCGCCAAACTGGCTGAAACAGCGATCGAGTTCCCGCCGATGCAAAAAGGTGCGAGCTTCAACCTTGACTCGGTGAAAGCCAAGATCGCAGCAGCGCGGGCCGAGATGGCCAAGTAAACAGCCGAATCCACGGGTGGCTGATACCGTCCACCCGTGTTCGAAATGGACATTTGCTGAGGTAGATACATGCCGACCAGAACACTTGCCCGATCTGCATCCGCACTACTCGCCCTGTGCTGCCAGCAAGCCTGGGCCGGCGGCATCATGCTTTACGAAATCGGCACCGATAACGCTGGCCTGGCCAACGCCGGTGCCGCTGCCCGCGCCCAAGGCCCCTCGACCATCGCCAGCAATCCGGCGGGCATGAGCTACCTGCCAGGCACGCAAATCACCGCCGGCTTGCAGGTGCTGTACGGCGATCTGAGCTTCGACCGCGACGCCGGCACCAATACCCCGGGCAGCGGCAGTGGCAACGCCCTCGACCCGATTCCCGGCGGCAGTTTTTTCATCAGCCATGAACTGGACGAGCACTGGAGCGTCGGTTTCGGCCAGTACGGCGACTTCGGATTGGCAGTCAACTATGACAACGATTGGTCCGGACGCTACTTCTCGCAAAACGCCAGCCTGCTCGGCCTGTCGCTGGTACCGAGCGTGGCCTATCGCTTCAACGAGCAGTGGTCGGTGGGTCTGGGCGTCAAGGCCATGTACGGCATGCTGCAAGCCCAGACCGCGATTGACCGCTCGCCGTTCGGCTTTACCGACCGCACCGACGGCCAATTCAAGTACAAGGACCAGGATTGGGGCTTCGGGGCGAATGTCGGCGTGATCTACGCCCCGCAAGCCGGCACGCGCATTGGACTGACCTACACCAGCCAGGTCGACCTGGACTTCGAGGACCGGCTGGACGTGAATGGCGATGGCCGACTGCTCGAGCGCGTCAACAACACCAAAACCGAACTCGATGTGAAGGTGCCGCAAACCGTCACCCTGAGCCTGTTCCAGCAACTGGACCGGCAATGGGCCTTGCTGGCCTCGGTCAACTGGCAGGACTGGTCGGAATTCGGTGACATCGGGGTACAGGTCGACACCACCGCGGTCGGTGCGCAATCGACAACGGTCGACGCCGGTTTCAAGGACACCTGGCACCTGTCCCTGGGGGCGCAATACCAGGCCACCGAGCAATGGCTGTGGAACGTCGGCGTGGCGTACGACAGCAGCGCCGTGTCGGACGGCAACCGCAGTGTGATCGTGCCGATGAACGAATCCTGGCGCCTTGCGACAGGGGCCACCTATGCTCTGAACAAGGACACCGATATCAACGTCAGTTGGGCCATGGTCTGGCTCGGCGACATGCCGGTTGACCAGACCAAGTCCGTATCCGGCAATCAGATTTCCGGTGAATTCGACAATGCCTGGATTCAAGCCCTGAGCGGGAATATGACCTGGCGATTTTGATGTCTTGTAAACGAAAGAACGACGATTTTATCCAAGGAGTAGACACCACTATGAATCTGTCCCGAAAACTGCTGGTCGGCGCTGCGCTGGCAAGTCTGTTGCTAGGCGGCTGCACCTCGAAAGTGACTGAGAAGGAACAGTACTCAGGCTTCCTGTCCAACTACAACAACCTGCAGGAAGTCGAAACGCCGAGCGGCGGCACCGCGATGCGCTGGGTCAGCCCTTCGTGGAACCCGAATGCGTATGACACCGTGGTGTTCAACAAGCTGGAGCTGTACCCGGCGCCCAAACCCGATGAGCGGGTCAACCAGCAGACGCTGACCGACATTCAGAACTACATGACCAACAAGGCCAAGGCCACGCTGGGTCAGCGGTACCGCGTAGTGTCGAACTCCTCAGCGGCTCCGGCGGGTTCCCGGCCCCTGATCATGCGTGCGGCGATTACCGGGGTGAACGCCGAGAACGAAGGCATGAAGTGGTATGAAGTGGTCCCCATCGCGGCCGTAGTCGGGGCAACCCAGGCAGCCACCGGTCACCGTGACCAGGACACCACCTTGTTCATCGAAGCCGAGTTCATCGACGCCAAGAGCAATCAGACCGTGGCCAAAGTGGTGCGCAAGGTGTTTGGCACTACCCTGGAAAATGAAAGCCAGAAGATTACCGCCAAGGACTTCAAGGCGGCGATCGACAAACTGGGTACCGACTTCCAGGCGTTCCTCAAGTAACACCCCGCCCTTGTGGCGAGCGAGCTTGCTCGCCACAAGGGGGGCCTTCCTGACCCTTGCGGTCACTTCTTCATTCCCACCCGCCGACGCATGTCGGCAGTGATCGCCTGCCGGGTCTTGCGCATGTCCGCCCAGGGCTCATCGCCGACTTCAGCCAGGCGTTCAAGTGCGTTGTGCAGGTTCCACTGATTGCCGCCCTTGAGCTCGGCAACCTCTTGGCGAAAGATCGGCATCGACACCGGCAGGCCCTCACGGGTGCGGACGGCGTAGGCGCAGATGGTGGTCGCGCCCAGCCCGTTGCGTAGGTAATCGATGAAGATCCGTCCGACCCGGTTCTTCGGTCCCGACACCGCCGAAAAACGCTCGGGCAACAGCCTGGCCATGTGGCTGACAATGGCATGGCTGAAGTCCTTGACCTCATCCCAGCCGAGCTTGCGGGTCAGCGGTACCACCACATGGATGCCCTTGCCGCCGCTGGTTTTCAGAAACGCCTTGAGCCCCAGCTCATCCAGCACCGACAGCGTCAACTCGGTGGCCTCGATCATGCGTTTCCATGGCAGCGCCGGGTCCGGGTCAAGGTCGAGGACAAAACGGTCCGGCTTGTCGAAGTTGGCCGACGTGGCGTTCCAGGTATGCAACTCCACGGTGCTCATCTGCACCGCGCCAATCAGCGCCTCGGCATTGTTGATCAGCATCATCGGCTGACCGGTGAGCTGCTTGTCCAGCGTGGCGATGCCGGGGATCGCCAGGTGCTCGGCATTCTTCTGGAAAAACAGCTCGCCCGCGATACCGTCCGGTGCGCGCACCAGCGCCACCGGGCGATCCTTGAGTTCGGGCAGGATCCACTCGGCGACACTCGCGTAGTACTGCGCCAGTTGCAGTTTGGTGGTGCCGCTGCCGGGGTCGATCACCCGGTCCGGGTGAGTGATGCGCACCTGCCCCGCTTCCAGGCCGATTTGCGAGGGTGCGGGGTCGGGCTTCTTTTGCCTGGAAGCGGTTTTTTTCGCAGTGGAGGTTTTCACGGTGTTCGCGCGCTCCTCGGTGATGTCGTGTGCCGGTTTGTCATTGCGCAGGCCATGGAACACGGCATGGCGCACTGAACCGTCCCGGGTCATTTCAGCGAATGCCACTTCTGCCAGCAGCTTGGGTTTGAGCCAATGCACATCCCTGGCCTCGGCACCGCCGGGTGGATTGACCACCGACGGTTCTTTCACCTGCAACGGCTTGAGCTGCTCATGGAGGCTGCGCAGCGTCGCCTCATTGAACCCGGTGCCGACTTTGCCGGCATAGCGCAACTCGCCACTGTCGCGGTCATGCAGCCCCAGCAGCAGCGCGCCGAAGGCATGGCGCGAGCCTTTCGGCTCGGTGAATCCGACGATGACGAACTCCTGCCGATGCTGGCATTTGAGCTTGATCCAGTCGCTACTGCGCCGGGAGACATAGGGCGACCCAAGACGCTTGCCGATCAAGCCCTCCATGCGCATCTGGCAGGCGCTGTCGAGCAAGGCGTGCGGCTCCTCGCCAAACGACTCGGAGAAGCGCAGCAGCGGCTGGTCATTGGCCTTGAGCACAGTTGCCAGCGCAGCCCGGCGCTCTTCGACCGGCACTTCGCGCAAGTCCACGCCATTGAGGTACGGCAGGTCGAACAGGTAGTAGAAAATGCCGTCGCTGCGCTGCGCCTCGAAGGCGTTTTGCAGCGCCTGAAAGTCCGGTACACCCTGGTCGTCGGCCACCACCATTTCACCATCGAGCCACGCCGATTCCAGGCCAAGCGCGACCAGAGCCTGGGCCTGTTCTGGCAGTTTGTGGGTCCAGTCGTGGCCATTGCGGGTGAGCAGCCTGACGTCACCGTGGTCGATGCGAGCCATGATCCGGTAGCCGTCGAATTTGATTTCGTAGCTCCACGAGCCGTCCGGGACCCTGTCCACCAGCGTCGCCAGTTCCGGCTTGAGCAGATCCGGCAACCTGGCTTTGCGGGCGCCGGTCAGTGGCGATGATTTTTCCTTGCTCGAGCGCTTGGCGGCTGGCTCGCCAGTCGCCGAAAAATCGCGCCTGTCATCGAGGTTGCGGGGCATGGCTCACCTGCTTCGCGCCAGGACGTTGGATGCAAACGTCTCTTAACCAAGCAGAGCCGGCGAGCGGCGCAATAATTCAATCGGCATTGAAAAGGCCCGGACGGACGGGCTTGTGGCGCGGGGGTGCGGCCGCGCTCCCACAATGACTTTCAGCGCACACAGCCTCTGCGTTCGACGCGGATCAACCTGTGGGAGCGAGCTTGCTCGCGATGGCGGTGGGTCAGGCGCCAAGGATGTTGGCTGTGCCGGCCTCATCGCGAGCAAGCTCGCTCCCACAGGGATTTTCAGTGCACGCAGAATCTGCGTTCGACGCGGATCAACCTGTGGGAGCGAGCCTGCTCGCGATGGCGGTGGGTCAGGCGCCAAGGATGTTGACTGTGACGACCGCTTCGCGAGCAGGCTCGCTCCCACAGGGATTTTCAGCGCACGCAGAATCTGCGTTCGGCGGGGATCAACCTGTGGGAGCGAGGTTGCTCGCGAAGCTTTAGGCAGTACGCCTGGCCTGCTGCTCCAGATGCAATTGCAACTCTGGCTCGATCTGCAATGCCGCGGCCAGTTCATCCAGATAGTTGCGCTCGGCGTCCTGTTGGTCGTCGACCAGCATCACGCTGGCCAGGTACATCTCCGAGGCCATGCCGGGGTCGGTGGCCGACTGCGCGACGTCACTGGCGTCCAGCGGCTTGGCGACTTCATCGTCCAGCCATTGCTGCAATTGCGGGTCGTCGGTGTGACGGCCGATTTCAGTGCTGATCATCTGCTTTTCGGATTCATCGATCCGGCCATCGGCCTTGGCCGCGGCAATCAATGCCCGCAGGATCGCATGGCTGTGTTCCTCGGCTTCCGGGCCGGCCAGCAAGTCCACGGTGCGCGGCGCCTCCTGCGGGGCCGACGCCTGACTGCGTTGCCAAGCCTGGTACGCCTGGAACGCCATCATGCCGAGGGACGCCAGCGCCGCATAATTGGTGCCGCCACCGGAGCGGCTTTGGCGTGCCCCGCCCATCGGCGAACCGCCGCCCAGCAAACCACCGAGCAAACCGCCCAACCCTGCGCCACCGCCGCCCGCACCCGCACCGGCGCCACCGCCCAACAACCCGCCGAGCAATCCGCCCAGGTCGCCGAGCCCGCCCTGGGCCGACGCGCCACCGCCGCCCCGTTGCGCCATCGAGCCCTGGCCGGCGCGCAATAACTGTTCGAGCAGATCGCTGGTGTTCATGACGCTTGTCCTCTTGGAAAGAGTTCTATCCAGACAGGCAACGATAGACCTCGCAGACGAATGTGCCAGCGCCGTTGGGCCGACGCACCCGCATCACTGCGGATTGTCCGGGGTATTTTTTTTAGCACGGCTAAGATTGATAGGTGGTGAACCTTATCCGCGGATACCCGGTCGATACCTGCAACCCGACCCGGTTTGCCAGCGCCCCCTTACGCGGGGCGTCAACTGGCTTGCTTCATTCACTGGAGAACGCCCCTGTGATTTCAACCCTGTACATCGCCAGACTCAAAGCATGGGGCGCCCATGGTTTTACGGCCACCGGCGTGGTCACCGCGTTCCTCGCCACCCTGTCCCTGCTGGATAACCAGCCGACCCATTGTCTGCTTTGGCTGGGTGTCGCCCTGATCGTCGACGGACTGGACGGCGCACTGGCGCGCAAGGTCAACGTGCAGACGGTGTTGCCGAGCTTCGATGGCTCGATCCTCGACCTGGTGATCGATTACCTGACGTATGTGTTTATACCGGCGCTGTTCATCTATCGCTACATCCCGTTGCCGGATTACACCCTGCTGCTGAGCGTGTCGCTGATTCTGGTGTCGTCGCTGTTCTGCTTCTGCAATGTCAACATGAAGAGCAAGGACAACTATTTCCAGGGCTTCCCCGCCGCCTGGAACGTGGTTGCCCTGTGCCTGTACATCATTGACCCGTCGCCGTGGATCACCTTCATGACCATCATTGGCCTGGCCCTGCTGACCGTGACCCGGATGAAATTCCTGCACCCGTTCCGCGTGCGCCGGTTCATGCCGATCAACATTGCGGTGACGGCCATCTGGTTGCTGTGCAGCTTGTCGCTGGTGCTCAACCATCCAGTGATCAACCCGATGGTGATGGGACTCTGGCTGCTGATGTCGGCGTATTTCCTCGGTATCTGCTTCTGGCGCACGGCGCTGGAGTGGTTCGACGAATCGCGGCTCAAGTAGCCATGGCTGTCCATATCGTTCAACTGGGTTCGCCGCGTCGCCCCGACGAAGGCTTGCGCCTGGGCACGGTGCGCCGCCCTCCCCGTGGCGTACCGAAAGCCGAATTCGCCAGCCGGGATTTCTATGATGTCTGGCAGCCCTTGCTGTCACCCAGCGCGGAGCTGGTGGCCGAGGCCAAGGCTGCACAGGATGCCCAGGCCTGGGAGGTGTTCCGGCGCAAGTTCAAGGCCGAGATGAACCAGCCCGCTGCCAGTCAGTTGCTGGACCTGCTGGCCGCGTTGTCTCACAGCACGTCCCTGGCCGTGGGCTGTTATTGCGAGGATGAAGCGCATTGTCATCGGTCGGTGTTGCGCGAGTTGCTGGAGGCGCGGGGGGCGAAGGTGGTTTAGCGTGTCTGAACACAGCCCCCTGTAGGAGCGAGCTTGCTCGCGATGGTCGATAACGATTACGCGTGATTTCTGGATGCACGCGGCGTTTTCGAGTCCATCGCGAGCAAGCTCGCTCCTACAAGGACTTATGCAAGGCCATTAACGCCGCGTGATCACTACCTCCAGGTATTCACTCGGCACCACCAGCGACTTGTCGCCCGCCCGGTTCATCCGGTTGATCAGCTCGGTCAGGTCCGCTTCCAGCGCCTTGGCGCCGTCCGCGGGCAGTGCGGCGAAGGCTTTGTGCACCGGTCCGTACCACTGGCGGAAGGTGTCGATGAAATGCGCTGCAGAGCGATAGCGGAAATTGAAGGTGCGGCGCGTCACCTGCAGCAGGAAGTCCCGCTCGTCGAAGTGCTCGTGCAGCCAGGCTTCGGTGCCCCAGCGCGAGGGCGGATTCGCTCCCGGCGCAGGTGGCAGGTGCTGGCCCAGGGTCTTGAACATCTGGCCGACGAAGCCTTCCGGTGTCCAGTTGGCCAGGCCGATCCGCCCGCCCGGGCGGCAGACTCGCGCCAGCTCCGCGGCGGCTTTGGGCTGGTCCGGCGTGAACATCACACCGAAAGTCGAAAGCACGGCGTCGAAGCTGTCGTCGGCAAAGGGCAAGGCTTCGGCATCGGCGACCTGGAAGGAGACGTTCAGGCGTTCTGCCCGGGCCCGCTCTTCGCCGCGCTCCAGCAAGGCGGCGACATAGTCGGTGGACGTAACCTTGCAGCCACGGCGCGCAGCCGCGAGGGTCGCGTTGCCGTTACCGGCGGCGACGTCGAGCACGCGCTCATCGCACAACAGGTCGCAGGCTTCGGCCAGTTGCTCGCCGACGATTTGCAGGGTAGTGCCGATCACGGCGTAGTCGCCGCTGGCCCAGGAGGCCATTTGACGGTTTTTCAAGGCAGTCAGATCAATGGGTGTACTCATGGAGGTAGTCTCTGGGTTGAAACACGAATCGGGCCTGATCGCGGTTACTCCGCAGTCGTCGGGTCGATGATGTTCATGACCTGGGAAATGCGGTTGGCGGGAAAACCACTGATCCTGGCATGCTCCTGGATCTGCGCCTCGTTCGGCGAGATGTACACGCAGTAGAGCTTGTCACCGGTGACATAGCTCTGCAGCCACTGCACCTCTGGCAACTCACGCAACGCCCGGCAGGACTTTTGCGAAGCGGCTTTCAAATCCCTTTCCGACAGAGCTCCGGCGCCCTGGATCTCACGTTCAATGACGAACTTAGGCATGGCAACCTCTCTTTGTTGTTCTGGATGACAGGGCGGCTCTCACCCTGTGATCAAACTATCGTCCTGACGGGCGCTGGCGTCCTGCCCGATCGTCGCCCAAGCCTGCCCGATCGTCCGGAGATTCCACACGGCGCGCCGACGCGTTCACAATCAGGAATCCTGTCACGGGGAAATCCCTATGGACGCTCTGTCACAGACCCTGCGGGTGGTGCACCTGGTCGGCGCGATCTTCATCAACGCCCGGTTCACCGCGCCCTGGTGCTACCAGTCGCCCAGCGCCGACACGGCCGCGCCGTTCCTGGAGCCCGATGCGGAACGAGTGGTGATCTTTCACCTGATCACCGATGGCGAGTGCTACGTCGAGCTGGGCGATGACCCGCCGCTGCTGCTGAGCGCCGGCGACGTGGTGATCTTCCCTCAGGGCGACGCCCATCGCATGTGCTCCCGACCCGGATTGCCCCCGGCCACGGGTGCGCGACTGGATGCGGTGCTGGCACGCCGGCCACGCCAACTGAGCTATGGCGGCGGTGGCGCGGTCACCCGCCTGGTGTGCGGCTACCTGGCGTGCGACACGCGCCTGGCGGGCATGTTGCTCAAGGGCTTGCCACCCGTGGTGCGGGTCAACGTGCGCGGTTCGAGTGCCGGTATCTGGCTGGAATCCTCCGTGCGCTACGCCCTCGCCGAAGCCCGCTCGCCCCGCCCCGGCGGCGAAGGGGTCCTGGCCAAACTCGCCGAAGTGCTATTCATCGAAGTGCTGCGCCTGTACATGAACGAACAGGGCGAAGGTCGCACCGGCTGGCTGGCCGGTGTACGCGACCGCATCGTCGGCGCCGCCCTCAACGCCTTGCACAAAAAACCCTGCCACGCCTGGACGCTGGACGAACTGGCGCGCACCGCCAGTACTTCAAGATCGGTGTTGGCCGAGCGCTTCCAGCAACTGGTGGGGGTGTCGCCGATGCAGTACCTGACGCAATGGCGGGTGTTGCTCGCCGCCAACCTGTTGCGCAGCAGCAACAACTCATTGACGCGCATCGCCGAGGAAGTCGGCTACCAGACCGATACCGCCTTCAGCCGCGCCTTTCGTCGCGAGTTCGGTGCACCGCCGGCGGCGTGGCGACGTGGTCAGGCGGCCTCGAGCCAATTGAGCGGTCACTAAACCAATGGGGGCGACAGTCCTGTCCGAGCCCGCTACTCTCGCTACCCTGCGACTGAACTTGAAAGGACTCATCACATGGCACCCCGCCTGGACTGGCTTGCTCGACATAGGCAGCACAGCAACACATTCGCTTCGTGGATCCACCGGCAGTTCCACTACGAATACGCCGGACAGCCCCTGCCCGACTGGCAACGGGAATTTGCCGAAGGCCAAGACAACGGCGACTGGAAGTGCCTGATCGCCCTCGACCACAACGAACTGTTGGGCGGTGCAGCGCTGGCCAGGGCCGATCTGGCCCATCGCCCGGATCTGGGGCCTTGGCTCGCTTGCGTGTTCATCACTCCCGAGGCACGCAGCAAGGGCTTGGCGGAGCGTTTGATCGAAGGGATTTGCGCGCAAGCCAAAGCCAACGGCGAGAAGAGGATCTACCTGCACACCCAGGACCAGAGCGCTTATTACGCCAGGCGCGGCTGGGTGGTACTGGAGCGTTTTCAGGCATGGGAAAAAGATCAATGGCTCATGGCGCGGGACCTGTGAGCCATTGATCAAACGGTTCAAGCCGCTGGCGCGCTGGCCTTGGCCTCCTCCAGCAATTGCTGGATCACTTTCTCCTGCGTGTCGTAGCTGCCTTCACCGAAGTGGGTGTAACGCACCTGCCCCTTGGCATCGATGATGTAGTGCGCCGGCCAGTACTGGTTGTCGAAGTTGCGCCAGATCGCGTAGTTATTGTCGATCGCCACCGGGTAGGTGATGCCGTATTCCTTCACCTTGTCCCTGACGTTGTCGATGATGCGTTCAAAGCCGTATTCAGGCGTGTGCACGCCGATCACCAGCAGTCCGTCCTTTTCATATTTCTTCGCCCAGTCCTTCACGTACGGCAGGGTGCGCTTGCAGTTGATGCAGTCGAAGGTCCAGAAGTCCACCAGCACCACCTTGCCTTTGAGGGCTTCGTTGGTCAGTGCCGGTGAGTTGATCCAGTCCACCGCGCCGGACAACGACGGCATTGCGCCCTGGGCGTTGCCCATGGTGCTGTCGGCCTTGACCTTGCTGACCAGGTAATCGACGACTTTCGGCACGGTCTCCAGCACGTTTTTCTCGACACGGCTGACACCTTCCGATGAAGTGTTGGCCAGCAACAGGTCGTTGGCCCCCGTTGCGATCACCGCCGTACCGGCCAGCACCGCAACCCCCGCGCCCCGGCGCAGCCAGCCAGTGACCGGAATCGACGGTTTCAAGCGATTGACCAGGCCACGCCCGGCAAAGATCAAGACGCCCAGGGACAACGCACTGCCCGCGCCATAGGCCACCAGCAACAGACTGGTACCGGCATTCGCGCCCTGCAGCATGGCGCTGGTGAGAATCACCCCGAGGATCGGCCCGGCGCAGGGTGCCCAGAGCAGCCCGGTAGCGACACCGATCATGATCGACGCCAGCGGCCCGGACATCTTGCGCGAGTCCGGGTCGATGCGATTGCCCAGCAGCACGAAGGGGCGCGCCAGCCAGTCACCGACCCGGGCGGAAATCAGCGACAGGGCGAACAGCACCATCACGAACAGGGCGACGTGTCGGCCGGTGTTGCTGGCCTGTATCACCCACTCACTGCTGACCACCGCCAGGCTGGAGACCAGGGCGAAGGTCAGGACCATGCCGCCGAGGGTCAGCAGGATCGAGGCGCGTGTGCGGTCGGCCCCGGCGAACAAAAATGGCACGACCGGCAGGATGCACGGGCTGAGGACGGTCAATATGCCGCCCAGGAAAGCGATGAGTAACATGGGATCACCTAATACAATTTAGAGGGCGACACACAATCATTGTGGGAGCGGGCTTGCTCGCGAAAGCGTACATTCAGCCAGCGATGATGCGGCTGACACGCCGCCTTCGCGAGCAAGCCCGCTCCCACATTTGAACGGTGATGTTTGGCTTCAAGCTGTCTGTTCATCCAGCAACTGTCCCTGAGGCGTGCGGCTGGCACCGTCTTGTGCCAGCAAGCCCTGGGTGCCCTGCTCTGCCACTGGCGTCAGCTGGAAGCAGGTGTTGCTGGCGCAGGTGCTTTGCTCGACGGCGGCGTTGGCATGGGCCGCAGCACCGGCGACGGAAAAGGCGATGGCGGTGAGAAAGCGGGATGCGTTGTTCATGATGTCCTTCCTGATTCAACTGGATTAAGCGGTCATTGATGGCAACACTCAGTTTTCCGAGTTGCAGTTGTCGGCGAACTTGCTGTAATCCAGCACCTGGGTTTTCGACTGGGAGTCGAGGTACGTCAGCCGTGCATTGACCACACCGCAGGAAGGCGTAGCGTCCTCGGTCAGCGAAACCACTTTCCTGATGTCAAGATGGCTGCCGTAGGTGTAGGTTTTTGGCGCAACATCGGCTTCGGCGCGGGCCGACAGGGTGCAGATGTTCAGGGCGGCAAACAGGCAAGCGGCATAGATGGCTTTGGTGTTCATGGCGAGTTCCTCAAGGTTTCAACAGGTCGCTGGTTCGTTGGGCGAGGCGGTCTGGTTTGCCTCGATGGAACCTATTAAAAGCCTGCGAGGTATCTCGTCTGTGTCGCGAATCGGCGTGAATCAATCGGTACGTATCAGAACCGCGTGCAGATACAGAGCAATACAAAAGCCCCGGAAATCGGCTTTTTTGCCTTCGTGTGTATCCGCAGGCAGGCCGGATACACTGCAATACAAAGGGCCACAGGCGACCCCGCCCAGGCTCGATAGACTGTGTGGCATTACCCATTTACCAGAGGTCTGGCCCAATGGATCACGTTGATCACATCCTCATCGTTGACGATGACCGCGAAATCCGCGAGCTGGTCGGCAACTACCTGAAGAAGAACGGCCTGCGCACCACCGTCGTGGCGGATGGGCGGCAGATGCGCGCGTTTCTGGAAACCACCCCGGTGGACCTGATCGTGCTGGACATCATGATGCCGGGGGACGATGGCCTGCTGCTCTGCCGCGAATTGCGCGCCGGCAAACACAAGACCACGCCGGTCCTGATGCTCACCGCGCGCAACGATGAAACCGACCGCATCCTCGGCCTGGAAATGGGCGCCGACGACTACCTGGTCAAACCCTTCGCTGCCCGTGAACTGCTGGCGCGGATCAACGCGGTGCTGCGACGCACCCGCATGCTGCCGCCGAACCTGGTGGTGACCGAAGCCAGCCGCCTGCTGGCCTTCGGCCGTTGGCGCCTGGACACCTCGGCCCGTCACCTGCTCGATGAAGACGGCACCATGGTCGCCCTGAGCGGCGCCGAATATCGATTGCTGCGGGTGTTTCTCGACCATCCGCAACGGGTGCTCAACCGCGATCAACTGCTCAACCTGACCCAGGGCCGCGACGCCGACCTGTTCGACCGTTCCATCGACCTGTTGGTCAGTCGCTTGCGCCAGCGCCTGCTCGACGACGCCCGCGAACCGGCCTACATCAAGACCGTGCGCAGCGAAGGCTATGTGTTTTCCCTGCCGGTGGAAATCCTGGGCGACCCATCATGACGCAGGCGCTGCTTTGGCCGCGGACCCTGGCTTCGCGGCTGTCGCTGATTTTCCTGATCGGCCTGATCCTCGCTCAGGCATTATCCTTCGGTGCGCAGTACTACGAACGCTACGAATCCTCGAAAAACACCATGCTCGGCAACCTGGAAACCGATGTTTCCACCTCCGTTGCCATCCTCGACCGCTTGCCCGCCGATGAACGAGCCGCCTGGCTCAAACAACTGGAGCGGCGCAACTACAGTTACCTGCTCAACGAGGGTTCGCCGGGCACGCCCATCCGCACCGACATGCCCGATGCGCCCATTGCCATCGCCTCGATCAAGGACGCCATCGGCCACGATTACCCGATGACCTTTACTGAGATTCCCGGGCCGAAAAAACACTTCCAGGTGCACCTGAACCTGGCGGATGGCAGCCCGCTGACCATCGACCTCCGCCCGGCGATGGTGCCGCTGTCGCCCTGGCTGCCCTTCGTGTTGCTCGGGCAACTGGCACTGATGCTCGCCTGTTCCTGGCTGGCGGTCAGAATCGCCATCCGCCCCCTCACCCGCCTCGCCGAGGCCGTCGAAACTCTGGACCCCAACGCCCACCCCGTGCTCCTGGACGAAAAAGGCCCGACCGAAGTCGCCCACGCCGCCAAGGCCTTCAACGCGATGCAGGCACGCATCGCGGCGTACCTGAAGGAACGCATGCAATTGCTCGCAGCGATCTCCCACGACCTGCAAACCCCGATCACCCGCATGAAACTGCGCGCCGAGTTCATGGACGACTCCAGCGAAAAAGACAAACTGTGGAACGACCTGGGCGAGATGGAACACCTGGTGCGTGAAGGCGTCGCCTACGCCCGCAGCATCCACGGCGCCACCGAAGAAAGCCGCCGCACCGACCTCGACTCGTTCCTCGACAGCCTTGTGTTCGACTACCAGGACATGGGCAAGGACGTTCAACTCACAGGCAAGAGCTCCACCGTCATCGATACCCGCCCTCACGCCCTGCGCCGGGTACTGGTCAACCTGACGGACAACGCCTTGAAATTTGCCGGAGCTGCCGAGTTGCGCGTGGAAAAACAGGCCGACGGGAAGCTGTCGATCAAGATCCTCGACCGCGGCCCGGGAATCGCCGAAGAAGAACTCAAGCACGTGATGGAACCCTTCTACCGCGTGGAAAACTCCCGCAACCGCAGCACCGGCGGCACCGGGTTGGGGTTGGCGATTGCCCAGCAACTGGCGATAGCGATTGGAGGGGCGTTGACCTTGAGCAATCGGGAAGGTGGGGGGTTGTGTGCGGAGCTGAGATTGCCGGGGTAGAGGGATTGGCTTGGGGGTGAGGATGTTGGGCCAGCTGTAGAAAATGTTCGGCTGGAAGGCCGCCTTCGCGGGCAAGCCCGCTCCCACAGTGGTTCGGCGTATGTCTGAGAGAGATTGGTCGATTGGCAGGCCGCCATCGCTGGCAAGCCAGCTCCTACCTTTGATTTTTGACAATGTCGAAAGGACGGAAGATCAAGATCAAAAGATCGCAGCCTTCGGCAGCTCCTACAGTGGGTCGGCGTACACAAACGCTTTTCACCACTCAACAGGCCGAGCGTTAGCTCGCCTGCAGCTCTTGATCTACCCGCCCCCTCACGCCCTGAGCCTGTCCGTCAACCTGTGACGACCTCCATCGGCGCTTCTACCAACGTTGATCCGTGCCGCGTCAAAGCCTGCAAGTAAGCCTTTTCGTCATAGATGGTGCTGGTTTTCCAGCACCGATAGACGATTCTGATCCACTTGAAAGCCAGTGCTCTCAGGGCCGCTTGGTATGAGCAGCCCTTAGCCCGTTGCTGCCGATAGTAAGCCTCGGCCCACGTTGATTGAGTGATGCTGTGAGCAGCCCATTCGACAAAGGTCTGACGCAAGAAGGTTGAGCATCGGTAGCGCCAATACACGACTTTCTTCTTGCCGCTACGCTGAGTCACGGGTGCGATTCCGGCATATTGCTGCATCGCATTGGCGTCGCTAAATCGATCACGCTGTTCACCAAAAGCCACCATCAGGCGTGGTGCAAGATGTTGGCCGGCACCAGGGAGCGCTTTGAAGATCGGGTAATCGCTCAAGGTGTTGGCCGTTTCTTCGATCTCGCGATCAAAATCCTTGAGGGTGCAAATGAGCCCTTTGAGTTGTGACGCCAAGGCTGTCGTGTACAACTGCGCAGGACGTATCACCCCCGGATCCTGCGTCAAAGGCATCGCTTGGGTGATGATTTCCCAGCGTGTTTGATTGAGTTGAGCGTGACGAGCGTTGTGCTCGTTAAAGAACTTGAGAAAAGTACTCTGGCGAGAACGCTTGAGCTGCTCAAGTGTGGGCCAGCGCATCAAAAAGTCACAGAACACCACGCTGTCATGATTGCTAAATAGCTCAAGGGCCGCTGGATAATACTGTTTGAGCGTACAGATCAGGCGGTTGCTGACTTTCACTCGCTCATCAACCAGTGCCCGTCGATGTTCTGTCAGGCTGGCCAAAATACGCATCGCCGGGCTTTGCGGCATCAGCTGCGCAAACCGTTGGGGATAGGTGAGCAACAACTCAAGCGCCCATTGCGCATCGGTCGGATCATCCTTGGCACCGCTGCCGACAAAGGCTTTGCGGTGTTTGGCCAAGGTGCTCGGATTGATGGGAAACAGGCAAAAGAACTCGTACTTTTGCAGGGCCGCCACCAACGGGCCCTTGTTGAGCTCAAGAGCAATTGCAATCGGCGCGCCATAGCGCTCAAACAACGATTTCGCCCATCGATCAATCGATTGGGGCGTGTGGTCGATGATAGAGAAGTGCCGCCGGGTTTCACCTGCGACCTGCAAACACACGTCGTGCTTGGTATCTGCCCAATCTATTCCGACATAAGCAGTGAATCTCTGAGACAGGAGCGTTTGCATCAACAACCTCCACTGGCGCTAAAGTACATGCAGGGACATGCATGCTTGCGTCCAGCGAAAGCGATATAGAGAGCCGTGTCGGGCTTTCCCTGAGTATTCGTTAGAGGGCGCAAGCGCACCTGTGGGCTCGAAAGTGAGGGGGTAATCATCACGTGCTTGAGAGGCATATTCGTAGCCCACAGGTGCATGTTCCTTCCTGGATCAAAGCTGACTTCCAGACGTTGAAGTATGGAAGAGGAAAGGAACGGACAACCTATATCGGCAGGCTGAGCGCAGGTGTTCATCCGGGGATGGGCGCGCAGCGCCGTTCGACGCAGTCGAACTCATTGCATGTAGGTCGAAGCGAAGCCGACCGGAGGGCAATGCCCCCGGATGAATGCCGCAGCGAAGGAACCCCGAGCCACAGCGAGGGGCCGTACGTAAGGGGCGAGCGCTTTTGATTACTTTTAAGGCGCTTGTTAAAAGTGACTCGCCGTAAGGGCGAAACCGCCAGCCGCCGTTACCGAAGAAACGGATATGTACTCAATCAACAACCCCCAAAACCCCCTCCCCATGCATCTGCCGCAACAACACCAACCCACCCTCCAGAAACTCCGAAGACCCCACCGCCCCAGCCTCCACCGCCAACCCCTGCAACAGCTCACGCCCGGTCAACTCGGGAAACTCGCCAACAAGCAGCAACAACCGCCACGCCAACGGACTCAACCCGGAAAACTTCACACTCCAGTCCTCGGCGCGACGCACCAGCAACAACGTCGGCTGAGCCGGTAAAACGTCCGGCTGGTAATCCGGCCCCACCCGTTGCACCGGCCAGGCATACGCCAACGGCCAGGCCAGGGGCGACACCTGCAAGGGCCGATCCAGCAGCAACGCCGCATCACCCGCAGCCACAGGCTCGGCGTCAGATTGTTGCAGCGCCATTTCCACCCACTCGTAATGCGCCAGCTCCACCATGAACGGCGGCCACGCCCCATCGGCCAACGCCAGCGGTTCACTGGCAAGAAACTCGACAAACTCCTGGGCGATCTCACCGAATTTCGGCGTGCGGGCGCGGTAGTCCCGCAGAAAAATCCGCACCAGCGAACGCCAGTGTTCATTGCCCAGAATCTTCACCAGGACCGGAAAGGTTCCGCTGAGCAATGAAGACAGATTGGCGAACACCAGATCGCGATAAACCTGTGCCCGCGCCGGGTCCATTTCGGTGGGTGGTGCGTTGTGCTCAGGGTCGCGCAAGTACAGGCCCATGGTGGTTTGTTGCTGCACAAGGCTCGACTTATCCACGGTTCATCCCCTCCTGCTGCAGGCGGCGAATGGTCTGCAGTTCCGCCACCAGTTCGGCGAATGCCGGAAAATTGAAATCGCGCTCCAGCAAGGTCGGCTGCGCACCGAACCGGGCGTAAGCCTGGGCCAGCAACGACCACACCGCCGGTTTCACCGAAGCGCCATGGGTATCGATTTTCAAGGTATCGGACTCATCGAAATGCCCGGCGATATGCATGGCCACCACCCGTCCTGCATCGATACCGGCGAGAAACGCCTGGGGATCGAAACCGTGGTTGATCGAGTTGACGTAGACGTTGTTGACGTCCAGCAACAGGTCGCAATCAGCCTCGCGCAACACCGCATTGGTGAACGTCACCTCGTCCATGTCCTGTTGGGGGGCGGCGTAGTAAGAGATGTTTTCCACCGCCAGGCGCCGACCGAGGATGTCCTGGGCCTGGCGGATGCGCGCGGCGACGTGGTGCACCGCCTCTTCGGTGAACGGCAGCGGCAACAGGTCGTACAGGTGACCGTCATCGTTGCAGTAACTCAGGTGCTCGCTGTACAGCGGCACGTGGTAGTGATCGAGAAAACCCCGGACTTCCTGCAGAAAATCGACGTCCAGCGGCGACGGCCCGCCCAGGGACAGGGACAGCCCGTGACAGGACAACGGATAACGCTCGGCCAGTGCCCGCAGCGCCGCACCATGGGCGCCGCCAATGCCGATCCAGTTTTCCGGCGCGACCTCCAGAAAATCGAAATGACCGGCCGGGGCCACTTGCAGGTCTTTGAGTAAACCGCGACGCAGGCCAAGCCCGGCGCTGGCTTTGGCTACAGGGGGAATGGATGTCTGCATGGTATCGATCTCGCATGTGTCCAATGGCGCGGACCGGTGCCCGCCTTGAGACACAGTTAATCGAAGGGGTGTATCGGGACTGTGTTTGGCTGGGGCTGGAATAAGAGGTCATTGTGTCAAGAAGGGGTCTGGATACAGTGGGATACACACGATCCTTGCAGGCTCCGCTGATTCTGTGGGAGCGGGCTTGCCCGCGAAGAGGCCGGCACATTCAGAAGCGATGTTGGCCGAGCCACCGCTTTCGCGAGCAAGCCCGCTCCCACAGGGGTTTAGTGTCAATCATGAGGACTTTCGTCGCTCCAGACAGCAGTACACACGCCCCGGACTAGACTTAACGCACACAGGACCCGCTTGGTGCCCTGCACATCTCCACGACCACCGCCCAGCGGCGCATGCCTCGCCAAACGATGCCTCTGGACCGTGATCCTGCCAAAGGAGCACACGTGATGGACGAGGCCAGACTCAACGATTTCATGGGCAAACTGGTGAATGACATGGGCGGCGCGGCGATGCTCGCCAACGTCATCCTCGGCGAAGAGCTCGGCCTGTACCGGGCGATGGCCGACAGCCAGCCCATCACCCCCGAAACCCTCGCCGAGAAAACCGGCTGCAACACCCGCCTGCTGCGCGAATGGCTCAGCGCCCACGCCGCCTCCGGCTACATGGAACACCAGGACGGCCAGTTCCGCCTTCCGGAGGAGCAAGCCCTGGCCCTGGCCATCGAAGACTCACCGGTCTATATCGCCGGAGGCATAGGCGTGGTCGCGTCGTTTTTCCACGACAAGGACAAGCTGGTCAACGCCATGCGCGGCAACGGCGCCCTGCCATGGGGCGAGCATCACCCGTGCATGTTCAGCGGCACCGAGCGTTTCTTCCGCCCCGGCTACAAAGCCCATTTGATCGCCGAATGGTTGCCGGCCCTCGACGGCGTGGTGGCCAAACTGGAAGCCGGGGCCAAAGTGGCGGACATCGGCTGTGGTCACGGCGCCTCGACGGTGATCATGGCCCAGGCATTTCCCGATTCGCGCTTCGTCGGCTTCGACTACCACGCGCCCTCCATTACCGTCGCCACCCAACGGGCCGAAGAAGGCGGTGTGTCCGGCCGGGCCAAGTTCTTCCAGGGCACGGCAAAAAGCTACCCCGGCAACGACTATGACCTGGTCTGCTACTTCGACTGCCTGCACGACATGGGCGATCCGGTGGGCGCGGCCAGACATGCCTATGAGTCGTTGAAAGACGACGGCACGGTGCTGCTGGTCGAGCCCTACGCCAATGACTTGCTCGACGACAACATCAACCCGGTCGGACGCCTGTTCTACGCCGCCTCGACCTTCATTTGCACGCCGAACTCGCTGTCCCAGGAAGTCGGCCTCGGGCTGGGTGCCCAGGCCGGGGAAGCGCGGTTGCGCAAGGTGTTCAGCGAGGCCGGGTTCAGCCGTTTTCGTCGGGCCACGGAGACGCCGTTCAACCTGATTCTGGAGGCACGTAAATAACCCCCGAGGGTTGTAGGAGCTGCCGAAGGCTGCGATCTTTTGACTTTGCTTCATAAAAACAAGATCAAGAGATCGCAGCCTTCGGCAGCTCCTACAAAAGGCCGTGCCAATCTGCGTCCCCAGAGTGCTGAAAATGCTCGACAGCCTGATCCACGAACAACTCGACCGCCTCCATCAACGCATGGCCGACGCGCCGTTTGCAGTGCTGACCGGGGCCGGCATCAGCACACCGTCGGGCATCCCCGATTATCGTGACAACCAGGGCGTGCGACGGGGCCGGCAGCCGATGATGTACCAGGAGTTTCTCTCAGCCCCCGAGTCCCGGCGACGCTATTGGGCGCGGGCGATGCTCGGCTGGCCACGGGTGCGCCTGGCGCAGCCGAACGTGGCCCACGACACCCTGGCCCGGCTGCAGGGCACGCGACAGATCAGCGGGTTGATCACCCAGAACGTCGACACCCTGCATGACCAGGCCGGCAGCCATGACGTGATCGAACTCCACGGCAGTTTGCACCGGGTGTTGTGCCTCGATTGCGGCAGGCTTTGCGAGCGCGACTCGATCCAGCGCTTGATGGAAACCCGCAACCCCTACCTGGCCGGCGTCGACGCGGTACAGGCGCCGGATGGCGACACCCTGCTCGACGCGGCCTTCGAGGCCCGTTTCCAGGTCCCGCATTGCCCGCATTGCGCCGGGGAACGGATGAAGCCGGATGTGGTGTTTTTTGGTGAAAACGTCGCGCAAGCCACGGCGGCCAAGGCGATGGCGGCCATTGAACAAGCGGCCGGGTTGTTGGTGATCGGGTCTTCGTTGATGGCCTATTCGGCGTTTCGCTTGTGCCGGGCGGTGGTGGATCAGGGCAAGCCGTTGATCGCGATCAACCTGGGCAAGACCCGGGCGGATGACATTCTGGATATGAAGATCGAGGGGGCGTGCGAGCAGCTCTTGCCCTTGTTGGCCCAACGCCTATCTTCCTGATCAACCCAGAAAACTGTGGGAGCGGGCTTGCTCGCGAAAGCGGTGGGTCAAACCACATTGATGTAGCTGACACTCCGCCTTCGCGAGCAAGCCCGCTCCCACAGGGGCCGGCGCTCATGTCAGAGAAGCTTTTCCCCAAATTTTTCCTCTTTCAGCACATCAAACAACGCCTGCGCCGCCGCCGACAGCTCCCCCCCCGGCAACGTCAACACCCCAAGCGCCCGCTCCACCACCGGATCGCGCAAGGTGATGCAGCGCGCGCCCAGTTCACGCATCTGTCCGGCACACAAGGCCGGCACCGCGCTCACACCCAGGCCGCTGGCGACCATGCGCCCGACCGTCGCCAGTTGATGGCTTTCAAACTCCACCGACAGCTTCATGCCGCGGGCCTGCAGGTGCTCTTCAAGCATCACCCGCACGGTGGAAGGTCGCTGCAAGGTAATGAACGGCTCCTTGAGCAGGGTCTGCCAATCGATGTCATCGAGTTCGGCCAGCGCCGAATCCAGGGGCACCACCGCCACGAATCGATCGATGTACAACGGGGTGAATTGCAGTGGCGAACTCTGGGTCGGCTCGAACGCCACCCCCAGTTCAACCTGGCGGTCACGGACCATTTCCAGTACCTGCTCGTTGATCACGTCATTGACCGTCACGTTGACGTTCGGGTAGCGGGCGCGGAAGGTCTTGAGGATCGGCGGCAGCAGGTTGCCAGCGAACGATGGCATCGCCGCCAGGGTCACGCGACCGCGCTGCAGGGTGAAGCGTTGACGCAGCTCGTCCTCGACATTGTCCCAGTCGGCTATCAGCCGGCGCGCCAGCGGCACCAGGGCTTCGCCTTCAGCGGTGAGCGCCACGTTGCGCGTGTTGCGGGTGAACAGGCGCCCGCCGAGCCCCTCCTCCAGCGCCTTGATGGTCAGGCTCAGGGCCGATTGCGACAGATGCAGGCGTTCACAGGCCACGGCAAAGCTCAGGCTCTGGGCCACGGCGAGAAAGGCGCGGATCTGCTTAATGGTCATGTTCGCTTCGCTTCCAGTTGTAAGCTACAAGCCTGGAGCTGCAAGAAAGCAGCGGTTTGTTGAGTTTTATCTATTAATCAACCTTAAAAATCAACTTAACAAATGAATACTTCGGCGAGACACTCCATCCCATTCGGCTAGCCAGCCGCCCACAAAGAATAAAAGAGGTGCATATGGCAGGTTTCGACAAGCGCGTGAGTTCCTATGAGCAAGCGTTGGCAGGTCTTGAAGACGGCATGACCGTGATCGCTGGCGGCTTCGGCCTGTGCGGCATCCCGGAAAACCTGATCGCCGAGATCAAGCGCAAGGGCACTCGCGACCTCACAGTGGTCTCCAACAACTGCGGCGTCGACGGTTTCGGCCTCGGCGTACTGCTGACCGACCGCCAGATCAGCAAAGTGGTGGCGTCCTACGTCGGCGAAAACAAGCTGTTCGAAGAGCAGCTGCTCAAGGGCGAAATCGAAGTCATCCTGACCCCGCAAGGCACCCTCGCCGAGAAAATGCGCGCGGGCGGCGCTGGCATTCCGGCCTTCTTCACCGCCACCGGCGTCGGCACTCCGGTTGCCGAAGGCAAGGAAGTGCGCGAATTCCATGGCCGCAAGTACCTGATGGAAGAGTCCATCACCGGCGACTTCGCCATCGTCAAAGGCTGGAAAGCCGACCATTTCGGTAACGTGATCTATCGCCACACCGCCCAGAACTTCAACCCGCTGGCCGCCACCGCCGGCAAGATCACCGTGGTCGAAGTCGAGGAAATCGTCGAACCCGGCGAGCTGGACCCGGCGCAGATCCACACCCCTGGCATCTACGTCGACCGGATCATCTGCGGCACGTTCGAGAAGCGCATCGAACAGCGCACCGTGCGTAAGTGATCCCCTGCCCCCGGACCGAATGAAGGAATAACGACAATGGCACTTTCCCGCGAACAAATGGCTCAACGCGTCGCCCGCGAAATGCAGGACGGCTTCTACGTGAACCTGGGCATCGGCATTCCGACCCTGGTCGCCAACTACATCCCTGAAGGCATGGAGGTCATGCTGCAGTCGGAAAACGGCCTACTGGGCATGGGTCCGTTCCCGACTGAAGAAACCATCGATGCCGACATGATCAACGCCGGCAAACAAACGGTGACCGCGCGCATCGGCGCTTCGATCTTTTCCTCGGCCGAGTCCTTCGCGATGATCCGCGGTGGTCATGTCGACCTGACCGTGCTCGGTGCCTTCGAAGTGGACGTGCAAGGCAACATCGCCTCGTGGATGATCCCCGGCAAGCTGGTCAAGGGCATGGGCGGCGCGATGGACCTGGTGGCCGGCGCAGACAACATCATCGTCATCATGACCCACGCGTCCAAGGACGGTGAGTCCAAGCTCCTGTCGCAATGCAGCCTGCCGCTGACCGGCGCCGGTTGCATCAAGCGCGTGCTGACCGACCTCGCCTACCTGGAAATCGAAAATGGCGCATTTGTCCTCAAGGAACGCGCACCTGGCGTCAGCGTCGAGGAAATCGTCGCCAAGACCGCTGGTAAACTGATCGTCCCGGACCACGTTCCGGAAATGCAGTTCGCTGCCCAGTGAGGAATCATTCCATGCAAGAAGTCGTCATTGTTGCCGCCACGCGCACCGCGATCGGCAGTTTCCAGGGTTCCCTGGCCAATGTTTCTGCCGTTGACCTGGGCGCTGCGGTGATCCGCCAGTTGCTGGCGCAGACCGGCCTGGACCCTGCGCAAGTCGATGAAGTGATCATGGGCCAGGTGCTGACCGCCGGCGCCGGGCAGAACCCTGCGCGCCAGGCCGCGATCAAGGCCGGCCTGCCCTTCGCCGTACCGGCCATGACCCTGAACAAGGTCTGCGGTTCGGGCCTCAAGGCCCTGCACCTGGGCGCCCAGGCAATTCGCTGCGGCGATGCCGAGGTGATCATCGCCGGCGGCCAGGAAAACATGAGCCTGGCCAACTACGTCATGCCCGGCGCGCGCACCGGCCTACGCATGGGCCACGCGCAGATCGTCGACACCATGATCAGCGATGGCCTGTGGGACGCGTTCAACGACTACCACATGGGTATCACCGCCGAGAACCTGGCCGAGAAGTACAGCCTGACTCGCGAGCAGCAGGACGCGTTCGCCGCCGCCTCGCAACAGAAAGCCGTGGCCGCCATCGAAGCCGGGCGCTTCGTCGATGAAATCACCCCGATCCTGATCCCGCAGCGCAAGGGCGATCCGCTGTCCTTCGCCACCGACGAGCAGCCACGGGCCGGCACCACCGCCGAATCCCTGGGCAAGCTCAAGCCGGCCTTCAAGAAGGACGGTTCGGTGACCGCCGGCAACGCTTCGTCACTGAACGACGGTGCCGCCGCCGTGATCCTGATGAGCGCCGAAAAGGCCAAGGCCCTGGGCCTGCCGGTACTGGCGAAAATCGCGGCTTACGCCAACGCAGGCGTTGACCCGGCGATCATGGGCATCGGCCCGGTGTCGGCCACCCGTCGTTGCCTGGACAAGGCCGGCTGGAACGTCGACCAGCTTGACCTGGTTGAAGCCAACGAAGCCTTCGCCGCGCAATCTTTGGCGGTGGCCAAGGACCTGGAATGGGACTTGAACAAGGTCAACGTCAACGGCGGCGCCATCGCCCTGGGCCACCCGATCGGTGCTTCGGGTTGCCGCGTACTGGTGACCCTGCTGCATGAAATGCTCAAGCGTGATGCCAAAAAAGGCCTCGCCACCCTGTGCATCGGTGGCGGTCAGGGCGTGGCACTGGCGCTCGAACGGGCTTAAAGCGTTCAACAGACGGCGCGGGGACCCACGAAGATCCGTCGCTGTCTGGACAAACACCCGGTGCGATGCAAGTCGCACCGGGTTCTTTTTTGCCTGCGTTTTTTCAGATGGACCGCGTCATCGTTCTTCGCGAGCAAGCCCGCTCCCACAGTGGACCGCGCTCGTCTGGACAACTCGGTCAAATGTGGGAGCGGGCTTGCTCGCGAAGGGGCCCGACGAGTCACCCCAAAAACTGCAGAATCAACCCACTGTCCGCCCCCACTGATCACCACAAAGCAAAGTCTACGCAGCCATGCCCAGCATCTGCTGCCCTGGAAGCCTGGCAGCTCAACATTACAAGCAGCCACAGACCATGGCGCAGCGGTGGTTCATGGCAGGTTGGCCTCCTCGCAGATGCCCAGGAAACGTAGGCGCAAAAGATCCTTTCGTACAAATTACGAAGCCTGCATGTATACAAAATCCGCACACAGATAAAGCAATCTAGCCGATGCAATGTTACCGTTGCCACCTCACACAGGTCGGAGACATGCGCGTGTTGATCCTCAAACTGCTGGTAATCCCAGGCTTCCTGCTGCTGATTTCCCTGGCTGGCAAACGCTGGGGACCGAGCGTGGCCGGATGGTTGTCGGGATTGCCGGTGGTGGTCGGACCGATCCTGTTGTTCCTTGCCCTTGAGCAAGGCCAGGCGTTCGCTGCGCAATCGGCCACGGCGGCGCTGTCAGCCATGTTCGCGATGATTGCGTTTTGCGTGACCTACGCCCAGGTCGCACAACGGGCCGGATGGCCCCTGGCGTTGATGATCTCGCTGGTGGTCTGGACGCTGGTGGCGGTTGCCCTGTCGCTGATCCCGGGATCCCTGGTGTTCTCGCTGTGCGCCGCCGCGACCGCGCTGCTCGCCGCGCCTTATCTGTTCCCCGCCGTGCAACCGGTGCTCAGTGGCCCGGGGCCGAAATCCGACAAGCTTGTGCTGCGCATGGTGGCCGGTGCATTGCTCACGCTGGTCGTGACATTGCTCGCCAGCACCGTCGGCGACCGCTGGAGTGGCCTGTTGGCGGTGTTCCCGGTGTTGGGCAGCGTGATGGCGGTGTTCTCCCAGCAAACCCGTGGCCCGGCCTTTACCGCAGCGTTGCTGCGCGCCACCGCCACCGGCATGTACTCGTTCGCCGCCTTCTGCCTGGTGTTGGCGCTGACCCTGCCGACGATGGGAATGAACGCTTTTGTGCTGGGCATCGCGGTGTCGGTGGCCATGCTGGGTGTGACAAAGCGTCTGCTGGCGCGGCCGGTTGGCCCGACGACGGGCGCTGGAGGAACCGTCAAAGCACCGAAACACGTTCGATGAGGTACGTCGGAAAGAATGCAGGGGGCCGCTTCGCGGCCCAGCGGGAGCAAGACTCCCTCGCCACAGGAAAGCGACCTCACCGCAAGTGACCGCTCGGTAGAGCACGCTGGAATGCAGCACAACCTCCATGGGATGATCACGCCCCACCGTGCGCCCATCCCTGGAGATTTCGATGTTTTTGTTGAGTAAAAAAGCCCTTGTCCTGCTGCTGGCAGCCGCTACCGGCTTGGGGGCTTTGAATGCGCAGGCTGCCAAGGCCACTTCCAGCGATGCGCCGGCCCGGAAAGTCTCGATGCTCGGCAGCAAGTTCACCTTCAACCTGCCCAAGGGTTTCATCGCCAACCCGCTGCCGGCCAGCCCGGACGGTGCCAGCGGCACCCTGTACAGCAATGAAACCACCAAGACCGTAGTGATCGCCGCTGAAAACACCCTGCCCAACGGCATCAGCGTCAAGGACAACGACGGCGGGTTCCTCGACGGTACCGTGGCCGATTTCGATGCGGCGCAACACAAGTCCCTGCCCGACTACAACAAGCTCAGCGAGAAAACCCTGACCCAGAAATCCGGGCTGGGCCTGCGCCAGATCGACGGCACTGCCACGCAAGGCGGTGGCATGACCCTCACCACCACGCTGATGGCCGCATCCGGCACCCGCATGGCGGTAATCCAGGTGATTTCCCGCCCCGGCGACATGGCGGCCCATGAAACCCTGATCAAACAGATCGTCAGCGGAAAATAAGGCTCAGGGGTTAAGACGCTGCAACCAGGCGCTCAAGTCCTGGATCTCTTCGGCGCTGATGCTGTGGCCAACACCGGGGTAGCCGTGAAACTCGGGGTCGAGTGACACGCTCTGCAACAGGCTGTTGGCTTCAGTGCCGTCGCTGTAGGGAAGACGTTTGTCCTGCTCGCCATGACCAATGAAAATCGCCAGCGACTGACGCTTTTCATCCGGTTTGAGCTCGGACTTGAGCACCGGCAGAATCCGCCCGCTCAACGCAGCGATCCCGCCGAGCGCTTCGGGATGCCGCAAGCCCACTTCGTAAGACATGATCGCGCCCTGGCTGAAACCGACCAGGAACACCTTCTCGGGCTCGGTGTGATATTTCTTCGCGGCCTGTGCGACGAAGTCCAGCAACAACTGGCCGCTGGACTTCAAATCATCGGTCTCGCCGTTATAGGCCCCTTCGCCCTTCTTGCGGAACCACTGATAGCTGCCCGCCTCCATCACCAAAGGTGCCCGTACCGACAGGTAGGTGTAGGACGCGGGCAAGTCGTCCTTGATGTCGAACAGGTCCTGTTCGTTACTGCCGTAACCGTGAAGGAAAATCACCAGGGGTTGATGGTTCGAATCGGTGGTGGTCTGCGCCAGGTACTTGAGTGGCAGGTCGGTTTGCAGCGGGGTTTGGGCGTGAACGGCAGTGGATGCCAACAGCGTGAGCAGCGCGAGAATCTTCAACATGGGTCTTCCTTCACGGAATGCAGGATTCGCGCAAGAGCCTAACACTGTGAATCAGGCAGGAACATCTCCGGTGAGGCGAATGCCGTCATCGCGGGCAAGCCCGCTCCCACAGGTTTTGTAAACGCCACAAATCCACTGTGGGAGCGGGCTTGCCCGCGATGAGGCCAGTACAGCCAAAGACAATTACGGGATCAGTCGTTGATCAGCTTCCCCACCCGAATCGGTTCGCGCCCGGCGACTTTAGCCTGCCAGGTACCAGGTTGGGTGTAGCGCCCACGATCGATGGCGAACAGCACGCCACTGGTGCCGGCCTGCACGGTGGTGACCTTGTCGTTCAACGGGTCAACCACCTCGAACAGCGCATCGCCCTTCTCCACCCATTCCCCGGCTTCACGCAGGAAACTGACCACGCCGTGATGCGGTGCGAACAGGTATTGGGTGCCTTCGAACGGCATGCCTTCACAACAGTCGGCCGGTGCCGCCGGCCAGGTGCCGGAGATGAAACCCTGCTCGGCGAGGAAGCCGAGAATGGCCTCGCAATTGGCCCGGGCCTGGTCGACCCGAGTGTCCCCCATGCTGCCCAACTCCAGCGTGGTCGCCAGGTTGGCCGGGGGAATCGCCGCCGCCGGGAATGCCCGGGCCAGGCGTAACCAGGGCGAAGAACAGGACTCGTCGAACGAGCTGCCGCCGGAGTCCTCACACAACAGCGCCACGCCAGCTTGCAAGCGCGCCGCCAGGGATCGCCATTGTGGCCAGTGCTGCGGCAACGCGTAGATGTGGATCGCAGCGTCGAAATCGCAATGCAGGTCGAGGGTGATGTCGGCGTCGCAGGCATGGCGCAGCAACAGGCGGTGCATGGCTTCCAGCTGCGATGTCGCTGCCGGCAAGTCGTCGAGCACCTGGCCCATGGTCTGGCGAATCAGCGCGATATTGGCCTGGGCATCGCTGCCGAGGCGATCACCGACCCGCTCGGCCACCGGTGCGCTGAGTTCGACGAACGAGCGGTTGAAGTTCTTGCCACTGCCCAGCTCGAAACGCCCCATGTGGCTGCCTTGCAGGTGCTGGTCCAGGCCAATGGGATTGGCCACCGGCACCAGTTCGATCACACCGTTCAACTGTCCCTGTTGCTCAAGTTCGGTCAGGCGCGTCTTCAACTCCCAGGCCGTGCGCATGCCCGGCAATTCGTCGGCATGCAGGCTGGCCTGGATGTACACCTTGCGCGGCCCCGCGCCATAACGAAACACGCTGAGGGTGCGCTCAGTGCCCAGGTGGCTCCAGGGAAGTTTGTGATCGATGCGTTGCATGGACGGACTCCTGATGTCTGCACGGTGAAATCACCTGTGGGAGCGAGCCTGCTCGCGAATGCGTCAAGCCAGCCAACATGGATGTTGAATGTACCGGCGCCTTCGCGAGCAGGCTCGCTCCCACAGGGATCTTTGTGCTGAAAATGATTGCACAAAAAAAATGGCAGCCGCGTCAACGGCTGCCACTTTCTCGAACGGCTGGATTACTCGCCGTAAACGTCAAACTTGAAGTACTTGTCCTGCACTTGCTTGTACTTGCCGTTGGCGCGGATCTCGGTGATGGCTTTGTTGAACTGCTCGGCCAGGGCGGTATCGCCCTTGCGCACGGCAATGCCGGCGCCGCCACCGAAGTATTTCGGATCGTTGTACTCAGGACCAACGAAGACAAAACCCTTGCCGGCGTCGGTTTTCAGGAAACCGTCGTCCAGGTTGACCGAGTCGGCCAGCAGCGCGTCAACGCGGCCGGAGACCATGTCCAGGTTGGCTTCCTGCTGGGAGCCGTAGCGCACCAGGACAATCCCCGCCGGTTGCAGCACTTCAGTGGCGAAGCGGTCGTGGGTACTGGCACGCAGAACACCGACTTTCTTGCCCTTGAGTTCGGTCAGCGGGTCCTTGACGTCGCTGCCTTCCTTCATCACGAAGCGCGCCGGGGTGTGGTAGTACTTGATGGTGAAATCGACGTTCTTCTTGCGGTCGTCAGTGATGGTCATGGACGACAGGATGGCGTCGATTTTCTTGACCTTCAGCGCAGGGATCAGGCCGTCGAACTCTTGCTCGACCCAGGTGCACTTGACCTTCATCTGCTCGCACAGGGCGTCGCCGATGTCCACGTCGAAACCGGTGAGTTTGCCGTCAGGGGTTTTCATCGAGAATGGCGGGTAGCCGGCTTCGATGCCGATACGGATCGGCTTGGCGTCGTCAGCCACGGCGGTCAGGGACAACATCGACAGTGCCAGGGCACCGAACATCACTAGCTTCTTCATTTATAACTCCTGTGTACGGAGGCTTTTATTGGCAGCATTCGGTCCTCGTTTTGTAAGCGGAAACCGAAGTGGCCGGCAGTCTAGAGCGGCTACAGGAGGGCAAATTACGCCAGGACGACAAAAACTTATAAAAAAGTGGCACCGTGATCGAGTCATTGCGGTGAACGCGCCATGAAGGCGCAACGTCTGTCGGACAGATCGCATTTGCAGACCAGACCTACAGGCTTTTCGACGCCATCAGACGCAACGGGCCGGCTGGCGATACCGGGTGTTTTACGGCACATTGAGCGCCCTTGAGTCCCATCGAGAGTAGCGCGATGCCCACGTTGAACCTGATCCAGCACCACCCCGCCGAAGGCCCGGGGGCCATCGCCTTTTGGGCCGAGTCCCGAGGGCTGACGCTGAAGGTGTTTCGCGCCGACCTGGGGCAGTTGCCGCCCGTCAGCGCCGATCCGGTGATCCTGCTGGGCGGGCCTTATGAATCCAACGCCGGCCCGGCCTGGCTTGCGGCCGAACGGCAATGGCTCAAAGGCAGTCTGGATCTGGGTGGGGCCGTGTTCGCCATATGCCTGGGGGCTCAGTTGCTGGCGTTGAGTCTGGGCGGCAATGTACGGCGCATGGACCGCAGCGAAACCGGATGGACCACGGTGAGCTTTATCGATGGGCAAGCGCTGAAGGTACTCGAGTGGCACGAAGACGCCATCGACCTGCCGCCTGGCGCGCAGTTGTTGGCCAGCAGCGAGCACTGTGTGCAGCAGATGTACCGCGCTGGGCCGGCGCGGCTGGGGTTGCAGTTTCATCCGGAGTGGAACGCCGAGTCGGTGGCCACGCTCAATGCGCATTTTGGCGATGAGTCGCCGTTGCCACGGGGGGTGCAGGACGGTGCGGCCTATGCCGAGGTGATGGCGTGGTTGCAGGCGACGCTGGATGAGTGGTGGGTCGCTGCCTCTCGCTGAATAAGATCAAAGCACATTCCTGTGGCGAGGGGGCTTGCCCCCGTTGGGTTGCGCAGCAACCCCAGAATCTCACTAATAGTCGAGAGTTTTGGGAGCGCTTCGCACTCCAACGGGGGCAAGCCCCCTCGCCACAATGATCATTGGTGTTTGGGTATCAGCATTCGCAACCGATCACTTTACGGGCCGGCCGCTGCTCGGTGGCACTCAACTCAAACCCTTCATCCAGCCACCCGGTCACGCCGCCGATCATCTCCTTGACCGGATAACCCAGGGCCGCCAGCTTCACCGCCGCCTTGTTGGCGCCGTTGCAGTGAGGCCCGGCGCAATAGACCACGAACAACGTGTTTTTCGGATAACCGGCCAAACCTTTGGCGGTCAACAAGCGCCCGGGAATGTTGATCGCTCCCGGTACATGCCCGCGCTCGAACGCCAGCGGGCCGCGCACATCCACCAGAATGAAATCGACTTCGCCAGCCTGCTGGCTGCCGTAGACGTCGGAACAATCGGTTTCGAACGTCAGACGGTTGCTGAAATGCATCAGGGCGATGGCCGATGGGGCGGCGGGAATTTCGCGAACCAGACTGGTCATGGGCTGTACTCCAAAGAGGCGGTGGGTGTGAGGAGACTTTATCCGCCCGGCATTTGCGGCTAAAGTGGCGCACAAGACACCGATCGGGAATTTTCCGCCAAATGCATCCCAACCCGGCAATGGTCGCGATTCTGGCCTACGACGGCCTCTGCACATTCGAGTTCGGCATCGCCGTGGAGATCTTCGGCCTGCCACGCCCTGAGTTCGATTTCCCGTGGTACGAACATCGTATCGTCGCCGTCGATCAAGGCCCGATGCGTGCCATGGGCGGGATCCAGGTCCTGGCCGACGGCGGCATGGAATTGCTCGCCGATGCCCGCACCATCATCATTCCCGGCTGGCGCGACCGCAGCGCCGCGGTCCCCGCAGAGCTCATCGACGCCCTGCGCCAGGCCCATGCGCGTGGCGCACGGTTACTGTCGATCTGCTCCGGGGTGTTCGTCCTCGCCGCCACCGGGTTGCTCGACGGGCACGGTGCGACCACGCACTGGCGCTACACCTCGGAACTGGCCGAGCGGTTTCCCGGCATCCTGGTGGACCCGGACGTGCTGTATGTCGATTCCGGCCAATTGATCACCTCCGCCGGCAGCGCGGCAGGCATCGACGCCTGCCTGCATCTGGTGGCCCGGGACTTCGGCACGCAAGTGGCCAATTCCGTGGCCCGCCGCCTGGTCATGTCGCCGCAACGCAGCGGTGGCCAGGCGCAATTCATTCCGACGCCGGTCAGTCCTACACCGCGCAGTGATCTTTCCCGCGTCATGCAGTGGGCACGTGAGCGCTTGCACGAACCGCTGGAAGTGCGCGACCTGGCCAGCGAAGCCGCCATGAGCGAACGCACCTTCCTGCGTCGCTTCACCGAAGCCAGCGGCCAGTCACCGAAAACCTGGTTGCAGCAGCAACGCCTGGGCCGCGCCCGCGAACTGCTGGAAAGCAGCGACCAGAACACCGAGCAAATTGCCGAACGTTGCGGTTATCGCTCGGTGGAAAGCTTCCGGGTGGCCTTTCGAACCGTGGTTGGCGTGCCGCCATCGGTGTATCGGGAGCGGTTTGGGCGTGGGGGCAGTGCTTTACCTTCGGTTGGCCTTTAAGACGCCTTCGCGAGCAGGCTCGCTCCCACAGTGGATTTTCAGTGTTCACACCATCTGTGTGGGAGCGAGCCTGCTCGCGAAGGCGTCAGCCCGGTCACCGACTGATCAAGGCTTGCGCAACAGATAGGTATCCATGATCCAGCCATTGGCCAGCCGCGCCGCCTTGCGCACCCGTTCGATTTCATCCGCGACATCCTTGAGCTTGCCGCTGATCAGGATTTCATCCGGCGTCCCCAGATAGGCCCCCCAGTAAATCTCGGTGTCCTGATCCGCCACCTGATGGTAGGCATCCTGAGCATCGAGCATCACCACCAGGCTGTCGGCATCGCTCACCTGCTCTGCCGCCAACCGCCGGCCCGTGGTGATTTCAACTGAGCGGCCAATCTGGTTCAGCGCCACCTTGTGCTGTGCCGCCAGGGCCTGGACGCTGGTAATGCCGGGGATCACCTCGAACTCGAACTCACAGGCGCCCGAGGCCTGAATCGCCTGAAGGATACGGATTGTGCTGTCGTACAGCGTGGGGTCGCCCCACACCAGGAAACCACCACACTGGTCGTCGGACAGTTCTTCATTGATCAGCCGTTCGAAGGTCTGTTGTTTGACCAGGTTCAAGTCGTCGACACTGCTCCTGTAGTCCACCTCACCGCGCTCGCGCTCGGGGCTGTGGGCCTGGACGAAACGGTAAGCGTGGTCGGTGATGTAGCGTTCGCAGATTTCGCGCCGCAAGTCGATGAGCTTGTCTTTGCTCTCCCCCTTGTCCATGAGGAAAAAAATATCGACCTGATTCAGCGCCTTCACCGCTTGCATCGTGATGTAGTCGGGATTGCCGGCGCCGATGCCGATGATCAGGAGTCTTTTCATCACAGCAGGTCCTCGGGGTCGGTGCCCGGCAAGCGCAACCGCCAGCGGCCATGGAACCTCAGCTCCACCGCCGACAGGGGTTCGACGTCGATCAGGCTGGACGATGCGCCCTGTAACACGTGCGTCAGCGCGGCGCGAATGACAAAGGGATGGGTAATGGCAACGATGTGTCCGGGTGTCGACTGCAATGCGGTCAACCACGCCCCCACCCGTTCGCCCAATTGCACCAGCGACTCGCCACCGTGGGGTGCCGAAGCCGGATCTTCCAGCCAATGCTCGAGCGCCCCGGGGTCGTTTTTTTGCAGAGCGCCGATGCGCTCACCACCCCAACGCCCGAAGTCGCAATCTTTCAGTGCATCGACAATTTCCGGTGCGCTGCTGAAAAGCTCAGCGGTTTGCCGGGTGCGCAGTTCCGGACCGCAGACAAGGCGTGGAACGCCCTTGAACTGATTGCAACGCGAAAGCCTGAGCGCTTGCCAATCCATCTCCAGAGGTTCGTCCAATGGAAAACGCGCCAGTTTCTGTGCGACGGTTCGAGCGTGACAAATCAGGGTTAAACGGGTCGCCTGCACCGGCAATCACTCCAGGGATGGAAAGGAACAACGGCGTCAGGGGGAGCGCCATCGTGCAATTGTGCCGCAAGCGAGCTGGCCTTGGGGGCGTTTAATTTTCCTGTTTGAAGCGGGCTCCGTCAGGCATTTCCCGGCGGATTTTCTGTTATCACTGACTGCAACCAAGGCAATTGCCTACAAGACTTTGCGACATCGGCGTAGCCCCTTGCTGTAGGCACTTCGCCCCTTTTTCGGGCACGGTCGGACCATGCGAAAATTAACTAGACAGGCAGCACGCGATAATTAAATACTCTTTTCAACGGACTGTTAAAACATGTGCCACGCTCATCCAGCAGGAGCCCGGATGCCCTTTCTCCAACACCCTATCAATGTGCCAGGCCCGGCAACGCCAGCGGCCGAACCGTCCGTTCCTCGTTTAATGCAGGCAATCCAAGGAAGCATCTGACAAGAAAAAAGTGGCGCCTGACAACGATCAGATGTCCACCGAATAAATGTGTGGAAAAACCGACAGTGATAGTCAGGTTCGGCTCAAACCGCCGGATCGTTTGATACAGGAGTGTCTCCATGCTGGTCTTGCGTCCAGTCGAGTTGGCCGACCTGCCAAGGTTGCAGAAGCTGGCTCGTGAAAGCCTGGTGGGCGTCACATCCCTGCCCGACGATAGCAAACGGTTGCGCGAAAAAATTCTCGATTCCTGCGCCTCGTTCGAGAAAGACGTCGAGGGTCATGGCCCGGAAAACTATTTCTTTGTCCTCGAAGACCCGGCGACGCAGCACCTGGTCGGCTGTTCGGAAATCCTCGCCACGGCGGGGTACGGCGAGCCGTTCTACAGCCTGCGCAACCGGCACTTCACCAGCGCCTCGCGGGAACTGAACATCGAGCACGGTGTACCGGCCTTGTCGTTGTGTCACGACCTCAGTGGCCACACCTTGCTGCGCGGCTTCCATATCGATGCCGCACGGGTACGCACCGCCCATTCCGAACTGCTGTCGCGGGCGCGCCTGTTGTTCATCGCGGCCCACCCCCGGCGTTTTTCCGCAACGGTGATCACCGAAATCGTTGGCTACAGCAGTGATGAAGGGCACTCGCCATTCTGGGATGCGGTGGGCAAGCATTTCTTCGACCTGCCCTACGTCGAGGCCGAACGGCTTTGCGGCCTGCAAAGCCGCACCTTTCTCGCCGAACTGATGCCGCAGTATCCGATTTACGTGCCCATGCTGCCCAAAGCGGCACAGGACTGCATCGGCAGCATCCACCCCGATGGCCAGGAGGCCTTCGATATCCTCGAGCGTGAAGGTTTCGAAACCAACAGCTACATCGATCTGTTCGATGGCGGCCCGACGCTCTATGCGCGCACCTCGGGCATTCGGTCGATCACCCACAGCCAGTGCGGCCTCACGCAGCCTGGCCCGGTGATTGATGCCCGGGGCAGCTATCTGGTGAGCAACGAGTCCTTGACGGATTATCGGGCCATCGTCGCCGATCTCGATTACATCGCCGGGCAACCCGTCACGCTGGACACGGCCATGTGCACGGCGTTGAAGGTCACCGAAGGCAGCCCGGTCAGGCTGATCGCCCTGTGAGTGCCCGCCTGGGTCAACGCCAACGCCCGAACACCCATGAACAAGGAACAGCCGCATGATTGTCCGACCGGTCCAGATCACCGACCTGCCCGCCTTGTTCACGCTGGTGCGCCAGGCCAGCCCCGGACTCACCAGCCTGCCGGCCGACGAAGAACGCCTGGCCTACCGGATCCGCTGGGCCCAACGTACCTTCGCCGGGCAGGTCGATCGGGCCGATGCCGATTACCTGTTCGTGCTCGAGGACGACGAGCAGCAGGTGGTGGGCGTCAGCGCCCTGACGGGTGGAATCGGTCTGCGCGAGCCCTGGTACAACTACCGGGTCGGGCTGACGGTCAATGCTTGCGCGGACCTGGGTATCCAGCGCCAGATCCCGACCCTGTTCCTGAGCAACGAATTGACCGGGCAATCGGAAGTCTGCTCGTTGTACCTGCGCCCGGATCAACGCCAGGGAAGCAACGGCCGTTTGCTTTCGCTCGGGCGTTTGTTGTTCGTGGCCGAGTTTACGCAGCTGTTCGGCAACCGGCTGATCGCCGAATTACGCGGCAGTACCGACGAACGAGGCGGCTCACCGTTCTGGGACAGCCTCGGCCGGCATTTTTTCAAGATGGATTTCAGCCATGCCGACCACCTGTCCGGGCTGGGCAACAAATCGTTCATCGCCGAACTCATGCCACGCCAACCGCTGTACACCTGCCTGCTCACCGAACAGGCCCAGGCGGTGATCGGCAAGGCCCACCCGAACACCGAGCCGGCCCTGAAAATCCTCAGCGCCGAAGGTTTTGCCCACAACGGCCATATCGATATCTTCGACGGCGGACCGGTCATCGAGGCCCCGGTTTCCGGGATCCGCACCGTGTGCGACAGTCGACCGCTGCAACTGGCCATCGGCTCGCCGGACGCTAACGATCCGCTCTGGCTGATTCACAATCGGCGCCTGGAAAACTGCCGCATTACCTGCGTCCCGGCCCGACTGGCGGGCAACAGCCTGGTGGTCGATCGCCTGACCGCCAAGCGCTTGCAGCTGCAGCCCGGCGACTCGGTGCGCGCCGTGCCGCTGCTCAACCAGCGGCACCAGGCCGCAGCGGCGTGACCTATCAGCTTCCTGTCTCAGGCGTCAATCCGGCTTACCCGGCAAATTCGTCATCATTCTGCCCCTGCGCGCGTGATAGCCTTTTATCTCTTCGGCGTTGACACTTTTGCTCAAGCCCTTCCATTCCATTGGTGGAACTCATATGTCCAGGCTTTCCCATCAAGATTTGCGCCGCAATTTTCGCCAACTGTTCGCCTCCAACACCTGCTACCACACGGCCTCGGTGTTCGACCCGATGTCGGCGCGCATCGCCGCCGACCTGGGCTTCGAAGTCGGGATCCTGGGTGGCTCGGTCGCCTCGCTGCAGGTGCTGGGCGCCCCTGACTTTGCCCTGATCACCCTCAGCGAGTTCGCTGAACAGGCCACCCGCATCGGCCGCGTTGCCCAGTTGCCGGTGATTGCCGATGCCGACCACGGCTACGGCAATGCGCTCAACGTCATGCGCACCATCGTCGAGCTCGAGCGGGCCGGCGTCGCCGCGCTGACCATCGAAGACACCCTGCTGCCCGCGCAGTTCGGCCGCAAATCCACCGACCTGATCACGGTCGCCGAAGGCGTCGGCAAGATCCGCGCGGCACTGGAAGCGCGCTGCGATAAGGAAATGGCGATCATCGCCCGCACCCACGCCGGGATTCTGCCGGTGCAGGAAATCATCAGCCGCACCCGGCAATACCAGCAAGCCGGGGCCGACGGGATCTGCATGGTGGGCGTCAAGGATTTCGACCATCTGGAGCAGATCGCCGAGCACCTGAGCGTCCCGCTGATGCTGGTGACCTACGGCAACCCGCTGCTGCGCGACGACAAGCGCCTGGCCGAACTGGGTGTGCGCGTGACCATCGACGGCCATGGCGCCTACTTCGCCGCGATCAAGGCGACCTACGACAGCCTGCGCGAACAGCGCCAGATCCTCACCCAGACGTCGGACCTGAGCGCGACCGAGCTGACTCACACCTACACGCAACCTGAGGAATACATCCGCTACGCGGAAGAGTTCATGAGCGTGAAGGAATGACGGTTTAACCCGATACACCGCCTTCGCGAGCAGGCTCGCTCCCACAGTGGATCTGCGGTGAACACATCATTTGCATCCACCAGTGATCATTTGTGGGAGCGAGCCTGCTCGCGAAGAGGCCATCACTGCCAACATCCCCGCTGCCTGACACTGCGCCATCGCGGGCAAGCCCGCTCCCACAGGTCACGCCGAGTCGAGCAGTTCGCGATGGGGTTTGCCATTGCCGCAACAGATCACGCGGTTACGCCCGGTGGTCTTGGCTTCGTATAGCGCATGATCGGCGTCGTTGAGCCAAAGCGTCGCGTCGGTATGCGTCGGGTCGAATGACGCCAGGCCAATGCTCAGGCTGACTTTCAGCGCCGGACTCTGCTCGTAGCCCAAGGTGGCGAAGCGATCACGCAGGGCATCCATGACCATGGCGGCGCGGTTCAGGGGCAGGTCCGGAAGGATCACGCAGAACTCGTCACCGCCGTAGCGCCCGGCCACATCGGTCGCTCGCAGGTTCTGCTTGAGCATTTTGCTCAACTGACGCAGGACGATATCACCGGCAACATGGCCGTAGGTGTCGTTGATGGCCTTGAAATGGTCGATGTCGATCAGGGCAATCGCCCCGCCTTTTTGCTGGCGTTTGCAGCGCTGGAACTCGACTTCCAGCTGGTCCTTCCAGGTGCCATGGTTGAACAGGCCCGTCAGGCTGTCGGTGCGGCTCAGAGCCAGCAGTTCACGCTTCTGACGGCCGAGGGTATGGGCCTGGCGGAAGCAGATCCAGCCCAGCGCCAACGGATACAGGCACAGCAAGGGCAAACAGGCATAGAGCTGCAGCGGGCTGGTCGCTGGAATGAACGCCGGGGCGAAAATCTGCAAACCGACACCGATGCCCAGCACTTGCGCGGCCGTCCCGGCCAACAGGAAGCGCATGCCGCCGATGGCCACGTTGTTCATGGCCATCATGGAAATGGTGGTCGCGCTGGGCAGTGGGTTGAAATGCATCGCGGCAATCCAGAAGCCGCCGAGAAAGGCATCGATCAGCAGATTGCGGTGTTCGGCGTGATAAGGCCTTTTCGCCCGACGCGCCCATTGGTAAGCCACGTGCGGCCAGACCAGGCCATTGAACCACATGAAACCCCAGACCCAGGGCGCCGGATCGAGTGGATACATCGCCGCGCTCACGCACACCAATCCCAGGGCCAACCCCAGGATTCGCGATGTATAGAGCCTCCTGGCCAATGAGAACGCCTTTCCTCCCGCTTTTTCCATAAGGCCTCTGTGCCACTCGACGAAATGCGATAACAGCCTGTGCCTGTGCGCTGGAGTCTATCAGGGCGAGATTAAATAGCCATCACCGGCTGGCGGGCTGAATATCGCGACATCACCCTCGCATAAAAGCAAAAGCCTCACCCCAGAAACGGCTATACATGAAAGAAGGGGTTGATCAATGACCATAAGAGGAGGCCCATTGCAGACCTTTCAAGTATTGATCATCGGCAGCGGGTTTGGCGGCCAATGTGCAGCAATCAATTTGCTCAAGGCCGGCATCGACGATTTTCGCCTGCTGGAGCGGCGGGATTTCTTCGGCGGCACCTGGTGCCAGAACACCTACCCCGGCGCGGCCGTCGACGTGCCTTCGCCGCTGTATTCGTTGTCTTTCGCGCCCTATCGCTGGACGCAGATGTTCGCCGAACAGGCCGAGCTGCATCGCTACACCCGCCACGTGGTGGAACACTTCGGCCTGCGCGACAAGGTGGAACTGGACGCGAATGTCGAACGCATCGAATGGGACGACACCAGCAAGCGCTGGACCGTCTACACCGCCGGCAAGGGCACGTATTGCGCGCAGTTCCTGATCAACGCGACCGGGCCGCTGAGCCAACCGGTGGTGCCGCGCTTCGAGGGACAGGAGCGTTTTCAAGGTAAAACGTTTCACACCAACAACTGGGATCACGGCTACGACTATCGGCAAAAACGCGTGGCCATCGTCGGCAGCGGCGCCAGTGCGGCCCAGGTGATTCCGGCCATTGCCCCGGATGTCGGGCACTTGCATGTGTTCCAGCGCACGCCCCACTGGGTGTTGCCCCGGGCTGACCGCAGCTTTGGCCGTTTCCAGCGCTGGCTGCTGGGACTCAAGCCGGCCTACAAACTGCTGCGCTGGGGGATCTACTGGCAGTTCGAAACCCGGGTGATTGCCTTCAAGTATTCGAAGCCGGCGATACACATGGTCCAGCGCCAGGCCCTGCGTTTTCTCAAACGCCAGGTGCCGGACGCCGAACTGCGGCGTCAACTGACGCCGGACTACACCATCGGCTGCAAACGGGTGATCCTGTCCAGCACGCTGTACCCGGCACTGGCGCGGCGCAACGTGACGCTGCACAGCCGCGAGCAAGGCATCGCCGCCATCGACGAAACCGGCATCGTCACCCTGGATGGCCAGCACATCGACCTGGACCTGATCGTCTGGTCCACCGGCTACGACGCCACCGACGGGGTGATTTCCTACCCGGTAACGGGAAAAAACGGCACCCGCCTCAAGGAGGTCTGGGCGCAATACCCTCGGGCCTACCTCGGCACCGCCCTGCCCGACTTTCCCAACCTGTTTATCGTCACCGGGCCGAACACCGGGATCGGCCACACCTCGGCGCTGTTCATCATCGAATCGCAGATGAATTACATCCTCGACTGCATTCGCACCTTGCAGGCTCAAGGTTTACGCAGCATCGAAGTTCGCCATGAGGCGGAACGTACCTACACTGAAATGATCCACCGGGAAATGGAACGTACCGTGTGGAAGTCCGGTGGTTGCCACAGTTGGTATCAAAGCAAGAGCGGTCATGTGATTGCGATGTTTCCGGGGTTCAGTTTCAGCTTTCATCGCTTGACCCGAGCGCTGAAACCCGCCGATCACATTTTGTCCTGAGCAGATAGAAGGGAGACGCGTGATGCTTTTGTTGTTCGTGGTTCTCGCAGTGTTCGTCGCCTGGAGCTGGTTGACCTACCCGGCCATCGGCTACTGGCTCTATGACTTGAGCATGGCGGCCGAGGCCAAGCTGTACCGGCTGCATAAAATCGTCGTGCCCATCCCCGAGATGACCGTCTCGACCTGGCAAGGCGGGCCGTACGAGGCCACCAGCAGTGTGCTGATGCTCCATGGTTTCAGCGCCGACAAGAACCTCTGGCTGCGTTTCGCCCGGCACTTTGTCGGCAGCCACCGGGTGATCATCCCGGACATCGCCGGCCATGGCGAAACCGGCTTCAAGGCCGGCGGCGGCTACGACATCCCGCTGCAGGCCAAGCGCATGATCCAGCTGCTGGACGTGTGCGGCGTCGAGAAAGTCCATGTCATCGGCAACTCCATGGGTGGCTACATGGCGGCATGGCTCGCGGCCAATTACCCGGAGCGCATTGTGTCCCTGGCCCTGATCGACCCGGCCGGGGTCACCTCGCCCGAGCCCAGTGACCTGGAGCGGCATTTGGCCAAGGGCCACAACCCGTTTCTGATTCATTCGCGGGAAGAATTCCGGCGTTTCTACGCCATGACCATGGCGTCCCCGCCCTGGGTGCCGAAGCTCGTGCTCGATGCCGTGGCCCAGCGCTATGAACAGTCCCGCGAGGAGCTGGAAGAAATCTTCCGCGATTTCCGCGCCAGCCCGCCGATGGAGCCCCGCCTGCCCGACATCACCGTCCCGGCGCTGTTGCTGTGGGGGCGCAAGGACCGGCTGATCGACGTCAGCAGCGTGGCGGTCTGGAGCAAGGGCATCGCCGACCTGCGCGTGCATATCTGGGACGCCATCGGGCACATGCCCATGGTGGAAGCGCCCTCCGGTTCGGCGCGCCTGTATCGGGATTTTTTGGCATCACTGCGCTCGGAGAGTCCACAGGATCAACGACTGCATTAGGTTTGCAGTCCTTTGCAGAATGAAGTTCGTCAGAAACTTCGTTTGTCGGCGTCGCTCAAGGCTGCGATCTTTTGACCATCCTTTACGTCACCGCGCCAGGAATCCTGTTCATGACCCCCCCGAATTTCGTCAGCCCTGACCTGATCCGCCAACGCTTCTCCAAAGCGATGTCCGACATGTACCGCGAGGAAGTGCCGTTGTACGGCGCGTTGATGGAACTGGTGGAGCAGACCAACCGTCATGTGCTGCAAAGCGATCCGCAGATCCTGCAACAGCTCACCAGCACCGGCGAAATCGAACGCCTGGATCTGGAGCGCCATGGGGCGATCCGCGTCGGTACGGCCGATGAGCTGGCGACCCTCGCCCGCCTGTTTGCGGTGATGGGTATGCAACCGGTGGGTTACTACGACCTGACACCGGCCGGCGTACCGGTGCATTCCACGGCGTTTCGCGCAGTGCATGAAGCGTCCTTGCAGATCAGTCCGTTCCGGGTATTCACTTCGCTGCTGCGCCTGGAGTTGATCGAAGACCTGGAACTGCGAGCGTTCGCCCAGTCGATGCTCGACCGGCGCTCGATCTTCACCGCCCAAGCCCTCACGCTCATCGAGCGTGCCGAATCCGAGGGTGGCCTGACCGAACCGCAAGCCCTGGAATTCGTCGAACAGGCCCTGGAAACCTTCCGCTGGCACCACAGCGCCACCGTCACCGCCGAGCAGTATCAGAAGCTCAGCGCCCAGCATCGGCTGATCGCCGACGTGGTGGCGTTCAAGGGCCCGCACATCAACCACCTGACGCCACGGACCCTGGACATTGACATCGTCCAGGCGCAAATGCCCGCCCACGGCATTACCCCCAAAGCGGTGATCGAAGGTCCGCCCCGCCGCCAGTGCCCGATCCTGCTGCGCCAGACCAGTTTCAAGGCCCTCGACGAGCCGATTGCCTTCACCGATCAGAACGAAGCTCGCGGCAGCCACAGTGCCCGCTTCGGCGAGATCGAACAGCGCGGTGCCGCCCTCACGCCAAAAGGCCGCGCACTGTACGACCGCTTGCTCAATGCCGCGCGGGACGAACTCAAGGATTTCCCCAACGAAGCCAACGCCGCGCGCTATAACGCCTTGATGGCGCAGCATTTCAGCGAGTTTCCCGACACCTGGGAAGGCATGCGCCAACAGGGCCTGGCTTACTTCCGCTACTTTGTGACGGAAAAAGGCCTGGCGGCGGGCAACCTGAAAAATACCGCCCTGGAAGACCTGCTCGGCAGCGGTTACCTGCGAGTTGAACCGTTGGTGTACGAAGACTTCCTGCCGGTCAGCGCGGCGGGGATTTTTCAGTCAAACCTGGGGGACGCGGCGCAAACCCGTTACGGCGTGCACTCCAATCAGCAGGCGTTCGAAAAGGCCCTTGGGCGTTCGACGATCGATGAGTTGGCGTTGTATGCCGAGAGCCAGCGGCGTTCGATCGAACAGTGTTTCGCGGCGTTGGCCGATGTTGTTCCAGCCGATGAAAAAGGCTCTTCACGCAATCCCGGGCAACACCGATAACGCAATACCTGTAGGAGCCAGCCTGCTGGCGATGGCCTCAGATGCGCCGCGTTTATCCAGCTCACCCGCGTTATCGTTAACGACCATCGCTGGCAAGCCAGCTCCCACAAGGGACCGCGCCTACGCTGAAACTGTAGGAGCCAGCCTGCTGGCGATGGATTCAAGTGCGCCGCGTTTATCCAGCTCATACGCGATATCGTTAACGACCATCGCTGGCAAGCCAGCTCCCACAAGGGACCATGCCCACGCTGAAACTCCAAACAAAAACGGGCGACCCGCAGGTCGCCCGTTTTTTTTTATATCCGAAACTTTCAATACAACCAATAAAGTGTTCGCCCAGTGCGATGGCCTCGGCAATCCATGCACTGGTAAAGAGCCGTACACTGGGCGAACGGAAAGCATTTTAGTAGATGAGAATCAATATGTCCGCACTGCAAAGATGAAATTTATCGACACAATGTTTAAGGAAATGTCGACTTGAATACGAGGCTGCACAGCGCTTTAAACGCGCCAGTTAAACGCTATGAGCTGATTATTCCTGTACAAGACTTTTACAAAAACAATCAGCCCATATAACTCAATCTCAATGCTTGCTGGTCACCGTCAATATGTCGGTGTAAACCACGTTTACGCTTTGTCCGACTTTCAAGTCCTTGAGTTTGGCCTGGACTTCAGGTCGCTTGACGTCAACCGTCTTGGACTTGCCTTCCGGGTTTTCAAAAGTCACCTGGTGTTTTTTCAGGTCGATGTGGGTGATTTTCAGCTGCACTTTCACCTGACGGTAAGCTTCGCCGCCGGGGTTGTCGCTACCGGGTGCTGCGCGCACTTCGCCAGTGACTTCGGCAGTGCCCGGCAAGCCTTTGTCGACATCGGTGTCGAGGAAGGCGGCAACGGCGCTGGTCACCCTGATGTCAACCGTGTCGCCGGCCTTGAGGTTGTCGAGGTTTTTCGCCTTTTCGGTCAGTTGCACAGGGAATTCATTACCCTGCGGACCTTTGAGGACCACGATACGGTTTGCGGTATCGACCGAAACGACTTGGGTGGCAACCTGATCGACCACCACAACTTCGGACAACGGGAGTTCGGCGGCAACCGCACCGAAACTGGCGGCAGACAACAAGGTTGCGAGGGTGATGGCTTTGGTCAGTGCGTGGCGTTTCATAGGCAGAACTTTCCCTGTGATGAATGACAACAGACGGCGTTGACGCAAAGCGCAATGCCATGTGTGCGATGAGCATAGACGCTGTTCAGCGAGTGGTCGCAGCAGGCCGCTGATTTTCTAATACCCGGTCATTTCCAGATAGCCGTTCCCTGCATGACTGCCACTGAGGCGCACCGGGCCTTCCCAGTACGGTATGCGCAAATCCATCCACGCCTGGGGATTGAGCGCGGTGATGGTGATATCGAGGTGTCTGGAGGGGATCTTGATCGACCAGCGAATGGGCATCTCGCGCCCGGCCACGCTGGCCCTGTCTTGCGGCGTCAGGCTGATGTCGCCGGCGTGCAGCAACTGTGTCTGCCCCCGGGCGTCGATCCAGGTGCCGGTGAGGTAAGGCTCGCCGTCCTTTTGCCGCATGCGATACAGCATCACCTGCTCGCCGCTGTCCAGATGCAGGGATAACCAGTCCCAACCGCTCTGGTTGGCCGTAAGGGGCTGGCTGCTCCATTCGCGGTCGAGCCAGGCCGGGCCACTGACCTGAAAGGTCTGGCCGTCGATTTCCAGGGCGCCGCTGGCCTGGAAAAACGGCTGGCTGTAGTAATAAGAGGCCTGACCCTGTTCGGATTTCTGGCTGAACCCCTTGTCCCCTTGCAGCACCAGCGGACCTGTCGAGATCAACCGCAGCCGGTAGCTGAAACGCTTGTCGCGGGCGCTGAGCAGCAGGTCGGCCAAGGGATCGTCGGCTGTCGCTTGGCTGCTCAACTGCCAGTCGTCGATCCATGCATTGAACGGCGCAACGCTGACACCGGCCTGACCGACGCCGCCACGGGCGTAGCGTTCCGCCGCGTGATGCACCGTCGCCGACGTCACCGCCGCGTGACCGAGCCAGATCGTCTGGTTCTGCCAGCCGGCTATCTCGGGGGTAGCTTTCAAGGCGCTGCGGAACAGCGTCCATTGCGCGCCGAACTCATGCCCCTGAGCGTCCTTCAGGTTGGCGGTGATGTACCACCATTCGATGCGAAAGCCATCGTGGGGGCCGTGATCCGCCGGGAAGCTGAACACCCGACCGGGCACCACCTTGGTAAACGCAGCGGCCTGGTTGCCCAGCCCGGCAAAACCTTTTTCTACCGGCGCCGGTTGATCGCAGCCATTCAACAGCAGCACCAGCAGCGCCAGGAGCAAGACGCCGAGATTAATTTTCATGGGTAAAGGTGCGCAGCAAGTCCGCCGGCTGCGTGCGGTACAAACGCAACAACGGCCAGGCCGAAGCCAGCAATGTCGCCACCAGCGCCAGGCCCATCAATTGCAACAGTTGCAACGGGAACACCCGCAACGGCAGGCGCCAGCCAAAGGCCTGAACATTGATCACCGTGTCCAGGCACCACGCCAGGGCGATGCCCAACGGCAACGCCAGCACCAGGGTCAGCAGCGCCAGCAACCAGGTTTGCCCGAGGTTGAGCAACATCAAATGCCGGCGTGTCACGCCCAGCGCCCACAGCGGCGCCAGTTGCCCGAGACGGCTCTGGCTTTGGGTCAACAGGCTGATGAACAGCGCCACGCCGGCCACGCACAACGTCAGGCTATTGAGCGCAGCGGTGGCGGCGAAGGTGCGTTCGAAGACTTGCGTGGACCAGCCCTTGAGCCGCGCCTGATCGACGATGCGGCTGTCGTCCAGGGTAAAACGCGCCTGCAGCGCCGTGACGAACGCCGGGATCGACGCCGGTTCGATGCGCAGGTTGAAGCGGTTCGGTGTCAGTTGCGGCCAGCCGCGCAGCAGGTGGTGGATGTTGACCAGAATATGTCCCTTGGGATTGCCGTAGTCGGCGTAGATCCCGACGATCCGTGGTGACCACGGGCCAGTGGGCGTCGGCAGCGTCAGGTGGTCGCCCGGTTGCACGCGCAGGCGCCGGGCCAGTTGTTCGCTGAGCATCACCGCATCGTCCTTGGCCAGTCGTTCCCAAGGGTTGTCGCCCAGGGCTTCGAGCAACGGCCAGTGCTGGCGGTAGGTCGGGTGGTCGATGATCCCGGACAGGTCCGTCGGCCAGCCCTGCAACTGGATCGACACCTGCCAGTTGGGCAGCACCGCCGCCAGTTGCGGCTGCTGGTCGAGCCAGCTGTGCAGCTCCCTGGCCTGGGCCGGGTTCTGTGGGTTGAGGTAAAGCTCGGCCGTCAGCCGTTGCTCGAGCCAGTCGTTGAAGGTCTGACGAAAGCCTGCGGTCATGCTGCCGGCACCGATATTGGCGGCCATGGCCAACAGCAGCGCCATCAATGCCAGGCTCAACGCGGGAAGTTGCTGGCGGCAATCGGCGACAAACCATTGGCCCAGTACCGAGCGACTGCGCTGTGAAGCGAGACTGAGCAGCGAACTGAGCACCACCGGCAACGCCAGTGCGGCGCCGATCAACAGCGCCGCCATCAGCACGAAGCCACTGACCAGGCTGTCGCCGAAGATCAGCGCCAGCAGCGCGATCACCCCGGCCATTGCCGCCACCCAAGCCTGGCGTCGCAACCAGCGTGCATGGGCCTGATGCCAGGCCTGCGGGTCGGCCAGCGCCAGCAATGGCAAACGCGCCGCCCGCAGCAGACTGTTGACACCGGCCAGCAACGCGCCGATCAGACTCAGACCGATACCACTGAACCACCATGACAGGCCGAGGTTCAACTGCCCCGCCACTTCGGCGCCATACAAGCCACGCAGGCTGGCGGCGACATCCGGCAACAGCACGCCGGCCAGCAGGTAGCCGCTGACCACCCCGGCCACACCGCCGATCAGGGCCAATCCACCCAATTCGACGGCGAGACAGGCGATAAGCATGCGCGCACTCACCCCACAGGCACGCAGCGTGCGCAGCAAACCCCGGCGTTGCTCCAGCGCCAGCCCGATGGCGGCATGCACGATAAACAGACCAACCACGAACGACAGCACCCCCAGGGCCGCGAGGTTCAGGTGAAAGCTTTCGGTCAGGCGAGTGAGGTTGTTTTCTTCGCCAGCGCTCTTGAGTTGCAGCTGTCCATGGAGGGCGTGCGGCAGCGGCGCAGTGAAATCCTTCGGTAGCAGCAGTCGCGACAGTTGATCCGGCATCCCGAGAATCTGCTGGGCAAAACCGATGTCCACCAGCAGCACACCGGGCGCCATGTCGGCCTGCTCCTGCAGCGGCGGCAGTGCCACGCCCGCCAGGTTCAGTGGCCGGTCACCTTCGCGCAAGCCCAGTGCCTGCATGGTTTGCAACGATATCCAGGTACTGCCCGGCGGGCTGAAAAAGCCGACCACCTGCTCAATCGCCAAGGCCTGACCCGCCACCGCCGCGCCCGCCGGCAGCGACACCGGCTCGATGCCCATCAATTGCAGGCGCTGATCTTCATGCCCCTTGAGCGTGACCCGGCCTTGCAGCACCGGTGACACGGGCCAGCCCGCGCGGCGCAGATCGACAAACCATTGCTGCGCGAAGGTGCCGCCACCGGGCGCACTGAGACTGGCCTGGGGCTCGCCGCCGATCAACTGACTGGCGCGGGCATAGCTGTCGCGGGCCTGGCTGTTGAGTGCCTGGACGCCGGTCAACAGGCCGGTGGCCAGCCACAACCCGGTCAGCACACTGAAAAACTGCACCGGATGCTGGCGCCAGTGGCTGAGCAGCGCGCGCAGGGTCTGGCCAAAGATGCCCATGTCAGCGCTCGCCCACAGCGACCAGGCGACCACCGCACAGCAAGGCCTTTTCCACCAGCCGCGCCGCCACGCCAGGACTGTGGGTGACCATCAGCAAGCTGGTGGGACTGTCGTCGAGCAGTTCCAGCAGCAACTGCAACACCTCGGCGCCGGTGGTTTCATCGAGGCTGCCGGTGGGTTCGTCGGCCAACAACAATGGCGGGCGCGACGCCAGCGCCCGGCCCAGCGCGACCCGTTGCTGCTGGCCGCCGGACAGTTGCTCGGGGTAGCGCCGCAACAGCTCGCCCAAGCCCAGGCGCCGCACCAGATGGGCTTGCCAGCGTGGGTCATGACGCCCGGCCAGACGCGCCTGAATCGCCAGGTTGTCTTCGACCCGCAGGCTGCCGATCAGGTTGAATTGCTGAAACACCAGGCCGATTTCCGTTCGGCGCCAGCTCGCCAGTTGCCCTTCGTTCATCTGTTCCAGGCGATGCCCGCCACTGCGGATGCTGCCGCGGTCGACCTTGTCCAGCCCGGCGATCAGGTGCAGCAAAGTGCTTTTGCCACTGCCTGACTCGCCCATCAGCGCCAGGCTGCTGCCGGGCCTGAGCGTCAGGTCGACGCCTTGCAGCACCGGCAGCGGCCCCTGCGGTGTGGCGTAGCTTTTGAAAACGCCATGGACTTCAAGCATGGGTCAACCTGCTGGGTATGCGTGGCTCAAGGATAGCGGCCCTGAATGTTTTTTGTCCGTTGCCGATGATCGCCCTGCCCGTGCCCCGCCCTACCCTCGAAGCTGGTCTAGCCATAACGATAAAAAACGGAGACGCCATGCCTCGTTTCACCTTGAGCCCTCGTGGGCTGCTCGCTTGCCTGATCACTGCCTGCCTGGCGCAACCGGTGGTCGCCGCCGATGCACCGGTCGCGGCCAGCCCGCAAACCATGGCCAGTAACGCCGCCGTGCTGAAACAACTGCCCTTCACCGACCGCACCGACTACGAGTCGGTCACCAAGGGGCTGATCGCGCCCTTCAAGGGCCAGGTCAAGGACGCCTCGGGCAAGGTCATCTGGGATATCCAGGCCTATGACTTCCTCGCCAAGGACCAGGCCCCCGAGTCGGTCAACCCGAGCCTCTGGCGCCTGGCCCAACTCAGCGCCCATGCCGGATTGTTCGAAGTCAGCCCGCGCTTGTATCAGGTGCGCGGCCTTGATCTCGCGAACATGACCATCATCGAAGGCGACGACGGGCTGATCATCATCGACCCGCTGACCATGGCCGAAACCGCCAAGGCAGCACTGGAGCTGTACTACCAGAACCGCCCGCACAAACCGGTGGTGGCGGTGATCTACAGCCACACCCACGTCGACCACTTCGGTGGCGTGCGCGGGGTCATCGACGAAGCCGACGTCAAGGCCGGCAAGGTCAAGGTGTTCGCCCCTGCCGGGTTCATGGAACACGTGATGAGCGAGAACGTCTACGCCGGCAACGCCATGAGCCGCCGTGCACAGTTCCAGTTCGGCAGCCTGCTGCCCCGTGGCGAAAAAGGCCAGGTCGATGCCGGCCTGGGCAAGAGCACGCCGAGCGGTGGCACCGTCACCCTGATCCCGCCCACCGACCTGATCGACAAGGCACTGGAAACCCGCACCATCGCCGGCCTCGAGGTGGAATTCCAGTTGACCCCGGGCACCGAGGCGCCCGCGGAAATGAACCTGTACCTGCCGCAGTTACGCGCCTTGTGCATGGCGGAAAACGCCACGCAAATGATGCACAACATCCTCACCCCGCGCGGCGCGCAAGTGCGGGACGCCAAGGCCTGGGCCGAGTACCTGGACGGCAGCCTGGCGCGATATGGCGACAAGAGCGACGTGTTGTTCGCCCAGCACAACTGGCCGACCTGGGGCGGCGAACGCATCCGCACCTTCCTCGCCGACCAGCGCGACATGTACGCCTTCCTCAATGACCGCACCCTGCACCTGCTGAACCAGGGCCTGACGCCGCTGGAAATCGCCGACTCGATCAAGAAACTGCCAGGCAGCCTGGACCAGAAGTGGTACACCCGTGGCTACTACGGCTCGCTGAGCTTCAACACCCGTGCGGTGTATCAGCGCTACATGGGTTTCTATGACGGCAACCCGGCCAACCTCAATCCACTGCCACCTGTGGAAACGGCGAAGTACACGGTCGAGGCCATGGGTGGCGAAGCGGCGGTACTGGAGAAAATGCGCGCGGCGATGAACAAGGGTGAGTACCGCTGGGCCGCGCAACTGGGCAATCAATTGCTGTTCGCCAACCCGGACAACGGCGATGCGCGCAAAGCCCAGGCCGAGGCGCTGGAGCAGATGGGCTATCAAAGCGAAAACGCCACCTGGCGCAACATGTACCTGACCGGCGCCATGGAACTGCGCAACGGCGTACCGCCCCATGCGGGCACTTCGGTGTCGGTCGACATGGTGCGGGCGATGAGCCCGCAGATGTTCTTCGACTTCCTGGCCGTGCGCCTGGACAGCGAAAAGGCCGCAGGCCATGACCTGACCCTGAACTGGACCTTCGAGGACCTGAACAAGGACTTCAACCTGACCTTGCGCAACGGCGTACTTACCCACCGCGCCGGCCTCAATGCCCAGGCGGATGCCAGCGTGACCATGAGCAAGGCCACCCTGGAACAGATCAGCCTCAAGCAACTGGACATCCCCACGGCGATCCAGAAAGGCCTGATCAAGCTGCAAGGCAATGGCAAGAAGCTTGGGGAGTTGATGACCAGCCTCGATACGTTTGCGCCGCAGTTCAATATCGTTACCCCGTGAACCCAGATCCCCCGTAGGAGCGAGCTTGCTCGCGATGGAGACCAACGATGACGCGGGGAACCTGACACCCCGCGTTGCTCTCAGGTTTCTCGTCGGAACGCCGCCCGGAGCAAGCTCGCTCCTACAGGGTCAGTTCAGAGCGGCGCCACGCCTTCGACGATGATGACCTCAGCCAAAGCCACTCCCTCACGATACCCCCGCGCCTCCTGATACAACGTCGAGTGATAGCACGCCACCGCCTGCTCGTAGGAATCAAACTCGATCACCACACTGCGCTGCGGCGTCGCCCGACCTTCCATCGCCTCGCTACGCCCTCCCCGCGCCAGAATCCGACCGCCATACAGAGCAAACGCCTGTGGCGCCCGCCGGGTGTATTGGCTGTACTGATCAGAGTCAGTGACATCCACATGAGCAATCCAGTACGCCTTCATAGTGACCTCTCGGTTTATTTTGTATTATGGTATACCATACTACCCATCCCACAAACACTGAGACTCCAGCATGGCCTTCAACAGCATCGAAGAAATCATCGAAGACTACCGCCTCGGCAAAATGGTCCTGCTGGTCGACGATGAAGACCGGGAAAACGAAGGCGACCTGTTGCTGGCCGCCGACTGCTGCACACCCGAGGAAATCAGCTTCATGGCCCGTGAAGCCCGTGGCCTGATCTGCCTGACCCTGACCGACGAACACTGCAAACGCCTGGGCCTGGAGCAAATGGTGCCGAGCAACGGCAGCGTGTTCAGCACCGCGTTCACCGTGTCCATCGAGGCCGCCGTCGGCGTGACCACCGGTATCTCCGCCGCCGATCGTGCCTGCACCGTGGCCGCCGCCGTCGCCGCCAACGCAGGCCCTGCCGACATCGTGCAACCGGGCCACATCTTCCCGCTGCGCGCCCGGGAAGGCGGCGTGCTGACCCGCGCCGGTCACACCGAAGCCGGTTGCGACCTGGCCCGCCTGGCCGGCCATACGCCCGCCTCGGTGATCGTCGAAGTGATGAACGACGACGGTACCATGGCCCGCCGCCCGGACCTGGAAGTGTTCGCGCACAAGCACGGGATCAAGATCGGCACCATCGCCGACCTGATCCACTACCGCCTGAGCACCGAACACACCATCGTGCGTATTGGTGAACGTGACTTGCCGACGGTGCACGGCACCTTCCGTCTGATCACCTTTGAGGATCGCATCGAAGGCGGTGTCCACATGGCCATGGTCATGGGCGATCTGCGCCGCGATGAGCCGACGCTGGTGCGCGTGCATGTGATCGATCCGTTGCGCGACCTGGTTGGCGCCGAATACAGCGGGCCGACCAACTGGACCTTGTGGGCCGCCTTGCAGCGTGTCGCCGCCGAAGGCCATGGCGTGGTGGTGGTGCTGGCCAATCACGAATCCTCCCAGGCGCTTCTGGAACGCGTGCCGCAATTGACCCAGTCGCCCCGGCAGTTCAGCCGTTCGCAGTCGCGGATTTATTCAGAGGTGGGCACCGGCGCGCAGATCCTGCAGAACCTGGGTGTCGGCAAGCTGCGCCATCTCGGTCCACCGTTGAAATATGCGGGCTTGACCGGGTATGACCTGGAGGTGGTGGAGAGCATTGCGTTCACCGAGTGATCCTCGGTTTAGCGCAATTCCCTGTGGGAGCGGGCTTGCTCGCGAAGAGGGAGTGTCAGTCGGCCCAAAGTTGTCTGACACACCGCTTTCGCGAGCAAGCCCGCTCCCACAGGGGGAATGCGTCGACACTGAAAAACCACTTTTGGCAGATAGCCGGTACGGCAAAGTGCTTGCACAAAGTTTGGAATACCATAATATGATATTCCATAGACCGGACAGTCAGCACTGACTCGACGGACCTACTGCTCCCGATAGGCGGGCACTCGAAAGCCCCGCTCATAAACACAACAATGAGGGCGTGAAAATGGTGTTGAACAAACGTGCGACCGCAGTTCTTTTTGCGGGACTGCTGAGTGTGACCAGCCAGGCATTGCTGGCGGCCGAAAGCGTCAACTTCGTGAGTTGGGGCGGCAGCACCCAGGATGCGCAGAAGCAGGCCTGGGCCGATCCGTTCAGCAAGGCCAGCGGCATCACCGTGGTGCAGGATGGCCCGACCGACTACGGCAAGCTCAAGGCCATGGTCGAAAGCGGCAACGTGCAATGGGACGTGGTCGATGTCGAAGCCGACTTCGCCCTGCGCGCCGCCGCCGAAGGCTTGCTCGAACCCCTCGATTTCAAAGTCATTGATCGCGACAAGATCGACCCGCGCTTCGTCACCGATCACGGCGTCGGCTCGTTCTTCTTCTCCTTCGTCCTCGGTTACAACGAAGGCAAGCTCGGCGCCAACAAGCCCCAGGACTGGTCCGCGCTGTTCGACACCAAGACCTACCCCGGCAAACGCGCCCTCTACAAATGGCCAAGCCCTGGCGTGCTCGAACTGGCGCTGCTGGCCGACGGTGTAGCGCCAGACAAGCTCTATCCGCTGGACCTGGATCGCGCGTTCAAGAAACTCGACACCATCAAGAAAGACATCGTCTGGTGGGGCGGCGGCGCGCAGTCGCAGCAACTGCTGGCCTCCGGTGAAGCGAGCATGGGCCAGTTCTGGAACGGCCGGATTCATGCCCTACAGGAAGACGGCGCCCCGGTCGGCGTAAGCTGGAAGCAGAACCTGGTCATGGCCGACATCCTGGTCATTCCCAAGGGTTCGAAAAACAAGGACGCGGCGATGAAGTTCCTGGCCAACGCCAGCAGCGCCAAAGGACAGGCCGACTTCTCCAACCTGACCGCCTACGCCCCGGTCAACGTCGACAGCGTGGCACGCCTGGACTCGGCGCTGGCCCCGAACCTGCCGACGGCCTACGCAAAGGATCAGATCACTCTTGATTTCGCATACTGGGCCAAGAACGGTCCGGCCATTGCGACACGGTGGAACGAATGGCTGGTCAAATGAAAATGACGGCAACCGCGCCTCGTCCTTCCACGGCCTCCGGGAGCGCCATTGGCGCTGCCGGTTCGGCAGTCGGCCAGACCCTTGCAAAGCAACCCTCGCCTTCGCTGAAACAGCGTTGGCGTGGCGCCAGCAACCTGGTCCCCGCCCTGCTGTTTCTCGGCCTGTTCTTTCTCGCGCCGCTGATTGGCCTGCTGCTGCGCGGCGTGCTGGAACCGGTGCCGGGCCTGGGCAACTACGAGCAACTGTTCGCCAACTCGGCCTATGCGCGGGTCCTGCTCAACACCTTCTCGGTGGCGGGCCTGGTGACGCTGTTCAGCCTGTTGCTGGGCTTCCCGCTGGCCTGGGCTATCACCCTGGTGCCCCGTGGCTGGGGGCGCTGGATCCTCAACATCGTGCTGTTGTCGATGTGGACCAGCCTGCTCGCCCGCACCTACTCCTGGCTGGTGTTGCTGCAAGCCTCCGGGGTGATCAACAAGGCGTTGATGGCGATGGGCATCATCGATCAACCACTGGAGATGGTGCACAACCTCACCGGTGTGGTGATCGGCATGAGCTACATCATGATCCCGTTCATCGTGCTGCCGTTGCAGGCGACCATGCAGGCCATCGACCCGATGATCCTGCAGGCCGGTTCGATCTGCGGCGCCAGCCCCTGGACCAACTTCTTCCGGGTGTTCCTGCCGCTGTGCCGGCCGGGGCTGTTCTCCGGCGGTCTGATGGTGTTCGTGATGTCCCTCGGTTACTACGTGACTCCGGCGCTGCTGGGCGGTGCGCAGAACATGATGCTGCCCGAGTTCATCATTCAGCAGGTGCAGTCGTTCCTCAACTGGGGCCTGGCCAGCGCCGGCGCCGCGTTGTTGATCGTGATCACGCTGGTGCTGTTCTACTTCTACCTGAAGCTCCAGCCGGAATCCCCGGTTGGCGCCAGCAACGCGAGGTAAGCCGTCATGCTCCTGACCCCCAATGCCATGAGCCGCCGGATGCGCTTCGGCCTCTATGCCACCACCGGGCTGATCGGTCTGTTCCTGCTGCTGCCGATCGTGTTCATCGTGCTGCTGTCGTTCGGCTCGTCGCAATGGCTGGTGTTCCCGCCGCCGGGCTGGACGCTGAAATGGTACGGCCAGTTCTTCTCCAACGCCGACTGGATGAACGCGGCCATGGCCAGCCTCAAGGTCGCGGTGCTGACCACGTTCTTCGCCGTCGCGCTGGGCCTGCCGACCGCGTTCGCCCTGGTGCGTGGTCGCTTCCCTGGCCGGGAAATGCTCTACGGCCTGTTCACCCTGCCGATGATCGTGCCCCTGGTGATCATCGCCGTGGCGGTGTACGCGCTGTTCCTGAAACTGGGCTACACCGGGACCATGTTCGCCTTCGTGGTCAGCCATGTGATCGTGGCATTGCCGTTCACCATCATCTCGATCATCAACTCGCTGAAGCTGTTCGATCAGTCGATCGAGGATGCGGCGGTGATCTGCGGCGCCTCGCGCCTGCAAGCGGTGTTCAAGGTGACCTTCCCGGCGATCCGCCCGGGCATGGTCGCCGGCGCCCTCTTCGCCTTCCTCGTCTCGTGGGATGAAGTGGTGCTGAGCGTGATGATGGCAAGCCCGACCCTGCAAACCCTTCCCGTGAAAATGTGGACCACCCTGCGCCAGGACCTGACGCCCGTGATCGCCGTCGCCTCGACGCTGCTGATCGGCCTCTCGGTATTGGTCATGGTGATCGCCGCCGCTCTGCGCCGGCGCAACGAAATCAGCGCTTGAGCGCCAGGAGTACGACATGAGTGCAGTGATCAAAGATTCCGCGCAGCAAAATGACAAACCCCTGGTCAGCCTGCGCAACCTGAACAAGCACTACGGCGACTTCGCCGCCGTGGACAACATCTCGCTGGACATCAAGGACGGTGAATTCCTCACCTTCCTCGGCTCCAGCGGCTCGGGCAAAAGCACCACGCTGTCGATGCTCGCCGGCTTCGAAACGCCGAGCAGCGGCGAGATCCTGGTCAACGGCCAGTCGCTGGTCAACGTGCCCCCGCACAAACGCGACATCGGCATGGTGTTCCAGCGCTACTCGCTGTTCCCGCACCTGTCGGTGCGCGACAACATCGCCTTCCCGCTGACCATCCGCAAACTGGCTGCCGCCGAACGCGAACGCCGGGTCGATGCGATGCTCAAGCTGGTGCAGCTTGAGCAATTTGCCCATCGCCGCCCTTCGCAACTGTCCGGTGGCCAGCAGCAACGCGTCGCCATTGCCCGCGCACTGGTTTACGAGCCACGCATCCTGTTGATGGACGAACCCCTCGGCGCGCTGGACAAGAAACTGCGCGAAGACTTGCAGGATGAACTGCGCCAGCTGCATCGGCGCCTGGGCATCACCATCGTCTACGTGACCCATGATCAGGAAGAGGCCATGCGCCTGTCTCAGCGCATCGCGATCTTCAGCCACGGCAAGATCGTTGGCCTGGGCAGCGGTTATGACCTGTACCAGAACCCGCCGAACGCCTTTGTCGCCTCGTTCCTGGGCAACTCCAACTTCCTCAAGCTCAAGGCCCAGGGCAATGCGGTGGCGACCTTCGAGGGGCAACCGCTGTCGATCCGACTCACCGCCGGCCTGCAAACCGACCAGGACGTGCTGCTGATGGTGCGCCCGGAAAAAGCCCTGGCCCTGAGCAATGAACAAGCCCTCGCCGAACCGCTGGCCGCCGGCTGGAACGAAGTCTCGGCCAAGGTCGTGGAAGTGTTGTTCCTCGGCGAAAGCCAGACCTGCAGCGTGATCACCGCAGGCGGCACCTCGATGACGGTCAAGGCACTCTCCGCCGCTGGCATGCCGCTCAAGGCCGGCGACCCGGTACGAGTGCGCTGGGCCACCGCGGATGCCTGCGTCTACACCGAATGGGCCGAAAGCGACCTGAACAAGGCTGCCGGCGCGCACTGATCCATTGGCCTGCGCGCGCGGGCCACTATAATGCGTCACCCTCGGGCCACCACAACGTCGGGTTGTGGTGGCCTTTTTTCTGTCGCCTGTAAGATAAATTGGACAACGGATTCCTAAAATCCCGGTTTAATGCTAAATAGTGCTCAGTATTTTTAACACCCGACCCTGTCGTGCCACACAGTGCAACGAGAATAACGATATGAAAGTCCATTTCGAGAAAAGTGAAGTGTTTGGGACCCTCCACCTGCAAGCGGCGGTGGCAGCATGATCGAAGTTACCGAAGTTTCCATTGCCGAGCTGCGCGCCGCGCTCGAATCCGGCCAGACCACCTCGGTTGAACTGGTCCAGGCCTATCTCGCGCGGATCGACGCCTATGACGGCCCCGAGACGCCCACGGCACTGAACGCGGTGGTGGTGCGCAACCCCGAGGCTCTCGCCGAAGCACAGGCCGCCGACGCCCGTCGCGCCAAGGGCCAGACGCTGGGTCCGCTGGACGGCATCCCTTACACCGCCAAGGACAGTTATCTGGTCAAGGGCCTCACCGCCGCTTCCGGCAGCCCGGCCTTCAAGGACCTGATCGCCTATCGCGATGCGTTCACCATCGAGCGCCTGCGCGCCGCCGGGGCGATCTGCCTGGGCAAGACCAACATGCCGCCGATGGCCAACGGCGGGATGCAGCGCGGCGTCTACGGCCGTGCCGAGAGCCCCTACAACGCTGACTACCTCACCGCCCCTTTCGCCTCCGGTTCGTCGAACGGTGCCGGCACGGCCACCGCGGCCAGTTTCGCCGCTTTCGGCCTGGCGGAAGAAACCTGGTCGAGTGGTCGCGGCCCGGCTTCGAACAACGGTTTGTGCGCCTACACCCCTTCGCGCGGAGTGATCTCGGTACGCGGCAACTGGCCGCTGACCCCGACCATGGACGTGGTCGTGCCGTTTGCCCGGACCATGGCCGACCTGCTCGAAGTGCTCGACGTGGTGGTGGCCGATGACGCGGATACCCGCGGTGACCTGTGGCGCTTGCAGCCTTGGGTGCCCATTCCGAAATCGTCCGAGGTACGCCCGCAATCCTATGCCGCGCTGGCGGCGAACAGCGAAGCGCTCAAAGGCAAGAAGTTCGGCATTCCGCGCATGTACATCAACGCCGACCCTGAAGCCGGCACCAGCGAAGCGCCGGGCATCGGTGGCCCGACCGGCCAGCGCATCAACACCCGTCCTTCGGTGATCGGTCTGTGGGAACAGGCGCGCAAGGCCCTCGAAGACGCAGGGGCGCAAGTGATCGATGTGGACTTCCCGCTGGTCTCCAATTGCGAAGGCGATCGCCCTGGCGCGCCGACCGTGTTCAATCGCGGCATCGTCTCCAAGGAATTCCTGCACCATGAACTGTGGGACCTGACCGCCTGGGCGTTCGATGACTTCCTGCAGGCCAATGGCGATCCGAAATTGAATCGCCTGGCGGATGTCGACGGCCCGCAGATCTTCCCTCACGACCCGGGCACCCTGCCCAACCGTGAGGGCGACCTGGTCGCCGGCATGGACGAATACGTGCGCATGGCCGAGCGCGGCATCACGCCGTGGGACCAGATCAGCACAGTGCCCGACGGCCTGCGTGGGCTTGAGAAGACCCGCAAGCTCGATCTGGAAGACTGGATGGATCGCCTGGGCCTCGACGCGGTGCTGTTCCCGACGGTCGCCGATGTAGCGCCTGCGAATGCCGATGTCGATCCGCAGTCGGCGGATATCGCCTGGAGCAACGGTATATGGGTCGCCAACGGCAACCTCGCCATCCGCCACCTCGGCGTGCCAACGGTCACCGTGCCGATGGGCGTGATGCCGGACATCGGCATGCCGGTCGGCCTGACCTTTGCCGGGCGCGCCTATGACGACTCGTCACTGCTGCACCTGGCATCGGCGTTCGAGTCCACCGGCAGCAAACGCATGATCCCGCCGCGCACCCCGCCATTGGCGGCTGGCAAGCGCTAATGCAGGCGCTGGCTTAGCAAGCTCGCTCCTACAGACGCGGTCTCCTGTAGGAGCGAGCTTGCTCGCGATGGTCGTTAACGATAACGCGTGTGATCTGGATGAACGCGGCGCTCTTGAGTCCATCGCCAGCAGGCTGGCTCCTACAGTTTTCCGGGATTTTCAGGGATCGACCTGAGCCATCAGTTCCGGAATCGATTCCGGCCGATTGGCAAAACGCTGCGCCAGCACCGCACAGACCATCAGTTGAATCTGATGGAACAGCATCAACGGCAGGATCAACACACCAATGGTGCTACCGGCAAACAACACCTGCGCCATCGGCACGCCGGTCGCCAGGCTTTTCTTCGAGCCGCAGAAAAGAATGGTGATGCGGTCTTCCTGATTGAAGCCGAACGCCTTGCCCAGTACGGTCGAGGCCACCAACACCAGCGCCAGGACCACGCAGCACGCCACCACCAGCCCGACCAGGTCCAGCAACGGAATCTGGTGCCAGAGACCTTCGATCACCGCCTCGCTGAACGCGCCGTAGACCACCAGCAAAATCGAACCCTGATCGACGAACCTCAGCCAACTCTTGTTGCGCGCCACCCAGTTGCCGATCCAGCGCCGCGCGATCTGCCCGGCAATGAACGGCAGCAGCAACTGCACGCTGATCTTGAGGATGGCGTCGAGGGTCGAGCTGCCTTCGCCATGCACATTGAGCAGCAGGGTCACCAGCAAGGGCGTGAGGAAAATCCCGAACAGGCTGGACGCCGCCGCGCTGCAGATTGCCGCCGGGATGTTGCCCCGCGCCAGCGAAGTAAAGGCAATCGCCGACTGCACCGTGGCGGGCAGCGCACACAGGTACAGCATGCCCATGTACAGGTCGTTGCCGATCAGCGGTGACAGTACGGGTTTGAGCGCCAGGCCGAGCAGCGGGAACAGCACGAAGGTCAGGCTGAACACCAGCAAATGCAGGCGCCAGTGCCCGGCACCGGCAATGATCGACTCGCGGGACAGCTTGGCGCCATGCAGGAAAAACAGCAGCGCGATGGCGATGTTGGTCAGCCAGCCAAAACCGACCGCGACCTGACCGCTGGCAGGCAGCAGGCTGGCGAGCGCGACCACGCCAATCAGGGTCAGGGTGAAGTTGTCGGGTAACAAACGGGGGCGCGTCATGGGTTGATCATCCGGGGGTTGCCAGTACGTGAAAGCGACTCTAACGTGACTGGATATTACCGACTAACGCCGATGAGCCCACCGATGCCGCCTAAAGGACATGACAAAAGTATCCGGCGCAGTATTCCCGGGCTGTCCAGCCTGCCCAGGCCGCTCTACGGCCGTACCGAATCGCTGCCCAATCGCGCCCTGACCCGGCGCCACAGCCACCCGTGGGTGCAGTTGTCCTATGCGATCCAGGGCGTGCTCGAAATCCAGACCGGCATCGGGCGCTTCGTCGCCCCGCCGGAGCGTGCGGTGTGGATTCCGGCGGGCATGCCGCACCGGGTGTTCAGTTCGCCGCGCACGGAAATGCGCAGCCTGTACATCGATTGCAGCGTCTCGACCTGGGCGCCGCCGGGCTGTCATGTGTTGGCGGTCAGCGATCTGTTGCGCGAGTTGATCCGTGCCTTCAGTCAGATTCCGGTGGAATACGATCAGGACGGAGCGCACGGCCGGTTGGCCCAGGTAATTCTCGATCAGTTGGCTGAGGCCCCCCAGATCGACCTGATGCTGCCGCTGCCCCAGGACAGCCGATTGCGGCAAATCGCGCAAAGCCTGGAGTCGCACCCCGAGCAACAAACCACCCTCAGTCACTGGAGCGAGCAATTCGGCGTCACCGAGAAAACCCTCAGTCGCCTGTTCCTGCGCGACACCGGCCTGACCTTTCGCGCCTGGCGCCAGCGCTTGCGCCTGCTCGGCGCGCTGACACCGCTGGAACAGGGCGAGCGAGTGACCGACGTGGCACTGGCCTGCGGCTACGACTCGACGTCGGCGTTTATCGCGGCGTTTCGTCAGCAGTTTGGTGAAACGCCGGGGGAGTTCTTCCGCTAGGCCTGCACCGTACAACCTGTGTGAGCGGGCATGGGATTTGTGCTCGACATCAATCAAATGTGGGAGCGGGCTTGCTCGCGAATGCGGAGTGTCAGTCGACACATTCTTGACTGACACTCCGCATTCGCGAGCAAGCCCGCTCCCACAATGGATGTTCGTCGCCCGCAGGATTTGTGTTCGACTCTCGGTGTTACTGATCGGACTTGATGCTGGTCCACACCCGCGTGCGCACCCGCTCAAGCTTTTGCGGCAATGGCTGCACGACGTACAGCGTCTTCAATGCCTCACTGGTCGGTGTCAGGTTCGGGTTGCCGGTGATGTCCTTGTTGATCAGCGCCAGCGAGTCCTTGTTGGCATTCGGATAACCGAGGAAGTCGCTGATGGGCGCGATGACTTTCGGGTCCAGCAGGTTGTTGAGGAATTCGTGGGCCTCTTCGACGTTCCTGGCGCTTTTGGGGATGGCGAAGGTGTCGAACCAGATCGGCGCGCCCTCTTTGGGCAGGCGCCAGTCGACGACCACACCGTTGCCCGCCTCTTTGGCGCGGTTGCCGAACTGATAGAAGCTGCCGGAATACCCGATGGCCACGCAGATATCGCCGTTGGCGATGTCGGTCATGTACTTGGCGGAGTTGAAGTAGGTGACGTAAGGACGGACCTTGAGCATCAGCGCCTTGGCTTTTTCGTAGTCATCCGGGTTCTGGCTGTTCGGGTCCAGCCCCAGGTAATGCAGGGCCAGCGGCAGGATCTCCGACGGCGAGTCGAGCATCGCGACGCCACAGGCCTTGAGCTTCTCCATGTTCTCGGGCTTGAAAACCAGGTCCCAGCTGTCCACCGGCGCATTCTCGCCCAGCGCCGCCTTGACCTTGGCCGGGTTGAAACCGATCAGCACGGTGCCGTACATGTAGGGCACGCCGTACTGGTTGCCCGGGTCGTTCTTGTCCAGCAGCTTGAGCAACGCCGGGTCCTGGTGCGACCAGTTCGGCAGTTTGGACTTGTCGAGTTTCTGGAACACGCCCGCCTTGATCTGGGTTTCGATGAACTGGTTCGAGGGCACCACCAGGTCGTAGCCCGAGTTGCCGGTGAGCAGCTTGGCTTCCAGGGACTCGTTGGTGTCGAAGGTGTCCCAGGTCACCTTGATCCCGGTGTCCCGGGCAAAATCCTTGGGTACGGACGGCAGGATGTAGTCTGCCCAGTTGTACACCCGCAATTCGCGCGGTTCGGCGTGCACCGCGCTGGCCAGCAGCGACAGTCCGCAAACGGTGGCGCCCAGTATGCGTTTCATTGAGTCCATGGATCATTTCCCCAAGTGTGGCGTGAGTTCGATGGTTTTTATGTTCTGTACACGGCAGCGGCCTTGAAAATAGCCAAGGGCAAGGAAGTCAGCTTCTGGTTGTGATTCTTGCCGAGGGCGGGGCTGGTTCACAGCGTGAGTCAGGCCAAAAGGAGATCGAAACGGCCAAAATACCTGTCCGCATTGATCAGCGTCGCGAGGCGTTTCACCGACAGTGCGGCGGCCAACCCGTAAATCGTTTTTTCTGTGGGAGCGAGCCTGCTCGCGAATGCGGTGTATCAGACACATTGATGTCGACTGGCACACCGTCTTCGCGAGCAGGCTCGCTCCCACATGGGCGCGAAGTCGCAGGTGTATTGCCCGGCAGGCTATTATCAAACGCGGTGAAAGTCGTTTTCGTAGAGGGATACGGCATGTCGCGCAGGGGTATGGACGATCACTGTTGTTGAATATCGGTGCGGCGGATTTTCATCATACTGACCTCATCGGCAGTGTTCACTGGCTGCCTGTGTGCACTCAAGGAGCAATGCCCATGAACGATCGGATAGAGCTGTTCGGCGCCAATACCGGCAACAGTCTGCGGGCTGCGATCGCCCTGGAAGAGTCGGGCATCGCCTACACGGCACGCAAGCTCGACCTGTATGCACAGGAGCACCGCGGGCCGGACTTCCTGGCGCTTAACCCGGCCGGGAAAGTGCCGACCCTGATCGATCACGGCACGACACCCCCGCTGGTCATCAACCAGTCCAACGCCATCATCCAGTACGCCGACTCCATTGCCCCCGGAAAGCTGGCACCGGCGCAGCCGGGACCTGTGCGCACCCGGGTGATCGACCGCTATTTCTTTTTCGTGACCGATGTCATCGCCCCCAGCCATGCCGCGTTTTTTCTGCACCAGGCAGGGCAAGACAAAGCGGCGGCAATCATCGATCTGCGGGTGATCGAACAACTGACCTACTCGGAAAGTTTTTTGACCGGCGAATTCATGGCCGGCGAACAGTTTTCCATGGCCGACATCTCGGCGTTCACCATTGCCATGGCATTCCGTGACCGGCTGGACTGGAAGCTGCTGCCACAGCTATCGCGCTGGTTCAACTCGGTTGAAGCCAGGCTGGCAGTACAACGCGGCCTGAATGTGTTCAAGCATTCCTGAGCGATCAGCGAACACAAAAATGCCCGACACGCCGCCGTCATTGTGGGAGCGAGCTTGCTCGCGATGGACTCAAGAGCGCTGCGTTTAGTCAGTAAACACGCGGTATCGTTAACGACCATCGCGAGCAAGCTCGCTCCTACAATGACGGCGACGCGCCGGGCATTTTCAATCGAGCACCCAACGATTTTGCCTCAGTCGGTATAGCCGAACTTCACCGCACGGTTTTCCTGCGCCTGGCTGCGCGTAGCGAGGCAGTAATACAACGGGCATGTCACCACCAGCCCCACCAGCCACGACAGGTCCGCGCCGTCTACCAGATTGGCGTATGGCCCGACATACAGTGAAGTGTTGGCGAATGGCAACTGCACGATGATGCCGATGAAGTAGGCGATGATCGCGTGCAGGTTGAAACGCCCGTAGACGCCGCCGTCTGCGCGGAAGATCGAGGCGATGTCGTAGCGGCGACGCTTGATCAGGTAGAAGTCGATCAGGTTGATCGACGCCCAGGGCACCAGCACCAGCAACAGCGCCAGAATCAGGTCGATGAACTGCGAAATGAAGTTCGCCGAGGCACCCAGCGCCACCACGCAGCAACCCGCCAGGATGATGCCCGACAACACCACGCGCACCTTGATGCTCGGTGTCCACTGGCTGGCGAAGGTCTGGATCGAGGTGATGATCGACAGCACCGCGCCATACAGATTCAGGGCGTTGTGGCTGATGATGTTGAGCAGGAACAGCACCATCAGGATCGGCCCCAGCCAACCGGTGGACTGCTTGACCGCCGCCATCGCCTCGGTGCCTTCGGGCGTCGCCAGTACCGCCACGGCACCGAAGGCGAACGACAGGATCGTGCCCAGGGTCGCCCCCAGGTAAGTGGCGAAGAACGGCCGGGTGATGCCGATGTCCGCCGGCAGGTAGCGCGAGTAGTCCGACACATACGGCGAGAAGCTGATCTGCCAGATGATGCCCAGCGAGACCGTGGCCAGCCAGCCCGACAGGTTGAACCCGCCGCGAGTGAAGAAGTCCGCCGGCAGGTCATGGGCGAAGATGTAGAGGAAACCGGCGAGCAACGCGCTGCCCATGACCCAGGTGCCGATGCGGTTGAGGGTGTGGATGAAGCGATAACCGATCACCCCGATGGCCGTGGCGCTGAGTGCGCCGATCAGAATGCTCGCCGGTACCGGAACCGACGGCGCAATGCCGACAATCGATTTGCCAGCCAACACGATGTTGGAAATGAAGAAACCGATGTAGATCAATGCGGCGAAGAACACGATCAGCAGCGCGCCATAGCGGCCGAACTGACCACGACTCTGGACCATTTGCGGAATGCCCATGCACGGCCCCTGGGCCGACGCCAGCGCAATCACCACGCCGCCGACCAAGTGCCCGAGGGCAATCGCCAGCAGGCCCCAGAACAGGTTGAGGTGGAACACCTGGACCACCATGGCACCGGTGACGATGGGCAGTGGCGCGATGTTGGTGCTGAACCACAGGGTGAAAAGATCGCGGGCCTTCCCATGGCGCTCTGCGAGTGGAACGTAATCGACCGTATGGTTCTCGATCAACGGATCTTGCCGGGACATCTGGGACATGTGCATGAACTCGAGTTTGTCTGTTCTTATCTTTGTATGAAGCCAAACCGGGGGGACTCTCTGGTCGCCCCTCAGATGCGGACCATATTATGGTATTCCAAACTTTAAACAAGACTGATCCGGTCTTTGAACAAGCATCTGAGCCGGTATCCTGCCCGATTCACGCCCACACTGGCTAGCCGATAGCCCCGTATCCATTGGGTTTGCGACGCCAGCCGTACGTTTATCGGTTCACTCAAAAAGACCTTGCAATCGATGTATTACGGTATACCATCAGACCTACAAACACATAAAAACGCGTCACACCACCCGAGGACCGTCCAATGATCGATGCCGCCATCTACAAACAAGTCATGGGCTCGTTCCCTTCCGGAGTGACCGTGATCACTACGCTCGATGAAGATGGGCAAATCGTCGGCCTGACTGCCAGCGCCTTCAGTTCGTTGTCGATGGACCCGGCCCTGGTGCTGTTCTGCCCCAACTACAGCTCCGACTCCTATCCTGTCCTGATCAAGAACAAGCGTTTTGCGATCCACGTGCTTTCCGGCGGTCAGCAAAGCGAAGCCTATGCCTTCGCGCGCAAAGGCAAGGACAAGGCCCAGGGGATCGAGTGGACGCTCAGCGAGTTGGGCAACCCGATCCTGGCCAACGCCACGGCGGTCATCGAATGCGAGTTGTGGCGCGAATATGAAGGCGGCGACCACGCCATCATGGTCGGCGCGGTGAAGAACCTGATCGTGCCCCGGCAGAGCAGCGGGCCACTGGTGTATTGCCACGGCAAGATGGGCGCCCTGCCTGTTCTGGCCTGACCTGCGGTATTGCGCATACCTTGTGGGAGCGAGCCTGCTCGCGAAGGCGGTTTGTCAGTCACATCCATCTCGCCCGGCAGACCGCTTTCGCGAGCAGGCTCGCTCCCACAGGTTGCTCACCAGAGAGAAAGATTTGCACAGATTTCGTATTATGGTATACCAATAACCATCAGGCCCGCAGTCGACAGGCCAACAACAAAAGATCCGAGGTAAGCGTCATGAAGTTTTCCCTGTTCGTACACATGGAACGTTGGGACGAAAGCGTCAGCCACCGCCAGCTGTTCGAAGACCTGACCGAACTGACGCTGATGGCCGAAGCCGGTGGTTTCAGCACCGTCTGGATCGGTGAACACCACTCCATGGAGTACACCATTTCGCCAAGCCCGATGCCGTTGCTGGCTTATCTGGCGGGCAAGACCACCACCATTCACCTGGGTGCCGGCACCATCATCGCGCCGTTCTGGCATCCACTGCGGGTGGCCGGTGAATGCGCGTTGCTCGACGTGATCAGCAACGGCCGCATGGAAGTCGGTTTGGCCCGTGGGGCCTACCAGATCGAATTCGACCGCATGGCCGGCGGCATGCCAGCCTCCTCCGGCGGCCAGGCGTTGCGGGAAATGGTTCCGGTGGTGCGGGCCTTGTGGAACGGCGACTACGCCCATGACGGCGACATCTGGAAATTCCCGACCTCCACCAGCGTGCCCAAGCCGATCCAGCAACCGAACCCGCCGATGTGGATCGCCGCCCGCGACCCGGACTCGCACAACTTCGCGGTGGCCAACGGCTGCAACGTCATGGTCACGCCGCTGATGAAAGGCGACGAGGAAGTCCTCGACCTGAAGAACAAATTCCAGGCCGCCCTGGACAACAACCCGGACGTGCCACGCCCGCAACTGATGGTGTTGCGACACACCCACGTGCACACCGCCGACGATCCAGAAGGCTGGAAAGTCGGGGCCAAGGCGATCTCGAAGTTCTATCGCACCTTCGATGCCTGGTTCGGCAACAAGACCACCCCGGTCAACGGCTTCCTTGCGCCGAGTCCGGAAGAGAAATTCGCCGGGCGCCCCGAGTTCGAACTCGAGAGCCTGCACAAGACCGCCATGATCGGCACCCCGGAAGAAATCATTCCGCGCATCAAGTACTACCAGGAACTGGGCGTGGACGAATTCAGCTTCTGGTGCGATAACAGCCTGCCCCACGCGCAGAAGAAAAAATCCCTGGAGCTGTTTATCAAGCATGTGGTGCCAGCGTTCCGCTGATTGCGCCGCCCTGCTCCCGAATGCGAGGCCGGGGGTCAGCCCACCTCAACTGTGGGAGCGGGCTTGCTCGCGAAAGCGCCGGGTCAGTCAACATGGATGCTGGCTGTGATGACGCCTTCGCGGGCAAGCCCGCTCCCACAGGGATTGGTGTACCGGACACACCGCGTTCGCGAGCAAGCGCGCCCCCACAAGAGTCGATTCCAATGATCACTGATCGTCTCCCATCACTCGCCCTTCCCTCCGGCGCCGCGCGGGCTTACCTGCGCGGTGAATGGACCGCCTCGCACCTGCATTTCAAGCGCCTGCGCGCCAGCGTTTCGGCCAAGCAGAACGGTTTCTGGCAAATAGTTCACTGAGCCCACCCGAACAGCCAATCACGCACCCCGCGTCTCGCCATGGCATGGCGCGTGCGGTGTCTTGTATTCGCCTTTGATCAGGTTTGCCCAATGAACAATAACAACGCGCTGTTGATCATCGACATGCAGCAGGAGGACGGCTTCGTCCTGGAAAACGTCGACAGGGTGGTCGCCCATACCGCCGCCCTGCTCGATACCGCCCGCAATCAGCGGATACCTGTCATCTATACCCGCCACATCAATCAGGCCGACGGCAGTGACCTGCCCCACGGCGAACCCCTGGCCGCCGACGGTGGCCCCGGCGGTTACCGCGCCGGCACCCGGCAGGTGGAAATCATCGAGTCACTGTCGCCGCAACCCGGTGAATGGATTATCGACAAGGGCCGGTACAGTGCCTTCCACCGCACCGACCTCGATGCCCGACTCAAGGCAATGGAGGTCGACACGCTGATCATCTGCGGCGTGTTGACCGACGTCTGCGTACTGACCAGCGTGTTCGATGCCTTTGCCCTGGGTTATCGCGTACGCCTGGTCAGCGATGCCTGCACCACGACCACCGAGGCCGGGCATTATTCGGCCCTGCTGATCATGGCCAACTGGGTCTACTCGCTGGAAATCCTCACCACGACCGAATGCCTGCGCGCCCTGGAACACCGCGACTACCTGAGCCTGATCCCCGAGCGTCCGGACCTGTTTGCCCACCAGCCCCATGAGCTGCCCGGCACCATCGCCCGTCTGCAATCCCGTCTCGTCCGGACTCAGGAGTGATCGCCATGCAAGTCGAAAAAAGAAGCATCGATTTCATCCCCGAAACCGAACGCCACGGCAAGCCGGGTTCGCTGTTCTATATCTGGTTCGGCGCCAACATGAACATCACCACCATCGCCTCCGGCGTGTTGCCGGTGGTGATGGGGCTCAACCTGTTCTGGAGTGCGCTGGCGATCATCGTCGGATCGTTGCTGGGGGCGATTTTCATGGCCTCCCACTCGGCCCAGGGACCGAAGCTGGGCATTCCGCAAATGATCCAGAGCCGGGCACAATTCGGCGTATTGGGGGCGGTGTTGCCGCTGCTGTTCGTGATGCTGATTTACCTGGGCTTTTTCGTCAGCAACACCCTGCTCGCGGCCCAGGCGCTGGAGTCCGTCAGCCCACTGCCGATGTCCGGCAACATCTACCTGATCGGCGCGTTGTGCTTCGTCGTCGCCCTCTATGGCTATCGGTTGATTCACCGTTTGCAGAAGCTGCTGTCGATCCTGTCGCTGGTGGTGTTCATGGCCGCCACGGTGCTCGCCTTGCAGTTGCCGATCCCGGCCGAACAATGGCTGCCGACCGGCTTCTCGTTGTCGAAGTTCCTGGTGGCGGTGAGCATCGCCGTGACCTGGCAACTGTCCTACGCGCCTTACGTCGCCGACTACTCGCGCTACCTGCCGAGCAATACGCCGACCGCCCAGGTGTTCTGGTACAGCTACGCCGGCACGGTCAGCGGCGGCGCGTGGATGATGATTCTCGGGGCGATCCTGAGCGTCGGCATCGGCGACTTTTCCAGCAACGTCGGCAGGCATGTCGCCGGTCTGTTCGGCACTGGTGCGGTGCTGCTGTTCGCCTTCATTGTCTATGGCCAGGTGTCGATCAACGTGTTCAACCTGTACGGCGCGTTCATGTCGACCATCACCGTGATCGAGCCTTTCGCCCGACTCAAGGTGACGCCGCGGGTGCGCGGTGTGTTCATGCTGCTGATCAGCCTGGTGGCCACGGCCCTGTGCACCATCAGTCAGGACGACTTCATCAACTTCTTCTTGAACTTCATCTTCTTCATGAGCTACTTCCTGATCCCGTGGACGGCGATCAATCTGGTGGACTACTACTGCCTGCGCAAAGGGCAATACCAGATTGATGACATCTTCGACCTGAACGGGATCTATGGGCGCGTCAACCGGATTGCCTGCGGCAGTTTCCTGCTGGCGATCGTCCTGGAAATCCCGTTCATGAACACCACGCTGTACGTCGGCCCGGTGGCCACGGCGCTGGATGGGGTGGATCTGGCGTGGGTGGTCGGGTTGCTGGTTCCGGCGTTGAGTTATTACTGGCTGATGAAAATGACCGCACGCGCCAGCGTACCTGCTTAGTCATCAGCATTTGACGGCAAAAAGATCGCAGCCTGCGGCAGCTCCTACAAAGGTGAGACGTACATCCCTGTAGGAGCTGCCGCAGGCTGCGATCTTTTGATTCTCAACGGCCGACCAAATTGCAGGCAAAAAAAATCCCGGGCAGCTGATGGACGCCCGGGACTTAAAAATGCATAAACCGTGGTGGTGAACGCGGCGCGGATATTACGGAATATTTCGGCCTGTAACAAGATATTTTTTATTCACTATCCAGTTACTAAACGCTCTAAGCCCTTATATATCCACATGTTTTTTAAGGGCGACTACAAGAACCAGCGGTACTCACGCGCGCTGATGTCATGCAGAAATGCCAGATGATCCTGACGTTTGTTTTCGCAATAGACGTCCACAAACTCCGCCCCCAAGCCTTCGCGCACGGCTGAATGATGTTGCATGGACTGCACCGCTTCGAGCATTTCCAACGGGAAATCGATGCCACTGCTGCGGTCTTCGTTGAGCGGTGCAATCGGCTCGCGCTCCCCTACCAGGCCCTGCTCCAACCCCACCAGGATCGCCGCCAGCGCCAGATACGGGTTGGCATCGGCGCCCGCCAGGCGATGTTCGATGCGCAGGTTCTTGACGTCCGACTCCGGAATACGCAAGCACGCATCGCGATCCTCGAAGCCCCAACTGGCGCGGGACGCGACGTTCACCGTGCCGCTCAAGCGGCGCATGGCATTGTGGTTCGGGGCAAAGATCGGCATGCAGTGCGGCAACACCTCCAGGCAACCGGCCACGGCATGGCGCAGCGCCCGCTGACCGTTCGCCGCCAGCAGGTTGTTGCCGGCCTGGTCATACAGGCTGACGTGCACGTGCATGCCGCTGCCGGGGTGTTGCAGGTAAGGTTTGGCCATGAAGCTGGCGCGCAGGTTGTGCTTGAGCGCCACGCCCCGGGTGCTGCGACAGAACAGGGCGGCCCAGTCGGCGGCGCGCAGGCCGTCATCGCAATGGCCGAAGTTGATTTCGAACTGGCCCGGGCCGAGTTCGGCGGTAATCACCGTGGCATCGATGCCTTGGGCTCGCGCGGTCTCGACCATTTCATCGAGCACCGGCGCGAAGCGCGACAAGCGTTCGATGTGCATGTTCGGTTGATCATCGGCGTCGCCAGTCAATTCATCGCGGGGGAACTGCGGGAGGCCGTCCTTCAAGCGGCTGTCGAACAGGTAAAACTCCAGCTCGAAGGCCACCACCGGGAAAATCCCTTTGCGGTGCAGGCGGTTCAGCACCTGGGCCAGCACTTCACGGGGTTCGAATTCGATGGGTTTTTCCGTGCCGTCGGAGGTGATCAGCATCTGGCCCAGAGGCTGCTTTTCCCAGGTCACCAGCTTCAAGGTGCCAGGCACCAAACGCCGCAGCGCATCCGGGTCACCATCGTTGAAGCAGTAGTCACCAATCTTGAACAGCCCGCCCTGGGTGCCGAGCAGCACGCAGTTTTGCGGCAGTTTCAGTGCACTGCCGACAGCGACTTTCTCCAGCATTTCGATCGGGTAGCGCTTGCCGTAGAAATGCCCCGGAATGTCCAGGGAGATCAGGTCGACGTATCGCACTTCGGGGTTGCTGTGGCGGAAGTTGCGAACTTCGGCCAGCAGTTCAGAGCACACGGCATCCATCGTCTTGTTCCTTGTTGTTATCAGGTGTAAACCCAAAGCACGCGGGTCAGTTGGTCGGACAGGTTGCCGTAGCGGCAGTGCGCATGGCTGGCCAGTTGAAAGCTGTCGCCGGGATGCAGGGTCACCGGTTCGTTGTCGTCGAGCCACAGGGTCAGTTGCCCTTCGAGGACATAACCGCCCTGCTCCGAGCTGTCCTTCATGTGCCGGTCGCCGCTGCTGGCGCCGGGTTCGAGCTGGCTTTCAAGCATCGAGAACGACGCACGCATTTTTGGCGAAACGAGGATGTCGGTGATGCCGTCGGCGTAGTACAGCGTGCGACGCTCGTCCGGGCGGGTGACCCAGGACAACGCCATGGGTTTGGGCAGGCTGTAGAAATAGGTGGTCGGCACGCCGAGGGTTTCGCTGATCGCGGTCAGATCCGCCACCGTCGGGCGCGACAGGCCGCGCTCGACCTGGGACAGAAAACCGACGGAGCGGCCGATTTTGTCCGCCAGTTCCTTCAGGGTGTACTTCTTGTGCTTGCGCAGGTCCTGGATCAGGATCGCCAGCGCCGAGATCTCTTCTTGCATGTCCATCTTGAGGCTTCCAGAAAGTGTCGCTTCAAATGCTGTCGCGCAGTCGATACCAGGCCTTGCCGATGGCTTCCAGCGGCGCGGCCAGGTATTTGCCGCCGGGGAAACTGCCGTTGTTCAGGCCCTGGTACAGGGACAGTTCGTCGGGCTGACCGAGTACCGCGTCGGACACCGCCCGCGCCGCGGCCAGTGTCGGCAGCACGCCATGCCCGGAATAGCCCTGCATCCAGTACAGATCGCCGCGCCGCCCGATATCCGGCGTGCGCTTGAGGGTCAGGTCGATGTGTCCGCCCCAGGCAAACTCCAGCGCCACGCCCGTGAGTTGCGGGAACACTCGCTCCAGGAACGGCCGGGTCGCCGCGGCGATGTCCTTGGGCATCCCGCCCAGGTAAGTGCAACCGCCGCCGAACAGCAGGCGGTTATCCGGGGTGCGGCGGAAATAATCGAGCACGAACTGGTTGTCGGTCACGCACACGTTACTCGGCAGCAGCGCAGTGGCCTGGTCCCTGGTGAGCGGCGCGGTCGCGACCTGATACGTGCCGACCGGCAACACGCAACTGGCCAATTGCGGGTCGAGCCGATCGAGGTAGGCGTTGCACGCCAGCACCAGCACATCGGCGCGAATACGACCGCGCTCGGTCGTCACCACAAAGCCTTCGCCCTCCTCGCCATAGCTCAGCGCCTTGCTTTGCTCGTAGATACGGCCGCCAGCCCGCTCAACCGCATCCGCGAGGCCCAGCGCCAGTTTCAGCGGGTTCAAATGCCCGCCCTCGGGGTCGAACAGGCCGGCCTGATAACGCTCGCTGGCCACCCATTCCGGCAGCTGTTGCCGGGGGATGAATTGCAGTTTGTCGTGACCCCACTTGTGGCTGGCCTCGTGCTGCCACTCGGTCAGCAGCCCCACTCGCCGCGGCATCACCGAAGTCCAGAGATGGCCGGCGCGATAGTCGCAATCGAACTCATGGCGGCCAGGCAGATCACGCAATTCGCGCGAGGCCCAGCGCATGCCGTCCCACAATCGCCGCGCCCGCTCGTATCCCAGCGCTGCTTCCAGCGGTGGCATGTCGCACGACCAGCCGAGAATCGCCTGCCCGCCATTACGCCCGGACGCGGCCCAGGCCACCCGGCTGGCTTCGAGCAAGGTCACCCGCTTGCCGGCCAGCGCCAGGCGCAACGCCGTGTGCAATCCACTGAAACCGGCCCCGATGATCAGCACTTCGGTGTCTTGCTCACCTTCCAGTGTGGTCCGATTGACCAGTCGATCGGCGCAGCTATGGGCGTAGTAACTGGCGACATGTCGGGTGGATTGCTGAAACATACGGCCTCGTGAAATTTTGTATTTTTAATTTCATGAAAAAATACACGGTTAATTTCATGCAGGCAATCGAGACGTAAAAAATCCCGCTTCGGCGAACCCGAGCGGGATTGTTTTGTTCAGGCGCGATGTTCGAATCAATCAGGCCACGGGAATCATCGGATCCGCCGAAGCCAGTGCGGTGACTCGATCTGCCGCCGGTGGGTAGATCCACTGGGTGTTGATCTGGGTCTTCAGTGCCTTGGCCTCTTGCTTGATCAACTTGACCTGACGGTCCCAACCCTCGGTGTAGACCGCGCCCCAGGCGCCGAGGTCCAGGCAGGTCACGTATTTGGGCTGGCTGTACGGCGTCGGGTCGACACCGAGGATCTGCGCCGCCACGTTGTTGCCGGCGTGACGGCCCAGCGAAATCGCGTGCTGACAGGTCATCAGGGCGTAGTTGCCGATCTCGTCACTGGCTGCGTAGGCCACGTCGCCGGTGGCGAAGATGTCGTCCTGGCCAATCACTTTCAGGTGGGCGTCGACATGCAGGCGGCCCAGGCGATCGCGTTCGGCCGGGATCTGTTCGGTCAGGGAGCTGGCGCGAACGCCGGTGGTCCAGACCACGGTCCTGGCATCGATACGCGCACCGTCGGACAGAGTGACGCCGTTGGCATCGACCGACACAACCGAGGCTTTCAGGTGCCATTTCACGCCGGTCGCCACACTGGCCTCGACGATCGATTCAGCGATTTCCTCGCCCATCGAGCCGCCGATTTTATCGCCACGGTCAACGATGATCACATTGATGTCGGCTCGGTCGCCGAGGATGGCCCGCAGGCGGGTCGGCATTTCAGTCGCCGTTTCGATCCCGGTGAAACCGCCACCGGCCACCACCACCGTGTTGCGCGCGTTGCTTTCGGGTTGATTGGCCAGCGCCTTGAGGTGGTTTTCCAGGCGCACGGCCTGTTCGATCTGGTCGACGTCGAACGCATGTTCGGCCACGCCCGGAATGTTTGGCGAAGCCAGGCCGCTGCCGGTGGCCAGAACGAGTTTGTCGTAGCTGCAGACCTGTCGGGCACCGGCGGCATCGACATAGCCGACCTGCTTTTGCTCGATATCGATGGTCTGCGCCGCGCCCTTGATGAACTTGACCCCGACAACATCGAACAGATCGCCGATCGGCGCAGCCAGTTGGTGGGCGTTCGGTTCGTAGAAGCGCGGGCGCACACGCAGCTCGGCCTGGGGCGCCAGCACGGTTACCTCAACGTCGTTGTGGCCGTGAATGTCGAACAGGCGCGTGGCGCTCAAAGCTGTCCACATACCACCGAAACCTGCGCCGATCACCAGAATGTGCTGTTTCATTTTTAACTCCAGGGGATAAACAAGGGTTGTGAGTCAAGCTCATCGGGAGCAAGCATGAGGTCGGTGTTTTTCGAGAGTCGTCGACCTATGCCGCTCGAACAACTACGACTCTATTGATCCGAGTTAAATCCTGCAACCCGTTTTTTTTGATGGCTGCCATCGAACGCGTCGATGCCTGCGCAGAAAAGCCTCAAGAACGTACATGACAAGGGTTTTTCGAGCTGAAAAAGAAAATTCAGGACACGACGATTCGTTGCCTGGCTTAGGCTCGGCTGCTAGAATTGGCGACTAATCAAGTCGGAGATCTGTATGTCTCTTTACAGCGCAGGTGTCGAGTACGGCATCCACTGCCTGCTTTTTCTCGTCGGCAACGGCGGCGATTCGCGCGAAGCGAGTGTCCGCGACCTTGCCGAACTGCAAGGCGTTCCCCTGGACTATCTGGCGAAAATCTTCACCAAGCTGGCCAAAAGCAAGCTGGTGGTCGCCACCGAAGGCATGCGCGGAGGCTTCAAGCTGGCCCGGCCCGCCGACGAAATAACCCTGCTGGATATCGTCAACGCCATCGACGGCCGCAAGTCGATCTTCGATTGTCGGGAGATCCGCGGCCGTTGCGCAGTGTTTGACGGCACCCCGCCGGCCTGGGCACTGGACGGTCCGTGCGCGGTCCATGGGGCGATGATGGTTGCGCAAAAACGCATGGAAGAGGCCCTCGCCCAGCAAACCATCCTCGACATCGCCAGGAAATTCGGGCGCAAGGCCCCGGCAGAATTCGGCGTCAAGGTGGAGAGCTGGATGAACGAGCGTCGGGAAAGGAAAAGCAGCGCCCAGGCCAATGAGCAGATCATTCCTGCGACCAACCTTTCAGACTGCCCCCCATAAAAAAACCGGATGCACGCCAGGCATCCGGTTTTTCTCGGTTCAGGCGAAAAACGGTGGGTGACCGATTTTCACCCTCTCGCACTTACAGGCAGTCGCGCACGATTTTGCGCAGGTCGCCGGATTTGGCCCAAGGCGGCCCCTGATACAACGAAACCCGGCTGCCGTCCTTGTGTTTCACGATATCCAGCACTTCATCGGCCGTTATCACGCTCGGTGCGGTGATCCGGTAGCCGTTGGAAATCGAAATCTGGGTCGTATTCGATACTTCCGTCTGCCAGGCGGGCAAAACGCACGCCGCATACTCTTTTGGCGTCTTCTCGCTGTGCTTGCTGACATTCGGCTCGCCCGGTACCAGCGACGCCGGCAACGAACATCCGCCCAGCAATGCCAGCGCGACTCCCCCCATCAACATCCGCATGCTGCTTCCTTAAATTCGAAAAGAGAAAATGTAGCTTGCCGTCGACCGTACATCCATCCCGACGATTCGGCGAGTCATTGATATCACTTCGCCCAATTAGTTCCTTGCAGGCTGTCATTTGACATTGTCCTGCCGTGAACCAGAGCAGACAGCGCATTTTCCCGTTCGCTTTTCCCGACCAAAGGAAACCTCGCTGATTCAGATGAACACAACATCCGCTCCGGTAAACGGGTCTAAAATTGCGGAATGCAGCGTTCAGGAGGTCATCATGTGGCTTAACGAATCGGAACAGCAACTTCGGCGTGATCTGCAAGGGCTTGCGTCAGATTTGCGCTGGTCGGCGGTGGAGCTTTTGCGCATAGAGCAGCAGTTGCGCCAGCTCGGCAGCGAAGTCGACGCGCAAGCCGTGCAAAGGCTGTGTGCCTTGTTTCAGGGTGATGAAGAAAAACTGTCCGGCTATGCCGAGGAAGTGAAAGCCAAGGTCATTAGCCGCAACAAGGCTCAATAGCGGGGGCGCTGCCATGAACAGGCCACTATTGACGCTGGTCGTCGCACTGACCGCGTTGGCAGGCTGCAGCACCCACTCGATCTATCAGAACCAGCCGCTGGTGGCGAAAGTCGACACCGGCATGACCCACGAGCAAGTCCGGCAAATCGGCGGCCAGCCCCTGGCGGTCACCGATCGTACCGTTGAACCCGGTACCTGCTTTGACTACAAACTGACTCACGAAGGCCATCAGCAGGCGTACAACGTCAGTTTCGATGGCCGCGGCATGGTCGACCACAAGGGCTTCATGACCTGCGCGCAATGGAGTCACACGCAGCAAAAGGCCCGGGAACCCTCCCGGCCCAGTGGAGGCGGTGGCTATTAACACTGTAGGAGCGAGCTTGCTCGCGATAAACGTCCGGACAACGCGTTCATTCAAACAGGGCGCGTCATCGTTGACGTCCATCGCGAGCAAGCTCGCTCCTACAGGAGATTGACGTCATTTTGTTTGATGGCGGCCGGCGCGCGCCCTGTAGCCGGGCAGTGACGCGGCAAACGCCAGTGCCTCCTCTCGACTGTTGAACGAGCCAAGCCGGTCACTCCGGGTGCATACCCGCCAGGGGCCGTTGTTCACGCTGAGTACGTCATAGCCGTTCATATGCATCTTGTTCAGCATCGAAACGTTCATGGTCACCTCCTCCTGGGCAGTGCTATCAGGTCGACTTGTTCACCTTACACCCGCCCTTCTCCAAAATACCGACCAGACGTCGCCATGGAAATTCCCTTGCCATCCCTGGATGCGTTGTAGCCCCTAGGGGGCGTTAGCCAACGCCGTCGCAGCCCTGTCGATCAAGGCCGCCACTTCGGCGGGCATCGACGCCAATGACGCATGACTGGCGTTCAAGGTCAGAATCTCCCGGGCGTTGAGCCGCGCGGCCATCCATTGCTGGTTCTGTGGCGCGATCATCCGGTCGGCGGTCGAGATCTGATACCAGGATGGCTTGTTCTTCCAGGCCACCGTGCCAATGGTATCGCCGAAGGTACTCGCCAGCGGCGCTTTCTGGGTGAGGCCCATGACCAACCCTTCGGTCGCCGGCAAGTCCTGACAGAAGCTCTCGTGGTAGAGCTCGGGCTTGACCCACAGATAACCGTCGCTGTCCGGCGTCAGGTTGGCCGCTGCCGCAGGCAGGTGCCGTTGCGTGATACCGCCGGGGCTTTCACCAGCGTCCGGGGCGAACGCGGCGATGTACACCAGCCCGACCACATTCGGCAAATCACCCGCTTCAGTGATGACTGCGCCGCCATAGGAATGCCCCACCAGCAGCACCGGACCGGACACCTGGGCGACCATCTTGCGCGTACGCTCGGCATCCTCGGCCAGGGACGTCAGCGGTAACTCGACGGCACGAATGTGCGTGTCGCCCCGGCTGAGCAATTTGACGATGACCTTGTTCCAGTGGGCGGCACCGCCCCAGAAACCATGGACCAGCACGATCGTGGGTTTGTCACTCATCACCATGACTCCGTTTGCCGATGGGGTTGCTCGTCGCTCGTGTCAGCCCTGATCGCCGCCGCCCACGGGCATGACCATGCCGGTGATATAGGACGCTTCGTCGCTGGCCAGAAACAGAATAGCCCCCGCCTGCTCATCCAGGGTGCCGTAGCGTTTCATCAAACTGCTGTCGAGGGTCTGGTCGACGATCTGCTGGTACCAGAGTTTTTCCTGCTCGCTTTGCTCGGCACCATTGCGGGGTATGCGTCGCGGCGGTGCTTCAGTGCCGCCAGGCGCCGTGGCGTTGACCCGCACGCCACGACCGGCGGTTTCGAACGCCAGACAGGCGGTCAAGGCATTGACCCCACCCTTTGCCGCACCGTAGGGCACGCGATTGAGGCTGCGGGTGGCGATGGAAGAGACGTTGACGATCGCCCCGCTGCCCTGCTCCAGCATGAACGGCAGCGCAGCATGGCAACACCACAAGGTCGGGAACAGCGAACGACGGACCTCGGCCTCGATCTGCGACGCCTCGTAGTGCTCGAACGGTTTGGCCCAGATGGTGCCGCCGACGTTGTTGACCAGCACATCGAGGCGCCCGAAGCGCTCGACGGCGGTTTGCATCACCCGGCTGCATTCGTCGTATTGCTCAAGGTCGGCGGTCAGGGCCAACACCTGAGTGGTCGCGGCCAATTGTTGCTGCACTTCGAACACCAGCTCGGAACGATCCACCAGGATCAGCCTCGCCCCTTCGGCTGCCATGCGCTCGGCCACCCGCTGCCCGATGCCTTGGGCAGCGCCGGTGATCAGCGCGACTTTTTCGTGAAATCTGTTCATGTGTACCTCATGAAGAAGGTTGCAGTTCAACTGTGGGAGCGAGCCTGCTCGCGAAGAGGTTCTTCCAGTCGACACGTGGGTGTCTGCCAGACCGCTTTCGCGAGCAGGCTCGCTCCCACAGGAGGTCTTTACCCAGCCAGGGAAATCACCTGCGGCTCACGCCGCGCTGGCAGCAAACTTTTCGTAGTAGAAGTTCGCAAGCGCGATGCCTTGCTCGCCAATGAACTGGCTGACGGCCTCGACCATCGGCGGCGGGCCGCACAGGTAGACGTCGACATCACCCTCGTTCAAATGCTTTGGCTCGATGTGCTGGGTCACGTAGCCCTTGAGCGGATGCTGGCTCTCGGGGCTGGCGACGCAGGCGCTGAAGGTGAAGTTGGGGATGCGCGCGGCAAACGCTTCGAGGCGGTCGATTTCCACCAGGTCGAAATCGTGGGTCACGCCGTAGATTAGATGCAGCGGATGATCGCTGCCCTGCTCGGCGATCTTCTCCAGCATCGCGGTGAACGGCGCCAGCCCGGTGCCACCGGCCAGCAGCAACAGCGGCCGACGGATGTCACGCAAGTAGAAACTGCCCAGGGGACCTGCCAGGCTCATGCAATCGCCGGCCTTGGCCATGCCGGTGAGGAAACTGCTCATCAAGCCACCGGGCACGTTGCGGATCAGGAAGCTGACTTCGCCATCGCGCTGCAGCGAGCTGAACGAGTAGGCGCGGGTCTGTTCGCTGCCGGGGATTCCCAGGTTCACATACTGCCCAGGCAGGAACGCCAGTTTGCTCAGGGCTTCGCCCTTGATCGACAGTGCAATGGTGCTGTCGGACAGCTGGCGCACGGCGCTGATGGTCGCGTCGTAGCTGGCCTGACGGGTGCGGCAGACCTCGGAGGACGTCGGCACCCGCACCACGCAATCGCTCTGGGCGCGCATCTGGCAGGTCAGGACAAAACCCTGCGCGGCCTCTTCAGGGCTGAGGGCGTCTTCGATGTACTCCTCGCCCAAATCGTACTGACCGGCTTCGGCAAAACACTTGCAAGTGCCACAGGCGCCGTCGCGGCAGTCCAGCGGGATGTTGATGCCCTGGCGGTAAGCGGCATCGGCCACGGTCTCGCCCACGTTGGCGTCGATGAAACGGGTGACGCCGTCTTCGAAATTGAACGCAATGGAATGGGTCATGACGCCAGCCTCACAAGTGGTAAACATCGATGACCTGACGAACGTAGTCGTTCTTCAGGATCACTTTCTTGGCCTTGATCAACGGGTTTTCACCGCGCATGTCGAGGGTGTAGAAACTGCTGCCGAAATAGCTGTCGACGGTCTTGTAGCGAAAGCTCAGGGTGTGCCAGTTGAAGCGCACCTTGCACAAACCGTCGGCCTGTTCGAGCAGCTCGATGTTGCTGATGTTGTGGGAGGTGCGGGTGTCCGGCACGCTGGCGCTGGAGCGCTCGGTCTTGATGCGGAAGACGCGGTCTTCCAGGCCGGTGCGGTTGCCGTACCAGATCAGCGAGATTTCCCGCTGTGGGTCTTCGGTCAACTCGTCGTTGTCGTCCCAGGACGGCATCCAGAACGTCGCGTCCGGGGCGTAAAGTTCCAGCCACTGGTCCCACTGGCGGTCGTCCAGGTAACGCGCTTCGCGGTAGAGAAAGTCGCGCACGCTGTCGTAGGTGATGGTCATTGCACGTCCTCCACGGCGATCAGTTTCGACTGCTCAAAGGCCAGGGCCTTGAGCATGGTCTGCTGCCAGTATTTGTGTTGCAGCACGAACAGACCTTCGTCTTCGGTGCGCACACCACTGAGCAGCGGGTGCAGGTCGATCTCTTTGGCGGCTTCGTCAGCGCCTTCGATCCAGTGCTCGGCACCACGGGACATGTCGTTCCAGGTGGTGACGCTGCCCTGGTAGCTGGTCTGGCAGGAACGGAATTCCTCCAGATCGTCCGGCGTGGCCATGCCGCTGACGTTGAAGAAGTCCTCGTACTGACGAATCCGGCTGGACCGGGCGTGGTCGCTCTCGCCTTTGGGGGCGATGCAGTAGATGGTGATCTCCGTACGGTTGACCGAGATCGGCCGGGCGATGCGGATCTGCGAGCTGAACTGGTCCATCAGGTACACGTTGGGGTACAGGCACAGGTTGCGCGAGTTCTCGATCATCCAGTCGGCGCGAGCCTTGCCGAAATCCTGCGCCAGCTCATCGCGGCACTCGTACAGCGGACGGTCCTCGGGGTTGGCCCAGCGGGTCCAGAGCAGCATGTGGCCCTTGTCGAAGGAATAGAAACCACCGCCCTGCTTGGCCCAGCTGCCGGCGCTCATGGTCGGGTTGGTGTCACCGGCTTCACGCTGCTTGCGCTGGTTCTGGGTGGCCGCGTAGTTCCAGTGCACGGAGCTGACGTGGTAGCCGTCGGCGCCGTTTTCGGCAGTGAGTTTCCAGTTGCCTTCGTAGATGTAGCTGGAAGAGCCCCGCAGCACTTCCAGGCCATCGGCGGACTGGTCGACGATCATGTCGATGATCTTCGCCGACTCGCCCAGGTGCTCGACCAGTGGCACAACATCGGCCTTGAGGCTGCCGAACAGGAAGCCGCGATAGGACTCGAACCGCGCGACGCGGGTCAGGTCGTGGGAGCCTTCGCAGTTGAAGCTCGCGGGATAACCGGCGTTGGCCGGGTCCTTGACCTTGAGCAGCTTGCCGGAGTTGTTGAAGGTCCAGCCGTGGAACGGACAGGTGTAGGAACTCTTGTTGCCGGACTTGTGCCGGCACAGGGTCGCGCCACGGTGGCTGCAGGCGTTGATGAAGGCGTTGAGAACACCGTCCTTGTTGCGCGCGATGAAGATCGACTGGCGCCCCATGGTCGTGGTGTAGAAATCGTTGATATTGGGGATCTGGCTTTCGTGGGCCAGGTACAGCCAGTTGCCTTCGAAGATGTGTTCCATCTCCAGATCGAACAGACGCGGGTCGGTGAACATCTCGCGCTTGCAGCGATAGAGGCCCTGCTCGGGATCGTCTTCAAGCAGGGAATGCAAATATTCGGGTCGCAGGGTCATGGCCACCGCCTCCATTGTTATTGTTCAGGCAGGGGTCATGCTAGGACGGGGCGATGGGGCGGACTATCCGCGGGGTGCAGACCTTTATCCGTTTTGTGCAATGGGGTATTGGATGGGAAAGGCTAAACCTGTGGCGAGGGAGCTTGCTCCCGCTGGGTCGCGCAGCGGCCCCAAAACCTACAACTTCGGTGAACCAGAAACACCGCGACCACCGAATTTGCGACTGCTTCGCAGCCGAGCGGGAGCAAGCTCCCTCGCCACAAATTATCGGGTGAACTCAATACCGACGCTTGAGGGTATCGGACGGCAATTCGCCGAACTGCTTGCGGTAGCTGTCGGAGAACCGTCCCAGGTGCAGGAAGCCGTAGTCCATGGCCACTTCGGTGATGTTGCGCACGTTGCATGTGGGGTCGCTGAGGCAGGCGTTGATGGACTCAAGGCGCTTGCGGCGGATGTAGTTCTTCGGCGTGTCACCGGCATTGCGTTCGAACAACCCGTACAACGAACGCAAGCTCATGTGGGCCTGGCGCGCCAGTTCTTCGCTGTCGATGTCCTGCTTGAGGTTATTGGCGATGTAATCGGCAATCGCTTCGAACGTGGCCGCCTGCGAGCCCGGATCTAGGCGACTGACGTTGGTCTTCATCAGGCTGAGCATCTTGCTGACGATGATCTGCGTGTAATGCTCCTGCACCCTGGGGATCTGCTCGGTGGATTCGGCCTCCTGGCAGATCATCGCCAACAGGTTGACGAAACCTTCCAGTTCATTGAGCTGATAACGGTTTTCCAGAAACCGCACGCCCTGCTCCGGATAGCGCCAGCGCTGCTCATCGCAGACCGTTTCAAACAAACGGGTCGGGACCTTGAGGATGAATTTCTCGCAATCGGCGGAGTACGTCAGGTCCACCGGATCGTCGGGGTTGATCAGCAGCAATTCGCCGGGGGCGAAGTAATGCTCCTGGCCGTGTCCACGCCACAGGCAGTTGCCGCGCAGCAGCACTTGCAGGTGATAAATGCTGTCCAGCGCACCGGACGTCACGCGCACACTGGCACCGTAGCTGATGCGGCACAGGTCGAGGCTGGCGAATTTGCGATGATCAAGGCTGGCCAGCGGGCTGCCGGCACGGGGCATGAGAATGCAGTGGTTACCGACGTGCTGATTGACGTAGCCCGACACGGCGTAAGGGTCGGCATGGTCGAATACCCGGCTGCGCTGACTCAACAGTTGCGCTTGCATCATCAGGTCACTCTCGTTGTTGTTATGAGTTGCGTCGGTCCATTCTAGAGCCGAACCCCTGTAGGAGCGAGCTTGCTCGCGATGGACTTGAGGACGCCGCGGGACATCAGGCACCCAGCGTCATCGTTGACGACCATCGCGAGCAAGCTCGCTCCTACAGGGGTCGGGGGTGATCAGTCCTCCAGTGCGCGGACCCGTTCGTGGCGCTGCTGTTCTTCAGGCTGGGCAGACGACTGCAAGGTGAAGTCGAAGTCGATTTCGGCAAAGCGACCGCTCACGCCATGGGCCGCCGCGCGCTGCTGATCGTCGCTGAAGGTGATCTTGGCGATCAGTTCGTCGCGGGTGGCGTAGGCGAAATCGTCGTGCAGGTATTGATCGCCGTCGAGGTTGATTTGGGTGGTCAGGTGGCGATGATCCGGCGCGGAAATGAAGAAGTGCACATGCGCCGGGCGCTGGCCATGACGGCCCAGTTGATCGAGCAGTTGCTGGGTCGGACCGTCCGGCGGGCAGCCATAGCCCGACGGCACGATGCTGCGGAAACGGTAGCGGCCTTCAGCGTCGGTCACGATACGGCGACGCAGGTTGAATTCCGACTGCGAGGCATCGAAGTACGAGTAGGTGCCGCCGGTGTTGGCGTGCCAGACGTCCACTACAGCCCCGGCCAAGGGTTCGCCGGCGGTATTGAACACGCGACCTTGCATGAACAGGGTCACGCCTGGATCGACGCCGTCATCCAGGCGCGCCTCGCCTTCGGACAACGGCGCACCGGCCACGTACAGCGGGCCTTCGATGGTGCGCGGGGTGCCGCCGGTCTTGCCGGCCTGCTCGTCTTCGGCGTCCATCAACAGGTCGAGGTAATGCTCCAGGCCAATACCGGCCACCAACAACCCGGCTTCCTGGCGCGCGCCCAGCACGTTGAGGTAATTGACGGCTTTCCAGAACTCTTCCGGGGTCACGGCCAGGTCTTCGATGATATTCACCGAATCACGCAGGATGCGGTAGACCAGCGCCTTGGTCCGTGGATTGCCGGCGTCGTTGAGCAGGCCGCTGGCTTCTTCGAGAAATTTCTGGACTTCGGCAGTGTGGGAAATTTTGACGTTCATTTTTCAGGGTTCCTCATCTTGTAATTATTAGCGTAGCGCTGAGCAGGCAGGACTCAGCGGTCATCGTCACGGATGGAAGACGGATGTCGGCACATCGCGTCGATTTCGATGGCCATGTAGGGAAACAATGGCAATTGCATCAGCAGGTCATGCAGTTCCTGAACGCTGTCGACATCGAACACGCTGTAGTTGGCGTAGTGCCCGGCGATGCGCCACAGGTGACGCCACTTGCCCTGCTCTTGCAGGCGCTGGGCCAGGGCTTTTTCGTCAGCCTTGAGTCTGGCTGCCGCCTCCGGATTCATGTCGACCGGCAGGTTCACGGTCATTTTTACGTGAAACAGCATAATGCTCTCCTCAGGCTTGATGAGTGGTCTTGTCGCGACGGAAGAACGCCAGGCGCTCCTCATCCAGGCTCAGGCCAAGGCCCGGTGTTTTCGGCACGTGCAGTTCAAAATCGCGATACACCAGCGGTTCGCTGAGAATGTCTTCGGTCAGCAGCAACGGGCCGAACAGTTCGGTGTCCCACGCCAGTTTGTTCAGGGTGACGAAGGCATGGGCCGACGCCATCGTGCCCAGGCCGCCTTCGAGCATGGTGCCGCCGTACAGGGCGATACCGGCCGCTTCGGCGATGCAGGCAGTCCGCAACACGGCGCGCGGGCCGCCGTTCTTGGCGATCTTCAGGGCGAACACCGAGGCGGCGCCTTCGCGGGCCAGGTTGAACGCATCTTCCACGCATTCGATGGATTCGTCGGCCATGATCGGCGCCGGGCTCATGGCGTTCAGGCGGGCCATGCCGGCGCGGTTGTTGCGCGAGATCGGCTGTTCGATCAGGTCGATGCCGTTGCTGCCGAGGATTCGGCAGGCACGTATCGCGACGGCTTCGTCCCACGCCTGGTTGACGTCGACCCGCACGCTGGCGCGGTCACCCAGGGCCTTCTTGATGGCAATGACGTGGGCCAGGTCGCGGTTGACCTCGCCGGCACCGATCTTCAGCTTGAAGATGCGGTGGCGGCGCAGGTCGAGCATTTTTTCCGCTTCGGCGATGTCTTTTTCCGTGTCACCGCTGGCCAGGGTCCAGGCCACCGGCAGTGCGTCGCGAACACGGCCGCCGAGCAATTCACTGACCGGCAGGCCGAGGCGCTTGCCCTGGGCGTCGAGCAGCGCGGTTTCGATACCGGATTTGGCGAAGGTGTTGCCACGGATGCTGCGCTCCAGGCGCAGCATGGCAGCGTTGACGTTGCCGCTGTCCTGGCCGATCAACAAGGGGGCGAAGTGCGTATCGATGTTGGTCTTGATGCTGTCCGGGCTTTCATTGCCGTAGGCCAGGCCACCGATGGTGGTGGATTCGCCGATGCCTTCGATGCCGTCGGCGCAACGCACGCGAACGATCACCAGGGTCTGGTTCTGCATGGTGTGCATGGCCAGTTTGTGCGGGCGGATAGTCGGCAGATCGACGATGATCGTCTCGATCGACTCAATGGCGGTTGCAAGCATTTCGATACCCGTCAGGTTCTTGAAGTTCTGAGTCGGATTCTCATACGGCTTTTTCCGGGCGGCCAATATAGAATTGGTCTGGCTTGATACCTTAAAGGTATTCAATTGAAAATCCGGAGGCCCCATGGAACTGCGGCACCTGCGTTACTTCCAGGTATTGGCTCAAACCCTCAACTTCACCCGCGCCGCCGAGCGCCTGCACATCGCCCAACCACCATTGAGCCGGCAGATCCAGCAACTGGAGGACGAACTGGGGGTGATGTTGCTGGAGCGCGGCCGCCCGCTGAAGTTGACCGACGCCGGGCGGTTTTTCCATGAGCACTCCACCGCCCTGCTCGAACAACTGAACAAGGTCTGCGACAACACACGGCGTATTGGCCTGGGTGAAAAGACCTGGCTGGGTATCGGCTTTGCGCCATCGACACTGTATGGCGTGCTGCCGGAGCTGATCCGCCGGTTACGCAGTGGCGAACCGCTGGAGCTGGAATTGGGCCTGTCGGAAATGACCACCCTGCAACAGGTGCAGGCATTGAAGGCCGGGCGTATCGACATCGGTTTTGGGCGGATCCGCATCGACGACCCGGCCATCGTCCAGACCGTGCTCACCGAAGACCGCCTGGTTGCCGCCCTGCCCGCCGGCCATCCGTTGCTCGCCGGCCCCATCAGCCTGCGGGAACTGGCCAGGGAACCCTTTGTGCTGTACCCCGGCAATCCACGGCCGAGTTACGCCGACCATGTGATCGCGCTGTTTGAGTCCTATGGCGTGAGCATCCACGTCGCGCAGTGGACCAACGAACTGCAAACGGCGATCGGTCTGGTGGGGGCAGGAATCGGGGTCACGCTGGTGCCGGCCTCGGTGCAGTTGCTGCACCGCGACGACATCGGTTTCACACCCTTGCTGGAAGACAACGCGACCTCGCCGATCATTCTCAGCCGACGGGTGGGCGATGTTTCGCCGGGGTTGAACCATTGTTTGCGGATGATCGATGAGCTGTTGCCGCCGGCAGCGTAAGACGACGATCATTTGTGGCGAGGGGGCTTGCCCCCGTTGGGGTGCGAAGCGCCCCTCAAAAAAAGATGGTCCTTACGTTCATCTCCGAGAAACCGGGTAACGGCTTTTAGGGCCGCTACGCAGCCCAACGGGGGCAAGCCCCCTCGCCACAGGACGGTGGTTACACTCGATCAGCCGGCAAAAGCCCGGCGCCCTGCCTTCATCTCGGTACGCAACTCGCCGATAAAATCAGAGATGGCGCGCACGCTGGTCAGTTCGGCTGTCGAGACACCGCTGATCAGCAGCTCCACCCGCCGGGTGACGGGGTCGTAGACTTCGATGCTCAGCAGCCCGAGATTCTCGGTGCACTCGCACGACAGTGGCTCAAAACCGGACTCTACGATGTTGCAAAGCACTGAAATCGGAAGCATGGCCGGTCCCTCGGGCGATAGTCAGTTCGATTGGATCCGTTTCAGCATAGTTACACTTTGCCGATTTTGCGCCAGTAAATTGCCGTCAATTTTGTTATACCCCTCGCATTTCCGGCAACTCAGTGGGAATTACCACCCCAGATCCAGTTCCAGAACCCCGGCAACTCGACGGGCTGCGAGCCATCGCGCACGGTTCGCGCCATGGCCGCCCGCTGTAGCGCAGCCTGTTCGTCGTAAAACGGCTTGTCCGCGGTTTTCACGCCGGTCTCCCGGGCGCTGTCGAGCAGAATCTGCAGGTATTCACGGGTATGCCGGGCGGTATAGCGGTTGAGGTCGTGAAACGTCACCACGATCGGTATCACCCCGTCGACCACCGGCAATTCGCCACGAGCCATGCGTTCGCGCACTTCAGACATCGAGCGCAGCATGTGCGACCGGCGCCGGGGGCTGGCGTTGAAGCCCCAGATCTTACCGTCATTGGCGCTCAAGTCCGTGAGCAGCACGTGCAGGCCATGCTGCTGATAAGCGGCGAAAGTGCGCTTGTCGTAGTTCCAGAATGGCGGGCGCAGCAGGGTTGGAGGGGCGCCGGTGATCGCCGCGATGTCGGCGCTGCCATCGGTCAGGGCCTGCTCCAGTTCTTGCGGCTCCAGCGAGCGATGATTGGTGTGCCAGGGCGTTGCCGTGTGGAAGCCCAGAATGTGACCTTCGGCGTGTTCGCGCCGCATGATGTCCCGGCCCAATTCGCTGCCACCGGCGCGCGGCGCGCGGGTTTGCACGAAGAACACGGCTTTGATCCCCGGCTGCAGCGGGTTTTGCGCCAGGCTCTCAAGCACCGTGACGGTCGGGTTCCACCAGCTCGATGCACTGGGGCCGTCATCGAACGTCAGCAGAAAACGGATGGGCGGTTGCGCCTGCAAACGCTTTTCGGTCTGCGGCGTCATTGCAATGGGTGCGGCGATGCAACCCAGCAAGCCAACTGCCAGGGCGCACACCGTTAAACACTTGAACCACTGTTTCATCTTTTGCCTTGGGCCAGACCATCACGATTGAAATACAAGTTGGCAGGAATCCTTCGCCCGGGACGCCGGGCCGAGGTTGGATAAGGTACACAGGGTTTGGTTCCGGCGCTTGCCAAGCCTGTTTCGTCGCCAGCTACTAAACTGAAAAAACGCTCAACCAGAGTGTCAGGCCATGTGCGGACGACTGTCGCAATACCGCGGGATTCACGACTTCGTGGCGGTGCTGAGCATCCCCGACGCGCTGGTCAATCACGTCGGCAACGAACCCCTGGCGCACTATAACGCCGCGCCCACCACGCAACTCGCCCTGCTGCACCTCGAGAACGAGCGGCTGCACGCCGACGCCGTGCGCTGGGGTTGGCGGCCGCACTGGGCAACGGATCGCGCGGAGCCGATCAATGCCCGGGTCGAGAAAGTCGCCCACGGCCCGTACTTCCGGACAATCTGGCCGCATCGCGCAATCTGCCCGATCGATAACTGGTTTGAATGGGTGGACGCCGGTGACGGCAACAAACAACCCTGGTTGATCCGGCGACGGGACCGGGCGCCGGCTTTCTGCGCTGCCATCGGCCAGTACCCCATCGGCGGAGCCCCGCACAGGGAGCACGACGGTTTCGTGATCCTCACGGCGGACAGCGCAGGCGGCCTGCTTGATGTGCATGACCGGCGGCCGGTGCTGTTCTCGCCCGAGCTGGCGCGGGAATGGCTGGACCCGGCCACGCCCAAGGAAAGAGCCGAGGAAATGGCGTTATCCCAGGGCGAGATCAGTGATGCATTTGAGTGGTACAAGGTGGACAAGGCCGTTGGCAATGTCAGGAACCAGGGCGCTGCGTTAATTGAACAAGTACCATGAACTTATCAATAACGACAGAGCCCCACTCAATGGCGTAATGCTGCTCAGTTAAGGAAATTGTAGGAGCGAGCTTGCTCGCGATGGACTCAAGAGCGCCGCGTTCAGCCAGTAAACACGCGTTATCGTTAACGACCATCGCGAGCTCGCTCCTACAATGGCGGGGCTTTGTCGTTTGGGGTGATCAGAACTTGCGGTCAAGATCCGACAGCTCCTTACCGTCGTCAGGATGCTTCCAGTCCGGCATCGACCGCTTCTGCTGCTCAATCTCTTCTTCCGTGGGTTCGTCCACGTCTTCTTCCGGGTCCGGACGCTTGGGTTCATTGGCCATGTTCACCTCACTTCCCGAAGGGATCGGTCTTCCACTTAAAGCTTAGATCAGTTCCCCTGCTCCGCTCAGAGCCACCAGCGCAGCAAAAAGAAAAAGCCCATGCTCAGCAGCATGCTGAGCAATGTATTGCGCGTGTAAAGCACCAGTCCCACCGCCACCAACGAGCTGATCAGATAGGGGTTGTCCCAGTGCAAATTCAGCTGTTTTTCCGGCATGAACACAATCGGCCCACAGATAGCCGTCAACATGCCCGGTACGGCAAACCCGAGGAATTGCCGGGCATTGCTGCTCAGGCGCACCGGCAGGCGCGGTTCGAGAAAAACGTAGCGGTTGAGGAACACCAACACGCCCATTCCGACAATCACAGCCCAGACCATCATGTGCGTCCACCGTAGAATTTATTGCAGACAAACCCGGCGGTCATCCCCGCCAGCCCCGACAGCACCAGCGCTGAACCCCATTGCCAGTAGCTGAACAGCACCGAGCAAAACAGCGACACCGCCACGCACACCACGGTCGGCACGTTGCGTACCACCGGGGTGATCAGGGCAATGAAGGTGGCCGCGATGGAGAAATCCAGGCCCAGGTGTTCAAGGCCCGGAATGCTGCTGCCGAGCACAATGCCCGCCAGGGTGAAGAGGTTCCAGGCGATGTAGAACGTCAGGCCCACGCCCAGGGCGTACCAGCGGTTGAATTGCTGCTTGTCGTGCTGACTGGTCAGGGCGAACAGCTCGTCAGTGAGCAAAAACCCCAGGCCCGCACGCCAGCGCCCCGGCAATGGTGAAATCACCGAGCGCATGCTCATCCCGTAAAGCAAATGCTGGGAGGTCAGCAGCAAGGTGGTGAGCAAGATCGAAAAGATCCCGGCACCGCCCTTGAGCATGCCGATGGCCACCAGTTGCGCCGCACCGGCAAACACAATGCTCGACAGGCCCTGCCCTTGCAGGGGCGTGAGGTTGGCTTCGATGGCCATGGAACCGGCCAGCAAGCCCCAGGGCGCGGTGGCCAGGGACAGCGGCATGATCGCCGCAGCCCCGCGCAGAAAGGCGCTGCGCGGCATGAGTGAGTTGGGCATGACGTTCTACAGACAGGGAAAGACCTGAGACTTTGCCAGCTGTGGCGGCCAATGGCTTGAACAATCTTGCTCACTGATACGCCCGCGTGCCATTCATCGGCTGCCTGCTTGATTCGCCAAGGTGGTAGCAACATGATGGCCCTGCATTTTTCATCGAGGCAGGCCCTTCATGAGTTCAGTCGAAACCGACAGCGACGTTTACAAAACCCTGCTTGAGTCGACCAAAGCCATTCCCTGGCGCATCGACTGGAAAACCATGACCTTCAGCTACATCGGGCCACAGATCGAAGAACTGCTGGGCTGGAAGCAGCACAGCTGGGCCTCGGTCAATGACTGGGTCGAGCGCATGCACCCGGATGACCGCGACTACGTGATGGACTTCTGTGTCTCGCAATCGCGGGCCGGCATCGATCACGAGGCCGACTATCGCGCACTGACCGAAAGCGGCGAGTACGTGTGGATCCGCGATGTGGTGCACGTGGTGCGCAAGGACGGCGAAGTCGAGGCGCTGGTGGGGTTCATGTTCGATATCAGCGAGCGCAAGAAAACCGAAGAACACCTGATCCGCCTGCAAAAACAACTGGAAGAGTATTCCTTCCAGGACGGCCTGACCGGTATCGCCAACCGCCGCATGTTCGACACCGTGCTGGAACGCGAGTGGAACACGGCCCAGCGCACCGCGTTGCCATTATCGGTGATCGTGCTGGATATCGACTACTTCAAGCAGTACAACGACCATTACGGCCACATCAAGGGCGACGAATGCCTGCGCCGCGTCGCGCAAACCTTGTCCCTGGCGGCGAACCGGCCACGGGATTTCATCGCCCGGATCGGCGGTGAAGAGTTCGTCTGGCTGCTGCCGGAAACCGATGCCGAATCCGCCAGACTGGTGGCGCACAAGTGTCTGCACCTGATTCGCCAGCAGCAGATCCCCCATGAATTCTCGAACGTGTCGAAGCTGCTGAGTATCAGCCTCGGCGTCGGCACCACCCTGGCATCGATGCATGCCACGGCCCTGGAATTCATCGAGCAGGTCGATCATCAGCTCTACAAGGCCAAGCACAATGGCCGGATGCGCGCCGAGTTCGCTGATTTTCGTGATTGACAAAAGGCGCGCCGACTTTTAAAACTGGGCGCCTCACTCAGGGTGTAAACAAGTATGTCCGCAACCTTCAAACTCGACTCTTCCGTCATTGGCTTGATTGCCAAGGCGCAAGGTTGCGTTGCGCACGCCCTCAAATCGAAGAAACAGTCGCTCATGTGACCGGGGCGCGCTGTCCCGTCAGATGAGCTGACAGGACATTGAGCGCGACGGACCACACTCCCCTTGCTTACTCTCCTTCCATGCCCCTGACGGTGACGAAATCGGTCAACCATCAGGAGAAAAAAGCATGTCAGCGTTTCAGGGTATCTGGGTTCCACTGGTCACACCTTTCCACAACGGCGCCATCGATTTCGTCGGCTTGCGCCGGCTGGTCAGCCACCTGCTGGAAAAAGGTGTCGACGGCCTCGTCGTTTGCGGCACCACCGGCGAGCCGGCGGCGATGGGCAAACATGAGCAACTGGCAGTGCTGGATGCGGTGCTGGAGCTGGTGCCGGCGCAACGGGTGGTCATGGGCCTGGCCGGCAACAACCTGACCGAGTTGTTGCAGTTCCAGAGCGAGATCCTGAAGCGCCCGGTGGCGGGCCTGCTGGTGCCGGCGCCGTATTACATCCGCCCGTCCCAGGCCGGCCTCGAAGGGTTTTTCCGCACGGTCGCCGATGCCTCCAGCGTGCCACTGATTCTCTACGACATCCCCTACCGTACCGGCGTGGCCTTCGAACAGGCGACCCTGCTCAACATCGTCGCCCACGAGCGGATCGTCGCGATCAAGGATTGCGGCGGTAACTTTTCCAACACCCTCGCCTTGCTCGATAGCGGCCATGTCGACGTGCTGTGCGGCGAAGACAACCAGATCTTCAATGCCCTGTGCCTGGGCGCCAAAGGCGCGATTGCCGCGTCGGCGCATATCCATCCGGAACTGTTCGTGCAGCTGCACCGGCAGATCCGCGACAACCAATTGGCTGAAGGTCGTGCCACGTTTTTCCGTTTGCTGCCACTGATCAACAGCCTGTTCCTGGAGCCCAACCCGGCCCCGGTGAAAACCGCGCTGGCCCTGCAAGGCTTGATCGGAGACGAACTGCGCGCACCGATGCAACGCAGCAGCGAATCGATGACCGAGCGTTTGCAAGGCGTGCTCAGGACATTGGATCGCGACAATCGATAGAGTGCCCGCCACCGGCCCGAGTACCATGGAGCGATTCGATCAGCCTTCAGGGGCACCGACATGCTGTACCGAATCGCCGCCGACGGGCTGATGCTGTTTCACCTGTCGTTCATTGTGTTTGTCGTGTTCGGCGGGCTGCTGATACTCAAATGGCGCCACCTGATCTGGTGGCATCCGCCCGCTGCGCTGTGGGGGATGGCGGTGGAGTTCTTCCACCTGCCCTGCCCGCTGACCGACTGGGAAAACCGCATGCGCCATGGGGCCGGGCAAACCGGCTATGGCGCTGGGTTCATCGAGCATTACATTTGGCCGGTGATTTACCCGGCGGGCCTTACGCCGACCATTCAACTGGGTTTGGGCAGCGTGGTGTTGGTGATCAATGTGTTGGTCTATCTTCGATTAATCAGGCAGTGGCGATTGCGGCGGGCAACCTGAAACCAGGATCAAAAGATCGCAGCCTGAGGCAGCTCCTACACAGGGAACGGACCGGTTTGCCTGACGCTTGAGCCTCAGTTGGCAATCACACTCATATTGCGCCCACTGGCCTTGGCCACGTACAGCGCCTTGTCCGCCGCACCGATCAGGTCTTCGGAGCGAACCTGGGACGCACCATTGCTCGCACACACGCCAACGCTGACGGTGACGGCGCCTTCCGGGCTGTCGCTGTGGGCAATTGCGGCCTGTAGCACCGCGCGACGGATTTTCTCCGCCACCAGGAATGCCCCCACGTAGTCGTTGCCGGGCAGCACCACTGCAAACTCCTCGCCACCATAACGGGCGGCCAGGTCACCGGGGCGCTTGATGTTGTCGGTGATGATCGCACCGACCTTGCGCAAACACTCATCACCGGCCAGGTGACCGTAGCGGTCATTGAACGGTTTGAAATGATCGACATCGATCATCAGCAGCGCCAACTCACTCTGGCTACGCCGGGCACGGCCCATTTCGGCATCGATGAAAGCGTCGAGCTGACGCCGGTTGGCCAGCCCCGTCAGCGCATCCTTGAGGGCCAGGCCTTCAAGGTTGCGATTGACCTCCAGGAGCTTGTCCTGGGTGTCCAGCAACTCGACCTGCGCCAGGTTCTGCTGCTTCATCAGTTTGATCAGCCGGAACCCCAGTACCCCGAGAACACCAAGCAAAAGCGTGACGATGCCGGCGCTGAGCAGCGTTTCCTTGCGCCAACTGGCCAGCACTTCATCCTTGTTCAGCGCGGCAAACACGATCAGCGGATAACCCTCGACCCGGCGGTACCCCGTCACCCGCTCGACACCGTCGACGACCGACGTGATCGTGGCCGTGCCCGCATCGCCCTTGGGCAGCAACTGGGTGAACAACGGGCTCTTGGCGAGACTGCTGCCGATATCCGACTCCTTGAAGGGTCGGCGAATGACAATGCTGGCGTTGTCGGCGATCAGGGTGATCACGCCGTTGCTGCCCATGTCGATGCTGTCGTAGAGCTGCAGGAAATGACTGAGGTAGATCGTCGCCAGCGCCACGCCAGCAAAACTGCCGTCGGGATGATTGAGCCGACGCGAAACCGTCAGGATCCACTCGCCGCTCGAGCGGCTCTTGATCGACGGCCCGATGTGCGGCCCACGGCTGGGGTTGTCGCGATGGAAGATGAAGTATTCGCGGTCGGAATTGTTGACGCCGGTCTGGCCGGCGCCATTGGAATTGGCGAGCCACTGCCCTTTTTCGTCGAAAACGAACAAGCCATGGAGCTGGCTCAACTCACTGCGCTGGGCATTGAGCAATGCCGGCAGCCGGGATTGATCCACGCCGTCGTGTTCCAGACGATCGACCAACGTGAACAGCAGCGTATCGGCCTGCTTGATCGTTGCCTGTGCTTGCGAAGCCAGCGTCTGCGCAAGGTTGGACATCACCACTTCCTTGTCATGCAGGTGGTACTGGCGTGAGCTCCAGGCTTCCCAGATAACGATAGCCACCATCGACAGGCACACCGCCATCAGCAAGGTCACCGCCGAGCGGACCTTGAGCCTTGGCACGGCTGACCGAAGCATTTGAATTTGATCGTTGATCAATGGATGTCCCATGGTAATCCCTGTGTCGATGACGGACGAACCTTCCTGATCGCCGTTTTTGCTCACTATGCCCGAGCCGGGCTCGCAATGATGTTAGCGCGACACCTGCTTGACCGCCTCCAGCCACGCCGGATCCAGCCGTGTCTGTTCGGTTTCGATTCCCTGCGCTTGCATCCGTTCCTTGTGCTGGTCCATTTCGCGGATCAACTGGCCATGGTCGCTGGAGTTGCCATCGAGTTGATGCATCTGGTTCAAGCCCAAATGGTAGAAACGCAACAGCTTCATCGCAACCGGATCACCCCGTTCCACGGCCGCCGTTACATGATGCATGACATTGGTGATGCTCATCAGGCTGCGCTTGAGCTGCCAGCTGTAGACCGCAGGCGCCATCCACGCCTGGCGCCAGAACACCTTGCGCATCAGCGCGACCATCGCCAGCACGGCAACAAACACGCCGCCGACGTTGAAGCGCAGATTGTCGCCCCCGGGCGTGCCGAACAGCGCCACCGCCGCCGTGGACAGCAGCATCGCCAGCGCCAGGAAGATCAGGGCAATGATGACCGTGCTGCGCCGCGTCTGTTGCCGGTAGGTGTCAGCGTTCATCGGCTGGATTTCAAACATTGCGTCGGTTTTTCCTGAGCTGAAAGGGTAAAAAGGGGGCTGAGGCAAAAAGTCAGCGGGCCATTATCGCCTCTACGAGGGATTTAGCTATGCTGGAGCTCCTTTTCATCTTTTCATCGTCAATCGGGGGACATGGCGAGACCGCGCAGTTCGTGCCATCTTCTTTCATGAATACACATCATTCGGATGCCATTCGTAGTTGCTGTGTGAATGACATCGTTTTAAGGATCATTGAATGACCCAACGCCAAGTTATCAACGCCTCCGTCAGTCCCAAAGGCAGCCTGGAAACGCTCTCGCAACGGGAAGTCCAGCAATTGAGCGAAGCCGGTTCCGGCAGTATCTACAGCCTCTTCCGCCAGTGCGCCCTGGCCATCCTCAACACCGGCGCCCATGTCGACAACGCCAAGACCATTCTGGAAGCCTACAAGGATTTCGAGATCCGCATTCACCAGCAGGACCGCGGTGTACGCCTGGAACTGCTGAACGCTCCGGCCGACGCCTTCGTCGACGGCGAAATGATCGCCAGCACCCGGGAAATGCTCTTCAGCGCCCTGCGTGACATCGTCTACACCGAAAACGAACTCGACAGCCAGCGCATCGACCTGAGCAACTCCCAGGGCATCAGCGACTACGTCTTCCACCTGCTGCGCAACGCCCGCACCCTGCGCCCCGGCGTCGAGCCGAAGATCGTGGTGTGCTGGGGCGGGCACTCGATCAACACCGAAGAGTACAAATACACCAAGAAAGTCGGCCACGAACTGGGCTTGCGCAGCCTGGACATCTGCACCGGATGCGGCCCCGGCGTGATGAAAGGCCCGATGAAGGGCGCGACCATCGCCCACGCCAAGCAACGCATCCACGGCGGCCGCTACCTGGGCCTGACCGAACCCGGCATCATCGCCGCCGAAGCGCCGAACCCGATCGTCAACGAACTGGTGATCCTGCCGGACATCGAAAAACGCCTGGAAGCCTTCGTCCGCGTCGGTCACGGCATCATCATCTTCCCGGGCGGCGCCGGTACGGCCGAAGAATTCCTGTACCTGCTGGGCATCCTGATGCACCCGGACAACGCAGGCCTGCCCTTCCCGGTCGTCCTCACCGGGCCCAAACATGCCGCGCCGTACCTGGAGCAACTGGACGCGTTCGTCGGCGCCACCCTGGGCGACGCCGCCAAGCAGCACTACCAGATCATCATCGATGACCCGGCTGAAGTGGCGCGCCAGATGACCCAGGGCCTCAAGGCGGTCAAGCAGTTCCGCCGCGAGCGCAACGATGCGTTCCACTTCAACTGGCTGCTGAAAATCGACGAAGGCTTCCAGCGCCCGTTCGACCCGACCCACGAAAACATGGCCAACCTGAAACTGAGCCTGGACCTGCCCTCCCACGAACTGGCGGCCAACCTGCGCCGCGCGTTCTCCGGCATCGTCGCCGGCAACGTCAAGGACAAGGGCATCCGCCTGATCGAAGAGCACGGGCCCTACCAGATCCGTGGCGACGCGGCGATCATGCAACCGCTGGACCTGCTGCTCAAAGCCTTCGTCGCCCAGCACCGCATGAAACTGCCGGGCGGCGCGGCGTATGTGCCGTGTTATCGGGTGGTGGCTTAACCCTTTCGGTGTAATAACGCCGACATGAGCTTTACCGTCGCGGGCCGCAGTGAAAGCTGCGGTTTGCGGCACTCTATGGAAAGAAAAAAATGCGCCAACGTAATTCCGCCAGACTGCTGGTGATCAATCCTGCACAACAGGTTCTGCTGTTTCACTTCCAGCACAAAGGCGATGCCCTCGACGGCCAAAGCCACTGGGCGACACCCGGTGGCGGGCTTGAGCCGGGTGAATCCTTTGAGGCGGCGGCGGTTCGTGAACTGTTTGAAGAAACCGGGCTGAATGTCGCAGCCGTGGGAGCCAGCGTTGCAGAGCGCAGTTTTCCGATGATGCTGCCAAGCGGCGAAACGGTGCTGTCGGTTGAGCAGTATTTTGTGGTTCATACCGACAGTGAACGCCTGTCCCGTGAGGGATGGACGGCTCACGAAGTCCGGGTAATGGCTGACCATAAGTGGTGGTCCGTAGCCGAACTGCGAGAGACCCGAGAAACGGTGTGGCCTGAGGAATTGATCAAGATGCTGGAAAGCGCCTGATGCGTTCCGGCGTACACAAACCCTGTGGCGAGGGGGCTCGCCCCCGTTGGGCTGCGCAGCGGCCCTAAAAGCCGTTACCCGGTTTCCCGGAGATAAACGTAAGGACCCTTTTTTGGGGGGTGCTTCGCACCCCAACGGGGGCAAGCCCCCTCGCCACAAAAGCTCGGCGTTTAGTCCAGTGGAGCAACGTTATCCAGTGCACGGTTGACCGCCAGGTCCGCCAGCATGATCACCTGCTGGATCCCCAGCAGCATGCTGCGTTGCGGACCATCCAGGAATGTTGCGAAATCACTGGCCATGACGCTCGCCGAGGCCAGCGATTCGCAGGCGTGGGCCAACAGGCTTTCGGTGTCGATGTTTGGCGCGATGATGAACATTGTGCTGGGGTTGTGGGGTGCGTTGTTTTTGAGGATGGCGGGTTTGAGGTGGAGAGTTGATGCACTCCGGGTGGTATCGGTTTCTGATTCGGGGGGATTGGGTGTGGGTTTGACCATGACGAAGCTCCTTGATTGATGGAGCCGCCACGATTCGCTGCGAAACGAAGCAGGTGGCGGCCATACGCAGGTTCGCAGACCGGGAATCAAGGAACCCGGCAGACCCGAAAGTCTCCCGCGCACAGCCGCCATAACGCAAAACAGTGGGCGAACAAAAGCGCCAACTGTATGGAAACGGTGGCGCTGAGCGCCTTGATTAACCCGGGCTGCGAAACCCGGTCGCTGAATTTGCAGCGACCCGACAACGATAGAGTCAGGGTCCAAGGCCCACAAGCCGGCGGATTCTGGCGTAGTTGTAGGCAACGACGCAAGGCGGTGTAGCCTCACTCCTGGTCCTACAGCCTTGCCTGACATCCATAATTTCTGGCCATTTCGCTGGTGTGAGGCAGAGGATTTTCGTTGGCTGCAAGGCCGTCTTCGCGAGCAGGCTCGCTCCCACAGTTGGGCTGGGTACATTCGAAAGAAATTGGTTGGCTGGCAGGCCGCCATCGCGAGCAAGCTCGCTCCCACAGAAGAGCAAAGGCAGGTCGGCGTACACCTTCGCTCTTCACCACTCATCAGGCCGAGCGTTAGCTCGCCTGCAGCTTGTGATCTTGATCCACCCGCCCCCTCGGCAGGCTGAGTGGAGGTGTTCATCCGGGGATGGGCGCGCAGCGCCGTTCGACGCAGTCGAACTCATTGCATGTAGGTCGAAGCGAAGCCGACCGGAGGGCAATGCCCCCGGATGGACACCGGAGCGAAGGAACCCCGAGCCTAAGCGAGGGGCCGTACGTAAGGGGCGAGCGTTTTTTGCTTCCTTTTTTAGGCGCTTGTAAAAAAGGGAGTCGCCGTCAGGGCGAAACCATAAGCCGCCGTTACCAAAAAAACGGATATGTACACAGTCAACAACGCCTTCGCGAGCAAGCCCACAATTGGACCCGGTATATCTGGCGCAAAACCCGCTCCCAAGGGTTCAAGGCTGCAATGCCTGGGGCGCGGTGGACTGTTCTTTGGGCAGCCCCTCGGTGCCATCGAGGACAACTTTCTCGGCCACGAACTGCCAATCCTTGTAGCTGGCCATGCCTTTGAAGTCCGACCACTCGCTGGGAAAGTTCTCTTGTTTGAGCGGCTTCTGCTCGGACGGGCAGTAGACACCGCTGATCCGTCCGTCGATACCGCGCATCAGCTCCCATTCGCCCCCCGTCATCGGCTCCGGGTACAACTGGCGGATATGGTGCCTGGCCGACGGGAAGCGCTCGTCCTGCAACAGGTCCGCGAGCTCTTTCGGGTACATGGCGACGCCGGGCGAACTGCGGTAATAGCTGCGCAGCGCCTGGGCATACTGCGTACCGACCCAGAGCAACTGGTGTTCGCGATCCCGGCGTGAAGCGGTGGCCCACAACTCGCCGGCACTGGCCAGGCCCATGCCGATCACGACAATCAGAAACAGCACACCCAGGTAGGTGAAGCCGTCCTGACCCGAAGGCTTACCACTCGGAATAAAGGCTGCCATCACGCGCCCTCCCGCTGGCGCCACTCTTGATATCGGCCACCCCGCCCGCCACGCCATCCGGTGGCGCGACCACGACCCAGGTGTCCTTGCGCTCGGCAATCGGGTCCAGCGGCTGGTTACGCAGGTAGCGCAGTTCGACCAGTTGTTCGATGGAGTCGGGATAACGCCCGGTGTCGCCGTAGTAGTGATCCAGCGCCTCGCGCATGGACGACAGGCTCTGGCGCAGGGTGGTCTCTTTCGAGGCTTCCAGGCTGGTGAAGTAGCGTGGCATGGCGATCGTCATCAGGGTCGCGATGATTGCCATGACCACCATCAGTTCCAACAGGGTAAAACCCTTTTGCCGACGCATATGCTCACCACTCACGATAGGCGATGCCGTTGAGACCTTTGCCCCGGGCCTTGGAGTAAACGTCAAAGACGTCCTGGCCCTCGCGCGGGTTCTCAGCCGAACTGTCATAGGCACGCAGGCCCCAGCCGCCCTCGTCGTCACGCTTGACGGTGGCCAGCGGATCACGGGGGATGCGCCGCAGGAAGTAGAACTTGGCCCCCTTGGCGCTGCGCACGTCACGTACACCCTCGACCAGCACTTTCAGGTTCGGCGGGTAGCCGTTGCTGTCGAGCGATTTCTCGATGTAGCCGGCGTCGAAGGCGCGTTTGTAGGCGTCGATGCCATCGCGGATCTGGTACAGCGCGGTCCGCAGTTCCTGCTCTTTGCCACGGCGCACCACCGTCTCGGTCAGCGGTGCGGCCATGCCGGCCAACAGGCCGACCAGGGCCAGCGTCACCACGACTTCGACCAGGGTAAAACCGCGTTGCGAGGCGCTCATGATCAAGGCTTCCCGACAGTAACCGTGGTGGCGATCGGTGCGCTCATGGGGCCGGTCTGAACCGTCGTGCTCATCGAACGGTCAGGGGCCTGGATGTGCATGCTGGTTTCGGTGCCGGTCGAGAATTCCATGTCCGACGGGCTCTGGTATGGCAGGTTGCGCACGATCCGCGGGGTGATCGACAGCACCAGTTCGGATTTGCTGATGTCGTCTTTGTTGCTGCCGAACAGGCGGCCCAGCCCAGGAATGTCGCCAAGGCCAGGGATCTTGTTACCGCTGCTGCCATGGTCGTTGCGCACCAGACCGGCGAGGATCTGGGTTTCGCCATCATGCAGACGCAAGGTGGTCTGGGCGTTGCGGGTATCGACCTGGACCGGAATGGTGCCCTGAGCGGTCGGCGCCAGCGGCGTGGCGTTACTGACTTCCAGCGCGACCTTGATCGCCACTTCGTTGTTCAGGTGCACGATGGGCTGCACTTCAAGCTTCAGACCGACGTCGAGGTAAGTCACGCTTTCGGTGATCACCGGCCCCTGGGTCGAAGGCACCGAGGTGGCGCTAATGATGGGCACGCGCTGACCGATGTGGATGCGCGCCTGTTCGCGGTTGCTCACCCGGATCACCGGGCTGGCCAGGGTATTGATGTCCTTGTCCTGGGCGTTGATCTTGGCCTGCGGCGCCGGGCTGATGGAAATCCGGCTGGAGTCGATGCCTTTGAGCTGGTCAAGGATGGACACTGGCGAGCCGTCGCTGTTGATCACACCGAAGGTGTTGGGCCATTGCAGGCCGAGGTCGAGAATGCGCTGACGGGCCACTTCCATCACTTCCACTTCCAGCACCACTTCGGGGTTGGACTGGTCCTGCGATTGCAGCAGTTTTTCCGCCATGCGGATGGCGTCGCCCGTGTCGCGCATGGTCAGGGTATTGAGGCGTTCATCGACGAACACGTCGCGGGTCTTGAGCATGGTCTTGATCATGTTCAGCGCGGTGTTGGCATCGATGCTGGTCAGGTAGAAGGTGCGCATCACCAGTTCCTGATAATCCTTGAGCTTCTGCGGCGAGTCCGGGTAGATCAGCAAGGTGTTTTCATTCACCACTTTCTGATGCAACTGGTTCTGTTGCAGCAGCAGTTCCACGGCGTCTTCGATGCGCACATCACGTACGAAGATCGTGGCTTTCATGTCCGGGCGCAGGTCCTTGTCGAAGATGAAGTTCAAGCCGGCGACCTGGGACAGCACTTCGAAAATGGTCTTCAGGTTGGCGTCGCGAAACTCCAGGGTCACCGGCCGGTCCAGGCGCGTGCGCAGCTGCGGGTACTGCACCACGTTGCGGCTCTGCACCAGGCGGATGCTGTCTTGCAGTTCCCGGGCACCCTCGTTCTGCGGGTCCAGTTCGAGAATCTGCTTGACCTGGCGGTCGGCACCGTAGATGTCACCGCGACGCAGGTCGCCACGGGCCATTTCGAGTTTCTCGTCCATGCTGCGCAGGTAGTCGAGTTGACGCAGGGAGTCCTGGGCACGACGGTTGTTCGGTTCGATGCTCAGGACCCGGCTGTAGCCCATGCGGGCCCCGGCGAAATTACGCTGGGCGCGGTCCATGTCGGCCTGGGTCAGCAGTGCCGTCACGGCGCGGGCCCGGCCGCTATTGAGTGCTATGTGCAGATCGGTATCGCGAGGGTTCTCGCGCAATCCCTGTTCGATGCGAGCCAGACCGGCTTCGTACTGGCCTGATTCCATCAGGGCGGAAGCTTCGTCCTTGGCGATCTGCGCCGAACTGCATGCAGCCAGCCCTGCGCAGAGACAAAGGCTCATCAGCAAACGGGATTTGTTCATTCCGTACTCCCCACAGACAGAGTCTGAGCCAAACGCAAAGGCAGGTAGACCAGACTCAGTTCCTTATCGGAAATGCGCTCGAGCCGCCAGGTTTCGTCGATGACATCCCCTTTGCGCACGACGTATATTTTTTCGCCGCTCTGCAAGAACACCTGCAGATCGGAACGGTCACCCAGCCTGCCGACAAACTGGAAGGGCAACGGCGGTGCAGTGGGGACCTGCACCTCTGGAGTCACGACTACCGGTTGTTCAATGACGGTGCCGAGGACCGGCTCCGCATTCCAGCTGCGGGCGGCGAACAGGTCGCCTGCAGGGCTCAGGTCCTTGATCGGCACTACCGCCGCGGCGCTCGATGCAGCCGCCGCTGCGCCCGGGGCCTTGCCTTTGGCTGACGTGGCCACGGCGGCCACCGCAGGGTCGCTGTCGTCAGCCTGCCTGAAGTATTCGGGGAACCAGGCGAGCGCTGCCGCTACACCGAAGAACGCCACCCAGCCCGCCACTCGTTTGGTATTCATCATGACCTCGACAGATAAAGGGTCATGCGGATCCGCCCGGTCAGGTCGGTATCGGCGATATTCTTGCGCTGAAGCTCCACATCCTCGAGCACCACCGCCGGCAACTGGCCGAGCAAGGCGTGCAGGAAACGCCGCAGTTGCGGATAGCTGCCACGTACCGGCAGCAGAATCTGATAGCGGGCCAGGTGCGTCTTGGGGTCCACGCCCAGGGAGTATTCCCCCCGGGACAAGATGATGCGCTCCTGGGCGGCCAAGGCGTAGATCTTGTCGATGGCCACGGTGGCCTGGGGCTGGGACGGCAACTTGCTGCGAAAATCGTCGAGCTGGCGTTGCGGCACCACCGGTGCAGCCACTGTGCCGTCTTCGACCCTGGCCAGGTACTCGGTGGCTTCGCGGGTCTGCTGGCTGAGGCTTTGCAGCGACTGCCAGTCCGGCAGCAATCCGGCCAGGCCATAGCTCAGCGCCAGCACCAGCATGGCCAACCCTGCCAGCCCCGGAGCCCCCAGGCCTTGCAGGTATTCGTGGACGATCAATTTATGGATTTGCATCGCCGATCTCCCAGGTAGCCGACAGGTTGAACTGCACCGGGTGTTCCGGCACGTTGGCGACAATTTCGTGGCTCAGCAGCGACACGTCGGACAGCTCGTCACTGGCCTCGAGGCGACGGTGGAAATCGAGCATGGCGTCCAGGTCCATCGCCTCGGCGCTGATCCGGACCTGGCCTTTGCGGGCGTCCGGGGTCAGGGTCAACAGGGCAATGTTGTCCCGCGGCATGGCTTCCAGCGTGGCGAACAGACGCTCCCAAGGGCGGCGCAATTGCTGGGAAACCTTGCGCATTTCGGCCAGGTTCTGCGCCTGCTCGCGAGTTTCCGCCGGGGTCAGGCCGGGCTTGCTGCCGTTGTCGCCGGTGAGCACCCGCTGGGTGGTTTGCAGGTGGCCTTGCTGTTGTTCGGCCTCGTTGCTCAGGTGCTGCTGCACCAGCGCGCAACTCAGTGTCAGCACCACGCCACCGGCCAGCAGGCTCCAGCCCAGGGGGCCTGCCCGGCGGCGCGGCTGGAAGTCGAGCATCAGGGGGCGCATGTCAGGCCACCGCCCGGGACATGACGTACAGGCAATCGCGTACGGCTGTCCGGTCTTCTTCGAGGGTGCGCAGATGCACACCGGGTACATCAGGGTGCGAGTCGATGCGCGCCGGCGCATGCAGGTAGACCGTCAACGGTCGTTCGCTGGTGGACGCCTGCAACTGGTTCTCACGGCCGATCAGCGCCGTCAGGGCCCCGTCACTGTCGCTGCTGCCCACCGAGCGCACCGAAGCCCAGCGCCCTTCCCGGGCCAGCAGCAACACGCTGCGTACCGGTTCGGCGACCACGAACAGGAAGTCCCCGGCATCAAGGCTTTTATCGAAATGGTTGAACGCCGCCATCAGGTAGGGCTGCACCGAACGCAGGCGCAAGCCACGCGTGCTGACCAGGGCGCGCAGGCGCTCGAGCAAGTCCTGGGGCAGCGCGGTGGCGATGCGGTCATAACCCGCAGGTTCAGCCGACAGCACCAGGCTCCAGGGTTGCGTCGGTGCACCGTAGAGGTCTTCGAAACACAGTTGGGCGAAGCCGAGCAATTCGGCCGGGCTGCTGATCTGATCGCTCCAGGGCACCAGGCAATAGCGGCTGAAGTGTGCGGAGACCACCACCGTCAGTTCCGCCCTGGCAACGGCGTGCTCGGCCAGCAAACGGTCGAGGGTGTCGAGGGCCACCGCCCAGGCCTGGAAACCTTCGTCGATGTAGCCGACGCTGCCCAGCCAGCGGGTTGCACTGCCTTGCCGATACCCCAGGCCTACGCCGCTGGCGCCGAGCACGGCGACAAATTGCTCACGAGATAAAAGTGACACGATTGATCTCCTCGAGAGTGGTCCGGCCTTGTTCCACCATCTCCAGCGCCGACTCGCGCAACAGGCGCAAGCCACGTTTGCAGGCATGGGCCTTGATTTTCGAGATGGGCTGGCGCTCGACGATCATTTGCCGCAGTTCGTCATCCAGGTGCAGCAACTCGGCAATCGCACTGCGCCCGCGATACCCGGTGCCCCGGCAATGCCCGCAACCCTTGCCGTGGACGAACCGGTAGTGAGCGACCTTTTGCGGATCGAGTCCCGAGACCTCCAGCTCTTCTTCTGTCGGGCTGTAAGGGGTGCAGCAACTGGTGCAGACCAGGCGGATCAAACGCTGGGCCAGTACGGCATTGAGCGCCGAGACCAGGCTGTAGGGATCGATTTCCATCTGGGTGAACCGGCCGATCACGTCGAACACGTTGTTGGCGTGGATGGTGGTGAACACCAGGTGACCGGTGAGCGCCGATTGCACGGCGATCTGTGCGGTGTCCGGGTCGCGGATTTCACCGACCATGATCTTGTCCGGGTCATGACGCAGGATCGAACGCAGGCCCCGGGCGAAGGTCAGGCCCTTTTTCTCGTTGACGGGGATTTGCAGTACGCCCGGCAGTTGATATTCCACCGGGTCTTCAATGGTGATGATCTTGTCCACACCGTGGTTGATCTCGGTGATCATCGCGTACAGGGTGGTGGTCTTGCCGCTACCGGTAGGCCCGGTCACCAGCACCATGCCGTAGGGTTCGGCGGCCAGCCGGCGCAACTGGCGCAGGGTATCTTCTTCAAAGCCCAGGGCTTGCAGTTGTACGCCACTGACTTTATCGGCAAGGTCCTGTTTGTCGAGCACCCGCAGCACCGCGTCTTCGCCGAAGATGCTCGGCATGATCGACACCCGGAAGTCGATCTGCCGGCCGCTGATGCCGATCTTGAAACGACCGTCCTGGGGCACGCGCTTTTCGCCGATGTCCAGTTCAGCCATGACCTTGACCCGGGAAATCACTTGCTCGGCGAACTCGCTGCCCTGGATCTTGCTGATGTTGTTGAGCACACCGTCGATCCGGTACTTGATCACCAGGCCGCTGCCGGTGGTGCCCAGATGGATGTCGCTGGCGTGCATTTTCAGCGCGTCGTACAGCGTCGAGTTGACCAGCTTGACCACCACGCTGGCGTCTTCGCTGATGCTGGTCAGGGACAGGCTTTGCAGGGTGTCGATCTCGGTTGCGCCCTCGGCATGGGCGTTGAGCGACTCCACCGCGTGGAAACTTTCTTCGTGACGCGCCAGGTAGGCCTTCAGGTCGTTGGCATGCACCAGGTACAGCGGTGCGCCATGCAGGCATTCGTCGATCCAGGCCAGGCGTGCGCTGTCGAAGGGGTCGGCGAACACGCCGATGACCGCATCGTCGTGACGCAGCAGGATGAATTCTCGCTTGAGGCATTGGGCCAGGGTCACCCGATCGAACACCGGGGTGGCACTGAACAGGCTGTCGGTGTCGAGCACCGGGTAGTGCAGGGTTACACCCAGGCACTGGATGAAAGGCATGGGAGCCAGTTCACTCAACTCCCCGAGGGTGTCCAGCATCCGCTCGCAGGAACTGGTGGCCAGGGCGCGGGCCTGGGCCAGTTGTTCACTGGTGAAACGAGTCGGTACACCTTCCACTTGCGCCGGTTCTACGGCAAGGGATAGACGGTCCATGGCTTGCTCTCCAACGCCCGGGGCTTTGAACCCTGTCAGCGCGGCGAGCCATTTCGGCACGGGCCGGAACGTCTTGTCGCGCCACTACTCCCCGGTGAGCAATTGTTCGTCGTCTGGCGCCATGGAAGCCGATGTATTTTTTCGGCGATCTGCAAGCACCCAACTACCGTCGTACAACTGCAGCGGGAAACTCTCGGTCCTGCTCTGGCGTCGTTCGACGAATCCTTCGGAGGTGCTCACACCCGGCCTGGGCTCGCGCCGCCTGTCCAGAAGATCAAGCACTGCACGGGCCAATTCCGCCAACGGAAAGGGCTTGAACAGGATATGGCTGACTCCCAGTAGCCGGGCCCGCTCGCAAACTTCCGCGGTTGGATGCCCTGTGATCAGCACAAAATGGCACTTCCTGTTCTGGCGGACGGCATCGAGCACCTGAAAGCCTTCCATATCGGGCAAGCGGTAATCGAACACCATCACATCGGGTGCGAAATCGTCTGCTTCGGCGATTCCATGTGCACCGTCGTGAGCAATCCGGACTTCCAGCGCTTGCGCCTGCAGGTAATCCTGGAGGTTTTGTGCCAGCAGCTGTTCGTCATCAACAACCAGTACTTTGTTCAACAAGGTCGACTCCTTGAAACCGCAGGTCCGGGTTTTGAACCTGGCGGAGCGCGTGCCCTGAGAGGACTAACGCACACTTCATGCCAGACTGAGCGCCGGTAATTTCAGGCATTCATGTCCTTGAATTTAAAAACAATGCCTTTTTTGTACAGCAATCCCATCCCCCAAAAACGGGGAAAGCGATCGGATTGGCATTGAAGTTTTTCCCCCACTGTTGGGGAACGCCCCCTAGTCATCGTCAATCCGCTCGATCCGATGGTGCGAGTGGCTGATGGCCCCCGGTGCCAGGGCAAACGCTGCAGCCTCGAACTGCGGCACCATCCGTCCACGGGGAAAGTAACCCAGGTGACCCCCTTCGCAGGCCGACGCCTCTTCGGCCTCGGCAATGATGGGGGCCCTGATCGCAGTTAAGCGTAGACCCGCGGCCTCGACTGTGGAAGCGTCAGCACCGGGCGCTACCTTGACCAGGATATGTCGGGCCCGCAGGACCGGCAAAGTGTCGAGTTTCATGATCGGCCTCCGGTCAGGGCGTGGCAGCGACAGGTTTATAGGGGGCGACCAGATAGAATCGCTGGTCCGGCAGATCCACCGTGACGATATGGGCACCGCTCAAGCCCAGGCGTCGGCCTGGACCAAAGCTCATCAGGGGCGTCAGCCCGGTATCGAAGTCATGCAGGCCTTCCAGGGCACTGACCAGCTTTTCGCGGCTGGCATCCCGCCCGGCCTGCTTCATGCCTTCGCTGAGCAGCATCATCGAACTGAACGCGCCCACTTGCAGTATCGCGTGCTGGCCACCGAGGCCCTGGTGTTCGCGCAACTGAGTCAGGGCCAGGCGCCCGGCCAGGGTCCAGTCGCTGGGCACGAACGGATAGGCCAGGAACACCCGCCGGGAAAATCCGCTGGGCACCTGCGTCAGATTGCCCGCCACCTGGTTCGAGGTGGCGAACAGGTAAGGCACCTGCCCCGCCGTTTGCAGGCGCTCGGCCAATCGGCTGAAGCCGCTGCTTGTGCCCAGGTAAAACACCGAGCGCGAGCCCAGGGGCAAGTCGTCCCCGCTCGGGTCGTAGGCCTGCAGGCGCACCTTTTGCCAGGCGCGCCCCTGCAAGTACCGGCTGAGTTCCTGTGCCGCCAGCCGTTGGCCGGATTCGTCCGGATAGGCGATCAACGTCGGTCCCTGAAGCACCCGCAGGCTGGCACTGGCGTAATCGGCCAGGGCGATCAATTGCTCGCGAAGCCCCGGTAGTGGTTCGAATATCTGCGGGCTGGCGTGGGGCGTGCCCTGCAAGGACAGCGGCCCGATCAGCGGAATGCCGGCCCGTTCCAGGTGCACGCCGAGGTCCATGTCCAATGCCGGCGCCAGCGGAGCGATCAGGGCGAACACCTGCTCTTCATCGATCAACCGGTTCAGCGCCTTTTCGGCACTGGCGCGATCGGTACCGGGGTCGAGGATGGTCAGGCGCAACTGCCGGCCGTGAATGCCCCCCGCCTCGTTGATACGCGTCACGCAGCCCTTGAGCACCGCTGCCACCGTGACGCTCTCCTCGCGCAATGGCCCGGTGCCCGGCAGCAACGTGCCCAGGTGCAGACTGTCGGGGGTCAGGCCCGGATCGCGGTCTTCGGCCAGGCGTTTGAGGTACGCCGTGAGATTGCGTTGATCGTTCATCGACAACACGAATCGTGGCATCGACGGATCGAGCCGGTTATTGCCGGGGTCGCGCCCCTCCTGCACCGCCTGCGCCAGGGTGCTGTCGCTGTAGGCCGGGTAACTGCGGCCGTTGATGTGCTGCTGGCCATGGCTGCCGGCCAGCCGCGACCAGTTCAGGTCCGGTGGGCGCACCCCGCCTTCCGGGCGCCCGAGGCCGTCGTCGCCATGACATTTGGCGCACGGCAGGCTGGTGGCCGGCAGCAGCATGTTCGATGCACCGACCCGGACCATGATCGGCTCGCCGCTGGCCGATATACCTTCGCGGTACAGGCGCTTGCCGGCACTTTCGCTGAGGTTCAGCGGCAGCGCCTGGACGCTGAGCGTGAGGCCGCCGAAGAGCAGCAGGCCAAGGACGAGGGCAGTATTGATGGCCATGGCTAGCGTCCGGCCACGGGCATTGTCAGCAGCTGCAGGCGCTGGGCAATGGCGGCCGCCGGGGCATCGGGACTGATTTTGCTCCAGCGATTGTTCGCCACGTCACCGACGATCAAGTGAGTGGAGTGCTGCTCGGGGGTCGGCACGATCTGACCGATACGACCCAGTACAAGGTCCATTTGCGCCTTGTCGCCGGTAAGAAAAAACCAGTGGGGCCCATCGATGCCCTGTTTCAAGGTGTAAGCCTTGAGTACCGCCGGGGTGTCCCGCAGCGGATCACTGGTAAGGGAGATAAAGGTGATGCCGTCGGCCTTGTCGCCGAGCACTTCACGCACTTCTTTGAGCTTGCGGGTAATCAGCGGGCAAGCATCGTCGCAACGGGTGAAAACCACATTGAGCAGCACCACACGGTCCTTCAATGCGTCGCTGTAGAAGCGCAGCGTGTTGCCGTTCTGGTCCTGCAACGGCGTGTCGGTGAACCAGGTTTTCGCATCGTGGGTGCCGCTGGACAGTTGCGCAGCGGCCACCACAGGCGCGGTCTGCTCATGCCCTTCGTGGGCAAACGCCACTGAACTGAAAATGCAGTAGCAGATGCCCAGGGTGAAGCAGTCGATGGCTCTCATGGCTGTCGCTCCATGGCAATGGCAGTGTGCTTGACGTGGGTATTGCGTTCACCACTGAGCTTCTCGACGGCCCGGGCCAGTTCCGTCGGGTCGGTGAAACCGTAATAGCGGGTCCAGAGGCGGTTGTTGCCGTCGCCCACCAGAATCAGCGGCGAGTGGTTCTGGAAGTCACCGCTGTAGGCACCCAGGCCCTTGAGGGTGGCATCGACCGACTGCGGCGAACCGGTCAGCCAGCTCCAGCCCGGCCCCTGCTGGAAGGTGCGGGCGTAGTCGTTAAGGCGTTGGGGATCGTCACGCTGCGGGTCGATGCTGATCGACACCAGTTGCACTTCGGTGCCGACCCGCGCACCCAGCCGTTTCTGCACCTTGCCCATGATCGAGGACACCACCGGGCAGACCGTGGTGCAGTTGGTGTAGATGAAACCCATGACCACGATCTTGTTGCTCACCAGGTCTTTTTCCAGGCTGACGACCTTGCCGTTCTGGTCCAGCAAGGCCACGTCGGCAATCCTGATCCGGGCGGTCTCCTGGCCGACCTTCCTGGCTGCCATGTCGTGCCCGGCGTGCTCGTCCGTCGAATGAGCCGGCACCTGGTCGATACCGAAGGCCAACAGGCAGAACGTCAGCATTGCGCGATGCGCGAATCGGTTCATGTCAGTTTCCTCTTAGTGGGTATCGCCTGGTTCGCCCCGAACACACAAAGCGTCACCGGACAAGGGTTGGCCCGAGGCTTTGTCCATCACACGAAATTGCACGTCGGCGGGGTAGGCCAGCAGGTTCTTCAGATTGATGGTCAGGCAATCGTCGGCAGCCACCCGCTGCAAATTAATCAAGGACAAAGCGCGGGATATGCCGATCATGGACTCGGACCTCGCTGCGGGTTATCGGGGAAAACTTCTCGATAAATCGTCTGGAGCAATCCGCATGCCAAGAAAAATACGTTATTAATCAGCAAGATATAATCACGACTTGATAAGCCGGGGGATATTCCCCACCCAATCCCCAACTTTCCGACTGGGGCCACCATTCCCCACTATTGGGGAAAATCGCCCCCCCCGGAGGTTTCGATCACAGCGGCGCATCCGCGGACAAACCCTGCAAACGCCGATACTGCTTCAGCACGTTGGGCACATAACGCTGGGTTTCGGCGAACGGCGGGACCACGTTGCCACGGCTGAGCACCGCTTGCGGGCCGGCGTTGTAGGCCGCCACGGCGAGGCGGATATCGTTGTCGAACATCGTCATCAGGCGTTTGAGATAGCGGGCGCCGCCCTGGATGTTGGCCTTGGGGTCGTAGACGTTGGTCACGCCCATTTCGCGGGCGGTGTCGGGCATCAACTGCATCAGTCCGCCAGCGCCCTTGGGTGACGTAGCGCGGGCGTTGTAGCTCGATTCGGTCTTGATCACCGCATGCAGCAGCGCCGCCGGCAGTTCGTTGGCCGTGGCCGCCGCCGCCACCAGTTCGGCGTAGGGTTGCGCGGCGATCATCTGCGGCTGCTGGTCGAGGCTGACGACCGGCGCATCAGGTTCTCGGATCACCCGTTCATAGTGGCGTCCGGGGCGGTGGACATTGGACAGGACGTAGCTGCCATTGGCGTCTATGGAAACAAACACATCGGCCTGGGCGGCGCCGGTCAACACCAGCAGACCCAGCAACCCGGTGGTGAGTAACTTCATTGTCAGACCTCCCCTCCCGGCCCCGAAAAATGGGGGTATTGCCCCAATGGCCAGTCGTGCAACAGCCATACGCAAGCACTGTGCCGTAAGTGAGAAGGCGCATGGCACGGGGGGTGCAGAAGGATCACCGATCATGAGCATGGCAATTGCATGCAACTGCATGGCAACACTGCTGCCTACCGTGCGAGGTCATCATGAATCAGCATCTGCGTTATGCCCGGCGAACCCAAAGCGGGTTCACCCTGCTCGAACTGTTGGTGGTGCTGGTGGTGCTGGGGCTGTTGGCCGGCATCGTGGCGCCGAAGTATTTCGCCCAGTTGGGCCGTTCCGAAGTGAAAGTGGCCAAGGCACAAATAGAAGGCTTGAGCAAAGCCCTGGACATTTATCGGCTGGAGGTCGGCCATTACCCCTCGACCGAACAGGGATTGCAGGCGCTGGTCACGGCCCCCGCCGACGAACCGCGCTGGACCGGCCCGTACCTGCAGAAAAAACTCCCCCAAGACCCTTGGGGCCGCAACTACAGCTATCGCTATCCCGGTGAAAACAGCGAGTACGACCTGTTGTCCATGGGCAAGGACGGGCAACCCGGCGGCGAAGGTGAGAACGCCGAAGTCACCAACTGGAACTGACGGATATGGCGACCATGCGCTTTCATCTCAAAGCCGTCGGCAAGGCCGGTGTCGTCTCAATGACCGTCGATGCGCCGGGGCAAAGCGAAGCCAGGCGCATCGCCGAAGAACAGGGCCTGCGGGTTCTCAGCCTGCATGCCGAGCGACATTGGCGCGCGCTGCGCCTGCAAAGGCGCGAGACGTTCAACCTGGTGTTGTTCAGCCAGGAGCTGACCACCTTGCTCAACGCCGGCCTGCCGTTGATCGATGCGCTGGAAAGCCTGGCGGAAAAGGAAAACGCGCCACAAGCCCGCAAAACCCTGAGCGAGCTGGTGCGCCTGCTTTACGAGGGCAAATCGTTTTCCCAGGCCTTGGGCCAGTTGGCGGCCGTTTTCCCGCCTTTGTACGTGGCGCTGGTGCAGTCCAGCGAGAAGACCGGTGCCGTCGGCGATGCCCTGGGCCGATATGTCAGCTATCGACAGCGCATGGACGAGGTTCGCCAGAAGATCATCAGCGCGTCCATCTACCCCATGCTGTTGCTGGTAGTGGGTGGCGGCGTGGTGTTGTTCCTGATGGGCTACGTCGTGCCGCGTTTCAGCCTGGTGTTCGAAGGGCTGGGGTCGAACCTGCCGTGGTTATCGCAGATCCTGATGAGCAGCGGCATGTTCCTTCACGCCCACCAGGGCGAATTCTTCGGTGGCTTGCTGGCCGTCATCGTCACCCTCGTCCTGCTGCAGCGCCAACCGGCGTTTCGGCGGGGACTGGACCGAGTGATCGAAAAACTCCCCGCGGTGCACCAGCGCATCTTCATGTATGAGCTGGCACGCTTCTACCGTTCCCTGGGCATTCTGCTGCAAGGCGGCATTCCCCTCGTCACCGCCATGGGCATGGTCCGCAACCTGCTCACCGTCGCCTCCCGCAGCCGCCTGGACCAGGCCTGCGAACGGGTGCGCGAAGGGCAATCGTTGTCCACCGCGCTGGAGCTCAATCAACTGGTGACCCCCGTTTCCCTGCGCCTGCTGCGCGCTGGCGAACAGTCCGGCAACCTCGGGCAGATGATGGAGCGCAGCGCCGATTTCTACGACGAAGAAATCAGCCGCTGGATCGAATGGTTCGTACGGCTGTTCGAACCCTTGCTCATGACCTTCATCGGCCTGTTGATCGGGGTGATCGTGATCCTGATGTACATCCCGATTTTCGAACTGGCCTCGAGTATTCGCTGACCTTTGGAACAGGGCCACGCTGTCCGTTGCATTTCTTCAACCACCCAACTGAATAAATCAGCCCGCCGAGGTGTTTAACAGGCTCCCATGGGAAAAAAGCAGCACGTTGCAAGGTTCATCAACGTTCCAGGCTCAAACAAGAAGACGGAGAACGACATGCAGATCAGTAAGCTTTTACTGGCAGTAGCTATTGGCGCGGTTCTGTCGGCGTCTACCGTACTGATTCCGGACAGCCTGTCCGGGGTATCCAGTGCTCAGGCCAAGGATGGGGGTAGTGGTGGTGGCGGGGGTGGTGGCGGCAGTGGTGGTGGAGGCGGTGGCGGCAATGGAGGTGGCGGTGGCGGCAGTCACGGCGGCGGCAATGGAGGCGGCGGTGGCGGCAGTCACGGCGGCGGCAATGGAGGCAGCGGTGGCGGCAGTCACGGCGGAAGCGGCAGTGGCGGCAACAGCGGCAGTGGCCATAGCGGCGACCACGGCAGCAACAGCGGCCATGGCAGTGCCAACAGCGGTTCGAGCCACTCCGGAACGGCCTCGTCCTCAGGACGCAGCGGCACCCATGATGAAGCCGGGGATGACCATGGCGTCCATGCCAATGGCGAGCCCGGCGATGACCGAGGCGTCCATGCCGAACCCGGTGATGACAAAAGGAGCTGATTCCTGCTGATTCCCATGCAACACAAAACCCTGTGGGAGCGGGCTTGCTCGCGAAGGCGGTGTGTCAGTCAACAACTTCTTTGACTGTCACACCGCCTTCGCGAGCAAGCCCGCTCCCACAGTAGATTGTGTGAACCCTATCCTTACAACCCACCCTCAGACTGATCCAGCGCCTCGCGCAAGAACTCAACCAGCACCTGCACCGGCCGCGAGCTCTGACGATGCTGCGGATACACCGCCGACAATGTCAGCGGCTCCGGCCGCAAATCCTCCAGTACCTCCACCAGCCGTCCATCCTTCAACGCCGAGCCGACGATGAACGCCGGCAAATACGTGATCCCCAGGCCGGCGATAGCCGCATCCCTGAGCACCTCGCCGTTATTGACCCGCATCCGCCCGGTGACGTTGACCGTCAGCGGCTTGCCCTGCCCCGCAAAACGCCATTGCACCTGTCGACCATGGCCGTACGGCAGACAGTCATGACCATGCAAATCCTCAGGTTTGAGCGGCGTGCCGCGCTCGGCCAGGTACGCCGGGCTTGCGCAGTACACCCGCTGGATCGACGCGATCCGCCGGGCAATCAAGGTCGAGTCCTCGAGCGTGCCGATGCGCAACGCCAGGTCGTATCCCTCACCCAGCAAATCCACAGGCCGATCGCTCAGATCCATCTCCACCGTCACGTCGCGATAGCGCTGCAAAAACACCGGCAACAGGCAGCCCAGATGCGCCAGTGCGAACGACAGCGGAGCGCTCACACGAATGGTCCCGCGTGGCTCGGTGGTCTGGCCGGCAATGCCCTGCTCCACTTGTTCGACTTCGCTGAGCAGGCGCAAGGCTGACTCGTAATAACTTTGCCCCAGCGGCGTGACATCCAGTCGCCGGGTCGAGCGATTGAGCAGGCGCACGCCCAGGCGCTCTTCGAGTTGCATCAAGCGACGACTGACAAACTGCTTGGACAGCCCCAGTTGATCGGCGGCAGCGGTGAAGCTTCCAGACTCCATCACCTGGCAAAAAATACGCATATCTTCAAAGGGGTTCATTGTCACTTCCTGGTTGACAGTCAAACACTTTATATCCGCTATTTCCCTTTCAGGCACCCTATTACTCTGTGTTCACGGTGTTGAATTCACCCCCACCACAAAGTGCCTCTGCGCTCTTCAGATCTACGCACACCGGAGCAGCCCCATGTCATACATTTTCTCCCACCTGCTTTCCCTGAGTTCCCTGCTGTTGGCCATCGACGCCCTGCTCTGGCACCTCGCGCCATTCAAGCATCGCGTCAGCCGGGTCGGTGTGCGCCTGGCGCTGTTTGTGCTGTTCAGCGCGGTGCTCATCAACGCCGGCGTCAGCCCGTTGCAGGCGCCGTTGTTTGCCGATGATCGCGTGGCACAACTGGGGGCCACGGCGCTGGGGATTCTCTGGTGGTTGTACGCGGCGCGGGTGCTCACCGAAGTGATCGGCCTGGCCCTGATGCGGCGCATTGGCCACAGCGGCCGGCTGTTGCAGGATGTCATCGGCGCACTGGTGTTCCTGATTGCGGTGGTGGCCGGCGCCGGCTACGTGCTGGAACTGCCAGTGAAAGGTTTGCTGGCGACCTCCGGCGTCGTCGCCATCGTGGTGGGCCTGGCATTGCAGAGCACCTTGAGCGACGTGTTCTCCGGCATCGTGCTCAACACCACCAAGCCCTACCAGGTCGATGACCGGGTTTCCATCGACGGTATCGAGGGCAAGGTGCTGGACATCGACTGGCGTGCCACCCACCTGCTGACCAGCGCCGGCAGCACCGCGGTGGTGCCGAACTCGGTGGCGGCCAAGGCGAAGATCGTCAACCTCAGCCGCCCGTTCAACATGCACGGCGTGTCGATCAGCATTCAGGTACCCAACCACATTCGCCCGCGCCGGGTACTCGATGCCCTGGACCGTACTCTTCAGGGCAGCAGCAGCCTGCTCCTCGATCCGGCGCCGAAAGCCGTGCTCAAGGAAGCCGGCGAAACCATGTCCGAATACGTGGCCAGCGGCTTCATCGCCGAATTGGGCAAAAAGGGTGAAGTGCGCAATCAACTGTTCGACCTGGCTCATCGGCACCTCGAAGCGGCAGGCATTTCCCGGCAACCCGATGGCGTGATCGAGCCGTCGACCCGCGCACGGGCCTTGCTCGACGAAGTGAAAATCTTCCGTTCCCTGAGCGCCGAGGAACGGGATCGCCTGGCCCAGAACATGGTGGCGCAGCAATACGCGGCCGGTGAGGTGGTGCTGGACCTGGAGGAAGTACCGGACAGTCTGTTCGTCATCGCCACCGGCGTGGTCAGCGCCACGGTCCCCGACGGCAACACGCAGATCGAAGCCGGGCGCATGGGGCCCAGTGAAGTCATGGGCGAACAAAGCATCCTCGCCGATACGCCGTCCCAGGCACGGTTCACCGCCATGACCTCAAGCATCATCTACCGCCTCGACAAATCCCTGACCCGCGACTGCATGGCGCAACGACGGGAGGTCGACCGGGCGTTGAACAAGCTGCAAGCGGTGCGCCAGCAGAACAGTCGGATGGCGTTGATGGCCAAACCGGCGGCGGTCAGGAAAAGTGGGTTTTTGGGGTGGTTGCAGAGTCGCTGAAATGGACTGAGCAAAAACTGTGGGAGCGAGCCTGCTCGCGAAGGCGGTGTGTCAGACGACATCAATGTCACTGATACTCCCTCTTCGCGAGCAAGCTCGCTCCCACAGGTGTACGTCTTACTTGGCCGTGAACTTCATGTAGCTGTTGATCAGGTTGCGATAGTTCGGCAGGCGCTCGGACAGCAGGTTGGCCAGGCCTTCCATGTCGTTGCGCCAGTCGCCTTGCAGCTCGCAGGCCACGGAGAACCAGTTCAGCAGGTGCGCACCGGCGGCCGACATGCGTGCCCAGGCCGCTTGTTGCACGGTGGTGTTGAAGGTGCCGGAAGCGTCGGTCACCACAAACACCTCATAGCCTTCGGCAATGGCCGACAGGGTCGGGAACGCCACGCACACGTCGGTCACCACACCGGCGATGATCAGTTGCTTGCGACCGGTGGCCTTGATCGCCTTGACGAAGTCTTCGTTGTCCCAGGCGTTGATCTGGCCCGGGCGGGCAATGAACGGCGCGTCCGGGAACTGCGCCTTGAGCTCCGGCACGATCGGCCCGTTCGGGCCGCTGTCGAAACTGGTGGTGAGGATGGTCGGCAGTTTGAAGAACTTGGCGATGTCGCCCAGCGCCAGCACGTTGTTCTTGAACTCGTTGGGCGAGAAATCCTGCACCAGTGAGATCAGACCGGTCTGGTGGTCGACCAGCAATACCACGGCATCGTCTTTGTTCAGGCGTTTGTACGGAACGTTGCTCATTGGAAGCTCCTTGATGGATGGTTGTTGCATACCGCGCCGCCCTGTTGGGCGGCGCTTTCTTGAATGCGTCAGAAGGCAAAACACGAGCAGCCAAAGGCGCCCCAGAAACCGGCGAAATCGCTGACCGGCGCGTTCGACAGGCGTGCCCGTTCATGGCTGTGGGAATGCACCGCACAGGGCCCGCTGCAGTGGTGAACCTGGGCCTGCATCGGCGACGTCGGGCGCCAGTGGCCCGGCACCTTCACCACCGGCGACCAGTCCGGCAGCACCGGCACGCTGGCCGGCCCGAGTTTCTCGAAGTCACCGGCGCCGTACACCACCTTGCCGCCGACCACGGTCAGCACCGACTCGATCCACTTGATCGCCTCTTCATCGACGCTGAAGAAGTCCGCGCTGAGGGCGGCGACGTCGGCCAGTTGCCCGACCTTGATCTGGCCTTTCTTGCCTTGCTCGGACGAGAACCAGGCGCTGCCGTGGGTGAACAGTTCCAGCGCCGTCAGGCGTGAAAGACCTTCGGCGTGCAGTTCCATGCCGCCGACGGTGCGGCCGCTGACCATCCAGTACAACGAAGTCCACGGGTTGTAACTCGATACCCGCGTGGCGTCGGTGCCGGCACCGACCGGCACACCCTCGGCCAGCATGCGCTTGATCGGAGGCGTCGCTTCGGCCGCTTTCGCGCCGTACCGCTCGACGAAATATTCGCCCTGGAAGGCCATGCGATCCTGAATCGCAATGCCGCCACCCAGCGCCCTCACCCGCTCGATGTTCTGCGGGGTGATGGTTTCGGCGTGGTCGAAAAACCACGGCAAGCCGTTGAAAGGAATGTCGCGGTTGACCTTCTCGAACACGTCGAGCATGCGACTGATGGATTCGTTGTAGGTCGCGTGCAAACGGAACGGCCAGCGTTGCTCGACCAGATGGCGCACCACCGGTTCCAGTTCGGCTTCCATGGTTTGCGGCAGGTCCGGGCGCGGCTCGAGAAAGTCTTCGAAGTCCGCCGCCGAGAACACCAGCATTTCCCCGGCGCCGTTGTGGCGCAGGTAATCGTCACCCTGGTGCAGCTTCACGCTGCCGGTCCAGTTCTTGAAGTCGGTCAGCTCTTCCTTGGGTTTCTGGGTGAAAAGGTTGTAGGCGATGCGCACGGTCAGTTGCTCATCCTTGGCCAACTGCTCGATCACCTGGTAATCGTCCGGATAATTTTGGAAACCACCGCCGGCATCGATCGCGCTGGTCAGGCCCAGGCGATTGAGTTCACGCATGAACTGGCGGGTCGAGTTGACCTGATACTCCAGCGGCAGCTTCGGCCCCTTGGCCAGGGTCGAGTACAGGATCATCGCATTGGGCCGCGCCACCAACATGCCGGTCGGCTCGCCATTGGCGTCGCGCACGATCTCGCCACCCGGCGGGTTCGGCGTGTCGCGGGTGTAACCGGCGACACGCAACGCTGCGCGGTTGAGCAAGGCGCGGTCGTACAGGTGCAACACGAATACCGGGGTGTCCGGTGCCGCCTGGTTGAGCTCGGCCAGGGTCGGCATGCGCTTCTCGGCGAACTGGAATTCGTTCCAGCCACCGACCACCCGCACCCACTGCGGCGTCGGCGTGCGGTCGGCCTGATCCTTGAGCATGCGCAAGGCATCGGCCAGGGACGGCACACCTTCCCAGCGCAGTTCCAGGTTGTAGTTCAAGCCACCACGGATCAGGTGCAAGTGCGAGTCGTTGAGCCCGGGAATCACACAGCGGCCCTTGAGGTCGATCACTTGGGTGTTCGAGCCACGCAGGGCCATGGCCTGGGCATCACTGCCCACCACGACAAAGCGACCGTCGCTGATCGCCACCGCGCTGGCGAGCGGCTTTTCGCGGTCAACGGTATGAAATTGACCATTGAACAGAATCAGATCGGCGTTCATCAGGGTTCCTCGTGCAATGTGGCAGGAGACAGCCAGGGCGCGAACAGACGCGTCGCCATGGGCATGAAGATGTAAACCACCGAGAGCACGATGGTCAGGGTGATCAGGAACGTGGCCACCACGTAGTTGGAGAGCAAGACGTTGAGCCGTAACAGCGGCCCCCAGAGCAGCGGCACCAACAAGGTGTGCGGCAGGATCACCAGCAACGTCACCACGGCCTGCTTCCAGCGCGGCGGTGGCGTACCGGCTTCGGCCTGGGGCGAAAACCAGAACTCGTTGACCGGATTGACTTCGGTCTGGTCGCCATCGGCCAGCATCGGCGCGGCTTCGTCGACCAACGTCTGGCGCTGCGGCGAATCGAGCCAGTTCTGCATCGCCTCGGTCGAGCAAAAGCGCAGCACGCAGGTGTAGGTGTCGAGGCCGGCGTTCTTGCCGCGCACCACATCCACACCCAAATGCCCGACATTCTGCGCCGCCACCTTGACGATGTTGCGCAGCCAGGCTTCATAAGGCACTTCGAAACCGGCCTTGACCCGGTGCTTGACGATCAGCGTCACCACCTCATCAGGCCCGGGACTTGCCGGCTCACGGCGATTGAGATCAGACATAACGCAAGGCTCCGGCGAAACGGACATTGAGCACCAGCCGTCCCGGCCCGGCGATGAGAATGCTGGTGAACACGATCAACAACAGCCAGCCGACGATCAGCAGCGGGCACACCACCTCGGCGAAGATCGCCACCATCAGCGTCAGGTTCGCGCCCACGTGGAAAGGATCTTCGATGTTCTGCAACTCGGCACTGTAGTAAAGCAGCTTGGGCAAACCATGCACCCACAACACAAACAAACCGCCGCTGACCCGCAGGAACAGCAGCCCCCAGTCATGCGCCCGATCATCACGTCGCGAAGTGTCCATGGCCCACCTGCACAAATGAAAAACCACCGGCGTCGATGCGCCGGGACAGGATTCGATAGTGCCGGGACGGGAGGAGGAAAAATTGAATGTACGTGCTCTGTTTGCAGGAAGACCGAGAGCGACCAAACGACATAGTTCCCTGTGGGAGCGAGCTTGCTCGCGATTGCGGCACAACATTCAACATTGATGTTGGCTGATCCACCGCCATCGCGAGCAAGCTCGCTCCCACAGGTTTATTTGTTGTTGCTTCTACCGGGTTACTCCTGCGGATCGAGATTATCCAGCGCCCGATTCACCGCCAGCTCACCCAACATGATGATCTGCGCAATCCCAAGCAGCGCGTTGCGATGCGGGCTCTGCAGAAAGCCTGCAAGATCACTGGCCATGATGCTGGCCGAGGCCAGGGATTCGCAGGCGTGGGCCAACAGAGTTTCGGTGTTGATGTCGGGGGTGATGACAAACATTGTGCTGGGATTGCGCGGTGAGGCGGGGGGATTCGGGGTGGGTTTGAACATGGTGGAACTCCTTGATCAATGGAGCCGCCACAGGTCGCTGCTAAACAAATTGGGTGGCGGCTGTACGCGGGTTAGCAGACCAGGGATCAAGGAACCCGGCGCACCGAAGTGCCCCACGCACAGCCACCATCATGCAGACCAAAATGATCTTGAGGTGACACTGGCGAGCCTTGAAATTTACCGAGCTGCTAAACCCGATCGCTGCATGGACAGCGATGCGGAGAACGTTAGAGATCAGGGCCAAGACGCACAAGCCGGCGGATTCTGGCGTAGTTGTAGGCAACGACGCAAGGCGGTGTGGCCTTCAGGAATGGAGGCTGACGGCTTTTAAACAGGGCTGTCAGAACACTGCATATTCCCTGTAAGAGATTGGTTGGCTGGCAGTCCGCCTTCGCGGGCAAGCCCGCTCCCACAGGGATTGGGGGACATCTGCAAAAATCAGGTCGGCTGGCAGACCGCCTTCGCGAGCAGGCTCGCTCCCACAGAAGAGCAAAGGCAGATCCGCGTACACCCAAGCTCTTCACCACTCATCAGGCCGAGCGTTAGCTCGCCTGCAGCTTTTGATCTTGATCCACCCGCCCCCTCGGCAGGCTGAGTGGAGGTGTTCATCCGGGTATGGGCGCGCAGCGCCGTTCGACGCAGTCGAACTCATTGCATGCAGGTCGAAGCGAAGCCGACCGGAGGGCAATGCCCCCGGATGGACACCGGAGCGAAGGAACCCCGAGCCTAAGCGAGGGGCCGTACGTAAGGGGCGAGACCTTTTGGTTACTTTTGGGGCGTTTGCCAAAAGTGACCCGCTGTAAGAGCGGAACCATAAGCCGCCGTTACCGCAGAAACGGATATGTACTCAACCAACCAAGAACCTGGTCGGCCCAGAGGCCGCCAAGGTCAAAAGCCTAACGAATATCCAAAGCCACAGACATGAACTGACTGATCCGCGAGCGCAACCACCGCTCCGCCGGATCATTGTCATGCACCCCGCTCCAGGCCATCGACAACTGCGCCGCCTCAATCTCGAACGGCGGATCCTCGGCGCGCAACCCACACCCCTCGACCAACGCACAGGCCGCATAATCCGGCACGGTAGCGATCATCTCGGTGCCCGCAAGCAACGCCCGCAACCCACTGAACTGCGGCACCCCCAGCACCACACGACGACTACGCCCGACCTTCGCCAGATCCAGATCGATATTGCCGCTCAAGTCACCGGAAAACGACACCATCGCATGGGGCCGTTCGCAGTACTCATCCAGGGTCAGCGGCCCCGGCCGGGTATCACCGCGCAGCACTTTGCAGGGAATATCGCGCAGCTTCTTGCGCTTGGCATTGGCCGGCAGATCCGTGGTGTAGCTCACGCCCACCGAGATCTCCCCCGACGCCAGCAACGCCGGCATCAACAGGTAATTGGCCCGCCGCACGACCACGACGATGCCCGGCGCTTCCTCTTGCAACTGACGCAGCAACGGCGGAAACAAACCGAACTCGGCATCGTCCGACAGCCCGATGCGGAACACATCGCAACTGGTCGCCGGATCGAATTCCCTGGCCCGGCTGACCGCACCGGAAATGGTATCCATCGCCGGCTGCAGCTCCCTGAGAATCGTCAGCGCCCGCGCCGTCGGTTCCATGCCGCGCCCGTTGCGCAGCAGCAACGGGTCGTCGAACAGATCACGCAGACGCCCCAGCGCGGCGCTCACCGCCGGTTGGCCCATGAACAGTTTTTCCGCGACGCGGGTCAGGTTCTTTTCGAACATCAGCGCCTCGAAAATCACCAGCAGGTTCATGTCGACGCGACGCAGATCGTTACGGTTCATAAGCACGGTTCCCTTGTGTGTTCGGCCAGGCGCGAGGTTGAGAAGTGTGTCTGACTTTACCCGGGACGTCCCGCGCTTAACGAGGAATTAACAACGATTAACTCGCAAGCCAGAGCCTTCGGGTCCAAGAATGAAGCCTACCGACACGGACATTCACCATGGCTCACGTTCAGCAAAATGCCGCGCCCGCGCCATTCACGCCTGTGCCAAAGAAAAGCACCGGCGGCCTCAGCCCGCAGCGCGAACGGCTGGTTAAACAACTGATCCTCGAGCGCCTCGGCGACAGCCTGGAAGTCACTGAACTGGCACAGGCCTGCGCCCTCTCGCGCAGTCATTTCTCCCGCGCCTTCAAGTGCAGCACCGGACTCTCGCCGCAGGACTGGATTCGCCGGCAACGCATAATCCTGGCCAAGCAATTGATCCAGTACACCGACATGAGCCTGACGCAGATCAGCCTCGAATGCGGCTTCTGCGATCAGGCGCACTTCTGCCACCTCTTCACCCGCAGCGAAGGCATCAATCCGTTTGCCTGGCGCTGTCAGATGGTGCATGGCCTTAAAAGCAAAAGATCGCAGCCTTCGGGCATGCACGCTAGCGTTTAGGAGCTGGCGAAGCCTGCGATCTTTTGATCTGGCTTTTTAACCTTTCAAGAACGCCAACAGGTCAGCGTTGAGCTGATCCTTGTGGGTGTCCGTCAGCCCGTGAGGGGCGCCCGGGTAGATCTTCAGGGTCGAGCCTTTCACCAGTCTGGCCGAGGAGACACCTGCCGCCTCGTAAGGCACGACCTGATCCGCGTCGCCATGCACCACCAGCGTCGGCACGTCGAACTTCTTCAAGTCTTCGGTGAAGTCGGTTTCCGAGAACGCCTTGATGCAGTCATGGGCGTTCTTGTGGCCGGCCATCATGCCTTGCATCCAGAACCAGTCGATCATGCCCTGGGACGGTTTTGCGCCGGGCTTGTTGAAGCCGAAAAACGGCCCGCTGGCGAGGTCGATGTAGAGCTGCGAGCGGTCGGCCAGCGAGGCCTGGCGGATGCCGTCGAACACTTCCAGTGGCAAGCCACCGGGGTTGGCCTCGGTCTTGAGCATCAGGGGCGGCACCGCGGAAATCAGCCCGGCCTTGGCCACGCGGCCGGTGCCGTGGCGACCGATGTAACGCGCCACCTCGCCACCGCCGGTGGAGAAGCCGAACAGCACCGCGTCTTGCAGGTCGAGCAGCTCGATCAACTGCGCCAGATCGTCGGCGTAATGGTCCATGTCATTGCCCGACCACGGCTGGCTGGAACGCCCATGGCCTCGACGGTCGTGGGCGATGACCCGATACCCGTTGGAGGCCAGGAAAATTATCTGCGACTCCCAACTGTCGGCGTTCAGCGGCCAGCCGTGGCTGAAGACAATCGGCTGACCGGTGCCCCAGTCCTTGTAGTAAATCTCGACGCCGTCGCGGGTGGTGAAAGTGCTCATGGGTGATGCCTCCTTAACGAGGGTTGGGGGTGAATCAAATCGCAAGTGGGTTCAGGCGATCGGCCAGGCGCGCCACCCGCTCGCCCAGGTGCGCGGCGGTGCAGCGATCCTCGGGGGGCGGTGCATCGTCGGGGGATTGCTCGACATTCGACTGGGCCATGGCGCCCAGTGAGCTGCCCAGGCGATTGAGTTGGCCGTTGAACGCGCCGGTGCTGGAACGCGCCGGCAGCAGGTCGAGGCCGACCCAGATCATCGAGTGCTGCGCCGCGAACACCGCCATCTGCAGCAAAGTGTTGAGTTTGTCGCCGCACAGGCAGCCGGAATTGGTGAAGCCCGCCGCGAGTTTGTCGCGCCAGGGCTGGGTCAGGTAGAACGCCGCCGTGGCCTCCATGAACGCCTTGAAGGCCGCCGAGGCGCTGCCCATGTAGGTCGGCGCGCCGAAGATGATGGCGTCGGCGTTGTGCAGCCGCGCCCAGTGCTCGTCCACTTCCTCGACCGGGATCAACTGGCAAGTGCTGCCCAGGTGCCGCTCCACACCCGCGGCCACGGCTTCGGCCATGACCCGGGTGTGCCCGTAGCCACTGTGATAGACCACCACCACGTTGCTCATTGCTCTGTCCTTTGTGGGAGCGAGCCTGCTCGCGAAAGCGCTGTGTCAGTCACCGCATAGACTAAATGTGACACCGCCTTCGCGAGCAGGCTCGCTCCCACATCGAGCTGCTCGCGGCTTACTGACATTTCATCCCTGCCTTCAGTGGAAGTTGAAGAAGGAGAGTTTTGGGCGTAGACCGGACGCGCGACGAGTTAAACGTTGTTAATTTTCCTTGGCGCGCAAAAAGCCCCGGCCAGTCCCGCCCATCTGTCGCACCCAATGTTTTCGGGACCGACAGCAGTTGGTCGATACGCTAGAGTCAATGCCTGCCCTTTCAGTCACCGGGGCGGCACATTGCGCTGCGTAAAAAACCTGAGGAATATGCTCGTAAACCGCGAACCAGACGGCTGCAGCAGGAGCGACTCGTTGACCCTTTCCCCCGAACAGGCTGTGCATTTCGGCCCCTACCGGGTCTACCCCGGACAACGCCTGGTGATGGAGGCCGACCAGCCCTTGCGCCTGGGCCGGCGCGCCATGGACATCCTGTTGATCCTGCTGGAACACGCCGGCAACGTGGTCAGCAAGCAGCAATTGATCGCCCGGGTCTGGCCCGACAGCGTGGTCGAAGACATCAACCTGCGGGTGCACATGGCCGCGTTGCGCAAGGCGCTCGGCGACGGCCAGGCCGGTCAGCGCTACATCGTCACCGTGGCCCAGCGCGGGTACAGCTTCGTCGCACCGCACTCAAGGGAGCAGGTCGAACAACCGTCTGCGCCCATGGCTTGCGCGCCGAGCCGGCATAACCTGCCGGTGCGCCGCACACGCATGATCGGCCGGCGGACGCTGGTCGACAATCTGGTGGTGCAACTGCCGCACCAGCGCTTCATCACCCTTGTCGGCCCCGGCGGCATCGGCAAGACCACCGTGGCCTTGCGAGTCGCCGAACAAATGATCGGTCGCTACCGGGACGGCATCCGCCTGCTGGACCTGGCCCCGATCAACTGCCCGCTGATGATCGACGGCCACCTGGCGACGTTGCTCGAACTGGCCCTGCACGATGACGAGCCCCTGAGCGGCCTTGCCGACTGTCTGCGCGACAGGCAAATGCTGTTGGTCATCGACAACTGCGAACACCTGGTCGACGCCATCGCCCAGCTCTGCGAAAACATTCTGCGCAGTGCGCCGCACGTGCACATTCTCGCCACCAGCCGCGAGAGCCTGAGGGCCGAAGGCGAGTTCGTCCAGCGCCTGGCATCACTCGACTGCCCGCCGCCCATCGCCGTCCTCGACCGTGCCCAGGCCATGACCTTTTCCGCCCTGCAACTGTTTGTCGAGCGGGCCATGGCCAGCCATGACAGCTTTGAACTGACGGACGATGAACTGCCGCTGTTGATCGACATCTGCCACCGACTGGACGGCATTCCGCTGGCCATCGAACTGGCGGCGGCGCAAGTGGGCAACTTCGGCTTAGCCGGCTTGCTGGCGCAATTGCAAAGCAGTTTCCGGGTGTTGACCCAGCCCTGTCAGACGCCCCCGGCACGCCATCAGACCCTGCGCGCGACACTGGACTGGAGCTTCGAGCTGCTCAACGCCTGCGAAAAGACCTGCCTGCGCCGACTGAGCGTGTTTCGCGGCGGCTTCACCCTGGAGTCCGCAGCGGCGGTGATTGTCGGCGAACACATCGAACCTCGCGAAGTGTTCGGTTCGATCACCCAGCTGGTCGCCAAGTCCCTGTTGAACGTGGAGGTGGGCGATGAAGATGTCTACTACCGTCTGCTCGATACTACCCGCAGCCATGCGCTGGAAAAACTCGCGCAAAGCCCCGACCTGCCCGGCACGCGGGTGCGCCATGCCGAGCGTTGCCTGGCGCTGATGCAACAGGCGCAGGACGAATGGGAGAAAACCTCGACCGGCCTGTGGCTCGAGCGCTATGGCCGGACCCTGGAGGACATCCGCGCGGCCCTCGACTGGGGTTTGCACGGGCAAGGGCCGCAGGCGCTGGCGATACGCCTGGCGGCGACGTCCACGCCCCTGTGGCAGGAGCTGTCACTGCTCAAGGAACACGGCGGTTATGTGCGCAAGGCCCTGGCCCTGCTCGAGCAGTCTGCCGAGCCTTGCCCGCGCTTGCAGATGACCCTCAAGCTGGCCCTGGGCAGTGCCTGTTACCACGCTCAAGGCGCGAGCGCCGAAACCGTTGGCGCCTTTGTCAGTGCCAGAACCCTGGCCAGCCGACTCAACGATGTGGCCGGTCAACTGCGGGCGATTTCCGGTCACCTGGCGGTCAATCTCAGTTGCGGCCAATACCAGATGGCCCTGCGCCAAAGCCGGCAATTCGATCAACTGGGGCTGCATGCCGACGCCCTGTTATCCCTGAGCACCCATCGATTGCGGGTGCTTGCCCTGCATTTTTCCGGCGACCAGCAACAGGCCGGGGAGCATGCCGAACAGGTACTGCAACGCATGGCCCACAGTGGTCATCTCAACCGTTTCACCCATGGCTTCGGCGTGCAATACGACCAGAGTGTCGCGGCGCTGACCATCCAGGCGCGCATCCTCTGGCTGCGAGGCCAACCGGAACAGGCCTGGCGCGCAGCCCGGCAGGCGCTGGACATCGCGTTGCAGATCAACCACGGCACGTCGATCTGCTACACCCTGGCGCTCGCCGGCTGCCTGATCGCCTACTACAACGGTGACACCCGCAGCGCCCGCGAACTCCTGCGCCTGCTGTTGCAACAGGCACAGAAACACTCAGTCCTGCTGTTCCATATCTGGGCGCAACACTACGCGCAGGTGATCGGCGGCGTCGATGTCGCCCCCGCCAGGCAACGAAGTGTCGGATTGATCAAGGACATCATGGTCACGCTGGATTCCACCTGCGTCGATGACGACTTGCTCGAACGTGCGCAAAACGGCACGTCGGGCTGGAGCACGGCAGAGATTCTACGGGCCAGGGCCGAGACGCTGCTGGCAACGGATTGTCCGGCCAACGCCGCGATGGCTGAAACCTTGTTGCTCAAGGCGCTCGACGTGGCAAAAAACCAGGGCGCCCTGACCTGGGAGCTGCGCAGCGCCACCTCGCTGGCGCAATTGTGGCAGCGACAGGGCCACCATCAACGGGCGCATGCATTGCTGGCGCCGGTCTACCAGCGCTTCACCGAAGGCTTTGCCACGCCGGACCTGAAGGCCGTGCGCCACTTACTCGGTGAGTTGCATTGCCACTTGCCGGTCTGAAAGCCGGGGCGTTTGACTGACGTAACCGGCATAACGCATTTCAAGGGTGCGCAGCTCACCACTGAGTTCGAGCTTTTCCAGGGCGTAGGTGCGGGTGGTGTTGAGGAAGCGGTAACGGATCACCCCGCCGCCCTGCTCCAGGGACAGCAGTGATTTGAGCGCGAGGTTGTCCAGCACCTCGATCAGCTCGGCGGCCGGTAACGCGTCGCCGCTGATCGAGCCTATTGCAGCGTCCTGGGTGAAGGCCATCTTGAATACCGCCAAACGCTGCAACACGGATTGCTCCAGCGGACTCAACCGTTCGTAGCTCCAGTCCAGTGCAGCCTTGAGCGTCTGGTGCCGGGGTACGGCCGTGCGGCGGCCCTGGGACAACAACTGAAAACAGTTATCGAGTTGCGCCTGCAACCCCACCAGCGCCAGCGCATCGATTTGCGCCGCCGCCAATTCAATCGCCAGCGGCAGGCCGTCGAGGCGCCGACAGATTTCGCGCACGACCTTGAGGTCTTGTTCGCGCAAGGTGAAGCCTTGCTGACGGGCCCGGGCACGGCTGACGAACAACTGCACCGCCGAATAGCCCATGACCTCGGCAACGCTGCGCAGCGCTGACGCCGGCGGCACCGCCAGCGGTGGCAGACGCAATACGGTTTCGCCCGCGGCCTTGAGTGGCTCGCGGCTGGTGGCGAGGATCGACAATCGCGGCATCGATTGCAGCAAAGTCTCGACCAACGTCTGGCAGCGTTCGAGCAGGTGTTCGCAGTTGTCCAGGACCAACAAGGCATGCCGCTGCGCCAGCGCCTCCAGCGTGATGCCGACCTCCAGCCCAAGGGTTCGCGTGAGATGATCGGTCACTTGCGCCGGGTCATCGATCGCCGCCAGGTCCACCAGCCACACGCCGTGCCGATAGTGTTGCAACAGCAGTTCGGCCACACGCAAGGCCACGGTGGTCTTGCCGATCCCGCAAGGTCCGACCAGGGTCATGAATCGGCGCACCGGTAACTGCCGCACCAGGCTGCCGACAACCGCATCGCGCCCGGTGATCGACGTGAGCCGCGCCGGCAAGTTGTGCAGGGGCTTTTTCACGGACTGGCTCGGGAACGCTACAGGCTGAGGCGAATGCTGTACCGGGGCGACAAAACTGTAGCCGCGCTGGGGAATGTTGACGATGTAGCTCTGACCGTTCTGTCCGTCGCCCAAGGCCCGACGCAGGGCAGCAATGTGCACGCGCAGGTTGATCTCTTCGACCACAGAGCGCGGCCAGACCTGAGCAATCAACTCGTCCTTGCTGACCACCGAGCCCGCGTGCTCGACCAGCACCTGCAACACGTCAAGGGCGCGGCCGCCCAGGCGCAGCGGTCGATCGCCCTCCAGCACCAGTCGCTGACTGAGGTGGAAAGCGTAGGGTCCGAATTGCAGCACCGCTTCGTTGCTGACATCTCTGAGGCTGTTCATGGGCAGTCACCCGCAGGAAACCTGATCTGGCACGTGAGTCCATCCAGGCTCCGCACCTTCCTTGCAATGAGTTACCTCGTATCTTGGCAGCCCTCTGTGACGGTACAACCGCCACGGGGGGAGCGTCACGGCCATTGCGGTGCGCGCAACGGACACGCGCGCTAGCTGAACTGCTCGCGGTATTGAGTCGGGGTCAGGCCAAGCTTTTCACTGAACAGAAAACGCATGTGCCGCACGCTGCCGAAGCCGCTTTTGAAGGCCACGGTCTTGAGCGGCAACTCGCTGGTTTCCAGCAGGTTCCTGGCGCAATCGATGCGTGCGCTTTGCAGAAACTCCATCGGCGTCATGTCCACTTCCCGGGCGAACACCCTGGCGAAATGCCGCGGGCTCATGTTGGCCAGGCTCGCCATGCGCTCGATGCTGAAGGACTCGTCGAGGTGCTCGAGCACATGGTTCTGCACGCGGGTAATCGCCGTTTCGTGAGGCGCGACCGCCGCCATCAACGGGCTGAACTGTGCCTGCCCGCCCTGACGCTTCATCACCACCAGCAAGACCTTGGCCACGTCCTGGGCGACTTTTTTCCCGTGGTCTTGCGCCACCACCGACAACGCCAGGTCGATCCCGGCGGTGACACCACCGGAGGTGATCAGGTTGCGGTCCTGGACAAAGATCTGGTCGGTCTCGACGGTCGCCTTCGGAAAACCCTTGATCAGCCGCTCGGTGTAGTGCCAGTGGGTGGTGACGCGATAGCCGTCGAGCAAACCCGCATGCCCCAACACGAACGCTCCGGTGCAGATCGAGCCGTAACCGGCGGACCGGCTGACGTTGTGCCTGAGCCACTCGAGCAACGGCGGATGCTTTTCGTTGTAGGCACCGGGACCACCGGGCACCAGCAGCAAATCAAAACCTTCGCAGGCCTGATCGATGTGCCGGTCGGCCTGCACGCTCACGCCATTGGACGCCCGCAATGCGCCGGGCTCGGTGCCGATGGTCGACAGCACATAGTGATCGTCGGGTTTCAGATAACGATTGGCGATGGAAAACACTTCCATGGGCCCGGCCATATCGAGCAGGAGAAAGTCGGGAAACAACACCATTGCCACGGTTTTCATGGATTGGAATTCACTGGATTAATTGAGTCGGTACACATCCCTTGTGGGAGCGGGCTTGCTCGCGAATGCGGAGGATCAGTCAACATCCATGCTGACTGATCCTCCGCATTCGCGAGCAAGCCCGCTCCCACAAAAGACATGCCATTCATCAGGGCCGAATATCGAAACAGAATAGCTGGTTTGCGCTCATAAACTGTCAACCCTAACGAGACAGTATTTCAATTTACACCTACTTATTGAATCAGATGGTAAACATTAACCTTCTCCTCACTCGGACGAATTCACGTCCCCACAGGAGATTTCATCATGCTGACTCTTCGCAAAGCCTCGGATCGTGGTCTGGCCAATCACGGCTGGTTGAAGTCGTTCCACACCTTTTCCTTCGCCAACTACCGCAATCCGAAAGAGCAGGGTTTTTCCGACCTGTTGGTGATCAACGACGACCGCGTCGCCGCCGGCAAAGGCTTCGGCCAGCACCCGCACCGCGACATGGAGATCTTCTCCTATGTGCTTGAAGGTGCTCTGGAACACAAGGACACCCTGGGCACCGGGTCGGTGATCCGCCCCGGCGATGTGCAACTGATGAGCGCTGGCAGCGGCGTGGCCCACAGTGAGTTCAACCACTCCAGCACACGGCCGGTGCACTTTCTGCAGATCTGGATCGTGCCCGACGTCAGCGGCGCCAAACCGCGCTATCAGCAGGAGCACTTCAGCCCCCAGAAAAAACGCGGGCGCCTGCAACTGATCATCTCGCCGGACGGCGCCAAGGGTTCGCTGAAGGTGCGTCAGGATGCACGGGTGTATGCCGGCCTGATCGACGGCAAGGAAAGCGCCACCCTGGAGCTGGCCGCCAACCGTTATGCCTACGTGCACGTGGCCCGGGGCAGCGTCGAACTTAATGGCGTGTTGTTGCAGGAAGGCGACGGTGTGCGAGTCCGTGATGAACAGGCACTGACCTTGAGCAACGGCGTGGACGCTGAAGTATTGGTCTTCGACCTGCGCCCGCAGGAATTGCCGGAAATGCCATGACCGATCCCTGTGGGAGCGGGCTTGCTCGCGAAGGCGGAGTGTCAGACGACATCACTGTTGAATGACCTATCGCTTTCGCGAGCAGGCTCGCTCCCACAGTCCCCCTGATAACGGGCCCGATAGCGCCCCGGACTCTCCCCGGTCCACTTCTTGAACGCCCGATGGAAGGCGCTAGGCTCCTGGAAGCCCAGTTGCTCGGCGATATCGCTGATGCTCGCGTCGCTCTGACGCAATTGCTCAAAGGCCACACCGCGGCGTACTTCGTCCTTGATCTCCTGATAGGAACAGCCTTCACGCTCCAGTTTGCGGCGGAAGGTGCTGGGGCTCAGGTGCTGTTCCAAGGCAAAGGCCTGCAACGTCGGCCATTCACTGTAGTGACTGCCACGCAAGCGCTGATGAACCTGCGAGGCCAGGCCATGCTGGTTACGGAAGCGGATCACCAGCCATTGCGGTGCGGTGCGCAAAAACACTTTCAGCGACGCCAGGTCCTGAACCACCGGCAGGCGCAGGTAATGGCTGGCAAATTCGATTTCAGTGCGCTCGGCACCGAAGGTCAGGTTGGGCCCCCAAAGCAGGCGGTCGTCACTCAGCGACAGGCGCGAATGGCGGAAGTCCGCACGGTCAATGGGAATGCGCCGCCCGCCCAGCCAGCACAGCAGACTGATCATCAACACCAGGAAGGTTTCTTCACCAAACCGGCTGGCATCATTGTCCTCCGAACGGGTTTGCAGGCTGATGACCGCACGCTTGCCCCGCACGGCCAGCGAGCCACGAAAGTCGCGAAGGAATAACCCGAAGTTGGCCAGACACTGACGCATGGCCTTGTGCAGATCGGGTTCCTGAATCAGGGCGCGACAAATCAGGGCGAAACTGCCCGGCGGCATGCCATGGGAATCGAGCCCGAAAAACTCGTCGTCGAGCTCGCGGATCTGAATCAGCCACAACGCCGCAAACGCGTTGGCCGGTACCCGCGCCGTGGGTTGTTGCATGACCGCCGGATCAATGCCCGCCTGTTCGAGCACGGCCGTCACGCGCTGCGGATCGTCCCTCAGCCCATGGATCATGGCCTGCACGAAATAGGCGGCAACCGAGTCCTTTTCCCGCATTGGTTCGCTTCTCTCTCATCACTCGAATGGCAAAAAACATCAGTGCCGTTGAACAGTTTTGGCATAGGACAACCGCCCTGCCGGCTCTAGACTCGCGGCAATAGTACGCCTTCGGTCGCATTCGCGGCCAAGGTATCGCAGGGTTTGATCGAAGGACGGAAAATGAATCTGCAAAACATCGGTGTAATCGGCGCAGGCACCATGGGCAACGGCATCGCACAAGTCTGTGCCATGGCCGGTTTCAACGTGACCCTGCTCGACATCTCTGAAAGCGCGTTGCAAAAAGCCGTCGCGACGGTCGGGAAAAATCTTGACCGGCAGATCGCCAAGCAAACCCTGACGCCAGAGCAGAAACAGGCCACCCTCGACAAAATCCGCACCAGCACCGATTACAGCGTCCTGCATGACGCGCAACTGGTCATCGAAGCGGCCACTGAGAATCTCGACCTGAAACTGCGTGTGCTGCAACAGATCGCCGCGCAAGTCGGCAGCGAATGCGTCATTGCCTCCAATACCTCGTCGCTGTCGATCACCCAACTGGCCGCCAGTGTCAGTCAGCCAGAGCGCTTCATCGGCCTGCATTTCTTCAACCCGGTACCGGTAATGGGCCTGATCGAAGTCATCCGCGGCCTGCAAACCAGTGACGCGACCCACCAATTGGCGCTGGACATGGCGACAAGCCTCGGCAAAACCGCGATCACCGCCGGCAACCGTCCGGGCTTCGTGGTCAACCGGATCCTGGTGCCGATGATCAACGAGGCGATCCTAGTGTTCCAGGAAGGCCTGGCCAGCGCCGAAGACATCGACGCCGGCATGCGCCTGGGCTGCAACCAGCCTATCGGTCCGTTGGCCCTGGCGGACCTGATTGGCCTGGATACCCTGTTGTCGATCCTCGAAGCCTTCTATGACGGATTCAACGACAGCAAATATCGCCCGGCGCCGTTGCTCAAGGAAATGGTCGCTGCCGGTTACCTGGGGCGCAAGACGGGGCGCGGCTTCCATGCCTATGCCTGAGCGTTGCTCGCGCTTTGCCGAGTACCGGGACAAGGTCCTGGAGCTGTTTGCCTGCAAGGGGTTCGGCCAGGTCGGCATGCGTGAGCTCGCGACGTGCCTGGGGCTCTCTCCAGGCTCGCTGTACCACCATTACCCCAGCAAACAGCATCTGCTGCTGGACCTGATCGAGGAGTTCTACGAGGAACTGCTGGCCACTCTGGGGCGCATCCAGCAAAAAACGCCCGGCAAACGCGACAAACTCAACAGCCTGATCCGCGCCCATCTGAATCTGCACCGGGAGATGCCTTGGCATTTCCGCCTGGTGGAGCGCGACAGCGGTTGCCTGAACGAAGAGCAACAGGCTCGGGTTCAACAACTGCGCGAGCAATACGAACGCACGTTGCTGAAGATGCTGGGCGCGAAGTCCCGCTTCAGCGAGCAAGGCCTGCTGGCCGCCGGGCATGCCATTGGCGCGCTGCTCAACAGTGCCCCCAGTTGGCTGACGCCCCATGTGCTGGACGAGCAGGAACGTGAGGAGCTGCTGGAAAGCATGGTTAGCGGCGCCATCGAACGTGTGCTGGCGCCGCGGCGTGTGCCGGAGGCGATAAGCCTCGCCCGGCCTATGGAAAAAACATCTAAAGAAACACAAGCTCCGACAAGGATTTAGCGCTTTGCTTGTCGGCTCGACACAATCGGAATTCGCCGAAAAAACCGGCGTCCAAACCGATGTATGCACTCGAGCACCTGGAGCCGAACATGAAAATCAATCCCTACCTTATCTTCAACGGCGACTGCAAAGCCGCCTTCACGTTCTACGCGAAGTGCCTGCAAGGCCAGATCGAAGCCATGTTGACCTTTGGTGAAACCCCTGCCGGTGAACACTTCCCCAAGGATCTGCACAACCTGATTATCCATACCCGCCTGATCGTGGGCGATCAGGCGATCATGGGGTCGGACACCACACCGGATCGCCCCGTCGATAAAATGAGTGCCTGCTCGATTTCACTCAACGTCGACAGCATTGCCCAGGCCGAGCGGGTGTTCAATGCACTGGCGGACGGTGGCACTGTGCAAATGCCCCTGGAGACCACGTTCTGGGCGTCGCGCTTCGGCATGCTCGTCGACCGTTTTGGTGTGTCGTGGATGGTCAATTGCGAAAAGGATCAGTGAACGGCCTTTATCAATCGACAGAAATGAAGGCACAAGAAAGCCCAGCCTGAAACGGTTGGTCTTTCTGGCAACTCCCGGCCTGTCTGCTACCGTCAACTTGCCACATCGATAGCTGCGAACCAGAGGAGCAAACCCACTATGCCAGCCCATGACCTGTCCTGGCCCACCCGTTTCAAACTCTTGCTCCTGGAGCCTATGCCAACGGAGCGCTGTGGGCTCGCGACGTGACGACCATCGAGGGACGCAGACTCAAAGGCATCGTGATCAAGTACCGGTAGATTTCTCCCCGCGGAAGGCAGCGTCAACGGAGATTGAATTTGAATGACCTGGTGATCGCCCTCATCGTTTTCGCCTGCCTGTCCGCCAGCGCACTGCTGGGTTCGTACGTGAGGGAGCGGTTACCGAGCCATCATCTGAGCGATGACTCCGTAGCGGTGTTGAAGCTGGCCACCGGCCTCATCGCAACGATGTCGGCGCTGGTCCTCGGCCTGCTCGTTTCCTCAGCCAAAAACACCTTCGATACGGCCAATGCCGAGCTGGAGGGCGCGGCGGCGAAAGTGATTCAATTCGACCGCTTGCTGGCCCGCTATGGCCCCGATACCCAGAGCATCCGTACCGAGCTCAAGCACAACTACGCCGAAATCACCCAAGTGCTCGCGACCCGCGATCGCCGTCAGATTGCAAAACTCGACAGCCCCGAAGTGATCCGTCGTTCCGAAGGCCTGCAACGCCAGGTTGAGTCACTGACGCCTGGCAACGATGATCAGCGCTCACTCAAAGCCAAGGCATTGCAAGACATGGACGCCGTGTTTGCCGCCCGCTGGCTGACCCTGTTGCAGTCCAATCAATCGATTCCACCGGTGATGCTGGTGATTCTGGTGACGTGGCTGGGGATTATCTTCGGCTCGTTCGGGCTGTTTGCACCACGCAACGGGACCATTGTCGTCGTCTTGCTGATGTGTGCCCTGTCGACGGGAGCAACCATCTTGCTGGTGGAGGAACTCAATCGACCGCTTGATGGTTTTATCTGTGTGTCGCTGCAAGCGCTGGAGCACACACTGGAGCGGTTGGGGCAGTAGTTTGAATTTCCTGCGGACAAAAACAAAACCCCAACTGCTTTCGCAATTGGGGTTTCGGAATTTAATCTTGACGATGACCTACTCTCACATGGGGAAACCCCACACTACCATCGGCGATGCATCGTTTCACTTCTGAGTTCGGGATGGGATCAGGTGGTTCCAACGCTCTATGGTCGTCAAGAAATTCGGGTACCGAGTCGTGACCAGTTGGCCTCGCTTCAGCAAATTGGGTATGTGACAGCTAGGTGTTTTGTGAGTCTTTCGAACTTTCGGTTCGTTTCGTCTTCACACACCGCAATCTGGTCTCTTTCGTCTTTTCAACTAGGAGCATCAAATTGCTTGGGTGTTATATGGTCAAGCCTCACGGGCAATTAGTATTGGTTAGCTCAACGCCTCACAGCGCTTACACACCCAACCTATCAACGTCGTAGTCTTCGACGGCCCTTCAGGGAACTCAAGGTTCCAGTGAGATCTCATCTTGAGGCAAGTTTCCCGCTTAGATGCTTTCAGCGGTTATCTTTTCCGAACATAGCTACCCGGCAATGCCACTGGCGTGACAACCGGAACACCAGAGGTTCGTCCACTCCGGTCCTCTCGTACTAGGAGCAGCCCCTCTCAAATCTCAAACGTCCACGGCAGATAGGGACCGAACTGTCTCACGACGTTCTAAACCCAGCTCGCGTACCACTTTAAATGGCGAACAGCCATACCCTTGGGACCGGCTTCAGCCCCAGGATGTGATGAGCCGACATCGAGGTGCCAAACACCGCCGTCGATATGAACTCTTGGGCGGTATCAGCCTGTTATCCCCGGAGTACCTTTTATCCGTTGAGCGATGGCCCTTCCATACAGAACCACCGGATCACTAAGACCTACTTTCGTACCTGCTCGACGTGTCTGTCTCGCAGTCAAGCGCGCTTTTGCCTTTATACTCTACGACCGATTTCCGACCGGTCTGAGCGCACCTTCGTACTCCTCCGTTACTCTTTAGGAGGAGACCGCCCCAGTCAAACTACCCACCATACACTGTCCTCGATCCGGATAACGGACCTGAGTTAGAACCTCAAAGTTGCCAGGGTGGTATTTCAAGGATGGCTCCACGCGAACTGGCGTCCACGCTTCAAAGCCTCCCACCTATCCTACACAAGCAAATTCAAAGTCCAGTGCAAAGCTATAGTAAAGGTTCACGGGGTCTTTCCGTCTAGCCGCGGATACACTGCATCTTCACAGCGATTTCAATTTCACTGAGTCTCGGGTGGAGACAGCGCCGCCATCGTTACGCCATTCGTGCAGGTCGGAACTTACCCGACAAGGAATTTCGCTACCTTAGGACCGTTATAGTTACGGCCGCCGTTTACCGGGGCTTCGATCAAGAGCTTCGCGTTAGCTAACCCCATCAATTAACCTTCCGGCACCGGGCAGGCGTCACACCCTATACGTCCACTTTCGTGTTTGCAGAGTGCTGTGTTTTTAATAAACAGTCGCAGCGGCCTGGTATCTTCGACCGGCGTGGGCTTACGGAGCAAGTCCTTCACCCTCACCGGCGCACCTTCTCCCGAAGTTACGGTGCCATTTTGCCTAGTTCCTTCACCCGAGTTCTCTCAAGCGCCTTGGTATTCTCTACCCAACCACCTGTGTCGGTTTGGGGTACGGTTCCTGGTTATCTGAAGCTTAGAAGCTTTTCTTGGAAGCATGGCATCAACCACTTCGTCACCTAAAAGGTAACTCGTCATCAGCTCTCGGCCTTAGAATCCCGGATTTACCTAAGATTCCAGCCTACCACCTTAAACTTGGACAACCAACGCCAAGCTGGCCTAGCCTTCTCCGTCCCTCCATCGCAATAACCAGAAGTACAGGAATATTAACCTGTTTTCCATCGACTACGCTTTTCAGCCTCGCCTTAGGGACCGACTAACCCTGCGTCGATTAACGTTGCGCAGGAAACCTTGGTCTTTCGGCGTGGGTGTTTTTCACACCCATTGTCGTTACTCATGTCAGCATTCGCACTTCTGATACCTCCAGCAAGCTTCTCAACTCACCTTCACAGGCTTACAGAACGCTCCTCTACCGCATCACCCGAAGGTGATACCCGTAGCTTCGGTGTATGGTTTGAGCCCCGTTACATCTTCCGCGCAGGCCGACTCGACTAGTGAGCTATTACGCTTTCTTTAAAGGGTGGCTGCTTCTAAGCCAACCTCCTAGCTGTCTAAGCCTTCCCACATCGTTTCCCACTTAACCATAACTTTGGGACCTTAGCTGACGGTCTGGGTTGTTTCCCTTTTCACGACGGACGTTAGCACCCGCCGTGTGTCTCCCATGCTCGGCACTTGTAGGTATTCGGAGTTTGCATCGGTTTGGTAAGTCGGGATGACCCCCTAGCCGAAACAGTGCTCTACCCCCTACAGTGATACATGAGGCGCTACCTAAATAGCTTTCGAGGAGAACCAGCTATCTCCGAGCTTGATTAGCCTTTCACTCCGATCCACAGGTCATCCGCTAACTTTTCAACGGTAGTCGGTTCGGTCCTCCAGTCAGTGTTACCTAACCTTCAACCTGCCCATGGATAGATCGCCCGGTTTCGGGTCTATTCCCAGCGACTAGACGCCCTATTAAGACTCGCTTTCGCTACGCCTCCCCTATTCGGTTAAGCTCGCCACTGAAAATAAGTCGCTGACCCATTATACAAAAGGTACGCAGTCACCCAACAAAGTGGGCTCCCACTGCTTGTACGCATACGGTTTCAGGATCTATTTCACTCCCCTCTCCGGGGTTCTTTTCGCCTTTCCCTCACGGTACTAGTTCACTATCGGTCAGTCAGTAGTATTTAGCCTTGGAGGATGGTCCCCCCATATTCAGACAAAGTTTCTCGTGCTCCGTCCTACTCGATTTCATTGATAAGAGATTTTCGCGTACAGGGCTATCACCCACTATGGCCGCACTTTCCAGAGCGTTCCGCTAATCTCAAATCAACTTAAGGGCTAGTCCCCGTTCGCTCGCCACTACTAAGGGAATCTCGGTTGATTTCTTTTCCTCAGGGTACTTAGATGTTTCAGTTCCCCTGGTTCGCCTCTTGCACCTATGTATTCAGTACAAGATAACCATCTTATGATGGCTGGGTTCCCCCATTCAGACATCTCCGGATCAAAGTCTGTTTGCCGACTCCCCGAAGCTTTTCGCAGGCTACCACGTCTTTCATCGCCTCTGACTGCCAAGGCATCCACCGTATGCGCTTCTTCACTTGACCATATAACCCCAAGCAATCTGGTTATACTGTGAAGACGACATTCGCCGAAAATTCGAATTTCTCAACTAAGAGAACTCACAAATTTTACCTTAGCCTGATCCGTTACCAGTGAAAGTAACGTTCAGTCTATCTTTCTATCACATACCCAAATTTTTAAAGAACGATCTAATCAAAAGACTAGAAATCAATATTCATTGCAGAATATTCATTTCTAAACTCTCAAACTTTCGAAGCAGTTAATGGTGGAGCCAAACGGGATCGAACCGTTGACCTCCTGCGTGCAAGGCAGGCGCTCTCCCAGCTGAGCTATGGCCCCATACAAAATTGGTGGGTCTGGGCAGATTCGAACTGCCGACCTCACCCTTATCAGGGGTGCGCTCTAACCAACTGAGCTACAGACCCAATTTCGAGCGCGTAACTGTTAGCGTTGAGCTATCAGCTTGGAGCTTAAAGCTGCTTCTATCGTCTTCTTCAATGAATCAAGCAATTCGTGTGGGAACTTATGGAGCAGCTGAGTCGTCGATTAAGGAGGTGATCCAGCCGCAGGTTCCCCTACGGCTACCTTGTTACGACTTCACCCCAGTCATGAATCACACCGTGGTAACCGTCCTCCCGAAGGTTAGACTAGCTACTTCTGGTGCAACCCACTCCCATGGTGTGACGGGCGGTGTGTACAAGGCCCGGGAACGTATTCACCGCGACATTCTGATTCGCGATTACTAGCGATTCCGACTTCACGCAGTCGAGTTGCAGACTGCGATCCGGACTACGATCGGTTTTGTGGGATTAGCTCCACCTCGCGGCTTGGCAACCCTCTGTACCGACCATTGTAGCACGTGTGTAGCCCAGGCCGTAAGGGCCATGATGACTTGACGTCATCCCCACCTTCCTCCGGTTTGTCACCGGCAGTCTCCTTAGAGTGCCCACCATAACGTGCTGGTAACTAAGGACAAGGGTTGCGCTCGTTACGGGACTTAACCCAACATCTCACGACACGAGCTGACGACAGCCATGCAGCACCTGTCTCAATGTTCCCGAAGGCACCAATCCATCTCTGGAAAGTTCATTGGATGTCAAGGCCTGGTAAGGTTCTTCGCGTTGCTTCGAATTAAACCACATGCTCCACCGCTTGTGCGGGCCCCCGTCAATTCATTTGAGTTTTAACCTTGCGGCCGTACTCCCCAGGCGGTCAACTTAATGCGTTAGCTGCGCCACTAAGAGCTCAAGGCTCCCAACGGCTAGTTGACATCGTTTACGGCGTGGACTACCAGGGTATCTAATCCTGTTTGCTCCCCACGCTTTCGCACCTCAGTGTCAGTATCAGTCCAGGTGGTCGCCTTCGCCACTGGTGTTCCTTCCTATATCTACGCATTTCACCGCTACACAGGAAATTCCACCACCCTCTACCATACTCTAGCCTGTCAGTTTTGAATGCAGTTCCCAGGTTGAGCCCGGGGCTTTCACATCCAACTTAACAAACCACCTACGCGCGCTTTACGCCCAGTAATTCCGATTAACGCTTGCACCCTCTGTATTACCGCGGCTGCTGGCACAGAGTTAGCCGGTGCTTATTCTGTCGGTAACGTCAAAACACTAACGTATTAGGTTAATGCCCTTCCTCCCAACTTAAAGTGCTTTACAATCCGAAGACCTTCTTCACACACGCGGCATGGCTGGATCAGGCTTTCGCCCATTGTCCAATATTCCCCACTGCTGCCTCCCGTAGGAGTCTGGACCGTGTCTCAGTTCCAGTGTGACTGATCATCCTCTCAGACCAGTTACGGATCGTCGCCTTGGTGAGCCATTACCTCACCAACTAGCTAATCCGACCTAGGCTCATCTGATAGCGCAAGGCCCGAAGGTCCCCTGCTTTCTCCCGTAGGACGTATGCGGTATTAGCGTTCCTTTCGAAACGTTGTCCCCCACTACCAGGCAGATTCCTAGGCATTACTCACCCGTCCGCCGCTGAATCAGAGAGCAAGCTCTCTTCATCCGCTCGACTTGCATGTGTTAGGCCTGCCGCCAGCGTTCAATCTGAGCCATGATCAAACTCTTCAGTTCAAACATCTTTGGGTTTTGAGAAAACCCTAAACTTGGCTCAGCAATCGTTGGTTACATCTTTGATTTCTCGCGGAGTAACTTGTGATGCTGATAATCTGTTGACTAGCAGTCTGACTCCACAAGCACCCACACGAATTGCTTGATTCAGTTGTTAAAGAGCGGTTGGTTAAGATCTTTCGTCTCAACCGAGGCGCGCATTCTACAGCAGCCTCATTTGCTGTCAAGTGATTTTTTTTCAGAAGTTTTCAAGGAATCCTCAACAACTTCAACCACTTGCGCCTTCGACCTCTCGTCAGCGGGAGGCGAATTCTACAGCGTTACCCGCTGCTGTCAACACCTCTTTTTCAACTTCCTTTATGCTTCGATGAACTGAAGCAACCCGCTGCCGAAAACTGCGTAACTCTTTGTTTACCAAGGAGTTTTCCGTTTCGACTGCGCCGGAAGTGGGGCGAATTATAGACATCTGAAATCTGCCGTCAAGCACTGATTCAGGTTTCCTATCAATAACTTACAGAAGGCGCTAAAACGCCTCGAAGGAAGCCTGAAAGGAGTGGAAAAATGCGCCCTCTATATAGAAGAGCTTCCTCAACGCCAGCCGCTGCCCAGGTCATGGCCGAATAGCGAGTCCACCGCACACGGAAGATTGTGATGGCCGCCAAAAAACAAAAAAGCACCCAAGGTGCTTTTTTGTCAGCGCTTTCAGCTGAATAACGTCGCCACCCCGGCCCGCGCCGTATGTAGCTTCTTATAGCTGTCGATCAGACGAAGGTGCCTGTCGAGGCCTTCCAGCTTCATGCTCGTCGGTGTCAGACCGTAGAAACGTACGCTGCCATCGACCGACCCTATCGCTGCGTCCATTCGCTCGTCACCGAACATCCGGCGGAAGTTGACCTCGTAGTCACTCAGTTCCAGATCATCGTCCAGCTGCATTTCCAGCACGACGTTCACCGCTTGATAAAACAGGCCGCGCTCGACAGTGTTGTCGTTGTACTGCAAGAAGGCTTCCACCAGATCCTTGGCCTGATCAAACTTCTGCAAGGCGAGATAAATCAGCAGCCTCAGCTCCAGGATCGTCAACTTGCCCCAGGGCGTGTTGTCGTCGAATTCGATGCCGATCAAGGTGGTGATGTCGGTGTAATCATCCAGCTCGCTGCTTTCCAGCCCCTGGGCCAGCGATCGCAGGCCGACTTTGCTCAGGCTGTGCAGATTCAGGATGTCGGCGCGGAACTGCAGCGCCTTGTTGGTGTTATCCCAGATCAAATCTTCCACCGGATAAATTTCCGAGTAATCCGGCACCAGAATGCGGCAGGCCTTGGCGCCGATATGCTCATAGACCGCCATGTACACTTCTTTGCCCATGTCTTCGAGAATGCCGAACAGGGTCGCGGCCTCTTCGGCATTGGAGTTTTCGCCTTGACCGGAGAAATCCCACTCAACGAATTCGAAGTCCGGCCTGGCACTGAAGAAGCGCCACGAGACCACACCGCTGGAGTCGATAAAGTGCTCGACGAAATTGTTCGGCTCAGTCACCGCCTGCCCTTCGAAGGTCGGCTGCGGCAGATCATTCAGGCCTTCAAAACTGCGGCCCTGCAGCAGTTCCGTCAAGCTGCGTTCCAGCGCCACTTCCAGGCTTGGGTGCGCGCCGAACGAGGCAAATACGCCACCGGTACGCGGATTCATCAAGGTGACGCACATCACCGGGAACTCCCCGCCCAGCGACGCATCCTTGACCAGCACCGGGAAGCCCTGCTCTTCCAGGGCCTGGATACCGGCCAGGATGCCCGGGTATTTCGCCAGTACTTCCTGCGGCACATCCGGCAGGGCCATTTCGCCTTCGAGGATTTCGCGTTTGACCGCGCGCTCGAAGATCTCCGACAGGCACTGCACCTGGGCTTCGGCCAGCGTGTTGCCGGCGCTCATGCCATTGCTCAGGAACAGGTTTTCGATCAGGTTGGACGGGAAGTACACCACCTCATTGTCCGACTGACGCACAAACGGTAGCGAACAAATGCCGCGCTGGGTGTTGCCGGAGTTGGTGTCGTACAGATGCGAACCACGCAACTCGCCATCCCGGTCGTAAACCTTCAGGCAGTACTCGTCGAGGATTTCAGTCGGCAGTTCGTCCTTCGGGCCCGGCTTGAACCAGCGCTCGTCCGGGTAATGCACAAACGCTGCGTTGGCGATGTCCTCCCCCCAGAACTGATCGTTATAGAAGAAGTTGCAGTTGAGCCGCTCGATAAACTCGCCCAGCGCCGATGCCAGCGCGCCTTCCTTGGTCGCGCCTTTGCCATTGGTAAAACACATCGGCGAGTGCGCATCGCGAATGTGCAGCGACCATACATTGGGAACGATATTGCGCCACGAAGCGATTTCAATCTTCATGCCCAGGTCGGCCAGGATGCCCGACATGTTGGCGATGGTTTGCTCCAGCGGCAGGTCCTTGCCCACAATGTAAGTGCCCGCCTCGGAGGTCGAGTGCGGCATCAGCAGCGCCTGGGCATCGGCGTCGAGGTTTTCGACCTCTTCAATCACGAACTCGGGCCCGGTTTGCACCACCTTCTTTACCGTGCAGCGGTCAATGGAGCGCAAGATCCCCTGGCGGTCCTTGGCGGAGATGTCTGCCGGCAATTCGACCTGAATCTTGAAAATCTGGTTGTAGCGGTTTTCCGGGTCAACGATGTTGTTCTGCGACAGGCGGATATTTTCGGTGGGGATATTGCGAGTCTCGCAATACAACTTCACGAAGTACGCCGCACACAACGCCGACGAAGCCAGGAAATAATCGAACGGCCCCGGCGCCGAGCCATCACCCTTGTAGCGAATGGGTTGATCGGCGATCACCGTGAAGTCGTCGAACTTGGCCTCAAGTCGAAGGTTGTCGAGAAAGTTGACCTTGATTTCCATGTGCGATTACCAGAATAACGAGCTAAACGATTTGGCCGCCATTATCCGGTTTTTCAGCGCAGACCGTTAACTTTCCACTATTTATCGATCAACGCGACACCACGCTCCTCCAGCAAGCGCACAAACATCGTGAGGCTCTGCGACACCGTCCCCCTTCGCCACACCAGCCAGGTGCGCAGATAGCGGAACGACTCCGACAACGGCCAGACGCTGACCGTCGTACACCCCGGCATGCTTTCGAGCATGCTGCGTGGCATCAGCGCCAGGCCGGCCCCGGCGCTGACGCAGGCCAGCATGCCGTGATAGGACTCCATTTCGAAAATCTTGCCGGGCACCGCCGCGCCATTGGCAAACCAGCTTTCGAAATGATGGCGATAGGAGCAGTTGGAGCGGAAGGCATAGATGTTTTCGCCATTCACATCCTTGGCCTGATGAATCGGCTCATGATTGAGCGGTGCGATCAGGACCATCTCCTCCTCGAATGCCGGTACGCCTTCCAGCGCCGGATGCAACACCGGCCCATCGACAAATGCCGCGGCCAGCCGCCCCGACAGCACCCCGTCGATCATGGTCCCGGAGGGACCGGTGGACAGGTCCAGTTCGACCTTCGCGTGTTTCTGGTTATAGGCAGCCAATAGCTCTGGAATTCGTACCGCTGCAGTGCTTTCCAGTGACCCCAAGGCGAAGGCGCCTTGCGGTTCTTCACCCGCTACGGTGGCCCGCGCCTCTTGAACCAGGTCGAGAATACGTCGAGCGTAATCCAGGAAGCTCCAGCCGGCCGGCGACAAGCGCAGGCGACTCTTCTCACGGATGAACAGATCCACACCCAGGTCCTGCTCGAGCTGCTTGATTCGGGTGGTGAGATTCGATGGAACCCGGTGAATATGCTGGGCGGCAACGCTGATGCTGCCGTGCTCGGCGACAGCCTTGAAAATTTCGAGCTGAACCAGATCCAAGTCATTCTCCAAACGTGAACGTTATGCTCAGTATTATTCAGTTTCCATAAAACATATACCCCCATAACCTGAGCACATTCCTACCCAGCAGGACGGTGCCATGACCCACGTATCCAGCCTTACCCATGCCATTTCGATCAACCCGACCACGGGCGAGCAGATCGGCCAGTACCCTTTCGAATCCGATTCGGCATTACAGGCCGCGCTGGCGCGGGCCACTACCGGGTTTCGCACCTGGCGCGGCAAACCGGTAGAGCAACGCGCGCAGCTGTTGATCAACCTCGGCCAGGCCTTGCGCAACAATGCAGAGGCCATGGCCAGCATGATCACCCTGGAAATGGGTAAGCCGATTGCTCAGGCCCGTGGCGAAATTGAAAAATGCGCACAGCTCTGCGAGTGGTACGCCGAACAGGGTCCCGCCATGCTCAGCGCAGAACCGACCCCGGTTGAAGGCGGCAAGGCACGCATTGAATATCGCCCGCTCGGCCCGATACTCGCTGTGATGCCGTGGAACTTCCCCATCTGGCAAGTGCTGCGCGGCGCGGTCCCCACCCTGCTCGCCGGCAATACCTTCGTGCTCAAGCACGCGCCCAACGTCATGGGCAGCGCCTACCTGCTGCTGGAAGCCTTCAAGCAGGCGGATTTTCCTGAAGGTGTCTTCGAGGTCATCAACGTCACCCCGGATGGTGTATCCAAGGCAATCGCCGATCCACGCATCGCGGCTGTCACCCTCACCGGTAGCGTGCGTGCAGGCATGGCCATCGGTGCTCAGGCCGGAGCCGCGCTGAAGAAATGCGTATTGGAACTGGGCGGCTCCGACCCGTTTATCGTGCTCGACGACGCGGACCTCGATGAGGCGGTCAAAGCCGCCGTAATCGGGCGCTATCAAAACACCGGACAAGTCTGCGCCGCTGCCAAACGCCTGATTGTCGAGCAAGGCATTGCAGAGGAATTTACCCGCAAGTTCGTCGAGGCCACCCAACGACTGGTCGTCGGTGATCCACTCGCCTCCACCACTTACATCGGCCCGATGGCGCGCTTCGATCTGCGCGACGAACTGGACCAACAGGTGCGCGACACACTGGAAGAAGGCGCGACCTTGCTGCTGGGTGGAAAGAAGGTCGAAGGCACCGGCAACTACTACGAACCCACTGTACTGGGCGACGTGACCGATCAGATGACATCCTTCAGACAGGAGTTGTTTGGTCCCGTGGCTTCAATCATCACGGCCCGCGACGCCGCCCATGCGCTGGCGCTGGCCAATGACAGCGAGTTCGGCCTCACCGCCACTATTTATACGCGCAATGGCGAACTCGCCCGGCAGATGGCTGGCGAACTTGAAACCGGCGGAGTGTTCATCAACGGCTATAGCGCCAGCGATCCGCGTGTCAGTTTTGGTGGCGTGAAGAAGAGTGGCTTTGGCCGGGAACTTTCGCACTTCGGAGTGCGCGAATTCTGCAATGCACAGACGGTTTGGCTGGATCGGCGTTAAGGGCAATGCAGTGCTTTGAACTGGCTCAATCTGGCTCAACGAACGCAGCGCAGCAGTCAGCCTGACATCGCGATCCTCAGCGCCACTGCTGCTTCAAGCAGCTTGTTCGCCTGGGTCGAGACAGCTGCAGCCATTTCTTCATCCCCTGCTTCTCTGAGCGTTGCAGCCAGATCGAGCAGCTTCCCCACCTCGGCCTCGATAGTGCGGACGGATTCGCCTATTTGGTATTTAAGTGAATGAGCCATCTCGATCAGACCTCGGACCGGATTAAAGACAAATCCCACCTGGGCGAATACTCAAGCCATTCAGTGGCGCTTCACTGACCGCCATTCGATTGCCCCAAAACCATTGTGGAGTACTGAGCAGAGAGTATCGAAAGTTTTGATGTCGTGTCGTGCTCCAGCAGCACTTGGCCCAACGGTGACGCCACGGTATTTCGCATTCAGCTGTCACGCCTTCGTCATACCTATCAAGCACAATACGGTCAGCCAAAGGGATTTGGCCCATCTACAGAAAGCCCGGCCCAGCGCCGGGCTTTTTACTTTCTGGCCCATGTTCCCCAAGCCGGACGACTGATTCAGAGCGCAGGGTGGTTCGCTGGCTCAGCGCGGCTCTTTACACACCAGCCTAATGAGCAGCAAAACCAACAACACATTCAATACGGCCAGCGAGCTCAGGCCCGCAAGCACACCGCCAGCGCCCCAGGCCTGCAACAGGTAACCGCCCGCGAGCGGGGTCAAGGCTTGTCCAATGAGCGAAGGCCGAGCCATGCGCCCCATCAGCAACACATAATGGGTAGGCGACATGAGGGCCAGTGGAAGCAGGCCTCGAACGATCGCCCGCAAACCATTACCCGCGCCGTAGATCACCAGCCCCAGAGCGGTCATTGCCGGCGCGATAGTCACAAACAGCAGACCGATGGCCACGAACACCACGGAGATCAACGTCGTCCAGATCGGGTGACGCTTTCGTGAAAACACTTGTAGAACACGTGAACCGACCTGGCTCGGCCCCAGTAAAGCGCTCAGCCCGATGGCGGTTGCAAGCGAGTACCCCTGCCCCTGCAACAGTGAAATCAGCTGGACCGACATCGCCGTCATGATCACTGCACCCAACGCGAAAATCAGTGTGAGCAACAGGTAGATCCGCCGATCGATCAAGAGACTTTCATCACTCACTGCCTGGCTTTTTGTGAGTGCTCCCGCGCCCCGCGCCAGCACCCAGAGATATAGCGGTGCCACGGCAACGACCAATAACACCCCATAAGCCACGCACGTCGCGCGCCAGCCAAGGTGTTCGATGACCAGCGCAACCGCGGGCCATGACAGTGTTGTCGCAAACCCTGAAATGAGCGTAATCCCGGTAATCGCACTGCCCGCGCGCTCTCCATAGAGAGAACCTAAAGCGGCGAAAAGCGCTTCATACAGCCCCAGCGCCATACCGACGCCAATCACTGCCCACGACAAAAGAAACATCGGCAACGAGGTCGAACTGGCCATCAGAAACAACCCAATGGCGACGCCCAGGCCGCTACTGGCCAGGATGGGGCGGCCGCCGTACCGGGCGATAAGCCGGCTAGTCAACGGTGCCAGCATCGCGGAAACCAGGATGCTCAGGGACAGTGCGCCATACACCCATTGGCTGGCCCAGCCGGTCTCTTTCATGATCGGATCGGCCATGACGGCCATCAGGAAGAACGAACCTCCCCAGACCAGAACTTGCAGCATCCCCAAAATGAAGATGCCGAATACGCCAGGCAGTCGCGTTTGTTGGTTCAAGACAATGTCATCAGTAATCAGAAAAAAGCGGAAGTCGTGAGCAACCGCGCAACTGCGGATAATTGGGCGATTTGCACGGGGACGGGGCACTCGCAGCTAACAGATTCGCCGTTGACTCAAAGCATGTGTCCAGCCCAGATTTTGCGATTGACCAGATCGGCGGCAATTTCGATGAAGGCATCCCCGACAAATTTGGCGGCCGGACTGACACGCCTGTCGGCCGGGAAAACCTGAACAAGCTTGCGCATGGGAACGGGGTCGACCAAGGGGGCCGCACTGAGCACGCCTGCTTCGATTTGCGCGTAAATCGATGCCAAAGGCAAAGCGGTCAAACCGAAGCCATTACGGACCAGGTCGATCATGGCGCCGAAGGAGTCGGCTTCAACGCTGGTCTTGAGCTTGATCCCGACTTGACGCGCACAATCATCCAGAATCACGCGAAGGCTATGTCGAGCGCTTGGCAATACCAATTGCTGCTCAGCCAATGACTCGAACGACACCGGCGTATCAAGACGCAGGTTGGCGCTGGCGGGACCCACCAGCAGCAGATTTTCCATCATCACCGGCACGATACGCAGCGTATGCAGGGGTTGGGGATCGTAAGAAATCGCCAGCTCCAGTTCGCCACGCTGAACCCAATCGAGCAGATAGCCGCTGAAGGCCGAGGAAAACCTGACGGCGAGATTCGGATGCGCCTCCTTGATCTTGCGTACCAACGGAACGGTGATGATTTGCGCGACCGTCGGCGTCGTGCCGATGACGACCGTTCCCCGAAAAGACGACTTTGCGCCCACGACAGAACTTCTAATGGACTCCATTTCCTCCATGATTCGGGTGGCATGTGCCAGCACTTCACGGCCGGCATCGGTGATCTCCATGCCTCGCCCATGTCGGTCAAACAGGTAGGTGCCAAGCTCCTTTTCCAACAATCGAATTTGCCGGCTAAGTGCCGGTTGCGCGATGTGAAGACGATCCGAGGCCTTGCTGAGACTGCCCAGTTCGGCAACATGAATCAGGGTTTTGAGTTGAACGACATCCATTACCAGGCCAGTCAGCATCGGGCTCGACGCGTTATGCGGCGAAAGTGCTCTGAGTGTAATCGCATTTGTGCACCTTGGAATGACCCGCAACCCCCGTGTCGTGCGGCCCCGGGACTTTCAAGCCGGCTGTAACCCCCGGCCCGCCGGGGCTGTACGCCAAGCTATATAATTCAGGTATATCAGTTAGGCCTGCCTGACGGCTTATTACCCTCCCGACTCTGCGGTAGCGTGCAATCAACGTCGACGCCACAGAGCGCTCGACTCACTACAAGAATAAGATTCGAGGGTTCGCGCCATGATGTTCAATGCTTCGTCTCACCCGTCCGATTTCCCCGGGTCACTACCGCTCGCCACGCTCGTGCCTCCACCCTCCCCCTTCTCTACGGAAAACCGGCCGTGAGCGGGTTCACGCCTTTTCGTTAAACCCAAAACCCAACGAGTCAGTCTCGGACGCGCATCAGCGCGCTCCTCGTCTCTCCTCGCCTTGAAAAAAGGGTGAATCACATGTCCGCATCAATCCCAGACGCCAAAGACCACTCAGCCGAAACCGCTGCGATGAGAGCGCCGAACCGCGTCAAAGCCATCATGGGTGCCTGCTCGGGCAATCTGGTGGAGTGGTACGACTTTTTCATTTACGCCTATACCGCCATCTACTTTGCCGCTTCGTTTTTCCCCAAAGGCGACACCACCAGCCAGCTACTGGCGACCGCGGGCGTCTTCGCCGTCGGTTTTTTCATGCGCCCGCTCGGTGGCTGGATTTTCGGCTGGATCGCTGACACTCGTGGTCGCAAGGTCTCTATGATTATTTCGGTATTCATGATGTGCGCCGGCTCGCTGCTGATCGCCGTCATGCCGACCTACGCAACCATCGGCGTCGCGGCGCCGATCCTGCTGGTGGTTGCCAGGCTGATTCAGGGCCTGTCGGTCGGTGCGGAATACGGCACCGGCGCCACCTACATCAGCGAAATCGCGACACCGGGCCGCCGCTGCTTCTATGGCTCATTTCAGTACTTCACCATCATTGCCGGTCAGTTACTGGCCTTGATGACCGTAGTCATTCTTCAACAAACCCTGACCGGCGAAGAGTTGCGCGAGTGGGGCTGGAGGATTCCGTTCTTCATCGGCGCGCTGAGCTCGATCGTGGTGGTGTATCTGCGGCGCGCCATGCATGAAACCGCCAACAAGAAAGACATGAGTCGCAAGGATGCCGGCTCTCTGCGCGGCATGTTCAAACACAAACGCGCAGTTGCCCTGGTGGTGGCGTTCACCATCGGCGGTTCGCTGTATTTCTATACCTTCACTACCTACATGCAGAAGTTCCTGGTGATCTCCGCCGGTTTCAATCCGGAAACGGTCAGCTTCATCATGACGGCGGCCCTGATCGGCTTCATGCTTTGCCAACCGTTGTTCGGCTTGCTCGCCGACCGCATCGGTATCAAGGCGCACATGCTGATGTTTTCCGGGCTGGCCATGTTGCTGGTGATCCCCCTGCTCTACTCGCTACAGTCGGTCAGCAACCCGTTCATGGCATTCGTGCTGGTGTTTGGCGGCCTGGCCATTGCGTCGCTCTATACGCCGATTGCCGGGATCGTCAAAGCCGAACTGTTCCCGCCTGCCGTACGTGCATTGGGGGTTGGATTTCCCTATGCGGTGGGTAATGCCGCATTTGGCGGCACTGCCGAATACGTGGCCTTGTCGCTTCGCTCACAGGGCATCGAGGCGTATTTCTTCTTCTACGTAGCGGCGGTCGTGAGCATCACCTTCATTGCCGCGATGCTGATGCCAAACCTGTCGCGTTACGGCTATATCAGTGGCTCAGGCGAGATTGAAGAACGTACCGGCCTGAAGGGATGTGTAAAGCCGCATGCTGCGCGAGTCTGATTGACGGAGCATCCCCAGACGACCTTCAAGGGCCCATGATTTGTCATGGGCCCTTTTTTCATCATCGTATGGAAGGTGCAGGTGCTACCGGCGTTACAGATTCGGGGAAGCTGTTGCCGACCTTTTCTCGACGGGGCCATGCCTGCAAATCAAGATCAAGATCCGTGAACTGGCTGGAGTCGAAGATCGGCGTCTTGATGCCGGCCTTGCGCTGCCGGTCATAGTCACGCAGCAGGCGCATGCCGACATTGAACAACAGCGCCAGGGCGATCAGATTGACGAAGGCCAACAGCGTCATGGTGATATCGGCAAAGGCGAAGACCGTACCCAGGTTTTGCACGGTGCCCCAAAGGATCAACAGCAACACCAAGCCCCGATAGGCCATCACCGCCGCGCGATTATCACCCAATAGAAAGCGCAGGTTGTTTTCGCCCAGATAGTAGTTGTAGAGGATCGACGTGAAGACAAACAGCGCCAACGCCACGCTGATGAACGTGCGCCCCCAGTCCCCGACCACAGCTGCCAGTGCGTTCTGTGTCAGTACCAGGCCGTCGCCTTCGAAGCCTGGCGTGTAAAAACCCGACAACAGGATCAGCAGCGCCGTGCAGGTACAGATCACAAAGGTATCCAGGAAGACGCTGAACGCTTGAACCACCCCTTGGGCCGCCGGGTGATCGACTTTCGCCACGGCGGCTACGTTGGGCGCACTGCCCAGGCCCGCCTCATTGGCAAACACCCCGCGCTTGACGCCCATGACGATGGCACTGCCAACCAGACCGGCGAACGCTTGGTCCAGGCCAAAGGCACTTTTGAAAATGGTCACCAACATGCCGGGCACATGATCAAACTGAAGCACGATCACATAAACGGTCACGCCAATGTAAGCCAGTGTCTTGACCGGTACCAACAGGTCCGAAACGGCAGCGATGCGCTTGATGCCCCCCATGAATACCAGGCCGAGCAATACGGCAATCGCAATGCCGGAGTAAGTCGTAGAGAAGCCGAACGCATTGTTCAGCGAGTGAGTCACGGCATGGGACTGCAACCCGTTGAAGGCAAAACCGAAAGTCACCAGCAGCAACACGGCCATGACCTTGCCCAGCCACGCCTGTTTCAGTCCGTACTGGATGTAATACGACGGCCCACCCCGGAACTGTCCCTTGGCGTCGCATCGTTTGTACAACTGCCCCAGGCTGCACTCAAAGAAGCTGGTGGACATGCCTACCAGCGCGGTCACCCACATCCAGAACACCGCACCGGGCCCGCCCAACGTCACGGCCAACCCGACCCCGGCGATATTGCCCGCCCCTACGCGACCCGCCAGGCTAAGCATCAAGGCCTGGAACGAGCTGATCTGACCGGCGCTCTTCTGCACGCTATCGCGAAAGGCTCCGAACATGTGCAGGAAATGGCGAAACTGGACAAAGCGTGAACGAATCGTGAAATAGCCACCCAGGCCTACGATGAGCACGATCAGAAGCTTTCCGGAAAGAAAGCCGTTTATGACTTCGAGCATGATTTGCACCTCTTGTTGTTATGGATTACAGGCATGCACGCGCTCTCACACATCGCCGTGGCAGGCATGTGGGATGAAGCGCGTTGAATAGCAAGCGCGAGCCCCCCTGTCAGGCTCGCGCGATACATCGGGGAGCACTCGGGGCGATCGGACTTACCCGGTTCGACTGCCGGTCTGGAAATCGGCGATCTGTTTCCACATCGCAATGGGGTTGGAGTACATGGGGAAGTGGCCGCAGGCCGGAATTGGCGCCAAACGCACGCCTCGGGCCTCGATGTGCGAAAGGTAGGACAGTGAAGCGTTCTGCTCGCCGTACATGAACATTCGCGGGCACTTCAAGCCGAGAAACTTGCTCATCAGGTCGGCGTTATCGGAAAGGTCGACCATCGACTCGAATATCCCCCGCACGGCCCCGGCACGCACCTTGTGCCTGAGACTCGCCGAATAGAGTGCGCTGGCGTATGCCGGGGCCTGCCGGGCACGCTCGATGAAAGCCGTGAAGAATTTTTCTGGATCATCGCTTGGAAAATCGACGATCTGCCGGCTGAGAAAACAGTCTTCCGGGGCAATATTGCCCTCTATATCGACGAAACTGATTACCCGTTCCGGGAACTGATGGGCCAGCATCAGCGCAGTCAGTCCGCCCATGGAGTGGCCGACCAGATGGAAGCGCTCGATACCGAAATGCTCCAGCATCTGTAATGCGGTCTGCAGCAGAAAAGGAATAGAAATACTGGAAAGGTCGCTGCACTGGCTCTCACCGCAGCCCGGTGCGTCGTAGGCGAGGAAGGGATGCCCGGCGAATTCCGCGTGCTGCACGATGTCGGCGTAGTCCTCTTTGGTGGAACCAAAACCATGCAGAAACACGATCGGCGTCAGGTTGCCATCTCGATGAATGGCGGCGACGTTCAGCTGGACGCCCTCGACGGTCAACGGGACCTGCGTATGAGTGAACGTTTCGGATGCGGTCACGTAAATGACTCCTTGGACGATAAGTCTGCCGCCGAAACAGGTCATCGGCGACAGGCCCAATTTCAGCCGGTTGGAGTCTTATGTAAATTCCTAATTGTGGAAGGTTTCCATACGCCAAACCTATCGTTGATCGCCCACTCGCCGCCCTCGCCCGTCTCAGGCCTTTTTCCGCAATCGGGCAATGACTTCGGCTATGAGCGGATTGGGCCGATCCGCATTCCAGGCCACCGCCGTCGTCACCACGTTGAGCTTCTGACTCAATGATCGAAAGACCACGTTATCCGGTGCCATTTTTTTCAAGGATGCCGGTACCAGGGCGATGCCCTGCCCATAGCTGACAAAGGCGATTTGCGAAGCGACAGAACGCACTTCGTGCAGCACGCGAGGGGAAAATCCGCTGGCTCGGCAGGTTGCAATCAAGTTGTCGAAATACACCGGGCTGACCTTTCGCGAAAACATCACCAAAGGTTCGTTGGCCAGGCTGGACAAACTGATACGCGTGCGCGCAGCCAATGGGTGGTCACTGGGCAACGCCACTACCAGGCGATCTTCCAGCAATGGCAGTGACTGGATCGAGGCGCCCAGATCACCGTCCAGGCGGGCGAAGGCCAGGTCGATATCACCGGCTTCCAGCGCCGGAACGGCCTCTACGCTGTCGATTTCCCGCACGGATACGGTCAGGTTCGGGTAATCGACCTTCATCTGTTCGATCAGACCGGGCAGTACGTCGAACATGGCTGTGGAGATGGCGCCGATGGTCAACATCCCCGACTGTCCCGCTACCGCCTCCTCAACCGCCAGTTCCAGGCGCTCGAGTTGCTCGGCGAATTTACGCACCGCCGGCAGAATCGCCGCCCCCACGGGGGTCAGTTTCGCCCCGCGTCGCGAGCGCTCGAACAGTTGGACCTTGAGTGCCTGCTCCAGCACCTGAATCTGTTCGCTCAGGGGAGGCTGAGACATGCCAAGCCGCTTGGCTGCACGGCCGAAATTCTGCTCTTCGGCGACGGCCAGGAACAGCCAGAGGTGACGGATCAGACGGAAATTGATCATGATTTTTCCATAGGTTTAGCGTATCTAACGCTTCTGTGATTAGTAATATACCTATCAAATCGCCTCGTCGACACTGGTCGCCTCCGTCATCGCAGGGGCTACCCCATGAACAAAAAGAGTGTGCTCGATCGCTTGGCGGCGCTGGATACCAACACGGTATCCGACGCCCTAGACTTCCTCGGCCTGGCCGGTGCCACCGTGGGGCTACGCCCACTGTGGAACTGCCCGAAGATCGTCGGTCGCGCCAGCACCGTGTTGCTGGCGCCAAAAACCGACAGCGCACCCACCGTGCATCTGATCACCCCGGTAGTGGAGCAGATCGACAGCAACGACCGCGTGCTGGTGATCGCCGGCGGTATCGAGGGCATTTCCTGCTGGGGCGACATTCTTGCCAACGCCGCGGCCGGCAAACAGGTGCGCGGCACCGTCATCGACGGCTTCAGCCGCGACATCGATGGCAGCGAGTCGATTGGCTATCCGGTCTATGGCCGTGGCGTCACCATGATCAGCGCGCGCAATCGGGTAGTGCAGATCGATGCCGCCGTGACGATCAATGTGGCGGGTGTCGACGTCAGCGAAGACGACTATGTCATCGCCGATCGCTGCGGAACGGTGTTCGTGCCCCACGCGTACATCGAGAAGGTCGTCGATCTTGGCGAGCGTATTACCCGTCGCCAGGACGGCATGGTGGAAGCTGTTCGCAGCGGCCGCTCAGTGGCCGAAGTGATGCATGACACCCAATTCGAAGCTATCCAGGTGGAGCGTTCCTGATGAATCCTGAAGACCAAGCACTTGTGGCCCTGTTTGAAGGCCTGGACACCCCTGGCGTCTCCGATGCCCTGGACAAACTCGGCCTGCCAGGCCAATGCCTGGGCGTGGCACCGCTGGACAACTACTGCAAGGTCATCGTCGGACCGGCGTTCACCGTGCAGTACGTTTCGGCCAGCGTGCCGCCAGGGACCGTGGGCGATTTCATCGAAGACGTGCTCCCCGGTGACGTCGTGGTGATCGACAACAGTGGCCGCACCGACTGCACGGTATGGGGCGACATCATGACCCAGTACGCCGGCAGCCGGCAGATCGCCGCAACGGTCATCGACGGTGTATGCCGTGACGTGAACAAGGCGCTGGGTGACGGCTATCCGATCTTCAGCAAAGGCCGGTTCATGCGCACCGGCAAGGACCGCGTGCAGGTTCAATCCGTCAATCAGCCAGTGTCCGTCGGCACGGCCCGGGTGTGTGCCCGTGACATCGTGGTAGCCGACGCCAACGGCGTGGTGATTGTGCCTCGCGCCCGGGCAGCTGAGGTGGCCGCGTGCGCCCGCCAGATCGAGTCGGTCGAAGCCGATATCCGGGCCCTGATCGCTCAAGGAAAAACCCTCAAGGAAGCCCGGACCGCACTGGGTTACCACAGCCTGCAGAGGAAAGTCTGATGACCACGCTCCCCCTCCCGTTGAATTTCCACGAACGAGCAAAAGTCCTGGGCAGTTCGACGCTGTATGAAGCATCCCATCTGCCCTGTGCAGTCGACAGCGCGATCCGTCCCGTCTGGGACGGTGCTTTCATTGCCGCGCCGGCCTACCCGCTGGAATGCTCGCCGGGTGACAACCTGGCGTTGCACCTGGCCATGGAACGCGTGCCTCGCGGCAGCGTGCTGGTGGTGGGTACCGGAGGTTTCATCGCCGGTTACTGGGGCGAAGTGCTCACTGTGGCCGCCGAAGCGGCGGGTGTTGTCGGTTTGGTCATAGACGGCGGCGTTCGTGACATCGCCGCCCTGAAAAAACGCCACTTTCCGGTGTTTGCCCGAGGTATCTCGGTCAAAGGCACCGTAAAGGTCAGCGCTCCCTCGGTCGGGCAGGCATTCAATTTCAACGGTGCACACGTCTCGCCCGGTGATCTGGTAGTGGCGGACGATGATGGTGTGATCATCATTCCCAAGGAAGATGCGGCCCGTACCCTCGCTGAAGGTGAAGCCCGCGCAAGCAAGGAAGCACAGATGATGCAGGCGCTGACCGAAGGTCGTTCGACGCTCGAACTGATGAACCTGACAGCGTGGAGGACCCGGGCATGACCGCCGATATCCAACGACTCAATCAACGCCTGGCCAGTGCACAGCCGTCGGCGACCTATCGGATAATCGATCGGGTGGCTGAACGCCGGGCGCAAGGTGCGAAGATCATTTCGCTGTGCGCCGGCGAGCCAGACTTCGATACGCCCGGACATGTACGTGAAGCGGCTATTGAGGCCATCGAGAACGGGCACACGCGCTACACCCAGGTCGCCGGTGTACGCTCACTGCGAGAAGCGGTGGCCACCAAGTTCCGTCGCGAAAACGGCCTGGACGTCACCTGGCAAGACACCCTCGTCTGCAACGGTGGCAAGCAGGTGATCTACAACGCCCTGGCCGCGACCCTCAACGAGGGGGATCAAGTCATCATCCCGGCACCCTACTGGGTCAGTTATCCGGAGATGGTTCAGCTGTGCGGTGGCGAAGCCCGGATCGTGACCTGCGAGGCCAATACCGGCTTCAAATTGACGGCCGCGGCGCTGGCCGAGGCGATCACACCCCGGACGCGCTGGCTGATCCTCAACTCGCCGTCCAATCCGACCGGTGCGGTGTACAGCCGAGAGGAACTTCAAGCCCTGGCTGAAGTGCTATTGGCCAATCCTCACGTGTTGATTCTGGCCGATGACATCTACGAACACCTGATCTTCGACGATCAAGCGTTCCATACCCTCGCCCAGGTTGAACCACGGCTCGCCACGCGAACCCTGACCATGAACGGTGTTTCCAAGGCCTATGCCATGACTGGCTGGCGCATCGGTTTTGCCACCGGGCCACGCTGGCTGCTGGAAGCCATGGAAAAACTGCAAGGTCAGCAGACCTCAGGTGCAAGCTCGATCTCGCAACAGGCCGCACTCGCCGCGCTGGAGGGGCCCAAGGACTTCATCCGCGAAAGCCGTGCCGCGTTCCAGGGCCGTCGCGATTTGATGGTGGAGCTTTTGAACGCCACACCTGGTCTTGAATGCGTCAGCCCAGCCGGGGCGTTTTACGCGTTCGCCTCCTGCGCGGGGCTGATCGGTCGTGCCTCCGCGGGCGGTCGAGCGCTACTCACCGATGAAGATGTCGCCCACGCATTGCTTGACGAAGCGAATGTGGCGGTGGTGCATGGCAGCGCCTTTGGCCTTGGCCCCTACATTCGCATCGCCTACGCCCTGGATGACGCTTCATTGCGCAAGGCCTGCGAGGCCATCAGCACGTTCTGTAGCGCCCTGCGTTAACCCAAGTGTGTTTGAACGAACCCGGCCATTGCCGGGTTTCGTTTTTTCGGCACGGGTCAGACAGTCAGCGGTTTCTCCCCCACCTCACCCGAAGCGTCCAGCGCGGCGGCGTCTCGCTCGGCCTCATCCTCACTCATCAACTCGCCCTCCCATTTCGCCACCACTGCCGTGGCGATGGAATTGCCCACCGCGTTAGTGGCCGAGCGGCCCATATCGAGGAAGGTGTCGATCCCCAGAATCAGCAGCAAACCGGCTTCAGGAATATCGAACTGGGTCAGCGTCGCGGCGATGACCACCAGCGAAGCGCGCGGCACGCCGGCCATGCCTTTGGAGGTCAGCATCAACGTCAACAACATAGTGATCTGCGTGCCGATCGACATCTCGACGCCATAGGCCTGAGCGATGAACAGCACGGCAAACGTGCAGTACATCATCGAGCCGTCGAGGTTGAAGGAATACCCCATGGGCATGACGAAACTGGAGATCCTGCGCCTGACTCCGAAACGGTCCAGTGCGTGAAGAATCTTCGGGTAAGCCGACTCGGAGCTGGCTGTGGCGAAAGAAAGAAGGAAAGCCTCCCTGATCAGCACCACCAGCTTGAATACACGCCGCCCCAGGAACATCCAGCCGGCAAAAATCAACATCGCCCAGAGTACGATCAGGCCGAAATAGAAGTCTCGCATGAAGACGGCGAACTTGACCAGAATGGAGAGTCCGTTAATGGCCACGGTCGCGGCCATGGCTGCCATCACAGCCAGCGGCGCGAGTTTCATCACATAACCGGTGACTTTCAGCATCGCCTGGGACAGCTCCTCGATGACATTGATCAGCCCCTCGGCTTTCTTACCCAGGGAAGCTAATGCCACGCCGAAAAAAAGCGAGAACACCACGATCTGCAAAATCTCGTTAGTGGCCATGGCCTCCGCGAAAGACTTGGGCACCAGATGCGTCATAAAGTCCTTGAGGGTGAACACAGACGTTTGCAGATTGGTGGCGCTAGTGACGTCTGGTAACGGCAACCCCAGGTTGTGCCCTGGCTGCAGGATGTTGGCCATGACCAACCCCACCGACAATGATATCAATGAAGCGGTGACGAACCAGCCCAGCGCTTTGCCAAATACACGACCGACAGCGGATGCATCCCCCATGTGTGCGATGCCCACCACCAATGTCGAAAACACCAAAGGACCTATGAGCATCTTGATCAGGCGTAGAAAAATGTCAGAGATGATCGAGATGTACCCGGCGATCCGGGTCGCCGCCGCTTTGTCTGGAAAGTTCAGGAAAATCATGTAGCCGATAGCGATCCCCAGCAGCATGGCGATCAGAATGCCTGCCGCGGCCGGTAGCCTGTTTTTCATAACGCACCTGTTGTCGTATTTTCTGGAAAGTAGCTTGGGCAAACGCCCGCGTAATCACGCGATAACGTTGAAAAGCGCAAGGACAGCCACGGTGCTACGGAATGAAAAAGGCAAGTGCAAAGTGCCTGTAATGGCAGGCCGAGGATGGATGCGGGTGGAACAGGTCATGGACAGCGGACAGGACGGGGCAAGCCAACTGCAGGAGGCTGTCATACATAGGTGCAATCCTCGGATCTTATAGTTGTGGTTGCGTCGGTTACTTGCTGTACCGACGTGTCCCGAAAACTACGCTAGTCATGCTCCCCCAATAAGAGCCGATCACGCTCTACCAGATATGCCCAAATGCTATGACAGCGCGCTCAAGCCCGGCGCTTTCGTGAACGACGACTTGTCGGTTTCCCGCTGCCCATATTTTGTGGTTATCGCCGCTCACCACTGCGCCACGCATTCACCATCCAGCTATATAAAACGGGCATATCTCAAAGACAAAAACGGTAGTCGTCGTTCTCCTTCAGCGCTCCCAGAATGTGTGAAAACACAAAAGCAGCACTGCTTGGGAGATGGGCATGTCAACAGAAGCTGAACAAACCGCGGGACAGGATTGGCAGGAGGACGTATTCCGCGTGCTCAAGGCCCACGACGTCAAACACGTGGTCTTCGTACCGGATGCAGGTCACTCGGCGGCCATCCGCATGTCGTATGCCGACCCGGACATCAAGGCCGTAGTCCTCACCACCGAAGAAGAAGGCATCGGCTACCTCGCCGGCGCCTGGCTCGGCGGTGAGCGTGGCGCCCTCCTGATGCAATCCAGTGGTGTCGGCAACTGCATCAACACCCTGGCACTTCAGGTGTGTGCCGGTTTCCCGCTGTTGATGGTGGTCACCATGCGCGGCGACTGGGCCGAATTCAACGCGTGGCAGAACCCGATGGGCCAGGCCACCGAAGCTTCTTTGAACCTGATGAAGGTCATGACCTGGCGTGCGGACGTGCCTACAGATGTCGCCCCGCTGCTGCACGGTGCCGCGACCATGGCGTTCAACGGTGATTGCGCCACTGCCTTGCTGCTCGGCCAGCGCCTGATTGGAGAAAAGAAATGGGTCAAGTAAGCGCAAACCACACCCTGTGTCGCCGCGAAGTGGTCAAGGCCTTGCTGGCCGACCGCAAAGACGTGCTGGTCGTGACCGGCCTGGGCTCGGCGTCCTATGACGTCATGGCGGCCGGTGACAACGATCTGAATTACTACCTCTGGGCCGCCATGGGCAGCGCCATCACGGTCGGGCTGGGCCTGGCCAACGCTCAGCCGGACAAGTCTGTGGTGGTGGTCACCGGTGACGGTGAGTTGCTCATGGGCTTCGGCGCACTGGCCACGGTCGCGCTGCAAAAACCCGCCAACCTGACCATCGCCGTACTCGATAACGGGCACTTTGGCGAAACCGGCATGCAAGTCAGCCACGCCGGTTTCGGAATTTCCCTGGACCAGGTGGCGAAGACCTGCGGCTTCAGCTGGACCGACGAAATTCGCGACATGGAAGGCGTACACAACCTGCGCGAACGCTTCGCTACCCGCGACGGCGTCAAGCTAGCAACGATCAAGATCAAAGCGCAAAACCCGCCACGTGTACTGCCGCCACGTGATGGTCACTACATCAAGAATCGCTTTCGTGCCGCGCTGGGTTTCAACCCGATCTGATTGCGCCCTACCCGGATCCGGTCACGCAGGGCCGATGCCATGCGTGACGCGTTGAGGAAAATAATAAAATGACCGACCGCAACTCTGAAGAACTCAATGCCATCCGCGAGGGCGTACGCGCCCTGTGCGCTGAATTCGATGCCGCTTACTGGCGCAAAGTCGACGAAGAAAAAGGCTTTCCGGAAACCTTCGTCAAGGCACTGACCGACGCCGGCTGGCTGGCCGCGATGATTCCTGTCGAATATGGCGGCTCCGGCCTCGGGCTGGCCGAGGCGTCGGTGATCCTCGAGGAAGTGAACCGCTGTGGCGGTAACTCCGGCACCGTTCACGGCCAGATGTACAACATGTTCACCCTGCTGCGTCATGGCAGCGATGCACAGAAAAGCTACTATCTGCCGAAACTGGCCAGCGGTGAACTGCGTCTGCAATCGATGGGGGTGACCGAGCCCACCACCGGTACCGACACCACCAGGATCAAGACCACCGCGATCAAACGCGGCGACAAGTACGTGATCAACGGGCAGAAGGTGTGGATCTCGCGAATCCAGCATTCCGACCTGATGATCCTGCTGGCACGTACTACGCCCTTGGCCGAAGTGAAGAAGAAGTCTGAAGGCATGTCGATCTTCCTCGTGGATCTGCGTGAAGCCATCGGCAATGGCATGACCGTGCAGCCGATCGCCAACATGGTCAACCACGAGACCAACGAGTTGTTCTTCGACAACCTGGAAATCCCTGCGGACAGCCTGATTGGCGAGGAAGGCAAAGGCTTCCGCTACATCCTCGACGGGCTAAATGCCGAACGCACCCTGATCGCTGCCGAATGCATTGGCGACGGTCGCTGGTTTATCGAAAAGGCCAGCGCCTACGCCCGTGATCGTGTGGTGTTCGGGCGCCCGATCGGGCAGAACCAGGGCGTGCAGTTCCCCATCGCCGAAGCCTATATCGAAATCGAAGCGGCTGACCTGATGCGCTGGCGTGCCTGCGAAGAATACGACAGCGGCCTCAACGCCGGGGCCAGCGCCAACATGGCCAAGTACCTGGCAGCGAAAGCGTCCTGGGAAGCGGCTAACGCCTGCTTGCAGACCCACGGCGGATTCGGCTTTGCCTGCGAATACGACGTCGAGCGCAAATTCCGCGAAACCCGTCTGTATCAGGTCGCGCCAATCTCCACCAACCTGATCCTGTCCTACGTGGCGGAACACCTGCTCGAGCTGCCGCGCTCTTTCTAATAACAAGAGAGATACCCTCATGAGCCAGCCCAAAGGCCTCCGTCCGCTCGATGGCATGACCGTCGTCAGCCTTGAGCACGCTATTGCTGCGCCCTTCTGTACCCGACAACTGGCCGATCTCGGCGCCCGGGTGATCAAGGTCGAACGTCCAGGCACGGGCGATTTCGCCCGGGGCTACGATCAACGCGTCAACGGTCTGGCCTCGCACTTTGTCTGGACCAATCGTTCGAAAGAAAGCCTGACCCTGGACCTGAAGCAAGGTTCGGCCACTGAGGTGCTGGACCGTTTGCTGGCCACCACCGATGTGCTGGTGCAGAACCTGGCACCCGGTGCCGCTGCGCGAATGGGACTGTCATTTGAGGTGTTGCACCAGCGATTTCCGCGCCTGATCGTCTGCGACATTTCAGGCTATGGCGCCGGTGGCCCCTATGAGAAGAAGAAAGCCTACGACCTGCTGATCCAGAGTGAAGGCGGATTCCTGTCGGTCACCGGCGGCCCCAGCGATGAAGAAATGGCCAAGGCTGGTTGCTCGATCGCCGACATCGCGGCCGGCATGTACGCCTACACCGGGATTCTGTCTGCCCTGCTGTTGCGCGAACGTACCGGCGAAGGCAGTCACCTTGATGTGTCGATGCTGGAAAGCCTGGTCGAGTGGATGAACTACCCGATGTACTACGCCTACAACGGCGCACCGCCGCCGCCTCGCGCTGGTGCCGCGCACGCCACCATTTATCCCTATGGCCCCTTCCCCATTGGTGACGGCACCACCGTGATGCTGGGCTTACAGAACGAGCGTGAATGGCAGCTGTTTTGCGAGAAGGTTCTGCTTGCGCCTGAACTGGCAAAAGACCCGCGTTTCTCGGCCAACTTCAAACGTGTTGAGAACCGCAATGCGCTACGGGAACTGATCATTGAGTCGTTCTCCACACTCAACTTCGATGCGGTGATTGATCGCCTGGACCATGCGCAAATCGCTAACGCTCGAGTGAACGATATGCAAGGTGTCTGGGACCATCCGCAACTTCAGGCCCGTGACCGTTGGCGAGCAGTCGAAACCTCTGCCGGCCCCATTCCAAGCTTGATCCCGCCCGGTAGCAACAGTGCGTTCGAGCCTCGTATGGATGCCGTGCCGGGCCTTGGCCAGCACACCGAACAGGTGCTCAAGGAACTGGGGCTAGGGACGGAGCGCATTGAAGAGATGCGTGCCGCCGGGGCCATCTGACTGCAACGAACAACTATTTCCGAGTGAACACTGCCCCATGAAGATCCTGGTAGCTGTGAAACGCGTGGTCGATTACAACGTGAAAGTTCGCGTCAAGGCGGACCATTCCGGCGTCGATCTTGCCAACGTCAAGATGTCGATGAACCCGTTCTGCGAGATCGCCGTGGAAGAAGCCGTACGCCTGAAGGAGAAGGATATAGCGAACGAAATCGTCGTGGTTTCGATTGGCCCGTCCACCGCTCAAGAGCAACTGCGCACCGCGCTGGCTCTGGGTGCCGACCGCGCCATCCTCGTCGAGTCCGCCGAAGACCTGACTTCCCTGGCCGTTGCCAAACTGTTGAAGGCCGTTGTCGACAAGGAACAGCCTCAGCTGGTGATCCTTGGCAAACAAGCCATCGACAGCGACAACAACCAGACTGGTCAGATGCTCGCTGCCTTGAGCGGCTATGGTCAGGGCACCTTCGCTTCGAAAGTCGAAATCAGCGGTGACAGCGTGGCTGTGACTCGCGAAATCGACGGCGGCGCGCAGACCGTTTCCCTGAAACTGCCAGCCATCGTTACCACCGACCTGCGTTTGAACGAGCCGCGCTACGCGTCTCTGCCAAACATCATGAAAGCCAAGAAGAAGCCTCTCGAAGTAGTGACTGCGGACGCTTTGGGCGTTTCCACCGCCTCCACCAACAAGACCGTGAAAGTCGAAGCGCCAGCTGCACGCAGCGCGGGTATCAAGGTCAAGTCGGTGGCTGAACTGGTCGAGAAACTGAAAAACGAAGCGAAGGTGCTTTGAGTTAAGGAGTCGGATCATGACTATCTTGGTAATCGCCGAACACGACAACAAAGTGCTGGCTCCGGCCACGCTGAACACTGTGGCTGCCGCCGCCAAAATCGGTGGTGACATCCACGTTCTGGTTGCAGGCCAGGGCTCTGGCGCCGTGGCGGAAGCCGCTGCGAAAGTCGCTGGCGTGGCGAAAGTGCTGGTGGCCGATAACGCTGCCTACGCTCACCAGCTGCCGGAAAACGTTGCTCCACTGGTCGCTGCTCTCGTTCAAGAAGCGGGCGGCAAGGGCTACAGCCACATCCTGGCTGCCGCCACTTCCAACGGCAAAAACATCCTGCCGCGCGTTGCCGCTGCCCTGGACGTTGACCAGATCTCCGAGATCATCTCGGTTGAAAGCGCTGACACCTTCAAGCGTCCGATCTACGCCGGTAACGCTATCGCTACCGTTCAGTCCAACGCTTCGGTGAAAGTCATCACCGTGCGTACCACCGGTTTCGACCCGGTTGCCGCCACCGGTGGTTCGGCTGCTGTTGAGGCCGTAGGCGCTGCCCACGACGCTGGCATCTCCAGCTTCGTCGGCGAAGAACTGGCCAAGTCCGATCGTCCGGAACTGACTGCTGCCAAGATCGTCGTTTCCGGCGGCCGTGGCATGCAGAACGGCGACAACTTCAAACACCTGTACGCCCTGGCCGACAAGCTGGGCGCTGCTGTGGGTGCTTCGCGCGCCGCGGTCGACGCAGGTTTTGTTCCGAACGACATGCAGGTCGGTCAGACCGGCAAGATCGTTGCGCCACAGCTGTACATCGCCGTCGGTATCTCCGGCGCAATCCAGCACCTGGCCGGCATGAAAGACTCCAAAGTGATCGTTGCGATCAACAAGGACGAAGAAGCGCCGATCTTCCAGGTGGCCGATTACGGCCTGGTGGCGGATTTGTTTGAAGCGATTCCGGAAATGGCCGCCCTGGCCTGATTATCGACCGACGGGAGCGATAAATATGAGCAGTTCCGATTTTTCCGCCTGGATTGGACGTCGTCAGGAAAGCCAGGACCGGATCAGTTTTACATTGGTCAAACGTATTGCCGCAACATTGGGCGAGCCGGCACCCCGGTCGGGTGAATCGCTGCCGCCTTTGTGGCACTGGGCGTTTTTTCAGGAACCGGTTACCGCCGATGAACTGGGTCCGGACGGTCATCCGGCGCTTGGTGGATTCCTGCCGCCCGCCCACAATCGCAACCGCATGTGGGCGGGCAGTCGACTCGAGTTTTACCAGCCGTTGACGGTGGAGGCTGACGTGACCTGCGTGTCAACCATTCTCAACGTTGAAGAGAAGCACGGGCGCACGGGTTCCTTGTTGTTCGTCACGGTGCGCCATGAGTATTTTCAGGACGGCAAACGCGCCCTGCAGGATGAGCAGGACATCGTCTATCGCGAACCCACTCCACCCAAACTGAGCGGCACCGAAGCGATCCCGCAAGGCCAATGGCGGGACCTGGTCGTCCCCTCCCCAACCTTGCTGTTCCGTTACTCGGCCGTCACCTTCAATGGCCACCGGATTCACTACGACTGGCCATACGTCACGCAGACCGAGGGTTACCCTGGATTGGTGGTGCATGGTCCCCTGATCGCCACTCTGAATTTGCGCGCGTTTACCAAAGCGCACCCGAACGCTCGCTTGAAGCGCTTCACCTTCCGAGGCGTCCGCCCCTTGATTTCGCCTCAGCCCTTCGAAGTCGGCGGACGCCTGATCGATAGCGGCAAGGCACAGCTGTGGGCAGGCAATCAGGACGGTACGGCGCAGATCGGCGAAGTCGAGTTCAGCTTGGGAGAAACACCATGAATACCTCCATTGTTCGCACCGCGCTGTTTGTCCCGGCCACGCGCGCCGAGCGCATACCCAAAGCCATCGCTACCGGTGCGGACCGGGTCATTGTCGATCTGGAAGATGCCGTGCAGGAGAACCTCAAGGAACAAGCGAGGGATAACCTGGAGTGCTTCTTGAGTGACCATCCGCAAGCCCGGATTCTGGTACGAGTCAATGCTCCGGATCACTGGGCCCACGCGGCGGATCTAGAGATTTGTCGACGACACGCTGGCGTGATCGGCATTTTGCTGCCCAAAACGGAAAGCGCAGAGCACGTCCTCACGGCTGCCAATACTCAAAAGCCGATCTGGCCCATCATCGAAAGCGCCCAGGGCCTGGCCGAACTCCAGGCGATTGCCCAGGCCCAGGGCGTTGAGCGCTTGTCATTCGGAAGTCTTGACCTGGGCCTGGACCTGAATTTGACCACCGGTAGCCCTGCCGCCAAAGAGTTTCTGAGTCACGCTCGATACGCAGTACTGCTCGCGACTCGAGTGGCCGGTCTCGCTCCGGCGCTGGATGGTGTATTTCCGGCGATACAGGACACCGTCGGCCTGCACAGCGCCGTTCAGTTTGCCCGCGACATGGGATTTGGTGGCGCGTTATGTATCCATCCGAGCCAAGTGGCGATTATCCATCAAGCGCTGAAACCCGGCCTGGAGGAACTGCTCTGGGCACAACGCATCATGGACGCCGCCCGTTCGGGAGAAGGTGTGTTCGTACTCGATGGGCAAATGGTCGATGCGCCTGTCATAGGCCGTGCGCAGGCGATCCTGGCGCGCGCGACCTGACTCAACCGCAGCACGCTCCATGACCTCGGGATGAACTGAAGACTTCACCCGTAACGCGCCTACACTAAAAGGTACAGCGATTGAGAGGACATGGAGCTCCACGCATGCGCCCTAGCGCCCTTGTGATACTCCTCATCAGCTATGCCGTGCTGATGGTGGTTTTTTTCAAGCTCAATGCTCGAAACAATCGAGGCCGCAGAGAAGGTCTTTACGAGGCCTTTGAAACTGCAATGCGACAGCATGGGATCAAGTCTTTCGAGATCATCAAGGAAAGCATTCATATCGGTAACAACTTTCGGCCATCAGAACTGCACCGGATATTGTTGGACGATTCAGGGCACTACTTTCTTTACTCGCACGCCAGTAACGCGCAGCCAACTTTAATGCCGCTGACCGAAGAGCGAGCGTTACAAGCCGCACAGGGTGAGATGGGAATTCAGGCATAGACCATCGCAACCGCGGCCACCAGGGACCATGAAGAAGCGGGGGATGGTGGTTAAAACAACTCGTACCAAAACAGAATCATGCTCGTAGCCAAGCCGCTGGTAACGATCCCGACTCCAAACATGACGCCCAGAAGCAGAGTTTTTGCCCACATGGCTCGAATCTCCGGATACCGCATTCAATGAATGCTTCAGTATCAGCACCCGAGCAAAATCCAAGCCATTTGGCACAGGTAAAGCCCGGGCCCAGCGATTGCACTGAAAAAGGTCTATTCGGGTCGTGAAACATTCCCCAACAAGGGGTTCGCTTACCCTACATTTTGGGCTGAAACACCCAATGACTGGGGCTCGGTTTGATCTAGGCTTGAATGAGATCACGCGGAAGAAAAACACCATGTCCCTCTCTCTCAGAAATCCATTGGCCTTTGCTTTGGCGGTGTTCTTTTGCACAGCCGCGCGCGGTGAAGGAGCCACAGACACCTACCACCCACCGGCAATACTTCCCCTGGAATCCGAGACGGCGCCAAGACTCATTGCCGAACCGCCGCTTGCCGAGCCCCTTGCCCGCGGAGTCGTCATTATCCAATACCGCACAGAGCACGCGAGGATCATGCCGGTATTTGGTAAAGCGGCGGCTGATGTATCACCCCGCCTCGGGCACCTTCACGTGACCGTCGACGACTGGAAAGGTACATGGGCGCACACCAGCGAAGACCCGATAATCCTGGTCGGACTGCCCCCCGGCACTCACCAGGTTCTTCTTGAAGTGGCCGACCCGACTCACAAAGTCCTTACCAGTACGACAGTGCGTTTCATCGTTCCGGAAAAGAAACCGGCTGACGCCCCTCATTAGTCGCCACTTCGCTTCAGTTGTCTTTTTGCCGCAATCGAAGAAGTTTGCCTCCAATACTGGCTGTTCCCCAGTCAATAGCGGAGGTTTGCTTAATGGCCTACGCTCAGATACGGCAGTAAACCAGCTGGAGTCTCGGCGTGTTCAAACGCTGATCAAGACGTCCAGGGCAGAGAGGATCTTGGTCGGGAGCGACAAAGGATGAAACCGGAATATTCATGCATCAAATGGATCGCCATCGCTGCCGTTTCGGTGGCGCTTGTATCAGGCTGTGCCAGCAAAAACGACCCCGTGGCCCAGGCCGAGAAAGCCGATGCAGCCAAGGGCATCGCCGCGCCCAGCCTCACGGAAACGAAGGCCATCGCCGAGGAAGCCTTCATCTATGGACTGCCGATCGTAATGAACTATGCGGTGATGTATGAGTACGCCGTGGACAAAAGCGGCCCGCAGTTCAAGGCCCCCTTCAACCAGATCAAGAACGAACCCCGTGTCTTCACTTACCAGGATACGGCCATCGTCACGCCCAACAGCGATACCCCCTACTCCTTCCTCTGGCTGGATCTGCGCGCCGAGCCCATGGTGCTCACGGTACCTGCAGTAGAAAAGAAACGTTATTACTCGGTGCAACTGATCGACGGCAACACCTACAACTACGGCTACATCGGCAGCCGCACCACGGGGAACGGCCCGGGTAACTATATGGTGGTCGGGCCTGACTGGAAGGGCTCCATGCCACCCGGCATCAGCAAAGTCTTCTATTCGACAACGCCCTTCACGGTGGCCGGCTACCGAACCCAGCTCTTCAATCCCAAGGACATGCCGAATGTGATCAAGGTCCAGTCCGGCTACAAAGTCCAGCCGCTGTCGGCGTTTTTGAAGCAACCGGCGGCGCCTGCTTCGCCGGTTATCAATTTCCCTCCAAGCACCACCGCGGGGATCAAGGAGAACTTCTTCGAGTATCTTGACGCCGCACTCCAGTACGTACCGCCAACACCGGAAGACCGGGAAATTCGGGCTCGAATCGCGAAAATCGGCATTGGACCGGGCAAGAGCTTCAAGCTCCAGGACCTCTCGCTCGAGCACAAGGCCGCTGTCCTGCTGGGCATGAAGGAAGGTGACGAGAAGGTGGACAAGTGGTCGTCCGACGGACTCAAGAACGTCAATGGCTGGGGCATCGGTTCGTACTTTGGCGACCGCCATTTCTACAATGGCGACTGGTTGAAGCGCGCCGGCGCCGCCAAAGGTGGCATTTACGGCAACGATGCCGTGGAAGCCACTTACCCCATCACCCGCACAACCGCGACCGGCGAGCCACTGGATGGCAGCAAGCATAACTACACACTCACCTTCCCGGCGGGGCAACTACCTCCAGTGAACGCCTTCTGGTCGGTGACCCTGTACGACGGCAAGACACAGCTCCTTATCAAGAACCCGATCGACCGCTATCTACTGAACTCGCCCATGCTGCCTGGCATGAAAAAGAACGCCGACGGATCGCTGACCCTCTACATCCAACGGAACTCGCCCGGCAAGGCGCTGGAAAGCAATTGGCTGCCCGCCCCCGACGGCCCGATTTACCTGGTGATGCGCCTCTATTGGCCCAAGGAGGCACCGCCTTCAGTCCTGCCGGCTGGCGAAGGCACCTGGAAGCCAGCAGGCATCGTGGTATCGAAATAGAACACGCGCCAGATCGCGCAGCCCCCCGGCATTTGTCGGGGGGTTTACCGTTCCAGTACAAGCCTGTCTTCGCTGACAGGCAACAGGTGCGGTGCATTTATCCGGCCTTCCAATCTGCTCACGAACGCCAAGGCTTCGGCATAGCTGCGAAACGTGACGCACCACGCGTTCATCCAGACATTCCAGTCTTGCGGTGTCCGCGCTTTTTCGATTTTTATCAGCATCCTGCAATCCCTCCCTTTTTGCGGTTTAACTCAGTCTCTAACCTGGAAAAACCGAAATACGGCGTGTGAACTTTCGTCTGCGTGTCCCGGCTGAAGGCGTGGGGAAAACAGTACACAAGGTGAGGAGGAGCAGACTCTACAGATGCGGAATTTGCAGTATTAGAAGCTTGCGTCAAAGCGAACTGCAGGACCTGCCTTTGCTTACCTTCCTCGAGGCGCATTTAAAACGGCTGAAGGGGGGATTAGAAAATCAATAATCATCAAAAATATGTCTATGGGAGCCTTGGCGGGACTTGCAGGGACAAGCTGGGGGGGCAAGGCGATCACGCAATTGCTTATCGGAACACAGAGCGTGGTGTTTGATCGTATCGAGCTGGATGAGTGGGTGGACGCCTACAGCATGGTCAGAGGACTGGCTTTTTCCGTACAACGGCTATGCGATGCACCGAATGAATGATTCGGCCTGGAAGAAAGCGCGGGTGAGAGCAGCGAATCTCTGTCGGGAGGAAAACCTTCGCCCCGCTATGGCGAGCGACCTTGCTCAATTGCGGCGCAAGAGTGTATGAGGAGCCATACCAAAAGCCTTGCGAAAAGCATGACTGTAATGGGAAAAATCGGAGAATCCGAAATCCAGTGCAGCTTGAGAAATGCTGCGTACCTGACCGCGTTCTATAGCCTCACGACTGGCGATCAGACGCTCCTTCCAGATCTCCGCGACTGGCGTTTTCTGATAACGGGCGAACGCGCGCGTGACGGTTCGCGTGGACACATAATGCACTTGAGCGATGCGTTCGATCGACAGGTCCGGATCGGTCAGATGCTGGCGGATGTAGTTCATGATCCGACCATAAAGATCCAGCTCGTCATGAGTCGTCCTCAAGTCCTGGAGTTCCAGGCTAATCGCGAGCAGGTCAAGCAAGGTGTTGGAAAAACGGCTGGATAACCCCTCACCTTGAAAACTCGCAGGAATGCTCGCCGCTTGATGCAACATCTCGCGCAACGGAATCACCCCTGGACGGCGATCGTCCAGAACTACGGCGGTGCAACCTGCTACGCCTGGCAACCGTTGGCTGAGCAACTGTCGCGGAATGCGGACCAGGTGGTTCTCGGTACCACCCAGACTGAATCGGAACGTTTGGGATGCGTCATAAAGAAACAAACTATCCGCCGCCAGCGTTGCCTTGCGCCCTGCCTGCTCCAGTTCACCATAGCCTCGCCGGGTGAAACCCAGCCACAGATCCTCATCCGGACCGCTGCGCAAGTGCCGGGGGGCGCGCTCCCAATAATGCAGTGGCGAGGACAGCGTACAGATGTCCAGCGGCCCCATGCCGTGCACCTCCAGCACCCCGTCGAAATCGCTCTGCGCCAACGGTTTGCTGTCCGCCGCCAGGCAATGACGGCACACCACTTCCTTCCAGTAATCAAAGCGACGTGGAGCCGCAACGGCGAGAGTTGAATACTGATTGCTATGGCTCATGGCATTCACCTCACGGCGGCGACTGAACAATAAGGGCGACGGTAACGTTGATTCCCTGCTTAGCAAATAGCAGGCCACTCCCCCTTTCGGGTTGCCAACGTCATGTGCGCCTGAAATGCCAGACGCTCGCATGCTCGGGATAGAGGCTGCGTGAGCGAATCCCGCTAACGCTTCACAAGGATGACGCCTGCCCGTTATCAATACATGCATTCGCCGCCTGACGGAGTGCGCGCACCAATTCAGCGCATCGTATTCCTGTTTTCAGAGCCTGTCCTTTCTAGCCAAACGGTTGTCCGTACGAGCCAAGCGTACTGCGTCGTCCCCGCCTAACTTCTACCCCACACCGTGCCCCTCCAACCACAACTGATGAGGTGTCCCATGCATCTGCCAGAGCAGCAGCAGCGACAGTCCGATTCATCCTGGCTTTTGCAGATGCGCGACTTGGCACCTGAAGAGTTCGCCACCTACCTGTTAGAGCTGGGGACTCTGGCGCTGCGGCGTCGACTGGTTGCGCCAACCTCCAGGTACCCGCGCCCGTCGAAACGTTGAACAGATAACCGCATACCAACAATAAAACCAAAGGAGCCCACCATGGAATCTGCGATCGATAAGCACCTCAAATGCCCACGGACGTTGTCTCGTCGCGTCCCCGATGAATACCAACCCCCCTTCCCCATGTGGGTCGCACGCGCCGATGAGCGAGTGGAACAAGTGGTGATGGGGTATTGGGGTGTGCAATACCGCGGGGAGGACCAGCGTGAAGCAGCTCTGCACGCGATGCGCCACATTGCCGCCAGCCTGAGTTTACCCGATGGCCCTCTGAGCCATGACCTGACCCACCACACCGACAACAGCGGTTACGACAACCTGATGATCGTCGGTTACTGGAAAGACCCCGCCGCATATTGCCGTTGGCTGCGCACGCCTGAGGTAATCGAATGGTGGTCCTCGCAGGATCGCCTGAGCGACGGTCTCGGTTACTTTCGGGAAATTGTCGCGCCGAGGGCCGAGCAGTTCGAGACACTGTATGGCTTTCGCGATGAGTTGCCCGGCGTTGGCGCCGTAATGGACACCATCAGTGACGACATCGAAGAACACGGTTACTGGGGATCGATGCGTGACCGCTTCCCGATTTCCCAGACCGACTGGATGGCTCCTTCCGGTGAACTGACGGTCATCGCCGGCGACCCGGCCACAGGTGGGCGCGTGGTCGTGCAAGGCCACGACAATGTCGCGCTGATCCGCTCCGGCCAGGACTGGGCGGATGCCGGCGAAGAAGAACGATCGCTCTATCTCAACGAAATTCTGCCGACGCTGCAGGCGGGTATGGACTTCCTGCGTGACAATGGCAAGGACCTGGGTTGCTACAGCAATCGCTTCGTGAACTACATCGACCTGGACGGCAACTTTCTGAACCTGAGCTACAACATCGGTCACTGGCGCTCCCTGGAAAAACTCGAGCGCTGGGCCGAATCCCATCCGACCCATCTGCGGATCTTCGTGACCTTCTTTCGCGTGGCCACCAGCCTGTCGAAGCTACGGCTCTATCACGAAGTCTCGGTATCCGACGCCAAGGATCAAGTGTTCGAGTACATCAACTGCCACCCGCAGACCGGCATGTTGCGTGACGCGGTGATCCCTAAAACCTGACGTCTGGCGCTACCCGGCGTCCATGGGCGGTCTTGATCCGGATCCGCCCTGACACAGACCTCCCAAACATCTTTTGGCCCTCCATCTCTAGCGGATGGGGTTGGGGGCCCTTTTGTCAGGAAATCGATCATGAAGTTGAGTCACTCTTTACTCGTGCTGTGCATGCTGCCCTTTGTCAAAAGCCATGCCATCGAGGTAGCTCCCGGTGATTTCGAACCTTTGCCAGCCGGCGCCAACGCCTTGCTGCTCTACTACCAGCACGCCGACCGCTCGGATCTGTATCAGAACGGCCACAAGGTCTCCGACGACGCCAGGCTCAGTTCGGACATCGGCATCCTGCGGTATGTGCACGCCATCGGCTTGTCAGAAAACCTCTCATGGGAACCGCAGATTCTGTTGCCTTTCGGCCAATTGAACGCTTCTGGAGATATCGGCGCCTTGGGCGATACCCGAGGCATCGGCGACCCGATCATCACTGCGCCGCTGAAGTGGACGCTGCCCACAGCGAACAAGGACATCTTCGCTTTGGCACCCTACCTGTCCTTTCCGGTGGGGAGCTACGATAAAAACGATGCCCTGAACCTCGGTGAGAACCGCTGGCGCGCCACGCTACAGGCGGCGTACATCCACCATTTCTCACCGAAATGGGCGCTGGACACGGTGGCTGAAGCCTCATGGGTGTCGGCCAACAATAACTTCGGCTCGACCGGGGCGAAGCTGGAAGAAAACACCCGTTACGAGTACCAGACCGCCGTGCGCTACAACTGGACGCCGAGCACCACCTTCGCCGTTGGCGGCGGCTACATCACCGGCTCGGCGACCACCGTCAACGGGGTCGATCAGCACGACGGGGTCTCCACCTCCTATGGGCGTTTCACCGTCACGCACTTCATCGAGCCCACGCTGCAGATTCAGGCCCAGATCGGCACCGACATTGAGGTCGAACAAGGCTTCAAGGAAGGCGCACGCCTGAACCTGCGCGTCTTGAAAGTGTTCTGAGCGCGCCACGCTCGGCAGGTTGTCCTTTACAACCAAGTGGCTGTCCTTCTCAGCCAAGCAAATGTCGAGAGGGATGCCTAACTTGAACCCTGTTACCCACATCGATTGACGTCGCTCCAGGTACCCGACGCGAGGTGTTTGCGAACACCATCGAACGCTCCCGTCCGGGCTGAACCGTCGTCGATCACAGACAAAAAGAATAGGAAAATCATGGCCATTGTTCGCCCTACCCTCGACCAACTGCAGGACATCGCTGGCCGGCTGAATATGCAGCTGACCCACGAGCAGGCAGCGGAATACCTGGCACTTATGCAGCCAAGTTTCGATGCATATGACCTGGTCGACGAGTTGCCGGATTTCACCCCGCCGGTGCGCTACGACCGCAGTTCGGGCTACCGCCCGTCAAACTCGCAAAACCTGCTCAATGCCTGGTATTACAGGACTGAGGTGAATGGCGCCCGTGAGGGCAAACTTGCTGGCAAGACTGTTGCGCTCAAGGACAACATCTCCCTGGCTGGCGTCCCGATGATGAACGGCGCCGCCCCACTGGAAGGCTTCGTACCGAAATTCGACGCTACCGTGGTGACCCGTTTGCTGGACGACGGGGTCACCATTCTGGGCAAGGCGACCTGTGAACACTACTGCCTCTCCGGTGGCAGCCACACGTCTGATCCGGCGCCCGTACATAACCCGTATCGGTACGGTTTCGCTGCTGGCGGATCCTCCTCGGGCAGCGCTGCGTTAGTAGCAGCCGGCGTGGTGGACCTGGCAGTTGGCGGTGATCAGGGCGGCTCCATCCGCATCCCTTCAGCGTTCTGCGGCACCTATGGTATGAAGCCGACTCACGGTTTGGTGCCTTACACCGGCATCATGGCGATCGAAGCCACCATCGACCATGCCGGTCCCATCACCCGCAACGTGCGTGACAACGCACTGATGCTGGAAGTCATGGCCGGTGCCGACGGACTCGACCCTCGCCAGGCCGCTCCTCAGGTCGACGCCTACTGCGATTATCTGGAGCGAGGTGTGAGCGGGCTGCGGATCGGCATCCTGCAGGAAGGCTTCCAGTTGGCCAATCAGGATCCACGTGTTGCCGACAAGGTGCGCAGCGCCATCGCCCGGCTTGAGATCTTGGGCGCTCGCGTCGAGGAAGTCTCCGTCCCCGAGCACAACCTGGCGGGTTCGCTGTGGCACCCCATCGGCTGCGAAGGCCTGACCATGCAGATGATGCATGGCAATGGCGCAGGCTTTAACTGGAAAGGTCTCTATGACGTCGGCCTGCTGGATAAACAGGCCGGCTGGCGCGAACAAGCGGACGCATTGTCCGCGTCGCTCAAGCTGTGCATGTTCGTCGGCCAATACGGCCTGGAACATTACAACGGTCGCTTCTACGCCAAGGCTCAGAACATCGCACGCTTCGCCCGGGCCGGTTACGACAAGGCACTGGAAACCTATGACCTTCTGGTCATGCCGACCGTGCCGATCATTGCCCAGCCTCACCCCGAACCCGATTGTTCGATCACCGAGTACGTGGCCCGTGCGCTGGAAATGATCGGCAACACCGCGCCGCAAGACATTACCGGCCATCCGGCCATGTCAATCCCGTGTGGTCTGGTGGACGACCTGCCCGTGGGGCTGATGTTCGTTGGCAAGCACTATGCCGAAGGCACGATTTACCAGGCGGCGGCAGCGTTCGAGGCCACTGTCGACTGGAAGACGTTGTAAGCCCACCTCACCCGACCCTCCGGACATCAATAAAAAACCGGGGGTTTTTCTTCACTTTTTTGACCGTGCTAAACCGATGAGGAGTTACACCATGAGCGCCACTGTATCCCCAGCATCCACTTCGACGCCCAGCGAGCGGGCCTGGGCCTTGTTCAAGGTCATGAAAGACAAAGAGCTGATTCCAGAGGGCTATATCGAACAGCTAACCGAATTGATGGTGCACCAATGGAGTCCGGAAAACGGCGCCCGTGTAGTCGCCAAGGCGTGGGTCGATCCGCAGTTCCGGGAGCTGTTGCTCAAAGACGGCACCGCAGCGTGTGCGCAGTTCGGTTTCACCGGTCCGCAAGGCGAATACATCGTCGCCCTGGAGGATTTGCCCCAGCTGAAAAATGTCATCGTCTGCAGCCTGTGCTCCTGCACCAACTGGCCGGTCCTGGGGTTGCCGCCGGAGTGGTACAAGGGTTTTGAGTTCCGGGCACGCCTGGTTCGTGAAGGACGCACCGTGCTGCGTGAGATGGGCACAGAGTTACCAAGCGATGTGGTCGTCAAAGTCTGGGATACCAGCGCAGAAAGCCGCTACCTGGTCCTGCCCTTAAGGCCCGAAGGCTCCGAGCACATGAGTGAAGAAGAGCTTCAGAAACTGGTGACCAAGGATGTGCTGATCGGGGTTGCCCTGCCCCGCGTACGTTGACCCAAAAGACTCTTCATCTACTAATTCTCGGAGGTTTTCATTATGGATGGCTTTCACGATCTCGGCGGTTTTCAAGGCTTTGGCAAGGTTCCCCATGTCATCAATAGCCAGGATTACAAGCAAGTATTCAAACAGGAATGGGAGCACCTGGCTTATAGCCTGATGTTTATCGGCGCCGACCAGTTGAAAAAATTCAGCGTCGACGAAATCCGTCACGCCGTCGAACGACTTGATGTCCGCCAGCACGTTGGCACGCAATATTACGAACGCTACGTCATTGCCACGGCCACCTTGCTGGTCGAAACCGGCGTTATTACCCAGGACGAACTCGATCAGGCGCTGGGTTCACCCTTCAAATTGGCCAACCCTTCCCACGACAAGGGCCGCCACGCCATCACCGGCCGTCCGCCATTTGAAGTTGGCGACCGGGTAGTGGTTCGCGACGAATACGTGGCCGGCCACATACGCATGCCGGCCTATGTACGCGGCAAGGAAGGCATCGTCCGACACCGCACCTCGGAAAAATGGCCGTTCCCGGATGCCATCGGTCACGGCGATTTGAGCGCGGCGCATCAGCCGACCTATCACGTTGAATTCCAGGTAAAGGACCTGTGGGGTGATGCCGCGGACGATGGCTTCGTGGTCGTCGACCTGTTCGAAAGCTACCTGGACAAGGCCGTCGACGCGAAAACGGTGGCCGCATGATTGACGGGGCCCTATCGGGCCGGTTGCCGGTGACGGTCCTTTCGGGCTTCCTCGGCTCCGGCAAGACGACACTGCTCAACCACATCCTGCGCAACCGCGCAGGCATGCGGGTGGCGGTCATCGTCAACGACATGAGCGAAGTCAACATCGACGCCGAGGACGTGGCACGCAACGTGTCGCTGCACCGCGGCAGCGATGAACTGGTCGAGATGAGCAACGGCTGCATCTGCTGCACGCTACGCGCTGATCTGCTTGAGCAGATCAGCCTGCTGGCGCGTCAGCAGCGCTTCGATTACCTGCTGATCGAGTCCACCGGAATCTCCGAACCGATGCCGGTCGCCGAGACCTTCGCCTTCCTCGACTCGCAAGGTTTCAGTCTGAGCGAACTGGCGCGGCTCGACACCTTGGTCACCGTTGTCGATGGCAGCAACTTCCAGGCGCTGCTGACCTCCCGGGACACGGTCGGCGACGAGGACGAAACGGGCACGCCATTACGCCACTTGTCCGACCTGCTGATCGAACAGGTGGAGTACGCCAACATCATCCTCGTCAGCCGGCTGGACCTGATAGGCGAGAAAGGCTTTCTGGAACTGAGCGCCGTTCTCGCGGGCCTCAATCCGCAGGCCGAAATTCTGCCCATGACCTACGGTGCCGTCGATCTGTCGAAGATCCTCGACACCGGTCGCTTCGATTTGCCGAGTCTGGTGCAGTCACCCGGCTGGATGAAAAGCCTGGAATCGAGTGACGATCATCCTCCCGAGTCGGACACCTATGGAATTGCTTCGTGGGTGTATCAGGAGCGTGCGCCATTCCATCCGCAACGTCTGCTGGAGTTCCTGCAGCGGCCGTGGCAAAACGGGCGGCTACTGCGTTGCAAAGGCTACTTCTGGGTTGCCAGTCGGCATCTGGACATTGGCATGCTGGTGCAAAGTGGTGGGCAATTTCGTTGGGACTATGTCGGGCGCTGGTGGACATTCATTGCGCAATCGCAATGGCCTCAGGATGACTATCGCCGCGAAGGGATAATGGCAAAATGGGACGAGATCACCGGGGATTGCCGACAGGAAATAGTCTTCATCGGCCAGGGTATCGACCTGGATATTTTGAAGCGGCAATTGGACGCCTGTCTGCTGACCCCGCAAGAGATCATGGAAGGTCCACACACGTGGCCAACCTTGCCAGGCGCAACATCCTTCGACCTCAAAACATTGTCACCCTGATCGCTCGGCAACCCGCCTATCAATGCACAACCATAGCGAGGCCGCACTAGCCTCGTTATGACCTGCAACCTCATCTTCACAGACTGAGATGCCCTGTATGTTGTTCTTCAGCACAACGAACCGTCGGACACTGGCCACAATCGCCGACAGGCTGGATCGACCCGAGATCGCTGAAGTTCGGATCGTTCTTGTTCCAGCAGCTGAACTCGTACTTGGCCTGACAGACACCGGCGTTGCCCTCATCCCACCAAGACTTGGTCTTACCGTCATTCACAGGATTGCGAATGGTCCAGACCACTGCGATCTGACCTGCGAGCGATTCACCACGGCTTGCCCCAGAGTGTACGCGCGAGGATATCGCGAACTTTTTCAGTTTCGGTCATATGTTTCACCGGGCGTAAAAAAGCCCGCTCTTGGCAGGTCTGGGGCATACCTCAGCTACTTGTTTACTCAGCACAGATTTTTAGAAAAAAGAATCGCTCCAGGACGTACTTTTGAAGCTTGAAATCGATAGTTGGACATCCATCCCCCCGAGCTACCACCAGGGAATGGATGATACTGACCAGGGCAAAGTATGAGCACCGAACCTAAGCACGGATGGAAATGGGCTTACCAAAAACTGCGTGGGCTAAACTGTTCACGCGGGACAGCCTTCTACAGAGCAACGCTTTATTCCCTTCGGGGTGATACGGGGTCGTTTTACGTTGATCGCAGCTGGGAGAAGGTTCGCCTTCGACGCTGATTGCATCACTCGTTTTGGGACTGCTGATCGATATTTTCAACCACACCGCGCCAAAGGGGCTGTGCCCGGACATCCCGGCCGCCAGTACGATCAATCGCATCGAGAAGAAACAGCGCAAACGCCATACCGTCGAAGGTCTTCAAGCGATCAGGGAAAAGGCGCCAGCCTGGCTACAGAACGCGATTGGTTTTGTGCAGGCACAAAAAAGCCGATCTACTTGATCGGCTTAAGTGTCTGATTTTACTCAGGAATAATGGTCGGGACGGAGTGATTCGAACACTCGACCCCTAGCACCCCATGCAAGCTGACACCTCGGAAACCCGCCAAATACAAGGCTTCGCGCTTGGCGCTCGCTGCAACGATGCTCAACAGTGCGCAACCGTGTTTTACAAAGTCACTCGAAAAGTCACTGACCCTTTTCGCCCCCTCCCCGGCATCCAATGTGGGTACATAAGGCCGGGTATGGGGAGTCAGGAGATGAGAGATCATGCCCCGAGCCATCGAAACTCAAGCGGCTTGTTTATTGATCAAGGTTTTCTGCCAAACCGTCGAATATAGAGTCGCCACAGAAATGGCATAAATCACGGAGTAGACTATTGCGCCTCCAGCCGCTACAAGAAGAAGACCTACGACCGACACAAGCTGAATATTGATGTAAAGACTCATCAATGGCGAAACACCCTTCTCCTTGATCCGATACAGGGCAAGTCCGATTCCTGCCATGTAAACAGCGCTGAATAGCACCCAGATCCTAAATGTTTCGTACAAAATCTTGTCCGCGCCGCGGTAGTATTCAATCTGACTAGACCCAAAAAGCCAAAACACCAAAATTGAGATTGCGACCACCCCGCCGAGCCCAAATACAAAAAAGGTTCGGAAGAACCCCAGCTCTCCCGAACAGAGTTTGCTGTTCAAAAATGGCTTAGTGAAAAAGGCCAAGGCCAAAACCAAGAGATACGTCACTATCAATGCTCCTCCCAAATGATGCCATAACAATATCACGCATCTAGGATCACACTCTATGCCCTCATACAGAGGCTTCTGCGACTTCTAAGCAACATGCCCCCGGCGTCCTGCCGAACGTACCCTTCCCCCGTCCCTCACGATTGATGACTGCTACGCTGAAATCTCCACGGAGGATTCGCGATGCCAAACTCTGACCTGCTCCCTTCCCTGCTGTACAAAATCAACGAAAACCAGCTCGCCCTGGAAGCAGCCATCATGGAGCTCTCGAACTGGGTCGAGCAGCGCGGCTCGGCCGACGTCGCCGACAACGTGAGGGGCGCCCTGGAAGCCTTCGACAAGAATGAAGAGTTCGTCAAGATGACGCTCTCCCACAGGTAGCTTCAGCGCAATTCCAGAGCTGTTGAAACCTAAAGATTTATGACATCCCGCCGATCCTCTGGTGACTCCTAGCGCATTCAAGCACCAATTTGGTTGTTTGAAAGCGTCCTGAAATCATCGACTGGCCGCATGGAGAATTGCCAGCCGCACTCTCTCAAGGATGCCTCATGTTTCGATTGTTTTTATCGTCCTGCCTGCTGTCACTGTGTACTTTCGCTCAAGCAGATCAACCCGCCGCTCCTTTGAATATGGCCGCATCGCAAAAGATCGTGAACGCCTTCAAGGATTACTATGAAGATGACTTCAAGAGTGAAATGGCTAGGGTACCAACATCTGCATTCCCCACGCCTGAGCAATCGTATGTTTATGCAAAATACATGAATGAAGCGTTCGCGAAGGCAGGTTACAGCCTAGACAAAACCCTTTATATGTTTTTCAAAACCGGCGGAATAGCTGGTGGTACTGCTGGCGCTCCGAATGTCTTATTTATGCAAAAATTGAATCTTACACAATATGCCATTTCCCTCAAAAATGCCGGTACTGCTAATGCATTTATTAAGGCAGATGCTGTTTCTGAAAAAACACTATCGTATGCGAAGGATGTTGCGATCGAAATCCCAATCACTAATAGTGACTATGTGATTGACGCAAACCCTGGATATGTGATGCAGGGTCTAGAGCAATACAAGCGGGAGAACGGACGGTTCATAGGTTATATCAAGCCAGGTGTAGGCCCTTGGAAGGACTGGTTATATTTTGAGTCGGAAGATCGAAGGGGTGAACAATACGGAATTGGACTAGTACAAATCTCTGGCGTTGACGGAAAAGAACTGGAGATCTTTAAAGCTTTGAATGGGAAAAGAGTGAAAATGGAGGGTACTTATTTCATGGCTAAAGGGCAGCAACTAGGTGACAGTAATTCAAAGTCAATAATCTCAGACCCAAGGGTTTTTGATCTGAGCTATAAATTGGCATTCAAAGTTCTATAACAAATTTAGCCGAGCCCGCTTTCACCCCCCCCACAAATTCAAAGATGGAGCCGTTGCTCATGCGCAACTACATTATCGCACCAGTTTTTCTTGCAGTTTTCTCGACTTCCTGCGCTTTTGCAAAAAGCGAATATTCTCCTGAATATCGTGTTTGCACTGAGAACTCTGGAGGCAATACAGCTTCGCTAAGCGACTGCAGCCAGGAAGAGTTAGTCAAGCAAAATGCCAGGATGAATAAGGCATATAACTCAGCGATTACTGTGTTACCCGTTAGCAAGATGAGAAAGCTACAAGAAGGCCAAGCTTTATGGATCAAATTTCGAGATGCTGATTGCGGCATGTACTATTCCCTCACGGGTGGCACGATGGATCTCCTAGAGGGGGCAGGGTGTGAACTGAACATGACCTTGGAGCGAGCGGATTCGCTGGAATGGTTTGCTGAAAATGGCGCCTCGGAGGATGAACAGGGGGGTGAGCAAGACGCGTTGTGAGTGATCACTAGCCTGCAATAACAGGCGTTAAACTTGCTCAACTTGGCTACCCTGCAAAATATGAAGGCCCCGCTCAGAGAAATCTAAAGCAGGGCCTTCTTCGTTTGGAGCGCTGGCAGACGATTGTCATCACCTCGCATTTGCCGCTACCTATTTTTACTTACCTTTGAACTGACGCGCGCCGGCTTTCGACGGGTAAGAACGTCGACAAAACAATTACAAATGCCCGCACATCAATGTGTTAGTTCCCGAACATAAGCCTGGCACGCCGCGAGCGCAATCAATCCTCGATCTCCGTTGTCGGTGATTCCGATAATTCGTTGAGCATGCGCTGGATCAAGTCGGGCGCGCGTTCCTCCATGAACCATGCCGCCGACGCTGGTAGTGGAAGGCACTGAAAGGAGCGAAAAACGAGTCGTCACCCTTCACTCGTTCGCAGACCAACGTCTATCAACCGATGATCACTACGCAGCTGCTGCACCCAATTGCTCTAACAAATCATTAACCTTTTGCTCCGCCACGCCTTGATTGCACGTCAGCGTCTCAAGGTTCGGCTCGATACAGCGAAGATAGTAGCGGCACTTCTTTTTATTGAACGTCTCCACATTTTTCTGGACGTAATCCGCCAAGGCCACTGCATCACTAATACATTGCTCCAAATGATCGCGGTGACTGCTCAGAAACTCGAGCGTTGAAGCGGCCAGTGGCGATCCATCAGGTAAGCAAAGAAGGACTCGTTGCATCAATGAGTTATTCTCGTGATTGAGTTTGCATCCCGCAGATCGCGCAATTTCCGCCTTAAGCAGCACGTTTTGACGTAGAGCAAAAAGCTCAGAGGCTCTCGACCGCTTCGAAGCACGCAAGGAGGTCCACAAGCTCAGTAAGGCCCCGAGCATGGCCACGAGCTCAAATTTAGAAGCGTCTTCCAAGCCAATCATGCTTACCCCATCAGATACGTCTAGAAAATCAAGGCCGATTCACACACCAGATCGCCGTTTCAACGCGATGTCAAAATTGACAACGCACCACCATGCCAGATGCTAATTTTAGAGCTCCCGCCACGAGTCAAAGTGTAAAGTCCGAGGTCGTCAGGGTAGTGATACCGGTGATCTGGATGGCGAACTCGGCGGCGTTGTCCGCATCGGTGTTGCCGTAGAGCACGCCCCCTGCAAACTTCAACTGCCCGGCCGCACTGAAGGCCGCGGTACTGCCGATGACCGTATGAAAGGCTTCATTGGTGGCCGTCGCCGTGTTGGCATCGAGTGTCAACAGATCAATCTTGTCGGCGCCCCGGGTGAAGTCGGTGATGATGTCCCAGGTGGCGCTGGTCAGCCCCGTTTCAGTGAGGGCATTGAAATCGAAGATATCGTTGCCGGCGCCGCCGGTGAGAACATCCTTGCCCGTACCGCCGATTAGGATGTCGTTCCCGCCCCCACCGTTGAGCGTGTTGGCGGCGGCGTTGCCCGTGAGCCTGTCGTTGTAGTTGGAGCCGGTGAGGTTTTCGATGGCGACCAGGGTGTCGGCGCCTGAGCCACCGGTGGCCTGGGCCGTGGTCACGGCCAGGCTGGCATTGACGGCACTGTCGGCATAGACGTAGGAGGCCGTGTCGACGCCGGTGCTGCCGTTGAGCACGTTGTTGCCGGCCCCGGCATAGAGGGTGTTGTTGAGACTGTTGCCCGTCAGGCTGGCGACTCCGGTGGCGAGGAGGCGACCACTCTCGACATTGGCGCCGAGGGTGTAGGCGCTGAGCGAGCTGAAGACCGTGTCGCTGCCGCCAATGCTGGCCGTCGCATTGGTTTCAATGACGACGTCACCGGTGTTGTCAACGTAGTAGATGTCAGCCCCATCACCGCCCGTCATCCGGTCGAGGCCTGCGCCGCCCTCCAAAACGTCATTGCCCGCCATACCGTCGAGCGTATCGTTACCGACGCCACCGTTGAGCGTGTTGGCGGCGGCGTTGCCCGTGAGCTTGTCGTTGTAGTTCGAGCCGGTGAGGTTCTCGAAATTCAACAGGGTGTCTGTGCCAGAACCACCGGTGGCTTGCGCGGTGGTCAGCCCCAGGTTGACCGTGACTGCAGCAGTGGCAAAGGCATAGGACAAGGTATCGGTCCCGATGCCGCCATTTAGGACGTTATTGCCCGCCCCGGCATAGAGGGTGTTGTTGAGGCTGTTGCCCGTCAGGGCGGCGACCCCGGTGGCGAGAATGCTACCGTTCTCGACATTGGCGCCGAGGGTGTAGGCACTGAGGTAGCTGTAGATCGTGTCGCTGCCGCCGGTGCTGGCCGTCGCATTGGTTTCAATGACGACATCGCCCGCGTTGTCGACATGGTAGGCGTCAGAGCCATCGCCCCCCGTCATCCGGTCGAGGCCTGTGCCACCATCGAAAACGTCATTGCCCGCCCCACCGTTGAGCGTATCGTTACCGGCGCCACCGCTCAGCAGGTTGGCGGCAGCGTTACCCGTGAGCGTGTCGTTGTAATTGGACCCCGTGAGGTTTTCGATGGCGATCAAGGTGTCGGCGCCTGAGCCGCCGGTAGTCTGTGCGGTGGTCACGGCCAGGCTGACGGTGACGGCGCTGGTGGCATAGAGGTAGGAGGCCGAGTCGATACCGGTACTGCCATCGAGGACGTTGTTGCCGACCCCGGCGTAGAGGGTGTTGTTGAGGCTGTTGCCCGTAAGGTTGGCGACCCCGGTCGAAAGGAGGCGACCCTTCTCGACATTGGCGCCGAGGGTGTAGGCGCTGAGAAAGCTGTAGACCGTGTCGCTGCCGCCGGTGCTGGTCGTGGCATTGGTTTCGCTAACGACATCGCCGATGTTGTCGACGTAGTAGGTGTCGTCGCCGAGTCCGCCGACCAGAGTGTCCGCACCCGCCCCGCCGTTGAGGGAATTGGCCGTATGATCGCCCATCAGAAAATCGCCGAACCTGCTGCCAACGATGTTCTCGATACTGACCAGATGGTCGGCAAAGTCGAAGATGGCTTGATCCACGGAGGAAATGAAATCCCCGCTACTGGTGACCAGAGGGTCGCCCCGGCTGTCGAGCAGAGTAATGGCACCCGTTGCATACCCAAGGCCGCTGGCCAGGTTCACGACTACGCCAGTTTGGGTATTGGCATAACTGACGCTATCGCTGCCAGTGCCACCGTCGAGGGTTTCGCCTAAGTAGTAATAAACAATGGGATCGAAACTAAGGGGGCTCGGGGGGTGCAGGGGGGTCAACGACGCCGAATATCCCCCTTCAGCCATCAGGGTATCGTTGCCGCCTAGTCCCGCGACAATATCCCAGCCGCCATTGCCATCCAGGGTGTTGGCATCCGCGTTACCTATCAGGGTGTCGTTTTGCACACTACCGATCACCGACTCGATATCTATCAGAGTGTCCACGCCGGCGCCGCCGGAGACTTGTTCAAAGAACTGGTTCAGAAAGATGGCGACAGGGCCCGCATGCTCGTATGAAACGGTATCGAAGCCTGCTCCACCGTCGAGAATATTGTTACCCCAACCTGCGTAGAGTACGTTGTTGAGAGCGTTGCCAGTCAGATTGGAGCTCCCCTCCGATATAATGCGGCCATTCTCGATATAGTCGCCGAGCGTGTAGTTGGCGAGGGAAGTGCGGACCTGGTCAACGCCTCCCGTGCTGATTTCGCTGACCACATCGCCGACATTGTCGACGAAATAGATGTCGGCCCCATCGCCGCCCTGCATCAAGTCGGCACCCACGCCTCCGTCCAGGACATCGTCGCCACCGTAGCCCACCAGGGTATTGGCGCCGCTGTTACCGAGAATATAGTTATCCAGGTTGTTTCCATAGCCCTTGATATTTTCGCTGCCTGTCAGCCACAGAATTTCTAGTGTGCTGCCTAGGGTATAGCTGTCCAGGCTGGACTTGACCCAATCGCTACCACCACTGTCCGGCAGTATTTGGTCTATGTGGTAGTTGTAGAAAAAGCTTTCAGTGATGCCCTGCTCGGAGGCTACTCCCCCAACAGACGCAAAGGAAAACCACTGGGTGACAAAGCTGCCGGCAGCGGTGTAGTAACTGCCTTGGCCCCAATACAGTCCGGATGATTCGGAAAAGAAGATGGCGTCGATTGGCAGTGAATTGGTTCCAGGCCAGAGGTTGAACATGGAGTAGGTGGGGGTCGTGAAGCCGGTAATCCCCGAGACAATGGTAAAGTCAGACTTCAGCTCGGGGATCTTGTCGAGAATGTAGGTGTCATTCCCACTGCCGCCGTCCAGAGTGTCTAGGCCTGCACCGCCGTTGAGAGTGTCATCTCCAGCCAAGCCAGTGATGCTGTCGGGCCCACTTGTCCCCAATAGAACATCGTTGCTCGTTGTGCCTGTTATCACGGCCATGACTGATTTCCTTGATTCAGAGCCGCAAGTGGTAATCCATGCAGCAGCGCCATTCATTGTCATCAATGACCTGCGGCTGAAACCGCCGGACATTTAATCGGTATTCGTCGAGGCCGCGCAGGTCAGCACTCATTTTTTACGCAAACACATCGCTCATGGCTAAATTGCTTACACAGGTGAGCTGGACAGCGAACCCGGCTGTGCCGTGTGTGCATCGGTGTTGCCGTAGGGCACCCCGCTTGCAATCTTCAACTACCGGCCGCACAGATGGTGGCATTCATTGTATATAGCCATTTGCCATTTCGCTTGTCCGGTTGTCGCCTTGAGTTACTGGGCGACAGGTAAACCCAGCACCAGTGCCCGCACATAGGCCTGACAGGCCGCGAGTGCGATCAGTCCTTGGTCGCCGGCGTCGGTGATGGCGACAATTCGTTGAGCATGCGCGGGGTCAAGTCGGGCGCGTGTTCCTCCATGAACCACGCCGCCGGCGCTGGAGGTGGCAGGCACTGCACAACCACTGGCTGAGTCCGTGGTGTCGAGAAGGACTGACAGCCGCAGATCAGCAGTGGCAAGGCGATCGCGCAGGCGAGCCTGGTCTTTTTGTGCATTGGTCAAAGCCTCATGATGGGTTTGGTCGCTGACCGACAAGCGCTGCTCGAGCGCCAGGCGCCTGTCCTGATCGGCGCGAACCTGGGCAGCGGCGGCATTGCTGATAGTGTTCAGGTCGGACTGGTGCAGCCCGGCCTGCTCGGCCAGTTGCTTGCCGTAGCGCCAGTCCTGAACCTTCCAGGTGCCACACGCAGTAGCCAGCACCAGCGCCAGCACTCCGACCAGCGCAAACTTCAGCGAAGCGGGTGTCATAGTTAATCCTCCCAAGGTGGAAGGTCCACCGTCTGGCCTGCAAGGGCATGAGTACAGTCGCCCAGGAACTGGATTCGGCCATCGGTCACGAACGAATGGCAGACTCGATCACCATCAGACCAGCGCTACTGCACCAGCACCGAAGGGGTGAAGGTCGGTTTCTCGACGTTCCCATTCCACCCCCAGCGCGGGCCTGGCCCATGGCCGTGCATGACTCGATGCATCATCGTGCAGCCAGGGCATTCAAACCAAAGGCTGCCTTCCTCGGCAGTGGCCAAAACACGGGACAATCTGCTGAAGGCTGTCATGGCACATCCTTGAAGAACACGTGACGACCAAGGGCCAGCTTCTGCTTGGCGCCTTTCGCCCAGGCCGGCGCCTTCGGCATGGTGGTCGCGTAGTAATGGGTGGCACCGCCGGCAGGATCCGGCACCTTGCCATCGATCATCTGGTCAGCAGCAATCCGCGCCTGCGCAAGCTCACGGAACGGGATCTGCTTGGCCCGGCTCGCAGATTCTTTTGCCCTAACAATCCGCTAATGTTCCATGCAACCCTGCAGATACATTGGGTATAACTCGGGGGTTCAGCATGAAAAGTTTTGATCTTACAGACTCAGCATCGATTTTAAATGTATTGAAAAAGCTCGCTGTTACACCAAGCCCTGCCGCGTGGTTACTGCGCAAGGGACTAGATGCTGTTGGTGCCGCCGTGGCAACTCCGGAAAATCAGGCAGAGGCGGCAGCCAAGGTTATCCGAGAAGGCAAAGATGCAGGTGTAGATGAAATGGAAATAATCATGAGCCACGAAGCTGGATTGAACTTTAAGGCGCCGATAGAAGGCGTAAATATTTCGGTGAAAGCTGGCGCTGAGGGAACGATCAAGATGAAAGTAAAATATAAATAAGTCGCTTAGACGGCAGACGCATTGATATAAGCGTCATGCCAAAGTCTTCGTAGCCTTCAGCCACAGTTTCATTCGGTCTTGCCGCCCATTGAGTCCACCATTGACGCGCTGGGTGATCCGATCGAAGTCGCCGGCATCGGCCAAGGGGTTCAGCCCCTTGGTCGCCCAGTACCAGGCGGCTGACAGGCAAGCATACTGAGGCTGCTCTAATAGCTCGGGCTGATTGATCAGGTCCACTCCCAGCGCTTCGCCGCACGCGGCATAGTTCGCCCGGCCGGTAATCTGGATCAGACCCCGACCGCGATACTTGAATCCGTCGCCTGTCGCGGTGTTGCCCAAGTCCACCCGCCTCTCATACTTGGCTTGGGCCGGAGTCGGTCCCCAAATCTCACGTACGTAACGCAGCTGACCGGACTCATGCCCAATCTGGGCGACGAACGCTGCGATGCGCTTCCTACCGACAATCTGGTATCGCCCCATTGCCGTATTCAATGCAGGAACAAAAACGCCGACTTTGGTGCCGGCGTTCGGAAGGATCAGCAGCAATTGCTGCGCAGTGATCGGCATAGTTTTCTCCAGGCAAAAAAATACCCGCACTTGGCGGGCCTGTATTGCGCTAAGCGCTTAGGCTTCGTTGATCTCAGACGCTTCGGCACTCACCGGCAACGGGTACCGGGCTTTGATGGCTGCCACCGAGGCAAGCCACTCCGTGTAGTCAGGCTCCAGACCTTGCGACAGAGCATCGTAGTCAGCCTCCAAGCGCAGCGGATCTGACTCGGAAAGGTAGGCGGTCCGGCGCGCATTGAGCGCAGCTTCCAGCTCTGCATTCTTGCGTTCTTCCAGCTGCTGCTCGGCGGTGATCATTTGGCTAAAGTCGATGTTCATTCTGGAAGCCTCACTTCACCATCGGGTGGATTAACAATGTCACTGGGGAAGCGAACCGCGAGACTTGAATCCGCGTCGCAAGGAATCCCCAGGGCGATAATGAGGTCACCATTGCGACGGGTCACATCGCCCACCAGGTGCTGGCAGTGAACTGCCGACCAGGGCAGAACCGCCCCCTCTGGCAGCTGCCGAAAGTCGAACGACTCCCCGTTGATGATCAGCACATCACCGGATTTTTGAATTGAAAGCGGGACCCGGCCGCCCTGCGGTGAAAGCTTGATAATCATCAGAACCACCTCCCGATTGCTAGATACGTACCACTGCCAATTGTTTGCGCAACCGGACCGTTACGGAAGAGCGCGGTGGCCGACCAGTTCGCCTTTGAGTTGGCTCTGGTGTAGCCATAAACGTCATTACTCGTATTGGGGCTACCAAAGGCCTGAAAGGTGTACGCGGTGTCGACAAACAGAACCGGGAACACGCCCAAAGGCGAAACCGTTGCGACGGCGCCGGCGGCAACGGTGAAGTCCGCAATCGGCCCGGTACAAATCAGCCGGCCGTCTGCAAATTTCGTGGCCTCGCCGTTCGCGTTCACCACCTTTTCAAAAATGGCGCCGGTAGGTACGCCGCCGCCTTGCGAGACGGTTCCGAGAATGGCCGCGACAGCAGCGGCGCCAAGACCCAAGCCGGCACGGGCCAAAGCCGGGGTGTTGCCACCCGTCCCGCCTTTTGAAACGGGCACCACGTTTTCGACAGAGACCGATCCGAGCCCGGCCAACGTGGCGCCCCATTGGTCGACCAATTGCCGCAGGCGGTCGGCGGACTCTTTCACGTAACCCTGCACCGGCACCAGGGCATACGTCCCGCCAGAGGCGGTAGCCCCTTGATACGCGGGAAGGATCGAAAGCACCGTCGTGCTGGCAATGTTCGAGACTTCGTACCAGCGCCCATCCGGGCCTTGAAAGGCATCGCCCACGCGAGCGTTGGCGGCAAAGGCTGTACCGGTGCCGGTCACTGTAGTGCCGCCGCTGGTGACGGCGACTGTTCCTGATCTGTACCAGGGCATGGTTGTTCCTTATCCGAAGGGAAATGGGAGGTTTGCAGTTCTGATGATCAGTGCCGTTGGGAGCAGGGTTGGAATGTTCTGCCACTGATAACCGTTCACGGCTAGGATCTGGGTGTCGTAGGTTGACGCGGCAGAATTCGCCATCATGAAGGTTATAAAGCCCGTTCCCCCATATACGCCCTCAACACACCCCGAGTTTGATGCCTGGGCAATAGGACTCAGGTCAGTGCCGATTGTAAGACCACACCCGCGAGACCATGGCAGGTGGGCCGCGTACTCGACGCCAGCAGTTAAGTTGTAGGTGAAAGTGCATTGCGCACGGGGATAAATGATCCTACCAGATGCACTAGTCCCCGCAGTCTGCAGCATCTGGTTAGTACCACCAGTGTAGGGGAGGCTGGATGGCGCGGGGGGAGGCTGTGTCCCAATGATGTTCAAGGCGGGCTGGAGTGAGTTGAACGTGCAGTTACCCGAGGTATCAAACGTCTTCAGGTACGGAGACCCGGCGATGTTATCCGCCATCAGGTCAAAGCAGTAGTACTTAGTCGAGGGGCTCGCATTGACATAGTAGAATGTAATACTTGTCCCCGACTGCGTGGACCCATTCAAGCAGCCAGGCCCGACCAGGAACACGATGGGTGACTTGAAGTTGGCCAGCGTGAACCCGTGCATGATATCGAGTGAGTTGTCGTTTGCAACAATCTCGGTAGGTGCCGTCCAACTTGCACCATCGTTCTTATCTAGCCCAGGCGACTTGAGCCCCCTCCGTCCCCAATTGCTGATGTAGGCAAGGTTCCCGCTCTTCACCAACCCATATGTGATCTTGCTGGTATCGAAGAGCAGGCTACCGTCCAGCTTCTTAACGATAAGGCCAGTCATCAGTAGTACCCGTAGTAGATTCTAGCGTTGGCCGCGAAGAATCCCCAACCGTTTGTGGGAAAGGAGTAGACCCAGGTCAACGACGTGCCCGATAGAGTCACGCCGGGTATCTTCCCGTAGAGGCCTACGCTCACGATGGGCACGACGATGAAGTATGCGGTCTTTCCAGCGGGGGGCGCCGGTATGGTTGTCCCACCATTTACAGCGCCCGTTGTAACCGACCCCATTGTCTGGCTGATGTTCATGGTCATATCGACCATTACTTGATCAGCCGCGTTTTTGATTGTAATTCCCGTCATTGCTATAGGCTCAAGTCAATACCAAGTACCCCATTAGGATGGTAAAACTTCAAGGCGTTACTTGTGAGCTGCATCCTCCCCCCGCCATAGGTTCCGTTCATTTCAAAACCACCATCCTTGTTGATGATCCAACCACTTGTGTTGGACACATAGTTGTTGGACTGAATGTAGTTACCAATCTTGGCGTTGGTGATGGTCCCGTCCTGAATGAAGGCCGAGTTCATGAACACCTGTCCGCCAGTGACAGCAAACGGCGAAGACAACGTGCCGTTGATGCCGTTAACCACGGCAAAAAGATCAGCGCTCACCAGGAACTTGCTTTGCAATCCAGCCGGGCCGTTCTCAATGCCCAGGCCGATGCCCGCCGCCACATACTGGCCCTGGCTATTCAGCTGCATTTTGACCGACCACATCGTGCTGGCCTTGCCGTCGAGCGCTACCACCGCCTGACTGACTGTCTGCACGGCTGCGTTCGTGCTGCCGATAGACACTTCCAACTGTTCCGAGCGCCGTGCCTGGGCTGTGTCACCGTCAGCCCTGACGCGGGTTTCCTCAGCAAACTTCGCCGTAGATCCCCACGCCTCCAGTGCTCCGGCCAGATCGCCCTCCGCGTCGTCATCCCGCCCGGCCGTGTATACGGCCTCGACGGTTGTCCGCATCGAAGCCACCGCCGCATCGGTATTCACCTGAGCGTCCTGTACGTCCTGGATCTTCGCCGTGCTGTCATCGACCTCCAATTCAATCGTGTTGATCCTTCGCCCCAGCGCGTCATCAGCTCCAACGCGGGCCTCGGATTCAGTGCCGATGTCTGCGGTATTCTTGCCGACCGATGCGCTCAACAAATCCAGGCGGCCCGCTGTTGCAGAGCGGTCGGTGGCCAGCACAGTCTCCAGGGTGCGGATTCCGGCTTGGTTGCCCGCAACCTGCGCATCGAGCGTGGTCAAGCGGATGGCCGATGCCTCGCTTTCCGTAGCGCGGGTTCGCACTTCCTCCGCAAACTTCGCGGCGCTATCCCACTCATTCAGGGCCCCGGCCAAGTCCCCTTCCCCATCATCAGCGCGATACGACGCCTGCAGTGATTGCAGGGAAGTCGACGTAGCCGTGACCTTGCCGTCCACCGTTTCGATGTCGGTCGTGTTTTGTTCGATCTGCACAGCCTGGGCGTTGACCGTCGACACGATGCCGCCGATGTCGAGCCAGTAGGTCGGATTAGGCGGCCCATTGGCCCCGCCAGCATTGGCGGGTACGGCCTGAAGAGCGGTGTACAGGCGCTGCCCTTTACGCACGTTGTCGTCTTTCAGGTAACTCTTCGTCGGAACGTATTCCAGGGCGTCGGTGATTTGGTCGATCCGGTCGTTAAGCGCATCCTTGGCCGCTTCAATTCGACCATTGACAGACTCAGGGCCGTCGCCGGAGATTTTGTCGATTTCGCCAAGCAGATGTTCGCCAAGCTCGGACTCGGTGATCTGGCCGGCGATCATGTCCAGGATCGGGCCGGCCTCAGAGCTGGCCTGTCCCATCACGCCGTTTACCACTGGATAGAACGGGCCGATGTTGCCGATCCGGTCTACCAGGCGCGCCCAAAAGAAGAATGTGGAGCCCGCCAGCAGGCTCTGCATCGAGTAATCGCTTTGCGGGTACGCCAAGTCTGCCAGCTTGGTTGCAGCTCCCAGGTTATTGGCCGGCCCGTACCAGAGCTCCGTGCGCTGAGTGTCCTCGGCGCCAGCGGGGAAGCCCCACTTAAGGCCGATGCCGAACAGCAGAGAAGTGGCAGTCAGAAAGGACACCGCCGGCGGTAAGCCTTCCTTGCCCTTGAGGTCAGTCAGAATCGAGTTGCGCCAGACCGACGAGATGTCGAAAGCGCTCACGGCACGAACGCGGGCCACATACGCGCCAGCATAGATACCGGTAACGTCGACGCTGGTCAGCCCGGTGCGTTGCACTTTGATCCAGTTGCCGCTGTCCTTGCGCCACTCCACGTCATAGCCGACCGCACCGGGCACCGCTGGCCAAGTGATCGTCATGGTGGCGACGGCAATGCCCTGGGAGACTACTGAGCTTGCAGTCAGGGTGACGCTCGCCGGCGCCGGTACCACTGTGATCGGAATCACGCTGATCGGCCGCTCTTCGAGGCGAGCACCGGTGTCGATGAAGGCGAACTTGCTGGGTTCATACTGCAGCGCGCTGATCTCGAAGTCGCCCTCGGCCGTGCGCTTGGTCCGCAGCACACGGTACAGCGGGATCGCCAAGTCATCGGCGTCCAGCGCCCATTGCAGTTGCGGTAACGGTGGCTCGCTGTAGCTGGTGGTCACGGTCACTGCGCGGCCGGCAACGCTCTGCACGGTACGGCCTTCGGCACGGCCACCGGGCAGATTGATGATCAATCGGTCACCGGCCTTGGCTTGGGTGTCGCGGTCGAGCGTCACCACGCGGCCGGCCACTGCCGAGATGCGACCGCCCAACTCACGCCCCGCCAGCAGCGAGTCAGCCACCGGAATGATGTGGCCAGGCAGCGGGAGCACGCCCTCCATGCCGGTCTTGAACGACACGGTGCGGTCCTGGTTGTTGCTCAGGATGGCCCACTTTCCGCGGCGCTGGGCTTCAGACGCACGCGTGCAACCGATGGCACTCAGTTCGGTTGGTCGGTCGCCGTACCGCCGTTGCAGATCTAGGTCAGCAAACGGAATAACGTCGGTGTCGTAGTTGTTCGCCGGGTTGTCGTAGCTGACCAATGCCCGGGTGTAGCGGGTCTTCGCCGACGCGCTGCCATAGGAAAACTTGCCGTCAATGACGTTGGCCCGGGTGAAGACGTAGTCGAAGTCCTGCGCGCGCGGCATATCGGCCTGCATCACCAGCTGCCCCTGCGCCCAGTAGGTCATGCCTCGGTAGATACCGGCGATATCGCGCAGCAGTGACCATGCATCGGCCTTGCCTTGCAGGTTCATGTCGCAGAGAAAGCGCGGCTCGGTACCGCCCAAGCCGTTCGGCACCAGCTGGTCGCAGTACTGGGCGATCCGGTACAGCTCCCATTTGTCGACCATGAACGACTTGATCCGCTTGCCCAGGCCGAAACGGTCTTCGGTACACACGCCGTAGGTGATCCACGCCGGGTTATTGGTCCAGGCCGACTTCATGCTGCCGTCCCAGGTGCCTGCGTACGTGCGGGCGACCGGGTCATAGTTGCTCGGCACCATCCAGCGCCGCGCCTTGCACTTCACGGTCACGGCTGGAATGTTGGTGAACTGCTCGGCGTCGAACTCGATGTAGAGCAGTGCGGTATTCGGGTAGCGCAGCTTGGCGTCGATTACCTCGGTGTAACCAGCCACCAGCATGGTGTCGGCGATCTTGTTGGTGTTCTGGTTTGGGGTCAGGCGGCGCACGCGGATCTGCCAGCCGGTGGTAGCGTCCGGCAGATCAATCCGGCGCGAGCGTTCGTAACGAGTGGTGGTCTTGCCGTCGACGGCATCCACCAGCACCTGCTGGTAGGCGCCGCCGTCGATGGCCACGTCGATGGCGTACTCAATGCGGTACCCGCCCACGTTGCCTTGGTCATCCTGGCGCTGCAGGGCCGGCCACGCAAAACGCAGGCGCACTGCCGACAGTTGAATGTTGCTGATCGAACGCACCCACGGCGCGTCGCCACGCAGCTCAATATTCAGCGAGGCTTCGTTCTCCACGGACGGAATGCCCGGGATGTAGGCCTGATCCACCGAACCCGGCCGCCAGTCCCACTTCACGTTGGGGAAGTTGTAGTTGCCGCTGGCATCGCGGATTGGCGTGTTATCCAGGTAGATGTCGTAATCGGTCGGGGTGCCGTCGAACTCGCCCTCACCCACGGCGATCAACAGTTTGGCCAGGTTGGTGGAGCGCAGGCTGTCGCTGGCTTCGGTCGGCGACTTTGGCTTGCTGCTGCCGCCCTTCTCGCCGTGGATCTCGATCTGTGCTGCTGCGCCCATGCTTTCCTCCAGGCATAAAAAAACCGCCTCTTGGGCGGTCTGTGTGCTTCGTGCTAATTACGTCTTGTCTTCAGCGTTGATCGAGGCAGAAATGATCATGCCGCCCCACCGGCGTTCGCCGATGCAGATCGGCACCGGGTTGCCGCTGGCGGTGGTGTTCTTGGCGCTGCCGAAGGCATAGGACGGAGCGTTTTCGGGGGATGAGCTGTACGAGAGACCACCCTGCTGGGGGCTGAGCATCTGAATCACGCCGCCAGCGGTTGATGCAATACCTGCCGCGTAAAGAGCAGACACTGCCGACCCAGTGAAAGCACCGAATGGGTTGAAATATGCGGCAGCAATCAGCACCGCCCCCACAACTGTTTGAAGTACGCCTGCGCGCTTGCTACCAGAGATTACTGGGACGATTTTGAGAACCCGCGTTCCAGATAGATTCAGGTCAGTTAGCCCTGCATTTTTCCCATTTCTGTAAATTGCAAAACACATCCCGAGCCGATCGAGTCGTTTAATCTCCTCCTGAAAGCCTGGGATCGTCGCATTGAGTGCTTTGAAAACCTCCAAGCCTTGTCCGGAATCCAAGAGCAAGTGATGGACTTCGCCAAATTTATTGGCAAGCTGCCTGGTCAACTGAACCCGAGTGCGTGGTGAGTAATGCGCTACCGTTGCCGCCATACTTTTCTCCGGACAATAAAAAACCGCCAAAAGGCGGTTTAGCAAAAGGCACACGCTCTATCTTGCGCAGCTCTCAACAACGCTTGTCACCTTCGTAGAAGGGTCCTGCCATGTACGAAAGAAATGGTAGGCAACAGTTGAGCCGCTTGGAGCGGGGGTGATATCAACAACATGCCAAGGGGATTCCGGATCCGGCGCAATCACTGAATATCGCTCACCGGTGGACTGTAAAACGCCCCCGACGCTCCCACCTATTAACGATGTGGATTGCCATCCGTCACGAATACACTCAGCTACATTTTTCGCTTTTTTCTCAGAGGAAAGCGTCAAAAGTGGCGCGTTTTTCCGGATATCGCTAGCAGTAGAACATCCCGCCAACAACGCGACAGCCAACGCTCCTACGATCAATTTCATGCAGGTCACTCCTGTGGAAAAGGCCATAACCTTATCACTGAGCATCGCGATGACGCAGCACTAGGCGCGTCCGGTCGAGCCAAGGGCCGCCGAACACAATGACCTCCGACGGTCTGCCGTACAGGTGGTGCAACAGAAAAGGACCAGGACCGAAGGTCGCCGCATCTTCGCCGGGTAGTGCCGGATCGCTCCCGAGGAAAATCCCGGCGTGATTGGGGAAAACAGTCCGCCCCACCTCCATCACGATCATGTCGCCGCGCTGTGGCTGGTCGACCCGATAGAAGCCGGCAGCCTCGTAATTGGCTTCGTACAGACTGGTGTTTTCTTTGCTCTCCCACCAGCCATCGGCACGCTTGAAAGCTTCGAACTCCAGCCCCCACTCCCGCTTGTACCAGTCGGCGCAGACCTGCCAGCAATCCCAAGCCCCGTGCACGAATGGACGCTTGAGCAGCGGTACCTCGCCGGATGGCATCACCGTTCGTAGGTCGCCCTCGGGCCAGCTCAGAATGTGCCAAGGCAGCGCCGTAGCCTCGCACATTGCCAGGTCGCGCGGCGATGGCCGGCTTGTAGCATCCGGGTGCGAATGAACCACGCCGATCACTTCGCCGATGTCCTCGGCCGCGGCGTATTCCTCCGGATCGATCCGAAACTCCTCGTTCGGTTCGGTGGAGACGTTGCGGCACGGGTAGTACTGCTGTTTGCGTCCGACCGCCAGCAGCAGCCCGCAGCACTCTTTCGGGTACTCGGCAACGGCGTGCGCCTGGATCGCGCTGAAGATGTACTTGCGCATGGTCAGCTCCGGGCTATCAGGGAAACGGCGGGGAAGCCACCAAACGGCAGTGGGTTGCCCTCGCCGAAACGCGGGATGCAGCCTCGGCCCAGTGTGGCGTCACACTCGTCTAGTTCAGGGTTGTCAGTCGGCACGCCATCCTTTGTGACGTAGCCGCCGGTGTAACCACAGTTCGGCCCCCGATAGCTACCGGTGAGACACCAGTGGCACAACGTTGTGGCCTGCCGACCAACGAACTCGCCGCCCACATCGCCCGGGCTGGCCAACTCCCAACTGACTGTCTCGCCGTCCTCGTTGGTTTTCTGGTCGATGTACCAGACCTCGATCGTCTCCTGAGTTGGATCTGCCGTCGGATTGCCGGCCGGGAAGTTCTGCGCATCCAGATACGTGCCCAGCGTGTGGCGCATCGTCAGCTTAAAATCCGCAAGGTCTTGGAACGCCAGGCAAAGCGCGGTGATGCGCCCGTAGACGTTGCCGACGGACAACGTCGGCCGCACGGCTATGCCGTCGCCATTCGCCTCGATGCCGTCGATCTGCATCGGCCAGGCGCCGTATTCCACGCCCTGCCACCAGATCGCTTTCGCAGGCAGTTGATCGGCATCGGCGCCCGCGGCGATCAGCTCTGCCGGCGTGTGCGGGATGGCGTGACCATGGAAGCGCAACACATCAGCCCCGTAGTCCGTGCCATCCAATTCGAAGAGCAACACTTCGCTGCCAGGCTCAAGTATCTGGATATCACTGATCAGCGGCATGATTGCCCCTTATGGTTGGAATGCACGTTCGAACGTGGCCGTGAGTTTGAAAACTCCGCCACCCATCGGTGTGGGAGCGGGATTTTTGCAAGTGAACAGACCGAGCTGGCCGAGTGGGGTTGTCCAGAGGAAAGCCTTTGCCCCAGCGTGCCGGTCGAGGAAGTCCATAATCTGCAACACCTTGGCCTCTTGGCCGGTGAAGGTGATCGGATAGGAGTCCTCTTTGTTGTTCGGACCGTCTCCGACACTCTGCGCGTAGCCGCCGCCGAACTTCGAAGTGCGCACCCGATAATTGATATCGGGTGTCCCCCCGCGCTCGGTTGGCCAGGTGAATTTCTCGATGGCCATCAGCCCCTCCCATTTGTCAGGCGCCAGATTGATCCGCCCGGCTGAAGCGCTCGTGCAATCGCAGTTTCCGCTTCGGTTTTGGCTGCCTGCTGGATGCTTTTTCCAAGCTGGTTGATTGTCTCTTGCGAACCTCCCGCCCCGTCGCTCCCAGAGGTCTGCACCGAGACCGCCACCGGAAAGTTGTACGTGTTGCCGCCACCGCCGGACATTGCGGCCAGTGCAGGCCCGCCGCCGGTCGTCAACGGCGTGACGCTACCGCCGTTGGCACCGGTCATCAGGAACGACCGGCCGCCCTCGTTGTAGAGTTCCGGACCGAGCTCGTTGACCTCGTACAGGGAGTTGGGCGCCACAGGACCGCCGGCTGCCCGGTAGCCTGAGAAGTCGACGCCTTGATAACCCGCCTGAGATGCCCCGGCGTTTGACGACACCGCGCCCGCAGAACCAGCGGCGAGACCATTGCCGCTGCCGCCGGTGAAGTAACCGGTAGCCGCGCCGACCAAACTACCCAGTAGCGCCGAGCTGGCTTGCCGCGTAGCGATCCGCGCCATGTCCGCCAGAATCGACTTGGTGAAGTCAGCAAACGACAGCTTCCCGGTCATGGCGAAGTTGACGACTGCGTCTTCCATCGAGCTGAAGGCATTGCCGAATAGGGTTTTCGTCTGGCCAGCAATGTTGCTGGCCGAATCCAGGTAATTGGCCCAAGCCGAAGTCGCGCCTCTTGTCCAATCGCCCTGCGCCTTTTCCACGTCCGCATAGTTCTGCCGGATTTGGTCGGTGGCAGCCTTGTTCGCGCCGGCGAGAGCCTGTGATTTGCGGGTGAATTCCTCCTCCGACATATTTCGCGACGGGTCGGACTTCTGGCTTGCCAACTCCAACGACTGCTGAGCGAACCGATCTTGCTGGCTGTTCAGTTCGTTGTTGAGTGCGTTCTGGCGATCACCCTGGCCGACGCCGAGTACGGCACGCTGCCCTGCCAGTTCCAGCGCTCGCTGTTGCTGGGCCAAGGCCTGAACATAGGTGGTGATTGCCCGCTCTTGTCGGGCAAGACGCCCTGTCTCGTTCGTGGCCAATACCTCGAGCTGACTATCCGCATCCTTCTGAGTCTTGACCATCCCGGCGCGCGCATCGGCGATTTTCTGGTCCAGCTGGATGCTTTGCGCAGCAGTGGTGGTCTTCTTCTCCTTGGTGGCTTCCAGTGCGGCAATCTCTGCCTCGTAGGCGGAGGTGATTTCGTCTCGCTCGTTGCCGATCAAGGCTTCGCGCTTCAGGGCGTAGTCGGCCTGAGAAACAAGCCCAGCCTTCTGCGCTGCGTCCAGTTCCTTCTGGGCGTTTTTGTACTCCTCGCTGATGGCTGCCAGGTTGTTCTTCGCGTTGTTGTACCCGGTCAGATCGACCTGCGAACCGGCCGCTTTCGGATCCTTGAACTGGTCGTTGATGTTCGCCAGGCTCTTATCGATGGCCGCTTGGTTTAGGCGCGGATCGTTCGGCGCGACCTTGCGGATGTCTTCGAGCTGCCGCTTGTACTCCTTGATCGCCTCGGTGCGTTTCTGCTCATTCGTCCATGAAGACTTGGTCAGAGCATCGATTTTCGCCATCGACGAAACGGCATTACTCTGGGCTTTCGCCTGCTCCCCTTCCCATTTGGCGATGTCGGCTTCCGCAGCCTTCTGATCCTCCAGCATGTTGAGGCGATTCTGATAGAGATCGACCATCTCCCGCTTGTTTTGGAACAAGCCAATATCACCGGATTGTGCGCGGGCCAAATCCCGTCGCGCTTGTTCGATATCGGCGCCGATATCACTGCGGCCAATGTTCTTCAGCCCATCAGCAGCGCGGGCAACTGCGTTGTAACCCTTCTCCCAAAAGCTCAGGTTCTCCAGGATTCGCGGTGTTCGCTCATTGATCGCATCGGCGAACGACTCGGTAGCCAGCTTCACGGCACCAGCATGGTCGCCCTGCTGTTCCAGCGCGGCAATCTGCGAGTAAACCGACGCAGTCAAATAGTGGTACTGCTCATTCAGCGCGGCAGACGCCTTTACCGGGTCGTCTGCGAGCTTGGAGAACTCGGAGACCGTCTCGCTTATGGCCTTGCCGGTCGCTTCCTGCATCGACACAGCGGCCTGGGTGATGCTCGTGAAGCTTTCACCGGCGATCTTGCCGTTGTCGGCCAGCAGTGCCAACACAGCTGCCGCTTGCCCGGTGGTGCCAACTGTTGCACTGACCTGACGAGCCATGTCGCCAAGCTGCCCAGCACTCACACCGGCGTAGTTGCCGGTCAGTATCAGTGACTTGTTGTAGCTGTCCTGCTCCTCGCTACCTTTGTAAAACGCGTATGCGAGACCACCTACAGCCGCGGTTGCCAGCGCAAGTGGGCCGAGGATCGCGAGCAATCCGGCAGCCCCCTCGCCCGCGCCGGCGCCCAACTGAGCGACCGCACGAACACCGCTACCCCAATCACCCGAGGACAGCGCATTTCCCAACTGAACGACGTTTTCCTGTGCTTGCCGTGTCCCGAGGCGCAGCTTGTCGAAACCGGTGGTGGTTTTGTTGAGCTTGTCGTAGTCCTTGTCGATCTTGCCCAGGGCGGAGTTGTACTCCTCCTGACTGATCCGGCCGGCATCCAGATGTTTGCCCAACTGCTCGACCTGGGTATCCAGCTTCGCCAGTGCGGCGCGGACCGGGTCAATTGCACCCAGCAGGCTGTTCAGCGCCTTCTGCTCGTCCATGGCCGACTTGGCCAGCGCCACCTGCTGCTTATCGAGTTGCGCCGAGATCTTCGCGGCCTCAGCCTCGCCATAAGCACCAGTCTTGGTAAGCTTCGCCAACGCGTCTCGCTGTTTAGCGAGGTCCTGTGTGGTCTTGGCGCTGGTAGAAAGCGACTTCTCCAGCGCCTGCATTTCGTTCATCAGCGAAACAGCAGACTGCTCGGCCCGACCGCCAGCCTTCGCCATCTCATCCAGGCTCGTTTTTGCCTGGATTGCATCGGCCGAGTCGATCTTGACGCCGAGTTCTGCAATGTTCATCGACTCACCTTGAATAAGTGCCCGTGGTTACGGGCGGTTTTCCCGTTCCTCCGCCATCACGCGCAGGGCTTCGCCTTCCAGCACCTGAAGGTCAGGAAAGATTTCAGCGAGTTTCTTTTTCTTGATACCGAGGAAGCCGGCTACATCGCGAATGCAGTTGTAATCGAGGCCGACGGCGCCACCGGTGCCGACCCGCCACTGCGTGGACATTCGGTTGAACAGCAGAAAGGCCGGCCAGTTACATGGCCAGACCTCCGTCTCTTCTTCCAGATCACCTGATGAGAGGCCGAACATACTCATCAACTCGACCGGCGCCGCAGGCGCATACAGCGCGCGCGCGGCGTCGGTTAGTTTCCCAGACGGGCCCGGTTGAATGCGCCCTGATAGGCGTTAACCACCGCTTCGGCAGCGCCATGGCAGGACTTCACGAAAGCACGGATGCTCTTGTCGTCGAACTTATCGTCGAAGCCCCAGCCGATCACCAGATCCTTGATCTGCTGCGATTGCTGTTCGGTGTCAGCCGCTACGATTTCAGACCACGTAGGTTTGTCGCCCAGGCCAGCCTTGAACTCGTCGCGCTTGGCGTTCCATTCATCAAACAGTGCTGCAAGCTCCTCCCGGTCGCGGTATTTGAAGGTGAACTCGATCTTCTCGGGCTCACTGCCCACGATAGGGATCAGCACCATGGCCTTGAACGTCGGATTTTGGGCGATTCTGATCTTTGCCATGGGTTACACCACCGCAGTCAGGTATCGGGTTGGCTCAGCCTGAAGCGCCAGATTGACGGTGCGGGTCAGCAGGTTGTTGCGGGAAACGGCGGGCTGCTTGGAGAACGAGGTGTAAGCCCCGTAGAGCAGCGTGTCATTGCCTGGCAGGTTGAGGCGCGCCGCCTGCACCTGCTTGCCTGCATCGGCGGCCAGAAGCACAGCGTTGAAAGGCTGGGCCGGATCATCTGCGATGGTCAGCACCATGCTCGCCGCGGACTTGTCGGTTGGGATCTGTTTGCCCTGGTCGTTCTCCAGAAACACCACGTCCAAATAGTTCTGATCACCACCCGCAAACGCCAGATCGGTTACCTGCGGGATCTGGACCCAGGTCAGCACCTTTCGCATGGTCCCCGCGCCGTTACCCGCTGGGAAGATCTGGGTGTCGGTGGTATCGATCGATTCCAGGGTGATAGCGGTGGCCGTGGCCACTTTCACGCGCACCACCTTGTTGTCGAGCTTACTCCAGCCAGAACTGAGCAGGACGATATCGCCGGCGGCCAGAGTAGCGCCAACAACTGTGGCTACGGCTTCGGACGCATTGGAAATCGCGGTGAACGCAAGCGCCGCTGCATAGGTCGCAGCATGCTGGAAGGTTCCGCCGTTGGGAATCTTGTAGCCCATGGGTTTTTCCTCTTTTCAGAAATGACAAAACCCGCTCAATGGCGGGTTCAGGGTTGCCCATCGGGCGAATTAGTTGGTGTCGGCGCGGTAAAGGATCGAGACCGGCACCGTGTAAGTGGTGTCGTCCGGAATGCCGGGGCCGGGGTCAACCGGGCTCATGGTGACCACGGTCAGCGCGCCCTTGGTATTCCGCTCGTACAGCGGGAACAGCGCGGCGATCTGGTCGGCCAGCGCGCCGGCCGCACCGCGGTACTCGCCCGAGGGCGTCACGATGCTGACCTGAAATACGCCGGTGTACAGCTTGTGGTCGCCGCCGAGCGTGTTGCTCGCGGTATCGGCCGGCAGCGTGAACGCCTTCAGGTACGTGGCGCCGTCGACTGGCGTGTAGGCCTCGTTCTCGACCACTACTTTGAGCGGCACAGGCAAAGCCTTCGCCCAGTTGATCAGCTTGGCCTCGTAGATCGAGGCGATGATGTTATGGCTCATGATTGGGATCTCGTCACCAGAGCCGGCGACTTGTCCTGCAACCATTGTTGCTGGGTGCAGGAAGCGCACTGATGCAGAAAGCGAGGAGGCATGCTCATTTGCATCGGTGCATCCTCCACTCCAACCAATCGCCCTCCGCAGTCACATAAGCCATATCGGAGGAACGTGTGAACCGGAATTTCTTCGTACTTCATACCTGGTTGTTCCTGATGGCCTTCAGCACGATCTGCTGGAAGCGGGCCACGGTGATGCGGACCATGCCGCCAGGTGCCTGGGTCGAGTGTCCGAACTCGAGCGGAATCGCGTACGGCAAGTTGTTGATGAGGTAGGCAGTTTGGCCGGCAGTGAAATCGCTTACGGCTGAGACCAGAGCCGCGATCGTCTCTTGGCCGCCAGGATCAACCTCGTCGAATGTGACGTTCTCGACGACATCTATTGAGAGGTGCCAGTTGGCCCGGAATCGCCCACCGACATAACCTTCCGGTGCAGCGATATCCATGCCGTCGTTCAACTTACGGCCCGGTTTGAGGCGGCCCGCTTTCGTCAGGTTGGCCGGATCGCTGCGCAGGTCACTGTTGTGATCGTCTACGGCCTTGTTGTACTGACGGGCCACGGTGTTCTGCGCCCAAATTTCTGGATTGCCCACGGGTGACATGCGGATAACGCTGCTGCCGACCTCGATGATGATCTCGCGCAGGCTGACGTCGATGGCTTCAGTGGCCTGAGCCGCGAATTCAGCCAGGCTCAGCGCGAAGCTGCCGGACTGTCCGGCGCCCGCCCGACTCACGATCGCACCTGCAGCTCATACAGGATCGGCGTACCGGCTGGGTTGACCTCTTTCAGCGGAGGAACGATTGACCAGGTTCGGCCTTGGGCTACCACCTTGTCGAGCAGGCCGGGCACCCAGGCCAATCCCTGCGCGGCGATCTTCAGCTTCTTGTCGCCCTGCTTTATGAGGCTGTTGTTCTGGAATTCCTGGCCGGTGAAGTCGAGCAGGATGCCTTGGGCGTTCTGCTCGGTGACGGTGTCTGGTGGTGCGGTGCCTGTTTCCGGATCGTACTCGCCGACAGTGGTCGCGCGGATGGTCACGGGCTGGCCGAACTCTGTGATCATCTCCAGAGCCATCACGGCCATTTCGTCGTAGAAGGTGGCCATGATGGTCTCCAGATTTTTATGCGTTGGGGTCTCTCAGCCTGCGTTGCAAGAGAAGAGCGTCTGCAGCTTCCGCTGCCTTCTTGGCTGCATTATTTGGACTGGCAGTAATCCCTCCAAGCGCTGCTGCCGCATATGAATCCCATGCAAGCAGCTCCTCTTCTGTGAGGGGGCTCAGCTCTTCATTTACCATGAATCAACTCCTGTTTATGAGGATCTGATTCAACACTAAGCACGAACAGCAAACAACCCACGCTTCTGAAGATAGTCAGCAAACTGCGTGGCGCTCGGCCGGTCCGGCGCCGCCGGCAACAGTCGGCCGCTTGTGTTAGGGATGGTCGCGTACTCGCGAGTTACCGCGCCTTCGACACGCTCAAGCGTTACAGCGCCTTTGCGCTTCTCGATCGGATCGACGTCATCGATGTGGATCTCGACGGCCAACGCCATCTGGCCGTACTGGATCCGCGCAGGCAGGTAGTTGTCGGGCTTGATCTCGTAATCCAACTCGACGCTACGGCGCGGCCAGGACAGGGCCTGCTCGCTGTTGGACTTTCGCCCTTTCCACTTCATGCCATCCATCGCCAAAGCGGCCCGGCGCAGCAGCGCTTCTTGCGCCGGCTCTTCCGCCGGGATGGCCACACCGAACTTGCCGGCGTAGAGGACCAGATCCTCTGCAGATGCATAGCTTTCGGCGTCAGGCTTGCCGGTGCCATCCTCAACAATGAGAGCCATGAATCATCTCGCTGTGTGTTTCAAAGATCGGGCGTCGGACAACCCGAAGCCCGAATTATTACGCCTTGGGCAGCTCGGCGACGAGCTTTTCCAGGGATTCTTTCGATGCATTGGCGCGGTAGGTCACGCCGGCCGCATCGAGCTGGGCCTTCAGCTCTTCAACTTCCGGCCCTTGGCCCGCTTTCAGTGCGTCGAGCTCCTCGCGCAACTTCCCGTTGTCCGCTGCGAGTTCATCACGCTTTCCGGCCAACTCGTTCATCTGGATGCGAATGTGATCAAGCGCATCGTACAGTCGGATTGCCAGTTCGCCGGCTTCTGGCTTCTGAATCTCGCCGGTTTCCAAACCATCGACCAATAAACGGATCGTATCGCTTTCAACGCGCAGCTTGCCGATCAACTCTTCCAGTTCAACTTGGCTGTTACCAGCACTAACGACCAGCACCTGGCGAGGCGCCGTCTCCTCCTGCGTCACTTCGACGCCGACATTCTCGTAGGCATCAACCACGTTCGGCCAGTCGCCAACCACCAGAACGCAGGTCACGCCGGCTTCTGGTCGTTCGAAGTGCTCTGGGTTTCGGTAGCGCTTTTGCGGATCGAAATCCGACTTCTGAGCGGAATAGATGAGTTCCATGAATATCTCCAGGGCGACCATTAAAGGCCGCCCGTTGCGAGTAAGCCGATTAAGGTGCAGACAGATCGATCAGGACGCCGGCAGTAACCTTGTCGCTGGTTGCGTATTTGGTCCAGTTTGCACCAGCACCGATTGCAGCCAGGTTCGGGTTCACGCCACCGGTGGAGTCCTTCCAGCTGTAGCCCAACAGGTCCAGGTTAAAGGTGCCCTCAGCTCGGAAGCCCATCGCCAAGTTTTCCTGGTTGTCGATGTTGTACGAACGGAAGCCAGGAGCCTGGGACTCGGTGATTTTGATCGCGCCCGCCTGGAGGCCGAAGATGGTTTCTGCGGGGATGGTGTCCGACACCAGGACAGGCTTGCCCATGGTGCCCGGCTGGCCGCCGTAGATGACCACGCCGGCTTCTTCGTAGACCTTCTCGGTGATGGCCTGATCGACCATGTCGAAGTAGGTCGCCGAGTCCATGGTCCACAGTGCAATGCGGCCGAAGCGGTCACCGAACTTGCGCATACCCTTGGTCAACGCCTTCTTGCCATCGGTGGCAAAGCTGGCGGTTGCAACCATGTTGGCGTTCGCGCCGATGGCGGCTTTCAGAGCAGCCATTGCGTACTGGATATAGCCTTCCAGCACTGCGTCGGCGTAATCCATACCGACCAGCTCGGAAAACTCTTCCGGTGAGCGTGCGCGGCGCTTGAACGCCTCTTCGGTGGTTTCGTAAGGGCCATACTTGAAGGGCACTTTCACACCGACCATTTCGCCGGAACCAATCTTCTGACCGGCAACGGCCGCGACAGAGTTGACATCACGGTGAGCAATGGCGCCGCCGAGCTTGTAGAAAGCACGCTTGCGCAGATCGCCCTCGATCAGCTCGTTGTCCAGAATCAACGCGCCGTTGGAGGATGCGTTGAAAACGTCGATAACGTCCTGGATACGCTCCAGATAGGCGGTTTGGGCAAGGTCGTTGTAAACGATCATGTCCGAGTTGACGGTTGTCGCCATGGGTTACTCCATTATTTGGGCAATTTCAGGTAAGCGTCCTGGCCGTTAGCGGTGATGAACTCACGCTTGGCCACAGACGTCATTTCAGAGCGTTTCAGAGCGGCCCCACCGCCATTTCCAGCACCTCCGGCCCCGCCGCCAGATGCCTTGCTACCCGCGATCAACGGCGCGAAGGCGGTGTTGTTTGCAAATTCTGCTTTCAGCTCGTCCAGTGAAGACGCCGAAAGCTTGCCCTGCTTATCGAGCACGACAACCACAGGCTTCCCGTCACGCTGCTCGACACTCAGACGGCGCTCAATGTGGGGCAGCAGGGCTTCTGCGCTGCCTGGGATTGCCAAGGCGGACGCGATGTCAGTAGCGGTACGGCCAACGGTCAGATCCCGGATCTGTCCGCTCAGCGTTCCACGCTCCTGCTCCAGCATGCCGTTCAGCTCAGCTTCGCGGCGGTTGTATTTTTCAGTCCAGGATCGTTCGAGCTCTTCGACATTGCCGGACTTGCGAGCAGCTTCCTCGCGATCGAGGCGGGCCTGCTCTTCAGCATCCTTGCGCGCCTTGTCGGCGGCTTTCTTCTCGTCCAGAAGTTCCTGGACCTTGGACTTCAGGCCAGAGACATCCTCAGGCTGGGGCAAGCCTTCAATACCGAGGACAAACTTTCCTTCCTTCTCGGTGTAGAGCGATTTAACGGAGTCATCGAGACCATCCAGAGTGTCCAGCTGATATTTCAAACCCATTTGCTTGTCTCCCAGAGACGATTTGCAGGCCCTGCCCGCAGATATGAAAAAGCCCCGTCATTGACGAGGCCTGTGTAAACCGTTGGCATAAAAAACCCCGGCGGCTGCCAGGGCTTGATTCAAAGCTTGTAGACCCGTGCGGATGGACGGGTTTTGGGGGTGTTAAGTATTTCTGTGTCAGTCGTCCTGATCTATCTGATCAAGAAAATCAACGTCATCATCTTCTTCGTCAACAATTGCCTGAGCGTCTTCTTCAACCCATGACTCGTCATCATGGAATTCATGATCGAGCAGGTGGTCGTGTTCGGGCTCGGGAATATCTCGTTCTTCGCTCATGACTTACCGAAACAAAATTGAAAGAACGGACTGTATATGCAGATCCGTTCCCTCCGTCAACGATCACAGAACAACGATGCGTTAACAGGACCGTTTGGCTGTTACCTCACAGTAACGAGGATGCAGGCCCTGCCTGTGGACATACAAAACCCCAGCGGAGGCCGGGGTCTGATAATAGTGACTCTTTTACAATGTTGGACCGTTGGAAGTTGATCCGAACTAAGTGTGAGCGGGAACGATGATTCTAACGTGGTCGCCTCGCTGCTTGAGCCACATCAGCGCTTCACCATTGATTGTCACCGGTCTGCTTTCAACCCAGTCACCAGTGAAGAAATTGCCGCTTCCTGCGACGAGTTTGTACACCTCATCAAACTGCGCGTCGCTCAATTCGTAAACGTTGTGTGTACCTTGGGCATAATTTCTTTCCAGCTGATGGTCTGTTTGCTTGTTAAGACATTCATCCACAGGCTCCTGCGGGAGAGAAAAATCATATGGGGCAGCCATAACCCAGATCCTTTGGTTGCGTCGCTCTAGAAATTGAGCGAAGGACCCGATCCTAACGTCTGGCTACAAAGACAATCCAGCCCGTTCGAACGCCAGCGGCTCAAGAACCTTCATCTGTTTGAGCGTCAAGGGTTTGAAGTTGCGATCAAGCTGCAGTTCGGAGAACCGTTCGATGCTCAGGCCGCCTTCGCGGAAAAGCTTGGCGCGAACCGGGCCAATGGCCTTGTCCTGGAACGCTGCCGGTTGCTGCTGGAGCCAGTCGTAGTACGAAAGTTCCGCCCTCACCTGCTGGGCTCCAGCATCACCGATGGATGCCCGAGTGGCGTCCTTGGCGAACAGGGCGCTGAAGCGGGTCACGGCAACAACGGTCGATCGGCAGTTGATGTGGATCGGTGGCCGCGGCCCTTCGCTCAGTTTGAACCGCCGCTTGTCGAGCGTCCGACATTGGCTGGTGGTTTTGGAATCCAGTGTGCTGACCCACTCCACCGACAGCACAACATCGGAGTTCTCTTTCAGCGTCTCCATGCGTGCCTGGGTGGCGACGTGTTGCACCGCCGTCCGCACGATTGCACCGGCATTCCGGTTGGTTGTGGCCAGGATGCCGTCGTTGTACTGGAGTGCCTTGGTCCCGCGAATGTTCTTGATGATCTGGAAGTTCGTCTGACCTTCGAAGAAGCCCTGCCGGATCGCGCCCGTGAGGCGTTGCCGCTCGGTAGTGGTGAAGCCATCAATGAACGACTTGAGCAGCTTGCCGCCGTCCGCACCGCGCACGCTGAGCGGGTTGGTGAGGATGGCCGCCCTGATCGCGGCAGCACCCGGCACTGCCGCATCAAACGAGACACCCACCGGCGCCGCTCGGGTCAGGCTCGTTGCTTCAAACTCGGCCTCGTAGTTGGCAATGTCGATCAGGTCGAGGTTCAGCTTTTCGCTATACCGGTCGAAGATGCCCAGCAGCAGGCTGTCGACTTCGCTCAGCAGGCGCTCTAGCCGAGCGACGGTGTAATCCGTCAGGTCGGCCCGGGTCAGCCGCTCGCGGATCGACCGATCAATTTCCTTGAGGAAGGGTCCGAACTTCGCCACCTCGCCGGATTTCAGTTGCTCGAGGAAAACCGCGTGCCTGATCGTGGCATCAAGGATCGCTTGGTTTACGGCCATTCGGGATTACCTCGTCGTCATCCAGATCAGGCCCGGGGTTCTCGCTTTCCAGTTCGTCGCGGATCTGGTCGTCAGTCTTCTCGGGATCAATCACGCCTCGATCGCGCAGGTACTGCCAGAAGTCGCCCGCCGGCAGCTTGCCGCCCTGCACTGCGTTGAACAGTGCGGACAGGATCGTTGCGTCCAGGGTGATCTGGCTGAAGTCCTGATTGAGCTTGTAGAGCGTTACACCCGTGGCATTCACGAACTCAGCCATCCAGACCAGACACTGGCTGTAGGCCTCGCTAACGTTGCTCACAACTAAAGACAACACACTGTGTTCGGCGGCGCTGTCGTTGTCGGCCTGGGTCGCGGTCTTCACCGCGCTGCCGCGTTCAATCAGTCGGGCGCCGAGCGACACCATGTCCTCTTTCTTGGCGTCCATGGCCTCTTTGACGAGCGTGTTCGGTTCAGGCTGAGCAAATCCGCACGAACCGTTGGCCGGGAGCGTCAGCGGAGCCCGCGAGCCGACATAAATGCCGTTGGCTTCCAAGTGATCGCGCCAGGCCTCATCAAGACCAGAAATCCAGAACTGTGGCTGACCAGAGAACCACACCGAATCCTCGTAGTCCGCGCTGTTGCAATAATGGCCGATATTGAGCACGGCCATGTCGTAGAGCGGCGAATCGTCGATGCTGGTGTCGTTGTTCTCGCTGCCCAAGAATTGAAACGGGATCAGATTCCACGGTTGACCAAGGCCATTCAGTGGCGTGAAAGGCGGAGTGATCATTGATGTTTCGCTGGCACCTTCTTGCCAGACTTCCTGCGTGTAGATACCTGTATCGTCCAGGCGCAGCACTCGATACTGCACAACCCGTTCACTGCCGAAACCGTCATCGGTATCGATGTCTACCTCTTCGCGCAGAACGACCAGGCTCAGCAGGTGCTGACCGCCGACCTTGCGAGTCTTCCAGTTCCTGATGGACTCGGCCGTATAGCTGGCAACGCTTGCACGGGCGCGACCTGCTTGCTCGTCGGCCTTGCTCACGGTGCCTGCCTTCACGGCCGCGTAGTCCACCAGCAGCCCGTGACGCCCAACTTCGAGCAGATGCCCGATGACTGATTGCGACTGCTGGTAGATGCTCACGCCCTGCCCGTCGATATCCTTCGACACGTAGTCGAGAGCGCCTGGAGCAGTCAGCGTTGGCCAGGTGCGGAACACCGCGCCTACCAGACTGTGTTTCGTCCGTCCGGTGGCGTTGTAGAACACGGCGCGTTGCTTGTACCCCTTGTACCGCTCGACGTTCTCCTGGCTGATATCGTGCGGATTCGGCTTCGGCAGATAGACATCGCCTCGGGATTTGACCGCTTCGGAGCCCTTGCACACGTCGCGCACCAGCCGCCAACGGGACTGTGCCGCGTCGTATTCCGGGCGGGTGTAGGTGACGTCTGCCATTAGCGTGCGAATCCCATTTTGATTGATTTGACCGGCTTCCTTGCGCTCTGGGCGACAGCGAAATACCGGAATGCATCGGCTGGGTGAGACGACCAATCGTGTAGGGGCTTGTCCTTCCAGCACCCACGTTTGTCGTCCCATTCCTTGCGGTAACTCTCCAAGGCGGTGATGCCCTCCTCGCACTTGGCTTCATCGAAAGCGCATTTAGGAAGGATTTCGCGAGCCTGCTCGATGCCCTCGTCGATACCGAGCTTCGGCACCACTTGAAAGGTCATCGAATAACGCTGTCCGTCGATCTCGTAGCCCTCTCGGGCGAGTTCTCGCCGAGTTTTGCCATCGCTGCCGAATTCCCGGTTGTCGATGTCGTGCGGACCCCAGTGCTCGCCGTAGGTGTAATCTCGATCCTTGAGCACCTTCATGTAGTGCCGCAGGCCTTCCCCACTGTTCTGGTAGAAGTCGATGACGTGGTATTCGTCGCCAACGATCCGAACGAACCAGATTGCCGTGGAGTCGCCAACACCGATGTCCCAGAAGGTGTGAACCGGCAAGTGGCTGTTGTCTGGTAGCTTGCCGATGCGCTGGGCCGCATACAACTTGGTGAACTGCTTGGCGTAGTAGGCACCCTCGATCGTCTGCTGGAATGCTTCGGCAGGTATCGATGGGTATTCGCGCTTCATGTCTTCGCCGAGGGTCTTTTCCTTGGCGCTGTACCAGGCGCGCTGGCCTGGGTTTGTGACGATGCCGTGCTTGGCGGCCAGGTCGTCGAAGTACTTGGTCAGCCGGTCCGGGATGACGACGTCGGTCGAGTCCAGCCAGTAGAGCGGGTTCCGCCACCAGCTGAAGAAAAAGAACTTCCAGTCCAGCAGGCCCAGTGGCACGCCGGCCATCTGCTGCTTCTCGGCAGACTGGCTGTAGTCGAAGAAGTATCCGGCCCGACCTTCTGCTGTCGACTCGATGGTGACGAAGCATTCAGCGGCCACGGCCTCGAAGGCACCGGTGACGATCTCCCGCGCCTTGTGCGGGAATTTAGCGCAGATCTTCCCGAACTCGGAAACGTGCAGGTAACGCAGCGTGCCGCCCCGGAATGAGGTCGAGACGTAGAGCGAGCCGCCCTTGCTGAACACCAACTCTCCGGCAGCGTCGTTGCGTGCCGGGTTGGCTGCCCTGATCTCCTTGGGCAAATTGTCGTAGGCGTACTTGACCTTCTCCCGGAACAGCCGCTTGGCGTCGTTCAAGGTGTGAGCGATCAGTGCGCACTTCGCAGCTTCGAACAACGCCGCATCCAGTTGCACGATGCAGACCAGAGTCGTAAAGCCCAGCTGCCGCGCCTTCAGGATAATGTTTCGGGTATGCATCCCCTGGAAGTAATCGACCTGCTCCTGCGTCATGCGGAAGCGGACCTTCTTCCCCTGCTTGTCGGTGATGAAGTAGAGGTTGTTCAGACGCCAGAATCGATCCCGGAGCAGCTTCATGTGCTCGGGCTTCATGTCAGGCATCCTTCGATAGCTCGTCCATCAATTGCGAAAGCTCGTCGGAGTCTTTCGACTGCTCCTTGTCATCAAGGCCGAATGCGGTGCGTTCGAGCACCTGCAGGTTCTTCATGGCCGAGGACAATTGGAAAAGGGTTTTGGCGTTGCTGGGCAGGGCGACAGCTGCGAGCATCGAGCCACGACGGAAGCCGCTCTCATCGTCGGCAGTTTCGTCAGCAATGGCGTCTTCGATTTCCTCGCGTCGCTTGATCGTGGTGAGCAGATCATCCATCAGCAGGTTCGCAAGGTTCGTGGCTTTGCGAATGTCCCGGCGATGACTGCGAACAACTGTCGCGCCCTCTTCCGCTGCCTCTTCGATGATCTCGGCGTCCCGCTCAGGGTTCGCACATTGATCGTCGCGAACCTCGCCGCGAACCAGCTTGTTGCGAACCTCTTTGCGGACTTGCTCGGAAAGATCTCTAGCCCAACCCAGCGCCTTGGCCTTCTTGCGAATCGCGGTGTCGCTGACGCCGTTACGCTCAGCGATGGTTCGGATGGAAAGCGCACCAGCCCGATAGGCTCGTTCGATTGCCTCCCAGTCGGGCTGCTTGGTTGTCATGGAGTTACTCTGATACTTGAAATGGTGGCTGGTTGCCGGTATTGATATGGATCCAATCTTTCGAGCACAAAATGATGAGTGAATTAGGCAAAAACATCGTTGCAGCTGGCAATAACAACACCAATGAAGAGCACTATCGTCGGTACGCTGTCGCGGCAGCGCTTGAGGTGATTTCGGCTTACGTTGCTGGAACTGGTAACGGCGGCCTACTAGAAAGTGAAATGAACAACTTGGCCAAGTATGCCGATCAAATTCAGGCTGCGCTGAAAGCCAAGTGATCCAGCCGTGCCGCACTCACCTGCGGCACACCTACCCTTCCCCACCTTCAAGCAGCACATCAATCAGCTTCTGCTCACCCAGGCGCATGGCGCCGAGGCATTGCAGGTCGTCGCACTTTGGCCCCAACCCGAACACAGTCACCTCGCCTTTGGGCCCCATGAGGGTCAGTGCGCCCACGGTGCATTCCGGATGCACACCGGCATCGAGATCATCCGCAATCCTGCGTAGCGTCTTGGCGGCATCGCGCCAACCCTCACGCTTGAACTCAACGAGCTTTGCGGTCATACAGTCACCTTCTGGAACCACTCTTCGATGATCCGGCGCAGCACCGCCTCGGTTAGGATGGCTGATGGTCTGTCACCGGCGATCACTGAACGCACCAGGTCGCAGGGAATCACGTGGACACCGTCACCAGCCGCAACCGTCAGGTGCGGACGATGGTCAGCGATGTCGTGGATGTCTGCAGTCATTGGCTCACCATGATGTGCGTTTGTCCGTGTGCATGCCCATGCAGAAGTGATACGACCAAGCCCTGAGGCAGGCCCGCAGCCTTGGCAGCGTCAATCGCTTTGGCGATGGCGCTATCCAGTTCAGTGATGGCTGAGTTAATGGCAGGACTCAGTGGCAATGCATGATGCAGGCGGGTGACATTAGTCATGCCTTACTCCGGTGAGTTGTGAGCTCAAACTCGAATGGGCCCACGTACAACCGTTGCACCCAAGGCTGAAGGGAGGGACGAACGTAGTAAAGGTGCCAATTCGTCGGCCTGATCGCAAAGAGGAACAAACTTCTCTCGATCCACCACGAGATGAAGAAGCCGTTGCCGCGATACGGATCTGCGAAACGACCCCGCTTGTTCAGTCTCATGATCATCTCCAATATCGCGACACAATTTGCCGATTCGCGAAACGTGTCGCGGCTTAGCTCTCGTCTGCCTTTCGCTCAGCCCAGCGTTTTCCAAGCTGACGAGCCTGCTCTACGCCGAGCACGCCGATGAAGCCAGCCGTTGCGAATGACCAGGCAATGCTGAAGCCGAACTCTTGCACCGTCAGGCATGAGAGGCCGGCCCTCTTAGCTTTCACCATCATGCACAGTGACCCTAACTCCCGTAGCCACAATCTCGTACTCAGTCTCAGAAATCTTTTTCACGTCACCACCAGATTGCATTTCGAAATGCTTCAGGCCTTCATGTCGGACCATGCCGCTTGAAGAGCGCTCAATGGTCTCGTCTTGATATATGTTAATCACGTAGTTCAAGTTATCCGTGCCAACTCCAACTATTTTTCCAACATATTTATCTGCCATGTCCGAACTCCTGCATGAAATCTCAAAGTAGCTGGTACTGACAGATCAATCCAGAGCATTGGACAGCTCACTGCACCATGATGTTGGTCTGCACCTGAGCGTGCCCGTGCAGGAGTGATACGACCAAGCCCTGACGCAGGCCGGCAGCGGACTACTGACCAGCCCCACGGGTGGGGAATCTAATCTCGGCAATCCGATCTGCAATGTCGGCCAGCTTCTTGACTCCCAGGAAGCCAATGAACACACCGGCGGCTGTCGCAAGGTTTTGAGGTAGCCCGAAGTATTCAAGGACCGGGATCAGCCCAATGGTGATCAGTGTGCAAATCGCCGCTTCGAGCAATGCCTGACGACGAGTCCCCCCGCCGTAGATGATCCTGATGCCGGCCATAAGGGCAGAAAGACCAGCAGCATAAAGAGTCGGCGAATGCTGACTCAGCCATGCAAGCACGATGAGCCAGGTTTCTGGTTTGTCTGGCATGTTTGGCATCCGGATGTCCCTCCCTTTCGGGGAGCGAAGTAGGTCCGGCCCCAGCAGCACTCCCAGCTCGGAGCAATGGGCGTGGTGGAGCCGAAAACGAAAGCCCCGACCAATGTCGAGGCGCTAGATCAAATAAAACAAAAATGTTGTACCAACACAAAAGTGTTGTAGAATGGACTCATCCAAACAACGAGGCGAGGTGATGAAGTTCAGCGAGTTCAGACGATGGTTGAAGGCCCACGGGGTGACCTTCGAAGCCGGCAAAGGAAGCCACTTCAAAGTCACCGCCCCAAACGGCAACAAGACAACCTTCGCGGATCACGGTAGCAAGGAAATGCCAGAACCGACCCGCAAGGCGATCATTAAACAACTGGGGCTCTGAGAGCCCCTTCACCACATCTGAATGCTGGGCGATCACCTCCAAGGAGAGACCATGTACGACTATGCAATCCGCTTTGAGGAAGACACATGTCCAGGCCTGGCGGTGTACTGCCGAGATCTTCCTTTACTGAATAGCTATGGCGATGACCGAGAACACGCCATCAGCGAAGCCGTGGATGCCATCGAAACAACCCTGTCCATCTTCGTCGATCAGCGCCAAGCTATTCCGGCAGCATCTCCACCAGTGGCCGGCGAAGAAGTCATTCACCTACCAGCGGTGACGGTAGCGAAAATCGTCCTGTGGAACGAGATGATGGCGCGCGATATGCGCAAGGCCGATTTGTGCCGCCTTCTCGGACTGGCTCAGACCCAAGGGGATCGCCTGGTCGACTTCCTGCACACATCGAAAATGGAACAGCTCGAAAACGCTTTGGCTGCACTCGGCAAACGCCTAAAGGTGTCTGTCGAGACAGCCTGAATAGGTGCGCGCGTCTCAACGCGCTGTCCGCCAAAGACCTTCCCAGCGTCGACGCCCCATTGCATCGATCTCGCTGATCCAGTCTCGCGCCACCCTGCAAGCATGTGAGGTCAGGGTGCGCGGGCTGCCGGTGTTGATTCCGTACGTCGCACTATCCGGCTATCGACGTCCAGGCCTTCCCGAGGGCGGTCCTGGCTACAGGTAAATTCGAGGCAATAAAAAACCCGGCGCGGTGGCCGGGTTTCGTTTGTCAGTCCTACACACGCAAAGATTACACGATGTGATTAATTTCGCTCAGGCGATCAACTAAGCCAATGAGTCTTTATCTTTCTGTTTGACCCTTTCGTTTTTTCGCTTTTCAGCAAATAGCTCAGACATAGATTCATTTCCAAACTCAGTTCTTAGAGCTTGTCGCGCTAATCCAACGTGCCGGAAATACACGCCAGGCTTATGGGTTTCTTCGTGTCCTTTCGGTGGCCTGCTTACGTAAGATCGCTCTTTTTCCATAGTGCTTTCGTAGTGCTTTTTAAATACTTCACGAGCCCGCACAGAGCCAACAACACCCAGCTTGTCTAAATCATACAAAAGATCTGAGTAATCCTCGAAATTCGCTTTATTTTTCGACGGAAATACTTCATCCAGAATTGCAGCCAAATTATCAACATTCAGAGGCTCATCGCGAGTTACGCCGCTACGAGGTTGAGCCAACATGTCAACTGCATAACTTTCTCTTTCATCTAGAACACGCTGAAGCTCCAAATCAACAGTTTCAAGTAACGCTGAAACTCTGTTAATCGATCTGCGAATCGGCGGTGGAACACCCGCCTCTTGTTTATATTGCAGCTTATGTGATGCCGCCGCCCAAATATGCTGCGCCAGAGTTCTAACCTGTATCTCAATCGTGAATCCCCCTAGCCCTGCCCAAGTGGGGACAGAAAGCCAACTTTCGGGAACCTTTACTGAGTAATGGAGAGACTGATAACCAAATTCAGAATATCCGAGCCTGTCTCCCGTATCCTCAGAGGAAATCAAATCGAAGTCTTTGGATATAATAGATTTTACGCGCTCCAAATCCTTCCGAAACAACAGAACAACTCGAATACCAATAAAATCAGACAGATCAATGACTGATGTTAACTCGATATCTTTACGATCAATTTTCTCAGATATCGAACTCCAAGTTTTAACCCGACTTTCAACAGGAAAGCCTAGGGCTACATCGGCCCGAGCGAAAAGCTCATCAAGCTCAGATACAACGGAAGATCTCAACCTCTCCGCCCTAGGCAAAAACTCTTGGTAGTTTACGTTTAGAGCACTAAGCGATTCCACAAGCGAGTCCTTTTTTGCCTGTCCTTTGCCTCAACTGTATCAGCTTACGCTTTGAATCAGAACATCCCTCGATGTGCTGAATCAACTCATCTTGGGCGAGAGCCTAGGGCCCACGGGCCACAGGTATTGTTTCCGAACATCGTATTTTCCTGCTCTCGACGCCCAGGCCTTTCCGAGGGCCGTCCTGGCTACAGGTAAATTTCAGGCAATAAAAAACCCGCACGGGGCGGGTTCAAAAATAACCCCGCACTAGGCGGGGCTTGGTGAGCCGTTAGGCTCGAATCAGACCGGCAATGATGAGGCTGGAGACGAGACCGGCACCGGTAGCGTGAATCGTGTTCAGAAACGCCAAATCGGTTTTTTTCACCATCTCGTTATCCTCCTTCGTAGTCGAGGCCGCTACGGTCGGCTCTTGCACCTTGAGATACAGCAGGTTTACAGCTACCAACGCTAACAAACCTACGGTGCCCGCTACGACTCCAGCCACAACAAGTGGTGCCGCTGCTCCTGGGAGAAGATTTGCCACTCCTCGATACGCGCAGGAATGACAGGATGGGGTTAATTTCGCTCATCCGTTCACTGATGTCAACACGCAATCACGCGGCCCGCTCAATCAGGAGACCTTCCAGCTCCAGAATGTCCGCGGCGTGCGCCAGAGCCTCGTTGACCAGGTCATCAGCAGCGCGGCCGATATCTTGACGCCACCGCCGGCGAGTCGATTCTGGCGTGCCGTCGTTGTCCCAGGTGTTCATGTCGTAGAAGCTGTCCTTGAGCACAATCATGTCGGCGGATCGGGAAGTGTCGCGCTTAACCTTCGCCTGACCAGCAGCCAGCGCAGCCTTCACCACGGCCTCACGACGCCACTCTGGCGCATCGATTGGGATATCGACGGACACGGAGGTCTTCACCTTCGGCCGCGCGCCCTTCAGTTGCGGGATAGCCCAGGCAGTGGTCGCCTTGAACAGGAACAGCTTAGTCGCCGGGGTGTTGATGAGAGTCTGCAACGCTGAAATAGCCCGCACCTTGCGCCCCTTGTGGGTGCTGTACTTCGTCACCAGCGCGCCCCAGTGTTTTTGCTCAAGTGCACTGTGCAGCCGGGCAGATACCCAGCAGTCCACCTGCGTGCGGTCAATGGTGTCAGCACCACGGGAGCGAACCAGTGTCGCCAGATCGCCGCCCTCCTCCTCGTCGGCAGAGTTGTACAGCTTCTGCCATGCCTGTTTGCTGGTGTTGTCGATGGCCTCAGCCGCGAGGGCGGAGACAACTGCGTTCAGAACGCCTGGATAGATCATGCTACAGCCCTCTTCAGTTCGCGGGTCTTGGCTCGGCATTCGGCCTTGATGGTTTTGATTTCTTCGACTGTGAGTTTCAGGGGCTTATGAGGCCCCTCCAGCCATGCCACGGTTTCGGCGCCGATGCGCAGCACTAGACGGATCCGGTACTCGACCGCGTTGCCGGACAGGTTGCGGTTGCACTTCACGCACTGGCGGTGGATGTTCAGCTGTTCGAAACGCAGCTCCGGACAGGCGCCAACGGATCGGTAGTGGCCGGCGTCCCAGCGGCTGCCAGTGATCAGGTCGTGGTCGTTGGGCATCGAGTCGCAGCTGATGCACGGAAGGTGCGCGTCACGCAGGCGGCCGTACTCGTTCAGGCGCTGCGCAAAATGGCGAACTCATTATGAGCAAGCGCAAGCCCAACAACATGCGCGCCCGGGTCGAGCGATCGTGCCGGGCGCTGCTCAGCACCAACCACGTCGCGGTGGTGAACATCGATCCAAGCGGCCGCCAGGGCATGATCAACTGGAAGAGCTGCAAGAACATCCCGCCCGGCCAGCGCATCGCCGATGCGGTCTGCGACTTCGCCCACCGCTGGACGATCTACCTCAGCGTTCAGTGCCGCGATCAGCGCGGGCACCGCTACACCAAGTCAGTAGAGGTTGCTCCCCAAGGCAACTATCTCGCCGCGCACCTCGAAGACGTAATCGAGGAAACCTACAAAGACCTGGTCGCCGAGAGCAATCCGAATCATCGAGTTGCGTCGGGCTGGATCGCAATTCCCGCCGAGATATCGCTGACTGAAGAGCAGGCCGCCCGCGTCTTCGACGCCGTGGGTGTCTGGAATCAGCAGAGAGCCACATGAGACGAATCAACAACCAGGTGCGCCAGCGCCGACGACAGACATGGCTGGATCTACCGGCCCACGGAATTGAAGAGGCAGGCCATGGCCAAGACCAACGCGGAAAGGTCAGCGAAAGCCGCGGCGAAGAAGAAGAGCCGCGGCGAAGAGGAAATCAGGCTGCACTGCCTGCCCGGTACGCGCCAAGCCCTTGCTGAGCTGATGGCCTGGAGCGGCATCGAGGAACAGGGCGAGGCCATCACCCTGATGATTCATCACCTGCACGGCCTTGGCCCGGGTGGCGCCCTTCCCCTGCTTGAACCGCCGCCGCGACACGAATACGTGATACCGGAAAACGTGTCGCGGAAGCTGAAACTCGCCCACGACCGCGAATCCCTTCGCATCACTCACGACGAATAGCTTGAACGGAGAAATCCATGAGCCACAACTGCGCATACGTCCGGCAGCACTACCAGGTGCCCGCCGAAATCGGCCGCCGTGTCATCGCCTACGGGAAGCACGGCGTCATCTTGGCCGATCGCGGCCACTACATCGGCGTGGTACTGGATGAAGACCCGAAGAAGCGGATCGCCAACTACCACCCGACGCATGAAATGCAGTACGGCGAAATGGCCGAGACGCTACCGCTCAAAGAGTGGCTCGTCCTACCGTTCAAGCATGACTGGGATGATCTCGACTGGAACCGGGAAGCCCGCGAAGATCTGGTCAGGGTGTGGGCAGCCACTCGCAGTCAGGCCAAAGACAAGGCCTACGAGCGACTTCAGGACTACTGCCACAGCATCAAGGCGATGCTCCATTTTAAAGTCCGGCGCGCCTGACCCGCCCTCACCTCTTGCGCTGAACGCTGCGATGACTTAATTACTTGCTCTTACCAAATGCGTATCCAAGAGCCAGGGTAATAACTGGGATAAAAATAGCCCAGACATCTTTCAGTTTATTAAGAAAATCCACTTCCGCATAAAACAAAGCAACGATGAAATACAAGGCACTCAAAACAGAAGCAATTACAAAACTCCATGTAATTGTCATCCAAACTATTGAGTTTTTTGCATGCTCACCAGTTCCAATGTTTTCCGCAATGCGTCCCGCAGTACTGGTTTTGGGAGATATCGTCTTTCTGGTTAATAGACCTTCCGACCCGCGCCCCTTTATTGGCTCAACCATGATTCTCTGGCTCCAATAAAAAAGTGTAGGAAAAAATTCTTAAATTCAACTCCTTATTCAAGGTCTGAACAACAAAAGTCATTTTTATATCACGCCCTGCACTAGCAGCCATAACGACTGGCTCGATCTTTCCTTGAGGCGCTTGGCTATCAAAATTATAAAGAGTTAGCGTTATATCTTTATCTGAAGGCTCAAACTCCCATCGAGTGCCACCTCCGTCTGATTCAAACCTAATGATAACCGGCATGTCATCGAAAACAATTCTTGCAAAAGTTCCAGACACATGAAGAAACCCAGACCCAACTACTTCCCACCCATTAATCGAAGCATTCACTTCAAACATTTTCTGCGCCTTTGAATCTAAATCAGAATTAATATTGAGTCCCGAGTTTTCGGTTTTTTGGTTGTCATGACGTGCTGAGTATAGCCCCACGCCCTATGCCGGCCCGAACACAAATACCCCACTTCAACGAATCACGCCAGCGGCGAGCGCGCCTTATCCTGCATCACCCATGGTGCTTGGCACCCCACGATCAGGCGGCTCGCAACCTGGTTTTCTCAGCGGATATCCATCGTGGTTTTGGAAACAACTCGCTCCGAATCATCAAACCAGACAACGCACCACTTCGTCTGATCCATGAAGTAGAAGCTTTTGTGTCTTTCTGGTTTTCCCATGAGGCCGGGTTTCCCCCATCCGCCCAGTTCATTCTCACCAACTATTTCGGTGACCTCGGCAAGAGTCATACCGATCTTGATCATGGTGTCGCTCAAGTTATAACGCACCGCCGCTCTCCTTGTTTATCCGGCTCCATGCCGGGCCGAACACAAATACCCCACTTCAACGAATCACGCCAGCCGGCGAGGATCCTCTATGTCTGCACAACAGAAATTCCCCCAGATCAATTCCTGCCAGCCGAGCATGGGACTGCCTTTCGAGAAAGAGTTTGTGGTGGATCTGTTCGCTGGCGGTGGCGGCGCCAGCACTGGGATCGCTCGGGCATACCGAGAGCCAGACGTAGCGGTAAACCATAACCCGATCGCTCTGGCCGTCCACCGCGCCAATCACCCGAAGACGGCACACTATGTTGCCGACGTGTACGAGGTCGATCCGCGGGAAGCCACCGGCGGGCAGCCCGTCGCGATCATCTGGGCATCACCTGATTGCCGCCACCACAGCAAGGCCAAAGGCGGCGCGCCGCGTGATCGTGGAGTTCGCGGCCTGGCCTGGGTTGTGATCCGTTGGCTGTTCATCACACGGTCGCGCCTGCTGTTTCTGGAAAACGTCGAAGAGTTCTGCGACTGGGGCCCGATCAACGACGAAGGGAAGCCGATCAAGGCCGAGCGCGGCCGCACCTTCAAGGCATTCATCGCCGCAATCAGCACCGGTCTGCCGGCCGCCCCCCCGGATATGCCGGAGATCATGCAGGCCATTGGGGAGTTCGTCCCGATGGAAGCACTGGTGCGTGGCCTCGGCTACAACGTCGAGTGGCGCGAGCGCATCGCCGCAAACACCGGCACCCCAACTATCCGCAAGCGTCTCTACCTGGTGGCGCGCCGCGACGGCAAGCCGATCGTTTGGCCAGCGCCGAAGCGCCATAAGGCCCCGACCGCAAAGCAACTGCCGTGGCGTACCGCAGCCGAGTGCATCGACTGGAGCAACCTGGGCCGCACGATCTTCCGTGACAAGCCGATGGCGGTGAACACCATGCGGAGAGTGGCCAAGGGTTGCTGGCGACATGTGCTGACCAGCGCGAAGCCGTTCATTGTCCCGATGCGCGGCACGTCCGAAGCACATACCAGCACCCACGGCACCGACGAGGCGCTATCGACCATCAGCGCTGGCGGCACGCACCACGCACTTGTGCAGCCGGTGGCAGCGCCGTTCCTCACCGAGTGCGCTAACGGCTCATCGCAGCGCAACTTCAGTGCGCTGGAGCCGCTGCGCACTCAGGTGGCACAGGTGAAGGGTGGCCACTTCGCGATGGCGGCGGCGAACATGGTTACATTGCGAAAAGGTTCGGTCGGCGCCGACGTTGCCGGCCCGCTCGGCGTGGTGGCCACCAGCACAGGACACCATGCCGTCTCGGCGGCATTCTTCGAACAGGCGAACGGCGGTTTCTACAAAGGCGACGGCCGATCGGCATATGACCCGATCTCGACCATTTGCCAATCGGGCGCCAACCAGCGCCTGGTCAACGCTTACCTGGTGAAGTACTACGGCAACGAGAAGGACGGAATCTCGCTCACCGAGCCGATGCACACCTTGCCGACGAAGGATCGGGTTGCACTGGTCGAGGTGGTGCAGGTGCCGGACACATTGACGCCAGAGCAATTGGAAGGTGCCCGCCGCTGCGCCGCCTTCATGCATGAGCATCTTCCGGAACACTTCAAAGACCCGGCGGACCTGGTCATGGTCGGCGGTTACGTGCTGGTCGACATCACCCTGCGCATGCTCCAGCCGCCTGAGCTGAAGGCCGCCCAAGGCTTCGACAAGGACTACATCATTGATCGCGGGTTGTTCGTCGACCCGGTAACCGGTGCGGAAGAATGGCGCGACATCAACAAGACGGACCAGGTACGACTGATCGGCAATAGCGTTTGCCCGGATGAGGCTGAAGATCTGGTCAGCGCCAACGCCGCGGACATCATTGAGCTTTACCAGCGGTTAGCGGCCTGATCAAAGCCCCCAGAAAACAAAAGCATCTGAGATCACCGGAAGCTGGTCGGGGAACGCTACACGCCTTCGCTCTAACCACCACCGCGTTTGTTCGACATCAAAGTTCCTGCCCCGCTGTACAGCTATAAGACTTCCCGACACTCCGAAGTGCCCGCATTCCGGACATATAAGTTCAGTTCCATCCAGACCGGATTCCAGTTCTATCGCATCGATTCCGCAAACCAAGCAATCCATAAAGCTCTCCATTGGCTGATCGTTGAACTGTAGCTGATCCCTCACCACCCTCCACCGCCCGGGCAAGACCCGGCATAGGACGCCCCATGCACACAGAAAACCAACCGGCAGATCCGTTCGGCCCAAACGGTCGCACTTTCCACATTCACTTGAGCGTGCGCGGTGCACTGCGCGACTTCAGCAAGCGCCAGCTCAAAGGGATGTTTCGCTTTGACGGTGGCCGTGAGTGCACAGCCCACGAGGCGAAGGATCATCTGCTTGAGGCTTTGGCCCAGGGTAAAGAGGTTCTGCCTTTCGGCCCACCGTGCGAAGGCTTCGATTTCGCTGGCAACGGCTGCCCAGGGCACACCACCCCGCCAACGGTTGTGAATGCCCATGATCTGATATCAATTGGAGATTGCAGGATGATCAGTCCTGCTTCTTGTTCCAGTACTCCATTCGTTTGACCGGGTCTGAAACAGCTTCGCCGCATTGATCAGAGTATTTATTTAGGAGAATTGAATAGTTCGCAGCGTCATTATCGATATCTGTCATCATCGACTTGATTGCCATTTCTGTTCTGGCGCGAGTCAGCTTCTCGCTGGTGAGTTCTTTGGAGTAATACAAGGCTCTCTCCCCAGCCGTTTTACTCCGCTCAGCCAACTTCGGTTCCTGAGCCTGAAAATTTTTTTCTGAGATCACATAAAATCCAGCGCACTCCGCTAGTTCATGCGCAAAATTGTTTACTGCGCGCTCGGGCTCATACGCAAACGCCGCACCAATCGGCAGTACCAGTACAACTGGAATATATCTGACCAAAACCGAGTGTCCTTTCGCTGCTTGCGATGTGCAAGCATGTAAGGCACCAGTAAAGCACAGCCGTAACTCCCCCCTTCAAAGTCAGCCGCTATAGCGGCAAGGACGAAGTCATGCCTGAAGAAAAGTTGATTGGCCCCGTAGAAGTCGTGCGTGACGAGAGCGGGTACTGGTACCACCCGGGCATCCCGGAATTTGATGAAGACGCAGAAGCTTGGAAAGCGTGGCTCGAGGCCCATGGCTTGAAGGTGATCGGCTGGCACATGGATTCCGACATGGAAGCCCACCCCTACTGGGACGATGATGAGCCACATTGCCTCGGCTGGGAGCCAGAAACGCCACCGGCGTACGACTGGTTCCTGCTCGGAATTTTCGACACGGATGACGGCCCCTATGTGCAGTGGGCGCGCCGCGAGGTGAAGTCATGACCCAGGTGAAAGAACGGCCGATCCTGTTCTCGGCCCCGATGGTGCGCGCCATCCTGGAAGGCCGGAAGACAGTCACGCGGAGGGCGGTGAATCCACAGCCAGCGATTACCGATGGATCTGGCTTCTCGTGGAAAGGCCACCTGTTCGGAAGAGGTTCCGATGACCGCGAGACCTCGCGCAATTTTTCCAAGCATTGCTGCCCTTACGGAAAGCCCGGCGACAGGCTGTGGGTGCGCGAAACCTGGTACTGCAATCACTCCGAAGTTCAGAAAGACCCATACCTCCAGCCTGCTGATATGGTGGACCTGGACCAGGCTCGGGAGGACGGCGACTTGGTGTATGCAGCTGACGGACTTACCCCCTACGAGCAGGAGCAGCCGACATGGAAGCCCAGTATCCATACGCCCCGCTGGGTAAGCCGCATCTTGCTGGAGATCACCGATGTACGCGTCGAGCGGTTGAAGGACATCAGCGAAGAACAGGCACTTGCTGAAGGTGTACGCCCCTACCCTGACCATGCAGAGTTTGGTGAGTGGTATCACGTCGAAGGCATCGAAACCTACAGCGCTGAGCCGAGCATGTCGTTCGAATTGCGCTGGTCTTCCATCAACGGCAGCGACTCATGGAACGCCAACCCATGGGTCTGGGTCGTCGAGTTCAAGCGGGTGACGCCATGATCTTCGCACCGCTCTACATGCTCTGGCTCATCTACAAAGGGCCGCGTCGGTAAGGGTTCACCCCGCCAGTCACCTCAGGGGAGAAAGCGTGTACGCAACTGGCGAGATGAACAAATAAACCGTAGCTCACCTTCAAAGCGTACCTCTCGCCCTTCATCAGAATTCCACAAACACCCACCCTCTGCCGCCGCGCGCGGCATGGAGCATTTATGTCTGCAGAACTAGCGCAGGCGCCCTCCCGGCCCCGGCGCGAAAGCATCCTCCCCCGCTTCATCCGTGCCGGCGCCGCGCCTATCTACCTGGGTATGTGCCGTGCCGAGTTCGACAAAACCGTCCGCCCCTATGTCAGTGAATTCCCGATCGGCGAGCGCGGTGTCGGCTTCGACCGGCAGGAACTGGATGACTGGGCAACGGCGTACGTCGAGGCCAAAGCAATTGATAAAAAACGCGCCCCGGAGCAACAATTGCCCCGCAGCGAGCGCCAGAAAGGAGACAACTCATGGCGCGAAAATCGATCACAGGCCTCTCCGAGAGGAAAGGCATCTGGCATATCGACAAGAAAATCAACGGAGAACGACTTTACGAAAGCACTGGAACTGGTGACCGGGAAGAAGCGGAACGCTACCTGATCTACCGGCTGGAGCAGATCCGGCAACAGAAGGTGTATGGCGTAAAGAAGGTGAGGATCTGGCGGGAGGCGGCGACTCGCTTCCTGCTGGAGTTCAAAGACCAGCCTTCAATCAAACTTTCAGCGCACCACCTTTCTCAGCTGGATCCGTTCATAGGCGACATGCCGCTGACCCACATTGATGACCAGGCCCTGGTGCCGTTCATCAAAGACAGGTTGGCGACCAAGAAGCTCGAGGACGGCAAGGTAAAGAAAGGCGTCAGCAACAGAACGGTGAATATCTCGATCGAGCGTGTAGTTCGGGTTTTATCGTTGTGTGCCAGGAAGTGGCGAGACGATGAGCGCAGGCCGTGGCTCGATAGCGTGCCGATGCTCACGAAGCTGGAAGAGAAGAAGTCGAGCCGCAAGCCGTACCCGATGTCATGGCAGGAGCAGTCGATTCTATTTGCAGAATTGCCGGCCCACCTGCAAACGATGGCGCTGTTCAAGGTGAACACCGGCACCCGGGAGCAGGAAGTTTGCAAGCTGAGATGGGATTGGGAGATTTCGGTACCGGAGCTCGGCACCAGCGTATTTCTGATTCCGGCTGATTTCGGCGGCAGGCACGAACGGTCGGGAGTGAAAAACGGTGATGAGCGGCTGGTCGTGCTCAACAACGTGGCCAAGTCGATCATCGAACAGCAACGCGGCCTGAGCAAGGAATGGGTCTTCCCTTACAACGGTACCGCGATGCACCGGATGAACGACTCGGCCTGGAAGAAGGCGCGGGTGAGAGCGGCGAAACTCTGGCAGGAGGAAAACCTTCGCCCCGCTCACCCAGGTTATGCATCCATCAGGATCCACGACCTCAAACACACATTTGGCCGTCGGCTACGCGCAGCAGGCGTCACCGAGGAAGATCGCAAGGCACTTCTGGGCCACAAGAACGGCAGCATCACCAGTCACTACTCGGGCGCTGAGCTTGGGCATCTGATTGAAGCTGCGAACATGGTATCAGCAACCGATTCGCGTGGACCGGTCCTGACAATCTTGAAGAGGAAGCAGGCGTGAAAAATCGAGGAGTCACGCAAAAGTCACGCACATGAAAAAGGCCAATGCTGTGAACATTGGCCTAAGTCATTGAAAAATATGGTCGGGACGGAGTGATTCGAACACTCGACCCCTAGCACCCCATGCTAGTGCGCTACCGGACTGCGCTACGCCCCGACTAGGCGTGTTACCCGTTCCTCACCTCGAGGAACGCTCAAGAATATATCGCAAGCTTTTGAAAACTGGAAGTATTTAAAAGCAGGAATTTATTTCTTGAGTACCACCAGAACATCTTCGAGCTCGGCGATCATCTGGCGGATCATTTGCTTGTATTGGGTGGTGTCGTCTTTGGCTTCATCGCCGGACAAGCGCAGGCGCGCTCCGCCGATGGTGAACCCCTGGTCATAAAGAAGCGCGCGGATCTGCCGGATCATCAGCACGTCCTGGCGCTGATAATACCGGCGGTTTCCGCGGCGCTTTACCGGGTTGAGCTGAGGAAACTCCTGTTCCCAGTAGCGCAGCACGTGTGGTTTTACCGCACACAGCTCGCTGACTTCACCAATGGTGAAGTAGCGTTTGCCCGGGATGACGGGGAGCTCGTCGTTATGACTTGGTTCCAGCATAAGCCTCAACTCGGGCCTTCAACTTCTGCCCTGGACGAAAGGTGACCACACGGCGAGCCGTGATCGGGATTTCTTCCCCCGTTTTCGGATTGCGGCCAGGCCGCTGGCGTTTGTCCCGAAGGTCGAAATTGCCGAAACCGGACAATTTGACTTGTTCGTTGTCTTCGAGAGCGTGCCTGATTTCTTCAAAAAACAGTTCGACCAATTCCTTGGCCTCCCGTTTATTCAGGCCCAGCTCTTCATACAGACGTTCCGCCATCTCAGCTTTCGTCAGAGCCCCCATACGTCACTTCCTTAACGTGGCGTTCAACCTTTGTTCGAGCGAGGTGAGGATGTTTTGCGTTGCGGTATTCACCTCATCGTCATTAAGAGTGCGCGATGGATGCTGCCAGGTCAAGCCGACTGCGAGGCTTTTTCTATCAGGATCAATGCCTTTACCCTGATACACGTCAAATAGCCTGAGGTCTGTCAGCCATTCGCCTGCATTTTCACGGATTACGTCCAGTACAGCCGTGGCTGCAACATCTTTGTGCGCAATCAGTGCAAGGTCACGACGCACTTCAGGAAAGCGCGATAACTCGTGGAATTTAGGCATTTTGCCCGACGCGACTTCCGCCAGAACCAATTCGAAGACGAAGACCGGACGGTCGAGACCGAGGGTTTTCGACAATTCGGGGTGGATCGCGCCAATGAAGCCGACCAGACGACCATCGCGTTCGATGCGTGCGGTTTGACCCGGGTGCAATGCCGGGTGCTTGCCTGGCACGAAAGTGAACGCATCCAGGGCACCGGCGAAGCCCAGCACCGCTTCCACGTCAGCCTTGACGTCAAAGAAGTCGACGGTATCGCGACCCTGCGCCCAGCCTTCCGGCAAGCGACTGCCGCAAACCACACCCGCCAGCATCGGCTCTTGCTTCAGGCCTTCGAGCTGACCGACAAAACGCAGGCCGCTTTCGAACAGACGTACGCGATCCTGCTGGCGGTTCAGGTTGTGCTGAAGCGCCTTGACCAGACCCGGCCACAAGGACGAACGCATGGCGGCCATGTCATTGGAGATCGGATTGGCGAGCAGCAACGGCTCAACACCCGGATTAAACAGTTCGAACTGTTTCGGATCGATGAAGCTGTAGGTAATCGCTTCCTGATATCCACGGGCAACCAGCAGGCGGCGCAGTTCAGGCAGATCGCTACGGGCTTCGGCCTTGGCTTGCGGCGCCAGACGCGCTTGCGGATAACGAACCGGCAGACGGTTGTAGCCGTACAGGCGTGCCAGTTCTTCGATCAGGTCGACTTCCAGGCTGATATCGAAGCGATGGCTTGGCACTTCTACACGCCACTGCCCTGCCCCGTCAGCAGTAATGGCCAGGCCCAAGGCATTGAGCAGACGCTCCACTTCAACCGAATCCATTTCCATACCCAGCATCTGGGTAATGCGCTGGGCACGCAGGGTGACCGGAGCAATTTTCGGCAGGTGCTGTTCACTGACGGTCTCGATGATCGGACCCGCTTCACCGCCGGTGATTTCCAGCAGCAGGCCAGTCGCGCGCTCCATGGCCTCGCGGGCCAGTTGCCAGTCCACGCCACGCTCATAGCGATGGGATGCATCGGTGTGCAGGCCATAGGAACGGGCCTTGCCTGCCACGGCGATCTGGTCGAAGAAGGCGCTTTCCAGGAACACATCACGCGTGGTCGCGGACACACCGCTGTGCTCGCCACCCATGACGCCGGCGATTGCCAGTGCGCGGGAGTGGTCGGCAATCACCAGCGTATCGCTACGCAGGCTGACTTCCTGACCGTCGAGCAGCACCAGCTTCTCACCGTCTTCGGCCATGCGTACACGGATGCCGCCGTTGATTTCGGCGAGATCGAAGGCGTGCAGTGGCTGACCCAGTTCCAGCATCACGTAGTTGGTGATGTCGACGGCAGCATCGATGCTGCGCACATCTGCGCGACGCAGACGCTCTACCATCCACAGCGGCGTAGGCCTGGACAGGTCAACGTTACGGATCACACGCCCCAGGTAACGCGGGCACGCGGCTGGCGCCAACACTTCTACCGAACGCACTTCGTCATGCGCGGCAGGAACCGGAGCCACTACCGGACGGCTGACCGGAGCGGCGTACAAAGCACCCACTTCACGAGCCAGGCCGGCCAGGGACAGGCAGTCGCCGCGGTTCGGGGTCAGGTCGACCTCGATGCTGGCGTCTTCCAGATCCAGGTAAACGCGGAAATCCTTGCCCACCGGCGCATCGGCCGGCAGTTCCATCAGACCGTCGTTACCTTCACCGACCTGTAGCTCGGATTGCGAGCACAGCATGCCGTTGGATTCAACGCCACGCAGCTTGGCCTTCTTGATCTTGAAGTCACCTGGCAACTCGGCGCCGATCATGGCGAAAGGAATCTTCAAGCCCGGGCGCACGTTGGGCGCACCGCAAACCACCTGGAAGGTTTCCGAGCCGTTGCTGACCTGGCACACGCGCAGCTTGTCGGCGTCCGGGTGCTGCTCGGTGCTCAGCACCTCGCCAACCACCACGCCACTGAAAACACCGGCGGCCGGCGTAACGCTATCGACCTCAAGACCGGCCATCGACAGACGAGCAACCAGCTCGTCGCGACTTACCTGCGGGCTAACCCAGCCACGCAGCCATTGTTCACTGAATTTCATCCTGCTCTCCTAAGAATTCGTTACGACTAGCGAAATTGCGCGAGGAACCGCAAGTCGTTGTCGAAGAACAGACGCAAGTCGTTCACGCCGTAACGCAGCATGGCCAGACGCTCAACGCCCATGCCGAAGGCAAAGCCCGAGAACTCTTCCGGGTCGATACCGGACATGCGCAGCACGTTCGGGTGAACCATGCCGCAACCCATCACTTCCAGCCAGCCGGTCTGCTTGCAGACGCGGCAGCCTTTACCGCTGCACATCACGCATTCCATGTCGACTTCAGCGGATGGCTCGGTGAACGGGAAGTAAGAAGGACGGAAACGCACCGCCAGCTCTTTTTCGAAGAACACCCGCAGGAATTCTTCGATGGTGCCTTTGAGGTCGGCGAAATTGATGTCGCGATCGATCAGCAGGCCTTCGACCTGGTGGAACATCGGCGAGTGGGTGATATCGGAGTCGCTGCGGTATACGCGGCCTGGGCAGACGATGCGGATCGGCGGCTGTTTCGACTCCATGGTGCGGACCTGTACCGGTGAGGTATGGGTGCGCAACAGCATGTTCGCATTGAAATAGAAGGTGTCATGCATCGACCGGGCCGGGTGATGGCCTGGGATGTTGAGCGCTTCGAAGTTGTGATAGTCGTCTTCGACCTCAGGGCCTTCGGCGATGCCGTAGCCGATACGGGTGAAGAACTGTTCGACGCGTTCCAGAGTGCGGGTAACCGGATGCAGACCACCGGAGGTCTGACCGCGGCCAGGCAGGGTCACGTCAATGGACTCGGCGGAGAGTTTGGCAGCCAGATCGGCTTCTTCAAACAATGCCTTGCGCGCATTAAGGACCTCTGTGACACGCTCCTTGGCAACGTTGATCAGCGCGCCGACCTGCGGACGCTCTTCTGCCGGCAAATTCCCCAGGGTCTTCATCACCTGAGTCAATTCACCCTTCTTGCCAAGGTAGTGAACCCGGATTTGCTCCAGGGCATTGATATCTTCAGCGCTTTGCACAGCCTCTAGTGCTTGAGAGACGAGCGCATCCAGGTTTTCCATGTACAGACTCCAGATACAAAATAGGGGAAGAGCTTGAAGGCTCTTCCCCTATTTATGACGTTTAACACCTGACCCCACAGATGCGAGGCCGGGTGACTGTCGGGGGTACTTAAGCCAAGGTGGCTTTAGCTTTCTCGACAATCGCAGCAAACGCCGCTTTTTCGTTCACTGCCAGATCAGCCAGAACCTTACGGTCGATCTCGATGGACGCTTTTTTCAGGCCGGCGATGAAACGGCTGTAGGACAGACCGTTGATACGAGCACCAGCGTTGATACGAGCGATCCACAGAGCGCGGAACTGACGTTTTTTCTGACGACGGTCACGGTAGGCGTATTGGCCTGCCTTGATTACCGCTTGCTTGGCAACACGGAATACGCGGGAGCGTGCGCCGTAGTAGCCTTTAGCAAGTTTCAGAATTTTTTTGTGACGCTTACGGGCAATGACGCCACGCTTTACACGAGCCATGAGTTACTTCCTCTATTCTTGACTAAAATTAACGAAGGCGCAGCATGCGCTCGACTTTTGCCACGTCAGACGGATGCAGCAAGCTGCTACCGCGCAGTTGACGCTTACGCTTGGTCGACATTTTGGTCAGGATGTGGCTCTTGAAAGCGTGCTTGTGCTTGATACCGTTAGCAGTTTTCAGAAACCGCTTAGCAGCACCACTTTTGGTCTTCATTTTTGGCATGTTCGGATACTCCGCATTCAGTTGATAAACATAATCAGAAGGCCTGCCGTGCCCTGTTGATTACTTCTTCTTTTTCGGGGCGATGACCATGATCAGCTGGCGTCCTTCCATCTTAGGATGCTGTTCGACCGAACCGTACTCGAGCAAGTCACCTTCAACTCGCTTGAGGAGTTCCATCCCCAGCTCCTGGTGGGCCATCTCACGGCCGCGGAATCGCAAGGATACCTTGGCCCTGTCCCCGTCACTCAGGAAACGTACCAGGTTGCGCAGTTTTACCTGGTAATCCCCTTCCTCCGTCCCTGGACGAAACTTGATTTCTTTAACCTGAATCTGCTTCTGGTTTTTCTTGGCCGCAGCAATCTGCTTCTTCTTTTCGAAGATCGATTTGCCGTAGTCCATCAGTTTGCAAACAGGTGGTACTGCATCGGCGGAAATCTCCACCAGATCCAGCTTGGCCTCTTCAGCCTTAAGAAGCGCGTCTTCGATTGACACAATCCCGAGCTGTTCACCTTCAGCCCCAATTAACCGAACCTCGCGTGCCGAGATATTCTCGTTGATCGGGGCTTTCGGTGCAGTTCGTTTATCTTGTCTCATTTCACGCTTAATAATAATTACTCCGAATCTTGGCGACCACGCCGGGAAACCGCTTGGGCGAGGAACTCAGCGAACTGGGCGACGGGCATCGAGCCCAGGTCAGCACCTTCACGAGTACGCACAGCGACAGTCTGCATCTCGACTTCCCGATCTCCGATAACCAAGAGATAAGGAACCTTGAGCAAAGTATGCTCGCGGATTTTAAAGCCGATCTTTTCATTTCTCAAGTCAGACTTGGCACGAAACCCGCTTTCGTTGAGAGTTTTTTCCACTTCGGCGGCAAAATCAGCCTGTTTATCAGTGATATTCATCACCACTGCCTGGGTCGGAGCCAGCCACGCAGGGAACGCACCCTCGTAGTGCTCGATCAGGATTCCGACGAACCGCTCGAAGGACCCCAGGATCGCCCGGTGCAACATCACCGGGTGCTTGCGGCTGTTGTCTTCGGAGACGTATTCGGCTCCCAGACGCACAGGCAGGTTAAAATCGAGCTGCAGGGTACCACATTGCCAGACGCGACCGAGGCAATCTTTCAGCGAGAACTCGATCTTCGGACCGTAGAACGCACCTTCGCCCGGCTGCAAATCGTACGGCAGGCCCGCGCTGTCAAGGGCTGCGGCCAGTGCCGCTTCGGCGCGATCCCAAAGCTCGTCGGAGCCGACGCGTTTTTCCGGACGAGTGGACAGCTTCATCTCGACATCTTTAAAGCCGAAATCGGCGTAGACGTCCATGGTCAGCTTGATGAACGCGGCGGACTCGGCCTGCATCTGCTCTTCGGTGCAGAAGATGTGGGCGTCGTCCTGGGTGAATGCGCGCACACGCATGATGCCGTGCAAGGCACCCGATGGCTCGTTACGGTGGCATGCACCGAACTCGGCCAGGCGCATCGGCAGCTCGCGGTAGCTCTTCAGGCCCTGGTTGAACACCTGCACGTGGCAAGGGCAGTTCATTGGCTTGATCGCGTAGTCGCGGTTTTCCGACTGGGTGGTGAACATGTTGTCGGCGTAGTTGGCCCAGTGCCCGGATTTCTCCCACAGGCTGCGGTCAACCACTTGCGGCGTCTTGATTTCGAGATAGCCGTTGTCGCGCTGAACCTTGCGCATGTATTGCTCGAGCACCTGGTACAGAGTCCAGCCGTTCGGGTGCCAGAACACCATGCCCGGCGACTCTTCCTGGGTGTGGAACAGGCCCAGGCGCTTGCCGATCTTGCGGTGGTCACGCTTTTCGGCTTCTTCGATGCGCTGGATGTAAGCCGCCAGTTGCTTCTTGTCCGCCCATGCGGTGCCGTAGACGCGCTGCAATTGCTCGTTCTTGGCATCGCCACGCCAGTAGGCGCCGGACAGCTTGGTCAGCTTGAAGGATTTCAGGAAGCGGGTGTTCGGCACGTGCGGACCGCGGCACATGTCGACGTATTCTTCGTGATAGTACAGGCCCATGGCCTGTTCGTTCGGCATGTCCTCGACCAGGCGCAACTTGTAGTCTTCGCCACGGGCCTTGAACACTTCGATCACTTCGGCGCGCGGAGTGACTTTCTTGATCACGTCGTAATCTTTCTCGATCAGCTGCTGCATGCGCTGTTCGATGGCCGCCAGGTCGTCCGGAGTGAAAGGACGCTCGAAGGCGATGTCGTAATAGAAACCTTCGTCGATGACCGGACCGATGACCATTTTGGCGGTCGGGTACAACTGTTTGACCGCATGGCCAACCAGGTGGGCGCAAGAGTGGCGAATGATCTCCAGCCCCTCTTCATCCTTTGGCGTGATGATTTGCAGCGACGCGTCGCTGTCGATGATGTCGCTGGCGTCGACCAGCTTGCCATCGACCTTGCCCGCAACGGTGGCCTTGGCCAGGCCTGCACCGATGGATGCGGCGACCTCGGCTACGGAAACCGGGTGATCGAATGAACGTTGACTGCCGTCGGGAAGAGTAATAGTTGGCATGGCGCCTCCTCTCCTAGTGGTGACCCCTACCAAAGGTCACGTGGGTTGGGATGAGCCAGTACAAGATCCGGTCCAGGCCATTCAATGACGAACGCCTGCCTTACAGCGGCAGGAGCCTTGCGGCCAACCGGAAAACCGAACCAGAGTGACTGGGATTCAAATCAGGGTTAATCGCGCATCTGCCGCCACCGGGACTGAAGGTCCGCCGGAGCCTGCAAACGCCCGAGCGGGGCATGCTAGCACAGATGAACGGTGGTAGCTGAGCAGAGGCTTTCCAACGCGGCAAATCAGCTGTTTTTATGCCAGAGTGATGAACTTGAACCGCGCGTTAGCGCTCAGATAACAAGACATCGACCTCAAAGGAGCATCCTGGCATGCGTCTGAATCGTTTATTCACTGTAGTCGCACCAATCGTTCTGCTGCTGCCACTGGCCGCCCACGCCGAATGGCCAAAAGGTGAGCGCGAGAAGTACATGTCTCAGTGCGTGCCTGCGGCCGCGCAAAAAATCGGTGAAGCCGCGGCCAAAGCCCACTGCGCTTGTGGTGCGGATGCAATCAAGTCGTTCCCGGCCAGCGACATCCAGGCATTGATGGATAACAAAGCCAGTGACGCCATGAAACAGAAAGCCTTTGACCAAATTGCAGCCTGCAAGGCTGGGAATAAACCGAAAAAATAAGCACAGATCGGCGTTTTCAACCCTGTTTTACTGGCAAAAAGCCCCCGAAACAGGCCATTCCGTACAATTTATGCAGGTTTTACAGCTTTTTTTATCGCCTTCACTTTCGGCTAGAAGCCTTATAAAACGGGGCTTCCAGCCATTTCAAGGCATAAAGAAACCACGACTGATCGGCAAACAGCTCACCCGGGGGGGTCCCAAACCGAACATTTCGACTATGATACTCGGGTGTGCCCAGTTGGCCTGAGCAGCACAGTACTACTGAAAATATATGTTTCTTGGAGATACACCATGTCTAATCGCCAAACCGGCACCGTTAAATGGTTCAACGATGAAAAAGGCTTCGGCTTCATCACTCCTCAAGGTGGCGGTGACGACCTGTTCGTACACTTCAAAGCTATCGAAAGCGACGGTTTCAAAAGCCTGAAAGAAGGCCAGACTGTTTCCTTCGTGGCTGAGAAAGGCCAAAAGGGTATGCAAGCTGCTCAAGTTCGCCCAGAGTAATTTCCAGGCGCACTAAAAAAACCCCGTCCATGTGACGGGGTTTTTTATGGGTGAAACAAAAGCCTGGGGATCAACCGCAGTTGACCCGGGTGACCACCCTGCTGGCATCGGTGTTCAGGTTCAGGCGATCGGAACGGTACTCCAGCGTGACCATATCGGTTGGCAGCAGGAACCGCGCGCTTTGCGCCCCTGCGCGGGTACGTGCCTGCTCAAGCAGCTGCGGCGATGCCTGTTTGCCGATGGTGAACTCGGCAGCCTTCGCCTCACAGCGGCTGTGACCCGTGTCAGTCGTCGCAACATCCGCGGTTGCCGACTCCGTAGAGGCAGTGCTGCAACCGGCCAGTGTGGCAACGGCCAGCAAAGTACCCAATGACGCGAGCTTCCAAGGCATGAAGCCTCCTTATTCAATGATTAGGCTGAGATCGTGCGACAACCAGACTGGCGTTTGGTTTCACAGGCAGGCAGTGCCAGCACCCTGCCCGCAATCCGGACGAGCCGAGATTCTGCCTGAGCGCCGCCCTCCCCTTAATCACTGAATCGTGTCTGAATATGAACAACGCTCAATAGACGTCGATGTAGTCGTAAGGCGGATTGGGCCAGTTCTCTTTCAAGGCATTGAAGATCTGCATGACCCAGACTTCATCGCTGGCCGCGACCCGTCCGACATATCCGGAGCCCTTGGCCCAGGTTTCGAGCCGGAACAACAACCCGCCGATATCGGTACCGCCCACGACACCCGAGGAGATATAGGCAATCCCTCCCTTGGTGACCCGCAACTGGGTGTGCTCATCGTCACTGGCGCCGGCCAGCAACTGACGCACCGCCTCGAGGGTCAGGCCATCCGGGGAGTTCAAATCGATCTGCACAGCGTGCTCCTTGAAAATTCGACAGAAACCAAGTGTCGCATAGCCCTTCTTTCATGCCTAAGTCGACGTGTCAAAAGCCCCGCAAAATGGTTAACTCGGCACTCAGACTTCCCCCGACTTCACGAGTGCCATCATGACCACCGTAAGTATCGACGCTGACATCAAGGCAAAGTGGCAGGACGGCCACAGCTCCTACAGTCCAAGCAGCACGGAAGAGCTTGCCATTATCGGTATCGACCTGCTGGTCAGGGACCTGGGAACCGAAGCTGCCCAATCGTTCATCGAGCAGATTTTCGAGAAACATCTGTCGGACCAGAAGGCCGACACTGCCAGCGGGCGGGAGTGAACCCCGCAGGCAGGCACCTGCGGGGCATGCAACTTATTTCAGACGGGCCAGACGCTCGGTCAGCAGATCGAAGAAGCCCTGGGCATCGCCGCTTTCAACCCAGAACGCATTCTTCGGCGCTTTCAAGCCGTCATACCAGTCAACGATGGTTTGCCCGAAAGTCGGCCCCTCGCGGCTGTCGACCACCACATTGACCGGGCGGCCGCTGAACAATTGCGGCTTGAGCAGGTAAGCGACCACCGTGGCGTCATGCACCGGGCCACCCGCCATGCCGTAGTGTTCCATGTCGCCTTTGATGTATTCATTAAGAATGTCGCCCACCAAACGGCTGGCATTGTTGTTCAGCGCAGCAATCTGTTTCAGACGCGCTTCGCTGGTAAGGATCTTGTGGGTCACATCCAGCGGCAGATAGGTCAGCTTCACGCCACTCTTGAGCACCACTTCGGCGGCTTGCGGATCGGCGAACAGGTTGAATTCGGCCACCGGCGTGATGTTGCCGCCGTTGAAGTGCGCACCGCCCATGACCACCACTTCCTTGATGCCCTGGACGATACCTGGCTCCTGGATCAGCGCCAGGGCCAGGTTGGTCTGCGGGCCAAGCATGGCGATGGTGATGCTGTGGGGCTCGGCAGACTTCAGGGTATCGATCAGATAAGTGATGGCACTGCCCTTGGCCAGGCCTTGTTTGGGCTCATGCACGGCAATGCCCGAGAGCCCTTCCATGCCATGAATGTTCTCGGCATAGATGGGTGTGCGCATCAGGGGTTTCGGCGCGCCCGCATAGACCGGCACTTCTTCACGCCCCGCCCACTCCCGGGCCAGTCGCGCATTACGCGAGGTCTTGTCGAGGCGAACGTTGCCCGCAACCGTGGTCAGCGCCCGGACATTCAGCTCGTCCGGCGACGCCAGGGCGAACAACAAGGCAACGACATCGTCAGCCCCCGGATCGGTGTCAATGATCAAGTCGATTTTTTGTGCCGCCTGGGCGTTCGTTGCGGTAATCAGGGACAAAAGCAGCAGACTCCGGAGCAGTTGGTGCAGTTTCTGGGCATAGCGATACATGGCGCACTCCTTGTGCATGGGAAATCAAAATGCAGGCAGTCCGTCAAAACGTAACCCCGGCGAACAGCACGATGTTGCAGTACGGCTGACACTCGCCTGTACGAACAATCGCCCTTGCCTGTCGGCTCAGGACCTTGAATTGTTCATGGCTGAGCACCTCACGGCGCCCCAGTGCGCCTTCACCGTTCAGTTCATCCAGGGCAATCAGGGCCGACGGCTTCTTATCGAAAATCTCCTGAGCCAGCACATGGCTTTCGACCTGCATCTCACTGAGCACCACCTTCAAGGTGCTGACAAAATCCGGAATGCCCTGGGTCAAGGCCAGGTCGATCAATTCAACGCCCGGTGGAACCGGCAAACCGGCGTCGCCGATGACGACCATGTCGCCATGCCCCAATGAGGCGATCAGCCGCGACAAGGCGATGTTGAGCAAGGGTGTCTTTTTCATGGAGTTTTAAACGCCTGCACATCGCTCAAGGCGGGAATCGAAGGTTGCGCGCCGGCACGGGTGACCGACAGCGCCGCAGCCACCTGCCCGAAGCGGATCGCCTGCACTTCATCCTGACCCGCAGCCAACGCCGCAGCGAAACCACCGACGAACGTATCGCCCGCCGCCGTGGTGTCGACAGCCTTTACGACGGGCGCGGGGAAATGCTCGAATCGCTGGCCATCGGCAAACAGCGAACCTTGCGCACCGAGGGTGATGATCACCTTGCCAGCACCCAGGGCAATCAGCCGGGTCGCCGCGGCTTGCGCGGTCTCCAGGGAGTCCACCGACAGACCGCTCAAGGCCGACGCTTCGCTCTCGTTGGGAATCAGGTAATCGATAGACCCGTACCAGTGCGATGGCAACGGACGGCTGGCCGGCGCCGGGTTGAGGATGACCGTCTTGCCCAGCTCGCGCCCCCGCTTGAGTGCATGACCAACGGAGGCATCGGGCACTTCCAGCTGGCAGATGAGTACGTCCGCCGCTTGTATCACCGAATCAAAACGGTCAATGGCTTCAGCGGTCAATGCACCGTTGGCACCAGGGACGATCACGATGGTGTTCTGACTGCTGTCGTCGACCACAATCAATGCCACGCCGCTGGAACCGTCAATGGTGCTCACCGCCTGGCAATCGATCTGCTCGGCCAACAGCGCCCCGCGCAACGCCTCACCATAGGCGTCATTGCCCACACAACCGATCATCGACACCTGGGCTCCGAGCCGTGCCGCCGCCACAGCCTGATTGGCGCCCTTGCCGCCGGAGACGGTGGCAAACGAATGACCAATCAGCGTTTCACCGCCCTTGGGCAAACGCGGCGCCCGGGTCACCAGGTCCATGTTCAAACTGCCTATTACCACTACTTTTGCTGGCATACGTTGCTACTCATCGATTCTGTTTCGGCGACGCTGTCGGTTCAGCGGCTTTCTGTTTTCAACGGCTTTCTGTTTCAACGGAAGTGGTCAAACACGCCGGCCAACGGCGCCGTCGATTCACGGATGACAATACTCGGCGTCACGATCCGCTGATCGGTCGCCAGGCCCGGCGTGGCGATTCGCCGTAAAAGCACTTCGGCAGCCATTTCACCGAGCTGCAGGATCGATTGCCCCACCGTAGTCAACGACGGGTAGACATACCGACTCATCTGGATATCGTCGAAGCCGATCACCGACAACTCACTCGGTACGCGAATATTGCGCTCGGCGGCGGCCCGCAGCACACCGATGCCGATCATGTCGTTGGCGGCAAAAATGGCGGTAGGCGGATGGCTTTCCAGCAAAATCGCGGCAGCGCTGTAACCGCCGGTGCTGGTGAAATCGCTTGCCAGCATGCGTTCGGGGGAGACTTCGACGCCCGCCTCCTTCAAGGCCCGGCGATAACCCGCCAGACGCATCTGCGCCACACTGGTATTTACCGGTCCGCTGATCGTGGCGATATCCCGGTGGCCCAACTCCAACAGGTGTCGGGTGGCCAGGTACGCGCCGTATTCATGGTCGATGCGCACCAGGTCGGCATCGACACCGTCCAGTCCGCGGTCGACGATCACCATGGGAGTGCGCACGCCTTTCAGACCTTGTACCAGGCCACTGTCGCCGCCGGCCGAGGCGACGATCAGGCCGTCGATGCGTTTTTCCAGCAACACACGCAGGTAGCTGCGCTGCTTGTCCGGATTGTCGTCGGAGTTGCACAGGATCACGCAGTAACCGTTTCGCTCGCAGTAATCCTCGATCCCCCGGGCCAGCTCGGCGAAGTACGGGTTGAGGCTGTTGGGAACCAACAGGCCGATGGTCGCCGTGGTCTTGGCCTTGAGTGAACGGGCCACGGCGCTGGGGACGTAGTCGAGGGTCTTGATCGCCGCCTCGACCTTGATCCGGACTTCCTCACTGACCGGGCGGGTCTTGTTCACCACATGGGAAACCGTGGTGTAGGAAATGCCGGCAAGGGCTGCTACATCTTTGATAGTCGCCATGACTCAGGTCCGCCGGCTTGCGCGTTGACTGCGATAAGTGTCCAGCACCACCGCCACCACGATCACGGCGCCGGTAATGATGCGTTTGGTCGGCTCGGTTGCCCCGATCTGCGCCAGCCCCGCGGCCAGCACGGAAATGATCAGAACGCCAAAAAACGTGCTGATCACCGAGCCGCGCCCGCCCATCAGGCTGGTCCCGCCAATCACCACGGCGGCGATCACCTGCAACTCAAGACCGGAGCCGGCATTCGGGTCGGCGGCTTCCAGGCGAGAAATCTGGAACAGCGCGGCAATGCCGGCCAGCAACCCCATCAGGCTGAAAACCAGGATTTTGTAGGGCTTCGGATTGATCCCCGCCAGCCGCACGGCCTCTTCGTTGGTGCCGATACCGATCAGGTAGCGACCGAACACCGTGCGGGTCAACACGGCCTGGGCGATGAATATGATCAGCAACGCAATGATGAACGAGGGTGAAATGCCGAAGGCGATCGGATTGGACAACCAGGCGAACGCATCGCCGATGTAGGCCGTACGCGAACCGGTCATCTGGTACGCCACTCCGCGCGCCATTTCCAGCACGCCCAGGGAGACGATGAACGACGGTATCCGCCACGCCACCGTGATCGAACCGGTGATGGTGCCTGCGAACGCCGCGACGGCCATGCCGAGCAACGCTGCGGGCAGCACGCTCCAGCCCCAGCCAAGTATCGCCACGCTGACGGTCGAGGCTGCCAGTGCCAGCACCGACCCCACCGACAGGTCGATGCCTCCGATGATCAACACAAAGGTCATGCCGACTGCCAGCACCATCAGGTCCGGAATCTGGTTGGCCAGGGTGCTGAACGTATCGTAGGACAGGAAGTGACTGCTCAACACCGAGAACAGCACAATCATCGCCAACAAGGCACCCGCCAGGCCCAGATAGGTGCCCAGCCCATAGAAGTTGCCACTGCGTGTGCCGGCGAAAGAAGCGGTTTTCATGGAAGATCCCTAGGCGCGGCGTCGAAGCGCTGCGCATCACGTTTTTGATAGCCGGCAAAAGCAGCGGCGAGCAACTCATCCTGGGTCCAGCTGTCGCGATCGAACGTATCGATCAGGCTTCCTGCCGACAGCACACCGATCCGGTCGCAGATCAGCATCAGCTCGCGCAAGTCGCTGGAAACCACCACCAGCGCCTTGCCCTTGCGGGTCAATTCACCGAGCAGGTTGTAGATATCGAATTTGGCGCCGACGTCAATGCCCCGGGTCGGCTCGTCGAACAGCAGCACCGAGCAATCGCGCTCCAGCCAGCGACCGATGACGACTTTCTGCTGGTTACCGCCGGACAGCTCGGACACCAATTGTGCCGGACCGGAACTGCGAATGTGCATGGCGTCGATCTGTCGCTGGGCCAAGGCGTTTTCGCCATCGTTGTCGACAACGCCGGCACTGGAGATGGCGGGCATGTTGCCCAAGGCGATATTGGCACCGATCGACTGCGTCAACAAAAGACCTTCGCCCTTGCGATCTTCGGTGATCAGCGCGATGCCATGCCCGACCGCATCCACTGGCGAACGCACAGTGATGACCTGCGCCGGCGAGCCCAGGGCTATCGTGCCGCTGTCGGCGATATCGGCACCGAAGATCAGGCGCAACAACTCGGTGCGCCCCGCGCCGATCAAACCGGAAATGCCGAAAATCTCTCCGGCACGCACTTCGAACGACACGTCGCGAACCTTGTCGGATCGGGTCAGGCCCTTGACCGTCAACACCGGGGCGCCGATCTTGCGCGCCCCCATATCGATGTGTTCACCGAGTTCGCGACCGACCATCAGGGTGACCAGTTGTTCGCTGTTGTAGTTGGCCATTGGCGCGACACAGACCAGATTGCCGTCGCGCAGCACGGCAATGCGTTGCGCGACCCGCGCCAGCTCTTCGAGGCGATGAGAGATATAGATGATCGATACGCCGCGAGCCTGCAGGCGGGTGATCTGCTCGAACAGCATTTCGACTTCGCGTGCAGTGAGCATCGCGGTGGGCTCATCGAGAATCAGCACATGACAATCGCCGATCAGGTTGCGGGCGATCTCCACCATTTGCTGGTGACCGATGCCCAGTTCGCCGACCAGGGTATCCGGGTCAATGGCGTCGAGCCCGACCTGAGCCATGGCCTCGATGGCAGCCTTGCGCAATTGTTTGCGACTGATCCAGCCGCCGTTGTTGGGCAGATTGTGAAGAAACAGGTTTTCCGCCACCGACAGGGTCGGCAGCAGATTGAGTTCCTGCATGACCATGCGGATGCCGAGGTCTTCCGCCTGGCTCCGGCTGCCCGGACGATAGGCCTCTCCCTGAAACTGCATCTGGCCGGTGGTCGGCGCGACCAGCCCGCCAATGATTTTCGACAGCGTGCTTTTGCCTGCGCCGTTCTCGCCGGTAAGCGCCAGCACTTCACCGCGCATGAGCGTCAGATCAATGCCGGCCAGAACCGGTTGGGCGTAGGTCTTGCCGATACCGCTGACCGAGAGGACAGCGTTCGTAGCGCAAGCGGACATAAAAACTCTCCACGCGCCCGTCCGGCTGGACGAGCGCCGTTGCGTCGCCAGAAGGTTACTGTGTGACCGACTCTTTGGTGACCAACTCTACCGGCGTTTCGATCACGCCATTGGCGCCGCCGTCGACTTTCTCGCCCTTGAGAATCTTCAATGCCGTCTCGATGCCGAACACCGCCTGCCTGGCTGCAAACTGGTCGGCAGTGGCGAGCACCCGACCATCCTTGAGCATCGGCTGGATGGCATTGATATTGTCGTAGCCGACCACTTGCACCTTGCCGGCCTTGCCCGCGGCGCGCACGGCAGACACCGCGCCGACCGCCATGCTGTCGTTGCCGGCCAACAGGGCCTTGGTTTGCGGGTATTCGCTGAGAATCGAGGCGGCCACCTTGTTGCCTTTGTCGATTTCCCAGTCACCGGATTGCAGCGACACGACCTTGATCTGCGCCGCCTCCATCGCATCCTTGAAACCTGCGGTACGCTGCTGGGCATTGGTGGTGGTGGACACACCTTCGATGATGCCGACTTCGTCACCGGCCTTCAGCTGTTTGGCCAGGTAATCGCCGACCAGGCGTGCACCCTTGCGGTTGTCCGGGCCTACGAACGGAACACTGATGTTTTTGCTTTTGACGACGGCGGGGTCCAGCTGGTTGTCGATGTTGATCACGGTGATACCGGCATCGATGGCTTTCTTGATCACCGGCACCATGGCCTTGGAATCTGCCGGCGCAATCACCAGCGCATTGACCTTGGCCAGGATCATCTGCTCGACGATACGCGTCTGGCCTGCCGTGTCGGTTTCATCCTTGATGCCGTTGGAGATCAGCTCGAATTCGCCGGAGTGATCTTTCTGATAGGCCTTGGCGCCGTCTTCCATGGTCAGGAAAAACTCATTGGCCAGGGATTTCATGACCAGTGCGACTTTCGGTTTATCTGTGGTTTCAGCGAAGGCAGAGCAGACAGGCAGTGCAGCGGATGCGGCAGCCAGCACAGCGACAGCGAGAAGACGTCCAGCAAATGGCAGCTTCATGGGTTCACTCCGATCTTATGATTATTGTGAGCAACGCTTGCGCCGGCGTAAGCTTCACGACCCACTGTGATGGAAAGCCATTACAGCGAGTCGCGCAAACGTTTGCGTGACCCAGACTATGCGAATCCTGCCGGTATTTGTCAACGTCCTGAAAAGTGCTTTCAGAGAGGATTGGCGAAAAACGGCATTCAGCTCATGCCGTGGTGTTGATCACCGATCCCGTGCCGGAACCCTTGCTCATCTCTTTGATCAGACTCGCGCTCACCTGCAGGATGGCGCCGTTGGTTTGGGCGACCTGCCCCTGAATGGCCGCTACCGCGGTGGTCTTGGCTTCCGGGGTCGGATAGGACGCCGCCTGGGCCTGGGCCAATTGCTGCTGTTGCTCACGCAATTGCTGCTGCAACTCCTTCAGGCGCTTGAGCAGGACCTTCACCGCAACACTGGTGTTATCGCTGGTTTCCGATTCAGCCTGTGCGCCGGCACTTTCACCCAGGCCTACCGGACCGATTTTAACCTGGGCGCCGTCGCCTTCCTTTACGCCCAGCGCTTTGGCAGCCGCATCCTCTGTTGCATCGCCCAAGGCACGAATGGTCGCCGCAGACTTCCCCCCGATGGTGATGCCCGCGGCATTCGGTAAGCCAATAGATAACGACATGTGAACTCCTGCAGAAATAGATCCCTTGAAGGAGCATCGACCGACGCGCGCTTTTCTTTAGTCGTTACCGACGATTTGACACCTTTAAATCTTAAACAGGACCGCCATCCGTTTCGGAGAGCCGAACGCAAAAGTTAATCATGTTCGGCAATCCGGACGCCCGGCCCCGGAACCGCCTTCGGACACAAACTGTAATATCGTTACAAATCATTAAGTTACGCGTATTTTTCGATTCAAGGTTTTACTGGTACAGATCCTGCTCTCTTCCTCGCACCTCCGGCGTTCAGATTCGCCCGGGGCGTATCTAGATGAACCTGCATCTGCACCGTCTCACAACTAGAAGAGAAAAATAATGACATCTGCACTCAAGACCTTTGTTCCGGGCGCCTTGGCCCTGCTGCTGCTTCTGCCGACCGCCCTTCAGGCCAAAGAAGCCGAAACCCAACAGAAACTGGCCAACGTGGTGATCCTGGCCACCGGTGGCACCATTGCCGGCGCCGGCGCCAGCGCCGCCAACAGCGCGACCTACCAAGCGGCGAAAGTCGGCATTGAACAATTGATCGCCGGCGTTCCAGAACTGAGCCAGGTGGCCAACGTTCGTGGCGAACAGGTCATGCAAATCGCTTCCGAAAGCATCACCAACGAAAACCTGCTGCAACTGGGCCGCCGCGTAGCCGAACTGGCCGACAGCAAAGACGTCGATGGCATCGTGATCACCCACGGCACCGACACCCTGGAAGAAACCGCGTACTTCCTGAACCTGGTGGAAAAAACCGACAAGCCGATCATCGTCGTGGGCTCCATGCGCCCGGGCACTGCGATGTCCGCCGATGGCATGCTCAACCTGTATAACGCGGTGGCCGTGGCCAGCAGTAAAGATGCGCGAGGCAAAGGCGTGCTGGTGACCATGAACGATGAAATCCAGTCGGGTCGCGACGTCAGCAAAATGATCAACATCAAGACCGAAGCGTTCAAAAGCCCCTGGGGTCCGCTGGGCATGGTGGTAGAAGGCAAATCCTACTGGTTCCGTTTGCCAGCCAAGCGCCACACCATGGATTCCGAATTCGACATCAAGACCATCAAGAGCCTGCCTGACGTCGAGATCGCCTATTCCTACGGCAATGTCAGCGACACCGCCTACAAGGCGCTCGCCCAATCAGGCGCCAAAGCCATCATCCACGCCGGCACTGGCAATGGCTCAGTATCGTCTCGTGTGGTCCCAACCCTGCAAGCCCTGCGCAAGGACGGCGTGCAGATCATTCGCTCCTCCCATGTCAACGCCGGCGGCTTCGTATTGCGCAACGCCGAACAGCCTGACGATAAATACGACTGGGTCGTGGCCCACGACCTGAACCCGCAAAAGGCCCGAATCCTGGCGATGGTCGCGCTGACCAAGACCAATGACAGCAAAGAGCTGCAGCGGATGTTCTGGGAATACTGATTCGCCCTCGCCCGACCGATCCGGTCGGGCACCCTGTGCGCCATTCTCCGGTCCTGGCGATTGGCGCCGTTCGATCTGACAAAAAAACTCCCTGCGCCTTACACCAAATGGAACAAACCGCTGTCAGAGGATTTTCTTGATTTTTAAGCAGTTGCGAAATTGCCTACAGTTAAATACTGTATGTACGTACAGCTTAATAAGGATAATTCCGTGGACACTACCTCTGCCTCTTCTGACACCTACGTACGCATGGGCCTGCGCGTTCAGAAAATCATCAACTCCCCCACCGCACAAAAGGCCAGGGCAGCACTGATCTTCCGCCTGCCTGACGAGCCGGTGGATGAATGGGAACGCTTGCTGGAAGAAATCGACGAGAACGACAACGTCACCCTCGCCTATCGCGACGATGGCGGCGTGCAGATTTTCTGGGTTGTGCCGAAGGAAGATTGAGTCGATGAGTGCCCGCTGGTTTGCTTTGTTTTTTGTGTTTTTTGTCATGGCTGCGCAAGCCGACGCTCCGCGCACCTTCACCGAAGCGAAAAAGGTCGCGTGGAAGCTCTACGCTCCCCAATCCACCGAGTTTTACTGTGGCTGCAAATACACCGGCAACCGGGTGAACCTTGCCGCCTGCGGTTATGTGCCGCGTAAAAATGCCAAGCGCGCATCCCGCATCGAATGGGAGCATATCGTTCCGGCCTGGCAGATCGGTCATCAACGCCAGTGCTGGCAAGAAGGCGGTCGCAAGAACTGCACCCGCTACGATCCGGTTTACCAGAAGGCCGAAGCTGATTTGCACAACCTGGTGCCCAGCATCGGCGAGGTCAATGGCGATCGCAGCAACTTCAGTTTCGGTTGGCTGCCCGAACAGTCGGGACAGTATGGTGCGTGCCTGACCCAAGTCGACTTCAAGGCCAAGAAAGTCATGCCCCGCCCTTCCATTCGCGGCATGATCGCCCGGACCTACTTCTACATGAGCAAGCAGTATGGCTTGCGCCTGTCGAAACAGGATCGACAACTGTACGAAGCCTGGGACAAGACCTATCCCGTACAGGCCTGGGAACGGCAACGCAACCAGAGCGTGGGGTGCGTCATGGGACGCGGCAACGAGTTCGTCGGCCCGGTGGACATGAAGGCCTGCGGCTGAATCCAGGCGACACCTGAAACAAAAAAGGCCTCGAGGCTAAAGCCCCGAGGCCTTTTTTTGTTTGCCCAACATCTTCGCTGCCGACTGTTATTGAGCGGCCGGACGCTCAAGCACCAGCAATTCGATGTTCTGTTTCTTCGAGCGAGTGAGCACAGCACGGACCTCATCCTGTTTGGCTTCGGCCTCGGCTTTCGAATTGAACGGCCCCATCAGGATTCGCGTATTGCCATTTTCCTTGACGACGCTGGACATGAAACTGTGTTCGATCAGCCAGCCACTCAAATCACTGACCGCCTGAGGGGTTTCACCTCGCACTTCAAGATCCCATTGCGGGCCGGACGCTGCCGCGGGTACGGCAGTCACGGCCGGCTTTGGCTTCGGCGCATCCACACTGCTGCCCTCTCCACATCCCGCCAGTGCCAATATCGCGAGTACCAAGACCATTTTGCGCACGGCGTTTCCCTCTAAATGCTTAAAGCGGGGATTTTAACATCCATGAATACTTCACGAGTGCCATAAAATGGGCTCAAAACAACGAGAATCATGGTGGCGGCCTCTGTATAGTTACGCCTTGGGAATTAATGCCACATCTGCGCGTCAGAAAGAGGCACCCAAACTGTGAGACTTCGCACTAATCTATACATACCACCGACCTCTGCACTGTCCGAATCAGGTGCCCCACGAAGCAATCAAGGAGAAGACCATGCTGATACTCACCCGCAAAGTCGGTGAAAGCATTAATATCGGTGATGACATTACGATCACCATCCTGGGCGTAAGCGGCCAGCAAGTCAGGATCGGCATCAACGCCCCGAAGGACGTTGCAGTGCACCGTGAAGAAATTTATCAGCGCATTCAGGCCGGCCTGACCGCCCCGGAAAAGCCGCAATCCTGAATTCTGTTGCAGTCAGTAGCCAGCCCGTTCAGTGCGCAACCACGGCTGGCTAAAGATTCAGCATCGCTTCCGCATGCTTTCGATACTAGCGACAAGCTCAACGTCCTGGCTGTCAGACATTTCTTGTTTATCCTGGGGAAGTACGCGTTCGCTGCGTGGCTAACCGAACATCACCCCGCGGGCCATGCCAGTCGCCACCACCACCATCAACAGCACCAACAGCGCCTCGACATGACTGATCCGTGCAAACAGCTTCGCACGGCCGGTATCGAAGGCGACTTTGCGGCCCAGCGCTATCCGCCATTTGATCAACGTCACCATGGGCGCAATCTCCAGCAGCAAGATCAGCACGAACAGCGTCATCTTCAGATGAAACAGCGGCTGATGCAGATAATAGTCCGTGCCTTTCTCGTACCCGCCAAAGGCTCGCATCCCCCCGCTGGTCAGTAACACGACAGCTGAAATACCCCAGATATTGTCCGCCATCAGGACACTGCGCACTTCTGCAGTCCCATCGGCCAGACGCCGAAAAGCCCTGCCTCGAGTCAGCACCGCCCAGAATCCCAACGCAACCGCCAAAAGATGAACCGCCGCCAGAAACCAATGAGTCAGCATCGAGAAACTCCTGCCAGGTAGAAGCTGTATGAGCCTGACAGTAGTAGCCCATGAAATGGCTGCTTGCACGGCATCCGCGGACCAGGCCCGATACACAATATGACAGACCAACTAGACTCCACTGCGCTGGCATTGAGCGACCGTGGCAGTCCCAGCCCCAACGGCAACTCACTCTCACCGCATTGAACTGAGTAAACAAAATCATGTGTGAATCATGTGATTCAAGCTCTGCTTCAAACACAACAGGCCGTCGTCGTTTTCTTCAATTTGCCGGATTGAGCGCAGGCGCCCTGCTGCTGACCGGCACACTGCCCGGCAGGATCATCCAGGCAGCCGAAACAGCGTCAGCCCCACCCAAACCACAAAACGTGATCAGCCCCGACATGGCGCTGAAAAGACTGATGGAGGGTAATGAACGATATGTAAGCGGTACATCCAAGATTCATGATTTCAAGGCTGAGCGAGAGGCCCTGGTGTCAGGTCAAAATCCGTTCGTGGCCGTGCTGAGCTGCTCTGACTCGCGCATCGCCCCGGAATATGCGTTTGACACTGCGCGCGGCGATCTTTTCTCCATCCGCGTCGCGGGCAATTTTGTCACCCCGGAAGGCCTGGCCAGTCTTGAATACGGGGTCGCCGTACTGGGCGCCCCGCTGATTCTGGTACTCGGCCATGAGAGCTGCGGCGCCATCGAGGCAGGCATCAAGGCCGTCAAGGACCAGACGGTTTTCCCCGGCCATATCCCGAAACTGACTGACGCGCTCAAGTCGGCCATCGAGGCCGTGCTCAAGCAACCCGGGAGCCTGATGGAAAACGCCACCGCGCAGAACGTCAAAAATTCGGTCAACAGCCTGAAACAGGCCTCGCCCTTGCTGACCGATGCGCAAAGCAAAGGCATGCTGAAGATCGTGGGAGGTGTCTATCGCCTGGCGAGCGGCAAGGTAGAGCTCATCGCCTGACCCACAACGCGCACATTGTCAGCATTGGCGCATAGCCCCGCATGCAAAGAGCCCAGCGCTATGGCTGGGCTCTGGTTATTTCCGGTTTTCCATCATTTTGTCGGCCAGGGCTCTGGCCCTCTCGATCAACAGGTTCTGCCTGTCTTCGTGCGTAGCCCCGCCCACAACCGGGGCTGTCAGATTGCTTTCGGCAATCAATGCAGCGCAGAAGTATTGATCCCAAACGGCTTTGTCTACGGGTGCCTGTTTGCTGATTTGATCGACGTTCATGGGCGGCTCCTTTCAATGAGGCAGCCCCACTAGTTTACGCCTGAATGGCCAAGAATCCGGACCAACATCCACCATAACCCGCCATTCGTCGCCTGCGAAAACACCACGATGAGTTCAACCGCATCCGTGGCTTGAGGATTGCACAGATCGCGCGTAGCAGCGCCGGAACGACATAATTCTGACGCAGCAGCCATTCAATCAATGCTTAAGGACTCCAGCGATACGCTTGGTCAGTCACCGGGAGATGTAACGTGTCAACGCTCAACGAAATCGCAATGAACCACGCGAGAATGGCTAAGGAAAAGGCAGCAGAGTCGACCGAACTGAGCGAGCGACACCTCCAGATTGTAGGGAGCTTCGAGGTACCGTCCATTGATGTACAACAGAACGTCCCAATGCACCTGATCGCTGGAGCGCAGGAGGTGCATCTGATTCATGCGACGGGTTTCTCGCTCTGAGCTTTTATGGGGCAAGCGTTATTCAGATCTGGAAGAGTCTGGATCTACTTAAATCCGGTTCCTGTATATCTCGGAAAGATAAGTTCAGCCTGTGGCTTTCTTTGCGTACAGGCAGATAGCCTCTCAGTATTAAATTCCGATGATATTTTTGGCGTCGATCATCCTGTATTACGCTGTCGAAGTACCTTCGAGAAAACTGATGCGGACGGACAGACACGAAAAGGTTGAAATCCGTTAGCGCAAGAGCGACATTATTTCCACCCTGCCATTCCTGCACATTCAGGAGTGGGCCGAACAAGCCTCGCCAGAGAAATCTGCCGGGGCTTTGTCGTCTTCAGCTTAGGAGAAAGACATGTCTAGAGCTCAACGACGACACGATACACGCCGCATAAAGGCTCGCTTTGAAAGAAACCAGAAAACCAAAGACTGGGAAGCCACTGCTCGAGAGGCAGGCGTCTTCGCAAATCATGGCAAGGTCTGCTCTTGCTGGATGTGCTGCAATCCAAGAAGGCTGGGTGAGCTCACCCTACAGGAGCTGCGGGCTGACCGCCCCATACAAGAGTGAAAGCAGGCCCCTCATCTGATTTCACAATCCACCTACCAGCCTGCCGATGAGCGGCGAATAGTCACCGGCACCACTGCGTCTCACAAGGTATCCCGTCGTGGTCTCCATCCATTTCCATTCCTGGGCAATTTTGCAGAAAGTTCTTGGCCTCTGCGCACGAGGTCATCTGCGAGCAATATTTGCGCCCATCACATTTAACTGGAGCCGAGACAGGCTTCGGCGCAGTCACGACCGTAGAGGTTCTTTGGGGACTCGACAGCCGAGCCTCAGCCCAGGACTCTAATTCAGGGGAAAACTTCCAAGCCAACAGACCAACAACAAGCACTATCAAAATCAGTTTCATCTTGATCCATCCATGACGAGAGACCGTTTGCGTTCTCACGCTGCCTGCTTTCCAGCGTAACCCACAAATCCAAATACAGCCCGCCGGTGAACGGCGGGCGAGGAATCGTCATGTCCGATTTTCAAACCGAAACCACGCCCACCGCCCGTAAAACGCAAAACTACGGGAAGCCTGTGCACCTGGAGATTGTCATGGGACAGGCACTACGTGAGGTGGTGCTGGAGTGCATGAGATCGCCTGTCGCCTGCCCGCACCTGATCCACTACTCGCCCAAGGCACGCAAACGCTCCCGGCTCGACGCCAAGCTACACTGGAACGCAGTGACAGCGGATTACCTGACCCAGTCATTTGCCCAGGCTCGGGACGATTCGCCCCCCCCTACGACGACATGCCAGCCGGCGAGCGCCCCAACTTCCACGAGATCCACGAGATCCGCGAACTAGGTGCATGGCTGTACGAGCAACAGGGTTTCGAACAGGAATACATTCAGGGTTTGATGGGGCACGCGGACGTGAAGACGACCGAGCACTACCAGGCAGGGCACGGCGATGACGCGGTGGTTTATATGAAGGTGAAAGCCGACCTGAAGATGTAGCGCGGCGGTCGTTTGCCCAAAACATTCCCAATATTTGCCCAAACACCAGACAACAAAAAAGGGCCCACCTTTCGGTGAGCCCTTCTAGACCGCCCAGCAGAGCGGATTTTGTTTGGTAGGCGCGATTGGACTCGAACCAACGACCCCCACCATGTCAAGGTGGTGCTCTAACCAACTGAGCTACGTGCCTGCTGTGAGGCGGCATTCTACGGAATTCCGGAGGGGTGTCAACACCTTTTTTCGCGCTAACCCTATGAATATGCAAAATATTTAATTTTGCCGCTACAAAGAAGATTTTCCGGGTGGCTGGCGGGTGATTTTCAACTCGGGTAGGATCAACGCACTCGTAAAATATATTAAACAGAGGCTGCCGAATGGCTAACACTCCCTACCCAGAGTCCTACTACGCCGCATCGGCCAATGCGGTTCCGCCGCGCCCGGCGTTGCAGGATGACGTCGAGACCGATGTCTGTGTGATTGGCGCCGGTTACACGGGGCTGTCCTCTGCCCTGTTTCTGCTGGAGAACGGTTTCAAGGTCACGGTGCTTGAGGCTGCCAAGGTGGGTTTCGGGGCGTCCGGGCGTAATGGCGGGCAGATCGTTAACAGCTATAGCCGCGACATCGATGTCATCGAGCGCACGGTCGGCCCCAAGCAGGCTCAGTTGCTGGGGCAAATGGCGTTTGAAGGTGGCCGGATCATTCGTGAGCGGGTCGCCAGGTACAACATCCAGTGCGATCTGAAGGACGGTGGCGTGTTCGCCGCGATGACCGCCAAGCAGATGGGTCATCTGGAGTCGCAGAAGCGCCTGTGGGAGCGATTCGGCCACAGCCAACTCGAGTTGATGGATCAGCGCCGCATCCGCGAAGTGGTGGCCTGTGATCAGTATGTCGGCGGCATGCTGGACATGAGTGGCGGGCACATTCATCCGCTCAACCTGGCGCTGGGTGAAGCGGCGGCGGTCGAATCCCTGGGCGGGACGATCTACGAGCAGTCGCCGGCCGTGCGCATCGAGCGCGGAGCCAACCCGGTGGTGCACACGCCGCAAGGTAAGGTCCGGGCCAAATTCATCATAGTCGCCGGCAACGCCTATCTGGGTAATCTGGTGCCGGAACTGGCCGCCAAGTCGATGCCTTGCGGCACGCAGGTGATTACCACCGAGCCACTGGGCGAAGAACTGGCCAGGACCCTGCTGCCTCAGGACTACTGTGTCGAAGACTGCAATTACTTGCTCGACTACTACCGCCTCAGCGGTGACAAGCGCCTGATTTTCGGCGGCGGCGTGGTTTACGGCGCGCGGGATCCGGCGAACATCGAAGCGATCATTCGACCGAAGATGCTCAAGGCCTTCCCGCAGCTCAAGGACGTGAAGATCGATTACGCGTGGACCGGTAACTTCCTGCTGACCCTGTCGCGCCTGCCTCAGGTCGGACGCCTGGGCGACAACATCTACTACTCCCAGGGCTGCAGCGGCCATGGCGTGACTTACACGCACCTGGCGGGCAAGGTGCTGGCCGAAGCGTTGCGCGGCCAGGCCGAGCGTTTTGACGCGTTTGCCGACCTGCCCCACTACCCGTTCCCCGGCGGACAATTGCTGCGTACGCCGTTCGCGGCATTGGGCGCCTGGTATTACGGATTGCGGGATAAATTTGGTTATTGACCGTTAAAACAAAAGATCGCAGCCTGCGGCAGCTCCTACAGAAAACATGATCCCTGCAGGAGCTGCCGCAGGCTGCGATCTTTTGATCTTAAAGCCGGTCCCGCGCGATACCGCTGCGAATCCGCAGGATATCCGCCAGCACCGCCAGGGCAATCTCCGCCGGCGTCTTGCTGCCCAGGTTCAGCCCGATTGGCGCATGAATCCGCCCCAACTCGACCTCCCCCAGACCGCCGATGCGCCGCAAGCGTTCGAAGCGCTTCCGTGAGGTCTGCATGGAGCCCATCACACCGATATAGAACGCCTCGGTGCGCACCGCCTCCATCATCGCCAGGTCATCGATACGCGGGTCGTGGGTCAACGCCACCACCGCCGTGTCGCTGTGGCAGCCTCCGTCGGCGATGAACACCGACGGCAGTTGGCGGCGAATCTCCACGTTCTCCAGCACGACGCCTTCCAGCACTTCGTCCCGCGGATCGCACAGAATCACCTCGAAACCCAGGCCCACGGCAAACTCCGCACAGGCCTGTGCCACACTGGAATAGCCGGCCAGCAACAAGCGCTGGGCCGCGCCGACACGCACACGCACGCGGTCGATTTCACGTTCGATACGCACTCCCTGCTCACGATCATCGAACAGGCTGCGCGCACCGCTTTGCAGATCGACTTCGCGGATCAATCGACGTCGACCCAACAACGCTGACTCCAGCTCGCGCAAATGCGCCTGCACCTCGCAATCGGCCTCAAGCTTCTCGACCAGCACATCCAGCACCCCGCCACAGGGCAGGCTGACGCGCGAGCGTGGGTCGTCGCCTTCGCCGTAACGAACGACGCTGACCGGCTGCAGAAACGCGCCCTCGGCGACTCGCTCGAGAAAATCCTCCTCGACACAGCCACCGGATAGCGAGCCAATCCAGTGCCCGTCAGTGTTCACTGCCAGCAGCGAACCCGGTGCGCGCGGTGCCGAGCCGTAAGTGGCCAGCACCGTACACAGCCAGATGCGCTGACCGGCCGTCGACCACTCCAGCGCCCGGCGCACCACTTGCAGATCGAGATGCTGCATATCAGTGCGCCTTGTGCTCGAGCGGCGGCGCATCGGCCCGCAACTTCTGCACGTCGTTCAGCGCCAGGTCATTGGGCTGACCGCCCCAGCCCTGACGCAGGTAGTTCAGCAGATCCGTGAGTTGCCCGTCGCTCAACTTCTCGGCGAAGCCCGGCATCGGCTGCATGTGCTCGAACCCGGAGAACTTCTGCTCACCGATACCGTCGTCGATTACCCGCAGCAGGTTACGCGGGTCTTCCAGGCGCAGCGTGGTGTTGCCACGCATGGCTACGGCAATGTGCGGCTTGCCCTCGCCGCCCGGCGCATGGCAACCGGCGCAGACGTTCAAATATTCCTGACGGCCACGCTGGGCACTCGGGCTCAGTTTGTCCAACGGCACTTCGGTGAGCACTTTCGCCGCCGGTGGCTGATCGCCGAGCAGGAAGGTCGCCATGGCCGCCAGATCCGGATCGCTCAGGCCCTGAGTGCTGTTGTGGAACACCGGGAACATCTCGTTGAACATCGTGCCCTGGGCGCTCATGCCGTGCTTGAGGAACGAGCTCAGGTCCTGATGATTCCAGCCACGGGCCGCTAGGTCAGTGGCCAGCAGGCTTGGCGCCAGATAACCATTGAGAATGCCGCCGGTCATGCGCTTGTCCTGCTGCATCGCGCCAGGCAAGCCGCGCGGGGTGTGGCACTCGCCACAGTGACCGAGCACGTCGACCATGTACTGGCCGCGTTTCCAGGCTTCGCTTTTGCCTTCGGCAGACTCCAGCTTCACATCCTTGCCGTACATCATGTTCCAGCCCATCAGGCCCAGGCGCACGTTGAACGGGAAGCTCAGGCGGGTGACCGGGGCGGCGCGCTCGATCGGCTCGACGGTTTTCAGGTAGGCATGAATCGCATCGGAATCGGCGCGCGGCATCAGGTGATATGAGGTGTACGGCATCGCCGGATACAGGTTCGCGCCATCGCGGCGCTTGCCTTCGGTCAGCGCGGCGAAGAACTCGTCATCGCTGTACAGGCCGATGCCGTGCTCTTTGCTCGGGGTGATGTTGGTGCCGTAGATCGTGCCGAACGGCGACACGATCGGCAGGCCGCCCGCATAGGGTGCACCACCCGGCGCGGTGTGGCAGGCCATGCAATCGGCGGCGCGGGCAAGGTACGCGCCTTGCTTGACCTGCGCCTCATCGGCGTGGGCCAGCAACACAGGCGCAGCCAGGCCGACCGCCAGCGTCAGGCGGGACAATAGTGACTTCATGCTTAACCCTCCTTGACCAGGCCGAGATCGGTCAGCACGTTGCGGGTGGCGCTGTAGTAGCGCACGTACCCGGTGCAACGGCAGATGTGATGACCGAGGCTGTCCTCGATGACTTTTTCCAGCTGGCTTTTGACGATCGGCTGACGCTGCAACTTTTCCACCAGCACGGTCGCGGCATTGACGAAGCCCGGCGCGCAGTAGCTGCACTGGAAGGCGAATTCGTCGACGAAGCGCTGCTGGATCGGGTTCAGCTCGGTGACCTTGCCCTGCTCATCGCGGGTCGCATGGCCTTCGATGGTCCGAACCTTCTTGCCTTCGAAATAGTGCGCGCCGGTGATGCAGGTGCGCACTTCTTCGCTGGTGCCGTCAGGGTTGTCGACGATCACCACGCAGGCGTGGCAGATGCCCTGGCCGCAGCCCAGGCGCGAACCGGTGAGGTTCTTGTATTCGTGCAGGTAGTCGATCATCGGCAGGTCATCAGGGATGTCCACCGGGCCGACGGATTGACCGTTGAGGGTCAGTTGAAGCGGACGGTTAGCCATTGAGGGCCTCCTTGATGCGTGCAGAAGTGATAGGCAGGTCGCGGACACGTTTACCGATGGCGTGGGCCACAGCATTGCCGATGGCACCGACCACCGGAATCATCACCACTTCGGCGATGCCCTTGGACGGGTCGCTTGGCGAGAGTGGCGGCAGGATCTCCGCCGTCTGCTTCCACACCGCGACGTGGCGCGCCATGGGCAGGCGGTAACGGTTGAAGTTCCAGTCACCCTCCCCCGGCCCGCCTTCGTACAGCGGCATTTCTTCCATCAGCGCATGGCCGATGCCCATGGCGATGCCGCCTTCGAGCTGGCCCTTGACCAGTTCCGGCACCAGCACGCGACCGCACTCGACCCACGAGTGATGGTTGAGTACCGACACTTCGTTCGAACCCTTGTTGACCTTCACTTCCACCAGCGTCGCCACCGGGCTGTAGTACGTCACCGCCGCGTTGTTCAACTGGGTTGCCGGGTAGGCGATGTTCTGCCGGTCCAGCAAATGGAAACCGGCGCTGTTCATCTGCGCCTTCTTCGCTTTCGGTGCACCGTCGCCGTACTTCACGGCCAGGCCATCGAGCGGCAAGCGCTCACGCACGCCGTCGATGCTGAACTCGGCCTCGGCCCAGCTCCAGCGGTTGAAACCGTGCACCGTGGCGCCGCTCACCAGGCCGCGCTCGTGAACACGCTTGGCCAGCATGGCGAACGGCAATGGTTCCATGCCGTTGGCGGTGAGCTTGCCATCGACCCAATGGGCGTCTTCGCGGCGCACCACGTAAGGGTTGGCCTGACCACCGAAAGGGCCTTGGCGCCAGATCTCCAGCGCCGCCGGCCACAGGCCGTGGTTGAACAGCACGCGCGCCGCTTCACGGGTGGCGTGGCTGAAGTAGTACGCCGAGTTGGTGGCCGATGACGCCGAAGCCACCTTGCCGACCCAACGCGGGTTGCGCAGGACATTATCCTGTTCGGCCTGGCTCATGATGTACGGGTTGCCGCTGCTGATCAGCTGCAACTCATTCCATTCGGTTTCACCGGTCTTCACTTCGTGCGCCGGGATACCGAGGAAATCGGCCACGACCATGGCCTGCGAGGTCGACATGCCGGTGCCGATCTCGATACCGATGTGGCGCAGGCTGATGCGACCTTCAGCGGTGAATTCAATGCTGGCCATCGGCGCTTCGGAACCGGTGCCGAAGTCTTTCTGGCAGATGGCGAAACCCACCCCGTACCAGTTGTCCGGATCGGCGGCTTCGCGTTGCTTCTTGATCGCGTCGCGGTTTTTCCAGACCTCGTGGACAGCCGCCTTGTCGAGAATCTCGTGCAGGCGCAGGGCACCGGCCGGGATCGCGCCCTGGGTGTTTTTCATGCCCGAGCGCAGCGCGTTCTTGCGGCGCAGTTCAATGGCATCGATACCCAGGCGATCGGCGATTTCGTCGACCATCATTTCGGTCGACGCCATGCTCTGCAGGGTGCCGTAGCCACGCATCGACCCGGCTTCTACCGCGCGGGAATGGTAAGCCGTGACCTGCAGGTCGTTCTGCGGCATGTAATAGATCGATTGCGCGGCCGTGGCGCCCACCGCCGCCACCGACGGGCTGTAGTTGATTCGCCCGCCACCGTCGACGCTCATTTCAGCGCGGAAGATCTTGAAGCTGTGGTCGTTCTTGTCCACCGCCAACTGGTAGCGAATGTCGAACGGGTGACGCTTGATGCCGCTCTGGAACTGCTCGTAGCGGTCGTTGGCCAGACGCACCGGCACACCGGCGCCGTACAACGCGGCCAGCGCTGCGTAGTAGACGAAGATGTTGTGGTCTTTGGAGCCGTAACCGACGGTGTAACCGGGGTGCATGTTCAGGTTGGCCAGGCCGAAACGCGACGGCGCGATCATCTTCGCGGTCTCGGTCGCGGTTTCCAGCGGGCACTGGGTGGCGACAACGAAATGCAAGGTCTTGGTGGCCGGGTCGTACCAGCCGTTACCGTTGTCCGGCTCCAGGGCGGCCGGTTCGATCGACGGGGTCTTGTAGCGCTCGTCGAACACCAGCCAGTTGTCCGGCGGCGTGTCGATCTGCTGCTTCATGCGCTCGGCGTAGAACAACCCGCGCTCGGTCAGGTTGCCGTGCAGGTTCGGCTGGGAGTTCCACACCGGACGACGGTTTTTCAGCATCGGGAACAGGATCGAATCCTTGAGGCTGGCGAACTCATCTTCGTCGGCCGAGGTCGCACCGCCGACGCGCACATAGCGGAAGCTGCCGTAAGGATCGCCTTCGTAGAACGGCACTTTATCGCCGTAGCGGATGGCCTTTTCATTGAATTTGAGCTGGTTCTTGGCCTGACGGAAACGCTCGAAGTCGTTCCAGATCAGGATCGCCACCGGATGACCGATGAACATCGGCACCTTGCCGGCCGGCAACAATGGATCCGGCGCGTGCTCCTCTGGGAACACGATACCGTCCTTGACCAGGTCCTCGGCGGTGACGATGCGGTCCGGCTGCAACCCGGCGCCCAGCCACGACAGGTCGATGCCTGCAAAAATGTGGTCGGCCTTGATGGTTTTGAGCAGCATGGCGTGGCCTTGCTGCTGCGGCCAGCCCGGCATGTCCTTGGCGCGGATGTCGCGGGCAAAGACCTTGCTGCCGCAGACCTTGGACAAGGCATCGTTACGGGCGCGCGCCTTGCCATTGTTGCCGAGCCACTGCTCGGACGGCACGGTCACGCTGTTTTCCATCAAGGCGGCCAGCGCCTGGCTGCTCAATGGCGTGAGCGTCACGCTCACACCCGCTACCAGCCCGCCCTGGAGGAACGAGCGCCGGGATATTTCACGGTTGGACATGGATCATCCTCTGGGCGGTTATGGGGTCCGCCCTTCTGGTTATGTACTGGAAATCTCGAGTCTTGCAGAAGCCCTTTTCGACGATGCAAAGGGCTGTTGTTGACAGTGCAAAGCTGACCGAAAGGTTAAGTTTATAGGCTTATGCCTTCGCGGAAAACTAAAAACTGACCAAGGAATCAAAAAACCGCGACTTTTCGACGCAGCAGTTCAATGAACAACCCCAACTCCCGGCTGATGTGCTCGCCCTTGCGCAACAACAACCCGAATGGCGCCATCTGCACATCCAGTTCCACCGGCAATGCCACCACCAGGCCCATTTTAAGATAGTCGCGCAATGCGGTTTCCGACAGAACCATGATCGCGTCGGTCAACTGAATCAGCTGCTGCATCGAATACACCGAGCTGCATTCGATGATGTCCGCCGGCAACGGTAGCGCCAGGCGCTGCAAGGCCTGATCCAGACCGATGCGCGCCGGACTGGTTTCCGGTTGCAGGATCCACGGCCAACCGCTGACCAGCTCCGCCATGTCCAGTTTTTTGCGCCGGGCCAGCGGGTGGCCAGCGTGCACCACCACCAGCAAGCGTTCGTTACCCAATTGCTCGAAGACGTAATGCTCACTGTCGGTGGCGGCATTGCGCCGGGCGATGGCGAGGTCGATGCGGCCCTGTTCCAGCAACTGGATCACCTGGTCGCTGGTGTCGCCCATGATGCGAATCCGCAGCTGCGGATTGAGCGCCTTGATCTCGGCAATCGAATCCATGACCAGGCCTGGCGCCGCGCCCATGATGGTACCGATCGACAGATAGCCGTAGCCGCCCTGCTGCCGCGCCATCAGGTCCTCGGCACAACGGTCCAGACCACTGATGGCCGACTCGGCAAAGCGAATCAGTTCCTGGCCCAGCGCTGTCGGGCGCATCCCCCGCGGCAGGCGCTCGAACAGATCGCAGCCGAACATGTCTTCAATCTCATGGAGCATGCGGGTTGCCGCCGGTTGCGACATGTTCAGGCTTTGCGAAGCGCGGTGCAGGTTCTGGCTGCTGCTGAGTGTCACCAGCATGTGCAGATGCTTGTAGCGCAGGCGATTGAGCAGGCTGCGGGAGATGATCGGCGTGGTCATGGCGGGCCTTTTTTATCGATACCCTCAAGGTATCAGTTGTGAGCTAGATTCGATTTGTAACGCATCGATCAGCGGCCGTACAGTCTTCCCCATAAGAACAAATGCCCTACCAAAGGAAAACTGCGATGAAGACTCTACCCGCGCCTCTGCTCGCCAAAATTTCCTGGCGGCTGCTCCCGTTTCTCCTGCTGATGTACATCATGGCCTTCCTCGACCGCGCCAACGTCGGGTTCGCCAAGCAAGCCTTCCAAGCCGACACTAATATCAGCGATGCCGCCTTCGCCTTCGGCGCCGGCGTGTTCTTCGTGGGCTACGCGTTGCTTGAAGTGCCGAGCAACCTGATCCTGCACCGCGTCGGCGCCCGCCTGTGGATGTGCCGGATCATGGTCACCTGGGGCCTGGTCTCCGCCGCCATGGTCTTCGCCCACACAGAAACCAGCTTCTACATCCTGCGCTTCCTGCTGGGCGTGGCCGAAGCCGGCTTCTTCCCCGGGGTGATCCTCTACCTCACCTACTGGTTCCCCAGCGCCGTGCGTGGCAAGGCCATGGGTTTCTTCTATTTCGGTGCGCCGCTGGCGTTCATCTTCGGCAGCCCGTTGTCCGGCCTGCTGCTGGAACTGGACGGCTTCGCCGGCTTCCACGGCTGGCAGTGGCTGTTTGCCGTTGAAGGCCTGATGGCGACGGCGGTGGGCATCTGGGCCTACTGGTACCTGGACAACCGGCCGGCCGACGCCAAGTGGCTGACCGTCGAGGAGCGCCAGCAAGTGCAGACCCTGCTCGATCAGGAAGACAGCCATAAACAGAACCACGGCCGCAGCCTGCTCAACGTCATTTGCCAACCCTCGGTGCTGTACCTGTGCCTGATCTACCTGTTGATCCAGGCCAGCGTCTACGGCGTGGTGTTTTACCTGCCAAGCCAGGTCGGCGGACTGCTGGGGACCAAGGTCGGGCTGATGGTCGGCCTGGTCACGGCGATTCCATGGATTTGCGCCTTGATCGCCGCCTACCTGATCCCCGGCTACAGCGACCGCACCGGCGAACGTCGCCGCACCGCGTGCCTGACCTTGCTGATGGCCGCCGCCGGGATCGCCTGCTCGGTGACCTTCAGCAATCCGCTGCTGGGGATTATCGCCCTGTGTTTTGCCGCCTCCGGCTTCATCGCCGTGCAACCGGTGTTCTGGACCTTCCCCTCCAGCTACCTCGCCGGCAGCGCCGCCGCGGCCGGGATCGCCCTGATCAACTCGTTCGGCGCCCTCGGCGGCTTCATCGCCCCCATCCTGAAGAACTGGGCAGAGGGCGCTTTCCATTCACCGGCAGCAGGCTTGTACGTGCTGGCCGTTACCACCGTCATCGCCGCGTTGCTGGTGCTGGGCGTACGCGCGCCCGGCCATGAAGCCTCGAACAAACCGGCCACCGTTTAAACCTGACCGCCGTTTAACAAAAGGAATCACACCATGGGCATTCCAACCATCAAACACGTCCGCGCTTTCACCCTGCGTGGCGGCGGCGCGGATTATCACGACCAGGCCGACGGCCACTGGATCGACGATCACATTGCCACGCCGATGAGCAAATACCCCGAGTACCGCCAGAGCCGCCGCACCTTCGGCATCAACGTGCTCGGCACCCTGGTGGTGGAGATCGAGGCCAGCGACGGCACCGTCGGTTTTGCCGTGACCACTGGCGGCGAGCCTGCCGCCTACATTGTCGAGAAGCACCTGGCGCGCTTCCTCGAAGGCGCCCGGGTCACCGACATCGAAAAAATCTGGGACCAGATGTACCAGTCGACCCTGTATTACGGGCGCAAGGGCATCGTCATCAACACGATCTCCGGCGTCGACCTGGCGCTGTGGGACTTGCTCGGCAAGATCCGCCAGGAGCCCGTGCACCAGTTGCTCGGCGGTGCGGTGCGCGACGAATTGCAGTTCTACGCCACCGGCGCCCGCCCGGACCTGGCGCAGAAAATGGGTTTCATCGGCGGCAAGATGCCGCTGCACCACGGCCCGGCCGAAGGCGAAGAAGGCCTGCGCAAGAACCTCGAAGAACTGGCGACCATGCGCGAGCGTGTCGGCCCGGACTTCTGGCTGATGCTCGATTGCTGGATGAGCCTGGACCTCAACTACGCCACCAGACTGGCGGTCGGCGCCCACGAACATGGCTTGAAATGGATCGAAGAGGCCCTGCCGCCGGACGATTACTGGGGCTACGCCGCCCTGCGCAACAACGTGCCCAAGGGCATGCTGGTGACCACCGGCGAACATGAAGCCACGCGCTGGGGCTTCCGCATGCTGCTGGAGATGGGCTGCTGCGACATCATCCAGCCGGATGTCGGCTGGTGCGGCGGGATCACTGAACTGGTGAAGATCTCGGCCCTGGCCGACGCCCACAACGCGCTGGTCATCCCCCACGGCTCTTCGGTGTACAGCTACCACTTCGTCGCCACCCGGCATAACAGCCCGTTCGCCGAGTTCCTGATGATGGCGCCGAAGGCTGACGAAGTGGTGCCGATGTTCCACCCGCAATTGCTCGGCGAACCGGTGCCGGTCAATGGCCGCATGCGCCTGTCCGCGCTCGACCAGCCAGGATTCGGCGTGACCCTCAACCCGGAATGCCAACTGCATCGGCCGTATAACCGCTGAGAAAGGAGTTCGTGATGAACATGCCGCACAACGCGTTCAAGGCCGCACTGAACAACAGCGAAACCCGGTACGGCATCTGGGCCGGGTTCGCCACCGGCTACGCCGCCGAGATCGTCGCCACCACCGGCTACGACTGGATGCTGATCGATGGCGAGCACGCGCCCAACACCGTGCCCGGCGTACTCGCCCAGTTGCAGGCCGTAGCGCCTTACTCGACTGCGCCAGTGGTGCGCGCGGTGAACGGCGATGCCAACCTGATCAAGCAACTGCTGGATATCGGCGCGCAGACGCTGATGATCCCGATGGTCGAAACCGCCGAACAGGCACAGGCGCTGGTGCGTGCCATGCGCTACCCGCCCCACGGCATTCGCGGGGTCGGCGGCGGCCTGACCCGGGCCACGCGCTGGGACGCTGTGCCGGATTACCTGAATACCGCCCACGAACAACTGTGCCTGATCGTGCAGGTGGAATCGCGCACCGGCGTGGAAAACGTCGCTGCGATTGCCGCCGTCGAGGGCGTGGATGCGGTGTTTATCGGGCCGGCGGATTTGTCGATCGGCCTGGGTCACGCCGGCAACCCCGGCCACCCGGAAGTCCAGGAGCGGATTCAACACGCCGTGAACGCCACACTGGCGGCCGGCAAGGCCTGCGGGATTCTCGCCCCCAACGAAGAAGACGCCCGCCGCTACCAGCGCTGGGGCTGCCAGTTCATTGCAGTGGCCATCGACATCAGCCTGCTGCGCCAAGGCGCCATGGCCACCCTCGCCCGCTACCGCGAACCTGCCGCCCCTCAAGCGCCGTCACGCACTTACTGATCTGCCAAGGAGTCGCACCATGTCATCCGTGCCTGTTTACGAAAACTTCATCGATGGCCAGTTCGTGGCCAGCGCTGCCCACCTCGATGTGATCAACCCGGCCACCGGCGCCGTGCTGTCGAAAGTCCCGGCCTCGACCGCCGAGGACGTCGACCGCGCCCTCGCCGCCGCCCGTGCCGCGCAGAAAGACTGGGCGCGCAAACCGGCGAATGACCGCGCCGGCTACTTGCGCCGGATCGCCGCGAAACTGCGGGAAAACGTCTTGCACCTGGCGCGCACCATCACCCTGGAGCAAGGCAAGATCAGCGGGCTGGCGCAAGTCGAAGTCAATTTCACCGCCGACTACCTCGACTACATGGCCGAATGGGCACGGCGCATCGAAGGTGAAATCATCACCAGCGACCGCCAGAACGAAAACATTCTCCTGCTGCGCAAACCCTTGGGCGTGGTGGCCGGGATCCTGCCGTGGAATTTCCCCTTCTTCCTGATCGCCCGCAAGATGGCCCCGGCCCTGCTGACCGGCAACACCATCGTCATCAAGCCCAGCGAAGAAACCCCGAACAACTGCTTCGAATTTGCCCGGCTGGTCGCCGAAACCGACCTGCCGCCCGGCGTGTTCAACGTGGTCTGCGGTGACGGCCGAGTCGGCGCGGCACTGAGCGCGCACAAGGGCGTGGACATGATCAGCTTCACCGGCAGCGTCGACACCGGCTCGCGGATCATGGCCGCCGCCGCGCCGAACATCACCAAGCTCAACCTGGAACTGGGTGGCAAGGCGCCGGCCATTGTGCTGGCCGATGCAGACCTCGACCTGGCGGTCCGGGCGATCCGCGATTCGCGGATCATCAACAGCGGCCAGGTGTGCAATTGCGCCGAGCGGGTCTATGTCGAGCGCAAGGTGGCGGATCAGTTCATCGAACGCATCGCGGCGGCCATGAGTGCAACGCGCTATGGCGACCCGATTGCGCAGCCCGATGTAGAGATGGGCCCGCTGATCAACCGCCAGGGGCTGGACAGCGTCAACCGCAAAGTCCGCACCGCGTTGAGCCAGGGCGCCAGCCTGATCAGTGGCGGGCAAATGGCCGACCTGCCCAATGGCTTCCACTTCCAGCCCACTGTTTTAGCCGGTTGCCGCGCGGACATGGAGATCATGCGCGAAGAGATTTTCGGGCCAGTGCTGCCGATCCAGATAATCGACGACCTGGACGAAGCCATCGCCCTGGCCAACGACTGCGACTATGGCCTGACTTCGTCGATCTACACCCGCGACCTGAGCAAAACCCTGCAGGCGATGCGCGAGCTGGATTTTGGCGAAACCTACGTCAATCGCGAGAACTTCGAAGCCATGCAAGGGTTCCATGCCGGTGTGCGCAAGTCCGGCATCGGCGGCGCGGATGGCAAGCACGGGCTGTACGAATACACCCATACCCACGCGGTGTATTTGCAAGGCTGAGCCAGGCACTTTCTGTGAAGGGCACGCGCCTGAGCCATCGTTCAGGCGCCTGCCCCATCACCCTGACATGCACATCTCATCGGCATTTCCCCGGACGTAGCAACGGGCAGGTCGAGCAGTACTCAGCGGGTTCGGTGGCCAGGTAATAGAAGCAACAGGTTCGGCGAAAGCGAATGCTGCGCTGCCCGTCGTCCACCAGCGTCGGCGGTCGGCGGAAATGGCTCAGCGGGTTGTAATCGAGACCGAACAACGCAGGCTCGGCTTGTGTCAGCAGCCAGTTGAAATCCGCTTCACAGCGCTCGCGCACTGACGGGTCTTCGATCTTTGCCATGCGTTTTTCATACAGCGAGTAAACGCGCACGGCCGTGTTTTCCCAGAGGATGCGCCGGGAGACACCGGTGACACGGTTGAAGGTGTGCCACAACGGTTGCAGCAGTCCCGCGAACAATCCCCGCACCAGGGCCTCCCGCCAGACCTCGCGCTCATTGGCCCCATAGGTCAGCGGCAGACCGTGATGCAGCGGCATCGACGACGTCCACTGCCCCTCATCGTGGCCGTATTCAATCAGCGTGTTGTCGAGGGTCAACAACAGTCCCTTGTCATATACCGACAGCGCATACAAACAGGCGCCGGTCGCCAGAAACGACAAGCGTTTGCCCAGCAGCGAGGCGGTGATCGCCCGGGTCGGCGAACCGATCACCGGGCCCAGGGTGTCCAGCAGTTGCTCGCACACGTCTTCCTGCAACAAGTCCCGGGCCATCAGCGAACGCAACGGGTCGCGCTCGTCGCCGTCCTTGAGCCGCAAGCCGCCGGACAACACCGTCCACTGCGACGCGGTGAAATGACGTGCCAGACTCATTGCGGCAATTCCCGGCCAAACGGAATGCACAACGGCGTGCCGAAGAACGGATCGGCAATGATCCGGCAATTGAGGTCGAATACGGTTTTGACCAAGGGTTCGGTCAACACCTCGTCGGGCCGCCCCTGGGCAAAGGCCGTCCGGTTGTGCACCGCAACCATGTGGTCGGCGTAACGACAGGCCAGGTTGAGGTCGTGCAGCACCATGATGATGGTCTTGTTTTCGAGCCGGTTGAGGTCGCGCAGCAGGTCCAGCACTTCGATCTGGTGCGCCAGGTCGAGAAACGTGGTGGGTTCGTCGAGCAGCACGATGCCGGTGTCCTGGGCCAGGGTCATGGCGATCCACGCGCGCTGGCGCTGCCCGCCGGACAACGCGTCCACCGGTCGGTCCGCCAGGGCCTGGAGGCTGGTTTGCGTCAGCGCGCGGTTGACCATGGCCTCATCTTCAGCCGACCACTGTTGCATCCAGCTCTGATACGGATAACGTCCCAACGCCACCAACTGCCGCACGGTGATGCCCTCCGGCGCGCTGGGGGTCTGAGGCAAAATGGCCAACTCCCTGGCCACGGCGGCCGTGGACTTTTGCTGGATATCCACACCGTTGAGGATCACCGAGCCCTGCTGCGGTTTGAGCAGTCGGGCGAAGGATTTGAGCAAGGTGCTTTTGCCGCAGCCGTTGCTGCCGATCAATACCGAAATCTTGCCTTGGGGCAGCTGCATGTCCAGCGCGTCAATAATGACCTGGCGCTGGTAACTCAGGGTCAGGCCGTGACTTGCAATCGACGTCATGCGTTGAATTCCTTAATGACGCTGTTTAATCAACAAATAGAGAAAAAAGGGTGTGCCCAGCACGGCGACAAAAATCCCGGCCGGCAGGTCCAGCGGCAAAAACAGGACACGCCCGGCGAGGTCGGCCAGCACCACGAGGTTCGCCCCGACCAACGCGGCCATCGCCGCCTGGCCACCAAAACCCGGGGCTACCAGGCGCTTGGCAATGTGCGGCGCAATCAGCCCGACAAACGCGATCGCCCCGCCCCAGGCAATCGCTGCACCGGCCAATGCCACGCTCACCAGCAACAAACCGGCGCGCAGCCACTGCACGCGAACGCCAATGCCCTGGGCCAGAGCGTCATCCAGTTGTTGCACCCTCACCTGCCGCGCCAGCAGCACCAGCAGCGGGCAGATACCCAACAACCAGCGCCCCAGCGCCAGCGGTTCCGGCCAACTGGCGCCGTACACGCTGCCGGTCAGCCAGACATAAGCCGACAGGGTCGTGGTCAGCGGACTGAAGACCAGGATGAAGGTGGTCGCGGCAGTCAACATCGCGCTGATGCCGACCCCGATCAACACCAGGCGCAGCGGTGAGGCCCCCTGCTTCCAAGCCAGCAGATAGATCGCCAATGCCGCCAGCCCCGCACCGGACATCGCCGCCAGCGGCAGAAACTGCTGGCCCAGCGCCACGGAGAAAAACGCCAGATACAGCACGGCCGCCGCACTGGCGCCGCTGGTGATACCCAGCAGATCAGGTGAAGCCAGCGGGTTGCGGATGATGCTTTGCAGAATCAGCCCCGACACCGACAACGCCGCCCCGACCAACGCCGCCAGGAGCATGCGCGGCAAGCGCAGTTGCTCGACGATGAACGTCAGGCTGGCGTCCTGGCTCGACAGCAGAATCCGCAACACCTCCAACGGCGACAGCATGACTTTGCCCAGCGACAGTGAGCCAAGCATGATCAGCGCCGTCACCATCAACGCCGCCAGCAACCGCCATAACGTGGCGACATTGATCCGCCGGGAAAAACCGCTACGGCGCCAGGTCAGGACCTTATCCATAACGACCTCCACGCCGGGCCAGCAGAATGAAAAACGGTGCGCCGAACAGTGCCGTCATCACGCCCACCGGGACCTCCTGCGGCAGGATCAACACCCGCGACAAGGTATCGGCCAGCAGCAGGACAATCGCGCCAAGTAACGCGCACCCCGGCAGCAACCAGCGATGATCGATGGACAGGCCCTTGCGCACCATGTGCGGCACCAGCAGGCCGATAAACCCGATGCTGCCGGCCAATGCCACGGCACTGCCCGCCAGACAGACCACCAGCACGCTCATCAGCAGCCGGATCAAACCGGTGCGCTGGCCCAGGCCGGTGGCGATCTCCTCGCCTGCGTCAAGCACGTTGACCTGCCCCGCCAGCAACATCGCGCCGAACAACCCGAGTACGCCACAGATCAGCAGTGGCGCGGCGACCGACAGGCTGCGCTCGGTCAACGAACCCGCCAGCCAGAACAGCACCGTGTCCAGCCCATCCTGATTGACCACCAGCAACGCCTGGCTGAACGCGGAGAACAAGGCGGCCATCGCCGCACCCGCCAGCACAATGCGCAGCGGGCTGAGACTGCCCTGCCCCATGTTGCCGATCAGCCACACCAGGCTGCCGGCCACGGCCGCGCCGATGAACGCGCTCCACAGCCAGGCATCCGGGGATGACAGGGAAAACAGCGAGGAGCACAGGATGATAAAAAACGTCGCGCCGGCGTTGATCCCGAACAACCCGGGGGACGCCAGCGGATTGCGCGTCAGCGCCTGCATCAAGGCCCCCGCCACGGCCAGGCTCGCACCCACGGCCATTGCCATCAAGGTGCGCGACAGGCGCGTGGTGGTCACCAGCACGTGACTGACGCTCAGCGGATCGGGATGCACGAACGCGGCGGCAATGTGCGACAACGGAATCCAGGTGGCTCCGACCGCCAGGCTCAATACGCCGCTGAGCAGCAACACGACGGCGGCACAGCACAACTTCAAACCATTGCTCATCAGGACAGGTCCGCCTTGACCAGCCGCGCAACGTCATCGAGCATCAGGTTCGCCCCGAGCATCCCGCCCGACAGGCTCCAGGCCACCCCGTCGACCCGCCACACCTGCCCCTGTTGCGGCGCACGCATTTGCTGCCACAGCGGATGCTGCACCAGGCTTTCATAGTTTCGCTGCACTGCCGGTTTCTCCGCGCGCAAGAAGACAAAGAAAATGTCGGCATTGACCACCGCCAGACTCTCCTTGCTGGTAAGTTTGATCGATACCCCGTTCGCCGCCCGACTGGCCTCACTCCAGCCAAACCCCAGCTCGGTGATCACCGAACCCGGAAAACTGGCCGGCAGATAACTGCGGATATGGTCCTCACGAACATCCAGAATCGACACTGTCGGCGGCCAGCGCCCGACAAATTTCTCCTGCAGTTGCTCGCGCAGTTGTGCCGTGCGCAACTGCCAGCGGGCCAACACCTCGTCGGCGCGCTGCTGGCGGTGCAAGGCCAGACCCATCAACGCCAGGGTCTTTTTGAACTCGAACACTTCCTCGAGCATCACCACCGGGGCGATCTGCTTGAGCAGCGGCGCGATGCGTTCATGGCGAAAGCGCGAGGCGATGATCACGTCCGGCTTGAGCAGCGCGATGTCCTCAAGGCTGGGTTGGGTTTCCAGCCCGACATGAGGCACCGGCTCCAGTGCCGAGCGCAGGTAGCGATAAGTGGGCTTTTCACTCCAGGAATCGACGATGCCGCAGGGTGTGATGCCCAACGCCACGGCACTGTCCGTGGCCCCCTGAAACAGGGTGATCACCCGCAGCGGCGCAGCGTCGGCCCGGGCCCACGCCGACGGGGCAAACCTGAGTGCAAGCAGGCCCAGGGACAGGCGCAGCAGCGTGCGCCTGGAGGGCGTATCGGGCTGTTCTTTCTTGGGCAGGTAAGTCACGCCGGGCATGCTCTGGTCCTCTGCAATCGATTCATGACACAACTCGGTCGCGCCCTTCCCTGTGGCGCAATCCACGGTTGAATCGATTCAGAAGTCGACGGTCGCCGACAGCAGGTAGGTTCGTGGCGTCGCAAGCGTCAATCCAGGCTCGCTGTCATCCGAGGCCCCGGCCGAACTCCAGTAGCGCTTGTCGGCCACGTTCTCGATATTGGCACGCAGGGTGATGTTCTTTTCTTCAACCTTGAAGGCGTAGCGCGCGCCCACGTCGATACGCGTCCAGGCATCGATTTCCTTGTTATTGGACTGGTCCAGATACTGTGAGCTGGAATAGATGCCGCGGCTGGTGAGGGTCAGGCCTTGTACATTCGGCACGTCCCACTCGCCCCCCAGGCTGACGTTGTATTCCGGCGTGGCGGGCGCGCGGTTGCCGTCAAAGGTGCCGTTGGTGGTGTCGGTCAACTCGCTGTCGATGTACATGACGCCGCCGAGCAGGCGGAAACCTTTGAGCGGCTCACCGAACACGTTGACTTCCACACCCTTGTTTTCGCGTTTGCCGTTCGGGCCGAAAACCCGCGTGGTGGCGTTGGTTTCATAGGCCGGCTGCTTGATCCGGAACACCGCAGTGGTAATGGCGAACGCACCCGCATCATATTTGGCTCCGACCTCGACCTGCCGACTGATGAACGGCGGGAAGATCTCGTCCTCGTTCACCGAGGTCGACGGGGCGATCTTGCCCTGGCTCAGGCCTTCCATGTAGTTGGCATATAACGAGAGCTTGTCGGTGGCCTTGAACAGGATGCCGCCCGAGGGCGAAACCTTTTCTTCATCGTAGCCCGTGTCGCCTTTGACATTATCCGTCCAGTCGTCAACCTGCACTCGCTGCCAGCGTGCACCGAGGGTCAACAGCACCTGGTCATCGAAGAAGCCCAATGTGTCGGACAACGCCACGCTGCTGGAACGGTTCTCGGTATAAACCTCCGAGTCGAGTCGCGTGGGCGTGATGGGTGTAGGTGTTTCCACAGGGTTGTAGAGGTTGCTCGGGGCGGCGGCATAACGGGCGCCACCGTTTTCGAAGTCCATGTAGAAGTAGCTGGCAGCCAGGTTGATTTCATGACTCACCGGACCGGTATGGAACCAGTTGCGTACCCCGGCGTTGGCTGTCCGGACATTTTCGTCGCGGGTGAAGTCACGTGGCTGAACGCTGAAATCGCCCGCGTTGTTGGTGACCGCTACGGCGTGCCGAAGGAAGTCGTGATTACTTTTACGCGCGCCCGCCCCGGCGTACACCATGACGGAATCGCTGACATCGTACTCGCCGGTCACCGTACCGAAGGTGTCCTTGGTCCGCGCCTTGCTCCACGGCTGTGCATAGTTGTGGCGAACATCGCTGGCGTGCGGAACCTGAGCTTTGGCGCCGACCTGCACACGCTCCTGCGGGGCGTCGGTGTCACGCTCGTTATGCCCGACGTCCGTCGAGAGCCGCAGGCGCTCACCGCGAAAATCCAGGCCCAGCACTGCCATCTCGCGGTCAACACTCTGGTGATCCCATTCGGTGTCGCCGGACTGCTTCACGCCGTTGAAACGAACACCGAACATGTCCCCCTCACCAAAACGCCGACCGATATCTACCGCACCGCCGACCTGGCTGTCGGAAGCGTAGTTGCCGGTAAACGACGTAATGGGCACGTCGGTGGCGCGCTTGGGCACCACGTTGATCCCGCCGCCCACGCTGCCCCGCGGCGAGATGCCATTGATGAGCTGACTCGGGCCTTTGAGGACGTCGACGCGATCGGCCATTTCCATGTCGATGGTGTACGTCGGCAGAATGCCGTAGAGACCGTTGTAGGAGACATCACTGTTGAACAGGCTCATTCCGCGAATGGTGAACTGCTCATACCGCCCACCCGCCGGGTTGGTGGCGCGAACCGAGGGATCGCTGGCAACCAGGTCGCCCAAGGTACGAGCCTGCAGGTTTTTCACCAACTCACTGGTGTAGGTGGTCTCGCTGAACGGGGTCTCCATGAAGTCTTTCGAGCCCAGCAAGCCTTGCGACCCACGGCGTGCGACCTGCCCGCCGACGTACGGATCACCATGCGCCGTGTCCGCCGTCGCGTAAATTGAGGTCGCGCCCAATTGCAGGGTGCTGCCCGTTGGCGCCGGGGTCAGCATGTACGCCTGTTCGCCCACCGGTTGCAGTTGCAGACCGGAACCCTGTAGCAGTTGGGCAAAGCCCTCCTCCACCGCGAAGTCACCGGAAAGGCCAGGGCTGGTGCGCCCACTCACCAGTGCCGGGTCCACGGACAGATTGACCCCGGCCAAGCCGGCGAAACGGGTCAGCGCCGCGCCAAGGCTACCGGCTGGCACCTGATAGCTGCGCCGTGGAGCGTCTTCGGCCCAACCGGCAGTGATGAACAACGGACAGGCACTCAGGCTCAACAACAGACTCAAGTGCAACAACGGGCGCAACCGGGATGGGGCCAGACGCGTACTGCAAGGCATCACTACAGGCATTGAGAATCTCTCTGATTTCGTTTCACTTGCCTTGAATGACAAGCGCCGCGAAAAAAGGGGACACGCGTTAAGCATTATTTTTGCGCGGCACCAGCGTTACCCAATAACGCGTACGCGAATGCACCTCCAGCGGCAGGCTGACCGCCAGTAGCGCGAGGATGCGATCGGTGTCATCCAGGCGAAAACTGCCGGTGATGCGCAGTGGTTCCAACTCTGGCTCCCAACGCAACACACCAGGACGATAGCTGCTGAGTTCACGCAGAAAGTCCCCCAAGGGTTGGTTCTGCGCCATCAGCACGCCGTCACGCCAGCCAGGGGCCAGCACATCGAATGGCTCCACAGCGCCGGCACCCGCCGCTTGAAGACTGACTTGCTGGCCGCCGCGCAACGAGAAGACCGGCCCGTGCAGAGGCTGCAACTGCACTGCGCCTCGAAGCACTGACACCTTGCAGCCCGACTGCCCCTGACGCACACACACTTCGCTCTGACTGACGGTCACTTGCCCGAAGCGCGTGAGGATCGTCAGCGGCGAAGTCCCGGGCACGTTCAGTGCCATTTCGCCTTCCACCAGTGTCAGGTACCGGTTCTTCAGATCGATATCGACGGCACTGGCCGTGCTCAGTTGCACAGAGCTGCCATCGGCCAACCGGACTTTTTTGCTTTCTCCGGTGGCGGTGCGCAGGTCGGCCCCCCAGGCATCCAGAGGCAACTGCCGACTGATCAACCAGGCGGTCGGCAGCAACGCCACCGCACCGACGGCGCGCTTGAGCACCGTGCGTCGACTGGCTTGCGGCCGGTCCAGACTGGCCATGGCCAGGCCCGATGGCAGGTCGGCAAAGCGTTGACGCAAGCACTGCGCTTTCTGCCAGGCCTGCTCATGGCTGGAATGGCTGTCGCGCCAGCTCTGCAGCTGCTCCCGGTCCCGCTCATTGGCACAGCCGGATTCCATGAGGGCCAGCCACTGCGCGGCGGCCCGCACGACTTGTCGGGCCTGGGCCGAAGGTGCCGAACCGTTCACATGTCCACCAGCAGGCAATGTTCGTAGGCTTGAGCCATGTAGCGCTTGATCGTGCGTTCCGAGACTTGCAGGCGCTCGGCAATCTCCTGGTAGCCCAGGCCTTCGAGCTGACTCAAGAGAAACGCGCGGCGTACCGGCCCGGGCAATCCATCGAGCAATTCGTCCAGGGCCTGCAGGGTTTCCAGCAGGATCCAGCGTTGCTCCGGGGACGGCACACAGTCCTCGGGCAGCAGCGCCAATGCATCGAGATAGGCTTGCTCCAGGCTGCGGCGCTTGTAGAAGTTGCTCAGCAGTCGTTTGCCGACGGTCGCCAGGTAGGCACGTGGCTCTTGCAAGTCGGCGATGCGCTGAGAGCTGGCAAGGACACGAACGAAGGTATCCTGGCTCAGGTCCGCCGCATCGCTGCCATTGCTCATGCGTCGCCTCAACCAGCCTTCGAGCCAGCCCCGATGGTCGCGGTACAGGTCGTGGAAGGCTTGCTCCGGCGGCATCGCGGCATCACTCATCTGAAGGAACCCTGGGTGAAGAAATATTTTAAATGCGACTCATTCTAATTAGTGTTGCGCAGACAATCCAAGCCCTTTGTACGAACTGCACCCGGTAAATACTTGAATTATTTAATGACAGGCAGGCATTTCGGCCGCACAGGCGCCGGTTTAACTGGGCTGCGGGTTATTAAGGGAGATTTTCGAGAGTCATCGGGCATCTGCGCCAGGCTGGCAGATGCGAACCCTGAGGGGCGCGAGGCGGGAGAAAAAGCCAAATCGCAGACACAAAAAACCCCGGTCTTTCGACCAGGGTCTTTGCTATCGACTCGAAGCAACCAGTGGTTTCTTCGTAGCTCCAAGGCGTTCAGTTGGCCTTGAGGCAGATATGGCGCAGCGGACGGGACTCGAACCCGCGACCCCCGGCGTGACAGGCCGGTATTCTAACCGACTGAACTACCGCTGCGTATCGCTTTGAGCAGATGCTCAAGTAACTCGTCTGATTGAAAACTCAGTAGCTTTTCAATCTCGAACCAGATGAATCTGACTCGGAAAATATGGCGCAGCGGACGGGACTCGAACCCGCGACCCCCGGCGTGACAGGCCGGTATTCTAACCGACTGAACTACCGCTGCGCGTCGGTGGAGGCATTTCAGCCTACCTCTTGCTTTCGCAAGTATCTCGGGAGTGGTGGGTGATGACGGGATCGAACCGCCGACATTCTGCTTGTAAGGCAGACGCTCTCCCAGCTGAGCTAATCACCCGTTTGCATCTCCGAGGCCGCGAAATTTACGCAGGTAGCGAACCTAAGTCAATAGCAGGATTGAAGTTTTTCTGAAAAAGACAAATTTATGTATATGCAGCAAGACCGCTTTGGCGAGCAAGCCCGCTCCCACATCTGGAATGCATACCCCTGTGGGAGCGGGCTTGCTCGCGAAAGCGGCAGCACATCCGAGATCAATCCCGCAGCTTACTCGCTGTAAATCATCTTCTTGGTCATGCCGCCATCGACCACGAATTCCTGGCCGGTGACAAAACCGGCATTCCTCGACAGCAGCCAGGCCACCATCGCCGCCACATCCTCGACCGTCCCTACCCTGCCCGCCGGATGCTGGGCATGATCGGCCTCGGTCAAGGGTTCGGCACGCCGCACCGAGGGGTCGCGCGTATCGATCCAGCCTGGGCTGACGGCATTGACCCGGATCTCCGGGCCAAGGCTGATGGCCAACGCATGAGTCAGGGCCAACAAGCCGCCCTTGCTCGCCGCATAAGCCTCGGTGTCGGGTTCCGACTGCGCGGCGCGGGTCGAGGCCAGATTGACGATGGCGCCGCTGTGAGCGCGCAGGTACGGCGCACAGTGCTTGGCCAACAGCATCGGCCCGCTGAGGTTCACCGCCAACACCCGATTCCAGTGGGCCAGGTCGAGGCTTTCCAGGGTAATGTTGTGCGGATCGGCCACCGCCGCATTGCAGACCAGCGCATCCAGGCGCCCGAACTGGCCGAGCACCTCGGCCACGCCCAGCGCGACTTGCCCCTCGTTGGCGACATCCATGGCGATGAACCAGGCGTTGTCGCCCAGCACTTTCGCCACTTTCGACCCGCGCTCCCGATCCAGATCCGTCAGCACGACTTGCCAGCCTTCGCTGATCAACCAGGCCGAAATCCCCAGGCCTATGCCTCGCGCAGCACCGGTCACCAGCGCTACGCGGCCATTGGAGCCGGTGTTTGGCGCAGACAACTCGATCACAACGCAGCCAGGCCGCGCGCCAGATCGGCTTGCAGGTCCGCCAGGTCTTCCAGGCCGACCGCAATGCGGATCAGGCTGTCACGAATGCCCGCCGCTTCACGCTCCTGCGGCGCCAGGCGACCATGGGACGTGGTGCTCGGATGCGTGATGGTGGTTTTGCTGTCGCCCAGGTTGGCGGTGATCGAAATCAGGCGCGTGGCGTCGATAAAGCGCCAGGCGCCCTCTTTTCCACCCTTGACCTCAAAACTGACCACAGCACCGAAACCCTTCTGCTGGCGCAGCGCCAGCTCATGCTGCGGATGGCTCTTGAGGCCGGCGTAATGGACTTTCTCGATGCCTTCCTGCTGCTCCAGCCACTCAGCCAGTTGCTGGGCGTTAGCACAATGGGCCTTCATCCGCAGGTTCAGGGTTTCCAGGCCCTTGAGGAAGATCCAGGCGTTGAAAGGGCTGAGGGTCGGCCCGGCGGTACGCAGAAAGCCAACCACTTCTTTCATCTGCTCGCTGCGACCGGCGACCACGCCACCCATGCAACGGCCCTGGCCGTCGATGAATTTGGTGGCCGAGTGCACGACGATGTCTGCGCCCATTTTCAGCGGCTGCTGCAAGGCCGGGGTGCAGAAGCAGTTGTCGACCACCAGCATCGCGCCTTTGGCGTGAGCGATTTTCGCCAGTTCGGCAATGTCGACCAACTCGGCCAACGGGTTGGACGGCGATTCGACGAACAGCAGTTTGGTGTTGGACTTGATCGCCGCGTCCCAGCCGGACAGATCCGCCAGGGCAACGTAGTCGACCTCGATACCGAAACGCTTGAAGTACTTTTCGAACAGGCTGATGGTCGAGCCGAACACGCTGCGCGACACCAATACGTGATCGCCGGCGCTGCACAGGCTCATCACCACGGCCATGATCGCAGCCATGCCGGTGGCGGTGGCCACGGCTTGCTCGGCGCTTTCCAGAGCGGCGATGCGCTCTTCGAAGGCGCGTACGGTCGGGTTGGTGTAGCGTGAGTAAACGTTGCCCGGTACTTCCCCGGCAAAACGCGCGGCTGCGTCGGCAGCAGTGCGGAATACATAGCTGGAAGTGAAGAACATCGGATCACCGTGCTCGCCTTCCGGCGTACGGTGCTGACCGGCACGTACGGCCAGGGTATCGAACGCTACGCCTTCGAGGTCGCTGTCCAGCCGACCGGCATCCCAATCCTGACTCATGCTGTCACTCCTTTCCCTATTCTCGTCAATTAAAAGCCGGATACAAAACCGGCCCCTCAGGGCCGGTAGAAACTCAGTTGTTGTACAGGTCGATGATCGCGCTGACTGCCTGCGTCTTGACCTTGGAGGCATCGTTGCGTGCCTGTTCGATCTTGTTCAGGTAAGCCTCGTCGACGTCACCAGTGACGTACTGGCCATCGAACACCGCGCAATCGAACTTCTCGATCTTGATCTTGCCGCCACCGACCGCTTCGATCAAGTCAGGCAGATCCTGATAGATCAGCCAGTCGGCGCCGATCAGGTCAGCCACGTCCTGGGTCGAACGGTTGTGCGCGATCAGCTCGTGAGCGCTCGGCATGTCGATGCCGTAGACGTTCGGGTAGCGAACCGCTGGCGCCGCGGAGCAGAAGTAGACGTTCTTGGCGCCGGCTTCGCGGGCCATCTGGATGATCTGCTTGCAAGTGGTACCGCGCACGATGGAGTCATCCACCAGCATCACGTTCTTGCCGCGGAATTCCAGTTCGATGGCGTTGAGCTTCTGGCGTACGGATTTTTTCCGCGCGGCCTGGCCCGGCATGATGAAGGTCCGGCCGATGTAGCGGTTCTTCACGAAGCCTTCGCGGAACTTCACGCCCAGGTGGTTCGCCAGCTCCAGCGCGGCGGTGCGGCTGGTGTCCGGAATCGGGATGACCACGTCGATGTCGTGATCCGGACGCTCGCGCAGGATCTTCTCGGCCAGTTTCTCACCCATGCGCAGACGGGCCTTGTAGACCGACACGCCGTCGATGATCGAATCCGGACGCGCCAGGTAGACGTGTTCGAAGATGCACGGGGTCAGGGACGGGTTGGTCGCGCACTGACGGGTGTACAGCTTGCCCTCTTCAGTGATGTAGACCGCTTCGCCTGGCGCCAGGTCGCGAATCAGGGTGAAGCCCAGCACGTCCAGGGAAACGCTTTCCGAGGCGATCATGTACTCGACGCCTTCGTCGGTGTGACGCTGGCCGAAAACGATCGGGCGGATGCCGTGCGGGTCGCGGAAGCCGACGATGCCGTAGCCGGTGATCATGGCTACGACGGCATAACCACCAACGCAACGGTTGTGCACGTCGGTGACGGCGGCAAACACGTCTTCTTCGGTCGGCTGCAACTTGCCGCGCTGGGCCAGCTCGTGCGCGAACACGTTGAGCAGCACTTCCGAATCGGAGCTGGTGTTGACGTGGCGCAGGTCAGATTCGTAAATCTCCTTGGCCAGTTGTTCAACGTTGGTCAGGTTACCGTTATGCGCCAGGGTGATGCCGTAAGGCGAATTGACGTAAAACGGTTGAGCTTCAGCCGACGTCGAGCTGCCCGCGGTCGGATAACGCACATGGCCAATGCCCATGTGACCGACCAGGCGCTGCATGTGACGCTGCTGGAACACGTCACGCACCAGGCCGTTATCCTTGCGCAGGAACAACCGGCCATCATGGCTGGTCACGATACCGGCAGCGTCCTGGCCGCGGTGCTGGAGGACGGTTAGCGCGTCATACAGCGCCTGATTGACGTTCGACTTACCGACGATACCGACGATGCCACACATGCGACGCAACCCCTACTTAATGGATCTGAACTGAACAACACTTACTGAGGCGTTTTGGCCGTCGGCAAGAGCTGCTCCTTGAACGGAATATCAGCGGGTACGCTGATTCCGCTGGCAAGCCACTGACTGCTCCACCCGAGAATCAGGTTTTTGGACCAGTCGGCGACCAATAGAAATCTTGGCACGAGCTGTGACTCTTTCCACCACCCGTCCTGCTGTACCGGCCCCAGGCTCAACAGCCCGACGGCGATGACCACCAGCAACCCGCCACGCGCGGCGCCGAAGGCCATGCCGAGGAATCGGTCGGTCCCGGAGAGCCCGGTGACGCGAACCAGTTCGCCGATAAGATAATTGATCATTGCGCCTACGATTAAAGTGGCGACAAACATGATGGCACAGCCCGTGATTATACGAGCCGATGGCGTTTGAATGTACCCGCCGAGGTACTCGGACAGTGAGCCACCGAACATCCAGGCAACGACTCCTGCGATGATCCAGGTCAGCAGCGACAGTGCTTCTTTGACAAAGCCGCGGCTCAGACTGATCAATGCGGAGATGGCGACGATTGCTACGATCGCCCAGTCAACCCAGGTAAATGGCACAGTGCAGCCTACAGACGGATAAGGCGGCGCATTTTAGCAGAGCCCATGCTTATCGGTAAGCTGCGATTGTCAGTGCATTTCATATCGGGGCGATAGTTTTAGCCACGTTCCGGCTGAAAGCGCACGACAAACCCCTTCAGGTTCTGCTGGCGGTTCAGCAAATCCCGCAGCCGGTCGGCTTCTGCGCGCTCGATCAGCGGCCCGACAAACACCCGGTTTTTGCCGTCGGCGGTCCGGATGTAGGCATTGTAACCCTGGCTGCGCAGGGTTTTCTGAAGCTTTTCCGCGCTTTCACGGTTCGACAGGCTGGCCAGTTGCACCGACCAGCTGACCGACAAACCATTGGCATCGACCCGGCTTTGCGTGGTGTCTGGCTTGCCGGGTGCTGCCGTGATGGGCTGGGCAGGCGCGGTCGCAGGTTTGGCGGCCAGCGCCGGAACCGGCGCGGGTGCAGGAGGTGGTGTAACCGGTTTGGCAGCAGGTGCCGGAGCCACCGGCACAGCCGGCACTGCCGATTCCTGCTGGGCGATTTCGTCATCGCTCGGCACGGGTTCCTGGGGCAAGGCTTGCGGCTCAGGCACCACCACGGGCTCGACCTGCACCTGGGGCAATGCAGGCGCCTGCGGAGCCGCCGGCGCTTCGACCGTCACCTGGCGCTGTTCGTCCTGGCGGGAAAACAGCATCGGCAGAAAAATAACCGCCAGCGCGACCAACACCAGGGCGCCAACCATGCGCTGTTTGTATGCCTTATCCAGCAATGCCATTTGCCGCTTCCTCCGTGGAGCGCCGGGCCAGCCATTCAAGGGCCTCGGCGACACAATAAAATGATCCGAACAACAGGATTTCGTCGTCGCTCGTGGCCTGCGCGCACTGCCCTTCCAGGGCGGCCGCTACACTGTCGTACGACGTGACCGAGGCACCAAGACCTTGCAATGCATCGTGCAAATCCGCAACCGGACGCGCCCGAGGCGAATCCAGCGGTGCGACAGCCCAGTGCTGGACACTAGCATTCAATTCGCCGACAACACCACCTAGATCCTTGTCCGCCAGCAGCCCGAACACCGCCAGACGCTTGCCGACCGGTGGACGGCTGGCCAGACGACGGGCCAGATACTCCGCCGCATGCGGGTTATGCCCCACATCCAGCAATAAATTCAAACGCTTGCCCTGCCACTCGAACGCGCGGCGATCCAGACGACCGACCACCTTCGTAGCTCGCAGCGCTTCGATAATCTGCGCATCCACCCAAGGCAAGCCAAGCAGCAGGTAAGCCTGCAACGCCAGCGCGGCGTTTTCCATCGGCAGATCGAGCAACGGCAGGTCGCGCAGCTCAACCGCACGCCCTTGCGCATCGACACCGCGCCATTGCCAGTTGTGATCAGTCACGCCGAGATCAAAGTCGCGCCCACGCAGGAAAAACGGGCAATTGAGCTCGCGCGCCTTGTCCAGCAGGGGTTGTGGAGGATTCAGATCGCCGCAGAGCGCAGGCGCACCCTGGCGGAATATACCGGCCTTCTCGAAGGCCACGGACTCTCGGGTGTCACCCAGGTAATCGGCATGATCGACGCCAATACTGGTGACCAGCGCCATGTCGGCATCCACCACGTTGACCGTGTCCAGACGACCGCCCAGACCGACTTCCAGCACCACCGCATCAAGCCCGGAATGCTGGAACAGCCAGAACGCCGCCAGGGTGCCCATTTCGAAGTAGGTCAGCGAAGTGTCGCCACGCCCGGCCTCTACCGCAGCAAAGGCCGCGCACAGCTCGGCGTCAGTGGCTTCGACGCCGTTGACCGTTACCCGCTCGTTGTAGCGCAGCAGGTGCGGGGAGTTGTAAACCCCCACTTTCAAGCCCTGGGCCCGCAGCAAGGACGCCACGAACGCACAGGTGGAACCCTTGCCGTTGGTCCCGGTGACCGTAATCACCCGAGGCGCCGGCTTGCCCAGTCCCATGCGGGACGCTACCTGCTGCGACCGCTCCAGCCCCATGTCGATGGCCGAAGGGTGCAACCGTTCGAGGTAGGCGAGCCATTCGCCAAGGGTACGTTGGGTCATAGGCTGGCAGGTACCGGTGGAACCACGATTGGAACGATAGGTGCAGCCACGAACTTCGGCGTCGGCAGGCCCATCATTTGCGCCAGCAGGTTACCCAGGCGCGGACGCAGCTCCTGACGGTCGATGATCATGTCGATGGCACCGTGCTCCAGCAGGAACTCGCTGCGCTGGAAGCCTTCCGGCAGTTTTTCACGCACGGTCTGCTCGATCACACGCGGACCGGCAAAACCGATCAGCGCCTTCGGCTCGCCGACAATCACGTCGCCCAGCATCGCCAGGCTGGCGGAAACGCCGCCGTAGACCGGATCGGTCAGCACGGAGATGAACGGGATGCCTTCTTCACGCAGACGCGCCAGCACCGCAGAGGTCTTGGCCATCTGCATCAGGGAAATCAGCGCTTCCTGCATCCGCGCACCGCCGGAGGCCGAGAAACAGACCATCGGGCAACGTTTTTCCAGGGCGTAGTTGGCGGCGCGAACGAAACGCTCACCGACGATGGCGCCCATCGAACCGCCCATGAAGGAAAATTCGAACGCGGAAACCACGATCGGCATGCCCAGCAACGTGCCGCTCATCGAAACCAGCGCGTCTTTTTCGCCGGTCTGCTTTTGTGCAGCGGTCAGGCGGTCCTTGTACTTCTTGCCATCGCGGAACTTCAGACGGTCAACCGGCTCCAGGTCTGCACCCAGCTCGGTACGACCTTCAACGTCGAGGAAGATGTCGATACGGGCGCGAGCGCCGATACGCATGTGATGGTTGCACTTGGGGCAAACGTCCAGGGTCTTTTCCAACTCAGGACGATACAGCACAGCCTCGCAAGACGGGCATTTGTGCCAAAGACCTTCAGGCACCGAGCTCTTCTTGACCTCGGAACGCATGATCGAAGGGATCAGTTTGTCTACTAACCAGTTGCTCATGCTTTCTTTCTCCAGTACCGGCGGCCCGAACGCTCTGGTTCGCAGCCCCGTGTATGCCCTAGCGCTAAATTCATGTGTGCGGCGATGATCAGTGAATGGCCGGATCAGCGAAACGTGACCTGCGTACCACCCCATGACCCTCAGCCGTTTTGTACAGTGCAGTGGACGGCGGCAGTCTGCCAGCCGTCACATCAACAGGTGCTACCGCGTACCGCCTTGATAAATGCCTGGACCTTTGCGTGATCCTTGATGCCCCTGCTCGCCTCTACCCCGCCGCTGACATCCACGGCATAAGGCCGGACGCGGGCAATCGCTTCGGCGACGTTATCCGGCGTCAGGCCGCCGGCCAGAATGATCGGTTTGCTCAAGCCTTGCGGTATCAGTGACCAGTCAAACGCCTCACCGGTTCCTCCGGGAACGCCTTCGACATAGGTATCGAGCAGGATACCGCTGGCACTGGCATACGCATCACAGGCCGCGGCGATGTCATCACCGGCCTTGACCCGCAACGCCTTGATGTACGGACGATGCCAGCCTTCGCAATCCGCCGCGCTTTCATCGCCGTGAAATTGCAGCAGGTCCAGGGGCACTGCGTCGAGGAGCTCACCCAGTTCGCAACGACTCGCATTGACGAACAGGCCCACGGTGGTCACGAACGGCGGCAGCGCCTGGATGATCGAGCGCGCCTGCTGGAACGTCACCGCACGGGGGCTTTTGGCATAGAACACGAAGCCGATGGCATCCGCCCCGGCCTCGACGGCTGCCAACGCATCCTCTATGCGGGTAATCCCACAGATCTTGCTGCGAACGGCTGACATGTCGACACAACTCCAAGACAAATCCGGGAAAGTCCCGGATGGTAACAAAAGCATTCGAGGGCGTCAGCCGCCAAGTTCGGAGAAGCCGGTCAGGAAGTGTGGACCGATGTAACGTTCTGGCAATTGGAACTCGTCACGGTACTCGACCTGCACCAGGTACAAGCCGAATGGATGCGCCGTCACGCCCCCGGACCGCCGAATCCGGCTCTCCAGCACCTCTTTCATCCACTCCACCGGACGCTCGCCGGCGCCAATGGTCATCAGCACGCCGGCGATGTTGCGCACCATGTGGTGCAGGAAGGCGCTGGCACGAATGTCCAGCACGATCATCTTGCCGTGACGGGTGACGCGCAGGTGATGCAGTTCCTTGATCGGCGACTTGGCCTGGCACTGGCCGGCGCGAAAAGCGCTGAAATCATGGGTGCCGAGCAGGTATTGAGCCGCCTCGGCCATGCGCTCGACGTCCAGCGGCCGGTGATTCCAGGTCACTTCTTCGTTCAGGTGCGCGGGTCGGATCTGATCGTTGTAGATCACGTAGCGATAACGCCGGGCAATGGCCTTGAACCGCGCATGGAAATGCGCCGGCATGACCTTGGCCCAACTGACACTGACGTCGTGGGGCAAGTTGATGTTGGCGCCCATGGTCCAGGCCTTCATCGAACGCTCGACCTGGGTATCGAAATGCACCACCTGTCCGCAGGCATGCACCCCGGCGTCGGTACGCCCGGCGCACATCAGCGAGACGGGTGAATCGGCGACTTTGGACAAGGCGTTTTCGAGGGTTTCCTGCACGGTGAGCACCCCGGACGCCTGGCGCTGCCAGCCACGGTAGCGCGAGCCTTTGTATTCGACGCCCAGCGCGATCCGGAAAAAGCCGTCGGCTGCCATTTCGGCGGCCGGGTTATCTATATTTGCCAAGGAGGGACAGCCTGATGATGTACCAAAGGCGGGCATTATAAGGCCACCGGGCGGGGATACCAGAGAGATCTCCTTTGACTGTTCCGGCCTCTTCGCGAGCAAGCCCGCTCCCACAGGTATAGTGTGATCCTGTGGGAGCGGGCTTGCCCGCGAAGAGGCCACCGCAGACGACATCAATTCATCGCCCAAACAAAAACGGCAGCCTCACCGGGCTGCCGTTCTGTTTACAACTTGACGATCACTCAAGCCAGACGCGAAAGCATTTCCCTGGCTTCGCTCTTCTGCTCGTCACTGCCTTCGCTCACGACCTCATTGAGGATGTCGCGGGCACCGTCGCTGTCGCCCATGTCGATATAGGCCTGGGCCAGATCGAGCTTGGTAGCGGCTTCATCGGTACCCGAGAGGAAGTCGAACTCGTCATCGCCATCCAGTGCGGCATCGGCTTCGGTAAAGGTCGGTTCGCCGATGCTGTTGGACAAACTTTCCAGCTCGGCATTGACATCATCCAGCTCTGCGGCGAACGCATCCGGTGTGCTCAATTCGTCGGCCAGCGACAGGTCGAAGTCGGCAGGCAAGTCCAGATCATCCAGCGCAACTTCAGGAACAGCCGGGGTTTCGGCGGCTGGAAAATCCTTCACGCCTTCATCCAGATCCAGCAGGAAGTCATCTTCAGCCAGCATCGCCGGCGACGGTTGCGCACCGAGATCCAGGTCAAGGTCGAAGTCCGACAGGTCGTCGAGGTTTTCCTTGATTTCGGTCTGTTGCTGCAACACCGACTCAAAACTCAGATCGTCATCCAGCGGGAATTCGTCCAGATCCGCCAAAGCCGCCACTTCAGGCTCCGGTACAGGTGCCGGTGCAGGCGCCACAGGCTGGATCGTGTCCAGATCATCCAGGCTCAGGTCGAAGGCGCTGTCGAGGTCATCCTCGAGCGGCGTCGGTTCCGGCGCGGGTGCTTGCGGCTCATCGAGCAACAGGTCCTTGACGTACTGCGCGTCCAGCTCGGCAGCAACGGCGGCTGCGGCGATGCCACCGGCAGCCACCAGCGCCATGGCCGGGAAGCGGCTTTTGAGCTTTTCAACCTGGGCGAAGTTGTCGCCATTGGCCACCAGCTTGCGCTCCTGGCTGACGAACGCATCGCGGTCGCCTTGCTGGCCATAGACTTCCATCAGCTTCAAGCGCAAATCGCTGCGCTGAGGCTCTCGCTTGACGCCGTCCTCCAGCAACGCGGCAGCCTGGTTCAGGCGACCGGCACTGATGTGCGACTGAGCCTGGCCCAGTACATCGTCGGAACGCTCGGCAGCCGGCGACACCAATGGCGCGGCGATCGGCGTGGTCATCACGACCGGGGCAATGACCGGCGCAGGCGCGGGAGCTGGCGTCGGTGCAGTCGCCAGCTTCACGCTTGGCGACGGAACTTCCAGGCCTTCGAAGCTGCTTTCCGGCAGGTCGAGATCGGCCGAGAACGGCTGCTCTTCGGCCAGGGCACGCGCCATGCGCTGATGCTTCTCGGCTGCTTGCTGCGCTTTGCGACGGCGCGCCAGCAACAGAAGCAAAAGCAGCAGAACGACAGCACCGCCACCCACCAGGCCCAGCAGCACCGGATTGCTCAGCAACTCATTGAATTTCTGATCGTCGGATGCGGCCGGCGTCGCCTCGACAGGTTGCCCGACCGGCGCCGCAGCTGCCTCGGGTGCCGTGGCCACTGGTGCAGGTGAAACCGGTGCAGTGTCTGCCGGAGCAGGTGCAGTCGGATTGGGCGCCAGCTCGGCCGACATTGCCGGAGCCGTTGCGGTGCCTGGTGCGCCAGTCGCGCCCTCGGCCTGCAACTTGGCCAGTTGATTATTCTTCAACTCAATCAGGCGCTGCAGCTTGTCCACCTGGCTTTGCAGGTCGGCCATGCGGCTCTTCAGTTCGGCGTTATCACGACGACTGCTGTCGAGGCTTTCCTGAGTCACCGCCAGCTTGTTGCTAAGGGCCGCGGCATCGCCGGCAGGTCCTTTGCCACGATTCTTGCCGGACTCGGCAGACACCAGGCTCAGTTTGTCGCCGGCCGCTTGAGTCGGAGCAACATCGGTGCGAGCGCGATTGGTGGCGTCCAGTTGCTGCTGCCCTGCCCCGGGTTTGGCGACATAACGGCGCCCCTGACGCCAGGCCTTGTTCTGCGCGGCCACTTCGGCGATGGCCTTGGGTTGCGGCAGGTTCGTGCTCTGCGCCTGATCCGGCATACGCAGCACCTGGCCGGTTTTCAGGCGGTTGATGTTGCCGTCAATGAAGGCGTCCGGGTTCAGCGCCTGGATGGCCAGCATGGTTTGCTGGATCGAACCGCCATTACGCGCCTTCGCGGCGATTTCCCACAGGGTATCGCGCGGCGTGGTGGTGTATTGCGACGGTTTGGTCGCACCGGTGACCGGTGCAGCGACGGTTGAAGTCGGTGCGGGCTGCGCAGCCGCCTCGGCAGCTTGCGGCGAGAATTTCGATGGATCGAGCAGCACACTGTAGTCGCGCAGCAAACGGCCATTCGGCCACATCACCTGAACCAGGAACTTCACCATCGGCTCGGAGAGAGGCTTGCTGGAGGTCACGCGCAGGATGCTTTTGCCGCTGGCGTTAAGCACCGGGGTGAAGGTCAAGTCATTCAGAAACGCCTGGCGGTCGACACCGGCCTTGGCGAAATCTTCCAGCGAAGCCAGGCTCGGCACCAATTCGGCAGCGGTGAGGTCCTTGACATCGAGCAGCTCGATTTCCGCCAACAGCGGCTGGTTGAGCGTCGATTTCAGGGTCAGTTCCCCGAGCCCGAGGGCATGCGCCATACCGGAGGACAGCGCCGAGGCGGCCGCTATTGCTAACACCAGTTTGCGAACTTGAACCATTAGCTCATCCTTAGTTTGAACATTCCTCGGCCAGCGAGAAGATATTGATAGCCGCAGCCGCAAGGCATTGCGTGCAACGACGAAGGTCGTCGCGCGCGATCATTTGATTGATGCCCCGCAAAGCCCCGCAGAGTGGCTCGCCTTCAGCACTCCGGCAAGCATAGGCTCGTGCGGAATCAATCGACAAATTGTTGCAAAGTATCTTTTACAGCAGGTCTTTAATCAACAACTCAGCCAGCTGCACAGCGTTGAGCGCGGCGCCTTTGCGTACGTTATCTGACGTCAGCCACAAATTAAGTTCCGACAGGTCGTCGATACCCTGGCGAACCCGCCCCACGTAGACCACATCCTGGCCTACCGCGTCACCTACCGGCGTCGGGTAATCGCCCGCCTCGACCAGCTCGATACCGGGCGCGTCTTCCAACGCAGCATTGACTTTGGCCAAATCAATGTCGTTTGCGCACTGCAGGGTCACGCTATAGCTATCGCCAAAAAACACCGGGGCTTGAATGCAAGTAACGGAAATCTTCAATGAAGGCAGCGTCATGACCTGACGCAGCTCACGCACCAGGCGTTTTTCCAGCAGCGTATGACCTTGTTCATCCGGCTTGCCGACCTGAGCCAACAGGTTGAAGGCCATTTGCCGGTCAAAGAATTTCGGCTCGAGCGGCCGCACATTCAGCAGTTCGGCGGTTTGCCGGGCGAGCTCACTCACGGCTTCACGGCCCTGGGCCGATACCGCCAGGCTGGCGGTCAGGCTGACGCGCTGCAAATCGAGCACATCCATCAGCGGCGCGAGCACCACCGCCAGCGTGGTAGCCGAAGGACTTGGACTGCTGACCAGAAACGGCTTTTTCAAGCCCGCCAGCACCTGAGCGTTGGCCTCAGGCACGACCTGCGGCGCCTTATCCGCCGGCAAGGCACCGGACAGATCGATCACCGAGCAACCGGCATCGTTCGCACGGGAAGCAAAACTTAAGGAAACCGCCGGGCCGGCGGCAAAAAATGCCAACTGCACCTTGCTGAAGTCGAACTCATCGACTTCCCGCACCCGCACGTTCTTGCCGCGAAAGGGTACGGAACTGCCGGCCGACTCGCTGCTGGCCAACAGGTGAAGGGTGCCGATCGGGAAATCGCGCTCCTCGAGAATCTGCACCAGTGTTTCGCCGACAGTACCGGTGGCGCCGATCACGGCAATATCAATGGTCTGGCTCATGGTTCTACCTCTGGCGAAACGGGGGGAGCGGCACTTTACCGGGTGACTGGCATGCAGGCAATTCTGCCGGGCCTTGTGGTGCCTGTGATGGCCCCTTCGCGAGCAGGCTCGCTCCCACAAGGATCGCGCTAAACCCTGTGGGAGCGGGCTTGCCCGCGAAGAGGCCGGTACGGGCCACCCATAAACGTCAGACAGTCAGGGATAAAAAAACCCGCACCTCTTTCAAGGCGCGGGTTCTTTCATTGCATCAGTCGATCAACGCTCGAGCAGGATCCGCAGCATGCGACGCAGCGGTTCGGCCGCACCCCACAGCAACTGGTCGCCGACGGTGAACGCGCCGACGAACTGCGAACCCATGTTCAGCTTGCGCAGACGACCAACCGGGATGTTCAGGGTGCCGGTGACCTTGTTCGGGCTCAGCTCCTGAATGCTGGTCTCACGGCTGTTCGGCACCAGCTTGACCCAAGGGTTGTGCTGGCTAATCAACCCTTCGATATCGGCGATCGGCACGTCTTTGTTCAACTTGATGGTCAGCGCCTGGCTGTGGCAGCGCATGGCGCCGATGCGCACGCAGATGCCATCGACCGGGATCGGGCTCTTGAAGCGACCGAGGATCTTGTTGGTCTCGGCCTGGGCCTTCCACTCTTCACGGCTTTGACCGTTCGGCAGTTCCTTGTCGATCCACGGGATCAGGCTGCCGGCCAGCGGTACGCCGAAGTTTTCGGTCGGGTACGCGTCGCTGCGCATGGCTTCGGCCACGCGACGGTCGATGTCGAGGATCGCGCTGGCCGGATCGGCCAGTTGATCGGCGACAGCGGCGTGGGTCGCGCCCATCTGCTTGATCAGTTCACGCATGTTCTGCGCGCCGGCACCGGAGGCCGCCTGATAGGTCATGGCGCTCATCCACTCCACCAGGCCCGCTTCGAACAGGCCACCGAGGCCCATCAACATCAGGCTGACGGTGCAGTTGCCGCCGATGTAGTTCTTGGTGCCAGCATCGAGCTGCTGGTCGATGACCTTGCGGTTCACCGGGTCCAGAACGATCACCGCGTCATCCTGCATGCGCAGGCTCGAAGCGGCGTCGATCCAGTAACCCTGCCAGCCGGCTTCGCGCAGCTTGGGGAAGACTTCGCTGGTGTAGTCGCCACCCTGGCAGGTCAGAATCACGTCGAGGGTTTTCAGCTCTTCAATGCTGTAAGCGTCCTTGAGCGGAGCAATGTCCTTGCCCACGGACGGGCCTTGGCCACCGACATTGGAAGTGGTGAAAAACACCGGCTCGATAAGATCGAAATCCTGCTCTTCCAGCATCCGCTGCATGAGCACGGAACCGACCATACCGCGCCAACCGATCAGACCTACACGTTTCATCGCAACTACACCTTCTTGAAATGTGGGCCGCTGCCTTGTCTTGAATTTGGCAGCGGGCCCGAGAGATTACAGATTCCGCAGCGCGGCGACTACTGCGTCACCCATTTCCTGCGTACCGACTTTAGTGCAACCGGCCGACCAGATGTCACCCGTGCGCAAGCCCTGATCGAGCACCAGGCTCACGGCTTTCTCGATGGCGTCGGCGGCAGCCTGCTGATTGAAGCTGTAACGCAGCATCATCGACACCGACAGAATGGTCGCCAGCGGGTTGGCAATGCCCTTGCCCGCGATGTCCGGCGCCGAACCGTGGCACGGCTCGTACATGCCCTTGTTGTTGGTGTCCAGGGACGCCGACGGCAGCATGCCGATGGAACCGGTGAGCATCGAGGCCTGGTCGGACAGGATGTCGCCGAACATGTTGTCGGTAACGATCACGTCGAACTGCTTCGGTGCACGCACCAGTTGCATGGCGGCGTTGTCGACGTACATGTGGCTCAGTTCGACTTCAGGATAATCCTTGGCCACCTGCTCGACCACTTCACGCCACAACTGGCTGGACGCCAGTACGTTGGCCTTGTCCACCGAGCACAGCTTCTTGCCGCGGACCATGGCCATGTCGAAGCCGACACGGGCGATGCGGCGGATTTCGCTTTCGCTGTACGGCAGGGTGTCGTAGGACTGACGCTCGCCGTTTTCCAGGGTACGGGTGCCACGCGGTGCACCGAAATAGATGCCGCCGGTCAGTTCGCGAACGATCAGGATGTCCAGCCCGGAGACGATTTCCGGCTTCAGGCTGGAAGCCTCGGCCAGTTGCGGGTACAGGATCGCCGGACGCAGGTTGCCGAACAGGCCCAGTTGCGCACGGATTTTCAACAGGCCGCGCTCAGGGCGGATGTCACGCTCGATGGTGTCCCATTTCGGGCCGCCGACCGCACCCAGCAACACGGCATCGGCCGCACGGGCACGCTCCAGGGTTTCATCGGCCAAAGGCACGCCGTGTTTATCAATGGCCGCGCCACCGATCACGTCGTGGCTCAGCTCGAAGCCCAGAGAGAACTTGTCACTGGCCAGTTCCAGCACCTTGACCGCTTCGGCCATGATTTCCGGGCCAATACCGTCACCTGGGAGAATCAGAATCTGCTTGCTCATGCTTTCCTCATGTCATCAGTCGGTGCACCCACGGGCGCTCCCGGAAAAACTCTATCGATCGGTACCTATCTTTCTACAAACAGTACCAGCACATCGGTACTGAACGAACCATCGGCCTCAATCTCAAAATATTCGCGTACTTCATGACCCATCGACTGCTGCAACTGGCGGATCGCCGCGCGCATCACTTCAGGGGTGCGCATGCGCTCGACCCAGCTGTTGTACTCCAGGCGCAAGCGCTGACGGGTGGTACTGCGGGTGTGCAACCCCGCCTCACTGACCTGGCGCAGCCACTCACCGGCGGAGTAATCGCGCACATGGCTGGTGTCACGCAGCACTTCGACGCTTTGCAGGTAAGTGTCGAACAACGGACTGCCCGGTGACAACACGTCGACAAATGCCGCCACGCCACCCGGTTTCAACACCCGACGCACTTCCCGCAGCGCCACGCCCAGGTCGCTCCAATGGTGCGCCGAATAGCGGCTGAAGACGAAATCGAATTCGCCATCGGCGAACGGCAGGCGCTCGGCGGCACCGTTGACCGTGGACACATTGCTCAAACCACGCTCGGCAGCGGCAGCCGTCACCACATCGAGCATCTGTTGCGACAGGTCGTAGGCCACGACCTCCCTGACCAGCGGCGCTACGTGGAAACTCACGTGACCGGCGCCGCACCCCAGGTCCAGGACCCGGGCATCGCCCTGCCCCGCCAGTTCAGCCTGTAGCAGCGCGAATTCGGTGCCTTGAGCATGGACGGCGCTGCTCAGGTAGGCGGCTGCCTGTTCACCGAATTGCTTTTGGACTACCTGGCTGTGCTGGGCCGTGCTGGTCATGCGGGACTTCCTTTTTGGGGGTGAGTCTTGGGGTGTCTGTTCTGGCCTCATCGCGAGCAAGCTCGCTCCCACAGGTTTTGTGAACGCCGCAAATCCAATGTGGGAGCGAGCTTGCTCGCGATGGCGTCATTACGCCTTACGCAAAATCACGCATCGCGAAACAACCAGGGCTGGCTCGCACGGTGCTTGGCCTCAAACGCTGCAATCGCATCACCGTCCTGCAAGGTCAGGCCGATATCGTCCAGGCCGTTGAGCAGGCAATGCTTGCGGAACGCATCGATTTCAAAGCTCAACACCTTTCCGTCAGGGCGGGTCACGGTCTGGGCTTGCAGATCGACCTGCAACTGATACCCCGGATTGGCCTCCACTTGCTGGAACAGTTCGTCGACTTCCGCATCGCTCAGGATGATCGGCAGCAAGCCGTTCTTGAAGCTGTTGTTGAAGAAGATGTCGGCATAGCTCGGCGCGATGATGCTGCGGAAACCGTACTCTTCCAGCGCCCACGGCGCGTGTTCACGACTGGAGCCGCAACCGAAGTTCTCACGGGCCAGCAACACGCTGGCGCCCTTGTAACGCTCGGCATTGAGGACGAAGTCCTTGTTCAGCGGACGCTTGGAGTTGTCCTGGTACGGCTGCCCCACATCCAGGTAGCGCCATTCATCGAACAGGTTCGGGCCAAAACCGGTGCGTTTGATCGACTTCAAGAACTGCTTCGGAATGATCTGGTCGGTGTCGACGTTGGCACGATCCAAAGGCGCGACAAGTCCAGTGTGCTGGGTAAAAGCTTTCATGCTGCGCTCCTTAAATCAATTCACGGACGTCGACGAAACGACCGTTTACGGCAGCGGCCGCGGCCATGGCCGGGCTGACGAGGTGGGTACGGCCACCGGCGCCCTGACGGCCTTCGAAGTTACGGTTGGAGGTCGAGGCGCAATGCTCGCCACTTTCCAAACGGTCCGGGTTCATCGCCAGGCACATCGAGCAACCCGGCTCACGCCATTCGAAACCGGCTTCGAGGAAAATCTTGTCCAGGCCTTCCGATTCAGCCTGGGCCTTCACCAGTCCCGAACCTGGAACGACGATGGCCTGCTTGATGGTCGAGGCCACTTTGCGGCCCTTGGCGATCACCGCTGCGGCGCGCAGGTCTTCGATCCGCGAGTTGGTGCAGGAACCGATGAACACGCGGTCGAGCTGGATGTCGGTGATCGCCTGATTGGCGGTCAAACCCATGTACTTCAAGGCACGGACGATGGAATCACGCTTGACCAGGTCCATTTCCTTCGCAGGATCCGGCACGTTCTGGTCGACCGCCAATACCATTTCCGGCGAGGTGCCCCAACTGACCTGCGGCTTGATTTGCGTTGCGTCGAGCTCGACCACGGTGTCGAAACTGGCGTCGGCGTCAGAAACCAGGTCTTTCCAGGCTTCGACGGCCAGGTCCCACTCCGCGCCTTTCGGAGCGAACGGACGACCCTTGACGTATTCCACAGTCTTTTCGTCTGCAGCCACCAGGCCTACGCGAGCGCCGGCTTCGATGGCCATGTTGCAGATGGTCATGCGGCCTTCCACGGACAGGTCGCGAATCGCGCTGCCGGCGAATTCGATGGCGTGGCCGTTACCGCCGGCGGTGCCGATCTTGCCGATCACGGCGAGCACGATGTCCTTGGCGGTCACGCCGAACGGCAATTGGCCTTCGACGCGCACCAGCATGTTCTTCATTTTTTTGGCGACCAGGCACTGGGTGGCGAGCACATGCTCGACCTCGGAAGTGCCGATACCGTGCGCCAATGCGCCGAATGCGCCGTGGGTCGAGGTGTGGGAGTCGCCGCAGACCACGGTCATGCCCGGCAAGGTGGCGCCCTGCTCCGGGCCGATGACGTGGACGATGCCCTGGCGAACGTCGTTCATCTTGAATTCGACAATGCCGTATTCATCGCAGTTGTCATCGAGGGTCTGGACTTGCAGGCGCGAGACCTGGTCAACGATGGCGTCGATGCCGCCCTTGCGTTCCGGGGTGGTCGGTACGTTGTGGTCCGGGGTCGCGATGTTGGCATCGATGCGCCATGGCTTGCGCCCGGCCAGACGCAGGCCTTCAAAGGCTTGCGGCGAAGTCACTTCGTGGATGATGTGACGGTCGATGTAGATCAGCGCAGAGCCATCGTCGCGCTGCTTGACCAAATGCGAATCCCAGAGCTTGTCGTAGAGCGTTTTGCCGGCCATCAGACGGTTTCCTCATCAGCTTGTTTCTATGCCCCGGATTTTGAATGACTCAATAACCCCTTGGCTTGTGAGGTCGATCCTATGGGGTTACATTAAATAACTCAAATTCATATTTTTTATGCTTTGGATAACCAACTGGAATGCGAACATGGACCTGGCCAACCTCAATGCTTTTATTGCCATCGCCGAGACCGGAAGTTTCTCCGGCGCAGGCGAACGGCTGCACCTGACCCAGCCGGCCATCAGCAAGCGCATCGCCGGCCTGGAGCAGCAATTGAAGGTGCGGCTGTTCGATCGCCTGGGTCGCGAAGTGGGCCTGACCGAGGCCGGGCGCGCCCTGCTGCCGCGGGCCTATCAGATTCTCAATGTGCTGGATGATACGCGCCGCGCCCTGACCAACCTCACCGGCGAAGTGACCGGCCGCCTGACCCTGGCCACCAGTCACCACATCGGCCTGCACCGTTTGCCACCTTTATTGAGGGAATTCACCCGACGCTACCCGCAAGTGGCGCTGGATATTCAGTTCCTCGATTCGGAAGTGGCCTACGAGGAAATTCTCCATGGCCGCGCCGAACTGGCGGTCATCACCCTCGCACCGGAGCCCCACACACTGGTCAAGGCGACGCCTGTGTGGGACGACCCGCTGGATTTCGTGGTCGCCCCGGAGCATTCACTGCTCGACAACGGCAAGGTCAGCCTGGCGGACATCGCCCGACACCCGGCGGTATTCCCCGGCGGCAACACCTTTACCCACCACATCGTGCAACGGCTGTTTGAAGCCCAGGGCCTGACACCCAACATCGCCATGAGTACCAACTACCTGGAAACCATCAAGATGATGGTCTCGATCGGCCTGGCCTGGAGTGTCTTGCCGCGCACCATGCTCGATGACCAGGTGGCGCGCATACCTTTGCCGGGCATACAGCTCACTCGCCAGCTAGGCTATATCCTGCACACGGAAAGGACGCTGTCGAATGCTGCGCGGGCCTTCATGGCCTTACTGGACGCTCAACTCGATCTGCCAGGGACTCAAGGCTAAGTTGTGCTACTCCTATAGAGCCGCGAATGCCTGCAACAAACGCCCAACACCAGCCCAAGGCTTGCCAATGCCGAAATCTGTAGACCGTATTCCGCCGATGCCGCGTATCCAGGCAATTGATCCGAAAAGCTCCGAACAGAGCTGGGAAAGCGCCTCGCAATTGCTGGCCGCGCTCAACGGTGCGCGCCTGGGCGCCTGGTATTGGGACATCGAACGCGGGAAGATCAGTTGGTCCCGGGGCACGCAGGCGCTGTTCGGCTTCGATCCACGGCAACCGCTGCCCCATGACCTGGAATACCTCGACCTTCTCCCCCCAGAGGATCGCGCCAAAACCGTTCGTGCCTTTCATGCGGTCATTGGCGGCGCGCCACTGGAGCAGGCCATGCACCACCGCATCCGCTGGCCCGACGGCAGCCTGCACTGGCTGGAAATCAGCGGCAGCCTGTTGCCGGACAAGCATGGCCGGCCGCGAATGATTGGCGTGATCCGCGAGATCACTCACCAGCGCCAGCGTGAGCAGGCCTTGAGCAGCTCGGAAAAACGCTTCGCCACCCTGTTTCACCTGTGTCCGAACATGGTTCTGCTGACCCGCCAGGAAGATGGCCTGATTACCGAAGCCAACCAGTATTTCGAAAGCCTGTTCGGTTGGCCTGTGCAAAACGCGATCGGCCGCACCACCCTGGAACTGGGGCTGTGGGTGCACCCCGAGCAACGGGCCGAACTGGTCAAGGCCACTAAAGCCAAGGGCGACGTGGTGAGCATGGAAGTGCAGTTTCGCGCCAGCAACGGCCAGATCCATGACGGCATCCTCAGTGCGCAAAAAGTCGAGCTCGAAGGCCAGCCCTATCTACTGAGCACCTTCCTCGACACCACCGAACGCAAAGTCGCCGAACATGCCCTCAAAGACAGCCAGGAACGCCTCGACCTGGCCCTGGATTCGGCGCAACTCGGGACCTGGGACTGGCACATTCCCAGCGGCATGCTCTACGGATCGGCACGGGCCGCCCAACTGCACGGTCTGGAAGCCAAACCCTTTCACGAATCCTTCGACGCGTTTTTCGAAGGCGTACCCGGCGAAGAGCGCGACACCATGCGCGACGCCTACCGCAGCCTGCGCGAAGGCCCGGCCGGCAACTATCAATTGACCTACCGCGTGCAATTGCCCGACGGCAGCTCACGCTACCTGGAAAGCCGCGCCCGCCTCTACCGCGATGACAACGGCGTGCCGGTACGCATGGCCGGCACCTTGCTCGACATCACTGACCAGGTGGAGCGCGAACAACGGCTGGTGGCCTCCGAAGAAAAATTCGCCACGCTGTTCCAGGTCAGCCCCGATCCGATCTGCGTCACCCACCAGGACAGCGGCCAGTTCATAGAAATCAACTCCAGCTTCACCCAGACCTTCGGCTGGAGCGCCGCCGATGTGATCGGCCGCAGCGCCGACGAAATCGGTCTGTGGGACGCGTCAGCGAAAAGCCTGCGACGGATCGAACAAGTGATCCGCGAACAAGGCCTGAACAACGTCGCCATCCTCGTCCAGCACAAGGACGGACAGGCCCTGACCTGCGTGATTTCCAGCCGCCAGATCAGCGTCGGCGACCAGGCCTGCATCGTCACCACGCTGCGAGATATCACCCAGCAACAACGCTCGGAAGCGGCGCTCAAGGCCAGCGAAGAGAAATTCGCCAAGGCCTTCCACTCCAGCCCCGACGCCATCACCATCACCGAGCGCGACACCGGCCGCTATCTGGAGGTCAACGACGGTTTCTGCCGCCTGACCGGCTACCGCGCCGAAGAAGTGGTGGGGCGCACGGTGTACCAGGTCGGGATATGGGCGGAAGAAAAACAACGCTCGGCGCTGCTGGCCGAATTGCAGATCAAGGGCCGGGTTCATCACCAGGAAATGCTCGGGCGCAACAAGCGCGGCGAACTGCTCACCGTCGAAGTCTCGGTGGAACCGATCACCCTCAACGAAACTGCCTGCCTGCTGTTGACCGCGCGGGACGTGAGCCTGCTGAAAAACGCCGAAGCGCAGATTCGCCACCTGGCCTACCACGACCCACTGACCAACCTGCCCAACCGTGCCTTGCTGATGGACCGCCTGAGCCAGCAGATCGCCCTGCTCAAACGGCATAACCTGCGCGGCGCGCTGATGTTCCTCGACCTCGACCATTTCAAGCACATCAACGACTCCCTCGGGCACCCGGTGGGCGATACCGTGCTGAAAATCATCACCGCGCGCCTGGAGGCCAGCGTGCGCATGGAGGACACCGTTGCACGCCTGGGTGGCGACGAATTCGTGGTGCTGCTCAGCGGTCTCGAAGGCTCGCGCAGCGAAGTCAGCGATCAGGTTCGGGAACTGGCCGACACCATCCGCGAACTGCTGTCCGAACCGATGTTCCTCGACGGCCAGCGCCTGCAAGTGACGCCAAGTATCGGCATTGCGCTGATCCCCGATCACGGCTCGACCCCGACCGACCTGCTCAAGCGCGCCGACATCGCGCTCTATCGCGCCAAGGACTCGGGGCGCAATACTGCGCAGATGTACCACAACACCATGCAGAAGGCCGCGAGCGAACGCCTGCGCATGGAAACCGACCTGCGCCTGGCCCTGTCCCGGGGCGAGTTTCGCGTGCATTACCAACCCCAGGTCGACGCCCGGGGCGACCGCATCGTCGGCGCCGAGGCTCTGGTACGCTGGAATCACCCGGAGCTCGGCGCGCAGTCACCCACCGAGTTCATCAAGGTGCTGGAAGACAGCGGACTGATCCTGGAGGTCGGCACCTGGATCCTCGACGAAGCCTGCCAGGCCTTCAAGCAATTGATCGACCGAGGCCTGGTGAACCCGTACAAATTCAGCCTGTGCGTGAACATCAGCCCGCGCCAGTTCCGCCAGAACGATTTCGTCGAACGCGTTGAAAACAGCCTCGCCACCTATGGGCTGCCCTGCACGCTGCTGAAGCTGGAAATCACCGAAGGCATCGTGATCCAGAACCTGGAAGACACCATCGGCAAAATGCGCCGCCTGAAAAAACTCGGCGTGAGCTTCGCCATGGACGACTTCGGCACCGGCTATTCCTCGCTGACCTACCTCAAGCGCCTACCGGTCGACACCCTGAAAATCGACAAGTCATTCATCCGTGACGCCACCAGCGACCCGAACGACGCCGAGATCATCCGCGCCATCGTCGCCATGGCCCGCAGCCTGGATTTGAAAGTGATTGCCGAAGGGGTGGAAACAGCGGAGCAGCTTGAGTTCCTGCAGGGGCTGGAGTGTCACTTCTACCAAGGGTATTTGCACAGCCCGCCGTTGCCGGTGGAAGAGTTTCAGTTGTTGCTCAAATAGACGTTGGGGGGATCATTCTCACGCACCGATCATCAGACAACCTTGATAAAGAACACTCCTACACCGGATAAAGAAACGCCTGATTTATACCTGCCTTCTACTTGCCTAACGTGCCCGCCCCTGCAGACAACACAAAGGCGGGGCAGGCATGAGGCGCTCTCGCATCACGGACGGGCAACGGGACGCGTGCCGCAAGAACCCATCTACACTGAAAAATCGTATCGATCGACGCTCGCTCCACACATTCCTCCGGCTGAGACCCTATCGACGTGCCCAGCATCTACCAGATCAAACCTGCGTTTCAAAACCTCCTGCGGCCGCTGGTCCAACGTCTGTTCAACAAGGGCACCACAGCTAACCGGATTACCCTGATGGCCGGCATCGGCTCGGTGCTGGTGGGCGCGGTGATCGCTGGTTTCGTGCATCACCCCTGGATTTTCGCGCTGGTGCCGGTGTGGATGATCGTGCGCATGGCACTCAACGCCATCGACGGCATGCTGGCTCGGGAATTCGGCCAACAGTCGCGCCTGGGCGCCTACCTCAATGAGCTGTGCGATATCGCCGCCGACTGTGCCCTGATCCTGCCTTTTGCCCTGTTGCCGGACGTCAGCCTGTGGCTGGTGCTGCTGGTGACCCTGCTCGCCTTGTTCAGCGAGTACAGCGGCGTGCTGGGGCCGATGATCGGCGCCTCGCGGCGTTACGACGGGCCCATGGGCAAGAGTGACCGGGCTTTCGTGCTGGGGGTCGTGGCCGCCGGTATCGCCTTGGGGTGGATCAACGCCCCGTGGATCAATGGGGTGTTCGCGATCATCGCGGTGCTGCTGCTCTGCACACTGATAAATCGGGTCCGCCAGGGCCTCAGGGAAGTACAACAAGACGGCTCTTCAGCCTAAGGAATTGGCAATGCGCGAAGCTCGCGAGCAGACATTCACCACCCATGACGGCGTGGAACTGTTTTACCGATACTGGCCTGGCACCCCTGCCCCGGCCGTGGCGCGCAAGGCCGTGCTGTTGTTTCATCGCGGCCATGAGCACTCGGGGCGCATTGCCCACCTGGTGGATGAACTGGACCTGCCCGACTATGACTTCTTTGCCTGGGATGCCCGGGGTCATGGCCTCTCGCCAGGCGCCCGCGGCGACAGCCCGGGCTTTGCCACCAGCGTGCGCGACGTGCAGACCTTCTGCGAGCACCTGAAGGCGACTTACCGGATTGACGAGGAAAATCTCGCGGTGATCGCCCAGAGCGTCGGCGCAGTGATCGTCGCCACCTGGGCCCACGATTACGCGCCACGCCTAAGCTCGCTGGTGCTGGCGTCGCCGGCGTTCAAGGTCAAGCTCTATGTGCCCTTCGCCCGCCAAGGGCTGGCACTGCTGCGCAAGTGGCGCGGCAACTTTTTCGTCAACAGCTACGTCAAGGCGCGCTTTCTCAGTCATGATCCGCAACGCGTCGCCAGCTACGACAACGACCCGCTGATCACCAAGGCCATTTCGGTCAACGTCTTGCTCGGCCTCTACGAAGCCGCCGAACGGGTCGTAGCCGATGCCCAGGCCATTCAGATCCCCACCCAGTTGTTGATCTCCGGTGCCGATTTCGTCGTGCATCGCCAACCCCAGGAACAGTTCTTCGATCGCCTGGGCAGCCTGCACAAGGAAAAACACGTGCTGCCGGGGTTCTTCCACGACACCCTGGGAGAAAAGAATCGCAGCCTGGCCGTCGCCAGTGCACGCCGCTTCATCCTGCAGAACTTCGACCAACCGAGCGCCCGCCCTTCCCTGTTGGCCGCCGATCGCCTGGGCCCGACCTGCGCCGAGTCCGAATCGCTGGCCGCACCGCTGCCGCACAACTCCCTGCGCGATCTGTATTGGCGCGCGACCCGCGCCAGCATGCGCCTGGGCAGCCAGCTATCGTCGGGGATCAAGCTGGGGTTCGACACAGGGTTCGACTCCGGCAGCACCCTTGACTACGTCTACCGCAACACACCCACTGGCACATCCGGTCTCGGTCGCATGATCGACCGCAATTACCTGGACTCCATCGGCTGGCGCGGCATTCGCCAACGCAAACTGCACGTCGAGGAACTGCTGCGCCTGGCGATGCAGCAATTGCGCGACCAAGGACACGAAGTGCGCATCGTCGACATCGCCGCCGGACACGGGCGCTACATTCTCGAAGCCTTGCAGGGCGTCAGCCCGCTGCCCGAGTCGATTCTGTTGCGCGACTACAGCGACATCAATGTGCGCGACGGCAGTGCGCTAATCCGCGAAAAAGGCCTGGAAGGGATCGCTCGATTCGTCAAGGGCGATGCCTTCGACCGCGCCGATCTGGCCGCACTGGCCCCCAAGCCGACCCTGGCGGTGGTATCCGGTTTGTACGAACTGTTCGCCGACAATCAAATGGTCAGCGCGTCCCTCGCCGGGCTGGCCGAAGCCGTCGAGCCCGGTGGCTATCTGGTCTATACCGGTCAACCCTGGCACCCGCAGCTGGAACTGATCGCCCGCGCTCTGACCAGCCACCGTGAAGGTCAGGCCTGGGTCATGCGCCGGCGCACCCAGGCGGAAATGGACCAACTGGTGGAGGCCGCCGGCTTTCGCAGAATCGACCTGCGCGTCGACGAGTGGGGCATTTTCAGCGTGGCCCTCGCGCAACGGGTGTCGTGATGCAGCTCACGGCAACGGCGGTACGCGAGCCTGGCTTGCTCAAATCGGCGGTGCTCTGGCTATTGCTGCTGGCGCCGATGTTTTTCGGCACCTACGGTTTCGCCACCTGGGTCACTACCCAGCGCGGTGATGTCGGCAGCCTGGTGTTCGAGTGGGAAAACCACATGCCCTTCTGGGCCTGGACCATTGTCCCTTACTGGTCCATCGACCTGCTGTACGGCCTGTCCCTGCTGCTACCGCGCAGCCGCGAGGAACTGAAACGCCATGCCTTGCGCCTGCTGACCGCGCAGGTGATTGCCGTCAGTTGCTTTCTGATCTGGCCGCTGCGCTTCACGTTTGACCGACCGGAACTGGATGGCGTATTTGGCTGGCTGTTCGACGTCCTCGCCGGCTTTGACAAGCCGTTCAACCAGGCACCATCGCTGCACATCGCCTTGCTGGTGATCCTCTGGGCCTGCTATCAGCGGCACTTGCAGGGCATCTGGCGCGCAGTGATGCATGGCTGGTTCGCCCTGATCGGGATCTCGGTACTGACCACTTACCAGCACCACTTCATCGATCTACCCACCGGAGCGATGCTCGGTTGGCTGTGTGTCTGGCTATGGCCGCTGGAGGGCCCCTCCGTCCTGCAAACCGCGCGCCTGGCACCCCGGGGGAAACGCTGGAAACTGGCGCTGTATTACCTGCTGGGGGTGGCAGCGTTCACTGTTTCGGCCTTTGCCTTGGGGGGAGTCTGGCTGTGGCTACTCTGGCCGGCGCTGGCACTGCTGCTGGTGGCGCTCAATTACGCCGTGCTGGAGGCTGGCGGCTTTCAGAAACGCGCCAATGGACGCCTGTCAGCCGCCGCCCGCTGGCTCCTGGCCCCCTATCTGGCCGCAGCCTGGCTCAATTCGCGCCTGTGGACCCGCAAGGATCCAGATCCCGATCGGGTACTCGACAACGTCTGGCTCGGGCGCATACCGACTCGCCAGGAACTCGAGGACTGTGCCTTTACTGCCGTGTTCGACCTGTGTGCCGAACTGTCGCTGAACCCTGGCTCCGTCGCTTACCGATCGCTGCCTGTATTGGACCTGACCGCCCCCACCGCCGCGCAATGTCAGGAGGCAGCGCTGGTCATCGAAAGCCTGCGTCAGCAAGGTCCGCTGCTGGTCTGCTGCGCCCTGGGCTATTCGCGCAGCGCCACGGCGGTGGCCGCGTGGCTGCTACACAGCGGGCGGGTTGCCAGCATCGATGAAGCTATCCGGCTGATCCAGCGCGCGCGTCCAGGGATTGTTTTGGGTCCCCTTCAACGAAAAGCCCTGGAGCAGGTAGCGACCCGCATGGAGAGCAGCATTGTCCATTGAAATGCAACTGCAGGTGATAGCCAGTCTGTTGCGTCGTGGCAACTTGCTGGATCGACTGTCCACCGGGTTTACCCTGTTGGGCGCCTTGCTCGGCCTCAGTCAGTACGTCCTGACCAGCCCGGGGTTCTGGGGCGTGACCTGCAGCAGCGGGCTGCTGGTGCTCGGTCTGTGGCAGAAATACTGGGCAGTGCGGGTCGCTTTCGATGCCGATCTGTTCCAGCGCCTTGCCGAGAGCGCCGCAGATCTCGGCGAGCGCACCCAAGCCCTGGATCAAGCCCTGACAGCGCTGAATCTACAGCCCGCCGAACGCGCCGGCCGTACCTGGGGCCAACGCATTGCCGGCGCCCTGAAGCTGTTGCGTCGCCAGGCATTGCTGGTGGCGGCACAAGTTCTGTTGACCCTGGTTTTCATCTTGGCGGCCCCTTGGCTGGCCGTAGCGGGATAAGGAGTTCTCATGCTGGAACCCGTGGTTGCCACACTCATCACCTCTGCCGCGCGTCTACTCACTGGCGCCCGTAGCCTATGGCTCGGTTGCGCACCGCAAGCAGTGCAGCGCATCTATTTCGCCAACCACAGCAGCCATGGCGATTTCGTGCTGCTGTGGGCGTCGTTGCCGCCGACCTTGCGCGATATCACCCGACCGGTCGCTGGCGCCGATTACTGGCTCAAAAGCCCACTACGCCGGTACATCATCAATCGGGTGTTCAATGGCGTGCTGATTGACCGGGAGCGCAAGGATAATGCCGAGAATCCGTTGCAGCCGATGCTCGATGCCCTGGCAAACGGCGATTCGCTGATCATCTTCCCCGAAGGCACACGCAACCCCGAAGACGGCCTGCTGCCGTTCAAAAGCGGGCTGTATCACCTGGCGAAACAGTACCCCGACGCGCAATTGATCCCGGTGTGGATCGCCAACCTCAACCGAGTCATGCCCAAGGGGCGCGTGCTGCCACTACCGCTTTTATGCACCATCAGCTTTGGCGCCGCGCTGACCCTGGACGAAGAGGAAAGCAAGGCGCAGTTTCTCGAGCGCAGTCGCGAAGCGCTGCTGAACCTGGCCGGGGAGCACGCCTGACATGGACAGACAGACATTGATGTTATTTGCCGGCATCGGTGCATTTCTACTGCTGGCCTCGCTCATCGGTTTCGTACTCAAACGACGCACCCAAGGCACCGCCAACCCGGTGATCGACAACCTCAACGCCCGTATAAATGCCTGGTGGGTGATGGTACTGGTGATCGGGGCGGCCTTCTGGCTCGGTACCACTGCAGTGATCCTGCTGTTCTACACGGTGTCGTTCTACGCCCTACGCGAATTCATGACCCTCATGCCGACCCGGCGCAGCGACTATCCGGCACTGGTGGCGGCCTTCTACCTGGCGCTGCCGCTGCAGTACCTGTTGATTTACTACGATTGGTACGGGTTGTTTTCAATCTTCATCCCGGTCTACGTGTTTTTGCTGCTGCCGATCCTGGCGTCCCTGGGCGGCGACAGCACGCACTTTCTCGAGCGAGCCTCGAAGGTCCAGTGGGGTCTGATGATCGCGGTGTTCTGCGTGTCCCACGTGCCCGCCCTGCTGACTCTGGACATCGCTGGCTATGAAGGTCGAAACCTGCTGTTGATCGCCTATCTGGTGATCGTGGTGCAGATGTCGGATGTGCTGCAATACGTGTGCGGCAAGTTGTTTGGCAAACGCAAGATCGCGCCGAAACTGTCGCCGTCGAAAACAGTGGAAGGCTTTGTCGGCGGCATTTTGCTGGCCTCGCTGATCGGCTGCGCCTTGTGGTGGATCACACCGTTCACCGCCTGGCAGTCACTGTTCATCGCCTTACTGATCAACTTGCTGGGGTTCGCTGGTGGCATCGTGATGTCGGCGATCAAGCGCGACCGAGGGGTAAAGGACTGGGGGCACATGATCGAAGGCCACGGAGGCATGCTCGACCGGCTGGACTCAGTGTGTTTTGCGGCGCCGATCTTCTTTCATCTGGTGCGCTACGGCTGGACTTGAACGCAACAAAAAGACCCCGACACGTCGGGGTCTTTTGTTCCAGCCGGCTGTTTGATCAATCACGACACCCGGCATCAAGCTCGACTCAGTGTTGCAGAGTCGGTTTTTGCGCCCCGTTGATCGGGATGCGCTTGGCTTTCGCCTCTTCCGGAATCACCCGCAGCAGGTCGATGCTCAACAGACCGTTGCTCAGGCCGGCCGCCTTGATCTCGATGTGATCCGCCAGACGGAAGGACAGCTTGAACGCACGCTGGGCAATGCCCTGATACAGATAAGTGACGTCTTCGTTTGCGTCGCGTTTACCGCCACTGATGGTCAGCACACCCTTCTCGACTTCGAGCTCCAGGTCTTCTTCCTGGAAACCAGCCGCTGCGATGACAATACGGTACTGGTCGTCGCCATGTTTTTCCACGTTATAGGGTGGATAGCTGCTGCCTGGTTCGTTGCGCAGGGCGGTCTCGAACAAGTCGTTGAAACGGTCGAAACCTACCGAGGACCGAAACAGTGGGGCCAGGGAAAATGTAGTAGCCATGATTCAAATCTCCTGAAAACAATCAGCAAGGTTTTTTGTCTCCGCGACCCGAATTCGGCATCGCGTACCCCTTAAATAGGGACCGCTGATTGCATTTCAAGAGCTTATTTTTTACTTTTTTTTTAGAGCCTCAGGCGGCTTCAGCCACCGGCAGCCCCAACAAACGCGAGACGTTATCCAGTTCGGTCTCACGACGCAGGACGGTGAACAGCTCTACTGCCTCGGGATAATTGCGGGTCAGCATCGCCAGCCATTGCTTCAGGCGACCCGGCGATTGGCGTGGCGTCATCTGCGCCTTGGCTTGCAGCCAGAAGTCCTGGATCAGCGGCAGCAGCTCGTTCCAGGTCATCTCCACGACCTCTTCACCGGCCCGGGCAGCGGCGATCTGCCTGGCCAGATCGGGGCGCGAAACCAGGCCGCGACCGAGCATGATGTCTTCCACGCCACTGATCTCGCGGCAACGGCGCCAGTCTTCGACGCTCCAGATATCACCATTGGCGAACACCGGCACCTTGACCACGTCCTGCACCCGCGGGATCCACTCCCAGTGAGCCGGCGGCTTGTAGCCATCGACCTTGGTTCGCGCGTGCACCACGATATGTTCCGCACCGCCTTCGGCCAGGGCCGTGGCACACACCAGCGAACCGTCCGGGCTGTCGAAGCCCAGGCGCATCTTGGCGGTGACCGGAATGTGCGCGGGGACGGCACGGCGGACGTGCTCGACGATCTGGTTGAGCAGCTCGGGTTCCTTGAGCAGGACCGCACCACCACGGGATTTGTTGACTGTCTTGGCCGGGCAGCCGAAGTTCAGGTCGATCACCTCCGAACCCAGCTCGCAAGCCAGCGCGGCATTTTCCGCCAGGCACACCGGATCGGAACCGAGCAGTTGCACACGCAGCGGCACGCCGGAGGCGGTCCGGGCACCGTTGAGCAGCTCCGGGCCGAACTTGTGGAAATAGGCAGGCGTCAGTAACTGGTCGTTGACCCGAATGAACTCGGTCACGCACCAGTCAATACCACCCACGCGGGTCAGCACATCGCGCAGGATGTCGTCGACCAACCCCTCCATGGGCGCCAAAGCAATTTGCATGAAAAACACACTCGAGGAAAAACGTGCGGCAGTTTACTGGGTTTCAGAGAAAATCTGCAGAACATCGCAAATCCAATGTGGGAGCGGGCTTGCTCGCGAAAGCGTCGTGTCAGCCAACATTTAATTTGCTGACACACTGCATTCGCGAGCAAGCCCGCTCCCACAGGAAATCAGGGTTGTACCAACTCCTGCGCTTTAATCGCCGGGCCATAGCCTTCGATGAACTCCGTCGGCATGCGCTTGGGCTTGCCGGTGGACAGCTCGATGCAGACGAACGTGGTTTGCGCGCGCAGCAACGTTGCATTGTCGCTGGGGCGAATCAGCTGGAAGTGTCGGGTCATTTTCAGGCGCTGGTCCCAATCGACGATCCAGGTCGCCAATTGCAGCTCATCACCTTCGTAGGCCGCTGCCAGGTAATCGATCTCGTGGCGCACCACCGCCATCGCCCGGTCCAGCCGCCGGTATTCGACCAGATCCAGGCCAAGGCGTTGGGAGTGGCGCCAGGCGCAGCGCTCGAGCCAGGTCACGTAGACTGCGTTGTTCGCGTGTCCCAACCCGTCGATGTCCTCGGCGTCCACTTGCAGATCAATGATAAATGGCGTTTCCCGATCCCAGCCCATGCCCCACTCCCGGTCAGATGATTTCGACCGGCGCAGTGTAACGGAAGCTCAAGCGGATTGGCGTGATTGCAGACTGCGACCGGCCAGCAGTGATAACACGCCATCAATCACTCGGGGGTCGGCCAATACGCGCTGATGACCACCCTCTTTCAAACGCAGCAAGCGACTGTCGAACCACGCTTCGTGGATCAATTGCGACTCGCTGACCGGGACGAAGGTGTCATCTTCGGCGTGAACGATCAGGCCGGGCATATCGAGTTGATAGTGCGCGACATCCAGCATCGCGGCGCGCATGCCGACATCATTCTCCACCTGGCGAATGAACGCCGAGCGAGCCTTCGGCGGCAGCCCCACATAACGGGCGAAACCACGCAGCACGCCGAGAATCCGCGCCGGGGCGGCAATACTCACCAGGGTTTCGGTACGCAGGCCCAACTGGATCGCAAGCATGGCACTGGCGCCGCCCATGGAGTGGCCGATGACCGCTTGCAACGGAGGCAGTTCGGAAGCGGCTTCAAGCATGGCGCGAGCGAACAGCACCACATTCGCTTCTCTGCCCGGTGAGCGACCGTGGGCCGGACCATCCAGGGCGACGACCGAGTAACCGGCATCGACCAGCGCGGTGATGAGGCTGGCAAACTGCGTCGGCCGACCTTCCCAGCCGTGCATCAGCAGCACGGCCGGCCCCTGCCCCCAACGCAGCGCCGAAAGACCAAACCGCAGGGTAATGCGCTCGGATCGCGCCAACAGCGGCAGTTCCCAGTCACGGGGCGGCAGGTCCCGCGGTGTCATGAAGGCCAATCGCATTTTGCTAGCGACCAGTTTCGGGGCAAACCAGCCCAAGGTGCCATTAACGCCACGAACCCACTTTAACGCGCTCATCGCATTCTCCTCAGGCCGCAGCCTTCAGGGTCAACGCACTGCCGATTTGGCGGCGCGCAGTAATCGATCTGACAACTCTCCCGGCCCCAGCGCCCGCGCCAGAGCCAGCCCACCCACCATCAAGGCCATATCGGCCAGGGCTTTTTCGGTTTCTTCAGGACTGGCCGCCAACTGCGCGACCATCAATTCCACATGTTCATTCAGGGCGACACGAAACGCTTCCGGCAGCCGCCCCAACTCGCCGACCGATGCCGGGATCGGACAGGCCGATTCGGAGGAGTCACGGTGCTTGCGCGACAGATAGAACGCAGCCACCAGCGCGCGACGCTCTTCACCGGTCAACTCCGCGTCCATGTCGGCAATCAGGTCGCGGCGGTGACCGAGCAATTGCTTGAACGCCTCGAGCATCATCGCGTCCTTGCTTTCGAAGTGTGCGTAGAAGCCGCCGACCGTCAGGCCCGCCGCCCCCATCACTTCGCCCACGCTTGGCTCGGCCGGGCCGCGCTGAATCAGCGCTGCGCTGGCAGCCTTGAGGATGCGTTCGCGGGTCTGAGCTTTTTTATCGTTCATCGTTGCCTCCGAATATTACGATTGAAATATTATTCTCATAATAAATTTTAGCAAGTCATGGGTGTGACCGCTGGTCTGAAGAACAGTTTTTTTGGAAATGGAGGAATTTGGCCAAACGCCAGACAAACAAAAGGGCCATTCAATAATTGAATGACCCTTATAAAATCCCGCAGAGCGGGTAATCGTGGCGTCCCCTAGGGGACTCGAACCCCTGTTACCGCCGTGAAAGGGCGGTGTCCTAGGCCACTAGACGAAGGGGACACAAACCCTTCTATACAATTGATCAGTGCTGAGAGCTGATCGATTCAAGGCCGGTGTGGCCAGACCTTGAACTGTAAAATTGGTGGAGCTAAGCGGGATCGAACCGCTGACCTCCTGCATGCCATGCAGGCGCTCTCCCAGCTGAGCTATAGCCCCGGATTTTTCGCCTCGCGGCGGAGCGACATCTTGCAACATCGCTTCTGTAAAACTGGCGTCCCCTAGGGGACTCGAACCCCTGTTACCGCCGTGAAAGGGCGGTGTCCTAGGCCACTAGACGAAGGGGACGCAAACCCTTCTATACAACTGATCAACGCTGAGTGTTGATCGCTTCAAGGCCGGTGTGGCCAGGCCTTGAAGTGTAAATTGGTGGAGCTAGACGGGATCGAACCGTCGACCTCTTGCATGCCATGCAAGCGCTCTCCCAGCTGAGCTATAGCCCCTCATCGTTGATGTCATCGCTGAGGACGGGGCGAATCTTAAGGGCGTATCGAAAGCCTGTCAAACTTATTTTTCAAAAAATTTAAAATTTTTTGTCGGCATAACAACCACTTACCGCCCCCCCCCCGGAAATTCGGGAGGTTTACACGCAACGCAGACCTGCAGGAGCTGCCGACGGCTGCTCCTGCAGGGAATCAGGAGCGCTTAGGCGATAGCGCCCAACAGCTTTTCCCACTCTTTGTTTTCTTTCTTCGACACACCGCCCAGCAGGTCGATGGCCTGGCGCAGACGGAATCGGGTCAGGTCCGGCCCGAGGATTTCCATCGCATCGAGCACCGACACCGAACTGGCCTGGCCGGTGATCGCGGCAAACATCAGCGGCATGGCATCACGCAGCTTCAGCTCCAGGGATTCGACTACGGCCTGAATGGTCGCGGTGATGCTGTCCTTCTCCCACTGACGCAGGCTTTCGAGCTTCCACAGGATCAACTGCATCAACTGACGGACCTGATCACCCGACAGTTTCTTGGATTCGAACAGTTTGGCGTCCGGATTCACGCCACCGGCAAAGAAGAACCCGGCCAGCGGTGCCACCTGGCTGAAGGTTTCGACCCGACCCTGTACGTGCGGTGCGATCTTCATCATGTATTCGGCGTTGAACGCCCACTTCTGCACGCGCGCGGCGAACTCTTCCACCGGCAGGTCACGCAGCCATTGGCCGTTGAGCCAGGACAGCTTCTCGATGTCGAAGATCGGCCCGCCGAGGGACACGCGTTTCAGATCGAAGTGGTCGACCATTTCCTGCAACGAGAACTTCTCGCGCTCGTCCGGCATCGACCAGCCCATGCGCCCCAGGTAGTTGAGCATCGCTTCCGGCATGAAGCCCATGCGCTCGTAGAACGTCACCGAGGTCGGGTTCTTGCGCTTGGACAGCTTGCTCTTGTCCGGGTTACGCAGCAGCGGCATGTAGCACAGCTCCGGTTGTTCCCAGCCGAAGTACTCATAAAGCAGGATCAGCTTCGGTGCCGATGGCAGCCACTCTTCGCCGCGCAATACATGGGTGATGCCCATCAGGTGATCGTCGACCACGTTGGCCAGGAAGTACGTCGGCAGGCCGTCGGTCTTCATCAGGACTTGCATGTCCATGCGGTCCCACGGGATTTCAACGTCGCCACGCAGCATGTCCGGCACCACGCAGACGCCTTCGCTCGGCACCTTCATGCGGATCACATGGGGTTCGCCAGCGGCCAGGCGGCGGGCGACTTCTTCCTTGGACAGCAGCAGCGCGCGGCCGTCGTAACGCGGGGTTTCACCGCGAGCCATCTGCTCGGCGCGCATCTGGTCCAGCTCTTCGGCGGTGCAGAAGCACGGGAAGGCATGCCCCATGTCGACCAGTTGCTGGCAATACTTCTGATAGATATCGCCACGCTCGCTCTGCCGATACGGACCGTGCGGGCCGCCGACGTCCGGGCCTTCGCTCCAGTCGATCCCCAGCCAGCGCAAGGCGTCGAAAATCTGCTGCTCGGACTCACGGGTCGAACGCAATTGGTCGGTGTCTTCGATCCGCAGGATGAACTCACCGCCGTGCTGCTTGGCAAAGCAGTAGTTGAACAAGGCGATGTAGGCGGTACCTACGTGGGGATCCCCGGTAGGCGATGGCGCGATGCGAGTGCGGACGGTGGTCATGGCATGTCTCGAAAAGAAAAAAAGCGAAGTTCAAACTAGGCGCGAATGGTAACAGGCGACACCCGCCCGGCTCCAGCGAACAGGGCATTTAAGCCAAGGTTGCGTCTGTAACCCCCCTATGACGCGGTGAATGGCCGAATATCCACCGACGGCATTTACCACTTATCGGCTGTATGCCAGATTTGCCTGCTGATAACTTCCCTTACAATTTCTCGACTACAGTTTGCCTCATGCCTGCCCAACTCAAGCGTCGCCTCTTTATATTCCTGCTGATGGTCTTGTTGACTGCCGGGGGCCTGTTTGCCCAGTGGTTCTTCAAGGGGCGCTTTTATGAAAGCACCGACAACGCTTATGTCCAGGGCGAGATCACCCGTGTGTCGAGCCAGTTGGGCGCGCGCATCGACCAGGTGCTGGTGCAGGACAACCAGCATATCGAGAAAGGCCAGTTGCTGATCAAACTCGAAGGCGACGACTTCCGCCTCGCTGTCGACCGCGCCAATGCCGTCCTGGCCACCCGCCAGGCCGAGCGCCTGCAAGCCCAGAGCAAGCTGACCCAGCAGGCCAGCCTGATTGCCGCCAGCGAAGCGCAAGTCGCGTCCAGCCAGGCCAGCCTGGGCCGCTCGCAGATCGACCTGACCCGCGCCGAGACCTTGCGCAAACCCGGTTATGTCTCCGAAGAGCGGGTGACCACCCTCTCTGCCGAATCCCACATTGCCCGCTCGCAAGTGGCCAAGGCCCAGGCCGATGCGCAAAGTCAGCGCCAGCAGGTCAACGCGCTGACCGCCGAGATCAAACGCCTCGATGCGCAGATCGCCAACGCAAAAACCGACCTGGCCCAGGCCGAACTGAACCTGACCCGCAGCGAAATCCACGCCCCCATCAGCGGCCTGATCGGCCAGCGTGCCGCCCGCGAAGGCCAATACGTGCAGGCCGGCGCTTACTTGCTGTCGATCGTGCCTGACGAAGACATCTGGATTCAGGCCAACTTCAAGGAAACCCAGATCGGCCACATGCAACCCGGCCAGGAAGCCGAACTGACCTTCGACGCCTACAGCGACACGCCGATCAAAGCCCGTGTCGACAGCCTGTTCGCCGCCTCGGGCGCGCAGTTCAGCCTGCTGCCGCCGGACAATGCCACGGGCAACTTCACCAAAGTCGTGCAACGGATTCCGGTAAAACTGACCTTCGCTGCCGACAATCCGCTGCGCGGCAAGATCCGTCCGGGCATGTCGGTGACCGCCAAGGTGAACATCAAGGATGCCCCTGAAGATGTCACCCCCAAAGTGAGCCACAAAGCCGCCCCTGACGATGGCCGGTGATCAACTGATCCGCCCGGTCGGCGAACCGACCCGGCGGGACTGGATCGCGGTAATGAGCGTGATGCTCGGCGCCTTTATGGCGGTGCTGGACATCCAGATCACCAATTCCTCGCTCAAGGATATCCAGGGCGCGCTGTCGGCGACCCTGGAGGAAGGCTCGTGGATTTCCACCTCCTACCTGGTGGCGGAGATCATCATGATCCCGCTCACCGCCTGGCTCGTGCAGTTGCTGTCGGCGCGACGCCTGGCGGTGTGGGTGTCCCTCGGATTTCTCGCGGCCTCCCTGCTCTGCTCCATGGCCTGGAGCCTGGAGAGCATGATCGTGTTTCGCGCCCTGCAGGGGTTTACCGGCGGTGCGCTGATTCCACTGGCGTTCACCCTGACCCTGATCAAGCTCCCGGAACACCACCGCGCCAAAGGCATGGCCATGTTCGCCATGACCGCCACGTTCGCGCCCTCCATCGGCCCGACCCTCGGCGGCTGGCTGACGGAAAACTGGGGCTGGGAGTACATCTTTTATATCAACATCCCGCCCGGCCTGATCATGATCGCCGGCCTGATGTACGGCCTGGAGAAGAAAGAAGCGCACTGGGAATTGCTGAAAAGCACCGACTACGCCGGCATTCTCACCCTCGGCGTCGGGCTCGGTTGCCTGCAGGTATTCCTGGAGGAAGGCCATCGCAAGGACTGGCTGGAATCCAGCCTGATCGTGACCCTGGGCAGCATCGCGCTGGTCAGCCTGATCACCTTTGTGATCGTGCAGTTTTCCAAACCCAATCCGTTGATCAACCTCGGCATCCTCGGCAATCGCAACTTCGGCTTGTCCAGCATTTCCAGCGTCGGCATGGGGGTCGGGTTGTACGGCTCGATCTACCTGCTGCCGCTGTACCTGGCGCAAATCCAGAACTACAACGCCCTGCAGATCGGTGAAGTGATCATGTGGATGGGGGTGCCGCAGCTGTTTCTGATCCCGCTGGTGCCCAAACTGATGAAGTTCGTCTCGCCGAAATGGCTGTGCACACTGGGCTTCGGGCTATTCGGGTTGGCGAGCTTCTCTTCGGGCGTGCTCAACCCGGACTTTGCCGGGCCGCAGTTCAATCAGATCCAGATCATCCGCGCCCTGGGCCAGCCGCTGATCATGGTCACCATCTCGCTGATCGCGACGTCCTACATCCTGCCCCAGGATGCAGGGTCGGCATCGAGCCTGTTCAACATCCTGCGCAACCTCGGCGGGGCCATCGGCATCGCCCTGCTCGCCACGCTGCTGGATGCGCGAACCAAGGTTTATTTCGATTACCTGCGTGAGTCCATCGTGCCGAGCAATCCGCAGGTGGCCGAGCGCATTGCCTCACTGACCGACCGGCTGGGCAGTGAAACGGCGGCATTGGGCAAACTCAGCGAGATCGCGCGTCAGCAGGCATCGATCATGGCCTACAACGATGCGTTTCATTTTGTCGGGATTGCGCTGGGGATCAGCATGCTGGCGGTGTTGCTGACCCGGAAATTGCCGGCGGGTTTGAAGGCTGGCGAGGCGCACTAATTGATACTTGCAGTACCCTGACCGGCCTCATCGCGAGCAAGCTCGCTCCCACATTGGACCGCGCCCGTCAGGACAACTCAGTCAACTGTGGGAGCGAGCCTGCTCGCGAAGAGGCCCGCACACTCACCGCAAATCTCAAACAGTGATCAACCGCTCGCGCAACTTGGCAATTTCGTCGCGCATCTGCGCCGCCGCTTCGAATTCCAGGTCGCGAGCGAGCTGGTACATCTTCTCTTCCAGGGCCTTGATACGCTTGCTGATCTCACCCGGCGAGCGCAATTCGGCTTCGTACCTGGCGTTTTCCTCGGCGGCCTTGGCCATGCCTTTGCGCTTCTTGCTGCGCGAGCCGGGCACTGTGGCGCCTTCCATAATGTCGGCGACGTCCTTGAACACGCCTTTGGGCGTGATGCCATTGGCCAGGTTAAAGGCAATCTGCTTGTCGCGACGACGCTCGGTTTCGCCGATCGCCCGCTCCATGGAGCCCGTGATGCGGTCGGCATACAGAATCGCCCGGCCATTGAGGTTACGCGCCGCCCGCCCGATGGTCTGGATCAGCGAGCGCTCGGAACGCAGGAAGCCTTCCTTGTCGGCATCGAGGATCGCCACCAGCGACACTTCCGGCATGTCCAGGCCTTCGCGCAACAGGTTGATGCCCACCAGCACATCGAAGGTGCCGAGGCGCAGGTCGCGGATGATTTCGACCCGCTCCACGGTGTCGATGTCCGAGTGCAGGTAGCGCACGCGCACGCCGTGGTCGGCCAGATAGTCGGTCAAGTCTTCGGCCATGCGCTTGGTCAGCGTCGTGACCAGCACCCGCTCTTCCAGAGCGACACGCTTGGTGATTTCCGACAGCAAGTCGTCGACCTGGGTCAGTGCCGGGCGGATCTCGATTTGCGGGTCCACCAGCCCGGTCGGGCGCACTACCATGTCAATCACGCGCCCGGCGTGCTCGGCTTCATAGTTGCCCGGCGTCGCCGAGACGAAAATCGTCTGCGGGCTGATGCTTTCCCATTCATCGAAACGCATCGGCCGGTTGTCCAGGGCCGAGGGCAGGCGGAAACCGTATTCGACCAGGGTTTCCTTGCGCGAGCGGTCGCCCTTGTACATGGCGCCCACCTGCGGAACGCTGACGTGGGATTCGTCGATCACCAGCAAGGCATCGGCCGGCAGGTAATCGTAAAGGGTTGGTGGCGGCGCGCCGGCTTCGCGACCAGACAGGTAACGGGAGTAGTTTTCGATGCCGTTGCAGTAACCCAGTTCGAGGATCATCTCCAGATCGAAACGGGTGCGCTGCTCCAGGCGCTGAGCTTCCACCAGCTTGTTGTTGGAGCGCAGGTATTCCAGGCGCTCCTGCAACTCGACCTTGATGCCTTCGACCGCGCCCATCAGGGTTTCCCGGGGCGTGACGTAGTGGCTCTTCGGGTAGAAGGTGAAGCGCGGCAGCTTGCGGATCACTTCGCCGGTCAATGGATCGAAGGCCGACAGGCTTTCCACTTCATCGTCGAAGAGTTCGATGCGGATTGCTTCGAAATCCGATTCCGCCGGGTGGATATCGATCACATCGCCGCGCACGCGGAAGGTCGCCCGGGCGAATTCCATGTCGTTGCGGGTGTATTGCAGGTCAGCCAGGCGGCGCAGTAACTCACGCTGGTCGAGCTTGTCGCCGCGATCCACGTGCAACACCATCTTCAGATAGGTTTCCGGGCTGCCCAGGCCGTAGATGCACGACACCGTGGTGACGATGATCGCGTCCTTGCGCTCGAGCAGTGCCTTGGTCGCCGACAGCCGCATCTGCTCGATGTGGTCGTTGATCGAGGCATCTTTCTCGATGAAGGTGTCCGAGGACGGCACGTAGGCTTCGGGTTGGTAGTAGTCGTAGTAGGAAACGAAATACTCCACCGCGTTGTTCGGGAAAAACGCCTTGAACTCCCCGTACAACTGCGCCGCCAGGGTCTTGTTCGGCGCCAGCACCAGCGTCGGGCGCTGCACCTGGGCGATCACGTTGGCGATGCTGAAGGTCTTGCCCGAGCCGGTCACACCGAGCAGCGTCTGGTGCGCCAGCCCGGCCTCGATGCCCTCGACCATCAGGCGGATGGCTTCCGGCTGATCGCCGGCGGGCTCGAAACGGGTGACTAGCTGGAATTCAGACATGAAATACCTCTGGATCACTCTTGCCGGTCAAACCGGCACGAACGAGAAAGACCGCAAACGACCGATGTCGCCCGAGGAAAAAACTGGATTGTGCTCAATGTGGAGCCGATTGCCAGCGCTTTCAAGGCAAACGTCCTGCATCACGCAAAACCTTTGCCGACACCATTCGACTGACGGTCGATAAATAATCGGAAAAACTTGCCTTAAAAGGTAAATCGCCTGTCGCCAGCAATCGCCGATGGCCTCTATACTAGCTCCCCGTTTGTGCACCGCTCTAGTGCATTCGGCTGGAGCGCGACACGTCCCTCCACTCTCCATTCAGAGCCGCCGCAATAATGAGCCTGTTCTCCGCTGTCGAAATGGCACCACGCGATCCAATCCTGGGCCTCAACGAAGCATTCAACGCCGATACCCGCACCAGCAAGGTCAACCTGGGGGTCGGTGTTTACTGCAACGAGGAGGGGCGAATTCCACTCCTGCGCGCCGTTGTCGAAGCCGAAACGATTCGCGCCGCTCAACACGTTTCCCGTGGCTACCTGCCAATCGACGGTATCGCCGCCTACGACCAGGCCGTGCAAAAGCTGCTGTTCGGCAATGATTCGCCACTGCTCGCCGCTGGCCGCGTCATCACCACCCAGGCCGTTGGCGGTACTGGCGCTCTGAAAATCGGTGCCGACTTCCTCAAGCAACTGCTGCCGAACGCCGTCGTGGCGATCAGCGACCCGAGCTGGGAAAACCACCGCGCGCTGTTCGAAACCGCCGGTTTCCCGGTGCAGAACTACCGCTACTACGATGCCGCGACCCACGACGTGAACCGTACCGGCATGCTGGAAGACCTGAACGCGCTGCCAAACGGCTCGATCATTGTGCTGCACGCCTGCTGCCACAACCCGACCGGCGTGGACCTGAGCCCGGCCGACTGGAAAAACGTCCTGGAAGTCGTTAAAGCCAAAGGCCACGTGCCGTTCCTCGACATGGCATATCAAGGTTTCGGCGATGGCATCGACGAAGACGCCGCTGCCGTGCGCCTGTTTGCCGAGTCGGGCCTGACTTTCTTCGCTTCCAGCTCGTTCTCCAAGTCGTTTTCGCTGTACGGCGAGCGCGTAGGTGCCCTGTCGATCGTCAGCGAATCGAAAGAAGAAAGCGCGCGCGTACTGTCGCAAGTCAAGCGCGTGATCCGTACCAACTATTCCAACCCGCCGACTCACGGTGCCAGCGTTGTCGCTGCCGTGCTGAACAGCCCGGAACTGCGCGCCCAGTGGGAAGCCGAACTGGCCGAAATGCGCCTGCGCATTCGTGGCATGCGCACCCAGATGGTCGACCTGCTGGCAAAAAAAGCGCCTCAGCGCGATTTCAGTTTCGTCGGTCGTCAGTGCGGCATGTTCTCCTACTCCGGCTTGAGCGTTGAGCAAGTTCATCGCCTGCGCAACGAGTTCGGCATCTACGCCCTGGACACCGGCCGCATCTGCGTGGCTGCTCTGAACCAGAGCAACATCGAGGTGGTGACGGACGCGATTGTCCAGGTCATCTGATTCAGCCTTGAAATGAAAAACGGGAAGCCTGTGGCTTCCCGTTTTTTATGGACCATCGATATTCCCCTAGACTGAGTCAGATCAAGGTGTGGGAGCGGGCTTGCTCGCGAAAGGGCCAGCAGCTCCAACACCGATGTCTCAGTCAGATCGCATTCGCGAGCAAGCCCGCTCCCACAGGTTTGCGCACACCTGAATGACCTATGAGAACCCACATGAAAAACGATGACCTGCGCGCCGACCGCGATGACCTGGATGACCTGGATCACTTCATCCCCCGCGCCCCGGCCAAACGCGGCAACAACCTGGTAATGCAAGTCGCTGCGGGTGTATTCCTCGGCGGCCTGGCCCTGTGGCTGGTGCAATTGGGTGCCACAGCGCTCTACGCAAAACTGATGGTTGCCACCATTACCTTCGGCGGTTAAGCCAGTTCGGTCGCACGCTGGCTGGCAGCGTCGTCGTAGGCGACATACAGCGATTCGGCGATCTGGCTCTTGATCGCCTTGGCGCTTTCCAGCCCCAGGACGAAACCTTCGGCCTTGCCACCCGCGCGGTTCAATGCTTCAGCGGTGCCAGCCTGAGTGATGGCGTCGAACAACTTTTCGGCATGGGGGCCGACACCCTTGGGCAGGCTGATCTGAGAGATGCTCATGGGTGCACCCCGTGGTGTCGAGGTGTGAGGGTCAAATGATTCATGGCGCGTACCTTTTCGGCGAATGGCCGGCAGCGCGTGTCACCACTTCCGGGCGACCATGGTAGACCTCCGTGGCGATCCTGGTAACCGCCAATCGCCGCCAAACCACCGCCCGTCCCGATAATTTGCTCCCGTTGTTATTCGATGCTTGACTTCTCTTTTTGAATCAGTAAGATACGCGCCATTCCGCGATAGCTCAGTTGGTAGAGCAAGTGACTGTTAATCACTGGGTCCCTGGTTCGAGTCCAGGTCGTGGAGCCAGACAGCAACATTGAAAAGCCCCTGAATCGAAAGATCCAGGGGCTTTTTTGTGGCCGATGAAAAGCCATCTCTTGAAAAGAAAAAAGGGCCGATCTGTCTATTCGACAGATCGGCCCTTTTCAGTCGCCGTGAACGTCAGACATGTTCACTGCTTTTCGCGTGCACCGCCCGTGGTTCTGCCCCACCGTGTTCCGATTCCAGCACCGGAATCTCCTTGCCATCGCAATCGTGCAGCTTACCGTCGCTGAAGTAGTCCCCTTCGCGCAACGCCGCAAGATCCTGATAACGCAGCACCCGCTCGGTACCGGCCGCAAACACCGATTGCTGATCGGAGTTACCGGCGGTGAGGTGGTTGAAGGTCAGGTTCAGCACGATGGCCATGATCGCCGACGAGCTGATGCCCGAATGGAAAATGGTCGCGAACCAGCTCGGGAATTGATCGTAGAAGCTCGGTGCCGCGATCGGGATCATGCCGAAGCCGATGGAGGTGGCGACGATGATCAGGTTGACGTTGTTGCGGTAGTCGACCTTGGACAAGGTCCGAATGCCGCTGGCCGCGACGGTGCCGAACAGCACGATGCCGGCGCCGCCCAATACCGAGGTCGGCACGGCGGCGATGACCCGGCCCATGAAGGGCAGCAGGCCGAGGAGCACCAGGAACAAACCGCCAGTGGCCACCACGTAGCGGCTCTTGATGCCGGTGACCGCCACCAGCCCGACGTTCTGGGCAAAGGCGCTCTGGGTGAAGGACCCGAAGATCGGCGCGAACATGCTCGACAGCATGTCGGCGCGCAGGCCGTTGCCCAGGCGCTTGGAGTCAACCTTGGTGTCGATGATCTCACCGACCGCCAGAATGTCGGCCGAGGTTTCCACCAGCGTCACCATCACCACGATGCACATCGACAGGATCGCCGCGAAGTGGAAGGTCGGCATGCCGAAGTGGAAGGGTGTCGGGAAGCCGAACATCGGCCCCTGGGTCACGGACGAGAAATCCGCCATGCCGAGGAACACCGCGATCACCGTACCGACGACCATGGCCAGCAGGATCGACAGGCGGGAGATGGTCGCACTGCCGATTTTGCTCAGCAGCAGCACCAGCACCAGCGTCACCGCCGCCAGACCGATATTCGCCATGCTGCCGAAATCCGGTGCGTGGCTGTTGCCGCCCATGGCCCAGCGCGCGGCTACCGGCATCAGCGTCAGGCCGATGGTGGTAATCACGATGCCGGTCACCAGCGGCGGGAAGAACTTGGTGATACGCGAGAACACCGGGGTAATCAGCAATCCGATCAGGGACGCCGCGATCACCGCCCCCAACACCGACTGGAACCCGCCCTCCCCGCCACTGCTGACAATCGCCACCATGGTCGCGACGCCAGAGAAGGATACGCCCTGCACCAGCGGCAACTGACAACCAAAAAACGGTAGACCCAGGGTTTGCAGCAGCGTTGCCAGCCCCCCCGCAAACAATGAAGCAGCAATCAACAAACCGATGTCCGCTGGCGAGAGCCCGGCCGCCTGGCCGATGATCAATGGCACCGCAACGATACCGCCATACATGGTCAGAACATGTTGCAGGCCATAAGCCATATTCGCGCCGATCCCTAGGTTTTCGTCCTCGGGCCGTTGGTGTGAAACATGGGGCGTTTTCATGGAGGGGGTTCCCTGGTTTTTGTTATGCGCACACTGTATGCAAGACACAGGACAAATGTCTATAGAGCTGTATACAACTTGTCGGTCACAAAATGGATACTTGTCCATTTCCGCCTGATAGCCCCCCTCCTGATCCCGCCAAAAACCTTGAAATACTTCCCTCGCTGCCCCCCCTGGGTGCTGACTAGTCTTTTGAATTCCTGGCGACCATCGGTATGACTCGCCTCTTTTTTATACATATAAAGTATGCATAATGAAGCCATTCGACATTCAGTTCCACAGGGCAAAGAACGCAGCCAACAAACTCAAGCACCAAGGCATCAGCCTCGCAGAGACTGAACCGGTATTCCATGACGAACGAGCGCTAACCATCGAGGACAACCACCACGACGAACAACGCTGGATCACCCTGGGGCTGGATGCCAAAGGCCGTTTGCTGGTCGTCGTGTACACCTACCGCGATCCGAATTTCGTTCGAATCATTTCCGCGCGCATCGCCACCAAAGCGAGCGCCGTCAGTACCTGGAGACATGACCGATGAAAGACGAATACGACTTCAGTGACGCCAGGCGCGGGGCCGTGGCGCCCGCCAAAGGCAAGACCCGCATTACCATCATGCTCGATGACGCCGTCATCGAAGCCGCCCGGGCCCTGGCAGAACACGAGGGGTACGGCTACCAGACGGCAATCAACAATACGTTGCGCCGGGCCCTGCTCAACGAAGGCAAGAGCGCAAAACTGAAACCAACCCTCACCCCTGCCGAACTCAAGGGCCTGGAGCAGAAACTGGCAGAGGCCTTGCGCGAAATTCAACGGGTGATGGCGCCGGGTGTTCGACCCTGAAACGCAAAGAGCCGATCAATCTGACCAGCCCTTTGTGATGCCTGCGATCAGCCCGCTATTGCGGCGGTGCGATCAATCGCTCCAGCGTCCGCGCCAATTGCGCCTGTTCCGGTACGCGGATGCCGAACTCGCTGCCCAGCAGGCCAATCAGTTCCCGCACATCCGTCACCTCCCGCCGCTTGCTGTCATGGCCGATCCGGTGAATGGCGAAACTGCCGTTGTTGAGCGTACGGCGCCAGCCCTCTCCGGTGCGCGCCACCATCAACTGCCTGACGAAGGTCGACTCGGGGTGGGTCGAGACGTACCAGTTGCCCACAGCAAAATCGATATCTTCCTGGCGTTGCAGGTCGAAGATGTACATCGCTCGCCATTCACCGGCTACGTTAGCGCGCAGGGTAAAGCCGTCGACGTGCAGGTCGATGCGATACGATTCGTGCGGGGTGAGTTGTTCGGCGCGGGAATCGAGCAACAGTGGCGCGGTCGGTACCATGCCGCCGAAGCCGACGTCGGTGATATAGCGTACGTCATCAATGATGACCAGGCTCAGGCGATGGGTCCGGGCCGTCCAGGCGCCCTCCGGCTGCCCCATCACTACCCGACCGCTGATGGCGCGGGCGTCGAAACCCAATTCCTGAAGCAAGGCCAGAAACAGCTTGTTGAGTTCGTAGCAATAACCGCCACGACCCGCGTGCAAGACCTTCCGCTCGATGGACGGCAGGTCGATCAGCACCGGTTCGCCGGATAACGTGGTGAGGTTTTCAAACGGGAAAACCCCGGTATGGCGCCCTTGCAGTTGGCGCAAGGTTTCCAGGGTCGGTGCCGGGGGTGCATCGAAGCCCAGGCGTTGCAGATACAGAGCACGGTCAGTCAGGCGTGGATCGCTCATCGTTCAATCCTTTTGCACGCAAGCGGCGGATTGCTCCGCCAGTGGTCGCTATGTATACGGGATCAGGCACGGCCACCGACAATTGATTTAGCCAATCATTCGTCATGAAAAACTCAACGCTGCTTGCGCGAACCCAATTGAATCCAGGTCGGTGCATGGTCGCTGGCATGGGGTTCATTGCGCACCCAGGCATCCACCCCGGCGTCTTGCAGATACGGGCTCAGGACCGGGTTGAGCAGCAGATGATCAATGCGCAGACCGGAGTTTTTCTGCCAGTGCTGACGGAAGTAATCCCAAAATGTGTAGAGCCGATCCTGCGGATGCAGGTGCCGCAATGAATCGGTCCAGCCCTGGTCCAGCAACCGCTGGTAGCACTCGCGACTCTCCGGTTGCAGCAAGGCGTCCTTGAGCCATGAGCGCGGGTTATAGATGTCCAGGTCGGTGGGTACCACGTTGTAGTCACCCGCCAGCACCACCGGATGTTCACTGCCTTGAAGCGCCTGTGCATGACGGATCAGTCGTTCGAACCATGCCAGCTTGTACTCGAATTTCGGCCCCGGCTGCGGGTTGCCGTTGGGCAGATACAGGCAACCCACCAGAACCCCGTGGACCGCGGCTTCCAGATAACGACTGTGGTTGTCGCTGTCATCGCCGGGCAACCCGCGTCGGCTCTCCAGCGGCTGCGCATCCCGCGCCAGGATTGCCACGCCGTTCCATGACGCCTGCCCCTGCCAGATGGCGCCGTAGCCGAGCGCTTCAAGCTCCGCAGCCGGGAATGCACTGTCCACTGCCTTCAACTCCTGCAAGCAGGCGATGTCCGGTTTTTCCCGTTCAAGCCAGGCCAGCAGGTTGGGCAGCCGGGCGCGCAGGCCATTGACGTTGAACGTGGCAATCCGCAGTTTCTTCATGATCGGACACTCCTGAGGACGAGGTGCCTGAACTGTGACACCTACCCTTTTCGGTGGTTGCATCCGTGGTCCCGGGGGCGGCAGCACCTTGAGCGCAAGCTGGTCGATTCGAGGGTGTCCGCAAATTTCCCGTCCGACATATCTCAAGTGTGGGAGCGGGCTTGCTCGCGAATGCGCTGTGTCAGCCAACATAAATGCCGAATGGGCCGACGTCTTCGCGAGCAAGCCCGCTCCCACAGGGTTCTCGCTGGCCATGGATCGGCGGCCCACCAGTCCCCCGCGCCACTCGTCAAGCAGATCGGCACCTACCACGCGCCCTGTCACACTAACCTCAGGTAACGACTCATCCTGGAGACGACCATGATGAACATAAAGATGGCTTCGCTGCTCATGGCCACATGGATGTCGGCTACGTCCCTGGCCACCTTTGCGGCGTCCGGCGAGAGTCCTGGTACGACCGGTACGGCACCCGGCGCAACCCGCAGTTCAACCATGCTGCCAGACAGCAACAGGTCCAGCGACCCCTCGGGTAACAACGGGCGCGCAAAGAGCCCCGGCTCGTCAATGGGCAGCACCGGCGTCAATGGTCCGGGCAGTGGCGCGGGCGGCGGCACCGGCGCCCCCGGAGGTGGAACAGGCGGCGCTGGCGGCGGGACGGGCAGTTGGACAAACAAAAGCAGCCAATGACATGACGTCGTTGGCTGCTTTTTTCGTCCTGGGCTTACAGCTGCTTGATCGCCGGCGGGTTCCACTTGCCATTCAACGCCTCGGCTTTCGGGCCGTACAAACGCATGGTCAGATTGAATGAGCCTTTGGGCGCCGGCAGCCAGTTGGCCTCCAGATCCTTGCCGGGGCTTTCGTTCTGGAAATAGAGGTCCAGCGAGCCATCGGCGTTGTGCTTGAACGGCATCCAGCTACTGACTGCAAAACGGTTGAGTGAGTTGCCGACCTGGAAACCTTGCGGGTCATACAGGGTGATCGACCAGAAGGCGTTAACCGGCGGTGTCTCGCCCTTGCTGAAATGCAACACGTATTTATTCGCGCCATCGAGTGGCTTGCCGTTGCTGTCGCCGATATTCAACGGATAAATCGCGTCCTCGGGCAGGTTAGCGCCGAGCCCCACCTGCGTAACGATGGCACGCTTGAGGTAGTAGTTGCCGTAGACGCCCATGGTGTCGGTGTTCATCGACCAGCCATTGACCTCCCGCGCCAGGGTCGGCACTTTCCAGGTCATCAAGGCCTGCGCATCCTTAGGCACCTTTTGCAGTGCGGCCTGGATTTGCGGGTCCAGCGCGTCCATGTTGAACGACTTGCCGACTTCGATTCCAAGACGCTTGATCTGCGCCAGCATTGGCTGGTCGGTGCTGTGCGGCGGGTTCACCTTCAGCAACTCGGCAGCGTAAGTGAAGTAATCGGCAGCCGACATGGAGTCGACCTGAATCTTCGGTGGCGTTTTCATGTCCACCGCTGGGTCGACTTTCACGGTGACGGCTTCAGGCTCCTTACCTAAACGCGACAACGGCGTCACCGTGTAGCCGGCCTGGATCTTGTGCACCGCCGCGTAATCCTCTGCGCCGTCAGTCTTGGTCCTGCCGATGACCCAGACAAAGGGCGTTGGCGCCGGCAGATGGCTCATCCCGGCAGGCACCGCGCCCGTCCAGCCCGGTGGCGTCACGAGGAATTGTCCGGCCTCGGTGCCCGTGGTGCGCCAGCCCGGCGACGCAAACACGTCGGTCCACATATCGAGCATTGGCAGCAGGTAGAAGCGTCCATCGGTATTCGGCGCGGCGATCACCAGCGGCTCCTTGCTCAAGTCCAGCCAGGCAATCGAATACAAAGTGTCGAAGTTGGAGCGCACCACCCCTTTGAAATCGGCTGGTGGGTACTGCGGCACACTGACAAACATGTTCATCGGGCCCTTGCCGAATTCCTTGCCTGGCTCGATGTTGGTGAATTGCTTGCGGGTGATGTCCATGCTCAGCAGCGGGTAAAAATAGATGTAGGCATCCACGCCGATGGCATGCGCTTCTTCGGCGGTGATTTTCGGTTGCGCCTGGCTGACCAGCGGAAAAATGGCAGCGGCTGCGACGGTCAGAGCAACGGCTGTCAACGTTTGAGGTAGCAACATGTTGGCGATCGTCCTTACGTGGGGGAGCCTGCCGGGTTCGACAGCGCTAACGGAACTCTAGACGATCAATTCTGACTGGCCAGCAAGACGGTCCACCGGCAACAAAAGCACTTCAACGATCGGAGCGCATCAATGCCTCGCCACCGGCCATCGACAATGTGGCCACGCGGTTGCGACCCGAATGCTTGGCTTGATACAACGCCGCATCGGCCCGCTGGACAAACACGTCCATGCTGTCACGCCCCGAGGGCACGAACGAATAGCAGCCCAGGCTGACCGTCACGTAGCCATTGGGTGAGCCGGTGTGAGTGATGTTCTTGTCGATGACACTGCGACGGATCTGCTCGGCAATCGTCATGGCGCCGTGAATGTCGGTGTCGGGCAGCAGCACCGCAAACTCTTCACCGCCGTAACGCACCGCCAGATCGGCCTTGCGCTGGCAGCAACTCTTCAGCGCACGCGCCACTTCGGCCAGGCAGTGATCCCCCACCACGTGGCCGTAGGTGTCGTTGTAGCGCTTGAAGTAATCGATATCGAGCATGATCAGGCTCAAGGAGCTTGCCTGCCGGGCACCGCGCCCGAACTCGATGTCCATCGCCCGCTCGAACAACCGGCGGTTGGCCAGGCCGGTCAGGCTGTCATGCGTGGCGATCAGCTCCAGTGCTTGCTGGGCCCTGCGCAAATCCTTCTCGACCCGCTCGCCCACGCGCACCTGACGAATGAACACCCAACCGAACAACCCCACGCCCAGCAGCACCAGGGCAACGATGAGGCTGGAGCGGAACGCCGTGTCGTACCAGTCCGCGAGAATGGTCTGCGTGGACGACGCAGCGGCGACCACCAGCGGATACGCCTCCAGCTGGCGGTAACCGTACAGGCGTGTCACGCCATCGATGATGGACGTGAACATCACATTGCCAGAGTTGGCCTGTGGCAGGAACTTCTGGAAGATCTCGCCTTGGGCCAGCGACACGCCGATCTGCGCTTCTACAAAGGGTCGACGCGCCAACAAAGTGCCATCGGTCAGGCCGAGAAACATCGAGCCGTTGTCGTCGAGGCTGAAGCTTTTGAAGAACTGGTCGAAGTACGACATCTTGATGCCGGCCAGCAATACGCCCTGGAAATGGCCGTTCCTGTCGTTGACCCGCTTGGAAACAGGGATGATCCACTCGCCGTTTTCCCGGCTGCGGATGGCCGGGCCGATATGCGCCACCGACGATACGTTCTGCTGGTGATACTTGAAGTACTCGCGATCCGCGACCCCGGCACCCCGGGGCAGGTTTTCAAACGAGGTCACCACCCACTGGCCCTTCTGGTCGAACAACAGGATGCCGTGCAATTGATCCAGTGCCAGCACCCGCCGGGCAAAGGTCTGCTGCAAGCGAGGTCGCATGTCCTGGTCGAAACCGTCGACCTGAATCCAGTCCACCAGGCTGGTCAGCACCAGGTCAGCCTTCATGAAGGTGTCTTCGGCTTGCTGCGCCATGGCCCGCGTCAGGTTCGAAGACGCCACTTGCGCCAGGCTCAGATCATGGCGACGGGATTGCTCCAGTTGCAGGTAGAGCAAACCGCACAGGCACAGACACACCGTGGCAATGAACAACACCGCGGCCTTGCGCAGCGGTATGCGTTTCAATGCAACGTCAGGGGCGTGGTCCGGGTTGTTAAAGCGCGTGGGCAAAAGTTCATCCTGTCAGGGACAAGGCATGGGCAACGGCCCAAAGCCCTCAGTTTTTGTGGGCCGTAGTTTACGGGGTTATCCACGACAAAGGGGCAACCACTTGCCCGGTGGCGCTGCAAACATGACCCAGGGCAGTACTGTCTGCGCGTCAACGAGCTACGATTAGACTGACCTCCATACAGGGAATCGACATGAGCAAGGCAGACGAGCTCGCTGCAAAAATGAAACGGACAGGGCTGACCAGCGCAGATCAGGCAATTGATGGCTGGCCGGGCCAGGTCTACGAACTGTATCAACGGATAGAGCACTGGCTGCTGCCCTTGACCGAAGCGGGCCTGGTCCTGCGGCGCAACGCCACCCATGTGTTCGAAAGTCATCCCGAGGATGGCTCCTACGATTACGCCATTGACCAGTTGGTGATCACCGGCAACAAGCACAGCATTACCTTTGACCCGGTTGCACGCTTCACCGCCGATGGCGAGGGGCGCGTCGAGATTCACTCCCCGGGCAACGAGTTCGCCCTGTTGCGCACCGTGGACGAACACGGCGAAACACACTGGTGGCTACAAACGATCGAGCAAGCCACAGCACAACAGGATGCGGTGGCGCTGACAGAAAGCGATCTGCTTGTAGTGGTGCAACAAGGATTGGCGCTTTAGGAAGGTTGCTAAAGGGCATGGGAAACTGTAATTAAATGGACTCGCCCAAGCCGAGGCGTCTGTGCGCCGCGGTGGCATTCTTATAGAAGCCAACGACAGCGAGGGCGAGGCCATGAAAAAGCATACGATGTTCAATCAGTCTTTGTCAGCCGACGTGTCGGCGTGCACGACCGTTGCGGTAGATCTTGCAAAAAAGGTCTTTCAGGTCGCCGGGGAGGATGCTCTCGGCCAGGAGCCAGCCTGCTGGCGATGGACTCCAGTGCGCCGCGTTTATCCAGTTCACACGCGTTATCGTTAACGACCATCGCTGGCAAGCCGGCTCCTACAGGGGACCGTGCCCACGCTCCAAACCAGTACCCCCCCAAAAATGGCGCTCCCGAGGCGTCTTTTCAGTCTTTGGTTACTGTTGGCCCTGCCCCGTCACCACCAGTGGGATCTCTGCCTGACGCAAATCCAGGGGAGGCAATTTCGTCGGCTGACTCAAGCCCTGCAACACCCGGGCATCGTAATCATAAATGTCCGGCTTGAACGTCACCCGCCCGTCATTGCTCAGGTCCACGGTCCAATAGGCCAGCAGCACCGGCACCTTCACCGGCAGCTGGATATTCTCGGTCCTGCCATTGGCCAACTGCTTTTGAATCCCGGCACTGTTCCAGCGCACCGGGTCGTTGAACAACAACTCGACCAGTTGCAGCGGGTTTTCCACGCGGATGCAGCCCGAGCTGGTGGCCCGGACCGTCTTGGCAAACAGCTCGCGGTGCGGCGTGTCATGCAGGTAAATCGCATAGTCGTTGGGGAAGCGGATCACCACCTGCCCCAACGAACTGTCGGGGCCGGCATCTTGACGCAGGCGAATGCCTCGCGGGTTGCTCCAGTCAACGTCCGACGGATCGAGCACATTGCCTTCGCGATCAAGCACGCGAATCCGGTTGGCCGCCAGATAGCCAGGATCGTTCTGGATTTTTGGAATCACGTCCTGCTTGAGGATGGTCGGTGGCACGGTCCAGGTCGGATTGAACGTAATGTAGGTGATTTCGGCCTGGAACACCGGCGTACTGCGCACCGGCTTGCCGACCTGCACCCGCGAACGCCAGATCGGCAGACCGTCGCGGTACATCGCCACCTTGTAGCCGGCGATATCGACGATCACGAACGTGCCCTGAAGTTTGTACAACAGCCAGCGGGCGCGCTCCATGTTGACCCGCACCTGATCGATCCGCGCCTCGACCGGCACGTTCAGCGCCGCCAGCGTCGCCGCCCCCGCCACGCCGTCGGCCCCCAGGTATTGCTCGGTCTGATACTTCTTCACCGCGGCGATGACCTTGTCGTCGTAACCGGCTTTTTTCGCCAGGTGCGGCTCCAGGTACCCGCCCGCCACCAGGCGCGCACGCAATTGTCCGACCGCCACCCCGTCCATGCCAGGCTTGAGCGATTGGCCTTCGGTGACTTTCGGCCAGCCGCCCGCATCACGCACCTGGCGCAACCGGGCCAGGCCTTCACGCAAATTGCGGTAAATCTCTTCCTGAGGAGGCGCATCGGCGAATGCACGTGCCACGTCATGGGCATCGAGGGCGGCGAACAGGTGGTTCATGTCCTCGCGGGCATTGCCGCCGGCAGGATCGAAATTCCAGTGAATGTCCAGCCGCGACGGATCGACCTTGCCCCGGCGCAGTTGCAGCAACGCGGTGATGAAGGTGCGGGTGGCCGCCATGTCGAACATCGCCCGCTGTGCCGTGGAGGGCATGGCGGCCATCAGCGATTCATGGGCCCGGGCCAGTTCGGTGATACGAAAATCCGCCGGGGTCAGGCCGTCGACCCGGGTATCTTCCAGGCTCTTGAGTAACTGCAGCACATCACGATCATCCGTCCACGCGGCGCGATAGTTGCGATGCATATAGAAATCCAGCACCACCCGACTGACGTCCACACGCTGATTGCGCCTTGATGTGAGCAACGGCGGAAAGGCCGAGCGCAGCGGTTCCAGCGTTGCCTGAATCGCCTGGCCGACCGCATCGTCAGGCGCCGCGGCATCGCTTGTGCTGCTCGCTGCAGATACCGTCTCAATCGGCGAAGATTGCGCAAAGGCCGCACCGCTGATCAGAAAGCCCATAAAAAACATGCGGCTTATGACGAATGACCTTGTTAATTGCACCATGGATAATCCTTAATCCCCTGATTCAACGGCGCCAGCTTTGCGCTCGCTGCTAGACTCGAAATTATCATGATGAGACCCGACTATGGCGCTAAACCGCTTTGGCCTTTTATTTGCCATTTTACTGACGTGCCTTTCAGTAACGTCAGCCTACGCCGATTCGCTTGAAAACGCGCTGGTCAAAGCAGCACCAGGCGCCGACGCCAAAGTAATTGCCCTGGCCGTTCGCGCCACCCAATGCAGCCGTGCCCAAGGCGTCGCCCCAGCCCAAAGACTGGCGGTGATCGATTACTCCCTGCCTTCGACCGAACAACGCCTGTGGGTCTTCGACCTTAAACGGCGCAAGTTGCTGTTTCACGAACTGGTCGCCCATGGCCGCAACAGCGGCGAAAACATGGCCACGCTGTTCTCCAACCGCAACGAAAGCCACGCCACCAGCCTCGGCCTGTTCCGCACCCAGCAAAGCTATCTCGGCCAGAACGGATACTCGCTGCGCATGGAAGGCCTGGAGCCCGGTTTCAACGACAACGCCTTTGACCGGGCCATCGTCATTCACGGCGCGCCCTACGTCAGTCCGGTGCTGGCCCGCGCCAATGGCCGCATCGGCCGCAGCCTGGGTTGCCCTGCCGTCAGGCCGGCAATTGCCCATCGGCTGATTGATTCGATGAAGGACGGCCAGTTGTTGTTTTCCTACTACCCGGACCAGCGTTGGCTGAAGTCGTCCTCCTACATCAACTGCGGCGACACCGTGGCCTCAAGGGAAAAGTCCACTTCAAGCCAGAAAGCGACGTCCAACCTGTCAAAACTGTAATCTTCGCCTCAGCCTGCTGAAAGGCGCCGCCTGCTAGCCTCATCGACAAGTTCAACGGTCTGACGGGCGGAACACACGGCATGCACTCCCACACTTCAAGACGCACCTTCGTCAAAGGGCTGGCCATCGGCGGGCTCTTCGGCGGCCTCGGGTTATGGCGCACGCCGGTCTGGGCGATCAGCAGTCCCGGCGAACCGCAGGTGTTGGCCGGCAATGATTTCGACCTGTTCATCGGCGAATCCCCGGTCAACTTCACCGGCACCCCGCGCACTGCACAGACCATCAACGGTGGCATTCCCGGCCCGCTGCTGCGCTGGCGTGAAGGCGATACGGTGACGCTGCGGGTGCGCAACAGACTCAAGGACAGCACCTCCATTCACTGGCACGGCATCCTGCTGCCGGCCAACATGGACGGCGTGCCGGGCCTGAGCTTCAAGGGCATCGAGCCGGGCGGCCTGTACGTCTACCAGTTCACCGTGCGGCAGAACGGCACCTACTGGTATCACAGCCATTCGGGGTTCCAGGAGCAATCCGGCGTCTACGGCCCGCTGGTGATCGACGCCAAGGACCCGGAACCGTTCCAGTACGACCGCGACTACGTGGTGATGCTCAGCGACTGGACCGACGAAGACCCGGTCGACCTGATGAAGACGCTGAAAAAACAGTCCGATTACTACAACTTCAACAAGCGCACCGTAGGCGACTTCATCCACGACGTCAGCGAAAAAGGCTGGGGGCCGACCGCCGCCGATCGCAAGATGTGGGCCGAGATGAAGATGAACCCCACTGACCTCGCGGACGTCGGAGGCGCCACTTACACCTACCTGTTGAACGGCCAGGCGCCTGACATGAACTGGACCGGGGTGTTCCGCCCGGGAGAAAAGCTGCGGCTGCGCTTCATCAATGGCTCGGCCATGAGTTACTTCGACGTGCGCATCCCCGGCCTGAAAATGACCGTGGTCGCCGCCGATGGCCTGCACGTCAAACCGGTGAGTGTCGACGAGTTTCGCATTGCCGTGGCGGAAACCTTCGACGTAATCGTCGAACCGACCGAAGCGGCCTACACCCTGTTCGCCCAGGCGATGGATCGCACTGGCTACGCACGCGGCACCCTGGCGGTGAAGGCGGGACTGGTAGCGCCGCTGCCAGCACTGGACCCACGCCCCCTAGTGACCATGGATGACATGGGCATGGCCGGCATGGACCACGGCAGCATGGCGGGCATGGATCACAGCAACATGCCCGGCATGCAGTCCCACCCCGCCTCGGAAACCGACAACCCGCTGGTGGACATGCAAGCCATGTCCACCTCAGCGAAACTCGACGACCCCGGCATGGGCCTGCGCAACAACGGGCGCCGCGTGCTCACCTACTCCGACCTGCGCAGCACCTTCGAAGACCCGGACGGCCGCGAGCCTGGCCGCACTCTTGAGCTGCACCTGACCGGGCACATGGAAAAATTCGCCTGGTCGTTCAACGGCGTGAAGTTCTCTGATGCAGAACCGCTGCGCCTCAAGTACGGCGAACGGCTGCGGATCGTACTGGTCAACGACACGATGATGATGCACCCCATCCACCTGCACGGCATGTGGAGCGACCTCGAAGACGAGAACGGCGAGTTCATGGTGCGCAAGCACACCATCGACATGCCACCGGGCTCCCGGCGCAGCTATCGGGTCACTGCCGACGCACTCGGCCGCTGGGCCTATCACTGCCATCTCCTGTACCACATGGAAATGGGCATGTTCCGTGAAGTTCGCGTGGAAGAATGAGGCGCACCCCATGATTCGATTCACCCCGGTTTTTCTCGCACTCGTGACCTCGACGGCGATGGCCGCCAGCGACGGCATGCAAGGCATGGATCACAGCCAGATGGACCACAGCCAGATGCAAGGCATGGATCATAGCCAGATGGACCACAGTCAGATGCAAAGCATGGACGAGGGCCAGATGCAGCCCGCCGCCCCCAGCGAAAGCCGTACGCCGATCCCGGTGCTGACCGATGCCGATCGCGCGGCGGTGTATGTCGATCCCGCCGGCCACCATGTGCACGACAACACACTCAATTCGTTTTTCCTCGCCGACAAACTCGAATGGCAGGACGCCGATGACGGCAGCACCCTGGCCTGGGATTTGTCCGGCTGGGTCGGCGGCGACATTGATCGCCTGTGGCTGCGCTCCGAAGGCGAGCGCACCAACGGCGTGACCGAGGACGCGGAAATCCAGGCCCTGTGGGGCCACGCCATTTCCCCGTGGTGGGACGTCGTCAGCGGCGTGCGCCAGGACTTCAAACCCGGCGCCCCGCAAACCTGGGCCGCCTTCGGCGTGCAAGGCATGGCGCTGTACAACTTCGAGGCCCAAGCCACGGCCTTCATCGGCGAAGGCGGCCAGAGCGCCGTGCGGCTGGAAGGCGACTACGACATTCTGCTGACCAACCGGCTGATCCTGCAGCCGACCGTCGAACTCAACGCCTACGGCAAAAACGATCCGCAACGGGGCATCGGCGCGGGGCTGTCCAACACCGAAGCCGGCCTGCGCCTGCGCTACGAAATCCGCCGGGAATTCGCGCCTTACCTCGGCGTGACCTGGAACCGCACCTACGGCAACACCGCCGACTACACCAACGACGAAGGCGAGGACCGCAGCGAAGCCCGCCTGGTGCTCGGTGTTCGGATGTGGTTCTGAACAGACTCACCCAAAACCAACAACAACCGCTTCGAGCGGTAAAGGACCTTGCATGCGCATCATCAAACCCACCGCCGTCGTTATCGCGTTACTCAGCGGTCTGCTCATGAGCACCCTCGCTCAAGCGCACCCCAAACTGCTCGCCTCCACCCCTGTGGAAGGTGCAGAAGGTGCGCCGCCCGACAAGATCGAACTGCACTTCTCCGAAAACCTTGTCACCCAGTTTTCCGGCGCAAAACTGCTGATGACCGAAATGGCCGGCATGGCCCACGCCCCGATGCCGGTCAAGGCCAAGGTCAGCGGCGGCAGTGATCCGAAAACCATGCTCATCACCCCGACAGCCCCTCTGGTTGCCGGCACCTACAAGGTCGAATGGCGCGCGGTGTCGTCGGATACCCACCCGATCACCGGCAGCGTCACGTTCAAAGTGAAATGATCGATGAGCGACTCGGCCAACGTCGTTCTGCGGTTTGTGTTGTATGTGGACTTGATGCTGTTGTTTGGCGTGGCGCTGTTCGGGCTCTACAGCTTCAAAGGACAGGAACGGCGATCCGGGACGGTGCTGCCCTTTCGCCGATTGCTGACGGGAACTGCCGGGCTCGGTGCGCTGCTGTCCATCGTCGGCATGGTGCTGATGGTCCGCGCCATGAGCGGCGAGTCAGACGTTGCCGAGCTACGCCCTCACCTCGAGATGATGCTGTTCGAGACAGACGTCGGGATGGCCTGGGCCGTGCGGATGATTGCGTTGGCGGTCGCAGGCCTGGCAGTGATGCTCAACCCACGCGCCCCCGGTCTCAGCCTGGTGATCGCCAGCACTGCGGGCGGCATCGCCCTCGCCAGCCTGGCCTGGAGCGGGCATGGCGCCATGGACGAAGGCAGCCGTCGTTACTGGCACTTCACCACAGACATCCTGCACCTGCTGGTAGCGGGCGCGTGGCTCGGCGCGTTGCTCGCGTTTGCGTTGATGGCGCAACCCCGGATCCTGCAAACCGAAGCACGCATTCGTTTGCTGGCTCACGCCGTCAGGCGATTCGAGCTTGTCGGTGCGCTGATCGTCGTGATCATCACCGTGACGGGCGTGGTGAACTACCTGTTCATCGTCGGGCCGAGACTCGATGAGGTTTTACTCAGCCATTACGGAATTCTGCTGGCGATCAAAGTGCTGCTGTTTGCCGGGATGCTGGCTTTGGCGGCGCTGAACCGCTTTCATCTTGGCCCCTTGCTGCAGCGGTCATTGCGGGAGGGCCAGTATCGCGTGGCAGCCCATGTACTTCGGCGCAGTGTGGCAGCGGAAATGGCCGCGGCGGTTTTGATCGTGGGCTTGGTGGCGTGGTTGGGGACGTTGAGCCCGGAAGTGGAATGAGCCATCTACAGGGGGGCGTTGATTTTTCACACCGGTGAAAGTTTCACTACACTCCCCTTTCAAAACCACTCCAGCACAAAAGCCCGATAACAATGACGAAAATCAATAGAGCAATGATGCTCGGCGGCTTGCTCGCATTCACCCTTGGCGCCCAGGCAGAACCTTCGCATCTGGACAGCGTCATGCAACGGGGACAACTGCGCGTTTGCACCACCGGCGACTACAAGCCCTACACCCTTAAAGCCGAGGACGGCGCGTATTCCGGCATCGACATCGCCATGGCCCACGCCCTGGCCGACAGCCTGGGCGTCAAGGTCGAGTGGGTGCCCACCACCTGGAAAACCTTGATGCCCGACATGCTCGCCAGCAAGTGCGACATCGCCATGGGCGGCATCTCGGTCACCCTGGAACGGCAGAAAAAAGCTTACTTCAGCAACATCCTGGACGTCGACGGCAAAATCCCGCTGGTGCGTTGCGAAGACCAGGCGCTGTACCAGACTGTCGAACAGATCAACCGGCCCTCGGTTCGCCTGGTCGAACCCGCCGGCGGCACCAACGAAGCGTTCGTCCACGCCTACCTGCCCCAGGCGCAATTGCAGCTGCGCGATAACCTGAGCATCTTCCAGGAACTGCTGGATAAAAAGGCTGACGTGATGATCACCGATGCGTCGGAGGCGCTGTATCAGCAGAAGCTCAAACCGGGCCTGTGCGCCGTCAACCCGACGCACTACATGCAATACGGCGAAAAAGCCTACCTGCTGCCCCGTGACGACATTACCTGGAAGCTGTACGTCGATCAGTGGCTGCACCTGGCCAAGGCAACGGGCATTTATCAGAAGATTCGACGGCAGTGGCTGGCGGTGCCTGAGGGCAAATAACGGCGTGGACAATGAGCAGCACGGATGAATTGCAAACCTACAATGCCAGCCCGAAATGGCAGGAACGTTTCGCTTTTTTTGATCAGTACGGCGGCTCCAAAAGCCCCCGGATAGCAAAACGGTGGAAATCACTCCACCGTTTTGCGTCATCGGTCAATCGCCGTGCAACAACCCCGCACCATACTCGCCGAAGCTATTGCCCAGCGCACTGCCATGGAAATTCATCTGGTTGGCGTTACTGTGGGTGGGTCCCGGACCAAAGCCGGCTGGCTGCACCGAGTCGGCCGAACAATCACGATGAGTACTCACACCCGAACAGGCGCTCAATAGCACGGCACCTGCGATTAGCGAGACCTTGACCAGGTTTGCGATCATTTTTTTATTCCTGTGGGTTGAGGCGTGGGGACATGACCTTTGGCGGTCATCCTATGCCTCGTCTGTGCCGGGCATCATGAAACAATGCGCAGCGACAGCGTCGGTTCAGGAACCCTGTGCACCGGGCGATATCTTGCCAGGCACACAGGCATAGAGCCCCAGCGACACACCATCAGGCAATGATGTCTGCGCTAGCGAGTGTCGCAACACCAATCAGGGAAATCTCGAACTCCGCAGCCGTGTCGGCATCGGTGCTGCCGGACAGGATGCCGCCAGCGAAGCGCAGCTGCCCCGTCGCGTTACTGCTGAAGGCGTTCGCCCCGATAAAACTGAAAGCATCATTGACCGCGGTGGCCACGTTGGCGTCCAGGGTCGACAGGTCGATTTTGTCGCCTTCACTGGTTTTGAAATCCCCAATCACATCGCGCAAGGTGCCCAGGCCCATCTCGCTCAAGGCATCGAAGTCGAAGCGATCGGCTCCGAGATTGCCATTGAGCCGGTCAACACCCACCCCGCCTGTCAGCAGGTCGTTACCGGCACCGCCATTGAGCACATCATTGCCCGCGCCCCCGTTGAGGGTATTGGCAGCCGTATTGCCGGTCAGGGTGTCGTTGAAGTTACTGCCCGTCAGGTTTTCGAAGGCCAGCAGCGTATCGCTGCCTGAACCACCGGTGGCCTGGGCGGTCGTCAGGGCCAGGTTGACCGTCACCGCACTGGCAGCAAAGGCAAAGGACGCGGTATCGACACCATTGCCGCCATTGAGAATGTTGTTGCCGGCCCCGGCAAACAGCGTGTTGTTCAATGCATTGCCGGTACCGTTGGCGGCCGTGGTTGCCAGCAGGCGCAGGTTTTCCACGTTGGCGCCCAGGGTATAACCCGCCAGGGAGCTGTAGACAGTATCCGTGCCGCCAGTGGCGGCAACCGCATTGGTTTCACTGACCACGTCACCCACGTTATCGACAATGTAAATGTCCGAACCGTCGCCACCCACCAGTGTGTCGACGCCGGCACCCCCATCGAGAGTGTCATTGCCGGCGCCGCCATTGAGCACATCATTGCCCGCGCCACCACTGAGGGTATTGGCCGCCGCATTACCGGTCAGGGTGTCGTTGAAGTTACTGCCCGCCAGGTTTTCGAAGGCCAGCAGCGTATCGCTGCCTGAGCCGCCCGTGGCCTGGGCGGTGGTGACAGCCAGACTGGCGACCACCGCACTGGCGGCAAAGGCAAAGGACGCGGTATCGACCCCGTCGCCGCCATTGAGAATGTTGTTACCGGCCCCGGCAAACAGCGTGTTGTTCAATGTATTGCCGGTACCGTTGGCGGCCGTGGTTGCCAGCAGGCGCAGGTTCTCCACGTTGGCGCCCAGGGTATAACCCGCCAGGGAGCTGTAGACAGAATCCGTGCCACCGGTGGCGGCGACCGCATTGGTTTCACTGACCACATCGCCGACATTATCGACAATGTAAGTGTCCGAACCGTCGCCACCCACCAGTGTGTCGACGCCGGCACCCCCATCGAGAGTGTCATTGCCGGCGCCGCCATTGAGCCCATCATTGCCCGCGCCGCCACTGAGGGTGTTGGCGCCGGCATTGCCGGTCAGGGTGTCGTTGAAATTACTGCCCGCCAGGTTTTCGAAGGCCAACAGCGTATCGCTGCCTGAGCCGCCCGTGGCCTGGGCGGTGGTGACAGCCAGACTGGCAATCACCGCACTGGCGGCAAAGGCATAGGACGCGGTATCCACACCGTCGCCACCGTTGAGAATGTTGTTGCCGGCCCCGGCGAAGAGCGTGTTGTTCAACGCATTGCCGGTACCGTTGGCGGCCGTGGTTGCCAACAGGCGCAGGTTTTCCACGTTGGCGCCCAAGGTATAGCCGGCCAAAGTGCTGCTGACCGTATCCGTGCCACCGGTCGCCGCGACGGCATTGGTTTCATTGACCACATCACCGACGTTATCGACAACGTAAGAGTCCGAACCGTCGCCCCCCACCAGAGTGTCTGCACCGGCACCGCCATTGAGGGTGTCATTGCCCGCGCCGCCACTGAGGGTGTTGGCACCGGCATTGCCGGTCAGGGTGTCGTTGAAGTTACTGCCGGTCAGGTTTTCGAAGGCCAGCAGCGTATCGCTGCCCGAGCCACCGGTGGCCTGCGCGGTCGTCAGGGCCAGGCTGACCGTCACCGCACTGGTGGCAAAGGCGTAGGACGCGGTATCGACCCCGTCGCCGCCATTGAGAATGTTGTTGCCGGCACCGGCAAACAGCGTGTTGTTCAAGGCATTGCCGGTACCGTTGGCGGCCGTGGTTGCCAACAGGCGCAGGTTTTCCACGTTGGCGCCGAGGACGTGGTTCGCCAGGGTACTGTTGACCGTATCGATGCCACCGGTAGCCGCAACGGCATTGGTTTCGCTGACGACATCGAACAGGTTATCAACGAAGTAGATGTCGGAGCCGTCGCCGCCAGTCATCCTGTCTATGCCGGCACCACCGTTGAGCGTGTCGTTGCCCGCATCACCGTTGAGATGGTCGTTTGCACTGCCGCCCGTGAGGGTGTCGTTACCCGCCCCGGCATCGATGACCACGCTGCCGACACCCGCCCAGGTCAGCACGTTGGCCGCGGCATCGCCCGCCAGGCCGGTCAGTTTGTTGCCACTTGCATCGAAACGCTGGAAGTAAGTGCCTGAACCTGCGCCATCCTGGCCGATGGACTCCCACACCACCACATAACCGCCATCAGTCAGCGTAGTCACCCGCGTAATGATCTGATCGCCCGCTACCGTCGTGTTGACACGGGTTTGCGCACCGACCAGAGCGCCACTGGCATTAATACGCTGGGTGAAAACGCCATCGACATCACCCGGGCCATTGCCCACCCAAGTGACCAGGTAACCACCATCGAACATTACCGAGACGTGAGCCTCTCCCTGAGCACCAGTGGTCGTGGTGTTGACCCGGGTCTGCGGGCCAATCTTGCCACCGGCGGAGTTATAGAGCTGGGAAAATACGTCTCTTTGTTCCACTCCGGTAACAGTATTAGGGTAAGACTCCCAGACGAGCAGGTAATTGCCGTTGGCCTGCACAGCGACCATATGCTCGGACTGGATATCCACAGAGGGTGTGTTGACCAGGGTTTCCACACCAACCTTGGCGCCAGCCGAGTTAAAGCGCTGGGTGAAGATGCCGTAGTCATCTCCCGGGCCACTCCCCTCCCACACCGCCAGGTAACCACCGTCGGGAACACCAAAAATCTGTGGAAAATCCTGAGGCCCCGCGGTGGTGGTGTTGATGTGAACTTCCCCACCGACCTTGACCCCGCTGGCATTGAAGCGCTGCAGAAAAGACCCGAAGTCGCCAGTGGTCTCCTCTGCCCCCCATGTCACCACATAACCACCGTCGGCCAGGGCGGTAATTTCAGGGGAATCGCGCAAACCTGCCGTGGTTGTATTGACCACAGTTTCGCCACCGACCTTTGCCCCGCTGGCACTGTACTGTTGGGTAAAGAGGCACTGTAGCCCCCCGGTATTGAGGCCGGACCAGGTCACAACGTAACCGCCGTTAAGCAACCCGACCACCGAAGGCTGACTCTGCTCGCCCGCCAGCGTGGTATTGACCAGCGTCTCGCCCCCCACCTTGGCACCGCTGGCGTTATAGCGCTGGGTAAAGAGGCCGGTGGCGTCACCCACACCATTGCCTTGCCAGGCAATGACAAAACCACCATCGATCAACCCGTAGATATTGGGATCTCCCTGGTCCCCTGCAGTCGTGGTGTTGATCAGAGTTTCACCAAAATTTGGCATGGCATACACCTTCTGCGGGATGACGAGGCGAGTCGCGGAGATTTGAGAGTTTGAGGATAGATGGGTGCCATCAAAACGCTAGCTCGTCTGTCGGGTATGGATCCGATTTATGGGGGGTTGGGGGAAGGGGTCGTTGAAAGGAGTGTTTGAGCCAACTGGTGATTTGATTGGTTCGATGTTTAAAACTGTATGGAAATGAACACCGGTGAGGCGGTCGCGCAAGTTGCAAGGTAACGTCGTTTCCGTTTGCGACGCATCCAGACCGGTCGCTCTTTTCACTTCGGTGTTAAGACTTCTTTGGCGTAGGCCTGACAGGCCACCAAGGCGATCAGTCCATGGTGGCCTGCATCAGAGATGCCGATAATTCGCCGAGCATGCGCCGGTCAAATTGGGCACTTGTGACATGAACTACGGCGCCAGCCTCGATAGCGCTAGCTAACACCGTAAAATCCAGGCTCCTCTACCAACGCTCTTGCTCGACTGGTCTTCACACCCCACCAACCGGATCAACATTATCCAACGCCCGATTCACCAACAACTCCCCCACCACCGCCAACTGCTGAATCGACAGCGCCAGACTGCGTGGCGAGCCTTCGAGCTTGCAGGCCAGATCGGTAGTCAGGACGTTCAGCGACGCGAGGGTTTCGCAGGCGTGGCACAGCAAGGTTTCGGTGTCGACGTCGGGAAGGATGGTAAAGACGTGGCAGACGGGGTCGGCGTGATTGGGGTTGCGCAGGCGTTTACTGACGATGCGATGGCTGGCTTCGGATAGCTGGTCGAGATCAAGTGAGTCGCAAGCTGCTGAAGCAACAGGAGGATCAGGCGTGACTTTTTTCATTGTTGTCGTTCCTAGAATTGAATGAAGGAACTGCCAGCATCACTTCCACATGATGGGTGGCAGCTGTGCGCAGGTGTGGAAGACCGGGGATCTAGGAACCCGGCGCACCCGAAGGTGCCCCGCGCACAGCCGCCATAATTTAACAGCAGACATGAAAAAAGCGCCTGCCTAAATTCAGGTGGCGCCTGTGCGCCTAGATCTTGTGAAGGGCTTCCACACCCTTGTCGCTGAATTTGCAGCGACTCAAAAAGGCTATCCGGGTGGCTGAGGGAGTGCAATGTGGGCGATGGGGACGTGTATTGCGGGAAACATCCGACATTTTCATGCTGATTTAAACAGACCTGATTGCCGGTATCCGGACTCCTGAGCCCCGTCATCCCATTCCTGATAAACTCCCCCTCCTCCCAGCCTCACCGATTCCAGATTGCCAATGTCCGCAGCCAACGCTTCACCCGCCCCGCTCTCCCGCCGTTTCTCCGTCGCACCCATGATGGACTGGACCGACCGCCACTGCCGCTTCTTCCTGCGCCTGCTGTCGAAAAACGCCCTGCTCTACACCGAAATGGTCACCACCGGTGCCCTGCTCAATGGCGATCACGAGCGTTTCCTGCGTCACAACGAGGCCGAGCATCCGTTGGCGTTGCAGCTTGGCGGCAGTGTGCCGCTGGACCTGGCGGCGTGTGCGCGCATGGCGCAGGAGCATGGTTACGATGAGGTGAACCTGAATGTCGGCTGCCCGAGCGATCGGGTGCAGAACAATATGATCGGTGCGTGCCTGATGGGGCATCCGCAGTTGGTGGCCGATTGTGTGAAGGCGATGCGGGATGCGGTGTCGATTCCGGTGACGGTCAAGCACCGTATCGGGATCAATGGCCGGGACAGTTACGAGGAGCTGTGTGATTTCGTCGGCACGGTGCGGGATGCCGGGTGCACCAGTTTTACCGTGCACGCGCGGATTGCGATTCTGGAGGGGTTGTCGCCGAAGGAGAACCGTGACATTCCGCCCCTGCGTTATGACGTGGCGGCGCGGTTGAAGGCGGACTTTCCTGAACTGGAGATCATTCTCAACGGCGGCATCAAGTCGCTGGAGGCCTGCCACGAGCATTTGCAGACGTTCGACGGCGTGATGCTGGGCCGCGAGGCGTATCACAACCCTTATGTGATGGCCGAGGTGGATCAGCAGCTGTTCGGCAGTACGGCGCCGGTGATCACGCGTGCCGAAGCGCTGGCGCAGTTACGGCCGTATATCGCTGCACACATCGATGCCGGCGGTTCGATGCACCACATCACGCGGCATGTGTTGGGGTTGGGCACCGGGTTTCCGGGGGCGCGCAAGTTTCGGCAGTTGCTGTCGGTGGATATCCACAAGGCCAAGGAGCCCTTGGCCTTGCTGGATCAAGCGGCCGGGTTGCTTGAAGGGCGTTGATGCCCGGTTGTTATCGCCATTAAGCCAGGCGGTTTGATCCGCCTGGCTCGCCTGTCAGCTGGCGGCCGCAGCCGTCCAGTTCACCCAACCGAATGCCCAGGTCGCCAGGATGAACAATCCGAAAACTATCCGGTACCACGCGAAGGTGGCATAACTGTGGTTCGCAATGAACTTGAGCAAGCCGCGTACGGCGATCATGGCGAAAAAGAACGCTGTGACGAAGCCCAGGGCGAAAACTGCCAGGTCGCCGGCCTGGAACAGCTCCCGGTACTTGTAGCCTGAATACACCGCCGCACCAACCATGGTCGGCATCGCCAGGAAGAACGAGTACTCGGTGGCGGCCTTGCGCGACAGGCCAAACAGCAACCCGCCGATAATGGTCGATCCGGAACGGGAAGTGCCCGGTATCATCGCCAGGCATTGCGCGAAGCCTACCTTCAGCGCATCCGGCCAGCGCATGTCGTCGACATGTTCGATGTGCACCACGTGGTCCCTCTGCTCCGCCCACAACATGACAATGCCGCCCACGACCAATGCGACTGCCACGGTGATCGGGTTGAACAGGTAGTGATGAATCTGGTCGGCGAACAAGACACCCAGAACGACGGCCGGAAGAAAGCCGATCAGCAAGTTCAGCGTGAAGCGTTGTGCATTGCGTTGGGTCGGCAGTCCTTTGACAGTCTCTGTAATCTTGCGGCGAAACTCCCAGACAACGGCAAGAATGGCGCCCAGCTGAATAATGATATTGAACGCCATGGCGCGTTCACCGCCAAACTCCAGTAAGTCCGCAACAATAATCTGGTGGCCCGTACTGGAGATGGGCAAGAACTCGGTCAGGCCCTCTACCGCGCCCAGTACCACCACTTTGAAAAGGGTCCAGAAATCCATCAATCCTCCGTCAGACCGTTCTTTGGGAACGATCCGTCAACTGTACTCAGATATTGAGTAGCTCAAGCAAAACAATCGAGACATCCACACCCATTACCTGATGTAGCGAGGGAGAATATGTCTTATCAAAAGACACACTCAAGCCATGTTAATAATCGTCCGGGTACGAACAGCCCGGAAAATATTTAGGTAATTAGTAGAAAAAAGTCTCGCCACTCAATAAAGTGTGATCGCTCTCACAGTATTTGGGTTCTTACTGGATTCATCACCTTGGCCTGAATAGTGGCACGTAGTGGGCCAAACAGTGGCAAAAGGACATAAAAACAAATCGCCATCGTTTCAAAATAGTGGCACAATTCCATATTGCCACCATCTAAGGACGATATTTCACTAGTTCAGCCTGCCGAGAAAATCAACTAAAAGCTTGAAAAGCTTAACTATTGTTAGAAAACTCGAGAGCCACGTCTAAAATTGGCGTAAATGTTACCAATTGTCAGTCACAGATGAGAACCGGTGCTTTAACATCCCGATGTCAGCACCTATTCGAGTCAATGCATGATGCTTACAGGGAACTTAGCGACTAGAAGCCAGCGCCAGACTAACGATGAACCCGGAGTTCTCACTCTGGGTCGTACCCGTGGCGTGGCTGAACATTTTAGAGCGCTAGTCGCAAGGCATGTGCGGACCGATATGGCACTAGATGCCAATTCCTACACTAGTTCATTCAAGAAGAATGAACGCTCTGGTTCGTACCGCGCCATCTTCATCATCATCGACAGCCCCCAGGCCCTCGAGGAAAGCCTCGCGCTAGTGGAAAACCTGCGCACCAGCAACTTGAAACCCATCATTTGCGCGGTGATCACGGGCCGAGGCAGCTACAACAAGATCAAGTACTATCTTGCGGGGGCTGACTACTGTATCAAGTTCAATACCCTTTCCGATGAAAGCTCCGAGTTGCTCGCCGAGTTCTTCAACAGTGAAGAATGGCAAAGAGATATCAATTTGATATTGGACCCCACCCGTATCTGTCTACTGGGCACCAGCAAGAAGCTGGACATTTCCTTTGCAGAAATGAAGATTCTGGAAGCCTTTGCGCAAACCAGTAACCACATACTAAGCCACGATGAAATCGCCAACATCATGGGGCTCAACACCAACTTTTATGACCCCAGGGCGCTGGAAAAATCGATCAGTCGCCTTCGTGGAAAAATCAAGGACATGTATGGCACAAACGCCATCCAGAGCATCCGGGGGCATGGGTACCGGTTGATGAGGGGGCTGATCTCGACTCCCTGACACACAGCGGAGCTGGCGTTTTAATATCAATTCAACAGGCGATTTTCCTCAACGATACAAAGGTCTCGACTTCATCGTTTTTTTTGTATTTCATACTGACGGCACCTATCGATTCCATCACCGAGGCAACATCGGACCATAACAATAAGAGTTTATTCTGTAGCTGTAGATCGAGTGGAACCTATCGAGGGCCAAATTTGGGCCCAGACCCTGCCTTTCGATTACTTCCGAGGGAGTCTTTACTCCCCTGCCGATCATCTTTTCGCCAAATTTGGTGTGTACTTCAGGAGAGAGACATGGAAACTAGTACAACCCTCCCAAGGAAATACTTTGTCGTCGTGACCCACAGCACTACGTCGCAGCGTGAACTTGAGACCATCCTGTCCAGTGAGCGCTTCAACTCGTTTGGCACCTCCCAGGCACAAATGTTTGTTGAAGGTGTTGCTTCGCCCTCTTCCGCTCCCGTGCTGATGGAGTTCAGCTACCCCAACGTTTCAAGGAAAAACGTTGCGCGCAGTATCGAACACGACACACAGCGACTATTGGCCACCCTGGAATCCGAATGGCTGGCAGCGCAATCGACAAATCCATTCCACAGCATGCCGGCAACTGCCGGGGCAGCCAACGATATCTCGCGAACAATCGAGGGCGACACTCCTTACAGCGAAGCCTGGCAACTCGACAAGGATCAAAGCGTATTGGCAAAAGAGGGCGTCGAAATCAGCCTGACCGGATTGGAAGCCGCGCTGGTAAAGAAAATGTTGCACCATGAAGAGCGTGTCGTCAGTCGCGACGAACTGATCCTCAGCATCGGCAGGGAGCCGGAGCAATATCGCGGCCTGGAAATGTGCCTGAGTCGGCTGCAAGACAAATTCAAATTGGCCAGTAACGGTGAGCGCCTGTTTCGCGCAGTCAGAAATCGCGGCTATTGCCTGATCCAGGAAGTCGTGGCGTAAACACCCCAAACTTTAGCAATTAAAACAAACAGAAACAGTGCGATTACAACAATAAAAAAAGCACTCTGTTTGGTTTCAACCTCCGCGCTGGCACAACCCTCTTATCCCCACCCCTCCTACAATACCAAAGACCACTCTAATTATTCACCCACTTCCATTTGACCTTTTCTAACGCTCGACTTTTTCTAAAAACTCGATAGTTGGCACTTTGCCATCTTGTTAGAACTCGTCAGACAGTATCTTCGCCAATAACTTAGTCTATTGACTGACGACAGTTCGGCATATCGACGTTGTTACCTCAGGACACTCGCTCTAACAACAATAACAAGTCTGCTTAACAACTCGGATTTCAACTGTCGAAACCTGAATGGACGTCTTTTGGGGATATTGTATGGATCTTACTCTTAGTATCAATCGAAACACTGGCCTCAAGGGACTTACCTTTTGGGGACAATGGGCACTGGCACAGGGCTTTGTAGTTTCTCTGCTGTTCATACTTGCTGAACGGCACACCGGATCGGTCGAGTTCTATTACCGAATGTGCGCAACGCTCGCCGTCCTGGCCTCGGTTCCGGCTTATACGTTCAGCGGTGTGTACCGCAAAAGAGACAATTATCTGTCAGGGCTGGGACGCCTGTTCATGGGCTGGTCCATGACGATGGCGGCGCTGGCCTGCATCGCGTTTATCTGCAAGGCCGATGAGCTGTTTTCCCGCCAAGTCATCCTGGGTTGGGCGGTGTACGGTTTCCTCGGACAGGCATTGCTGTATGCGCCGCTGCATGCGTTCTCGAAGTTCTACCAGCGGTCACGTAAAAGCGAGCATAAAACCCTGATCGTCGGCACCGGTGAACTGGCACTGGGATTGGCGAACAAGCTGAGCGATCTCGAAAACCTGCCATTGGTGGGCCTGGTCAGCAACGGCGCCCCTCCTTCCCTGGAACCCGGCGCACCCCGCATCGTCGGCGCCCAGGAAGACCTGCTGGATCTGATCAAGACCCATGACATCCGTCGTTTGTACATCACGCTACCCCTGTCGGAAGCGGCACAAATCGAAGCCATGTACGTCGATTTGCTGGATGCCAACGTTGACGTGGTCTGGGTGCCGGACTTAAACAGCCTGACGCTGCTCAATCACTCGGTGAAAGTCGTGGACGGCTTGCCGGCGATCTACCTGAACGAAAGTCCGCTGACCAGCCGGCCCACTGCCGCACTGAGTAAAAGCCTGGCGGAAAAAAGCGTGGCCCTGCTGGCCATTATCCTGCTGAGCCCGGTTTTGCTGCTCATTGCACTGGCCGTAAAGCTCAATTCGCCCGGCCCGGTGTTCTTCAAGCAGGACCGCCATGGCTGGAACGGCAAGGTGATCCAGGTGTGGAAGTTCCGCTCCATGCGGGTGCACGATGATCATGAGGTCAAGCAGGCCAGCCGTAACGACTCGCGCATCACCGCCGTCGGACGCTTTATCCGTCGCACGTCGCTGGACGAGTTACCGCAACTGTTCAACGTGCTGCAAGGACACATGGCACTGGTCGGCCCGCGCCCTCACGCCATCGCGCACAACAACTACTACTCCGGGAAAATTCTCGCCTACATGGCCCGCCATCGAATCAAACCGGGCATTACGGGCCTGGCGCAAATCAATGGTTGCCGCGGCGAGACGGACACCATCGACAAGATGCAGAAGCGTGTCGAGATCGACCTCAAGTACATCAACAACTGGTCGTTGTGGCTGGACCTGAAGATTCTGGTGAAGACTCCGTTCACCTTGTTGTCGAAAGACATCTACTGATGGTCTAGGGCTGCACCAGGCAACACCGCAAGGGGACGCAAGTCCCCTTTTTTGTGGCTGTGATTCTGGAGTTGGGCGGCTACCCGAATCTCCGGTCCACCAATATTTCCCTGTGGGAGCGTGGCTTGCCCGCGAAAGCGTCGGGTCAGCCAACATCAATGCTGGATATGCCGACGCCATCGCGAGCAAGCTCGCTCCCGCAGGGGATTGGCGGTGTGCCTGGATCTACGGGTCGCCAAGTAACTACTGTGGGAGCGTGGCTTGCCCGCGAAAGCGTCGGGTCAGCCAACATCAATGCTGGATATGCCGACGCCATCGCGAGCAAGCCCGCTCCCACAGGGGATTGGCGGTGTGCCTGGATCTACGGGTCGCCAAGTAACTACTGTGGGAGCGTGGCTTGCCCGCGAAAGCGTCGGGTCAGCCAACATCAATGCTGGATGTGCCGACGCCATCGCGAGCAAGCTCGCTCCCACAGGGGATTGGCGGTGTGCCTGGATCTACGGGTCGCCAAGTAACTACTGTGGGAGCGTGGCTTGCCCGCGAAAGCGTCGGGTCAGCCAACATCAATGCTGGATATGCCGACGCCTTCGCGAGCAAGCTCGCTCCCACAGGGATTGGCGGTGTGCCTGGATCTACGGGTCGCCAAGTAACTACTGTGGGAGCGTGGCTTGCCCGCGAAAGCGTCGGGTCAGCCAACATCAATGCTGGATATGCCGACGCCTTCGCGAGCAAGCTCGCTCCCACAGGTTACTCGGTGATCTTCTCGAAGTTGCGGTAGAACATGTCGTCGTCGCGGCTGTCGGTCATGGAGTGCAGCTGGTAGCTGCGATTGAGCCGTGCACCGCCATCCCGGGTCAGTGGCGACCAGACGAGGTTGGCGCGGCGCATGGTCGACATGCTCATCAGTTCGTCGAACGGAATAGACAGGTAGATGCCTTTGTCGAAACTACCTTCGCCGTATTCAGCGCCGGTGGCCGTGGTGATCGTTGCCCAGGCGCCAAACCGTACACCGTTGGAAAACTCCCGCGAGATATCCAGTGTGCCGCCCCAGTCACCCGCCAGGTAGCGCCCGACGCTGACGGCTGCCAGCGTATCGTAGGGCAAGTCGGTGTAGCCGGTGATGTGGCCGGTCACCACTGAATAATCACGCAAGCCAAACCCCTGGTCGAACTCCCGCTGGCGGACGTAGTTCAGGTCCGCGCCCACCGACCAGCGCTCGCCGGTCGAACGGAACAGCACCTCGCCCCCGACGCCGGCAAACATCGACTCCAGGTAGCCACCGTAGACCATGCCATACAGGTCTTTGTCCAACTGCTCGGCATGGCTGACCTGGAACAACGGCATGGTGACATCGGACGTGGTCATGTACTGGCGCAAGTCCGTGCGCACACGGGGCAAGCCGCTGGGTGCGTCATAGGTGAACTTGTCGAAGTTGTTGATCAGGTTGGCACTGAGCAAGCCGCTCCACCAGGTGTTGCGGTTGAAGCGGTACTCGGCGTCCGCGTCGGCGCTGAACTGATAGAGCAAGCCATCGGGGCCGCCGACGTTCTGCTTGAAGCCCAGCCCGACGCCATAAGCGAATGGCTGCATCGCTTCGGTGTAGAGGGTTTTCTCGTTGTGCGGCATCGCCGGGTTGATCTCGGTGGTGCGGTGCAGCGATTGCAACGGCTCCTCGTTGTTGATGACTTCGCGGAAGGTTTGCCGAGGCACGCTGGTTTCTTCAAGCGGCAGGCCGTAGCGCTTGTTCACCACGGTGAACCAGTCGATATCGTCGTTGACACTGTTGTCCAAAATCCGGCTCGCGCGGCCTACGGCCTTGGCCGAATGGAAGTAACGCTGCTGCTCGCCGTACACGAACAATTCGGAATCGCGCTGGCTGATGCGCTCGACCTTGTACCCGGCATTTTGCTGCAGGCGCCGGGACACATCGGCCCAGTCGACCTGATCCATCCCGGTGCTCGGCGCCTTCGCCGGCAAGGGTTCAGCCGGTGGATCGAACGTCTTGGCCGGCGCCTTGCGGCTGGCGAAGTTGGTGTGGAAAGTGACGCCGAACATCGCCGTGTTGCCGCGCTCCCAGGCCGCGCTGACGTCGATCGAGTCAGTCAGTTTGAACACCGCACCAAGGTTGATCGGCGAGTCCTGCTTGATCTCGTTGTCCTTCGGCTCGTGCTTGTAATCGTTGCCTTCGTATTCGAGTTTCAGGCTGAGCCGATCCCAAGGCGTCTGGTAACTCACGCCGCCGAACAATGAAGGCTCGCCGCGAAAGTAGGCCCCGGTATTGACGTCACCGGTGCCTTCGCTGTCGGGTCGGGTCTTGAAGCGATCGTCGATATAGCCCAGCGGATTTTCAAAGTCGCCGCGGTTGCCCAAGTAACCCCAGGCAATGCCGGCGCTGAAATCAAAATTGTCGTAGCGCTTGTTGGCCACCACGAACTCACTGGAGAACAGGCCTGTACCACCGATGTCCCGGAAACCCAAGGCCACCTCGGGCGCCCAATGGGTTTCTTCCCACAGGCGGGCCTTGAGGTCGACCGCCTTGTCCTTATAGCTCTGGTTGCCGCTCAACGATTCGGGGCCATAGGGACGGTTGGTGATCGCGGTGTAGCGAAACGAACCTTCCAGCCACTCAAGCGGCTGAAGTGAAACGCTGTAGCGACTATAGGGGTCGGTGCGGTTGGCATTCAGGCTCAACTCACCGGCCGGCGCCATCCGCGCCGTCGGCGTTTGCAACAAGCCCGCGCCACCGAAATCATTCTGGGTAATGCGTGGTTCTGCATAAGCCAGACCACACGGCAATAACAATACGGCTGCAAAACGTAAATTCAACGAACCACCTCAGCCAGCTGCGTGGCAATAAATTCGGCCAACTGCTGATTCAGTTCAGTGACAGGCGGATCAAGGTCATCGGTTTTGACCGGGACCAGAATCCTGCTGCCGGCGACAGGTATCTGCCCGCTCTCGCGATTCCAGTGCGCAATGCCGACGCGCCGGGTGACGCCGTTGGGCTGGATCAACCACAGGTAATCGGCGTCCGCATCGACCAGCGGCGTGCAACCCTGCAGGTAATCGCGGGCCTCTTGCAGTGGCTGATAGGTCAACCTGCACGACTCGGCGACAGCGCCGAGCACCTCGACTTCGTCGACCCGCAACGGGTAGATGAGGCGATCGCCGTCGTCCAGGCGGATGTTGCGGGCAAACCCGACTTCCACGGCGACCGGGTCCAGAACGGCCACCTGGCGCCCGGTGACCGGCATGCGCCGGACTTGCCCGGCCAATCGCACCGCCAGGGCAGCCCGGCTCGGCCTGTCGAAAAGCACGGCCATGCGCTGCAACACGTCCAGATCGAACAGCACCCCGGCCTTGAGCCGGGTCTGTTGCTCGAGCAGGGACTGACGAAGCAATACGCCCGCCAACCAGTAACTTTCGGCATTGGGCTGGGCCACGTTGATCACATCCAGCAACCGCCCGCCCGCCGGCAGGTCGACCGGCCCCGGGTTGGCCACGTCACCGGTGACGGTGACCGCTGCATGGCTGACGCTGGCGATCAACAGCAGGCACGCCGATAGAGCCCTGACCCGCTTCACCGGGCATGCCTGCGGTCAGGGGTCAGTTGCACGATCTTGACCCGCAGTTGCGAGGTCAGTTGCTGCTCACTCTGCACAATGAAACCGTCAACGGGGTCGACCCAGTAACGATTGGTCGCACGCAGGCCGATGGCCGGCGCGTCAATCTGCTCATCGACACGTAGCACGGCGTATTCCTTGTTGAGGATTTCCAGGGTTTCCAAGGATTTGCGGGAGAAGCGACTGTTCAAGGTCACCCCGACTTCCTGGCCCTGGTAGAGATCGATCCAGCGCTGGCTGGTGTAGCCATCGGGCACTTGATGAAGGCCTTGCTTGAAGGGCGAGACGTCGGCAAGGCGCGTCCCGTCCAGATCGCCGCCCAGGCCCAGGCCGATGCTGCGCACCGCCAGGCCATCGCGCATGAGCAGGACCTGTTTGCCCGACGCGACCCAGAACTGCAGGTCGTCGCGCTCACGCACCAGCGCCAGCACGCCGGAACCGGACGGTGTGGTCAGCTTGAGCTGGGGATAGCGGACATCCGCGACCTGGGCCGCCGTCACGTCCAGCTCATCCGGCCCCGACACCGCCGATTTGAGGTTGGTCAACGAAGCGACCATCAGCGGGTTACAGCCACACAACATCAAGGCCGCTATCAAGCAGACGCCAACTTTCAACGTTCTCACGATCGGACCCGGCCTTAATTGCTGTTGTTGCTGACTTCACTCATGTTCTTCGCCGCGGAAGCGCCCGTACCGACAATCGATGCCGACGGCACCAACTGGCTGATGAAGCGATTCCAGCGAGTCACGTTGGCAGGACCTACATAGACGACGTCCTGGGGACGTACTTCAAAGTGCGTGGCCAGCGCCATGGCGGTGGGTGATTCGGCTTGCAACTGGTAGACCTTCGCCGGCTCCAGATCGAGGTTTTCAACCCCCCTGATTACGTACACGGCATTACCGTTGGAGGTGGTCTGACTCAATCCGCCGACCGAGCCCAGCACATCGGACAGATTCATGGTGGCGGTCTTGAAGCTCAGTGCACGCGGCTGGTTGACCTCACCCATGACGTAGATGCGCTTCTTGTCGTTGTACGGCAGGTACAACTGGTCGCCACCTTTGAGGTAGACGTTCTGCAACTCGGAATCCGACTGATTGAGCGTGTCGAGATTGAGCGTATAGACCCGCCCGTTTCGCGTCAGCAACAGACCGGACAAGTCGGCGCTCGCCGTATCGATACCGGCCGAACCGAGGGCCTCGACCACACTGAGCGGGTTGGTGGAAATCGGTTGTGGACCGGCCTTCGAAACGGCGCCCGTCACCACGACTTTCTGGCTGGAAAAGCGCAACACGGCGACATCCACTTGCGGCTCCGCGATGAAGGCCGACAGCCTGGATTCGATGTCCGCCCGCAGTTGCTGGACGGTTTTACCGGCCGCCTGGACCTCTTTGATAAACGGGTAGTAGAGCGTGCCATCGGCACGCACCAGGCGACCGTTGGCGTCAATCTGCTGTTGCGCGCCGGAGGGCGCCGTCAACTCCGGGTGATCCCAGACCGTGATGTACAGGACATCGTTGCTGCCGATGAGGTACTCGGCCGGCGCCGCCAGCAACTCCGCCGGCACGGACTCACGCTTTTGCGTGGCCCTGTTCATGGAGATGAGCTTGGGTGTGATCGGAATGAGCTCGACCCGGCTGCTCTCACTGGCGCCCTGACGCGTGATATCACTGGTGCTCAGGTATTGGCCGGGGGAAAACATGCAACCTTGTAAAGCGATGCTTGCCAACATTAAAAGAGAAAAACTACGAGTCATAATGGCACTACGCTATTCAAGGGCGAATCTAAAAACAAAGTCACCCGATTTGCATCGGGCGACCTTGTACTGCACCAACAGGTGTTTCAGTTAGTTGTGCGTGCCGGTTGTACCCGTGGTACCTGTCGTACCCGTCGTACCGCCGTTTGCACTTCCACCACTGTTGGACGCCGCTACAGCACTGGCGACCATTGCAGTACTGGCTGCAGTGGCTTGAGTCGCCGCCACGTTACCCAATACATTGGTCGCAGTTGTAAGCGGCGCTTCTACCGCGGACGCCCAGTTGCTCAACATCGTCAACAGGGCAATTGCCATCGCTTTCTTCATATCAACTCCTTTCTAACATTCAACCTGATAGAAATCGGGCATTACGTTAGAGGTGGTAGAGTTCAAGTCCGCGAAAAATGCGAACAAGATCCGTTGTTCTTTCATAGTCTTACCCAACTGATAAAAGTCGAACGGCAGGTTTATATCTACGGACTTGCAAAAGGCATGGCCAGTGTATTTTCCCGACGATATCTAACAACCTGACCGGAAATAACATTAGGCTAAAACGCCATCATCCCAGGTAGCCTTTGGGGTGATTCGATTGCCAGCGCCAGGTATCAACGACCATGTCCTGCAAGTTGCGCGTAGCCTTCCAGCCCAGTTCCTTCTGCGCCTTGGATGGATCGGCCCAGCTCTCGGCGATATCACCCGAGCGACGCGGCATCATCCGATAGGGCACAGGCTGGCCACACGCCTGCTCGAACGCCCGCAGGACTTGCAACACGCTATAGCCATCGCCCGTACCCAGGTTCCAGGTATGGATGCCGGTGCGCCCGGCGATGGACTGCAAGGCCTTGAGATGCCCGTCCGCCAGGTCCACGACGTGGATGTAGTCGCGCACCCCGGTACCGTCGACCGTGGGGTAATCGTTGCCGAAGATCGACAACTCCTGCAGGCTGCCCACCGCCACCTGGCTGATGTAGGGCACCAGGTTATTCGGAATGCCACTGGGGTCTTCCCCCAGATGACCGCTGTCATGCGCGCCGATCGGGTTGAAGTAACGCAACAGCGCGATGCTCCAGCGCGGTTCGGCCAGGCTCAGGTCGCGCAGCACATTTTCGACGATCAGCTTGGATTGACCGTAGGGATTGGTGGGGTTGCCCGTGGGGAAATCCTCGCGGATCGGCATCTGCTCCGGCTCGCCGTATACCGTGGCCGATGAACTGAACACCAGGCGAAACACCCCGGCAGCAGCCATCGCCTGACACAGCGTGATGCTGCCGCTGACATTGGTCTCGTAATACTCAAGCGGCTTGCGCACGCTCTCGCCCACGGCTTTGAGACCGGCAAAATGCAGGACAGCATCGATGGCGTGCTGCTGGAAAATCCGGTCCAGCAAAGCCCGGTCGCACACATCACCGCGAATCATCAGCGCGCTCTTGCCGCAAATGGCTTCCACCGCGTGCAATGCCGCGTCGCTGCTGTTGCAAAGATTATCCAGCACAACGACTTCATAGCCTGCCTCAAGCAGCGCGAGCGTAGTGTGCGAACCGATATATCCAGCTCCACCCGTTACCAGAATTTTCATAGCGCGGTCCATAGTGGGAAAAGTGCGAAGTTGCGTGTCAAGCCCCTCTTGTTAAAGCTGTGTGCTGAACCACACAAATAAGAGCGACAACAACCCAAAACAAAATTAGTTCAACGACTGGCAATAAATATTTTTTCAGGCCAAACTGTATTGCGGAATACTTATTAGCATTCCGACGCACTCACCACTATCAACAGATACCGACTAAAAATAACTAACAACTATCAACCCGACATCTCATAACATTGTCGCGTTATCCGCACATTGCTATTTGCCACTAGTGGCCAGACTCAGGTATTAAAGTAAGCCTTCAATAATCATTGAAACTTGCAATCACCCGTTATTGCGCGCACCCGTTGGCTGTGTTCCATGACTGTCCAGGATACTTTTATGATTCGTAAATGTTTGTTCCCCGCTGCCGGCTATGGCACTCGTTTCTTGCCGGCGACCAAAGCCATGCCCAAGGAAATGCTGCCGATCGTCAACAAGCCATTGATCGAGTACGCCGTCGAAGAAGCACGGGACGCCGGCCTGCAACACATGGCGATCGTCACCGGGCGGGGCAAGCGCGCGCTGGAAGACCACTTCGACATCAGCTATGAGCTGGAGCACCAGATTCGCGGCACCGAGAAAGAGAAGTTCCTGGCCGGGACCCGCGAGCTCATCGACACCTGCACCTTCTCCTACACCCGCCAGGTGGAAATGAAGGGCCTGGGCCACGCGATTCTCAGTGGCCGTCCGTTGATCGGCGACGAACCTTTCGCCGTGGTACTGGCCGATGACCTGTGCCTGAACCTGGAAGGTGATGGCGTCCTCACGCAAATGATCGAGCTCTACAAGAAATTCCGCTGCTCGATCGTGGCGATCCAGGAAGTCCCCCGCGACCAGACCCACAAGTACGGCGTGATTGCCGGCGAGCCGATCTCCGACGGGATCTACCGGGTCAACAACATGGTGGAAAAACCTGCCCCGCAGGACGCCCCGTCGAACTTGGCGATCATCGGCCGCTACATTCTGACGCCGGATATCTTCGACCTGATCGCCGACACCGAACCGGGTAAAGGCGGGGAAATCCAGATCACCGACGCGCTGATGAAACAGGCGCAGAACGGCTGTGTGCTGGCCTACAAGTTCAAGGGTTTGCGCTTCGATTGCGGCGACGCCGAGGGTTACCTGCAGGCGACCAACTTCTGCTACGAAAACGTGTATTTGAAGGGCCGCTAAGACGGCTCCAACACCCGACGCCCACTCTTCATTCAGGCAGGCCAACCATGAACATTGCACAACTCTCGGCATACATTGAAATGGAGGTGGGCAACCTCGGGGTGATGTCCTCGCTATCGCGCCATCAGCGACTGCCGAGCGCCAACGAATCCTGGCTCGGCCCCACTCTGCTGGTGGAACGAATCGGTATGTTTCCCTCTTCCGGAGACATCCGCCGGCCGATGCTCGACCCCTATCCCCTCCTCGCTCACCTGAAAAAGGTTTACCGCGGGCAGGCGCTGGAAATCGATGACCGCGATGGACTGAAAGTGATTTTCAGCGACTGGCGGTTCAGGGTGCGCATTTGCTGCAACGACCCGGCCATCATCATCAACGTGGAGACCCGTTGTGCTACGCAACTGATGCCGCTTAAAACCGCAGAGTTGCTGAGCCACCTGGAGTCCTTCGAGAAAGGTTGAACGGCTACTCGAAAATTGTCGCTACTTCCGTAGGAGCTGCCGCAGGCTGCGATCTTTTGATCTTGATCTTAAAAATCAAAAGATCGCAGCCTTCGGCAGCTCCTACATCAATCCGCAGACATTCGAAAAAGCCGAAAACAGTCGCAGCTCCTACATCACGCCGGCATCGCAGCTGTCCTGTCCGCCAGCAATCCAGCGATAAAAGAAATCGGCAATCACTCGCCCACCCGTGGCCGGAACCGGATGAATCTTGTCCGGGCCGATCATGGTGGCGGCATAGCGCTTGAAGTCGGTACCGAACGCGCACTGCAGATTGGCGTAACCGAGGTGTTCCTTGCGTGCCCAGGGTTCCAGGACTTGTGCATAGGCCGACATCGGGTAAGCGCTGGAACGTGTGGTGTCCTGACGCAGGATCAGGTTGATGCTCGCCGCCGGTTGAATCTCGCGGACCATCCCCACCAGACCCTGAATGTTCTTCAGGTACTGCTCGGGTTTCACGCCAAAACCCTGGTCGTTACCACCCAGCATGATCAGGTAGATGTCGGCGGGAATCTTCGACACCACCGTCTTCCATTGCGCCTGCCAACGGCCATCGCTGTGGTAGAAGTCAGCGGACGCCGCACCGGACGCCGCCAGCTTGGACACCCTGACGCCGTCCTGTTGGTTGCTCATCCATAGCCCGAAGAGTGTTGGCGCGCCTTTCACCACTTCCAGCCGAAACGCCCAGTCTTTCGCTACCGATGTGCCTGGCAGTGACACTTCCTGAACCCCTGAGCCTGCGAGCGTCAATGGCTGCCAGGATTGCGACGGTGCCCAGCGGTAGCGAACCTCATTGGGTTCGCCATTGCCGAGGTAGAGCAATTTCGCCTGGGTGACAGCCGTGTCGATGGCCGGTGTCGGATCGGCATCGATCTCCAGCCAGGCGCCGGTCCGACCGGTAAGGGTACGACTGTCGGGGCTGGCCTGGCCGAGGGCGGACACCTGCCAGTCACCGCCGAAGTATTTTTCGCTGCTGCGGGTGTATTTGAAGTGCGTGCCGCCAAGTGCCGCGCCGTGGTTGAAGCCGACATAGCCGGGACCGGCGAAACCCGCCTCCCCGGCCAGCCGCTGCACCAGTTTGTTCAGATAGAAATCCTGCCCGGCACTGTAGCTGTCGCCGATCACCGAGATGGACAGGACCTTGCCACCCTTCCCTTCGCGCCACTGGCCGAACCGTTCGCGTGCGTCGCCGACCTCGACCACTGACGCCGCAACAGGCTGGACGTCATCAACTGCCAACATGCATCGCTTCCTTCACTCGGACACTCATCAGGTCTGGGGCACCGGGGCGACGTTTGCCGGCGGTTTTTTCGCCGTCGCACGCTCACCCAGGAACAGTACGGAAGTGAAGTTGAATCGACTGAAAACCATCGACAGCACCACCGGCCCCAGCAAGCCACTCGCCAGGCCACCGAGCACCAGAAGGCTTTCGTCCTTCACGCCCAAACGCCCCAGGACAAACCGCGAAGTGGCGGCAAACAACACATGGAACAGGAAAATCCCATAGGAGTACCCGCCGAGCCAGGTCAGCCATTTCGAGCGCATGTCACTCGACAGCAACGCAATGCAGGACACGCAACCCACGGTCAAACCGATCAGGCTGCGGCGGTCGACGATCAACTCGCGATCCACCGCCGCCACGTACAGCAGCGTCAGCGAGATCAACACAAACACCAACGGCCCGATCACCTTGAACCGTTGCTTCAACCCATCGACATTTTCCTGACCAATCATCCCCGCCACAAAAAACGGTAGCAGGTAGATCGCGCCGTTGATGCCGAACGCATCGAACTTGAACGGCGGTAGCAAAAACAGCACCGCCGCAAAGGCAAACAGCAGATACAGGCGCGTCGCCGAACGCAGCAAACCACGCCACTCCAACAGGCCGACGAACATGAAAATGATGAACACCGCCTGCAAGAACCAGAAGTGGTTGATCGGCACCCAGAACGACAACAACGCGTCGATCACGCTGACGTCCTTGTTCACGCCCGGGCCAACCGCCTGCAATACGGAGAACGGCACGCCCACGCAGAACAGCGGCACGATCAGACGCCGGACCTTGCCGCTGAAGAACGCCGAAAAGTCATTCCCACGGATTTTGTAGATGGAATAGATGTAGCCGGAAATGAAGGTGAACAGCGGCATGCGTACATACACCATCGAGTCGGCAATCACCCGGAACGGCGAGCCCAGGTCTATTTTCAAGCCACCGCCCAACGGGCCGATGACGTGATAGAGCACCAGCAGCAGGCACGCCAAGCCGCGCAGGGTTTCGATCTCCAGGGACTTTTTCTTGCTCGACATAAAGCACCTGCCTCAATTCAGAATTCTTGATTCAACTTGCACCGGCTTGTTCGCCCGCAACATCAACCCCAGGCCCACGAACAACACCGGTACCACCATCGAGAAGTGCCGGGCAAAGGAGCCGAAGTCCGGCTCGAACAGGCCTTGAACCAGCAAAAATGCCAGCGGAATCGCGATCAGTTCCTTGGGTTTGGTCTGGATCGGCGCGCCTTTGTAATCGGTCGAGGTGATGACTTTGAACAGCAGCAGCGCGGTCATGATCATCAACGCCACGAAGATCACCTGGCCTGGCCCCGACAGCAGAATCAACTCCACCGGGAACGACAACCGGAAGAAGATGATCATCGAGTCCAGCGCCTGCGAGACAAAGTCGCCTCCGCTGAGCCACGAGACGATCAACGACTTGGAACCCTCCTCGCCCGCCGTGCGCAGTTCGTTGTTACTGGCGCGAATCGACGACACCGGAAACCCGAGTGCCACCTGGATCGCCATGGCGACCGCCAGGTAGAACAGGAACAGCATCAGGAAAAAGGTGAAGCGCGAGACATACTTCTTCATCACGCAGACGCCGACCCAGGACAGTGAAAACAGAATCCAGTAGGGCCGGATCAGCACGCCGTAGATCACCGCCGAGAGAAAGAATCCGCCGCGATACTTGCGCGTCAAGGCGCTGAGCAAAATGCTCAACACCGCCACCGACACAATGATTTCCTTGGTCAGGTTTTCCAGGAAAAACGAGCGAACGATGCCCCACAGACACAGCGTGCCGAAAATCGTCAGGGGCATGCGCCGGAAGACCACCACCGGAATCGCCGTGAGGAAAAAATTGCAGAACATGCCGTAGGCCCAGGCATTGGTCAGATTGATCCCGGTGGGCCGCAGCAGAAACGCCGAACACTCATAGGAAGAGCGATCCGGCGAGAACGGGTTCCAGAAATTGCAGTTGTCGGCACGGGCGTAGGACGACCACAGGGTCATGGCATCCGGGCCAGGATCGCGGGGGACCAACAGCGGCATGGCCACCGACAGAAACAACCCGGTGAAGAGGATCAGGAACGAAATCGAGGAATCGAGTCTCTTGCCGCGAAACTCGATGCACGGCAGCTTCAACCCCATGCCAAAGCCCCTTTCGGCCGTGTCACACGGGTCAACACGGCAATCACGCCAAGCTGCACGATGATCGCAAAGACATTGCCCCAGGCAGCGCCGTAGATCGAGTAGTGCTTGATCAGCACGTAGCTGACCGGCACCGAAACCAACAAGCAGATCGCCGCACTGGCCAGTGACACCCGGCTGTTCTTCGAGGCAATCAACCCGCCCCAGACGATGTCGCCAATGGCACGCAAGGCGAAGGAAAAAATCAGCACGCCAAGAATCGTATTGTCCGGACGCGGAACACTCGTGGCGACGTAATCGAGCACAACGTTGAAGAATAGATAAATCAACACCGCCACCGCAGCGGACACCAGCAGCGAACGCATGACCCATTTGTTCACGAACAGTTGCCGGACCGTGAACGGCTGTTGATCAGCCTGAAAACGCTTGGCGAGCACTGGAATACCGACCACCGCCACCACCGCATAGGACAGCGCCTGCAAGGTATTGGCCGCCGACCAGGCGTACACGTATTTACCGAGGCTGGCGTAAGGCTCCAGATCGACGATCAGAAAACGCTCGGCGTACTGACTCAACGCGATCAAACCTGTGCCGAGATAGAACGGCAGCCCGGCCTTCCACACGGTTGCCGTGGCCAGCGTCCCGCTCACCCGGCCTTTGTGCACCTTCACCACAATCAGGTAGCCGGCGACAATCACCAGCACGTTGGCCGCCACCCACAACCACAGCACACTGGCGATCCCGGACACCCAGCCGAGCATCATCCCGCCAACGGCCAACAGCGCCCAAAGGCCGGTCTTGATGAAAAACAGCAGCGCGCCGGCCGTGGCTTTCTGCGCGGAAAACACGAAGGAGTTGATTTCGAACGACAGGTGTTCGGTGAGCAAAACCAGGGTCACGCAGAGGATCAGCGCCGTTGCCGCCTCGACTGCCTGGAACAGCGAATACACCAGCACCGTCGCCACAGACAACAGCAGCCCGACGGCCAGGTACAGCAGCAGGACCTTGTCGACGACCCGCCGCGAACTGCCACCGACACTGATCAACCGATTGATTTCGGAACTGAAGCCGACGCTGTAGAACTTCGACGCAATCAACGAGGCGGCGACCACCACGCCGTAAAAGCCCAGCGCCTCATAACCGAGGAAATGGGTGATCGCCAGCACCAGCAAAAACTTCGCGCCCAATGCCCCGCCGCGAAGCAATAGCCGAAATATCATCGAACGATACCTTTGATGATGTCGTCCATGGCCACGGTTTTCGCCTCGATCTCGCGGCAGGTATCGGTCAGACGCTTGCCAAAATTCGACAGCGCATTCGGTGCGTAGACCGTGTCGATGATGGTGTCGACGTTAATGTCTCCGCCGTTGATCACCCAGTCTTCCACACCCATGTCCTGATAGGCGCCGAAACCTTTGCGCTCATAGCTGATGTGGTACGCCGGGACGCCGGACAGCAGCGATTCGATGGCGCCGTGCAAGCGCACCGAAATCACCAGGTCCGGCTGATATTTGGCCAGGGTCGCTTTCAATGGCAGCAGGTCTTCGGTAATGCCCAGTTCGCGATAGAACGCACCGTCATCGTTGCCGCGAACGGCGCTCTGCACCGCGCAAACCACTTTGCTCTTGTTCTTCAAGCGCTGCAGCAGCACCTTCAGATTGGCCACGTAGGCGACCTTCTTCTCCTTGCTCCACTCTGGCGGCTTGCGCAGCACAACGCACACCGTTGCCGGTGATGAGGCGCAACGGGTGAACTTGGGCTGCATGAGGATTTTGCTGGCCAATGACTGGACCGCCAGATCCGGCGCGCGGTAGACATTTTCACAGGCATCGAAAATCGCCGATGAGCGATTGTCGCGCACGAACACCGCATCGGCGCTGGCGTAATGCTCGACGATCTTGCTGCTCTCGCCGTGGAACGGCCCGATGCTTTGCGGCAGGTACACCGACGGCACTTTGCTGAGAATCGCCGTTTCCAGTTGCTTGGCGTGGCCCAGTTTCAACTTGATGTGTTCGAAGGCACTTTTGGAGCGCATGTAGCCGCCACCGACGCCGACGATCAAATCGGTTTTCTTCAACAGATCCGCGAGACCGGCGTAGGACTGGTTGAGGAACACTGCTTGCTTGACCCGCCCCAGCCCCTTGGCCGCCATGACCGGCGCGTCAAAGCGCGGATGCGGCAAGTAACTGAAGGACTCTGGATCGGAAGCCACGACACTGATCGAGGTGTCCTCACCAAAGTTTCGCTGCACCAGGGCGATGGCCAGATCGACGAGCAGACCGTCACCGGAGTTGGACGCACTGTAGCCATGCAAAATCGTTACGTTCATATGCTTGAGTTCTACTTAAAAAGTGGGGGCGCGATACAGGTCATAGGTCTGGCGGATCATCAACGCGGCGCTGAAGCGCTCGCGGACGATGCTGCGCCCTTCGCTGCCAAGGTCGAGCAACCGCGGCTTCTGGATTTTCGTCAGCACATCGGCCAGCGCCTGGTGGTCGCCGCTGGGGAAGACGTAGCCGGACACCTCGTTGGTGACCAGTTCGGGCAGCGACGTGCAGTTGCTGGCAATCACCGGCAAGCCCATGGCCATGCCTTCGAGCGGCACCATGGCAAAGCCTTCCCAGCGACTCGGGACGATCAACGCGTCGGCTTTGCGGTACAGCGCCTGGACTTCGCTCGGCGTCACCCAGGGCAGGTATTCAACCCCGTCCATCGGCGGGCACTCGACCGAATCCTCGTTCACGGCACTGCCGACCACCGTCAGTTTCAGGTCGCTGCGCTGGACGTTGGCGAAAGCCTTGAGCAACACGTCGAAGCCTTTCTGATAGTCGAGACGACCGACGAAGAGCAGATGAATCGGCTCGGGGCTGCTGGCTTTCGGCGCGTCATCCTTGTGATGAATGCCGTTGTAGATCAGCTTCATGCGCTTGCGCTCAATGCCGAACCGCGCGGCTTTGTCGAGCTCGTACTGGCTGACGCAGATGATCACGTCGGTGACCTTCTGCAATACCCGCTCGATCCACGCGTAGGCTTTCTGCTTGGTCGGCGAGCTTTCCATCAGGAACGAAAAGGCATGGGGGCAGTAGACGACTTTCGGCTTGCGCCAAGGTCGCAACATCACGCACACGCAACGCCCGATAACCCCGGAAAAGGTGCTGTGCAAATGCACGACATCGGGTTTTTCCTTGAGCATCACCTGGGTCAGTCGCCAGGCGAAGCGCAGCAACGACGGCACATTGCGTCCGGTCCGGGCGAAGGTGCGGATCTGTTGTCCGGCAATCCCGTGCAGTTCCTTTTCCTGATCCTGCGGGACCAGATAGACCAGTTCATAGCTTGCCGCGTCGCCTTCGGGCGAATCCGAAATCGTGCGGATCACCGTCGCGACGCCACCTTTGATCGTCTCTGCCACGTGCAGTATTTTTTTCACAACTCACCCACTTCAAACATGAAAGGACAACCGCTGACACTCAGGATTTGTCGGACGCGTATTCGTAGTTGTAATAGCCGTAGCCGCCGTTGCCGTAGTAGCTGGCCGCGCGCTTCTCAACGCCGTTGAACACCGCGCCCTTCAACTCGATGCCGTTCTGCGCGAAGCGCCGAATCGTCAGTTCGATCTCTTTGGCCGGGTTCACCCCGAAGCGCGTGACAATCAGGCTGATCCCCGCTTCGCGACCGACAATCGCCGCATCCGTCACCGCCAGCAGCGGTGGCGTGTCGATGATCACCACGTCATACAGCTCGCTGAGTTGCGCCAGCAGCTCACGAAAGTTGGCGTGCATCAGCAGCTCGGAAGGATTGGGCGGGACCTGCCCGCGGCTGATGAAATGCAGGTTGTCGACTTCGACTTTATTGATCGCCTGCTCAAGGCTGCAGCGCTTGACCAACAGGTCCGACAAGCCATTGGCAATCGGTGTGTTCAGGGTCTTGTGCAGATGGCCTTTGCGCATGTCGGCATCGATCAGCACCACTCGCTGCCCGCTCTGCGCCATGACTGCCGCCAGGTTGGAGGAGACGAAGGTCTTGCCGACCTGGGGGCTCGGGCCGGAAATCATGATCCGGTTGCTGGTCGAATCCAGCCCGGCAAAGTGCAGGCAGGTGCGCAAACTGCGGATCGACTCGATGGACAGGTCCGTCGGGTTACGCAGGGCCAACAAGTACGCCGACTTGTCCGCCCCGTCCTTGGCGCGAACTTTTTTACTGTCTTCTTCCTGTTGCAGTGCGCTGTATGGAATCGACGCGTACACCGGCAAGCCGAGTTGCTCGATGGCCTCCGGACCTTCCAGGCCCCGGCTCAGGGACTTGCGCAGCAATACCAGCGCTACCCCGAAAAAGGCACCGAGGAAGGTTGCAATCAGAACGATCAAGGCTTTTTTCGGTTTGATCGGGCTGGTCAGGTCGACATCCGCGGAGTCGACCAAGCGCACATTGCCCACCGCCCCTGCCCGGACGATGTCCAGCTCCTGGGATTTGTTCAGCAGTTGCGTGTAGATCTGCGACGCCACTTCCACATCGCGAGTCAGGTTCAGCAGTTCCTGTTGCGTCGCAGGCAGGTCCTGGGCCTTGCTCTCCAGCGACTTCTGCTGCTGGGTCAATTCGCCGATCTGGGTCATCAGCGCGCGATACGCCGGATGCTGCCTGGTGAACTTGCGATCCATCTCCGCCTGCTGCATTTTCAGCTCGGAGATACGGGTGTCCAGACTGACGACCTGTTCCAGCACCGATTGGGTTTCGAGGGATATGTTGACCGTTTTGCCGCGGGTCTGATAACCGTTGAGCGCTTCGCTGGCCTTGGCCAGGTCGCGTTTGACCTGCGGCAACTGGCCTTGCAGGAACGCCAGGCTCTGCGCCGCTTCCGCCGACGTGCGTTGCACGTTCTGCTGCACATACAACGAAGCGATTTTATTGAGGATTTTCACCGCCTCGGCGGCGTCGGTGCTGGCCAGGGCCAAACGAATAATCCCCGACTCCTTGCCCTGCTCGGAAATATCCAGCGCATCCTGGTAACTCTGGATAGTCACGATCCGTGGATTGCGCACCACTTCGAAGCGGGTGCCAGGGTTCGCCGACAGCTGAGTGATCTGCCCCTCTATACCGTCTTTCGCGAACGCCTCGCCAGCGACTCCTTCGACCAGCAAGTTGTCGTTTTCATCGAACAGCTGGAATCGATGCTGCTCACCGGCAATCAGCGTGAGTTTCTTGCCCAGCCGTTCTTTCGGCAGATTGAGCCGGTTGATCTCCAGGCGCTCACCGCCCCAGGCGTAGCTGTTCAGGCCGAAACGCGGCGCCGCGACACTGAACTCGGTCTCGCCGCGATAACGTCGGGCGAGAAAGCCGCCGATGACCGGGAAGGTGTTGGGGGTGACGTCAATATCAAGGCGCAGATCATCGACCGTTTTGCCGATCACCGCGCGGGACTTGATGATGCCGATTTCGGTCACCGACGGCGATTGCCCGCCGAGCATGCTGTTGAGATCGGAGAACCCGAGCATGTCGTTCTTCTTCGGTTCGACCTGCACCAACGCGTTCGCCAGGTACACGGGAGTTGCCAAAACCGCATAGGCAACGCCGGTCGCCATGAAGGCACCGGTGAGCGCGCCGATCAACCATTTCTGGTCGATCAAACTGCCGAATATGCCGAGAAGATCAATGCTGTCTTGATCGTTGTCACGGGTGCCGATTACTGACGGTAACTGCATAAGTCTGTTCTTACCATTCACTGATCTGAAGAATATTCATCAATGTCCGAGGCGCTGCGCCCATGAGCTAACAGCATCTTCAATCAATGCATGGGCATGAATAAAAGCGGCCTTTCCTTGACGATACGGATCCTGTATTTCTCGTTCGCTCTGCCACTTTCCGAGCAGAAACACTTTGCCCCTGGCATGAGAGGCAATCTTCAGTACTTGTTTTACATGCTCTTTTTCCATGACCAGAATCAGGTCTGATTCATTAACGATGTCCGGTGTAATTTGCCGCGCCTTAAAACCCTGGGCACTGTGCCCATGTTCTTCCAGAACCTGGAGGGCCGACGGTTCCATGGCCTCGCCAACCCGTGCGGCAAGGCCCGCCGAGGTGACAGTGATCGTTGAAGGGGCCAGCGCGTTACGCAGCAAAGTTTCTGCTGTCGGACTTCGGCAGATGTTGCCCACGCAAACGACAAGGATCTTTCTGAACAAGGTTACTTTCCCGTGTAATATCAATAGGCCAACATACCAGTGGGCTTTAGTGAACCCACAAGACCTCGCGGAACTGAGAAATAGATTCGCCCTGTTAATACAAGTGCATTAAGTACCACAGCCCCCAAAAGCCACCCAACCAGAATTACCGGACCAAAAATAACTGTGATTTTCCAGAACTGACTACCTGACAAAAAATAACATTCGCGCACTTCGCACCCTCGCGAGTATCGAAATGAAAGTAACGCGTCAACCATTGGAAAATCGTTATTACCCGCCAGGAGTGCAGGCATGAACGCAGCACGTTTCAAACGGCTCACCGCCTCAACCCTGTTAATGCTGGGTGCAGCCAGTCAGGTTTATGCCAGTGACTTGTTCCCTTTGCTTGCCGCCAACAAGACCATCGGTGTCCAGGTGAAGATCCAGACCTTCTCCCCCACCGACGCCGAGCAGATCAAAGCCGCCGGCTTTGGATTCGTGCGCTTTGGCGTGTGGACCAACAGCCTGGGCGGCCCGGCCTATCAAAAGCAGATCAGCGACGCCTTTGCCGCAGCCAGGTCCGCCGATCTGCCGGTACTGATGACCGTACGCTCGACCAAGGCGCTGACCTCCGCGCCCGACAACACCAGCGAACTCGTTGCGGCGGGCGAATCGTTCGCCAGTTCGGTGAAGGGGCTGGAAAAATCATACGGCGCGCAGCTCGTCGCAATTGAAATATGGAACGAACCGGACCTGGCGAAGTACTGGCCAACCCGAAATCTCGACACGACCTTTGTGCCGTTCATGAGTGCCCTGTGCAAGTCGATGCAGGACCAACCGCCATCGACGCCGCTTATCGGCTTTGGCTTTGCCCGGCCACCGAGTGTCGGCACGACGTCAGCCTTGGCGCTGAAAAAAATCGTCGGTGAATACCCCCAATGCCTGAGTGCGATCTCCTATCACCCCTATGGCATGTCCGGCGAGCAGATCAGTAAGTCCCAGGCGTTTATTCAGCAGAACTACCGTCTGCCGGGCGTCATCACTGAATGGGGCGTACCCTCCCTCAGCTCAAACGGCGGGATTGAAGCCCAGGCCAGCAAAATCAGCACCTTCATCGCCGACGCCAAGAAGCTCGACATCCCGCTGACATCGATTTACGAGTGGAAAAACAGTGAAACGGGCAGCAACGACCGGGAGCGGAATTTCGGTTTCCTGACCTCCGACGGCCAAGCGAAACCGGCGAAAATGGCCGTCTCTACCCAGTTGAATCCGCAGTAGGACGTACGTCCACGGGGCGCTGACGGTCAGTTGCTTTGAACCTGTGCCGCGTTTGGGCATCGTATTAATCGATACCACGCCCCGCCTTTCAAACAATTGTTTTCAGGTTGTTGCCGCAGGGGCCGTCTATACACGTACACGCCCTTGAGTGGCTGTCAGCGCTCGGGTAATGTCATCAGACCCATAGGACAGAGCACGCCCATGACTTCCAAGCTGGAACAACTCAAACAAATGACCACCGTGGTTGCCGACACCGGCGACTTCGAAGCGATCGCTCGCGTTAAACCGGTGGACGCCACCACCAACCCTTCCCTGCTGCTCAAGGCCGCGGCCATTCCTGCGTACGCCGAGCTGCTGAACGCCAGCGTCAACGACTGCAAGGGCGATGTGGGCTTGGCCAGCGACCGTTTTGGCGTGGCCGTGGGCCTGGAAATCCTGAAAGTGATCCCGGGCCGCATTTCCACCGAAGTGGATGCGCGCCTGTCGTTCGATACCGATGCCATGCTCAAGCGCGCCCATCGCCTGATCGAGCTGTACGACAAGGCCGGCATTGGCCGCGACCGCGTACTGATCAAGATCGCCTCCACCTGGGAAGGCATCCGCGCCGCCGAGATCCTGGAAAAGGAAGGCATCCAGACCAACCTGACCCTGCTGTTCTCCTTCGCCCAGGCCGCCGCTTGCGCCGATGCCGGGGTGTTCCTGATTTCGCCGTTCGTGGGCCGTATCTACGACTGGTACAAGAAAGCCAACGGCAACGATTACACCGGTGCGGATGATCCGGGCGTGCAGTCGGTGACGCGCATCTACAACTACTACAAGGCCAATGACTACAAGACCGTGGTCATGGGGGCGAGCTTCCGCAATCTGGGCCAGATCGAACAACTGGCCGGCTGCGACCGCCTGACCATCAGCCCGGACCTGATCGACAAGCTGGCAGCGGATACCGGCAAGCTGGAACGCAAACTGGCGCCAGGCCATGCCGGTGAAGCGCGCCTGAGCCTCAACGAATCGCAGTTCCGCTGGTTGTCCAACGAAGATGCGATGGCGACCGAGAAGCTGGCCGAAGGTATTCGTCAGTTTGCGCGGGATCAGGAGAAGCTTGAGGCGCTGTTGCAGGCCAAGCTGTGATCTGAGCGGGCGTCATGCAAAAAGGGCGAACCCTCACGGGTTCGCCCTTTTTTGTCAGCAAGCTCGCACTCACAGGGATTGTGGATTGAAATCGAATCGTGCGCCAAGTGCAAAACCAATGTGGGAGCGGGCAAGTCGGATCGCCGCACCGCCGCTCCCACAGTGGATTGTGGTGAATCTGTGTTTAGCCAGACCAGACAGCATCACCTCAAGGGATCAATGCCGCTCCAGCGCATTCACCAGGTCATGGAAGGCTTCACGATTGGTGTCGTTCAGGCCCATGAGGATCTTGTGCGCTTCGAGCACCTTGATCCGCACCACTTCTTCGGACTGATCCTGGTCTGGCAGGTCGTCCAGGCATTCCGGGCAGGGCACCGGCTTGTCGACGATGTTGAAGACCTGCTCGAAGCCCATGGACTGCAACAGCCGCGTGATGTCTTCGTGGGTGGTGACGACGGTCGGCAGCAGGCCGACTTTCTGCCGCGACAGGATCGACAGCTTGGCCAGCAGGCCAAGCGTGGTGCTGTCGATGCTGCGAGTTTCGGTCAGATCGATCACGATCGCGTTGAAATTCAATGCGCTGAAGATCCGCTCAATAGTCGCATCCAACGCCGAACACAGGGTCAGGCGAACTTCACCGACGAACTTCAGGACGAAGGTGCCGTCCTGCTCGGCGAACTGGATTCTACCGGTACTCATCAAAGATTCCTGCTCAACACCAACAGGGCGATATCATCCGGCATCTCCCCTAGCGTGGCCAATCCAAAAACCTGCCGCAGCCCATCCAGGGTGCCGCCCGCAGCCTTGACCCTTTGGGGCAATGCCGCTTCTTTTTCTTTGAGTGTGGGTTCTGGCAAAAGGTCCAGAATGCCATCAGACATCAGCGTCAGGCTGAACGTCGGTGGCAATTCCAGCACGTGGTCTTCATAGGTGGCTTCGTTGAAAAGGCCCACCGGCAGGCCACGCCCTTCCAGATAACGAACACTGTCTGGCGTGTACAACACTGGCAACGGCAAATGACCGCCGATGCTATAGGTCAACAAACCGGTCTCCTCGTCGATGACTCCACCGACCATTGTGACGTGTTTGCCCAGCTTACAACTGATCAGGCCCCGGTTGATATGACCAAGAACCTCTGAAGGCTTGAATTCCGGCAAGGTGCCGCTGCGCTTGGACTCGAACAGCAGGCGCGTGGTCATGAACTTCAACAGCACGGTGACGAAAGCTGAAGAGGCGCCATGCCCGGAAACGTCCGCCAGGTAAAACGCTACCCGACGCTCGTCGACGCGAAAGTAGTCGACGAAATCACCCGACAGGTACAGCGACGGGATGATCTGGTGAGCAAATTTGAACTCGTCGATGGTCCATGGGCTGACCGGCAGCATGTTCATCTGCACCTGGCGACCGGCATTCTGGTCTTCCTGGAGCAGGTTCAGGCTGGCTTCGAGCTCGCGGTTGGCCTTCTCCAGCTTCTCGCGGTAGCGCTGGTTTTCCAGCAGCAGGCGCGCGCGATCCAGGGCCCGGCGCACAGAGTGCTCGAGCACCGCCAGATCTTCGAGAGGCTTGATCAGGTAGTCCGCCGCGCCCAGGCGCAGGGCCTCGACCGCGTCGTTCATCACGCCGGCACCCGACACCACGATCACCGGTGTTTGCGGCGACAGCTCGGTGACCTGGCGGATGAGTTCGAGTCCGCCCATCTGCGGCATGCGCAGATCGCAGATGACCAAGTCGGGCTTGTCTTGCTCGAATACCTGAAGACCCTGCTGGCCATTGCTGGCCTGCAAGACGCTGAAACCACTGTCTTCCAAATAGGCGGCGAGGCTCGCGCGCACTACTTCGTCATCATCGATTATCAGCAGCGTGGCACTGGTTTTTGGCATGTGGGCAAACGGCGCCAGAATTAGGTTGGCGTAGCAGGCGGGGAATTTGACCCGGCACTCACTACTGGATTCGCTTTCTAGCCTCTCTGTCGCACCGCTTTCGGGCATTTGCCCTACACACGTGTACACCAGAGGTGCCCTTCTAAGGCGCAGACGGTACTCCCATCCGCGGGGCGTTTCAAGCTCACGCCGATGGTCGCTTGACGTCTTTGTTTGTCAAATCACCGAGAGTTATAAGAACAGTCAAATCCGTAACCCAATGGAAGGTTCGAACCCGCGAGTCAAACCGGTCGGCACTAAAGTAAAAAGCCCGATTTCACCCGCTGGCGGGTCTTCGCAAACAAAAAAGGCGACCTTGATTAACGGCCGCCTTTTTTCAGTTTACCGGTCGAGATCAGAAATCGTCTTCGACCTGACCGTCTTTTACCTTGAATTCCCGGTTCTGCAGGTACGCATTGCGGATGAAGGTGTACTTGTCGCCAGTGATCAGCTTCTCGCTCGACAGCAGGTTGGCACGCGTATCGATGATGTCCAGGGCGAAGAACGAGTTACGCACAGGAACGTCGTTCACGTAGCGATAGGCGCCCGTGTAGCTGTCGACGTACTTGGACGGTGCATCGCGCAAGGTGCTTGGGCCCAGCAGTGGCAGCATCACGTAAGGGCCGCTGCCGACACCCCAGTAACCCAGCGTCTGGCCGAAATCTTCGTCATTGCGTTGCAGGCCCATTTTGGTGCCGACATCAATCACGCCCAGCAAGCCGAAGGTGGTGTTGAAAATGATGCGTGCGGTATCAACGCCCGCGGCATGAGGCTTGGCCTGCAGGATATCGTTGGCGAGGTTGCGCACATCGCCGATGTTGCGGAAGAAGTTGTGAACGCCGTCCTCGACAAACTGCGGTGTTATGTACTGGTAGCCCTGGGCCAAGGGTTTCAGTGCATAGGTGTCGACCACGTCGTTGAACTGGTAGATCGGGCGGTTGACGCTTTCCCAAGGATCATCTTCCGAGGCTGCCTGGGCAACGAACGGAACCAGCATCACACTGGCGCATACACAAATCCTGGCTAGATGATTGCTCCAGCGCATAGAAAAAAAACTCCTTGGTTTGTACCGGCTCGGGCACCTGGCCCGGGCAATAAGTGGGCAAGTATAAGACGTAAACGCCGTTTAAGGCACTTTGCACGCATCTTGCCGTAGGAATCGTGCGAACTGTGAGCGATTCACATCCATGTCACTCAACTGTCACCGTCGCCCGGTAGCCTTCAGGCTATTTCAGGGACGTCCATATGCCGCTCGCCGAAGCCTTGCCCCAAACCGCACCCCGTCTGACCGCCGTACTGTTCGGCCTCAGTGGCTGCCTTGTGGATTTCGGCGCGCACACCCATCGCCACGCCAGCCACTCGGCCGAGCACGCAGAGTCCACACCCGGCGCACTGGACAGCCTGCTCAGTTTGCAGCGCCAGCAAATTCCCTGTGCCTGGCTTGATGAACTGCCCCCGGACCTGAGCCAGTCCCTGGCGGCTGCGCTGCCGGAATGGATCAAACCATCGCAACATCCAGCAACAATTAGCCCATGGCCCGCCCCGGATGCCTGCTGGCAAGCCTTGATGAGCCTGAACGTCGACCGACTCGACGGCTGTGTACTGGTGAGCGGTGAACCGCGCCTGCTGCAAGCGGGGCTTAATGCCGGGCTGTGGACCATCGGCCTGGCGTCCTGCGGTTCGCTGTGCGGGTTGGCGCCCCGGCAATGGCAAGCGTTGACCCAGCAGGAGCGCGACATCAAACGCGGCAAGGCCACGATGCAACTGTTCGGCCTGGGTGTGCATTCGGTGATCGATCACCTCGGTGAACTCGACACCTGCCTGGCAGACATCCAGTTGCGCCGGTTCAAAGGCGAAAAGCCCTGATCGAGATCATGCAGGTTAGACAGGAGTGGATTAATCTAAAGGTCAGCCATAGACCTTTGGCGGACCGCTGCGGTCTATGCCAGTGCCAATCGAGAGAAGGAAGAACGCCATGCCTGCCCGCGAACTGCAAGAACAGCTCAATACCCTGCGCGAGCAATTGGAACAGAATCCTCCACTGTCCGATATTGAACGGGAAGATCTGCGCGCACTGATGCAACAGATCGAACTTGAGCTTGAGCTCGAAACCAAGACCCAGGATTCCAGTATCGCCGACAACGTCAACCTCGCCGTCGAACGCTTCGAACTCGAACACCCTACCCTTGCCGGCACCCTGCGCAACATCGGGCAGGCCTTGGCCAACATGGGGATCTGAACCCTCCTGATGCAAAAACCCCGCTGGCGATGGCGGGGTTTTTTAATTTCCATGATCTGTGGGAGCGGGCTTGCTCGCGAAAGCGGTGGGTCAGTCAACATCATCGTTGAATGTGAAGCAGCCTTCGCGAGCAAGCCCGCTCCCACATTAAAGCGTTACTGGCGGACCAGGCGATGGTTCGGCAACTGCACCTCTTCAGTGCTGCGATACGGGTTGATATCCAGCCCGCCACGACGCACATAACGCGCGTACACCGTCAGTTTCTCCGGTTTCAACAACCGCTGCAGGTCGAGGAAGATCCGCTCCACGCACTGCTCATGGAAGTCCGAATGCTGACGGAAGCTGACGATGTACTCGAGCAGACTCGCGTGATCCAGCGCCGCACCCCGGTACTCCACTGCCACGCTGCCCCAGTCCGGCTGGCTGGTGACCGGGCAGTTGGACTTGAGCAAATGGCTGTGCACGCTCTCCTCGACGATGCGCGAATCATCGCAACGCAGCAGTTCCGGCCGTGGATGCTCGTAGTTGCTGACGCTGATATCCAGTTCGTCGATGCACACGCCCGGCAAGGCCACGACGCCTTCGCGCTCGACATCCTTGAGACTGCGAATGCGCACCCCCACCGGCTTGCCGGCAGCCGCCGACAAGTCCTTGGTCAGCGTCGCCTCGAGGCTCGCGGTGTCGACAAACGGCGTCTGGTTCAGGGAGTTGAGGTAGAGCTTGAACGATTTCGACTCGATGATATTCGGCGAATCCGCCGGAATGCTGAATTCGCCGATCGCCACCACCGGCTTGCCCGAAGGCAGCAGCCAGGACAGTTCGAAGCAGTTCCAGAAGTCCACGCCTTTATATGGCAGGGTTTCAGCCGTCAGGCCCAGCTCCGCCCACTTCGCGGTGCGCGGGATCGGGAACAGCAAGGACGGCGTGTAGGTGGCGATGTATTCGCTGGACTTGCCCAGCGGCGAGTGTTCGGCTGCGGGATGCATGGCGGAAACCTGACTGAAGAATCAGCGGATTCTATCAGCCTTTGCTCCCGCCTTTGAGTGCTTACTGACTGACAGTCAGTTTGCCGACCATACCGGCCTGATAATGACCGGGGATGTTGCAGGCAAACTCAAGGCCGGTGGCCTTGCTGAAGGTCCAGGTCAGCTCGGCGGTCTTGCCTGGCTCCACCAGCACGCTGTTGGGGTCGTCATGCTTCATGCCGTGATCCATTTTGCCGTGATCCATGCCGGCCATTTTGCCGTGGTCCATGGCCTTCATGCCGCTCTGTTGCATCTGCAACATTTCCTGCTGGTGCCTGGCGTGCATCGCCGCATCCCCCAGGTTGAACTCATGCAGCAACCGGCCTTTATTGACCAGCACGAAGCGCACGGTTTCTCCGGCCTTGATGTCGATGGCCTTCGGCGCGAAGGACATGTCCCCCATGACCACTTCGACATTGCGGGTCGCCTTGGCCGCCGGGGCCGGCTGGCCGAAATCGTAGGCATGCCCGCCGTCCGCCCACACCGGTGAGCTCAGCGCCAGCAAACACAGGATTTGCGCCAGGGATTTGCGTAAAAACATCGTCATACTCCAACAAGATAAGGCTCAGCATGAGGAAAACTCTAAACTGCTGCCACTGCCCGTAACCTGACAGCCAGATTACAACTTTGTCAGGTTGACCTGTATGAACGCTGCCCACGGTATAAAGCGTTCGTTCCACTTGCCATGAGTCGCCCATGAAACTGCTGATTGTCGAAGACCAACCGAAGACCGGCCACTACCTGCGTCAGGGTCTGGCCGAGGCCGGGTTCAACACGGAACTGGTGGCCGACGGCAGCACCGGCCAGCAACTGGCCCTCAGCGGCGAGTATGCCCTGCTGATTCTCGATGTGATGCTGCCCGGCCGCGATGGCTGGCAGATTCTGCAAGCCGTGCGCGGCGCCGGCCTGGACACGCCGGTACTTTTTCTGACAGCGCGCGACGCCGTGGAAGACAGGGTCCACGGCCTCGAACTGGGCGCCGATGACTATCTGGTCAAGCCGTTTGCGTTCTCCGAACTGCTGGCCCGGGTCCGCAGCCTGTTGCGTCGCGGTAGCGCCACGCCTCAGGAGACCAGCCTGCAACTGGCCGATTTGCGCCTGGACCTGATCCGTCGCCGGGTCGAACGCAGCGGCCAGCGGATCGACCTGACCGCCAAGGAGTTCGCCCTGCTGGAAATGCTCCTGCGCCGTCAGGGCGAAGTCCTGCCCAAGTCGCTGATTGCGTCCCAGGTCTGGGACATGAATTTCGACAGCGACACCAATGTCATCGAGGTGGCGATCCGCCGACTGCGCCTGAAGATCGATGATGAGTTCCCCAACAAGCTGATCCACACCGTGCGCGGCATGGGTTACGTGCTTGAAGAGCGCCCTGCCTGATGCGCCGTCTCTCCTTGAGCAGCCGCCTGGCGCTGTTGTTTGCCGCCTGCACCGCCGTGGTGTCGCTGTTCGCCGGGGTGCTGTTCAGCCGCGCCAGTGAGGCGCACTTTGTTGAGCTCGACCAGCAATTGCTGGGCGCCAAGCTGACGGGCCTGCGTCGGGCCCTGCACGACTTTCAATCGAGTAACAGCGAAGTGAAGCTGACGGAGGAACTGAGCCGACAGGCTGATCTGTCACTGCGTATCACCGGCAGCGACGGTCAGCGCTGGTATGACAGCTCGACAAACCTTCCGCTGCTGTTGCCGCGCCAGCCCGGATTGTCGACGGTGAGCCATGAAGGCATGGATTACCGCGTGCTGAATGCGCCGCTCGATGCGAACAAACCCGATTCACCGCAACTGACCCTGATGCTGGACATCACCCACCACCAGCACTTTCTGCAACGCATGCAGCATCTGATCTGGCTGACCGTCGGCCTGTCAGCCCTGGCCACCGCACTGCTGGGGGCATGGGCGGCGCGCAGCGGCTTGCGCCCGTTGCGGCGCATCAGTGCGGTCGCCAGCGGTGTTTCCGCGCAATCGCTGAACATGCGGTTGCCTGAAGAAAACATGCCACCGGAACTGGCGGAAATGGCCCACAACTTCAATGCCATGCTCGGACGCCTCGACGACTCTTTTCAGCGCCTGTCCGCGTTCTCTGCCGACATTGCCCACGAACTGCGCACCCCATTGTCGAACCTGCTGACCCACACCCAGGTCACCCTCACCCGCCCCCGCCCCATCGAGGACTACCGCGAAGCCCTGCACAGCAACCTCGAAGAACTGCAGTGGATGGCGCAACTGGTCAACGACATGCTGTATCTGGCCAAGGCTGACCATGGCCTGTTGATGCCCAAGCGCGAGACCTTGGAGCTGGGACACGAAGCGGATCTGCTGCTGGAGTTTTTTGCGCCGCTGGCAGAGGACGCTCAGGTGAAGTTGAGCCGTGACGGTAATGCGCGCATGGAAGGTGATCGCAGCATGTTGCGTCGGGCGCTTTCCAATTTGCTGGACAATGCGTTGCGGTTTACACCGATTGAGGGCGAGGTTCGGGTGCGGATTGTCGAGCAGCCGAAAGAATTGTGCCTGACCGTTGAAAATACGGGCCAACAGATTTCCGAAGATCTATTGCCGCGCCTGTTTGACCGGTTTTATCGGGCCGATCCTGCACGTCGCGAAGGCAGCAGTGAACATGCGGGGTTGGGGTTGGCGATTACGCAGTCAATCATTCGCGCCCACGGCGGGCAGATTCGTTGCGAATCGGAGAATGGATGGACGCGGTTTGTGATCGAGTTGCCAAGGGGGGATTGAGGCCGGCAGTTCCGACCTCTTCGCGAGCAAGCCCGCTCCCACAGGGGGACGCATTCCAATGTGGGAGCGGGCTTGCTCGCGAAAGCGGTGTAACGGCTTACGAATAGCGCAATGCGTGAGCCGGTTCGATCTTCGCCGCACGCCACGCCGGGTAAACGGTGGCGAGGAAGCTCAAGACAAACCCTGCCGAGCAGATCAGCACCACATCGCCGCCTTGCAGCTCGGACGGCAGGTTGCTGACGAAATACACGTCCGAACTGAAGATGTGCTGCCCGCTGACCCGCTCGATCCAGCCCACGATCTGGCTGACATTCAGCGCGGCAATCACGCCCAACACACCGCCAATCAGGGTGCCGACAATACCGATCACTGTGCCCTGCACCATGAAGATCGCCATGATCTGTCGCGGCGTGGCACCGATGGTGCGCAGGATCGCGATGTCTGCGCCCTTGTCGTTCACAACCATGATCAGGGTCGCGATGATGTTGAACGCCGCCACCGCGACGATCATCAGCAACAGCAGGCCGATCATGGTTTTTTCCATCTTCATCGCACTGAACAGGCTGCCCTGGGTGTGGGTCCAGTCGTCAGCCTTGTAGGCGGCACCGAGCCCCGTGGCGATGTCGCTCGACACTTGCGGTGCGGCGTACAGGTCCTTCACCGCCAGGCGCACGCTCTGCACCTGATCCGGCTCCCAATGCTGCATCTGCGCGGCATCGGCCATGTGGATCAGGGCCATGGTGCCATCGAGCTCGGCACCGACCTTGAACACGCCGACCACATTCAGCCGCTGCATGCGTGGGGTAATGCCGCCCGGCGCATTGCTGACTTCCGGCACGATGAGGGTGATCCTGTCGCCGACGTTCAGGCGGAAGCGCCGGGCCGTGATCTCGCCGATCACCACGCCGAATTCGCCCGGCTTCAGGGCCTCGAGACTGCCCTGGACGATGTGCTTGGCGACGATCGACACCTGGCCTTCCAGCGCCGGGTCGACACCGCTGACCTGGATGGGCTGCATCGTGCCCTTGTAGGACAGCATGCCTTCCATCTCGGTGAACGGCACCGCCGCCGTCACTTCCGGGTTTTTCATCGCGGCCGCTGCCACGGGCTTCCAGTCATCAATCGGGTTGACGCCGACGATGGTGGCATGAGGCACCATGCCGAGGATGCGCGAGCTCATTTCGCGCTGGAAGCCGTTCATCACCGACAACACCACGATCATCGCGAGCACGCCCAGGGCGAGGCCGATCATCGAGGTCATCGAGATGAAGGAAACAAAGCGATTACGACGCTTGGCGCGGGTATAGCGCGTGCCGATAAAGATCGATAACGGTCTGAACATTCGCTGGGGCACCGTATAAAAATAAAAGACCCGACGCCTTTCCAGGCATCGGGTTGCAGCCAATCAGATGGGCGTGAGGCAACCTTCCTGCAGGTGCAGGACTCGGTCCATCTGGCGGGCCAGGTTCATGTCGTGGGTCACCACCAGGAACGCCGTGCGCATCGAGGTGCTGAGTTCCAGCATCAAGTCCTGAATGCCCTGGGCGGTGTGGGCGTCGAGGTTGCCGGTCGGCTCGTCGAGCATCACCAGGCCCGGTGTGTTGACCAGGGCGCGGGCGATGGCCACGCGCTGACGCTCACCACCAGATAATTCGGCCGGTTTGTGTTCCAACCGGTGGCCCAGCCCTACCCGCTCCAGCAACGCCGTGGCACGCTGGCGCGCTTCGGGGATCGCGGTCTTGCCGATCAGCAGCGGCATGCAGACGTTTTCCAGCGCGGTGAATTCCGGCAGCAGGTGGTGGAACTGGTACACGAAGCCCAGGGCTCGGTTACGCAGCAGGCCGCGCTTCTTCTCGCTCAGCGCCGACAGTTCTTCGCCATCGAGCCAGACGCTGCCCTTGGTCGGCGTATCGAGGCCGCCCAACAGGTTGAGCAAGGTGCTTTTGCCCGAGCCCGACTTGCCGACAATCGCCACACGCTCGCCCGGATGCATTTCCAGTTGCAGCCCGGCCAGGACCTCTACCGACTCCGGACCTTCCTCGTAGGATTTGCCCAGGTTGCGGCAGCTCAAGATTGCTTTATCACTCATGCCCGACTCACTCATAACGTAGCGCCTCCGCAGGCTGGGTGCGCGCGGCACGCCAGGCTGGATACAGGGTGGCGAGGAAACTCAGGATCAACGCGGCGGCGCAGACCATGACAACGTCCTGGCTCTGCACTTGCGACGGCAGGTAATCGATGAAGTACACGTCGGCGTTGAGGAATTTGTGGCCGATCAGGCCTTCGAGGGCCGAGATCGCGGCACTGACATTCAGCGCGGCGAAGATCCCGACCACGGCGCCGATCGCGGTACCGACCACGCCGATCACCGTGCCCTGCACCATGAAGGTGCGCATGATCGTGCCCGGCGTGGCGCCCAGTGTGCGCAGGATCGCGATGTCACCCTTCTTGTCGTTCACCACCATCACCAGTGTGGAAATGATGTTGAACGCCGCGACGGCAACGATCAGCAGCAGCAACAGGCCGATCATGGCTTTTTCCATGCGGATCGCCTGGTACAGGTTGCCGTGGGTGCGGGTCCAGTCGCGGGCGTAGAAGCGGTCTTCGCCGAGGTCGCGGGCGATGCTCCACGCGGTACGCGGCGCCTGGAACAGGTCGTCGAACTTCAGGCGCAAGCCCTGGACCTGATCCGGTTTCCAGCGATGCAGCCGGGCCAGGTCCTGCAGGTTGGTGACGCCCAGGTAGCCATCGAGCTCACCGGCGCCGACATGGAAAATGCCGACCACGGTAAAGCGCTTCATGCGCGGGAACATCCCGGCCGGGGTCACGGTGACCTCCGGCGCGACGAAAGTCAGCTTGTCGCCGATTGCCGCACCGAGCTTGGCCGCGGCCTTGTCGCCGATAACGATGCCGAACTCGCCCGGCACCAGGTCGTCGAGTTTGCCCTGGGTCATGAAGTGATCGATGATCGACACCTGGCGCTCTTGCGCCGGGTCGATGGCATTGAGCAGGACCTTCGAGACCTTGCCGTTATTGGTCAGCAACCCCTGCATTTGCGTAAACGGCGCCACGGCCGTCACTTGCGGGTTCTGCCTGACCCTGGCCGCCAGGCTTTGCCAATCGCTGATCGGCTCGCCGGACTCGATGGTCGCGTGGGGCACCATGCCCAGCACGCGGGTGCGCATCTCATGATCGAAGCCGTTCATCACCGACAGCACCACGATCATCACGACCACGCCAAGGGCGAGCCCGATCATCGAAGTCAGGGAAATGAATGACACAAAATGATTGCGACGCTTTGCACGGGTGTAACGCGTGCCGATAAATACGAAGAGAGGTCTGAACATGTCGGGGCTTGTTCGGAGGGAAAAGGAACGTCCTTGTGGCGGGGGTCGATAACCAGCTTTACACTCAGACCACCGCCGCTACCATGGGTTCGCCATGTCGACATTAGATGAAGAAGATCGCCGCGAATACTACCGTATCGAGGATACGATCGCACTGGAAATTCGGCCCCTGTCCGCTTCTGAAGCCGCAGACCAGGAAGTGTTGCAGGATGCTTCCCCCCTCTTCAACCTGCTCAGCGAACTGCACCTAAGTGAATTCGAGTCGCAGCACCTGTTGCGCCAGATCAATGAGCGCGACCGCAACATTGCGGCATTCTTGAAATCACAGAACAAACGCATCGATCTGCTGAGCCAGGTGATCGCCATCACCGTGCTCGGGCAGATCGGCGAACCGCAGCCGGTGATCATCTCCGAAGGCGGCATCGACTTTCAGCATCCATCGCCCATCGCCGCTGGCGCACACCTGTCGGTCAAGCTGGTGTTGATGCCGCAAGCCCTGGGCCTGCTGCTGCGCGCCCGCGTCACCCATTGCGACCGCAAGGGCGATGGCTATGACGTTGGCACCGAGTTCGAACACCTGACCGACGCCCAGCGCCAACTGTTGGCCCGCCACATCTTGCAGAAGCAGGCCCAGGTACGACGCCTGGCCCGCGAACAACTCGAATCAGGCAATTAATTTAAGGAAGAACCGTGACCCTCATCTACGGCCATCGCGGCGCCAAGGGCGAAGCACCGGAAAACACCCTGACCAGCTTTCAGGAATGTCTCAAGCACGGCGTGCGTCGCTGCGAACTGGACCTGCACCTGTCCAGGGACGGCGAGTTGATGGTCATCCACGACCCGACCCTCAAGCGCACCACGGACCGTCGCGGCAAGGTCGTCGAACACACGGCGGCCGAGCTTGTGACCTATGACGCGCGCAAGGGTGGCCCGGGCTGGATCAAGCCGTGCCCGATTCCGACGCTGGAAGAACTGTTCGAGAAGTGCGACTTCGATCACTGGCAGCTGGAAGTCAAGAGCGCATCACGGATGCGTGCCGCGACCACCGTGTTGGCGATTCGCGAAATGGTCCAGCGTCATGGCCTGATGGACAAGGTGACCATCACCTCGAGCTCCCGTGAAGTGCTAAAGGCAGCATTGGAGCTGGTGCCGGACGTGTCCCGCGGACTGGTGGCCGAATACGCTTGGCTCGACCCGCTGAAGGTCGCGGCCAGTTATGGCTGTGAGATTCTGGCGCTGAACTGGACCCTGTGTACGCCGGAACGCCTGCAAAAGGCGCAGCGTCAGGGGTTGCATGTGTCGGTGTGGACCGTCAACGAGCCTGCGTTGATGCGCAGACTCGCCGACTTCGGCGTTGACAGCCTGATTACAGACTTTCCCGGTTTGGCCAGCGCCACGCTCGAGAATTGCTGAAATCGGTCTCCCCGGCCGGCTCAGGCCACCGGCCGGAGCCGCTCAAAAAAGCCGGTTGAGGCCGTCGTACGCCGCGACCCGATAGGCTTCGGCCATGGTCGGGTAGTTGAACGTGGTGTTGACGAAATACTTCAGCGTGTTCTGTTCGCCCGGCTGGTTCATGATCGCCTGACCGATGTGCACGATCTCCGATGCCTGATAACCGAAGCAGTGAACGCCCAGCACTTCCAGGGTTTCACGGTGGAACAGGATCTTCAGCATGCCTTGCGGCTCGCCGGCAATCTGCGCCCGCGCCATGCTCTTGAAGAACGCCTTGCCGACTTCGTACGGCACTTTGCCCTGGGTCAGCTCCTGCTCGTTCTTGCCGATCGAACTGATCTCCGGAATGGTGTAGATGCCGGTCGGCACGTCATTGACGAAACGCCAGCTGCCGTTATCAACGATGCTGCCAGCGGCCGAGCGACCTTGGTCGTGGGCGGCACTGGCCAGGCTCGGCCAGCCGATCACGTCGCCGGCGCCATAGATGTTCGGCACGCAGGTGCGATACGCCTCGTCGACTTCGATCTGGCCACGGCTGTTGACCTTCACGCCGATGTTTTCCAGACCCAACTGATCGGTGTTGCCGGTACGGCCGTTGCACCAGAGCAAGGCGTCGGCCTTGATCTTCTTGCCGGACTTGAGGTGCAGGATCACGCCATTGTCCACGCCTTCGACGCGGTCATACTCTTCGTTGTGGCGAACGGTGATGTTGTTGTTGCTGAAGTGATAGCTCAGGGCCTGGGAAATTTCCGAGTCCAGGAAGCTCAGCAACTGACCACGGTTGTCCACCAGTTCGACCAACACACCCAGCCCGCTGAAGATCGAGGCGTATTCGCAACCGATCACGCCTGCGCCGTAAACGATGAGTTTGCGCGGGGTGTGGCCGAGGCTCAGGATGGTGTCGCTATCGTAGATACGCGGGTGGTGGAAATCGATGTCCGCCGGGCGATACGGACGCGAACCGGTGGCGATGATGATGTGCTTGGCCACCAGTTTCTCGACCACGCCGTTGGCGCAGACCACTTCGATGGTTTGCTCGTCGGCGAAACTGCCGGTGCCGAAGAACACGTCGACGCGGTTGCGGGCGTAGTAGCCGGTACGCGAAGCGACTTGCTTGGAGATGACTTTCTCGGCGCTTTTCAACACGTCCGGGAACGAGAACCAGCGCGGCTCACCAATGGCCCGGAACATCGGGTTGGTGTTGAACTGCATGATCTGCCGCACCGAGTGACGTAGTGCCTTGGAAGGGATGGTGCCCAAGTGAGTGCAGTTGCCGCCGACCTGGCGACGGCTATCGACCATCGCCACCTTGCGCCCTGCCTTGGCGGCGTTCATTGCCGCGCCTTCCCCCGCCGGGCCGGAACCCAACACCACCACGTCGTAGTTGTAGACAGCCATGCGTACTCCTCAGAACAGGCCGCGGCACCCTCGGCACCTGCGGCTAAATCACGCCAATCTATGGCATGAAGGAACAATTTGGGGCCAGTGCAGAACCCGGACACAGTCTATAGAAGCGTCAACGCCGGGCACATTAACCCTTGGTCGCGTCGTAGGCTACTTTTGCCTGCACTACAACGCCAGTTTTCAATGCTCAAATCGCCACAATCACTCGGTTTTCTTGCCACTGAGGCGCTCAAAAGCGTGACTGCTGCGTGTGACGAAACCTGTATCGGCACGAATCACAAAAAATGCGCCGATATCGTGTTTTTCCGCGTAGTCCCAACCGCGTTCCGGGCCGAGAATCAGCAACAGCGTCGATAAGCCATCGGCCATCAACGCTGAAGGATGAATGACCGTGACGGACGCCAGAGCGTGTGAGACCGGCGCACCGGTGCGGGCATCGAAGGTGTGGGAAAAACGCTGGCCGCCCTGCGCGAAATAATTCCGGTAGTCGCCGGAAGTTGAAAGGCCATAACCGTCGACCACAATGACGCGCTCAGCCACCTGCCGATCATCCCGCGGCTCTTCCAGTGCAATGCGCCATGGCGAACCGTCGGGTTTCCTGCCAGCCGCCTTGAGCTCGCCTGTCGCCTCGGCGAGGTAGTCGTGGATGCCCATCGCCTCGAGTTTTGCGGCAATCGTGTCCACCGCATAACCGGCGGCGATGCTGTTGAAATCGACCTCGACGGCGGCGTCCTTGCACAAATTGTCGCCTTCGATGCGCAAGTGCTGGTGGCCGACGCGCTGGCGGGCTTCAGCGAGCGCTTCGGCGACCGGGACCTTCTCCTCCCGTGCCTGCGGACCAAACCCCCAGAGGTTCAGCAACGGCTCCACTGTCAGGTCGTAGGAACCATCGCTTTGCACTGACAGTTGCTCGCCCACGCGGACCAACTCTAGGATCGACGCCGGCATTGCCTGACAGCGGTTGGCCGGCAACGCGTTGAAGCGCTCGATGTCCGAGTCGCTGCGGTAGGTCGACATTTGCAGGTCCACGTCAGCGAGGATTTGCTCGACCTGGACACGGACTTCGTCCGACGCCGGAAGGCCGGCATGGCGTACGTACTTGATCGAATAAGTGCTGCCCATGGTCGGGCCGCCGAAGCTTTCGAGGGCGTCGTTGTTGCCACAGCCTGATAGTGCGCCGAGTAGCAAACATGCCACCCCCTGCCACCTGATCAACAATTCCCGAGCTCCCCAATACATCCCCTGACACGCCGCCAAGGCCAGCCATTATGCGATAGAACTGTGGGAGCGGGCTTGCTCGCGAAGAGGCCGGCACACTCAACAGAGATGTCGACTGATCCACCGCTTTCGCGAGCAAGCCCGCTCCCACAATTTTGATCTTCAGTGACCGCCAATCCCACGGCCGGCCACAATCCCTGTGGGCGCGGGCTTGCCTGCGAAGTGGCCAGGCCGAACAACACACCCATCAACAGCCAAAAGCAGCACAAACAAAAACGCCCCGACCAAAGTCGGGGCGTTTTCATGTGCAGCTAAGGCTTAGCGCGGGAATGCTGGCGGGTTTACACCGGCCATGTCTTCCATCACGCGAACCACCTGGCAGCTATAACCGAACTCGTTGTCGTACCAAACGTACAGCACAACGCGGTTATCCTGGGTGATGGTCGCTTCAGCGTCCACTACGCCTGCGTGGCGCGAGCCAACGAAGTCGGTGGAAACCACTTCCTGGGAGCTCACGTAGTCGATCTGCTTGTGCAGATCCGAGTGCATGGCCATCTGGCGCAGGTACTCGTTGATCTCTTCGCGAGTGGTGGCCTTTTCCAGGTTCAGGTTCAGGATGGCCATCGACACGTTCGGCGTAGGAACGCGAATCGCGTTGCCGGTCAGCTTGCCCTTGAGCACTGGCAGCGCCTTGGCGGCTGCGGTGGCGGCACCGGTCTCGGTGATTACCATGTTCAGCGGCGCGGCGCGGCCACGACGGCTGCCCTTGTGGAAGTTGTCGATCAGGTTCTGGTCGTTGGTGAACGAGTGAACAGTTTCGACGTGACCGTTGACGATGCCGTACTTGTCGTTGACTGCCTTGAGCACCGGCACGATGGCGTTGGTGGTGCAGGAAGCCGCCGAGATGATCTTGTCGTCAGGGGTGATGTCGCCGTGGTTGATGCCGTGCACGATGTTCTTCAGCGCGCCCTTGCCAGGTGCGGTGAGGATCACGCGGGCAGCGCCCGGGCAGGCCAGGTGCTGGCCCAGGCCGTCGGCGTCACGCCATACACCGGTGTTGTCGACGATCAGAGCGTTTTCGATGCCGTACTGGGTGTAGTCGACTTCGGTCGGGCTCTTGGCGTAGATAACCTGGATCAGGTTGCCGTTGGCGGTGATGGTGTTGTTGGCTTCATCGATGGTGATGGTGCCATCGAACGGACCATGCACCGAGTCACGACGCAGCAGGCTGGCGCGCTTGACCAGGTCGTTCTCGGCGCCCTTGCGGACAACGATGGCACGCAGGCGCAGGCCGTCGCCGCCACCGGTTTTCTCGATCAGGATGCGCGCCAGCAGACGGCCGATACGACCGAAGCCGTAGAGGACAACGTCGGTGCCTTTGCGGGCCGATGCGTTTTGCTGGCCAACCACGTCGGCCAGTTCTTCACGGACGAACTGCTCTGCAGTACGGCCATTGCCTTCGGCCTTGAATTTGGCCGCCAGCTTGCCCAGGTCCACCGAGGCGGCACCGAGCTTGAGTTCGCTCATTGCCTTGATCAGCGGGAATGTTTCGTGGACGGACAGCTCGCTTTCGTCGGACTGACGGTGACGAGCAAAGCGGTGAGCTTTGAGAATCGCAATGACTGAACGATTGATCAGGCTGCGGCCATAGATCGAGCTCACCACGTTGTTATTGCGGTAGAGCTGACCGATAAGCGGAATCATCGCTTCTGCGAGTGCTTCACGGTCGATCCATTCACCAAGACACTGGTCGGGCTTCTGAGTCACGGGAACCTTCCACATGTAGGGGCAGAAAAAAGGGGCTACATTATGCCGCCGAGTGACAGCCGTAGCAATGCGCGCCCGTCGTGCTTTACGTAACAATTCGTCGTTCAAAAAAATTGCGCCTCGCGCAAACCCAATAAAACCGGGGCTTTCAGCGCAGTCAATTTTTTGGAGGTCACGCTACCTTATCCGTAACCCTCCGTAACACTCGTTGTATTTGCCACTACATATTCAATAATTTCCGGCAAATAACCGCCGAATTTTGTCTTTACCACTACATTTCACCAAACCCGTGCTTTAGACACAGTCAGCAACTGACAGGCGGCATCCTGGACCGCTACAATTACCGACTTTGTCGCAACGCTTGGAGCTCAACCTTCCGTGCCCGTTCTGCGTCTACCGCTTCTCCCTGCCTCGGCAGGTAAACAGCACTGGGGCAACCTGCCCGGTGCCGCCCTGAGCCTGGCCATTGCCGAGGCCGCCAGCGCTGCCAAGCGCTTTACCCTGCTGCTGACCGCCGACAGCCAAAGTGCCGAACGGCTGGAACAGGAGCTGGGTTTCTTCGCCCCGGATTTGCCCGTACTGCACTTTCCCGACTGGGAAACCCTGCCCTACGACCTGTTCTCGCCGCACCAGGACATCATTTCCCAGCGCATCGCCAGCCTGTACCGGTTGCCGGAACTGAGCCATGGCGTACTGGTGGTGCCGATCACGACCGCCCTGCATCGCCTGGCACCGACCAAATTCCTGCTCGGCAGCAGCCTGGTGCTGGACATCGGCCAGAAACTCGACGTCGAGCAAATGCGCACCCGGCTTGAAGCCACGGGTTATCGCTACGTCGATACGGTGTATGAACACGGTGAGTTCACCGTTCGCGGCTCGCTGATCGATCTGTTCCCGATGGGCAGCAAGTTGCCGTATCGCATCGACCTGTTCGACGACGAAATCGAAACCCTGCGCACCTTCGACCCGGAGAACCAACGCTCGATCGACAAAGTCGACTCGGTCAAGCTGTTGCCGGCCAAGGAGTTCCCGCTACAGAAAGAAGCGGTCACCCGTTTCAAGGCGCGCTTCCGTGAGCGTTTTGACGTCGACTTCCGCCGCTGCCCGATTTTCCAGGATTTGAGCAGCGGGATTACCCCGGCCGGCATCGAGTACTACCTGCCGCTGTTCTTCGAGGAAACCTCGACGCTGTTCGATTACTTGCCCCAAGACACGCAAGTGTTTTCCCTGCCGGGCATCGAGCAAGCCGCGGAAAACTTCTGGAACGACGTGCGCAATCGCTATGAAGAACGCCGTGTCGACCCGTCCCGTCCTTTATTGCCGCCCGCCGAACTGTTCCTGCCGGTAGAGGATTGCTTTGCCCGCCTCAAAAACTGGCCACGGGTGGTCGCCAGCCAGCAGGACGTGGAGCCCGGCGTCGGCCGCGAACGCTTCCCCGCGCGGGAACTGCCGAACCTGGCCATCGAAGCCAAGGCCACCCAGCCGCTGGCGGCGTTGGCCGGTTTCCTCGACGAGTTTCCCGGTCGCGTGCTGTTTACCGCCGAATCCGCAGGCCGTCGCGAAGTGCTGCTGGAACTGCTGGAACGCCTGAAGCTGCGACCGAAAACCGTCGACAGCTGGCCAGATTTCGTCGCTGGCAAAGACCGCCTGGCGATCACTATCGCGCCGCTGGATGAAGGCCTGGTACTGGACGATCCAGCCCTGGCCCTGGTTGCCGAAAGCCCGCTGTTCGGCCAGCGCGTGATGCAGCGCCGTCGCCGGGAAAAACGCGCCGATGCCAACAACGACGCGGTCATCAAGAACCTCACCGAGCTGCGCGAAGGTGCGCCGGTGGTGCACATTGACCACGGTGTCGGCCGTTACCTGGGCCTGGCCACCCTGGAAATCGACAACCAGACCGCCGAATTCCTTGCCCTGGAATATGCCGAAGGCGCCAAGCTTTACGTGCCGGTGGCCAACCTGCACCTGATCGCCCGCTACACCGGCAGCGACGATGCCCTGGCCCCGCTGCACCGCCTCGGTTCCGAGACCTGGCAGAAAGCCAAGCGCAAAGCCGCCGAACAGGTGCGCGACGTGGCCGCCGAATTGCTCGACATCTATGCACGCCGCGCCGCCCGTGAAGGCTATGCCTTCGCCGACCCGAAAGCCGACTACGCCACCTTCAGCGCCGGTTTCCCGTTCGAAGAAACCCCGGATCAGCAAACCACCATCGAGGCGGTGCGCGAAGACATGCTCGCGCCCAAGCCAATGGATCGCCTGGTGTGCGGCGACGTCGGCTTCGGCAAGACTGAAGTGGCGATGCGCGCCGCGTTCATCGCGGTGCATGGAGGTCGCCAGGTGGCGATCCTGGTGCCGACCACCCTGCTCGCCCAGCAGCATTACAACAGCTTCCGCGACCGCTTCGCCGACTGGCCGGTGACCGTGGAAGTGATGAGCCGCTTCAAGTCGGCCAAGGAAGTGAATGCCGCCGTCGCCGATCTGGCCGAAGGCAAGATCGACATCGTCATCGGCACGCACAAGCTGCTGCAGGACGACGTGAAGATCAAAAACCTGGGCCTTGTGATCATCGACGAGGAACACCGTTTCGGCGTGCGCCAGAAAGAACAGCTCAAGGCCCTGCGCAGCGAAGTCGACATCCTGACCCTGACCGCCACGCCAATTCCGCGCACGCTGAACATGGCGGTGTCGGGCATGCGTGACCTGTCGATCATCGCCACCCCGCCGGCCCGCCGCCTGTCGGTACGCACCTTCGTCATGGAGCAGAACAAGAGCACGGTCAAAGAGGCCTTGCTGCGTGAGTTGCTGCGTGGCGGCCAGGTCTATTACCTGCACAACGACGTGAAGACCATCGAGAAATGCGCCGCTGACCTCGCCGAACTGGTACCGGAAGCACGGATCGGCATCGGTCACGGGCAGATGCGCGAGCGCGAACTCGAACAGGTGATGAGCGACTTCTACCACAAGCGCTTCAACGTGCTGATCGCCTCGACCATCATCGAGACCGGCATCGACGTACCGAGCGCCAACACCATCATCATCGAGCGTGCCGACAAGTTCGGCCTGGCCCAGCTGCACCAGCTGCGCGGCCGGGTCGGGCGCAGTCACCACCAGGCCTACGCCTACCTGCTGACGCCACCGCGCCAGCAAATCACGCCGGACGCGGAAAAGCGCCTGGAAGCGATCGCCAACACCCAGGACCTCGGCGCGGGCTTCGTGCTCGCTACCAACGACCTGGAAATCCGTGGTGCCGGCGAACTGCTCGGTGACGGTCAGAGCGGGCAGATCCAGGCGGTCGGCTTTACGCTGTACATGGAAATGCTCGAGCGCGCGGTGAAGTCGATCCGCAAGGGCGAGCAGCCGAACCTCGATCAACCGCTCGGCGGTGGGCCTGAAGTCAACCTGCGGGTACCGGCACTGATTCCGGAAGACTACCTGCCGGATGTCCACGCCCGCCTGATTCTCTACAAGCGCATTGCCTCGGCCACCGATGAGGACGGTCTCAAGGATTTGCAGGTGGAGATGATCGATCGTTTCGGCCTGTTGCCGGAACCGACCAAGAACCTGATCCGCATCACTGCATTGAAGTTGCAGGCCGAGCAACTGGGCATCAAGAAAGTCGACGGCGGCCCGCAAGGCGGTCGCGTCGAGTTCGCGGCGCAGACGCCGGTCGACCCGCTGACCCTGATCAAGCTGATCCAGAGCCAGCCAAAACGCTACAAATTCGAAGGGGCCACGATGTTCAAGTTCATGGTTCCGATGGAGCGCCCGGAAGAGCGCTTTAATACTGTAGAGGCGCTGTTCGAGCGCCTCGTTCCGAAAACTGCTTGAAGGACGCCGCATGCGCCTGTTCCGCTCACTGACCCTGCTGACCCTTTTGATGCCAGCGCTGGCCGCCCCCACGGCATCTGCCGATGACCTGTATCAGGTCGAAATGATTCTGGTCCGGCAAAACGCCGTGCCGGCGATTGTCAGCCGCGCCGCACCGGAAGACTGGGCTGCTGGCGCCCAACCCGTCAGCCCCGACAGCCTGCGTACGCCAAGCCTGAATGGCGAGGTGGAAAAACTCACCAGCAGCGCCGACTACACGGTATTGCTGCACAAGGCCTGGCAACAGACGCTCGGCGAAAACGCCAGCAAAGTGGCGATCAGCGACGGCAAGGAACAATATGGTCAGTTCCCGATCGAGGGCACGCTGAGCATGAAACTGGGACGTTTTACCGACGTCGACGCCGATTTCTGGGTCAATCAGATCGATGCCAATGGCATGGTGACTGCCAGCGAGCGCTTGAAACAGGAAAGCCACACCAAGAACGGCCAGTTGAACTTCCTCGACAACGGCCACCTCGGCCTGCTGATCAAGATCACTTCGCTGACCGCCCCCGCCCCCCGAGCAGCTCCCGAAGAAATTCCGGACTGATTCCCTATGTCCGCGACCCTGAGCAAACCCCTGGCACCATCCTGGGTCAGCCGATTCAAGGAACAGAGCCTGGAGCGTGGTCGCCGTTACGCGCTGGAGAATCGTGTCAGGATCGTCGAGGCCGGCGACGCAACCATCGTCGCCGCCTGCGAAGGCTCGGGCGGTAACGTTTACCGTCAGACCATTCGCCTGCGCGAGTCAGCCAAAGGCACGCTGCTGATGGTCGACGCCATCTGCTCCTGCCCGGTCCACAACAACTGCAAACATTGCGCAGCGGTGCTCCTGCAAGTGCAGGAAACCCTCGACTACCCCGCTGCCGCCAAAGACGCCGAACTCCTGGAAAAACTCCAGGCCGTCCTGGAAAACCGCAGCCCGAAAGCCCCGCCGCAAGTGCTGGTGGACAATGTGCAGCCGGTTCCGCGCCTGTGGCTGGCCAGCATCGAGTTCAGCGCCTTCGAACCGCGCAACGGCCGGATGCAGCGTTACATCCAGCATCGCGCGGCGCTGTCCTTCAGCTATCTGGACGAGTACGTCTCCGGACAGAAAAACACCGATATCCTGATTCGCCAGGAAACCCAGACGCTGCGGATAAAACGCCACCCGGAAGTGGAACAGTCCTACCGGGAACAGTTGAGAATCCTCGGCTTCAAAGTCGCTACCCGGCAAAGCAAGGCCTTGCCGGAAAGTGCCGGCGAGCTGTTCGAAATGGTCAATGACAGCGCCTGGCTGACCTTTACCCTCAATGAACTGCCGAAGTTGCGCACCCAGGGCTGGGAATTGCAGATCGACGAGGACTTCGGGTTCGACCTGACGGCGGTAGATGACTGGTACGCCACGGTCGAACAGGCTCCGGAGCGCGACTGGTTCGACCTGGAACTGGGGATCATCGTCAACGGCGAGCGCTTGAGCCTGCTGCCGATCCTGCTCAACCTGATGCGCTCCCACACCGAAATCCTCAACCCGGAGCGCCTTGCCCGACGCCGCGACGACGAGTTGATCCTGGTCAACATCCCCCATCGCCCGAACTCCGAGCACGGCCCGCTGCAAGTCGCCCTGCCCTTTGGCCGCTTGAAACCGGTGCTGGCCACCCTCGGCGAGTTCTACCTGCAGGAACCCGGTGACACCACGCTGCGCCTGAGCAAGGCCGATGCCACGCGCCTGAATCCGCTGGAAGACATGCCACTGCTCTGGGAGGGTGGCGAACAGATCCGCACCTTTGCCCAGCGCCTGCGTGACATCAAGGACCACACGGCCGCCGCCCCCGAAGGTTTGAATGCGACCCTGCGCCCGTATCAGCTTGAGGGCTTGAGCTGGATGCAATCGCTGCGGCAGCTGGAAGTGGGTGGCATTCTCGCCGACGACATGGGCCTGGGCAAAACCCTGCAGACACTGGCGCACGTACTGAGCGAGAAAAACGCCGGCCGTCTCGATCGGCCGTGCATGGTGGTGATGCCGACCAGCCTGATTCCCAACTGGCTCGACGAAGCAGCGCACTTTACGCCGCAGCTCAAGGTACTGGCGCTGTACGGTGCCAGCCGCAAAAAACACTTCGACAAGCTGGCTGACTACGACCTGATCCTGACCACCTATGCGCTGTTGCCCAAGGATGTCGAGCGTCTGGCGGCGCAGCCCTTGCACATACTGGTGCTGGATGAAGCGCAGTACATCAAGAATCCGACCAGCAAGGCCGCCCAGGCTGCCCGCGAGCTCAATGCCCGGCAGCGCCTGTGCCTGAGCGGCACGCCACTGGAAAACCATCTCGGCGAACTCTGGTCACTGTTTCACTTCCTCTTGCCCGGCTGGCTCGGTGACGTCAAAAGCTTCAACCGCGATTACCGCGTACCGATTGAAAAACGCACCAGCGAGGTCCGGCTTCAGCACCTCAACGGCCGGATCAAACCCTTCCTGCTGCGCCGCACCAAGGAACAGGTGGCCACTGAGTTGCCGCCGAAAACCGAGATCATCCACTGGGTCGAACTCAACGAGGCCCAGCGTGACGTTTACGAAACCATGCGCCTGGCCATGGACAAGAAAGTCCGCGACGAGATCACCCGCAAAGGCGTAGCCCGCAGCCAGATCATCATTCTCGAAGCGCTGCTGAAACTGCGTCAGGTGTGCTGCGATTTGCGCCTGGTCAACGAGGCGACCCTGCCAAGCCGTGGCAGCACCTCGGGCAAACTCGACAGCCTGATGGAAATGCTCGAGGAATTGTTCGAGGAAGGTCGGCGGATCCTGCTGTTCTCGCAGTTCACTTCAATGTTGTCGCTGATTGAGGATGAGCTGAACAAGCGTGGAATCGCCTACGCCCTGCTGACCGGCCAGACCCGCGACCGCCGCACTCCGGTGAAGGAATTCCAGAGTGGCAAGCGTCAGATATTTCTGATCAGCCTGAAGGCTGGTGGCGTTGGCCTGAACCTGACTGAAGCGGACACGGTGATTCATTACGACCCGTGGTGGAACCCGGCGACTGAAAACCAGGCGACCGACCGGGCGTATCGCATTGGCCAGGAGAAGCCCGTGTTCGTTTACAAACTGATTGCGCGCGGCACGGTGGAAGAGAAGATCCAGCACCTGCAGAAGGAAAAATCCGACCTCGCGGCCGGCGTGCTGGATGGGCGCAAGGCCGGAGACTGGAAACTGCAGAATGATGATATCGAGGCGCTGTTTGCGCCGTTGCCGGAAAATCTCGGAAAACGTTGAGATATGCGGCGCTTATTCGTCCGCTATCGCGAGCAAGCTCGCTCCCACAATGACCGCGTCGAACACAAACTCTACGAACGCCACTAAACCTGTGGGAGCGAGCTTGCTCGCGATGAAGTCAACTCGATATCAAGCGGAGCTCAGCCCTTGAGCACCCGCGCCAACGTCGATTTCACCTTGCCCATGCCGTCATGCAACGCCTGCTCGATCTCGGCCATGGTGATCACCGCCGTCGACTTGCCCGCCGCCGGGTTCACCACCAGCGCCAGACAGGCGTAATCCAGTTCCAGCTCGCGGGCCAGGGCCGCTTCCGGCATACCGGTCATGCCGACGATGTCGCAACCATCACGCTCCAGCCGGGCGATTTCAGCCACCGTCTCCAGGCGCGGCCCTTGAGTGCAGGCATACACGCCATGACTGCTGTAGCCCACACCTTCCGCCGCCAGCGCCGCGATCAATTGCTGGCGCAACGGCTCGCTATAGGGGTAGCTGAAGTCGATATGGGTGACGTGTTCCAGGTCATCGGCAAAGTAGGTGTGCTCGCGACCACTGGTGTAGTCGATCAACTGATGCGGCACGCAGAAATGCCCGGTGCCCATGGCGGCATGGATGCCGCCCACGGCATTGACCGCCAGAATGGCTTCGGCACCTGCCTGCTTCAGCGCCCAGAGATTGGCGCGGTAATTGACCTGATGCGGCGGAAAACGATGGGGATGGCCGTGACGCGCGAGGAACAGCACTTCCTTGCCGGCATACTCGCCGATTTGCACGTCGGCCGAAGGTGCACCATAAGGCGTGTCCACTGCCAGTGACTGGCGAATGCTCAGGCCTTCGAGTTGAGTCAGGCCAGTGCCACCGATAATCGCGTAAACCGTCATAACGAACAGTCCTTAATCAATCAATTGAGCTTCTTTGAGCGCGCCGACAGCGGCCAGCCAACGCGGGTCTTGACGGTATTCGGTGCTGGCAAACGACTGGCCGCGCATCCGCGCAATGCGCTCGGAAGGCTTGACCTTCAGGCGTTGCGCAGCGCTCAGGGCCAATTCGGCGGCAGCGCGATCGTTGCACACCAGGCCCATGTCGCAACCGGCCGTCAGCGCCGCTTCGATACGGCTGGCGGCATCGCCGACCACGTGGGCGCCCGCCATGGACAGGTCGTCACTGAAGATCACGCCATCGAACTGCAACTCGCCGCGCAGGATGTCCTGCAACCAGCGGCGGGAGAAGCCTGCGGGCTGGGAATCGACCTGTGGATAAATAACGTGGGCCGGCATTACCGCGGCCAGTTGCTTGCTCAGTCTGGCAAACGGCACCAGGTCGTTGGCGCGGATCTCATCGAGACTGCGTTCATCATTCGGGATCGCGACGTGGGAATCAGCCTCGGCCCAGCCATGACCCGGGAAATGCTTGCCAGTAGCGGCCATCCCGGCGCTGTTCATGCCACGGATGAATGCACCCGCGAGCAAGGCAGCGCGCTCGGGATCACCTTCGAACGAACGGGTGCCGACAACGGCGCTGCGCTGGTAATCGAGGTCGAGCACCGGGGCGAAGCTCAGGTCCAGGCCAACGGCCAGCACTTCGGTCGCCATGATCCAGCCGCACTGCTCGGCCAGGTATTCGGCGTTCGGGTTGTCGGCAATGGCGCGCATGGCGGGCAGGCGCACGAAACCCTGGCGCAGGCGCTGCACGCGGCCGCCCTCTTGATCCACCGCCAACAGCAGATCGGGGCGAATGGCGCGAATCGCTGCACTCAGCTCGCGCACTTGACGCGGATGCTCAATGTTACGGGCAAAAATGATCAGGCCGCCCACTTCGGGCTGGCGCAACAATTGGCGATCTTCAGCCGTCAGCCAGGTACCGGCGACGTCCACCATCAACGAGCCTTGCAAGCCAGCAGTCATAAAAATTCCTTGATAACAGAAAACCCTGCCCACACGAATTCGCCACCAGGGGCAAGACCTGGCAGATTGGCGAGTTCGATGGAAAACGGGTTCAGAACGAGAGTCGGCATGGGCGGCTAGCTTAGCGGATGTCAGCTGCCGCGCCCACCCGTGCGCGGTTAAACCTTGGCGGCAACCGGTGTCGATTTGCTGCGCGGACGCAACTGGGCAGTGGCCATGGCCGTATCGGTCACACCGGATTCGGCACGCATGCCGGCGGCCAGGAATGGCACCATCAGGCGCATGACCTGCTCGATCGAGGTGTTCACGCCGAAGTCGGTTTCGGCAATCGCGCGCAAGGCCTTGATACCGGACATGCTGAACGCCGCCGCACCCAGCATGAAGTGCACCCGCCAGAACAGTTCGATGGGCGGAATACGCGGCGCCGCTTCATTGACCAGCATCATGTAGCGGCGGAATACCTTGCCGTACATGTCCTCCAGATAACGACGCAAGTGCCCCTGACTCTGACTGAACGCCAGCCCCAGCAAACGCATGAAGATGGACAGGTCGTTGCCGCTGCGCGGCTGCACCACCAGGGCCTGCTCGACGAGGATTTCCAGCAACTCTTCGAGGGTCGGCTTGATTTCAGGCTTGGCCTGACGCCGCTCCAGCTCTTTATCGAGGCTGATGCAGAACGGCCCGAGGAACCGCGAGAAAACCGCCTGGATCAACGCCTTCTTTGAACCGAAGTGATAGTTCACCGCCGCCAGGTTGACACCGGCCTTGCTGGTGATCAGGCGCAACGAGGTTTCAGCGAAACCTTTTTCCGCGAACAACTGCTCGGCTGCATCAAGAATGCGTTCAACGGTTTCCGACTGGGCCATGGCTACTCCGCCTGACAAACACTTGTTTGAAACATACGTTTCAGCCTGTGCCTTGTCAAGTCTGGCAGTTCGTTTCGGGAATGGTCGGTCAGATATTTAACCACACAACGGCGAAGCTTGAATCCACTGACTGATTGACCGTCTGGCGGCGACTGAAAAATGGAGCATTGCCAAGATCGCCTTACTGTATATAATCCCAGTCACTGTATAAAAAAACAGAGCGATCAATATGCTAAAGCTGACGCCACGACAAGCAGAGATTCTGGCTTTCATCAAACGCTGCCTGGAAGACAACGGATACCCCCCCACCCGTGCGGAAATCGCTCAGGAACTGGGTTTCAAGTCACCCAATGCGGCGGAAGAGCACCTCAAGGCGCTGGCCCGCAAGGGTGCCATCGAGATGACGCCTGGCGCCTCCCGTGGCATTCGCATCCCCGGCTTCGAAGCCAAGGCCGACGATTCCACCCTGCCGATCATTGGCCGGGTCGCAGCCGGTGCCCCGATTCTAGCGCAGCAACACATCGAAGAGTCCTGCAACATCAATCCTGCCTTCTTCCATCCGCGCGCCGACTACCTGCTGCGCGTCCACGGGATGAGCATGAAGGATGTCGGCATTTTCGACGGCGACCTGCTGGCCGTCCACACCACCCGCGAAGCCCGTAACGGCCAGATCGTGGTTGCACGAATCGGCGACGAAGTGACCGTCAAGCGCTTCAAGCGTGACGGCAGCAAAGTCTGGCTGATCGCCGAGAACCCCGAGTTCGCCCCTATCGAAGTGAACCTTCAAGATCAGGAACTGGTGATCGAAGGCTTGAGTGTCGGCGTGATTCGCCGCTAAAGGAGGCTCCATGCAGTTCCCACAGCCATCACCACAGCAAACCCAACTGCCGTTGTTCGAAGCGTTCATGGCACAGCCATTGGCGCCGATCCTGAAAGACGTAGTCGAGTCCCCTTGGAGCGCCGAACCTGACGTTTTCAGCGAGCTGTCACTGCGTGGTGCAGCCGGGAACTGCCTGAGCCTTCTGGCACCTATCCTCAGGGAGTTGAGCCAGGACCAGGACGCACGCTGGCTGACACTGATCGCGCCGCCCGCCAGCCTGACTCAAGCCTGGCTGCGAGATGCCGGCCTCAACCGCGAGCGCATTCTGTTGCTGCACCCCCGAGGCACCCAAAGTGCTCAGCAACTGACCTGCGAAGCCCTGCGTCTTGGGCGCAGCCATACGGTTGTCAGCTGGCTCAACCCGTTGAGCAGCCAATCCCGGCAACAGCTGATCAGCGCCGCCCGGACCGGGGACGCTCAGAGCCTGAATATTCGTTTGGGATAACTGACAGCCGGGGCGCGAACTTCACCGCGCGAGGCTTCTCCAGGGAGAGAGAAGCCGATGTGTAGCGACATCAAAAAAACCGACGGACGGGGATCAATGAAGAACCCGCGGCCCCTCGTCCTTGTCGAATTCGCCTTCAACCAGGCGACCTGCCATCTGGACTCCCACGCTCAACATCGCCTTGGCGACTTCCACGTGCTGCCCTTGCAGGAACGCTTTGGCGTCCTCGGAGAAATCCAAAGTAACCAGAGAACCCTCGTCCTCAGCCCTGCGCAGCTCGATACGGCCGTCTGGTAACTCGACAATTTCTAGAAAGGACGTTGGCATAAAGGACTGTTCTCCACGAAAGGCGGGGATTATATAGGCATCGGCCAGGCTTCGCTCGGGATCTTGACCAGATGCCATCCCAAAACTGTTTCTGTCAGCACTCGTTCAGACCTTCGCGAAAGCGGATCGCCAATCCTTTCAGATTCTGGCGCCAGCTCTCCAGCTCTTCCCGACTCAGTTCCTCTGGCTCATCCACTTCATCCAGATTGACCGCCTGGATCAGTGGCTGGGTCACGTCCCCTTTTGGCTTGTGGGGCGCGCGCGGCGGCTGAAACAACGCAGCATGGGCAGCCAACAACTTGGCCAGCCAGGTCTCCGGGTTATTGGCCAGTTCGACCAACTCGGCCATTTCCGGAATGGCGATGGTTTCCAGCACTTCGCGGGTCAGCAGCAGCTCCGCACGGGGTGCATTGGCCTGAGGCAGGCGATAGAAGCCGGCGATTTCATGACACAGGCCCAACAGCGCGCCGTACAGGTGAAACAACGCAGATTCGCGTCCGGCCTGGATCAGCGCCAGCGAATTCATCGCCCGACCCTCTTCAGTGCGCGCCAGTGCTTCCAGCGACAAGCCGGCGAAATAAATCTTCTGATTGGTGCGGGTATAAAGTTCGTGGGCCATGACGGCAGCCTCCACAACGAAATAATTGCTTCACGCAGGTCCTGTAGGAGCGAGCCTGCTCGCGATGGACTTGAGAGCAACGCGGGCATCCTGAAAGCCCGCGTTATCGTTGACGACCATCGCGAGCAGGCTCGCTCCTACAGGGGTCTTGCGATTCTACGCCTTCGCAGTTCCCATGCGGCCTTTTGTAGGAGCGAGCTTGCTCCTACAGTTTCAAGCCTTCGCTGCCGGGCGCTTGTCTTCAACCGTCCACTTGCCACCGTCGTAGAACGCTTTCCAGCCAGTCGGCTTACCGTCAACTTCGGTCTGCACGTACTGTTCCTTGGTCTTGCGGCTGTAACGAATCACAGCCGGGAGGCCATCGGGATCTTTCTTCGGCGCTTCGCAGAGGAAGTGATACTTCGGATCGATCTCATCCTTGTGCGGGATGATTTCCATCACCAGCGGAGCACGAGTCTCACGGTTTTTCGGGAACTGGCTGGCCGCCAGGAACAAGCCGGATGCACCGTCGCGCAGGATATAGGTGTCGTTGACCTTTTCGCATTTCAGCTCAGGCATCTTCACCGGGTCCATCTTCGGCGGCGCCGCATCACCGCTCTTCAGCAGTTTGCGGGTGTTCTTGCAGGTCGCGTTGGTGCAGCCGAAGAACTTGCCGAAACGGCCGGTCTTGAGCTGCATCTCGCTGCCGCACTTGTCGCATTCCAGGCTCGGACCTTCATAGCCCTTGATGCGATAGGTGCCCTCTTCGATTTCGTAGCCATCGCAATCCGGGTTGTTACCGCAGATGTGCAGCTTGCGCTTCTCGTCCAGCAGGTAGGCATCCATCGCCGTGCTGCAGATCGGGCAGCGATGCTTGCCACGCAATACCAGCGACTCCGACTCACCTTCGTCGTCCGCGGCGATTTCGTCGCCCGGTACCAGGTTGACGGTGGCCTTGCAGCGTTCTTTCGGCGGCAGGCTGTAGCCCGAGCATCCGAGGAACACGCCGGTCGACGCGGTGCGGATCTGCATCGGACGACCGCAGGTGGTGCACGGAATGTCTGTCATCACCGGCTGGTTGGCACGCATGCCGCTTTCCGGGCTTTCGGCTACTTCGAGCTTCTTCTTGAAGTCGCCGTAGAACTCGTCGAGTACGTTTTTCCAGTCGCGTTCGCCCTGGGCCACGTCATCGAGATGCTCTTCCATGCCGGCGGTGAAACCGTAGTCCATCAGGTTCGAGAAGCTCTCGGCCAGGCGTTCGGTGACGATGTCGCCCATCTTTTCCGAGTAGAAGCGACGGTTGTGCAACGCCACGTAACCCCGGTCCTGAATGGTCGAAATGATCGCTGCGTAGGTCGAAGGACGACCGATGCCGCGTTTTTCCATTTCCTTGACCAGGCTGGCTTCCGAGTAACGCGCCGGTGGCTTGGTGAAGTGCTGGGTCGGATCAAGCTTGATCAGCTTCATCGCGTCGCCCTGGGCCATGTCCGGCAGCACATCGTCGTCGCCTGGCTTGGCGATTTGCGGCATGACACGGGTGTAACCGTCGAACTTCAGGATGCGGCCCTTGGCGCGCAGCTCGAAGTCGCCGGCGCCCACAGTGACGGTCGTCGACAGGTATTGCGCCGGCAGCATCTGGCAAGCCAGGAACTGGCGCCAGATCAGCTCGTAGAGGCGCTCAGCGTCACGCTCCATGCCCGACAGCTTGCTTGGTTCGGTGTTGGCGTCGGAGGGACGAATCGCTTCGTGAGCCTCTTGTGCGCCTTCCTTGCTGCTGTAGACGTTCGGGGTTTCCGGCAGGTACTTCTTGCCGAACTCGCCTTCAATATAAGTACGCGCCATCGCCACGGCATCAACCGAGAGGTTGGTCGAGTCGGTACGCATGTAAGTGATGTAGCCGGCTTCGTACAGACGCTGGGCCATCATCATGGTTTTCTTCACCCCGAAGCCCAGGCGGTTGCTCGCGGCCTGCTGCAGGGTGGAGGTGATGAACGGCGCCGACGGCTTGCTGCTGGTCGGTTTGTCTTCGCGCTTGACGATGCTGTAGCTGGAAGCCTTGAGCTTCTCCAGCGCAGCCATGGCCTGGGCTTCGTTGAGCGGCTTGAAGGCTTCGCCTTTTTCGCGGGCCACGTCGAAACGCACGGTCGCGCCTTTTGCGGTGCCGAGGTCGGCGTGCACTTCCCAGTACTCTTCCGGGATGAACGCACGGATTTCACGTTCGCGCTCAACCACCAGCTTCACGGCAACCGACTGCACGCGACCGGCGGACAGACCACGAGCGATCTTGGCCCACAGCAGTGGCGAAACCATGTAGCCCACGACGCGGTCGAGGAAACGACGGGCCTGCTGGGCGTTGACGCGGTCGATATCCAGCTCGCCCGGCCGGGAGAAGGCTTCCTGGATCGCCTTCTTGGTGATTTCGTTGAATACCACGCGCTTGTAGCGGCTATCGTCACCACCGATGGCTTCGCGCAGGTGCCAGGCAATGGCTTCCCCCTCGCGGTCCAAGTCGGTTGCGAGATAGATGGTGTCAGCATCCTTGGCGAGCCGGCGCAGCTCTTCGATGACTTTTTCCTTGCCCGGGAGGATCTCGTACTTGGCTTTCCAGCCATGATCCGGATCGACCCCCATGCGCGCGACCAGCTGCTTGCGCGCTTTTTCTTTAGGCGACAGTGCCGGCGCTTCACCCGCAGCAGCCTTGCCGCGCTTGGCGGCCGGCTCTTTGCTGGCGCTAGCCGAACCGCTGGTGGGCAGGTCTCGGATATGGCCGATACTCGACTTCACCACGTATTCGTTGCCCAAATACTTGTTGATGGTCTTGGCCTTAGCCGGGGATTCCACAATGACCAGCGATTTGCCCATGGATCAGAAAATTCCTGAATTCGAGAAGTGAAAGGCGGTTGGCGCCTGACGCGGCACCGCTATATATAGTGGCTACAAGGTGAGGTCAAGCGCAGGGTATTGCGCGCACTCAGCTTATGGCTTGGTAAAAAGGCTTTCTTCGGCCTGCACCAAAGCAAAGCGTGGCACCTGTTCGCCGTCAACTTCGACCGACTCCAGGAACATGCTCAAGGGACGCACCCAAAAGCCGTAATCGCCATACAGGGCTTGATAGAAGACCACTTCTTCTTCGGTTTCCGAATGCCGCGCAACACTGAATACGCGGTACTGCGGACCTTTGTAATGTTGGTAGAGCCCAGGTTGTATCGGCATGCTTTGGCCCTCACTCAAATTTTTTCAAAATAAAAACAAAAATAAATCCGGAAAAACAAAAACCGGGGCACTTGGCCCCGGCTTCCTTCAACGAAACGCTTAAACGCGTTCGAAGACGGTGGAGATGCCTTGGCCGAGACCAATGCACATGGTGGCTACCCCGAAGGTACCGCCATTCTGCTTCATCACGTTGAGCAAAGTGCCGGAGATACGCGCACCGGAGCAACCGAACGGGTGGCCCAGGGCGATCGCGCCGCCGTGCAGGTTAACCTTCTCGTTCATCTTGTCGAGCACTTTCAGATCTTTCAGCACTGGCAGGGCCTGTGCGGCGAAAGCTTCGTTGAGCTCGAAGAAGTCGATGTCGGAGATGCCAAGACCCGCGCGCTTCAGTGCTTTTTGTGTGGCCGGTACTGGACCATAGCCCATGATTGCCGGATCCACACCTGCTACCGCCATCGAGCGAATCACCGCCATAGGCTGGATGCCCAGGTCCTGTGCGCGCTGCGCCGACATCACGATCATGCACGAAGCACCATCGGTGATCTGCGACGAAGTACCCGCTGTCACGGTGCCGCCCTTCGGATTGAACGCTGGCTTGAGAGCCGCCAGGCTTTCCAGGGTGGTTTCCGGACGAATGGTTTCGTCGTAGTCGAAGGTTTTCAGGAAACCGTTCTCGTCGTAGCCCTGCATCGGGATGATTTCGTCTTTGAACTTGCCTTCCACGGTCGCCTTGTGGGCGAGTTGGTGGGAGCGCACGCCGAAAGCATCTTGCTGCTCGCGCGTAATGCCGTGCATTTTGCCCAGCATTTCCGCGGTCAGGCCCATCATGCCCGAGGCTTTCGCCGCGTACAGCGACATGTGCGGGTTCGGATCGACACCGTGCATCATGCTCACGTGACCCATATGCTCGACGCCACCAACGACGAACACGTCACCATTGCCGGTCATGATCGCTTGCGCAGCAGTGTGCAAGGCGCTCATGGACGAGCCACACAGACGGCTGACGGTCTGGCCGGCCGAGGTGTGCGGGATCTGGGTCATCAGCGACGCCATGCGCGCGATGTTCCAGCCCTGCTCCAGGGTCTGGTTCACACAGCCCCAGATCACGTCTTCGACTTCGTTCGGGTCGACCTTGACGTTGCGTTCCAGCAATTTGCTGATCAGGTGCGCCGACATGTCTTCGGCGCGGGTGTTGCGGTGCATGCCGCCCTTGGAGCGGCCCATCGGAGTACGACCGAAGTCGACAATCACGACGTCTCTAGGATTCAAGCTCATAAGTTCACTCTCACTCTAGTTGGGGGCGCTTAACCGAAGAAGCTCTGGCCGTTCTTGGCCATTTCGCGCAGCTTCGCGGTCGGGTGGTACAGCGCGCCCAAATCAGCGTACTGGTCAGCCAGGGCAACGAACTCTGCCACACCGATCGAATCGATGTAACGCAGCGCACCGCCACGGAATGGAGGGAAACCAATGCCGTAGACCAGACCCATGTCGGCTTCGGCAGCGGTTTCGACGATGCCGTCTTCCAGGCAACGCACGGTTTCCAGGCACAGCGGGATCATCATCCAGTTAATGATGTCTTCGTCAGTGACTTCGCGCTGTTCAAAGACGATTGGCTTGAGCACTTCCAGCACCGAAGGATCGGCGACTTTCTTCTGCTTGCCGCGCTTGTCGGTCTCGTAGGCGTAGAAGCCCTTGCCGTTCTTCTGGCCCAGGCGCTTGGCTTCGTAGAGCACGTCGACAGCCGAGCGACGATCGTCCTTCATGCGGTCCGGGAAGCCTTCAGCCATCACGTCACGGCCGTGGTGGCCGGTGTCGATGCCGACCACGTCCATCAGGTAGGCCGGGCCCATAGGCCAGCCGAACTTTTCCATGATCTTGTCGATACGGACGAAGTCCACACCGGCGCTGACCAGCTTGGCGAAACCGCCGAAGTACGGGAACAGTACGCGGTTGACCAGGAAGCCCGGGCAGTCGTTGACGACGATCGGGTTCTTGCCCATTTTCTTGGCGTAGGCAACGGTGGTGGCAACGGCCAGCTCGCTGGACTTCTCGCCACGGATCACTTCCACCAGCGGCATCATGTGCACCGGGTTGAAGAAGTGCATGCCGACGAAGTTTTCCGGGCGCTTGAGGGCCTTGGCCAGCAAGGTGATGGAAATGGTCGAGGTGTTGGACGCGAGGATGGTGTCCTCTTTGACCTGGTCTTCAACCTCAGCCAGTACGGCCTGCTTGACCTTCGGGTTCTCGACGACCGCTTCCACCACCAGGTCCACGTGACCGAAATCACCGTAGGACAAGGTCGGACGAATGCCGTTGAGCACTTCAGCCATTTTCGCGGCGGTCATGCGGCCTTTATCAACGCGGCCAACCAGCAGTTTGGCGGCTTCGGCCAGCCCCTGCTCGATGCCGTGCTCGTTGATGTCCTTCATCAGTATCGGCGTGCCTTTGGAAGCCGACTGATAGGCGATACCGCCACCCATGATGCCGGCGCCCAGTACGGCGGCCTGCTTCACGTCCTTGGCGATTTCGTCGTAGGCCTTGGCCTTTTTCTTCAGCTCCTGGTCGTTCAGGAACAGACCGATCAGGCTCTGCGCAGCAGAGGTCTTGGCCAGCTTGACGAAACCTGCGGCTTCAATTTCCAGGGCCTTGTCGCGACCGAAGTTCGCGGCTTTCTGGATGGTCTTGATCGCTTCAACCGGCGCCGGGTAGTTCGGGCCAGCTTGACCGGCCACGAAACCCTTGGCGGTTTCGAAAGCCATCATTTGCTCGATAGCGTTCAGCTTCAGCTTTTCCAGCTTCGGCTGGCGCTTGGCCTTGTAGTCGAACTCGCCGCAGATGGCGCGCTTGATCAGTTCCAGCGCGGCCTCTTGCAGCTTCTCTGGAGCAACCACTGCATCGACAGCGCCAACTTTGAGCGCGTCTTCAGGACGGTTTTCCTTGCCGGCGGCAATCCACTCGATGGCGTTGTCGGCACCGATCAGACGCGGCAGACGAACGGTACCGCCGAAGCCCGGGTAGATGCCCAGCTTGACTTCCGGCAGGCCGATCTTGGCCTTGGTGGACATGACGCGGTAGTCCGCCGCCAGGCACATTTCCAGACCGCCACCCAGCGCGATGCCATTGATCGCGACAACGGTCGGAACGTTGAGGTCTTCGAAATCGCTGAAAATCTTGTTGGCTTCGAGGTTGCCAGCAACAAGCTCTGCATCCGGCAGCTTGAAGTTGTCGACAAATTCGGTGATGTCGGCGCCGACGATGAACACGTCCTTGCCACTGCTGACGATCACGCCCTTGATCGAAGCATCTGCCTTGATGGTGTCTACGGCCTGACGCAGTTCGTTCAGGGTTAGACGGTTGAACTTGTTGACGGACTCACCCTTGAGGTCGAACTTCAGTTCGACGATGCCACTTTCAAGAGCCTTAACCGTGATGGCTTTACCTTCGTAAATCATCAACTGATCTCCACGATATGGAAGCTGAACAGTACACGTCGGACGCAGGCGAATGGCTTGGCAGGGACGTCGATCGTCAATGCTACGCCCATTCCCCCGGCACACCCGCCAACGCGATAGTCGGGATTCTGTAGGAGCGGTCTGAAATACAAACGCTCAATTCATACGCCCGTTTGATTTGGGTACGTCACCTTCACGGAATTTCCGACAATTGTCAATCGCCCGAAACACGGGTTGAAACGCGACTTTCCGGTCATATCCGTACTGCGAAGACCTTAAACACGCCGAAGCATGCAGGGTCATTCATAGAATCAATTGTTAGAAAATGCGCCCTAATTCGCTGCAGCCCGTGTTTAACAAGCTACGCTGGCGGAACCAGGGGGAAATTGTGAACGCTTTTGGCGAATGCCCAGCGTAAGATCAGCCAACACCGTTTTACCGGCCTGCCTGGCCAACTCCAGCCCGATGATGAATGTCGGGCTTTTTATTGCGTACAAAAAAGCGGCAATTGCGCTCCTCTGCACTCTGTAGGAGCGAGCCTGCTCGCGATGAACCTGAGAGCGCCACGGGGTGTCAGGTTTCAAGCATCATCGTTCACGTCCATCGCGAGCAGGCTCGCTCCTACAGGGGATCGGAGCTTCAGGCGAGCGCCTTGAGGGTGGCATCGATGTGCTGCAACACCTCGGCCTCGCCCTTCTCGCCCCAATACAAGGCAATCATTTGCTTGTCGGCCTCGACCTTGTAGACATTACCCGGCAATTTTTCGAAATAATTGAGCAGCGCTCGATCTTCACAGGTTTCCTGCCATTGATTGACCCAGACACCCGGTGATTTTTGCCAGTAACTCCAGCACGCCGCCTGACTGCCACGCCGCGGGCGATGGTATTGGGCACACGGGCTCGGCGGCTCCTGGCTCAGCCAGTGTGGCCACTCCTGGGGCGCCAGCTGCATGGCCAGCCCAATGCGCCGAGCCTCCATGCGCAGGGCGATGCGCCCACTCTGAACACGCGACGGGCGCAACCATGCCAGTGGGCTGAGTACCACCAACAGGATTGACACCACTATCCACACCGTCATATCTGTACTCCCGATTCTTGATGAGCCCATTGTGTCACTTTGGAACCAATGCGCTTGAAACCAGCCATACTTACCAATATTGCAATCCTCAGGAGGAGCACCTCATGCCCTACAACCATATTCTGGTCGCTGTAGATCTGACCGAAGAGTGCGACCCTGTGATCCACCGCGCTCGCGAGCTGTCGGTGAGCAACGGCGCGAAATTGTCACTGGTGCACATTGTCGAGCCGATGGCGATGGCCTTCGGCGGCGACGTGCCGATGGACCTGTCACAACTGCAACAACAGCAGTTCGATCAGGCCAAGGAGCGCCTTGACCGGTTGATCCTCAAATACCCGGAGCTCTCCAAGGAATACAGCCACCTGACCTATGGCCAGCCACGCCAGGAAATCCACCACCTGGCCAAGGAGCAAACCTGCGACCTGATCGTGGTGGGCAGCCACGGCCGGCACGGCCTGGCACTGCTGCTGGGCTCCACCGCCAATGACGTGCTGCATGGCGCGCCTTGCGATGTGCTTGCGGTGCGCCTGCAAACCAAAAGCTGACAACACCCGTCCTGTAGGAGCGAGCTCGCTCGCGATGAACCTGAGAACGCCGCGGGGCATCAGGTTTCCCGCGTCATCGTTGACGACCATCGCGAGCGAGCTCGCTCCTACAGGGAACTGCAGTTCATATGAAAAGCCCGGCGTTCACGTGTGTGAAGCCGGGCTTTTTTATTGCAGGATCAATCAGGCATCCAGTTCGGCCCAGCGCTCGACCATCACGTCGAGTTCAGCCTGCAACTGCGCCAGCTGAGCGATCACTGCAGCCGTCTCGGCAGCCGGGCGCAGGTAGAAACCCGCGTCGGCCATCTGCGCTTCAACGGCAGCGATCTGCTGCTCCATGGCTTCGATCTCGCCGGGCAACGCTTCCAGCTCACGCTGCAATTTGTAGCTGAGCTTCTTCTTCGCCACTGGCGCTTCGACTGCCGCCGCAACCGGTGCCGGCTCGGCCTTCACCACTGCAGAGTTCAGGTCGGCCTTGCCGGACTTGCTCTCGGTTACGCCGAGCAGGCGCGGCGAGCCGCCCTGACGCAGCCAGTCCTGATAACCGCCAACGTATTCGCGCACCTTGCCTTCACCTTCGAAGACCAGGGTGCTGGTCACCACGTTGTCGAGGAATGCCCGGTCGTGACTGACCATCAATACGGTGCCGTTGAAGGTCAGCAGAACCTCTTCGAGCAATTCGAGGGTTTCGACGTCGAGGTCGTTGGTCGGTTCGTCGAGTACCAGCAGGTTGGCCGGCTTGCTGAACAGCTTGGCCAGCAACAGACGGGCACGTTCACCGCCGGACAGCGCCTTGACCGGCGTGCGGGCACGCTGCGGGCTGAACAGGAAGTCGCCGAGGTAGCTCAGCACGTGGCGACTCTGGCCGTCGATATCGATGAAGTCGCGGCCTTCGGCGACGTTGTCGATCACGGTCTTTTCCAGATCCAGCTGATGGCGCAACTGGTCGAAGTAGGCAACATCGATCCTGGTGCCCTCTTCCACCTTGCCGCTGGTTGGCTGCAAGCCGCTGAGCATCAGCTTCAGCAGCGTGGTCTTGCCGGTACCGTTGGCGCCGAGCAGACCGATACGGTCGCCGCGCTGCAGCACCATGGAGAAGTCCTTGATCAGGAACGGACCGTCCGGGTGAGCAAAGCTCACGTTATCGAGGACCATGACCTGTTTGCCGGACTTGTCGGCGGTTTCCAGCTGAATGTTGGCCTTGCCGGTCCGCTCGCGACGTTCGCTGCGCTCGACGCGCAAGGCTTTGAGCGCGCGTACGCGGCCTTCGTTACGGGTGCGGCGGGCCTTGATGCCCTGGCGAATCCACACTTCTTCCTGGGCCAGGCGCTTGTCGAACAGCGCGTTGGCGGTTTCTTCGGCCGCCAGCGCGGCTTCCTTGTGTACGAGGAAACTGGCGTAGTCGCCGTTCCAGTCGATCAGGCCACCACGATCCAGTTCGAGGATGCGGGTTGCCAGGTTCTGCAGGAAAGAACGGTCGTGCGTGATGAACAGCACGGCGCCCTGGAAATCCTTCAGCGCCTCTTCAAGCCAGGCGATGGCACCGATGTCCAGGTGGTTGGTCGGCTCGTCGAGCAGCAGCAGGTCCGGCTCGGACACCAGGGCCTGGGCCAGCAGGACGCGACGACGCCAGCCGCCGGACAACTCGGCGAGGGTCTTGTCGGCCGGCAGTTGCAGGCGACTCAGGGTGCTGTCGACCAGCGTCTGCAAGCGCCAGCCATCGCGGGCTTCGAGGTCGTGCTGGACGTGCATCAGCTTGTCCAGATCGGCATCGGTGACGATGTTCTGGCTCAGGTGGTGATACTCGGCGAGCAACGCACCGACGCCGTCCAGGCCTTCGGCCACCACGTCGAACACTGTCCGCTCGTCGGCCACCGGCAATTCTTGCGGCAATTCGCCGATCTTGAGACCGGGTGCGCGCCAAACGGAGCCGTCATCGGGCTTCTGGTCGCCCTTGACGAGCTTCATCATGCTGGACTTGCCAGTGCCGTTGCGGCCGATGATGCACACCCGCTCACCACGGGCGATCTGCCAGGACACCTTGTCCAACAACGGCATAGCGCCGAAAGCAAGGGACACATCGCTGAATTTGAGCAGGGTCATGAGCTTCTCCAAAAACCGGGCGCGCATTCTACCTGACTTGAGGCTTCAGAAGGCCGGCAATTTCACTCTCGTAGCACTCTGAACGACAAATGTTGCGAACTGATGCGGGAAGACCCGCAAAGCTTTCGCCGGCTGCTGGCAAAAGGCTAAGCTACAGACAATTCAGTGCGGGCCTGACCCGCACTTGTCATGTTTTCTCTGCCTGGACGTCTCATGCGCAGTCGCCTTTTCAATCTTTTGTCGTGTTTTTTACTTTCAGCCGCAGCGCTTCAATCCGCCCAGGCGGTGGACCTGTCCACCCAACGCCAATATTACGATGAAGCCAAGCGCGCCCTGGCCAAGGGCGATTCCGGCCCGTATTTCCGTTACAGCCAGGCCCTCGCCGATTATCCGCTGGAGCCGTATCTGGCCTATGACGAACTGACCGCGCGCCTGAAAACCGCGAGCAACGCCGAAATCGAGAAATTCCTCGCCGAACACGGCGACCTGCCCCAGGCCAACTGGATGAAACTGCGCTGGTTGCGCTGGCTGGCGGACCGGGGCGACTGGGCGACTTTCGTCAAGTATTACGACCCGAAAATGAACTTCACCGAACTGGACTGCCTGAATGCGCAGTACCAGATCAGCCACAACCTCAAGGCCGAAGGTTACGCCAACACCGAAAAGCTCTGGCTGACCGGCAAATCCCAGCCCGAAGCCTGCGATGCCCTGTTCGGCATGTGGGCGGCCGAAGGCCAGTTGACCGAGCAAAAACGCTGGGAGCGCGCCAAACTCGCCGCCCAGGCGCGCAACTATCCGCTGGCCAACAGCCTGGTCAACGGCTTGACCACCCTCGCCCCGCGCGGTCGCTTGCTGGTGGACGTCGCGCAGAAACCGGAACTGCTCAACCAGCCGTCACGCTTCACCCCGGCAGATGAAGCCATGTCCGACGTGGTCAGCCTCGGCCTGCGCCGCCTGGCTCGCCAGGACCCGGACAGGGCCATGAACCTGCTCGACGGCTACGCCAGCAGCATGCACTTCTCCCGGGATGAAAAAGTCGCAATCGCCCGGGAAATCGGCTTGACCCTCGCCAAACGTTTCGACGGCCGAGCCCTGGACGTCATGACCAAATACGATCCGGAACTGCGCGACAACACAGTTTCCGAATGGCGCCTGCGCCTGCTCCTGCGCCTGGCGCGCTGGGACGATGCCTACCAGTTGACCCGCCGCCTGCCCCAGGACCTGGCCACCACCAACCGCTGGCGCTACTGGCAGGCCCGCAGCCTGGAACTGGCGCAACCGCAGAATCCGGAAGTGCAGACGCTCTATAAAAACCTGGCCCGCGAACGCGACTTCTATGGTTTCCTCGCCGCCGATCGCTCGCAGTCACCCTACTCGCTGAACAACAAGCCGCTGGTGATGAGCCAGGCGCTGATCAACAAAGTGCGCAACACCCCCGGCATACGTCGCGCCCTGGAGTTCCACGCTCGCGGGCAAATCGTCGACGGTCGCCGCGAGTGGTACCACGTCAGCCGCCACTTCAGCCGTGACGAGATGGTTGCCCAGGCCAAACTGGCCTACGACCTCAAATGGTACTTCCCGGCCATTCGCACCATCAGCCAGGCGCAGTATTGGGACGATCTGGATATTCGCTTCCCGATGGCCCACCGCAACACGCTGGTGCGTGAAGCGAAGAATCGCGGCCTGCATCCGAGCTGGGCATTCGCCATCACTCGCCAGGAAAGCGCCTTCATGGAAGATGCCCGCTCCGGGGTCGGCGCCTCGGGCCTGATGCAACTGATGCCCGCCACCGCCAAGGAAACCGCACGCAAGTTCAGCATTCCCTATAGCTCGCCACAGCAACTGTTCAACCCGGACAAGAACATCCAGCTCGGCGCCGCTTACCTGAGCCAGGTGCACAGCCAGTTCAACGGCAACCGCGTCCTTGCCTCCGCCGCCTACAACGCCGGCCCGGGTCGCGTGCGCCAATGGCTGCGCGGTGCCGACCACCTGAGTTTCGATGTGTGGGTAGAAAGCATCCCGTTCGACGAAACCCGCCAGTACGTGCAAAACGTGTTGTCGTACTCGGTGATCTACGGCCAGAAGCTCAACTCGCCACAGCCGATCGTGGATTGGCATGAGCGGTTTTTCGACGATCAATGACCGGTAATGCCGGTTATGTAGGAGCTGCCGAAGGCTGCGATCTTTTGATCTTGCTCTAAAAATGCCCGCATCAAACGATGCGGGCATTTTTTTGTCAGGGGTCTTCAAGATCAAAAGATCGCAGCCTGCGGCAGCTCCTACAGTTCGGCGGCAATCTTGCCGTCACTGAACTGCAACGCCGCCAGCCGTGCATACAAGGCATTGCTGGCAATCAGTTCCTGGTGCGTCCCTACCGCCACCAGCTTCCCCTGATCCATCACCGCGATCCGGTCGGCGTTTTTAACCGTGGCCAGGCGATGGGCGATCACCAGGGTGGTTCGGTTCTTCATCAGGCTCGGCAGCGCCTGCTGGATCAGGTGCTCACTCTGGGCATCGAGGGCGCTGGTGGCTTCGTCGAGGAGCAGGATCGGGGCGTCCACCAGCAACGCGCGGGCGATAGCCAGGCGTTGGCGCTGGCCGCCGGACAAGCCGAGACCGCCATCCCCCAGATGAGTCTGGTAACCGCTGGGCATGGCTTCGATAAAGTCATGGGCGTAAGCGATCTTTGCCGCATCCTGTACCTCGGCCAGCGTCGCCTGCGGATTGCCGTAGCGAATATTGTCTTCAATGCTGCCGAAAAACAGCGCCGGGGTCTGTGACACCAGGGCGAAGCAGCGGCGCAAATCCAGCGGATCGAGCTGAGTCAACGGCACGCCATCGAGCAGGATGCGCCCCTCGGCCGGGTCGTAGAAACGCAGCAGCAAGTCATACACCGTCGACTTGCCGGCCCCGGAGGGCCCAACCAGCGCCAGCGTCTCACCGGCATTGACTGTCAGGCTCAAGCCGTCGACAGCGTAACTTTCCGGCCGCGACGGGTAGGAAAAACGCACATTTTGCAGCTGCAGGTGGCCGTCGACCCGTTCCGGCAGCGTCACCGCGCCTGCGACCGGTGGCAGGATGATGTTTTCCGAACGCAGCAACTCGGCAATCCGTTCGGCTGCGCCGGCCGCCCGCTGCAATTCCCCGATCACCTCGCTCAAGGTGCCGAACGCACTGCCGACGATCAGGCTGTAGAACACGAACGCCGCCAGCTCGCCGGCGGAAATTCGCCCGGCGATGACGTCCATCCCGCCGACCCAGAGCATCACCCCGACCGCGCCCAGGACCAGCACGATCACCAGGGTAATCAGCCACGCCCGCTGGAAAATGCGCTTGCGTGCGGTGTTGAACGCCTCCTCCACGGTCAGGGCAAACCGTTGCTCGTCCTGGACCTGATGGTTGTAGGCTTGCACGGTCTTGATCTGCCCCAGGGTTTCGGAAACATAACTGCCGATATCGGCAATCCGGTCCTGGCTAAGGCGCGAGAGGTTACGCACCCGGCGACCGAAAATCAGGATCGGCGCGATCACCAGGGGCAAGGCCACCACTACGATACTGGTGAGCTTGGGGTTGGTGATGAACAACAGGACGATCCCGCCGATCACCATCAACAGATTGCGCAGGAACAACGATAGCGAAGACCCGATGACCGATTGCAGCAGCGTGGTGTCGGCGGTCAGGCGAGACTGGATTTCGGAGCTGCGATTGTCTTCGTAAAAACCCGGGTGCAGGTAAATCAGGTGATTGAACACGTCACGCCGGATATCGGCGACGCAGCGCTCGCCGATCCACGACACCAGGTAAAACCGTACAAAGGTGCCGATCGCCAGCCCCACCACCAGCAACATGAACAGGCCAATGGACTGATTGAGCAGGTGTGGCGACTGGGTCATGAACCCCTTGTCCACCAGCATGCGGATGCCCTGCCCCATGGACAAGGTGATGCCGGCAGTGACGATCAACGCCAGCAAGGCGCCGAAGGCCTGCCAGCGATACGGCGCAATGAAACGACTGGCCAGGCGAACAGCACGGCGGTGACGGGCAGAGAGCATCGCAAACATCCGGGACAAGACAATCATTAGGGTCAGCCTACACCGCTCAATGGGGTGGCTCGCTGCAAATCACAATGAGTCAGGTTAATTATGTCCACCAACACTAGAGGCTAGACGCTATTGGTCTAAAGTTCGGCTAGCCACGCGAAGGCATTTCTGCTGCACTGGTTCTGTTCCCCCGGAAAGATCGCAGGGAGTTGTCATAGCCCGGTCACCTGGTGGTTCTACAGTAAGCGCACAACCTGATGAGGAGACAGGCCATGTCCTTGCAACACAGCAGCGATGACAAGATTCAAGTGATCCGCACGCAACCAGACCAGTCTCTGGGCTGCTCGATTATCGACGAGCAAGGCCGCGAAGTACCGATCACTGAAGAAATGATCCAGAAAGCTTGCAGCGAACTGGAAAAGCGATTGGTCAAGCCTGCCGAACAAGAGTGATATAGCCACCGTCTTCTTGACCCGGCCCATAGTTGGCCGGGTTTTTTATGGGTGCCTGTCCGGACATTGTGGGGTGCCCTTCGCGAGCAAGCCCGCTCCCACACTGGATCTATATGCACCACAAATCCCCTGTGGGAGCGGGCTTGCTCGCGAAGGGGCCGCCATGGCCCATCAGATTGCCATCGCTCCCAACGCCGCCACAATCCTCTGCAACTCAGGCGCATCCCCCTCGATCCGCACCTGCAAGCCGTCGATCTCACGGCGCGACGGGTATTGCTTGCGCAGCACATCGAACGCCGCGCGCTGCTCGCTGACACTGCCGACAAGGCTGCGGCGGAAATCCGCATCGTCACGACGCGGGTCATACACGCCACGGCACAGCATCGCCAAGGCCCAGGCCGGGTCGCTTTGCGCATTCAGTGTCACGTGCGACAACCAGGGTGCCGGCAGCAAATCGCTCAGACTGACGCGGGGCGGTTGCCCGAGGAAATCGCAATAGGCCTGATAGATCTGCGCGGTCCCCCGCTGCTTGCCGTCGAGGCTGTAACCGGCAATGTGCGGCGTGGCCAGCACGCACAGCTCGGCCAGCGCCACGTCGACTTCAGGCTCGCCTTCCCAGACATCGAGCACTGCTTGCAGGTCTTCACGCTCCAGCAGCAAATCGCGCAGTGCCGCGTTGTTGACCACAGGTCCACGACTGGCATTGATCAGCCAGGTACCGGACCTGAGCTGGTTGAGGCGTTTTTCATCGAACAGATGCCAGGTCGATTGAGGCCCCTGCTTGGTCAGCGGCGTGTGCAGGCTGATGACGTCGCACTCGTCGATGATCTGCTCGAGGCTGACGTAGTCACCGCCTTCATTCGCCTGCCGTGGTGGATCGCACACCAGCACCTTCCAGCCCAGACCCTGCAGGACCTTGACCAGTCGGCCGCCCACCTCGCCGGCGCCGACCACGCCGTAGGTACGCCGGGTCAGGTCGGCCCCTTCGATTTCAGCCAGGGTCAGCAAGCTGCCGAGCACATAGTCGACCACGCCGCGGGCATTGCAGCCCGGTGCACTGGACCAGGTGATGCCGGCCTGCTGAAAGTAATCCAGGTCCAGATGATCGGTGCCGATGGTGCACGTACCGACAAAGCGCACCTTGCTGCCTTCAAGCAGCGCGCGGTTGACGTTGGTCACCGAACGCACCAACAGCACATCGGCCTGCTCGACCGTGGCACGGTCGATGGCGCGACCCGGCACCCGGCGGATTTCACCGAAGCCTTCAAAGAAGGCCTCGAGCAGGGGGATATTTTCGTCGGCAACAATCAGCATGGCAGGCTCCTTTTGGCGGATCGGCAGTGTAGGCGTAGATGACGCATCGCGCCTAGACGCATCTCTCTGTAGGAGCGAGCTTGCTCGCGAAGGACGCAAGGATGCCACGTTCATTCAGGCATCCCGCGCCATCGTTGACGCTCATCGCGAGCAAGCTCGCTCCTACAGAGGGTTGATTACAAATCCATAACACGGGCCTTTTCCTGACTGCCGCGTCAACGCGTAGAATGCGCGGCTGTGCATCAAAACCTCTTGGACGTTTCGCTATTGAATCCTGTTATTGAAAGTACCGTCGCCACTGCGCCTTCGCGGACGACCCCCGTTCGCCTGGAACTCAAGGGCCTGCTCGGCCTGGCCCTGCCCATCATGATCGCGCAACTGGCCACCACGGCCATGGGCTTCGTCGATGCGGTGATGGCCGGCCGTGTCAGCCCGAGGGACCTGGCCTCGGTGGCCCTGGGCAACTCGATCTGGATTCCGGTCTACCTGTTGATGTCCGGCGTTCTGCTGGCAACCACACCCAAGGTCGCGCAACGCTTTGGCGCCGCACAGTTCGACGAGATCGGCCCGCTGGTACGCCAGGCGCTGTGGCTGGCATTGTGTGTCGGCTTGATCGGCAGCGGCCTGCTGCTCAGCGCCGAGCCGATCCTGCACTGGATGAAAGTCGATCCGCAATTGATCGAGCCGAGCATGGGTTACCTGCACGGGATCGCCTTCGGGTTTCCCGGCATGGCGTTCTACTACGTATTGCGCTGCTACAGCGATGGCATGGGGCGTACCCGCCCGAGCATGGTCATCGGCTTGTGCGGCCTGCTGCTGAACATCCCGCTGAACTATGCGTTGATCTACGGCCATTTCGGCGCACCGGCCCTGGGCGGCGTCGGTTGCGGCTGGGCCAGCGGCATCGTGATGTGGTTCATGGCGTTGAGCATGGCTGGCTGGACCTTCTGGGCCCCCTTCTATGCCCGCACCCGGGTACTGGTGCGCTTCGACCGCCCGCAATGGGCCGTGATCAAGCGCCTGGTCGGCATTGGCCTGCCGATTGGCATAGCCGTCTTCGCCGAGTCCAGCATCTTCGCAGTTATCGCGCTATTGATCGGCAGTCTCGGCTCTACCGTGGTGGCCGGGCATCAGATCGCCCTCAATATCAGCTCGTTGCTGTTCATGATTCCTTATTCGCTAGGCATGGCGGTGACCGTGCGCGTCGGTCAGGCACTGGGGGCCGGCAATCCCTGGCAGGCGCGCTTCGCGGCGAAGGTCGGGCTCGGCGCGGCACTGGTGTTCGCGGCGTTCTCGGCGAGCCTGATCCTGCTCCTGCGCGAACCTATCGCCTCGATCTACACGCCTGACAAGGCCGTGATCCAGATTGCGTCGATGTTGATTGTGTATGCCGCGCTGTACCAGTTTTCCGATGCCATCCAGGTGATTTGCGCGGGCGCGTTGCGTGGCTACCAGGACACCCGGGTGACCATGATCCTGACCTTGTTCGCCTATTGGGGCATCGGTCTGCCGGTCGGCTACGTGTTGGGACTGACCGACTGGTTCGGTCCGGCCAGCGGCCCGAGCGGGCTGTGGGAAGGGTTGATTGCCGGCTTGAGCTGTGCGGCGCTGATGTTGTCGATCCGCCTGACGCTCAGTGCGCGCAAACGGATTCGTAACAGCCGCTCGGCCGGCTGATTGCACAAACAAAAAGACCTGCGTTTGCAGGTCTTTTTTTGGAGGTGTCGTCAGCCTGACTTCTTGCGAATCCAGTAGAGGTAGGTGCCCTCCTCCTCGTGCTGCGCTACCAGTTCGTGGTCAAGAAACACACAGAACTTGGGAATGTCACGACGGGTCGACGGGTCGGTGGCGATGACCTTGAGCAGGCCGCCGGGCACCAGGTCACGGATGTGCTGGTGCAGCATCATCACCGGCTCGGGGCAGTTGAGGCCGGTGGCATCGAGGGTGCCGTCTACCGGCGTATCAAGCATTTCACTCATGATTCACTCCTGAAACTGGCCGGCATTGTCGCCCATTGCCGGGTGTAACGTCATCTGTGGCATAACGCCGTACTCTTGTAGGAGCGAGCTTGCTCGCGATGATCGTTAACGATAACGCTGGATGCCTGACACCCCAATGCGCTCTCAAGTCCATCGCGAGCAGGCTCGCTCCTACAGGGGGGTTGCGGTGCTTCAGCGGGACTTGGGTTTCTTCACGTCCAGCCGGCGCAAATGGCAAGTCACTTCCTCGCGGTCGTGGTACAGCTGCTTGCAGCCGATCTCGACCTTGATACCCCGTGCCTTGAAACCATCGGCAATGCGCTCGAGCAGCCGCTTCACTTCGGCATAGCGCTGCTTCATCGGCAGCTTGAGGTTGACCACCGCCTCACGGCAATGGCCGTCACCGATCCACTCTTCCAGCATCGCCGCATTGCGCGCCGGCTTCTCGACGATGTCGCAGACCATCCAGTCCACCGGCTGCTTGGGTTTGAAGGTGAAACCGTCGGCCATCAGGTGTTGCACCAGCCCCGTGTCCATCAGGCTTTCAGCCATCGGGCCGTTGTCGATGGCGGTCACCAGCATGCCGCGGTTGACCAGTTGCCAGGTCCAGCCACCGGGAGCGGCCCCGAGGTCGACGCCGGTCATGTCGCTGTGCAGGCGCTCGTCCCACTGGTCGCGCGGGATGAAGTGGTGCCAGGCCTCTTCCAGCTTCAGGGTCGAGCGGCTCGGCGCCTCCCGAGGAAACTTCAAGCGGGGAATGCCCATCGGCCACATCGCCGAGTTGTTCGACTCGGCCAGCCCCATGAACACCTCACGGCCGCTTTTGAAGGTCAGCAACAGCCGCGGCTTGTGAGCGTCTTCCACCAGTTTGCCGGCGGCCATCAGCGCCTTGCGCAGGTGCACTTCGAACTTTTTGCAGAAGTTCGACAGTTCCTTGCCATCATTGGTGTCGACCATTTCCAGCCACAGGCTGCCGCACAGCGGAAAGTCCGCCATATGATCGAGGATCACGCTGATGCGGTCGGTTTCCGGCAGATCGATGAAAATCCCCCGGGCCCATTGGCGCGGGAAGATCAGCTCGGCGAAACGCTGCCCGCGCATCAGGCGCTCGGCGCCGTCTTCTTCGGTGCAGACGAATTCGGCGCAAGCGGTGGCGGCTTTGGCCTTGGCGTAGCCGGCCACGTTCAAGCGCGCGGCGAGGTCGGAAATCTCGGAACAGACTTCACCTTCGAAGCCCGGCCGGCAATGCATGAATAGGGTGTTCATTCTTACTCCTGGACCCTGTAGGAGCGAGCTTGCTCGCTCCCACAAAGAGAGACCGCTTGCGTTGAAGCAAAGCCTGTCACGAAAACCGGCGCATGATAGCCGAGATCGGAACCTGGGTCTGTCCATAGAGTCCAGTTATTAGCCAGCTACCGAAAACAGGGCTAGGTTTAAGGCTCTGTCCGTCCCCTCAGTCCGTAGCCGTGCGGACTTCAAGGAGTGATCGCAATGCCGTCCCTCGATAGCCTGAATACGTTGAAAACCCTGCAGGTCGGCAACAAGACCTACCACTACTTCAGCCTGCCCGACGCCGCCAGGAGCCTGGGCGAGCTGGACAAGTTGCCGATGTCGTTGAAAGTCCTGCTGGAAAACCTGCTGCGCTGGGAGGACGAAAAAACCGTCACCGGCGCCGACCTCAAGGCACTGGCCGCGTGGCTCAAGGAGCGCCGCTCCGACCGCGAAATCCAGTACCGCCCGGCGCGGGTGCTGATGCAGGACTTCACCGGTGTTCCCGCCGTGGTCGACCTGGCCGCCATGCGCGCGGCGATGGCCAGGGCCGGCGGCGATCCACAGCGCATCAACCCGCTGTCGCCGGTGGACCTGGTGATCGACCACTCGGTGATGGTCGACAAGTTCGCCAGCAGCAGCGCTTTCGAGCAGAACGTCGACATTGAAATGCAGCGCAATGGCGAGCGCTATGCGTTCCTGCGCTGGGGCCAGAGTGCCTTCGACAACTTCAGCGTGGTGCCGCCGGGCACCGGGATCTGCCACCAGGTGAATCTTGAATACCTCGGTCGCACGGTCTGGAACAAGGACGAGGACGGCCGCACCTATGCCTTCCCCGACACCCTGGTCGGCACCGACTCCCACACAACCATGATCAACGGCCTCGGCGTGCTCGGCTGGGGTGTCGGTGGCATCGAGGCGGAAGCGGCGATGCTCGGGCAACCGGTGTCGATGCTGATTCCCGAAGTCATCGGTTTCAAACTCACCGGCAAGCTCAGGGAAGGCATCACCGCCACCGACCTGGTGCTGACCGTCACCCAGATGCTGCGCAAGAAAGGCGTGGTGGGCAAATTCGTCGAATTCTACGGCGACGGCCTTGCCGACCTGCCGCTGGCCGACCGGGCGACCATCGCCAACATGGCGCCGGAATACGGCGCCACCTGCGGTTTCTTCCCGGTGGACGACGTCACGCTGGAGTACCTGCGCCTGTCCGGCCGCCCACTTGAAACAGTGCAATTGGTCGAGGCCTACAGCAAGGCCCAGGGTCTGTGGCGCCTGCCCGGCCAGGAGCCGGTGTTCACCGACACCCTGGCGCTGGACATGGGCAGCGTCGAAGCCAGCCTCGCGGGACCAAAACGTCCGCAGGACCGGGTGTCGCTGCCGAATGTCGCGCAAGCCTTCAGCGACTTCGTCGACCTGCAATTCAAACCCACCAGCAAGGAAGAAGGTCGCCTCGAAAGCGAAGGTGGTGGTGGCGTCGCCGTCGGCAATGCCGATATGGCCGGTGAAGCGGACTACGATTACGAAGGCCAGACCTATCGCCTGAAAAACGGCGCCGTGGTCATTGCCGCCATCACCTCCTGCACCAACACCTCCAACCCGAGCGTGATGATGGCGGCCGGGCTGGTGGCGAAGAAGGCCGTGGAAAAAGGCCTGAAACGCAAACCCTGGGTGAAGAGCTCGCTGGCCCCCGGCTCGAAGGTGGTCACCGACTACTACAAGGCGGCCGGCCTGACCCGCTACCTCGATGAATTGGGCTTTGCCCTGGTCGGCTACGGCTGCACCACCTGCATCGGCAACTCCGGACCGCTGCCGGAACCCATCGAGAAAGCCATCCAGCAAGCCGACCTCACCGTGGCATCGGTACTCTCGGGCAATCGCAACTTCGAAGGCCGGGTGCATCCCCTGGTGAAAACCAACTGGCTGGCTTCCCCGCCACTGGTGGTCGCCTATGCGTTGGCAGGTACGGTACGCACCGACCTCAGCCGCGAACCGCTGGGCGAAGACAAGGACGGTAAACTGGTATACCTGCGGGACATCTGGCCCAGCAGCAAAGAAATCGCCGACGCGGTGAGCCAGGTCAACACCGCCATGTTCCACAAGGAATACGCCGAAGTGTTTGCCGGAGACGAACAATGGCAGGCGATCGAGGTGCCGCAAGCGGCGACCTATGTCTGGCAGGACGACTCGACCTACATCCAGCATCCCCCCTTCTTCGACGACATCGGCGGCCCGCCGCCCCTGGTCAAGGATGTCAGCGCAGCGAACATTCTCGCCCTGCTCGGCGACTCGGTGACCACTGATCACATCTCCCCCGCCGGCAACATCAAGGCGGAAAGCCCGGCAGGGCAATACCTACGCGACAAAGGCGTGGAACCGCGGGACTTCAACTCCTACGGTTCGCGACGCGGCAACCATGAAGTGATGATGCGCGGCACCTTCGCCAACATCCGCATACGCAACGAAATGCTCGGCGGCGAGGAAGGCGGCAACACCCGCTACATTCCCACCGGGGAGAAAATGCCGATCTACGACGCCGCCATGCGCTATCAGGCGTCGGGCACCCCGCTAGTGGTGATTGCCGGCCAGGAATACGGCACCGGATCGAGCCGCGACTGGGCGGCCAAAGGCACCAATCTGCTGGGCGTCAAAGCGGTCATCGCCGAAAGCTTCGAACGCATCCACCGCTCCAACCTGGTGGGCATGGGCGTATTGCCGTTGCAGTTCAAGCTGGATCAGAACCGCAAGAGCCTGAACCTCAACGGCAGTGAAACCCTGGACATCCTCGGCTTGACGGGTGTCGAGCTGACACCACGGATGAACCTGACACTGGTCATCACTCGCGAAGACGGCAGCCGCGAGAAAATCGAGGTGCTGTGCCGCATCGATACGCTCAATGAGGTGGAATACTTCAAGTCCGGAGGGATTCTGCATTACGTGTTGCGGCAGCTGATTGCCTCCTAGCCATGCGCTGATACAAACACCGCCTTCGGGCGGTGTTTTTGTTTGTGACCACATCCCTATAATCTCGCACTGCTTGATGTTGGCCCGACACTAGTCCCTGTGGGAGCGAGCTTGCTCGCGATAGCGGAGTGTCATTCAACATCATCTTTGAATGTTCCGCCGTCATCGCGAGCAAGCTCGCTCCCACTGGAGACTGGGGGAATCCAGAATTTCGATACAAGGACTTTCAATGTTTGCTCTGCCAAGGACTTTTCTGGCCCTCCTCTCCCTCGGCTACTACTTAGCACTGGACTTCAGCAGTATGAGTTGGCCGGCGGCGACTTCTGTTGCTTTGCTGTTGGTTTCCGGTTTTGCCGCTAGCCAGCAAACACTTCAGTTCGGTCGGTACCTCGGCCATGGCCTGTTCATCATTCTCGCGCTGGCCCTTGCCACGCATTGGTGGCCCGGTTTCTACAACGGCCCAATCATCGCCACGCAGCGTTTCACCGACGACGCGGTGCCGTTTTCCATGTACGCGAACCTTGACAAACCCCTGATCGGTTTTTGGCTGTTACTGGTCTGCCCATGGCTTGTCGGTCGGCGCTCGTTTCGATCGATCCTGTTTGCCACCGCACTGGCGTTGCCCCTGAGTGCCGTGCTGGCCTTGGGCGGCGCACTGTTGCTGGGTGTCGTCACTTGGGCACCGAAGTGGCCGGATTCTGCCTGGTTGTGGCTGCTCAACAATCTGCTGCTGGTGACGCTGGTCGAGGAAGCGCTGTTCCGCGGCTATATCCAGGGTGGCCTTAACCGATGCCTGAAAAACCTGCGCCATGGCGAAAACCTTGCCCTGCTCCTGGCTTCGTTGATCTTCGGCCTGGCCCATGCCGGGGCAGGCTGGCAATGGGTCCTGTTGGCCGGCCTGGCCGGGATCGGCTATGGCCTGGCCTACCGCTTCGGCGGGCTGGCGGCCGCCATCGCCACCCACTTCGGCTTGAACCTGCTGCACTTCGGCCTGTTCACGTATCCGATGCTCGCCGGCTGACGCAAGGGTCATTTTGCGACGCATCGCTAATTATCGAAAAATAATCTCAACAATCCGCCGGTATTGCCGATACAGCACTTGAAAGCCTTGCGGATTAAAAAAGCCATGCGTAACAACCAGCCAATTACACAACGCGAGCGGACCTTCCCGGCCCAGCAACGGTTGATTTCCACCACCGATGCCAAGGGCATGATCACCTACTGCAACGACGATTTCGTCGATATCAGCGGGTTCTCCCGGGAGGAGCTGATCCGTGCACCGCACAACCTGGTCCGTCACCCCGACGTCCCGGCCGCGGTGTTCGCCCACATGTGGGGCACGCTGAAACAAGGCTTGCCATGGATGGGCATTGTGAAGAATCGCTGCAAGAGCGGTGATCACTACTGGGTTAACGCCTATGTGACACCGATCTTCGAAGGCAATCAGGTGACCGGTTACGAGTCGGTGCGGGTCAAGCCCACCGCCGAACAGATCCGCCGTGCCGAAGCGCTCTACCAACGCATCAACCAGGGCAAGTCAGCCATTCCCTCTTCGGATAAATGGTTGCCGATCCTGCAGGACTGGCTGCCGTTCATCCTGGTCAGCCAGTTGAGCTTCATGATCGGTGCATCGCTTAACTCCCATTGGGGTTTTGCCCTGGCCGCCGGTCTTTCGGTGCCGCTGGGCCTGATGGGCCTGCAGTGGCAACAGCGCGGTCTCAAGCGTTTGCTGCGCCTGGCCGAGCAGACCACCTCCGATCCGTTGATCGCACAGATGTACACCGACAGTCGCGGCGCCCAGGCGCGGCTGGAGATGTCTATCCTCAGCCAGGAAGCACGCTTGAAAACCTGCCTGACGCGACTGCAGGATACGGCCGAGCACTTGACCGATCAGGCCAGGCAGTCCGATGCCCTGGCGCACAACAGCTCCAGCGGCCTGGAACGTCAACGGGTCGAGACCGAGCAAGTGGCCACGGCGGTCAACCAGATGGCCGCGACCACCCAGGAAGTCGCCAGCCACGTGCAACGCACGGCCGACGCCACCCAGGAAGCCAATCGGCTGACCGGTCGCGGTCGTGACATCGCCGGGGAAACCCGCGAAGCCATCCAGCGCCTGTCGGTGGTGGTGGGTGAAACCGGCGTCACCGTGACCCAACTGGCCAAGGACAGCAACGAAATCGGTGGCGTGGTCGACGTGATCAAAGGCATCGCCGACCAGACCAACCTGCTGGCCCTGAACGCCGCCATCGAAGCGGCCCGTGCCGGTGAGATGGGTCGTGGTTTTGCGGTGGTGGCCGACGAAGTCCGTCAGCTGGCGCAACGCACCAGCGAGTCCACCGGGCAGATTCATGCGCTGATCGCCAAGCTCCAACAAACCGCCGGTACTGCGGTGCAAACCATGGAAGCCGGGCATCGTCAGGCGGAAGAAGGCGTGGCGCGGGTGCTGGAAGCGGACCAGGCACTGGTGGGGATCAGTGAAGCGGTGGCCAACATCACCGACATGACCACCCAGATCGCCGCCGCGACCGAAGAGCAAAGTGCCGTGGCCGAAGAAATCAGCCGCAACATCAGCAACATCTCGGAGCTGGCGGACCAGACCTCGGAACAGGCGCAGAACTCGGCTTTGTTGAGTGAAGAGCTGACCAAGACTGCGAACACCCAGTATTCGTTGGTGGAACGGTTTAACCGCTGATTGCTGCTGGAATGACAAGAACCCGGACAGTGAGAGCTTCCGGGTTTTTTATTATCAATTTGAAAAGTATGTTGTCTGTGCGGGCGCCTTCGCGGGCAAGCCCGCTCCCACAGGGTTTTGCATTGATCACACGATCAAGCCACACCACAGATCACTGTGGGAGCGGGCTTGCCCGCGAAGAGGCAGGCCCAGACACCACTCATCTCAGAGAAGAAATGCGACCACTTTCTGCGCCGCAGCCGCCAAATGCTGCTCATGGCTAAAGCCCGAAGCTTTCAACGGCTTCAAGTCATGATCCCCCGCCACCAGCCAGAACACCTCGATAACCGGCGATAGCGAATACCCTTCGACCGCCTCCCGGTTGCACAACGCATCGCGCTCGCCTTGCACGATCAAGGTTCTAGTCTTGAGCCCCGCCAGATGCTCGACCCGCGGCTTCTCCGGCTTGCCCACCGCATAAAACGGGTAGCCCAGGCACACCAGCGCATCCGCCCCCAACTCATCGGCCAGCAAACTGGCCATGCGCCCACCCATGGACTTGCCGCCGATGGCCAGCGGCCCAGTGACATGGCGTCGCACCTGGGCATACACCTCACGCCAGCATTCGAGCAGTTTCGGCGCCGGATTCGGTGGGCGCTTGCCGCCGTCGAGGCGCCGCTGCGCCATGTAGGGAAACTCGAAGCGCAACACGTTGACGCCTTGTGCGGCGAGGCGTGCAGCCATGTCGCTCATCCAGTCGCTGTCCATCGGTGCACCGGCGCCGTGGGCGAGGATCAGCGTCGCCGCTGCCTTGCCGGCAGCGGCATTCCACAACCATCCATGATCCCGCACACACTGCGCCCATTGATCCCCGTCAATACCGGCCTTGTGCCCTTTGTCCATGCTTGCCTCGCTTTTAGTCTGCCTATAACTCCGGCCGAAGGGTGCGCTGCCTTGCGCGAGTGCGCTCACTTCGGCTGAACCGTGGATGGGGAACCATGAACACTTCTATCAGTACCGCCTACAACTACAAGGTGGTCCGCCAATTCGCCATTATGACGGTGGTGTGGGGCATCGTCGGCATGGGGCTCGGGGTTTTTCTCGCTGCCCAGTTGGTCTGGCCCGAACTCAACTTCAATTTGCCCTGGACCAGTTTCGGCCGCTTGCGCCCACTGCACACCAACGCGGTGATCTTCGCCTTCGGCGGCTGCGCGCTGTTCGCCAGCTCGTTCTATTCGGTGCAACGCACCTGCCAGTCGCAACTGTTTGCACCGAAAATCGCCGCGTTCTGCTTCTGGGGCTGGCAGCTTGTGATTCTCCTGGCGGCCATCAGCCTGCCGCTGGGCTACACCAGTTCCAAGGAATACGCCGAGCTGGAATGGCCGATCGACATCCTGATCACCATTGTCTGGGTCGCCTACGCCATCGTGTTCTTCGGCACGATCATGCAGCGCAAGACCAAACACATCTATGTCGGCAACTGGTTCTTCGGTGCGTTCATCATCACCGTGGCGATCCTGCACATCGTCAACAACATGGAGTTGCCGGTCAGTTTCACCAAGTCCTATTCGCTGTACTCCGGTGCCACCGACGCGATGGTGCAATGGTGGTACGGACACAACGCCGTGGGCTTTTTCCTCACCGCCGGTTTCCTCGGCATGATGTATTACTTCGTGCCGAAACAGGCCGAGCGCCCGGTGTATTCCTATCGCTTGTCGATCGTGCACTTCTGGGCGCTGATCACCCTGTACATCTGGGCCGGCCCCCACCACTTGCACTACACCGCGCTGCCGGACTGGGCGCAGTCGCTGGGCATGGTGATGTCGCTGATCCTGCTCGCGCCGAGCTGGGGCGGCATGATCAACGGCATGATGACCCTGTCGGGCGCCTGGCATAAGTTGCGCAGCGACCCGATCCTGCGCTTCCTCGTGGTGTCGCTGGCGTTCTACGGCATGTCGACCTTCGAAGGGCCGATGATGGCGATCAAGACGGTCAACGCCCTCTCCCACTACACCGACTGGACCATCGGCCACGTACACGCCGGCGCGCTCGGCTGGGTGGCGATGATTTCCATCGGCGCGCTGTACCACATGATCCCGAAAGTCTTCGGACGCGAGCAGATGCACAGCATCGGCCTGATCAACGCGCACTTCTGGCTCGCCACCATCGGCACCGTGCTGTACATCGCCTCGATGTGGGTCAACGGCATCGCCCAGGGCCTGATGTGGCGTGCGGTGAACGAGGACGGCACGCTGACCTACTCCTTCGTCGAGACCCTGGTGGCCAGCCACCCTGGCTTCGTCGTGCGGCTGGTGGGCGGCGCGATCTTCCTCAGCGGCATGTTCCTGATGGCCTACAACACCTGGCGCACCGTGCGGGCCTCGCAGCCTGCCGAAGTCGCCGCTGCCGCGCAGATGGCCTGAGGAGTCCGCCATGAAACACGAAACTATCGAGAAAAACGTCGGCCTGTTGCTGCTGTTGATGATCCTGGCCGTGAGCATCGGTGGCCTGACCCAGATTGTCCCGCTGTTCTTCCAGGACGTGACCAATAAGCCGGTCGAAGGCATGAAGCCCTACACCGCGCTGCAACTGGAAGGCCGCGACATCTACATCCGCGAAGGCTGTGTCGGCTGTCACTCACAGATGATCCGTCCGTTCCGCGCCGAGACCGAACGCTACGGGCACTACTCGGTGGCCGGCGAAAGCGTTTGGGACCACCCGTTCCTGTGGGGTTCGAAACGTACCGGGCCGGACCTGGCACGGGTCGGTGCGCGCTACTCGGATGACTGGCACCGCGCGCACTTGTACAACCCGCGCAACGTCGTGCCGGAGTCGAAGATGCCCGCCTACCCGTGGCTGGTGGCCAACCAACTCGACAGCAGCCACACCGAATCCAAGATCAAGGCCATGCGCACCCTGGGCGTGCCGTACACCGACGAGGACATCACCGGCGCCGTCGCTTCGCTCAAGGGCAAGAGCGAGATGGATGCGCTGGTAGCCTACCTGCAAGTGCTCGGCACTGCCATCAAGAGCAAGAGGTGAGCAATGTTTGAATTGAGCACTGGAATGATCCGCGGCCTGGGCACCGTCGTCGTGTTCGTGGCCTTCGTCGGCCTGACGCTGTGGGTATTCAACAGCAAGCGCGGCCCGGAATTCGCCGAAGCGCGCCTGCTGCCGTTCGCCGACGAACCACAACCCGACATCACCGAAGATTCAGCAACAAGGAGTACCCGGCCATGACCACCTTCTGGAGTACGTGGATCTGCGTACTGACCATCGGCAGCCTGATCGGCCTGACCTGGCTGCTGATTGGCACCCGCAAGGGCGAGACCAAGGGCAGCGTCGACCAGACCATGGGCCACAGCTTCGATGGCATCGAGGAGTACGACAACCCGCTGCCGCAATGGTGGTTCATGCTGTTCGCCGGCACGCTGGTGTTCGCCGTCGGTTACCTGATCCTTTATCCCGGCCTGGGCAACTGGAAAGGCGTCCTCCCCGGCTATGAAAACGGCTGGACCGGGGCCCACGAGTGGGAAAAGGAAATGGCCAGGGCGGACGCGAAATTCGGACCGATCTTCGCCAAATTTTCGGCAATGCCACTGGAAGAAGTCGCCAAAGACCCGCAAGCGCTGAAAATGGGCGGCCGCCTGTTTGCCTCCAACTGCTCGGTGTGCCACGGCTCGGACGCCAAGGGTGCATTCGGTTTCCCCAACCTGACCGACAGCGACTGGCGCTGGGGTGCCAGCGCAGAAACCATCAAGACCACCATCATGGGTGGCCGGATGGCGATGATGCCGGCCTGGGGTGAAGTGCTGGGGGAGGAAGGTGTGAAAAACGTCGCCGCTTATGTGCGCCATGATCTGGCCGGCCTGCCGTTGCCGGAAGGCAGCAAGGCGGACCTGCAAGCCGGACAGCAAGCCTTCAGCACCACCTGCGTCGCCTGCCATGGAGCGAACGGCCAGGGAACCGAAGCCATGGGCGCGCCGAACCTGACGCACCCGGCCGGCTTCATTTACGGCACCAGCCTGACGCAGCTTGAACAGACGATTCGTCATGGCCGCCAGGGCCATATGCCGGCGCAGAACGAACTGCTCGGCAATGACAAGGTGCAATTGCTGGCCGCGTATGTGTACAGCCTGTCCCACGGTTTGAATACCGAGCGCCTGCAGGCTGAAGACAACCGCGAATAAATCCCGACCGCTCTGCTGCCGCATTCTCCCGGATGCGGCAGTTCCCTGCCCCTTTGCGACGCATTGTCGCACCCTCTCTGACTCTTCCTTTCGGTTCCCCGGATTCAGGTCTAAGCTTCCCCCGATGCGGACTGGCCGGTGCCGGTTCCAGGTCGACCCTGAACGATGTGTTCGACGAATCTGCCCGATGACAGGCCGCAAAGGCTGGTAGATACCGGCTGTCGCGCCAATCTCCTTCGGTCAGCCAAACGTTGCGTTTGAACACACCCCGTTACATCCGACCTGACCCCCTCGCCTGATCATTCCGCCGGGACGTTTTGCCCGCGGGCAATTTTGTCCCTACGCGGCGCATGGAAAGGCCGCAGAATCAGCATTTGAAAGCATTGACCCAGGTCATGGCGCGTTGCAATGACCCCCTGCTTTCTCCATACTTGCGGCCGATTTTTAATCCTAATAAAACACCCAAACCGTGGAACCTTAGAATGAGCACAGCAATCAGTCCGACTGCTTATAACTATAAGGTAGTCCGCCAGTTCGCCATCATGACGGTGGTCTGGGGGATCCTTGGCATGGGGCTCGGTGTCTTCATCGCCTCGCAACTGGTCTGGCCGGAGTTGAACTTCGGTCTGGCATGGACGAGCTTTGGACGCCTGCGCCCGCTGCACACCAACCTGGTGATTTTCGCCTTCGGTGGATGTGCACTGTTTGCCACTTCCTATTACGTCGTGCAGCGAACCTGCCAAACGCGACTGATTTCCGACAGCCTCGCCGCCTTCACCTTCTGGGGATGGCAAGCGGTGATCGTCGGCGCGATCATTACCTTGCCGATGGGTTTCACCACCACCAAGGAATACGCGGAACTGGAATGGCCCCTGGCTATTCTGCTGGCCATTGTCTGGGTCACCTACGGTCTGGTGTTCTTCGGCACCATCGTCAAGCGCAAGACCAAGCACATCTATGTGGGTAACTGGTTCTACGGCGCCTTCATCGTCGTGACCGCGATGCTGCACATCGTCAACCACATGTCGCTGCCGGTCAGCCTGTTCAAGTCCTACTCGGCCTACTCGGGTGCGACGGACGCAATGATCCAGTGGTGGTACGGCCACAACGCCGTGGGCTTCTTCCTGACCACCGGCTTCCTGGGCATGATGTACTACTTCGTGCCGAAACAGGCCGAGCGCCCGATCTACTCCTATCGCCTGTCGATCGTGCACTTCTGGGCGCTGATCACCCTGTACATCTGGGCCGGCCCCCACCACCTGCACTACACCGCACTGCCGGACTGGGCTCAGTCGCTGGGCATGGCGATGTCGATCATCCTGCTGGCTCCGAGCTGGGGCGGCATGATCAACGGCATGATGACCCTGTCGGGCGCCTGGCATAAGCTGCGCACCGACCCGATCCTGCGTTTCCTGGTGGTGTCGCTGGCGTTCTACGGCATGTCGACCTTCGAAGGCCCGATGATGGCCATCAAGACCGTCAACTCGCTGTCGCACTACACCGACTGGACCATCGGTCACGTACACGCTGGCGCCTTGGGCTGGGTAGCGATGATCTCGATCGGCGCCATCTACCACATGATCCCGAAACTGTTCGGTCGTGCGCAGATGCACAGCACCGGCCTGATCAACACGCACTTCTGGCTCGCGACCATCGGTACCGTGCTCTACATCGCCTCGATGTGGGTCAACGGCATCACCCAGGGCCTGATGTGGCGTGCAATCAACGACGACGGCACCCTCACCTACTCGTTCGTCGAAGCGCTGCAAGCCAGCCACCCGGGCTTCATCGTTCGCGCCCTGGGCGGTGCGTTCTTCGCCACCGGCATGCTGTTCATGGCCTACAACGTATTCCGTACCGTACGCGCCTCGAACCCGGCTGAAGCTCAAGCCGCCGAACAGATCGTTGTAGTTGGAGCTCACTGATGAAGCATGAAGCAGTCGAGAAGAACATTGGCCTGCTGGCCTTCTTCATGGTCATCGCCGTCAGCGTCGGCGGCCTGACCCAGATCGTTCCGCTGTTTTTCCAGGACGTCACCAACAAGCCGGTCGAGGGCATGAAGCCCCGCACCGCCCTTGAACTGGAAGGCCGGGACGTTTATATCGCCAACGGTTGTGTCGGCTGCCACTCGCAGATGATCCGTCCGTTCCGTGCTGAAACCGAACGTTATGGCCACTACTCGGTCGCCGGTGAAAGCGTCTGGGACCACCCGTTCCTGTGGGGTTCCAAGCGTACCGGTCCGGACCTGGCCCGTGTCGGCGGTCGTTACTCCGATGACTGGCAGCGTGCGCACCTGTACAACCCGCGCAACGTCGTGCCCGAATCGAAAATGCCGGCCTACCCGTTCCTCGTGGAAAACAAGCTCGACGGCAAAGACACCGCCAAGAAAATGGAAGTGTTGCGCACGCTCGGCGTCCCTTACACCGACGAAGACATCGCCGGCGCCAGGGATGCCGTGAAGGGCAAAACCGAAATGGACGCGCTGGTGGCCTATCTGCAAGGCCTGGGCACCATCATCAAAAGCAAACGGTGAATTAGATGGATATCGGGATGATTCGTGGCCTGGGCACCGTTGTCGTGATGGTGGCCTTCATCGGACTGGCACTGTGGGTGTTCAGTCCCAAGCGCAAGTCGGAGTTTGAAGACGCGACCTTGCTGCCTTTCGCGGATGATCCCGAAGCCATCAAGCACGTCGAGCAAGCTTCTAGGAGTAACAAAGAATGACTACATTCTGGAGTCTGTACGTCACAGTCCTCAGTCTCGGTACGATCTTTTCCCTGACCTGGCTGCTGCTGTCGACCCGCAAGGGCCAGCGCACCGAGCAGACAGACGAGACGGTCGGGCACTCCTTCGACGGGATCGAGGAGTACGACAACCCGCTGCCGAAATGGTGGTTCATGCTGTTCGTGGGCACCATCATCTTCGCACTGGGCTACCTGGCGCTGTATCCGGGCCTGGGTAACTGGAAAGGCCTGCTGCCGGGTTACGGCTACCTCGACAACGAGAAGCAGACCCCCTTCGCCAACGGCCAGACCGGCTGGACCGGCGTCCACGAGTGGGAAAAGGAAATGGCCAAGTCGGACGCCAAGTTCGGTCCGATCTTCGCCAAATTCGCAGCCATGCCAATCGAAGAAGTGGCCAAGGACCCGCAAGCCCTGAAGATGGGTGGCCGACTGTTCGCCTCCAACTGCTCGGTCTGCCACGGTTCCGACGCCAAGGGCGCCTATGGCTTCCCTAACCTGACCGACGCCGACTGGCGCTGGGGCGGCGAGCCGCAAACCATCAAGACCAGCATCATGGGCGGCCGTCATGCGGTGATGCCGGCGTGGGCTGAAGTGATCGGCGAGCAAGGCGTGGCCGACGTGGCAGCGTTTGTCCTGACCAACCTCGATGGTCGCAAGCTGCCGGAAGGCGCCAAGGCCGACCCGGTTGCCGGACAGAAGCTGTTCGCCGCCAACTGCGTGGCGTGCCACGGTCCGGAAGGCAAAGGTACGCCAGCGATGGGCGCACCCGACCTGACTCACCCGGCAGCGTTCATCTACGGTTCGAGCTTCGCTCAACTGCAGCAGACCATCCGTTACGGCCGCCAGGGCCAGATGCCTGCGCAAGAGCAACTGCAAGGTAACGACAAGGTTCACCTGCTGGCCGCTTACGTCTACAGCTTGTCTCATGGTGAGAAGGCTGCGGACGCCGAGTAAGGCAAACGCTTGATGCAATAAAAAACGGCCCCGCCAATGAGAATTGGCGGGGCCTTTTTTATGGTTCTTCACGCATTCCCGGGAAACTGTAATTAAATGGACTCGCCCAAGCCGAGGCGTCTGTGCGCCGCGGCGCCCTTGACTCCATCGCCAGCAGGCTGGCTCCTACAGGTTGTTGCGTTGAGAAATGACTCCGCCCACACCCAAAAACCGTCCATAATTCCCAAGTCAATTGATTCAAGTCATTACACCATCAATTGATTTTGCCAAACGTGACCAAAGGTCGCACCCTTGAGCTAGAGCGACAGGCGTATCATTGCGCCACTGCAACACTCCTTTTTGACCGCGGTCGGCACGTACTGACCGAGGCACTTTTCCACTGCCGTGGGATGCAATGATGAGCAACCAGATTCCGGTACACGACGTCACTCCACCCACCAAGAACGCGAACAACAGCGTCGACCTCTACGCCGCCAGGGAAAAAATCTACACCCGCGCCTTCACCGGCCTGTTCCGTAACCTGCGGATGACCGGCGGTGCCCTGTTGTTCCTGCTGTATTTCGGTACGGTGTGGCTGGATTGGGGCGGTCATCAGGCGGTCTGGTGGAACCTGCCGGAGCGCAAGTTTTTCATTTTCGGCGCCACCTTCTGGCCCCAGGACTTCATCCTGCTGTCCGGCATGCTGATCATCGCCGCGTTCGGCCTGTTCTTCATCACGGTGTACGCCGGCCGGGTCTGGTGCGGTTATACCTGCCCGCAAAGTGTGTGGACCTGGATCTTCATGTGGTGCGAAAAAGTCACCGAAGGTGATCGCAACCAGCGCATCAAGCTCGACAAGGCGCCGATGAGCGCCAACAAGTTCCTGCGCAAGTTCAGCAAGCACAGTCTGTGGCTGTTGATCGGTTTCGTCACTGGCATGACCTTCGTCGGTTACTTCTCGCCAATCCGCGAACTGGTGTTCGACTTCTTCACAGGTCACGCCGATGGCTGGTCTTACTTCTGGGTCGGTTTCTTCACCCTCGCCACTTACGGCAACGCTGGCTGGTTGCGCGAACAGGTGTGCATCTACATGTGCCCGTACGCGCGCTTCCAGAGCGTGATGTTCGACAAGGACACCCTGATCGTTTCCTACGACCCGCGCCGCGGCGAAGGCCGTGGCCCGCGCAAGAAAGGCATCGATTACAAGGCCCAGGGCCTGGGTGACTGCATCGACTGCACCATGTGCGTCCAGGTCTGCCCGACCGGTATCGACATCCGCGACGGCCTGCAAATCGAATGCATCGGCTGCGCCGCCTGCATCGATGCCTGCGACGCCATCATGGACAAGATGGATTACCCGCGCGGGCTGATCAGCTACACCACCGAGCACAACCTGTCCGGGCAGAAAACCCATAAACTGCGTCCACGCCTGATCGGCTATGCCGTGGTACTGCTGGCGATGATCAGCTTGCTGGTGACCGCGTTTTTCATGCGTGCGCTGGTGGGTTTCGATGTCAGCAAGGACCGCGTGCTGTACCGCGAGAACGCCGAAGGCCGGATCGAAAACGTCTACAGCCTGAAAATCATGAACAAGGACCAGCGCGACCATACCTACCTGCTCGAAGCCTCCGGCCTGCCGGATCTCAAATTGCAGGGCCGGCGCGAGATCAAGGTCGCGGCCGGCGAGATCGTCAGCCAGCCTGCCGAACTGTCGGTCGCGCCGGAAAAACTGCCGTCGAGCACCAACGAGGTGAAATTCATCCTCAAGGATGCCGATGACGACAGTGTCCACATTGAAGCCAAGAGCCGGTTCATCGGCCCACAAATTCGTTGAGAGAACTGAACATGCCCGCAGCAACTGCCGCAAGCCCCTGGTACAAGCACCTCTGGCCGTGGATCATCATCGGGATCCTGGCCTGCTCGGTTGCCCTGACCTTGTCCATGGTGACCATCGCGGTGAAGAACCCGGACAACCTGGTCAACGACAACTACTACGAGGCCGGCAAAGGCATCAACCGCTCCCTCGACCGTGAGCTGCTGGCCCAGAACCTGAAAATGCGCGCCAGTATTCATCTCGATGACGTGACCGGCGAAGTTGACCTGCGCCTGAGCGGCGACAGCCATCCGAAAACCCTGGAGCTGAACCTGATCTCGCCGACCCAGCCCGAGAAGGATCGCAAGATCACCCTGACCCGCAGCGAAACCGAGCAGGGTCGCTACATTGGCCAGTTGAGCGACAAGATCGAAGGCCGGCGTTTTGTCGAATTGCTTGGCACCCAGGACGACCACATCTGGCGCATGTTCGAAGAAGAACTGGTCAACCATGACAAGGATCTGCAGCTCGGTGATGAACCTCTGCAAGGCGCCGAAGACCTGAAGAAATAAAGCAGCGCTTCGCGCATCGCGAGCAAGCTCGCTCCCACAGTTGATCACCGCCGTGCTCAGAACCTGAGTACACCTATGATCCCTGTGGGAGCGAGCTTGCTCGCGATGAGGCCCTATCAGACGCCAGAGATTCAGCAGTACTAGTGAATACTCCATGACCACCACCCCACTCCCCTGCTACCACTGCGCCCTGCCCGTTCCGGCCGGCAGTCGCTTCACCGCCGTCGTACTCGGGGAGTCCCGCGAGTTCTGCTGCCCGGGTTGCCAGGCCGTGGCCGAGGCCATCGTCGCCGGGGGACTGGATAGCTATTACCAGCACCGCAGCGAAGCCTCGGCCAACCCCGAGGCGCTACCGGTACAACTGGTCGACGAACTGGCGCTTTACGACCGCGCCGATGTGCAGCAGCCCTTTGTCCGCCACGAAGGCGAAATGGCCGAAACCACGCTGCTGATGGAAGGCATCAGTTGCGCCGCCTGCGGCTGGCTGATCGAAAAACACCTGCGCACCTTGCCGGCGGTGGCCGAAGCGCGCCTGAACCTCTCCAACCACCGCCTGCACGTGCGCTGGAGCGACGCGCAATTACCCCTGAGCCGGGTCCTCAGCGAACTGCGCCACATCGGGTACGCCGCACACCCCTATCAGGCCGATCGCGCCAGCGAGCAACTGGCCAGCGAAAACCGCCTGGCCCTGCGCCAGCTTGGCGTGGCCGGGTTGCTGTGGTTCCAGGCGATGATGGCAACCATGGCCACCTGGCCTGAATTCAACATCGACCTCAGTCCCGAACTGCATACCATCCTGCGCTGGGTCGCGCTGTTCCTCACCACCCCGATCGTGTTCTACAGCTGCGCGCCGTTTTTCAAAGGCGCCATGCGCGATCTGCGCACCCGCCACCTGACCATGGACGTTTCCGTGTCGCTGGCCATCGGCAGCGCCTACGTTGCCGGGATCTGGACCTCGATCACCGGGGTGGGCGAGCTGTATTTCGATGCCGTCGGCATGTTTGCCCTGTTCCTGCTGGCCGGGCGCTATCTGGAGCGGCGCGCCCGCGAGCGCACGGCCGCCGCCACCGCGCAGCTGGTGAATCTGTTGCCCGCCTCGTGCCTGCGCTTGACGCCTGAAGGCCAGAGCGAACGCATTCTGCTCAGCGAACTGCGAATCGGTGATCAGGTACTGGTTCATCCAGGCGCCATTCTCCCGGCTGACGGCAAGATCCTCGACGGCCAATCGAGTATCGACGAATCGCTGCTGACCGGCGAATACCTGCCGCACCCTCGCACCCTCGGCGATGCGGTCACCGCCGGCACTCTGAACGTCGAAGGCGCACTGACCGTCGAGGTCCAGGCCCTGGGCCAGGACACACGTCTCTCGGCCATCGTTCGCCTGCTCGATCGTGCCCAGGCCGAAAAGCCGCGCCTGGCGGAAATCGCCGACCGCGCCGCACAATGGTTCCTGCTGTTGTCGCTGATCGCGGCTGCGGCCATTGGTCTGTTGTGGTGGGAACTGGACTCATCGCGAGCCTTCTGGATCGTGCTGGCGATGCTCGTGGCGACCTGCCCGTGCGCGTTGTCGCTGGCGACGCCGACCGCCCTCACCGCGGCCACCGGCACCTTGCACAAACTCGGCCTGCTGCTGACCCGCGGTCATGTGCTGGAAGGCCTGAACCAGATCGATACGGTGATTTTCGACAAGACCGGCACCCTCACCGAAGGCCGGCTGGCGTTGCGCTCGATCCGCCCCCTCGGCGCCCTCGACAGCGACCAATGCCTGGGCCTGGCCGCCGCCCTGGAAAACCGCTCCGAACACCCCATCGCCCGCGCTTTCGGTCGTGCCCCCATGGCGGCCGAAGAAGTCCACAGCACACCGGGTCTTGGCCTGGAGGGGCTGGTTGAAGGGCGGCGCCTGCGCATCGGTCAACCGGGATTCGTCTGCGAACTCAGTGGCGCCCTGGTGCCGTCGATGCCCGAAGAAGCCGGCCAATGGCTGCTGCTCGGCGACAGCGAAGGGCCGCTGGCCTGGCTCGTCCTCGATGATCGCTTGCGCGCCGATGCGCCGGCCTTGCTGGCCGCGTGCAAGGCGCGGGGCTGGCGCACGCTGTTGTTGTCCGGCGACAGCTCGCCGATGGTCGCCAGCGTGGCAGCGGAACTGGGCATCGATGAAGCGCGCGGCGGCTTGCGCCCGGACGACAAACTGCAAGTCCTGCAACAACTGCACAAGGAAGGTCGCAAGGTGTTGATGCTGGGGGACGGCGTCAATGACGTGCCGGTGCTGGCGGCTGCGGATATCAGCGTCGCCATGGGCTCGGCCACTGACCTGGCGAAAACCAATGCCGATGCGGTGCTGCTGTCCAACCGCCTCGACGCGCTGGTGCAAGCCTTCAGCCTGGCGCGGCGCACCCGTCGAGTCATTATCGAGAACCTGTTGTGGGCCGGGTTGTACAATGGCCTCATGTTGCCCTTCGCTGCCCTCGGCTGGATCACTCCGGTCTGGGCGGCGGTAGGCATGTCGATCAGTTCGTTGACCGTGGTGCTGAACGCGCTGCGCCTGACTCGCATGCCGAGCGAGCGCACCCTCGACACCCCGCCAGAAACCCGCCCGCTGCCGGCCTGAGCCGCGCGGGCATGGAGTCCAGATGCCAGCTCTCTACGTGATGATTCCCGCTGCGCTGCTGATCGTGGCCATCGCCGTCTATATCTTCTTCTGGGCGGTCGACAGCGGGCAGTACGACGACCTCGACGGCCCGGCCCACAGCATCCTGTTCGACGACCAGGACCCGAACCACACCGCCGCCGTGGACGAAGCCAGCGGCCAACCGGCCAAACCGCAAGACAAGGCCCCGCCCCATGCTTGAACTGGCGCCACTGCTGGTATCGGCGGTGATCCTCGGCTTGCTCGGCGGCGGTCATTGCCTGGGCATGTGCGGCGGCTTGATGGGCGCGCTGACCCTGGCGATTCCCAAGGAGCAACGCAGCCGCCGCTTTCGCCTGCTGCTGGCCTACAACCTGGGGCGGATTCTGAGCTACGCCTGCGCCGGACTGTTGATCGGCCTGGCCGGATGGGCCGTGGCCAGCAGCCCGGCGGCGATGTTCCTGCGCATCCTCGCCGGCTTGCTGCTGATTGCCATGGGGCTTTACCTGGCCGGCTGGTGGAGTGGCCTGACCCGTATCGAAAGCCTCGGTCGAGGCTTGTGGCGGCACATCCAGCCAGTCGCCAACCGGTTGCTGCCAGTATCAAGCGTTCCGCGCGCGTTGCTGCTGGGTGCGCTCTGGGGCTGGCTGCCGTGCGGCCTGGTTTACAGCACCTTGCTGTGGTCGGCCAGCCAGGGCAACGCGCTGGACAGTGCATTGTTGATGCTCGCGTTCGGGCTTGGCACTTGGCCGGTGCTGCTGGCGACCGGCCTGGCCGCCGAGCGCGTCACCGCGGTGTTGCGCAAGCGCAGCGTGCGGATGGCGGGTGGGGTGCTGGTGATGTTGTTCGGCATCTGGACCTTGCCGGGACCGCATCAGCATTGGCTCATGGGGCACTAACATTGTGGCGAGGGGGCTTGCCCCCGTTCGGCGGCGAAGCCGTCGTAAACCCGGTAACTCCTTTCGCACTGACTCACCGCATTCTCCGATTTTGGGGCTGCTTCGCAGCCCAACGGGGGCAAGCCCCCTCGCCACAAATGAGCCTCAAACACTCACTTGATGCAAATCAAGATGCCCCACCCCGCCCTCGCATAAAGTGGCCGACACTGCCAGCCTATCCGGGGAATGCCCGCATGATGCTCGACGCCATTCGTTGGGACACTGATCTGATCCGCCGTTATGACCTGGCGGGACCCCGCTACACCTCGTACCCGACCGCCGTGCAATTCAACAGCCAGGTCGGCACCTTCGACCTGTTTCATGCCCTGCGCGACAGCCGCAAGGCCCAACGCCCATTGTCCCTGTACGTGCACGTGCCGTTCTGCGCGAACATCTGCTACTACTGCGCCTGCAACAAGGTCATCACCAAGGATCGCGGCCGGGCGCAGCCGTATTTGCAGCGCCTGGAACAGGAAATCCAGCTGATCGCCTGCCACCTCGACCCCACCCAGAAAGTCGAGCAACTGCACTTCGGTGGCGGCACGCCGACCTTTCTCAGCCACGACGAATTGCGCCAGTTGATGGCGCACTTGCGCAAACACTTCAATTTGCTGGACGACGATTCCGGCGACTACGGCATCGAAATCGACCCTCGCGAGGCCGATTGGTCGACCATGGGACTGCTGCGCGAACTGGGTTTCAATCGGGTCAGCATCGGCCTGCAAGACCTCGACCCGGCGGTGCAGCGAGCGGTCAATCGCCTGCAAAGCCTGGAAGAAACCCGCGCGGTGATCGACGCTGCCCGCACCTTGCAGTTTCGCTCGATCAATATCGACCTGATCTACGGCCTGCCGAGACAGACGCCGGAGAACTTCGCCCGCACCGTCGAAGAGGTCATAAACCTGCAACCGGACAGGTTATCGGTATTCAACTACGCCCACCTGCCGGAACGCTTCATGCCCCAGCGACGCATCAACAGCAATGAGCTGCCGACGCCCGCGCAGAAACTGGAAATGCTGCAGCGCACCATTGAGCAACTGATCAGCGCCGGTTACCGCTACATCGGCATGGACCATTTCGCCCTGCCTGACGACGAGCTGGCGATCGCCCAGGAAGAATCGACCCTGCAACGTAATTTCCAGGGCTACACCACCCACGGTCATTGCGATCTGATCGGCCTCGGCGTCTCGGCAATCAGCCAGATCGGCGACCTCTACTGCCAGAACAGCAGCGACCTGAACCACTATCAGAACACCCTGGCCTCAATGCAACTGGCCACCAGCCGCGGCCTGCTGTGCAATGCCGATGACCGGCTGCGGCGCGCGGTCATTGCGCAATTGATCTGCAACTTCAGCCTGGAATTCTGCGACATCGAACAGGCCTTCAACGTCGACTTCCAGGGCTACTTCGGCGAACTCTGGCCCCAACTGCAAGACATGGCCAAAGACGGGCTGATCGAACTCGATCGCGACAGGATCACCATCCTGCCCGCCGGGCGACTGTTGGTGCGTTCGGTGTGCATGGTGTTCGACGCGTACCTGGAACAACACAGTCGCCAGCGATTTTCGCGGGTGATCTAATTCTGCAAGCTAGCGCCCCAGACTGGCCTCGATCTCCTATGGTGAGTTACCCTTACGTCTTATGTGTGATTTCCCACAAGGATTGCAGAAATGTCCGAGCCAGTAAAACAGCGCGCTCATAATCAAGCCCATTGCAAGGATTGCAGCCTGGCTCCTCTTTGCCTGCCTCTTTCGCTGAATCTGGAAGACATGGATGCGCTGGACGAAATCGTCAAGCGCGGCCGGCCGCTGAAAAAAGGCGAGTTTCTGTTTCGCCAGGGCGATACCTTCGATTCTGTCTACGCCGTCCGTTCCGGCGCCCTCAAGACCTTCAGCCTGAGCGACAGCGGTGAAGAACAGCTCACCGGTTTCCACCTGCCCAGCGAACTGGTCGGCCTGTCGGGCATGGACACCGAAAAGCACCCGGTGTCGGCACAAGCCCTGGAAACCACTTCGGTGTGTGAAATTCCTTTCGAACGCCTCGACGAGCTGGCCCTGCAACTGCCGCAGTTGCGCCGTCAGTTGATGCGCGTGATGAGCCGCGAAATCCGTGACGACCAGCAGATGATGCTGCTGTTGTCGAAAAAGACCGCCGACGAACGCATCGCCACCTTCCTGGTCAACCTGTCGGCACGTTTCCGCGCCCGGGGTTTTTCCGCCAATCAGTTCCGCCTGAGCATGTCGCGCAACGAAATCGGCAACTACCTGGGCCTGGCGGTGGAAACCGTGTCCCGGGTCTTTACCCGCTTCCAGCAAAACGAGCTGATTGCGGCAGAAGGCAAGGAAATCCGGATTATCGACCCGATCCAGCTGTGCGCCCTGGCCGGTGGCTCACTGGAAGGCTGAAACAAAACGTTGCGGCTGAGCGCAACGGTTCAGCCGCCGTTATACTGCCTCGTTTGCAGCCCTGCCAGGACACCTAGACGATGGTCTTCGACTCCTTCGACATCAAATCCCTCATCCGCCCTGTCATCGACTTCCCGAAGCCGGGCGTGATCTTTCGCGACATCACCCCGCTGTTCCAGTCGCCCAAGGCCCTGCGCCTGGTGATGGACAGCTTTGCCCACCGTTACGTCGAGGCGGACTTCACCCACATCGGCGCGATGGACGCCCGTGGCTTCCTGATCGGTTCGGTACTGGCCTATCAGTTGAACAAGCCGCTGGTGCTGTTCCGCAAGCAAGGCAAGCTGCCGGCTGACGTGTTGGCCGAGGGCTATGCGACCGAATACGGCGAAGCCTTCCTGGAAGTGCACGCCGACAGCCTGTGCGAAGGTGACTCGGTGGTGATGTTCGATGACCTGATCGCGACCGGCGGCACCCTGATTGCCGCCGCCAACCTGATCCGCCGCATGGGCGCGCGAGTGCATGAAGCGGCGGCGATCATCGACCTGCCGGAGCTGGGTGGCTCGCAGCGCCTGGAAGACATGGGCATTCCTACGTTTTGCCTGACGCAGTTTGCGTTGACTGACATGTAAGCGGCGCCTGTCAGACCGCCATCGCGAGCAAGCTCGCTCCCACACTGGACTGTATTCTTCCTGAAAGAACACGATCAAATGTGGGAGCGAGCTTGCTCGCGATGGCGTCAGTAGCTTCACTACATCCCTTCAAAGCCCCATCTGCTTGCTGATGATCTCGTTCATCACTTCCCGCGTCCCGCCGCCAATCGACAAAATCCGGTTGTCGCGGTACAGCCGCTCCACCAGGCTCTCGCGCATGTATCCCAGCCCACCGAGTATCTGCACCGCATCGGTCACGATCCGGTCTGCGGTATCCGTCGCAAAATTCTTGGCCATGGAAATTTCCTTGATCACGCTCTGCCCCGCCGCCATCTTTGCCGCCTGGCGGTAAGTGAACTCCCGGGACACTTCCAGCCCGGTCGCCATCTCGGCGAGGCGATGCTTGATCACCTGAAACTTGCCGATCGGTTTGCCAAAGGCTTCACGCTGGCGCGCCCACTTCAGGCTTTCCTCCAGCGCCAGCTGTGCGGTCATGTTGGCCATCAGTGCCAGGGCCAGGCGTTCGCTCTGGAAATTGCCCATGATGCAGGCAAAGCCCATGTTCTCGGCGCCGATCAGGTTTCCCACGGGCACCGGGCAATCATCGAAGAACAGTTCGGCCGTGTCTGACGCCCACCAGCCCATTTTCTTCAGTTGCCGTCCTACGGTGAAACCGGGCGTACCCTTTTCGATCAGCAACAGGCTGATGCCGGAGAACCCCGGCTCACCGGTACGCACCGCGACAGTATAAAAGTCCGCACGCACGCCACTGGTGATAAAGGTTTTGCTGCCATTGACCCGGTAAAAGTCGCCGTCGCGCACGGCGCGGGTTTGCAGGTTGGCGACATCGGAGCCGCCGCCGGGCTCGGTGATGGCCAGGGCGCTGATCTTCTCTCCCGACAACACCTGGGGCAGCACACGATCCCGCACTTCGGGTCGGGCCCACTTGAGAATGGGCGGCAAGCCGATATCCAGCGACCCCAGGCCGGCCACCAGCCCGCCTGAGCCGCAGCGCATCAACTCTTCACTGGCGGCAACCTTGGCGAACAGATCCCCTTCGTGGCTGCCTCCGTAAGCTTCCGGGTACCCAATGCCGAGAATCCCCGCTGCGCCGGCTTTGAGGTAGAGCTCACGAGGGAAGCTTTCGGCTTCTTCCCACTGCTCGATATCAGGAAGAATCTCGCGCTCGACGAAACGTCTGACGCTGTCGCGGACCAATTGGTGGCTGGGGTCGAAGTATTCCTGAAAGGCAGACATCGGCGAGCTCCACTGAAGGGGTCAGTGAAGTTAACCGAGCGCTTGCTTGGTTTTCAACAGGATTGTGTGAATCAGCGACTCCGAGGTGCGCCCTTCGCGAGCAAGCCCGCTCCCACATTTGGAATGCAATCCCCTGTGGGAGCGGGCTTGCTCGCGAAGGCGTCAGTAAAGACACCGCACAACTCAGAGCGAAATCGGCTTACGCCCGGCAAACGAATGCGCCAGCGTGCCGCCATCCACCAGCTCCAGTTCACCACCGAGCGGCACGCCATGGGCGATACGCGAGGCGATCAGGCCTTTGCTGCTGAGCAACTGGGCGATGTAATGCGCTGTGGCTTCACCTTCCACGGTCGGGTTGGTCGCCAGGATGACTTCGGCGAAGGTGCCGGCCTCTTCGATCCGCGCCATCAATTGCGGAATGCCGATGGCTTCCGGCCCCAGACCGTCGAGCGGCGACAGATGCCCCTTGAGCACGAAGTAGCGCCCGCGGAAACCGGTCTGCTCCACCGCATAGACATCCATCGGGCCTTCCACCACGCAGAGCAAGGTGTCGTCGCGACGGGTATCGGCGCATTGCGGGCAGAGATCATCTTCGGTCAGCGTACGGCACAAGCGACAGTGACCGACCCCTTCCATGGCCTGGCTCAAGGCCAGCGCCAGGCGCGAGCCGCCGCTGCGGTCACGCTCGAGCAACTGCAACGCCATGCGCTGGGCGGTTTTCTGACCCACGCCAGGCAAAATTCGCAGGGCGTCGATCAGTTGGCGAATCAAAGGGCTGAAGCTCATGGTGGAAAAGTCCGACAAAACAACGAGACGCGGTTTATACCCGCGCCTCGGTTAAGCGTCAAATTGCAGCGTCGATTACTCAGTCCCGGGAAACCCGAACCACCAGTTTGCCGAAGTTGCGCCCCTCCAGCATGCCGATGAACGCGTCGGGAGCCTGCTCCAGACCATCGACCACGTCTTCGCGGAATTTCACCTTGCCATCACGTACCCAGGGCGCCATGGCACTGAGGAATTCCGGCTGGCGATCACCATAGTCATCGAACACGATGAAACCCTGGATGCGCACCCGCTTGGTCAACAGGGTGCGCTGCAACAGGGGCAGGCGATCCGGCCCGCTCGGCGCTTCATGGGCGTTATAGGAGGCAATCAGGCCGCACAGTGGAATCCGTGCCTTGGGATTGAGCAATGGCACCACAGCGTCGAAGACCTTGCCACCGACGTTTTCGTAGTAGATGTCGATGCCCTTGCCGCAGGCCTTGGCCAGTTCATCGGCAAAGTCAGGGCTCTTGTGGTCGATGCAGGCGTCGAAGCCCAGTTCGTCGACCACATAACGGCACTTGTCCGCCCCGCCGGCCACGCCGACCACACGCAGCCCCTTGATCTTCGCCACTTGGCCGACCACCGAACCCACAGCGCCTGAGGCCGCTGCAACCACCAGGGTTTCGCCGGCCTGAGGCTGGCCGATGTCCATCAGGCCCATGTACGCGGTCATGCCCGGCATTCCCAGCACCCCAAGGGCCATCGATGCACTGGGCAATCCCGACGGCACCGGGATGATGCTGCGCCCGTCATTGATGCTGTGGCTTTGCCAACCGGTGGCACCAACCACCAGGTCTCCTTCCTGAAACTTCGGATTGAGCGAGCGTTCGACCCGACTGACCGCACCGCCGGTCATCACTTCGCCGATTTCCACCGGTGCGGCGTAGGACGGCGCGTCGCTCATGCGTCCGCGCATGTAAGGATCCAGCGACAGGAAAACTGTCTTGAGCAGCACCTGACCGTCGGCCAGTTCCGGCAACGCCACCCGCTCCATGCGGAAGTTTTCCGGCGTTGGCGCGCCGACCGGGCGTGAAGCCAGGACAATGCGTTGATTGAGGGTCATGGGGTCGGACATGGCAGCGTCTCCTGTGATCGATGGGGTTGGGTGATATAGGGAGCAGACCTTTGTGGCGGTATGGCGTTCGATGTGTTTTCAGTTGCACCGGGGCGACCTCATCGCGAGCAAGCTCGCTCCCACAGGGGATTCTCGCCGTACACAAATCCCCTGTGGGAGCGAGCTTGCTCGCGATGACGACACTTCAGACACCACATTTCCAATGCCAGAAACAAAAATGCCAGGCGCAATGCCTGGCATTTTTTGTAGCTCATCTGCCGCCTGAAGGCGAATCAGAATGGCAGTTTCATGCCCGGCGGCAGTTGCATGCCGGCAGTCATGCTGCCCATCTTGTCCTGGCTGTTGGCTTCGATCTTGCGCACGGCATCGTTGACCGCGGATGCGATAACCGCTTCCAGCATTTCCTTGTCGTCTTCGCTCATGCCTTCGACCAGGCTCGGGTCGATGGTCACGCTCTTGACGTCATGGCGACCGGTCATCACCACGGTGACCATATCGCCACCGGCCTTACCGGTGACTTCGGCGTTGGCCAGCTCTTCCTGCATCTTGGCCATTTTTTCCTGCATCTGCTGCGCCTGCTTCATCAGGCCGGCCATGCCACCTTTCATCATGGTAATCACCTCAAAAGTACTTGGATCAAAACAGCGCCCGGCGGAGTGTAGCCGAGCGCCTTCAGTTATGAGCCCTGGGTGACCAGGGCGTCGACAGGTTCAATAGTATCGTTACGGACCACCGCACCGAACTGCTGCATCATTTGCTGGATGAACGGATCGCCGTGGATCGATTCCTCTGCCTCGCGCTGACGGTTGGCGCGGCGGCGCGAAGCCGCTTGTGCCGGGGTTTCCTGCTCGGGCTTGATCAGCTCGATGCTCAGGGTCAGCGTCCGCTGGTGATACTGGTTCAACGCATCGTTGAGGCGACGCTGCTGAGTGGCGTTGAACAAGGCACTGTGGGCCGGGTCCAGGTGCATCAGCCAATTGTCGCCATCCACCGCGATCAGCGTGCAGTTGGCGGCGATGCTGCCGGTCATGCCGGAAATCGGCAATTTCGGGAACAGCTCCAGCCATTGCAGGGCCAGACCGGTGGCCGGCATTGCCGCGGGCTCAGGCTCGGGCTCCGGAGCCGGGTCGGCGGCATGCTCGCTGGCCAGTTCGTCGAGGTAACTGTAGGCCGAATCCATGTCCGGTTCGATGTAATCCTCGTCCAGCGGCGGCTCGTCATCCAGGTCCATGCCCGGCGTTGCGGCATCGACGTCGGCCACCGAAGGCTCCGGAATTGGCGCGGCGGCCCACTCCGGGGCGTCCGGCACCACGCTGTCCGGCGTCGGCAACGGCATCGGCGGTAATTCGGGTTGTTCGCTGGCGGTTTCCAGCACCGGCTCCACCGCCGGTTGCTGAACAGGGGCAGGCTCGACCGGGTCATTCCACGGCAGGTCGACCACCTCTTCGACCACGACCGCTTCAACCACGGGCACAGGCGCAGGTTCTGGCACAACGACCGGCGCCACCGGTTCCGGTGCTGGCGCAGGAGCTGCCACTGGCGCAGCCGCAATCGGTGCAACGGCCGCAGCGGCTAACGGCGCAACAACCTGCGCGGCAGCCACTGAGTTTGCGGAATCAACTGTGGCCTGGCTGATCCCCACTGGCTTTAGCGGTTGCCTCGGGGCATCCGCGGTGTCTGCGGGCCGGAACGCCAGCATCCGCAGCAACACCATTTCAAAACCGCCCCGGGGATCCGGCGCCAGCGGCAAGTCGCGGCGGCCGATCAGGCCCATCTGGTAGTAGAACTGCACGTCTTCGGCCGGCAAGGCCTGGGCCAGTGCCAGCACGCGATCACGGTCGCCGTGACCGTTATCGACACCTTCCGGCAAGGCCTGGGCGATGGCAACGCGGTGCAGCACATTGAGAATTTCCGAGAGCACGCCATTCCAGTCCGGGCCTTGTTCGGCCAGGTGGCGGACGGCTTCGAGCAACGCCCTGGCATCGCCTTCGATCAGCGCATGCAGGACGTCGTAGACCTGCCCGTGATCGAGGGTTCCGAGCATCGCCCGCACATCGGCGGCCAGCACCTTGCCTTCACCGAAGGCAATCGCCTGGTCGGTCAGGCTCATGGCATCACGCATCGAACCGTCGGCAGCACGGCCCAGCAACCACAGTGCATCGTCTTCGAACGGCACGTTCTCGACACCCAGCACGTGGGTCAAGTGCTCGACAACCCGTTCCGGCGTCATGTTCTTCAGGGAGAACTGCAGGCACCGCGACAGAATCGTTGCCGGAAGTTTCTGCGGATCGGTGGTCGCCAGGATGAACTTGACGTAGGGTGGCGGCTCCTCGAGGGTTTTGAGCAGCGCGTTGAAGGAATGGCTGGAGAGCATGTGCACTTCGTCGATCAGGTAGACCTTGAAGCGCCCACGGCTCGGGGCGTACTGCACGTTGTCGAGCAATTCACGGGTATCTTCGACCTTGGTGCGGCTCGCGGCGTCGATCTCGATCAGGTCGACAAAGCGGCCTTCGTCGATTTCGCGACACACCGAACACTCGCCACAGGGGGTCGACGTGATACCTGTCTCACAGTTAAGGCATTTGGCAATGATCCGCGCGATGGTGGTCTTGCCGACCCCACGGGTACCGGTGAAGAGGTAGGCGTGGTGCAGCCGCTGGCTGTCCAAGGCATTGATCAGAGCCTTGAGCACATGGGTCTGGCCGACCATTTCGCGGAACGAGCGCGGACGCCATTTACGTGCAAGAACCTGATAACTCATCGAAAACCGTCGCAGCGAAGGAAGCAGAAGCGGCTAATGCTAGCGGAGCAAGGCACAAATTGCATCCGGTGCGCTCGTGTATTGTGGCTAAGCTGCACATCACAGGCATTTAACGGAGTGTTTATGCGGCTGGCCTTGGGGGCATTGCTGTTGATCAGCCTGGACGTCGCGGCGGCGCCAGCACCGCTGCGCTTCGTGATAACCGACAGCTGGAGCATGCCCATGGTGCAGCTTGAGCGGGGCAAACCGACCCAGGGCATCCTCTATGACATGATGCTCAGCCTCGCGACCCAGGTCGGCGTACCGGCCGAATTCCACGTATTGCCCCGCAGGCGCATACAAGGCGCCATGGAGCAAGGCGAGGTCGATGTCCGCTGTTATGCCGCGCAATCGTGGCTGCCTGAACAGCCTGGCGATTATCTCTGGAGCATCCCGCTCTTCACTCAGCCTGACGTGCTGATCACCCGGCATGCGCCGCCCGACGCAGTCAAACCCGCCGACTTACTGCAACAGCCCATAGGCACCGTGCTGGGCTACAGCTACCCGACCCTGCAGCCGCTGTTCGACAGCGGCCAACTGCAACGCGACGATGCGCGCAATCAGGAACAAGTGCTGGAAAAACTCCTGGCCGGCCGCAATCGCTATGCCGTCAGCAATCAATGGAGCCTGGACTGGTTCAATCACCGCCTGCTGCCGCAGCAGCAACTGCAAAGCGTGGCAGTACTGCAGGAAAACCGTCTCGGTTGCTACGTTCGCAACGACCCACAGGTCCCGGTGCAGAGCATTCTGCGCACCCTGGCGCGGATGAAGATGTCCGGGGAGATCGATGAAATTGTTCGGCTGTATATCGGTGGCGAGCCTGCGGCTGTGGATAAACCGCAAACGACGAAAAACCGCCCCGGAGAAGATCCTGGCAGCTAGCGAAAGTCTGTATTCAAGAAGATAACGCGAGAGAACACTCGCGTGGCGTTAAGGTGGTAACCCTACCAGCCACACCCCGGCACACAATGTCACCGCTGCGGCTGCTCCCTTCCAGGCCTGACCGGGTTCACGGCTGATCGTTGCGGGGGGACCGATAGGGTCACCATAACGACGCTCACCTGTCGGCGAGCCGCGCCATTGTACCTATCTGAGGCGAAGTTACAACCGTTGGTTTCGGATTAAAAACATGAGGGGCTTCAAGCACTTGCTATTGCGCCTCAAGCACCGCATCCGCCCTGCCGCCCGCCTGCTGAATCACCAGGTGAATGAAATGCAGCTTGGCAACGACAGCAGGCGGCAGGACGAAGGGGTAGAAATCCGGCTGCCCCATGCTGCGTGACAGCTCGTTGAGCATGCCGGCCAGTTCGATCCAGGCGTTGACGAACGACAAAAAAGCCGCGCCGCCGGGATGCTGCGGATCGTAGAGGGTTTGGGGTGGAAACGGCTGATAGTCGAAGTCCATTTCCCGGGCGCTCATGCCAAACCCCAGCGCGGTGTCCACGGCGTCCATCATGTGCAGGTAATGCGCCCAGGTTTCCGCCCAGTCTTCCCACGGGTGCATGGTCGCGTAGGCGCTGACGCAGTGCTGCTGCCAGTCGAGCGGCGCACCCTGCTGATAATGCCGTTCGAGGGCATCGGCGTAGCTCGCGCGCTCATCGCCAAACAAGCCGCGAAACGGCTCAAGCCAATGGCTATGGGCGATCAATCGGTCCCAGTAGTAATGCCCGACCTCGTGACGAAAATGCCCGAGCAACGTGCGATAGGGTTCGTGCATTTGCACCCGCACCTGCTCGCGGTGCGCGTCGTCCGCCTCCTTGATATCGAGGGTGATCAGGCCGTTGGCGTGGCCCGTGGTCGGCGGCTTGCCTTCAAGGTCGACGCCGATGAAATCGAAGGCAAGGCCAGCCTCTTCATCGACTTTCCTGGGAATCACCCGCAACCCCAGGCTGACCAGTTGTGCGACCAGGCGCCGCTTTGCGGTTTCCACCTTGCGCCAGCGCTCGTGATTTTCGGTGATCGACAGGTCGGGAATCGTGCGATTCAAGCTACAGGCCATGCACAAGGTTTCGTGGTGATTGGCCGCAAGCAGCCAGTTGCACGCAGCCGGTGAATCGAGGTTGGCACAGCGGCGGAACGCGCCCGCCTGCGGATCGGCGTCGAGCCACCAGGTGTCGGGGCGCTCGCCCGGTTGCAGGGAAGATAAACGACTTTGCTCAGGCTGATACCCAAGGGCTGCTGAACACGCCAGGCACTGGCTGTTGCGAAAGAACAGCGACTGCCCGCAACGACAGGACCAGACTTTGCTGTTGCGCGAGCTTTCGCCCATGAACGGTGCAGCGATGCGCGAACTGAGCTGTTCGAAGAAAGGGTGCATGGCGATCTCTTCCTGGGGCTTGCCAAGACTAGATCATTTCCGAGAGTTGATTGTTCCGGCTTTCTGCCAAGGTGCTGAAATCGCCTTCGCGAGCAAGCCCGCTCCCACATTCGATCGGATTCTTTCAGGAAGAACTCGGTTAAATGTGGGAGCGGGCTTGCTCGCGAATGGCTTCACACCGAAATATCGTGCTCGCGCAGAAACTCGACAAACGCCTCTTCATCCAGCACCTTCAACCCCAGCTCATTGGCCTTGGTCAACTTCGAACCGGCGCCCGGCCCTGCGACCACGCAATGGGTCTTGGCCGACACGGAGCCGGCGACCTTGGCCCCCAGGCTTTCGAGTTTGTCCTTGGCCACATCGCGGCTCATCAGCTCCAGCGAACCGGTCAGCACCCAGGTCTGCCCGGCCAGCGGCAGGCCTTCGACGACCTTTTTCTGGCTATCCCAGTGCATACCTAATTCCTGCAGTTGCGTCGACGCCGATATAGTTTTTTCTTTATTTTCGTCGTTAGCAAAGTAATCAAAAACAGAATTCGCCTGCTTTTCTGGCAAAGTTTGCCTCAAATCAAAAAGCTGAGCCGCGAAGATTTGATCTAACCCATCAAACTTTTCCGCCAACTTTTTAGCGCCACCGGGCCCAACTGAAGGGATATGCAACTTATCGATAAAGCCAGCAAACGTCGTACTGGCAGTTAGTGAAGCGGCCAATTCACCTTGATCCTGAATCTCTAGACCGTACTCAAGCAAATCAGCAATAACCTTCTGATTGTGTGCGTCTTTGAAAAAGCTGTGTATTTCATGTGCCACTTCCAATCCAATATCCGGCAACTCCGTAAGCACTAGTGGCAAGGCCTGCTGCACCCGTTCCAGCGAACCTAGGGAGCGCGCCAAAACCTTGGCCGTTTCCTCGCCGACATCGGGAATTCCCAGGGCGTAGATGAACCGCGCCAACCCCGGCTTCTTGCTGTCTTCAATGGCGCCGAGCAGGTTCTTGCTCGACAGCTCGGCAAAGCCTTCCAGATCGACGATCTGCTCGAACGTCAGGGCGTACAGATCGGCCGGCGAACTCACCAGGCCTTCGTCGACCAGTTGCTCGACGCTCTTCTCGCCCAGGCCTTCGATGTCCATGGCTCGACGGGAAACAAAGTGAATGATGGCCTGCTTGAGTTGCGCGCCACAGGCCAGGCGACCGACGCAGCGGTACACCGCGCCTTCGCTGACCGTCTCGCGACCCTTGCTGCGCTTGATCAGTTGTGTGCGCTCGACATGGGAGCCACACACCGGGCACTGCTCCGGGATCTGCACCGGCCGGGCGTTTTCCGGACGACGCTCCAGGACCACCTGCACCACTTGCGGAATCACGTCACCGGCGCGGCGAATGATCACCGTGTCGCCGATCATCAGGCCCAGGCGCGCCACTTCGTCCATGTTATGCAGCGTGGCATTGGCCACCGTGACGCCCGCGACCTTGACCGGCTTCAGACGCGCCACTGGTGTCACCGCACCGGTGCGGCCGACCTGGAATTCCACATCGAGCAGTTCGGTGAGCTCTTCCATCGCCGGGAATTTGTGGGCGATGGCCCAGCGCGGCTCACGGGCGCGAAAACCCAGTTCGCGCTGCGAAGCGATGCTGTTGACCTTGAACACCACGCCGTCGATTTCATAGGGCAGCGCATTGCGCCGCTCACCGATGTCGCGATAGTAATCCAGGCACTCGGCGATACCCTGCGCCAGCTTCAACTCATGGCTGATCGGCATGCCCCAAGCCTTGAGTTGCTGCAAATTGCCGATGTGCGTATCGGCAATGTCCGCCGACACCTGGCCGATGCCGTAGCAGCAGAATTCCAGTGGACGGTTGGCGGTGATCTTCGAATCCAGCTGGCGCAAGCTGCCCGCTGCTGCGTTGCGCGGGTTGGCGAAAGTCTTGCCGCCGACTTCCATTTGCGTGGCGTTGAGCCGTTCGAAACCGGCCTTGGACATGAACACTTCGCCGCGCACTTCCAGGGTCGCCGGCCAGCCAGTACCGTGCAGCTTGAGCGGAATGTTGCGCACGGTGCGCACGTTGACGCTGATGTCTTCGCCTGTCGTACCGTCGCCACGCGTGGCGCCGCGCACCAGGAGGCCATCCTGGTACAACAGGCTGACGGCCAGACCATCGAGCTTGGGCTCGCAGCTGTATTCGACTGTTGCGCCGCCACCGAACAGGTCGCCCGCCGGCAAGTCCAGACCTTCGATCACCCGGCGGTCGAACTCACGCATGTCGGTTTCTTCGAAGGCGTTGCCGAGGCTGAGCATCGGCACTTCGTGACGCACCTGGGTAAACGCCGACAGCGCCGCGCTGCCCACTCGCTGGGTGGGCGAGTCGCTGGTGATCAGCTCGGGATGGGCCGCTTCCAGCGCCTTGAGCTCGTTGAACAAGCGGTCGTATTCGACGTCCGGAATGCTCGGCTCGTCGAGCACGTGATAGCGATAGTTGTGCTGATCCAGCTCAGCGCGCAGCTCTAAAATGCGGTTCTTGGCGGCGGTCATGGGTGTTCTCTCGTAAAGCAAAAGAGCAGCCGAGGCTGCTCAATTTTCATATTTCGGCCCGGCAAGGGGCTGCATTTGTGGCGAGGGGGTTTACCCCTTCGCCACAAAAGCTCTCCTGACATAGAGAGCTCCGTTTGAATTAGCGCTTCTGGGTCAGGGCGCGGCGTTCGAATTCGACGATGCGCTGACGGTAGTGCTCAATCGTCTGGGCAGTCAGTACGCTGCGCTGGTCGTCCTTCAGTTCGCCGTTGAGCTCCTGGGACAATTTGCGCGCTGCGGCCACCATCACGTCGAAGGCTTGCTTCGGATGGCGAGGGCCTGGCAGCCCCAGGAAGAAACTTACCGCCGGGGTGCTGAAGTGGTCGATGTCGTCCAGGTCGAATACGCCCGGCTTGACGGCGTTGGCCATGGAGAACAGCACCTCGCCGTTGCCCGCCATGCTTTCGTGACGGTGGAAAATATCCATCTCGCCAAAACGCAGGCCGCTTTCCAGAATGTTCTGCAACAGCGCCGGGCCCTTGAAGCCGGCAGCGTCGCGGCAGATCACGCTGATCACCAGCACTTCTTCAGCTTGCGGCTGATCTTTTTCGCTGTGCGCAGGCGAAGACTTGGTGTCATCCGGGAAATCGTCGTCGCGACTGCTGAAGCTCGGGCCGCCATCCAGATCCAGGCTTAGGTTCATGTCGCCCTGGGACGGTTCGCTGTGGCCACGCTTGCCGCGCTTGGAGCCCGATTCACGAGGCTCGCGGGCCGGCATGCTCACCGACGGCAGGTCCTGCTCGTCCAGTTGCGGCTCTTTATGCGTATCCAGCACGCGCGGCGGGCCCAGCAGCTCGGCGCTGCTGTCCTCGTCCGGCAGGTTGGACAGACTTCGGTCAAGGCGGAATTTCAGTTTTCCCTTGCCGCCGCGCATACGGCGCCAGCCATCAAAAAGAATACCGGCAATGACAATAATGCCGATGACGATCAGCCACTCGCGCAGACCGATTTCCATGTAATCCCGTGCCTCTATAAAAAATGCTGAAAAATAAGGGGTTTACAACCTGCAAACCGCTTTAAAACGTGGCGCCAACTCTATGTTCTGACAGGCGTTTTGCCCACGTATACGAAAAATTGACATTAAACTAGCACGACCAAAGGCAACTTTACACCGTCTACCACCTTGGCTAGCGCGAATATGTCGATTGGCCAGCAAGTCGAAGCGAGGAAAAGAGTCCTACAACCCATAAACACGCCTTCCTGCAACCACGACTCAGGCATCCACCATCGCCATCGCCTCCTCGACATCCACCGCCACCAGACGTGAACAACCGGGTTCGTGCATCGTCACCCCCATCAGTTGATCGGCCATTTCCATGGCGATCTTGTTGTGGGTGATATAGATGAACTGCACTGACTGCGACATCTCTTTAACCAATTTTGCGTAGCGTCCAACGTTAGCGTCATCCAGTGGCGCGTCAACTTCATCGAGCATGCAGAACGGCGCCGGATTCAACTTGAAGATCGCAAAAACCAGGGCCAATGCGGTCAGGGCTTTTTCGCCACCGGAGAGCAAATGGATGGTGCTGTTCTTCTTTCCGGGCGGCTGCGCCATGATTGTCACCCCTGTATCGAGTAGATCTTCGCCCGTCAGTTCCAAATACGCGCGGCCTCCACCGAAAACTTTTGGGAAAAGCGCCTGTAAACCGCCATTGATCTGATCAAAGGTATCCTTGAAGCGGTTGCGGGTTTCCTTGTCGATCTTGCGAATCACGTTCTCAAGGGTTTCAAGCGCTTCCACCAGATCGGCGTCCTGGGCATCCAGATAACGTTTACGCTCCGATTGTTGCTGGTACTCATCGATGGCCGCCAGGTTGATCGCGCCCAGACGCTGAATTCGCGCGGCGATGCGCTCGAGTTCATCCTCGGCTTCCTTCTCGCTGGCCTCGGCGGTCAATGTCGCGAGTACGCCGTGGAGATCGTAGCCGTCTTCCAGCAACTGGTCCTGCAAGGTCTTGCGGCGTACGGTCAGGGCTTGCCATTCCATGCGCTGGGTTTCGAGCTGGCTGCGAATCAACTGGGATTGCTGTTCGGCCTGGCTGCGGCGCTTCTCGGCGTCGCGCAATTCGCGGTCGGCGTCTTCGAGGGCGATCTGCGCGGTCTTGAGTTCCTCGTCAACGGTCATGCGCTTGTCGAGCAACTCCTCGAGTTTCAGGCGCAGCTCTTCCAGGGGGGCTTCGCCCTCCTCCAGATTGAGGCTCAGTTGTTCGCGCTTTTCGGTCAGGCGTTCGGACTGCATCTCCAGACGCTCCAGCGCCTGGCGAGTCGAATCGTGCTGCGCCTTGAGCGAACCCAGGCGCACCGCCAACTGATGGGCGTGATCCTTGTGTTGTCGCGCTTCCTGCCGCACCCGATCCAGGCGCTCGCGCAAACTGTCGCGCTGGGCCAGCAACAGCTCGCGCTGCTCGGTGTCCAGCGCCATGCTGTCGAGGGCTTCCTGCAGTTGCAGGCGCGCTTCACCGATGTTTTCGTGCTCCAGCGCGCGCTGCTCATCCAGCTCGATGAGCTCTTCGTCGAGGCGAGTACGGCGCAGGGTCAATTGCTCGGCCTTGGCTTTTCCGGCCGACAGCTGGGCTTTCAATTCACCTTGCTGGCGGGCTTCGTCTTGCAGCAAGCGGCGCAAATGTTCGCGGCCGTTTTCCTGCTGACGCTGCTGCGCCCTGAGATTCTGCAGTTGGGTTTCCAGGGTTTCGACGGCGGCTTCGCGCTCTTCGCGCTCAAGGCCCAGTTGCTGGATTTCCTGACCACGGGCGAGCACGCCGCTTTCCGCTTCACTGGCCCGACGCACGCGCAAAAAATGCCGACCGACCCAGTAACCGTCACGGCTGATCAGGCTCTGCCCGGCAGCCAATTGCCCGCGCAAGGCCAAGGCCTGCTCAAGGCTGTCGACCGGCTTGACCTGCCCCAGCCATGGCGACAGATCGATCTGCGCCTCGACCTTGTCCAGCAGGCTGCCCGGCACCCGTACGCCATCGCCGGCCGGGCTGAGCAAGCGCAAGTCGCCCTGGGCAAAGCCCGACAAATCGAAATCGTTGAAGTCGTCCACCAGCACCGCTTGCAGGTCGGCACCGAGCACGGTTTCCACCGCCAGCTCCCAACCGGCCTCGACCTTCAGGCCTTCGGCCAGACGCGGGCGATTCGCCAGGTTCTGTTCGCGCAGCCATTCAGCGGTGCCGGTGCCCGGATCGAGCGCGGCTTGCTGCAAGGCTTCGAGCGAAGCCAGTCGACCATTGAGCCGCTGCAAATCGCCCTGGGCCTGTTGTTGCGCCGTCAGCGTTTGCTGTAATTGCTGGCGCAGTTGCTCGAGCTTTTCGACCTGAGCCTCTTCACTGGTCTGCAAATCCTCGAGGGTCGCCTCGGACTCGGCGAGTTGCTCGCTGAGCTCCATGATCGCCGCGTCTTCCGGGTCCGCCGAGAGCAAGGCGCGCTCTTCGCCCAGGCGCTTCTGACGATCGGCCAGGCGCTCCAGGCTGGTTTCCAGCTGCTGGATCCGCGATTGCTGGACTTCGGCCTGACGGCGCGGTTCGGCGGCGGTGAGGTTGAACGTATCCCACTGCTCCTGCCAGCCATGCATGGTGGTTTCGGATTCTTCCAGCGCGGCGGCGGCCTCTTCGGCGGCGGCGCTGGTGACTTCCTGTTCCGGGGTCAGCATGTCCAGCTCTTCGCCCAGGGTCAGCAGCAGCGTGCGGTCATGACCGAGGTGGGATTCGGTTTCCAGGCGTGCGCGCTCGGCTTCCTTGAGGTCGTCCTGCAATTGCCGCAAGCGTTGCTGGCCGTGCTGGATGCTCTGCTCGACCCGGGCAATGTCACCGCCGACCGAGTAGAAGCGCCCTTGCACCAGATTGAAGCGTTCCGACAGGTCATGGTGCCCGTCACGCAGGCGCTCGATGCTCGCGTCGGCATTGCGCTGTTCGGCCACCAGGGCTTCGAAGGAAACCTCCTGGTTGCCGATGATCGCTTCACGCTGGCCGACCTGATCGTTCAACGCCTGCCAGCGCAGGGCCGACAGTTGCGCCTTGAGCTGGCGCTCCTCGCCCTTGTATTCCTGGTATTTCTTGGCGGCCTCGGCCTGGCGATGCAAGCGCTCGAGCTGACGCGTCAACTCTTCGCGCAGGTCGGTCAGGCGCTCCAGGTTCTCGTGGGTACGACGGATGCGGTTTTCGGTTTCGCGCCGGCGCTCCTTGTACTTGGAGATGCCCGCCGCTTCTTCGATGAAGTTGCGCAGGTCTTCGGGCTTGGACTCGATCAGTTTGGAGATCATCCCCTGCTCAATGATCGAGTAGCTGCGCGGGCCAAGGCCGGTGCCGAGGAAGATGTCGGTGATGTCACGACGCCGGCACTTGGTGCCGTTGAGGTAATAGGTGGTCTGGCTGTCGCGCGTCACTTTGCGGCGAATGGAAATTTCCGCGTAGGCGGCGTATTCGCCAAGCAGGGTGCCGTCGGAGTTATCGAACACCAGTTCGATGCTCGCCTGGCTCACCGGCTTGCGGCTGGTGGAGCCGTTGAAGATGACGTCGGTCATTGACTCGCCACGGAGGTTCTTCGCCGAACTCTCACCCATTACCCAGCGAACGGCGTCGATGATGTTCGATTTGCCGCAGCCATTGGGCCCGACCACCGCCGCCATGTTGCTGGGGAAGTTCACCGTGGTCGGATCGACGAAGGACTTGAACCCCGCCAGCTTGATGCATTTGAGCCGCACGCTCAGGCGTCCGTCAGGGCGGAGATCACCAGATCGCAACTGCGCTGGCCGTAGGCGGTCAGCACGGTGCGGATCTGTGCAAAGTCACGGGCGATCACGGCCGCGAGCAGGCGTTCGAACAGCTCCAGGTATTCGCTCATCGACGCCTTGCGCTGGTCCAGGGCAAGGAAATAGGCACGGCTCATGGCCGGCTGCAGATTCTCGACGGTTTCCTGCAGGTACGGGTTGTTGGCAAACCCGTACGTGGCGCGCATCACGCTGAAACTGTCGTCGACGAAGGTGTGGATGTCCTGGCGCTCGTAGCTGGCGGTCAGGCGCTGCTGGATCTGCACGAACGGCGCCAGGTCGGCCTGGACTTTCCAGCCGCTGGCCACGGCGTTGGCCAGCAGGATGTACATCTCGCTCATCAGCGTGCACAGGCTCTGCACCTTGTGCGGCGTGAGCTCGGTGACGTGGGCGCCACGTCGCGGCAGGATCGCGATCAGGTGCCGACGCTCGAGGATCAGCAAGGCCTCGCGGACCGAACCACGGCTGACATTGAGGGCCAGCGTGACCTTCTGTTCCTGGATGCGCTCCCCGGGCTTCATTTCGCCGCGAATGATGCGTTCGGCGAGGTGGTGAGCGATTTGCTCGGCGAGGCTGTCCGGCGCCTTGAACGTCATGGTTGTCCTTCAAACTCTTTGATCTGTACAAGCGGCGCAGTGTAGCGCAATTGCTGCGTCAGGGCGCAGTGCCCGCCCGGAGGTTTTTGGCACGATTCAAGCAAAAAAGCAGGCTATCGAACCAACGACAATAATTAAGGAACAAGGGGTTGATCGACAAAATGCAATTTCCTGACCCTTAAGTCAGAAAATCATTGACCGAAAAGTCAGACCTGCTAAATTCGGTTCCTATCGGTTAACAACAATAATGAGTCTGCGAGGCCTTCCGTGATCCAGTTTTTACTAAACCAGGAACTCCGTAGCGAGCACGCCCTGGACCCGAACCTGACCGTGCTCAATTATCTGCGCGACCATGTGGGCAAACCCGGCACCAAAGAAGGCTGCGCCAGCGGTGACTGCGGCGCCTGCACCGTGGTCGTCGGCGAATTGCAGACCGATGACGAAGGCCGCGAACACATTCGCTATCGCAGCCTCAACTCATGCCTGACATTCGTATCGTCCCTGCACGGCAAACAACTGATCAGCGTTGAAGACCTCAAGCACAAAGGTGAACTGCACAGCGTGCAGAAAGCCATGGTCGAGTGCCACGGCTCGCAATGCGGCTTCTGCACCCCCGGCTTCGTGATGTCGCTGTTTGCCCTGCAAAAGAACAGCGATGCACCGGATCATGCCAAGGCCCACGAAGCACTGGCCGGCAATCTTTGCCGCTGCACCGGTTACCGTCCGATCCTGGAAGCCGCCGAGCAGTCCTGCTGTGGCAAGCAGCCGGACCAGTTCGACGCCCGCGAGGCCGACACCATCGCGCGCCTCAAAGCCATTGCCCCAACCGATATCGGCGAACTCAACAGCGGCGACAAACGCTGCCTGGTGCCGCTGACCGTGGCCGACCTGGCCGACCTCTACGACGCCTATCCACAGGCCCGCCTGCTGGCTGGCGGTACCGACCTGGCGCTGGAAGTCACGCAGTTCCACCGCACACTTCCGGTGATGATCTACGTCGGCAACGTCGCCGAGATGAAACGCATCGAGCGCTTTGACGATCGCCTGGAAATCGGCGCCGCCACCGCCCTTTCCGATTGCTACGAAGCCCTGAACGCCGAGTACCCGGACTTCGGTGAATTGCTGCACCGCTTTGCGTCCCTGCAGATCCGCAATCAGGGCACCCTGGGCGGCAACATCGGCAACGCCTCGCCGATTGGTGACTCGCCGCCCCTGCTGATCGCCCTCGGCGCGCAAATCGTGCTGTGCAAAGGCGAAACCCGCCGCACCCTGGCGCTGGAAGATTACTTCATCGATTACCGCGTCACGGCGCGCCAGGAAAGCGAGTTCATCGAGAAGATCATCGTGCCCCGCGCCAGCGTCGAAAAACTGTTCCGCGCCTACAAGGTTTCCAAGCGCCTGGACGATGACATTTCCGCCGTGTGTGCTGCCTTCAACATTCGCCTGGAAAACGGCGTGGTCGCTGAAGCCCGCGTCGCCTTCGGCGGCATGGCGGCCATCCCGAAACGCGCCGCCGCCTGCGAAGCCGCGCTGCTCGGCTCGCCCTTCAACAACGCTACTGTCGAACGCGCCTGCGCCGCCCTGGGCGAAGACTTCACGCCGCTCTCGGACTTCCGCGCCAGCAAGGAATATCGCCTGCTCAGCGCGCAGAACCTGCTGCGCAAATACTTCATCGAACTGCAAACACCGCACATCGAGACCCGGGTGACCGCTTATGTCTAATCATCACGCCGTAGAGAAGACCCAAGCCGAATTGGCTGAACTGTTCGCCAAGGACCTGACCACCGGTGTCGGCCGCGCCGTCAAGCACGACAGCGCCGCCAAGCATGTCGCCGGTGAAGCGCAGTACATCGACGATCGCCTGGAATTCCCGAACCAGTTGCACGTATATGCGCGCATGTCGGACCGTGCCCACGCCCGGATCATCAGCATCGACACCTCGCCCTGCTACGCCTTCGAAGGCGTGCGCATCGCCATCACCCACGAAGACGTGCCGGGCCTGAAGGACATCGGTCCGTTGCTGCCGGGCGATCCGCTGCTGGCGATCGACACCGTGCAGTTCGTCGGCCAGCCGGTGGTCGCCGTTGCCGCGAAAGACCTGGAAACCGCGCGCAAGGCGGCCATGGCCGCGATCATCGAATATGAAGATCTGGAACCTGTGCTGGACGTGGTCGAAGCCCTGCGCAAGCGCCACTTCGTACTCGACAGCCACACCCACAAGCGCGGCGATTCGGCCACGGCGTTGGCCACTGCCGAGCACCGCATCCAGGGCACCCTGCACATCGGCGGCCAGGAGCACTTCTACCTGGAAACCCAGATCTCTTCGGTGATGCCGACCGAAGACGGCGGCATGATCGTCTACTGCTCCACGCAGAACCCCACCGAAGTACAGAAGCTGGTGGCCGAAGTACTGGACGTGTCGATGAACAAGATCGTCGTCGACATGCGCCGCATGGGCGGTGGTTTCGGCGGCAAGGAAACCCAGGCGGCGAGCCCCGCGTGCCTGTGCGCGGTGATCGCGCACCTCACCGGCCAGCCGACCAAGATGCGCCTGCCGCGGGTCGAAGACATGCTGATGACCGGCAAGCGTCACCCCTTCTATGTCGAGTACGACGTCGGCTTCGACAGCACCGGCCGCCTGCACGGCATCAACCTGGAACTGGCCGGCAACTGCGGTTGCTCCCCTGACCTGTCGGCGTCGATCGTCGACCGCGCAATGTTCCACTCGGACAATTCGTATTACCTGGGCGACGCGACCATCAACGGTCACCGCTGCAAGACCAACACCGCGTCGAACACCGCCTACCGTGGTTTCGGCGGACCGCAAGGCATGGTCGCCATCGAAGAAGTGATGGACGCCATCTCCCGCCATCTGGCCCTGGATCCTTTGGCCGTGCGCAAGGCCAACTACTACGGCAAGACCGAGCGCAACGTCACCCACTACTACCAGACCGTCGAGCACAACATGCTCGAGGAGATGACCGCCGAACTGGAAGAAAGCAGCCAGTACGCCGAACGTCGCGAAGCAATCCGTCGCTACAACGCCAACAGCCCGATCCTGAAAAAAGGCCTGGCGCTGACCCCGGTGAAGTTCGGCATTTCCTTCACCGCCAGCTTCCTCAACCAGGCCGGTGCTCTGGTGCACGTCTACACCGACGGCAGCATCCACCTGAACCACGGCGGCACCGAAATGGGCCAGGGCCTGAACACCAAGGTCGCGCAGGTCGTGGCCGAAGTGTTCCAGGTGGAAATGGACCGCGTACAGATCACCGCGACCAACACCGACAAAGTGCCGAACACCTCGCCGACTGCCGCGTCCAGCGGTGCCGACCTGAACGGCAAGGCTGCGCAGAACGCCGCCGAAACCATCAAGCAGCGCCTGGTGGAATTCGCCGCGCGCCAGTACAAGGTCAGCGAAGAAGACGTGGAGTTCCACAACGGCCACGTGCGGGTCCGCGATCACATCCTGACCTTCGAAGCGTTGATCCAGCAGGCGTATTTCGCCCAGGTGTCGCTGTCGAGCACCGGGTTCTACAAGACCCCGAAAATCTATTACGACCGCAGCCAGGCCCGTGGTCGGCCGTTCTACTACTTCGCCTTTGGCGCGGCGTGCTGCGAAGTGCTGGTCGATACCCTGACCGGCGAATACAAGATGCTGCGCACTGACATCCTCCACGACGTCGGCGCCTCGCTGAACCCGGCCATCGACATCGGTCAGGTCGAGGGCGGTTTCATCCAGGGCATGGGCTGGCTGACCATGGAAGAGCTGGTGTGGAACAACAAGGGCAAGCTGATGACCAACGGCCCGGCCAGCTACAAGATCCCGGCCGTGGCGGACATGCCGCTGGACCTGCGGGTGAAGCTGGTGGAAAACCGCAAGAACCCGGAAGACACGGTGTTCCACTCCAAAGCCGTGGGCGAGCCGCCGTTCATGCTCGGCATCGCTTCGTGGTGTGCGATCAAGGACGCCGTGGCGAGCCTGGGTGATTACAGGCATCAACCGAAAATCGACGCACCGGCGACTCCGGAGCGGGTGTTGTGGGGCTGTGAGCAGATGCGCCGGTTGAAAGTGGCGAAGGCTGTCGAGGCGGAGACCGAGTTGGCTTCGCTTTAAGACCGAGGTGCGGCCTTCGCGAGCAAGCCCGCTCCCACATTGAAATGCATTCCAAATGTGGGAGCGGGCTTGCTCGCGAAGAGGCCCGAACTGACAACAGAGATGTTGAGGTGAAACATGTACAACTGGATCGACGCCCTCGCCGACCTGCAAAACCGGGGTGAGCCCTGCGTGCTGGTAACCATCATCGAAGAGCTCGGCTCCACGCCGCGCAACGCTGGCTCAAAAATGGTCATCAGCGCGAACCAGGCCTTCGACACCATCGGTGGCGGGCACCTGGAATACAAGGCCATGAAGATCGCCCGCGAGATGCTGGCCAGTGGCAAGCAGGACACCCATCTGGAGCGTTTCAGCCTCGGTGCCAGCCTCGGCCAGTGCTGCGGCGGTGCCACCGTTCTGCTGTTCGAACCGATGGGCCAGGTGCAGGCGCAGATCGCCGTGTTCGGTGCCGGCCACGTCGGCCGCGCCCTGGTGCCGCTGCTGGCCAGCCTGCCTTGCCGGGTGCGCTGGATTGATTCGCGGGAAGAGGAATTCCCCGAGCAGATCCCCCACAGCGTGCGCAAGATCGTCAGCGAAGAACCGGTGGATGAAATCGATGACCTGCCCGCCGGCAGCTATTGCATCGTGATGACCCACAACCACCAGCTCGACCTCGAACTGACCGCGGCAATCCTCAAGCGCAACGACTTCGCCTACTTCGGCCTGATCGGTTCGAAGACCAAACGCGTGAAGTTCGAACATCGCCTGCGCGACCGCGGTTTCGACAACAGCGTCGTGCAACGCATGCGCTGCCCGATGGGCATCGGCGAAGTCAAAGGCAAGTTGCCTGTGGAAATCGCCATCTCCATCGCCGGCGAAATCATCGCCACCTATAACGCGAACTTCGGCCAGCAGACGTCCAGCGCCGAACCGATTGCCAAACTGCTGCCCGCGTCACGCCGCAGCCAAACCGCAAACTTGAAAGCCTCGAACTGAGAATCTCATGCCTTTGACTCGCAAAGCTTACCGCGCCGCCATCCTGCACAGCATTGCCGACCCAGCCGAAGTCGGTATCGAAGCCTCCTACGAGTATTTCGAAGACGGCTTGCTGGTTGTGGATAACGGCCAGATCAGCGCCCTGGGCCACGCCAGCGAATTGCTGCCGACCCTGCCGGCGGATATCGAGATCACCCACTATCAGGATGCGCTGATCACCCCCGGCTTCATCGACACCCACATCCACCTGCCGCAAACCGGCATGGTCGGCGCCTATGGCGAACAATTGCTGGACTGGCTCAACACCTACACCTTCCCGTGCGAAAGCCAGTTCGCCGACAAGTCCCACGCCGACCAGGTCGCCGACATTTTCATCAAGGAACTGCTGCGCAACGGCACCACCACCGCGCTGGTGTTCGGCAGCGTGCACCCGCAATCGGTGAACTCGTTCTTCGAAGCGGCTGAGCAGCTCGACCTGCGGATGATCGCCGGCAAGGTGATGATGGACCGCAACGCCCCGGACTACCTGACCGATACCGCCGAATCCAGCTACGTCGACAGCAAGGCGCTGATCGAGCGCTGGCACGGCAAGGGTCGCCTGCACTACGCCGTCACCCCACGCTTCGCACCGACCAGCACCCCGGAACAGCTGACCCTGGCCGGCCAGTTGCTGACCGAATACCCGGATCTGTACATGCAGACCCACATCAGCGAAAACCTCAAGGAAATCGAGTGGGTCAAGGAGCTGTTCCCCGAGCGCAAAGGCTACCTGGACGTCTACGACCACTATCAGTTGCTCGGCGAGCGCTCGGTGTTCGCCCACGGTGTGCACCTGTGCGATGACGAGTGCGCGCGACTGGCAGAAACCGGTTCGGCCATCTCGTTCTGCCCGACCTCGAACTTCTTCCTCGGCAGCGGCCTGTTCAACCTGCCGATGGCCGAGAAGCACAAACTCAATGTCGGCATCGGCACCGATGTCGGCGGCGGCACCAGTTTCTCGCTGCTGCAAACGCTCAACGAGGCGTACAAGGTGATGCAGCTGCAAGGTGCGCGCCTGAGTCCGTTCAAGTCGCTGTACCTGGCCACCCTCGGCGGCGCCCGTGCGCTGCGTCTGGAAGACAAGATCGGCACCCTGCAACCGGGCACCGACGCCGACTTCCTGGTGCTGGACTACAACGCCACGCCGCTGCTGGGCTATCGCCTGAAGCAGGCCAATAACATCGCCGAGACGTTGTTTGTGTTGATGACGCTGGGGGATGACCGGACGGTGTTGCAGACCTATGCGGCGGGGAATCTGGTGCATCAGCGCTAAGGTATTGCGGGCATAAAAAATCCCCCGCCGCTTTTCAGCCCGGGGGATTTTTTGTGTCTTTAAGGCCGCCTTCGCGAGCAAGCCCGCTCCCACATTTGATCTGTGCCGTTCACAAATCCTCTGTGGGAGCGGGCTTGCTCGCGAATCAGGCGACGCGGTCTATCAGATTTTCGCCGGCGAACGACCCGGCTTCTTGGTCTGCAGCAAATGCGAGAACACCGCATGCAGGTCATCCGAAGCACTTTCCTCGTCGAGGTTGAGCTTGCTGTCGATGTGATCCATGTGATGCATCATCAGGTTCACCGCCAGTTCAGCGTCGCGCTTCTCGATGGCGTCGATCAACTGGGTGTGCTCGTCGTAGGAACAGTGGGAGCGGTTGCCGCTTTCGTACTGGGCGATGATCAGCGACGTCTGGGACACCAGGCTGCGCTGGAAGCTGATCAGCGGGGCGTTTTTCGCCGCTTCAGCCAGTTTCAGGTGGAATTCGCCCGACAGGCGGATGCCGGCACCACGGTCGCCACGGGAGAAGCTGTCGCGTTCGTCGTTGACCATCTGGCGCAATTCGGCGATCTGTTCGGCGGTGGCGTGCTGCACCGCCAGCTCGGTGATCGCGCGCTCGACCAGACGCCGGGCCATGAACACCTGGCGCGCCTCTTCGACACTCGGGCTGGCAACCACGGCGCCGCGATTCGGACGCAACAGCACCACGCCTTCATGGGCCAGGCGCGACAGGGCGCGGCGAATGATGGTGCGGCTGACCCCGAAAATTTCCCCCAGCGCTTCTTCGCTCAACTTGGTGCCGGGCGCCAGACGCTGCTCGAGGATGGCCTCGAAGATATGCGCGTAGACAATATCGTCCTGGGTACCGCTACGGCCGGCTTTGCCTGCTCGCGGTTGTTTCTTTAGGGGTTGCAACTGTTCGTTCATGGGCACTCGAGTCGGAAGAACTGCGGCGAATTGACCGTGACTGTAATACGGCACAGTGGGTCGCTGGCAAGTATCGCGTAAAAAACACTGCGATTGTACACAATGGATGGTGGCAACACGACTGTACGGCTGAATGTTGCCTCGGCTGTATCGCAACACCTGATTACTTTTGAGTTTAGGCTTGTTCGCAGAATCCGCCTTTTTGGCACGATCCCTGTGGGAGCGGGCTTGCTCGCGAATGCGGTCTGTCTGCCATATCAATGTCGACTGACACGCCCCCTTCGCGAGCAAGCCCGCTCCCACAAGGTTCAGCGTTACTGCGGACATCTTCATTTGTATAAGGAACACCACCGTCATGAACGACGCCACCCACACGCAAATCCGCCCTCTGGCCGACACCTCGCCCTCGGCCATCGTCGCCGGGTTCATTGCCATGATGACCGGCTACACCAGCTCCCTGGTGCTGATGTTTCAGGCCGGGCAAGCGGCGGGCCTGAGCAGCGGGCAGATTTCTTCGTGGATCTGGGCGATCTCCATCGGCATGGCGGTGTGCTCCATCGGCCTGTCCCTGCGCTATCGCACGCCGATCACCATTGCCTGGTCGACCCCCGGTGCCGCGCTGCTGATCACCAGCCTGGGCGGCGTGAGCTACGGCGAAGCCATTGGTGCTTATATGACCTGCGCGGTCCTGGTGACGATTTGCGGGCTGACCGGCAGCTTCGAACGGCTGGTGAAGAAAATCCCGGCATCCCTGGCCGCCGCCCTGCTGGCAGGGATCCTGTTCAAGATCGGCAGCGAGATTTTCGTCGCCGCACAACACCGCACGGCCCTGGTACTGGGAATGTTCGTCACTTATCTGCTGGTCAAGCGCCTGTCGCCGCGCTATGCGGTGCTGGCAGCCTTGTTGGTCGGCACGGCATTGTCAGGCTTCATGGGGCTGCTGGACTTCAGCGGTTTTCACCTGGAGGTCGCCACGCCGGTCTGGACCACACCGCAGTTCTCCCTGGCCGCGACCATCAGCATCGGCATCCCGCTGTTTGTCGTCGCCATGACCTCACAGAACATGCCCGGCATCGCCGTATTGCGCGCCGATGGCTACACCGTGCCAGCCTCGCCGCTGATCACCACCACCGGCATCGCCAGTTTGCTGCTGGCACCGTTCGGTTCTCACGGGATCAACCTGGCGGCAATCAGCGCGGCGATCTGCACCGGTCCGCACGCCCATGAAGATCGCAACAAACGCTACACCGCAGCTGTCTGGTGCGGGATTTTCTACGGGATCGCCGGCGTCTTCGGCGCAACGCTCGCGGCATTGTTTGCCGCGCTGCCCAAGGAACTGGTGCTGTCGATTGCCGCACTGGCGCTGTTCGGCTCGATCATCAACGGCTTGAGCATCGCGATGAGCGAAGTGAAGGAGCGTGAAGCGGCGCTCATCACCTTCATGGTCACGGCATCGGGGCTGACGCTGTTTTCCATCGGTTCGGCGTTCTGGGGGATTGTCGCGGGGGTGGTGACGCTGCTGATTCTGAACTGTGGGAGCGAGCCTGCTCGCGATGGTCGTCAACGATAACGCTGGAAGCCTGACACCCCGCGGTGTTCTCAGGTTCATCGCGAGCAAGCTCGCTCCTACAAAAAAAAGGCAAAAAAAACGGCGACCCTTGGGTCGCCGTTCTTTTTCAGAACATCAAGCTACCGGATTGATCGGCTTTTCCGGGTACCAGACGTCCAGCAGCGGGCTGACTTCAACGCTGGTCAGCTCGGTGCGGCCTTTGAGCCAGGCTTCAACGGCAGCGCGCTGTTCGGCGCTGACCGAGCCACGCTTCTGCAGGCAAACCAGACCGTAGTCGTCGCCGCCAACATAACCCAGACCGTTGGCTTCCATGGCTTCTTTGAGGAACGCGTCGAGGAAAGCATCAATGGCTTCATCAGCCAAATCTTCTTTGAAATCCAGGTTCAGTTCGAAACCCAGCTCTTGAAATTCATCGACGCACAGTTTTTTGCGCAGACGCTGGGAACGGTTAGTCGCCATTGGAACAATCCTCTTAAGTAATAACGGGCGGCACTTTAGCAGTTTAAGCCGCCGATTGCCTGACTCTCTGGGCCACCTCGCCTACCGTCGGTAAAAAAATAGCCGATCGGACAGCCCTCGCACGGCACAAGTCGTGACACCTTGGGGCATAATGCCGACACTTTCATGACCATTGAGGGAATTTATCTTCATGCCCTCATCTTATTTCCCCCTCGGCTGTAGGGTTTTATTTCAGATGATCAAGTCTTTGCGTCCATTGCTGTTGGCCGGTTTTCTTCTCCCCCTGGCCCTCCCCGTTTGCGCCGCTCCAATCAATACCGCGTTGTCGCCCAACGTTGAAAAAGCCCTGAAAGCCAGCAAATTGCAGGACAACGCCCTGTCGCTGGTGATGATCCCGCTCACCGGCCCCGGCACTCCTACGGTGTTCAACGCCGACGTGTCGGTCAACCCGGCGTCGACCATGAAACTGGTCACCACCTACGCAGCCCTGGAAATGCTCGGCCCGAACCACCAGTGGAGAACCGAGTTCTACACCGACGGCACCCTCAGTGGCGGCATCCTCAATGGCAACCTCTACCTCAAGGGTGGCGGCGATCCGAAGCTGAACATGGAAAAACTCTGGCTGCTGATGCGCGACCTGCGTGCCAACGGTGTCACCCAGGTCACCGGCGACCTGGTGCTGGACAAAACCTTCTTCGTGCAACCGCAACTGCCGGAGTTCAATGACGACGGCAACGATGACAACAAGCCGTTCCTGGTCAAACCCGACTCGCTGCTGGTCAACCTCAAGGCACTGCGCTTCGTTGCGCGCAATGACTCGGGCAAGGTACTGGTCTCGGTGGAACCGCCGATTGCGAGCATCCGCATCGACAACCAGGTCAAGGCCCTCAACTCCAAGCAATGCACCGGTGGCGTGCGTTACAACCCGGTGGCGCAAGCCGATGGCACCGTGACCGTTACCGTCGGCGGTCAACTGGGTGAAGGCTGCAGCTCGCAGACTTACCTGTCGCTGCTCGACCACGCGACCTACACCGCTGGCGCCGTCCGCGCGATCTGGAAGGAGCTGGGTGGCAGCATCCAGGGCAGGGATGTGCTGGCGCCAACCCCTAAAGACGCCAAGGTGCTGGCCCGGGCGTTCTCGCCGGACCTGGCGGAAATCATCCGCGACATCAACAAATACAGTAACAACACCATGGCCCAGCAGTTGTTCCTGAGCCTGGGCCAACGTTTCCGCACCGATGCCGATGGTGATGACGCCAAGGCTGCCCAGCGTGTCGTGCGTCAGTGGCTGGCGAAAAAGGGCATCACCGCGCCGCATCTGGTGATGGAGAACGGCTCCGGCCTGTCCCGCTCCGAGCGCGTCAGCGCCCGGGAATTGGCCTCGATGCTCGAAGCGGCGTGGCGCAGCCCGTATGCCGCCGAGTACATCAGTTCGATGCCGATTGCCGGCACCGACGGCACCATGCGCAAGCGCCTGAAGACCACGGCGATGCGCGGTGAAGCCCACGTCAAGACCGGCACGCTGAACACCGTACGGGCGATTGCCGGCTTCAGTCGCGACGTCAACGGCAACACCTGGGCGGTGGTGGCGATCCTCAACGACAAGGCCCCGTTCGGCGCCTCGTCGGTGCTCGATCAGGTGCTGCTCGACCTGTACCGCCAACCGAAAGCGCCGCAGACGGCTTCGGTGTTGTAAAGCACAGCTCTGCCCCCTGTAGGAGCGAGCCTGCTCGCGATGGTCGATAACGATAACGCGGACATACTGGATGTACGCGGCGCTCTCGAATCCATCGCGAGCAGGCTCGCTCCTACAGGGGCAGCGTACAACCCGGGTTAATTCATCTCCTCTTCTACCCGGTCTCGCCCTGCCTGCTTCGCCGCATAAACCCCCGAGTCCGCGCGCAACAGCAAGGCATCGGCGCCCTCCCCGGCGCGCCAACTGGCAATCCCGAAACTGGCGGTGACCGTACCGACGCCTTCAATGGGTGAACTGCGCAGGCTGTGCCACAATTGCTGGGCCAGCACATAGGCATGTTCGCCGCCGATATCCGGGCACAACACCATGAACTCTTCGCCGCCCAGGCGGCAGAACACATCGGTGCGACGCAGCCGGTGGCCGATCCGCTCGCACACTGCCTGCAACACCCGATCACCGATGGCGTGGCCATGCAGGTCATTGATGCGTTTGAAATGGTCGATATCGAGCATGATCACCGACAAATCCCCACCGCCACGCTCCACCCGAACCATTTCGGTGCTCAGGCGCTCCTGGAAATAACGTCGGTTATGGATACCGGTCAGGGAATCGGTGACTGACAACGCACGCAACTCTTCTTCCACCCGCTTCATATCGGAAATGTCCGAGATGTAGCCGTGCCAGAGCACGCCGCCACCGGGCAGCTCCTCCGGAGTGGCTTCGCCGCGAACCCAACGCAAACCCCGTAGCGGCAGTTGCACGCGGTACTCCTCGCGCCAGGGGCTGAGGGTTTCGGCCGAAGCGCGGATCGATTCGCGGACACGGGTAGTGTCCTGGGGGTGAATGCGGGTGAAGATCGCTTCGGCATTGAGCAGCAGTACGTCGGGTTCCAGCTCGTAGATATCGCGAATGCCGTCGCTGGCATAGATCACGCTGAAGCGCCCGTCGAATTCCATCTTGAACTGGTAGATGCCACCGGGCACGTGGGCGCTGAGTTTTTTCAACAGCAGGTCCCGCGCCGCGAGCGCTTCATGGACCCGCTTGCGTTCGGTGATGTCGATGCACACCGCCAGGTGCCCGACCCACAGACCTTGCTCGTCGAGCACCGGCGTGGCGAGCATGTTGACCATCAGATGGCTGCCATCGCCGCGCACCAGGGTCCACTCCCGCGCCTCGTGATCGCCCTCCACGTCGCCTTCGACCAGCATCGCCTGGCAGCTCGGTACCGGCTTGCCATAGCGCGCGCTCAACTCTGCCGAGCGAGCAGCCAGCTCCCGGGGCAGGTGCAGGTTCTCCAGGGTCATATGGCCGACCACTTCGGCACTGGTATAGCCGAGCATCTGCTCGGCACCGGCGTTGAACGTGCTGATGACGCCGCGCAGGTCGGTGGCGATGATCGCAACCTGGGTGGCGGCATTCAGCACGCCACGCAACTGACCATGGGTGCCACGCAGCTCCTGTTCCCGATCGCGCAGCTCCTGGGTACGCTGCTCGACCAGTCTCAACGCCCGCTGCCGCTGACTGACCAGCACATAGAGCAAGGCACTGAGCAACAGGCTGAGCAATCCGCCCAACACGAGCAGACTGGTCACGGAGGAATGGTTGGCCTGCACGAACGCGTCGCTGGGCCGGATATCGACTTGATAGTGATGGTCGGCCATGCGCAACAGGCGCGTGGCCGACAGCTCGCTGACGGCTGGCGGGTTGGCCGACTCGAACAGCACTTCGTGCCGGTCGTCGGTGGACAAATCGAGGATGCGTACCGAGAGATAGTCGCGACTCGCTTCCGGCAGTCCGTCCGCCAGCAATTGGCGCATGCTGATCACGGCCATCACATACCCGTAGGGCTTCGTGGCATTGTGGGCCTGTCCGGTGCGCTGCGTGACCGGCGCGACCAGCAGCACGCCGCGCGCATAGGCCGGTTCAATACTCACCAGATGCATCGGTTGCGACACCGCCATGCCGCCACGCTGATCAGCCCAAGCGAGCGTGGCACGCCGCAGCGGCTGGGCCAGCAAGTCGTAACCGAGGGGAGCGCCGAGTTTGCTTTGCGTCTGGCTATACAGCACCGCCACGTACTCATCGCGCTCGCCGGCCAGTTGCAATTGGCCGTCGGCGTTGAGTTCTCTCAGGGTGAAGCTGTTCAAGCCCTCGTCTCGCACCCGTCGCTCGAACGCCGCCCGCTCGTCACGAGTGACCCGCTGGGCATAGGAATACGCCTGGGTTCGCAGCAACAAAGGTTGGGTGTAACCGTCGAATTCCGCTCGGGACACCGAACCGGAATTGGCGAAAAACCGGCGCAGGCCGTCGAGGCGCTGCTCCTGATCTTCGAAACGTTCTTCGATACGGCTGTAACGCTCACTGGCCAGCAGTTGGAAGCGTTGCCGCAATTGATGGTGAAACAGATTAAGTGTCGACCACGCCAGTAACCCGGTGAGCACCCCGCCGATCAACAAAACCAGCAACGCGACCAGCCAGGCCGAGGCATCTTCGCTGATAAAACCCAGGATCCTGGGGCGCACGGCGTGCAACGACATAAAACGCAACTCAAAACGCCAGGTGCAGGAAAGCCCTTTGGCCCTGAGTGGAGTTATAGCTATTAGCCACTAATTTGACCAGCACTGATCGGGCCCTGTAGGAGCGAGCTTGCTCGCGATGGATTCGAGAGCGCCGCGTACTCCAAGATATACGCGTTATCGTTGTCGACCATCGCGAGCAGGCTCGCTCCTACAGGGGGGCAACCATCAACGTGCCATGATTTTCCAGGCGCGATGGATCTTGGCGTTACGGGCAAAATCCGGATCGAGGGTCTGGGCAGTGATGTCCTCGACCGCATAGCGCTCGCCGAGATTGGCCTCCAGTTCGAACTTGCGGAAGTTGTTGGAGAAGTACAACACGCCACCGGGTGCCAGACGCGCCATGGCCAGGTCGATCAGTTGCACCTGGTCGCGCTGCACGTCGAACACGCCTTCCATGCGCTTGGAGTTGGAGAACGTCGGCGGGTCGATGAAGATCAGGTCGTACTCGTCACGACTGGCTTCGAGCCACGCCATCACATCACCCTGCTCCAGGCGGTTCTTGTCGGAAAAGCCATTCAGAGACAGGTTGCGACGCGCCCAGTCCAGATAGGTTTTCGACAGATCGACACTGGTGGTGCTGCGCGCGCCGCCCTTGGCCGCATGCACGCTGGCCGTTGCGGTGTAGCAGAACAGATTGAGGAAGCGTTTGCCGGCCGCCTCTTTCTGGATACGCATGCGCATCGGCCGATGGTCGAGGAACAGACCGGTGTCGAGGTAGTCGGTGAGGTTCACCAGCAACTTCACACCGCCTTCATTGACCTCGACAAATTTGCCCTGCGCCGCCTGGCGCTCGTACTGTTTGGTGCCGCTCTGACGCTCGCGGCGCTTGACCACCACACGGTTCTTGTCGATGTTCAGCGCCTGCGGGATGGCGGCCAGGGCATCGAACATGCGGGCCGACGCTTTTTCCGGATCGATGGATTTCGGCGCGGCGTACTCCTGAACATGGACCCAGTCGTGATACAGGTCGATGGCCATGGAGTATTCCGGCATGTCGGCATCGTACACGCGGTAGCAGTCGATACCTTCACGCTTGACCCACTTGCCCAGGGCCTTGAGGTTCTTTTGCAGACGGTTGGCAAACATCTGCCCGCCTTCGCTCAGGCGCGGCTGCTCGACCACCGGAGCCGGTGCCGGCGTCGGTTTGATCGGGTTGCCGTTTTTATTGAACTTGCGTTCCTGCGGTTCGTTCGGCGTTTGATCGTAGGCGGCTTGCTCACGCTCGACCTGGCGCTGTTCCGGCGTACGACGCTCGCCGGTGACGAACTGATCGGGCAGCACCTTGATCAGCAGCAGCTTGCACGGCAAGGCGCCGTTCCAGAACGAATACTGCTTGTGGCTGCGGATGCCCATGCGCTTGCCCAGGTCCGGCGCGCCGGTGAACACCGCCGCTTCCCAGTTCAGGCAGGCCTGACGCAGGCGTTCGCCGAGGTTCTGGTAGAGATAGAGCAGGCTCGCCTCGTCGCCCAGACGCTCGCCGTACGGAGGGTTGCAGATCACCAGGCCTTTCTGGTTCTGGTCCGGGCGCGGCTCGAAGGTTGCGACTTCACCCTGGTAGATCTTGATCCACTCGCTCAGGCCGGCCCGCTCGACGTTGTTGCGCCCCGGTTGAATCAGGCGCGGATCGGCTTCGTAGCCGCGAATCCACAGCGGTGTCTTGGCCAGGCCGGCCGCGGCACGCTCGGACGCTTCTTCGTGGAGTTTTTTCCACAACGCCGGGACGTGACCGAGCCAGGCCGTGAAGCCCCACTGCTCGCGGCGCAGGTTCGGCGCGATGTCGGCGGCGATCATCGCCGCTTCCACCAGGAACGTACCGACACCGCACATCGGGTCGGCCAGCGCGCCGCCTTCGGCCGCGATACGTGGCCAACCGGAACGGATCAGGATGGCGGCCGCGAGGTTTTCCTTCAGCGGTGCAGCACCTTGCTGCAGGCGATAGCCGCGCTGGTGCAGGCTGTGGCCGGACAGGTCGAGGGACAGAATGGCTTCGCCACGGTCCAGGCGCAGGTGAATGCGCAGGTCCGGATTGAGCTTGTCGATGGACGGACGGTCGCCTTGCGGGGTGCGCAGTTTGTCGACGATGGCGTCCTTGACTTTCAGCGCGCCGAAGTGGGTGTTGTCGATACCCGAGCCATGGCCGCTGAATTCGACGGCCAGGGTGCCGTCGTTGAGCATGTGGTCTTGCCACTCGATGTCCAGCACGCCGTGGTACAGGTCTTCGGCGTCCTTCATCGGGAAACGCTTGAGCACCAGCAGCACGCGGTTGGCCAAGCGTGACCACAGGCACAGGCGATAAGCGGTTTCCATGGTGGCCATGCCGCGCACGGCAGAGGTGTGCTCCCGCGCTTCCTCAAGGCCAAGCCCGACGGCTTCCTCGATGAGCAGGCCTTCAAGGCCTTTTGGGCAAGTGAGGAAGAGTTCGAAACGATCGGACATGGGAATTCCAGAACCTTTAGCTGAGCGACCGGGCAACGCATTGCCGGTCCGGTTTTCAATCAGGCGCTTTTCTCGAAGAGCGCCCGCGTGGCACGAAGGTGTGCCGTTCCACCCCTGCTGCTCGGGTTAAGTGAGCTTAGATGCAAGGACAGATAAAAAAGTTGATGCAATGAAATGTCATAAGTCGACCCTTCGTCGAATAGTGCCTCCCGGCAACGGGAGCCATTCTCACTAAAGGATTAAGCCCATCATCCAGCGCAGAGCCGATCATACCGGGGTTTGACTAATAAATACGCTACAAACACTCTGTTACTTATGGCCATAACACATGAATGGTTACGTCCTTATGACAAAACGATCATTCCCTCGATGTGACGCATTGGTTAGAACTCAACTCAGGTTGGCGCCGCAATGACGCCAACACCTTGGCTCGTCACGCCGGCAACGAGCCCCCAACGGCAGAGTTTTTCTGCCAGACCTCAATAGAGGTCGACGCGATAAATACAGTCAACAAGTGAGGGCAACACCCTATGAGAAGACTTAAGCGTGATCCGTTGGAAAGAGCATTTTTGCGCGGATATCAATATGGCGTTGGTGGCAAATCCCGTGAGCTTTGCCCATTTACTCTACCGTCGGTACGCCAAGCCTGGATCAACGGCTGGCGAGAAGGACGCGGCGACAACTGGGACGGTATGACCGGCACTGCGGGAATCCACAGACTCAACGAACTTCACGCCGTCGGCTAATTACAGGGCACAACACTGCGACACGACAATCTGATTTTGTACTGAATTAACCACGCACGTCCCATCCGGACGGCGGGCTGCGGCCCAGGGGCTCCTTTAAAGGGGCCCTTTTTTATGCCTCCCCGTTCGCCACACCATTTCCTGTAGGAGCGAGCCTGCTCGCGATGGACTCGAAAACATCGCGTGTATCCAGAAAGCACGCGTTATCGTTATCGACCATCGCGAGCAGGCTCGCTCCTACAGGGGATCAGCGCAAGGCTGCGATAGCGTCTACGGACTCGCGAATCAGCGCCGGGCCCTTGTAGATGAAGCCCGAATAGATCTGCACCAGGCTCGCGCCCGCGGTGATTTTCTCGGCGGCGTGCTTGCCTTCGGTAATGCCGCCGGCAGCGATGATCGGCAGGCGACCACCCAGCTCCGATGCCAGCACTTTCACGGTGTGGGTGCTCTTGTCGCGAACCGGTGCGCCGGACAGACCACCGGCCTCGTCGCCATGTTCCATGCCTTCGACGCCTACGCGGCTCAGGGTGGTGTTGGTGGCGATGACCGCATCCATTCCGGTTTCGATCAGCGCTTGTGCAACCTGTGCGGTTTCTTCGTCGCTCATGTCCGGCGCGATCTTGATCGCCAGCGGTACATGCTTGCCATGACGCAAGGCCAGTTCCGCGCGGCGCTCGGCCAGATCGGCCAGCAACTGCTTGAGCGAGTCGCCGAATTGCAGACTGCGCAGGCCCGGCGTATTCGGCGAACTGACGTTGACCGTCACATAGCTGGCATGGGCGTACACCTTGTCCAGGCAGATCAGGTAGTCGTCCACGGCACGCTCGACCGGCGTATCGAAGTTCTTGCCGATGTTGATGCCCAGCACACCCTTGTATTTGGCCGCCGCCACGCGGGCCAGCAGGTGATCGACGCCAAGGTTGTTGAAGCCCATGCGATTGATGATCGCCTCGGCTTCCGGCAAACGGAACAGGCGAGGCTTGGGGTTGCCCGGCTGCGGACGCGGGGTGATGGTGCCGATTTCGACAAAACCGAAACCCAGTTGGGCGAACCCGTCGATGGCCGCGCCGTTCTTGTCCAAACCGGCGGCCAGGCCCACCGGATTGGGGAACTCCAGGCCCATGACATTCACCGGCATTTTTGCCGGGGCCTTGCACAGCAAGCCGTTGAGCCCAAGACGCCCGCCCGCGCCGATCAGGTCCAGGGACAGATCGTGGGAGGTTTCCGGGGAAAGTTTGAACAACAGCTGACGGGCCAGGGTGTACATGGGCGGATTTGACTCAAGGCTACGAAAAGTGGGGCGATTATAGCCATGTGGAGGGTGGCGGGCGAGAAACTCTGCTTTTCAAAGTCGTAGACCTGATCCACCACCCGGATCGCCGCTGTCGAGCCGGGTGGTGGCGTATCAGGTTACGCCTGCGACTGCGCTGCAGGTTTAGCCTCAGGCGCGCTCTGGGAGCAACTCCAGATGAATGGGAAGTAGATGAGCATCATCATTATCCCCAGGCCGATATTCAGGAGTTGAGCTTGAGTGTTTTCTCCAAGATCAGTCAACGACAGTTCAACGGCTGTGGCCCCCAAGGCAAGAACAAGGCCCATGAACGCAGACGTTCGCGACGCCGCGTTATTGAACATCGCATTCCCCAACTGCTGTGCCGTGGGCACGCGTGCTTCGGTGCGCACTTCAAGGACATGTTGCTGGAGTGATTCGGGGTCAATCGATACCGCCCCCAACCCCACTGATGGCGATAACAACGGCCAGCTTCGGCAAAGGATAAAGACGAAATCGTCAATCACCGCGCCAAAAGCATTCACGGCTCCCGCAATGGCATCGGCCCCCAGACTCAAACCAAGGTCCGCCGCTGCGCGCCCCGGGCCACTGGGAGGCATCAGTGGGGCCAATTGCTCCAATAGATACTGCACCGTACCGAAGGCTGCCATGGAGACTCCCGTCGCTCTGTCATTCACCGCTCCGGCGTTGTCATTCAAAGGAAAGAAGGCATTGCACAGGTCCCGGGCAAATGTATAAACAGTCGTATTGACCGCCGTCGAAAGCATCGAACTGGATGCGCCGGTCAGATGTGCCGCGATCAGCGCCCCCATCGTGATGCTCGCCATACACACTCGCCCCAGTCTAGTCTGAAGATTGGCGGTGCCTGCGCACTCATCGCGGATGGCCCCCATCAGGCTCAGTGCCGGACCAATCATCGTGATGGCGGCCACCTCCCATGCGCGAGATGCCTCGGGTGAATCGCCCTCCCGGATAGCTCGCTCCACGTAATAACCGACGATCTGGCGCAACACCGTGGTCAGCGCGACGACCAGGCCTGTGCGCGCCGCGACATTAAGCAGGTTCAGCCCGGGCCCTCGGGCGCTCTCTAGCAATTCCAGACCGGCTTCAAGCACCGTGCGCATTCGACTTTCGCGGGTTTGCTCGGTGTCCGCCGAATTTAACTCGCGGGCTCGAGCAAAAAGGTCTTCATTGTGCGCCCCTTCAGGTAAGTCTCCATGATCAATGAAGACGCGCACCTGCTCTGCACCAATGTGGCCTGTCTCGCCCTGCCCTGCCTCGACCGCCTGCAACTCACTCGCAACCCTGCGCTCCAGGAGCGCCATCCCCGCGACTACTTCCCTGGGTGTCCCCAGCGTTTGCACTTGAAAACCAGAGCTCGCGAGATCAAGAGCCTCTATCAAACGGCTGCCAGCTGCATTGACGAGTGAGGTGTCATTGTTGGAAATGGAAGAGATATTTCCAGTTGAATTACCAATTGAGTGAATCATTTTTGCTTCCCTGATCAGCTAATTAAATTCTTAGTGCCCGGCTTCACCACTCACTCTTCTCCCAAGCGTCATCCTCCATCGGTTTAAACACCTCACGCATGAAGCCCTTGACGAAGAGGTCCATGTTGAACGCCAGGCCATTGGCACCTTTGACTTCCTTATAAAGCTGCGACTCTTGCAGCCCGTCGTCCTTCAATCGAACCAATACCTGGAGCGTGACCGCCATCAACGCCTGGGCAGTGGGGTACGCGGGTGATTGGCCATCTGCACCTCGAAGGGAACGGAGAAACTCATAGATGACCTTTTCTCCCTGCCCCTCCATGGCTGACAGCAACTCATATAAACGCTCGAATTCGGGGTCAGGGCGCTTGTTTTCAGGCACGTTCCGGTTAGCCGCAAGCACACGTGACTCAAGCGACTCGACCGTTGCGTGCCCCCCGCTCTCGGTTGTGCGCTGACTCAAACCGGTTTCAATCTTCATGACGGACCTCGGGCGGGGTCGTGTCAGTGCAACCGGGCGAGCGTTCGGCAAAGGTCGAATACAGATCCATGAGCGCCTGCATGGAGGCCCGGTCCAGAGCGCGAACCGATTCCGGCAGGTTCGCAACGCATGCCAGCAACCGCGGCTCCAGTCGTTGCTGCGTCGTTTCCAGATCGAATTCCAGCAACTGATCTGCAAGCCGCGCCACATAGCGCTCTTGCGGGTGATAGTCGAGGACCAGTTCACCGGGCCAATGCCTGCGCAAGCGCTCGCGCAGCTCATTGCCCTGCGGCCGACAACGCAGCGGCAGCAGCACTTGCAACACGGCGCTCGAATCGCCCGGTTGCTCGCTCAGCCAGCGCTCCAGCATGTCATCCAGCCATTCGGGACGACTCAAGGCTTGTGCGAGCAAATCGCGGGCGGCCTGCGCAAGGTCTTTGCGCAATTGCAGCCCCAGCGTCTGGGACATCAGCAAGCCGTCAGCCAGCTGCCCGGTCGCGCGCAAGATGCCCGCCGCATAGCCCTCCTGAAAGGCCTGGGCATGAAGCGCTTGGGCATCGCGCCGGGCCTGCTCGACACAATCGCAGGCCCAGCGCTGCGCCTGTCGCTGCAAGGTCTGGCGTCGACGTGCGGCGGCGATGTCCTCGCGGGACAAATGGGCGTCGCTCGACTCGGGGAGTTCAGTCAGGGTTCGGATAGCGTCGAGCATGTTGCACCGCCAAAAAGAAAAGAGTTGTATCGGGTTGCGTGACCGGCCATTGCCTGTGCAGGCGAACAACCGGTTCGGAAAATTGCAAGGTCAGGCGTTCGAGCAAGGCTGGCGGTACCTGCTCGTACCAACTCCATAACGCATTGAGGCCGGCGGCTTCGATCTGGTCTATCGAAACGGGCGAGCCCTCGATCGGCAGGCCGCATCGAACACCGAGGCTGTAACCGGCGAACCGGCGCAATGACAAGGGCAGGCCTAGCAACGCTGCGCCTCGCGCCAGGTCGGGCTTCAAGCGATAAGCGCCCATCAGCCTGGCGATGTAGGTCAGGTGGCGCCAATGGCGAACCCATTGCCTGGCTACGGCTGTCAACGGCGTCGAAGGCCACGGGCCTGGCCGTTCGAGATCTTCAAGCAGGATCTGGTTGAGCCAATGGCGTGCCTCGGGCCGATCAAATCCCTGCGGCGTCGACAGGCGCTGCGGATGCAGATAGCTCAGGGGCTCGGCGAGAATCTGCGCCAAACACTCAGCGTGCGACATCATGCTGCCCTGCGCTTGATTGGCGGTAAGCCCAGGCTGCGCCACTGGCCACCAGCAATGCGGTCACCGCGGCCAACCACCAGACCCAGTGCGAATGCCCTTGCGTTGCGGCCACGGACGGCGCGACATGCTGGGTCGGGGAACGCTTGGACAGTACCACCGAGATGTTCTCGTACTCGACCGCCGCAAAACTGTTCTTGAGAAAACGCTTGATGTCGGTGATCAGCAATTGCGGGTCGACGTCGAGCTCATGGATCGCCACTGCCGAGAGGTGGACAGGCGGCGCCTTGCGTCCGCCTTCGCCGGCCTCAAGGTCATAACTGACATGCACTCGCGCCGACACCACGCCTTCGAGCACACCCAGCGACTGTTCGATTCGCTGCTCCAGCGCCGAATAAAGCCGGGCTTTTTCAGCGCGGGGCGAGGCCACCAGCGAGTCGGCAGGAAACATCTCTGCCACTTGCAGGCGCGGCCGCGAAGGCAAGGAATAGAGGTTGAGCAAATCGACGGCCGCGGAAAAATCGACCTGATCGATTTTCACCGCATAGCCGGTTTTGCCGGCATCGACTTTCACCGCAGCAATATTGTTGCGCTGCAGCACCGAAAGCACTTCATTGGCCTGCTGTTGATCTAGCCCTTCAAGCAGATTTGGTTGGCGACACCCCGCCAGCACCAGGCACAGCAGTATCAGCAACACGCCAGGCTTCATGAGGCACGCAACAGGGTTTCGGCAGTACCTACCGCTTTGCGGACCAGTACGTTAAGCAGGTTGATGTCCACGTTGTATTGTCCTGTCAGTTCCTGCAACTTGGCCAATACTTCGGGGCTGGTGATATCCGGGCGCTGCATGATCTGATTGATGGCTGCAACGTCCTGCTCGCTATTGACCGCAGAACCGGCAAACGCTTCGATCAATCGGGACTCGAGGGATACGATCGGTCCTTCCTGGGGGCCGCGCAATTCCGTAAAGGCTGTCCGGCCGATGTCAGACAGGGAAATATTTTGAATAGCCATGCGATGCACTCGTGAAAATGGCCATTGGCACGTACCAATGGCCGATCAAAAAAGGATGAATCAGCGAGCTGCCTGGATGATTGCCATGTCGATATCCTTGAAGCCCTTGATGGTGTTGGTCTGGGCGTTTCGAAACACCGTGTAGGATGAAAACGCGGTCTGATACAAGGCCAGCAGACCAGGGTCCGATGCATTGCCCTCCAGGTTTTTCAGCGCTTCGTCCAGCTTGTCCTTGAGTTTGGATGCACCCTCTTCGAATGCCTGGGCCTGACGCCCGAGAAAGTCATCGGGAAAGTCGATGGGGATACCGATGTCGGCCATGAGTCACCTTTTAGTGTTGTGTAGGAAAGTGCCAGGATGACGAGGTCATCTTGATGTAGCCCTGCGGGCCGGTCTGGAACGACTTGTCCTTGAGCGAGTCGTCCTTGAGTTCGACGGTGAAGTGCACGTAGCGATCCCCCCACTGCCGGTAAAAGCTGTCGACGTACCGGCGAGCGTTCGCCAATTCGGAATCCTGCAAATTGCCTGCAATGGCAAACGTGACACTGTCCTCATGCTCGACGCGGCTGAAGTCCAGTGACAGGCGCTGCAACCCCTCTTGCGCCAACTCGACGAGCAGGCTGTCATCCTGCATTTGCACCGCTATGTCCTGGGCATAAGGCGCGGCCAAAAGCAGTGCTTCGAGCAGTTTTGCCTGTTTTTGCGGGGTGAGCAGATTGCGTTGTGCACTCAGCAGCAGTCGCGGTATCGATGGATCCTTCAGATCAATGGAGTGCCAGGCCAGTTGTGGATCATGGTCGTCCAGCAAATGCTCCAGCCGACGACGCTCCTGGTCCATCACCAGCACTTTGCCGCTCAGCGTGTTGTGCCGCACCAGCACTTGCCGACTCCAGCCGGCATCGCGTTCGGAAGCCACGAACACATAGATCGCATTGTCACGCCCGCTCAACACCCTGGCCTCGTCACTGGCCCCGGCGATCAACGCGCGAACATCGGTTTCAGGTGTGGGCGGCCCAGGCATCGACCAGATGCCAACCGCGGTGAGCAGTGCGACCAGCGCCAGACCGCTGGCGACCCACCCGGACAGAGGGGCACGCCACCACACAACAGCGGCGGCGTCAGCGGTAGCGTCAGGTTGCAGCCCGAGCAGTTCAGGTGCCCAGGATTGGTCTTCCGGCCGCAAGGCGATGTGCAGGCCGCCGATCTGCACCCTGGTGTGGAAGGCACAGTGGCGTATTTCCATTGACTCATTGAGCACCCGCAGCGGCAGACCATCCGGCGTGACTTGATCGGCCAACACCTCAAAATTGCATCCCCCCGACTCCAGGGGAACGAAGATCGCATCCGCCGGGACGCTGGCAGTCAGTACCCCCTCTCCCAGCAGATCCACAGTCCCTACCACGAACAGGGTTGTAGTTTCGCCGAGGGGGAATTCGCAACCTTGCAGCGCGCCATTGAGTATCCGTAGAACGCAGGGTCGGGGGTCGGGGGTCGGCAGAACTGTCACCGTTCCAGCTCCTGGGCTGTGAAATGAACGGCCATGGTAGACAGGCTGGCTGCAGGCTTCCTGATCGAATTCTGCCGATCGCGCCCTGCAGAGGATCAGAATCTTGCGCCAGCGCTCATGGCACCGTCATTGTCGAGCCAGGGAAAACACCTGATAGCGCTGCCAGACCTTGCGTGCATAGCGCAGGCGCGCGGCTTGCCGGTCGGGTGAATGACCGGCGTTGTAGGCACCCACTGCCGTCCAGTTGTAGCCGTAACGCGCGATAAAATCGGCAAGCACCGACGCACCGACTTCAACCGACAGGCAAGGCTCACCCAGCAGTCGCTGCTCAGTGATGCCCTGGGCACTCAACCGGGGGAGATGATAGCTGTTGATCTGCATTAACCCGATGTCTCGCGAACCATCCTTGTTGTAGTTCATTGCGCTCGGGTTCTGTCCCGATTCGACATCGGCAATCGCTTGGAGCAGTTCGGGTTCGATTGCATGTCGCGCCCCTGCCTCACTCCAGCACCAGGCTTGCGCCTGACCTGCGCCAAGGCACACCAGTACCGTTAGCCACTTGAGTCCGCGCTGTGTCATGCCATACGCCGCTCGCTGACCAGCATCAGTTGCTCGCGGACAGGATCGTCCTGCGTCGATGCCTGATAGCCCACTTCAGGTGTTCGTTGCAAAGAACTCCAGAGCGGCTCAATCACCGGACCACCAGATAATCCGGACCCACCTGACAACGGAATGTCATCAACGGATCGCAGCCGGGTCAGAGCCAACCAGTTCGCATGCAAGTCGCGGGCACTGAACGGATTGGCGCCGAACAGCACATTCCAGGCAGCCAGTCCCTGTTCACCGATTGCACTTTCGCAGAGCCCGGCCTGTTCGAGCTCGTTCCAGGCTGCCGCGTGATGGTCAAAATAAGCCAACACCACGGCATACAGAATCACCAGCAACGAGCTGCCCGAGGCGCCTTGTTGCAGGGCTCGACGAGCCATCTGCAAGGCCGACTCGGGACTTGCGGCAAGCGCAATGCGCATACGCAAGACCTGCGCCCTTACGCAATCAGGATCGTACCGCAGAGCATTGTCGATGCTTTGCGCAGCCTGATCGTTATGCCGCCAGAACCAGTGATGCCAGGCATGAAAGTAATGAACGTCAGCCTGATCGGCAGCCAGCAGACAGCGTCGGAAAAGCACCTGGGCCGCCTGTTCGCAGCCGCCCAAACTGGTGAGCAAAGCCAGGCGGGCCAATGCAGGGATGTTGCCAGGGTCCAATGCCAAGGCATTGGAAATCGCCGATTGTGCCTCATCGATTGCCCGGCCCTGATCACAGGATCCGATCATTGCCTGCCCCAGCCACGCATCCGCCAAACCATACCAGGACAATGTGTGCCCGGCATCGAGCTTCAGGCACTGGCGAAACAGTACCAGAGCATCGCGCAGGCTTTGCGGCGTGTGCTGCTGCACGCTACACAAACCACGCAGGTACGCCACCGCTGCCGGGTATGACGCGCAGGCATCACCGACAAAGCTCAAGCCGGGAATGCGCTGTGCAACCAGGCACGTCAATGCCCCAAGCGATGCCCCGGGATCAAGGGCATCCAGTGTCTGCCCATGCAGCAGAGCGTGATCGCGGCCACGGATCAACTCGACCGACCATTGCTGCTGATCGCTTGGGCCGCTACAACGCCCGCTCAAGCAGTAGTCCGCAGACAACTGCCCGACCAGCGACCGCACATCGACCGGTTGCGTATATGCGGCCATCAATCCCGATGGAATGACGTGCAACATCTCGCCGAACGCCAACGTCAACTGACGGATCATCAGATCTTGCAGATCCAGCGCCGCCGTCTCCCCCAGATTGCGAAACGGCAAAACAGCCAGCGAAGGCGCCACAGCCCTCGCCTGACCCGGTGTGTCGAGTTCGACAACCGCACAGGTAAAGCGATAACCCTGGCCGTATACCGTCGCAATGTAATCCTTGTTTTCCCTGAGCAGCTTGCGCAAAGCATAAATGCAGCGGGTCAACGATTCTTCGGCGGCATCCATCTCGGGCCATACATGGTCCAGCAAATAATCCTTGCTGACGACCGACCCCGCCGACTTCAGCAGCAGGCGCAAAATATTCAACTCTTTGGGCGGGACGTGAACGCCATCTCCATCTCGCATCAGCGTTCCATCACTTTGCAATAGCCAGTGGTCAAAAACGAATGACTTGACCAGCGTTTGATCAGCTGCACTGTCCATACTTTGAAATTTCTCTATAGAAAGTTACTGAGCGCAATCAAGCCTGTTCGTAATCAGGCTCGAGATGACAAACCGCGTGACTATAGGAAATTGAATAGGAGGGTTCCGTAGGAGAATTGATTTACTACGAAATGAAACTACGATTTTTCCTGTAGGAAAAATCGCAAAACAAACAACAACCATGCAAAAATGCCTTGCTTATATATAAACAAGGCATTTTGTTTTCTCACTCAAAATCTGACGCCCGGCAACTTCTTGAACTCATCACTGATTCACAAACATCTTCTACCGTCCTCCACAACCCGACTCTATCCTCAGGAAGGTCAATATCGAAGGTTTCATTCAACGCCATGACAATTTCAATCAGACTGATGGAGTCAACATACAAATCCTGGACCAATCGCGAAGTCAACTCGATGCCTCGACGACCCGCCGGAAAATAGTCCGACAACACCTTGATCACTTGACTCGCGATGTCGAACTTATCACTTGACTCATCTGACATTCTTTTCTCCCACACAACAAAATGCAGGCGCAACGCCAGCTCAAACAAACCCGTGTTACGCCCGATCTACTGACATTCAAATGCTTTGCCCAAACAACCCGGACTCACATCAAAAATTCAACATCGCCTTCAACATGTCAAAAAACTGATTTAAATGTGAAGACAGCGTTTTGCTGAAATTGTCATGATAAGAATTGGCATTCGAGTATTTCTGCGTAAAGGACTGCAATGTGTTTTTCAGGCGCTCTTCCTGGGCATTGAAGCCGGTTTGCCAAGCCTGGAATCTGGCGTTATCAAAGTAAACACTATCATCCCCCGCGCCTGGTGGCAGGCTGCCTAGCATTGTCCAAAGCGGCCCAGTGTCTATGACGACGCAGTAACTGCCGTCGGAATTTTGCTTAAGGCAAGCGTCAGGCAGCCCCAGCGCTGTTAGCCACTTTTCCGCCTCCGCCTTGCTCACGCCTTCTTTTCCGGGTTCGGGAAACAGCACGGATGCAGGATTTGGATGGCTGTATTTTTTGATCAGTTCATTGAGTGCGGTTCGCAGCGGACCGTTGTACAACCAGACCCCGTTACCTTGGTCCTCACCCACGACCCAGTCTTTCAACCTCGCGGTAATTAGCTCATTGAAATCGACGAAGAAGTCCGAATAGGCCCTCATAATGTATTCATAACCGCCCAGATAACCGTTTTTGATCAGGTCAATGAGGTCGATCAACTTGTCGAAAAATTCGACTGAAGAGTTCACCCGCACGTCGAACTCGTCAGCGATCTCATCCGGCACCGACATTCGTCTGTGCTCATCGAGAATACGATCTTGCTCATCGTAGAGTGGCTGACGTTGCTCCATTGGCAGCGTATCGAGGCAAAGATTGAACACCATTCCAGTCTGACGCATCTGGTGTGTCCACATCAGCGATCGAATACGTTTAGCGTGAGTCTGCTCGGCAAACTCGGTAGACGAAAAATACTGCGCAAGAATTTCTGCAGGCGAGCTTTGAAGGTCTCTTGGAACGCCCGCTTGACACTTAAGCATGTTTTCCAGGTTACGATTGAGCACCTTCCCCGAACGCTCGAGCAACTGCGCAAGGGAAAATCCGGCGTGAACCTCGGGAGGCATTTCGGGAGGCAGTGGCGCATCAACGTTGGCATTGAAGTCAGCAGGCAAACTGCTTGACGGATGTGAGGGCTCTGCAATTCTCATATTGGTTTCCTCACTCAAACCCTTCCAAGGACTTCAATGCGCGACCGGCTTATCTGCACTATCTCATCCATCATCTTTTGCACCAGTGCCCTGTCGGCGGAGTCTTTCTGAGCGACCTCGTCACTCAGGCTTTTCTGAGTGTTCTGTGCACTTTGCTGCAGGACTTCTTTCTCCCGCGCAGCGTACTCGCTCATGCGCACCATGCTGGACACGACCTGACTCAGGCTCATCGACATCGCACTGAGCGCACGGCCGATTTCGAGCTTTTTCTCAATGCCTTTGATGCCCGAAAGGCTCAACCAGTCGGATTCTTTCACAACCTGTTTCGCCTTGTAGATTTCCCCGTCGAACCACGCCTGCTCCTGAGGCGTCAGCGTGGTCCCCTCGGGTTTGAAGTCGACGAATTTCGACCGGCCGAAATCGTCGAAAGTCTCTATTTTGTAGGTGGTTTGCGGATCCCAGTCATCGCGGGAACGATGTAGCTTCAGGTCATGCTCAATTTTGTTGGCGTCCAGAGCGTTGCGCTTGTGCAGGTTGATATCGTCATGCTTGAGCCCCTGGCCTTTCAACGTCTTGATCATAGCGAAACCGGCAACTACGCCGGACACTACGGCGGCAGTGACGGCGCTGTAGAAGGCTGCCTCACCGGATTCGACGATGGCCGCGCCCTGGGCCTTGGCGGCCTCCGCCGCCATGACACTGAAATGCCCGCGCAAATGCGCGTTGGCGACCCGTGCGACGTTGAGTGCAATGATCGCGGCGACCAATACGTTGGCATGTTTCTCCCAAGCGCCCGGATCAAATACCAGATCGTTGCGCACTTCATCGTTGAGCATCGTCAAAGCTGCAGCGAAGTCTTGCCAGTCCGACTCACTGGGCTGGTAGGCATTGATTGCACTTTCGAGCGCCGCAGCCGTAGGCGCTATGAAGCTACCGTTCTGGAGCACTTGCTTGGTGGTGACCTGGTTGAGAAACGTCGTATCCGAGAGGCGCTTGCCTTTGAGATCTTTCGAGAATTGCTCCTGGGCAATCAACTCGCTCAACCCTGCGTCGTTCACCGGATCGTGAGTCAATACCGCTGGAGCAGGCCTGGTCGTGGTGTGAATGGTGGTCATGAAAAATTACCTTTTTATCAGTGACTTCAAACGTGCCGGGCCATTTGCAGGCTCACGTCATGACTGCGATGCATGTCGGCAATTAAATTCCCGATCTCATCGGTGCGGACCTTCATCGCCTGGCCGTAGTCTTCGACCAGCCGGGTGAGGTAGTCAGTGATCTCTTCGCTGATCGCCATGCGCACCTGCACGTCCGCCAGGTGCTTCGCTGCCTTGGCCAGATGTTCGCCGCTACCGATCTGCAAACCGCCCTGCACTGCCACATTGCCGAACTCGGTGACGGCCTGAGCCGTCTGCAGATAGGCGGTAATGCGGGCCAGGGTCACCGCATCGGCGCCTCTGGTGATGAAGCTGCGCAACTGGGTCAGCATCTGCGTCAGTGAATTGCTGACCGATGAAGCCACCTGCTTGAGCGCCTGCATGGCTGCAGGCACAGCGTTGGCGATCATCGAGGCCAGTCTCGAGGCAATGGCGCCGATCATTGGCCCGACTACCTGTGCCCCGACCACGACCACCAATGCAACGGCAGCCAACGTGGCCGCGATCCCCTGGATCATGCCTGCGATTTTCGCAATGTCTTTTGCGGTCTCCTCGTCGACAAACGTCACCAGCAATGTTGTATAGATTTCGGTGAACAGCTTGATGGCTTCCTGCATGACCGTGGTCAGCGGCTTCATGGCTTCGGCCATGAACGACTTGCCCGTCACTTCCTCGGCCACCACATCGGAAATCATCACTACCGCGCCAATCACCCCCACCGCGATCAGCGCCGGGTTGACGGTCAAAACACCGACAGCGATTGTCGCAACGGTCAATATCGCGCCGACGATCTTGCCAATGCAGCCCATGGTGCTCTGCAGCGCCTCAGCCTTACGCACTTCTTCCAGGTACTTTTCCGACTCGAGCTTCATGTGTTCCTGAAGCTTTGCTTGCATCTCCTGGAACAACTCCTGATTGAGCTCCTCCTTGTTCTGCGCCGCCTCGCCAAGCAACTCGATAATCTTCAAGCGGTTCAGGAGCGCCAGTGCGCTGCTGTTCAGCGCTTTTTCGTTGGACTCCTTCACCAAGGGTCCGGCGAGTCCGGCTTCTTGCACCTTCACGGCCACCATGGCCAGCGTTTTGGCGCAGGCGTTGGCGATCTCGATCAGTTTCAGGTGAGCATCGGTCGCCTTTTGCAGTGTTTGGGTATGGCCCGCCAGTTCACCTTTCAGCTTGTCGCGCAGTGCCAGTTCGCGAGCGTATCCCGGTGATTCAGAATCCAGTTCCGCCAACCGTGCCTCACTCTCATTCAGCAGTCCCTGGACCTGCCGAACCCGCTCCTGCAACTGATCGAGGTGCTCCTGGCTGCTGCCGATATTGCCTTCGGCGACTTCCAGCGCCTCAACGGCGGCGGCGTAGTCAGCCGCCAGCTTTTCATACCCCTGCTGCTTGGCTCCGGCCATGCTTTGCAGCATCGCCAGGCGGTTTTTCAGTTTTTTGACGTCGACTTCGCCGATCAACTCGCTGATCATCGCCATCAACAGCGTGAACAGATCACCGTTGGTTTCCTGTTTGTTGCCGTCAGCGAGTAGAGCTGGCACTTGCAACATCGGTCTGCCCGCACTGGCGACGGATGGGCCAGGCTGGCCTTCGTAGCTCACCGACATCAGGCGAGCCAATGCCTCTTGGCCGGCCTTCTGATAATCCGCCGTCCTGGCCGCTTGACTGGCAGCTTGGCCATATTTTTCAACGGCTACGTCTCGACCGGTCAAGCTCAAAGAAGCCGGGTTGAAGGTGCTTCTGATTTCACTCATGTTCAGTCTCCGAACAATCTTTTTCAATGTGACTCAAGGTGTCGAGATACACCTGAGCCTGTTTGCGCAAATCGTCTTCCGTGGCTTGCTCAAGCACATATTCGAAGCACAATCTGGCCTTGCCGACCTTGCCCAGCGCCAGGTGACACTGGCCGGTGTACAGCATCGGTCGGTAGTCGTTCTTGCCTTGGGCGAAGGCGATCGCATACAGGTCGATCGCTTTCTGGTGGTTCTGCTTGAGTTGGTGTACGGCGGCCAACCCCATCCAGTAATGGCTGTTGTTGAAGTCGTAGATGCACAGGAAATGGAAGAACTTTTCGGCATCGTCCAGCCGCCCTTGCTCGTAAAACTGGAACGCGAAGGCATAGAGACCGTTCATGTGTTCGTCACTGATGCCTTGCACGTCTTTCAATGCCACACCACCGAGCACCGCATCCACGACATCGAGGGCCAGTTGTTCATCTTGTTGTTTGTCGCGACTCATCAGCCACACTCCTGAAAAACGTCAGCGTTGCTGACGACTGCATTGAGCCAAAGCGCTGCTGAGCACGCTGCCAAATTGCGCTCATGCCAACGTTTGGAGGAAAAAGGAAAAGGGAGAAATCAGGCCTGCTCGACCTGTTCGAGCCAGATCAACAGACGCAGGACTTCTTCGATTTCCTGTACTTGAAGAAAGCTGTAGCGCTGGTGGGTTTTGAATATCCGCCGGGCCAATGCGATGTCATTGATCACCGGCACACCGACCTCTTTGGCATAGGCGCGAACGGCCAGGGCGCGCTGGTTGGTTTCCATCAGGGAGATAAACGGCAACACGGTGATTTCCGGGCGGAAATACACACCGATGGCAATGTGCGTCGGGTTGGCGATAATCATCCGCGAGTTGCGCACATCGGATTTGATTTGCTCCGACAGCAACTCACGATGCAGGTCACGACGGCGTCCCTTGATCTCGGGATTGCCATCCTGTTCCTTGTGTTCGCGCTTGACCGAGTCCTTGTCCATCATCTGATCCTTCATGAACAGCCAGTATTCGCTCAACGCATCGAGCACGACGATCAGCAGCACGCATCCGAGGAACGCCAGCACCAGCACCAGCAACAAGTGGCCCCAGATTGCGAACAGGTCAGATGCCTGGGCGAACAGTTGGGCAAACAGCAATTGCCGCTGGGTGATCCAGACAATCCACAGGGCCAGGGCAAAGCTGCCCAGGTACAGCAGCGCTTTGACCGTGTCCTTGACGGTGCGCATGCTGAACAGTTTTTTGAAGCCATTGATCGGGTTCAACGCTCCCAGGTTGAGCTTCAAGGCTTCGCTGGCCAGCGCAAAACCGCTTTGCAACAGTGCAGGCAATGCGCTGGTCAACACACAGACCAGCAGCAACGGCAACAATGCCTTGAGCCCGACCAGCACCAGCATGGCCGAGTACGCTTGCAGGTCCACGTCAAAGTCACTGGCAATGATGCGCCGATAGACTTCCATGACCTCCACCAGCGAGCTGTTGAACACCATGTAGGTGATGCCGCAGAGGGTCAGGCAGGTGATCACCAGATCCTTGGCCTTGAACGTCTGCCCTTTGCGTGACGCATCGCGCAGGCGCTTGGCGGTGGGTTTCTCAGTCTTCGAGGCGCTGGACGACATCGGCAGCCTCTCCTTCGCGGCCCAGATAATGTTCCAGCCCTTGGGACTTCATGCCCATGCGCAGGACTTCGTCCGGCAGGTGAACGCCGAAATACAGCATCAACACCACCAGCGCCACCAGGCTCTTGACCGTCAGCGACACCGAGAACGCATTCATTTGCGGCGCATACCGCGAGAGCAAGCCAAGCAGCGCTTCGCTGATCAACAGCGTGGCCACCACCGGCGCGCTGATCACCAGGGTCTTGCTCACCAGCGCGTCGAGCAGGCTCAGAATCGATGTCAGGTGTATCTCGCAGCCATTGACCGGCGCGCATAGGCGGTAACTGTGGCCAATGGTTTCAAGCATCAGCAGCATGCCGCCGCCCTCGAGATAAACCGCCGCGGCGAACAACTGGAGAAAATTTGCCAGCTCCGACGTATCGACGCCGTTGGCCGGGTCCACGGTGCTGCTGAGCATCGCCCCGCGCTGGTTGTCGATCAGGTTGCCCATGGCGTGCAGCACCCAGAACGGCCAGCACAGCAGGCATCCAAGCAGAACGCCAATGCCAGCCTCGCGCAACATCAGACCGAAGAACGCCAACCCGTCGAGGTCAGGCAGCGGCCCCCCCACATAAGCCTGGAAACCCAACGCCACCAACACAATGACAGCCTGGCGTGGCGCGCCCGTGAGCACCCCACTGTTGAGGAACGGCAACATGAAAAAAATCGGCGCCAGGCGTGCAAACCCCAGGAGGGCGGCGGCAAACCAGGTGTACAGGTCGAAAAACAGCGTCACCGACATCGCGCTAACCCAGCGCCAGGCGGATGACTTCTCGACTGAAATTGAGCAAGGTTTCGCCGTACCAGCCCGACAGCAGGAACAGGCACGCGGCGACGGCCAGCAGTTTGAAACCGAACGGCAGGGTCTGCTCCTGTAACTGGGTCACGGTCTGAATCAGACCGACCACCAGGCCGACCACCGTGGCAACGATGATTGGCCACGCCACCATCAACAGGATGAGGTAAAGGGTTTTATTGCCGGCATAGACCAGATCGTTCATGAACCTGCGCCTATGCCAGCAACGTCAGGTATTGCTTGACCAGCCCGGTGGACAGCAGCGCCCAGCCGTCCAGAGCAACAAACAATACCAATTTGATCGGCACCGAAATGATCACCGGGCTCATCATCATCATGCCCAGCGCCAGCAGGATGCTGGAGATCACCAGGTCGACGATCACAAAGGGTAAGTACAGGTAGAAGCCGATCTTGAAGGCGCTTTTGATTTCACTCAATGCGTAGGCCGGCAGCAGGGAAAACAGCGACGGCGTGAGTTCTTCATCGGCGGGCATAACGATATCGGACTCACTCTGCACCGCTTGCGCCCGCTCGAAGAACAGCGCCAGTTCCGGGTCGGTGTACTTGCGCAGGTAGTCCTTGTAGCCGCCCAACCCGTTCTCGGCGAAATTCACCACCGACTCGATGTCGGTAAAAGCCACCTGTTCTTCCTTGTAATAGCCATAGCCCTGTTTCATCACCGGCGTCATCACGAAAATCGCCAGCATCAAGGCGATCGCATTGAGGGCCATGTTCGAGGGCACTTGCTGCAAGCCCAAGGCGTTACGCACGATGACAAAGACAATGGAAAACTTGATGTAGCAGGTGCCGGCCGCCACCAGAAACGGCAGTAGTGAAGCGAACGCCAGCAGCGCAATCAGCGAGACGTCGTTCATCGCGGCATTCCGTCCGGTGAACCGTTGCGATAGACCTCGAGCAACTCCACAGCCAACTGCTCTTGCAGTTGCACCAGTTCGCCACGGGCCACCGGCTTGCCATTGGCACGCACCTCGATGTGCCGCACCGCATCGTCCGCCAGCGGGATCAGTTGGCCCGCGATGATGTGCGACAGCGTGGCCAGGTCGATTTCCCGGGTCGCGAGCAAGAACTCCAGACGCACCGGCAAAGCGCCGAGGTCAAAATCGGTATCGGTATCGGTATCGAAATCTGCCGTGCTTTGGGCGTCGGTCGCGGTCGATAGCATGTGTACCCCCTGTTCAGTAAAGGTGAAAGCGCCGAGGCATTGACGCCCCAGGTAGCATCGTTGCGAACGCTGAATGATTCGCAGGACATCGCCGGCCTTGAGCCGTATCCCGTGTCCGAGGTGACTCGCCCCCAGTATCAACTCCAGGCGCAGCGGCAAATCGCTCAGCCATGAGTCGGCGTCCAGGGGCTGGTTGGCGGCCCGTGCCGGCGGCAATCGGGTCAACCACAGGCGCCCGCGAGGCGTGTCGAGCCATGGCAGTTCTTGCGGGGGCAATTGCCCGGGAGGGACCCCATCGACGTCGGATATTTGCCGGTAGTGCAAGTCGTCTACCTCCAACAGCAAGGGTTGCGGCACCGCGCGGAACAGTTCGGCGATGTTCATCAGCGAGCACTCGACCGACAGTAACGAGCGCAAACCCGGGAGCGATCGATGCAACCAGTCGCGGGCGTCGATCAAACCCCACCATTCCCCGCCCTCGCCTGATGCGCGAAAGCACAGATAACCCGATTGCCTTGGCGGATGGCCTGAACCGGCGTCGACATCCGCGTTTCGCCAGCGTCGTATCGCTTGCGCGGCGGTATGCGCCGAAGCGTTGACCCGACGCAACTTCAGTGCGCTCATGCACCCTGCCCGGCGTCTTCGGTCTGCTCGTCGTCCGGCGGCTGCCGCGAGCCCTGGCGCTGATGCTCGCCGTCGCTATCGGTCAGGCGCCAGGCGGGTTCGCGGACGTGCTCCAGCGACACTTTGAGTTGTTCGAAAACCAGGGCATTGCTCGGGCTCAGTTGCAGGTTGCGGGTGGACTCATCGGCCACGCGGCTGATCGTCACCTGCCCGCTGGCGGTACCTTTATTGAACGGAACCTGCAGCAACCCCCGGTCGGCAACCGGCAGGGTCTCGATGATCGGGTCGAGGGCAGGCGGCGCTGGCGGCATCCCGGGCGCCGAGGTCGCAGGTGAGGCAATTGGCGGCACATGGCGCGCGGTCGGGAGGCTCGATAAGGCTTCGGGCCTTTGCCCTTCGAACTCAAAAATCGAGGGTGCACCTGGACTGGTGGCACGGTCGACCGGTAGCGGTTCGACGATGTTTGATGGGCGCTCGGTCAGCCCTGACTCAACAACGATCCGAGTCGGCAGGTTTGCAGGTGCCAGTGTCAGTGTCAGTGTCGGTGTCGGTGTCGGCGCGCCCCCCCTGTCGACAACAGGCGCAACGTCAGCCACCGCTGGCAACACCCGAGGCTGCTCAGGTTTACTCGACAGCGGCTGCGCTTGTGGATGAGACGCCGGTGTGGGCAGCCGTACTTCGTCGAATTCAGCCGCCGGCTTTTCCGGGAGCGTGACCATCGCCTGCAGAGTGATTGCGCGCCCCGTGTCCATCAGGGGTCGATGACGCAGGATCAACGGCGCCATCAGCTCCAGCACACCTTGCGGCAGCTCATCCTCCCGCACCGGCACCAGCCTGTCGTGCGACTCATCCATCGGCTGTTCGGTGACAGGGTCCAAGGGTTGAACCGGCAAGGGTGAAATTGCAGATACATTGCTCATCGCGAAACTCCGTTCATCTCTTCGGCTTCTCTTTCTTCCCGGCGTACCTGCTCCAGCCGTTGCCCCCGTAACAGCTGCTGAACAGCCCCTTCGTACTTGTCGTGTTTGCGCTGCGTGAACCGCAGTTGCTCGCGCTGCTCCTGCAACGCTTGCTCAATCTCCCGGCACTGCTGATCGACCCGGTTACGCTCGACGCGCAACAGCTCGATCTGCCGCCGAATGACCGCCTGCCTTCGCAACAGCGCCAACAGTTGCCCGTGATCGAGCACACAGTCATTGGCGCGATGGCTGGCCAACAAACCGTGTAGCGCCGCCTCTTGTCCATCGAAAGCGGCCCGCTCCTGGACCAGCGGCTGCAGTTTCTGCCGGGTACGCGCAATCAGCAGTTGACCGCGTTGCAGGCGGAACTGGCTGAGCGCCAACAGGCGACGACGATCGGCTAATGGATTCATGCCATGACCCCCTGCAATTGGCCCAGGCCCTCGTCCGGTTCACAGCGTTCGCCAGTGGGCTGGCACAACCACTGGTAGAGGGCTGCACGGCGTTGCAGCGCCTGGTCATTGGCGGCGTCCGCGCCTGGGCTGTACTCGCCCATGTCGAGAAAAACCTGCAGCTGCTCAAGCCGCGTCAGCGTTTCCCGGGTCGCCGCCGCCAGTTGCTGCACCTGCGGTGGGGTGACTTGCGTCGCCACGCGACTGACGCTGCGCAGCACATCGATCGCCGGGTAGTGCCCCTTGGCCGCCAGCGCACGGCTGAGGTAAATATGGCCGTCGAGGATTGAGCGAATCTCCTCGGCGATCGGGTCCGGTTCGTCGTCACTTTCCAGCAGCACCGTGTACCAGGCGGTAATGCTGCCGGAGGCAGTCACCCCGGGCCGTTCCAGCAGGCGCGGCAAGGCATCGAACACCGAGGCCGGATAGCCTCGTCGCGCCGGCGCTTCACCCGCGGCCAGGGCCAGATCGCGACGGGCCCTGGCGTAGCGCGTCAACGAGTCCAGCAACAACACCACACGCAGGCCCTGGTCACGGAAATATTCGGCGATGGCCGTAGCCTGCAGGGCCGAGTTGCAGCGATCCACCGAGGAAAAATCCGAGGTGGCATACACCACCACGCATCGTGAGCGTATTTCAGACTGACGCAGATGCTCGATGAATTCGGTCACTTCACGTCCGCGCTCACCGATCAGGCCAATGACAAACACATCGGCGTCGGTGTGGTTGATCAGCATATTGATCAGGGTGGTTTTGCCGGAGCCGGCGGCGGCGAAAATGCCGATGCGCTGGCCGATACCGCAAGTCAGCAAGCCGTCGATGACCCGAATACCGGTGCGCAACGGGGTGTCCACCGGGCGCCGCTGCTGGTATGACGGCGGGTCGGCGTCCACCGGATAGTCCTCTTGCGCCAGCGCCGTAGACGGAGCCAGACGCTCGACGATAGTGCCTTGAGGGTCGACTACGCTGCCAAGCAAGGCATCACTGCACGTCAATTGCAGGATCGAGCCCGTGGGAACGATCATCGACTCTCTGGACAAGCCCTTGGCATCGCCGAGCAAACTGAGCACGACCGCGCCGGGCTTGAAGCCAATGACCTGCGCCCTGGCCGCTACCTCAGGCAAGCGCCAATGCCGACGCACTTCGCAGACTTCACCGATCACCACGTCGCCCAGCGCCGCTTCGATCAATGGACCACTCAAACGCAACGGATGGGCACCGTGCCGTTGCAGCCGGATTTTCATCGACGCAACAGTTCGCACAGTGTTTCAAGCGCCAGCACAAACGAGTCGAGGGCCTGGGCGAAATGCCCGGCGTCACACAGGGCATCGGCATTGGCCATCAACCGCAGTTCCAGGCGCTCCTGAACCTCGCACAGATGCAATTGCCCGGTGCGGGAAAAGGCGTTGCCTTCAAGCAAAAACCGTATCAACTCACCGGCACAATGATGGGCAAACTGTGGGCCGGCTTCGGCGACCACCGCCCATACCCATACATCGCCCTCCACCTCAGCGACGTTGACATCAGGCAGGCTCTTCATCTGCATTTCGATTGTACTGTGACTGTCGAAGTGCCCTATCTGGCTGTCCATGCAGCCGCTGTGCCGCAGCGCTTCGCGCAACAGGTCGGCAATATCCGTCGGAGCCATTTGCAGTATTTCCTTACAGTGTTTTGATGACATTGACGGAGACGGTCTCGGAGATTTCGCCGAACGACATCACGTCCAGCTCCCGGAACCGCCCCTCGATCAGCTTCTTGATGTAGCGCCGCACATCGACCGAACACAGCAACACCATGTCCTTGTGTGCAATGTGCAGACTGTCCAGGCCGACACTCAGCCGGTCCATCAGCTCTTCCGACTCGGCCGGTTCCAGGTTGATGAAACTGCCGCCCGAGGTTTGCCGGATGCCCTTGCGCACCACCTCTTCGAACTCCGCCGACAACAGCAACACCCGCAAGTCATTACCCTGGGCAAACTTGTTGCTGATGTAGCGGGCCAGTGAGCCACGAACGTGCTCGACCAACGCCAGCGCGTCTTTTTCCCGGGACGCCCAATGGGCCAGGGACTCAAGAATCAGCTTCATGTTGCGCACGGAAATACGCTCGCCAATCAGGCGCTGCAACACTTCGGTGATCTTCTGCACGGTGACGTGGCGATAGACTTCCTTGAGCAGATCGGGACAGCGGGTTTCCATTTCGTCGAGCAGTTGCTTGGTTTCCTGCACGCCAAAAAATTCCTGGATGTTGCGCGCCAGCAAGGTGACCAGGCAGCGGTAGCATTCCTCGTCCGCCGGGCGCAGGTGATAGCCCAATTGCTGCACCCGTTCCTGGTCGGTGGCGTTGACCCACACCCCGCCCAGGCGATTGCTGTCACTGCCGTGCACCAGGGCAAAGCCCATGGGTTCCAGCTCCGGCGAGTAGTCGAGCAGGCGCCAGTGATCGAAATGGATATCGAATTGCTCGGCGCGCACTTCGTTGATCAGCACCGCCACTTGATGCGCCGGCAAGGCATCGCTGGCGCGCAATTGCGGCTCGGGAATGCGCAGACCGTAATCGACGAAAAACTGACTGCGAAAACGCGCCGCCCAACGGGCCGTGTTCAACTCATCGAGGCGTGCCGTGGGCACCAACAACATCAGCGGGATGGTTTCAGTGGCGACGTTATCGATGTCCTCGAGCAGGCCCGAGCCGGTCTGCATGGCTTGGCCCTGCGTCGACGATGGACGGCTGTCACCCTGCCCCTCGGCCCTGGAGGCCTTGCGCCGGCGCACGAATACCAGCAGTGCCAGGGCCGCGGCGATGGGCAGGAAAGTCAGCAGCGGAAAACCGGGCAGCAGGCCGACGCCCACCGCCAGCAGCGCCGTCACCCCCAGCACGAACGGATGACCAAGCATCTGGGCGAGCATGTTGCGCCCCAGGTTGGCGTCATCGCCGTTGACGCGGGTGACGATGAAGCCGGCGCCGATGGCGATCAGCAACGCCGGAATCTGCGCCACCAGACCATCGCCGATGGTCAGCAGGGTGTAGGTCGACAAGGCGGTGGACAGGTCCATGCCCATCTGCCCGACGCCAATGGCCATGCCGCCGATGAAGTTGACGAAGATAATGATGATGCCGGCGATGGCATCGCCCTTGATGAACTTCATCGCGCCGTCGAACGAGCCGTACAACTGGCTTTCGCGCTCCAGCACGCTGCGCTTTTCCTTGGCTTCCTCGGCCGTCATGGCACCGGCCTTGAGGTCGCCGTCGATGCTCATCTGCTTGCCGGGCATGCCGTCCAGCGAGAAGCGCGCCGCGACTTCGGCCACCCGCTCCGAACCCTTGGTGATCACGATGAACTGGACAATAGTGACAATGGAAAAGATCACGAAGCCCACCACCAGGCTTTCGCCGATCACGAACTCACCGAAGGAGGCGATGATCTCCCCCGCATCAGCCTGGCTGAGGATCAGCCGGCTGGTACTGATCGACAGCGCCAGGCGAAACAGGGTGGTCAACAGCAGCAACGCCGGAAAGGTCGAGAAACTGAGGATGCGTTCGATGTAGAACGACCCCATGAACACCAGCAGCGAAATCACGATGTTCAGGCCGATGAGAAAATCCACCAGCACCGTCGGCAGGGGAATGATCAGCATGGCGATGATCATCACCATCAACGTCAGGATCAGCAGCTCCGGACGAGCGCCGACGTTGCGCAAAAACACATTGAGCATGGCAGGTCAGCTCCGGGGAAAAGTCATGAGCAGCCGCCGAGGCGTCGCCGTTCTTTACATTCATGGGCGTAGGCAATGTCAGCCAGTCGGGTGAACTGTTCTGCCAGGCGCAGTGGCGCTCCTTCATCGGCAAACAGTTGCGGCGGCAACTGCAGGCTGTGCCGGCGCACCTTCTGCAGCAGCGTCGAACGCTCACGGTGCGGGCTCAACAGCACACGCTCACCCAACGCACCGAGCAACAGCTGGTCGAGCTCATCGGGGTATGTCAGCAGGCCGAGCAGGAACACCAGCCAGTCGGGCTCATTGGCGTTGTGCCGGCAAATGAGTGCATCGCCCAGCAGTTGGGTGATAAACAGCTCATCAGCTGAGCGCAGGCGCTTGAGGTCGGTCACCCTGGCCAGCAGTTGACCGAACTCCACGCGCGAGCAACTGGGGTCCTGGGCACTGATATCCGTGAGCAATGCTGCTTCGATGAAGGCAAGTACCGCCATGCGTTGTGACGGACCATACAGTGCGATCCAGTCCTGATAACAACTGATCGGGCCCTCGTCGGACTCCAGAAAATCCCGGTAGGTCTCGCGCAACAACCCTGCGCGCACCGCCATGCTCGCCCCGAACATCCTGGCTTTGAGGGCGGCGTTGATCCCGGCATTCATCCGTTTGGGGGAACCTTGGGCAACCACAGTCTGTAAAAGCGTTTCAAGTCGCTGACGGGTGGTCTTTTCCAGTTTCTTGCGACGTAGCAGTTCTCGCAGCACCAACGCCAGATCACTGTCATCGGGGAACAGTTTTCGCGCCATTTGCAGCAACCAGGCAACCGGCTTGTCCGCCAGCCGCGCGAGGCTGAGCACCTGCTGCACCTTGGGCACAGTGTCGTCTTCAAGGACTCGTTCGAAGTTGTCCATCAGGGTCTCGGACTTGAGTTCGAAATGTCGCCGCCCGCGAAACTGAGCCAGTGCCGCCGACATTTCATCGCTGATCTGCACAAAGCGCTGCGCAACGGCAACCGTCGAGCTGTCGTCGAGATCAACCTGCGCATCCGCCTGGGGCTGTGGATGTTCGGCGGCCTTTTCGGCATTGAGCCGTGCCTGGGCGGCTCGCCCACCTGTGGAAACCGGTGGCAGGATCATTTTTCTGCCGCCCGCAAATAGGCGCGACGCACCCGCTCATGCTGCTGCGGGGTCAGCAGCCCGTTGGACGGATCAGTCGTGGCGGGCTCCAGTGTGTCGAGAATCTCCTTGGGTTGAATCAGGAACACCCGCACCGTGTTGGCCGAGCGGTTCTGGCGATAGCTGAACAGGCGCCCGATCCACGGAATCGAACCCAGTACCGGAATCCGCCCGACTTGCTCGCTGTGATCATCGCGGGTGAAACCACCCACCAACAGACTCTTGCCCTGGGGCACACGCGCCACCGTGCTGATCCGTGTGCGCCCGACCGTCGGCAAACTGCCGGGTAGCTTGTTCTGGTCAGGTTTTTCTACTTCGTTGCCGTCTTCGATATTGAGTGACATTTCAATTTCGTCCGCCTGGGCGAAACGGGGCAGAACACTGACGAGCGTGCCATAGGTCACGTGCTGCAAATCGACACTGCGCTCCCCAACCAGCGGGGCATAGAAGGTGCGGTTGTTGTCGAAGATCGCCGGCACGTTCTCTTGTGTCAGGATCACCGGACGCGAGACCACATTCGCCCGGTTGGTGCGCTCCAGGGCCATGACCTGGGCGACGAACGAAGCGCCATCGAGGGTGGTCGCCGAGCCGGCGTTCAGCGATACGGTGAATGTCCCACTGGACTTCAATCCGCCCTGCCAGTTGATGCCCAGCTGATTGAGTTCATCCTTGTGCAAATCGATGATCCACAACGACAACTCCACGTGCCGTTTCGGCGTGTCCAGCGCACTCACCAGGTTCTCGATAAAGCGCACTTGCTCCGGCAGCCCCTTGACCAGCAGGCTGTTGGTGTCGGGATAGGCCACCACCCGTATATTTCCGGCAGCCACCTCTCGCGCAATGATTCGCGGCGCGGTCGGGTCTTGCTCCGAGGGGGCGCTCGCCAAGCCTTCCAGGGGAAACGCCGGCATCAATCCCTGCGGACGCTGCGCGGGGGCTTGTGCCACCGACGGCTCGACCTCGCGCTTTTCGCCACGCAACAAGTCCTCGATCACGGTGGCCAGCCCGGGAATGGTCACCTTGTCATCACGCAGCTCATACTTGCGGTCGCTGACAAAGGTATTGCGCACCTGGATCACGCCGATCTGCTGCTTGCCCAGCAACAGTTCCGAGCGCTGGTTATCCATCAGTCCGGCGGCTTGCACCACCAGATCGACATACATCGGCGGGCCCGACACATGAAAAGTGCGCAAGCCGTCGTGGCGCAATGGATAACGTGCATCGTGCAACCCGGAACGCTCAAGGAACGCCTGAAGTCTGGTGACAGTCAGGGTCTGCAGCGACATCATCGAGCTTTTGACTTCCGACGCGTCATACAGATAAATCGCCTGGCCATCGCTATACCAGATAAGCCCCATCTGCGCGCTGACCCGCTCAAAGGTCCGCTGCGGCGAACGCAGATCGAAGGCACCGGAAATCCGTTTGGCGGCGGCAGTCTTGCTGACGATGACAGGTTTGCCCAACGGCCCGGACAACTCGCTGAAGAATGTGCGCACGCTCTGTTCGCGAGCCACATAGCCGTCGGCATTGGCGCGCGCGGCAAGCGGCACCAGCGACAACAGGGCGCCTAACCAGAACGGCAAAACAAATAACGAAAGCAATCGGCGGTTCATTGACTCACTTGCCTGGGAGGTAGGTTATGTCGGCCAGGCTACTGGGCGTGAAGCCAACCAGATCACGGATTTCCTTGGAGAAATGCGAAGAAGAGGCAAAACCCAACTCCAGCGCGATATCCGTCAGGGAGTCGTCCTGCAGGCTCATGTTCAACAGCGCCCTGGCCGCACGCCAGCCGCGCAATGCAGGCTTGGCCGCCGTGCCCAGGGCCTGCCGGCACAGTCGACGGAAGTGCGACACGGAAACGCCATAACGCTGAGCCAGGGTGGTCAACTTTTCGCTGTGGGTGCCCTGCTCCAGCAGGAAGCGCACAAGTCCGTAACTTTCGGTATGACGCAGCACGCCGGCGAAGGTCTGGTAAGCCATACCCCCGACCATGGCCTGTTCGATGTACCAGCGCTCTAGCGCCCGCCCGGACCACACGGCGGGGTACGCCACCGGCAATGCCGCCCAGGATGTCGGGCTGGGTCGTTGATCAACCAGTGTGTTTCCCAGATCGATGAACACTTGCAATTTAACCAGCGCCGCTTCTGCAACCGGCCGGGTCTGCACGCCGCCGCCCAGCTCGAATGTATCGCTCGTTGCAATCAGCCCTTCCCAACCGACCGGCAGACAGACCCGCGGGCGCTGCGCCGAAGCCAGATACACAGGGGATTCGCTGACCCGCACATGCAGCACCCGCTCGCTGCAACGAGCATCAGGCAGACCGGTGGCGTGTAGTAATTGGATTTGCACGCCAACCTCCTTTGCGGCCTGACGATCAACGGCCGGCAGGATGAAAGACATGGCGCGATGAATCCTGATGTAAAGCTGATGAACCGGTGATGGCATATGCCTTGCACCCTTCCGTGTACCAGCACCCATGCCAGCGTCGGAACGGGTGCAAAGACAATGGCGTCGTCCCCGGCCTGCCCATGCACGGACCCGGGACGACGTTTTTTTTGCAAGGTGAACACGCGATGAACGAACCGTCAGTCGGCCCTCTGGCCTGGGTCAATGGCAGCGATGCCCCGGAAAAAACCGAAATCAATCTCGGCTTCATGGCCCTGAGCGACTGCGCCTCGGTGGTGGTCGCCGCCACTCAGGGCTTCGCCCAACCCTATGGCTTGACCCTGAACCTCAAGCGCCAATCGTCCTGGGCCAGCCTGCGGGACAAGCTGGTCAGCGGCGAACTCGATGCAGCCCACAGTCTCTACGGTCTGATTTACGCCGTTCACCTGGGCATCGGTGGCGTGGCCGCGACCGACATGGCGGTGTTGATGGGCCTGAATCAAAACGGCCAGAGCATCAATCTGTCCCGCGGTTTGCAGGCGCTTGGGGTGACCAGTCCTGAGGCATTGGATCGGCACGTGCACCAAACTCGCGCAAAACTCACCTTCGCTCAGACGTTTCCTACCGGTACCCACGCCATGTGGTTGTATTACTGGCTGGCCAGCCAGGGCATTCACCCGCTGCTGGATGTCGACAGCGTCGTAGTGCCGCCGCCGCAAATGGTCGCCCACCTGCGGGCCGGGCGTATCGACGGGTTCTGTGTCGGCGAACCCTGGTCCGCCAGCGCCGTGCAGCAGGACCTCGGTTTCACCCTGGCCACGACCCAGGCCCTCTGGCCCGATCACCCGGAAAAGGTCCTCGGCTGCACCCGTGCGTTCGTCGAGCAATATCCCAATACCGCGCGGGTGTTGGTGATGGCGATTCTGGAAGCCAGCCGCTTCATCGAACAAAGCAGCGAAAATCGTCGCAGCACCGCGCAATTGCTCAGTGCAGCGCAATACCTCGATACGCCGCTGGAATGCATCGAGCCGCGCCTGCTGGGCGACTATGTCGATGGCCTGGGCAATCGCTGGCAAGACCCGCACGCCCTGCGCTTCCATAGTGAAGGCGAGGTCAATCTGCCGTACCTGTCCGACGGTATATGGTTCATGACCCAGTTCCGTCGCTGGGGCTTGTTGCGCGATGACCCGGATTACCTCGCCGTGGCCCGTCAAGTCCATCAACTAGACTTGTATCGTGAAGCGGCCAGCGCTGTCGGTGTCGCGGCATTGGGCAAGGAGATGCGTAGCAGTCAATTGATCGACGGCAAGATCTGGGACGGTTCGGACCCGGCCGGTTATGCCCGCAGCTTCAAACTGCACGCCATGAGCGACAGCTCACACCGATCCGCCAGCCGCTGACAGGAGACGACGAACATGCTGCGTATCCTGCTGATCAACGACACCGCGAAAAAAGTCGGACGCCTGAAGGCCGCCCTGACCGAGGCCGGGTTCGAAGTGATCGATGAGTCCGGCCTGACCATCGACTTGCCCGAACGCGTCGAAACGGTGCGTCCGGACGTGATTCTGATCGATACCGAGTCACCAGGCCGCGATGTCATGGAACAAGTGGTGCTGGTCACTCGCGACCAGCCACGACCGATTGTGATGTTCACCGACGAACATGACCCCGATGTGATGCGCCAGGCTATCAAGTCCGGGGTCAGTGCCTACATCGTCGAAGGCATTCACGCACAACGCCTGCAGCCGATTCTCGATGTGGCCATGGCACGCTTCGAAAGCGATCAGGCTTTGCGTGCCCAGTTGCAGGCCCGCGACCAGCAACTGGCCGAGCGCAAGCGCATCGAGCTGGCCAAAGGGCTGCTAATGAACATGAAGGACTGTAACGAAGAAGAGGCCTACACACTGATGCGCCGCCAGGCAATGAGCCGTCAGCAGAAGCTGATTCAAGTGGCGGAGCAGATTATTGCCATGAGCGAGTTGCTTGGCTGAAGCCCTGTGGTGAATGTTCTATCGCCTTCGCGAGCAAGCCCGCTCCCACATTTGATCGCGGTCGAATGTGGGAGCGGCGGTGCGGCGATCCGACTTGCTCGCGAATGGCGGCGACCCGGTTTCAAGTGTTGGCACAAATCTCGCAGTGTAATCACCACAGGTAACCAACGGCGGTTGCCCCACCTACGACAAAGACGTCGCTCACCTCATTTGCCCTTGGCGGATCGGGTGGCGGCGTTTTTTCGTTTTGGCCCCAGAGCACGGGGCCGGTGGAGCGGCCGTAGCGGCGCCCCACCTGCAAGCTCATGACTCCTTTCGAGACTCTTCACAGCTGAGGTGCGCAATGAATTCAAGCTTCTGGAAATCCGGCCATACCCCCACATTGTTCGCAGCCTTCCTCTATTTCGACCTGAGCTTCATGGTCTGGTACCTGCTCGGCCCTCTGGCGGTACAGATCGCCGCCGACCTGCACCTGACGACACAGCAACGCGGGCTGGTGGTCGCCACGCCGATTCTGGCCGGGGCGGTCTTGCGTTTTGTCATGGGGATGCTGGCTGATCGCCTGTCGCCGAAAACCGCCGGCCTGATCGGTCAGGTCATCGTGATCTGCGCGCTGTTCGGCGCCTGGAAGCTCGGCATCCACAGCTACGAGCAAGCGTTGCTGCTGGGTCTGTTTCTCGGCATGGCCGGCGCGTCCTTTGCCGTTGCCCTGCCCCTGGCCTCGCAGTGGTATCCGCCGCAGCATCAAGGCAAGGCCATGGGCATCGCAGGCGCCGGGAACTCGGGGACGGTGTTCGCCGCCTTGATCGCTCCGGTACTGGCGGCGGCGTTTGGCTGGAGCAACGTATTCGGCTTCGCCCTGATTCCGCTGATCCTGACCCTGATCGTCTTTGCCTGGATGGCGAAAAACGCCCCCGAGCGACCAAAAGCCAAATCCATGGCCGACTACTTCAAGGCCCTGGGCGACCGTGACAGCTGGTGGTTCATGTTTTTCTACAGCGTGACGTTCGGCGGCTTCATCGGCCTGGCCAGCGCCCTGCCCGGCTATTTCAACGACCAGTACGGCCTGAGCCCGGTGACGGCCGGGTACTACACGGCGGCCTGTGTGTTCGGCGGTAGCCTCATGCGCCCCTTGGGCGGCGCTCTGGCTGACCGGTTCGGTGGCATTCGGACCTTGTTGGCGATGTACACCGTCGCAGCGATCTGCATCACTGCGGTGGGTTTCAACCTGCCGAATTCCTACGCCGCACTGGCACTTTTCGTCTGCACCATGCTCGGCCTGGGTGCCGGCAATGGCGCGGTATTCCAGTTGGTGCCGCAGCGTTTTCGTCGGGAGATCGGTGTGATGACCGGCCTGATCGGCATGGCCGGCGGCATCGGTGGCTTTGCCCTCGCGGCCGGCATGGGCGCGATCAAACAAAGCACTGGCAGCTATCAACTGGCACTGTGGTTGTTCGCCAGCCTCGGCATTCTGGCCTGGTTCGGCCTGCACGGCGTGAAACGGCGCTGGAGAACCACCTGGGGTTCGGCGGCCGTGACGGCTGCGCGGGTCTGACGCCTCGATGAGCCTGCAACTGAGTTTCGCCGAAGCCAGCGCCATCGGTCCGCGCGAGGAGAACCAGGATGCCCTGCGCCTCGTCACGCCGGCCCCGGCGCTGGCGGCGAGCAAAGGCTACCTGTTCGCCATCGCCGACGGTGTCAGCCAGTGCGCCGATGGCGGCCTGGCGGCCCGTTCGACGCTGCAGGCCCTGGCGCTGGATTACTACGCCACGCCGGAAACCTGGAGCGTGGCGCAGGCACTTGATCGCCTGTTGCTGGCGCAAAACCGCTGGTTGCAGGCCAACGGCGGCGGACAACCGCTGCTGACCACCCTCAGTGCGCTGGTCCTGCGTGGCCGGCGTTTTACCCTGGCGCATGTCGGCGATTGCCGGGTGTACCGCTGGCACGCCGACCGATTGCAGCGAATCAGCGAGGATCACGTCTGGGACCAGCCGGGCATGCAGCATGTGCTGAAACGGGCGCTGGGCCTCGATCAACATCTGGTGCTGGATTTTCTCGACGGTGAATTGCGCCCCGATGAAAGTTTCGTCCTGCTCAGCGACGGCATCTGGGCCGTCCTGGGCGATACGGCCATTGCGGCGATCCTGCGAGATCAACCGGACTTGCACAGCGCAGCGCAGACCCTGGTCAATGCCGCACACCTGGCAGGCAGCCAGGACAACGCCAGCGCCCTGCTGGTGCGGGTCGACGCCCTCGGTGAAGCGAGCATTGGCGATGCATTGATGCACTTGCAGCAATGGCCGCTGCCGCCGGCCCTGAAACCGGGCCAGGTGTTCGAGGGCTGGCAGGTCGAAGGGATCGTCGCACAGAGCCAGCAATCGCTGCTTTATCGCGTGCGCGACACTCAGCAACAACCCTGGCTGCTGAAAACCCTGCCGGGGCGCCTGCACGACGATCACCAGGCCGGGCAAGCGTTGCTGTCGGAAGAGTGGTTTCTCAAACGCGTGGCCGGCCGGCATTTTCCCGAAGTGCATGCCGCCAGTCAGCGTCAGCATTTGTACTACGTGATGCGCGAATATTCGGGCGCTACCCTGGCGCAACGGCATGAGCAAAGCGGACCGTTGCCGCTGCCCCAGTGGCAAGACATCGCCGAACGCTTGCTGCGAGCGGTCGGCCTGTTGCATCGACGGCAGATTCTGCATCGCGATATCAAACCGGAAAACCTGTTGCTGGGGGACGACGGTGAACTGCGCCTGCTGGATTTCGGCCTCGCCTACTGCCCCGGTCTCTCGCAAGACCTGCCCTGGGCTTTGCCTGGTACACCCAGTTACATCGCGCCGGAAGCCTTTCGGGGCGACGTGCCGACACCACAGCAGGACCTGTATGCGGTTGGTGTGACCTTGTATTTCCTGCTCACCGGGCACTATCCCTATGGCGAAATCGAAGCGTTCCAGCGCCCCAGGTTTGGTCTACCGGTCAACGCCAGCCGCTACCGGCCCGACCTGCCGGACTGGATCGCCCATCACCTGGAGCGCGCCGTGGCGGCGGCCCCCGAACAGCGTTTCGAAACGGCGGAAGAATGGTTGCTGCTGATCGAGCAAGGCGAACGCCGCAGTTTGAGCGTGCGTCCAAAACCCTTGCTGGAGCGTGAACCGCTGAAAGTCTGGCGGACGTTGGCGCTGGTATCGCTGCTGCTCAACCTGGTGCTGCTGGTGGCGGCGCTCCATTAGCGGGCAACGCGCCTTTAATCGGTGCATTCCCTCACAAACCTGCCCTTGCGAACGGGAAGAACGCCAACAAACACGGGGCCCGAGCAACTTGGCACAACCACTGCATTACCCTTTTCAACAGACATAAAGCGCAGGCTTCAACGACGAAGGCTGCACTTCCCGAGAGAACGGGACCAGGACAAAGGCGTCCTCGCTAGGTAACTAGCGGGACGCCTTTTTTTGTTTGCGCAAAATTTGTCGAGCATGGCCTGAACCCTGATGAGGCAGGCCTGGACTCCCCGGAGAACCTGATGAAAAAACTAAAACTGGTGATGATCGGCAACGGCATGGCCGGGGTCCGGACCCTGGAAGAACTGCTCAAGCTGAGCACAGAGCTGTACGACATCACGGTCTTCGGCGCCGAACCGCACACCAACTACAACCGCATCCTGTTGTCGCCGGTGCTGGCGGGCGAACAGACCTTCGAAGAGATCGTGCTCAACGACCTGGACTGGTACCTGGACAACAACATCAAACTGCTGCTCAACCGCAAAGTGGTGGAGATCGACCGGGTCAAGCGCCGGGTCATTGCCGAAGACGGCAGTGAAGCCGAATACGATCGCCTGCTGATCGCCACCGGCTCGACGCCTTTCATCCTGCCCATTCCCGGCAACACCCTCGAGGGCGTGATCGGCTACCGCGACATCGCCGATACCCAGGCCATGATCGACACCGCGAAAACCTACCGCCACGCCGTGGTGATCGGCGGCGGCCTGCTCGGCCTGGAGGCCGCCAACGGCCTCATGCTGCGGGGCATGCACGTCACCGTGGTGCATCTCGGCGAGTGGCTGCTGGAGCGGCAACTGGACAAAACCAGCGGCCAGTTGCTGCAAACCGCCCTGGAGTCTCGCGGCCTGCATTTCCGTCTGTGCGAGCAGACCCAGGCCTTGCACGACGCTGGCAACGGTCGGGTCGGTTCGGTGCAATTCAAGAATGGCGACATCATCCCCGCTGACCTGGTGGTGATGGCTGCCGGCATTCGTCCCAATACCGAACTGGCGGAAAAATCCGGCATTCCGTGCAATCGCGGGATTCTGGTCAACGACACCCTGCAAACCTATGACCCGCGGATCTACGCCATCGGCGAGTGCGCCAGCCACCGCGGCATCGCCTATGGTCTGGTGGCGCCGCTGTTCGAACAGGCCAAAGTCTGCGCCAACCACCTCGCCCAACTGGGTTTTGCCACTTACAAGGGGTCGGTGACCTCGACCAAGCTGAAAGTCACCGGCATCGATCTGTTCTCCGCCGGCGACTTCATGGGCGGTGAAGGCACCGAGACCATCACCCTCTCCGACCCGATTGGCGGGGTCTACAAGAAACTGGTGATAAAGGATGACGTGCTGGTCGGCGCCTGCCTGTATGGCGATACGGCCGATGGCGGCTGGTATTTCCGGCAGATCCGTGAAAACCACGTCATCGGCGAGATCCGCGATCACTTGATGTTCGGCGAAAACGCTTTGGGCGACGTAGGGCACCAGGGCCAGGACAAAGCCATGAGCATGGCCGACACGGCCGAAGTCTGCGGCTGCAACGGCGTGTGCAAAGGCACCATCGTCAAGGCCATTCAGGAACACGGGCTGTTCAGTGTCGACGAAGTGAAGAAACACACCAAGGCTGCCAGCTCCTGCGGTTCGTGCGCGGGTTTGGTGGAGCAGATCCTGATCAACACGGTGGGCGGCGCCGCCGACGTCAAACCGAAAAGCGAAAAGGCCATCTGTGGCTGCAGCGACCTCAACCACGGGCAAATCCGCCAGGCCATCCGCGAGCAACACCTGCTGACCATCGCCGGCACCCTGAGCTACCTGAACTGGCGCACACCCAACGGCTGCGCCACTTGCCGGCCGGCGCTCAACTACTACCTGATTTCCACCTGGCCGGGGGAAGCCAAGGATGATCCGCAATCGCGCCTGATCAACGAACGCGCCCACGCCAACATTCAGAAAGACGGCACCTACTCGGTAGTCCCGCGGATGTGGGGCGGTGTGACCAATCCTTCGGAACTGCGGCGCATTGCCGACGTTGCCGACAAGTACAACGTACCGATGGTCAAGGTCACCGGCGGCCAGCGCATCGACTTGCTGGGGATCAAGAAGCAGGACTTGCCAGGCGTCTGGAAAGACCTCGACATGCCATCCGGCCATGCCTACGGCAAATCCATCCGCACCGTGAAGACCTGCGTCGGCAGCGAGTTCTGCCGCTTTGGCACCCAGAACTCCACGCAGTTGGGCATCGAGCTGGAGCACGACCTGTTCAACATGTGGTCGCCGCACAAAGTGAAACTGGCTGTCTCCGGTTGCCCGCGCAACTGCTCGGAAGCGGGCATCAAGGACGTAGGCATCATCGGCGTCGATTCCGGCTGGGAGATGTACATCGGCGGCAACGGCGGGATCAAGACCGAAGTCGCGGAGTTCTTCGTCAAACTGAAAACCGCCGAAGAAGTCCGCGAATACAACGGCGCATTCCTGCAGCTCTATCGCGAAGAAGCCTTTTACCTCGAACGCACCGTGCACTACCTGCAACGGGTCGGCATGGACCACATCAAGAAGGCCGTGCTGGAAGACCCGGAGCGACGCAAGGCGCTCAACGATCGCCTGCAGTTCTCCCTGTCGTTCGAACAGGACCCGTGGAAGGAACGCCTGGAACAGCCGCAACTGAAAAAAGAATTCGACGTCATCCCCGTGAAAAACCTGGAGGTGCTGGCATGAACTGGCTGGATATCTGCGCACTGGATGAAATCAATGCCCTGGGCTCGCGGATCGTTGCCGGCCCTAAAGGCGACATCGCGATTTTTCGTACCAGCGACGATGAAGTGTTCGCCCTCGACGACCGCTGCCCGCACAAGGGCGGACCGCTGTCCCAGGGTTTGATCTACGGCAAACGCGTGGCCTGCCCACTGCACAACTGGCAAATCGACCTGGAAAGCGGCGAAGCCCTGGCCCCGGACGTCGGCTGCGCCCACCACCATCCGGCGCGGGTCGAAAATGGCCGAGTGATGCTGGCCTTGCGGGACGCAGGCTGATGGACCGCCAGATCACCGCGTCCACCTGCTGCTATTGCGGGGTCGGCTGCGGCGTGCTGATCGAGCATGACGGCGAGCGCATCCTCGGTGTCAGCGGCGATCCGGCGCACCCGGCCAACTTCGGCAAGTTGTGCAGCAAGGGATCAACCCTGCATTTGACCGGCGACTTGACGGCAAGGGCGCTGTACCCGGAACTGCGCCTGGGCAAAGGCCTGGCGCGCAGCCGCACCGACTGGGATAGCGCGCTTGATCACGCCGCCAGCGTTTTCGCCCAAACCATTGCCGAGCATGGCCCGGACAGCGTGGCGTTCTACATTTCCGGGCAGTTGCTGACCGAGGACTACTACGCCTTCAACAAACTGGCTCGGGCGCTGGTGGGCACCAATAACATCGACAGCAATTCACGGCTGTGCATGTCGTCGGCGGTGGTCGGCTACAAGCGCAGCCTGGGCGCCGACGCCCCGCCATGCAGCTATGAAGACCTGGAATTGAGCGATTGCGTGATGATCGTCGGCAGTAACATGGCCTACGCCCACCCGGTACTGTTTCGCCGACTGGAAGAAGCCAAATCCCGCCGGCCGCAGATGAAAGTCATCGTCATTGACCCACGCCGGACAGACACCTGCGATCTGGCTGACCTGCACCTGGCGATTTTGCCTGGCACCGATGTCGCCTTGTTCCATGGGATTTTGCATCTGCTGCTGTGGGAAGACTGGATCGACCGTGACTTCATCAAGGACCATACCGAAGGCTTGCCCGAGCTGAAGAAACTGGTGCGCGATTACACGCCGCAGATGGTCTCGCAGCTCTGCGGAATCAGCGTCGGGCAATTGCAGCAATGTGCCGAGTGGATCGGCACATCACCGTCTTTCCTGTCGCTGTGGTGCATGGGGTTGAACCAGTCCACCGCCGGCAGCGCGAAAAACAGTGCACTGATCAATCTGCACCTGGCCACCGGGCAGATTGGTCGTCCGGGTGCAGGTCCTTTCTCATTGACCGGTCAGCCGAATGCCATGGGCGGGCGGGAAACCGGTAGCCTGTCCAACCTGCTGCCGGGTCATCGTGACGCCGCCAACCCTGAGCACCGTGCCGACGTGGCCGCTTACTGGGGTGTTGATCAACTGCCTGAAAACCCGGGGCTGACTGCCATCGAGTTGTTTGAGCAGGTGGGCAGCGGCAAGATCAAAGCCTTGTGGATCGCCTGCACCAACCCCGCGCAGTCTCTTCCCGATCAGGCTGCCGTGCGCACGGCACTGGAGGCCTGCCCGTTCGTGGTCTTGCAGGAGGCCTTTCGCACCACCGAAACCGCCAGGTTTGCCGACCTGTTGTTGCCCGCCGCCAGTTGGGGCGAAAAGGACGGCACGGTGACCAACTCCGAACGGCGTATTTCCCACGTCCGCCGCGCTATCGTCGCACCGGGTGAAGCGCGTCCAGACTGGACGATCACGGTGGATTTCGCACAGCGCCTGGAGAAACATCTGCGTCCGCAAGCCACCAGCCTGTTTGCCTTTGACACCCCGGCGCAGGTCTTCGACGAATACAAACAGCTGACACGGGGCCGGGATCTGGATTTGTCCGGGATCAGCCACGGGTTGATCGACACCATCGGCCCGCAGCAATGGCCCTTTCCTGCGGGGTCCAGCGCAGGCACCGCCCGCCTCTATCTCGACGGCACTTTCCCGACTTCCAGCGGACGCGCGCAGTTCGTGGCCGACCCGTATCGCGCCGCCAAGGAACAACGGGATGCGCGTTTCCCGCTGACGCTGATCACCGGTCGTCTGCGCGATCAGTGGCACGGTATGAGCCGCACCGGCACCGCCGCGCAGTTGTTCGGCCATGTCAGTGAAGCCGTATTGAGCCTGCACCCGGATGAGCTGCGCAGGCATCGCCTGCAAACGGGCGATTTGATCAGCCTGAAAAGCCGTCGCGGCGCGGTGATCGTGCCGGTCGCCAGTGACGACAGCGTACGTCCGGGCCAAGCCTTCTTGCCGATGCATTTTGGTGACCGTTTTCTCAAGGGGGGCGTGAACAGCCTCACCCTGCCCGCCTTCGATCCGTTGTCGAAACAACCGGAGCTCAAACACAGCGGCGTGCGCCTGGAACCGGTGCAACTGCCTTGGCACCTTTTCGCGCTGATAGAAGGCGATGTCCAACAACACTTTGAGACTCTACGCCCCCTCTGCGAGGCGTTTTCCTACGTCAGCCTCAGTCTGACCGGTCGTGAGCGCCCTGCGCTGCTGATACGCGCTGCCAGCGCCACGGCGCCAGATCCGCAACTTCTGCGCGATATCGATCAATGCCTGGGGCTAAACGACGGACCGGTGCTGGCCTACGACGATCCACGACGCTCCATCGGTAAGCGGGTGCGGATCGAGAACGGCCGGATCACCGCGATCCGCCTGGCGGGTGAAACCCTCGCCCGGCACTGGCTGCAAAACCTCTGGCTCGAAGGTCGCGCCGATGAACAGCTACGGCGCTGGCTGCTCGCGCCCTTGAGTGCCCCACCGGGCCAGGTTGACGCCGAAGCGATCGGTAACAAAACCCTGTGCAACTGTAAGAACGTCAGCCAAAACGCGGTCTGCGCCGGCATCCGCCGAGGCCTGGACTTGCCGGGGTTGAAACAAGAATTGGGTTGCGGCACGCAATGCGGCTCCTGCGTCCCGGAAATCAAGCGTTTGTTGGCCGCCACCGCGCAGCCGCAAGCTGCCATCTCGTGAGGAAAACACTATGAGCGCAAAAGTCTGGCTGGTGGGTGCAGGTCCCGGTGATCCTGAATTGCTGACCCTCAAAGCCGTTCGGGCGTTGAGAGAGGCGGATGTCGTGCTGATCGACGATCTGGTCAACGACGCGGTGCTGGAGCACTGCCCCGGCGCGCGGATAATTCCTGTGGGTAAGCGCGGTGGCTGTCGTTCAACGCCGCAAGCCTTTATCCATCGCCTGATGTTGCGTTATGCCCGCCAGGGCAAATGCGTGGTGCGCCTCAAGGGTGGCGACCCGTGCATCTTCGGGCGTGGCGGCGAAGAAGCGCAGTGGTTGCGCGAGCGTGGTATCGAGGTTGAGCTGGTCAATGGCATTACCGCCGGCCTGGCGGGCGCGACGCAATGCGATATTCCATTGACCCTGCGCGGCGTGGCACGAGGGGTAACGCTGGTGACCGCCCACACTCAGGATGACAGCAGCCTGAACTGGCAAGCGCTGGCCCAAGGTGGCACGACACTGGTGATCTACATGGGAGTGGCAAAGCTCAGCGAGATCCGTGAGCAACTGCTGGCAGGCGCTATGGCGGCAGATACGCCGGTGGCAATGATTGAAAATGCATCGTTGCCGCATCAACGGGAATGTCGAAGCAACCTGATGGCAATGGAGGAAGATGCCTGTGCCTTCGAGTTGAAAAGCCCGGCAATCCTGGTGATCGGTGCTGTGGCCGCCAGTGATGAGATCAAAAGATCGCAGCCTTCGGCAGCTCCTACACTGGTTCGGCATTTATCCCTGTAGGAGCTGCCGCAGGCTGCGATCCTTTAGAAGCAAAGCAAAACCAATGCTGAAACCCAAATCGCAGACAAAGAAAAGCCCGGCCTGAGCCGGGCTTTTCTCAGAGCTGCGGGCTAATTACTTAGCTTGAGCTTCAACCTGCGCTTCTACGCGACGGTTAACAGCGCGACCAGCTTCAGTTTTGTTGTCAGCAACTGGGCGGGATTCGCCGTAGCCAACGGACTGAACGCGGGACGATTCAACACCGTACTGGTTGGTCAGAACTTGTTTAACGGCGTTTGCACGACGCTCGGACAGTTTCTGGTTGTAAGCGTCAGGACCGACGGAGTCAGTGTGACCTTCAACAGTAGTGCTGGTGGATGGGTACTGCTTCATGAAGTCAGCCAGGTTCTTGATGTCGCCGTAGCTGTTTGGCTTGACTACCGACTTGTCGAAGTCGAACTTCACGTCCAGCTCAACACGAACAACTTCAGCAACTGCCGGGCAGCCGTCAGCGTCAACAGTTACGTTAGCTGGGGTGTCTGGGCACTTGTCAACGTTGTCGCAAACGCCATCGTTGTCGCTGTCAGAGCAAACTTCCGGAGCTGGAACTGGAGCAGCAGCTGGCTTGCTGCCGCCACCGAAGTTCACACCAAGACCAATGCTAGGAGCCCACTCGGTGTTGCCCTGGTCGATGTTGTACTGAGCTTCAACGCCAGCACGGGCGTAGAAGTTGTCGGTGAAGTACAGCTTGGCACCGCCGCCAACGTTGGCGAAGGTGGAACGGTTACGACCGTTCGAGCCGTTCTGGTCGATGCTCTGGTCGGAGAAACCGCCCGAGACGTAAGGACGCAGCATGTCGCCTGGGTTGTTGAAGTGGTACAGAGCGTCCAGAGCGGTGTTCGCGCCCTTAACGTTCTTGCCATCGTTTGCACGGGCGTTGTGCACTTCGTCGTAGGCCAGACGCAGTTCAACGTCGTCTGTCAGGAAGTAACCGATCGAACCACCCGGCAGGATGCCGTCGTTCTTGAAGTTACGGTCGCTATCGAAATATTGCTTCTTTGCGTAGCCTTCGATTTCAACTGCGCCTTGGCCCTGTGCCAGAGCGCCGATGGAAGTGGCGGCAATAAGAGAACCAATGGCCAAGCCCAAGGTGTTTTTCAGTTTCATCCGTTAAATCCCCATCTGGTGATTGTGAAGCAGTCCCGCAAACCGGGGGACAACTCGGCGGCAAGTCTAACAGAACTTGCCTACACGTAAGAGATATTTGCGCTGAACTAAGTTTCAGCAATGCCTGCAAATTTCTCACGCAATTTATCTAGAGCGCGTTTGTACCGCATTTTTGTTGCGCTCAAACCCATATGCATGATGTCTGCGATTTCCTGAAACTCCAGCTCTGCGACAAATCGTAGCACCAGAATTTCACGATCAATCGGGTTCACATACACCAACCAGCGATCAAGTCCGCCTTTTTCCTCAGGTTTCGGCGTCTTTTCTTCGGACGCTTCCTCGAGGGGGTCAAGACTCAATGCGTCCATCAAGCGACGCTTTCGCCGTTCCTTGCGATACTGTGTGATGCACTCGTTGTACGTGATGCTATATAGCCACGTCTTGAACTTCGATTTACCCTCGAAGTTCTTCAGGCCATACAGCACCTTCAACATGACCTCCTGACAGACATCGTCTGCATCGCGATCGTTCCCGAGATATCTTGCGCACACATTAAATAATGTTCGCTGGTAACGCCGCATCAGTTCCTCGTAGGCGCGTGTTACGTGAAACAGCTCGGTATGCGAGCGCGCGACCAACTCCTCATCAGAGAGCTCGCGGGGGTCGTAGCGCATGGAGAGCGATTGAGCTTTATTCAAAACAAGTCGGGCCGACAGTCAGGTCAATATCCTCCGCAGCCAGCGTCAGCTGGCATTTTGCGGCGGCATACATTAGCAGGGTTTGCCGGGTTAGCGGCTACTCACATGCTGCTCGAGGAGGATCCGATTGGAAAGAGAGACTAGCTCACCCTCATCGGTCAGCAATGTGGTTTTAACCGTGCCGATCTCTTCGATCTGGCCTTCGACCTCGCCAACACGCACTTGTTGCCCAACCTGGTACAGCTCACGCACGTAGATTCCCGCAAGAATCTGGCCGGCAATTTCCCGGCTTCCCAACCCCATGGCCAGCGCTACCGCCAGACCAACGGTAATCAGCACAATCACGATCACGTGGTTCAGCAGGTCGGTCTTGACCTCCAACTGGCTGATCGCCACCGAAATACTGATGATGATCACCAGGCCCTGGGCAATTCGTCCAAGCCCTGAAGCATAGTCCAGACCCACGCCTTCTGCCGCTCCGCGCACCAGCCCGTTGGCCAGTTGCGCCAGCAAAACACCTACCAGCAACACCAGCGCCGCGCCGAATACCTTCGGCAAATACAGCGCAAGCATATCCAGCGTAGCTGATACTCGCTCAAGTCCAAGGGATTCTGCGGCAGAAACCAGAAAAATAAGCAGAACGAACCAATAGACGATCTTGCCGATCAGGGTCGAAATGGGAACCTGCAGGCCGGCGCGGGACATCAGCTTGGTCAGGCCAGTGCCGCCCATCAAGCGGTCCAGGCCCAGTTTGGCGAGCAATTTGGAAAGCAAGGTGTCCAGCAGTTTGGCCACGACAAAACCCAACAACAGCACAACCAGTGCGCCGAACAGGTTTGGAATGAAGTTCGCAACCTTGGTCCACAACGCAGTCATTGCAGTGACGAGGCTCTGTGTCCAGAGATCAAGTTCCATATTCAATCAGCCTTATCAGCAGTGCGGGCAGCAGGTTTACGGAGACGGGATACCGGCGAGACATGGGCCGATCCGTTATTCAGGGCAATCATCAGTGCGGGCAACCAGCGCCCCAGCAAGCTGAACAAATCACCGGCGCCGACCTGGCGGTTGGCGGTTTTCAGCACACGCCCCAGACACGCATCGTCGTCCCGGGTGGACGGTGAGGCGTTGAGCATGTCGCGCAAAGACTGTTCAAACGGATCGTGCATACGCACCTCTCGTGATGTCTGTGGGAGACGAGGTCAGTTTTGGTCGGGTCACATGCTTTCCCTCAGACCCAGCGCAAACGCCGGAATAACCACCATTGCCCCAGCGCCACCGAGGCCATCATCAGGCAGGCGATCAGAAAGCCATAAGGGCTGGCAGAAAATGGAATGCCACCGACGTTGATCCCCAAAAGCCCGGCCAGAAAACTCATCGGCAAAAAGATCCCGGTGATGATCCCGAAGCGATACATCGTGCGATTCATGCGCACGCTCAAGCGACGGTCTTCAGCCTCCAGGACCAGCCCCACCCGCTCCCGGGTCAGTTCCAGCTCCTCGAGGTAGCGGGTCAGGCTGTTGTTCAATTCGTTCCAGTAATCAGCGTCGTCCTCGACGAACCAGGGCAACTTGATTCGCGTCAATTGCCCGAAAATATCCCGCTGCGGAGCAAGAAAGCGCTTCAACGCTGCCGCCCGCCGACGAATCTGCAAAACCGCCCCGTGTTCAGGCGTATACCGTTCGTCGGCATCCAGCTTTTCCTCCTCCTCATCGACCACTTCCGAGAGACAGCTGACCAGATCCTGCACCTTGTTGGTGAGGTACTGCGCCATGCACAGGATGAGTTCGGAGGCGGTTTTCGGCCCCTTGCCCTCGGACAGTTGCACCAGCAACTCGTCAGTGGCACGCAATGGACGCAAACGCAGGGAAATGACACGCTGGGCAGAACCGAAGATCCGCACCGACACCATGTCTTCCGGTTCGGCACCGGGGTTCAGATTGACCCCGCGCAAAAACAGTAGCAGTTCGCCGTCCGAAAGCTGTAAAAGTCGCGGACGGGTGTTTTCTTCGAGTAACAGGTCACAGCTGAATTCGCTCAGACCGCTGGATTTGCGTAGCCAGGTCCGGGTTTGCGGATGACTGCGATCCCAGTGCAACCACAGGCTTTCATGGGCCTGCAACTGCAAGTCGTCAAGTTCAGTCCGGGCAATCGAACGCGCACCGCCTCTACCGTCCAGCACCAGGGCATGCACCAGCCCCCATTGCGCGTTTTCTTCCTCGAACATCCGCACTCCTCTGGTCTGCAGCCGTTTTTATTCAGGCATTTTCAGCGGACTGGGCGAGATGATCACGCCGTTGTTGTCCGCATAGATGTAATGGCCCGGATGGAAGGTCACGCCGGCGAAGGTCACGGCAACGTTGAGATCGCCGATACCGCGCTTGTCGGTTTTCATCGGGTGGCTGGCCAGCGCCTGAACCCCCAGATCGGTTTGCGCGATGACGTCGACGTCACGGATGCAACCATAGATCACCAGGCCTTCCCAGCCGTTTTTCGCGGCTTTCTCGGCGATCATATCGCCCAGCAACGCACGGCGCAGGGAACCGCCACCATCGACGACCAAGACCTTGCCATTACCCTTGAGCTCGGCTTGCTCCTTGACCAGCGAGTTGTCTTCGAAGCACTTGATGGTCACGATTTCGCCACCGAAGGAATCACGGCCGCCGAAATTGCTGAACATCGGTTCCAGCACCTGCACCAACTCCGGATAGGCGTCGCACAGGTCAGGCGTGAGGTAATGGTTCATCGAGAAACTCCTGTTAAAGAGGAAGACAGCACGAACATCAGTGATGACTCAATCACGCAAAGTGACTGGAACAGCTCAATGCGTCATATCTTAGCCGCAAGCCGACCGGAGCGAAATGCCCTTGTTAGAGCATCAGGCTCAAACCGCCGCGGCCAAATCCCCTTGCTCACCCAACAAGGGTGTCTGCTGATCCGCCAGCCAGCGGGTCACCAATGGCCAGACTTCGGCCTGGGCAGGTTTGCTGACGAGCATTTCAACATGACCGAAATTGTCGCTGAAACCCTGATCACGACCCAGATTGATAAATTGCTTGTGCTCGGAACCGAACTGCTCGAACAGTTTGCGGCACGCCCACGCCGGGTCCTGATGATCACCCGCGGCACTCACGGCGAGCACCGGCAACCTGACCTCGGCCAAACCGGCCCACCAGTCTTTATCGGCATCGCCAAAGCGCCCGAACAGGCCGAACCAGCGCATGCTTTCCAGGGCCAGGCCGATCGGTTCGTCCTCCGGGCCGCGTTTGAGCCTTGCTCCGGACAACTGGGCAAAACGCTTGAGAATGAAGCGACTGCTCCACTCCACCGGCGGAATCTTCAATGGCCAGTAGGTGCGGCTGACTTGTGTACCGAAAAAAGCCGCCGAGGCCACCACCGGCTCACCGATGTACTCGCCACCCAGCGCTGCGGCCAGTGTAGTACCGCCCAGCGAGTGACCGATCCAGTGCGGCACCTGCCCGCTCTGTTCACGCACGAACGCGCCGATGGCCGGCAGGTCATAGCGTGCGTAGTCGGCGACCCGGTTCTTGCGGTAGTCGTGGTTGCGCTGGGACAGGCCATGGCCGCGCATTTCCGGAATCCAGACGTCGAACCCCAGGCGCGCCAGATAGGCGCCCAACCCCAGGCCCTTGGGAGAAAACCAGAACCGGCGATTGGAAAAGCTGCCGTGCAGCAGGATCACCGGCACACCACGGGATGAGGGCTCATCGGCCATGCCAAGGCGTGTCACAGCCAGTTCGACGGTAAAGTCGGGGCTGTTACCGGGTTTCAAACGATACACATCTTCGCTCAGATCGCCGCGCCGTTCGGCGCTGATCAGGGCGACAGGAAATAGGTTGCTGCTGCTTTGCATAATCTCTTGCACAAAAAAGGGCGGCATCCGGAGGAGCCCGCCCTGCTTGAATCTCTAAAAGACCGCTCCCTGACACTACGTCGCCCCTGTAGGAGCGAGCTTGCTCGCGAAAAACTTCAGGACACCTCGTTTATCCAGGATAAGCGCGTGATCGTTGACGTCCATCGCGAGCAAGCTCGCTCCTACAAAGGTATGTGAGCGGCCCGTATATAGGGGATCAAGCCTGCGCCTGACCCTCTGCCAGGAAGAACCAGGTTTCCAGTACGGAGTCCGGGTTCAACGAAACGCTTTCAATGCCCTGCTCCATCAGCCACTTGGCCAGGTCCGGGTGGTCCGAAGGACCCTGACCGCAGATGCCGATGTACTTGCCGGCCTTGTTGCAGGCGGCAATGGCGTTGGCCAGCAGCTTCTTGACCGCCGGATTACGCTCGTCGAACAGGTGCGCGATGATACCGGAATCGCGGTCCAGGCCCAGAGTCAGCTGAGTCAGGTCGTTGGAACCGATGGAGAAACCGTCGAAGAACTCGAGGAATTCTTCGGCCAGGATGGCGTTGGATGGCAGTTCGCACATCATGATCACGCGCAGGCCGTTTTCGCCACGGGCCAGACCGTTTTCCGCCAGCAGATCGACCACCTGGCTCGCTTCTCCCAGGGTACGAACGAACGGCACCATGATTTCGACGTTGGTCAGGCCCATCTCGTTGCGCACGCGCTTGAGGGCGCGGCATTCGAGTTCGAAGCAGTCGCGGAACGACTCGCTGATGTAGCGCGAAGCACCGCGGAAGCCCAGCATCGGGTTCTCTTCTTCCGGCTCGTACAGCTTGCCGCCGATCAGGTTGGCGTATTCGTTGGACTTGAAGTCCGACAGACGCACGATGACCTTCTTCGGCCAGAACGCAGCCGCCAGGGTGCTGATGCCTTCGACCAGTTTCTCGACGTAGAAGCCGACCGGGTCGTTGTAACCGGCGATGCGTTTGTCGACGCTTTCCTTGATGTCCAGCGGCAGACCGTCGTAGTTCAGCAGTGCTTTAGGGTGCACGCCGATCATGCGGTTGATGATGAACTCCAGGCGGGCCAGGCCAACGCCGGCGTTCGGCAGTTGCGCGAAGTCGAAGGCGCGGTCCGGGTTGCCGACGTTCATCATGATCTTGAACGGCAGCTCCGGCATGGCATCCACGGAGTTCTTCTTGATGTCGAAGCCCAGTTCGCCTTCGAAGATGAAACCGGTGTCGCCTTCAGCGCAGGAAACGGTCACGCCCTGGCCGTCTTTCAACAGCTGGGTGGCGTTGCCGCAACCGACTACCGCTGGAATACCCAGCTCACGGGCGATGATCGCCGCGTGGCAAGTACGACCGCCACGGTTGGTGACGATGGCGCTGGCGCGCTTCATGACCGGTTCCCAGTCCGGGTCGGTCATGTCGGACACCAGTACGTCGCCTGGCTGGACCTTGTCCATCTCGGACACGTCCTTGATGATGCGGACCTTGCCGGCGCCGATACGCTGGCCGATGGCGCGACCTTCAACCAGCACGGTACCGGTTTCTTTCAACAGGTAACGTTCCATGACGTTGGCCTGGGTGCGGCTCTTCACGGTTTCCGGACGGGCCTGCACGATGTACAGCTTGCCGTCGTCACCGTCCTTGGCCCACTCGATGTCCATCGGGCACTGGTAGTGCTTCTCGATGATCATCGCCTGCTTGGCCAGCTCGCTGACTTCAGCGTCGGTCAGGCAGAAACGTGCGCGCTCGGCCTTGTCCACGTCGACGGTCTTGACCGAACGACCGGCCTTGGCCTCGTCGCCGTAGATCATCTTGATGGCCTTGCTGCCCAGGTTGCGACGCAGGATCGCCGGACGACCGGCAGCCAGCGTGCCCTTGTGGACGTAGAATTCATCCGGGTTCACCGCGCCTTGAACGACGGTTTCACCCAGGCCGTAGGCGCCGGTGATGAACACCACGTCACGGAAGCCCGATTCGGTATCGAGGGTGAACATCACGCCGGCGGTGCCGGTTTCGGAACGGACCATGCGCTGCACGCCGGCCGACAGGGCAACCAGCTTGTGGTCGAAGCCCTGGTGCACGCGGTAGGAAATGGCACGGTCATTGAACAGCGAGGCGAACACCTCTTTGGCGGCGCGAATGACGTTTTCGACACCACGGATGTTCAGGAAGGTTTCCTGCTGACCGGCGAAGGAAGCGTCCGGCAGGTCTTCGGCGGTAGCGGAAGAGCGCACGGCCACGGCCACGTCGGGGTTGCCGGCGGACAGCGTGGCGAACGCGGTGCGAATTTCGGCATTCAGTTTTTCAGGGAATTCGGCTTCCATGATCCATTGACGGATCTGGGCACCGGTCTTGGCCAGGGCATTCACGTCATCGACGTCCAGGGCATCGAGTGCGTCGTGAATCTGCTTATTCAGGCCGCTCAGCTCCAGGAAATCACGATAAGCCTGAGCGGTCGTGGCGAAGCCGCCGGGCACCGATACACCGGCACCTGCAAGGTTGCTGATCATCTCGCCCAGGGATGCGTTCTTGCCCCCCACATGCTCAACATCGTGTTTGCCGAGCTTATCGAGGGAAACTACGTACTCTACCAAGGTGATCTCTCCACTAACTGTGTTGGAAAAGCTCAGAAACCGGCTGCTTAAGTGAGCATTTGCCGGCTATATGGCCTGGACCTGGAAAATAAGTGAGAATGCAGGCCATTGGCGGCCGGCAAATCGCGCCTATCATATCCAAGATTCGTCACTAGCTTAAGGCCCAAGGTGCAAATGAAACGATCTGCTTTCTTTATCTCCGATGGTACCGGCATTACCGCCGAAACCCTGGGTCAAAGCCTTCTGGCGCAGTTCGAAAACATTACCTTCAGCAAAGTCACGCGGCCGTACATCGACAACGTGGACAAAGCGCGGGCCATGGTACAACAAATCAACAAAGCCGCCGAAACCGACGGCTTCCGTCCAATTATCTTCGACACCATCGTCAATCAGGACATTCGTGAGATTCTCGCAACCTCGAATGGTTTCATGATCGACATCTTCTCGACGTTCCTGGCACCGCTTGAGCAGGAGCTGACCGAGCATTCTTCCTACACCGTCGGCAAGTCCCACTCCATCGGCGCCAACACCAATTACATGGAGCGTATCGAGGCCGTCAACTTCGCCCTCGACAACGACGACGGCGCCCGCACGCACTATTACGACAAGGCCGACCTGATACTAGTGGGCGTGTCGCGATGTGGTAAGACGCCGACGTGCCTGTATATGGCGATGCAATTCGGTATCCGCGCGGCCAACTACCCGCTGACCGAAGACGACATGGAACGCCTGCAACTGCCAAACGCCCTGCGCGCCCACCAGCACAAGCTGTTCGGCCTGACCATCGACCCGGACCGCCTCACCGCGATTCGCAACGAGCGCAAGCCCAACAGCCGCTATTCGAGCTACGCCCAGTGCGAATTCGAGGTGCGCGAGGTCGAGAACCTGTTCCGTCGCGAAAACATTCCGCACATCAACTCCACGCATTTCTCCGTGGAAGAAATCTCCGCGAAGATTCTCGTGGAGAAAGGTGTGGAGCGGCGTTTCAAGTAAATCTCCGGCGCTTGTTCCGGCCCTATCGCGAGCAAGCTCGCTCCCACATTTGATCTTTGTACACCGTCGATCCAGTGTGGGAGCGGGCTTGCTCGCGAAGGCGGAGTGTCAGTCGACATCTACGTTGCCTGACACTCCGCTTTCGCGAGCAAGCCCGCTCCCACAGGGTTTTGGGTGATCTTAGAAAGAATCCCCCGGCACCCGCACAAACCCTTCCATCAACACCCGCGCACTGCGGCTCATGATCGCCTTGTTCACGGTCCATTCACCATTGACCAGGCTGGCCTCGGCGCCGACTCGCAGGGTACCGGACGGGTGTCCGAAGCGCACCGCGTTGCGTTCGATACCGCCTGCCGCAAGGTTCACCAAAGTGCCGGAAATCGCTGCAGCCGTACCGATCGCCACGGCCGCGGTACCCATCATCGCGTGGTGCAACTTGCCCATGGACAAAGCGCGCACCAGCAGGTCGACATCGCCTGCGGCAATTGCCTTGCCGCTGGACGCCACGTAGTCCGCCGGCTTGGCCACGAAGGCGACTTTCGGCGTGTGCTGACGCTTGGCCGCTTCGTCGATGTTGGAAATCAGGCCCATGCGCAATGCCCCGTAGGCGCGGATGGTTTCGAACATCAGCAAGGCTTTCGGGTCGCCATTGATCGCGCCCTGCAACTCGGTGCCCTTGTAGCCGATGTCTTCGGCATTGACGAAAATCGTCGGGATGCCGGCATTGATCATGGTCGCCTTGAAGGTGCCGACGCCGGGCACTTCCAGGTCATCGACCAGGTTGCCGGTGGGGAACATCGAACCGCCGCCGCCCTCTTCTTCCGCTGCCGGATCGAGGAACTCGATCTGCACTTCGGCCGCCGGGAAGGTCACGCCGTCGAGTTCGAAATCGCCGGTCTCCTGCACTTCACCATTGGTGATCGGCACGTGGGCGATGATGGTCTTGCCAATGTTGGCCTGCCACACACGAACCACGGCTACGCCGTTATGCGGGATACGGCTGGCGTCCACCAGGCCGTTGCTGACCGCGAACGAACCGACCGCCGCCGACAGGTTGCCGCAGTTGCCGCTCCAGTCCACGAACGGCTTGTCGATGGACACCTGACCGAACAGGTAATCGACGTCGTGATCGGCCTTGGTGCTTTTCGACAGGATCACGGTTTTGCTGGTGCTGGAGGTCGCGCCGCCCATGCCGTCGATTTGTTTGTCATACGGGTCGGGGCTGCCGATCACGCGCAGCAGCAACGCGTCGCGGGCCGGGCCTGGGACCTGTGCGGCTTCAGGCAGGTCCTTGAGACTGAAGAACACGCCTTTGCTGGTGCCGCCGCGCATGTAAGTGGCGGGTATCCTTATTTGCTTTGGAAACGTAGCTGCGTGAGCCATGGTGCTCGTTACTCCTGATCTGAAAGCAGACACGGGACTTGAAGTCCCGTGTCTGTATTGCGTGCGTTAAACGGCAACCGCCGACTCTTCGAGGAAGTCCTGGGCGAAGCGTTGCAGCACGCCGCCGGCCTCGTAGATCGACACTTCTTCGGCGGTGTCGAGGCGGCAGGTCACCGGCACATCGACGCGCTCGCCGTTCTTGCGATGGATCACCAGCGTCAGCTCGGCGCGCGGAGTGCGATCGCCGATCACATCGTAGGTTTCGCTGCCGTCGATGGCCAGGGTGTGACGATTGGTGCCCGGCTTGAACTCCAGCGGCAACACGCCCATGCCCACCAGGTTGGTGCGGTGAATGCGCTCGAAACCTTCGGCGGCAATCGCCTCCACACCCGCCAGACGCACGCCCTTGGCCGCCCAGTCGCGGGACGAACCCTGACCGTAGTCGGCACCGGCGATGATGATCAGCGGCTGCTTGCGATCCATGTAGGTTTCGATGGCTTCCCACATGCGCATCACTTTGCCTTCCGGCTCGACACGGGCCAGCGAACCCTGCTTGACCTTGCCGTTTTCCAGAACCATTTCGTTGAACAGTTTCGGGTTGGCGAAGGTGGCGCGCTGCGCCGTCAGGTGGTCACCGCGGTGAGTCGCGTATGAGTTGAAGTCCTCTTCCGGCAGGCCCATTTTCGCCAGGTATTCGCCGGCGGCGCTGTCCATCATGATCGCGTTGGACGGCGACAGGTGATCGGTGGTGATGTTGTCCGGCAGCACCGCCAGCGGGCGCATGCCCTTGAGCGGACGAGCTCCGGCCAACGCGCCTTCCCAGTACGGAGGACGACGGATGTAGGTACTCATTTCGCGCCACTCGTACAGCGGCGCGACTTTCGGGCCGGTGTCTTCGTGGATGGCGAACATCGGGATGTACACCTGGCGGAACTGCTCCGGTTTCACCGACGCCTTGACCACCGCGTCGATCTCTTCGTCGCTCGGCCAGATGTCTTTCAGGCGGATTTCCTTGCCATCGACCACACCCAGCACGTCTTTTTCGATGTCGAAACGGATGGTGCCGGCAATCGCATACGCAACCACCAAGGGCGGCGATGCGAGGAACGCTTGCTTGGCGTACGGGTGAATCCGGCCGTCGAAGTTACGGTTGCCGGACAACACCGCAGTGGCGTACAGGTCGCGGTCGATGATCTCTTGCTGGATCACCGGGTCCAGTGCGCCGGACATGCCGTTGCACGTGGTGCAGGCGAAGGCCACGACGCCGAAGCCGAGCTTGTCCAGCTCTTCGGTCAGGCCGGCTTCATCGAGGTACAGCGCCACGGTCTTCGAACCCGGTGCCAGGGACGACTTGACCCAAGGCTTGCGGGTCAGGCCGAGCTTGTTGGCGTTGCGCGCCAGCAGGCCGGCGGCGATCACGTTGCGCGGGTTGCTGGTGTTGGTGCAGCTGGTGATGGCGGCGATGATCACCGCGCCGTCCGGCATTTGCCCCGGCACATCGTCCCACTGACCGGAGATGCCTTTGGCCGCCAGATCCGAAACCGCCACACGGGCGTGGGGGTTGCTCGGGCCGGCCATGTTGCGCACAACCGAAGACAGATCGAAAGTCAGGCCGCGCTCGTACTGCGCGCCTTTGAGGCTGTCAGCCCACAGGCCGACCTGCTTGGCGTAGTTCTCGACCAACTGCACCTGCTCGTCTTCACGGCCGGTGAGCTTGAGGTAGTCGATGGTCTGCTGGTCGATGTAGAACATCGCCGCGGTGGCGCCGTATTCCGGAGCCATGTTGGAAATGGTTGCGCGGTCGCCGAGGGTCAGCGCGGAGGCGCCTTCGCCGAAGAACTCCAGCCATGCGCCAACGACTTTTTGCTTGCGCAGGAACTCGGTCAGCGCCAGCACCATGTCGGTGGCGGTGATGCCCGGTTGCAGCTTGCCAGTCAGTTCGACGCCAACGCTTTCCGGCAGACGCATCCAGGATGCGCGACCGAGCATCACGCTTTCGGCTTCGAGACCACCGACACCGATGGCGATCACGCCCAACGCATCGACGTGCGGGGTGTGGCTGTCGGTACCGACGCAGGTATCAGGGAAGGCCACGCCGTCGCGCACCTGGATCACCGGGGACATTTTCTCCAGGTTGATCTGGTGCATGATGCCGTTGCCCGGCGGGATCACGTCGACGTTCTTGAACGCCTTCTTGGTCCAGTTGATGAAGTGGAAACGGTCTTCGTTGCGACGGTCTTCGATGGCGCGGTTCTTTTCGAACGCGTCCGGATCAAAGCCACCGCGTTCGACGGCCAGGGAGTGGTCGACGATCAGTTGGGTCGGCACCACCGGGTTGACTTGCGCCGGGTCACCGCCTTGCAGGGCGATGGCGTCACGCAGGCCGGCGAGGTCGACCAGCGCGGTCTGGCCGAGAATGTCGTGGCACACCACGCGGGCCGGGAACCACGGGAAATCGAGGTCGCGCTTGCGCTCGATGAATTGCTTCAGGGATTCGGTGAGCGTGGCCGGGTCGCAGCGACGCACAAGGTTTTCCGCCAGCACACGGGAGGTGTACGGCAGGGTGTCGTAGGCGCCAGGCTGGATCGCCTCGACCGCTGCGCGGACATCGAAGTAATCCAGGTGGCTGCCAGGCAGCGGTTTACGGAATTGTGTGTTCATCGTCAGGACTCGGTCACGGTAGTTACAAAAGGTGGGGCCTGGCACTGGTACTAAAGGTCACACCATCCACTGTGGGAGCGAGCCTGCTCGCGAAAGCGGTATATCAGTCAACATCGATGCTGAATGTCAGTCCGTCTTCGCGAGCAGGCTCGCTCCCACAGGTTCTCGGTTCCTTCAGTTGCCGAGGTTCAAGCCCTCCACCATTCAGCGCTGTTCGATTGGCACGAACTTGCGCTGCTCAACGCCGGTGTATTCGGCGCTTGGACGGATGATGCGGTTGTTGGCGCGTTGTTCGTACACATGTGCAGCCCAGCCGGTCAGGCGCGAGCAGACGAAAATCGGTGTGAACAACTTGGTCGGGATGCCCATGAAGTGGTATGCCGAGGCATGGTAGAAGTCGGCGTTAGGGAACAGTTTCTTTTGCTCCCACATGGTCTTGTCGATGGCTTCGGAGACCGGGAACAACACCTTGTCACCCACTTCGTCGGCGAGTTTTTTCGACCAGCCCTTGATCACCTCGTTGCGCGGATCGTTGTCCTTATAGATCGCGTGGCCGAAGCCCATGATCTTGTCCTTGCGCTCGAGCATGCCGAGGGTGCCCTTGATCGCGTCTTCCGGCGACGAGAAACGCTCGATCATTTCCATCGCCGCTTCGTTGGCGCCGCCGTGCAGCGGGCCGCGCAGCGAGCCGATGGCCGCGGTGATGCACGAATACAGGTCGGACAGGGTCGATGCGCAAACACGGGCGGTGAAGGTCGACGCGTTGAACTCGTGCTCCGCGTAGAGGATCAGCGAAACGTTCATCACCTTGACGTGCAGCTCGCTTGGTTTCTTGCCGTGCAGCAGGTGCAGGAAGTGGCCGCCGATCGACTGCTCGTCGCTCACGCAATCGATGCGCTTGCCTTCGTGGCTGAAGCGATACCAGTAAGTCATGATCGCCGGGAACGCAGCCAGCAGGCGATCGGTCTTGTCGTGTTGCTCGGAGAAATTGTTCTCCGGCTCCAGGTTGCCCAGGAACGAGCAGCCCGTGCGCATCACGTCCATCGGGTGGGCGTCGGCGGGGATGCGCTCGAGCACTTCCTTGAGCGCTTGCGGCAGGTCACGCAGCTTGCTCAGCTTGGCGATGTAGGCATTCAGTTGCGCCTTGCTCGGCAGTTCGCCGTACAGCAGCAGGTAGGCAACTTCTTCGAACTGTGCGTCAGCCGCCAGTTCACGTACGTCATAACCACGATAGGTCAGACCGGCACCCGACTGGCCCACGGTGGACAGTGCGGTTTGCCCGGCTACCTGGCCACGGAGCCCGGCGCCACTGAGTACTTTTGCTTCGGCCATTGCTGTCTCCAGTTTTCTTGAATTTTTTAGGGGAAACTCATTGCTCTTCTGTGGGAGCGAGCCTGCTCGCGATGGTGGACGGCACACCGCGGGGTATCAGGCTTCCCGCGTCATCGTTGACGTCTATCGCGAGCAGGCTCGCTCCCACAGGTACAGGGTGTTCGTTACTTCTTCGCGGCAAACAACGCATCGAGCTTCTGCTCGAAGGTGTGGTAGTCGATGCGATCGTAAAGCTCCATGCGAGTCTGCATGGTGTCGATGACATTCGCCTGCGTGCCATCGCGGCGCAGTGCGGTGTAGACGTTTTCCGCGGCCTTGTTCATGGCGCGGAAGGCCGACAGCGGGTACAGCACCAGCGACACGTCGACAGCGGCGAGTTGCTCGGTGGTGTACAGCGGGGTCGCGCCGAATTCGGTGATGTTGGCCAGGATCGGCGCTTTCACGCGGCTGGCGAACAGCTTGTACATCTCAAGTTCGGTGATGGCTTCCGGGAAAATCATGTCGGCGCCGGCTTCGATGCAGGCAGCGGCGCGATCCAGGGCAGACTCCAGGCCTTCCACCGCCAGGGCGTCGGTACGGGCCATGATCACGAAGCTGTCATCGGTACGCGCGTCGACGGCGGCCTTGATGCGGTCGACCATTTCCTGCTGGGTCACGATCTCTTTATTAGGACGGTGGCCGCAGCGTTTGGCGCCGACCTGGTCTTCGATATGAATCGCCGCCGCGCCAAACTTGATCATCGACTTGACGGTACGAGCGACGTTGAACGCCGAGGAGCCGAAACCGGTGTCCACGTCAACCAGCAGTGGCAGGTCGCAGACATCGGTGATGCGGCGCACGTCGGTCAGCACGTCATCCAGGCCGGTGATGCCCAGGTCAGGCAAGCCGAGGGAGCCGGCAGCCACCCCGCCACCCGACAGGTAGATCGCCTTGAAACCGGCGCGCTTGGCCAGCAGCGCGTGATTGGCGTTGATTGCGCCGACCACTTGCAGTGGATGTTCGCTGGCGACCGCATCGCGGAAACGCTGACCTGGTGTGCTCTTGTTCGAACTCATGACTCACCTCGTTTGGCTGTCGGGTTGACGCCGTCCTGGTAATGACGGGCGATATTGCGTTTGGAGGCGCCGATGTGACGGCGCATCAACAACTCGGCCAGCTCACCGTCACGGTCGGCGATGGCATCGAGAATGCGGTGGTGCTCGGCGAACGCCTGATGCGGGCGATTGGGCGTGGTGGAAAACTGGATGCGGTACATGCGCACCAATTGATAGAGCTCGCCGCAGAGCATTTGGGTCAGCGTGCGGTTGCCGCTGCCCTGGATGATTCGGTAATGGAAGTCGAAATCGCCTTCCTGCTGGTAGTAGCCCCGACCTGCCTGGAATGCCTCATCACGTTCATGGGTTTCCAGCACCCGACGCAGCTCGTCGATTTCTTCGAGGCTCATGCGCTCGGCGGCCAGGCGACAGGCCATGCCTTCCAGGGATTCGCGGATTTCGTAGAGTTCAAGCAGCTCGGCATGATTGAGCGACACCACCCGCGCCCCGACATGCGGCACGCGTACCAGCAGGCGCTGGCCTTCCAGGCGATGGATGGCCTCGCGCAACGGGCCACGGCTGATGCCGTAGGTACGCGCCAGCTCTGGTTCGGAGATTTTGCTGCCCGGCGCGATCTCGCCTTTGACGATAGCCGCCTGAATGCGGCGGAAGACGTTCTCGGAAAGTGTCTCCGTATCGTCTTGCGTAGAAACCGGGGGATCGAGTTGATCCAGCATATTGTCGACACCTTGTGAGCCAATGCCGCAAAAACTAACGAATACCGGGAGCGCAGTCAAAGGATAAATCGATATTGTCGACAATCTTCTGATAACCGGTTGCACCATAACGAAGCGACCGGCTGGTTTATAGCCACCGGCCAGCGCTGGCGCCGTCAAACCACCGTGCTAGAATGCCGCCGCATTTGTTTGTCACATCTGCACTGCCTGTCATAAAACCGTGCCAGGCATACGAGGGAGCTTGCGCAGCGATGCCAGGGCCTTGAATCAAGTCGGACCGCTGCGCACCAGGATTTATGAGACTCAAGCCCTTCCCTGCTTTTCTTTACTTTCTTTGCCTGCCCGGGTTCGCAATGGCCGGGGAAAAGACCGTGTATGGCCTCAATGAGTACGCATCGCTCAATGGCATCGACCTGGAAGTGGCGGCTAAACTCGACACCGGGGCGAAAACCGCTTCCCTGAGTGCACGGGACATCAAACGCTTCAAACGCAACGGCGAATCCTGGGTGCGGTTTTACCTGGCCATCGACGCCGCCCATTCGCATCCGATCGAACGCCCGCGGGCCCGTGTCAGCAAGATCAAGCGCCGGGCCGGCGACTACGACCCCGAGGAAGGCAAGAAGTACACCGCCCGCCCCGTGATCGAACTGGACATCTGCATGGGCTCGGCCCTGCGCAGCATCGAAGTGAACCTGACCGACCGCAGCGCGTTCCAATATCCGCTCCTGATTGGCTCCGAAGCGCTCAAGCGTTTCGATGCACTGGTTGACCCCAGCCTTAAATATGCTGCCGGCAAACCCGCCTGCACCACCGACGCTCATACCGCCGAGTAATTCAAATGCGCTCTCTTACCCTTCATCTGAAACTGCTGATCGCCATCCTGGTGGTGCTGGGCATTTCAGTTACGGCCTATCAGATCTTCGTGCTGGGCATCCCGGTGACCGAAGACGCCACTGACGACCTGTGGAACATCGACGCCAAGGTCGAGTTCGTCGCCAGCGCCAAGGATCCGGTCAAGATCCAGATGTTCGTGCCACCGCTGAGCCGCGACTTCGTCAGCCTCAACGAGAGCTTCATCTCCAATAATTACGGCGTGGCCGTGAACCGGGTCGACGGCAACCGCAAGGTCACCTGGTCGGCACGCCGGGCCAAAGGCAATCAGACGCTGTATTACCGCCTGGTGCTGACCAAGCGCTATTCCGGCGAGAAGGCCAAGATCAAAGGCCCGACCTTTCGCGACAGCATCACCATCGAAGGCCCGGAAAAAATCGCCGCCGAAGCCCTGCTCGCACCGATTCGCCAGCACTCGGCCGACGTCGAAACCTTCGTCGGCGAAGCTATCAAGCGGGTCAACAACCTCAACGACGACAACGTGAAACTGTTGCTGGCCGGAGATCCATCCACCGCGCACAAGGCGAAAATCGTCGAGCTGCTGCTGTCCATCGCCCATGTGCCGATCGAGAAGGTCCACACCATCCGCCTGGTGGCCGACCAGCCGCAGATACCGGAACTGTGGCTGCGCAGTTTCAATGGCACCGACTGGCTGTACTTCAACCCGGAAACCGGCGAGCAAGGGTTGCCGACCGACCGCCTGCTGTGGTGGACCGGCGACGAGAACCTGATCACCGTCGACGGCGGCAAGAAGGCCAATGTGACCTTCAGCCTCAACAACAGCGAAATGAACGCCATTCGCCTGGCCAAGCTGACCGACGAAAACACCGACGCCAACTTCCTCGAGTACTCGTTGTATGGCCTGCCGCTGCAAACCCAGCAGACCTTCATGATCATGGTGATGATCCCGATCGGCGTGCTGGTGATCCTGATCCTGCGCAACCTGATCGGCATCCAGACCCTGGGCACCTTTACCCCGGTGCTGATCGCCCTGGCCTTCCGCGAAACCCAGCTCGGCTTCGGTATCGTGCTGTTTACCATCATCACGGCGCTGGGGCTGTCGCTGCGCTCCTATCTCGAACACCTGAAACTGCAGATGCTGCCGCGGCTGTCGGTGGTACTGACCTTCGTGGTGGTGCTGATCGCGGCCATCAGCCTGTTCAGCCACAAACTCGGCCTGGAGCGCGGCTTGTCGGTGGCGCTGTTCCCGATGGTGATCCTGACCATGACCATTGAACGCCTGTCGATCACCTGGGAAGAGCGCGGCGGTGGCCATGCCATGAAAGTGGCCATCGGCACGCTGTTCGCCGCGTCCCTGGCGCACCTGATCATGAGCGTGCCTGAACTGGTGTACTTCGTGTTCACTTTCCCGGCGATTCTGCTGATCCTGGTGGCCTTCATGCTGGCCATGGGTCGTTATCGCGGCTATCGCCTGACCGAACTGGTGCGTTTCAAGGCCTTCCTGAAAAAGGCTGACGCCTGATGTTCGGCTTCTGGAAGACCTGGAAAGCCCTGGAAGCCCGGGGCATCATGGGGATCAATCGGCGCAACGCAGACTACGTGCTCAAGTACAACAAGCGCAGCCTGTACCCGATCGTCGATGACAAGATCATCACCAAGGAACGCGCCATCGCCGCCGGCATCCATGTGCCCGAGCTCTATGGCGTGATTTCCACCGAGAAGGAAATCGACAATCTCGAAGCGATCATCGGCGCACGCAATGACTTCGTGATCAAACCGGCCCAGGGCGCTGGCGGCGATGGCATTCTGGTCATCGCCGACCGCTTCGAAGGGCGCTATCGCACGGTGTCCGGCCGGATCATCAGCCATGAAGAAATCGAGCACCAGGTTTCCAGCATCCTGACCGGCCTGTACTCCCTGGGCGGTCACCGCGACCGGGCGCTGATCGAGTACCGCGTGATTCCGGACCAGATCTTCAAGAGCATCAGCTACGAAGGCGTGCCGGACATCCGCATCATTGTCTTGATGGGTTACCCGGTGATGGCCATGTTGCGTCTGCCGACGCGCCAGTCCAACGGCAAGGCCAACCTGCACCAGGGCGCCATCGGCGTCGGCGTGGACCTGGCCACCGGCTTGACCCTGCGCGGTACCTGGCTTAACAACATCATCAACAAACACCCGGACACCACCAACGCGGTGGATGGCGTGCAACTGCCCTACTGGGACGGTTTCATGAAACTCGCCGCTGGCTGTTATGAGTTGTGCGGGCTGGGCTACATCGGTGTCGACATGGTCCTGGACCAGGAAAAAGGCCCGCTGATCCTTGAACTCAACGCCCGGCCGGGGCTGAATATCCAGATTGCCAATGACTGCGGGCTGACATTGCGTACTCATGCGGTGGAAGCACGACTGGAAGACCTGAAGGCTCGTGGCGTGACCGAAACGGTCGAAGAGCGCGTGGCGTTTGTGCAGGAGATGTTTGGGCATATTCCTGCAGTCGAGGGCTGACCCCTGTGGCGAGGGGGCTTGCCCCCGTTCGGCTGCGCAGCAGTCGTAAATCTGCACAACGCGGTATGCCTGAATAACCGCATAGGCTGGTTTTGGGGCCGCTTCGCGACCCAACCGGGGCAAGCCCCCTCGCCACAAAAAACCTCTCGCCATAGGTTTCATCAGGGTAAGCCCCGTCGTCGCAACTCAGGCCAGGCTCTCGCTGATCTGCGCCGCCAGTTGCACCAGCATCCCCGGCACTTCCTGGACAATCTCGCCCATGCGCGCAAAGTCGTGGGTCATGCCGGCCTTCACGTCCAGCACCAGGGATTGCCCCGCAGCCCGCAGCTTTTCGGCCCAGGCCAGGCCTTCATCGAGCAATGGATCGTACTCGGCCAACCACAGCACAGTCGGCGTCAGGCGTTGCAGGCCCTCGACGTACAGCGGTGAAAAACGCCAGTCGGCACGATCCGCTTCGCTGCGTTGGTATTGCTGGTAGAACCATTCCAGCGTGGTGGCTTCAAGCAGATAGCCTTCGGCGAATCGCTCCAGGGACGGGCGCTTTTTTACCGCGTCGATCACCGGGTAGAGCAACACTTGCAGGCGCGGCACCAGCGGCCATCCCAGCGGATCCTTGGCAATGGCGATGCACAGCGATGCCACCAGGCTGCCGCCGACGCTATCCCCTGCCAGCGCAATGCGCCTCGCGTCCAGTCCCAAGGCTTGAGCACCGGTCATAGCCAGCCAGCGCGTCACGTCTTCGGCATCGTTGTAAGCGGTGGGAAAACGGTGTTCCGGCGCCAGTCGATAATCCGCCGACAACACGGCAAATTCCCCTGCCAGCGCAAGACGCCGGCACAGGGTGTCGTGGGAGTCGAGGCTGCCCACCACGTAGCCGCCGCCATGGAAGTACAACAACACCGGGCGTGGTTCGTTGTCCGGTTGCGCTTTGGCGTACAGCCGCGCGTTGAGCACATGCCCGTCCCGCGCAGGCAGGCTGACCGCCGTCACCGTCAACGCGCCTGTCGGGGTGGCATCGAGCAACTGCGACGTCTGTTCGAATTGCTGCCGCGCTTCGCCAGGCGTCAGCTCATGCATGGGTTGGCTTTTGCCGCTGAGGCGGCCGAACTCGGCCAGTTCCAGAAAACCTTCGATGTCCGGGTGCAGAGCCATGGGCGGTAGTCTCCAAAAAATAAACAGGCTTGCCCTGGTAAACGAACCGGGAGGGTCGTTCATTAGGGGGAGCTCAAGAACTGCTCGAACCGAGTGACAATCTGTGGCCAGAACCACTTCCCTGTGGCGAGGGGGCTTGCCCCCGTTGGGTCGCGTAGCGGCCCCAAAACCAGCGATCGCGGTTCTTCAGGCATACCGCGTTGTTCGGGTTTACGGCTGCTGCGCAGCCGAACGGGGGCAAGCCCCCTCGCCACAGGCAAGCCCCAAATCACAGGCAAACCCCAGACCACAGGCACGCCCCACATCACAGGCAAGCCCTCCACAAGTGATCGGCTTAGATCTGCGGCACCACCTCCCGGCCAAGCAGCGCCACCACGGCATCCAGGCACTCATCCTGCTGCAGGATATCGACGTGCCCGGCCGTCACCGTTTGCACCTGGCGCAGCCGCGGTTGCTGGCGTTCGAGCGTGGCGCGTTCGGCCGTCGGGTTGCCATCGGCCCACCAGCAATGCAGCCCGGCTTGCGGAATCGGCAGGGTGTCGACCTGCCGCGACAGCGCCTTCAAGCGTGTGCTGACCATGAACGTCTGGGCCAGTTCATCGGCACCGAGCAGCGCATAACCGCTGGCCTGATCGCTTTGGCTGTCGATCACCGCGCGAATGATCCGTGCCACGGCGTCGTGGTCCCCCGCCGACTCGGTACTCAACGTCCGGGCGATCACCTCGCCATCCATGCCCAAGGTTGCACCGAGGAACCCGGCCAGATCCACACGCCACTCATCCGCACTGGCAAGGGCATTGGCCTGGGTCGGTACAAAGCTGTCCACCAGACCGACGAACGCCACACGCTGGCCCTGCTGTTCGAACAGCTCACTCACCAGCAACGCCAACGCCCCACCCAGCGACCAGCCCAGCACGTGGTACGGCCCCTGGGGTTGTCTGGCGCGGATCGCCTCGACGTAGTCGGTGGCCATCTGCGAAAGCGAGGTGTCGTGCCACTTCCGGTCGAGCAGCATCCGGCATTGCACGCCGTACACCGTGCGCTCACCGTCCAGGCGCCGGGCCAACGGCTCGTAATCGAACACCGTGCCGAAACCGGCGTGCAGGCAGAACAATGCTGGCTGATCCGCCACCAGCTGATTGAGCAGCAACAGCGGTTGCGGACTCTGGCGCACGGGCTGCTCGTCGACGCCGGACAACCCGGCAATCGTCGGCTTGGCCATCATGTCACGCAGCTTGAGCTGGAAATCCGGCTCGTTCAGGGCGCGCACTTTCGAGATCACCTTGAGGGTGCGCAGCGAATCACCGCCCAGTTCGAAGAAATTGTCGGTGATGCCGATCTTCTCGATGCCCAGCACCTGTTGCCAGATGTCCGCCAGCGCCCATTCCAGCGGCGTGCGCGGGGCCACGTAGTCGCGGCCGCTGAAGGCCGGATCCGGCAGAGCCTTGCGGTCGAGCTTGCCGTTGGGCGTCAGCGGGAAGCGCGGCAGCACCACGACCTGCGTCGGCACCATGTAGTCGGGCAGGCTTTCGCGCAATGCCGCCTGGCAACGCGGGCCGAGGCCATCGTCTTGCGCCGCCACCACATAGCCCACCAGTTGCGGCCCCTGGCCGTTGTCCCGCACGACCACCAGCGCATCGTTGACCCCGGCCTGTTCGCGCAAGCGCGCTTCGATTTCGCCCAGTTCGATGCGGAAGCCGCGCACCTTGACCTGATGGTCGATGCGCCCGACGTAGTCGAACACGCCATCTTCGCGACGGCGCACCAGGTCACCGGTGCGGTACAGGCGCCCGCCTTCAGTGCTGAACGGATCGGCGACGAAGCGCTCGGCGCTCTGCCACGGATGACGATGGTAGCCGCGCGCGACACCCCGTCCGCCGATGTACAGCTCACCGACCATGCCCACCGGCAGCGGGTTGAGGTCCATGTCCAGCACGTGCAGGCTGCGGCTGCCGACGCGCTGACCAATCGGCGCGTACATCGCCTGGCAATGGCCGTCGGCGGCGATCTTCCACAGCAGCGGCGTGACCACGGTTTCCGTCGGGCCGTAGCCGTTGACCAGGTATTGCGGCTTGAGTGTGTGCTTGACCCGCTCGAACGTGGCGTCCGGCACCGCATCGCCACCGAAGCAATAGATGCGCACCGGCGGCGGATCACCGCCCTGCAGTTCGGCGTGCTCGGCCAGTTGCAGCAGGTACGCCGGGGGGAAGCAGGCGACGCTGATACGCTGGCGGTGCAGTACGGCCAGGGTCTGTTCGGCGGTCCACAGATTGTTGTCACGTATGACCAGGGTCGAGCCGCTGATCAGCGCGGTGATCCAGCGTTCATGGGCGCCATCAAAGGCGAACGACATGAAGTGCAGTTCGCGATTGCCCGGGTCCATTTCGTACAGCTCGGCGATGGCCTGTACGTGCATGCTCAGGGATCCGTGGGCGACGGCGACGCTCTTCGGTTTGCCGGTCGAACCGGAGGTGTAGATCAGGTAGGCCAATTGCTCGGCGTGTACGGCGCACGATGGCGCCACCACCTCGATGTCGAGGTTCAATCGGTCCACCGCGACCATCGCCGTGCCCGGATTCAACTGCGCGGTGTCGCGCAGCCGTTCCTGGGTCAGCAGCAGGCGCATGTCGCTGTCGGCCATCATGTAGCGCAGGCGTTCCTGCGGGTATTGCGGGTCCAGCGGCACGTAGGCGGCGCCACACTTCATCACCGCCAGCAGCGACACCACCAGCTCCAGCGAACGCTCCATGAACACGCCGATCACGTCTTCGGCCTGCACGCCTTGTTCCAGCAGATGCACCGCCAACGTATCGGAGCGCCGGTCCAGTTCGGCGTAGCTCAGGTGCTCGGCGTCACGGTCGGCATAGCTGAGCACCAGCGCCGTGTGATCCGGTTGCAGTCGCACACGCTGACGGATCAGCTCGTGCACCGGTGTCTCGTCACCGTCCGCCAATACCGGCAGTTCGCCGTCCAGCGCCCGGCCTTCGTCCAGGGTCAGCAGGCCCAGCTCGCCGACGGCACGCCCGGCGTCTTCGCACAGGCGCTGCATCAGGCTTTCCATGTGGCTGCGCAGGCTTTCGACGGTCGCCAGATCGAACTGGTCGCGCTGGTGCATGTACTCGATGCGCAGCCCCTCGTCGAGGCTGACCATCAGGTCCATGGCGAAGCTGGTCAGGCCGAAGTCGGACACGTCTTCGAAGCGCAGCGAGTCGCCGTTCCATTCGCGCAGGGTGCGGTCCACCGGCTGGTTTTCGAAGACGATGATGCTGTCGAACAACGACTGCCCGCCCTGCCCGGCCCAGCGCTGGATATCGCTCAGCGGGGTTTGCTGGAAGTCGCGGATGTCGAGGTTGTAGGCCTGGATTTCGCGCAGCCAGTCACCGACGCTGGCCTCGGTCGGCACGCTGTTGACCACCGGCAAGGTGTTGATGAACAGCCCGAGCATGTTCTCGGAGCCGTTGAGGGTTTCCGGACGCCCGGACACGGTGGCGCCGAATGTCACCGTGCGCTGGCCGGTGTAGCGCTGCAACAGCAGCAACCACGCGGCTTGCACCAGGGTGTTGAGCGTCACCTGCTGTTGCTGGGCAAAGGCCTGCAAACGCGCGGTCTGCCCGGCACTCAGGTGCGTGTAGATCGCGTGGTAACCCGCTTGCGGCGCCTTGACCGACAAGGCGCGAGCCAGGTGCGTGGCGCCTTCGAGGTTGGCGAGTTTGCCTTTCCAGAACGCCTCGCTGGCCTCGGCGACTTGCTGGCCGAGCCAGTCGATGTAGTCGCGATAGGCGGCTACCGGCTCGTGCTCATCGCCGCTGTAATGGCGCAGTACTTCACCGATCAGGCGCGACACGCTCCAGCCGTCCATGAGGATATGGTGGTAGGTCCAGATCAGGCGATAGCGGTCGTCTTCCAGACGCACCAGCAACAGGCGCAACAAGGGGGCGCGATTGAGCGAGAAACCGCGTTCGCGCTCCTCCAGGGCCAGTTGACGGACGCGTTCAGGCTGATCATCCAGCCCGCGCCAGTCCAGCTCGGTCAGCAGCGCAGGCGCATCGCGCCGCACCACTTGCAGCGGTTCCTTGTCGCCTTCCCAAAGGAATGCGGTGCGCAGAATCCCGTGACGCCGGGCAGCATCGGCCCAGGCTTCACGGAAACGCGCGCCATCCACGCCGCGCACGCCCACTTCGATCTGGTTGACGTACAGCCCCGAATCGCCATCCTGCACCGAGTGGAAGAGCATGCCTTGCTGCATTGGCGACAGCGGATAAACGTCTTCGACTTCGTCCGCCGTTAATGCCAGCGCCTGATATTGCGCTTCAGTCAGTTCGAGTTTTGCTGTCGGTGCAACCACAGTCGGCACGGTTTGATCCGCCTCGACCGGCTGGGCGACCGTGGCCAGTTCGGCGAGGGTCGGATGGCTGAACACGTGCTTGGGCGAAATGCTCAAGCCGGCCTTGCGTGCGCGGCTGACGGCCTGGATCGAGACGATGGAATCGCCGCCCAGTTCGAAGAAGTTGTCGTGCATGCCAATCTGCGGCACTTCGAACAACGCCTGCCACACCGCTTGCAGCGTCGCTTCCACGACAGTGCGCGGCGCCACGTACTCGCGAACCTGCTGGTCCGGCTGCGGCAATGCGCGGCGGTCGAGCTTGCCGTTGGGCGTCACCGGCAACTGATCGAGCAACAGTATGTGGCTTGGCTGCATGTGCTCTGGCAGTGCGTTGCGCAGGTGTTGCTTGAGACGATCAACAGCGGCATCACCTACGACGTAAGCCACCAATTGCTTGGACTTGCCGACATCCAGGGCAATCACCACGGCTTCGCGCACCTGTGGATGCTCCAGCAGGCAGGCTTCGATTTCCCCCAGTTCGATGCGCAAGCCGCGGATCTTCACTTGATGGTCGATGCGGCCGACGTACTCGATCACGCCGTCCTCGCGGTAGCGCGCCAGATCGCCGGTGCGGTACAGGCGCTCGCCCTGCTCACCGAACGGGCTGGCGACGAAGCGCTCGGCGGTCAGGTCCGCACGGTTGTGGTAACCACGGGCAAGGCCGATGCCGCCCAGGTACAGCTCGCCCACACACCCCTGCACCTGCGGTTGCAGGCTGTCGTCGAGGATGTAGGTCACCAGGTTGGCAATCGGATAACCGATCGGCACGCTGAACCCGCCGTCATCGACACAGGTCCAGTGGGTTACGTCGATCGCCGCTTCAGTCGGACCGTACAGGTTGTACAGGCCGACGTCCGGCAGGACGCGGAACAGGCTGTGCTGCAAGTCTGCCGACAAGGCTTCGCCGCTGCACATGATCTGCCGCAGGCTGGCGCAACGCTCGAAACCTTCGCCCTGGACAAACGCCTGCAACATCGACGGCACGAAATGCAGGGTGCTGACCTGGTACTGCTCGATCAGGCTGACCAGTTGCGCCGGATCGCGATGGGCACCCGGCTCGGCCACGGCCAACCGTGCGCCGGTCATCAGCGGCCAGAAGAACTCCCAGACCGACACGTCGAAACTGAACGGGGTTTTCTGCAAGACGGTGTCGCGCCCATCCAGCGGATAGGCGCCCTGCATCCACGCCAGGCGGTTGTACAAGGCATCGTGACGGTTGGCCGCGCCCTTGGGTTTGCCGGTGGAACCGGAGGTGTAGATCATGTAGGCCAGCGATTGCAGCTCGACCACGCAGGACAGGTTTTCCTCGCTCAGCCCTTCGAGCAGCGGCGCCATGTCGTCCAGGCAGATCGCCGTGGTGGCGGCCGGGATCGGCAACTGCTCAAGCAAATGACGCTGGGTCAGCAACAGGTGCACGCCACTGTGGTCGAACATGTGTTCCAGGCGTTCGCGCGGGTAGTCCGGGTCGAGCGGCACGTAGGCGCCACCGGCCTTCATGATCGCCAGCAAGCCGATCACCAGTTCCAGCGAGCGCTCGGCAGCGATGCCCACCAACACTTCGGCGCCCACACCCTGACGGCGCAACAGGTGCGCCAGGCGGTTGGCCTGTTGGTTGAGCTGGCGATAACTCAGGGTCCGGCCGGCAAACACCAGGGCCGGGGCCTCCGGGGTTTGCAGCACCTGGGCTTCGAAGCACTGGTAGACCGGGCGCACATCCGCCCAGTCCTGCACCGTGCGGTTGAAGCCTTCGACCTGCTGCGCCGTTTGCACAGCATCGAGCAGGCTCAAACGCCCCAATGGCTGTTGCGGCGCGCAGACCATGGCATCGAGCAACGCCGCCAGCCGAGTGCTCAACCCCTCGATGGCTTCGGCACTGAACAGCGCCGTGTCGTAGTTGAAACGCAGGTCCAGGCATTCGCCCAGCTCGGCGGCAATGGCCAGCGGGAAACTGGTCTGGTCGTGGTTGCTGATGCCGGAGAATTTCAGCGCGCTGCTGTTGCCCTCCTCCAACGCTTGCGCCACCGGGTAGTTTTCGAACACCAGCAGGGTGTCGAACAGCGCCTCGCCGGAATGACCGGCCCAGCGCTGCACATCCGCCAGCGGCGTGTACTCGACTTCGCGCAACCGGAGGTTGAGCGCCTGGACTTCATCGATCCATTGGCTGACCGTGCGCTCGGGGTGCGGCGTGGCGATCACCGGCAAGGTGTTGATGAACAACCCGATCTGCTGCTCGATGCCTTGCAGTTCACTCGGACGCCCCGACACCGTGGCGCCGAACGCCACCGTCGACTGGCCGGTGTAGCGCTGCAATATCAACAGCCAGGCGGCTTGCAGCAGGGTGTTGGGCGTGACGCGGGCCTGACGGGCGAACACGCTCAGGCGCTCGGTGGCCGCGCGGTCCAGGCTCAGGTGCAGGGTGCGATGACCGTCGCCCTGCCCTGCGACCGGCCCCGGCAAGGCGCCGGCCAGTCGCGTCGGCTCGGTGAACGCCTGCAATTGCTCCAGCCAGAACGCCTCGCACGCGGCACGGTCACGAGTACCCAGCCAGCTCATGTAATCACGATAACGACCGACACCCGGCGCCGGCATGACGCCGCAGTAGCGTTGCAGCACTTCGCCGAACAACTGCGAGGTGCTCCAGCCGTCCAGCAGGATGTGGTGGTTGGTGAAGATCAGGTGATGGCTGTCATCGGCGGTCTGCACCAGGGTCAGGCGCAGCAGCGGTGCCGCCGTCAGGTCGAAACCGCGCAGGCGATCGTCCTCGGCCAGTCGCTCCAGCGCGTGCGGCAGATCAGGCCGGTCGCGCCAGTCGAGCAGGCTCATTGGCAGCGTGGCTTCGGCCAGGATCACTTGCAGCGGTCGCGAGCCATTGCTTTCGCTGAAGAACGCCGCGCGCAGCACTTCATGGCGCGCCAGCGTCTGCTGCCAGGCATCGCGGAACGCCTCGACGTCGAGCCCCTGCACATCCACGCGCATCTGCGGCACGTAGGCACCGGCATCCGGGGCGAACAGGCTATGGAACAACATGCCTTGCTGCATCGGCGACAGCGGCAGGATGTCTTCGATGCGGCTGGCCGCCAGCGGCAAGGCATCGAGCTGCACCTGATCGACACGCACCAGCGGTACATCGCTCGGGGTCAGGCCGCCGGCACCGCTCAGGCAATGTTCGATCAGCCGTTGCAACTCCATGGCATAGGCATCGGCCAGGTGCTGTACGGTTTGCGCTTTGAACAGGTCGCTACTGAAGGTCCAGCTCAGGCGCAGTTGGCCAGCGTAGACCTGGCCGTTGATGCTCAGGCCCCGGTCCAGCTCGGCCGAGGCGCCCTGTTCGGCACCGCCGCTTTCCTTCGCCGGGCGCCACGGCGCCTGCTCGTCGAAGCTGGCGTCGAACTGGCCCATGTAGTTGAAGGTGACCTGGGGTGATGGCAGAGCCTCAAGGCCAACGTCGGCCAGATAGCGCAGGATGCCGAAACCGATGCCTTTGTCGGGCACGGCGCGCAGCTGTTCCTTGACCGCCTTGATGCTCGCGGCCAGGTCGTCCGCCGGGGTGAGCTTGACCGGAAAAATCGAGGTGAACCAGCCCAGGGTGCGGGTCAGGTCGATGTCGTCGAACAGGTCTTCGCGGCCGTGGCCTTCCAGTTGGACCAGGGTCGAGGATTGACCGGTCCATTGGCCCAGTACCCGCGCCAGTGCCGTCAGCAACAGGTCGTTGACCTGGGTGCGGTAAGCCGCCGGGGCCTCTTGCAGCAGTTGGCGGGTCAAGGTGATGTCGAGCACGGTTTCCACGCTGATGGCGTGCCGGCTGGCCAGACTGCCTTGCGGGTTGTCCGCCGGCAGTTGCACCACGACGTCGTGGTATTGGGTTTGCCAGTAAGCGGCTTGCTCCACCAGCGCCGGGCTTTGCGCAAGACGTTGCAAACGTGCGGCCCAGGCCTGATAGGCGCTGGTCTTGGCCGGCAGGCGCAGCGGCTCGGCCCGACGTGCCTGAGCGTAAGCGGCTTGCAGGTCTTCGAGCAGCAGACGCCAGGAAACGCCGTCCACCGCCAGGTGATGCACCACCAGCAACAGGCGCTGGCCTGCCGCGCCCATGTCCACCAGCAAGGCACGCAGCAACGGGCCGTCCTGCAAGTTCAGGCTCGCCTGTGCGGCGTTGCACAGTTCAAGCAGTTCATCGGCATCGGCGGCTTGGCGCTGCCACAGTACATCGGCGCTGTTCCATTGCTCGGCTTGTGCCTGTTGCCAGACACCCTCCACCTGACGCAAACGCAGGCGCAATGCGTCGTGATGTTCCAGCAACGCCGCCAGCGCCTGTTGCAGGCAGCCGCTGTCCAGTGGCTCGCGCAGTTCCAGCAATACCGACTGGTTCCAGTGATGACGGGCCTCGATGCCTTGTTCGAAGAACCAGTGCTGGATCGGCGTCAGCAACACGTCACCGCGCACCGGCCCCTGATCGATGACCAGCCCGGCGCTGCGCACAGCGACCTTCGCCAGGCTCTGCACGGTCTGGTGCTGGAACAGGTCGCGCGGGGTGATGCGAATCCCGGCCTGACGCGCGCGGCTGACCACCTGGATGGAGATGATCGAGTCGCCGCCCAGCTCGAAGAAGTTGTCATCGATGCCTACGCGCTCGAGCTTGAGCACGTCTTGCCAGATCGCCGCCAACTCGGTCTGCATGTCATCCATCGGTGCCGTGTAAGCCTGCTGCGCCAGCGCCGCATCAGGCTTGGGCAGTGCGTTGCGATCCAGCTTGCCGTTGCTGGTCAGCGGCCAGTGCTCGAGTCTGAGCAGGTGCGCCGGCACCATGTAGTCCGGCAGACCGCCCTGCAAATGTTCGCGCAGGGACTGGCGCAAATCCTTGTCGTCGTTGGTCGCGGTGAACCACGCCACCAGTTGCTGGCTGCCGTTGACCTGCGGTGCCAGGACCAGCGTCTGCTCGATGGCCGGGTGGCTTTGCAGGCGGTCCTGGATTTCCCCCAGTTCGATGCGAAAGCCACGGATCTTCACTTGATGGTCGATACGCCCGGCGTACTCGATGCTGCCATCGGCGCAATATCGCGCCAGGTCGCCGGTGCGATACAGGCGCGCGCCCGGCTCGGCGGCGAACAGGTCCGGCACAAAGCGCGTGGCGGTCAGGTCGGCACGCTGGTGATAACCCCGTGCCAGACCGGCACCGCCGACGTAAAGCTCACCGACGCAGCCCTTGGCCACCGGGTTCAGGCGCGGGTCGAGCACGTACCAGCGCAGGTCGGCGATCGGCTCGCCCAGCGGCGAGCTGCTGGCGCCATCGAGGTCGGCGCGGGACAGCGGGCGGTAGGTCACGTGCACCGTGGTTTCGGTGATGCCGTACATGTTGATCAGCAACGGCTGCCGATCGTCGAAGGCGTCGTACCACGGCCGCAGGCTGGCCACGTCCAGCGCCTCGCCACCGAACACCACGTAACGCAGGGCCATGCCTGGCGCGTTGGCGCAGGCGAACGGCATCAACTGGCGGAAGGCCGAGGGGGTCTGGTTGAGTACCGTGACACCTTCATCACTGAGCAAGCGGGCGAAGTCTTCCGGGGAGCGGCTGACCGCGTGCGGCACCACCACCAGCTTGCCGCCGTAGAACAGCGCGCCAAAGATTTCCCATACGGAAAAGTCGAAGGCGTAGGAATGGAACAGGCTCCAGACGTCGTCCGCACTGAAACCGAACCAGTGCCCGGTGGCGCTGAACAGCCGGGTCAGGTTGCCGTGGGGCAGCAGCGTGCCCTTGGGTTTGCCGGTGGAACCGGAGGTGTAGATGACGTAGGCCAGGTTCGCTGCAGCGGTCAGGTTCGGCAGGTTATCGGCGCTGGCCTCATCGAGCCAGTCGCTGGCGTGATCGAGGCAGATCACTTCAATGCCTTCGTTCAACGGCAGACGCGGCATCAGGGCCGAATCGGTGAGCAACAGGCGCGTGCCGCTGTCGGCGAGCATGTAGGCCAGGCGATCCTGCGGGTAATCCGGGTCCAGCGGCACATAGGCGCCACCGGCCTTGAGGATCGCCAGCAGGCTGACGATCATCTCCAGCGAACGCTCCAGGGCGATGCCCACCAACACGTCCGGGCCGACCCCGCGTTCGCGCAGACGATGGGCAATGCGGTTGGCGCGGCTGTTCAGTTCGGCGTAAGTGAGGGTGATGCCCTCGCAGGTCACGGCAATGTTGTGCGGGTGCGCGGCGGCCTGGGCTTCGATCAGTTGATGGGCACACAGGGCATTCGCAGCTTCTGCCGTGTTGATTTCGGCGCTGCGATTCCAGTCCAGCAAGGTGGCCTGCTGTTCGGCAGCGTCGAGCATGCTCAGGTCGGCCAAGGCCACACCGGTATCGGTGCAGATGGCCTGCAACAGGTTCAGCCAGTGCCGACCGAGACGCTCGATGGTCGCGACGTCGAACAGTTCGGTGGCGTAGACGAACGACGCGTGGATGCCCTCGTTGCTTTCGACGGTGTCGAGCATCAGGTCGAACTTGGTGGTCTTTTCGTCCCAGATCAGCGGTTCGACACTCAGCCCCGGCAGGTCCCAGCGTTGCGGGTCGCCACTGTCGCGCTGGTGGTTGAACATCACCTGGAACAGCGGCGTGTGGCTCAGGCTGCGCTCCACGCCCAGGCCATCGACCAGTTGCTCGAACGGCAGGTCCTGATGGGCCTGTGCGCCGAGTGCCGCGGACTTGATCTCGGCCAGCAACTGCACGAACGGCTGGTCGGCCCGGGGCTGGCTGCGCAACACCTGGGTGTTGACGAAAAAGCCCAGCAGGTTTTCCACATCCTGGCGGGTACGGTTGGCAATCGGCACGCCGACGCGAATGTCCTGCTCGCCACTGTAGCGATGCAACAGCGTCTGCAACGCTGCCATCAGCAGCATGAACAGGGTGCAGCCTTCGCGACGGGCCAGCTCGCGCAGTTGCGCGGTCAACGCAGCGGGGATTTTCAGCTCGACGCTGGCGCCCTGCTGGCTCGGAATCGCCGGGCGACGGCGGTCGGTCGGCAGGTTCAGCGGTGGATGCTCGTTGCCCAACTGCCCGCGCCAGTAAGCGAGCTGACGCTCGGCTTCGCCGGCCTCCAGCCACAGGCGCTGCCAGCGGGCGAAGTCGGCGTATTGAATGCCCGGTTCCGCTAGCTGCACGGCCTGCCCGGCACTCAATTGCCCGTAGACCCGGGTGAATTCCTGCAACAGGATCGGCAGCGAGCCGCCATCGGTGACGATGTGATGGAAGGTCAGCACCAGCACATGTTGCCGGGCATCGAGGCGGATCAAGCGGCAGCGCATCAACGGGCCGTGCTGCAGGTCGAACGGCTGCCCGGCGTTTAGGGCGATCTGGCGTTGCAGTTCGATGTGGTCGGCGGCAGTGACCTCGACCAGCGGGGTGTCCATCTGCGGATGGATGTGCTGCAGCACTTGCTGTTCGTCGAAGACGAACGTGGTGCGCAACACCTCATGACGTTGCACCAGTGTCGCCAGGGTCTGCGCCAATGCATCGCGGTTCAACTCGCCATTGAGGCGGAAGGCACCGGTCAGGTTGTAGGCCGTGGCCTGGGGCTGCATCTGCCAGAGGAACCACAAGCGCTGCTGCGCGTAGGACGCCGGCAGCGTGTCGACGGCGCGGTCCCGTGGCGGGATCGGCAACAACTCCAAGGTCAGCCCCTGAGCGTGCATCTTTTCTTGCAACGCACGCCGGGCGTCCGCGCTCAAGCCGCAGAAACGCTGGGCCAGGGTCATCATTCTGTCCGGTGCAGCACTCATTGCGCGTGTTCCTCATCCACTTCGTCGAACAACGCTTCGAGGGCGTCTAGATCGTTTTCCTGGTGTTCACTTTGCTCGCGGAACTGCTCGATCTGCGCCGCCAGGCGTTCCAGGGTGTCACCGTCGAAAAACAGCTTGAGCGGGATCGCCAGGTTCAGTTCGTCCTGAATCCGTGCGCGAATGCGCGTGGCCAGCAGCGAGTGCCCGCCGAGTTCGAAGAAGCTGTCGTGCACACCGACGCGCTCGACGTGCAGCGCTTCGGCCCAGATCGCCGCCAGGGTTTTTTCCAGGTCGTTGCGCGGCGCGACGAAGGCGCTGCGACGCACATCGAGATCGAGCAAGGCCTGGCGATTGAGCTTGCCATTGGGCATCAGCGGGAAACGCTCCAGCACCTGCAAGCGCGCCGGCTGCATGTGCTCGGGCAGCACCTGCCCCAGATGGCTGCGCAATTCGTTGAGGCGGATGTCGGCGGTGTCGGCCGGGGACAGCACGAAGCCCAGCAGTTGCGGGCCGGTCGGGGTTTCCCGGGCGATGACGGCGGCGTCCTCGATGCCCGGCGCGCTGCGCATGGCCGCTTCGATTTCGCCCAGTTCGATGCGGAAGCCGCGGATTTTCACCTGGTGATCGACCCGGCCCAGATACTCCAGCACGCCATCGGCGCGATAGCGCGCCAGGTCACCGGTGCGGTACAGGCGTTGGCCCGCCGCCTTCGCAAACAGGTCGGGGACAAATCGTTCGGCCGTCAGCGTGGCACGCTGCAAGTAACCCCGGGCAATGCCGGCACCGCCGACATAGAGTTCACCCTCCACGCCCACCGCCACCGGTTGCAGGTCCGGGCCGAGCACGTGAATGCGCATGCCGGCAATCGGCTGGCCAATCGGAATGCTGTCGGCGTCCTGACCGAGCGGCAATTCCCACGCCGAGCACCACACGGTGCCTTCGGTTGGGCCGTATTCGTTGACCAGTGCCACCCCCGGCAATGCCTCGCGATGTCGCTGCACCAGGGCGTTGCTGCAGGCTTCGCCGGCAACGATGACGCAGGCCAGGGTCTGCTGATCGAGGTGTTCGAGAATCTGTGCGTGGTAGGACGGCAGAGTCAGGTAGTGGGAAATCTCTTCGCGCCGGATCAGCGCCGCGAGTTGCGCCGGATCCTTGTAGCGGTCCTCGTCCGGCAGGCACAGGGTCGCGCCCTGCCCCAGCGCCCAGAACACCCCGGCCACCGAACTGTCGAAGGAGAACGACGAGAGCATCAGGAACGCGCGCAGCGGCTGGCGATAAAACCCAGTGCGCGCCAGGGTCGAGGCCACGGCGTTGGCATGACTGATCATCACGCCCTTGGGTTTGCCGGTGGAGCCGGAGGTGTAGATGACGTAGGCCAGGTTGGCGCTTTCGCCCTGAGGTGCAGGCTCGGTTTGCGCGGCGGTCCAGACGTCGGCCCCCGGCATCAGGGAAGTTATCTGTTCATGACGCAATGCGTCCGGCAGCGGCTGGCAGGCCAGCACCTGGCGCGCGCCGGTATCGGCGAGCATGAACGCCAGGCGCTCGATCGGGTAGTTCGGGTCCAGCGGCAAGTACGCAGCGCCGGCCTTGAGTGTACCCAACAAGGCAATGACGATTTCCAGCGAGCGCTGGCCGTAGACCGCGACGATTTCATCCGCCGCCACACCTTGGGCGCGCAAGGTATTGGCCACCTGGTTGGCGCGCGCATCCAGCTCGGCATAGGTCAGGCGCTGACCGTTGATACTCAGGGCGATGCGTTGCGGATGCAGGCGTGCCTGTTCGCTGAACAGCTCTTGCAGGAAACGGCACGGCAAGGCCTGGCCGGTGGCGTTCGGGTTGAAGCCCTCGATCAGGCGGGTTCGCTGTGCAGCATTGACCAGACTCGCCTGAGCCAGGGTCAGCTCGGGCGATGCCAGCAATTGACGGCTGAACTCGACAAACTGCTCCAGCCATTCGGCCAGCATCGACTCCGGCAGCGCACCGTCGAGACACGACAGCTGCAACTGTTCGCCCTGGACACGCAGGCGCAGGACTTCGGGGTTGGCGTCGTCCACCTCGATACCGGCTTCGATGGCGGCTTGATAGACGAAGCCGTAACGCAGAGGCGCGGTGCCTTCGGCGCTCAGTTCGAACTCGTTGAGGCAGTCGAGCCAGGACAACGACTGCTCAACGCTGGCCGCAAAGGCTGCCAAGGCTTGCGCCAGTGTCTGCTGGCTACGGTGCTCGAAGGCCACCGGCAGACGCCGGGCGAAACGGCCGAGGGTGGCGGCGGTCTGCTCGTTGCGACCGTCCATCTGCCAGCCCATCAGCAGTTTTTCCTGCTGGCCGATGCGTGCAACGAACGCGGTCCACAGCAACAGCGCCACTTGCTCCGGCTCAACGCCCGCGTCAACAGCGGCCCGTTGCACCCCAGCCAACCATGGCGCGTCAATCAAGGTGGCCTGACGACGAACCAAGGTGACATCGAGCGCTTTTTCGAACGGCAAGCGGTGGGTCACGGCGAACTGCTGTTGCAGGTTGCGCCAGAACGCGGCGCCCTGGTGGCCGATGTCTTCTTCGCGCAGCTCTTGCTGCCAGGCGCTGTAATCCAGGTATTGCAGCGCGTCCTCGTCTTCGACCAGGGTTTCGCCGCGCAACAGACTGGCGAGTTCAGCCGACAGCACCCGCAGCGAGGCCTCGTCGAAGCTGCACGCCGGGGTCAGCAGAGTGACGATGGATTGCCCTGCTTCGCCCTCGACCTGTGCCACCACCAGCACTTGGTTCGAATCTTCAACCAGGATTTCACGGCTGCGGCTCAAGGCCTCGGCCACCGAAGGCTGGTCGCCCAGCACTGTCAGTGGCAGCGCCTCGCACAGGCTCTGCACTGGCCACTTCATGCCCGGCAAGCGGCGGTACACCGTGCGCAGGGTTTCGTGACGCCGGCACATTATCTCCAGCGCCGCCCGTAACGCCCGGGCATCCACCGGCCTGGCGACCGACAATGTCAGGGCGGCGAACAGCGGCCGGGCACCCAGCTCCTGGACGCGCAAATAAAAGGCCTGCTGGGCCGAAGTCTGGAAGACGTCTACCGAAGGTTCGAGGGCGGTGGTGTTCATGTCGGGTGTCCTTATTCCTGATCCAGGTCGGCGCTTTTCTGCGCGATGGCCATGGCCGTGAGGATTTTTCTGAAGCCAGTGAATTCGTTGCGCGCATGCACGCTGAGGATGTTGTCGAGCAGGACCACGTCGCCCTTCTCCCAGGCGAACTCGACCATCACCTCGCGGTAGATGCCTTGCAGGTGGCGAATCACGTCGTCGGGAATCGGCGAGCCGTCGCCGAAGAAGGTGTTCTGCGGCAGGTCTTGGGGGCCGAATTCACGCAGCAGGTTGTCGCGGATGCTGTCCGGCAGGGTCAGCGCGTTGAAGAAGGTGCCGTGGTTGAACCAGATGCGCTCACCGGTCAGCGGATGGCGCACGATGGCCGGGCCGTTCTGCCGGGTGCGCAGGCGGTTGCCGGACTTCCACTCGGCCTGGATACCGATTTTGGCGCAGTAGGCTTCGACCTCTGCGCGGTCCTCGCTCTGGAACACGGTCTGCCACGGCAGGCCCATGCCGTCGCCGTAGTTGCGCACGTACATGATGCGTTTACGGGCAAATTCTTCGCGCACCGCCGGGTCGATCCGCGCGAGGATCCGGCGGGTATCGCCGAAGGGTGTTTCGCCGCCAGTGGCCGACGGGGTGTCGCAGTAGAAATACAGGTGACGCGGGAACACCGGCGAATACGAGTGTTCGTTGTGCGGGAAGATTTTCTCCGGCGCCGGGTAATCGGTGGAGCTGTAGATCTTGAACTGACCGGTGATCTGGGTGCGTGGCGAGGCGCGGAACAGGTACTCCAGCGCGCCGCCTGATATCGCATCGACGCAGCGGTTGAACTCGCCGATATCGGCCACCTGGAAGCCACGGAACAGGATTACCGCGTGTTCCAGCAGCTTGCTTTCGATCAGCGCGCGATTCTGGCTCGCCCATTCCACCAGGTTCACGCCGGACACGGCCGGACGGCACACCAGCGGCATGCTGTGGCCTTCGAACATCGGCGCAAAACTCACCAGCCGCGTCGGATCGGTGGACAGGCTTTTGCGGGCACCACGACCCATCTTGGGAATGGACTTGGTCGTTGAAACGGTCATAAACCCCTCCAGAAAATGTTGACGGCGGCGCTATAGGGCGCCGCTGCCTGAATCAGTCCGCTGCGGTTTGCGCTGTCGGCGCGCCCCGGCTCGCCGAGCGGCGCTTGATCGCCATGGCGCCACCGAGCAAGGCCTTGCGTTGCTCGTTCAAGCGCGCATCGGCACGGCGCTGGACATCGCTGGCCAGGTTCAGCAAATCACCGACCTGCAACGGCTCAGCGCCTACCAACGCCTGGAGCACCGCCCGGATCTGTTCGAACAGACATTCCAGCGTGCTCGGCAGGTACTGGCCGGCCGGTGTCTCGAAGCTCAGGTGGATGTGCTGCGCGTCGTTGTAGAACGCAGCGACCATGCCGATCTCGGCGGCCTGACGCCCGGAGGGGAAATCCTCCACGTGCAACCCATCCATCGAGGGCAAGCGAGCGACGCCTTCCTGGTAAATCAGCTTGATGTCGAACAGCGGCGAACGGCCGGCCCGGCGCGGCAAGCGCAAGGCTTCCACCAGGCGCTCGAACGGCAGGTCCTGATGGTCCGAAGCCTCCAGCACCGCCCGGCGACAGGCCTCCAGCAACTGCGCTGCCGGCTGCCCGGCATCGACTTCCACTTGCAGTACTAGTTGGTTAACGAAGAAGCCGACCATTTCTTCAAGCTCGGCTTGATTTCGGTTGGCGATATCGGTGCCGATGCGCACCCGAGCGACCTCGGTACGCTGGCGCAACACCAGGGTGAAACCGGCCAGCAGCAGCATGAACAGCGACAGGTCGCGCTGTTGGGCAAAGTCGCGCAACTGCTGGCTGAGTTCGGCACTGAAGGTGAAATGCGCGCTGGCACCTTCTTGCGCCGTGCGCCGGTCGCCATCGGCGGGCAGCTCCAGCACGGCTTGCGGCTCGGCAAGGCGCTGCTGCCAGTAGTCGAGCTGGCGTTGCAACTCGCCGCCCTGCTCCAGCCACTGGCGCTGCCATTTGGCGAAGTCGGCGTACTGCACGCTGTGCGCCGGCAATTGCGGGGTCTGGCCACGGTTGAGGGTTGGATACAGCGTGACGAATTCATTGATCAGCACGCGGAACGACCAGTCATCGGCGACGATGTGATGCACCGTCAGCAACAACACATGCTGGTCATCCGCGACCCGCAGCACCCGCACCCGCAGCAACGGGCCGTGGCGCAGGTCGAACGGCCTTGCGACTTCCTCGCGGGCCAGGTGTTGCGCCTCGACGTCCGGCGCCGGCAGATGCCGCAGGTCGCCGGCCTCGAAGCTCAATGGCAATTGCCGGTGTACCCGCTGCCAGGTCTGACCGTCTTCTTCGTAGAAGGTGGTGCGCAACACCGCGTGGCGCTGCACCAGGGTTTCGAAGGTCTGGCGCAGGGCGTCGAGGTTCAGCTCGCCGCGCAGGCGCAGGGCACCCGGCATGTTGTACATCGAGCTGTCCGGTTCCAGGTTCCACAGGAACCACAGGCGCTGCTGGGCAAAGGACAGCGGCTGGCGTTCGCCAGAGGTGTCCGCCACCAGCGCCGGGCGTTCACAGCGGTGTTGCAGGGTCTGCACCTGAGCGGCGAAATCCTCAAGGCGCGGGTGTTCGAACAGGCTGCGCAGGCTCACCGACAGGCCCATGCGCTGGCGGATCTGCGAGACGATTTGCGTCGCCAGCAACGAGTGCCCGCCCAATTCGAAGAAGCTGTTCTCGCGGTCGACGCGACTGACCTGCAGCACCTGCTGCCAGATCTGCGCCAGCTGGATTTCCAGAGCCCCCTGCGGTGCGCTACCGGTTGCGGCCTCCCAGACTGGCGGGGCCGGCAACGCGGCGCGGTCGAGTTTGCCGTTGCGGTTGAGGGGCAACGCGGCCAGCACCACCAGTTGCGTCGGCAGCATGTAGTCCGGCAGGCGCTCGCCCAAGGCGCGGCGCACGGTGTCGGTGAGTTGCCGCGCATCGGCGTCCAGCTGTTCACCCGAGGCTGGCACCACATAACCGATCAACTGCTTGCCGCCGACGCCTTCGTGCACCAGCACTGCGGCTTCGCTGATCATCGGCAGGCCTTGCAGGTGCGCCTCCAGCTCACCCAGTTCGACGCGGAATCCGCGAATTTTCACCTGGTGGTCGATACGCCCCAGGTATTCCAGTGCGCCATCCTCTCGATAGCGCGCCAGGTCACCGCTGCGGTACAGCCGTGCCCCCGGCGTGGCGGAAAAAGGATCGGCAATGAAACGCTCGGCACTCAAACCCGGACGCTGGTGATAGCGCTGGGCGAGGCCGGCGTCACCGCCGATGCACAACTCGCCGACGCAACCGGTCGGCAGCAGGTGCCCTTCGCTGTCCAGTACATACAACGCACGCCCCGGCAACGCCCGGCCAATCGGCACGCCAATGGGGTTGCGGGTATCGGCCAATGTGCATTCGTGGGTACTGGAAACGACCGTGGCTTCGGTCGGCCCATAGGTATTGAGCAGGCGCACATCGCCCAGACCGGCGGCATGCCACAACTTCAGGCCTTCGAGCGACATGGCCTCGCCACCGACGTGGACCTGACGCAAGCGCCCTTTCTCACGCTGCGTTTGCGCAGCCCACTCTTGGGCCAGCAAGAACCAGTAGGCGGCCGGCAGGTCGGCCAGGGTCACACCACGCGCGATGATCTGCCGATAAAGCCTGTCGGTGTCCCACAACTCATCACCGCGCATCACCAGCGCCGCGCCCACGCACAGCGGCGGGTAGCACTGCTCGACAAAGCCGTCGAAGCTGAAAGTGGCGAATTGCAGCACACGGTCTTGCGCTGTGAGTTGTGAATAGTCCGCCGCGATCACGCAAAACTCGCGCAGCGCGGCGTGGGCCAGGCACACACCTTTCGGGCGTCCGGTGGAGCCGGAGGTGTAGATCAGGTAGGCGAGGTCTTCGGCGCTGGCGAGGTTGTCCGGGTTTTCGGTGGAGTAACCGTCAACGCTCGCCTCCAGCGCCAGGCGCGGCAAACCTTGCGGCAGCGCTACATCGGCGAGCAAGCCCGCTTGCACCAGCAGCAGATCCATGCCGCTGTCTTCGATCATGTAGGCCAGACGCTCGGCCGGGTAGTCCGGATCGAGCGGCACATAACCGGCGCCGGACTTGAGGATGGCCATCAGGCTGACGATCATCTGCGCATGGCGCCGCACCGACAGGCCCACCCGCTGCCCCGGTGCCACACCCTGGGCGCGCAGGCGATGGGCGAGCTGGTTGGCTTGCGCATTGAGCTGGGCGTAGGTCAGGCACTCGTCGCCGACCATCACCGCCAGTGCATCGGGCGTGCGTGCCGCCTGTTGCTCGAAACGCTGATGGGCCAGCAACGGGCTGTCGATTTGCGGCGCAGGCGGACGGGAATACGCCAACACTTTTGCTTGGGCCGTGAGGTCCAGCAAGCTGACCGCACCCAGTGCCTGTTGTGGCTGAGCGACGAACTGCTCCAGCACCTGCAACAGGCTGGCGCCCAACTGGCTGATCTGCGCAGCGCTGAACCGGCTGCGGTCGAAACTGAAATCCAGACGCAGGGTGACGCCGACTTCGATGCCGAGGGTCAGCGGGTAGCTGGTGATTTCGTGATTGCGCAGCGCACCGAAGGTCAGGCCCGCTGGCGCCCCTTGCTTGAGGGCTTCGGCCACCGGGAAGTTCTCGAACACCAGCAGGCTGTCGAACAGCGCCCCCTGTTGCCCGGCCCAGCCCTGAATGTCGTACAGCGGCACGTGCTCGAACTCGCGCAGGCTCAGGTTCAGTGCTTGCAGGTGATTGAGCCACTGGGCCACCGACTGCCCTGCCGGCGGCGCGGCAATGATCGGCAAGGTGTTGATGAACAGCCCCAATTGCTGCTCGATGCCCGGCAGCGGTGCGGAGCGTCCAGCCATGGTGGCGCCGAACGCCACGCAGGATTGTCCGGTGTAGCGCTGCAACAGCAGGCCCCAGGCGCCTTGCAGCAAGGTATTGAGGGTGATTTTCTGTTGGCGGGCGAAATCGCCCAGGCGCTGTAGTGCGGCGCTCTCAAGGGTCAATTGATGTTCGCCCATGCCGCGTCCTTCGACCGGTGTCGGCAAGGCTTGCGCCAGCAGCGTCGGCGTTTCCAGTGGCGCCAGCGCTTGCTTCCAGAACTGTTCGGCGGCCAGCAGCGGCTGCTGTTGAATCCAGCCCAGATAATCGCGGTATTGCCCCAACGGCCTGGCCAGCGTCTGCCCGGCATAGTGCTGGATCACTTCGCCGAGCAACTGCGCGTTGCTCCAGCCATCCATGAGGATGTGATGGCTGGTGTAGATCAGGTGCCAGTCTTCAGGGGTTCGGCGCACCAGCACCAGGCGGAACAACGGCGCGGCGCCGAGTTCGAAGCCGCGACTGCGCTCTTCGGCGGCCAGTGCATCGAGGTCGACATCGGCCGCTTCGATCACTTGCAGTTGCAGGTCGATCTGGCGATGAATCACCTGATGCGCGCACTCAAGCCCCAGCCAGTGGAAGCTGCTGCGCAGAATGTCGTGTCGGTTGATCGCCGCCTGCCAGGCCCGGTCGAATGCCGCCAGTTCCAGCCCCTGGATGTCCAGGCGCAATTGATTGATGTAAGCCTCGGCCTGGGGCTCGTACAGGGTGTGGAACAGCATGCCCTGTTGCATTGGCGTCAACGGATACAGGTCCTCGATGGCCGCTGCCGGGACAGGCAAGGCATCGAGTTGTGCCCGGGTGATGCGCGCCAGCGGGAAGTCCGACGGCGTGACCTGGCCTGGCGTTGTCGCGCAGCAATGTTCGATCAGTGCCTTGAGTTCTTCGGTGTAGGCATCGGCCAGTTGCTGCACCGTGGAGTCGGCGAACATGTCGCGGCTGAAACCCCATTGCAGAGAGAGCTGCCCGCCATACACCTGGCCTTCCACGGTCAGCCAGTTGGCCAGCGGTGCATCATCGCCCTGGGCCTGACCAGCACTTTCCGCGGCCGGGATGAACAGCGCAGCCTCATCGAACTGACGGTCGAACTGCCCCAGGTAGTTGAAGGTGATGCGTGGCGCCGGCAGGTCTTGCAGAAGCTGGCGCTGCGCCGGTTCGCCGAGATAGCGCAGCAGCCCATAACCCAGGCCTTTGCCGGGAATGGCGCGCAGTTGTTCCTTGATCGACTTGATCGAATTTGCCGCCCCGACTTCGGGTTGCAGGCGCACGGGAAACAGGCTGGTGAACCAGCCGACGGTGCGGCTCAGGTCGAGGTCGTCGCCCAGGTCTTCGCGGCCGTGGCCTTCTAGCTGGATCAGCGTCGAGCCCTGCCCGCTCCAGCGGCAGATGACCCGCGCCAACGCCGTGAGCAACAGGTCGTTGACCTGGGTGCGATAGGCCGCCGGTGCCTGTTGCAGCAACCGGCGGGTCAGTTCGGCATCCAGTGTCGATTCGATCTTGCGCCCGTGGCGCTGCTGCAAGCTGCCCTGCGGATTTTCACACGGCAGGTCCCGGGCATCCGCCAGTTGCGCCTGCCAGTACGGCAGTTGCCCAGACAAGGTGCCGGCATGCTGTTGCAGGTGCGCGGCCCAGGCTTGATAAGCGCTGGTTTTCCCGGGCAGCGCCACTTGCCGGTAAGCCTGCTGCAAGTCTTCGAGCAACACCCGCCACGACACGCCGTCCACCGCCAGGTGATGAACCACCAGCAACAGGCGCTGGCTGCCATCGTCAAGGTTGACCAGCAAGGCCCGCAGCAGCGGCCCGCTGGCCAGATCGAGGCTGCGTTGCGCTTCATCGCACAGCGCGGTCAGAGCTTCGGCCGAAGACGCCTGACGTTGCCACAACCCAGTGGATTCGACCTGCGGCCCATGGTGTTGCTGCCAGCCTTGGGCACCGTCGATGAAACGCAGGCGCAAGGCGTCATGATGATGGATGACGGCCACCAAGGCCCGCTCCAACGCTTGCGGATCCAGCGCTTCCCGGGGCGTCAGCAGCAGCGACTGGTTCCAGTGCTGACGTTGGGCAATGGCCTGTTCGAAGAAGTAATGCTGCGCCGGGGTCAGGATCACCTCGCCGCTGACCGGGCCTTGATCGATGCTGCTGCGGCTATCGAACGTCGCGACCAAAGCCAGGCTGCGCACGGTCTGGTACTGGAACAGATCTCGCGGGCTGAGGCGAATGCCGGCCTGGCGGGCGCGGCTGACCACCTGGATGGAAATGATCGAGTCGCCGCCGAGTTCGAAGAAATTGTCTTCAAGGCCCACCGGTTGCGTGCCCAATACGTCCTGCCAGATCTGCGCCAGCGTGGTCTGCATGGCATCCTGCGGTGCGACGAACGCCTGTTGCGGCGCGGCGTCCGGTGGCGGCAAGGCCTTGCGGTCGAGCTTGCCGTTGGCGGTCACCGGCAAGGCATCCAGCGGCATCAGGTAGGTGGGCACCATGTATTCCGGCAGGCTGCCGAGCAGCCAGGCCTTGAGGGTTTGCGGCCATTGCACATCGGCGTCGGCGTTTTCCAGCACCAGATACGCCACCAGATGCTTGCCACCCTGCACCAGCACCACGGCCTCGCGCACCAGGTCATGCTGCATCAGGCGGGTTTCGATCTCTCCCAGTTCGATGCGCAGGCCGCGCAATTTGACTTGATGGTCGAGGCGCCCGAGGTACTCGATCACGCCATTGGCACGCTGCCGGACGCGGTCACCGGTGCGGTACAAGCGCGCGCCGTCGTGGAACGGACACGGCACGAAGCGCTCGGCGGTGAGTGCCGGACGCCGGTGATAACTGCGCGCCAGCCCGGCGCCGCCGAGGTACAGCTCCCCCGCCACGCCCGCCGGAACCGGGAGCAATTGCGCATCCAGCACATGGGTACGCAGGTTGGCGATGGGCCGGCCGATGGGCACGCTGTCGGCGCCTTCATCAACGCAGGTCCAGTGGGTCACGTCGATGGCTGCCTCGGTCGGGCCGTACAGGTTGTACAACCCGGCGCCCGGCAGCTTTTTGAACACCTGCAATTGCGCATCCAGCGGCAAGGCTTCTCCACTGCAAGCAATGCGCTTGAGGCTGGTGCAGGTCTCGACACCCGGTTCGTGGATGAACGCCTGGAGCATCGACGGCACAAAGTGCAGCGTGCTGATGCGGTGGTCAGCGATAAGGCGGATCAACTGCGCCGGTTCCCGATGTGCGCCCGGCGGCGCCACCACCAGACGCGCGCCGGTCATCAGCGGCCAGAAAAACTCCCAGACCGACACGTCGAAACTGAACGGGGTTTTCTGCAATACCGAATCGCTGCCATCGAGCCCGTAGGCCTGCTGCATCCAGCACAAGCGGTTGACCAGCGCCGCGTGACTGTTGCCGGCGCCCTTGGGCTTACCGGTGGAGCCGGAGGTGTAGATCACATAGGCCAGGTTCAACGGATGCACCTCGACCTGCGGGCAGGCGTCGCTGTAGCCATCGAGCCAGTCGTGCTGCCGGTCCAGGGCGATGACCTTGACGCCGTCGGGGGGCAGCGCGCCGAGCAGGGTGCCTTGCGTGAGCAGCACGCCAATCGCGCTGTCGTCGATCATGTAGGCCAGACGTTCGGCCGGGTACTCCGGGTCCAGCGGTACGTAGGCACCTCCGGCCTTGTGAATGGCCAACAGGCCAATGACCATGTCCAGCGAACGCTCGACGCAGATCCCCACCAGTACATCCGGGCCAACGCCCTGCTCGCGCAGGTAATTGGCCAGGCGATTGGTTCGGGCATCGAGTTGCGCGTAGCTCAACTGGCGCTCGCCAAACACAAGAGCCGTTGCCTCGGGCGTGCGTCGGGCCTGGGCCTGGATCAGCTGATGCATGCACTGCTCGACGGGATAGACCTCGGCGGTGCGGTTCCAGTCCTGCACCAGCACCTGTTGCTCATCGGCACTCAGCATCGGCAACTCGCCGATTTTTTGCGTCGAGTCGTCGACTAACGCCTGCAACAGACGCGTCCAGTGCCGGGCCATGCGCGCGATGGTGTCGGCTTCGAACAGGTCATTGGCATAGGTCAGCGCGGCGTGCAGCTTGCCGCCCTTCTCCCAGGTGTCGAGGGTGAGGTCGAACTGGGTGGTGCGGCTTTGCCAGTCGATGCTGCCCAGCACCAGGCCGGAGGCGGTGCTGACCGACGCCATGTCGGCCACGTGCGGCTGGTGGTTGTACATCACCTGGAACAACGGCGTGTGACTGAGGCTGCGCTCCAGCTTCAACGCTTCGACCAGACGCTCGAACGGCAGGTCCTGATGGGCCTGGGCGCCGAGGGCGGTTTCCTTGACGGCGCGCAGCAGGTCGTCGACCCGGGTCTGGCCGTCCAGCTGGGTACGCAGCACCTGGGTGTTGACGAAGAAACCGATCAGGCCTTCGATTTCCCCACGGTTGCGGTTGGCGATGGGCACGCCGACGCGGATGTCGGTTTGCCCGGTGTAGCGATGCAGCAACGCGTTGAAGGCGCCGAGCAACAGCATGAACAGGGTGATGTTGTGCTTCTGCGCGGTGCTGCGCAGTTGCTCGGCCAGTTGCGCTTGGACCGCGAATTCGTAGCGGGTGCCGCGATAGCTCGGCATGGCCGGGCGCGAATGGTCCAGGGGCAATTCCAGCACCGGATGTTCATCGCCCAGTTGTGCCTGCCAGTACGCCAGTTGCCGCGCCTGCTCGCCCGCCTCCAGCCAGCGGCGCTGCCACAGGGCATAGTCGCTGTACTGGATCGGCAACGCTGCCAGCTGCGGTTGGGTGCCGGCATCGAAGGCGTCGTAGCAGCGGATGAATTCGTCGATCAGTACGTTCATCGACCAGCCGTCGGAGACGATGTGGTGCAGGGTCAGCAACAGCACGTGTTCTAGTTCGGCGAGCTTGAGCAAGGTGACCCGCAGCAGCGGACCGGTCGACAGATCGAACGGCAGCATCGATTGCTGCTCGGCGGTGTGCGCCACGGCCCGCTCGCGCTCCTCGGCGGGCAGTGCGCTGAAATCCACCTGTTCGATCCGCAACGGCGCCGTGGCAGGCACTTGCTGCAAGCTGTTGTCGGCCTGACGCTGGAACACCGTACGCAGGGTTTCATGCCGCGTCACCAGGCTGGCGAACGCCTGGTCCAGCGCCAACAGGTTCAAGTACCCGGTCAACCGCACCGCGCCCGGCAGGTTGTAGGCGCCACTGTGCGGGTCCAGCTGCCAGAGGAACCACATGCGTTGCTGGGCGTACGACAACGCCTGGCGATCCTCGGCCTCGATGCCGGCCGGGATCGGGAAACGGGCGAAGTCCACGCCCTCCTTGTGCAAGGCCGCAAGGAACATCTGGCGCTTTTCCAGGGGCAACCCGATAAACCGGCGAGCAAGTTTCAAGGAGTCTTCAGCATTCATCTATCGGCATCCGCATCAGTAGGCAGCAGGCGCAAGGGCGCGTCGTCCCTATAAAACGAATGCAGGCGGGAAAAATTAGCGGATCAGGTAAAAGGCAAAACGCGGAAAAACAGGTTGATAAATACCCCTGTGGGAGCGGGCTTGCCCGCGAAGAGGGAGTGTCAGCAACATACTTATCGCTTGACACACCGCCTTCGCGGGCAAGCCCGCTCCCACAGGTTTTGTGGTGAATTCAGAATAGGATCAGCCCACAGCCATCAATCCATGCCGCCGATGATGCCCCTCAAGCTGATCCTTGATCACCCGCAGTACCTTGGCCTCCTGCTCATGGATGAAGAAGTGCCCGCCGGCCAGCATGTCCACCGAGAAACTGCCGCGGGTTTCCTGGCTCCAGCCGATCAATTGCTCGGTGGTGGCGCGGTCGGCCTTGCCGCCGAGCACGTGCACCGGGCACTTGAGCGGCGGGCGCTGGATCGGTGCGAAACGCCCGCACAGCAGGAAGTCCGCGCGCAGCACCGGCAGGGTCAGGCTCATCAACTCTTGATTGGCCAGGATCTCTTCGCTGGTGCCGTTGAGGGTGCGCAATTGCTCGATCAGTTCGGCATCGGTTTTCGGCTGGGCAAAGCCGCGGTCGTAGTCGGCGCGCAGGGTCGGCGCGGCAGTGCCCGAGGCGAACAGCGCGACCGGTTCCGGGCAACCCAGCGAGCGGAACGCGTGGGCCATCTCGCAGGCCAGCAACGCCCCCATGCTATGGCCGAACAACGCATACGGCGCCTTGAGCGTGGCCTTCTGTTCGTGGGCCAGCTGCAGCGCCAGGCGGCGCATGTCGGTGTGCAAGGGCTCGCCATATCGCGCGCCCCGCCCCGGCAATTCCACCGGTTGCAGCTTGAGCCATTCCGGCAGTTTGCGCCGCCAGCGGCTATAGACCATGGCACTCGCGCCCGAATAGGGCAGGCACAGCAATGTCAGCGGGGTCACCGGGATTTCCTCGAAGGTTGTCTGCTTGGAGAACGGATGAGGTGCCCAAAGAATTAGCCATATGAGTAACCCTGTGGGAGCGAGCTTGCTCGCGATGGGGGCGTGTCAGACACCAATGATGCCGACTGATACTGCGCCATCGCGAGCAAGCTCGCTCCCACAAGGAAATGCCCCGCAGTCAGATCTTCATTTCAAATGGCGATAGCTCGGGATCGCGGAGCCGAGCACCACCGCCCCCGCCGCAATCGCCAGCCAGAATCCGCTGCGCGCGCCGAAGGCGTCCACCAGCCAGCCGGAACCGGCGGCACCGATCGCGACGCCGATGCTCAGCCCGGTGACTAGCCAGGTCAGGCCTTCGGTGAGTTTGGCCGGTGGCACGATCTGCTCCACCAGGGCCATGGCGACGATCAGCGTCGGGGCAAAAAACAGCCCCGCGACAAACACCGCCAGCGACAAGCCGAGAATGTTCGCCGCCAGCAACAACGGCAAGGTGGTCACCGCCGTTGCCACGCCGCCGTACAGGAACAGGCGCGCCAGTGGTACTTTCGAACGCAGCGCGCCGAAGGCCAGCCCGGCCAGGCACGAGCCGATGGCGTACACCGACAGCACGATGCTCGCCGCCGCCGGTTGACCCTGCTGCTGGGCGAAAGCGACGCTGACCACGTCCACCACGCCGACGATGGTGCCCATGGCGACCATCAACAGCATCAGCAATTGAATGTCGCGCGAGCGAATGATCGAGCCTTGATGGTGATCTTCGTGGGGATGCACCGGCGGTTCCGTGCTGCGCTGCAACACGAACGCGGTGACGCCGACGGCCAGCGCCAGCAAGGCCGCCAATGGCCCGGCCTCGGGAAACGCCACCACACACAGGCCAACGGAAAGCGGCGGCCCGACGATGAAGCAGACTTCATCCAGTACCGATTCCAGGGCGTAGGCAGTCTGCAGCTCGGGGCGACCGCGATACACCTCGGTCCAGCGGGCCCGCACCATCGCCGACATGCTCGGCATGCAACCGGCCAGCGCGGCGAAGACAAACAGTGTCCAGTGCGGCGCCTGCAACCGCGTGCACAGCAACAACAGCAACAGCGCCCCGCCGCCGAGCAGCGCCGCCATCGGCAGAATCCGCCCCTGGCCATACCGATCCACCAGTCGCGAGACCTGGGGCGCACAAAAGGCCGTGGCCAGGGCGAACGTCGCCGCCACCGCGCCGGCCATTCCGTAGCCCCCCTGCAACTGCGAAAGCATGGTGATCAGGCCGATGCCGGTCATGGAAATCGGCATGCGCGCGAGCATGCCGGCCAGCACGAATGCGCCGCTGCCAGGGGCTTTGAACAACTCGCGATAGGGGTTTGCCATGGGTCAGGTCTCATCAGGGGACTGCACGTTGCCATAACGGCTGATTGCAGGGGAAGCGTGGAATTGTTGGTTGAATGTGAAGGCCCCTTCGCGGGCAAGCCCGCTCCCACAGTTGATTTGTGCACGCCGTCCAATGTGGGAGCGGGCTTGCCCGCGAAGGGGCCAGTACAGACAACCCACGCCCCCCGCCAAGTGAACTCTCGGCCACCCAGACCAGTCAGCTAAATAGGCCCCAGACTCCCGGAGTTACGCGACAATGGCTGATCACCCCGAACGCCAAAGCCCCATCGACGCCCACGGCATCATCGGCGACATGCGCAGCGCGGCGCTGGTCAATGACAAGGGCAGCGTGGATTTTTTCTGCTGGCCGGAGTTCGACAGCCCGTCGATCTTCTGCTCGCTGCTGGACACCCCCGAGGCGGGGATTTTCCAGTTGTCACCGGACTTGCCCGACGCCCGCCGCGAACAGATTTACCTGCCCGACACCAACGTGTTGCAAACCCGCTGGCTCAGCGACCGCGCGGTGGTCGAGGTCACCGACCTGCTGCCCGTCGGCGACACCGAAGACGACCTGCCACTGCTGATGCGGCGGATCCGCGTGGTCAGCGGCCGCGCCACCTTCCACATGCGTTGCGCGGTGCGCCATGACTACGCCCGCGCCAACACCCGCGCGAGCATGGACAAGGATGACGTGATCTTCGAGGCTGCCGACCAGCCATCCCTGCGACTGTGCGCCGATCAAGCCATGCACATTGATGCCAATGGGGTGGTCGCGCAGTTCACCCTTGAACAAGACCAGACCGCCCAGTTCCTGCTCGGTGCACCTGGCGACCCACGCTTCAGGGAGGGTGCCGCCGATCTGTGCCTGGAACGCACCCTGAAGTTCTGGCGCGACTGGATCGGCCAGTCCAACTACCGCGGGCGCTGGCGCGAGAGGGTCAACCGCTCGGCCCTGGCCATGAAGCTGCTGACCTCGCGCAAGCACGGCGCCATTCTCGCCGCGGCTACTTTCGGCCTGCCGGAAAGCCCCGGTGGCGAGCGCAACTGGGACTATCGCTTCACCTGGATCCGCGACGCTTCGTTCACGGTCTATGCGTTCATGCGCCTGGGCTTCGTCGAAGAGGCCAACGCCTACATGCGCTGGTTGCGCGGGCGGGTCAGCGACTGCCAGGGCAAGCCGATGAAACTCAACATCCTGTATGCCATCGACGGTCGCCAGGAATTGCCGGAAATCGAGCTGACGCACCTGTCCGGTCATGGTGGCGCACAACCGGTGCGCATCGGCAACCAGGCGTACGAACAGGTCCAGCTCGACATCTTTGGCGAACTAATGGACGCGATTTACCTGGTCAACAAGTACGGCGAAGCCATTTCCCATGAAGGCTGGAAACAAACGGTGGAAGTCATCGATCAGGTTTGCCAGACCTGGGAGCAAAAGGACGTCGGCATCTGGGAAATGCGCGGTGAGAAGTACCACTTCCTGCATTCACGACTGATGTGCTGGGTCGCCCTGGACCGCGCCATCCGCCTCGCGTCCAAACGCTCGCTGCCCGCCCCGTTCGCCCGTTGGGACCAGACCCGCCAGGCGATCCATGCCGACATATGGGAGAACTTCTGGAATGACGAGCACGGGCATTTCGTCCAGCACATCGGCGGCACCGGCCTGGACGGTTCGATGCTGCTGATGCCGCTGGTGCGCTTTGTCAGTGCCCGCGACCCGCGCTGGCTGGCGACCCTGCAAGCCATTGAAAAGAGCCTGGTGCGCGACGGCATGATCTACCGCTACCGCAACGACGACAGCCAGATCGACGGCCTGCCCGGCAACGAAGGCGCCTTTGCCGCCTGCTCGTTCTGGTACGTCGAATGCCTGGCCCGCGCCGGCCAGCTCGACAAGGCCCACCTGGAGTTCGAACAGTTGCTCAGGTACGCCAACCCGCTGGGGCTGTATGCCGAAGAATTCGACAGCCATGGGCGGCACATGGGCAACACGCCGCAGGCGCTGACGCACCTGGCGTTGATCAGTGCCGCGTGTTTTCTGGATCGCAGGTTGAGTGGGGAGAAAAACGTCTGGCAGCCTTGAGAATGTGTCGCCCCTTTCGCGAGCAAGCCCGCTCCCACACTTGATCTCGGCCGGACACAAAATTTGTGCCCATTGAAAAGCAAATGTGGGAGCGGGCTTGCTCGCGAAAGGGGCATCAGCCACAACACAAGATTGACTGAATACCGCCGGGTGAACCGGTGACCGGTGCAAGCCAATCTCCTGCAACCACTAAACAAACCTGCCCGGTTATCAGCAAGCAAGGCATCTCCATTGCCCGAAAACGATTGTTGCCAGCCGCTATCTCCCCACCTACCATCCTCAATCAACGGGTACAGCGGAGCTGTCCAGAACCACCCGAATTCAAGGAACCAGAATGACCCAACGCATCCATCGCAGCATCGACACCCCGCTCCGAACCGGTTTGAACCGCGAAGAACTCTGGGAGGCCGACGACAAGGGCCTGATCAAATGCTGGGAAGTCGGCCGCCAGCGCGCCGCCCGTTTCCCCGAACTCGCCCGACAGTGCCTCGCCGGCGAGTTGCCGGTACTGGGCTGGAAAGGTGGCGTCAGCCGCAGCCTGAAGAAAACCGAAAAATACGGCTCCCTCAAATACCTCGCCCAGTGGCAAGGCTTGCGCGGGGAAGACCTGGACGTGGACCTGGCGCAAGAACGAGCGCTGACCTGTGCACGGACAGCCATGGTGGTGACGTTTACACCGGATCGGGCGAAGTATTTCAATCAAGTAGCGGAAGTTGAATCCTAGGAGCAGGGACGATGGTCGATTTGCATCAGGAATTTCAAAACAGTGGATTCTTCCACGAAGCACGCATTGATAGACGTTCAGCCGACGCGTTGACAGGTATTGCGGCTGGACTCGCTGCCGATGGCAAGATCAACCAGCAGGAGGCCGAGTTTCTCAAGAGCTGGATCGAAGCTCATTTGTGTCACCTGGGTGATCCGGTCGTGAACATCCTCTATAAACGCCTCTCCGACATGTTGAGCGATGGCGTGCTGGACTCCGAGGAGTCGGCTGAGCTACTGGATATGCTGCACCAGTTTGCAGGTCTGCCGGTTGGCTCTGGCCAGGTGTTCACAACGCCTTGCAGTCTTCCACTCGACAACCCTGCACCCGCACTGAACTGGGTTGATCGGGTTTTCCTGTTCACCGGAGTCATGGCTTACGGTCCGCGCAAAGCATGCGAATCGCTGATTGTCGAACGCGGCGGTCTGATTGGAGGTTCGGTCAGCAAGAAAATCAACTATCTGGTGGTCGGCAGCATCGGAAACGATCAATGGCTCCATAGCACTTATGGAACCAAGATCAAAAAAGCAGTTGAGCTAAGAGAGAGTGGCGTTCCAATCGCGATCATCAGTGAAGAACATTGGCAAAGGGTGTTGTTCGGGTGACACAACTATCGGCGTCAGGGGGGATGATGATTGAGCAGCCACTAAAGACCGCCCGCACGACACAACTCGACATTGCCTACGAAGAACACGGCCCCGCCACCGGCGACCCGATCATCCTGCTTCATGGCTTTCCCTATTCGCCGCGCGCCTACGACGACATCGCCCCCACTCTCGCCGCTAACCGTTACCGTGTGATCGTCCCGTATCTGCGGGGTTACGGCCCGACGCGTTTCATCAGCGCCGATACCCTGCGCTCCGGCCAGCAAGCCGCCCTTGCCCAGGATTTGCTTGAGCTGATAGATGCCCTTTCCATCAAACGGGCGTCCCTGTGTGGCTACGATTGGGGTGGGCGGGCGGCGTGCATTGTGGCTGCGCTGTGGCCGGAACGGGTGCGCTGCCTGGTCACGGGCGATGGCTATAACCTTCAGGACATCCCCCATTCGACACAGCCATTGGCTCCGGACACCGAGCATCGCTATTGGTATCAGTACTATTTCCACACGCCTCGTGGCGTCGCAGGCCTGACCGAAAATCGCCGCGCCTTGTGCGAATTGCTCTGGAAGCTCTGGTCACCGACCTGGGCCGAAAACGCTGCACGCTATCCGTTGAGCGCCCCGGCCTTCGATAACCCGGATTTTGTCGACGTGGTGATTCACTCCTACCGCCACCGCTTCATGTATGCCCTTGGTGACCCGGCGCTGGAATGGATGGAGCAGGCCCTGAGCAAACAACCAACCATCAGCGTGCCGACGATTTCCCTGTGCGGTGCCGATGACGGTGTCGGACCTGCGCAAGAAATCGACGAAGATATCCGGCATTTCACCGGCCCTTATGAGCGTCGAGTGCTGACAGGCATTGGCCACAACATTCCAGAAGAAGCGCCAGAGGCAACACTCAAGGCACTACTGGATCTACTCCGGCACTGACCGAAAACCGCTCCCGATAAGCCTGCGGTGTCACCCCCATGGCCCGCAGGAAGCTGCGGCGCAGGGTTTCTTCGCTGCCGAAGCCGCATTGCACCGCCACCCGTTTGATCGGCACTCCGGTATCGCTGAGCAGACGCCGCGCGGTTTCGACGCGGATCAGTTCGATGGCCCGGGCCGGGGTCTGGCCGGTGTCGGCACGGTAGTGGCGTACGAAGCTGCGTTCGCTCATGCCGGCCTGCAAGGCCAGGGTCGGGATGCCAAGGTCCTTGGTCAGGTTTTCGCTGATCCAGGCGTGAAGTTCGTCGAATCTCTTGCCTTCGTGTTGCAGGGACAGGGTCACGCTGAATTGCGACTGGCCACCCGGACGCTTGAGAAACACCACCAGTTGCCGGGCGACTTCCAGTGCCATGTTGCGCCCCAGGTCTTGTTCGACCATGGCCAGCGCGAGGTCGATGCCGGCCGTCACGCCGGCCGAGGTCCAGACCGGGCCGTCGTTGATGAAGATCGGGTTGGGCTCGACCTGCAAGCGCGGGTGCTGTTGCGCCAGTTGCTCGCAGCGGGTCCAGTGGGTGACCACGCGCCGGCCATCGAGCCAGCCGCTGGCCGCCAGCAGAAACGCACCGGTACACACCGAGGAAACCCGTCGGCAGCCACGGGCATGCTCGCGCACCCAGGCGACTAACGACACATCTTGCGCCGCCGCGTAGACACCCCAGCCACCGGCGATGATCAGGGTGTCAGTGCCGTCATCCGGTAAGGGTTCGGCCAACAGCGCCAGGCCCGCCGACGACATCACCGCCCCGCCGCCGCTGGCAATCACCGTCGGCGCATAGGGTGGCGGCAGGCCTTGCTGGCGAGCAATGTCGTTGGCCGAGGCGAATACCTGCAACGGCCCGGTGACGTCGAGCAATTGCACGTTGGCGAACGCGAGTACATGGATGGTTTTCGACATTTGGCGTAATTCGTGGGGATATTGGCGTATACGCCAAATCCTACGAGCCTACAGTCAAACCGTCCACCCACTTCACGAGAAAAACACCATGACGTTGCAGATCGGCTTTCTGTTGTTTCCACAGGTTCAGCAACTGGACCTGACCGGCCCTTATGACGTACTGGCCTCGCTGCCGGATGTGAAAGTGCATCTGATCTGGAAGGACCTGATGCCGATCACCGCCAGCACCGGCCTGCTGTTGAAACCCACTACCACCTTCGAGGATTGCCCGGCACTGGACGTGATCTGCGTACCCGGTGGCAGTGGCGTCGGGCCGTTGATGGAAGATGACCAGACCCTGGACTTCCTCAGGGCCCAGGCCGCCAACGCCCGGTACATCACGTCGGTGTGCACCGGCGCACTGGTGCTTGGCGCGGCGGGATTGCTCAAGGGCAAGCGCGCCACCACTCACTGGGCCTATCACGAGTTGCTCACGCCGCTGGGCGCAGTCGCGGTGAAAGATCGGGTGGTTCGCGATGGCAATCTGTTGACCGGTGGTGGGATCACTGCCGGTATCGACTTCGCCCTGACCCTGGCCGCCGAACTGTTCGACCCGGCAACCGCCGAGTTGGTGCAGTTGCAACTGGAATACGCTCCGGCCCCGCCGTTTACGGCGGGCAGCCCCGAGACGGCGCCGGCCAGTGTGCTGGAAGAGGCTCGCCAGCGGGCTGCCGGCTCATTGAAGCTGCGGGCGCAAATCACCGAACGCGCGGCAGCGAAACTCGATCGTCAGTAAGAAAACGGCGGCAGGAATCCGCTTCTGCCGCCCCGACCTTTCCTGCGGTCACAAAAAAACCCGCCGAAGCGGGTTTTTCCAAGACCATGACGACTCCCTGTCGCAGCGTTCCTTGCATATGGTCGATCATCCGTGATCCTGAGCACATCCTGTGCTTCAGTGGGTGAGGCCAGAATACGCATCGGATCCAAATTGTAACAGGCGATATCGCTACCATCGCGTGTAAGACATTCGCTATAAGCCACCTTCCGAAAACCCTTAGATGCTTCAGGCGTCGAGCCTGGAGGCTACGAGTTTCAGGACTTCCAGCTGGATTTCGACTGCCAGGCGCTGGTCAGTCGCCCTGAAGCTCGTGGGCCTTGGTCTTTTCCACAAGAAACTGTTCGATGTTGATCATCTGCTCATCCCAACCACGACTGTCCATACGGAACGCCTTTAGGCGACGACTCTGGGGAATATGGTCGAAACCCGACTCGAACACCTTGAGAAGCGTGCCTTCATCCATGTCTTCAAGTTCGAATTTCACCAGGGTGGTGGGTTCCTGGGAGTAGTCGAACTCCGGCTCTATCGCATAAGGGTGCCAGCGAAACGAAAACAGCCGTTCCGGCTCGACCCGCTCCACCAGTACATTCCAGCGCAAATGCTCATAACCGGGGTAGGTAATCTGCCCCTGGGTCCACTCGCCAGCCACAAAACGCTTGCCTTTCAGCTCCACGCCAAACCACTGTCCGAACTCTTCGGCATTGGCCAGCACGCGCCAGACCTGCGAACGCTTGGCCTTGAGCAGGATTTTCCTTTCGATGCGATCAGATGCGGGGTTCATAAGTCACCTCCTGTACTTGAACAGTAGGTCAGTAAGACCACAAGACCAACCCTAAAGTTGTACCAATCGGGATGCGCAATCAACCATGTCCGAGATATTCGGTTGCATTTGCGCAGATAAGTTCTGGGGTCGGTGAAAAGTCAGAGGCTCGAAACTGCTAACGTTCTCCCTCCAGATCGCCCCACGAAAGGAGTCGTCCATGAAAAAACTGCGCGGCAGTTGCCTGTGTAAAACCATCGAATACCAACTCGATAGCCTCGACATGCCCATCAGCCACTGCCATTGCCAGACCTGCCGCAAGGCTCACGCGGCAGCGTTTGCATCGACCGCCGGGGTCATGCGCGAGCACTTTCGCTGGATCAAAGGCGAGGATCGCCTGAGTCGCTACGAATCGTCGCCGGGCAAGTTTCGATATTTCTGTTCGGTCTGCGGTTCACACCTGATGGCCGAGCGGCCGGTCCAGCCTCACGTGATTGTTCGTGTGGCGACACTGGATGATGACCCGAAAATGACACCCCAAGCGCATATCTGGACGTCTCATGATGTGCCTTGGCTTGAATGCCCATCGGTGGAAAAGCATGCGCAGTGGCAAGCGTAGCGGGCTGAATCCGTCACAGCGCTACACTGCACCTCAACATTCGGTCACAGCGAGTAATCCGGCATGAACCCACGCTTACTATTGGCATTGACGCCCCTGCTGTTCACCTCCATGGCTGTCGCCGTTGACTGCGACAACGCCAGCGACCAGGCGACGATGAACCAGTGCGCGGCGCAACAGAATGCGGCCGCCGACAAGGAATTGAATGCGCTGTACCAGCAGATCACTTCGCGATTCAAGGGCAACCCGGACAACAAGAAACTGCTGGTGGGTGCACAGCGGGCGTGGGTTGCGTTCCGCGATGCCGAGTGCAAGTTCTCGGCGTCCGGGGTGGAAGGCGGGAGTGTGTATCCGCTGATCTACAGCAACTGCACCACGGAACTGACCAAGGCACGGATTCAGACGTTCAAGAACTACCTGAAGTGTCAGGAAGGGGATATGAGTTGTCCGGTGCCGGGGGTTTAAGATTTTCAGAGTTTTTGAGGGCCTCTTCGCGGGCAAGCCCGCTCCCACAGGGTTCAGCGGTGTTCACACAATAGTGACCACACCACAAATCCACTGTGGGAGCGGGCTTGCCCGCGAAGGCGTCGGTTCAGTCGCCGCAATTACCGGACAAATATCTGCGCCGTGGTAATCGCCATGTCCCCGCCCGGCAATTTGATGCTGCCCGTCTGTTTGAGGCTGTCGGCATCGAAGATCGCCACGTCGTTGAACGTCCCGGCCAGGTAGATCTTACTGCCGTCCTTGTTGAAGGAAATGCAGTAGTAGGAGTGATCAAGCGTCGCCGCCTGGAGCATTTTCTTCTCCTTGATGTCGTACTTGGCCAGGCGATTGAGCACGCCGAACATCAGGTTCGGGTCCTTGGGCGAGCGCATGCCGCTGAAATAGATTTCCGTCAGTGGCCCGAAGTCGGTGGTTTCGGTCTTTCCGGTTTTCAGGTCGACGCTGAACAGGCCATACAGGTATTCGGCGGTGGCCGGGTCCTGCTTCTTGTCCTTGAATTTCGCGGCGGTGTAGAGCAGCGAGAAATCATGCCGATACGTCTGCTGGTTCCACACGTAGAGCACGTCCGGCGCGCTGTAGTTCGGGCGTTTCCAGTGACGGCTGGGGATCAGCACGTCGAACTTGCCGGTCTGCACATTGACCTTGTAGACGTCCGCCCCCGCCACATACAAGGTGCCATCGTCGCCACTCTGCATGATGGTCAGCTGCCTTGGCGCCGGGAAGCTGCGCACCGGCTTGGCATCCATCCCGGCGTCGGTCGAATACACATCGAGCCGAGGCTGCTGCACTTCGTAGCGGTCGTTCATCATCAGCGTCGGGTTGGCGATGGTGTACAGCTCCTTGCCGTCGTGGCTGACCGTGAAGGCGAACATGGACTTGGCCTTCTCCCCCGGCTTCTGGGTGATGCTGGCGTGGAACACCTGCTTGCAGTTGTCCAGTTCGACGCCGTAGACATCCGCATAGTGATTGTTCAGCACGTAGGCGGTCTTGCGATCCGGCGACAATTGCACCGTGCCGGGGCCGAAGGCGTCTGGCATCTTGCAGGTCTTGAACAGGGTGTCGGTGGCCAGGTCGATCACGTGCAGGTTGTTCGGGTAGTTGGTGGTCACCATGTATTCGTGACCGACTTGCAGCGCGGTGTTTTCATCGGCCAGAACACTGACAGAACAGCTGCTCAGGACGGCGATCGCGGCCAGGCCGCAGGCTTTGATGTTACGCATGCTGGAATCCTTCTTCTGTGATCACTTGTCTTTGGGGAAGACAGTGCCGAGGTTGCGCCAGTTTTCGTTGGACGCCTGGGCATCCTTGTTCCAGTCCGGGTAGGTGCTCATCATGTCGGGCACCTGGGCAGGCCACCAGCACGGGTCGGAGCAACCGTAGAGATCGGCCTCCATCGGCTGGCACAGCGACGACACACCGCCGAATGCATCGATTTCCCAGCCCGGGTCAGTGGTCGAGGCACAGCCCGCCACGGAGCTCATGGCCACCACTTCTTCTATGCGGTTCTCGTCCGCGGCCTGATCCAGCTTCAACGCTTTGTTATTGATTGCCTTGAGATGTTTCATATCAGTGAGCCTTGCGCGGAGTGATGTAACTGCTGATGAACGCAGGGTTATGGGCCATGATCCGGGTGTAGACCTCGATGCCGAAGTCGACCCAGTCACGCATCAGTTCGCAGTAGTGATAGGTCGGGTGCGTCGGGTCTCCGTAGCGGGCGTAGCTCTCGTGGTAGCAACCGCCGGAGCACAGGTTACGGATCTGACAGTCTTCGCAACCGGTATTGGTGCGGTCCAGGCGCTGGGACAGGAAGTCGTTCAACTCCACCTGCTTGACGCCGCTGTGCACGTTGCCGAAGGTCGGCAGGCTCGAACCGGTAAAGCGGTGGCACAGGTTCAGCTCGCCCTTGTGATCGACCGCCAGCATCTTCAGGCCCGCGCCGCACGGCAGGGCCTTTTTGTGGCCTTCGTGGATGTCGGTGATCAACTGGTGCAGGTTGGAGAAACCGATGTTGCGGTGCTCCAGCGCCGCTTCCAGATAGCGTCGACCGAGTTTTTTCATGTTGGCGAAGACTTCGATCAACTCGTCGCTGGTCAGGTTGAACGTGCTGATGTCGCCGGAAGTTACCGGGGCAAATCCGACCTCGGCGAAACCCAGCTCGTTGAACAGGTGATCCCAGATGGTTTCAACGTCGGTCACGCCGGTGGTCAGGGTCACCCGCGCACCCACCGGACGGCTGTTGTAGCGCGACAGCAGCATTTCGGCCTTGCGCCGCACCACGTCATAGGTGCCCTGCCCGCCCACGGTGATGCGGTTGCGGTCGTGCACGGTTTTCGGCCCGTCGATGCTCACCGACAGCCCGAAACGGTGGGCGTTGAGGTAGTCCACGGTTTCTTCGGTGAGCAGCGTGGCGTTGGTGGTCATGACGAATTCGACGAACTTGCCGGCCTCGCGAAAACGCTTCTCACAGTAATCGACCATGTACTCGATCAGCTTGCGGTTGCTCAGCGGTTCGCCGCCGAAGAACACCACGGTGAAACGCTCTTCGTCCGGGGATTCGCGCAGCAGCATTTCCACCGAGGCAATGGCCGTTTCGACGTCCATCTTCTTGCCCGCCGAGGGCTTGTCGAGGTCTTCCTTGTAGCAGTAGGTGCAGCTCAGGTTACAGCCGGTGTTGACGTTGAGCACCACGGTGTTGATCGCCGTGCGCTCGACCCGTTTGGTGGCGATGTCCGGGGTCAGCGGCGAGCCGTCGCTGACCAGTTCCAGGGCCATCAGCTCGCGCAGGGTCTCGGTGATTTCCTCGCCGTTGAAGCGCGCCGCCAGGCGCTGGATAAGGTCGTCCGAGGAGCAGCCGGGACCACGCAAGGTATCGATGATGGTGCCCGTCAGTTCATCGCTGGCAAACAGCGAACTGCTGGGGATGTGAAACAGCATACGGTCGGCATCGACCTGCACTTCGTGCAGGTTGCGTTCGACCAGATTCAAGATAGCGCCCATTGCAAACCTCCTGTGCAGGCCCCGGTTTGCGGGGCTTGCGGTCATTCCGAAAAGTGTCTGAAGCCGTTGTTTTCAACGCAGCTCAGGTTTCAACATCACGGAATGGGTGGATTGTTCCAGCGTTGCACGGTCACGATCAGGTGGCCTTCGCCGGTCAGGGATTTCCCTGCGTCGTCGACGGCGGCGATCACCTTGAGGTTGCCGGCGTTGTTGGTGGACATCTTGCGTGCCGGGTTCGGCCCGGCATCGCCCGGGGTGAACACGCCCGCGTCGGCCTGCATGGTGCCGGCGAACTTGACGTCTTCGTCTTCCCTGGCACGGTCGTCGAAGGCTTCGACCTTCCACTGCGCCGGGAACACTCCAATGCGATACGGCTTGCCATCGGCGCCCTTGCCCCAGGCTTCCGCGTCGAAACGGCCCTGGACTTTCGGCGTCGATCCACCACCATCGCCGATCCGCGCCACCGAGAACTCAGGCACGACCTTGACTGCATCGATCTTGCTGTACACCGACAGGCTCGGGCCTTTCAGCGTGCCGATGGTGACTGCACGCGCGCCCGGCTGGGCATTGGCGGCGGCCTTGAGCTTGACCTTGATCTGCTCCGGGCTCTGCGAGACGACTTCGACCACTTCCACGCCTTTGCCGAAGTTCGGTTTTCCGGAAAGACCGCTGCCGATCAGGGTCACTTCGGTTTCGCTGCCGGCCTTCACGTAGCCCGGTTGCACCGCCAGCAAACGCTGGGAACCCTGTTTGGCGGCGACGAAGTCCAGACCGCGCTCGTCGTGCTCGGCCTCGAACATGCGGCCCTGCATTCCATTGCCCTGCGCTGCGAACACCTGGCGCATGGCCACGCCATCGATGGTCACGTTGCCGCGCCATTCATAGCCGGTATAGAGAATCGCGCTGCCGTCGCCATTGAACGGCGAGCCGTCCGCGTACTGGCCTTTGACGCTGACCTTGAAGGTGTCGCTGCCGTCGGCCGTCACGCTCATGACACCGGCCAGTTCACCTTTGCCCGGCAAGTGGCCGCTGAAGCTCCAGTCACCCGCCAGGGCCTCACTTTTCGGCGCGGCGCTCTGCCATTTTTTCCAGGCCGGGTTGTCCAGCGGATAACGCTTGGCCAGCAGCGGCACCATCTCTTTGCGGGCCAGATCGAACCAGTCGCGGTCGCGGGACAGGGCCTGGTATTCGAGTGACGGCCATTGGCCGAGGTGGAAGTTCACCAGACGTTCCCACTCCTGGGCGGGCCGCCGTTGCAGGGCCACCCGCGCACCGGAGTGGCAGCGGCCGCACATTTGGCTGGTCTGCTCATCAAATTGCTCAACGGTATTGAGCCGGCGTTCCAGCGCATAACGCACGCCGTCGGTTTCGCTCGGTGCCAGGCCCTGGGTGTCGGCCAGGTATTTGACCAGCGTGCGGCGGTCGTCATCGCTGATCTGCAAACCGTGCATGATCTGCATCCGGGCAATGCTCATCAGCCAGCCTTCCGGCGTCTTGCGCTGGTGGCTGATACGGCTCAGGGCGTTATCGGCTTCGGGGGTATGACAGCCCTGACAGGTTTCCTTGAGGATGGTCTGGGCGTCACGGGCTGCCAGGCTGTGAGGCGAATGCAGCGCTACACAAGCGGCTACGGCCAGCAGGCTGGCGCTCATGCCTGATCGGAGTTTTCTCTTCATCAACGTCGAACCTCGCACGGTGCGTTCTTATTGTTGTGGCTTATCGTTTTTATGGTTTCTGCCGTCGGCGGTGAACCGCTGACGGAGGCAGGAGAAACGTCTGCGATGAGCAATACACGGAGCGTGCCAGCTTATGAATAGTGATATTTATCAGTCGCTTGGAAAAATATTGGGTGTTTTGCCTCGGCCGCAGGCGGGGGGGTTGCGTCTAATATCGCGACATCTGTTGCACTCTGAGACAAGCATAGGATCAAGATCAGAAGATCGCAGCCTTCGGCAGCTCCTACAGGTGCACGCCGATTTTCGTGTGGGAGCTGCCGCAGGCTGCGATCTTTTGATCCTCGCTGTCGCAATTTGCGACGCTCACTGGTTCCCCTGTCATGGGCAAATAGCCCAATAGGCCCATCCGATCAGGGTTCCAATCAAACAAGCACAACTGGCACAGCCATTGCGAAAGACCTCGCCACACGAACAAGACGAGGTTTCATCATGTCGCTCCCACACCTGCTTCCCGCCACTTCGGCATTCATCCAGCGCGCCCCGCGCATGCTCATCGGTGGTGAATGGGTCGAGGCCGCCGACGGCCAGACCATGCCCCTGCACAATCCGGCCACCGGTGAAGTGCTGTGCGTGGTGCCACGGGCAACGCCGGAGGATGTCGATCGCGCTGTACTTGCCGCCCGCCAGGCATTCGACGATTCGTCCTGGACCCGCACCCGCCCCCGGGAGCGGCAGAACCTGTTGTGGAAACTCGCCGACCTGATGCAGCGCGACGCCGAACTGTTGGCACAGCTGGAATGCCTGAACAATGGCAAGAGTGCCGCCGTGGCCCAGGTGATGGACGTACAACTGGCCATCGACTTCCTGCGCTACATGGCCGGCTGGGCGACCAAGATCGAAGGCTCGACGGTTGACGTGTCGGCACCGCTGATGCCCGACGATCAGTTCCACAGCTTCATCCGTCGAGAAGCGGTGGGCGTGGTCGGTGCCATCGTTGCCTGGAACTTCCCGCTGCTGCTGGCCTGCTGGAAACTCGGCCCGGCCCTGGCCACCGGTTGCACGGTTGTACTCAAACCCGCCGATGAAACCCCGCTGACCGCACTTAAACTAGCGGAGCTGGTGCTGGAGGCCGGTTATCCCGAAGGCGTGTTCAACGTGGTCACCGGCACCGGCATTACCGCAGGCTCCGCCCTGACCCACAACCCGCTGGTGGACAAACTGACCTTCACCGGCTCCACCGCGGTGGGCAAGCAGATCGGCAAGATCGCCATGGACTCCATGACCCGGGTCACCCTGGAACTGGGCGGCAAGTCGCCGACGATCGTCATGGCCGATGCCGACCTGAAAACCGCCGCGGCCGGGGCCGCCAGCGCGATTTTCTTCAATCAGGGCCAGGTCTGCTGCGCAGGTTCGCGGCTGTATGTGCAGCGCAAGCACTTCGACAATGTGGTGGCGGACATCAGCGACATTGCCAACGCGATGAAACTCGGCAACGGCCTGGACCCGAGCGTCGACATGGGCCCCTTGATCTCGGCGCGCCAGCAGGAACGCGTCTACGGGTACATCGAAAAGGGCCGGGAAAGCGGTGCGACCATCGCCTGCGGCGGCGAGCAGTTCGGGCCGGGCTTTTTCGTCAAGCCGACGGTGATTGTCGATGTCGATCAGAAGCACTCACTGGTGCAGGAAGAAATCTTCGGCCCGGTGCTGGTGGCGATTCCGTTCGACGACGAAGCCGATGCCCTGCGCATGGCCAATGACAGCCCCTACGGCCTGGGGGCGAGCATCTGGTCGAATGATCTGGCGGCGGTGCACCGGATGATTCCACGCATCAAGTCGGGGTCGGTGTGGGTCAATTGCCACAGCGCCCTGGAACCGGCGTTGCCGTTCGGCGGCTACAAGATGTCCGGGGTCGGGCGTGAAATGGGGTATGCGGCGATCGAGCATTACACCGAGTTGAAGTCGGTGTTGATCAAGTTGTGATTTGTAGCGTCCTTTAGGCCGCCTTCGCGGGCAAGCCCGCTCCCACAGGGTTTTGTGGTGTAGTTGCATTTTTGGGCAACACACCAATCACTGTGGGAGCGGGCTTGCCCGCGAAGAGGTCGGTCCAGACAGCTCAAATCTCAGGGTTTGAATCCCTGAGCCAACAACCAACCCCGAACCATCCTCCCCTGTTCGACGGTCAAACCGGCCAACACCTGCTCAGCCGGCTCAGTGCGCAATCGCCGCACCAGTGGCGCCACCTCAACCCCCTGCACATGCCAGATCCCCAGCGGCTGATCCACCGTGATCACCACCTCGGCCTCGTCGACAAATCCGTCACGCAACACCGGTGCGAGTTCGATTCTCAGGGCATTGAAATCTGCCTCGGCATGGGCAATTTCAGTATCCGGCCATTGCCGTCGTGCCTGCCAGAATGGCTGATCCAGCCAACGGTGCTCATCAGCATAGAAATCCCGGCCGATCCGCGCAAAACGCAAAAACAGCTGTTCCACCCGCTGCTCGTGGAAACGCCGGGCCAGAGCCGCTCGCTCAGGCTTGCACAACAGCGTGTTGATCACCGTCGGCGCCTGCAACGCCGAGGAGAGGGATTGAAAGATGCCATTGCCCGACAACGGGTCCACGGCCATCGCCGCGTCACCGACCCGAATCCAGTTATCGCCGCACACCTGCGGGTTGAGAATCGCCGTGCTGCTGCGGGCATGCAGTTGCAAATCCAGCTCCGGTTCGCCGCCGAAAAAACCACGAGCCACTGCCGACTCCCCACGTCTTTGCCGGCAGTAATCGAGCAACATCGCCTTGCCCGGCAACCCGGCGCTAGCCACGTCCACCGTCCATTGCCAGTAACACTGGCCGTCGGCGCGCCGCGCCATCCATGCCCAGCCGTCCGCAAGGCTTTCCACGGCGCTGACGGTGCTGCCCGGCGTACCTTGCCAGCGATTGAGCAGACTGACGGTCTCGGGGCCGCGCAAGCCTTTACCGAGGGTCGGCGCCTGGCGTCCGCGGGCTTCCACCAGAAAGTCCGCTACCAGCGATTCGTGGCCGTCGATCTCGATTCGATGTCCGCTCGCGCAGGTCTGTACCGACAGCACTCGACCTTCAACAAGATCAATTCCAGCCAAGCGCAAATCCTCGCGCAAGCCGCGATCAAAGGTCGGGCGATCGAGCAGGTATTCAACGTTCTGCGCATGCTGCTGGCCGTTCCAGTTCACCTGTCGCCGGGAAGGCAACGCCGCTTGCGCCGACGCCTTTTGCAGGCCTGCGCCATGTAACGCTTCCAGCACCCGCACGGACACGCCTTCCAGAGCAGCAAAGCGGCGCCACTCGCTGACCAGTGTCACGGCATAACCCAGTCGCCGCAGCCCCAAGGCCACCGCCGCGCCCGCCGGCCCCGCACCCAGAATCACAATCGCAGTCATGGTCCGGAACGCCGTTCGGGGCCGCGATAACGTGCGTTCTGTCGCAGAAACTCGAGGATCTGCTCATTGCTGGCATCAGGCTGCTCGACGAGGAACCCGGCGATGTGTCCGCTCAACGCGGCGCAACCGAGGCTCGCCCCGGATTGCCCCGGGTACGTGCCATGCACACAGGCGGCGAAATCCGCCTGGGCGCTGTTGAGCCACGACCATTCCTGTTCGGCGCAGCGCGCATCGCCGGTCACCCGCAACACCTGCGAATAGTTGGCCGGAAACACCCCTTCGCCCTGGGCCGGACTCGACGCACACAACAGCACGCCCCGGGCCACCGCTGCCGCGCAGGCCGCGCGCAACAGGCTGCGATCCTGGCGCAGGCCGAGGCTCAGATTGATCAGTCGCACGTTCTGCGCCACCAGCCAGTCAATCGCCGTGGCGATCTGCAGGGCACTGGTGACACCGCGCTGGTCGAACACCTGGGCCACGCAAAACAGCGCCGAAGGTGCTCGCCGGCCAATCGCCTCGATCACCGCACTGCCATGCCCCAGCGGGTCTTCGCGCAAGTCGCCCTCGGCCAGGCCATCTTCGAGCAATGAAAAGCGCCGACCGGCGATCACTTGCACCCTTTGCGCCGCCGAATGGCCACTGTCCACCACCCCCACGCGCAACTCAGGTTTCATGCAGCACCGTTTTCGAGGTCAGCACGCCGTCGAGCAATTCGAAACGCAGATCGGCATCGGCCAGGGTTGAAGGGCGATGGCTGATCAGGATGCGCGTGCGTGCGGCAAACAAGCGGTCGATGGCGTCGATGACTTCGCGCTCGGTGGCTTCGTCCACCGCGGAGGTCGCTTCATCGAGCACCAGAATCAAAGGGTCCTGCAACAGCGCCCGGGCAATCGCGATGCGCTGCTTCTGCCCACCGGACAACTGCTGGCCGCGTTCACCCAGCGGACTGTCGAGGCCCTCGGGCAAGGACTCGATCAGGCTGTCGAGTTGCGCCAGGCGCGCCACTTCGGCAATCGCTTCGCGGCTGGCATCCGGCACCGCGTAAGCCAGGTTGTCGGCGAGGCTGCCGCGAAACAGCACGATGTCCTGGCTGACAATGGCAATGCGCCGACGCAACTGGAAAAGGTCCAGCTCGCGCACATCGACGTCGCCCAGCAGGACCCGGCCCGATTGCGGATCGTGATGGCGTTGCAGCAGGTCGATCAGGGTGGATTTACCCACGCCCGAGCCGCCGCTGAGGGCCACTTTCAAACCGTAGGGAATCCGCGCTTCGATACCGCGCAGGGTCGATTGGCGACCGGGATGGGCGAAGTGCACGTTGTCGAACCAGAGATCGCCGCCATCGGGCATCGGCCGTGGTCTGGCAGGCGTCGACACGGTCGCCTGTTCGCCGCGCAACTCCATGACCCGGCCGAGGCTGACGGTCATCCGCTGAATCGCCACATAGAGCCCGAGCAGGCTCTGTACCGGCCCCACAGCCATCCCCAGGTAGGTGGAAAACGCGATCAGCGCACCGAGCTGCCAGGTGCCCTGCACCACCCAGTATCCGCCGATCAAAAAGGCGCAGGCCCGGGACAGCGAGGTCAGCGTGCCGGGCACGGCCTGGGTGAAAAACTCGGTGACTTGCAGGCGCAGCAACTGGCTCATGTAGCCCTGCCCCAGTGTTTCGAGGCGCCGCGCTTCGCGCTGTTGCTGGCCGGCGGACTGGATGAACTTCATCACCGGCAAGGTCTCGACCATGAACGACGACATGTCCGCCGAACGCTCGCGCAGCTGCCGCACATCGCGCTCGACCTTGCGCCGCATCCAGCGCAGCCAGAGGACATCGAGAGGGATCAGCACCAGGGCCAGCAACGAAAGTTTCCACGACAGCGTAAACAGCATCGCGATGGCAACCACCAGACCGATCACGCTCGACACCGCCGAGAACAGCGAGTCCACGGCGAATCGCTGGATCTCCGCGACGTCACCATCGAGTCGCGACATCAGGTCACCGATGCGCCGCTGCCCGTAAAAGCTCGGCGACAGGGATTGCAGATGCCGGTACAGGTCATCGCGCAAGGCAAACAGCATGCGCCCGGACAGTCGCGTATGCAGGTAGCGGTTGATGCCCGAAAGCGCCGTGCCCAACAGCCCGGCAACGATCATCAGCCCGGCGATCAGCACCAGCATCGGGAAGTTGCGCGCCAACAGGCCGTCGTCGATCAACAGTTTGGTCAGCCAGGGTTGCACCAGCACCAACGCCGAAGCGCAGACCGACAAGCCCAGCAGCCCGGCAATCGCCAGGCGATGGGGGCGCACGAAGCTGTACAGCCAGCGCAGCGACGCTTGCAGGGCCTCGGGGTTCTGGCTGTCGATCAGCCGAACGATCAGGCGTTGCATCAGGAGCGCAACTGTTTGAGCTTGCGATACAGGGTCGCGCGGCTGATGCCCAGGGCGTCGGCGGCGGCCGAGACATTGCCCTGATGCGTGTCCAGGGACTGACGGATCAGCTCCAGTTCGTTTTCCCGGATGCTGCCGGCCTGGGGCCGTTCGCTGGCGGTCAATTCGTCGAGCATGCTGTCGGGCAGGTGGTCGAGGGTCAGCACGGTTTCACCCGGTTCGCGCATGGCCAGCGCGGTGCGCAGGACCATCTCTAGCTGGCGGATGTTGCCCGGCCAGTGATAACCGCTGAGCAAGCGATCGAGATCATCGTGCAGGACTACGGCGGGCGCGCCCAGTGTCGTCAGCAGGCGGCTGACCAGCGCGGCGAAATCTTCGCGTTCGCGCAGGGCCGGGAGCATCACGCTGATGCCGTTGACCCGGTAGAACAGGTCCTCGCGAAAGTGTTTATCTTCCACCAGACGCTTGAGGTCGCGGTGGGTGGCGCAGATCAGCGCGACGTCGATGTCCTGCTCTTCGCCAGCGCCCAGTGGCGCGACCTTGCGATCCTGCAACACCCGCAACAGTCGGGCCTGCAAGGCCAGGGGCATGTCGCCGATTTCATCGAGGAACAAGGTGCCGCCATGGGCCTGTTGCAGGCGCCCGACCATGCCGCCCCGGCGTGAACCGGTGAACGCACCCTCGCGGTAGCCGAACAGTTCGGACTCGATCAGGCCTTCGGGAATGGCCGCGCAGTTCACTGCCACGAAGGGTTTGTCGCAGCGCGCGCCGGCCATGTGCAGGGCGCGGGCGATCACCTCTTTACCGGTGCCGGTTTCGCCCAGCAACAAGACCGGCAGTTCGTTGGCCAGCCCTTGACGGGCCATGCGCAAGGCACGCGCGTACCGCGTATTGCTGCCAGCGAGCGCTTCCAGATCCGGTTGCGCCTTGGCCGGTTTCGCGACAGTGCGCGGCGGGCTGCTGACGTTGATCGAGCGTTGCGGCGCGCGCAGGGTTTTATAGAAGAACTCCCCCTTGGCGGTCTGCAGGCTGCCGGTGCCGCCCTGATGCAGGCGCGCCAACAATTGCAGACCGTCGACCCCGAGAAATTCCTCACAGCGCCGACCGATCAGGGCCGAGCGCTCGGCGTGGAGCAACTGACAAGCCTGGGCGCTGACCGCGAGGATCTGCCCGCCGAGACTCACCGCCAGCAAGCCTTGCCACGGGGATTCGAGGTATTGGCGACGGCTGTGGAAGGCGAGGACGATTTCGTCCGGGTAACTGGCATTGAACACCCGGCTTTCGATCTGGCTGACAGCCATGGCCAGCAGCGCCGTGCTGTCGTGGGCGCGGCCGAGCGGGCCTTCGCGGGTCAGGTCGAGAACACCGAGGATGTCGCCCTGTGGGCAATGGATCGGCACCGAAGTGCAGGAAAAATCACTGAGGCGATCCAGATAATGCTCGCCGCAATCGATCAGGGTCGGCCGCGCTTCCACCAGTGCCGTGCCGAGGGCGTTGGTGCCGCGAACCGCTTCGCTCCAGCAGGCGCCGAGGGTGATGTCCTGCAGGCCGCTGCCCTTGAGGCGGTCGCCGCGGCCTTCGACGGCGAGGATGGTAGCGTCGGAGTTGGCGAGGATGATCAGCCCTTCCTTGCCCTGACGCTCGGCCAGGTAATCGATGGCCGGCAACGCAGCGTCGATCAGCAGGCGATTGTTGGCCAATAACAGGTCCAGGCTGGCGCTCGATTCCAGCGCCAGTTCGTGCTTGGCATTGAAATGCACGCCATGACTCAGGCTGCGCCGCCATGAGGCATCGATTTCTGCACGCAGGACGCCATCCGGCACTTCGCCTTCCAGGTGCAGCTTTTCCCGGGCCAGCCGGGCTTCGCGATGCAATTTGGGGGAGTTTGTTTTTATTAGCGTCATCAAGCGCTCCGGGTCGTCCGCCCTTGCGCCTTCATACATCGGCGCCCTGCTGCAATCTTTACGTTAACGGAAGGGCTATGGCAAGTCCTGCAGTGAGGGGGCTTGTCGGATCGCCGCACCGCCCCGTTCGGCTGCGCAGCAGTCGTAAGCCGACGAACATAGTGCTTCTGCAAAAATGCGGTCGCTGGTTTGGCCCAGGAAAGTTGCGCCGGCCTTTCGGCGCATGCTCGCCGGTCACCGAATGGCGGTGACGGACGGCCTGTTGCAGGCCGTCGTTTGCAGCGCTGGTGGATCAGGGTTTACGCGCAATGATTACCTGGCTCTTGGCTACCACCGCATCCAGCGCCTGCTTGATCTGTGTACCCCGGGGCGACGCCAGGATCGCCTGCCAGGTGTCCGCCCAGTGGTTGAGCAACGGATGGTCCGGGTTGCTGAAGTCGACCTTGGCTTCCCAGAACAGCAGCATCCACATCGACCAGTAGAATCCATACTGGCTGTGGCTGATCACTTCCAGGCCGGCATCGCTGACCATCGCCTTGAACTGCTCTTCGCTGATGATGCGAATGTGGTTGGGCTTCTGGAAATACTCGGCCGCCGCGATGTCTTTCTGCAGGTCTTCGGAACTGGGGTGCGGGACGCTCAGCAGATACAGCGCGCCCGGTTTACCGACGCGCACCAGCTCCGCGAGGAACTGGGCCGGATCGTCCACATGCTCGATGACCTCGGTCGACACCACCCGCGTGGCGGTCGCATCGGCAATCGGCAGCGGGTTGCAGTCGGTGACGTGACATTCGACGTCACGGGCCGGTGTATCGCTCAGGCGCTGGCGGGTCGCTTCGACCTTGGCCGCGTCGATATCGGCGATGATGATCTTCGCCCCGCGCATCCCGCAGAAATGCACGTTGCCGCCGTCGCCACAGCCCACATCCAGCAGTGTGTCCTCGGGGGTCACCGGGAAACCGCTGAACAGTTCGCCGGTCTGCTGATTGAACCAGCCGCTGAGCATTGCGTCGTGCAGGCCGAGCATATAGGGGTCGACCTTCTCGGCTACGGGTGGCGCAGGCGCAATCTCTGGCTGCACCGGCGCGGGCGTGCCCGCCGTGAGTTTCTTCAAAAGGCTCAGCATGAGGTGGCTCCAGAGGATGAGACGGCTGTTCGGGAGGTGTCCAGGCGCTTGACCAGCGAGGCGCCGCGGTTGCGCATGGGCATTTCAATGAAGCGATAGTTGAGTTCGCTCAGCAGCACGATCAGGCCGCCAGCCATCAGCAACATCAGTATCGGATGGCCAGCCGGGCTGGGGAGCCCGGCAGCCTGTAAACGGAAAATGAATTCACGTACCAGCAAGTAGGCCGGGATATGGATCAGGTAAATCCCGTAGGAACGGCTGCCGACCCACGTCATCAGGTTCTTGAGCACGCCGCGCGGCCACAGGTAATCGCGGTTGTAGGAAGCGATCCAGACCAGCACTGCGCACAGCACCGCGATCACACCAATGCGGTAATGGGTGAAGGTAAAGCGATCCGTTGCCATGAAGCCGAGCAGCAGCGACACCGCGATCAGTGCGGCGACACCCGCCCATGGACGACGCAGGAATGTTGGCTCCCAGCGCAGGTACGACGGTTGCGTACTCCACATCGCCAACAGCACGCCAAGGGCCAGCGCGTCGGTGCGCACCACCATCAGGATCGGCGTGCGCAGGGTGAACAACTGCACCGCAACCAGCGCCAGCAAAGCCCATACAAGGTGTTTGCGAAACAGCACGATCATCAGCGGGAACAGCAGGTAGAACTGCTCTTCCAGCGACAGGCTCCAGTACACGAAACTGGTGCCGTACTCGTAGTGATAAAAACTGTCGGCAAAGCGGAAATTGGCGTACTGCGCGACGCCGGCCAGGGTTGCCTGAATATTCGCGTGCAGGGTGCCGAAGGCGCCGGAGCGGTTGAGAAAAAGACACGCCAGCAACATCAGCGCCAGCCACAACCAGGCCGACGGCAGCAATCGAAAGGCCCGGCGCAACCAGAAATTGCGCGTCTGTTGCCAATACTCCTGACGCGTTGTGCAGCGGCGCATGGCCGGGATCAGGCTGCGGGCAATGACAAAGCCCGAGATCGCGAAAAACAGGTCCACGCCCCACCACGGCTGGCCGTACAGGGTGATGGTCTGCAGCAAAGGCACAGCCGCCGCGAACAGGCTGTCCTGCAGGTGGTGAAACAGCACGCCAAGCACCGCAATGCCGCGCAACAACTCGATGTCCATGATCCGTTTTTCGTTGCTCATGCGCCCTCCTGGACATGAGGTTTTCGAGCAATGATCACCTGGCTCTTGGGCATGAACCGGTCCAGCATCTGCTTGATCGCCAACCCGTCGGGCTGGGCCAGCAAGTCCTGCCAGGTTTTCGCCCAGCTCTCCATCAGCGGCGGGTACGGCGCCTGGATCCGGTCGCGAACCGCCCCCCCCAGGTCTCGCCCGGCAGCGCGTTCACTGGCCCAGAAAAAAATCATGCCCATGACCCAGAAAAACCCGGTGGCCTGGCGATGCTCGATGACCAGGCCCGCGTCCTCCACCAGCGCGGCAAACCGCTCGGGGGTGAAAATCTGCACATGATTGGGCGATTGAAAGTAGCTGGCCGGGGCGATGCCTTTCTGCAAATGCTCGCCCACCGGCGACGGTACGCTTAGCAGGTACTGCGCGCCGGGGCGGCCCATGCGCACCAGTTCGGCCATGAAGGGTTCCGGCTGGTCGATATGCTCGAGCACTTCCATGCACACGACTTTGCTCGCGCAACCATCGGCCAATGGCAGCGGCAAACTGTTGCTGACCAGCCCCAGGTTCGCTTGGTCCGATTGTGCCGTCACTTGCCGGGCAAGCTCGCGGACCTTGTCATATTCACTGTCGGTGAAGATCACCGAAGCACCCTGGCGGATCGCAAACAAGGTCGCCACGCCTTCGCCGCAACCGACATCCAGCAAGGTGTCGTCGGCGGTGATGGCAAACCCTTTGAGCAGTTCGCCGCTGTCGCCCAGAAACCAGCCGTCGAGCAGGGCATCGTACAAACCGATATCCCTGGGCGAGACTCGTGTTTCGGGTGCGGCGACCACCACCGGTGCAGGCCGCAACTTCGCAAGCAGGCGCCGGATCATGTGTCAGACGCTTGTGCGCAGTTTGCTTCACGCCGTTGCAGCAACTGCTCGAACACGGCTTTCAGACGCTGCTCGGCAACGGCCTGGCTGCAAAATCCCTGCAGGCTTCGCACGGCATGGGCCGACATCCGTTGATAGCGCTGGACGTCCTGTCTGGCAACGTCATGGCTGGCAGAAAAAGCCGTACACAGAGAGTCCCAGTCCGTGACGTACCGCAGGGTACGATAGGCTGCGCGAGGATCGTGGGGCCAGGATGTCAGTTCATCGGTGCTTTCGACGATAAACGCGTTGTCACGGTCGATGTAGTCGGCCATGGCGGTGTTCAGCGGCGCAATCGCCGGCTTGCCGCAGGACATGAACTCCATCAACGGCAGGCATTGCCCTTCGCCGTAGGAGCAGTTGACGACGTAGCTGGTGGCCTCGACCAGGCGCTCGTAGTCGATATCGGCCAGATAGCCGTGGATCAACACGATGCGGCACTGGTAGGACTGGTTCTTGTAGACGTGGTGCATCATGTCGGACAGTGCGTTGGCGATGTCATGGTGCGTGAGCTTGAGCACCAGGGTCGCGTCGGGCGTATCGCGAAAGGCGCTGCAGAACGCACTGATCATGTCCTTCCAGTTCTTGCGACCGTCGTACGGATTGAACACCGAGGTGTAGACCACGCCCTCGAGCAACAGCTCGCAGTCGCGCGGAGGTTGATCGAAGGCGATCGGCGTGCCCTCGCGCAAGCGCTCGGGGCCATAGGGGCGCAAGTCCGCCGTGCGACTGTCGATCAACAGCCCGCGCAGGTTCAGGCGCGTGGGGCCCACGACCGGACGCTTGTCCAGCAGCTCGCCACGGGCGGCAAAACGGTCCCAGACGGGGGCCGCGATGGCACTGACCGGATAATCGCGGCCCATCACATCGTGCACGGCATTCACGGTGAAGCTGGAGTGGGTGATCGCCGTCCCGCAGGCGCCCAACACCATCCGCCAGTCATGCCGCGGTTCACCCTGCCAACTCTCGGTGGGAATGGTGCTGAACTCCCAGGCGAACACCGGAATCGTCGGGCACGCGTAGTGGACCGGCGTGCGATGCGGCGGGGAGAAGGACAGGAACACGCAGTCTTCGCCCCGGCTCAGGCAATCGAAATACAGCCGGTCGACCAACTCGTCGGGGTTGCTGACCTCGATCACCTGCCCCAGCCGTTCGAGCACCGGGCGGAATTCCTTGAGGACGAAGTAATAGCTGTACTCGGGCCGCCCCAGGTTCTGCTGGATGTTGCTCTTGTTGGTTTCCGAATGAATGATGATCAGCACGATGCAGCCCCCGTTTCGGCAACCACCGGCACGACGTCACGGACCGATTCCTGTTTGAAGAACAGCGCCAGCCGCTGCTGTACCGGTGCGAAGCTGCAGTATTCGCGCATGCGTTCGCTGGCCGCGTCCGCCATGGCCTGCCAGGCGTCCGGCTGGTTTTTTGCCATGGCGTAGCTGTTCTCGTAAGCCATTTTCAACGAGCCCCAATCCGGACGGTGGCGCAGGGTGCGATACAGGATGCGCGCGTCTTCCGGCCAGATTGTCGGCTCCTGGCTGGACTTGACGACGAAGGCCACGCGGTCGTCGATGTAGTCGCGCATCGCCGTGTGGTTCGGGGCGATCACCGGCCGCGCGCATGACATGAATTCCATCAGCGGCAGGCACAGGCCTTCGCAGCGTGAAGCGTTGACGTAGTAACTCGCCGCGCCATAGAGACGGGCGAACTGCTCGTCCTGCAGATAACCGTGCATGACCACCACGCGACAGGCGAAGGGCGAGAGTTGGGACAGCAAGGTGATGAGCTCGACGTAATAGGTCGACAGGTCGTTCTGGGTCATCTTCAACACGAGCGTGGCGTCCTCTACATCACGCAACGCCCAGCAGAACGCCGTGATCAGGTGGTGCCAGTTCTTGCGCCCGTCATCAGGGTTGAACACGCTCACGTAGATAACGCCGTCGACCACGATTTCGACCGTTTGGCTGGTGTCGGGGAAAGCCGCTTGTGGATGCTCGTCCTGCGCGCAAGCTGCGCTGATGACGGGTTCATCCGGCACGGCGGGTGCACTGACGACGGGTTCGATCGGCAATGGCTGAGGTCTGCGAAACCTGGCCAGCCATGGGCGAACGGCATCCGGCACGAGATCGCGAATGGCTTCGCGATACCACAGCAGCACGTAATGCCTGGTGATGAAGACGCGTCGCCGCAGGGTCAACGGCGGCGCGGGTTGCGGTTCTGGTTCTGGTTCTGGTTCTGGTATTGGCTCCGGCTCAACGATTTCCACGGGTGGTTGCTCGGTGATCGGCGCGATCAGGCCATCGGCGGACAACCCCATCGAGCGGCTGTCCAGGATGCAACCCTTGATCTGCAGCGTGGCACCGGCGTTCACTGGCGTGCCGGGGTATTGCTGGCGAATGTCGGCAAAGCGCTCCCACAATGGCGTCGGCAGCACCAGCACCGGGAAGTCGTCACCCAGGGTCCGGTGGATGGCTTCGGCGGTATGGGTGGACAAGGTGATCACCCGCCCCAGGCGTGCCAGTGTCCGGCTCCAGTCCTGCCGTGGATCGTTGTCCCAGTGCTCGGCGGGAATGCTGTCGAACTCCCAGGCGACCACGCACACCATCGGACATTGCAAGTCAGTGGGGGTCTTGTGCGGCGGCGCGAACGAAATGAACAGGCAGTCCTGACCGGCCTGCTGCAACTGCCGGTACAGCGGATCGACTTCGGCGGCCGATGACACGACATGCACCGGTCCCAGGCTTTCGAACAGCGGTCGATACGCCTTGAGCACAAAGTAGTAACTGTACTCGGGACGGCCGAGACTCTGGCTGATGGAGCTGTCGTTGACGTCGGAGTAAAGAATGAAATTCATGGCATCCCACGGTGACGCCGCCATCCCGGCAGCCTCACGCTATGACGGGGAGGACACGGTTCGAGCCCGTGTTTACCGGCGCTCGCCCATCGTCTTCCTGCCCGTCTACGTTCTTGTTTTAGTGGTCAGTTTCTCGCAGTTTCGAAGCGACGCTGCCGAACCCCGGGTAATAGTGACGAGGGGCATTCTAAACACATCCATCGAGGGTTCGTGAACCGCCCGACGAGAATAAATCGGGCTACGCTGACGAGAACTGACCAGTCACGGTTGGACCTGTTGAAATTGCCGAGCAAATGGCACAGATTGGCTACCAAACAACTACAACAAACATTTCACCCGCCATTCGAGCGATCATGCCGCTCGCAAGTTTTTCCATGGAGCCTGTGGGAAATGGATGAAATGCATGACCAAGGGGTCGCTGTTTGAAAAAACGTCTGTTTGTCACGGGTCTGAGCGGATTCGTAGGACAACACATCCAATCGCGTTTGCAGGCTGATACCTCGGAATGGGAGCTGCTGCCTGTTCCCGACCGCTACGATCTTGCTGCGCCGCAGAGCCTCGAAGGCTTGTGGCCGCAAATGCCCGATGCGGTGATTCACCTGGCCGGCCAGACGTTCGTCCCGCAGGCCTTTCGTGATCCGGCCGGCACCCTGAATATCAATCTGCTGGGCACCCTGAACCTGCTGCAAGCCCTCAAGGCGCGCGGCTTCACCGGCACGTTTCTGTACGTCAGCTCCGGTGATGTCTATGGCCAGGTCGCCGAAGAGCATCTGCCCATCACTGAACTGCAGCCCCCCTGCCCGCGCAATCCCTATGCCGTAAGCAAACTGTCGGCAGAGTTCCTGAGTCTGCAATGGGGCCTGAGCGAAGGCTGGCCCGTACTGGTTGCCCGCCCGTTCAACCATATAGGCAGCGGGCAGAAAGACAGCTTCGTCATTGCCGGCGCCGCGCATCAGATCTGCCGGATCAAGCAAGGCCTGCAGGCACCACGACTGGAGGTCGGGGACGTCGACGTCACGCGCGACTTCCTTGATGTCGCGGACGTGGTCTCGGCCTACCTGGCCTTGCTGGAAAAAGGCACACCGGGGCAGGTCTACAACATTTGCTCGGGACGCGAGCAGAGCATTCGCAGTTTGATCGAACAATTGGCAAATCTTGCCCAGGTCGACCTGCAACTGGTCCAGGACCCTGCGCGACTTCGCCGCGCGGATCAGCGTCGGGTGTGTGGCAGCCCTGACAGACTGGCCCAGACCACCGGATGGAAGTCTGAAATCACAACACAACAATCCCTGCGGGCGATCCTGTCCGACTGGGAGAAGCGAGTACGACAAGTATGACTAAAAGTGCATTGATCACAGGTATCACCGGCCAGGATGGCGCCTATCTGGCCAAACTGCTGCTCGACAAGGGTTACAAGGTCCACGGCCTGGTTGCGCGTCGCAGCAGCGACTCGCGCTGGCGCCTGCGCGAGATGGGGGTCGAGGCAGACATCGTCTACCTGGATGGCGACATGGCCGATGCCTGTTCAGTGCAGCGCGCGGTGATCAAATCGGCGCCGGACGAGGTCTACAACCTCGCCGCGCAAAGCTTTGTCGCGGCCTCGTGGGATCAACCGGTGACCACCGGCATCGTCGACGGCCTGGGCGTTACGCACTTGCTCGAAGCGATCCGCCAGTTCAGTCCGCACACGCGTTTCTATCAGGCGTCCACCAGTGAAATGTTCGGCCTGATCCAGGCCGAGCAGCAGGACGAGAACACGCCGTTCTATCCGCGCAGCCCTTATGGCGTGGCCAAGCTGTATGGCCACTGGATTACCGTGAACTACCGCGAAAGCTTCAACCTGCACGCCAGCAGCGGGATTCTGTTCAACCATGAATCACCGCTGCGCGGCATCGAGTTCGTGACACGCAAAGTCACCGACGCCGCCGCCCGGATCAAACAGGGCAAACAGCAGGAACTGCGCCTGGGCAACATCGACGCCAAGCGCGACTGGGGCTTTGCCGGCGACTACGTCGAAGCCATGTGGCTGATGCTGCAACAGGACAAACCCGACGACTTCGTGGTGGCCACCGGCGTGACCACCACCGTGCGCGAGATGTGCCGGATCGCCTTCGATCATGTGGGCCTGAACTACCGCGACTACGTGAAGATCGACCCGGCGTTCTTCCGCCCGGCCGAAGTCGAAGTACTGCTCGGCAACCCGGCCAAGGCCCAGCGAGTGCTGGGCTGGAAACCAAAAACCGATCTGGATGCCTTGATCCGCATGATGATGGATGCGGACATGAAACGCGTTGCCAAGGAGTAGGCCATGCTGATTCCCGTGATTCTCTCCGGCGGTGCCGGGACAAGGTTGTGGCCGGTGTCGCGTGAAGGCCATCCCAAGCCGTTCATGGCCTTGCCTGACGGCCAGTCGCTGCTGGGCAAGACCTATCGGCGTGCCGCAGAGTTGCTCGACGGCTGGGGCGATATCGTCACGGTGACCAACCGCGAGTACTACTTCCAGAGCAAGGATCACTTTCGGGACGCGCACCTTGGCCGTCATCGCGGGCACTTCCTGCTGGAACCGACGGGGCGCAATACGGCGCCGGCGATTGCCGCCGCCGCCCTCTCCCTCCAGGCCCTGCATGGCGACGACGCGATCATGCTGGTCATGCCGGCCGACCATCTGATCGTCAATGTCGAGGCGTTGAAGGACGCAGTCGAACATGCCGTGACGCTGGCCAGGCGCGGTCACCTGGTGACCTTCGGTGTGGTGCCGACGGCGCCGGAGACCGGTTTTGGCTACATTGAAGCCGGCACGTCACTGGACGACAAAGGCGCTGCCAGCGTGCGGCGCTTTGTCGAAAAGCCCGACCTGCAAACCGCGACGCATTACGTGGAAAGCGGCAACTTCCTGTGGAACTCCGGGATGTTTTGCTTCTCGGTCGCCACCCTGCTGGCCGAACTGCAAACCCACGCTCCCGATTTGCTGGAGCAGACGCAAACCTGCATGGCCGCCAGCGCTGCGGTGGAAAACGCCGGGAGCGTGCAACAGGAACTGTCACCGGCGCTGTTTGGCGAAATCATGGACATTTCCATCGACTACGCGTTGATGGAGCGCTCCGACAAAGTGGTCGTCGTGCCCGCCCGTTTCGATTGGAGCGACATCGGCTCCTGGGGTGCGGTGGCCGCGCTGGTGCCGGCGGATGCACAGAACAACCGTGCCGTCGGCGAGGCGATTTTCATCGACAGCCACAACAACTTTGTCCAGAGCGACAACCGTCTGGTAGCGACCGTGGGCGTGGATGACCTGATCATCGTCGACACCGCCGACGCGGTGCTGGTGGCCCACGCCGACCGCGCCCAGGATGTGCGCCGGGTGGCCAGGCAACTCAAGGACAAAGAGCACGAGGCCTACCGCCTGCACCGTACGGTCAGCCGGCCATGGGGCACCTACACCGTGCTCGAGGAAGGCCCGCGCTTCAAGATCAAACGTATCGTGGTCAAGCCCGGCGCCAAGTTGTCATTGCAGATGCACCACCATCGCAATGAGCACTGGGTGGTGGTCGAAGGCATGGCCAAGGTCACCAACAACGGCACCGGCACGCACCTGGTGGCCAAGAACGAATCGACCTTCATTGCCGCCGGTCACAAGCATCGCCTGGAGAATCCCGGTGTGATCGACCTTGTGATCATCGAAGTGCAAAGCGGCGAATACCTGGGAGAGGACGATATCGTCCGCTTCGAAGACCAATATGGGCGGACGGTTTGAATGCTGCGTAATCTTTACCAATCCCTGTGGAGTTACCGGGGTTTCATCCTCGGCAGCGTCAAGCGGGAGTTTCAGGCGCGTTATCGCAACTCGCTGTTCGGTGCCTTGTGGACCGTGCTCAATCCGCTGTCGATGATCCTGGTCTACACGGTGATCTTTTCCACCATCATGCGCGCCCGCTTGCCGGGCGTGGATGACGGGCTCGCCTACAGTGTCTACCTGTGCGCCGGCCTGCTCACCTGGGGCCTGTTCGCCGAGATCACCACGCGCAGCCAGAGCATGTTCCTGGAAAACGCCAACCTGCTGAAGAAAATCAGCTTCCCGCGCATCTGCCTGCCGGTCATCGTGCTGCTCAATGCCGGCATCAATTTCGCGATCATCCTGGGCTTGTTCCTCGGCTTCCTGCTGATCAGCGGGCGGCTGCCGGGCATGGCGTTACTGGCGCTGGTGCCGTTGCTGATCCTGCAAGTGATGTTCGCCGCGGGGCTGGGGATGATCCTGGGTGTGCTCAACGTGTTCTTTCGCGACGTCGGGCAGTTTTTCGGCATCTGCCTGCAATTCTGGTTCTGGCTGACGCCGATCGTTTATCCGCTGTCGATCCTGCCGTCGGGTATCCAGAGCTTCATCGAACTGAACCCGATGACGGCACTGATGAACAGCTACCAGAACCTGTTTCTCTACAACCAATGGCCGAACTGGAGCTCGCTGGTCCCCTTACTGGTGATCGGCCTGTTGTTCTGTGGGATGGCGCTGCGGCTGTTCCGCCAGCGTGTCGGTGAAATGGTGGACGAGCTCTGATGGGACAAATACGTGTCAGTGGCCTGGGCAAGGCCTACAAGCAGTACCCCAATCGCTGGAGCCGGCTGTTCGAATGGCTGGTGCCCTTTTCCCCTACCCGGCATCACCTGCACTGGGTGCTGCAAGGGGTCGATTTCGAGATTCAGCCGGGCGAAGCCGTGGGCATCGTCGGGGTCAACGGTGCCGGCAAAAGCACGCTGTTGAAGATGATCACCGGCACCACCCAACCCACCTGCGGCGACATCCAGCTGCAAGGTCGCGTGGCCGCGCTGCTTGAACTGGGCATGGGTTTCCACCCGGACTTCACCGGTCGGCAGAACACCTTCATGGCCGGCCAGTTGCTCGGCATGCAGGTGGAGGAAATCGAAGCGCTGATGCCAGAGATCGAGAGCTTCGCCGAAATCGGCGAGGCCATCGACCATCCGGTTCGCACCTACTCCAGCGGCATGCAGATGCGCCTGGCGTTCAGCGTGGCCACCGCGCGCCGGCCGGATATCCTGATCGTCGACGAAGCGCTGTCCGTGGGTGATGCCTACTTCCAGCACAAGAGCTTCGATCGCATCCGCAACTTCCGCAAGGCCGGCACCACGTTGCTGATCGTGTCCCATGACCGCTCCGCGATTCAGTCGATCTGCGACACCGCCATCCTCCTGGAAAACGGGCGCATGGCCATGCGCGGCAAGCCCGAAGAAGTAATGGACTACTACAACGCCATGCTCGCCCAGCGCGAGGGCCAGACGGTGCGCCAGGAAATGCTCGCCAACGGGCAGGTGCAAACCATTTCCGGGACAGGCGAAGCGGGCATTCTCAGCGTCCGCCTGCTTGACCCCAAGGGCCGTTCGGTGGAAGTGGCAGAAGTCGGTCAGGCGATGGTCCTGGAAGTACAGGTCGAGGTGCGCCAGGACATCGAGCGGCTGATTCTCGGCTTCATGATCAAGGATCGCCTCGGCCAGCCCATGTATGGCATCAACACCCACCGGGTCGACAAAGCACTCACCGACCTGAGTGCCGGCGAACGCATCACCTATCGTTTTGCCTTCGACATGCGCCTGGGCAAGGGCAACTATTCGGTGGCCCTGAGCCTGTCGCGTCTGGACTCGCACCTGGATCGCAATTTCGAATGGCGAGACTACGGGCTGGTCTTCCACGTGATCAACAATCGCCAGGAAGATTTTGTCGGTTGCTCCTGGCTCGAAGCGCAGACCAGTGTTACCCGCTCCAGCGAAAACCAGGTGGAAACAGTTGGGGTGACGCAATGACCAGACTGCTGGTGGAATGTACCTACGTTTTCGAACACCCCGATGCCAACTCGGGCATTCAGCGGGTCGTTCGCAATGTGATTCAGCAATTGCCGGCTGCGGACGCCCAGCGTGAATGCATTCCGGTGGTGATGATCAATGGCGCGTTGTTCGAGGTGAAAAGCCTGGCGCCCCTGCCGACCGTCAAAGTGGATCTGGTGAGCCTGCGGGTGAAGCTCGAACAGTTCGCCAATCAGTTCTGGCTGCGCCACCGCGCGCTGGAACGACGCCGCCCTTTCAGCCAATCGAAGTTCGCCCGCCGGGTGCTTTATGTCGGTTGCCGCCTCACCGCGTTCGCCTGCCTGAGCCTGCCGATGCGCCTGCTGGACCGGGTACTCAAGGGCAAGCCGGTTCCCGAGCGCTGCGTGCCATTGCAACATCGCGCTGGCGACCAGTTGGTGCTGCTGGACTCGTCCTGGCATGCCAACTTTTTCCCCCTCGCCGAGCAACTCAAGCGTGACGGGGTCGGCATCGTGTCGGTGATCTACGACCTGATTCCCCTGACCCACCCGCAATTCTGCGACGCCGGGCTGGTAAAGGTGTTCAACGAATGGTTCGACTGGATCGCCCGCACCGCCGATGGCTACGTGGCGATCTCGACCACCATCCGCGACCAGGTGCGCCAGGAGATGACCCGCAGGATCGGCACCGCGCAGGTCCAGCAACGCTGGTTCGACTACTTTCACCTCGGCTCAGAACTCGACCTGAGCGATGCCCGCTCCGCCGTCGACCCGGGGCTGCTGCAGATGTTCAAGTCGGCGAGCCCTGTATTCCTGATGGTCAGCACCATCGAGCCGCGCAAGAACCATGCGTATCTGCTCGACGCGTTCGAGCGAGCCTGGGCGGCCGGATCCAGGGCCCGGTTGTGCATCGTCGGCAAGATCGGCTGGAAGTGCGAGGCGCTGATCGAGCGTATCCGCCAGCATCCAGAGTTGAACCAGCGCCTGTTCATGTTCAATACGCTCTCGGACAGGAGCCTGGAACACGCCTATTCCCACGCGACATCGCTGGTGTTCCCGTCCTACGTCGAAGGGTTCGGGTTGCCGCTGGTGGAAGCGATGCAGCGTGGCCTGCCGGCAATGGCCAGCGACATCCCGGTGTTTCGCGAAATCGGTGGCGAGTACATGGCGTACTTCGACCTCACCGACCCGCAGAACCTGGCCGAAATGGTCATCGACATGGAAACGAGCGGCGCATTTCCCGCGCCCCTCAACCTGGAAAACTGGCGCTGGCTGAGTTGGCGCGAGGCGAGTGCGCAACTGGTCGACCGTATCCAGTGCAACCTGCACAGCGATGCGAAGGTGCCTGAGAATCAGCATGCGAATTGCCCTTAACGCCCGCATCCTCCAGGCCCCGCGCACGGGCATCGGCCACTACGTCGCCGAACTGGCGACGGCCCTGGCCCGCGAACCGGACGTCGAGTTGTCGTTGTTCCATGGCTGGGGCTGGAGTTCGGTCCTGCCCGAGGCGGCGATGCCCGGTTACTCGCGCTTGACACCATTGCTGCGACAGATCCCGGGGGCCTATCAGGCGCGGCGCTGGCTGGAACAGAAGCGCTTCGACCAGCGCCCCGCCCAGTCCATCGATCTGTATCACGAGCCGAGCCTGTGGCCGCTGTCGTTCAACGGCCCGACCATCATCACGCTGCATGACCTCACCCACCTGCACTATCCCGACACCCAGCCACCGGCCCGTCTGCGCGAAATCGAGCGTCGACTGGCCGACGGCGTACAACGGGCGCGCCTGATTCTGACGGACTCGCAGCACATCGCCGATGAAGCGCAGGCCTGGTTCGCTCTGCCGGCCGAACGCTTCGTGGTGGCACCGCTAGGTGTGGCCCCGCGATTCCACCCGCGTGAACCCGAGGCCATCGATCGCGTCCTCAAAACCCACGGCGTCGAGGCGCGGGAGTATTTTCTCTGCGTCGGCACCCTGGAGCCGCGCAAGAACCTGATCCAGGCCCTGCGCGCCCATGCCCGACTACCGGAAACGGTGCGCCAGCGGTTTCCCTTGCTGATCGCCGGTATGGCCGGCTGGCAGCGTCAGCAGTTCAATGACGAGTTGCGTTTGGCCCTCGCCTCAGGTCATGTGTGCCTGCTGGGGTACCTGCCCGACGAGGATCTGGCGCAGTTGCTGGCCGGTGCCCGGGCGCTGGTCTTCCCGTCGTTGTACGAGGGGTTCGGCCTGCCGGTGCTGGAAGCCATGGCCAGTGGCACCCCGGTGATTCTGACGGGAATATCGGCGATGCCGGAGGTGGCTGGCGATGCCGGCAACTACATCGAGGCGCACGACCCGGACACCTTGCGCGATGCCATGCAGCGGCTGATCGACGACCCGGCACACTGGCAGGTCTGTCGCGAGGCGGGCTTGCAGCGAGCGAAGCTTTTTTCCTGGGAGCGTTGCGCGACGGTGACCGCCCGCGCCTACCGCCAGGCTATGGAGAACTGATATGCGCGTTCTGCACTTTTACAAAACCTACTTGCCCGACTCCATGGGCGGCATCGAACAAGTCATTTTCCAGATGAGCGAAAGTGGCGCGCGCCATGGTGTCGACAGCACGGTGCTGACCCTGAGCAATAACCCGGCGCCGGGCGCGTTGCAGATCCGCGAGCACCAGGTGCATCAGGCCAGGATGGATTTTCAGCTCGCCTCCACCGGCTTTTCCTACAGCGTGTTCAAGCAGTTTCGTGAGCTCGCCGCCGAAGCCGACGTGGTCAACTACCACTTCCCCTGGCCCTTCATGGACCTGGTACATTTTGTCAGCGCCACCAAAAAGCCCAGCGTGGTGAGTTATCACTCCGACATCATTCGCCAGCGTCATCTGCTCAAACTGTACCGTCCGTTGATGCGCCGGTTCCTGGACAGTGCGGATCGAATCGCCGTGGCGTCCCCCAACTACTTTCACACCAGCGACGTGCTCAAGGACTATCGGGACAAGACCCGGGTCATCACCTATGGCCTGGACAAATCGGGTTATCCGAAGCACGACGCGGCACGTACAGAGCGCTGGCGCCAGAAACTGGGGGACAAGTTCTTCCTGTTCGTCGGTGTCATGCGCTACTACAAGGGGCTGCACATCCTGCTCGAAGCGATGCAGGGGCTGAACTACCCCGTGGTGATCGTCGGCGCCGGCCCGCTGGAAGAGGAGTTGCATGCCCAGGCCAGGGCACTGGGCCTGCAGAACCTGCACTTTCTCGGCTTCCTCGGTGATGAAGACAAGGTTGCCTTGCTCGAGTTGAGTTATGCGGTGGTGTTCCCGTCGCACCTGCGCTCCGAAGCATTCGGCATTTCACTGCTGGAAGGCGCGATGTATGGCAAACCGATGATCTCCAGTGAGATTGGCACGGGCACCAGTTACATCAACATCCATAACGAAACCGGGCTGGTGGTGCCGCCAAGTGATCCACTGGCGTTTCGTGAGGCGATGCGCACGCTTTGGGAAAACCCGGTGCTGGCGGCACAAATGGGCGAGAAGGCGCAGGCCCGCTATCAGAATCTGTTTACGGCGGACGAAATGGGTCGCAAATGGGCGGCGTTGTATGAGGAACTGCTGGAAGAAAAAAACCTCGCCTACGCATGAGGCTTTTTTGCGGGATCCGACTTGCCTTGGCTGCGGCCGGGGAAATCTACGGGCAAATGTCCCAGGTCAGCAACGTGCTGGAACAACCGGCCGATGAAGTAATTGGCAAATTGCCGATGTCGAGATTCATTTGCTGTGGAACCGCGAACAGAAGATGAGCCCTGACGGTTCAGACGTGAGGATCTCCCGGCGCCTTGCCCGGTGCCGCGTACTGCGGCTTCAGGTGCCCGTCCTGATCGAGTAGCCAGGCGTCCATGATCTGCCGTACGACCGGTCCGGCGACGCGGCCACCCGCCTCACCGTTTTCGATCATCACCGAAATCACGATCTTCGGGTGCTCGGCCGGGGCGAAACCGACGAACAAGGCATTGTCGCGGTTACGCTCACGGGTTTTCTCCCGGTTGTAGCGTTCGCCCTGCTTGATCGCCACCACTTGCGCGGTACCACTCTTGCCGGCAATACGGTATTGCGCGCCCGCGGCTGCGGCCCGGGCAATCCCGCGGGCATCGTGCATCACCATCTGCATGCCATGGTTGACCTGCTCCCAGTCGCGTGGATCCTTGAGCAGGATGTCCGGGATCGGATGCTCATCCACCGGCGCGACACCGTCCACGGTTTTGGCCAGGTGCGGGCGATTCCACACGCCTTTGTTGGCAATCAGCGCCGTGGCCTGGGCCAATTGCAGCGGCGTGACTTGCATGTAGCCCTGGCCGATACCGAGAATCACCGTCTCGCCAGGAAACCAGGCCTGTCGACGCGTGGCGCGCTTCCATGCCTGGGATGGCATCAGGCCGGGGGACTCTTCGTTCATGTCCAGGGAGACTTTCTCACCCAGTCCGAACATTGCCATGTAGTCGTGCAGGCGATCGATCCCCAGCTTGTGTGCGAGGTCATAGAAATAGGTGTCGTTGGAACGCATGATCGCTGCATCCATATCCACCCAGCCGTCGCCGTTGTGGTTCCAGTTGCGGTACTTGTGATCGAAATCCGGCAGTTGGTAATAACCGGGATCGAACACACGGGTCTGTGGCGTGACGACCCCCGTGTCGAGGCCGGCGATTGCCACTTCCGGCTTGATGGTCGAACCCGGCGCGTACAGGCCGCGCAGCACACGGTTGAACAGCGGTCGGTCGACGGAGTCGCGTAGCGCAGAGTACTCCCTGGAACTGATGCCGGTGACGAACAGATTAGGATCGAAACTCGGGTTGCTGACCATGGCCAGCACTTCACCGGTCGACGGATCGAGCGCAACCACCGAGCCGCGACGATCACCCAGAGCTTGTTCGGCTGCTTCCTGCAGCTTGACGTCGAGACTCAGGACAATGTTTTCACCCGGCACCGGATCCGTGTGCTTGAGCACTCGCAGCACGCGGCCCTGGGCATTGGTTTCGACTTCCTCATAACCCACATGGCCGTGCAGTTGCGACTCGTAGAATTTTTCGATCCCGGTCTTGCCAATGGATTGGGTGCCTCGGTACTCGACCGTATCCAGGGCCTTTGACTCTTTCTCGTTGATGCGTCCGACGTAGCCGACCGAATGCGCGAAGTGCGCGCCCAACGGATAGTGCCGAACGAACTGCGGCTCCACATCGATGCCCGGCAAACGGAACTCGTTGACGGCGAGTACAGCGATCTGTTCTTCGCTCAGTTCATAGAACAGCGTCACCGGTACGAAGGGGTGACGTGCCTGCCTCATCACCTTGTCGAATTGCGACCGATCTTCAGTGGACAAGTGCAGGAGATTGACGACTTCGTCCAGCTCTTCGTTGGCATTGGAAGCACGTTCGCGGGTGATGGTCAGGTTGAAGCTGGGGCGGTTGTCCGCAAGGAGTACGCCGTTGCGGTCATAGATCAATCCGCGGGTAGGCGTAATCGGCAGGACATGTACGCGATTGTTTTCGGAGATGGTCGAGTGATAGTCGAACTCGACGACCTGCAGGACATACAGGCGTACCACCAGAGCACAGGTTATGGCGGCAACGAACAAGGCGCAGGCCATGAGTCTCTTGTTGACCAGGCGTGTTTCTTTTTCGTGGTCCTTGATCGGTATCGGTTCAGGCACTTGTGCAGCAACTCTTTGAAAAGAATGCCGATCCGTGGGCGCAGACTCAGTCCATTAAAAATGAGCTGCACCTTAGCAAAACCAGGGAGTCCGGTTTGTGTGATTTTTTTTACAATTGACTTTGAATGGAACGCTCGTGTTTTTTCGCGCGCAAAAACAAAACCCCAACTGCTTTCGCAATTGGGGTTTCGGAATTTAATCTTGACGATGACCTACTCTCACATGGGGAAACCCCACACTACCATCGGCGATGCATCGTTTCACTTCTGAGTTCGGGATGGGATCAGGTGGTTCCAACGCTCTATGGTCGTCAAGAAATTCGGGTACTGAGTCGTGGCCAGTTGGCCTCGCTTCAGCAAATTGGGTATGTGACAGCTCGGTGTTTTGTGAGTCTTTCGAACTTTCGGTTCGTTTCGTCTTCACACACCGCAATCTGGTCTCTTTCGTATTTTTCAACTAGGAGCATCAAATTGCTTGGGTGTTATATGGTCAAGCCTCACGGGCAATTAGTATTGGTTAGCTCAACGCCTCACAGCGCTTACACACCCAACCTATCAACGTCGTAGTCTTCGACGGCCCTTCAGGGGACTCAAGGTCCCAGTGAGATCTCATCTTGAGGCAAGTTTCCCGCTTAGATGCTTTCAGCGGTTATCTTTTCCGAACATAGCTACCCGGCAATGCCACTGGCGTGACAACCGGAACACCAGAGGTTCGTCCACTCCGGTCCTCTCGTACTAGGAGCAGCCCCTCTCAAATCTCAAACGTCCACGGCAGATAGGGACCGAACTGTCTCACGACGTTCTAAACCCAGCTCGCGTACCACTTTAAATGGCGAACAGCCATACCCTTGGGACCGGCTTCAGCCCCAGGATGTGATGAGCCGACATCGAGGTGCCAAACACCGCCGTCGATATGAACTCTTGGGCGGTATCAGCCTGTTATCCCCGGAGTACCTTTTATCCGTTGAGCGATGGCCCTTCCATACAGAACCACCGGATCACTAAGACCTACTTTCGTACCTGCTCGACGTGTCTGTCTCGCAGTCAAGCGCGCTTTTGCCTTTATACTCTACGACCGATTTCCGACCGGTCTGAGCGCACCTTCGTACTCCTCCGTTACTCTTTAGGAGGAGACCGCCCCAGTCAAACTACCCACCATACACTGTCCTCGATCCGGATAACGGACCTGAGTTAGAACCTCAAAGTTGCCAGGGTGGTATTTCAAGGATGGCTCCACGCGAACTGGCGTCCACGCTTCAAAGCCTCCCACCTATCCTACACAAGCAAATTCAAAGTCCAGTGCAAAGCTATAGTAAAGGTTCACGGGGTCTTTCCGTCTAGCCGCGGATACACTGCATCTTCACAGCGATTTCAATTTCACTGAGTCTCGGGTGGAGACAGCGCCGCCATCGTTACGCCATTCGTGCAGGTCGGAACTTACCCGACAAGGAATTTCGCTACCTTAGGACCGTTATAGTTACGGCCGCCGTTTACCGGGGCTTCGATCAAGAGCTTCGCGTTAGCTAACCCCATCAATTAACCTTCCGGCACCGGGCAGGCGTCACACCCTATACGTCCACTTTCGTGTTTGCAGAGTGCTGTGTTTTTAATAAACAGTCGCAGCGGCCTGGTATCTTCGACCGGCGTGGGCTTACGGAGCAAGTCCTTCACCCTCACCGGCGCACCTTCTCCCGAAGTTACGGTGCCATTTTGCCTAGTTCCTTCACCCGAGTTCTCTCAAGCGCCTTGGTATTCTCTACCCAACCACCTGTGTCGGTTTGGGGTACGGTTCCTGGTTATCTGAAGCTTAGAAGCTTTTCTTGGAAGCATGGCATCAACCACTTCGTCACCAAAAAGGTAACTCGTCATCAGCTCTCGGCCTTAAGATCCCGGATTTACCTAAGATCTCAGCCTACCACCTTAAACTTGGACAACCAACGCCAAGCTGGCCTAGCCTTCTCCGTCCCTCCATCGCAATAACCAGAAGTACAGGAATATTAACCTGTTTTCCATCGACTACGCTTTTCAGCCTCGCCTTAGGGACCGACTAACCCTGCGTCGATTAACGTTGCGCAGGAAACCTTGGTCTTTCGGCGTGGGTGTTTTTCACACCCATTGTCGTTACTCATGTCAGCATTCGCACTTCTGATACCTCCAGCAAGCTTCTCAACTCACCTTCACAGGCTTACAGAACGCTCCTCTACCGCATCACCCGAAGGTGATACCCGTAGCTTCGGTGTATGGTTTGAGCCCCGTTACATCTTCCGCGCAGGCCGACTCGACTAGTGAGCTATTACGCTTTCTTTAAAGGGTGGCTGCTTCTAAGCCAACCTCCTAGCTGTCTAAGCCTTCCCACATCGTTTCCCACTTAACCATAACTTTGGGACCTTAGCTGACGGTCTGGGTTGTTTCCCTTTTCACGACGGACGTTAGCACCCGCCGTGTGTCTCCCATGCTCGGCACTTGTAGGTATTCGGAGTTTGCATCGGTTTGGTAAGTCGGGATGACCCCCTAGCCGAAACAGTGCTCTACCCCCTACAGTGATACATGAGGCGCTACCTAAATAGCTTTCGAGGAGAACCAGCTATCTCCGAGCTTGATTAGCCTTTCACTCCGATCCACAGGTCATCCGCTAACTTTTCAACGGTAGTCGGTTCGGTCCTCCAGTCAGTGTTACCTAACCTTCAACCTGCCCATGGATAGATCGCCCGGTTTCGGGTCTATTCCCAGCGACTAGACGCCCTATTAAGACTCGCTTTCGCTACGCCTCCCCTATTCGGTTAAGCTCGCCACTGAAAATAAGTCGCTGACCCATTATACAAAAGGTACGCAGTCACCTAACAAAGTAGGCTCCCACTGCTTGTACGCATACGGTTTCAGGATCTATTTCACTCCCCTCTCCGGGGTTCTTTTCGCCTTTCCCTCACGGTACTAGTTCACTATCGGTCAGTCAGTAGTATTTAGCCTTGGAGGATGGTCCCCCCATATTCAGACAAAGTTTCTCGTGCTCCGTCCTACTCGATTTCATGACTAAGAGATTTTCGCGTACAGGGCTATCACCCACTATGGCCGCACTTTCCAGAGCGTTCCGCTAATCTCAAAGCCACTTAAGGGCTAGTCCCCGTTCGCTCGCCACTACTAAGGGAATCTCGGTTGATTTCTTTTCCTCAGGGTACTTAGATGTTTCAGTTCCCCTGGTTCGCCTCTTGCACCTATGTATTCAGTACAAGATAACCATCTTATGATGGCTGGGTTCCCCCATTCAGACATCTCCGGATCAAAGTCTGTTTGCCGACTCCCCGAAGCTTTTCGCAGGCTACCACGTCTTTCATCGCCTCTGACTGCCAAGGCATCCACCGTATGCGCTTCTTCACTTGACCATATAACCCCAAGCAATCTGGTTATACTGTGAAGACGACATTCGCCGAAAATTCGAATTTCTCAACTAAGAGAACTCACAAATTTTACCTTAGCCTGATCCGTTACCAGTGAAAGTAACGTTCAGTCTATCTTTCTATCACATACCCAAATTTTTAAAGAACGATCTAATCAAAAGACTAGAAATCAATATTCGTTGCAGAATATTCATTTCTAAACTCTCAAACTTTCGAAGCAGTTAATGGTGGAGCCAAACGGGATCGAACCGTTGACCTCCTGCGTGCAAGGCAGGCGCTCTCCCAGCTGAGCTATGGCCCCATACAAAATTGGTGGGTCTGGGCAGATTCGAACTGCCGACCTCACCCTTATCAGGGGTGCGCTCTAACCAACTGAGCTACAGACCCAATTTCGAGCGCGTAACTGTTAGCGTTGAGCTATCAGCTTGGAGCTTAAAGCTGCTTCTATCGTCTTCTTCAATGAATCAAGCAATTCGTGTGGGAACTTATGGAGAAGCTGAGTCGTCGATTAAGGAGGTGATCCAGCCGCAGGTTCCCCTACGGCTACCTTGTTACGACTTCACCCCAGTCATGAATCACACCGTGGTAACCGTCCTCCCGAAGGTTAGACTAGCTACTTCTGGTGCAACCCACTCCCATGGTGTGACGGGCGGTGTGTACAAGGCCCGGGAACGTATTCACCGCGACATTCTGATTCGCGATTACTAGCGATTCCGACTTCACGCAGTCGAGTTGCAGA
>NZ_JBTGUU010000001.1:0-1065000 GCF_054343835.1 Pseudomonas sp. GNP012 | reverse complement strand
ATCGGTATTGTCCATGCTGGCTCCGCTTTGCTGACCCCTTCATTGATCCCCATAGCCCTCGGCGTCGCCGTCTTGTCCACCGCCCTCCCCTACACCCTGGAGATGGTCGCCCTGACCCGCATACCTGCCAGAACCTTCGGTACGCTGATGAGCATCGAGCCCGCCTTCGGCGCGTTATCAGGCTTGCTGTTCCTTCATGAATACCTCTCGCTGTCGCAGTGGATGGCAATCATGTGCATCATCCTGGCCTCCGTCGGTGCAACCATGACCATGGGCAATTCCACCAGGCCAGCAGTCGCGGCAGATTGATAGCAGATATGACGCAGGTCTGGTATTTGCCGCTCAATTAGGCCATGTTTAGCCCCGCACCCAGAGTCATGCCATGGACAATTTCAGATAGGGATATCGGTACGCTTCAAGCGAAAGCGAATGCAGCCAGACCCGGGCACAAGATCCGGGGACGCTATAAGGACAGTAATGAACCGATTTTTGATGCTGATCGCCGTACTTGCAATTGCGGGCTGCGCAGCGACATCCGACACACAGATCAAGCACGGCAAGAAAGGGCTACACATCAACTGTTCCGGACTATCTTCGTCCTGGGACAAGTGCTACGCCAGCGCTGCCAACTCCTGCGCCCCCAAGGGGTACAAGGTCATCGCCAAGTCGGGAGACTCCGTGGAGGAGCCCGGTGATTATCCGTTTGGCCTCAATCCCGCGGGTTATACCAGCCGCAGCATGATTGTCATCTGCAAATAGGCAGGGCCGTCGCGTCAGGCTCCCGAACTTGCGATCTGACGGCCGATTTCCTCGTAGCTGGACTTCAGCACCGTGCGCTGGACATCCGGGCTAGCCAGCATTCGCGCTACGACCAACGCGCCAATACATTGCGACAGAATTGCCCACGCCAGGCTGTCGCTTTGCAGGACGCCCGCCCAACTTTCCTGTAGGCGGCAAATCCAATGCTCTGCCTGTTGGCGGACACTCACATCGGAACGGGCAATTTCCGCCCCCAATGCCGGTAACGCGCAACCGGTTTCCGGATTCTCGACGTGAGACATGCTCAGGTACAGTTTCAGGCAGCGCTCAAGCTTGTCACGGTCCTGTCCTTCCCCCAGCCGCGCCAGACTTTGACCCAACTCACGTTCGACAATGGTTGCGAATAACTCGTCTTTCGACGAAAAGTGACTGTAGAAGGCCCCACCACTCAAGCCAATGGCCTTCATCAGGCCGTCCACGCCCACCGTGGAAAAACCGGATTTCTTGGCCGACAACGCACTGCTTTCCAGCAACCTTTGTCTGGTTTCCAGCTTGTGACTGGCCGAATAACGCATTGCCCTTCCCCCTGAGTTGCTCACCTTGACGCCTGTTGAATCATAGCATAACGTTCGTTTAGTTAACGATCGTTTACCAAAGGGATCAACCCATGAATAACAAGAAGGTCGTATTGGTCGTCGGTGCAGGTGACTCCACGGGAAGCGCCATTGCCAAGCGGTTTGCCCAGGAGGGGTTTGTCGCCTGCGTCACCCGTCGCAGCGCGGACAAGCTGCAGCCACTGGTGGAGGCCATCAAGGCTGATGGCGGCGAGGCCCACGGGTTTGCCTGTGATGCACGTAAAGAAGAAGACGTGATCGCGCTGGTCGAGCAGATCGAAAGCCAGATCGGCCCCATCGAAGCATTTGTCTTCAACATCGGCGCCAACGTGCCGTGCAGCATTCTCGAAGAAACCGCCCGCAAGTATTTCAAGATCTGGGAAATGGCCTGCTTTTCCGGTTTTCTCAATGCCCGTGAGGTGGCCAAGCGCATGGCCAGGCGCCAGCGCGGCACCATCCTGTTCACCGGCGCCACTGCAGGCATGCGTGGCGCTGCCGGGTTCGCGGCATTTGCCGGTGCCAAGCACGGCATTCGAGCATTGGCGCAAAGCATGGCCCGGGAGCTCGGACCGATGAATATTCACGTTGCCCATGTCATCGTCGATGGCGCCATCGATACCGATTTCATCCGTGAAAGTTTCCCCGAGAAATACGCTACCAAGGATCAGGATGGAATCCTCAATCCCGAGCATATCGCCGAAAACTATTGGTACCTGCACAGCCAGCCCCGCGATGCCTGGACCTTCGAGCTGGACCTTCGCCCCTGGAGCGAACGCTGGTAATCGCCCACACACAACAATAAGACGAGCGCCTTGAACATGAGCAAAACCGTGGAGTTCTACTTCGACCTCGGCAGCCCCGCCACCTATCTGGCCTATACCCAGCTACCGAAGATTTGCGCACAGACCGATACCCGGCTGGTCTACATTCCGCTCTTGCTGGGCGGAGTATTCAAAGCCACCGGCAATGCTTCTCCGGCGACTATCCCGGCCAAGGGCCGCTACATGTTTCAGGACCTGGACCGCTACGCCAAACGCTACGGCGTGCCCCTGAAATTCAATCCGCACTTCCCGATCAACACCTTGATGCTCATGCGCGCCGTAACAGGCATGCAGTTGCGCCATCCGGAACGCTTTGCCGCCTTCCTCGACTGCCTGTTCAAGGCCATCTGGGTAGAGGGTCGCAGCCTGGACGAACCGGCAACCGTCGCGGCAGTGCTCAGCGAAAACGGCTTCAACCCACAGGAAGTACTGGCCCTGACCGCCGATGAAGAAATCAAGACGGCGCTCAAGGACAATACCGAAAAAGCCGTAAAGCGAGGCGTATTCGGAGCTCCGAGCATGTTTGTCGACAACCAACTGTACTTCGGCCAGGATCGGCTGGACTTCGTGCTCGAAGCCCTGAGTTAGACCTCGATGACCAACCGCCCCTTTGCCGCTCCCGACAAGAGCAGTGCATGGGCGGCTTCTGCCGATTCCAGCGTGAACGAGTGCGGGTCAAGCAACGGCACGAGCTTGCCCGCCTCGATCAACCGCGCCGCCTCGCGCAGAATCTCGCCGTGATGCTCGCGCCCCTGGCCCGTCAACAGTGGCAGCAGGGTGAAGACACCGGAATAAGTCGCCCCGCGAAAGGACAGCGGTGCCAGACTGTGCTGGCCCCACCCCAGGCAACTGAGTACATGACCGTGATACACCCGGGCAGCCTTGAATGACGCATCCAGCGTTTCGCCCCCCACAGTGTCATAGACAATGTCGAAACCCTCACCAGCCGTGTGCTCGGCCACATAGTCTTCGACCGAAGACTTGCGGTAATCGATAAAGGTCGCGCCGAACCCTTCGATGATCGATTGCTGCCCGGCCGAGCCGGTGGCAAAAACCTCGGCACCAAAAGCGCGGGCGACTTGTACCGCTACATGTCCGACGCCCCCGGCGCCACCCTGTATCAATACCTTCTGACCGGACCGAACACGAGCCCGGTCCACCAGACCTTCCCAAGCGGTGATCAGCACCAGTGGCAATCCAGCCGCTTCGCGCATGCTCAGGTTGTGCGGTTTGCGAGCCAACAGGCGGGCATCGACCGCCGCGTACTCGGCCAATGAACCTTGAATACCACCAATACCCGTGGCCATGGCGTACACCTCATCTCCCGGCAGCCAGCCACTGACGCCCTCGCCCAGCGACTCTACAATCCCGGCCAGATCCATTCCGACAATCGCCGGCAGTGGTTGCCTCGCATGGGCCGCTTGCCCGGAGCGGATTTTTCCATCCAGTGGATTCACACCGCTGGCCTTGATCCTGACCAATACCTGCCCTGCCTGTGGCACGGGCCGCGCGATGGAAACCAGGCGTAACGGCGCATTGGCCGAGTCGATCATCAGAGCGCGCATGTTCAGTGAGTCAGTCATTTCGCCATCTCCCATCAGAAGTGAATACAGGGTCAATCTTGCCCCGCCCTATTCATGCCGATAAGACGCCATATCGCTATAGTGATCATGCCTGCACAGCATCAATGAGAAATTCCGTGGACACACTCAATGCAATGGCAATATTCGTACGGGTGGTCGAGCGTGGCAGCTTCTCCGCCGTTGCCCGGGAGTTGCAGACCAGTCAGCCGACCATCAGCAAGGTGCTGCAAGCGCTGGAAACCCGATTGGGCGGAAAGCTGATTGCCCGCAGTACCCGCAAGTTATCGCTGACGGAAGAAGGTCAGCGCTATTACAACGAATGCCGGATCATCCTTGCTGCCGTGGATGCGGCAGAACACAGCTTCCAGTCCGGCCGGGAAAAAGTGGCCGGTCCTCTGAAAATCGGTTCGTCGGTCAGTTTCGGCCGTTTGCAGATCGCTTCCCGATTGCCGGACTTTCTCAGACGCTACCCTGACGTACAGATAGACCTGCAACTGAACGATCAGAACCAGGATCTGGTCAGTGAAGGGCTGGACGTCACCTTCCGGATCGGTGCCCTGAACGACAGTGGCCTGATCGCTCGCCTGGTAGGTACGACCCATCGGGTGACCGTCGCATCACCTGACTACCTCAGGCAATACGGCAAACCGCAAACACCGCAGGAACTGGGCAGGCACAACTGCCTGATGTTCAACCTGCTGAGCAGTCAAAACCTTTGGATTTACACAAAAGATGCGCAGCGTCATGAGGTGCGGATCAAAGGCAATGCGCAGAGCAACAATTCCGAGGCGATCCGCGAACTGGTGCTGGGGGGATTGGGGATTGCGCTATCGCCGGTGTGGTTGTTCAGCGAGGATCTGAAAGCCGGGAGAGTGACGGCGATTCTTCAGGACTACACTGCAGAGTCGCTACCGATTCATGCCGTGTCCCCGGCGAATCGTCGCCAATCCGCCAGGGTCAAAGCCTTTGTTGACTACATGAGCCGGGCGCTGGAGACAGCGCCCGAACTGAAAGCAATCAAATAGCCGCGGTACGAGTGTTCAGCCACTCAAGGGCCGCACCCTCGACCAATGGGCTCAGGCGTTCGCGCACTTCGGCGTGATAGGCGTTGAACCACTGTTTTTCTTCTTCGGTCAGCAGCGTGGTTTCCAGGCAACGGGTGTCGATCGGGCACAGGGTCAGCGTTTCGAACTTCAGGAATTCACCGAATTCGCTTTTGCCTGCCTCACGGTTCATCGCCAGGTTTTCGATCCGCACGCCCCAACGGCCCGGACGATAGGTGCCCGGTTCAATGGACGTGATCATGCCCGGTTGCATCGCCGTTTGCGGGGCAGGTGCAGCCTGATAGGCGATGACTTGCGGACCTTCGTGGACGTTGAGGAAGTAACCGACACCATGACCGGTGCCATGACCATAGTCGACACTTTCCGCCCAGATCGGCGCACGGGCGATGGCATCGAGCAGCGGCGACAGAATGCCTTTCGGGAACTGCGCGCGGGACAAGGCAATCACGCCCTTGAGCACGCGGGTGCAATCGCGTTTTTGCTCATCGGTCGGGGTGCCCACTGCAACCATCCGCGTGATGTCGGTGGTGCCGCCCAGGTACTGGCCTCCGGAGTCGATCAACAGCAGACCGTCCCCTTCGATGACCGCGTGTTCCTCTTCGGTGGCGTGGTAGTGCGGCATCGCGCCATTGGCGTTGTAGGCGGCAATGGTATTGAAGCTCAGCGACACATAATCCGGACGGCGCTCACGGGCAGCGGTGAGTTTTTCGTCGATGGTCAGTTCGGTGATGCGGTCACGGCCCAGCGCCGAGTCCAGCCAGGCGAAGAATTCGCACAGTGCTGCGCCGTCCTGCTCCATGGCCTGACGGATGTGTTCGGCATCGGCCAGGCTTTTTTGCGATTTGGCCAGGGTGGTCGGGTTCAGGCCCTCGATCAGCTTCACCCCACTGTCGAGGTTGTCCAGCAACCCCGCCGTGACCCGCGCCGGGTCGACTTGCAGGCTCGCGCCGCTCGGCACGGCGCGCAGTGCGGCAGCGACTTCGCTGTAATCGCGCAAGGTCACGCCGTCCTGCTCAAGGATGGCGCGCAGTTCGGCACTGACCTTGCTCAGGGCGACAAACAGCGTGGCCTGTTGCTGATTGATCAAGGCGAAGGAAACGAATACCGGGTTGAACGACACGTCGCCGCCACGCAGGTTGAACAGCCAGGCGATGTCATCGAGGGTGGCGATGAAATGCCAGTCGGCGCCACGGGCCTGAAGGGTTTCACGCAGTTTTGCGAGTTTTTCGCCACGGCTGACGGTCGCTTGTGGAGGCAGGTGCTGATAAATCGGTTCGTTCGGCAGGCTTGGGCGGTCGCTCCAGACTCCGCCAAGCAGGTCGATGTCGGTGCGCAGGCGGGCGCCACGCTCTTCAAGTTTAGCGCCCAGGGTCCGCGCCGACGCCACGGCCATGACCGCGCCATCGACCGCGACAACGCCACCCTCGGGGGTTTGCTCGGCCAGCCATTCCAGTGGCCCGGGTTGGCCCGGTTGCAGCTTGACCAGGTCAATGCCGCTGCCCTTGAGTTCCTTGGTCGCCTGCTCCCAATAACGGCTGTCGGCCCAGACGCCGGCAAAATCCGGGGTCACGATCAGGGTGCCGACCGAGCCATGAAAACCCGACAACCACTGGCGCCCCTGCCAGTAACCCGGCAGGTACTCGGACAGGTGCGGGTCGGCCGACGGCACCAGCAAGGCGTGAATGCCCTCCCGGCTCATCAGTTCGCGGGTTTGCGCCAGGCGCTGGGGCACCGATCCATTGATCGAAAGCTGCGTATTCATCGTGTCTCCTGCTAACCACTTCATCATTATTGTTGAGTGCCGATCAGCGTCGGCGCTTCGTCGCCCTATTGCCAGAATGCCGGAGCACTGGCGCAGGCTGCCTTGATCAGTTGAACCGCCTGGTCGATGTCCTGCTCGGTGGTGAAACGCCCGAGGCTCAAGCGGATGGTGCGGCTGGCCGAGCGGGCATCATGCCCCAGGGCCAGCAGCACATGGGATGGGGTATTGCTCGCGGAATTGCACGCCGAGGTCGCGGAAAAAGCGATCGAGGCCAGCAACGCCGCCGGGTTGAACTCGCCTTGCGCGAAGGTCAGGCTCAGGGTATGGGGAATGCGCCGGGTCGGGCTGCCATTGAGTCGCACGCCGGGAATGCCCTGCAATTGCTCGAGCAAGCGTTCACGCAAACGCACGATGGTGGCTTTCTCTTCATCGAACGCAGCGGCCGCCAGTGCAAAGGCCGAGCCCATGGCCACGATCTGATGAGTCGCCAGGGTGCCGGAACGCAGACCGCCCTCATGCCCGCCGCCATGGATCTGCGCCTGCAATCGTTGCTGGGCACGCGGACCGACATACAACGCACCGATGCCTTTGGGGCCGTACAGTTTATGCGCGGAAAACGACATCAGGTCCACCGGCCACTGCGCGAGGTCGATCGCCACTTTGCCCGCGCCCTGTGCGGCGTCGACATGGAACAACGCCCCGCTTTCACGCACCACCTGACCGATGGCGGGAATATCGTTGAGCGTCCCCAGTTCGTTGTTGACCAGCATCAGCGACACCAGGAAAGTGTCCTCGCGCATGGCTTCGCTGACCGCTTGCGCGGTGATCAGCCCATCGGCATCCGGCACCAGGTACGTCACGGCGACACCGGCATCCTGCAGTTGCCTGGCGGTATCGAGAATGGCCTTGTGTTCGATCTGGCTGGTGATGATATGGCCACCGCCAGTGCCGCGGCCCTGGGCTACGCCTTTGAGCGCGAGGTTGTTCGATTCGGTGGCGCCTGAGGTCCAGACGATCTGTTCAGGTCTCGCGCCGACCAGTTCGGCGACCTGGCGTCGCGCCTGCTCCACCGATTGTCGGGCCTGTTGGCCAAAGACATGAGAGCTTGAGGCCGGGTTGCCGAAATTGCCGGTAAAGCCCAGACACTCGACCATCACCTTGATGACCCGCTCATCCACCGGCGTGGTGGCGGCGTAATCGAAATACAACGGACGTTTATTCATAAAAGACTCGCAGAGCGTGTTCCGGGATCAGGAAGCTCGTGACTGCAAACGGCAAAGCGCAGCCTTGTGAGCTGCGCGCTGTTTTCAGAACGCTACCAATACCTGATCGGATGCCGTTAAAGAAGGACTACTTCATTTAATAGTGCGTAGGAACGCTCCTGAAAAGTCAGCTTAACAGGCATCGGGCAACCGGTTGAAGCAATGCGTCAGCCAAAGCTTTCGAGTAGCAGCGGATAAAGCGAACCCACGAGCAGCGCGGCCATGCCCCAATTGAACAGGCGCAGCCAGCGGCGATCCTTCAGAACATTGCGCAACAGCGTGCCGCAAGCGGCCCAGACACCGACACTCGGCAGGTTGATGATGGCAAAAACCGCCGCAATCACGATCACATTGGTGAAGTAACCTTGCATCGGCGTGTAGGTGCTGATGGCGCCAATAGCCATGATCCAGGCCTTGGGGTTGACCCACTGGAACGCGGCGGCACCCAGATAGCTGATCGGTTTCGCCTCGTTCTGCTGACCCTCCGACACTGGCCCGGAATGAGCGATTTTCCACGCCAGATACAGCAGATACGCCGCCCCCACGTAACGCAGCACGGTGTAGAGCAAAGGGTAAGCCTGGAACACCGCGCCAAGGCCGAAACCGACCGCCACCACCAGTACAAAGAAGCCACAAGTGATGCCGAGCATGTGCGGAATCGTGCGGTTGAAGCCGAAGTTCACCCCGGAAGCCAGCAACATGGTGTTGTTCGGACCGGGTGTGATCGAGGTGACGAGGGCGAACAGGGCAAAGCCCAGCAGCAGGTCGAGTGAGAGCGTCATGGGTGGCAGTCCGTCAGGGTCGGTCAGGTGTTGACCCTATCGCACACCTTGGGCGAAACCCATGGACAGTTACGCGAAACTTGGAGCAGTACAGTTTTGCCTCAGCTTGGACGACCGTGAAGCTGTACAGATCGGCTGGCGTTCATTTCCCCCTGGTTGTCGTAGCTCAACGACTTTTGCTGCTGGCCGAGCAGTTCGGCTTTTTTCGCGTGGTATTCATCGAAGGACAATCCGCGGCGGTTCAGCGCCTCCAGCGCCAGTTCCTTGCTTTCTTCAGCCGTGTAAGGGCGAAGCTCCGGGGAAACATGGCTGGCACATCCGGCGAGTACGGAGACAGCGAGCATCAGCAGAGTGGCGATCATCGGTTTCATTTCTGGCGTCCTGGCGACTGGTTCGAGGCAATGAACACAGGCTACCCGCGCCTCCCGGGTAGCAGAAATCAACGCTTTCAATAGTGGCTATCAGGAAATGGCGATCATTGTCCTTATCAGCGCTTGTCCAGAGCACAGGCCGGGAGCGCACTGGCTGGAGCCTACCTGATGGCACTTGTGTGGCGTGGCTGCTCGTCGGGCGCTCGGTGAGGCGAAAGCGGCTGGCCTATATTTAATCGGCTGCACAACGAAGCAAGTACTTTCCATTCACATAACAAGAACAGGGAGATCCATCATGAGTGTCAAACCCATTCCGGAGGGGTATCACAGCATCACCCCCTATCTGGGCATCCACAAAGCTGCCGAAGCCATCGATTTCTACAAGAAAGCCTTCGGCGCCATTGAGGTCATGCGCCTGGCCATGCCCGATGGCGGCATCGGTCACGCCGAACTGCGCATCGGCGATTGCCCGATCATGCTGGGTACACCGTGCGATCAAGGACCGCTGAGCAACCCGGACAATTCGCCGTCCGTGGGTCTGCATTTGTACGTGAAGGATGTCGACAAGTCCTACAAACAGGCCATCGATGCCGGTGCCACCGTTGTATCCGAGGTCAAGGATCAGTTTTACGGCGATCGCTCGGGCACCTTGAAGGATCCCTACGGGCATCTGTGGTTCCTGGCGACGCGCAAGGAAGACCTGACTCAGGAGCAGATTGAACAACGGGCGAAGGAAATGTTTCAGCAGGGTTGAATCTTCGATGCCGGAGCGGGCCTCTTCGCGAGCAGGCTCGCTCCCACAGGGCCACCGCCCTACCCTCCCGGTAATGCGAAACATTTACTTTCATTTTCTCTTTCGGGATTTCCTTTGCTCATCCGTCTTACCTAGATGCAGTCCTGTCGCGTAGGCAAAAGCCACGACTGGACCTTCAGGGCGCTCATCCCTGCGAAGTCCGCAGCCGAGCTGCCTCTCATCCAGGCAAGACCTTCAATATGTCAAAGAAATCCCGTTCAAAAATCTGGTTCCTGGTCCATAGCTGGCTGGCGCTGCCGATCTGGTTTTTCGTGCTGATCGTCTGCGTGACCGGCACCCTGGCGGTGATCAGCCAGGAAATCGTCTGGCTGGCCAACCCGCCCATGCGCGCCAGCCAGCCCTCGGACGATGCACCGCTGCTCAGCTATCAGCAGGTCATCGAGGCCATCAACAAGGCCGAACCGCAGACCGTGGTGCAGAGCATCAGTCGGCCCGACGAGTCGCACTTCGCCCTGGATGTCGAAGTCAGCTATCCCGACGGACGCTCGGTGGTGATTTATGTCAATCCATACAGCGGCGTGATCCAGGGCGTCGCGCCGGAGTTCAACTTCCGCGCCTTCACCCGGGCGCTGCACGGCTGGTGGCTGGTGCCATTCACCAATGGCTACAGTTGGGGCTGGTACCTGGTGTCGTTTCTCGGCTTGCCGCTTCTGGTTTCGCTGGTGACCGGGCTGGTGGTCTACAAACGCTTCTGGAAAGGCTTTTTCCGCCCGACCCTGCGGATTCGCCACGGCGCGCGGATTTTCTGGGGCGACTTCCACCGCTTGAGCGGCATCTGGTCGATCTGGTTCATCGCCGTGATTTCCATCACCGGCACCTGGTTCCTGATCCAGGCCTTGCTGTTCGATAACCAGATTTCCATCTCCACGGAAAAGATCATTCCGGCGATGTCCCGCGAAGCGGTACCGCTATCGCCCGATGGGTCGCCCCCGCCGCGTATCGACCTTGATCGCGCGATTGAAATCGCCACGCAGAAAATCTCCGGGCTGGAAGCCAGCTTCGTCAGCCTGCCGGGCAATGCCTACAGTCATCTGGAGGTCGGGGGACGCGGTTGGTATCCACTGATGTTCCAGACCGCGACCCTCAACCCGTACAACGGCGAAATCGCCGCCTCGCGCCTGATTTCGGACCGTTCGACCCTGGAGTTCGTCACCGAGTCCATGCGCCCGCTGCACACCGGCGACTTCGGTGGCCTGTGGATCAAGCTGATCTGGGCGTTCTTCGGCCTGTTGCTGAGCATGATGGTGCTCAGCGGCTTGCTGATCTGGACCAAGCGCACGGCACTGGCGACGGCCAATGCCTTCAAGCGCAGCAACAGGAAACCGCGCAGCGCCACGGCGCAACCGGCCACCCGCAAGGAAACATCGGAGGCCAACCTGTGAGCAAAGACATTGCGGTCTCACCACCCTCGCGCTTGAACCTGTTCTGGCACAAATGGCGCTTTCACCTGAACGTCCTGTTGCTGCTGATTCCCCTCGGTTTCATGCCCAAGTACTTCGCGGATGAAGCATTGATGCGTGGCGACAGCGGCCTGGGCGAACGCGAAGTCGGCGAAGTCCAGGTCGGCCCCTGGAGCCTGCGCCTGGCGGAGTTGCGCAACGCCGCACCCACGCTTGATGGCCCGGCCGGCTACATGAAAGGTTTCAACGCAGCACTGTGCGAAGCCTGTATCGGACAGGTCAAGGCCACTTACCTGCGCATCGGCAAACCCCGCAGCCTGCGCGCCGCCGGCGTGATTTTCTTCGGCACGCCGTACCGCATGGGCGCTTCACTGCCCGTCCCGGAAAAGACCACGGCCGACGCCGAGCTGTGGATCACCATGGAAGGCTGGGACGGCGCCATGCATCAGGCATCCATTCCTTTGAGCCAGGCCTCCCCCGCCACCATCGCCTGGCTGAACAAACAAGGAGGCAAACCATGATCAACCCGCTTCGTCCACTCAACACCCTGTTGCTGCTGCTCTGCGCCGGCTTCAGCGCCAGCGCCCTGGCCCACAACCCTATGTGCGAATGCAAGGCCATCGACGCCGAGCAGATCAAATGCACCGGTGGTTTTTCCGACGGCAGTGGCGCACCGGGCGTGACCCTCGATGTGATCGGCTACGACGAAACCATTCTGGTGCCTGGCAAACTCGGAGCCGATTCGACCCTGACGTTCAAGAAACCCGGCGCCGAGTTCTACGTGCTGTTCGACGCAGGCCCCGGTCACGTGGTGGAAATCGACCAGGCGGACATCCAGGCGCCATGAATACTTCAACGACCCAGGTCGTGCGCCCGGCGGGTGCCGGCCACGAAACCCTCTACGTCCTGCTGCTGTGCCTGATGATCCTTGCGGTCGCAGGTTCGGTGGTGCTCTGGCGCGGGGAGTCCGATGAGGTGAGCAGTGTCAACAGCCACCAACTGGATGCGCGCCGCGACCTCAGCGCTGCCGAGCAAGGCATCTACGCCGATTTGCGGGTGACGCTGGACGAGATTCATTTGCTGCGCCAGGAACAGCAAACCCTGCCGACTCCCGAGGCCCTCGCCGACGAGGGTTTTGCCCCGTTTGCCCGGGATGCCAGTTCCGTCAGCCGTGGCAGCCATGCCTGGCAATTGCTCAATGCCAAGGCCTACTTCGGCCAGAGCCAGACGCCGACGGTCGCTGGTTCATTCCTGATGCGCCTGACCGCCACCGATGACGCTCCGGACATCTGGCTCAACCGCGCCGGCACGCTCACCGCTCCGGCCGAACTCAGCGACAGCGCGCTCGAAAGCGCCGGCTGGCAACAGATCGTCGCGCAATTCGATGCCGGCGTGACCCGCCAGCACCGGCATTGAACCCTCGCCCTCACCCGAGAGAAGACCGCTTTCCCATGCCCATTTCATCTCAACGTTCTATCTTGCGCGTGCTACTGATCGGCCTGCTGGCCTGCCTGCTGCCATCCTTCGCCAGTGCCGACGCAGCCAAGCGCCTGCGCATCGGCATCACCCTGCACCCGTATTACAGCTACGTGGCGAACATCGTCGGTGACAAGGCCGAAGTGGTGCCGCTGATTCCGGCCGGTTTCAACCCGCATGCCTACGAACCCCGCGCCGAAGACATCAAGCGCATCAGCGGGCTGGACGTGATCGTGCTCAACGGCGTAGGCCATGATGATTTCGCCGACCGCATGATCGCCGCCAGCGAAACCCCCAACGTGCCGGTGATCGAAGCCAATGAAAACGTGCCGCTGCTCGCCGCCACCGGTGTTGCCGCCCGCGGTGCCGGCAAAGTGGTGAACCCGCATACCTTCCTGTCCATCAGCGCCTCGATCGCCCAGGTCAACAACATCGCCCGGGAGCTGGGCAAGCTCGATCCGGCCAATGCCAGAACCTACACCGAGAACGCCCGCGCCTACGGCAAGCGCCTGCGCAAGATGCGTGCCGATGCCCTGGCCAAACTGACCCAGGCGCCGAACGCCGAGTTGCGTGTGGCCACGGTACACGCCGCCTACGACTACCTGCTGCGCGAATTCGGCCTGGAAGTGACAGCCGTGGTCGAGCCGGCCCACGGCATCGAGCCGAGCCCGAGCCAGTTGAAAAAGACCATCGACCAACTGCGTGAGCTGGACGTGAAGGTGATCTTCTCGGAGATGGATTTTCCCTCCACTTACGTCGACACCATCCAGCGCGAATCCGGCGTGAAGCTGTATCCGCTGTCGCATATTTCCTACGGCGAATACACCGCCGACAAGTACGAAAAGGAAATGACCGGAAACCTCAACACCGTGGTGCGGGCGATTCAGGAGTCGGGGGCATGACATCGAAAGAAACCATCCCGGCCGATACAGAGTCCCCTGTGGGAGCGAGCCTGCTCGCGAAGGCGTCCAGTCAGTCAACATCACCGGTGAATGACCCACCGCATTCGCGAGCAAGCCCGCTCCCACAGGTTTCGGGCCCGACCCTGGATTTTGCCGACATCAGCCTGACCCTCGGGCGCACGACGATCCTCGACAAGGTGACCTTCCAGGTCCGTCCCGGCAGCGTGCATGCGCTGGTCGGCCCCAACGGCGGCGGCAAGAGTTCGCTGATCAAGACCCTGCTCGGGCAAATGCCGCATCAGGGCCGCTTGAGCCTGCAGTGGTCGGCCGAGCCGGGAACCATTGGCTACGTGCCACAGGCGCTGGAGTTCGACCGGGGCTTGCCGATGACCGTCGACGATTTCATGGCTGCCATGTGCCAGCGTCGCCCGGCCTTTCTCGGTTTGAGCAAACATTACGCGACGGCGATTGGCGAGGCCCTTGAACGGGTCGGCATGCAGGACAAGCGCAAGCGCCGCATGGGTGCGTTGTCCGGCGGCGAACGCCAGCGGGTGTTGCTGGCCCAGGGGCTGATTCCGCCTCCGCAACTGCTGGTACTCGACGAGCCGATGTCGGCCCTCGATGAGGCCGGGATCCAGGTGTTCGAACGTCTGCTCGGCGACTGGCGAGCGGCGGGCATCACCGTGCTGTGGATCGAGCACGACCTGGAAGCGGTCGGGCGCCTGGCCGATCACGTCACCGGCCTCAATCGCCGCGTGCTGTTCGACGCCACGCCGCAACAGGCACTGACGCCGGAGCGCCTGCTGACGCTGTTCTCGACTCACCCACGGAGCCTTGCCTGATGAGTTACGAAGCTTTTCGCCTGATGGTCCAGGGTTGGGCATCGTCAGGTTATCTGCCCGAGGCGCTGGCCTATGGATTTGTGGTCAATGCGCTGCTCGCCGGGCTGCTGATCGGCCCGGTGCTGGGCGGCCTGGGTACGCTGGTGGTGGTCAAGCGCTTCGCGTTTTTCTCCGAAGCCGTCGGCCATGCCGCGTTGACCGGCGTGGCCATCGGCATTTTGCTCGGCGAACCCTACACCGGTCCCTACGGCAGTCTGTTCGGCTACTGCCTGCTGTTCGGCATTTTGCTCAACTACCTGCGCAACCGCACCGGCCTGGCACCGGACACCTTGATCGGTGTGTTCCTCTCGGTGTCGCTCGCCTTGGGCGCCAGCCTGTTGTTGATTCTGGCGGGCAAGATCAACGTGCACATCCTGGAAAACGTGCTGTTCGGTTCGGTGCTGACGGTCAACGGCAATGACCTGCTGGTGCTGGCCATCGTCGGTTCGCTGGTGATGGCCCTGGCTTTGCCCTTGTACAACCGCATCATGCTCGCCAGCTTCAATCCGCAACTGGCGGCGGTGCGCGGGGTGGCGGTGAAGGCCCTGGATTATCTGTTCGTGATTCTGGTGACGCTTATCACCGTCGCCGCGGTGAAGGTCATCGGGGCAATTCTGGTCGGCGCGCTGCTGGTGATTCCGGCAGCGGCAGCACGTTTGCTCAGCCAATCGCTGAAGGGCTTTTTCTGGTGTTCGGTGCTGATCGCCACCGTCAGCACACTGTGCGGGATTCTCGCTCCGATCGTCTTCGACCTGCCGATTCCATCCGGCGCCGCGATCATCCTCGTGGCCGGTATCGCCTTCGCCCTGGCCGCCATTGCGCGCGGCATCGTCCCCAGCCTGAAAGGGAACCTTGGATAAATGATTTTTTCTCTGCGCCAACTGACCCTCGCGGTGGCCCTGTGCGGGCTGACCGCCACGACCTTCGCCGCAGACAACGGCAAACCGCTGCGCGTGCTGGCCTCTTTGCCGATCACTTATGGTCTGGGTGAAGTGTTGCTCAAAGGCACCGATGTCAGCCTCGAACGTGCCGCGCCGGCCAATCTGCCCGGCAGCCGCCAGACCGCCTACTTCACTGGCCGAGGTGCCCCGGCGCTGGCCCAGCTGGCGAAGGATGCCGATGCGGTGATCGGCCTGCGTTCACTCTGGCCGGATGACCCGCTGTACCCGATCTCCCGGCGCAGCAATATCCGTATCGTCGAAGTCGATGCCGCCCGCCCGGTGGACGGCGCCCTGCCGGGCATCGCCGTGCAGCCGGGCAACAGGGTCGACGGTCTCAACAGCCAGCCGTGGTTTTCCAGCAATAACATGGGCCGCATGGCCGACGTGATGGCGGCGGACCTGGTACGCCTGGCCCCCGAGGCCAAGCCGAAGATCGACGCCAACCTGGCAGCCCTCAAGCAACGCTTGCTCAAGCTCAGTGCTGACAGCGAAGCACGGCTGGCCAATACCGATAACCTCAGTGTGATGAGCCTCAGCGATCATTTCGGCTACCTGATTGGCAGTCTCAATCTGGAGTTGATCGGCCACGACCCACGCCCCGATGCCGAGTGGACAACCGATGCGCTCAAGCAGTTGGGCACAACGCTCAAGGACAACGATGTGGCGGTAGTGTTGCATCACCGGCAGCCTTCGGATGCTGTGAAAGCGGTGATTACCGAATCGGGTAGCCGGTTGGTGGTGTTGAGCACCGATGCCGGGGATCCGGTGGCGGAGCTGGAGGGGAATGTGGATCTGGTCATCAAGGGGCTTAGTGGCGTGTAACCTCAGTAGGACCGCGTTATCGTTCTTCGCGAGCAAGCCCGCTCCCACATTGGAAATGCGGTCCCCTGTGGGAGCGGGCTTGCTCGTGAAGGCGGCCTGACAGACAACACAGAATCCCGATATGAAAAAGCCCGCTGACCTTACCGGCTCAGCGGGCTCTTTTATGGGTGACGGATCAGTTCGCCACAGCCGCCTGCTCATCCATCTTCTGGCGCAGGCTCAACGGACGCATGTCAGTCCAGGTCTCTTCGATATAGGCCAGGCATTCCTTTTTCAGCCCGCTTTTACCCACGGTGCGCCAGCCCTGAGGTACGGCTTTGTAATCAGGCCAGATCGAGTATTGCTCTTCATGGTTGACCACGACCTGAAAGAGGATGTCCTCGCGGTCGAATACTGAAGTCATGCTGTCTCTCCATCGATGTTGGGCGGGCTGCGCCGTGTGCGCAGCCGTTATGTAGAAGGAACGTTACGCAGCGCGAAAAATTTACAGATCGCGGGTGGCAGCAGCCAGAGCCCGGCCGAAAATCCCGGCCACCTGATCGATTTCCGCAGCGCTGATCACCAGTGGCGGCAGGAAGCGCACCACCGCGCCATGGCGGCCACCGAGTTCCAGAATCAAGCCACGCTTGAGGCATTCACGCTGTACCAGGGGGGCCAGGCGGGCGAACGCCGGCGGGTGACCCTGGGCATCCAGTGCGCCCGTCGGATCGACCAGTTCGACACCGAGCATCAAGCCACGCCCACGAATATCACCCAGTTGCGGGAAGTCCCGTTGCAGGATGCGCAGGTGCTCGGCCAGGCGCTCGCCCATGGCGGCGGCATGCTCGCAAACCTTGTGTTCGACCAGATAACGCATCACTGCGCAACCGGCGGCCATGGCCATCTGGTTGCCACGGAAGGTCCCGGCATGGGCGCCCGGCAGCCAGGTGTCGAGCCACTCGCGGTAGACCACCACCGCCAGCGGCAGGCTGCCGCCGATGGCCTTGGACATCACCACGACATCGGGAATGATCGCGGCGTGCTCGAAGGCAAACATCTTGCCGGTACGGGCAAACCCGCTCTGGATTTCATCGACGATCAGTGCGACACCCGCCTTTTCGGTGATCCGCCGCACACCGCGCAACCAGTCCAGGTCGGCCGGGATCACCCCACCCTCGCCCTGCACCACTTCCACGATCACCGCCGCCGGCAATTGCACACCGGCCTCGGGGTCGTTGAGCAGGTTTTCCAGATAACTCAGGTTGGCTTTCACCCCTTGCGCACCGCCCAGCCCGAACGGGCAGCGATAATCGTAAGGGTACGGCATGAACTGCACGCCGCTGCCGAGCAAGGCGCCCAGCGGCTTTTTCGGCCCGAGGCTGCCCATCAGGCTCAGCGCGCCCTGGCTCATGCCGTGATACCCGCCCTGGAACGAGATCACGGTGCTGCGGCCAGTGGCGGTACGCACCAGCTTCAGGGCGGCTTCCACGGCATCGGTGCCCGTGGGACCGCAGAACTGGATCTTCGCTTCAGCGGCCAAGGCAGTCGGCAGCAGGCCGAACAGGTCCTGGACGAACTGATCCTTGACCGGGGTGGTCAGGTCCAGGGTGTGCAGCGGCAGTTCATCGGTCAGCACTTGCTGGATGGCCTGGATCACCACCGGGTGGTTGTGCCCCAGGGCCAGGGTCCCGGCACCGGCCAGGCAATCGATGAACGTGCGACCTTCGACGTCTTCGACATAAATCCCCTTGGCGCGCTTGAGCGCCAGGGGAATGCGTCGCGGATAGCTGCGGGCGTTTGATTCCTGCTGGCTCTGGCGGGCCAGCAATGGCGATTCATTGAATTGATAAAGCGTCTCGGCGGACGTCGCCGGCTGATCTTCGATAAGGCTGGTAGCGACTGACATCTCTCGACCCCTCAATACGGTTTTCCTGTTCTGGAAACGCATCAGCGGGGTGAGGATTTAGGCGGATGGAGAGAAGATACATCTGATCCTTTGTGGGAGCGGGCTTGCTCGCGAAGGCGGCGTTACAGTCGACATTGATGTTGAATGTAATGGCCTCTTCGCGAGCAAGCCCGCTCCCACAGGGTTTTGTGGTGTTTTTCAGGTTGGTTGCAGCGGCATCGTCAGCTCGACCCGCAAGCCGTCCGGTCGGCTATCGAAATGCAGCGTACAACCGCAACGCTGAACGATCGCCTGGACAATCGCCAGCCCCAGGCCGCAACCCGTGCTATGGCCGTTGCGCCAGAAGCGTTGGGTCAAGTGTTGCAAATCCTCTTCGGCAATCCCCGGCCCATGATCGCGCACCACAAACTGCACACGATTGCCGGTGGTTTCCAGGCTCAACTCCACCGCTTTGTCGGCGGGAGTGTGGCGCAGTGCGTTGTCGAGCAAGTTGCGCAGCGCGGCGATCGACAGCACGGCGGGCATTTGTACTGGCGCCGCGGAGACCTTGCCCGGCGCCTGAAACCTGATGCGCTGGCGATCACCGCTCGCGGCATCCTGGATCGCCAGTTTTGCCACTTGCTCGGCGTTGCACTGCACACCGTCGTCAAACGACAGGCTGCCCTCGACCCGCGCCAGCAACAGCAATTGCTCGAGGGTGCGGTGCATGCGATCCGCCCCCTCTTCGGCGCGCGCCAGGGATTGGTCCCGGGCGCTGCCGTCGGTCATGCGCGCCACTTGCAGGTGGGTCTTGATTGCGGTCAGCGGGCTGCGCAACTCATGGGCCGCGTCACCGGTCAGGCGACGTTCGCGCTCGATGGTCTTGCCGATACGCTGGAGCAACTGGTTCTGGGTTTCCAGCAAGGGTTGCAGCTCGCTGGGCAATGGCTGGATCTGCAAGGGTTCCAGGGAGTCGGCGCTGCGGCGCATCAAGGCGTCGCGCATGCGGTTGAGCGGCGCCAGCCCCTGGCCGATGCCCAGCCAGAGCAGGCACAGGCAACCGAGCAGCGCCACGCCCACCGGTACCGAAGCGGCCAGCAGGATCGACATGTTCAACGCCTCACGCTCAATCTGCCGGTCGGCAGTGGTAATGCGCAGATCGCCCCGGGCCAGTGTGAAACTGCGCCACGGCGCGCCGTCGATCATCTGATCGTGAAAACCCAGCTTCTCGGCCTCCAGAGTCTGCTGCGGATCGGTGTGGCTGCGGGCAAGGATTTCACCGCGCAGCGAGCTGACCTGGCACGCCATGCCACCCGGTATGTTCAGTTGTTCGGCGCTGAAGTGGGTGCCCTCGCCCTTGCTCGGCAGGGGTGGCAGTTGCTCCATCAGGCCGGCGACCATGCGTGCCGACGCCACCAGGCGCTGGTCGAGGGAAAACATCATTTGATTGCGCAAATCGCTGAGCATCCAGGCTGCGGCCAGGGCCCAGATCAGCGCAAAAGCGGCGCCGAGCGTCAGGCTCAGGCGCAGACGCAGACTCATCACTTCGATTCTTCTCCGCCATCAGCCGGCCCCAAGCGATAGCCCAGGCCGCGCACGGTCTCGACAATGCCATTGCCGAGTTTGCGCCGCAGGTGATGGATATGAACGTTGAGGGCATTGCTTTCCAGCTCGTCGTTGAAACCGTAGACGCTGTCCTTCAGTTGCTCGGTGGACAGCACCCGGCCACGGTTATGCAACAAGGCTTGCAGCAGCGACTGCTCGCGACGCGAGAGATCCACAGGCTGGCCGGCGAGTTTGGTTTCGCGGCTGCTCGGGTCGTAGGTCAGGGCGCCGTGTTCGATCAGGTTGACGCTGCGCCCCGCCACCCGTCGCAACAGCGTGTGCAGGCGCGCAGCGAGTTCGCGCAGGTCGAAGGGTTTGAGCAGGTAATCATCGGCACCGGCTTGCAGGCCATCGACGCGGTCGGTGACCGAATCCCGCGCGGTGAGGATCAAAACCGGCAACTCCAGGCCCTGATGGCGCAACTGCTGCAGCAGCTTGAGGCCATCTTCGTCCGGCAAGCCGAGGTCGAGCACCATGACATCGAATTCCGCGACCCTGAGCATGGCCCGGGCAGCAGACGCCGTAGCCACGTGCTCCACGGTCAGGCCCTGGGCGGTCAGGCCGGCAACGATGCCGCTGGCGATCAGCTCATCGTCTTCGCAAACCAGTACGTGCATGGGGAGCCTCGTAGAAATAAAGCTGATTAAGCCTTTGACCGATTAAGCCGACATTATGCCGCAGGCGCCATCGCCACAAGGCCGGGACGGTTAATCATCGGTTAATCGCCACCCGCCACTGTGCACCCCACTAGTACCGGGAAAAGGCTTATCCATGCGTCGTCTGTTTTTACTGTTTACCCTTTTGATCGCGGGCCTGGCCCAGGCGGCAACCAATCCGTTCGACACCAAACCTGAATTTCTCCCGGTTGGTAAAGCCTTCACCTTTACCTCTGAACGCCTGGAATCCGGTGAAACACAGCTCTATTGGCAGATCACCGACGGCTACTACCTGTACCAGAAACGCTTGAAGTTCGACGGATTACCTGTCGGGCAGCACCCTGCGTTGCCGGAAGGTGAAGCCCACAGCGACGAGTTTTTCGGTGAACAGCAAATCTACCGCCAGGGTCTGGAACTGAAGATACCGGCGGGCGCCAGCGGCCAGGTCAAGGTCAGTTACCAGGGTTGTGCCGATGCCGGTTTGTGTTATCCGCCGCAGATCAGGGTCGTGGACCTGGGCAATACCCATGCGCAGAGCGCAGCCAACGAAGCGCCGGACCAGGCCTTGGCCAGCGACCTGCAACAACGGGCGCTGGGCTGGAGCCTGCTGGTGTTCTTCGGTCTGGGCCTGCTGCTGGCCTTCACCCCTTGCTCACTGCCGATGCTGCCGATTCTGGCCGGGCTGATCGTCGGCAGCGGCGCCTCGCCCAAGCGTGGTTTCGCCCTGGCCGGCAGTTACGTGGTCAGCATGGCGCTGGTGTATGCGGCGATGGGTGTCCTGGCCGCCTCCCTGGGGGCGAACCTGCAAGCCTGGTTGCAGAACCCCTGGCTGCTGGGCAGTTTCGCGGTGATTTTCGTGTTGCTGGCGCTGCCGATGTTCGGCTACTTCGAGCTGCAATTGCCGGTGGCCGTGCGGGATCGCCTGGAAAACGTTTCGCGCAATCAGCGCGGCGGAAGCCTGGTCGGCGCGGGTGTGCTGGGTGCGTTGTCGGGGTTGTTGGTCGGCCCGTGCATGACTGCACCACTGGCCGGCGCGCTGCTGTACATCGCGCAAAGCGGTAACGCGTTGCATGGCGGATTGATTCTGTTCGCCCTGGGCATCGGCATCGGTGTGCCGCTGCTGTTGCTGGTGACCGTTGGCAATCGCTTCATGCCCAAGCCGGGTGCGTGGATGAACCTGGTCAAAGGCATTTTCGGCTTCCTGTTCCTCGCCACGGCGCTGCTGATGTTGCGCCCGGTGCTGGATGACTCGTTGTGGGTCGGCCTGTGCGGGGCGTTGTTACTGATTGCGGCGTACAGTGCCTGGAAACAGTCGGATGGCTTCGGTCGCACTGCTCACCTGTTCGGTGCCAGCTCGTTGCTGCTCGGCTTGTGGGGCAGTCTGTTGATGATCGGTGCGGCCGGCGGCAGTGATGATCTGCTCAAGCCGTTACAAGTCTTCCGCGCGTCCAGTTCCGCCGTCGCTGCCATGCCGACCGGCCACGACGCCTTCACTACGATCAAGGACCCGGCTGCACTGCAAAGGGAGCTCGATGTGGCGCAGGCTCAGGGCCAGTGGGTGCTGCTGGATTACTACGCCGACTGGTGTGTGTCATGCAAAGTCATGGAAAAGCAGGTCTTCGGCAAACCCCAAGTGCTTGAAGCCTTGAGCGATGTGCGCTTGCTCCGCCTGGACGTCACCGCCGACAATGCCGCCAGCCGCGAGTTGCTCGGCCGTTACAAAGTGCCAGGGCCACCGAGCCTGCTGTGGATTGGTGCTGACGGTGAAGAACGGCGCAGCCAGCGCATCACCGGCGAGGTCGATGCCGACACTTTCCTGCAACGCTGGATCACCACCCGAGACGCCCGTTGATGCTGACCTTCACCCTCGGCACCTTTGCCATCGCGCTCAATCACCTGCTGCTGATCAGTGCGTTGGCGCTGGCCACTTTTGTCGGCTGGCGGGTGGCCAAGCGTGGCGGAGAAAACCCAGAATCCGCGCTGTTCAGCCTGTTCCTGCTGGGCATGCTGGTGGCCCGGATCGGTTTCGTGGCGGTCTATTGGGCGCACTACCGCAATGATCCGTGGCAGATCATCGACCTGCGCGATGGCGGTTTTCTCGCCTGGCCGGGGGTGATTGTCGTGCTGCTCGCCACGCTGTATCGCGGCTGGCGTCGCCCGGGGTTGCGCCGCCCACTGGGCTTTGGCGCGGCCAGCGGCCTGGCGTTCTGGTTGTTGGCAACATTCTCCCTGTCGATTTATGAACAAGGCACACGCCTGCCGGAAATCGCCCTGCGCAACGCCGCTGGCGAAACCGTGCAACTGGCCGACTACAAGGGCGGCCCGTTGGTGATCAATCTCTGGGCCACCTGGTGCCCGCCGTGCCGCCGGGAAATGCCGGTGCTGGAAAGCGCCCAGCAACAACGTCCGGACCTGACGTTCCTGTTCGTCAATCAGGCGGAAAGCATGCAAAGCGTCGCGACCTTTCTGGAAACCCAGGGCCTGAGCCTGTCCAACGTGCTGTTCGACGGCGGCGGGCGACTGAGCCAGGCCGTAGGTTCCATGGCATTACCGACTACGCTGTTCTACAGCCCCGAAGGTCGCCTGCTGGGCAGCCATCTGGGTGAGCTGTCAAACGCCAGCCTGGCTCGCGCACTGGAAAACTTCGACACCGTACCCGCCACCTCTTCAAGGAAACTGCCATGCCCCGCCTCCGCCACCTGCTGACCCTGAGCCTCGGTGCTGCCCTATTGCACCTGCCGTCGGTGCAGGCCGAAGAGTTGCCCGATGCGATCAGGAAAATCGAGGCCAAGGGCGCGAAAATCGTCGGCCAGTTCGACGCCCCCGACGGCTTGCGCGGGTATGCCGCGCAATACCAGGGCCGCGGCATGGCGCTGTACCTGACACCGGACGGTAAACACGTGCTACTGGGCAACCTGTACGACGCCGAGGGCAATGACCTGAGCAGCGCGCCATTGCAGAAACTGGTGTATGCGCCGATGGCCAAGGAAGTCTGGGCCAAGTTCGAAACCAGCAACTGGATCGGTGACGGCAAGAAGGATGCGCCGCGCGTGGTGTACCTGTTCAGTGACCCAAACTGCCCGTACTGCAACATGTTCTGGGAACAGGCCCGGCCGTGGGTCAAGGCCGGCAAGGTGCAGTTGCGCCACATCATGGTGGGCATCATCCGCGAAGACAGCCCAGGGAAATCAGCCGCACTGCTCGCCGCCAAAGACCCGGAAAAAGCCCTGCAGGACCACGAAGCCGCCGGCAAGGGCAGCTCGCTCAAGGCCTTGAAGGAAGTGCCGCCAGCGGTTCAGGCAAAACTTGCGGCCAACATGCAATTGATGGAAGAGCTGGAGCTGCAGGCGACACCGGCGATTTTCTACATGGATGCCAAAGGTGAGTTGCAACAGCAGCAGGGCGCGCCTTCGCCGGACAAGCTGGTGAAGATCCTTGGACCAAAGTGACTTCAAGCGATCGCAGGGTGATGTACGGATGCAATAGAAACAAGTGAGTGCCCCCCGGAAAAGCAGGCGCACTCAGCACTCATCCATACACCCCTGTTAAATCGTGTTGGGCACCCCAAGGTGCCAAATTGTCAAAGAATCAATAGAACTGTGCGTGGTACTACGAATATTAATTCGAGTAATGAAATCGCCATTCTCCGCTCGGAAATCGACCCACTCAGGGGAGGAAACTTCGCGCTCCCCGAGCGTCTTATCGTGCTCATCAAAGAAGGTGAACCTGACACTGTTAACACCAGCGCTTGAGCTAGCGAACTTGACTCGTGTGCACTTCCACTTCAAACGTATGAATGCGGATTGAGGTGCCCCCGTCGCACCACCACAAACCACAGCCAGTGACTTACCCTCCACCATACCTGGCTCCTGCTCGCCCTCTGTTCTGACGAGATGAAGTCCTATGCGCGCAGCTGAATCACCGGCGGCTTGAAGTGTCAGGAGACGAGTGTCGATAACTCTACCTGGCAGCTGAAACTCTTTGGTGGGGTATGAATCAAAGTTATCTGACTCGCTTCGCTCCGGGTCCACCCTCAGCATTACCGAGGTCCCAGGCTTAAATTCATGAGCGTTTTCTGGCAATGAAGTTGCGATCGGGGCCGGGTTTGCAAGCTCTGGATCGGATCCGTCAAAGATGACCCCACATTGGGCGGACAACTGTGATCGGTCGTTCAATGCCGCCATCCAGTTTCGGGAAAGTGTGAATTCAAACAAATACCTGTCATGGGCTTCCGCCTCGGTGACGACATGATCATAGGCCAACCAAGTGAGTACCTCCGAAGACTCGGACGCCTGACCAGTAACGTAGACAAACAATCGCTGCTCCGCCTGGATAAAAGGCCACGCCTTCACCCCGACCGTTTCATCGCCAATGAAGTCGTCCATTTTCAATTGCCAATGGAATTCGGAAATTGCGGCGTGAACAAAGACAGGCAGTGAACTCTTGAGGTCCTCTTTCTTGAGACCCTGTATGCCCAACTCCAGGATCTCTGATGACCTGTGCTGGCTGCCTACTTTAGCCGTGTACCAGATCAATACGGTGTGCCCAATACAGGTCCCTATCCGTTGCCAGGGAATATCGATCTCGACAGTTCCGCTGACACTGCCCTTTTTTTTAATGGGCAGGAACCTGGGCTCATCCTGGCCTTTGATTTCCCAATTCAGCGTGATTGTCGTTTCTTCCATCCCCTCAAAAGTGATGGTCGCAACTGAGCCTTCAATGGCATCCATGGGGTCCAATACGCGGTTGCCTTGCGCATGCTTTATGATTGCAATCGGCAATCTATTGGTGCCGTTACCTGGTTTTTTTTGTTTAGACATGATTTGCCCTCCCAGACAGTGACTAAAACCGTCAGACCTGAACAGGAAGTTCAAGGGCCGCGATAAACTAAACATCTGAATGGAAGATGCAGCAACTGTAAGAAATGACAGTTCATTAGACTAAAAAGAAATGACTCGACCAAAGACACTAAGTTCTCGCTGTCAGGAATTGCAGCAGAGCAGCGGTGACGAAACCTGAATTTTCCAGATTGGAAATATGCCCAGCCTCTGGCACCAGCACACACGGGCAACCAATCAACTCGGCCATTTGACGGGCTTCACTCGGTGGCCGAGGCTTGTCCTGATCGCCGCACATCACCAATGTGGTCGCTGCGTCCAGTTCGCCCAGACGCAATAGCTGGTCATCCCGCCCAAATGTAATCCGCCCCATTGGCACGATGCTTTCACGCAGGCGATCCGAGGGTAGAGCCGCCAGGGAAACACGAAAATCCCGGTAGAGCGCCGACTGTGGATCAATGCCCGGCCGGAAGAAAATCGGCACCACGATATCCAGCAGCGCTGGAGTGATGACACCCGCCTCTTCGATCTGCTTCAACAGTGAAAAGTAATACTGGCGAGTCGGTTCCGGTTCGACGCCGAGGTAGGTGTCCATCAACACCAGGCCATTGAGCCGGTGCGCTGCCGACAACGCCAGGCGCACGCCCCACATGCCGCCGACCGACAGGCCGACCAGGGTGACCCGCTCGATGTCCAGATGATCGAGCAAGACCAGAGCCTGACGCGCAAGGTCATCCAGCGACGTCGTACCGACAGGCAATGGCCCGGATTGGCCGTGTCCCCATAGGTCCAGGGCTATCACACGATACTGTTGCGACAGCGCGGCGATCTGCGGTGCCCACATGGCCTGGTCCCACAGGTAACTACCGGCCAGCAGTACCGTCGGGCCGCTGCCTTGATCGATGTAGTGAAGGGGTTGTCCATCTATGGTTACGTAGGGCATCGACTGTCTCCGCGAGTAAAAATGGAGCCGAAAGACTGAGTGGCTGACGGTCCCTCGTCAATCGCTGGAGTGTGTGCGTTTGTGCCCCCGCCTTCGCGAGCGAGCTTGCGAGCCAGGATCACCAAACCGCCGGCAAGGGCGAGTTGCAGTGTCGCCGGACAAGTTGTCGAATATTTTCGGGTCAAAATGACTGATGCCACATGAATGGGAAATCAGCCCCCGAAAGCAAGCGTGGCCATAGTCAAAATGACAGTGGCCACGCAAACCGAACTATCCCTTCACTTGCACAGGTGTCTTCTTTTCGTCCTCGATCAGGTTGTAGCGATAGACTCGACCCGCTTGTTTGTCGAACGCGAAATCATGACCTGGAATCAAGTGGACTTTTCTGGTCGGCTGGCAATCATCTTCGTTCTTGGCCGAACAATCCTTGAAGGAATCGATGACAACTACACTATTGCCATTGTTTTTCACTTGATAACCATTGGTAGTGTTATCGATTTTGGTATCAAAACGGGTATTGCTCGGTCGAACAAAGAACACCATGCCATAACCGGCCATTACGTTGAAACCGGCAGAAATTTCCTTTTCATACGTTTCACGCTCAGTGTCCGAGACGGCGAACTTGTCTTCTTTTTCGGGAACAACGGGTAAAAAACGAACGCGAAAATAGCGCTCTTTACTCCGATCGCCGGTATACAGCAGGCGAGTACCCTGAGTTCCTTTGGCCGGAACGATAAGCCTGGCCGGGCTGGCGACCAGACCGTCACGGGTACTGCCATCGACACTCTTCAAGGGCTCTTCGCGGGAGTTTCCATTCTGCTGATAAAAAATCTCCTTGATCTCGATCTTGACGAAGGCCGTTGAAGTACCACCATTATGAATACGTTTCAGATAGGTACTTTGATCGCCCTTCATAAAGTCATAGAAGCTACCAATTTGCAGGCTGGGGCCGGCGTGCGCGCACAGACTGAAGAAAAACGTGCACAACAACATATAAATGGATTTCATGAGATATAGCCTCGTACTGGGACAACAGTCTGAGTAAGCCTCAGACTTTGCTACTGCGATTAGATATCGGAATCAAAAGTTATATTAACGGTTCCTCGATAACTGCTATCGTCGTGCATTGTTGCAACTGAATCTTGCTGCACTTCAAAATGCAGCAGGCTGGGTTGTCGAGTGGGCAAACCTGCTGGCTTCAGATGCTCCAGGCCGGCACCACCTATCTTCAGTGGACGCCGTGCAACCGGCTGGTCTGCATCGTCAACCCAAGGACTTGGCAGGCTGACACTGATATCGACAGGTACTTCGTGGGTACCGTTGTTTATCAGACAGGTTCCAACTCCCGGTTGACTGCAGCTGAGGTCCATTTTAAACGGCGAAGAAGTCAAGATAAAAAACCGCAAGTCACCCAGTATTTTCTCGGGGCGTCTTCCATGGGTGATCCACTCCATCCAGCCGCCCTTGGGTGCCAGGGCAACACTGTCGGCGGACATTTTGACGTTGACGTCCTGCTTTACCGCCAGGTTCAAATTGAATGTCATTGAAGGGTCACTGGCAGTCAGTCCGCCCATGTCAAAGTCGCTACCTATGGAATAGGTATACGAACCCTCATAGTTACCACTTATCAGTTGCTCCGGTCGAACAGCCCGCAACTCATAATGTACATCGAGCCTTTGCAAGGACATGCCGGGAATTTCATAGTCTCGAGAATATCTTGGGCAAGTAGTAACGTTCTCAGGTGTCAACCAGAACGCGCTAAAATCTGTGCCATTACCCCACGCACCTTGGCCAGTTCCGTTTACTGATTGACAAGGAGGAATTGCCTGAGCCCATGAGGGAGCCCAGAGAATGGCATGATACCCAAAATCAGTCTCGCCCCCCGGATGGCCGATTATCTCTTGCGCTGTTTTACTCAAGCGATAACGGGTTCCCACTCCGGCAATGCGAATTTGAATGTCCGCCGTTGCGCCAGGAATACTCGAATGTGCAACAGTAAATGTGCGCCATGTCGCCGGGATACCAAATGGGATCACCTGTCCGACGGGAATGCTCCCTGACGACTGGAAACTGATGTTAAAGCTGTCGCTTCGAATTTTTCGGGTGTTACATGTATTCGGATACTCCGTACAGAACCCGCTAGCAGGTGTGTTATTGATAATCTCCGCGCTTCCCGGATTAAGCGGATCCGGCTTGATCTCGGCTTGCACCTCCAATACAGCGGCATTGGCTAAACTTGCAAACCCGAAAAGTGCCGATCCCAGCACCAGACGGTTGAGTAACTTGTTCATTTGACTGTCCTGTGTACGCCATGTTCTGACTGCTTTTGTATAAGTGCCCATCAACTGGCCTTCTCAGACTTATAAGCAGCTTCGGCCAAGGTGTCCGGATGACACCGCAGATCCCCTACCATCAGCACATCATTCTCTCGACGCTGGGAGGCTGGATCGAGCCTGAACTGGCATAACAACTGACTGTCGTGCCGCACTTCGAGTGTAGGAGAATTCTCGCTAAGTTCCATGGAAAAGAACCCATCGACTTCGCTGACACCACGACTGGCATGGTTGATGACGTGATGGCCTTTCAACGGTTTTCCACCGGCATCCAACAGGCGCCCCATCACGGTCACGGTCTTCAGAATGCGCACCTGACGATAATCCACCCCTCCCTTGTTCAAGTGATAGGTGGTGCGCGCAGGCTGGATTGCCGCCGCGGGCACATCGGTGCCCTTGAAATCAAAATTCACCGTGCCGTTCTTGTACGCCGAAACGGGAATGAAATTGCGCCCCGGCCGCAATGTGGCGTGGGTACCAGCGAAGTCATCGGCCCGCAGCTCGATATCATCGAGATCGCTCTCGACATCGACGATCATTCCCGCCTCTCCGGTCGAGGCCTGGCTACTCAATACGAGTTTTTTACCACTGACCGCCAAAGTGCTGTCCAGATTCAAACCGCCGCTGATCTGACCGTTGTAGGAGGAGCGTTGCGCATGCATCGAACCGCTGACCTGGTCAGTCTTGAAATCAGCCGTGCCCGCCTGACCTGTCCCGTACACATCCTTGCTGACGGTTGCAGAAACACTTTGCAGGACGTGATCCTTGAGGTCGCGACGATAGGTGACGGACGCGTTGGGATCGCGTCCACCGTCACGCGATGTACGTTGACCGACGCTACCGCTCACCTGGTGACCGTCGGAACCCAGCGCCATGCGCAGGCTGATATCGATCCCGCGGTTTCGCTGGTCGGCAGTGCCAACCGTGCCTGGTCGATCGAACACCGCCACGCGCCAGTCGGCGCGGTTGCCGAACAACTGTGCGTTGCGGGTCCAGCTCAGATCGATGCCCACGCCTTCGGAATAACCCTGACTTTGGGAGACCTGCGCACTAACCGAACTTTTGCTGTTCAAGCGCTGATTCACCGACAGCGATGTATTGCTGGTTTGTCCGTTGTAGGTGTTGCGTTGACGGATGTGTGTCCCGTCCGGCAGCACTTCGTAAGTATTACGGGTGTCCAGCCAGCTGCGCTGATGGCGCAACACCAGACTGCCGCCGTTGTAGCGATGCACACCTTGCACCTCCATCCCCGTGCCTTCGCCCTTGGTCTGGGAAAGGCTGGTGTAAAGGGACGTTTTCTCGCCCACCGTCCAGTCGGCAGAGGTGCCCAACTGCATCTGCTCCTTGACCTGACGGGCGGAAAGCCCCAGGACAACTCGCGGATGCAGCAAGAAGTTAAAGGCCGCGCCTGCCGTCAGTTCACCGTCATCGCGCTCCTGCCAATTGCTGAGCAGTTTGCTCTCGCGACCGGCGAACAGGTTGTAGCGCCAGCGATTTTCCGGGTTGCGCCAGTTAGTGGGCTTGTAAATGAGCTCCGAAGTGGTGGTAATCACTTGACCGTCTTCGACCACTCGTACTTCCACTTCGTAGATCCCGCCGGGCAGCGGACGTGTATCGAGCGCCTGCAGACCGCTTGCCACCTGCTGACTGTTGATCAGCAAACCGTTGCGATAGACTTCCACCATCGCCTGGCGGTTGGCGGTCACCGTAATGGGATAGAGACTGGGGTTGGCGTTGTCGATCGCCAGACTGTCGGAACTGCCGTACATCAGGCCCATTACCGTGTCGGGACCTTGCCCGATGGTGCGCACAGACCGAGTCAGACCTTGGGCACTGGGCGTGAAATACCCGGCACGAATGAAGTTGCCCTCCAGTTCCCGCTGGGTATGCAACTCATGGACAGCATGCTTGATGCCCGTATCGGTTCCTGACATGCGCGACAGTTGAGCATTGAACGTGTTCGTCCAGTTGCCCAGGCTCGCAGTTGCCTCCAGGCCATAACGGCCGGCGATATTCTGCTGCTGACCGCCGCTGATGTTCAGTTGATTGCGCACAATCATACCGTGGCTGCCGCCTTCAGGCTGATCATGAAACTGTCGGGTTTGCGGATCGCGCTCGGCGTTCTCCGTCACCAACGACACCATCGAGTCTTCCAGACTGTAGTAAACCGACTGCAATTGCCGAGGACAGCCACTTTTACAGGCACCCAAGGCCACACCCTGCGTCAGGAAAGCGGCCCACTCATCACGCTCGCTCGAAGCAAGGTCACTGTTGCGTGTATCCGTAAAGTTGATCAGCGTCACTCGCTCATCGCGGGTCAACAGGATCATGGCTTCGCCCAGGAACTGTCGGTCGACTTCAACTCGAACAGCCAATGGAACATCAAAAAAGAATTCATGAAACTCTGCAGGCAAACCTTCAGCCTGCTGGAGCAAACTTATAGACCTGTTCGCAGGCTGGCTTTCACTGGCAAGCGCGCCTGCGCAAAAAATAAGCGCAAGCGCTCCTGCGATAGGAGTCATCGGAAACATTGATCAATATCTCAAGTTAGCGCTTGCACGTGCAAGAAAGAATGCGGCCGACTGCGTCGGCCACATAAAGGACTTACTGTTAGCTGGAACTTATCCAACAATTATCAAGGCGCGTCGAACATCACACGAACGAATCCGGTGTAGTTACCTTCCTTGTAACCGGCGGCAGGTGCGATTGGCTCAATGCTCAGGGGGGCGATGACTTCAGTTTTCGCAGCATCAGCAGCGAAAACTTCTGTTTCACTACCAACAGTCAAAGCAATGTTATTGAACTTGACGGCCAACTGAATATCATCTGCGCCAGAGGTGATGAACGCTGGGTCCATCAGAGTTGCCTTGATGGCAGGGGCTGTGCCAGTGGAAACGTTGCTTTTCGCCTTGAAGTTACGGCTGATGCCTTTCAGCTCGGAATTGTCCTTATCCCAGGCCAATTGCTGAGGCTTTTGTACAGTATCGAGGTTGGATGGCTGCACATAGAAGTCGGTGCTCGGAATATCAGCGTAGACTTCAATGGTGTGAGTTTGTGGAACAGCCATGGCAGCCGAGGAAACAAAAGCCAAAGCAAGCACCGGGGCAGAAATTGAAATTTTCTTGAACATTGGAATTACCTTTAAACATCTAATTGATAGTGCGTGCTTCGGCCAAGCGACAAAAGTCAGGCACCGGGTTATTGATCAACACCAGTAAATATGGTGTTGGGTTTCAACGGCGCGCATCTTCTCGTTTTCCGTAGGATCGGTATGCAAGATCTGTCCGAACATCCTGTAGGATAAATCCCTGCACTTGAAAAACCTTCGCGTGCGAATAATGAAAGAGGCCCGAGTGCCGCTGGCCCGTTGCGCAAGTGTTGTCGGAGAGTGTTTTGAAGCTCTTCAGGGATGTCGGGAAGTGTTCAGCGAGGAGACAGGGCGGTAGATCCCGGGGATGTACCGGGGCTGAAAGAGGTCTTTTATGTGTAAATCAACCGGTGCGCCCTTGTTGCTGGCAAGTACCCGCTCCATCAGCGTGTCCGGCTCCGCGTTCGTCCACGTCACTGACGCCGCCGATGTCTTCGCACCACCAACCGCAAGCACCGGATTCCGTCCGTGACTTGGGGTGGCAGCCCTCTTGTGGAGAGATTTCTGCTTTTCGACATTCGACGAGACTCTAACGCCTACTGACGGCATAACCTGTTCGGCCCTTCATCACCTCAGTTCCAGTGGCTACAACGGCTTCGACTGACTTCTGCTCGTTCATCCCGGCGCTCTCGACGCTCGCTAGCACAGTGGCAAACGAGCAGGACACCCTTTCCTCTGGTTAACACTTCCTCTTGCCGGTTGTGTAGAGGACTTTCACCTCCAAGTCACCAGCGAGGCCACCACAGCCAAGCTGGTTGCGCTTGCGCGCCATGCCTGGCGCCCCACAAAAAAATCCCGATGCACAGGCATCGGGATTTGGTTAAACACATGGAGCCACCAACATCGGAGCGTTACGGTTTGCCCTTCACAGGAACACCGAGTGCGGGATAATGGATAATGGCTCGTTCCGAAAGATGACCAGCCTTATCTATAGCCGTCACGCCAAACTCATACCGTTTCCCCAATTCCAGGTCGGTAAAAGCAAACTCTGTTTCCTTTGTCCTCCCCGGATCGCCGCCACCCTCATCGACTAGATATTCAACGTCACCGGAACTGTCATATGACGCAGCCCAACTCAATATCAGACCAAGGTTGCTGGTACGCAAATCCGAAGGGGCTGTGGGTGCGGTAAAGTCTTCGAATTTCACCGTAATACAGATCGGATCCGATTCATGGAATTGATCATCAACGGTATAAAGACAGTATACATGATCCCGCCCTTGCATTGGACTGGTATCCGTATAGGGGCGCACAGGCCTCTCTACAGATTCGCCATCACGGGTTAATTTGTACTTAAGTGCACCACCGTCAACTGTACCATCATTCCAAAATAAAGAAACTTGGCTGGGACCTTTATCAAATGCCTCAAAAAACGTAGGTGGGGTTGGCTTATTCCTTAAGGTGCGCACAACGAATTCATTCCATAGCTCTGAACCTTCGAGCCTGGCCTTAAACCTGACTAACTGCCCTGGCCGCAGATTACTAACCGACTGCCTAGTTGTTCCAGGAGAAAAATAACGAATAGGACCATCATCCACCTGCGTATGAACTCCAAACCCACTGTTACTCCAATTGAATACAACACTAGTCCTGGAAAGCTCAGTAGCCCAAATGGGAAATTCCGCACTCACAGTTTCAACCAAAGTCGTTGTATAAACGGGAGTCCACCCCATATTTGCTCTTCGCCCACGAACAGCGAAATAATATTTAGTATTTGGATTCAATCCAGTAATGACAACCTTATTATCAGTCCCCGTATGAGCCGACGCCCCTCCAGACTCAACCGAGTATAAATTAAACTCACTACTTGAAGGCCAACTTAGCTCAACAGAATTAATCGTCACCCTGCCTACAGACAACGGAATCTGCCCATCACTGACAACATTATTATCACGACCATCCATATTTCACCTCACTCAACAAATTAGACAACGCAAGCGCTTAACTTAAACATGACTAAGCACGCATACAGTCCAACATGAAAAGTACAAAAAAAATACTATCAACTCTGTTAGTGCAAATTCACCCTATTCATTTACACTCGCAACCATCCTGAGAATACAGCCCACCGACCTGTTATTTCTTACAGGTTCCAACGACGCTGAATCGCGCTATAACGGAGTCCTGGAGTTACTCACCGCCATCTGAGGCGCCCCTACCCCGGGAGACCAGCCATGCACACTGCGAGCTCAATCCAGTTCCAAACCAGTACGCTGCGCGCCAAGCCCCACAGCTATGTGGATACACCTCATATCCCCCCGATTCTCTCTGCCAAAGAACAGGAAATCCTGAAGTGGTGTGCCATTGGCAAATCGTCCTGGGAGATCGGACGGATCCTCAATTGCTCTGAGGCGGGAGTGAATTATCACTTCTGCAATATTCGTCGAAAATTCCGCGTCAGCTCGCGCTGGCTGGCGTTGATCAAAGCACTGGAAATGGGATTGATCCATTTGGAGGGAGAGACAGAACTTCATCCAACGGTTGTGCAGATAACCCGATTAGCGTCGAAAAGTTTGTAACGCGCCAACGTGCACAGGATTGACTCGCTAGAGTCCGGTTCGCCACAAACCCGTGGTGACCCCAGCCAGTTCCTCCACCGGGTTGAACTCGAACATCGCCCGCAGTGGCATATTCCATTGCAGGGATTTCTACAGGTTTGACCAGGCTCTCGCAGCCAGGAACTCCAGCAACGCAGCTGGTGGCGAACCCTGAATTTTCCAGATTGGAAATATGCCCAGCCTCTGCTATCACACGATACAGTTGCGCCAACGCCTGCATGCAGATCCTGCCATCTTGCGGGACGGCACCGAATGGCGGTGACGAGCGGTATGGGGAAGACAGTTGCTCCCACAGGGGTTCAGGTGTTCATACATCATAAGTACACCACCGAACCTGTGGGAGCGGGCTTGCCCGCGATGAGGCCGGTACAGCCGCTGGAGATTTACAACCCCTCCAGCTCCGCCATCAGATCATTCAAGCGATCCACCTTCTCCTCGGTGATCTCGCTTACCGCCAATCCGTCGATGTACGTCGCCAACTCCTCCACCGTGCTGCACTCGAACATCGCCCGCAGCGGCACATCCCGTTGCAGGATTTTCTGCACCCGTGAGGCGATCTGCGTGGCCAGCAGCGAATGCCCGCCCAGTTCGAAGAAGTTGTCGCGAACGCCGACCTTCTCGACCTTCAACACTTCAGCCCAGATTTCCGCCAGGGTCTGCTCCAGGTCATTGCGCGGCGCCTGGTAATCCTGGCTCTGCATCTGGCCGATCTCCAGCGCCGGCAGGGCCTTTCGGTCCAGTTTGCCGTTGGCGTTGAGCGGCAGCTTGTCCAGCCACAGCCAGTGCAGCGGCACCATGTATTCCGGCAGTTCGGCGCGCAGGCGTTGCTTGATCCGCTCCAATCCCTCGGCCGGACTCGACGCCACCTGCGCCGCGACCAGATAGCCCACCAGATGCTTGCCGTTAGCCCCTTCCTGCACACCCACCGCCGCATCGCGGACTTCCGGTTGTTCATGCAGGCGAGCCTCGATTTCACCCAGCTCGATGCGGTAGCCGCGAATCTTCACCTGATGGTCGATGCGCCCCACGTACTCCAACACGCCGTCACTGCGGCGGCGCGCCAGGTCGCCGGTGCGATACAGGCGCTCGCCGGGCGCGCCGAACGGGTTCGGCACAAACACCGGAGCCGTGCGCAGCGGGTCGCTGACATAACCGCGCCCGACCCCGGTGCCGGCGACGCACAGTTCACCCACGGCACCCAGCGGCACCAGTTCCAGTGCGCCATCGAGCACATACAACAGGTTATTGTCGGTCGGCGTACCGATCGGCAAATAGCTACCGCGAGTCGAGGCCAGTTCGACGCGGAAGAACGCCACGTCGTCCGAGCACTCCGCCGGACCGTAGGCATTCACCAAGCCGATCTGCGGATAACGCAGCAACCATTGATGCGCCAGTTCCGGCGGCATTGCCTCACCGGTCGGCAGCATCCAGCGCAGGCCGTCGAGGCTCATGCGCTCCTGGGCGAGCATGCCCTGGATCAGCGATGGCACGCTTTCCAGCACGGTGATGCCCTGGGCCGCAACATGCGCCAGCAAACCCTGCGGATCGTGGGCGATGGTGTTCGGCACGATGTCCACCCGTGCACCGAACAGCGGCGCGGCGAGGAACTGCCACACGGAAATGTCGAAGCTTTGCGAGGCGGTCTGGGCGATCACGTCGGCGTCGCTCAGGTCCAGGTACGGCACTTTGCTCAATTGGTTATTGAGCATGCCGCGCTGCTCGACCATCACGCCTTTGGGCAAACCGGTGGATCCGGAGGTGTAGATCACATAGGCCAGGTTGTCCGCACTGCTGTAGATGCCGGGATTGTCCGCCGACAGCGCAAGGGCCTGGACCTCCTCCCAGACCAGCAGCCGTGGCCGGCCGGCGCAGCCGAACTCGTCAAGCAAGGCCTGCGCCTGTTCACGGCACGCTTGCGTGCACACCAGCAGTGGCGTTCGGCTCAGTTCGATGATCCGGCTCAGACGCTGGCTCGGCAGGCCCGGGTCCAGCGGCAGGTAACCCGCGCCGGCCTTGAAGCTGCCGATGATCATGCCCAGCAGATCGAGGCTGCGTTCGGCCAGCAATGCCACCGGTTGATCGCGCCCGACACCGGCGGCGATCAATGCATGACCGAGACGGTTACTGCGCTGGTTCAGCTCCAGATAACTGTACTGGCGGTCAAGACAGCTGGCGGCAATCCGCTGCGGGTGGCGGGCGACCTGCGTTTCAAACAATGAAACGTAGCTCTGCTGCAGTGGATATTCGTGTTCGCTCTGGTTGCAGCCATGGAGGAGGAAGTCCTGCTCCTCGGCCCCCAGCAACGGCAGGTCGGCCATGTCGCCATGGAAACCTTCCACCAGCGCCAGCAGCAAACGCTTGAACTCGCCGAGCATGCGCTCGACCGTGGCTTCATCGAAGTAGCGCTGGTCGTAGGACAGGTGCAAGCCCAGGTCATCCCCCGGATAGCACACGGCCGTCAGCGGGAAGTTGGTGTGGGTCCGGCCCGAATCCGAGGTCGCATTGAGGCTCTGCGCACGGTCCAGCACCGAGACTTCCACCGGGGCGTTTTCGAACACGAACAGGCTGTCGAACAGCGGCTGGCCTTTGGGCAGCTCGCTTTGCTCCTGGATGTTCACCAGCGGCAGGTATTCGTATTCACGCAGTTGCATGTTGCTGTCGAGCAGACCGGTGAGCCACTGGCGCACGCTGCATCGCTGACCGTCCTCGGGCATCTTCACCCGCAGCGCGATGCTGTTGATGAACAGGCCGACGGTGCGCTGCATCTGCGGCATCTCCACCGGACGCCCGGCCACGGTGACGCCGAACAGCACGTCGCGATCACCGCTCAAGCGTCGCAGCACCAGCGCCCACGCCGCCTGTGCGAAGGTGTTGATGGTCAACTGATGGGCCTGGGCCAGTTCGCGCAATTGCGCACCGCCCCGGGCATCGAGCCGGGTGTAGCGGTCGCCGACGATCATGCCGCCACTGTCGCCGGCATGTTCACGCAGGAACGGCCGGTCGCTCGGGATCGGCGTGGTCCGCTCAAAGCCCTGCAGGTTGGTTTTCCACCATTGCCGCGCTTCGTCCAGGCTCTGGCGTTGCAGCCAGCCAATGTAGTCGCGATAACGCGACACAGGCCCAAGCTGCGCTTCCCGGCCTTCGCCCAGGGCGCTGTAGATCTCGAAGAAATCGTTCATCAGCAGCGACCTGCACCAGGCATCGATGAGGATGTGGTGGTTGCTCATCATGAACCAGTAGCGCGCCGCGCCGACCCGGATCAGACGCAAGTGGAACGGCGCCTGGTTGAGCAGATCGAAACCCGCCTCGCGTTCGGTCTTGAGCAAGGTTTGCAGCTTCGGCTCTTGCTCGGCTTGGGCGATATCACGCCAGTCGAGGTACTCGATCGGTGTGCTGCCCGGTTTATGGATCACCTGCAGCATGTCCGCGCCGACGTTCCAGCAGAACGACGCGCGCAACGCTTCGTGGCGGGCGACTACGGCTTGCCAGGCCTGGGCGAAACGCTGCGGATCCAGTTCGCTGTTGATGCGGTAGCGGTCCTGCATGTAGTACAGGCCGGTGCCTGGCTCCAGCAAGGTGTGCAACAGCATGCCTTCCTGCATCGGGGTCAGCGGGTAGACGTCTTCGATAGCGGCGGCCGGCACCGGCAACGCATCCAGTTGCGTCTGATTGAGCTGCGCCAGCGGGAAGTCCGACGGCGTCAGGCCACCGGCGTCGTCGCGCAGGCAATGCTCGATCAGACTGCTCAGCTCACCGAGGTAGGCATCGGCCAACTCGCCGATGGTTGACGGATCGAAGCGTTCGGCGCTGAACGTCCAGCGCAATACCAGTTCACCGCCATACACCTGACTGTCGACACTCAGCTCGTTGGGCAACGGTGCATGGGCATCATGGGCCGCGCCGACGGCTTCATCCAGTGGATGGAACAGCGCGTCCGCGCCGAAGCTCTGGTCGAACTGGCCGAGGTAGTTGAAGGTAATCGGTGCCTGCGGCAACGCCACCATGCTGCGGCGAATTGGCTCATCGGCGAGGTAACGCAGCACGCCATAACCCAGGCCCTTGTGCGGCACGGCACGCAGCTGTTCCTTGATCGCCTTGATCGAGGCCCCCTGCCCCGCCGCTTCTTCGATGTTCGACGGCGTCAGGCGCAACGGATAGGCACTGGTGAACCAGCCCACAGTGCGGGTCAGGTCGATGTCGTCGAACAGCGCTTCGCGGCCGTGGCCTTCCAGCTGGATCAGCGCCGATGACTGACCGTTCCAGCGGCACAGCACGCGGGCCAAGGCGGTCAGCAGCAAGTCGTTGACCTGGGTGCGATAGGCACTTGGCGCCTGTTGCAGCAACTGCCGTGTACGCTCGCTGTCGAGACGCACGCTGACGGTTTGTGCATGACGGTTTTGCCGCCCGCCTTCAGGGTGATCGCAGGGCAAATCGGCACTTGGCCCGGCCAGTTGCGCCTGCCACCAGCCCAGCTCTTCGCGCAGGGACTCGCTGCCGGCGTAGGCTTGCAAGCGTGCGGCCCAGTCCTTGAAGGCGCTGGTTTTCGCCGGCAGTTTCACCGACTGCCGTGCTTCCAGTTGGCGATACAGGGTTTGCAGGTCATCGAGCAGCACCCGCCACGACACACCGTCCACCACCAGGTGGTGAATGACGATAAACAAGCGTTGCTGGCCTTCAGGGCCATCGACCAGCAACACGCGCAGCAAGGGTCCCTGTTCAAGGTCGAGACTGCGCTGGGCATCGGCGAACAAGGCCGCGCATTTATCCATGGATGAAACACGCACTTGCCACAACACCGGCGCGTCGGAAATCGGCTGGTGCAAGGCCTGCCACTGGCCGGCATCCTTGCCAAAGCGCAGGCGCAAGGCGTCGTGCTGTTCGATCACCGCCAGCAACGCTTGCTCCAGGCGATGAGATTCCAGCACCACCGTCGGTTGCAACAACAGCGCCTGGTTCCAGTGTTGGCGTTGCGCGATATCGGTGTCGAAGAACCAGTGCTGGATCGGTGTCAGGCGCGACTCGCCCATGATCAAGCCCTGCTCGGCTTTGACCTGATCGCTGCGGGTGGCCACGGCGGCGAGGGTCTGCACGGTCTGGTGCTGGAACAGGTCGCGAGGGCTGAAGTGAATACCCTGCTGTCGCGCCCGGCTGACCACCTGGATCGACAGGATCGAGTCGCCGCCCAGTTCGAAGAAATTGTCGTTGAGACCGACTTGCTCGACGTTCAGCACGTCGCACCAGATCTGCGCCAGCGTGGCTTCGAGCTCGTTGCCCGGCGCTACGTAGTGTTGGCGATTCAGCTCCGGGTCCGGTGCCGGGAGCGCACGGCGGTCGAGTTTGCCGTTGCCGGTCAACGGCATGCTCGCCAGCAGGATCAGGTGCGTGGGCACCATGTAATCCGGCAGTTGCGATTTCAGATGCGCCTTGAGGGCTTCGCGCAACATCGATTGCTGCGCTTCGTCCTGTTCGGCGACATCCGTCACCAGGTAGCCGACCAGTTGCTTGCCGCTCGGTGCGTCAAGCGCCAGCACAACCGCCTCACGGACTGAATCATGGTCCAGCAGGCGGGTTTCGATTTCACCGAGCTCGATGCGGAATCCGCGAATCTTCACTTGATGGTCGATGCGTCCAAGGTATTCCACCAGGCCATCGGCACCCTGGCGCACCAGGTCACCGGTGCGGTAGATACGCCCGCCATCGGCGGCAAACGGATCGGCCACAAAGCGCTCCGCCGTCATGCCCGGGCGCTGGTGATAACCCTGGGCCAGACCCGCGCCACCGACATACAACTCGCCCGTCGCGCCTTGCGGCACCAATGCCAGGTCGGCGTCGAGAATGTAGGCCACGCGGTTGCCGATCACACTGCCGATCGGCACGCTGCCGGCGCCCTCTTCCAGCACTTCGGGCGCAAGGCTGGCCAGCGGCATGACCACGGTCTCGGTCGGGCCGTAGGCGTTGAAGAACCGGCTCGGTTTGAACGCTGCACGAATGCGGGCCAGGTGCTCACCGGTCAGCGCTTCGCCGCCGGTGATGATCATGCGCACCGGCAGGGTCTGGTCCTGGGTCGCCAACCATTGCGCCAACTGGCTGCCATAGCTCGGTGTGAAACCGAGTACGTTGATCTGATGACGACGGATCAGGTCGCAGATTTCTTGCGCGTCCCACTGCCCTTGCGCGCGCAACACCACCTGCGCGCCGCTGAGCAGCGGCACCAGCAAACGCTCGGTGGCGGCGTCGAAGTTGATCGAATAGAAGTGCAGCTCACAGTCGTCGGGGCGCATGCCGAAACGCTCGATCACCGCGCGGCAATGCATGGCGATTTCACTGTGGGACACCACAACACCTTTCGGTTTGCCGGTCGAGCCCGAGGTGTAGATCAGGTAAGCCTGATGCTGCGCCAGACTGATCGGCGGCAGCTCGGTGGCCGGGAAATTGGCCAGCGCAGCGGCGTCTTCTTCAAGACACCAGCGGCCGACGGTCGCCGGCAACTCGCCCAGGGCCTTGAACATCGCCGCATCGCTGAGCAGCAAACCGATACCGCTGTCTTCGATCATGTAGTGCAAGCGGTCCAGCGGGTATTCCGGATCCAGCGGCACATAGGCACCGCCCGCCTTGAGGATCGCCAACAGGCCGACCACCATTTCCAGCGAACGCTCAAGTGCCAGGCCCACGCGAACCTGCGGTCCGACGCCACGCTCGCGCAGCATCCAGGCCAGGCGATTGGCGCGGCTATCGAGTTCGGCGTAGCTCAGGGTCTGCCCGGCGAAGGTCAGGGCCGGTGCGTCCTGGCGCACCAGGGCTTGCTCGGCGAACAGGTGATGGATGCACTGATCCAGCCGATGCTCGCCCGGCTCGACGCCGAGGCTGTCGAGCAGAAGCTGTTGCTCGCCGGATGCCAGCAGCGGCAGTTCGCTCAAGCGCTGTTGCGGATCGGCAATCAGCGCCTCCAGCAGGTTGCGCCAATGCCCGGCCATGCGGGCGATGCGCGGTTCGTCGAACAGATCGGTGCTGTAGGTCAGGCAGCAGCCCAGTCGATGATCGAGGTCGGTGACTTCCAGGTTGAGGTCGAACTTGGTCGCGCGGGCATCGTTGGCCAGGTACTCGACCGTCATGCCGGCCAGGGTGCGGCTTTGCTGGAACTCCCAGCGCTGCACGTTGCACATCACCTGGAACAACGGGTTGTAGGCTGCACTGCGCGGCGGTTGCAAGGCCTCCACCAGATGATCGAACGGCAGGTCCTGATGGGACTGGCCTTCGATTACCGTGTGGCGCACCTGCTCGAACAGCTCGCCGACAGACATCTGTCCGTCGAGCTGGCAGCGCAGTACCTGGGTGTTGAGGAATGCGCCGATCAGCCCTTCGCTTTCCGGACGAATGCGGTTGGCCACGGGCGCGCCGATGCGCAGATCGGTCTGGCCGCTATAGCGGTACAGCAGGGTCGCCAGTGCGGCGGTCATGGTCATGAACAGGGTCAGGCCGTGCTGTGCATTGAAGGCACGGACCCGTGCCGCGAGCTCGTCGCTCAGGTCAAAGCGATACAGCTCACCCTGATGGCTTTGTACCGGCGGACGCGGACGGTCAGCCGGCAACTCCAGCAGCGGATGCTCATGGCCCAGTTGCGTGGTCCAGTAATCGAGCTGACGCTGACGCTCGCCGGATTCCAACCACTGACGTTGCCACACGCTGTAATCCAGGTACTGCACCGGCAACGGCGCGAGCGGCGACTCACGGTCGTCGACAAATGCTTCGTACAGCGCACTGAGTTCCCGGGCAAAGATGTCCATCGCCCAACCTTCGGTGACGATGTGGTGCAAGGTCAGAACGAAGTAGTGTTCCTGTTCGCCGGTCTTGACCAGGCACGCACGTAGCAGCGGTCCGGTTTCCAGATCAAACGGCTGGTGCGCTTCGTCGTCGGCCAGTTGCTGGACCTGCCACTCGCGGCCTTCGGCATCCAGCGCGGTGAAATCCTTCCACGCCATGCGCACGCCGGTCTCCATGTGCACCTGTTGGCGAGCGACGCCGTCAACGCTCGGGAACGTCGTGCGCAGGGTTTCATGGCGCATGATCAAGGCTTGCAGCGCCGCTTCGAAACGCGCGACATCCAGCACGCCACGTAACCGCACCATGCCGCCGACGTTGTAGGCCGGGCTGTCCGGTTCCATCTGCCAGAGGAACCACATACGCTGCTGGGAATAGGACAGCGGCACCGCCTGGCGACGGTCGACTGTTTCAATCGGCGGCTGTTTGTTGGTGCTGCCGCTGGCCTGGATCAAGCGGACCTGTTCGGCAAATGCACCCAGTTCGCTGTGTTCGAACAGCGCCCGCAGCGGCAACTCGACGTCACAGGCCTGGCGGGTACGGGAGATGATTTGCGTGGCCAGCAGCGAGTGGCCGCCGAGGGCAAAGAAATCATCGCGCAGGCCGACTGGCGTCAGGCCCAGCACTTCGCGCCAGATGCCGGCGATCTGTTGCTCCAGTTCGGTCACGGGCTCGACGTGTTCGCGAACCTGCCACTGCGGTTCCGGCAAGGCGCGACGGTCGAGTTTGCCGCTCGGGCCGAGGGGCATTTGGTCCAGCCGCATCAGCTGAGTCGGGACCATGTATTCCGGCAGTTGCGCCGTCAGCGCCGCTTTCAGGCGAGTCGTTTGCGCATCGACGGACTCAGCAGTGTCGGTGGTGGTGAAGTAACCGACCAGTTGTCCACCCGCCGCCGTTTCGCGCACCAGCACCACCGCTTGGGCGACACCCTCCTGCGCCAGCAGACGGGCTTCGATTTCCTGTGGCTCGACGCGGAAACCGCGTAGCTTGACCTGCTGATCGAGGCGACCGAGATACTCGATCACGCCATCGCCAGCCCAGCGTGCACGATCACCGGTGCGGTACAGACGCGCACCGTGCTCGTCCAATGGGTCGACGACAAAGCGTTCAGCCGTCAGGCCTGGACGGCCCAGATAGCCACGCGCCAGGCCGCTGCCACTGATGCACAACTCACCCGGTACACCGGCCGGAACCGGATTGAGCTCGCTGTCGAGCACGCGGCAGATCACATTGCCCAGTGGCCGGCCAATCGGCGAGCGTTCGCCATCGGCGCTGGAGCACTGCCAATGGGTGACGTTGATTGCCGTTTCGGTCGGGCCGTAACGGTTGTGCAACTGTACGGCCGGCAGTTGCGCCAGCACGCGGTTGCGCAGCTCCGCTGGCAAGGCTTCACCGCCGGAGAATACGCGGCGCAGGCTCGTACATTGCGCGCTGAGCGGTTCGTCGATGAACAACGAAAGCAGCGGCGGCACGAAGTGTAGCGTGGTCACCCCGTACGCTTGCACAAGCTGCGCGATGCGATGGGGATCGCGGTGTTCGCCGGGACCGGCAAGCAACAGGCGACTGCCGGTGATCAGCGGCCAGAAGCACTCCCACACCGACACGTCGAAACTGATCGGCGCCTTTTGCATCAGCACGTCGGTTTCGTTCAACTGATAGGTTTGCTGCATCCATTGCAGGCGCTCGGCCAGCGCCGCGTGGGTGTTGCCGACGCCTTTTGGTTGACCGGTCGATCCCGAGGTGTAAATCACATAGGCGAGGTTGTCGCCCTGCAGATGCAGGCCCGGCGCCTGGCTTGGCCAGCTGTCCAGGTGCAAGGTATCCATGGCGATCACACTGACGCCCTGGCTGGCCGGCAGGCGATCGAGCAAGCAGGATTGCGTCAGCAGCAGTTCGACACCGCTGTCGCTGAGCATGTAGGACAGGCGCTCGACCGGGTAGTCCGGATCCAGCGGTACATAAGCACCACCGGCCTTGATGATCGCCAACAGGCCAATCAGCAGTTGCGGCGAACGCTCGCAGGCAATGGCCACGCAGACGTCCGGGCCGACGCCCTTGTCGCGCAGGTAATGGGCCAGACGGTTGGCCTGAGTGTGAAGTCCGGCGAAGTCCAACTGACCGCCGTCCCACAGCAACGCCGTGCGCTGCGGGGTCCGCCGGGCTTGTTCGTCAAGCAGTTCCGGCAGCCATTGACTGGCCGGTGTGCAGGGTGCAACGGACCAGTTTGCTTGCTGGTTGTGCTCAGGCTCAGTAAGCAGTTGCAGATCGCCGAGGGCCGTTTGCGGACGCTCGCAGACTTCACGCAACAGGTTGGCGTAATGCTCGGACAGGCGCTCGATGGTCGCCGCATCGAACAACTCGCTGGCGTAGTCGAAGGACAGGCTCAAGCGCCCGTTGCGATCTTCTTCACTGTGCAATTGCAGGTCGAACTTGGCTTGCCGGCTGTGCCACGGCAGCTCTTCGGCCAGCAACCCCGGCAGGCGTTTCAAGGCACTGAGGTCGCGCTGCTGGTGGTTGAACATGACCTGGAACAAACCCTGTTCACGGGCCTGCGGAAAAGCTTCAAGCAACTGCTCGAACGGCAAGTCCTGATGCGCTTGCGCACCCAGCGCTGCCTGACGGGTTTGCCCAAGCAGTTCAGTGAACGGCAGCCGTGAATCCACCTCGGCGCGCAGCACCTGGGTGTTGATGAAAAAGCCGATCAGGCCCTGGGTTTCCAGGCGCGGACGGTTGGCGTTCGGTACGCCGATGCGGATGTCACGCTGACCGCTGTAGCGATGCAGCAAGGCCTGGAACGCGGCGAGCAGCAGCATGAAGGAGGTCGATTCGTGGGCCTGGGCGGTCTGGCGAATCGCATCACTGAGGGTCGCACCCAGACGCACGGTATGGCGGGAAGCGCTGTGCAGTTGTTGTGCGCAGCGTGGATGATCGGTGGCCAGGCTCAGGGTCGGATGCTCATCGCCCAAACGGGCTTTCCAGTAGGCCAGTTGCCGCTCGCCCTCCCCTTGCGCCAGCCATTGGCGCTGCCAGCTGGCGTAATCGGCGTACTGCGTCGGCAATGGCGCCAGCAGCGCTTGCTGGCCTTGAGAGGCCGCCGCATACAGGCGCGAGAACTCGTCGATCAGCACATTCAGCGACCAGCCGTCAGCGATGATGTGGTGCATCGTCACCAACAGCTGATGGTCTTCGTCGTCGAGGCGAACCAGCGTCACCCACAGCAGCGGGCCTTGTTCCAGATCGAACTGGGTACGTGCCTCGTCCTCACGGATTTGCAGTGCGCGGGCTTCACGCTCGGCGGCCGGCAAGTCGCTAATGTCGATCACTTGCAGGTTGAACTCAGCACCCGCAACGACCTGTTGCAACGCCACGCCATCACGCTCGAAGAAGCGCGTGCGCAAGGATTCGTGGCGCTCGATCAACTGCTGGAAACTGGCGCGCAATGCGTCCTCGTCCAGCTCGCCACGCAAGCGCAAGGCTCCCGGAATGTTGTAGGCGCTGCTGTGGGGGTCGAGTTGCCAGGTGATCCACAGACGATTTTGTGCCAGCGATTGCGGCATCGGTTGCTGGCGCGACAGCGCTGTGATTGCGCCCTGGGCCAGGCCACCGTCCTGTTGCTGACGGGCCACGACATCGGCGAATGCGCCGAGGGTCGGGGCTTCGAACAGCAGGCGCAGGTTCAACTCCAGTCCCAGCGCTTCACGCAGACACGCCACCACTTGCGTCGCTGCAATGGAGTTGCCGCCGAGCAGGAAGAAATGATCGTCGGCGCCCACCTGCCCGACCTGCAATTGCTCGCACCAGATACGGCCGATCAGGTTTTGCAGCTCAGAGCCCGACTCGACCCGGCTTGCACTTGCGGTGCTGGCCGACGGGAACACCGCGTAGCTGTCGAGGCTGCCGTCCGCCAGTCGACTGCGGCACGCCGAGCGCTGCAGTTTGCCGCTGGACGTTTTGGGCAGCGCACCCGGATTGAGCAGCACCACCACGCTCGGTGCTTCCTGATACGCCTCGGCGACGGCCTGGCGAATGGCCTTGATCAGCGCCTCGGGCGGCAGGATTTTCTGCACGCTGCGGCTGATTTCGGCGGCGATGCCGATGCCCTCCTGACCATCGACCGTGACGGCAAAGGCGGCAACACGGCCCTTGCGCACCACTTCCACTTCGCGCTCGACGGTCTGTTCGATGTCCTGCGGGTACAGGTTGTGCCCGCGCACGATCAGCATGTCCTTCAGGCGGCCGGTGATGAACAGCTCGCCGTTGCGCAGGAAACCCAGGTCACCGGTTCGCAGCCAGGTCTGGCCGGCGTGCCGGACGAACGTCTTGGCTGACGCCTCGGGGTTGCGCCAATAACCGAGGGCGATGCTCGGCCCGCTGGCCCAGACTTCGCCGACGGCGTTGTCGGCCTGTTCGCTGAGCGAGACCGGGTCGACGATCAGCACGGCGTGAGCCGGCTGACTGATGCCACAACTCATGATCGGGCTGCCCTCGCCCGCTTCCACCCGGTTCTGCGCCAGGGCCTGATCGTCCGCCCGCAGGTTGCCGATGCCTTCGCCGCGTGCTGTGCCGGCCACAAACAAGGTGGCTTCGGCCAGACCGTAAGAGGCCATGAAGCTGTCCGCAGTGAAACCGCAGGTCGCGAACTTCTCGGCGAAGCGTTCCAGGGTGTCGAGGCGAATCGGTTCGGAACCGGAATACGCCACGCGCCAGCCACTCAGGTCCAGCCGTTCCAGAGCCGATTCGCTGACCCGCTCGCTGCACAGGCGATAAGCAAAATCCGGCCCGCCGCTGATGGTGCCGCCGTATTCGCTGATCGCTTCCAGCCAGCGCAACGGCCGGCCGAGGAAGTACGCCGGCGACATCAACACGCAAGGCACGCCGCTGAAAATCGGCTGCAGCAAACCGCCGATCAGGCCCATGTCGTGGTACAGCGGCAGCCAGCTGACGATCACGTCGTCGGGGTTGAGGTCGATGCCGAAGCCGTGACGAATCAGCAATTCGTTGGCCACCAGATTGCCGTGGCTGACTTGCACGCCCTTGGGCAGCGCGGTGGAGCCGGAGGTGTATTGCAGGAAGGCGATGTGATCGTCCTGCAAATCCGCCGCGACCCAGCGTTCGGCCAGCGCAACGTCGAGGGTGTCGACACACAGCAACGGCGGCGCCCCTTCGATTTGCTGCAATGCATCGCGCAGCCCGGCGCTGGTCAGCAGCAGGCGCGGTTGGGCATCGCTGATGATCGACAGCAGGCGTTCCTGGTGATGACGGCGCGTCGATTCCGGCGGGTAGGCCGGGACCGCGATCACCCCGGCGTACAGGCAACCGAAGAACGCCGCGACGTAATCCGGGCCGCTGGGGAACAACAACACGGCGCGGTCGCCAAAATCCGCTTGGGCCTGCAAGGCGCCGGCAATCGTCCGCGCCCGCTGATCCAGCTCGCGATAACTGAGCACCACAGCCTGTTCCGGGGTCTCGGCAAGAAAACGCAGGGCCACCCGATCCGGCGTCAGGGCCGCGCGGCGCTGAAGGGCTTGGACCATTGTGCTGGGGAGTTCGAACGCGTCGGTCATGAGGTTTCCTGCCTGATTTCGGCTTGGTAGGAGCGAGCCTGCTCGCGAAAATCCGGAGAACACCGCGGGGTGTCAGGCGCCCATCGTCATCGTTGACGACCATCGCGAGCGAGCTCGCTCCTACGGGGTGATGAGGGTTGCGCTGTGCAATTCACCAATGAGAACGGATGACGTCTGGAAATAATTAGTCGCCAGGCTGGAACGCAAAGCGGACTGAAGTGAGACAACGTGTCGCAGTTCGCACTCTGCACCCTTGGTGCGCAGTAATTCTTTTTCTCATTTGACAATCATTATCATTAAGCCTAATTTGTCGCTCGATTGTGCAGGACGGCCCCCCGGTTTATCCCCGTCCCACTAACCTTTTGGCAGCAAGGTGATTTCCATGATGGAACCAGTATCCACAAGCAGGTGCGATACACCGCTACTTCAGGCATTCGTCGATAATCGACTGATTCTGGTGAAGATTGCAGCCCGTATTACCGGTTGCCGCTCACGTGCCGAAGATGTTGTGCAGGACGCGTTCTTCCGGTTGCAATCGGCCCCGCCCATCACCAGTTCGATCAAGGCCCAGCTCAGCTACCTGTTCCAGATCGTGCGTAACCTGGCGATCGACCACTACCGCAAGCAGGCGCTGGAGCAGAAGTATTCCGGTCCTGAAGAGGAAGGGCTGAATGTGGTGATCCAGGGTGCCTCACCGGAAACTTCGCACATCAATTTCTCGACGCTGGAGCACATTGCCGATGCGTTGACCGAGTTGCCGAGCCGCACCCGCTACGCCTTCGAGATGTATCGCCTGCACGGCGTACCGCAAAAAGACATCGCCAAGGAACTCGGAGTCTCGCCGACCCTGGTGAACTTCATGATTCGCGATGCACTGGTGCACTGCCGCAAGGTGTCGGGGAATCGTGGCGATATAGCCGCTCGCCACTAAGATCTGAAATCTGCGTCGCTCCCTTCGCGAGCAAGCCCGCTCCCACAGACTCAGCACACACCCTGTGGGAGCGAGCTTGCTCGCGATAGTGGACTCAAGGTCAATACAGGGCTTGAGCCTTACCTCTCAAGCCAGTGCGCACCGATCGAAAAACCGCTCCCGCCCCAACACCATCAAGGCCGCGCGCTTGTGCGGGAAGTCGAACTCTTTCTCGCAGTGAAAGCACTGGTTGTGCATGTACCCGATCATCTTCGCGTTATCGGCACGAGGCTCGGCCACCACGCGCTGCGTGCGCGGATCATCGAGAAACAGGTAATGCACCAGCGCCGATAACCAGCTCGCCACCTTGTGCGGACCGCGATGGTTTTCCTCACCCACCAGCATGTGAATGCCGCGGTCGTAATCGCCGGCATCATAGAAGGGGGCGATGCGATCCTCCTTGGCCCAGTAGGCTTCGAAGTAAGCGAACGGCTGATCGTCGAAACACCCGATCAGCGTCAGGGTGTGCGGATCGGCCTCGAGTTTGCTCAGGTATTGGCGATGCTGTTCGAGGCTGCCCTCCTCCTGCCAGAAGCTGGCGACGCGCGGACTGTTCTGCCAACGGTTGAAACGCGCCAGGTCTTGCTCGATTTCCAGGGTACGCAGGGAAACCCAGGCGCCCAGCCGCGCATCGAATCGTCGATACACCTCACCCCGGGGTTTCACCGCTCGCAGCGGATGACGCTTGCCGCCGGTCATGACCATTTGCTGTGGGTAGCTGCCGGTCATGGAATGCCCCAGCCATGGCTGCGGCAACTGCCAGAACAAGGTGCGCTCGCAGCAATACTGGCCGTTGACGGGAGTCGGAATCAGCAAACCACTGAGCACAGCCTCATTCGGCACGTCCTGCAGTTGCCAGACCTGGCGCTGACAGTCGGGGTCGCGGGCGAACAGCCAGTAACAGGCCGCCCATATCGCTTGCCCTTCGGGGTGACCGAAGCGCTCCAGCAATTGCACGTGCAACTCGGGGCCACGATTGAGCCGCAGGGTGAGCAACGGCTGCCCTTCCAGGCTGAGGCTCAGGCGGCCTAGCGTTTCATCAGCGGCAAGACGACTGCCGGTCGGCAGGCACAGGACAGTCAGGTCATTCAGATTGGACATGGGGGCGGGCTCACGATAATCGTCGACAGTTCAACGAGGTGACGTCAGCCACGGCGGGAAATTTAGGAAAAGAACGTCAATTGACGACTTGAGGTGGCGGTTCTTTGTGCGGGACCGGCACCACCGCAATCTTGTACGGATCGAAAATCTTCAGCATCTGGCCACCGTCCCGCAAGCCTTGCAACAATTTGCCGAAGACCTCACCGCTGATGGGGGCCGCCGGGCGCAGGATGGCGTAATGGTGATAGACCTGATCGATACGATCGGACGCCAACAACTTCTCGGCGACTTTCGGATTGCGCAAAAAATAGTCGTTCAGGTAAGAGCGCGTGACCAGGGCGATGTCGGCGCGATCGCGTAACACCATCAGCAGATTGCTGTCATGGGAATAGGTCAGCGTGGCGTTGTAGTTTTTTTGCAGGTACTGGGGCTCGGCATTGAAGTTGGCGAACTCGTAGTGATAACCGCTGAAGAGTGCCAGGCGCTTGCCGCTCAGGTCGGCAAAATAGCTTTGCTGCCGATCAGGCAGGCGTTGCGCGACAAAAATCTCGGCGTCTTCCAGCCCCATGTCGACGGCGGTATGGGGAATGTCTTCCCAACCCCAGGCCGGATTTTCGAAGATGGCCATGTCGACCCGGCCCTGCTTCAAGTCACCGAAACGCCGTGGAATGGACGTGGGCACCAGGACAAACTGGTAGTCACTTTGCGCAGCGTTCAGGGCCTCGACCAGCTGCGGCAGCAACCCGGTATCGGCCCCGGATTCCGGGCGCACGGTGTAGGGCGGAAAATGCGCGGCACCAATGCGCACCAGTTGCGCAGCCTGGGATGGCAGCATCGTTAACGCCGCAAGCGTCGCGAGCAAAAGCTGCGAAGCTGTCCGAATTGGCGACCCCCTCAAAACAAGCTCACTCCCCAATAAAACGGCATCAATGACTTCAAGCTAGGCGTTTTCGTCAAGTTAGCCAGTTTAATGCTGGCCGACACAAGTTTATTACCGGTCTTCCAGCACCAGAATCAACGCTTCATCGGCCAACTGATCAAGGCTCATGCTACCGCCGGCGCGAAACCAGGTGGTGGTCCAGGACAATGCGCCGGTCAGGAAGCGGCGGGTAATGAACACATCGCCGCGGATAAACCCGGCGCTCTTGGCTTCGCCCAGTACTTGCAGCCAGATGTCTTCGTAGATTTCGCGCAGCGCCAGGACCTTGGCCTGGCCCTCTTCGGACAGCGAGCGCCATTCGTAGACCAGCACGGCCATGGCCTCGCCGCTGCCACCCATGATCGACTGCAATTCACAGCGGATCAGCGCCAGCACCCGTTCGCGCACATTGTCGGCCTCGGCGATGGCCGCACGCATCAACGCGGTGTTGTAGCGGATGGTTTCCTCCATCACGGCGCGCAGGATTTCGTCCTTGCTTTTGAAATGGTGGAAGATACTCCCGGACTGAATGCCCACGGCACCGGCCAGATCGCGCACGGTCGTGCGCTCATAGCCTTTATTGCGGAACAGGTGGGCTGCCACTTGCAGCAGCTTGCCACGGGCGCTGTCCGGGTCGGTCAATTGGCCGTCGTCCACCAATTCACGCATGACCCTCAGGGCTTTTTGCTCGTCCACCCGTTCTCTCCTACAGTCGATCAATCAATAACGCCGATCCCCCCGAAAACAGCGGGGTTGCGCGGGCAATTTAAGCTCCTGGATGCAACCAAGCAAGCGCTTGGCAGAAGATAACCCAGTCATTTACAAACCAAGCGCTTGCTTGGTAATGTCGACGCACTTGGGTCGGAGGTGGCTATGGAACGGACTACGCCAAAATCAATTCGCATCGGTTGCGCCAGCGCCTTCTGGGGCGATACCTCGACCGCTGCCGCGCAACTGGTGGAACACGGGCATCTGGACTATCTGGTCTTCGACTACCTGGCCGAGATCACCCTGTCGATCATGGCCGGCGCACGGATGAAAGATCCCCAGGCCGGGTATGCGGGCGATTTCATCGAAGTGCTCGCGCCCTTGCTGCCGCAGCTCGCGCAGCACAACATCCGGGTCATCAGCAATGCCGGCGGGGTCAACCCACAAGCCTGCGCCGCCGCCCTGCAAGCGGCCTGCGACAAGGCTGGGGTGGCGTTGAAGATCGCCGTGCTGCTGGGTGATGACCTGCAACCGCAACTCAAACAGCTGGGCAGCCAAGGCATTCATGAAATGTTCAGCGGTGCGCCCCTGCCATCGAGGTGCGTCTCGACCAATGCCTACCTCGGCGCACCCGGCATCGTCGAAGCCCTGCGTCTGGGCGCGGACATCGTGATCACCGGGCGCGTGGTCGACAGTGCGGTAGTCAGCGCCGCGCTGGTGCATGAGTTCGGCTGGTCGTGGCACGACTACGACAAACTCGCCCAGGCCGCATTGGCCGGGCACATCATCGAATGCGGCGCCCAGTGCACGGGCGGCAACTTCACCGATTGGCGCGACGTGCCCGACTACGAACACATCGGTTTTCCCATCGTCGAAGTCAGCGCCGACAGCCAGTTCATCGTCAGCAAACCGCAAGGTACCGGCGGGCTGGTCACGCCACTGACGGTGGGTGAACAGATGCTCTATGAAATCGGCGATCCGCGCGCGTATCTGCTGCCCGACGTGGTGTGCGACTTCACTCAGGTCAAACTGCTGCAACAGGGCAGGAACGCGGTGCAGGTGCACGGCGCCAAAGGCCTGCCGCCGACGGCTCAATACAAGGTCAGCGCCACGTACCCCGATGGCTTTCGTTGTACCGCCAGTTGCCTGATTGCCGGCATCGATGCCGTCGACAAGGCGCGACGGGTCAGCGCGGCGATCATCAACAAGACCTCGGAAATGTTCAGCCAGCGCGGCTGGGCGCCGTACAGCGAGGTGAATATCGAGTTGCTGGGCAGCGAGGCCACCTACGGCCCCCACGGCCAGCGTCAGGACAGCCGCGAAGTGGTGATCAAACTCGCCGTGCGCCATCCGGACAAGCAGGCCTTGATCGTGTTCTCCCGGGAGATTGCCCAGGCCGCCACCGGCATGGCGCCAGGGTTGACTGGCATTGTCGGTGGCCGGCCGACGGTGTATCCGCTGATCCGACTGTTCTCGTTCCTCATCGACAAAACCGCCTGCACGCTGGACATTGATTTCATGGGCCGGCGCCACCCCTGTGCCCTGCCCGCCCTCGATACGCTCGACCCGCTGGACCTGCCAGTCCCGCTCGCCGCACCGAAACCGACTGGCCAGGCCGACGCCAGCGTGGCCCTGGTCAAGCTGGCGGTCGCCCGCTCCGGCGACAAGGGCAACCACAGCAACATCGGCGTCATGGCCCGCGATCCCGAATACCTGCCATGGATCGCCGAAGCCCTGACCCCGGAAGTGATCGTCGACTGGATGGGGCACGTCCTCGATCCCATCCACGGGCGGGTCGAACGCTGGTACTTGCCCGCCAGCCACAGCCTGAATTTCCTGCTGGAAAACGCCCTCGGCGGCGGCGGTGTCGCCAGCCTGCGCATCGACCCGCAAGGCAAAGCCTTCGCCCAGCAACTGCTGGAAATCCAGATCCCGGTGCCGCAGCGCATCGCCGACCAGTTCAACTAGAGGATTGTCGCCATGGCCTACGATTCGATTTTCAAAGCCGATTTGTTTGCCGGCCAAAACATCATCGTCACCGGTGGCGGCAGCGGCATCGGCCGCTGCACCGCCCACGAACTGGCGGCCCTCGGCGCCCATGTGCTGCTGGTCGGACGCAAGGCCGACAAGCTCAAAACCGTTGCAGCGGAAATCGCCGAAGACGGCGGCAAGGCCGACTGGGCCGTTTGCGATATCCGCGAGGAAGAAGCGGTGACGCATCTGGTCAGCGAACTGATTCGCAAGCACGGTCCGATCCATGGCTTGGTCAACAATGCCGGCGGGCAGTACCCGTCGCCCTTGGCCTCGATCAATCAGAAGGGTTTCGAAACCGTGATGCGCACCAATCTGGTGGGCGGTTTCCTGATGGCCCGGGAAGTATTCAACCAATCCATGAGCAAGCACGGCGGCGCCATCGTCAACATGCTCGCCGACATGTGGGGCGGCATGCCCGGCATGGGGCATTCCGGCGCGGCACGTTCGGGCATGGACAACCTGACCAAGACCGCCGCGTACGAATGGGGTCATGCCGGCGTGCGGGTCAATGCCGTGGCGCCGGGCTGGGTTGCCTCCAGCGGCATGGACACCTACGAAGGCGCCTTCAAGGCCGTGATCCCGACCCTGCGCGAACACGTACCGCTCAAGCGCATCGGCACCGAATCGGAAGTCAGCGCGGCGATCGTTTTCCTGCTCAGCCCGGCAGCGGCGTTCGTCAGCGGCAGCACCCTGCGCATCGACGGCGCCGCCAGCCTCGGCGGGCGCGCCTGGCCGATCCATAAAGCGACCAACAGTGAGTCGTACAACGGATTCCACCGCGCCTACATACCCGACGTGTTGAAGGACAAGGAATAACCCATGCCGGTGATTCAGTCGCAACTCGATCCCCACAGCGAGCCGTTCGCCCAGAACCGTACGGCAATGCTGAGCGCCATCGAACAAGTCCGCGTGCTCGAACAGAATCTGCTGGACAAGGCCGCCGAAGCCAAACCCAGGTTTGAAAAACGCGGTCAGTTATTGCCCCGCGAGCGCCTCAATCTGCTGCTCGACCCCGGCGCGCCGTTTCTCGAACTGGCGAGCCTGGCCGGCTACAAGCTGCACGACGACAAGGACGGCAGCTGCGCCGGTGGCGGTTTGATCGCCGGCATCGGCTACGTGTCTGGCATGCGCGTGCTGGTGGTGGCGAACAACAGCGCGATCAGGGGCGGGACCATCTCCCCCAGCGGTTTGAAAAAATCCCTGCGCCTGCAACAGATCGCCATGGAAAACAAACTGCCGGTGATCACCCTCGCCGAAAGCGGCGGCGCCAATCTCAATTACGCGGCGGAGATTTTCGTCGAAGGCGCGCGCAGCTTTGCCAATCAAGCACGGATGTCGGCCATGGGTTTGCCGCAGGTGACTGTGGTGCACGGCTCGGCCACGGCGGGCGGCGCCTATCAGCCGGGGCTGTCGGATTACGTGGTGGTGGTGCGTGGCAAGGCCAAGCTGTTTCTCGCAGGTCCCCCACTGCTCAAGGCCGCCACTGGCGAAGTCGCGACCGATGAAGAACTGGGCGGCGCCGAGATGCACGCACAAATCGCCGGCACCGCCGAATACCTGGCTGAGAACGACGCCGACGGTGTGCGCCAGGTACGCGAGATCGTCAGCCTGCTGCCGTGGAACGAGCAGTTGCCCCAAGCGCCCGAACGACGCTGGGAGGAGCCGCTGTACCCCATCGACGAACTGCTCGGCCTGATACCGGATGACCCGAAAAAACCCTACGACGTACGCGAAATCATCGCCAGGATTGCCGATGCGTCGAACTTTCTTGAATTCAAGGGCGAGTTCGATCAGCAGACCGTCTGCGGTCACCTGAAAATTCAGGGGCGCGCCTGTGGCTTCATCGGCAACAACGGCCCGATCACGCCCAAGGGCGCGAGCAAGGCCGCGCAGTTCATCCAGCTGTGCGACCAGAGCCAGACGCCGTTGCTGTTTTTCCACAACACCACCGGGTTCATGGTCGGCACCGAATCGGAACAGCAGGGGGTGATCAAGCACGGCGCGAAGATGATTCAAGCGGTGGCCAACGCCCGGGTGCCGAAGCTGACCATAGTCGTCGGTGGTTCCTACGGTGCCGGCAACTATGCAATGTGCGGGCGCGGCCTCGACCCGCGTTTCATTTTCGCCTGGCCCAACAGCCGCACCGCCGTGATGGGCGGCGCGCAAGCGGGCAAGGTGCTGCGCATCGTCACCGAGGCCAAACAGGCCAAGGACGGCCTGGTGCCCGATCCGAAAATGCTCGACATGCTCGAACAGGTCACCGCGCAGAAACTCGACAGCCAGTCCACGGCGCTCTACGGCAGCGCCAATCTGTGGGACGACGGTTTGATCGACCCGCGCGATACACGGACCTTGCTCGGTTACTTGCTGGATATCTGTCACGAGGCCCAGGTGCGGCCATTGCAAGCCAACAGTTTTGGCGTAGCCCGGCTCTAGGCCGGCTCAAGGAGAACAATAAAAATGATCTTCACCCAGGAACACGAAGCACTGCGCCGCACCGTACGCCAATTCGTAGAGCACGAAATCAACCCGCACGTCGAGGAATGGGAAAAGGCCGGGCGCTTCCCCATCCACGACATCTTCCGCAAAGCCGGCGACCTCGGCCTGCTGGGCATTTCCAAACCGGAAAAATTCGGCGGCATGGGGCTCGACTACAGCTATTCGATCGTCGCCGCCGAAGAATTCGGCACCATTCATTGCGGCGGCATCCCGATGTCCATCGGCGTGCAGACCGACATGTGCACGCCGGCACTGGCCCGGTTCGGTTCCGATGAGCTGCGCGAGGAATTCCTGCGCCCGGCCATCAGCGGCGAGCAGGTCGGCTGCATCGGTGTTTCCGAAGTCGGTGCCGGTTCCGACGTCGCCGGATTGAAAACCACTGCGCGCAAGGACGGTGACGATTACGTGATCAACGGCAGCAAGATGTGGATCACCAACTCGCCGAGCGCCGATTTCATCTGCCTGCTGGCCAACACCTCGGACGACAAGCCGCACATCAACAAGTCGCTGATCATGGTGCCGATGAATACGCCGGGCATCAGCTTGAGTTCGCACCTGGACAAGCTCGGCATGCGCAGCTCGGAAACCGCCCAGGTGTTTTTCGACAACGTGCGCGTGCCGCAGCGCAACCGCATCGGCCATGAAGGCGCGGGGTTCATGATGCAGATGCTGCAGTTCCAGGAAGAGCGCCTGTTCGGCGCGGCCAACATGATCAAGGGCCTGGAATATTGCGTCGACAGCACCATCGAATACTGCAAGGAGCGCAAAACTTTCGGCAATGCGCTGATCGACAATCAGGTCATCCACTTCCGTCTCGCTGAGCTGCAAACCGAGATCGAATGCCTGCGGGCGCTGGTCTATCAGGCCACCGAGCAATACGTCAAAGGCCAGGATGTCACGCGCCTGGCTTCGATGGCCAAGCTCAAGGCCGGGCGGCTGGGCCGCGAAGTCAGCGACAGCTGCCTGCAGTATTGGGGTGGCATGGGCTTCATGTGGGACAACCCGGTGGCCCGCGCTTACCGCGATGTGCGGCTGGTGTCGATTGGCGGCGGCGCCGACGAAATCATGCTGGGGATCATCTGCAAGTTGATGGGCATCCTGCCGGGGAAAAAGAAATGAACAACCTGCCGGTTTGCCAGACCTTGCTGCTGGAACTGCACAACGGCGTGTTGCACGTCACCCTCAACCGCCCGGAATGCCGCAATGCGATGAGCTTGCAGATGGTCGCCGAGTTGCGCTCGGTGCTGGCGGCGGTACGCGATAAGCCGGGAGTTCGCGCGCTGGTGATCGGTGGCGTCGGCGGACACTTCTGTGCTGGCGGCGACATCAAGGACATGGCTGACGCCCGCGCTCAAGGCCCCACTGCGCACCGGGACCTGAACCGGGTGTTCGGCGCGCTGCTGCAAGAGGTGCAACACGCACCGCAAGTGGTGATCACGGTGCTGCAAGGCGCGGTACTCGGCGGAGGTCTCGGCCTGGCCTGCGTCAGCGATATCGCCCTGGCTGATCACCAGGCGCAATTCGGCCTGCCGGAAACCAGCCTGGGTCTGCTGCCGGCGCAAATTGCGCCATTCGTGGTGCAACGCATCGGCTTGACCCAAGCCCGGCGCCTGGCCCTGACGGCGGCGCGTTTTGATGGCCACCAGGCACGGCGCATGGGGCTGGTGCACTTTGTCGAACATGATCCGCAGGCCCTGGCCGAGCGTCTCGATGAGGTGTTGGCCCATGTCTTGTGTTGTGCGCCGGGGGCGAATGCGGCGACCAAGAAACTCTTGCTGGCGAGCGCGGGTCAGCCGTCGGATGCCCTGCTCGATCAGGCAGCCGAATGGTTCAGCGAAGCGGTGACCGGGGCAGAAGGCGTCGAGGGAACGATGGCCTTCGTGCAAAAACGCAAACCGGGGTGGGCCATTTAAAAGCTTCGTCGGAACGCCGCCCGGAGCAGGCTCGCTCCCACATTTGAAATGCATTCCCCTGTGGGAGCGAGCCCGCTCGCGAAGAGGCCAGCACTTTCACCGCACAATTTGAGAGACGCCCCCTATGCACGGACTCAAGAAAATCCTCATCGCCAACCGCGGTGAAATCGCCTGCCGCATCCAGCGTACGGCCCAGGCGCTGGGCTATCGCACGGTTGCCGTGTTCAGCGACGCCGACGCCGATGCCTTGCACGTGCAGATGGCCGACGAGGCGGTCAACATCGGTCCGGCCGCGGTGCACCAGTCTTATTTGAACATCCCGGCCATTCTCGACGCCGCCCGGCGCACGGGCGCGGATGCGATCCATCCGGGCTACGGTTTCCTCTCGGAAAACGCCGGGTTTGCCCGCGCGTGCCAGGATGCCGGAATCACCTTCATCGGCCCCAGCCCCGAGGCCATCGAACTGATGGGCAGCAAGCGCCTGTCGAAGATCGCCATGATCGAAGCCGGTGTGCCCTGCATCGACGGTTATCAAGGCGATGGGCAGGACGACGAGACCCTGAGCCGCGAAGCCGAGCGCATCGGCTATCCGTTGATGATCAAGGCCAGTGCTGGCGGCGGTGGACGCGGCATGCGCCTGGTGCACGAAGCCGGCAACCTGCTGGAACAGATTCGCACTGCACGCTCCGAAGCCCTGAACGGATTTGGCAGCGGCGAACTGATTCTCGAACAGGCACTGATCGAACCCCGTCATGTCGAGGTTCAGCTGTTCGGTGACCGGCAAGGTAACCTGATTTACCTCGGCGAGCGCGACTGTTCGGTACAGCGCCGGCATCAAAAAGTCATCGAGGAAGCACCCTGCCCGGTGATGACCCCTGAACTGCGCCAGGCCATGGGCGAAGCGGCGCTCAAGGCCGGCCGGGCAGTGCATTACGTCGGCGCGGGCACCGTGGAGTTTCTGCTGGATGCCCGCGGGCAATTCTATTTCCTGGAGATGAACACCCGACTGCAAGTCGAGCACCCGGTGACCGAATTGATCACCGGGCTGGACCTGGTGGCCTGGCAACTCAACATTGCCGAAGGGCAACCGCTGCCCTTGCGCCAGGAGCAGGTGCAACTCACGGGCCACGCCATGGAAGTGCGCCTGTATGCCGAAGACCCGGCCCAGGGTTTCCTGCCGCAAACCGGTCGCGTCGTGGCCTGGGAACCGGGATTGCAGGACGGCGTGCGGATCGACCATGGCCTGATCGAAGGTCAGCTCATCAGCCCCTTCTACGACCCGATGCTCGGCAAGCTCATCGCCCACGGCGCCACTCGCGAAGAGGCCCGGCGCAAATTGCTGCGGGCGGTACAGGACAGCGTGCTGCTGGGGGTGCAAAGCAATCAGCGTTTACTCGCCAGTCTGCTGGAGCACCCGCAGTTCGCCAGCGGTGACTTCAGTACCGGGTTCATCGCGCAGCACTTTGCCGACCCTGCCTGTCTGCAGTCCCATGCCCCGGGCGCGCAACACCTGGCCATTGCCACCGCCCTCTTCTACCAGGCGTCGGCACAGGCTCATCCCGCCCCGCTGGGCGGTTGGCGCAACAATGCCAGCGTGCCCCTGCACTATCGCATCGGCCTTGAGGATCAGGACTGGGTGGTGACGTTGCAGGCAATCCCGGGTGAACCATTGCGCATTCAGGTCGCCGAACGCAGCATCGAGCTGAAGATCCTCCACTGCGACGGGCGCCGGGCCACCCTCGAAATCGATGGCATCCGCCAGCGCCACGCCTATCGCCTGGAGGCAGGGCAACTCTGGCTGTTTACCCGGCCGGGCAGCTTGCAGTTTGCCGATCGCACTCAGGCGCAGGTTTCCAGCCGGGCCAGTGTCAGTTGCGGCACCCTCAAGGCCCCGATGGACGGTGCGATTGTCGACGTCCTGGTCAATGAAGGCAGCCCGGTCACCAAGGGCCAGCTGCTGGTGGTACTGGAAGCGATGAAAATGGAGCACCCCTTGAAATCAGGCATCGACGGTGTCCTGAAACGCTTGCAAGTCAAAGTCGGGGATCAGGTGAAAAACCGGCAGATACTGTTGGAGGTCGAATAAGGCGCTAGGCGGAACCGCCGGGTTTGGCTACGCTCAAAGCCTATCAGGACGCGGATACCAGGAACCCTGCAATGCCTCATTGGCTGGTCATTGATCTGGAGGCCACCACCGATGAGGGTGGATGGCCCGTAACGGATATGGAAATCATTGAAATCGGCGCCACCCTGGTGGACCGCAAGGGACGCGAACTGGACCAGTTCCAGCGCTTCGTCCGCCCCTTGCGGCGGCCGTTGCTGACGCCGTTTTGCCGCGAGCTGACGCACATCACCCAAGCCAACATCGATGCGGCGCAACCGCTGGGCGAAGTCTGGCCGGCATTTGAGCGCTGGCTCGGCCAACACCACACGCGACTTGAAGGCTGGGCCAGTTGGGGCGACTACGATCGCAAACAGCTGCTTCAGGATTGGCAGCAACTGGGACTTGCCAGTGCCCTGGCCAACGTGCCCCACATGAACCTCAAACAGCGCTTTGCCAAGGCCAGGCGTCTGGAACGCCCGCTGGGGCTCAACGGCGCCCTGCAACTGGCCGGCCTGCAGTTCACCGGCCAGCAACACCGGGCGCTGGAAGATGCGCGCAATACCGCACGCCTGCTGCCACTGGTTCTTCCTCTTTAGACAGGTGACGACACTCGGGGCCTTGTGCATACTGGCCGGCCCTTTTTAGCCCTTTTCGAGGAATCGCCCATGTTTAAAGTCAACGAGTACTTCGACGGCACCGTCAAGTCGATCGCCTTTGGCACCGCAGAAGGTCCAGCGACCATCGGCGTCATGGCTCCGGGCGAATACGAATTCGGCACCAGCCAGCGTGAAATCATGCACGTGGTCAGTGGCGCATTGACCGTCAAACTGCCAGACAGCAGCGACTGGGAAACCTTCGCCGCCGGCAGCCAGTTCAACGTGCCGGCCAACAGCAAGTTCCAGCTCAAAGTGGCCGTCGACACCGCTTACCTGTGTGAATACCGCGGCTAAACCCGCAGGCTTTGCCGAAATAAAGGTCAGCGCAATAAAAATGCCCGTGTTTTTCGACACGGGCATTTTTTTGTTCTGCGCAAAATTATTCGAGGATCTCCACCGGCATGCCGACTTCGAGTCGACCGTTGCCGTCGTTGACCAGGTTCTGGCCAAACATCGCGCCGTCCGCCTGCGAACGGTATTTCTGCAAGGTTGCAAGGGGTTCTCGGTCGTCGCTGCGCTCGCCGGTTTGCGGGTCGATGGTGGTCAGGATGCAGCGTGAGCAGGACTTGACCACGCGGAACTCGACATCGCCGATGCGGATACGCTTCCAGCCGTCCTCGGCGAAGGCTTCACTGCCTTCGATCACCAGGTTTGGCCGGAAACGCAGCATCTCCAACGGACGCCCGACCCGTTTCGACAAGTCCTCGAGGGAGGCCTGGCCAATCAGCAACAGCGGATAGCCATCGGCGAACGCCACCTGGTCGTCATCCTTGCCGTACCCCGCCTCCGTCATCCGCGCCCGATCCAGCGGCACTTGCACCAGACGTGTCGGTTTACCAATAAATTCGCTGACCCAGGCTGCGGCTGCATCGCCTGCATCGGGGACCCGCAAGGTATCGCGCCAGATCGTCACGCCACGCAGTTCTGCATCAAGGCCGGGCAAGGCTACGTCGATCGGCGAATGACCAGGCGCACTGAGGGTCAGGCCGCCTTGGGCATTCCACAACGCCGACAACTGGCTCATCTGCGCCACCGCACGCTGGGTCAGGAAACGACCGCTGGCTTCATCCACCAGCATCCAGCGGCGATCACCGTCCAGACCGAGTTTATCGAGACCGATCCGTTGCAGCGTCTCGCCCCTGGCGGACTTCAACGGATAACGATACAGCGCGCTCAGACGCAACATGGCCAGCTCCCTCTTAGGCAAAACGCCACCCTATACGAGCTTGAACGCCGAATCAAAGAGCAAAAACCTGTAGGAGCGAGCTTGCTCGCGAAAAACCCAAGGACGCCGCTGGGCATCTGGTTTTACGCGTTATCGTTCAAGACCATCGCGAGCGAGCTCGCTCCTACAAGGGCTCAGACGGTGACTTCGTCAAGCATCAGACGCTGGCGTACCACGTCGACGAGTTTGTCCGGCTGGAATTTGGAGAGGAAATTGTCGCAGCCGACCTTTTTCACCATCGAATCGTTGAAGCTGCCGGACAAAGAGGTGTGCAGCACCACATACAAGCCACGCAGGCGCGGATCGTTGCGAATTTCGGTAGTCAGGCGATAGCCATCCATTTCCGGCATTTCCGCATCGGTGAAGATCATCAGCAGTTTTTCGGTCATGTCCACGCCGGTGTCCGCCCAGGCCTTGAGCATGTTCAAGGCCTTCAACCCGTCGCTGGCGATGTGCATCTTCACGCCCAGCTGTCCCAGGGTATCGCGCAATTGCGCCAGGGCCACGTTCGAGTCATCCACCAGCAGCACCTCTCGGCCACGGGCGCGTTCAAGTACCGGATCTTCGAGCTTGTCACGGGAGACCTTGGCGTTGTACGGGACGATTTCGGCCAGGACCTTTTCGACATCGATGATTTCCACCAGTTGATCATCGACCTTGCTGATTGCCGTCAGGTAGTGCTGGCGGCCGGCGCTGCTCGGGGGCGGCAGGATGGCTTCCCAGTTCATGTTGACGATCCGGTCCACGCCGCCGACCAGGAAGGCCTGAACCGAACGGTTGTATTCGGTGACGATAATCGTGCTGCCAGGCCCCGGCACCAGCGGGCGCATGCCGATGGCCTGGGACAGGTCGATCACCGGCAGGGTCTGGCCGCGCAGGTTGACCACGCCGCAGACAAAAGGATGGCGCTGCGGCATCAGCGTCAACTTTGGCAACTGCAGGACTTCCTGTACTTTGAAGACGTTGATCGCGAACAATTGCCGTCCGGCGAGGCGGAACATGAGAATTTCCAGGCGATTCTCACCCACCAGTTGCGTGCGTTGGTCTACCGTGTCGAGAATGCCGGCCATCAATGACTCCTGGTCTTGTTCGGATGAATTCACTTAGAGAAGGTTATCGGCTGTTTTTGCCGAAGCTTGACCCGCTCTAAAATGCCACGCACAGGCATTGATGTCACATTGGCATCATGCTTTACTGGCGCTGTGATTACATCTGCTGCACTTCTGCGCCGCGACCCCGGTTCTTGCGAAAGGTTCCGCTGCGTAAGGGATTCCCCTATCAACAATCAGGTGCAACCTGATATTCGCAATATCCAATAGCCATTAATGTGACGCCATTCTCATTGCATGAACGGAGTCAGGCTTTTGTGTGCGATCGCAAGCCAGTGGCCAACCACCCTCTCGTGTTCCCCAGCCTGCCGCCGTTCGTTCGCCCGACGACTCGGCAATGCCGGGGTTCCGACCGCCCTCGTCGACACACACGATATCCCCTCATTTGACATGACGTTGTGGAGATAAGTATGCCGAACGATCGTAAAGAGTGGGCCCAGCGGCTCCCGGAGTTTCTCGTCGAAGCTGAAACACTCCTGGCTAAAACCGAGGAATGCCTGAGCCATCTGCAGTTGATCAGCAATGACAAGGACGCCATCGACTGCATGCTCAGCACGCTGCTCAAGCTGGCCAACAAGGCCGATGCCCTGGCGCTGGCGGCCGTGTCTGAGTTTTCGCTGCATATTCATGGTTTGCTGAACCACGCACAGAACAACATGAGCCTGCACGACGAGGCGCTGAGCGCCCTGAAAGACTGTCTGACCCTGATTGCCTGGCAGCTCGAACTCATCGACCAGACCACCGGGCAACTCAGCCTCGACGACAGCGAGCAGGTCACCCTTATCGAAGCCTTTGCCTTTCAGGTCGGGCAAAGCCGGTTTCAGCCACCGGTCAATTCCAGGCCGCTCACCCTCGTGCCCTATTCGGAACGACGGGCTTGAACTAATCCAACTATGCCGTATGGCCTGGTTTGGTTATCAGTACCGCACTGTTAATTGAGTGCGCACATGTCGCAAATGAATATTTCATTGCTATAAGCGACATCCTTAAAACAACCACTATTGCCTATCGACAATTGCGCGCCAGCCTTGATCGGGTATTGCCCGGTATCAACAGCCCCCGGGCTATCGGCATTTTGCGATGGCGACAACCAACTTGTTCCATTATGGAAGCATTGTCGAAACGACTGGATTCCTGACTTTTCGGACATGCATACGGACGCGACCAACGGTATCTTAAGTGCTACTATGCCGCCTGTTAGTTGACGCCAATTAATGGCTGCGTGATCGCAGCTGAACTCGTCGGCGCTCCACATAAAAAACAGGGGCCTGTCAGCCAGCATGACCGGTCAGCCCGCAGCGAACATCCATTGGCTCCATCCGCTATGTACGCCAGCCTCAAGTCAATCGCCAAGTGGCCCCCCTCCCGGGAAAATGCTCGCAGATTCACGCTGTTGCTATGCGCCTGCTCGACCCTCGGCAGTTTGCTGGTCCATGGCTTGTCCATTGCGCTGCCCCTGTCATTGCTGCTGCTCAACATTGCGGCGCTGACCAGTGTTGTCGTGCAGTACTGCCTCTCGCGCAAATCGATCAAATTCGAGCCTCAGGAGCTGGCCGACCGGCTATTGCAAGTCCAGGAAAACGAGCGTCACCGACTGAGCCGCGAACTGCATGACGACATCGGTCAATTGCTGACCGCCGCAAAATTGCAAAGTGACTGGCTCAAACGCCGGATGCCCGAAGAGCTCCAGGGACAATGCACGGTCCTGTGCGACACACTGGAAGAAACCCTGGCCAAAGTTCGTGACGTATCCGCCATTCTCAATCCCCGGCAGTTGACCAGCCTCGGGCTGGAAGCCAGTCTGCGGGCACACCTGCTCAAGACCCTGGCCAACACCCCGGTGCACTGGAGCCTGGAATGCCAGCAGCGCCTGACCGGCATACCGGAGGAAATGGCCGTGGCGGCTTTTCGCATTACCCAGGAAGCGGTCACCAACATCCTGCGACATGCCCGGGCCAAGAACCTGCTGGTATGCCTGCAGCGCCTGCCCCAAGGCCTGAGATTGCAGATCAGCGATGATGGCCAGGGCTTCGCACCCGCAACAGACCCAGGTCGCGAAGGGCAACGCGGTATGGCCGGGATGTCGGAACGGATAGATCAACTGGGCGGCACGTTGACCGTTACCAGCGAGCCGGGTAAAGGCACTCAAATCGAAGCTCTATTTCCCTGGGCGCCCCGTGCGCTCGAACGGGCCAGTTCGAATAAGGTTATGCATTGACTTGTAACTTGCTACTGGTGGATGACCACTCGCTGATCAGGGCTGGCGTGCGCGCCCTGGTAATGGACCTGCCCGGCTACGCCGTCATCGGTGAGGCCAATGACGGCTCGCAGTTGCTCGAAATGGTCGGGCATCTGTCCCCGGATATTGTCCTGCTGGATATTTCGATGCGCCAGACCGGCGGCCTCGAAGCCTTGCAACAGCTCAAGCGGGTGCACCCGCAGAGCAAGGTGCTGATCCTGTCGATGCACACCGACCCGGCCCTCATCATGCAGGCCCTGGAGTCCGGAGCACACGGCTACCTGCTCAAGGACACCACGGCGACCGAACTCGAGCACGCGCTGGACGCCTTGCGCAACAACGAGCGCTATCTGAGCCCGGCCATTGCCCACACGGTGATCACCCAGGCCCTGATCCGAAATCAGAAGCACCAGCCCGAACCTGCCGACTCGCACAACCTGACGGCACGCCAGCTGGAAATCCTGCGGTTGATCGTTCGCGGCAAATCCACCCGAGAGATTGCCAACGGCCTGGGGTTGAGCGTCAAGACCGTCGAAACCCACCGTTCGCAGATCATGAAGCGTTTGCAGATCTACGATGTGGCCGGCCTGGTGCTGTTCGCCGTGCGTGAACAAATCATCAGCCTTGATGACTAGCCACTTCACTGGCCCGTAACAGCGGCGAGTCTTCAGGCAAATGCACGAGCAACGCCGCCGGGCGGACCGAGAAACGCAGGTTATCCCCGACCAGCGGCTCACCATCAAGGTTGATGCAGAGCCCTTCCGAGGCCTTGATCTCGACCCAGGGCAGGCGCACCCGGACAAACATGCTGTCGATGCCAAAACCTTCGGTCAGCAGGTTTTTCAATGTACCGACCACCTCCTGCGGTGCCGGCAGGATACTGATGTCCAGCAAACCATCATCGACCAGGGCCTGTGGGCACAATTCCCGCCCGCCACCGGCCTGCCGGCCATTGCCGATGCCCAGCGCCAGCAGATCGCCGCTCCAGTGGAAATCCGGTCCCTGCAATTCACCGTAGGCGGTATGAAGCTCATTGAAGCGTGACAGGCCGGTGAACAGGTAAGCAGCACCACCGAGGATTTTCTTCAACTCCTCCGAGGTGTTCGCCGTGACATGACTGCCAAACCCACCGGTCGCCATGTTCAGGAATATCTGCCCGTCGACCTCCCCCAGATCAATGGGGGTCGGCGGGGTATCAAGCAACGCCAGCGCCTGATCAGGCTGCAGGGGCACGCCTGCCGCACGCGCAAAATCGTTGGCGGTTCCCAGCGGCATCAGTATCAGGCTGGCTTTTTTCGAGTGCTCCGCCATGGCCTCGGCGATATCGCGCAAGGTGCCATCGCCGCCACCGGCGATGATGTGTCGATAACCGGCCGCCAACGCTTCGCCCACCAGTCTCTGCGCATCGCCGGCTTCCCAGGTCAATCGCACAGCCAGCTCCCAGCCTTGTTCACGACGGTTTTCGACGGCGGCGCGAACCGCCTCGTTGAGTGCCTGTTTGCCATGCAGAATCAACAGCGCCTTGCGATCGCTCATTACTTCACTCCCGTTTGAATGGCATCTGGGAGATGTTGACCGCGCAGGCGCTGTTAAAGGTCGCCAGAAAACCAATTATTTCCAGTCAGGCAACTTGATCCCCTACGGCAGGATTTTTCTTACAAGACGTGAGGAATCTGCTCAATTGACCGCAAATCCGAATTGGTAGACCTTGGGGTTTCAGCAGGACACCACAGGGACGTGCCAAGCAAGGCCAAAACCCTGGATTACCGGCCAGCACAAGAGCCACGGGAGAAATTGATATGGAACCTCGCGTCACCGAGCTGGAAACACACCTCAAGCACATACGCAGGGACCTGGACGAAATCCGCGGTGACGTCAAATCCATCAAGCACAGGCTCGCCTACTCCGCCTGCGGAACGGTCGTGATCCTCGGTCTTCTTGGCTGGATCGCCAATAGCCGTTTCGAACAGGTCATTTCATTGTTCCTGGCACATTGAATGGCCATCAGACAAAAAACCGGTTCAATCAACCGGGTTTTTGCCTGGCTAATCCGCTGAAGCGGTCAACTCAGTACTTCGCTCAACGGAATGAAGAAAACGCTATCGCCCTGAACCAGCGTGCGACCTTCCAGGACTTCTACCAGTCCATCAGCCCAGGCAGCGCTGCGCAGTACACCGGAACTCTGGTTTTTGTAGATCGTCGCCCTGCCGTTTTCCAGCCGTCCACGCAAATACTCCCGTCGATTGCCAGGTTGGGGCCAATCAAACCCTGCCGGTACCTGCACCTTCAGCGGCTCGACTTCCTTTACACCCTGACGACGCAGGAGATAGGGCCTGGTCAACAAGGCAAAAGTCACAAGGGTCGATGCCGGATTGCCCGGCAAGCCGATCACGGGCACACCGCGAAAATGTCCGAACGTCAACGGTTTTCCGGGCTTGATGGCGAGTTTCCAGAGCGTCAGTTCGCCCTCTTCACGCAAGGCGATACCCAGAAAATCGGCTTCTCCCACCGATACGCCACCGGTCGAGAGGATCAGGTCGACATCCTTCAACTCACCCAATCGGGAACGAGTGGTTTGCAGATCGTCCGGAAGAATGCCCGCGTCGACGACCTCACAGCCCAGACGCTGCAACCAGCTGCACAACAACACCCGGTTGCTGTTGTAGATCTGTCCCGGACCCAGCGTCTGGCCCGGCTCAATCAATTCGTCGCCGGTCGACAGCACCGCCACACGTACCTTGCGAACGACCTCCAGCTCGGCGTAGCCCAATGAGGCAGCCAATCCTTGCTCAATCGGCCCCAGGCGTGTGCCTGCCGGCAGAATCAACTCGCCGACGGTCGCTTCCTGGCCTTGCGGACGGATGTTCTGGCCTTGGCTCAAGGCTTGCGTGAAACGCACTCGCTCATCCGCCTGGACCTCGGCGTTTTCCTGCATTTCGACACAATCGGCACCGGCGGGAACAGGCGCTCCGGTGAAAATGCGCGCACAGGTTCCAGGCTGCAACGGATCGGGGGCCTGGCCGGCAAACACCTTCTGGCTGACTACCAACGGCTCTCCCGTCCAGTCAGCCATGCGCAAGGCATACCCGTCCATGGCACTGTTGGGCCAAGGCGGCAGATCAAGGGTCGACAAAAGATCTTCAGCCAGTACACGCCCCTGCACCTGCGCCAATGGCAAGCGTTCACGCTCGACAATCCTTGAGACCTCGGCCATTTCCAACAAGCGTGCCAACGCCTCCTCGACGGGCATCAGGCTGCCGGTCTTGCCCGGCTTACCCACGGGATTCACAAGGCGCAGCCTGTTTCAGGTGAGGCACGAAATTGCACGGGCGATGCCGCGAATCCAGCTGTTCGGCCAGAATGCCGTCCCAACCGGTGCGCACGGCATTGGTCGAACCCGGCAAACAGCAAACCAGCGTGCCATTGGCCAGTCCGGCCAACGTCCGGGACTGAACGGTCGAGGTGCCGATATCGGCAACCGAGATCTGGCGGAACAGCTCGCCGAATCCATCGACCTGCTTGTCCAGCAGGCAGCTGACGGCTTCCGGTGTGCTGTCACGCCCGGTAAAACCGGTTCCGCCGGTGATCAGCACCACCTGCACGACATCGTCGGCAATCCAGTTGGCGACTTGCGCACGAATTTTGTAGAGGTCATCTTTGAGCAACACCCGGGCTGCCAGGTAATGACCGGCGGCGCTCAGGCGGTCGACAAAGAGCTGGCCCGAGGTATCGGTTTCCAGCGTGCGGGTATCGCTGACAGTCAGCACTGCAATGTTCAGCGGTGCGAAAGGTACATCAGCCTTGGCTTTCATAGGCTCGTCCAGTTGTAGGAGAAACAGCCCGGTGTTATATCACAGCGCTCCGTTTTTTCGCCGCTCCCATGGAGACCTGCCATGACCATGAATTCACAATTGCCACCCTGCTCCATTCTGCTCCTGGCGGGCGGTCGCGGCCAACGTATGGGGGGGCGGGACAAAGGGTTGCTGGAATGGCGCGGCGAACCGCTGATTGCCCACTTGCATCGCAAGACCCGCCCGCTGACCGATGACCTGATCATCTCCTGCAATCGCAACCTGGAGAAGTATGCGCCCTACGCCGACCAGTTGGTCCACGACGATGAAGGTGACTTCCCCGGGCCCCTGGCGGGAATTCGCGCGGGCCTGGAAGCGGCCCGCCATACCCATATGCTGGTCCTGCCCTGTGACGTTCCGGGCATTGATGCGGCGCTGATCGGCACCATGCTCGAGACCGCCAACCTGAATCCGGACAAGCCACTGATGGTGCGGCACGATGACCACTGGGAGCCGTTGTTGTGTGTGATTCCAGTGCTGCACAGGGCAGCCTTTGAAAAGGCCTGGAACGAGGGTGAGCGCAGCCCTGGCCGGTTGATGCGCAAGCTCGGCGCGACCGCGCTGCAATGCCCAGACAAAGACCCTAGGCTGGCCAACCTCAACACGCCGGAACTATTAAGCAGTCATGCAAGCGGTCACGACACTGTGTCAGACTGACATTGATCAGGAACTTGCGCGGACGGTTCACGTCTCAAGTTCAGCAACCAAAGAATTCATATTCGGAGACACACTCATGATGCAACGGACACTCGCCACTTTCATGCTCGCACTGGGCCTCGCCACCCTCGCCGGTTGCGCGTCGCCTACAGTGATCACCTTGAATGACGGTCGCGAAATCCAGGCCGTCGACACGCCAGAGTTCGACAAGGATTCCGGCTTCTACGAATTCGAACAGCTCGATGGCAAACAGACCCGCATCAACAAAGATCAGGTCCGTACCGTCAAAGAGCTGTAACCGGGTGCCGCCGGATACAGAAAAGCCCGCTTGATGCGGGCTTTTTCATGCCTGAAAAACAGCACTTCAGGGACGCCGTTCAGGATCACCATTGCAGGGTGATTTCACTCTCGAACTCACGCACCTGGCCTGTGACCGGATCGATGAATCTCAGCCCCTGGGCCAGCAGCTTCAAAGGATTGGCGTAGTCATCCTGCGCATCCTTGAGCACCTCGGGGTAAAACGGGTCGTTGCAGATAGCGGCGCCCAACGCCGCCATGTGTACCCGCAACTGATGTTTCTTGCCCGTCACCGGGTAAAGACCATACCGCCAGAGTTTCTCCTGTTTCTCCCTGACTTCGATCGCCGTCTCGGTGTTGCAGGCCCCAGGCCCTTCCTGCATGCGGAAGAATGGCTCGCCATCGACCAGCCGGCTTTTATGAACCAGCGGGAAGGCAAGTTCAGGCAACGCCGCTGCGATGGCCTCATAACGCTTTTCGATCTGCCGGGTTGGAAACAACGACTGATAAGCCGAGCGACTCTGCGGATTGGCGGAAAACAGTACCAGCCCTGCGGTATGCCGGTCGATGCGATGCAATGGCACCAGATGCGGATTGTCCAGGCGACGGATCAAGCGCCTGAGCAGCGTCTGTTCGACGTATTCGCCAGCCGGCGTCACCGGCAGAAAGTGCGGTTTGTCGGCCACCACCAGATGCTCGTCCGCGTACAGAATCGACTCGATCACCGGGATCGGTTTTTCATCCGGCACTTCGCGAAAATAATGAATCCGCAAACCTTCCCTGTAGGCCAGATCGAGGGCTATCGGCATGCCCTGCCCATCGAGGACCCGGCCACGGGCGATTCTGTCCAGCCATTGTTCACGACCGATGGCGCTGAAATGCTCGCACAGACAATCGACAACGGTCTGCCACGAGCCAGGTGGCAAGTACAGCGTACTGGCCTGGCTGTGTGCCGCGGAAAAAGAAGAAGTGGACATACGAAAGCTCTAACCCTCAGTGCAGGGCGGCATTATCCAACAGCACGGGGAATGAGCCTAGCCTCAAGCCGGAATCCGTGTGCGCGCCGCCGCTTCGGTGTATTCCTTGAGCCAGCGCAGTACATCGACCGCCTCCCAGCGAGCGGGGTCATAGAGGGCGTACAACAATCCCTGATAACCCACGACATCGAGTTGCCGGTGATAACCCGCGCGTTGAAACAAGGCTTCGATCTCTGCGAAACAGGTATTGAAATGCGTTTTGTTGAAGGGTGTCTTGCCCTCGGTCACCAGACCATCCAGACGCAACTCAAGAACAGCTTCACTCACGACATCTGCAGACATCCGGTTCACGCTGTTCTTCAACTGTTCGACATTGACCACGATTCATCCCTCTCACGCCCGGGCTTGCCTGCTCGCTGCCGAAAATCAGCAGCGGCAACACAGGCACCACGAATAACTGTATGCGCATACAGTATCCGATCAATGCCGGATAAGCCAAGGGGATCAATCGCAAAGTTCGACAGGCGGGAAAACCGCCAGTGCAAAATCCGCTTAACGCAAGAACGCCACCACCTCATCGGCACTGAACGGCCAGCCCAGCTCAGCGCCGGTGTCGACCCGCCGCAACACCGGAATACGCAGGCTGTAGGCGGCGAACCAGGTTTCATCTTCGGCGATATCCACCAGCTCCACCAGCAGACCGCGCTCGACAAACTCCATCAACATGGCTTCGGCTACTTCACAGAGATGGCATCCAAGGGTGCCGAACAGCTGACATTCGGGAAGCATGAGCACTCAACCGGAAAATGAAGTGACCATTCTAGGCCTGCTCCGAAAAACCGTCGAGCCATTGAGTCTCCTGCCTGATGCCACCGACGATGATCAGACCTGTGTCAGTCCTGGCTCACGGCGCCGATCTTGTGGATCGACAGGTCCGCGCCGTAATACTCCTGCTCCTGACTCAGGCGCAATCCATGCAGAGCCTTGATCACGCCATACACGGCGAACCCGCCGGCCAGCGCCACGGTGACGCCCAGTGCCGTGCCGATCAACTGGCTGATCAGGCTGACCCCACCTAGCCCGCCCAAAGCGCTCTGACCGAAAATGCCGCAGGCAATACCGCCCCACACGCCGCACAAGCCATGCAGCGGCCAGACACCCAACACGTCGTCTATGCGCCACTTGACCTGAGCGGCGGTAAAGCACCAGACAAACAACGCCCCCGCGACGGCGCCGGTCACCAGCGCTCCCACCGGATGCATCAGGTCCGAACCGGCGCAGATCGCCACCAGTCCCGCCAACGGTCCGTTGTGCAGAAAGCCGGGGTCGTTGCGCCCGACGATCAGTGCGGCCACCGTACCGCCCACCATGGCCATCAATGAGTTCACCGCCACCAGTCCGCTGACACCTTGCAGGGTTTGCGCGCTCATGACGTTGAAGCCGAACCAGCCAACAATCAGGATCCATGAGCCCAACGCCAGAAACGGGATGCTCGAAGGCGCGAACGCGACCAGCCGACCTTCGCGATAGCGGCCATTACGCGGCCCGAGCAACAGCACCGCCGCCAGTGCCAGCCAACCGCCCATGGCATGCACCACTACCGAACCTGCGAAATCATGGAAACCGGCGCCAAAACGCTCCAGCAGCCAGGCTTGCAAACCCAGGTTGCCGTTCCAGACCATGCCTTCGAAGAACGGATAGATGAACGCGACAATCAACGCGGTTGCACACAGCTGCGGGACAAACCGGGCGCGCTCGGCGATTCCTCCGGAAATGATCGCGGGGATCGCCGCGGCAAAGGTCAGCAGGAAGAAAAACTTCACCAGTCCATAACCATGGTCGGCATTGAGCACGGCCGCCGGTTGCATGAAGGTCACGCCATAAGAAATCCAATAGCCTATAAAGAAGTAAGCCAGTGTCGATACGGCGAAGTCACTGAGGATTTTCGACAAGGCATTGACCTGGTTTTTCTGTCGCACGGTTCCGACTTCGAGAAAGGCAAAACCGGCGTGCATGGCCAGAACCATGACCGCACCGATCAGAATGAACAGCGTGTTGGAGCTATGGACCAGGGTGTCCACGGCGCTTTGCAGATTTTCCATGGGATGGGCTGACCTTATGGCAGAAAAAAGCACCAAAGCAGTTCGCGATGACAGACCGCGCACCAAGTTGCAGCCTCGAAGCATCAGAGGACTGATCTCGTTGAACCGCCATGGTGCACGGACACCGCCCGGGAAAAACCTGACCCGGACGTTTGCGCGAGTTTTTGATTGTTGGTCCTACGGTTTTACTGAAATCATGCCCGGCTATAGCGCAATGGTGCGCACCGGCGCACCACGACACAGCAAAAGTTGTACCAGTCATTTGTACTGAACCTTCGCAGAAGGCTCATACTCGAACGCATCAGAAAGCCACTTATGGAGATCCACCATGGCCCGCATCCAGGCAAAGACTGCTCAAGAAATCCTGATGAACGATTTTCAGACACTGGTCAGTGACACCGAACGGTTGCTGGAGCACACCGCGACCCTGGCCGGCGACCAGGCCGACGAGTTGCGCGAGCAGATTCACGAGAGTCTCTTGCGTGCCCGTGAAACCCTGAAGCTGACCGAAGACTCCCTGCGCGAACGCGGCAAGGCGGCTGTCACCGCCACCGAAGACTATGTCCAGGCCAACCCTTGGCAATCGGTCGGGATCGCGGCCGGCGTGGGTTTCCTGATCGGCCTGCTGGCCAGCCGGCGCTGATATGTCGATCGGTGAATCCGGCCCGTCTGCGACGGGAACAAGCTCCTCATCGCGGCGCCTGGGTGCTGCCTTCCTGGGGTTGCTGCACAGCCATGTCGAACTGTTCGGCATCGAGTTGCAGGAACAGAAAGCCCGCACCGTCAGCCTGTTGCTGTTTGCCGGTCTGGCGCTGGTGTTTGCGTTGCTGCTGCTGGTAGGGCTGTCGACCCTGGTGCTGATCGTGTTCTGGGACACCTATCGCCTGACCGCCATCATCGGGCTCTGCGTGTTCTACACCCTCGCCGCCATATTCTGCGCGATGCGTTTGAGGGCAGCGATTTTCGATGAGTCCTCGCCCTTCCACGGGACGCTGGAAGAGCTGGCCAACGATCGGGAGCGCCTGCTGCCATGAACCTGCCTGAATTGCCACGCAACAGCTCACGCACGGAAATGCGCAAGGCGCTGATTCGCCTGCGCATGGAAATGCACCGCCAGGAAATCCGCCACGAATCCGCGCAACTGCTGCAACCGTTGCAACGCGTGCGCGGGATGACGCAGAACCTGCAGGAAGGTTTCGGCATCAAACACGCTCCACTCTGGGGCGTGGCCGCCGTCACCTTGCTGGGTTTTCTGACCGGCAAGGGCGCAAAGAATGGCGGTGGCCTCAGCAGCCTGACCCGGCTGATCCGCCTCGGCACCACACTGGGGCCGTTGATCAAACTGATCATGCAGGGCTCTTCGCGCAAAGACTGATCAGTTTCTTTCTGGCTACGTTCTTGCAGTGTCGACGGGATGCCCCCTCTCTATCGAGGGGGCGCAGTCCTGTGCACCTGTCCGGTCAATTGCCCCCCTGCGAAAAAAGTTCTTGCAAGGTGGCCTCGATATCGACGGCGCCCGGTTGTAGTTCCGCTTGCAGGTCATGACGCGAAACGGGAAGCTAGGCCATCAGTCACCTGACGGAGAGTCCCGCCTTGGATTGGCACACCCTGCTTACCCGCGAACGCCTCGGAAAGCCTCTGCACAGCCCTGAAGAACTTGGCCGCAGCCCTTTTCACAAAGACCACGACCGCATCATTTTCTCGGGGGCTTTCCGCCGCCTCGGGCGCAAGACCCAGGTCCATCCGGTGTCCAGCAATGATCACATTCATACGCGCCTGACCCACTCGCTGGAAGTCAGTTGCGTGGGGCGCTCGCTGGGCATGCGGGTCGGCGAAACCATCCGCAACGCCCTGCCCGACTGGTGCGAACCCAGCGACCTGGGGATGGTGGTGCAATCGGCCTGCCTGGCGCACGACATCGGCAACCCGCCTTTCGGCCATTCCGGTGAAGACGCGATCCGTCACTGGTTCCAGCAAGCCGCCGGCCGTGGCTGGCTGGATGCGATGAGTGAAGCCGAGCGCAATGACTTCCTGAACTTCGAAGGCAACGCCCAGGGCTTTCGGGTACTCACTCAACTGGAGTATCACCAGTTCGACGGCGGCACCCGACTGACCTATGCAACCCTGGGCACCTACCTGAAGTATCCATGGACGGCCAGGCACGCCGATTCGCTGGGCTACAAGAAACACAAGTTCGGCTGTTATCAGAGCGAGCTGCCGCTATTGGAGCAGATCGCCCATAAACTCGGCCTGCCACAACTTGAGGAACAACGCTGGGCGCGGCATCCGCTGGTGTACCTGATGGAGGCCGCCGACGACATCTGCTATGCGCTGATCGACCTGGAAGACGGTCTGGAAATGGAATTGCTGGAGTACGCCGAAGTCGAGTCCCTGCTGCTGGACCTGGTGGGCGACGACTTGCCGGAGACCTACCGCCAGCTCGGTCCCGGCGATTCGCGCCGACGCAAACTGGCAATCCTGCGCGGCAAGGCCATCGAACACTTGACCAATGCCGCGGCCCGCGCCTTCGTCGAGCAACAGCACGCACTGCTGGCCGGCACATTGCCCGGCGACCTGGTGGAGCACATGCACGGGCCCGCCAAGCGTTGCGTGTTGAACGCCAAGGACATGGCCCGCAAGAAAATATTCCAGGACAAGCGCAAGACCCTGCACGAGATCGGCGCCTACACCACCCTGGAAATTCTCCTCAATGCCTTTTGCGGCGCAGCACTGGAGCAGCACAACGGCCGGACCCCGTCATTCAAGAGTCGCCGCATCCTTGATCTGCTGGGTAACAATGCACCCGATCCTCACGGCCCGTTGCACACGTCGTTTTTGCGCATGATTGATTTCATCGCCGGCATGACCGACAGCTATGCCAGTGACATGGCCCTGGAAATGACCGGACGTGCCAGCCACTGAGGTGCTTCGTTTGATCAGCCATTACGGCGTTCGTTTTGGCTGATCCCCCCCTCAACCTCCAACAGCACTCAAGTCTCGTCGAATCGCCCTACAACACATGGCGAGCGAACTGATCGCCTGTCCGACACTCTCGCGAAACAATCGCCCTCCCTCTGTTCGACAGATGAAATGTGCACCATGGCCGAAGACGATCTACGCATCCTCGTGGTGGAAGACCACCCCTTCCAACTGATAGCCACTCAATGCCTGCTGGAAAGTTATGGCTTCACCCGCCTGACTACCGCCGACAGCGCCAGAAGCGCCATGCAGCAGATGCTCGGGGTCGACCAGCCATTCGACATCCTTTTATGCGATCAATGCCTGCCCGATCTGACCGGACTCGATCTGGTCCGGTTCGCCAGTCAGCGAGGGCTGATCAGACAGGCGATCATGCTGAGCAGCCTGACGACGTCTGAACTGGATGAACTTGTAAAAACGGCCACTGAACACGGGCTGCCATTATTGGGCTACATGATAAAACCATTGAAACAATCTGAATTTAGAGACCTGTTGACCTTGGCACCAACATAAACAAAAAGCACATATAAGAACCGACAAATACACAGCGTAAAACCTACAAACAACTTCCAAAAAAAATCCACCAGACCGCCAAATTCCCCAGACTTCCTAATAAGAAACCTAGTTAATACGTAGTCCTATTCCTTTTAATTTGTAGGATTCCTCCTATATTGCTGCTACAGCCCGGTCCGTTCATGCGTCCCTTCAAGCATCTGAGCTAAGGTGCGCGCTTTATTTGAGCTCGCATGGGACTTGATTATGAACTCCGTTTTTATTGTCGACGATCACCCGGTTATCCGCCTTGCCGTTCGAATGCTTCTGGAACACGAAGGTTACAAAGTCGTCGGCGAAACTGACAATGGGGTCGACGCCATGCAGATGGTTCGCGAATGCATGCCGGACCTGGTCATTCTCGATATCAGCATTCCAAAACTGGATGGCCTGGAAGTGCTGTCCCGGTTCAACGCAATGAGTAATCCACCTAAAACACTGGTACTGACCGCACAATGCCCGACACTCTTCGGTATTCGTTGCATGCAATCCGGAGCCTCGGGTTATGTTTGCAAACAAGAGGACATCAGTGAATTGGTGAGTTCCATAAAAGCAGTATTTTCAGGTTACAACTATTTCCCGAGTGAAGCCTTGAACCCCATCCACGGAGATGAAACACGCTGCATCGAATTGGAACTGTTCAAGTCCGTAAACGACCGGGAACTGATGGTCCTGCAACTTTTTGCCCAAGGTCGCACAAACAAGGAAATTGCCAAGGGCATGTTTCTGAGCAACAAGACCGTGAGTACCTACAAAAAGCGCCTCATGCAGAAACTCAAAGCCAAATCCCTGGTTGAACTGATCGAGATGGCAAAACGTAACGCACTCGTGTGAGAACCTGGATGCCCAGCCGTTTGAAGGTCTATCTGATTCAAGTGACCGCAGGTCTATGCGTGAGCACCTCGTTGTTCGGAGCACCGGGCAATGAATTCTACACGCTGCTCAGTCGCGCGAAGGTCGGGGCGCTGGAGATTCGACTGGATGAATCCCAGCAACAATGGATAAACAACAAAAATCAACTGACGCTCGGCACGTCAGCCCCGGACTACCCCCCTTTCGACCTGACCACCAGTGGTCAGGACTATGAAGGCTTTACCGCCGATTACGCTGGCCTTCTGGAAAAAGCAACCGGTTTGCCGGTCAAGGTTCAGCGTTTCGAATCCCGAGGGGCCGCGATCGCTGCGCTGCAGAACGGCGATGTCGATCTGCTTGGCAGCGCCAATGGATTCGAAGCTGGAATTGCCGGGATTGCCCTGTCCATACCCTATGCCGTCGACCAACCCGTATTGGTGACCCGCGAAGGGGAAACCCGATCCCTCACCGATGGCCTGGCCGGATTGCGCCTGAGCATGGTGTATCACTATTTACCGCTGGCGGAAGTCAAGGCGTTGTACCCAAAGGCGATCATCACGTCCTATCCGTCCTACCAGAATGCGATCAATGCCGTTGCCTTCGATCAGGCGGATGTGTTTCTCGGGGACACGATTTCAACTCACTACATGATCAACAAGGGGTACTTGAACAACATCCGGATGGCCAACTTCGGCAAACATGAAGCCCATGGCTTCAGCTTTGCCGTCAACAGGAACAACCCCGAGCTGCTCGGCATCATCAACGCGATGATCAAGGCCATTCCCTCCAGTGAGCGAGAAAACATCGCCAAACGCTGGAGCGCCGGCAGCGACATTCTGCTGACCGATCAAAAGCTGCAACTCACTGACCGGGAAGAACGCTGGCTGGCACATCACCCGGCAGTGCGCGTCGTCGTCAACGAAGCCTATGCGCCACTGACGTTTTTCGATAGCAATGACAACTTTCGCGGGATCAGCGCGGATTTGCTTGAGCTGATCAGGCTGCGCACCGGCTTGCGCTTTGACATCCAGCGCAGTCGAAACGATGACGAGATGATCGAACTGATCAAAAACAACCAGGCCGATGTGATCGCCGCATTGCTCCCCAGCGCCAAACGTCAAACCCAACTTAACTTTACCCGCCCCTTCCTGGAAAACTCCTACGTCCTGCTGACGCGCAAAGCCGCCGACAGCCCGACCAACCTCGAGCAGTTGCAGGACAAGCGCCTGGCCATTGCCCGCGGCAATCCACTCATGGATTACCTGCGCACGGAATTTCCCCGGATCAGGTTGATCGAAGCTCCAGATACCTTCAGCGCCGTAGAGTTACTCGACGAAGGTCAGGCCGAGGGCGCGGTGAACTCGCTGGTCATTGCCAATTACTTCATTTCGTCGCGGCTGTTCGAACACACCTTGCAAATCAGCACCACCATTGGCACCGAGCAGGCAGCGTTCTCGCTGGCCACTGCACGGGATGCCAAAGAGCTGAACGCCATTCTGAACAAGGCGCTGCTGAGCATCTCGCCGGAGGAGCTGGGCATCATCAACAGTCGCTGGCGCGGCTATTCGGCGTCCTCGCAAAGCACCTGGCGCAACTATCAAAGACTGTTCTACCAAATCGTCATTGGTGCCGGTGCGCTATTGCTGATTTCCATTGCGTGGAACGACTACATGCGACGCCAGATCAAGCAGCGCAAGGCCGCCGAGCGTGCATTGAACGATCAGTTCGAGTTCATGCGATCGCTGGTCAATGGCACGCCCCATCCTATCTACGTACGTGATCGGCAGGGATTGCTGCAAAGTTGCAACGACAGTTACCTGCAAGCGTTCTGCGCCAGGCGCGAAGATGTCATCGGCAAAAGCGTCATGCAGGGGGCGATGAGCAATGTGTTCGAAGCCCGGGAGTACCAGGCTGACTATCAGCGCGTGGTGACCGAGGGCAGACCGTTGATCGTCGATCGCGAACTGCACATTGGTGGCCGGCGGCTGACGATCTATCACTGGATTCTTCCCTACCGCGATTCCAGCGCGACAGTGCAAGGCATTATCGGTGGCTGGATCGACATCAGCGAACGCCGGCAACTGCTCGATGATCTGCGTTGCGCAAAAGAACACGCCGATAACGCCAACCGGGCCAAAAGCACGTTTCTGGCCACGATGAGCCATGAGATCCGCACGCCGATGAATGCAATCATCGGCATGCTTGAACTGACACTCAAGCGTCTTGATCATCGGCACCCGGAGCGTCCGGCCATCGATGTCGCGTACAACTCGGCGAAAGGCTTGCTGGAACTGATTGGCGACATCCTCGACATTGCCAGAATCGAATCCGGGCGCTTGAGCCTTAGCCCGGAGCGCGTCAATCCGGGTGAACTCGTGGCCTCGGTCGTACGGATTTTCGATGGCCTTGCCCGACAGAAGGAACTCGAACTGAAGCTGGAGTTTTCTTCGGCCAACCCGACCTTCGATGTGTTGCTGGACCCTTTGCGCTTCAAGCAGGTGCTGTCCAACCTGATCAGCAATGCCATCAAGTTTACCGAGCAAGGCCAGGTCCGGGTCATTGTCGACCTGCACCCGGCAATGCAGCCTGATCGTGTGCAAATGCGGCTGCAGGTTCACGACAGTGGTATCGGGATCAGCGAACAGGATCAATACCGGCTGTTCGAGCCCTTCGCCCAAGCCGACAACGCCACTCAATCGGCCAGTGGGGGCGCAGGGCTGGGGCTGGTCATCAGCCGCAATCTCTGCGAGATGATGGGCGGCAGTCTGCAACTGCGCAGCGAGCCGGGTGTCGGCACTCAAGTGGAGGTATTGCTGCACCTGGAAACGTTACCGCTGCAACAATCTGCCCAGGTGGCCGAGACGCAAATTGTCGTCGCCACAACCCCATTGGATGTTCTGGTCGTCGACGATCATTCGGCCAATCGCTTGCTCACCTGCCAGCAACTGGAGTTTCTAGGCCATCGATTTACCGTCGCGGCCGATGGCCGGGAGGGATTGGAGGCATGGAAAGACCAACCGTTTGATCTGGTGATCGCCGATTGCAACATGCCGGTCATGAACGGTTACGAGCTGGCCCGTGCCATTCGCCAGCACGAAAGACAAAACCATCGCCCTCCCTGCACCGTGCTCGGTTTTACCGCCAACGCCCAACCGGAAGAAATACAACGCTGCAAACAGGCCGGGATGGATGACTGCCTGTTCAAACCCTTGAGCCTCGGTGCCTTGAGCCAGTGGATGGAAAACATTGAGCCGACCCATGCAACCCCGGCGTTCAGCCTGCACGGGTTGAAACTGCTGACCGGGGGCAACCCGATTTTGAACCGCAGATTGCTCAACGAGTTGGTCAACAGCAACCGCCAGGATCTGCAAACGCTGCTGTCGCTATCCAGCTCCGGGGATACGCAGGCGCTGCAAGACATTGCCCACAAAATCAAAGGCGCAGCCCGGATAGTGCAAGCCTCCCCCCTGATCGACCGTTGCGAGGCGCTCGAAGCCGCCTGCCATGAGGATTTCAATCGCGAAGAAGTGGCCGGATGCTGCAAATCCATGGAACGCACCATGCTTGAGCTGGAGGAGGCGTTACTACGTCAGATCAAGCATTACGACGAAGGCGCAATGACAGAGCCTTAACTATGCTTGGACCCTCAGCAGGGTGTTGACCCTCATGGAGAAACCCGCAATGCCTGACCCACTGCGCACGGATCCACGACGGTTTCCACTGCATGTCCATATCAGCGTGATGTTCACCTTTCTGTTGTTGCTGACCGGAGTGCTGCTGGGGCTTTTCAACTACCGGCAAACGACCCAGATCATACTGTCGAGCAGTGAAAAGCTCTTCAACCGTATCGAGCAGGATGTTCGGCTGGACCTGCACGCAACCTATGAACCCATTCGCCACCTGTTGAGCCTGCTGGCACTCAATCCGGCGGGCCAGTCCACTGATCTGGAACACCGCCTGGCACTGCTCGAACCGTTCAGCCAGTCACTCGAGGACAACCCCAATCTGGCGTCGCTGTACCTGGGATACGACAACGGCGACTTTTTCATGGTCCGCCCGCTGCGTACTCCGCAGGTCAAAGCGCTGGTCAAGGCCCCGGACACGGCGGTTTACCAGGTCTGGAGCATTGAGCACGACAGCAGCGGCCTGGCTCGTTCCCAGTCTTTGTTTTTTGACCGGAACCTGGCACTCGTCAGCCGCCAGGACAACCTGAACGACACCTACGACCCTCGCAGCCGTGCCTGGTTTACCAGCGCCCGTAGCAACAATGACCAGATCACGACCGAACCCTATATCTTTTTTTCCACCCATGACATTGGCACGACGCTCGCGCGACGCAGTGGCGACAAGGCAATCATGGCCGCCGACCTGACCCTGGCCGAACTCAGCGCGACCCTGGCCAAGCACGTCGTGACCCCCCATACCGAAATCGTGCTGTTCGATGCCGAAGGCAATGCCATTGCCTACCCCGACAGCCGCAGGCTGATCATCGATGATCAGACATCGCGCCTGATCAAGGCTGCGGACCTGAGCCCCAGCCTGGGTGCGCTGCTCAACAACCCCTCCCAAGGCAGTCGCCTGGATGCCAACGGCCGGCAGTGGATCGTGGCCCGCAGCAGCATGCAGGAAGGCGGCCCCCAAGGCCTGCAACTGGCGCTGCTGGTACCGGAAGACGAGTTGCTCGTCGATGCTTTCCGGATGCGCTGGCAAGGTGCGCTCATTACCCTGGCAACGCTGCTGTTATGCGTGCCGCTGGGTTGGCTGACCTCCAGAGTCCTGGTCAAACCCTTGCGTGCGCTGGTGCAGGAAGCCGATGCGATTCGCAGTTTCGATTTCAATTTTCCGCTTTCCCGTCGCTCGCCGGTGCTCGAAGTCGACCAACTGAGCGTGTCGATGGCACGGATGAAAGACACGCTGGCGAGCTTCTTCCAGATCACTGACAGCCTCAGCGCCGAAACCCGTTTCGCCCCGCTGCTGGAACGCGTGTTGTTTGAAACCGTGAAAATCGGTCAGGCCCAGGCCGGCCTGATCTATCTGCGCGAAGGTGATGGCGGGTACATGGAACCCCACGGACTGGTCATCAATGACACCACCGAAAACCTGCAATCTTTCAACATCCGCGGACACTCACTGGAAAACCCGCAAAGCCCCCCATGGCTGCAGCAACTGGCAAACGTCGACAACGTCGTCAGTAACCTGGGGTTCGAGCAAGCGGGCGATCTGCAGAAAGTCTTGCTCGCGCTGGAAAGCCCGCGAGTCCATCTGATCGGAATCCGCCTGCACAATCGTCACAACGAAACCGTGGGCCTGCTGGTGTTGCTATTGGCCGACAGCGGCGAGCACAGCGATCTGGACAAACTGCGACCGGACCGCATTGCGTTTCTCCAGGCGGTGTCCGGCGCGGCGGCCGTGTGTATTGAAAGCCAGCGCCTGCAGGCCCGGCAAAAACAGCTGCTGGACGCCTTCATTCAACTGCTGGCCGGTGCCATCGACGCCAAAAGTCCCTATACCGGCGGCCATTGCCAGCGCGTGCCGGAACTGACCCTGATGCTTGCCCGCGCGGCGGCGGCAAGCCAGGACCCCGCCTTCAGCGCCTATCGGCCAACCGACGATGAATGGGAGGCACTGCACATCGCTGCCTGGCTGCACGATTGCGGCAAGATCACCACGCCGGAATACGTCGTCGACAAAGCCACGAAGCTGGAAACCCTGACCGATCGCATCCACGAAATCCGCACCCGCTTCGAGGTACTCAAGCGTGATGCCTGGATCAGCTACTGGCAGGCCATTGCCCTGGGCGGTGACGAGCAAGCGCTGGCAGAACTGCGTGATGCCAGCCTGGCCGGGCTGGATGATGATTTCGCCTTCATTGCCCATTGCAATCTGGGTGGCGAAGCCATGGCCGACGCTGATCTGCAACGCCTGCGCAGCGTGGCTGAACGCACCTGGACCCGGACCCTGGATGACCGGCTGGGCGTGTCCTGGGAAGAGAACCGGCGCCAGTCCAGAACGCCCGCCCCCACCCTGCCCGTCAGCGAACCCTTACTGGCGGACAAGCCCGAGCACCTGTTCGAACGCAGCGAAAACGAAGTGATACCGCAAGACAATCCCCTGGGTTTCAAACTCGACGTTCCGCCCCACAAATACAATCGGGGTGAGCTGTACAACCTGAGCATTGTCCGGGGCACCCTGACGAGCGAGGAGCGTTATGTCATCAATAACCACATCGTCCAGACGATTCTGATGCTCAACCATCTGCCGTTCCCCGGACACCTGCGCAGCGTCGCGGAAATAGCCGGCGGGCATCACGAAAAAATGGACGGCAGTGGTTATCCGAAACGCTTGAAACGAGAAGACATGAGCCTGCCGGCGCGAATGATGGCGATTGCCGATATTTTCGAAGCGCTGACGGCCGCCGACCGCCCTTACAAAAAAGCCAAGACCCTGAGCGAGGCGCTGGGCATCATGGCGTTCATGTGCCGTGATGCACACATCGACCCGGAACTGTTCGGGCTGTTCATCAGGGCACAGATCTATTTGCAGTACGCCAGGCGCTTCCTCGAACCTGCGCAGATCGATGCGGTGGACGCATCGGACCTGCTGGCCAAGGCCGGTCTGGCGTCTTGATCAGCAGTCGGTCAGACGCAGGAAAATCGCCGCCAGTTGTTCGATACCGGCCTGGTCCTGCGGGGTGAACCGTGCCAGTTTCGGGCTGTCGAGGTCGAGCACGCCGATCAATCGGCCGTCCTTGACCAGCGGCACTACCAGTTCGCTGTTCGAGGCGCTGTCACAGGCAATGTGACCGGGGAACGCGTGCACATCTTCGACCAACTGGGTCTGCAAGGTAGCGGCTGCCGTTCCGCAGACACCACGTCCGAACGGAATCCGCACGCAAGCGATCTGCCCCTGAAACGGGCCCAGCACCAGCTCCTCATTGCGGTTGAGGTAGAAACCGGCCCAGTTCAGGTCATCGAGCTGATTGAACAGAAACGCCGAGAACTGCGCGGCATTGGCGATGAAATCCCGCTCGTCCGCCAGCAAGGACTCAAGCTGCGCGTGCAGCATGCCGTAGCCTTCGAGGCCCTGGCCACTCTTTTGTAAATCGATCATGCCTTGTGCTCCAACAGTTTCAGCCCGACCCAGTAACGGGCAAATTGATAAGCGCAACGTCCATTGCGATTGCCTCGGCCTGTGGCCCAGCGTACCGCCAGGATGTCCAGCTCTTCGCTGCGCTGCCATGCCAGCCCGGCTTTGCCGGCCAACTGGCCGATCCAGTGTTCGACGACATTGAGGAAGTGTTCCTGGGTAAACGGATAGAACGAAAGCCACAGGCCGAAGCGGTCCGACAGCGCGATCTTGTCTTCCACCGCCTCGCTCGGATGCAGTTCTCCGTCGACCCGCTTCCAGTTCTCGTTGTCGCTTTCCTTTTCCGGCACCAGGTGGCGACGGTTCGACGTGGCGTACAGCAAGACGTTGTCCGGCGCCTGTTCCAGCGAGCCATCGAGTACGCTTTTGAGCACTCGGTAATCGCCCTCGCCCGACTCGAACGAGAGGTCATCGCAAAACAGCACGAAACGCTGGGGCAGTTTGCCGATCTGTTCGACCACTCGCGGCAGGTCTGCCAGGTGATCGCGTTCAATCTCGATCAGACGCAAACCGGCTTGAGCGTGCTCGGCCAACAAGGCGCGCACCAGCGAAGACTTGCCGGTGCCGCGCGAGCCCCAGAGCAAGGCGTGGTTGGCGGGCATGCCATCGAGGAACTGTTGGGTGTTGCGCCCAAGCTGCTCAACTTGCCGGTCGACGCCGATCAGGTCCGACAGGCGCATGTCGAGGCTGACCTGCAGCGGCATCAGATAACCGCCGCGAGACTCACGCTGCCAGCGCGCGGCCAGGCATTGCGTCCAGTCGATGGCTGGCCGGGGTGCCGGCAGCAACGGCTCGATACGCGCCAGAACGGCATCGGCGCGTTCAAGAAAAGCATTCAATCGGGAATCCACGACTTCTCCTCGGGCACGTTCACAGTAATGATGGTGATACAGCGACCAAACACAGCGTCACACAAGCGGCTGCCCCCGCAGTACAGACCTCGCGAGAACATCAACAGGCAGGCATGATCGACTATGCTTGAGCAGCGAAAGGAAACGGAAGTGGTTCACCCCCCCATGGACATCAAATTCACCAACCGGCTGTCATTCAAGCAAGCCCGGCTTACCGTGCTGGTCGGTTTCATTCTGGGCACGCTGCTCAGCCTGCTGCAAATAGGCATCGATTATGCCAGTGAAGACGCCTCCATCAATCGTGAAATCCTTTCATTACTGGAAATCAGCCACAACCCGGCCTCGCGAATCGCCTACAACATCGACGCCGAACTCGCCAAGGAACTCACCCAGGGCCTGCTGCGCTCGCCGGCGATCATCGGCGCGAAACTGACCGACAACAACGGCACCGTGCTGGCGAACTCCAAGCGACCCGAGGTGCAAAACGGCTACCGGATGTTCAGTGACTTCCTGTTCGGTGCCAGCCGACAGTTCGAAGACCGGCTTTACCTGGATAATTTACCCAACGAATCCCTGGGTACGCTGCGGCTGAAGGTCGATACCTACGCCTTCGGCAACCGGTTCCTGCGCCGGGCCGAAGTGACCCTGATCAATGGCTTCGCCCGCAGCCTGCTGCTGTCCGGCATCCTGCTGGCGCTGTTCTATGTGATGCTGACCAAACCCCTGGTGCGGGTGATCCGTGAACTCAGCGGTCGCGACCCGGGCAACACCGAACCGACGTCGCTGGAGTGTCCCGCCGGGCACGCCAACGATGAGATTGGTGTACTGGTCAAGGTTGCCAACCAGCAATTCAAAAACATCGCCACCGAAATCCGGCAGCGGCGCAACGCGGAAAACCGCCTGACCGAATATCTTGGCCAACTGGAAAACATCGTCTCGGCCCGCACCGCCGAACTCAAAGCGATCAACGCCCGGCTGAGCCAATCCAACGAGGAACTGGAAGCCGCACGCAGTACCGCCCTCGACATGGCCGAAGCCCGCTCGGTGTTCCTGGCCAACATGAGCCATGAAATACGCACGCCTCTCAATGGCTTGCTCGGCATGATCGCGCTGTCCCTGGACGGACCGCTGAATGCCGAACAACAGCAACAGCTGTCGATCGCCCATGACTCGGGCAAGGTACTGGTGGAACTGCTCAACGATATCCTCGATTTGTCGAAGTTCGATGCCGGTCAACTCGAACTCGAACACATCCCCTTCGACCTCGGCTCACTGATCGAGGATACCGCCAACCTGTTGTCGCAGAACGCCGCCCCCAGCGTCGAACTGACCTGCCTGATCGATCCGCATTTCCCGACTCTGGTGCTCGGCGATCCGACCCGGGTGCGGCAGATCGTCAGTAACCTGCTGTCCAACGCCCTCAAGTTCACCCGTTTCGGGCGTGTTGACGTACGCCTGACAACGTTCGGGGACGGCGTCAGAATTGAAGTGTGCGACACCGGCATCGGCATCCCTCAGGAAGCCCAGGCCAGGATCTTCCAGCCTTTCACCCAGGCCGGAGCCGGTATTACCCGCCAATTTGGCGGCACCGGGCTGGGCCTGGCGCTGACCTACAACCTTTGCGAAGCCATGCAAGGGCGCCTGACGATCAGCTCCGAAGCGGGATTTGGCAGTCAGTTCTGCGCGGATCTGCCATTACCCAGCCATACCCGCGCAATGCCTGCTGCCTCGCTCAATGGCAAAGTCGTCGCCATCACGGCCGCCAGCAGCGGGCTGGGCGAACTGTTGAACAGCCTGTTGCCTGGCTGGGGGCTGGACTATGAACGGCGCTCCATGGATGACTCACTGCTTGGCCTGGCAGCCGACGTGCTCATCACCGACTGCCCCGAATGCCTGTTCAGTTTGCGCCCAGCCCTCAGTGCACCGATCCTGTTGATCACCGCGTATGGCAATTTCATGCCCAGCGAAGAGGTAAACGCCCTCGCCCCTCTGCAACAACAGGCCCGTCCCCTGGCTCGCAATACGCTGTATCAGAGCTTGCGGCGGATCCTGCAGCCACAACCCCAGCCGATCAACGATGTCCGGCTCGAAACGCAATGCCCGCTACGCCGTGGGCGCGTGCTGCTGGTGGAAGACAATCCGGTGAACCAGCTGGTGGCCAAGGGCATGCTCGGCAAGCTCGGCTGCGAGGTCACCACCGCGGCTCATGGTGCCGAGGCTCTGGATCAACTCGAACAACGGGAGTTCGACCTGGTGCTGATGGACTGCAACATGCCGGTGATGGATGGCTATGAAGCCAGCCGGCAAATCCGCCGCAGCGGACGCTGGCCCCAACTGCCCATCGTCGCCCTGACGGCCAACGCCATGTCGGAGGAGCGCGAACGCTGTCGTGCCGCGGGCATGAGCGATTACCTGGCCAAACCCTTCCGGCGCGAAGAACTGGCCGCCCTGCTGGACTTGTGGATCCCCGCTACGACAGCGCCCTGATCTGTCCCAACAGGTGGTCGAGACCATCGCGCAAGTCGTTGAGACGATTCAGGTCGACCCCACTGTCGCACAACAACCGCGCCTTGAGTGGCCCGACCTGATCGCGCAAGGCCGTTCCGGCTGACGACAGGCTCAGGTGCACTTCACGCTCATCGCGCGCCGAACGCTGACGCTGCACCAGATGCATTTGTTCGAGGCGCTTGAGCAAGGGTGTCAGCGTGCCGGAATCCAGGGCCAGACGCTCCCCCAATGCCTTCACGGTCGGTTGCTCGGGGGCGGCTTCCTGCCACTCCCACAGCACCAGCATCGCCAGGTACTGAGGGTAAGTCAGGCCCAACTGATCGAGCATTGGCTTGTACGCGCGAATGACCGCACGGGAAGCGGCGTACAGCTTGAAACACAGCTGGCTGTCGAGCTTCAGGGAATCGACGGACAAGGTGTTCATTTGAGCAGGGCTTCAATCTCGCGGGTCAGGTCCTGCGGCTTGGTCGCCGGGGCGAAGCGCTTGACCAGTTGTCCGTCCTTGCCGATCAGGAACTTGGTGAAGTTCCACTTGATGCCCTGGGAACCCAGCACACCCGGAGCGCGCTTTTTCAACTGCACGAACAAGGGATGGGCGCCGGCGCCGTTGACTTCGATCTTTTTGAACAGCGGGAAGCTGACACCGAAGTTCAGCTCGCAGAATTCGGAGATCGCCCCTTCATTGCCCGGCTCTTGCTTGCCGAACTGGTTGCAGGGAAAACCGAGCACCACCAGGCCCTGGTCCTTGTAGGTCTGCCACAACTCTTCCAGGCCTTTGTATTGCGGAGTGAAACCGCACTTGCTGGCCGTGTTGACCACCAGCACGGCCTTGCCGGCGAAATCCGCCAGGGTCTTTTGCTCTCCCTTGATCGTGGTGCAAGGGATGCTCAGCAGGTTGTCGCTCATGATGAAAGCTCCGGATTCGGGAAGATGAGACAAACATAGCGAGCAATTGAATTGTGTGCAATTTAAATTATCGAACGCCAATCCACTGTAGGAGCGAGCTCGCTCGCGATGGTCGTCAACGATAACGCGGGAAGCCTGGTGCTCCGAGTTGCTCTCTGGTCCATCGCGAGCAAGCTCGCTCCTACAGGGCTCGCATTACTCGCGGGGCACCAGGTCCAGGCACACCGAGTTGATGCAATAACGCAGGCCGGTCGGCGGTGGGCCATCAGGGAAAACATGCCCCAGGTGCGCGTCGCATTTGGCGCAGACCACTTCGGTGCGGATCATGCCGTGGCTGACATCACGAATCTCGGTCATGGCGCTGTCGCCGATCGGCGCGTAGAAACTCGGCCAGCCGCAGCCGGAATCGAATTTGGTCCTGGAGTCGAACAGCGGTTCGCTACAGCAGATGCAGCGGTAGACACCGTCGGTTTTGGTGGCGTTGTATTTACCGGAAAACGGACGTTCGGTGCCTTTGAGGCGGCACACGTTGTACTGCTCTGGATCGAGCATCGCCTTCCATTCTTCCAGGGTTTTTTCCAACTTTTCCATCATCACACCTCAGCGGCTGAAAAAGCCCGATCTGTACCTTTTCCACGGATCGGGCGGCACGTATGATTGCGCCTCGTCAAACGCCAGTCTGGCAGCCAGACCACGCGCATTCAAACGGAAATATGGGTGCTGCATTTCAAGGCGTCAGGCCTGTGTGAATACGCAGGATTCCCAGCACGGCTGTCCAAGCGCCGTCTGGATCGTTCATTTTCGGGAACACATCGCCATGCAGGTCAGCAAATCGAACAAGCTCGCCAACGTCTGCTACGACATTCGCGGCCCGGTGCTCAAGCACGCCAAGCGCCTGGAAGAGGAAGGCCATCGCATCCTCAAGCTGAACATCGGCAACCCGGCGCCTTTTGGTTTCGAAGCGCCGGATGAAATCCTCCAGGACGTGATCCGCAACCTGCCGACCGCCCAGGGCTATAGCGACTCCAAGGGCCTCTTCAGTGCGCGCAAGGCCGTGATGCAGTATTACCAGCAAAAGCAGGTAGAAGGCGTCGGCATTGAAGACATCTACCTGGGCAATGGCGTTTCCGAACTGATCGTGATGTCGATGCAGGCCCTGCTCAACAATGGCGACGAAGTGCTGGTGCCTGCGCCTGACTACCCGCTATGGACCGCCGCCGTGAGCCTGTCCGGCGGCAATCCGGTGCATTACCTGTGCGACGAGCAAGCCAACTGGTGGCCGGACCTGGCCGACATCAAGGCCAAGATCACCCCGAACACCAAGGCCCTGGTGATCATCAACCCGAACAACCCGACCGGCGCCGTGTATTCGAAGGAAGTGCTGCTGGGCATGCTGGAACTGGCCCGCCAGCACAACCTGGTGGTGTTCTCCGACGAAATTTACGACAAGATCCTCTACGACGATGCCGTGCACATCTGCACCGCCTCCCTGGCGCCAGACTTGCTCTGCCTGACCTTCAACGGTCTGTCCAAGTCCTATCGCGTGGCCGGTTTCCGTTCCGGCTGGATCGCCATTTCCGGTCCGAAACACCACGCCCAGAGCTATATCGAAGGCATCGACATGCTGGCGAACATGCGCTTGTGCGCCAACGTGCCGAGCCAGCATGCGATCCAGACCGCCCTGGGTGGCTACCAGAGCATCAATGACCTGGTGCTGCCGCAAGGTCGCCTGCTCGAACAGCGCAACCGCACCTGGGAGTTGCTCAACGACATTCCGGGCGTGAGCTGCGTCAAGCCGATGGGCGCGCTGTACGCATTCCCGCGCATCGACCCGAAAGTCTGCCCGATCCACAACGACGAGAAATTCGTCCTCGACCTGCTGCTCTCCGAAAAGCTGCTGGTGGTTCAAGGCACCGCATTCAACTGGCCATGGCCAGACCACTTCCGCGTCGTAACCCTGCCACGTGTCGATGACCTGGAGATGGCCATCGGACGCATCGGCGGCTTCCTCAAGTCCTACCGCCAGTAAGTGCCCTCCACCGTGCGACACGCCTGCGCGTCGCACGGTGATTTTCATCCGGCAACATTTGTTTGCATTGCGTCACTGGCAGTCGTTTTGCCCGCTGCCGAACAACGCCGTGCCTGCTCGCGCCTAACAAAGGCGGGGCGTTCGACATGAATTGACTGACAAACACGTCCTGCACTCGCGTCGGAAATGCCCTGCAAGCAGCTAAACTATTGCCGTAGGACACAGTTTGAAATAGTCACCCGGTTGAATACCCCGGTGCAGCACCTTATATACCCCGCAGTACGCTACATCTTTAGCATGAGGAGATTTCTACAACCATGATGCGCATCCTGCTGTTCTTGGCCACTAACCTGGCGGTCGTGCTGATTGCCAGCATCACCCTGAGCCTTTTCGGCTTCAACGGGTTCATGGCGGCCAATGGGGTTGACCTCAACCTCAATCAGCTGCTGATTTTCTGTGCGGTCTTTGGTTTCGCCGGTTCACTGTTCTCGCTGTTCATCTCCAAGTGGATGGCGAAGATGAGCACCAGCACCCAGATCATCACCCAGCCACGCACCCGTCACGAGCAATGGCTGCTGCAAACCGTCGAGCAACTGTCCCGCGAAGCCGGGATCAAGATGCCCGAAGTCGGTATTTTCCCCGCCTACGAGGCGAACGCCTTCGCCACCGGCTGGAACAAGAACGACGCACTGGTCGCCGTGAGCCAGGGCTTGCTCGAGCGCTTTTCGCCCGATGAAGTGAAAGCCGTCCTGGCCCACGAAATCGGCCACGTGGCCAATGGCGACATGGTTACCCTGGCGCTGATCCAGGGCGTGGTGAACACCTTCGTGATGTTCTTCGCCCGGATCATCGGCAATTTCGTCGACAAAGTGATCTTCAAGAACGAAGAAGGCCAGGGCATTGCCTACTACGTGGCGACCATCTTCGCCGAACTGGTTCTGGGCATCCTGGCCAGCGCCATCGTCATGTGGTTCTCGCGCAAGCGCGAATTCCGTGCCGACGAAGCCGGTGCAAACCTGGCCGGCACCGCCGCAATGATTGGCGCCCTGCAGCGTCTGCGGGCGGAACAAGGCCTGCCAGTGCACATGCCCGACACCCTGAACGCCTTCGGCATCAATGGTGGCATCAAGCAAGGGTTCGCTCGCATGTTCATGAGCCACCCGCCACTGGAAGAGCGTATCGACGCCCTGGCTCGTCGCCGCGGCTAATACACTCCACAGCAAAGCAAAAGGCCCGCAGCGATGCGGGCCTTTTTTTGTCTGCTTGAACACTTCGGTGTGTTTCAGGGCCTCTTCGCGAGCAAGCCCGCTCCCACAGTTGACCAGGTTAAACCAAAACCTTATGACTGGCCCAATCCCATGTGGGAGCGGGCTTGCTCCGGGCGGCGTTCCGACGAAGAGGCCGGTGCTAACATCTGGATATTATCGACTGGAAACCCTATACACCCGCTCCTCAAGTCGCGTCACACCCGCCTCCAGGAACTTCCCGCTCTCACTCAATACGTCCTGATCCTCCAGAACCTTCAGCGACCATGACCCGCCCAACAATCGCTGCACCTCATCATCGAGCACGGCAAACGGCGGTCCGTCCATCTGTACCTGGTCATAGTCCAGCGTGATCAATAATCCGCGACACTCTTTCGGCAGAATCCGATTCAGGTGCGCCGCATATTGCTCACGCATCTTCGCAGGCAACGCAATCAACGCGGCGCGATCATAGAGCGCGGAGCAATCAGCCGTGTCACCGGCCGTCAGCTCAAAGAAATTGCCACACCAAAGTTCGATGGAGCCTGCCCGATAGACCTTGAACGGCCCCTGTTCACTGACGGCCGGATCAAAGCCATGCTCGCTGAAAAACTCCTCGATGGCTTTTTCCGACAGCTCGACTCCCAGGACCTCATGGCCTTGATGGCCGAGCCAAAGCAAATCCAGGCTTTTTCCACATAACGGCACCAACACGCGCGCCCCCTCTTCAAGGCTTAACGCTGGCCAGAACCGCTTCAGATAAGGGTTCACCTGCGGCAGGTGAAAGCCGATCTGATTCGCCGCCCATTTCTTGTGCCAAAACTCCGGCTGCATAAATAACCCCGAAAATTCGATCAAAACACCCTAAAACTTATATTAGATTTAGATTAATGATCTGACTGAAGATGTTGCATCTTAACTCTCAGGAGCTCATTCATGTTCCCCAGTCTGTACATATCCCACGGCTCTCCCATGCTCGCCCTGGAACCCGGTGCCAGCGGGCCGGCACTGGCCCGCCTGGCCGCCGAGATACCCAGGCCCAACGCCATCGTGATTGTGTCTGCGCACTGGGAAAGCAAAGAGCTGCTGGTCAGCGGCAATCCGCAGCCTGAAACCTGGCATGACTTCGGTGGATTCCCCAAAGCCCTGTTCGAGGTCCAGTACCCGGCACCCGGCGACCCGCGACTCGCCGCAGAGGTTACCGAGCTACTGAAAACAGCTGGCTTTCCTGCGCGTATCGACAGCAATCGGCCTTTCGACCATGGCGTCTGGGTTCCTTTATCGCTGATGTACCCACAAGCCGACATTCCGATTGTCCAGGTTTCGCTGCCCACCCGCTCCGGCCCCGCTCTGCAGACCCGCGTTGGCCACGCACTGGCCAGCCTGCGCGAGCACGGCGTCCTGCTGATCGGCTCCGGCAGCATCACTCACAACCTGCGGGAGCTGGACTGGCACGCCGGCCCCGAGAGCGTTGAGCCCTGGGCGCTGGCGTTTCGCGACTGGATGATCGAGAAGCTCGAAGCGAACGACGAAGCCGCACTGCATGACTATCGCGCGCAGGCACCGCATGCCGTGCGCAACCACCCCAGCGACGAACACCTGTTGCCACTGTACTTTGCCCGCGCCGCCGGCGGGCCGTTCAGCATTGCCCACCAGGGGTTCACCATGGGCGCACTGGGCATGGACATCTATCGTTTCGGCTAGCCAAATAGGCTGCGATCTTTTTTACAGACAAAAAAATCCCCGAACCAGTCGGGGATTTTTCATGTTCGATCAATCAGCCCGAGAGCGGATCAATCTTCGCGGTAGCGACGCAGCTTCAACTGCTTGCCGGCAACGCGAGTGTCCTTCAGCTTGGTCAGCAACTTCTCCAGACCATCTTCCGGCAGTTCGACGAGGCTGAAGCTGTCACGCACCTGGATGCGACCGATCGCTTCACGCGCCAGACCACCTTCGTTGAGGATGGCGCCCAGCAGGTTCTTGGCAGCGATACCATCACGCGCGCCCAGCGCGGTACGGCAACGTGCACGGCCTTCGCCCAGCGGCATCGGAGCACGACGCTCGCGGTCGCCACGCTCAGGACGATCACCGGAACGCTCTGGACGATCGCCACGCGGTGCATTGTTCGGCACCAGTGGACGCTCTTTCTCGATAGCGGCCAGGTTCAACGCTTGACCGTTGGTTGCCTTGCGCAACAGGGCTGCGGCCAGGGCACGCGGGCTGCAACCGATGTCGGCGGTCAGGCGATCGAGCAGATCACCGTGAGTCGATTCGGCCTCGGCCACCAGCGGCGACAGGCTGTTGGTCAGTTTCTTGATGCGCGCATCCAGAACGGCTTGAGCGTCCGGCAGGCGAACTTCAGCAACCTTCTGACCGGTTACACGCTCGATCACTTGCAGCATGCGGCGCTCACGCGGAGTCACCAGCAGCAGTGCACGACCTTCGCGACCGGCACGGCCGGTACGGCCGATACGGTGAACGTAGGACTCCGGATCGTACGGCATGTCAACGTTGAACACGTGAGTGATGCGCGGAACGTCCAGGCCACGAGCGGCAACGTCGGTGGCCACAACGATGTCCAGACGGCCATCCTTGAGGGAGTCGATCACGCGCTCACGCTGGTTCTGGGCGATGTCACCGTTCAGCGCAGCGGCTTTGTAGCCTTTGGCTTCCAGGGCACTGGCCAGGTCCAGGGTCGCTTGCTTGGTGCGCACGAACATGATCAGGGCGTCGAAATCTTCCACTTCCAGCAAGCTGAGAACGGCCGAAGTCTTCTGGTCAGCGTGAACCAGCAGGTGAGCCTGCTCGATCGCGGTAACGGTCTGGGTCTTGCTCTGAATCTTGACGTGCTTCGGATCGCGCAGGTGGCGTTCGGCGATTGCACGGATCGACTGAGGCAGGGTTGCCGAGAACAGTACGGTCTGACGGGTTTCCGGCATGGCCTTGAAGATGACTTCCAGGTCGTCCATGAAGCCCAGCTTGAGCATTTCGTCGGCTTCGTCGAGAACCAGGTGGTTCACGGTCGCCAGTACTTTTTCGTCGCGACGCAGGTGGTCGCACAGACGGCCCGGAGTGGCGACGACGATTTGTGCGCCATTACGGATTGCTTTCAGTTGTGGGCCCATCGGCGCGCCGCCGTAGACAGCCACAACAGTCACGCCCGGCATTTGCTTGGCGTAGGTTTCGAAAGCGGTTGCAACTTGTAGCGCCAACTCACGAGTTGGGGCCAGGATCAGAGCTTGCGGCTCGCGCTTGGACGGATCAATGCGGTGCAGAATTGGCAGGGCAAAGGCAGCGGTTTTACCGGTACCGGTTTGCGCCTGACCAATCATATCGTGACCGGCGAGAATGATCGGGATCGACTGCTGCTGAATGGCCGAAGGCTCTTCATAGCCGGTAGCGACTACTGCAGCGACAATATTTGGATGAAGTTCAAGAGCGGCGAAGCCGCCGATTTCCTGGGTCATGGGTCTGCCTCTAAGTGCATCCGCAAAGACCCATGCTCCAAAGCTGCACATGCCGTGTTGAGACTCAAGAGTCGCCCTGGCAGCTTTGTCGGCGGGGATTTGCGAAAACGAATGAATGAAAAGAATCGTAAAGGAAGAGTCCGCTGGGCGGACGTGCAGCCGAAGCTGGCTTCGGGGAATTGCGCTACCTAAACGCGGCCCGGTTAAAGGCCGGCGCGCACTATACCGGAATTCGTCAAAAAAGGGAGCTTTTTTTATCGGAAATCCACCGGATACACCGTTGTGTCACAGGCTTTGCGAATAATCGGTCAGCCGGCTATTTTTCAAAGGCCCGGCCTTGCGGGTGATGGCGCTAAAACGGTTCACCCTTTACCGTGCAGACCGCAGGTCCCCGCACGCCTTTCCCACCCCCGAGGACCGCTCCATGAATCAGTCCAGCTCCAGTCGAGTCAGCCGTGAACGGCGCGGCCATGTGTTCCTGATCGGCCTGGATCGGGTGGCCAAGCGCAACGCCTTCGATCTCGACCTGCTCAACGCGCTGAGCCTGGCCTATGGCGAATTCGAGGCCGACAGCGAAGCGCGGGTGGCGGTGGTGTTCGCTCATGGCGAGCACTTTACCGCCGGGCTCGACCTGGTCAATGCCAGCGTCACACTCGCAGATGGCTGGCAGGTTCCGCCCGGCGGCTGTGATCCCTGGGCGGTGTTCGCCGGTCCCAGGGTCAGCAAACCGGTCATTGTCGCCGCCCAGGGTTATTGCCTGACCATCGGCATCGAGCTGATGCTGGCCGCCGACATCAACCTGTGCGCCAGCAACACCCGGTTCGCGCAGATGGAAGTGCAACGCGGGATCTTCCCGTTCGGCGGTGCCACCCTGCGCCTGCATCAAGTGGCCGGCTGGGGCAATGCCATGCGCTGGCTGTTGACCGGGGATGAATTCGACGCCCGTGACGCCTTGCACCTGGGTCTGGTGCAAGAGGTCATGGCCAGCGAGGACTTACTGCCCCGGGCGATTGAACTGGCCGAGCGGATCGCCCGTCAGGCGCCGCTCGGCGTTCAAGCGACACTGATGTCTGCGCGACAGGCCCGCTATGAAGGGGAAACCGCAGCCGCACAGGCGTTGCCGCTGCTGGTGAAGAAGTTGATGGCTAGCGAGGACGTCAAGGAAGGTGTGCGGTCGATGGTGGAGCGGCGGCCCGGTGTTTTCAAGGGCTGCTGAAAATCCGTGTAGGAGCTGCCGAAGGCTGCGATCTTTTGATCTTGAAAAGCAAAATCAAAAGATCGCAGCCTTCGGCAGCTCCTACAGGGGGATCAGTGTGCCTCAGGTTGCCGGGCGAATCGCCTTGATCAACGACTGCAACGAATACCCCAGCCGCGGCGCCAGCGTTTCGGCGCGGGCGATCAGGCCGTCCATGTCCAGCTCCTGATCCAGCTCCGAAGGCACGATCAGGATCACGTTGCCCTCCTTCACCGGCAGCTCCCAATAGTGCCGGTGATACAAACCGCGCAACAAGGCGGCGCCCAGGGGTTTGCCATCGTCGGTAGCCCACTGATTGATCACCAGCCAGCCACCCGGATTCAATCGTTTCTGGCAGTTTTCCAGGAAACTCCAGGCCAGATGCCCGACACCCGGGCCGACATCGGTATAAAGGTCGACGAAAATCAGGTCCGCCGATTCTGCGCTATCCAGCAACTCCAGCGCATCGCCAACGCGGATGTACAGGCGTGGATCGTCATCCAGCCCCAGATATTCAATGGCCAGGCGCGGCACGTCCGGGCGCAGCTCGATGGCTTCGACATCTTCCAGCGGCAGGAACTTGAGGCAGGCCTGGGTCAGCGTACCGGCGCCAAGACCGAGAAACAGTGCGCTTTCGGGCAGTTCATGGCACAACGCGCCGATCAGCATCGCCCGGGTATAGTCGTACTCGAGCCAGCTCGGATCGGCGGTGAACACGCAGCTTTGCTCGATGGCATCACCGAACTCGAGAAAACGGTAATCGGCCACTTCCAGCACACGAATCACACCGAACTCGTCCTGTACCTCGGCGAGCAGATGCTCGACGCGTTCCTCAGTCATTTCATCTCCTGACCGTCACCGGGGCCGGCAACGCAATAACACCGCGTGTAGAGAGCGGCAAAGGCGAGATTGTCAGCGATGCGACGGGAACAGGTCACGCACTAATTTGCTGATAACATGGACGTCCGAGCGAAAACACTAGAGACCGTGATGAGCCAACCCTGGAGTCCTGACAGCTGGCGCGCCCTGCCGATCCAGCAACAACCCCGATACCCCGACGCCGCGCATTTGCAGCAGGTCGAGCAGACCCTGGCCAGCTATCCGCCGCTGGTGTTTGCCGGTGAAGCCCGTGAGTTGCGCCGTCAGTTTGCCGAGGTGACCCAGGGCCGCGCTTTTCTGTTGCAGGGTGGCGACTGCGCCGAAAGCTTCGCCGAATTCTCCGCGGCGAAAATCCGTGACACCTTCAAGGTGTTGCTGCAGATGGCCATCGTGATGACTTTTGCCGCCGGCTGTCCGGTGGTCAAGGTCGGGCGCATGGCCGGGCAGTTCGCCAAACCGCGTTCGGCCAACGACGAAACCATTGATGGCGTGACGCTGCCCGCCTACCGTGGCGACATCGTCAATGGCATCGGTTTCGACGAAAAAAGCCGCGTGCCGGACCCCGAGCGCCTGTTGCAGTCGTATCACCAGTCCACCGCCACGCTGAACCTGCTGCGCGCGTTCGCCCAGGGCGGGTTTGCCGATCTGCATCAGGTGCACAAGTGGAACCTGGACTTCATCGCCAACTCGGCGCTGGCGGAAAAATACAGCCACCTGGCCGATCGCATCGATGAAACCCTGGCGTTCATGCGCGCCTGCGGCATGGACAGTTCGCCGCAGCTGCGCGAGACCAGTTTCTTCACCGCCCACGAAGCGCTGCTGCTGAACTACGAAGAAGCTTTCGTGCGGCGCGACAGCCTGACCAACGATTACTACGATTGCTCGGCGCACATGCTGTGGATCGGCGACCGCACCCGCCAGCTCGACGGCGCCCACGTCGAATTCCTGCGCGGGGTGAACAACCCGATCGGGGTCAAGGTCGGCCCGAGCATGAACCCCGACGACCTGATTCGCCTGATCGATGTGCTCAACCCGGACAACGATCCGGGCCGCTTGAACCTGATCGCACGGATGGGCGCGAACAAGGTCGGCGATCACTTGCCGCAACTGATCCGCGCTGTCCAGCGAGAAGGCAAGCAGGTGCTGTGGAGTTCCGACCCGATGCACGGCAACACCATCAAGGCCAGCAGCGGCTACAAGACCCGCGACTTCGCGCAGATCCTTGGCGAGGTGAAGCAGTTCTTCCAGGTGCACGAAGCCGAAGGCAGTTATGCCGGTGGTATCCATATCGAAATGACCGGGCAGAACGTTACCGAGTGCATCGGTGGTGCGCGGCCCATTACCGAGGACGGTTTGTCGGATCGCTACCACACCCATTGCGACCCGCGGATGAATGCCGATCAGTCGCTGGAACTGGCGTTTTTGATTGCTGAAACCCTGAAGCAGGTTCGGCGCTAGTTATTGGCTGCATGACAAGGCGCCTTCGCGAGCAAGCCCGCTCCCACACTTGATTTGTGAACGACACAGAACCAATGTGGGAGCGGGCTTGCTCGCGAAGGGGCCAGTTCAGTCACCATCAATCTGTGCCAATGCCACCCGCAACCTTGCCGCACTCGCCCGCGGGCAGTTCAACTGAACCTGCGCCAGCCCCAGCCAATCCGCCATCTGCCGCAGATTGACCGCCAACGCCAACATCCCCTCGTCATCCAGCCCCGTTTCTTCTTCATGCACCGCATGCACAGCCAAACGACCCGCCGCCCGCTCGGCACGCAGATCGACCCGTGCGGCAATCCGTTCGTTGTGCAGAAACGGCAGCACGTAATAGCCGTAAACGCGCTTGTCCTGCGGTGTGTAGATTTCCAGCCGATAACGGAAATCAAACAGCCGCTCCGTGCGGCTGCGCTCCCAGATCAGCGAATCGAACGGCGAGAGCAAGGCACTGGCCGCGACTTTGCGCGGCACCTTCGGCTCAGGCAGACAATAGGCCGGTTGTCGCCAACCCTGGACTTCGCAGATCAGCAATTGACCGGCCTCGACCAACTCGGCCAAACGTGGACGACTGTCCGCAGGGTTCAGGCGGAAATAGTCACGCAAATCCTTCTCCGTACCGACACCCAAGGCCGTTGCCGCATGCCGTAACAGGCCGCGCTGGGCGTCATCTTCATCCAGGATGGGCTGCGCAAGAACCGCCGAGGGAATTACCCGTTCCGGCAAATCGTAGAGCCTTTCGAACCCGCGCCGTCCGGCAACGGTCACTTCACCGGCAGCGAACAACCATTCCAGCGCATGCTTTTCCGCACTCCAGTCCCACCAGGGCCCGGCACGCTCCTGACGGGTCGACAGGCTTGCGGCACCCAGCGCGCCCTGCTGCTCGACCGATGCCAGCACGCGACGAATCGTGTCTTGCTGCTCACGCCCAAAACGCGCCAATTGCTGATAGATGTCTTCGCCACGGCTCGCTCGCTGCATGCGCCAACGCATCAGCGGGTATAGGGAAAGCGGTAACAACGAGGCTTCATGGCCCCAATACTCAAAAAGTGTTCGACGCCGGCCCTGGCTCCAGGCTGCCTGGTCGAGCAAGTCCGGGGAATAATGGCCGAGGCGGGAAAACAGCGGAAGGTAGTGCGAACGCACCACTGCATTGACCGAATCGATCTGCAAAATGCCCAGCCGTTCGATCAGGCGGTTGAGCGCAACAGCCTTGATCGCCGCTGGCGATTGCCGCCCGTTGAACCCTTGGGCGGCCAGCGCCAGACGCCGAGCCTGTTTGAGGGTAAAGGACAATGTTGCGGGCATGGGCATCTCCTTGTCTGCTCGCAACCTACCTCACCGGTAAGGGGTTTGTGTAGCGTGGCATTCATCATTTATTGATCGGGTCATTTATGCATCGGGTCGCTCCAGAACGGTTTGATCGACTCGTTCTCCACATCCGCACGACTCATGCCGATGTCCTTGAGTGCTTCGTCGCTCAAGCTCGCCAGCAGTTCGCGCTCGCGATGCAGTTCGTACCAGCGGCCGACCTTGTGCAGCAGATCGGATATCAGGTGAATGGAGTGTTTTTCCGCACCATGGAACTCATGTTGACCTTTCATCTTGTTGCCCTCCGTTTGGATGGCTCCAGTCTCGCGCCGGGTCTAAGATCAATCCAACGAATGTTTCTGATGTCACATATCTCGGAGATTGATGGATGTCGGCCTACCCGAGTATCGATACCGAAGTGCTGCGCACCTTCGTCGCCATCGCCGACCAGGGCGGCTTTACCCGCGCCGGCGAAATGGTCAACCGCACCCAGTCAGCCGTCAGCATGCAGATGAAACGACTGGAAGAAGATGTGCTGCAGCGTCAGCTGTTCCAGCGCGACGGACGGCAGGTGCGGCTGACGGCCGAAGGCCAGGTGCTGCTGGGCTATGCGCGACGGATCCTCAAGCTGCACAGCGAGGTCTTCAATACCCTGCGTGAACCCGACATGGTCGGCATGGTGCGCATCGGTACGCCGGACGATTATGTGATGCGGTTTCTCCCGGGGATCCTGCGCCGGTTTGCCCAGTCCTATCCGCTGATCCAGATCGAAGTGCACTGCGAATCATCGAAACAGCTGTTGATGCGCCAGGACCTGGACCTGTCCATCGTGACCCGCGAACCGGGCAGCGAAATCGGTCAGTTGTTGCGCAAGGAACGTTTTGTCTGGGCCGAGGCGCAATGCTACAGCGCCCACGAACAGACGCCGCTGCCGCTGGCGATGTTCAACAGCGATTGCTTCTGCCGCCAGTGGGCGTGCAATGCCCTGGATGCCCGGGGGCGCGATTACCGGGTGGCGTACAACAGCGACAGCCTGTCGGCGATCATGGCCGTGGTCAGCGCCGGCCTGGCAGTGACCGCGCAACTTGAAAGCCTGATCACCGCGGACATGCGCATTCTGGGTGAAGCCGAGGATCTGCCGTTGCTGCCCGAGGCCAGTATCATGCTCGTGCGCAACCTGCATAACCCGTCACCGATCACCGAGTGCCTGGCCGAACACATCATTGATGGCTTCAAACTTTAAAAGCGAGCGTCACTGCACAGAACACCAGGAACCCGCAAAACAGCCCGCGCAGCAGCCGCTCCGGCAAGGCGTGGGCAACCTTCACACCCCAACTGATGCTCATCAACCCCCCGACCGCCAACGGTAAGCCGATCCCCCAGTTGACCTGATGGTGCACGGCATAAGTCACCAGCGTCACCCCCGTGCTCGGCAAGGCCAGCGCTAACGATAACCCCTGCGCAACCACCTGACTGGTACCGAACAGGCTGGTCAGCACCGGCGTCGCCACCACCGCGCCCCCCACGCCGAACAACCCACCCATTGTGCCGGATGCAGCGCCAAGCACGCCCAGCCAGGGCCATGAGTAGTTCATCTGTGACGCCGCCGTGGTGCGGGAGGCGAACATGCGAACGAAGTTGTACGCCGACAGTGCGATCAGAAACGCGACAAAACCTATGCGCATGGTTCGCGCATCGATGCCCACCGCCCAGATCGATCCGAGCCAGGCGAAGCAGAACCCCATGATGGCCAACGGTAACGCGTGTTGCCGCTCGATCCGGTTGCGCTGATGGTAGCGCCACAGCGCCAGCATCACGTTCGGCACGACCATCACCAATGCCGTGCCTTGGGCAATCTGCTGATCGAGCCCGAACAGCACGCCCAATAGCGGAATGGCAATCAGGCCACCGCCGATTCCGAACAAACCGCCAAGCGTGCCCAGTAAGGCACCGAATACCAGGTACATCAGAAACTCAATCACGGCCAATTTCTCCTCACATCACGCCATTGATCCTACGCAGTTGCTTATGGCACGGAAACGCACAGCGACGCACAATGGCTGTGCCAAATTCGCACAAGCACAGACTTGCCATGAATCCCAACCAATTGACCGACCAACTGGCTTTATTCCTCGATGTACTGGAAACCGGCAGTTTTTCCGCCGCCTCGCGCCGTCATCCGATGACCCCTTCGGCCGTGGCACGGCGTATCGACAGCCTGGAAAACGCGGTCGGCAGTCAGCTGTTCATCCGCAGCACGCATGCGGTGCGCGCTACCCCGGCAGGATTGGCCTTCGCCGAGCGAGCACGGCGGATCGTCGCCGAGTTGCGCCTGGCCCGGGCCGAGGCCGTGTCCTTGAGCAGCGCGCCGGAAGGCCTGATTCGTATCGATGCGCCAGCAGCCTTTGGGCGCCGGCACCTGGCACCGGTGATTGCCGACTTCCTCATGCTCTATCCGGGACTCGATGTGCAACTGCATCTGATCGACAGTTTCGTCGACATGCAGGGCCAGAACCTCGGCAAGGTCGATCTGGTGCTGCGCGCCGGGCAATTGGCCGACACCCGGCTGGTGGCCACGCCACTGGCGAGCATGGTGCGTATTGCCTGCGCCAGCCCTGACTATTTGCGACGACGCGGCGTGCCGACCGATCCATCACAGCTGAATGAACACGACGGACTCGATTGGGATGGTCTGGCCCCGCCCTTCGCCTGGCGTTTCGAACGGGACGGGCAAATGCAGTTGCATCGGCCGGCACGGGTGCGCATGAGCGCCAACAATGCCGAGGCGCTGGTATGCGGCGCATTGGCCGGATTGGGTATCGCGCACCTGCCGACCTGGCTGGCCAGCGAGTACCTGTTACGGGGTGAGTTGCTGCCGCTGTTCTGCGACAGCGGTCTGCCGAAACCGGAAAACACCGGCATCTATGCCTTGCGCCTGGAACAACAACCCAACCCCCGTAGCCGCTTGTTGCTGGAGTACCTGAAAACCCGCTTCAGCCCGGTTCCGCCCTGGGATCTGCTGTTGCAAACCCATTTGCAACGGCACTGATCAAAATTATCTGGCGCATTAAAGATTCGCCCGCTAGATTCCAATGATCACAGATCAAGGCTTCGACATGAGCACCGAGCGCAACACCCCGGACAACTGCGACAACCTGCTACTGGATAATCAGGCCTGCTTCGCCCTGCACTCCACTTCGCTGATGATGACCAAGGTCTACAAGCCCTTGCTGCAAGCGCTGGGCCTGACCTACCCGCAATACCTGGCGATGATGGTGTTGTGGGAAAGGGATGGTTTGACGGTAGGCGAAATCAGCACGCGATTGCTGACCGACCCTGGATCCTTGACGCCGCTGCTCAAGCGCCTGGAAGCCGAAGGCCTGCTCAGCCGAACCCGCAGCCGCGAAGATGAACGCGTGGTGATCGTCGAGCTCACCGAACAGGGTCGGGCGTTGCGCGACAAGGCGCGTGATATTCCCCAATGCATCCTCGGCGCCAGCGGGATGACACTGGAGCGCCTGCAAAACCTGCAAGCGGAGCTGCAAGAGCTGCGTCGCCACCTGCAAGACAGCCTTTAGCCTTCAAACCACCACAAAGCCCGCTCCCACACTGCTTTTGTGCGGTGCTATAGAACCCGCCGCCCCCCCCAAAAAAAGTCGCCTGTAAAACCTCAATCCGCTCTAACTCAATAGTTTCAGCCAATCCTGCTTAACCGCTCGTCGGCCCTGGCAAATTTATTTTGTTTTTTATCTTGCGCACTAAACATTAGCGCTATACATTTACTTCGTCCTTACTTAGCGCGCAAACATTTAGCGCAAACAACTCAACCCCTGAACGAGGCTTTCACCATGCAAACTCTCTACACCGCAATCGCAACTTCCACCGGTGGCCGTGACGGTCGTGCGGTTTCCAGCGACAACATCCTCGACGTCAAACTCGCCACGCCGAAAGAACTCGGCGGTGCCGGCGGCGCAGCCACCAACCCTGAGCAACTGTTCGCCGCCGGCTATTCCGCCTGCTTCATCGGCGCCCTGAAATTCGTCGCCAGCCAGACCAAGCGCAGCATCCCGAGCGACGCGTCGATCACCGCCCATGTCGGCATCGGCCAGATCCCTGGCGGTTTCGGCCTGGACATCGACCTGCACATCAGCCTGCCAGGTCTTGAACAAGCCGATGCCCAGACACTGGTCGACGCCGCCCACCAGGTCTGCCCGTACTCCAATGCCACCCGTGGCAACGTCGATGTGCGCCTGCACGTAACCGTCTAAGCGCTGACTACTCAGGCCCGAACAGGAAACGAACATGAACACTTTCAGCAAAGTCTTGACCGGTACCCTTCTCGCTCTGTCGATCAACGGTGCGTTCGCAAGTGATGGGGTTGAACACAACACCCAGGCGTTCCTCGATGTGCTGAATGCCGGTACCGGCAAACCACTTGAACAACTCAGCCCGAAAGACGCCCGCGCCGTGCTGACGGGCGCGCAGGCCGGGGTGAAACTGACACTGCCAAAAGCCGATGTCAGCCAGAAGACCATTCAAGTCGATGGCCAACCGCTGAACCTGACCATAGTCCGGCCGGCCGGGGTCAAGGGTGAGCTGCCGGTGTTTATGTTCTTCCACGGCGGTGGCTGGGTACTGGGGGACTTCCCGACCCACGAGCGGCTGGTGCGTGACCTGGTGACCGGTTCTGGGGCAGCGGCGGTGTTCGTGAACTACACGCCGTCGCCGGAAGCCCATTACCCGGTGGCGATCAACCAGGCTTACGCCGCGACAAAATGGGTGGCCGAGCACGGTAAGGAGATCAACGTCGATGGCAAGCGCCTGGCGGTAGCCGGCAACAGTGTCGGCGGCAACATGGCGGCCGTGGTTGCACTGATGGCCAAGGACAAGGGAACCCCGGCGATCAAGTTCCAGGTGTTGCTGTGGCCGGTGACGGATGCCAACTTCGAAACCGACTCCTACAACCAGTTTGCCGAAGGGCACTTCCTCACCAGAAATGCGATGAAGTGGTTCTGGGACAACTACACCACCGACGCCAACCAGCGTAACGAGATCTACGCCTCGCCTCTGCGCGCAACCACCGCCCAGTTGAAAGGCTTGCCGCCAGCGCTGGTACAGACCGCCGGTGCTGACGTGTTGCGCGACGAAGGCGAAGCCTACGCCCGCAAACTCGATGAAGCCGGAGTACCGGTGACCTCGGTGCGCTACAACGGCATGATCCACGACTACGGTTTGCTCAACGTGGTGAGCCAGGTGCCGGCGGTGCGCTCGGCGATGTTGCAGGCGTCTGAAGAGCTCAAGCAACACCTGAAGAAATAACGCCGTACACAATGTGGGAGCGGGCTTGCTCGCGAAGGTGGCGTGTCAGTCGACATAAATATCGAATGGGAAGACGCCTTCGCGAGCAAGCCCGCTCCCACAGGGGGTCGTCGCTGAAGGTGAAATTCCAGGCACAAAAAAGCCCGACTCAATGGTCGGGCTTTTTCATTCCTCAAGCAGTGCTTATTTGGCACGGCCTTTGTAGGAACCGCCTTCGCGGGTATCGATCTCGATCATGTCGCCGATTTCGATGAAGTCAGCAACCGACAGCTCGGTACCGTTCTTCAGTTTGGCAGGCTTCATTACCTTGCCGGAAGTGTCGCCGCGAGCGGAACCTTCGGTGTAGTCAACCTGACGCACGATAGTGGTCGGCAGCTCTACGGAAACCAGACGGCCTTCGAAGAACACGGCTTCGCAAACGTCGGTCATGCCTTCTTCCACGAATGGCAGAACGCTTTCGATGTCTTCGGCGTTCAGCTCGTACATGGTGTAGTCGGTGGTGTCCATGAACGTGTAGGAGTCGCCGCTGATGAAGGACAGGGTCGCTTCCTTACGGTCGAGGATCACGTCGTCCAGCTTGTCGTCCGCACCGTATACGGTTTCGGTCTTGTAGCCGGTCAGCAGGTTCTTCAGCTTGGTCTTCATGATCGCGCTGTTACGACCGGACTTGGTGAATTCAGCTTTCTGAACCAGCCAAGGATCGTTGTCGATACGGATCACGGTACCGGGTTTGAGTTCTTTACCAGTTTTCATTGCGAATATCCGAATTTGGATGGGATTTACAAAAATCTAGGCCGCGTATCATATCCAATTTCCATAAAACTGTACCAGCGCCGTGGCAAGATCGGCCTGCAAGGCCTGTTCCAGACACCACGCCTCGGCGTGTTTTTCCAGCTCTGGCCAGTGTTTACGGGTGGATTGCCAGTGGTCGGGCATTTTTTCACCGGCGTTCCAGGCTCGCCAGAGACCGCTGATCGCCTCCCGTGCAGGGTCCGATAGCCCCTTCACATAGAGTTCGAGGAAGGCTTCGAGCTTGTCCAGATGGATATCTTCTTCCTGCCGATAGATGTGCCAGAGAAATGGCCGGCCCGCCCATTGAGCGCGCACAAAGGAATCTTCGCCACGCACGGCATTGAAATCGCAGCACCACAGCAAGCTGTCGTATTGGTCCTGGCGGACGAATGGCAGCACTTGCACGGTCAAGGCGTCACGCACATGCACGGCACCGGCCGCCAACCCCTGCTCACCGAGCCAACGCTCGACATCGCCGAGAATCCGCCCTTCCGGCACCAGCAGATGAGTGGCCGTCGAATCGCCAGCCATCGCATCGAGCCAACTGGCCAACCCGGTGTTTTCGTAGGCAAACAATGAGATCAACTGTGCACCGGGTGCAGGATCAATCCCTAAACCGTGCAGGAATTCTCTTTGAGCTTGCGGGTCCTGCTGAAATTGCCGACGACGCTCAAGCAACCCGCGCTCACGCAACAATCCGCCAGTGCCCTTCTGGAAACCCGGGAAGAAAAAGAACTTCTGTACGTTCTTGTATTTCACCGAGGGCAAACCGTGACAGCCGATCACCCAGTCCTCGGCACTCAGGTAGTCGAGGTTCATCCACAGCGGGGTCTTTTCCCGTTCGACCATGGCATCCATATAGGCGCTCGGCAATTGGCAGGCGAATGCAGCAATCACCACATCGGCGGCTTCAGTCCGTTGCCACTCGGCTGGCCATTGACGCACTTCGACGCCTTGCTGCCATTGCTGCGCGGCGTGGATGTCGATTTGCGGACACAGGCGCTCGAACGCTCGCAGATCATCGACCCATAGACGCACCGCCAGCCCATGTTCGGCCACCAGTTGCCGGGCCAGTCGCCAGGTCACGCCGATGTCGCCGAAGTTGTCGACCACGGTGCAAAAAATATCCCAGCGGGTTTTCAGTTCAGGCATTCCAGGCTCCCGTTGGCAAAGGCGCCGATTGTCCGCATAAATTACCCCGTGCAGAAGAGCCGACGACGATTATTCTTCATGCGACAATCGCCACTCGCCAGTGACCTTTCGCCAGGAAGCAACCATGCCCCACCGCCCCGCTCCGCGCCGATCCTTCCCGATCAGCCTCAATGCCCTGCAACTGACCGGCAGCATCGCCCTCGGCATGTGGCTGGGATTCATTGCCATTGTGCTGACCTGCTGGCTCGCTTCACGCCTGCTTTTCAGCGAACAATTGGCACCCGTGGCTGCAGCTGTGGAGCAATTGGCCAAGCCACCGGTGGTGACTCAACCGGTGCCGGACATCCCGCCACAGAGCCCGCTGTTCGAGCAATATGAAGAAAACCTGCGCAAGAGCGAACAGGCTCAACGGCTCGATCAGGCGCGCAGCAGCACTCGCAACCTGGCCAACCCGAACTGTCAGTTCTGGCTGCAACAGGACCGGACTGCACCCAGCGAAAAAAGTCGCGCCAACGTCCTGCAATTCTGCGATTGATCATGAATAAGCACACCGTCCACCAGCTGATTCTCGACAAGCTGCAGATCGATCTCGACATCGCCGAACGGGCCGCGCAAACCGCCTACGAAACGGCGACCCACGAAGAAAACATCGCCGAGAACAAATACGACACCTTGGGGCTCGAGGCGTCCTATCTCGCGGCCGGGCAAGCCAAAAGGGTCGAGGAAATCCGCCAGTCACTGAGCCTCTGCCAGAACCTGGCCCTGCGCCCGTATGACGAACAGCGGGGCATCGAAGTCGGCGCGCTGCTCGGGCTCGAAGACGAAAAGGGGCGCGAACAATGGCTGTTCCTGGCCCCTGATGCAGCCGGGTTGAAAGTCGACCTGGTGGGGCAACTGATCACCGTCATCACCCCGCGCTCACCGCTGGGCAAAAGCCTGCTGGGCAAGTTCGAGGGCGACGAGGTGGAAATTACGGTGGCGGGCGCTCGGCAACAGTTCGCTGTCACCGAGGTCGTTTGAACGGGCTTAATGGACTGGCAGTTCGACACCTTCGAACAGCTCTTCCAGTTCCTGCTTGTTGTGGCATTGAATGGCCTTGGCCATGACTTCGCGGGTCAGGTGCGGCGCGAACTTCTCGATGAAGTCGCACATGAAACCACGCAGGAAGGTGCCGCGACGGAAGCCGATCTTGGTCACGCTGGACTCGAACAGTTCGCTGGCATCAAGTACGACCAGATCGCTGTCGAGTTTGGTGTCGACCGCCATTTTCGCCACGATGCCCACGCCCAGGCCCAGGCGAACATAGGTCTTGATGACGTCGGCGTCGGCGGCGGTGAACACCACTTTCGGCGTCAGGCCTCGATGGCTGAACGCTTCGTCGAGTTTCGAACGGCCGGTAAAACCGAACACGTAGGTAACGATCGGGTATTCGGCCAGCGCTTCGAGGGTCAGTTTCGACAGTTTGGTCAGCGGGTGGCCCTGAGGCACGACCACGCAGCGGTTCCAGCGGTAGCACGGCATCATCACCAGATCACCGAACAGTTCGAGCGCTTCGGTGGCAATGGCGAAATCCACGGTGCCGTCAGCGGCCATTTCGGCGATTTGCATCGGCGATCCCTGGTGCATATGCAGGGCAACGTCCGGGTATTGCTTGATGAAATTGCTGATCACCGGCGGCAATGCATAACGCGCCTGGGTGTGAGTGGTGGCAATCGACAGGGTGCCTTTCTTCTCGTTGGAGAATTCCTGGGCGATCTGCTTGATGCTTTCAACCTTGCGCAGAATCTCGCCAGCGGTGGTGATGATGCGCTCACCGGCCGGGGTGACCCGGGTCAAGTGCTTGCCGCTGCGGGCAAAGACTTCGACGCCCAGTTCATCTTCGAGCAGACGGATCTGTTTGCTGATGCCCGGTTGAGAGGTGTAAAGGCTTTGGGCTGTAGCGGAAACGTTGAGGTCGTGGTGCGCCACTTCCCAGATGTAGCGCAATTGTTGAAGCTTCATATGAATCCCTCAAAGCAGGTAGACGCCACGGGCATCAGCGACGATATATAACTATATTAATGGCTCGAAGAATAAATCTAGAACTTTTTTATCAGATTGCCATTATTCATGTGCTAGAGGTCCCCTTGACGACGACGTTGCACCAATGGCACCAGATAGACCGGTACCTTGGACAGTTGCAACACACGGGCGGCGGTCCGGCCCAAAGGCGTTTCCGCACCCGCACCGTGGCTGTGACTTCCTACGATCAACAAATCCACGGAGAGTTTCTGCGCCTGGTCCAGAATCACCTGCGAGGGGTCGCCCTGCAGCACCCTTACCGCCTGAATCCGCTCCAGGTCGTGCTCCCCTTCATCCCCCAGCTCCTCACGAAAACTGTCGAGCACCCGCTGCTCGATACTGGCAATCACAGTATTCAGGCCCTGGCTGTGAAACTCGTTCAGCGCCTGTTCATCGAGATAACTTTGCAGCACCGACTCGGCAAACAACCCCATGGGCTCAACCGCATGCACGACGTACAAATTGGCATTGAAGGTCCTGGCCAGCTCCAGGGCATGCTGCATCACCACGGGCGCGTACAGGCCAAGGTCAGTGGCGTACAGCATCGAACGAATCATATGACCTCCTCGACTGCCAACATGGCGGACATTTGATTCAGCTTAGCAGTGCCTTGGCGACTACGACGTCCGGCGCAACACATTGAACGGCGGGCTTAAACCTTTTGCTCGTTGCTTATGCCGTGGGGCACATGACCGGTGGCGACGACCTCACGGGCCAACTCGCAGTGGCCGGCCTGATCATCAAAAAACACATCGGCGGCGAAGGCTTCGAGAAAGGCGGACTTGGTCAGGCCGCCGAGGAACAGCGATTCGTCAAGACGGATGTCCCATTCGCGCAACGTGCGAATCACCCGCTCATGGGCGGGCGCCGATCGCGCCGTGACCAGCGCGGTACGAATCGGACAGGCGTCCTCCGGGAACTCACGCTGCAACAGGTTCAAGGCCGCGAGAAAGCCCTTGAACGGTCCACCGCGCAACGGCTCGCGAGCGGCCTCACGCTCGCTGGCCTGGAACGCCTCCAGACCACCGGCCTGATAAATGCGCTCCGACTCATCGGAAAACAGCACCGCGTCTCCGTCGAAGGCAATGCGCAGCTCGTCGCTGGCCGCACGACTGGCACCGCCAGACAGGATGGTCGCCGCGGCGAATCCGGCGTCCAGGGCATTGCGCACATCTTCGGCGTGGGTCGAGAGAAACAGGTCGCAACCAAAGGCCTTGAGGTAGGGATACGGACTACGTCCGCCGACGAATGCCGCACGGGAAATCGCCAGTCCGTAGTGGTCGATCGAATTGAATACCCGCAGCCCGGTGTCGGCGCTGTTGCGCGACACCAGAATCACCTCGACCCGGGCGCGACCCAGGCTATTGTTGAGGTTCAGGAGTTTCTGCACCAACGGAAAAGCATCGCCGGGCGAAAGGATTTCGTCTTCGTGTTCGATCTGATACTGCCGGTAGGCTTCGACACCGCTCGACAGATAGACCTTGTGGCTTTCGCTCAAATCAAACAGCGCCCGCGAAGAAATCGCCAGCACCAGCTTGTCGTCAATTGCCATTGGCATGCCCTTCCCCCTCAGGTCGGTCGACTCAGGTGTTGCGTCGATCAATGAAACTCAAGCTGCGATACAAAGCCTCGATGCGCGGCATTTCACATCCCGCGGCCCTGGCGGCCGCCAGTGGTCGAGCGTAGATCGCCGCCAGCTCCAGCGGCCGCTTGTGCAGGAAATCGTGGTACATGCTCGGCCAGTAGTCGGGCATTTTTTCGGTCACCATGAACAGGTGCTCGGCATACCCTGCCGGTACGTCGTGCCCGCAGGCGATGGCGCCTTGCACCACTTCAGCCATCAGCGCCTTGATCAGTTCGCGACTGTCAGCATCCGCCATCAACGGTGTGGTGCTCGCCCCGAGCAAAACCGAGAGACCGTTGTAGGGGATATTCCAGACCAGTTTTTGCCAGCGCGCCTGATACAAATTCGCCATGGCCTGGGAATCGAGCCCGGCGCTGCGGAACAGGCCGACGCCCTCCTCGACTATTGCAGTGCGTGTCGGCCCATCGGCGGGACCGCTGTGATAACCCACGTGTACCGCGCCCAGCGCCTGATGGGTGATGACGCCCGGCGCCTCGCGATGGACGCAGATGTAGCAGAGTCCGCCGAGCACATGCAGCGAATCGGGGAGCAACTCGCGCAGGCTGTCTTCCACGTCCAGGCCATTTTGCAACAGCAGCACTTTGGCATCCGGTGCCGCCGCCTGCAGGATAGCTGGTGCCAGATCTGCGTTGCTGGTGGTTTTCGCGCCCACCAGCAGCCAGTCGCAGGGCGGCATGTCTTCAGCCTTCGAGTAAGCCTGTACCGGGTTCAGTTTCAGCGCACCGTGGGGCGCGCTATCGACTTGCAACCCGTGCTCGGCCACGGCGCAAAACTCGCTGCGCAGCAGAAAATGCACATCAAAACCGGCACGCGCTAGCATCACCCCGTAGAACCCGCCGATTGCGCCGGTCCCGATAATGCCGATTGTCGGCCTGGCAACTGTCCCCATCATGGCAACTCCTCTGCTGTTCGACTCAACGCCTGGCGCACGGCTCGATTGAGCTCTGTGTCGGTCAGGCGCGATTTCAGTGTTCCGAAGAATTCGCCGTCGCGAACGACAAACAGCGCCGGCAAGTGAAAGACCTGATAACGCTCGACCACTCCGCCGTTATTGCCGGCATCGATCCAGCACAGCCGATCGACGACCAGATCGAGTGTCGGCAATTGCTCGCGGGCAAAACGGCAGCTGGCGCAGCCGACACTGGTGAAAATAACCAGCGAAACACCGTTCATCGCCAGCAACCGTTGGTCGGCGTCAAAATCGGTCAGTTCCAATTCGACCACTATACTGGGGAGAACAATGTCAGATGGCCGACACATGGAGTCTGTGTTCATGGGACGATTCATTCCTCACCCTGACGATGTGCCTGTCGAATTAACCTTGCTCAAACCCGAGTGTATTTCGCGACGGCAGCTGCACACTATCAGCCTCGGGGGCATGGCTTGCAATTATCACCGCGCGTGGCGCTACGGCACGGCACTTGAAGTACGCATGCCGACCGTGAACCCGGACATGCGCTACCTGGGCTATGTCGCCTGGTGCCTGCGGCGCAAACGCGGTTATCTGGTGGGCATCGCCTTCGTCGACGAACAAACGCTGTTCAGCGCCCGAATGGGTGAGCAGGTGTGCCAGATCGAACGCTACTGCCGCCTGCATGAGTCCCACGAAGACTTGCAGGATGTTCAGGCCCTGGCGCTCGAATGGGTCCAGGAGCATGCCGACGAGTTCTCTCACGATTCGGTGCGCAAGGCTTTTGCGCAGCCGGTACTGGAATAGGGGTGTTCTTGATCGGTTTGCCCCTCATGGCAGGGAAACTGACTGCGAAAGCCCACCAAACCGGCGTCTGCCCATTGTCGAGCCACGGTGTAACGCGCTAAGGTTCAGCTCCCCGACGCGCTTAATCTGCTGTGCTCCGCCGCGCGGGTTCGCTGGCGGCCGGCACCCGTGACCTGACGAGTAAACGATGGCTGATTTACCGATCAACGACCTAAACGTCGCCTCCAACGAGACGCTGATCACTCCCGATCAGCTCAAGCGCGATATTCCCCTGAGCGACGCCGCACTGCGCACCGTCACCAAGGGCCGCGAAGTCATTCGCAACATTCTGGATGGCACCGACCACCGCCTGTTCGTCGTCATCGGGCCTTGCTCGATCCACGACATCAAGGCCGCCCACGAATATGCCGAGCGCCTGAAGGCTCTCGCTGCCGAAGTGTCCGATACCCTGTATCTGGTCATGCGCGTGTATTTCGAGAAGCCACGTACCACCGTCGGCTGGAAAGGCTTGATCAACGACCCGTACCTGGACGACTCGTTCAAGATTCAGGATGGCTTGCACATCGGTCGCCAGTTGCTGCTGGACCTGGCCGAAAAAGGCCTGCCGACCGCCACCGAAGCCCTCGACCCGATCTCCCCGCAGTACCTGCAGGACCTGATCAGCTGGTCGGCCATCGGCGCGCGCACCACCGAATCCCAGACTCACCGTGAAATGGCGTCCGGCCTGTCCTCGGCCGTCGGCTTCAAGAACGGCACCGACGGCGGCCTGACCGTGGCGATCAACGCCCTGCAGTCGGTTTCCAGCCCGCACCGCTTCCTGGGTATCAACCAGGAAGGTGGCGTCTCCATCGTGACGACCAAGGGCAATGCCTACGGTCACGTGGTGCTGCGCGGCGGCAACGGCAAGCCGAACTACGATTCGGTCAGCGTTGCGCTTTGCGAGCAGGCGCTGAACAAGGCGAAGATCAAGCCGAACATCATGGTCGATTGCAGCCACGCCAACTCCAACAAGGATCCGGCCCTGCAACCGCTGGTGATGGAAAACGTCGCCAACCAGATCCTCGAAGGCAACAAGTCGATCATCGGCCTGATGGTTGAAAGCCACCTGAACTGGGGCGCCCAGGCGATCCCGAAAGACCTCGCCGACCTGCAGTACGGCGTGTCGATCACCGACGCCTGCATCGACTGGACCGCAACCGAAAACACCTTGCGCAGCATGCATGCCAAGCTCAAGGATGTGCTGCCTAAACGCGATCGCAGCTGATCGCCTGACGGCTTGTTCAAAAAGCGCACACAAAAAAACGCCGGGTAGAACCCGGCGTTTTTTTATGCATTCGTTTGACTGAAAGTCACTGACTCAGCTTGGCCGCATGCCGCTGGTGACGCTCCATGTAGCGCTCGACGTAGGAGCAAGATGGAATGACGGTGTAGCCCATTTCGTCAGCGTACTCCAGCGCCTTCTCGGTCAAGGCTGCCGCAATACCGCGACCACGCAATGCGTTGGGCACGAAGGTGCGATAGATATCCAGGGTCTGTTTCCCCAGATCCATATAGGTCAGATAGGCACGATGACCGTCCACATTGGTCTCGAACTGATGACCAGCCTGGTCATGGTGGATGGACAACGCCTCGCTCATCACTACTCCTCGCGGGTCTGGAATTCCGACCCCTACCTTACCGATGTTTTTCCGGCGAAGGAACATCTACGCCACCCCGTGCCTGAATGGACACCGAGAAGAGCTGCACCGATCTCGCGCTACCGAGCACGTACAAATAGTAGGCACCATTGACAGAAATGCTCAAGGTGCGCTCGTCATCATGCCGGTTGGCGGGTGCTGCTCCGTAATCACGCAGGAATGGCTCGACCGAAGGTGACTCCGGGTCGATAGCCTGAACATTGCCGGATGTTGAGACTTAAGACGAGCGCCCGTTGTTAAAGTCACCTGAACATCGAGAAAGATAGTGAGAGGCGCCACGCAAAAGCCGAACAAAAGTGTAGACGAATCCATATAGGCGGACTTTAGCCAGTCGGGGGGAAAGAGCGCTGTGCCGAAGGAACTTTTTCTCGGCAGTTCGCTCAGCCACGGGCCTTGCAGCTGGATATTTTTTAAACAATTCAGTTAAAAGTTGCTCGAAAAAGAATCAACGCCTACAATTTTTTTTGCTTCTTGCTTCACGTCAGTTTTACTTACTACAAGTAATGGGTAGTATGTACGCCGGCTATTTCCTCAATCGGAGGAGATAGCTACTTAATAGAAAGTCCTTGAAGGGGAACACGATGAACAACGTTCTGAAATTCTCTGCTCTGGCTCTGGCCGCAGTTCTGGCTACCGGTTGCAGCAGCGCATCGAAAGAAACCGAAGCACGTCTGACCGCTACTGAAGACGCAGCTGCTCGCTCCCAGGCTCGTGCAGACGAAGCTTACCGTAAAGCTGATGAAGCTCTGGCTGCTGCTCAAAAAGCACAACAGACTGCTGACGAAGCTAACGAGCGTGCTCTGCGCATGCTGGACAAAGCTAGCCGCAAGTAATAATCCCTCGGGATTGTTATCAAGCCGACCCATTTTTTGGGTCGGCTTTTTTATTGCCCGGCGTTTCTCCAGGCAATAAAAAACCCGTCGACGCGGTCAGCGTCGACGGGCTCTTGACCCGCGTTACTGCAGCGGATCGATCGGCGTGCTCGACACCATCGGCGCGATGCCGTTGCCCGGCACAGCGATCTCTACCGGCAGGCCGTCTTCGGCGGCCACCACGTCCCGCACCACATCCCAGTTCATGCGCAGGTTGTTGGTGATGTCTTCACGCTTGAGCATCGCATTGATGACCGCTGTGTGCTTGTCGACCACCGACGGGTTGCCCTTGTCGTCCAGCGGCGTGTGCGCCTCCAGATAGACCTTGCCGCCACTCATGCCGAACTTGTACGGGTCGTTGATGATCCGTACCGAGGTACCGACCGGTACCATGCCCGCCATTTGCAGCACGTTGTTGTTGAACATGCGGAAGCAACCGTGGCTGGTGCGCATGCCGATACCGAACTTCTTGTTCGAACCGTGGATCAGGTAGCCCGGAGTGCCCAGGGTGAACTTGAACGGGCCCAGCGGGTTGTCAGGGCCTGCCGGCACAACGTTGGGCAGCGGGTCACCGTCTGCCGCGTGCTCGGCCTTGATCGACGCCGGAGGCGTCCAGGTCGGGTTAGGCGTCTTGGCGGTGATGCTGGTGTGGGCAATCGGCGAGCCCCAGCCTTCACGACCGATACCCAGCGGGAACGTGTACACCACGTTCTTGCCTTTCGGGTAGTAGTAGAGACGGTACTCGGCCAGGTTGATCACGATGCCTTCACGCGGGCCTGGTGGCAGGATGAAGCGGGTCGGCAGAATGATTTCCGTGCCGACGCCCGGCAACCATGCATCGACACCCGGGTTGGCCGCGACCATTTCCGTGTAGCCCAGGTCATAGGCAGTACCAAGGTCGGCGAACGTGTCTTCGTACTTGGCCTTGATCACCTGCACCTGGCCGATGATGTCCTCACCGGGCGGTGGCAGGGGCAACTCCAATGCTGCAACGGGACCGGCCACAAAAAGGGCGGCAAGAGTCAGGCAGCGGGTGACGGCAGGAAAGCGCGGCAACATCCGGAAAATCCTTCGCATGATCAACAGAGGGTATAAGCACGCGATTGTACACTGCCGCCCGTTATTTCGGGGAGATGGCCCGATTGCAGGCAGTGCAAGGTGATTTTGCGATTATCTTCGCTCCCACACTGGGCCTCTGGCCACTGAAGATCCCTGTGGCGGGCTTGCTCGCGAAGGCTTTGTGTTGGGCGATGTGTTTTTTACGGGTGTACATATCCATTGCTGCGGTCACGGCCTCTGGCGGTTCCGCTCTTACAGCGGGTCACTTTGGAAAAACGGAACGCCGCCCGGCCTGTAGGAGCGAGCTTGCTCGCGATGGAGGTCAACGATGATGCGGGGAGCCTGGCACCCCGCGGTGCTCTCAGGTTTTTCGCGAGCAAGCTCGCTCCTACAGAGCCCGCCGCCATCGGCCATCCATGGCCGGCGGCGGCTAACCCGAGGCGGCCTACCGGCCGGCCTGTTTGCTGGCTTGGATCCGCGAGATTTCGGCCGGCTGACAGGCCGCCATCGCGAGCAAGCTCGCTCCCACAGAAGAGCAAAGGCAGGTCGGCGTACATCTTCGCTCTTCACCACTCATCAGCCCGAGCGTTAGCTCGCCTGCAGCTCTTGATCCACCCGCCCCCTCACGCCCTGAGCCTGTCCGTCAACCTGTGACGACCTCCATCGGCGCTTCTACCAACGTTGATCCGTGCCGCGTCAAAGCCTGCAAGTAAGCCTTTTCGTCATAGATGGTGCTGGTTTTCCAGCACCGATAGACGATTCTGATCCACTTGAAAGCCAGTGCTCTCAGGGCCGCTTGGTATGAGCAGCCCTTAGCCCGTTGCTGCCGATAGTAAGCCTCGGCCCACGTTGATTGAGTGATGCTGTGAGCAGCCCATTCGACAAAGGTCTGACGCAAGAAGGTTGAGCATCGGTAGCGCCAATACACGACTTTCTTCTTGCCGCTACGCTGAGTCACGGGTGCGATTCCGGCATATTGCTGCATCGCATTGGCGTCGCTAAATCGATCACGCTGTTCACCAAAAGCCACCATCAGGCGTGGTGCAAGATGTTGGCCGGCACCAGGGAGCGCTTTGAAGATCGGGTAATCGCTCAAGGTGTTGGCCGTTTCTTCGATCTCGCGATCAAAATCCTTGAGGGTGCAAATGAGCCCTTTGAGTTGTGACGCCAAGGCTGTCGTGTACAACTGCGCAGGACGTATCACCCCCGGATCCTGCGTCAAAGGCATCGCTTGGGTGATGATTTCCCAGCGTGTTTGATTGAGTTGAGCGTGACGAGCGTTGTGCTCGTTAAAGAACTTGAGAAAAGTACTCTGGCGAGAACGCTTGAGCTGCTCAAGTGTGGGCCAGCGCATCAAAAAGTCACAGAACACCACGCTGTCATGATTGCTAAATAGCTCAAGGGCCGCTGGATAATACTGTTTGAGCGTACAGATCAGGCGGTTGCTGACTTTCACTCGCTCATCAACCAGTGCCCGTCGATGTTCTGTCAGGCTGGCCAAAATACGCATCGCCGGGCTTTGCGGCATCAGCTGCGCAAACCGTTGGGGATAGGTGAGCAACAACTCAAGCGCCCATTGCGCATCGGTCGGATCATCCTTGGCACCGCTGCCGACAAAGGCTTTGCGGTGTTTGGCCAAGGTGCTCGGATTGATGGGAAACAGGCAAAAGAACTCGTACTTTTGCAGGGCCGCCACCAACGGGCCCTTGTTGAGCTCAAGAGCAATTGCAATCGGCGCGCCATAGCGCTCAAACAACGATTTCGCCCATCGATCAATCGATTGGGGCGTGTGGTCGATGATAGAGAAGTGCCGCCGGGTTTCACCTGCGACCTGCAAACACACGTCGTGCTTGGTATCTGCCCAATCTATTCCGACATAAGCAGTGAATCTCTGAGACAGGAGCGTTTGCATCAACAACCTCCACTGGCGCTAAAGTACATGCAGGGACATGCATGCTTGCGTCCAGCGAAAGCGATATAGAGAGCCGTGTCGGGCTTTCCCTGAGTATTCGTTAGAGGGCGCAAGCGCACCTGTGGGCTCGAAAGTGAGGGGGTAATCATCACGTGCTTGAGAGGCATATTCGTAGCCCACAGGTGCATGTTCCTTCCTGGATCAAAGCTGACTTCCAGACGTTGAAGTATGGAAGAGGAAAGGAACGGACAACCTATATCGGGAGGCTGAGCGCAGGTGTTCATCCGGGGATGGGCGCGCAGCGCCGTTCGACGCAGTCGAACTCATTGCATGTAGGTCGAAGCGAAGCCGACCGGAGGGCAATGCCCCCGGATGAATACCGGAGCGAAGGTACCCCGAGCCTCAGCGAGGGGCCGTACGTTCGGGGCGAGTGTTTTTTGCTTCCTTTTTTAGGCGCTTGTAAAAAAGGGAGTCGCCGTCAGGGCGAAACCATAAGCCGCCGTTACCTAAAAAACGGATATGTACCCAATCAGCAAAAGACAAGCGCACAACTACGAATCAAAGCTCAAACCGCAATTCAGGCCAGATCGGCGACGTCCCCCGCTTCTGCGACTCAAGAATGGCCCGGCACAACGAACACAGCCGCTGATCCTGAAACACCCGGCGATCAACACTCGACCAGCGCGGTTGTGCCGGCAACAGGCTGCCGCAAAGGGTCCGGTCAGCCGAGCCGCCCAACTCCAGCTGACGGGTCACCAGATGCACCCGCACTTCCTGGCAGGCGAACAGATCCAGCTGTTCGTCAGGCTCGATCAGTTGATAGGCAAATAGTGACCAGGCGGGACGCGGCATCGGGGGCTCCAAATCGGGGGCGCCACCTTAGCCGAAAGCCTGCGTCTAGAAAAGTGTCATAACAGCGGTTTTAGAGTAGGCCAGACATTTTCCAGCAACTTGTCCTGGGCCCCGGCCGCCGGGTGTATGCCGTCGGCCTGCATCAACTCCGGATGACCGCCCACGCCGTCGAGGAAAAACGGCACCAGCGGGATCTTTTTCTCATCGGCCAGGTTGCTGTAGACCTCGGCGAACGCCTTGGTGTAACGCGCACCGTAATTGGGTGGCAATTGCATGCCGAGCAACAGCACCTTGGCACCGCTGGCCCGGGAGCTGTCGATCATCGAAGCAAGATTTTGTTGCAATTGAGTTGGCAGCAAACCGCGCAGGCCATCATTGCCCCCCAACTCGAGGATCACCAGTTCCGGTTTATGCTCTGCAAGCAGCGCGGGCAGGCGCGCCTGGCCTCCGGCACTGGTGTCGCCACTGATGGACGCATTGATCACTTTGTCGTCGAAACCTTCGCGCCTGAGCCGTTGTTCAAGCAGCGACACCCACCCCAGCCGGGTATCCAGCCCGAAACCGGCGCTGATACTATCGCCAACGATCAGGACTGTACCCGCCGCTGCGTTTTGGGCCATGCACATCAAGGCCAGGCCAGCACTCAAAAACCAGACACGCATCGGACTCTCCATGGGCGCAAGCATTCTCATCGCGAAGGACCTTAGCAAAGTGGTTCCCAGCGCGGAAGGTGAACTGACCATCCTGCACGAACTCAGCCTGGAACTGAACAAGGGCGACAGCCTGGCCATCGTCGGCGCTTCAGGTTCCGGCAAATCCACACTGCTGGGCCTGCTCGCCGGTCTCGACCTGCCGAGCAGCGGCGAAGTCACCCTCGCCGGGCAAGGCCTGAGCAACCTCGATGAGGACCAGCGTGCGCGCATCCGCGCCGAGCATGTGGGTTTTGTCTTTCAATCGTTTCAGCTGCTCGACAGCCTCAATGCCCTGGAAAACGTCATGCTGCCGCTGGAGCTCGATGGCCGCAAGGACGCCCGCGAACGCGCCACCGAGTTACTCCAGCGTGTAGGTCTCGGCCAGCGCCTGACGCATTCGCCGCGCCAGCTCTCCGGGGGCGAGCAACAACGCGTGGCGATTGCCCGCGCGTTTGCCGCCGAACCCGATGTGCTGTTCGCCGACGAACCGACCGGCAACCTCGACAGTCACACCGGTGAGCGCATCAGCGACTTGCTGTTCGAACTCAACAAGGAACGCGGCACGACCCTGGTGCTGGTGACCCACGATGAACGCCTGGCCCATCGGTGCCGGCGCCTGATCCGTCTTGAAGCCGGCCTGCTGGTCGCCCCTCTGGAGCCTTGATGGCACGCCTGCCGCTGTTGCGCCTGTTCAGTCTCGCCATCCGCCAATTGCTGCGCGACGCCCGCGCCGGTGAATTACGCGTATTGTTTTTTGCCTTGCTGGTGGCCGTGGCCGCGAGCACTGCCATTGGCTATTTCGGCGCCCGCCTGAATGGTGCCATGATGCTGCGCGCCACTGAGTTTCTCGGCGCCGACCTGCTCCTCGAAGGCAGTTCGCCCGCACGCCCCGAACAGATAAGAAGCGGCACAGAGTTGGGACTGCAACATGCGCAGGTGGTGGAGTTTTCCAGCGTTATCGCCACAGACAACGGCATCCAGTTGTCCAGCATCAAGGCCGCCGATGACACCTACCCGCTTCGCGGCGAACTGAAAAGCGCGCCCGCCCCGTTCGCAACGGAAAGCGCCGGTGGCGGACCGCAACCCGGTGAAGCCTGGGTCGAGGCACGCCTGCTGACCGCCCTGGACCTGAAGATCGGCGACAGCATCGATGTCGGCATGAAAACCCTGAAACTGGCGCGGGTGCTGACCTACGAACCCGACCGCGCCGGCAATTTCTACAGCCTGACGCCGCGGGTGCTGATCAATCTCGACGACCTTGCGGCAACCGGCGTGGTGCAACCCGGCAGCCGGGTCAGCTATCGCGAATTATGGCGAGGCAATGCCCAGGCACTCGAGATGTATCGGCAACTGATCAAACCGGGACTCGCCGCCAACCAGCGTTTGCAGGACGCCCGGGATGGCAACCGGCAGATCGGCGGAGCCTTGGGCAAGGCCGAACGCTACCTGAACATGGCCAGCCTGGTGGCGGTGTTGCTGTCCGGCGTGGCGGTGGCGTTGTCGGCAACCCGCTTCGCCACCCGCCGCTTCGATGCCAGTGCCTTGCTGCGCTGCCTCGGACTATCGCGCCGGGAAACCATGGTGTTGTTCAGCCTGCAACTGACTGTGCTCGGACTGCTGGCCAGCATCAGCGGCGCCCTCCTCGGCTGGCTCGCGCAGCTTGGGTTGTTTGCCCTGCTGCACGACTTGCTGCCGACCGACGTACCTGCGGGCGGACTGTTTCCGGCCGTCGCCGGGATCGGCACCGGACTGGTGGCCCTGGCCGGTTTCGCCTTGCCGCCGCTGGCGGCTCTGGGCCGGGTTCCGCCATTACGCGTGCTGCGCCGGGACATGCTGCCGATCCCTTCCAGCACCTGGATGGTCTACGGTGCAGCGCTGGGCGCCCTCGGCCTGATCATGTGGCGCCTGAGCCTGGACCTGGTGCTGACCTTTGCCCTGCTCGGCGGTGGCGTGATTGCAGCGCTGGTGCTGGGCGGTTTGTTGTTGCTGCTGTTGAAGAGCCTGCGGCGCTTGCTTGCGCGTGCGTCCTTGCCCTGGCGCCTGGGACTCGGGCAATTGCTGCGTCATCCGCTCGCTGCCGCAGGCCAGTCCCTGGCGTTTGGCCTGATCCTGCTGTCGATGGCGCTGATTGCACTGCTGCGTGGCGAATTGCTGGATACCTGGCAGAACCAGTTGCCGAAAAACGCCCCCAATTACTTCGCCCTGAACATCCTGCCCGCGGATAAACAGGCCTTCACCGATCACCTGATCGCCATGTCGGCAAAATCGGCACCCTTGTACCCGGTGGTGCCGGGGCGCTTGATCAGCATCAACGGCGAACCGGTGCAACAGATCGTCACCAAAGAATCGGCCGGGGACCGGGCAATCCAGCGCGACCTGAGCCTGACCTGGGCGGCGGACCTGCCGGAGGGCAACAAGCTCACGGCGGGCAATTGGTGGAACGAACAAACGCCAGACGATATTCCCGGCGTGTCGGTGGAAGGCAAGGTCGCTGAAAGCCTGAAAATCAAGCTCGGCGATCATCTGGTTTTCAGCGTGGGCGGGGTCAATCGCGAGGCGAAAGTCACTAGCCTGCGGGAGATCAACTGGGATAACTTCCAGCCGAACTTTTTCATGATCTTCCAGCCCGGCACCCTCAAGGATCTGCCGGCGACTTACCTGACCAGCTTCTATCTGGCAGCGGGACATGACCAGCAGATTGTCGACCTGTCCCGCGCCTTCCCGGCGGTGACGATCCTGCAGGTCGAAGCCTTGCTGGAACAATTGCGCAGCATCCTCGCCCAAGTCACCCTGGCGGTGGAGTACGTATTGTTGTTTGTGTTGGCGGCTGGGATGACGGTGCTGTTTTCCGGCCTGCAGGCGACGCTGGACGAACGCATTCGCCAGGGCGCGCTGCTGCGCGCGCTGGGGGCCGAACGACAATTGCTGGTCAAGGCGCGGCGCATCGAGTTCGGTTTGCTGGGGGCGGTCAGCGGTTTGCTGGCGGCATTGGGGTCGGAACTGGTGAGCCTGGTGCTCTACCGCTATGCCTTTGACCTGCCGTGGCATCCGCATCCCTGGCTGTTGCTGCTGCCACTGCTGGGCGCGGTGCTGATCGGCGGTGCCGGTGTGTTCGGCACCCGTCGGGCATTGAACGCCAGCCCACTGACAGTCCTGCGCGAGGGTTGATAGACTCCAGCCGTCTCCACCACAAGAAGTTGCCATGAGCCGTTACCGCCCTCCCCGCACCGCCGGCACCGCGCTGATCACCCCAGAGGGTGAAGCGCGGATGCGCGCCGAATTCCATGAGCTGTGGCATGTGCGTCGACCCCAGGTTACCCAGGCGGTCAGCGAAGCCGCGGCACAGGGTGATCGCTCGGAGAACGCCGAGTACACCTACGGCAAAAAGATGCTGCGAGAGATCGATAGCCGCGTGCGTTTTCTCACCAAACGCCTGGAAGCGCTCAAGGTTGTCAGCGAAAAACCCAGCGATCCGAACAAGGTCTATTTCGGCGCCTGGGTCACGATCGAGGACGAGGATGGCAAAGAGTCGCGCTACCGCATTGTCGGACCGGATGAACTGGACCTCAAACAAGGCCTGATCAGCATTGACTCGCCATTAGCCCGAGCCCTGATCGGCAAGGCACTGGACGCCGAAGTCCGGGTCCAGACACCGACCGGTGAGCAGTGTGTTTATATCGTGGCGATCGACTACCCGTAAAACTCAAGGGCGGGTGATCAGCCCTTGCCGGGCAACGCGAGTCAATTGCCTGATCACCTCGGGAGCGTCTTCGAGGCTGGGGGATTGAATCACTGCCAGATCAAAAGTGTCGTCGGCGAAACGGGCGAGAGACTCACCGTCTTCGACAAACTGGATCAGAAAGGCAGCGGGACCGCCGGTACGACGTGGCCAGCCATCGAGATAACGCAAGAGCGTCGGCTGATGTTTGCCGCCAAGCAGGATTTTTGGATTGCGCTGGGTGAGATGTGCCGTGATCGGCGCGGGACGTACTACCGGGTTTAGTGCATTCATTGTGTCGTGTCTCTGCCTCAAAAGTCTGCATGGCAGGTGAGAGGCAACACCGAACCAGCGCTTTAGCGGTATTTCGAAGCCTGTTCCGGCTTCTATCGGCAACTGAATGAGTCACCTGGCGCCCCGCAAGTAGCTGTTTAAATCGGCGCATGAGCAACATCCTAGAGAAGCTGACTGGACAGTGTCAAGAATGACGCTCAATAAAAAAGACCCGCACGAGGCGGGTCATTTTCGTTGAACCAGAGCGGTCAGCCGGCGATGACACGGTCCGCCGAGAGTTTGCCCGCACCTTCGATCAACACCGCGATACTGCCACCGAGCAAGGCCAGGGCGAACTCATAACCGTTGTTGGCCATGAACAGTCCATTGCTGATGTGCACCGAGAAAATCGCGACCAGCGACAGGAAGACCAGGCCCAATGCAGCCGGGCGAACCAGTAAGCCGATGATCAGCGCCAGGCCGGCAAAGAATTCGGTGCCGCCCGCCAGTGCCGCCATCAGGTAACCCGGCGTCAGTCCGAGGCTTTCCATGTACTGTGCGGTTCCGGCCAGACCATAACCACCGAATGCCCCGAAGAGTTTTTGCGCGCCGTGAGCGGCGAAAACAATGCCGACCACGATGCGCAGAACGGTCAGGCCGTAGCCAGCGCGGGTAAACAGTACCTTGTTGATCAGAGTGCTCATGCTGTTTAAATCCTTGTCAGTGTGTGTGGGTTGGGCGCCATATTAATCAATAAATCACATGTTAAAAGCGCAAAAAACCCGCTATTACAATCAGATTAGTTGATCATTTGCGAGAGACAACCTTTTGTCCCTGGGGCTCCAACGACTCCCGCTCCCGGTCGAACGCCAAGTAATACTTGTTCACGCTATTAACATAGCTGACGGGCCCCATACCCACCTGCTCCATGGCCACGCGCTCGACCTGGAAGAACCACTGGTTGGGATTCAGTCCTCGCCGCCGGGCTTCGGTGCGCATGCCCTGAACCCGCTCCGGCCCGATGTTGTAGGCCGCCAGCACGAAGGCCATGCGTTCGCGCTCGTTGAGTTTCGGGCTGGCAAAGAACTTGCGCCGGATCATCGCCAGGTACTTGGCCCCGGCCTGCACATTGCCGTCTACGTCCTGAATATTGTTGACCCCCACCCGCTGCGCCGCAGAAGGCGTGATCTGCATCAGTCCGGTCGGGCTGCCGCCACTGCGGGCGGTGGGCTGCAACGCCGACTCCTTGAAGGCCAGCGCCGCCAGGCTCAGCCAGTCCATGCCCTGGGCATCGGCGTGTTTCTGCAGCACCGGCCGGAGTTTTTCCAGGCGCTGCCGGTCCGCCTTGGCCAGCGGATAGTGCACTTGATAGAGACGGCGATAGATGCGCAGGAATGCAGCGTCTTGATCCGATGGTTTTTTGTAGACGGTGAGGAAGCGATTGATGCTGGCCCGCAGCATCGACGCATCGCGGCGTACGAACCAGAACTCCTCGCCCGGCTCACGGATGACGACCTGCTTGTCGAAACGCAGCTTGGGCAGGATTTTGCCCCAGCGTTCGGCAATCGGTTGCTCGACGATGGTCAGGTGAAAGATTCCACCCTGGACCATCTCCAGTACGTCCTCGACGGCAAGGCTCGGATCGACCCACTCGATGTTGACCGGTGGCAGTTTGTGCAAGGCGAGCTTTTGATTGATCTGGCTGACGGCATCACCGGCGGCGCTGCCGGCGGGTAACGCCAGGGTCTTGCCGGAGAGCTGTTCAAGCCGGGTGTAGCGGCGTTCGCCCTTGATGCCCACCAGGACCAACGGGATGTTGCTGGCAATCGGCTCACTGGTGCTGACGGCAAAGCCCGGTTGCAGATCGAGCAACTCGCCTGGCGCCACCAGATCGCCCTCCCCGCGCTGCAAGGCGCCCAGCAGTTGATCCTTGGCCTTGGGAATGATCTTAAGGGTGATTTCCTGACCGTCACGGGCGTGACCGTTGAGGTATTGCTCGAACGCTCTCAGGCGATGGTATTCAACCCCGATCGCCTGCCCCTGGACTTCACCGGAACTGTTGCGGCTCTGGTTGACCAGCACCCGCAGCACACGACTGCTGCGGATCTGCGCAAGGTCGCGCACCTCGCTGGCCGGTACGGCTTGCAGCGGCCCGGGCAGACGCGCGACCGCCGTCATCGGCAGTAGTAGCGAACAACACAGCAATAGCAAAACCGAGGGACGAATCATCCACTCTCCGGAAAGAATATGAGGCCGCGTCAATGAAACGCGACGACAAAAACAGGGTGCCCAGGGCGCTGACAACGGGCGAAAGACTGGCACAGTGATGGCAAAATTACCAAGCCAGCCTGGTCCGCGGCTCAAGAGACAGCGTTAACCCGTTGTAGTTCTTGGCTTTTCTTATAAATCCACGGCTCTGATATGCTTTCCGGCCTTTGGGCCGAGGTAGCACCATGCAACTCATCGATATCGGCGTCAACCTGACCAACGCCAGTTTTGCCGACAAACACCAGGCCGTACTCGACCGCGCCTACGCGGCCGGCGTGTGCCAACTGGTGCTGACTGGCACCAGTGTCGAGGGCAGCGAACAGGCCCTTGAGCTGTGCCGGCAACTGGACGAAAGCAATCAGCGCCTGTTCGCCACCGCCGGTATTCACCCGCACTGCGCCAGCGACTGGAACGCCGACAGCGCCCGACGTTTGCGCAGCTTGCTTAACGAGCCGAATGTGGTGGCCGTGGGTGAATGCGGGCTGGATTTCAACCGTGATTTCTCGCCACGCCCGCAGCAGGAAAAGGTGCTCGAAGAACATCTGGCCTTGGCCGTCGAATTGCAGTTGCCGGTTTTTCTGCACGAACGCGACGCCAGCCAGCGTTTGCTGGAGATCCTGCGCGACTTCCGCGACCAATTGCCGGCCGCGGTGGTGCACTGCTTCACCGGGGAGCAGAAGGCGCTGTTCAGCTACCTCGACCTCGACCTGCACATCGGCATTACCGGCTGGATCTGCGACGAACGCCGGGGCACGCATTTGCATCCGCTGGTCAAGGAGATCAAGCGCGGACGCCTGATGCTCGAAAGCGATGCACCGTACCTGCTGCCGCGCAGCCTGCGCCCCAAGCCGAAAAACGGGCGAAACGAGCCGGCGTACCTGACCGAAGTATTGCGCGAAGTGGCACTGCATCGCGGGGAAAGCCAGAAGGATCTGGCGGCACACACCACAGCCTGTGCACGCGCGTTTTATGGCCTGCCATTGATCTCCTGTTCACCATAAATCCCTGTGGGAGCGAGCTTGCTCGCGATGGCGGCAACACATTCGGTACGGATGTGACTGACAAACCGCAATCGCGAGCAAGCTCGCTCCCACAGGTTTGAAATTGATCTGCATCAAGAACCAGCCACCTGAGTAGCGGCACAATGATGGCACCTTGCCAAAACTGTTTCCGCTATCAGAGAAGACCTCCATGGGTGCCTGGCTTAGCAATATCTCACTGAAATACAAATTCTGGGCGGTCAACGCCGTCGCGTTCGTCACCACCCTGTTGCTGGTGCTGTACGCGGTGCAGCTTGAGCAGCAGGCCCGCAGTCACGCCTCCCAGGCTTCAGCCCAGGCCCAGGCGCGATTGCTCGAAGCCTGGCCCGCCGGGCAACCGCTGCCCCCCGCGGACAACCTGCTGGCGTTCAGCCGCGGGCAAGCCCCCATGCTCAATGAGCACCCCGTGCAAGAACTGGCGGACGCCAATGGCTGGGTCGAGATCAACCCGATGCCGCTGTTCGGTGACAACCCGTTGATGGGCGCCGAAGTGTTCGCGCGCGCCGACGGGCAGCGGGTCGCCGTGATCGCCCACGGTCCAAGCCTGGGCCAGGTGTTCAGCGAGCGCTTCGCCCACTACGCGGTGGCGGTGTTCATCCTGATGCTGGCCATGCTCGGCGCATCGCAGTTGCTGATCCGATTCCTGCTCAGCCAGCTCAACACCTTGAAAGACGTCATGTTGCACGTGGAGAAAACCGGCGACCTGTCGACCCGCGTGCCATTGGCTTGCAGCGACGAAGTCGGCCAGATGGCCAACGCCTTCAACGCCATGCAGGCCGGTTATCAACGGGTGGTCAACACCGTCGCCAGCACCGCCCGGCAACTGGATATCGGCGCCGCGCGGCTGGCGGCGAGCATGAATGAAGTGCGCCACGGCATGCTCGGTCAGCAAAGCGAAACCGATCAGGCCGCCACGGCGATCAATGAAATGACCGCCACGGTCTATCACATCGCCCAGCACGCGGGCGCCACCCGTGACCTTTCACAATCGGCCGATACCCTGGCCGGTAGTGGGCAGGAAGTGGTGACGCGGGTGCAGCGCTCGATTGCCGGGCTGTCCACCGGCGTGCAGCAGACCGCCGAGATGATTCAACGCCTTGCCGAGGACAGCCAGAAGATCAACGGCGTGGTCAACGTGATTCACAGCATCGCCGAACAGACCAACCTGCTGGCGCTCAACGCCGCCATCGAAGCGGCCCGGGCCGGCGAGATGGGGCGCGGCTTTGCGGTAGTCGCCGATGAAGTACGTAACCTGGCCAAACGCGTGCAAGCCTCCACGGACGAAATCACGATCATGGTGTCGGCGTTGCAGGCCGGGACGCGGGACGCCGTGGATTTCATGCAAGATAGCTCGTTCAAGGCCGATGACTGCGTACGACAAGCGCAAGAGGCCGGCGCAGCCCTGGCTGAAATCACCGGCGCAGTGGCACAGATGCGTGAAAGCAACACACAGATCGCCGTGGCGGCCGAGCAGCAGAGCCAGGTGGCGGAAGAGATGAACCGGGCGGTGGTAAGCATCCGTGACGTGACCGAGAACACGGTGCAGCAGACGGTTACTTCGGCGACTACCAGCAATGAGTTGGCGGCATTGGCCGGGGAGTTGAGCAAGGCGATAGGTCAGCTCAAACTCTGAGGGCCCTTTCGCGAGCAAGCCCGCTCCCACAGGTGACCGCGTTCTTTCATTGAAATACGCTCAAAATGTGGGAGCGGGCTTGCTCGCGAAGGCGTCAGAACTGGCACCATCAATTCCAGTCATGGCACCTATCAAGCCAATAGCCAGCCTTGATTCGCCGCCGGCGTTGACCGGGCCTATTCTTCATTACATGTGTTCAACATGGATCGAGGATCAGCAACATGGGCAAACGTCACCCCAACCTTCCCGCCTGGCAATGGCGAGCGTACCCGAACAATCATCAGCACCCGACCAATCTGGTGTTGCACCTGATCGCGGTGCCGCTGTTCATCGTCGCGTTTCTGCTGATCGTATCCGGGGTCTTCAGCCTGAGCCTGGCCAACATCGCCATTGGCGTGATCGGCATGATTGCGGCGCTGGCCCTGCAACGCCACGGCCACAGCATGGAGACGCAAGCCGCTGAGCCGTTCAGTGACCGCAAGGATGCACTATCGCGCCTGTTGGTCGAGCAGTTTCTGACCTTTCCGCGGTTCTTCCTCAGCGGTGGCTGGTGGCGCGCCTGGCGCGAGCGCCACCGCCGTCACTGATCAGGCGAACACCGTCACCGTCTGCCGGCTCATGGCGATCAACCGGCCATCGGCGCTCCACATTTTGGCGGCGGCGTGCCCGTAACCATCGGCGGCGTGCTCGGTCTCGACGAGGTATTTGCACCAGTCCAGGGTGGTCAATTCCAGCAGCGGTTGCACGAACTCGATGGTCCAGGTCAGCGTGCTGCCCATCGCCGGCTTCTTCAAAAACGGCATCAGGGCCGGCGGCCAGGCGTCCACCAGTGCGAGGATATGCGCCTCGCCGATGGCCTCTTCCTTGTCATCGCAGCGCAAGCGCACCCAACCACCCATTTGCCGCGATGTGCTACCGCTGAACGGCAGCCCGCCAACACTCCAGCGCATCGCCAGATGCCGCATGAACTCAGGGATGACGCCTTCGATAAAAGGCAATTCCTGGCATTCGTCCCAGTGCTTCATTTCAGGTGCCGGTTCAGCGGCCACGGCCACCGCCGAAGGGCGTGAAGCGCCGAAGCTCCCCTGGATCAACGTCACCACCTGGCCCTTCTGCATCACCCGGCCCAACACCTGGCTGACCGCCTTGCCTTCGCGCAATACGTCGACTTCAAAGCTGACTGGAACCTCAGGCTCAACCGGGCCGACAAAGGTGATCGCCAATGAACGCACCGGGCGATCCGCTGGCACCCGGGCACGCATGGCTTCGTACTGCAAAGCCGCCACCACGCCACCGAAACTGGCGCGCCCCTGGCCCCAGGAGGCCGGAATGGACAGCTCCAGCGGCTGGCTACGGACAGCGTCAAGCAGTTCGGAAAAACGCATGAAAACCTCAAGGGATCGGAAAAAGATGAAGGGATCTTAACCAGCCGGCGAGATGGATACATCGCCTATTCCGGACAAATTGACTGACAGATAAGTCGCGCAGGTTTCATGTCGAACATAAACCTCCTGTGGGAGCGGGCTTGCTCGCGAAGACGGTTTGTCAGTCACCAACAATGTCCGGGCTGATGGCCTCTTCGCGAGCAAGCCCGCTCCCACATTTGTTCGGTGGTGATATCAGGATTTGAAACAATCGCGACTGAGCTTTTCCAGCACCCGGTCCGCCCGGCTTTCTGCCTCGGCCATGGTGGTTGTCCAGACCGCGACACAGGGCCGCAAATCCGCTTCCTGCTCAGCCATGGCCAGCCATTGCACGCAATCGTGCCACTCACCCAGCGCGCTCTGGGCCGATTTCAATCGGGGCATGGCCGCTTTCGGTAAACGGTCCAGCTCGGGGTAAGCGTCGATACCATAGCGCACGCGCTTGATCAGCAGGCGTAGCCGATGACGGTCGTGGGCCGGGTCGTGCAGTGCTTCATCGAGTTTTTTCCACTGCTTGCCCAGGCGTTTTTCGATGCGCTTGCGCAGGCCCTTGAGCAATCCCTGGCGCTGGGCAGCACGCAGAAAACGCGGAAACGCATCGAGCACGATCAGCAATTGCGCGAGCTCGGGACTGGCCGCCACGGCCGGATAGGCTTCAGCCATTTGCGCCATGCGCCACTGTGCAGCGTGAGGTTGACCGTGCTCAAGCAGGTACGCCGCCAGCACTTCGCGATCACGCAACGGCGTGGTCAGATCGCCCACCCGCGAGGCGGCCACCTCCAGTTGTTCGACACCGGGCAACCCGCGCAAAGGCCGCAACAAACTGCGTAACCGACGCATGGTTGTGCGCAGATCGTGTAAAGCTTCAGGGTCAGTCCGCTCTCTCAAGCGGGCCTGACAGGCCAGCAGACGAACTTCCAGGCCCAGGACATGAGCCACCAGCCGATCGATCATGGGGGTTTACTCCGTAAACAGCGCCAGGCTGCAAGCTACGAGCTGCAAGCCCGATGAGTCTTGCAACTCGTAGCTTAGAGCCTGCAGCTGCTTTTTGCCTTCAGCGCCCCGCGCGCGATTCACGAATATAGAAACGAGCCTTCTCGGCTTTCCTGGTGCAGCCTTCGAACCCCTCGAATTGCTGCTGGGTCTTGGCCGCGGTCAACAGCGACAGGGCCTTGGAGTAGCTGACGGTCCCGGCGAAACCTTCGGCTTTGGCCAGGTCCAGTTCATGCCATGCCGCATCCAGGTTACTTCCGCAACTGTCGCGGTAGGCGGTTTTTCCGGCACAACCGGCGAGTGCCAGGGCAATCAATGGCACGCAGATCCAGGCTTTCATCACTTACTCCTCAAAAATAGGTCAACAGTCATGCAGGTAAGACGGTGTAGCACCTGAAAAGTGCCGTTGGTCCGCTGTGCGAACTATAGCGCTGACGAGAACAACCATGTGCCGCCATGGAGTGTCGAAAATACGACGCTCTTGCCCCCTCGAACGACCATGACGATTGAAGCATGCCCCTCGATGGGTGCATTGTTGAAGCATTCAAACGAGGGCGATTCATGAAAAAGCGTGTCGCACTGGTATTGGGCTCGGGTGGAGCCCGGGGTTACGCACATATTGGGGTCATTGAAGAGATCGAACGGCGCGGCTATGACATTGCCTGTATCGCCGGTTGCTCCATGGGCGCGGTAGTGGGCGGGATCTACGCCGCCGGCAAACTCAATGAATACCGCGACTGGATCGAGAGCCTGGATTACCTCGACGTGTTGCGCCTGGTGGACGTCAGTTTTCGTCTGGGGGCGATTCGTGGCGAGAAGGTGTTCGGGCAGATTCGCAAGATCGTCGGCGAGATCAACATCGAAGACTTGCGTATCCCCTATACCGCCGTTGCCGCCGACCTGACCAACCAGCAGGAAATCTGGTTCCAGGAAGGTTGCCTGCACCAGGCGATGCGCGCCTCGGCAGCGATTCCCAGCCTGTTCACCCCGGTGATGCAGGGCAACCGCATGCTGGTCGATGGCGGCATTCTCAACCCGCTGCCGATCGTGCCCGTGGTGTCGAGCCATTGCGACCTGATCATCGCGGTCAACCTCAACTCCACCAACCAGCGCCACTATCAATTGCCGGTGATCCAGCGCCCTGCCGCGTTCAAGAGCCGCTTCGACAACCTGATGAGCTCTGTCGGCTCGAAGTTGCCGTTCCGGCGTAAACAGGCGGAACAATTGTTGATCCTGGAGCAGGAAGCGTTGAAAGCCGAAGGGGCGGATTTCAACCCGTGGATCGAGTCCGCCGAACCCGAAGCCCAACAACCCGCGGCCGCCCCGGAAGCCAGTGGCGCGCCCCGCTCCGCCACCGGTTCGTTCATCATCGACAACGTCGGGCCGGCATCCTTGCTCGACTTGATCAACCAGAGTTTCGAGGTGATGCAGACGTCGCTGGCGCAGTACAAGATTGCCGGGTATCCGCCGGACATCCTGATCAACGTGCCCAAGCGCGTGTGCCGTTTTTTCGAGTTCTACAAGGCGCCGGAGCTGATCGCGCTGGGACGGGAGATTGCGCGCGATACGCTGGATCGGTATGAGAATGAGCAGAATTGAACGTCTGAAAGTTCTCGATTGAATGTAATGCCCTCTTCGCGAGCAAGCCCGCTCCCACATGGGATTTTGTGTACACCAAAGATTCACTGTGGGAGCGGGCTTGCTCGCGAAAGCGCCAGATCAGTCACCACAAAATTTCAAAACTATTCACTCAACAACCGATACCCCACCCCCGCCTCGGTCACGATAAACCTGGGTTGGGTCGGGTCATCCGCCAGTTTCTGGCGCAAGTGCCCGACCACGATGCGCAGGTAGTGAGTATCTTCGGTGTGTGTCGGCCCCCAGATGTCCTTGAGCAATTGCTGCTGGGTGATCACCCGCCCGGGATGCCGCGCCAGTTGCGCCAGCACGGCGTACTCCTTGCGAGTCAACGCAACTTCGATACCGTCGAGCAATACCCGGCGATACGCCAGGTCGACCGTCAAAGGACCGAAGCTCAGCGCCGCTGGCTGGGTTTCGCCGACGGGCGCCTGGCGCAGCAACGCACGAATCCGCGCCAGGAATTCCTGGATACCGAACGGCTTGGTCACGTAGTCATTGGCGCCGCCATCCAGGGCCTCGACTTTCTGCCCTTCACTGGCGCGCACGGAGAGCACCAGCACCGGCACCGTCGACCACTCGCGAAAATCGCGCAATACCTGTTGGCCGTCCATGTCCGGCAAGCCGAGGTCGAGCACCAGCAAGTCCGGTTTGTTTAATGCAGCCTGGGCCAAGCCTTCACTGCCAGTGCCGGCCTCCAGCACTTTGTAGCCCTGGGAAGCGAGGCTGATGCGCAGGAATTTGCGGATCTGCGGTTCGTCGTCGATGACCAGTATGGTCGCGGTCTGGCTCATGAATTCACATCAACAAAAAGAAGTGGCAAGAGAGTAGCGCAAGCACGATCAGGCTTCACTCTCGTATCCCGGCTGAGCCTGTAGCGGCAGGTGTAACGTGATGCAGGTACCGCGTCCCTCGATGCCGTCGGCGACGCTGATGCGCCCGCCATGGGCACCGACCATGCCCTGACAGATCGCCAGCCCCAGTCCGGTGCCCTGTCCGCCACGATCACCTCGCGCCGCGGTGTAGAACATGTCGAAAATCTTCGCCCGATCCTCCTCCGGAATCCCCGGGCCCTCATCGCTGACCGAAAAAAACAGCTCACTGTCGTCGGCCCCGGCGCGCAATTGCAAACGCCCGTGGGGCGGTGAAAACCGCGCGGCGTTTTCCAGCACGTTGACCAATGCCTGTTCGATCAGCGCGGCGTGCACATACAGCAGCGGTAACTCGGCCGGCACGTCGGTGCTGACTTGCAGCGGCGCAAGGACTGCGCGCAAGCGATTGAGCGCACTGCCGACGATATCGGCCGGTGACACCCAGTCCCGCGCCAGCTTCAGGGCTCCGTGGCCGAGGCGGGTCATGTCGAGCAGATTCTGGATATAACGATCAAGGCGCTCGGCTTCATCGCGGGTGCCCTCGAGCAGCTCACGCCGATCCTCCAGCGGGATCGCTTCACCCAGGGCCAGCAGGCTATCGATACTGCCGCGCATGGACGTCAAGGGTGTGCGCAAATCGTGGGACACCGAAGCCAGCAAGGCACTGCGCAACTGCTCGGTTTCACCGTGCAGCCGCGCCGCTTCCAGATCATCGGCCAGTTGCGCACGGGCCAGCGCCTGGGCCAGCGGCTGGCTCAGCGCGGTCAACAAGCGACGGCGCTGGCCACTCAGGGTCTGGCCTTCCTTGGCGCACACGCCAAGCAGCGCGAGCGGGCCGTCCTCGACCGATAACGGCCACCACCACCAGCGGCCGAACGGCAAGGTGCCGGTGCCCGCACCTGCCGGTTGATAGTGCTGCCAGGCCCAATCGGCGGCGGCGCGCTCAGCTTCGGTAAACTCCAGCGGGCCACCGGTTTCGACTTTCCAGCCGCTCTGCCCGTCGCGATTGAGCAGACACAGCTGCACGTCGCTCCAACCGTTGAGGTGTTGGGCGGCCGCACTGACCACGGCCTGGCGGTCGGTGGCGGCTGTCAGTTTGCGTGACAGGTCGAGCAATTCCGTGGTCTCTTCCTGGGTATCGCGCAGTGCCTGCAATTGCCTGCGCTGGCGCGCCGCGAGGTTGCCGGTGAGGGCTGCCATCAGCAGGAAAAACAGCAAGGTCAGCACGTCTTCTTCGCGCTGGATGCTGAAAGAAAAAGTCGGTGGAATGAACAGGAAGTCATAGGTCAGAAACGACAACGCCGCACAGGCCAGCGCCGGCCCGAGACTGCTGCGCACCGCCACCAGCAACACGGCGGCGAGGAACACCAGTGAAATATTGGGCAGTGGCAATACACTCGCCACGGCCCAGGCCAGGGCACTGGCCATGACCGTCGCGACCACCGCCAACGCGTAGTCGAACCAGACCAGCGGCCCCATCGACCGCTGATGAGGTTGATGCTGTTGGTGATCGCCGTCGAGAACGTTGATTTCCAGTCCGCGCGCATTGCGCAGCAGCCGCGCCGCCAACCCGCCACCAAACAGGCGTCGGCGCAATCTCGGCCGGGACTGGCCGACCAGCACCAGACTGGCACGACGTTCGGCGGCATGCTGGATCAAGGTTTTCGCCACCTCACCGGCGCGCAGCAACACCACTTCGCCGCCCAGGCGCTCGGCCAGTTGCTGGGCGCTCTGCAGGCGCAGGCGGGACTGCTCGTCACGCACGCGGCCGTTGTCCACGTGCACCAGGCTCCAGGGCAGGTGCCGCCGTTGAGCCACGCGGCTGGCATGCCGTACCAGACGCTCGGCCTGGGCATCGCCGTCCACCCCTACCAGCAATCGCCCGCGCACGGCTGGCGCCGCTTGTCCAAGTTGGCGATAGCCCAGGGCCAGATCGTTATCGACCTGAGCCGCTGCGGTTTGCATCGCCAGTTCGCGCAGGGCTGTCAGGTTGGTCTGGGAAAAGAACGCGTCAATGGCCGCCCGCGCCTGCTCCGGCACATAGACCTTGCCATCGCGCAGGCGCTCGAGCAGTTCCCGTGGCGGCAAGTCGATCAGCAGCAGTTCGTAGGCTTCTTGCAGCACCCAGTCCGGCAAGGTTTCACGGACCTGTACGCCGGTGATGCCACGCACCTGATCGTTGAGGCTTTCCAGGTGCTGGACGTTGACCGTTGTGTAGACATCGATGCCGGCGGCGAGCAGTTCCTGAATGTCCTGCCAGCGTTTTTCGTGACGGCTGCCGGGTGCGTTGGTGTGCGCCAGCTCATCGACCAGCACCAGCTTCGGTTTGGCTTTGATCAGACCGTCCAGGTCCATTTCTTCGAGCAACACGCCACGGTATTCCGAGCGCACCAACGGCTGCTGCGGCAAGCCGCTGAGCAGTACTTCGGTTTCGGCGCGGCCGTGGGTTTCGACGACGCCGGCAATGACCTTCACGCCTTGACGCAGTTGGGTGTGGGCCGCCTGGAGCATGGCGTAGGTCTTGCCGACTCCGGGCGCGGCGCCGAGAAAAACCTTGAGCCGGCCACGGCCATCGCGGGGCAGGTTTGCTAACAGCGCGTCGGCGCGGCCGGAGTTGCTCATGCTTGAAGTTCTCGTCTTTCAGATGTTGATGTAGTGATTGTCAAACCGCCTTCGCGAGCAAGCCCGCTCCCACAGGAGTACGCATTCCAATTGTGGGAGCGGGCTTGCTCGCGAATGGCAGCACCACGGATCTAAAGCTTTTCCAGCGCCAGATTCAACTCAAGCACATTCACCACCGGCGGACCTACCAATGGCTGTTCGATGTGCGCGTCCAGCAGCTGTTGCAGTGACGCGACCGGCAGATTGCGCGCCGCCGCGACACGCGCCAGTTGATAGGCAATCGCCGCCGGTGGCAAGTGCGGATCGAGACCGCTGCCCGACGTAGTGACCAGCGCCAATGGCACCGCCCCCTGGCCGGGCACCAGCAACTTGCCGGCTTCGTCGATCACCCGCGTGGCCAGGGCCGGGTTACTCGGCGAGAGGTTGCTGGCACTGCTCGATACGGTGGCAAAGGCACCGGCCGAAGGGCGCGGGTGGAACCAGGCGTCGCCGACGAAATCCTGGGCAATCAGCGAGGAACCGCGGACCTTGCCCTCGGCATCGCGCACCAGGCTGCCGTTGGCCTGATCCGGGAACGCGACCTGGGCGACGCCGGTAACCACCAGTGGATAGGCGACGCCAGTGATCAGCGTCATCAGGACCAGCAGGCTCAGGGCCGGGCGTATCAATGTGGACATTTCAAAATCCTCGAATTCACGGGAAAAACCTGTAGGAGCGAGCTTGCTCGCGATGCAATTCAGAGCGCCGCGTACAGTCAGCAAGCACGCGTTATCGTTAACCACCATCGTCGGAACGCCGCCCGGAGCAAGCTCGCTCCTACAGTGGGGGTGTCAGGTCAAACCAGATGCAACGCCGTCAACAGCATGTCGATCGCCTTGATGCCCACGAACGGCACCAGAATCCCGCCCAGGCCATAGATCAGCAGATTGCGTCGCAACAGCGCCGCCGCACTCGCCGCCTGCACGCGCACACCGCGCAATGCCAGGGGAATCAGCACCACAATGATCAAGGCGTTGAAAACGATCGCCGACAGAATCGCGCTCTGCGGACTGCTCAGTTGCATTACGTTGAGCACGCCCAGTTGCGGGTAGATCGCGGCGAACAGCGCCGGCAGGATCGCGAAGTACTTGGCCACGTCGTTGGCGATGGAAAAGGTCGTCAGCGCACCGCGGGTAACCAGCAATTCCTTGCCGATCTGCACCACGTCCAGCAACTTGGTCGGGTCGCTGTCGAGATCGACCATGTTGGCCGCTTCACGCGCCGCTTGCGTACCGTCGTTCATCGCCATGCCGACGTCCGCCTGGGCCAGCGCCGGGGCATCGTTGGCGCCGTCGCCGCACATGGCGACCAGACGCCCGTCGTTTTGCTCGTGACGAATGCGCGCCAGTTTCTTCTCCGGCGTGGCTTCCGCCAGCACATCGTCCACACCGGCCTCCGCAGCGATGGCGGCTGCAGTCAACGGGTTGTCGCCGGTGACCATCACCGTGCGAATGCCCAGCTTTCGCAACTCGGCGAAACGCTCGCGGATACCAGGCTTGACCACGTCCTTGAGGTGGATCGCGCCGAGCAACTTGCCGTCGGCGCAGACCAGCAAGGGGGTGCCGCCGCTTTGCGCGATCTTGTCGATTTCGCGGGACAAGGCCGGTGCCAGGTCAGCACGTTTCAGGCCGACGAACGCCAGCAACGAATCCACCGCACCCTTGCGGTATACGCGCCCTTGATAGTCGACACCGGACAAGCGGGTTTCGGCACTGAATGGCACGGCTGTCAGCAGCTCGGCGGACGGTTCCGGTTGCGGATGAGTGCCACGCAGGTACTCGACGATCGACTTGCCTTCAGCGGTGTCGTCGGCCAGCGATGCCAGCAACGCGCCTTCGGCCAACTCCCTGGCTGTCACGCCTGGCGCGGCATACACCGCCGAGCAACGACGGTTACCGAAGGTGATGGTGCCGGTCTTGTCCAGCAGCAGGACGTGCACGTCCCCCGCCGCTTCCACCGCACGACCGGACTTTGCGATCACGTTCAGGCGCACCAGACGATCCATGCCGGCGATACCGATGGCCGACAACAGGCCGCCGATGGTGGTCGGAATCAAGGTGACCAGCAGTGCCACCAGGAACACCAGCGGCAGGCTGCCGTTGGCGAAGTGGGCGAACGGTTGCAGGGTGACGACCACCAGCAGGAAGATCAGGGTCAGGCCGATCAGCAGGATGTCGAGCGCCACTTCGTTCGGGGTTTTCTGGCGTTTGGCGCCTTCGACCAGGGCGATCATGCGGTCCAGGGTCGACTCGCCAGGGTTGGCGGTGATCTTCACCAACAGCCAGTCGGACACCAGTCGTGTATTGCCGGTGACGGCCGAGCGGTCGCCGCCGGACTCACGAATCACCGGTGCCGACTCACCGGTAATCGCCGCTTCGTTGACCGCTGCGATACCTTCGAGCACTTCGCCGTCACCGGGGATCATCTCCCCGGCTTCGACACGCACCACATCACCTTTGCGCAGGCTGGTGGCCGGCACCACCTGGAACGTGCCATTGCTGGTTTTGCGCCGGGCGCTCAAGCCTTCGCTTCCGGCCTTGAGGCTGTCGGCGCGGGCCTTGCCACGACCTTCAGCCAAAGCTTCGGCGAAGTTGGCGAACAACACGGTGAACCACAGCCACACGGCAATTTGCGCGGCGACGAAGGTCGGTACGGCCGTATCGGGAATGAAGCACAGCACGGTGGTCAGGATCGCGGTCAGTTCGACCACCAGCATCACCGGTGCGCGCTGCAGTTGCCGTGGATCGAGCTTGACGAAGGCTTGCACCAGCGCCGGGCGCCACAGGGCCGAGATCGCAGTTTTCGGTTGCTCCGGCGCCTTGACGGCGACGGTTTTGGATACAGGCATATTCATCTTCAACTTCCTCAGAAGGCCATGCTCAGATGTTCAGCAATCGGGCCCAGTGCCAGGGTCGGCAGGAATGTCAGGCCGCCCACCAGCAAAATGGTCACAGTCAGCAAGGTCACGAACAGGGGGCCGTGGGTCGGGAAGCTGTTCTGACCAATCGGTGCGGTTTTCTTCATCGCCAGGCTACCGGCCAGGGCCAGAACCGGGAGGATGTAACCGAAGCGACCAATCAACATGCCCAGGCCCAGCATCAGGTTGTGAAACGGCGTGTTGGCACCGAAGCCGCCGAAAGCCGAACCGTTGTTGGCACTGGCCGAGGTGTAGGCGTAGAGCAACTGACTGAAACCGTGGGCGCCAGGGTTACTCACCGAGGCCACCGGGCCTGGCAGGCTGGCGGCAATCGCGCCGAGCACCAATACGCCAATCGGCATGACCATCAGGGTCACCACCAGCAATTGCACTTCCCTGGCTTGCAGTTTCTTGCCGAGGTACTCCGGCGTACGACCGATCATCAGGCCGGCGAGGAAAACTGCGATCAGCACGTTGAGCAACATGCCGTAGAGCCCGGCACCGACGCCGCCGAAGATCACCTCGCCAACCATCATGTTGACCAGGGCCACCATGCCGCTCAGCGGATTGAGGCTGTCATGCATGCCGTTGACCGAGCCGTTGGACGCCGCCGTGGTGGTTACCGACCAGAGCACCGTGGCGGTAGTGCCGAAACGCGCTTCCTTGCCTTCCAGCGGCGCAGTCTGCTCGACGGCTACGTTGTTCAGGGTCGGGTTCGGCTGGTATTCAGCCCATAGCGAGGTCGCGCCGCCGATCAGGAACAGCGCCAGCATGCAGGCGATGATCGCGCGACTCTGACGCAGGTCCTTCACGTAGTGGCCGAAGGTAAAAACCAGCGCCACCGGGATCAGGATGATCGAGGCCACTTCGAACAGGTTGCTCCAGGCCGTCGGGTTCTCGAACGGATGCGCCGAGTTGACGCCGAAGAAGCCGCCACCGTTGGTACCCAATTGCTTGATCGCAATCTGGCTGGCAGCCGGGCCCAGGGGAATGACCTGGTCAACGCCTTGCACCGTCACCGCATTCACGTACTGCGCGAAGGTTTGCGGCACGCCCTGCCAGACCAGATACAGCGCCAGCAGCAGGCACAGCGGCAACAGGCCGTAGAGGGTGGCGCGGGTCATGTCGACCCAGAAGTTGCCAAGCGATGCCGTGGATTTGCGCCCGATGCCGCGGCACAGCGCAACCAGTACGGCCAGGCCAGTGGCGGCGCTGACGAAGTTCTGCACGGTGAGGCCGGCCATCTGGCTCAAGTAGCTCAAGGACGCTTCGCCGCTGTAGGACTGCCAGTTGGTGTTGGTCATGAAACTGACGGCGGTGTTGAACGCCTGCGTCCACTCCTGCCCCGGCAGGTTTTGCGGGTTCAGCGGCAAATGGTCCTGGAACAGCAGGATCGCGAACAGCAGCAGGAAACCCGCAAGGTTGAAGGCGAGCAAGGCCAGGGTGTACTTCTGCCAAGTCTGTTCGGCGTGCGGATCGACGCCGGCCAGCCGATAGCAACCGCGTTCGACCGGGCCCAGGACCGGCGACAGCCACGTGCGCTGCCCCTCCATCACCTTGTAGTAGAAGCGCCCGAGAAACGGCGCCGGGACCAATACCAGGGCGAAAAACCCGAGGATCAGCCAATAGTCATAACTGTGCATAGCCGCTCCTAGTTCCGGTCCGCGCGCAACAGCGCAACCAACAGATAAATGAACAGCCCCACTGCCAACAGCAGTGACACCCCGTCCAGAACGCTCATGGAAGTTCTCCGTGTTACGGCGTATTGCCGCGTGTGGAGTCATTGTCGGAAAGGAGGCTGTAAAGGAGCGAGACCGAGGGTGCGGGCCGGACATAAAGAAAGCGTAAAGAGTGGGTTTACGCTGGGGTTACGGGGTGCGCGAAGGCAGTCCGATACGCAAAAAACCGCGAAGGTCGTACCTGGAACTCCAAATTGTGCGCAAGAGTAGTGAGTGACGGCGGCAACTCATGGATAATCGAACCTGATTGGCGCGACGCAACCAAATGGGTCAAGAACTCTTGCACCTCCCCGCTCGCGCCTGCAAGCTACCGCCATTCGCATTACTGAAAAAGGCTGGCCCAACGTGCGTATCCTTATTACCGGCGGAGCCGGTTTCATAGGCTCGGCCCTTGTCCGCGAGCTGATTCAACACACAGGGCATGAAGTGCTCAACCTGGACAAACTGACGTATGCCGGCAATCTCGAATCGCTGACCAGCATTGCCAACGACACGCGCTACGAGTTCGTTCAGGCCGATATTGTTGACCAGGCCACCGTCAGTGCAGTGCTGGCCCGTTTCCAGCCTCACGCGATCATGCACCTGGCTGCGGAGTCCCACGTCGATCGATCCATCGATGGGCCATCGGAATTCATCCAGACCAACATCGTCGGCACCTACAGCCTGCTCGAAGCCGCCCGCGCGTATTGGCAAGCCCTCCCGGCGCCCGAGAAAAGCGCGTTCCGCTTTCATCACATCTCCACTGACGAGGTTTACGGCGACCTGCACGGTGTCGACGACCTGTTTACGGAAACGACGCCCTACGCACCCAGCTCGCCCTACTCCGCCAGCAAGGCCGCGTCCGACCACCTGGTCCGCGCCTGGCAGCGAACCTATGGCCTGCCCGTGCTGCTGACCAATTGTTCGAACAATTACGGGCCTTTCCACTTCCCCGAGAAACTGATTCCGCTGGTCATCCTCAACGCCCTGGCCGGCAAGCCGCTGCCGGTGTATGGCAACGGCCTGCAAGTGCGCGACTGGCTGTTCGTCGAGGATCACGCCCGGGCACTGCTCAAGGTGGTGACCACCGGAACCGTCGGCGAGACCTACAACATCGGCGGGCACAACGAACAAAAGAACATCGACGTGGTGCGCGGCATCTGTGCCCTGCTTGAAGAACTGGCACCGCACAAGCCTGAGGGCGTTGCGCAGTACGCCGACCTGATCACGTTCGTCCAGGATCGTCCTGGTCATGACTTACGCTACGCAATCGACGCCGGCAAGATTGAGCGCGAACTGGGCTGGGTGCCCGAAGAAACCTTCGAAACCGGCCTGCGCAAAACCGTTCAATGGTACCTGGACAACCTGGAATGGTGCCGCCGTGTCCAGGACGGCAGCTATCAGGGTGAACGCCTTGGCGCCATCAATCCCAAGGAGCTGCTCGCATGATGAAAGGCATCGTTTTGGCGGGTGGCTCGGGCACGCGCCTGCACCCGATTACGCTCGGCGTGTCGAAGCAACTGTTGCCGGTCTACGACAAGCCCATGATCTACTATCCGATCTCGGTGCTGATGCTGGCCGGCATCAAGGATATCCTGCTGATCTCCACCCCGCAGGATCTGCCGCAGTATCGCAATCTGCTGGGTGACGGCAGCCAGTTCGGGGTGAACTTCAGCTTTGCCGAGCAGCCATCTCCGGACGGTCTGGCCCAGGCTTTCCTGATTGGCGAGGAGTTCATTGGCGATGACCCTGTGTGCCTGATCCTGGGCGACAACATCTTCCACGGCCAGCACTTTGGCGAACAATTGCAGAACGCGGCAAAACGCTCTTCCGGCGCCACCGTGTTCGGTTATTGGGTCAAGGACCCCGAGCGCTTCGGCGTCATCGATTTCGACAGCGACGGCCGTGCGCTTTCGATCGAAGAAAAACCGAAAAAACCGAAATCCAGCTATGCCGTAACCGGCCTGTATTTCTACGACAACGACGTGATCGAGATCGCCAAGGCGGTGAAACCTTCGCCTCGCGGCGAACTGGAAATCACTGACGTCAACAATGCCTATCTGCAACGTGGAGACCTGCAGGTCGAGCGTTTTGGTCGAGGTTTCGCCTGGCTCGACACCGGCACCCACGACAGTTTGCTCGAAGCTTCTCAGTACGTGCAAACCATCGAACACCGCCAGGGACTCAAAGTCGCCTGTCTCGAAGAAATAGCCTATGAGAATGGCTGGATCGACCGCGAACAGCTGCTGGAGCGCGCCCGGTACTTTGGCAAGACGGGTTATGGCCAGTACCTGGCCAAACTGGCAGGGGAAGCGCAATGAATCTGTGTGAGCCCGATTTGCCTCGTGAAGAGACTGGGCTGCAGCCATGAAAGTACTCATCAATGGTCGCAACGGTCAGGTCTCACATGAGCTGCAACGGCGACTGGGGGCTATCGGCGAACTGATTGTATTGGGTCGCGATCAACTCGATCTCGCGCAACCCGATCAGATTCGCCGCCAGGTTCAAAACCTCAGGCCCGACCTGATCATCAACGCGGCGGCCCATACAGCGGTCGACCAGGCAGAAAGCGAGCCGCAAGCAGCCTTTGCCATCAACGCGATCGCTCCCGGCATTCTCGCCGAAGAGGCGCTGGCTCTCGACATCCCGTTGATACATTACTCCACGGACTATGTTTTCGACGGGTTGAAAGCCGGTCCTTACAACGAGGACGACACGCCCAATCCGCTCGGGGTATACGGCAAGAGCAAGCTGGCCGGTGAACAGGCCATCAAGGATGTGCAAGGCAAATACCTGATCCTGCGTACCAGTTGGGTCTATTCAACCCATGGCCGCAACTTTCTACTGACGATGCAGCGATTGCTGCAAGAGAAACCGGAGTTGCGGGTAGTCGCCGATCAAATCGGAGCCCCTACCTGGGCCGGCACAATCGCCAACAGCACCCTTGCCCTGATTGAACATTGGCAGGCGAATGAGGTGGCCAGCTGGGGTACTTATCACCTGAGCGCTCAAGGTGAGACCTCCTGGTTCGGCTTCGCCCAGGCAATCGGCGAAGCATTGCGGCAACAGGGCAAGCCCTGCGCCGCCCTGTTCCCGATCCCGTCCAGCGACTACCCGACGCCTGCCGCCCGGCCGCTCAACTCGCGCCTGGATTGCAGTCGCTTGCAACGCGATTGGGGCGTCAGTCAACCTGACTGGCAGACGGCGTTGCGCGAGTGCCTTACCGAACAAACCTGAACATCAACAGCAGCCCGCACCTGCTTTGAAATTCGACGTATCCGCATCGCAGCGGCGTCGTGTAGCAGACATGCGGGCTTGCTCGCGAAAGCGGCATTAGTAGCAACGACGCCCCCGACTGACGCACAAAGTTCGCACATTCAGTTGCGAACATCTCCGATACGACGCCTTTCAGTCCATTACGACGCCCCCTCGAAAAATGGCACGCCCACTGCACTGGCCTCCCCCCGAGCGTTCCAAACCACTCAGGGAGCAAGCGCATGAACACACAACTCAAACCCACGCTGGGCACGTTGCATCTGTGGGGCATTGCCGTCGGGCTGGTGATTTCCGGGGAGTATTTCGGCTGGAGTTATGGCTGGGGCGTGGCCGGGACCTTGGGTTTTCTGGTGACCTCTTTCATGGTCGCCACCATGTACACCTGCTTCATCTTCAGTTTCACCGAGTTGACCACCGCCATTCCTCACGCTGGAGGCCCCTTTGCCTACAGCCGTCGTGCGTTTGGGGAAAAAGGCGGATTGATCGCCGGCCTGGCGACATTGATCGAATTCGTCTTCGCCCCACCGGCGATTGCCCTGGCCATCGGCGCCTATCTCAATGTCCAGTTTCCAGCCCTGGACCCGAAACACGCGGCAGTCGGTGCCTATATCCTGTTCATGGGACTCAACATCCTCGGCGTGAAACTGGCGGCGACCTTCGAGCTGGTGGTCTGCGTGTTGGCGGTCGCTGAATTGCTGGTGTTCATGGGCGTGGTCGCGCCGGCGTTCAGCTTCAGCAACTTCGCCCTCAATGGCTGGGCCGGCACCGACGTGTTCGGCGCCCCGGCGATTGCCGGAATGTTCGCGGCCATCCCCTTTGCCATCTGGTTCTTCCTGGCCATCGAAGGCGCCGCCATGGCCGCCGAAGAAGCCAAGGACCCGAAACGCACCATTCCCAAAGCCTATATCAGCGGTATTTTGACCCTGGTGCTGCTGGCGATGGGCGTAATGTTCTTCGCCGGTGGCGTCGGCGACTGGCGCACCCTGTCAAACATCAACGACCCGCTGCCCCAGGCGATGAAAACCGTGGTCGGCGAAAGCTCCGGGTGGCTACACATGCTGGTGTGGATCGGCCTGTTCGGCCTGGTGGCGAGTTTCCACGGGATCATCCTTGGCTATTCGCGCCAGTTCTTCGCCCTTGCCCGCGCCGGCTACCTGCCGGCGTCCCTGGCCAGATTGTCGCGCTTCCAGACTCCCCACCGTGCGATCATCGCCGGCGGCGTGATCGGCATCGCGGCGATCTACAGCGACGGTTTGATCAACCTCGGCGGCATGACGCTGACGGCGGCGATGATCACCATGGCGGTATTCGGCGCCATCGTCATGTACATCATGAGCATGCTCAGCCTGTTCAAGCTGCGCAAAACCGAGCCGAACCTGGAGCGCACCTTCCGCGCCCCGTGCTACCCGCTGGTGCCGTTCATTGCGCTGATGCTGGCGGTGGTATGCCTGGTGGCGATGGCCTGGTTCAACACCTTGATCGGCCTGATCTTCCTGGGCTTCATGGCCGCAGGTTTCGTGTACTTCACGCTCACCGCGCAATTGCGCGCCGACGCACCGGCGGATGCGATGCTGACCGGACTTTGAAAGCGTTCAAGTGAACCTTGAACAACAGGCATAGAATGGGGGTGATAGCGATGGAACTGCGATGAAACCCCGTCACTCAAAGTGCTATACGCGATCGGTTGACGAACCCTCGTCGACCCGCCTGCTTTTCAAGGAGAGTCCTATGCCCTGGTATGCCTGGTTGATTCTGGTCGTTGCCATTGGCTCGATCGTTGGTGGTCTGATGATGCTGCGCGACACCGCTCACAAAGTCGAACTGACCGAAGAGCAACGTAAGCGCGTCGCCGAACGCAATGCGGAAATGGACGCCAAGGAAGCGCAGGACCGCTGAATGAAAACCCCGCCTTGAACGGCGGGGTTTGTTTTTGCGTGGCTGCCCTGAAATCATGCCGATTTGTACCCATATCGAAGCATCTGCATGCTTTTTAGAAATAGAAGTACAGTCACCATGCAATTTTCATTGGTTAATATGGGCCGCATTGATGCGGAGATATCAGATGCGTTACTCGCAGGACCATAAAGCCCAGACCCACCAACGCATAATCAAGGAAGCTTCAGCGCGATTTAGACGCGACGGTATCGGCGCGACCGGGCTGCAACCCCTGATGAAAGCACTGGGCCTGACCCACGGTGGCTTTTACTCGCACTTCAAGTCCAAGGACGAACTGGTGGAAAAAGCCTTGCAAGAGGCTGGCGTACAAGTCGACGAGTTGTGCGCGCAAATCTTCGCCGAGGAACACCCGCTCGAAGCCTTCATCGACACCTACCTGTCCGAATGGCATCAAACCTCACCTCACGAGGGTTGCCCGCTGCCGACCATTTCTTCGGAACTGGGGCTGCGTGGTCAACCGAGCCCCACCAGCGACGTCGTGCTCCGGGCGCGACTCGAGCAGATCCGGCACACTCTTGACGGAGAGCACACCGCCGACCGTAGCATCGTCATCATGTCTACGCTGGTCGGCGCCCTGCTGTTATCACGCAGCGTGGCTGACGCCGGGTTTGCCCAACGGATTCTCGACGTCGCACGCGAACACCTCAAACACCCGCAGGATTAACCCTGCCAACGCTTGAACAGCACACTGGCATTGACCCCGCCAAATCCGAAGCCGTTGGACAACGCATATTCGATGGCCATCGGCCGTGCGCTGCCATGAACAATGTCCACGCCTTCAGTGGCAGGGTCCGGTTTTTCGAAATTGAGGGTCGCCGGCACGACCTGGTCGCGGATTGCCAGCAGCGTAAAGATCGCTTCGAGTCCACCCGCGGCACCGAGCAAATGTCCGGTCGCCGACTTGGTCGATGTCACTGCGATGCCGTTTTGCGCACCGAACAACGCCTTGATCGCCGCCAGCTCACCCAGATCCCCTACCGGAGTCGAGGTTGCATGAGCATTCAGATGCTGGACCTGAGCCGGAGAAACACCGGCCTGTGCCAATGCCAACGACATCGCTCGCCGCGCACCGCTGCCGTCCTCGGGACCGGCGGTCAAGTGATAGGCATCGGCACTGGTGCCGTAGCCGACCAGCTCCGCCAGGGGCTTGGCGCCCCGGGCCAGCGCATGGTCCAGAGACTCGATGACCAGTAGCCCGGCCCCTTCACCCATGACAAAGCCATCGCGACCACTGTCGAAAGGTCGTGATGCGCGCTCAGGCGTTTCGTTGTAAGCACTGGACAAGGCACGAGCAGCCGCGAACCCGGCAAGGCTGACCCGATCGATCGCCGCTTCCGTACCGCCGCACACCGCGATATCCGCCTCACCCGCACGAATCATTCGCGCCGCGTCGCCAATCGCCTGAACCCCGGCAGCGCATGCCGTGACCGGCGCGCCCAATGGCCCCTTGAAGCCATGCTGGATCGACACATGACCGGCCGCGAGGTTGACCAGAAATGAAGGAATGGTGAACGGAGACAAACGCCTCGGACCACGGCTATCGGTAGTACGCACCGCGTCGGCAATCGCACCGAAACCACCCACGCCTGAACCGATGATGGTGGCCGTACGCTCCTGGGCATTGGCATCCAGCGCTTGCCAGCCGGCTTGCTCCAATGCCTGACGCGCGGCTTCCATGGCGAACAGAATGAAGCGGTCCATCTTCTTCTGTTCCTTGGGCGGGGTCGCCCGGTCCGGATCGAAACCCGCCTGCGGGTCATCCGCCAAGGTCAGCACCGCACCGCCGACCTTGGCCGGCAGATCGGCAACCACCTCATCCGGCAGATTACGCAGCCCGGAACGCCCGGCCAGCAGCCGCTCCCAGACCACTTCGACACCGCTCCCCAGCGGCGACACCAGGCCCATGCCTGTTACAACCACACGACGATCATTCATACCGCTCACACCTCAATCTGATTGATGGCACTTACCGATAACGGGCAGCAGCCTTGCTTTTGGACAGGTTAGGCGCCATCACAAGACGCGCCGCCACGAACGCATTCCAATCCGCCGCATCGGGCAATGAAGGAATAGTGATCAATTCACCCTGATCCAGACCCGACAATGCAGCATCGACCATCTCACCCGCCTCCATCACCATGTCCGCAGGAATTTGTGACGCATCGATGCCGGAGCGCTCCCAGATCTCGGTTCGGGTTACACCGGGCAGCACCGCCTGGATCTTCACCCCGGTGCCGTCCAGTTCGGCGTTCAACGATTGAGTCAGGCTCAATACATAGGCCTTGCTGGCGCTGTAGGTCGCATTGAAACGCTCGGGAAACAAGGCCACCACCGACGCAATATTGATGATTGTGCCGCGCCCGGCCTTGGTAAAACCGGCTGCAGCCGCCGCGGCCAATCGCGTGACAGCGGTGATATTCAACTGAATCATTCGCTCCAGTTGGTCGATATCGGCATTGGCCAAAAGCCCGTCCGCCGCCACGCCGGCGTTATTGAGCAACAGACTGATACTCGAATCGCTGCGTAACCGCTGTTCGAGCTGCAGCACATCTGCTTTTTGAGTCAGGTCCGCCTTCAGCACTTCAACCTCGATCCCATGCTCCGAACGCAGTTTGCTCGCGGCCGCCTCCAGTCGCTGCTCGTCGCGAGCCACGAGCAAAAGATCAAAACCACGAGCCGCCAACCGCTCGGCGTAAACTGCCCCGATGCCGGACGAAGCACCGGTGACAAGGGCCGTACCTTGGGACTGAACTGAATTCATGACGGTGCTCCTAAAGGATGCTGAGGGACGCCTGACACCAGGGCACGCCGGCGCAAGCGGTATTTATTATAGTCATAATTCAAACGCAATATGATAGTCGTAATTTTATTTCTCGAGAAACACTCGGCTCTCGTCGGGGGACCCTGCCAGAATGAGAGTAGACCCTGAATGAACATGAAACCTCGCCGGGCCTATGCGAAGGAATGAATGGTATTGCGGACCGGCCGATAAATGGTGGGGGATGAACAAAACGCATTAAGGATACCGAGGGGACAAGGGGCTCATGCGTAGAACCAGTCCTTGAAGCCATCGAGCGATACCAGATCAGCCCTGGGCTCGTAATTGCGAGCGTTTCTCACCCTTGCTGTTTGGTAACAAATGCAGGAAAATCCAAAAAAATTTAACCAGATGTAAATTTTTCAACCTGGATGACGATAATTTTCCAGAAACACTTTTGGAGCGTCTGTCCAAACTTTCAGAGCGTGCGATGAATATTCCAGTAAATACAATTGATACCCCACGACACGAAGTTGCTGAAGTAAAGGAGCTTATTGGTAGCCTCTGGAGCCAACGGGCGATTGTTTTACTGTTTACTGCACTGACTGTTACCGCCGCTATTGCTTATGCACAATTGGCAACTCCGGAATATGAGGCTGAAACTACTATTCGCCCCGTTCCACTGGCTGACCTGGACGAGTTGAACGAGTCCGGACTTTACAAAATCCGGCCAAGTGATGCGTTGAATAACGTTGGCTCATCAATGCAGTCTTATGATGTCCGCCTGAAGTTCTTCCAGGCCAACCCGCAGTTCCTTGCGCCATTGCAGGCACCTGGGCAATCCATTGAAGAAACATTTGACAAATTCAACGAAAAAGCATTTTTGCTTGAAAAGATCGACCCTAAAAAGAGTTCCAGCCTTACCGAAGCCGTTGGCCTTAGTCTCAGGTATCCCCAGGGTGTAGATGGCGTAGGCATCTTGAAAGCCTTTACCGACTACGTCGTTAAAGCCGAGAAAGAAAAAGCTGCCGCAAACTTGAAAACACTCGTTGCCAATCGTATCGACAACGTGGAAAAGAAGCTGGAGTCAAAAAAATCCGTCTATGAGGCGGAAAGAGATTCAAAAATCGCCCACTTGCTGGAAAAAGACAAGTTAAAAAAACAAACACTTCAAGACGAACTCAAAGCATTGCGTCAACAACTGCAAAGCCGCAGACAAAACCGCATCAAAGAGCTTGACGAAGCCATCGTCATCGCCAAGAAACTCGGCATTGTGAAACCCACCACGCCCTCGGCGCTGGGAGATGGAGAGCAGGCACATCAGGGCAACATGATCCGCACTGAAGTCAACAATCAGAAAATACCTCTGTACTTCCTGGGACAGGCGGCACTGGAAGCAGAACGCGCCACCCTGGTAACTCGTAGTTCCGATGACTTCACCGAACCGCGCATTGATGAGATTCAAAAAGAACTCAGCCTGCTGGCTACAAACCGCGAAGCGGCACTTCTCAAAGAGCGGGATAATCCTGAGATGTTCGTCAAGGACTTCGCAGACATTCGCGGAGAGTTGACTCACTTGAAACAGCTGAGTGTAAACTTCGATCAATTCAACCTGGTACAAGTTGATAAAGATGCGACAGCACCTCAAGCACCTATAAAACCGAAGAAAGCCCTGATCGTCGGATTTGGCCTGATCTTCGGATTCATACTTGGCGTGGGTGTCGCCATTCTGCGTCGCGCCCTGCTTTCAATGCACCCATCTCGTCGTTGATTGTCGAGGGCTGCGCCTGCTCTGCAGGCGCAGCCCGACTTGACCCATTGCTTTAATGCCCGCCTTTATCGCCGTAAAAACCAACATCGCTTTTTCGACGCTCCAACTTGTCCAACGCGATGCGCCAAGAGCGGTTAACAGGCGACAACTTATTCGCGCAGTGTCTCTGGTGAAGTGATCGCTTGATCATTGCCACTCAACCAGACATTGACGTTCTCGACACTCTCTTGCGACAACTTTCCGGCCCAACGATTCAGGATAAAAAGGTTGGTTATAAAGTCGTACTGAGCCTTCAGCAGATCGCGACGTGCCGTGAACTCGTTCTGCACTGCAGTCAATACATCCACGGCATTGACCACACCATAGGTGAATGCCTTTTCTGCCGCGATGCGCGACTGCTCGGCCGAAGCCAGTGCATTGCGGTTGGCATGAATCTTTTCCACGCTTGAGTCTGCAGTCAAATACGCGTTAGTCGTTTCCTTGACCACCTGACGGCGTGTCGCCACCAATTGCTGTTCTGCGGTGAGCTGATCCTGATACAACTGCCTGACCCGCGCGGATGTCGCACCACCGCTATAGATCGGAATCTGTACCCCAACACCCGCGACATAGCTGTCGGTCTGCGGCGCCAACGAATTGTTGTAACCCTCGTTGGTCTGTTGTGCGCTCAGGTTCAGATTGACCGTGGGATAGTGCCCACCCTTACCGGCGCGCAGGGCAGCCTCGGCAGCCTCCTGCGCATTTTCACCGGCCTTTATCGCCGGATTATCGGCGATCGCCAAATTCACCCAACTCTCCAGGCTTTCAGCGGACACCTTCAATTCGACGTCATTACGCACACGGCTCAGCTTCTCTTTGACCGGCCGTCCGATAATCTCCGACAACGCGACGCGGCTCAGACTGGACTGGTTGCGCGCTTCGACTTCCTGGGCGGCCAGCGAATCGACTCGAGCCTGGAGCTCCAGCAAATCGGTAACCATTGCCAACTGTTTGCTGTAGAGCGCACTGACCCTGTCGAGGTTTTTCTGGGTAGCCCTGCGCTCGGCCTGCACCAGCTCAAGTTCATCATCGGCAGCCAATGCAGCGAAGTAACGCTGCGCAAGATCCACCGTGGCCTCGGCCTGAGCTTCCTTTGATTCGGAGTCCGCCTGCTTTGCCAGGCTTTTGAAGTGCTGGTAGTTTTCCCAGGCAGCCTTGTTATACAAAGGCTGGGTCAACCCCACCGAATAATTGCGGCTGTTGTAGGCCTCGTCGATCTGAATGTTGGACTGTTTGATCCGGTTGAATCCGGCGTTAGCCGTCACCGAGGGCAACAGACTGCCAAATGCCTGGTTTTGCTGTTCGACCCCGGATTGAGCCTTGGAGTAGGAAGCGATCACCCGAGGGTCTTCCAGGCGTGACTCGCGGTACAGCTGCATCAAGTCAACCGAGTAATTCTGCTTGCTGACCGAAGCCGTTGGCGGTGTCGTGATAGAGGACCGGGCGACGGGCGCTTCGGCGGCATGAACAGGCAAAGCCATCGAACCCAATACCAGGCAGGGAAACAGACGCACGATCACTCCTCGATCATCGACTGGGCGATAACGTCACGTGCCGGCTGCATCAAGTACTGCAGCATGGTGCGCTCTCCGGTGTTGATCAACACGTCTGCCGGCATGCCCGCCAACAGCTTGCGATCACCCAGTTTACGCGCCCCTTCCCGAGTCACGCTGATCCGGGCCAGGTAATACGGCGCGCTGGTTTTCTCGTTGATCAGACGGTCGCCGGAAACACTCGTCACTCGACCTTCGATGACAGGAGTCGTGGCCGAGTTGAAGGCATTGAAGCGAATGTCCGCCAACTTGCCGACAGCGATTCGGTCGATGTCATTGGGCGAGACCTGCGCCTCGACCACCAGATCGGAAACCGATGGAACGATATCCAGCAAGGGCGTCGCGGGTCGCACAACGCCACCGATGGTGTGAATCGTCATGCCGATCACCATCCCGTCATCCGGAGCGCGGATAACCACCCTGCTCAGGCGATCCTCCAGCGCCGAGACTTTTTCCTGCAAGTCATAGGCCTTGGTCTGGGTCTCTGCCAACTGCTTGGTAACGTCGGCGCTGAAGTCCTTGTCGATTTGCAGGATCTGCAACTGGGTTTCGTTGATCTGCAACTTGGTCTTGATGTTGGTCGAGCGGTGATCCGCCACTTCAGACTTGAGCAAATCCAGCTTGCGCGCCTGTTCGAGCATCCGCTGCTTGTCGACAAAACCCTGGGCCAGCAATTCTTTCAGTTCGGCAATTTCGCCGCTATAGGATTCCTGCAAGCTGGCCTTGGTACCGATCATGGTATCGGTTCCCTTGATTTGCTGATTCAACTGACCAATACGCTCTTGCAGGACCGAGATTTGTCCAAGTCGCGAGCTACGCCTTGCGTTGAACACCTGTGTCTCGCCGTAACGCGCTTCGGAACTGCGCTGATTGTCGGAAAGGAGGTCATTGGGGAATGCGATCGCCGGCAGGTCATCCCGCTCGGCAAGCAGGCGCGCCTCCATTGTCCTGGCAGCAATCAACTGGCTGCGGGTCATTTCGTATTCGGAGCGCAGTTGAGCGTCGTCGAGTACGATGATCGGGTCGCCTTTTTTCACGACATCGCCATCATGGGCAAGCAGGTCCTTGACGATGCCGCCCTCCAGATGCTGAACCGTCTTGCGATACGTTTGCACGGTGACGACACCCGGCGCGTAAGCCGCGCCGTCCAGCGGAGCAAACGCCGCCCATCCGCCAAACAGGCCGAACGTCACCAATACAATGAGAAATCCTTTACGGCGTACGGATCTGTCGGACATGGGCAGATCTGCGAAAGTATCGGCAGGAGTAGTGAGCGTGCGGTTCATCGATAACTTCCTGTCAAACTTCGGTCGAAGCGACTTCTGTGCCTGCCCGTGCGCCAGGCTTTTGCTGGGAGGCCAATTGATTCGCGTTGAGTTGCGCCAGGACCTGATCCCGTGGGCCGTACAAACTGATCGTGCCGGCATTCATCACCAGCAAGCGGTCAAGCTGGGCCAGAATCGAGGTCCGGTGGGCGATCACGAAAACCGTTGCCCCGGTGAGTTTTATCTGTTGCAGCGCCAACGCCAGCGCTCGTTCACCGACCTCGTCCAGGTGAGCGTTCGGCTCATCCAGCACGATAAGCCGCGGGCTGCCATAGATTGCCCGGGCCAACCCGATACGTTGCCGCTGCCCACCCGACAGATTGATGCCGCCCTCGCCAATGACCGTATCGTAGCCATCAGGCAGCATCAGAATCATTTCGTGGACACTCGCGGTCCTGGCCGCCAGCACGACTTTATCCGGGTCCACGACACCAAAACGCGCGATGTTGTCGCTGATAGTGCCTTCGAACAGTTCAATGTCCTGCGGTAAATACCCGAGGTGCGGTCCCAATTGGCCTTTGTCCCAATTGGCAATATCGGCAGCATCCAGACGGACGACGCCATGCTGTGGCTTCCATACGCCCACCAAGGCCTTGGCAAGCGTCGACTTGCCCGAGGCGCTTGGCCCGACGACACCGATCATTGCGCCTGCCGGTGCACTGAAACCGATACCTTTGATGATCGGGGCCTTTGCTCCGGGAGCGCCCAAGGTGAGGTTCTCCACCGTCACATGGCCGATTGGAGCGGGCAATGGCATACGCTCAGGTTCGGCTTTTTGCTGGTCGAGAATGCTGTTCAGACGTGCGTATTGTGAACGGGCGGCGATAAATCCTTTCCAACTGCCGATCATCAAGTCCAGAGGGGCCAGCGCTCGACCCAGCAGCACTGAACCTGCAATTACCAGCCCGGCGTTGATCTCATGGCTGACCGCCAGATAAGCGCCGAGGCCGAGAATCAGTGATTGAACTATCAGACGGAAAGTCTTTGATATCGACGTGATGATCCCGCTGCGATCGCTGGCTCGGGATTGCAACAGCAGCACCTTCTTGTGCCGCAGACTCCAGCGTGACATGAGGGAGTCAAGCATGCCCATGGATTCGATCACTTCGGCATTGCGCAAATTCTTGTTGGTTTGCAGCGTCGCGCCAATGCTCTCTTTATTGGCCTCCGCCAGAACCTTGCCCGTGGATTGTTCATTGATACAGGCCAGCGCCAGCAAGATCACTGCACAACCGATTGCCGTCCAGCCATACCAGGGGTGAAACAGGAACAGCACCGCGACATAGATCGGCAGCCACGGCGCATCAAAAAAAGCGAACAGACCGTTCCCGGACATGAATTGGCGCAGCCCGGTCAGATCGCTGAGCGGCTGGGCCGACGCGTCCTGGCCACCGCTGTCCAGTGCCCGCTTGAAACTGGCCCGGTAGACATCCCGGCTCAGCAACACGTCGAGCCTGGTGCTGACACGAACCATGATCCGCGAGCGTACCCACTCCAGCAGGCCCATCGTCACCAGCAGGAAGGTCAGAATAAGGGTCAACATGGCCAGCGTCGTCAGGCTGCCGCCCGTGACGACCCGCCCGTAGACCTGAAGCATGTAGAAGGTCGGGACCAACATCAGTGAGTTGATGAACAGGCTGAAAAAACCCACCGACATGAAACTGCTCCTGCAGGCCCTCAGGGCTTCCTGCAAGCTGTTTTCGCGTGTACTGCGTATCATCTCGGAACTGACAACCTGGTGTGTTGATCGGGGATTGCGGGGCGCGCGAGTGTATCACCTGAACAACGATTGCAGTATGAAATCGCCAGCATCCCGGCTTTGCCCTGCAATCGACGAACAGCGCTGGCCCTTACTCTCTGAGGATTTATAATTCCGTTAGAGTTGATAATGGTTCTTTAACATACCGGCCAAAGAACTGTAACATGTGTGAAATTTTGGCCAGCAACGGCGTTTGCAGAACGATTTGGATATCGGGAGCGGCCACCCAATCAATATGGAGTCACTCTTGATCAATTATTTTTCTTTACTCGCCAATATCGTCCGGGAAGAAGCGGCTGCAACCGGCGCGCTGCTGCAAGACGTCGCCCGCGAACTATTGGCCACCAATACAACTCACTCCGATGGTGCCTGGTGGGCTGCCCACGGCAATGACCCCTTCTATACCGCCGAGCAAATTTACAAAACCGTCACCGGCGACCCGACTGCCGAACGCGCAGAACTTCTGTGCGGCAATATGGTTAACGTTTTCAGCGGCCTCTGTGCGGAGCTTGGCCTGCAAAAACGCACCATCTGGACGTATTCAGACTCCCAGGGGTTCTTTCAGGGGCATACGTACCTTGAAATTTTCAATACAACTACCAACAAATGGGAAATTCAGGACGCGGACTACAACGTCTATTACACCGACGTTCGCACTGGCGAGCGTGTCGGTGTCAAGGACATGATGAACGCAGATGACGTTGAATATTTCATCCCTAATAATGCAACTGAATCCGGATGGTCAGAAACAGGCGCAGAAGCCTTGCGCCTGGCTAATCTATATGCAGCGCAAATAATCACTACAGAGCATAAGCTCTATACCAGTAACGACAGTCTGAGCGATACCTTGCTGGACAGTATTGCCAATTCTCTTAGCGGAGTCTTTGAATACACGGTAGATAGCGGTGTCGCCGATCTGACTGCCACGCATCTGACAGATAGCGACGCCGTCACCAGCAACGGTAGAGCCACTATCACCGGCAGTTCGAGCGCTGACTTCATTTCATATGATGGCAGTTCACTCAGCCCGGTGTTCGCCACACTCATCGGTGGAGCCGGTGATGACACGCTTGCGCTACGTTTTTCCGGCGGTCAACTTTACGGTAATGCGGGCAATGATGTCCTGATTGGCGGGCAGGCTGCAGATCTGCTGGTCGGTGGTACGGGTGATGACTACCTGTCTGGCGGCTACGGTGCGGACCAGTATGCGTTTTCCAAAGGCGACGGTTTCAACGACACCATCGACAGTTTCGGCGTAGGTGTCGACCAGCTTGTTTTCCTCGGCGTAAGCGGTACCGGTGGTACCGGTCGTACGAAAATTTCGGAAAAAGAGTTCAACTTCAGGATCGACCAGAAATTGACCTCGGACGGTGTCTATCTTCGCTATGACACCGATGGTGACGCACGTTTTGATGGCGGGATGCTGATCGAAGACCGTACGACACTGCTCACCGCCAACGACGCCACATTTGTATTCAACGCCGACCCACTCAAAGGCTTCAATACGACTGCCGTCGCTGGCAATCCTGGTTCCGGCTACGCCGAAAAAATCTACGGCGGCAGTGCGGCAGACAAAATCCTCTACACCGGCACGCGTGGCGCAGAACTGGCTGGCAGCACCAGCGGAGCAAACAGCGGCAATGACATTATCCAGTCTCACTCGGATGCGAACTGCTCACTGTATGGTCAAGATGGCAATGATGTATTGGCTGGAGGAAACGGCGGCGACTTCATCGTCGGCGGCACCGGCAACGACCTGCTGATTGGTGGAAAAGGGCGGGACGTCTTCGTATTCAACGCAGGCTCGGGCGCAGACACCATCCAGGATTTCAAACAAGGTGAAGACACCCTCTACATCTACGGCTGGACGACTACCAAGTCCGTGACGCAGACGCTGCAGGACAATGGACTGGTTGTGACTTTCGACACCGCCGGTGACGGTGCTCACGGGGGCAATATCACGCTACTAGGCCAGACCACCTTGCTGAACAATGCCGACCTGTACTTTGCCTGAGTTCGGATGAGCGACCGCAACGTACCGTTCAAGTAAAAAAGGCTGACCCGCCGGGTAAAAGTCTCGCTACAGAAAAAGGCCGATCAATGATCGGCCTTTGTCGTTTCAATCACGCCTCAGTTCACTTCGATCCTGTCGCGGTTTCTATCCAGTATCGCTTTGCCGATACCCTTCACTTCCAGTAATTCGTCAACTGACGCAAACGCACCATTACTGTCACGATGAGCAACAATCGCTTGAGCTTTGGCTTCGCCCACTCCAATCAACTCGCGTTGCAGCGTAGGTGCATCAGCACTATTGAGATCGACTTTGCCAGATTGCGTCTTGGCGACGACATCCTGCACCAACGGCGCTTTCATGACTTCAGGTGCGCTGACAGGTGCGGCGATTGCCGTAAGAGAGGTGCTGGTGAGAAGGGCAAAAACCAGAGAATGGAAACTGCTTGTACGCATTAGTGAAGCTCCATGCTGTCGTTTGAGAAAGCAGCTTTTCCGAAGCTGCTCTCCAAACTTAGGCCAATACATCGAACTGTCAAAAATGTGTACGTTACTGGATATGAAACAATCAGGGTTCCAGGCGGCGCTGCTGGTAAATCCAGTCGACAATCTCACCGTCCGGGGTATAGCCGCTGACCGTGTCGCGCAACAATTGACGGACGCGCGCATAGTCGTCCTGATCGACCGCGGCAAGCAACTCGGTCAGCTTGACCTTCAGCACATCCCAGGACAGATGATCCTCGTTGGCCGTCATGATCATCGGGTGCTGAGTGGCCGCCACGTTGTCACCAATCAGCAGCTCTTCGTAAAGCTTCTCACCCGGACGCAGCCCGGTGAACTCGATAGCGATGTCGCCATGCAGGTTCTTTTCCGAGCGCACGCTCAGGCCGGACAAATGGATCATCTTCTCGGCCAGTTCGACGATCCTCACGGGCTCACCCATGTCGAGGACAAACACATCACCACCCTGCCCCATGGAACCCGCCTGAATCACCAACTGCGCCGCTTCCGGGATGGTCATGAAGTATCGAGTGATCTTCGGATGCGTGACCGTCAGCGGACCACCCGACTTGATCTGCTTGTGAAACAGCGGAATGACCGAACCCGACGAGCCCAGGACGTTACCAAACCGCACCATCGTGAAGCGCGTTTTGTTCACACGGGAGACATTGCTCGTATCTCCGAACAAAACCGGAGCCAACTCACGACTCAGCGCTTGCAGCGTCAACTCGGCAAGGCGCTTGGTGCTACCCATGACATTGGTGGGTCGTACTGCCTTGTCCGTCGAAATCAGGACGAAGTTGGCCACTCCTGCCTGAAGTGCGGCCTGGGCCGTATTAAGCGTGCCTATCACATTATTGAGCACACCCTCGGCAATGTTGTGTTCGACCATGGGCACATGCTTGTAGGCGGCGGCGTGATAAACCGTGTCCACTCGCCAGGTTTTCATGACATCCAGCAACTTGTCCGGGTTGCGAACTGATCCGAGAATCGGCAAGAGACGAATGGACAGCGACTCTCGAGCGACCCGCTGCTCCAACTCGGACAGGATGGAGTAAAGATTGAACTCACTGTGTTCAAACAGGAGAAGCGTTGTCGGGCGCAGTGCCAGAATCTGCCGGCAAAGCTCGGAGCCAATGGAGCCCCCGGCGCCCGTGACCAACACGGACTGCCCCGTGATGCAATGTTCGAGTAAATCAGCCTGGGCCGGGACGGCGTCACGCCCGAGCAAGTCGGCAATGTCTACTTCCTGGATATCGTCGACCTTGACCCGGCCACTGGCCAGATCCATGAAACCCGGGACGCTTCGAACGTGCAGCGGAAAGCCTTCGAGAAATCCGAGAATCTCGCGACGGCGGCCACGGTTTGACGAAGGAATGGCGAGGAGAATTTCCTGGGCACCGGTGTTATCGATCATCTGCTGGATGTGCTTGGGCTTGTACACCTGCAATCCGGAAATCACCCGGTCGGCGATCCCGCTATCGTCATCGATAAAGGCAACAGGCCGCATGACGCGCCCCATCCGCAAGGCTGCAACAAGTTGATTACCCGCCGCCCCTGCGCCGTAGATAGCCACTTTCGGCAGACCGTCATCCCGGCTGGTGAACGGGACGTGCTGGGCGGCGCTGAACCAGTCGCCCATAAAGTACTGACGCATGGCCAGGCGCAGACCGCCGATCATGATCAGGCTCAACCACCAGTAGTTGAAAATGATCGAGCGCGGAACGACGTTTTGATGATTGCTGTACCAGTACACCACGACGCCAAGTATCAGAGCCGATAGTGTCACCGCCTTGATAATGGCAATGAGCGCGTCATTTCCAAAGTACCGCATGACCGCACGGTACATGCCAAAGCGAACGAAAAGAGGAATGGCGATGACAGGTGCACTGACAAAAAGCCAGACGTGCTGAGTGAACGGGTTGACCAGTTCGTCCACCCCAAGTCGCACGACAAACGCCATCCACAGGGCAAACCAGACCAGCGAAATATCAGTCAGGACCTGCAGAATGCGTTTATGTCGTCTTGGCAGACTTAACAACTTTGCCCGAATCTTATCCATAACCCCTCTAAACACCTGTCGAAGCTCCTAGCATTGATACAGCAACTGCAGCTTTCGGTAACTCACTTACCGACAAAGCAATACTCAAAAACCAATGCGTTCATCACGCCTTGCCAACGATTTCCAACTCGCCCGCGTGAAACTTGAAAGCCAGCAAGACCAGAGGCACATAGGCCAGGACCACGCCTGCCACGCCATCGATATATTGCATGACGACCAATATAGCCACTGGCACTAACCACAACAAATTGATCGCAGCAATTGTCAGCGTGACCGCCCGATGGCTGCCATATTGTCGTGAAGCATACTGGTACCCATGGCTGCGATGGGCCTCATAAACCTTATCCCCGCGCAACAGTCGACGAATGAGGGTAAAGGTGGCATCAACAATAAAGACGCCCAACAAAATGAGCCAGGCCCAGAGAAACAGCGGATTGGTCCATGCTGCATAGAGTGACATCACCGCCAGCACTATGCCCAGAAAACCACTGCCGGCATCGCCCATGAAAATCTTCGCTGGCGGGAAATTCCAGGCCAGGAAACCCGATACGGCCATCGCCAGCACCAGCGGAGCAATCGCGAGGCTGGTGTGGCCTGCGATCCAGTAGACCAGGCTAGCACCGACACAGGCACAAATCGCCTCGACGCTGGCCAGGCCATCAATACCATCCATGAAGTTGTAGAGGTTGAGCATCCAGACCAGATAGAACGCACCGATGACATACCCGAACCCGCCGAGACTGAACTCGAAGCCGAACAGGTTGATCGGCGCCATCCCGCCAATCCAGATCAATGCCCAGATGGCACCCGCGAAATGCGCAAGCAGCCGCCAGCGCGCGGCAATATGCCCATGATCGTCGAGAAACCCGATGATCGCGATCCAGCCGCCGGCCCCCAGCAGAGCCAGCGCCATCGGCCAGGCGACGGCCTCTGCCCAGGCCAGGACTGGCAACGCGATCAGAAAGCTCAGGACGATAGCCACACCACCACCCCGGGGGGTTGGGACCGAGTGTGAGCTACGCGCATTAGGAACATCTATCAAGCTGCGTGCCAGCGCGTATTTGCGCAATGCACCGGTGCCCAAGAATGAAACACCCACCACCAACGCCAACAACCATATTGTGTTCAAAGGTCAACTTCCTGAAACAGCCACAATCAATTCTGCAATTGAACCGGCATTGTCATAAGCCAGCTTAGCGCTGCCTTTCCTTGTAGTAGTTGGCAGCCGAGACAAGCGCCTCATCGACGCTGACCGGCGGAATCCAGCCCAGCAACTCTCGAGTTTTGCTGATATCGACTTGCAACGAACCGCACAGACGTTGCGACAAAGCCTTTTTGCCGAGCAACTGCGCCCCTCGTTCAAGCAACACGCTTGGCACAGGCAACAGGCGGGCAGGTTTACCCAATGCCTTTGCCATCCGCGTCAACAATTGTGTCGTGGACAAATCCTCCCCGTCGCTGACGAGGAAGGTCTGATTGGCGGCGGCTGGATGACGGATGCAGGTCACGATCAAATCCGCAAGATTTTCCAGCGCGACCAGGCTGCGTCGATTATGGATAGCCCCGAACGGCAGGGGTATTCCCTTGTCCAGCCAACGCATCATGTTCAGGAAGTTGGCTCTCACGCCCGGACCGTAAACCAGTACCGGACGGATGATCACCACTTCCATCCCGCAAGTGCTCGCAATTTCACGCAGTCCTTGCTCGGCCTCCATTTTCGAAACGCCGTACGGATCACCTGGTGCGGGCGTCGCGTCGGCGAAGTAAGGCTGATTGAGCGGCGTACCTTCGCCATTCACCTTGATCGAACTGATGAACACAAAGCGACGAACACCCGACGAGGCTGCCTGCCGAGCGAGGCTTAGCGTGCCCTCGACATTCACCTTGCGAAACGCCTCCAGCGGATCGGATTCGGTGTCATTCATGACGTGAACACGAGCCGCGCCATGAATGACAACCTCTACTTGATCCAGCGCCTGAGACCAATCGGTATCAGCACTGAGCCCGGCGGTTCGAACGGTAATAACGCGCGACGGACAGTCAGGCAGGGCGTGCCCACGAATGGCTGCCACCGGTTCCAGATCGTCAGAGGCCGCCAAGCGACCCAATACTGCGCGACCGACGAAACCCGTAGCACCTGTCAATAAAACACGCATTTTTCAAACCTCGACGACGCTCAGGATTTCGACCAGACAGTACGATTGATGTAGTCGGTGTAACTCAGTACGACCCGAACGACCTGCTTCGACACAGGACCTGCCTGGTAATCCCTGACAACCGGGATAACGCGCTGGCTACGATCATGTTGGCTGGTGACTACACGTACGGCATCCAGAACACCCTCCACTTTCAGGCCGCTCATGATGAGAGTGCCTTCATCCATCCCTTCCGGACGCTCGTGCGCATTACGAATGGTAATGGCGGGCAGATTCAGAAGAGAGGCTTCTTCGGTGATGGTGCCGCTATCGGACAGCACGCAGAACGCCGACATCTGCAACTTGATGTAGTCGAGCAGACCGAATGGCTTCGAGAAGCGAATCAGGGGGTGGTCCAGCGATTCGCCTATCGCTTCCAGACGTTTGCGCGTACGAGGATGCGTGGAAACGATGATCGGGTACTGGTACTTGTCGGCCAGGGCTCTCAGCGTTTTGAGCAAGTCGCGAAGGTTTTCCGGCGTATCGACGTTTTCCTCACGGTGAGCGCTGATGATGAAGAACTTGTCCTGCTCCAGGCCTTCTCGCGCCAGCACGTCGGAAGTGAGGATTTTCGGCATGTAATAGTCGAGCACCTCCTCCATATGCGAGCCGGTCTTGATGATGGTTTCAGGACGAATGCCTTCAGCGATCAGGTAACGCCGGGCATGTTCGGTCAAGACCATATTGATATCGCTGAGGTGATCGAGCACCTTGCGGTTCAATTCTTCAGGGACGCGCTGGTCAAAACAGCGGTTGCCGGCTTCCATATGGAACACCGGAATCTTGCGGCGCTTGGCGGCAATGACGGCCAGACAGGTATTGGTATCGCCGTAGAGCAGAAGTGCATCAGGCTTTTCGGCCTCGAATACTTCGTCCGCCTTCGAAATGACTTCGGCGATGGTCTTGGCTGCGGTATCGCCGGCAGCACCCAGAAAGTAATCAGGCTTGCGAATTTCGAGATCATCGAAAAAGACCTGATTCAATTCGAAGTCGTAATTTTGACCCGAGTGAACCAGCACATGATTAACCTGCTTATCAAGCTCGGCAATAACGCGGCTCATCTTGATAAGTTCTGGTCGCGTCCCGACCAGCGTCATGACCTTAAGCATCAAGTTGCTCCTGAATGTATTCCAGATTCAACAGAACTTTCTTCACGCCTTCTACATCGAGACGCTCGGTGTTGTGGGAGGTGTAGTCGTCGAGATCGGAAATTTCCTGCTCGCCCTCGACAAAAAACTTCTTGTAGTTAAGGTCGCGATTGTCCGAAGGGATGCGGTAGTAGCGTCCCATGTCTTCGGCCTTGGCCATTTCTTCTCGGGAGATCAGCGACTCGTAGAGTTTTTCGCCATGGCGAGTACCAATGACCTTGACGGCATTGTCGCGAACAAACAGTTCCTTGAGTGCCTGGGCCAGGTCCGCCACTGTCGAGGCTGGTGCTTTCTGGACGAAAATATCACCTTGCTCGGCATGCTCGAACGCGTGCAGGACCAGGTCAACGGAATCCTCGAGCGACATCAGGAAACGTGTCATGTTCGGGTCGGTAACAGTCAGCGGCTCGCCACTCTGCAGCTGATTGATGAACAACGGGATCACCGAACCGCGCGATGCCATGACGTTACCGTAGCGGGTTGCGCAAATCACCGGGCCTGTCGCCGGAATCATCCGCGATTTGGCAACCATCAGTTTTTCAGCCATGGCCTTGGAAATGCCCATGGCATTGATCGGGTATACCGCTTTGTCGGTACTGAGCACGACAACGCGTTGCACGCCCGAAGCAATAGCCGCATTCAAAACGTTCTCGGTGCCCATGACGTTGGTACGCACGGCTTCCATCGGGTAAAACTCGCAGGAAGGCACCTGTTTCAGGGCGGCGGCGTGGAAAATGTAATCCACCCCCACCATCGCCTGATCCAGGCTGTCGCGATCACGCACGTCACCGATGTAGAACTTCACCTTGTCATTCGACAAGGCAATGCGCATATCTTCCTGCTTCTTCTCGTCACGGCTGAATACGCGAATCTCTTTTACATCAGTATCCAGAAAACGCTTCAACACCGTATGGCCAAACGAGCCCGTACCGCCCGTGATCATCAAAACTTTATTATCGAACATAACTACCTTCCCAAACCTGATTGAATTTAATGATCAACGCAACGCGCGCATCGACTTAACCAATTCCAACCACGACGGTGGAACGTAACCGGTTGCCGCCTGAAACTTCGAGGAGTTCAGCGAGCGATCTATAGCAACTTGACTGTCCGCGATGATCTCGATTTCCTTTTCGTAAACTTCCGCTACCAGCTTCAGAAGAGTCAACTTGTCAATCGGTGCCACCGAAACATGATACAGGCCGTGAAGCTGTGGATTCGGGATCACATAGTCGCGAATGACACGTGCCAGCTCAACGGTAGGCAGTCCTGAGAAAATGGCCTTCTCATAGCCCTTGACCGGCCCGTTCTGGGACAGGAACCAGTCCACCAGCGAGTACTGGCTCCCCAGTTCGTGACCGATGATGGAGGTGCGCAACGTGACGGCATTCAGATCCGTGTGAAGCTCGCCGATGTACTTGGACTTTCCATAGAGATCCTCCGCATCGGAGATATCTTCCTCGGTATACATGCCTTTACGGCCGGAAAACACGCAATCGGTGCTGATATGAATCAGGCGAGCACTGGACAGCGCGCACAATTTGGCAATGCGATGCGGCAACATGGCATTGATGGGCAGCGCAGAAAGTGGGTCCTTGGCATCGGCCAATTGCTTGATCAGCCCGACGCAGTTTACGACGACATCAGGCTTGACCCGTGCCAGAACCGAAACCAGTGAGTCCTGGTCAAGCACGTCGACATTACTGATCAACGAACTGTGCATGTCCTCAGAAAAGTATTTTGCGCCACCCGGATTGCGCAAAGTGCCCCACACCTCGACGTGCGGGTTTCCATGGAATTGCCTGAACACTGTGCTACCCAGCATTCCGGTGACCCCTAACACAAGAACTTTCATTTTGAGATACCTTTTAATTCATTGATCCTGCTACTGAGGATTTCGACCAAACGCTGGCTTTGCCGCTCCATCTCGAAATGCTCGAGGTAGTACGCCCGACCCGCCTGCCCCAACGATTCCCGTTCATCCGAAGTCATGCGGAAAAGTTGCTCAATGCAGTTGGCCATACCTTCGGCGTCCTGCGCCGCAGTGGTCAAACCGGCTCCGGCCTCCAGAATGACGCGCGCACCCTCGCCATCCAGCGCGGCGACAATCGGCCTCCCCGCTGCCAAGTAAGCCTGGACTTTACTGGGGATGGTATAGGAGAACGCCTCATCCTGCTTCAACGTCACCAACAATCCCTGCGCACGGCTGAAAAAATGCGGCATTTCAGTGGCCGCAAAGCGTCCGGCAAGAATAAGGTTGTCCAAACCGCGGGATTCCTTCTGGTTTTCGATCCAGCTCAACATGCTGCCGCTACCGACCAGCACAATCCTGACCTGCGACAAATGGCGAAGCTTGTCAGCGACCTCCACGAGGGTCTCGACCGACTGCGCGGTGCCCAGGTTTCCGGCAAAAACAAGACAGAAATGATTGTCGAGCTCCGCAAGCAAAGGCGCAGGAATCCGGGTCTCCTCTACACTCGGCGGCAGATCCTGATAGGAGTTGGGGTAATACACGACCTTGCCAGGGTTGGCATAACGGGCGACCGGGTCTCGAAACGCCCTCGATTGAACAAGCAGCGTATCGACGAAGGCGTAAATACCCCTCACCAGCCAGCCCACAACGCGCAATATTGCCTTGTTCTTGATGAACCCTGTCGCACTCAAACTCTCTGGCCAAAGATCTTGAACCCATACAACCAGATGGCTTTTGAGTTTCCACTTCAAGTAAATCGCCGGAATAACCGACGTAATGGGAGATGGCGCAAATACAAAAATCGCATCATAGGCCTCCCCTTTCACTGCGCGTGGGTAGTGCTTCAAGCCATTCAAGATAAATGACAAATAGTTCAGTACTAGGTTTTTTGCACCAGAAGTACCACGAGGTCTGAGCGGTGCACGAAAAACACTGACAGAGGACTCGAATACCTCTTCCTGAGCCCCGGAGGCACTGTAGCCGTTAAAGACTACACCATCCGGGTAATTGGGCTTTCCGGTAAGAATTTTTACAACATGGCCCTGGGCAGATAAAGTTTTAACCAGATCATTGATAATAAAAGACTCTGGCCAAAAGTATTGCGACACCACAAGAACCTTCATTTATCAAACACCTTTTTTGGGGCTCACGGCCAACGCCAGCAACTCTGACCATGTTTTTCTCGAGGTTTTTTCCCAGTCAAATTTATCGCTCTGGGTCACCGCCGCAACGGACAACGCCTTCAAAGTATCAGGGCTTGTCAACGCCTCAGACAGCACATTTTTTATATCTTTTGAATCAAACGGAGAAAAATACAGTGCTGCATCTGCTCCAAATTCCGGCATCGGCATTACGTTGGAGCAAATCATCGGCCTTCCGGAAGCGAGCGCTTCGAGAAGAATATTAGGGCAGTTCTCGCACGATGAGGCAAAGAGATTCAGATAGGCGTGATGATAAAGTGGAGGAAGCGCCTGATAGGGAATAGCGCCCAATAAAAGCACTTGACCTTCAAGGCCTAGCGTTGCAATTAGAGACTTTACCCGATCGGCCTCCGGCAGGTTTGTTTCGCCCACAAGAACCAGTGGAAATTTTTCGCGAAGCTCCTTTGGTAGTTCAGCATAAGCGCTAACCACTTCATAATGATGTTTGTAAACATCAAATCGCGACACGTATAAAACATATTCTCCAGCTGGCAAAAAATCCGGCCGAAGGACAGCAGAGTCGCCATGCGTCCTGAATACCGAGCCGATTCCGTGAGGAATCGTAACTGGATTCTTGATATTGGTCAGCGACTCAATGACACTTCGCGCGTAATTTGAAATGAATATCGTCAGATCCGCTTCACGCATGCTCTTGAGCATAATACGATTCAACAACCAATTTCGCAGACGCTGCAATCCAAGTGGAATGCTTTTGCGTACGCGCAAATCAAATGGAATCATGTTCCGAAACATAGTCGCAACTTTGCAACCAGCTGGAGCAGAGGTGCCCACTACGCCACCGGGACAAAACAGAACGTCAGCTTTCTCAGCCTTCAAAATACCGGGCAGCACCCACCGCTCCCACACGGCTCTCACAATCGGGTTTTCAGTGGGCCATGCTGGTTCGATCCGCTTGATCCTCGGATGATCCGGCAGCTTGAGTGACGCCGGGGCGAAAACCAGAATCTCAAGATCCGCATTGTCAGGTACGAACTGAAAAAGATTGATCAGATATGTCTGACCTCCACCAAGACGGGCAGAGAGTGCATTGAAAACTATCTTCATGGAAAACCTTTTGCTCAATCTGAATTAGTGGCTATTTTTATCGAGCCAGGATTGGAACATTAGAATATTCCACAAATGAAGACTGCGATCGTATGTTCCGTTCTGATGCTGGAGCCATGCCGAGCGAATTTTCTGACAATCGAAGTAGCCCTCTCTCTTGAGCCGTTCCTCCGTCAACAGGTCCTCTGCCCACTCTTTCAGCGGCCCTCGCAACCATTGCGCCAATGGAATAGAGAATCCCGCCTTCGGCCTGTCAAAAAATGAAGTAGGAACATATCGCTTAAGAAGCTCGCGAAGCGGCCACTTCCCCACACCATTTTTTATCAGTTGGTCTGACGACAAGGAAAACGCGAGTTCCGCAACCCGATGATCAAGCAATGGAGCGCGGGTTTCCAGGCTTGCGCTCATCGCACCACGATCCACTTTAACCAGCAAATCGTCAGGCAAATACTGAGAGACGTCCCAGCGACGCATTTCCTCGACGTAATCCACTGCCGACTCCCAGGAAACTACATCTTGCCGTTGAGCATCGACACCCAGCACCACATTGTCGTTCGACTGCCACTGAGACATCAATCCGGTATACATCTGCGCCAGATTTTCAGAGCCCAACAACTCGGACATTCTGTAGATACGTCGACCATTGACTTTGGTTCGAAGGCTGCCCGGCAGAATCGAACAGACGTTGTCCCAACCTTTGGACGAAAGCGAACGAAGTGAGTAAGCCATGACCTGGCGTGCAGGCAAAGGCAGTTTCTTAATGCGCGCCCATAGCCCTGCCGTAATCTGATAACGGGGATATCCGGCAAAAAGCTCATCGCCACCATCACCGGACAGTGCTACGGACACATGCTGTTTTGTCATCCTGGAGACCAGGATTGTAGGTATTTGAGAGGAGTCAGCAAAAGGTTCGTCGTATATTTCCGGCAGGTGCGGAATTATTGAAACAGCATCATCGGCACTCAGATAAAACTCGGTGTGGTTAGTCCCCAAGTGCTTGGCAATCGCTTTGGCGTAAGGCGCTTCATCAAACTCGGGTTCATTAAACCCGATCGTGTAAGTGTTGATACTGGTAGAGCTTTGTGATTGCATCAACGACACGATCAAGCTTGAATCGACACCACCTGACAAAAACGCACCAAGTGGAACATCGGCGATCATTTGCGACTTTACTGCAGCAGATAATCTTTGACCGACAACATCCACAACTTCCTTATCGCTGGCCTGCGAAAGCTCGTGTTTTAACTCACCAGCCGGCGGTAATGACCAGTAGGAAACGGGTTCCAGCGCACTAGAAAACGAGCCGACATTCAAATAGTGTGCCGGCTCCAACTTTTTAATGCCTTCATAGATGGACTCCGGAGCCGGAACGTAACCATATCTTACAAACTTGGCTAGCGCATGACGATCAATTCGCAGATCGCTACCAAATGCAGCCTTGATCGCCTTCAACTCGGAGGAGAAGACAAAACGGTCGCCCACAATACCGTAGTAAAGTGGTTTTTCTCCCATTCTGTCTCGTGCCAATGTAATCGTTCTGGAAACTTTATCCCAAACAGCAAATGCAAACATGCCCACCAGGTTTTCAAGGGTTTTTTGTACCCCCCACGCACCGAGCGCTGCCAGCAATACTTCTGTATCGGAGTGCCCGCGCCAGACACGCGTCAGACCTGACGCGATCAACTTCTCGCGCAACTCATTAAAATTGTAGATTTCACCATTGAAAACAATAACATACCGCTCGTCATCGGAAACCATCGGCTGACTTCCGTGTACCGAGAGTTCCAGGATCGAAAGCCGTCGGTGTCCCAGCGACACTCCACTATCGGCATCTGACCAAACTGCTCCATCGTCGGGCCCACGATGTATCAGCGCATCCACCATCTTGCCAACGGCAACGGCGCCTTGCTGATCCAGCTTCCACCCGACAACTCCCGCAATTCCGCACATACCTACTCTCTCAATCCAATGAAAATATTAAAACTCACTTCAAAACCCGAACGAGTTTCATCGTGAAGAATAATCCTAATGCCATCACATAAAAAACCAATGAGTTCAGCAAGTATATTTCGCCGTACCAAACCCAGTGCATAACCGATGCAGCACACAGCATGTACAAGAAAATTCGCAAAAAATCATCCTCGCGGCAGCGCGAGTCGATCAACCGCAAGAAGCAGACACTGATGAATCCATTGAGGAAAACACCAAACAGTCCGAAATTTTCAAAAGCCACGCCGGCAACGTGGATCCCGCCGAGCCCGGTAATGTAATACCAGAGGGCAGGATTATCCACCATAATGGGTTTTTCCATACCCAAAGCCGAATAGAAAGGTGACGGTGCCAACGAAAGGAACATATCGAGGTAGGTCTGGCCGTAACGCAGGTGCTCCCCATCCCAGAAATTGGTTAACTGCTGAACAAGCGGTAAAATTATCGCATTCCAGGAGTTGAACAATAAATACTGAGTAATGTTATCCGACGTTAAGTCCACATCCATTCGGCTCATTGAAACAACAACACCGCTGACGAGCAGAAAAACCATGAATACAGCAACGAATAACAAAGCTTTAAGCTTGAAAAATTGATTATAGCGAAACAACAGCCCCAGGATCGAAGCGACAACCAGGACAACAAAATCACGATCCCCCGTCATTGCGTTGGCAACACAATAGGAAACCACTAGAGCCGCAGATACAAAAAACATCGATCTGGACGGGTAAGAAAATGCCAAGGCAATGATCGCAATGATGGAGAAAACCACCACTGACTCGATACCCGCGAACATTTCAAGCAGTGCGTTCGCGTTCACAAGCCTGAAGCTGATAAAAAAGACGGACAGCGCAAGAAAAATCGCGCCTGCCAGTTTGAAGTCCAACGCAGAAAAAAATGTTTTCCGCTCTGCGTGCAAACTTCTGGGCGGCACCAGCAATGACAATAGATAACCAACGAGTCCACCAGCAACACCAAGAAACCAGACCAACGAAAGTCGGAATACTAATAAGTCATCCAGATAAAAATCATAGTCTCCAATAGGCCAAAGTGTAATGGTTTCGCCCCACAAGCAACTGACAAGCCCCAAAAAAGGCACCGAATAGCAAACGGCGTACAACGCAACGAGATATTTCTTTGATATCAAGCACAGAACGCATTGCGTGAGCAATACCAGCAAGCACGTCGAAACCAGTAATATAACCATTAACCTTGACCAACAAAAACAAAGCAACTGAACCGTAAACCAGACTCAATACTGGCCCCAATATTACTTTCAGCCATACACCCCGTGTCACCAACACACATGTTCAACATATTCATCACTGTACCAACTTACGGCCACCCAGGACCGCCAGCACGGCAATCTGAGCTGCCAGCGCCAAAACAAAGGATCTGAAAAGATCGACGGCCAACATATCGCCTTTTAACCCTGCTACTACCGTCAGCGATAAATAAACAAACGCATAAACACAGCTACCAAGAAAAACAACCCTGGTCATGTTTTTACTATGCAATATTTGAGTGACGATTGTAGTCGTGAGCCCTATGCCACCCGCCAATACTGCGTAAGACAGAAGATCATTTTTGCTGCAAAAGCTACTACCGAGCAGGCACAACCAGTAGCTCTGCGACAAGACCAGGAACACAGGCAAACAAACTGAAATTGATAGCCCGAGCATCAAGTACAGCTTACTGGCACTCTTCCCGCGCCCTGCCAGCTTTACAATGGCATAGGATGTCAGCGAGCTTGGCAGCACGGTGACCAGAATATAAAAAAGAAAAAACAGATTAAAATAGCCAATCTCCGAGACATTCAAGCTCGAGTTGGCAAATATCATCAGACAAACAATATGAACAGGTGCCCCGAGAAGCATACTACCGGCAATAGTCGGAGCCCCTGAGCGTGAAAGCAATGCCACCATTTGTCGAAAGAAGGAAGACTCTTGCTCCCCCTTGTCATCATGACTGAACTGGTTTTTCTTTATTGTAAAAAATCCATATGCAGGTGCGATTAGCGTACAAACCGCGAGGGCAAGAATGACCCCCTCTATTTGCCCTGCAATCTTCGCAATGGAAACTACCAGCAGCAATCCAAGAAGACCATGGGCCGCCAGTGCAGCAGCCCATTTCCCCGAAGTGTTAAGGGAGAACATCAACCCGGTTATAGTCAAATTGCAAACACAAGCGAAACCTAGAAAAAATGCTCCGATCAGCAAGTAACCAGGATTCATTTCGTAAGAGGAAGCAGGCGCCGGAAAAATCAAAAACACGATGACACAGAGGGCACCTACAATGATGCCCCCCCATGACATGAGCCCCAAGGACGTCTTGTAATTTACTTCCTCGGCATTCAGGACCGCATAACGACTCAACGCCACGCTCAAGCACTCTCCTACCACCGTTGCGATGCCTGTGACTATCGCGTAATGGTAAGAGAATACACCGTATAGTTCGACGCCTAAAATTCGTGCCAAACTGAACAACAATACAAACATGCATAGTTTGTTTGCAAGGACAGTGATTGCACAGATCTCTTTAATCACTAGCCTTAACTTCTTGCAAAGAACGAGACATACCAACTTGCTGCTTTCAGCATACCCTCACCAACAGTGAAAAGCGGTTTGTAGCCCAACAAACTCTTAGCTTTATCAATATTCGCCTGCGAATGCCTTACGTCGCCAGCCCGGAAATCCCGATAGACCATATCCGATGTAGACTTGACATCAACGCGAGCCAAAGCGTCCTTGATGCAGGAAAAAACCTGATTCAATGTTGTCCTGTCACCGACGGCGACATTGTAAACATTATTCTTTGCTTCAGGACTGGCACAGGCAGCCAGTATATTGGCTTGAACTGCGTTTTCTACGAAGCAAAAGTCCCGACTTGTTTCACCATCACCATTGACGAAAACCTCCTCGTTGTTGATCATGGCCGCCGTCCACTTAGGAATCACGGCTGCATAGGCGCCATTCGGATCCTGTCGCTTGCCAAAGACGTTAAAATAGCGAAGCCCAATGGTATTGAACCCGTATGTACTGGAAAAAACCTCAGCATACAGTTCGTTTACATACTTTGTGACCGCATAAGGGGACAGCGGCTTGCCAATCACACCCTCAACCTTTGGAAGTCCAGGATGATCGCCATAGGTAGAACTCGACGCTGCATAAGTAAAACTTTTTACTTGCGCATCCTTCGCCGCAACCAACATATTCAGAAAACCGTCGATATTGGTACTGTTCGTTGTAACAGGATCATTGATGGAACGCGGAACAGAGCCTAACGCTGCCTGGTGCAAAACGTAATCCACCGGAATATCGGTGGCCGCCGGGAAAGTCATCGCGGTTCTGCAATCGTCAATATTTCTGATATCACCTTTTACCAGCACGAAGCGCGCCCATTGCTCAGGACTCACTACTGATTGCACTTCATCGAGATTACGCTGGTGCCCTGTTGCAAAGTTATCGAGACCCACAACCCGCTGATCTAATTGCAGCAGTGTCTCCAATAAATTGGAGCCAATAAATCCGGCCACCCCCGTAACCAGCCAAACCTTTGGGGATTGTTGAATTTCAGCTTTAACTTCTTCGAAACGGATCATTTGATTCTCGACTTGTTTTTCCGGCGGTAACGAATCAGGGTCTTTACAGACCCTGATATTCAGAGACGCAGATCTGATTGAGAGGCATCAAGCAGATACTTGAGATCGTAGAGAACGTGCTCTGCTTTACCCAGGCTGCGAATTTGTTCAGCCCCCATCGCAGAGAACTCATTGTGTGCGACAGCCAGGATGATACCGTCGTAAGAATCGACCTGTGGTTGACCGATAGGAGTGATTGAATACTCGTGCATTGCTTCCGCCGCATCTACCCACGGATCATAAACGTCAACAACAATATTGAATTCAGCGAGTTCATTCACAATATCGATGATTTTAGTGTTACGCAGGTCCGGGCAGTTCTCTTTGAACGTCAACCCCATGATCAAAACGCGAGCACCATCAACATGAATCTTGCGTTTGAGCATTGCCTTGACAAGTTGAGATACTACATAGGCTCCCATGCTGTCATTCAAGCGACGACCCGCCAAAATTATCTCGGGATGATATCCGATGGACTGTGCCTTGTGAGTCAAGTAATAGGGATCTACACCGATGCAGTGACCGCCAACCAGTCCCGGACGGAAAGGCAAGAAGTTCCACTTTGTCCCCGCTGCCTCCAGAACCGCCTGAGTATCGATACCCATTTTATTAAAAATAAGTGCCAACTCATTGATCAGGGCAATGTTCAAGTCGCGCTGTGTATTTTCAATAACCTTTGCCGCCTCGGCAACCTTGATACTCTTGGCCTTATGAGTTCCGGCGACGATTATTGTATTATACAAAGCATCAACCAGATCAGCGACCTCAGGAGTGGATCCGGCAGTTACCTTCTTGATGGTAGTAACACGATGCTCTTTATCGCCAGGATTTATCCGCTCCGGGCTATAGCCTGCATAAAAATCGACATTGAACTTCAGTCCGGATACTTTTTCCAGCACTGGAACACAGTCTTCCTCAGTAGCACCAGGATAGACCGTTGACTCATAAATAACGACATCACCCTTTTTCAAAACACGCCCAATCGACTCACTGGCTTTAACCAAAGGAGTCAGATCCGGTCTCTTATGCTCATCAATAGGAGTTGGGACGGTAACAATATATATATTGCAGGCAGACAACTCGTCCAATACAGAGCTAAAACTTAAACCCGACGCAGAACGCAATTCAGAATCAGACACTTCGAGAGTAGCGTCATGACCTGCTTTGAGCGCTTCGATTCGACGCTGGCTGATATCAAATCCGACGACTTGCATTTTTTTGCCAAACTCAACCGCCAGCGGCAAGCCCACATAACCGAGACCCACTATGGCCAACTTCACATCTTCGAGTTTAAGCATTGTTTTCCCTTGCCATTCATCAATATTAAGTCGATCGTAAAAAGCGCGCCAAATCTTGCGCTTTAGAAACAAACATCACGGCCGCGTAAATTAGAAATTATACCGAAAGCGCCTAAGGGAGCCATAAGAATTTTCAGAAAGCCAACGAAGAGCCCGAACGCCCTCCTTTCCACCTGCACACACTCAAAACCACGGCTGCAACGCAAGCCGCTGCAACGCAATTGCCAGTTTTTGATCGCACTCTGCCTAGCACGATGCCGGGCACACATTCAACTCAGCACATGAAAAAATATGCAAAACCCGGAAAGCGGCGTTCAGCCTGTAAAAATCCCTGTCAGAACTGACAGCAGCAAGGTCACTGAAATCAATGTTCCAACCAGAACCCGACCCGTTTCGCCCAGACAGGCAGACAACCTGTTACTGACCCGAAGATAGAAATGCCCCCTCCCAAGGTGATTTCCTACAAACTCAGCTATTCCGGCCTCACGACAAACAGCCCGCGAAGCAATACGAAAGCAATGCCTGTGATCAGGCCAGTAATAACACCCAATACAAGGATCAGAGCCTTGTTAGGCTTCACCGGGTTATCTGGCAACTCCACAACCCCGTCTTGCCGATAGACGGATACCACCGCCGGCTCTGTTTTAAGCCCCTTGAAAAAGTTGTATCGATCCTGAAGATCACGCAAGTGATCCGTAAAAGGGTCATCGGACTCGCGAGCCTTTAAACTTTCAATCTCCGCCTTTAGCGCTTTCGAGCCACGCATATACCTAAGCTGACCTGCCTCCCCACCCGCAATGACCGATTGACTCACCGTGATCGCCGGCGGCTTTTCAAGACCGATTGACTCGGCTATCCGCAGCGCCTCACTCAATCTGGCAATCGAATCTTCTCTGGCCCTGCTGCTTTTCTCTCTGGCGGAACTTATCTGCTGCTCCAAATTACGAGCCCGAACCTCAGACTCAATTGAAACGTTCTTGATCATTTCGTTCTTGGCCAACTCGCCAGCCTGAGCCACATATTCAGCAACCCACTCTTTGGCCTTCTCGGGATTGGTAGTCTGCACGACAACCGAATACCTGTCAGAGTTTTCCCTGAGCGGCGGAACCACACGCAACACCTCGGAAAACTTCGAATACAGGACATCCCGGGACTTTTTTTGCTCCTCCAGGGGCAAACTCGGCACATAAATCTTGCTAAAAAAATCTAGACGGAGAGACTCTGCCTGTAAATATCGAGTGTAAATATCATAGACATCCTTAACTGTGTAAGGAATCAACTCTGACTCTTTCATTCGACCGTAGTTAAAATTGGATATATCACTCTGAGACGGCGGCATCACAAAAGCTTTCGCCTCATAGACGGGAGAAGCCAGGAAAGCATAGCTCGCTGCAAGAGCAGCCCCCAAAACAGCAAAACCGACAACAACAAGTTTCTGCCTTAAAATCGCACGAACAAACCTTTGAAATTCAAAATCTTCCAGCCCATTATCTTTTTTTGAATCAACATGCATATATTGTTAGCCTTTTTCACTAAAGCGGTTACGTTAATTACATAAACCCGACCACTTGAGAAGAATCAACGTAAACCAGGCAGAAAAGAAGGAAACGCTCCCCCCTTTTCTCAACTCACGCAAAAATACTTTATTACATCTACGGGCGCGCAGATTAAAAACACCAGGCAAAATCAATGCTCGGCCTATCGTCCACGCCTCCTCCCCAGGAAATGAGCCACCACGACCCCGCCACCAAAAATCATCCCCATCAGGAACGAAGCAACTCCGAACATCGAGATCTGTAGCTGGGGCGACGAAAAACCGAAGAGGGAAACAACGACAAGCTGCTGGTTTTCCAGCACGAAGAGCAGGCTTGTAATTGATATTAACAAGACAAGCCCAGTGATCATGAATCGCTTGATGCGACTCTTATCTCGCCAACTCATCGCCACCTAAACCCTCCTCTTCCTCATTTACACGATCACGCAATTCTTTACCCGGCTTGAAATGCGGAACGAATTTGCCGTCGAGACTGACAGACTGACCGGTTTTCGGATTACGGCCAACCCGTGGAGCACGGTAGTGCAGAGAGAAGCTGCCAAACCCCCGGATCTCGATACGGTCTCCGGTAGCCAGACATTGGGACATTTGCTCAAGCATGGTCTTGATGGCCAGCTCCACATCCTTGGATGAAAGCAGCCCTTGATGGGTGACAATTCGTTCGATCAACTCCGACTTCGTCATATTTTTCCCTTCTTTTTCAAGCAGCTAGATCAGCGCTCCAAAGGTTTTAGCACGCCGGCATGATTTTGAACAGCCCGAGTTTTGCCATACATCCCACCACCCCGGAATGCCTGATTCCTGGACCGAGGAGACCTCCGGGCCATCACTGCCTCATCGGCAAATCACCAGCATAGTGCGCGTCAGGAAACCTGCGGGATTGAAGCCGAAGGGGAAGCCATCTTCCTCTTCCTTGACATCATCAGACCTCGCCACCACTTTATAGCCCGCCCCCCCGCACTCCTTGGCCGCGCGTTTGTAACACTTATCCCATTTCGAACCGAGCCCCGAACAATCAACCTCAATGCCGCTCACCCCGCGCACTGCGTGAGTTTTGGCATTGGTGGCACAACCCGCTAGCGCCAGCACTGCTACTGCGACAATTAGCTTGTTCATTCACGTCCTTTTGCCAGAATGCACAATGGGCGATCATTAGTCTCAAGCTAAAGACTAGCCGCAAATAAGCACTTGATCCGACTAAACAATCAGACATTTTCTCAGCAGCTTTGGTTCACGACCCGAGCAACCAAAGCCGGGCGCGACTCACCAAATTCCAGGCAAAAAAAAGGGTGACCGAAGTCACCCTTTTTTAAAGAAAGCCAGAACTTAGTTCTGTTTTTCCATTTGTGCACGCAGCAGGTCACCCAGAGTGGTGGCCACAGGAGCATCAGTAGCTACTGGCTTGTCGCGCAGGCTCTGGATTGCTTCTTTCTCGTCTTCAACGTCTTTCGACTTGATCGAGAGCTGGATTACACGGCTCTTGCGGTCAACGCTGATGATCTTGGCTTCTACTTCTTCGCCTTCTTTCAGAACGTTGCGCGCGTCTTCAACGCGGTCACGGCTGATTTCGGAGGCTTTCAGAGTCGCTTCGATATCGTCGGCCAGAGTGATGATGGCGCCTTTAGCGTCAACTTCCTTCACGATGCCTTTAACGATGGCGCCTTTGTCGTTCTCTTGAACGTACTCGGAGAACGGATCGCTTTCCAGTTGCTTGATACCCAGGGAGATGCGCTCGCGCTCTGGGTCAACCGACAGGATAACGGTGTCCAGCTCGTCGCCCTTCTTGAAGCGGCGTACGGCTTCTTCGCCCACTTCGTTCCAGGAGATGTCGGACAGGTGAACCAGACCGTCGATGCCGCCGTCCAGACCAATGAAGATACCGAAATCGGTGATCGACTTGATGGTGCCGGAGATTTTATCGCCCTTGTTGAACTGGCCAGAGAAATCTTCCCATGGGTTAGATTTGCACTGCTTGATGCCCAGGGAGATACGACGACGCTCTTCGTCGATGTCCAGAACCATGACTTCCACTTCGTCGCCGACTTGTACGACTTTCGAAGGGTGGATGTTCTTGTTGGTCCAGTCCATTTCGGAAACGTGCACCAGACCTTCAACGCCTTCTTCCAGCTCAGCGAAGCAGCCGTAGTCGGTCAGGTTGGTTACACGAGCGGTAACGCGAGTGCTTTCCGGGTAACGAGCTTTGATAGCAACCCATGGATCTTCGCCCAGTTGCTTCAGGCCCAGGGAAACACGATTGCGCTCGCGATCGTACTTCAGAACCTTGACATCGATCTCGTCGCCAACGTTGACGATTTCGGAAGGATGCTTGATACGCTTCCAAGCCATGTCGGTAATGTGCAGCAGGCCATCGACGCCACCCAGATCGACGAATGCGCCGTAATCGGTGAGGTTCTTGACGATACCTTTGACTTGTTGGCCTTCCTGCAGGGATTCCAGCAGAGCTTCGCGCTCGGCGGAGTTCTCGGCTTCCAGGACGCTGCGACGGGAAACGACAACGTTGTTGCGCTTCTGGTCCAGCTTGATGACCTTGAATTCCAGCTCTTTGCCTTCCAGGTGCGTGGTGTCGCGCACTGGACGGACGTCAACCAGAGAACCTGGCAGGAACGCACGGATGCCGTTAACGTCGACAGTGAAGCCGCCTTTAACCTTACCGTTGATAACGCCCTTGACCACTTCTTCGGCTGCGAAGGCTGCTTCCAGAACAATCCAGCATTCAGCGCGCTTGGCTTTTTCACGGGACAGCTTGGTTTCACCAAAGCCGTCTTCAACCGAGTCCAGAGCAACGTGAACTTCGTCACCGACGTTGATGTTCAGTTCGCCAGCGTCGTTGTAGAACTGCTCAAGCGGGATGAGTGCTTCAGACTTCAGGCCAGCGTGAACGGTTACCCAGCGAGCCTGGTAATCGATATCAACGATAACACCGGTGATGATGGAGCCTGCCTGAAGGTTCAGGGTTTTTAGGCTTTCTTCAAAGAGTTCCGCAAAGCTTTCGCTCATTTTAATTCCTGTTGATGAGGGCGAAGAAAACGCCCATCTCCACACCCCAGACGGTGTGGGTTAGTTTCATTTAAAAGAAGCCACCGCAGGACTATGACTGGTCCCCTGCGGTCTTCTTGGTCACCCGGCGATATCGCGGATGGCGATCTCGCTCATGATGCGTTCCAGCACCTGGTCGATGGACAATTCCGTGGAATCCAGCTGTATGGCGTCAGCCGCCGGTTTGAGCGGGGCTACCGCTCGCTGGGTGTCACGCTCATCGCGTGCACGTATCTCATCTAGCAGACTCGACAGACTAACACCCTCGACTTTGCCCTTCAACTGCAAATATCGGCGGCGCGCCCTCTCCTCGGCACTCGCGGTCAGAAAAATCTTCAGTGGCGCATCAGGAAAAACCACCGTTCCCATGTCGCGCCCATCCGCCACCAGGCCCGGCGCTTCCTGAAAAGCACGCTGGCGCTGCAGCAGCGCCTCGCGTACAGCGGGCAACGCAGCCACCTGGGACGCGCCGGAACCGACGCTTTCGGTGCGGATGACATCGCTGACTTCATCACCTTCCAGAATGATGCGTTGCAGCTGACCGTCCGTCGCCGCGATGAACTGCACGTCCAGATGAGCGGCAAGTTTCTTCAGCAACTCTTCGTTGGTCAGGTCGACGCCATGGTTATGCGCGGCGAAAGCCAGCAGGCGGTACAACGCACCGGAGTCCAGCAGGTTCCAGCCCAGGCGCTTGGCCAGAATCCCGGCTACCGTGCCCTTGCCCGAACCGCTTGGCCCATCGATGGTGATGACCGGTGCAATGTTTTTCACGACTGCGCCTCTTGTGCCACACGAATGCCGACCTGCGCGCACAGCGCCAGGAAGTTCGGGAACGACGTCGCGACGTTGGCGCAATCATGAATGCGGATCGGCGCACTGGCGCGCAGCGAAGCAACGCTGAACGCCATGGCGATACGGTGATCACCATGACCGTGCACTTCACCGCCGCCGATCTGGCCGCCGTCGATGATGATGCCGTCCGGGGTCGGCTCGCATTTGACGCCCAGTGCCAGCAGACCGTCCGCCATGACCTGGATGCGATCCGACTCCTTGACCCGCAGCTCTTCGGCGCCGGTCAGCACGGTGCGCCCTTCGGCACAGGCAGCGGCCACGAACAGCACCGGGAACTCGTCGATGGCCAACGGAACCAGCGCTTGCGGAATCTCGATACCTTTGAGTTTAGCTGCCCGCACACGCAGGTCAGCCACGGGTTCGCCGCCGACTTCACGCTGGTTTTCCAGAGTGATGTCCGCCCCCATCAGACGCAGGATGTCGATCACACCGGTACGGGTCGGATTGATGCCGACATGCTCGAGCACCAGGTCCGAACCTTCGGCGATCGATGCAGCCACCAGGAAGAACGCCGACGACGAAATGTCGCCCGGAACTTCGATGTGGGTCGCGGCCAGCTTGCCACCGGACTCAACCGATGCCGTGGCACCGTCAACGCTCACCGGGTAGCCGAAACCGCGCAGCATGCGCTCGGTATGGTCGCGGGTCGGAGCCGGCTCGGTAACGGTGGTCTTGCCTTCGGCGTACAGACCGGCCAGCAGCAGGCAGGATTTAACCTGGGCGCTGGCCATCGGCATGGTGTAGGTCAGGCCCTTGAGCTTGTTGCCACCACGTATGGTCATCGGTGGACGACCTTCGGCGGCAGTCTCGATCACCGCGCCCATTTCACGCAGCGGATTGGCCACGCGATTCATCGGGCGCTTGGACAGCGAGGCGTCGCCGGTCAGGGTGCTGTCGAAGTTCTGCGCAGCCAACAGGCCGGACAGCAGACGCATCGAAGTACCGGAGTTGCCCAGGTAGATCGGGCCCGGTGCCGGCTTCAGGCCGTGCAGGCCAACGCCGTGAATGGTCACGCGTCCGTGGTGCGGACCTTCGATGACCACGCCCATGTCACGGAACGCCTGCAAGGTCGCCAGGGCATCTTCACCCTCGAGGAAGCCTTCGACTTCGGTGACGCCCTCAGCGAGGGAACCGAGCATGATCGAACGGTGGGAAATCGATTTGTCACCCGGTACGCGAATCCGACCGGACAGGCGGCCACCAGGTTGAGCCAGGAAAATCAGATCGTTGGAATTCATAGCGTCCACATAGGCCCTGCGGGCCAGGATTTTACTGAAATGCTCGCGGGCAACCCGGGCGCGAGTGAAAACGCCCAACAATTGGTGCCCATCCCCTGCATCGACCGCGTCGCGCAAGGCGTCGAGATCGCTGCGAAATGTATCGAGTGTGCGCAGGACAGCTTCGCGGTTGGCGAGGAAGATGTCGTGCCACATGACCGGGTCGCTACCGGCGATTCTTGTGAAATCGCGGAAACCGCCCGCAGCGTAACGGAAGATCTCAAGATTTTCATTGCGCTTTGCCAACGAATCGACCAGGCCGAACGCCAGCAAGTGTGGCAGATGACTGGTTGCGGCCAATACTTCGTCGTGACGTTCGACTTGCATGTGCTCGACATCGGCACCCAGCGCGCACCACAAACGGTCGACCACTGCCAAGGCTGCCGGATCGGTCTGATCCAGCGGCGTCAGGATCACCTTGTGCCGACGGAACAGCTCGGCGTTGGAGGCCTCGACCCCACTCTGCTCGGAACCGGCAATCGGATGCCCCGGCACGAAGCATGGCGGCATCTTGCCAAATGCTTCAGTGGCAGCGCGCACCACGTTGCCCTTGGCGCTACCGACATCGGTCAGGATCGCCTGCCCCAGGTCCATGCCAGCCAGGCGCGCGAGCACTTTCTCCATGGCCAGGATCGGCACCGCCAGCTGAATGACGTCGGCGCCCTGACAAGCAACGCCCAGGTCTTCTTCGCAGCGATCCACCACACCCAACTCGACCGCGAGCTTGCGCGATTGTGCATCGAGATCGACCCCGACCACTTCGCGACACATCCCGCTTTCGCGCAACCCCTTGGCAAACGAACCGCCGATCAACCCCAGACCGACCACCACCAGGCGACCGATCATAGGTTCAGCAGATTGCAGTGCAGTGACATCAACCACGAGCCAGAACCTTGGTCAGCGCATCCAGGAAGCGGCTGTTCTCTGCCGGCAGACCAATGGTGACGCGCAGGTGATTCGGCATGCCATAGTTGGCCACCGGGCGTACGATCACACCTTCACGCAGCAAGCCCTGGAACACCGGGGCCGCGACTTGACCGAGATCGACGCAGATGAAATTGCCTTTGGATGGAATCCAGCTCAGCCTCAGTTCACGGAAACCGGCTTCCAGTTGCTGCATGCCGGACTCGTTCAACTGACGGCTTTGCGCCAGATACTCGTCGTCCTTCAATGCCGCACAGGCCGCGGCCAGGGCCAGGCTGTTGACGTTGAACGGCTGGCGCACACGGTTCAGCACGTCTGCGACTACTGACGTGGACAAGCCATAACCCACGCGCAACGCCGCCAGACCATACGCCTTGGAGAAGGTGCGGGAAACCAGCAGGTTCGGGTAGGCCGCCAGGAAGTCCAGGCCATCCGGCAGATCGCTGCCTTCGGCGTACTCGATATAGGCCTCGTCCAGTACGACCAGCACATGCTCCGGAACATCCTGCAGGAATTCGTCCAGCGCCTCGGCGTCGAACCAGGTCCCGGTCGGGTTGTTCGGGTTGGCGATGAAGACCACGCGGGTATTGACGTCGATGGCTGCCAGCATGGCAGGCAGGTCATGCCCCCAATCCCTGGCCGGAACCACCTTGGCCTGTGCGCCGACCGCCTGAGTGGCAATCGGGTAGACCGCGAACGCATGCTCGCTGAACACGGCGTTCAGGCCCGGCGCCAGATAGGCACGCGCGACCAGTTCCAGGATGTCGTTGGAACCATTGCCCAGCGTAACCTGATCAAGTTCGACGCGGCACTGCTCGGCCAACAGACTCTTGAGGGCAAAGCCGTTGCCGTCCGGATAACGGGTCAGCTCGGCCAGCGCATCGCGGATGGCCGCCAACGCCTTGGGACCGGGGCCCAGCGGGTTTTCGTTGCTCGCCAGCTTGATGATGCTGGCTGGATCGAGGTCCAGCTCGCGAGCCAGTTCGTCCACGGGTTTGCCCGGAACGTAAGGCGAAAGTTGTTGCACGCCCGGCTGTGCCAGAGCGAGGAAATTACCACTCATTTGCTACCGCCCTTAGAGAACTGCTTTCGGGTAGGAACCCAGCACTTTGAGTGCCACTGCTTCCTGACTGATTTTTTCCAGCACGCCTTTTACCAGCGGATCGCGGTGGTGGCCGACAAAATCGATGAAGAACACGTAGGTCCATTTGCCGCTGCGCGACGGACGGGTCTCGATTCGCGTCAGGTCGATGCCGTTGTCGTGGAACGGCACCAGCAACTCATGAAGCGCACCCGGCTTGTTGCTCATCGAGACGATGATCGAGGTCTTGTCGTCGCCGGTCGGCGGCACTTCCTGGTTGCCGATCATGAGGAAGCGCGTGGAGTTATCCGGACGGTCCTCGATTTTTTCGGCCAGACGGGTCAAGCCGTACAGGCCGGCCGCCATGTCACCGGCAATCGCCGCCGAGTTCCACTCGCCCTTGACCCGCTTGGCCGCTTCGGCGTTGCTGGACACCGCCACCCGCTCGACATTCGGGTAATGGGCGTCCAGCCACTTGCGGCACTGGGCCAGGGACTGGGCGTGGGAGTAGATGCGGCTGATGCTGTCGGTCTTGGTGTTTTCACCGACCAACAGGTGATGGTGGATACGCAGCTCGACTTCGCCGCAGATCACCATGTCATGCTCGAGGAAGCTGTCGAGGGTGTGGTTGACCGCGCCTTCGGTGGAGTTTTCCACCGGCACCACGCCAAAGTTCACCGCCCCGGCCGCCACTTCACGGAACACTTCGTCAATCGCCGCCATCGGCTTGCTGATCACTGCGTGACCGAAGTGCTTCATGGCCGCCGCCTGGGTGAAGGTACCCTCAGGGCCGAGATAAGCCACTTTCAACGGCTGCTCGAGTGCCAGGCAGGAAGACATGATTTCGCGGAACAGCCGCGCCATCTCTTCGTTGCCCAGCGGCCCCTGGTTACGCTCCATGACACGCTTGAGCACCTGAGCCTCACGCTCAGGACGATAGAACACCGGCACTTCGCCTTCGGCCAGCGAGGCCATCTTTACTCGCGCGACTTCCTGGGCGCAGCGCGCACGCTCACTGATCAGCTCCAGGACCTTTTCGTCCAGGGCATCAATGCGCAGGCGCAGTGCCTTGAGTTCTTGCTCAGACATTAGCCGTGTTCCTTCTCGAACTCTGCCATGTACAAAATCAGCGCATTGACGGCGTTGATGTCGACGGCGTTATAGATGGAGGCGCGCATGCCACCCACGGAACGGTGGCCCTTGAGGTTCAACAGGCCACGCTCGTCGGCACCGGCCAGGAACGGCTTGTCCAAGCGATCATCAGCCAGGCGGAACGGCACGTTCATCCACGAGCGGTCCGACTTGTTGATCGGGTTGCTGTACAGGCCGCTGGCATCGATGAAGCTGTACAGCGTGCGCTGCTTGACTTCGTTGAGCTTGCCGATGGCCTCGACACCGCCCTGCTCTTTGAGCCACTCGAACACCAGGCCGGACAAATACCACGCCAGGGTCGGCGGGGTGTTGTACATCGAGCCGTTGTCGGCCGCGACCTTGTAATTGAGCATAGTGGGGCAAATGGAGCGGGCCTTGCCCAGCAGGTCTTCGCGAACGATATTGACGACGATACCGCTCGGGCCGATGTTTTTCTGGGCACCGGCGTAGATCATGCCGAAACGCGAAACATCCACCGGGCGCGACAGGATGTCCGAGGACATGTCGGCCACCAGCGGAACGTCACCGGTTTGCGGAATCCACTGGAACTCCAGGCCGCCGATGGTTTCGTTCGGCGCGTAGTGAACATAGGCCGCGTCTTTCGACAGCTTCCACTCGTTCTGACCGGGAATGGCGAAATAGTCGTAGGGCTTGGCGGTGCCGGCAACGTTGACCTGGCCGTAGCGCGAAGCTTCTTCGATGGCTTTCTGCGACCAGATACCGGTGTCGATATAGTCGGCCGAGCCGTTTTCCGGCAGCAGGTTCAGAGGAATCTGCGCGAATTGCTGGCTGGCGCCACCTTGCAGGAACAGCACTTTATAGTTCGAAGGGATATTCAGCAGATCACGCAGATCCTGCTCGGCCTTGGTGGCGATGGACACGAACTCATCACTGCGATGGCTCATTTCCATGACCGACAGACCCTTGCCGTGCCAGTCGAGGAGTTCACCCTGGGCGCGCTGCAGGACAGCTTCGGGAAGCGCCGCAGGACCGGCACAGAAGTTATAGGCTCTCTTGCTCACATCCAATCTCGCTCTGATTTGGGGGTATCACATATCAGTCGACGCCAACCTGATGTGGGAGCGGGCTTGCTCGCGAAAACGGGCTGACATTCAGCAAAGATGTCGCCTGATACTCCGCTTTCGCGAGCAAGCCCGCTCCCACAGGGGATCTCATGGGCGTCGATATTTCATTACGGACAAACAACAAGGGGGCGAATTTTCATCCGCCCCCTGCTTGCCCGCTTATTCCTGTGGCTCTTCGTCAGCAGCGGCGTCGAGTTGCTGGTCTTCGGCAACGTCGTCGATCACGACTTCACCATCGAACACCGCACCCTCTTCACCCTCCAGTTCTTCACCTTCGATTTCCGAAGGTTCCTGAACCCGCTCCAGCCCGACCAGGGTTTCATCCTTGGCCAGTTTGATCAGGGTCACGCCCTGGGTGTTACGACCCAGGCTGGACACTTCGTCGACACGAGTACGCACCAGGGTGCCCTGGTCGGAAATCAGCATGATTTCCTCGCCGTCGAGCACCTGGACGGCGCCGACCAGGCGGCCGTTACGCTCGTTGCTGACCATGGCGATAACGCCCTGACCGCCACGCTTGTACTCAGGGAACTCGGTGATCGCCGTGCGCTTGCCAAAACCACGCTCGGAAGCGGTGAGGATCTGACTGCCTTCTTCCGGGATCAGCATGGAAATAAGCTTCTGGCCTTCCGGCAGACGCATGCCGCGAACACCGCGGGCGGTACGGCCCATGGCGCGAACGTCGGATTCCTTGAAGCGGGTAACCTTGCCGCCGTCGGAGAACAGCATCACTTCACGCTCGCCATCGGTAATGGCGGCAGAAATCAGCACGTCGCCTTCGTCCAGCTCCAGCGCGATCAGGCCGACGCTGCGCTGACGGCTGAAGGATTCCAGCGGGGTCTTCTTCACGGTGCCGTTGGCGGTGGCCATGAAGATGTAGTGACCCTCGGTGTATTCCTCGACCGGCAGCATGGTGGTGATGTATTCACCGTCATCCAGTGGCAGCAGGTTGACCAGCGGACGACCACGGGCAGCGCGGGACGCTTCAGGGATTTCGTAGGTCTTCAGCCAGTACACCTTGCCCTTGCTGGAGAACAGCAGCAGCGTGGTGTGACTGTTGGCAACCAGCAGGTGAGCGATGTAGTCCTCATCCTTGACGCCGGTCGCCGACTTGCCTTTACCGCCACGACGCTGGGCCTGGTACGCAGCCAGCGGCTGGGTCTTGGCATAGCCACCGTGGGAGATGGTCACGACGCGCTCTTCTTCCGGGATCATGTCACCCAGGGTCAGGTCGAGACGGGCATCGAGAATCTCGGTGCGGCGCACGTCGCCATACTCGGCGCGAATCACTTCCAGCTCTTCGCGGATCACTTCCATCAGGCGCGTGGCGCTATTGAGGATGCGGATCAGCTCGCCGATCTGGTTGAGGATCTCTTGATACTCGGCCAGCAGTTTTTCGTGTTCCAGACCGGTCAGGCGGTGCAGACGCAGTTCCAGAATGGCTTGCGCCTGTTCCGGCGACAGGAAGTACTTGCCGTCACGCAGACCGTATTGCGGATCGAGGTTTTCCGGACGGCACGAATCGGCGCCGGCACGCTCCACCATCGCCACCACGGCCGAGGACTCCCAAGGGGTGCTGACCAGCGCTTCCTTGGCTTCCGACGGCGTTGGCGAAGCCTTGATCAGGGCGATGACCGGGTCGATGTTCGACAGGGCAACCGCTTGACCTTCAAGAATGTGACCACGCTCTCGGGCTTTGCGCAGTTCGAACACGGTACGACGGGTCACCACTTCGCGACGGTGACGAACGAAGGCTTCCAGCAGGTCCTTGAGGTTCAGGATCCGCGGACGGCCGTCGATCAGCGCGACGATGTTGATGCCGAACACCGCTTGCAGCTGGGTCTGGGCGTAGAGGTTGTTGAGGATCACCTCAGGCACTTCGCCACGACGCAGCTCGATCACGACGCGCATACCGTCCTTGTCGGACTCGTCGCGCAGTTCGGTGATGCCTTCGAGCTTCTTCTCTTTTACCAGCTCGGCGATCTTCTCGATCAGACGCGCCTTGTTCAACTGGTAAGGGAGTTCGGTGATGACGATCTGCTGGCGGCCACCGACCTTGTCGATGTCTTCGATCATCGAGCGGGCGCGCATGTAAATGCGGCCACGGCCAGTGCGGTAGGCTTCGATGATGCCGGCGCGACCGTTGATGATCGCAGCGGTCGGGAAGTCCGGACCGGGGATGTATTGCATCAGCTCGTCGACAGTCAGCTCGGGATTGTCGATGAGCGCCAGGCAACCGTCGATGACTTCACCGAGGTTGTGTGGCGGAATGTTGGTCGCCATGCCCACGGCGATACCGCTGGAACCGTTGACCAGCAGGTTGGGAATACGGGTCGGCATGACCGCCGGGATCATTTCGGTGCCGTCGTAGTTCGGCACCCAGTCCACGGTTTCCTTATGCAGGTCGGCCAGCAGCTCGTGCGCCAGCTTGGTCATGCGCACTTCGGTGTATCGCATGGCCGCGGCGTTGTCGCCGTCCACCGAACCGAAGTTGCCCTGGCCGTCTACCAGCAGGTAGCGCAGGGAGAATGGCTGTGCCATCCGAACGATGGTGTCGTACACCGCGGTATCACCGTGCGGGTGATACTTACCGATCACGTCACCGACAACACGGGCAGATTTCTTGTACGGCTTGTTGAAGTCGTTGCCCAGCTCGCTCATCGCGAACAGCACGCGCCGGTGCACGGGCTTCAAGCCATCGCGCGCATCCGGCAGTGCCCGCCCGACAATTACGCTCATCGCGTAGTCGAGGTAGGACTGCTTCAGCTCGTCTTCGATATTGACCGGGAGGATTTCTTTGGCCAGTTCGCCCATGAGAAGCCTGATTCCTTTTTCTGGTGAAACTTCGTCAGGACCAACGAAGCTCGCCGCTGCAGGCTCGGTGCCATGCAGTGGCTTACGACAAATCAACGAGTTATGCCATGGATCTGCGCAGTAAAGGTCACCCCGCAGGGTAACCATGGAAACCGCCGAATGTTATCACAAGAGCCGCCACGCACCTATCCCCCAGATGCGCATGGAGAGTAGTTAGTTGACCGGTGACAGGCTGAAAAGGGAACAGGGAGGCTTAGAGCCGTGTTGAATGGAGAAATGGGGCTGGATTTTGGGTTGTTCGGTGCCTATGCAGGCCTCTTCGCGGGCAAGCCCGCTCCCACAGTGGTTCTTTATTGTGCCGACGATTGCGGTCACACCTCGATCAACTGTGGGAGCGGGCTTGCTCCGGGCGGCGATCCGACGAAAGCGATTGAACAGACACCAACGATAATTAATGCAGACGCTTGCGGCACATCAACTGCGCCATCTTCGCCGTGTCCGGGCGTTCGACAATGCCTTTTTCGGTGACGATCGCATCGATCAGATCCGCCGGCGTCACGTCGAACACCGGGTTGAAGGCATGGACATCAGCCCCGACGCGCTTGCCACCAACTTCCAGCAACTCGCGACCATCACGCTCTTCAATCGGAATGTCGTCACCACTGGCCAGGTTCATATCGATGGTCGAACTCGGCGCCACCACCATGAAGCGCACGCCGTGGTGCATGGCGTTGACGGCCAGCTGATAGGTGCCGATCTTGTTGGCCACATCGCCATTGGCGGTGATCCGGTCAGCGCCGACGATGACCCAGGTAGGGCCTTTGGTCTTCATGATATGCGCAGCGGCGGAATCGACATTGAGGGTCACGGGAATGCCTTCATTGGCCAGTTCCCATGCGGTCAGCCGCGAGCCCTGCAGCCATGGGCGGGTTTCGTCGACATAGACCTGCTCGACCATCCCCTCGATGAATGCAGCGCGAATCACGCCCAGCGCCGTGCCAAAGCCGCCCGTGGCCAGTGCGCCAGTGTTGCAGTGGGTCAGGATGGCCTGGGCGTTGCCCTGATGCTTGCGGATCAGGTCGACACCCAGTTGCGCCATGGTCAGATTGGCTTCGCGATCACTTTCGTGAATGGCAATGGCCTCGGCCTCCAGCGCCTCCAGCGGATCGGCATTGTCTTTCAGGCGATCAAGCCGGTCGTGCATGCGACCCAGCGCCCAGAACAGGTTGACCGCAGTAGGACGGGAATCGGCCAGCAGCATGAAATCCTCTTCCAGCGCCGCATACCAGTCGCCACCTTCGGCAATCCGGGCACGGGCCGCGAGCACAATGCCATAAGCGGCGCTGATGCCGATGGCCGGCGCGCCACGCACCACCATCGAGCGAATGGCCTCGGCCACACCGGCTGCACTGGTGTAGGCGATCCAGGTTTCCTCGAACGGCAAAATACGCTGATCCAGCAGATGGAGAGCGCCATCACGCCAATCGATGGCCTTTACCTTTTCCGCAGCCAACAGTCGATCGCGCATCCCTCACCCCGCACTCATGAACAAAAGCCGCCGATTATAGCGATCCCCCCGCGAAGACGCTCGGGTATACTTCGCCATTCTTTACAAAAGCACTGGAACCGACCCTCGATGCCGAACACTGCCGCTGCGCTCGACCTGTTATTGCTGCCGACCTGGCTGATACCCGTCGAACCCGCTGGTGTCGTCCTCAAGGAACATGGCGTGGGCATCCGTGATGGACGCATCGTGTTTATCGGCCCACGTTCCGCCGCACTGAAGCTTAACGCAACCGAAATCCGCGAATTGCCCGACATGCTGCTCAGCCCCGGCCTGATCAATGCCCACGGGCACGCGGCAATGACACTGTTCCGCGGCCTGGCCGATGACCTGCCATTGATGACCTGGCTGGAAAACCACATCTGGCCCGCCGAAGCCAAGTGGGTCGACGAAGACTTCGTGCGCGACGGCACCGACCTTGCCATCGCCGAGCAAATCAAAGGCGGCATCACCTGTTTCTCTGACATGTACTTCTTCCCGAAGGTTGCCAGCGAGCGCGTGCACAACAGCGGCATTCGCGCGCAGATCGCGATTCCGATCCTCGACTTCCCCATTCCGGGCGCCGGCTCCGCGGATGAAGCCATTCGTCAGGGCGTTGAACTGTTTGGCGATCTCAAGCACCACGAACGAATCAAAATCACCTTCGGCCCCCACGCACCCTACACCGTGGGCGACGAAAACCTGGAAAAAATCCGGGTGATCGCCGAGGAACTGGACGCCTCGATCCACATGCACGTGCATGAAACCGCCTTCGAAGTGCAGCAGTCGGTCGAGCAGCGTGGTGAACGCCCGCTGGCCCGCCTGGCGCGCCTGGGCTTGCTGGGGCCGCGATTCCAGGCGGTTCACATGACCCAGATCAGCGATGAAGACCTGGCACTGCTGGTAGAAAGCAACAGCAATGTGATTCATTGCCCGGAGTCGAACCTGAAGCTGGCCAGCGGGTTCTGCCCGGTCGAGCGCTTGTGGCAGGCGGGGGTCAATGTCGCGGTCGGCACCGATGGCGCGGCGAGCAACAATGATCTGGACCTGCTCGGCGAAACCCGCACCGCAGCCCTGCTGGCCAAGGCTGTCGCCGGCTCGGCCACCGCGCTGGATGCCCATCGCGCCTTGCGCATGGCCACCCTCAACGGTGCCCGTGCCCTGGGTATCGAAGCCGTAACCGGCTCGCTGGAAATCGGCAAAGCGGCGGACATGGTGGCGTTCGATCTCTCCGGCCTGGCCCAGCAACCGGTCTACGACCCGGTTTCGCAGCTTATATACGCCACCGGCCGGGACTGCGTGAAACACCTTTGGGTTGCCGGCAAGCAACTGCTCGACGACCGTCGCCTCACTCGCCTTGATGAACAACAGCTTTGCGCTGTCGCGAAGGCCTGGGGCCAGCGCATCAGTGGCCGTACCGAATCGTAAGCACCCCGGAACGCCATCCGGGGCAACAGGATTTTTCAAGTTTTAGAGGACTTAGACCATGAGCAACGTCGACTACGCCGAAATCGCCAAATTCGAGGCACTGGCCCATCGCTGGTGGGACCGCGAAAGCGAATTCAAACCGCTGCACGACATCAACCCGCTGCGGGTCAACTGGATTGACGAGCGGGTCAATCTGGCCGGCAAGAAAGTTCTCGACGTGGGTTGCGGCGGCGGCATCCTCAGTGAAGCCATGGCCCAGCGCGGCGCGACCGTGATGGGTATCGACATGGGCGAAGCGCCGCTGGCGGTTGCCCAGTTGCATCAACTGGAATCGGGCGTCAACGTCGAATACCGGCAAATCACCGCCGAAGCCCTGGCCGAGGAAATGCCGGAGCAGTTCGACGTGGTCACCTGCCTGGAAATGCTTGAGCACGTGCCGGACCCGTCGTCGGTCATCCGCGCCTGCTTCCGCATGGTCAAGCCCGGCGGCCAGGTGTTCTTCTCGACCATCAACCGCAACCCGAAGGCGTACCTGTTCGCCATCGTCGGCGCCGAATACATCATGAAGCTGCTGCCGCGCGGCACCCACGACTTCAAGAAATTCATCCGCCCTTCCGAACTCGGTGCCTGGAGCCGCATGGCCGGCCTGACCGTCAAGGACATCATCGGCCTGACCTACAACCCGCTGACCAAGCACTACAAGCTGGCCGCCGACGTGGACGTCAACTACATGATCCAGACCCTGCGCGAGGAATAAGCCGATGCCAATCAGAGCAGTTCTTTTCGACATGGACGGCACCCTGCTCGACACCGCGCCAGACTTCATTGCGATCTGTCAGGCGATGCGTGCCGACCGCGGCTTGCCACCGATGAACGACAAGCACATCCGCGACGAGATTTCCGGCGGTGCCAAGGCGATGGTCGCCGTGACCTTCGCCATGGATCCGGAATCGCCGGGGTTCGAAGAGTTGCGCCTGGAGTTCCTGGAGCGCTACCTCGTCGGTTGCGCGGTGCACAGCAAGCTGTTCGACGGCATGGCCGAGTTGCTCGCCGATATCGAGAAAGCCAACCTGATCTGGGGCGTGGTCACCAACAAGCCACTGCGCTTTGCCGAACCGATCATGCAACAACTGGGGCTGTCCGAACGTTCGGCGCTGCTGATCTGCCCGGATCACGTGAAGAACAGCAAGCCGGATCCGGAGCCGCTGATCCTGGCGTGCAAGATGCTCGACCTGGACCCGGCCAGCGTGCTGTTCGTCGGCGACGACCTGCGCGACATCGAGTCGGGCCGTGATGCCGGCACCAGGACGGCTGCAGTGACCTTCGGCTATATCCACCCTGACGATAACCCGCGTCACTGGGGTGCGGACGTGGTGGTCGATCATCCGCTGGAGTTGCGCAAAGTGCTCGATAGCGCGCTCTGCGGCTGCTGAATCTCTTTACTGAGCTCGCCCACTGTAGGGGCGAGCTTGCTCGCGAAAAACCTGAGAGCGCCGCGGGGTGCCAGGCTCGTCGTGTAATCGTTGACGACCATCGCGAGCAGGCTCGCTCCTACAAGGTTCGCTCGTTCTGATCTGTTGAGGTTTTTATGTTTGATTATTCCGCCCGCCCCGAACTGCTCAAGGATCGGGTCATCCTGGTCACCGGTGCAGGACGCGGCATCGGCGCCGCAGCGGCAAAGACCTACGCCGCCCACGGCGCAACAGTATTGCTGCTGGGCAAGACCGAAGCCAACCTGACCCAGGTCTACGACGAAATCGAAGCCGCCGGCCATCCACAACCAGCGGTGATCCCGTTCAACCTCGAAACCGCCCTGCCCCATCAATACGATGAGCTGGCAGCGATGATCGAAAACGAATTCGGGCATCTCGACGGCCTGCTGCACAATGCCTCGATCATCGGCCCGCGCACGCCGATCGAACAGCTTTCCGGCGAAAACTTCATGCGGGTCATGCAAGTCAACGTCAATGCGATGTTCATGCTCACCAGCACATTGCTGCCGCTGCTCAAGCTGTCACAGGACGCCTCGGTGGTGTTCACTTCCAGCAGCGTCGGCCGCAAGGGGCGTGCGTACTGGGGGGCTTACGGCGTCTCCAAATTCGCCACCGAAGGCCTGATGCAAACCCTGGCTGACGAAGTCGACACCGTGGCCCCGGTACGTTCCAACAGCATCAACCCGGGCGCTACCCGCACCAGCATGCGCGCCCAGGCTTACCCGGGTGAAAACCCGCTGAACAACCCGACGCCCGAGGAGATCATGCCGGTCTACCTGTACCTGATGGGCCCGGACAGCACCGGTATCAATGGTCAGGCGTTCAACGCCCAATAACGACCGTACGTCGCTTTTTCGATGCCGCGCCGGCTTCCCGACGCGGCACTCGAAGACACCCCATGCACCTGTCAAACAAACGTCACACGCTGCGCCACACAGGTAGTAGATGAAGCACAACCATTTGATTTAATACGAATTTTATTCGGATGAACCGAATGGCACGACTTTCGCTCTAAGTTTGCTCAGACACGCAACGTGAAAGCAGACGGGGTGAAGCATGGGTGCAGAAGTTACTCATCTTCCACAAAGCAGATTAAACTTGTACGAAATGTCCTACGGGACTGACGGACCAGTACGACGCGCAGCCCTAAGCCGCTCTCACCCTGCTTGTAAGACAGCCTTACTGCTCAGGGGCGCACGCCTAATGAAACCACCTTCCCAGACCAACGCAATTGACTTCGATAGCGCCAAATTGCAGCGACTGGGCTTTGGTCAGCAACCGCCTCTTCTGGAACGGCCCGTCAGCCTTGCGCAAATGCGCCAGCAACTGGGCCTGCAACTGCAAACCAGTCTGGAACCGCAGCGCATTCTTGGGACTTTCTATCGCGAGATTCAGCGATTGGTGCCGCTGGACGCCTTGTGTTACCTGCACAAGAGCAGTGATCTGCGCCTGGAGTTCGGCCAGCGTGGTCACCATTCCATCAGTTACAGCCTCAGCCACGATGGCGAACACCTGGGTGAACTGATTTTCCGCCGCAATCAGCGTTTCAGCGAACAGGAACAGGGCAATCTCGAATCACTGCTGGCTACGCTGCTGTTTCCGATGCGTAATGCGCTGCTTTACCGTACCGCCACCCAAAGCGCACTGCGCGACCCGCTGACGGGCACCGGTAACCGCATCGCCATGGACCAGACGCTGCAAAGGGAAATCGAGCTGTCCCGGCGCCATCTGCAACCGTTATCGGTGTTGATGCTGGACATCGATCATTTCAAGCTGGTCAATGACACCCATGGCCATAGCACGGGTGATCACGTGCTCAAGGCGGTCGCCGCCTCGATCAAGAACCAGCTGCGCAATGTCGACATGGTGTTCCGCTATGGCGGTGAAGAGTTTCTGATATTGCTGTCCAATACCAGCCGCGAAGCCGCGGCCATGGTGGGGGAACGGCTGCGGTTTGCAGTGCAGGCTGAGGAGTACCTGGCCGACGGTCATACGATCTTGCTGACAGTCAGCCTCGGCTGTTCGACCCTGTTGCCCGGCGAGTCCGCCGACAGCCTGTTGCGGCGGGCAGACAGTGCACTGTATGTGGCCAAGCGCGAAGGTCGTAACCGGCTGGAGATGGCGGGCTGATTTTTCAGCCACCACATAAACCAATGTGGGAGCGGGCTTGCTCGCGAAGGCGGAAAATCAGCGACATCCATGCCGCCTGATACACCGCTTTCGCGAGCAAGCCCGCTCCCACAGTTGTTTCAACCAGACATTGAATCAGCCTTCGGCCAATGCCATCCGCTCACGCACGACCGGCGCCCGCTCTGCGTGCTCCAATTGCATGCAACGCTCGAGAAACAGGTACATGTAGTCGTAACTCTTGCAAACGGCCTGGCGCAATTCCACCTGCAGGGATCTGCTCGGATTGGTGCCCGCCAACGTGCAGATGATTTCCAGGGCTTCCCACGGATGGGCATCGTCGTACTGGGCATGCATCTTCAGCCACTTCATCGCCCGCTTGCGATCCTCCTCGGGGAACGAGGCGGCGTAGATACCGTTGGAACAGACGAGTGCCGACCACTCCCCGGTCGCTCCTTCGATGGCGTAGTTGGTGGCGGCAATCGCAACGATCAGCGAGTCGGCCGAACTGGTGTGCCAGCACCAATGGCTCAACGCGTGAAGCTCCGGTGCAACCTGCTGTGCCTGCAGGTCCTCCAGGCTGACACCGTGCGCGCGACTCCAGTGCACCCAGTAATCGGCGTGGTTCAATTCGACGCGGATGTTGCGCATCAGCCAGCGACGAGCCATGTCTTCGCCGGGATGACGGGCGAAGCGGGTCTTGGTCAGGTTTTGTGCCATATACAACGCGAACTGTTCGACCACCGGCCAACCACCGATCAGGTATTGGCGCATGGTCTTCGCACTGAGCTTGTTGTCTCGCATGCGTTGGTACAGTTCGTGTTCGACAACCCGGCGCTTGCTCTCGCTGCAATCCTGGATCAGGCGCTGGGCCCAGGCAGGGTAACTTGCAGCTTCCATGAGCGGTCCGGTTCGGTTGAATGTGTCGATCACTGTCGAGCTCCTTTTGATTGTGATTGTAAGACCGGCAGGAATTTCAACGGAACGTGCCAGGGGCCTTGAACAACATCGGCTGGGGCCTGGCAGGACGACTCAACAAGCTATCGCTGGTAAACAGATGCGGGCGTTCAATCACATACCCTTGAGCGTAATCAACCCCGATCTCCAGCAATGCCTGCTCGATCTGGGGCGTTTCGACAAACTCGGCAATCGTGCGCTTACCCATGACATGGCCGATGTGATTGATCACCTCGACCATGGCGCGGTTTATCGGGTCGTCCAGCATATCCTTTACGAAACTCCCGTCGATCTTCAGGAAGTCTACAGGCAAATGTTTCAGGTACGCGAATGAGGACATTCCGGCACAAAAATCGTCAAGTGAAAAATGGCATCCTAAGCCTTTGAGTTCATTAATGAATCTAATGGCGCTGCCAAGATTTGAAATGGCACTGGTTTCAGTAATTTCAAAACAAATCATTTCAGGCGGAATCGAATAGGTCACAAACTGTTCACGCAGGAAGTCCAGGAACGCCTCATCCCCGATCGTCGTGCCTGACAGATTAATCGCACACATGGCCAGCGGCCCTTGGCCTCGCTCGGCCCGACATTGGGCAATGATCTTGAACACGTTCTGCACCACCCAGCGATCAAGCGAGCTCATCAGGCCATAACGCTCGGCAGCCGGAATGAAGCTGTCGGGCAAGATCATCCGCCCGGCTTCATCATGCAATCGCAGAAGAATTTCAATATGCCCGCCGTCCTGCTCGACATGACCCAAGGGGACGATTTCCTGGGCATACAGGCAGAAGCGGTTTTCCTCCAGCGCCATGTGCAAACGTTGCACCCAGGCCATTTCGCCGAAACGCAGGGACAGTTCCGAATCATCCGGATGATAGACCTGGACCCGGTTGCGGCCCTTTTCCTTGGCCATGTAGCACGCCATGTCAGCAGCACGCAGCGAGACTTCGAGCGTCGTCGGATTCTGCGCGACATGAACCAGCCCGATACTGACAGTGGTGACGAAAGGCCGGCCCTTCCAGACAAAATGCAGATTCTGCACAGTCTGGCGCAGGCTCTCGGCAATTTTCTCCGCCGCTTCCGGCGCACAGTTTTCCAGCAGGATGCCAAACTCGTCGCCGCCCAGGCGCGCCAGGGTATCGCCTTCGCGCAGCCCCGACTGCAGCAAGGCGCAGATATGCCGCAACAGTTCGTCGCCCGCCGCATGGCCGCAGGTATCGTTGACCAGCTTGAACTGATCCAGATCGAGGAACATCAGGGCATGGCGCCCCGAGTAGCGGGTCAGGTTGTGCAGCGCCTGTTCCAGGCGATATTCGAATTCACGGCGGTTGGCGAGTCCGGTCAAGGCATCGTGGGTCGCCTGCCATGACAGATTGGCGATGTATTGCCGCTCCTGGGTCATGTCATGCAGCACCAGCACCGTACCGCTGACTTTGCCGGCATTGCGGATGGGCGCGCCCACCAGTGTGACCGACACCGTGCTGCCGTCCAGGCGTTGAATCAGCTTGGAGTGCTCGCTGCCGCCACTGAGCTGGCCGCTGAGAATATGTTCGATAAGAGTGAAGCCATCGGTCTGGGCCTCTTCATCCAGCAGGTTGAACAGCGCTGCCAGCGGCAAGCCTGTCGCCTGCTCGGCCTTCCAGTGGGTCAATGCCTCGGCCGCCGGGTTCATGTAGGCAATCGCACCGGAAACATCTGTGGTGATCACGCCGTCGCCAATCGATTGCAGGGTGATCTGCGCCCGTTCTTTCTCCAGCTGCAGTGCATCGGCGAAGGCATGGCGCTGCTTGAGCAGCTTGCGGGTGCGCATCAGCGCCAGCGCAATCAATCCAAGCGCAGTGGCGAGGTTAGTCAGCAGCAGCAGACGAAGAATGACCCGCGACCCTTCCCCCAGTGCATCACTGAAGGCTTTCGCCGCCGGAGTCACTTCATCATTGATCGCGAAGATCTGCTCCTTCCAGCGCTGGATATCCGCATCAGAGGCAGGGCGGGTATTGATGTGCTGATGCATGTCCCTGGCAACGTCATCGAGCTTGGCCAGATAGGCATCCCCCACGGTCCACAGGTCGATGGCTTTTTCGAGGTAACTGAAGTGACGAAAGTTGAGGTACAGCCAGATCAGGCTGGCAACGTCGTCCGGATGGTTGCCCCCCTTGAGGATCGCCAGCCTCGCCGCTTCGATGTTCGGCGGTTGCTGATCCAGCGCCACACGCAATTCATGCCCGCCTTGAGGCACGGAAATGGCGCTCTGGTACTTATCAAATATCCCTTCGTCGCCGCTGTCGGCGTAGAGGTTCAGGTAATAGATGGCATCTTTCTGGCCCTTGGACCAAAGGCTTTCGCCTGCAACATAGCCACGAACAGCCGACAGCACATAAAGGCTAACGCCGCCCAGCAAGGCTTGAAACAACACAACGGCGATAAATGGCCAGACAATGCCCAACAACCGTGGCGTTCCGAGAGTCCGCGTTTGATTCATGAGGTCCCTTGCATTAGCACTGCTTGCTCGTCTTCCGGACGTAATCGCTTTAGCCAGACTAGGGCGCGATTGCGCTTCCGGCAAGCCGGACACTGTACATCGTGCGACACATATGTACCGCATGCGCAAAGAACGAAACTCCGACACTGCCGGCTCTCATCCATTTCCAGAGCCGCTATCTCATGCAATCTCCAACTTCAACGCCCACCCCGTTGCAGCGACATGCCAGCCAACAGGCCGAATACGAGGCGTTATTGACCGCCTTGTCAGCCGTGCAAACGGCATCTTCCGAAATCAGTGGTTATTACATGCCTCCCCAGGCGGACTCCCCCCTGGGCATTGAGCACAATCACGCGCAAGCCCTGCTGCTGGCGCTTTTCGAAGATGCCGGTGACAAGGTGTTGTCTGAGCATCTTCGCCCCATTGAAGGACTGCTGACCGAAGTGAACGGCGTCGCCGATCAGTGTGTTTTCTCAACGACCCGCAAAGATGGCTCCGTCGCCCTGCACAGGATCAATGACGTAACAGATTCCGCCAGCGCGATTCGAGCCTTTCAACGGGCGCTGGTGAGTATAGGGGGGTACATACGCACCGACAGGTTGCTGCCCTTGCCGCAGTGCCTGAAGTTTTACGGCCTGACATTGCCAGCCGCAAACAACACAGAGTCCCTGACCCGACTGATTGAAGAGGTGCAGGAAAAACGCGCCATTCACCGATTGAACCTGGAACAGGGGCTGCAAATCAGTGAACTGATAGAACCGCACCATCCCCCCCTGATTCTCAACGTCATCAGCGAAATCGTCACAACTGAAGCCAGCTCCGTCATCGACACCCTGGCCAATGACGTCACGCCGCCGATTACGCCACAGCAACTGAACACCCAGCCTACGGCCTGCCTTGAGCGTCTGCTCGACACCCCGAAGGCACAAAACGTGGCCAGGCGCCTGCTCGAAACACTCGACTGGTACGGCGGAGAACCCGACGAAGAAACGGTTCCAGACATTGGCGCAAAACTGCTGCTGGAAGCGTTGCGACTGTGGTACGACCTGACGCATACCGATGCGCCACACAGCATTGCCGGCTACTCATTGCAACAACGCGGCAACCACGGCAAAAGCTACGCGGATATCCTCGAAAGCTTCCGGCAACACCTGAAGGACTCACATTACGCGATAACGCCAACCGAAAGAGCGTTGCTGGGAAGGCTCGGTCAAGCCGGGTTTCCAGTTGAATTCCAGGTGCGCGATATTCCCCACGACTTGCCCTATGCCACGTCTATCGTCTGGGTCAACTTCGTTCACGGCGCCCATCTCGCTCATGCACTGGACCCGACCCTGCTGCAACGACTGACCTTCCAGCAACTGACCGATCTACCCTTGAAAAAAAGCGAGAACGCCACAGACGCTCTGCTCCAGTTGATCGCGCTAACGCGAATTCCAGCCGCGTTGACCTGGACGCAGGCAACCGGGGTGTTGGCACATAGCGCGCAAACCAGCGACTCCCGGGAAAGCAAAATGGAAGCCCTGAAAGCGCTGGAAGACCACACACGGCAATTGAATGATGCGATCGTCCAACTCGATACCGCCCCCCCACAACGACTGAAGCTGGCGGAACAGCAGCTGAAGGTGGCATTGACCAACGATATTTCGATCGACCCCCTGAGCATCCGCCTTATGCGCGACCTTTATCGGTCAGGCAGACGCGTTGAACGCGGTATCCTGGATACCCCGGTTGTGCCGCAGGCAACCTGGCCGCTGCTCGAGGTGTATGCCTCAGGTGGCTTGAAGCCCGGCAGCAAGTGGTACATCAGCAGGGACGGCAAGACCGCGAGCTTTTGGATCAGATTGTCCGCTGATCGCAAGTTTGAATCGGGTTTGGCAAATCCTGACACCCCTGCTTCCCGGATCTTGTTGCTGCAACACAACCGCACACTGCCTGATATCGATGAACTGTTCGACAAGCAATTCAAAAGCTACCTCGACGAGACAAAAAAAGCCTACGAAGTCCTGATCAAAAGCCTGTTGGTCACACTGCCGTGGGCCGATCGCAAGGTGCTGGAGCATGGCGAAGTCAGGATTCTCAGCCTTCGGGATGAAACCGGGCGCAAAGCCGATGAAGAAACCGCAGCACACACTCTGCCGCTCAGGGCGCGCATGGGATTTGTGCTGCAAGCCGCTTACGGGAAAGACGTGCTCTTCTATGAGTGCCTGCCCCGTGCTGGTGTCATAAGGCCGCGCACTGATGTGACAACCGCCCATGTCGGAGGCGTTCGTGACAAGTTTTTTTTCGTCAACCGCTGGGCTGAAGAGGACTATGACTTCTATATCGCCATACGCCCACATCGCCTGCCATTCGATCGCGATGCCCATACATCCGGCACGCCCCCGAGAGCAGGAACCACCTGTCGCGCGATTCTTGATCCGCTAGGCAACGCCCTCCCCCCTACTCCAACTCCGCCGGCACATCATGACTATTCGCCCAATTTCACGCTGACGTCTCCCCGTACGCAGCAAATCGCGTCCTTTATTGCAACCCAACTGTTTTTTCTTGATGAACAGGAACTGCGCCGCGAAGCCCGGGGTACCACACAATACGAACGCGACCTCGACGAAAAACACTGGATCAACAACCTCAAGGGATTCGTACCCTTCTGGGGCAGCCTCGAAGACCTTCAATCGGACCAGTTCGGTGATCGCGTGCTCGGCGTAATCGGCCTGGCGCTCGATATCGTGTCGTTTGTGATGCCCTTGGGTAAGTTCGCTGCCGGGAGCATCCGCTTGGCCGCCCGAGCCGGCAGGATGGGAATTCGTGCGACTTTGCCGCGAATGGCAGATCTGTCCAGAATCCTGGTGACTTCGAGCTTGAAAAACCTCAACCCTCTGGACGGTGCGAGCGACTTGTTACGGCTCATCGGACGGGGAGTGAAAGGCGCAGGACGCGCAGCGGTCCATCTCGAGAGGCGGGCGATGTTCCAATTGAAAAAACTCGCCGGCAAGGCCGATAGTTATGACTTTGTCAGCAGCCTGCCCCAGGCAACCGAACCGGGACGCTGGAAACCGCTGATGAATGCCGACCAACTGGGTGTCGTCAAAGGCATCGAAGATGTTCCGCTGCGAAAGATCGACGGCCACCATTACTTGATTGACCCGCTGTCTACTCGCCCCTACGGCCCGCGGCTCACTGCCCTGGATCATGAGTTGTCACTCGGGCGCTCCAGTTACAACCGAGTGAATAAAACCGACGACCTGATTCTCTTTGAACTCCCGGATCAGGCTCACGTTCGCTATCAGTTCGATATCGATGGGCGCACGACAGCCTTCATCGACGACGCTCCCTACCGCCTGGATGGCGAAGACCTGCGCCGCGTCGAAATGATCGATGACAGCGGCGCATTGACGTCAGTCCCCTGTCGGCCACGCCGCGCGCCAGACAACGGCAGCGAATGCCGCAGCAGTTTTGTGACAGGAACGCCCGCCCCGACGCCGGAAGTCGGCTCATTCGACGAAACCAAAGGTTACGCACCCTGGTTTGGCGACAGGATGTCCGAAGCGGTTATCCGGCCAGGTCATAACGGTCAGTTTGTCACCCACGAGGGAAATCTTTATCAGGTCATCGACAACAAACCGACCCTTTACCCTGGTGACATCACCGAACTTGGCTTTGCCAGGAAGTGGCTGGTGCCCCGCCGCGAGATGCCGGCCAACCTGATGTTCCGCAAAGGCATTTATGGCCGTATCGAAGTCAAGGGGGTTTACGAGGGCGCCGAGGACCCGCACCAGATCGGGGCCATTCTGGTGCCATCCATCGATGAATCGAGCACTTATGTTTTCAGCCGAATCAACACCGACAAATATTACGTCGCGACAGTGCCCAAGGGACAAAACCTGAGCGAGCCACTGACGTTGAAACGCCTGTTCAAGGCTGACATGGCTGAAGACACCCTGGGTGCGGAACTGCTAACGGTGTACACCGGGTCATTGAGCGCCAATAACATCGCGCGCATCCACGGCGAGGAAGCCCTTGAGCTCGCGATGAAAACCATGGACGAAATCGCCATTCCCATCGGAGCGGCCCCTAACCCACCGGGCAACATGAAATTCCTGAAGGTCGACACCAGTCCTGGAGAAGCGCTGATGTTCGATCATGCAACCCGAATGATCGTCACTCGAATGCCTGAAGGCGCCACGACCTGGAGCAGGAGCAAGGATGCTCCGGAGGACTTGCGTCAAAGCACCGCCAATATTTTCGATGCCTTGTTCATGGAGCCGACGATCGACGCCAGTAATGCCAACAGCGCGCTGAGGATCAACCAGACCATGCAGAAGCTGCACCAGTTGATACCCAGACGCCAACGCTCCTTCAATCCAAGAAACATTGCATACGCCGACGTCATGACAAGCAGTGGACAACGGGAAATCTACGTCAGCGTTTCCGGCGCCCAGCAAGCAACCGATCACTTGCCGCTGTTCAAACAGCATCTTGGAGCGGATTCAGTTCAGGTTGGTGAATCGACCTACTTCAACATCGACATGAATCAGCGCTTTCCCTACACCTCTCTCGATATGACCGCTGAGGGCAAGTTGCTGGCCGTGCCGACGACCATCAAGGACATCGGCACTTACAAGCCAGCGCAGTCGAAAAAACCGACATCACTGGACAGCGAAAGCAAGTTGATCCGCGTGATCCGGGAAAAATACCCCGACCCCAAGGCAATCAAGTCCGTCAACATCGCCACAACGATGCCACCTTGCGAGTCGTGCTCGATCGTGATGAAAGAGTTCGGCTACGACGGTGGGGAAAACGCGCTCCAGGTGCTGTGGAGTTAAACCTACAACCGCTGCAAATGCCCATACAGCTTGGCATACAGACCACCATCGGCAATCAGCTGCTGGTGGTCGCCGTCCTCGGCCACTTGCCCGCCGTCAAATACCAGCACTCGATCAGCCTGTTTCACCGCCGAAAGGCGGTGGGCAATGATCAACGTGGTGCGGTTGCTCAGAAACCGCGCCAGCGCCTGGTGCAGGTTGTATTCGGTGGCGGCATCCAGCGCGGAGGTGGCTTCGTCGAGGATCACCACCTTGGGCTCGGCGAGCACCATCCGGGCGATGGCCAGGCGTTGGCGCTGTCCGCCGGACAAACGCACGCCGGAGCGCCCGACGATGCTGTCCAGGCCATTGGGCAAATCCCGCACCGTGCCGTGCAACTGGGCGATTTCCAGTGCATGCCAGCAAGCCTCGTCACTGCGCTCACGGCCCATGGTCAGGTTGGCCCGGATGGTGTCGTTGAACAGCGCCGGATGTTGCAGGACCACGGCAACATTTTCCCGCACGGTTTCCAGGCCGATCTCCTGCTGGGTCGAACCGCCAAATCGAATGGTTCCGGACAACGGCGTGTACAAACCCAGCAGCAGTTGCACCAGCGTGCTCTTGCCCCCACCACTGGCGCCGACGATCGCGACCTTTTCGCCGGGGGCGATGGACAGGTTCATCTGGTTCAGGACCAGTTCATCGCCGTAACCGAAGCTCAACCCTTGTACTTCCAGCCCGACGGTCTCGCGACCGATGAACGGGTCGACGCCGCCCGGGTATTCAGGCTCATCATCACGCGACAGCAGCTCATTGATCCGCGACAGCGCACCGCCGGCAGCGTAGTAGGCATATTGCAGGTTCAGCAGCTGTTCGACCGGACCGATCATGAACCACAGGTAGCTGAACACCGCGAGCATCTGGCCGATGGACAAGTCGGAGAACAAAACCGTGAGCATGGCCGCGGCACGGAAAATATCGATGCCGAACTGGAACAACAAACCGCTGGCCCGGTTCGACGCATCGGTTTTCCATTGCGAATTCACCGCATAGTCGCGCACGTCACGGGCGCGTTGCCCCAAGCGACCGAGGAAAAACCCCTGCCGGTTGCCGGCGCGAACTTCCTGGATGGCATCCAGGGTTTCGGTCAGCGCCTGGGTAAAGCGCGAAGTGCTGTCGTTCTCGAGTTTTTTCAGGTGCTTGACCCGTTTGCCCAGTTGCACCGTGGCGTAGATCACCAGCGGGTTGAACAGCAGGATCAGCAATGCCAGTTTCCAGTGCATCCACATCAGAATGCCCGCCGTACCGACCAGGGTCAGCATGGCCACGAGGAAACGACTGAGGGTTTCACCGACGAATTTGTCCAGCGTGTCCAGGTCGGTGACCAGATGCGTGGTCACCGTGCCACTACCCAGGCTTTCGTATTCACCCAGCGAGATACGCTTGAGCCGTTCGATCAGACGTATGCGAATGCGGTAGACGATGTCCTTGGCCAACCCGGCGAACAATTTCGCCTGCACCACGTTGAACAGCAACGCCGTACACCTCAGGGTCAAGGTCACCAGCAGCATCAGGCCGATGTAGCCCGCCGCTTTTTGCCAGCCTTCGGGCAGCGCGTGGTTCATGATCTTCAGCGCGGCGTCACCGTGCCCCAGCAACACCTCGTCCACCAGCAACGGCAGGAGCAAGGGAATCGGCACGCTGCACAAGGTCGCCAGCACGGCCACGCCGTTGGCGATCCACAGAGACTTCTTGTGATGCAGGGCCAGGCGACGGATTTCCGCCCAACTCAGACGGTCGACACGTTTAGCGGTGGCGACGTCATCGGGCAGGTCATGCACAGGCAGCGCGCTCCAGCCAGCGGCCGAGCAGCGGGGACAGCACACTCAGAGGCTGATAGCCGTTGGTCAGCAATGCCAATTGACCATTGCGTTCAGCGAGCAATGTAGGAAAACCGGCGATACCCAGGTCCTGGACCCAGGTGAAATCGGCGGCGGTGGCTGCGTGCATATCAGCCCGATCGAAAGCACCGGCGAACTCGATGCGAGGCAGACCGGCCTGTTCCGCCAACTCGACCAACACGCTGGCCTGGGTGACATCACGGCCTTCGGCATAAAATGCGTGTTGAATCAGCCCGAGCAGTTTCAACGCGCAATCCGGCGCCAGGCTGCGCGCCGTCACCAAGGCCCGGCAGGCAGGTTCGGTATCGTAGACAAAACCGTCGGGCAGCGCGCCTTCGAACTTGAACGGCTGGCCGGTGGCCTCGGTGACCGCCTGCCAATGCTCAAAAATATAGCGTCGGGTGGTCGGCTCCAGAGCCGCACCGCTACCGGTTCGCAAGCCACCCACGATCAGATGCACATCCACACCCGCGGCTTGCGCCTGCTCGACCAGTGCCTTGACCACCGGGGCAAACCCCCAGCACCAGGAACACATCGGGTCCATCACATAGAGCAGGCGCGCAGACATGGTTCAGGCCTCGGTGGATGCTTGCTTGTAGTTGTAGCCGATCGGGTGAGGCTGGTTACGAGCCTTGGCCAGCTCGATCTGCTTCTGCCGGTCGATGGCACTGCGACGGGTCTTCTCACTCAGCTTATCCCAGCAATGCGGGCAACTGATGCCGGCCACGTAATGCTCGGACGCGCGGTCTTCGATGCTGACCGGAGTGCGGCAGGCATGACATTGATCGTAGTCACCTTCGCTCAGGTCGTGTCGCACGGTCACGCGGTTGTCGAACACGAAACAGTCGCCCTGCCACTTGGTTTCTTCCTGCGGCACCTCTTCGAGGTACTTCAGGATGCCGCCCTTGAGGTGGTAGACCTCACCGAAGCCCTCGCTGAGCATGTAGCTCGACGCTTTCTCGCAGCGGATGCCGCCGGTGCAGAACATCGCGACCTTCTTGTGCACTGCCGGGTCGAAGTTGGCTTTGATGTAGTCGGGAAATTCGCGAAAACTGGTGGTTTTCGGGTCGATGGCGCCTTCGAAGGTGCCAATCGAGACTTCGTAATCGTTGCGGGTGTCGATCAACAGCACTTCCGGGTCGCTGATCAGCGCGTTCCAGTCTTGCGGGTCGACGTAGGTGCCGACCTTTTTGTTCGGGTCCACGCCTTCCACACCGAGGGTGACGATTTCTTTCTTGAGTTTGACTTTGGTGCGGTAGAACGGCTGCTCATCGCAGTACGACTCTTTATGGTCGATGTCGTCCATGCGTGGGTCGTTCTTGAGCCAGGCCATCAGCCCGTCGATGCCTTCGCGGCTGCCGGACACGGTGCCGTTGATGCCTTCTTCGGCAATCAGCAGGGTGCCTTTGATGCCGTTGTCGACCATCGCTTGCAGCAGGGGCTCGCGCAGGGCGACGTAATCTTCCAGGGTGACGAACTTATACAGTGCCGCCACGACAATCTGTTGTGTCATGGGTAAATCTCCAGGTGGCTACCCTCGTAAGGGGTGAACCGGATGCGAAAAAAAACGCGCCGGGTGAGCGGCGCGTTGGGCATTCTAACAAAAAAGATCGCAGCCTGCGGCAGCTCCTACATGGGAATACAATTTCCTGTAGGAGCTGCCGCAGGCTGCGATCTTTTGATCTTAATGCTTGCTGCCGCCAGCACAGGTCGGCGAGGCCGGAGCCGCGTCGATCTGTGCCCATTCCTCTGGCGTGTAGGTATGCAGCGCCAACGCATGGAACTCGCCCATCAGCTCGCCGAGCGTGCCGTAGACTTTCTGGTGACGCTTGACCCGGTTCAGGCCATCGAACTGCGCGCTGACCACCACGGCCTTGAAATGGGTTTGCAGCCCACGGCTGTGCATGTGGCTCTCATCCAGCACTTGCAGATGCTCGGGCTGAAGCAGGGCGAGCGTCGATTCGATGCGTTGTTGCATAGTCATACCGAACTCCGCTTAAGGCTTTTTCTTGGCGGGTGCAGCCGCGTCTTTCGGGGCCAGCTCGGCCGTCATGTCAGCCAGCAGCTTGTTGACCACCGGCACAGCGCTTTCCAGCTTGGACTGGGTCATCTGGGCCGATTGCTGGGTCAGCTGGGGCATTTTTTCCATGACTTTCTTGCCCAGTGGCGACTGGTAGAACGCAACCAGGTCCTTGAGCTCGGATTCGCTGAAATTGCTGGTGTACAGCTTGACCATGTCCGGCTTCAGCTTGTTCCAGCCAATGGCCTGGTCCAGAGCGGCGTTAGCCTTGGCCTGGTAGGTTTCCAGTACGGCTTTTTTCGATTCAGGGGCTTTGGACTGTTCGAAACGCTGGGCAAACATCTGCTGTACTTGCATGTACACCGGAGTGCCCAGTTTGTCAGCGTGCGCCATGGTCAGGAAAGCCTCGGCACTGGCGTTATGGCTGGCGGTGTCGGCGAGAACCTGGCCGCTGGCGCAGACCAAAGCAACGGCGGTACAGATGGCACGAAGACGAGTCATCGAGTTTCCTTTTCTAGCTGGCGAGGTAAGACCCCAAGGGCGTCCATTCTGCGCCTAAAAAAGTGTGTCGCTCAACCCCAAGCCTTGTCGCACCTGATTTAGAGGGGTTGAATGGACAAATTCAGACTGATGGAACCACGGCCGTCGATCACGGCCTAAACTGCGCAATCGGACCTACAGGAGTGAGCAAGATGAGCCGTATCGAAACCGACAGCCTCGGCCAGGTTGAAGTCCCGGATGAAGCCTATTGGGGTGCTCAGACGCAACGCTCGCTGATCAACTTCGCCATCGGCAACGAACGCATGCCGCTGGCGGTGTTGCATGCCCTGGCGCTGATCAAGAAAGCCGCGGCGCGGGTCAATGATCGCAACGGCGACCTGCCCGCCGATATCGCCCGTCTGATCGAGCAGGCCGCCGACGAGGTGCTCGCCGGCGACCACGACGACCAGTTTCCGCTGGTGGTCTGGCAAACCGGCAGTGGCACCCAGAGCAACATGAACGTCAACGAAGTCATCGCCGGTCGCGCCAACGAGCTGGCTGGCAACCCCCGTGGCGGCAAGTCCCCCGTGCACCCCAACGATCACGTCAATCGCTCCCAGAGCTCCAACGACTGTTTCCCCACCGCCATGCACATCGCGGCCGTGCAGGCGGTGCAGCAGCACTTGCTGCCGGCGATCAGCGAATTGTCCGGCGGCCTGGCCGAGCTGGCTGCTCGCCATATGAAGCTGGTCAAGACCGGCCGCACCCACATGATGGATGCGACACCGATCAGCTTCGGCCAGGAAATCTCGGCCTTCATCGCGCAACTCGATTACGCCGAGCGGGCGATCCGCAGCGCACTGCCCGCGGTCTGCGAGCTGGCCCAGGGCGGCACAGCGGTCGGCACCGGGCTGAATTCGCCCCACGGTTTCGGTGAAGCCATCGCCGCCGAACTGGCCGCCCTCTCCGGTTTGCCGTTTATCACCGCGCCGAACAAATTTGCCGCACTGGCCGGCCATGAGCCGCTGACCACGCTGTCCGGCGCGCTGAAAACCCTCGCCGTGACCCTGATGAAAATCGCCAACGATCTGCGCCTGCTGGGCTCCGGTCCCCGCGCTGGCTTTGCCGAAGTCAGGCTGCCGGCCAATGAGCCGGGCAGTTCGATCATGCCGGGCAAGGTCAACCCGACCCAGTGCGAAGCGCTATCGATGCTGGCCTGCCAGGTGCTGGGCAACGACGTCGCTATCGGCTTTGCGGCCAGTCAGGGCCACTTGCAGTTGAACGTGTTCAAACCGGTGATCATCCATAACCTGCTGCAATCGATCCGATTGCTCGGTGATGGCTGCAGCAACTTCCAGCAGCACTGCGTGGCGGGTCTGGAGCCGGATGCGGGAAAAATGGCTGAACACCTGGAACGTGGCCTGATGCTGGTGACGGCACTGAACCCGCACATTGGTTACGACAAATCGGCGGAGATCGCCAAGAAGGCCTACAGCGAAGGGCTGACCTTGCGTGAGGCGGCGTTGCAGTTGGGGTATCTGACTGATGAAGAGTTCGATGCCTGGGTAAGGCCGGAGAATATGCTGGAGGCCGGGGCCAAGGGCTGAATCTGTAGCGCCTGATAGTCCGTCTTCGCGGGCAAGCCCGCTCCCACAGGTTTCGAGTCGTCCATGAACATTGTGGACGACGCAAAACCTGTGGGAGCGTGGCTTGCCCGCGATGAACGATGACGCAGTCTAACTGGCTGCCATCCGCACTTTCCGCGCTTTCAACCCTGCAATCAATGACGGCCCCAACGCCACCAGCGCCGACCCCAGCACCACCAGCACCGCACCGCCATAACCCAACCCATTGATCGTCTCGGCATGCACATACTCGGGCCACAGCCATGCCGCCATGGCAACCGCCGCAAAAGTCACCAACGGCGTGATGGCCAGCGTCGCGCTGACCCGGGAAGCTTCCCAGTGGGCCAGGGCCTCGGCAAAAGCGCCATAGGCAATCAGGGTGTTGAGACAGCACGCGAGCAGCAACCACCCCTGCAAGGGGTTCAATTGCAGCGCTTCAAGCGGATGCACCCAGGGCGTCAGCAGCGCCGCGCAAAACAGGTAGATCACCATCATCACCTGCAGCGAATTCCACACCGTCAGCAATTGCTTCTGCCCCAGGGCATAGAATGTCCAGACCGTGGACGCCAACAGCACCAGCAGAACGCCGGCGGTGTAGTCGGTCAGCGACGTGAGCAATTCACTCAAGCGCTGGTTGAAGAACAGCGCAAAGCCGATCAGCAGCACCAGCAGGCCAATCCCCTGCCCCAGGCTGAAGCGTTCCTTGAACACAAACAGACTGGCGATCAGCAGCATGATCGGCCCCATCTGCACTACCAATTGCGCGGTGCCGGGGCTGAGCAGGTTCAGGCCCATCAAATACAAGACATAGTTGCCCACCAGGCCAAGCACGGCCATCAGCACCAGCCAGCCACCGCGAGGACCGAGCACTTTGTGGCTGGGCAGGCGCCTGGTGGCCGCCAGGTAAAGGAACAGACAACCGCCAGACACCAGCAGGCGAAACCAGGTCACCGTCACCGGGTCCATCACCAGCAACACTTGCTTGAGCTTGATCGGCAGGATTCCCCACAACAACGCGGTCAGCAAGGCCAGGAACAGACCGTAAACCCAGCGACCCGATGAAATGTGCATGTGAACCCCGAAGCCAACTGACAGGAGCCGTCATTCTAGGCGCAGAGCGGTGACGCACACAGGGACAGTTACGGTCTGGCCGCGATTGAAACTGTGCGGGTCGTAATCTTCGGGGGATGTTTTTTGACCGTGGCGCGCCCATCGCGAGCAAGCTCGCTCCCACAGGTTCTTTGGTCACCACAAAACCTGTGGGAGCGAGCTTGCTCGCGATGGCTATCTAACTGACAACGAGAAATATCGAGGCCTAGCGCACCGCTTCGAACAGCCCGGTCGCCCCCATCCCGCCCCCCACGCACATGGTGACGATGCCGTAACGCAGATTGCGCCGCTGCAGTTCACGCACAAGGTGCCCGACCTGACGCGAACCGGTCATGCCGAACGGGTGGCCGATGGAGATCGAGCCGCCGTTGACGTTGTACCGGGCGTTGTCGATTTCCAGGCGATTACGGCTATAGAGGCACTGCGAAGCGAACGCCTCGTTGAGTTCCCACAGATCGATATCGGCAACGTGCAAGCCTTTGGCCTTGAGCAGTTTCGGCACCGAAAACACCGGGCCGATGCCCATCTCGTCCGGCGCGCAACCGGCCACGGTAAAACCGCGGAAGAACGCTTTCGGCTTGAGCCCCAGTTCCAGTGCCTTTTCCAGGCTCATCACCAGGGTCATGGACGCCCCGTCCGACAGTTGTGAAGAGTTGCCGGCCGTGACCGAGCCATCTTCGGCGAACACCGGTTTCAAGCCGGCCAGGCTTTCCAGGGTGGTGTCGGGGCGGTTGCAGTCGTCGCGGTCGACGATGCCGTCGAGGATCTGCGCCTGGCCGGTCGCCTTGTCTTCGACGCGGTACTTCACCGCCATCGGCACGATTTCATCAGTGAACAGCCCGGCGGCCTGAGCCTCGGCGGTGCGCTGCTGGCTTTGCAGCGCGTACAGGTCCTGCTCTTCGCGGCTGACGTTGTACCGACGCGCGACGATTTCAGCCGTCTGGCCCATCGGGAAATAGATGCCCGGCACCTGCTCCTTGAGCAGCGGGTTGATCAGGTTGTCGGTGTTGACGCTTTTCATGGTCAGGCTGATGGACTCGACGCCACCGGCGACGATGATGTCGCTGCAACCCGAAGCGATCTGGTTGGCGGCGATGGCGATCGCCTGCAAGCCCGAGGAACAGAAGCGGTTGAGGGTCATGCCGGCCGTGCCGATGCCCAGGCGCGACAGCACCGCGACGTTGCGCCCGATATTGAAACCCTGGGCACCTTCGTTGGAGCCGGCGCCAACGATGCAGTCCTCGACGCTTGCCGGATCGATACCGGTGCGCGCCAACAAGGCATCGACACAGTGTGCCGCCATGTCGTCCGGGCGGGTCATGTTGAATTTGCCGCGAAAGGATTTGGCCAGGCCGGTCCGCACGCTGTCGACGATCACCACTTCACGCATGGCATACCTCATTGTTGTTGTCGGTTGAGAGTGGACCGAGCATAAGTCCAGCCCTTCACCGACCGCGACAATCATTCACCTCGCGTATGCGTAACCATCGCCTCAATCCTTGTCCTTCTGCTTCTTGCGCTCATGCCGGTCGGCTTTTTCGAAAGCCTCCTCCATTGCCCGATTGATGGTGCGCAAGACTTTGACTCGCGCCCAGCGCTTGTCGTTGGCTTCCACCAGGGTCCATGGCGCAATCTCGGTACTGGTACGGTCGACCATGTCGCCGACCGCTGCGCGATAGTCATCCCATTTTTCACGGTTGCGCCAGTCATCTTCAGTGATCTTGAAGCGTTTGAAGGAAATCTTTTCGCGTTCCTCAAAGCGCTCCAGTTGCGTCTGTTTGTCGATGGACAGCCAGAACTTGACCACGATCACACCGGCGTCGGTGAGTTGTTCCTCGAAGTCGTTGATTTCACCGTAGGCACGCAGCCAGTCTGCCGGGCTGCAAAACCCTTCGATGCGCTCCACCAACACCCGGCCATACCAGGAGCGGTCGAACACGGTGAACTTGCCCCGGGCCGGGAGGTGCCGCCAGAAGCGCCAAAGATAGGGTTGCGCCCGCTCCTCTTCAGTGGGGGCGGCAATCGGCACGATGCTGTATTGGCGCGGATCAAGCGCCGCCGCCACCCGGCGAATCGCCCCGCCCTTGCCTGCCGCGTCGTTGCCCTCGAACACCGTCACCAGCGCATGGCGACGCATGCGCTTGTCACGCATCAACCCGGAAAAACGCGCCTGCTCGGTGATCAGCTGTTCTTCGTAATCCTCCTTGTCCAGGTGCAGGCTCAGGTCCAGGCTGTCGAGCAGGTTCACTTGATCGACACTGGGGAACACTGGCGCGGCGCTGACCTTTTCCGGATGAATCGTCGGCCGTTGCAATGCGCCCTGCAGGCCCGCCAGCAGAATCCGCCCCACGGCCAGACTGCGATAATGGGCATCCGCCCCGGCGATCACATGCCAGGGTGCATAGTCGCGACTGGTACGGCGCAGCACCCGCTCGCCATACTTCACGAACCTGTCATAGGTTTCCGATTGCTGCCAGTCCAGCGGGCTGATGCGCCAGCTGTGCAGCGGGTCGTCGGCCAATGCCTTCAGGCGTGCCTTCATCTGCTTCTTGGAAAGGTGAAACCAGAACTTGAAGATCAGCGCACCTTCATCGCAGAGCATCTTTTCCAGGCGCTCGGCGCCATTGATCGCCTGGTCCAGCCGCGGATCCTTGAACTCGCCATGGACCCGCCCCTGCAGCATCTGGCTGTACCAGTTGCCGAAGAAAATCCCCATGCGTCCCTTGGCCGGGAGCATCCGCCAGTAGCGCCAGGCCGGTGGCCGCGCCAGTTCTTCGTCGGTTTGCTGATCGAAGGTACGGACCTCGATCAGGCGCGGGTCCATCCACTCGTTAAGCAACTTGATCGTCTCGCCCTTGCCGGCACCTTCGATGCCATTGATCAAAATGATCACCGGAAAGCGGCGTTGCTGCTGCAATTCGAACTGCGCTTCGAGCAACGCCTCGCGCAGGGCCGGTTCTTCGGCGTCGTAGGTTTCTTTGTCGATGACGTGATCGATTTCGGCGGATTCGAACATGGATGGCTCCCTTCCAGATGTGAGCAAGACTAGCGGATTGAACTGAAGGCCAGCAGAGTTTTTCCCTAACGCCACCAACACCTGTGGCGAGGGGGCTTGCCCCCGTTCGGCTGCGAAGCAGTCGTAAAACCAGCCAACCGGATTTACCTGACAGACCCGGTTGGCTGATTTCAGGGCCGCTTCGCGACCCAACGGGGGCAAGCCCCCTCGCCACAACAGCCCTCTCGCCGCAAAAGGTTCGGGCACGTCGAAGATTTTCTCCTACTCAGCCAATGCATGCCTTGCCACGGATCAAGCAACGCACCATCGATCGGCTAGAATGGCGACCTTGCCGTTGCCGAGCCTGCCATGAAACCTGTATTGCCCCACGCCCAGCTCGACTGGGACGACCAAGGTCGCCCGTATTCTCGAGTGTTCGATGATGTGTATTTCTCCGACAAATCGGGTCTGGACGAAACCCGCTACGTGTTCATCGAACAGAACCGTTTGGCGGAACGCTTTGCGGCCTTGCCCGAGGGCGGGCGGCTGGTCATCGGTGAAACGGGGTTCGGCACCGGGCTGAATTTCCTGTGCGCCTGGCAGGTGTTCGAGCAACACGCCGTGGCCGGTGCGCGACTGCATTTTGTCAGCGTCGAAAAGTACCCGTTGAGCCCGGCCGACTTGCAACGTGCCCTGGCGCTGTGGCCGGAACTCAAGGTATTTGCCGATCAACTGCTTGAGCAATACGTAGCCATCCATCAGGGCTTTCAGCGCCTGACACTGGACCACGGCCGCGTCACCCTGACCCTGCTGATCGGCGACGCGCTGGAACAACTGCCCCAACTCGACGCCCGGATCGATGCCTGGTTCCTCGACGGTTTCGCTCCGGCGAAAAACCCTGACATGTGGACCGCCGAACTGTTTGCCGAACTGGCGCGCCTGGCCGCTCCTGGTGCATCCATCAGCACCTTCACCAGCACCGGTTGGGTGCGGCGCCTGCTCAACGCCGCCGGTTTCAAGATGAAACGCACCCCGGGCATCGGCCACAAATGGGAAATCCTGCGCGGCGAGTTCCTCGGCTGGCCCCACGACGTACCCGCCCCCGCGCCCGACAAACCCTGGTTTGCCCGACCTGCACCGCCGAGCGGCGAACGCCGGGCACTGGTAATCGGCGCCGGGCTGGCCGGTTGTGCCAGCGCCGCCAGCCTGGCTGCACGGGGCTGGCAAGTGACGTTGCTGGAGCGTCACGACGACATCGCCCGGGAAGCTTCGGGCAATCCGCAGGGCGTGCTCTACCTGAAGTTATCGGCGCATGGCACGGCGCTGTCGCAAATGATCGTCAGCGGATTCGGCTACACCCGGCGACTGCTCGAACACTTGCAACGGGGCCGCGACTGGGACGATTGCGGCGTGTTGCAACTGGCCTTCAATGCCAAGGAAGCCGAACGCCAGGCGCAATTGGCGGCGGCGTTTGCACCGGACCTGTTGCACCTGCTGGATCAATCCGGGGCGCAGGCTGTGGCCGGGATCGGGCTGGCACAAGGGGGCCTGTTCTATCCGCAAGGCGGGTGGGTCCACCCACCGGCGCTGTGCCAGTGGCAGGCCGGGCATCCGCGGGTTCAACTGCTCACGCATTGCGATGCGCTGGAACTGCGCAAGGTCGAGGATCAGTGGCAAGCCTGGAACGGCGAGCAATTGCTTGCCTGCGCCCCCGTGGTGGTCCTCGCCGGTGCAGCCGAAATCCAGCGTTTCCCCGAAAGTGCGGGGTTGCCGCTCAAGCGCATTCGCGGGCAAATCACCCGTCTGGCGCAAACGCCGCAAAGCCAGGCCTTGAGCACTGTGGTGTGCGCCGAAGGTTATGTCGCTCCCGCACGCCTGGGCGAACACACCCTGGGGGCCAGTTTCGATTTCAACAGCGATGACCTGACGCCGACCACGGCTGAACACCTGGGTAACCTGGCCATGCTCGAAGAGATTTCCCACGATCTGGTCGAGCGCCTGGAGATCGATCGCCTCGACCCCGAGGGCCTCCAGGGGCGCGCCGCGTTTCGCTGTACCAGCCCCGACTACCTGCCAATCGTCGGCCCCTTGGCCGACACCCAGGCCTTCGCTCAGGCCTATGCCGCGCTGGGCAAGGACGCCCGGCAGGTGCCGGACGTCGAATGCCCGTGGCTCGACGGTTTGTACATCAACAGTGGCCACGGCTCGCGCGGCCTGATCACCGCGCCACTGTCAGGAGAACTGCTGGCCGCCTGGCTGGACAACGAGCCCCTGCCCTTGCCCAGGAGCGTGGCCGAAGCCTGTCATCCCAACCGGTTTGCGTTACGGCGCCTGATCCGCGGCAAATAGTCGATACCGCCGTCGAGAGCGCCCGCACAGCGGCTCTCGGCCCGGGTTTCGCCCTCTTATAACTCATCGATATAAAACTCCCCTTGCCGAGGCGGGTCAGTTTCTGAGTACCCGCCATTTTGGCGCAGTATCGATTGACCCTCCCCAACGGAAAAACCGGTAAGGAATTTATGTGCGGATTAGCTGGCGAGTTACGTTTTGATCATCAACCTGCAGACCTTGCAGCCGTTGAACGAATCACCCATCACCTGGCCCCTCGCGGCCCCGACGCCTGGGGATTTCATAGCCAGGGGCCGGTTGCCCTGGGCCATCGGCGCCTGAAAATCATGGACCTGTCGGACGGCTCGGCGCAGCCGATGATCGACCCGCAATTGGGCCTGTCCCTGGCCTTCAACGGCGCTATCTACAACTTTCCGGAACTGCGCGCCGAGCTTGAAAGCCTGGGTTACGCCTTCTATTCCGGTGGCGACACTGAAGTCTTGCTCAAGGGCTATCACGCCTGGGGCGAAGCCTTGCTGCCGAAACTCAACGGTATGTTTGCCTTTGCCGTTTGGGAGCGCGATGCCCAACGCCTGTTCATCGCCCGCGACCGTCTTGGCGTAAAACCCTTGTACCTGTCGCGCACCGGCCAGCGCTTGCGCTTTGCCTCAGCACTGCCGGCATTGCTCAAGGGCGGCGACATCAATCCGCTCCTCGATCCGGTGGCGCTCAATCACTACCTGAATTTCCACGCCGTGGTCCCCGCACCGCGCACGTTGCTGGCGGGCATCGAAAAACTGCCGCCAGCGACCTGGATGCGCATCGAAGCCGATGGACGCACCGAGCAGAAAACCTGGTGGACCCTGGCCTATGGCCCCCACGACGACGAGAAAAACCTGACCCTCGAAGACTGGCGCGACCGGGTGCTCGACAGCACCCGCGAAGCTGTCGCGATTCGTCAGCGTGCGGCGGTCGATGTTGGCGTGTTGCTGTCCGGCGGTGTCGACTCGAGTCTGCTGGTGGGCCTGTTGCGGGAAGTCGGCGTGGACAATCTGTCGACCTTCTCCATCGGCTTCCAGGATGCCGGCGGCGAACGCGGTGACGAGTTCCAGTACTCCGACCTGATCGCCCGACATTACGGTACGCAGCATCACCAATTGCGCATCGATGAAAAAGAGATCATCGAACAACTGCCCGCCGCATTCCACGCCATGAGCGAACCGATGGTCAGCCACGACTGCATCGCGTTCTACCTGTTGTCCCGCGAAGTGGCCAAACACTGCAAGGTCGTCCAGAGCGGCCAGGGTGCCGACGAACTGTTCGCCGGCTACCACTGGTATCCGCAAGTGGACGGTGCGAACGATCCCTATGCCGCGTACCGCGAAGCGTTTTTCGACCGCAGTTACGACGACTACGCGGCGACCGTGCAGCCAAAATGGCTGACCGCCAATGACGCCGCCGGTGACTTCGTCAAAGCCCATTTCGCCCAGCCCGGTGCCGATGCAGCAGTGGACAAGGCCTTGCGTCTGGACAGTACGGTGATGCTGGTGGACGACCCGGTCAAACGCGTCGACAACATGACCATGGCCTGGGGCCTGGAAGCGCGCACGCCGTTTCTCGACTACCGCCTGGTGGAGCTGTCGGCCCGGATTCCAGGGCGTTTCAAACTGCCGGACGGCGGCAAGCAAGTCTTGAAAGAAGCCGCGCGCCAAGTGATTCCCAGTGAAGTGATCGACCGCAAGAAAGGTTACTTCCCGGTGCCGGGCCTCAAGCATTTGCAGGGCGATACACTGGAGTGGGTGCGTGAGTTGCTGCTCGATCCGAGCCAGGATCGCGGCCTGTTCAACCCGGCAATGCTCGACCGTCTGCTGACCGATCCCCAGGGACAGTTGACGCCGTTGCGCGGCTCCAAGCTGTGGCAACTGGCGGCCCTCAACCTGTGGCTCAGCGAACAAGGAATCTGACCGATGAAACCTCACGCCACGGCTTTCAGCCAACGCCTGTTGCGCGGCCAGTCGCCTTCCTACGAACGTTTACAGGCACGTCTGGCCGAGGATGGCAGTGAACTCGGCGCCGCGCCGATTGCCGTGCATTGCGGCTGGGGGCGCTTGTTGATCGGCCACACCTTTGCCGATGCGGCGAGCCTGGCCGCGGAGTTGCTCAACGAGCAGCCCGGCGAACGGGACATCGCGCTGTACGTCGCCGCGCCCCAGCAGGTGCTGGGGCTGGAGCCGGCGCAGCTGTTCCTCGACCCGTCCGATACCTTGCGCCTGTGGTTCAGCGACTACCGCCAGGCGACCCGGGTGTTTCGTGGATTTCGCATTCGACGCGCACAGAGCGACGCCGACTGGCAGGCCATCAACCAGCTGTATCAGGCGCGCGGCATGCTGCCGATCGATGCCACCCTGCTCACTGCGCGCCACCTGGGCGGCCCGGTGTATTGGCTGGCGGAAGACGATGACAGCGGCGCGGTCATCGGCAGCGTCATGGGCCTCAATCATGCAAAAGCCTTCAACGATCCGGAACACGGCTGCAGTCTCTGGTGCCTGGCGGTCGACCCGCATTGTGCGCGGCCGGGCGTCGGTGAGGTGCTGGTACGGCATCTGATCGAACACTTCATGAGTCGCGGTCTCGCTTACCTCGACCTGTCCGTGCTGCACGACAACCGCCAGGCGAAAAACCTGTACGCCAAGCTCGGTTTTCGCAACCTGTCGACCTTCGCCATCAAGCGCAAGAACGGCATCAACCAGTCGCTGTTTCTCGGGCCGGGCCCCGAAGCTGCCTTTAATCCGTACGCCCGGATCATCGTCGAAGAAGCACACCGTCGCGGCATCGATGTGCAAGTCGATGACGCCGATGCCGGAATGTTCACCCTCAGCCATGGCGGGCGCCGGGTACGCTGCCGCGAATCCCTGAGTGACCTGACCAGCGCCATCAGCATGACCCTGTGCCAGGACAAGAGCCTGACCCACAAGGTGCTCAAGGCTGCCGGGCTGAACCTGCCCGTGCAGCAACTGGCGGGCAATGCCGATGACAATCTGGCGTTCCTTGATGAGCACCGGCGCGTGGTGGTCAAACCGCTGGACGGTGAACAGGGCCAAGGCGTGGCGGTCGACTTGCAGACCATCGAAGAGGTGCAGCACGCCATCGAGGCGGCCCGCCAGTTTGACAGTCGCGTGCTGCTGGAAAGCTTCCACCAAGGCCTCGACCTGCGAATCCTGGTGATCGGTTTTGAAGTGGTCGCGGCCGCGATTCGCCGGCCGGCCGAAGTGGTCGGCGATGGCCAGCACTCCATCGGCCAGTTGATCGAAGCCCAGAGCCGGCGCCGACAAGCGGCCACGGGTGGCGAAAGCAAGATCCCGCAGGACGCGGAAACCCTTCGCACCTTGCAGGCGGCCGGATACGACTACAGCAGCATTCTGCCGGCCGGCGAGCATCTGTTCGTACGGCGTACGGCGAATCTTCATACCGGCGGCATTCTCGAGGACGTCACGGCGATCCTGCATCCGACGCTGCTGGATGCGGCTGTACGGGCCGCTCGGGCGCTGGACATTCCCGTGGTCGGCCTCGACCTGATGGTGTCCGCCGCCGACCAGCCGGACTACGTGTTTATCGAAGCCAACGAACGGGCCGGGCTGGCCAACCACGAACCACAGCCCACGGCGGAGCGTTTTGTGGATTTGTTGTTTCCGCACAGCCAGCCGGCGGTCTCTTAGCTATGCGTTGTCAGGACTGACCCCTTCGCGAGCAGGCTCGCTCCCACATGTGATCGCATTCCCCTGTGGGAGCGAGCCTGCTCGCGAAGGGGCCAGTCCAGGCACCTCAACTCATCAGGAGTTTCCATGACCAGAAAAATCCCCGAACCGGACCTCGGCTACCTGCAAAAAGTCCTGCTGGAAATGCTCGCCATTCCCAGCCCCACCGGGTTCACCGACACCATCGTGCGCTACGTCGCCGAACGCCTTGAAGAACTCGGCATTCCCTTCGAGCTGACCCGTCGCGGCACCATCCGCGCCACGCTCAAGGGCAAGAAGAACAGCCCCGACCGCGCCGTTTCCGCCCACCTGGACACCATCGGCGCGGCAGTGCGTGCGGTGAAGGACAACGGCCGCCTGACCCTCGCGCCGGTCGGCTGCTGGTCCAGCCGCTTTGCCGAAGGCAGCCGGGTCAGCCTGTTTACCGACAACGGCGTGATCCGAGGCAGCGTCTTGCCGTTGATGGCGTCCGGGCACGCGTTCAATACCGCCGTGGATGAAATGCCGATCAGTTGGGATCACATCGAATTGCGCCTGGACGCCTACTGCGCCACCCGCGCCGACTGCGAGTCGCTGGGCATCAGCGTCGGCGATTTCGTCGCCTTCGACCCGTTGCCGGAGTTCACCGAAAGCGGCCATATCAGCGCCCGCCACCTCGATGACAAGGCCGGAGTGGCCGCGCTGCTGGCGGCCCTCAAAGCCATCGTCGACAGTGGCGAAGAACTGATGATCGACTGCCATCCGCTGTTCACCATAACCGAGGAAACCGGCAGCGGCGCCGCGGCGGCGTTGCCCTGGGACGTCAGTGAATTCGTCGGCATCGACATCGCTCCGGTCGCGCCAGGCCAGCACTCCAGCGAGCATGCGGTAAGCATCGCGATGCAGGACTCCGGCGGGCCGTATGACTATCACCTATCGCGTCACCTCCTGCGTCTGGCCAGCGACAACGAGCTGCCGGCCCGCCGCGACCTGTTCCGCTACTACTTCAGCGACGCGCATTCGGCGGTCACCGCCGGCCACGACATTCGCACGGCCCTGCTGGCCTTCGGCTGCGACGCCACCCACGGTTACGAACGCACCCACATCGACAGCCTCGCCGCCCTGAGCCGCCTGCTCGGTGCCTACATCCTCAGCCCGCCGGTGTTTGCCAGCGATGCGCAACCGGCCAAGGGCTCACTGGACCGGTTCAGTCATCAACTCGAACATGACACGCAGATGGAAAGCGATACGCGGGTGCCGTCGGTGGACAGCCTGGTGGGGCAGCGGTCGGAGAGCTGATCTGCAACTTGTACTGTCTGTTCTACCGCTTTCGCGAGCAGGCTCGCTCCCACATTCAAGTGCATTCCCCTGTGGGAGCGAGCCTGCTCGCGAAGGGGGCCTGACAGGCCAAACTTATGGCCCAGGCTAGCCGCAACAGCCCAATCGCCGTAGCATCGCGCCATTGATCCAACCGAGGTGCCTATGCTGATCCCCCACGACCAACTTGAAGTCGACACCCTCACCCGCCTGATCGAGGATTTCGTGACCCGCGACGGCACCGACAACGGTGACGACACGCCGCTGGAAACCCGCGTTCTGCGCGTGCGCCAGGCGCTGACCAAGGGCCAGGCACTGATTGTCTTCGACCCGGAAAGCGAGCAATGCCAACTGATACTCAAGCATGACGTGCCCAAGCACCTGTTTGACTGAAGATTCAGCGTTCCTTGGTTTTCGCCAGTTTGTTCTGGATGCGTTCATAGATTTCGGAGCGGTGCACATTGACGTCCTGAGGCGCTTCGACGCCAAAGCGAACGTGGTTTCCGTTGATCGCGAGAACGCGCACGCAAATGTTGTCACCGATGGAAATGGTTTCGCCCACAACGCGACTGAGTACGAGCATAAGGAATGTCCTTCAGGGATTACTGGCCCCTGAAGATGCCCGGCCCGTCGTACGCCTACAATGCTCCGACAGCAAACCGGACTGGACTGACAGCCCCTGAACCACCCCGCTGACGGAAAAGTCCGACAAGCCGGGTGATTGTAGGGACGAGCTGTCAGGACGCGGAGAATCGCGGCCCGAACAGGATGATACTCGCGCCAATCACACACAGCGCCACGCCGAGCCAGTCCGACCCCAGCGGACGAATCCGCTCGACCACGGCCAGCCAGCCAATCGAGGCAATGATGTAGATGCCACCGTAGGCAGCGTAGGCGCGGCCGGCGTAGGTGGCCTCGATACGGGTCAGCAGCAGGGCGAACAGGGTCAGGCTCAGGAGCGCCGGCACCACCCACCACATGCTTTTACCCTGGCGCAGCCACATCCAGAAGGCGAAGCAACCGGCAATTTCGAACAGCGCAGCGAGGAAAAACCACAGGTAATTGAGCATGCAAGCGTCTCGCAAGGATGGCCGATGGCGGCCACCCTAACGACCGCGCTGCCTGCGGGCAAGATCAGCTTGCGGATTGCCTGGCCTTGGCGCGCATTTTGTCGGCCATGACGGTCATTTCGTTGTAGAGCAATTGCGGGTTCTTCTGCTTGATCGCCCAGGCCATGCGGCCCTGTTCGTGGGGCAGGATCATGAACTCGCCGGCAGCGACCTGCTGGTAGATGTAGTCGGCGATGTCGGCGGCGCTGATGGGCGAGCTTTCCAGCAGCTTGCCGACCTGGGCCTTCATGGCCGGGGTCGGGCCGCGGAAGGAGTCCAGCAGGTTAGTCTGGAAGAACGACGGGCACACCACATGTACGCCGACTTCCTGATGCGCCAGCTCGATCAGCAGGCTTTCGGACAACGCCACCACACCCGCCTTGGCCACGTTGTAGTTGCTCATCGCCGGGCCTTGCATCAGCGCGGCCATGGACGCGATGTTGATGATCTTGCCTTTGCTTTGCTCCAGCAGCGGCAGGAAAGCCTTGCAGCCCTTGACCACGCCCATCAGGTTGATTGCGATCTGCCAGTCCCAGTCCTCCAGGGACAATTCACTGAAGAAGCCGCCAGAGGCCACACCCGCGTTATTGACGATGACATCGATGCCGCCGAGCTTGACCTCACAGGCCTGGGCGAACGCCGTCAGTTGGCTGTAGTCGCGCACGTCGCAGCGCTGGATAAAACCATCGCCACCGGCTTCACGGACCAACTTCAGGGTTTCCTGCAAACCGGGCTCGCTGACGTCCGACAAGGCCAGTTGCCAGCCTTCACGCGCCCAGCGCAGCGCGATTTCGCGACCCAGGCCAGAGCCTGCACCAGTGATCATCATGCGATTTTGCATAGCAAACAGCCTTGTTGTTCTCGGAAGATGCATCGAGTGTAGCGAAGGAAGTTGCCCGACCCACGCTCCATCAGATTGCTGAATGGCCCGAGCAAACCGCGGGCGCGCCACAAGCAACTAAGGCCATCACAAAAGAAATAAGAACCTGTCCGAAATACTTCAAAAAAACTTGGAATTTTCCTGCAGTCGCATGAGTCGGAATTTTTAAGCAGCTCGAATTTACTTCATTCCCGCTGACCTGATTGGCATGGTCATTTCACTGCATTTTCGACAAGGAAAAAGACATGGGCACAATACTGATCATCATTCTGATCCTGTTACTGATCGGGGGTTTACCGGTCTTCCCGCACTCCAGAAGTTGGGGTTACGGCCCATCCGGAATCATCGGCGTCGTATTGGTGGTGCTGTTGATCCTGCTCTTGCTCGGCAAGATATGAAAGTCTGACAAGCAGATAGAAACCAGCGAAAAAGACGATGCCAGTCAATCTGACTGGCATCGTTGTTCGGATTCACACGTTAGTGAATATCCCGCTGAGGGGATTGATATTGCCGCCGTAAGGCACGCTGGTTCCGGCTGCCTTGGCTACGGTTGCCCAGATACGCTGCATGTCGACGAATTTCTGGCCGATTACCGGGTTCCCTGCGTGGTGCTCTTGATCGAATTGCGACGTAATGTTGAAGTACCGTCCCGAACCGTCCCCGCTTTTCAACAATCCGCTCGCCCCCCCCATGAACAACATCGGCATATCGATCATGTGCTCAGGGGATCCATCGGCCATCTCGCTGGTGAGTACGACGAGTGTATGTTGGAGCAGATTGTCGCTGGGCACGTGCGGGTCCTGGTACCGGGCCAGTTCATCCATAAACAGTTTGACCTGCCGAACGTACCATTGCCGTGTTCCCTTCCAGAGTTCTTGCCCGGAGCGACGGTGAGCACAATCGTGGGGATTTCTCTCGGGACTGACATCAACGATATTGAGCGACTCCGCCGAGCGCCCGATCTGAAGGGTGGCGACCCGGGTTATCCCGCAACCCAAGGCGGTGGCTACCACTTTGTGGTGATCCGCCTGAATGCGGGTGCGGTGCGCTGCCGATCTGTAATCCAGAGGCTCGAGTGTCACCGGCTCACATGCCCCCACGGGCGGCCGTGTTTCCTCCAGGTCCTTGATGACCTGCTCCACCGAGTCGAGATGGGTATCAAGCTTTTGCCGCTCTGCGGTAGAAAGCCTGGCTCTGAGTTCCCGGATATCCACCAGGGATGCCTCCAGCAGCGCACCGGCCCCGGGCTGTAGTGCGCGCCGAGTCTGAGCGGGCGACTTGAACAATGATTCAGCCATCAGCATTGGATCACGGTAGGGGGTACGAATCGCAGTTCCCTGAAACGACACAAACCAGGGTGTTCCATCGACTCCGGCGTGGGGGCCGGCAAACAGACTTCGGTGGGACGGCTCAGTGCCCGGCAGCGCTTGCCCCAGCAACACATCAATAGACGATTGACTCTTTTGACTATCACGCAATACCCAGTTCCAGCCATTATGACCCACGTTCCCCGGCCCCAGAATAATCCCGCGCAGGTACAACGACTGGTTGCGATAGGCGGCCAGCTCTGAACTGACTTCATTGAGCGTAAAGGCCGTGGTATCCGTCCCCTGTGCAGTGGGGTGCCACAATCCGCGCCCATCACCAAAAGCACCGCCATTGTAGGAGTCCACCGCCAGTCCGTCGGGGACCACCACAAATACAACCTTCAACTTGGCTTGCTGTGTTTGCCCGGCCAAAGCCATGCGCGCCAAACCGAATTGAGTCAGAGGACCGAAGACACCTGCCGCAGCCAGGCCCGCGAGAAAACGCCGACGACTTTTCAAAATGCCCATGATCAATTCCTCTCGGTTTTGTAGATGAACGCCTTGGAAGTCCCCAGGGTTCGCAACATTTCTGCCAGGGAGCCTGAAGTTTTCAAGCCATCGGCAATCGCCTTCACTGTCCCGGAGGTCGACTCATCCGATTTGTTGCCAAACACAAACCGGAAGTAACTGTCGGCCATGCAAAACTGTGATGCCGGGTTACGCGAGACAATTCTTGCGACATCCCGGACATCATCGACCTGCTCGGTGCCGGCCAAACTGATGAACGGACCGGAAGCCTTGATCGGCAACATCTGCGGATACTGGTTATAGTTGTGGGCCTTTTCCTGAGTGCGATAACGACCAGCCGCGTCGTAATGCTCCATCGACGACCCTGTGTCATTCATGTATTGATGGCACTGCCAGCAGCGTCCACCTGAGGCTTGCTCGCCGTTGACCAGGTCCCAATGCTCACGGGTGGTAATGGCGCGAGGCGGATAAACCGGTTCTGTCGGATCGGCCTCCACCGGGGCACCGAACTCACGGCAGAACATCTGCTCACGAATCATGATTCCACGCTTGACCAATGAGGTGCTCACCAAGTCTGACGTGGCAGCTTGAGTCAGCCCCAGATGCAACAACCCTCCCCGTTTTTCGTCCACCACGACCTTTTGCATCGTGCTGCCCGTGACACCGCTGATGCCATAATGCGCGGCCAGGTCCTGATTCAAATAGGTGTAGCCGGGGTTGAACAACTCGTTCAGGGTGCCGGAACCCAGCAGCATATTTTTGCTCAGCAGATACTGCTCCTGCGTCATGAGCTCAATCATGTGCCTGGTCAGTCCCGGTTTTTCCTGGACGCCTCGAACCGTTTTGACGTAATAGCTGACGAAGCGGTTGAACTGCTCGATGCCGCGATCGGTTTGCATCATTCGCTGAATTTCTGCAGCGATCTGTTGTGAGGTCTGCAGTTCGTTGCGCTGCGCCTTGGCCAGCAGCTCAACATCCGGCGTCGTGCCCAGGAACCCGTAAGAGAGCGCAGTGGCTACCTCGAACGGTGTGAGCTGATACACCTTGCTTGCCGATGCTGACTCCACTCCCAACTCCGAGCGATAGAGAAAGTTCGGCGACATCATCAGAGCGGTGATTGCAGCCGGCGCCCCTTGCTCGTCGAGGATTTTCTGGTAACGCAACCGCTCGGCGTCAGTGACAGGCCGTCGGAACAACTGATAGCCCAGGGAGGTGACCAGATCGGTGCCTGCCCGGGAGGTTGCCAGCGCGCTCAACCGCGACGGCGAAACCTTTTCTGCCACCGACAATGCCATGTCGTAAAACAGTTTGACGTCCTCTGCCTGCAGAACGCCCATGTTCGCTTCCCCAGGGTACTTGAAGTCTTTTTCGGACTTGTCGGCCGGCAGCTTCTCGGGATTGACTTCAACCCCCAGAATGTCCAGGACGGTGGCGGCATACTCATCTGGCGTCAGCAATCGCAACTGCCGCGCGCCATAGGATTCGTCCTGATCCAGGTAAGGTTTCCAGACGACGTCGAACAAGTGATTACTGATTTCAGTCGCACAGGTGGTGTCGCAATGCCCTGAAACCGGCATGGTCTTGATTTGTTTGACCAACGCGTCCCGACCCGCCACGCTCCAGAGCAAGGCCTTACTCGCGCTGTTGAAGTACTCGACCGCATGGCACTTGGTACAGGCCCCCGCCAGGACCGTTTCGCCCAGGCTCTCGACATGCTGGTAAGTGACGAGTGGCAGCTGCCGGTCCTGGCTGGACTCATCAATCACCACCGTCTCCAGTTCCGGCTGCGGTTTTTCCTTAGGATAAAACGGGTAGATAACCTTGTACTTGCCATAGTCGAGGAGCTGCGTCGTAGTCCCGCCCCATGGAATGTTTATGACCTGTGGCTCAGCATTACTCTGGTCCTCGTTAATCAGGCTGACGTGCCATTGGGCATCGGTGACGGAAACAGGCCTGGTCGGTGCCTTGATCGTCACCTTGACCTCAAGCTTGATCGGCCGCTCGCGATAACGCAGGTTGATCGTATGAGTCTTGCTGGTTTCCGATAGCGTTAACGCTGTGTTGCGCACCTCGGGAATCCAGTTTTTCACATCATTGAGGCGCAACTGATACTCACCATACGCCAACCCATTGAGAACCAGCGCGGACTCATTGTTTAACGGATTCCATGAAATTTGCACCAGTCGACTATTGCCGTCGGGGGCAATCAGATAACCACTGATCATTTCGTTTTCCAGGCCGGGAGGTGACAGCATTGGACGTAACGCCAACTGCGTCTGCGGCAACCCGGTCGCGTCATAGCGCACGCGATAGATGACCCCGGCGACGTCGTCGCTGATCAGCAGGCTGCCATCCGCCAGTTCAAGAAACTCGACGGGGCGCCCAATGCACGAGCTGTCCAGGCAATAGACATCAAATCGTTCCGGGTCCTGCACAAATCCATTGATCAGCGGGATCTGGTTGACCACGCGCGTACCGTCCTGGATGGTCAGCATTTGTATGTCCATGCCTGGACGGGCAGTGGAGCCCGCACCATGCACGGCAACCAGCAAACGCTGGGTCCTCTCGGTGGCCGGGTAACCTGACCAGAACTTGACCCCGAGCGGCGCCGTGTTGGTGCCCGACTCAAAAGCTGCCGGCACATAATCAGCGGGGTTGATCTGCTCGAGCGACTTGTCGGACACAATGGCACCGGGCACCAGCGGCGGCTGGATCACACCCGGGTTCAGGTACTCCTCCTGAGTGAATCCGGGCGTGTCCTTGCCAAACCGATAAGGCACGCCGAAATGCAACCCGGGGCTGCGGATAAAGTTGACCTCGTCAGGGTTGGGGAAGCCTTGGCGATTGTTGTCGCTGAACCATATTTTGCCGTCCTTGGGGTTCCAGTCGAAGCCGACAGAGTTACGCACCCCCGAGGCCAGAATCTCGGACGCCCCCGTTTCCGGGGAGTAGCGCAAGACCGTCCCATAGCGCTTGTCGGCAGGAATCATGCACAAGTTGCATGGAATGCCGACCGCTGTATAAAGCCACTTGTCTGATGGATCGAGTGGATTGAAGCGCAAGGGGTGCTTCATGTGCCAGATGCGAGTGTTGGAACCGGACGACAGAGGGGGCAAGGGAAACAGGTTGTCGTCTGCCGGAAAGCTGAAGACCCGTTCGGGTTTCGGGTCTTTGTAATGATCGTCCGCGTTACGCAAGCGATACAGACCACCCGTGGTCGAGTAATACAGATCACCGTCGCGATACGCCACGCCGTGGGGCTCTTCCAGACCGCTGGCAATGACATGAATGCCCGTCGGTTTACCCGCCCCATCCAGCGGCAACGCGTAGATCATGTCGCCGACTTTTCCGCCATAGACGTACGAAGGGATTGCACTGGAGCCGACATACAATACGTTCTTGCCCATGGCCATCTGCCTGGGTTGAACAAGCCCCTGGGCAAACAGCTCGATTTTCACCCCCGGCAAACCACTGAGCTTGCTCACATCCACCGGTGGGCGATACGTCACCGTCACGGCTTGCTCTGCCCCTTGCGCCTCCTTGAACGTGACAATGCGTGGCGTGTTCAGCGGGATGTATCCATCGGCGCTGTTCATCACCAATTGGTAGTCGCAGGCTTTCAGATTATCGAGGTGGATCGTTTCGCTGGCCTTCGCCCTGATCGAAATTTCTTCGGCCTTGCAGCGCAAAGTCCCGGTGACCATCTGATCAGCGCGAGCGACACCGGGCACCGCCGGTTTCAGGGGGGCTTTGCCGGCAAGGGTGGCAAAGTTCAGCTTCAGGCGATTGCCCTCGAAGCCACCGCATTCACCGAGGTCCTTCCACGCGTCTTTCCAGTGGTTGGTTGGAAGGAGTGGCTCATAGGCCGGTTGCCTGCACCATTGCCAACTGCCGATACCAAGCGGTGCCTCGTCGTCTTTCCAGCATTCAAACTGTCGGCCGGCGTGCTGTACCTGTTGCCCTTGTTCATAGGGCGTGTCCTTCGCATAAGCGGGTGCGGTACAGGACTGAGGTGAGGGCGTTGACTCTGATGTTCTGGTGAACGCCACCAACGCGATGACAGCGGCGAGCGCCACCAGACACGCGAGCCACAGCAAACGAAGCACACCGACAGACTTGTTCATGAAGCGAGCCTCACTCGTTAGACAAGTGCTTCAACCCGCTGGACAAATCTGTTGATTCAATGTCCTGCGGCGAACCACCTGAACCGAAGCGGCAGGCCAGAAAAACGCCAAAGCCAACCCCGGCGATCCTATTGGAATGTCTTCCAGTGCGGTTCCACAGCATCACCAAGACATGGCTCGAAAGCCAAAGAGACAGGAACAGACAGACACTCATCCTTGCGACACTGCCCGCTCTCAACGTCGCTGTTACAAACGTTGGATCAGGTACCCGAAGCACCTGTATGAAATCCCCAAACCCCAAGGGTGTCTACTGTCAGAGTTGACAGGTATTGCCCTTGGTTGCGGTTCTTCGCCACCCGGCAAACATAAAAAAATCCGATGCCTGTGCAGGCATCGGATTCTGATTTTTTGTTGCCTGAGGTCAGGCAGCAAGACCTGACTGAATACTTAGTCCGGAGTGCCGTCAACGACACCCGCGGTGTTGTCCAGCAGGCTCTTGGTCGCTGTTTGCAGGAACGCTTCGAGCTTGAGTTTCAACTCGGCGGTACGCGGCGCGTCAGCAATGACTTCGGCGCGAGGCTTGGCACCCAATTCATACTGATACAACTTCGGCGCCATGTCCTTGTCCTTCGGCAGGACCAGAACCTGGTCGGCGGTGAGGATAGCCGTGGTCTGCTCGCTGCCCGACGGCTTGATCACACCAATACCGGCATCGCCCTCCGGCAGGTCAAGCAGATCGCGTCCCCAGCACTGATGGCGCACTTCGCCACCGATGCGGCCCATGATGGTCGGCACGATGTCGATCTGGGTGCCCACGGTGTGGTCACGCTGGCCGAATTTTTCCTGGATGCCCGGCGCGATCATCAGCATTGGCACGTTGAAGCGGCCCAGGTCCATCTCGGTGATCTGCTGTTCGTTACCAAAACCGTGGTCACCGACGATGACAAACAGGGTTTCCTTGAAGTACGGCTCCTTGCGGGCCTTTTCAAAGAACTGGCCCAGTGCCCAGTCCGAGTAACGCATGGCGGTCAGGTGTTCGTTCAGGTTGCCACGATCGGTTACGCGCTCGACCGGCAATGGCGTCGGCAAGGCGTAAGGCGTGTGGTTGGACAGGGTTTGCAGCAAGGCATAGAACGGCTTGCCGTTTTCCCGCGCCTTGAGCTCGACCAGGCCACGGTCGAACATGTCCTGGTCGGACACGCCCCAGGTCGGATCAGAGAACACCGGGTTCACAAAATCGTTACGACCGATGAAGTTGGTCATGCCCTGGTTGCTGAAGAAACCCGACTGGTTGTCCCAGGCGAAATCGCCGTTGTAGACATACACGTCGTCGAAGTCACGGGCACTGAGCAACTGCGGCAGCCCAGACAGCTTGTGGCTGCCTTCCGGGGTCTGCATCAGGTATTCGAAGCCCGGCAGGTTCGGGAAGCAGGCCATGGTGGCGAACATGCCCTGGTGGGTATGGGTGCCGTTGGAGAAGAAGCGGTCGAACAGCAAGCCTTCCTTTGACAGTTTGTCGAGGTACGGCGTGATGTTGCCCGGCCCGCCCAGCGCGCCCACCGAGTGACCGGCCATGCTTTCCATCAGGATCACAACGACGTTCTTGACCGGCAGGGTCTTGTCGGCCGGCGGGGTGTAATCGCGACGTACCGCTGCGGTGTCGGCATCCACCAGTTTATCGGCCGGTACCACCAGCATGTCACGCACCACTTGCTGGGCTTGTGGCTGAGGCAGGGTCGCCTTCCAGATATTGTCGCGATCCTCGGACATCCGGCTCTTGGCGGCGGCGACCAGAGAAAGCGTACCGTTGAGACCCAACTGGTTGGCGAAGTTGGAATCTGTGGTGTAAACATCACCCCAGCGCATCGGCGGGCCTTGACGCAAGGTGCCACGGGCCGCGACGACGCAAATCAGCAGGCAAACCACGAACACGCCAACGCGTGCATACCACGGCGCAACCTGGCGAGTGCCGATGCTGCCGCCACTGAACGGGCCACGAGGGCGGGTCGCACGGTCTGCGCCCTTGAACGCCAGGCTCAGGATCCATGTGCCCACGGCCCATGCCAGCAGGTAGCGGACCACGGGGAAACCGTACCAGAGCATGCTCATCACGGTTTTCGGATCTTCCTTGACGTACTGGAAGACCAGGCCGTTGAGGCGCTGGTGGAACTCACGATAGAAGTCCATCTCCATCAGGCCCAGGAACAGCGCAATGCTGGAGACGACTGTCAGCCAGAGACGGAACAGCCCGCGTGCGGCCATGGCCCGGACACTGAACAATGACAGCAGCAACGGAATACTGAGATAGACCACCAGACGCAGGTCGAAACGCAGACCGTTGGCGAATGCCTCGAGGAAGGTCGAAGCCGGTGTATCGAGGATCATCGAGCGGTTGTAAACCAGCAGCGCGACGCGCAGCAGGCTGAACATGACCATCATGACCAGTGCACACAACAGCGTGTAGGCCAAATGCGATTTGACGGTCGGTTGCAGCAGGCGACTAAAGGCTCGCTGCTGATTCAGGGCGTCCGGGATTGCCATGTCGTTTTAGGACCCATTGGAAGTTGAAGTTTCAAAAAATACAGCTGCGCCTGGCCCTCTTTTCGGCCCGTACAAGGCCCGGGGGTTTGCGCGGTGCGCAAATGTTGCACGATCAACGGCTGCATTGCCATTGATTACTACCCTCATCCCGACTGTTTCATCCTGCATTCAGCAATACGCTGCGTGTTGCTGGAGAGCTGACGAATTGTCTTGGAGACGTGGTGAAAATTTCGTGCAACGCATATCCGGTAACAAATTAAAGCCCCCCCTGCCCTGTCAAAAACGCAAACGCCCCGAACCGACCGGGGCGTTTACAGTCACCTTAAAAGAATCACACCGTCACTTCTCGGCGCGTTCCTTGAGGGCTTTCAAGGTATTGAACGGGGCATCCACCACGAACTTGTTGGCCACCATCGACGGTACGCTGCCGCCCGGTTCGGTGTGCACCTGATAGGTCACTTCGATCTGGTCGCCCTTGGGTACGAACTTCCAGAAACCGTCGACCTTGGCAACCCGGACGAAGCCTTTTTCTTCAGGAAGGTATTTCGGTACGCCTTCGAGTTTGCGGGTCAGGCTGCCATCGGCACCTTCGGTGGTGGTGATGTGCAGCACCGAGTCACGCGGAGTAACCGGCCATGGGGTGTTGAACTGAGTGTAGGTCCAGCTCTGGTCACCTTCGTGCTTGAGCAATTTCTGGGTTTTGCATTCGTGAATCCAGGCGCAGGCTCCGGACACGTCATCCTGCAACGCACGCAGCTTGGCCATGGTGGTTTTCATCAGCGTAACGCCCTGGTAGGCCTTGTAATCGGACCCGGCCACTTCACTCAGGGAGACCTTGATGCCGTCTTCGTTTTTCGCGATTTTCCAGTCTTCGGCCTGGGCCGTCGAGGTAGCCAGCACAACCGTCAAACCACACAGCACAGCCATACGATGCAGCGAACTCATAGTCTTATTCCTTATTGTTGAAGTTCCGTTCGTTGGGCTTGCACCTGCGATCACCTTCAGGTCTTTCGCAGGTGATCGCAGGTGCGAGCCCACACATCACGCCGCCGTCATTTGCTCCCACCAGCCAATCAGCCGGATGGCCTCTTCGCTGCTGCTTCCGCACACCTCGGGGTCGGCCTCGAAGGCAGAACACACCGCCGGCCGTTCCGGCTGGCCGAAAATATTGCACAGGTTATCGGCGGAAAGTTGCAGGCATCGCTGCCCCGCGGCCTTGCCGTTGGGCATACCGGGGATCGGTGAACTGATGGACGGGGCAATGCAACAAGCGCCACAGCCCTCACGGCATTTCATGACGACAAGCTCCTCGCAACGAGCAATGTGTAAAAGGACGGGACACAGAGTACCCGCTAAAACAGTTGTTTTAAATTACCTGCGAGCGGGTTTTTCCACGTTAACGGGCATGACCGACCAGTCTCCGACAAAGCGTCTGTTCTGCGGCTCGCGGAACTTGCTGGCGTTACTGCTTGAACTCGAAATCCAGTGCCGCGCCTTCAACCTCACGGCGCTCTTCATTGCGCAGTTGCAGCTGCATTTCATTGCTGAGCAGGCGGCCGTTGAGCTGGAACGGGCTGCTACCGCTTTTGTCACCGAACATCTGGGGCAGCAGCGGTTCGCGCTTGGACAACGGCACTGTTCCGACCGGCTTGAGTTCCTGAACCATATCCTTGGGCAAGCTCAGGTCCAGCTTGGCGGATGGAAGCTCGGTCTTTACCACTTCGCTGGCCGGTTTCGATTTGGAAGCAATGGGTGGGCGTTTTTTCGCGGACGTCGCCGGTTTCTTGGCCGGCGAAGCTTTTTTTACGGGTGCGGTTTCTATCGGTGCAACGTGGAAACTGCCGGTGGCCTGCTGATCCTGCTCGGTGGCGGCAACGACGGATACCGGCTGAATACTCGCAATCAGGCAGAGCAAAAGCCAGGCGGCAGAAAAAGTCGGTTTCATGTATCCAACGGTGGGTGCAAACGGCAGAGGTGTCTATGCTCGCCTGTTGCAGCCCACAAGACAAGCGCAGTAGCAGACTATTACAAACTGCCAGCCATCTCCTGGCAGAGTTGGGTGGCCAGCATGCCCAGGGTCATCAACGCGCGCTCGGCTTCACGATTCCAGGGCGTGCCGCAATTGAGGCGAATGCAGTGATTGAATTGCTCGGTATTACTGAAGATCAGCCCGGGCGCAATACTGATGCCCTGCTGCAATGCCCGCACGTGCAACTCCTGGGTGTTGACCCGCCCCGGCAGACTGACCCACAGAATGAAGCCACCGGTGGGCCGGGTCATCTGCGTGCCTTCCGGGAAATACTGCTGTACGGCCAGCTGGAAGGCACTGAGGTTCTTGCGGTACTCCTGACGGATAAAGCGCAAATGCCGGTCATACCCGCCATTCTCCAGGTAAGCGGCAATTCCCATCTGGGTCACGCTACACGCTGAATGCGTGCTGAAGGTCTGCAAGCGCTGGATTTCCTGCTGATACTTGCCGGCAATCATCCAGCCGATCCGCACCCCCGGCGACAGGGTTTTCGAGAAACTCGAGCAATAGATCACCCGGTCCAACCGGTCATAGGCCTTGAGGGATTTGGTGCGTCCCTGCTCGAACATCAGCTCACCGTAGATATCGTCTTCGACAATCTGGATATCGAAATCCGACGCCAGGCGCAGCAGTTGCTTCTGCCGCTCTTCAGGCATGGTGCCGCCCAACGGGTTACTCAGCCGGGTGGTCAGCACCAACGCCTTGATCGACCACTGGTTGGCTGCCAGTTGCAGGGCTTCCAGGCTCATGCCCGTGGACGGATCGCTGGGGATCTCGATGACCTTGAGGCCCAACAGATCGGCCAGTTGCAGCAACCCGTAATAGGTCGGCGACTCGGCTGCAATCAGATCGCCCGGACGGGTCAGCACGCGCAAGGACATCTGCAGCGCATCGACGCAGCCGTGGGTGATCACCACTTCCGACGGATCGACCACCACGCCGGCATCGCGCATGCGGATCGCCACCTGTCGGCGCAACGGCTCGAAACCGGGGCTGAACATGTAACTGAAAGCCCGCGGGCTATGGAAACGAGTGACTTTGGCCAATTGCTGATGCAGCGCCCGCACCGGCAAATAATCGACACTCGGCACCGCCGCGCCCAGCGGGAAGACACCTTCACGACGGGATTCGACCAGCACTTGTTGAATGATGCTGCTACGGGTGACCAGGCCGGGGCGCTCGACCCGGGCGATGTCCGGCGTCGGCGCCGTGAGTGCCGGCGTCTGGTGCACGTAGTAACCCGACTGCGGCCGGGCGCGGATCAGCCCCTGATCTTCGAGATTGGCATACGCCTGCAACACCGTCGCATGACTGACATTGAGCTGCGAGCTCATCTTGCGCACCGAAGGCACGCGCTCTCCCGGCTGATAGACCCCTCGGCGGATGTCTTCGGCCAGTTGTTGAGCAATACGTTGATAGAGCAAAAGATTGGTCATGACGCAGCACTCGATTTCACGGGCATTTTATTCTTGTGTAAAACAATACCGGAACAGTTTAGAAGTGTACGGGGACAGTTACCACAATAGTCGACCGTACAGTGCAGTGTCAGCAAAATCTGTACTGTTTTGTGCGGTAATCGGCAGGCGAAAAAAAACCCGGCGCTGCATGGCAGGCCGGGTTTTCCATCGACGCACACCCTACCGGGCGGCGCCGAGCTGGCCGTTTTCGTCGGAAAACACAATTTCCACCCGACGGTTCTGCGCACGGCCCCGTTCCGACGCATTCGCGTCCACGGGATACTCGTCGCCATAACCTTCGACCTGGATGCGCTTGTCGTCGATGCCCAGATCCATCAGCACGTCAGCCACCGATTGTGCGCGGTCGCGAGACAGCTTGAGGTTTTCCTGCTTGCCCCCGGTACTGTCCGTGTAACCTTCGATCCGCACCACACGCTTGGGGTTGAGTTGCAGGAACTGCACGATCTTCAACACCACGCGGTTGGCCGAAGGTTTCAATTCCGCTTCGCCGGTGTCGAACAGCATGTCGCCCAACGTCATCACCAGACCGCGGTCGGTCTGGGAGGTGGTCAATGCCAGGATCTGCTCTTCGAGCCATTTGCCTTGCTGCTGCACACTGAACAGTTTGGACTCACGCAATGCCAGTTGCAGACGCTGCCGTTCCAGTTCGAGTTTTGCCGCTTTTTCTTCGTTGAGCGCCTGATTGGTGTGTTCCCGGGCAATGGCGCTATAGCGCTGGCTCAGGTAGGCGTAATGCACCACGTCCGAACCACTGCCCCAATAGCTGGACAGGCGGTCGGCACGGGCCAGGGACTCACCGGCGCGGATCACGTCCTTGGGGGCGATTCGCAGCACATTGGAGTCTTCCTTGACCTTCTGAAAGTCGGTTCCAGCCTGCTGCAACGCGGTCTCGCTGTGCTGGCTGACGCAACCGGTCAGGCTGGCGGCCAGGATCAAACCGCCGAGGGTTTTGCTCTTGAGGCTCATTGAGCATCTCCCAGTTGCTTTTGCAGACGGGCGATGCGGGTGTTAAGCACGTTCAACTGTTCCTCGCTCTTGGCCGTCAGCACCTTGGCCTCAGCCAGGCGCGCATCCAGTTCGGCCTGTTCGGCGCGCATGCGCGCATTCTTGAACGATTGATCAGTCATGTTGCCCTTGGCGCGATTGTACTTGTCCTCGGCCAGTTTCATTTCCGGCACATCGTCGGCGGTGGCACCCACGGCCTTGGCCTGTTCGAGTGCCTGTTCGGTCAGGCGCATTTGTTCATTCGGCGCCGGATCGGTTGCACAACCCGCCAGGGCGACAATGGCCACGGCAGCGAAAAGAGGTCGAATACTCACTAAATATCCCTACTGTTTTGGGGTACTGACGGGTTGTTGCGAGGGTTGCTGCGGTTGTGAGCGCTGTGCCTTCCAGCGCTCGATATTGCGCAGCAGCACGGCTTCCGTCAGTCCGGACGCGGGCAATTCTGTCATCTTTTTGGCCAACTGTCCGCGCAACCACGGATCGTTGCAGGCCGAGTTGTGGGAAATCGCCAGGAACAGGCCAGGCTTGTCGACCGGTTGCGAACGTGCGATCAGATCACCGGCCATGCCCAGTGTTTGTGCAGTCGCCATGCCCGAGTAACGTCCGGCCAGGACAAATTCGACTTCGCCCAACAACAGTTTCTGAAAGGCCAGGGTCAGATTGGACATGCGTGCGAGGGTTAATTGCTGTGCGGCAAAAGTGCTGAATTGCGCGGTCAATCGAGCCTTTTCCGACACGGCACCCGGATGACCGTGCAGATTTTGTGCTTCGTTGTAGACCAGCGTCGAGTCCTTGCGCGTCCAGACCAGGTAGTCGTTTTCCAGCAAAGGTGGATGGATGTAATCCAGGGTTTCCAGCTCACTGACGGTCAACGTCGCGTCCGCCAGCATGTCCATGCGTCCGCTGCGCACTTCGTCCAGGGCCTGGGCGCGTTTGCCGGCATACAGCAGTTCGATCTTGAGCCCCAACTCCCCCGCCACTTGCTGCAACAAATCGGCACTGGCACCGATCAGGTGTTTGGGATCTTGCGGGTCTTGCCAAAGGTACGGCGGCGCATCGGGGCTGCCGGTGACCACCAGGCGTTCGCATTTGCCTGCGGCGAAAGACAGCGCCGGCAACAGCGTCAATCCCAGCAAGCTCCACACACAGCGCAGATCCATGGCTTCATACTCCACTCATACCCGGTTATGCCTCCTGTAGGAGCGAGCTTGCTCGCGATGGAGGTCAATGCGCCGCGTTTTTTTTCAGAATGAACGCGTCATCGTTAACGCCCATCGCGAGCAAGCTCGCTCCTACAGAGAGCAAAAAAAAGCCCGGCCAAAAGGCCGGGCTCTTTATAAGTCAAGCCGCCGGTTTAGACCAGCTTCTCGAACTCGGGGATGGCTTCGAACAGGTCCGCCACCAGGCCGTAATCGGCCACCTGGAAGATCGGCGCTTCTTCGTCCTTGTTGATCGCAACGATCACTTTGGAGTCTTTCATGCCGGCCAGGTGCTGGATCGCGCCGGAGATACCGACGGCGATGTACAGCTGTGGCGCAACGATCTTGCCGGTCTGACCGACCTGCATGTCGTTCGGAACAAAACCTGCGTCGACCGCGGCGCGCGAAGCACCCACGGCAGCGCCCAGCTTGTCGGCCAGGGCGTACAGGTGTTTGAAGTTGTCGCCGTTCTGCATGCCACGGCCGCCGGAAACGACGATCTTGGCAGCGGTCAGTTCCGGACGATCGGACTTGGCCAGTTCTTCGCCGACGAAGCTGGAGATGCCAGCGTCGTGGGCAACGCCTACGGCTTCAACGGCAGCCGAACCGCCTTCAGCGGCAACCGGGTCGAAACCGGTGGCACGCACGGTGATCACTTTCACTGCAGCGTTCGACTGAACGGTAGCGATGGCGTTACCGGCGTAGATCGGACGCTTGAAGGTGTCAGCGCTTTCTACCGAGATGATCTCGGAAATCTGGTCGACGTCCAGTGCAGCGGCAACGCGCGGCAGGATGTTTTTGCCGTTGGAAGTGGCGGCAGCCAGGATGTGGCTGTAGCCCTTGCCGAGCTCGGTAACCAGTGGAGCAACGTTTTCCGGCAGCTGATGCGCGTAAGCGGCATTGTCAGCGTTCAGGACTTTGCTCACGCCAGCGATTTTCGCAGCGGCTTCAGCCACGGCGCCAGCGCCCTGGCCTGCAACCAGAACGTGGATGTCACCACCGATTTTGGCGGCGGCAGCAACGGTGTTCAGCGTGGCCGGGGCCAGCACTTTGTTGTCGTGTTCAGCAATAACCAAGATAGTCATTTAGATTACCTTCGCTTCGTTTTTCAGTTTCTCGACCAGTTCAGCCACCGACTTGACCTTGATACCCGCGCTGCGTGCAGCCGGCGCTTCGACTTTCAGGGTCTTGTTGGTGGAGGCGGTGGAAACGCCCAAAGCGTCCGGAGTCAGCACTTCGAGAGGCTTCTTCTTGGCTTTCATGATGTTCGGCAGAGACGCGTAGCGCGGCTCGTTCAAACGCAGGTCGGTGGTGACGATGGCCGGCAGTTTCAGGGAAACTGTCTGCGCGCCGCCGTCGATTTCGCGAGTCACGGCAACGCTGTCGCCGCTGATTTCGACTTTCGAAGCGAACGTGCCCTGACCGTAGCCGCTCAGTGCAGCGAGCATCTGGCCAGTCTGGTTGTTGTCGCTGTCGATGGCTTGTTTGCCAAGGATCACCAGCTGAGGCTGTTCCTTGTCGACAACAGCCTTGAGCAGCTTGGCAACGGCCAGGGAAGTCAGGTCTTCGGCGGACTCGACGAGGATGGCGCGGTCGGCACCCAGAGCCAGCGCGGTGCGCAGTTGCTCTTGAGCGGTGGACGGGCCGACGGAGACGACGACGATTTCAGTCGCAACACCTTTCTCTTTCAGGCGTACGGCTTCTTCCACGGCGATCTCGCAGAACGGGTTCATCGACATCTTGACGTTGGCAAGATCGACGCCGGAATTGTCCGCCTTGACGCGAACCTTGACGTTGTAATCCACAACGCGTTTGACAGCTACAAGAACCTTCATGGATTCCTCGTTACTCTCCGGTGAAAAGAAAGTCGCCTAGGCGAACCTGGCGGTTGATGCTCATCGGGCGCAAGGGCACCTCTAAAAACGCCGGCTAACGTGTCAAGTGACCATCACTCATGATCTGCATGACCATTCGTCAGTGGTGACTGACGAGTCATTCAACGTCACGGCGTGTAAACTTCGCGCCAAACCCGCACGGCGCATCACTCTCTACTGCCATCGCCCTGTCTTTAGAGGTGCTCTTGAAACCAACTGCCAGCCTACGGCGAGCGCAAAACCGCCCGTATCTTGACCGGAACGCCTATTCCGGTCAATACGCCAAAATGGCCGTTCATAAGGCGCGTGACTTTGATTTCTCTGGCTTTGAGCCAATTCAAACAAACGTTTGTATTGGACGCTGAGAGTGGTGTAGATATAATGCGCCACCCAAAGAGAAAGGTGGTCAATCGATTGTCCGCTTTCGGCGTTGCGCCGGAATTCATGGATGCGACACCCAACCTCCAAATTAGAAAAAAAACTGTTGAGCCTTGAGTAGGAGATAACCTGTGGAACGCGAATACATGGAATTCGACGTCGTCATCGTCGGTGCCGGCCCCGCTGGTCTTTCCGCCGCCTGCCGCTTGAAGCAGAAGGCCGCCGAAGCCGGTAAGGAAATCAGCGTCTGCGTGGTCGAAAAAGGCTCCGAAGTCGGTGCTCACATCCTGTCCGGTGCCGTGTTTGAACCACGCGCCCTGAACGAACTGTTCCCGGACTGGAAAGAACTCGGCGCGCCGCTGAACACCCCCGTCACCCGTGACGACATCTTCGTGCTGAAGAACGCTGAAAGCGCGCAGAAAGTTCCAGACTTCTTTGTGCCCAAGACCATGCACAACGAAGGCAACTACATCATCTCCCTGGGCAACCTGTGCCGCTGGCTGGCCCAGCAGGCCGAGAACCTGGGCGTGGAAATCTACCCGGGCTTCGCCGCTCAGGAAGCGCTGATCGACGAGAACGGCGTGGTGCGCGGGATCATCACCGGCGATCTGGGTGTCGATCGCGAAGGCCATCCAAAAGAAGGCCTGTACACCCCTGGCATGGAACTGCGTGGCAAATACACGCTGTTCGCCGAAGGTTGCCGTGGCCACATCGGCAAGCAACTGATCAAGCGCTTCAACCTCGACAGCGATGCCGACGCTCAGCACTACGGCATCGGCCTGAAGGAAATCTGGGAAGTCGACCCGGCCAAACACCAGCCAGGCCTGGTGGTGCACACCGCCGGTTGGCCGATGGACATCATGGGCACCGAGAACACCGGTGGCTCGTTCCTCTATCACCTGGAAAACAACCAGGTCGTCGTCGGCCTGATCGTCGACCTGTCCTACAGCAACACCTACCTGTCGCCGTTCGACGAGTTCCAGCGCCTCAAGCATCACCCGGTGCTCAAGCAGTACCTGGAAGGCGGCAAGCGCATCAGCTACGGCGCCCGTGCGATCTGCAAGGGTGGCCTGAACTCGCTGCCGAAGATGGTCTTCAAGGGCGGCGCGCTGATCGGTTGCGACCTCGGCACCCTGAACTTCGCCAAGATCAAGGGCAGCCACACCGCGATGAAGTCCGGCATGCTCGCCGCTGAATCCGTGGCCGAAGCACTGTTCGCAGAGAAGGACGGCAGCGAAGAGCTGACCACCTACGTCGACGCGTTCAAGAAGAGCTGGCTCTACGACGAACTGTTCGCCAGCCGCAACTTCGGCCCGGCGATCCACAAGTTCGGCGCCATCGTCGGTGGCGGCTTCAACTGGCTGGACCAGAACATCTTCGGCGGCAAACTGCCGTTCACCCTGCACGACACCAAGCCGGATTACGCTTGCCTGAAACTGGCGGCCGACTGCAAGAAGATCGACTACCCGAAACCGGACGGCAAGATCAGCTTCGATAAACTCAGCTCGGTGTTCATCTCCGGTACCAACCACGAAGAAGAGCAGCCGTGCCACCTGAAGCTGGCCGATCCGAGCATCCCGATCAGCAAGAACCTGCCGCTGTACGATGAGCCTGCCCAGCGTTACTGCCCGGCCGGCGTGTATGAAGTGATCACCAAGGAAGACGGCGAGAAGCGCTTCCAGATCAACGCCCAGAACTGCGTTCACTGCAAGACCTGCGACATCAAGGACCCTGCACAGAACATCACCTGGGTAACGCCCGAAGGCGCTGGCGGCCCGACTTACCCGAACATGTAAGCCGACCGCTGAACATCAAGGCTCCCGAATGGGGGCCTTTTTGTTGCCTGGCATTTATGCAACAACACAAACCCCATGTGGGAGCGGGCTTGCTCGCGAAAGCGTCCCGTCAGTCGACACCGGTATTAACTGACAGATTGCTTTCGCGAGCAGGCTCGCTCCCACAAGGGTTGCTGCCTGAGGTCATATTTTGGCGCCCAACTCCGCCGACAGCCGTGCCGTGACCCCTTTGATCAAAGGAATCAGCTCGGCCATTTTTTCCAGCGGCATGTACGGCACGGTACTCGCAATGCTGATGCCGGCGACGATGCGTTTGCTGGCATCGCGCACCGGCGCTGCCACGCAACGGATCGACGGCTCGTTATCTTCCAGATCGAAGGCATAGCCGCCGGCCACGTACTCGACCATGCGCCGCTCGAACTGCTCCCAGGATTGCTCAGGGTGCTGCGGCCAGAATTGATTTTTCCCACCCACCGGCAGGCTGACTTCGTACAGGCGCTGCCACTCTTGCGGCGAATCATCGAGCATCAGCGCCTTGCCGATCCCGGTGCGCGCCAGCGGCATGCGATGGCCGACCCGCGAACGCATTTCCGGGCCATTGCGCCCCGGGTTCTTGTGCAGGTACAGCACTTCGTCGCCTTCACGGATCGCCAGATGAATGGTGTCGCCGGTCAACGCCGACAACTCATCCAGATACGGCCCGGCCAGGGTCACCAACGGCAACTCTTCACGGGCCTGAAACCCCAACTCGATCAGTTTCGGCCCCAGCAGATAGCCGACTTGCGGCACCACCCGCAGGTAACGCTCGTCCACCAGGCAACTGGCCAGGCGATGGGTGGTGCTGCGCGTGGTGCCGATCAGCCGGGCGATCTCCTTGAGATCGCGGGCGCCGCTGGCCACGGCATGAACCACACCCAAACCGCGAAGCAGGGTCTGGGTGCCGGTCGGTGCGGCGTCCTTGGCGATTTTTGGGGCGTCTTCCTGCATATCCAGCCTTTACCGTTGAGCGAGTGAACGGGCGGCATTATGGTCGCCCGCGTGCCACGACTACAACTTGATACGCTCGACCTTGCCCACCAGCAAGATGTAGGACAGTGCGCCAATCAATGCCAGCACCGAGATGTAGGTGATTGCCGGGGCAAAGGAATCACCCGTGGCGAGGAAGCCGATCACGATCGGCGTGGCAATGGCCGCCAGGTTGCCGATGAAGTTGAACACCCCGCCGGTCAGCCCGAGCAAACGCGCCGGGGCGAGCGTCGACACCAGTGACCAGGTGATCGAAGCCAGGCCATTGCCGAAGAATGCCAGCGCGAGGAAGGCAATCACCAGCGGCGTCGACTCAACGAAGTTGGCGCCGATGATCGAGGTGGAAATCAGCAAGCCGCTGATGATGGGCAACTTGCGGGCGAAACCCACCGTGTAACCGCGACGGATCAAAAAGTCCGAGAAGAAACCGGAACACAGTACGCCGACAAAGGCCGCGAGAAACGGCAGCGACGCCAACAGGCCAGACTTGATGAAATCCATGCCGCGATATTTCACCAGGTAGGTCGGGAACCACGTAAGGAAAAACCACAGGGTCGAGTTGAGGCAGAACTGGCCGAGGTAGATGCCCCAGAGCTTGCGCTTGGTCAGGACAATGCCAAGGTCAGTCCAGCTGAATTTGGCTTTGACCTTGGCCTGTTCGGCCTGGATATCCACCAGCCCGCCGCCCTCGCGGATCAAGTCGATCTCCGCCTGATTGGCGCCTTTGAAGTCCCGCGGCTCGCGATACACCGCGTACCAGATCACTGCCCACAGAATGCCTACCGCGCCGGTGGTGACGAACACCATGTGCCAGCCGAATTCGTGCTGCAGCCAGGCCAGCACCGGTGTCAGGAAGGCCAAGCCGACGAATTGCCCGGAGGTGTAGAAACCGATGGCCGTGGCACGCTCGCGCTCGGGGAACCAGGTGGTGACCACGCGGCTGTTGATCGGATAGGCCGGCGCTTCCAGGGCGCCAACCGCCATGCGCAACACGAACAGCGCGATGAAGCTGCCAGCGAAGCCGAGCATCACGGTGGCAATCGACCACAGCAGCAGCGCTGCCGTGTACAGGATGCGTGGCGGGACCCGGTCTACCAGCCAGCCGCCGGGGATCTGCATGGCGGCGTAGGTCCAGCCGAAGGCAGAGAAGATCAGGCCGACATGAATCGGGTCGATGCCCAGGTCACTGGTCAATGCCGGGGCGGCAATCGACAGGTTGCTGCGGTCCAGGTAGTTGATCACCACCGTGATGAACAACAGCACCATGATGAAAAAACGCTTGCGGCTGGGCGTCACCAAGGACGCCTGCCCGGTGAGGGTTTGCGGTTGCATGGGGGGTGCCTCTTCTTATGGTTATTGAGGTCAATGAGAAAACCGGGGGAACGCAGATCCCTCTATCCATGGAGATCTAGAGTGGGAGCGGCGGTGCGACGATTCGACTTGCTCGCGAAGACGGCGGCACATCCAGCATTGATGTGACTGACAGGACGCTTTCGCGAGCAAGCCCGCTCCCACAGGGTTCAGTGGTGTGTCAGTGACTCACCACTCGGCAAAACTGCCATCGGCATGGCGCCAGATCGGGTTGCGCCAGCGGTGGCCGATGGCGGCGCGTTCGATCACGTATTCCTCGTTGATCTCGATGCCCAGGCCCGGGCCGTTCGGGATCTTCACGAAGCCCTGGTCGTAATCGAACACCCGTGGGTCTTTCACATAGTCGAGCAGGTCGTTGCTCTCGTTGTAATGGATGCCCAGGCTCTGCTCCTGGATGAACGCGTTGTAGCAAGCCGCGTCCAGTTGCAGGCAGGCCGCCAGGGCAATCGGCCCCAGCGGGCAATGCAGCGCCAGCGCCACGTCGTAGGCTTCGGCCATGTTGGCGATCTTGCGGGTTTCGGTGATGCCACCGGCGTGTGACGCATCTGGCTGGATGATGTCGACGTAGCCTTCGCTGAGCACGCGCTTGAAATCCCAGCGCGAGAACAGGCGCTCGCCGAGGGCAATCGGTGTGCTGGTCAGTGGTGCCAGTTCTTTCAGCGCTTCGTAGTTTTCGCTCAGCACAGGCTCTTCGATGAACATCAGCTTGTACGGATCAAGCTCCTTCATCAGCACCTTGGCCATGGGCTTGTGCACCCGGCCATGGAAGTCCACGCCGATGCCGACGTTCGGGCCGACCGCATCGCGCACGGCGGCGACATTGGCCAGGGCCTGGTCGACTTTGTCGAAGGTGTCGAGGAACTGCAGTTCTTCGGTGCCGTTCATTTTCACCGCAGTGAAACCGCGTTCGACAGCTTCTTTGGCAGCACGCGCCGTGTCCGCCGGACGGTCGCCGCCGATCCACGAATACACGCGAATCTTGTCCCGCACCTGACCACCCAGCAGGTCGCTGACCGACACGCCCAGCGCCTTGCCCTTGATGTCCCACAAGGCCTGGTCAATACCGGCCAGGGCGCTCATGTGGATCGCACCGCCACGGTAGAAGCCGCCGCGATAGAGCACGGTCCAGATGTCTTCGATGTTGCGCGGGTCCTTGCCGATCAGGTAGTCGGACAATTCTTCAACGGCAGCGGCAACGGTGTGGGCGCGGCCTTCGACCACGGGCTCACCCCAGCCGGTCACGCCCTCGTCGGTTTCGACCTTGAGGAAGCACCAGCGTGGCGGAACGATGAAGGTGGTCAATTTGGTGATTTTCATCTGTTGTCTCTCTTATGGATGCAGCGCTCGCAGCGCCAAAAAGTCTTAGCGAAGGGCTTTCCAGGCAGCGACATAGGCCTTGGCATTGGACGCCACCTGCGCAGGCGTCATGCCCGGTTTGAACAGACCGGAGCCGAGGCCGAAACCTTTAACGCCCGCGTCGATAAACACCTGCATGTTGTCCGGGGTAATGCCACCGACCGGCGCCAGAATCGTCCCGGCCGGCAGTACCGCCAGCCAGGCCTTGACGACTGCCGGCCCCATTTGCTCGGCCGGGAACAGCTTGAGGATGTCCGCGCCTTCGGCCAGCGCCGCGAAGGCTTCGGTCGGTGTGGCGACACCGGGCGACAGAGACAGCCCCGCCGCTTTCGCCGCACGCAGGACCTTCGGATCGCTATGGGGCATGACGATCACCTGCCCCCCCGCCACTTTCACCCGTTCGACCTGCTCCGGCGTCAGCACCGTGCCGGCACCGATCAGGCAATCGGCAGGCAAGGTACTGCGCAGGATGCGGATACTGTCGTACGGTTCAGGGGAATTGAGCGGCACTTCGATGACGCGAAATCCGGCGGCGTACAGGACTTCGCCGATAGCGGCAGCTTCCTGTGGACGCAAGCCGCGCAGGATCGCGATCAGGCCGTTTTGCGCCAGCGCTTGTTTGAGCATGTCAGACCTCCAGGCAGGTTTAACGGGATGCGGTGGACGTGACCAGACCGGCGGCGAGCGCCAGTTGCCACAATCCGCGTTCGGTGGCCTGTTCGGTCAGGGTCACCCGGGTAAAACCGCAGGCGTCGAGCGCACGGCGGTAGCGGGCACAGAGTTGGGTATTGCCGATAAGGATGATCGACGGCAGGTGCACGCTGTTGCGCCGACGCCGCTGGACATTGGCCAGGGCCGACAACTCGTGGCCGATCAGCAGGCCGGACAGATAATCGGCCTGGGCGCAGGCGCTCAATTCGCCGGTCAGGCCCAGGCTACGGGCGCTGAACAGCGTCGACAGCGGACCGGTTTCACCGTCCGCCGACAACGCGACCTGCACGCCACGATCAAACGCATCCCCCTCGAAAGACCCGCCACGCTGCTGGGTGCGCCCGAGAATGCTGTGCTCGCTGAGCACGGCGAAGACTTCGCCAGTCATGAAGGTATCGAAATGCACGATGCAGCCGTCGGCCACTTCCACCCATTTCGAATGACTGCCCGGCAGGCCGATCAGCAGGTCCTCGCTCGCCTCGCCCGGCAGGTTTTGCAGCACACCGAGCACCTGGGTTTCTTCGCCGCGCATCACGTTCGGCAGACGTGAACGCTCGATGACGCCGGGCACGATGTGCACATCGACGCCACGCAGGCTGCGAACGGTTTGCAAGGAAGTGCCGAGCGTGGCGACGTTCGCCGGCGTGTCGCGGTACGCCGCTTCGCACCAGCCCTGGGCGCTGCCGACCATGCCACAGGCAATCACCGGCAATTGCGGCTGGGCATCGAGCCAGTCACCGCATGCCTCATCGAAAGCCAGTTCAAAACCGTCGGTGCATTCCCGGCCGCCGATGATTCGCGGCGTCTTGGGCAACTGCATGATCCCCGACGCCAGCGAACGCTGTTCGAGCACCTGCCCGCCTTCGGCCAGTTTGTAAGCACGTAATGAGGTTGTCCCCCAGTCGAGCGCGATCAATTGCGCCTGCATCGCTTCACCTGTTTTGGTTTTTGGCAGTGAGTGAGCGGGACTATAAACCCGGATGCCGGGAAATCTCAATATATAAATATCAATCCCATATTGTGAGAAACGAACAAAAAAAGATCGCAGCCTTCGGCAGCTCCTACAAGGTGAACCTCGTCCCGTTGTAGGAGCTGCCGAAGGCTGCGATCTTTTAAGGGCGATCAATTACCAGCAGCAAAATCCCTCAAAACGGCCCCATCCATCCGATACCGAACCCACTCCTCCTGCGGCTGTGCACCCAGGGATTTATAGAAATCGATGGCCGGCGCATTCCACTCCAGCACGCTCCACTCGAAACGGCCGCAGTCGTTGGCACAGGCGATTTTCGCCAGATGCCGCAGCAAGGTCTTGCCCGCGCCACCGCCCCGCTGTTCCGGCGTGATGTAAAGGTCTTCGAGGTACAGGCAATTGCTGCCCAACCAGGTGGAATAGCTGAAGAAGAACACCGCGAAACCGATGGCTGCACCGTCGCGCAGGCAGATCAGGCCATGGGCCGTGGCGCCTTCGCTGAACAGGCTGCGTTCGATATCGGCAACGCTGGCGATGACTTCATGGCGGGCACGTTCGTAGTCGGCCAGTTCAGTGATGAACGCGAGGATTTGCGGTGCATCACTGGGGGTCGCCGGGCGGATTTCGATCGTCATGGACGTGCCTTGTCAAAAGTTGAAAACGCCATACTAAGGCGACGCGATATTTGTGGCGAGGGGGCTTGCCCCCGTTGGCCTGCGAAGCAGGCTCTTTCTCAGCGATTGCATTCCACCAGAAAGATTGCAGTTTTCTTATTGGGGTTGCTGCGCAACCCAACGGGGGCAAGCCCCCTCACCACAAGCAAGCTCCCTCGCCACAGAAGCTGGATCGCCACAACAACGCAGAGGCTTCACTCCGGCCGCCACTAACCCTGGCATCGATAACCTTGAACCTGACAATCAGGCACTGCGTGGTTAGATAGAGGCGCTGCTCACTTATCCGGTCAAGGAACCGCGTCATGTCTACCGCAACACCCCCAGTCTCAAGCAAGTTGTTCGGCCTGTTTTGCCTTGCCAGTTACCTGCTGTCATTGTCCTATGGCTCGACCTTCCTGCTGTCGCTGCTGATCAACGCGCGTGGCGGCAACGAACACGATGCCGGCAGTGTGATTTCGGCGGCGATGCTCAGCACCTTTGCGGCAGTGATCGTTTCCGGTCATTTGTCCGACTTGCTCGGTGCCGCCCGGTCGGTGGCGCTGTTCGGTGTGTTGCTGGTAGCGGCCAGCCTGGGCTTCGCCCTGACCCCGGGCTTCGGCCCTCTGCTGTTGTTTTTCGGCCTGCTGCTGGGCCTGGGTTGGGGCGTGTTCTACACCCTCGGGCCGATCATCGTGGCAAGCCTGGTGACGCCCGCACAGCGCGCCAGATACTTCGCCCTGCTGTCGGGCAGCATGATGACCGGGATCGGCAGTGGCCCACTGCTCGGCCGCGCGGCGAGTGCCCTCGGGTACCCGGTGACCGCTGCGTTTTATCTGGCGGCGCTGGCCAGCCTGGTCGGTGTGCTGCTGTTCTGGCGCCTGCAGCGGAAATTGAATCAGGCCCCTCTGCCATCGGGCAGCGTGTCGCGGATTTCGTGGCGTGCCGCGGGTCAGGTGCTGTCGTCCAGGGCTGTCTTTCCAATCATCATGGTCGGTCTTGGCGGCTGCGTGTTCGGCGGTCTGTCGAGCTTTCAAACCAGTTATGCCGCAGCGCACTCGCTCGACTACTCGCTGTTCTTCCTCGGTTTCATGAGCGCGGCGATCAGTGGCCGAATGCTGGTTGCCGGGTTCGTGGTCAAGCGCGATCCATTGCGTGCCTCGTGCCTGCTGTCGGGGCTGATGCTGGCATCGATCGTCATGTTCGGTTTTGTCGTCGACAGCAGCTTCAGCTACGTGCTCGCGGCGGTGATGCTCGGGACCGGTTACGGCCTGACCTACTCGGTGATCAACGGCCTGGCCGCCAATGAGGCGCCGACCGGCACCACCGCGCAATCCTTGTTGCTGTTCAGCCTGTCGTACTTCATCGGTGTGTTCGGCTTCCCCTTGCTGGCCGGGAAAATCATCGTCGAGCAAGGGATGGCCACGCTGCTGCTCACCGTGCTGGCGGTTGCTGCGCTCAACTGGTTGATCACCGCAGGCCGATTGATCTGGCGAAGAGCAGCAGCGGTCAGGGCATTGACACAGGCCTGAGCCGTCCGTCGTTAACAACGCACCTATCCCGGGCGAGGAGGGACTAATCAGGTAAGGACTCTACCCGTTGGAGACAACACCATGATCCTGTCCAGGTTGACCGCCCTCGCCCTCTGCGCCCTGCTGTCTTGCACCTCGTACGCCGGAGCCATCGGCTCGAGCACCGGCCCGACCAATCCGGTGGAAAAGCCCAGGGCGCCAGCCATCCAGAGTGCCCCCGGCATGAACACCGACGGCACCACGATCGACCACAACCTGCCTCCGTCCACCGGCACCGACCCGCGCATCCAGGGCAATGACATGGGGCGTCAGGGAGGGGCGGACTTGCCGAACAGAAAAACGCCCGGCAGCGGTGGTCTCGGCTCGAGCACCACCGAGGACGAGGACAGCAACATCAGCCAATAGTGAAGCCAGGAGAAATGTACTGAAGCTGATGGCCCCTTCGCGGGCAAGCCCGCTCCCACAGGATCTATGCCACACCAACACTCAATGTGTGAAGGCAGAACCCTGTGGGAGCGGGCTTGCCCGCGAAGGCGTCGTCATATCCAACATTTACATTTCAGACAGACCTTCGCGGACAAGCCCGCGCCTACAGAGGAAATGAATGTCAGCGCTGCTTAAGTCGGTCAATGACCACCGCCAGCAGCAAGATCGAACCGCGAATCACATACTGATAAAACGTATCGATATTCTTCAGGTTCATCGCATTCTCGATGATCGCCAGAATCAACACCCCGGCAATCACGTGCCGGATCATGCCGATCCCGCCACTCAACGATACCCCGCCCAGTACACAGGCCGAGATCACGGTCAGCTCGAAACCCTGGCCGATCATCGGTTGCCCGGAGGTCATGCGCGACGCCAGGATCACCCCGGCCAGCGCGCCGATCACGCCATGCACGGCAAAGATGATGATTTTGGTCCGGTCGACATTGACCCCGGCCAGCAACGCCGCCTCCTGATTGCCGCCGATGGCCATGGTGTTGCGCCCGTAGGTCGTGTAGTTCAGCAACCAACCGAAGAACAGGAAGCAGACGATGGTGATCAGGATCGGTACCGGCACGCCGAACATCTGACCGTTGCCGAACACGAAGAACGACTCCTGGGACACCCCCACCGCCTTGCCGTTGGCGAAGATGTAGGCCAGGCCGCGCACGATCTGCATGGTCGCCAGCGTGGTGATCAGCGCGTTGACCCGCAGCTTGGCAATGACGATGCCGTTGATCAGCCCGACGATCAGGCCCATCACCAGCGCCGCACAGACACCGAGAAACACGCTGTCGGTATCACGCATCACCACCGCCGCAACCACCCCGGCACAGGCAATCACCGAGCCCACCGACAAGTCGAAATGCCCGGACGCCAGGCAATACAACATGGTGCACGCAGCGATCCCGGTGGTGGAAATCGCCAGGCCCAGGCCACGCATGTTCAGCGGCGACAGGAAGTTGTCGATCATCAGGGTACAGAGCACGAAGATTCCGACGGCCGCCAGCAGCATTACCCAGTCATCGAGGAAGCGCCGCAGGTCCAGCGGTTTGCGCGTGGTCGGCAGGGTGTTGTTTTGGGTTGTCATCATAGTCACCTCTCAGTTCGCCACGCCGTCAGCGCGTTGGCGCGGCAAAGCCAGTTGCAGCAGGTTGGATTCGTTGGCCTGGTCGCGGCTCAGCTCGCCACGCAGCGCGCCTTCGCACAGCACCAGGATGCGGTCGGAAATGCCCATGACTTCCATCAAGTCGCTGGACACCACAATCACCGCGATCCCCTCGGCCGCCAGGTTATGGATGATCTGGTAGATCTCGGCCTTGGCGCCGATGTCGATGCCGCGGGTCGGTTCGTCGAGCAGCAGCACTTTCATCGGCATCGACAGCCAGCGACCGAGAATGGCCTTCTGTTGATTGCCTCCGGATAGAAACTTGATCGGCTGCCCGGCGTGTGGTGTTTTCACCTTGAGCGCCTTGATCTGCTGGTCGGCGTTGCCTTTTTCCCACTGGCCACGCAACAGGCAGCCGAAGGTGGAATGGGCGCCGCGGGCGCTGATGTTGATGTTCTCGGCGACGCTGGCCAGCGGCAGGATGCCTTCCTTCTTGCGGTCCTCGGGGCACAACAGGATCCCGGCGGCAATCGCATCCCGGGGTGAACGCAGCTTCAGTTCATGGCCACGCAGTTTCAGCTGTCCGGCGCGGTTTTGCGCCAGGCCGCTGAGCAGGCGCAGCAGCTCGGTGCGACCGGCGCCCACCAGCCCGAACAAGCCGAGAATCTCGCCTTTGTGCACCTCGAAACTCACGGGCTCGCGTAACCCCGGCCCGAGCAGACCGTCGACCTTGAGTGCCACCGCGCCGCGCTGGCGCGGGCGGTAATCGTAGATGTCCTGGATGTCGCGCCCGACCATGCAGGTGACCAGTTGATCATGGGTCAGCTCGCTCATGTCATCGAACGTGCGCACGTATCGTCCGTCCTTGAACACCGTCACCGCATTGCAGATGCGGAACACTTCTTCCATGCGGTGAGAAACGTAGAGCACCACTTTTCCCTCGTCCCGCAGCCGGCCGATGATCGCCATCAAGCGGTCGATCTCCCGTGCCGAAAGGCTGCTGGTGGGCTCGTCGAAGGCGATCACATGGGCGCCACGGGACAGCGCCTTGGCGATTTCCACCAGTTGCCGCTGGCCGAGAGACAGGCGCCCGACTTTCTCCTGCGGATCGATCTCATCGGCCAGGCCTTTGAGACAGGCCAGTGCCTGCTGGCGCAGGGCGCTGCGATTGATCAGGCCGAAACTGGCTGGCAGATGCCCGAGAAACAGGTTCTCGGCCACGGTCATTTCCGGCACCAGATGCAGCTCCTGGTGAATCACCGCGACGCCACTGCCGATGCTGTCGGCGGTGGACTTGAAGTCCATCGTCCGCTCGCCGATCTGCAAGGCTCCGCTGCTGGGTATGTAGGCCCCGCCGAGGATTTTCAGCAGCGTCGATTTGCCGGCGCCGTTCTCGCCCATCAAAGCATGAACCTGCCCCGGATGGGCGACGAAGCTGATGTTGTCCAGCGCCTTCACCCCGGGAAAGGTCTTGCCGATCCCGTTGAAACGCAAGCTGCCGCTGTGTTGTTGTGTATGTGTTTGCGCGTGCATAACCCACCTCTTCAAACCGGACAGGCAGCCTCGTCGCCGAGACCGCCGCTGAAACCAATGGCCGTCAGTTCCACAGGCCGATCTTTTCCAGTTCCTGCTTGAAGTTGTCGCGGGTGATCAGCGTCACGTCATCCATGGCTGTGTACTTCGCCGGTTCTTTGCCGGTGGTGACCCACTCGTACATCATGCTTGCGGTCTTGTAGCCCTCGATGTGCGGGCTCGGCAGCATCGAACCATAAAAGCCGCTGTCAGGCTTCTTCAGCTCGCCGATGGCGTCGGTACCGTTGATGCCGATGCCGATCACGTTGGCCGCAGCGAACCCGGCGCTCTCGGTGGCGCGCACACCGCCGAGCACGGTGTTGTCGTTCATGCCGCCGATGATCAGGTTCTTCGCTGCACTCGGCAGCTTCACCAACGCCGAGTTGGTGGCGTCCATGCTGCCCGGCACGTCGAGGGTCTTGAGGGCCGTGAACAGGATGTGGTCCTTCGGCATGCCGGCGTCTTCCAGGGCTTTGACCGAACCGTCAGTGCGCTTCTTGCCGGTGTCGAGTTCGTTGTAGGTATTGATCACCGCGTACGTGTCTTTCCAGTCCCAGCCGCGTTTCTTCGCCTCGGTGGCCATGGCATGGCCTTGCTTCTGGCCGACTTCGAACGCGGCCATGCCGAGATACGGCACGTCTTCCATGAATTTGCCGCTGGCATCGACGAAACGGTCATCGACGGCGATCACCTTCAACCCGTTGAGCCTGGCCTTGGCCATGATTGCCGGGCCGAGGGACACGTCCGGCGGACAGATCACGAAGCCTTTGGCGCCGTTGGCGGCGAGGCTGTCGATGGCCGACAGGGTTTTCTCACCGTCCGGCACGGCGATCTTGATCAGGGTGAAGCCCTTCTCTTTCCCGGCCTTTTCGGCAAACGCCCACTCAGTCTGGAACCAGGGCTCTTCCGCTTGCTTGACCAGAAAACCGATTTTCACTTCCTCGGCCGCCAGCAGCGTGCTGCTCAGGCTGACCGCCGAGACCGCCAACGCGGCACAGCACAGGGAACGGATAGCACGACGACGATTCATAAGCTGACTCCTTGTTATTTTTCTTGAGCGTTCTTTGAAAGCGTTCTGTAAAGCCTGGGCGGTAAACCGTACTGCCAATAGTCATATCGTATGATGATTGATTTTCAGACGTACCAAGACGCCTGAAAGCCCGGCCACTCAGTCGTGGTACATCACCGAGCGCCCACCATCGATGGTGATGCACGAGGCATTGATGAACGGCGCTTCATCACTGGCCAGGAACACCGCAGTCATCGCCACTTCAATCGGCTGGCCGATGCGTTTGGGTGGATGCAGGTCAAACGCACGCTGGCGCTCAGCGTGAGGGTCGGCGAAACCGTTCCAGTAATCGATATTGATCTGGGTTTCGATATAGCCCGGTGCGATGGCGTTGACGCGGATGCCCCTGGACGCATATTCGATGCCCAGCGCGCGGGTCAGGCCGAGCAAGCCGTGCTTGGCCACCGGGTAGGGAAAGCAGCCCGGAATGATGTGGGAGGAATGGGTCGAGGCAATATTGATGATGCTGCCGATGCCCTGCTCGATCATCTGCGGCAGCACCGCCTTGCAGCCATACCACGCGCCATCGAGGTCAATGGCAAAGCAGCGACGCCAGTCTTCCTCGGTCATTTCCAGCGGATCACGGAACACGTTGACCCCGGCGCAGTTGACCAGCACATCAATCCGGCCGTGTCGCTCGACCGCCAGCCTGGCCATCGCCTGCAGATCCTGCGGCTGTGAAACGTCAGCCTTGATCGCCACCACGTCGGCGCCCTGTCCGCGCCAGTGCGCCGCGACCTTCTCGACTTTCTCAGCCTGGATGTCGCTGATGATCAACCTGGCCTGCTGGGACGCAAAGGTCGCCACAATGGCCTCGCCAATGCCCTGGGCGGCACCGGTCAGCAACACGACTTTGTCTTTGAGGCGCTCACCCTTGGGCGGCTCGGGCACCGGGGGCAATGACAGCGGTTCAGCCATGGTTCAAGACTCCTGTTCGAAAACACGACAAAAACCGGACATCAGTCGATGGCCGGTCAAAAGGCGTTGTGGAAGAAAACAGGTGAAAGCGAAAACGTTTCAGCTTGAAAACACTCTGCGGCACTGTCTGTGCAAGGGAGCACGGGGGAATTTCGCTGCATCACTTCACCTGTTTTGTTTTTTTGAGTGTGAGTGCATGTAACTGGTGAGGCCGACTATAAACCTGGCCCGCAACAAATCTCAATATATATATTCATATCCCATATTATGGGACTTAACCCGCAAAACGCGTACAACGCTTCCCGGGCACATCCACTGGAATCGACAGCACCGCCCCATCCAGGGGATGGCCCAGCGGACTCGCCGCGCTGGTGATGTACAGGGTTTTCAGGTCCTCACCACCGAACACGCAACTGGTGGGACGACTGATCGGCAGTTCGATGGTCCGGTCGACTTTGCCGTCAGGGCTCAACCTGAGCAGACAGTGGCCATCCCAACGGGCATTCCAGATAAAACCTTCGGCATCCATCGCCGAGCCGTCCGGGCCGCCGCGCCCGTGCGGGCCAAACCAGACCTGCGGCGCATCGAGGGCGCCGTCGCTACGGATGAAGTGTCGATACAAGGTGCCATCGAGGCTGTCGCCGAAATAAACGCTGGTGGCGTCATCGCTCCACAACAGCGTGTTGGGAATGCCCAGGTTGCGCAGTAACGGCACAACCCGCCCGGCACGATCGATGCGCAACAGTCCACCCGAACGGCGCACGATGGGCAGGTCTTCGCCCTGTTCTCCGATATTGTTTTGCATGGTACTGAGCCAGAGCCGGCCCTGGGCGTCGCAGCGGGCTTCGTTGGGGCGGTTGCCCGGTTGCGGATCGGCCACGCAGAACAATGTCAAGCGCGGCGCCAGGCCCGGTGAGTCGAGATCGAGCCGATACACGCCACTGCTCAATGTCACCAGCGCGTCGCCGCTTTCACAGGGGATGAAAGCTGACACATGTTCCGGCATCTGCCAGATCTGCACGTTGGCGCCGATCAACCGCAACGCCTGTTTACCCGCGATATCCACCCAATACAGGGCCTGGGTCGGCGCATCCCAGAACGGACCTTCGCCCAGTTTCGCCCGATGCCCGGTAACCGCCGTCAACGTCATGAAACCTCCTGCATGGTTCTTGTTTTTATGATGTAGGAGCCAGCTTGCTGGCGATGGTGTGTCAGTCGGTCTCGTGGTAGCTGATAAACCATCGCGAGCAAGCTCGCTCCTACAGGGGTTCGAGTGCTCAGCTGGCCTTTTTATCGGCCATGACTTGCGGGTAGTAACGCTTGATCGCCAGGGCGGCGTTATCGATCAGGGTCATGCAGGCCCAGACGCCCCGAGCTGTATCACGGGCCGCGATAGCCTCGGCCAGATCCCGGTGAATCGGCAAGGTGCGACGCAGTTCATCCGGGTCGGCGGCGGACACTTCAAAGGCCACCGCCAGCAACGCGCCGAGGGCGGGAACCATTTGTTCGATGAATTGATTGTGGCTGGCGGCCAGGATGCACTCGTGGAAGAGCTGGTCGGCACGGTTGTAATCGATGCCGCTGTCCACCGCCCGTTCCAGTGCGTTGCAGGCCAACAGGATCGCGTCCACCTGTTCGCCGGTTGCGCGCTCACAAGCCCAGCGCACGGCCATCGGTTCGATGGTGCGACGCAGATCGAGCAGATCGTCGACGAAGTTTTCCGGCAAGCCGCTGCGCGACAGCCAGCCGACGACTTGTGGATCGAAGAGGTTCCAGCGCCGCACCGGCAACACTCGCGTGCCGACTTTCGGGCCGACTTCGAGCATGCCCTTGGCAACCAGGGTTTTGATCGCTTCGCGGATGACCGTACGGCTCACGCCAAGTTGTTCGCCGAGGTCGGCTTCGACCTTGAGTGACTCACCCGGCCTGACCTGCCCCGTGGCCAGCCAGCATCCCAGCCAGTCGACCGTCGTAGCATGAAAGCTGTTGGACATGAGCACCTCCAAGCCGTATGCGATAGAGGACCACGCTAATCATCATACGATTGTGTGTCAATTTGATTTTTTGAAGAAATCAGAAATCTGATGCGGGAGCGGGCTTGCTCGCGGATGACGGTGTTACTGAATCAACTCGGTACCGAGTACTTTTGAAGACCCACCTATCACGCTCTCGCTGAGCTGAACAAACGCCTGGGTATCGATTTCCCCCTGCTGCATCGCCCCGCGCAACACGTCGTCCAGTGAACGCTTGTTGTGGGTTTTCAGACGAATCTCGCGATCCAGTTCCTGCAGCAACACCACCGCCCTGGCCACCTGCGCCGGGTTGACCCGATCACTGCGCAGCGTGGTGACTTTCTGGCTGGTCCCGACCAGTTTGCCGTGCAGGCTCTCGTAGCGTTCATCGCTCATGCCGCCGGCCCGGCGCACCAGTTCGATGGCGTAATACTCGGCAAAGCCTTCATTGATCCAGTCACTGCGCTTTGTGCCGTTGATCCGCCCGAACACCTGGGCCAACTCGCGAACCAGAGCGCTGGAGCCGCTTTCGCTGACCAATGGCAGGCGACTGTTGAGGTAGATCGACTCATGCGCCGACCGGCTGCCACGCCACATCGGATCATTGGCCCCGACGATCAGCAGTTTGCCCGGGTGTCGCGGGTACAGCGCCTGCACTTGCGGCCAGACGAAGGTCAGCATCGTCAGCACATCCATACGCCGCATGCCCTGCCCCAGCGGCGAGGCGACGGTGACTTCAGTCTCGCCCAGACGGGTACGGCGGCTGCCAAGCTGGCCGGCGAGCATCCAGCCCGTGGGCCGGTCGAACAGCCTGGAAGGGTTATCGATACGGAACTTGTTCTGGCCGATCCGTGGCCACGCGGTTTCGACGCTTTTCCAGCCACCGGGCAGCTCGAATTCAAGGCGTGAAACCAGTTCGATGCCATCTTGTTGATCGAGTCTGGCAGGCGGCACCAGATCGTCGCCGCGCATCAATGCCCAGCTTGGCGTCATGCGAGCATCAAAGCTGCCGTTCTTGCGACCGTGGTTGATACTCACCCGATACGTCAGGCTGGCCTTGTCAGCCGCTGGACGCCAGACACCCCGCACCGCTTTGCCAGGGGTCAGTTGCCATTGGCCGTCGGCCTTGAAATCGCTGTAGTGGCTGCCGTCGCCGAGGTCGAAATCCAGGCTGCGAACCGCCGAGCCCTGGGCGAGCGTCAGGCGCACTTCGGCCTGATCGTTCTTCGGCAACAGGCGCACGTGATAATCCAGATCGACCTTGTTCGCTGCCCATACGGGCGCGCTCACGGCCAGTAATCCAACGCCCCACGCCTGCCGCCATCCCACAGCCATACACACTCCTTCGTGAAAGGTTGAGCCTCTGGCAGTCAGCCTGCGCGGAAAATCAGGTGATCTTCCCAGTCGTCTTCCGGCACGCTGCCTTCGGCGAGCATGCGCCCGGACTGGGAGATCCGCTCATGGTGCACGGCATCGCGATCACCGCACACCAGGTGATGCCACAACGGCAGGTCCTTGCCTTCGCTGACCAGACGATAGCCGCATGTCGGCGGCAGCCATTTGAATTCGTCGGCCTTGCCCGGCGTGAGCTGGATGCAGTCCGGCACAGTGTCGCGACGGTTAGGATAATCCGTGCACTGGCAGGTTTTCAGGTCCAGCAGTTTGCAGGCGATGCGCGTGTAATAGACGCTGTTGTCGTCTTCGTCTTCAAGCTTTTGCAGACAGCACAATCCACAGCCGTCGCACAGCGACTCCCATTCCTCCTGATCGAGTTGATCGAGGGTCTTGCGTATCCAGAACGGTTCTACTTTGGCGGCCATGGTTCGAGCATCGACATCAGGTGGTGAAAAGGCCGCCAGTCTAGTGCCCGAAGCCCCGTGGGCCAAGCATTGGCGACTGTCGGTAGAACGGGCTTGTCAGTTTCTGCGCTGCCAAGTAGGGTTTTTCGTCGCTTCCACTTTCAAACGTAGCAAGGAATCTCTTGATGAGTGCCAACCCACGCGTTGCCGATTACACCATTGACCCTCAGTTCACCGATCGCTGGTCGCCCCGCGCCTTCACTGGCGAAGCCATTGCCGAAGAAACCCTGCTGAGTTTCTTCGAAGCCGCGCGTTGGGCACCCTCGGCCTACAACTCGCAACCCTGGCGCTTTCTTTACGCACGTCGCGATACGCCGAACTGGGAGCGCTACCTGGGACTGCTGAACGAGTTCAACCGCAGCTGGGCGCAACATGCTTCGGCCCTGGTGATCGTGATTTCGAAAACCACCTTCACCGCGCCAGGCGCCACCGAAGAAACCCCGGCCCTGTGGCACACCTTCGACACCGGTTCCGCCTGGGGCCACCTGGCCCTGCAAGCAAGCCTGAGCGGCTGGCACACCCACGGCATGGCCGGCTTCGACCAGGAACTGACCCGCAAGGAGCTGAACATTCCTGAAGGCTACGCCCTGCACGCCGCCGTCGCGGTGGGCAAGCTGGGGGACAAGGCCAGCCTGGCGGATTACCTGCAGGCCCGCGAAGTGCCAAGCCCGCGTCGCCCGTTGAGCGAGCTGGCGGCTGAAGGCGACTTCAGTCTCTAAGCCATACTGAAAATCCCTGTGGGAGCGAGCTTGCTCGCGATGGCGGCCAGTCAGTCAACATTGATGTTGAAGCTAATGGCCTCATCGCGAGCAAGCTCGCTCCCACAGTTTTTGAGAGTGATTTCAGTACCCGCGATCGAAATCCACTTCCCCGCGCAACGCCTCTCCCGCCTGAAACGCCCGCAGGTTTTCGACAAACAGCTTCACCATCATCGACGGCGAAGTCGGTGCCGAACTGTGCCCGGTGAGCAGCAGGCCCCAGGCTGTCCAGAATGGATGCCGCTGGGGCAATGGCTCCTGACGGCACACGTCGATCACCGCGCCCGCCAGATGCCCTTCCTTCAAGGCTTCCACCAGATCCGCATCGACCACTGCCACACCGCGCCCGGCATTGATGAACAACCCGGTCGGCTTGAATTGCTTGAACAGCGCCGCGTCGTAGATATCGTGGGTTTGCGGCGTGTTCGGCAGCAGATTGACCACGTAATCGACTTCACCGACCAGCCGCGGCAGATCCGCCAGAGAACCGACTTCGATAAACGGTGCCTGTTCCCGCGCGCTGCTGGCAACGCCATACAACTCGACACCAAACGGCACGAGGAACTGCGCGACACTCTGACCGATATCACCGGTGCCGACGATCAACACCTTGCGCCCCGCCAGGCTCTGACCATGACGGCTGTCCCATTTGCGCTCGACCTGGCTGACCAGTCGCGCCAGCACTTCACGTTCGTGACCGAGCATATAGGTGAGCACGTATTCGGCCATGACTTGCCCGAAGATGCCGACTGCACGGGTCAATCGATAGTGTCTTGGCAAGCCATCGGCCAGCAGCGGCGTAATGCCGGCCCAGGTCGATTGCAGCCATTGCGGTTGATGGCCCTGGCGTAACAGGGTCGCCAGCAGATCAGGCTGGCCGAGCCACACCGGACAATCGGCGGCCTGGCCGGCCAGTTCGGCGGAATCACCGCTGGTCAGCACCTCCAGATCCGGTGCCGCCTCGCGCAACAGTTGGGCGTACACGGGGTGGTCGTGTTCAGCAATCAGGACGCGCATGCTTCAAACCTTTCAAAAACAGTGCAGACGGCAGCCGACAGAGCCCTGCTCCGTCGATGCTGCCATCGCTAAAATCAATCAGTGTTTCATAACCACTCTGAACAGAGCCTGTCTGCCATTCACACCGGATCGTTGCGGCGCAACAATTCTTCCGGCAAGTGCTCGATGTACTCGTCTTCGGCAGGCGGCATTTGCAGGTGATAACCCTGTTTTTCGAGGTTATCCAGCACGACGGTGATGTCCTCGCGCGACAGCTTGCGCTCGGGGCTCAGCACCAGGTCGAAGGCGTGGATAGCCTTGCCGAAGGCGGCCATCAAGGCATCCGGCACACGTTCCAGAGCATCGCTCTTGAGCACATACAGGTACATTTCGTTTTTCTTCGAGCTGCGATAGATGGAACAAATACGTTTCAAGGCTGTTCTCCGGCGGTGACCAGGCTGTCGAGCAGCGCCTGGCCCATCAATTCGCGGCGCCAGCCACGCAGCGAATCAGGCAATTGGTAGGGACCATTGGGGAAGCCGCTCTTGAGCAGCGCTTCCAGGGTTTTCTTGCGCAGCATCAGTTCCGGCGCAATGTTCAGGCGCTCGGCCTCGGCCTGGCCGATGGCTTTGAGCTGCTTGAGTAACACGGCAGCATCCACCGGCAGCGGCTCCGGCACGGCTGGCGGCCATTGATCTGGCGACACACTGCCAGAGCGCTTGATCAGATCAAGCAGAAACTCACCATCCTGACGCACGGTACGCGGGTGCATGTCTTCGATTTTCGCCAGGGCGCCGAGATTATCCGGTTGCGTACGCGCCAGCGGCCACAACGAATGCTCGCGGATGATCCGGTTGCGCGGCAGGTCGCGGGCACGGGCTTCCTTTTCGCGCCAGGCGCAGAGCTCACGCAACACCGCGAGTTGGGCGCGGGACAGCTTCCAGGCCAGCTTGGCGTCGCGATAGACCTCATACGGATCGATCTCGCGGCGCAGGTTGGCCACCAGTTCGGCACCGTCTTCCAGAACCCAGGCGTATTTCTCGTCAGACAGCTTTGGACGCAGCTTTACGAAGACTTCGGCCAGGTGCACGGCATCTTCGGCGGCATAGCTGATCTGGGTTTCGGAGAGCGGACGTTGCAGCCAGTCGGAACGGGTTTCACCCTTGGGCAGGTCGATGCCGAGCACTTCCTGCACCAGGCGCGAATAGCCCATGGAGAAACCGAGGTTCAGGTAAGCGGCCGCCAATTGCGTATCGAACAGTGGCGCCGGCAGGCTACCGGTCAGGCGTAGCAGGACTTCGAGGTCTTCGCTGCACGCGTGGACAACCTTGAGCACGGCCGGATTTTCCAGCAACGCGGCCAGAGGCTGCCAGTTGTCGATGGTCAGCGGATCAATCAGGTAGGCACGTTCGCCATCGCCGACCTGCAGCAAGCCTGCGATCGGGTAGAAGGTGTCGACCCGCATGAATTCGGTATCGAGGGCAACGAATGGCAGTTGCTGCCACTCGGCGCAAAACCGACCGAGGCTATCGTTGTCGCGAATCCAGTGAATATCGATGGCCACACGGCTCTCCCTTGAAGAATGGCGCGCAGTATATATCGCCCCCGGCGATTTCCGCGCATCCACTGAACAAGAGCGTTAGCGAAAACTGCTGCGTGACATGAAGAATAGTCCGACAAGGTCGGCCTAGCGGGTCTTACCCAGCACGTAGCCCCGCATTTGTGCACAACCGGGGAAAAAATCCTGATGGCTGAGCAAACGGAATCCCGCCTGCCTGAACTCGCTTTCGACCCCGGCCTTGCTCGGTAACGGCCCCTCCAGGCTTGAATGCGCGCCCTTGAAACGTCCGTCGAGGCGCACGGCGACAATCACCGTATCGCGACTGACCCGGTAAAACTCGCCCAGCATCGCCAGACGATGCTCCGGACTGTAAAGGTGCTGAAACAGCTGCATGCAAAAAATGCAGTCGACCGCGTTCTCCGACAAACCAATCGAGAAGGCGGAGCTTTGAAAGGTCTTGATCCGCTTCAACAGGCTTTGCGGGTGATGTGTGCGGGCATGATCGAGGATGTCCTGGGACGGGTCCGTCGCGAGGATCACCCGATTGGCATGTTCGGCCAGCACCGACCAGAAACGCCCCACCCCGCAGGCCACGTCGAGGATCAGCCCCGGTTCGCCGGCGACCTTGAGTGCATTGCGCACCAGACGCGCCTCACGCCAGAGCAGCAGACGCCCGGTCAGGCCCGACGCTTGCGGCTGCAGGCAGACGCGCGCGTGTTCCTGGTCGTAGCGCCTGGCAATCTCAAGCTCGATGGCGGATGGGGGCTGAGCGGACATGTGCAATGGCTCTTGATAAACGTTCTACTGGCCGCAGCTCGGCAGCCGCCGCGCGAAACAAAACCGGAGCACTCAATCCTTGGCCAACGCACCGTCGGTCACCGGCCCACGACATCCGGCAAACATGTCCAGATCCTGGTTGTAGACCTTGCTGTTGACCTCCAGCAGCCCAAGCATCGAATGGAACAGGTTGTCCTGGCTCAGGGGCTTTTCACGACCCTGTTGCAGGCAGCGGGTATCTACCGCAAACGACTGTTTATAGCTGTCGGAGAACCAGGCAAACATGGCCACATGTTTTTGCTGCTCCGGTGCCAGCATGTAAGGCGTGCCGTGGAGGAACAAGTTGTACTCGCCCAGGGATTCACCGTGGTCCGACAGATACAGCATCGCGGTGTCCACTTTGGACTGGTTACTGCGCAGCAGATCGATCAAGGTCGACAGCACATGGTCGGTATAAACCAAGGTGTTGTCGTAACCATTGACGATACTTTCGCGACTGCAATTGTTCAGGGCATTACTCTCGCAGACCGGGGTGAAGCGCTCGAACTCTTTCGGATAACGCTTGAAGTACTCCGGACCGTGGCTACCCATCTGGTGCAATACCAGCACGGTGTCCTTGTCCAGGGTATCGATGAAATGTTGAAGTCCCTGCAGCAGGATTTCGTCGCGGCACTCACTGTTGGCGCACAGCACCGGGTCTTTCAGATTGCTGACGTCCTGGAGGGTGACGCGATCGCATGCACCCTTGCAGCCTGACTGGTTGTCACGCCAGATCACGTCGATACCCGCATGCTTGAGCACATCCAGCAGGCCTTCTTCGTTCTTGGCCTTGCTGGCGTTATAGTCCTTGCGCCCCATGTTGGAGAACATGCAAGGCACCGATACGGCGGTTTCCGTACCGCAGGAGTGCACATCGGTGAAAGTGATCAGGCCATCTTCCTTGCTCAGTTTTGGCGTGGTGTCGCGGCTATAGCCAAGGATGCCGAAGTTCTCTGCCCGGGCACTTTCCCCCACGACAAGCACCGTCAGGGATTTGCGCCCGTGAGTTTGCCAGAGCGTATTGCGCTGGGCATCTTCACCGATCTTGACAAAGGGTTGCCGCGCAGTCGCTACTTTCTCGCGCAATAAACCAGCCGAGGCACCAATGTAGTTGCTTGGCACCACCATCAAGCGCAACTCGTGGTGATTGCGAAACAGCGAAGACAAGCCTTGATAGTTAACCAGTGCAATACCACCAATGACGGCCGCAGAAGCAAATATCACCAGGACTTTACTAAGCAGCTCACGGTGCCAACGACGATAATTAATCGGTGCCTTCCACAATAGCCATGACGGCAATACACCGAGCAGCACAATATAAACAAACAACTTGAGCGACAGTAAGTCGCGTACTTCCGTAGCATTGGTTTCAGCGAAGTTACGCAACATGCCGGTGTCGTTCAGGACACCATACTGGCTCATGAAATACGCTACGCTCGCGCTGACCATGAACAGCAGGGTCAGGAGCGGCTTGAGCACTGGCCGGAAGGCCAGCAGGGTCAGCACGATGTTGAAGGCCGCGAAGATCATCACCCCGAAGGCCACGCGCATAACGATGCCTTTGCCATCGGACGTGGTGATTTCGAACAGGTGTTGCCAGAGTAGAAAGTTGAAGCCCACCAACAAAAATGCACTGGCAATCAGTGTCACCCATTCGGGGCGCACGGCTTTAATCTTAAACATGAGGTTCGGCGAGTCCTGAAAAGAAGTGCCTTCGGTAAATGTGAAAATTTCATTTACCGAGACAGTTCAAATTTTAGGAAGCCAACCATCAATTTTTTGTGAAAAAGAAGCCAACAATTAGTTGGCTTATAACACCTGCCTGAAACTTCAGACTATTTGAGAAGAGTTCAGCTTTGGTTCAGTTTCGGCTCAAGCCTGATGCAGATACCAGCGCCAGTCCTGCTCACCCACCTCCCCCATGAACTGGCGGTACTCGGCGCGTTTCACCGCCAGGTAGACTCCGAGGAACTCGCCGCCGAAGGCTTCCCTGGCCCAACTGGAGCCTTCCAGCGAACGCAATGTGGTCAGCCAGTCCGTCGGCAATAGTTTCGCGGCCTGGGCGTAGCCATTGCCCTCCACCGGTGCACCCGGCTCGAGTTGTTCGCGTATACCGCGATGAATACCGGCCAGAATCGCCGCAGCCGCCAGATAGGGGTTGGCATCCGCGCCACAAATTCGATGTTCGATGTGCCGCGAATACGCCGGCCCGCCAGGGACGCGCAAACTCACGGTGCGATTGTCCACACCCCAGGTGGCTGCCAGCGGCGCATAGCTGTTGGCCTGGAATCGACGGTAGGAGTTGGCGTTGGGGCAGAACAGCAACAGCGAGTCGAGCAAGGTACTGAGCATGCCGGCGACAGCCTGCTTGAGCAGGGGCGTTCCATCCGGGGCTTCGCTGGCAAAGAGATTGTTGCCGTCCTTGTCCGCCAGACTCACGTGCATGTGCATTCCGGTGCCGGCCAGGTCATCGAATGGCTTGGCCATGAAGCACGCTGTCATGCCGTGCTTGTGCGCCACCCCTTTGACCAGGCGCTTGTAGCGCACCGCTTCGTCCATTGCCTGCAACGCGTCGCTGCGGTGTTCGAGGGTGATTTCCACTTGCCCCGGCGCGTATTCGGAAATGGCCGTGCGCGCCGGAATCCCCTGGAGCTTGCAGGCGCTGTAGAGATCGGCAAGGAAGGGTTCGATCTGCTCAAGCTCGCGCAATCCATAGACCTGAGTACCGCGCGGACGCCCGCCATCGACATCCCGTGCCGGTTGCGGCCGGCCATTGCTGTCGCGTTGCTGATCCAGCAGATAGAACTCCAGTTCCGCCGCCATGACCGGGTAATAGCCGTCAGCCTGCAAACCTTCGATGACTTTCACCAGCAAGTGACGGGGATCGGCAATGGTAGCGGGCATACCCTCAGTCGGGTGCATGCTGACCTGCACGGCCGCGGTCGGTATCAGACGCCACGGCATACGCGTGAGGCTGCCGCTGATCGGGTAGGCCCGGCAGTCGATATCGCCGACATCCCAGACCAGCCCGGAGTTTTCCACGTCATCGCCGTTGATGGTCAGTCCGAGGATGGTGCTCGGCAATGGCCGCCCGCTTTCATACACCGCCAGCAACTCGTCACGGTGCAGCAGCTTGCCCCGCGGCACACCGTTGTTGTCGAGGATGAACAGCTCGAACATTTCAATATCCGGGTTCTGTTCCAGAAAGGTCAGGGCTTCAAGCCTGGTGGCAAACGAGGTCGTGGCAGTACTCATGGAAACTCTCTTTTTCCGTGTTTGACGGGTGCGCAAAGGCATCCGCACTTTAATTCCGGTACCTACCGGAATATGTAGGAGCAATCAGCGGAAAAAGCGCGAATCCGGCGGGCGCGCATGGCGGCAATGCCACAGCGCCCAGAAGGCCAGTTCAGAAGGAAGTGCAGAAAGGCTTGGCGCGGTGGCAGGCGTGAATCGACGACCAAGGCTCGACGCACGAGCGTCGATGGTTGCCTTGAAGTGGATTGCGACTGGCCAACCGTCCATAGAGAGAACCGCAGAAAACAGATGACCCGCAGCGTCACACGATGGGTCCAGTCGTTAAATCAGGATTTGAAGAACCTTGGATGTCGTCTGGCTAAACATTCAACGGCGTCCGTATGACCGCACTCTTATTTAATTTCCAAATAGTCCAGCAGACTTTCTGATTTGCGGCCTTGCGGCCTCGCGCGCCTAATCGCAACCCTACCGTTCAAGGTCCGATCATGGAAAACACTCGCGCGACTACCCGCCCTGCCCTCTGGTTGATGTTCAGCATTGTTCTCGTCGCCCTGAACCTGCGTCCCTCCATGGCCGCCGTCGGACCTTTGCTCTCGGCAATTCGCGAGGACATCCCGCTGAGTTTCAGCCTGGCATCACTGCTGACCCTGCTGCCGGTCATGGCCATGGGACTGGCGATGTTTTTCGGACTGCGTGTCAGCCAGCGTCTCGGTGAACAGCGCACGGTCGTCCTTTCGTTGCTGATCATAGGCGTGGCCACGGTGTCGCGCCTGTTTCTCGATTCGGTAGCCGAATTGATCCTCAGCGCCATACTGGCAGGTATCGGCATCGCCCTGATTCAGGCCCTGATGCCTGCGCTGATCAAATCCCGCTTCAGCGACCACGTTGCCCTGTGCATGGGGCTCTACGTCACATCGATCATGGGCGGTGCCGCCATGGCTGCGTCCTTTGCGCCGCTGGTGATGGCGTCCAGCGGCAGCTGGCGTATGGGCCTGGCGATCTGGGCTGTTCTCGCCGTGCTGGCATTGCTCTTCTGGCGCAGCCAAAGCGCGGGGATGCCCACACTGGATTCGAGGGCATCCCGCAACGGTTCGTTCTTTGCCAATTCCCGCGCGTGGTTACTCGCGATCTTCTTTGGCCTGGGCACTGCGTCCTACACCTGCGTTCTGGCCTGGCTGGCGCCGTACTACGTGGAAAAGGGCTGGAGCGAGCAGCACGCCGGATTGCTGCTCGGGTTTCTGACCGCAATGGAAGTGCTGTCAGGCCTGCTGACTCCCTTCATCGCCAATCGCAGCCGCGACCGCCGAGTCGTGTTGATGGTCTTGCTGGCACTGATCATCGCCGGTTTCTGCGGACTGATTCTGAGCCCGCGACACTTGAGCCTGATGTGGCCATGCCTGCTGGGGCTGGGCATTGGCGGGCTGTTCCCGATGAGCCTGATCGTATCGCTGGATCACCTGGACAATCCATTGCGCGCCGGTGGCCTGACCGCATTCGTGCAAGGCATCGGCTACCTGATCGCCGGCCTGTCGCCGCTGCTGGCGGGGATAATCCGCGACCGGCTCGGCAGCTTTGAATGGGCCTGGTGGTCACTGACGGCGGTCATGGCGCTGATGATGTTGATGGTTTTGCGCTTCAACCCAAGGCACTACAGCCGCCACATCCACTGACCCGGAGCCTGCCATGAAAACCACCGGTTTCGCCGCCGCTCACGTCAGCATGCTGCTTTGGGCCTTGCTGATCGCCGCCTCGTTTTCCGCGGCGGCGCAAGTCAGCCAGGCCATCGACCCGATCCTGCTGACCGGTTTGCGCCTCTTGTTCTGCACCTTGGTGTTTCTGCCGCTGTTGCTGCGTGAAGGCAACGCCGCCATGACCGCCCGCGGGCTGCTCGGTCATGCGGTGCTCGGCCTGCTGCTGGCGTTGTACTTCGGCTCACTGTTCGAAGCGTTGCGCTACACCTCGGCCGTCAATACCGGGACGATGTTTACGCTCGTGCCGCTGATGACCCTGGCTTTCGAAGCCGTGCTCATACCTGACAGCCGCCTGAAACAACGGATTGTGCCGATGCTGCTCGCTGCTGCCGGGGCGGTGTTACTGATCATGAAAGGCACCGGCCCCGGTGAGTGGCCATCGCCCTATGCACTGACCGTGTACGGCATCGGTTGCCTGGCGATGGCGCTCTATGCCCCTCTCAGCCAACGCCTGAAAGCCAATAGCCTCAAGGGACGCGGGCCGGTGCCCATGACGTTCTGGAACATGCTGTTCGGCGCGCTGTTTCTTCTGGTGTTCTGTGGATTCAGTGGCGGCTGGCGTTCGGCATCATCACTGACGCTCAAGGATTTCTATTGGCTGATGTACCTGGCGGTGTTCGCCACCCTGGCAACATTCTGGCTGCTGCATCGGGCCATTGGCGTGATCGCGCCATCCTCGGTGATTTCCTACATTTACCTGAGCACGCTGTTCATCACATTGTTTCACTGGCTTTGGGGCCGCCAGTTGCCGCTGCCGCTGGAATTGGTCGGCGCGCTGCTGGTGGGCATCGGCATGTTCGCGCTGTTGATCTCCAGCCGCCGCGCCGTGTCGGCGATGGTCCAGAGTTGAAGGGCTCCAGGGCGAAACTTCCTGCAAGGCATTTTCCCTGTTCGTTCATTCCGTTAGGATAATTCCCCCCCTTGCACATGGTCAGCGCAAGGGACGCAGCGAGACGCAATGGATGCTCAACAGTAATTCGCTCAGAAAACTCGACATGCAGGACCTCCTGGTGTTCGTCGCCGTGTACGAGCAGAACAGCGTCACCGGCGTATCCGAGATGCTTAGCGTCAGCCAGTCCACAGTGAGTTACTGCCTGAAAAAACTGCGCAACAGCTTCGAGGACGAACTGTTCATCAATACCCGTACCGGCGGCATGCAACCCACCGGCAAGGCCAGCGCGATGTACCCTCACGCGCTGAAAATCCTGGAAAGCATCAACTTGTGTCACGCCGGCTCACCCGCGTTCGACCCAGGCCTGCAAGCCGTGACTTTCAACCTCTGCGCACCGGAGTACTTCGAGCAGTTGATCCTGCCGCGCCTGTTGAACACCTTCGCCCTCGCCGATCTCCCGGTGACGGTCAATGTGCTCAAACTCGAAGCCGACATCCCTGCCGAAGCGTTGCGCGAAGGCAGTCTCGACCTGGTGATGTGTTTCGGCCCGAACTTTCATCGCAGCCACGTCGATTTCAAATCCCGGACACTGCTCGATGATGATCTGGTCTGTGTGTTCGACAAACGCGCCACCCCGGCGGAACCACGTTTGAGCCTGCAAACCTATGTCGAACGTCGACACGTGTTCCCGACACCCTGGACGTCCGCCACCAACATGGTCGACGGCTGGCTCGCGCAACAGGCCAAACAACGCCAGATCGTCGCGCGCGCCAACAGTTACAGTGCAGCGCTGAAGCTGATTACCGGCACCGACTATGCCCTGACCCTGCCCCGGCGCATCCAGCGGCTGCTGGCCAGTACCGACACCTTCAATCACTGTGAAGCGCCCGAGGGTTTGCCGGGTTTCACCCTCGACATGCAGTGGAGCCAGCGTGTCGATCAGGACAGCGCCAACACCTGGCTGCGAGCGCAAGTGATCCAGGCCTGCGCCGTGCAGGAAACGGCCTGATACTCAGTGGCTGATGGCGGTCTTGCTGTAGGAATCGCGATCGATGTCGAGAATTTCCACGCACAACTGGACTTCAACGCCGCTCGGCCACTCACACAGGTCCTGAACCACCGCCAGCAGGCTTTCGGAAAGTTGTTTCTTGATCTGTGCGGAACGACCACTCAACAGTGCCAGTTTCACATGCACGAACGCCCGCTCAGACAAAGCAGTACCGACCTTGAACGTCTCGACCCTGACCGCGCGGCTCTTGATGTCGAATTCGGCAGCAAACTGACCGGAACCCACCAGCGTATTGTTCAACCGCATCAACGCCACATCGGCATTCAGGTCAGACAGGTTGGCGGTGTATTCCATGTGCAGGTGAGGCATGAGTTGGCTCCTGGAAGGGGGATGGAAAGGTCGTACGTATAACACGCCCTGTTCATTCGGGCAGCGGCAAAACGGCACGCTCACTCATGAACGCCTCCAGGCGCGAACGCAACCAGCGCTCGGCAGGGTCGGTATCGACATGACTGAGCCAGACCATGGACAAGTCCAGGGTCGGTGTCTTGAACGGAAAGGGCTCCTTGAACAGCATTCCGGAAGCCGCCATCGCCTCGGCGGTGTAGTCCGGCAGGCTGGCGATCAGGTCCGTCCCGGCAAGCAGTGCCGGCAACGAACTGTATTGCGGTACCGAGAGCACCACCTGGCGCGTGCGGCCGATTTCCGCCAGCCACTCGTCGGCGTAGCCACTGACGTTGGCGGTATGGGACACCAGCACGTGCGGTCGCGCGCAATATTCGTCGAGCGTCAGCGGAGTGTCGCAAGCATCGGCGCGCAAAATGCTGGGCTGGATGTGCCGCAGCAACTTGCGCTTGGCATTGGCCGGCAAGCCACGGGTCTGGCTGATACCCACCGTGATATCGCCGGACGCCAGCAAGTCGGGGATCCGCCAGTAATCGACGTGCTGCACCACAAACACCACCTTTGGCGCTTCCTGGCGCAGCGTTCGCAGCAACGGCGGCAACAGGCCGAACTCGACATCGTCGGACAACCCGATGCGAAACGTCATCGTACTGCTGGCCGGGTCAAAATCATGGGTCAGGCTCAAGGCCACGGACAAGGAATCCAGCGCCGGCGACAAGTGCCTGATGATCTCCTCAGCCCGTGCCGTCGGCTCCATGCGATGGCCAACACGGATGAACAGCGGATCATTGAACATCGCACGCAAGCGGTTGAGCGCAGAACTGATGGTCGGCTGCCCGAGAAACAGCTTCTCCGCCACCCGAGTGACATTGCGCTCCAGCATCAGCGTTTCGAACACCACCATCAGGTTGATATCCGCCTTGCGAAGTTCGTTGCGATTCATCCAGTGTCCCCGTTCCCCAAATCTGCTGACAGTTTAGGTAGCCGGGGCAACTGCCGTCTATCCAACTCAAGTTCTACAGCCTGAGGCGGTTCACGTTTAAGCAAAATGCCTGTCCGCGCCCTGTCCTACAGCCTCTTCCTTTTTACCTGGAACCCCTGGCAGTTAACCCGTGGGTCCCTAAGCTCAGCGGCGCACGAGGGGACAACCAGCCTCGGCATCCAAAACACGCGTTATCAAAAGGAGCGGCACCATGGCCAGAGACAAAGCCAAAGACGACAAGCACTTCAACTGTACCCAGCCCCACGAAGCCGACTACGTCGCCGGCTTGTACCCGCACGCAAGGGATGAAGTCAAAACGTTCCTCGCCTCGGCCTGCAAGGACAAATCCCTGCACAACTCCACCCACAAGGACGTCTACGAACTGATCAAGAGAAAACTGGGTCATTCCCAGCCATAAACCGGGTTGAAACGAAGCTGCTCTCAACGAGCAGCTTCACCCCCACCTCAAATTAGATTTCCTTGATCGGGGTCTGCTCACAGGTCCCCTTGATCAAATTGATTGCATGCAGGCAATCGGCCTTGTTGACGTAAGCCTCCCCGCTGGCAATCGTTTCATGATTCCCCGCCCTTAACCGCCATCGCCATTGGCCCTTGCCAGTCAAAACGGTGCCGCGGATTTGCCTGTAAATCTCAAAATACATTGCTCGCTCCATGCGATTGCTGGTGACAGCAGGTCAGCGACCTGCGCAAGCAGAGTAAAGGAGGAATTCCCAGGGCGATTACTTTCAATGTCAGGGGATATTTCGCACCGCAGCCCCTGAATGGCAGGGCGCACAATGGATTCGGGGACAGGATGTTGGCAGCGATAGACCACTGAAAAAGCTTCAGAAACGAAAAAGCCCCGTAACTTTTCAGCTACGGGGCTTTTTCCATGTAATGGCGGAGAGATAGGGACTCACCACTAAAGCCCGCCACCCCCAGCATATACAGTATCTACTGGCCTTTCCGGTGATTTTACGTACAATCTCTACGTACAATAGCCCGCCGAGCCCCTCCCAATGAAAGACAATCTTGAACTGCAAGGCAGCACCTATCATGTCCGCTTAGCGGTTCCCGCAGACGTACGGAAAGCGTTCGGCGGTAGGAAGATTCTCTCCAGGTCCCTGGAGACTGGCCTGCGATTAGAAGCCATGAATCGGCGCCTACCGTTCCTTACAAAGTGGAAGGGTGAAATTGCAGCGGCCAGAGCACAGATCAAGGACCTCAAGGAAAACTGGCGTCCCGAAGTGGCATCACAGAGCCTAACCTTCGACAAGCATGTTGATGCAGCCCTGCTTGCAGCGATCAAGGCCCCGCCGCGCGACAGAATCAAGGATATCGAAGTACTGACTGCGCGCCTTGAGCAACTGGAACGAGATCAAGAGGATTTGATACGGGACGCCGAGATATGGGAACAAGACGGGCCGAAAGGCATTGCAGACCAGATCAGAAATCACTTTCAAAGTGCTCCCGCCAGCATGATTGAAGTGGTGCATGGTGCGGCCAACCTGGCTCGCTCTGTCGAAGCACAGATGGTTGCACATAAGTACGGCCTGACCCCAGCCGAAGCAGCTGAAGCTAAGGTGATAGTCGCAGATCCAACCGTGTACAAACCGAAGTCGCCAATCACAAAAGCCCGCCTTGAATCCTTCCGTGCATACAGGAAGGCAAGGAACATATCCGCGAAAAACATCGATGCTCAGGAGTCGAAGCTGGAAAAACTTTCGGCATTCCTTGCCACAACCGGCAAGCCTCTCGACTTTGACTGTGTGTCCGCATGGCTCGATTCGATTGATGCTGCCAGTAAGACCAAGCAGCAGTACCTCAACGCCGGTAACACATTCTGGAAATGGGCGATGAAGTACGATGCCCGCTGGCGTGAAGACTACAAGGGCGCCACCACTCCTTTTGAAAACCACGACCTGCCTCAACTGAGAGGCAAAGGTAAGGTGGACGCCCAACGCGTAGCCTTTGAACTGGGCGAACTGTCCACGCTGTACGCAGCTGCTCACGACAAGAAATTGCACGCACTTGCCGACCTGATCCTGCTAGGAGCCTACTCGGGTGCCAGAATTGAAGAAATCTGCCAGCTGCGCGTCGAACACGTCATCACCCCAGACGGCGTGCAGAGCTTCAACATTGTCGATAGCAAGACAGCCGCTGGTATCCGTGTTGTGCCTGTACACCCTGCCCTAACAGCACTGGTGAAGCGCCTGATGGACGATTCGAAAGATGGCTACCTTGTACCGTCGGACTCAAAGAACAAGTACGGCATACGATCTGACCTAATGAGCAAGGCGTTCGGCAGGCTCAAGAAGGAACTGGGGTTCGGCGAGTTCCACGTTTTCCACAGCATCCGCAAGACGGTAATTACTCAACTTGTACGGGCCAGTGTTACAGGTATGCTCATTGCCGAACTCGTTGGTCATGAAACCGGCACCGTTACCTATGACGTGTATAGCCAAGGCCACTCGGCCGCACAGAAACTGGAAGCGATTTCCAAACTGCCTCCCCTACCCTCCTGATTTCCCAGAACGGGCATGGCAGGCAGGGCGGTTTAATAACGCCTACGACTGACGTAGCCGCATAATGGCATCTGTAATGCCCTGAGCGTTTGCGTCCAGCGTTGCCAGTGCGGCGATGGCGTTGTTATGTGCTTCCGGTGGACCAGATGTCCTTGCCCACAAGGCGACTTCTTCAATCGCCGCAGCTAGGGCGTGCTGGTTATGCAAGAGCAGCGTTAGTGCGTCTGCCGTTGCGATGTTGGCTTCGGAGCTATCTGGCATGGCTATCGTCCCTGAGTAGTGATGCGGGAATCCTAGTTCATCTCGCTGCTGGCCGGGGACCACTTCACCAATCCACTGATTCCCGATTTTTTAAAACCGGCACTTACTCTTGGGCAGTAACGGTCGTGAATCTGTGGCGGAAATATTGACGGGGTATCTGCGAAGCGGTGGAAATCCCGCTCTGTGTGGGTCGAGGTTAAGAGCCATTGCCGTGCCAGCTCTCTACCGGCAATCATGATCTAGAAATATTGCAGGCAAAGCAAAGCCCCGCCGATGGCGGGGCTGTGATTGTAGTTCCCTTACTCCTGGGGTAATTGTTCGGCCTTCTCCACGGCCTCTTTCTTGTCCATCCAGGGCTGGTAATCCGCCTCCGTGAGGTCAGGCCCGTTAGGCTTAAGGGACTGCTCAATTTTCGCATCGAGGATTGCGTACTCTTTCCTGAACTCTTCTTCGGCTGCTTCTATGGCATTCAATTGCTTAACCTTCTGCACTGTTGTAGTGCTGCACTGCAACAACTCGGCTACCTTTCGGATGCTCTTACCATCAGCCAGTAGCTCACTAACCCGCTTGTGAAGTTCAGTATCAGCCGGACGGCCTTTGTATGTACCGTCTGCCTTAGCTGTAGCGATGCCCTGAGCCTGACGGCGGCGACGGTCCTCATAGTCCTTGCGAGCTACTACGGCGAGTATGTCGAGTAACATACCGTTCACTGCGGCGATCATACCTTTGGTGAATTCGTCCATTCCCTCGGTAGGCTTCAAGGCTGCGTAACTGGTGCTTAGGTCAAGGGACACTACAGTCACCTTCTTTGCCGCGATCTTCGCCTTCAGCAGCGCCCAATCGTCCTGGCTAAGCCTAGATAGCCGATCTACACCCTCGATCAACAACACGTCACCTTCGTGGCTGTCGTCCAGCAGCCGGAACAACTGGGGGCGGTCCAGCTTGGCGCCGCTGGCGTTCTCGATGTAGAAGGCTGCGATCTTGTGCCCTTGCTCAGCAGCGAAGTCGATCAGCGACTGCTTTGCCCGTGTTGCGTCCTGTTCGGAAGTAGAAGCTCTAAGGTAAGCGCGGATGAACATAGTAGTTCCCTCTGTGTCACTTTGGATGTGTCACATAATGCCGTGTCACATAGGGTGTGTAAAGCTATTTAGTGACACGAATTTGAGGGCGCTTCAAGCGTGTTTTAACCCGGTTTGCCTGTAGTGCCTCAAGTACACCCGTAATGACACGCGGAGAGAAGCAAGGATGACTCATCTTCGATTAGTCACGGGGGGGTAGGTGGGCGCCACAGCGAGGGGTATCCAGATAGGCTGGCACTGGCAACGGAATCTCACCGAGCAGCGAGAAATAAACGCCGTGTGGCGACATTGGCTTAACCCGCCTGTAGCGAAGGCCCCGTAATTAGGGGCTTCGCCGGGTGCAGGGACACTTGAGCACCCTGACTGATGCCACAGAGAGAATAGTTACCGATTAGCTCTCGAATTAGTAACCGTGAAAGTGGGATGAGCGACCTGGGTTGGTTTGTCCTCGGGAGATGACGGAAATCTGCGTCATGTGGACCCGATGAAACATCGGGGTAGGCGTCAGTCATGCTGCCAGTGACCGAGGCTCTTCTAATGATACCGGCGGGAACTCCAGATACGCCGGGTAACCCTTGAAACCCCACTCGCTGTAGTACTTGTTACGATACCAACGCTTGAACCGTGGTTGATTCTTGTGCTGCTGGCGCCCCTGTTCGATAGCGGTATGAAGGCTCTCCAATACGCCTGTACGAGCTGCTGCGATCTCGTCGGCAGTGCAGATGCCTACGTCCAGCAACGATTGCCATGTAGCCTCAAACGAGCGGTACAGGTTGGCGATGTACGCACCCCAATCGGAACCACAGGCTTCCCACGCCCACCGCTCTGGAATATCCACGACTGGCACCAGTGTCTGTAGGTGCATGCGTTTCACCAACTTCGCCGCCAACTTTTCCACGGGGATGCTCAGGCCCTGTAGTGCGTTGAATGCCGCTTCTGTAATCAGTTTGACCAACTCCTGTCGATCCGGATCTACCACGCGTGCTGACGGTTTCCACGGGTTCCGGGGGCAGAAGTACTGTAACGGTGTCCACGTAGCATTGACGGGCTTGAGGAAACTGCCGTGTCGCTTCTGGATAAAGTCCTCGGTCTGGGCGAGGTACATCCCCAACACACGCACCAGTTGCAACATCGATTGGCAGTTGCCCTGGTGGCGTCCAGTAGCATCGGCGGCAACCCGCTCCAACTCATCTGCGTAGATGCACAAGACCGCCCTTGCATATACCTCTGACTGAAACTTGTTGGGTGTCGTCTTGCCGCGTTGGTGTGCGTCCATTTGTTCCAGCAACTCAATGTCGATATCACGCGACTCTAACTCGCTCAATGTCCATTGACGGTCAAGGTTGCGGATGGCAGTTCCCTTCTGCTGACGGTTGTAGATCCGCCGGGCAAGGGTGTGGCGCTTGTCGAGGTCAATTGACGGCACTTGATCAAGATAGTTATCAAACTCGTTGCCGAGGAAGTCGCGTATCTTCTCGACAATGGCTGCATCTGTGTCGCCCCGAACTACTGTCCACTTCCGTTTCAAAGTACTGGCGGCGATTCTCAGACCCGCATCGGTAGGCACTGGCTTGTTGCTCTGGCCCCGGTTCATCTGGCTGCAACCGATGAACAGGTTATGTGGGTGAAGCAGGCCGATATAGCCGTCTCTGCCCTTCCGTGGCTGGACATGGCAGATGTTGAACAGGTTTGTCTTCTGGTCGCTGCTCCAGCCGTAACACTTGTACATAGCGTTGCTGAGCGAATGCAGGTCTAACAGGGTGGCGGATGTGTGTCCGGTTAGAACTTGAACAGTGCCAGCCTTTCGGCACTCTCCAGCTACCCACCGGCCCTTTGTGGACTTGGCGTACTTCGAGTACCTGTTCTCTACCTTCTTGCTGGGCTGCCTCGCCCTGTGGGCCTTTTTACGGCAGACACTGGTGCAGTAGCGTTGAGATTTCTCGGTAAATCTTTTTGCGGAGTACTCGGTGCTGCACTGGCAGCAGATGTAGTTACGCTGCGTGGGTTGTTTCCGGCTTTCCATTACTTCCCTCAGAGGTTGGGATTTCAAGATACTGTTTATATGCTTCTGTAATCAGAAGGTTTATGAAGTAAGAAGGGTTGTACTTGCCCCTTGCCTGCATCATCTCGATCAGCTCTTTCTGAGCCTGCTCGTTCACGTTCAATCGCATGGTTTACACTCATTTTCTGTAGGTGGTGATTGGCTGAAAGCCACGTATTACGCGGGGTTGCTCATATTAGCGTGTCATAAATTCATACTACCCCGAGTACTCAACTGCCTTTCTGCAGGCAGCACGAAACCGACGAAGCCAGTTGGCGGCTCACCTGCCAGGAGTTTCGGGTTAAGCCGGCATCAAGTTATTCGGCACTTATGTAGGGAAGTGCAGAGTTGCTCTAATTGCGGAAGCAAATCATCCGATGCATCGCACGATCACCTGCCCTGCGGCGAGACAGGGATTACAGGACACAGACCCGTTTCTATCGGTGTATTAGCGGCGGGGATATGGGTACAGCGGGAGAGAAGCCGAGTGGTTTGCTCGACTAGACGCATACCCTACTACACTTTTTCCATCTGTCAATCACAAGCAACCGAACAATGCAAGTATTTTTTCGACCATCTGATATTCGGAGGTCGTAATCATCAGATCGCACTGCCCCACCGACGCGTTCAGGCTATCTGTCAGCCCGTGAAATATACTGGGGCATGACCCTGCTGGGCGTGCGGAATGCGCGTAGGGGCGCACTCGGTAGCACTAGAAGGGTGCGGCACCGATGCGAACTGCGTAAGGGTCTGACGGGGTGATGGGCACGTACAAATCGGCGTGGCGGGCTACGTACAATTGCTACGTACAATTGCTACGTACAATCCAGAAACGAAAAAGCCCCGCAGACGTTGATCTGCGGGGCTTTACGAATAATGGCGGAGAGATAGGGATTCGAACCCTAGGTACCGGTGAAGGTACAACGGATTTCGAATCCGTCCCATTCGGCCACTCTGGCATCTCTCCAACGGCGCGCATCATAACAACACTTTCGCCGGAAGCGAACCCCCTAAGCGAAATATTTCTGTGCTTTCAGATGCTTGCGTCGGTTAAAGCGGTACGCCCAGACGGTTGGCGACTTCTTCGTAGGCTTCGATGACGTCACCGAGGCCCTGACGGAAGCGGTCCTTGTCCATTTTCTTGCCGGTAGCCTTGTCCCACAGACGGCAGCCATCCGGGCTGAACTCGTCGCCCAGCACGATGGAACCATCGTGGAACACGCCGAATTCCAGCTTGAAGTCGACCAGCAGCAGGCCGGCGTCGTCGAACAGCTTGCTCAGGACTTCGTTGACCTTGAGCGACAATTCTTTCATGCGAACCAGTTGCTCGGCGGTGCCCCAGCCGAAAGCCACGACGTGGGATTCGTTGATGAACGGGTCGCCCTTGGCGTCGTCCTTCAGGAACAGTTCGAAGGTGTAAGGGTTGAGCTTCATGCCCTCTTCGACACCCAGGCGCTTGACCAGGCTGCCAGCGGCGTAGTTACGCACGACGCACTCGACCGGGATCATGTCCAGCTTCTTCACCAGACATTCGTTGTCGCCCAGCAGTTTGTCGAACTGGGTCGGCACGCCGGCCGCTTCGAGCTTCTGCATGATGAAGGCGTTGAACTTGTTGTTCACCATGCCCTTGCGGTCGAGCTGTTCGATACGCTTGCCGTCGAACGCCGAAGTGTCGTTGCGAAACAGCAGGATCAAACGGTTAGCGTCGTCGGTCTTGTAAACCGACTTGGCTTTGCCGCGGTAGAGTTCTTCACGTTTTTCCATGATGGGCTCCGCTTGCTAAGTAGATGGGCTAGGCGATGTGTCGCCAGTCGAGCCCTGAATCTTGATCGGCCAGTTGCAGCCAGTCCGGGTCGCACCCGAGGGTGTCGACAAAACATTGCCGGGCCAGCTGCGGCAGGTTGTTTTTGCTGCTCAGATGGGCCAGGACCAGGTGTTGCAGGTCCTTCCAGCCCAGCTCGGCCACCAGGAATGCCGCCTGATGGTTGTTCAAATGTCCCAGTTCACCGCCCACCCGCTGCTTGAGAAAGTACGGGTAATGACCGCGAGCCAGCATGTCCCTGCAATGGTTGGACTCGATCATCAATGCATCGAGGTCCCGGTAACCGTCCAGCACCTTGTCGCAATAGGAGCCCAGGTCGGTCAACAGGCCAAAACGCCGTGAACCGTCACTGAAGACATACTGCGTCGGTTCCTGTGCATCGTGGGCCACGGCAATGACACCGATGCTCAAGTCGCCGATCTGCAACTGCTCGCCGCCGGCCAGAAAGCCTGCGGGTTCAATCGGTTTGCGCATCCCGCGCAAAGTCCCGCGACTGAGGTAGACAGGCAGATTGTAGCGCCGAGACAGCAAACCCACGCCATGCACGTGGTCGGCATGTTCGTGGGTCACGAGTATCGCGCTCAGCTGCGCAGGGTTCACACCCAGTCGCAGCAGGCGTTTTTCGGTTTCCCGCAGGGAAAAACCACAATCCACCAGCACGTACGTATCAGCGCTGGCTATCAGCGTGCCGTTCCCTTGACTGCCGCTGCCGAGAACGGCAAAACGCATAGGATCAGCCCAGGTTGTCTTGAATCATGCTCAACACTTTACGCGCCACATCTGCCGGCGCCACGGTGTTGATGTTCTTCTCGACGGTGACCTGGACGTTCTCGCCAACCTTGCTCAGGCGAACCTGATAACGCTCGGCACGGGCTTCAAGCTCTTCCTTGCTCGGCGCACTGCCGAACAGGCCGCTGAGGAAGCCAGGCTTGTCGTCTTTGCTCTCGGCTTTTTCGGCCAGGTTGATGTAGTACAGGCCCAGGCTGCGGTTGATGTCTTCAACGCGCCATTCGCCTTGTTCCAGCGCACGACCTACGCTCGACCAGGCACGGTCAAGGTCGGTACCGACGTTCAGCACAGGGTTGCCGCTGCCGTCTTCGCTCAGGCTGACACGGCTGGGCGCGTCGAAATCACGCGAAGCCAGCATGGAGACAGAGCCGCCCTTCTCCGAGATACGGCTCATGCTCGCGAGCATGTCGTCGACCAGTGCCGCGTCCAGGCCAGTGTTGACCGAACGGTTGGTGAACTCGACGTCGGCGGTGCTGCCGGCAGGACGCTCAGCGCTGACCACGTAGACTTCACTGGTGTTGCGCTGCACGCCCGGCTCGATGCGCACCCGCACGCGGGTTTCGCTGTCGGTGCTGACGCCGGCCGCGCTCAGGCGCTTGGCCATGGCCGCAGACAGTTCATCGGAATGCTGCCAGGTCGTGGTGAATTCGCCGGTTTGCGGACGCTGTTCATCCAGACGGAAACCGTTGTCCTGGAAGAACTGAACGGCCACAGGCCAGATTTCGGCCGGTGGGTTCTGCGCCAGGATGGAGCTGGTGCCGCCGCTCTTCTGCAGCGAATAGGGACTGGCGTCGGCAGCCGCCGTCAGAGGCTGGGGACGAGGAACGACGTATTCGCCCGTGGCGGTGTCGTCGGCCACGTTGCGCGGGATCGGCAACAGCGGATCCAGACGCTTGGCGGTATGGATATCCGGCGGAATTTGCATCGGTGCAGTCTGTTGCGCTTCCAGGTAATCGCTACCACGGTCACGGAAATAACCTTCCGGGCCCCAGATCCATCCGCAGCCACTGGTGCTGGAGATAATCAAGGCAAGTGCGGAAAGTCCGGCCATTCGCTTCATGCGTTGTACTTCCTCAATTAAACCAGGACGCTGCACTGGCGCAGGGCCGTGCGGAGCGTTTCGTGACAAGGTGCGCTCAGCCAGGTCAGCGGCAGGCGAATGCCTTCGTGCATCAGGCCCATTTCGACCAAAGCCCACTTCACCGGAATCGGGTTGGCTTCGATGAACAGGTCCTTGTGCAGCGGCATCAGTTTTTCGTTGATTGCCCGTGCAGTCTCGGCATCACCCTTGAGGGCGGCCTCGCACAGATCGGCCATTTCACGCGGCGCGACGTTGGCGGTGACGGAGATGTTGCCCTTGCCGCCCATCAGGATCAGCTCGACCGCGGTCGGATCATCGCCGGACAGCACGATGAAGTCCTTGCTGACGCCATCGAGGATGGCCTTGGCGCGCTTGAGGTCGCCGGTCGCTTCCTTGATACCGATGATGTTCGGCACGGTGGACAGGCGGATCACGGTCTCGGCCTGCATGTCGCAGGAGGTGCGGCCGGGCACGTTATAGAGAATCTGCGGGATGTCGACCGCTTCGGCGATGTGCTTGAAGTGCAGATACAGGCCTTCCTGGGTCGGCTTGTTGTAGTACGGCACGACCAGCAGGCAGGCATCGGCGCCGGCTTCCTTGGCATTGCGGGTCAATTCGACGGCTTCGCGGGTCGAATTGGCGCCGGTACCGGCAATCACCGGAATGCGGCCATTGACCTGCTTGACTACCGCCTTGATGACGGCGATGTGTTCATCGACATCAAGGGTTGCCGATTCGCCGGTGGTACCGACGGCGACAATGGCATGGGTGCCGTTTTCAAGGTGGAAGTCCACGAGTTTGCTGAGGCTGTCCCAGTCAAGACGCCCCTGTGCATCCATGGGAGTGACCAGTGCCACCATACTGCCCGCAATCATGAAACCGCTCCTGCCGGAAAAAGAGAGCCGTAATGGTACTGGCGCCAAGTTGCTTGCACAAGCGAAGTACTGTGCTGCCGCCATTCCCCTTGGCGCCGGTTTTCGCTACCCTTCAGACTTTGATCGTTACAGACAAGCTCGTCCGTCGGGTTTCAGCCTCCATTTTCGGCATCACAAGTCCTGATCCAGCGTTGCCACGTCTCGCTCCCGCCCCGGCGGAGCCTGTTCGCAACCTGTCACTCGGGACTTTCTGAGTTCGCATCCGCAGGCTCGCTCCCGGCCAATCAGCCCTTAGACGTACCGACCGCTCATCGCTTTAGGAATGCTGCATGTCCACCCCCACAGTTCGCGAACAATTCCTTGTTATCAGTGCCCTCGGCGCCAACCCCATGGAGCTGACCAACGTCCTGTGCCGCGCCAGCCATGAAAACCGCTGCGCCGTTGTCACCTCTCGCCTGACCCGTCATGGCGAATGCAGTGCCCTGGTGCTGGAAATCTCCGGTAGCTGGGATGCCCTGGCGCGCCTGGAAGGCAGCCTGCCAGTGCTGGCCAAGCGGCATGCGTTCACGGTCAACGTGGTACGCAGCGCCGCCCTGGAAAACCGCCCACAGGCCCTGCCGTACGTCGCTTATGTCAGCTCGGCCTACCGCTCGGACATCATCAACGAGCTGTGCCAGTTCTTCATGGACCACAATGTCGAGCTGGAGAACCTGACCTGCGACACCTATCAGGCTCCGCAGACCGGCGGCACCATGCTCAATGCCACGTTCACCGTGACCTTGCCGGCCGGCGTGCAGATCAGCTGGCTGCGCGATCAGTTCCTGGATTTCGCCGACGCGCTGAACCTGGACGCCCTGATCGAACCCTGGCGCCCACAGAACCCAATGTAAGGAAGCTTTCCATGGCCGTTGCCATCGACCAACCGGTTGCCGATTTCGAAGCCCCCGCCACCAGCGGGCAGACCGTCAGCCTCGCAGGCCTGAAGGGCAAGCAGGTGGTGATCTACTTCTATCCGAAGGACAGCACGCCGGGCTGCACCACCGAGGGCCAGGGCTTTCGTGATCAGCATGCTGCGTTCAAGGCCGCCAATACCGAAGTGTTCGGCGTGTCGCGCGACAGCCTGAAATCCCACGAGAACTTCAAGTGCAAACAGGAATTCCCCTTTGAGCTGATCAGCGACAAGGACGAAGCCATCTGCCAGCTGTTCGACGTGATCAAGCTGAAAAAGCTGTATGGCAAGGAATACATGGGCGTGGATCGCAGCACCTTCCTGATCGACAAGAATGGCGTGCTGCGCCAGGAGTGGCGTGGCGTGAAGGTGCCGGGGCATGTGGATGCGGTTCTGGCGGCGGCTCAGGCACTCGACAAAGCCTGATTCATATAGCGCCTATCCGGACGCCTTCGCGGGCAAGCCCGCTCCCACAGTTGACCGAGTTGTTCAGGCGAACAAGGTCCAATGTGGGAGCGAGCCTGCTCGCGAAGAGGCCGTCAGCTTCACCGAAGAGTCAAAGCAACGGCGCGACTTCCGGCTCCTTGCGCGGCCAGGCATCCAGCACAGCCTTGAACAGCGTCGCCAGGGGAATCGCAAAGAACACCCCCCAAAAGCCCCACAAGCCGCCAAACAGCAGCACCGCGCAGATGATCGCCACCGGGTGCAGGTTGACCGCCTCCGAGAACAGCAAGGGCACCAGCACGTTGCCATCGAGCGTCTGGATGATCCCGTAGACCGCCATCAGGTAGATGAACTGATCGCTCCAGCCCCACTGGAACAGCGCAATCAGAAACACGGGCACAGTCACCACCACGGCGCCGACATAAGGCACCACCACCGAAATCCCCACCAGCAGTGCCAGCAACGCCGCGTAGTTGAGTTCAAGCACGACAAAGGCGATGTAGGTCACGCCACCGCAGATGAAAATTTCGATGACCTTGCCGCGAATGTAGTTGGCGATCTGCCGGTTCATCTCATGGGCGACCCGGGTGATCAACGCCCGCTCACGGGGCAGGTAACCGCGCACCCACTGGCCGATCATGGCCCGGTCCTTGAGGAAGAAAAACACCAGGATCGGTACCAGCACCAGGTAGATCATGATGTTCACCAGCAATGGCAGGCTCGACAGCGAGAACGTCAGTGCCCACTGACCAAACTTGCCGATTTCGCCGCGCGCCACTTCGATCGCCTGCAGCACTTGCTCATCGGACACCAGATGCGGATAGCGCTCGGGCAGCAGCAGCAACAGCGACTGCCACTTGGCGAGCATGCCGGGCAACTCGTTGAACAAGGTGATCAGTTGATGCCACAGCAGCGGCACGACCACCACGATAAACACCAGCAACAGCCCCATGAACAACGCAAAGACCAACCCCACCGCGACCCCGCCCGGCACACGCAGGCGTTCAAGCGTCACCACCAGCCCCTGCATCAGGTACGCCAGCACCATCCCGGCGAGCACCGGCGCCAGCATGCCGCCCAAGGTCAATACGGCGGTGAACGCCAGAAACAGCAGGACAGCCAGCACCACCGCTTCTTCATCGGAAAAATAGCGCTGAATCCAGTCGCGTAACACTTTGAACATCAATAATCCTTAGGAGCAAACGCTGCAGACTTCAGGCTTTTTTCAACCAGTAGCGGTAAACACCCGCCTCATCTTCTTCACGAAGCAGGGTATGACCGGCCAATCGGGCAAAGGTGCGAAAGTCGCGCTGCGAACCTGCATCGGTGGCGATGACCTTGAGTACCGCGCCACTGGCCAGCCGGTTGAGCTCCATCTTGGCCTTGAGCAACGGCAGCGGGCAATTCAGGCCGCTGGCGTCCAGTTCAACGTCATGCTCTACAGCGTCGGTCATTGCATCACTCCGGGTCAGGTGGTTGAGATGCCTAGAATATCTGGTCGCAACGCCGGTGTCCGGCTACAGTAAGGTCTTTGTCGACTAAGGCTTTGTGCATGACATTTTTGCGCCCTACCCTGCTGACGCTCGCTTGCCTGCTCGCCTCACCGGGCTTCGCCGACGACCTGCCGTCACTCGGCGACGCCAGTTCTGCCATTGTCTCGCCACAACAGGAATACCAACTCGGCCGCGCATGGCTGGCCATGTTGCGCAGCCAGGTTTCGCAACTCAACGACCCGCAACTCAAGAATTACGTGGAATCCAGCGTTTACCGCCTGCTGGAGACCAGCCAGGTCACTGACCGGCGCCTGGAATTCATCCTGATCAACAGCCCGCAGCTCAACGCCTTTGCGGCGCCGGGCGGGATCGTCGGGGTCAACGGTGGCTTGTTCCTCAACGCCCAGACCGAAGGCGAATACGCCTCGGTACTGGCGCACGAACTGGCTCACTTGTCGCAGCGCCACTTTGCCCGGGGTATCGAAGCACAAAAACGCATGCAAGTACCCATGATGGCTGCATTGCTGGCGGGTATCGTGGTAGCGGCGGCAGGTGGCGGTGACGCCGGGATCGCAGCCATTGCCGGCACACAGGCAGCAGCCATTCAGGAACAGCGGCGATTCTCCCGCCAGAACGAACAGGAAGCCGACCGTATCGGCCTCCTCAATCTGGAAAAGGCCGGTTACGATCCCCGCTCGATGCCCACCATGTTCGAACGCCTGGGGCGTCAGTACCGCTACGATGCCAAGCCACCGGAGTTCCTGCTGACTCACCCGGTCACCGAATCGCGTATCGCCGACACCCGCAACCGCGCCGAACAGTTCCCAACGGGCGGCATTGAAGACAGCATGCGCTACCAGCTGATCCGCGCACGCGTACAGCTGATCTATGAAGAAACCCCGGGGCTCGGCGCCAAGCGCTTCCGCGCCCAGCTCGACGAGAACCCGAAAAACGACGTCGCGCGCTACGGCCTGGCGATCGCCCAGATCAAGGGCGGCCAACTGAACGAAGCACGGGAAAACCTCAAGCAGTTGCTGGCCAAGTCACCTAACGAAATCATCTACAACCTCGCTCAGGTCGATCTGGACATCACCAACAATCGCCTGGCGGATGCCCAGTCCCGGGTTGACCGCCTGATGACCCAATACCCTGGCAACTACCCGCTGAACCAGGTGCGTGTCGACTTGCTGCTCAAGCAAAACCGCACCGCAGATGCGGAGAAAGCCCTCGAAAGCCTGCTCAAGTCACGGCCGGATGACCCGGACGTGTGGTATCAGGTTGCCGAGACGCGCGGACTGTCGGGCAATATCATCGGCCTGCATCAGGCGCGTGCCGAATATTTTGCCCTGGTCGGGGACTACAAACAGGCCATTCAGCAACTGGACTTCGCCAAACGCAAGGCCGGCAGCAACTTCCCGCTGTCTTCGCGGATCGACGCGCGGCAACGCGAGCTGATGGAACAGGAGCGCTTGATCAAGGACATGATGGGCTGACGCCCTTGCAGACAAAAAGTCCGGACATAAAAAAACCGCCTCTTTCGAGGCGGTTTTTTATTCAGCCATCAACCGGATTATTCAGCCAGCTTGAAGGTGATGAAGCTCGCACGACCTTGACGCAGCACTCGCATCGACACCGAACGGTTCTTTGGCAGCGCCTTGGCGATGTCCGCGAACTCCTTGGCGGAACCGATGGCCTGGTTGTTCAGGTGGGTGATCACATCACCCGGCTGCAGGCCGATCATGGCGGCAGGACCGTCCTGCACTTCCTTGATCACCACACCACCTTTGAGGTCGTAGGTTTTCTTCTGGTCGTCAGTCAGTTCGACCACGGAAACACCGAGGCGATTGCTGCTGCGCTCGATGCTGGATTTTGGCTCGGCGCCCATTTCCTTGTCTTCATCCGGAATGGCACCGACGGTCAGCTCGACATTTTTGCGCTTGCCGTCACGAATCACTTCCAGATCGGCCTTGGCGCCAGCCTTCAATGCGCCAACGAGGTGCGGCAGGTCAGCCGACATGACGATTGGCTGACCGTTCATGCTCAGGATCACGTCGCCCACTTGCAGGCCACCCTTGGCAGCCGGGCCATCATCCTGGATCTGGGCCACCAGCGCACCCGCCGGCTTCTCAAGGCCAAACGACTCGGCGAGATCCTTGCTCACTTCCTGAATCACCACGCCCAGCCAGCCACGGCTGACCTTGCCACCGGACTTCAGCTGATTGGAAACGTCCATGGCCACGTCGATCGGGATTGCAAACGACACGCCCATGAAGCCACCGGAGCGGGTATAGATCTGCGAGTTGATCCCGACCACTTCACCGTCGAGGTTGAACAGCGGGCCGCCCGAGTTACCCGGGTTGATCGGCACGTCGGTCTGAATGAACGGCACATAGTTTTCATTCGGCAGACTGCGACCGACGGCGCTGACGATGCCTTGGGTCACCGTATGGTCAAAGCCGAACGGCGAACCGATAGCAACCACCCACTGGCCTGCCTTCAGGTCCTGGGATTTACCGAGCTTGAGCACCGGCAGATCCTTGCCTTCGATTTTCAGCAGCGCCACGTCGGAACGTGGATCGGTACCGACCAGCTTGGCCTTCATTTCGCTGCGATCGGCCAGACGGACGAGGATTTCGTCTGCATCGGCGATCACGTGGTTATTGGTCAGGATGTAGCCATCAGACGAGATGATAAAACCCGAGCCCAGGGAAGTTGCCTCGCGCTGACGGTCACGAGGAGAACGCGATTGCGGCGGCATGCCCCGCTCGAAGAATTCGCGCAGCATTGGCGGCAGGCCTTCGAGGTCGGGCATTTGCTGGCTGACTTTGCGATCCGGCAGCTTTTGCGTGGTACTGATGTTCACGACCGCGGGCGAGGCTTGTTCGACCAGTTGCGTAAAGTCAGGCAATTCGACCGCTTGGGCGGTGACCGCCTGACCGAGCACCAGCACGGTGGCAATAATGGAAAGGTAGGACTTCAAGCGTGGTATCGACATACGGCTCCCGTTACGACGAGCAGGGTTAAGCGATATGGAGCAAGGAACACCGGGAACAATACGCCGGTATTTTTGTTCCGGGAACAACAAACAAGGCCAGAGCCGAGGGGCTCTGACCTATAAGAAATTTAAGGTTTTTTTGCAAATTGAAATGCTCACGAAACATTTCGAATTTAGCTCACTGCTTGGTTGCAGTGGCGTCGGTGCGCATTGAAAGCGCTATCCGTTCAGCAGTACCTACCGGTATCTCGCCGACGACGGTCACCATCATGTCGCCCTGTGCCGTGGTCAAGCGCCGGGAAACCGCAACGGTCGGCCCCAACTGAGTACGGGTGTCGGTGACGGTTGCGCCATTCAACGGTTCGAGGAATACCGAAAAACGCGCCAGCCCATCGTCGTACATCAGGCTATTGACCTGGGTCTTGGTCTGCGGATCCTTGCGAGCGGTACTGCTGGTCAGCTCGAAGCCGGGAGGCAACCAGTCGGAATGCCAGACCTGGGCAGTCTTGACGGCAGAAGCCTTGTCACTGTCGAGGTTGACTGGCTTGCAATCATTGCTGGCCTGCAGATCCTTTTCGGAAGGAACATCGGCCGTATCCAGTTGCGTGAACTGGAAGCGCTCCAGCAACCGCCCCTTGTCGTCCAATAACAAAGACTTCAGAGGCAGGCCGGTTTCTTTGTCCAGATGCAGTTCAAAACCGTAACGGTGTTGATCGCGGGGTTTCAGCGATACGATCACCGCCGAACGCCCGGCAACACGCGACTTGCCGATGACGGCGAGGTCATACCAATTCTTGAGCTTTTGAGGATCGAGTGCACGGGCAGCGGAGTTGGGGGAGTCCCCCAGCCCTGCTATCAGTGTGCCGCTGACGCATTGAGTATGCCCATCAATGCGAACGACTTCCTGAGCGGAGCCGTCGAGCTGGATCAATCGCTCGCGGACCTTTCCATCCTGGACGAGGTGCCAGATGTTATGGGTAGAAAAACTACCGTTACGCTCGTAGACGAAAGTACCCTGAAAGCTTTGCTGCTGCTCTGCCTGGCCCAGGCGGGTCAACCAGTCCTGGGCATCATCAGCTTGGGCTGGAACGATGAACCAGCCGCTGAGCAGAAGCGAAAGTAGAGGTATGGCGCGCATGATCCTCCTTAACGGTTTTCCAGACTTGCCGCACGAGCGTAAGGCAGAGCGCTCTCAGTACCTTTCAGTGCAGCCTGTTGTGCATGTTGGCGCAAGTAGCCTGGCAGACGCTGATCGTGCCAGCCTGGCTGACCTTGCAAAACGCCATTGGCCATTGGGCCTGTAGCTTCCGAACTCTCATTGTAGCCTGCCAGAACAGCAGGGCCTTTTACTTGAGGAGCGGCCAGTGCGGGCTGACTGGATTGCTGGGCCAGTTCGGTACCGGCGATCTCATCCTGGTTGTACAGGCGCACACCGGCCAGTACCGCCAGGGTCACAGAAGCTGCGACCGCCAGACGACCCAGGCTGCGCCATGGACCGCGGGAAGCTTTTGCCGGTGAGGCTTCGTCAGCCAGGGCAGCAGAAACAGCCGCAGCGATGTCCAGGCGTGGAAGCAGCAGATCCTTGTGCATCACTGCCCGAGCGATCTGATAACGAGCCCAGGTTTCACGGGTTTCAACATCGTCGCAGGCATTCAATACCCGACGCAATTCCAATTCGTCCGCTTCGTTATCCATCACTGCGGACAGCGATTCCTGCAGGGCTTCACGACTCATGGCGTTCCTCTCTTGGCTGTCGCCGCTGTCTTTAGTTTTCCTGCAACAACGGCTGCAGGGCTTTATCGATGGCCTCCCGGGCGCGGAAAATCCGGGAGCGCACGGTGCCTACCGGACATTGCATGACGCTCGCAATGTCCTCGTAACTCAGACCATCAAACTCACGTAAAGTTAAAGCCGTACGCAAATCTTCCGGCAGTTGCTGAATGGTTCGATGGACAGTGCCTTCGATCTCATCCCGCAGCAAAGCCCGTTCTGGCGACTCGAGATCCTTGAGGCCATGATCGCCATCGTAGAACTCTGCATCCTCGGAACTGACATCGCTATCCGGCGGCCGACGGCCGCGTGAAACCAGATAGTTTTTCGCCGTGTTGATGGCGATGCGGTAAAGCCACGTATAAAACGCGCTGTCTCCGCGAAAATTTCCAAGTGCACGGTACGCCTTGATAAAGGCTTCTTGTGCCACATCCTGGGCTTCATGGGTGTCGTGCACAAAACGCACGATCAACCCGAGAATTTTGTGCTGGTATTTCAGCACTAGCAGATCGAAAGCACGCTTGTCGCCGCGCTGAACGCGTTCGACCAGTTGCTGATCCTCTTCCTGGGTTAGCATGAACACTCCTCGATGAGCTCGGAGGAGGCTTGCAGAAGTAAACCACCAGACTTGCAACCATAGACTCGGGCTTTTCGCAAAAGTTCTCCCCCTCCAGGCAAGTTTCCTGCGGGCTCTGATTTGGCACGCACGAAAAGCGCAGCGCGAGTGGGCCCGGCTGCGCGAATAATCTTGTCATCGGATTCTTCGCCAGGGATCGAACTGCAATCCTGTACTGAATCCGACGCTGTCCCTTGTTTCAGGCAACGGTCTATTGATCTTGGCACTTTGGCAAAAGTTCCAAATATTTATAGCTGCGCCGAACCGACATTGTGCAACCGTGAAGCGAAAAAGACTGTTAAATCGGCGATACAGTCATTCTCGCGCGCAATGGACAGAAAACCATCCGACGAAGCGCCCGACATTTTGCGTCACAGTAGTTTCACAATGCCATGCTGGCTCGGGTATTGTGCCGTCCCCCCCCTCTATATACTAGTGGGCTGTGCGGCTGACTTGACTCGCCAGTCCAGCTGCGCCACCCCCGACCCGGGTCGCTTTGAGCGGAATCCTGAAATGAGCCAACAGTTTCAACACGATGTTCTGGTAATTGGCAGCGGTGCTGCCGGCTTGAGCCTTGCGCTGACCTTGCCCGGTCATTTGCGCATTGCCGTATTGAGCAAAGGCAACCTCGCCAATGGCTCGACGTTCTGGGCCCAGGGTGGTGTTGCCGCCGTGCTGGACGACACCGATACCGTTGAATCCCATGTCGATGACACACTCAATGCCGGCGGCGGCCTGTGCCATGAAGACGCGGTGCGCTTTACCGTCGAGCACAGCAAGGAAGCGATTCAATGGCTGATCGACCAAGGCGTGCCCTTTACCCGCGATGAACAGTCGGGCAATGAAGATGGCGGGTTCGAATTCCACCTGACCCGCGAAGGCGGTCACAGCCATCGGCGCATCATCCACGCCGCCGATGCCACGGGCGCTGCCATTTTCACAACCCTGCTCGAGCAGGCCAGGAAACGACCGAACATCGAACTGCTGGAGCAGCGGGTTGCGGTAGACCTGATCACCGAGAAACGCCTGGGACTCGAAGGTGATCGCTGCCTCGGTGCTTATGTGCTCAATCGCGGTACTGGCGAAGTCGATACCTATGGCGCCCGCTTTGTGATCCTCGCCTCCGGCGGAGCGGCCAAGGTTTACCTGTACACCAGTAACCCCGACGGCGCCTGCGGCGATGGCATCGCCATGGCCTGGCGCTCAGGCTGCCGGGTGGCGAACCTGGAGTTCAACCAGTTTCACCCCACCTGCCTGTATCACCCGCAGGCCAAGAGCTTCCTGATCACCGAAGCCCTGCGCGGCGAGGGTGCCCACCTCAAGCTGCCCAACGGCGAGCGCTTCATGCAGCGCTTCGATCCACGGGCAGAACTGGCGCCACGGGACATCGTCGCCCGGGCCATCGACCATGAAATGAAACGCCTGGGTATCGATTGCGTTTATCTGGACATCAGTCACAAGCCCGAGGCCTTCATCAAGACGCACTTCCCGACGGTGTACGAACGCTGCCTGGAATTTTCCATCGACATCACCAAACAGCCGATTCCGGTGGTCCCGGCGGCGCACTACACCTGCGGTGGCGTGATGGTCGATCAACAGGGCCGCACCGACGTGCCGGGGCTGTACGCCATTGGCGAAACCAGTTTCACCGGCCTGCACGGCGCCAACCGCATGGCCAGCAACTCGCTGCTTGAATGTTTCGTTTATGCCCGCTCGGCGGCCACGGACATTCTCGAACAGTTGCCCCGGGTTCCAATGCCCGCCCCCCTTCCCGCCTGGGATGCGAGCCAGGTCACCGATTCCGATGAAGACGTGATCATTGCGCACAACTGGGATGAGCTGCGGCGGTTCATGTGGGACTACGTTGGCATCGTGCGCACCAACAAACGCCTGCAACGGGCACAACACCGCGTACAACTGTTGCTGGATGAAATCGACGAGTTCTACAGCAACTACAAGGTCAGCCGGGATCTGATCGAGCTGCGCAACCTGGCCCAGGTGGCCGAGCTGATGATTTTGTCAGCCATGGAGCGCAAGGAAAGCCGTGGCCTGCATTACACCCTCGACTACCCGGACATGTTGCCGGTCGCGCTGGACACTATTCTGGTGCCGCCCACCTACGTCGGCTGAATTTGAGCCGGACCCGCAGGCGTCGGTGCACATCCGCCGCCTGCGCATCCCGGGGCACGCAAATGGCCCTGACCCGGCGCTCGCCACGCAGACGGAAACGCAAGACCACCACCAACGGCAGCGCCAGGCTGTCCGGCCTCAGCTGCACGGGCTGCCAACCCTTGGCCCGACTCCACAACTGCCAGCCATCGGCATCGCGCCGCAAGCCGCAAATGGCCTGCGGGTGCGTCAACAGAATCCCCCGGGGCAACAGCCAGACGCCGTGAGCCACGCACAGCACAACGCCGAGCGCGCTGGCCCAGAGCGGAATCGACAGTAAAAACAACGAACCCAGCGCGAACAGCTGGGCCAGCAGATATGCCGCCAGCAACTGCCGCGAGGCATGCCAGCGGCATTCGAACGAATTACTTGGGCTGGACACGATCCAGGATCATGCGAACCATGCGTTGCAATTCAGGATCTTCGGATTCGCTGCGTTCCATGAACCAGCCGAACATGTCCTGATCCTCACACGTCAGCAGTCGGACGTACAACGCGCGATCCACCTCGTTGAGCGTTGCGTAAACCTCTTTCGTGAACGGTACCAGCAACACGTCAAGCTCAAGCATGCCACGGCGGCTGTGCCAAAAGAGGCGGTTCAGTTCAACATCTTCGACCATGGAGCGCTCCTCAAATAGGCCGCAAGTATACAGGCCCGCGCACCGTCGAACAGTCGGCTTTGGTCGGGCACCGGTGATCCTTTGTGAACTACCCATTTCGAAGGCGGCCCCTTATGATGTCCACCAGACTTTTTACCCTGCGATGACCCATGGCCGATTCTGCTTTTTTCTGCACCCTTTCTCATGAAGGTGTTCTCGCGGTCCGCGGCGCGGACGCCAGCAAATTCCTGCAAGGCCAACTGACCTGCAACCTCAACTATCTGAGCGATTCCCGGGCCAGCCTCGGTGCGCGCTGCACGCAGAAAGGCCGGATGCAATCGAGTTTCCGCATCCTGCTCGAAGGTGATGGCGTGGTCCTGGCCATGGCCACCGAATTGCTCGAACCGCAACTGGCGGACCTGAAAAAATACGCGGTGTTCTCCAAATCGAAACTGACTGACGAAAGTGCCGCCTGGGTCCGCTTCGGCATTGACCATGGCGACGCCGCACTGGCCAGCCTCGGCCTGGACCTGGCGGCAGAAACCGACAGCGTCGTGCGCAGCGATGGACTGATCGCCATCCGTGTTTCGCCGCAACGCGCCGAGTTGTGGGTCGCCGCAGGTCTTGCCGATGCGGTCAAAAGCAAGCTGTCGGCGGTGCTGAGCGAAGGTGACCTGAATCAATGGTTGCTGGGCCAGATACGTGCCGGGATCGGCCAGGTCATGCCCGGCACCCGCGAGTTGTTCATCCCGCAGATGCTCAACCTGCAAGCGGTCGGTGGCGTGAGCTTCAAGAAAGGTTGCTACACCGGCCAGGAAATCGTCGCGCGCATGCAATACCTGGGCAAACTCAAGCGTCGCCTGTATCGCCTGCAACTGGCGGCCGGCGAGCTGCCGGAACCGGGTATCGCGCTGTTCTCCCCGACCCATGGCAGCTCTATCGGCGAAGTGGTGCTGGCTGCCCGCGCCGGGCAAGGCATTGAGCTCCTGGCGGTGTTGCAAGCCGAAGCGGCAGACAGTGGAGACATCCACCTGGGGGCGCTCGAAGGGCCGTCCTTGCAGCTGCTCGACCTGCCTTATGAACTGGATCGCGATCGCGAAATCCAGCAATAACGGCAGCACTTGGCGCAACACCCAGAGAGACTAAATGAGCGAGCTGGCGGAAAAGGTCCAACAGGATTTGGTTGAGGCCATCAATAACGATGACCTGGTTCTGCCAACGTTACCGGAAGTGGCCCTGCAAATTCGCAAGGCCGCGGAAAACCCGGAAGTCAGCGTCAGTACCCTGAGCAAAGTGATCGGCCGTGATACCGCGCTGTCGGCGCGCCTGATCAAAGTGGTCAACAGCCCGCTGTTGCGCGCGACCCAGGAAGTGACTGACCTGCACACCGCGATCACTCGCCTGGGCATAAACTACAGCTGCAACCTGGCGATCGGCCTGGTCATGGAGCAGATTTTCCACGCCCGCTCCGACGTGGTGGAACAGAAAATGCGCGAAGTCTGGCGCAAAAGCCTGGAAATCGCCGGCGTCAGCTATGCCCTGTGCCGCAGTTACACCCGACTCAAGCCCGACCAGGCCGCCCTTGGCGGGCTGGTGCATCAGATCGGCGTACTACCGATCCTGACCTACGCCGAAGATCACTATGAATTGCTGTCCGACCCGGTCAGCCTCAACCATGTGATCGACCGGATTCATCCCCTGATCGGCGAAAAACTGCTCAAGGTCTGGGACTTTCCCGACATGCTGGTGCAGGTACCGCAGCTCTACCTGAATTTCAAACGCCAGTCGGCGCAGGTCGACTATGTGGATCTGGTGCAGGTGGCCAGCCTGTATTGCCACAAGGACACCGACCATCCGTTCGCTCGTATTGATCCGTTGAGCGTGCCGGCCTTCCATGCAATTGGCATCGACATCGACGACGAGGCGATGTGCGCCGACCTGGAAGAAACACGGTCGATGTTTTACTGATCAAAGACCGCGTCGACCCCTTCGCGAGCAAGCCCGCTCCCACATTTGATCTGCGGCGACTCGGTTCAATGTGGGAGCGGGCTTGCTCGCGAAGGGGCCAGAACAGACACTGCATCAATCCCCTGCAACAAAGCTCACCCGCACCTTCAACCCCGCCCGCTCTCCATCATGCAGGCTGATCTGCGCCAGATGCGCGCGGCAGATTTCGCCGACAATCGCCAAACCCAACCCTGAGCCAGCCACTTGCTGATTGCGCCGGTAAAAACGCTCGAATACCCGGTCACGCTCCTCAAGAGGAATACCGGGGCCATCATCTTCGACTTCCAGCACGGCGGGGGCCGAGACTCGCAGAATCACATTGCCGCCCGGCGGCGTGTGAGCCAGTGCGTTATCCACCAGATTGCTCAGCAGTTCGTTCAACAGCGTCGGCTCGCCCCGCAACCAGACGGGTTCATCCGCTTCCAGCGCCAGCGCGATGCCGCGCTTGTGGGCCAACGGCGCCATGGCCATGCCCAGCTCCCGAGCCAATTGACTGAGGTCGAGCAACTGCGCGCCCCCCTCGGCAATCGCCCGGGCGCCATTTTCGACCCGTGCCAGGGAAAGCAGCTGATTGGCCAGGTGGGTCAAGCGGTCAGTGCCCTGGGCGGCGGTCTCCAGCGTGCTGCGCCAGGTTTCGGGCTCGGCTGAGCGCATGCCCAGCTCCAGTCGCGCCTTGAGGGCTGCCAATGGCGTGCGCAGCTCGTGGGCGGCATCGGCTATGAATTGCGCCTGCTTCTCGAACTGTCCACGTAGACGCTCGGTAAAGTGATTGAGGGCGCGCACCAGCGGCCACAATTCGCGCTGCACTTCCACCAATGGCAAGGGGCGCAGATCGTCCGGCTGGCGCTCTTCCACCGCCGTGCGCAGGCGCTCCAGCGGGCGCAACGCGGCACTCACCGCAAACCACACCAGCATCAACGCACCGATTGCCAGCATGCCCAGGCGCAGCAAGGTATCCGCCGCCAGACTGCGGGCCATGCTGACGCGCGCCTCATCGGTTTCCGCCACGCGGATTTCCGCCATGCCGTTCATGTTTGGCTCGCTCACGGGCTTGAGCAGGCTCACCACGCGCACGTTCTGCCCGCGGTACTGGGCGTTGTAGAAGCGCGCCAGCGCCGGGTAATCATCGGTGCGCGGCGTTCCCGGCGGTGGCGCGGGCAGGTTTTCGTAACCGGAAATCAGCTTCTGATTGATATCATTGACCAGGTAGAAAATTCGCCCGGCACTGTCGTAGGCAAAGGTATCGAGGGCCACGTAGGGCACGTCGGCACTCAGGGTGCCGTCGCGCTGGGAGACGCCGGCGGCGATGGTGCGCGCCGAGGCCAGCAAGGTCCGGTCATAGGCCGTATCGGCGGCTTCACGACCGTTCCAGTAGGCGCTCAACCCGCTGGCCAGCATCAACACCACCAGCAACAGCGCCAGGTTCCACAACAACCGCCAGCGCAAGCTGCTGGGCTTATGCATCGCGGCTTTCCAGCAAGTAACCGAGGCCACGGAAGGTCACGATGGCGACCGGCTGGCCGTCAAGCTTCTTGCGCAGGCGGTGCACGTAGATTTCGATCGCATCGGGACTGGCCTCTTCATCCAGACCGAACACCTGCGACGCCAGTTGCTCCTTGCTCATCACCCGACCGGGGCGTGCGATCAGGGCTTCGAGTACCGCCTGTTCGCGGGAGGTCAGGGTCAGCAATTCTTCACCGAGGGTGAAACGCCGGGTTTCCAGGTCATAGGCCAGCACACCACAACGCTGGATACGTTCACCGCCCAGCACACTGCGGCGCAGCAACGCCTTGACCCTGGCTTCGAGTTCGGTCAGTTCGAACGGCTTGGCCAGGTAATCGTCGGCGCCGAGGTTCAGGCCATGGACCCTATCCTTGACGTCGCTGCGGGCGGTCAGCATCAGCACCGGCAGGTTCTTGCCCCGCGCCCGCAGGCGCGCCAGCACTTCGAAACCATCCATGCGCGGCAGGCCGACATCGAGGATCGCCATGGCGTATTCCTCGCTGCCCAGCGCCAGGTCGGCGGCCACGCCATCGTGCAGAACGTCCACAGTCAGCCCGGTGCTCTTGAGCGCCTGGGCGACACTTTCAGCGAGCTGCAAATGGTCTTCGACGAGCAGGACACGCATGGATCTATACCTCGTTCAGGGATGGCCGACGCCATTCTTTGGCGCGGAGTTTACAGCCGCAAACACCGCTGTGAAGCCCGAAAAACCGTGAAAGCCCGCTGAAAGGTTAGCGAAAGGTTGGGTCGTTAGAGTCGCCCCACGGATGGTTTCGACTGCAGACCATCGAATCGTAGTTTGAAAACGTGCTTTGACATGTAACTACCGAAAAACGCCTCGAAGCGTTTTCGCCAATAAAAACAATAAACGAGGTACTGCACCATGCTGTCCACACAGCTTCAGGCTTGCCCGCCCCGCCCTTTCTCTCGCTCCCCGATTTTTATGCTTGCCAGCGCCGAAGCCGGCTGCCCGTCGTTCGATCCGTGCGGATTCGAACACGCCAGCACCGCGCGAAATCGTCGCACCTGAATCATCCCAAAAACAAAAACTCCACTGGAGACAAAAATGAATCGTTCAATGCGCCGTTTCGCCCTCGCCGCCAGCTGTGTGCTGTTCGCCGGCCAACTCATGGCTGAGCCCAAACGCCCGGAATGCATCGCCCCGGCCTCGCCCGGTGGTGGTTTCGACCTGACCTGCAAACTGGCGCAAAGCGCGCTGGTCAACGAAAAACTGCTGACCAAACCGATGCGGGTGACTTACATGCCCGGCGGTGTCGGCGCGGTGGCGTACAACGCGGTGGTCGCCCAGCGTCCGGCCGATGCCGGTACGCTGGTGGCCTGGTCCAGTGGTTCGCTGCTGAACCTGGCCCAAGGCAAGTTCGGTCGTTTCGATGAAAGCAATGTGCGTTGGCTGGCCGCCGTCGGCACCAGCTACGGCGCCATCGCGGTGAAGAGCGATTCGCCCTACAAGACCCTCGACGATCTGGTCCAGGCACTGAAGAAAGATCCGAGCAAAGTGGTGATCGGTTCCGGCGGCACCGTCGGCAGCCAGGACTGGATGCAGACCGCGCTGATCGCCAAGGCCGCCGGGATCAATCCGCGTGACCTGCGTTACGTCGCCCTCGAAGGTGGCGGCGAGATCGCCACGGCCCTGCTCGGCGGTCATATCCAGGTTGGCAGTACCGACATTTCCGACTCCATGCCGCACATCCAGAGCGGTGACATGCGTCTGCTGGCGGTGTTCTCCGACAAGCGTCTGGACGAGCCGGAAATGAAGAACATCCCGACCGCCCGCGAACAAGGCTACGACATCGTCTGGCCGGTGGTTCGCGGCTTCTACCTGGGGCCGAAGGTCAGCGACGAGGACTACGCCTGGTGGAAGGACTCCTTCGACAAACTGCTGGCTTCACCGGAGTTCGCCAAGTTGCGCGACCAGCGTGAACTGTTCCCGTTCGCCATGACCGGCCCGGAACTGGACACCTATGTGAAGAAGCAGGTCGCGGACTACAAAGTGCTGGCCAAAGAGTTCGGCCTGATCCAGTGATCGCCTCTGTCTAGCGGCTGCGACTCCGTTTGGCGGAGTCGCGGCACAGGAGTTCCTCATGCTCTTACAACGCATTTTTGCTTCGGTGCTGTTGCTGGCCTGTCTCAGCCTGGTGCTGATGGCCTTACCCTATCAGGCACCTTTTTCCTACGAACCGATCGGCCCACGCGCGTTCCCCCTGTTGATGCTGGGGCTGATGGGCCTGGCGCTGGTTTACATGGTGTATCGGCCCTCGCCGATCAAGCACACCGATGAAGATCCGCCGATGGATCGCGAGACCCTGACCAAAATTGGTGTTTGCGTGCTGTTGCTGCTGGTCTTCGCCGGGCTGTTCGAACCGCTGGGTTTCATCCTCAGCAGCATGCTGGTTGGCATTCCAATGGCTCGCCTGTACGGCGGGCGCTGGCTGCCGGGCGCGATCATCATCAGCCTGATGAGTGTCGGCCTGTACCTGCTGTTCGACAAAGTCATGGACGTGCCACTGCCTCTGGGCCTGCTCGACGTTCTGGAGAACTGATATGGATACGCTTGGTTACTTGAGTCACGGCTTCGGTGTCGCACTCACCCCTTACAACCTGGTGACCGCACTCAGCGGCACGCTGATCGGTACGGTCGTCGGCCTGCTTCCGGGGCTGGGCCCAATCAATGGCGTGGCGTTGTTGATCCCGATCGCTTTCGCCCTCGGCCTGCCACCGGAGTCGGCATTGATCCTGCTGGCCGCGGTTTACCTGGGTTGCGAGTACGGCGGTCGTATCAGTTCAATCCTGCTGAACATCCCGGGCGAAGCTTCCACCGTCATGACCACCCTCGATGGCTACCCGATGGCCCGCCAGGGTCTGGCCGGTGTGGCGTTGTCGTTGTCGGCGTGGAGTTCGTTCATCGGCGCCTTCATTGCGACCTGCGGGATGGTCGTGTTCGCGCCGATGCTGGCGAAATGGGCGATTGCCTTCGGTCCGGCGGAGTATTTCGTACTGATGGTGTTCGCCATTGTCTGCCTCGGCGGCATGGCGGGTGACCGGCCGCTCAAGACGTTCATCGCGGCGCTGATCGGCCTGTTCCTGTCGACCGTCGGCATTGATGCCAACAGCGGCGTTTACCGTTTCACCGGGGACAACATCCACCTCACCGATGGCATTCAATTCGTGGTCCTGGTGCTGGGCCTGTTTTCCATCAGCGAAATCCTCCTGCTGCTGGAAAAAACCCACCGTGGCCAGGAAGCTTTCCAGGCCACCGGCCGGATGCTGTTCAACTTCAAGGAAGCCGCTTCGGTGTTCTGGGTGAACATGCGTTGCGGTGTGCTCGGTTTCATCATGGGCGTGTTGCCGGGTGCGGGCGCCACACTGGCCAGCGCCGTGGCCTACATGACCGAGAAACGTATCGCTGGCCCAAGCGGAAAATTCGGACAAGGCGACAAGCGTGGCCTGGCTGCACCGGAAACCGCCATTGGCGCAGAAGCGTGCGGTGCACTGGTGCCGATGCTGACCCTCGGCGTTCCCGGTTCGGGCACCACGGCCGTGATGATCGGTGCGTTGTCGCTGTACAACATCACGCCGGGCCCACTGCTGTTTCAACAGCAACCGGACATCGTCTGGGGCCTGATTGCTTCGTTGTTCATCGCCAACATCATGCTGGTGATCCTCAACATTCCGATGATCCGGATCTTCACCAAAATCCTTGCCGTACCGAACTGGGCGCTGGTGCCGATGATCGCAATCATCACCGCCATTGGCGTGTATGCCGTGCATGCCACGACCTTCGACCTGTTCCTGATGATCGGCATCGGCATCTTCGGTTACATCCTGCGCAAGCTGGACTTCCCGTTGTCCCCGGTGTTGCTGGGTTTCATCCTCGGTGGCTTGATGGAACAGAACCTGCGTCGGGCGCTGTCGATTTCCAACGGATCGCTGGATATTCTCTGGTCGAGCGGTATCACCGTCGGTGTCTGGGGGTTGATCGTGGTCATGTTGCTGGTGCCCATTGTGCGTATCTGGCGTAAACGTTCGGTTACCCGGCGCGTCATCGCCGATGTCTGATCGAACACCTTTCAAAGCCTGGTGGGGAACCCCGCTGGTCGGCCTGCTGGGCGGTTACCTCGCCAGCCAGGTCGGCTGGCCTTTGCCGTGGATGGTCGGCTCGTTGCTGGCGATCATCCTCGTGCGCTGCCTGACCCCCTGGCAACTGGCCGAAATCCCTGGCGGCCGCAAGTGCGGCCAGTGGATCGTCGGCATCGGTATCGGCCTGCACTTCACCCCGCTGGTGATGGAGCAGGTGCTCAGTCATTTCGGACTGATCTTCTTCGGTGCGTTGGTCACCAGCCTGTCCGCCGTGGTTGGCGTATGGCTGATGCGCCGCACCGGTGAAGATCGCGCCACCGCGTTCTTTTCCAGCATGCCCGGCGGTTCCGGGGAGATGGTCAACCTCGGCGCGCGCAATGGTGCGGTGCTCAGCCGTGTCGCGGCGGGGCAAAGTTTGCGGGTGTTGGTGGTGGTGCTGTGCGTACCAGCAGCCTTCAAGTATCTGCTGGGTGACGGTGCGCCGATTTCCCACGCGGGCAGCATCGATTGGCGCTGGCTGGCGGTGCTGTTTCCTGCTGGCGCTTTGGCGGCCTGGATCTGGGAGCGTCTGCGTCAACCCAACCCCTGGCTGTTCGGGCCGTTGCTGGTCAGTGCGGCGGTCAGCATCGGCTGGGATTTGCACATTGGCTTACCCAACGGCGGCAGCCAGATCGGCCAGTGGTTGATCGGCAGCGGTCTGGGCTGTCACTTCAACCGGCAGTTTTTCCGGCGTGCGCCATCGTTCATGGGCCGCACCTTGATCGGCACGGTGCTGTCCATGCTGATTGCGACTGCCGCAGCACTGGGCTTGAGTGCGCTGACCCACCTGGATCTGCGCTCACTGACATTGGGCATGATGCCGGGCGGTATCGCCGAGATGAGCCTGACGGCGGAGACCCTGCAATTGTCGGTGCCGCTGGTGACGGCGATGCAGGTGATGAGGTTGTTGTTTGTGCTGTTTCTGGCGGAGCCGTTGTTCAAGTACTGGAATCGCAATCCGGAGTAAGACCGAGTCGACTTCATCGCGAGCAGGCTCGCTCCCACAGGGGTCGCGTGATCCCTGTGGGAGCGAGCCTGCTCGCGAAGGGGCCAGCACCGTCAACACATCAAACCGGCGGCAACCGCCACTCGATCGGCGTCTCGCCATTCTGCTCCAGAAACTTGTTGGTGCGGCTGAAGTGCCCGCAACCGAGGAAGCCGCGATAGGCGGACAGCGGTGACGGGTGCACCGAGGTCAGCACCAGGTGCTTGGTCGCATCGATCAGCTTCTGCTTGCTCTGGGCATGGGCGCCCCACAGCATGAACACCAGGTGCGGCTGCTGCTGGCTGACCACTTCAATGACCCGATCGGTGAAAAACTGCCAGCCCTTGTCCTTGTGGGCATTGGCGTTGGCGCGCTCGACGGTCATGGTGGTGTTGAGCATCAGCACGCCCTGATCGGCCCAGCTCTGCAGGTAGCCATGGTTGGGGATGTCGATGTTCAGGTCGCGCTTGAGCTCTTTATAGATGTTCACCAGCGACGGTGGCGCCGGTACGCCAGGTTGCACCGAGAAGCACAAACCGTGGGCCTGGCCCGGGCCGTGATAGGGATCCTGGCCGAGGATCACCACCTTGACCTTGTCCAGCGGCGTGGAATTGAGCGCGTTGAAAATCATCGGCCCCGGCGGATAGATCTCCTTGCCGGCCGCCCGCTCCTGTTGCAGGAAGTTTCGCAACTCTGCCATGTAAGGCTGGTCGAATTCGGCACGCAGTGCCTCCTTCCAGCCCGGTTCGAGTTTGATACGGTCGTCAGCAGTCATGGTTACATCCGGCAAAAACAATGGGGCGAACCCTAGGAAAGCTCACCACGCTTGTCAATTGATCTGATACAGATCCGGCACTTTCCCACACAGCGATCATACTTAACCCTCAAATTCCCGATCGAGGTCACGATGAATCTGCACTTCGAAGAACTCACCGGCACCGACGGCGCACGCATCGGCATCGCCAGCCTGGATGCCGAAAAATCCCTGAACGCCCTGTCCCTGCCCATGATCAACGCCCTGCGCGACCGCATGGAAGCCTGGGCCAAGGACCCGCAGATCGTCTGCGTCCTGTTGCGCGGCAATGGCGCCAAGGCCTTTTGCGCCGGCGGTGAAGTGCGCAGCCTGGTGCAAGCCTGTCGCGTCCATCCGGGTGAAGTACCGCCACTGGCTGCGCAGTTTTTTGCGGCGGAGTATCGCCTGGACTTCAAACTGCACACCTACCCCAAGCCGTTGATCTGCTGGGGGCACGGCTATGTGCTTGGCGGCGGCATGGGACTGTTGCAAGGAGCGAGCACCCGTATCGTCACGCCGAGCAGCCGCCTGGCCATGCCGGAGATCAGCATCGGCCTGTACCCGGATGTTGGCGCCAGCTGGTTCCTGTCGCGCCTGCCCGGCAAGCTCGGGTTGTTCCTGGGCCTGACCGGCGCGCATATGAACGGCCGCGATGCCATCGATCTGGACCTGGCGGATCGTTTTATGCTCGATGAGCAGCAGCCGAAGTTGATCGAAGGCCTGCTGCAACTGAACTGGCAGGAACAGACACCCATGCAGCTCAACAGCCTGCTCAAGGCCTTGCAGCAGGAAGCCGTGGCGCAGATGCCCGAAGCCCAGTGGCTGCCGCGTCGTCGACAGATCGACGAGCTACTGGATGTCAGCGATGTGCGTTGCGCCTGGAAGGCCATCAGCGCCCTGCGCGACCACAGCGACCTGTTGCTCAGCCGTGCGGCCAGGACCCTGAGTGAAGGCGCGCCGCTGACCGCGCATCTGGTATGGGAACAGATCATCCGGGCCCGGCACCTGTCGCTGGCCGAAGTCTTCCAGATGGAATACACCCTGAGCCTCAACTGCTGCCGTCATCCGGAATTCAGTGAAGGCGTGCGTGCGCGGTTGATCGACAAGGACCAGAAGCCGCACTGGCACTGGCCGGACATCAACACCGTGCCGGACGCTGTGGTCGAGGCGCATTTTCACAAGGCCTGGGAAGGTCGGCATCCGCTGGCGGATTTGTCCGAATACTGAAAAAACTGTGGGAGCGAGCCTGCTCGCGAAGACGGAGTGCCTGACACACCGCCATCGCGAGCAGGCTCGCTCCCACAGGTTTGACATTTGACTGACAGATTAGCGGTGGCCGCCCCGCCCGTTGCGATAGCCGCGACCGTTACCGCGATAGTCGTTGTTCCAGTTCCCGCGGTTACGGCCGTCCCAGCCATGGTTCTGATGCGTGCGGTAGTCGCCCCGCGACGGCTGATAATAACGAGTGGCCGACTGGGAATGGCGCGACGATTGATGCATCCGCGGCTGCGAGTAATAGCGCGACGGTTGATATATCCGCGGCTGTGAGTAATAGCGCGGTGTCGGCTGGTAATACCGCGCTGGAGGCACGTAGTACCGGGGCGGCGGTGTGTAGTAACCGCCACCATTGGAGTAGTAGGAACTCCCTGCGGCGTAATAGGTTGGCGATGGCGAGGTATAGACCTCGGAACTGTAGTAACTGCCTCCTTCATCGTAGTAAGGCACGCACCCACCAAGGGACAATCCCAACACTGCAAGCAGTAGAATTCGGCGCAGCTTTTTTTGACAGAGCATGGCGGCCTCCTGGACCGCGGATGAGCCACACCAGCGACGCTGGCAGGCGACAGTCAAATGTTCGGTGACTGTCGAAAGATCAGACACCGAATTCGGAATCTGGTGCGTCCCCGAAACAAGTAGAAACATCTGCCCGATGAAAGGTTTTTCATCCATTCACGCCCTGATCAACGGTGTCCACCACGATGTCCACCGCCATGGTGTCCACCGCCATGATGTCCACCACCGTGACCACGGTAATAACCATGCCCGCCGTAGTAATAGGCGCGATAACCACCGTAATAGCGCGGACCGTAGTAACCGTAGTAATAGGGCGAGTAATAGCCGGGGTAGTAATAAGATCCCCCGTAGACGTCGACAGGACCGTCGTAGTAGTAGCAGCCAGACAATCCGAGACCAAGCACTGCAGCCAACAACAATCGACGTAACATGGCGGCCTCCGTAAAGACCTGTGACAGCAGTCGGCACACACCGGCTGACACCTGTTTTGACTGGCAATCCCCTGCCAAGTGCGATGTCGCACCCACCGTCTGATCAGCGGCGGACAGGTTCCAAAGCGGTGCACCCGCGCACCATCACAAGGCAGTGCGCCTTTCCAATCAACACCGTCAACCTCCCTGTCTCCCACGCTAGAGCGCTCGGGCCAACTTGGCACGCCTCTCGCTTTAACAACCGGGTGCAGGAGTCACTACAGGTTCGCGGCACCACAATTTGCAAATGGCTGACTAGGGTTCCGGCTCGCAAACGCGAGTGACTGGTCCGAGAGTTGGCGACCTCCAGTTGAGGTTACACGGCGGGACAAAAGCCCGGGAGACAAGCCACCGTTAGCGGTGCCGCTGCCGTCCTGTCCGTCCTTGATCAACTGGAGAACCACCATGTCCCAGCTTCGTTTACCCGCCCTGCTCGCCGCTGCGTTCGCCGCCCTCGTGAGCTTCTCGTCCCAGGCTGCCCAAAAAGACCACTTCAGCGTGTGCTGGACCATTTACGCCGGCTGGATGCCGTGGGAGTACGCCGGCAGCCAGGGCATCGTCGACAAATGGGCGAAGAAGTACGGCATCCAGATCGACGTGGTGCAGCTCAATGACTATGTCGAATCGATCAACCAGTACACCGCCGGCCAGTTCGACGGCTGCACCATGACCAACATGGACGCGCTGACCATTCCGGCCGCCGGCGGCGTCGACAGCACCGCGCTGATCGTCAGTGATTTCTCCAACGGCAACGACGGCATCGTGCTCAAGGGTGAAGGCAAGACAGTCACCGACCTCAAGGGCATGGACGTCAACCTGGTAGAGCTCTCGGTCTCCCATTACCTGCTGGCCCGGGCGCTGGATTCGGTGGACCTCACCGAGAAAGACCTGAAAGTGGTCAACACCTCCGACGCCGATATCTCGGCCGCCTTCAACACCGAACAGGTCAACGCCGTCACCACCTGGAACCCGATGCTCTCGGACATCAAGGCCAAGCCCGCGGTGACCGAAGTGTTCAATTCGAGCCAGATCCCCGGCGAAATCATGGACATGATGGTGGTCAACAGCGCCACCCTCAAAGACAACCCGGCCCTGGGCAAGGCACTGACCGGTGCCTGGTTTGAAGTGGTCGAGTTGATGAACGCGAAAAACGCCGCCGGCAAAGCCGCACTGGAACACATGGCCAAGGCCTCGGGCACTGACCTGGCGGGTTTCCAGGCGCAACTGGACACCACCCGATTGTTCGCCACGCCCAAGGAAGCCCTGGCGTTCAGCACCAGCAAGCAACTGCCGGAAACCATGCGCAAAGTCGCCGAGTTCTCCTTCCAGCACGGCTTGCTGGGTGAAGGCGCCAAGGACACCAGCGCTGTCGGCATGGCCTTCGCCAACGGCGTGACCAGCGGCGACAAAGGCAACCTCAAGCTGCGCTTCGACCCGAGCTACGTGCAAATGGCCGCCGACGCCAAGCTGTAATCAGGAGAACCGGCCATGCGCCTGATCAACCGTCATCCGGACCGCCCGAGTCGCCTGTTGTTGGTGATCCTGCCGTTCGCCCTGGTGCTGTTCGCCTATTTCATGGGTTCGGCCGAGCGACTGCTGGACAACCCCAACGACAAGCTGCTGCCCAGCGCCGTGCAGATGGCCGATGCAGTGAAACGCCTGGCCTTCGTGGCCGACACCCGCACCGGCGAATACCTGCTCTGGCAGGACACGGCCTCCAGCCTGCAACGCCTGGCCATAGGCCTGGGCATCAGCGCCCTGGCCGGGCTGTGCCTGGGCATCGCCGCAGGCACCCTGCCGCTGTTCGGTGCGCCGTTGTCCCCCCTGCTGACGGTGCTGTCGATGGTGCCACCGCTGGCGATCCTGCCGATCCTGTTCATCGTCTTCGGCCTGGGGGAATTGTCGAAAGTGATGCTGATCGTCATCGGCATCACCCCGGCGCTGGCCCGGGACCTGGAACAGCGTGCCCGGGAAATTCCCGTGGAACTGCTGATCAAGGCCCAGACCCTCGGCGCCTCCACCTGGACCCTGATGCTGCGGGTGGTGCTGCCGCAACTGTTGCCACGGCTGTTGATCTCGTTGCGCTTGATGCTCGGCTCGGCATGGCTGTTCCTGATCGCCGCCGAAGCCATTGCCTCCACTGATGGCCTTGGCTACCGGATCTTCCTGGTGCGCCGCTACCTGGCGATGGACGTGATCTTGCCCTACGTGGTGTGGATCACCCTGCTCGCCTGGCTGATGGATTGGGGGCTCAAACACCTGACGCGTCGGGCGTTCCCCTGGTATGAGGGGGCCGCCAAATGAGCTTCATCACCGTTAAAAACGTCTGGCAGCAATACGCCGATCAAGTGGTACTTGAGGGCCTCAACCTGAACGTCAACGAGGGTGAGTTCTGCACACTGGTGGGGGCGTCCGGTTGTGGTAAATCGACCTTCCTGCGCCTGCTGCTCGGCCAGGAACGCGCCAGTCGCGGCGAGATCCTGCTCGACGGCCAGCCCTTGGCCGGTGAGCCGGACGCCAGCCGTGGCGTGGTGTTCCAGCGCTACTCGGTGTTCCCGCACCTGAGCGTGCTGGACAACGTCGCCCTCGGCCTCGAACTGCCGCGTTCGCCCTTGCTCGGGCGCCTGTTCGGCAGCGCGAAAAAAGAGGCCCGCGAACAGGCCTCGGTGCTGCTGCACAAAGTCGGCCTCGGCCATTCGCTGGACAAGTACCCGGCGCAGCTCTCCGGCGGCATGCAACAACGGCTGGCCATTGCCCAGGCGCTGATCATGAAGCCGCGGGTGTTGCTGCTCGACGAACCCTTCGGCGCCCTCGATCCGGGCATCCGCAAAGACATGCACGCCTTGCTCCTGGAGCTGTGGCGCGAGACCCGGCTGACAGTGTTCATGGTCACCCATGACCTGTCCGAAGGCTTCAGCCTCGGCACGCGCCTGCTGGTGTTCGACAAGGTCCGCCTCGACCCGCATGCCCCCGGCGCCTATGGCGCACGCATCACCTACGACATCCCTTTGAACAGCGACCGCCGCGCCCAGTGCAAAGCCGTCGACGCCCTGCCGCTGCCGGTGGCGGGCACGTTTCGTATCGCTTAGAGGATTTTTCACAATGACTGATTCGACCCAACTGTTCCCGCCCTTCGCCGAAGAAATGCTCCCCGGCGGCGGCCATCGTTCCTTCGTGCTCAAGCGCGGCCAATTGCTGCGCCTGACCGACCTGCGCGGCGGCGCCAACGTCAGCTTGACACTGCTCAACGCCAATGAAAAAACCGAGCGCCTGAACCTGCCCGACAGCCTCAAATGCCAACACACCGCCAAGCTCACCGCCGGCCATTGCCTGTACTCGGACATGGGCCGCGTGCTGGCCGCCATCACCGCCGACACCTGCGGCTGGAGCGACAGCCTGGGCGGCGTGCTCTGCGCCGAAGAGGTCGCAGAAAAATACGGCGCGGGACGCTATCAGGAACTGCGTAACGGCTTCTTCCGCAACGGCACCGACAACCTGCTGGTGGAACTGGGCAAGTGGGGGTTGGGCCTGTCCGATCTGCTGATGACGCTCAACCTGTTCAGTCGTGTGAACGTTGATGACGCCGGACGCTTCCATTTCGTCGAGGGCAATTCCAAGGCTGGCGACTACATCGAGTTGTACGCACCGATGGACACCCTGGTGGTGCTCACCGCTCTGCAGCACCCGATGGATCCATCGCCGGAATATGCACCGAAACCGCTGAAGATCAGCTGGATGAACGCCGACGCCAGCGTCGCCGAACACTGCCGCACCTCGCGCCCGGAGAACGAGCGCGGCTTCATCAACACCGACCGTCTGTTCGCCTGAGGATCGCTGCCATGTCACTCGCAATCGCTACCGCTGCCGTTCACACAAGCAGGCAACCAGACACCGCGATCTACCGCGCCACCATCCCCGCGGGCGAACCCTGGCTGATGGAGGTCAAGGCCGGCCAGACCCTGCGCATCCTCGATCTTGAAGGCAATCAGGCCGTCGACACCTTGTTCTACAGCGTCGCCAATCCCAAGGAACGCTACGACGTGCAGCGCACGTTGCGCCGGCAGAACAGCGTGTACCTGAGCACCGGCAGCGTGCTGTATTCCAACCTCGGCAAACCGATGCTGACCATCGTCGCCGACACTTGCGGGCGTCACGACACCCTCGGCGGCGCCTGTGCGCAAGAGAGCAACACCGTGCGCTACGCCCTGGAGAAGCGCTACATGCACAGCTGCCGCGACAACTACCTGCGCGCCTGTGTCCACGACGGACGCCTGGGCAAGGGCGACATCGGGCCGAACATCAACTTCTTCATGAACGTGCCGGTCACCGCCGACGGCGGCTTGACGTTCGAAGACGGGATTTCCGCGCCGGGCAAGTACGTCGACCTGCGCGCCGAGATGGACGTGATCGTGCTGATCTCCAACTGCCCGCAACTGAACAACCCGTGCAACGCCTACAACCCGACACCTGCGGAGCTCCTGGTATGGAACTGAAACTCGCACGTTTACGCCGCTGGTTGTTTGCCTTGTGCCAGGCCCGTTCAGGCCAATGCCTCAAACAGCAAGAACACTGATATCCCCTGTGGGAGCGAGCCTGCTCGCGAAGGCGTCGGCACATGCACCACTGATGTTGACTGACCCACCGCTATCGCGAGCAGGCTCGCTCCCACAGTGATCTGCGTTGATGTTGCCACCGGGGACGACCCCGATGCATTTCGAAAAACTGCGGGACGGCCCGCATCCCAGTCGAGGCTGATGCGCAATCGCCTCCGGGGGTTATGCCATGTTCGAAAAAGTCCTGATTGCCAACCGTGGCGCCATTGCTTGCCGCATCCTGCGGACCTTGCGTGAACTGCACGTGCAGGGTGTCGCCGTTTACTCCGAAGCCGACGCGGCCAGCCTGCACATCCTGCAGGCCGACGAAGCGCACAGCCTCGGTGAAGGCGCAGCCGCCGGCACCTACCTGGCGATCGATAAAATCCTCGCCATCGCCAAGTCCAGCGGCGCCACCGCGATCCATCCCGGTTACGGCTTCCTCTCGGAAAACGCCACATTCGCCGAAGCCTGCGAAGCCGTCGACATCGCCTTCATCGGCCCGACACCGGAACAACTGCGGGTGTTCGGCCTCAAGCACACCGCCCGCGCCCTGGCCCGGCAACAGGGTGTGCCCATGCTTGAAGGCACCGAGTTGCTCGAGAGCCTCGACGCAGCATTGATCGCCGGTGAACAGGTCGGCTACCCGGTGATGCTCAAGAGCACCGCCGGCGGTGGCGGCATCGGCATGCGCGTGTGCCGCAACGCGGCCGAGTTGAGCGAATCCTTCGAAGCGGTCAAACGCCTGGGCCAGAACAATTTCAGCGACGCCGGGGTGTTCATCGAGAAGTACATCCAGCGTGCCCGTCACCTGGAAGTGCAGGTGTTCGGCGACGGTCGCGGCGAGGTGATTGCCCTCGGCGTGCGCGATTGTTCGGTGCAGCGTCGCAACCAGAAAGTCCTCGAGGAAACCCCGGCACCGAACCTGCCCGAGGGCATGGCCGATGAACTTTGCACGGCGGCGATCAAACTGGCCAAAGCGGTGAACTACCGCAGCGCCGGCACCGTGGAGTTCGTCTTCGATAGCGATGCCCGGCGTTTCTATTTCCTGGAAGTGAACACCCGTTTGCAGGTGGAACACGGCGTCACCGAACAGGTGTGGGGCGTCGACCTCGTGCGCTGGATGGTGCAACTGGCGGCCGGTGAGCTGCCGCCGCTGAGCGATCTGGTACAGGGTTTGAAGCCGCAGGGTCATGCGATTCAGGCGCGCTTGTATGCCGAGGATCCGGGGCGCGATTTCCAGCCAAGCCCCGGGTTGCTCACGGCGGTGAATTTCCCTGACGCCGACGGCAAACGACTGCGCATCGACACCTGGGTCGAAGCGGGCTGCGAGATCCCGCCGTATTTCGACCCAATGATCGCCAAAGTCATCAGTTGGGCGCCGACGCGCGAAGAGGCTGCTGCGGATCTGCATCAAGCGCTGGGTGCCAGCCTGCTCTACGGCGTGGAAACCAACCGCGATTACCTGCGCCAGATACTGCTCGATACGCCTTTCGCCAGCGGCCAGCCGTGGACCCGTTGCCTGGAAGGCCTGGTGTATCAGGCCAACACGTTCGAGGTACTCAGCGCCGGTACGCAAACCAGTGTTCAGGATTATCCGGGGCGCCTCGGTTACTGGGCGGTCGGCGTGCCGCCTTCAGGGCCGATGGACAGTCGGGCGCTGCGCCTGGGTAACCGTTTGCTGGGCAACGACGAAGGCGCGGCGGCGCTGGAAATCACCATGAGCGGGCCGTTGCTGCGCTTCAATTGCGAGGCGGTGGTGGCGGTGACCGGTGCGGTGATTCCATTGCTGCTCGACGGCCAAAGCGTGCCGATGAACACTGCGCTGGTGGTTCCGGCAGGCGCCAGCTTGAGCCTCGGCACCATTGCCGGCGCAGGCGCGCGCAGTTATCTGTGTCTGCGTGGCGGCCTGCAGGTGCCGGACTATCTGGGCAGCAAAAGCACCTTCACCCTGGGGCAATTTGGCGGGCACGGTGGCCGCGCCTTGCGGGCCGGTGACGTGTTGCACCTGCCAGCGCTGAATGACCGCAGCGCCGGTCAACAACTGGCAGAAGATCAGGTCACCGAGTTGCCGGCGGTTCGGCAGATTCGCGTGATCTACGGCCCCCACGGTGCGCCGGAATACTTCACGGAAAACTACATCGGGACCTTCTTCGCCACCCAGTGGGAAGTGCATTTCAACTCCAGCCGCACCGGTGTGCGCCTGATCGGGCCGAAGCCTGAATGGGTGCGTGCCGACGGTGGGGAGGCGGGTTTGCATCCGTCGAACATTCACGACAATCCGTATGCGATTGGCGCGGTGGATTTCACCGGGGACATGCCGGTCATCCTCGGCCCGGATGGCCCAAGCCTGGGCGGGTTCGTGTGCCCGGTGACGGTGATCGAGGCGGATCTTTGGCAACTGGGGCAGCTCAAGGCAGGGGACAAGGTGCAGTTCTCCCCCATCGACATCAAGACCGCCCGCACCCTGGCCTTGAAATGGGATCAATGTGGGAGCGGGCTTGCTCGCGAAAAGGGCGCGTCAGTCAACATTGATGTGTCTGAAGCACCGCTTTCGCGAGCAAGCCCGCTCCCACAGGGGATGGTGTCGCCTGTTGTATTGGACATTGGCCAGGGAGATACGCGGCTGGTTGCACGACTGTCCGGCGACACGCATTTGCTGCTGGAGATCGGCGCACCGGAGCTCGACCTCGTTCTGCGCTTCCGCGCCCACGCCCTGATGCAAGCCCTGGAAAGCCAACACCTGCACGGCGTGATCGACCTGACGCCAGGCATCCGCTCACTGCAAGTCCACTACCAACCCGAACAACTGCCACTGGCCGACCTGCTCGGCATCGTCGCCGGCGAATGGGACGCCGTGTGCGCCGCCAAAGACCTGCAGGTGCCCTCGCGCATCGTCCATCTGCCACTGTCCTGGGACGACCCGGCGTGCCAGTTGGCCATCGAGAAATACATGACCACGGTGCGCAAGGACGCACCCTGGTGCCCGAGCAACCTGGAGTTCATCCGCCGCATCAACGACCTGCCGAACCTCGATGAAGTGCAACGCACGGTGTTCGACGCCAGTTACCTGGTGATGGGCCTGGGCGACGTTTACCTCGGCGCGCCGGTCGCCACCCCGCTCGATCCGCGCCATCGCCTGGTCACGACCAAGTACAACCCGGCGCGCACCTGGACCGCGGAAAACTCGGTGGGTATCGGTGGCGCCTACATGTGCGTCTACGGCATGGAAGGCCCAGGCGGTTATCAGTTTGTCGGGCGCACGCTACAGATGTGGAACCGCTACCGCGAAGTCGCCGCGTTCGATGGCAAGCCATGGTTGCTGCGGTTTTTCGACCAGATCCGTTTCTACCCGGTCAGCGCCGATGAACTGCTGCGCATTCGCCAGGATTTCCCCCTCGGGCGCTTCAACCTGAACATCGAACACAGTCAGTTGAACCTGGCGGATTACCAGGCGTTTCTGACGCAGGAAGCCGAGACCATCGGCGCGTTTCGCGAGCAGCAAAAAAGCGCGTTCAATGCCGAGCGTGAGCGCTGGATCGCCAGCGGCCAGGCGCATTTCGACAGCGAAGAGCCGGCCCCGGAGACGACCGAGGAGGCGCCGCTGGCCAGCGGTCAACAGAGCGTCGACAGCCACATCGCCGGCAACCTCTGGCAGGTTCAGGTCGAGGCCGGCAAGCGCGTCGCGGCCGGTGATGTGCTGGTGATCCTGGAGTCGATGAAGATGGAAATCCCCCTGCTCGCCCCCATGGCCGGCGTGGTGCGCGAGGTGCGCGTGCAACCGGGTTCGGCGGTGCGCGCCGGACAGCGCGTCGTGGTGCTGGAACTTGACTGAACCCATTTTGAAAAGGACTGACACCATGAATATCAATCTGCAACTCGACGCCCTGCGCAGCGCCTACCGCGACGGCAGCCTTAACCCCCGTCAATTGCTGACGAACCTGCGGGACAAAGCCGCCGCGCTGAATCCGGATTATCACCTGTTCATTCACCTGCTAAGCGCCGAGGAACTGGAGCCGTACCTCGCCGCCCTCGACGGCCGCGACCTCGACAGCCTGCCGCTGTACGGCGTGCCATTTGCGATCAAGGACAACATCGACCTGGTGGGCATTCCGACCACGGCAGCGTGCCCGGCATTTGCCTACGTGCCGCAGCGTTCGGCGACCATCGTCGAACAACTGCTGGCCCTGGGTGCGATTCCGTTGGGCAAGACCAATCTCGACCAGTTCGCCACCGGGCTCAATGGCAGCCGCTCACCCTATGGCGTGTGCCCCAACAGCGTGTTGCCGGAGTATCCGTCGGGCGGCTCCAGCGCCGGATCGTCGCTGGCGGTAGCGCTCGGAGTCGCGAGCTTTTCCCTGGGTACCGACACCGCCGGCTCCGGGCGCGTGCCGGCGGCGTTGAACAACCTGGTCGGCATGAAAGCCACCAAGGGCCTGATCTCGACGGCCGGCGTGGTGCCGGCCTGTCGTACCCTCGATTGCGTCACTACGTTCACCGCCACGGCGCGGGAGGCCAGTCAGTTGCTGGCGCTCACCGCACGCCTCGACCCGCGGGACGAATACAGCCGCAGCAACCCGCTGTGGAATGACGGCTCGGCGTTCGGCACACCACGGCCGTTCCGGTTCGGCGTACCACGTGCACAGGACCTGCAATTCTTTGGATGCCCTGAAGGCCCGCTGTTGTTCGGTGATGCCATCGACCGTCTCAAGGCCTTGGGCGGCGAAGCGGTGGAGCTTGATCTGTCACCGTTTCTGGAGGCCGCACGTTTGCTCTATGAAGGCCCGTGGGTGGCCGAGCGCTACAGCGTGGCCGGGGAGTTGATGGCACAAAACCCCGAGGCCGTGTTGCCGGTGATTCGCGCTGTATTGGCCAAGGCACCCGCCGTCGACGGCGTGCAGACCTTCCGCGCCCAATACCGGCTGCAAGCGCTCAAGGCCCTGTGCGACGCAGCGCTGGAAGGTCTCGATTGTGTCGTCACGCCAACCATCGGCCGCCCGGTGTCGCTGGCGGAACTCAAGGCCGAACCGGTGCTGCGCAATTCGGACCTCGGCTACTACACCAACTTCATGAACCTGCTCGACTACGCCGCCGTCGCCGTGCCCAGCGCCTTCATGGACAACGGCCTGCCATGGGGCGTGACATTGTTTGGCCGGGCCTTCACCGATCAGTACCTGTTGAGCGTGGCGGATGCCTTGCAGCGCCAGCAAGGCCTGGCCGCTCCCGCACCGGCACCGGTTGCCCGCCATGATCGGGCGCGGCTGGTGGTCTGCGGCGCGCATCTGGACGGGCTGGCGTTGAACTGGCAGCTCAGGCAGCGTGGCGCCCGGTTGCTGGAAACAACCTTCAGCTCGCCGGATTATCAACTCCATGCCCTGGCCGGCGGCCCGCCGTTGCGTCCGGGCATGGTCCGCGTGAAGGATGGCGGCGTGGCGATTGCCGTGGAAGTCTGGGAGTTGCCCAGCCGAGAACTGGGTTCATTCCTGACCGGGATACCGGCACCGCTGGGACTGGGCAAGGTGCAACTGGCGGACGGTCGCTGGGAGGGCGGGTTTATCTGCGAGGCGTATGGACTGGAGGGCGCGGTGAACATCAGCCATTTCGGCGGCTGGCGGATGTACCTGAAAACACTGGGCTAAACACCAGACTCATAACCCTGTGGGAGCGAGCTTGCTCGCGATAGCGGTGTGACATTCAGCCTTGATGTGGCAGACACGCCGCCATCGCGAGCAAGCTCGCTCCCACAAGGTCCGTACAAGATTTACGACCATTCGCAGCGCACATGGAGCAGTTATTTCCCGGCAGTACCCTTAGAATGCCTGCCATCGGATGACTGCCAATGGAACTGCCATGCCGCTTCGCTCGCCGCTGTATTCTCAACGCTCGTTGGTGCTCACGCTGGTCGCATTGCTGGGCGCAGGCTTCCTCGCCACCTCCTTTCTCAGTTACTACGCCTCCCGGGCCTCGATCCGCGACAACATCGTCAACACCGAACTGCCGCTGACATCGGACACGGTCTACTCGGAAATCCAGAAAGACCTGGTCAGGCCGATCCTGATTTCCTCGATGATGGCCCGCGACACCTTCATGCGCGACTGGGTGGTCAATGGTGAAAAGGATTCCGACCAGATGACCCGGTACCTCAACGAGGTCATGACCCACTACGGCGCCTACACCGCGTTCTTCGTCTCCAACACCAGCCTGACTTACTACCACGCCAAGGGTGTGCTCAAGCAGGTCAAGGCCACCGAGCCCCGCGACGCCTGGTATTTCCGCGTGCGGGACATGAAGGATCCGTACGAGATCAACGTCGACCCGGACCTCGCCAACAAGGACAACCTGACCTTTTTCATCAACTACAAGGTTCACGACTACAACGACCGGTTCATCGGCGCGGCCGGGGTTGGCCTGACCGTCGACGCCGTGATCAAGCTGATCGACAAGTACCAGCAGCGTTATCAGCGCAGCGTATATTTCGTCGACAACTTCGGACGCCTCGTGCTGACAGGCGCCGAAGGCGGTCCGCAGGGTGCGCGCATCGGGCAGAAACTCGGTGAACTGGACGGCATGAAGGACCTGGTCAGTCGGCTGCCCAAACCCCACAGCGGCAGCTACGAGTATTCCGTGCAGGGCCAGGGGCATTTCCTCAATGTGCGGTTCATCCCGGAACTGAACTGGTACCTGTTCGTCGACAAACGCGAGGACAGCGCCCTGGGTGAAATCCGCCAGTCGCTGTACCTCAACCTGCTGATCTGCCTGCTGGTCACGCTGATCGTGCTGGTCCTGCTCAACCAGGTCATCAAGCGCCTTCAGGACAAGATCCAGGCCCAGGCCACCCTCGACAGCCTGACCGAACTGCCCAACCGTCGCGGCTTCGACCTGCTGGCCATACAGGCCATGCACGAAGCCCGGCGCGAGCCCAAACCGCTGACTGCCTTGCTGCTGGACCTCGACCGCTTCAAGGTGTTGAACGACACCTATGGCCACCTGGCCGGCGATCAGGTATTGAATGGTTTTGCCCAGGATCTGAAGAGCTGCCTGCGGCACTCCGACATCGTCTGCCGCTGGGGCGGTGAAGAGTTCATCGTGCTGCTCAAGGACACCGATGGTCAGACCGGTCTGATAATCGCCGAGAAAATTCGTCAGTACGTGGAGCAACAGAGCTACACCTACAACGGCCAGATCTTGCGAGTGACCGTCAGCATCGGCCTGACCACCCTGCAGCCCGATGACACCTTGCACACCCTGCTGTCACGGGCGGATCATGCGATGTACCGGGCCAAGCAAAGTGGCCGTAACCGAACCTGCGTGGAAATGGCTCACTCCATCCATGAACCAGCCTGACCTCTGCCCCGCCTGCGGCGCACCCAACGACTGCACCCTGGCCGACCCGCGAACCGCCGACCGCGCCTGCTGGTGCTACGGCGTCAGCATCGACCCGGCCGTGCTCCAGGCGCTGCCGGCGCAACTGCGCAATGCCTCGTGCCTGTGCCCGCGCTGCGCCGAGGTCGAGGCGCAGTTGCAAGCAGCGTCCGAATCGATCAAGTAAGATGCGCGGCCCTTTCTTCACTGATCCCTAAGTCATGCGTGTCGACCGATTTCTCAGCAACCTGCCGTGCTTCAACCGTAAGCAGGTGCGCCTGTTGCTGGTGGAAAAACGCGTCAGGATTGATGGAAAAGTCGTCAGCGACCCACACAGTGAAGTCCGCGAGTTCAGCCGCGTCGAAGTCGACAGCGACGTGCTGCAAGTCGGCAAACCCCTGCGCCATTTCATGCTGCACAAACCCGCCGGATGCGTCAGCGCCACCCGGGATCCGCAGCACCCGACCGTGCTCGATTTGATCCATGAGCCAGACAAGGACGAGCTGCACATCGCCGGGCGCCTGGACTTCAACACCACCGGCCTGATGCTGATCACCAACGACGGCAGCTGGTCGCGGCGCCTGACCCAACCGCAGACCAAACTGCCCAAGGTCTACTACGTCGAAACCGAACAGGACATCGGGCCTGAATACGCGATCAAATTCAGCCAGGGGCTGTACTTCGCCTTCGAAGACCTCACCACGCAACCCGCCGGACTGGAGCTGCTCGGGCCGAAAAGTGCGCGCCTGAGCATCGTCGAAGGCCGTTATCACCAGGTCAAGCGCATGTTTGGCCACTTCAACAACAAGGTGATGCGCCTGCACCGCGAGCGCATGGGCCCGCTGGCGCTCGACGACAGGTTGAAACCGGGCGAATACCGCCCACTGAGCGATGAAGAGATCGGATTGATCTAAGCAGGCGACCGCTGAGCAGAAGTTGTCGAACAATTTACCAATGGCACTTGCGCGATGACGTGACCCCTGCTTGAATCAGGACGTCGGCCGAAATGTGACCGATGAGTCACCCCATACTTCTAAGAAACTTTTTGCCGGTAGGAACCCAAGGGTTCCGGCCTCATCCGGCAGACTGCCCGCCAATAACAATACCCGTCGACCGGACTGCATTGGATCGACATGGGCCTCTCAAATTCCAGGCGTATGCCTACCTGTCACAAAGCTCGTGCAATCTCTATTGCGCGCATACCCGCTTGCCAGGAGTCTTATGACATGAGGCCAGAAATCGCTGTGTTGGATATACAGGGTCAGTATCGGGTTTACACGGAGTTCTATCGCGCAGACGCCGCAGAGAAGACCATTATCCTGGTCAACGGCTCGATGGCCACGACTGCGTCGTTTGCACAAACCGTGAAAAACCTCCATCCGCAGTTCAACGTCGTCTGCTACGACCAGCCCTATGCAGGCCGGTCAAAAGCCCACAACCTGCACGAGAAATTGCTGACCAAGGAAGTCGAAGGGCAGATCCTCCTGGAGCTGATCGACCACTTCGCCGCCGAACACGTGCTGTCGTTTTCCTGGGGTGGCGCGGCGACCCTGGTCGCCTTGGCCCAACGGCCACGACGCATCGAAAAAGCCGTGATCAGCTCGTTCTCCCCGGAGATCAACGCGCACATGCTCGACTACCTCGAGCGCGGCGTCGATTACCTCGGCAGCCGGGATGGCGACCGGGTCGGCAACCTGGTGAACAGCACCATCGGCAAACACCTGCCGACCCTGTTCAAGCGCTTCAACTATCGGCACGTCAGCAGCCTGGCCGATCATGAATACGGGCAGATGCACTTCCACATCAGCGACCTGCTGCACAGCGATCGCCAATGCTTTTTCAAAGCGGCGGAGAAAATCAACGTGCCGGTGCTGTTCATGAACGGCGAATGGGACGAATACACCGCCGCCGAGGGCGCACGGTTGTTCGCCAACCACGTGCAACACGCCACCTTCACGACCCTTCAGGCCACCGGCCACTTTCTCGACATGGAACACAAAGCCGCCTGCCGAGACAGCCGCAACGCACTGATGGGGTTCCTGAAACCGGCCCAGCACGATAGCCGACCGCGTTACCACTACGTCCAGGACCACCATGCATTGGCAATCTGAAATAGAGTCATCGCGAGCAAGCCCCGCCCTGCTGAATCAAACGTATTCTGCAGGCGCGAGGCTTGCCCGCGATCGACCGTCATGCGCCCCATACCTTGTCGGTAAATCGCGTTAAACCCGCCCCACGTAAAGAAAAACTTCAAATCGCCGGCCGTATCTGGTACAAAGTCAGCGCTCTGAGCGGGTGTCGTATAATGGCATTACTCCAGCTTCCCAAGCTGATAACGAGGGTTCGATTCCCTTCACCCGCTCCAATCGAATTTTGATCTCACGTCAGGGTGGTTTTGACGGGGGATGCAGAGACAGAAAAAACCGGTCCAAGTGGCCGGTTTTTTTGTGGGCGGGATTTGGAGGGACTCGCTGGTATAGGGGCTCCTCCTCATCCGAACCTTGCGCAACTTTTTTCGTTTAGAAGACTTACCTGGCGCCCCCATACGCAAAGCGCTCCTGTGCAGAAGCGACTACTATAAAAGTCCCGTTAGCGTTTTTTTCACATGATGGGGATTTGTTAGCGAATTTCGGTGACCGTTAGCCTTTTCACTCTCCGTTAGATTAACGTTTTCGTGTAAAATCAGCTGTTCGTTAGCGTTTTTATCGCCCCAGTAAGGATTTCGTTAATGCACGTCGGTTTAAAGGCACTCGCAAACCAGTACGACATCGTTCTGGCACAGCCACTGCGCGTCGAATCGACGATTGGTACGACACGTGTCAGTCGCGAAAGTAGCGGGCATACGCAGAATCAGTATCCCCCGAGCTACCGGCCTGCCGACGATTTCTCAGGGCATTTCGAATTCGGCCTCAAGTACGAAGAAATCCATCTCGAATTCTTTGCTCGCTTGTTTGCAAAGACCGGCCCCGACCCTGTCGAAGCCTGGTGCCGGCGAGAGCCTTTTGGCCAATATGCTCGCCGCACAGGGTTTCTCTACGAATGGCTGACAGGGCAAAGTCTGGATGTGCCAGACGTAACCAACGGTGGCTATGTCGATGCACTTTCTGCGCAGGACTACCTCACCCGTAGTGAAGCACCACGAGTTCGACGTTGGCGAGTCAAAAACAACCTGCCCGGTACACCCGGTTTTTGCCCTTTGGTTCGTCGTACGACGGCAGTCAAAGAGGCTCTGCAATTCGATCTCGGCGCGGCGTTGAAGGAGTTGGATCGAACCTTTGGTGCCGATATCTTGATGCGTACGGCCAGTTGGTTGACGTTCAAGGAGTCACGAGCCAGCTTTCTCATCGAAAAAGAGGCCGACCAGGCTGATCGCATCCAGCGTTTTGCGCATGTCATTGCCCAGCACTGCGGCCATATCGAAGCCCCATTAAGCAATGACAGCCTGCGTTCCCTGCAAGCCGGCATTCTGGGGCGAGATGCCATTGGGCTCGGCTTGCGGCGCTCCCCGGTATTTGTAGGTCAGGCCACAATGCGCGAGGACATCGTGCATTACATTGCCCCGCACTTTGAAGAACTTACCCCTCTACTGGAAGGCCTCAACGAGTTCGAGATCGCAACGCGGGGTGCCGAGTCAGTGGCACGCGCCGCAGTGCTAGCATTCGGCTTCGTGTACATCCATCCCATGCGTGACGGCAATGGCCGGATTCATCGCTTCCTGATCAACGACACCTTGATCAGGGACAAGGCAGTGCCCGACGGCGTGATCCTGCCCGTGTCAGCCACTATCACCAGTTCGATCGATTTCAGGGCAGGCTACGACCGTACGCTCGAGGTGTTTTCACGACCGTTTATGCGCCGTTACGCGGCGGCTTATCGATTTAGTGAACTCGTGACCTATGAGGACGGAACTCCCAGCAATTTCATCTTCGATGAGTACAAAGACGCAGGCTTTGCCTGGCGCTACCCAGACCTGACCGAACACGTCTTGTACACCGCTCGCGTCGTCGAGCACACGATTCGTACGGAGATGGCGGATGAAGCACGCGTTTTGATGATCTTTCAGCGAGCGCAGGAACAACTCAAAGAAGTGCTCGAAATGCCGGATCAGGATGCGAACCGGATCATCCGTTCGATCAAGGAGAACGGCTGGGTGGTGTCCGGGAAGCTGAAGAAAGGCTATCCACCACTTGAAGATGACCGAATGGCGCAGCGTGTTGTGGACGCGGTGCGTTCAGCGTTTGAGAATTGAGTGACGGGAGATATGAATACACAAAAAGACCGGTCCGATGTGACCGGTTTTTTGTGGGTGGAAATGAGGCAATCATCAGTGCGAACGGCCCATTTTAAAGGCATGGACGAAGACAACGCTTTAAAAAGCAACGTCCTACACGACACAGGGAATTGTCCGTACACTTGCGCATTGCTGTGCCTTTGTCATGAGCCCTATAGTCCGACCGCGCCCAAATGGCGTATCGGGTTTGGCGACTCGATGGCAAAGCATAGAAACCTCCGAGCCATCTCGGAGCGTTTCTGAACGCACTTGGCTACCTGTTTATGGTGGCTGTGCGTGGGAGACCTTTGGGTCTGCCGGTTTGCCTTGTCCCGGTTCGCCAACCTGCGTACAGCTACCACCCTTTGTTTGGCGACACTGAGTGGTGGTTCACCTCAATTCAAGGAATCACTCATGAAAGAATTCATGGCTTTAACCAGCAACGCCGACGACCTCCCCTCGCTGTACGTGAACACCACACAACCGCTGCACTCACTGCTCAGCACCGCCAGTTACCGCATCCGAGCGGTAACGCAACTCCTCGAAAATCTTGCAATGCGCGGCGACCTAACCTCTGACACCGTGGTGCTGAGCGACTTCGCATTGCTCTGCTGCGTGCCGTTGCGCGATGGTTGCGATGTGCTGGATGTGATCGCTCGCCGCATGGACGCAGAACCGTCCTAAGATTGCACCGGGCGGCATGCTGTTGTGGCGAGGGAGCTTGTCGGATCGCCGCACCGTCCCGTTGGACTGCGCAGCAGGCCCTGTTCGGGCTCGCTTCGCGACCCAACGGGAGCAAGCTCCCTCGCCACAGGTGCCTTCACTTATCATGTGAACACTTCAACAGAGCAACCCGAGCATGACCCAAAACATCTACAACGACCCTCAATTCTTCCAGGGCTACAGCCAGATGGCCCGCTCCATCGGCGGTCTCGATGCCGCGCCGGAATGGCCGGCGCTGATGGCCATGCTGCCACCCATCCAGGGCCTGAAGGTGGTGGATCTCGGCTGCGGTTACGGCTGGTTTTGTCGTTGGGCCAGTGAGCAAGGCGCTGACAGCGTGCTCGGTCTGGATGTTTCGCAACAGATGCTGGAGCAGGCTCGCAAAACCACCGCTGCATCAAACATCCGTTATGAGCGCGCCGACCTGGAAGCCCTCGATCTGCCGGCCGGCGGTTTCGACCTGGCCTACAGCTCCCTGGCGTTGCACTACATCAAGGACTTGCCGGGGTTGTTCGCCAATGTGCACGCGGCGCTCAAGCCCGGTTCGCAGTTCGTGTTTTCCATCGAGCACCCGATCTTCATGGCACCGCGTAATCCTGGCTGGATCATCGATGCCGAGGGCTGCAAGCGTTGGCCGGTGGACGGTTATCAGCGTGAAGGCGAGCGCGTGACCAACTGGCTGGCCGTGGGTGTGATCAAGCAGCATCGCACCATTGGCACCTTGCTCAACCTGCTGATTGCAGCGGGTTTCAGCATTCGCCATGTCAACGAATGGGGGCCGAGCGATGCCGAGGTGGCGGCGCAACCGGCGCTGGCCGAAGAGCGCGAGCGGCCGATGATGATGTTGGTCGGCGTTCAGCGCTGAGCCACGCGCGTATCTTTTGCGTATAGATCCCGGCACGCGAATAAAGAAACCGTAGCGCGGCGTTGAGCCCGGAAACAGATCCCTTATTCTCCCGGCTCATCCATCGCCCCGAGATCGACATGCACAATTCAGAGTTGGGAATCATGATCATTTCATTGATCGGGTTGTTCGGCTTTGCCTCGTTTGCTTTTGAATACTTGAGCGCCCGACGCTCGAAAAAAAACAAACTGCCGTGATTGTTCCAAGCGATAAAAGGGACAGGTGACGCTCACCAACTGTCCCTTTTTCGCATCAGCGAGTCGCGACGATAAACAGTCGCGGGAACGGCAACAGCACCGCCCCATCGGCCAAGGCCGGATACGCCCGCTCGATAGCCGCCTGGTATTGCTTCAGATACTGCGCCCGTTCCGCCTCGTCCAGCGGTTCCAGAAACGGCCGCAAGCCACTGCCCTTGAACCACTCCACCACGCCAGACGCGCCGCCTGCGAGCGGATGATGGTAAGTGGTGCGCCACACATCGACGCGTGAGCAACAGGCCTTGAGGATCGAGTAATAACCACTGGCATCGGCCATCTCGGTCCGCTGCCCGGCTGCGCCAGCCAGTTTGCTGGCCCAAGGACCATCAGCGGCGACTTCACGCATCAAGCGGTGCGAAGGTTCATTGAGGTTGTCGGGCATCTGGATCGCCAGGCTGCCACCCGGTGCCAATTTACTCACCAGTGAAGGAAACAGCGCCGCGTGATCGGGCAGCCACTGCAACACTGCGTTGGCGAAAATCACATCGAAGGGGCCTGCGTCGTTCCAGGTGTCGATGTCGGCGATGTCGAACTGCACCTGCGGCAAGCGATTGCGTGCGGCCTCGATCATGTCGGTCGAACTGTCCAGACCGCGGACCGTGGCGTTGGCAAAACGCTCGACCAGCAACTCGGTGGAGTTACCGGGGCCACAACCGATATCGATGGCCGAACGCACATCCCCTGCGGGGATGGCCGCCAGCAGGTCTCGGGCGGGACGGGTGCGTTCATCTTCAAAAGCGACGTACTGTTTGGCTGACCAACTCATTGCGTTCTCCTGTCGGTGCGTTGTCCTCGGGTCGCTACGATACCGCGGCGAGCGCCGCCAAAGGTTTCAGAAAACTACCTTTTCACGTTTGAGCTGGAGAAACTGAGAAAGCACTACCGCAGCCTTGGCGAAGGCCTGACCATTGACCTGGACGGCACCGTCGTCCAGGAAAAAGGTCAGCAAAACCTGAATAATTGCTGATGATCAGCTTCTGGCTTGCAGGGCCTTGGCCATTTGCAGATGATTTTGCAATTTTGGCAGGGTTTCTTCGGCGAACGCCTTGATTTGCGGCACGTCGGTGGTCTGCGCTTCCTGCTGCAACCGTTCGATGGCTTGCTGCGTGGTCTTCACCTGGCTGGCCGTATAGGCCTCATCGAAGGTTGCCCCGTCCATGACTTGTGGCATCAGGGCTTTGGCCTTTTCGACGATTTCTTCGCGCGGTGCTACCGGCAAATCCAGTTGTCTGGCGATTTTCGCCAGGTGCTGGTTCGCCGTGGTGCGGTCGTTGATGACGACGATGGTGTAGTCCTTGACCTCTTTGGACTCGGACTTCTGGTGTGCCAGGCGACTGGCCTCGATGTCCGCCATGCCCTGGGCCGACGCATCGTCGATGAATTCGGCAGGTGACTGGGCGAAGGCGTTGCTGGCAAACAAGCCCAGTAATGTGGCAATACCGGCATTACATAATCGGGTGGCCATCCGTTTCATGGTCGCGCCCTCCTTTTTCAAATTCAAACGGGAGCTTGCGCCCCCGCTTCTCAATCAAAACCACCTGCATCCATTACTTGGATTTCTGTCCGGGTTTGCGGCCCATGTCGGGTTTCGCAGGTTCTTTATCGACAGTCGTCGTGGTGGTTTTCCCACCCTTGCGACCGGCTTCAGACGCCTTCGTTCGATCGTTGGCGAAATTTCCCGAGTTCGAGTTTCTTGAATTAGGCATGATTCTCTTCCTCTTGGTGATAGTCGCGGCGAGCTGGCGCCCGCATAGAATCTGAATTTGCGCGTCGCAAAAGGTTTAGAAAAATGCGTGGATCGCACGACGAACGGTGTACGGACTATCAGACCATTCGCAGGTGATGCTCACGTTTGGCGCAGTACATCGCCTCGTCGGCATACCGGAATAACTGCTTCTCTTCAGTGCCGTGTTCGGGGTATCGGGCGACGCCGATGCTTGGATGGATGCTCAGGTTGTGCCCGTCCAGACGCAGGGGCCGGGCCAGGACCTGACGGATTTTTCCGACCACGATGTCGGTATCGTCTGCGGCATGAATGCGGTGCAGCAACACCACGAATTCATCGCCGCCAATGCGGGCCACGGTGTCGGTTTCCCGCACACAGCCCTTGAGCCGGTTGGCCACCGCTTGCAGCAGCATGTCACCGACCGCATGGCCATGGGTGTCATTGACTTGCTTGAAGCGGTCGAGGTCGACGTACAACAGGGCCATGCGCCCGCCGTCCATACGGGCCAATTGCAGTGACGCCTTGAGGCGGTCGCGCAACAGTTCACGGTTGGGTAGCTGGGTCAGTTGGTCGTACTGGGCCAAATGTTGCAGGCGGGCGTGCAACTGCTTGCGCTCGATGGCCGTCGCGACCTGGGCGCAGACGTACTGCAGCAATTCCTTGTCTTGCTCGGTGTAGCGCTCGCCGCCCGGAACGCTTTTGACGATCAACGCGCCGATGGTGCCGTTCTGCGAGTTCAGCGGCACACCCAGCCAGCAGGGTGCGTTCTGCCCGGTCATCAGCGCTTCGAAGCCGGCAGACGGCGTGCACGGGTTCGGGTTCGGGGTCAAAAGGATCGGCTGCCCCGTGCGGATCACTTCGGTGCACACCCGCCCGGTCATGGTCCCGGGCAGTTCGGGTTGTGGCTCCTGGTCATCGACGTGATAAGGGAAATTGAGCTGCGCACAGTGCTCGTCGTACAGCGCCACGGAAAAATTCAGCGCAGGCAGCCACTCGCCGATGATCATGTGGATGCGCCTGAACAACGCCAGCAGATCCTCCGCCGCGTGGGCCGCTTCGGATATCGCATACAACGCGGCCTGCCGGGATTCGGCCTGCTTGCGTTCGGTGATGTCGCGCGCCACGGCAATGCGCAACTGGTCGACCTCGGACCAACGTGCCGACCAGAGGATGTGCACCACACGGCCATCCTTGCGCAGGTAGCGGTTTTCGAAGTTGAGCTTGGGCTCGCCGCCCATGATTTCCCGGGCGGCATCGAGGGTACGCAAGCGATCTGCGGGGTGCACCATGTCGATCATCAATTGACCGATCATTTCATCGGCGCTGTAGCCGAAAATGCGCTCGCACGCCGCACTGACAAAGACGAAGCGGCCCTGCTTGTCCACTGCACAAACGGCGTCCAGCAACAGATCGATATAGCTCGCCAACGGCGCGGAATTACGGTTTTCCATGGTTCAGCGTGGGTGTCCCGATAATGCAGCGCTCATCAATCATCCCTGCCCGGTCGGCCTTGCTTCCTTGTGATCACATTCAAGCCTTGTTCGGCATCAGCCCCGGCAACGCATGGACCAGCGCGTTGATGGCAAAGCCGATGAACATTACCCCGCACAACCGGGTGATCGCCAGTTCATGACGTTGATACAAAGTGCGCACCCGCCGAGCCCCAACGATGCCGATGAGGATAGCGTAGGCGAGCAATCCACCGACAAAGCTCAGGCCGATCAGTGCTGGCAGCATTGACCAGTTGAGCAGTTCCGCGCGGCTCGACAACAGCGCCGTGAATGTCGCCACCGCCACCGGATAAGCCTTGGGATTGGTCAGGCCGAACAGAATGCCATGCCAGAACGGCTGCCGCGCCGGACCCTGTGGCGCATCGCCATTGCTGCGCCGGGCGCGCACCGCACGCCAGCCGAGCCAGAACAGGTACAGGCCGCTAAGCACACCCAGCACGTCGAACGCGGTACTGCCGATCTCCCGCGCACCGACAATCGCGATCAACGCCGTGCCGCACCAGATCACATCGCCGAGCAAATGCCCGCACAGAAACCCCGCCCCGGCCCGTCGCCCATGGGCCGCGCCAATGCCGAACACCGCCAGCACGCCCGGTCCCGGGGTGATGCCGTAGATAAATCCCGAGGCAAGCACGGCCATTAGTAGCGATGGGGTCATGCGGCGTCCTTTTGTACTGCTGGGTAAATGGTGGCCAGTCTATATCAGGTCCCGCAACATCGACTTACAGATCGTCGAAGAACTTCATCCCCGCATCGAGACGGCGGATCAGGCTTTTTTTGCAGCAACGGGTACTCGGCGAAGTCGGCTCGGGCGAAGTCGCAGCATAACGTTCTTCGCCCGCGTCGTGCCGTGGTCGGGCAGCCGGTCGTGATAAAGTCGCCGCCCTAAGACCTTTTGCCGTGAGACGAAGACCGCAATGACCGATTTCCAGGATGTCGATGCCCAACTTGAAGACTGGAACGCCTTGCGCAGCACCGCTTCGTTCAGTGGTTTGCTGGTGGGCAACGGTGCCAGTCGCGCGGTTTGGGACGATTTCGGCTACGAGTCGCTGTTCGAAAATGCCCGCACCGTTGAAGAAAAACCCCTTAGCCCGTCCGAGCTGAGCGTGTTCGACGCGATGCAGACCCGCAGTTTCGAGCAGGTACTGAGCGCGCTGAAAACCACCAGCCGGGTCAACAAGGCCCTGGCAGTCAGCTCCGCCGCCCCGCGCAATCGCTATTACGCGATCAAGGAAGCGCTGATCAACACCGTGCATGCGGTGCATATCCCGTGGCGGTTGGTGGTGCCTTCGACGCTGGCGACCATCAATCAGGAACTGGCCAGCTACCGCACGGTGTTCACCACCAATTACGACCTGATCAACTACTGGGCGGTGCAACACCGGCCCGAGGCGATCACCGATCTGTTCCAGGGTGCCGAACCCGCTTTCGACCTGAGCGACACGGCCACCGACAAAACCCGTTTGCTGTACCTGCACGGCGGTCTGCACCTGGTGCGCAACCAGGACGGCACGGCGCGCAAGCTGATGTCGACCGAGGGCACGTTGCTGGGCAACTTCGCCATCAACAACACGATCAAGACCCTCGACGACGTGCCGCTGTTCGTCAACGAAGGGCCGAGTGCGGACAAGCTCAAGACCATTCGCAGTTCGGACTATCTGTCGTTCTGCTACGAGCAATTGCTCGGTCACGGCCAGGCGCTGTGCATCTTCGGCCATGCGCTGGGGGAGCAGGACAGCCACATCATCCACGCCTTGCGCCTGGCGAAACCGCAGGTGCTGGCGATCTCGATTTACCCGCGCAGCAAGGCCTTCATCCAGCACCAGAAGCGGCATTACGCGAAGGTGTTTGAGGGGACGGGGGTTGAGTTGCGGTTTTTTGATTCCAAGAGCCATGCGTTGGGTGGCCCCAAGTTATCGGTTCCAGTCGAAGTTTAGTACTGGCCGATCTGACGCTTTCGCGAGCAAGCCCGCTCCCACATGGGATCTGTGTCGTTCACAAATCCCATGTGGGAGCGGGCTTGCTCGCGAAGCTTTTGCAGTCAACTCATTCCTCGGTGCTGTGCACCACCACCAGCAACTGCGCCTGTACCTCACCCACCGAACGAATCCGGTGCGGTTTTTGCGCATTGAAGTGCAGCGCATCGCCACGATCGAGCAGCACGCGCTCGTGCATGAAGTCCACTTCCACCCGCCCTTCGTGGACGAACAGAAACTCCTCGCCCAGATGCTCCTTGAAGGTTTTGTCGGTGAACTCCGCCGGCGGGTAAATGATGAACGGCAGCAGGCTGCGTTCACTGACCTGATGGGCCAGCACCGCGTAACCCGGATTGTTGCCGCTGGCCCCCAAAGGTTGCCGCTCGTGGCTGCGCACCAGGCTGTAGCTGTCGAGGCCGGCGTTGTCTTCAGAGAACAACTCCTCGACCTTCACGTTCAGCGCCTTGGCCAGTTTCAACGCCGCCGCAATCGATGGCGTGTTCAACCCGCGCTCGACTTTCGACAGGTAACTCTTGGTCATGCCGGATTGTTCGGCCAGCGCTTCCAATGTCACGCCAAGTTTTTTTCTTAGTAATTTCAAACGGATAGACATGTGGAGCGATTAATCCATCAAGGAGGCAACGATTTGTCCTTGCCAATGACACAATGTGTCATTTAGGCTCTTTAGTGTCATTTGCGCTCACCGACGACTTTGCGAGGAACCGGTGAGCGACAAACCCGACGTCCATTGAATCACCCAAAGGACACCGATATGGCCAAGACATTAGCACTGCCCAAAGAGCAACTGGTCAAGCACGCTCTGAGCCAAATGCAAAATACCCTGGCGGATAATACGTGGACCGCCCGGCAAAAGCTGGCCCTGACCTGCCGCATCCTGTTCGAGCACGGTCACGATTCCGGCCTTGCCGGGCAAATCACCGCCCGTGGCCCACAGCCCGGCACTTACTACACTCAACAACTGGGCCTGGGTTTCGACGAAATCACCGCAGGCAACCTGCTGCTGGTCAACGAAGACCTGGAGGTGCTGGAAGGCCACGGCATGCCCAACCCGGCCAATCGTTTTCACAGTTGGGTATACCGCGCCCGTCCGGATGTGAACTGCATCATCCACACCCATCCGACCCACGTTGCAGCCTTGTCGATGCTGGAAGTACCGTTGCAGATTTCCCACATGGACATCTGCCCGCTCTATGAAGACTGTGCGTTTCTCGAAGGCTGGCCAGGTGTGCCGGTGGGCAACGAGGAAGGCGAGTTGATTGCCGGGGCGTTGGGCGACAAACGGGCGATCCTGCTTTCGCACCACGGCCAATTGTCCACCGGCAACACCATCGAGGAAGCCTGTGTCATCGCGCAACTGATCGAACGTGCCGCGAAGCTGCAACTGTTGGCGATGAGTGCCGGGACCATCAAGCCGATCATCCCTGCGCTGGGCCGTGAAGCCCATGACTGGATTGCCCGGCCGAAACGTCACGCCGCCGCTTTCAACTACTACGCCCGGCAGAGCCTGCGCCAACACGCCGATTGCCTGAACTGACCCCAGACCTTTTTGAACGGAGAGACACCATGTCCACCGCCAACATTCACGGCATCATCGGCTACACCATCACCCCTTTCACCGTCCATGGCGAAGGCGTTGACCTGGACGCCCTCGGGCGCTCCATCGACCGCCTGATCGAGGGCGGCGTGCACGCTATCGCCCCGCTGGGCAGCACCGGTGAAGGTGCCTACCTGAGCGACGCGGAGTGGGATCAGGTCAGCGAATTCAGTATCAAGCACGTGGCCAAACGCGTGCCGACCGTTGTCAGCGTGTCCGACCTGACCACCGCCAAAGCGGTGCGTCGCGCGCGCTTCGCCGAAGCCCATGGTGCCGATGTGGTGATGGTGCTGCCCGCGTCCTACTGGAAGCTCAGTGAAGCGGAAATCCTCGCCCATTACCGCGCCATCGGCGACAGCATCGGCGTGCCGATCATGCTCTACAACAACCCGGCCACCAGCGGCACCGACATGTCGGTGGACCTGATCCTGCGTATCGTCAAGGCCGTGGAAAACGTGACCATGGTCAAAGAGAGTACCGGCGACATCCAGCGCATGCATCAACTGCAACGTCTCGGCGACGGCCAGGTGCCGTTCTACAACGGCTGCAATCCGCTGGCCCTGGAGGCCTTTGCCGCTGGCGCGAAAGGCTGGTGCACCGCTGCGCCGAACCTGATCCCGCAACTCAACCTTGATTTGTATGATGCAGTGCTGGCCAACGACTTGGTCAAGGCCCGGGAGCTGTTCTACCGCCAGTTGCCGCTACTGGATTTCATCCTCAAGGGTGGCTTGCCGGCGACGATCAAGGCGGGTTTGCGGGCGACAGGTCTGGAGGTGGGGGAGCCGCGGCTGCCGGTGTTTCCGTTGAGTGAGGCGGGTTGCGCTCAGTTGCAAGGGCTGTTGAAAACCCTGCGCTGATCTCCAGCCACACACAAAACCAAAAAATGTGGGAGCGGGCTTGCTCGCGAAGGCGGTGGAACATTCAACACATATGCTGAATGTGACGACCTCTTCGCGAGCAAGCCCGCTCCCACAAGGATATGTGTCGAGTTCATAACACCGGTAGCGTCTTGTCCTTGACCACCTTGCTCGGGCCGTTGGCCTTCACGCTGGCGATGCCTTTCTCCATGGCGGCAGCGGAGGAATAGGTCTCGCTGCTGCCGATGATTTCGTGATTGCCGGCCTTGAGGTTGAAATACGGATGGCCATCCTTGGTGGTTTTCTTCTCGTAGCGCTCATCCAGCGGGCTGTTGGCCTGGACCGAGGCGATGCCTTTGTCGGCGGCGGCGTGGGTGGTGTACAGCTCGCTGGTCAGAATGGTCTCGGCGTTGGCCGCCTTGAGGACGAACCTGAACTGGCCATTGCTGCTTTTGCTCACTTCATACCATCCGGACATGCTGTTTCTCCTTGGCGATTGAGAGGTTGTGCGCTTCACAGTAAAGACCAGCCAGGTGTTTCTGTCGCCTGTACCGGCCCCTTCGCGAGCAAGCCCGCTCCCACAGGATCAGCGTAATCCCTGTGGGAGCGGGCTTGCCCGCGAAGGGGGCGACGCAGTTTTGACTACTTCGCCACTGCCCGCACCACCGACAACTCCGGCGCCTGCGTCCGCCGCTGGCTCAAGTACCGCGTACAACTGACCCGCAGGAACGAAGCGAAATTGACCACCTCGCCGCGATAGTCCATCACCTCTTCATACAGCTTGGCGATCAACTGGTTGGTGGTCATGCCGTCGACCTCGGCGATTTCGCTGAGGATGTCCCAAAACTGATTTTCCAGCCGCAGGGTGGTGACCACCCCGCAGATGCGCAGCGAGCGGGAGCGCGATTCGTAAAGAATCGGGTCGGCTTTGACGTACAGCTCGCACATGGACATGTCCCTCGTTACAGCGTGATTTTGGTACCCAGCAACCCCAGAAAACCGGCCAGCCAGTTCGGGTGCGCAGGCCAGGCCGGCGCCGTGGCCAGATTGCCCTGAACATGGCCGTCCGTCACCGGGATGTCGATATACGTACCGCCCGCCAGGCGCACTTCCGGAGCGCAGGCCGGATAAGCGCTGCATTCACGGCCTTCGAGAATACCCGCTGCCGCCAGCAACTGCGCGCCATGGCACACGGCGGCGATCGGCTTGCCGGCCTTGTCGAATGCGCGCACCAGCTCCAGGACCTTTTCGTTCAGGCGCAGATACTCCGGCGCACGGCCACCCGGAATCAGCACGGCGTCATAATCGGCGGCGTTGACCTTGGCGAAATCGAAGTTGAGGGCAAACAGGTGACCGGGCTTTTCACTGTAGGTCTGGTCGCCTTCAAAGTCATGGATCGCCGTGCGCACGGTCTGGCCCGCAGACTTGTCCGGGCAAACGGCGTGCACCGTGTGACCGACCATCAGCAGCGCCTGGAACGGCACCATCACCTCATAGTCTTCGACGTAATCACCAACCAGCATCAGAATTTTTTTCGCAGCCATGGGGAGGACTCCTCTGGAAGTGGGCGTGCAGGAGTATTCAAGGTAGTCCTTATCGGGCAAGGCGGGTAACAACCGGCTACTACCTGATGGACCGCGTTATCGTTCTTCGCGAGCAAGCCCGCTCCCACAGGGGGAACGCATTCCAATGTGGGAGCGGCGGTGCGGCGATCCGACTTGCTCGCGAAGAGGCCCGCAAACTGTACGGATAAGTCTGTGCCTAGCTGTAACAGCGGACAACCCATGGTTTATGGCTATATGGAGCCTTACCCCATCACCCACGATTCTGGTTGCCATCATGTCCTCGCGCGAAAACACCGGCATGGCCCTGGGCCTGCTCGGCGTTGTGATCTTCAGCCTCACCCTGCCCTTCACGCGGATCGTCGTGCAGGAACTCCACCCGCTGCTCAACGGCCTGGGCCGGGCATTGTTTGCGGCGGTTCCGGCGGCGGTGCTGTTACTGTGGCACAGGGAAAAATGGCCGACCTGGAAACAGGTCAAAGGCCTGACGCTGGTGATGGCCGGGGTGATTCTCGGTTTCCCGGTGTTGTCGGCCTGGGCCATGCAAACCTTGCCGGCGTCCCACGGCGCGCTGGTCAATGGTTTGCAGCCGCTGTGCGTGGCGCTGTACGCCGCGTGGCTTTCCCACGAACGGCCTTCGAAAGCGTTCTGGGCCTGCGCCGCATTGGGCAGTGCGCTGGTACTCGGTTATGCACTGATCAGCGGTGCCGGCAGCATTCAGGCCGGTGACCTGCTGATGCTTGGCGCCATTGCCGTGGGCGGACTGGGCTACGCCGAGGGAGGCCGACTGGCCAGGGAGATGGGCGGCTGGCAGGTGATCTGCTGGGCGCTGGTACTGTCGACGCCGCTGTTGATCGGCCCGGTGGTGTATCTGGCGCTGCAACACCAGGGCGGGATTTCCGCCAGGACCTGGTGGGCCTTCGGTTATGTCTCGCTGTTTTCGCAGTTCATCGGCTTCTTCGCCTGGTACGCCGGGCTGGCCATGGGCGGCATTGCCCGGGTCAGCCAGATTCAGTTGTTGCAGATCTTCTTCACCATCGCCTTCTCGGCGCTGTTCTTCGGTGAACATGTGGAGCCGATCACCTGGCTGTTTGCCGGTGGGGTCATTGTGACGGTGATGCTGGGCCGCAAGACCGCAATCAAACCCAGTGTGGGAGCGGGCTTGCTCGCGAATACCGCTCCACATTCAACACCAATATCGACTGACCCAACGCCTTCGCGAGCAAGCCCGCTCCCACAGAATCAGAGGTAGCCGTCAGCGCGCAGCAACGTTTCCAGACAATGCTCGCTGATGTGGTAGAAATCCTTCAGCTCTTGAATCTTCGCCAATAGCTGGGCCGGTTCCACCGGTTCGGCGCGCTTGACCGCCAGGATCATCTTGTTCTTGTTGGTGTGGTCCAGCGAGATGAACTCGAACACCTTGGTCTCGTAGCCGCAGGCCTCAAGGAACAACGCGCGCAAACTGTCGGTGACCATCTCCGCCTGCTGGCCCAGGTGCAAGCCGTATTGCAGCATCGGCTTGAGCAGCGCCGGGCTCTGGATTTGCAGGCGGATCTGTTTGTGGCAGCAAGGCGAGCACATGATGATCGACGCGCCGGAACGGATACCGGTGTGGATCGCATAGTCGGTGGCGATATCGCAGGCATGCAGGGCGATCATCACGTCCAGCTCGCTCGGTGCCACGCTGCGCACGTCTCCGCACTTGAACACCAGGCCGGGGTGCTCAAGCCTGGCGGCCGCGGTGTTGCACAGGGTGACCATGTCTTCACGCAGCTCGACACCGGTCACTTCGCCTTCAGCTTTCAAGGTGTTTCGCAGGTAATCGTGGATGGCGAAGGTCAGGTACCCCTTGCCCGAACCGAAGTCTGCCACACGCACCGGTTTGTCCAGCGCCAGGGGTGACGAGGTCAGTGCATGGCTGAACACTTCGATGAACTTGTTGATCTGCTTCCACTTGCGCGACATCGCCGGGATAAGTTCATGCTGCTTGTTGGTCACCCCCAGGTCGGCGAGAAACGGCCGGCTCAGGTCAAGAAAACGGTTTTTTTCACGGTTGTGCTCGGCCGATGGCACTTCGCGCAATTGTTGAGGTTTGCTCTTGAACAGCGATGACTTGCCCTTTTTGCTGTATTCGAGCTGGGCTTCGTCGGTCAACGACAACAAATGCGCATTTTTGAACGACGCCGGCAGCAACCCGGCAATGCTCGCCACGCCTTCGGCCAGCGCCAGGTTCTTGGTGATATCGCGGGTCTTGTAGCGATAGACGAAAGACAGGCAAGGCTGCGCCTTGACCGTCACCGGCTTGATGATGATCCGCTGCAGGTCCGTTTCATCGCCCGCGTACTTGGCCAGCACCAGTTTGATGAACGCATTGTGCTCGAGGCTGGCTTGCAGCAGTTCGATGAACTGGGTGTGATGATCCGGCGCGAGGCTGGCGGGAGTGGCGGTGACGGACATGGAAAAACGGCCTCAGGCGATGCAAATCGGAGAATGCCGGTATTTTAAGGGGGACGAGGACTTTGGGCACGGGGTTATTTTATGGCAGGTCCCAGTCACGCAGCCCAGGACCTCGATACAAGCGTTGAAGCCTCAGGGTTCCACCAGACGAAGCTTGCGATTGTTCGGTGAATTAATGATGTGTTTGACAATCAGTCCCACTGGCACTGCCCAGGTCAGGCCATTGGCAGGGTCGGTCACCACGGCGACCGTTTCGGAACTTGCATCGATGTCCAGGCGCCGACGATCATTGCACGACTTGAGTAAGCCATAGGCACGGCTAACCAGCCTTTCGGCCAGGAACATCGGTACATCCATACTCTGCAGATGCTTTACCGCGCGACAGAACAGGACTTGATCATCGATCCCCCCTTCACTTTCATGACGCCCCAGAAACGCCTGGGCAATAGCCAATAACTCCTCATTCAGACCTGCATTTTCATCGGTAACCTTCATGCTCAAGTCTCCTGTGGCGCTTCTGACGTGTCAGGACTGACGGCAACAGGCCGGGAGGCACGACGCAAATCGGGTCCGGCGCAAGGCAGGCGTACGGCCGGATTGGGCATGCCACTGGGCGAAAGCTCATGGGTCATTTCAAATTCGGCACGCACGGACCAACCGCAAGCTTCCGACGTGCATTGCAGATACGCCACCCGCAGGAAAATATGCCGGCCTTCGCTGGTGCGGATGCGCATCCGGCTCAAGCAGTGCGGGCACACCATTTTATAAGTACTCATGCTTGAATCCCGAGGGTCATTGGGTGGCAATCAACCTGATCAAACGCAATACTGCTTGAGGCGTTCATCGCGGCGCTCCGGGCTTGCGAACAGTGTCTGCCAGGCATAAGGAACTGCATCGGGCAGACGCGTAGTGGGGTCGAGCCATGCTCGTAGGAAATCCCCCTGATACCATTAGGAAGTTTCGACATCGTATTCTTCTGACTCATCTTTGATGATTGATTACTTACAAGAAAAAAAGTACTCATTACGCATAAATTAGGCACTCAAAAAGCATATGTCAAAAGGAAGCGGCTCAAATTGCGTAGCAAAAAATCACAAGCTGTTCTGGCTCGTCTAAAGCAAGTTACCGGTACAAAAACCGATGCTTCTTTATCTTCCGCGCTACAGATCAGCCCGCAAACCCTTAGTAGCTGGCGAGGCCGCGACAGCACACCTTACTCATTATGCGTAGAAATCGCGCAAGCCCGGGGAATATCCCTTGACTGGCTGTTGCTGGGCGAAGGGCCGATTTTGAGACAAACAATTACTGATTCTTCGGAGAGTGGTCAGGAAAACACCACACGGGAAAACACCATTCTCGCGCTCTGGCGGTTGCTCGACGAAAACGATCGCTGCGCCATACAAAACGCACTCGAGGAAAAGCAACGACTGCGTGATATGGAACTCAGGCTTTCCGAAATGGCCACCATCCTGGCAACACTCAAACCTTCGAATGAAACCTGATGAACTGTGTCATCCGAAGTTGCATGGCTTCCCGTTCCGGATATCAAGACAACCCCATTCACGGACCATCATCTTCGTCCTCTCAGGTGTCGAATGATTTCGCCGATACCGGCACCATCGACCCATTGCATGAGCTTGATGCTGATGGGAATAACGATCAGCGCACAAAGAAAGGCCGTTACACCTTCTGTCAGAAATGGCGCCAGCGGATGTGCGACAGGCGTAAAGAGGTAACCGACACCCGCAGACAGCAACCAGGAACCGATGCGCTGCCAGGCCTTGAAGCTGGTGCGAGTGGTGGTGACCAGCCACGCGCCGAGCATCGCACCGAACAGTACCTCGCCATTGACCACTGGCAGCGTTGCAATCCCCATTCCCAACATGAGCCCATTGATGCCGTTGTATGCCGAATCAGTCAGGCTCATGCGCACCTCGCGCAACGACCGAATCCACCTGGATCGCTCCCGACTCGATCGCCCTGAGCAATGCGCAAGTGCGGGAGCTGACGTCGAACTTTCGGCGAATATTGGCGAAGTGAAAATTGACGGTAGATTCCGTGCAATTCTCGATCCTGGCGATTTCCCAGGAAGTTTTGCCCTTGAAACACCACATCAGGATTTGCGTTTCTTTCGCCGTCAGTTTCGCCTTGGGCTTTTTTTCCCCAGCGCCATTGGCTGCACGTGCCAAAGAGTCAATCGATTGTCGGGTTGCCATAAGAATCCCTCTTCGCGGGAACGCCCGTCGCTGGGCGTCCACTGTTGGAGAGAAATACTGACGACAAGGCTGAACCCGGACAATTGACGGGGGTTGTAGCGGCAAGCGCTACACAACGCCAGGGAGGACTTAGCCGAGTACCACCAAGCGGTTCGGCAGTTCATTGCGCACGTGGGTCACGGGCACATGCACCTTGAGCAGCTCGCCGCAGGCTTCGACGCAGCTGACAAAACCTTGCAACGTCTGCCCCTGCTTCACCTGTTGGGTGAAGGTGGCGACGATGGCATCCCAGTTCTTGTTGTCCAGCCGACTGGAAATGCCTTCATCCACCAGAATCTCCACATAACGCTCGGCTTCGGAGACGAAAATCAGAACACCGGTGCTGCCTTCGGTGTGGTGCAGGTTCTGCTCCAGAAACTGCCGGCGCGCCAGGTTCGAGGCGCGCCAGTGGCGCACCGAGCGCGGGACCAGATGGGTAGTGACTTTCGGCAGACGGAACACCAGGCACAGGACGATGAAGATGGCCCATTGCACCAGCAGCAGGCTGTGCAGGGTCAGCCAACCGGTGAGGTAATGCACGATGCCCGGCACCAGCAGCGCCAGCAGGCTGGCCCACAGCAACGGGATGTACGCGTAGTCGTCGGCGCGGGCCGCGAGCACGGTCACCAGTTCTGCGTCGGTGTCGCGCTCGACCCGGGCGATTGCCTCGGCGACTTTGCGTTGTTCGTGTTCGGTCAGTAATGCCATGTCGTGAATTGCCTGCTCATTTTTATTATCACCAGCCGCCGGACGAACCGCCGCCGCCGAAACTGCCTCCGCCGCCGCTGAAGCCTCCGCCTCCACCGCCGCCGCCAAATCCACCACCGCCAAAACCGCCCCCGGATCCTCCGGAGCCGCCCCGGCCGGCGGGAAGGATACCGAGCATCTGACACACAAAAACAGTCAGGATGAACAGCATCACCAAAAACACCAACAAGCCGGGATGCCGCGAGACGAAATCGTCCCCTGGATCGCCTCTGGACTCATACGCCGTGGAGGGTTCGTCCAAGGGGTTGCCGCCCAGCACCACCAGCATCGCCGCCACTCCGTCGCTGATGCCTTTACTGAAGTTGCCGGTCTTGAACGCCGGGGTGATGACCTGGTTGATGATCACTGAACTCTGGGCGTCGGTCAGGCGATCCTCCAGGCCATATCCGACTTCGATACGCAACCTGCGCTCGTTTCGGGCGATGATCAGCAGGGCGCCGTTGTTCTTGTCCTTCTGCCCGATCCCCCAGTGGCGGCCGAGCTGGTAACCGAAATCGGCGATGTCGGTGCCCTGCAAGTCCGGCAACGTCACGACCACAAGCTGCTCGCCGGTGGCCTGTTCATGGGCCTGAAGCTGTTGGCTGAGCTGATCGCGCACCACAGGCTCGATCATCTGCGCGTTGTCGACCACGCGCCCGGTCAGCGCCGGAAAACTCAGTTCGGCCCGGGCCGTGATCGCCACCATCCACAACAACAGCATCAGGCCCGTTTTCAACACGCGCATTGGCTACCTCTTCCATCCCGAACCTGGTCTGTTGGAGCTGCCGAAGGCTGCGATCTTTTGACGTTGCGCTAAAAGATCGCAGCCTTCGGCAGCTCCTACAGGGTTGCGTCAGAATTTGACTTCCGGGGCCTTTTCCGAACCCGGCGTGGCTTCGAAGGTCTCACGCACCGGCAGGTCGCTGTACATCACCGTGTGCCACAGGCGACCGGGGAAGGTGCGGATCTCGGTGTTGTATTTCTGCACCGCGAGGATGAAATCGCGCCGAGCCACGCTGATGCGGTTCTCGGTGCCTTCGAGCTGCGATTGCAGGGCGAGGAAGTTCTGGTTGGCCTTGAGGTCCGGATAACGCTCGGAGACCACCATCAAACGACTCAAGGCGCCACTGAGCTGATCCTGGGCCTGTTGGTACTGCTTGAGTTTTTCCGGGTTGTCGAGGGTCGAGGCATCCACCTGGATCGACGTGGCCTTGGCCCGCGCCTCAATGACCGCGGTCAGTGTCTCTTCTTCATGTTTTGCGTAGCCCTTGACCGTTTCCACCAGGTTGGGAATCAGGTCGGCGCGCCGCTGATACTGGTTCTGCACCTGGCCCCAGGCGGCCTTGGCCTGTTCGTCGAGGGTCGGGATATTGTTGATGCCGCAGGCGGTCAGCAACGTGGCCAGCATCAGCAGCGTGACGACCTGCAAACGCGAGCGATAGGTTGGACTTGCATTCATCAGGATGTCGCTCCCTTGTACATTCATGAAAAAACCGACCGTGAAACCTTCTGGGCCGGCTCTTGGGGCATAATCGCCCGCGCCTCTGGATTGCAACGGGCCGATGGGCTAAAAAGAGCCCCTGCGTGAAAACGCATCCGCCACCTGGCTGTCGTTTTTTGGCTCTGGTTTTTTGAGCCGGCACCCGAACAACAATAGACGCTCCCTAAATTTTGGCTGGCCGGCGTGCATATCGCCGTTTGGGCCCTTGAGAAAACTATTCATGAAGAAGCTGTGTTTGCTGGGCCTGTTCGTCAGCCTGGCCAGTCATAACGTATTGGCCGCCACGACGCCCGCACCCCTGGAGAACAAGGAAGCTTTCGTCAGCAACCTGATGAAGCAAATGACCCTCGATGAAAAAATCGGCCAGTTGCGCCTGATCAGCATCGGCCCGGAAATGCCTCGCGAAATGATCCGCAAGGAAATCGCGGCGGGCAACATCGGCGGTACGTTCAACTCGATCACCCGTCCGGAAAACCGGCCGATGCAGGACGCCGCCATGCGCAGCCGCCTGAAGATCCCGATGTTCTTCGCCTACGACGTAATCCACGGCCACCGCACCATTTTCCCGATCCCGCTGGCCCTGGCCTCGAGTTGGGACATGGATGCCATCGGCCTGTCCGGGCGCATCGCCGCCAAGGAAGCCGCGGCTGACAGCCTCGACATCACCTTCGCGCCGATGGTCGACATCTCCCGCGACCCGCGTTGGGGCCGTACCTCCGAAGGCTTCGGCGAAGACACCTACCTGGTGTCGCGCATTGCCGGCGTGATGGTCAAGGCGTTCCAGGGTACTGGCGCGAACGCGGCCGACAGCATCATGGCCAGCGTCAAGCACTTCGCCTTGTACGGCGCGGTCGAGGGTGGCCGCGACTACAACATAGTCGACATGAGCCCGGTCAAGATGTACCAGGACTACCTGCCACCGTACCGCGCCGCCATTGATGCCGGCGCTGGCGGGGTCATGGTCGCGCTGAACTCGGTCAACGGCGTGCCGGCCACCGCCAACACCTGGCTGATGAACGACCTGCTGCGCAAGGAGTGGGGTTTCAAGGGCCTGGCCGTCAGCGACCACGGGGCGATTTTCGAGCTGATCAAACACGGCGTTGCCGCCGACGGTCGCGAAGCGGCGAAGCTGGCGATCAAGGCCGGCATCCACATGAGCATGAACGACACCCTGTACGGCAAAGAGCTGCCTGGGCTGCTGAAGTCTGGCGAGATCCAGCAGAGCGACATCGACAACGCCGTGCGTGCGGTGCTCGAAGCCAAATACGACATGGGCCTGTTCAAGGACCCATACCTGCGCATCGGCAAAGCCGAGGACGATCCGGTCGACACCTACGCCGACAGCCGCCTGCACCGCGCCGAGGCCCGTGATGTGGCGCGCCGCAGCCAGGTGCTGTTGAAGAACCGGAACGAGACCCTGCCACTGAAGAAGACCGCGAAAATCGCGCTGGTCGGTCCGCTGGCCAAGGCGCCCATCGACATGATGGGCAGTTGGGCCGCCGCGGGCAGGCCTGCGCAGTCCGTCACCCTGTTCGACGGCATGACCAACGCCCTGGGCGATAAATCGACGCTGATCTACGCCCGTGGCGCCAACATCACCAGCGACCCGAAAATCCTCGGTTACCTGAACTTCCTCAACTTCGACGCCCCGGAAGTGGTGGATGATCCGCGTCCGGCGAACGTGCTGATCGACGAAGCGGTGAAAGCGGCCAAGGATGCGGATGTCGTCGTTGCCGCCGTTGGCGAGTCCCGTGGCATGTCCCACGAATCGTCGAGCCGCACCGACCTGAACATCCCGGAAAACCAGCGCGAGCTGATCCGTGCCCTGAAAGCCACCGGCAAACCGCTGGTGCTGGTGTTGATGAACGGCCGCCCGCTGACGATCCTCGAGGAGAAAGAACAGGCCGACGCGATCCTCGAAACCTGGTTCACCGGCACCGAAGGCGGCAACGCCATCGCCGACGTGCTGTTCGGCGACTACAACCCGTCGGGCAAACTGCCGATTAGCATCCCGCGTTCGGTCGGCCAGATTCCGACCTACTACAACCACCTGACCATTGGCCGGCCGTTCACCCCGGGCAAGCCGGGCAACTACACTTCGCAGTATTTCGATGACACCACTGGCCCGCTGTACCCGTTCGGTTACGGCCTGAGCTACACCGAGTTCAGCCTGAGCGACATGGCGCTGTCGTCGACCACGTTGAACAAGACCGGCAAGCTCGACGCCAGTGTCACGGTGAAAAACACCGGCAAGCGCGACGGCGAAACCGTGGTGCAGTTGTACATCCAGGACGTGGCAGGCTCGATGATCCGCCCGATCAAGGAACTGAAGAACTTCCAGAAGGTGATGATCAAGGCCGGCGAACAGAAGGTCGTGCATTTCACCATCACCGAGGACGACCTGAAGTTCTACAACACCCAGCTCAAGTACGCGGCGGAACCGGGCAAGTTTAACGTGCAGATCGGCCTGGATTCAGAGGACGTGACGCAGCAGAGCTTTGAGTTGCTCTAACCCCGTTACACCGCAATACAAATGTGGGAGCGGGCTTGCTCGCGAAGACGGAGTGTCAGTCGAAATCATCGTTGACTGACACTCCGTCTTCGCGAGCAAGCCCGCTCCCACAGTGGTTTGTGGCGTTCAGAAACCCGAGATCAACCCCTTCGATCCAGCAGATTCACCACCACCCGATCCACCCATCCCCACACCCGCTGCTTGACCCGCCGCCACAGCGGTCGACGCTTCCATTCTTCCAGGCTGACTTGCTGGCTCAGGGCGAAGTCGTGCTCGAAGCTCGCCGCTACCGCTCGGGTCAATCCGGGGTCCAGTGCTTCCAGGTTGGCTTCCAGGTTGAAGCGCAGGTTCCAGTGATCGAAGTTGCACGAGCCGATGCTCACCCAGTCGTCGATCAGGACCATTTTCAGGTGCAGGAAACACGGCTGGTATTCGTAGATCTCCACCCCGGCCTTGAGCAGTCGCGGGTAGTAGCGATGACCGGCGTAGCGCACGGAGGGGTGATCGGTACGCGGGCCGGTCAGCAGCAGGCGCACATCCACGCCGCGGGCAGCCGCCCGGCGCAGGGAACGGCGCACTTTCCAGGTCGGCAGAAAGTACGGCGTGGCCAGCCAGATCCGTCGGTGACCGCTGTTCAGGGCGCGCACCAGCGATTGCAGAATGTCCCGGTGTTGACGGGCATCGGCATAGGCCACCCGGCCCATACCATCGCCACTGGCCGGTACACGGGGTAAGCGCGGCAAGCCGAAATGCGAGGCCGGTCGCCAAGCGCGACGATGGCGGTTGGCGATCCACTGACGATCGAACAGCAGCTGCCAATCGAGCACCAGCGGGCCGGTGATTTCCACCATCACTTCGTGCCATTCGCTGACGTCTTCGCCCGGCGTCCAGAACTCATCGGTGACGCCCGTGCCCCCGACCACGGCCAGACTCTGGTCCACCAGCAACAATTTACGGTGGTCGCGGTAGAAGTTGCCGACCCAGCGCCGCCAGCTCAGACGATTGTAGAAACGCAGCTCCACCCCGGCGGCCATCAGCCGCTGGCGCAAGGCCAGGGTGAAGGCGAGGCTGCCGTAATCATCGAACAGGCAGCGCACCCGCACACCGCGCTCGGCGGCCTGAACCAATGCCTGGACCATGGCTTCGGCACAGGCACCCGCCTCCACCAGATACAGCTCCAGCTCCACCTGTTCTTCAGCCCGGGCAATCGCCACCAGCATGCGCGGGAAAAACTGCGGGCCATCGATCAGCAGTTCGAAGTGGTTGCCTTCGCGCCAGGGAAAAATCGCTCCGGCCATGTCAACGCGCCGTGAAAATCAGCACCGCACCCACCGGCACCGAAAGACTGATGGCCGAGAGGCCGGCCATTTTGCGCAACGTTTCCAGACCCGGTGCCAGATCGAAATCCTCGGCGTTGATCACCAGCGGTTCGAGGGTCACCACCTGGAAGCGCCGGTCATCGAGACGGGTGGCCAGCAGTTCGGCCTGGTATTGGTGTTGTTTGCCGTGCAGGTCGACCATCAGCGGCAGGCGCAACTCCAGCTGTGCACCGGGAGCGAGGTCGTTGATCGGGCGCAGATCGATTTTCGTGGAGATCAAGGCGTCGGGGAACCGCTCGATCTGGAACAGCTCCTTGCGCATGCGCTCATCGCGCAACGGGATGCCGCTGTTGATCGACTCCAGCTCGACTTCCACCTGCGCCAGCCCCTGGGGATCGACTTTGCCGTGCAGCACCAGAAAGCGCTGCACTTCGGAAACATTGGCGTTTTTGGTGCTGACAAACGACAGGCGTGAAGACTCGCCATCCAGGTACCAATCGGCACGGGCCGACAACGCGGCACCGGTCAGCAGCAGGAAAGCGAGGGTTTGAAGGGTGGAGCGCTTGAACATAAAGACTCGTGGGGGCAGATAAACCTGTGCTGAACCTTAACCGGCCCTCAGCGCATTGCAAGCCGTCTACTGCACCAAACCCGCTTTTGTGGCGAGGGGGCTTGCCCCCGTTCGGCTGCGAAGCAGTCGTAAACTCGGTGATCGCGGTTTTTCTGGTTCGCCGAAGTTGCAGGTTTTGGGGCCGCTTCGCGACCCAACGGGGGCAAGCCCCCTCGCCACAAGAGCCCTCGCCAGATCTCACCATTTCAGCGTGATCAAGGCTCCAAGCGACAACCCTGGCGCTCGCCGATCCACACGGCGCTGTTGCTGCGCCCCATGCCGCTGACCGTTACGCGTCTGGCGCTCGGGTCATCGATAAAGCCACTGGTGGGCAGCCATTGCTTCACATAGCCGTGGCAGTACTGGGTATCGTTACCCATCACGTAGCGGCACGAACAATATTCCTTGGCGGTGTAGGCGCTGATGATGTCGGGGAACGCCCACAGCGCCACCCGCTCATGCCAGATCCAGCCGAGCAAGGCGATCAGCAGGATCAGCAACAGGGAACTGACCGGTCGACGGCGTATGAAACCGGTCATGGCTGCACCTTCCCGGCAAAGGCCTTGAGCGCGAGCCTGAGCAATTCGTTGTGCCGGTAACTGCCGTCGCGGTCATCGCCGTAGCGGACGATCACCAGCTGTTCACTGGGGATCACATACATCGCCTGCCCCCAATGCCCCAGCGCCGCGAAGGTATCGGCGGGGGCATCGGGCCAGGGTTGTGGCGCGCCCTCAACCGCTCGATTGAGCCACCACTGGCCGCCGGGGACGGCATCGTCTTGCCGGGCGTGATAATGAGCGAACGGCTCGCGGTTGAACGCCACCCAGTCTTTGGGCAGCAGTTGCCTGTCTCCCCAGCGCCCCTCACGGGCCATCAACAGACCGACCCTGGCCAGATCCCGTGCCGTCAGGTAGGCATAGGACGACGCGACGAACGTGCCGGTGTCATCGGTTTCCCAAACGGCGTGGCGAATGCCCAGCGGTTCGAACACCGCAGTCCATGGATAGTCGGGATAGCGGTCGGGGCCGACGATGGTTTTCAGCGCGGCGGACAACAGGTTGCTGTCACCGCTGGAGTAACGAAAGGCCTGACCCGGCGCGGCGTACGCAGCATGCGCCGCAGTGAACCCGGCCATGTCGTGGCGCCCGCGGGTGTAGAGCATGGCCACCACCGAAGATTTCAGCGGTGCATATTCGTAGTCCTCCTGCCAGTCCAGGCCTGAAGCCCAGTGCAGCAAGTCGACCATGGTCATATCGGGATGTTTTTGCAGGGGCGGATAAAACTTCGCCACCGGATCACCGAGTTTGAACAAGCCTTCGCCATAGGCCACACCAAGGACGGCGGCCATCAGGCTCTTGCTGATCGACCAGGTCAGGTGCGGCGTCTCGGCCGTCGTCGGGCCGGCGTAGCGCTCGTAGAGCAACTGGCCGTCGCGAATCACCAGCAAGGCATCGGTGCGAATGCCCTGGCGAGTGCTGTCATCGCGGGACGGGAAGGCGTAGGCCTCCAGGGCTTGAAGCGTCGGGCCGGTCGGCGTCGGGGCGGTCGGCCATTGCTCGGCGGGCCAGTACTCGGCCTGGGCCGTGAAGCTGAGCAACATCAGGAAAATCAGGGACAAGCCTTTGGCCATGGCGGGGGCTCGGAGATTGAACCTGCTGAGCCTAGTCGAGGTTGATGACAGTTCCTGGATTTGTGTTGCTGTTGAGGCTGTCTTCGCGAGCAGGCTCGCTCCCACAGGGGAATGCATTTCCAATGTGGGAGCGAGCCTGCTCGCGAAGGGGCCGGTCAATCCAGTGAATATCCGGAAAGTGCCTTGGCCAACCTCTTCCCCCGAGCTCCCGCCGCCAGATCCATCACCGCTTGATCGCGCTGCCACATCGCCGCCCACTCCGGCGGCCCATCGGCCAGGGCCTCATTCACCTCAGTCTTGAGCGCATCAAACTGCGCGAACAACCCGCCAAGCACCACATGCCCGGCCAGACTGGTCGGTGGCTGGCGGCTGGCCTCCGCGCACCCTGCCAACAGCCCCAGCAGACGCAATTGCAAGGATGGCGGCCAGGCACAGTCCTGACCGACCCCATACAGCCACGCCGTCATGGCGCTCAGTACATAGATGTCTTCCAGCGTGCGAAACGGTTTGACGTATGCATCCCAGCCGTCCCCGGCGAGCAATTCGCACAAGGCATTATCCAGAAACAACCGGCCGTGGCTGATGTCCGGCATCAACGGGATCGGCGCCAGTTTTTCCAGCCGCACGCCCGGCTCATCGCGATAGATCACCGCCAGGCTCAAGCGCGGGTCGGCGCCGGGCTCCTCGCAGCGTGCAGCCACCAGCAACCAGTCGGCGGCATCGCCGGCAGTGACGAAATCCTTGCGTCCGCTCAGACGCAAACCGCTCAGGCGGGTTTGCATGTCGGCCGGTCGCAGGCTGCGCTGTTCCGTGGCGCACAAGGCGCCGAGGCTCAGTGGCGCGCTCGGCCAGAGCATGCGCAATGCCGCTTGATATCCCACCAGAAACGCCAGCCCCGGCGTTGCCATCAGCCGCCCGCCCAGCACGGCCAATTCAAACGGCGCGACCGTGCCCAGCTGCTGCAACAAAGTCGCGAAACCTTCGGCCAGGTCCGGGTTGGCGGGCAAGCGATCACGGCGGTTCAACAGGGTTTGCCAGGGCATAAGAGGCTCCTCGTGGGCTGTCATATAAGCATCACCAAAGCTTAATGGCGATGACACCGGGGCTACATAGCCTGACTTTGCACAACACGGCTAGACAAAGAAAGTCGATTCGCTGTAGCCCAAAGACGGGTGAGCAGCCCGCACGGAGATTCGCCATGACTCAGATCGCCCGCATCAGCGACACCGCCAACGAACGCCGCCTGCAAGCCGAACGCCTGGTGGGCGCCGAGGCGCTGCAGGAAGCCCAGGCCTTGCGTTTCAACGTGTTCAGCGGCGAATTCAACGCCAAGCTCAAGGGCGCTGAACGGGGTCTGGACATGGATGACTACGACGTTCACTGCGCCCACATCGGCGTGCGCGACCTGAACACCGGGCGCCTGGTGGCTACCACCCGTTTGCTCGACCACACGGCTGCCAGCAGCCTGGGCAAGTTCTACAGCGAAGAAGAATTCAGCCTCCACGGCCTGGTACACCTGCAAGGCCCGATCCTGGAAATCGGTCGCACCTGCGTCGACCCGGCCTACCGCAACGGCGGCACCATCGCCGTGCTCTGGGGTGAACTGGCCGAAGTCCTGAACCAGGGCGGCTACAGCTACCTGATGGGTTGCGCGAGCATTCCGATGCAGGATGGCGGTGTACAGGCCCACGCGATCATGCAGCGTCTGCGCGAACGCTACCTGTGCACCGAACACCTGCGCGCCGAGCCGAAAAACCCGCTGCCAAGCCTGGACATCCCGTCCAACGTGATTGCCGAAATGCCACCACTGCTCAAGGCCTACATGCGCCTGGGCGCGAAGATCTGCGGCGAGCCTTGCTGGGACGAAGACTTCCAGGTCGCCGACGTATTCATCCTGCTCAAGCGCGACGAACTCTGCCCGCGCTACGCCAAACACTTCAAGGCGGCTGTGTAATGAGCCGGTTGCGGGTGTACGCGCGAATCGCGCGAGTGCTGATGGTGGTGACGCTGGGCCTGGGCATGGCCAGTGTGTTCGGCGTGTTCGAACGCCTGGGCCTGGCCCATTCGATGGCGCGTCGTCAGCGCTGGTCGCGATTTTTCATGGCCCGCCTGGGCAACGCCCTGCCCTTTGACGTGACCGTCCACGGTGAGCTGCCGAAGACACCGATGCTCTGGGTCAGCAACCATGTGTCCTGGACCGATATTCCGCTGCTGGGCATGCTCACGCCGCTGTCGTTCCTGTCCAAGGCCGAAGTGCGCACCTGGCCGGTGGCCGGCTGGTTGGCGGCCAAGGCCGGCAGCCTGTTCATCCGTCGTGGCGCGGGTGACAGCCAGTTGATCCGCAAGCAGATGACCCGCCATCTGGAACAAGCCTACCCACTGCTGATGTTCCCGGAAGGCACCACCACCGATGGCCGTTCGCTGCGCACCTTCCATGGCCGCCTGCTGTCCGCCGCCATCGACTCCGAAGTGGCGCTGCAGCCGGTGGCGATCCGTTATGTGCGTGACGGCCAGCCTTGCGCGCTGGCGCCATTCATTGGCGACGATGATCTGCTGTCGCACCTGATGCGTCTGTTCGCCAATGACCGTGGCGGCGTGGAGATTCATCTGCTCAAGCCAATCGCCTGTGAAGGCCGGGAGCGCGCGGCACTGGCGTTCGAGGCGCAGCAGGCGGTGCAGAAGGCGTTGTTTGGGACTGTCGTTGAACCTCAGCGAGCACCGATGCGCCCTGCTATCGCAGCATAAACACAGATCCCATGTGGGAGCGGGCTTGCTCGCGAATGCGATCTGTCATTCAGCTCAGATGTCAGCTGATACACCGCATTCGCGAGCAAGCCCGCTCCCACAGTGGTTTTAAGTTGCTGGATAGTTCCGCGCAAAATCCTGCAACTGCGGATAGAACAACCGAAAGTCCTCGCTCAACGGTTCATACAACCGTCGCAACTCCTGCATCGCCGCCGCCAGTTCCTCCGGCCGGGTCAGGCGCCGCGAGATCCCGCGCAACACCTGCTCCAGTACTTCAAATTCCTGATACGAGCCCAGCCAGTCATTGGCCACCATGTGCGGCGCAATCTTCGCCAGCCGCTCCGGCAGCTGCCGCTCGCTGGACAGCACGCGATAAACGTCCGAGGTGAACAGTTCCAGCGGCCGGTCGGCATACAGCCTCCAGTCCCGCGCCAGGCAATGGTCGAAAAACACGTCGAGCACGATCCCCGCATAGCGACGACGGGTCAGGGAGAAACGCGACAACGCGACATCCACCTGCGGATGGCGATCGGTGAACACGTCGATGCTGCGGTGCAACTGGATAGCCCCCTCGATGTCCGGAGCGAACTGCCCTTGCAGCCGCCCCTTGACGAAATCGCCATACAGGCTGCCGAGCAATTGGCCGGGACGCTGGCCACCGAGGTGAAGATGTGCGAGATAGTTCATGGGCGCAGCTTAGCACTGCCCCCTTGTCTTGTTACACTCAACGTATCGTTATAACTCGATATACCGAAATGCGAGCTGGTCAGAGCCAAATCATATTTGTATATCGCGAAATACCGATTTAAAGTTCGCCTCATCGCGATATAGCGTTTTAAACATCACGAGCCCACATCATGACCATCAATCTCGACGAAATAATAAAAGCCCTGGCACACCCAGTACGGCGAGAAATCCTGCACTGGCTCAAGGACCCGACCGTCGAATTTCCCGACCAGTCCCACAGCAACGAGCACGGCGTTTGCGCCGGGCAGATCGATCAACGTTGCGGCCTGTCGCAGTCCACGGTGTCGGCACACCTGGCGACCCTGCAACGCGCCGGCCTGATCAGCAGCCGCAAAGTCGGCCAGTGGCATTTTTTCAAACGCAATGAGGAAACCATTCAGGAGTTCCTCAAAACCTTCAGTAAAGAGCTCTGACCCTGTGGGGGCGTTCTCAATTGGTTTTCACACAGCGCCGGGAAAACCAATTGAGAACGCCCCCCACGTCAGTCAGCCAAAAGGAATTAAACAATGCCCCTCTCGCTACTCATCCTGGCCTTGAGCGCTTTCGCCATCGGCACCACCGAGTTCGTCATCATGGGCCTGCTGCCCAACGTGGCGGCCGACCTCGGAGTGTCGATTCCCGGTGCCGGCTGGCTGGTGACCGGTTACGCCCTGGGCGTGGCCATCGGTGCACCGTTCATGGCGCTGGCCACCGCCAGGCTGCCGCGCAAGGCCGCCCTGGTGGCGTTGATGGGCATCTTCATTATCGGCAACCTGCTCTGCGCAGTAGCGGGCGACTACAACGTGCTGATGTTTGCCCGTGTGGTCACCGCGCTGTGCCACGGTGCCTTCTTCGGCATCGGTTCGGTGGTGGCTGCCGGCCTGGTGCCTGCGAACAAACGTGCCTCGGCCGTGGCCCTGATGTTCACCGGCCTGACCCTGGCCAACGTCCTTGGCGTACCACTGGGCACCGCCCTCGGCCAGGAAGCCGGCTGGCGTTCGACCTTCTGGGCCGTGACCGTGATCGGTGTGATTGCACTGATCGGTCTGATCCGCTTCCTGCCGGCCAAGCGCGATGAAGAAAAACTCGACATGCGCGCCGAACTGGCCGCACTCAAGGGCGCTGGCATCTGGCTGTCCCTGAGCATGACGGCACTGTTCGCCGCCTCGGTGTTCACCCTGTTCACCTACGTCGCGCCGCTGTTGGGCGAAGTCACTGGGGTCTCGCCCCGTGGCGTGACCTGGACCCTGATGCTCATCGGCCTGGGCCTGACGGTAGGCAACATCATCGGCGGCAAGCTGGCCGATAAAGGCATGGCCGCGACCCTGATCGGTGTGTTCGTGACCATGGCCGTGGTGTCCACTGTGCTGACCTGGACCAGCGTCGCCCTGATCCCGACCGAAATCACCCTGTTTCTCTGGGCCACCGCGTGCTTCGCCGCCGTACCGGCGCTGCAAGTGAACGTGGTGACGTTCGGCAAAGCCGCACCGAACCTGGTGTCGACCCTGAACATCGGCGCTTTCAACATCGGCAACGCCTTGGGTGCCTGGGTCGGCGGCAGCGTGATCGCCCATGGCTTCGGCCTGACCAGCGTGCCGCTCGCCGCAGCCGTACTGGCGGTACTCGCCCTGCTGGTGACCCTGATTACTTTCCGCCAGAGCGGCAACCCCGATCTGGCACCTGCTACCAACTAACCACCTGAAACCTCACGAGGGTTGTACTTCATGACGACTATTTTCGATCCAATCAAACTGGGCGACCTCGAGTTGGCCAACCGCATCATCATGGCACCGCTGACCCGCTGCCGCGCCGACGAAGGCCGCGTACCCAATGCGCTGATGGCCGAGTACTACGTGCAGCGTGCGTCCGCCGGGCTGATCCTCAGCGAGGCGACTTCGGTGACACCGATGGGCGTCGGCTACCCGGACACCCCGGGCATCTGGTCCAACGATCAGGTACGTGGCTGGTCCAACGTGACCAAGGCCATCCATGGCGCGGGCGGCAAGATCTTCCTGCAGTTGTGGCACGTGGGTCGCATTTCCCACGGTTTGTACCTGAACGATGAAGCACCGGTCGCCCCGAGTGCCATCCAGCCCAAGGGCCACGTCAGCCTGGTTCGTCCGCTGGCCGACTTCCCGGTGCCGCGCGCCCTGGAAACCGCTGAAATCGCCGACATCGTCGACGCTTACCGCGTTGGTGCCGAGAACGCCAAGGCCGCCGGCTTCGACGGTGTGGAAATCCACGCCGCCAACGGTTACCTGCTCGACCAGTTCCTGCAAAGCAGCACCAACCAGCGCACCGACAACTATGGCGGTTCCCTGGAAAACCGTGCCCGCCTGCTGCTGGAAGTGACTGACGCCGCCATCGAAATCTGGGGCGCAGGCCGTGTAGGTGTGCACCTGTCGCCACGCGCCGACCTGCATGACATGGGCGACGACAACCTGGCTGAAACCTTCACCTACGTCGCTCGCGAACTGGGCAAGCGTGGCATCGCCTTCATCTGCTCGCGCGAGAAAGAAGGTGCCGACAGCCTCGGCCCACAACTCAAGGAAGCCTTCGGCGGCCCCTACATTGCCAACGAGCGTTTCACCAAGGACAGCGCTAATGCGTTGCTCGCCAGCGGCAAGGCCGATGCAGTTGCCTTCGGCGTACCTTTCATTGCCAACCCTGACCTGCCGGCACGCTTGCAGGCCGACGCGCCGCTGAACGAAGCGCGCCCGGAACTGTTCTATGCCAAGGGCCCGGTTGGTTACATCGACTATCCAACATTGTAAGACTGCGCAAACTCAAAAAGCCCGGCGTTTCGGACGCCGGGCTTTTTTTGCTTTAAATAAGCTAAAACCCGCTTGCCAGACTTAAACCCCTGACAACTTACCTGCCATTCAAACCAGTATCACACCCACACCCACACCCACTTGCATACAAACTTACAACTAAAACCCAGACAAACTCAAAAAAACAATTTAATACTTCACAACGCCTCGTCACAACATATCGAGCGCTATGGAAAGCCCCTAAAAAACTTTAAAGGATTAACAGCATGGACAACAACGGCCCGATACATGCGCCCCAAATCATTGCACAAACAGAATATGAAGCTGGAGACTTCAGCTTTTCTGCCTCAGCCAGCAAATTCCCTGATAAGTACACCGTGATGACCATCAACATCGCCAACAACACTAATGGCCCGATCCGGCTCTTGAAAGCAGGCTGGGATTTGACCGGAACGTCGCTGTCAGACTTCGAAATCGAAATGAACGATGAGCAAACTCTCGAACTTCCATACTTTCGGGACTTCTCCAGTAATGGAATTCATTACAAAAAAAGGAAGTTCCCTCCGATCCTGCAAGAGTTCTCTTACATTACCGAAGATGGATTAATTTGCACGCTAGCTATTCAGCTGACAGTTTCAGTGGGTTACGGATTCCTGCATCCAACCCTGAATCCAATCTGGACAAAAACAATAACGCGATCCGGAAACAGCAGCAGCCCATATAAAGTCACTGCCAACATCGCGAAAAAGAATGAAGAGGCGCCCTTCAGTTTTAGCGTCGACCTGATAATCGGTTAATATCGATCAGACAAAAAATACGCCGATGAAAAAACGTATCAGACCAGCTTACTGATGTCTTTTTTCGCCACATTCCAGACCCCGACTCGCAAAGCCGGGGTTCTTTTTCACGAGCGGTGGTATCCGTTCGAAGTTCATGCCCCATGCAAGCTCGATACAAAATCCCTACAAATTATGTAGCTTGATAGCTGTCAACCTGACACGAGCCCATATATAAAAGCACCCCATTACAAAAAGGCGCATGAAGCAAAATGATCCTCGGGGGGATTTCAACGGTTGACTTGCCGGGAGCCAGTTTTTCATTTTGTTTCATTTGCGCAGGCTGGGGCTCAAGCGCAGCATGTCCAGCCCGGTATCGACCCATCGTTCGGCTTCGGTGTGCAATTCAAAACTGTCGGGGGCCAGCAACCACTGGTACAGGATGCCGTCAATGTAAGCATGCAAGCTGATCGCGGCGCGGGCGGTGTCGAGATTTTCCGGCAACTGCCCTCGATTGACGGCATTGCTCAGGGCCAGACCGATTCGCACGTTGCATTCGAGGCTGGCTGACACACGCTGTTGGCGCAGGTCGCACATTTCATCGGTGAATTCGCACTTATGAAAAAGAATCTCATTGATGCGTCGGGTTTTCGGGTCCAGCGCAATTTGATGAAACAAATGAATCAGCAGCTTGCGCATGCAGCCCAGGGGATCGAGTTCGTCTTCACTCTCGCTGGCCTTGGCCATTTCTTCCAGCGGCTCATGCAAGGTGTCGAGCATGGCCTGCACCAGATCCGCCTTGTTGCTGAAATGCCAGTAAATGGCCCCACGAGTGACGCCGGCCAGGGTGGCGATATCCGCCAGGGTCGTACGCGCCACGCCTCGCTCGTAAAAGGCCTTTTCGGCCGCCACGAGAATTTGCGCGCGGGTTTCCTGAGCTTCCTCTTTGGTACGACGGACCATGGCAGTACAACCTCAATCAGGGTGCTTCAGCGATGTCTGAATATCAGCTGAACAAAAGTGGGGCGAACGTTCTGGGGGTTCGTCCCCGGCCTACAATTCCAACCTTTCAACGGCTTGTGTAACGGGCTTTGTAACGACCTTGATACACAGCCTGGGTATTTACAAACAACCATGTACGTAAGTATATTACTTAGCAAGCTACTTATCCACTCGGCAACCATATTTCAACCTTCCACCTTTCTAGTGCGCACGTTGCGCGCCTGACCCGAGGATTTTCATGCAATTCAAGCCAGCTGTTACCGCTCTGGTCGCCGCCGTCGCCCTGGCATCGCTGCTCAGCGGATGCAAAAAGGAAGAGGCAGCGCCGGCCGCCCCACCGCCTCAGGTCGGCGTCGTGACTCTGCAACCGCAAGCGTTCACCCTGACATCCGATCTGCCCGGCCGTACCAGTGCGTTCCGCATTGCCGAAGTCCGTCCTCAGGTCAACGGCATCATTCTCAAGCGCCTGTTCAAGGAAGGCAGCGACGTCAAGGCCGGCCAGCAGCTCTATCAGATCGATCCGTCGGTCTATGAAGCGACATTGAAAAGCGCCGAAGCCAACCTGCGCTCGACCAAGTCGATTTCCGACCGCTACAAGCAACTGGTCGACGAGCAGGCTGTAAGCCGTCAGGAATACGACACCGCCGTGGCCAACCGCCTGCAATCGGAAGCCGCACTGCAAACGGCACAGATCAACGTGCGCTACACCAAGGTCTATGCCCCGCTGACCGGCCGCATCGGCCGCTCCTCGGTGACCGAAGGCGCGCTGGTCAGCAATGCCCAGGTCGATGCGATGGCGGTGATTCAGCAAATCGACCCGATCTACGTCGACGTGACGCAGTCTTCGGTCGAGCTGTTGCAACTGCGCCGCGAGCTGGAAAGCGGTCGCCTGCAAAAAGCCGGCGACAACGCGGCCTCGGTCAAGCTGACCCTGGAAGACGGCAGCGAGTACAAGCTGGACGGCAAGCTGGAGTTCTCCGAAATCTCGGTTGACCAGACCACCGGTTCCGTCACCCTGCGTGCCATTTTCCCGAACCCTGACCACACCCTTCTGCCTGGCATGTTCGTGCACGCCAAGTTGCTGGCCGGTGTGAACAGCGCGGCGATTCTGGCTCCGCAACAAGGCGTGACCCGCGACCTCAAGGGTACCCCGACCGCTCTGGTTGTCGGCCCGGACAACAAGGTCGAACTGCGTCAACTCAAGGCCAACCGCACCGTCGGCAACCAGTGGCTGATCGAAGACGGCCTGAAGGCCGGCGATCGCCTGATCACCGAAGGTCTGCAATTCGTCAAACCCGGCATCGAAGTCAAGGCCAGTGAAGCGACCAACGTAGCCGTAAAGAACCCGGCCCCCGCTCAGACAGCTGATAAAGCCTCTGGCGGAAAAGGGGAGTAAACCATGTCGAGATTTTTTATCGACCGTCCGATTTTCGCCTGGGTGATTGCCCTGGTGATCATGTTGGTCGGGGCACTATCGATCCTGCGGTTGCCGATCAACCAGTACCCGAGCATTGCGCCTCCAGCGATCGCAATTTCCGTGACTTACCCGGGTGCTTCGGCACAAACGGTACAGGACACCGTGGTTCAGGTGATCGAGCAACAGCTCAACGGTATCGACAACCTGCGTTATGTCTCGTCGGAAAGTAACTCCGACGGCACCATGACCATTACCGCGACCTTCGAGCAAGGCACCAACTCCGACACCGCGCAGGTTCAGGTGCAGAACAAGCTGAACCTGGCCACCCCGCTGCTGCCGCAGGAAGTGCAACAGCAAGGTATCCGCGTCACCAAGGCGGTGAAGAACTTCCTGCTGGTGATCGGCGTGGTGTCGCGTGACGGCAGCATGACCAAGGACGACTTGTCCAACTACATCGTGTCGAACATGCAAGACCCGATCTCGCGGACCGCCGGTGTCGGTGACTTCCAGGTGTTCGGTTCGCAGTACGCCATGCGTATCTGGCTCGACCCGGCCAAGTTGAACAACTACAACCTGACCCCGATCGACGTCAAGACCGCCATCGCGGCGCAAAACGTCCAGGTGTCGTCCGGTCAGCTCGGCGGCCTGCCTGCCCTGCCCGGCACCCAGTTGAACGCGACGATCATCGGCAAGACCCGCCTGCAGACCGCGGAGCAATTCGACAAGATCCTGCTCAAGGTCAACAAAGACGGCTCCCAGGTTCGCCTCAAAGATGTTGCCGAAGTCGGCCTGGGTGGCGAGAACTACAGCATCAATGCCCAGTTCAACGGCGCCCCGGCTTCCGGCCTGGCGGTGAAACTGGCCACCGGTGCCAACGCGCTCGATACCGCCAAGGCCCTGCGCGCGACCATCGACAACCTCAAGCCGTTCTTCCCGCAAGGGATGGAAGTGGTGTTCCCGTACGACACCACGCCGGTGGTGACCGAGTCGATCAAAGGTGTGGTGCACACCCTGGTCGAAGCGATCGCGCTGGTGTTCCTGGTGATGTTCCTGTTCCTGCAAAACTTCCGCGCCACCGTGATCACCACGATGACCGTGCCGGTGGTATTGCTCGGTACATTCGGGATCCTCGCGGCCGCCGGTTTCAGCATCAACACCCTGACCATGTTCGGTATGGTGCTGGCCATCGGCTTGCTGGTGGACGACGCCATCGTCGTGGTGGAAAACGTCGAACGGGTGATGAGCGAAGAAGGCCTGTCACCGAAGGAAGCCACCAAGAAGTCCATGGGCCAGATCCAGGGCGCACTGGTCGGTATCGCCCTGGTGTTGTCGGCGGTTCTGCTGCCAATGGCGTTCTTCAGCGGCTCCACCGGTGTGATCTACAAGCAGTTCTCGATCACCATCGTTTCGGCCATGGCCCTGTCGGTACTGGTTGCGCTGATCTTCACCCCAGCGCTTTGCGCCACCATGCTCAAGCCGATTCCGAAAGGTGAGCACGGCGTACCCAAGCGTGGTTTCTTTGGCTGGTTCAACCGCAATTTCGACCGCGGCGTGCGCGGCTACGAACGCGGTGTAGGCAATATCCTGCAGCGCAAGATCCCGTACCTGCTGGCGTACCTGCTGATCGTGGTGGGCATGATCTGGCTGTTCACCCGCATTCCAACGGCGTTCCTGCCGGAAGAAGACCAGGGTGTACTGTTTGCCCAGGTGCAAACCCCGGCCGGCTCCACAGCCCAGCGTACCCAGGTGGTCGTGGATGAAATGCGTGAATTCCTGCTGCGCCCGGGCAAGGATGGCGGCGAAGGCGATGCGGTGAACTCGGTGTTTACCGTGACCGGTTTCAACTTCGCCGGCCGTGGCCAGAGTTCGGGTATGGCGTTCATCATGCTGCGTCCGTGGGACGAACGTAACGCCGACAACAACGTGTTCAAGGTGGCGGCCCGTGCCCAGCAGCACTTCTTCACCTTCCGCGATGCCATGGTGTTCGCCTTTGCACCGCCGGCGGTACTGGAGTTGGGTAACGCCACCGGTTTCGACGTGTTCCTGCAGGACCGCGCCGGTATCGGCCACGAAAAACTGATGGAAGCGCGCAACCAGTTCCTTGGCATGGCCGCACAAAGCAAGATCCTGTCTCAGGTGCGTCCGAACGGCCTGAACGACGAACCGCAATACCAACTGGAAATCGATGACGAGAAGGCCAGTGCCCTGGGCATTACCATCGCCGACATCAACAACACCCTGTCGATTGCCCTGGGCAGTAGCTACGTCAACGACTTCATCGACCGTGGTCGGGTGAAGAAGGTTTACGTGCAAGGCCAGCCAGGCTCTCGAATGGGCCCGGAAGACTTGCAGAAGTGGTACGTGCGCAACGCCCAGGGAACCATGGTGCCGTTCTCGGCATTCGCCAAGGGCGAGTGGATCTACGGTTCGCCGAAACTGGCCCGTTACAACGGCGTGGAAGCGATGGAAATCCTCGGCGCCCCGGCACCGGGTTACTCCACCGGTGAAGCCATGCTCGAAGTCGAAGCCATTGCCAGGAAGCTGCCGGCCGGTGTCGGTATTTCCTGGACCGGCCTGTCGTACGAGGAACGTCTGTCCGGTTCGCAAGCGCCGGCGCTGTACGCCCTGTCGCTGCTGATGGTGTTCCTGTGCCTGGCGGCGTTGTATGAAAGCTGGTCGATTCCGATCGCGGTGATGTTGGTGGTACCGCTTGGGATCATCGGTGCACTGATGGCCACCAGCCTGCGCGGCTTGTCCAACGACGTGTACTTCCAGGTAGGCCTGTTGACGACTATCGGTCTGGCGGCGAAAAACGCCATTCTGATTGTCGAATTTGCCAAGGAACTGCACGAACAGGGGCGTAGCCTGCGCGACGCGGCAATCGAAGCCTGCCGCATGCGTCTGCGACCGATCATCATGACCTCCCTCGCCTTCGTTCTGGGCGTGGTACCACTGGCGATATCCACGGGTGCAGGTTCGGGTAGCCAGCATGCGATCGGTACCGGCGTGATCGGCGGTATGATCACGGCCACTGTGCTGGCGATCTTCTGGGTCCCGCTGTTCTTCGTCACCGTGTCGTCCATTGGCCAGCGTAAGATTGCCGACCAGGATGACGCTACTGAAACTCCTAAAGAGGCTGGCTAATGAGCAAGTCGCTACTCTCCCTGGCAGTCGCCGCTTTCGTGCTCGGTGGCTGCTCGCTGATACCTGATTATCAGCAGCCCGAAGCACCGGTGGCGGGGCAATACCCGCAAGGCCCGGCGTATTCGCCGGCCCAGGCACCGGCGCAAGCGGCGGCCGAGCAGGGCTGGAAGCAGTTTTTCCATGACCCGGCGCTGCAACAGCTGATCCAGGTCGCCCTGGAAAACAACCGTGACCTGCGTGTCGCGGCCCTGAACATCGACGCCTTTGCGGCTCAGTACCGCATCTCCCGCGCCGACCTGTTCCCGGCCGTTTCGGCCAATGGCACCGGCAGCCGTCAGCGCCTTCCGGCTAACGCGTCGCAGACCGGCGAAGCCGGCATCACCAGTTCCTACTCGGCAACGGTTGGCGTCAACGCCTACGAACTCGACCTGTTCGGTCGGGTTCGCAGCCTGAACGAGGAAGCGTTGCAGAAGTACTTCGCCACCGAAGAAGGCCGGCGCAGCACGCAACTCAGCCTGGTGGCCAGCGTCGCCAACGCCTACCTGACCTGGCAGGCCGACAAGGAACTGCTGAAAGTCACCCAGGACACCCTCGCCGCGTTCGAGGAGAGCTACAAGCTCACCGCGCGCAGCAACGAAGTGGGAGTCGCCTCGGCCCTGGACCTGGCGCAGTCGCGGACCTCGGTGGAAAACGCCCGTGCGCAACTGGCCCGTTACACCCGCCAGGTCGCCCAGGATGAAAACAGCCTGGTACTGCTGTTGGGTACCGGCGTCCCGGCCAACCTGCCAGCGGCCAAACCGTTGAACGACGATCTGTTGGCCGAAGTACCGGCCGGCCTGCCGTCGGACTTGCTGCAACGTCGTCCGGACATCCTCCAGGCCGAGCATAACCTCAAGGCGGCCAACGCCAACATCGGCGCGGCACGGGCAGCGTTCTTCCCGAGCATCAGCCTGACCGCCAACGCCGGGACCCTGAGCCCGGACCTGTCCGGCCTGTTCAAGGGCGGTTCGGGTACCTGGCTGTTCCAGCCGCAGATCAACCTGCCGATCTTCAACGCTGGCAGCCTGCGCGCCAGCCTGGATTACTCGAAGATCCAGAAAGACATTGGTGTGGCGAACTACGAGAAGTCCATTCAAACGGCCTTCCAGGAAGTCGCCGACGGCCTGGCCGCACGCGGGACCTATACCGACCAGGTACAGGCACAGCGTAATCTGGTCAGCGCCAACCAGGACTACTACCGCCTGGCCGAGCGTCGTTATCGCATCGGTGTCGACAGCAACCTGACGTTCCTCGATGCCCAGCGTCAGCTGTTCAACTCCGAACAGAATCTGATTACCGATCGCCTGGCGCAGCTGATCAGTCAGGTCAACCTGTACAAGGCACTGGGTGGTGGCTGGAACGAACAGACGGCGAAGAACGAGCCGTTGAAAGAAGAAGCGCCGAAGATGAAGTATTTCTGATAGCGCTGTGAAAACACGAAGCCCACCGATTGGTGGGCTTTTTGTTGGCTGCGGGAAAAGGTGTGTTGTCAGGCATAGCCTCTTCGCGAGCAAGCTCGCTCCCACATTAACCGGGTTCTTTCAGAAGGAATGCAGTCGACTGTGGGAGCGGGCTTGCTCGCGAAGAGACCGGTCCACAATCCACATAAACTTGGATCAAGGTTATGTTCGATAATCGCCCAAAACCCGCTTTTTACGATTGAACCATCCAGTACATCCCAAGCACCATCCGAACCACAAAACCAATAACAACAGGTTCGACACCATGCCCCCGCGCCCTGCCCTCCCCGGCTGATTCGCTTCGCTTTTCATGATTTCGACTGTTCGTCTGCAACCCGCGGGTTGCGGCATCACCGCGTTTCATCCCCAAGAATTAGAGAGACCCGAGCCCATGACGCCTACTCCCGCGCCGTACTTCGTTCCCAGCCTGATCGCCATTGCCCTGGCCTGCGCGGCCCTGCCCGCCAGCGCCGAGGAATCGGGTTTTGTCGAGGGCGCCAAGGTCAACCTGAACCTGCGCAATTTCTACATCAATCGCAACTTCACCAACCCGACCAAGGCCCAGGGCAAGGCTGAGGAGTGGACGCAGAGTTTCATCCTCGATGCCAAATCCGGGTTCACCCAGGGCACTGTCGGCTTCGGCATGGATGTGCTGGGTTTGTATTCGGTGAAGCTCGACGGCGGCAAAGGCACCGGCGGTACGCAACTGCTGCCGCTGGACCATGACGGCCGCCCGGCGGACAACTTCGGCCGCACCAACGTGGCGTTCAAAGCGAAGCTGTCCCAGACAGAAGTGAAGGTTGGCGAATGGATGCCGGTGCTGCCGATCCTGCGTTCGGACGATGGTCGTTCGCTGCCGCAAACCTTCCGTGGCGGTCAGATCACCTCGAAAGAAATCAACGGACTAACGTTGTACGGCGGCCAGTTCCGCGCCAACAGCCCGCGCGATGACAGCAGCATGAACGACATGTCGATGACCGGCAAAGCTGCGTTCACCTCCGACCGCTTTAACTTCCAGGGCGGTGAGTACGTGTTCAATGACAAGCGCACCCAGATTGGTCTGTGGAACGCCGAGCTCAAGGACATCTACAGCCAGCAATTCGTCAACCTGATCCACAGCCAACCGCTTGGCGACTGGACCCTGGGCGCCAACCTGGGTTTCTTCTACGGCAAGGATGACGGCAGCGCCCAGGCCGGCGAGCTGGACAACAAAACCCTGTACGGTTTGTTCTCGGCCAAATACGGCGGCAACACCTTCTACGTCGGCCTGCAGAAACTCACCGGCGACAGCGCCTGGATGCGGGTCAACGGCACCAGCGGCGGCACTCTGGCCAACGACAGCTACAACTCCAGCTACGACAACGCCCGGGAGAAATCCTGGCAAGTACGCCACGACTACAACTTCGTCGCCCTTGGCGTACCGGGCCTGACCCTGATGAACCGCTACATCAGCGGCGACAATGTTCACACCGGCAGCATCACCGACGGCAAGGAATGGGGGCGTGAATCGGAACTGGGCTACACCGTGCAGAGCGGCGTGCTGAAAGACTTGAATCTGAAATGGCGCAACTCGACCATGCGCCGGGATTACAGCAATAACGAGTTCGATGAGAACCGGTTGATCATCAGCTATCCGATCAGCTTGCTCTAGACCTTACGATCGCCTTCGCGAGCAAGCCCGCTCCCACAGTTGACCGAGTCGCAATGGCAAACACGGTCTAATGTGGGAGCGGGCTTGCTCGCGAAGACGTCAGTTCAGTTAATGCAAGTCGCCGGGATCACTCCCGCGATTCGACCCCCAACTCATCCCACACCGACTCGGCCAGGTGGAAGGTCGCATTGGCCGCCGGAATACCGCAGTAGATGGCGCTCTGCATGATCACTTCCTTGATCTCGCCACGGCTCACGCCGTTGTTGGCGGCAGCGCGCAGGTGCAGTTTGAGTTCGCCCTCGCGGTTCATGCCGATCAGCATGGCGATGGTGATCAGGCTGCGGGTATGGCGCGGCAGGCCCGGGCGGGTCCAGATGTCGCCCCAGGCGTGGCGGGTGATCATCTCCTGAAACTCCGAGTTGAACTCGGTCAGGGTCGTCAGGCTGCGGTCGACATGCGCGTCTCCAAGGACCGCGCGACGGACCTTCATGCCCTCGTCATAACGTTGTTTTTCGTCCACGAGAATCCCCTCAATCAGCCAACAGAAACGCCATCACGCGCTCGCTGAACGCGTCGCCTGCCTGGACGTTGGACAAATGCGCGGCGTAGAACTCGGCGTACTCGGCCCCGCGCACATGCTCCTGAATGAAATGCCCACCGGATGGCGGCGTCACCGCGTCTTCGGTCCCGGCAATCACCAGCAACGGCGCCTTGATCGAGGACAACCGATCGCGGAAATCGGCATCACGCACCGCCGCGCAATTGGCCGCATAGCCTTCGGGCGAAGTGGCCGCGAGCATGTCGGTAATCTGCTTGGCCGCCGCCGGGTTGGCGGCCGAGAAGTCCGGAGTGAACCAGCGGGCAATCGAGGCATCGCGCAAGGCAACCATGGCCGCCTGACCATCACGCTGGACCATTTCGATACGCGGATTCCACACTGACGAATCGCCGATTTTCGCCGCAGTGTTGCACACGATCAGTTTGTTCAGGCGCTCGCTGGCATTGATCCCCAGCCACTGGCCAATCAGTCCGCCCATGGACAAGCCACAGAAGTGCGCGCGCTCGATGTGCAAGGCATCCAGCAAGGCGAGCACGTCGTGGCCCAGTTGCTCGATGCTGTAAGGCCCCGGTGTCACCAATGACTGGCCATGGCCGCGAGTGTCAAAACGCAACACACGAAAATGCTTGGCGAACGCCGGGATTTGCGCGTCCCACATGTGCAGGTCGGTGCCCAAAGAGTTGGACAGCACCAGCACCGGCGCATCGACCGGTCCATCCAGTTGATAATGCAGTTCGCCCTCGGCGAGTTGTACAAAAGCCACAGCAATTCTCCTTCAGGCAGAAAATGAAGAATGTTCGGCCACCGCCCGCTCGACCCAGGTTTGGGCCTGGCCGAGGTAATGGGCAGGGTCCAGCAGATGATCGAGTTCAGCCGCCGACAGCTCGGCAGTCACTTGCGGTTCGTCACCGAGGACCGCACGCAGGTGACGCTGTTCGGCCACCGCGCGTTTGCAGCAGCGTTCGAGCAGATGGTGTGCGGTATCGCGGCCGACCCGTTGGGCGAGGACGATGCTCACCGCTTCGGCTAGCACCAGGCCCTGGGTCAGATCGAGGTTGTGCGCCATACGCCCGGCATCCACTTCCAGTCCCTGGGCAATCAGCAACGCTTGCTGCAGGCTGCCCGACACCAGGCAGCAAATCTCCGGCAGGGTTTCCCACTCGGAATGCCACAGGCCGAGACTGCGCTCGTGTTCCTGGGGCATGGCACTGAACAGTGTCGAGAGCAAACCGGGTACACGCGTCGCCGCGCCGATCAACACCGCCGCGCCCACCGGATTGCGCTTGTGCGGCATGGTCGAGGAACCGCCCTTGCCCGGCGCCGAAGGTTCGAACACTTCGGCGGCTTCGGTTTGCATCAGCAGGCTGACGTCGCGACCGAGTTTGCCGAGACTGCCGGCGATCAACCCGAGCACCGCGCCGAACTCCACCACTCGATCGCGCTGGGTGTGCCACGGTTGCTCGGGCAAGGTCAGTTGCAGCTCTTCGGCCAGCGCCCGGGCAATCGGCATGGCTTGCTCGCCAAGTGCCGCAAGGGTGCCGGACGCACCGCCGAATTGCAGCACCAGCAAACGCGGTTTCAATTCGGCCAGGCGTTGGCGACTGCGGGTCACGGCGCCTAGCCAACCGGCGATTTTCATGCCGAGGGTCACCGGCGTTGCATGTTGCAACCAGGTGCGCCCGGCCAATGGTGTGGTCGCGTATTGCCGGGCCTGGGACGCAAGGACATGTCCCAGCTGCGCCAGATCACTTTCGATCAGCTCCAGCGCACGACGCAATTGCAGCACCAGGCCGCTGTCCATCACATCCTGGCTGGTCGCGCCCAGATGCACGTAACGCTCGGCCTCGGCATTCTGCGCAGCGATCTGCTTGCCCAGCGCCTTGACCAACGGAATCGCCGAGTTACCCGCCGTGGCAATCGCCTCACCCAACGCCGCAAAGTCGTAGAGCCTGGCGCTGCAAGCCGCCTCAATCGGCGCGACTGCACTCGATGGTATCAAGCCGACTCGCGCTTGTGCCCGGGACAGTGCCGCTTCGAAATCGAGCATGGCCTGGACCCGGCCCTGATCGCAGAACACTTCACGCATATCGCGGGTAGTGAAATAGGCATCGAACAATTGATTGCCCGGTCGCTGGTTCATAAGCAGTTCCTGAAGGCGCGGGCCTTTGCGACCCGCGCATGAAGATCAAAGATCGTGATGCAGATACTTCGCCTGTTTCGGCAAGAAGTCGAACCATTCGACCAGATTGCCGGACGAGGCACCGACGATGGCGAAGATCCGCTTGCTGCGCTCCTCACCGGTGTATAGCAGTGGTCGTTGTCATTGTTTTTCACTCAACGGAGACAGTCAGAGTCTAGACACGCCTTGTAACAGCCCCGTTCCACAGATAGATCGGCAACACAAATCCACTGTGGGAGCGGCGGTGTTCATTCAATAATCGAAGAACACCGTCTCCGCATCAGTGCCTTGCAGAATCACATTCCACTGATAGACACCCGACGCATCCTTCCTGGCCAGCAAGGTACCGCGACGCTCGGCCGGCACGCATTCCAGCAGCGGATCGTTCACGTTGGCCGCCTCACCCTCAAAGTAGATCCGTGTCAGCAGGTGCTTAACCAGACCACGGGCAAACACCAGCACCACCAGGTGCGGTGCCTGAGTCGTGCCTTTGAGCCCCTCGACCGTTCCCGGCTTGATGGTAGTGAAACGAAAACGCCCTTCGGCATCCACCGGCACCCGGCCAAAGCCTTCGAAATTCGGGTCCAGGGGTTTTTCCTGGTCGTCCTCCGGATGGTCATACTTGCCCGCGGCGTTGGCCTGCCAGACTTCCAGCATCGCATCGTTGACGATGTCGCCATTGCCGTCGAGCACTTGCCCGGTGATCGCCACGCGCTCGCCCAGGGTTTGTTCGACGGTCAGGTCTTCGCGGTTCAGCCAGGTCAGGCCGATGTGGTAGTACGGCCCGACGGTGTGGGACGTGGTCGCAGTCAGCGTCATCTTATTTCTCCATCGGCGTGGCGTCGCGGCCGCGCAAAACGATGTCCCAGCGATAACCGAGGGCATAGGACGGGATGGTTTTTTCCAGGTCGAACGAGGCGATCAAGCGCTCTTTGGCGCGGGTATCGGGCACGCAGTTGTAGATCGGGTCGTACGCCAGCAGCGGGTCGCCCGGGAAATACATTTGCGTCACCAGGCGCGTCAGGATGCTCGGCCCGAACAGCGAGAAGTGGATGTGCGCCGGGCGCCAGGCGTTGTGGTGGTTGCCCCACGGATACGCACCGGGCTTGATGGTCTGGAACTGATACCAGCCATCGGCGTCGGTCACGGTACGGCCGGTGCCGGTGAAGTTCGGGTCCAGCGGCGCATCGTGCAGGTCACGGGCATGGGCATAGCGACCGGCGGCGTTGGCCTGCCAGATCTCCACCAGAATCCCCGGAACCGGCAGACCGTTTTCGTCCAGCACGCGGCCGTGAATGATGATGCGCTCGCCCTGTGGCTGACCTTCGTGCTGAGCGGTGAGGTCATTGTCCTTTTCGTTGACGCGCTCGGCGCCGACGGTTGGCCCGGTGATTTCCGACAACGAATGGGGCAGAAACACCAACGGCTTGGACGGCGAGCGCAGGTTGGTGGATTGATAGGTCGGATGCAGGTACTCCGGCTGAGTACCCTCCTGCGGGCGACGGTAACCAGGCTTGTCAGTCATTACTCTTTCCTCAGTTCTTATTAGCCGACAGGGTGTGTCAGACCCGTTCGATTGCCAAAGCCAGACCCTGGCCGACACCGACGCACATGGTCGCCAGTCCTTTCTTGCCACCGGTCTTTTCCAGCTGATGCAACGCCGTCAGTACCAGACGCGCACCACTCATGCCCAACGGATGGCCCAGGGCAATAGCGCCGCCGTTCGGGTTGACCTGGGCGGCATCGTCGGCGATCCCCAGTTCACGCAGAACCGCCAAGCCCTGGCTGGCGAAGGCTTCGTTGAGTTCGATCACATCGAAATCGCTGACTGCCACGCCGAGGCGCTCGGTCAGTTTGCGCACCGCGGGCACCGGGCCGATGCCCATCACCCGCGGTGCAACACCGGCGCTGGCCATGCCCAGCACTTTGGCCCGGGCGGTCAGGCCGTGTTTCTTCACGGCTTCGGCCGAGGCCAGGATCAACGCGGCGGCACCGTCGTTCACACCCGAGGCATTGCCGGCGGTGACGGTTTTATCGGGGCCGTTGACCGGTTTCAGTCTGGTCAGGGCTTCCAGGGTGGTGTCGGCGCGAGGATGCTCGTCCTGGCTGACCACGGTTTCACCCTTCTTGTGGGCAATCCGCACTTCGACGATTTCTTCGGCGAAGAACCCGGCAGCTTGCGCGACGGCGGTGCGCTGCTGGCTGCGCAGGGCAAAGGCGTCCTGGTCTTCACGGGAGACGTTGTAATCGTCGGCCACGTTGTCAGCGGTCTGCGGCATCGCGTCCACGCCGTACTGGGCTTTCATCAGCGGGTTGATGAAGCGCCAGCCGATGGTGGTGTCTTCGAGTTTCATGTTGCGCGAGAACGCCGCGTCGGCCTTGCCCATCACGAACGGTGCGCGGGACATCGACTCGACGCCGCCGGCAATCGCCAGCTCCATCTCGCCGCTGGCGATGGCGCGGAACGCGGTGCCGATGGCATCCATGCCCGAAGCGCAGAGGCGGTTGAGGGTCACGCCGGGAATGCTTTGCGGCAGCCCCGCCAACAGCAGCGCCATGCGCGCGACGTTGCGGTTGTCTTCGCCGGCCTGGTTGGCGCAGCCGAGGAACACCTCGTCCACGGCGCTCCAGTCCACCGACGGGTTGCGCTCCATCAAGGCCTTGATCGGCACGGCGGCCAGGTCATCGGCACGCACCGTCGACAGACCGCCGCCGAAACGACCGATGGGGGTACGAATCGCGTCGCAGATATAAACGTCACGCATCACGCTTCTCCGGGGGCTTGGCCGTGGGCCGCTGCGGTACGGGCTTCGAGATCGCGCAACGCGGTCAGCTCGACGTCGGTCGGCTCGGCGGTTTGCTCAACGTTGTCGGCAAATCGGATTGCCCAACCGGTGGCGGTGACGACTTGCTCGCGGGTCACGCCCGGGTGCAGTGCAGTGACCACGAACTCATGGGTGCCGGCTTCCGGCTCCATGATGCACAGATCAGTAATGATCCCCACCGGACCGGCACCTGGCAGGCCGAGACGCTTGCGCGAATCGCCGCCCTCGCCGTGGCCGACCGAGGTAATGAAGTCGAGTTTGTCGACAAAGGAGCGCGCCGACTGCTTGAGGATAATCAACACGCTCTTGGCGGAACCGGCAATCTCCGGCGCGCCACCGGCGCCTGGCAGACGCACTTTCGGCGCGTGGTAATCGCCGACCACTGTGGTGTTGATGTTGCCGAAACGGTCAACCTGCGCCGCGCCGAGAAAGCCGACGTCGATGCGCCCGCCCTGCAGCCAGTAGCGGAAAATCTCGCCGGTCGGGACCACGGTGTCGGCGGTTTCCGCCAATTCACCGTCACCGATCGACAGCGGCAATACGCTCGGCTTGGCACCGATCGGACCCGATTCGTAGATCAGTACCACATCAGGCGAAGACGTCAGGCGCGCCAGGTTGGCCGCTTTCGACGGCAGGCCGATGCCAACGAAGCACACAGAACCGTTCTTCAAGCGGCGAGCGGCGGCGACGGTCATCATTTCATTGGTGGTGTAAGTCATTACTTCGCCTCCGAAGCGGCGGCCAGTTTGGCCTGGAACTCGCTGAAGTCAGCGCTGCCGTGGATGTATTCGTTGATCCACGCGGTGAAGGTTTCACGGTCGCGGGCAATCGGGTCCCAGGCCTGGTAGAAACGGTTGTCGCGTTCGGTGTAACCGTGGGCGTAGGACGGATGCGCACCGCCAGGTACGTGGCAAACCGCGCTCAAGGCCCAGGTCGGCAGCACGCAGGCGTTCATCGGTGCATTGAGGTCGTCGACGATCTCTTCAACGGTGACAATGCAACGCTTGGCTGCCAGTGCGGCTTCTTTCTGCACACCGAGAATGCCCCAGAGCAGCACGTTGCCTTTGCGGTCGGCTTTCTGTGCATGGATCACGGTGATGTCCGGGCGCACCGAAGGCACGGCGGCGAGCACTTCGCCGGTGAACGGGCAGGTAACGGACTTGATCAGCGGGTTGACCTTCGGCAGGTCGGAACCGGCGTAGGCTCGCAGCACCGCGAACGGCAGGCCGGAAGCACCGGCGACGTAGGCATTGGCCAGGTCGGCATGGCTGTGCTCTTCGATTTCCAGCGGGTGCGGCCACTGTTTCTCGACGGCGTCACGCAGTCGATGCAGGGAACCGACACCCGGGTTGCCGCCCCAGGAGAAAATCAGCTTGCGGGCACAACCGGCACCGATCAACTGGTCGTAGATCAGGTCAGGGGTCATCCGCACCAGGGTCAGGTCTTTCTTGCCCTGGCGAATGATTTCGTGACCCGCGGCAGTCGGGATCAGATGGGTAAAGCCTTCGAGTGCGACCGTATCGCCGTCGTTCACGAATTGCTTCACCGCGTCGTGCAGCGAAAGAATTTCAGCCATTGGGGCAGGCTCCCGTTTGTTGTTAACCGACAGTGGAAGAAGGCGCCGATGCGCAGCGCCGGAATGACTGAAGGTTAAGCCTGTGCAAAACACCAAACAATCCGATAATCGACTAACCGTTCGATAATCGAACATATTGTTACTCGACTAACAGTCCAGATCAAAAGCTTCGCGAGCAAGCCCGCTCCCACAGGTGACCGCGTATCCCTGTGGGAGCGGGCTTGCCCGCGAATGGGTCCTCAAACCAACACGAGATTCCGGATCAGGCGGTCAGGTCGCATCCGCATGACTGACCATGCCCTTGATCACAACGGCCGCAGTCGCCAGCGCCGCCGGAATCACCAGCGCCGTCAGCACTTGTTCGAAGTTCCAGCCCAACCCCAGCAGCGTCGCGCCCATCCACGCCCCGAGAATGGCGCCGAAGCGGCCGATCCCGAGCATCCACGACACTCCGGTGGCCCGCCCCTGAGTCGGGTAAAAACGTGCCGCCAGCGACGGCATTGCCGACTGCGCACCGTTGACACACATCCCCGCCACCAGCACCAGCGTCGCCAGTATTGTGATGTTGCCCAGGCTCTGCCCCACCGCGTAGGCAAACACCCCGGCCAGCAGGTAGAAAGTACCGATGACCTTGTGCGGATTGAACCGATCCATCGCCCAGCCCACGCCCACTGCACTCAGCACGCCACCGAACTGGAACAGCGCGCCGATGAAGGCGGCCTGCTCCATGCTCGCGCCACTGTCACGCATCAGCGTCGGCAGCCAGCTGGTCAGCAGGTAGACGATTACCAGGCCCATGAAGTAGGTCAGCCACAGCAGCAAGGTGCCGACGCTGTAGGTACCGGAGAAGATCACCGCAAACACATTGCGCGCCTTCACGGTTTTCTGTTCCGGCACGCTGAAACTGGACGCCTGGGCCACCACCGTCGGGTCAATCGGCGCCAGTGCCCTGCGCACTTTGTCCGTACCGCGGTTACGCACCACCAGGTAACGCGCCGACTCCGGCAGCCAGAACAGCAAAACGACGGCGAGGATCAGCGGCAGGACTCCACCGATCAGCAGCAAACTGTGCCAGCCAAAGGCCGGAATGAGTTTGGCCGAGATAAATCCGCCACCCGCCATACCGAGGTTGAAACCGCAGAACATGCTGGTCACCAGCAGGGACTTCTTGCGCTCCGGGGTGTACTCCGACAGCAGAGTCGTGGCGTTCGGCATGCCGGCGCCCAGGCCCAACCCGGTTAAAAAGCGCAACACCAGCAATTGCTCGACGTTGGTGCTGTAGGCCGAAGCCAGGCTGAAGGCACCGAACAACAACACCGCCCCGACCAGTACGACTTTTCGCCCAAAGCGGTCAGCCAATGGCCCGGAGCCCAGTGCACCAAAGACCATGCCGATCAGAGCCGCGCTCATCACCGGGCCGAGGCTGGCGCGATCGATTCCCCAATCCTGCGAAAGAGCCGGCGCAATGAACCCCATGGCCGCGGTATCGAGGCCATCGAGAAAGACAATCAGGAAACACAGGATGACTACACGCCACTGGTAGCGCGAAATGGGTTGAGCATTGATGAAGGACTGCACGTCAAGGCAGTTTCCTACAGCAGACTGGGGCTGGTTCATTATTTTTATTCCGTGGATCACAGTCGATAAGGGGCCAGCGGAGGCTGACGCAGACGCGACAGTAATGATCCACAGGAAACAGCGTCAATTCGCCAAACGCAACTCTGTGCGTTTATCGAACAGCTTAGGTGAACAGTTGGGTACTGAGGTCGCGGCTGGCACTCAGCAGGCCGGGCAGGAAGCGTTGTTCCAGCTCGTTACGACTGACTCGCCCGGCGTGGGTACTGACATTGAGGGCCGCGACCACCTGGCCGGAGGCGTCGTACACCGGGACGGCAATCGAGCGCAGCCCCTGTTCAAGCTCCTGGTCGACGATGCACCAGCCTTGCTGTCGCACCTCTTGCAGGCATTCGAGCAATGCCTCGGGGGTGTGAATCGTGCGACTCGTCTTGGCCTGCAGTTCGGCGTGGTCCAGGTATTCGCCCAGCGACGTGTCATCCAGCGCGGCCAGCAGGATCCGTCCCATCGACGTGCAATAGGCCGGCAGGCGCCCGCCCACCGACAGGTCCACCGAAATCAGGCGCTGGGTGGTCGCGGAGCGGGCGATGTACAGAATGTCATCACCTTCCAGCGTGGCCATGTTGCAGGCCTCGTGCAGCTGTTCGCTCATGCGGTCCAGATAAGGCTGGGCGGACACCGCCAGCGGCGTTGATGACACATAGGCATGGCCGAGGGTCAGTACTTTGGGCAGCAGCGAATAGGTGCGGCCGTCGGTGGTGGCGTAGCCGAGTTTGATCAGGGTGTGCAGGCAACGGCGCACGGCAGCGCGGGGAATTTCCGTGCGGTGGCTGATCTGGGCGATGGTCAGGTGCCGTTTGCGCTCCTGGAACGCCTGCACCACAGCCAGGCCACGGGCCAGGGACGTCATGAAATCCGGGTCGCCGGTCAGTGCCTGGATCCGTTTGGCCGGTGAGGCAACGATGGGGGGAGCCACTGAAGCGAAGGAATTGCGCATTTGATCGTTCATACAAGGACCTTTTACCCACTCGGATCAGCGACTATTACAAAGGGCTACCGCCTGACGCTCAAGCCCGGCCCGTCAACTCCGGGCGATTATCGAACGCTCGACCGATAATCGCAATCCACCGTATCAATCACCGGGTGCGCTGATATCCGTTTTTCGCTGAATCACAAACTCGTTTACAGCCGATCGCCCCCAGGGCCTTAATGAGGCATTCTAAATACCGTAACTTGTTCGACTTAATGGCGTCAGAAAGGCATCGCAGCAATCAGGGATCGGTCGACGTTCTAGTGAAACGTAAAGTTTCGCACAACAAAACTCTCCCCCCCAAGACCCGCTTTTAACTCTTTGGATATAGTGTTCTTCAAATAGGCCGCTATAATACAATTCAGTAGCGCTCCGGTTTTTTTACTTGCCGGACCTGCTGCCCGGCAATGCAATGTTCCATCGCCGTTGCCCGTTGCAAGCGCCAGATCTGCATTGCACCGCCTTGCCCGTGCGCTTGCTGAAACAGGAAACTGAAGCTACGTCAGCTGTTTATCTCTGGTGCCGTGGCCGCCTGTGACATGGAAGTATTGATCCCGGTTGTTGCCAAAACGATGCCTCGACGGGCATTGCCATTCGACGGACGTGATCAATCGATTTGATGCAGCGCGTTTTCACCAGAATTTATCCAACTCAATCAGGTAGCACTGTGACGAAAGACGAACTGCGCGCGGAACTAGAGCGCCAGGAACAACGCTACAAGGAAGTTTACGGCGGAGAAGTCACCACTTACGCCGCTCAACCCGAACCGGAACGCAAACCCTGGCGTAAACGCGCCACCGTTCAGGATCAGGTTTTCCAGCAAGAACTTGAAAAAATGGAAAAGGAACTCAAAGCCGAAGAGCCATGACTGCTTCGGCCTGATCCTTACAAGGACCTGCCTCTGCACCTGTTAAAAGCGGGATGTATGGAGGTCGCCTTGCGCGCCCGCTACGAGCGGGCAGCGGCCACTGTCCTCCCCGGATGAAGGCAGATTTTGATATCTGATGTATTTCTCAGATATTTCGTACAGGCATTCGACCCCATCCTTCAGCCGTGCGCCCCCCTTGCCGTGGCGATCTTCTCTAGCAAAATCAATAAGTTAAAAAACACAGCAAAACCCTTGGGCTTTGGGTGCCGCGGCAAAAAAATTCGTTGAAGAATGTTACCGATGAGCAGCTAGTGCATTGATTAGCAGTCTTTTCTGGCATAATCGCGCCCCCTTATGACCGGGTCAGAAAACCTTCATGATCGATTTATTCAGCGGACTGGATGCTTGGGTGCTTGTGAGCCTCTTGCTCGCCCTGGCCTTTGTCCTCGCCTTCGAGTTCATCAACGGCTTTCATGACACCGCTAACGCGGTGGCCACCGTTATCTACACTAAAGCCATGCCGCCTCACCTGGCGGTGTTTTTCTCCGGGGTGTTCAACTTCCTCGGCGTGCTGCTGGGCGGGGTCGGCGTGGCGTATGCCATTGTCCACCTGCTGCCGGTAGAACTGCTGATCAATGTGAACACCGGTCACGGACTGGCCATGGTGTTCTCATTGCTCGCCGCCGCCATTACCTGGAACCTGGGCACCTGGTACTTCGGTATTCCCGCTTCCAGTTCCCACACGCTGATCGGTTCGATCCTCGGTGTCGGCCTGGCCAACGCCCTGATCAACGATATTCCGTTGGCCGACGGGGTGAACTGGCAAAAGGCGATCGATATCGGCATGTCACTGGTGTTCTCGCCAATGGCCGGTTTCCTGATCGCCGCGCTGATCCTGATCGGCCTTAAATGGTGGCGCCCGCTGTCGAAGATGCACAAGACGCCGGAACAGCGCCGCAAGATCGACGACAAGAAACACCCGCCGTTCTGGAATCGCCTGGTACTGGTGATCTCGGCCATGGCCGTGAGTTTCGTGCACGGTTCCAACGATGGCCAGAAAGGTATCGGCCTGATCATGCTGGTCCTGATCGGTATCGTGCCGGCCCAGTTCGTCCTCGACCTGAACAGCACGACCTATCAGATCGAGCGGACTCGCGACGCGACCCTGCACCTGAGCCAGTTCTACCAGCGCAATTCCGAAACCCTGGGCGAATTCCTGGCCCTGGGCAAGAGCCAGAACGGCGACCTGCCGGAGAAGTTCCGTTGCAACCCGCAACAGACCGAACCGACCATCACCGCCCTGCTCGACACCCTCAAGGGTGTAGCCGACTACCATTCGCTGTCGGCTGAAAGCCGTATCGAAGTCCGTCGCTACCTGCTCTGCCTGGACGATACAGCGAAGAAAGTCAGCAAGTTGCCAACTCTCGGGGCCCGTGAAAAGGCTGACCTGGACAAGTTGCGCAAAGACCTGACCACTACCACCGAATACGCCCCGTTCTGGGTGATTCTGGCAGTGGCGCTGGCCCTGGGCCTGGGCACCATGGTTGGCTGGAAACGCGTGGTACTGACCATTGGCGAGAAGATCGGCAAGCAAGGCATGACTTATTCTCAAGGCATGTCGGCGCAGATCACCACCGCCAGCCTGATCGGCATGGCGAACATCTTCAGCCTGCCGGTTTCCACCACCCACGTGCTGTCCTCGGGCGTGGCGGGCACCATGGTCGCCAATAAAAGTGGCCTGCAAGGCGGCACCGTCAGAACCATCCTGCTGGCCTGGGTATTGACCCTGCCAGCCACCGTGGCCCTGTCGGCCGGGTTGTTCTGGCTCGCTTCGAAGGCGCTTGGCAGCTGACAGGCAGCCAAACGAAAAAGGCGCGCTCCGCAAGGAACGCGCCTTTTTTATTGCCATAGTTTTCGCCACACCACAAGTCATTGTGGGAGCGAGCTTGCTCGCGATAGCGGCCTTGCTCGCGATAGCGGCCTTGCAGTCAATATAGATGCTGAATGTTATGGCCTCATCGCGAGCAAGCTCGCTCCCACAGGGTTTGCGTGTATCGATAGAGTTTTACAGGCAAAAAAAAGGGCAACCGAAGTTGCCCAAAATGCCTTGCGTGCTCATTACATCCAGAAAGAACCACGGTTATTTCCGCTTGTGCGAATCCTTCCAGATAAAAAGTCCGAACCCTGCAAAAAATACAAACATGAGGCTGACAGTCAGCACTCCGGCGATCACCACGTTATCGAAAAACATGACGCGTCTCCTGCACTTGCCCTGTTGCGATAGGGCTAAGTTAACCAAACGGGCAGGAGAGAATATTGACCGGGATCAATGTCGCCCGAGACTGGGCAAGAGGAAGGGAAAAGTTTGACCCGCATCAATGAATGCGGGGAGGAGGGTCAGCGTTTTTTCGGTTTGTTTTTCGGCTTTTTCTTCACCTTGCCCAACGGCATGGCTTGTTCGAACGCCTGGCGAACTTCATTGAGTCGTTTGTCATTGAGGTCATGAACACGCTTGGCGCGCTCAGCGTTGAGGTCAATCAGTTTGTCGTCTTGGCTCATGGCAGTCAGTGCATCGCTTGAAATGAGTTTCAGCCACCGTAGCGTTCGGCAACCCTGCGCCAATAATGCGGCCTGACGGCCGCGCTGACCAGCCGTGTGCTCAAATCTCGATGTCGACCCACAACCCCTGCCGCGGCTGATCCTCCATCAGCGGCGCCACCGGCACGGTGTTGTCGGCATTGAGTTCATCCCCGGGAATCGCCAGGTGAGCCTCGGGATCATTATCAGCCTCGTGGCGACGCCGTTCCTGCTCCTGCCTGCGGCGCTGCTCCTCGCGCAGCACTAGCCCGTCCTCTTCAGGATTGCGCTTTTGCAGGTCGATGGTGCTTTCACTGGAGCTTTCCTGCACCGGCACCACCGGTGGAATATCCGGGCGCTGGCGGATCGGATCAGTCTGTGAAGTGATCGGCACGGCACTCAAGGGAAGCATCGGTGGCAGCATGGTTTTCAGTCTCCTGTCAGCAGGCTGTCGGCTGCGGGGATGGCGACTTGAGCCATCGGTCGCAAACTGTGACCCAATTGGCACTCATTAGTGCACTGAGCGGCGCGTCATGCACAGGTGGGCTAACGTTTGACTGTGAGTTTTTCTGAGAGTCCTTTGGCCCTGAAGCCCTCATTCCGTTAAGATAGCCGGCTTTTTCAAGGTGGGAGTCAGGCAGCATGGCGCAGCAGTATCAACCGGGGCAACGCTGGATCAGTGACAGCGAAGCCGAGCTGGGTTTAGGCACCGTTCTGGCACAGGACGGCCGCTTGTTGACCGTGCTCTACCCGGCCACTGGCGACACCCGCCAGTACGCGCTACGGAATGCGCCTCTGACCCGCGTGCGGTTTTCGCCGGGTGACTCCATCACTCACTTCGAAGGCTGGAAGCTGACTGTCCGCGAAGTCGATGACATTGATGGCCTGCTGGTTTACCACGGCCTCAACGGGCAGAACGAAGTGGTCACCCTGCCGGAAACCCAACTGTCGAACTTCATCCAGTTCCGCCTGGCCAGCGACCGTCTGTTCGCCGGCCAGATCGACCCGCTGCCGTGGTTCTCCCTGCGTTATCACACTCTGGAACACACCAGCCGTCAGTTGCAGTCCTCCCTGTGGGGCCTGGGCGGCGTGCGTGCGCAACCGATCGCGCACCAGTTGCACATTGCCCGCGAAGTCGCCGACCGTATCGCGCCGCGGGTTCTGCTGGCCGACGAAGTGGGCCTGGGTAAAACCATCGAAGCCGGCCTGGTGATCCATCGCCAGTTGCTCTCGGGCCGCGCCAGCCGTGTGCTGATCCTGGTTCCTGAGAACCTGCAGCACCAGTGGCTGGTCGAGATGCGTCGGCGTTTCAACCTGCAGGTCGCGCTGTTCGACGAAGAGCGCTTCATCGAAAGCGATGCCAGCAACCCGTTCGAAGACACCCAACTCGCGCTGGTCGCGCTTGAGTGGCTGGTGGACGACGAGAAAGCCCAGGACGCGCTGTTCGCGGCAGGCTGGGACTTGCTGGTGGTCGACGAGGCGCACCACCTGGTGTGGCACGAAGATCAGGTCAGCCCTGAATACTCGCTGGTCGAGCAACTCGCCAAAACCATTCCTGGTGTACTGCTGTTGACCGCCACCCCGGAACAACTGGGCCAGGACAGCCACTTCGCCCGTCTGCGCCTGCTCGACCCGAACCGTTTCCATGACCTGCAAGCCTTCCGCGCCGAGAGCGAAAACTATCGCCCGGTGGCCGAAGCCGTTCAGGAGTTGCTGGATCAGGGACGCCTGTCGCCGCAAGCCCACAAGACCATCCACGGTTTCCTCGGCAACGAAGGCGAAGCCCTGCTGGCCGCCGTCAACGATGGCGACACAGAAGCCAGCGCGCGCCTGGTGCGCGAATTGCTCGACCGTCACGGCACCGGCCGCGTACTGTTCCGCAACACCCGCGCCGCCGTGCAAGGCTTCCCGGAACGCAAGCTGCATCCGTACCCGCTGCCGTGCCCGGACGAATACCTCGAACTGCCGCTGGGCGATCACGCCGAGCTGTACCCGGAAGTCAGCTTCCAGGCCCAGCCGGACGCCAGCGAAGAAGAGCGCTGGTGGAAATTCGACCCGCGCGTCGAGTGGCTGATCGACCAGTTGAAGATGCTCAAGCGCACCAAAGTGCTGGTGATCTGCGCCCACGCCGAAACCGCCATGGACCTGGAAGACGCCCTGCGCGTACGTTCCGGCATCCCGGCCACGGTGTTCCATGAAGGCATGAACATCCTCGAGCGTGACCGCGCCGCCGCCTACTTCGCCGACGAAGAGTTTGGCGCGCAAGTGCTGATCTGCTCGGAAATCGGCAGTGAAGGCCGCAACTTCCAGTTCTCCCATCACCTGGTGCTGTTCGACCTGCCGTCCCACCCGGACCTGCTGGAGCAACGCATTGGTCGTCTGGACCGGATCGGCCAGAAGCACATCATCGAACTGCACGTGCCGTACCTGGAAACCAGCCCGCAAGAGCGCCTGTTCCAGTGGTACCACGAAGCGCTGAACGCCTTCCTCAACACCTGCCCGACCGGCAACGCCTTGCAGCACCAGTTCGGCCCGCGCCTGCTGCCGCTGCTCGAAGAAGCCGACGATGGCGAGTGGCAAGCACTGATCGACGAAGCCCGTACCGAGCGTGAGCGCCTGGAAGCCGAGCTGCACACCGGCCGTGACCGCTTGCTGGAGCTGAACTCCGGTGGCGCGGGCGAAGGCGATGCACTGGTGGAAGATATCCTTGAGCAGGACGACCAGTTCGCGCTGCCGATTTACATGGAAACCCTGTTTGACGCCTTCGGCATCGACAGCGAAGACCATTCGGAAAACGCCCTGATCCTCAAGCCGAGCGAAAAAATGCTCGACGCCAGCTTCCCGCTGGGCGACGACGAAGGCGTGACCATCACTTACGACCGCAACCAGGCGCTGTCTCGCGAAGACATGCAATTCATTACCTGGGAGCACCCGATGGTGCAGGGCGGCATGGATCTGGTGCTGTCCGGTTCCATGGGCAACACCGCCGTGGCCCTGATCAAGAACAAGGCGCTGAAGCCGGGCACCGTGTTGCTGGAACTGTTGTATGTCAGCGAAGTGGTTGCCCCGCGCTCGCTGCAATTGGGCCGCTACCTGCCGCCGGCCGCCCTGCGCTGCCTGCTCGATACCAACGGCAACGACCTGTCGGCCCGCGTGTCGTTCGAAACCTTGAACGACCAGCTCGAAAGCGTGCCACGTGCCAGCGCCAACAAGTTCATCCAGGCTCAGCGTGACCAACTGGCACCGCGGATCAACGCCGGTGAGGCGAAGATCCTGCCGCGCCACACTGAACGTGTCGCCGAGGCGCAGCGTCGCCTGGCCGCCGATACCGACGAAGAACTGGCGCGCCTGACCGCCTTGCAAGCGGTCAACCCGACCGTGCGCGACAGCGAACTGGTGGCCCTGCGCAAACAACGCGAGCAAGGCCTGGCCATGCTCGACAAGGCTGCGTTGCGACTGGAAGCGATTCGGGTGTTGGTGGCGGGTTAACAACCCTCCTCCACCGCTATAAAAAGAAGGCCCGCAGCGATGCGGGCCTTTTTTGTTTGATTCAATTTCAGTAGTGCTGCTAATGGCCTCTTCGCGGGCAAGCCCGCTCCCACAATTGTTAGTGTCGAATACAAATCTCGTGAACAACACTAAACATGTGGGAGCGGGCTTGCCCGCGAAAGGGATCAGGCAGTCACCACAGAACCTTCAGGCTCACCCACCGCCACCAACCCGTCCTTCATCCGCTTGGCATCGCGCACAAAACACCGCGAAGCCAGGAACAGAAACACCACGGTAAGCAACAGCGCCACCGGAATCAGGTACATCGCGTCATGCAGGCCAACCGCCTTGAACGCTTCGGTCATCTGCTCGGCGCCAGCGGCGAGCATTGCCGTGTGGGCGAAGTGATCGGACAAGGCCCCGACCACCATCGGCCCCAGGCCACCGCCCAACAGGTACAGCCCGGCAAAGAACAGCGCCATGGCCGTCGCCCGCAAGCGCGGTTCGACCACGTCCTGAATCGCCGTGTACACGCAGGTGTAGAAGTTGTAGGCGAACAGCCAACCGACACTGAATACGGCGACGAACACACCGATCTCGATTCGCCCGGAATGCAGCGCCCACGCGGTGCAGACCGTCGAAATCACCAGGCTGAAGGCGGCAAACAATAGCCGCCCGTTAGCGACCCGCTGGTGAATCTTGTCCGCGATCCAGCCACCGAGGGTCAGGCCGACCAAGCCGGTCACGCCGACAATAACCCCGGTCGCCACTGCGGCTTCCTGCAACGGCATGAGGAAGTAGCGTTGCAGCATCGGCACCAGAAACGAATTACAGGCATAGGTGGCGAAGTTGAAACAGAGGCCCGCCATCACCAGCCACAGGAAGGTTGGTACGGCCAGGACCCGACGGATCGGTCGATCAATCTTTTCCTGCGAAACCTGAACGCTCTCGGCGGCGCCGCGTTTCGGTTCCCTGATGAAAAACATGAAAATCGCCAGGACCAGCCCGGGCACCGCCGCAATAAAGAATGGCGCGCGCCAGCTATCGAAGGCCTTGACCATCGCGCCGATGGTGAAGAACGCCAGCAACAGCCCCAACGGCAGCCCCAGCATGAAGATGCCCATGGCCCGTGCCCGGCGGTGAGCCGGAAACAAATCGCCGATCAACGAGTTGGCGGCTGGCGCGTAGCTGGCCTCGCCGATGCCGACGCCCATGCGCACGATCAGGAAGCTCCAGAAACTGCCCACCATGCCGTTGACGGCCGTCAACCCGCTCCACACCGCGAGTCCCCAGCCCATCAGCTTGCTGCGCGAGCCGGTATCGGCCATGCGCCCCAGTGGCAAGCCGGCAATGGCGTAGACGATGGTGAATGCCGTACCGATGATCCCCAACTGGAAATCACTGAGGTGCCATTCCATGCGAATGGGCTCGATGATGATAGCCGGGATGGTGCGGTCGAAAAAATTGAACAGGTTGGCCAGGAACAACAGGAACAGGATGCGCCAGGCATTGGCCGCTTGGGTCGAGTTCTGCATGGGTCCGTCTCTTTTATTGTTTTTGGGGTGTCACTGCCCCCGGACTTTGCAATCTAGACAGGCTGGCCGCACCTGTCTTTCATTATTCGCCAGGCTGATACCTGCCCATGGGACGCAACCCGTAGGAACTTTCGCAGGGCGGGTATTTCGCAGCTCGTCCGGTCGATGAAAAATACCTCTTGCCCCCCCTTCCCAAGCCGTTGCCGAAGCCTAGAATAGCGGCCTTGATTCCCCCCTGTGTCTCCACTCCTCCTCACGATAATCGCCCATGTCCGAAGCCAGTCCGTGTCTGAATTGCGGTGCCTGCTGTTCTCATTTTCGCGTGTCATTTTTCTGGGGTGAGTGCGCCTCCTCCGGGGGGACGGTACCCGATGAGCTTGTCGAGCAGATCAGCCCCAGCCGGGTTGCGATGATCGGCACCGGCTGCAAACCCGTGCGCTGCACCAGCCTGGTCGGAGACGTGGGCAGTACGGTGCAGTGCTCGATTTACGAAAAACGCTCCAGTACCTGCCGGGAGTTCGACGCTTCATGGGTCGATGGTCAGGCCAATCCCGATTGCGACGCGGCCCGTGCCGCATTCGGCTTGCCGGCCCTGCAACCGGTGTTCGAGACACCTCAGAAGCAAATGGCCTGAGTAATAGCACCAATTGCTATTAGGTTAATGTCAAAATATTTGGCACCAATGTGCCACTACCGCTTGCGCTCCATCCATGCCCTCTATACTCCATGACATTCGCTGGCGCTCTTGCTCCGGCCTGAAGGATAAAGATGGGGCATGCTATGGAGTGGCTTGGTCTGCATTTCATTACCGAGCTACCAGAGAGTGGGCAGGTCATACTCAATTGCACACATGACCCCTTTTTGGTGCTGCTGGCTTATCTGGTCGCCTGTGTCGGCTGTTTCGCGACACTGGACATGGCCGAACGGGTAGCCCACGCTGAAAAAACCGCGTCCAAAACGCGCTGGCGCTGGGTGGGCAGCGGCTGCCTGGCGGGTGGTATCTGGGCCATGCACTTCGTCGCAATGCTGGCATTCAAGGCGCCTGTCGACCTTCACTACCAACTGCCCGTCACGGTGTTCTCGCTAACCATCGCGCTGCTTGCCGCGTGGCTGGCCATGCATACCCTAAGCCTTCCCCAGCTGAGTTTTCGACAGTGCCTCAAGGCATCGATCGGGATCGGCCTGGGTATCGCGACCATGCATTACGTGGGCATGACGGCGATGCACTCCAGCGCCACCGTCTATTACCATCCTGGTCTGTTCGCCCTTTCCATCGCGATCGCGATCGGCGCCGCGCTGGCAGCCCTGTTGCTGGCCTGGTATCTGCGCGATGGCGCTGGCATGCTGCATCAACTCTTCAAATACTGCGCCAGCCTGCTGCTCGGGGCTGGCATCCTGAGCATGCACCTCACGGCCATGGCCGCTTTCAATCTGGTGTTGCCCAGCGACAGCCTGCCAGTGCAAACCGGTGAACACAGCCATCTGCAACTGGCGCTGACCGTGACAGTCATGGCCCTGCTGATCATCGGAAGCAGCATCAGCGCGGCACTGGCGGACAAGAAACTGCAACACAAGGACCACGACCTGCAGCGGGTCAACTCCCTGCTCAGCCAACTGGACCAGGCGCGCATGTCGCTGCAGCAGGTGGCGCACTACGACGCGTTGACCAACCTGATCAACCGTCGCGGGTTCAATCAGATCTTCGCCGAAAAACTCATCGAGAAAACCAACGAGGGCGGGATGTTGGCAGTCCTGTTCCTGGACATCGACCATTTCAAGCGGATCAACGACAGCCTTGGCCACGATGCCGGAGACGAACTGCTCAAAGTGCTTGCCGCGCACATCAAGAGCTCGGTTCGCAGTCACGAGGATGTGGTCGCACGCTTCGGCGGCGACGAGTTCTGCCTGCTCATCGACCTGCATGATCGTGACGAAGCGCGACAGTTGGCCCAACGCATCATGCTGAAAATGAAGGAGCCCATCGAACTGGCCGGCAGGCGCATGGTGATGACCACCAGCATCGGTATCAGCCTGTTTCCTGAAGACGGCAAGACATGTGAGGAACTGTTGAAGAACGCCGACCTCGCGCTGTATCAGTCCAAGGGCAGCGGCCGCAACGGGTTGAATTTTTTCAGTGCCAACCTGAAAACCCGCGCAACGCTTGAGCTGCAACTGGAAGAGGAGTTGCGCCACGCGTTGCGTGAAGACACCGGCCTGATGCTCTATTACCAGCCGATCTATGACCTCAAGACTGGTCAGGTCAGCAAGCTCGAAGCCTTGATCCGCTGGCAACACCCGGTCCACGGTTTCCTCGTGCCGGATCGTTTTATCGCCATCGCCGAGGCCAACGGCCTGATCGCCGAGCTGGATAACTGGGTGCTGCGCAAAGCCTGCGAGGATCTGGGCGAGCTGTCGCGCCAAGGCTGTGAAGACCTCAAGATCGCCGTGAATTGTTCGCCCCTGAACCTGGCGCGCGAAGAACTGGCCGATGAGATCGAGTACGCGTTGCGGGCCGCCGGTGTCGAGCCCCATCGGCTGGAGCTGGAAGTCACGGAAAACGCCTTGATGGGCAATATCGCCAACACACTGGTGTTGCTGCGGCAGATACGCGCCCTCGGCGTATCGCTGTCTATCGATGACTTCGGCACCGGCTATTCATCCCTGGCCTACCTCAAGCGCCTACCGCTCAACACCCTGAAAATCGACCGTTCCTTCATCCAGGACATTCCCAAAGCGACCCAGGACATGGAAATTGTCCAGGCCATTATCGTCATGGCCCATACCCTGCAACTGCAAGTGGTCACCGAAGGGGTCGAAACCTTCGAGCAATACCAGTTCCTGGAAGACCATGGCTGTGACTTCGTTCAGGGCTATTTGCTCAGTCGGCCGGTACCGCTGACCGAGTTACTCCCGGTGCTCAACGAAATCAACCAGCGCAAGCACGCCTATACGGTCACGGCGCTGGGTCTGGCTCACGGTACATCTGCACTAATGTAGACGGATCTTTTTCAAGGAAACCCTGACTCCCGTGCAGGCGCATCAACTGCGCGGCCAGACCGCTGATCGGTGTCGCCGAGCCCTGCTCACGGGAAAACTTTACCGCGGCATCCAGATCCTTGAGCAAGGTGCGCACGTGCCACTTGACCGGTTCGAAACGGTTTTCAGCCATCTGCGGGGCCAGGAACTGCAAGGGTTTGGAATCGGCAAAACCGCCAGCCAGCGCTTCGGCGATCAGGCTTGCGTCAACCCCGGAACGCTCCGCCAGCGCGACCACTTCGGCGATCACCAATGCATTGCAGGCGACGATCATCTGATTGCACGCCTTGGTCACCTGCCCTGCCCCGATACCGCCCATGTGTGTCACACGTTGCCCCAGGTTCAACAAGACAGGCCGGACCCGTTCCAGATCCTGCGCGTCACCGCCGACCATGATCGCCAGGCTTGCAGCTTCTGCGCCGACCACGCCACCGGACACCGGTGTATCGAGCCAGCCCATGCCGGTTCTAACGGCGAGGTCTGCGGCCATCTCCCGCGTGGCGTTAGGCTCCAGGCTGGAAAAGTCCACCAGCAGCTGGCCTTTTTTTGCCCCCTCGACAATGCCTGCCGGGCCAAACACTACCTCGCGAACGACCGCCGTATCCGCCAGGCACAACATCACCACGTCAGCGTGCTGGCACAGTTCGGCCGGGCTGGCGACCTGGCGTGCGCCAGCCTCGACCAGTGGTTTGCACTTGTCCGGATTACGATTCCATACCGCCAGCGGATAACCCGCGGCCAGCAGTCGCCGGCACATCGGCAACCCCATCAGGCCGATCCCGGCAAACCCCAGCGAAGGTAGCGTTGACATCATTTAGCCTCCTTTTGATTAAAGATCGCCAAATACTGGCCGATTCATCATGACTTGGGAAAGGATTCCCCCCGAGCAATGCTCAAGCCAATGACCAAGGCATGGTCCAGGTACGCGCTGAAAAAAGACGCGATTCTATTCCGTGACGGTTCGACGACAGTCAGTCGGCCAACCAATCAGCCCAGGTAGATGGCGAACAATGACTTCTAAAAACAACCCGGCCACTGCGATAACCGATCTGACGCTGAGCCCCGCGGCCAACAGCCCGTCATCACCGAAGCCATTGATTCAATCCCGCCCGTTGGCGACCCAGCAATACCTCTACTTCACCGAAACCAACACCGACCGCATCCTCGACAACCTCGACGGCCTGCGCGACATGGTGTTCCCGCGCCCACCGCATCTGGAAGGCGACAGCGAGCAGCACAGCGACCAGGAATTCCCCTCGGTGTGCCTGATCGGCCTGGGCCGCTGCGGTTCGAACATTGCGCTGGACGTGGCAGAACTGGTGTACAACGCCCGCAAGTTCTACCTCAACGAATTCAACAACGAAGATCGCCTGTCACCGGACAAGCGTTTTGCCGAAAAGGGCTACAGCCCGGCCCAGTGGATCCGCAACAACCTGCGCCTGGGTCAGAACAAGAACACCAAACCGGTGTTTCTGGTCGAGCCGCTGGTGATGCTTGGCGACCTGGACAAAGACATCGCCGGACGCATCCGCTTCTCGCGCAAGGGCGAAAAAAGCGGTTTCCTGCGCGACTACAGCAAGATGAAAATCATGGACCTGTCGGAAGTCCACGCCGGTGGCGCCGGTAACGCGCCGATCCTGGGCCAGTACCTGGCCAAGATCATCCTGAACAAGGACACCCAGCGTTTCTCCAGCCCTGACTGGAAAATGATTCACTCGTACCTGATCGACAGCTGCGGCATCAAGGCCAACCAGTCGCGCCTGTATTTCTCAATCTTCAGTGCCGGCGGCGGTACCGGCTCCGGCATGGCCTCGGAATTCGGCCTGGCCCAGCAGCACTCGTACATGAACAAGACGTTCGACACCAAACCGATGGACGAGCACGACAGCAAGAGCGGCCACTCCTTCGTCTTCGAACCGATCTTCACCAGCGGCATCTGTGTACTGCCGAACATCTCCGACCACCGCAGTGAAATGTCCGAGGCGCTGCACATCAACGCCGGGCGCCTGCTGTGCAAATACCTGTCGGAAGAGTGGGACTTCTCCTACAACTTCGCCAACGAAGACAGCAGCGAAGCCAGCGTCATGGGTCGCATCCGCCCATGGAACGCGATGATGCTGATTTCCAACGACATCATGCGTTACGCCGAAGAGAACGATGACGGCAATATCCAGAACATTGATGTCAATGCCATGGAAAAGCACGCCAACCAGTACATCTCGCAGCAGATATTCAACATTCTGACGGCTCAGGCGGTCACCACCGACTACGACCAGAACTATTTCCGTCGGGCCGGCATCGACATCGGCGAAACCATTCGCCTGGACGCCAACGACCTGTTCATGAGCCTGGCCGGCCCGGTGGCGATTGCCTATGCCGAGTCCGTGGTGCCGGAAACCCCGCCGCCAAGCAGCGACAAGTTCAAGGTGTTCGAGAAAGAGCCGCAGCGCCTGAACATCGACGACCTGTTCTTCCGTTCGATCGACCTGCCGCACTTCAACAAGGTCACCCAGGCCATCGAAGGCATCAGCCTGTTGCCGATCGAGTCCAAGCGCTATCGCGCGTCTCTGGAGCAGTACAAGAACTCGGGTTACGACGCGGCGGCCCTGCACGACCTGCACTTCTTCAAGAATTGCTCGTCGGTGGTGTCGATCGTTTCCTTGCCGAAGGACTACAAGCTGTCCTACATGGACCTGAACCGGTTGAAGACCCACCTCAACAGCCTGTTCCCCAACACCACGCTCAAGCGCTACGCGCTGGTGATCGGTGCCTCGGCCAACCTGTCCCTGACCACCCTGATCGCCAAGAGCCCGTGCCTGTCGGACGATTTCCTGACGTTGATCGTGGCCTTCATCAAGCGCTGCTTTGCGAAGAATCCGTACCGCTTCGACGAGACTCTGGATAACTCGATCCTGGACTTCATCATCAACGAACAGTTCGATGAAGACCGGATCGACGAGTTGCTCAACGAATTCGAGAATCCGGCGAAGATCCTCGATACCAACTGGTACGCGATCAAGCCGATGTACGAGAAGAAGTACCGTGAACTGATCAACGACAAGGACAAGTTCGTTTCGATCAACGACATCCGCCTGTCCCGGGACTGCGTGAAGAAATCGATCAAGTACCTGCGCGAGATCTATCGTCACCGGATCGGCAAGACCAAGGTTATTTCGCTGAATAACCATACGGGCAAGACTGCTTACTAAGCGTCGTCCCCATTCGCGAGCAAGCCCGCTCCCACATTCGACTGCATTCCTTCTGGAAGAACACAATTAAATGTGGGAGCGGGCTTGCTCGCGAAGGCGGCCTTGAATTCACCGCAAATCAACATCCAGAAACAATTGAGCAGCCGTTCAGTTGTCTTCTCAACTGTTCCCGTTACGTTTACGTCACCGTGAGGCTGTGGCCTTTCTCTACGGCAACATGCCATCACGCTACTCGGCTACACACTTTCCTGTCTGAAAGGAGCGCACCAGGCCGGTGCAATCTTTTAAACCTGCGCCCTTTCCTGGATCAGAATCCACGGTGAAACAACCACGGCCCACAACTGCGGATCACGTTCAAAAAGATCCAGCGCCCGCGTTTCAGACAGCTTGGCGACCTTGTCTTCGGCCAGCCAGGCAGCCACTTTCTCACCTTCATCACTCGCTACGGCCTCTGCCGCGGCGATCAAATCCAGGCTCGGGTCGACCCACAATAGGGCACCCTTGGCAAAGAACGGCTCCAACTCTTTCCAGGTAATAGATGCGGTTTCACCAAGCAGCTTGGCATAGAGGGTGCTAGGTTCTTGATTCATGGGACTGTCCGAAAAAGAAATCGACGCAGATGATAACGTCGGTGGACTGGCAGAAAAACCCGGATGCAATTGAGTGACCGAAATGAAAAGCGCAGGAAAGCCAGGGAATGCAGTGAATCCGGCTATAAGCCCCTCAACGCCCCGCCGCAATTCTGTCTTTTTCTTTCAATAAAGCGACACTTGCAGGTTTTGCCCCTCGGCGCTGCCTTCCCAGGCTGACAATCGGCGCTCTACACTGTACCGGTACAGTTGCCGAGGGGCTTTTCCGGGGAATGTCGTAGATATCTGACCCGGTTCTGCTGCTTTCGGCGCCAGGACTATAAAAACTACAACAGTAAGAGTGGAGCACTATGACTAAGGCTACTAAGCAGATTTCCAAACTGTTTGCCGCTATGGTTCTGGCCGGGGTTGCCAGCCATTCGTTCGCAGCTGACACCATCAAGATCGGCATCGCCGGCCCTAAAACCGGTCCTGTAGCCCAATACGGCGACATGCAGTTCAGTGGCGCCAAAATGGCCATCGAGCAGATCAACGCCAAGGGCGGCGTAGACGGCAAGAAACTCGAAGCCGTTGAATACGATGACGCCTGTGATCCAAAACAAGCCGTGGCGGTCGCGAACAAAGTCGTCAACGACGGCGTCAAGTTCGTGGTTGGTCACCTGTGCTCCAGCTCCACTCAACCGGCTTCGGACATCTACGAAGACGAAGGCGTGATCATGATCACCCCGGCTGCCACCAGCCCGGACATCACCGCCCGTGGTTACAAAATGGTCTTCCGTACCATCGGTCTGGACAGCGCCCAGGGCCCTGCCGCCGGTAACTACATCGCCGACTTCGTCAAACCGAAAATCGTTGCTGTCCTGCACGACAAACAGCAGTACGGTGAAGGCATCGCCAGCGCAGTGAAGAAAACCCTGGAAGGCAAAGGCGTCAAGGTTGCCGTGTTCGAAGGCGTCAACGCCGGCGACAAAGACTTCTCCTCGATGATCGCCAAGCTCAAGCAAGCCAATGTCGACTTCGTCTACTACGGCGGCTACCACCCTGAGCTGGGTCTGATCCTGCGTCAATCTCAGGAAAAAGGCCTGAAAGCCAAGTTCATGGGTCCGGAAGGCGTGGGTAACGACTCCATTTCGCAGATCGCCAAGGACGCTTCCGAAGGCCTGCTGGTGACCCTGCCGAAATCCTTCGACCAGGATCCGGCCAACGTTGCCCTGGCTGATGCGTTCAAAGCCAAGAAAGAAGACCCGAGCGGTCCATTCGTGTTCCCGGCCTACTCGGCTGTGACCGTGATTGCCGATGGTATCAAGGCTGCCAAGTCCGAAGACTCCGCCAAAGTGGCTGAAGCCATCCACGCCGGCACCTTCAAGACCCCGACCGGCGACCTGAGCTTCGATGAGAAAGGTGACCTGAAGGACTTCAAATTTGTGGTTTACGAGTGGCACTTCGGCAAACCAAAAACTGAAGCCAAGCCTCAGTAAGGCGTTGCCTGACTGACTGCCAATAAAGCCCACGGCGTGCCGTGGGCTTTGTTTTACGAACGTACTTGGGCCGCGCTGGCGTGATCCGCCAGTCTCCCCACCTGAAAATCTCAAAACCGTCATCAGCGGTTCGCTGGCAAACCCCGAATTCGAAGTGGATGCAGATCCACGGGGCTCGGGCGGGAAAATGACTCCACCAGTGAAATGCGTATCAGGTTTTTAGGAGCGCTGTAATGCCTGACATCTATCACTTTTTCCAACAGCTGGTTAATGGCATGACCATTGGCAGCACGTATGCCCTGATCGCCATCGGCTATACGATGGTCTACGGCATCATTGGAATGATCAACTTCGCCCACGGCGAGGTGTACATGATCGGCTCCTACGTGGCGTTCATCGCCATCGCCGGGCTGGCCATGCTGGGACTCGACAGCGTTCCGCTGTTGATGACCGCCGCTTTCCTTGCAACTATCGTTGTCACCAGTGCCTATGGCTACAGCATCGAACGGATCGCTTACCGCCCCTTGCGCGGCAGCAACCGTCTGATCCCGCTGATCTCCGCCATCGGCATGTCGATCTTCCTGCAGAACACCGTTCTGCTGGCGCAAGACTCCAAGGACAAATCCATTCCCAACCTGATTCCGGGCAATATTGCCTTTGGCCCAGGTGGCGCACATGAAGTGCTGATTTCCTACATGCAAATCGTGGTGTTCGTGGTGACCCTGGTCGCCATGCTCGGCCTGACGCTGTTCATCTCCCGCTCTCGCCTGGGCCGCGCCTGCCGTGCCTGCGCCGAAGACATCAAGATGGCCAACCTGCTGGGTATCAACACCAACAACATCATCGCCCTGACCTTCGTCATCGGTGCCGCGCTGGCGGCCATCGCGGCCGTGCTGCTGAGCATGCAATATGGCGTGATCAACCCGAACGCCGGTTTCCTGGTCGGCCTCAAGGCCTTCACCGCAGCGGTACTGGGCGGTATCGGCAGCATTCCGGGTGCCATGCTCGGCGGGCTCGTATTGGGTGTGGCGGAAGCCTTTGGTGCCGATATCTTCGGCGACCAGTACAAGGACGTCGTGGCGTTCGGCCTGCTGGTTCTGGTGCTGTTGTTCCGGCCAACCGGCCTGCTGGGCCGTCCGGAGGTTGAGAAGGTATGACTAGGAATCTTAAACAGGCGCTGTTCAGCGCCTTGCTGGTGTGGGCCGTGGCCTACCCGGTACTCGGTCTGAAGCTGACCATCGTCGGCATCAACCTCGAAGTTCATGGCACCAGCGACGCCACCCTGATCACCATCGCCGTGTGTTCGGTGCTGATGTTCCTGCGTGTGCTGTTCGACCAGCAGATCAGCTCGGCCTGGCGTTCGTCGCCAGGCATGCCGCTGATTCCAGCCAAGGCCAGTAACTTCCTGACCCTGCCGACCACGCAACGCTGGATCATCATCGCGTTGATCGCCGGTGCCCTGGTCTGGCCGTTCTTCGGCTCCCGCGGTGCGGTGGATATCGCGACCCTGGTGCTGATCTACGTGATGCTCGGCCTCGGCCTGAACATCGTGGTCGGCCTGGCCGGCCTGCTCGACCTCGGTTACGTCGGTTTCTATGCCGTCGGCGCCTACAGCTACGCGCTGTTGTCGCACTACTACGGTCTGAGCTTTTGGATCTGCCTGCCGATTGCCGGCCTGATGGCGGCCACTTTCGGCTTCCTGCTGGGCTTCCCGGTGTTGCGTCTGCGCGGTGACTATCTGGCGATCGTGACCTTGGGCTTCGGTGAAATCATCCGTCTGTTCCTGCGCAACCTGACCGACATCACTGGCGGTCCTAACGGCATCAGCAACATCGAGAAACCGACGTTCTTCGGCCTGACCTTCGAACGTAAGGCCGCGGAAGGCCTGCAAACCTTCCATGAGTACTTCGGCCTGGAATACAACTCGATCAACAAGGTGATTTTCCTTTACCTCGTTGCCCTGTTCCTGGCGCTGGCTGCGCTGTTTGTCATCAACCGTTTGCTGCGCATGCCGCTGGGCCGTGCCTGGGAAGCGTTGCGTGAAGACGAAATCGCCTGCCGTGCGCTGGGCCTGAACCCGACCATCATCAAGTTGTCGGCCTTCACCCTGGGTGCGAGCTTCGCCGGTTTCGCCGGCAGCTTCTTCGCCGCTCGCCAGGGCCTGGTGACGCCTGAGTCCTTCACCTTCATCGAGTCGGCGATCATCCTCGCCATCGTGGTGCTCGGTGGCATGGGCTCGCAGTTGGGCGTGATCCTGGCTGCCGTGGTGATGATCCTGTTGCCGGAAATGATGCGTGAGTTCAGTGAGTACCGCATGTTGATGTTCGGTGCCTTGATGGTACTGATGATGATCTGGCGCCCTCAGGGTCTGCTGCCCATGCAACGTCCTCACATGGAGCTGCGCAAATGAGCCGCGAGATCCTTAAAGTAGAAAACCTGAGCATGCGCTTCGGCGGCTTGCTGGCGGTCAATGGCGTGGCCTTGAGCGTGAAAGAGAAACAAGTGGTGGCATTGATCGGCCCTAACGGCGCCGGCAAGACCACCGTGTTCAACTGCCTGACCGGCTTCTACAAGCCAAGCGGCGGCAGCATCCTGCTGGACGGCGAGCCGATCGAAGGCCTGCCGGGTCACAAGATCGCCCTCAAAGGCGTAGTGCGGACCTTCCAGAACGTACGGTTGTTCAAGGACATGACCGCGGTCGAGAACCTCTTGATCGCCCAGCATCGCCACCTGAACACCAACTTCCTGTCCGGCCTGTTCAAGACCCCGTCGTTCCGCAAGAGCGAGCGCGAGGCCATGGAGTACGCCGAATACTGGCTGGACAAGGTCAATCTGCGTGAGTTCGCCAACCGTCCGGCCGGCACCCTGGCCTACGGTCAGCAACGTCGCCTGGAAATCGCCCGCTGCATGATGACCCGTCCGCGGATTCTCATGCTCGACGAACCGGCCGCCGGCCTGAACCCGAAGGAAACCGAAGACCTCAAGGCGCTGATCAGTGTGCTGCGTGAAGAGCACAACGTTACCGTGCTGCTGATCGAACACGATATGAAACTGGTCATGAGCATTTCCGACCACATCGTCGTGATCAACCAGGGCACGCCCCTGGCCAACGGCACGCCGGAACAGATCCGCGACAATCCTGAAGTGATCAAAGCCTACCTGGGGGAAGCGTAAATGCTGCAGTTCGAAAACGTTTCCACCTTCTACGGCAAGATCCAGGCCCTGCACAGCGTCAACGTCGAAGTCCGTCAGGGCGAGATCGTGACCCTGATCGGCGCCAACGGTGCCGGCAAGTCCACGCTGCTGATGACGCTTTGCGGTTCGCCGCGGGCCCACAGCGGCAGCATCCGCTACATGGGTGAGGAACTGGTCGGCCAGGACTCCTCACAGATCATGCGCAAGAGCATTGCCGTGGTGCCGGAAGGTCGTCGGGTATTTTCCCGGCTGACCGTGGAAGAAAACCTGTCGATGGGCGGTTTCTTCACCGCCAAGGGCGACTATCAGGAACAGATGGACAAGGTCCTCGGACTTTTCCCACGCCTGAAAGAGCGTTTCAACCAGCGTGGCGGCACCATGTCCGGCGGCGAACAGCAAATGCTCGCCATCGGCCGTGCACTGATGAGCAAGCCCAAGCTGTTGCTGCTCGACGAGCCGTCGCTGGGTCTGGCGCCGATCATCATCCAGCAGATCTTCGACATCATCGAACAGCTGCGCAAGGACGGTGTGACGGTGTTCCTGGTCGAGCAAAACGCCAACCAGGCACTGAAAATCGCTGACCGCGCCTACGTTCTGGAGAACGGCCGGGTAGTGATGCAAGGCACTGGTGAAGCGCTGCTGACCGATCCGAAAGTGCGCGAAGCGTACCTCGGTGGTTGAGCCTTTGCGGTAAACAAAAACGGCCTTTGCGGGCCGTTTTTTTATGGTCACCACAACCCCAACAGCAATGGAAATCCAATGTGGGAGCGAGCCTGCTCGCGAAGAACTGGAGGGCGTAGCGTTCATTCAGTCAGCCCTCGTCATCGTTAACGTTCATCGCGAGCAGGCTCGCTCCCACAGGAGGTGCGTGTGAAGATTTATAGTCTGTCCAGCACCTCCCCACTACGCTTGAACCAGCCAATCAAATAATCCGCCAGCACCTGCGTACGCTTGGGCAAACCGCCCTGATACGGATGCACCAGGTACATCGGCATGCTGCGGGTCTGATAGTCGCGCAGCAGCCATCGCAAACGCCCGTCCGCCAGCTCCGCTGGCAAACAGTAGGAGGGCAGGCGCGCAACACCGGCGCCAACCAGTGCGGCTTTCTTCAACAGGTTGTAGTGGTTGCTGGCGAACGGCCCCGACACCCGCACCCGCAACAACTCATGCTGCTGGTGATACAGCCATTCTTCGCGGCCGCTGTAATGACTGTTGAGCAGGCAGCGATGTTCGGCCAGCGCCTGGGGTGTTTGCGGTTCACCGTATTGCTCCAGATAAGCCGGGCTGGCACAGGTCAGTTCCTGCCACGCCAGCAACGGGCGCGCGACCAGTCTCTGGTCAAGGGCCACGTCAGAGCGAATCGCCAGGTCGAATCCGTCCCGGGACAATTCGCGGTAGCTGTTGTTGAGCTCCAGCTCAATCTGCACTTGGGGATACTGGGTCGAGAACTCCAGCAACAGACCATCGAAGAAGGTTTCCCCGAGCGACACCGGCACCGTCATCCGCACCGGGCCGGCCATGTCGTCCTTCAGTCGCGCCAAGGCCTGGCGCGCCCGCTCGACTTGCACCACCAGCGCCTGGGCCTGGGGCAACAACGCAGCGCCAGCGGCGGTCAGGCTCAAGCGGCGAGTGGTACGTTGCAACAGCACCACGGAAAACTGCGCTTCCAGCTGGCTGATGCGCTTGGACAGCTGGCCTTTGCTGCAACCGAGCTGCTGCGCCGCCAGGGTGAAACTTCCCGCTTCGATCAATACGGCGAACGCGGCCAGGTCATCCATCTCGCTCATGGATTGTTTCCATTTAAAAACCAAAGGTTGCCTATTAGCTCGCTTATCTACGAAAAAAACCACCCTAAACTGATACCTCGTTCACCCCATACGAGGATCAGCCCCATGAAAATTCTTTTGATCGGCGCAAACGGCACCATCGGTTCGGCAGTCGACAAGGAACTGTCGCAGCGCCACGAAATCATCCGGATTGGCCGCAACAGCGGCGATTTTCAGGTGGACATCAGTGACAGCGCTTCGATTCGCAAATTGTTCGAGCAGACAGGCAAGTTTGATGCGCTGATCTGCGCCGCGGGCAACGTGACCTTCGCACCGCTCAACGAGATGACCGAAGAAAGCTTTGTCCTGGGCCTGAAAGACAAGCTCATGGGCCAGGTCAATTTGCTGTTGATCGGGCGCGACTTCGCCAATGACGGTGCGTCGTTCACCTTCACTACCGGCGTACTCAGCCACGACCCGATTCGCAGTGGCGCCTCGGCGTCGCTGGTCAACGGTGCACTGGACAGCTTCGTTCGCGCCGCCGCCATAGAACTGCCGCGGGGCCTGCGGGTGAACTCGATCAGCCCCAACGTCCTCGTCGAAGCCATGGGCAAATACGCACCGTACTTCCGTGGCTTCAAGCCGGTGCCTGCACTAGATGTGGCCTTGGCCTACGCCAAAAGCGTAGAAGGCCTGCAAACGGGTCAGACCTTTCACGTAGGCTGAGTCGGTTCAAGCTCAATCAACCAACGTGGGCAATAGGTCTTTGGCGATGGCTTTCGGGATGGACACCTGGAACTGCGAGCCCAAGGCCGATTGCACCGTCGCCGTAGAAATCTTCCAGCCATTGATCGACAGCGTCAATTTCTGGCCTATCGACTCACGGGTAATGCGATGCATACGCTCAGCTGCCTCAGGACTGAGCGTGACATTCATCTCCAGCACCGAATGAAGTCTGTCGTGGTCCTTCAACAGCAACTCCATCCGGGTGAAGTCGGTTGCCGAAGACAAATTGATCTCGGCAGCGTGACTGCCCGTGGCTCCCGTCATCACCAGCAGAAACAACCCGATCTTCCAGCCCATTGCCTGTTTCATATCCGCTTCCTGCAAAAAAACGGCAGCTTACCTTTGGCATCCTGACACTCGGCATCGGAATAATTCACAAGATGTTGCCGCAAATCGCCCTTCCCTTTGCCAGAGCCCCACTCCAGCCTTGTGATGAACGGTCAGCCTGAGTAACGTGGCAGCACTTGTCAGGAGACCCCAAGATGCGTGTTGCCCGTTCCTTAGTCCTCGTTGCCCTGCTTCCGCTGTTCGCCGCTTGCCAGTTGTTCGAGGGTGAGCGGCAGAACGCCTCCCACGTCGGCCAGACACGCATGCAAGGCCAGTTGACTGCAGCGGACGGCAAACTGCTGTTCCAGCCGTGCAACCAGACAGCCCGCTACGTGGTCAACGACACCGGCGGTACCAGCGTCCTGCAGCAGGCCGCCAGCCTGGCGGACAAGCAAGGAAAATTGTTTGCCGACGTGCGCGGGCGGGTTGTGGCCGGCAGCGGTGGTGACGGCCAGCTCGATCTGGAGCAGTTGTACCGCGTCGAGCGCTCGAGCAACGCGTGTGAGGATGCGAATTTCAAGCTGCTGATCCTGCGCGCCGCCGGCCATACCCCGGAGTGGAGCGTGAAAGTCAGCGGCAAAGGCATGGTCCTCGACCGGGCCGGCCAGCCACCCTTGGCCGTGCCTTACGTCGAAGAGCAACTGGGCGATGGTCGTTTCAACCTCAGCACCGAAGCCAACAACCAGCGCATCGAACTGTGGGTTGCACCGCAACGCTGCGTCGACAGCAGCACCGCCAGCATCCAGCACATGAGCGCCGAGTTGCGCATCGACGGTCAGGTACAGCGCGGCTGCGGGTATTTCGGCGGATCGCGCGACGACTGATCGTTTAAGCCTCACGGGCCTGCGCCTTTGAGGCTTATAATCGCGGGTTTCAAACGCCCTGGCGCAGTTGTGCGCCCCGCGAACCGGATCCCGCCATGTTACGAATCACCGAACTCAAGTTGCCGATCGACCATCCCGATGAAGACCTGCGCCCTGCCATCGTGCAGCGCCTGGGGCTTGCCAGCGATGACCTGCTCGACTTCACCTTGTTCAAGCGCAGCTACGATGCGCGTAAAAAGTCCTCCGAGCTGTGCTTCATCTACACCATCGACCTTGAAGTTCGCGACGAGGCAGCGGTGCTGCACAAGTTCGCCGATGACCGTAATGTCAACGTGGCGCCGGATGTCAGCTATAAAATGGTTGGCCAGGCACCGGTCGACCTGAGCGCACGTCCGATCGTCGTCGGCTTCGGTCCGTGCGGGATTTTCGCCGGGCTGCTGCTGGCGCAAATGGGCTTCAAGCCGATCATCCTCGAACGCGGCACCGAAGTCCGCCAACGCACCAAGGACACCTGGGGCCTGTGGCGCAAAAGCGTGCTCAACCCGGAATCCAACGTGCAATTCGGCGAAGGCGGCGCGGGGACATTCTCCGACGGCAAGCTCTACAGCCAGATCAAGGATCCCAAGTTCCTTGGTCGCAAGGTCCTGCACGAGTTCGTCAAGGCCGGCGCACCGGAAGAAATCCTCTACGTCAGCAAGCCGCACATCGGTACGTTCCGCCTGACCGGCGTGGTGGAAAACATGCGTGAGCAGATTCGTGCACTGGGTGGTGAAGTGCGCTTCCAGCAGCGTGTCACCGACGTGCTGATCGAAGACGGCCAACTGGTCGGCGTCGAGCTCAATGGCGGCGAACAGATCCATTCGAAACATATGATCCTGGCCCTCGGCCACAGTGCCCGCGATACCTTCCGCATGCTCCACGGCCGTGGCGTGTACATGGAGGCCAAGCCTTTCTCGGTGGGTTTCCGTATCGAGCACCCACAGTCGCTGATCGACCGCGCGCGGTTGGGCAAGTACGCCGGGCACCCGAAACTCGGCGCCGCCGACTACAAACTGGTGCACCACGCCAAGAACGGCCGCTCGGTCTACAGCTTCTGCATGTGCCCGGGTGGTACCGTGGTGGCAGCGACGTCCGAGCCGAACCGCGTGGTCACCAATGGCATGAGCCAGTACTCGCGTAACGAGCGCAATGCCAACTCCGGGATCGTTGTCGGCATCACGCCGGAAGTCGATTATCCGGGCGGCCCGCTGGCCGGTATCGAACTGCAGGAACGCCTGGAATCCCACGCCTTTGTGCTGGGCGGCAGCAACTACGAAGCCCCGGCGCAACTGGTCGGCGATTTTATCGCGGGCAAACCGTCCACCGAATTGGGCAGCGTCGAGCCATCCTACAAGCCAGGCGTTGCCCTGGGTGATCTGGCGCTGGCACTGCCGGCGTTCGCCATCGAAGCGATTCGCGAAGCCTTGCCGGCGTTCGAGAAGCAGATTCGTGGCTACTCGCTGCACGACGCGGTGTTGACCGGCATCGAGACCCGCACCTCCTCGCCGCTGCGTATTACCCGCAATGAGTCGATGCAGAGCCTGAACGTGAAAGGCTTGTTCCCGGCCGGTGAAGGTGCCGGTTATGCGGGCGGGATTCTGTCGGCGGGTGTGGACGGGATTCGGATTGCAGAAGCAGTGGCCCGGGATATCCTCGGTCTCGACGCCTGATACCAGCCTGATGTGGGAGCGGGCTTGCTCGCGAAGGCGGTTTCACATCCAACATGTGTGTTGGCTGATCCACCGCTTTGGCAAGCAAGCCCGCTCCCACATTTGATCTTCTGTGTGTCAGATATTGGCGCGCAGAACCGAGTCCGGCAGCGGCTCACCCCGCTCCACCGTCGCCGCGACCGCAGCCATCAAACCACTCAACTCATACCCCTGGGCCTTGAGCCACTGCGGATCGTAATAGGTCGTGGCGTAGCGTTCGCCGCTGTCACACAGAATCGCCACCATCGACCCCGTCTCCCCTGACGCTTTCATGTGCTGAGCGGCCATCAGGGCGCCGATCAGGTTGGTCCCGCTGGACCCGCCCACATGGCGTCCCAGGCGTTCCGCCAGGTAATGCATGGCCGCCAGTGACAGGGCATCCGGCACCTTGACCATGGCGTCGATCACCTTGGGCAGAAACGACGCCTCCACTCGCGGCCGGCCAATGCCCTCGATGCGCGAACCGTGGTCCAGTCGCAGGCTGGCATCGCCAGTCTGGTAGTAATCGAAGAACACCGAACGCTCGGCATCGGCACACAGCACGCGAGTGCAATGCTGGCGATAACGCACGTATCGGCCCAGTGTGGCCGTGGTGCCTCCGGTACCGGGGCTGGAAATCAGCCAGCTCGGCTCGGGATGCTGCTCGAATCGCATCTGCTGAAAAATCGACTCGGCAATATTGTTGTTCGCTCGCCAGTCGGTGGCGCGCTCGGCGTAGGTGAACTGATCGATGAAGTGCCCGTCGTGCTCACGAGCCAGACGCTCGGACTCGGCGTAGATCTGGGTCGGGTCGTCGACCAGATGACTTTGGCCACCGTAGAAGGCGATCTGCGCAATCTTTTCCTTTGAGGTAGTCGCCGGCATCACCGCAATGAACGGCAAGCCCAGCATGCGCGCAAAGTACGCTTCGGAAATTGCCGTGGAACCGCTGGAAGCTTCAATGACCGGCGCACCGGGTTTGAGCCAGCCGTTACACAGCGCATACAGGAACAGCGATCGGGCCAGGCGGTGCTTGAGGCTGCCCGTGGGGTGGCTGGATTCATCCTTGAAATACAACTCGATGCCCGGAAAACCCGGGAGCGGCAAGGGGATCAAGTGGGTGTCGGCGCTGCGCTGATAATCAGCTTCGATGATCCGGATCGCCTCGCGGGACCACTGTCGGTTGTCGCTCATGATGGTTTTCTCGTTGAATCGGGCAAGAGTTGGCCTTTGTACAAGGCCCATCCAGCCAGCTTAGGAAAAATCCTGCATCCGGCACAGGTACAGCTGCGATCCAATACGTCCGACAACTGCTAGGCTCAGCTCGCTGGCGTCGGATCACTCTGTAACGGGATATAACAAAAAAGAATATAACTTTTGTTTTAACAACTAACAGTACTTGTTAGGGTGTAACACCTTTTGAATTCACAGATGGAGAGCGACCTTGCCTCTGCGTAGCACTTTCACGCGTTTCTTTCAGTTGGAAGCTGCCAGCGGTCTGTTACTGATCGCCGCTGCCGTTCTGGCTCTGATCATCAACAACTCACCGCTGTCGTGGCTGTACAACGGCCTGCTGGACACTCCGGTGGTGGCCCAGGTCGGCGCGCTGAAAATCGCCAAGCCGTTGCTGCTATGGATCAACGACGGCCTGATGGCCCTGTTCTTCCTGCTGATCGGCCTGGAAGTGAAGCGCGAAGTCCTCGACGGCCAGTTGTCCAAACCGTCGCAAATCGTCCTGCCTGGTGCGGCGGCCATTGGCGGCATGGTGGTGCCGGCGCTGATCTACTGGTACCTCAACCGCGACACGCCAGCGGCCCTCAACGGCTGGGCAATCCCGACCGCGACCGACATTGCCTTCGCCCTTGGCGTGCTGGCGTTGCTTGGCAAACGGGTTCCGGTTTCGCTGAAACTGTTCCTGATGACCCTGGCGATCATCGACGACCTCGGCGCGATCATCATCATTGCGATCTTCTATTCCGGTGCGCTGTCGACCCTCTCCCTGGCGCTGGCGGCAGCCTGTATCGCGGCGCTGATCGGGATGAACCGGCTTGGCGTAGTCAAGCTCGGGCCGTACATGATCATCGGCCTGATCCTCTGGGTCTGCGTGCTCAAGAGCGGTGTCCACGCCACGCTGGCCGGCGTAACCCTGGCTTTCTGCATTCCGCTGCGCACAAAAAATGCCGAACCTTCGCCACTGCTGGCCCTGGAACACGCCCTGCACCCGTGGGTCGCCTACGGCATCCTGCCGCTGTTCGCCTTCGCCAACGCCGGCCTTTCCCTGAGCGGCGTCACCGTCGAAAGTTTCACTCATCACGTTCCCATGGGTATCGCCATCGGGCTGTTGCTGGGCAAGGCTGTCGGTGTCTTCGGCCTGACCTGGCTGGCCGTGAAAACCGGTATCGCCGCCCTGCCCCAAGGCGCCAATTGGGGCCAGATATTGGGCGTAGCGATTCTCTGCGGTATCGGTTTCACCATGAGTCTGTTTGTCGGCTCACTGGCCTTTGAACCGGGTGTAAGCGATTTCGCCGGAATGGATCGCATGGGAATCCTGACCGGTTCGATTCTCGCCGCGCTGATCGGTTATGGGGTAACCGCGATGGCGAGTCGCAAGAGCTCTGGCCTGGCCTCCTGATAAACCGCGAAAACAAAAAACCCGATCAGTCACCTGATCGGGTTTTTGTTTATCCGGTGTTTGCGCTTAGTGCGAAACGCGGCTGGTGCCATTCACACTGGCGATGCGAACACGCTCGCCAACACGGAACACTTCGTTCGGCTGAACTTCCTGAACGTAGGCGCGCATGCTGCCATCGTCTTCGCGCACAGTGATTTCCACGCCCTGGGTGCGGGTCATACCCTCTTCTGCGGCCGAACCGATCAGGCCGCCAGCGACTGCACCGATGACCGCAGCAACGATACTGCCTTTGCCGCCACCGATGGCGCTGCCGCCAACGCCGCCAACCACTGCGCCTGCAGCGCCGCCGATCGGGGTTTTGGTGCCTTCGATTTTCACCGGACGCAATGCTTCGATGGTACCCATGCGAACGGTCTGCACGCGACGCGCCTCGTCACGGGAGTAGGAGTCACCGGTCAGGCTCGATTGGCAACCAGTGAGCAACATCGCCATCGTGGAAAAGGAAGCAACCAGCAGAACAGACTTACGCATAGCATCAACTCCAAAGAAACAGATGTTCATTAAACTCCGCAGCTTGACGCTTGTCACGGCACCGCTCGGGTAAAATTGCTTTGATTCAGGCTCCGTTAAGGCGCCTCCACGAACTCACACAGTAACGGCAAAATCGGAAAGCCGCCCACGGGCCAAGGATTTTCATGGACTACTTTATCATCGTCGTCACGACGGTTGCCGGTTTGTACTTCCACTGGTGGCTGTACGTACGGATCAAACGCTGGATGGACCGCGACCTGGCGCTAGCGCTGGCGGGCAAGGACGAGCAGAAAAAAGCCTTCATGCTCGAACAGTTGGCGAGTGCCCAGGCGCAGAAGATCAAGCGTCGAGACCTGCCCAAGTGGCTGGAGGCCGCTGCGGCAGGCTATCCCGATCGGTAGACTGCTCAGGGTGCCAGGCGTTCAAGAATCCAGTCGGCGCCCTGCTGGCGGTAATTGAGGCGGTCGTGCAGGCGGCTTGGGCGGCCCTGCCAGAACTCGATGCGCTCCGGCAACAGGCGATAACCGCCCCAGTGTTCCGGGCAATGCGGCTGGGTGTCGCTGAAACGTTGCGCGGTGTCCTTGAGCAGCGCTTCGAGCTCGCCACGATCGGCGATCACGCGGCTTTGCGGCGATGCCCAGGCTCCCAGGCGACTGCCCAGAGGACGGACCTGATAATAGGCATCGGACTCCTCAGGCGTCACCTTCACCACCCGCCCTTCGATGCGCACCTGACGCTCCAGCGCCGGCCAGAAAAACGTCATGGCCGCGAACGGATTCGCGGCCAGATGCTGGCCCTTGGCGCTTTCGTAGTTGGTGAAGAAGGTGAAACCCAGTTCGTCCAGCCCCTTGAGCAACAGAATGCGACAGTGCGGTCGACCGTCCTGGTCGACGGTGGCCAGGGACATGGCGTTGGCCTCCACCGGCGCCTGTTCGGTTTTCACCGCGTCGGCGAACCAATGGTGGAACAACGCAAACGGCTCGGCCGGGGCTTGCGCCTCGGTCAGGCCATCACGGGTGTAGTCACGACGCATATCAGCCAGGCCCTGGGTCATGGCGCATTCCTTTTGGTTAACGGATCACTGCTTTGCAGTATCAGTGGCGACGACTTTCTTGTCAGCCGTGGAGGCTTTGGCTGGCGTGGTTTTCTTCGCCGGCGTTGCGGTTTTCGCAGGTGCTTTCTTGGCCGCCGTTTTTTTCGCCGGGGCTTTTTTCGTCGCTGGAACAGCAGCCTTTTTAGTCGCCGGGGCCGGTGTCACAGGCTTGGCGACCGGCTTGACGTCAGCGGCTGCAACCATGTTCACAGGGGCTGGGGCCGGCATGTTGTACTTGCTCAGCAGCGCGACCATGGTGTTTTGCGGGGTCACCAGCAGTTCCACACGGCGGTTCAACGCACGGCCTTGCGCACTGTCGTTGGCGGCACGCGGCGCATCACCGCCCAGGCCACGCAGCATCAGGCGATCACGCTGCAAACCACTGAGACGGAAAATCGCCGCAACGGACTGGGCACGCTCCTGGCTCAGCTTGACGTTGGCAGGCGCCGCGCCCGACGTATCGCTGTGGCCGAGGATCAAGACAGCGGTCTTTGGATCGGCTTCAAGGATCTTGGCAACGCGGGTAAACGGACCGAGCGTGACCGGCAGCAGCATGGCCGGGCGGTCAGGGTTGAACGAGCCCTCGACCGGCGCCGTCACCACCAGCACGTTTTCGCGGCGCTCGAGTTGCAGGTTGCTGTCCTTGACCGCCTCGCGCAGACGCGGTTCGTAGTCGTCAAGCCAGGCCTGGGTGACTTTCGGGTCGGGCATCGGCACGACCTTCGAGGCGCTCTGCTCGTTACCGCCGAACGGCCACCACCACTTGCTGCCATTCTCGGTTTCGGCCTTGGCCTTGGCCACCGCCACGGGTTTGACTTCAGGTTTTACCTCCGGCTTGACCACAGGCTTGCCGGCGCTTTCGTCAGAACCGAACGGCCAGTACCAGTGGCTGCCGCTTTCAGTCTTGGCGACAGGTGCCGTCGCGTCTTTCTGTGGAGTCTGTGCGCAACCGGTAATGGCGAAGCACAGGGCCAAGGCGAGGGTTTTATTGGATGACATTGGATATCCACAAGAATGAAGTCAAAAAAATCAGGCCACGTCGGCCCGCACAAACTGATGTTTTGAAACTGAAAAGGCTATAGGGTTCCAGCCTTGGTGACCGATAGCCGCCTTTACAGACAGGTGGCCAGGACCCGCACCAGCTTTTGCGCGCGCGGGTCCATCAAGACGTAGGGGCCCAGGGTATTTGTCACAAATCCGAAGGCTACATCGTGCTCCGGGTCGGCAAAGCCGATGGAGCCGCCGGCACCCGGATGACCAAACGCCCGCGGGCCAAGGCCGAAGGTGGCATTGGCAACGTCCGGTTGATCGAGCATGCAACCCAGGCCAAAACGGGTCCGGGTCAGTAAAGTCTTGTCCTCGCCGAGGCTGTGCTCACGAGTCAACTCATCGAGCATTTCGCTTTCCAGCAGGCTGCCGTCGAGCAGACCAGCGTAGAAACCGGCCAGGCTACGGGCATTGCCATGGCCATTGGCGGCCGGCTGCTGCATGCGTCGCCACTCGGGCTTGTTGGTGCTGGTCATGATCGACGGCGGGTTGGTGAACGCCCGGGTCGTCATGGCCGTTGGCTCACGCATGGTCACTTGCAGCAGGCGCTGGGCGGCGGCATCGCCGACATTGCCCTTGCCCCGCGCAATATGGGCCACGCGATAGAACTCTTCGTCGGCCAGCCCCACATGGAAGTCCAGGCCCAACGGTTTGGCGACCCGCGCGACAATGGATTCCCCTGGCCCACGACCGTCGGCACGGCGCAGCAATTCGCCGATCAGCCAGCCATAAGTGATCGCCGCATACCCGTGGCCTTCGCCCGGCGTCCACCACGGCGTTTCGGCGGCCAGGGCGTCGACCATGGTTTGCCAGTCGTAGAGGGCTTCGGGGGCCAGCAGCTCGCGCAATGCCGGAAGGCCGGCTTGATGGCAGAGCAGTTGACGCAAGGTGACGGACGCTTTGCCGGCAGCGGCAAATTCTGGCCAGTAGCGCGCCACCGGCGCATCCAGTTGCAGCTTGCCTTCGGCCACCAGTTGCAGCGCGGTGACGGCGGTAAAGGTCTTGGTGCAGGAGAACAGGTTGGCGATGGTGTCGCTGTGCCAGGCCTCGGCCCCGTCCTTGTCGGCGGTGCCGGCCCACAGATCAAGGACGGTTTCGCCACCAATCTGAATGCACAATGCTGCGCCACGCTCCTGGGGATCGTCGAACAGCGCTGCGAAAGCCTCTCGCACCGCTTCGAACTTAAGCTCGTAATGACCCTGAATCTGCACCCGCAACTCCCCCCGGATTAACGCTCTACAAAGTGGCGGGCATTGTTCCAGCCCTTGAGGGTTTTGGGAACAGGGTTGGGCCGGACGGTTGTTTCGCCACCGATCCCTTGTGGCGAGGGGGATTGTCGGATCGCCACAGGGTTTCAGCTTTTAATGGCCTTGGCCGGAATGCCCACCCGCGCCCTTCCCCGGCCCCTTGCCGGCCTCGGCCTTGCGACCGCCCTCGGCGTCGTGGCTGGCTTTGTCGATGTCAGCTGCAGCCTTCCCGGCCTCTTTGCCCAATTGTTCGACCGTCGCCAGGTTGCTCTTGCGCACACTGTCGACAAAGCCCTGAAACGGCAGATCCGTGATGCCCACCAACCCGAAGTGACCGTTTTCACCGTCAAGCAGGCGCCCGGTGACCGGTTGATCGAGATACTGGAACCAATGCACGCCAACAATCGACGGCTCGCTCATTGCCTGCTTGAGGAAGTTGGCATACGCCGCACCACGGTCCTCCTCTTTCGCCAACGGCGTGACACCGCTCCAGAACGGCCCACGATCAGCCGAGCCGAAATTGAACTCGGTGATCAGCACCGGTTTGTCGAGACTGCGCAGTTTGGCGAAGTCGTAACCATCTTGGGGTTGCAGGGTGTACATGTTGAAGCTCAGCACGTCGCAGTACTGGGCGCAGGACTCCACGGCTTCCGGCGTGCTGACGGCGAAACGGCCACCGAGCAGCAGCTGGTTTGGCGCGTGCCACTTGAGTGAGTCGGAAATGGTCTTGAAGTAAGTGTCGGCGAAGACCTTCTGGAAGTATTTGAAGTCGGCTTCGATTTCCGGGTGCTCGGCGCTCGGCAGCGGTGGCACGAATCCCGGATCCTCCATCAATTCCCAGGCGGGCAGATCAATGCCCCAGGCTTTCGACAGGCCCGCCTGATTGCGGTACTTGTCACGCAGTTGCTTGAGGAATGCACGTTTGGCCGGCACATCGGTGGTCATTTTCAAGGTGCCGTAGGCCAGGGCATAACGGGCTTTGGGATCATCCCCGGGACCGGCCCAGGCCAGTTCGTTGTCGGCGTAGTAACCGATCAGCCACGGATCATCACGATGGTCGCGGGCGGCAATCGCCACTGCACGTTCGGTGGCCATGGCAAAACGCGGGTCGAACGGATCGGGCATACCGCCCCACCAGTCGGTACCGGTGCTGATGCTGGCGTAGTCGCCGACGATCGACAGCGGCAAGGTGTATGGCACGCGATCGGCGTTGCCCAGTACCGGGGCGCTCCAGTTGCCGATGGTATTGAAGCCCCAGGCCTGCAGGCGATCAAGGGTATGACTGGCCCAGCGCTGCTCGTCGAACAACGCTTTGCACGGTTCGACCGATGCTGGCTCTGCCGCTGTTACTACCGTCGCTTCAGTCTTGGCGGCTTCGGCGACGCCAGATTCGGCGGTTGCAGGAGCAACGGGTTGCTCCGCAGCCTTGATCGCTGTCGCTTCAACCGCATCCGCCTTGGCCGCTGTGGCGACTCCCGCCTTGGTGTCGCTGCCCAAAGCGCAAGGATCGCCATACAGACGTTGCAGGTTGGCACCGTAGAAGTCGTACCAGCGCCCGGCATTGTAGCCGCGCCCTTGATCGGCACCATTGCCGCCACGGTTGTCGCCTTCGCCGTAGTGGCTGGCCAGCGCCTCGTCAGCTTTGGGCAGGGACTCGAACATCCACTCGCGACCGGCCACATAGGTCTGGTTGACATCCGGGGCCATGGTATTGACCCCAAGGGAATAGAACGGATGGCCTTCAGGCGTCACCAGATACCAGCGACCGTTGCGCTTCTCGGTGTGGAAAAAGCCGCTGGCCTTGAACGACGGGCCTTTGGTCAATCCGCCAAATTTGTCCAGCGAAGACTTCTGACGTTCAGCGAGCCAGGTTTTCAGTTGTTGCTGCTCTTTGGCGGCGGCGCTTTTCATCTGCTCGTCGCTGCTGACTTTTTCCGGCCATTTGGCCCGGGTCGACTGGCCATACGCATCCACCAACCCGCCATACACGACTTGGCTGACCGACTCGCCGTCCTGCACACCAAAGCGCTCCAACAGGATGCTTTGCGCGGCTTTGGGCTGGTCCATCGACAACGTCACGGACACCACCTGGCTGCGATCCAGCTCACCGGCGCTGCTGGCCAGCAACACACGCTGGCCCTCAACGATCATCGGCATCGGCGGGCCGGCCTTCATGCCCTGGCTCAGCGGTGATGTCGCTTGCAGCGGCACCAACAGGGTTTGCGCAGGCCCGGCTGGCAAATCGACGCGACTGACCAGGGTCTTGCCGTCGTTGCTCTGGATGGTCACGTACAGGGTCAAGGCCCAGTTCATCGCGCTCTGGATCCGCAGGCTCATGACGCCTGACTGCGACCAGTCCCAGGCACCGGTTTGCGGGGTCAGGCGCAACGTCGGGCGGGCGACCGAGTTGAAGGTCACCCGGCGCAACACTTCGCCTTCAGGGGTTTGCTCGGCGTTGGATTGCGGCAGGCTGGCGTCCTGTGTCGCCACCTGGACCACGTCGGCGGGGCGCACAAAGTTGAACAGCGTCTGCTGGCTGGCGGGGGCGGCCAACAGCGGTGTTGCGAACAACAGGGCAAATACGGCAGGCAACGAACGGCAAATCATGAGAACGAAATTCTCCCTAACGACCTCAATGGGCCAGTGAAAAAGCGGTGGCAGAGAGATAGACAACGCGGTGGGCAAAACTGCCCACCGGTGCTTCAGGAAATTTCTCGACGGAACGGCGGCAACGCGTTGAGGATGGCTTTGCCATAGCGCTGGGTCACCAGGCGCCGGTCGAGCAAGGTGATGGTGCCGCGGTCCTCTTCGGTGCGCAGCAAGCGACCGCAGGCCTGGACCAGTTTCAGCGAGGCGTCCGGTACGGAGATTTCCATGAACGGATTGCCGCCCCGTGCTTCGATCCATTCCGACAGCGCCGCTTCGACGGGATCATCGGGTACCGAGAATGGAATCTTGGCAATGACCACGTGCTCGCAATAGGCACCGGGCAAGTCGACCCCTTCGGCGAAGCTCGCCAGGCCGAACAGCACGCTGGAATCCCCGCCATCGACCCGCGCCTTGTGCTTGTTCAGGGTTTCCTGCTTCGACAGGTTGCCCTGAATGAACACTTGCTTGCGCCAGTCGCGGTCCAGGCCATCGAACACGTCCTGCATCTGTTTGCGCGAGGAAAACAGCACCAGTGTGCCCCGCGAGCCCTCGACCAGTTCCGGCAGATCACGAATGATCGCGGCGGTATGTGCCGCTGCATCACGGGGATCGGCGTTCAGGTTCGGCACCCGCAGCACACCGGCGTCGGCATGATGAAAGGGGCTCGGCACCACCGCCGTCACGGCTTTTTTGGGCAGCCCGGCGCGCATGCGGAAGCGGTCGAAGGTACCGAGGGCGGTCAAGGTCGCCGACGTCACCAGGCAGCCATACGCCACGTTCCACAGGTTGCGCCGGAGCATTTCCGCCGCGAGGATGGGGCTTGCGTTGACCTCGATGTCGAACAGCGAACCGCTTTCGGCCAGGGTCAGCCAGCGAGCCATGGGCGGGTTGTCTTCCGGGTCTTCGACGGTGAAGGCGGTCCACAGCTCCCAGTTGCCGGAAGAGCGCGACAGCAGGCTGCCGAACAGCGGGTACCACTCTTCAGCCTGGTTGCTGGCGATGCCAATGTTGACCTCGCCGTCCATGCCTTCCTTGAGCAGGTCGGTCAGGCGGGTGAACAAGTCGGTCAGCCGAGCGAAGCCTTTCTTCAGTTCGATGCCCATTTCACGCATGTGCTCGGGAATCACCCCGCCGACGAATCGGTGACGCGGGCGCTCGCGGCCCTCAACGTCTTCGCCGGGTTTGAAGTCGGCAATCTGCTCGCACGCGGTGAACATGAACTGCTGCTGGGTCTTGATCTCCCGCGCCAGCTCCGGCACCTGCTCGATCAACTTGCCCAGGTCGCCCGGCAACGGGTGTTGGGCCAGCAATTTGGTGAGGTTCTTGGCGGTGGTTTCCAGCCAGTCGGCAGTGGAGCGCAGTCGCGTGTAATGGGCGAAGTGGCCGATGGCCTTGTCCGGCAGGTGATGGCCTTCGTCGAACACGTAGATGGTGTCGCGCGGGTCCGGCAGTACGGCGCCGCCGCCCAGGGCCAGGTCGGCCAGGACCATGTCGTGGTTGGTGACGATCACGTCGACCTTGCCCATGCCTTCGCGGGCCTTGTAGAAAGCGCACTGGCCGAAGTTCGGGCAATGACGGTTGGTGCACTGGCTGTGATCGGTGGTCAGGCGCGCCCAGTCGGCGTCTTCCAGGGCGGTGGACCAACTGTCGCGGTCGCCGTCCCACTTATTGCCGGCGAGCTTCTCGATCATGCTGGTGAACAGCTTCTGGCTGGCCTCGTCGACCTCGATCTTGAAACCCTCTTCTTCGAACAGTTGCGCAGTGGCAGTCTGCGCGTGGCCTTCCTGGAGCAACATGTCGAGTTTGGACAGGCACATGTAGCGCCCGCGCCCCTTGGCCAGGGCGAAGCTGAAGTTCAGCCCGCTGTTGCGCATCAGGTCGGGCAAGTCCTTGTAGACGATCTGCTCCTGCAGGGCCACGGTGGCCGTGGCGATCACCAGGCGCTTGCCGGCGGCCTTGGCCGTAGGAATCGCCGCCAGGCTGTAGGCCACGGTCTTGCCAGTACCGGTGCCGGCTTCCACCGCGACAATCGCGGGGTCGCCACTGCGCCGGCCTTCGTCGTCGGTGTCGATGTCACCCAGGACCTTGGCGACTTCGGCAATCATCAGGCGTTGGCCGTAGCGCGGCTTGAGGCTCTTGGCTTCGAGAAAACGCGAGTAGGCGCCCTGGATCGTGGTTTTGAGTTCGGTGCTGATCATGGATTGTCGGGCGCAAAAAACGCTGGATAAATTTTCAGTGGTTCGGATCGACGGCTATCATACCCCGCTAATGAATCCTGCGCAGAACGGAGTACCCGAATGACACCTTTTAGCCTCATATATAGCCTGCATGTACTGGCTGCCCTGCTCTGGGTCGGCGGCATGTTTTTCGCCTGGATGGTCCTGCGCCCCGCCGCGATCAAGGCACTTGAAGGCCCTGCCCGGCTGAAGTTGTGGGTAGAAGTGTTTCAAGGTTTTTTCCGCTGGGTCTGGGTGGCGGTGGTGCTGTTGCCGGTCAGCGGAGTGGGCATGCTGCATATGCACTTCAACGGCTTTGAAGCCGCACCGCGCTATGTGCAAGTGATGATGGGTCTGTATGTGGTAATGACCGCGCTGTTTATCCGCATTCAGGCGCTGATGCTGCCGGAACTGCGCACCGCCGTGGCCGAACAGGATTGGTCGGCGGGTGCTGCGATACTGGGGCGGATTCGCCGGTTGGTGGGGATCAATCTGTTGGTGGGGTTGGCTGTGGTGGCGATTGCGGCGGCTCGACCGATGTTTTGAATCTAAAGCGCTTTTGTGGCGAGGGGGCTTGTCGGATCGCCGCACCGCCCCGCTCGGCTGCGAAGCAGTCGTAAAACCAGACACCGCTAACCTTCAGCAGTATTGCGATTGCCGGAATTGGGGCCGCTTCGCGGCCCAACGGGGGCAAGCCCCCTCGCCACAGGCAAGCCCCCTCGCCACAGTAGTTCTTGGTTAACTTTATAACCGCTGCACAGTCACCGAACCCGCTGCACCTTCAGACCCCGGCTGCCCGTCGACGCCAGGTTTGCCGCTCTTGCCGCCATCGGCCTTGTAGACCAGGCAGCCCTTGGCCTTGCCGCCCGCCCCCGGTTTGCCGCCCGGGCCGGCCAGGCCACCGGCACCGCCAGCCACCTGCACCTTGATCCGGTCTGCCGGAAAGTCGTGGGGCACTGCCAGCCTGACCAACGCACCCGGCGCGCCTGGTTGACCATTGCTGCCATCACTGCCATCGGCACCGCGACCGGCCTGGCCCCAGGTGCAGCCAGGGTCCTGACCGTTGGCGCCATCCAGGCCGACAAATCCCGGTGCGCCTGCGCCGCCTCGTGCGTCCACCAACAATTGCGGTGCATTCAGTGTCTTGATCTGCAAATCAAGATTGCGCCCGGAGCGGGCGGCTTTCTGATAGGTCCCGGGCGCGCCACGCGCGGTGATCTGACTGCCTTCGGACAAGTCAGCGCGATGGACCTTCAGCGCCAGCGCCTGTTCTCCCGGCACAATGGCGATGCGCGCTTCACGTCCCAGATGCAACTCACCCACGGTGACTTCGGTGACGTTCGAAGGAATCAGCAAGGTGCCGTAATCGGCCACTTCCAGGCGTTCCAGTTGCAGGGTGCTGGCGGTGTTGGGCAAGCGCATCAGCGAGTTGGGTTCGACACTCACCACCTGTGCGCTGGCCAATGGACTGATGAGTGCAGCGAACAGACAGAGTTTACGCATGGGAAGCCTTCGAAGCGCCGGGGGCTGGAATGGTTTGCAGGTGGAATACACCGAAAATGACGATCTTCAGGCGGTCAAGCCAGGGATGGGCGCGACCTCGCAGGCTGCGATAGCACAACAGTGCTTCCAGAAGATGGATGAACCCCAACAGGCCCCCGGCCAGATTGACCAACAGGTGCAGCGGAAAGACAAATGGCGTGAGCTGATTGACCAGCACCACCAACCAGAACAGCAGGGTCAATAACCGCCCCAGCCCCCATAAGACTTTCATACGCTCCCCCGATGAGAATTATTGTTTGGGCGCACAGTAACGGCTTCCGCGCGGGATAAGCCAGAGGGCAACGGAAAATTCTTCATGAAGGCCGCCGAACGGCCGTCGCAGCGCTAACAACTGTCGCTCGACGGCTCTATCTCTTGGCTCAGCGGTTTACATGCAGTTCCACTCGACGGTTTTTCGCACGACCTTCGTCCGTTTCATTGTCGGCAATCGGCTGACTTTCGCCCCTGCCTTCGCTGGTGACTTTGTTCGGCGCCACACCCTGGCTGATCAAGTATTCCGCCACGCTGCTGGCGCGTCGCTCCGACAAGGCCTGGTTATAGGCATCCGAACCGACGCTGTCGGTATGGCCAACTACTTTGATGCTGACCACATCGGCATCCAGGAACTGGCTCATCAACGCATCCAGTTGACTCTTGGCCGTCGGGGTCAGATCGGATTGATTGAAGACAAACAGTAGATCGCTCAGCGTAATGACTTGGGTTTGCGCTGGCTCGATCTGGACGCGGTCCGGGTACTGCGGCACCGGGCAACCGCGATGGTCGGCCGGGGTATTGGCGGGAGTATCAGCGCAACGGTCGCGCCGGTCGAAAACGCCGTCGCCGTCTTCGTCGCCATCCTGGGCATAGCAGATCAAGCCGCCGGACAAGATACCCAGCGCCGCCCCGCCCGCGGCCCAGGCACCACTCTCGATTGCGCCCAGACCACCACCGACCAAGCCGCCGATAAGGCTGCAGATTGGCCAGGTTCGTTGATTGAGGGGGGCAGTGCCATCGCTGTGGGTCGCGCAGCCGGTCAAGAGGCTGCCAAGTAGCAGAACCGGCAAGACGGTCCTTGTGAGAACGATCATATTGAAAGCTCCTGTGTCACCGGCCCATACCGGTTACACAGGAGTAAAGACCCGCATCCGCGACTGCACAAGGCGCGGATGCGAGGGGCGGTTAACGCTGGATTTTGATTTCCGTACGACGGTTCTGTGCACGGCCGTCAGCGGTTTTGTTGTCCGCAACCGGCTGGCTTTCACCGGCACCGACCACCGACACGAAGTTGCTGCGAGGTACGCCTTGATCGATGAGGTATTCAACCACCGAGTGGGCGCGTTTATCCGACAGTTTCTGGTTGTAGGCGTCGCTGCCCACGCTGTCGGTATGACCGGTTACGGTCAGTTGAGCAGTCGGGGCTTCGGCTTTCAGGCGAGTGGCAATCTTATCGAGGACCTGTTTATCGGACGAGGTAAGCGTGGCTTTATCAAACTGGAAGTGAACATCGCGGATGACGATGGTTTCTTCCTTGACCACAACCACTTCTTCAACCACAGGCGCTGGTGGTGGGCAACCGTTGGCATCGACCTGAACGCCTTTAGGCGTGCCCGGGCACTTGTCGCGACTATCCGGCACACCGTCGCCGTCTTCGTCGCCATCACCGTGCACCCAGCAATAAGCCGCTGCCGTACCGCCGACAAGCAGAGCACCATACCCTGCCCATGCCGAGCTTTCGGTCGCACCGAGGCCCGCACCCACGACACCACCAACCGCCGCACAGGTCGGCCAGTCGGTTTTCTGCAAACCTGCGCAACCAGTCAACACACTGGTTAGCAGAACCAAGGGTAATGCTGTCCGAACTATGCTCATCTAGTTTTCTCCTGAAGGATCGGCTTAGAACCGATTCAGGTAGTAAAGACCCGAGTATTAATCTCCGCCAGCAATAGGCCATGCTGTTTATTGAGGCATTAACGGCAGCTTGGCGCATTTGTCGCCAAGCCGCTCTAGGCCCGAACGGCCGGGCAGGCTAGTCTTGGCAGATCTGATTGAGGATCTTCGATGATTGCAGGTATTTCTTCACGCACGCCGCAGCAGGCACTGGCCGCTTTACTTGACCGATATGCCCCCGCGCGCCTGTTGTTGATCGGCGCCAGCGAATTCCCGGCACTGGAAGCATTCAAACTCGCGCACCCGGACAGTTGCGTTGCTTTCGCGGCCCCAGGCCCATTGCCCGACGAGTTGGCGGCCCGCCGATTCGACCTGGCCCTGGTGGTCGATTGCCTGGAGCATTTGCCCAAGCGCGACGGCCTGAACCTGTTGGGCGGCATCCGCAACCTCAACGCCAGCCGCATCGCCGTGCTGGCGGATCTGCCGGCCTGTGGCTGGCAGGAAACCGACTTTTTCTCCCTGGCCCTGCAAGCCAGCGAGCGCTTTCAACGGGACGAACAGGTCTTGACCCTGTTTACCTACGATCTGCTTGAATACAAACAAGTCCCCGACTGGCTCAATTCGCGCTTCTGGGCCAATCCGGAAAACTTCGGGAAATACTGGTGGTAAAGCAATGAGTACATCCATTTGCCCTTGCGGCAGCGGCACCCTGCTTGATGCCTGCTGCGGTCACTACCATGCCGGACACTCGGCGCCATGTGCCGAAGCCTTGATGCGCTCGCGCTACAGCGCCTACGTGCTGGGGTTGGTCGACTATCTGGTGGCCACCACCCTGCCCGCCCAACAGGCCGGTCTGGACCGTCAATCGATCAGTGACTGGAGTGCGCAAAGTACGTGGCTGGGCCTTGAGGTGGAAAGCTCCGAAGTGCTGGGTGGCCAGCCTGAACACGCTTTCGTGACCTTCACCGCGCGGTGGCACGACAGCAGTGGCGAGCACAGCCATCGAGAGCGCTCATCGTTCGTACAGAACACCGGGCGCTGGTATTTCATCGACCCGACCGTGCCACTCAAACTCGGGCGCAATGACCCCTGCCCCTGTGCCAGTGGACAGAAGTTCAAGAAATGTTGTGCGGGTTACTTCAGCAGCCAGTCCATGGAATGACTGCCCACCACGCAGCAGCTGTCGAAGGCTGCGATCCTTTGGGTCTAGACTGGGACTCAAGGGAGAAACTCCACGATGATCATCCGCCGCTGCGCACGCTGTCTGCTTACCCTGTTCCTGACATTGGGACTTGGCGGCTGTGCGTCGTGGTTCGACGACGACTTGCCGGACCCCGAGGTCCATCTGGTGAAGGTCGAAGTGGTCAGCGCCAAACTGCTGGAACAGAAACTCCTCCTGCATTTTCGCATCGACAACCCCAACGACAGTGACCTGACAGTGCGCAGTCTGGAGTACCGCGTTCACCTGGCTGACATACTGCTGGCCGACGGCGAGTACGAACACTGGTTCACCATCAGCCCCAGGCACAGTGCCTACTTCAAGGTACCGATCCGCACCAACCTGTGGTCCAAGGTCCGGGATCTGGCCAAACTGCTGAAAAAATCCGACCAACCCATTCCCTATCGTCTGGAAGGTGAACTGGAAACCGGTATATTCATCGCCCACTACGTGCACCTGGCGCGCAATGGCGTGATAATCGCCGCCGATTTAATTCCGGAGCAACACCGATGACCCAGCAACCCCATGTCCACGGCCCTGACTGCAACCACGATCACGATCATGACCACCATGATCACGACCACGGCCATGTCCACGGTCCGAACTGCGGCCACGCCCACCAGGAACCGGTGCGCAATGCCCTGAAAGACGTCGGCCGCAACGATCCGTGCCCATGCGGCAACGGCAAGAAATTCAAGAAGTGCCACGGCGCTTGATGCTTCGGGCGAAGACTTGCTTCGCCTGTTGAATCGTCTTCGCGAGCAGACCTTTGCTGTGAATGCAGTTCCCTTGTGGGAGCGGGCTTGCTCGCGAAAGCGGTGTGTCAGGCAAAAACGATGTTGAAGCTGAGGCCCTCTTCGCGAGCAAGCCCGCTCCCACAATAGTTGTCAGTCATCCATCAGAAGGGTGGCAGCGCTGACCACCGTCGCATACTCGCCATGCAGATTCCCCAGCGACATCGCATGCACCTCTTCGGCACTATGGGCATGGCCAAAAAAGTCAGCCTTGTCGAAGGTAAAGCACGCATCCTCGGCCACCCAGGTATCAAACCCCAGGTTGCCCGCGGTGCGCGCCGTAGACTCCACCGAGTTGTGGGTCGCGACACCCACAATGATCAACTGCCCGATCCCGGCCTCGCGCAACTGCATCTCCAGCCCCGTCGAACAAAACGCATCCGGCACCTGCTTCTGGATCAAGCGTTCACCGGCCATTGGCGCGAACCGCTCCTGAAACTCCACTCCCGACTGCTGCGGCCAGAACACCGAGTCCTCCGAGCGGGACAGGTGCTGCACATGGATCACCGGCCGAGCGGTGCGCCGCCAATGCCCGAGCAATTCCAGCATGCGCTCTTCGGCCTGAGGGTTATTCCTGCGGCCAAGCCTGGGGTGAAGGATGCCTTTTTGTTGATCGATGATGATCAGTGCCGCGTTTGCCTTGAGCTCCATGCTGGTTTTTCTCCCAGGATTGTTGACCGTGTCGCACTTCAACATCACCGGTTACGGCTGGCAAGCCACTGTCGAGAATCAAAAGGACGCAGCCTTCGGCAGCTCCTACCGGGATACGCCGATCTTTGACAAATCCCGAAATAACCTTGTACCCCGCTTGCGCGGCCACCTCCCGCTCACTAACGTAGCGCCTTTAATTGCGCCCCACCGCCTCTACCCCCCCGCAGGAGCTTTGCCATGGCCTCGCCAGCCCTTACTCATTTTCTACCCCGGTTCGGCGTTGCCGCAGCAGTGGCGGGCGTTTTGAGCCTGACCGGTTGTCAGAACTTCAACGCCCAGGACACCCTCCCGCCGACCTCCGGCGTGCAGCCGCTCAAGGGCCTGGCGCAGAACGTTTCGGTGCGCCGCAATGCCATGGGCATGCCGCTGATCGAAAGCAACAGCTTCCACGACGCGCTGTTCACACTCGGTTACGTGCATGCCAGCGACCGCATCACGCAGATGGTCACCCTGCGCCTGCTGGCCCAGGGTCGATTGGCCGAGATGCACGGCGCGGACCTGCTGGATGCCGACCGTTACATGCGGGCGGTCAACCTGAAGAAAAGTGCCGGCGAGTTGTACAAGGCCTCTTCGCCGCGCCTCAAGCGTTTCTTCGAAGTCTATGCGCGGGGTGTCAACGCCTACCTTTTCCGCTACCGCGACAAGCTGCCGGCGGACCTCGCGGCCACCGGCTACCAGCCTGAATATTGGCAGCCGGAAGATTCGGCGCTGATTTTCTGCCTGTTGAACTTCAGCCAGTCGACCAACCTGCCGGAAGAGATTTCCTCGCTGGTACTGGCCCAGACCGTCACCACCGACAAACTGGCGTGGCTGACGCCGTCCGCCCCCGATGAAAAACTGCCGGTCGCCGAGAGCGAAAAACTCCAGGGCCTCAAGCTCAACGGGCAAGTACCGGGCCTGGCCGAACTCAGCAAAGCCACGGGACAACTGTCGGACCTGAGCCTGCTGGGCGCCACCTCGTCGAACAACTGGGCCATCGCCGCGCAACGCAGCCGCAGCGGCAAGAGCCTGTTGGCCAGTGACAGTCACGGCCCGCTGGGCGTGCCTTCATTGTTCAGTTACGTGCAGATTCGCGCGCCGAAGTATCAGGCGTCCGGCGTGACCATCGCGGGCCTGCCGATGGTGCTCGGTGGTTTCAACGGCAAAGTGGCGTGGAGCATGGCGTCCGTGATGGGCGACAACCAGGACCTGTTCCTGGAAAAGATCAAGCGCCAGGGCAACGGACTTGCCTACGAAAACGCCGGGAAGTGGCAGCCGGCGATCGTGCGCAACGAAACCTATTTCGTCAAAGGCCAGCGGCCGATTCGCGAAGCGGTGTACGAAACCCGCCATGGCCCGCTGCTCAACAGCGCCCAGGGCACCATGCTGGCCAATGGTTTCGGCCTGGCCTTGCAGATGCCGAACTTCACCGACGACAAGACCCTGGACGCGTTCTTCGACCTGTCCCGCGCCCAGAGCGCCGAGAGAGCATCGGATGCCAGCCGCGAAATCCGCGCCATCGCACTGAACCTGGTGTTTGCCGACGCCAGCCACATCGGCTGGCAGGTCACCGGCCGCTACCCGAACCGCCGCGAAGGCGAAGGCCTGCTGCCCTCGCCGGGTTGGGAAGGTCGATATGACTGGGACGGTTATGCCGACCCGATGCTGCACCCGTACGACCAGGACCCGGCCCAAGGCTGGCTCGGCACCGCCAATCAGCGGGTCATCCCCCATGGCTACGGCATGCAGCTGTCCAATTCCTGGGCCGCTCCGGAGCGCGGCGAGCGTCTGGCCGAACTGGCCGGCGCAGGCAAACACGACAGCCGCAGCCTGATCGCCATGCAGTACGACCAGACCACTACCTTCGCTGCCAAGCTGAAAAAAATGTTCGAAACGCCAGGCATGGCCCAGCCACTCAAACAAGCCATCGACGCCTTGCCGACGGCCGATCGCGCCAAGGCACACGAAGCCTACAGCCGCTTGATGGCGTTCGATGGCAAGCTCAGCCCGACTTCCACCGATGCGGCCATCTACGAACTGTTCCTGCAGGAAAGCACCCGGCAGATCTTCCTCGACGAACTGGGCCCGGAAGGCAATCCGGCGTGGAAGGCCTTTGTCACCGATGGCAAGTTGTCCTACGCAGCCCAGGCCGATCACTTGCTCGGGCGTGAGGACAGCCCGTTCTGGGATGACGTGCGCACCGCACACAAAGAAGACAAACCGGCCATCCTCGCGCGCAGCCTCGCTGCAGCGATCAGCGCTGGCGACAGCCAGTTGGGCGGCGATCACAAAGCCTGGCAGTGGGGCAAACTGCACCGCTATGAATGGAAGAACAGCAGCGGCCAGACGGTACGCGGTCCGCTGCCAGCCGGTGGCGATCACACCACACTCAACACCGCCGCGTTCGCCTGGGGCCAGGACTTCAACACCACGCTGGCGCCCGCCATGCGCTTTATCGTCGACTTCGGCCAGTCCGAACCGCTGATGGCACAGAACGGCACCGGTCAGTCCGGCAACCCGGCCAGTGCGAATTACCTCAACAGCATCGAACCCTGGCTCAAGGGCCAGTACACGAGCCTGCCGATGCAGCCGCAAAACTTCGACAAGGCCTATGGCAAGAATCGACTGACACTGACACCCGGCAAGTAACGCTGATCCCTGTGGGAGCGGGCTTGCTCGCTCCCACACTGGTTTTCATCCGTTCATAAAGCCCGATAGTACTTCTCGCCCCGCGCCAACCTCATAGCTGACAAGTCACCGAGTCGACCTTTGGCCTGCCGATCTACCGCTGGCAACCCCAGGGTACAGGTGCTTGCAAATCTGCTCAGCTACCCCTCTATTCATCCTCAAATATTTTTCTTTTTGAGTCGCACTGGTGCAGCCATTTCCCTGCGCCCGTTTTCGTGCATAAATCTGTCTCCGGTTATTTCCAGACACCTTTTAAAACGCTTGTTCGGCACTCTGGTTCGGAAATTGCTACTTTCAACATGTCTTACGCTTTCCAGTAACAATAATTCTGCGCCACAAGCGCTCATATTGGTTTTAGGGATTGAATAATGAAAAAAGCATTGCTGACCCTTTCTGCACTGGCATTGTGCATGGCTGCTGGCTCCGCCATGGCGAAAGAATACAAAGAACTGCGTTTCGGCGTTGACCCTTCCTACGCACCGTTCGAGTCGAAAGCGGCCGATGGCAGCCTGGTAGGCTTCGACATCGATCTGGGGAACGCGATCTGCGCCGAACTGAAGGTCAAGTGCAAGTGGGTCGAAAGTGACTTCGATGGCATGATCCCTGGCCTCAAAGCCAACAAATTCGACGGTGTGATCTCGTCGATGACCGTTACCGAAGCCCGTGAAAAAGTCATCGACTTTTCCAGCGAGCTGTTCTCCGGCCCAACCGCCTATGTGTTCAAGAAAGGCTCCGGCCTGACCGAGGACGTCGCTTCGCTGAAGGGCAAAACCGTAGGCTACGAGCAAGGCACCATCCAGGAAGCCTACGCCAAAGCCGTTCTCGACAAGGCCGGCGTAAAAACCCAGGCCTATCAGAATCAGGATCAGGTGTATTCCGACCTGACTTCCGGCCGTCTCGACGCAGCGATCCAGGACATGCTGCAAGCCGAACTGGGTTTCTTGAAGTCACCAAAAGGTGAAGGCTACGAAGTCAGCAAGCCAGTCGACAGCGAACTGCTGCCAGCCAAAACCGCGATCGGCATTAAGAAAGGTAACACCGAGCTGAAAGCACTTTTGGATAAAGGTATCAAAGCGTTACACGATGATGGCACCTACGCCACCATTCAGAAGAAACACTTTGGCGATCTGAATCTGTACAGCGGCAAATAATGCCCGGCGCCCATCTTGCGATGGGCGCTTTTTTCATCCGATCAGGTTGCTGATTTATGTTCGAAAACCTATTAGAAAATCTGGGGCTCTCTGCCTTCAGCCTCAAGGGCTTCGGTCCGCTGCTGATGCAAGGCACCTGGATGACGATCAAGTTGTCGGCGTTATCGCTGTTGGTGGCCGTGTTGCTCGGGCTGCTCGGCGCCAGTGCCAAGCTGTCAAAAGTCAAACTGATGCGCGTGCCTGCCCAGTTCTACACCACCCTCATTCGCGGCGTTCCGGACCTGGTCCTGATGCTGTTGATCTTCTACAGCCTGCAAACCTGGCTGACCTCCTTTACCGATTACATGGAATGGGAATACATCGAGATCAACCCGTTCAGTGCCGGGGTCATTACCCTGGGCTTCATCTACGGTGCGTATTTCACCGAAACCTTCCGTGGCGCGATCCTTTCCGTCCCACGGGGTCAGGTCGAAGCGGCCACCGCCTATGGCCTCAAGCGCGGCCAGCGCTTCTGGATCGTGGTGTTCCCGCAGATGATGCGTTATGCCCTGCCGGGGATCGGCAACAACTGGATGGTGATGCTCAAGGCCACCGCCCTGGTGTCGATCATCGGCCTCGCCGACCTGGTCAAGGCTGCCCAGGACGCCGGTAAAAGCACCTATCAGCTGTTTTACTTCCTGGTGCTTGCCGCATTGATCTACCTGGTGATCACCAGCGCGTCCAACTTCATCCTGCGCTGGCTTGAGCGTCGTTACTCCGCCGGTACCCGGGAGGCCGTACGATGATCGAACTTCTGCAAGAATACTGGAAACCCTTTCTCTATAGCGACGGCAACAACATCACTGGCCTGGCCATGACGATGTGGCTGCTCAGCGCGTCGATCCTCATCGGTTTTATCGTGTCGATCCCTCTGTCCATCGCCCGTGTATCGCCGAACTTCTACATCCGTTGGCCGGTGCAGTTCTATACCTACCTGTTCCGTGGCACGCCGCTCTATATCCAGTTGCTGATCTGTTACACGGGGATCTACAGCCTGGCCACCATTCGGGCCCAGCCAGTACTGGACGCATTCTTTCGCGATGCGATGAACTGCACGATCCTGGCCTTCGCTCTGAACACCTGCGCCTACACCACGGAGATTTTCGCCGGGGCAATCCGCAGCATGGCCCACGGTGAAGTGGAAGCGGCCAAGGCTTACGGCCTGACAGGCTGGAAGCTGTATGCCTACGTGATCATGCCGTCGGCCCTGCGTCGCTCGTTGCCGTACTACAGCAACGAAGTGATTCTGATGCTGCACTCGACCACCGTGGCCTTCACCGCAACCATCCCCGACGTCCTGAAAGTCGCGCGGGACGCCAACTCGGCGACATTCCTGACCTTCCAGTCGTTCGGCATCGCCGCGCTGATCTACCTGACCGTCACTTTTGCGCTGGTCGGCCTGTTCCGCCTTGCCGAACGCCGATGGCTGGCCTTCCTCGGGCCGACCCACTAGGTCTCAATCTGCTTCAGGAACAACAGATGCGCCACCAGAAACATGACCTGCTGGCCCCGCTGCCGGGGACCGCACGACAGATCCACAGTTTTCACTTCGGCCCACAACCAGCCAACGGCAAGATCTACATCCAGGCCTCTCTGCACGCCGACGAAATGCCCGGCATGCTGGTGGCCTGGCACCTCAAGCAACGCCTGGCAGAGCTGGAAGCCGCCGGTCGCCTGCGCAGCGAAATCGTGCTCGTGCCCATCGCCAACCCGGTGGGCCTGGAACAGGTGCTGATGGATGTACCACTGGGCCGCTACGAGCTGGAAAGCGGCCAGAACTTCAACCGCTGGTTCCTCGACCTCAGTGAAGAGGTCGGCAACGCGATCGAGGGCAAGCTCGGTGACGATCCGCAGCGCAACCAGCAACTGATCCGCAGCAGCCTGCGCGAAGCGCTGGCCCGACAGACTGCCGACACCCAATTGCAATCCCAGCGCCTGACCCTGCAACGACTGGCCTGCGACGCCGACATGGTGCTCGACCTGCATTGCGACTTCGAAGCGGTCGCGCATCTGTACACCACCCCGGAGGCCTGGCCGAAGGTCGAGCCGCTGGCCCGTTACATCGGCGCCGAAGCCAGCCTGCTGGCGACGGACTCTGGCGGCCAGTCGTTCGATGAATGCTTCACCCTGCTGTGGTGGCAGTTGAAAGAGCGCTTCGGCGAACACTTCGACATTCCACCGGGCAGTTTTTCGGTGACCGTCGAATTGCGCGGTCAGGGCGACGTCAATCATCCGCTGGCGAACCGTGATTGCCAGGCACTGATCGATTACCTGATCCATTACGGCGCGATCGCCGGCGAATCCGCGCCCCTGCCCGACCTGCCCTATCCGGCGACACCGCTGGCCGGTGTAGAACCGGTAGCCACGCCTGCCGGCGGGCTGCTGGTGTTCACCGCACTGCCGGGGCAATACCTGGAAGCGGGGCAACTGATCGCCGAGGTCATTGATCCGATCAACGATCACGTCACTCCCGTCCACTGCACCGCCGCCGGGCTGATGTACGCCCGCTCGCTGCGCCGCATGGCCACTGCCGGCATGGTGATCGCCCACGTCGCGGGCACCGAAGCCTATCGCAGCGGCTATCTACTTTCGCCTTGAGGATGCACGCCCCATGTACAAATTGACCATCGAAGGCCTGCATAAAAGCTATGGCGACCATGAAGTACTCAAAGGTGTTTCGCTCAAGGCCAGCACCGGCGACGTCATCAGCCTGATCGGCGCCAGTGGATCGGGTAAAAGTACCTTTCTGCGTTGCATCAACTTCCTGGAACAACCCAACGACGGCGCCATGAGCCTCGACGGGCAGAACATCCGCATGATCAAGGATCGTCACGGCATGCACGTGGCCGATGCCGATGAACTGCAGCGGATTCGCACCCGCCTGGCCATGGTGTTCCAGCACTTCAACCTGTGGAGCCACATGACGGTGCTGGAAAACATCACCATGGCGCCGCGCCGGGTGCTGGGCTGCGACAGGAAAGAAGCCGAGGACCGCGCCCGGCGCTACCTCGACAAGGTAGGGCTGGCCTCCCGTGTGGCGGACCAGTACCCGGCATTCCTGTCCGGCGGCCAGCAACAACGGGTAGCGATTGCCCGCGCACTGGCCATGGAACCGGAAGTCATGCTGTTCGACGAACCGACCTCGGCGCTGGACCCGGAACTGGTGGGCGAAGTGCTCAAGGTGATCCAGGGCCTGGCCGAAGAGGGCCGGACCATGATCATGGTGACCCACGAAATGAGCTTTGCCCGCAAAGTATCGAGCCAGGTACTGTTTCTGCACCAGGGCCTGGTGGAGGAAGAAGGCGCGCCGGAAGAAGTGCTGGGCAATCCGAAAAGCGAGCGGTTGAAGCAGTTCCTCAGTGGCAACCTGAAATAACCACCGACAGGAAGAGTGGAAGCCGGTTTGCCCGGCTTCCAACATCCGTCAACCGTTATGCCGTCGCTTTGTTTTCCAACCTGAAACTGCCATTACTCACCTGCAGACCATTAGCGTCCGTCCCGCTGAAGCGCCCGGCAAACTGCGCGTCACCTCCCACCGTCAACTCGAGCGCTCCTGGATAAAGCTCTGCCTCCGAGTTGCCGCTCACATGGATGACCATGGGCGATCCCTCGGTGAGCCCCAGGCTGAAACCGCCACTCTGGATTCCCATCGGCAAACACACGTAAAAGGCTGTCCCCTGACCGTTATCCGCCTCAATGCGATGAATGTTTGACCGCTGATAAAAATCGAGTCCATCCGTTACGCGAAACTGCATGGAGCCGTCTGTCGAGATGACATCGGCACTCATATGTCCCGATCGATTTGCACTCATCTGAATGTTCCTTTTCATATTCGTCGTTAACTGACTGGCGCCCCCTTTGCCAACGGCCGGGCACGCAGCTCACAGATGGAACCACGGCCATACCCGTCGATTGGTTTCGACGACAGACACAGTTACTTCCGAATATGTGCAGGCCGATTCAGACTCTACGTTCGTGAATGGCAAAAAACAGACGCAAACCTGCTTGCTGAAGACAACCACCGCCGCTCACCGGCCATGAATGGCGGAGATCGAAAATCAGGCAACAGGCGCAGGCGGTGGCTCATCCGGCAGGGTGGGCTCTCCCGGCTCGTTGGGTTGCTCGTTCGGGGTATCAGGATCAGGCTGGCCGGGAATGCCCCCTGCCATGCTGACGGGCGGATGTGCCAACAAGGACCAGGCCAGAACGCCAACCTGATTGGGTTCAAGCCTTGCCAGTTCGGCACTGATTCGCGGATCGATCTTCATTCGGCACTCCTGGGCGATGGCCCGACCCGCCTTGCGCGGATCGGAACAGTACACTCCATAGAGTGTACCCCCGCCCAGGAATTCCCGACATTTGTCAGACGGTTGACTCAGGTGCGCGGCAGGGTCACGCCACGCTGGCCCTGATACTTGCCGCCACGGTCCTTGTAGGACACTTCACACTCTTCGTCGGACTCAAGGAACAGCATCTGCGCCACGCCTTCGTTGGCGTAGATTTTCGCCGGCAGATTGGTGGTGTTGGAGAACTCCAGGGTCACGTGACCTTCCCACTCAGGCTCGAGCGGCGTGACGTTGACGATGATGCCGCAGCGCGCGTAAGTGCTTTTACCCAGGCAAATGGTCAATACATTGCGCGGAATGCGGAAATATTCGACGGTGCTGGCCAGGGCAAAGGAGTTCGGCGGAATGATGCACACGTCGCTGTGGATGTCGACGAAACTGCCAGCATCGAAGTTCTTCGGGTCGACGATGGCCGAATTGATGTTGGTGAACACCTTGAAATGATTGGTGCAACGCACGTCGTAGCCATAGCTCGACACGCCGTAGGAGATCACACGGCTATCGTCGCTGCCGCGCATCTGGCGCTCGACGAAAGGCTCGATCATGCCGTGTTCCTGCGCCATGCGGCGAATCCACTTGTCCGATTTGATGCTCATGGCGGGTGTCCTGAATTGCGAGGTCGAAAAATTCTGTCCGGCATCTTACCGGGCGCGCCGCCGGGTTCAAAGTCCGGGGTGAAATTCTCGCTGAACAGGCAGGAATTACGCGCATTGGCGACGAACCGTCACACCGCCGATCCTTAAAACAGAGAAACCTTCGCAAGAAGCATTGGCACGTCCCGGAAAAAGGGTTAAGGTGGCGTCACTGTGCTGCTTGTGTCACTGAGAATCTCTACACGATATGTTGAATTTCGATCCAACCATCTACAAGAATTTTTCCTGCTCTTTGCACTCAGTCTCGGCCAGGGTTCTTCCTGAGTCGCAGTTATCTTTGTTCAAGGAGTTACACCATGTCTAATCGCCAAACCGGTACCGTTAAGTGGTTCAACGATGAAAAAGGCTTCGGCTTCATCACCCCACAATCCGGTGACGACCTGTTCGTTCACTTCAAAGCTATCCAGTCCGACGGCTTCAAAAGCCTGAAAGAAGGCCAACAGGTTTCTTTCATCGCTACTCGCGGTCAGAAAGGCATGCAAGCTGAAGAAGTTCAAGTTATCTAACTTGTACTTGCTTTAGTAAAAAGCCCCGCCCTCAACAGCGGGGCTTTTTTGTGCCTGTGTGTTTTTCACAGGTAAAAAAGATCGCAGCCTGCGGCAGCCCCTACAGAGCTGCCGCAGGCTGCGATCTTTAGCGGCTTACCAGGTCACGCCAAACCCTGCGGTGTAGCGCGTCTTGTCCAGATCCGCATCGTCGGTACCGCTGATGATGTCCCGCTCCGCCTTCAGGTTCAGCGAAGCCCAGTCAGTCACCTTGTAGCGCAACCCCATCTCGGCATCGAGTGCGTAGTCGGCCACACCCGACAGCGGCTTGGCGACCTCACCATTGGTGAAGAACTCGACACGCTTGCCGATCAGGTAGCGGTTGTAGTCCCACGTCATGGCCAGGGCGTAGAAATTTTCCTTGCTGCCATCGGAGAAATCATAGTCCGTGCGGTTGACCAGCGACCCCAGTGAGAACGCCCCGAGTTCGTTATCCCAGAACTGATATCCGGGACCCGTGCCAACGGTGCGTTGACGGGAAAGGTCTTCGACCTTGTCGCGCTTGTACACCAGGCGTCCCTGCCAGAACCATTGCTCGGTCAGGAACCGGTCGATGGAGTACTCGGCCCGCCAGTTGTCCGTGGTCACCACATCGTCCTGGAACTCGCGGTTGTATTCGCCTTCGGCGGTATGCCGCCAGCGACCGTGGCGCGCAGTGGTCTTGAAATCGATGTCGTAGTCATCGGTTTCGTTTTCCGCCCGCTGATAGTCCAGCGCGACATCGACATTGCCTTTCCACACCAGATCCTCGACCACCGGTTTTGGCTTGAGAATCTGCTGAATGCTCGCCAGTTCGACCGTCTTCGGTGCCTCGCCGTTGGCCAGCGTGACCTTGCCGGCGTCCGCCGCTTTCAGCGACCTGGCTTTCTCGCCCGTGTAGGCATCCTGCTTGACCAGCAACTCCTGATCGCTGTCCAGGGTCTTGACCTGCTTCCAGTCAATCGTCACCGCACCGGCATACTCGGTCTGGATCAGCAGCTTGCCGCCATCGAACAGCGTGATCTTGCCACTGAGCTTGTCACCGTTCTTCAACCACACGGTATCGGCTAGCAAGGGAGTGGAGGCGCCAAGGACAGCGAGGCATAGCAGGGATCTGGACAAAAACATAAGCAAAATACAGGCTCGGGATTGCGAAAAAAATCGGCATTATCCGCAGGAATAAGGCCCTGACAAGGACTGACCCGACTATTTCTGTTGAGTTCATTTCTCAAGCGCCCGTGCAGGAATTACTCTACAGACGGTAAAGCAGATTTCTTCAGGACTGACGGACGTGACCGATCCAACCGATGAACCCGAGAGCGCAGCGCAAATCCGACGCACGGCGCTGTATCTGACTCTGGCGCAAGTTCCCGAGGGCAAAGTCGTCAGCTACGGCCAGTTGGCCGAGCTTGCAGGATTGGGTCGCGCCGCTCGCTGGGTCGGCCGCACACTCAGCCAATTGCCGAGCGACAGCAAGCTGCCCTGGCACCGCGTTCTGGGCGCAAACGGGCGTATCAGCCTGCCGGTCGGCAGCCCTTCAGGCGATGAGCAGCGCGCACGATTACGCATGGAGGGCATCAGTGTCCTGAATAATCGTGTTGATATTCAGCGCCATGGCTGGCGCCCGGTAGAGCACAGCGGTTAGAGTGCGCGCTTTGTTTCCGTATTTCTTGAGGCAGACTCCAGCCCATGCCCCGTAAAACCTGGCGCGCCGCGCTCGCCGCTTATGCCAGCCCCTCGACACTCGTGCTGTTGCTGCTTGGCTTCGCCGCCGGCCTGCCTTACATGCTGGTGTTTTCGACTCTTTCGGTCTGGCTCCGTGAAGCCGGCGTGGCTCGTGAAACCATTGGCTATGCAAGCCTGATCGGCCTGGCCTATGCCTTCAAATGGGTCTGGTCGCCCCTGCTCGACCAATGGCGACTGCCATTGCTCGGCAAACTCGGCCGACGACGATCCTGGCTCGTATTGTCCCAGGCACTGGTCATCCTGGGCCTGATCGGGATGGGTTTCTGCGACCCGCAAAAACATCTGTCCTGGCTGATCGCCATTGCCGTGGTCGTCGCTTTCGCATCAGCGACGCAAGACATTGCAGTAGACGCCTACCGCCTGGAAATCGCCGAAGACAATCGCCAGGCCGCCCTGGCCGCCAGCTACATGTCCGGTTACCGGGTCGCTGCGCTGCTGGCCACCGCAGGCGCGCTGTACTTCGCCGAAGGCTTTGGCTCCACCGGCTTCAACTACAAGCATTCGGCCTGGGCCGGCACTTACATCCTGTTCGGTGCGCTGATGGTCCCGGCACTGCTGACGTCCCTGTTCATGCGCGAACCACCCGTGCCGCTGCGCACACAACTGCAGGCCGGACGCTACAGCTTCATGCATCAACTGGCCTCGGTGTTCGTGCTGATCATTTTGCTGGTGTCCGTACCAGCCATGTTCACCCAGCTCTACAACACCGACTTCGCCAGCGTACTGTTCGAAGGAGTGAGCCTGCTCGACCTGCTGCTCGAAGACCGCGCATTCCTGCGCGCCATCCTCTACATCACGCTCACCGCCATGTGCCTCTCGGCCATGGGCCGTCGCGGCCTGGCGCCGGTGCTGACGCCGGTCAACGACTTCATCCTGCGATACCGCTGGCAAGCGCTGCTGTTGCTCGGCCTGATCGCCACCTATCGGATGTCCGATACGGTCATGGGCGTGATGGCCAACGTGTTCTACATCGACCAGGGCTTCACCAAGGACCAGATCGCCAGCGTGAGCAAAATCTTCGGCCTGATCATGACCCTGGTCGGCGCCGGCATGGGCGGCCTGCTGATCGTGCGTTTCGGCATCCTGCCAATCCTGTTCATCGGCGGCATCGCATCCGCGGCGACCAACATCCTGTTCCTGATGCTCGCCGACATGGGCCCCAACCTGAACATGCTGGTACTGACCATCTCCCTGGACAACTTCAGTTCAGGCCTGGCCACCTCGGCCTTCGTGGCCTACCTGTCGAGCCTGACCAACCTCAAGTTCTCCGCCACCCAGTACGCCTTGCTCAGCTCGATCATGCTGCTGCTGCCACGCCTGATCGGCGGCTACTCCGGGGTCATGGTGGAGAAGTTCGGTTATCACGATTTCTTCCTGATTACCGCCCTGCTGGGTGTCCCGACCCTGCTGTTGATCGCCTTGCACTGGTTCCAGGAGAACCGCCGCGCAGGCCCGACACCCACCCCGGAACCGGTGCAGACCCCGGTCGCCGAAGAATCGTAGGTTTTTTCTGCGGGAAGAATCGCGGAGGGCCGAGTGAATCGCGCCCTCCTGCCACACCACCGACCGCACGCCTGTACGCCAGCGGATCTCGCCCGTACAATGCTCCGTCATTTCTCGTCATCAGCAATCGATAACGGCCAACCATGCGCACCAGTCAATTTTTGCTCGCCACACAAAAAGAAACGCCTTCCGACGCGGTCGTGATCAGCCACCAGCTGATGCTGCGCGCCGGCATGATCCGCAAGCTTGCCTCGGGCCTGTACACCTGGCTGCCGATGGGCTTGCGGGTAATGCGCAAGGTCGAAGCCGTCGTTCGTGAAGAAATGAACGCCGCCGGCTCTCTCGAAGTGTTGATGCCGAGCACACAACCGGCCGAGCTGTGGCAGGAATCCGGGCGCTGGGAAGAGTACGGCCCTGAATTGCTGCGCTTCAAGGATCGCCACGGCCGCGACTTCTGCGCCGGCCCGACCCACGAAGAAGTCATCACCGATCTGATGCGCAACGAGTTGAGCAGCTACAAGCAGCTGCCGATCAACCTGTACCAGATCCAGACCAAATTCCGTGACGAAATCCGCCCACGCTTCGGCTTGATGCGCGGCCGCGAATTCATCATGAAGGACGCCTACTCGTTCCACGCTGACCAGGCTTCGCTGCAGGTCACCTACGACCGCATGCACCAGGCCTACTGCAACGTGTTCACCCGTCTGGGCCTGAAGTTCCGCCCTGTTGAAGCCGACAACGGCTCCATCGGCGGTGCCGGTTCCCACGAGTTCCACGTTCTGGCCGAGTCCGGTGAAGACGACATCGTGTTTAGCAACGGCTCCGACTACGCCGCGAACATCGAGAAAGCCGAAGCCGTGCCACGGGAAACCTCGCGCGCCGCTGCGACCGAACAACTGCGCCTGGTCGACACGCCGAACGCCAAGACCATTGCGCAACTGGTCGAAGGCTTCAACCTGCCGATCGAGAAAACCATCAAGACCCTCGTGGTGCACGCCGAAGAGAAAGGCAAGCTGATCGCCCTGATCATCCGTGGCGACCATGAGCTGAACGAAATCAAGGCCGCCAACCAGCCAGGCGTGGCCAGCCCTCTGGTCATGGCCTCGGAAAGCGAACTGCGCGAAGCCATTGGCGCCGGCGCCGGCTCCCTCGGCCCGTTGAACCTGCCGCTGCCGATCATCATCGACCGCTCGGTCGAACTGATGAGCGACTTCGGCATCGGTGCCAACATCGACGACAAACACTACTTCGGCGTGAACTGGGAGCGCGACTTGCCTGTTCCGACCGTTGCCGACCTGCGCAACGTAGTTTCCGGCGACCCGAGCCCTGACGGCAAAGGCACCCTGGAAATCAAGCGCGGCATCGAAGTCGGGCACATCTTCCAGCTGGGCAACAAGTACAGCAAAGCGATGAAGTGCGAAGTACTGGGCGAGAACGGCAAGCCGGTCACCCTGGAAATGGGCTGCTACGGCATTGGCGTGTCTCGCGTGGTGGCGGCTGCCATCGAGCAGAACAACGACGAAAACGGGATCATCTGGAGCGACACGCTCGCGCCGTTCCAGATTGCCCTGGTACCGCTGCGCTACGAAACCGAGCAGGTTCGCGAAGCCACCGACAAGCTGTACGCGGAACTGACCGCTGCCGGCTTCGAAGTGCTGCTGGACGACCGTGACAAGAAAACCAGCCCGGGCATCAAGTTCGCGGACATGGAACTGATCGGCATTCCACACCGGATCGTGGTCAGCGACCGCGGCCTGGCCGAAGGCAACCTGGAATACAAGAGCCGTACCGAGGCCGACGCACAAGCGCTGCCGGTCGCCGACGTGCTGTCCTTCCTTCAGGCCCGCATCCGCCGCTGATAGCAGATATAGAGACGTCATGTTCAAGCGAAACACCTTAGGCCTCGGTGGTGCCGCCCTGTGCGGCACCCTGCTGGTCAGCGGCTGTGCCAATCACATGTCACAACGCAGCGAGCACGAGGAACGGATCGAGCGCAAACTGCTCGATCACAGCCTGCAGATCGATGTCGGTGAGCCCAAGGTGCTTGAGCTGCCGCAACGGCGGGTGAAAATCCACGAGCAGAAGACTTTCGAAGTCACCGAGTACGAAGTCACGCGTCACTATGACCGCTATACACCGTACCAACCCTGGCGGGAGATCTACGAAATCCCGCTGGGCGCGGTGGCCGTGGTGGCGGGTGTCGGTGCCAACGTGGTCAATGTGTTCGCCCTCGGCAATCTGCCGGACAGCGTGACCAGGGACTGGCTGAGCTACGGTTTCGCCGGGCTCAACCCGTTCATGAACGTGCAGTCCCATGGCCGCGCGCAACAGAACCTGGCCGGTATCGATGAAGTCCAGCGCGACAAACGCACGGAGTACTCAAGCCTGCCCTGGAGCGAGCGCCCGGTCGAGGTCAAGGCCGGCAAGGAAACCTTCGAACTGACCACCGACAAAAATGGCGTGCTGCGCCTGAATCTGTTGGATAACCCGTTCGCCGAACATGACATCAATCATCTGAGCCGCTTGCTGATTCGTGTTGAGGCTGCACAGGACAACGTGCACGCCGATTCCACCCTGGCCGTCAGCAGCACCTTGCGCAGCAAGCTCTACGAGGCTCATGGGCTGATTTATGACGATCTCGAAGGCGACGAAGTCAGCCAGTGGGTCCACCGGGTCAAACGCCTGTCGGAGCTGGGTCTTGAAGAAGAAGCCAGTGAGCTGGAACAGAGCCTGATCGAGCTGACGCGCAACGATCCAGAATTGCAGACCGAGTTCCTGAAGTCGCTGGCCCGCAATGGCGAGCGACTGGTGGCGAATCCGGGACTCAATTAAAGCCAAAAAGCTTCGTCGGATCGCCTTCGCGAGCAAGCCCGCTCCCACATTGGATTTCCATTACTCACAAATCCAATGTGGGAGCGGGCTTGCTCGCGAAGGCGACCTGACATTCACCACCAAACCTCTATCTTCCGCTACCGCTCAAACAACTCCATCTGCTCGAACCCGCCCCGCAAGTCCTCCAGCCGCACGCCCACGCCCAACAACCGCACCGCTTTACCGCCGCGATTGAAGGCCTGGGTCAACATCAACTGATAACTCCCCAGATCCCGCCCTGCCCCGGCCTGCTCCAATGTCGTCTGCGTGAAGTCGTGAAATTTCACTTTGACGAATGGCTTGCCCGGACGATAACTGCTGTCGATTCGCGCCATGCGACCGGCCAGGGTCTCCAGCAGCTCGGGCAACTTATCCAGGCAACTCTTCAGGTCCGGCAGGTCAACGTCGTAGGTATTTTCGACACTGATTGACTGACGACGACTGTCGTTGTGCACCACCCGCTCATCAATCCCACGGGCCAGGCTCCAGAGTCGCTCGCCAAAGCTGCCGAACTCACGCACCAGCGCCAACTTGTCCCACTCGCGCAATTGCAGGCAATCAGTGATACCCAGCTTGCCAAGCTTGTCGGCGGTGACTTTACCGACTCCGTGCAGCTTGCTCACCGGCAAGCCACTGACAAAGTCCTCGACCTGGTCCGGAGTGATGACGAACAGCCCGTTGGGCTTTTTCCAGTCACTGGCGATCTTGGCCAGAAACTTGTTCGGCGCCACGCCCGCCGACACGGTGATGTGCAACTGATTGGAGACCCGACGCCGGATGTCTTGGGCAATTCGCGTTGCACTGCCAGCGAAATGCGCGCTGTCCGACACATCGAGGTACGCCTCGTCGAGCGAGAGCGGCTCGATGATCTCGGTGTAATCGCGAAAAATCGTGTGGATTTCCCTGGAGGCTTCTCGATAGGCATCCATGCGTGGCTTGACGATGGTCAGGTCGGGGCACAGCTTCAAGGCATGCCCCGAGGACATCGCCGAACGCACCCCGTACGCCCGCGCCTCGTAATTGCAGGTCGCGATCACTCCGCGCCGGTCCGCCGAGCCGCCCACCGCCAATGGCTTGCCGGCCAGACGCGGGTCGTCACGCATCTCAATGGCGGCGTAGAAACAGTCACAATCGACGTGGATGATCTTTCGCTGGGTCATGGCAAAGCAGAGTTCATGGCAAGGAAAAGGCGTGTTGGTGTGACGGACATCCAGTATCTCACCGACACCTGTATATAGCACCAGTAGTCTGAATGTTCTTTTTGACGCGTGGGAAATGTCGTTGGTAAATTTATTTTCTCAATCAGAAAAACATTCCCGATAGAGCTGCAGGCCTTGCCCCGCCTGCCTCACAGGCTGACCAATCCGCTCATCGGCAAGCTAACCGATTGAAGATGAACAGGTTTTATCTGAATTGAAGGTTGACACCCAGGCGTATCTCTATAGAATGCCGACACACAGACGCGGGATGGAGCAGTCTGGTAGCTCGTCGGGCTCATAACCCGAAGGTCGTCGGTTCAAATCCGGCTCCCGCAACCAAACATCAAAAAAGGCTACTCGAAAGAGTGGCCTTTTTTGTGCGCGCCTGTTTTGTAGCGCCCTGCGTCAAACCAAGGTCTTGACACTCAGCGACGCCAAAACTGGAAATCGTTCTAATTCCGAAACTTAGGCCATCGCTGCGACCGTTTGCCGCAATTCAACGTTTATTTGACCTGCTTCAGGATTAACGGTTGACACCCCGGCGTATCTCTATAGAATGCCGCCACACAGACGCGGGATGGAGCAGTCTGGTAGCTCGTCGGGCTCATAACCCGAAGGTCGTCGGTTCAAATCCGGCTCCCGCAACCAAACATCAAAAAAGGCTACTCGAAAGAGTGGCCTTTTTTGTATCTGTTGAAAAAGTCCTTTCGCAACAATGATCTGTCACTGTGCAGCAAGCCGTTTGAGGCCATCCATGCGCCGGGTTCAGACTATGCTCAATCGCAGGCTGAAGCCCTCACGACTGATGTCGCGCCGTCCCCGCCGCCCGGTGACAGGCGTTAATATTTGTGATTATTTTTTTCTACAGGGATTGGTAACTTGGCTGGATACCCCCATCCTGTCGCGCACAATCCAAGAGGTGATTGATGCGCGCCAACTCGTCTGATTCACAAGACACTGTCACAGCGACACAACCGATCAAGGCTGAGCGTTTGCGCCTGCTTGATCGATTGAGCAAATACCGCCAACCCATTGGCCTGGCGATCACCCTGCTGTTGTTCGCGATCGCGTTGATTGCCTGTCGCCACCTGCTGAGCGAGCTCGACCTTTACGCGCTGCACGACTCGATCCTCGAAGTTCCGAAACCTGCCTTGATGGGCGCTCTGGGCGCAACCGTGGTGGGCTTCATCATTCTGCTCGGCTACGAATGGTCGGCCAGCCGCTATGCCGGGGTGAGCCTGGCACCGCGCGAGTTGGCGCTGGGTGGCTTCACAGCCTTTGCCATCGGCAACGCCATCGGCCTTTCAATGTTGTCGGGCGGCTCGGTTCGCTATCGCCTCTATGCCCGCCATGGCCTGGGAGCGGCTGAAGTCGCCCGCATGACGCTGTTCGCCAGCCTCTCGCTGGGTTGCGCCCTGCCGCCGCTGGCCGCCCTGGCGACGCTCAGCGACCTGCCTGCCGCGGCCACCGCCCTGGGACTCTCCGAGACATTGCTTGGCGTAGTGGCGAGCGCCGTGCTCATGTTGTTTTCGGTGCTGGCCATCGGCATCTACCGTCGCCGGCTGCCGGAACAGCCTTACCCGGACAACCTGCTGGTCAGGATCGGGCGCCGCACCCTGCGCCTTCCCGGGACTCGCCTGACGTTCCTGCAATTGATCATCACCGCCCTTGACGTTGCCGCCGCCGCAACGGTGCTCTATCTACTGCTGCCGGAAACGCCGCCCTTTGGTGCATTCCTTCTGGTGTACCTGCTGGCTTTGGCTGCCGGTGTGCTCAGCCATGTGCCGGGCGGTGTCGGGGTGTTCGAGGCGATCTTGCTGGCGGCCTTTTCCGACACCCTGGGTGCTGCGCCACTGGCGGCCGCCCTGCTGCTCTATCGCCTGATCTACGTGGTCCTGCCCTTGCTGGTGGCCTGCCTGCTGTTGCTGGTCAACGAAGGTCAGCGCCTGTTCCAGACCCGCCAGACATTGCGCGCGGCCTCAGGCCTGGCGGCGCCGATACTGGCGGTGCTGGTGTTTCTGTCTGGTGTGGTCCTGCTGTTCTCCGGCGTCACCCCGGAAATCGACACCCGCCTGGAACACATCGGTTTTCTGATCCCCCATCGACTGGTCGATGCTTCGCACTTTGGCGCCAGTCTGGTCGGCGTGCTTTGCCTGTTGCTGGCCCAGGGCCTGCGCCGCCGGTTGTCAGCCGCGTGGATGTTGACCACCATCCTGTTGCTGGTCGGCGCCCTGCTCTCGCTGCTCAAAGGTTTCGACTGGGAAGAAGCCAGCCTGATGGTGCTGACGGCGAGCCTGCTCGGGGTATTCCGCCGCTCGTTCTACCGCCCCAGTCGCCTGACCGAAGTACCGTTCTCGCCGCTGTACCTGGTGGCCAGCCTGTGCGTGCTCGGGGCGTCGATCTGGTTGCTGCTGTTCGCCTATCAGGACGTTCCGTACAGCCATCAACTCTGGTGGCAATTCACGCTGGACGCCGATGCCCCTCGCGGCCTGCGTTCGCTGCTCGGGGCCGCCGTGCTTCTGGTAGTGGTATCGCTGACCTGGTTGCTGCGCACCGCGCGCCCGGTCATTCACCTGCCGACACCCGAGGAGCTGGAGCGCGCCAGCAAGATCCTCATGGCCTCCGCGCAACCCGATGGCGGCCTGGCCCTGACCGGTGACAAGGCGCTGCTGTTCCACCCCAACGATGAGGCATTCCTGATGTACGCCCGTCGCGGCCGCAGCCTGGTGGCGCTGTATGACCCGATCGGCCCGGGCCAGCAACGGGCGGAAATGATCTGGCAGTTCCGCGACCTGTGCGATATCCACCACGCCCGCCCCGTGTTCTATCAGGTACGCGCGGAAAACCTGCCGTACTACATGGACATCGGCCTGACCGCGATCAAGCTCGGCGAAGAAGCCCGGGTTGACCTCAAGCGTTTTGATCTCGAAGCCAAGGGCAAGGAGATGAAGGACCTGCGCTACACCTGGAACCGCGGCACCCGCGATGGCCTGTCACTGGAAATCTTCGAGCCGGGCCAAGCGCCGATGGATGAACTCAAGGTGATTTCCGATGCCTGGCTGACCGGCAAGAACGTCCGCGAGAAAGGTTTTTCGCTGGGCCGTTTCAGCGATGACTACCTGAAGTATTTCCGCATCGCGGTGATTCGTTTCGAAGGACGCCCGGTCGCGTTCGCCAACTTGCTCGAGACCTACGGCCACGACCTGGCCAGCCTCGACCTGATGCGCGCGCACCCGGACGCGCCGAAGCTGACCATGGAATTCATGATGGTCGGCCTGATTCAGCATTATAAAAACCATGGATACGCGCGTTTCAGCCTGGGCATGGTGCCGTTGTCGGGGTTGCAACCCCGTCGCGGCGCGCCATTGACCCAGCGCCTGGGCTCGATGGTATTCCGCCGTGGTGAGCAGCTGTACAACTTCCAGGGCTTGCGCCGCTTCAAAGACAAGTTCCAGCCTGATTGGGAACCCCGTTATATGGCCGTGCCCGCCGGACTCGATCCGCTGGTTGCGCTGGCCGACACTGCCGCCCTGATCGCGGGCGGCTTGACCGGATTGGTGAAACGCTGATGATTCAACGCTCCTTGCGGTATGTTTTGGGCACACTGGTGATAGTGGCCCTGATTTTCGCTGGCGGTTTCTGGTACCTGAAACGCCCGGCACCGGAACCGACCCTCGAATCGCTGACCCCGACCGACGGTGCGGCGATGACCCGTGTCATCCCCGGCACCACGCCACGCGCCCAGGTGCTGGTGGCGGTCAACGAAGACCAGAAACTCAGCGACAAACAATTGATGACCCTGAGCCGCAGTGGCTCGGCGCAGATTGTCCAGGTGATCCTGCCCAAGGACTGCCTGCTGCAAAGTCGCGCCCTGCAATCGGGCCTCAGAGAGCTCGAAGGCCCGGCGACCCTGGTCAGCGGCATCGGCCCGGGTGCCGTGCTGGCCTGGCGCTGGTTGTCCGAGCAGAAGAATGACAAGGCCCAGGCCGTCTCGGTCGACCTGGCCCTGGAAAAGGGTGGCTGCACTCACCTGCTGCCCAAAAGCGCTGCCCACGGTCACTGGCTGGTCGCGTGGAACGACAACCCGGACGACACCAGTGCCGGCTTCGTGCGTGATCAACCGAACGCCGAAACCAGCATCAGCGACTACGACATCAACCTGCCGCAAGTACTGAACAACGAACTGCGCAAGATCCTCGTCGGCGGCGACAAAGCCGCTGGCGGCCTGCAGATTCCGGTGGTCGAAGTGCCAGCCGGCCAGGCCAGGGACACCGTGACCCTGTTCCTGTCCGGTGACGGCGGCTGGCGCGACCTCGACCGCGACGTGGCGGGCGAGATGGCCAAGATCGGCTACCCGGTGGTCGGCATCGACACCCTGCGCTACTACTGGCAGCACAAGAGCCCCGAGCAAAGCGCACTGGACCTGACCGAACTGATGCAGCACTACCGGCAGAAATGGGGCACCAAGCGCTTCATCCTGACCGGCTATTCGTTCGGTGCCGACGTACTGCCGGCGATCTACAACCGCCTGGCCGAATCGGAACAGCAGCGCGTCGACGCGATCATCCTGCTGGCCTTCGCCCGCACCGGCAGCTTCGAAATCGAAGTCGAAGGCTGGCTCGGCAACGCCGGCAAGGAAGCCGCCACCGGCCCGGAAATGGCCAAGCTGCCAGCCGCCAAAGTGGTGTGCATCTACGGAGAAGAAGAAACCGACGAGAGTGGCTGCACCGACAAGACGGCGGTGGGCGAAGCCATCAAGCTGCCTGGCGGCCACCACTTCGACGAGAACTACCCGGCGCTGGCCAAGCGTCTGGTGGAGGTGATCGAGAAGCGGCAGGTGAAGGAAACAGCGGCTGCAGAGTGATCTGACAGCCTGCAAAAAAGCCCCCGCTGCCTTAAGGTTCCGGGGGCTTTTTCATTCTGGAACACCACAGATCCCCTGTGGGAGCGGGCTTGCTCGCGAAAGGGGTGTGTCAGGCGACATAGATGTATCTGACACACCGCTTTCGCGAGCAAGCCCGCTCCCACACTGGATCTTCATAGCCTTCCAGTTTTGCACTCGCCCACAAAAAAGCCCCCGCTGCCACAAGGGCAACGGGGGCTTTTTGATGAGGCTTACATCTCCACCTGAGTACCCAACTCAATCACCCGGTTCAGCGGCAGATTGAAGAAGCGCAAATTGCCATTGGCGTTCTGCAGCATGAAGGCGAACAACGCCTCACGCCAGCGGGCCATGCCTTCGAGTTTGGAGGCAATGACCGTCTCGCGGCTGAGGAAGTAGGTGGTGCGCATCGGGCTGAAATCCAGGTCATCGAGATGACACAGCTTCAGCGCTTGCGGCACATCCGGCTCGTCGACGAAGCCAAAGTGCAGGATCACCCGGAAGAAACCCTCGCCGTAGGAATCGACCTCGAAACGCCGTGATGCCGGCACCCGCGGGATGTCTTCGTACACCACCGTCAGCAGCACCACTTGCTCATGCAACACCTGGTTATGCAGCAGGTTGTGTAGCAGCGCATGGGGCACGGCGTCCGGGCGTGCGGTCAGGAACACGGCGGTGCCCTGGACGCGATGCGGCGGTTGCACGGCGATGCTGCTGATGAAGATCGGCAGCGGCAAGCCGCCCTCGTCGAGACGATCAACCAGCAATTGCTTGCCGCGTTTCCAGGTGGTCATCAGCACAAACAGCACGATACCGGCGATCACCGGGAACGCCCCGCCCTGAATGATTTTCGGCACGTTGGCAGCGAAGTACAGACTGTCCACCAAGAGGAATCCGAGCAACAGCGGAACCGCCAGGACCGGCGGCCATTTCCACAGCAGCAATATCACCGCCGACACCAGGATTGTGGTCATCAGCATCGTGCCCGTCACGGCCACGCCGTAAGCCGCAGCCAGCGCGCCGGAGGACTCGAAGCCCAGCACCAACAGGATGACGCCGACCATCAGCGCCCAGTTCACCGCGCCGATGTAGATCTGGCCTTGTTCGGCACTGGAGGTGTGCTGAATGTGCATGCGCGGTATGTAACCGAGCTGAATCGCCTGACGAGTCAGGGAGAACGCACCGGAAATCACCGCCTGAGAAGCAATCACCGTGGCCAGGGTCGACAACCCCACCAACGGAATCAGGGCCCAGCTTGGAGCCAGCAGGTAGAACGGGTTGCGAGCGGCTTCCGGATCACCGAGCAGCAACGCGCCTTGGCCGAAGTAGTTCAGCATTAGTGCCGGCAGCACGAGGAGGAACCACGCGCGAGCGATCGGCTTGCGGCCGAAGTGGCCCATGTCGGCGTACAGCGCTTCGGCACCGGTCAGTGCCAGCACCACCGCGCCGAGAATCGCCACGCCCATGCCCGGGTGAACGATGAAGAAACGCACACCCCAGATCGGGTTCATCGCTTGCAACACTTCCGGGTGCTGCAAGATGCCATAGACGCCCAGCGCCCCCAGCACGACAAACCAGGTCACCATGATCGGCCCGAACAGAATGCCGATCCGCGCGGTGCCGTGACGTTGAATCAGGAACAGCGCCACCAGCACGACCAACGACAGCGGCACCACCCAATGGTCGATGCCGTCAAACGCCAGCCCCAGCCCCTCAATCGCCGAAAGAACGGAAATCGCCGGAGTGATCATGCTGTCGCCATAAAACAGCGCCGCGCCGATCAGCCCGCAGACCACCAGCAACGTGCGCAACTTCGGATGCCCGGCCGCAGCCCGCCGAGCGAGGGCGGTCAAGGCCATGATCCCGCCTTCGCCCTGGTTGTCGGCACGCAGCACGAACAGCACGTATTTGATCGAAACGACCCAGATCAACGACCAGAAGATCAGTGCCAGAATCCCGAAGACTCCATCATGGTTGACCGGAACCCCATAGTGCCCGGCGAAAACCTCTTTGAGGGTATACAGCGGGCTCGTGCCAATATCGCCATAAACCACACCGACCGCCGCGACCAGCATGCCGATCGGTTTTGCCGCCGAATGCTCAGCGCCCGCCGCCTGACTACTTGCCTGCCCCATCCAAAACTCCTACTACTCAGACCCGGACTTCTTATAAGAAGCACTATGCTTTGCCGTGCAGCATGCGCCGTTTTACTAACTGTTACAGACGTTTTGTTGACTGTAAAAAACCAGTAAAGCGTAACGGCGCGAAGCATAGCGCAGCACTCGTCGTATTTCCCTGCATAAAGCTGGTCAAGTGAGCGACTCATCGCTAGAATTGCGCACTTTTTGATCAGAGGCGCAGTTCAAGCGCCCGTCCGTCGGTTTTGCCCTGCCCGGCAAGCGGCGTCACAAAATACCGAGGTTAGACATGTCCACCACTCCTGCGCCGGCCAATCCAAAGGTTGGCTTCGTATCCCTGGGTTGCCCCAAAGCACTGGTCGACTCCGAGCGCATCCTTACCCAGCTGCGCATGGAAGGCTATGACGTCGTGTCCACCTACCAGGACGCCGACGTCGTGGTGGTCAACACCTGCGGCTTCATCGATTCGGCCAAGGCCGAGTCCCTGGAAGTGATCGGCGAAGCCATCAAGGAAAACGGCAAGGTCATCGTGACCGGCTGCATGGGCGTCGAAGAAGGCAACATTCGCGACGTACACCCAAGCGTGCTGGCCGTGACCGGTCCGCAGCAATACGAGCAAGTGGTCAACGCCGTGCACGAAGTCGTGCCGCCACGCCAGGACCACAACCCGCTGATCGACCTGGTGCCGCCACAAGGCATCAAGCTGACTCCGCGCCACTACGCCTACCTGAAGATTTCCGAAGGCTGCAACCACAGCTGCAGCTTCTGCATCATCCCGTCGATGCGCGGCAAACTGGTCAGCCGTCCGGTGGGCGACGTGCTCGACGAGGCCCAGCGCCTGGTCAAGTCCGGCGTCAAGGAGCTGCTGGTGATCTCCCAGGACACCAGCGCCTACGGCGTCGACGTGAAATACCGCACCGGTTTCTGGAACGGCGCGCCGGTGAAAACCCGCATGACCGAACTCTGCGAAGCCCTGAGTACCCTCGGCGTCTGGGTACGCCTGCACTACGTTTACCCGTACCCGCACGTTGACGAGCTGATCCCGCTGATGGCCGCCGGCAAGATCCTGCCGTACCTGGACATCCCGTTCCAGCACGCCAGCCCGAAAGTGCTGAAGTCGATGAAACGCCCGGCATTCGAAGACAAGACCCTGGCACGCATCAAGAACTGGCGCGAAATCTGCCCGGACCTGATCATCCGCTCGACCTTCATCGTCGGCTTCCCGGGCGAAACCGAAGAGGACTTCCAGTACCTGCTGAACTGGCTGACCGAAGCCCAGCTCGACCGCGTCGGCTGCTTCCAGTACTCGCCGGTTGAAGGCGCACCGGCCAATGACCTGGACCTGGAAATCGTCCCCGACGACGTCAAGCAGGACCGTTGGGAGCGCTTCATGGCGCACCAGCAAGCCATCAGCTCGGCGCGCCTGCAAATGCGCATCGGCCGCGAGATCGAAGTGTTGGTCGATGAAGTCGACGAGCAAGGCGCCGTCGGCCGCTGCTTCTTCGACGCCCCGGAAATCGATGGCAACGTATTCATCGACAACGGCAGCAACCTCAAGCCAGGCGACAAGGTCTGGTGCAAGGTGACCGACGCCGACGAATACGATCTGTGGGCTGAACAGATCTAATCGCAAAAAATACAAAAAGCCCCGCTCTCTTGACGAGATGCGGGGCTTTTTTACGACTATCGTTTGCACATGGAAGGATTCCTATCAACCACTGCATAAGAGGCAGACGGGCATGCGTCAGCATTCGGTCATCCACACGCCGAAACTCGGCGACTACGAAGAATTGACCCGGGTCTGGGAGGCCTCGGTGCGCGCCACCCACGACTTCCTGCCCGACAGCTACATCAAACTGCTGAGAAACCTGGTGCTGACCCGCTACCTCGACTCGGTGATGCTGATCTGCACCAAGGATTCGAGCCAGCGCATCACCGGATTCGCCGGCGTCGCGGCCGGCAAGATCGAAATGCTCTTCATCGACCCCGACCATCGCGGCCAGGGCCTGGGCAAGAAATTGTTGCGCTATGCCCTGGAACACCTGAACGCCGATGAACTGGACGTCAACGAACAGAACCCGCAAGCCCTCGGCTTTTACTTCAAACAGGGTTTCGAGGTCATCGGTCGCTCGGAAGTCGATGGCATGGGCCAGCCGTATCCGTTGTTGCACATGCGTATGCGTCAAAGCCAGCAACACTCCCGACATGGCTGACACAACACAAAACCACTGTGGGAGCGGGCTTGCTCGCGAAGGGGTCATCAACTTCAACAATTATGTTGGCTGACACACCGCCTTCGCGAGCAAGCCCGCTCCCACAAAAGTCAAACAGCGTAAATGGAACCGGGATTAACCGGCGCCAGGCAGGTACAATGCCCACCCCCTTTTTGTTACGGCCCTGACATGACTGACCCGATTCGTCTCTCCAAACGCCTCATCGAACTCGTCGGCTGTTCCCGTCGGGAGGCTGAGCTGTTCATCGAGGGCGGCTGGGTCACCGTCGACGGCGTGGTCATCGACGAGCCGCAATTCAAGGTCGACACCCAGAAAGTCGAGCTTGATCCAGAAGCCAAGGCCACCGCGCCGGAACCGGTGACCCTGCTGCTCAACGTGCCGGCCGGCATGGACGCAGACACCGCCATGGCCACCCTCGGCGCCGAGACCCTGAGCGAAGAACACCGCTACGGCAAGCGCCCCTTGCGTGGGCACTTCCTGCGACTGACCGCCAGCACCGACCTGCAGGCCAACGCCAGCGGGCTGCTGGTGTTCACCCAGGACTGGAAAATCCTGCGCAAACTCACCGCCGACTCCAGCAAGATCGAGCAAGAGTATGTGGTCGAGGTTGAAGGCGAGATGGTGGCTCACGGCCTCAACCGTCTGAACCATGGCCTGACCTACAAGGGCAAGGAATTGCCGGCGGTCAAGGCCAGCTGGCAGAACGAAAACCGCCTGCGCTTTGCCATGAAGAACCCGCAACCGGGCATCATCGCCCTACTGTGCCAGGCCGTCGGCCTGAAGGTCGTCGCCATCCGCCGCATCCGCATCGGCGGCGTGTCCATCGGCAAAGTGCCCGTGGGGCAATGGCGCTACTTGTCCGGCAAAGAGAAGTTCTAAGGCTTCCCGCGCCGCCACACTTTTCGGTGCTGCTGTTTTCGGCGGCACCCATAGTTGAATTATCAGGACTGCACACATGATTCATAACGACGTACTGCGCAGCGTGCGCTACATGCTCGACATCAGCGACAAGAAAGTCATCGAGATCATCAAGCTCGGCGGCCTGGACGTGACCCTGGCAGACCTGGTGACCTATCTCGACAAGAAAGAGGAAGACGAGGAAGGCTTTGTACGCTGCCCCGACGAAGTCATGGCACATTTCCTCGACGGCCTGGTGATCTTCAAGCGCGGCAAGGACGAAAGCCGTCCGCCGCAGCCGATCGAAGTGCCGGTGACCAACAACATCATCCTGAAAAAGCTGCGGGTCGCATTCGAGCTGAAAGAAGACGACATGCACGCGATCCTCAAGGCCGCCGAGTTCCCGGTGTCCAAGCCTGAGCTGAGCGCGCTGTTCCGCAAGTTCGGCCACACCAACTATCGCCCGTGCGGCGACCAGTTGCTGCGCAATTTCCTCAAGGGGCTGACTCTGCGAGTACGCCCGCAGTAAACCGTTCCCTGTAGGAGCGAGCTTGCTCGCGATGGATTCGACAACGCCGCAATTATCCAGCAAACACGCGTTATCGTTAGCGACCATCGCTGGCCAGCTCCTACAAGGCCGAATGCCCCCTCATTCTCTTCGAAAATAGTGGCTCCGCTGACCGCGGCTGACGACTAGGGTATCAAGACCCTCAGCTCTCAGGATTCGCCATGCATCCCTACTTTTCCCTGCAAGGCCGCACCGCCCTGGTGACCGGCGGCACCCGTGGTATCGGCAAGATGATCGCCAAGGCCTACGTCGAGGCGGGCGCCACCGTGTACGTCTGCGCCCGCGACGCCGAAGCCTGCCGGCAAACCGCCGACGAACTCGGAGCGCTTGGACACTGCCACGCCATGGTGACCAACCTCGCCACCGAAGAGGGCGTCCTGCAACTGGCCACACGTCTGGGCGAGCAGATTTCCCAACTGGACATCCTGGTGAACAATGCCGGCACCACCTGGGGTGCACCACTGGAGAGCTACCCGATCAAGGGTTGGGAAAAAGTCATGCAGCTCAACGTGACATCGGTGTTCAACTGCATCCAGCAATTCCTGCCCCTGCTGCGCAAGGCCGGTTCAGCGCAAAATCCCGCGCGGATCATCAACATTGGTTCGGTGGCCGGGATTTCATCCTTCGGCGAACAGGCGTATGCCTACGGGCCGAGCAAGGCAGCGCTGCATCAACTGTCGAGGATTCTGGCGCGCGAACTGGTGAGCCAGCACATCAATGTCAATGTGATCGCTCCGGGTCGCTTTCCGAGCAAGATGACCCGGCACATTGGCGATGATGAACAGGCATTGGCTGAGGATACGGCGCTGATTCCAATGAAGCGTTGGGGCCGCGAGGAAGAAATGGCAGCGCTGGCGATCAGTCTGGCGAGCACGGCCGGAGCCTATATGACCGGGAATATCATTCCTTTGGATGGCGGATTCAGTCTGTAGATCGGCGGCGCGCCCATCGCGGGCAAGCCACGCTCCCACAGGGTTCTAGAGCGCACACAAAATTTGTGTCCATCACAAAACCTGTGGGAGCGTGGCTTGCCCGCGATGACGGACTAACAGGCGCCACCGGGTTAGAGGTCACGTGAGTTATCATGCCCCCCTCTTCCCGCCTCGACCTCAAACCATGACCTACAGCGTTTCCCCCATCGGCTTCGTACGCTCCTGCTTCAAGGAGAAGTTCGCCATTCCGCGCCAGCCGCAACTGGCCCCGGCCGCCCGTGGGGTACTGGAACTGGTGGCTCCGTTCGATCAAGGGGACGCAGTGCAGGGCCTGGAGCAGGTCAGCCACGTGTGGCTGCTGTTCCTGTTCCACCAGGCCCTGGAAGAAAAGCCTCGCCTGAAGGTCCGCCCCCCTCGCCTCGGCGGCAATAAATCCATGGGCGTGTTTGCCACCCGCGCCACCCACCGCCCCAATGGCATCGGGCAATCAGTGGTGAAACTGGACAGGGTCGAAGCCAACCGCCTGTGGATCTCGGGCATCGATTTGCTTGATGGCACGCCGATTCTCGATATCAAGCCCTACGTACCCTACGCCGACATCGTCGATACAGCCGCCAACAGCATCGCCAGCGCTGCGCCGCAGCTGATTCCCGTGCAGTGGACGGACACAGCGCTGCTGCAGGCTCACGAGCATGCCCGGCGCCTTGATGAGCCTTTGGTCGAGTTGATCGAGCAATGTCTGGCACAAGACCCACGCCCGGCCTATCAAACGCCGGCACCCGAGCGGGAATACGGCGCGCAGTTCTGGGATCTGGACGTGCGTTGGCATTACCCGACACCGGAGCTGATCCGCGTCCTGGAAGTCATTCCTGCAAAGGGCTGAACGCCGGAAACGAATAAGCCCGCATGACCTTCCCAAGTCATGCGGGCTTTTCAGATGCGCTGCAAATCTACTGTAGGAGCGAGCCTGCTCGCGAAAAACCTGAGGACGCCGCTGGGTATCAAGCTTCCCGCGTTATCGTTGACCTCCATCGCGAGCAGGCTCGCTCCTACAACGTGACCTGCGGTCACTTCTCTACGAACGCACGCTCGATCAGGTAGTCACCCGGCTCGCGCATCCGCGGCGAAACCTTCAGGCCGAAGCTGTTCAGCACTTCGCTGGTCTCGTCGAGCATGCTCGGGCTGCCGCACAGCATGGCGCGGTCGTCCTGCGGGTTGATCGGTGGCAGACCGATGTCGCTGAACAGCTTGCCGCTGCGCATCAGGTCGGTCAGGCGGCCTTCGTTCTCGAACGGCTCGCGGGTCACGGTCGGGTAGTAGATCAACTTGTCACGCAGCGCCTCGCCGAAGAATTCGTTCTGCGGCAAGTGCTCGGTGATGAACTCGCGGTAAGCGACTTCGTTGACGTAACGCACGCCGTGGCACAGGATCACTTTTTCGAAACGCTCGTAGGTTTCCGGGTCCTGGATGACGCTCATGAACGGTGCCAGACCGGTACCGGTGCTGAGCAGGTACAAATGTTTGCCAGGCTTCAAGTCATCCAGCACCAGCGTGCCGGTAGGCTTCTTGCTGATGATGATCTCGTCCCCTTCCTTCAGATGCTGCAACTGCGAAGTCAGCGGACCATCAGGCACCTTGATGCTGAAGAACTCGAGATGCTCTTCCCAGTTCGGGCTGGCAATCGAGTAAGCGCGCATAAGCGGGCGGCCGTTGGGCTGTTGCAGGCCGATCATCACGAACTGACCGTTCTCGAAGCGCAGGCCCGGATCACGGGTGCACTTGAAGCTGAACAGAGTGTCGTTCCAGTGGTGAACACTGAGGACACGCTCGTGGTTCATGTTGCTCATGTACGTGGGACTCCTGGAGATTGGTCTGCGCGTGTTCGGTGTGCTCTGCAAGAAAGCCAGCTCTGCGCAATTGCATCGCATTCTAAAGGCAGAGACAATATCTGTTAAATGGATTATTAAGATAAGGGTTATCGGTTATATCGATATGCGATTTACTCTCCGTCAACTTCAAGTATTCGTCGCCGTCGCCCAGCAGGAAAGCGTGTCCCGTGCTGCGGGCCTGCTCAACCTCTCGCAATCGGCGGCGAGCACCTCGATCACCGAACTGGAGCGCCAGTGCAGCTGCCAACTGTTCGACCGCGCCGGCAAACGGCTGAGCCTGAACGCCCTCGGCAAACAACTATTGCCGCAAGCTGTCGCCCTGCTGGACCAGGCCAAGGAAATCGAAGACCTGCTCAACGGCAAGTCCGGTTTCGGCTCGCTGGCCGTGGGCGCGACCCTGACCATCGGCAATTACCTGGCCACCCTGCTGATCGGCAGCTTCATGCAGCGCCATCCGGAAAGCCAGGTGAAGCTGCATGTGCAGAACACTGCCAACATTGTGCAGCAGGTGGCCCACTATGAAATTGACCTGGGTCTGATCGAAGGCGACTGCAGTCACCCGGACATCGAAGTGCAAAGCTGGGTCGAGGACGAACTGGTGGTGTTCTGCGCCCCTCAGCATCCGCTGGCCCAGCGCGGCACGGCCACCATGGACGAGTTGAGCCACGAAGCCTGGATCTTGCGCGAACAGGGTTCCGGCACACGGTTGACCTTCGATCAAGCCATGCGTCATCACCGTTCTTCCTTGAATATCCGCCTGGAGCTTGAGCACACCGAAGCGATCAAGCGCGCGGTGGAATCAGGTTTGGGGATTGGCTGCATTTCCCGGCTGGCTTTGCGTGACGCATTTCGCCGCGGCAGCCTGGTGCCTGTCGAAACGCCGGATCTGGATCTGGCGCGACAGTTTTATTTCATCTGGCATAAACAGAAATATCAGACCTCGGCGATGCGCGAATTCCTCGATCTATGCCGCGCCTTCACCGCCGGGGTTCAGCGCAGCGACGAGATCGTGCTACCGACGATCGCTTAGAGCAGGATGACCGCCCACACCAGGGCAATCATGCTCAATGCCACGAACTGGGCGGCACTGCCCATGTCCTTGGCATTCTTGGACAGCGGGTGCCGCTCAAGGGAAATGCGGTCGATGGCCGCTTCCACGGCCGAATTGAGCAACTCGACTATCAACGCCAACAGGCATACCGCGATCAACAACGCCTGTTCGACCCGGCTGACATTCAGGAAGAACGACAAGGGAATCAGGATGACGTTGAGCAATACCAGTTGCCGAAAGGCGGCTTCGCCGGTGAAGGCTGCGCGCAGGCCGTCCAGCGAATACCCGGAGGCATTGAGAATACGTTTCAGACCGGTCTGGCCTTTGAAAGGTGACATAGAGTAGGCAACTGACAAAAAAGGAAGTGGGAAAGCTAGTTCAACCAAAGTCAAAAAAGCGTGAAGTTGCCAGCCTTTAATGGCTGGAAGTTGACTCAAGTTGTTGCAAGAGCAGCGCAGCCTGGGTCCGGGTCCGCACATTCAGTTTACGGAAAATCGCGGTCACGTGCGCCTTGATAGTCGCCTCGGAAACACTCAACTCGTAGGCGATCTGCTTGTTCAGCAAGCCTTCGCAGACCATGGTCAGCACGCGGAATTGCTGCGGTGTCAGACTGGCAAGGCCTTCGCTGGCCGCCTTGGCCTCTGCCGAAACGCTGACCGCTTCGAACGCCTGCGGTGGCCAGAACACATCGCCATCGAGGACCGCACGCACGGCTTTCTGGATCACACTCAAGTCGCTGGATTTGGGAATGAAACCACTGGCGCCGAATTCACGGGACTTGACCATGATGGTCGGCTCTTCCTGGGCCGAGACCATGACCACCGGAATCTGCGGGTACTGACCGCGCAGCAGGACCAGCCCGGAAAAACCGTAGGCCCCCGGCATGTTCAGGTCCAGCAGTACCAGATCCCAGTCGGACTTTTCCGTCAGGCGGACTTCCAGTTCGGCAATGCTCGCCACCTCCACCAGACGGACATCCGGGCCAAGGCCCAGGGTCAACGCTTGATGCAAGGCACTACGAAACAGTGGGTGGTCATCGGCAATCAGGATTTCGTATGTGGCCATTTTTCAAATGATCCTGTTTTTTTTATGGGACGCCCGATGCATTCGGACCTCGCCAAAGCACCTCAAGGCACAGCCATGGAGCTGCACTGACCAGGCACATTCAACGCAAGAAACGCCATTACGAACGCTGGCCGCACCCTGATCGGCGCCAAGCATGCCCAGCGAAGCCAGGGTGGTCAAGCAGCATGCCCGGTACAGTTTATTGCAGTATGAGCGACAATCAGTCCACCAATGGAGTGACCGACTGGACATAGGCCATCAACTCGGCATGCGCCGGGGTCGAAACGTTCATATCCAACTGATGTTTGGCGTCGAGGTAATGCTGGCTGAACACATCAAAGTAGGCATCCAGCGCCGAGGCTGCGTCGATATCGCCCGCAAGGTCGAGACACAGCGCCGCCACTTCCGCCGTGCACAGATGCTCGCTGCGGGTCGAGCGGCGCAACCGGTAGCGCGAGAGTTTTTCGGGCAGCAGGCTGAGGATCGGCAAACGATCGAAATAGGGACTCTTGCGAAAGATCTTCCGCGCTTCGGTCCAGGTCGCGTCCAACAGAATAAACAACGGACGCTTCGTGCCATCGACATCCACACTGTTTGTCACCCGCTCAGGCTCGACATACTCACCCGGAAACACCAGGTAGGGCTGCCATTGCGGGTCGGACAACAGCGCCAGCAACTTCGGATCGACCTCCGTACGGGACCAGATGAAGGCGTGGTTGTCAGGGACCACATCGGCGATCAGCCAACCGGTGTTGCTCGGCTTGAACACTTCCTTGTTGGTCATGATCAGGCACACGCCGGAGCGGGTCGCGACCTGCGGACGCCATGCGCACAAGCAGTGGCTCTCGATCACCCGGCAGTCACGGCAACGCGGCGCACGCCAGCCGCGGGCCTGAATCGGCTTGATGCCTTCCTCCTCACGCTGATCGCGCAAGCGGGCTACGGCATTCAAGGCAAAGCGCGCGGGGGTAGTGCTCATAGCGGGCAACGCCCACAGAGAAGAGAACTCGACACGAAAAACACTCGACAGGGCAAAAAGTGCCAGCAGTTTACCAGACCGCCCGGTGCAAGCCTGTACCGTCCAGCCCGCCTCCCCTATAATTCGCCGCCACTGAACGCACAGTCACGTGACGGGTCAAACCCCCATCACTGAACCAGGAGAGTTTCATGCTGCGCCTTATCGTTCCTACCGCGGCTATTTTGCTGGCGTCGTCCCTCAATGCCCAGGCTGCGTCCTTGAAAGACACGGAACTGAACAAAATGCTGCAAAACGTCGCCACCCAGAGCAGCGTCGGCACTCCTCGAGCGATCAACGAAGACATACTCGATCAAGGCTACACCGTTGAAGGCAAACAGCTGATCAACCACCTGAGCGTGCAGAGCAGCCACGCCGACAAGATGCGTGCAGACCCGAAGGCGGTGTACTTCCAGTTGGGCGCTTCTGTCTGCAGAAACGAAGGGTTTCGCAAGCTGATGGCCAAGGGCGCGATCATGCGTTACGACTTCACCGAGGTGAAGACCAACCGTCCGGTTGGTTCCGCAAGCTTCCAGGAATCGGATTGCCTGCAACCGGCCAAGAAGAAAAAGTAATCACCGGGAATTGGCGCGCCGCTGTTCATCTTCGGCGCGCAATTCTGCCAGCAGCGCCTGCAAGTAATGCGAACGGCGTTCGCCGCCACGCAAACGCCGGCAGCACTCCTCTTCGAGGCTCAAATGATTGGCCTCGGCTGATGACTTCAACAATCGATACAGTTGCGTATCGACCTCCAGAACGACTCTGGCCATGGTTTCCCGCCTCCCTGCACTTCACTCATGTTTGAGCGATTAAATCCTTGAACTGCATATACCGTGCGTCCTGCCGTTGACGCAAAGTTGTCGTGTGGCACCTGTAACTTAGTAAATCAGAGTGCGGCACACACGACGACTGTTCAGACGAGCGGTGAAACCACCTTGCAAATCATCAATAAGCGGTTGCCAGCAAAGACGTTGTGGCGCAATGATCAATCAGCGCAAATCGTTGTGAACGTCTAGATTTCAGGTGTCCACCTTCACTTTTTCAGGGCTGGAAAGGGGCTGCCCGTCGCTTGTCGTGTTATGCGATTGTTTCTTTCATCCAAGGGAAAAACAGAACCTGTTTGGATGATCCGATGCCTTTCGGATCAAGTAGATCGCCCAGGCATGGGCCTGGGCAGACAGCGATACATGAAGTGTCGTGGCGCGACGTACGTTGTCGGGCCGAAGGTTCTGTGCAGAAGGAGAAGTTGAATGCCTTACCAACCGAATGACCTCCTGAGCCGTCATTTTGAAGAAAGCGGCCACGACCTCCTCAGCAAGGTCGAAGAACAACTCAAGCTGATTTCACCCAACAGCCCGAATATCCCGATCTACCGTGACATGATCCTGACCGTGCTGCGCATGGCCCAGGAAGACCACAACCGCTGGAACGCCAAAATCACCCTGCAAGCCCTGCGCGAACTGGAACAGGCCTTCCGCGTGCTCGAACAATTCAAGGGACGGCGCAAGGTCACGGTTTTCGGCTCGGCCCGTACCCCCATGGAACATCCCCTCTACAGGATGGCCCGGGAACTCGGCGCCGCTCTGGCGCGCTCGGACATGATGGTCATTACCGGCGCCGGTGGCGGCATCATGGCCGCCGCCCACGAGGGCGCCGGCCTGACACACAGCCTGGGGTTCAACATCACCCTGCCCTTCGAGCAGCATGCCAACCCCACTGTCGACGGCACGACCAACCTGCTGCCCTTCCATTTTTTCTTCACCCGCAAGCTGTTCTTCGTCAAGGAAGCCGATGCCCTGGTGCTGTGCCCGGGCGGTTTTGGCACATTGGATGAAGCCCTGGAAGTGCTGACGCTGATTCAGACCGGCAAGAGCCCATTGGTGCCCGTGGTGCTGCTCGACGCGCCGGGCGGTAAATTCTGGAAAGGCGCACTGGACTTCATTCACCAGCAACTGGAGGAAAACCACTACATCCTGCCCACTGACATGAAGCTGGTGAGACTGGTCTACAACGTCGAAGAAGCGGTAGAGCACATCAACCAGTTCTACGGCAACTTTCACTCCAGTCGCTGGCTCAAGCATCAGTTCCTGATTCGCATGAATCACTCACTCAACGACCAGGCACTCGAATACATGCAGGAGGCTTTCGCCGACCTGTGCCTGAGTGATCATTTCCATCAGCACACTTACAGCGGTGAAGAACACGACGAAGCCGAATTCAGCCATCTGGCGCGACTGGTCTTCAACTTCAACGCCCGCAATCATGGCCGCCTGCGCGAACTTGTGGACTACATCAACCTGCCGGAAAACTGGGCACAATCAAAACCCCAGGCACAACAACGCACGCGGGAGTCGTCAAAGGTTACGTAAGGCATAAAAAAACGGCCCGCTATCGAAATAGCGGGCCGATTCAGTTCAATCGTCCATCCCTCGACCGCTGAACAGGCGGTTGATCATTTCCATGGAGTATCCCCGATACGCCAGGAACCTGCCTTGTTTGGCGCGCTCCCGGACATCTGCCGGCAATTGCCCGGAGAATTTACGTCGCCAGGTGTCGGCCAGTTGCTCCTGCCAGTCGATACCGCTCTCACGCAGGGCAAGTTCAATATCGGTGCGCTGCAGGCCGCGCTGGCTCAACTCTTCACGAATGCGTAAAGGGCCATAACCGGAACGGGCACGATAGGAAACAAAACTTTCGAGGTAACGGGTTTCAGACAACAACCCCTCTTCCGTCAACCGGTCGAGTGCTGTTTCGATCATTTCGGGGAGGGCGCCGCGCTGACGCAGTTTACGCGTCAGCTCGACTCGACCGTGCTCGCGTCGTGCGAGCAGGTCCATTGCGGTTCGCCGCACCGCGACGAGTGTATCGAGTACGGCGGTCATCGCTTCGATCAGATATCAGCGTCAACCAGGTCGTCTTCGGTCTCTTTGACCGCAGAAGCTTTGGCGTCTGCTACGGATGCCGGGGACAGGAGCTTGTCACGCAGTTGCTTCTCCAGCTTTGCCGCGACTTCCGGGTTGTCCGCCAGGAACTTGGCCGAGTTGGCCTTACCCTGACCGATCTTGGTGCCTTCATAGGCATACCAGGCGCCGGACTTCTCAACGAAACCGTGCAGAACACCCAGGTCGATCATCTCGCCGTTGAGGTAGATGCCCTTGCCGTAAAGAATCTGGAACTCGGCCTGACGGAACGGCGAAGCTACCTTGTTCTTCACGACCTTGACGCGGGTTTCGCTACCAACGACTTCATCACCTTCCTTCACCGCGCCAGTACGACGGATGTCCAGACGAACCGATGCGTAGAACTTCAGAGCGTTACCACCGGTGGTGGTTTCCGGGCTACCGAACATCACGCCGATTTTCATGCGGATCTGGTTGATGAAGATCACCAGGCAGTTGGCGTTCTTGATGTTACCGGTGATTTTACGCAGCGCCTGGGACATCAGGCGGGCTTGCAGGCCCACATGCATGTCACCCATTTCGCCTTCGATTTCAGCCTTTGGCACCAGGGCGGCCACGGAGTCGACGATGATCACGTCAACCGCGTTGGAACGCACCAGCATGTCGGTGATTTCCAGGGCCTGCTCGCCGGTGTCCGGCTGGGAAACCAGCAGGTCGTCGACGTTGACGCCCAGCTTGCCGGCGTACTCAGGATCGAGGGCGTGTTCGGCGTCGACGAATGCGCAGGTCGCGCCGGCTTTTTGAGCCTGGGCGATCACGGACAAGGTCAGCGTGGTTTTACCGGAAGATTCAGGACCGTAGATTTCAACAATACGGCCTTTTGGCAGACCGCCGATGCCGAGAGCAATGTCCAGACCCAGAGAGCCAGTGGAAATGGCCGGGATCGCCTGACGGTCCTGATCGCCCATACGCATTACGGCACCCTTGCCGAATTGACGTTCGATCTGACCCAGGGCCGCAGCCAAGGCTTTCTTCTTGTTGTCGTCCATTAAAGTCCTCACGTAATCAATAAGGCCTGACGGCCAACACCTGTATAAGTAGCCAGTATTATTCCACAGCGATTCCGGATCGCCTACCCCTGATTTGAGATTTCTGCCGCGGCATAGCGCAGTAGCCCCTCTAGCGCGGCCTTCACCGTTTGTCGGCGCACCTCGTCACGGTCACCGGCGAAGTGTTGCAACTCGCTGAACACTCGCTCGCCCACCCCCCAGGCCAGCCAAACCGTCCCCACTGGCTTGCTCGGCGAACCACCGTCCGGCCCGGCTACGCCACTGACCGCCACGGAAAAATATGCGCGACTTTTCTCCTGCGCGCCCCTGGCCATCGCCTCGACCACCTCGCGACTGACCGCCCCCACCGTGGTGAACAACTCCACAGGAACATCCAGTTGCAGGTTCTTCTGCAGATTGGAGTAGGTGACATAACCGGCCTCGAACCACGCCGAGCTGCCGGGAATACGGGTGATCGCCTCGGCGATCCCGCCTCCGGTGCAGGACTCGGCCGTGGAAACGTGGGCATTGAGAACCTGCAATTGCCTGCCAAGGTCAGCGGCGAGTTGGGTGATTACTTTCACGGTCATCTCCTGATGGGCGGGATGGGTTAACCGTACACCAGCAGACCGCACTTGCAAGCGACTGGAGCGATCAAAATGTAAAGAACCAGAGGCTCTGGAAAAGGCCTGCCGAGGATTCAATCTTCGACGTCGCCGAATGGAACTTGACTGACGCCCATGCGCTTGGCCGCCCAACGCTCATACAAACCCAAAACCACGTCAGTCCCGGCCATCGCCGCCAAACAACCGCCTGCACAAGCAGCCCAAATGGAAACATTGGCGGCGTGCAGCAACATGATGGCCGAGGCGCCGCAGATCATGCTGGAGCCAGACCGCAGGCTCAGGCGCCGGATAAGGGGCCAGCCACGAACGCCCTCTTTATCGGCACGCCACATTTCACCGGTAACGCCACCGAGTATTGGCAGGCTGATGACCAGCCAAAGAGGCATGTCCAGCAACGCATATTGCTCAGCGGTCATTTCATGCCTCCTTGAGTGAACGGTCATTCCGTGTTCTTGAACAGATAGGCAACAAGATTATGCATCAATGCATAATCAGTCAATGCGCAAACGCATAAAAGAAGACAATCCGATGCCTTCAGCAAACGAAAAAACCCGCTCGGGAAGCGGGTTATATCTGAACGCAGGAGGTGTTAGCGAGCGTACATGCCCCACCAGAAGACATGTCCGAGGATAACAATCGGCTCCTCCTGGATGTCCTGAAAGGTGTAATCCTCATCTGGGTGTTCATCACGATTGAAGCTGCGCAAGCGAATCCCGGTCGGCAGGCGATAAAGCTGCTTCACCCGAAGTTGGCCGTTGTGATTGATTGCATAAAGGTCGCCGTCAACGATATCGCCAATGCCGCACTTGCCAGCATTGACCCCGACCGTCGCCCCGTCACGCAGTACCGGCAACATGCTGTTGCCCCGCACTGTCACGCACTTGGCCTGGTCGAACTGTACGCCGTTATGGCGCAGGCTACGTTTGCCGAAGCGCAGGCTAGAACGTTCGCTTTCTTCGATGACGAATCTTCCCGATCCTGCGGCCAACTCAACCTCACGAAGAAAAGGAACTGACACCTCATCGTCATCGACAGGGGTATCGTCGTCCCACAGGCTTATATCCTTGAGTTCCGAATGCACAGGAGCGCGCCCGGCATTGGTGGCGGGCGCGACGTCCGCGCGGCCACGCAACTGGTCGGTGCTCACGGAAAAATAGTCGGCAATTTTCGAAATATGCCGATCCGAAGGATCGACGATCTTCCCGCTGAGAATACGCGAGAGCGTGGATTGAGGCACGCCGGTACGACGGTGAAGCTCCGTGGGGGAGATCCCGTGCTGATCGAGCAATGCCCTTAAGACAGTAGATACGTTGCGTTTGTGCATAACGCGCATAGTGCTGGTTATTTCCGCAGAAGACAAATGCCCAATTGCATAATCGATGCATGACCTGTTTTTTGCATCGTAAAAGATGTCACCCGGCCGCGATGCCTGCGTCGGGTAGAGCGCCCATGGTAACCTTGCGCCCATCGCGGAAAAGCCTGGCCGTTGCCCCGCTTTTGCCCCACCTCTTTCAACGAGCTTCCTGACAATCCGATGAATAAAGCCGTCTCCGACCTGTCTTCCCACACCCCGATGATGCAGCAGTACTGGCGCCTGAAAAACCAGCACCCGGACCAGCTGATGTTCTACCGCATGGGCGACTTCTACGAGATCTTCTATGAAGACGCGAAGAAGGCCGCCAAGTTGCTGGACATCACCCTGACCGCCCGCGGACAGTCGGCGGGGCAGGCGATTCCGATGTGCGGGATTCCTTACCATGCCGCCGAGGGTTACCTGGCAAAACTGGTGAAGCTTGGCGAATCGGTGGTGATCTGCGAGCAGGTCGGTGACCCGGCCACCAGCAAAGGGCCCGTGGAGCGGCAGGTGGTGCGCATCATCACGCCGGGGACGGTGAGTGACGAGGCGCTGCTGGATGAGCGCCGAGACAACCTGATCGCTGCCGTTCTGGGTGACGAGCGCCTGTTCGGTCTGGCGGTGCTGGACATCACCAGTGGCAACTTCAGCGTGCTGGAAATCAAGGGGTGGGAAAACCTGCTGGCGGAGCTGGAGCGGGTCAACCCGGTGGAACTGCTGATCCCGGATGACTGGCCCAAGGATCTGCCGGCAGAAAAACGCCGCGGTGTGCGTCGCCGTGCGCCATGGGATTTCGAGCGCGATTCAGCGCTCAAAAGCCTGTGCCAGCAATTCTCGACCCAGGATCTCAAGGGCTTTGGCTGCGAAAACCTGACCCTGGCCATCGGCGCCGCCGGTTGCCTGCTGACCTACGCCAAGGAAACCCAGCGCACCGCCCTGCCCCATTTGCGCAGCCTGCGTCATGAGCGCCTCGACGACACCGTGGTGCTCGATGGCGCCAGCCGTCGCAACCTGGAGCTCGACACCAACCTGGCCGGGGGCCGCGACAACACCCTGCAATCGGTGGTGGACCGTTGCCAGACCGCCATGGGCAGCCGCCTGCTGACCCGCTGGCTGAATCGCCCGTTACGCGATTTGACGGTGCTGTTGGCGCGCCAGACCTCGATCACCTGCCTGCTCGACGGCTACCGCTTCGAAAGACTGCAACCGCAGCTCAAGGAAATCGGCGACATCGAGCGGATTCTTGCGCGGATCGGCCTGCGCAACGCCCGCCCGCGCGACCTCGCCCGCTTGCGTGACGCCCTCGGCGCACTGCCCGAACTGCAAGTGGCGATGACAGAGCTCGAAGCCCCGCACCTCCAGCAACTCGCCAGCATTACCAGTACCTACCCGGAACTGGCAGCACTGCTGGAGAAGGCCATCATCGACAACCCGCCGGCGGTCATTCGTGACGGTGGCGTACTGAAAACCGGCTACGACAGCGAACTCGACGAACTGCAATCGCTCAGCGAAAACGCCGGGCAATTCCTGATCGACCTCGAGGCACGGGAAAAGGCCCGCACCGGCCTGTCGCACCTGAAGGTCGGCTACAACCGCATTCACGGTTACTTCATCGAGCTGCCAAGCAAGCAGGCGGAGTCGGCACCGGCCGACTATATTCGCCGCCAGACACTCAAAGGCGCCGAGCGTTTCATTACGCCGGAACTCAAGGCGTTCGAAGACAAGGCATTGTCAGCCAAGAGCCGCGCCCTGGCCCGCGAGAAGATGCTGTACGAAGCGCTGCTCGAAGACCTGATCGCCCAGTTGCCACCCTTGCAGGACACCGCCGGCGCCCTGGCCGAACTGGACGTCTTGAGCAACCTGGCCGAGCGTGCACTGAACCTCGACCTGAACTGCCCGCGCTTCGTCAGCGAACCGTGCATGCGCATCAGCCAGGGCCGCCATCCGGTGGTCGAGCAGGTGCTGACCACGCCGTTCGTGGCCAACGACCTGAGCCTGGACGACAACACGCGCATGCTGGTGATCACCGGCCCGAACATGGGCGGTAAATCCACCTACATGCGTCAGACCGCCCTGATTGTGCTGCTGGCGCATATCGGCAGCTTCGTGCCGGCGGCCAGTTGCGAATTATCGCTCGTCGACCGCATCTTCACCCGGATCGGTTCCAGCGATGACCTGGCCGGCGGGCGCTCGACCTTCATGGTGGAAATGAGCGAAACCGCGAACATTCTGCACAACGCCACCGAGCGCAGCCTGGTGTTGATGGACGAAGTCGGGCGCGGCACCAGTACCTTCGACGGCCTGTCCCTGGCATGGGCAGCGGCCGAACGCCTGGCGCATCTGCGTGCCTACACGCTGTTCGCCACCCACTACTTCGAACTGACCGTCCTGCCGGAAGCCCAGCCGCTGGTGGCCAACGTGCACCTCAATGCCACCGAGCACAATGAACGCATCGTGTTCCTACACCACGTGCTGCCCGGCCCGGCCAGCCAGAGTTACGGCCTGGCGGTCGCGCAGCTGGCGGGCGTACCGAGTGAGGTGATCGCCCGTGCCCGCGAGCATTTGAGCCGCCTGGAAGACACCGCACTGCCCCATGAGTCGCCAGCACCTGCCAAAGGCAAACCGGCGGTTCCACAGCAAAGCGACCTGTTTGCCAGCCTGCCACACCCGGTGCTGGAGGAACTGGCCAAGCTCGATCTGGACGACATGACACCACGTCGTGCTCTCGAAATGCTCTATACACTGAAGACACGGATCTAACGCAGCGGCTTGCAAGCTGTTAGAATCTCGCGCGGTTTGGGATGCTGCTGGCTAATAGCCTGGCCAGCAGACTATCGCTCCCAAACCTGGCGACCCCTACGAGAAGGGGCGCAGCAAGCCGCGCCTGAGGAGAAAATTAGAAATGACCTTCGTCGTCACCGACAACTGCATCAAGTGCAAGTACACCGACTGCGTAGAAGTCTGTCCGGTGGACTGCTTTTACGAAGGCCCGAATTTCCTGGTGATTCACCCGGATGAGTGCATCGATTGCGCGCTGTGCGAACCTGAATGCCCTGCCGTGGCTATCTTCTCCGAAGATGAGGTTCCGGCCGGCATGGAGAACTTCATCGAGCTGAACGCTGAGTTGGCCGATATCTGGCCAAACATCACCGAACGCAAGGATCCAATGCCCGATTCCGCAGAATGGGATGGCAAGCCAGGCAAGATCGCAGACCTCGAACGCTGATTACCCCCGCGTTCGCGAAAAAGGCCCCACAAGGGCCTTTTTGCTTTTCTGCAGGCAAAAAAAGGGGCGGTTTGACCCGCCCACATTTTTTCCCTATTCCCTGTGTTCCTTTTCATCATCCTGATGAATCGCGTCCTGCGATATCCCTATCCCTCATCCTTGAAGGACGTGTCTGTCCGTCGACACAACCTCAATACTAGAGTGTTCCCCTGCGGGATCAATCGCCCCTTGGCGCGAAACCCAGCTGTCACACGTCATTAATAATAAAAAATAGTTATATAAATCAAAAAGATAAAAACGAAAGGCGTTCATCATGGACGATTGCCAGGGTGTAAAAATAACGAACACTTACGCAAGTGTAAGCCTGGGCTTACAGCACGAAACCGAAATCCAGAGGGGATTCGGTCTCTTGGTCTGGCAATAAAAAACCCCGAGCCAGTCGGGGTTTTTCATGCCATCGCATTGAGTGCCTTATTGGAACAGCGACTCACTCGACAGACCATTTTTTTCCAGGATCTCGCGCAGCCGCTTCAAGCCTTCCACCTGAATCTGCCGGACCCGCTCACGGGTCAGGCCGATTTCCAGACCGACGTCTTCAAGGGTGCTGCTTTCATGACCGCGCAAGCCGAAGCGGCGTACAACCACTTCGCGTTGCTTGTCGGTCAGCTCCGAGAGCCATTGATCGATGCTCTGGGACAGGTCGTCGTCCTGCAACAGTTCGCATGGATCGGTCGGGCGGTCGTCTGTCAGGGTGTCGAGCAGGGTTTTATCCGAATCCGGACCCAGCGAGACGTCGACCGAAGAAACCCGTTCGTTAAGGCCGAGCATACGCTTGACCTCTCCCACCGGTTTTTCCAGCAGGTTGGCGATTTCTTCGGGTGAGGGTTCATGGTCGAGTTTTTGCGTCAGTTCCCGCGCAGCCCGCAGGTACACATTCAGCTCTTTGACCACATGGATCGGCAGCCGGATGGTCCGGGTCTGATTCATGATTGCGCGTTCGATGGTCTGGCGAATCCACCAGGTCGCGTAGGTCGAGAAGCGGAAACCGCGCTCCGGATCGAACTTCTCCACCGCCCGGATCAAGCCGAGGTTGCCCTCTTCGATCAGGTCCAGTAGCGACAGCCCACGATTGACATAGCGTCGGGCGATTTTCACCACCAGTCGCAGGTTGCTTTCGATCATGCGCTTGCGCCCGGCCGGATCGCCACTTTGCGACAGGCGCGCAAAATGAACTTCTTCTTCGGGTGACAGGAGGGGAGAAAAACCAATTTCATTGAGATACAACTGCGTGGCATCGAGTGCCCGCGTGTAGTCAATGTACTTGTGTTGTTTCAACGATGCGGAGTGTTTGGATTTGGCACGAACGGAAGGTGGAGCCGCCCCTTCATCATTCGACATCGAATCCGTATCGATGCCGCTCTCCATCAGGAGAACCTCATCGTCGATGTCAAACTCCGGCACTTCTTTACTGAGAGCCATTGTTATAGTCCTTTGGTGAGTTCGACCTCAAGCTCAAGCGGCGCCTTTCTCCCTGGCAACGCTGGAGCCTGTCCCCTCTACGCGACGGAACAGGCTGGTAAGCGATCAACGACGTGGCAGGAATTGCAGCGGATCTACAGGTTTACCCTGGCGGCGAATCTCAAAATGCAGTTTCACCCGGTCTGTACCCGTTGACCCCATTTCGGCAATTGTCTGTCCGACCTTGACCTGCTGCCCCTCCCGAACCAACAGCCTGCGGTTATGTCCGTAGGCACTGACGTAGGTTTCACTGTGCTTGATGATCACTAATTCGCCGTAGCCCCTTAAGCCACTCCCGGCGTATACCACCGTCCCATCAGACGCAGCTAAAACAGGCTGTCCCAAATCTCCGGCGATATCAATTCCTTTATTCAAACTACCGTTTGAAGAGAATTTTCCAATCAGAATGCCATTAGATGGCCATCCCCAGCCTGTCGGGGCTGGCCCCGGAGGAGGTAACGGAGCGGGGGCAGGTTTGTTCGCGACGGACGGTACAACTGTCGTTGTGCTGGTAGTCGTACCGTTTGCCGAACGACGGATGACCGTGGTTTTACTCGACGACGAAGGCGTTGAACTGGACGAACTGACCACCGCTGTCGACGTTGAACCGGTACGACCATCAAAGCGAATCGTCTGACCCGGATGGATGGTGTAGGGCGCGGGAATATTGTTTCGGGCCGCAAGGGCCTTGTAGTCCCAGCCGTAACGGAAAGCAATGGAAAACAGGGTGTCCTTTGGACGCACCACGTATTGCCCGGTGGTCACGGCTGGACGCTGAGCCGCCGCATTGTTGCGGTCCACGACACGAACATCACTGGATTTGTTGCTGGAACAACCGACCAGCAATGTACTCAATACAAGGCCAGTCACCAAGCGCTGAAAGCTCGTTTTACTCATACGCTGCGCAATGACTGTGAGACTCACCCGCCGCTCCCTCTGTGGTGGCTGAAAATGTTAAATACCGGAGTCCGGCATGAACTGTCGCAAGTATAACGGGCCGTGCACGCTTTACCTTTAATGTGGCGAATCGCTGTCACGCACACGTTTGCTGCCTGAAGATGAATCCCGTTGAAACAATCGATGCCGCTGTAAGACAAAGGCAATCGAAGAGAATTCAGCGCGCCGAAACAAATGCTCAGGCCAATGGCCCATTGAGCAATGGCACGAAGCGCACAGCCCCCAGAACATGCCTGGAAAAACCTTGTTCCTCGCGGATGATCAGCATCAATTGCTGGACTTCGCCGGCCCCGACCGGGATCACCATTCGGCCTCCCGGAGCCAACTGGTCAAGCAATGCCTGGGGCACGTCAGTCGCCACGGCGGTGACGATAATCCCGTTGTACGGCGCCAGTGCCGGCCAACCTTCCCAACCATCGCCCCAGCGAAACACCACGTTGCGCAGGTTCAGTTCGACCAGGCGTTCCTTTGCCCGATCCTGCAGAACCTTGATGCGCTCGACCGAGAACACACGCTCGACCAGTTGCGACAGCACTGCCGTCTGGTAACCCGACCCGGTGCCGATTTCCAGCACCTTGTCGAGGGGACCGGCCTCCAGCAGCAGCTCGCTCATGCGCGCCACCATATAAGGCTGGGAGATGGTCTGGTTATTACCTATCGGTAGCGCGGTGTCTTCATAGGCACGGTGCGCCAGCGCTTCATCGACGAACAGGTGACGCGGGGTCCGGCGAATGACCTCCAGCACCCTAGCGTTGGAGATGCCTTCTTCATACAGGCGCTGGATGAGCCGCTCCCGGGTTCGCTGGGAGGTCATGCCGATGCCGCGACGCAGCATATCGTCTTGTTCGCGGCCCATCAGCGCAACCCCTCCAGCCAGCCGTCCAGACTTCTGAAGGCATCATTGAAGGTGCGATCCAGTTGCAGCGGCGTGATGGACACATAACCCTGCATCACTGCATGGAAATCGGTACCCGGTCCACCGTCCTCGGCATCCCCGGCCGCGGCGATCCAGTAACCGGACTTGCCCCGCGGATCTACCACTTTAATCGGTGCCGCGGCACGGGCGCGATGGCCCAGGCGGGTCAACTGGATACCGCGGATGCGATCGAGCGGCAAATTCGGAATGTTCACGTTCAGTACCGTACGCGGTGGCAGATCCAGGTCAGCATGGGCTTCAACCAGTTTGCGCGCGAAATGGGCAGCTGTGGGAAGGTTCTCTACCTGGCGTGAGACCAGCGAAAAGGCAAACGAAGGGTGTTTCAGGAAACGCCCCTCAAGGGCCGCCGCCACCGTGCCGGAATACAGGACATCATCCCCCAGGTTCGCGCCCAGGTTGATACCGGAAACCACCATGTCCGCTTCGCGCTCCAGCAGGCCGTTGAGACCCAGGTGCACACAATCGGTTGGTGTGCCATTGAGGCTGATAAAGCCGTTGGCCAGGGTTTGCGGGTGCAACGGACGGTCGAGCGTCAGCGAACTGCTGGCGCCGCTCTTGTCCTGGTCCGGGGCGATAACCACGCACTCGGTGTAATCCGCCAGCGCAGCATAAAGCGCGGCGAGACCGGGTGCTGTTACCCCATCGTCGTTAGAAATCAGAATACGCATGGGCTGTCCGTCTGCCCCACCGGCACCAGATCAACAAGCTCGCGCACCAATACGGTGGCGAAGCATCCGGCCGGCAGGACGAATTCCAGTTGCAGAATGTCCAGCGAGGGATAATGCCACGTCAACCCGCCAATGGGCAGCCGCAGGATGCGACGTTCGTGGCTCATACCGGCGTTGATCAGCCAGTCACGCAAATCCGCTTCGCGTTCGGCGATGGCCTGCTCCAGTTCATGGACAACCCCCATGGCCGGCGAGTCACCTTCGCCCCACTGCGGACCGGTCGGGTGCAGATCGAGAATTGCCAGGCGCGGGTCGCTGCACTCGGCTTCACCTGCCGGGAAAAAGCTGCGGCTGTCGGTAAATGCCAGCAGATCGCCCACCTGGGCACGCTGCCAGGTGCCGTCGGCGACACGTGCAGCCAATACCTGGTTGAACAGAAAACTGCGCGCCGCGGAGAGCAGCCGCGAGCGCACGTTACGCTGCTCCGGCAGGGCCTTGCGCGCGGCCCAGGCGCGAGCATCGACGACGTTGCCGCCGTCATGGCCGAAACGCTGGGCGCCGAAATAATTGGGGATGCCTTGTTTGGCGATCAGTTGCAGACGCTCTTCAAGCGCAGCCTTGTCACCGGCGAACTGCGTCAGGCGCAAGGTAAAGCCGTTGGCCGAGTGCGCGCCACGTTGCAGCTTGCGCTTGTGGCGGGCGGTCTTGAGGATCTTCAGCGTATCGTTTTCCGCGGCTGTCAGATCAGGGTCGGCCTTGCCCGGCAGCTGCACGCTGAACCACTGGCGAGTCAACGCCTGACGGTCCTTGAGCCCGGCATAACTGACGGTACGCAACGGCACACCCGCAGCCTTGGCAATCCGGCGCGCCGCTTCTTCAGTATTCAGGCCGCGCTTTTCCACCCAGATCCACAGGTGTTCGCCTTCGCCACTGAGGGGAATGTCGAGGACTTCGTCGACCTGGAAGTCTACCGCGATCGCCTTGAGGACCGCCGTGCCGAGGGCCTCACCGTAAGCCCGAGGGCCGAGCAATTGCAGTTCGTTCATGCGCGCAGCAACAAGGCAACAGAGTGCACGGCAATGCCTTCTTCGCGACCGACAAAGCCGAGCTTTTCGGTGGTGGTAGCTTTCACGTTCACTTGATCCAACTCTACTTGAAGATCCGCGGCAATCAGCGCGCGCATCGATTCGATATGCGGGGCCATTTTCGGCGCCTGGGCGACGATGGTGTTGTCGACGTTGCCGACTTTCCAGCCCTTGGCATGGACCAGTGCGACGACGTGACGCAACAGCGCGCGGCTGTCGGCGCCCTTGAATTGCGGGTCGGTATCCGGGAAATGCTTGCCGATGTCGCCCAGCGCCGCGGCGCCAAGCAAGGCATCGCTCAAGGCGTGCAAGAGGACGTCACCGTCTGAGTGGGCGAGCAGCCCGAAGCTGTGTGCAATGCGCACACCGCCCAGAGTGATGAAATCGCCTTCAGCGAAACGGTGCACATCATAGCCGTGGCCAATACGCATAAAAAAACGCCCCGATTTTTGTCAGGGCGTGATTCTACCTGCATTAGCCAACCAGAGCATGCGCGTGATGCCGCAAGTGCTCATCGATGAAACTGGCGATGAAGAAATAGCTGTGGTCATAGCCCGGTTGCAGGCGCAACGTCAGAGGATGACCGGCCAGTTTGGTCGCCTGTTGCAAGGCTTCAGGCTTGAGTTGAGTGGCAAGGAAATCGTCGCGATCACCCTGGTCGACCAGCAGCGGCAGCTTTTCATCGGCCTCGGCGATCAACGCGCAGGCATCCCATTCCCGCCATTTCGAACGATCCTCTCCCAGGTAGCGGGAGAAGGCTTTGTGCCCCCACGGGCAATCCATCGGATTGTTGATGGGCGAGAACGCCGATACCGAACGATAACGTCCCGGGTTGCGCAAAGCACAGACCAGCGCGCCGTGGCCGCCCATGGAATGTCCACTGATGCCGCGCTTGTCCGACGCCGGGAAATGGGCTTCAACCAATGTCGGCAATTCCTGCACAACGTAGTCATGCATCCGATAGTGTCGCGACCAGGGTTCCTGGGTGGCATTCAGATAAAATCCGGCGCCGAGGCCGAAGTCCCAGGCGCCATCCGGATCGCCCGGCACATCAGGACCGCGAGGGCTGGTGTCCGGTGCGACGATGATCAGCCCCAACTCGGCGGCCATGCGCATGGCGCCGGCCTTCTGCATGAAGTTCTCGTCGGTGCAGGTCAGGCCGGACAACCAGTACAACACCGGCAGCTTGCCGCCCTGCTCCGCCTGCGGCGGCAGATAGACGGCGAACACCATGTCGCAGCCGAGCACGTCAGAGCGATGGCGATAGCGCTTGTGCCAGCCACCGAAGCTTTTCTGGCAGGAGATGTTTTCCAGGCTCATGACAGACCTCAGAAATGAATGACGGAGCGGATGCTTTTTCCTTCATGCATCAGGTCAAACGCCTTATTGATATCTTCCAGGCCCATGGTGTGGGTGATGAAGGTATCCAGCGGGATCTCACCGGTCTCGGCCATTTCCACATAGCTTGGCAACTCGGTACGGCCACGCACACCACCGAACGCCGAACCGCGCCAGACGCGGCCGGTGACCAGCTGGAACGGACGGGTGGAGATTTCCTGGCCGGCACCGGCAACACCGATGATGACCGACTCGCCCCAGCCCTTGTGGCAGCACTCCAGTGCCGCGCGCATCAGTTGCACATTGCCGATGCACTCGAAGGAAAAGTCGACACCACCGTCGGTCATGTCGACGATGACTTCCTGGATCGGACGATCGAAGTCTTTAGGGTTCACGCAATCGGTTGCACCCAGCTGTTTTGCGATCTCGAACTTCGCCGGGTTGATGTCGATGGCGATGATGCGGGCAGCCTTGGCTTTGACCGCGCCGATGACGGCCGACAGACCGATGCCGCCGAGGCCGAAAATGGCCACGGTATCACCCGGTTTGACCTTGGCGGTGTTGAGCACGGCGCCGATACCGGTAGTGACGCCGCAGCCCAGCAGGCAGACTTTTTCCAGTGGCGCTTCCTTGGCGATTTTCGCAACGGAAATCTCCGGAAGCACGGTGTACTCGGAGAAGGTCGAAGTGCCCATGTAGTGGAAAATCGTTTCGCCCTTGTAGGAAAAACGCGAAGTGCCGTCCGGCATCAAACCTTTGCCCTGGGTCGCGCGAATCGCCTGGCAGAGGTTGGTCTTGCCCGACAGGCAGAATTTGCACTGGCGGCATTCCGGGGTGTACAGCGGGATCACATGGTCGCCTACCGCCACGGAGGTCACACCCTCGCCGACGGCTTCAACGATCGCCCCGCCTTCGTGACCGAGGATCGACGGGAAGATGCCTTCCGGATCAGCGCCGGACAAGGTGTAGGCATCGGTATGGCAGACACCGGAGGCCACCACGCGCAGCAAGACTTCGCCGGCCTTGGGCATGGCGACATCGACTTCTACGATTTCGAGGGGCTTCTTGGCCTCGAAGGCAACGGCGGCGCGCGACTTGATCATGATGACTCTCCAGTGAATAAAAACGAGACAAGGAGTGTAATACATGGCCAACCGATGAATAATCGACGCAAATGCAAAATATTATTGCCACACAGGGATAATCATCGATGTCCGAAAACCGCTGGGAAGGGATCGACGAGTTTGTCGCTGTCGCCGAGTGCAACCAGTTCACCGCTGCGGCGGAGCGCCTGGGGGTTTCTTCCTCCCATATCAGTCGACAAATCGTACGCCTCGAAGAGCGCCTGCAAACCCGTTTGCTCTACCGCAGTACCCGCCGGGTCGCGCTGACCGAGGCCGGGCAAACTTTCCTGCAGCATTGCCAACGCTTGCAGGACGGCCGCGAAGAGGCACTGCGCGCGGTGGGTGACTTGACCAGCGAGCCCAAAGGCATGCTGCGCATGACGTGCGCCGTGGCTTACGGTGAACGCTTCATCGTGCCGCTGGTGACCCGTTTCATGGGGCTGTATCCGCAACTGCGCATCGATATCGAATTGACCAATCGGCAACTCGACCTGGTACATGATGGCCTCGATCTGGCGATCCGCCTCGGGCGCTTGCAGGATTCACGGCTGGTTGCCACCCGCCTCGCGCCACGGCGCATGTTTCTCTGCGCATCACCCTCCTACATTGAGCGCTACGGCCGGCCGCACAGCCTGTCGGAACTCAGTCGCCACAACTGCCTTATCGGCAGTTCGGATCTCTGGCAACTGGAGCAGAACGGACGGGAATTTTCCCAGCGAGTCCAGGGAAACTGGCGCTGCAATAGTGGGCAAGCCGTACTGGACGCGGCGCTACAGGGCGTGGGGTTGTGTCAGTTGCCGGACTATTACGTGCTCGAGCATTTGAAGAGCGGCGCATTGATTTCGTTGTTGGAGGCGCATCAACCACCGAACACCGCGGTTTGGGCGCTTTATCCACAACAACGGCATTTGTCGCCGAAGGTAAGAAAACTGGTGGACTACCTGAAGGAAGGGTTGGCCGAACGGCCGGAGTATCGGGGTTAGAACCACCAGTGTTTCTCAGTGACAGATTGGCTGACTGAACCGGCGCTTTCGCGAGCAAGCCCGCTCCCACAGGGGAACAGTCTTGCTCACAAAAATTGCGGGCACATTGGTCAAATGTGGGAGCGGGCTTGCTCGCGAAAGGCGCGACGCGGTCTCAAAGTTGATTGCCGCACAACTTAGTGACGATTGGCCCAACGCTGCCTCAACCATTCAAGATCTTCGGGACGCGTCACCTTGAGGTTATCGGACCGCCCTTCGATCAGCCGTGGTGCCGAACCGGCCCACTCCATGGCCGATGCTTCGTCGGTAATGACGGCATCCGCCACCAGGCTGTCAGCCAACGCCCGATGCAATGCCCCAAGGCGAAACATCTGCGGCGTGTAGGCCTGCCAGATCACACTGCGATCCACGGTTTCGAGTACGCGACCGTGCTTGTCGACCCGCTTGAGCGTATCCCGTGCCGGAACCGCCAGCAGTCCGCCGACAGGGTCGTCAGCCAGTTCAGCCAACAACTTGTCCAGGTCGTCACGACTGAGGTTAGGCCGTGCGGCATCGTGAACCAGTACCCAATCCTCATCATCGGCACCCTGCGCGTGCAAATGCAGCAAGGCATTGAGCACCGATCCGGAACGTTCGGAACCGCCCTCGACCCGGACAATACGCGGGTCACTGGCACACGCCAGGTTCGGCCAATAAGGATCGTCGACAGCAAGACTGACCACCAGGCCTTTCAGGCAAGGATGGTCAAGGAAACAGCCGAGGCTGTGTTCGAGAATAGTGCGCCCGCCCAGTTGCAAGTATTGCTTGGGACGGTCCGCGGCCATACGGGCACCGACGCCCGCGGCAGGAATCACGGCCCAGAAGGCCGGTAACGTCTGGCTCATTGCGCCAACTGGTAAAGGGTTTCACCGTCCTTGACCATGCCCAACTCATGGCGAGCCCGTTCTTCAACGGTCTCCATGCCCTTTTTCAACTCACTGACTTCGGCGTCCATTACCCGATTGCGCTCCAGCAATGCCTGGTTCTCAGCTTGCTGATCCGCGATCTGCTGCGTCAACTCGGCCACTTGCGCCAGACTGCCGTTTCCCACCCACAGGCGGTACTGCAAGCCAGCCAGCAACAAAAGCAGAATGAGGAACAACCAATTGGGACTGCGCATCGAATATCAGGTATCCAGTGAAAAAAGACAGCCATGCCAAACGTGAAGCTTCTGATAGCACGAAGCCTGGAAGAACCAGGCTTGTGCTTATAAGCCATCAGATTAGTGGCAAAAACGTCGCTATAGCGATTTTTCCGACACAATCCGGTGTCTTTTTTACCACGTACTTACTCAGCCGCGGAATTCGCCGCGACCGTTGTACTTGGCCTTGCCGTTCAACTGCTCTTCGATACGCAGCAGTTGGTTGTACTTGGATACGCGATCGGAACGGCACAGGGAACCGGTCTTGATCTGGCCAGCCGAGGTGCCCACGGCCAGGTCGGCAATGGTCGAATCTTCGGTTTCGCCGGAGCGGTGCGAGATCACGGCGGTGTAACCGGCAGCCTTGGCCATCTGGATGGCTTCCAGAGTTTCGGTCAGGGTGCCGATCTGGTTGAACTTGATCAGGATCGAGTTGGCGATCTTCTTGTCGATGCCTTCTTTCAGGATCTTGGTGTTGGTTACGAACAGATCGTCGCCTACCAGTTGGGTCTTCTCGCCGATCTTGTCGGTGAGGATCTTCCAGCCAGCCCAGTCGGACTCGTCCAGGCCATCTTCGATGGAGATGATCGGGTAACGCTCGGTCAGGCCTTTGAGGTAGTCAGCGAAACCTTCGGCGGTGAACACCTGGCCTTCGCCGGACAGGTTGTACTTGCCGTCTTCGTAGAATTCGCTGGCCGCGCAGTCCAGGGCCAGGGTCACGTCGGTGCCCAGCTTGTAACCGGCATTGGCCACGGCTTCGGAGATCACTTTCAAAGCGTCTTCGTTGGAAGCCAGGTTCGGCGCGAAACCACCTTCGTCACCGACGGCAGTGCTCAGGCCACGGGCCTTCAGCACGGCTTTGAGGTGGTGGAAAATCTCGGTGCCCATGCGCAGACCTTCCGAGAAAGACTTGGCGCCAACCGGCTGAACCATGAATTCCTGGATGTCGACGTTGTTATCGGCGTGCTCGCCGCCGTTGATGATGTTCATCATCGGAACCGGCATCGAGTAGACACCCGGGGTGCCGTTCAGGTTGGCGATGTGAGCGTACAGCGGCAGGTCCTGGTCCTGTGCTGCTGCCTTGGCTGCAGCCAGGGAAACGGCGAGGATCGCGTTGGCGCCCAGGGAACCTTTGTTTTCAGTACCGTCGAGCTTGATCATTGCCAGATCGAGCGCTTTCTGGTCGCTTGGGTCCATACCTTTCAACAGGTCTTTGATCGGACCGTTGATGTTGGCTACGGCCTTCAGAACACCCTTGCCCAGGTAACGGCTCTTGTCGCCATCACGCAGCTCGAGCGCTTCACGCGAGCCAGTGGAAGCACCGGATGGCGCGCAGGCGCTGCCGATGATGCCGTTATCGAGAAGCACATCCGCTTCCACGGTGGGATTGCCACGGGAGTCGAGAACTTCACGACCTTTGATGTCGACGATTTTAGCCATTGTTGTAAACACTCCAAAGTTGACGAAAACGACGCAGCTGTAGGAAATCTTTGGTCGTCGGCAAGCGAGGTGCAGCGGGCAGTCTTGCAGACGAAAAGGCTCAGGCTCGAGGGCCTGAGCGTTAAATCGTGCGGTACTTTACCGGAGAATTGAGGATTACGCGGTTTCTACCGTCGGAAAACTCTTCACCAGTTCGTCCAGGGCTTTGAGCTGGGCCAGGAATGGCTCCAGTTTGTCCAGGCGCAAGGCGCAAGGACCGTCACATTTGGCGTTGTCCGGATCCGGGTGGGCTTCCAGGAACAGTCCGGCCAGCGACTGGCTCATGCCGGCCTTCGCCAGGTCGGTGACCTGGGCGCGACGACCGCCGGCGGAATCGGAGCGACCGCCAGGCATTTGCAGCGCATGGGTCACGTCGAAGAACACCGGATATTCGAACTGCTTCATGATGCCGAAGCCGAGCATGTCGACGACCAGGTTGTTGTAGCCGAAGCTCGAACCACGCTCGCAGAGAATCAACTGATCATTACCCGCTTCCACGCACTTGTTCAGGATGTGCTTCATTTCCTGAGGCGCGAGGAACTGGGCTTTCTTGATGTTGATCACGGCGCCCGTTTTGGCCATCGCGACCACGAGGTCGGTCTGGCGCGACAGGAAGGCCGGCAACTGGATGATGTCGCAGACTTCAGCGACGACCGCGGCCTGGTCAGGCTCGTGGACGTCGGTGATGATCGGCACGCCGAAGGCTTGCTTGATGTCCTGGAAGATACGCATGCCTTCTTCCAGGCCAGGACCACGATAGGAGGTCACAGAAGACCGGTTGGCCTTGTCGAAACTGGCCTTGAACACGTAAGGGATACCGAGCTTTTCGGTGACCTTCACATACTCTTCGCAAACCTGCATGGCCATGTCACGGCTTTCCAGCACGTTCATGCCGCCGAACAGCACCATGGGTTTGTCGTTGGCAATCTCGATGTCGCCGACGCGGATGATCTTCTGTGCCATCGGGGTTACGCCTTCTTCTGGTGTTGAGCCAACGCGGCCTTGACGAAACCGCTGAACAGCGGATGACCGTCGCGTGGCGTCGAGGTGAACTCAGGGTGGAACTGGCAAGCGACGAACCATGGATGATCCGGTGCTTCAACCACTTCAACCAGTGCGCCATCCCCGGAACGACCGGAGATTTTCAAACCGGCTTCCATGATTTGCGGCAGCAGGTTGTTGTTCACTTCGTAGCGATGACGGTGACGCTCGACAATCACGTCCTTGCCGTAGCAACCATGAACCAGGGAACCTGGCTCCAGCAGGCAATCCTGCGCGCCCAGGCGCATGGTGCCGCCCAGATCGGAAGCTTCGGTGCGGGTTTCGACCGCGCCGGTGGCATCTTCCCACTCGGTGATCAGGCCCACGACCGGGTGGCCGCTTGCACGATCGAACTCGGTGGAGTTGGCGTCTTTCCAGCCCATCACGTTACGGGCGAACTCGATTACGGCCACTTGCATGCCCAGGCAGATGCCCAGGTACGGAACCTTGTTTTCGCGAGCGTATTGAACGGCAGTGATCTTGCCTTCAACGCCACGCAGACCGAAGCCGCCAGGCACCAGGATCGCGTCGACGCCTTCCAGCAGCGCAGTGCCCTGGTTCTCGATGTCTTCGGAATCGATGTAGCGCAGATTGACCTTGGTACGGTTGCTGATGCCGGCGTGACTCATCGCTTCGATCAGCGACTTGTAGGCGTCCAGCAGCTCCATGTACTTGCCGACCATGGCGATGGTGACTTCGTGCTCAGGGTTGAGCTTGGCGTCGACCACGGCTTCCCACTCGGACAGATCGGCACCGCCGCATTGCAGGCCGAAGCGCTCGACGACGAAATCGTCCAGGCCCTGGGAGTGCAGGATACCCGGGATCTTGTAGATGGTATCGGCGTCTTCCAGCGCAATCACCGCACGTTCTTCAACGTTGGTGAACTGCGCGATCTTGCGACGCGACGACACATCGATCGGGTGGTCGGAGCGGCAGACCAGCACGTCTGGTTGCAGGCCGATGGAACGCAGTTCCTTCACCGAGTGCTGGGTTGGCTTGGTCTTGGTTTCACCGGCAGTGGCGATGTACGGCACCAGTGTCAGGTGCATCAGCATCGCGCGCTTGGCGCCGACTTCGAAACGCAGTTGGCGGATCGCCTCGAGGAACGGTTGCGACTCGATGTCACCCACGGTGCCACCGATCTCGACCATGGCCACGTCAGCGTCGCCGGCACCCTTGATGATGCGGCGCTTGATTTCGTCGGTGATGTGCGGGATCACCTGGATGGTTGCACCCAGGTAGTCACCACGGCGCTCTTTGCGCAGCACGTGTTCGTAGACACGGCCGGTGGTGAAGTTGTTGTTCTGGGTCATGGTCGTGCGGATGAACCGCTCGTAGTGGCCCAGGTCCAGGTCGGTCTCGGCGCCGTCGTGGGTGACGAACACTTCACCGTGCTGGAACGGGCTCATGGTGCCCGGGTCGACGTTGATGTACGGGTCCAGCTTCAGCATGGTGACCTTAAGTCCCCGCGCCTCCAGGATGGCCGCCAATGATGCCGATGCAATGCCTTTCCCCAATGAAGAAACAACACCGCCCGTGACGAATATGTAGCGCGTCATGAAAAACCCTAGAAGTCTGCGTTAAAGCGGTCCGAGCCGCCGGGGAAAGCGAAGGAAGGCCGAAGCCCCCGATCACCTGCATTAATCACAGTGCACCTTTCAAAAAAACCGCCGCGTTGGGACAGACCGGGAAATGAATCACCGGTTCGTTGCTCGCTACACATTTTTTGGAATCGCCCAGCAAAGACTGCTTGGTAATCGGCAACTCCTGCAATTCAGGCGAATCCACAGAAGTTGTATCAAGAAGGGAGCGTAGTCTACCGGAAAGCCCCTTTCAGCTCAAACCTTGATCTTCGTTCTGTGGCTGCCAATGCAAATGCCAGTTACCGATCGCACCGCCATCGAGCCCATTGAGGTTCGCTACCGCCAGCAATTGCCCGTCTTTGTAGAGCAGCGGCAATCTGCCGCGCACGAAGGACGGTACACCGCTTTCATTGAGCAAACGTTTCAGGTCCCGATGGCCGCGGCCTGGCAAAGCCATGACCTCTCCCCCTTCACGATAGCGGATCTGTAACGGGCCATCGGGGATTTGTCCGGTGAGCGACAGCGTGCCGTTGTCCGGAGTTACCAGCGGTGAACGCGGGTCCTGCCACACTCCGGCGACAGGCAGAGGGCGCAACCAGCGGCCGGACAACCACCAGATCCGCCCGCCAGCCCGCTGCAGCTCGCCATCGGCCAGCCGCCACACCGGGCAGGCATCGCCGCTGGCGTCGCGCAAATCCTGCCAGCCCGACCAATGGTCAGTGTCCGGCAGGCGGGTCAGCGGTTCGAGCCAATGACTCAAGGCATTGCGCTGCCGGGCGTCGGAGAGTTGCGCAAGCGACGCCAGCTCAAGGGATCGCAAGCCCAGCCAGGCGAATTCACTGACAGAGTTGGCGTTACGCAAATCCATGTCTGCCAGTTCTTCGAGCAACCCCTGCGCCTCGGTCAGATGCGCCGCGCTGCGAGCCATGGTCGCCACCGCTTGTGGCCAGCGCTGAACCAGCACGGGCAAGACTTGATGGCGCAGGTAATTGCGCGAGTACTGCCGATCCTGGTTCGAGGGATCTTCGATCCAGCTCAAACCATGCGTACTGGCATAGGCCTCCAGCTCAGCCCGCGTGACATCAAGCAGTGGCCGCAGCAGATGCCCCTTGCCCAACGAACGCTGACGCGGCATCCCGGACAATCCGCGCACGCCCGCTCCGCGCAACAAACGAAACAGCAGGGTTTCCGCCTGATCGTCGCGGTGCTGGGCCGTCAGCAGCACGTCACCGGGCCCAGTCACTTCGGCGAACGTGTGATAACGCGCGTCTCGCGCCGCACGTTCCAGACTGGCACCGGGCTGCACCTGCACCCGAACGATCTGCAACGAGACGCCCAGCGTAGCGCACACAGAACGACAATGTTCCGGCCACGCATCGGCCACAGCTTGAAGGCCGTGATGAACATGGATGGCGCACAGCGCCGGCAGGGATTCGGTTTTTGCGAGGTGTGCGAGCAGATGCAGCAGGACGGTGGAGTCCAGGCCGCCGGAGAAGGCGATGCGCCAGGTCGCAGCATTGCGCCACGGTTTAAGACTCAGCAAAAGCCTGGAAGGCAAATCAATCGCGGACTGACTCATATCTGCCTCTATGCACAAATCAAATGTGGGAGCGAGCTTGCTCGCGATAGCGGCCTAACATTCAACACATTCGTCGACTGTTACACCCTCATCGCGAGCAAGCTCGCTCCCACATGGGCACTGCGTGTTCGGCTTAGAGACCGTAGCTCATCAGACGATCGTAACGGCGCTTGAGCAGCGCGTCGTTGTCGAACTTCTTCAGCATCGCCAGTTGCGAGCTCAGCTCGGCGCGGATCGATGCAGCGGCAGCAGCCGGATCACGGTGCGCGCCGCCCAATGGCTCGCCAATCACCTTGTCCACGATGCCCAGGCCTTTTAGGCGCTCGGCGGTGATGCCCATCGCTTCTGCGGCATCCGGTGCCTTCTCGGCGGTTTTCCACAGAATCGAAGCGCAACCTTCCGGCGAAATCACCGCGTAAGTCGAGTATTGCAGCATGTTCAACTGGTCGCAGACACCGATTGCCAGTGCACCACCGGAACCACCCTCACCGATCACGGTGGCGATGATTGGGGTTTTCAGGCGCGCCATGACCCGCAGGTTCCAGGCAATCGCTTCGCTCTGGTTGCGCTCTTCAGCGTCGATGCCAGGGTAGGCGCCCGGAGTATCGATGAAGGTCAGGATCGGCATCTTGAAACGCTCGGCCATTTCCATCAGGCGGCAAGCCTTGCGGTAGCCTTCCGGACGCGGCATGCCGAAGTTGCGGCGAACCTTCTCGCGCACTTCACGGCCCTTCTGGTGGCCGATAACCATGACCGGCTTGTCGTCCAGACGGGCGATGCCGCCAACGATGGCCGCGTCGTCGGAGAAGTGACGGTCACCGTGCAGTTCGTCGAACTCGGTGAAGATGTGTTCGATGTAGTCCAGGGTATACGGACGTTTCGGGTGACGTGCCAGGCGTGCGATCTGCCAGCTGGTCAGCTTGCCGAAAATGTCTTCGGTCAGCGTTTTGCTCTTGTCCTGCAGGCGGGAGATCTCATCGCCGATATTCAGCGAATTGTCATTACCGACCAAGCGCAACTCTTCGATCTTGGCTTGCAGGTCGGCGATCGGCTGTTCGAAATCTAGAAAATTCGGGTTCATAGGCGTCCGTCTTGGGTCGAGTCCCAAGGGATCTTGGGCCGGCCGGTTGTCTATTCGCGCCCTACCTTAAGGGACAGGCGCGTTGAGGTCGAGATTAAAAATTCAGGTCTGGGTCAGGGCAATCTGATAGCACTGACCGTCAACGGTATTGGAGGAAGACGTTGTCTCGCCCGAACTGGTCACGCAGGGCTTGAATCAACGCATCCGCCGGATCGATTCGCCAGCCCTCGCCGAACTGCAACAAGGCCTTCGCATCAGGGCTGGTGTAGTCCATGGTGATCGGGCACGCACCGCGGTGACGCTTCAACAGTTCGCCCAACCAGCGTAGCTGATCGCCCTTGAGATCCTTGGCATGCAACTTCAGACGCAGGCTTTCGGCCAGGTTGGTGCGCGCATCCTCCATGCTCATCACCCGCTTGACCCGCAATTTCAGGCCACCGGAGAAGTCGTCATTGCTGACCTCGCCTTCGACCACCACCATCGCGTCGGTCTGCAACAATGATTGCGCCGAATGGAACGCCTCGGAAAACAGCGAGGCCTCGATCCGTCCGGAGCGGTCGTCGAGGGTGATGAACCCCATCTTGTCGCCCTTTTTGTTCTTCATCACCCGCAAGGCGATGATCATCCCGGCAACGGTCTGGGTATCACGCGCAGGTTTCAGATCGATGATGCGCTGGCGGGCAAAGCGACGGATTTCACCTTCATATTCGTCAATCGGGTGACCGGTCAGATACAGGCCGAGGGTATCTTTCTCGCCTTTGAGACGCTCCTTGAGGGTCAGCTCCTTGGCCTTGCGGTGATTGGCGTAGACGTCGGCGTCTTCTTCGACGAACAGGCCGCCAAACAGGTCCGAGTGACCGCTGTCCTGGGTCCGCGCGGTCTGTTCGGCCGCCTTGATCGCTTCTTCCATGGCCGTCAGCAACACCGCGCGATTGCGGTCGATGTTGGCCTGGTAGGCTTTCTGCTCATCGTGGAAGTACGGCCCGAGGCGATCCAGGGCACCGCTGCGGATCAAACCATCGAGGGTGCGCTTGTTGATGCGCTTGAGGTCGACCCGGGCACAGAAATCGAACAGATCCTTGAACGGGCCCGCCAGACGCGCTTCGGTGATGGCCTCGACCGGCCCCTCACCCACGCCCTTGATGGCCCCCAGGCCGTAGATGATCCGGCCTTCGTCATTCACCGTGAACTTGAATTCGGAGGTATTTACGTCCGGTGCGTCGAGACGCAACTTCATGGTCCGCACTTCTTCGATCAAGGTCACGACCTTGTCGGTGTTGTGCATATCCGCCGAGAGTACCGCGGCCATGAACGGCGCCGGGTAGTGCGCCTTCAGCCACGCGGTCTGGTACGACACCAGGCCATAGGCGGCGGAGTGGGACTTGTTGAAGCCGTAACCGGCGAACTTTTCCACCAGGTCGAAAATGTTACCGGCCAGGTCCGCGTCGATATTGTTGGTGGCGCAACCTTCAATGAAACCGCCGCGCTGCTTGGCCATTTCCTCGGGTTTTTTCTTACCCATGGCGCGACGCAGCATGTCCGCACCACCGAGGGTGTAACCGGCCATGACCTGGGCAATCTGCATCACCTGTTCCTGATACAGGATGATGCCGTAGGTCGGTGCCAGTACGGGCTTGAGGCCTTCGTACTGGTAGTCCGAGTGCGGATACGCCAGCTCGGCGCGACCGTGCTTGCGGTTGATGAAGTCGTCCACCATGCCCGATTGCAGCGGACCCGGACGGAACAGGGCCACCAGTGCGATCAAGTCTTCCAGGCAGTCGGGCTTGAGCTTTTTGATCAGCTCTTTCATGCCCCGGGATTCAAGCTGGAACACCGCCGTGGTTTCGGCTTTTTGCAGCAAGGTGTAGGTCGGTTTGTCGTCCAGCGGAATGAACGCGATATCCAGCGGCGGCTCGTTGACCTTGGCGCGGTCGCGGTTGATGGTTTTCAGCGCCCAATCGATGATCGTCAGGGTCCGCAAACCGAGGAAGTCGAACTTCACCAGGCCGGCCGCTTCAACGTCGTCCTTGTCGAACTGGGTTACCAGGCCATCGCCCGCTTCGTCGCAGTAGATCGGCGAGAAGTCGGTCAGTTTGGTCGGGGCGATCACCACACCACCGGCGTGCTTGCCGACGTTACGCACAACGCCTTCAAGCTTTCGGGCCATCTCCCAGATTTCCGCGGCTTCTTCATCGACCTTGATGAAGTCGCGCAGGATCTCTTCCTGCTCGTAGGCCTTTTCCAGGGTCATGCCGACTTCGAACGGGATCATCTTCGACAGACGGTCCGCCAGGCCATAGGACTTGCCCTGCACCCGCGCCACGTCGCGGACCACAGCCTTGGCGGCCATGGAACCGAAGGTGATGATCTGGCTTACCGCGTTGCGACCGTACTTCTCGGCCACGTAGTCGATCACCCGGTCACGACCGTCCATGCAGAAGTCGACGTCGAAGTCGGGCATCGATACCCGTTCCGGATTGAGGAAACGCTCGAACAGCAGGTCATATTCCAGCGGGTCGAGGTCGGTGATCTTCTGCACATAGGCCACCAGCGATCCGGCACCCGACCCACGACCAGGCCCGACCGGTACGCCGTTGTTCTTGGCCCACTGGATAAAGTCCATCACGATCAGGAAGTAACCGGGGAAGCCCATCTGGATGATGATATCCAGCTCGAAATTCAGCCGGTCGACATAGACCTGACGCTTGGCTTCATAGTCTTCGGTGGTGTCCTTGGGCAGCAGGACGGCAAGGCGCTCTTCCAGGCCATCGAAGGACACCTTGCGGAAGTACTCGTCGATGGTCATGCCATCGGGGATCGGGAAGTTGGGCAGGAAGTGCGTACCCAGCTTCACTTCGATGTTGCAACGCTTGGCGATCTCGACGGTGTTTTCCAGCGCCTCGGGAATGTCGCTGAACAGCTCGGCCATTTCCTCGGCGCTTTTGAGGTACTGCTGATCGCTGTAGTTCTTCGAACGCCGCGGATCGTCGAGGGCACGGCCCTCACCGATGCAGACGCGAGTTTCGTGGGCGGCGAAGTCTTCCTGCTTGATGAAACGCACGTCGTTGGTCGCCACCAGCGGCGCACCGAGCTTCTCGGCCAGGGCCACGGCACCGTGCAGTTGTTCTTCATCGTTGGGGCGGTTGGTGCGCTGGATCTCCAGGTAGAAACGATCCGGAAACACGTCCATCCATTCGCGGGCCAGGGTTTCGGCCTCCGCGGGGTTGCCGCTGAGCATGGCTTGGCCGATCTCGCCCTCTTTGGCCGCCGACAACATGATCAAGCCGGCGCTGGCTTCAGCGACCCATTCGCGCTCGATGATGATTGCGCCATTGCGCTGACCTTCGATAAAGCCGCGGGAAATCAGTTCGGTGAGGTTGCGATAGCCTTCAGCGTTCATCACCAGCAGGCTGATCCGGCTCAGCGGGTTGTCCGGATCCTTGTTCGACAGCCACAGGTCGGCGCCGCAGATCGGCTTGATCCCGGCACCCATGGCGTTTTTATAGAATTTGACCAGGGAACACATGTTGTTCTGGTCGGTGACCGCCACGGCAGGCATGTTCATGCCGACCAGGGTCTTGACCAGCGGCTTGATCCGCACCAGACCGTCGACCAGGGAGTATTCAGTGTGCAGGCGTAGGTGAACGAATGAAGCCGGCATAGTGATCCTGCGTTAAGTCATGAAAACAACAAGGCCCGGATTGTACCGGGCCTTGGTAAAAAAAATCAGCCTTGCGACTAACTCTCGATGAGACTTTCCCGTGCCTCATACGCCAGCCGCACCGGGGCAAACGAACGCCGGTGAATCGGGGTCGGGCCAAGACGGGCGAGCGCCTCCAGATGAACGGGCGTCGGGTAGCCTTTATGCCCGCCGATGCCGTAACCCGGGTAGATCAACTCGAACGCGGCCATTTCCCGGTCGCGACTGACCTTGGCCAGAATCGAAGCAGCGGCAATGGCGGGAACCTTGCTATCGCCTTTGACCACGGCTTCGGAACGCATCGGCAGTTTCGGGCAGCGGTTGCCGTCGATCATCGCCAGTTTCGGCTGAATATGCAGCCCGGCGACGGCGCGCTGCATGGCGAGCATGGTGGCGTGCAGGATATTCAGTTCGTCGATTTCTTCGACTTCGGCGCGAGCGATGCACCAGCTCAGGGCTTTTTCGCAGATTTCGTCGTAGAGCTTTTCGCGACGGGCCTCGGTGAGTTTCTTCGAGTCGTTCAGGCCGAGAATCGGGCGGTTCGGATCAAGAATCACCGCCGCCGTCACTACCGCGCCACAGAGCGGGCCGCGACCGACTTCATCGACGCCGGCAACCAACTCTTCGACTTCAGCGACCAAGGTAAAGTCCAGCCCCATCTGCATGTTCGTTTTACTCATTCTACTTGGCCGATCAGGTTCAGCACGGCGTCCGCCGCCTGGTTGGAGGCATCCAGACGCAGGGTCCGGTGAATTTCATCAAAACCACGGGTCTGCTCTTCCCCACCCTCGATCAAGGGTGACAAGGTCTGGGCCAGTGCTTCCACCGTGGCATCGTCCTGCAACAACTCGGGCACCAACAGACGCTGTGCCAACAGGTTCGGCAACGAAATGTAGGGGCTTTTCACCATGCGCTTGAGAATCCAAAACGTCAGCGGCGCCAGGCGATAGGCGACCACCATCGGCCGCTTGTACAGCAATGCTTCAAGCGTCGCGGTACCGGAGGCAATCAACACCGCATCGCACGCTGCCAGGGCCAGATGCGACTGTCCGTCGAGCAGCGTCAGCGGCAGATCGCGACCAGCCAGCAGCTCTTCAAGCTGTGCGCGACGTTGTGCACTGGCGCAAGGCATGACAAACCGCACACCCGGGCGCAACGCCCGCAAGCGCTGCGCGGTATCGAGAAACAACGCACCTAGCCGGCCAACTTCACCGCCACGGCTGCCTGGCATCAACGCCACCAGCGGCCCGTCAGGCAAACCGAGCTCGGCCCGCGCAGCCGCGCGATCGGCTTCGAGTGGAATGGCATCGGCCAAGGTATGACCGACAAACCGCACCGGCACGCCTTTCTCTTCATAGAACCTGGCTTCGAACGGGAACAGCGTGAGCATCAGGTCGCAGCCTTCGCGAATCTTCAGCACGCGCTTCTGCCGCCAGGCCCACACCGACGGACTGACGTAATGCACGGTCTTGATACCGGCCTGACGCAGTTTGAGTTCGATATTGAGGTTGAAGTCCGGCGCATCGATACCGATGAACACATCGGGTTTCGCGGCGATCAGGTCGGCGACCAGCTTCTTGCGCCGCGCCAGCAACTCGCGCAACCGGCCCAGCACTTCCACCAGGCCCATGACGGACAAACGTTCCATCGGGAAATACGAGGTCAGGCCTTCAGCCTGCATCAACGGACCACCGACACCGATGAACTCGATCGCCGGGTGGCGAGCCTTGAGCGCGCGCATGAGGCCCGCACCCAGAATGTCACCGGAAGCCTCACCCGCTACCAGCGCAATACGCAGATTGGCCATGGTTAGCGGGTAATGCCGCGGGTCGAAGACTGGATGGAGTCACGGAACACCGCCACTTCCGGATACTGGGCGGACGGCTCTGCCAGTTCGGCAAGCGCCTGCTCCACGGTCAGGCCCTGGCGGTACACCACCTTGTAGGCACGACGCAGAGCGTGGATCGCATCTTCGCTGAAACCCCGACGGCGCATGCCCTCGAAGTTCATGCTGCGGGCTTCGGCAGGGTTGCCGAACACCGTGACGTAGGCTGGAACATCCTTGCCGATCGCCGTACCCATGCCGGAAAAACTGTGGGCGCCAATGTGGCAATACTGGTGAACCAGGGTAAATCCGGAGAGGATCGCCCAGTCTTCCACATGCACATGGCCCGCCAGTGCGGTGTTGTTCACCAGGATGCAGTGGTTGCCAATCACGCTGTCGTGGCCGATGTGGGCATAGGCCATGATCAGGTTGTGATCGCCCAGGGTCGTTTCCGAACGATCCTGGATGGTGCCACGGTGGATCGTCACGCCTTCACGGATGACGTTGTGATCGCCAATCACCAGGCGGGTTTCCTCGCCCTTGTACTTCAGGTCAGGCGTGTCTTCACCCACCGAGGAAAACTGGTAGATGCGATTGTGCTTGCCGATTCGGGTCGGGCCCTTGAGGATCACGTGCGGCCCGATGACTGTCCCCTCGCCGATTTCCACACCTGCGCCGACGATCGACCACGGGCCGACCTCGACACCGTCAGCCAGGATGGCTGTCGGATCGATGATTGCACGAGGGTCAATCAAACTCATAGTTTGCGTTCCGCGCAGATGATTTCAGCGGAGCAGACCGGCTTGCCATCGACCGAAGCCTGGCATTCGAATTTCCAGATCTGACGCTTGCAGCTGATGAACTTGGCTTCAAGGATCAACTGATCGCCTGGCAGAACCGGCTGGCGGAAGCGCAGCTTGTCGGAACCGACGAAGTAATAGAGGGTGCCGTCGGCCGGTTTCACGTCGAGCATCTTGAAACCAAGGATCCCGGCAGCCTGAGCCATGGCTTCGATGATCAATACGCCCGGCATGATTGGATGCGCGGGGAAGTGACCATTGAAGAACGGCTCGTTGATGCTGACATTCTTGTAGGCGCGAATGCGCTTGCCTTCAACATCCAGCTCCACTACCCGGTCCACCAGCAGGAACGGGTAACGGTGAGGCAGGTATTCGCGAATCTCGTTGATGTCCATCATTTCGGGGGGAAGCCTATGTAAAGATTGGGAACGCGCGACTGACGCACGTTCCGCTAGCAAATCAAAGATGCAAGTCTAGCGGCTGTGCACACTTGATATGGAAATGGTATCAGCCATCTGATGAAGCATTACCGTCAGGGGTCACTTCCCCTACTTGCTTTTCAAGCTGTCGCAGGCGCCGCGCGATGTCATCGAGCTGACGGATACGAGCCGCGCTTTTGCGCCATTCGGCTGCTGGCTGCATGGCCGTACCGGAAGAATAGGAACCCTTTTCGGTAATCGAGTGGGTCACCATGGTCATCCCGGTGATGAAAACGTTATCGCAAATTTCGATATGCCCCACCAGCCCAACACCGCCAGCGAGCATGCAATGCTTGCCGATCTTGGTACTGCCGGAGATCCCGACACAGGCGGCCATGGCGGTGTGATCACCGACCTGAACGTTGTGGGCGATCTGGATCTGGTTGTCGAGCTTCACACCATTGCCGAGAATGGTATCGGCCAATGCGCCGCGATCAATAGCGGTATTCACGCCAATTTCGACATCGTCACCGACCAGCACACCACCGATCTGGGCAATCTTCTGCCAGACACCTTTCTCATTGGCAAAACCGAAGCCTTCACCGCCGAGCACGGCCCCCGACTGAATGACCACACGCTTGCCGATGCGCACGTCGTGGTACAGCGTGACCCGCGGGGCCAGCCAACCGCCTTCGCCGATTTCGCAACGGGCACCGATGAAGCAATGCGCACCGATGGTCACGCCGGCAGCAATTCGTGCCGCGCTTTCGATCACTGCAAAGGCGCCAATACTCGCAGCCGGGTCAACCACCGCGTCCTCGGCCACAACGGCTGTCGGGTGAATGCCGGCAGCCGCTTTCGGCTTAGGATCGAACAGATGGGAAACACGCGCATAGGCCAGATAAGGATCAGGCACCACCAGCGCATTACCGGCATAACCTTCGGCATCAGCAGCCTTCAGCAACAGTGCTGCGGCCCGGCTGTCCGCCAGGTACTTACGGTATTGAGGGTTTGCGAGAAAGCTCAACTGAGCTGGGCCAGCCTCCTGCAAGGTGGCTAGCCCAGTAATTTTTCTCTCCGGGTCGCCACGTAGCGTGGCGCCGAGGAACTCGGCCAGCTGGCCGAGCTTAATGGTCACGGTCATGGATTACTTCAGCTGATTCATGCGCTCGATAACCTGGCGAGTAATGTCGTACTGAGGCTTGACATCAATCACTGCGCCACGCTCGAAGACCAGGTCAAAAGCACCTTTCTTGATGACTTCTTCCACAGCACTGTCCAGTTTCGGCTTGAGCTGCTTCAGCATTTCACGGTCGGCAACGGCTTTGGCTTCGTTCAGTTCCTTGGACTGGAACTGGAAGTCACGGGCCTTTTGCTTGAATTCAAGTTCCAGACGCTCGCGCTCGCCCTGCTGCATTTTGTCGCCACCGGCCATCAGGCGGTCCTGAATACCCTTGGCGCTGGTTTCCAGCGTCTTGAGCTTGGTCAGCTGAGGACCGAACTTCTTCTCGGCATCCACGGCGTATTTCTTGGCCGCGTCGGACTCCAGCAGAGCCATCTGATAGTTCAGAACTGCAATTTTCATGTCGGCAAATGCCGGACCAGCGACCAATACGCTGGCCAGGAGAACCAATTGAGTCAACTTACGCACGATGCACTCCTACAAAATTCATTGTCGTTATCTTGGGTCAGACGCTTAGAACGTCTGGCCGAGGGAAAATTGGAACACTTGAGTCTCGGCGTCATCCGGTTTCTTGACCGGCATGGCCAATGCGAAACTCAAAGGACCCAGTGCAGTGACCCACGTCACACCTACACCAACAGAACTGGCCATATTGCTCAGGCTAATGTCGTTGCACTTGGTGTCGGACTTCGTGCCATCAGCGTTTGTGGTATCCGAGCACGACGAATCGAACACGTTACCCACATCCCAGAATACCGAGGTACGCAGGGAGCGTTGATCTTTGACGAACGGCAGCGGGAACAGAACTTCCACACCGCCCTGGATCAGGACATTACCACCGAACGGCAGTGGATCCTGGTCCGGGTCGAACGCTGTACCAGGGTTCTTGCCGGTACTTGGCGTACTGCGAGGACCCAGGGTGCTGTCCTTGAAGCCGCGTACCGAGTTGAAACCACCAGCATAGTAGTTTTCATAGAATGGCAAGCCGTCGGTCGAACCGTAACCATCGCCATAACCCAGTTCGGTGTGCAGGCGCATGGTGTAGTTCTCGCTCAATGGCTGGAACAACTGGCCACGGTAGTCGAGCTTGAAGAACGACAGGTCGCTGCCTGGAATCGTGGATTCCAGCACCAGGCTCTGGGAATGACCACGGGTAGCAAGCACGCCCTTGTTCAGGGTGGACTCGGACCAACCGGCCGAAGCCTTGAAGTTCAGGTACTTGTCGCCTTCCTTGTTAACGAAGTCGAAGATCTCGTCAACGGTGTAGACGCCGGTCTTGATTTCGTCTTGTTGCGCATTCAGGCCGAAGGTCAGACGCGAAGTCTCGCTGATTGGATAACCGACACTCACACCGGCACCCAGGCTGTCTACGGCGTAGCTGGCGACGTCAGTATCGAGGTCATCGTAGTCGGTGGTGCGGTAGAAGGCGTTGTAACCCAGGCTCACGCCATCGGCGGTCCAGTAGGGGTCGACGAAACCGAAGTTGTAGCGGGTCTGGTATTCGCTTTTGGTCAAGCCGACGCTGACCTTGTTACCGGTACCCAGGAAGTTGTTCTGGGTGATCGAACCACCGAGGATCAGACCGGCGCTCTGGGCGAAACCGACGCTGGCGGTAATCGAACCGGAAGCTTGCTCTTCAACGCTGTAGTTGACGTCCACCTGGTCATCGACACCCGGTACGGCAGGGGTTTCGACGTTGACTTCCTTGAAGAAGCCCAGACGTTCCAGACGGGTCTTGGATTGATCGATCAGGTAGGTCGAAGCCCAGCCGCCTTCCATCTGACGCATTTCACGACGCAGCACTTCGTCTTCGGACTTGGTGTTGCCACGGAAGTTGATGCGGTTCACGTAGGCACGCTTGCCCGGATCGACCGCGAAGAGGATGTCCACCGTGTGATCTTCATCGTGCGGTTGAGGCACGCCGTTGACGTTGGCGAAGGTGTAGCCTTCGTTACCCAGGCGACGGGTGATCAGTTCGGAAGTGGTGGTCATCAGCTTGCGCGAGAACACCTGGCCTTTTTGCACCAGCAACAGGGACTTGATCTGATCTTCAGGGACTTTCAGGTCACCGCTGAGCTTGACGTCACGAACGGTGTATTTCTCGCCTTCGTTGACGTTGACGGTGATGTAGACGTGTTTCTTGTCTGGCGTAATGGAAACCTGGGTCGAAGCGATATCCATGTTGATATAGCCACGGTCCAGGTAGTAGGAACGCAGACGCTCCAGGTCACCGGACAGTTTTTCACGGGCGTACTTGTCATCGTTCTTGAAGAACGACAACCAGTTGGTGGTCTTGAGTTCGAAAAGGTCGATCAGGTCTTCATCGGGGAAGACCGTGTTGCCCACCACGTTGATGTGCTGGATAGCCGCAACGGTACCTTCGTTGATGTTGACCTTCAGGCCAACGCGGTTACGCGGCTGCGGCACCACCTCGGTGTCGACGGTAGCCGAGTAGCGACCCTGGGCGACGTATTGGCGCTGCAGTTCGTTACGCACACCTTCAAGGGTGGCACGCTGGAAGATTTCGCCTTCGGCCAGACCGGATTGCTTGAGGCCTTTCATCAGGTCTTCGGTAGAGATCGCCTTGTTGCCTTCGATCTCGATACTGGCGACCGACGGGCGCTCGACTACCGTGATGACCAGGACGTTGCCATCGCGGCCCAGCTGGATATCTTGAAAGAAACCGGTTTTGAACAACGCACGAGTGGATTCCACCAGGCGACGATCATCCGCCTGTTCACCGACGTTCAACGGCAAAGCACCAAAGACGCTACCCGCGGAGACCCGCTGGAGGCCATTGACGCGAATATCAGAGATAGTGAAGGACTCGGCGTGAACTTCGGCGATCATCAATACGGTGAGAACCGCAGTTAGCAGCAGACGTTTCATGAAGTCCTTTCTTATTCCAACTGGCAATAAACAAACTGCCGCAAAATGCGGCAGATTCGCAATTCAGCGACGTTACAGACGACCCAGATCATTAACCAGAGCGAGCAACATCACTCCGATCACCAAACTGATGCCAATCTGTATCCCCCAACCTTGCACCCGATCCGACAAGGGACGACCACGCGCCCACTCGATCAGATAAAACAACAAATGCCCCCCATCCAGCACAGGAATGGGCAGCAAATTCAGAACACCCAGGCTAATACTCAGATAAGCAAGGAAATTCAGGAAATCAGCAACACCCGACTGGGCCGAAGCGCCCGCCACTTTAGCAATGGTTATCGGTCCACTCAAGTTTTTTACCGAGAGCTCGCCGAACAACATTTTCTTCAGTGAATCGAGGGTCAGCACGCTCATGGTCCAGGTGCGCCGAGCCCCCTCGCCAATCGCTGCCAATGGCCCATAACTGACCTCGCGGAGCATCTCCGGCGGCCAATCGACAGCCTTCACCCCTGCCCCCAGGTAGCCGTTGGGTGACTTGCTCTCGCCGCGAGCGGCAAGCGTCACCGGGACGTCGATTTGAGCACCGTCTCGCTCGACCCGCAGCATGATTTTGGTATCAGGATGCATACGGACGGTATCGACGACTTGCTGCCAATCAGCCAGCGCACGACCATCGAGCGCCAGCAACCGGTCACCGGTCTTCAGGCCGGCAGCCTGGGCCGGCCCCTTTGGATCAAGTTCGGCCAGAACAGGCGGCAATGCCGGACGCCACGGGCGAATCCCCAACGAATGAATGGGGTCGGGTTCGTCAGCCCCTTTGAGCCATTTATCCAGCGCAAGTTCACGTGACGAATCGGTCGTCGAGCCTTGCTCGCGAACCAATACCTGCAATGAGCCGCTTTCGCCCAGACGACGAACCAGTTGCAGATTCACCTCCGCCCAGCCGGAAGTCAGCTCACCATCAATGGCCACGATTTCCTGGCCGGGACTCAAACCCGCCTTGGCCGCGATGCTGCCGGACTCGACAGCCCCGATGACCGGACGCACCTGCTCGCTGCCGAGCATTGCCAGGCCCCAGAAGAACACCAATGCCAGCAGGAAGTTGGCAATCGGCCCCGCCGCTACGATGGCAATGCGCTGACGAACGGATTTGCGATTGAAGGATTGATCAAGCTGATCGGGCGGCACTTCGCCTTCGCGCTCGTCGAGCATTTTCACGTAGCCGCCCAACGGGATGGCGGCAACGACGAATTCGGTACCCTGCTTGTCGTGCCAACGCAGCAAAGGCGTGCCAAAGCCTACGGAGAAGCGCAGCACCTTGACCCCACAGCGACGCGCGACCCAGAAGTGGCCGAACTCGTGGAAGGTAACCAGCACACCCAGAGCGACCAGGGTGCCGACAATCATATAGAGCGCGCTCATCTACTTTCTCCGCAATCCTATTCGCTGCTGCCTGGGTCGACTATCTGCAGCATTTACCGCCCGTGACGGCTCAACCATTGTCCGGCCAGCAATCGCGCTTTCGCGTCTGCCGTGAACACTGCCTCGAGATCATTCACTGCCACGACGGGCTCCAGACTCAGCACTTCCTCGATGATACTCGCGATTTCCGGGTAACGAACCCGCTCGTCGAGAAATGCCGCCACCGCCACTTCATTTGCCGCATTGAGCATGGCTGGCGCGCTATTACCCGCTTCGGCCGCCTGACGGGCCAGACGCAAACAAGGGAAACGTTCTTCATCGGGCGCCTGGAAGTCCAGCCGTGCAATGGCAAACAGATCCAGCGGCGCCACACCCGAATCGATCCGCTCCGGCCAGGCCAGGGCATTGGCGATGGGCGTGCGCATATCCGGATTGCCCAACTGCGCCAAGACAGAACCATCTACGTAGTCAACCAGCGAATGGATCACACTTTGTGGGTGAATCACCACCTCGACCTGGGCTGGCCTGGCATCGAACAGCCAGCAGGCTTCGATCAGCTCAAGCCCTTTGTTCATCATGCTGGCCGAGTCCACGGAAATCTTTCGCCCCATGGACCAGTTCGGATGCGCACACGCCTGGTCAGGTGAAACATGCGCCAATTCAGCCAGTGGCGTCTGACGGAACGGACCGCCGGAAGCTGTCAGCAAAATCCGGCGTACGCCGACTGCCTCGAGACCACGGGCATAATCGTGCGGCATGCACTGGAAAATGGCGTTGTGCTCGCTATCGATCGGCAGCAATACCGAACCACTCTTGCGCACCGCCTGCATGAACAGCGCGCCGGACATCACCAGCGCTTCTTTATTGGCCAGGAGGATCTTCTTGCCCGCTTCGACCGCCGCCAGTGTCGGGCGCAATCCCGCCGCACCGACGATGGCCGCCATGACCGTATCGACCTCCGGATCGGAAGCGACCTGACACAAACCTTCTTCACCCACCAGAACACGGGTTGGAAGACCCGCCGCGCGCAAATCATCCTGCAAGGTGCGGGCAGCCGCGACCTCAGGCACTACGGCAAATCGCGGGATATGGCGCACGCAGAGCGCCAGCAATTCACTCAAGCGAGAGAAGCCGCTCAAGGCAAAGACCTGGTAACGATCAGGATGACGAGCGACGACGTCGAGCGTACTCAGGCCAATCGAACCGGTTGCCCCCAGAACGGTAATCCGTTGCGGGCGGCTCATGGTGCCGCCATCCACAACAGCACGGCGAACACCGGAATGGCCGCTGTCAGGCTGTCGATACGATCCAGCACACCACCATGCCCCGGAAGCAGATTGCTGCTGTCCTTGATCCCGGACTGACGCTTGAACATGCTTTCAGTGAGATCGCCCACCACCGAAATGAACACGATCAGCGCAGCACAGATCAGCCCTTTGAACAGCTGCGCCACCGTCCAGTCGCGCACCAGAGCAACGAGCGTGGTAATGACCAGGCTCAGCGCCAGCCCACCGTACACGCCCTCCCAGCTTTTGCCCGGACTGACCTGTGGCGCGAGTTTACGCTTGCCGAAAGCACGACCGGAGAAGTAGGCACCGATATCGGCCCCCCAGACCAGCACCATCACCGCCATGATCAACCAGTTACCCAGCGGGTACTGCTTGATCTGCACCAGCCCCTGCCAGGCCGGCAGGAGAATCAACAGGCCGATCACCAGCTTGGTTGCCGCATTGGACCAATGCTCGCTCGAACGCGGATAGGTCAGTACCAGATACGTCGCCACCGCCCACCACAGCACCGAAGCGCCCAATACCCAAGGCGCCAGCCCGGGCAAGATGTACATGACGAACAGCATCAAGGCGACCACAGCGGCAAAGCCGACGCGGAACGTTTGCCCGGCGAAACCCGCCAGACGTGCCCACTCCCATGCACCAAGGGTAACTACCAGCCCGATGAACAGTGCAAAACCGGAACCTTCAAGCAGGAAAAACCCGCACAGGGCAATCGGCAGCAGGATCAGTGCGGTGATGATTCGTTGTTTAAGCATTAAACCCGGGCTCCAGCCTCGACCTGCTCGCTCGTTTTACCGAAGCGGCGCTGGCGGGAAGCGTAATCGGCCAGCGCATTGCGCATGGCATCGTGTTTGAAGTCCGGCCAGAACAGGTCGGAAAAATACAGCTCGGCATAGGCCAGCTGCCAGAGCAGGAAATTGCTGATGCGATGCTCGCCACCGGTACGGATACACAAGTCAGGCAGCGGCAGGTCACCTGTGGCCAGGCAGGTCTGCAGCAGATCAGGCGTGATGTCTTCCGGACGCAAGTGTCCGGCCTGAACCTCTCGAGCCAGTCGTTGCGCCGCTTGCGCGATATCCCACTGACCGCCGTAATTGGCGGCGATCTGCAGGACAAAACGATTGGCGCCAGCCGTCATGGCCTCGGCTTCGCGCATGGCAGCCTGCAGCTCGGGATGAAAACGCGAGCGGTCACCAATGATGCGCAGGCTGATGTTGTTGTCGTTGAGGCGCTTGGCCTCACGACGCAGCGCCTTGAAGAACAGATCCATCAAGGCGCTGACCTCATCGGCCGGACGCTGCCAGTTCTCGCTGGAAAAGGCGAACAAGGTCAGCACCTCGACCTTGGCCTCGGCACAGACTTCAATGACCGCACGTACCGCATCCACACCCGCTTTATGCCCGGCGACACCTGGCATAAAGCGTTTTTTCGCCCAGCGATTGTTACCATCCATGATGATCGCGACATGGCGCGGCACCGCGGACGGTGCAGTCTGCTTGGTCTTTTCCATGAAAACGCGACCCTTATACGGCCATCAGGTCTTTTTCTTTCTCCGCCAACTTAGCGTCGATTTCAGCTACGAACTTCTTGGTCAGATCGTCGATCTCGCCAGTGGCGCGACGCTCTTCGTCTTCGCTGATTTCCTTTTCCTTGACCAGATCCTTCAGCGAGCTGTTTGCATCGCGACGGATGTTGCGCACGGCAACACGGGCATCTTCAGCCACATCACGGGCCTGCTTGGTGAAACCGCGACGGGTTTCTTCGGTCAGGGCCGGCATGCTGATCAGCAGCAGCTCACCAAGGTTGGTCGGGTTCAGGTTCAGACCTGCACTACCGATCGCCTTGTCGACGGCACCCAGCATGTTGCGCTCGAAGGCAACGACTTGCAGGGTACGGGCATCTTTGACGGTGATGTTGGCCACTTGCTTGATCGGGGTGTCGGAACCGTAGTACGGCACCATCACGCCTTCCAGGATGCTCGGGTGCGCTTGACCGGTACGAATGCGGCCGAAGTTGTGCGCCAGCGATTCCACGGACTTCTGCATGCGCTCTTTAGCGTCTTTCTTGATTTCGTTGATCATTGTTGGCCTTCCTCGATCAGGGTTCCTTCAGCGCCGCCATGTACGATGTTCAGCAGGGCGCCGGGCTTGTTCATGTTAAATACGCGTAGCGGCATCTTGTGGTCGCGGCACAGGCAAATGGCCGTCAGGTCCATAACACCCAGCTTGCGATCCAGCACTTCATCGTAAGTCAGATGATCGAACTTCTCGGCATGCGGATCTTTGAACGGGTCAGCGGTGTAGACGCCATCGACCTTGGTTGCCTTGAGCACGACATCGGCATCGATTTCGATTGCACGCAGGCAGGCAGCCGAATCCGTCGTAAAGAACGGGTTGCCGGTACCGGCCGCGAAAATCACCACGTCCTTGGAGTTCAAGTGGCGCATGGCCTTGCGGCGATCATAGTGATCGGTCACACCAACCATGGAAATAGCGGACATCACGATGGCCGAGATGTTGGCGCGCTCAAGGGCGTCGCGCATGGCCAGGGCGTTCATCACAGTGGCCAGCATGCCCATGTGGTCGCCGGTCACCCGATCCATGCCAGCTTTGCTCAGCGCTTCACCGCGGAACAGGTTGCCACCACCGATAACCAGACCGACCTGAACACCGATGCCGACCAGCTGGCCAACTTCCAATGCCATGCGATCCAGAACTTTCGGATCGATCCCGAACTCTTCCGAGCCCATCAGGGCCTCGCCGCTGAGCTTGAGTAGAATGCGTTTATAGCGAGCCTGATAACCACTGCCCTGCTGAGCCATTGCGAATCTCTCCTGCGGCGTATTTTAAAAATTCTTTGCGAGCTGTTTACAGCTGGCGTTCACTCTAGCTTGGCGCTGCTTCAGCGCCATCGGAACATGGCTTTGTAAGCCAGTTCCAAAAGGAAACCAATAAAAATTGGTGCCCCATCTGAAAAGAGGCTGCGCGCGTGAGCGGGCAGCCTCTTCTGGGCGACAGTTAAAAAACCGTCTTATTGCTTGGCAGCAGCCAGCTGGGCAGCAACTTCTTCTGCGAAGTTGTCCACTGGCTTCTCGATGCCTTCGCCTACCTTGAAGTAAGTGAAGGAAACGATTTCAGCGCCGGCTTTCTTGGCCAGAGCACCTACGGTGACTTCCGGGTTCATGACGAAAGCTTGCTCGACCAGGCTGGCTTCAGCCAGGAACTTGGTGATACGACCAGCGATCATCTTCTCGACGATTTCAGCCGGCTTGCCTTTCATCTTGTCTTCGTTCAAAGACAGGAACACGGCTTTTTCGCGCTCGATGGCTTCTGGCGAAACCTGCGATGGCAGCAGGAACTCAGGGTTGCTTGCAGCCACGTGCATGGCGATCTCTTTGGCCAGCTGAACATCGCCGCCCTTGAGAACAACAGCAACACCGATCTTGTTACCGTGCAGGTAGGTGCCGACAACGTCGCCCTCTACACGCACCAGGCGACGGATGTTGACGTTTTCGCCAACTTTGGCAACCAGTGCTTCACGAGCCGATTCCTGAGCGGCGATCAGCGGAGCTGCGTCGGTCAGTTTTTCGTCGAAGGCTTTCTCTACGCTGGCAGCAACGAAGTTCTTGAAGTCGTCTTGCAGGGCCAGGAAGTCGGTCTGCGAGTTGACTTCCAGCAGCACGGCTGCCTTGTCGTCAGCCTTGATGGCGATAGCGCCTTCAGCGGCAACGTTGCCGGCTTTCTTGGCGGCCTTGATGGCGCCCGAAGCACGCATGTCATCAATGGCTTTCTCGATGTCGCCGCCAGCCTTGGTCAAGGCCTTTTTGCAGTCCATCATGCCTTCGCCAGTACGCTCGCGCAGTTCTTTGACCAACGCTGCAGTAATCTCTGCCATTTCAAAATCCTCTTGGATAGGTTTTCAACCATTCCACCCGATCGAACGGGCGATCAATTCTTCCCGAACCACCCTTGTTAGCTGCCGCACATTACAGATAGAGCAGTGGGCGCCGACAAATGGTTTTCGAGGTGGCAAAAAGGGGGCCAAGCCCCCTTTTTGCTTACTGAGTCAACGCCAAGGCGTCAATTACTCAGCTGCTGCTACCGGAGCTTCTTCAACGAAAACTTCGGTGCCGCCGGCAACGTTGTTGCGGCCACGGATCACAGCGTCAGCCATCGAACCCATGTACAGCTGGATAGCGCGGATTGCGTCATCGTTGCCTGGGATGATGTAGTCAACGCCTTCCGGGCTGCTGTTGGTATCGACTACGCCGATAACCGGGATGCCCAGCTTGTTGGCTTCGGTGATCGCGATGCGCTCGTGATCAACGTCGATAACGAACAGAGCGTCTGGCAGACCGCCCATGTCCTTGATACCACCCAGGGAACGATCCAGCTTTTCCAGGTCACGAGTGCGCATCAGCGCTTCTTTCTTGGTCAGCTTGGCGAAAGTACCGTCTTCGGCTTGAACTTCAAGGTCACGCAGACGCTTGATGGAAGCACGGATGGTTTTGAAGTTGGTCAGCATGCCGCCCAACCAGCGGTGATCGACGTACGGCGAACCGCAACGTGCTGCTTCTTCAGCAACGATCTTGCCAGCGGAACGCTTGGTGCCGACGAACAGAATCTTGTTTTTGCCCTGGGCCAGACGCTCTACGAAAGTCAGAGCTTCGTTGAACATTGGCAGGGTTTTTTCAAGGTTGATGATGTGGATCTTGTTACGCGCGCCGAAAATGTACTTGCCCATTTTCGGGTTCCAGTAACGGGTCTGGTGACCGAAGTGCACACCGGCCTTCAGCATATCGCGCATGTTGACTTGGGACATGATAGTTCCTTAATAAGTCGGGTTTGGCCTCCACGTATCCCAATGACCAACCAGCAGCATCAGCTGAAGGCACCCAGGTCATCGTGTCGACACGTGTGTGGATTTAGGCTTTTCGGGACATCCCCGGAAAGCGGCGCATTTTATATCACAAGGCAGGGCAAAACGGAACCCGGATTCTGAAATCCTGGCGAGCGCTTTGCGCCATCCCTTGGAATCCTCCAAGAATGCACCATTCTATAGAGAGAAGCGATGCACACAGGCGCAGATTTGCGCTGATCGTCTGGTAGAATCGTATTTTTCAGGGCTGCGAAGACCCATCGCGCAATGCCCTTTCCGTTCAGAAAGCGCCGCCTGGCGCAGAGAGAGCCCGTATGACCGTCACCCTCAAAACGCCCGAGGATATCGCCAAAATGCGTATCGCCGGCAAACTGGCCGCCGATGTGCTGGAAATGATTGCCGAACATGTCAAGCCGGGCGTTACCACCGATCAACTGAACCAGATCTGCCACGACTACATTGTCAATGAGCAGAAAGCCATCCCTGCCCCGCTCAACTACAAGGGCTATCCAAAGTCGATCTGCACGTCGATCAACCATGTGGTCTGCCACGGAATCCCGAACGACAAGCCGCTCAAAGACGGCGACACCCTGAACATCGACGTTACCGTCATCAAGGACGGCTACCACGGCGACACCAGCCGCATGTTCCACGTCGGCACCGTGCCGGTCTGGGCCGAGCGCCTGTCCCAGGTGACCCAGGAATGCATGTACAAGGCGATTGAAATCGTCAAACCCGGCTGCCGCCTGGGCGATATCGGTGAAATCATCCAGAAGCACGCTGAAAAGAACGGATTCTCGGTGGTTCGCGAATTCTGCGGCCACGGTATCGGCAAGGTGTTCCACGAAGAGCCGCAGATCCTGCACTATGGTCGCGCTGGCACCGGCATGGAACTCAAGGCCGGCATGACCTTCACCATCGAGCCGATGATCAACCAGGGCCGTGCCGACACCAAGGTTCTGGGCGACGGCTGGACCGCGATCACCAAGGACCGCAAGCTCTCGGCACAGTGGGAACACACCCTGCTGGTGACCGAAACCGGTTACGAGATCTTCACCCTGCGCAGCGATGACACCATCCCTCGCGTTTCGGCCTGATCTCGCCAGCGTATCTCGCCTATAGAAAGGAAAGCCAATCGATGCCGCAGGTGGACCCCGAACTCTTCGACCGTGGCCAGTTCCAGGCTGAACTGGCCCTGAAGGCAAGCCCGATCGCGGCCTTCAAGAAGGCGATCCGCCAGGCCCGCGAGGTGCTCGACGCACGCTTTCGCAATGGCCGGGACATTCGCCGGCTGATCGAGGATCGCGCCTGGTTCGTCGACAACATCCTGCAAAAGGCCTGGGAGCAGTTCAACTGGAGCGAGGACGCCGACATCGCGCTGGTCGCGGTCGGCGGCTACGGCCGCGGTGAATTGCACCCTTATTCCGACATCGATTTGCTGATCCTGCTGGACAGCGCGGACCACGAAGTTTTCCGCGATTCCATCGAACGCTTTCTGACACTGTTGTGGGACATCGGCCTGGAGGTCGGTCAGAGCGTTCGCTCGGTCGACGAATGCGCCGTCGAGGCCCGCGCCGACCTGACGGTCGTCACCAACCTGATGGAAAGCCGCACCATCGCCGGCCCCGAGCGTTTGCGCCAGCGCATGCTGGACGTCACCAGTACCGGGCACATGTGGCCAAGCAAGGACTTCTTCCTGGCCAAGCGTGCCGAACAAAAGGCCCGGCACCACAAGTACAACGACACCGAATACAACCTGGAACCCAACGTCAAGGGCTCGCCCGGCGGCCTGCGGGATATCCAGACGATTCTGTGGGTGGCCCGTCGCGAGTACGGCACCCTGAACCTGCGGGCACTGGCGGGCGAAGGCTTCCTGGTCGAAAGTGAAAACGCATTGCTCGCCTCCTCCCAGGAGTTCCTGTGGAAGGTTCGCTATGCCCTGCACATGCTCGCCGGTCGCGCCGAAGACCGCCTGCTGTTCGATCACCAGCGCACCATTGCCGGACTGCTGGGCTTCAAAGGCGACGACGCCAAGCAAGCCATCGAAAATTTCATGCAGCAGTATTACCGGGTGGTGATGAGCATCGCCCAGCTCAGCGACCTGATCATCCAGCACTTCGAGGAAGTCATCCTCGCACCTGAAGATGAGGCACCACCGCAGCCGATCAATTCGCGCTTCCAGTTGCATGATGGCTATATCGAAGCACGCAACCACAACGTTTTCCGCCGCACGCCGTTCGCCATGCTCGAAATTTTCGTATTGATGGCCCAGCAGCCGGAAATCAAGGGCGTGCGCGCGGACACCATTCGTATGCTGCGGGAAAGCCGTCACCTGATCGACGACGACTTCCGCAACGATATTCGCAACACCAGCCTGTTTATCGAGCTATTCAAGTGCAAGATCGGCATCCACCGCAACCTGCGACGAATGAACCGTTACGGCATCCTGGGGCGTTATCTGCCCGAATTCGGTTTTATCGTCGGGCAGATGCAGCATGACCTGTTCCACATCTATACGGTCGACGCGCACACACTGAACCTGATCAAACACCTGCGTAAATTGCAGTACACCCAGGTATCGGAAAAATTCCCGCTGGCCAGCAAGCTCATGGGCAAGCTGCCCAAACCCGAGCTGATCTACATGGCCGGCCTGTACCACGATATCGGCAAAGGCCGCCACGGCGACCACTCGGACATCGGCGCGGTCGACGCCGAGGCGTTTTGCCAGCGCCATCAACTGCCATTGTGGGACAGCCGCCTGATCGTGTGGCTGGTGCAAAACCATCTGGTGATGTCGACCACCGCCCAGCGCAAGGACCTGTCCGACCCGCAGGTGATCCACGACTTCGCACAGATCGTCGGCGACGAAACCCGCCTTGACTACCTGTATGTGCTGACCGTCGCCGACATCAACGCCACCAACCCGACGCTGTGGAATTCCTGGCGCGCCAGCCTGCTGCGCCAGCTCTACACCGAAACCAAGCGTGCCCTGCGTCGCGGCCTGGAGAATCCGGTGGATCGCGAAGAGCAGATCCGCCAGACCCAGAGCGCCGCCCTGGACATTCTGGTACGCGGCGGCACAGACCCGGACGATGTCGAGCAACTGTGGGCGCAGTTGGGTGATGACTATTTCCTGCGCCATACCGCCGGCGATGTGGCCTGGCACAGCGACGCGATCCTCCAGCAACCGGCCGATGGCGGACCACTGGTGCTGATCAAGGAGACTACCCAGCGCGAGTTCGAAGGCGGGACCCAGATCTTCATCTACGCCCCCGACCAGCACGACTTCTTCGCCGTGACCGTGGCCGCGATGGACCAGCTCAACCTGAACATCCATGACGCCCGGGTCATCACCTCCAGCAGCCAGTTCACCCTCGACACCTACATCGTGCTCGACACCGACGGCGACTCGATTGGCGACAACCCGGCACGGGTCAAACAGATCCGCGACGGCCTTACCGAGGCCCTGCGCAACCCGGACAACTACCCAACCATCATCCAGCGCCGGGTACCGCGCCAGCTCAAGCATTTCGCCTTTGCACCACAGGTAACGATCCATAACGACGCCCAGCGGCCGGTGACGGTGCTGGAACTCACGGCACCCGACCGCCCGGGCCTGCTGGCGCGGATCGGCACGATTTTCCTGGAGTTCGATCTGTCGCTGCAAAACGCCAAGATCGCCACCCTCGGCGAGCGCGTGGAAGACGTGTTCTTCATCACCGACGCCCACAATCAGCCGCTGTCCGACCCGCTGCTGTGCAGCCGTCTGCAGGATGCGATCGTCGAACAACTGAGCGTCAACCAGGAACCCGATATCAAACTGTCGCGCATCAGCATCTGACTTAACAACGGCCCGACTTTTGTAGGAGCGAGCTTGCTCGCGATGAACTCAACTACGCCGCGTTATTCTGGCAAGAACGCGTTATCGTTGACGACCATCGCGATCAAGCTCGCTCCTACAGGGACCAGCGCCGCTCCAACACCGAACGAGATTTATCGATGAACAACGCTCTGTCCCAGCTCCAGCCCTACCCGTTCGAAAAACTCCGCGCCTTGCTCGGCAGCGTCACGCCCAACCCGGACAAGCGCCCTATTGCACTGTCCATTGGCGAGCCCAAACACCGCTCGCCAAGCTTCGTCGCCGAAGCACTGGCCAGCAATCTCGATCAGATGGCCGTATACCCGACCACCCTCGGCATCCCGGCCCTGCGCGAAGCCATCGCCGCCTGGTGCGAACGTCGCTTCGATGTCCCCAAAGGCTGGATCGATCCGGCGCGCAACGTGCTGCCGGTCAACGGCACCCGCGAGGCGCTGTTCGCCTTCACCCAGACCGTGGTCAACCGTGGCGATGACGCGCTGGTGGTCAGCCCGAACCCGTTCTACCAGATCTACGAAGGCGCAGCGTTCCTCGCCGGGGCCAAGCCGCATTACCTGCCATGCCTGGACGAAAACGGCTTCAATCCGGATTTCGACGCCGTTTCGCCGGACATCTGGAAACGCTGCCAGATCCTGTTCCTATGCTCGCCAGGCAACCCGACCGGCGCATTGATTCCGGTCGAGACCCTGAAAAAGCTGATCGCCCTGGCCGATGAGCACGACTTCGTGATTGCCGCGGACGAGTGCTACAGCGAACTCTACTTCGACGAACAGACGCCGCCGCCAGGCCTGCTCAGCGCCTGCGCAGAACTGGGCCGCAAGGACTTCAAGCGCTGCGTGGTGTTCCACAGCCTGTCCAAGCGTTCGAACCTGCCAGGCCTGCGCTCGGGTTTTGTCGCCGGTGACGCCGACATTCTCAAAGGCTTCCTGCTTTACCGCACCTACCACGGCTGCGCGATGCCGGTTCAAACCCAACTGGCCAGCGTTGCTGCATGGAATGACGAAGTGCATGTGCGCGCCAATCGAGCGTTGTATCGCGAGAAATTTGATGCGGTACTGGAAATTCTCAGCCCGGTGCTGGACGTACAGCGTCCGGATGGCAGTTTCTACCTGTGGCCGAATGTGGCCGGTGACGATGCAGCGTTCTGCCGCGACCTGTTCGAGCAGGAGCATGTGACCGTGGTGCCGGGCTCTTACCTGTCGCGGGATGTCGATGGCGTCAATCCGGGCGCCGGGCGCGTGCGCATGGCGCTGGTTGCGCCGTTGGCGGAGTGTGTCGAGGCTGCCGAACGAATCCGTGCATTTATTACGAGAAACCAGTAAGCGCTCCAAGCCTGCACCGTGCAACGCGGTGCAGGCCATGCTTAGTTATCGCAACATTCCCTAATAGGCAGCAACTTTACCCACAACAGAACGACAACTAATCTCCAAGCTGAATCAACCGATTCAACTAAAAATATGACAAGGAGATAGTCAATGTCTCATTCACACCCCTGCAAAGTTATCGAACCAGCAGACATACAAGCCTCTTATGACGCCGCCATTAATGAAAACCCTGACAATGCCAACATTGCGACCACTGGAAGTCGAAAAAAAAGAGGAGTATCAACTCACTCCAAATTTTGGGCTAACCAGAGGACACTCAAAGTAGCATTTCTCAACCCGCCGTCCGACACACATCGTGAGGCCGCCATAAAAGCCATCATGCTATGGCAACCATCTATCAACTTGAATCTGGAGTTTGTCAGCGGCTCCGAGGGTGACATTCGGATCACCATGGAAGCCCCCTTAAACTACTCAGCTATCGGCACCGACGCCACGCTGCGCGGCCCTGGCGAAAACACCATGAACATTGGCACCGCTCCCGACCATCCTTGGTTTGAAGCTGCGGTATTGCACGAATTCGGCCATGCACTCGGCATGGAGCATGAACATCAACATCCAAAAGCTAATATCCCGTGGAACAAACCTGCGGTATATGAGCACTACTGGACCGCTTTTCAATGGAGCAAGGAGGAAGTTGATCACAATCTGTTTAGATTGCTGGAAACAGCAACTGCTCGAACCACTGCTTATGATCCAACCTCAATAATGCACTACCCCATACCCAACGAACTGACAATCGGGGATTGGGCGGTATATAAAAACACAACAATAAGCCAAAACGATCGCCGACTAATGCGCAAAGCATATCCAAAGCCAGATTAAGACATCAATTATCACTCAGCGTAAACCAAACAACGAACCTCTTTATTATTTCACCGCTCCCAACTTGGCCTCACTCAGATCCAGTTCCCCCAACACCTCACGCAACACGTCATCGCCAATCTGGTGCTGACGACTGAGGCTATACAACTCCAGGCGCTGTGCCCGCAGCGCCTTCAAACGTAGACGCCGCTCCAGCAAGTCCATCTGAAAGGCCAAGGCCTGGGCTTCGGCTGAATCGTTGAACACCTCCAACTGGTGCCGGTACTCGGACATGATCCGCGCCTTGAGTTCGGCCGCCAGCGCGGACTGGGCAGCGTCCTGCGGGTTGATTTCTTCTGTCTCAAGCGCATGAATGGCCGCTTCGGCGGTCTTGCGCCAGGCGTCGCGCACTTCGTTGCGGCGCTTGTCGTCCGGGCTGGCTTCGATGCCGCGCAACAACAGTGGCAGCGCGATGCAGGCCGCAATCAACGACAGCAGAATCACCCCGGCGGCGATGAATATCAGCAGATCGCGCTCGGGAAACGCACTATCCCCCATGAGCATCGGCACCGACATTACCCCAGCCAGCGTCACGGCCCCACGCACGCCACCGACGGTCAGCAACCAGCAGGAACGCGCGCTTGGCACCCGGGTTATCTCAGCCTTGCCACGCCAGCGCCGCACAAAAATGGACAGCCGCCAGATGCTTTGCACCCAGACGAACCGCAAAACCAGCAGCACCAGGAAAATCGCCAGCACATCCAGCCCGCGATACAACAATGTCGGCCATAGCGAGGTTTCGTGACTGGCCACCGCCTTGATGATGTCCGGCAACTGCAGGCCCAACAGCAGGAAAATCAAGCCGTTGAAGGCGAATTCCAGCAATGACCAGACACTGCGATTGAGCAGGCGCGTGTTGGTCTGGCGCGGCAGCAGATCGAGCCAGCTCTGCATCATCCCCGCCGCCACCGCCGAGAGGATGCCCGACACCTCCATGCGCTCGGCCAGCACATAGGCCGCAAACGGCAGCAACAACATGAACACCACGTGCGTCGCGGGGTCGTCCCAGCCGCGCGCGATCATCCACGCCCGCAGACGGCCAACCAGCCAGCTCAAGGCCACCCCGACGGCCAGCCCGCCGACGGCGACCAGCACGAACGTCAGGCTGGCATTGGCCAGTGAGAACACGCCGGTCACCGCCGCCACCAAGGCAAACTTGAACGTCACCAGGCCCGAGGCGTCGTTCATCAGCGCCTCACCCTGCAAGATGTGCATCAATGGCGTGGGCAGTCGATTGCGGGAGATCGCCGACACCGCCACCGCATCCGTCGGCGACAGCACGGCCGCCAGGGCAAACGCCACCGGCAATGGCACACTGGGTAGCAGCCAATGAATGAAATAGCCGGCGCCAACCACGGTAAACAACACCAGGCCCACCGCCAGGGTCAGGATAGGTCCGCGCAGGTGCCAGAATTCGCGCTTGGGCATGCGCCAACCGTCGGAGAACAGTAGCGGTGGCAGGAACAGAAACAGGAACAACTCGGGATTCAGGGCCACATGCAATCCCAGAGTCGGCCACGCAAGCAATGCCCCTGCGGCGATTTGCACCAGCGGCAACGGCAGCGGGATCACCCGTCCGATCAGGCGCGAAACGCCGACCAGCATCAACAGGATCAGGACGGTGTAGGCGGTTTGCATAAAACGTGGTTCCAGGACAATCGACAGCATGGAAGTGCCATATTAGCTGCTTAGACTGGCTGGGGGCCCTTGCACCAATGTCGCACGGCTGAACCACAACCCCCTTGTAGGAGCGAGCTCGCTCGCGATGGTCGTTCACGATTACGCTGACTGCCTGATACCCCGCGGCGCTCTCAGGTTCATCGCGAGCAAGCTCGCTCCTACAAGGGATTTATGGAATGACAAAAATACAAACCCGACCACAGCCGCCGCGAAACCGTCCGGCCATGGCATAATCCTCCACCTTTTATTTCCAGCACCTGCAAAGGGGGCAATTCCTTGACCGTTTCAAGCAAAACGTTGCACCTTTTCGGCATCAAAGCCTGCGACACCATGAAAAAGGCGCGCACCTGGCTCGATGAACACGCTGTCAGCTATGACTTTCATGATTACAAAGCGGTCGGTATCGACCGTGAACACCTGACCCAATGGTGCAGCGAGCACGGCTGGGAAGTGGTGTTAAACCGTGCAGGCACGACCTTTCGCAAGCTCGACGACGAACGCAAAGCCGATCTCGACCAGACGAAAGCCATCGAACTGATGCTCGCACAACCCTCGATGATCAAGCGCCCGGTGCTCGATCTCGGTGACCGAACCCTGATTGGCTTCAAGCCAGATATCTACGCGGCCGCGCTCAAGTAAGCAGCCCGTTCAATTTTGTTAGAGGTATTCACATGTCCACTACCCTGTTCAGCCTGGCCTTCGGCGTCGGCACTCAAAACCGTCAAGGCGCATGGCTGGAAGTGTTCTACGCCGCCCCGGCTCTCAAGCCATCGGCTGAAGTCGTCGCCGCTATCGCACCGATCCTGGGCTACACCGAAGGCAATCAGGCCATCGCATTCAGCACCGCACAGGCCTCGCAACTGGCCGAAGCCCTCAAAGGCGTCGACGCTGCCCAGGCTGCCCTGCTGACCCGACTGGCCGAGAGCCACAAGCCGCTGGTCGCCACCCTGCTGGCTGAAGACGCCCAGCTGTCGTCCACCCCGGAGGCCTACCTCAAGCTGCACCTGCTGAGCCATCGCCTGGTCAAGCCTCACGGCCTGAACCTGGCCGGGATCTTCCCGCTGCTGCCGAACGTGGCCTGGACCAGCCAGGGCGCTGTCGACCTGGGCGAACTGGCCGAACTGCAACTCGAAGCCCGCCTGCGCGGCGAGTTGCTGGAAGTGTTCTCGGTGGACAAGTTCCCGAAAATGACCGACTACGTGGTTCCGGCTGGCGTGCGTATCGCTGACGCTGCGCGTCTGCGCCTGGGTGCCTACGTGGGCGAAGGCACCACCGTGATGCACGAAGGTTTCATCAACTTCAACGCCGGCACCGAAGGCCCGGGCATGATCGAAGGCCGCGTATCCGCTGGCGTATTCGTCGGCAAGGGTTCGGACCTGGGCGGCGGCTGCTCGACCATGGGCACCCTGTCGGGCGGCGGCAACATCGTGATCAAGGTCGGCGAAGGCTGCCTGATCGGCGCCAACGCCGGTATCGGTATCCCGTTGGGCGACCGCAACACCGTCGAGTCGGGCCTGTACGTGACCGCCGGTACCAAAGTCGCGCTGCTGGACGAGAACAATCAACTGGTCAAAGTGGTCAAGGCCCGTGAACTGGCCGGCCAGACGGACCTGCTGTTCCGTCGCAATTCGGAGACCGGTGCCGTGGAATGCAAAACCCACAAATCGGCCATCGAGTTGAACGAAGCGCTGCACGCTCACAACTAAGCGTCACCTGTACCTGTAGGAGCGAGCCTGCTCGCGATGATCAAATGAACGACACGGGCTGTCTGGTACCCCGCGTTGTCGTTGAGGTCCATCGCGAGCATGCTCGCTCCTACAGGGGTCAGGCGTACAGGCGAACAACATGATGATTCTCTCTCCCTGGCGCGCCGATTTTCCGGCCATCGCTGCCCTGCAGCGACAAGGCCAGACCTATCTGGACAACGCCGCCACCACGCAAAAACCCCAAGCCCTGCTGGATGCCCTGGCGCACTACTACGCCAATGGCGCTGCCAACGTGCATCGGGCGCAACACTTGCCCGGCGCCCACGCCACCCAGGCGTTCGAGGACAGCCGTCGCAAAGCCGCGCAATGGCTCAATGCTGGCGATTGCGGGCAGATCATCTTTACCCACGGCGCGACGTCCGCGCTGAATCTCCTGGCCTATGGCCTGGAACACCTTTTCGATCCGGGCGACGAAATCGTCGTCAGCGCCCTGGAGCATCACGCCAACCTTTTGCCGTGGCAGCAACTGGCGCACCGTCGCGAGCTGAAGCTGGTGATCCTGCCGCTGGACGCCGACGGCGTGATCGACCTTGAAGCCGCCGCCGGTTTGATCGGCCCCCGCACGCGTCTGTTGGCCGTCAGTCAGCTGTCCAACGTGATTGGCGCGTGGCAGCCGCTGCCTCAATTGCTGGCGCTGGCCAAGGCGCACAATGCCCTGACCGTGATCGATGGCGCCCAGGGCGTGGTCCATGGCCGCCACGACGTGCAAGCATTGGGCTGCGATTTTTATGTGTTCTCCAGCCACAAGCTCTACGGTCCCGATGGCCTGGGCGTGCTGTTCGGGCGCAATACTGCGCTGCAACAGCTGCGTCCCTGGCAGTTCGGCGGTGAAATGGTGCTCGATGCCAATTATCACGACGCCCGCTTTCGCCCGGCACCTCTGGGCTTCGAGGCCGGGACGCCGCCGATTGCCAGTGTGATCGGCCTGGGAGCGACCCTGGATTACCTCGCCGGGCTTGACCAGGACGCCGTGTCCGCCCATGAAACGGCGCTGCATGCCGGTTTGCTCAAGGGTCTTGAGGCACGTCACGGAATCCGTTTGCTGGGCAGGCCACAAGTGGCACTGGCCAGTTTTACCGTCGAGGGTGTACATAACTCTGACCTGGCGCACTTGCTGACTGAGCAAGGGATTGCAGTGCGCGCTGGCCATCACTGCGCCATGCCGTTGCTCAAACGCTTTGAACTGGCGGGGGCGATTCGGGTGTCGTTGGCGCTGTACAACGACTCCGAAGACCTGGAACGGTTTTTTGAAGCCCTGGATCAGGCCCTGGAGCTGCTGCGATGAACCTGCCTGCCGATGCCGTGACCGCACTCGATACCTTTGGCAAAGCCGCCAGCTGGGAACAACGCGCACGCCTGCTGATGCAATGGGGCGAGCACCTGCCTGCCTTGAGTGATACGCAGATGTGCGACGCCAACCGGGTGCACGGTTGTGAAAGCCAGGTGTGGCTGGTGGGCGAATTGCGCGACGGCCATTGGCAGTTCAGCGCCAACAGCGATGCGCGGTTGATTCGCGGGTTGGTGGCGTTGCTGCTGGCGCGGGTCAACGGCTTGTCGGCGGCTCAATTGCAGCAGGTGGATTTGCCGGACTGGTTCAATCAGCTGGGATTGGGGCGGCAGTTGTCCCAGTCTCGTAGCAATGGCCTCAATGCCGTACTTCAGCGAATGAATGAGTTGGCCGGTTAATCGCCTTCGCGAGCAAGCCCGCTCCCACATTGGATTTCGGTCGTACACAAAAACTGTATTCACTGAACATCGAATGTGGGAGCGGGCTTGCTCGCGAAGAGGCCATCAGTAGCAACACTTAAATCTGAGGCTTGACCCGCTCCGCCGGCCGCCGCACTCCCGCCACAATCTTGTCCACAGCCTTGGTCGCCGCGACCATGCCGAAGGTCGCCGTCACCATCATCACCGCGCCAAACCCGCCGGCGCAGTCGAGCTTCACGCCATCACCGACAAAACTCTTCTGCAGGCAAATGCTGCCGTCCGGTTTCGGATAACGCAGCTGCTCGGTGGAAAACACGCACGGCACGCTGTAATGGCGGGTCACGGTGCGTGAGAAGCCGTAGTCGCGGCGCAGCGTGGAGCGCACTTTCGACGCCAGCGGGTCGTTGAACGTGCGGTTCAGGTCGCAGACCTGAATCAAGGTCGGGTCGATCTGCCCGCCTGCGCCGCCGGTGGTGATGATCTGGATCTTGCGACGCTTGCACCAGGCGATCAGCGCAGCCTTGGCGTTGACGCTGTCGATGCAGTCGATCACGCAGTCGATGTTCGGCGTGATGTACTCGGCCATGGTGTCGCGGGTGACGAAGTCCGGCACCGCGTGCACCGTGCAGTCCGGGTTGATCCCGCGCAGACGCTCGGCCATCACCTCGACCTTGGGTTTGCCGACGGTGCTGTCCAGCGCGTGCAACTGACGGTTGGCGTTGCTGACGCAGACGTCATCCAGATCGAACAGCGAAATCTCGCCCACGCCACAACGGGCCATGGCTTCCGCCGCCCAGGAACCGACCCCACCGACGCCGACAATCGCCACATGGGCTGCGCGCAGGCGTTCAAGGCCTTCGATGCCATACAAACGGGCAATGCCGGCAAAACGCGGATCTTCAGTACTCATGACCATTACCCCAAAAACCGGCGGGCATTATATGGCGATATGAAGACAAAATCAGTTACATGAAAAATAGAAAGAACTTTAACGAAATCAGATTGCCCAACGTCCGGCAATTCCCTGTCCGCTGCAGGACCAGAGAATGCCCGGTGTAGGATGCGCGCCCATTGGCGACGGCCAACCGTTCCTCCGTTCCACAGTCTTTGGAACCCGAAATAGCTATGTCATCGCGTAAATTTGGACTCAACCTGGTCGTGGTGCTCGCCATCGCGGCCTTGTTTACCGGCTTCTGGGCGCTGATCAACCGCCCGGTCACCGCCCCCAACTGGCCTGAACAGATCTCCGGCTTCTCGTACTCGCCATTCCAGCAGGGCCAGTTCCCGCAGAAAGACCAGTACCCGACCGACGATCAAATGCGTCGCGACCTGGAGATCATGAGCAAGCTGACGGATAACATCCGCATCTACTCGGTCGATGGCACCCTGCAAGACATCCCGAAACTGGCGGAAGAGTTTGGTTTGCGGGTGACACTGGGGATCTGGATCAGTCCGGACCAGGAACGCAACGAACGGGAAATTACCCGCGCCATCGAAATCGCCAACTCTTCGCGCAGCGTGGTTCGTGTGGTGGTCGGCAACGAAGCGATCTTCCGCAAGGAAATCACCGCCGCCGAACTGAGCGTGATGCTCGATCGTGTCCGTGCCGCCGTGAAGGTGCCGGTGACCACGTCCGAGCAATGGCACGTCTGGGAAGAACACCCGGAACTGGCCAAGCACGTCGACCTGATCGCAGCCCACGTCCTGCCTTACTGGGAATTCATCCCGATGGACAAGGCCGGGCAGTTCGTCCTCGACCGCGCCCGCGACCTGAAAAAGATGTTCCCGAAAAAGCCGCTGCTGCTGTCCGAAGTGGGCTGGCCGAGCAACGGCCGCATGCGCGGCGGCGCCGATGCTTCGCCCGCAGACCAGGCGATCTACCTGCGAACCCTGGTCAACAAGCTCAATCGCCAGGGTTTCAACTACTTCGTGATCGAAGCGTTTGACCAGCCGTGGAAAGTCAGCGACGAAGGTTCCGTTGGCGCATACTGGGGCGTATTCAACGCCGCGCGCCAGCAGAAGTTCAACTTCGAAGGCCCGGTGGTGGCGATTCCGCAGTGGCGCGTGTTGGCCATCGGTTCGGTGGTATTGGCGCTGTTGTCGCTGACCCTGCTGATGATCGACGGCTCGGCCCTGCGCCAGCGTGGTCGCACCTTCCTGACCTTCATTGCGTTCCTCTGTGGTTCGGTGCTGGTGTGGATCGGCTACGACTACAGCCAGCAGTACAGCACCTGGTTCAGCCTGACAGTGGGTTTCCTGCTTGCCCTCGGTGCGCTCGGGGTGTTCATCGTGCTGCTGACCGAAGCCCATGAACTGGCCGAAGCGGTGTGGGTGCACAAGCGCCGCCGCGAGTTCCTGCCGGTGGAAGGCGATTCCAGCTACCGCCCGAAAGTGTCGATTCACGTGCCCTGCTACAACGAACCGCCGGAGATGGTCAAACAGACCCTCAACGCCCTGGCCAACCTCGACTATCCGGATTTCGAAGTCCTGATCATCGACAACAACACCAAGGATCCAGCGGTCTGGGAACCGGTGCGCGACTACTGCGCCACCCTCGGCCCGCGCTTCAAGTTCTTCCACGTGGCACCGCTGGCCGGCTTCAAGGGTGGCGCACTGAACTACCTGATTCCGCACACCGCCAAGGACGCCGAAGTGATTGCCGTGATCGACTCGGACTACTGCGTCGACCGCAACTGGCTCAAGCACATGGTGCCGCATTTCGCCGACCCGAAAATCGCCGTGGTGCAGTCGCCACAGGATTACCGCGATCAGAACGAAAGCACCTTCAAGAAGCTCTGCTACGCGGAATACAAAGGTTTCTTCCATATCGGCATGGTCACCCGCAACGACCGCGATGCGATCATCCAGCACGGCACCATGACCATGACCCGCCGTTCGGTGCTCGAAGAGCTGGGCTGGGCCGACTGGTGCATCTGTGAAGACGCCGAGTTGGGCCTGCGCGTATTCGAGAAAGGCCTGTCGGCGGCGTACTACCACACCAGCTACGGCAAAGGCCTGATGCCCGATACCTTCATCGACTTCAAGAAACAGCGTTTCCGCTGGGCCTACGGAGCGATTCAGATCATCAAGCGCCACACCGCCAGCCTGCTGCGCGGCAAGGGCACCGAGCTGACCCGCGGCCAGCGTTACCACTTCCTCGCGGGCTGGTTGCCGTGGGTGGCAGACGGTATGAACATCTTCTTCACCGTCGGTGCGCTGTTGTGGTCGGCGGCAATGATCATCGTGCCGCAACGGGTCGATCCGCCGCTGCTGATCTTCGCAATCCCGCCGTTGGCGCTGTTCGTATTCAAGGTCGCCAAGATCATCTTCCTCTACCGTCGTGCGGTCGGGGTGAACTTGAAGGATGCCTTCTGCGCGGCGCTGGCCGGTCTGGCGTTGTCCCACACCATCGCCAAAGCGGTGCTGTACGGCTTCTTCACCAGCAGCATTCCGTTCTTCCGCACACCGAAAAATGCCGACAACCATGGCTTCTGGGTCGCGATTTCCGAAGCGCGCGAAGAGTTGTTCATCATGCTGCTGTTGTGGAGCGCGGCGTTGGGGATTTATCTGGTCAACGGCATGCCGAGCAACGACATGCGCTTCTGGGTCACCATGCTGTTGGTGCAGTCGCTACCGTATCTGGCGGCGCTGATCATGGCGTTCCTGTCGTCGCTGCCGAAACCGGCCGCCGAGCCTGAAACGGCACCTGTCGTCTAAATCTTTGCGGATGCACTAAACGGCGGCCAATGGTCGCCGTTTTGCTTTAAGATAACCGCCATTTTGCGGGGCTTGGCGTGTCGCGGTTTGCCGATCGAACCCAATACCTGTGGGAGCGGGCTTGCTCGCGAATGCGTTGTAACAGTTGAGGCGTATGTTGACTGACACACCGCTTTCGCGAGCAAGCCCGCTCCCACATTGAAGCCCAAGCCCATATTCCATGATTCCGGAGTTTTCCATGACGGCCCACGCCGACCTTTCGCCGACCCTTCAACTCGCCATCGACCTGATCCGCCGTCCGTCCGTGACGCCGGTCGACGCCGATTGCCAGAAGCAGATGATGCAGCGCCTGGGCGATGCCGGTTTCACCCTGGAACCGATGCGCATCGAAGATGTGGATAACTTCTGGGCCACCCACGGCCAGGACGACGGTCCGGTGCTGTGCTTCGCCGGCCACACCGACGTGGTCCCGACCGGCCCGGTGTCAGCCTGGCAGATCGAACCGTTCAACGCGCTGATCGACGAACACGGCATGCTCTGCGGCCGTGGCGCTGCCGACATGAAAGGCAGTCTCGCCGCCATGACCGTCGCGTCCGAGCGTTTTGTCGCCGACTACCCGAATCACAAGGGCAAAGTCGCGTTCCTGATCACCAGCGATGAAGAAGGTCCGGCGCACCACGGCACCAAGGCAGTGGTCGAACGCCTCGCCGCGCGCAAGGAGCGCCTGGACTGGTGCATCGTCGGCGAACCGTCGAGCACCACCCTGGTGGGTGACGTGGTCAAGAACGGCCGTCGCGGCTCCCTCGGCGCCAAGCTGACCGTGCGCGGCGTGCAAGGTCACGTGGCTTACCCGCACCTGGCAAAGAATCCGATCCACCTCGCCGCTCCGGCATTGGCAGAACTGGCCGCCGAGCATTGGGACCACGGCAACGATTTCTTCCCGCCGACCAGTTTCCAGATCTCCAACGTCAACTCCGGCACCGGTGCGACCAACGTGATCCCGGGTGACCTGGTGGCGGTGTTCAACTTCCGCTTTTCCACCGAGTCCACGGTCGAAGGCCTGCAGAAGCGCGTCGCCGACATCCTCGACAAGCATGGCCTGGACTGGCACGTCGACTGGGCCTTGTCCGGCCTGCCGTTCCTCACCGAGCCAGGCGCGCTGCTGGACGCGGTGTCGTCGAGCATCAAGGACATCACCGGTCGCGACACCAAGGCGTCCACCAGCGGCGGTACCTCCGACGGGCGCTTCATCGCGACCATGGGCACGCAAGTGGTTGAGCTGGGCCCGGTCAACGCGACCATCCACCAGGTCAACGAGCGCGTGCTGGCAGCCGATCTCGACGTACTGACCGAGATCTACTACCAGACCCTGATCAAGTTGCTCGCCTGATGCTTGCCTGCCCAATCTGCAGCGCACCGCTCAACGCGGTGGACAACGGTGTGGTCTGCCCCGCCGGGCATCGGTTCGACCGTGCGCGGCAGGGTTACCTGAACCTGCTACCGGTGCAGCACAAGAACAGCCGCGATCCCGGGGATAACCAGGCAATGGTCGAAGCCCGCCGCGACTTCCTGAATGCCGGGCACTATGCGCCGGTGGCCAGGCGTCTGGCGGAGCTGGCCGCCAGCTATGCGCCGCAGCGCTGGCTGGACATCGGTTGTGGCGAGGGCTACTACACCGCGCAGATCGCCGAGGCGCTGCCGGATGCCGAAGGTTATGCCCTGGACATCTCCCGCGAAGCGGTCAAACGCGCCTGCAAACGCAACCCGCAGCTCACCTGGTTGATTGCCAGCATGGCGCGGGTGCCGTTGGCTTCCGGCAGTTGCCAGTTCCTCGCCAGCGTCTTCAGCCCGCTGGATTGGGAAGAGGCCAAGCGCCTGCTGAGCGTCGGCGGCGGCCTGATGAAAGTCGGGCCGACCAGCGGCCACCTGATGGAATTGCGCGAGCGGCTGTACGATGAGGTCCGCGAGTACATCGACGACAAGCACCTGGACCTGGTGCCGGAAGGCATGGCGCTGGCGCACTGCGAAACCCTGGAATTCAAACTGACGCTCCACAGTGGTCAGGACCGGGCGAACCTGCTGGCGATGACGCCCCACGGCTGGCGCGCCAGTGCCGAACGCCGTGCTGCCGTTATCGAGCAGGCCGAGCCGTTCGAGGTCACCGTGTCGATGCGCTACGATTATTTCGTTCTTCAATAACTTCAAACATTTTTGGTCTTGGGCAACGGCTCAAGGCCGGCTAAATCCGCGAATGGATTTTTCAGACCCGCAGTGAGGACATCCATGCGCCAGCCCGATATCGAGATTTACCTGAAAGACGCCGACGTCGATCACAAAGCCATTGCCGCCTGGCTGGGCGCGGCACTTGGCCCGTGTTCGGATTGGGTCCAGAAGGGCCAGACCTACAAGTGCAAGGCCGGCAACGTGCCGGTGACCTGGCTGCCAAAAGCGGTCGGCAAGTGGAACAGCCTGTACCTGGAAAGCGACCAGACCCCATGGGACGACGACATCGCCTGCGCCCGCGCCGCGTTTGCCGCGCTGAACGTCGAAGTGCGTTGCGCGCCGGGAACCTGGGTCGAGGAAGAAGGTGAAGAGACGGCGGACCGCTGGATTCGCATCAGCGCCGATGGTGAAGAAGAGATCACCTGGAAAACCGCTTAATAGCCAACAACACCGATCAAATGTGGGAGCGGGCTTGCTCGCGAATGCGGTGGATCAGCCGGCATCAACTGCGACTGGCACACCGCATTCGCGAGCAAGCCCGCTCCCACAATGGTTTTGCGTGATTACAGACCTACAACATCCTCAGCTTGCAACCCCTTCTGCCCTTCGACCACCGCATACTCAACTTGCTGGCCTTCGGTCAGTGAACGGTGCCCCTCGCCACGAATCGCGCGGTAGTGCACGAACACGTCCACTCCGTCCTCGCGCTGAATGAAGCCGTAGCCCTTGGCGTCGTTGAACCACTTCACGTTGCCGGTTTCGCGTGTTGCCATTTGTTCATACTCCCTTTTTATTATTGATCGGGCTTTTCGCAGGAAAGCCTCGGGAACGTCAGCCTGCGCATACCGGTCCCATGTGGGTAACGGCGACAGAGCGCCGAGTATATGACAGACGCTAAAACTCTCAACAAGACTTTACTTACGCGCTTTTTTGCCGATTTTCGACGAATCCGGCACACTATCGCCCTCCCGAGCAAACGCTTGGTTTCATTCACTCACGCAGAAGCCGTATGACCCGTTCCCCGTTCCGCCGTCTTGTGTTTGGCACCCTGCGTCGACTGCTGTACCTCTGGGTTCGCTCAGAGACGATCAACCAGTCGTCGTTCACCCTCAACCTCGACCGCAGTCGTCCGGTGTTCTACGTCCTGCAAAACCCATCGCTGACCGACCTTGCCGTGGTCGACACCGAGTGCAGCAAGGCCGGCTTGCCGCGCCCCGTGCTGCCGGTATCGGTGGGCAACCTGCTGGAACCGGCCGCGTTCTTCTACCTGACGCCGGACCCGGACTGGCTCGGCCGCCAGGACAAACGCGGCGCGCCGCCAACCTTGACCCGCCTGGTCAGCGCCCTGAGCCAGAACGCTGCCGAAGACGCGCAGATCATTCCGGTCAGCGTGTTCTGGGGCCAGTCGCCGGACAGCGAAAACAGCCCGTGGAAACTCCTGTTCGCCGATAGCTGGGCGGTGACCGGGCGTCTGCGGCGCTTGTTGAGCATCATCGTGTTGGGGCGCAAGACCCGCGTGCAGTTCTCCGCGCCGATCCACCTGCGCGAACTGATCGAACACAACAAGGGCCACGAGCGCACCGTGCGCATGGCCCAGCGCATCCTGCGGGTGCACTTTCGCAACCTGAAGGCGGCGGTGATCGGCCCGGACATTTCCCACCGTCGCAACCTGGTCAAGGGCCTGCTCAACCAGCCGCAGGTCAGACAAGCGATCCTCGACGAAGCCGAACGCGAGAACATTTCGCCGGAAAAAGCCAAGGCCCAGGCCCTGCGCTATGGCAACGAAATCGCCTCGGACTACACCTACACCGCCATCCGTTTTATGGAAGTGGTGCTGAGCTGGTTCTGGAACAAGATCTACGACGGCATCAGGGTCAACCACATCGAAGGCGTGCAGAAGGTCGCCCAGGGTCACGAAGTGATCTACGTACCCTGCCACCGCAGCCACATCGATTATCTGCTGCTGTCCTACCTGCTGTTCCGCAACGGCCTGACCCCGCCGCACATCGCCGCCGGGATCAACCTGAACATGCCGGTGATCGGCGGCCTGCTGCGCCGTGGCGGCGCGTTCTTCATGCGCCGGACGTTCAAGGGCAACCCGCTGTACACCTCGGTCTTCAACGAATACCTGCACACCCTATTCACCAAGGGCTTCCCGGTGGAGTATTTCGTCGAGGGTGGCCGTTCGCGCACCGGGCGCATGCTGCAACCGAAGACCGGGATGCTCGCGATCACCCTGCGCAGCTTCCTGCGCTCATCGCGCATGCCCATCGTCTTCGTGCCGGTATACATCGGCTACGAGCGCGTACTGGAAGGCCGGACCTACCTCGGCGAGTTGCGCGGTGCGGCCAAGAAGAAAGAATCGATCTTCGACATCTTCAAAGTCATCGGCGCACTCAAGCAGCGCTTCGGCCAGGTCGCGGTGAACTTCGGCGAGCCGATCAAACTCGCGGAATTTCTCGACAACGAACAGCCGGACTGGCGCCAGCAGGAACTCGGCCCGCAGTTCAGACCCGCCTGGCTCAACGAGACCACCAACCGCCTCGGCGAGAAGGTCGCACGGCATCTGAACGAAGCGGCAGCGATCAACCCGGTCAACCTCGTCGCCCTGGCTCTGCTGTCCACCAGCCGCCTGGCCCTGGACGACCGCGCCATGGCACGGGTGCTCGACCTGTATCTGGCGCTGCTGCGCAAGGTGCCGTACTCGCCACACACCACCCTGCCGGAAGGTGACGGCCGGGCGCTGATCGAGCACGTGAAGGACATGGACCTGCTGTCCGAGCAGAGCGATGCCCTGGGCAAGATTCTGTATCTGGACGAACAGAACGCCGTCCTGATGACCTACTACCGCAACAACGTATTGCACATCTTCGCCCTGCCGGCACTGCTGGCGAGCTTCTTCCAGAGTGCCTCGCGCATGAGTCGCGAACAGATCCTGCGCTACACCCGCGCGCTGTACCCGTACCTGCAAGCGGAGCTGTTCATTCGCTGGTCGCTGGACGAACTGGATGCTGTGATCGACCAGTGGCTGGAGGCGTTCGTCGAGCAAGGCCTGCTGCGCGTCGAGAACGATGTGTACCTGCGCCCGGCGCCAAGCTCACGGCATTTCGTGTTGCTGACGCTGCTGTCGAAAAGCATCGCCCAGACCCTGCAGCGTTTCTACATGACCGTGTCCCTGCTGCTCAACAGCGGCCAGAACAGCATCAGTGCCGAAGAACTGGAAGACCTGTGCACGGTCATGGCCCAGCGCCTGTCGATCCTGCATGGCCTGAACGCCCCGGAATTCTTCGACAAGAGCCTGTTCCGCCACTTCATCCAGACCCTGCTCGACCTCGAAGTGCTCAAGCGCGACGAAGCGGGCAAGTTGAGCTACCACGAACTGCTCGGCGAGCTGGCCGAAGGCGCGGCCAAACGGGTGTTGCCGGCGGAGATCCGCTTGTCGATCCGGCAGGTGGCGTTGCATCGCAGTGAAGATGCGGCGGAATTGGTGACGCCAGTCTGAATCACTCAGATCTCTGCGCGTGGGTTTTATGGCTGAAGCAAGGACGCTTCTGACTCATGTCACTCCAGCTTTGCCCCTATCCGCAGGAATCCCCCTACATAGAAATCGCTATCTCGACCCTATGCTGGGCGCTCGTCACTACCGACGATCAATCGATAAGGAAATCAATATGAGCAACGAAACCGTAAAGACCATTAGTGGCAAAGTGAGTTACGCGGTAAAGATGGCGCTGCCGCGTAACTCGACTCTTCATGTCCGTCTGGAGGATGACAGTCTGCAAGATGTCGCAGCAAAAGAGCTGGCCGCACAGATCATTACCAACGCAGAAAAAGCCGGGCTGAACTTCAACCTGACGTACAAGCTTGCTGATGTCCTGCCCGGCCATCGCTATGCAATCAGCGCGCGCATCACCCACGAGGACCATCTGTACTTCATCTCCACTCAACATCACCCGGTGGAACTGGGTGTCGATCATGTAAAGGAACAGGAAGTGCTGGTCCAGCTTGTCTGAGAACACCCCCGAGGCAAGTTGGGCGATATCCTCGGTAAAATCCGTTAAATTGTCGTTGGCGCCGGTCTTCTTCGGGCGCCAATGACAAGGATCCGCTTCATGAAAAAACTCTCTCTCCTCGGGCTTACGGTTTTGCTCGGCGCCTGCCAATCCCTGCAACCTGCCCCGAAGGCCAGCCTCTACGGCGAAGTCTTTTACCTGCAACGCAGTGCCCTGCCGCCCACCGCTACCCTGAACGTGAGCTTGCAGGACGTGTCTGTGGCCGACGCACCGGCCATTGTCCTCGACGAACAGAACGGCCCGGTCAAAGGCCAGGTGCCACTGCCGTTTCATCTGAGTTACGATCCGGCGCAGGTCAAACCAGGCCATCGCTACTCGGTCAGCGCGCGCATCGAAGTCGACGGAAAGCTGATGTTCATCACCACCGAACACCATGCCGTGCGTCTTGATGGCAAGGACCCGCAACCGCTGAAAATCCGCGTCGACGCCGTTCGCTAACTCTCTCTTTTCTGAACAAGGAAGCTGCCATGCTCCGCCCTACCCTTCGTTTTGCCGGCCTGTGCGCAGGTTTGATGATCTGTGCCAACGCCCTGGCGCTATCCCTCAGCGACCTGTCGCAGAAAGACGCCACCGGCGGGCTCAAGGACGCACTGACTCAAGGCGCGCAACTGGCCGTGAAACAACTCGGCACCCCGGGCGGCTTCAGCGACAACCCGGAAGTAAAAATCGAACTGCCGGGCAAACTGGGCAAGGTCGCCAGCAAAATGAAACAGTTCGGCATGGGTGACCAGGTCGATGAACTGGAAGCCAGCATGAACAAAGCGGCCGAAACCGCCGTGACCCAGGCGCAGCCAATCCTCGTCGATGCCGTGAAGAAAATGACCGTGGAAGACGCCAAGGGCATCCTCAGCGGCGGCAACGACTCGGCCACCCAATACCTGAACAAGACCAGCCGCGAACAGATCCGCGCCAAGTTCCTGCCGATCGTCAAACAAGCCACCGACAAGGTGGGCCTGGCCCAGCAGTACAATTCGTTCGCAGGGCAAGCGGCGACCATGGGCGTATTGGACGCGAAGAATGCCAACGTCGAAAACTACGTCACCGAGCAGGCGTTGAATGGCTTGTTCGAAATGATCGGCAAACAGGAAGAAACCATCCGCCAGAACCCGGCGGCTGCGGCGACCAGTTTGGCGAAAAAGGTGTTTGGGACCTTGTAACTTTTAGCTGACGGCAACAACCAAAAGCCCGCCGACCTTCAAAGGTTCAGCGGGCTTTTTCGTTGTGCTATCGAAGCGAATCCAATTGATCCAGCACACGATTCACCGATAGCTGCGCCAAGACAATCATCTGCTGAATGCCGAGTGCCAGATTGCAGGTTGGGCCGGTCAGGATGGACGACAACTCGGTTGCCATTACATTGGCTGAGGCGAGGGTTTCGTAGGCATGGACCAGCAAGGTTTCGGAGTCGACGCCTGGGTGGATGGTGAAAATTGGGCAGGGACGGTTTGAAGTGCCGGTATTTTCTTCGGACTCTGGAGCCGGGGGGTTGGGGCTGGGTTTGATCATTGTGAAGCTCCTAACGAAAGTTGGAGCAGCCAGCATCACTTGCAGATGATGGGTGGCAGCTGTATGCGGGTCTGCAAGACCGAGTTGTTAGGCAAACCCGGCAGACCCGAAGATCTCCCGCACACAGCCACCATAAATCGGTGGTCGCTAAAAAAGCGCCATGATTATAGGTGCGCCAGTGGGCGCCTAACAAACTATTGGCGGGCTTGCAGTCCCGGTCGCTGAATTGGCAGCGACCGTCAGAGGCTAGTGATCGTGCTTCCGACAGGCAACCTGAAAGTCTTGTGGGAATGGTCTGAATGGTTGGCTTGGGCGATAAACGTTGTTGACTGTTGGGCAGCCATCGCGAGCAAGCTCGCTCCCACAGTTGGGTCGAGTACATTCGGTAGAAATTGGTCGGCTGTCAGGACGCCTTCGCGGGCAAGCCCGCTCCCACAATTTGACCGAGTACATCTGAAAGAAATTAGTCGGCTATCAGGCCGCCTTCGCGAGCAGGCTCGCTCCCACAGAAGAGCAGAGCAAAGGCCGATCGGCGTACACCCACGCTTCTCACCACTCAACAGGCCGAGCGTTAGCTCGCCTGCAGCTTTTGATCTACCCGCCCCCTCGGCAGGCTGAGCGGAGGTGTTCATCCGGGGATGGGCGCGCAGCGCCGTTCGACGCAGTCGAACTCATTGCATGTAGGTCGAAGCGAAGCCGACCGGAGGGCAATGCCCCCGGATGAATACCGGAGCGAAGGAACCCCGAGCCTCAGCGAGGGGCCGTACGTAAGGGGCGAGACTTTTTGGTTCCTTTTGTGTCGTTTGACAAAAGGGACTCGCCGTAAGGGCGAAACCGCCAGCCGCCGCTACCGAAGCAATGGATATGTCCCCGATCAAACAGGCTCCTTCCTGACCCGAAACCAGGCCGCATAAAGCGCAGGCAAAAACAGCAGCGTCAACGCCGTGGCCACAATCAGCCCCCCCATGATCGCCACCGCCATCGGCCCAAAGAACACACTGCGCGACAACGGAATCATCGCCAGAACAGCCGCCAGCGCCGTCAACACAATCGGCCGGAACCGCCGCACCGTGGCCTCGATGATCGCCTGCCAAGGCTTCAACCCGGCAGCAATGTCCTGCTCGATCTGATCCACCAGAATCACCGAGTTACGCATGATCATCCCCGACAAGGCGATAGTCCCCAGCATCGCCACGAAACCGAACGGCTGGCGAAACACCAACAGAAACAGCGTCACCCCGATCAACCCCAGCGGCGCCGTCAGAAACACCATCGCCGTGCGCGAGAAACTGCGCAGTTGCAGCATCAGCAAGGTCAACACCACCACGATGAACAACGGCACGCCGGCCTTCACCGAGTTCTGTCCACGCGCCGAATCTTCAACGGTGCCGCCGACATCCAACAAGTAGCCGTCGGGCAGTTCGGCGCGGATCGGATCGAGGGTCGGCATGATCTGCTGCACCAGTGTCGCCGGTTGCTGCTTGTCATAGATGTCAGCGCGAACCGTCACGTTAGGCTGGCGGTTGCGGTGCCAGATGATGCCCTCTTCGAAGCCGTACTCCAGGGTCGCGATTTGCGACAGCGCGACGCTGCGACCGTTATCGGTCGGCACCGCCAGGCTCGGCAGCAATGACAGTTCGGTGCGTTCATGTACCGTGCCGCGCAACAGGATCTCGATCAACTCGTTGTCTTCACGGTACTGACTGACGCTGGAACCGGTGAGAGAACTTTGCAGGAACTTCGACAGGTTGGCCGTGCTCACGCCCAGCGCCCGCGCGCGATCCTGATCGATGTTCAGGTACACCACCTTGCTCGGTTCTTCCCAGTCCAGGTGGACGTTGACCACATGCGGGTTCTCGCGAACCTTGGCCGCGACTTTGCGTGCCAGCGCCCGCACCGCCTCGATGTGCTCCCCGGTCACGCGGAACTGTACCGGGTAGCCAACCGGCGGACCGTTTTCCAGACGCGTGACCCGCGAGCGTAGAGCGGGGAATTGCTCGTTGAGGGTTGAGATCAACCAGGTGCGCAGGGCTTCCCGTTCTTCGATGGTTTTCGCCAGGACGACAAACTGGGCGAAGCTCGCCGCCGGCAGTTGCTGATCCAGCGGCAGGTAAAAGCGCGGCGAACCGGTGCCGACGTAGGCCACGTAGTTGTCGATCCCTGCCTTGTCCTTGAGCAGCGCTTCGAGGCGTTTGACCTCGTCGGCGGTGTTGCTCAGCGAAGCACCTTCGGCCAGCTTCAGGTCGACCATCAACTCGAGGCGACCCGATGCCGGGAAGAACTGCTGCGGTACAAACTTGAACAGCACGATGGAAGCGATGAACAACACCACAGTCGCGGCGATCACGGTTTTGCGCCAGTGCACGCACCACTCCACCAGACGCCGGACGCGCTGATAGAACGGCGTGCCATAGGGATCGGGTTGGCCGGCACCGTGCTTGGCGGCGTGAATTTTCGCCAGGTCCGGCAGGAGTTTTTCCCCGAGATACGGCACGAAAACCACCGCGGCCACCCACGACGCCAACAGCGCGATGGTGACCACCTCGAAGATCGAACGGGTGTATTCGCCAGTGCCCGATTGCGCCGTGGCAATCGGCAGGAAGCCGGCCGCGGTGATCAGCGTACCGGTGAGCATCGGGAACGCAGTGCTGGTCCACGCATAACTCGCCGCTTTGACCCGGTCGAAACCCTGCTCCATTTTGATTGCCATCATTTCCACGGCGATGATCGCGTCGTCCACCAGCAAGCCCAGCGCCAGTACCAACGCGCCGAGAGAAATCTTGTGCAGACCGATGCCCAGGTAATACATGCTGGCAAACGTCATCGCCAGCACCAGCGGAATCGCCAGGGCCACCACCATGCCGGTGCGCACGCCGAGGGAGAAGAAGCTTACCAGCAACACGATGGCCAGCGCCTCGACCAGCACTTGCACGAACTCGCCAACCCCGGTTTTCACCGCCGCCGGCTGGTCGGAGACCTTGCGCAGCTCCATACCGGCCGGGAGGTTCTTCTGGATGCGGGCGAACTCGACTTCCAGTGCCTTACCCAATATCAGGATGTCACCGCCGTCCTTCATCGCCACCGCCAGGCCGATGGCGTCTTGCGCCATGAAGCGCATGCGCGGCGCCGGTGGATCATTGAAACCACGCCGCACATCAGCCACATCGGAGATACGGAAGGTGCGATCGCCGACGCGGATCGGGAAGTTCTTGATCTCCTCGACCGTCTGAAAATTCCCCGTCACCCGTAGCTGCAAGCGCTCGCTGCTGGTCTCGAAGAAACCTGCCGTGGACACCGCGTTCTGCTCTTCAAGGGCTTGCTGGACAGCCGCCAGCGGCAAGCCGAGGGTGGCGAGCTTGACGTTGGAAAGCTCGATCCAGATTTTTTCGTCCTGCAACCCCAGCAGTTCGACCTTGCCCACATCCTTGACCCGTTGCAGCTGGATCTGGATACGGTCGGCGTAATCCTTGAGCACGGCGTAGTCGAAACCCGCGCCGGTCAGGGCGTAGATGTTGCCGAACGTGGTACCGAACTCATCGTTGAAGAACGGCCCCTGAATCCCCGGCGGCAGGGTATGACGGATGTCGCTGATTTTCTTGCGCACCTGATACCAGAGCTCCGGGATCTCTGCCGAGTGCATGGAATCACGCGCAATGAAGGTGACCTGGGATTCCCCGGGCCGCGAGAACGAAACAATGCGCTCGTACTCGCCGGTTTCCATCAGCTTTTTTTCGATGCGTTCGGTGACCTGGCGCGAAACTTCCTCGGCAGTCGCGCCCGGCCAGTTGGTGCGAATCACCATGGCCTTGAAGGTGAACGGCGGGTCTTCACTCTGGCCGAGTTTGGTGTAGGAAAGTGCACCGACGATGGCCAGCAACAGCATCAGGAACAGTACGATCTGGCGATTACGCAGCGCCCATTCGGAAAGGTTGAAGCGCATCGGGGCTTACTCCTTGTCCGCCAGATTGACCACGCGATTGGAGCGATCCACCGGGCGCACCTGCTGCCCTTCAAGAAGCACATGGACACCGGCGGCCACGACCCAGTCGCTGGCGTTGAGCCCCTCGAGCACCGGTACGGTTTTCTCACCGAAGGCACCCACTCGCACCGGGGTTTTCTTCAAGGTGTTGTTGGCGCTGACGACCCAGACATAGGTCACGCCATTTTCTGCCGTCAACGCCGACAGCGGAACGGACAGAGGCACCACGTCGGCGGTCTGCACGAACACCCGGGCGCTCTGGCCCAGCTCCACCGGCACCTTGCCGGAGGTGAAGGCGATGCGCGCCGCGAAGGTGCGTGACTTTGGATCAGCCGCTGGCGACAGCTCACGGATGCGCCCTTCGAAACGTTGGCCGGGTTGGGTCCAGAGCTCCACCGCCACCGGTTCACCGACCTTGAAACGGCCGAAGTTCTGCTCCGGCAGGCTGATCAGCACTTCACGCTCGCCATCGGTCGCCAGAGTGAACACCGTTTGCCCCGCGGCCACGACTTGCCCGACTTCAACCAGTCGCTTGGCCACGACGCCGTCCTGCGGCGCACGCAACACGGCGTAGCTGGCCTGGTTATTGGAAACGTTGAATTCGGCCTTGATTTGCTTGAGGCGCGCCTCGCCGGAGCGGTAGAGGTTTTCGTGATTGTCGTACTGCGAACGGCTGACCAGCTGACGCTCCATCAGGGTTTTGTAGCGATCACGCTCGGCACGCACCATGCTCAGATTGGCTTCAGCTGCAGCGACCTGAGCCCGGGTGGCCTCCAGTTGCAGGCGCACGTCCTGAGGATCGAGCTCTGCCAAAGGTTGATCGGCCTTGACCCGCTGCCCTTCCTCGACCAGTCGTCGGCTGACTTTACCGCCAATGCGGAACGCCAGGTCCGGTTCATAACGCGCACGGACTTCCCCTGGATAACTTTCCATGGCCTGTGCCGAAGGCTCTGGCTGAACCACCATGGCCGGGCGCACGCTGACTGGCGGCACTTCGTCGGAGCCACACGCTGACAATAAAAAAGCCAGGGTGACTGGCAACGCGAGGGGCAAGGCATAGCGGAACATGGTGAAGGACCTTTCGCTAATGGTGCTTTGAATAATTATACTGAGCAGTATGTTATTAATAGCAAACTCACCAGTCCAGTAATAAAAGCGAATATGCCAAACAATCTTTCAGCACCCAATGGCCCAGGCAGACCCAAGGATCTGGTGAAGCGCCAGGCCATTCTCGATGCGGCGAAAGTGCTGTTTCTGAGTAAGGGTTATGCCAATACCAGCATGGATGCCGTCGCAGCCGAGGCCGGTGTGTCGAAGCTGACGGTCTACAGCCACTTCAACGACAAGGAGACGCTGTTCTCCGCCGCCGTGGTGGCCAAGTGCGAGGAGCAGTTGCCCCCGCTGTTCTTCGAGTTGCCCGAAGGCGTGGCGGTGGAAACCGTGCTGCTGAACATCGCGCGCGGCTTTCATCAGCTGATCAACAGTGACGAATCAGTGAACCTGCACCGACTGATGATGACCCTGGGCAGCCAGGACCCGAAACTCGCGCAAATCTTCTTTGAGGCGGGCCCGGAGCGCATGCTGCATGGCATGGAACGCTTGCTGAGCCGGATCGACGAAAGTGGCGTGCTGAGCATCGACAAGCCGCACAACGCCGCCGAGCACTTCTTCTGCCTGCTCAAGGGCGCCGGGAATTTCCGCTTGCTGTATGGCTGCGGCGAGCCGCCGGTCGGCGAGGCCGCGGAGAGCCATGTGCGGGAAGTGGTGGGGTTGTTTATGCGGGCTTATCGGCCTCAGTGAACCTGACAGCATTGCGTTGACTGTACCGACGCCTTCGCGGGCAAGCCCGCTCCCACAGGGTCCGAGGTGTACTCGAATTTTGAACCCGGCACAAAACCTGTGGGAGCGTGGCTTGCCCGCGATGAAGGCGACTCGGTCTTAAGGCTTGAGCGCTTTCTTCGGATAAATATCGTAACGACTGGACTTGCCATCCAGCGCATGACTCGGCTTCGGCCCGTCGATGCACGGCGCCTTGCGCGGGCGCTTGACCACTACCCGGTGGCTGGCCAGGGCCAACGCCGCTTCGAGCAAGGCCGGCGCATCCGGGTCATCGCCCACCAGCGGCCGGAATAGGCGCATTTCCTTCTTCACCAGCGCGGTTTTCTCACGGTGAGGGAACATCGGGTCGAGGTAGATCACCTGTGGCGGCTCACCCTCCCAATTGCGCATCACCTCGATCGAGTTGCCCTTGAGCAGCCGCATGCGCGCCACGATCGGCGCCACATCGAAATCTTCCGCACCACGGGCCAGGCCATCTTCCAGCAAGGCGCCGATCAGCGGCTGACGCTCGATCAGGCTTATCTCGCAACCGAGGCTGGCCAGCACGAACGCGTCCTTGCCCAGCCCTGCCGTGGCATCCAGTACCCGCGGGCGCACGCCTTGGGCGACGCCAACAGCCTTGGCGATCATCTGCCCGCTGCCGCCGCCGTACAGACGGCGATGGGCCGCACCGCCCTCGACGAAGTCCACCCGCACCGGCCCCGGCGCATCCGGTCCCAGCTGTTGCAACTGCAAACCCTGGTCACCCACCTGCAAGGCAAATTCGCCATCCGCCACTTGCATCGGCAAGCCCAGGCGCTCGGCCCATTGCTCGGCTTGTGGCTCGAAAGCCACGTCCAGGGCCTGGACATGGATGCGGCAGGCTGCGGGTTGATCAATCATCGGAAAACACGCTCAAAAAATTAATGATCGGCAAAAACTGCCGATAACAAAACTATCGAGCATTTTGCCAGAGCTGAGCGTCGACCGAGAGAAATGTCAGACATTCAACCCACAATCACAGGTTTTATATCGCCCTACGGCAATTACAACCTGCGAAACACCCAGGCACTGAGCGGTGTCAGTCACATCTGGCAGGATTTCTTTGCCCGTGCGCTGGCCGATCAGTCGGGTGATGTGCTGCCTGAATCACTGAATTTCCCACCGGTCGATCTCGAAAGCCCGGTCGAGCCGACCGTTGGCAGCGAGCTGCTGGAACACATCGTTTCCCAGCGTGAGTGCGACGTCAAAGAGACCCAGGTCCGCCCGCCAGAACCTCTGTTCCTGCCCATTGCCGAATTCGAAATGGACCTGGCCGACAAGCCATTCCCACCGTTCCCGGCAGATGAAATCGTCGCCCAGCAAAAACACCAGGACTTCGACAGCGGCTGGGTTCGCCCGATCGTGCTCAACGCCGGTCAGCCACTGCCGGAAGCCGGCCCTGCCCCGCAACCACGTCCGCTGCACCTGCCGATTGCCGAATTCGACCTGGATCTGCTCGACAAGCCGTTCCCGCCGTTCTCCCCGGAAGAATTGGTGGAGCAGCAGAAACAACTGGATTTCGACAATGGTTGGGCGCGCCCGATCATCCTGCAAAACCTGCGCATCGCCGCCTGACCCTCAGCCCTTGAAGAACTGATTGGCCTTCTGGTACGGCATCGACCGCGAAGTGAAGCCGAACGTGCCTGATGTCTGGATTTCTTCGGCGGCACGGAAGAATTCACCATAGGCCGCCAACGCCAGCGCCGAACCGACGCTGATGCGTTTGACGCCCATTTCAGCCAACTGCGCGACCGTCAGCTTCAAGCCGCCCGACATCAACACATTCACCGGTTTGGGCGCCACCGCGCGCACCACCGCCAGCACATCCTCGGCGTTGCGCAGACCGGGTGCGTAGAGCACATCGGCACCGGCCTCGGCGAATGCCTGCAAGCGGCGGATGGTGTCGGCCAGATCAGGATTGCCGTGCAGGAAGTTTTCGGCCCGGGCGGTCAATGTGAAGGGGAACGGCAAACTGCGAGCGGCAGCCACAGAGGCCTCGATGCGCGCCACCGCGTGGTCGAAGCAGTAGATGGGGCCTTCTTCGCGACCGGTGGCGTCTTCAATCGAACCTCCAACGGCTCCGGCCTCTGCCGCGCGCAAGATGCTTTTCGCGCAGTCGGCCGGGTTGTCGGCAAAGCCGTTTTCCAGGTCCACGGCAACCGGCAAGTCAGTGGCGGCGACAATCGCCTGAACGTTCATCAGGGTATCGTCGAGGCTCAAGCCGCCATCGGCACGACCCTGGGAAAAGGCATAACCGGCACTGGTGGTCGCCAGCGCCTCGAAGCCGAGGCTGGCGAGCATCTTCGCTGAACCCGCATCCCACGGATTGGGAATCACAAAAGCGCCAGAGCGTTCGTGAAGGGCTTTGAACGCCTGGGCTCGAAGGGTTTGCGCATCCATGGGGCAGGCTCCTGAAGAGGGGGAAGGAATCCGCCTCAGAGCAGACCAAGTTGCTCGGCGGCGGGTTCTCTGTATAGCTCAGGCAGCGCCGGCAAGCCAGGCAGACGCCGCATCAGCCTGGCGTGAAAACGCTGCGCCAGTTTCGCCGCCAGCAGGTTGTCGGCGGTGTGCAGGAAGATATACGGCGTGCGTCCTTCTTCGATCCACAGCGCGATTTTCTCGACCCAGGGCTCCAGGAACGGATCGTTGGCCTCAAGCACCGGATGGCCGATAAAACGCACCTGCGGACACTGCGTGAACGCTGCCGGACGCGGAGGCACCCGGGGCTTCTTCGATTGAGCGTGAAGCACTGACGGCTCGGTCGATGTGCAACTGAACAACGCTCGGGGATCAAGACAGATGCGTTCAACACCGCGATCCAGCAGCAGACGATTGAGCATTCGCTCGCTGTCTCCCTTGGCGAAGAAATCGCCATGGCGCACTTCAACGGCCAGCGGGCGCTGCAGGGCATCGATAAATCCGGCCAGCTCGGGCAAGCGTTGGGGCGTGAAGTTTTTCGACAGCTGCAACCACGATGGCGACACCCGATCACCCAGAGGATTGAGCAATTGCAGGAAGGTTTCGGCGGCTGTCAGCTGTTCGCGCAGATCGCCACCGTGGCTGATCTCGCCGGGAAACTTGGCGGTAAAGCGAAAGTGCTGCGGCATGGTTTCGGCCCAACGCTGCACAGTGCTGGCAGCAGGGCTGGCGTAGAAGGTCGTGTTGCCTTCCACGGCATTGAATACCTGGCAATAGAGATCAAGAAATTCAGCCGGTCGGGCGTGCGGCGGATACAGGTAATCGCGCCAGGCGTTCTCGCTCCAGGACGGGCAACCGAGGTAATACGGCAGCACCATCAGATGTACAGGTCGAGACCCAGCACATCCGTATCCCAATCGACGAAACCGGCGGTACTCAGGTAGCTGGCCAGCGCCGTCGCCACGCTCTTGCTCATGGCACGGTGGTAAATCATGTCTTGCTGACGGGCGGGAAGATTGCTCGGTTTTTGCGCAGAGGCTTTGGCGGCGCGGGCAGCCAACTGCTCTTCAGTCGGGAATTCCAGCTCGCCTTCGATATCAATGGCGTCGTCTTCCACCACACGGCCTTTGCGTGGCTTGCGCTTGATGGGGTAGGACTGAGAGGAAACGCCGTCGATACGCATACGTGCATACTCGGAATCAGTGATGGCAGTTTAGTGGCGCAAAACCCACTTCGCAAACCGCCGAGTGATAACTAGAACACATAAAAGGCAAAAGGTTTAAAAGCCGGGGTTAGAAAATGACGATTGGTGGTGCCTGGAAAAGATCGCAGCCTGCGGCAGCTCCTACAGGGAAATGCGATCTTCTGTAGGAGCTGCCGCAGGCTGCGATCTTTTAACGCGCCTTGGGCGTCGCCACTTTATCGCGCAGATACACCGGCTGTGCCTCGTCGGCCACGATCGCCTCACCACGTTCCCAGGCGAACCGCGCCAGGGTCAGCAAATCTTCAGCGTGAGGCAGCATGCCTGCGTCCTGCCCAATCAGGTTGACGGCGATACGCTCGCCATAACCCCAACCAGTGCCGGCGCCGAACCACTCGCCGCCGACATCGGCCGGCAATGCCGCGGACTCCGGCGGCAGTACCGCTTCGGCGCCCACCAGGCGCATCTCCCCGGCCGTTTCGCGGTAGCACCCCCAATACACTTCATCCATGCGCGCATCGATGGCAGCAGCGACCTGAGTGGCGCCGTGTTCACGCAATGCACGTTGCGCCAGCACGGCCAGGTTCGACACCGGCAGCACCGGGCGATCCAGAGCAAACGCCAGGCCTTGCACCACGCCGATGGCGATGCGCACACCGGTGAAGGCTCCCGGGCCACGACCGAACGCAATGGCATCGACCGCTTGCAGGGTGGTGCCAGCATCGGCCAGCAATTGCTTGATCATCGGCAACAGCTTCTGCGCGTGCAGGCGCGGGATCACCTCGTAATGGCTCGTGACCTTGCCGTCATGCAGCAAGGCAACGGAGCAAGCTTCAGTCGCGGTGTCCAGGGCCAGCAAGGTGCTCATCGATGTATCCGTAACAAGAGGTCAGAAAAAGTGCGTCAGTATAAACAACTACGGCCCGCAAGCGGGCCGTGGAAGATGAAGCGATTCAGACTTTTCAGCTCAGGGCTTCAAGCACCTTGGCGGTGATCGCTTCAACCGAACCGACGCCTTCGATATGGCTGTACTGCGGCTTGCCATTGGCGGCCGACAGCTTCTGGTAGAAATCCACCAGCGGCTTGGTCTGGGAGTGGTAGACCGACAGGCGATGACGCACGGTTTCTTCGGTGTCGTCCTTGCGCTGTACCAGCTCTTCACCGGTGATGTCGTCCTTGCCGGCGATTTTCGGCGGGTTGTAGACGATGTGGTACACGCGGCCGCTGGCCTCGTGAACACGACGACCGGCGATACGCTGGACGATTTCTTCGTCCTCGACGGCGATTTCAACCACTGCGTCCAGCTCGACGCCGGCAGTCACCAGGGCTTCGGCCTGGGGAATGGTGCGCGGGAAGCCGTCGAACAGGAAACCGTTGGCGCAGTCGGACTGGGCGATGCGGTCCTTGACCAGTGCGATGATCAGGTCATCGGACACCAGGCCACCGGCATCCATGATGCTCTTGGCCTTGATGCCCAGCTCGGTGCCGGCCTTGACCGCTGCACGCAGCATGTCGCCGGTGGAGATTTGCGGAATGCCGAATTTTTCGGTGATGAACTTAGCCTGAGTACCTTTACCGGCCCCGGGAGCTCCCAGCAGAATGACGCGCATCGATGTGCTCCTCAATTTTTTATATGGATAACGTCAGATTCGCCTCGTGGGGCCAATCTCAAAAAAGGGTCGTGGCCGCCCAAACGGCCAAAGGCTGATCAAGATACACAGCAGGCTGCGCCCACACAAGACGCCAAAAGTCGGAGAAACCGCTGCCTCCTGCGACCATTGCGCACGGTTCCCCAAGTCGCAACCCCAACATTAACTGTCGCCTGACAGCACTTTTCAACCCGTCCTGCAGCGGCATCCGCCTCACCTGCCGGATGCCTGACCCCACGGCAAAAACCTTAGCCGGTGTTACGCAAACCGGCGGCAATCCCCGCGACAGACACCAGCAGGGCCTGTTCTACCGGGCTGCCCTGCGCTACATCCTGCAATCGTGAACGGGCCAGCAACTCGGCCTGCAATAGATGAAGCGGGTCGAGGTAGGTGTTACGCAAGCGGATGAATTCAAGGGTCGCTGGGCTATGTGCCAGCAGCTGCGACTGCCCGGTCAGGCCGAGAACGATGGAGCACGCCTGCGACAATAGGTCGCGTAAGTGCGCACCCAATGGCAATAGATTCGGCTCCACCAGACGCTCGTCATAGGACTGGGCAATGTCGGCATCCGCCTTGGCCAGGACCATCTCCAGCATATCGATGCGGGTGCGGAAGAACGGCCATTGCTCACGCATCTGCCCCAGCAGTTCACCTTCACCCCGCTCCAGTGCCTTGCTCAGGGCGGCTTCCCAACCCAGCCAGGCCGGCAGCATCAGCCGCGTCTGGGTCCAGCCGAAGATCCACGGAATCGCCCGCAGGCTTTCGATCCCCCCGGCCCGGCGCTTGGCCGGGCGACTGCCCAGGGGCAAACGACCGAGTTCCTGTTCCGGCGTGGACTGGCGGAAATACTCCACGAACTGCGGATTCTCCCGCACCACGGCGCGGTAAGCGCTGACACCGTCTGCGGCCAGTTCGTCCATCAAATGGCGCCACTCGGGCGTCGGTGGCGGTGGTGGCAGCAAGGTCGCCTCAAGCACGGCGGCCAGGTACAGGTTGAGGTTTTGCTCGGCGATGTCCGGCAAGCCGAATTTGAATCGAATCATTTCACCCTGTTCAGTGGTGCGGAACCGCCCCGCCACCGAACCCGGCGGCTGCGACAGGATCGCCGCGTGGGCCGGTCCGCCGCCACGCCCCACGGTGCCGCCGCGACCGTGGAACAGCAGCAGCTCCACTTGTTGTTCGCGGCAGATATCCACCAGTCGTTCCTGCGCCCGGTACTGCGCCCAGGCCGCCGCGGTGGTGCCGGCGTCCTTGGCCGAATCGGAATAGCCGATCATCACTTCCTGCGGCCCTTGCAGACGCGAGCGATAGCCCGGCAACAGCAGCAGTTTCTCGATCACCGGGCCGGCGTTGTCGAGATCGGCCAGGGTTTCGAACAGCGGCACCACGCGCATCGGCCGCAGCACGCCGGATTCCTTGAGCAACAATTGCACCGCCAGCACATCGGAAGCGGCACCGGCCATCGAGATCACATAGGAACCGAGGGACGCCCCCGGTGCAGCGGCAATTTCCCGGCAGGTCGCCAGCACCTCGGCGGTATCGGCGGAGGGCTTGAAGTACGCCGGCAGCAACGGCCGGCGGTTATTCAGTTCACGTATCAGGAAGGCGATGCGTTCTTCCTCGCTCCAGTCCTCGTAGCGCCCCAGGCCGAGGTAGTCGGTGATTTCGGTCATGGCTGCGGTGTGTCGCGACGAGTCCTGGCGCACATCCAGACGAACAAGGAACAGACCGAAGGTCACCGCCCGACGCAGGCAGTCGAGCAACGGTCCGTCGGCGATCACGCCCATGCCGCATTCATGCAGCGAGTGGTAGCACAGCTCCAGCGGGTCGAGCAGTTCGCGGTTGTTTTGCAGTACATCGGCCGGTGCCGGCGTGGGTGTCGACAGCGAGGTGTGCGCCCAGTTGCGCGTCGCCCGCAGGCGTTCGCGCAACTGTTTAAGCACGGCCCGGTAAGGTTCGGCGCTGTCACCCGCCTTGGCCTTCAATTCATCGCTGGCCTGCTGCATCGAGAGCTCAGCCGCCAGGTGATCGACATCGCGCAGGTACAGATCAGCCGCCATCCAGCGCGCCAACAGTAAAACCTCTCGGGTAACCGCCGCCGTCACATTGGGGTTGCCGTCGCGGTCGCCGCCCATCCACGAGGCAAAGCGAATCGGCGCTGCCTCCAGTGGCAAGTGCAGGCCGGTGGCAGCGTGCAGGGCCTGGTCGGCCTTGCGCAGGTAATTGGGAATGGCCTGCCACAGCGAATGCTCGATCACCGCGAAACCCCACTTGGCTTCGTCCACCGGTGTCGGACGCGTGCGGCGGATTTCCTCGGTGTGCCAGGCTTCGGCGATCAGGCGCTGCAAGGTGGTCTTGATCTGCTCGCGCTCGGCATGGGTCAGGTCGCGGTGATCCTGAGCCGCCAATTGCGCGGCGATGGCGTCGTACTTCTGGATCAGCGTGCGACGCGCGACTTCAGTCGGGTGAGCGGTCAGCACCAGTTCAATTTCCAGTCGCCCCAATTGCCGGGCCAGTGCTTCGGCACCATGGCCCTCGGCGCGCAGGCGAGCGAGCAATTCGGGCAACACCCGGGCTTCGAACGGCGCCTGTTGAGATTCCTCCCGACGGTGAATCAACTGGTATTGCTCGGCGATATTGGCCAGGTTGAGAAACTGATTGAACGCCCGCGCTACCGGCAACAGTTCATCTTCGGTCAACTGGTTGAGGCTGGCGCTGAGCTCGGCGTCCATGGAGCCGCGCCGGTCCGCCTTGGCGCCCTTGCGGATCTGCTCGATCTTGTCGAGAAAACCATCGCCATACTGTTCACGAATGGTGTTGCCCAACAGCTCACCCAACAGGTGAACGTCCTCGCGCAAGCGTGCATCAATATCGGTCATCAGCAGGTCTCCAGCAAAAAATCCGGGCGGCTTGGAACCTAGAGAGTGCCGCCCCAGACAGGTTCTTACAAGCAAGACGACGAAGGGCCTTCAAACCTTGCCTGTTGAAGCTAGTCTGAAGATAAGCCGTACAACGGCTGTCGCCGGCCAACGCCGGACACTCACCCTGCCCGCCACGAGCGGTCGCGCCATGAGGTCACTATGAAAATCCGCGAGCTTGCCCACCACTGGGAAGAAAACGCCAAGGGTCGCCTGACCGACACCGGCTACTCGATTCATCTGGATGTGGAGTCTGCCGCACGGCTGGCCGCGCTCGTCGAGATGTACCCCAAGCGGCATCCCGAAGAACTGCTCGGCGATCTGATCGGCGCCGCCCTCGAAGAGCTGGAAAGAAGCTTCCCGTACGTCAAAGGCTCGACCGTGGTCGCCACTGACGAAGAAGGTGATCCGCTGTACGAAGACATCGGGCCGACCCCGCGTTTTCTGGCACTGTCCCGCCGGCATCTGCACGATATGTCAGTGCCTGACGACAAACAGAAACACTGAGTTTGCCTTGAACCCTGTGTGCGGGCTTGCTCGCGAAAGCGGTGTATCAGTCAACATTATTGTTGAATGTTAAACCTCATTCGCGAGCAAGCCCGCTCCCACATTGGCCCGTATTTCACTTCAAGAATTGCGTTACTCCGGGCCTGTAAAAGGTCCGGTATACCGCTGTGCGTGACGCAAATCTCCGACTTAAAGCCCTGTCGATTCGGTCAAAGTTTTTTCGATAGCTGGCTAAATTCTCTGAACTTTCAAAAAAAGCCTCGGGTCAACCCAAGTAACCACGCCTGGGACGAGCGTTTCAAAACACCCCGCAATTGATGGCTTCAGCGCCCTGCCCAGGATGGATTCAACGCTTTTCAGGAGTTAGCCCAATGGAGTTGAAGACCATGAAAACCCGAACCGGTACATCCTCGTTCACTCATTCGCGCGGCCTCCAGCTGGCGGCGCTGGCCCTCGGCAGCAGCCTGGTCCTGGCCGGTTGCGCCGGTAACCCGCCGACCGAGCAGTATGCGGTGACCCAATCGGCCGTCAACGACGCCGTGAGCGCCGGCGGCACCGAGTTCGCCGCTGTGGAAATGAAGTCGGCCCAGGACAAGCTCAAGCAAGCCGAAATCGCCATGCACGACAAAAAATATGACCAGGCCCGGATGCTCGCCGAACAGGCCGAGTGGGACGCTCGTGTCGCAGAGCGCAAGGCCCAGGCGATGAAGGCCGAACAATCCGTGAAGGACGCGCAGAAAGGCGTTCAGGAATTGCGTCAGGAAAGCCAGCGCACCGTTCAGTAAGCGGCGCGGCCCCACGCATTCCCACTCGACTAAAAGGACGAAATCATGAAACGCAATCAACTGATGATCCCTGCCCTGCTGGCTGCCACCGTAGCCCTGGCGGCCTGCTCCACGCCGCCCAACGCCAACCTCGAACAGGCCCGCACCAACTACACCGGCCTGCAGGCCGACCCGCAGGCCAGCAAAGTCGCAGCCCTGGAAACCAAGGAAGCCAGCGATTATCTGGACAAGGCCGACCAGGCCTACAGGGACAAGGAAGACGCAGCAAATGTTGACCAGCTTGCCTATCTGACCAACCAGCGGGTTGAAGTGGCCAAACAGACCATTGCCCTGCGCACCGCTGAAGCCAATCTGAAAAACACGTCGGCACAACGGGCCGAGGCCCGCCTGGCAGGCCGCGATCAGCAGATCAAACAACTGAAGGACAGCCTCAACGCCAGGCAGACCGAGCGCGGGACGCTGGTGACCTTCGGGGATGTGCTGTTCGCCACGGACAAGGCCGAGCTGAAATCCAACGGCCTGATGAACATCAACAAACTGGCGCAGTACCTCCAGGAAAACCCCGACCGCAAAGTGATTGTCGAGGGTTATACCGACAGCACCGGTACGGCATCGCACAACCAGTCGCTGTCGGAACGTCGTGCGGACTCCGTGCGAGCAGCCCTGGTGAAGATGGGCGTCGATCCGGCGCGTATCGTTGCCCAGGGGTACGGCAAGGAGTATCCGGTGGCGGATAACTCAAGCACCTCGGGCCGGGCGATGAACCGTCGGGTGGAGGTGACCATTTCCAATGACAATCAGCCGGTGATGCCGCGTTCGGCGGTGAGTTCATACACCCAATAATCAACCACAACACAAATATCTGTGGGAGCGAGCCTGCTCGCGAAGAGGCCATAACATTCAACACCCATGTTGACTGTTACACCGCTATCGCGAGCAGGCTCGCTCCCACATTTGGATCTGTACTGTCCTTACTGCTCCAGCTTCTGCGGCGTCTCCTGCCCCATGCAACGCACGGCTTTTTTCTTGCTGTCGACCAGCACGCCGGTCAGGCCTTTCTGTTCCATGTCAAACAGCACCAGCACGCCATCGATGCACTGCGCCACTTGCGCGGCCGGCTCCAGTGAGACTTTGTAGTCTTCGCCCGGAATCGTCTTGAGCATGGTGAATTCGTTGAGCAGCAACGCATCCTCGGGCTTGGCGAAATGCAGGTAGCCGTACCACCACAGGGCACCGACGGTGCCGAGGATGCTGCAGATACCGGTGATGATCAGCGGGATTGCGTTACGTTCTTCACTCATTGCGGACTCTCTGGTGGTTCATCTTCAGAATTCGGGGGTGCCGGGTAATTGGGGATTTCACCCAGGCGGCGCAGGCCGTTGAAATGCTGCGGGTCATCGAGATAGCGCAGCATGACGTTACGCCAGACCGGGTCGGCGAACGTCTGCACATGACCGCCACGAGTCAGTTGCAGCACCCGCGGCGGCGGCGCAGCTTGATACAGTCGGATGCCGTTGGAAAGAGGCACAATCGGATCGTCGATGCTGTGGTAGATCAGTTTCGGCACATCTTTAAGCTGCGCCATGGAGTTGATCGCGCTGTCGCCGTCCGGCACCAGCCACGATAACGGCACCTGGAACGTCCAGAACACCCATGAATTACTCAGCGCATAGCGGCCGACACTGCGATAACTGGCGGGCACACCGTCGAGGACAAAAGCCTTCAGTTGCTTCTGCCGTTGCGGGTGCTGGACCAGGTAATGCACGGCCATCGAGCCACCGAGACTCTGGCCGAGCAGGATCAGCGGCTTGCCTTGAACCTGCGGCGCCTTGTCCAGCCAGGCGAACGCCGCATCGATGTCCTGGTAGATCGCCGGCAGGCTCGGTTCGCCTTCGGACAGGCCGTAACCGCGATAGTCCAGAAGCAATACCTGGTAACCATTTTTCGGCAACCAGAAGCTGCCGCCGAGATGCATGGGCAGGTTTCCGCCATTGCCGTGCAAGTGCAGCACCGTGCCCTTGACCTCAACCCCCTGCTTCACCGGCAGCCACCAGGCATTCAGCTTGAGGCCATCGGCGGTGTTCAGGGTGACGGTGCGGTATTCAAGCCCGGCCTTTTCCGGGGTGAACAACTGGCCGGGTTCCGGGTAGAACAACAGCGAGCTGCAGCCGCTCAAGGCCAGGAAAAGGCAGAGGATGCCGAGGATTCTCATCCGTTGAAACCTCGCAGAAAAGGGGTGGAACACGGTTCAATGTGGGAGCGGGCTTGCTCGCGAATGCGGTTTAACATCTCAGTTGGCTGACACACTGCCTTCGCGAGCAAGCCCGCTCCCACATTTGGATCTCACCAGCCTTAAAGGATATTGGAATAATCCGCCTCGATCCGGTCCAGGCTCAGGTGGTTGAGGAAGTTGGAGAAGCACATCCACGCCGACAACGCGTTCATGTCGCGGAACTGTTCCGGCAGGTACTTGGGCGGTACCACCAGGCCTTCGTCCACCAGCTGACGCAAGGTACGCATGTCTTCCAGGGTGGTCTTGCCGCAGAACAACAGCGGTATCTGCTCCAGCTTGCCTTTGCGCACGGCCAGTTGAATGTAGTTGTAAATCATGATGAAGCCCTTGAGGTAGGACAAGTCTTTGGTAAATGGCAGACCTGTCGGCACCGAGCCGCGGAACACGCGGCTGGCGTTGCTGTAGCTCTCGGGCATCTCGAAGCCTTGTTCACGGAAGAACTCGAACACCTGCAGGAAATCCGCGCCCTCCTCCACCATGTGAATCGCGCGAGTGCGGTTGGTGAGCTTGCGCAGGCGACTGGGGTAGGAGGCGAAGGTGATGATCTCCATCAGGATCGCCAGGCCTTCCTGGGTCACCGTCGACGAGGGCGGGCCTTTGGCCAGGAAGGTGCAGATCGGCTGGTTCAGGCCGTTGAGCGTGGTGCCGACGTGCACCAGCCCTTCGTGGACCTCCAGGGCGCGCACATCGCGCTGGTTGAACATCGCGTCGGAGCGGATCTTGATGTAGTCGGCGCCGGCCGCCGCATCGGCGACGATGCCGTCGGACTCGAACACCCGAATGGTTTCCTCGGCTTCGCCAAACACCTTATTCAACCGGTGCTGCAACAGGTCGACCGCCTCCTTGGCCGTCAGCGTCTTCGGTTCGTCCTTGAGGTCGCCACGGCCGTCGATGTTGTTCAGGTATTCGGACAACATCATGCCCAGGTCGGACAGGGTCGGGTCGCCGGCATGGAATGCGTCGGACGCGGCGCCGTACAACTCCTGGGAAATCAGGCCGAAATCCTCAGTGCCGCGCGCTTCGAGCATGCGCACCACCATGCGGTACTCCTTGCACATGCGCCGCATGATCTGGCCGACGGGGTTGAACTGGCCGAGCTGGCGGGTGATGTCGCGCTCGATGTTCTGGAACTCCAGCTTCACTTTGCTGGAGTCGAACGCCAGCGGCCGGTTGAGGTAGTAGTCGCGGTCCACCGCCGGCATTTCCTTGCCCTTGGCCTTGAGGAAACCCTTGCGAATGTTGTCGTCCCATTTGACCGCATCGAGTACGCGGATCGGCGTCTGTGCCAGCACGATGCGATCGGACAAAATGCGTATCGACTGTTGGTAATCGTCCACGCGAAACTCCTGTAGAAACCTGTGGGTGCTGCTTACTTGGCTTTGGCCTGGCGCTGATAGCGCACCGCTTCGACGAACACATCGGAATTGGCCGGGTCGTCGAGGTAGGCGGCGACTTGATCCATGTGGCTGTCGATCAATACGCCATCGCCATCGCGGGTCTGGAAACTTTCTCCGCTCAGGACTTTTTGCTTGATGGCCTGATTGATCTGTTCGAGGTCGAGGTTGTAAACCACCAACTCATGTTTGTCGGTCAGCTCAAAACCGCCGAGGGTGAAGTACCCTCCGAACTGCGCCGGCACCTTCGCCGACAGGTACCAGCGGCTGCCATGACGCGACACCGTGAAAGGATAGGCCTCCCGCTCCCCGGGCCTGGCCCGGTAATAGCTGACGGCCTGATAACGATTGTCGCCAATGCGAGTCAGCTCGAGGTTGAGCGCTTCGCCCCAGGCATTGGTGCTGGTCCATTTGCCGAGTAATCCTTTGGGCGCGGGGTCGCTTGCAGGCAGCGGCTCCTTGAAGGACACCAGACAGCCACTGAGCAGCAAGAACGACAAGGCGATCACAACGACACGCCAGGCTTTCATTCAATACTCCCTATGAACATACTTCGCCCTCAGATGGACACCGCCCTTCTGTGGGAGCGAGCCTGCTCGCGAAAGCGGAGTGTCAGGCAACGGAGATGTTGAATGTCAGACCGTATTCGCGAGCAGGCTCGCTCCCACAGGGGCAGCCTCCAATCAGAAGGACTACACCGACGCCAGCACCAGGTGCATGTAGCGCGTCAGGATGCCGAGCATTTCCTCTTCGGCGGCAGGCTCGTCTACGTTGAGCAGGCCCTGATATTCCATCCGGCCGATAATCGCCGTCAACACCTTGGCATCCTGATGCGGCTCGCGCGAGCCCAGCACCTGGAACAGCTGGCAAGAGCCCTGCAACAGGATTTGCTGATGCGAACGCACCAGTTCGGCCAGGCGCGGGTTAAGCAACGCTTCCTGGCGGAACGCCTGCTCGGCCATCAGGTGTTCGCGGCGATTGATCAGTTGCCGGTGAACGTAATCGGTCATCAGCCGTGCAATATCGTCCGCCAGTTTCGAGCGCGCCTGCGGGCTGCCATCGCCACTGGCGATCATGTCACGCAGCAGGCCCTCGTTATTCACCCACAGCTTGCCCATGTACGCGGCACTGCGTTCCACGTATTGGGCGAAGGTATCGGTGAGCAGGTCATCGATATCCTTGAAATAGTAAGTGGTCGCCGACAACGGCACCTGCGCCTCGGCGGCCACCGCACGGTGCCGTACGGCGCGCACGCCATCGCGCACGACAATGCGCATCGCGGCGTCGAGAATGTCCTGTCGACGCTGCTCACTGCCCTGTCGGCTGGCCTTGCGACCCTGGTACTGAACACTTTCAGCGACCGCAGTGGCGATACCCGCTGCACCTTCTTGAGCCATTGCACGAATCACGACAGGTATTTCCTCTCAGATGAAACTAACAAGTTGATACGTTTGTACCAGACAGGCAATAAAAAAGCCGCCTGAAAAGGCGGCTTTTTAGTCGAAACACTTACGCTTGCGGCCGCATGTGCGGGAACAGGATCACGTCGCGGATCGACGGGGAGTTGGTCAGCAGCATCACCAGACGGTCGATACCGATGCCTTCACCCGCCGTTGGCGGCATGCCGTACTCCAGCGCACGCACGAAGTCAGCGTCGTAGTGCATGGCTTCGTCGTCGCCGGCGTCCTTGTCGGCCACCTGGGCCATGAAGCGCTCGGCCTGGTCTTCCGCGTCGTTCAACTCGGAGTAGGCGTTGGCGATTTCACGACCACCGATGAACAGCTCGAATCGGTCGGTGACGTTCGGGTTCTCGTCGTTACGACGTGCCAGTGGCGACACTTCGAACGGGTACTGGGTAATGAAGTGCGGCTGTTCCAGCTTGTGCTCGACCAGCTCTTCGAAAATCATCACCTGCAGCTTGCCCAGGCCTTCGAAGCCCAGCACCTTGGCGCCGGCTTTCTTGGCAATGGCGCGAGCCTTGTCGATGTCGTTCAGGTCGTCAGCGGTCAGCTCGGGGTTGTACTTGAGGATCGAGTCGAACACCGACAGACGCACGAACGGCTCGCCGAAGTGGAACACCTTGTCGCCGTACGGCACGTCGGTACTGCCCAGAACCAGCTGCGCCAGTTCACGGAACAACTCTTCGGTCAGGTCCATGTTGTCTTCGTAGTCGGCGTAGGCCTGGTAGAACTCCAACATGGTGAATTCAGGGTTGTGACGAGTCGAAACGCCTTCGTTACGGAAGTTGCGGTTGATCTCGAACACTTTTTCAAACCCGCCGACAACAAGCCGCTTGAGGTACAACTCAGGCGCAATGCGCAAGAACATTTCCATGTCCAGCGCGTTGTGGTGGGTTTCGAACGGCTTGGCTGCCGCGCCGCCCGGAATGGTCTGCAGCATCGGCGTTTCCACTTCCAGGAAGTCACGCTTCATCAGGAAGCTGCGGATGTGGGCGATGACTTGCGAACGCACGCGGAACGTCTGGCGCACGTCTTCGTTGACGATCAGGTCAACGTAGCGCTGGCGGTAGCGCTGTTCGGTGTCGGTCAGGCCGTGGTGCTTGTCCGGCAGCGGGCGCAGGGATTTGGTCAGCAGGCGCACGTTGGTCATTTCAACGTACAGGTCACCCTTGCCGGAACGGGCCAGGGTGCCTTCGGCGGCAATGATGTCGCCCATGTCCCAGGTTTTCACCGCGGCCAGGGTTTCTTCGGACAGGGTCTTGCGGTTGACGTAGACCTGGATACGACCGGTCATGTCCTGGATCACCATGAACGAGCCACGGTTGAGCATGATACGACCGGCAACCTTGACCGGGATCGCAGCCTCTGCCAGCTCTTCCTTGGTCTTGTCCGCGTACTGTTTCTGCAGTGCATCGCAGTAGTTTTCGCGGCGGAAGTCGTTCGGGAAGGCATTGCCCTTGGCGCGCTCGGCAGCAAGCTTTTCCTTGCGCAGGGCGATCAGGGAGTTTTCTTCCTGTTGCAGGGCTTGCGGGTCGAGTTCTAGGTCGCTCATGTCTTTAAATATTCCATCTGGTTCGTTTTCCCCGGCCTGCGGCCGGGGATCGCCGGCAAGCCGGCTCCTACAGGGGATCGCGGTGTGTCAGTAACTTACAGCCCGGACTTCAGGCTCGCTTCCAGGTATTCGTCGATGTCACCATCGAGCACCTTGTCACAGTCGCTGCGTTCGATGTTGGTGCGCAGATCCTTGATCCGCGAGGCATCGAGCACGTACGAACGGATCTGATGACCCCAGCCGATATCGGACTTGGTGTCTTCCAGCGCCTGGGACGCCGCGTTGCGCTTCTGCATTTCCTGCTCGTACAACTTGGCCCGCAGCATTTTCATGGCGGTGTCCTTGTTGGCGTGCTGGGAACGTTCGTTCTGGCAGCTGACCACGGTATTGGTCGGTACGTGGGTGATACGTACGGCCGAGTCGGTGGTGTTTACGTGCTGACCACCGGCACCCGAGGAACGATAGGTGTCGATCCGCAAGTCTGCCGGGTTGATTTCGATTTCCACCTTGTCATCGATCTCTGGCGAGACGAACACCGCGGAAAACGAGGTGTGGCGACGGTTGCCGGAGTCGAATGGGCTCTTGCGCACCAGACGGTGCACGCCGATCTCGGTGCGCAACCAGCCAAACGCGTATTCGCCCTTGATGTGCACGGTCGCGCCCTTGATCCCGGCGACTTCACCGGCGGACAGTTCCATGATGGTCGCGTCGAAACCGCGTTTGTCGGCCCAGCGCAGGTACATGCGCAGCAGAATGTTGGCCCAGTCCTGAGCTTCGGTGCCGCCGGAACCGGCCTGGATGTCCAGATAGGCGTTGTTCGGGTCCATTTCGTGGCTGAACATGCGACGGAATTCCAGCTTGGCCAGACTTTCCTCGAGTCGGGCCAGCTCGGCGACGACATCGTCCACTGCGCCTTCGTCGTTTTCTTCGACGGCCATGTCCAGCAGGTCGCGGCAATCGGCCAGACCAGTGTTCAGTTCGTCCAGGGTATCGACGATTTGCGCCAGCGCAGCGCGCTCGCGGCCCAACTCCTGGGCGTATTCAGGTTTGTTCCAGACACTCGGATCTTCAAGCTCGCGATTGACTTCGGTCAGACGCTCATGCTTTTGATCGTAGTCAAAGATACCCCCGAATGGTTTCGGAGCGCTCGGACAGGTCCTTGATGGTGTTCAGGATCGGGTTGATTTCCATGACGGGCAGCACTCGTTGGCGAACTTTTGAAAGCCGGCGAGTATACCGGGAAACAGCCGAAAACGGCAGTCCGCTTGGCCGAAATGCCAAGTCCCTGTAGGAGCGAGCTTGCTCGCGAGAAACGCTCAGGCACCGCGTTTATTCAGATAGCCGTCGTCATCGTTAACGGCCATCGCGAGCAGGCTCGCTCCTACAGGGGGGAGGCTGTTCAGCCGATCCCCACCTGATTGCGCCCATTATTCTTCGCCAAATACAGCCCCTTGTCCGCCGCCAGGATCAGGTCGCGGCAGTTGCTGCCCGCTTTCGGGGTGATGGTCGACAGGCCGATGCTGATGGTCAGGCTCGACCCTTCGGTTGGCGAGTTATGCGGGATCTTCAGGGCTGCCACGGTCTGGCGCAGCTTCTCGGCGACAAGCCGCGCGCCGCCCTGGGAGGTGTTGGGCAGCACCAGGGCAAACTCTTCGCCGCCGTAGCGGGCCGGCAGGTCCGAAGGCCGGGCACTGGCCTCCTTGATCGCCGTGGCGACCTTGCGCAGGGCTTCATCGCCTTCCAGGTGGCCGAAACTGTCGTTGTAGGTCTTGAAGTAGTCGACATCGATCATCAACAACGACAACTGGCTCTGCTCACGCAGCGAGCGGCGCCACTCCAGTTCCATGTACTCGTCGAAGTGTCGACGATTCGACAACCCGGTCAGGCCATCGGAGTTCATCAGGCGTTGCAGGACCAGGTTGGTGTCGAGCAGTTGCTGCTGGCTGACCCGCAACGCGCGGTAGGCCGCGTCCCGTTGCAGCAACGTCATGTAGGACCGCGAGTGATAGCGGATGCGCGCGACCAGTTCGATGTTGTCCGGCAGCTTGACCAGGTAATCGTTGGCCCCGGCCGCGAAGGCCGCGCTCTTGATCAGAGGGTCTTCCTTGGTCGACAGGACGATTATCGGAATGTCCTTGGTCGCCGGGTGATTGCGGTATTCGCGCACCAGGCTCAGGCCGTCAAGGCCGGGCATGACCAGATCCTGCAGGATCACCGTCGGCTTGATGCGCACCGCGTGGGCGATGGCCTGGTGCGGGTCGGCGCAGAAGTGGAAATCGATATTCTCTTCGTTCGACAGGCCGCGGCGCACGGCTTCGCCGATCATGGCCTGATCGTCCACCAGCAACACCATGGCGGCGTTTTCGTCGGTCTTGAAGTCGTCGAGCTGTAATTCATTCATGTGCGGTCACCTGAGTACTACTTGAGCCAGGAATGAGGAAAAAGGTGCTCATTTGGCGAAAATCTCCAGCAATCGTGGCGCTATCTTGTCCAGCGGGCGAATCTCCACGGCAGCGTCGATGGCTGCGGCCGCCTTCGGCATGCCATACACCGCACTGCTGCCCTGGTCTTGTGCGATGGTCAGGTAGCCCTGTTGGCGCATGAGTTTAAGCCCCTGGGCGCCATCACGCCCCATGCCGGTGAGTAAAACCCCCACGGCGTCACCGTTCCAGTAACTGGCCACGCTCTCGAAGAACACATCGATGGAGGGCCGGTAGATTTCGTTGACCGGTTCGGCGGTGTAGGCCAGCGTGCCGTTTTTCAGCAAGCGAATATGGTGATTGGTGCCGGCCAGCAATACCGTGCCGCTTTGCGGCTTCTCGCCTTCCTCGGCCAGGCGCACGTTGAGGCCGCTGGCGCTGCCGAGCCATTCAGCCATGCCGGCGGCAAACACCTGGTCAACGTGCTGCACCAGCACGATGGCCGGAGAAAAATCACGCGGCAGGCCCTTGAGCAAGACTTCCAGCGCCGCCGGCCCACCGGCGGATGAGCCAATGGCGATCAGGCTCTGGCGTGAGCCCGAACTGCGCAGCGGTGCCGGCGCCGGGCGCGGGCGGTTGCCCTTGTCGCCGATCAGCCAGCCAATGTTAATGATCTTGCGCAACAACGGCGCAGCCGCCTCCTGGGCATTGCCGGCGCCGACGGTCGGGGTGTCGACTACGTCCAGCGCACCGTGGCCCATGGCCTCGAACACCCGGTGCACGTTCTGCTGGCGATCCACGGTGACGATGACAATGGCGCACGGGGTCTCGGCCATGATCCGCCGCGTGGCCTCGACGCCATCCATCACCGGCATGATCAGGTCCATCAGGATCAGGTCCGGCGTGTCCTGGGCGCACAAGCGCACCGCTTCAGCGCCATTGCCGGCGACCCAGACCACCTCGTGTGTCGGCTCGAATGCCAGGGCGCGGCGCAGGGCCTCTACCGCCATGGGCATGTCGTTGACGATTGCAATCCTCATGCCCGCGCTCCTCCAATGAGCTCGACCACTGCATCGAGCAAGGCGTCGTCATGAAAACTGGCCTTGGCTAGATAATAGTCGGCGCCGGCATCCAGTCCACGGCGCCGGTCCTCCTCACGATCCTTGTAGGACACCACCATCACCGGCAGCGATTGCAGGCGATTGTCCCGACGCAGCAACGTAACCAGTTCGATGCCGTCCATGCGCGGCATATCAATGTCGGTGATCAACAGATCGAAATCCTCCGAACGCAACGCGTTCCAGCCGTCCATGCCGTCTACCGCAACCGCCACGTCGTATCCGCGATTGAGCAACAGCTTGCGCTGCAACTCTCGCACGGTCAGGGAATCGTCCACCACCAGAATTCGTTTGCGGGCGGCCTCGACCACCTGATTGCTGTGGCGGGCGATGCGCTCCAGGCGCCCGGTATTGAGCAGTTTTTCCACGGACCGCAGCATGTCTTCGACATCGACGATCAACACCACCGAACCGTCGTCGAGCAGGGCCCCGGCGGAAATGTCCTGCACCTTGCCCAGACGCTCATCCAGCGGCAGCACCACCAATGTCCGCTCCCCGATAAACCGCTCCACGGCCACGCCATAGATCGCATCGCGCTCGCGAATCACCACGACTTTCAGGGTTTGCCCGCTGTTCTGGCTGGCCGGGCGATGCAGCAACTGGCTGGCCGCCACCAGCCCGACATGCCGGCCTTCGTACCAGAAATGCTGGCGACCTTCGACCTGCACGATGTCCGCCGGCTCCAGATCACACATGCGCTCAATGTGCGCCAGCGGAAAGGCATAGGCCTCGTCGCCGACTTCCACCACCAGGCTGCGCACCACCGACAGGGTCAACGGCACTTCAAGATGGAAACGACTGCCCTCGCCCGCCGTCTGCTCCAGCACCACCGCACCGCGCAACTGCCGGACCATGTGCTGCACCGCATCCAGGCCGACGCCACGACCGGACACCTCGGTGACCCTGTCGCGCAGACTGAAACCGGGCAGGAACAGGAACGTCAGCAGCTCTTCTTCACTCAACTGCGCGGCGGTTTCTGCGGGGGACAGGTTTCGTTCAACGATACTGCGACGGACCTTTTCCAGATCCACGCCGTTACCGTCATCGCTCAATTCAAGCACCAGCAAACCAGCCTGATGCGAAGCGCGCAGGCGAATCAAACCTTCCGCCGGCTTGCCGGCCAGCAGGCGTTGTTCCGGGAGCTCGATGCCGTGGTCGACCGCGTTGCGCAGCAGGTGAGTCAGCGGCGCCTCGAGCTTTTCCAGCACGTCGCGATCGACCTGGGTCTTCTCGCCTTCAATTTCCAGTCGCACCTGTTTGCCCAGGTCACGCCCCAGATCACGGACCATGCGCACCTGCCCGGTCAGCACATCGGCAAAGGGCCGCATGCGACAGGCCAGCGCCGTGTCGTACAACACCTGCGCCCGCTGACTGGCATGCCAGGCGAACTCATCGAGTTCGGCGTTCTTTTCCATGAGCAATTGCTGGGATTGCGCGAGCAGGCGCCGCGCATCCTCAAGGGCTTCCTGGGCTTCCAGGCTCAAGGCGTGATCCTTGAGGTGAACGTTGAGATTCTCCAGCGCTCGCAGGCTGTTGCTCTGCATGCGCTTGAGTCGTTGCATGGTCGCCAGGTGCGGTTTGAGGCGCTGGGTTTCCACCAGGGATTTGCTCGACAGATCGAGCAGGCTGTTCAGGCGCTCGGCGGTGACGCGCAACACACGTTCGCCATTTTCGGTGGTGCGTTTGGTCTTGCGCAGGGCTGACGCAGGAGGCGGTTCGACGACAGGCGCCGGTGGCTCGAGCTCGGGCGCGGGTGCTTCGAGCATGAGCTCGGAGATAATCCGTTCGGCCATGACCGGTTCGGCAGGCGCAACCAGCGGTGCTGTCGGATCCAGCAAGCGTGCCATCAAGGATACGTAAGCCTCAATGTCCGCGGCCTGCGGATTGTTGTCCGGCGTGGCGATGCGCATCAGCAGATCGGTGCCTTGCAGCAACGCATCGATGTGTTCGGGGCGCAGCGACAGGCGCCCTTCCTGGGCACTGACCAGGCAATCTTCCATGACGTGGGCGACGCTGACCCCGGCATCGACGCCCACGATCCGCGCCGCTCCCTTGAGCGAGTGCGCCGCACGCATGCACGATTCAAGCTGATCGGCCAGGGTCGGATCGCGCTCAAGCGCCAGCAGGCCGGCACTCAAGACCTGGGTCTGAGCTTCGGCCTCCAGGCTGAACAGCTCCAGCAAAGAGGCGTCGCGCATTTGCTCGGGGGTCATGTGAGGCTCCGGGTCACGGCGGACAACAGCTGTTCTTCATCCAGCCAACGCAGGCTGCGACCTTTGAATTGCAACACGCCACGGGTGTATCTGGCGCTGGCCTGGGCCCCCGAGCGCGATGCGCTATCGAGGATATGCTCGTCGATGGCGTGAATTCCGTCGACTTCGTCCACCGGCACCACCACCGGCCCGCCGTGGGCCGCGATGATCAGCATGCGCGGCATGACCCGCGCGCCCGGTGCCACATTGCCGGTTCCGTCGAGCCCGAGCAGTTCCACCAGCGACAGGCAGGCAACCAGCGCGCCGCGCACATTCGCCACGCCGAGCAAGGCCCGGGAGCGCTGGTGCGGCAAAGAGTGAATCGCCTGCAACGGCGACACTTCCACCAGGCTGCGCGTGGCCAAGCCCAACCACTCTTCTCCCAGACGGAACATCAACAACGAGCGGGTTTTCACCTCGCTCTCGAGCCCGACAGACACTGGCCCGCGCTCTTGCTGCTGCAAGGCATAACGATCGAGCAGACGCGTCGCGGCGGCCGAATACACCGCACAATTGCGGCAATGAATATGTTCGGCCAGCAACGGGCAGGACTTGTCGCCGTGGATACCGATGCGGTTCCAGCAATCGTCGATGACCTGGGCATCCCGGGTGACGCTGAAGGTGTCGGAGGCGATCATCGTTTACGCTCACTGTCGGCGGCGCGTGCGCTGCGGGCGGCACGTTCCTGCAATCGTCTGGCCCCCGCCGCGTCACCCTGGGCCTGCAGCAAGGCGGCCAGGTGCATCAACGCTTCGGGATGTTGCGGTTCGAGGTACAACGCCTTGCGATAAAAGCCCTGGGCTTCCAGGACGTTTCCCGCTACATCACTGAGCAGTCCCAGCCAATAGAACACCTGGGCTACCGGTTCATGACTGCGCAAATAGCTTTCACACGCGGCCTTTGCCTCGGCGCTTTTGCCTTCGTTGGCCAGCCCGGCGATGTTCGCCAGCAGCACGGCCGTATCGGCGCCAGAGGATTTCGGCACAGGCGCCAGTGGCACAACAGCGGCGAACGGACGACTGCGCACCGGCGCAGTTGGTCGATTGCGCAACGGTTGCGGCACAGGCAAGGGGGTTGGAACGAATGTCGGCAGGGGTTCAGGCTCCGAAGCCCCTTGTCGACTGAAGGCGAAGGACTGCGCGATACCGATCGAGCGCATCCCCAAACGCCCCAGCAGACTGCCTTCGGCCGGGCCGATAAACAGCACGCCGTCATCATGGGTCAGGCGCTTGAGCACTTCAAAGACTTGCTTCTGGGTCGGCTGGTCGAAATAGATCAGCAGGTTGCGACAAAACACGAAATCGAATGGCGGTTCACCGGCCAGCAAGGCCGGGTCCAGCAGATTGCCGACCTGCAAGCGCACCTGTTCCTGCACACGCGGGTCCAGGCGATAGCCGTCACCTTCGGCAATGAAATGGCGGTCGCGGAACGCAATGTCCTCGCCCCGAAAGGAATTCTTGCCGTACAAGGCTCGCTTGGCTTTATCCACCGACAACGGGCTGACGTCCATGCCGTCGACCTTGAACTGGTGCGGCTTGAGCCCGGCATCGAGCAACGCCATGGCGATTGAGTACGGTTCTTCACCGGTGGAACACGGCAGGCTGAGAATCCGCAGTGCGCGCAGGTTGTTGATTTCGCCCAGACGTTTGCTCGCCAGTTTCGCCAGGGTGGCGAAGGATTCCGGATACCGGAAGAACCAGGTTTCCGGAACGATCACCGCTTCGATCAATGCCTGTTGCTCGTCCCGTGAGCCCTGCAAGATGAGCCAATACTCATCGGTCGAGGCTGCTTGCGCAGCCACGCTGCGCTGGCGCACCGCCCGCTCGATGATTGCCGGCCCCACCGAGGTCACGTCGAGTCCGATTCGCTCCTTGAGGAAGTCGAAAAAACGCTGATCGCTGCTCATGGCCGCACCTCCAGCAGCGCCGGATCCATTGGCGGCGAAGGAAACAACAAGGCGCGCACCTGATCGTTCAGCAGATCACTGACCCGCACCCATTGCAGCAAGCCTTGCTCGTCCTTGCGCACCGGCCCCAGGTAAGGCGCCTGGCGATTGTCCAGGCCGTAGGGCTGAAAATCCGCCGGATCGCAGCGCAAGGTGTCGGTCGCCTGTTCCAGAATCAGCCCGAGCAGCTGTGTCTCGCCGGTTTCATCCGGGCAGTAGTTGACCAGCACCAGCCGGGTGCTGGTACGGGCCTGTGCCGGCGCGCCAAACGTCAGCGCACTCAAGTCGATCACCGGCACCACGGCGCTCCGATAGGCGAACACCCCGGCGACCCAGGTGGGGGCATGGGCAATGGGCTTCAAGGGCAGGCACGGCAGCACTTCAACCACTTCGACAGCCTTCAAGGCATAGCGCTCGCTGCCAATGCGAAACACCAGAAACAATGCATGCAGCGCCTGCTTCACGGCAGAGCGCTTGGCCGTGATTTCGCTCATCAGACTTTGAATCGCGAAACGCCGCCGCGCAGCCCGACGGCCACCTGGCTCAGTTCATCGATGGCGAAACTGGCCTGGCGCAGAGACTCGACCGTCTGGCTGCTGGCATCACCCAACTGCACCAGCGCATGGTTGATCTGCTCGGCACCGGTAGCCTGGGCCTGCATCCCTTCGTTGACCATCAGCACCCGCGGCGCCAGCGCCTGGACCTGATGGATGATCTGCGACAATTGCTCGCCGACCTGCTGCACCTCGGACATGCCGCGACGCACTTCTTCGGAAAACTTGTCCATGCCCATGACCCCGGCCGATACCGCCGACTGGATCTCGCGCACCATTTGCTCGATGTCGTAGGTGGCCACCGCCGTCTGGTCCGCCAGGCGCCGTACTTCGGTGGCGACCACGGCAAAACCGCGCCCGTACTCACCGGCCTTCTCGGCCTCGATGGCGGCGTTGAGCGACAGCAGGTTGGTCTGGTCGGCCACCTTGACGATGGTCACTACCACCTGATTGATGTTGCCGGCCTTCTCGTTGAGGATCGCCAGCTTGGCATTGACCAGATCGGCCGCGCCCATCACCGAGTGCATGGTTTCCTCCATGCGCGCCAGCCCCTGTTGCCCGGAGCCGGCGGCCACGGAAGCTTGATCGGCGGCGGTTGAAACCTCGGTCATGGTACGCACCAGATCCCGGGAGGTGGCGGCGATTTCACGGGAGGTCGCGCCGATTTCCGTGGTGGTGGCGGCGGTTTCCGTGGCAGTTGCCTGTTGCTGCTTGGAGGTGGCGGCGATCTCGGTCACCGAGGTGGTCACCTGCACCGAAGAACGCTGGGCCTGGGACACCAGCGAAGTGAGCTCGGTCATCATGTCGTTGAAACCGGTCTCTACCGCACCGAACTCGTCCTTGCGCTCCAGGTTCAGGCGGTTACTGAGGTCACCGGTGCGCATGACTTCGAGGATCTGCACGATACGGTTCATCGGCGCCATGATCGCGCGCATCAACAACAGACCGCAGAGACCGGCGGCCAGCACCGCCACCAGCAGGGAAATGCCCATGATGGTTTTTGCGGTGAGCACCGCATCATCGATGGCCGCAACATCCTGGTCTGCCACCGCTTTGTTATGACGCAGAATCTCACTGAGCTTCGTTCGACCAGCCGTCCAGACCGGGGTCAGTTCTTCATTGAACATTTTGATGGCTTCCGCGTCCTGGTTGCGTTTATGCAACTCGGAAACGGCAAGCAGGATCCGGTGGTAATCCCTGTGGATGGTTTCGAACGCGCCGAACTCGACCTTGTCTTCTTCCGTCGTGATCGTTTGACGATAAAAATCCATCTGCTCTTGCAGACGCGCGGAAAAATCCTTGAAGTCCGACGCATCCATGTCGGTGAAGCCCTGTCCCTGTTCCAGTCCCAGCATCCTCATCATCCGCAAATAACTGTCGGACCAGGCGCCGCGAATCATCGAGCTGTAATACAACCCGGGCAGAGCATCCTCACGAACGCTGGCTTCGCTGGTTTCGATCTTCAGAAGCCGCGAATACGAGACAACCACCATCAGCAGCATGATGGCGATAATTACCGCAAAGCTCGCCAAAATGCGTTGGCGTAACGTCCAGTTCTTCACAGTCAATCCTCGGGCCTGATTCGAAATGCGGGGAGTATAGCCGAGGGCTGTGTTTCATTTATAAGACAGATGCAATCCACTTCCCATCCCGTTGAAAAAAGCGGGATTGGCTCTGGGTGGGACTGTCCGCTAATTGAGGGAATGGGTGTTAGGGGTGATTGGGTAGAATCGGGCGACGGATCGGCCATTGGGGGTGTGGCGTGGCTGAAAACCAGGACCCTGTGGGAGCTGGCTTGCCAGCGAAAGCGTCGTGTCAGACAACCGATTACCGACTGAATGACCGCCTTCGCTGGCAAGCCAGCTCCCACAATTACATCGAAGCCTGGCGAACCTGCTTCTCCAGCTCAACCTTCAACCCCGGCTCCAGCTTGAGTTGCCGCGCCAGTTCATCCAGGTAGGACTTCTCCATGAAGTTCTCCTCGTCGACCATCATCACACTCGCGATGTACATCTCGGCGGCGGTCTCCGGCGTGCGCGCGGCACGGGCGACGTCGGCAGGGTCCAGCGGCTTGTTGAGTTCGGCGTGCAGCCAGTGTTGCAGCTCCTGATCATTGTCGAGCTTGATGAACTCGCCCTCGATCAGCGCGCGCTCACGCTCGTCGACATGCCCGTCAGCCTTGGCCGCGGCCACCAGCGCCTTGAGAATCGCCTGGCTGTGCTGCTCGACTTGCGCGGCAGGCAAGCGGTCGAGGGTTTGCGGTTCAGTTTCTGGCGCTGTGCCCTGCTGGGCCTGCCAGTTGCCGTAGGCCTTGTAGGCCAGCACCCCCAACGCGGCGAGGCCGCCGTAGACCGCAACCTTGCCGCCGACCTTGCGGGCTTTCTTGCTGCCGAGCAGCAAGCCCATGGCGCCTGCCGCCAATGCCCCGCCGCTTGCGCCGGAGAGCAAACCGCCGAGGGCACCGGTGCCACCGCTCGCGCCTTTTTGCTGTGAGCCACCGGCCTTGTTCTGCAGCAGGTCCTGGCCGGACTTGAGTAGTTGATCGAGCAATCCACGGGTGTTCATTTGCTGCCTCCACAGGACGTTTAGCCTGAAATCAAGGGCACCAGCCTAGATCGAAAGTGCCGACGCCCCGTGCGCGAGAGTGCTTCCAGATGTTGCATCGCCAGGGCACCTGGCGCTGACCATCGAAAAAAAAGATATACACTCCAACAAATCGATAAAAACAGCCCACCGGGTGCCTCCCCCATGATGACCTTGCGTCAGATCCGCCATTTCATCGCTGTGGCCGAGACCGGTTCGATCTCCGCCGCCGCACAAACCGCGTTCATTTCCCAGTCGACCCTGACCCTGGCCATCCAGCAACTGGAGGAGGAAATCGGCGTCAGCCTGTTCAGCCGCCATGCCAAGGGCATGACCCTGACCCACCAGGGCCATCAATTCCTGCGTCAGGCGCACTTGATCCTGGCCACCGTGGATAACGCCAAGCGCAGCCTGCAACAGAGCACCGACCAGGTTGCCGGACAGTTGATCGTCGGTGTGACCAGCCTGGTGGCCGGTTATTACCTGGCGGATTTGCTCACTCGCTTCCAGCGCGCCTACCCCAACGTGGAAATCCGCGTGATGGAAGATGAACGCCCGTACATCGAGCATTTGCTGGTCAGCGGCGAGATCGATGTCGGCGTGCTGATCCTCTCCAACCTCGAAGACCGCCACGCCTTGCAGACCGAAGTGCTGACCCACTCGCCGCACCGGCTATGGCTGCCGGCCCAGCATCCATTGCTGGAACACGACAGCATCAACCTCGCCGATGTGGCCCGGGAGCCATTGATTCAACTGAACGTCGATGAAATGGACCGCAATGCCCAGCGCATGTGGTCGGCAGCCTCTTTGCAACCGCGCATCACCCTGCGCACGGCCTCGACCGAAGCAGTGCGAAGCCTGGTGGCCGCCGGATTGGGCGTATCCATCCAGCCCGACATGACCTATCGCCCGTGGTCACTTGAGGGCGACATCATCGAAGCGCGGCCGATTGCCGACCTCAGCCAGACCCTGGACGTCGGCCTCGCCTGGCGTCGCGGCACGGCCCGACCGGCGCTGGTAGACCCGTTCCTGACGGTCGCCCGCGAACAACCCCATGGCGGACGCAAGCCATCTATTTAATCGAACGCCACCTTCAGTATTTAGTATTTGTTGTCCTCGGGCCCGCGAACTAGTCTTGTTACATCTATATAAGACGGCCGGGTCCCAACCACTGGGAACACCATGGCCACACAAGAAAAGAGAACCCGAAAAATGGCTGGCGCGCAGACCCCGTTGTTCACCGCATTGTTGATCGATGGTGAATTAGTCGCCGGTCAGGGCTGTGTCGAGCCGATTCTCAACCCGGCCACTGGCGAAGTCATCACGCAAATCGCCGAAGCCAGCACCGAGCAAGTCGAAGCCGCTATCCTCGCCGCCCACCGCGCCTTTGCCGGTTGGTCACGGACCACGCCACAGCAACGTTCGAACCTGTTGCTGGACATCGCCAACGCCATCGAAAAAAACGCCGACCTGCTGGCCCGCCTCGAATCCATGAACTGCGGCAAGCCGTTGCACCTGGCCCGTCAGGATGACCTGAGTGCCACGGTCGACGTGTTCCGCTTCTTCGCCGGCGCCGTGCGTTGCCAGACCGGCCAGCTCAGCGGCGAATACCTGCCGGGCTACACCAGCATGGTGCGCCGCGACCCTATCGGGGTGGTGGCGTCGATTGCGCCGTGGAACTACCCGATCATGATGGCCGCGTGGAAAATCGCCCCGGCCCTCGCCGCCGGCAACACCCTGGTATTCAAACCGTCGGAACACACGCCGTTGTCGATCCTGGCCCTGGCACCCGCGCTCGCCGAGATCCTGCCACGGGGTGTGATCAATATCGTTTGCGGGGGTGGCGAAGGCGTCGGCAGCCACCTGGTGAGCCACCCTAAAGTGCGCATGGTGTCGCTGACCGGCGATATCGTCACCGGGCAAAAAATCCTCCAGGCCGCATCAAAAACCCTCAAGCGTACCCACCTCGAACTCGGCGGCAAGGCTCCGGTGATCGTCTGCAACGATGCCGACATTCAGGCCGTGATCGAAGGTGTGCGCACTTATGGCTACTACAACGCCGGTCAGGATTGCACCGCCGCTTGCCGCATTTATGCCCAGGCCGGGATTCACGACCGTCTGGTGGCCGAGCTCGGCGCGGCCGTCAGCAGCCTGCGCTTTGCCGGCAAACGCGACTCCGACAACGAAATCGGCCCGCTGATCAGCACCCGCCAGCGCGACCGCGTGGCCAGTTTTGTCGAACGCGCCCTCGGCCAGCCGCACATCGAGCGGGTGACCGGCGCGGCCGTGCATTCCGGCGCCGGCTTCTATTACCAGCCGACCCTGTTGGCCGGCTGCAAGCAAAGCGATGAGATCGTCCAGCGCGAAGTGTTCGGACCGGTGGTCACCGTGACCCGTTTCGATGAACTGGAACAAGCGGTGGATTGGGCCAACGATTCGGAATACGGCCTGGCGTCGTCGGTCTGGACCCAGAACCTCGACAAGGCCATGCAGGTCGCGGCGCGCCTGCAGTACGGCTGCACCTGGATCAACAGCCATTTCATGCTGGTCAGCGAAATGCCCCATGGCGGCCTGAAGCGTTCGGGCTACGGCAAGGACCTGTCCAGCGATTCGCTTCAGGACTACAGCGTGGTGCGGCACATCATGGCCCGCCATGGCGAGCATCTCTGACTACGCTAATAACAAGCCACCAACGGCATGCTTCACCACGTTCAAAACACTGCCCCGACCATAATTAAAGAAGAGGGAATTCCCATGTTCGTGCACAAGACCGCACTGCTCAGTGCAATCACCACCGCGCTGCTGGCCAGTGCCAGCATCCAGGCCGCCGAGCCGCTCAAAGCTGTCGGGGCTGGCGAGGGCCAACTGGATATTGTGGCCTGGCCTGGCTACATCGAACGTGGCGAGAGCGACAAGGCCTACGACTGGGTGACCGGTTTCGAGAAGGAAACCGGCTGCAAGGTCAACGTCAAGACCGCGGCCACTTCCGATGAAATGGTCAGCCTGATGGCCAAGGGCGGTTACGACCTGGTGACGGCGTCGGGCGACGCCTCCCTGCGCCTGATCGTCGGCAAGCGTGTGCAGCCGATCAACACCGCGTTGATCCCGAACTGGAAAAACCTCGACCCGCGCCTCAAGGATGCACCCTGGTACGTGGTCAACAAGCAGACCTACGGCACCCCCTATCAGTGGGGCCCGAACGTGCTGATGTACAACACCAACGTGTTCAAGACCGCGCCCACCAGCTGGGGCGTGCTGTTCAATGCCGAAAACCTGCCGGACGGCAAGCCGAACAAGGGTCGCGTGCAAGCCTATGACGGCCCGATCTACATCGCCGACGCAGCGCTGTACCTCAAGACCGCCAAACCGGAACTGGGCATCCAGAGCCCGTATGAGCTGACCGAAGCCCAGTACAAGGCCGTGCTCGACCTGCTGCGCGCCCAGCAGCCGTTGATCCACCGCTACTGGCACGACACCACCGTGCAAATGAGTGACTTCAAGAACGAAGGCGTGGTCGCCTCCGGCGCGTGGCCGTATCAGGTCAACGGCCTGATGAACGAGAAACAGCCAATCGCCTCGACCATCCCGAAAGAAGGCGCCACCGGTTGGGCCGACACCACCATGTTGCACACCGAGGCCAAGCACCCGAACTGCGCCTACAAGTGGATGGACTGGTCGCTGCAACCGAAAGTCCAGGGCGACGTAGCGGCGTGGTTCGGCTCGCTGCCAGCCGTCCCTGCGGCGTGCAAGGAGAGCGAACTGCTCGGCGCCGAAGGCTGCAAGACCAACGGTTTCGACCAGTTCGACAAGATCGCCTTCTGGAAAACCCCGCAGGCTGAAGGCGGCAAGTTCGTGCCGTACAGCCGCTGGACCCAGGACTACATCGCGATCATGGGCGGTCGTTAAGCCCTCTTCTCAAGATCAAAAGATCGCAGCCTGCGGCAGCTCCTACAGCGACCGCAGGCGCCGAAGATCCGAAGCCTTCTGCAAATCCTGTAGGAGCTGCCGAAGGCTGCGATCTTTTCGATGCCACAACTGATTCAAATTTTTAGAAAACGCGCCTTTTTGGAGCACCGCACCATGACGCTTGCAGTCCAGTTCACCAACGTTTCCCGTCAATTCGGCGAAGTGAAAGCCGTAGACCGGGTTTCCATCGACATCCAGGACGGCGAGTTCTTCTCCATGCTGGGGCCTTCCGGCTCGGGCAAGACCACCTGCTTGCGCCTGATCGCCGGTTTTGAACAACCGAGCGCAGGCTCCATCCGTATTCATGGCGAAGAGGCCGCCGGCCTGCCGCCGTACCAGCGTGACGTGAACACCGTGTTCCAGGATTACGCGCTGTTCCCGCACATGAACGTTCGCGACAACGTCGCCTACGGTTTGAAAGTCAAAGGCGTGGGCAAGGCCGAACGCCTGAAACGCGCCGAAGAAGCCCTCGATATGGTCGCCCTCGGCGGCTATGGCGACCGCAAGCCGGTGCAGCTTTCCGGTGGTCAGCGCCAGCGTGTGGCCCTGGCCCGCGCCCTGGTCAACCGTCCTCGCGTACTGTTGCTCGACGAGCCCCTCGGTGCACTCGACCTGAAACTGCGCGAGCAAATGCAGAGCGAGCTGAAAAAACTGCAGCGCCAGCTCGGCATCACCTTCATCTTCGTCACCCACGACCAGACCGAAGCGCTGTCGATGTCCGACCGCGTGGCGGTATTCAACAAGGGCCGCATCGAACAAGTCGACAGCCCGCGCAACCTGTACATGAAACCGGCCACCACCTTCGTGGCGGAATTCGTCGGCACCTCCAACGTGATTCGCGGTGACCTGGCGAAGCAAATCAGTGGCAATCCACAGCCGTTCTCGATTCGCCCGGAACACGTGCGTTTCGCCGAAGGCCCGCTGGCCAGCCACGAAATCGAAGTCACCGGCTTGCTCCACGATATCCAGTACCAGGGCAGCGCCACCCGCTATGAACTGAAACTGGAAAACGGCCAGACCCTGAACATCAGCCAGGCCAACAACCAGTGGCTGGACACCAGCGCACAACACCAGACCGGTCAGCGCATCAGCGCGCGCTGGGCACGCGAAGCCATGATTCCGTTGCACGACACCGTTGCAGGCGGGGTGTGAGATGAACACCGTGGCTATCCCTCAATCTCCGGCCAGCGGCTCGCTGTTGCGCAGGTTTTCCAACCTGTTGTATCGCCGGCCGAATTTTTACCTGTCGCTCCTGCTGGTACCGCCGCTGCTGTGGTTCGGCGCGATCTACCTGGGTTCATTGCTGGTTCTGCTGTGGCAAGGTTTCTACACCTTCGATGACTTCACCATGGCGGTCACTCCCGACCTGACCCTGGCCAACTTCACCGCGCTGTTCCAGCCGTCGAACTTCGACATCATCCTGCGCACCCTGGGCATGGCGATTGCCGTGTCGATTGCAAGCGCCATCGTCGCATTCCCGATCGCCTACTACATGGCGCGCTACACCACGGGCAAGACCAAGGCGTTTTTCTACATCGCGGTGATGATGCCGATGTGGGCCAGTTACATCGTCAAGGCCTACGCCTGGACGCTGCTGCTGGCCAAGGGCGGCGTGGCACAGTGGTTCGTGCAGCACCTGGGGCTGGAACCGGTCCTGCAGTTCGTGTTGGGGATTCCAGGCGTCGGCGGCAGCACCTTGTCGACCTCGCACCTGGGCCGCTTCATGGTGTTCGTCTACATCTGGCTGCCGTTCATGATCCTGCCGATCCAGGCTTCGCTGGAACGCCTGCCGCCCTCGCTGCTGCAAGCCTCCGCCGACCTCGGGGCCAAGCCGCGCCAGACCTTCATGCAAGTGATTCTGCCGCTGTCGATCCCGGGCATTGCCGCCGGTTCCATCTTCACCTTCTCGCTGACCCTGGGCGACTTCATCGTGCCGCAACTGGTCGGCCCGCCGGGCTACTTCGTCGGCAGCATGGTGTATGCCCAGCAAGGCGCCATCGGCAACATGCCCATGGCCGCAGCGTTCACCCTGGTGCCGATCGTGTTGATCGCCATCTATCTGTCCATCGTCAAACGTCTGGGGGCCTTCGATGCACTCTGAAAAAGCATCTCTCGGGCTACGCATCGCGGCCTGGGGCGGATTGGTGTTCCTGCACTTCCCGATCCTGATCATCTTCCTGTACGCCTTCAACACCGAAGACGCGGCGTTCAGCTTTCCGCCCAAGGGCTTCACTTGGAAGTGGATCGGCGTGGCGTTCTCCCGGCCGGACGTGCTCGAAGCCATCAAGCTGTCGTTGCAGATCGCCTCGATTGCCACGCTGATTGCCATGGTCCTTGGCACGCTGGCTTCGGCGGCACTGTACCGCCGGGACTTCTTCGGCAAGCAGGGCATCTCGCTGATGCTGATCCTGCCGATCGCCCTGCCGGGGATCATCACCGGGATCGCGTTGCTGGCAACCTTCAAGACACTGGGCATCGAGCCGGGGATGTTCACCATCATCGTCGGCCACGCGACCTTCTGCGTGGTGATCGTCTACAACAACGTCATCGCCCGCTTGCGCCGCACGTCCCACAGCTTGATCGAGGCCTCAATGGACCTCGGCGCCGACGGCTGGCAGACCTTCCGCTACATCATCCTGCCGAACCTCGGCTCGGCGTTGCTGGCCGGCGGCATGCTGGCGTTCGCCCTGTCGTTCGACGAAATCATCGTCACCACCTTCACCGCCGGCCATGAACGGACCCTGCCGCTGTGGCTGCTCAACCAGCTGAGCCGCCCACGGGACGTGCCAGTGACCAACGTCGTGGCGATGCTGGTGATGATCGTGACCATGCTGCCGATCCTTGGCGCCTATTACCTGACCCGTGGCGGTGAAAGCGTTGCGGGCAGTGGCGGGAAATAAATCAATAACCGACAACAACAATTCCCCGTGGGAGCGAGCCTGCTCGCGAAGAGGCCATCACATCCAACTCTGATGTGCCTGATCCACCGCTTTCGCGAGCAGGCTCGCTCCCACAGGGGCCGGTTTCAACACAAGATCTGCTTTGACGAGGACAATGCCATGCAAACCAAACTCTTGATCAACGGCCTACTGCAAGTCGGCGAAGGCCCCGCCCAACCGGTGTTCAACCCTGCGCTGGGTCGTGTGCTGGTGGAAATCAACGAAGCCAGCGAAGCCCAGGTCGATGCCGCCGTGCGTGCCGCCGACGCCGCCTTCGACAGCTGGTCGCAGACCCCGCCGAAAGAGCGTTCGCTGCTGCTGCTCAAACTCGCCGATGCCATCGAGGCCCACGGCGAAGAGCTGGCCAAGCTGGAATCGGACAACTGCGGCAAGCCTTACAGCGCCGCGCTGAACGACGAGATCCCGGCGATTGCCGACGTGTTCCGCTTCTTTGCCGGCGCCAGCCGCTGCATGAGCGGCTCGGCCGGTGGCGAATACCTGCCGGGCCACACCTCGATGATCCGCCGCGACCCGGTGGGCGTGATCGCCTCCATCGCGCCGTGGAATTATCCGCTGATGATGGTCGCCTGGAAAATCGCCCCGGCCCTGGCCGCCGGTAATACCGTGGTGCTCAAACCGTCGGAACAAACCCCGCTGACCGCCCTGCGCCTGGCCGAACTGGCGTCAGACATCTTCCCGGCCGGCGTGCTCAACCTGGTGTTCGGCCGTGGTCCTAGCGTCGGCAGCCCGCTGGTCACCCACCCGAAAGTGCGCATGGTGTCGCTGACCGGTTCGATCGCCACCGGCTCGAACATCATTTCCAGCACCGCCGACAGCGTCAAACGCATGCACATGGAACTGGGCGGCAAGGCCCCGGTGATCATCTTCGACGACGCCGACATCGACGCGGCCGTCGAAGGCATCCGCACCTTCGGGTTCTACAACGCCGGCCAGGACTGCACCGCCGCCTGCCGCATCTACGCGCAGGAAGGCATCTACGAGAAATTCGTCGAAAAACTCGGCGCCGCCGTCAGCAGCATCAAGTACGGCTTGCAGGACGATCCGTCGACCGAACTCGGCCCGCTGATCACCGCACAACACCGCGACCGCGTGGCCGGTTTCGTCGAACGCGCCGTGGCCCAGCCGCACATTCGCCTGATCACTGGCGGCAAGGCTGTCGAGGGCAATGGTTTCTTCTTCGAACCGACGGTGCTGGCCGATGCCCAGCAGGATGACGAGATCGTGCGGCGCGAAGTGTTCGGGCCGGTGGTGTCGGTGACCAGGTTCAGCGATGAAGCGCAGGTGCTGGGCTGGGCCAACGATTCGGACTACGGCCTGGCCTCCTCCGTGTGGACCGCCGACGTCGGTCGCGCTCATCGGATGTCGGCGCGCTTGCAGTACGGCTGCACCTGGGTCAATACGCACTTCATGCTGGTCAGCGAAATGCCTCATGGCGGTCAGAAGTTGTCCGGGTATGGCAAGGACATGTCCATGTATGGGCTGGAGGATTACACCGTTGTGCGGCATGTGATGTTCAAGCATTAAGAAAAGCGTCGCCTGTAGGAGCGAGCTTGCTCCGGGCGGCGTTCCGACGATGGACGTCAACGTTGACGCGGGGATCCTGACGCCCCGCGGTGTCCTCGGTTTTTTCGCGAGCAAGCTCGCTCCTACAGCGAATGGGTCACCTCGGTTTCAAGGCAGAAACCGGCAGTACGCACCATCAGGCTTCACCCCAAAGAAGACAAAACAATAACCACCGATCCTGGCGGTGCCCTCAAGGCCTCGTCACGGTTTCGGACATCCGAAATCTGCCGATTTTCCGGAGCAAACACACATGAGTGCATCACCCGATCTCTCTGCAGTCCTTGCCGACAGCGATGCCGAGCAACTGCGCAAACTGGGTTACACCTCCAACTTCAATCGCAGCATGAGCCTGTGGGAAAACTTCGCCCTTGGCTTCACCTACCTGTCCCCGGTCGTCGGGGTTTATACCCTGTTCGGCCTGTGCCTGGCCGCGGGCGGGCCACCGATGTTCTGGGCTTATCTGCTGGTCGGTTGCGGCCAGTTGCTGGTGTGCCTGATCTTCGGCGAGGTGGTTTCGCAGTTCCCGATTTCCGGCGGCGTGTACCCGTGGGCCCGCCGCCTGGTGGGCAAGCGCTGGGCGTGGATGGTCGGCTGGATCTACTCCATCGCCCTGTGCGTGACAATCGCTGCGGTAGCCGTTGGTGCCGGCCCGTACCTGGCCGCGATGATGGGTTTTGAACCGAACAACAACACCAACATTGTCATCGCCCTGGTGCTGACGCTGTTCGCTACCCTGGTCAATCTCAGCGGTACCAAAGTACTGGCGCGTATCGCCATGTTCGGCTTCCTCTGCGAACTGGTGGGCGCAGTGATCGTCGGCGTTTACCTGCTGATCTTCGAGCGTCATCAATCGATCAGCGTGTTGTTCAACACCTTCGATATCAGCATCGACGGCTCGTACCTGCCGGCGTTCCTCACCGCTTCTCTGGCAGGGATGTTCCTGTACTACGGTTTCGAGGCCTGCGGCGATGTGGCCGAAGAAACCCCGAACCCGAGCAAGCAGATCCCGGTGGCGATGCGCATGACCATCTACATCGGCGGCATTGCGGCGATGTTCGCTTGCCTGGCGCTGATCCTGGCCGTACCGGACATGCAAGCGGTGATTAATGGCACCGACAAGGACCCGGTCAGCACCATCCTCAACAACGCGTTCGGGCCAGTGGGTTCGAAAGTGGTGATGGGCGTGGTGATGATTTCCTTCATCTCCTGCGTCATCAGCCTGCAAGCGGCAGCCAGTCGCCTGCTGTATTCCTACGCCCGTGACGAAATGGTCATCGGCAGCCGACTGCTGAAGAAGATTTCCCCTACGACGCAGGTTCCGGTTGCCGCGCTGTTCGTGTCCGGTGTCCTGCCGGCGCTGATCATCATCCTCGGCTTCTTCCTGCAGGATGCGGTCGCCACCATCGTCAGCTTCGCGGCCATCGGCATCTACCTGGCGTTCCAGATGATCGTGCTCGCGGCCCTGTACGCCCGCATGAAGGGCTGGAAACCGAGCGGCAAATTCACCCTCGGCGCCTGGGGCTGGGCGGTGAACATCGGCGCGCTGGTCTATGGTGTCGGTGCCATCATCAACATGGCCTGGCCACGGACACCGGATGCCGCGTGGTACATCAACTACGCCATGGTACTGAGCACGGCCATCGTCATTGGCCTGGGCCTGCTCTACATGTGGATCGCCAAGCCGTATGACCACGGCACCGCCCCGGCGGGCGATGCGTGGAAAGTCAGCCGGTAACGGCATTCGCCCCGGTGCCGTTGTGGCGCCGGGGCGATTTGAAAAACCAACAAGGATTGAATATGGATATCACCCGCCGCGACTTTCTCAACGGCGTCGCTGTCACCATCGCTGCCGGCATGACCCCTCTGCAACTTCTCCAGGCCGCCCCCGACGGGCGCTACTACCCTCCGGCACTGACCGGTCTGCGGGGTAGCCACGTCGGCTCGTTCGAAATGGCCCACCAGATGGGTTGGGAGAAAAAGGTCTTCGACACCGACAAGCTGCCGATCACCGAGGAATATGACCTGGTGGTGGTAGGAGGCGGCCTCAGCGGACTGTCCGCTGCGTGGTTCTACCGTGAGAAACATCCGAAAGCGCGCATCCTGATTCTGGAAAACCACGACGACTTCGGCGGCCACGCCAAGCGCAACGAATTCTCCGCCGGTGGTCGCATGATCATCGGCTACGGCGGCAGTGAAGCCTTCCAGTCGCCGAATCATCTGTACAGCCAGGAAGTGAACGGCCTGCTGAAGAAGCTCGGGGTGAACATCAAACGCTTCGAGACCGCGTTTGACCGCCAGTTCTACCCGGGCCTGGGCCTGTCACGCGGGGTGTTCTTCGACAAGGAAAACTTCGGCGAAGACAAACTGGTGACCGGCGACCCGACACCGATGGTGGCCGACGACATCGCCCCGGACCAGTTGCACGCCCGCTCCATCCCGGATTTCATCAACGACTTCCCGCTGCCGCAAGCCGACCGCCAGGCGTTGATCGCCTTGCACATGACGCCCAAGGATTACCTGCCCGGCAAAACCACCGAGGAAAAAACCGCGCACCTGGAAGCCATCAGCTACCAGGACTTCCTGCTCAAGGACGTAGGTCTGTCGGCCCAGGCGGTGAAGTATTTCCAAAGCCGCACCAACGACTTCATGGCCCTGAGCATCGATGCGGTCGCTGCGTCCGACGCCTACTCAGTCGGTTTCCCAGGCTTCGGCGCGATGAACCTGGAGCCGATCAGCGAAGAAGCCCGGGCGGAAATGGAAGAGCCCTACATCTACCACTTCCCCGACGGCAACGCCTCGCTGGCGCGCTTGCTGGTGCGCAGCCTGATCCCGGCCGTGGCAACGGGGCACACCATGGACGATATCGTCCTCGCCCCGTTCGACTACGCCAAACTCGATCAGGCCAAAGCCCCGGTGCGCATCCGCCTCAACAGCACAGCGGTGAGCGTGCGCAACGTCGGCAGCGGCGTGAACGTCGGCTACAGCCGCGGCGGCCAGCTCAGCCAGGTGCGCGGCAAGCACTGCATCATGGCCTGCTACAACATGATCATCCCGTACCTGCTGCGCGACCTGCCGCCGGAGCAATCCCACGCCCTGAGCCAGAACGTGAAGTTCCCGCTGGTGTACACCAAGGTCGTGATCCGCAACTGGCAGTCGTTCCAGAAACTCGGTGTGCATGAAATCTATGCGGCGACCCAACCCTACAGCCGGATCAAACTCGATTACCCGGTAAGCATGGGCGGCTACGACCACCCGAATGACCCGACGCAGCCGATCGGCCTGCACATGGTCTACGTGCCCACCAGCCCCAACAGCGGCATGAACGCCCGCGACCAGGCCCGCGCCGGCCGTGGCCGCCTGTACGGCCAGAGCTTCGAACAACTGGAAGCGCAACTGCGTGACCAGCTGCAACGCATGCTCGGCCCTGGCGGCTTCAACCACGAAACCGACATCCTCGCCATCACCGTCAACCGCTGGTCACACGGCTACGCGTACTTCTCCAACAGCCTGTTCGACGATGCCGACGAAAGCGAAAAACTGATGAACCTGGCCCGTCAGCCGGTTGGACGGGTGAGCATCGCCAACTCGGACGCGGCGTGGAGTGCGTACGCCCATGCGGCGATTGATGAGGCGTATCGGGCGGTGGGGGAAGTAGGTTAAGCAACGGTATTTGAGCTCCACGGATGGCCATTCCCGGCGATCCGTGGAGTCGGAGAACTTCAGACGGCATCGTCGTTCAGAACGTCAACCAACACGCTCCTGTCCCCCCCTTAGCAATGCCATCAACTCATCAGTTTGCCATTTGATATCGGCTTTGCCGCGCACCTCGTCGAAGCGATCCTGAGCATCACTCTTGCGTTTCTCGTCACCGTCGTCAGCCACAGATTTACTCCCATCGTCCAAACTTTCGCCTCCTATCCCGGATCCGATTAATTTACGGAAATACCGCGACACAGGAACATTGTCTCTGTAAAGAGTGCAAAAACAGATAACTCCTACAGACGCAACCCGCCTGAAAAAACGTCGTTTCCTACAACAAGTGTCGCCAGAGTAGACTTGGCGCCGCGAGCGCCTGACCGATAGGCTTCAATCCGTCGCTGCCAAATCAGCGGCCCGGAGTCGAAGCCGGAACTAGTCAAAACGGTGCTCGCGTGCCCCCATAGAACTGTGGCTGTTTTATGCCTCATTTCTGTTTTATGGCGGGCCGTGTGGCGCGGGCCTTCCGGCTTCCGTTTTGATTGGAGGTGTCCCGACTTCGAACGCCACTCGGTCCGCCACCCAACCTGTCGAAGGGTTGGTGGCGACTTTCCAAGTCAAAACGGAAATCGCGCCATGCCAATGCATCCTCAAAACTCGCCTCTGCCCTATTTCGATCCCACCGTCTTCACCCGCCACAACCGCTTCCTCCATGCCTTCATGCAAAACAACCAAGCCTGGTTCTGCGCCCAGGATCTGGGTCGCTTGATGGGCAAACCACTCAATGAACGCCTGACCCTGAAACTCGATCCCGACCAACGTCGCAGCGTCTGTCTGCTCAAGGACGGCAAAACGGTCGAAACACTGATGGTCAGCGAATCAGGCATGTACGCCTTGCTGGTTCACCACTTCGTCCCGGAAAACCGTAACCTGCGCCAGTGGTTGAGCAACGAAGTCATACCCTCGCTGCGTGATGCGAAATCAGAGCCTGTGGAAAACCTGCCAAGCCTGAGCTCCTTGAATTGGGCGGGAGTTTCGGTGCCCTTGCTGCATTACCAACATCACGCCTGGATCAAGTGGCGAGACATGCCTGAGTTGATGCAGGTGCAGCGCCCCTTCCCAATCTCGGGCACTTGCCGTTGAAGGGATAAATCGAGCTGATTAAAAAGGGACAGACTTCACAGTCCGTCCCTTTGGTTTGAGTCCTCTCAATTAATTGTCCTGCTGAATGAGCTATATCCACATGAACGAGACTCACAGCGTCAAACGAAACATCATCGAAATGATTCCATGTGATAGCTCGTTTGCAGAAGCGTATCTCCATAAGCTCGACCAACAATCTGCCCGACAGCAAGCAATAGACGCTGGCATAGCCGACGCTGATGCAGGCAGGTTAACCAGTCTGGCCACCGTGAAGGCCAAATGGCTCTCACGGTAACCCGCCCTGCTTCAAAACCGCGAAACACTCCTCATCGCATCCACCAGATACCTCATCGCGATCCTGTCGCTCTCCGACAACTCCCGATACCGCTCCACCAGTTTCATTTCCTCGTTATTAAGCCGGCGCCTGCGTCGCCCGATGGCCAGGCACGGAAAGATTCCCAACATTTCGGTGATGCCTTGTACTTTCGACATGGACGATGTCCTTCTCTATACGTCAAAGAAAACTGCAAAAAACTGCATCGCCCTATCCCTTTTTCAGCAGCCGCTGGGTGCCCGCTGAACCGCACCGGTCCGAAGGGCATAAACCGGTCATGTGCACAGAATAGAAATATTCCGGGCGCTGAAAAGCGGTTTTTAGAGTAATTAGTCGAAAAAAGCAGAAATGCCCTGTAAATCAGAAACCCCTGTCGGAATTGTTTCCCGACATGTCTTGTTTCATTGCCGAGCCAGCGCTGTGCCATCAATCAATTCTGCTCTGCAATCGAACGGTTTAAGCTGTCGGGCATCTGTTCTACAGTCCGTTGCGTTTGGCCGAAGGCATGTCCGAACCGTATTTTCTGATCCAGCACGTGCCAGGAACGGCGCGGGATTGCTCACGACAGGTTGTATTTATGCACCGCAGGAACTTGCTCAAAGCCTCCATGGCCATCGCGGCCTACACCGGTTTGTCCGCCACGGGCCTGTTGGCCGCCCAAGCCTGGGCCGCCAGCGGCGGCACCGCTGATGGCGAGGCCAGCGCATTCGATTTCGAGGCGCTGAAGCTCCAGGCCAAACAGCTCGCCAGCAATCGCTACCAGGACACCAAGCAACAGTTGCCGCCGACCCTGGCGAGCATGACGCCGCAGAACTTCAATGCGATCCGCTACGACGGCAATCATTCGTTGTGGAAAGAACTCAAGGGTCAGCTGGACGTGCAGTTCTTCCACGTCGGCATGGGCTTCAAGCAGCCGGTGCGCATGTACAGCGTCGATCCGAAAACCCGGATGGCCCGCGAGGTGCATTTCCGCCCGTCGCTGTTCAACTATGAAAACACCACGGTCGACACCGCACAGCTCAAGGGCGACCTGGGTTTCTCCGGCTTCAAGTTGTTCAAGGCCCCGGAACTGGACAAGCACGACGTCGTGTCCTTCCTCGGCGCCAGTTACTTCCGTGCGGTGGACGCCACCGGCCAGTACGGCTTGTCGGCCCGTGGGCTGGCCATCGACACCTACGCCAAGAAACGTGAAGAATTCCCCGACTTCACCAAGTTCTGGTTCGAGACTCCGGACAAGGACAGCACCCGCTTCGTGGTCTACGCCCTGCTCGACTCTCCAAGCGCCACCGGTGCCTACCGCTTCGATATCGATTGCCAGGCCGAGCGCGTGGTGATGGAGATCGATGCCCACGTCAACGCACGTACCGCCATCGACCAACTGGGCATCGCACCGATGACCAGCATGTTCAGCTGCGGCACCCACGAGCGCCGCATGTGCGACACCATTCACCCGCAAATCCACGACTCCGACCGCCTGGCCATGTGGCGCGGCAACGGCGAGTGGATCTGCCGCCCGCTGAACAACCCGGCGACCCTGCAATTCAATGCCTTCGCCGACAAGGACCCGAAAGGTTTCGGCCTGGTGCAGACCGACCACGAGTTCGCCAGCTATCAGGACACCGTCGACTGGTACAGCCGCCGCCCGAGCCTGTGGGTCGAGCCGACCACCGCATGGGGCGAAGGCTCGGTCGATCTGCTGGAAATCCCTACCACCGGCGAAACCATGGACAACATCGTCGCCTTCTGGACTCCGAAGAAACCTGTGGCTGCGGGGGATTCGCTGAACTACGGCTACAAGCTGTACTGGAGCGCATTGCCGCCAGTCGGAACGCCGTTGGCACGGGTCAACGCCACCCGTTCCGGTATGGGCGGTTTCACCGAAGGCTGGGCGCCGGGCGAGCATTACCCGCCCGTCTGGGCCCGTCGTTTTGCCGTGGACTTCACCGGTGGTGGCCTGGATCGCTTGCCTGAAGGCACAGGCATCGAGCCGGTGGTCACTTGCTCGAACGGCGAGGTCAAGGATTTCAGCGTGCTCAAGCTCGATGACATCAAGGGCTACCGCATCCTGTTTGACTGGTACCCGACCAATGACAGCGTGGAGCCCGTCGAACTGCGCCTGTTCATCCGCACCAACGACCGCACACTGAGTGAAACCTGGTTGTACCAGTACTTCCCGCCAGCGCCGGACAAACGCAAGTACACCTGATGATCGGGTAGCACCCCGCCACCATTCGGTTTTCCGAACGCGACCTGCGGGTCGGTTCGGTTAACCGGATCGCTCCACTGAAATTTCAGCGCAAGAAAAATTTAATTTCCTTGTAAATCAATACTTTGACTAATATCGACTGGTCTGGCACGAGTCATGCTCTACACTTCTTCGACGAATGTCCTTTGCGCTCACTCATCGTAGCGCTCAGGTGTTTTGCAGCACAAAAGGGCCGATGAACTGGCTCCATAAAAAAAACAATGTCGAGGAAAATTTGATGCGCATCGTTCCCCATATCCTGGGCGCAGCCATTGCTGCCGCTCTGATCAGCACGCCAGTTTTCGCCGCCGAACTCACCGGCACCCTGAAGAAGATCAAAGAGTCCGGCACCATCACTCTGGGCCATCGCGACGCTTCCATTCCGTTTTCCTATATCGCGGATGCTTCCGGCAAACCGGTCGGCTACTCCCACGACATCCAGCTGAAAGTCGTCGAAGCCCTGAAAAAAGACCTCGACATGCCGAACCTCCAGGTCAAATACAACCTGGTGACTTCGCAAACCCGTATCCCGCTGGTGCAGAACGGCACCGTGGACCTCGAGTGCGGTTCCACCACCAACAACGTCGAGCGTCAGCAGCAGGTTGACTTCTCCGTCGGCATCTTCGAAATCGGTACTCGCCTGCTGTCCAAGGCAGACTCCAAGTACAAGGATTTCCCTGACCTGGCCGGCAAGAACGTCGTGACCACCGCCGGCACCACGTCCGAGCGCATCCTCAAGGCGATGAACGCCGACAAGCAGATGGGCATGAACGTCATCTCCGCCAAAGATCACGGCGAGTCGTTCCAGATGCTGGAAACCGGCCGTGCCGTTGCGTTCATGATGGACGACGCCCTGCTGGCCGGTGAAGCGGCCAAGGCCAAGAAGGCAAGCGACTGGGCCGTGACCGGCACTCCACAGTCCTACGAAATCTACGGCTGCATGGTGCGCAAAGGCGACGAGCCGTTCAAGAAGGCTGTGGATGACGCCATCAAGGCCACCTACGCATCGGGCGAGATCAACAAGATCTACGAAAAATGGTTCATGCAGCCGATCCCGCCAAAAGGCCTGAACCTGAACTTCCCGATGAGCGACGAACTCAAGGCCCTGATCGCCAATCCGACTGATAAAGCGGCTGACGACAAGAAGTCCTGATTTCTGACTAACCTTATCCCCTGAAAGGGCCTTAGCCCTTCCAGGGGAATGCACTCCCTGCTGGCATTTCTGGAAACACTCGAACCGGTTGCTGTCGAGCCGAGCGCGTGTGCCTGTCCCCCAAGGACAGGCGGGAACGGAGCTTCCCCCAAGCGGGCATTTGTACATCGATCGAATCCGAGGGGAGACCCTAATGAATTACAACTGGGACTGGGGCGTGTTCTTCAAGTCCACCGGCGTGGGCAGCGAGACCTATCTCGACTGGTACGTGTCCGGTCTGGGCTGGACCATCGGCATCGCCATCGCGGCCTGGATCATCGCCCTGACACTGGGCTCGATCCTGGGCGTCATGCGTACCGTGCCGAACCGCATCGTATCGGGCATCGCCACCTGCTACGTCGAACTCTTCCGTAACGTGCCTCTGCTGGTTCAGCTGTTCATCTGGTACTTCCTGGTACCCGACCTGCTGCCGGCCGACCTGCAAGAGTGGTACAAGCAGGACCTGAACCCGACCACCTCGGCCTTCCTCAGCGTCGTCGTGTGCCTGGGCCTGTTCACCACCGCCCGGGTTTGCGAACAGGTGCGCACCGGTATCCAGGCCCTGCCCAAAGGCCAGGAATCCGCGGCCCGCGCCATGGGTTTCAAGCTGCCGCAGATCTACTGGAACGTGCTGCTGCCCCAGGCTTACCGGATCATCATTCCGCCGCTCACCTCGGAATTCCTGAACGTCTTCAAGAACACTTCCGTGGCGTCGCTGATCGGCTTGATGGAATTGCTCGCGCAGACCAAACAGACCGCCGAGTTCTCCGCCAACCTGTTCGAAGCCTTTACCCTGGCCACGCTGATCTACTTCACCCTGAACATGAGCCTGATGTTGCTGATGCGCCTGGTCGAGAAGAAAGTCGCCGTACCGGGCCTGATCTCCGTAGGGGGTAAATGATGGAATTCGATTTCTCGGGCATCATCCCGTCCCTGCCGGGTCTGTGGAACGGCATGGTCATGACCCTCAAGCTGATGGCCATGGGCGTGGTCGGTGGCATCATCCTCGGCACCATCCTGGCGTTGATGCGCCTGTCCCACAACAAGCTGCTGTCGAACCTCGCCGGCGCCTACGTCAACTACTTCCGCTCGATCCCGCTGCTGCTGGTAATCACCTGGTTCTACCTGGCGGTACCGTTCGTGCTGCGCTGGATTACCGGCGAAGACACCCCGATCGGCGCGTTCGCCTCGTGCATCGTGGCGTTCATGATGTTCGAAGCGGCGTACTTCTGCGAAATCGTCCGTGCCGGTGTGCAGTCGATTCCAAAGGGTCAGATGGGCGCTGCCCAGGCCCTGGGCATGTCCTACGGCCAGATGATGCGCCTGATCATCCTGCCGCAGGCGTTCCGCAAGATGACACCGCTGTTGCTGCAGCAGAGCATCATCCTGTTTCAGGACACCTCGCTGGTCTACGCCGTCGGCCTGGTGGACTTCCTCAATGCTTCGCGCGCCAGTGGCGACATCATTGGCCGCTCCAATGAGTTCCTGATTTTCGCGGGTCTCGTGTACTTCATCATCAGCTTTGCCGCCTCGCAGCTGGTCAAGCGTCTGCAAAAAAGGTTCGCCGTATGATCTCTATCAAAAGCATCAACAAGTGGTATGGGGACTTCCAGGTTCTGACTGATTGCAGCACCGAGGTCAAAAAAGGCGAAGTGATCGTGGTGTGCGGGCCATCCGGTTCCGGCAAGTCGACCCTGATCAAGTGCGTCAACGCCCTGGAACCCTTCCAGAAGGGTGACATCGTGGTCGACGGCACCTCCATCGCCGATCCGAAGACCAACCTGCCGAAACTGCGTTCGCGCGTTGGCATGGTGTTCCAGCATTTCGAGCTGTTCCCGCACCTGACCATCACCGAAAACCTGACCATCGCGCAGATCAAGGTGTTGGGCCGCAGCAAGGAAGAAGCCACCAAGAAAGGCCTGCAACTGCTTGAGCGCGTCGGCCTCTCGGCTCACGCCCACAAGCACCCGGGCCAATTGTCCGGTGGTCAGCAGCAGCGCGTGGCGATTGCCCGTGCGCTGGCGATGGACCCGATCGTCATGCTGTTCGACGAACCGACCTCGGCGCTGGACCCGGAAATGGTCAACGAAGTGCTCGACGTGATGGTGCAACTGGCCCACGAAGGCATGACCATGATGTGCGTGACCCACGAAATGGGCTTCGCCCGTAAAGTGGCCGACCGGGTGATTTTCATGGACCAGGGCAAGATCATCGAAGACTGCAAGAAAGAAGAATTCTTCGGTGACATCAATGCCCGCGCCGAGCGTACGCAGCACTTCCTCAACAAGATTCTGCAGCACTAAGAAAAACACCGCTCCCCAAATGTGGGAGCGGGCTTGCTCGCGAAGACGGCGGCACATCCAACATAGATGTGACTGACACACCGCTTTCGCGAGCAAGCCCGCTCCCACACTGGTTCAGTGGTGATCTTGAGATTTGCGTTGTGGTTGACCCAAGGCATCTGTGATGAAATGCGACCCTAATCTTTATCGCGCAGCGTCGCCGTCACTCGCCGTGAAACCCCGTCTGGTTCGTCATTTGTTCCTGCCGCCACTGATCATCGCCATGATGATCGGCCTGGGCTATATCGGCTTCTGGATCAGTGAGCACTATGGCATTCGCAACCTCGGCGAGAACGGCCAGCGTCAGCTGGAACTGCACGCCCGTGCCGTCGAAAGCGAAATCAGCAAATACACCTACCTGCCCAGCCTGCTGGAGCTCGAAACCAGTGTTTCGCAGCTGCTGGCCGACCCGACCCCGGAACACCGGCAAACGGTCAACGATTACCTCGAAGGCCTGAACCGGCGCAGCCGCAGTCGGGCCATCTACGTGATGGACACCACCGGCCGCGTCATGGCCACCAGCAACTGGCGCGATGTCGACAGTTACCTGGGTGAAGACCTGTCCTTTCGCGCCTATTTCCAGAACGCCGTGCGCGGTCAGCCGGGGCGTTTCTACGGCATCGGCAGCACCAACGGCGAACCCGGTTACTACCTGGCCCATGGCCTGGAAGAACACGGCAAGATCATCGGCGTCGCGGTGGTCAAGGTGCGTCTGGAAGCCATGGAAGAGCGCTGGCAGCGCGCGCGGCTGGAAGCCTTCGTCAGCGACGAGAACGGCATCATCATTCTCTCCAGCGATCCGGCTCGACGCTTGAAATCGGTGGTACCGCTGAGCGAAGAAACCAAGGAAAAACTTGCCCGCAGCCTGCAGTACTACTGGTTCCCGCTCAACGAATTGCAACCGCTGGCCCGGGAAACCCTGTCCGAAGGCGTGGAAAAACTCACGTTCCCGGCCAACAGTGAACTGCTGCTCCAACAAGATCGCGACGATGAAAATATCAGCTACCTGTCGCAAACCCGGCCATTGAGCGATACACCGTGGAATTTCACCCTGCTCACGCCGCTTCAGGACTTGCGCCGCGAAGCGATCAACCAGGGGATTCTGGTGGCCGTGGCGTTTGCCCTCTGCGCCTTTCTGTTGATCGCCTGGAACGAGCGGCGCAAGGTGATCGCCACCCGCCTCGCGGCCCGGGAAGCCTTGCAGGAAGCCAACAACCAGCTGGAACGTCGGATTACCGAACGCACCACCGACCTGCGCGCCAGCAACGAACGGCTCAAGGGGCAGATCCGCGAACGCCGGCACGCCGAAGAGACCTTGCGCCGCGCCCAGGATGAACTGGTACAGGCCGGAAAACTCGCGGCCATCGGTCAGATGTCTACCAGCATCGCCCACGAACTGAACCAGCCGCTGGCGGCGCTGCGCACCTTGTCCGGCAATACCGTGCGCTTCCTCGAACGCGGCCAGCTCGACGTCGCCAGCACCAACCTCAAGACCATCAACGAACTGATCGACCGCATGGGCCGCATCACCGCCAGCCTGCGCTCGTTCGCCCGGCGCGGTGACGACAAGGGTCAGGCCTGCCTTGGCAAAGCGGTGGACGCGGCCTTGCAATTGCACGGCGCACGGGTGGAAAACACACCTCTGCAATTGCACCGCCATTTTGACGCTGTGCAGGTACAGATCGATCAGACCCGCCTGGAGCAGATTCTGGTCAACCTGATCGGCAACGCCCTCGACGCCATGCAAGCGCAGCCGCAACCCGAGCTGTGGCTCGAAGGCGAAACCTTCGATGGCAAATACCGCCTGCGCGTGCGTGACAACGGCCACGGCATCGACGCCGAAGCACGCAAGCACCTGTTCGAACCCTTCTTCACCACCAAACCCGGCGAACAGGGCCTGGGCCTTGGCCTGACCCTTTCCGCCAGCCTGGCCGCCGCCACCGGCGGTCACCTGGGTGTCGAGCACCCGGCCAGCGGTGGTACCGCATTCGTCCTCAGTTTACCGTTGGTAAGCCCCACTCCCGCCGAGCCAATATGAACAACGACCTTAGTGTATTGATCGTCGAAGACGACCCCCATGTGCTGCTCGGCTGCCAACAGGCGCTGACCCTGGAAGACATTCCCTGCATTGGCGTGGGCAGCGCCGAAGAAGCCCTGGAGCGGGTCGGCGACAACTTCGCCGGCATCGTCATCAGCGACATTCGCCTGCCGGGCATCGATGGCCTGGAGTTGCTGACCCGGCTCAAGGAGCGCGACCGCAGCCTGCCGGTGGTGCTGATCACCGGTCACGGCGACATCTCCATGGCCGTCGGTGCGATGCAGAAAGGCGCCTACGACTTCATGGAAAAGCCGTTCTCCCCGGAGCGCCTGGTGGACGTGGCCCGCCGCGCTCTCGAGCAACGCAGCCTGGCGCGGGAAGTGTCGTCGCTGCGCCGGCAACTGGCCGAGCGCGACTCCCTCGAAGGGCGGATCATCGGGCGCTCGCCGGCCATGCAGAACCTGCGGGAACTGATCGCCAACGTCGCCGATACGTCGGCCAACGTGTTGATCGAAGGCGAGACCGGCACCGGCAAGGAACTGGTCGCGCGCTGCCTGCATGATTTCAGTCGGCGGCACACCAAGCAGTTCGTTGCCTTGAACTGCGGCGGCCTGCCGGAAAACCTCTTCGAAAGCGAAATCTTCGGCCACGAAGCCAACGCCTTTACCGGTGCGGGCAAACGACGGATCGGCAAGATCGAACACGCCGACGGCGGCACGCTGTTCCTCGACGAAGTGGAAAGCATGCCCCTGCCCTTGCAGATCAAGCTGCTGCGGGTATTGCAGGAACGCACCCTCGAACGCCTCGGTTCGAACCAGAGCGTGGCGGTGGATTGCCGCGTCATCGCGGCGACCAAATCCGACCTCGTCGAGTCGAGCAAGGCCGGCGAATTCCGCAGCGACCTGTACTACCGCCTCAATGTGGTGACCCTGGAACTGCCGCCGCTGCGCGAGCGCCGCGAGGACATCCTGCAACTGTTCGAGCACTTTCTGCAGCAGTCGTCCCTGCGCTTCGACCGCGCGGTGCCGGAGCTGGACAACCAGACCCTTTCAAACCTGATGAGCCACGACTGGCCGGGCAACGTGCGTGAATTGCGCAACGTTGCCGAGCGCTTTGCCCTGGGCCTGCCGGCGTTCAAGAAAACCGGTGCCGGCGGCAGCAATCAAGGCCTGGCGTTTGCCGAAGCGGTGGAAGCCTTCGAGCGCAACCTGCTCAGCGATGCCTTGCAACGCAGCGGCGGCAACCTGACCCAGGCCAGCCAGGAACTGGGCATGGCCAAGACCACGCTGTTCGACAAAGTGAAAAAGTACGGCCTGAGCCATTGAGCTGCGTGGACCTGATTCTCAAAACCCCCCTGGGCGCGGCGGTGGTGGTGAGCCTCGCTGGCCTGGCTACGCTTTCACAGAGAAATACATTCTCCTGTGGGAGCGGGCTTGCTCGCGAAAGCGGTGTGTCAGTCAACTCAAATGCCAACTGATACTCCCTCTTCGCGAGCAAGCCCGCTCCCACATTGGACCGAGGGAGTTAGAGGAGATTGTGATCAGCCACAGGCTCGATCTGCGCCCAGTGCGAAGTGTCTTCACGGTGCTCGCGCAAGTACGGCAACACCGCCCCCAGCAACGGCGCCTTGAACGCCTCCTGGAAACGATGGGCCAGGCCCGGAATCAAGACCAACTGGCTGCCACGCAGATGCGCCGCCAGATGCACCCCGTGCATCACCGGCAGCAAGGGGTCGGCCGTGCCATGGACCACCAGCGCCGGCACCCGCAACCGGTTGAGCAGCGCGACCCGGCTCGGCTCGGCGAGAATGGCCATGATCTGGCGTTTCACGCCCTCGGGATTGAACGCCCGGTCATAGGACTGCGCCGCCTGATGCAACAGCACCTGACGATCATCGCTCACCATCGGGCTGCCCAGCGCCGCCAGCAAGTCGGCCTGTTGTTCCAGGGCCACCTCGCGGTTCGGTGCGCCACGTCGCGCCAGTAATTGCACCAGCGCCGCACTCGGCGCCGGCAAGCCTTCGGCCCCGGAGCTGGTCATGATCAGGGTCAGGCTCTCGACCCGCTGCGGGGCCATGGCCGCCATGTGCTGGGCGATCATCCCGCCCATGCTGGCGCCCAACACGTGGAATTGATCGATGTGCAAGGCATCCATCAAACCCAGGCCATCGTCGGCCATGTCGGTCAGCGAGTACGGCGACGACACCGGCAATCCGAGTTTGTAGCGCAGCACTTCGAACGTCAGGTTGGCTTCGGCCGGTGCTTGCCGCCAGGTCGAGAGGCCGACATCGCGATTGTCATAGCGAATCACCCGGAACCCCTGCTGGCACAGGGCAACCACCACCTCGTCCGGCCAGTGGATCAACTGCCCGCCCAGGCCCATCACCAGCAGCAAGGCCGGATCCGACGCGCGGCCGATGCTCTGGTACGCCAGGCTTACCTCGGCCAGATCCACCTGCTCGGTCGGAACATTGACGTCACAACGCGAGGCCGCCAACGACGGCAGGCCGAACAACAGCGCGGCCAGAAATATGATTCGTGAAAAGAATGCAGCACCCATGAAAAAACACCAAAACGCAGAACCCCAGTAGAGCGCGAGTCTGATGAAGTTTGTTCAAGCGCGCTGCCACATTTCCATGACAGTTTGATGAACGGCGCCGGGCGGTCATCCGGCGTCACACCCGGTTTGGCGATAACTATGTACCACCCCTCCTCCTGCCGACTGCCGCCTAATGCCCGTACCGCCGGCACGGCCCGGCTTTCTGGAGATTCATCGTCATGGTTGACGAAACCACCCCCCTTACGGCCGATTTCGGCCTCATCTACCCATTGCCCGCCAACCCGGACCAGGGCCTGAGCCTGAGCGCCTCGGCACGCTGGGAAGAATGCTGCGAGCAGTGGCTCAGCCTCATGGCGCAAAGCTCGCAAGCCCAGCTCGACACCGCTTGGTGGAGCGCACGTGCGCTCGGCACCGATCACTCGCGTCGGGAGCAAGCCATCCGCTTGTATCGCCAGCATTTCGAGGCGTCGAGCCAATGGGCGTTTGCCCAAGGCATCCTCGATGCCGGGCAGATCAAAACGTTACTGACGCTCATCGACCCGCCAACACCAACGCCTGACCAGCACCCCGTGTACGTCGAACAGCTGAACCTCAAAGATGACAATGGTCTGTCTGCCCCGCTGTCGGGCGCGCTGGTCATCACCCGGGATACCGATCAACCGGTCGCTCAGCTGTTGTATCTGCCTTCACACTCATCCGCCTGGATGACCTTTCAAAGCCGGATTGAACTGGAGCGCTGGGTGACCGAGCATCAACCACAGCGGTTCGACCAGCCCCGGCTGTCGATGGACAAGGGCAGCGTCGATTACACGGTCCTCGACAAGGCTGTGCTGCGCACTGGCGCCGAAGCCCTGTTGTCCCGATTGTCCGTCGCCCCCGCGGACCGGCCCGGCAATGCCGCCGTGCTGGCCGCGCCCCCCGCCCTGCCACTGGTGGAGACAGACGACAACGCGGCCCTGTTCAGCCAGCTCAGCCCCGATATTCCCTTAGGCGTGCGTCACCGCGCGCTGGCACAACAGCGGACGGCCCTGGAGAGTCTGCTCGGCGATGACTTTGCGGGTGATGCCAAGGATCCACGTCTGCAACGCCTGCAACAGCAACTCGAGACCCTCAGCGCTGCCGAGCAGGCCAGCAGCGCCGCCGCGACGGCGCTACTGGACGCCGCCGATGGCCTCAAATGGCTGGAGCTGCGCCACCAGCCGGGCCCGCATTACGCAGCCCTGCTCCAGGCACGCCAAGACGGTTTGCGCGCCGAAGCCGAACTGCAATTGAGCCTGAATCAGATCAACAGTGAAGAGCATCAATGGCTCATCAGTGTGCTGGATGCCCCCGATCAGCCCCGAGCGGCCGACCTGGTGGTCGCGCGGCTGGAACTGTCGGCAACCGACACCGAAGGCGACACCCGCCGCACGCAAACCGAGGAACTGGACGGCGTTCTGCTGTTTGCCAAACCCTCGGCGCTGCTGGCAAATTCGACCGACAGCCTGTTGCTGTACTGGCCCGGACGCTTCGGTGGACTGCAACGGTTTGCCTCTCGACAGCTGCTGGAACAGTCGCTGTTCAAATGCCCGGTCAACGACCCTGCCCTGGCAGTGCACGTTTTGCCGCTGAGCGGCTCGCCGTTTAAATACGCCCTGCAAATCCAGCTCCACAGCTGTGAACAACAAGCGGCCCGGATCATTGCAGCCAATCCTGTTCCGCTTCGTACCAGCCAGCGTGCGGCCGAACTGGAAAAACTGCGCGAGCAGACCCTCGCCTGCCTGACTGTCCCCCAATCCGCCGCCCGGGACTGGGTGTACGCACGCATCGTCGAGCAAAACCAGAGCAGTGCGCTGGCCGCTCAATTGCCGTCGTGGCATCGCGAACTGCCTGCCGTGCAGCGTGACCGGCTCAAGACGCTGATCAAATCCTGGATCGCCGCCATGCAGCGCTCCCACGCGTGGCTCGAACGTGAACTGCCGCCACGGGAAGCCTTCGCCATCAAGGCTGTCGACGCCCGGCTGCGCGAGGACTTCGACCTAACTCAAGCGGTACAGGTGCTGCTCGACGTTCCGGACTCAACCAGCTGGCGCAAAGTAGTCATTGAAGGCGCTGCTCCGGGCACCCCTCAACAAAATGTGCTGGTCGCCAGCGAGCAGCGCAGCAAGCTGTCCCTGGGTGAGCTGGCGCTGGGCAACATCGATCAGGAAATGTGGTGGCGACTGTCGTTCATGCAGGTCGAGGTCAGCGATGCCGACGCCGCACAACAGCAGAAACTGAAAGGCGCCATCACGACGTCCTGGCTGAGCAAGCTGGTCACCGAGCTGGATCTGGCCGGGCAATATGAAAGGCTGATCCGCGAGACGTTCCTCGGCACCTCGACGGCATCGACGTTCAGCAATGAACATCGGCGCGAATGCCTGAGTGAGCCGTGGCGCCTGATGCTTCGCCTGCAAGTCGAATTCGCCGAGTTGGCAAAGGACATCGATGCCAACGGCCGGCAAGTGCTGGAAATCGCCATCGACGCCAACAGCCGTGAAGCCTTTGCCAGCGACGGCAAGCGCATCGAGTTGCTGCCCGCGCACCTGACCGTGGGCGGCAAGGACACCCACGCCCAGGGACCGAGCACCTTGACCGGCGTCACCTTTATCGTGGAACACGTCAGCGGCCTGACCCTGCTGTATCTGCCCGACAGCCCCGACGGCGTTTATCTGCGCCAGTTCGACAGCCTTGAACAGGCACGGATGCGCCTGTTCAACGATTGCCTGCGCAGCCCGATGGTCAACTACCTGGCCGGCCGCGCCTTGACGGGCGATGTCGCCCACCACGTCAGCCGGATCAACCAGGCCCAATTGAAAAACTTCGACGGGCTGATCGGCGTCGGTACGCCCTGGCCAGCCAGCACCTCCCTGGCAGCGCACCTGCTGAATGTGCACATGGGCCGTTTGCTGGAGGCCCATCGGGCGACGTCACGCTCCAATGATGCGTTGTACCTGGAGCAGGTCGCCTTGAAGTCCGGCGCAATGTTCAATTACCTGAAAATGGCTGTGGGCATGTTGCCCTTCGTCGGTACGACCATCGCCCTGTACGACGCCTGGAACAGCGCCAACCTGGCGGTGGCGGCCTTCCTGCGCGGCGATGTCGGCCATGGCCTGGCCGAGGTGGAGGCGGTGCTGTTGTCGCTGATCGACGCGGCCATGGACATTCTCCCCGGCACCACTGCCACCCCCGGTGTCGCTCGCGTCGCCACGCGCAATCGTCAGTGGCGGGCGCTGGGCAAAAGTCCGCGGGCCCTGCAGGTATCGACGCAACCCCAGGCGCGGCGGTCGCTGGAGCGCTTCAAGGGTTATGAATATGAAAAACCGATTTCCCTCGCGGACCTGCAACCGGGCAGTGAAGGCATTTATCGCAACGTGTATCGCCACGCCGACGGCGACTTCATGCTCAGCCAGGGAAGAATGTATCGCATCGAGCTGGAAGGCGAACCACCCCGCTGGCGTTTGAGCGGCACCAGCAGCCGGACCTACAAGCAGCCAGTCGCCCTCGATGAGTCAGGCCACTGGAACACCCACTACGCGGTGTACGGCACCGTGATCGAGGGTGGAGGCGTGGGCGGTGGCGCGGTGCTCGGGCACATGGCCGACGGGCTTGACCCACTCTGGCCTGCCGCCATTCGCCGCTGGCTGCCGCGCTGGTGGACGGACCGCGCCTTGCGCCGGCAATTGACCCTGACCAATACCGCCGACGCCTACACGCTACGGCTCGATACCCAGACCCGCAGCAGCAACACCCTGCTTGAGCACTACTTCGGCCTCGAACTCCAGCAGCGCCCGGCCCTTCGCTCCCGTGCCGATGTCGCCTGCGCGAACGATATCGACCTTGCCCAGGCCCAATACCTGAATCTCGATGAGCTGATGCTGTATAGCCATGGCCGCAAACGCGTGCAGATCGAAGACATCCAAAGCCGCTGCGCCTGGATCATCGTCGACCGTTGGGTGCGGCGGATCGGCCTGGCCAAGGAACGGCTGGTGGAACACCTCAATCGTATCGATCAGCTGATCGCCCGGTCAGATGCCACAGCGATCACCGATACCGCCGCGCACTTGCAGTTCATGGCGCAACGCAAGGAGGTCCGCAAAGCCTTTCTCAAAGACTTCGATCAGCTCCATGCGACGGTCGAGGAAGCCAATCGCTGGAACCGCCGTATCACTAACCCGGCGCAAAAAAAGGAGATTGCGAAGGCCATGACGAACGTGAATGAGAAACTCAGCGAGGCCAATCACTACTACCTGAAAACGGCGCACACCCTGGAAATCATCACCCGTTATGACGCGGTGACCGACCTGTCCTGGACGTACTTCCAATTGCAGTTGAAAGCAGCCCGCAACAAGGTCGGCCGCGCGCTGCTGACGCAACATCAGCTACCCCAGGTGAGCGCCAGCGTCAGCCAGCGCAGTAAAGTCCTCGAAGACTGCCTGGCCAGCTATACCGAGTTCCGGCGTCAGCTGGGCGCCTGGACCCTCGGTTATCCGCAGCATTTGGACCTGGAACAGGTCACCGCGTTTCTGGACAACCTGGACAAGGTTGAAGAATTTGCACGCCGGGCCATCAAGACGCGACCTTCGGTGGTGCCCAAAGAAGGCCGGCCCGGACAGCAACTGTTCGAGACCGAAGACAACCAGTTGCTGATCGGCATCGCCAGCACCGACGCCGTCACCCGACAAAAGCGCATCACCATCGAAGGGGTCGATGGCCACACGGAAACCTGGCTGCCGCGCTCAAGCGGCAAATATCGCCTCAGCGAGCCAACCGGTTCCGTGCAGCCGGAACTGCCCACCGATGTCGGGCCACTGCTGACAGAAGCCAGGAACAGGCTGGAGGCGGCAAACGCCTATACCCGCAAAGTCGAAGGCTATGCGCGGCAGGACATGCTCCCGGTCGACCTTGAGCACATGATGGGCAGCGAGGCCACGGAGTTGACCATGCGTGCCCAGGCCATCGAACGCTTGTCGCCCACCGATGCCGTAGCGCTGCAACTGCGCAAGCGGGCGGATGAGATGTTGCGCACGGGGCGCACCCTGCGCATCAATCAAAGCATGAGCAGCAAAACCCCGACCGAAGGCTATCTGGACTATCTGCTTGAACAACAAGTGGTGGACATCCGCAAGGAAGGTGGCTTGCGCGACCTGGGCAAACGCGCCGACGGACGACGGGATTTCCTGCAGGAGTACGAAGTGCGCGACCTGCGCAACGAACCGGCGCAAACCCTGTGGTACGCGCACTTCCACTACACCTCGGCCCAGCCTCAGTTCAGCGACTTCGTCAAAGGCCATCTGAAACTGCCGGAACAACGCAACCTCGGCCTGAAATGGCAGCAGGACGTGGCCGCCAGCGGCGGTACGGTCGAGGCGATCTGGCGCGGCGACATCGGCAAACCGCTGGGCAACAAACACTTTTCGACGCTGTAAAATGACAACGACGGGGCACGCAATGTGCCCCGTCGTGGACAGCGGCACCAACATGAGACAAACTCAACCTTTTCGGTTTATCTACAAGTTTTACTCATGGAGCCTCCGGTGCTTGAAATCCGTCACCTCAAGACCCTGCACGCCTTGCGCGAAGCCGACAGCCTGGTGGATGCAGCCGATCGCCTGCACCTGACCCAGTCGGCCCTGTCTCACCAGTTCAAGGAGCTGGAAGAGCGCATGGGCATGCCGTTGTTCGTGCGCAAGACCAAACCGGTGCGCTTCACCAGCGCCGGTTTGCGCCTGCTGCAATTGGCCGACGCCACCTTGCCATTGCTGCGCGCCGCCGAACGCGACATCAGTCGCCTGGCCGGGGGCACTGCCGGGCGCCTGCACATGGCCATTGAATGTCACAGTTGCTTCCAGTGGCTGATGCCGACCATCGACCAGTTCCGCGATGCCTGGCCGGAAGTCGAGCTGGACCTGGCCTCGGGCTTCTCCTTCGCCCCGCTGCCGGCCCTGGCCCGTGGTGACCTGGACCTGGTGGTGACCTCCGACCCGCTGGATCTGGCCGGGATCACCTATGTACCGCTGTTCACTTATGAAGCGATGCTCGCGGTGGCCAACCAGCACCGCCTGGCCGGCAAGGCCTATATCGTCCCCGAAGACTTGCTCCCGGAAACCCTGATCACCTACCCGGTGGAACGGGACCGGCTGGACATCTTCACCCGCTTCCTCGAACCCGCCGACATCGAACCGGCCCAGGTCCGCACCTCCGAACTGACGGTGATGATGATGCAGCTGGTGGCCAGCGGTCGTGGCGTGTGCGGCATGCCCCATTGGGCGCTGCATGAATACAGTTCGCGGGGTTATGTGAAAGCCAAGCGGCTGGGTGAGAAGGGTTTGTTCGCCACGCTGTATGCGGCGATCCGCGCCGACATGCTCGATGCACCGTACATGCGCGACTTCTTGCTGACGGCCAAGGACACGTCGTTTTCGACGCTGGACGGCGTTAGTGCGGTTCGCTGAAATGCAATCAAATGTGGGAGCGGGCTTGCTCGCGAAAGCGGTGTATCAGCCAACATCATTGTTGAATGCAAGACCGTATTCGCGAGCAAGCCCGCTCCCACAAGGGATCTTGGTGATCCTTAGAGCTCGCGCCACATGTGGATCTTGTCGAAGTAATCCTCCCCCACACGCACGGCCATCGGTTCCAGGCCGAACTGGACGAAACCGCAGCGCCGGTAGAGGTTGAACGCGGCATCGTTGCCAGCAGTGACGGTCAACTGGATCAGGCGCAAACCTGCATGGTGCTGCGCCTCGGCCAATGCCGCCTGAACCAGTTCATGGCCGAGCCCACGCTGGCGGACCCCGGGGGTCACGTACATGCCAAACAGCGTCACCTTGTGCCGGGCCTTCTCCCGAGACTCGAAGGCAAGGCCGACAATGCCGGCCAACCGGCCTTCCTCGAACGCCCCGAGCACCACGTCCAGCTTGCTCGTCAGACGCGACTCCCACCAACCCAGCGGCATCGCCGCCCGCTCACGCACACTCGAGGTAAATGACTGCGGGTGCAGATCGAAGGCTTCGAGCATCAGTGCCCGGTAGTCCAGGGCATGGCTGGCGTCCAGTCGCTCGATCCACATCCTCAGGCCATCCGTTTTTGCTCAAGCATCAGCCGCAGCGCCAGCCCCGACAATACGAAGCCCATGAAATAGCGCTGCATCGCCAGCCAGGTCGGATTGTTGACGAACCACGAGGCGATACCCGCGGCAAACATGGCGATCAGCAGGTTGACGCAGAAGCTGACGCTGATCTGGGTCAGGCCGAGGATGATGCTCTGGCTGAACACCGAACCGTGCTCCGGCGTGATGAACTGCGGAAACACCGACAGATAGAACACCGCGATTTTCGGGTTCAGGGCACTGGTCAGAAAACCCATGGTGATCAACTTGCGCGAAGAATCCGGGGGCAACTGCTGGGCCTCGAACGGCGAGCGCGCACCGGGTTTGACCGCCTGCCAGGCCAGCCACAACAAGTACAACGCACCAGCCCACTTCAACACCTCATAGGCCATCGGCACCGCCAGGAACACCGCGGTCAGACCGGCGGCCGCAGCAAACAGGTGCACGAAAAAACCCGCGACCACGCCGAGCAAGGAGATCACCCCGGCCTTGCGCCCCTGGCAGATCGAACGGGAGATCAGGTAGATCATGTTCGGCCCCGGGGTCAGTACCATCAGCAACGCGGCAGCAGCAAAAATCAGCAGGTCTTGAAGCGGGATCATGGGCGAGGTCCTTTGCGTGATGATCAGGCGATCGCAGTCAGCGATGCCCGATAAAACGGCAGGATCAGGTCCCTTGTCAATGGCGCCAGACAGACACCACCGTCGGTCACCGGGTCAATCCAGATCACCTCTTCGATCTCCGCCGCCGGGGTGACCTCTGAATCAATCTTCAGCTGAAACAGCTCGGCGTGTACAACAAAACCCGGCTCGTTGGCCGCCGGTGCCGAAAAGTGACCGAGGTAAACGGCCTGCGCCGGGTCGATATCCAGACCCAGTTCTTCCTCCAGTTCCCGGGCCAGGGCATGAACCGGCAATTCATGGGGTTCGATCTTGCCACCGGGCTGCATGAACGCCGTGGTACCGCGCTTGCGCACCAGCAACGTGCGACCGTCAGGACCGATCAGCAGGGCTGCGGCGATGCGGATGGTCCGGGAGGCAGGTATGGAAAACGTCGTCATAAACAAAAGGCCTTTGACTCAAAAGCGCTAAGGATCACATGTCCGCCCTGTAGGAGCGAGCTTGCTCGCGATGGTCGTGAACGAAAACGCGTAGAACCAGTTGCCTATCGGCGCCCTCAGGTTTATCGCGAGCAAGCTCGCTCCTACAGTTTCCTTTACGTGGCTTCCTGGAAATCCATCTCCGGCGGCTGCCGACGGAAACCGCCGGTCAAGTCCGCCAGGTACACCACGCCAATCGCCAGCCAGCTCAACCCCAGATAAACCGCCAGGTGATCGAGGCTGACCATCAACCACAAATCCGCTGCCAGGCCGATGAACGGGAAAGCACGACCCAACCGGCGATGAACCCGAGTTTCGGGCTGATGGCCTTGCGCACATAGCTATAGGCCGAGCCGGCCACCGGGAAGGCCGAGGCCATGCGGCCGTAGCTCATTGCGGTGAAGAACATCGCCACCAACGCCGCGATGTACGCGGCCGGTACCATGCCGACGGTAGATTGAGCGAGGATGCCAAAGGTGCCGAGCACAATGATCGGCGTCATGCAGGCGATGCCAAAAAGCACCACCGCCCCCAGTGACAGGGTGCGTTGCAAACGAGCCATGAGCGACTACTCCGAATTTTATTGGATTTATGGCAGAGCCGAGTTCGGCGCAAATTACGGGTGTTGCGTTGTTGTTCTTCGATGAATGATCAAGCAGGCATGTCGTTTGGGAGGGCCTCTTCGCGAGCAAGCCCGCTCCCACATTGGTTTTGTGAATGCCCGAGATCAAATGTGGGAGCGGGCTTGCTCGCGAAGGGGCCGGCACCAGCCACACAGAATCTGGATCAGCCCTTGGGAATCAGCAGCTCGCGCAATCCAGATGCATGCTCGACCACCTCCCCCGGCAACTTCAGCCGCTGATCATCCAGATACCGATAATCCTGACGCGCCGCCGTCAACTGACTCAGGTCCAGTTCAACGGCAAACTGCCCTTCCTCGCGTCCGGCCTCGAACAGCAGCGTGCCCAGCGGATCGACCAGCGCACTGCCACCGGCAAACAACAAACCGCCATCCCCCTCTTCCACCCGGTTGACCATCAGCGCAAACGCCTGGTTTTCCTGGGCGCGGGCCATGATGGCGGTGCGGTGGGTCGGGCCGTAGGGGTCCATGTTGCCGTTGGTGACGATCAACAACTCGGCGCCCAGTTGCGCCAGGGCGCGGGCGCTTTCGGGGAATTCGATGTCGTAGCAAATCAGCAGGCCCACGCGTACGCCGTTCCACAGGCAAGTGGCGTAGCGATCACCCGCTTCGTACACACCGCGATCCGAGGCCCACAAGTGCGTCTTGCGGTACTTCAGCGCGATGCCTTCAGGGGTGATCAGCAGCGTGGTGTTGTAGAAGCGTCCGTTGTCGATTTCGGCCATGCCGATGGCCACGGCGATTTTGCGCTGGCGGGCGGCGTCGAGCACCGCACTGACGGACGGACCGTCCACTGGTTCGGCGACATCGGCCACGGACTCCGCCGAAGGGAAGCCCATCAAATGGCCTTCAGGGAACATGATCAGCTGCGTGTCGGCTGCGCACGCGGCGATGGCCGCCAGGGTGCGTTCGAGGTTGTAGGCTTTATCGTTGTCACGGCCTGCCAATTGGGCGAGTTCGACCTTCATGGGTATTCCTTGTTGTGGCCCGGGCGGCAGAAAGATTGCCCGGTCGGTGTCTGTGCGCCAGTATGCGCAGCAAGCAACCGGGCGGGGAATCACGCCACTGGGGTAACACGATAGGGGTAGATGCATGACGCTCTCGTTGGACGACATCGCCTGGCACCGTTCGGTGGGGCAACTGATCGACGCCTTGGACAAGCCCAATTTCTGGACCCAGCTGGTGCGTTTGCTGGATCAGTACGTGCCCTTCGACAGCTGGGTGGCCCTGCTTTTCAGCGCCGATCAACGCCCGCAGGTGTTCGCCGAATGCCCAGGCGAGGACGGCAGCCCTGACCAGTTGTTCCAGGATTACCTGCGCGGCCTGTACCTGCTCGACCCCTTCTACATCGCCTGCCTCGAGCAGTCGCGCACCGGGCTGTATCGACTGTCGGAAGTGGCCCCGGAGCACTTCGAGCTGACCGAGTATTACCAGCGCTACTTTCGTCTGAATGTGGTGGCCGACGAAATCCAGTTCAATTGTCAGCTCGAAGGCGACCGCACGCTGTGCCTGTCCCTGGGCAGCACCCAGCGTTTCAGCGGCCAGCAGATCGCCTTGTTGTCGTTGATCCAGCCATGGGTGCTCGGCCTGTTGCGCCAGCGTCTACCCTATGAAATCAACGAAGCGGCGGCCCTCGCTCCCGCACCGCCGCAAGCCGACTGGCGGGTGCAACTGGAGGCCTCGGTGCAGCAGCTCAAGGGCGCGCAGTTGACGGCCCGGGAGCTGGATGTCGGGCGTTTGATGCTCAGCGGTTGCTCCAGTAAAGAGATCGCCCGTAAGCTGGAAATCTCTGTCGAAACCGTGAAAGTCCACAAGAAACACATGTACAGCAAACTGGGGATCAAGTCCCAGTCCGAGCTGTTTTCGATTTTTCTCCAGGCACAAAATGCCTGACAACCCATTGGGGGGCTTTGCTTTTATGTGGGAGCGGGCTTGCCCGCGAAGAGGCCATCACATTCAACATTGATAGTGGCCGACACAGCGTCTTCGCGGGCAAGCCCGCTCCCACAGTGTTTTGTGTTTAGCCAAATTTATTGAGTCCGAACCCAAGGAAACCGTATGAGCCTGTCACTCCTGAGCCGCTACGCCTTCTTTGCCGTCTGCGTGATCTTCACCCTCGCCAGCCTGCCCTTTCTTGACTATGACTGGCTCTGGCCGATCACCGCCGTCACTGGCGTCCTCAGCCTGATCGGCCTGTTCGATCTGCTGCAGAGTCCCCACGCGGTGCGCCGCAATTACCCGATCCTGGGCAATATCCGCTACCTGGTCGAAGGCATCCGCCCGGAAATCCGCCAGTACCTGCTCGAATCCGACAGCGAAGCCCTGCCCTTCTCCCGGGCCCAGCGCTCGCTGGTTTATTCCCGGGCCAAGAACGAAACCGCCGACAAACCCTTCGGCACCCTGATTGACGTGTACCAATCGGGTTTCGAGTTCATCGGCCATTCCATGCGCCCGGCGCCGTTGAGCGACCCGAGCAGTTTCCGCGTTACCGTCGGCGGCCCGCAGTGCACCCAGCCGTATTCGGCGTCGGTGTTCAACATTTCAGCCATGAGTTTCGGCTCTCTCAGCGCCAACGCCATCCGCGCGTTGAACCAGGGCGCCAGGCTCGGCAATTTCGCCCATGACACCGGCGAGGGCAGCATCAGCCCCTATCACCGGGAACACGGCGGTGACCTGACTTGGGAGCTGGGCAGCGGTTACTTCGGCTGCCGCACCAGCGACGGTCGTTTCGACCCGGAACGCTTCGCCACGCAAGCCCGCACGCCACAGGTGCGGATGATCGAAATCAAGATGAGCCAGGGTGCCAAGCCCGGCCACGGCGGCATCCTGCCCAAGCACAAGGTCACCAAAGAAATCGCCGAAACCCGCGGCATCCTGATGGGCGAGGATTGCGTGTCACCCTCGCGCCACACGGCGTTTTCGACGCCGATCGAAATGATGCATTTCATCGCACAACTGCGTGAGTTGTCCGGCGGTAAACCGGTGGGCTTCAAGTTCTGCCTTGGCCATCCGTGGGAGTTCATGGGCATTGCCAAGGCCATGTTGGAGACGGGCATCCTCCCGGACTTCATCGTGGTCGATGGCAAGGAAGGCGGCACCGGCGCCGCGCCCGTGGAGTTCACCGACCACATCGGCGTGCCGATGCGCGAGGGCTTGCTGTTCGTGCACAACACCCTGGTGGGCCTGAACCTGCGGGACAAGATCAAACTCGGCGCCAGCGGCAAGATCGTCAGCGCCTTCGACATCGCCAGCGTGCTGGCCATCGGTGCCGACTGGGCCAACTCGGCGCGCGGCTTCATGTTCGCCATTGGTTGCATCCAGTCGCAGAGCTGCCACACCAACCAATGCCCGACCGGCGTCGCCACCCAGGACACCCTGCGCCAGCGCGCGCTGGTGGTGCCGGACAAGGCCCAGCGCGTATTCAACTTCCACCGCAACACCCTCAAGGCCCTGGCGGAAATGCTCGCCGCCGCCGGCCTCGAACATCCGTCGCAGTTGTCGGCCAAGCATCTGGTGCGACGCATGTCGGCGACCGAGATCAAGCTGTTCTCGCAGCTGCACGTGTTCCTCAAACCGGGGGAATTGCTGACCGGCGAAGTGAACGGCGAGTTCTACTCGCGGATGTGGCAGATGGCCCGGGCCGACAGTTTCGAGCCCAACGATGTAGCCGCCGCCTGACCCACTCTGCAGGAGCGGTCGCAGGCTGCGATCTTTTGATCTTCGCCCGTCACCAACGCAGCGATTTGCTCAAGGCCGGCTCCTTCATCACGATAAAACCGTAATCGCCAATCAGGTAAATCCGGTAGAACTGGCTGTCCACCAGCGCCGGATAGCCCTGATAGCCAACCCGCGTCGCGTTGCGGCGCTCGCGCTCCGCCACCACATTGGTGATGCCCGCTTTCGGCAGATTCTCCGCCAGCATGTAAAAATCGGTATTGAGCAGGTAGTGCAGCACCGGCATCTGCTTGAACGTGCCTGCCGCCGCCACCAACCAATAGTCGGAGTAAGTCACCGAGAGGTAGATCCGCCTGGCCTCGCGCAGCGACTGATGGCTGGCGATGTCGTACGCAAGGCTGGCCAATGCCGTGGACGCAAAGGTTTTCTGCAGCGTCAGCACCCGGCCATAGGCGAACGACAAAGACAGCATCGCCAGCAGCGCAATGATCAACAACAGTGGCAGTCGCTCATGAATCGACGCCAGCGCCAGATGGCTCAAATAGCACAGCAACACCAGCAGCACGGCGAACCCCATCAAGGTGCGGGCACCCTCATTGAAATCGCGGAAAAACAGCGCGACACCGGACACCAGCAGCGTCACCACCGGCACTGTCAGCAAGCACATCAAACCGATCAACAGTTTCTTCGGCCCGTCGTCCTGACGCGCCGCTACGTTCAGTCCCAACCGCACCGCCCCAGCTATCGCGAGCAACAGCAACCCGCCGAACACCCAGAGCCATCCGCCATGGAACAGCAGCACGACTTTTTCCAGGACCCGGGCCATGTTGATCTGGATCTGCAATAAAGGATGCACCGTCCAGTCCAGCAGCAACGTGCGCTTGGAATCCATGAATAGATAAGCGCTGACGCTGTAGATCAAACCGCCGAGGATGACCTGGGCGGCTTTCCAGCCCAGCAGGTCGCGCCATGGCACCGGGGCGGTTTTATCGTTGGCGGCCCTGAGCAATTCCAGGCAACACAGGCCCAGGAACACATTCAGGCTGATCTGATACAACCCCAGCGCCAGTGCAATCAGGAACGAGGGCACCAGCCATTGCACGCTGCGCCACGGATGACGAAAGGTGATCGCGTAGATCACCGCCACCAGGCTCAAGGTCGTGGTGGGACCGTCGTATTGATAGGACAGGTTCTGCAGGAAGAACGGGTTGTACCAGAGCGGCAACAGCACCAGACAGCAAGCGACGGTCGGCTGGCGAAAATAATGGAAGGTCAGGCTGGTCAGCGCGGCCGCCATGGCCAGCGTGGCGATCAACAGGGGCAAGGGAAAGATGTTCGGCGCGGCATGGCTGAAGGTCAGCGCGTTGTAGAACAGTTGGGCGAAGAGTCGGCCCTGTTCGGACCAGGCCATGCCCGCCGCCAGCGAGCGCCAGTTGTCATCGATGTAGGGATAATCCGCGAGGATCAACGGCAGGACATACACCAGGGTGGCGAGCAGAAAAAACCGCCAGACCTGATGCCGGCTGAGCTCGCGGACGAAAAAGTCGCTGAACCGGCCCATGCTAGTGCCCGCCCCGGTCTTTACCGCCGACGATGTCCTTGATCACATAACGCGGCCGGTGCTTGGCCTCGATATAGATGCGACCGATGTACTCGCCGAGGATGCCGATGCCGATCAGTTGCACGCCGCCGAGAAACAGGATCGCGGTCATCAGCGACGGGTACCCGGGGACGTTGTTGCCGAAGAAAATCTTGTCCAGCACCATGTACACCGCGTAAAACACCGCGAAAATCGAGATGCCGCCACCGACATAGGTCCACAAGCGCAGCGGCACGGTGCTGAACGAGGTCACGCCTTCCAGGGCCAGGTTCCACAGCTTCCAGCCATTGAACTTGCTGTTCCCCGCTACCCGCCCGGCCCGCTCGTACTCCACCACCACGGAGTTGAACCCGGCCCACGACAACACGCCTTTCATGAACAACTGATGCTCGGGCAGGGAACGGATCACGTCGACCACCTTGCGATCCATCAGCCGGAAATCTCCGACGTTTTCCTCGATTCGGGTGTAGGCGATGCGATTGAGCACGTGGTAGAAAATCGACGCGCTGTGGCGCCTGAGGTAGCCGTCGACGTCCCGATTGCGGCGCTTGGCGAGCACCACATCGGCGCCCTTCTGCCATTGCTCGACCAACAACGGGATGACGCTGATCGGGTCCTGCAGGTCGACATCCATGGGAATCACGGCATCGCCGCTGGCGTGCTCCAGGCCGGCAAACAGGGCCGGCTCCTTGCCGAAATTGCGCGAGAAATTGATCAGCAGCACCTGCTCATCGGCCTCGGCCAGTGCTGTGGCCTGTTCGGCCGTGCGGTCGGAACTGCCGTCGTTGATGAAGACGATTTCAACCTCGGTGTCGCCCAGTTTCAACTCTCGGCGCACGGCCTGATAAAACAGGTTGATTGACTGCTCCTCGTTGAATACCGGGACGATGAGCGAAATTTTCATTGATCACGCCCGCGAAACACCACGTATTTGGAATACAGGAAACCGAACACCAGGCTCAACGCTGAAAACAGGGCCACGGTGAGCAGGCCATGCAGGCGCCACACATCACCCAGGTGACCGACGCCCAGGCTCAGTGTCCCCATGCCCAGAATAAACAGCAGATAACCGCCGATCGTGGCACTGGCGGCGAAGGTAAATTGCGCGTTCATGTAGAAGGAAAATGACGCAGCCACGCAGAAGGCCGCCAGGTTGCTGAGTGCCTGACTGAGGCCGGCCGCCACGCTCAGTAGAAAAAAGACCTGCCAGTGAATCAAGGTGTTGGCGACCCCGATCACCGTGTAGCTGGACAGCCCTTTCCACAACAGTCTCATGTGAGGCTCCCGTTTCAAGAACGTTGTACTTATGAGTATTTGAGCCTGTCTGCTGTCAGAAATCGCAAATTGACGGACCTTTCAGACCAGCGGTTGAGCCTTGGAGCAACGTCCGAGACATCCGGTAATATCCCGGTTTTGCAATTCACTGCGAATCACGCCACCCTGCGCGCCGCCGACTTGGCGCGCGGCCCTTTGCGCCCGCAGCCAATCCCATTTTCACTCGCTGATACGAGCCTGCTGTCATGACGTTAGCGCGCGATCACCGGATCGACTTTTTTCGTGGCCTGGCACTGATCTTCATCTTTTGGGATCACGTGCCCCACAACCCTTTGGGGCAAATCACCCTGCGTAACTTCGGTTTCAGCGATGCGGCCGAGGTTTTCGTGTTTCTGGCCGGCTACGCGGCGGTGCTGGCGTACGGCAAAGTCCTGGCGCGCGAAGGCTTTCTGATCGCCTGCGTGAAGATCCTGCGCCGGGCGTGGGTGCTCTACGTGGTGCATATCTTCCTGCTGGCGATGCTGATGGGCATTGTGTTTTTCGCCAACAGTCACGTGGAAACACGGGATCTGGTGGAGGAAATGGGCATGCATCATTTCATCAGCAACCCACAGCAGGCCCTGATCGATGAACTGCTGTTGCGCTTCAAGCCGAACCTGATGGACCCGTTGCCGCTGTACATCGTGCTGCTGGCGGGCTTGCCCCTGGTGCTGCCGATACTGGTGCGCAAGGCCTGGGTGGTGGTCGCGATGTCAGTGGCGCTGTACCTGATGGTGCCACTGGCGGGCTGGAACCTGGCGGCCATCAAGGACGGCGTGTGGTATTTCAACCCGGTTGCCTGGCAGTTGCTGTTCGTGCTCGGCGGCGCCGCTGCGATTCACAGCCAGCGCCCACGCCTGCCCGAAACCCGCCCATTGATACGCCAGCCCTTGTTTGTGAGTGCGGCGCTGTATGTCGTGGTCGCGGGTGTGTTGACCGTCCTGTGGCGTTGGCCGGACCTGCACGATGCCGTGGTGCCGGCGAGCCTGCAAAACGTCTTCTACCCCATCAGCAAGACCAACCTGTCCCCCGTGCGCCTGCTGCACTTCCTCGCACTGGCCTACGTCACGGCGAAACTGATTCCCGACAGCGGATGGACACAAAACTGGCTGGCACAGCAAAGCTGCCGCATGGGCCGTTTCTCGCTGGAGATTTTCTGCCTGGGCGTGCTGCTGGCGCCCCTGGCGGACATGGTCAATGCCCTGACCGACGATGCGTTTGCCATGCAGATTTTCACGGCGCTGGTGGGTGCCGGGTTGATGGCGTTGCTGGCGATGTGGCTTGAGTTCAACAAGCGTTTGAATCAGACAATCAAAAGATCGCAGCCTCCGGCAGCTCCTACAGAAGCAGACCGCGCGCCCCTGTAGGAGCTGCCGGAGGCTGCGATCTTTTGATCTTCAAAAAAGCCCCGGTCAAATGGACCGGGGCACATTCACGAAACCGAACGCACCGCCCCCTGCGACACATTAGTCGGTTGCAGCTTGAACACGTAGAACAGCACCGTCAGCAGCACCAGGAACGCGGGCCCCACATACAACGCCACGCGGGTATCCGGGAAGTACGCCATCAGGCCGACCACCAGCACCAGGAACGCCAGAGCCAGGTACGAACTGACCGGGTAAAGCCACATGCGATATTTCAGGCCGGCCGCTTCGCTGGCGCTCAGCCCTTTACGGAACTTGAGCTGGGCCAGCAGGATCATCACCCAGGTCCATATCGCGCCGAAGGTGGCAATGGCCGTCACCCAGACAAACACTTTTTCCGGCACCAGATAGTTCAGCAACACGCCCAACAGCAAGGCGCCAATCGACAGCAGCAATGCACGACGCGGCACGCCGTTGTTCGAGGTCTTGGCAAAGCCGGCCGGGGCCTGGCCGTTCTGCGCCAGGCTGTAGAGCATGCGCCCGGTACTGAAGATGCCACCGTTGCAGGACGACAGCGCCGCCGTGATCACCACGAAGTTGATGATGCCGGCGGCGGTCTTGATACCCAGGCGCTCGAAGGTCATCACGAACGGGCTGCCCTGGGTGCCGATTTCATTCCACGGGTAGATCGACAGGATCACGAACAACGCGCCGACGTAGAACAGCAGAATCCGCCAGAACACCGAGCCGATGGCGTTCGGAATGGTCTTCTGCGGGTTCTTCGCCTCACCGGCGGTCAGGCCGATCATCTCCACGCCCAGATAGGCAAACATCACCATTTGCAGGGACATCAACACGCCTTGCACGCCGTTGGGCATGAAGCCGCCATGGGTCCACAGGTTGGAAATCCCCAGGGCCACGCCGTCGTTGCCGAAACCGAAAGCAATGATGCCGATGCCGCCGAACACCATCGCAATGATGGTGACGATCTTGATCAAGGCAAACCAGAACTCGAACTCACCAAAAGCCTTGACCGCGATCAGGTTGATCGAGCCCATGCTGATCAACGCAGCGAGCGCCCAGATCCAGCGCGGTACATCGGGAAACCAGATACCCATGTATACCGCCACGGCCGTGATTTCCGCGACGCAGGTCACCAGCCACAGGAACCAGTAGTTCCAGCCGGTCAGGAAGCCCGCCAACGGGCCCAGATAGTCTTGGGCGTAACGGCTGAACGAGCCGGCAACCGGGTTGTGCACGGCCATCTCGCCGAGGGCGCGCATGATCACCAGGATCGCCAGACCGCCGATGATGTAGGACAGCATGATGGCCGGGCCGGCCATTTCGATGGCCTTGGCCGAGCCCAGGAACAGGCCGACGCCGATACAGGCACCGAGTGCCATCAGGCGAATATGCCGCTCGCCGAGTTCACGTTTGAGCGGACCGCCCTGAGCGGTCTCGCCTTGGGGCAGGTGATTGCCTACGGGCATTGGGTACAACCTCGTCTTGTTATTGGATATGACCACCGAGTGGCGAAGCGCAGGCCGATAAGCCATCGCTTCCCGAACCGGCCCTGCCTCGTGGGCAACGCCGTCCTGTAGGAAAAACCCGCAAGATCAGTGGGAAAAGCGGCGCCGAGTATTGCACAACAATGGTGCATCGTCATGCCCTGACCAAAGCCGTATTTACCCCTTCGACATGTCTAAATCAGCTATTTCAGACAACCACCCCTTTCCAGCCACAGCAGTACCTGTGGCGAGGGGGCTTGCCCCCGTTCGGCTGCGAAGCAGTCGCAAAACAGGAAAACGCGGTGTACCAGACAATCACCAGTCGCAGGTTTTAGCGCCGCTTCGCAGCGCAACGGGGGCAAGCCCCCTCGCCACAAACAACAACAGCCTTCTTATGCCGTCATTCCTTCACAGGTATCAGCACTTTCACTCAACGCATGCGGATCTACCCTGGACAGCCGGGAACTAGCCTTGAATGTGCAATTGATAACCTCAAGGGAAGCAATGGAATGCCAACTCAACCCAACTCCCACCGCTTGCGTCAGGGCCGATATTCCGAAAGCGGTCGGGCATATCTCATCACCGCCGTTGTCCATGATCGTCAACCAGTCTTTTCGGATTGGCATTTGGGACGCTTGCTGGTTGCAGAACTGCGCCGAGCTCATGAAACCAACGTAGTGAATTCCATCGCATGGGTGATCATGCCCGATCATTTTCATTGGTTGATGCAGCTGGAAGAAAGCAATCTGGGGCGCGTTATCGGAGCCATCAAGTCACGGTGCAGCCGTGAAGTGAACGAAATCACCGGCCGCAGTGGCCCGCTCTGGCAATCCGGCTACCACGACCGGGCCATTCGCGATGGAGAAGATCTTCTGCCCTTCGCCCGCTACATTGTTGCCAATCCACTCAGGGCTGGGCTTGTGGATAAAATTGGCGACTACCCGCTCTGGGATGCCTGCTGGCTGTAAACGGACGCCCTTACACCAAACTCTTTGTGGCGAGGGGGCTTGCCCCCGTTGCGCTGCGAAGCAGTCGCAAAACAGGAAAACGCGGTGTACCAGACAATCACCAGTCGCAGGTTTTAGCGCCGCTTCGCAGCGCAACGGGGGCAAGCCCCCTCGCCACAAGTGCTTCAATTGGCCTGATTATTGGTGCGTCCGTGCATCATTTTGCCCTTCACATTTTTTTCACCCTCGCCAACCACCGTCTAAGCTTGAGTCAAGTCCGATCAATCTGCGTGAATGGATCAGTCGACTATGGGCGCTTTGTGGCAAACCGATTCGAGTAAAACCGTGGTCCCGACTGATAGTGTGGATGAAGCGCCTATACCTGAAAAACCCCGTCGTTCCAGACACGGGTGGGGAGCGTTCTGGCTATTGCTGTTGATTATCGCGATTGTCGTGGGGCTGGCCGCCATGAGGGAGATGCGCACCTCGAAGTTCCAGGCCCAGGAAGTCAGCAAATATGCCGCGTCACTGAACTATGAGCTCAAACCCGGCCCCAGCGATGCGATTCGCTATCCAGGCGATGGCCCGTTCGATCGGCGCCTGGGCTACAGCTCTATGGATGAGTTCCTGCCGCGCCTGATCAAGCGCAACTTCGTCGTTGAGGCGCAATCCCGCTTTTCTCCAGAGCTGTTGAAGTACACCGACAAAGGTCTGTTCGTGCCTTATGCCGAGAAAATCCAGGCCGGGCTGTCGATCACCGATTGCCGCGCAGCGCCGCTGTACCAGTACAACTACCCGCAACAACTTTACTCAACCTTTGCCTCGATCCCGCCGGTGGTGGTCAACAGCCTGCTGTTCATCGAGAACCGCTTCCTGCTCGATCCCAGGCAGCCGCTGGCCAACCCGGCGGTGGACTGGCCGCGGTTCGGCATGGCGGCGTGGTCCCAGTTGGCCAAGATGTTGCACGTGCCCGGCCAGTCCGCCGGTGGCAGTACCCTGGCCACGCAACTGGAGAAGTACCGGCACTCCCCCGATGGTTTGACGGTCAACGGCGCGGAAAAAATTCGCCAGATGATTTCTGCCACCGTACGCGCCTATCAGGCCGGGCCACAAACCCTGGAAGCGCGGCAGAACGTGGTTCGCGACTACCTCAACAGCGTGCCGTTGTCAGCCGTACCGGGCCACGGTGAAGTGCATGGCATGGCTGAGGGTTTGCGTGTGTGGTACGGCTCCGATTTCGAAAGCGCCAACAAGGTGCTGAACAGCCCGGCAACGGATCCAAAGACCATGGCGGAAAAAGGCCTGGTCTTGCGTGAAGTGCTGTCATTGATGATTGCGCAGCGCCGCCCGTCGCATTACCTGACCAAGGGCCATGATGAACTGGCCGACCTCACCGACAGCCATATTCGCCTGCTGGCGCAAAACCATGTGATCGACGCCGAGTTCGCCGCCGCCGCCCTGGCCAGCAAAGTGACCTACCGCGACTGGGCCACCCAGCCGACCATGCAACCGATCGAAACCAACAAGGGCATCAGCGTGGCGCGCAGCCGTCTGGCCGGCATGCTCAATCGCCCGTTGTATGACCTCGACCGCCTTGACCTCTCCGCCACCAGCACCCTGCAAGGCGAGTTGCAATCCGAGGCCACCGAGTACCTGAAAAAGCTCGCAGACCCTGAATTTGCCACGCAAATCGGCCTGATCGGCGAGCGCCTCCTGACCACCACCAGCACCACCCAGGTGCGCTACAGCTTCACCTTGTTCGAACTGACACCGGACGGCTCGCGGGTTCGGGTACAGACCGACAGCACCGACCAGCCCTTCGACATCAATGAAGGCAGCAAACTGGAACTGGGCTCCACCGCGAAAATGCGCGTGCTGACCACCTACCTGCAAATCATCGCCGAGTTGCACGACAAATACGCCGGCATGGCCGTTGCGGAACTGAAGAAGGTCGAGGTGCCGGATCAGGACCGCCTGAGCCGTTGGGCGGTTGATTACCTGGTTGAAAACAAGGACCGCGACCTGAAAAAAATGCTCGGCGCAGCCCTGGACCGCAAATATTCCGCCAGCCCCGGCGAGGCGTTTTTCACCGGGGGCGGCCTGCATGTGTTCAACAACTTCCGCAAGGAAGACAACGGCCGGATACCGACCCTGCGCGACGCCCTGCGCGAGTCGATCAACCTGCCGTTCATTCGCCTGATGCGTGACCTGGTGCGCTACACCACCTACTCCGGCCCCAACAGCAGTGCCGAACTGCTCAAGGACGACCGCGACCCGCGGCGCCAGGAATACCTGGCCGAGTTCGCCGACCGCGAGGGCACGTCTTTCCTGCTCAAGTTCTGGAAGAAGTACAGGAACAAGAACACCCAGGAACGGCTCGAAACCTTCCTGGACGGCATGCGCCCGACGCCGATCCGCATGGCCGCCGTACATCGCTACCTGCTGCCACAGGCCAGCCAGGAAAGCTTCAACGCCTTCGTGCGCTCGCACCTGACGGGGGCCAAGCTCACGGAAAAACTCACTGACGAACGCCTCGTGCGGCTCTACGAAGCCTACGGTCCCGGCGCCTACGACTTGCCGGACCAGGGCTTCATCGCCAAGGTTCACCCATTGGACCTGTGGATGATGGGCTACTTGCTCAATCACCCCGACGCCAAGTGGGCCGACGTCGTCAAAGCCAGCCAGTTCGAGCGCCAGGAAGTCTACAGCTGGCTGTTCAAAAGCAGGCACAAAGGCGCCCGTGACAGTCGCATCCGCACCATGCTGGAGATCGAGGCATTCCTCGACATTCACCAGCGCTGGCAGCAAGTCGGTTATCCGTTCGACCACCTGGTGCCGTCGCTGGCCACCGCCATCGGCAGCTCCGGTGACCGCCCGGCAGCCCTGGCCGAATTGATCGGCACCATCCTCAACGATGGCGTGCGCATGCCGACCCTGCGTATCGACAGCCTGCATTTCGCCGCGCATACACCCTATGAAACCCAACTGGTCAATGACCCCGACGTCGGCAAACGGGTGATGCCATCCGAAGTCGCCACGGCCATGCGCGAAGCCCTTTCGCAAGTGGTCGATGCCGGTACGGCCAAACGCGTGTCCGGCAGTTTCAAACTCGCCGACGGCAGCCCGCTGGCGATGGGCGGCAAGACCGGCACCGGTGACAACCGCATCGAAGCCGTCGGTTCGGGCGGGCGGATCCTGAGTTCCAAATCGCTCAACCGCACGGCCACGTTCGTGTTCTACATCGGCGATCACCATTTCGGCACGCTGACAGCTTTCGTGCCGGGCCGCTCGGCGGAGAACTTCACCTTCACCTCGGCGTTGCCGGTGCAGGTGCTCAAAGGCATGGCGCCGATCCTGACGCCGTACCTGCAACCGGGCACCCACACGATGTGTCAGCCAAAGGCAGCAACCGAGACAACCGCTCGCCGCTAGGCATGGATCGGCAGATGCGCCCGAGTGGCTGTAACTATGTATTTTTCACTCCTGATTTTTACCGGGTTCGGGGCGCAATCGACGTCGTTACGAACCGGTTTTTGCGCTTTTTTTGGGGCTGCCGCCTGCCTAGCCTGATCGCTCCATCCATGATCAAAGGACGATCAGGCAATGCCCCACCCACATCGAATTTCAGACCCGGATCAAAGCATCCACTTCGACCTGGTCAGGAAGGCCATCCCCTCCTGGCTATCAGAGGCTTCACTCCCCCGTATCAACGCACTGAAAACTGACCGGGTAAGCATTCCCGACTGGCAGGCTGACGCCGCAAAAGCGTTACAGGAGCGGTTGAAACAGAGCATCAAGCTCGGCTGGAACGCGCAAAACGATGTCGATAGAGTGTTCAGCAAACTGCAGGATGTCTACGTCTTCGCCAAACCCTTGTTGCAACAGGAACTGAAAGAACGTTTCGGCGTTGAAGATGACGTCGAAGAAACCTGGTTGCGGCTGTATGCACCGGCAGAAACGTCATGGGGTCATAACTTTACCGGCGCAACCACCAGCCGTACCGTCTCGCTGCTGGATGCTGCCCTGCACAATTTTTCCAGTAAGGAGGTGTTCACCCAGGACTCAGAATTCATCACCCGCCCCGACGTACGCGGGCATTTCAGCGTGGTACAGCTCAAGCACAAGCTGAGTATCGAGCAGTTCAAGTCACTGTGCCGCGACCTGAATATCGGCAGCCGTTACCAACAACACCTGAGAGATTTTCTGCTGCCGCATAACCGGGTGGCCAGTAACGTCCTGCGCCACAAAGTCAGCCTCAGCCACAAGACCGCGCTCAACATCGCGGCGAACATGGCGCTGATGAAAAACGACATCGGGCAGGATGCCTTTGACCTGGTGCAGGGACTGCTCGATGACCGCAAGAACCTGCGCTGGAGGGGCCGCTCCGTCGACTGCTACAACCTGTCGATGATGGACATTCACCTGACCGGCATCGTGCTGATCACCCCTGATGCCAACACCGCGACCGATACCGTGCCCGTGATCGCCTATGTTCCCCATGACCCGCAGCACCCGCTCAAGCAGTACCCGTCGTTGCTCGAGTTCATGGCCGAACTGACACGCCAACTGCGCGATGCCAGCGCCCCTCGCAGCTACCAAAAATTCTTCAGCCAGTTCGTACCCCATCAGCAACGCGGGCATTTTTTTGCCGGGTTGAACGACCGACTGAGCAAGGTCAAATGGCAACCGGCCCCGGCCGGTTCCAACTTGCCGAGCTGGCGGGAAACGCCGGTGGATAACCCCAACCTGCAATTTCAGCTGTCGAGCATCAGGAACGATCGGGTCACTGTTTTCAACGGCGACCTGTGGGGCTACTTCCACCGACAAAAAATCAACAAGGTACTCAACGACGCATGGGACATCGCGATTTCCACCGAGTACGCCGACCGCATGGCCCGCTGGGCCTGGTGGGACAACCTGGAAAAAATGCTCTCGGACATTCTCAATGCCGCGTTGCTGGTGGCGACGCCACTGGTGCCCGGCATGGGCGAATTGATGCTGGCCTACACCGCGTATCAACTGACCGATGAGGTGGTCGAGGGCCTCGTCGATCTGGCCGAAGGCCGCGTCGCCGAGGCTGGCGAACAAGCCATCGGCGTGCTGCAAAGCGTTGTGCAACTGGGTGCGTTCGCCGCGGGAGGCGCGATCGGCAACGTCGCAAGGGCGAAACTCTCGCCGTTTTTCGAAAGCTTGAAACCGGTGCAGTTGGCAAACGGTGAGACTCGCCTGTGGAACCCTGACCTCAGCCCCTATCAACGAACCGACGTGGATTTACCCACGGACGCCCGGCCTGATGGACAGGGTCTTCACCAGCATCAGGGCCGGCGCATCCTGCCCCTGAACGATCAACACTTCGAAGTGCTGGAAGATCCGGTCACCGGACAACAGCGCATCCGCCATCCGCAGCGTTTCGATGCCTACGCACCGACCTTGCGCCACAATGGTCACGGGGCCTGGGTCTGCGAAACGGAAAACCCGCGCGAGTGGGAAGGCTCGACATTGATGCGGCGACTTGGTCATACAACCGATACCTTCAGCGACGCGCAACTTGAGCAGATCCGTCAGATCAGCAGTACCGAAGAAGCCTCCCTGCGCCGGATGCACGTGGAGAACGCTCCACCACCTCCGTTGCTTACCGATACTTTGCAGCGCCTGGGCGCACCGGTGAACCCGCCCGTTGCGTTATCTCCCAAGATTACCTTGCTGTTCAGCGACTTCCCCGAGCTGCCTGCCCAAGTTGTAGAAAACATCATGGAGGGCGCAACACCCTCGGAGCATCAATATATTGAGCGAAAACTTCGGCTCCCCTTGCGACTCAAAACCCAGGCACGAGAGCTCCAGTTCGAAGTGCAATCGGTCCGTGCAGCCCAGGGTCTGTACCTCGACACATTGAGCAACATCGACACCGAACGCTTGGCATTGGGAGCGTTGCGACTTAATACAGATATGTTTGGCGACCTGCGTATAGAAATTCGTCAGGGAACATTAGATGGCGAACTTCGTTGCGGTGCCGGGCCCGAGGACGCAACACAGGTTCGGGTATTGATTCGAGATAACTCGGGAAAATATCAGGTACGCGATGCTTCGAATCAGTCCATCCACGATGCTGATGTCTTCTTTGAGGCCTTGCTGCATGCCATGGGCAACGAAGGTCAAAAAGCGTTGGGGTACAAACCCGGCGATACAGAGCATTTCAGGCAGTGGGTCATTGTAAAGTCAGCACCGTCAAGCGAGCGCAGGACTGTCCTCGCCACGCCCCCCATCCGTTCGATTGTCGAGCATGAAACGATGCTGTTGGTTCGTGGAGGCGGTCTCAGCAAAGAAGGAAAAACACTGCACGAACGTATTCAGGATCTTCATCCGCACTTTAGCGAGGCTGAGGTTGATGTATTTGCTAGTGCTTTGACCTCCCGAGGTGAACCGCTTAAGGCTATAGAAGAGCAGGAAAAGGATCTCGCTGAGTTAAGGGGGATACTCAATCGCTGGGAGCCGTTGCAACTCTATAGCCCGGACTCGGAAGATTATAGAGTTTTCAACGATGGGGTAAGTCACATCGTCGAACGCCTTACCAACTGTTTCGAGCGAAAAAACACAGAACTTGGCAGCCGCACTGATCCATCCTCCTACTCGCTAGATCTCTCAGGGCTGATGTTGCCGTTAGATTTGGAAATTTGGTGGTCAAAGCTTCCGGCGCTAAGAAAATATCTCAACAAAATCACGGTCCTCAATCTCGACGACACAAAATTTTCAAGCGAGCGATACGGCGTGTTGAAGGACTTCCCTAATCTCAGGGAACTCAACGCCAACCGTTGCGAACTGAGATGGCTTCCATTTGACATCGGCGCGATGCATCAACTGGAATATCTGCGATTGAGTGCTAACACGATTACTTTTAGCCATGAAGCGGTTCAAAGACTATCTAGGCTGGTGAGTTTGAAGGTACTTGAACTAGACGACAATCCATTAACCATACCGCCCGATATTTCATTCATGAGAAAACTGACACTCCTCGGATTGAGAAACACTAGAGTAACTACCTGGCCCGCAGGTATTTTCTCGGGATCAGCACCTCGAAACTTTGTCTTGGATATGCGGGGCAACACAATCAACTTGATACCAGATGTGCGCCCAAGATCTAACCCTGCATGGATAATAGCTCAAACACGCCTCGACACTGAAAACCTATCGACTTATCACCAACTGATCATTAGTGAGATACGTCGACAATTAGCTCTTCCAAACGAGATAAGGGTGCTGCCTCCAACCGGTGTTTCACGCCCAACTTCAATATGGATCGGTGTTCCTGAGTTGGCTGCTGAACGTGTTAAACATTGGGAAGAACTGAAAAACGAACCCAATGCCGAACCTTTTATGTCCTTCATTAACGCGGCACAGAACTTTGCCGACTATAAGACCGGCGGTGAAGCACGGACACAACTACTAGTACGCCTTTGGCGCATGCTTGACGCCACCTATATTGATACTCCGCTTAGGGAAAAACTGTTCGCTATGGCCAGCGATCCCGTTAGATGTTCCGATGCCGGTGCACAATTGTTCAACAACATGGGTATCGAAGTACTTGCCTTCGAAGCGTATTCCGGCTCCACCGATACTGCGCAACTTGAAAACAAGCTAGTGACACTCGCCAAAGGCTCGGCACGCCTTGAGCTGGTTAACGATATTGCCAGAGCCGATATGAGTAGCCGAGAAGGCGATCCAGACGAAGTTGAAGTTTACTTGGCCTATCAGACCGGATTGGCAAAACGACTGGGCCTCCCTTGGCAATCCGAAGGCATGCTTCACAGACCGGTTGCTGGCGTAACCGATGCCATGATTGACGGCGCCTACGACACAGTTCTGTCCTTGGAGAAAGATGATGGACTGGTCAATAAAATGCTTGAGCTTGATTTCTGGGAACGTTTTCTTCGTGAATCATACCCTTCGCAGTTCGAAGAAAACAAACAGGTCTATCTGGGCAAGTCAGAACGACTCGATACTCTACGGAGCACCCAGCTTGAATGGGTCAATTCGACACAATTGACAACAACTCAACGCACGGAATTGCGAAATAGACTAATAGGACTCATGAACGGTTTTTCGATTCAGCAAGACATCGTATTTTCCGGCACTCCAATAAGTGAAGATATTTACAATCGGCTGCTCATCGACTTGGGAGACGAAGAAAAGGAACTATCACGGCGTCTGACTCGAGAAGCAATGACAAGAGCCAACATTTAAACGATCAATAACTTATACCGCCCCTAAAGAACTCGTAAATGAGTCTTCAGGGGCGTGCTATCAGATCACTTCCGAGTCCCAGATCACTGTGACATTCCCCATATAGGTTTTGGTAACCCCTTCGCGCAACATCTGTTCGACGTGCTCCTTAGCCACTTCAAAGTGCAGAGTTCCCGGCTTTCGATCGACGTATAAACCAGGCTGAAACAACTCAGTACCACTCCCATCAAGTCGGAGGGGGCGACGATCAACGAGTTGTCCCGCTCCATCGGTAAAGCCGTGTGGCAGTGTCACGCTGGTGCTCAAGGGCACAAGATCAGAAGAGTCGGCATCGCGCAATGCGCAGGTGTTGCCAACTGAATGCTGACATTCAAGCTGCATCTTGAACCGTGAGGAGGCCGAGACGTTGAAGGTCTGGTCGCGAAACAGGCGCACTGGCTTGCGTCCCTGATTCAACCAGGCCTGCCAACCGCCTTGGGGTACCAATTCGATACGATGGCCGCCTGGGGGGATTTCGACCTTGAGCGAGTGCTCGACACTCAGGGTGAAGTTAAGGGTGACCGCATTGTCGTTGGGCAGCAATACATCCCCCATGTCGAAGTCACCACCTGGACCGGTGGTGTAGGTCAATGAGCCACGATATTCCCCTGACGACATGCCCAGGGGGTTGGGGGTCCTGAGCTCATAAACGTATTCGACTGAGCTGAACCTGAACCAGGGAATATCCATAGTAGGTACTAAGCCACAGGACCCCGCTCCTTCAGGAATCAGCCAAAAGAAAAACGCGAAGTTAACTCCTGCAACATTAATGTTAAGACCGGTACAGGGGGATGGCGGTCTTACCCATGGACCGCGCCAATAGCCTCCCTCCGGCGGCGTCCATGCACTGACTCCTGGTGGGCGGGCGATATTCCAGGTACCACCGATGCCTGCAACTCGTACTTCAACGGTCTCTCGCTCACCTGTACGACTGTGGACAACGTCCAGTGCGCGCCAGCTCGACGGCACACTGAAGGTCGCCCCTTGCCGGGGATCGGCATGCCCGGCTGGAATAGGCTGCGAAGAATCAAATCTCAAACCGGGTACCCTCAGGCTGAAGATACCTAATTGCGCACAGCGGCCAGCTATATGGTTTGGGCACACTCCGCTCTGTGGGGTCGTGTTAACGAACCGGTTGATCAGGGGATTCGCCGGATCAGGCACGAACCTGGCGCTTATTTCCTGCTCCACCCCGCCGGCGGGCGTGGCATGCAACCCAGCCAACAAGCTTCCCATTAACAAGAACGTTGCCATTGTTCTTAGCGAAAAAAATAGCTTCATTATGAGTTAACCTGAAATTCCAACATGACGGAATACACGCCATTTATTGCGCCAAGGGTGATCAAGGAGCGATAGCCTCAAAAATCATATGCACACTGCCGTAGTACTCACCGGATTTGTAACCAACATCCGGTTTGACTGCTGCAATCACCAACTCCACGCGTTTGCCAGCTTTACCGTCCAGTTCCGAAATTACTTCGGCATTGTCCACCGTGAGTTTTATCCGATTGAACGTGACATCCAGCACAATGTTGTCGACGTCTCTGCCGTTACTTAAGTAAGGTTCCTCACTCAAACGCGCAGCAATCGCTCCATTGGCGTTTTTTACATCGAAATGTTTACGCAGCGATCCAAGTTCCTCCGTCGTCAGATCCCAGGGCAATTTTTGTTCATGCCCTATCCACCCTGGATCCACCGGCAACACATAAAACTCCGCAACAGGGATAGTCACTGACACTTCAAAGGTTTCGCGTTCCACTATTGCAAAGGCGTAAACACTCACCAGCGTCAGACACACCATCGAGGTGACAGTTATCCATTTTTTCAACATGATCTTCACCTGTTGCTTGCACTTCAATGTTGCAAACAAAGAAATCGATATAAAACTAAAAAGCCTGGAAGCAAACAGACGCTCACCCCACTACGACTTCAACCCTTGATATCCAGGTTCTGGCTTTTGCTTCCTTCAACCATCGTAAAACGGTAGTGCCGACCAGCCTGCTTTTCGAACTGGAATGTTCGGCCGGTCAGAATGTGATGCTTGGTGGTTGGCTGGCATTCCTGCTCGTTCTTGATCGAACAATCCTTGAATTCGTCGATCACCACCACACTATTGCCGTTGTTGCGGATCCGGTACTGTCCTGCCTCGTTCTCGATCACGCTGTCAAAGCGAGTCTCTCTCGGTCGAACAAAAAAAACCGTGCCATAACCCGCCAGTACGTTAACCCCGGCCGACAGGTTTTTCTTGTAGTCGTCGCGTTCCTGCTCGGAGATGACGAACTCATCTTCCTTTTCTGGCACTACTGGCACATAACGCACGCGGAAGTAACGTTCTTTGTCACGCTCGCCCATGTACAACAAACGCGAACCCTGCATGCCATTGGCCGGTACGATCAATCGCGCCGGACTGGCCATCAGCCCGTCGCGCGACGTACCATCCGCCTGGTTCACCAGAGGAACCTCCCGGGCTTTGCCATCGGCATCGTAGATAATTTCGAGAATATTGATCTTGACGAACGCGGTGCTATCGCCACCATTGAATACGCGCTTCAGATATGAACTTTTATCGCCATCAAGATACTCGTAGACCACCCCAACATTGATCTGCGGCGCGGCCAGGGCCATGTGAGAAAACAGCGAATAACCAAACAGTGCCAACAGGCGCTTCATGACGTAATACCTCAATTATTGAACACAGCCCAATCGGGCCGACCCTAATACGGCCTAAACTTCCGAATCCCAAATCACCGTGACATTGCCCGTGTAGGTTTTACCCACGCCTTCGCGCAACATCGGCTCGACGTATTCCTTGGTTATTTCAAAGTGCAGGGCTCCCGGTTTGCGATCGACATAAATACTGGGTTGGAACAACTCGGTGCCGCTGCCATCGAGAAACAAGGGCCGCCGCTGGACGGTTCGGCCCCCAGCATCAGCCAGGCCGCTGGGCAGGCTTACGCTGGTATTCAAGCGCACCAGATCAGCAGAGTCGGCGCCGCGTAATGCGCAGGTGTTGCCAACGACGTACTGACATTCGAGTTGCATCTTGAAGCGGCTCGAAGAAGAGATATTGAAGGTTTGGTCGCGGAACAGACGCGTGGGTTTACGTCCCTGATTCAGCCAGGCTTGCCAGCCGCCTTGGGGTACCAATTCGATTTGATTGCCCCCGGGTGGGATATCGACTCTAAGGGCATGTTGAACGGTCAGAGTAAAGTCGAGCTGGATTACATCATCCGGGGGAGCGACGACATCACCCAAGTCAAAATCGCCGTTTGGTTTAATGGTGTAGACCTGTGTGCCATCATAGATCCCCGTGGACATTTTCAGAGGATCCGGGGTACGCAGCTCATAGGTAAAGTCCAGATACTGGAAGCCGAATCCTGGAATTTGAAATTTAGCCTGTTTGGCACAGACTTCCTCCTTTGGAGTAAGCCAAAAGAACTCGTAGCCCGAAAAACCGTAGTAAACTTCTTTACCGATGCTGACGCAGGAATTCGGTGCAGTTGTCCACCGGCTTCCCCACAATCGTAAATGCGCCTGAAATAAATTCGAAACGCCGGTGAGTTCCTGAGCAGGATGACTCAGTGCGTAAACCCCCCCCATCCCTGCAATGCGCACTTCTACGGTAGCTGTTTCGCCGGTTTCGCGGTGCCTGACTTGCAATGAGCGCCAAGCTGCAGGGGTTTTGATCATTGCGCCCTTTCGCACATCTGCGTGATCGGGCTCGATGGGGCCATTGAGAGGGATGCTACCAACGTGGGAGCGCAGGCTGAATATGTTGTGAGCCTGGCAAATAGCAGGATTGTTTTTGCAGAACCCGACATTGGGTGTTGTGTTCTTGAATTCGTTTTTCAAGGGGTTGCCCGGCTCAGGATTAAAGGTTGCTGTAACAGGCAACACAATCGCACCAGCTTCCATGGCCAATACAGCTAGGCAGCAACCGATCACAATCGCCCTTGCCGTGGGCATTTGCGAGACAGTCCAAGGGTTCAACATAAAGACTCCAAACCGTAAGTTGCAATTTTCAGCCGGCGCTCTGCACGATTTCAGCCACATCCGCCAACGTATCCGCGGTGCAGCGCAGATCCCCAATCATCAGCACATCGTTTTCACTACGTGCCTTGTTTGGGTCAAGGCGGAATTGACAGAGCAACTGATTACCGAAACGCACTTCCAGCGTCGGCGAACTGGCATTCATTTCCATCGAAAAGAAGCCGTCGACCTCACTCACGCCACGACTGGCGTGGTTGATGATGTGGTGGCCCTTAAGCGGCTTACCCTGGGGGTCGACGAGGCGGCCGAGCACGGTGACGCTTTTGCTGACGGTGATCTTGCGGTACTCCACGCCGCCCTTGTTCAGGTGATAGCTGGAGCGGGCCGGCTGGATACTCGCCGCTGGCACATGATTGCCCTCGAAATCGAAGCTGACGGAACTGCTTTTGTACGCCGTGAGCGGCACGAAATTACGACCCGGGCGCAGTACCGCACTGCCGCCACTCAAGTCGTCGGCGCGCAGGACGATGCCATCGATATCCGACTCAACATCGATGATCATGCCGGCACCATCGCGGTGGTACTGGCTGGTCATGACCATCTTGCGCGCGCCGACGGCAATGGTGCTGTCCAGATTCAATCCGCCGGTAAGGTCGTTGTTGAAAGACGAGCGCTGGATAAAACCGTCGCCGTTGACCAAGTCTGATTGCATATTTGCCATGGCATTCAAGCCGACACCGTAGGTATCGGTAATGGCCGTGGCCGAAACACTTTGCAGCAGGTGGTCCTGAAGGTCTTTGCGATAGGTGATTGACGCGTTGTTATCCCGGCCACCCTCCCGAGCCGTACGGGTACCGATACTGCCGGAGATCTGCTCACCCGGGCCACCAAGGGCGATGTTGACGCTCAGGTCGATTCCTCGATTTCTGTCGTCACCTGAACTGAAACTGCCGGGTCGGTCGAACACAGACAACCGCCAGTTGGCATCACTGCCAAACAGTTGGGTGCGCTGGGTCCAGCCAAGGTCAATGCCCGTACCTTCGGTGTTGCCTTCGCTGTGGGACACCCGGGCATTGACCGAGCTTTTACTGGTCAACCGATGATTGACTGACAGCGAAGAGTTACTGGTCTGACCGACAAACACATTGCGCTGCCGCACTCGTGTACCGTCGGGCAAGGTGTCGTAGAGCCGAGTCGTGTCGAGCCAGCTGCGGTTGTGGCTGGCGACGATGCTGCCGCTACCGTAGGAGTAGAGCCCCTGCACGTCGAGGCCGGTGCCGTAGTTCTCGGTCTGATAGACATTGGCATAAAGGCTGGCATTGTTGACGACCGCCCAGTCGACCGACGTGCCGTATTGCAAGGCGTCACCCACCTGCCGCCCGCTCAGGCCAAGGATGACCCGTGGATGCAACAGGTAATTGAACGCCGCACCGGCGGTCATGTCGCCGTCGTCCTGTTCGTCCCAATTGCTTAGCACTTTGGATTCACGTCCGGCGAACAGGTTGTAGCGCCAGCGCTCGTCGTGATTGCGCCAATTGCTGGGCTTGTAGACCAGCTCCTGGGTGCTGGAGGTGATCTGACCGTCTTCGATCAGGCGTACTTCCACTTCATAGATCCCTCCCGGCAACGGCCGGGTATCGAGGGTCTGCAACCCGGCGGGCATTGCCTGGGTATTGATCAATAAGCCATCACGGTAGATTTCCACCGAGCCTTGCCGATTGGCGGTGACGTAGATCGGATAGACCGCCGGTTTCGGATTATTGATGGCCAGGCTGTCGGAGCTGCCGTACATGACGCCCAGCGCAGTGTCTGGAGTGGTGCCAAAGGTGCGCGGCTGTCGGGTCAACCCTTCGGACGAAGGTGTGAAAAGGCCCAGGCGCAGGAAGCTACCCTCCAGTTCACGCTGGGTGAAAAGCTCATTCACCGAGTGATAGAGCGTGTTGTCCATACCGCCCAATCGGGACAATTGCATATTGATCGCCTGAGTCCAGCTGCCCAGGCTACTGCTGGCCTCAAGACCATAGCGTCCACCCAAATCCTGATTTTGGCCACCGTTGAGGTTCAGTTGATTACGTACGATCAACCCGGTGCTACCGCCTTCAGGCAGTGTGTAGTAACGCTGTGCCTGATCGTCACGTTCGGCATTTTCCGTGAGGATGGACACCAGCGAGTTTTCAAGGCTGTAGTGCACTGCCAACAGTTGCTCCGGGCACTTGGCTTGGCAGCCGCCCAGTGCAACACCCTGTTTCAGATAGCTCGACCAAGTTTCGCGCTCACTGGCTTTGATCGTGCTGTCGCCGACATCGGCGAAGTCAACAAGGGTAATTCGATCGTCGCGGGTTAACACCACCATCGCCTCCCCTAGAAATTTTCGGTCAAGTTCCACGCGCACCGCTAATGGCACATCAAAAAAATGCTCTTCAAACTCGCTAGGCAAACCTTTGGCCTGCGCCAACAAACTTCGAGGTGTATGGGCGTTTTCCACCGCTGTAGCCAGAGCCGTTGCGCAGAAAAAAAGGGCAAGCGCCGTCGCGATGGGAGTCATCGGGAACATGAACGAAATACTCTGAAGATAAGTGCGTTAAAACCCGATCGACAGGTAGTGATTTCCTATCGACCGGTAAGCGTTAACGAATAAGGGCAAGCCTTAAGTCATAACCCTGTTAAGGGATGCGCGGGATAGCATCGAAGATCACAACCGGATTGGCCGTGTAAAGCCCCGTTTGAGTGTCCAATGGCTTGGCCGCGGCAATAACCAGATCAGCGCGCATACCGCCGTTGGATTCGGTATCGCCTACCACTTCTTGAGAAACACCGGTCAAAGGCACACCGTTGAAGGTGTAGGTCAATGCAATGCTGTTGGCACCGTTGAACAGGGGCTGTGGTCCCCCTTCCACATAAGCGCCGACCGAGCCATTGGTATGCCGGACGTCGTAAGCAGCACGCAGTGAACTCAGGGTACCGTCTACCAAGTTGTAGTTCATTTTTTCATCTTTACCGAAGTCAGGGTTCACCGACTTGGCGTGAAATACACTAGTTGGGATGGTGGCGCTGATATTGATGGTGCTGCGCGCTTCTTCCGCGGCAAACGCCATCGAGGAACTCAGTGCCAAAACAGCCAGAGGAGCAGCGAACGCGATTTTCTTGAACATCTTTCAGTACCTGTCGTTTAAAAAAGGATCTAAGTATTGAAAGTTTCGCTGAAGCAAAACAGTCACGAGCAGTGATGTTCCAGCGCAACTCTCAACGCCGAAAGATGATCGTTCAATAGTTCTGGAAAGTAAGCAGGCAAGTTCCGACAAGCTCGTAGCCGGATCGCCATTACACTGGAGGGAAAAAAGCAGGAATAACTTAAACTTCAATATTTTACCGTAAGAATAATACTACAAATACGAAATCAAAACCAAAAACAATGCCATTTAACAGCAACAACTTCCGTAAGACCGATACTACATTACCCGCAAACAAAGGCCGGCATCAACACATTAGAGAGTTAACACTAATTTCAGCGGCTTGCGCTGATTAAAAGCGCTGTTTTTTTCGATATTGAGGGCTTTGCAGGGGCTCACGGCGCCAGAGCTTGCGCCATTGCCCTGCAAAGCCTCGAACGGTTGGCTCAGATCACTTCCGAATCCCAGATCACCGTGACGTTGCCCGACCAGTTTTTTGCCTTGCCGTCCTGCAGCATCTGCTCGACGTGCTCCCGGGCGACTTCAAAGTGCAGGGCTCCCGGCTTGCGGTCGACGTAATGACCGGGCTGGAACAGCTCGGTGCCGCTGCCATCGAGGCGCAGAGGACGACGATCGACCGCCTGCCCCGAATCGTCCGTCAAGCCGTTGGGCAGGCTGACGCTGGTGTTCAAGGGCACAAGCTCAGAAGAGTCGGCAGCGCGCAACGCGCAGGTGTTGCCAACGGAATGCTGGCATTCAAGCTGCATCTTGAAGCGTGAGGAGGCCGAGAGGTTGAACGTCTGATCGCGGAACAACCGTACCGGCTTGCGCCCCTGATTCAACCAGGCTTGCCAACCGCCTTGGGGGACCAGTTCGATGCGATGGCCGCCGGGGGGGATTTCGACTTTGAGCGAATGCTCGACGCTCAAGGTGAAGTTGAGGGTGATGGCACTGTCGTTGGGGAGCATTACATCACCCATGTCGAAGTCCTTGCCTGGACCGGTGGTGTAGGTCAATGAGCCACGATATTCTCCTGACGACATACCCAGAGGGTTGGGGGTCCTGAGTTCATAAACGTATTCGACTGAGCTGAACCTGAACCAGGGAATATCCTTGGTAGGCACAACGCCGCAGGCCCCCGCGCCTTCAGGAATTAGCCAAAAGAAAAACGCAAAAGCGCTTCCTGCAACATTAATGTCAAGTCCGGTACAGGGGGCTGGCGGTCTTGTCCATGGAGCGCGCCACCTCCCTCCCCCCGGTGGCGTCCAGGCACTAACTCCTGGTGGGTAGGAGATATTCCAGGTACCGCCAATGCCTGCCACTCGCACCTCAACGGTCTCTCGCTCACCTGTACGACTGTGGACAACGTCCAGTGCTCGCCAGCTCGACGGGACACTGAAGGTCGCCCCTTGCCGGGGATCGGCATGCCCGGCTGGAATAGGCTGCGAAGAATCAAATCTCAAACCGGGTACCCTCAGGCTGAAGATACCTAATTGCGCGCAGCGGCTAGCTATAAAGTTTGGGCACACTCCGGTCTGTGGGGTTGTGTTAACAAACCGGTTGATCAGGGGATTCGCCGGATCTGGCACGAACCTGGCACTGATTTCCTGCTCCACCGCTCTGGCGGGTGGGGCATGCAATCCGGCGAGCAAGCCTCCTGCCAACGAGAACGCTGCCATTGTTCTTAGCGAAAAAAATAACTTCATTATTAATTAACCCGAAACTTCAGTATGGTGGCTACACCCGTCACTAATGGCACAGAACAAGATCAAGGAGCGATCGCCTCAAAAATCATATGCACACTGCCGTAGTACTCACCGGATTTATAACCGTCGACAGGTTTGACAGCTGCAATCAGTAACTCCACGCGTTTACCACTTTTACCGTCCAGTTCCGAAATGACCTCAGCATTGTTCACACTGAGTTTTATCCGATTGAACGTGACATCCAGCGCGATGTTGTCGACGTCTCTGCCGTTACTTAAGTAAGGTACCTCACTCAAACGGGCAGCAATCGCTCCATTGGCGTTTTTGACATCGAATTGTTTACGCAGCGATCCAAATTCCGCCGTCTTCAGATTCCAGGGCAGTTTTTGTTCTTGGCCTATCCACCCCGGATCCACCGGCAACACATAAAAATCCGCAACAGGGATAGTCACTGACACTTCAAATGTTTCGCGTTCCACTATTGCAAAGGCGTAAACACTCGCCAGCGTCAGACATACCATCGAGGTGACGGTTATCCATTTTTTCAACATGATCTTCACCTGTTGCTTGCACTTCAATACTGCAAACAAAGAAATCGAAATCGATATAAAACTAAAAAGCCTGGAAGCAATGAGACGCTCACCCAACTACGGCTTCATCCCTTGATCTCCAGGTTCTGGCTTTTGCTTCCTTCAACCATCGTAAAACGGTATTGCCTACCAGCCTGCTTTTCGAACTGGAATGTCCGGCCGGCCAGAATGTGATGCTTGGTTGTTGGCTGACACTCCTGCTCGTTCTTGATCGAGCAGTCCTTGAATTCCTCGATCACCACCACACTATTGCCGTTGTTGCGGATCCGGTACTGTCCCGCCTCGTTCTCGATCACGCTGTCAAAGCGTGTCTCTTTCGGACGAACAAAGAACACCGTGCCATAACCCGACAGTACATTGACCCCGGCCGACAGGTTTTTCTTGTAGTCGTCGCGTTCCTGCTCGGAGACGGCGAACTCATCTTCCTTTTCCGGCACTACCGGCACATAACGCACGCGGAAGTAACGTTCCTTGTCACGTTCGCCCATGTACAACAAACGCGAACCCTGCATGCCATTGGCCGGCACGATCAGTCGCGCCGGACTGGCCATCAGCCCGTCACGCGATTTAGCGTCTGCCTGGTTGACCAGCGGAACTTCCCGGGCTTTGCCATCGGCATCGTAGATAATTTCGAGAATATTGATCTTGACGAAAGCCGTGCTGTCGCCACCATTGAATACACGCTTCAGATAAGTACTCTTATCGCCGTCCAGATAGTCGTAGACCACCCCGACATTGATCTGCGGCGCGGCCGCAACAGCATGGGAGAAAAGAGAAAAACCAAACAGTGCCAACAGACGCTTCATGACATACCACCTCAATAAATTAAAACCGTCGAACCGGATCAACCGGCCGTCTCAGCGTTGCTGGTTGCATCCGCCAACGTCTCTGGTGAACAACGCAAATCCCCAATCATCAACACATCGTTTTCCCGCTGGGCGTTGTCCGGATCGAGACGGAACCGGCAGAGCACCTGATTACCGGAGCGCACCTCCAGCGTCGGTGAACCGGCGTTCATTTCCATGGAGAAGAAGCCGTCGACTTCACTCACCCCACGACTGGCGTGGTTGATGATGTGATGGCCCTTGAGGGGGTTACCCTGGGGGTTGACCAGGCGGCCGAGTACGGTGACGGTTTTGCTGATGGTGATCTTGCGGTACTCGACGCCGCCCTTGTTCAGGTGATAGCTGGATCGAGGCGGTTGAATGCTCGCGGCGGGCACGTGGTTGCCCTCGAAATCGAAGCTCACCGAGCTGCTTTTATACGCCGTGAGCGGCACGAAGTTACGACCCGGGCGCAGCACGGCACTGCCGCCGCTCAGGTCATCGGCACGCAGGGCAATGTCGGCGATATCCGACTCAACGTCGATGATCATGCCCGCTCCATCGCGGTGGGTTTGGCTGGTCATGACCATTTTCCGCGCACCGATTGCCACGGTGCTGTCCAGGTTGAGTCCGCCAGTCAGGTCATTGTTATAGGAAGAACGCAGGATAAAACCGTCACCATTGGCCAGGTCCGATTGCATCGTGGTCATGGCGGACAAGCCCATGCCATAGGTATCGGAGGTCGCGGTAGCCGAGACACTCTGCAGCACGTGATCCTGAAGGTCTTTACGATAGGTCAGCGAGGCATTGTTATCACGCCCGCCCTCCCGCGCCGTGCGCGAACCGATGCTGCCGGACCATTGTTCTCCTGAGTCGCCCAGTGCGATGTTGAGGCTCAAGTCAATACCACGGTTTCTGTCACTACCTGAACTGACACTGCCCGGCCGGTCGAACAGCGACAATCGCCAGTTGGCATCACTGCCAAAGAGCTGAGTGCGCTGAGTCCATCCCAGATCCAGCCCCGTGCCTTCGGTATTCCCCTGGCTATGGGATACACGGGCATTGACCGAGCTTTTGGTGGTCAGTCGGTGATTGACCGATAGCGATGAGTTGCTGGTCTGGCCGACGAACACATTGCGCTGACGCACCCACGTGCCGTCGGGCAAGGTGTCGTAAAGCCGGGTCGTGTCGAGCCAGCTGCGGTTATGGCTGGCGACGATGCTGCCCTTTCCATAGGAATACAAACCCTGCACATCAAGGCCGGTACCGTAGTCTTCGGTCTGGTAGATGTTGGCGAAAAGACTGGCATTGTTGACGACCGTCCAGTCGACCGATGCGCCGTATTGCAGGGAGTCACGCACCTGCCGGCCGGTCAAACCGAGGATCACTCGCGGGTGCAACAGGTAGTTGAATGCCGCTCCGGCAGTCATATCCCCCTCGGATTGCTCATCCCAGTTGCTGAGCAACCTGGACTCACGACCGGCGAAAAGGTTGTAGCGCCAGCGCTCGTCATGATTGCGCCAGTTGTTCGGTTTGTAGACCAATTCCTGAGTGCTGGACGTGATCTGACCGTCTTCGACCAGTCGCACTTCCACCTCGTAGATGCCGCCCGGCAGCGGGCGCGTATCGAGGGTTTGCAATCCGGCGGGCACGGCTTGGGTATTGATCAACAGGCCGTCGCGGTAGATTTCTACCGAGCCCTGGCGATTGGCAGTGACGTAGATCGGATAAATCGCCGGCTTCGGATTGTTGATCACCAGGCTGTCGGAGCTGCCATACATGACACCTAGCGCCGTATCGGGGCTGACGCCAAATGTACGAGGCTGACGAGTCATTCCTTCGGTGGTGGGAGTGAAGTAGCCCAGGCGCAGGAAATTGCCCTCCAGTTCGCGCTGGGTATAGAGCCCATGCACGGCGTGATAGAGCTGATTGTCCACGCCCCCCATTCGGGACAACTGCAGGTTGACGGCTTGAGTCCAGTTTCCCAGGCTGCTGCTGGCTTCGAGGCCGTAGCGCCCGCCCGTATCCTGGTTCTGGCCGCCATTGAGGTTCAATTGATTGCGCACAATCAGACCGCTGCTGCCGCCTTCCGGCAGGCTGTAGTAACGCTGCGCCTGCTCATCGCGTTCGGCGTTGGCGGTGAGAATGGACACCAGCGAGTTTGCCAGACTGTAGTGCACGGCAAGCAATTGCCCCGGGCATTTGCCCTGGCAGCTGCCGAGCGCGACCCCTTGGCTCAGATAGTTTGACCAGGTATCTCGTTCGCCTGCCTTGAATTTGCTGTCGCTGACATCGGTAAAGTCGACGAGGGTAATGCGATCATCGCGACTTAACACCACCATCGCCTCACCAAGAAACTGTTGATCAAGTTCCACCCGGACCGCCAACGGCACATCAAAGAAGTGCTCCTCGAATTCAGTCGGTAAACCCTTGGCCTGAGCCAGCAGACTTCGAGGTGTATGGCCATTGTCCGTCGGCGCAGCCAAGGCATTTGCACAAAAGACAAGGGCAAGCGCCGTCGCGATGGGAGTCATCGGGAACATGAACGAATTACTCTGAATATAAAAACGTTAAAAACCGAACGACAAACAAAATAGTCAGTCGTTCGGCAAGTGCTATCGAATAAGACCTTGGCCTTAATTAATAACCTTATTAAGGACCCACTTTAGGAATGGCGTCGAAGATCACCACGGGTGTGGCGGTGTAGTTTCCGCTCTTGCCAGCGGCCGGTTTGGCTGCGGCAATTACCAGTTCGGCCCGAGTGCCAGGTTTAGCCAGGGCTTCACTTACAACTTCCTTGGAGGTTTCCGTCAGTTCTACGCCGTTGAAGGTATAAGTCAGGGCGATCGAATCAGTACCATTGAACAGTGGCTGTGGACCACCTTCAACATAGGCGCCCACTGCACCGTCAGTGTGCTTCACATCGAACATCTCACGCAACGAGCCCAATGTGCCATCCACCACGTTGTAGGCCATTTTTTCGTTGTCGCCGAAGCCAGGGGTCACTGGCTGAGCATGGAAAACGCTACTCGGGACGGTGGCGCTGATATTAATGGAGCTGCGTGCTGTTTCGGCGGCAAATGCAACGGAAGAACTCAGCGCCAGGATTGCCACAGGAACGGCAAATGCAACTTTCTTGAACATGCTTGAATACCTTTTAATTTCAATGACAGATTATTAAAAACAAGCCAAAAACAACAAGAACATGCCGAAATTATATTCAGCAAGTTACTGAATCAGTATTTAGCCAAGTTTTAACCCGAAAGATATTCAAGCAATCACAAGGAAAAGTATGTAGGGATATTCCTCACCGCATGTAGTAATAAAAACCGTACATCAGCGAGTAGTCGTTGTGTCTCTCAAGTCGTTACCCAACCCTGACGTCAACGCCTGAAAGCCACCACCGCTCACCACCGTTGGTCACCACCCCTTGCACACGACACAAGATATATCTTAAGTTATGTCTAAATACGACGAGAGAGAACGCAAAAAATGAGAGACCATCATTCCCCCCACCGCGAACACGGCGACGGCCGCGATGGCTTCGAGAAACGCCCTGGCCGCGAACGCGGTGGGCGTGGCCCGCGAGTATTTGCCCCCGGCGACCTGAAACTGCTGCTGCTGGCGTTGATCGCCGAACAGCCGTGCCACGGCTACGACCTGATCCGCCAGATCGAAGGCATGTTCGACGGCGCCTACAGTCCCAGCCCCGGCGTGATCTACCCGACCCTGACGTTTCTTGAAGAAAGCGAATTGATTACCGGCGACGCCGAAGGCGGGAAAAAACGCTACAGCGTGACCGACGCCGGACGCCAGTCCCTGACCGAGCAAGCCGTCGCCCTAGAAGGTGTGCGGGTGCGCATCGATGTCAGCAAGCGTTCGTTGCGCGGCCATGATCGCCCGGCCGAAATCCACGAGGCGGTGCACAACCTGCGCCATGCCCTGCAACTGCATCACGGCCGCTGGAGCCCGGAAGAAATCCAGCGCGTTGCGGCCCTGCTCAACGACACCGCCAAAGCCATCGTCGACGGCCCTGCCGTTCAACCCGTTCAGGAGAAAGCCGAATGACTGAAGTGATCGCGCAAACCATTCACCGCGTCATGCACGAAATCAAACGCCGTCGCCTGGAGGTGTTGCGCGTGGTCGACCTGACCCCGCGCATGCGCCGGATTACCCTGGGCGGGCCGGAGCTGGCGGGGTTCGTCAGCCTGGGTACGGACGATCACGTCAAACTGTTGTTCCCGCAGAACGCCGAGCAGGCTGCGGCACTGGAAACCCTGGTGCTGGGCGCCGGCAAGGACAGCGGCCCGCTGCCCGAGATGCGCGACTACACGCCGCGCCGCTATGACCTGAACACCCTGGAACTGGACATCGACTTCGTGCTGCACGGCGACGGCCCGGCCTCGACCTGGGCCGAACAGGCCAAACCGGGGCAGTTCCTGCACATCGGCGGGCCGCGGGGCTCGATGATCGTGCCGGACATGTTCGACAGCTACTTGCTGATCGGTGACGAAACCGCCCTGCCCGCCATCGCCCGGCGGCTCGAAAGCCTGGCGGCCAACCGCCGTGCGCTGGTGATCGTGGAAGTGGAAAACGGCAAGGAGCAGCAAGTGCTGGAAAGCGCTGCCGAGGTCAATGTGATCTGGGTGCTGCGCGAAGGTGGCAAGGACAACCTGCTGACCACCGTGCGCCAGATCCAGGTGCCCGGCGGCAGCCTGTACGCGTGGGTCGCGACCGAGAGCAAGGTGTCGCGGCGGATTCGTCGGGTGTTGCTCGATGAGCATGGGCTGAACGAGCAGTTCGTCAAGGCGGTGGGCTATTGGCGGCTGGATGGCAGCGACGAGGAATAACAGGCGTCACACTGTGGCGAGGGGGCTTGCCCCCGTTCGGCTGCGAAGCAGTCGTAAAATCTGCTCGTACGGTGTTTCAGATAAAACCTCGTTGCAGGTTTTAGCACTGCTGCGCAGCGCAACGGGGGCAAGCCCCCTCGCCACAAAAAGCATTCCACACCGCCTTATCTGCGGTTACATTCGAGCACGCCACCGATCCAGCGCCACCACCCACAAAGCAATCACCACAAACCCCGCCAACAATCCCCCGGCGTTGATGAACACCTGTGGATAACCCAGTTTGTCCACGTCAATGAACGGGTACGGATAAGTCGCCAGCAAATGCCCGCGCAGCAACGAGTAAGCGAAGTACACCAACGGATAAATCACCCACAACGCGATATGCCCCCAGCGCAGCGAGCCTTTCGGTACACAGAACCACCAGTACCCCAGGAACAGCAGCGGCATGACGTCATGCATCAGCTCATCGGCCAGCCATTGCCAGCCTTCGGGATGCCATAGATGGCGAAGCAACACGCTGTACGCCAGGCCGACGACAGTGATGCTCACAGCAACGCCACTAATGACCCAGGGCTGTAAAAACCAGCGTCGCGCGGCGGACTCGCGGTACGTCAGTTCACAGGTCAGCACCGTCGCCACCAGGGTGTTGCTCAGCACGGTGAAATAGCTGAAAAAACTCACCAGCCCACCGATCAGACTGGCCCCCAGCGTCCAGCGCGAATAGAAAATCAGGTACATCTGGATGCTCAATCCCGCCCAGCCGAGCATGGCAGCCACGACGACAAAACGGCGGCGCATCGCGCAAGGATCGACCATGTTCAGAGCGGTCGTTTGGTGCGCATCAACTTCACATACAGACGTTCGACCTTCTCCCGCGCCCACGGGGTTTTACGCAGGAACGTCAGGCTCGACTTGATGCTTGGGTCGCTCTTGAAGCAGCGGATATCGATGCGTTCGGCCAGCCCCGACCATTCGTAGTGTTCAACCAGGGCGTTGAGGATTTGCTCCAGCGTCACGCCGTGCAGCGGGTCGATGTTGTGTTCGGTCATGCCGGGCCTTCAAGCAGAGTAGGAATTGGAAGTCGCGCACCTTAGCCGAGGGTTTCGTCGGGTGGAAGCGATCTATCAAATGTAGGTGAATCTGTTGATGTAGGAGCGAGCTTGCTCGCGATGGACTCGAACGAAAACGCGTCAACCCAGAATGAACGCGTTATCGTTATCGACCATCGCGAGCAAGCTCGCTCCTACAACTGTTACCGAATCCGAAAGGCTGCATGTCAGTAAAAGCCCTTTCTCTATTTGTAACAGATCATTATCCTTGCACCCGCTTTAGCTGAAACGCTTCTGCTAGCTATTTCTTCCGTTTATTCCCTAGAAAAAGATCAAGAATTTCTTCTCTATGCCTGATTTCCAGCTTTCGAAAGACAGCGCTGTCTTCAAACCTGTTGCCTGCCGAAACACCTTGAACCTGATAGGCGGACTCACCGCCTTGGGCCTTGCCACTTGCGCTCACTCGGCTCCGGCCTTCGATAGTGATTCACCGTGGATGCTCGGCGACTGGAACGGCACTCGCAGCGAACTTGCGGAAAAAGGCTACGACTTCAAAGTCGATTACACCGGTGAAATGGGCAGCAATCTGCACGGCGGCTACGACCACGACCGCACCGCCCGCTACAGCGACCAGTTCGGCCTGGGCACCCATCTGGACTTGCAGAAAATCCTCGGCTGGGACGACGCCGAGTTCCAGCTGACCATCACCGAACGCAGCGGCAACAACATCAGCAACGACCGCATCAATGACCCGCGTGTCGGCGGCTTCACCTCGGCCCAGGAAGTCTGGGGCCGCGGCCAGACCTGGCGCCTGACGCAGATGTGGTACCAGCAGAAGTTCTTCGACGAAAAACTCGACATCAAGGTCGGCCGTTTCGGCGAAGGCGAAGACTTCAACAGCTTCCCTTGCGACTTCCAGAACCTGGCGTTCTGCGGCTCCCAGGTCGGCAACTGGGCGGGCGACATCTGGTACAACTGGCCGGTCAGCCAGTGGGCACTGCGGGTCAAATATCACCTGACGCCAGAGCTTTATGCACAGGTCGGCGCGTACGAGCAGAACCCGTCGAACCTGGATCGCGACAACGGCTTCAAGCTCAGCGGCAGCGGCACCCAGGGCGCGGTCCTGCCGGTGGAACTGGTGTGGACGCCGAAACTCAACGGCCTGCCGGGTGAATACCGCGCCGGTTACTACTACAGCAGCGCCAACGCTACCGACGTCTACAAGGACAGCAATGGCCAGCCTGCCGCCCTGAGTGGCGAAGCCTACCGCAGCGCCTCGAGCAAGCACGGCATGTGGCTGGGCCTCCAGCAGCAAGTCACCAGCCTGGCCAGCGATCATTCTCGCGGCCTGAGCCTGTTTGCCAACGGCACGATGCACGACAAGAAGACCAACGCCATCGACAACTACGTCCAGGCCGGTCTCGTCTACAAAGGGCTGTTCGACGCCCGGTCCAGGGACGACATCGGTTTTGCCATGGCCCGCGTCCACGTCAACCCGGCCTATCGCAAGAATGCCGAGGCGACCAACCAGGCCAATGCCGTTTTCGACTACGACAACCCGTCCTACCTGCCACCCCAGGACACCGAATACAGCGCCGAACTCTATTACGGCGTGCACGTGACCAACTGGCTGACCGTGCGCCCGAACCTGCAATACATCCGCCATCCCGGCGGCGTGAACGAGGTCGACGACGCGCTGATTGGCGGGATCAAGGTCCAGTCGTCGTTCTGAGCAACACCATAAAACCTTTGTAGGAGCGAGCTTGCTCGCGATGGTCGTCAACGATAACGCTGCGAGCCTGACTCCCCGCGGCGTTCTCAGGTTTTTCGCGAGCAGGCTCGCTCCTACAAGGACTACGTCAACCACACCGGTTTTATGAACCATGCCCGCGCCGGGTCGTCATCTACAGTGAACTGGCGCAGGACTACTTGAAACATCACGGAGAATCACACTATGAGCACTGATGGTGCCTTGGGTCGAAGCCGTCTGTTGCCGACCCTGCTCGGCATACTGCTTCTGCTAATGGGCCTGGCCATGCTGGCCGGGGGGATCAAGCTGAGCATGCTCGGCGGCTCGCTGTATTACCTGCTGGCCGGCATTGGCATTGTGCTGAGCGGCGTGTTGCTGATCGCCGCCCGCCGCGCGGCGCTGGGCCTGTACGCACTGGTGCTGTTCGCCAGTACTGTTTGGGCGCTGTGGGAAGTCGGCCTCGACTGGTGGCAACTGGTGCCGCGCCTGGCGCTGTGGTTCGCCCTCGGTGTGGTGATGCTGCTGCCGTGGTTCCGTCGTCCATTGCTGATCAACGGCCCTGCCCCTGTGGGCACTGGCGCCTTGAGCGTGGCCGTGGTCCTGGCCGGTGTCACCGCCGTGGCCAGCCAGTTCACCCACCCGGGCGAAACCTTGGGCGAACTGGGCCGCGACACCGCGGACATGACCAGCACCGCGCCGCAGATACCCGAAGGCGACTGGCAGGCCTATGGCCGCAGCGAATTCGGCGACCGCTACTCGCCGCTCAAGCAGATCACCCCGGCCAACGTCGGCAAGCTGCAAGAAGCCTGGCGTATCCAGACCGGCGATCTGCCAACCGCCGATGACCCGGTGGAACTGACCAACGAAAACACCCCGCTCAAGGCCAACGGCATGCTCTATGCCTGCACCGCCCATAGCAAGGTGCTGGCGCTGGACCCGGACACCGGCAAGGAACTGTGGCGTTTCGACCCGCAGATCAAGAGCCCGGTGGGCTTCAAGGGCTTCGCCCACATGACCTGCCGCGGCGTGTCGTACTACGACGAAGCGGCCTACGCCCAGTCTGAAAACGCTGCCTCCGCCGTCATCTCTGAAGCCGGAAAAGCCGTCGCCCAGGCCTGCCCGCGTCGTCTGTACCTGCCAACCGCCGATGCACGCCTGATCGCACTCAACGCCGACACCGGCAAGGTCTGCGAAGGTTTCGGTAAAAACGGTGTGGTTGACCTGACCCAAGGCATCGGCCCGTTCACCCCCGGTGGCTACTACGCCACCTCGCCGGCTGCGATCACCCGTGACCTGGTGATCATGGGCGGCCACGTCACCGACAACGAGTCGACCAACGAGCCCTCCGGCGTGATCCGGGCCTTTGACGTACACGACGGCCATCTGGTGTGGAACTGGGACAGCAACAATCCAGACGCGACCGAACCGCTGCCAGAAGGCGAACACTACAGCCGCAACTCGGCCAACATGTGGTCGCTGGCCAGCGTCGACGAAAAGCTCGGCATGGTCTACCTGCCACTGGGCAACCAGACCCCTGACCAGTGGGGCGCAGACCGCACCCCGGGCGCCGAGAAGTTCAGTGCCGGCCTGGTCGCGCTGGACCTGGCCACCGGCAAGGTGCGCTGGAACTACCAGTTCACTCACCATGACCTGTGGGACATGGACGTCGGCAGCCAGCCAACCCTGCTGGACATGAAAACCGCCGACGGGGTGAAACCTGCGCTGATCGCCCCGACCAAACAGGGCAGCCTGTACGTCCTCGACCGTCGCGACGGCACGCCGATCATCCCGATCAAGGAAATCCCGGTTCCCCAAGGCGCCGTGAAAGGTGACCACACCGCACCGACACAGGCCCGTTCGGACCTGAACCTGCTGGCCCCGGAGCTGACCGAAAAAGCCATGTGGGGTGCCAGCCCGTTCGACCAGATGCTGTGCCGTATCCAGTTCAAGGAGTTGCGCTACGAAGGCCAGTACACCCCTCCGTCGGAACAGGGCAGCCTGATCTATCCGGGTAACGTCGGCGTCTTCAACTGGGGCGGCGTTTCGGTCGACCCGGTTCGCCAGATGCTGTTCACCAGCCCGAACTACATGGCCTTCGTCTCGAAAATGGTGCCTCGCGCCGAAGTCGCAGCCGACAGCAAGCGAGAAAGCGAAACAGCGGGCGTGCAACCGAACACCGGCGCACCTTATGCGGTGATCATGCACCCGTTCATGTCGCCGCTCGGCGTACCGTGCCAGGCGCCGGCCTGGGGCTACGTGGCCGGCATCGACCTGACCACAGGCAAAGTCGTGTGGAAACGCAAGAACGGCACCAGCCGCGACAGCTCGCCATTGCCTATCGGCCTGCCACTCGGCGTGCCAAGCATGGGCGGCTCGATAGTCACCGCCGGCGGCGTCGGCTTCCTCAGCGGCACGCTGGATCAGTACCTGCGCGCCTATGACGTCAATACCGGCAAGGTGCTTTGGAAATCGCGCCTGCCGGCTGGCGGTCAGGCTACGCCGATGACCTACACCGGCAAGGACGGCAAGCAGTACGTGCTGTTGGTCGTCGGTGGCCACGGCTCACTGGGCACCAAAATGGGTGACTATGTGATTGCGTACAAACTGTCCGAGTAAGTTTTAGCGCCAGTAAAACGAAAGGCGACGCCCGTGAGGACGTCGCCTTTTTTGTGGCCGCAGATTTCAAATCACCCCCGACCCCCTGTGGGAGCGAGCTTGCTCGCGATAGCGGTCTGACAGTCACTTCAAGGGTGTCTGTCATGCCCCCATCGCGAGCAAGCTCGCTCCCACAGGGGATAGTGTCGCCGCAAAATCCAGCTAACCTGTCTCTGCGCTGAACACGCCTTCGAAACACGGCGTTGCAGAAAATGACCGTTGAAACCACCGCCAACCTGCCCCATCTAAGACCCATACCCATTGTGCAGGTGCCCCCATGAGCGACCAGCAAGAATTCCCCGAAGACCCTAGCGAATACGCCGATCCGCAAAGCGCTCCACAGCACAAACCCGGCAAAGGCCTGGCCCTGCCCGGCCAGAACCTGCCGGACAAGGTCTACATCATCCCGATCCACAACCGGCCATTCTTCCCGGCCCAGGTCCTGCCGGTCATCGTCAACGAAGAGCCGTGGGCCGAGACCCTCGACCTGGTGGCCAAGTCCGAACACCACTCCCTGGCCCTGTTCTACATGGACAGCCCCCAGGAAGATCCGCGCCACTTCGACACCTCGGCCCTGCCGCTCTACGGCACCCTGGTCAAGGTGCACCACGCCAGCCGCGAAAACGGCAAATTGCAATTCGTCGCCCAGGGCCTGACCCGTGTGCGTCTGAAAACCTGGCTCAAGCACCATCGCCCGCCGTATCTGGTGGAAGTCGAATACCCGCACCAGCCCACCGAGCCGACCGACGAGGTCAAGGCCTACGGCATGGCGCTGATCAATGCGATCAAGGAACTGCTGCCGCTCAACCCGCTGTACAGCGAAGAGTTGAAGAACTACCTCAACCGCTTCAGCCCCAACGACCCGTCGCCGCTGACCGACTTCGCCGCCGCGCTCACCTCGGCCACCGGTAGTGAGCTGCAGGAAGTGCTCGACTGCGTGCCGATGCTCAAGCGCATGGAAAAAGTCCTGCCGATGCTGCGCAAGGAAGTCGAGGTCGCGCGCCTGCAAAAAGAGATTTCCGCCGAAGTTAACCGCAAGATCGGTGAACATCAGCGTGAATTCTTCCTCAAGGAGCAACTCAAGGTCATCCAGCAGGAGCTGGGCCTGACCAAGGACGACCGTAGCGCCGACCTCGAACAGTTCGAGCAGCGGCTGGTGGGCAAAGTCCTGCCGGCGCAAGTGCAGAAACGCCTCGAAGAGGAAATGAACAAGCTGTCGATCCTCGAGACCGGCTCGCCGGAGTATGCGGTCACCCGCAATTACATCGACTGGGCGACCTCGGTGCCGTGGGGGGTGTACGGCGAGGACAAACTCGACCTCAAGCACGCGCGCAAGGTGCTGGACAAACACCACGCCGGCCTCGACGACATCAAGGACCGCATCCTCGAATTCCTCGCAGTCGGCGCCTACAAAGGCGAGATCAGCGGCTCCATCGTGCTGCTGGTCGGCCCGCCGGGCGTGGGCAAGACCAGCGTCGGTAAATCCATCGCCGAATCCCTGGGCCGACCGTTCTATCGCTTCAGCCTTGGCGGCATGCGCGACGAAGCCGAGATCAAGGGCCACCGCCGCACCTACATCGGCGCGCAGCCGGGCAAACTGGTGCAGGCACTCAAAGACGTCGAAGTGATGAACCCGGTGATCATGCTCGACGAGATCGACAAGATGGGCCAGAGCTACCAGGGCGACCCGGCTTCGGCCTTGCTGGAAACCCTCGATCCGGAACAGAACGTCGAATTCCTCGACCACTATCTGGACCTGCGGATGGACCTGTCCAAGGTGTTGTTCGTGTGCACCGCCAACACCCTGGACTCGATCCCCGGCCCGTTGCTCGACCGCATGGAAGTGATTCGCCTGTCGGGCTACATCACCGAAGAAAAAGTCGCCATCGCCAAGCGTCACCTGTGGCCCAAGCAGCTTGAGAAAGCCGGCGTGTCCAAGGGCAGCCTGAGCATCAGCGACAGCGCGCTCAAGGCGCTGGTCGACGGCTATGCCCGTGAAGCCGGCGTGCGCCAGCTGGAAAAAAACCTCGGCAAACTGGTGCGCAAAGCGGTGATGAAACTGCTCGACGAACCGAAAGCGGTGATCAAGCTCGGCCCGAAAGATCTCGAAGCGTCGCTCGGCAAACCGGTGTTCCGCAACGAGCAGGTGCTGGCGGGGGTCGGCGTGATCACCGGCCTTGCCTGGACCAGCATGGGCGGCGCGACCCTGCCGATCGAAGCCACGCGTATCCACACCCTCAACCGTGGGTTCAAGCTCACCGGGCAGTTGGGGGATGTGATGAAAGAGTCGGCGGAGATCGCCTACAGCTACGTCAGTTCGCACCTGAAGTCCTATGGCGGCGATCCGAAGTTCTTCGACGAAGCCTTCGTCCACCTGCACGTGCCGGAAGGCGCCACGCCGAAAGACGGCCCGAGCGCCGGCGTGACCATGGCCAGCGCCCTGCTGTCGCTGGCACGCAACCAGCCACCGAAAAAAGGCGTGGCCATGACCGGTGAGCTGACGTTGACCGGGCATGTACTGCCGATTGGCGGGGTGCGCGAGAAGGTGATTGCAGCGCGGCGGCAGAAGATTTACGAGCTGATCCTGCCGGAGGCCAACCGGGGTAATTTCGAAGAACTGCCGGAGTACCTGAAGGAGGGTATTACCGTGCACTTTGCCAAGCGGTTTGCGGATGTGGCCAAGGTGTTGTTCTGATGGTCTTGTAGCGCCTGTACTGCCGTCTTCGCGGGCAAGCCCGCTCCCACGGGAAATTGAGTCGGTCACAAAACTTATGTGCACCCTCAATCCCTGTGGGAGCGGGCTTGCCCGCGAAGGCGTCGGCACTGACAACGCCAACTCCCAACCCTGTCACACTTTGTCTCATCTTCAGTTATGCTCGCCGTTCGTCGCCAACGCCGGAGCCACTGATCTCATGTCCCCCACTCGCCTGCTTGTCCCCCTCGCCCTCGCCTTGCTGGCCGCGTGCGCCACGCAACCTGCACACAACGTGACTGTGGAAAAACAGAGCGAATGCCCGGTGAAACTCAGCAACGGACAAAACCTGATCCTGACCCTGCCGAGCAATCCGACCACGGGTTATCGCTGGGCGATCCAGGATTCGGCCGGCGGCGTACTGCACGCCTTGGGGCCTGAGGTGTATCGAAATCCGGAAGATGCCGGCATCGTCGGTTCGGCCGGGGTTTCGACCTGGCGCTTCCAGGCTTTTGCGACCGGCACGGGACGCCTGCGCCTGACCTCGCAACAGCCATGGGCGCCGGAAGTGCTGCCGGTGGACTCGTTCGACTGCGCGATTTCGGTTAACTGACCGTGGGCTGGCTGATTCTGGCGCTGATGGGCGCCGTGACCTTCCTTTATGGCCTGAGCGTGCATGCCTCGATGCTGTGCCTGCTGGTCAAGCCGCTGCCGGTGCTGGCCTTGCTCGGCTGGCTGCACGACGCACCACCCGGCGAGTACCGGCGCTGGCTCAGCCTGGGCCTGATTTTCTCCTTGGTCGGCGACGTGTTGCTGGCCTTGCCGGGGGACTTGTTCGTGTTCGGCCTCGGCGCATTTCTGGTCGCCCACCTGGCGTATCTGAAAGCCTACTTGAGCGATTGCCGGCGCCTGGCCCTTTTACCCCTGATCATCGCCCTCGGCGTGGGTGCGGTGCTGTTGGGGATTCTGATTTCTCATGGACTGGGGCTACTACTGGTTCCGGTGATCGTCTACGGCCTGGCGATCAGCACCATGCTCTGGCGCGCGCTGGCGCGGCTTGGCAGTGATGTGCCCAAGCGTTCGGCCTTGCTGGCTGCCGGTGGTGCGGTGGCCTTTGTGTTTTCGGACAGTGTGATTGGCATCAGCCGGTTCGTGGTGCCGTTCGATGCGGCACCCTATGTGATCATCCTCAGCTATTGGCTGGGGCAATGGGGCATCACTGCCTCGGCATTCACTCAAAAACCGCGTTAAACCCATCGCGAGCAAGCTCGCTCCCACAGGTATTGCGCAGTCCTTGTGGGAGCGAGCTTGCTCGCGATAGCAATATCACTGAACACAAAGACTTTGCAGGCTGCTTGGCGGTTTATCAGACAACCCGCGCATCCCCGCGCCAACTTGGCTAAAATGCCGGCCTTTTCACCGACACCGCTGGAACCGCCGTGAGCAAAGAACCCGATCGCCTTTTCGCCCAGCCTTTGGCCCAGGTGCCTGACTTCGCCTTCAACGAGGACGTGGTGCGGGTGTTCCCGGACATGATCAAGCGCTCGGTGCCGGGCTATCCGACCATTGTCGAAAACCTCGGCGTGCTCGCCGCGCAGTTCGCCCAACCGGGCAGCGTGCTCTACGACCTAGGCTCGTCCCTGGGTGCCGTGACCCAGGCCCTGCGCCGGCATGTACGCACCGATGGTTGCCGCGTCATCGCTGTGGATAACTCGGCGGCCATGGTCGAGCGCTGCCGCGAATACCTCAATGGCCAGGACTCGATGTTCCAGGAGTTGCTGCCGGTCGAGGTGATCGAGGGCGACATCCTGGCGCTGGAGTTCCAGCCGGCCTCGGTGGTAGCGCTGAACTTCACCCTGCAATTCATCGCCCCGGACCAACGCACCGCGCTGTTGACGCGCATCCGTCAGTCGCTGTTGCCCGGCGGTGCCCTGATCCTCTCGGAAAAACTGCGCTTCGAAGACGAGCAGGAACACGCGTTGCTCACCGACCTGCACATCGCCTTCAAACGCGCCAACGGCTACAGCGAGCTGGAAATCGCCCAGAAACGCAGCGCCATCGAAAACGTCATGAAGCCCGACAGCCTCGAAGAACACCGCGAGCGCCTGTTGGCCGCCGGGTTCTCGAAAGTCGTGCCATGGTTCCAGTGTCTTAACTTTGCCTCGTTGATTGCCCTGCCATGATTGATCTGTCTCCCCTCTCCCGCCGTCTGGCCGGCACGCCGCTGGCCGAATGGGCCAACACCCTGCAGGCGCAACTCGACAAGAAAATGGAAAAGGGCCATGGCGACCTGGAGCGCTGGCAAAGCGCGCTGGACGCTCTGCCAAAGATCCAGCCGAGCGAAGTCGATTTGCTCAACGGCCTGAAGCTGGACACCGATTGCGACGATGAAACCCGCGCGCAAATGCGTTCCGCGTTGATGGGCCTGTCGCCGTGGCGCAAGGGCCCGTTCGACCTGTTCGGCGTGCACGTCGACACCGAATGGCGCTCGGACTGGAAGTGGTCGCGGGTCGCCCCGCATCTGGACCTCGTGGGCAAGCGCATCCTCGATGTCGGCTGCGGCAACGGCTACTACATGTGGCGCATGCTCGGCGCCGGTGCCGACAGCGTGATCGGTGTCGACCCCAACTGGCTGTTCTTCTGCCAGTTCCAGGCGGTGCAGCGCTACCTGTCCGAACCGAACGCCTGGCACCTGCCCTTCCCGTTCGAAGACCTGCCGCCGAACCTCGAAGGCTTCGACACAGTATTTTCCATGGGCGTGTTCTACCACCGTCGCTCGCCTATCGAGCATTTGCTGGCGCTGAAGGACTGCCTGGTCAAGGGTGGTGAGCTGGTGCTGGAAACGCTGGTGGTCGAAGGCGACAAGCACCAGGTACTGGTGCCGGAAGACCGCTACGCGCAGATGCGCAACGTATGGTTCCTGCCGTCGGTGCCGGCGCTGGAGTTGTGGCTGCGACGTGCCGGGTTCAGCGATGTGAGGTGCGTGGATGTGAGCACCACCACTGTCGAGGAACAGCGCGGGACGGAGTGGATGAAGTATCAGTCGCTGAGTGATTTCCTCGATCCGGAAGATCACAGCAAGACCGTTGAAGGGCTACCGGCGCCGATGCGGGCAGTCATCGTCGCCCGTAAATAACAGCCACTGAAGATCCCCTGTAGGAGCGAGCCTGCTCGCGATGGACTCAAGAACACCGCGGGGAACCAGATTGCCCGCGTAATCGTTCACGACCATCGCGAGCAGGCTCGCTCCTACAGGGGGGTCTGTGTTTAGTCGGAAGGTTTTGCTCTTCGGGCCTTGAAGAACTCACTTAAAACAGCTCCGCACTCCTGCGCCAACACCCCCCCCTCATGCAACACCCGGTGATTCAAAAAGCCCTGGGTAAAGAATTGCCCCTGGCTCTGCACAATCCCCGCCTTGGGCTCCAGCGCGCCATACACCACCCGCGTGATCCGCGAGTGCACGATCAGCCCGGCGCACATGCTGCACGGCTCCAGCGTCACATACAGCGTACTGCCGGGCAGGCGATAGTTGCTGACGGCCTCGGCGGCGGCGCGAATCGCGACCATCTCGGCGTGGGCACTGGGATCGCTGGTGCTGATCGGGCAATTGAAGCCACGCCCGATGATTTCACCGTCCTGCACCAGCACCGCGCCCACCGGCACTTCGCCCAGGGCTGCGCCTTGGGCGGCCAGGGCCAGGGCTTCACGCATGAATTCGCGATCACGGCTGCGGTCGATGATGGCGGCGGGACGAATCTGACGCATCACGCCACCTCGATGGCGGCCATCAGGCCGGTTTCCATGTGATCGATCACATGGCAGTGGAACATCCAGACCCCGGGGTTATCCGCCACCAGCGCCACTTGCGCGCGCTCGTTCTTGCCCAGCAGATAAGTGTCGGTGAAGTACGGAATCACTTTGTGCCGGTTCGAGGCGATGACTTTGAAGCTCATGCCGTGCAGGTGAATCGGGTGCTGATACTGGGTCATGTTCTTCAATTCGAAAATGTAGCTCTTGCCCTTTTCCAACTTGGCAATCGGGCGGTCGGCGCAGGTCTTGTCGGTGATGTCCCAGGCCTTGCCGTTGATCTGCCACAGGCTCGGCGGCTTGCCGTTGTCGACGTTGACCGACACCGAGCCGACCCATTCGAAATTGAAGTTGAGTTTCACGGCATTGGCCAGGTCCGGCTCGGCAATCGGGTTGGCCGGCAGTGCCGGCGGCCATTGGCTTGGTGCGTCGGTATTGGCCACTGAACGCAAGGTACCCAGGCGCACCGGGCCGTTGCGCAAGGACAACTCTTCACCGGCCGCTGGCGCCTTGATCGCAAGACAAATGCGCATGCCGGGGCCGAGCCAGTATTCCTTGCCCAGCGGGCGCGGTTCGATGGGGTTACCGTCCAGCGCGTAGATCTGCGCTTCGACGCCGGGAATGTTCAGGCGATAGGTCAGGGTGTTATCGAGATTGAGAATGCGCACCCGGGTGATCTGCCCCGCCGGCAAGTCGATCACCGCCTGCGGCACACCGTTGATGGTCGCCAGGCGTCCCGCCGTGCCGCCACGGGCCGCTTCCCGGGGAATGCTGAACTCGACGAAATTGCCGACCTCGTCGACATGCCAGCTCTTCAGGCTCAAGGTCTTTTCGTACTTGAAACCGGTGGGCTCGCGCTCTTCGATGATCAGCGGGCCCACCAGGCCACGGCCGAGTTCTTCGCTGCTGTTCACATGCGGGTGGTACCAGTAGCTGCCGGCATCCGGTACGCGGAATTTGTAGTCGAAGTACTCGCCCGGCAGCACCGGCAATTGCGAGACGTAGGGTACGCCGTCCATTTCCAGCGGCAAGCGGATGCCGTGCCAGTGAATGGTGGTCGCCACCGGCAAGTGATTGATGAAGCGCACCCGCAGCCATTCACCCTGGCGCACCCGCAACTCGGTGCCCGGCGCCGACGGGCCAAAGGCCCAGGCCTGGGTCTTGTGCCCGGCCACCAACTCCACGTCCAACGGCGCCGCAATCAGCTCATAGTCGTGACCGGCATCCGCATCGGCCATCTTGCCCAGCCAGTAGCGCGACGCACCACCGGCTCCCACGCCAACGACAACAAGACCGGCCAGGCCACCGAGTATTTGGCGACGGGTAAAGGACATGAACTCAACTACCTCACAAATCAACGACAGGCCAGCGACCCGGAAAAGGCGAATACGATACACCTGCAACTGCGAAACAGTAAGGGCGATACAGTGACGCATGCCGGATCGCCCATGCATATAACTATGTAGTACACCTCCTCTGAACGAACGGCTCATGCTCGATACTCGTTTCTCAAGGAGTGAGACTGCATGAATCCAAATCAAAACCGGCCCCTGCCCAATGCAGACGACAAGGCCGCCCTCAAGGCCATCGCCACCCGCATCATCAGGACTTGCCCCAGCCTGCAAGACACCGCTCATGACGTCGCCCTTAACCTGCTGAAAAAGTACGGCATCACCGGCCTCGATCCGGACCGGGTGTATTTCCACCGCTTCGACGCGTCGCAAAGCAGCTCGAAGGCCTTCTCCGGATGGGAGCATGTCAACGCCACCCCGACGTCGTCCATGACCCTGACCCAACTGGTGATCCACCGCTTCCGCGCCGCCGATCAGGACAACGCCGATCTGCTGGATGTGTATGCGGGTTTCTATACCACTGGACCGCGCACCGGGACTTTCAATGAAACCAACGAAGTGCGCCTGCACGGCAACGACGTGCTGACGGACTTCTGGAGCATTGACTTCAGCGCGCTCTACAACGAACGGCTGACGAGCTTCTGGACCGAATCCGGCGCCGACTTCCGTACCCTGGCCAAGTGCAATTTTCTCATCAACGCCTTGCGGGCCCGCGACCGTAAAAAGCTCAGTGACGCGGACTTCAATGTCGCCGTCACGGCCGTCATGGGCCCCATCACCTGGCCGGTCAGCATGCAGATATTGCAAACGCAATATGCCGATACGCATGCCCAGGTACGAATGCTGGACGTGGCCGGCTACCTGTCGAACAACATTGTGCGCATCAAGGCGCCCAAAGGCCGGCAGATTCTCTACCTTCCCGGAGAGGCCGAAGCCTTCAAGGTGCTGGAAACCGAAACGGACATGCACTTCTGGGTGTTGCTGCAAATGAATGACGAGGCGCGACGCCAGGCATTCATGGCGCACTTCTCCATGGTCGATCGCCAGGACATCGCTGACAACCTCCCGGACCTGATGAACCGCCTGGTGGGCAGCTGGAGTGTGTACGACCATCAGTTGATCAATCAGGAAAACCGCGGCGTTGACGGTGACGTTTTCAGTTGGCTGCGAGACTCGACCAAGGCCGCGATGTCCGCCGAGGCCGCGCTGTCACTGACCTCCAATGGCGATCTGCGTGAAAAACTGTGGATCGGTTACCTCAGCGCCGGCGTGAAAGTGTTCGGTCCGATGGCGGTCGTCGGCTGGCCGGTCGCACTACCGGTTATCGGCGCCAGCATCGCCAACATGGGGTTGAACATCGATCAGGCGGTCAACGGCAAAACCGCCGAGGAACGCAAGGCCGGTGTGCTTGGCGCGGTGCTCAGCGGTATCGACATAGTGTTCAACCTGCTCGTCCTCAAAGGTCCCGGTTCGCTGGAAGAAGCCGGCCCCGAAATCGACGCCGCCGAGGCGAAGGAAATGGCTGAGCTGAAGGAGACAACACCACCGGCCAAAGCCCCCAAACCCGGACCGACCGAGGTGGCCGTTGGAACAACGGATAATGCCGGACCTACAGTGAAGGTGCCGGAATCTTTCAAGATCAAGGTATCGCTCAGCGACGACACACTGGTTCACGAACCGGGCAAGTTTCAAGGCACCTATCAGCTTGCTTCCAACCCTTCGTCCGCGATAAAGCTCAACGACAGCGCGTACTTCGTGCGCTATGAATCCGATATCAATGGCCGTGGCACCTGGGCCATCATCGACCCGGCCAACCCCCATGCATTCTCTGGTTCGATCCCCGTGCGTTTAAATGCTGCTGGCACCTGGGAAATCACCCCGCGCCTGGGACTGAGGGGCGGCATGATCGTACCGCCGGTTTCCAGCGCTGGTGCGACAAGCGAGCCCGTCATTGAAGAATGGGCGCGTACACCGGGCATTCATGTGCCCGGCCTCGAAGACCCGCAAATGAGGGCCTGGGCACTCGGTGGACCCGATGTACGTAATTTGTACAGACGTTTACGGACCCTGGGCAGCATAGATGCACGTAGCGAGCTTGGGATCGAAGCAGAACTCACCGAGTCCTTGAGCGAGTTCCAGCTGGATCAGGAAGAGCCACGCAATGAATTGATCAGCGATGCAAACGCTTACTACGAGCTCAATCCCCCGCCCCCTCGCCTTCCAGTCCCTGCACGAGTGTTAAACACATCGACCGAACTGCTCGACGTCGCATTCGCGGAAAAACCGGGACTGATCGTTGGCGAGAGCCGCGGCAGTGTCGGCAGTAAGCAGTTCCTGATCGAAAACATGCCCGCCCTGGCCCGCCGCGGCGTGAAGACGTTGTACTTGCAGGAACTGCTGGCCAACGTTAATCAGCTCGATCTGGACACTTTCGCCAGAACCGGCGAAATGCCCGAAGAGCTGGAGAACTACCTGAGAAAACTCGACTTCAAGGCCGGCAACGATCCCGAGGGCAGATTCAACCTGCTGGCGCTGGTGAGGTCTGCCAACGCCCAGCGTGTGCGGGTGCAGGCCATCGATATGACAACGACCTACAACATCAACGAAGACTCGTTTTCCCGGCATCCGGACAGCCAAATGGCGAGGAGTTACTTTGCTGGCGAGGTCATTCAGCTCAATGAAGAATTGAAGGGACCCGCCAAATGGATTGCCTTGGTCGATCAGGAACACATGACGAGTTTCAGAGGCTATCAAGGCATCAGTGAACAGACTGACGCCTTGAGTGTACGAATCGAAGACGTGACACCGGGTCAGGCACTGCCCATTGGTTCCGATCCGGGATTAGCGGTGGAATATGCAGACTATCTAGGCTCGCCTGTCGAGGAGGAAGGGTCCGGTATCACGGGTTTCGACCACATCCGAGACAGCATCAAAGGCGACTGGCGTGTACAAATGCAAACCCCCTGGGCCTACCGGACGCCACAAGAGCTGCGAGCGCTGTTACCGGAACCGGGGATGTTCACCTTTCAACGCTACAGAAGCAGCCTGTTGGTGGTCTATCGCAATGCCGAGAATCGAATGGCCGACACTGTGATCAGAATGACACCCGGTGGCAGGATCAACCTGGATACTCCGCTTGGGCCGGCCTATGACTCCATGACAGTGGATAACCTGGGGGAACTGAAACAGGCACTGATTGAAAATGGCATGCAACCGATGGGTTGGCCGCCAGTGGCTGGAGAGGTCGAGGGTGCGGCATCGGAGCTCGAGGAGCTTGCCCGGGTACGACCTGAAGTCCAGCGGCCGAGCATACCCCAGCACTGGCAAGCCAACGAATTGCTGGAAGGGATAACACCCGAAACAACGCCCGGGAAATTCCAGGGTATCTATCGACTCGATTCCGAGCCCTCGACGGCCATCATGATGAACGAGACTCCCTTCTACGTTCGCTTTCAAAACGATGGCGCCGGATCCGGGCACTGGGCCGTAGTTGATCCGCAGCGACCATCAACGTTCGTCGGCTCGATTCCAGTAAGACTGAATGCCGAAGGTGAGTGGGAAACGATGCCACGATATGGACTCAAGGGTGGGGGTAACGACCTGGAAGGAGTGTCGCTACGCAAACCCGCCACAAAATACGACGCACCTGCCAGATACAGCCTCAGGAAACTGGCGATGGGCAAACCGGAGACCCATGTCAAAGTCAGCCGTTTGCCCGACGGTACAATGAAAGGGATTACCACCTACGACGAATACGTCGCCGCCCCTCGTGCCGAGTTGTCACGGGACGCTCGAAGCTTCTTTGCCCGCAGCGATTTCTCCACTTCCCTGCCCGCCCGCCCGGCCATCCCCGTCGTCACGCCCTCGACCACCGCCACAGAACTGATCGGGCAGGCGCTGGATGCAGCAAATGGCCTGGTCATCGGTGAGAGTCAGGACCGCATTGCCAGTATGCGTTTTCTCATCGAGAACATGCCGACACTCGCCAGACAGGGGGTCAAAACACTTTATTTCCATCGCCTGCTCAACGATTTCAGTCAACTGGACTTGAACACATTCTTCAGCACCGGGGAAATGTCCGATGACCTGGAGGAAACGCTGCAACAACTGCAAAGCGACCCGTCAGGGCGGTATACGCCGCTTGAAGTGGTCAGGGCTGCGCGACTCAACGGCATTCGGGTTCAGGCGACGGACTGTCTGGCGAGCTATCGCTATCCCGCCTCGCCACTGCCCGACATGCATGAGCAAGCCATAAAGAACTACCTCACCCACACGATCATGCAGGCCAACGAATCCCTCAATGGCGCAGGTAAATGGGTGGTACTGACCGACCAGGAAAACATCAACACCTTTCGCGGTATGGCCGGCATCAGTGAAATACAGGGCGGCATCGGCTTGCGCATCGAAGAAGTGTTGCCCGAACAACGCCTGCTGATCGAGACAGACCGGGGCATCGAAGTGGGACGGGGCTTCACCACGCAACCGGACCATGTCAGTGGCGAATACGATACGCTGTACGCCGACCTGAGCCTGCAGATGCCACTACCGCTGCTCGAGCGAACACCGGCGGAACTCAATCGGCTGCTGTTCCGGCAAGGCATGTTCACCTTCGAGAAAGTCGATGGAACCTGGACCTTGATTCATCGCGGCAGAGACCGCCAGATTGCGCGAACGCTGGTCGAGCGTACGGCTGACGGCAAATACCTGATCAATCGCCCGACATGGACTGATGTGCATCAGGTGCCATACGCCAGTATCGTCGAACTGTCCTGGGCCCTGAGCCGCATGGGCATGGACCTCGAAGGACGTCTGCCACTGTAGTTCGTGCCTGTTTCTGCCACGCCTGCATGCAAGAAGCCCCCGGTCTCGCGACCGGGGGCTTCTTTTACCGCTATCGTTTTGAGCCCGGGTTCACAGGCTCAAATACGATCACTCCCACTCAATGGTCGCCGGCGGCTTGCTCGACACGTCGTAGGTGACGCGGGAGATGCCTTCGATTTCATTGATGATGCGGCCGGATACGGTTTCCAGCAGTTCGTAAGGCAGGTGAGCCCAACGCGCGGTCATGAAGTCGATGGTTTCCACGGCACGCAGGGCCACGACCCAGGCGTAACGACGGCCATCGCCAACCACGCCAACCGATTTCACCGGCTGGAACACCACGAAGGCCTGGCTGACCTTGTGGTACCAGTCGGCCTTGCGCAGTTCTTCGATGAAGATGTGGTCGGCACGACGCAGCAGGTCGGCGTATTCCTTCTTCACTTCACCGAGGATGCGCACGCCCAGGCCCGGGCCCGGGAACGGGTGACGGTAGACCATGTCGTACGGCAGGCCCAGCTCCAGGCCCAGACGGCGGACTTCGTCCTTGAACAGTTCGCGCAGCGGCTCGACCAGTTTCAGGTTCATTTCTTCCGGCAGGCCGCCCACGTTGTGGTGCGACTTGATCACGTGGGCCTTGCCGCTTTTCGCGCCAGCCGACTCGATCACGTCCGGGTAGATGGTGCCCTGGGCCAGGTACTTGATGTTGTCCAGCTTGCAGGATTCGGCATCGAACACGTCGATGAAGGTGCGGCCGATGATCTTGCGCTTCTTCTCCGGGTCGGCTTCGCCGGCCAGGTTGTTGAGGAACTGGTCCTCGGCATTGGCGCGGATCACCTTGACGCCCATGTTCTCGGCGAACATGGCCATCACTTGCTCGCCTTCGTGCAGGCGCAGCAGGCCGTTGTCGACGAACACGCAGGTCAGCTGGTCGCCGATGGCCTTGTGCAGCAGTGCGGCAACCACGGACGAATCGACACCGCCGGACAAGCCGAGCAAGACGTTATCGGTGCCGACCTGGGCGCGAACCTGGGCGATGGCGTCTTCAGCGATCTTCGACGGGGTCCACAGTGCTTCGCACTCGCAGATGTCGAGGATGAAGCGCGACAGGATGCGACCGCCCTGCTTGGTGTGGGTCACTTCCGGGTGGAACTGTACGCCGTAGTAGCGACGTTCGTCGCTGAACATGCCGGCGATCGGGCAGCTCGGGGTGCTGGCCAGGATGTGGAAGTCTTCCGGCATCCGGGTGACCTTGTCACCGTGGCTCATCCATACGTCGAGGCCGAACAGGCCGTCGGCGTCGATGTGGTCTTCAATGCCGTCGAGCAGACGGCTCTTGCCGACCACGTCCACGCGGGCGTAACCGAACTCACGCAGCTCGGAACCTTCAACCTTGCCGCCCAGTTGCTCGGCCATGGTCTGCATGCCGTAGCAGATACCGAAGACCGGCACACCCAGATCGAAAACGGCTTGCGGGCAGCGAGGGCTGTTGGCTTCGTGAACCGACTCCGGGCCACCGGCGAGGATGACGCCTTTAGGAGCGAATTCGCGGATCGCATCTTCGTCCATGTCGAACGGATGCAGTTCGCAATACACGCCGATTTCACGCACGCGGCGGGCGATCAGCTGGGTGTACTGGGAACCGAAGTCGAGGATCAGGATGCGGTGAGCGTGAATGTCGAGGGCCATGATTCAGTCTCGTCTAAAAAATTCGGAAACAGTCGTGATTCAGAAACAACTCGGGGCTGAATAAAACAGCCCCGGTCGTTAACTTTTTGCTGGAAGGCTCAACCTACGCGGTAGTTTGGCGCTTCCTTGGTGATCTGCACGTCGTGAACGTGGGACTCGGCCATGCCGGCGCCGGTGATCCGCACGAACTCGGGCTTGGTGCGCATCTCTTCGATGTTGGCGCTACCGGTGTAGCCCATCGAGGAGCGCAGGCCGCCCATCAACTGGTGGATGATCGCGCTCAGGGTGCCCTTGTACGGAACACGCCCTTCGATACCTTCCGGAACGAGCTTCTCGGCGCCTGCCGAGGAGTCCTGGAAGTAACGGTCGGAGGACCCCTGGGCCTGGGACATGGCGCCCAGCGAACCCATGCCGCGATAAGCCTTGTACGAACGGCCCTGGAACAGTTCGATCTCGCCCGGCGCCTCTTCGGTACCGGCGAACATCGAGCCCATCATCACGCAGGAAGCACCGGCCACGATGGCCTTGGACAGGTCACCGGAGAAACGGATACCGCCGTCGGCGATCAACGGCACGCCAGTGCCTTCAAGGGCAGCGGCGACGTTGGCGATGGCACTGATTTGCGGTACGCCGACACCGGCGACGATACGGGTGGTGCAGATCGAGCCAGGGCCGATACCGACCTTGACCGCGTCAGCGCCGGCTTCGGCCAAGGCCTTGGCGGCAGCGCCGGTGGCGATGTTGCCGCCGATGACCTGCACTTCAGGGAAGTTCTGCTTGACCCAGCGAACGCGGTCGATCACGCCTTTGGAGTGACCGTGAGCGGTGTCGACCACCACCACGTCAACGCCGGCGGCGACCAGCGCGGCAACGCGGTCACCGGTGTCTTTACCGGTACCGACTGCAGCACCCACGCGCAAACGACCTTGATCGTCCTTGCTGGCCAGCGGGTAAGCCTTGGCTTTTTCGATGTCGTTGACGGTCATCATGCCCTTGAGGGCGAATTTGTCGTCGACGATCAGCACGCGTTCGATACGGTGCTTGTGCAGCAGTTCACGCACATCGTTCTTGTCGGCGCCTTCCTTGACCGTGACCAGACGCTCTTTAGGCGTCATCACTTCACGGACAGTGGCTTCCAGACGGTTCTCGAAACGCACGTCACGGGAGGTAACAATGCCGACCAGGTCGCCATTGTGCAGCACCGGAACGCCGGAGATGTTGTGCATGCGGGTCAATTCGAACAGTTCGCGCACGGTAGCGTCGGCGACGATGGTGATCGGATCCTTGACCACACCGGCTTCGTAACGCTTGACCTTGCGCACTTCGGCAGCTTGCTGCTCGATGGTCATGTTCTTGTGGATGATGCCGATACCACCTTCCTGAGCCATGGCAATTGCCAGACGGGCTTCAGTGACGGTGTCCATGGCGGCGGAGACCAGTGGAATATTCAGCTCGATGCCACGGGTAAGGCGGGTCTTGAGACTGACTTCGTTAGGAAGTACCTCGGAATAACCGGGCACTAGGAGAATGTCGTCGAATGTCAGAGCTTCTTGGCTGATACGCAGCATCGCGGGGGCTCCCGAGCGGGAAAATGGAAGCGCGCCATTATAGTCAGACACCCCCTCGGGTTCAATGTAAAACTCTGACTATTATTGGCATTACTGACATACGGGGTGCTTTTTTGTAGGAGCGAGCATGCTCGCGATGGTCGTTAACGATAATGCGGGTTGCCTGGAAACCCGCGTGGCCTGAAAGTTCATCGCGAGCAAGCTCACTCCTGCAGAAGTTCAGAGTTCGACTTTGACCCAACTGACCGGCTGATCGAGCCAGTCGGCGAACTCGTCGAGAAAGCTTTGCTTGAACCCGGCTTCGGCCCAGTTGTTGAAGATGAATCCGAGGTTGGAGAAGCCGCATTCCTGCAGGAACAGGAAACCGTTGATGTCGTCTTCATGCCCGCATTCCGGACAGGTGAAGTTATCGGTGCGCCCCGGCATCCAGTCTTCCAGGCTTTCGAACAGCGCCTCACCGACCTCCTTGCGACACTCTGCGCAGCCCGCTTCTTCAAGGAAGCCCTTGGCTGGCGTATAGATGCAGCGCTTGGTAATGATCTCCAGACCATTGACCGGCTCGCCGAACGGCAGGGCTTCGGGGTGCAGGACCACTGCGCGGGCACCGTCGGCGATGGCATGGGCCATGCGATTGCCGGTGCGGCCGCAGGTGGTCAGCTCTTCCTGGATGATGTTCTTGCGCACCAGCCAGCGCACAACGGCCCGGGCCCGGGGCTCGTGCACCGGCAGGGTGGAGATTTTCGGGACGATGATGCTTTGGGAATTCATGGGGTACAGGCCTGGAGCATTGATAAATGACCTGTAGGAGCGAGCCTGCTCGCGATGGTCGTTAACGATAACGCGGGGGAGTCTGGTTCCCCGCGGTGTTCTTGAGTCCATCGCAAGCAGGCTCGCTCCTACAGGTAAAGCAATGGCGCGATGCCTATAGAAGGTATAGGCCCGCCATAGCTGTTTTTACAACTCGACGACAACCGCCTGCGAAGCACGGGTCGCCTTGGCGCGGGCGGCTTCGATCGACTCGTCGCGTGCCAGGGCCACGCCCATGCGGCGCTGGCCGTTGACTTCAGGCTTGCCGAACAGGCGCAGCGCGGTATCCGGCTCGCTCAAGGCGGCGCCCAGGTTGGCGAATGCGGTCCGGGTCGACTGCCCTTCCACCAGAATCACCGCCGAGGCCGATGGCCCGAACTGACGGATCAACGGGATCGGCAGGCCGAGAATGGCCCGTGCATGCAGGGCGAACTGCGACAGGTCCTGAGAAATCAGCGTGACCAGACCGGTGTCGTGCGGGCGCGGCGAGACTTCGCTGAACCACACCTGGTCACCCTTGATGAACAACTCGACGCCGAACAGACCACGGCCACCCAAGGCTTCGGTCACGGCTTTGGCGACGCGTTCGGACTCAGCCAGGGCAATCGGGCTCATGGCCTGCGGCTGCCAGGATTCCTGGTAGTCGCCCTTCTCCTGACGGTGACCGACCGGCGCGCAGAAGGTGGTGCCGCCCACGTGGCGCACGGTCAGCAGGGTGATTTCGTAGTCGAAATCGATGAAGCCTTCGATAATCACCCGACCTTTACCGGCACGACCACCTTCCTGAGCGTAGTCCCAGGCTTTCTGCACGTCATCGACGCTGCGCAGCAGGCTCTGGCCCTTGCCCGAGGAACTCATGACCGGCTTGACCACGCACGGGAAACCGAGGTCTTCAACGGCTTTGCTGTAGTCCTCGAAGGTGTCGGCGAAGTGGTACGGCGAGGTCGGCAGGTCCAGCTCTTCAGCGGCCAGGCGACGGATGCCTTCGCGGTTCATGGTCAGTTGCGCGGCGCGGGCGGTCGGGATCACGGTGAAGCCTTCGGACTCCAGCTCCACCAGGGTCGCGGTGGCGATGGCTTCGATTTCCGGGACGATGAAATGCGGCTTCTCGGCCTCGATCACGGCACGCAGGGCAGCGCCGTCAAGCATGTTGATCACGTGGCTGCGGTGCGCCACCTGCATGGCCGGCGCGTTGGCGTAGCGATCCACGGCAATCACTTCAACGCCCAGGCGTTGCAGCTCGATCACCACTTCCTTGCCCAACTCGCCACAGCCACACATCAATACGCGGGTCGCGGTGGGCGACAATGGAGTTCCGATACGGGTCATCTGAAGGTCCTCAAGAAGCGGATCATCGAGGGAAGCACGCTTCCCATGGGGAGAAAGCGCGGCATTTTACATGAACTTCAGCTGACGACAGCCTGTTTGCGCAGGCGCCAGGCCATGATCAGCCACACGGCGGTGACCCCGGCGAATTTCGAGCCCAGGGCGGTGAGGATCACCCCCGGCGTCAGGGCATCGATCATGCCGAAGAAGATAAAGGTATCGAGGGGAATGCTCAGGGCCGAACTTATCCACAGGCGATCATGCAGCGGGCGCCGGGTGATGCTGAACACCAGCCAGTCGATGCACTCGGAAACCGCGAACGCCGTGGCGCTGGCCAGGGCGATGGACGGATCGGAGGTGGCGTAGGACAACACCAGCGCCACCAGCATCGCCACGAGGGCGCCATGCCCGAAACGGGTTTGCACCATGTCGCGCAACACAAACACCAGCCCGCCCCAGGCCGACCAGAGGATGTCCAGGTGTGGCGCGGTGGAAAAGGCGAAGTTGATCAGCACGACGCTGCTGATGTAGGTGATCAGGAAGAGCATAGGCTTGGAAAGCACCTGTGAATTTGCCGCACAGGATACTGTAGGAGCGAGCCTGCTCGCGATGGTCGTTAACGAAAACGCAGGGGAGTCTGGTTCCCCGCGGTGTTCTTGAGTCCATCGCGAGCAGGCTCGCTCCTACAACCGCGGTTTTGCCCCGATCATCCACACTAACCCACTGGCCTTGGCCCGTTCATGACACAACCCCAGCACCTTGCGCCGTTCGTCGTTGGTCATGCGGCTCCAGCGGGTGATTTCCTCAACCGTGCGCTGGCAACCGGTGCAGATGTCATCGTCATCCAGCGCACAAATACTCACGCATGGCGATGCTACCGGGCGTTCGGTGGCCGTCATTCTTCCTGCTCGACCAGATCGCGGGCATAACGCTGCGAGTTGTGCACATAGTGGGCAGCGCTGGCTTCCAGCATCTTGATTTGCGGTTCGGTCAATTCGCGCACCACTTTGCCGGGCGAACCCATGACCAGCGATCCGTCCGGAATTTCCTTGCCTTCGCCGATCAGCGAATTGGCGCCGATGATGCAGTTCTTGCCGATCTTCGCGCCATTGAGAATCACCGCGTTGATGCCGATCAGGCTGTAGTCGCCGACGGTGCAGCCGTGGAGCATGGCGTTGTGGCCGATGGTCACGCCGGTGCCGATGGTCAGCGGATAGCCCATATCGGTGTGCATCACGGTGCCGTCCTGGACGTTGCTGTTCTTGCCGATCAGGATCAACTCGTTGTCGCCGCGCAACACGGCGTTGAACCAGACGTTGGCGCCCTCCTCCAGCTTGACCTTGCCCACCAGCACGGCATTGGGGGCGACCCAGCTCTGTGGATGGGTTTGGACACGGGCGTCGCCCAGGCGGTATTTCATTGTTGTTTTCCTCAGGGCTCGGGCAGTGCCATTCGAACGATGGCTTCAGGTATTGATAAAGCTTTTGGGAGGTTGATGCAGGCTGATTTTGGCGTCATACAGCAGGTTGATCAACTCGACGATCATGATTGCCGTCAGTCCCCAGATCTTGTATTCGCCAAAGCGATAGCTCGGCACGTACCAGCTGCGGCCCTGATAGTCGATGCGATGGGTATGTTCGCGGGGGTCTTTGCGGAAGAACTCCAGGGGCACGCTGAACACCGCGGCAATCTCGGCATCGTTGGCCCGGTATTCGACAAAATCCGGGATCACCCCGACATAGGGCGTGACCATGATGCCATGCAGGCTGATCAGCGGACTGAGCGGGCCGATCACCTCGACCAGCCCCGGCGGCAGGCCGATTTCTTCCTCGGCTTCACGCAGGGCGGTGAAAATCAGGTCGGAGTCTTCGGGGTCGCGGCGACCACCGGGGAAAGCGACTTCGCCGCCATGGGTCGACAGGCCGCTGGCACGCAGGGTCAACACCAATTCGGGTTCGTCACTGCGGGTGATGGGCACCAGCACCGCGGCCTCGGGAAAACGACGATCGGTCTCCAGTGTGCGTGGAGTGTGGTTACTAACCCGATGCAGTAGCTCGTCCAGCATGAGTGTTCTCGATTTGTGCCTTACCCGGCATCATGCACCAATCGCTGCGGTCGCCCAACCCCCGCAACCGCCCCATGTCGCGAAACGACAACTTGCCGACCGGCACTGCCTCACGCCAAGATAGGCGCAGCATTCAGGAACCCCAGCATGAAATTTTGCAGCCAGTGCGGTAACCCGGTGACCCAGCGCATTCCCGAGGGCGATTCGCGCCTGCGTTTTGTCTGCGACAGCTGTCAGGCCATCCACTACCAGAACCCCAATATCGTCGCCGGCTGCGTGGCGACCTGGGGCAGCAAGGTGTTGCTGTGCCGGCGGGCCATCGAGCCGCGCCGCGGTTACTGGACCCTGCCCGCCGGTTTCATGGAAAACGGCGAGACCATCGAACAGGCCGCCATTCGCGAGACCGCCGAGGAAGCCTGCGCCCGGGTGCGCAACCTGAGCATCTATACCCTGATCGACGTGCCGCACATCAGCCAGGTGCATGTGTTCTTCCGTGCCACGCTTGCGGACCTGGATTTTTCTGCCGGCCCCGAGAGCCTGGAAGTGCAACTATTCGACGAAGCGGACATTCCTTGGGATGAGCTGGCTTTCCGCACGGTGGGCCGTACCTTAGAATGCTTCTTCGCTGACCGGCGGACCGAGGTCTATCCCGTACGGTCTGAATCGATTCCGCCGCTTGCTCAGCCTGCCATTATCTGATGCCATATTGGTATCATTCGTAGCCGCTGAAAAATCGTACGAACGCGGCCCGAGCCTTCGGCGGCTCCCACAAAAACATCTATAAATAAATAGTCGCGACACCTCTTGGGGAATCGTTTCAATGCGCTGGTTGCTTGCCCTGTTCTGTTTGTCTTTCGTCGCGGTGTCCCAGGCTTCTGCCCTGGAACCCCTGGACGGCAAGGTCATCGAGAAAATCCTGGTTCTCAAGTCTTCCCATCAATTGCAATTGATCAATGACGGCAAGCCGCTCAAGACCTATCGCATTTCCCTGGGCAAGCGTCCCAAGGGGCCGAAACTGATGGAAGGCGACAAGCGCACCCCGGAAGGCCTCTACTGGGTCGACTGGCGCAAGGTCAGCGATAAATTCAACCTGGCGATGCACATTTCCTACCCGAACATCAGCGACTCGGCCCGCGCCCGTCGTGAAGGCGTCGAGCCCGGCGGCATGATCATGATCCACGGCACCCCGGATACCGAAGACACCCCGGAAGACCTGTTCCACACCCTGGACTGGACCGACGGCTGCATCGCCATGCGCAACATGGACATGCGCGAAGTCTGGAACCTGGTGCCGGACGGCACGATGATCGAGATTCGTCCGTAATTCCCTCGACCATTGGTCGGCATCAAAAAAAAAATCAAAAGATCGCAGCCTGCGGCAGATCCTACGGGGTGAATACCATTTCGTTCGGTAGGAGCTGCCGCAGGCTGCGATCTTTGTCGTTTTAAAGCCTACCGCTAATACCACTTCAAACCACCCAGCCTCAAGCCGGCCAGAATCGACCTATTCCTGTAAAACACTCGCGTTGACATGGTATGCAAGTGGTATTAGTTTCGCCTCACAACCGGGCGACAACAATCCTATATCCGCATCGGACAATGCCTACATGAACGACCTACAGGCCCTGCGCCCCGACGACACCCAACCCACGCCGTTGTACCTGCAACTGGCACGCAATCTGGAAGCGGCGATCCATGCCGGCCAGTGGAAAGCCGAACAGGCCATGCCGTCGGAGCGCCATCTGAGCGAGACCCTGGGTATCTCCCGCGTCACCGCCCGCAAGGCGCTGGAAGTGTTGTTCGAACAAGGCCTGATCCGCCGTAACCAGGGCTCCGGCACCTTCATCACGCCGCGCCTCGAACAACCGTTGTCGCGCCTTTCCGGTTTCAGTGAAATGCTAAGGCTCAAGGGGTTTGTGCCCGGCTCGCAATGGCTGGAGCGGGAAATCACCCTGCCGACCCACGAAGAGCTGATCCGCCTCGGCCTGTCGCCCAACGACAAGGTCGCGCGGCTCAAACGCCTGCGCAAGGCCGACGACACCGTGATGGCCATCGAGATGAGCACCCTGCCCGCCTCGATCATTCCCAAGCCGCAAGCGGTGGGTGATTCCCTCTACGAATTCCTCGACGGCATCGGCAAGCCGGTGGTGCGCGCCTTGCAGCACATCCAGGCGATCAACGCCACGGACGAGTTCGCCGCGCTGGTCGGCATCGCCCCCGGCACCGCCATGCTGCTGATGACCCGGGTCGGCTACCTGGAAGACAACACGCCCATCGAAGTCACCGACACCTATTGCCGCAACGACTACTACGACTTTGTCGCCGAGCTGCGTCGCTGACAAAACAGCCGGCCGTTAAAAACCGAGATCCCGACATGTCCGAAGACAACATCCTCACAGCCCACGGCTGGGTTCGCGGCCGACTGGTCCACGCCCACGGCAAGGTCGTGTCCATCGAAGGCGTCCCTTGCGATCCGGCGGACAACGACCTGCCTTATCTGCTGCCGGGCTTCATCGACCTGCACGTTCACGGCGGTGGCGGCAAAGACATCATGGAAGGCACGCCCGCCTTCGAAACCATCACCCGAACCCATGTGCGCTTCGGCACCACGTCGCTGCTGGCGACCACCATGACGGCACCGAGCGAAGAGATCACCAGCGTGCTCGAAGCCGTCGGCGAATTCTGTGAACAGCGGCCACAAGGCTGCGCGCGGGTGCTCGGTGTGCACCTCGAAGGCCCCTACATCAACCCCGGCAAGCTCGGCGCGCAACCCAACTTCGCCCACACCGCGTTGATGGCCGAGGTCGAAGCGTACCTGGCACTGGCGCCGATCCGGGTGATCACCATTGCCCCGGAAATCGCCGGTCACGATGCCTTGATCCGCGACCTCAGCCGCCGCGGCATCCGCATGCAGATCGGCCACACCCTGGGCAGTTACGAGGAAGGCGTCGCAGCGCTGGAGGCCGGCGCCAGCAGCTTCACCCACCTCTACAACGCCATGAGCCCGCTGCATCACCGCGAGCCGGGGATTGTCGGCGCCGCACTGGCCCACGCGAAGTACGCCGAACTGATCCCGGACCTGCTGCACGTGCACCCCGGCGCCATCCGCGTCGCCCTGCGCTCGATCCCGTGCCTGTACTGCGTCACCGACTCGACCGCCGCCGCCGGCATGCCCGACGGCGAGTACAAACTCGGCAGCCACACCGTGACCAAGTGCCTGGGCGGCGTGCGCCTGCCCGACGGCACCCTGGCCGGCAGCACCCTGACCATGGATCAGGCCCTGCGCAACCTGGTGAAAATCGGCCTGCCCATCGCCGAAGCCTCGCAGCGTCTGTCGCAATTCCCCGCCGACTACCTCGGCCTCACCGAGCGCGGGCGCCTGCAACCAGGGGCCTGGGCCGACTGCGTGCGGCTGGATCGCTCACTGAAACTGACCGCCGTCATGGTCGAAGGAGAAGACATTGACTTCAAAAATGCTTGAAGAGGCGCTGTCCTCGTTCGAGGCCGTGCAAGCCCAACTGCAGCAACTCGACCCGCAGATGATCGAGATCGCCGGACGCCTGCGTCGTCAGCCGCCGCAAGTGGCCATGACCGTGGCGCGCGGCAGCTCCGACCACGCCGCCAGTTACTTCGCATACCTGACCATGCAGCTACTGGGCATTCCGGTGGCGTCGTTGCCGATGTCGGTGGTGAGCATGCAGCAGGCGCCGCTGAAGGTCAGCGGCCAGGTGGCATTCGCCTTCTCGCAATCGGGGCAAAGCCCGGACCTGGTCAACAGCCTGCGCCTGTTGCGCAAGCGCGGCGCATTGAGCATTTCGCTGGTCAATGCCGAGGACTCGCCGCTGGAAGCCGCCTGTGAGTTCAGCCTGCCGCTGTGTGCCGGCACTGAAAGCAGCGTCGCTGCGACCAAGAGTTTCATCGCCACCCTGAGCGCCAGCGCGCGGTTGATCGGGCACTGGAAGGAAGACGCCGAACTGCTCGAGGCCGGCTTGGCCTTGCCCGACGGCCTGCGCAACGCCGCGCAACAGGACTGGAGCCCGGCCATCGAGGCCTTGCGCGATTGCCAGCGGCTGATGGTGATCGGCCGTGGCGCCGGTTTCGCCATCGCCCAGGAAGCGGCGCTCAAATTCAAAGAGACCTCGGCGATCCAGGCCGAAGCCTTCAGCAGCGCCGAAGTCCGTCACGGCCCGATGGCCCTGATCGGTGACAACTACCCGCTGCTGGTGTTTGCCCCACGGGGCGCCGAACAGGCCGGTCTGCTGAGCCTGGCCGCCGACATGCGTCAGCGCGGCGCCCGTGTCCTGCTGGCCGCGCCGGATGACGTGCGCGAGCGCGACCTGACCCTGACCCGCGCCGAACACCCGGCCCTCGACCCGATTCTGGCGATCCAGAGTTTCTACGTGATGGCCGCCGGCCTGGCCGTGGCCCGCGGCATGGACCCGGACCAGCCGCGGCACTTGAGCAAAGTCACCCGCACCCATTGAATCATTGCCCCCTGTGGGAGCGAGCTTGCTCGCGATGGACGTCAACGATGACGCGTGTTTCCTGAATGAACGCGTTGTTCTCAGGTTCTTCGCGAGCAAGCTCGCTCCTACAGGGGGCACGTTGATCCGAACTGTATTTTTTGATGAGACCGAGCCATGCATAACAACAATAAAGAGCTGACTTTAAGCGCCCCGCTCAGCGGCCCGGTGCTCACGCTCGCCAAAGTCCCGGACCCGGTGTTTGCCAGCGGCGCCATGGGCGACGGCATCGCTATCGATCCGCTCAACGACACGCTCCATGCCCCCTGTGCGGGTGTGGTGGTGCATGTCGCGCGCACCGGTCACGCGGTGACCTTGCGTGCCGACAACGGCGCGGAATTGCTCCTGCACCTGGGCCTCGACACGGTCGAGTTGCAGGGCCAGGGCTTCTCGATGCTGGTCAAGGAAGGGGCGCGCGTCGCCAATGGCCAACCCCTGCTGCGCTACGACCTGGACAAGGTCGCGCAACAGTGCAAAAGCCTGGTCAGCCTGCTGATCCTCACTAACAGCCAGGACTTTCAGGCGCGGCCCATCACCCTCAAATCGGTGAAAGTCGGTGAGCCGCTGCTGCACATCATTCGTCGACAGACATCGACCGCAGAGGTCGATATCGAGTTTGCCGGCGCAGAGATTGTCGGCCTCGTACGCATAGCGCACCGTGGCGGCCTGCACGCGCGGCCGGCGGCGTTGATCCGTCAGACCGCACAAGGTTTCAAAAGCAAATCGCAACTGCACTTCGCCGGCAAGTCGGCCACCTGCGACAGCCTGATTGGCCTGATGGGGCTGGCCATCGGCGAGCAGGCAGAAGTCCAGGTCAGTTGCCAGGGCCCGGATGCCGAAGCCGCGCTGCAAGCCTTGCTCACCGCGTTATCCACAGCCCTGGCCGAAGACACTCACGCCGCCGCGCCACCGACGATCGCCCAACGCAATCGCCCCGCCGAAGCCGGTGTGTTGCACGGCGTTTGCGCGGCGCCGGGCCTGGTCGGCGGGCCGCTGTTTCGACTGAATGCGATCAGCCTGCCAGCGGATGCCGGCCATCATGATCCGCAACAGCAACACCAGGTTCTGGACGCGGCACTGAGCCAGGTGCGCAGCGAAATCGACCACACCCTGGCCCAGGCAAAAAAACACAAGGACAGCGCTGAAGAGGCCATTTTCGCCGCACACCTGGCGCTGCTCGAAGACCCGGCCTTGCTCGACGCTGCCAGCCAATCCGTCGACCAGGGCACAGCTGCGACCCACGCCTGGAGCCAGGCCATCGACGCGCAATGCGAAGTGCTCCAGCAAACCGGCAGTACATTGCTCGCCGAACGCGCCAATGACCTGCGCGACCTCAAGCAACGGGTGCTGCGCGTATTGCTCGGCGATACCTGGCATTACGACGTGCCGGCCGGCGCCATCGTCGCGGCCCATGAACTGACTCCGTCCGATCTGCTGCAACTGAGCCAGCAAGGCGTCGCCGGGCTGTGCATGGTCGAGGGCGGTGCGACCTCCCACGTAGCGATTCTGGCCCGGGGCAAAGGCCTGCCGTGCATGGTCGCACTGGGCTCGACGCTGCTCGATCAGCAACAGGGGCAACCGGTGGTGCTGGACGCCGACGGCGGCCGCCTCGAACTGACCCCCGGCACACAGCGCCTGGCCGACGTGCGCCAGCTGCAACAGCAACAGCAACAACGCCGGGCCGAACAACAGGCCCAGGCGCACACACCGGCGCTGACAAGCGATGGCCTGCGCATCGAGGTCGCCGCCAACGTGGCGTCCAGCACGGAAGCGGCAGACGCATTGGCCAATGGCGCCGACGGCGTCGGCTTGCTGCGCACCGAATTTCTCTTCGTCGACCGCCACACCGCCCCGGACGAACTGGAACAACACCAGGCCTATCAAGCCGTGCTCGATGCCATGGGCGACAAGTCGGTGATCATCCGCACCATCGACGTCGGTGGCGACAAGCAACTCGATTACCTGCCACTGCCCGCCGAGGCCAACCCGGTGCTCGGCCTGCGCGGCATTCGCCTGGCCCAGGTCCGCCCGGAACTGCTCGACCAGCAACTGCGCGCGCTGCTGCACCTGCGCCCGTTGTCACGCTGCCGGATCCTGCTGCCGATGATCACTGAGGTCGATGAACTGCTGCACATCCGCCAACGCCTCGATGCCTTGTGTACCGAACTGGGTCTGGCGCAGCGCCCGGAACTGGGGGTGATGATTGAAGTGCCGGCCGCCGCGCTGCTGGCCGAGCAACTGGCGGAGCACGCGGACTTCCTGTCCATCGGCACCAACGACCTGTCGCAATACACCCTGGCCATGGACCGCGACCACGCAGGGCTCGCCGCGCGCGTCGATGCGTTGCACCCGGCCCTGCTGCGGTTGATCGCCCAGACCTGCGCCGGTGCGGCGCAGCACAAGCGTTGGGTCGGAGTGTGCGGGGCACTGGCGTCCGATCCACTGGCCACGCCGGTGCTGATCGGCCTGGGAGTCAGCGAGCTGTCGGTGAGCCCGGTACAGATCGGTGAAATCAAGGACCGCGTGCGTCATCTCGACGCCAGCGAATGCCGGCGCATCAGCCATGACCTGCTCAAGCTGAGCAGCGCCAGTGCCGTGCGTCATGCCTGTCACCAGCACTGGCCTCTGAGCTAGCTCTTTACAAAAGAAGAACAAAAATCCAGGGAGATCCGCCATGTACCAACTTTTCATTGAAGGCCTGCAACGCCTCGGCCGCGCGCTGATGCTGCCGATCGCGATCCTGCCGATTGCCGGCCTGCTGCTGCGTCTGGGCGATACCGACCTGCTGAACATCGCGATCATCCATGACGCCGGCCAGGTGATCTTTGCCAACCTGGCGATGATCTTCGCCATCGGCATCGCGGTGGGTTTCGCCAAGGACAACAACGGTACGGCGGGACTTGCCGGCGTGATCGGCTACCTAGTGATGATCGCCACCCTCAAGGTCCTCGACCCGAGCATCAACATGGGCATGCTCGCCGGGATCGTCAGCGGCCTGATGGCCGGCGCGCTGTACAACCGCTTCAAGGACATCAAGCTGCCGGAGTACCTGGCGTTCTTCGGTGGCCGACGGTTCGTGCCGATTGTCACCGGGTTCGCCGCCGTGGGCCTGGGCGTGGTGTTCGGCTACATCTGGCCGCCGATCCAGCACGGCATCAACAGTTTCGGCACACTGATGATGGAAAGTGGCAGCATTGGTGCGTTCGTCTTCGGCGTGTTCAACCGTCTGCTGATCGTCACCGGGCTGCACCATATCCTCAACAACATGGCGTGGTTCGTGTTCGGCAATTTCACCGACCCCACCTCCGGTGCGCTGGTCACCGGCGACCTGTCGCGCTACTTCGCCGGCGACCCGAAAGGCGGCCAGTTCATGACCGGCATGTTCCCGGTGATGATCTTCGGCCTGCCCGCCGCGTGCCTGGCGATGTACCGCAACGCCCTGCCGGAACGGCGCAAGGTGATGGGCGGGATATTCCTGTCGATGGCCCTGACCGCGTTCCTGACCGGCGTGACCGAGCCGATCGAATTCGCCTTCATGTTCCTCGCGCCGCTACTGTTTCTGCTGCATGCGTTGCTGACCGGCCTGTCGATGGCCGTCACCAATGCGCTGAACATTCACCTGGGCTTCACCTTCTCCGGCGGCTTCATCGACATGGTGCTTGGCTGGGGCAAGTCCACCAACGGCTGGCTGGTGTTCCCGGTGGGCCTGGCGTATGCCGTGATCTACTACGTGGTGTTCGATTACTGCATCCGTCGTTTCGACCTGAAGACACCGGGCCGCGAAACCAGCGCTGCCGCCCCGCAAGTGGCGGTGGCCGACAATGAACGCGCCGGGGCTTACATCAAGGCCTTGGGCGGCGCCGAGAACCTGATCACCGTTGGCGCCTGCACCACGCGGTTGCGCCTGGACATGGTGGATCGCAACAAGGCCTCGGATACCGATCTGAAGGCGCTCGGCGCCATGGCCGTGGTGCGTCCGGGCAAGGGCGGGAGCTTGCAGGTAGTGGTCGGGCCGATGGCCGATGCGATTGCCGATGAAATTCGCCAGGCGATGCCGGCGCTGGGTCGTGCCATGGCGTCGTCGCCGGCAGCGGAAATCGCCGCGCCTGCACCGGCCGCCGTGGCGACACCTGAAGCGCAGCAATGGCTCAATGCGCTGGGGGGTGGCGACAATGTGCTGCAACTCGACTGCATCGCCATGACGCGCATCCGCTTGCAACTGGCCAATGGCAAGGCGTTGTCGGAGTGTGATTTGAAAGCGCTGGGTTGTCAGGGTTTGAGTCAGCTGGACGGCGGGATCTGGCATCTGCTGGTTGGCGACAAGGCGCCAAGTTTGAGTGATGCGCTGGAAGCGTTGGTCAATCGCAGTGAGGTCAGTGCCAAGGTTTAGATCCTCGGTGCCTGACAGGCCGCCATCGCGAGCAGGCTCGCTCCCACAAGGGTCCGGTGTACATCGATCCACTGTGGGAGCGAGCCTGCTCGCGAAGAGGCCATCACAAACACCACAATAGTTGTGGGTAATAAAAAACCCGCTGAAATCTCTTTCAGCGGGTTTTTCATTTCAGCGGCACGAGAATCAGAAATCCGCCAGGCGCCACACTTCATAAGCCGGCGTCTCGTAGGGATGGCTCTGTTTCAGAGCCACCACCACCGAGCGAATCAACTCATCAGCCACTACAAGCTCGACTTTCCATTCCTCGACCTGTTCGACCTGCCCTGCCTCGCCAATGAACGGCTGACTGCCGTCCAGTGGACGAAACTGGCCCAGACCCAACACTTGCCATGCACAGTGGTCGTAAGCACCGATCCGTCCGCCACCGGCAGCGAATACGGCACTTTTGACCTGTTCCACATGACTGGTCGGAACAAAGAAGCTGAGCTTGTACATCGCTATCAGTTAACCCACACACGAGCATTACGGAACATGCGCATCAGCGGTGCATCTTCATTCCAGTCATCCGAACGCCACGAGTTCTGCACGGCGCGGAACACACGCTCCGGGTGCGGCATCATGATGGTCACGCGACCGTCGCGGCTGGTCAAACCGGTGATCCCGCGCGGCGAGCCGTTCGGGTTGGCCGGGTAGCTTTCGGTGACCTTGCCGTGGTTGTCGACGAAACGCATTGCAACGCAACCGGACAGATCGGCTTCCAGCAGTGCTTCTTCGCTGGCGAACTCGGCATGACCTTCGCCATGGGCGATGGCGATCGGCATGCGCGAACCGGCCATGCCCTGCAGGAAGATCGAATTCGACTCCTGGATCTGCACCATGGCAACACGGGCTTCGAACTGCTCGGAACGGTTGCGCACGAAGTGCGGCCAGAACTCGCTGCCCGGGATCAGCTCGTGCAGGTTGGACATCATCTGGCAACCGTTGCACACGCCGAGGGTGAAGCTGTCGTTGCGCTCGAAGAAGCCCTGGAACGCATCGCGGGCGCGGCTGTTGAACAGCGCGGATTTCGCCCAGCCTTCACCGGCACCCAATACGTCGCCGTAGGAGAAGCCGCCGCAAGCGACCATGCCCTTGAACTCGTTCAAGTCGACACGACCGGCCAGGATGTCGCTCATGTGCACGTCGATCGCGTTGAAACCGGCGCGGTCGAACGCCGCCGCCATTTCCACCTGACCGTTGACGCCCTGCTCACGCAGCACGGCAACCTGTGGGCGGATGCCTTTCTTGATGTAAGGCGCGGCGATGTCCTGGTTGATGTCGTAGCTCAGCTTGACGCTCAGGCCCGGGTTGTCTTCTTCCAGCAGCACGTCAAACTCTTGCTCGGCGCAATCGGCGTTGTCACGCAGGCGCTGGATCTGGTAGCTGGTCTCGGCCCACTGGCGTTGCAGCAGACGACGCTGGCCTTCGAACACGGTGTCACCGTTGAAGGTGATACCGATCTCGCCATTGTTGATTGGCTGACCGATCACCGACACGCAATCGCCCAGGCCGGCAGCGCTGAACTGCGCGAGGATGTCCGGGGTGGCGTCCTGGCGAACCTGGATCACGGCACCCAGTTCTTCGTTGAACAGGATCGCTGCGATGTCGGCGGAGGAATCCGCCAGGCTGTCGAGGTTCAGGCTCAGGCCGCAGTGACCGGCGAAGGCCATTTCGACGACCGAGGTCAGCAGACCACCATCGGAACGGTCGTGGTAAGCCAGCAGGTGACCGTCGGCGTTGAGGCCCTGGATCACGGCGAAGAAGGCCTTCAGGTCTTCGGCGTCGTCGACGTCCGGCGCCTGTTTGCCGAGCTTGCCGTGAACCTGCGCGAGGATCGAGGCGCCCATGCGGTTCTGGCCGCGGCCCAGGTCGATCAGGATCAGGTCAGTGGTGCCCTTGTCCATGCGCAGTTGCGGGGTCAGGGTCTGACGGATGTCAGTCACTGGCGCAAAACCGGTCACGATCAGGGACATTGGCGACGTGACGGACTTGTCCACGCCTTCATCGTTCCAACGCGTGGCCATGGACATCGAGTCCTTGCCCACCGGAATGGTGATGCCCAGCTCAGGGCACAGTTCCATGCCGACCGCTTTCACGGTGTCGTACAGACGCGCGTCTTCGCCCGGGTGACCGGCAGCGGACATCCAGTTCGCCGACAGCTTGATGTCGGAGATCTTGCCGATGCGCGAGGCCGCGATGTTGGTCAGGGTTTCGCCGATGGCCATGCGGCCCGACGCCGGAGCGTCCAGCAGTGCCAGCGGAGTCCGCTCGCCCATGGCCATGGCTTCGCCGGTGTAGACGTCGAAGCTGGTGGCGGTGACGGCAACGTCGGCCACCGGAACCTGCCACGGGCCGACCATCTGGTCACGGGCCACGAGGCCGGTGATGGTGCGGTCGCCGATGGTGATCAGGAAGCTCTTGCTCGCCACGGCCGGGTGATGCAGGACACGCTCGACGCAGTCGGCAATGCTCAGGGTCGACGGATCGAAGTCGTCGCCCAGCTCGGCTTCACGTACCACCGAACGGTGCATGCGTGGCGCCTTGCCCAGCAACACTTCCAGTGGCATGTCCACCGGGCTGTTGCCGAAGTGGCTGTCGGTGACGGTCAGCTGGGGTTCGGCAGTGGCTTCGCCGACCACGGCAAACGGGCAACGCTCACGTTCGCAGATCGCCTTGAAACGCTCGAAGTCAGCCGGGCCGACCGCCAGAACGTAGCGCTCCTGGGATTCGTTGGACCAGATTTCGTGCGGGGCCATGCCCGGCTCGTCGTTTGGAATGTTGCGCAGTTCGAAACGGCCACCGCGGTCGCCGTCGTTGACCAGTTCCGGGAAGGCGTTGGACAGACCACCCGCACCCACGTCGTGGATGAAGCTGATCGGGTTCTTGTCGCCCAATTGCCAGCAACGGTCGATGACTTCCTGGCAGCGGCGTTCCATTTCCGGGTTTTCGCGCTGTACCGAAGCGAAGTCCAGGTCCGCCGAGCTGGTGCCGGTGGCCATGGAGGAAGCCGCGCCGCCACCCAGGCCGATCAGCATCGCCGGGCCACCGAGCACGATCAGCTTGGAGCCAACGACGATCTCGCCTTTCTTGACGTGCTCTTCACGGATGTTGCCCATGCCGCCAGCCAGCATGATCGGCTTGTGGTAGCCGCGAACTTCGTCACCGTGCGGGGTGGTGATCGACTGTTCGAAGGTACGGAAATAGCCGGTCAGGGCCGGACGACCGAATTCATTGTTGAACGCAGCGCCGCCCAATGGGCCTTCGATCATGATGTCCAGCGCGGTAACGATGCGCTCAGGCTTGCCGTATGGCACTTCCCACGGCTGTTCGAAGCCCGGGATCTGCAGGTTGGACACGGTGAAACCGGTCAGGCCGGCTTTCGGCTTGGCACCGCGACCGGTGGCGCCTTCGTCGCGGATTTCGCCACCGGAACCGGTGGACGCGCCCGGGAACGGAGCAATCGCGGTCGGGTGGTTGTGGGTCTCGACCTTCATCAGGATGTGCACCGGTTCCTGCACCGCGCCGTACTGGCGGGTTTCAGGGTCCGGGAAGAAGCGACCGGCCACGGAGCCGACGATCACCGAAGCGTTGTCCTTATAAGCCGACAGGACACCTTCGTTATGCATCTGATAGGTGTTCTTGATCATGCCGAACAGGCTTTTTTCCTGGCTCTGGCCGTCGATGTCCCAACTGGCGTTGAAGATCTTGTGACGGCAGTGCTCGGAGTTCGCCTGGGCGAACATCATCAGTTCGATGTCATGTGGGTTGCGCTTCAAGCCGACGAAGGCGTTGACCAGATAGTCGATCTCGTCTTCGGCCAGGGCCAGGCCCAGCTCGGTGTTGGCTTTTTCCAGCGCGGCGCGGCCGCCGCCCAGCACGTCGATGGCGGTCAGGGGTTTCGGTTCGGCGTGGCTGAACAGGCCGGCGGCCTGTTCGAGGTTGCCCAGGACGATCTGGGTCATGCGGTCGTGCAGACCGTCAGCGATCAACTGGGCTTCAGCGTCGCTGAACTGGCCGGCCACGTAGAACGCGATGCCGCGCTCCAGGCGCTGGATTTTCGCCAGGCCGCAGTTGCGGGCGATATCGCTGGCCTTGCTCGACCACGGCGAGATGGTGCCGAAACGCGGCAGTACCAGAAACAGACGACCGGTCGGTTCTTGTACCGGAACGCTTGGACCGTACTTCAGAAGGCGCGCGAGCACCTGCTGTTCGTCGCCGGTCAGGACGCCGGTAACTTCGGCGAAGTGAGCGAATTCAGCATACAGGCCGCTGACAGCCGGAACCTTCTGGCTCAGTTGCTCAAGGAGCTTGCTGTGGCGAAAGGCGGAAAGGGCAGGAGCGCCGCGCAGGATCAACATCTTCGGGACAGCCTCGGGAAGGGGTGTGCTTTGAGGCCGTGCATTCTAGCCTAAACAGCCCGCGACATCACCCGAAACGCTACGCACGGTTGCACTCGGGTGTCGATCTGTGTTTCTGCCCCGAAAGTCAGGTTAACCGGACGTGTGACGACAGCTTATTTTTACTGTGACAAAATGCAGACAAGGCCCGTTCCTGCGGGGTTTCGGCCGGTTTTGTGATCTCTAGCAGACTCGCCCTTCACTGTCGAGATATGGCGCCCGTGGTCCTTTGCGTATACTGCGCAGATGTTTTTCCCAATGGCTTTGCGTCCGCGGTACGCCAAATGGCTGATCGCAACCGGACTCTTCCTGATGCTCGGCGCCTGTGTTGATAAACCCAACACGCTCGAGCGCGTAAAGGAGGATGGCGTGCTGCGGGTGGTTACCCGAAACAGCCCCGCCACCTACTTTCAGGATCGCAACGGTGAAACCGGCTTCGAATACGAGCTGGTGAAGCGCTTCGCCGACGATCTGGGGGTCGAGCTCAAGATCGAGACCGCCGACAACCTCGATGACCTGTTCAACCAGGTAGGCAAGCCCAACGGCCCGGTGCTGGCGGCTGCCGGTCTGGTCAGCAGCGAAGAACGCAAGAAGCAGGTGCGCTTCTCGCACTCTTATCTGGAAGTCACCCCGCAGGTCATCTACCGCAACGGCCAGTCACGGCCGACCGACGCCAAGGACCTGGTGGGCAAGAAAATCATGGTGCTCAAGGGCAGCACCCACGCCGAACAGCTGGCGAAGCTGAAACAGAAATTTCCCGGCATCGAATACGAAGAGTCTGACGCAGTCGAGGTCGTCGATCTCCTGCGCATGGTCGACGAAGGTCAGATCGACCTGACGCTGGTCGACTCCAACGAAGTCGCGATGAACCAGGTGTACTTCACCAACATCCGGGTCGCCTTCGACCTCGGTGACGCCAGCAACCAGAGCTGGGCCGTCGGGCTGGGCGACGACAACAGCCTGCTCAACGAAATCAACGACTACCTCGACAAGGTCAAGAAAAACGGCACCCTGCAACGCCTCAAGGATCGTTACTACGGGCACGTCGACGTTCTCGGCTACATGGGCGCCACCACCTTTGCCCAACACTTGCAGCAACGCCTGCCCAAGTACGAACAGCACTTCAAGTCCTACGCCAAGAAAGAGAAAGTCGACTGGCGCCTGCTGGCGGCCATCGGCTATCAGGAATCCCTGTGGCAACCGACCGTCACGTCCAAGACCGGTGTTCGCGGCCTGATGATGCTGACCCAGAACACCGCGCAGGCCATGGGCGTGTCCAACCGCCTCGATCCGAAACAAAGCATCATGGGCGGCGCCAAGTACCTGGCCTACATCAAAGAACAGCTCGACGACTCGATCCAGGAACCGGACCGTACCTGGTTTGCCCTGGCGGCCTACAACGTCGGCAGCGGCCATCTGGACGACGCGCGCAAACTGGCGGCCAAGGAAGGATTGAACCCGGACAAATGGCTGGACGTGAAGAAGATCCTTCCGCGCCTGTCCGAGAAAAAGTGGTACAGCAAGACCCGCTACGGCTACGCCCGCGGCGGCGAACCGGTGCATTTCGTGGCGAACATCCGTCGCTACTACGACATCCTGACCTGGGTAACCCAGCCACAGCTTGAAGGCGACCAGGTCGCCGAGGGCAAACTGCTGGTTCCGGGGATCGACAAGAGCAAGCCGGCTCAAGAGCCTGCGCCGCTCTGACAGAACAACCGAGATCAAATGTGGGAGCGGGCTTGCTCGCGAAGACGGAGTGTCAGCTAACAGAGATGTTGACTGATAAACCGCTTTCGCGAGCAAGCCCGCTCCCACATTGGCAATCTGTTGGCTTTAAGATTTGGCAGCAGCCGCCAGAATCAGCGCCTTCATCTCCGACACCGCCGACTTGAAGCCAACGAACAACGCATGGGCCACCAGCGCATGCCCGATGTTCAGCTCGTTGATGCCCTTGATCGCCGCCACGGCTTCAACGTTGTGATAATGCAGGCCATGCCCGGCATTGACGATCAGGCCCTGGGCCAGGCCGCAGGCCACGCCATCGGCGACACGCTTGAGTTCTTCGGCGACTTCGGTCGGTGTCTCGGCATCGGCATAACGCCCGGTGTGCAGTTCGATGGCCGGGGCGCCAACACGGCGCGAGGCTTCGATCTGACGCTCATCGGCGTCGATGAACAGCGACACCTCGGAGCCGATCTTCGAAAGGCGCTCCACCGCCGCCTTGATCCGCGCTTCCTGCCCCGCCACATCCAGTCCGCCTTCGGTGGTGAGCTCCTGACGGGTTTCCGGCACCAGGCAAATGTGCGCCGGGCGGATGCGTTCGGCGAACTGCATCATTTCTTCGGTGATGCCCATTTCGAAGTTCATGCGGGTTTGCAGCACATCCTTGAGCACCAGAACGTCGCGCTCCTGAATATGCCGGCGGTCTTCGCGCAGGTGCACGGTGATGCCGTCAGCCCCCGCCTCTTCCGCGTCCAGTGCTGCCTTGACCGGGTCCGGATAACGGGTGCCCCGGGCCTGACGCAGGGTGGCAACGTGGTCGATGTTCACGCCAAGAAGAATACGGGTGCTGGTGGTCACAGAAAGCGCTCCAGAAGAAGAGAAAGTTCGGTGCACAGCATACACGGGGAAATTACGGCTTTCGAAACAACTCGCGGGAAACCAGTGGGCGTCCACCCAGATGCACGGCCAATGCCTGACGCATCAAACGCTTGGCCGCCGACAACGCACCCGGTGCGCTCCAGTCGGCATCGGCCATCGCCAGCAGTTCGGTGCCGTTGAACAGACCCGGTTGCAGCAGGTAGACCCGCTCCAGCCCGGCATCCACTTGCAAACGGTAGAGACCGTCGGGGGCGATGGCCTCATCGTGGATATCCGCAGTCAGTGAGAATCCGTAGCCAAGATCATCGAGCAAGCGCCATTCGAACGAACGCAGCAACGGCTCCAGCGCCCGACCTTCGGCCAGAGCAAGCAGGGTCGCGGCGTAATGTTCGAATACGGCGGGATGGGGATCTTCGGCAGGCAACAGGCGAATCAGCAGCTCATTGAGGTAAAGACCGCTGAACAGCGCCTCGCCATTGAGCCAGGTAGAAACACCGGCACTTTCCATGCGCCCGACGTTCTTCAGTTCGCCCTTGCCCCGGAACTCGACTTCCAATGGCACGAATGGCCGTGCCAGCGTCCCGGCCTTGCCTCGCGCACTGCGCAACACCGCCCGCAGCCGGCCTTGCGGCGTCAGGAAATCCACCAGCGCACTGTTTTCACGGTAGGCGCGCGAGTGCAGGACGTAGGCGGGTTGGGCGATGGGCGGAGTTGAGGACATCAAGTCTCACATACTGTAGGAGCGAGCTTGCTCGCGATGGTGGATAACGATAACGCGGGCTTTCTGAATGAACGCGGCGCTCTCAAGTCCATCGCGAGCAAGCTCGCTCCTACAGAGGGGCTTTCGGGGTATTACAGGTCGCCGTAACCCAGCGAACGCAATGCGCGCTCGTCATCGGACCAGCCGCCCTTAACCTTGACCCACAGGTTGAGCATGATCTTGGAGTCGAACAGCAGCTCCATGTCCTTGCGCGCTTCGGTGCCGATTCGCTTGATGCGCTCGCCCTTGTCGCCAATGATGATTTTCTTCTGGCCATCGCGCTCGACGAGGATCAAGGCATGGATGTGCAGGGTCTTGCCCTGCTGCTTGAACTCTTCGATCTCGACGGTGATCTGGTATGGCAGTTCGGCGCCCATCTGGCGCATGATTTTCTCGCGCACAAGCTCGGCGGCGAGGAAGCGGCTGCTGCGGTCGGTGATCTGGTCTTCCGGGAAGAAGTGATCGTTTTCCGGCAAGTGCTCGGCAATCACCCGCTCCAGTGCATCGAGGTTATGCCCGTGCTGCGCGGAAATCGGGATGATCTGCGCATTCGGCAGCTGCTCCTGCAACCAGCTCAGGTGCGGCATCAGCTCGGCCTTGTCTTCGATGCGATCGGTCTTGTTCAGCGCCACGATCAGCGGGCCGGTCACGTACTGGACACGCTCGAGGACCATCTGGTCTTCTTCGGTCCACTTGGTGCGGTCGACCACGAAGATCACCACGTCGACGTCTTTCAACGCCGCCGAAGCGGTCTTGTTCATGTAGCGGTTCAGGGCCTTCTCGCCACCCTTGTGCATACCGGGGGTGTCGACGTAGATCGCCTGCACATCGCCCTCGGTCTTGATACCGAGCATGTTGTGGCGGGTGGTTTGCGGCTTGCGCGAGGTGATCGCCAGCTTCTGACCCAGGATGTGGTTCAGCAGCGTGGACTTGCCCACGTTCGGACGGCCGACGATGGCAACATAGCCACAGCGCGTTGCGTTTGTATCAGTCATTGCCATTCTCCACACCCAGGGCAATCAGTGCTGCGGCGGCCGCTACCTGTTCGGCAATACGACGGCTCACACCCTGACCTCGGCTTTTTTCATTCAGTAAGATGATTTCGCATTCGACGAAGAACGTCCGGCAATGCGGCTCACCCTGGATATCCACCACTTCGTAACGCGGCAGCTCACAACCACGGGACTGCAGGAACTCTTGCAGGCGGGTCTTCGGATCTTTGTTGGTGTCGACCAGCGTCAGGCCTTCGAACTCTCCGGCCAGCCAGGCGAGCACACGCTCGCGGGCCACTTCCATGCCGGCATCGAGGTAGATCGCACCGATCAGCGCTTCGAGGGCATCGGCCAGAATCGACTCGCGACGGAAACCGCCGCTTTTCAGCTCGCCGGAGCCCAGGCGCAGGTACTCGCCCAGATCGAAACCACGGGCCAGTACGGCCAGGGTCTCACCTTTCACCAGGCGTGCGCGCAAACGCGACAACTGGCCTTCGCGAGCCAGCGGGAAACGCTCGAACAACGCCTCGCCGGCGACGAAGTTGAGGATGGCGTCACCGAGGAATTCCAGGCGCTCGTTGTTACGCCCGGCAAAACTGCGGTGAGTCAGGGCCAGGACCATCAGTTCCTGATCCTTGAAGGTGTAGCCGAGCTGACGCTCTAGACGGCTTAAGGAGACGCTCACGGTTTACCCACGCTGAGTTCGTGGTTCGATTGCACTGCCATCGCCGTGAGGCGGCGCAGGCTTGGGACAATTAACGCTGTGTTCAAAAATAACGTCCTGAATATCATTGGCTTCATGCTTTTTCCGTCACCTTCTTCAGGTTCCAGAAATGCATTCGGCGCTGTGTTCAACAGCGCCGTGTTTGATTACTTGATCAGGCCAACCCGCGAGAAATTCGGCAGGTGACTGAGTTTGGGTTCCGGCCAGCTCATCCAGACCGCGAAGGCCTTGCCGACGATATTCTTGTCGGGAACCATGCCCAGCAGATCCTTGGGAATGCTCGGATCATCCCAGTAGCGACTGTCGTTCGAGTTGTCGCGGTTGTCGCCCATCATGAAGTAGTGCCCGGCCGGCACGGTCCACGAATGGTCCGGCATGGCGCGGTAGCGACTCATCTCTTTACGGATCATGTGCTCGGCGGCGCCGAGTTTTTCCTTGTAGAGCTCGGCGCTGCCCAGCGTGCCCGGCTCGGAGCCGACCAGTTGCTCGGCAATCGATTGACCGTTGACGAACAGACGCTTGTCGGCGGTGTAGCGAACCGTGTCGCCCGGCAAGCCAACCACACGCTTGATGTAGTTGACGTTCGGATCGCTCGGATAGCGGAATACCATCACATCGCCGCGCTGCGGATCACCGACTTCGATGACTTTCTTGTCGATCACCGGCAAGCGGATCCCGTAGGAAAACTTGCTCACCAGGATGAAGTCACCGACATCCAGGGTTGGCTTCATCGAACCGGAAGGAATCTGGAACGGTTCCACCAGGAACGAACGCAGCACCAGCACGATGAACAACACCGGGAAGAACGACTTGCCGTATTCGACCAGCAGCGGCTCTTTGTTCAGCTGCTCGACCACGACCATGTCAGGCTGGCTGACGCTGCCCTGATAGGAAGCGATGGCGGCACGCCGACGCGGGGCCAGGATCAACAGATCGAGCAACGCCAACAAGCCGCAGACAAATACGGCGATGACCAGCAACAGCGGGAAATTTAGTGACATAGGACCTAACTATCCAACCTGAGCACTGCAAGGAAGGCTTCCTGTGGAATTTCCACGTTGCCGACCTGCTTCATGCGTTTCTTACCGGCCTTTTGCTTTTCCAGCAGCTTTTTCTTACGGCTGACGTCACCACCGTAGCATTTGGCCAATACGTTCTTTCTGAGCGCCTTGACGGTTGTCCGCGCCACAATCTGCCCGCCAATGGCGGCCTGGATTGCCACGTCGAACATCTGCCGAGGAATCAGATCCTTCATCTTCTCGGTCAGCTGGCGACCTTTGTAGTGCGAATTGTCACGGTGCACGATCAGCGCCAGGGCGTCGACCTTGTCACCGTTGATCAGCACGTCCAGTTTCACCAGGCTGGCCGATTGGTAACGATCGAAATGGTAGTCCAGAGAAGCATAGCCGCGACTGGTGGATTTCAGGCGATCGAAGAAGTCCAGCACCACTTCGTTCATCGGCAAGTCGTAGGTCACTTGTACCTGAGAGCCGAGGAACAGCATGTCGACCTGTACACCGCGTTTTTCAATGCACAGGGTAATGACGTTGCCCAGGTGCTCTTGCGGCACAAGAATATTGGCGCGCACGATCGGCTCGCGCATGTCTTCGATGGCAGACAGGTCCGGCAGCTTCGACGGGTTATCGACGTAGATCGTCTCGCCGGTCTTGAGCAGCAGCTCGAAGATTACCGTAGGCGCCGTGGTGATCAGGTCCAGGTTGTACTCGCGCTCCAGGCGCTCCTGGATGATTTCCATGTGCAGCATGCCGAGGAAGCCGCAGCGGAAGCCGAAGCCCAGGGCGTCGGAGCTTTCCGGCGTGTATTGCAGCGACGAATCGTTGAGGGTGAGCTTTTGCAGCGCCTCGCGGAAGTCTTCGAAGTCGTCGGAGCTGACCGGGAACAGGCCGGCGTACACCTGCGGCTGAATGCGCTTGAAGCCTGGCAGCACGTCGACGTCCGGCGTCGAGCTCAAGGTCAGGGTATCGCCCACTGGCGCACCGTGAATGTCCTTGATGCTGGCAATGATGAAGCCCACTTCGCCGGCCTTCAGGTCAACGGTCGGGGTGTGTTTCGGGTTGAATACACCGACGCTGTCCACCAGGTGGATCTTGCCGGTGGACTTGACCAGGATCTTGTCGCCCTTCTTCACGCGGCCGTGGCGCACGCGCACCAGGGAGACAACGCCCAGGTAGTTGTCGAACCAGGAGTCGATGATCAACGCTTGCAGCGGATCTTCGATGTTGCCGGTCGGCGCAGGAATGGTGGTCACCAGGCGCTCGAGCACTTCATCGACGCCCAGACCGGTCTTGGCAGAGCAAGTGACCGCGTCGGTGGCATCGATGCCGATGATTTTTTCGATTTCTTCCTTGACACGCTCAGGATCGGCCTGTGGCAGGTCGATCTTGTTCAGCACCGGCATCACTTCCAGGCCCTGCTCGATCGCCGTGTAGCAGTTGGCAACCGACTGCGCTTCAACGCCTTGGCCGGCGTCGACCACCAGCAGCGCGCCTTCACAGGCCGCCAGCGAACGGCTGACTTCGTAGGTGAAGTCAACGTGGCCGGGGGTGTCAATGAAGTTCAGCTGGTAGTTGATACCGTCTTTGGCTTTGTAATACAGAGTAACGCTGTGCGCCTTGATGGTGATCCCGCGCTCGCGCTCGAGGTCCATGGAGTCCAGGACCTGGGCTTCCATTTCGCGCTCGGCCAGGCCGCCACACATCTGGATGAAGCGATCGGCCAGCGTCGACTTGCCATGGTCAATGTGGGCGATGATGGAGAAATTGCGGATATGACTCAAATCACTCACGGATCAACACTCAAAAAGGCTGCAGGCATAGCCCGCCGAAAAATAGCCGGGAATTGTACCTGATCCACGGCACAAGCGTCACGTTCGCAGGTCAGACGGCACCTACAAAAACGCCCCGGTCTTGCGACAAGGGCGTTTTTGATCGTCAAAGCGGTCGGAAAAAGCCCGCCATCAACCTGCCCGGCGCAACAGCCAGAGCCCGGCCACGGCACAAATACCCGCCGGCACCAGCACCGAAAGCAACGGAGGGAAGCCGAACACCTGGCTCGAAGGGCCCAACAAATCCTGAACGATGCGGAAGGTGAAGCCCACCAGCACGCCGGTGAACACCCGTTGACCCAGGGTCACCGAACGCAGCGGACCAAAGATGAAGGAAATCGCCATCAACACCAGGGCGGCAGTCACCAGCGGCTGCAACACTTTGACCCAAAATGCCAGCCAGTAACGGCTGTTGTTCAACCCCTGGTCCGCCAGGTAGTGGATATAACCCCACAGACCGCTGATCGACAGCGACTCTGGCACCATGACCACGGTGCTCAACAGTTGCGGACTCAAGGCCACGTTCCAACGCTCGACCGGGTGCGACACCACTTCAGTACTGCGCTCGTGGAACACTGTGGTCGTGACGTCCGTCAACTGCCAGTGATCCGTGTCGAACTCGGCACGCTTGGCGAAACTCGCCGACAGCATGTGCCGCTCGCTGTCGATACGATAGCGAGTCACGCCGTACAGGATGCCATTAGGCTGCACCGAGTTGACGTGAATGAACTCATCGCCCTGGCGGTGCCACAAACCGTGCTTGGCGCTTTGTGCATCGCCGCTGCCCTGGGCCAGCGAGCGATTGGCCTGCGCGGCGGTTTCAGCAGGCGGAGCAACGTACTCGCCAATCAGCAAGCCCGCCAGCATCAACACCAGCATCGGTTTCATGACCGCCCAGACGATCCGGCCGATCGACACACCGGCGGCGCGCATAATCGTCAATTCACTGTTGCTGGCCAGACTGCCCAGGCCGATCAGGCAACCGATCAGCGCGGCCATCGGCAGCATTTCGTACATCCGGCGCGGCGCCGTCAGCGTCACATAGCCCAGCACATCGACCAGGGTGTAGGTATCGCTGACTTCACCCATCTCATCGATGAAGGCAAACAGCGTCGCCAGACCAAGAATGATCCCGAGCACCGCGAGAATAGCCATGAACACGCTGCTACCAATGTAGCGATCCAGCTTAACCACGGGCCACCTCCAGCGCGCTGCGGCGACTCGCCCGCTTCAAGCGCAAAGGCTCCCAATAGAGCAGGCCCAGGCCAATGGTGAGGAAAATCCCGTGCACCCACCACAAGCCCACCGCGGCGGGGATCTTGCCTTTATCAAGGGCACCGCGGGCGGCAATCAGAATGCTCAGGTAAGCCATATAAAGAAGAATCGCCGGCAATAATTTGAGGAATCGGCCCTGACGCGGGTTGACCCGCGACAGCGGCACCGCCATCAAGGTCACGATGAACACCAGCAATGGCAGCGATATGCGCCATTGCAATTCGGCGCGCATGCGAATGTCTTCACTGCCGATCAACGTACTGGTCGGCATCGCATCGCGGTCGGTGACTTCGTCGCTGACTTCCGGCTTTGGCAGCAATACGCCGTACTCTTCGTACTTGATCGCCCGGTAGTCGGCCTGACCCGGACTACCGTCATAGCGATAGCCGTTATCCAGGATCAGGTAGCGGTTGCCGTCCGGGCGAATTTCCTGACGCCCCTTTTCCGCCACCAGCACGGAAATTCCGCGATCCTTGTTGTTGGAACTGATGTTCTTTTGCGAGATGAACACACCGCCCAGATTCACGCGATCATCCGACATGCGCTCGGTATAGGTGACCCGGGTGCCGTCACGCAGGGACTGGAAGCGCCCCGGCTCCAGTGTATCGAATTCGGTGAGCGCATCCTGCTTGTTCAGCAGCAGCTGAAACTGATTGGCCCCCTGTGGCGCCAGGCTCAGGCTCAGCCACGCGACGACGAGTGCAACCAGGGTGGCGGGAAACATCGTCATCCAGACCAGCCGCTGCTGACTCATGCCGGTGGCCGAGAGCACGGTCATTTCGCTTTCGAGGTACAGCCGCCCGTAGGACAACAGGATCCCGAGAAACAGCCCCAGCGGCAGGATCAGCTGGAGGAACCCTGGCATGCGAAAGCCCATGATCAGGAACAGCGAGCCCGGATCCAGCAGGCCCGAGGCCGCCTGGGCGAGGTATTTGATGAAGCGACCGCTCATGATGATGACCAGCAGCACGGCGCTGACGGCGCTCAAGGTCAACAGGACTTCGCGGGACAGATAACGGAAGACGATCAAACCAGACACTCCAGGGTTGTCAGGCTAAGGCGGCCAAACAAGCAAACATATCGGACAGCCCGCAAGACAGAGCCGCCGAAAAAAGATGGCGCATTATCCTGTGATTGGGTGCGCCTGTCACTGCGCAATGCATAGGGCCGCAGGGTGTAGGGGCGAGCTTGCTCCGGGCGGCGTTCCGACGATGGTCGTCAACGATAACGCGGAGAGCCTGAAGCCCCGCGGTGGTCTCGGGTTCTTCGCGAGCGGGCTCGCTCCTACAGAGGCCGTCAATTCCATGAAGATCGTACAACCGAGGGTTGTCAGCCGCCGGTAGCGAGGTTCAAACTGCGGCCTTTGTCGCCGGTCGATCCTGGCGCCTTTCTTCATATAAGCAATCGACGCACATAAGGTGTCGGGTGCATGCGTGATAACCATCAATTCAGGGACCCGGACATGGAACTGGTTGTAAAAAGCGTCAACCCGGAAACGTTGAAGACCGCCACTCTCGTGGTCTCCGTCGGCGAAGGCCGCAAGCTCGGCGCCGTCGCCAGACAACTCGACGAACTGAGCGGCGGCGCGATCAGCGCAGTGCTCAAGCGCGGCGACCTGGCCGGCAAGGTTGGCCAGAGCCTGTTGCTGCACAGCCTGCCGAACCTCAAGGCCGAACGTGTTCTGCTGGTGGGCACTGGCAAGGACGACGAACTGGGTGACCGCCCGTTCCGCAAAATCATCGCTGGCATCCTCAACACCCTGAAGGGCCTGGGCGGCAGCGACGCGGTACTGGCCCTCGACGAAGTCGTGGTCAAGGGCCGCGACAGCTATGGCAAGACCCGCCTGCTGGCCGAAACCCTGGTGGACGGCGAGTACAGCTTCGAGCAGTTCAAGAGCCAGAAAGCCGATCCCCGCGCCCTGAAGAAAATCACCCTGCTGACCATCAAGGCCGCTCAAGCTGAAGTGCAGCGCGCCGTGACTCACGCCACTGCCATCGCCAACGGCATGGCCTTCACCCGTAACCTGGGCAACCTGCCACCAAACATCTGCCACCCGACCTTCCTCGGTGAGCAGGCGAAAGACCTCGGCAAGGAATTCAAGGATCTGAAAGTCGAAGTCCTCGACGAGAAGAAGATCAAGGCCCTGGGCATGGGTTCGTTCTACGCCGTAGGCCAGGGCAGCGCCCAGCCGCCACGCCTGATCGTCATGCAATACAACGGCGGCAAGAAATCCGAGAAGCCGTATGCGCTGGTCGGCAAAGGCATCACCTTCGACACCGGCGGCATCAGCCTCAAGCCAGGCGCCGGCATGGATGAAATGAAGTACGACATGGGCGGTGCCGCCAGCGTGTTCGGCACCCTGCGTGCCGTGCTGGAACTGAAGCTGCCGATCAACCTGGTGTGCATCCTGGCCTGTGCCGAGAACATGCCGAGCGGCAACGCTTCGCGCCCTGGCGACATTGTCACCACCATGAGCGGCCAGACCGTGGAAATCCTCAACACCGACGCCGAAGGCCGTCTGGTGCTGTGCGACGCCCTGACCTACTCCGAGCGCTTCAAGCCGCAAGCGGTCATCGACATCGCGACCCTGACCGGTGCCTGCGTGGTCGCTCTGGGTTCCCACACGTCGGGCCTGCTGGGCAACAACGACGAACTGATCGGCCAACTGCTGAGCGCCGGCAAGGCTGCCGACGACCGCGCCTGGCAACTGCCGCTGTTCGATGAGTATCAGGAACAGCTGGACAGCCCGTTCGCCGATATCGCCAACATCGGCGGCCCGAAAGCCGGCACCATCACCGCCGCCTGCTTCCTGTCGCGCTTCACCAAGAACCTGAACTGGGCGCACCTGGACATCGCCGGCACCGCCTGGACCAGCGGCGGCAAGGACAAGGGCGCCACTGGCCGTCCGGTTCCTCTGCTGACCCAATACCTGCTGGACCGCGCCAAAGCCTGAAACCAATGACCCTGGGGGGCATTGCTTTCGGGCAGTGCCCCCAAGGGCTCAGGAACCGCAATGACCAAAGTCGACTTCTATATCCTGCCCAGCGCCGATCCTTCGGCACGCCTGGATTTCGCTTGCAAGCTCACCGAAAAGGCCTGGCGCATGGGGCACCGCGTCTACCTGCATTGCAGTGACGCCGCCCAACGCAACGATCTCGACGCACGCCTCTGGACGTTCAAGGGTGAAAGCTTCGTTCCCCACGGCCCCGCCGAAAACGAACCGGATGGCTTGATTGTCCTGGGTCTGGGTGACGATTGCGGTCAGCATCAGGACTTGCTGGTCAATCTCGACCTGAAAGTCCCGGCCTTCGCCCAGCGTTTCGCCCGCGTGGCGGAAGTGGTGGTGGAAGACCCGACGATTCGCCAGGCCGCGCGGGAGAGTTTCCGTTTCTACCGCGAACAGGGCTATCCTCTGCAAGATCACCGTTTACAGCGACTCTGAGCCTTCCAATGGACACTCCAAAACCGCTGCAACAGTCCGCGCACCTGCTGGACGACCTTGAGTCGATCCGCCAATTGCTCGGCGATGACAACCTGCAACCGCCCCTGCTGACCGACACGGTCGAGGAAGGCGATCAGGAACAGATTCCCATGTTGTTCGACGCGGTCAGCGAGCCTTCGCCGCCCGTCGAACCGACAGCCCCTGCCCCGATCGTAGAGCCGGTCATCACTGCTGCGCCGGCGCCTGCAGCCAGCAAGAACCCGGATGACCTGTTGCACCTGGACAGCGAACTTCGCGCCGCCGCGCAGTTGATCATGCAAGACGTGATCGACGATTTCGCCCCGCACATCGAGACCGAAATCAAACGCCGCCTCAGTGCACGACTGGAGCGGTTGTTGAGCCAGTACAACGATTGAACAACTTGCGGTGAGGGCTCTTCTGTGGGAGCGAGCTTGCTCGCGATGAGGGCGTCATATTCAACATTGATGTGTCTGTTCGACCGCTATCGCGAGCAAGCTCGCTCCCACAAAAAGCCCCCTGCAACAGGTTGAATCTTCAGGTGCTGAGATAGCGCCCGATCAACGCAATCCCGCTGGCCAGCACCAGCCACGTCACCAGACGCACGAACCCCTCGCGGGACATCCGCATGGTCAGGCGCCGCCCAATCCACAGCCCCAGCACCATCGCCGGCAACAGACACACCGCCAGCACCAGCAATGGCAGATCGGCATACACACCGGCGATTGCAAACAGACTCAATCGCACCACCGTACTGCAACTGATCAGTGCGCTCTGGGTGGCCCGGGCCGCCTCCTTGGGCAACCGACTGTTCAGATAGATCGCATACAGAAAGCCGCCACTGCCAAACAACGCGCCAAACATCCCGCCCACAGTGCCCATCGGCAGAGCCCACACGGCAGACAACTGCGTCGGGCGGGTTTTGACCCACAGGCTGTAGATCGCATAGGCACTGATAAACAGCCCCATCAACAGCAGCAACAGATCGGACTTGAGGTTCAGCAGGAAAATCACCCCCAGCGTGCAGCCCACCGCCATGCACGGCAGCAGCCGCAACAGCTCAGGCCGGGCGACATCCCGCCGCGAAGGCAACAGGTTGCCAAATGCCGCGACAAAATCGAGCAACACCAGCAACGGCACGATCTCCGACAGCGGCATGAACAGAATCAGAATCGGCCCTGCGATCAACGCCGTACCGAACCCGGCGATGCCGAACACAATGTAGGCCAGGGCGATGCCCGTACCGATGACCAGCCAATCCAGCGAGCCGAACGGCCAATGGCTCAACAGCTCAAACACATTCATCCACATATCTTCCTTGATTACCCGCCGGTGACTTTACCTTGGTGGGATCGGGCTTGCTCGCGAAAGCGGACTTAAATCCCGGATCAATGCGGCTGACCCACCGCCTTCGCGAGCAAGTTCGCTCCCACATTTCGCGGCTCCACAAGGGATTTATGTTGAGCCATGGAGATTGCCGGGCAAATGCCTTTAAACTGCGCCCCATGATTAAAGATCCCTTTGCAAGACTCGGCCTGGACCGCGAAGTCCTGACCGTCAGCCAGCTCAACGGCCGCGCGCGGGTGTTGCTCGAAGACGTGTTCAGCAACATCTGGGTAGAAGGCGAAATCTCCAACCTCGCCCGCCCGGCGTCCGGCCACGTGTATTTCACCCTCAAGGACAGCGGCGCCCAGGTGCGTTGCGCGCTGTTCCGGCAGAACGCGGCACGGGTTCGTCAGGCCTTGAAGGACGGGCTGGCGGTCAAGGTGCGCGGCAAGGTCTCGTTGTTCGAGGGGCGCGGTGACTATCAACTGATCCTCGACACCGTGGAGCCGGCCGGCGATGGCGCCTTGCGCCTGGCCTTCGAGGCACTCAAGGAAAAGCTCAGCGCCGAAGGCCTGTTCAGTGCCGAGCGCAAGGTCCCGCTACCGGCGCATCCACAACGCATCGGCATCATCAGTTCGCCCACCGGGGCAGTGATCCGCGACATCATCAGCGTGTTCCGCCGTCGCGCACCGCAGGTGCAGTTGACGCTGATCCCCACCGCCGTACAGGGCCGCGAAGCCACCGCACAGATTGTCCGTGCGCTGAAGCTGGCGGATGCCCGGGGTTTCGACGCCCTGATCCTGGCCCGGGGTGGCGGTTCGCTGGAAGACCTCTGGTGTTTCAACGAAGAAGCCGTGGCCCGCGCCGTGGACGCTTGCGTGACCCCGATTGTCAGCGCGGTCGGGCATGAAACCGACGTGTCGATCAGCGACTTCGTCGCCGATGTTCGCGCGCCCACCCCCTCCGCTGCCGCCGAATTGCTGGCACCTGATTCCAGTGACCTGGTGCGTCGGGTCGAAAGCCTGCACCGCCGGCTGGTGATGCGCATGCGTGACCGCTTGATGCGCGACCGCCTGCGCCTGGAAGGTGTCTCTCGCCGCCTGCGTCATCCCGGCGAGCGCCTGCGCCAGCAAGCGCAACGCCTGGATGACCTGGACATGCGCATGCGCCGCGCGTTCGAGCGTAGCCTCAACACCCGTCGCGAACGCTTGATCCGCCTGGAAACCCGTCTGGCCGCACAACATCCGGGCCGGCAACTGGCAATGTTGCGCCAGCGCCTCGACAGCCTGGCCGAACGCCTGCCGCGCGCCATCCGCGAAGGGCTGAAGAACCGTCGCCTGCAATTGCACAGCCAGATGCAGACCCTGCATGTGGTCAGCCCGTTGGCGACCCTCGGCCGTGGCTACAGCATTTTGCTGGACGAGCGCGGCATTGCGATCCGCAACGCCGCGCAAACCCATACCGGCCAGCGCCTGAAAGCCAAGCTGGGCGAAGGCGAACTGCAAGTGCGGGTCGAAGACAACCACCTGACGCCTGTCACCCTTTCTTTACTGGACTGATCCATGCCGCGTTTCCTGGCTCCATTGCTGTTGCTGCTCCTGACCTTCAACGCCCACGCCGACAGCTACATCACCCGCCTGTTGAACAAACCGGTGCCGGGCGGCGTGGCGGTGGTGGATCTGGGCCCGTCCGCCCAGGCGCCAAAAGCCAGTTATCAAGGCAAACCCGTGCTGGTCGTGAAGGAGCAGAACAACTGGCTGGCCATAGTCGGCGTGCCGCTGACGGTCAAGCCGGGGGCTCACTCGATCAGCAGCGGCGGCCGCAATCTGAATTTTACGGTTGGCAACAAGAAATACCCGGAACAGCGCATCACCCTGAAAAACACCCAGCAGGTCAATCCGGACCCGGAAAACCTCAAGCGCATCGAGCGTGAACTGGCCGAGCAGATTGCCGCTTACCGCACGTTCAGCCCCAATACGCCAAGCAACCTGCTGCTGGACAAACCGGTGAACGGGCCGCTGTCGAGCAAGTTTGGCGTGCGGCGCTTCTTCAACGGTGAGGAGCGCAATCCTCATTCGGGTCTGGATTTCGCGGTGGGCGCCGGCACACCGATCAAGACCCCGGCCGCGGGCAAGGTGATCCTGATCGGCAACTATTTCTTCAATGGCAATACGGTGTTCGTCGACCATGGCCAGGGCTTCATCAGCATGTTCTGCCACATGTCGAAAATCGACGTGAAGGTGGGGCAGCAACTGGCGCGCGGTGGCGTGGTCGGCAAGGTCGGCGCGACTGGCCGGGCGACAGGGCCGCATATGCACTGGAACGTCAGCCTGAACGATGCGCGGGTGGATCCGGCCATTTTCATTGGGGCGTTTCAACCTTGATTATTGCGTAAGGCAGCTGACGCCATCGCGAGCAAGCTCGCTCCCACAGTGTCCGTGTTCACGCAGATCCAATGTGGGAGCGAGCTTGCTCGCGATGGCAATTTCACAGGCACCGAAAGTCGTCCAGCCATGCCCCACACCAATTGCGCACCGCTCAAACCTCGCGCAAAAAACAAGATCATCGCAACCATTTGAAGCAATAAAATCTCGATAAATACCCACACACGAGTATTCCTCTCAATTTTTTTCGACTGCTTGCCATCCTTCCCCCCCAAGGTTAGGGTTGAAGGCATGAAAACCTCTCACACCCTCATTCAGCTCCGCCAGCACAGCAGCCTGTGCCTTGTCAGCGCACGACTGTCGGGCTGAATCGTGGTGCCTCGCCCCAAGCGTCAGTCCAAGAACTTTTGATCCACCGGCAGGCCGCCTTTTTTCGGCCCACACAATAAGGATTTCCCGATGAGCATGCTCAAAGACCCGTCTTCGAAATACCGCGCGTTCCCGACCATCGATATTCCGGACCGCACCTGGCCATCGAAAACCATCACCGCCGCGCCGATCTGGTGCAGTTCCGACCTGCGCGACGGCAACCAGTCGCTGATCGAGCCGATGGACGCCGTCAAGAAGCTGCGCTTCTGGAAAACCCTGGTGCAGGTCGGCGTGAAGGAAATCGAAGCGTCGTTCCCGGCCGCTTCGCAAACCGACTTCGACTTCGTCCGCACCCTGATCGAAGGCAACCACATCCCGGACGACACCACCATCCAGGTGCTGACCCAGGGCCGTGAAGACCTGATCGAGCGCACCTTCGAATCCCTGCGCGGCGCGAAGAAAGCCATCGTTCACCTGTACAACGCGACCTCCCCTTCCTTCCGCCGCATTGTCTTCAACCAGGACAAGGACGGGGTCAAGGCCATCGCCGTGAACGCCGCCAAGCTGTTCGTCAAATACGCAGCCATGCAGCCGGACACCGAGTGGACCTTCGAATACTCGCCGGAGACCTTCAGCGCCACCGAGCTGGAGTTCGCCAAGGAAGTCTGCGACGCGGTAATCGAGGTGTGGAACCCGACGCCTGAGCACAAGATGATCCTCAACCTGCCGGCCACCGTCGAATGCGCGACCCCGAACATCTATGCCGACCAGATCGAATGGTTCGGCCGTCACATCAACCGTCGTGACAGCGTGATCATCAGCCTGCACACCCACAACGACCGTGGCACCGGCGTTGCTGCCACCGAACTGGGCCTGATGGCCGGCGCCGATCGCGTCGAAGGCTGCCTGTTCGGCAACGGCGAGCGTACCGGCAACGTCGACCTGGTGACCGTGGCCCTGAACCTCTACACCCAGGGCGTGAACCCTGAGCTGGACTTCTCCGACATCGACGGCGTGCGCAAAGTCGTCGAAGAGTGCAACCAGATCCAGGTACACCCGCGTCACCCGTACGTCGGCGACCTGGTGCACACCGCGTTCTCCGGCTCGCACCAGGATGCGATCCGCAAGGGCTTCGCCCAGCAGAAATCCGATGCCTTGTGGGAAGTGCCGTACCTGCCTATCGACCCGGCTGACATCGGCCGCAGCTACGAGGCGGTCATCCGCGTCAACAGCCAGTCGGGCAAGGGTGGTATCGCTTATCTCCTGGAGCAGGAATACGGCATCAGCCTGCCACGTCGCATGCAGATCGAATTCAGCCAGGTCGTACAGCGTGAAACCGACCGCCTGGGCCTTGAGATGACTGCCCAGCAAATCCACGCGCTGCTGCACAGCGAGTACTTGCAGGCCAACACCCCGTACGCGCTGGTCAGCCATCGCCTGCAGGAAGAAAACGGTCACAGCGCCGTCGAAGTGGAAGTGGCCAGCAAAGGCCAGGGCGAGACCAACCTGCACTGGCGCGGCAAGGGCAACGGTGCCCTGGAAGCGCTGGTGGCCGGTCTGCCGATCCCGGTGGAAATCATGGACTACAACGAGCACGCCATTGGCGCGGGCACCAATGCCAAGGCCGCGGCCTACATTGAACTGCGCGTGAACGGCGAACGTGCGGTGCACGGCGTCGGCATCGATGAAAACATCACCACCGCCAGCTTCAAGGCCCTGTTCAGCGCGCTGAACCGTTCGCTGAGCCAGCCGGAAGCGAAAGCGGCGTAATCGGCCTTCGCTGAAATGCAAAAGGCCCCGAGGTTTGCACCTCGGGGCCTTTTTTTGCCTGCTTGTTTTTTGTTGTCTGAACCGGCCCCTTCGCGGGCAAGCCCGCTCCCACAGGGTATGTGGGCGTACACAAAATTTGTGTTCGCAACGGTCAACTGTGGGAGCGGGCTTGCCCGCGAAGAGGCCCTGTCAGGCAGCGAAAATCTCAGGTGAACTCGAAAGTATCGGCATCCAGATTCGCCGGAAACCGTGTGCGATAAGCTTGAAGGTCTGCGGCATTCAGAACGACCTGAAACACCCCATCCGCCTCTCCCGCGCTCAGCAACGTCTCGCCCTGGAAATCCAGCACCTGGCTGTCGCCGGTATAAGCAAAGCCCTTGCCATCTGAACCAATACGATTCACCGCCGCTACGTAGCACAGGTTCTCGATCGCCCGCGCCGGGAGCAGACGGTTCCAATGCTGGCGTCGCGCACCCGGCCAGTTCGCGGTGTACAGCAGCAGATCCGTGTCCTGAGCGTCACGACTCCACACCGGGAAGCGCAAGTCGTAGCAAATCAGCGGCCGCACGCGCCACCCCTTTAACTCGAACTGCACCTGACGTTCGCCCGGGGTGTAGTGGTTATGCTCACCTGCCATGCGGAACAGGTGACGCTTGTCGTAATGCAACACCTCGCCATCCGGGCGTGCCCACAACAGGCGATTGCGATGACTGCCGTCGGCGGCCTGGATGATCACGCTGCCGGTAATCACGGCATCAAGTCTTGCCACCTGAGCTCGCAGCCACTTGCTGGTGGGGCCGTTTTCCGATTCCGCGAGGGTCTCGGACTCCATGGAAAAACCTGTGGTGAACATCTCCGGCAGTATGATCAGGTCAGCACCGCGAGCCTGCTCCAGCAAGGGTTCGAAATGCTCCAGGTTGGCCTGACGGTCGTGCCAAGCCAGGGATGTCTGGATCAGCGCCACGGTCAGGTTCGGCAATGCACTCAGATCACGCATAGCTTTTCCGCCGCTTCACGCAGGGTCTCCTCACGCTTGGCAAAGCACAGCCGCACCAGACGCTGCCCTTCAGGCGGCGTCTGGTAGAACACCGAAATCGGGATACTTGCCACACCATGTTCGCGAGTCATCCACAGGGCCATCTCGACATCATTGAGGTCCGGGCGGATCTGCGAGTAATCGACCAACTGGAAATAGGTGCCGGTCACCCGGGTGAAACTGAAACGCGACGGCACCAGCAGATCGCAGAACAGATCACGCTTGGCCTGATAGAAGTCCGGCAGCTCTTCGACGTGCTCAGGATGCTCGGCCATAAAATCGGCCAAGGCATATTGCAGCGGCGTCACACCACAGAAATTGACGTACTGGTGCACCTTGCGCAATTCCGCCGTCAGGGCCGGCGGCGCGACCACGTAGCCGGTTTTCCAGCCGGTGACGTGGTAGGTCTTGCCGAACGAGCTGACCACGAAAGCACGCTGATACAGCTCTTCATGGGCCAGCACGCTGACATGGGGCACACCGTCATACACCAGGTGTTCGTAGACTTCGTCGCTGATCACATAGATGTCGCGATCGCGGATCAAGGCGGCCAACTGATCGAGTTCGGCACGACTGATCAATGCGCCACTGGGGTTGTGCGGAGAGTTGAGAATGATCATCCGCGTGCGCGGGCTCAGTGCCTGGGCAAGCTTCTCGAAGTTGATACTGAAATCGTTCAAGCCCAGTTGTACATGCACGCAACGACCGCCGGCCAGCTCTACCGAGGGCTCGTAGCTGTCGTATGCCGGGTCAAACACGATGACTTCGTCGCCGCTGTGGATAACCGCCTGAATGGCACAGAAAATCGCCTCGGTCGCGCCTGGGGTGACCGTCACTTCAGTATCCGCATCCACCTGCGTGCCATAGCTGCGGGCGATCTTCACCGCAATCTGCTGACGCAACACCGGCAGGCCGGTCATCGGCGAATACTGGTTGTGGCCACTGGCGATATGCCGGCCGACCGCATCGCACAGGGCCTGCGGGGCCGCGAAATCGGGAAAGCCCTGGGACAGATTGAGCGCGCCGGTCTGTGCCGCGAGCTGAGACATCTGCGTGAAGATGGTGATGCCGACATTCGGCAGCTTGCTGGTGATCATCGGTGGTTCCCTGCTCTACACCCGGCTCTACGGCGGCGCGGGGGAGTCCGAGAATAGCCCAAACGGCGCCCATAAAAAAAGGGCGCTCTGGTGAGCGCCCTTTCTCTGACCGCCCCCTGTAGGAGCTGCCGCAGGCTGCGATCTTTTGATCTTGTCTTTAAAGCAAAATCAAAAGATCGCAGCCTGCGGCAGCTCCTACAAAAGCGGTCGATCTGGCCTTCAGGAATCAGCGCTTATCGCGGCGCTTCTTGTCGGCTTTCTTGTGGTGTGACATCAAACGACGCTTCTTGTTGACCTGACGGTCGGTGAGCGTGTTCTTGTTGCCTTCGTACGGGTTCTCGCCACCCTTGAACTCGATGCGGATCGGCGTACCGACCAGCTTCAGAACACGGCGGTAAGTGTTTTCCAGGTAGCGCACGTAGGACTTCGGCACCTTCTCGATCTGGTTGCCGTGGATCACGATGATTGGCGGGTTTGCACCACCGAGGTGGGCATAACGCAGCTTGATCCGGCGGCTGTTGACCATCGGCGGCTGGTGCTCGCTGACCGCGTCTTCGAGGATCTGGGTCAGGCGGCTGGTCGGCCAACGGGTAACCGCAGACTTGAACGAGTTCTGTACCGACGCGTAGAGGTTGCCCACGCCGGTGCCGTGCAGGGCCGAGATGAAGTGGATATCGGCGTAGTCAACGAAGAACAGCCGACGTTGCAGCTCGACCTTCACGAAGTCGCGCTCGCTCGGCGTCATGCCGTCCCACTTGTTGATCGCGATGACCAGCGCACGACCCGATTCAATGGCGAAGCCCAACAGGTTGAGGTCGTGATCGACCACACCTTCGCGGGCGTCCATCACGAAGATCACCACGTTGGCGTCTTTGATCGCCTGCAGGGTTTTGACCACGGAAAACTTTTCGACTTCTTCGTGGATCTTGCCGCGCTTGCGCACACCGGCCGTGTCGATCAGCGTGTACTTCTCGTCGTTACGTTCGAACGGGATGTAGATACTGTCGCGGGTGGTGCCGGGTTGGTCGTAGACAATGACCCGATCTTCACCGAGCATGCGGTTGACCAGGGTCGACTTGCCGACGTTCGGACGGCCGATGATCGCGATCTTGATCCCGTCCTTTTCACTTGGGCCAGGAATGCGCTTGGCTTCCTCGCCTTCGGCGACGACCTCTTCCTCTTCGCCTTCCTGCGGCTCGTCTTCGTCACGCGGGAATTCACTCAGTGCCGCTTCCAGCAACTGGGTGATACCACGGCCGTGGGCACCGGCGATCGGGATCGCATGGCCCATGCCCAACGGGGCGAATTCGGCGCGGGCCATTTCCGGGTCGATGTTGTCGACCTTGTTGGCGACCACGTGGGAACGCTTGTTACGTTTGCGCAAATGCTCGGCGATCATCTGGTCGGCGGCGGTAAAACCGGCCTTGGCATCTACCAGGAACAGAACGACATCGGCTTCTTCGATGGCCAGCAGTGACTGCTCGGCCATCTTTTCGTCCATACCGTGCTCGTCACCGGAGATACCGCCGGTGTCGATCAGAATGTAGGAACGCCCTTGCCACTTGGCCTCACCGTACTGGCGATCACGGGTCAGACCGGACAAGTCGCCGACGATGGCGTCACGAGTCCTGGTCAGGCGGTTGAACAAGGTGGACTTGCCGACGTTCGGTCGGCCCACCAGGGCGATTACGGGAACCATGCGGCTCTCCACTTCGTTATTTCAGAAAATACAAAAGCCGCTGCGAGGCAGCGGCTGGTGCTCGGGGCAACACTGCGCGCTTGTCTGTGGGAGCGAGCCTGCTCGCGATAAACGCAAAGGCACCGCGTTCATTCAGGACGCAAACGTTATCGTTGACGTCCATCGCGAGCAGGCTCGCTCCCACATTCATACCCACAAGTGAAGCAGCCTGGGGGGTTAACCCCAAGCATAGTCAAACCTTTACTTGATGGTCAGGGCTTCCAGTTTGCCGCTGTTGCCATACACATAAATCGTGTCACCCACCACCAGCGGACGGGCACGCAGGCCGTCGCTGTCGATGCGCTCGCGGCCGACGAATCGACCGTCCACCTGACTCAGCAGGTGCAGGTAACCTTCCAGGTCACCGACTGCAACGTAGCTGGAGAACACTTCCGGGGCCGACAGTTGACGACGGGCCAGCGAATCGTTGCTCCACAAGGCTGTGGTGGAACGCTCGTCGACGCCTTCAACGGTACCCGAAGACAGGCTTACATAAACGGTGCCAAAGCCCTGGGCGACACCGGCGTAGCTGGAAGCATCACGCTGCCAGAGCTGACGGCCGCTTTGCAGATCCAGGGCCGCAACGCGCCCCTGATAGCTGGCGACATACAGCGTCTCGCCCGACAGCAGCAAGCCACCGTCGATATCGACCACGCGCTCCAGCTCCGAACGACCTTGCGGGATCGCTACGCGCTGTTCCCACACCGGTACGCCGTTGGAGATGTCCACGGCAACCACTTTGCCGGTCGACAGACCAGCCACCGCGAGGCGGTTGGTCACGATCGGCGCACTGGTGCCCCGCAGGGTCAGAACCGCAGGCGTGCTGTCATAGATCCAGCGACGATCACCGGTGGAGGCATCCAGGCCGATCAGGCGATCGTCCTGGGTCTGAACCACCACAACGTCACCGTTGTTGGCTGGCGGTGCCAGCACTTCGCTGGACACGCGAGCGCGCCACTTTTCTTCACCGTTGATCGCGTCCAGGGCAACGATTTCACCCTTGATCGTACCGATCGTGACCAGACCGTAACCAACGCCGACAGCGCCGGAAACAGACAGCTCGAGATCTTTCTTCCATTTGACGTCGCCCGTGTGGCGATCCATCGCCATCAACACGCCAGTGACATCGGCGGCATAGATGGTATCGCCATCGATGGCCGGAACCAGCATGTTGTAGGTTTCGCCCTGACCGTCACCGATCGAACGACTCCACTGCTTTTGCAGAACCACTTCTTCCTTGAAGTCGACCAGTTCGGCCGGAGGCAGTTCTTTTTTGCTGTTGCTGCTGCAACCCACGGCCAAAATGGCCAGGGCCAGCAATGCTGCATGTTTCCAACGAATCACGTCACGCATCCCCTTTGGCCAGGTCGTCCAGCTTGATTTGCAGGCCACCGACCGCCGCTTCATCCGACAGTGCCGCCTTGGCTTTTTGATACGCCGTGCTCGCCTCGTCGGTACGACCCAACTGCACCAGCAGGTCGCCCTTGAGTTCTTCGCGGGTGGCCAGGAATGCCTTGTCGGCATCGCCTTCGAGCAGCTTCAAGGCTTCGTCGGCCTTGTTCTGCGCGCCGAGTACCTGGGCCAGACGCTGACGGGCGATTTCGCCCAGCGCCGGGTTGGCCGGCTTGGCGACAATGGCCTTGAGCTCGGTGACCGCGTCGTCCAGCTTGCCGCTGTCGACCGCTACCTTGGCCACGAACAGGCTGCCGTACTGCGCGTAGGCGCTGCCGCCGTACTCACTGTTAAGCTTGCCGGCCAGGTCCGAAACACGAGCCGCATCAGGCTTGCCGTCAGGCGTCAGCGTGGATTCGAGCAATTGCTGATAGAGAATCGAGGCGCCTTGCGACTGATTGCTCTGATACTTTTGGAACGCCTGCCAGCCGAACACGATGACCAACGCCAACAGGCCGCCAGTGACCAGGGGCTTACCGTTGCGTGACCACCATTCCTTCAGTTCCATCAAATGTTCGTCTTCGGTACTCGACACCCCAATACTCCTTAATCGCTAATTCGGCTGTTTAGACAGCTTCAACCCTGCACGACGCAGGTGGCCAGGTGCGCTGCAAGCGCATCCCAGGCAATGCTTTGTTGTTCGCCCTGGCCACGCAGGGGTTTGAAACCTACCACTTGCTGGGCCATTTCGTCGTCACCGAGGATCAGCGCGTACAACGCACCGCTCTTGTCGGCCTTCTTGAACTGGCTTTTGAAACTGCCGGCGCCGGCATTCACTTGCAGGCGCAGGTTGGGCAACTGGTCACGGACGCGCTCCGCCAGGGTCAGCCCGGCGAGTTCGGCGGCTTCACCGAAGGCGCAGAGGTAGACGTCAACCTGACGGGAGATCTCTTGCGGGATCTGCTCCAGGGTTTCCAGCAACAGCACCAGGCGTTCGATGCCCATGGCAAAGCCAACGCCGGCGGTCGGCTTGCCGCCCATCTGCTCTACCAGGCCGTCGTAACGACCGCCAGCACACACGGTGCCCTGGGCGCCGAGCTTGTCGGTGACCCATTCGAAAACGGTCTTGCTGTAGTAATCCAGCCCGCGAACCAGCTTCGGGTTGATCACGTAGGGAATGCCGGCGGCGTCCAGGCGAGCCTTGAGGCCCTCGAAGTGCACGCGGGATTCTTCGTCGAGGTAGTCGGCCATCTTCGGCGCATCGACCAATACCGCCTGGGTCTCGGCGTTCTTGGTATCAAGAACCCGCAGCGGATTGGTTTTCAGGCGACGCTGGCTGTCTTCGTCGAGTTTGTCCATGTGCGCCGAGAGGTATTCGACCAGTGCTTCGCGATAACGACCACGGGATTCGCTGGTGCCCAGGCTGTTGAGCTCGAGCTTTACCGCATCGCGGATGCCCAGCTCGCCCCACAGGCGCCAGGTCAACACGATCAGTTCGGCGTCGATGTCCGGACCGTCGAGGTTGAACACTTCGACACCGATCTGGTGGAACTGGCGATAGCGACCTTTCTGCGGACGCTCGTGGCGGAACATCGGACCGATGTACCAGAGTTTCTGAACCTGGCCGCCGCCGGTGATGCCATGTTCCAGCACCGCGCGCACGCAAGCCGCCGTGCCTTCAGGGCGCAGGGTCAGGGAGTCGCCGTTGCGGTCGTCGAAGGTGTACATCTCTTTTTCGACGATGTCGGTCACTTCACCGATGGAGCGCTTGAACAGCTCGGTGAACTCGACGATCGGCATGCGGATCTGCTTGTAACCGTAGTTATCCAGCAGGCGCGAAACGGTGCCTTCGAAATGACGCCACAGGGGAGTCTGTTCGGGCAGGATGTCGTTCATGCCACGAATGGCTTGCAGAGACTTGCTCACGTTAAATCCTTAAATTCGTTCGATCAGCCACGCGCGATAACGGCGGCGTCAGCTTCGACCTTTTCGGCCGCTTTCTGGCGGATCAAGCGTTCAAGCTCATCCACCAGATTGTCATTCGTCAGTTTCTGCGATGGCTTGCCATCGATGTAAATCAGGTTGGGCGTGCCGCCGGTCAAGCCGACATGGGCTTCCTTGGCTTCACCCGGGCCGTTGACCACGCAACCGATGACCGCAACATCCAGCGGTACCAGCAAATCCTCGAGGCGCCCTTCCAGCTCGTTCATGGTCTTGACCACATCGAAGTTCTGCCGCGAGCAGCTCGGGCAGGCGATGAAGTTGATGCCACGGGAACGCAGGTGCAGGGATTTGAGAATGTCGTAGCCGACTTTCACTTCCTCGACCGGGTCGGCCGCCAACGAGATGCGGATAGTATCGCCAATCCCTTCGGCGAGCAGCATACCGAGGCCCACGGCAGATTTCACCGTGCCTGAACGCAAACCACCGGCTTCGGTGATGCCCAGGTGCAGTGGCTGGACGATTTCCTTGGCCAGCAGGCGGTACGCTTCGACGGCCATGAACACGTCGGAGGCTTTCACGCTGACCTTGAAGTCCTGGAAGTTCAGACGTTCAAGGTGCTCGACGTGACGCAAGGCAGACTCGACCAGCGCAGCAGGCGTGGGCTCGCCGTATTTCTTTTGCAGGTCTTTTTCCAGGGAACCGGCGTTCACGCCGATACGGATCGGGATTCCGCGGTCACGGGCGGCATCGACCACCGCGCGCACGCGATCTTCGCGACCGATGTTGCCCGGGTTGATCCGCAGGCAATCGACACCCAGCTCGGCGACGCGCAACGCGATGCGGTAGTCGAAGTGGATGTCGGCAACCAGGGGGACTTTGACCAGCTGCTTGATCTTGCCGAAGGCCTCGGCAGCGTCCATGTCCGGTACGGAAACCCGCACGATATCGACGCCAGCCGCTTCCAGGCGATTGATTTGCGCGACCGTGGCCGCGACGTCGTTGGTGTCGCTGTTGGTCATGCTCTGCACAGCGATAGGCGCATCGCCGCCAACAGGCACGTTACCGACCCAGATCTTGCGGGATTCGCGACGTTTGATTGGAGATTCGCCGTGCATGACTTATTGACCCAACTTCAGGCGAGCAGTCTCGCCACTGGTGAACGGAGCGACATCGACAGGCTGGCCGTTGTAGCTGACCTGAGCGCCGCGGGCAAAGCCCAGGCGTACGGAAAACGGTGGTTTGCCATTGACCGCCAGGCTGTCGCCTTTGCGTTTGAGACCGCTGAACAGCACCTTGCCGCTACCGTCGGTCACTTGTGTCCAACAATCAGAGGTGAACTGCACCTGAACCTGGCCTTGACCGGCCACCGGTGCGGCTGCGGCTGGAGCAGGAGCAGGAGCCTGAGCGACTACCGGTGCAGTCACCGCAGGAACCGGGACGGCAGCCGCTGCCGGAGCCGGAGTTGCCGGGGTCACCGGCGCTGCGACAACGGGCGCGGGGGTATGAGCGGGTGCGGCTGGTGTGGTCGGCGTTGCCGGGGTGGCCGGCGTTGTCACTTGAGCCTGTTCCGGTGCTTCAGCCGGAGCCTCGGCCTGCGGCAACGCGAGAGCGGTTCCGCCTTCGGTCTGACCTTCCACGACGGCCTGGTCTTCCGGCTCGTCCAGCGGATGAATCTGTGTGGTACCGTCGGCCCCTTCGACTTCTACGTGTTCCGGAGTCAGACCGATCAGGTCCTTGGTGCGCATCGAGGTCTGATCCTGCCACCAGACGAAACCGCCACCAATCACCGCTACCAGCAACAGCAGGCTGACGACTCGCAAAATGGTGTGGGAAACCCGGACCGGCTCTTCAATACGACCCAGGCTGTGAACATTGCTGCCCTGGGAGTCGGTACCGGTGGATTGATCGAATTGCTGGACCAGAACGGCCTGGTCCATGCCGAGCAACTTGGCATAGGCGCGAATATAACCACGGGCAAAGGTATGCCCAGGCAGCTTGTCGAAAGCGCCGGCTTCCAGATTGCTCAAGGAAGTGGTGGTGAGGTTGAGCTTGAGGGCCACTTCGGCCAGCGACCAGCCATTGCTTTCGCGGGCCTGGCGCAAAGTCTCACCGGGGTTAACGCGATTCGCTGCTACAACTTCGGGATGCGCCGCTTTCATCATTGCTCCGACAGGTATTGCTGATATTCCGGCGTACCGGGATAGAGTCTTTTTAGTTGCAGGCCTTTACTTGCAGCCTTGTCGCGATCTTCGAACACGTTTGCCAGCCGAACGCCGAGCAATAGACTACGTGCATTTTGCTCGGAGAGCTGGCTGAAACGGTCGTAATAATCTCGCGCGGGCACATAATGCCTGTCTTCGTAAGACAACTCAGCCATTTCCAGCAATGCACGAGGTTGTTGCCGGTTCAGGCGCAGGGCTTTTTCCAGTTGCTGCAGGGCCAGATCACGCTGGCCGAGCATCGCAGCGGTCATGCCCAGGTTCTCGAACACCCGCGAACGCTCAGGATACAGCGTATCGGCAGCCGCTTGTTCAAAGCGCTCGTAGGCTTGCGTGTAACGTTTTTGCTCGAAAAGAAAGCTGCCGTAGTTATTGAGGATTCGTGCGTCGCCCGGACGGGAAGACAGCGCCTTGCGAAAATGCTCGTCAGCAAGTTCCGGCTCCATCTCGGCCTGGAACACCAGCCCCAGCGCCGCGTTGGCATCAGGGTCGGAGCCATCGAGTTCCAGGGCTTTTCTCAGCGGAACCTTGGCGCGCTCGGTCATGCCTTGTTGCAAATACCCGATACCGAGTTGCACATACGCCTCACGCGCTTCATCACGGCCCTTGCTGGTCTTCATCGGGTTGTAATCACCCGAAAGCACGCAGCCAGCACACAGGCTGGCCAACAGCAAAAGCAGCGCAAAGCGCAGGGACATAGAGATCCTCTCTTAATTGTTGTTCGCAGTGCTCGAAGCAACATCGCTGTCGGCGTTCAATTCACGCACGGCGATATAACGTTCGCTGCGACGGGTGCGATCCAGCACCTGCCCTACCAATTGACCACAGGCGGCGTCGATGTCTTCACCACGGGTGGTGCGGACGGTGACGTTGAAACCGGCATGATGAAGCTGATCCTGGAAGCGACGAATGGCGTTGTTGCTCGGACGCTCGTACCCGGAATGCGGGAACGGGTTGAACGGGATCAGGTTGATCTTGCACGGGATGTTCTTTAGCAGCTCGATCATTTCCACTGCGTGCTCAAGCTTGTCGTTGACGTCCTTGAGCAAGGTGTACTCGATGGTCAGCACACGCTTTTCGCCCAGGGACGACATGTAGCGCTGGCACGACTCGAGCAGCATCTTAAGCGGATACTTCTTGTTGATCGGCACCAATTGGTTACGCAATGCGTCATTCGGTGCGTGCAGGGACAACGCCAGGGAGACGTCGATGTGCTTGGAGAGCTCATCGATCATCGGTACCACGCCGGAGGTGGACAGGGTCACGCGGCGCTTGGAAATGCCGTAGCCCAGGTCGTCCATCATCAGATGCATGGCCGCGACGACGTTGTCGAAGTTCAGCAGCGGCTCACCCATGCCCATCATCACCACGTTGGTGATGGCACGGTCGACGGTTGCCGGGACGCTGCCAAAGGATTTGTTGGCAATCCACACCTGGCCGATGACTTCGGCGGCGGTGAGGTTGCTGTTGAAGCCTTGCTTGCCGGTGGAGCAGAAACTGCAATCCAGGGCACAGCCTGCCTGGGACGAAACGCACAAGGTGCCGCGTTTGCCCTGGGGAATGTACACGGTCTCGACGCAGCTGCCGGACGCCACGCGCACCACCCACTTGCGGGTGCCGTCGCTGGAGATGTCCTCGCTGACCACTTCCGGACCACGGACCTCAGCAACAGCCTTGAGCTTTTCGCGCAAGGCCTTGCTGACGTTCGTCATGGCATCGAAATCATCGACACCAAAGTGGTGAATCCATTTCATTACCTGACCGGCACGGAAACGCTTCTCCCCGATTGAGTCGAAGAATTTTTCCATTTCCTGTTGAGTCAGACCCAGCAGGTTAGTTTTTACAGTCGATGTAGTCATGGATTCACCTTCACTCTTAAGCCAATGCTTAGCGAGTGGTTACTTCAGTAGCTGCGAAGAAGTACGAGATTTCGCGAGCGGCAGCGGCTTCGGAGTCCGAACCGTGTACGGCGTTGGCGTCGATGGAGTCAGCGAAGTCAGCGCGGATGGTGCCGGCAGCAGCTTCTTTAGGGTTGGTAGCGCCCATCAGCTCACGGTTCAGAGCGATAGCGTTTTCGCCTTCCAGAACCTGAACGACAACCGGACCGGAGATCATGAAAGCAACCAGGTCGTTGAAGAAGCCACGAGCGCTGTGCTCAGCGTAGAAGCCTTCGGCTTCGGCTTTGGACAGCTGCTTCAGTTTCGAAGCTACAACGCGCAGGCCAGCTTTTTCGAAACGAGTGGTGATCTCGCCGATCACGTTTTTAGCAACGGCGTCAGGCTTGATGATGGAGAAAGTACGTTGAACAGCCATGGTGTAACTCCAGAAACGGTAATTTACGAAAAATTAAACCCGCGAATTATACGCGGGTTCTCGGGTATTGCCTAACCTGCGGCGTGGCTCAATCGCGTTCTTCGATCCAGTGGGCCTGAATGGCCTCCAGGATCTTTTCGCCACAATGCTCAGGCATATCGTCGAAATCGGGCAATTCCATTACCCATTTGCGCAGATCGACGAAGTTGACCGACATAGGGTCCACGTCGGGCTTGCTTTCAGCCAGCTGGATCGCGATCTCCAGCACATCAGTCCACTTGAGTTTCATGACAATTCCTTGAATCAATGCGGCGCTTCGGCGGCGTGGTTGAGCGAGTACTTCGGAATTTCGACCGTCAGGTCTTCGGTACCGACCTTGGCCTGGCACCCCAGGCGGGACTCGCGCTCAAGACCCCAGGCTTTATCAAGGTAGTCTTCTTCCAGCTCGTCGGCTTCTTCCAGCGAGTCAAAACCCTCACGGATGATGCAGTGGCAGGTGGTGCAGGCGCAGACGCCGCCACAGGCGCTTTCCATCTCGATGTGGTGCTCATGGGCCAGCTCGAGGATGGAAACCCCCGTTTCAGCCTCAACAACCATGCCTTCGGGGCAAAACTTCTCGTGTGGCAGAAAAATGACCTGCGGCATCGTTATTCCTCAATCTCATTCAGGTTGCGCCCCGCCAGCGCGGCTTTCACCGTCGAGTCCAGGCGGCGGGCAGCAAAGGCGTCGGTCACTTGCGACAGACGCTTGGTCTGCTGCTCGATGGCGTAACCATCGGTACCTTTCATCAGTTCAGTCAGTTCCCGCACCTGCGCATCGATGACCATGCGTTCCTCGGCGTCGAGCAAGCGCTCACCATCGGCCTCCAGAGCGGCCTGCACGGCTTCGATCAGGCGCTGGGCGTCGACCTGCTGCTCGCGCAGTACACGGGCAACCTTGTCGTCATTGGCGTGCTGGAACGAGTCCTTGAGCATTTTGGCGATTTCGCCGTCGGTCAGGCCGTAGGACGGCTTGACCTGAATGCTGGCTTCGACGCCCGAACCCAGTTCGCGAGCGGAAACACTGAGCAGACCGTCGGCGTCGACCTGGAAGGTCACGCGAATCTTCGCCGCCCCCGCCACCATTGCCGGGATACCGCGCAATTCGAAGCGCGCCAGGGAGCGGCAGTCGCTGATCAGCTCGCGCTCGCCCTGCAACACGTGGATCGCCATGGCCGACTGGCCGTCTTTATACGTGGTGAAATCCTGGGCGCGGGCGACAGGGATGGTGGTGTTGCGCGGAATCACCTTCTCCATCAGGCCGCCCATGGTTTCCAGGCCCAGGGACAGCGGAATCACGTCGAGCAGCAGCAGTTCGCCACCATCGCGCTTGTTACCGGCCAGGGTATCAGCCTGGATCGCAGCACCAATGGCGACCACTTGATCCGGGTCGATTTCAGTCAGGGGCTGGCGACCGAAGGCTTCGGCGACGGCTTCGCGAACGCGAGGTACGCGAGTCGAACCACCGACCATGACCACGGCGTGCACGTCTTCCAGCTCGATACCGGAATCACGCACCGCACGACGGCAGGCTTTGAGGCTGCGTGCGACCATCGGCTCGATCAGCGCATTGAAGGCTTCACGGGTCAGCTCGGCTTTCCACTCGCCATAGGCGACTTCAACGGCAGGCGCATTGGTCAGGGCTTCCTTGGCCGCACAGGCGGTTTGCAACAAGTTGCGCTGCGCACCTGGATCGAGGTCGGCGGACAGGCCCGCGCTCTCGATGATCCAGCCAGCGATCGCGTGGTCGAAGTCATCGCCGCCCAGGGCGCTGTCGCCGCCGGTGGCCAGGACTTCGAAGACACCGCCGGTCAGGCGCAGAATCGAAATATCGAAGGTACCGCCGCCCAGGTCGTAAATGGCGACCAGGCCTTCGGCATGCTGATCCAGACCATAGGCCACAGCGGCAGCGGTCGGCTCATTGAGCAAACGCAGCACATTCAGGCCGGCCAGCTTGGCCGCATCCTTGGTGGCTTGACGTTGAGCGTCATCGAAATAGGCCGGAACGGTGATCACCGCCCCCACCAGCTCACCGCCCAGGGTCGCTTCGGCGCGCTGGCGCAGGACCTTGAGGATATCGGCGGACACTTCGACCGGGCTTTTCGGGCCCTGGATCGTGTCGATGAACGGCATGTGCGACTCGCCGCCGACAAAGCGGTAGGGCAGTTGCTCGCCCAGCTGCTTGACGTCGGACAGACCACGACCCATCAAGCGCTTGACCGACAGCACGGTGTTCAAGGGATCGGTGGCGGCAGCCAGCTTGGCGGATTCGCCAACCTCGACCCGATCGGCGTGATAGCGCACGGCAGACGGCAGGATGACCCGCCCTTGCGCGTCAGCCAGAGGCTCGGAAAGTCCACTGCGCAATGCAGCGACCAGCGAATTGGTAGTGCCCAAGTCGATCCCCACAGCCAGACGACGCTGGTGCGGTTGAGGACTTTGGCCGGGTTCGGCGATCTGCAGTAGGGCCATCGTTATCAGGACTTATCTGTATATCAGGCGTGCGACCGGAGCGGCACTGGGTTAGTCGTCGAGGCGCTCTTCTAACTGGCGCACTTCGTAGGTGAGCTTGTCGAGGAACTGCATGCGCCGCATCAGGCGTTCGGCCCGTTCACGTTGCGCGGCATCGTTCCAGCAAGCTGCGAAGCTTTGGTTCAGTTCATCCTGGGCAGCCTTCAGGCGACGCTTGAAGACGGCAACGCCATTGAGGTCGGCGCTGTCCTGCAGGTCTTCGAGCTCTTCACGCAGCTCCATCTGCTGCAGAAGGAACTCCGGATCATGCACCGTGACCTCCAGCGGCAGCTCGCCACCATTCAAGGCGAGCAGGTAACGCGCGCGCTTGGGTGGACTCTTGAGCGTCTGATAGGCCTCGTTGAGGCTCGCGGATTGCTCCAGCGCCAGCCGCTGCTCGCGCTCGGAAGCGTCTGCAAAGCGGTCCGGATGAACGCCGCGCGCCAACTCACGGTAGCGCGTAGCCAGCTGATCGAGATCCAGATCGAAACTCGGTTGCAGCTCGAATAAAGCGAAATGACAAGGAGTACCCACGACAAGCCTCAGATGTTGAAGCTTTCGCCGCAGCCACATTCACCGCGCACGTTGGGGTTGTTGAACTTGAAGCCTTCGTTCAACCCTTCCTTGACGAAATCGAGCTCGGTGCCGTCCAGGTAGGCCAGGCTTTTCGGGTCGATAATCACTTTTTCGCCGTGACTTTCGAACACCTGGTCCTCAGCAACCACCTCGTCGACAAACTCCAGCACGTAGGCAAGGCCGGAACAGCCCGTGGTGCGGACACCCAGACGAATCCCTTCACCCTTGCCGCGCCCGTCGAGGGAGCGCCGCACGTGCTTGGCCGCCGCTTCTGTCATGCTGATAGCCATCGTTGACTCCTTACTCGTCGCCAAATGCTTAGATCAAGCCTTTCTTCTGCTTGTAGTCGCGAACAGCCGCCTTGATGGCGTCTTCAGCGAGTACCGAGCAGTGGATTTTCACTGGCGGCAGGGCCAGTTCTTCAGCCAGCTGGGTGTTCTTGATGGTTTCCGCTTCGTCCAGGGTCTTGCCCTTCATCCACTCGGTGGCGAGGGAGCTGGATGCGATAGCCGAACCGCAGCCGTAAGTCTTGAACTTGGCATCTTCTATGATGCCGGCGTCGTTGACCTTGATCTGCAGGCGCATCACGTCGCCGCACGCCGGAGCGCCGACCATGCCGGTGCCGACATCAGGATCTTCCGCGTCCATCTTGCCGACGTTGCGCGGGTTTTCGTAGTGGTCGATGACCTTTTCGCTGTAAGCCATGATTCTCAATCCTCACTCATCAGGGCCGCTCTTGAGACCCTGTAGTTGCGCTGCATTTACCGCCGCGCTGCTACAGGACCTGTATCCGGCGGCTTCTATAGTTAGTGTGCCGCCCACTCGATCTTCGAGATATCGACGCCGTCTTTGTACATGTCCCACAGCGGCGACAGAGCGCGCAGCTTGGTTACGGCCTCGCAGACTTTCTGCGCGGCGTAGTCGATTTCTTCTTCGGTGGTGAAACGACCGAAGGTGAAGCGGATCGAGCTGTGAGCCAGTTCGTCGTTGCGGCCCAGGGCGCGCAGTACGTACGAAGGCTCAAGGGATGCCGAGGTGCAGGCCGAACCGGACGAAACCGCCAGATCCTTGAGCGCCATGATCAGCGACTCGCCTTCAACGTAGTTGAAACTCAGGTTCAGGTTGTGCGGAACGCGAGCGGTCAGGCTGCCGTTGACGTACAGCTCTTCCAGGTGCTCTACCTGCTTGTAGAAACGGTCGCTCAACGCCTTGATGCGTGCGTTCTCGGCTGCCATGTCTTCCTTGGCTACGCGGAAAGCTTCACCCATGCCGACGATCTGGTGGGTCGCCAGGGTGCCGGAACGCATGCCACGCTCGTGGCCGCCACCGTGCATGGTCGCTTCGATACGCACGCGCGGCTTGCGGCTTACGTACAGGGCGCCGATGCCTTTAGGACCGTAGGTCTTGTGGGCGGAGAACGACATCATGTCGACTTTCAGCTTCTGCAGGTCGATCTCGACCTTGCCAGTGGACTGAGCGGCATCGACGTGAAACAGGATGCCCTTGGAACGGAGCAGTTCGCCGATCGCTGCGATGTCGTTGATGGTGCCGATTTCGTTGTTCACGTGCATGACCGACACCAGGATGGTGTCGTCGCGCAGTTCGGCTTCGATCATCTCAGGCGTTACCAGGCCATCGGTGCGAGGCTCGATGTAGGTCACTTCGAAACCTTCACGCTCCAGTTGGCGCATGGTGTCCAGGACAGCCTTGTGCTCGATCTTGGTGGTGATCAGGTGCTTGCCTTTGGTGGCGTAGAAATGTGCCGCACCCTTGATTGCCAGGTTGTCGGATTCGGTGGCACCGGAGGTCCAGACGATTTCACGCGGGTCGGCGTTGACCAGGTCGGCCACCTGACGACGGGCGTTTTCAACGGACTCTTCAGCTTTCCAGCCGAACACGTGGGAACGGGACGCCGGGTTACCGAAGTTTCCGTCGACCAGCAGGCATTCACTCATCTTTTGCGCGACACGCGGATCAACCGGGGTGGTCGCAGAGTAATCAAGGTAAATCGGCAATTTCATGGACTATCTCCTAAATCAGGCTGGCTGGCGTGCCGCTAGCTCTTGGGCTGTCATTCGACGGCGGACGCTTCAATCTTGTCCAGGCGTGGCACCTTGCTGTTGCAACGGCGCTGGTCCTGACGCTGGGCTACTTCTTGCACCTCACGGCGAGTCACAAGGTCAGCCAAGCTGATACCGCTCAGAAATTCGTGAATCTGCAGGCTCAGGTCGCACCACAAGTGGTGGGTCAGACAAGTGTCGCCTTGATGGCAATCACCTTGGCCCTGGCATTTGGTGGCATCGACCGATTCGTTCACCGCATCGATCACCTGGGCGACCTGGATGCCCTGCATGTCGCGGGACAATTGGTAGCCACCGCCCGGACCACGCACGCTGGACACCAGATTGCTGCGGCGCAATTTGGCAAAAAGCTGTTCGAGGTAGGACAGGGAGATGCCTTGGCGCTCGGAGATATCGGCCAGGGACACGGGCCCGTGCTGCGCGTGCAACGCCAGGTCAAGCATGGCGGTCACGGCGTATCGGCCTTTTGTAGTCAGTCGCATGGACAATTACCACGGAGTTCGGAATGAGGCGAGTATGCAATTCCCTAGTATTTAAGTCAACTATAAGACCTAGTACTTTAGTCAGGATTACCCGCAAAAGAGCGGGCGCATCATAGCAAAGGCTGGGCGTGTATCACCAGTAAATGCGCGTTATCGTTCTTCGCGAGCAGGCCCGCTCCCACAGGGGCGATGAACATCCTGTGGGAGCGGGCTTGCTCGCGAAGGGAGCGGCGCGATCTAGCTGGCCTGACTCTGATCCTTGTCCTTCACACAGGCGAAATCTTCTTCGCGCAGCTCAGGCAGATCTTTCGCACAGTAATTACTGCCCAGATCCTTCAACGCCCCGCACATCCCCTCCAGTCGACCATCGACCGCCTGCAGGTGATCGAGCAATTGGTTGATGGCGCGAGCCACCGGGTCAGGCATGTCTTCAGTCACGCCGTAGGCATCAAAACCGATCTTCTCGGCCATGGCCTTGCGCTTGGCATCCTGCTCTTCGTCGGATTTGACGATGATCCGCCCCGGAATCCCGACCACAGTCGCACCCGGCGGCACTTCCTTGGTCACGACAGCATTGGAACCCACCTTGGCACCGGCACCGACAGTGAACGGGCCGAGCACCTTCGCACCCGCCCCGACCACCACGCCATCACCCAGGGTCGGGTGACGCTTGCCCTTGTTCCAGCTGGTACCGCCCAGGGTCACGCCCTGGTAAATAGTGACGTCGTCGCCGATCTCGGCGGTTTCACCAATGACGATGCCCATGCCATGGTCGATGAAGAAACGTCGACCGACCTTGGCCCCCGGATGGATCTCGATCCCGGTCAGCCAGCGACCGAAGTTCGACACTAGGCGCGCCAGCCACTTCAGGTCCGCGCGCCACAGCATCGCCGACAAACGGTGAATCCAGATAGCGTGCATGCCGGGATAGCAAGTCAGGACTTCAAAAGCGTTACGCGCCGCCGGGTCTCGATGGAATACGCTCTGGATATCTTCACGCAAACGCTCAAACATCATTAATCCTTCCGCTTAAGAAGCTCACCACGGGCCGCTTTCTGGGTTTCCGTGAGGATGCCACGCAAAATATTCATTTCCGCCCGGCTGACCGAGCTGCGTCCGTACAACCGGCGCAGGCGTGCCATCAAGTGCCGTGGTTTTTCCGGATCGAGGAATTCGATGGCCACCAGGGTTTGCTCCAGGTGCTCATAGAATCGCTCCAGTTCGTCCATGGTCGCCAGCTCAGCGCTTTTGACCGAAGCCACCTCTTCCTTCTCGACCTTGCTTGGCTGACCTTGGGCGGCCAGCCAGGACATGCGCACTTCATAGCTCAACACCTGCACCGCCGCCCCAAGGTTCAGCGAACTGAACTCAGGGTCGGATGGGATGTGCACGTGATAATGACATCGCTGCAGCTCTTCGTTGGTCAGGCCGGAATCTTCACGACCGAACACCAGGGCGATTTCCGCGCCCTGCCCCGCTTCCTCGACCACCTTCGTTCCGCATTCGCGGGGATCGAGCAGCGGCCAGGGAATGCGCCGGTCGCGGGCACTGGTACCCAGCACCAGATTGCAGCCGACCAGGGCATCTTCCAAGGTGGCGACGACTTGCGCGTTTTCAAGGATGTCACCGGCACCGGAAGCACGGGCGTCGGCTTCGTGATGCGGGAACTGACGAGGCTCGACCAGCACCAGCCGCGACAAGCCCATGTTCTTCATGGCACGCGCAGCCCCGCCGATATTGCCCGGATGGCTGGTATTGACCAGGACGACACGAATGTTATGCAGCAAGGGAGGCGCTCTCGAACACGATAATCGGGAGCGGAATCTTACAGCTGAAGCTACCGTTAAGCCATGAAAGCGAACGTCGTCCTTCTCCTGTAGAAACTTTCTGATAGAATGCCCGGCTTTCTTTAACAACCTTAGGTGACACATCCATGCAGCCCATGCTGAATATCGCGCTGCGCGCCGCCCGCAGCGCCAGTGAATTGATCTTCCGCTCCATCGAGCGCCTGGATACCATCAAGGTCGACGAAAAAGACGCCAAGGATTACGTATCCGAGGTGGATCGCGCCGCCGAACAGAAAATCATCGACGCCCTGCGCAAGGCGTACCCGAATCACTCGATCCTGGGTGAAGAGACCGGCATGCACGCCGGCACCGGCATCGAAGGCGAAGAGTACCTGTGGATCATCGATCCGCTGGACGGCACCACCAACTTCCTGCGCGGCATTCCTCACTTCGCTGTCAGCATTGCCTGCAAATACCGCGGTCGCCTGGAGCACGCTGTTGTTCTGGACCCGGTTCGCCAGGAAGAATTCACCGCCAGCCGTGGTCGCGGCGCTCAACTGAACGGTCGTCGCCTGCGCGTCAGCGGTCGCACCAGCCTGGACGGCGCCCTGCTGGGTACCGGCTTCCCGTTCCGTGACGAGCAGATGGACAACCTCGACAACTACCTGGGCATGTTCCGCGCCCTGGTTGGCCAGACTGCCGGCATCCGCCGCGCCGGCTCCGCGAGCCTGGACCTGGCCTACGTAGCTGCCGGCCGTTTCGACGCCTTCTGGGAGTCGGGCCTGTCCGAGTGGGACATGGCCGCTGGCGCCCTGCTGATCCAGGAAGCAGGCGGCCTGGTGAGCGACTTCACCGGCGGTCACGACTTCCTCGAGAAAGGCCACGTCGTTGCCGGCAACACCAAATGCTTCAAGGCAGTTTTGACGGCGATCCAGCCGCACCTGCCGGCCTCGCTGAAGCGCTAAGCTTCCCGCGACAGAAAAAGCACCCTTCGGGGTGCTTTTTTTATGCCTGGAATTCACCCCTCAAAAACACCACAACCCTCTGTAGGAGCGAGCCTGCTCGCGATGGTGGTCAACGATAACGCGGGAGTTCTGGAAGAACGCGGCGTCCTCGGTTTTTTCGCGAGCAGGCTCGCTCCTACAGGGGGTTGCGGTGCTGCATAAATCCCGGGCACAAAAAAAGCACCCCGCAGGGTGCTTCTTTTTTATCCGGCCTCAGCAGATCACTGACCCTGCTGATTCTCTGACAGGATCAACTTGCCTTCCTTGTCCACCGGAATCTGGTTGCCCGGATCACGATCCATGCGCACCTTGCCTTCCTTGCCGTCCAGCGAATACCGCACGTCGTAACCTACAACCTTGTCACTGATGTCGTTGACCGTGTTGCAGCGGGTCTGGGTCGTGGTGTAGGTATCACGCTCCTGCATACCTTCCTGCACCTTGTTGCCGGCATAACCACCACCGACAGCACCCGCGACCGTGGCGATCTTCTTGCCGGTGCCGCCACCGACCTGGTTACCCAGCAAACCACCTGCCAATGCACCGACCACAGTACCGGCGATCTGATGTTGATCTTTCACCGGCGCCTGCCGGGTGACAGTTACATCCTTGCACACTTCACGTGGAGTCTTGATTTGTGTCTTGACCGGCTCAACGGCGAGTACTTGTGCGAACTCAGGACCGCTTTTAACCAGGCTGTAGGTGGCCACAGCGCCCCCGGCAGTCACACCGACAGCACCCAGTACAGCACCAACCAGCATCGACTTGTTCACATGAACCTCCTGGACCATCACATACGGAACATGTCCGCGCTTCTCCCAGCCTTGGAGCACAAAAAAAGGCGCGAGTTCAACTCGCGCCTTTTTTGGACTACACCGCCAGAAGAATTGTCCTTCAAGGACGGTCGTCGACTTCCTTCTCGGTATTGGCAGGAGGAATCAGGTCTTCCGTGCTCAGGTTCAGCCAGATCAGCACCACGTTCGCGATGTAGATCGACGAGTAAGTACCCGCCAGAACACCGATGAACAGGGCGATGGAGAAACCGAACAGGTTGTCGCCGCCGAAGAACAGCAGGGCCGCGATCGCCAGCAAGGTGGAGATAGAAGTCGCCATGGTCCGCAGCAGGGTTTGCGTGGTCGAGATGTTGATGTTCTCGATCAGGCTGGCCTTGCGCAGGACACGGAAGTTCTCACGAACCCGGTCGAATACCACGATGGTGTCGTTGAGCGAGTAACCGATGATCGCCAGTACCGCCGCCAGCACCGTCAGGTCGAAGGTGATCTGGAAGAACGACAGGATACCGATGGTCACGATCACGTCGTGGATCAGGGACACGATCGCACCGATCGCGAACTTCCACTGAAAGCGGAACGCCAGGTAGATCAGGATGCCGCCCAGCGCCATCAGCATGCCGAGGCCGCCCTGGTCGCGCAGCTCTTCACCCACCTGCGGGCCGACGAATTCGACACGCTTGACCGTCGCCGGGTTCTCGCCGCCGACCTTCTGCAAGGCCTCGGCCACCTGGTGACCCAGTTGCGGATCTTCGCCAGGCATGCGCACCAGCAGGTCGGTGGTTGCACCGAAGTTCTGCACGACAGCGTCATTATAACCGGCGCTCACCAGCTGCTCACGCACCTTGGAGACATCAGCCGGACGCTCGTAGGTCAGCTCGATGAGCGTACCGCCGGTGAAGTCCAGACCCCAGTTCATGCCCTTGGTGGCGACACTGAACAAGGCCAGCACGGTAAGGAACAATGTGACGCCGAACGCGAAGTTGCGAACGCCCATGAAGTTGATTGTACGTAACATGGCAGCCCCTTAAATCCACAACTTCTTGAAGTCACGACCGCCGAAGATCAGGTTGACCATCGCGCGGGTCACCATGATGGCCGTGAACATCGAGGTAAAGATCCCGAGGGACATGGTCACTGCGAAGCCCTTGACCGGGCCGGTGCCCATGGCAAAGAGGATGCCGCCGACCAGCAAGGTGGTCAGGTTGGCGTCGAGAATCGCGGTGAATGCCCGGCCGAAGCCTTCGTTGATTGCACGCTGCACGGTCATGCCGGCGGCGATCTCTTCGCGGATCCGCGAGAAGATCAGCACGTTGGCGTCGACCGCCATACCCATGGTCAATACGATACCGGCGATGCCTGGCAGGGTCAGCGTTGCACCCAGCAGCGACATCAGCGCCAGCAGCATCACCATGTTCACCGCCAGAGCGACGGTGGCGATGAGGCCGAAGAAGCGGTAGATGGCCATGATGAACAGCGAGACGAACAGCATGCCCCACAGCGACGCATCGATACCCTTGGTGATGTTGTCGGCACCCAGGCTTGGACCAATGGTGCGCTCTTCAGCAAAGTACATCGGTGCAGCCAGACCACCGGCACGCAGCAGCAGCGCCAGCTCGGACGACTCGCCCTGGCCGTTCAGGCCGGTAATACGGAACTGGGCACCCAGCGGCGACTGGATGGTCGCCAGGCTGATGATCTTCTTCTCTTCCTTGAAGCTCTGAACCGGCACGTCTTTCTCGACGCCGTTGACCACTTGCTTGGTATAGGTGGTAACCGGACGCTGTTCGATGAAGATCACCGCCATGCTGCGACCGACGTTCGAACGGGTCGCACGGTTCATCAGCTCGCCGCCGTGGCCATCCAGACGGATATTCACTTCTGGTCTGCCGTGCTCGTCGAAGCCGGCCTTGGCGTCAGTCACCTGGTCGCCGGTGATGATCAGGCCGCGCTCGATCAGCGCTGGAGGACGGCCGCCTTCACGGAACTCGAAGGATTCGGAAGTGGCTTTCGAAGCACCAGGCTCAGCGGCCAGACGGAACTCGAGGTTGGCCGTCTTGCCGAGAATACGCTTGGCTTCGGCGGTGTCCTGCACACCCGGCAGCTCAACCACGATGCGGTTGGCGCCCTGGCGCTGGACGATCGGTTCGGCAACACCCAGCTCGTTGACGCGGTTACGTACCGTGGTCAAGTTCTGCTTGATGGAGTATTCGCGGATTTCCGCCAGCTTGGCCGGGGTCATCGCCAGACGCAGCACCGGTTGACCATTGAGGTCGGCCGGAACAATGTCGAAATCGTTGAAGTTCTTGCGGATCAGCACACGGGCCTGTTCACGGCTGTCTTCATCAGCGAAGCCCAGCTGGATGGCACCATTGAGTTGCGGCAGGCTGCGATAGCGCAGCTTTTCTTTACGCAGCAGGCTCTTGACGTCGCCTTCGTAGACTTTCAGGCGTGCATCGAGGGCTTTGTCCATGTCCACTTCCAGCAGGAAGTGCACACCACCGGACAAGTCCAGACCCAGCTTCATCGGGTGCGCAGCGAGGTTGCGCAGCCATTGCGGGGTGGTTTGCGCCAGGTTCAATGCAACGACGTAGTCATCACCCAACGCCTTGCGTACAACGTCCTTGGCCGGCAACTGGTCTTCAGCCTTGGTCAGGCGAATCAGACCACCCTTGCCGCCCTCTGCCAGCGTGGCAGCCTTGACGTTGATCCCGGATTCCTTGAGCGCAGCGCTCACACGATCCAGATCAGCCTGATTGACCTGCAGTGCAGTGCTTGCACCGCTGACCTGAATGGCCGGGTCATCAGGATAAAGATTGGGAGCGGAATAAATCAGACCGACCGCCAGCACCGCCAGGATCAGAATGTATTTCCACAGAGGATATTTGTTCAGCATCACGCCGCCCGTTTATGACGCGGGGCGCCTTGCGCGCCCCGTCGATTGAAAATGAAGTTGAAACTTAGATCGCTTTGAGCGTGCCTTTTGGCAGCGTGGCGGCGATGGCGCCTTTCTGGAACTTCATTTCGACGGTGTCGGAAACTTCCAGAACGACGAAATCGTCGGCCACTTTAGTGATCTTGCCGGCGATGCCGCCGGTGGTCACAACTTCGTCGCCTTTCTGCAGACTGCTCAGCAGGTTTTTCTGCTCTTTGGCGCGCTTGGCCTGTGGACGCCAGATCATCAGGTAGAAGATGACCAGGAAGCCGACCAGGAAAATCCACTCGAAACCACCGCCCATAGGGGCTGCCGCAGGGGCTGCAGCGTCTGCCATGGCATTAGAGATAAAAAAGCTCATTTAGCACTCCAGTTGCAAATGTTGAATCTTGGGGTCAGGAAACTCAGTCCAAAGGCGGAACAGGTAACCCGCGTTTGGCGTAGAAGGCATCGACAAAGGCGGCCAATGTACCCTGTTGAATAGCCTCGCGCAAACCAGCCATAAGCACTTGATAATGACGCAAGTTATGGATGGTATTGAGCATGCTTCCCAGCATTTCGCCGCACTTGTCCAGGTGATGCAGATAAGCGCGGGAGAAGTTCTGGCAGGTATAGCAATCGCAGGTCGGATCGAGCGGCGAATCATCATGGCGATGGAACGCGTTACGGATCTTCAGCACGCCGGTATCGATGAACAGATGCCCATTGCGGGCATTACGGGTTGGCATCACGCAATCGAACATGTCCACACCGCGGCGCACACCCTCAACCAAGTCTTCCGGTTTGCCAACGCCCATAAGGTAACGAGGTTTGTCAGCCGGCATCATGCCCGGCAGGTAATCCAGCACCTTGATCATTTCGTGCTTGGGCTCGCCCACCGACAGGCCGCCGATGGCCAGGCCGTCGAAGCCGATCTTGTCCAGGCCTTCCAGGGAGCGCATGCGCAGGTCCTGGTGCATGCCGCCCTGAACGATGCCGAACAGCGCCGCGGTGTTGTCGCCATGGGCTTCTTTCGAACGCTTGGCCCAACGCAGGGACAATTCCATGGAAATACGGGCGACGTCTTCATCAGCCGGGTACGGCGTGCATTCGTCGAAAATCATCACGATGTCGGAGCCCAGGTCACGCTGGACCTGCATTGACTCTTCCGGGCCCATGAACACCTTGGCGCCATCGACCGGGGAAGCGAAGGTCACGCCCTCCTCCTTGATCTTGCGCATGGCGCCCAGGCTGAACACCTGGAAACCGCCGGAGTCGGTCAGGATCGGGCCTTTCCACTGCATGAAATCGTGCAGGTCGCCGTGCTTCCTGATCACTTCCGTGCCCGGGCGCAGCCACAGATGGAAGGTGTTGCCCAGAATGATTTCAGCGCCAGTCGCCTCGATATCCCGTGGCAGCATGCCCTTGACCGTGCCGTAGGTGCCCACCGGCATGAAGGCCGGGGTCTCGACGGTACCGCGCGGGAAGGTCAAACGACCGCGCCGAGCCTTGCCATCAGTGGCCAGCAGCTCGAAAGACATACGACAGGTGCGACTCATACTGTTTCCTCTGGGCCCGATTCTTTAGGGGCAGTCGGCGCAGGATTACGCGTGATGAACATCGCATCACCGTAGCTGAAAAAACGGTACCCGTTATCGACCGCAGCCTTGTAGGCGGCCATCGTCTCGGGATAACCGGCGAACGCCGAAACCAGCATCAACAGCGTGGATTCGGGCAAATGGAAGTTGGTGACCAGGGCGTCGACCACATGAAACGGCCGGCCAGGGTAGATGAAAATGTCTGTATCGCCGCTGAACGGCTTGAGCACGCCATCGCGCGCCGCACTTTCCAGCGAGCGCACACTGGTGGTCCCCACGGCCACCACACGACCACCGCGCGCGCGGCAGGCGGCAACGGCATCCACCACGTCCTGGCCGACTTCCAGCCATTCGCTGTGCATGTGGTGGTCTTCGATCTTCTCGACCCGCACCGGCTGGAACGTACCCGCGCCCACGTGCAAGGTCACGAACGCCGTCTCGACGCCCTTGGCGGCAATCGCCTCCAGCAGCACCTGATCGAAATGCAGCCCCGCCGTCGGCGCCGCCACCGCGCCCAAACGCTCGGCGTAGACGGTCTGGTAACGCTCGCGGTCGGCACCTTCATCCGGGCGGTCTATATAAGGAGGCAACGGCATGTGCCCGACGCGGTCGAGCAGCGGCAACACCTCCTCAGTGAACCCCAGCTCGAACAACGCATCATGACGCGCCAGCATCTCGGCCTCGCCACCGCCGTCGATCAGGATCTTCGACCCAGGCTTGGGCGACTTGCTGGAACGCACATGGGCCAGCACGCGATGACTGTCGAGCACCCGCTCCACCAGGATTTCCAGCTTGCCGCCGGAAGCTTTCTGGCCAAACAGCCGCGCCGGAATCACCCGGGTATTGTTGAACACCATCAAATCGCCGGGGCGCAAATGCTCCAGCAAATCAGTGAATTGACGGTGTGCCAGGGCGCCGCTGACCCCATCCAGGGTCAACAGACGACTATTGCGACGCTCGGCCAAAGGATGGCGGGCAATCAGCGAATCAGGGAGCTCGAAAGTAAAGTCAGCAACGCGCATGATGGGGTTCGTCTAGCAGGGCCGGGAAGTCTAGCGGAATTATCAAAAATTCTCCATGTACCTGATTGACCAGCGGTTATCTCATCTCTATACTTCGCCGCCATTGAGCCCTGATGGCGGAATTGGTAGACGCGGCGGATTCAAAATCCGTTTTCGAAAGGAGTGGGAGTTCGAGTCTCCCTCGGGGCACCAAAATTAAGAAAGGTCTTGCTTAGCAAGGCCTTTTTTTTCGCCCACAGAAAAGCCACCCCTGACACACCGCGAACAACGCACTGACCTGTAGGAGCTGCCGAAGGCTGCGATCTTTTGATCTTGCGTCTCTTCTACCCTCCTCGCCGGAAGAACATTTCACAAGGATTTCCCCCATGGAATTGCACTTGGAAACCGTCGCCCTCTTCTCCCTCAAACTGGCTTATGAAACGGAAGGTCAGAGCCCGATTTTGCGGGATGATTTGGTCATGGGGGATTACCAGCGGGATGTGTTTGAGTTGCTGGTGCGGCGGGGGGATGTTGAGACAATCCAGCAAAAAGTGGACGCGTGCGTGGGCTTGGCAATGGAGGCTCTAGGCGGTGCGGAGAACCCCCTTGGACGAGAGCTAAACAGACTGGCGACTGATTTTAGCAGCGCACAGACGATGGAGCAGCTTGATTCCCCGCTCATGGCACTCAGGGAGTACTTGAAAGCTGTCCAGTGACGGTCCGCTTGTTGGCCAAATGCCTTGGCCGCCATGTGTTGACTAATAGTAAATCTGCCCCCCTTTCTGCAATTAGAGTCTGTCGCCGCCCTTTCCGTAGATCACGCGCAAGAAGACGATCCAGCACAAGGACGTCGCGACATAGAACATCGGGGATGTGTCGGCTAAGCCAGGACATGACGATGAGCCAGATGTCTGGTTTGTCGAACATACTTGACAACTGAATTCCCCTTTTTTTTGGGGGGGGACCGAGAATAGGTCCGGCAATTCGCGCCACCCTCATCTACCTGGAGCAAAAAAGGGAACAAGGGCGTGCCAGATACGAAAAAGCCATAGCGATTGTTGAGGCTTTAGAGATGTACAGGGATAAAAAACGCTGCTACGACTATGCATTTCGTCTGCGGAATAACGCCAAATCCTGTCGGACAAATAAAAATGTTGCAACTAAATAAACAAGTGCTGGCGCAAGAGCCAGTAAAGAAACGTCATAGGCCAATGCCAGACTTAAAGCTCCGACAAAAAACGTAAATAGCATTACGGGTAAGCGCACCAGAAATGACAGCACCGTGACCCATTTTTTGTTTGGAGCCCATACCAGTAGAAAGGAAGAAAAAGCCTGTAAAACCATAACAAAAGCAGAGAAGTACGCAACATAAAAAACCACAAAAAACGTAGGAGCTGGTTTTTCCCCCTCATCTACGTTGACGATGGAGCTATAGAGTGAGCCCCATAGCAAAATGACGCCCAACACAAGCAACAATGCTGGGGAAAAATATTTGCAAAACTGCTTAAACATATCTTTCTCCGTCCGTGAATTATCTGAAGTAGGCGCCTCGAAAAACAAAGGCGCCTATGTTACATCAACGATTGATCGAGACGCCTAGTGAACCCTCAATCGCGATTTCATAGGGTTGACCATTCATTACTCTGTGTACCGCGTCAAGGACTGCGGTAGAGGACTCACCAAGCCAGCTCCGATGAGTGCTTGGGTTGCCGTCGTAGATATCGTTGTAAGCCTTGGCATTACCGTTGAAGTTCAAGCGGCCATCTGCCGTCTTGGTGACTGCACCTTCAATTTTCAGAGTGATGCTCCCGAGCCAGGATGCGGTCATCCACGAGTCGTTTGCTGTATTTTAGGGCACTTTGTCTAGGTAGATTGAAGAGATACCAACCGGGGCTGCGGCTAGTGCAGTTTCCAGCAATGGCATCTTCGTGGTGGACAGTTGCAAGCTCAGCTTGTTGATATTGGTTCTTGCAGTAGCACCTTTACCGAACACCAAATGCCCCATCGCTGCAACTGGAGTCAAAACCCCGCCCGAAAAGTACGCTGTATCGTATTCAAATAGCTTTTTGTCCGCGATTTGGCGGCTGGCGTAGTTCAAAGCTTGCGCAGGGCTCTGATCAGAATCATTAGAGCTGAATGTATCTGCCCAACGCATCACCCCGAAATCGAAGGGAAAACCCGGCACGACATAGTTTACTTGACCATAATGCGCTTGCTCATTACAAAGCTTAATTATCATTTCGCGCCAATGGCCATTTGCATAATGAACATTTCGCTGTTGTTGCTGATGTAGCAGAATGACTCCTGGGTTTGGGGCTGGAAACGGTGCACCAGGTGGATTGGAATAGCCAGGTTCCGTTGCATAAATATAAATCGGTGGCAGTTCGATTGTGTTCATGGTTTTACCTACGTTGCTTCAGTTGCGCAGCATTTGCTGCGGTTGAGTCGCTCGTAGGCGATTGCTCGAGGCTCTTGACCCCGTCGCGGGCATGCACCATGCCGAACTTCATGACGCGAGTATCGGTTTCCATAACTTCACCACAGCAGGTGGTCTTGTCACCCTTGCGAATGAGGTATCCCTTTCTCATTGCTTGCACTCCGTGTCCATTCACGCGCCAAGTAAGGCGCGTGCTGCGGTTATATGAATCGCGCCGACTCAAGAATGAGTGGGCGAACACAAAGTACGTGGGCGCGGAGGCAATTCAAGACGTTGCTGAGCGAACAGGAGAGTTCCTACAAGCTATACAGAAATAACCGACGAAGATTGAAATAGAGTAAGCCCCCCCGTTGGCGCTTGTTTCGCACTCAAAACCGAAAAAATGGAAAAGACCACAATACGTCACCACTCAGATTTGTGGCCGATATGTCTGAAGGTTGCAGGAATGGAGTCGGCACGATACCCTCCCACCGTCGCTGCCAATTCAGCGACCGGGTGTGGTAACTCGAGTTATTCAAGGCGCAACAGCGCCCCAATCACGTCATCAGGCGCTTTTTTTATGCCTGCGGCGTGAGTTATGGCGGCTGTGCGTGGGACGCCCTCGGGCGTGCCGGTTTCCTTGATTCCCGGTTTACCACCCTGCGCACAGCTGTCACCCATTCGTGTGGTAACGAACGTGGCAGCTCCTCATATCAAGGAGTTGGATAATGCGCAGTATCAATCCGTTTGAAATTTGGCTTTTCTCTCTTCGCGATTCCCAATCGCGTAATGCCCTCCCCCATTGCCTCTCCATCCTCGGAGGTGGGCAATGACTGAACAAACTGAACTCAAAACCATTGGCTTGACGCCGGCCATCTACTGCGCAGATCAAGCGCTGTTTCATGTCACTCGCGGTGTTCCTCTTGGCGATGCGTTGTCCATGGCCTCCGATTTTCTGTTCCTGGCCAAGACGCTCACTGAAGATGCTGCTTATGCCAGAGACACCGACCGTCACGCCTGGGCGGCGCATTATCTGACTTCGATGAGTAAGGCGTTGGTGGATGATGCGGTGAAGGTGCTGATGCGGGATCGGGATAATGAAGTGGCGTCCAAGCGGGCGGGGGCTACGGCTTAGGGGTAGTGGGCGACGCGCCGGGATAGCTTTTGGTTTCAAGCGTCGGGCGTGATGTTGTGAGGGCGGGCTTGGTTGCGGTGGACAGGGGTGTTCAGTGGGACATGTGGATGCCTTGGGTTTTTCGCGAGCGGGCTCGCTCCTACAGGGGGTTGTGGTTTAGTTCAGGGGTTTGTGTTGGCCGGGCTGGCGCCTTCGCGGGCCCGCTCCCACAGAGGGTTGCGGTGAGCTGGCAGGCATTGTTTGGCTCCAGCGGGTTTTGATTTCGGTGCACCTTCGGCATTGATAGTGGTTGGGCTGGCGCTTTCCGCCCCGCACTGAATATCTCGTTTGGTTTTTGAACGACCACATGAACCCAAACTCGAAATCGACGCCCTACTACCTGCTGACTACAAACCTGATCACTCTGCGCCTGGGAAAATCCTGGAACTTTCCACGCTAGCCGAATGCCAGCAACTGCGCGCTCTGTATCCCTCACCGGCAGATTGAGCCTGCCAACGATTTGATTGGGATTAGGGCGGACCTCTTGAGCTCCTGAACCGAACCTCTGTTGTTTGATAACCTCTATGTTTTACTGATGGACTGAGGGTTGTAGCTCGAGGCTACAGGCTTCACCTGAGACGTAGAGGCTCAAGGCGGTGATAGACACTAGTCTGGTGGCGCAACTAAGGGCTGAGAATTCAAGATTGGTTGCCTTGCTGGATGCTCATGGCATCGATTGGCGCCCGCCTGCTGAGCCAGTCAAGATAGCGATTGTCCAAGCAGAGCAATCACAGCAACTCGATACTGAAGGAAAGCTTGCCCTATTCCGAAGCTTGTTTCGCGGTAGAACGGACGTCTACCCCATCCGTTGGGAAAGCAAGACAGGCAAATCAGGATACGCACCCGCTTGCGCAAACGAATGGAGACCAGGCGTTTGTGAGAAGCCCCGAATCAAATGTGGCGACTGTGGTAACCGCCAGCTGCTTCCGCTGACCGATGAGGTGGTCTATTGCCATCTGGCGGGCGAAGTGGTCGTTGGTATCTACCCCCTACTCTCTGATGACACTTGTTATTTTTTGGCGGTCGACTTCGATGAGGCCGAATGGCGTGATGATTCCAAAGCTTTTGTGCAGTCATGCCATGAGCTGAACGTCCCGGTGGCGCTGGAAATATCGCGCTCAGGCCAAGGGGCTCATGGCTGGATTTTCTTTGAGCGTAATGTTCCTGCCTGCGATGCGCGCCGCCTCGGTGCCGCAATCATCAGTCATGCCTGCGAGCGCACCCGCCAGTTGGCGCTCAGCTCCTATGATCGACTGTTTCCAAACCAGGACTATATGCCCAAAGGCGGCTTTGGAAATCTCATCGCGCTCCCTTTGCAAAAGCGGGCCAGGGCCCAAAACAACAGCGTTTTTGTAGACGACACGCTTGAGCCTCATCCTGATCAATGGGCCTTCCTGGCATCGATTCAGCGCATGAGTCCAGAAGATATCCAGCCCGTTATTATCCAGGCGATGGGTAATCGAGACCCTCTAGGGGTCGCCTATGTCGATGACGAAGGTGATGCAGAACCCTGGAAAGATCGTGAATCGAGATCACGTAAATTGACATGCCCGTTGCCCGCTGCTGTCAACATCACGCTGGCTAACTTAATTTACTTTGAAAAGTCGGAATTGCCACAGCCATTGGCAAACCAGCTTGTCCGGCTCGCTGCCTTTCAAAATCCCGAGTTCTACAAAGCTCAGGCCATGCGCATGTCAGTGTGGAACAATCCAAGGATTATCGGCTGCGCCCAGAACTTCCCCAAACATATTGCGTTACCGCGTGGCTGTTTGGATGCTGCGCTGGAGCTTTTAGAGGAAAACGGGGTTACCCCTATTTTTAAAGACGAGCGCTTCGTGGGCGACCCCATCGACGTGAGTTTTCTCGGGACCCTGCGTTCTGACCAAGAGGCTGCTGTCAGCGCAATGCTAAGTCATGACACCGGTATCCTCTGCGCACCGACAGCTTTCGGTAAAACGGTGAGTGCTGCTGCATTGATTGCCACTCGTGGCATTAACACGTTGGTGCTTGTGCATCGGACGGAACTGTTAAGGCAGTGGCAAGAGCGCTTGCAGGCGTTCCTGGGAGTCGAGAATGGTGTCGTTGGTACCCTTGGGGGCGGAAAAGCGAAGCTTACCGGCATCATCGACATTGCCGTAATGCAGTCGTTATCGCGAAAAGGCGAGATCAGCGATCAGGTAAAAAACTACGGCCAGATCATCGTTGATGAGTGTCATCACCTATCAGCCGTGTCATTCGAGGCGCTACTGAGGAGCGCGACCGCGCGGTACGTACTGGGACTCACCGCAACCCCAGTGCGCCGAGATGGGCAACAGCCTATTATTTTCATGCAGTGCGGACCGATCCGACATTCTGCTGCTCGGCCAGCGAGTGCGCCTCATGACCTATCTGTCGTGCCTCGATTGCTGTCCAAACCAATAGTGGTTCCCGACGGCTTTGGGATTCAGGACATTTTTCGGCGTCTAGCCGACGACTTTGAGCGGACAGCCAAAATCGTCTCGGAGATTGAACTGGCGTACAACGAGGGTAGAAAAATTCTAGTGCTAACGGAACGGACGGAACATGTGGATGCCCTTGAATTAGAATTGAAGCAGCGCGTGCATAACCTTTTCACGCTTCATGGGCGAGTGCCTAAGAAACAGCGCATTTCCCGTATGCATGAGCTTGAGTCCCTTCCCCCTGATGCTCCACGGGTGCTGTTGGCAACAGGAAAACTAGTAGGTGAAGGTTTCGATCACCCGCCGTTGGACACGCTGGTACTGGCAATGCCCATCTCATGGAAGGGAATCCTTCAGCAATATGCGGGGCGGTTGCATCGATCGCATGCCGATAAGGCCGACGTGCGAGTGATTGACTTCGTTGACGGGGGAAATGTCGCGCTGCTGAGAATGTGGGATAAGCGCCAGGCGGGTTACAAAGCGATGGGCTACCGCATGGCTGATTCCATGGCCACCATGGACCTACTCTAACGTGGTTGACGGTCAACTTCCGCACCAGTCTCAGGATGCTTTTTTCAAGGACAAACAAAACCCCAACTGCTTTCGCAATTGGGGTTTCGGAATTTAATCTTGACGATGACCTACTCTCACATGGGGAAACCCCACACTACCATCGGCGATGCATCGTTTCACTTCTGAGTTCGGGATGGGATCAGGTGGTTCCAACGCTCTATGGTCGTCAAGAAATTCGGGTACTGAGTCGTGACCAGTTGGCCTCGCTTCAGCAAATTGGGTATGTGATAGCTTCGGTGTTTTGTGAGTCTTTCGAACTTTCGGTTCGTTTCGTCTTCACACACCGCAATCTGGTCTCTTTCGTCTTTTCAACTAGGAGCATCAAATTGCTTGGGTGTTATATGGTCAAGCCTCACGGGCAATTAGTATTGGTTAGCTCAACGCCTCACAGCGCTTACACACCCAACCTATCAACGTCGTAGTCTTCGACGGCCCTTCAGGGGACTCAAGGTCCCAGTGAGATCTCATCTTGAGGCAAGTTTCCCGCTTAGATGCTTTCAGCGGTTATCTTTTCCGAACATAGCTACCCGGCAATGCCACTGGCGTGACAACCGGAACACCAGAGGTTCGTCCACTCCGGTCCTCTCGTACTAGGAGCAGCCCCTCTCAAATCTCAAACGTCCACGGCAGATAGGGACCGAACTGTCTCACGACGTTCTAAACCCAGCTCGCGTACCACTTTAAATGGCGAACAGCCATACCCTTGGGACCGGCTTCAGCCCCAGGATGTGATGAGCCGACATCGAGGTGCCAAACACCGCCGTCGATATGAACTCTTGGGCGGTATCAGCCTGTTATCCCCGGAGTACCTTTTATCCGTTGAGCGATGGCCCTTCCATACAGAACCACCGGATCACTAAGACCTACTTTCGTACCTGCTCGACGTGTCTGTCTCGCAGTCAAGCGCGCTTTTGCCTTTATACTCTACGACCGATTTCCGACCGGTCTGAGCGCACCTTCGTACTCCTCCGTTACTCTTTAGGAGGAGACCGCCCCAGTCAAACTACCCACCATACACTGTCCTCGATCCGGATAACGGACCTGAGTTAGAACCTCAAAGTTGCCAGGGTGGTATTTCAAGGATGGCTCCACGCGAACTGGCGTCCACGCTTCAAAGCCTCCCACCTATCCTACACAAGCAAATTCAAAGTCCAGTGCAAAGCTATAGTAAAGGTTCACGGGGTCTTTCCGTCTAGCCGCGGATACACTGCATCTTCACAGCGATTTCAATTTCACTGAGTCTCGGGTGGAGACAGCGCCGCCATCGTTACGCCATTCGTGCAGGTCGGAACTTACCCGACAAGGAATTTCGCTACCTTAGGACCGTTATAGTTACGGCCGCCGTTTACCGGGGCTTCGATCAAGAGCTTCGCGTTGGCTAACCCCATCAATTAACCTTCCGGCACCGGGCAGGCGTCACACCCTATACGTCCACTTTCGTGTTTGCAGAGTGCTGTGTTTTTAATAAACAGTCGCAGCGGCCTGGTATCTTCGACCGGCGTGGGCTTACGGAGCAAGTCCTTCACCCTCACCGGCGCACCTTCTCCCGAAGTTACGGTGCCATTTTGCCTAGTTCCTTCACCCGAGTTCTCTCAAGCGCCTTGGTATTCTCTACCCAACCACCTGTGTCGGTTTGGGGTACGGTTCCTGGTTATCTGAAGCTTAGAAGCTTTTCTTGGAAGCATGGCATCAACCACTTCGTCACCAAAAAGGTAACTCGTCATCAGCTCTCGGCCTTAAGATCCCGGATTTACCTAAGATCTCAGCCTACCACCTTAAACTTGGACAACCAACGCCAAGCTGGCCTAGCCTTCTCCGTCCCTCCATCGCAATAACCAGAAGTACAGGAATATTAACCTGTTTTCCATCGACTACGCTTTTCAGCCTCGCCTTAGGGACCGACTAACCCTGCGTCGATTAACGTTGCGCAGGAAACCTTGGTCTTTCGGCGTGGGTGTTTTTCACACCCATTGTCGTTACTCATGTCAGCATTCGCACTTCTGATACCTCCAGCAAGCTTCTCAACTCACCTTCACAGGCTTACAGAACGCTCCTCTACCGCATCACCCGAAGGTGATACCCGTAGCTTCGGTGTATGGTTTGAGCCCCGTTACATCTTCCGCGCAGGCCGACTCGACTAGTGAGCTATTACGCTTTCTTTAAAGGGTGGCTGCTTCTAAGCCAACCTCCTAGCTGTCTAAGCCTTCCCACATCGTTTCCCACTTAACCATAACTTTGGGACCTTAGCTGACGGTCTGGGTTGTTTCCCTTTTCACGACGGACGTTAGCACCCGCCGTGTGTCTCCCATGCTCGGCACTTGTAGGTATTCGGAGTTTGCATCGGTTTGGTAAGTCGGGATGACCCCCTAGCCGAAACAGTGCTCTACCCCCTACAGTGATACATGAGGCGCTACCTAAATAGCTTTCGAGGAGAACCAGCTATCTCCGAGCTTGATTAGCCTTTCACTCCGATCCACAGGTCATCCGCTAACTTTTCAACGGTAGTCGGTTCGGTCCTCCAGTCAGTGTTACCTAACCTTCAACCTGCCCATGGATAGATCGCCCGGTTTCGGGTCTATTCCCAGCGACTAGACGCCCTATTAAGACTCGCTTTCGCTACGCCTCCCCTATTCGGTTAAGCTCGCCACTGAAAATAAGTCGCTGACCCATTATACAAAAGGTACGCAGTCACCCAACAAAGTGGGCTCCCACTGCTTGTACGCATACGGTTTCAGGATCTATTTCACTCCCCTCTCCGGGGTTCTTTTCGCCTTTCCCTCACGGTACTAGTTCACTATCGGTCAGTCAGTAGTATTTAGCCTTGGAGGATGGTCCCCCCATATTCAGACAAAGTTTCTCGTGCTCCGTCCTACTCGATTTCATTGATAAGAGATTTTCGCGTACAGGGCTATCACCCACTATGGCCGCACTTTCCAGAGCGTTCCGCTAATCTCAAATCAACTTAAGGGCTAGTCCCCGTTCGCTCGCCACTACTAAGGGAATCTCGGTTGATTTCTTTTCCTCAGGGTACTTAGATGTTTCAGTTCCCCTGGTTCGCCTCTTGCACCTATGTATTCAGTACAAGATAACCATCTTATGATGGCTGGGTTCCCCCATTCAGACATCTCCGGATCAAAGTCTGTTTGCCGACTCCCCGAAGCTTTTCGCAGGCTACCACGTCTTTCATCGCCTCTGACTGCCAAGGCATCCACCGTATGCGCTTCTTCACTTGACCATATAACCCCAAGCAATCTGGTTATACTATGAAGACGACATTCGCCGAAAATTCGAATTTCTCAATTAAGAGAACTCACAAATTTTACCTTAGCCTGATCCGTTACCAGTGAAAGTAACGTTCAGTCTATCTTTCTATCACATACCCAAATTTTTAAAGAACGAACTAGTCAAAGACTAGAAATCAATATTCACGCTGGAATACTCATTTCTAAACTCTAACGAAACAGACCACCTTAAAGGCCGGCCTCTCGTCTTCTTCAATGAATCAAGCAATTCGTGTGGGAACTTATGGAGCAGCTGAGTCGTCGATTAAGGAGGTGATCCAGCCGCAGGTTCCCCTACGGCTACCTTGTTACGACTTCACCCCAGTCATGAATCACACCGTGGTAACCGTCCTCCCGAAGGTTAGACTAGCTACTTCTGGTGCAACCCACTCCCATGGTGTGACGGGCGGTGTGTACAAGGCCCGGGAACGTATTCACCGCGACATTCTGATTCGCGATTACTAGCGATTCCGACTTCACGCAGTCGAGTTGCAGACTGCGATCCGGACTACGATCGGTTTTGTGGGATTAGCTCCACCTCGCGGCTTGGCAACCCTCTGTACCGACCATTGTAGCACGTGTGTAGCCCAGGCCGTAAGGGCCATGATGACTTGACGTCATCCCCACCTTCCTCCGGTTTGTCACCGGCAGTCTCCTTAGAGTGCCCACCATAACGTGCTGGTAACTAAGGACAAGGGTTGCGCTCGTTACGGGACTTAACCCAACATCTCACGACACGAGCTGACGACAGCCATGCAGCACCTGTCTCAATGTTCCCGAAGGCACCAATCCATCTCTGGAAAGTTCATTGGATGTCAAGGCCTGGTAAGGTTCTTCGCGTTGCTTCGAATTAAACCACATGCTCCACCGCTTGTGCGGGCCCCCGTCAATTCATTTGAGTTTTAACCTTGCGGCCGTACTCCCCAGGCGGTCAACTTAATGCGTTAGCTGCGCCACTAAGAGCTCAAGGCTCCCAACGGCTAGTTGACATCGTTTACGGCGTGGACTACCAGGGTATCTAATCCTGTTTGCTCCCCACGCTTTCGCACCTCAGTGTCAGTATCAGTCCAGGTGGTCGCCTTCGCCACTGGTGTTCCTTCCTATATCTACGCATTTCACCGCTACACAGGAAATTCCACCACCCTCTACCATACTCTAGCTTGTCAGTTTTGAATGCAGTTCCCAGGTTGAGCCCGGGGCTTTCACATCCAACTTAACAAACCACCTACGCGCGCTTTACGCCCAGTAATTCCGATTAACGCTTGCACCCTCTGTATTACCGCGGCTGCTGGCACAGAGTTAGCCGGTGCTTATTCTGTCGGTAACGTCAAAACACTAACGTATTAGGTTAATGCCCTTCCTCCCAACTTAAAGTGCTTTACAATCCGAAGACCTTCTTCACACACGCGGCATGGCTGGATCAGGCTTTCGCCCATTGTCCAATATTCCCCACTGCTGCCTCCCGTAGGAGTCTGGACCGTGTCTCAGTTCCAGTGTGACTGATCATCCTCTCAGACCAGTTACGGATCGTCGCCTTGGTGAGCCATTACCTCACCAACTAGCTAATCCGACCTAGGCTCATCTGATAGCGCAAGGCCCGAAGGTCCCCTGCTTTCTCCCGTAGGACGTATGCGGTATTAGCGTTCCTTTCGAAACGTTGTCCCCCACTACCAGGCAGATTCCTAGGCATTACTCACCCGTCCGCCGCTGAATCAGAGAGCAAGCTCCCTTCATCCGCTCGACTTGCATGTGTTAGGCCTGCCGCCAGCGTTCAATCTGAGCCATGATCAAACTCTTCAGTTCAAACATCTTTGGGTTTTGAGAAAACCCTAAACTTGGCTCAGCAATCGTTGGTTACATCTTTGATTTCTCGCGGAGTAACTTGTGATGCTGATAATCTGTTGACTAGCAGTCTGACTCCACAAGCACCCACACGAATTGCTTGATTCAGTTGTTAAAGAGCGGTTGGTTAAGACCTTTCGTCTCAACCGAGGCATGCACTCTACAGCAAACCCCTTTAAGCAGCAACCTTAAAAGCTTCTGATTTCAATAATAAAATCAACCACTTAAGCCAAACCAGCATCAAACTGCTCGTTAGCGGGAGGCGAATAGTACAGCATTAAAATACGAGGTCAACCCCTGCCTAGAAATTCTTTTCCGTTACTGAACTCAAAACCATCGGCCTGACACCCGCGATCTACTGTGCGGATCAAGCGCTGTTTCATGTCACTCGCGGCGTTCCTCTCGGCGATGCGTTGTCCATGGCTTCCGATTTTCTGTTCCTGGCCAAGACGCACACTGAAGATGCCGCTTGTGCCAGAGACACTGATCGACACGCCTGGGCTGCACATTATCTGACTTCGATGAGTAAGGCGTTGGTGGATGATGCGGTGAAGGTGCTTACTCGGGATCGGGAAAATGGGCCGGCGTTTAAGCGGGCGGGGTCTAAAGCTGAGGGGTAATGAGTGAAGCGTCGGGCAAAAATCAGGCGTTAGGTTGCGACAGCGGGTTTGCTTGCGGTGGGCGGGGTATTCAGCGGGATATGTGGATGCCTTGCGTTTTTCGCGAGCAGGCTCGCTCCTACAGGAAATTGGCTTAGCTAGTTCCGTGTTTCATAAACAAGAAGGCCCGAACGTAATGCCGGACTGAGCCAGCACCAGAGGATCGGGCGCGATTGGGATTTATGCTGCCGCTGCTTATAAACCGAGTCAATGTATGCGGCTTGCGACGATCTGACACGGGCGAAACTGCCCGTTTGTGATAAGCCTAAAACAGCGTACGGCGAATTGTGGTCAGGCCTTTCCTGAATAGCGGTAGGGACATTCTCGACGATGCCAGACGCTAGCGAGCTTTTGCCTATGGCAACGGCTGAGCGTTGGACTCAAGCTGGCCTTGAGTTTTCAAGCCGAACAACTGATCAGCTATCCGCCGACCTCGCTCCAGCCCTTCCTCCGTTAACCAAATTGATTTGTTCCTGTTCACCGGATTACTGATGAAACCATGTTCATGCAATCGGTTCATGATCTCGAAATCGAACCCTTTCCAAGTGTTGCCACTGTCGGAACTGAAGGCTGCCAATAGAGCAAGCACGGCGTCTTCAATGAGTTTGTCGTCGTATTCCATGATGATTGCTCCGCTCATAATCAATAGCTATCGTCGAGTCTATGGTGGGCGCTCCATCCCCGAGGACATCGATGAAATTAATAATAGTAGTGCGCTCAGCCAGGCGGCACGGGTGAACAGACCCACGGCTTTTGTATCCAGCTTTTCAACTGAGCAAGTGCCGCCAGGCGACCGATCCAGTATTGATGGTGGTTGGGCTGGCGCTTTCGCGAGCAGGCTCGCTCCCACAGGGTTAGCGGCGTACTTCAGAGCATCTGCTCCGTAGAATTGCCCTCGGTTCTGATGCTTCTTCTCCCCTGTAATGCTTGCTATACATCAGCCATCGACAAGCCCTCCGGGCATTAGGCCAGTGCGTGAACGCCCTACGCACCACTCATCTAGACTTAATGGATAGTCGTAGGCAGAACCGAGCACGTCGCTTTGGTGCAGGTCGATCAATAGCGGCGTGGCAAGCTGCCTTTTATGCCCAGTTGAGGTGCGGCGAAGACCGTGCCGGGCACAACAAGATGCCCGCTCAGGGTGCCCTGGCCAACGGCCAAATTGCCACGATACCGTGACGTGGTGTGAGTGCCGCAGCCGACACTTTCGGACGACCGACGACCTTCTGGTTTGTCCGTGACCGTGAGGATTGCTGAATGCCTGATGAGATGTTGCACCTGCCTGTGGTCAACAGTTTGCTGGAGCGCCACAAGGGCTCTGCGGGTGCGCTGTTGCCCATTCTTCATGATATTCAGGAGCGTATCGGTTACGTCCCCGATGTCGCCGTCCCCGAGATTGCCCATGCCCTGAACCTGAGCCAGGCCGAGGTTCGTGGGGTGATCAGTTTTTACCATGACTTCCGTACCGCGCCGCCCGCGCGGCATATCCTGCGGCTGTGCCGGGCCGAGTCGTGCAAGAGTCGCGGTGCCGAGCAGTTGGCTGCGCAGTTGCGTGAGCGTCTGCAACTGGATGACCACGGCAGCAGTGCCGATGGCAGCATCAGTTTGCGGCCGGTGTATTGCCTTGGGGCCTGTGCCTGTTCGCCGGCTCTGGAGCTGGATGGCCGGGTGCATGCGCGGCTCAGTGCCGAGCGTCTGGATGCCTTGCTCGACGCTTGCCGGGAGGACGCGTGATGCCAGCTTTCTATGTGTCTGGTGATTCGGTCGCCCGTGCCGTGGGTGCAGAAGATGTTGTGGTAGCCCTTATCACCCATACCCGGGGACGCGTTGTGCCGCTGGAGATAAAACGCACCAGCTCGCGGGGCCTTTACTGGCTGGAACCACTGCTGGAAGTGGACACGCCGCAGGGCCGTTTCGGCTTCGGTCCGCTGACAGATGCTGATGTGCCGTCTGTGCTCGAAGCGCTCAAAGGCGACCCGTCTTCTCATCCACTGGCCTTGGGCCTGGTGGAAGAATTGCCTTATCTGAAGACTCAACAACGGCTGCTGTTCGCCCGCGCCGGCATTACCCGGCCGCTGTCGCTTGACGACTATCGGGCCCACGGCGGTTTCGAGGGTTTGAAAAGAGCCATCGCCATCGGAGGCGAGCAGACTGCAACTGAAGTATTCGATTCAGGCCTGCGTGGCCGTGGCGGCGCGGCCTTCCCCGCCGGGATCAAATGGCGCACGGTGCGTGCGACCGAAGCGGCGCAAAAGTACATCGTGTGCAACGCCGACGAAGGCGACTCCGGCACCTTTGCCGACCGCATGCTGATGGAAGGCGACCCCTTCCTGCTGATCGAAGGCATGGCCATTGCTGGCCTGTGCGTCGGCGCCACCTATGGCTACATCTATGTGCGCTCGGAATATCCGGATGCCGTGATCATCCTGCGCAACGCGCTGCAGATTGCGCGGGAGAACGGTTACCTGGGCGCCAATGTCGGCGGCAGCGGTCAGGCCTTCGATATGGAAGTGCGGGTCGGTGCCGGTGCCTACATCTGCGGTGAAGAAACCGCGCTGCTGGACTCTCTGGAAGGCAAGCGCGGGATCGTGCGCGCCAAGCCGCCGATTCCTGCCTTGAAGGGGCTGTTCGGCCAACCGACCCTGGTGCACAACGTGCTGACTCTGGCCTCGGTGCCGCAGATTCTGGCCAAGGGTGCGCAGTTCTATCGCGATTACGGCATGGGCCGTTCCCTGGGCACCATGCCCTTCCAGTTGGCGGGCAATATTCGTCAGGGCGGGCTGGTGGAACGGGCCTTTGGCCTGACTCTGCGAGAGCTGGTGGAAGACTACGGCGGAGGGACCGCCAGTGGCCGGCCGCTGAAGGCTGCGCAGGTGGGTGGCCCTCTTGGCGCCTGGGTGCCGCCGTCGCAATTCGACACGCCGCTGGATTACGAAGCCTTCGCCGCCATCGGCGCGATGCTCGGTCACGGTGGTGTGGTGGTGGCGGACGACACCCTGGACATGGCCCACATGGCGCGTTTCGCGATGGAGTTCTGCGCCGAGGAATCCTGTGGCAAATGCACGCCGTGCCGCATCGGCTCGACTCGGGGCGTGGAGGCGATCGACCGCCTGCTGGCCGCACCGGACCAGAACGGTCGCGATGAGCAGGTGATCATCCTCAAGGACCTGTGCGACACCCTGCAATACGGTTCGCTGTGCGCGTTGGGCGGCATGGTTTCCTTTCCGGTCGCAAGCGCCCTCAAGCACTTCCCCGCCGACTTCGGCTTGCAGCCCTCGGAGGCCGAGCAATGATCACTCTCTTTGACCCGAACACAGACATCGACCTCGGCACTCCGGCCCGTGACAGCCAGTTGCAAGTCACCCTGAGCATCGACGGCCGCAGCATCAGCGTGCCCGAAGGCACTTCGGTGATGCGCGCTGCCGCGCTGCTGGGCACCACCATTCCCAAACTCTGTGCCACCGACAGCCTGGAAGCCTTCGGCTCCTGCCGCATGTGCCTGGTGGAGATCGACGGCATGCGCGGTTATCCGGCGTCCTGCACCACGCCGGTCACTGAAGGCATGAGCGTGCACACCCAGACACCAAAGCTCGCGACCCTGCGGCGCAACGTCATGGAGCTGTACATTTCCGATCACCCGCTGGACTGCCTGACCTGCTCGGCCAACGGCAATTGCGAGCTGCAAACCGTGGCCGGTCAGGTCGGTTTGCGGGAGGTGCGTTACGGCTATGAAGGCGACAACCATCTGGCCGATGTGAAGGACACCTCCAACCCGTACTTCGACTACGACCCGAGCAAGTGCATCGTCTGCAACCGCTGTGTGCGCGCCTGCGAAGAAACCCAGGGCACCTTTGCCCTGACCATTACCGGGCGCGGTTTTGAATCCCGGGTGGCGGCCGCCGGTGGGGATAACTTCCTCGATTCGGAATGCGTGTCCTGCGGCGCCTGTGTACAGGCCTGCCCTACCGCAACCCTGATGGAAAAAAGCGTGGTCGAACTGGGTCAGCCGGAACGCAGCGTGATTACCACTTGCGCCTATTGCGGCGTGGGCTGCTCGTTCCGCGCCGAGATGAAAGGCGACCAGCTGGTGCGCATGGTTCCGGACAAGAACGGCCAGGCCAACCACGGCCACTCATGCGTCAAGGGGCGCTTTGCCTGGGGCTACGCCACCCACCCGGATCGCATCACCAAGCCGATGATCCGCAAGCACATCAACGACCCGTGGCAGGAAGTCAGCTGGGATGAAGCGGTGACCTACGCCGCCAGCGAATTCCGTCGGCTGCAGCAGAAATATGGCCGCGACTCCATTGGCGGCATCACCTCCAGCCGCTGCACCAACGAAGAAACCTATCTGGTGCAAAAACTGGTGCGCGCCGCGTTCGGCAACAACAACGTCGACACCTGTGCGCGGGTCTGCCACTCGCCTACCGGCTATGGCTTGAAACAAACCCTGGGCGAGTCCGCCGGCACCCAGAGTTTCGACTCGGTGATGCAGGCCGACGTGATCCTGGTGATGGGCGCCAACCCCAGCGACGCCCACCCGGTGTTCGCCTCCCAGCTCAAACGCCGCCTGCGTGAAGGCGCGCGGCTGATCGTCATCGACCCACGGCGCATAGATCTGGTGGACTCGGTGCACGCCCGCGCCGAATACCATTTGGCCCTGCGTCCGGGCACTAACGTCGCCATGCTCAACGCCTTGGCCCATGTCATCGTCACTGAAGGGTTACTCAATCAGGCCTTTATCGACGCCCGTTGTGAGGGCAGCGATTTCGCCAGCTGGAGTGAGTTCGTCAGCCGCGCGGATAACTCGCCGGAAGTACTGGGCGCCATCTGCGGTGTACCCGCTGCCGACATCCGCGCCGCCGCGCGCCTGTATGCCACCGGTGGCAACGCGGCGATCTACTACGGCCTCGGCGTCACCGAGCACAGCCAGGGCAGCACGGCGGTCATGGGCATCGCCAACCTCGCGATGGCCACGGGCAACATCGGCCGCGAAGGCGTGGGCGTGAACCCGTTGCGGGGGCAGAACAACGTTCAGGGTTCCTGCGACATGGGCTCCTTCCCTCACGAGTTGCCCGGCTACCGGCACATCTCCAACGAGGTGGTGCGGGCGCAGTTCGAACTGGCGTGGAACGTCACTCTGCAACCTGATCCGGGGTTGCGTATCCCCAACATGTTCGAAGCAGCGCTGGGCGGCAGCTTCAAGGGCCTGTATTGCCAGGGCGAGGACATCGCCCAAAGCGATCCGAATACCCAGCACGTCACCGCCGCTTTGTCGGCTATGGAATGCGTGGTGGTGCAGGATATTTTCCTCAACGAAACCGCCAAGTTCGCCCACGTGTTCCTGCCGGGCAGTTCGTTTCTGGAAAAGGACGGCACCTTCACCAACGCTGAACGGCGCATCTCCCGGGTGCGCAAGGTCATGGACCCTCTGGGCGGCAAGGCCGACTGGGAAGGCACGGTGGCCCTGGCCAATGCCCTGGGTTACCCGATGCACTACAAACACCCATCGGAAATCATGGATGAAATCGCCAGCCTGACACCGACCTTCACCAACGTCAGCTACACCGAACTGGATCGCCACGGCAGCCTGCAATGGCCGTGCAACGCCGCGGCGCCGGACGGCACACCAACCATGCACATCGAAGAGTTCGTGCGCGGCAAGGGGCGTTTCATGCTCACCGGCTACGTGCCCACCGAGGAGAAGGTCAACACTCGCTATCCGCTGCTGCTGACCACCGGGCGCATCCTCAGCCAGTACAACGTCGGCGCCCAGACCCGGCGTACCGACAACGTCGCCTGGCACGACGAAGACCGCCTGGAAATCCACCCGAGCGACGCCGAAAGCCGGGGCATCAACGAAGGTGACTGGGTCGGCATCGGCAGCCGTGCCGGGCAGACTGTATTGCGTGCGCGGATCACCGAACGGGTCGCCCCGGGCGTGGTGTACACCACTTTCCACTTCCCGGAATCGGGGGCCAACGTGATCACCACCGACAACTCCGACTGGGCCACCAACTGTCCGGAGTACAAGGTCACTGCCGTCGAAGTCAGCCGCGTTTATCACCCTTCGGAGTGGCAAAAGCGCTTCCAGGAATTCAGCGAGGAACAGGACCGTTTGCTCAAGGATCGCCGCCACGCCCGTGGTGATAAAGCCGAGGTGCGCCGATGAGTACTGAAAACCTGATCAAGATGGCCAACCAGATCGCCCAGTACTTCGCCAGCCAGCCGGACCAGCAACAGGCGGTGCTCAGCGTGCGCAATCATCTGCAGATGTACTGGGCGCCGAGCATGCGCAAGGAATTGCTGGCCTGGCAGACGGAGCATAAAGGGGCGGACCTGCATCCGCTGGTGCAGGCGGCGGTTAGTGGGGCGGGTTGGGGGGCTTAGTCTGAAGGAGCCCGGATGAATAACTGTGGGAGCGGGCTTGCTCGCGAAGGCGTCAATCCAGGCGACATTGATGTTGAATGTACTGGCCCCTTCGCGAGCAAGCCCGCTCCCACAGGAGAGTGCGTGTTGGTTGCCCCTATTCCTTGTCCTTGCGTGACGCTGTCACCGTCACTTCAATCGCCCGGACACTGATCGCCGCGAATGTCGCCGTCATCAGTACCCCATTGAAACCCAGCAGAATCGCCAGTACCCGTGACACACCCAGTTTGGGCACCAGTTCTCCGTAGCCGATGGTCAGCCCGGTCACGAAGGCAAAGTAGACGCCGTCAAACGGGCTCCACCCTTCCAGGTGGGCGATGATGAGGCCGAACGCAATGATCACTAGCAGCAGTATCGAAAAGATCGGCCACACCACTTTGAAGTAGAACCAGACGGCCTTGTAGAACTCGTGGCGGACGTTTGATGCACGGGTGAGGTTCATGTCGTGGGCTTCCTGGGAATTGACTGATGCACAGCGGTTCAATACCCCGTTCAGCTTGGCACAAGCGCTGAAAACTGCGACCAACGGGGCGTTATCTCTGGCCAGGACTATGACAAAGATGACGCCAACCGGGCTATCCAGAAACCGCCCGCTGTTGGATTCCTGTAGGAGCGAGCCTGCTCGCGATGGTCGTCAACGATAACGCGTGCTTCCTGTTTAAACGCGGCGCGCTCTAGTCCATCGCGAGCAGGCTCGCTCCTACAGGGTTCCAGGCTCTCAGTTCGCTTCCGTTTCCCGAATCAGCTTCTTGTTGATCTTGCCAACACTGGTCTTGGGGATTTCGGCGACGAACTTGAACTGCTTGGGGATCGCCCATTTGTTGATGCGGCCGCCGTCGACGAAGGCTTGCAGGTGCGTCTCGAGGATCTTGCGGTCCAGGTATTGCCCCGGTTCGCACACCACCATGGCCATGGGCCGCTCGCCCCACTGCTCATCGACGATGCCCACCACCGCGACGGACATGACGCCCGGGTGTTCGCTGATCAGGCTTTCCAGTTCCAGGGAGCTGATCCACTCGCCGCCGGTCTTGATCACGTCCTTGATGCGGTCCTTGATTTCCACGCCGCCCTGTTTGTCGATCGAGGCCATGTCGCCGGTGTGCAGCCAGCCGTTGTGCCACAGCTCCGCGCCTTTGTCCGGGGCTTTCAGATAGCCCTGGGTCAGCCACGGCGCGCGCACCACGATCTCGCCCAGGGACTCGCCGTCATGGGCCACGTCGTTGCCCTCGGCGTCGATGATCTTCAGGTCGACCAGCGGCACCGGCGTGCCGGTCTTGATGCGGATTGGCAGCTGGGCTTCGGTGGATAGCTGAAGGTCCTCGTCGCGCAGGTAGGTCAGGCACAGCAACGGGCAGGTTTCCGACATGCCGTAGCCGGCGTGCACCACCATGCCTTTGGCGCTGGCTTCACTGGCAATGCCAAGTGTCAGTGCGCTGCCGCCGAGGAGCATTTTCCAGCCGTCGAAACGGGTCGCCTTGCCTTCCTCGCAGTTGAGGATCATCTGCAGGATGGTCGGCACGCAGTGGGAGAAGGTCACCTTCTCTTCGCGGTACAGCTTGACCAGGCTGTTGGGTTCGTAGCGGCCGGGGTAGACCTGCTTGATGCCCATCAGGGTCGCGACATACGGCACGCCCCACGCATGCACGTGGAACATCGGCGTGATCGGCATGTACACATCGTCGGAACGCAGCAGCGGCTGGCCCTGATAGACGCCCAGGGTGCCGACGGCATTCAGGGTGTGCAGCACCAGTTGCCGATGGCTGAAGTACACGCCTTTCGGGTCGCCGGTGGTGCCGGTGGTGTAGAACAGCGTGGCGACCGAGTTCTCGTCGAAATCGGGGAAGTCGTACTGGTCCGGGGCCAGGGACAGCAACTGCTCGTACTCACCGAGCACCGGCAGCGAGGTCGCGGTCGCCTCGTCATCGGTGAGCTGCAGGTAGCCTTTTACCGTTTCCAGCCGTCCGTGGATCTGCTCGACCAGGGGCAGAAAATCGTCATGCACCAGCACCAGGTCATCCTCGGCGTGGTTCATGGTGAACAGCACCTGATCCGGTGACAGGCGAATGTTCACCGTGTGCAGCACCGCGCCGATCATCGGCACGGCGAAGAAGCATTCCAGGTAGCGGTGGCTGTCCCAGTCGAGCAAGGCCACGGTGTCACCGGCCTTGACCCCGGCCGCCGTCAGCGCATTGGCCAGGCGGCGGATGCGCTGGTTAAGCGTCTGGTAGCTGTAGCGCAGTTTGTCGGCGTAGACGATTTCCCGGCCCGGCTCGTAACGCACGCCGGACAGCAGCAATTGCTTGATCAGCAAGGGATAGGCATAAGCGCCGTCGGCGGGCGGGATTATTTTTGTTTTCAGCATGGTTGGAGTTCCTTGTCCTTCGATCAGAACTGATCGGCTTTCAGCTCGTAGAGGCAGTCACTACCGGCCTTGACCGATGCGCTCAACGAGTGGATACGCGGCAGCAACCGGGCGAAATAGAAACGCGCGGTGGCCAGTTTGCTGGTGTAGAAGTCGTCTTCGGCATCCCCGCTGATGACGGCCTTGGCCATCCGCGCCCACATGTAGGCGTACGCGGTGTAGCCAAACACGTGCAGGTACTCGACCGAGGCCGCGCCGATTTCATTCGGGTTGCCCTGGGCCCGGTCCAGCAGCCACGCGGTCAGCTCGTCGAGGGTGTCCACGGCGGCATTCAGCGGCTTGGTGAACTCGTCGAGGTCCGCAGCGGCGTTAGCAGTAAAGTTGCGGATCTCCGAGGCGAACAAGCGGTAGAGCGCCCCGCCGCTGCCGACGATCTTGCGCCCGGCCAGGTCCAGGGACTGGATGCCGTTGGTACCTTCGTAGATCTGGGTGATGCGCACGTCGCGCACCAGTTGCTCCTGGCCCCACTCGCGGATGTAGCCGTGGCCGCCGAAGACCATCTGACCGTGCAAGGTGGTTTCCAGGCCCATGTCGGTGAGGAACGCCTTGGCCACCGGGGTCAGCAGTGCCACCAGTTCTTGCGCGCGATTGCGCGTGACTTCGTCTTCGCTGTACCTGGCCGTGTCCAGTTGCAACGCGACGTAGCTGGAGAACGCACGGCCGCCTTCGTTCAAGGCTTTCATGGTCAACAGCATGCGGCGCACGTCCGGGTGCACGATGATCGGGTCGGCGGCCTTGTCCTTGTTCTGCGCACCGGTCGGTGCACGGCTTTGCAGACGGTCGCGAGCATACGCGACGGCGTTCTGGTAGGAACGCTCGCCCTGGGCCAGGCCCTGGATGCCCACACCCAGACGTTCGTAGTTCATCATGGTGAACATCGCCGCCAGGCCTTTGTTCGGCGCGTCGACGATCCAGCCGGTGGCGCCATCGAAGTTCATCACGCAGGTGGCGGAGGCCTTGATGCCCATCTTGTGTTCGATGGAGCCACAGGACAGCGCATTGTTTTCACCCAGCGAACCGTCGGCGTTGACCAGCACCTTGGGCACCAGGAACAGCGAGATGCCCTTCGGCCCCGCCGGTGCATCCGGCAGGCGCGCCAGTACCAGATGGATGATGTTCTCGGTCAGGTCGTGGTCGCCGCCGGTGATGAAGATCTTGCTGCCGCTGACCTTGTAACTGCCATCGGCCTGGGGTTCGGCCTTGGTGCGAATCAGGCCCAGGTCGGTACCGGCGTGGGCTTCGGTCAGGCACATCGAACCGGTCCAGGTGCCGGCGTACATGTTCGGCAGATAGCGTTGCTTGAGCTCTTCGCTGGCGTGGGCCTTGATCGACAGGCAGGCACCGGCGGTCAGCATCGGGTACAGGCCGAACGACAGGCTGGCCGAGTTGACCATCTCTTCGACCTGCGCCGAAATCGCCTTGGGCATGCCCATGCCGCCGTACTGCGGATCACCGCCGACACCGACCCAACCGCCCTCGGCGAAGGCTTGATAGGCCTCGGCAAAACCCTCTGGCGCGGTGACCGAACCATTGCTCCAGGTACAGCCCTGTTCGTCGGTGGCGCGGTTCAAGGGTGCGATGACTTCGCCAGTGATCTTGCCGGCCTCTTCGAGGATGGCAGCGGCGGTTTCTTCATCGATCACGTCGGCCAGGCCGGGCAAACTGGCCCAGAGCCGGGACACCTGGAAAACCTCGTTGAGTACGAAGCGCATGTCGCGCAGGGGAGCTTTGTATTCAGACATCTTGGCTTACTCGGAAGTGGTCAGGGCATGGGGCATGCCCGGACGTTCAGTGGATTCAGTGTTCTCCGCGGCGGTAGCGGAGCCCGGCTGCGGGACCCGTTCGCGCAGCAGGAAGTACGACAGGGCCGGAATCAGGATCAGCGCACCGAGCATGTTCCACAGGAACATGAAGGTCAGCAGGATGCCCATGTCGGCCTGGAACTTGATCGGCGACCAGACCCAGCACACCACGCCGGCGGCGAGGGTGATGCCCACCAGGCCGACCACCCGGCCGGTAAAGGACACGGCGTTGCGGTAGGCCTGGGACAACGGCAAGCCCTGGCGCTGGAAGTGCAGTTGCACGCTGAGCAGGTACAGGGCGTAGTCCACGCCGATGCCGACGCCGAGGGCGATCACCGGCAGGGTCGCGACTTTCACGCCGATGCCCATGGCCACCATCAGGGCTTCACAGAGGATTGAGGTCAGCACCAGGGGCAACAGCGCCACCAGCGTGGCCCGCCAACTACGGAAGGTGATCAGGCAGAACAGCGTCACCGCCGCGTAGACGTACAGCAGCATGGTGCGATTGGCCTCGCGCACCACGATGTTGGTCGCCGCCTCGATACCGGCGCTGCCGGCGGCGAGCAGGAACTGGCGATCCTCGGTGCTGTTTTCCCTGGCGAATTTGTCGGCGATGGCGACCACCGCATCGAGGGTTTCGGCCTTGTGATCCTTGAGGAACGCGATCACCGGCATCAGCGAGCACTCGGTGTTGAACAGCTCCGGGGAGTTGACCGAAGCTTGCTGCGCGGCGTAGTTGAGCACGTCCTGGTTACGCTGGATGCTGTTGAGCTTGGGGTTGCCTTCGTAGGTGCCGGCGGTGATCTGCCGTACCGCGTTGACCAAGGACGCGGTGGCCTGCACGCCCGGATACTGTTGCAGCTCCCAGGCCAGACGGTCGGCGAGCACCAGGGTCTTGTAGTTCAGGCAGCCTTCGGGCGCGGTCTTGATCATCACCGCGAACAGGTCGCTGGACAGTGCGTAATGCTGGGTGATGTAGGCGTTGTCGCGGTTGTAGCGCGAGTCGGCGCGCAACTCCGGGGCGCCGCTTTCCAGGTCACCGATCTTCAGGTTGAGGCTGACCACATAGCCGCCAATGCCCATCAGCACCGCGACCAGCACGGCGCCGGTGGCCCACTTGGCAGTGGTGAAGCGATCGAGCGCGTCCCACAACCGGCCGAAGCCTTTGTGCTTTTCGGCACGGGTGTCGATTTTCAGCGCGCGCTCGGCGGCCTTGGCGCCAACTCCGATATAGGACAGCGCCACCGGCATCAGCAACAGCGAGGTGAAGATCAGCACGGCGACGCCGATGCTGGCGGTGATCGCCAGGTCCTGGATCACCGGAATGTCGATCAGCATCAGCACCGCAAAGCCCACGGCATCGGCCAGCAATGCGGTGACGCCGGCAATGAACAGGCGGCGGAAGGTGTAGCGCGCAGCGATCAGCTTGTGGGTGCCACGGGCGATGTCCTGCATGATGCCGTTCATCTTCTGCGCGGCGTGGGACACGCCGATGGCGAAGATCAAAAACGGCACCAGCACCGAGTACGGATCGATGGCGTAACCGAGCCAGGCGACGATGCCCAGTTGCCAGACCACCGCGACCAGCGAGCAGCCGACCACCAGCAAGGTGCTGCGCACGCAACGGGTGTAGGCGTAGATGATGGCCAGTGAAGTGACGACGGCCAGACCGAAGAACATCATCACCTGGATCAGGCCGTCGATCAGGTCGCCCATGAGTTTGGCGAAACCGATCACCCGCACCTTGTAATGGCCGGAGCCTTCCACCCCGGATTTACGCGCAGCGCTGTCGCCGGCGTATTCGATCTTGTCGCGCAACTGCTCTTCGAGCATCTGCGAGAACGCGTGGTAGTTGATGCGCTGGCCACCGGCGGCGGCTTTGTCCAGCAGCGGCACGATCAGCATGGTCGACTTGAAGTCGCTGGCCACCAGGCTGCCGACAATGCCGGCGCGGGAAATGTTCTGGCGCAGCTGTTCGATCTGCTCAGGCTGCCCTGAATAGGTGTCGGGCATGACCGGGCCACCCTGGAAACCGTCCTCGGTGACTTCGGTCCAGCGCACCGCAGGACTCCACAGCGACTTCATCCAGGCGCGGTCGACGCCTTCGGTGAGGAACAGCTGGTCGTTGACCTGCTTGAGTACGTCGAGGTATTCGGGATCGAAAATATCGCCCTGGGTGTTCTCCACCACCACGCGCACCGAGTTGCCCAGACCGCGCAGCGAAGCGCGGTTTTCCAGGAAGTTCTGGATGTACGGCTGGCTCTGCGGAATCATCTTTTCGAAGCTGGGGCGCAGCTCCAGGCGCGTCGCTGCCATGTAGCCGAGCACCACGGTGGCCAGGGCCATCAGCAGCATGAACAGCGGACGGAAGTTGAACACCAGGCGTTCCAGGCGATTGCCGGAGCGGTGGTCGAAATCACGCAGATCGCGGATCACCGGCATGGCGTCTTGTTTGATGTTGCCCATGTCTGGGTTCTCGCTCTTAGGGTTCGAGGGCTGGATCGGCGGACAACGTCCGGGCACCACGGTTTCCCGCCAGCATCAGTGCGCCGTCGGTGGACTGGGCAGCGCCGGCGACCGGTGTCGGTGCCGGTTGCCGCACCAGATGCATCTGCGCGCCCGTCCCCTGGCTGACCAGCATCTGCCCGCCCTGGGTGAACAAGCGATAATTGCCACGGGCATCGATCAGGCCCGCGGTGATGCTGACGTGCAGGCCGCTGTCCAGCGCAGTCCAGCTCTGGCCGCCATCGGTGCTGCGCAGCACGTTGCCGCGCAGGCCGTAGACCAGCACTTCGCCGGGCTTGCCGAGCACGCCGAAGAAGCTGCCCTGATACGGCGTCGGCACGGCATTGAAGCGCTGGGCGCTGTCGTCCCACTTGAGCAACAGGCCTTGCTCGCCGGCGATATACAAACCGTCACCGGTGGAGGCAATGGCGTTGAGGTGGAAGCCCTGCGGGTTGTCGGTGCGGTCCTGGAATGGCGTCCAGGTCTGGCCGCCGTCGTCGGTGCGCAGGATCAGGTTGAACACGCCGACCACATAGCCGGTTTTTTCATTGGCGAACCAGACGTCGAGCAGCGGTTTGTCCGCGCCCTGATCCAGTAGTCGTTGGCCTTCCATAGCCAACTGGGGCCAATGCTCGTTGCCCGGCTCGGCCTTGGCCAGCGCCGAGTAATGCTTGATCAGCAATTCGCCGATCTGGCGACCGTCGAGCTGCTTTTGCCAGGTCGCGCCGGCGTCGCTGCTGTGCAGCACCACGCCGTCATTGCCCACCGCCCAGCCTTGGGTGGTGGTCGGAAAATTCACCGCAGTGAGGTCGGCACTGGCCGGTACGGCGGCCTGCTGCCAGTGGCTTCCCGAATCATCGGAAAACAGAATATGGCCACGCTGGCCGACGGTAATCACGCGCCCGCCGGCGCGGGTCATGCCGGACAACGGGCTGTTGATCGCCAAGGGACTGGCCTTGGCGGGCAGGTCCAGCACATCGACGTAATCGGCCGCCTGGACGATGCCCAGCGACAGGCTGAGCACAACGCCTGACGCCAAACGCACAATATTATTTTTATACGAACACATGCTGCGTCCTCTTCGGAAAACCGCGTCGTGCAGGTCATGTGGGAGCGAGCCTGCTCGCGATGGACGTTAACGATGACGCGTGCTTTCTGGATGCCCGCGTCGCCCTCTGGTCCATCGCGAGCAGGCTCGCTCCCACAATGGATCGTGGCTTAGCGAATACCGGCGCCGGCCAGGGATTCCGAAGACCATTGGGCCTTGGAGAGCGGCTCGATGTACTTGATGCCGCCGTAAGGACCGACTACACCGTTGATGTTGTAAGAACCACCCACCAGGTCGTAGATCATGAAGGGCGTGGAGTCCGGAACCTGCTTGTCATAGCTCTGGCTGAGGAAGGCGAAGGAACCGCGATAGAGCTGGCCACGGGCGTCATATTGATCCGAGGCCAGAGCGGTCCAGCTGTCTTCGTCGAGGTAGAAGCGGCGCTTGGCGTAGATGTGACGGGCACCGGCCTTGAGGTTGCCTTCGACGACCCACACGCGGTGTTTTTCCCAGCGCACGAAGTCAGGCGACAGGTGATTGGCAGTGGTCAGCGACTTCGGATCCTGGACGTAGGTCAGCTTGTAGGTGTTGTAGGGCACGATCATTTCCTGCTTGCCCACCAGTTTCCAGTCGTAGCGGTCCAGCGCACCGTTGAACACGAACACGTCATCGTAGGTGCCCGCGCCGGCGGTACCCGGGTTAGGCGTGTCGTACGCCAGGCTCGGCGCCAGTTTCACCCGACGCTGGCCCGGCAAGTACTGCCAGGCACGACGCGGCTGCTGCAACGGGTTGGCGGCGTCCTTGAGCATGATCGCCTCGCCGGCACGGCGCGCAGGGCCGGTGTACGCCAGCTTCATCTGGTAGTACACGTCGGCGCTGCTGATCGGCTGCGAGAGGTTTTCATAGATCGGGTAGGAGATGTTCGCTTGCCCGGTGGTCGCCAGGCTCGGCACACCGGCGGAGTCGACGTTCCAGGAGTCGTACTTGGAGCTGATGCTGACGCCCTGGTAGCGCAACAGGAAGTTCCACATCGCTTCATTGCCGGACTGCGGAATCGGGAACGGAATGCCCGGCAGCACGTTGTCGATGGCCAGGCCACCTTCGAGGGACTTGGCGCCGCTGGCGTTCTTCACGCCGTTGTCCAGAATCGCTTGAGGCAGCGAAACGGTGCGGTGCGTCGGGAACACGTCGACACGGAACGTCGGGAAACGCTTGGCCAGTTCTACCGTGGTTGCCGTGAGCTGCCCCTTGTATTGATCGACGTTCTTGCCGTCGATCACCAACAGCGGCTTTTCGCTGGCAAAAGGATCCGGGCGCATGCTGTCGCCGGCTTTGAAGCTGGCCGGCGCGGTGGTCAGGCCACCGTTGTAGGCGGGAATGGAGCCATCGGCGTTCCCGGCTTTTTCGGCGCCCACCAGCGTCAGGCTGGTACCCAGCTTGGCAGCTTCCTGGGTTGAAACGGCAGCCTGTGCCTGGGCGGCGAAGAACATGGCCAGCGAAGCGGCCAACACGGTTTGAACAAATTTCATCTTGTTATTCTCCTGCTTGCTTTGAGCAAATCAGTGGTGAATCAGAATGTTGTTTTCATCGTCAGGTACAGGGCGCCACGGTCCTCGGTCGTGGCACCACCGCCGGAGAAGGACGAGTAGCCGCCGGCGTAGCAGGCGTAGTTTTCGTTGCCGCTGAATGCGTTCGGGGTGGAGCCGTCGCCGCCGTTCGGGCCGGTGCTCACACCGCTGACGTTGCACTTGTCGGTCTGGCCGAAGGAGTCCACGTACTTCAGGTCGATAAAGTATTTGTTGTACACAATGGCGCCGACGCCCACGGCATAGTTGCCGGTGTCCTTGGCACCGCCACCGGAGACCGGCGACACACCGTCGAGACCGACGTTGACGGACATTGGTGCGTTGAGGTCGACACCGGGGAAAACCTGGTACCAGGTCGGTGTGAAGTTGACTGCCAGACCCCAGTTGTCACGGGTCGGCGCGTCGATGCCGCGATAACTGTCCTTGCCCTTGTAGAGCGCTTCGTTCTTGCTATCGAGCTTGAGCAGGTTGCTGTAGTACAACTCGGCCAGCACGGTGGCCTGATCGAACACCGGCGTTTTCGGCAGGGTCATCAGACCGTTGAGCGTCCAGTGCAAGGTGTCGCCTGTGGCGCTCATGCTGTCGCCACGGCTCGGGGTGTCGTAGACCACACCGGTGGCATCCGTACGTGCAGGCAGCAGACCCAGACCTTGACCCAGGCCCAGCGGGCTGCGGGTACTGACGATCGCCGGGATACTGGCCAGCGGCATGTTGTGGCGAACGTTCAGGTCCGAACCGACGCTGATCCCGCCGACATCCTTGGACAGGCTCAGGCCAAGGATCTTGATGTTGTCGGCATAGGCCAGTTGATAGGTGGCGGTGTCCAGCGAATTGAGGGTGTTGATCACCGCAGGCACTTGCCCTGCCGGGCGGGTGCCGTTCGGGTTGGCCGAGGTAATGCCCCTGGCGTCCAGATAGGCTTGCGGCAGGATTTCCGAAGTTTCGCGGTAGTAAACGCCGAGGGTGCCATCCAGCCACGCCGGCGACCACTTGGCCATGACGCCCCAGTCGCCGCTGTCATGTGGCGTCAGGTCCTTGCCGCGACGCACATTGGTCAAGGCGTTGCACGGCGCCAGGCCACAACCCAGCGGGCTGCCCGGTACCACGGCGTTGGTGTTGCCCAACAGGAACGATTGCGCGCCGAAGCCGACCAGGTCGGAACCACCGTAATAGGTGCCCGCTTCCGGCAGGCGCGCGGCATCCCAATTGAGGAAATACTGGGCACCCACGGTCAGCTCGGGATTGACGGTGAACGTCATCGACAGCTGGTTACGCGGAACGAACAGTTCCTTGGCCTCAGTACCCGGCGACGCGGCAAGCTTGGCCAGGTCGAGGCCGGACTGGCCATAGCTGACCGAGTGCACCGGGTTGAGAATGGTCTCGCCCCAGAACACGTTGTGCTGACCGGCCTTGGCGCTGAACATCGACTCCTCGCCCACTTCGGTGCTGTAGAACACGAAGGCATCGAGGATTTCGCCCGAAGGACCGCTGTAATAGCGCTGGGCATAGTTGCTCAGGTGCGGGCTGCCGTTGCCGACGTTGTCACGGGTGACCCCGGCCAGGCGCGGGTCGTTGGCAATCAGGCCCGAACGCGCATCGTTGCCGTTGACGAACGGGTTGGAATTGGAGCCGGTGTTGTCATAGGCCTTGTCGTACCAGCTGGCGGCGCTGACGCGAAAACCCATGGCGTTCTTGTAGACCACGTCCATTTCGGTCAACAGGTCGATACGGTTGGTGATGTTGGTGCCGGCCTTGCGGAAGTTGTAGTCACCGTCGTTGTTGTTCGGCGTTCCCAACATGCGTTTGTCGGCGCTTTCGGTGCGCACGCCATAGTTGTACTTGATGGTGTTATCCACCCGTACGTTCCAGTCCGGATTCCCCGTCTCGATTTCGGCCCCATCGGCCACCGGCACGGTTGCCGCGAGAATGGCCGAGGCCAGCAAGGTGTAGCGTGGAGCGGTGAAGCCGTGACTCTTGTTGTTGTGCATTGCGTTGTCTCCGCCTTTTTGTATTTGTTTTTAGCGCAGCCGCCCTCACGCAAGCCTCTTCGGGTTTGCGTTTAAGGAATGAGGGCAAATGCCGGTGGCGTACTGCCAGTCCAGCTCCTTGTACTAGCGGTCCAGCTCCAGGATGAGTGCTTCGGCTTGCGGCCAGTGGCCAAATCCTGCGGCCGGATTGAGGTGACCGACATCGCCCAGATTGAGCAATTCGGCGCCCCAGCCTTCTGCCATGCGGGTGACCGCAGGCAGCGTGGCAAGGTGATCGTTGGTGCTGCCGGCGACGATGCTGCGAAATGGCAGCGGACCTTGTGGCAGAGGATTCCAGCCCTGGCTACGCAGGGTTTCGGAAGATGGATAGTTTGCCGGCCAGACCGCATCGAGGTCCGGTGGCGCGGCCAGCAAAGCGCCCTTGATCGGACGGCTGTAGTGCGCAGCCCAGTGCGCGACCATCAGTACGCCGGCACTGTGGGCCACCAGAATCACCGGCCCGTCGATCTGCTCGAGTTCGTGCTGGATGGCCCGCACGCGAGCCATGCAATCGAGCTTGTCGGTCTCCAGCGGCGGGACGCTACGCACGTTGCTCAGCCTGGCTTGCAGCAACGTTTGCCAATGTTCGGCCACGTGCTCGCGCAGACCTGGAACGATCAGAACGGTGGCGGCAGTTTGCAGTTTGTCCACGGTCAACACCTTCGCTTTCTCGATAACTCGACTGGCTGTTTTCGCCAGGGGCTTTTTGTAGGGTCGACATTAAAGAGCGCCCACCCGAAGCGCTTTACATTGGACGTCAGGCACTTTTCTTTTGATGACAAATTGTCGGACACTCAGACGCGTGACCGCCGGTCTAAAAACCCCGCAGGTTGGCGCAGGGTCACTGTAATCAACGGATGAGCGCTGATGGCTCCCTGCAGCGTAGAAGATGGGTGAGCGCACAGCATGAAAACCATCGACGACATGACAACTGTTCAACTGTTGATACGCTGGATATAGTCGCCACGCTCACGCCAATCGCCATCGGCACAGGGAAGCCCCTCGCATGACCAAGCTTGTTCGCGCCGCCGTCTTGACCAACTACCTTGAGGTCACCCAGTACCTGGGTTTCAACCCGCGCGACGTGCTGGCCGCTGTCGGCCTGAGCAGGGCCCAACTGCAAGCCCCTGAACACCGCATCCAGATCGATGCCGCCGTACGCCTGCTGGAAGACTCCGCCACCGCCAGCGGTTGCCAGACCTTCGGCCTGAGCATGGCCGAGTCGCGCCAGCTCTCGGACTTCGGCGTGGTCAGCCTGCTGCTCAGCCACCAGCGCACCCTGCGCGATGCCTTGCAGGTCGTGGTGGACTACCGACACCTGATGAACGACTCGCTGGCTATCTTCATCGAAGAGGCCGGCAAGATGGTGATCATTCGCGAAGAGGTGGTCACCGAAACGCCCATGCCAAGCCGCCAGGCAACGGAGCTGGCCATCGGCGTGATGTTCCGGCTGTGCTCGGCCCTGCTGGGCAGTCACTGGCACCCCTACAGCGTCAACTTCATGCACCAGGCACCGGACAACCTGCACCTGCACCGACGGCTGTTTGGCTGCAAACTGGAGTTCGGCAGCGAGTTCAACGGCATCGTCTGCCCCGACATCAGCCTCGACATGACCAACCCCAACGCCGACCCGGCCATGGCCCGCTACGCCCAGAGCTACCTCGACTCACTGCAGGGCCACGAAGGCACCTCGATGCTGTTCGAAGTGCGCAAGGCGATCTACCTGCTGCTGCCCATGGGGCGCGCCACCATCGAACAGGTCGCCCAGAGCCAGGGCATGAACGTGCGCACCCTGCAACGCCGCCTCAAGGACGACGGCTGCGCCTTCAACGACGTGATCAACGACGTGCGTCGAGATCTGGTGCTGCGTTATCTGGACAACCCGAACTACTCGCTGAGCCGCATTGCCGACATGCTCGGCTATTCGATGGCGAGTTCGTTTACGCGGTGGTTTATCAGTCAGTTCGGGATGCCGCCGGCTTCATGGCGTGCGCAAAAACAATCCACAGCAAAACCTGGCGCAGGCCCGAAAGAATCCTGAGTCGAGCACACACATGTAGGAGCCGGCTTGCCGGCGATGGACTCAAGAGCGCCGCGTTCATCCAGTTCACCCGCGTTATCGTTAACGACCATCGCTGGCAGGCCAGCTCCCACAAGGGACCATGCTCACGCTGAACCTGTAGGAGCCAGCCTGCTGGCGATGGACTCCAGTGCGCCGCGTTCATCCAGTTCACACGCGTCATCGTTAACGACCATCGCAGGCAAGCCAGCTCCCACAAGGGACCGCACCCACGCTAAAACTGTAGGAGCCAGCCTGCTGGCGATGGACTCCAGTGCGCCGCGTTTATCCGGTTCACACGCGCTATCGTTAACGACCATCGCTGGCAAGCCAGCTCCCACAAGGGACCGCGCCCACGCTGAAACTGTAGGAGCCAGCCTGCTGGCGATGGACTCCAGTGCGCCGCGTTCATCCAGTTCACACGCGTTATCGTTGACGACCATCGCTGGCAGGCCAGCTCCTACAGGGGACCGCGTTTATCCAGCCCATACGCGTTATCGTTAACGACCATCGCGGGCAAGCCAGCACCTACAAGCGACCGCGTCCGAGTCCAAACCAGTGAAAGCAAAAAAAACGGCGACTGCTGGTACAGTCGCCGCGAAAGACCGGTGTTTGTGACACCGGTCGAGAGCCCCACGGCATGAGGAGTCAACACCGTGTGGCCCTGCCATAAAACCTGTGCGTGATGAGGCGTTCAGAGCCCCCAGCGCAGCAGCAACAACACCAGCACGACGAGGAACACCGTCTCCCCGACCATCAGCAGGATCGGCTTGATCCCGACCGCCGCCAGCTCACGCAAGCGGGTCTTCATGCCCAGGGCACTGATGGAAATCACCAGGCACCAGCGCGACAGTTCGTTGACCGTGCCTTGCACCGCTGGCGCTATCCATCCAGTGCTGTTGATGCAGGCCAGGATCAGAAAGCCGACGGCAAACCACGGCAACAGCGGCGGGCGCTTGCCGGTCGGGTCGGCGCCTTGCATGCGGGTGATCATGGCGGCGGTGACGATCACCGGCAGCAGCATGGCAACACGCATCAGCTTGACCACCGTGGCCGTGTCGCCGGTCTCGGTCGACATGCTGTAGCCGGCGCCGACCACTTGGGCCACGTCGTGGATCGTGGCGCCGAGGAACACGCCCGCCACCTGCGGCGACAACTGCAGCCAGTTGGCGATCATCGGGTAGACGATCATCGCCAGGGTCGACAGCGCCGAGACGCCGATCACAGTGAACAGTGTGGCCCGCTCTTTCTGCGGATGGTTCGGCAGCGCCGCTGCCAGTGCCAGGGCCGCCGAGGCGCCGCAGATGGCGGTCGCGCCACCGGTGAGCATGCCGAACAGGCGCTGGAAACCCAGGGCCTTGGCCGCGACCACCGAGACACTGATGGTCACCACCACCAGGATCACCACCAGCGCAATCGGCTTCCAGCCCAGCGCGGCCATTTGCTCCAGGGTGATGCGCATGCCCAGCAGCGCCACGCCAATGCGCAGCACGGTGCGGGCGGTGAACTCGATACCGGCCTTGCACGGACCGTCATCGGCGAGAAAATTCAGCGCCATGCCCAACAGCAAGGCGAACAGCATGACCGGCGCACCGTAATGCTCGGACAGGAACGACGCGGCGGCCGCCACGATCAGGCTGACGATAAACCCCGGTGCCAGTTCGCGCGTGCGACTGTGGATGCGGGTGAGAGCAATGGCGCTCATGGCGCGGCCTCCTCGGAAACGATGACGATAAACGCCTGGCCGTCGATGATCTCGACCGGGTAGTTGGTGACTTTGACTTGCCTGGAGTTGAGCAAGTAGCCGCTGTGCAAATCGAAGCGCAGGCCATGGGCGCAGCATTGAATCACCCGGCCCTCAAGACGCCCGCCACACAGCGAAGCGCCCTGATGCGGGCAGCTGTCGTCGATGGCAAACAGCTGCCCGTCGACGTTGAACAACGCCAGGCTTTTGTCCTCGAATTCGAACAGCGCCCGGCCACCGGCCTGCGGGTGTTTGCCGGCCGGCACGGGAATGCGTCGGGTCATGCTGGCTGCCGCTCGCGATCACTTTCCTTGAGGGCCTCGTTCATCGCCCCGAGCAATGCCTGAGCAGGTTGTGCACCGATCACCGTCATGCGGTTGTCGAACTTGAAGCTCGGCACGCCACTGGTCGCGCCGGGAGACCCTTCAAACGGCGTGGCATCGCCCTTCAGGCAATCGAGCAGCCCGTCCGGAGCGACGCCGCAGGAGCGGGCAATGGCCAGCAAGGTCTCGCGGCAACCGAGGTTTTCGCGCCTCAGGAAGTAAGCGGAAAACAGTCGTTCGAGCAACATTTCACGCTGACTGGCATTGCCCAGTTCGCTGACACGCTCGAACAAGCGATGGGCGTCTGCGGTGTTGGGCATCGTCTCGATACGGCTGAGGTCGATGGCCAGGCCAACCGCACTGGCCGCCTGCTGGACCTGCTTCTGGCGCATGGTCATGGCGTCGGCATTGCCCAGGCGCTTGCGGTAGAAATCGGCGAAGGGTTCACCCTCTACCGGTATCTGAGGCAACAACTGCACGCCATGCCACACCGTGGTGATCTGCACGTCCGGGTGGCGACTGCGAAACTGCACCTGCGCATGCTCCAGTTGGCGTTTGCCGATCAGGCACCAGGGGCAGATAAAATCGAAAAACACATCAATACGTAAACGACGACTCACAACTTCACCTCTAAACCCGCTTCACCGACAGGGTCAGGCACGCTCTGACCCTGAAGCCGGGCAATATCTTTGTGGTAATGACACTTGGCATAAAAGAACACCGCCGCCGCCGCGAGGCTGACCAGTGGCACCAGTTGAAACGCGGCATGCAGGCCGATGAGGTCGGACACCCGGCCGGTGATGAACGGCCCCGGTGCCAGCCCCAGCATGTTGTTGGCCAGGGTCAGCGTGGCGAATGCCGTACCGTGCACCGAGTAATGGGTCAGGTTGGCAACCATCGCACCGGCGGGGCCTGTGGTGCCGGTGGCAATCGCCATGCCCAGGCAGATCAGCAGCAGTTGCACTGGCCCTGCCTGCAAGGCAAACGCCGCCGACAACAGCAGGCAACTGCCCAGGCAGAAGCCGATGGCCAGGCTGACCTTGCGCTCCGGCGAGTTGCGACACAGGCGATCGCTGAGCATGCCGCACAGGATCATGCCCGCACCGCTGCACAACACGATGATCGCCGCCATGCCGCCGGCCTTGTCGGTGGGCATGTCGTAGTAGCGGTTGAGGTAGCTGGGAATCCACACCATCACCGTGCCGCCGACGAACAACTGCAAGCCGCTGGCGATATAGGTCGACACCACCGAACGGCTGGACCACAGCGTACGCAGCGGACGCTTGACCGCCGCAGCCGTCTTGTTCGCAATCTGCGCGGCACGCTGTGGCGCAATGCGCGCTTCCTTGACGATGAGCGGATAAATCATCGCCAGCACCAGGCCAAACAACGACATACCGGCGAACGACCAGCGCCAGCCCAGCTTGGCGGCAATCGCACCACCCAACGCCATGCCCAACACCGAACCGAACATGCCGCCTGCCATGAAGGCACTGGCCAGGGTGGCCCGCATGTGTTTGGGGAACACCGAAATCACCACCGCAATGCCCACGCTGCCGTAGGCGGCTTCGCCGACACCGACCATGAACCGCGCGATGAACATCTGCTGGTAGTCCTGCGCCAGCGCGCAACCCAGGGTCGCCACACTCCACAGGAACGCCATCAGCGCCAGGCTCTTGACCCGGCCGAAACGGTCCGCCATCAACGACAGGGGAAACGTCAGCAGGCCGACCATCAGGGCGACGATGCCGCTGAGCAGACCCAGCTGTCCGTCGCTCAACGCCCACTCAGTCTTGAGCAGGGGGAATACCGCGTTCAGTACCTGACGCGACATGTAATCGGAAATCAACAGGCCGAACGTCAAGGCAAAGACGATCCAGGCATATTGGCGCGCAACGCCGACTCCGCTGGAGTCGTCATCGTCAGCGGCTATTGGGTGAAAGGCCATGCAGCCTCCTCAAGAGCTTTGTTTTATTTTTGTTATCAAGCGTGTAACGGTCAGGCGGACGAGAGGTCACGGCCTCTCGTCCCGACCCTCGGTCAACCGCGTTGCGGTACACCTTTTTGCCCAGCCTTGCGGTTGGGGGCCATGCCGTTGGCCAACAGGGTTTCTTCGATGGTTTCGTACTGCACGCCGATGCGGTAGATCTCGCGGGCTTCTTTGCCGGTGGCGATTTCGCGGCCCAGCTCATGAGCGATGCGCACGGTTTGCCGGATCTGCGCCACCGAACCGAAACGATCGCCCTTGTGATCAATGATAGTGTCTTCATTGCCCACGCGCGGGTGCATGCCCATGGCCATCGACATGGTGTTGAACGGCATGACGTTCTTGAGCAGCGATTCGGAGGTCAGGGTGCAACCGTCCGGCGCGCGGTGGATGAAGTTGAAGAAGTTGAACGGGTTCGGGCCGTCGAAGCCGCCGCCGATGCCGATCCAGGTCAGGTTCAGCGGGCCCTTGTAGATACCCCTGCGCACCAGGCGCTCGAGGGTTTCCATGGCGTGCATGCCGGTCAACTGGAAGTGCGGCTGGATGCCGTTCTCCGTCAGGCGCTTGAGGTGCTCGGCAACCCAGGCCGGACCTGCCGGTACGGTCATTTCGCTGTAGGCGGCCTGGAACATCGGGTTGGCCAGTGAGGTGCCTTCCAGGTACTCCGGATACAGCAGCTCCATGATGTTCATCTGGGTGGTGTTGATCGCCACGGTGACCTGATCCGGCTTGGGGGTCAGCTCGGCCAGCATGTGGCGAGTGTCGTCCGACAGCCACTTGGCCGCTTCGCCATCGCTTTCCGGGGCGAAGGAAATCGAACCGCCGACCTGGATGATCATGTCCGGCACGGCTTCACGCACACCGGCAATGAGCTCGTTGAATTTCGACAGGCGCTTGGAGCCCTTGCCGTCCAGTTCACGCACGTGCAAGTGCAGAACCGTGGCACCGGCTTCATAGCATTCGACCGCTTTCTGGACTTGCTCGTCCATGGTCAGCGGGATGTCTTCCGGGAAGTCTTCCGGCATCCACTCCGGGCCGTACGGGGCCACGGTGATGACTACCTTTTCCATGTTTTCCGGGTGCAGCGAGTCGTCGAAGAATTGCATGGTCTACTCCAGTTCTTATGATTGTCCCGCCCACCCGGGGTCGAGCCGGGTTGGCGTGTTTACGAGTGCGAATGCGCGAGTGCGATGCCGGTGGCGTTCGATCAGAACGTCTTGTCGCCGATGATCCCGGCACGTTCCATCTTGCGATGGCAGGGCGGGTAATCCATGACGGCGTAATGCTGGGTACTGCGGTTGTCCCAGATGGCGATGCTGTTCGGCTTCCAGCGCCAGCGCACCTGATACTCGGGGATGTACGCCTGACTGATCAGGTAGCGCAGCAACTCGCCGGCGCCGGGGTTGGCGTCCTGGCCGAAGCGCACCCGCTCAGGGGTGTGGTAGTTGCTGAAGTGGGTGGTGAAGGCGTTGACGAACAGCACCTTCTCGCCGGTTTCCGGATGGGTGCGCACCACCGGGTGTTCGGCGTCCGGGTACATCGCCTTGAGCGCCAGGCGTTTTTCAATCGGCATCGCCGCACCGAAGCTCGCTTCGATGCTGTGGCGGGCACGCAGGTCGGCGATCTTGACCTTTACGTCCTCCGGCAAGTTCGCATAGGCCTGGACCATGTTGGTCCACATGGTGTCGCCGCCCACTGGCGGGCATTCCACGCAACGCAGCACGCAGCCCATCGGCGGTGCTTCGCGCCAGGTGGCGTCGGTGTGCCAGGCGTTTTCATAGCGATCCATCGGCTGGTCCGGATTCTTGTAGATCCGCACCAGCCCCGGATGATCCGGATCACTGCCGGCCACCGGATGATCTTCCAGCTCGCCGAAGCGTCGGGCGAAGGCCACGTGCTCGGCGCGGGTGATGTCCTGATCGCGCAGGAACACCACGCGGTGCTTGAGCAACTGAGCACGAATCTCGGCAAACAGACCGTCGTCATGCACCGCGTCGGCCAGGTTGACGCCGATCAGTTCGGCGCCAATGCTGCAGGTCAATTGTTCGACTTTCATGGCTGGCCGCTCCTTAAACGACGAAAATCGAAGAGCCGGTAGTCTTGCGCGATTCAAGGTCGCGATGGGCCTGCACCGCGTCCTGCAAGGCGTAGTGCTGGTTGATCTCGATCTTGATCCGGCCGCTGCCGACGTGGTCGAACAACTCGCCAGCCAGGGCGGCTTTTTCGGCCGGGTCGCTGATGTAGTTGGCCAGGGCAGGACGGGTCAGATACAGCGAACCTTTCATCGCCAGCATCACCGGGTCGAACGCCGGGATCGGTCCGGATGCGGTACCCACGCAGACCATCAGGCCACGGGGTTTCAACGAATCCAGCGAACCCATGAAGGTGTTCTTGCCAACACTGTCGAACACCACGTTGACGCCCACGCCGTCGGTCAGTTCGCGAACGCGAGCGGCGACGTCTTCATGGCTGTAATTGATCGTATGGTCACAACCGTGAGCCCGGGCGATTTCCGCCTTTTGTTCGGTCGACACCGTGCCGATCACGTTCAGGCCCAGCAACTTGGCCCACTGCGAAACGATCAGGCCGACACCGCCGGCAGCGGCGTGCAGCAGGATGCTGTCGCCGGCCTTGAAGTCGTAGATGCGTCGCATCAGGTACGAAGACGTCAGGCCGCGCATGGTCATCGCAGCAGCGGTTTCGAAGCTGATGGTTTCCGGCAGCTTGATCAGCGGTGCGGCCGGGATCAGGCGCTCGGTGCTGTAGGCGCCGAGGGTATTGAGAAAACCGGTGTAGGTGACGCGGTCGCCGACCTCGACGTTGGTGACCCCTTCACCAACGGCCTGGACCACGCCGGAAGCCTCGACGCCCATGCCATTGGGCATAGGAATCGGATAGGTACCGTTACGGAAATAGGTGTCGGCGTAGTTCAAGCCAACCGCCACATGACGCAGACGAACCTGGCCTGGACCGGGTTCGCCGACTTCGACGTCCTCGTAACGTAGAACTTCGGGACCACCGGTTTCATAAAAGCGTACGGCTTTGGCCATTTTTCTTATTCTCCAATCTGCAATATGGGCGTGTTGCATCGAATTGCGCTGATTGGACTGTAGGACGCGGCCTGTTGTGACGCTTCTCATCAGGCGACAATGGCTTTTCATTTCATGACAGGTAGGGCCGCTCCCGGGCAACGAGCAAAATGGCCAATGCCGGCAGGATGATTTTGTACATGTGTTCCTCCCTCCCGCTGAAATGCCGGCACAGGGCGCGACAGATTCACTCTAGCCAGTCCCATCGTCACCTGCGCTATCATCGCCCGCCTCGATGCCCCAAGAGCCTTGACCCCGGATGTCCGAAACACTGCCACTGCCCGATGATCACCCAGCCCTGCCGCCGGTCCTGGCGGGCCCGCTGCTGCGGCGTCTTGAGCCCACGCGGCTGGTGCTGTGGCTGGTGGGTTCCCGGGCGCTCGCGCTGACCTTGCGCCTGCAGGGCGTCGGTGACATCCGCCTCGATCGCGGGCAATGCACGGTGATTGCCGCAGGGGCTCATGCCTTTGTGCACTTGATCGACGTGCCACTCGATTGCGCCCTGCCCTGCGACGAGTCGATCGACTACGACCTGCTGATCGACGGTGCAGAAAAAGGCATCGCCGACTGGGCGCCGCACCTGCTGTACGGCGATGCCCCTTGCCCGAACTTCGTCCTGCGCGCACGGGTCGATCAATTGCTGCACGGTTCTTGCCGCAAGCCTCACCACCCGGCGGCAGACGGCTTGCTCTGCGTCGACCGGTTGCTGGCGCAGGAACATACAGCCAAGGACCGCCCGGCACTGCTGATGATGACCGGCGATCAGGTCTACGCCGACGATGTCGCGGGACCGATGCTGCGGGCGATTCACGCCTTGATCGAGCGCCTGGGCCTGTTCGGCGAACGCCTCGAAGGCGCCGTGGTCAGCGACAGCGCCAGGCTCTACGAACATCCAGCCAGTTACTACCACCGTGCGGATCTGCTGCCGGCGCTGCAAAGCAATGAAACCCTGCGCGAGCGTTTCTTCGGTGGCGCACGCAAGCCGATCTTCACCAGCAGCAGTGCCGACAATCACCTGGTGACCTTCGCCGAAGTCATGGCCATGTACCTGCTGGTCTGGTCCCCTGTGCCCTGGACTCTGATAGCACCCCAGGCACCGACGCTGACACCGGAACGGCTCAAGCGCTACACCCTTGAACAGACACGCATCGATGTCTTCACGGCCGGCCTTGGCAACGTCGCCCGGGCACTGGCGCATCTGCCGACGCTGATGATTTTCGACGACCACGACATCACCGATGACTGGAACCTGTCCGCCCAATGGGAGGAAACGGCCTACGGCCATCCGTTCTCCCGGCGCATCATCGGCAACGCACTGCTGGCGTACATGCTTTGCCAGGGCTGGGGCAACAACCCGGATGCCTTCGCTGCCCTGCTGCACAAGGCCGGTGCGTTGAGCGCCAGCACACAGGAGCGCCACCTCGACAGCAGGGTTCAGGACGATCTGATCGATGACCTGCTGAAATTCCAGCACTGGCATTACGTACTGCCGACTACCCCGGCCATGGTCGTGATCGACACCCGCACCCGGCGCTGGCGCAGCGAAATGAACCTCAAGCAGCCTTCCGGCCTGCTCGACTGGGAAGCCCTGAGCGAACTGCAACAGGAACTGCTGGACCACCCGAGCGCGATCATCGTTTCACCGGCGCCGATCTTCGGCGTCAAACTGATTGAAACCGTGCAGCGGGTCTTCAGCTGGTGCGGATATCCACTGCTGGTGGACGCGGAAAACTGGATGGCCCATCGCGGCGCGGCCCAGGTGATACTGAATATCTTCCGCCACTCGCGCACGCCGGGTAACTACGTGGTGCTGTCGGGCGATGTGCACTACTCCTTCGTCTACGAAGTGCTGATCCGCCACCGCAAGGCCGGGCCACGCATCTGGCAGATCACCAGCAGCGGCATCAAGAACGAATTCCCCGCCACCCTGCTCGAATGGTTCGACCGCATCAACCGCTGGCTGTACTCACCACGCTCGCCACTGAACTGGCTGACCAAACGTCGACGCATGCGCATCGTGCCGCATGTCCCGGAACACGCCGAAGCCGGAGAGCGGCTGTGGAACTCGGCGGGGATCGGGCAGGTGTTCTTTAATGAAAAGGGTCAGCCGCAGGACATTTTTCAACACAACGCCAATGGCTCACCAAAGACACGAATGGTTGCGCCGGAGGGTGAGTACTAAAGGTATAACCCCTGTGGGAGCGAGCTTGCTCGCGATGGCGGCGTATCAGTCGACATTGATGTTGGCTTTGAGTCCGTCATCGCGAGCAAGCTTGCTCCCACAGTGATCCTCGTCAGGCACATAGGTAGAGGCAACTCGGCATGAACCTCACCCGCACCCTGATCATCGGCAACTCCGGCTCCGGCAAGAGCTGGCTGGCGCAGCGGCTGGCCGAGCAATTGCGTGAGCCCTGGACCGATCTCGACCGGATTCACTGGCTGTCCGACGAACACAGCATCCCCCGCCCCCGCGCCGAAGCATTGACCATGGCGCGGATCGCAGCCGACGAGCAGCGCTGGGTGATCGAAGGGGTTTACGGCTGGATCGCCAGCGAAATCCTCCACCGCGCCACAGCGTTGATCTGGCTGTGTGTCGATGACGAGGAATGCGTCGCCAACATTCACCAACGGGAAACGCAGGATGACGAACGGTTGGTGGCAATGCTGGAGTGGGCGGGCAGCTATCACAAACGTGATGATTCAAGTGGATTCGCTGCGCACCAGCGCCTTTTCGCTGGGTTTTGCGGCGAGAAAATCCGATTGGCGGATCGGAAGAAAATCGCAGCGCTGATTCATCACCTGTAGGTTTGCGCAACTGTGGTCGCACACAAACCTAATGTATGGCATGTAACTCAGAATGGGATTACATCTGTCACGGAAACGTCCTGAGGAACATTCGGCGATACTCGATACAGACGTGGCTGCACTTTCCACGTAACAACCACTCGTAGGTATCGCCTTGCTAACATGTACTCATTTCTGTACGTTCTCTGCATCAAGCGAGGACAATCACATGGAAACCATCAACTACACCAACGCTCGGGCACACCTGGCGCAAACCATGGACCGGGTGAATGAAGATCGCGCCCCGCTACTGGTAACCCGTCAGAAAGGCGAGCCGGTAGTGATGATGTCATTGGCCGAATACAACGCTCTCGAAGAGACAGCCTATCTGCTGCGCTCCCCCGCCAACGCTGAACGCCTGATCAAATCAATCGGTAACCTGCGAGCCGGCAAAACCAAAGCCAGGCAACTGATTGAAGAATGAATATCGAGTTCACTCCGGAAGCCTGGGACGATTATCTCTGGTTCCAGCAGAACGATAAGGCTGGGCTCAAACGTATCAACCTGTTGATCAAGGCTATCCAGCGTGAGCCCTTCGACGGTCTGGGGAAACCCGAACCGCTCAAGCATAACTTGAGCGGATTCTGGTCACGCCGGATTACGGCTGAACATCGCCTGGTCTACGCCGTTGAAGACGGCGAAATACGCGTCGTGATGTGCAGATACCATTACTGAGCAGAACTTCACCCCTCTTTCACCACACCACTCACCCCCCTGACAATCATCTCCACCTCCCGCCCATCAAGCGTCAGCGGCGGTAGCAGGCGAATGGTTTTCCCCCGCGTGACGTTGATCAGCAAGCCATGATCCCGCGCAGCGATCAGGCTCAGGTCGCGGATCGGTTGCTTGAGTTCAATGCCGATCATCAGCCCCAGACCACGGATCGCAATGACTTTCGGGTTGTCCGCCAACTCGGTGCGCAATCTGTCGAGCAGGCGCGCGCCCTGGAGCCGTGCGTTTTCCAGCAGCCCTTGTTCTTCAACGATATCCAGCACGGTGCACCCGACCCGGCAGGCCAATGGATTACCGCCGAAAGTGCTGCCGTGGCTGCCCGGCGTGAACAATTCGGCCGCCTTGCCACGGGCCAGGCAAGCGCCGATGGGCACGCCGTTGCCCAAGCCTTTGGCCAGGGTCATGACGTCCGGAACGATGCCTTCGTGCTGGAAGGCGAACCACTGGCCGGTGCGGCCGATGCCGGTCTGGATTTCATCGAGCATCAGCAGCCATGAGCGCCGATTGCACAGTTCGCGCACGGCCTTGAGATAACCCGGTGGCGCCAGTTGCACACCGCTTTCGCCCTGGATCGGCTCCATCAGTACCGCCACGATCCGCGAACCGTAAACCTGTTGCACCTTGTCCAGTGCATTGAGGTCGCCGAACGGCACTTTGACGAAATCCCCCGGCAGCTGATTGAACCCCAGGCGCACCGCCGGGCCATCGCTGGCCGACAAGGTGCCGAGGGTGCGCCCATGGAACGCGTTCTCCATGACCACCACCAGCGGTTGTTCGATACCTTTGTGCCAGCCGTGCAGCCGGGCGATTTTCAGTGCGGTTTCGTTGGCTTCGGCCCCGGAATTGTTGAAAAACGCCCGGTCCATGCCCGCCAGCCGCGTCAGTTTCTGCGCCAGCCGTTGTTGCCAGTCGATGCTGTAGAGGTTCGAGGTGTGCAGCAGCAACCCGGCCTGCTCGGTGATGGCGGCGACGATTTTCGGGTGGGAGTGGCCGACGTTGGTCACCGCCACACCGGCGACCGCATCCAGGTATTCGCGACCGGCCTGATCCCACAGGCGAGTGCCCAGGCCCTTGTCGAAACTCAGGGCCAGGGGTTGGTAAGTGCTCATCAGGCAGGCGGCGGTCATGACATCAAGCTCCAGCAAGGGTCGGTGTTTTTGCAGTATGGTTAGCCACCTGAGCTGGATAAACGCTGTAAAACTTCAATCATTTAAAAGCCGAGCTTGATAATGGATCTGTTCCAGGCAATGAGCGTTTACGTGAAAGTGGTGGAGACCGGCAGCATGACCGCCGCCGCTTTTCAGTGCGATATGTCCACTACCATGGTCGGCAACCACCTCAAGGCCCTGGAGCAGCGGCTGGGTGTGCGCCTGCTCAATCGCACGACGCGGCGTCAGCGGCTGACCGAGTTCGGCGTTGCGTATTACCAGCGTTGCCTGGAGGTGCTGGGGCTGGTGGCCGATTCCGAGCGTCTGGCCGAGCAGGCCCTCGACGAACCGAGCGGGACGCTGCGCATTACCGCTCCCCTGACCTTCGGCACCGAACGCCTGGCACCGGCACTGAGTGAGTTCAGCCGGCAAAACCCGCGGGTGAAACTCGACGTGGTACTGACCAACCGGCGCCCGGATCTGCTGGAAAACGGCCTGGACGTAGCCTTTCGCCTCGGCGCGCTGGAGCCCTCCAACCTGATCGCCCGCCCGCTGATCGACTACACCCTGACCATGTGCGCGTCACCGGACTATCTGGCCCGTCGCGGCACACCGCAAACGCCTGAAGACCTGCGACACCACGACTGCCTGTCCTTTGCCTATCCGGCCGGGGATGACTGGCAATCGGTGCAAAAGGAATGGCGCCTGGCCGGTCCCGAGGGCGAAGTCAGCGTGGGGGTCAGCGGGCCGATGCTGATCAACAGCTCGGCCGGTTTGCATCAGGCGGCGCGGACCGGCATGGGCATCGTGATGATGCCCGATGCCCTGGTCGAGCAGGACCTCAAGGACGGAAAACTGTTGGCCTTGATGCCCGATTACTGCCCGCCCAGCCGGCCGATGCACCTGGTCTATGCCCAGGATCGCCACCGTTTGCCGAAACTGCGACGCTTCGTGGAATTTGCCGTACAGATGTGGGGCAAGCACTAGTCGGCCGAACAGACATGCAGTCGCTGATCACCATTTACCTCCCCGCCTTCACCAGCACCGGCTGTTCCTGATAACGATTCGGGTACAGCAGCTTCAACTGCGCAACCTTCGGCAAATCATTGATCACGATGTACGGATAGGTCGGATGCTCGGTCAGGAAATCCTGATGTTCCTCCTCCGCCGGGTAGAAACCGTTGAAGGTTTCGAGTTTGGTGACGATCGGCTTGTCGAAGGCATGGGCGGCGTCGAGCTGGGCGATGTAGGCCTGTGCGACCCGCTGCTGCTCGGCACTTTTGGTAAAGATCGCCGAACGATACTGGGTGCCGGTGTCCGGTCCCTGGCGATTGAGTTCTGTCGGGTTGTGCGCCACTGAGAAGTAGATTTGCAGCAAGGTGCCGTAGCTGACCTGGCTTGGATCGAAAGTCACTTCGACAGACTCCGCATGGCCGGTATTGCCGTTGCTGACACGCTCGTATTGCGCCGTGTTGGCCGCGCCACCGGCGTAACCGGAAACCGCATTTTTCACACCTTTGACGTGCTGAAACACCCCTTGCACGCCCCAGAAACAACCGCCGGCGAACACCGCCGTTGCGCTTTGAGCCTGGGTGGTTTCATCGAGGGCCGGCGGCGGAATAACGACGGCTTCTTCAGCACCACTGAGAGAGAACGCCGAGCATGACCCGATAACGCCAACGGTGGCCAGTGCCAACAGCGTACGGCGCCAGGTGAGCAGGTTTTTCATGTGAGGAACTCCTGAATGATCCAAGGGGGCAGGCAGTCAAAAATCAGACGGTTCGGGGCTCGAACTTCATCGCCAGGCCGTTCATGCAGTAGCGCAGGCCGGTGGGTTTCGGGCCGTCATCGAAGACATGGCCCAGATGCCCGCCACAGCGCCGGCAGTGCACCTCTTCGCGGACCATGCCGAACGCACGGTCCTGACGGGTGGCCACGGCCTTGTCCAGCGGTGCCCAGAAACTCGGCCAGCCGGTGCGGCTGTCGAACTTGGTGGCCGAGGAAAACAGCGGCAGATCGCAACCGGCACAGACGAAAGTACCGTCGCGGTGCTCGTTGTTCAGCGGGCTGCTGTAGGCCCGTTCGGTGCCCTCCTCGCGAAGGATCTCGTACTGCTCGTCACTGAGAATCGCGTGCCATTCGCTGTCGCTGTGGGTCACTTCGAATGTTTCCGCTGCGCTGGCCTCACTGATCAAGGCCGAGCCTGTGGAAAACTTCGGCAACAGGCCGATCGCCAGAGCTGCAACGCCCAGCCCGCTGCTCGCCAGAAGAAATTGCCGTCGTGAAAACATGCTCGTCTCCAAAAATCCAGGGGTGTTTCATGGAACACAGCCTAGGCTTTGGGTGATCGCCAAATCCTCACGGGAAGTTAAACAATTCGTGATAACTCGGGTCTCGAAAAACCCGCACAATGGGTATGCCAACCTTGAACACTGCTATTCCTGTGGGAGCGGGCTTGCTCGCGAAGGCGGAGTGTCAGTCGATGGTGATACTGGCTGAGCTGACGCTTTCGCGAGCAAGCCCGCTCCCACAGTTTTTCTTGAACATAAGCCGAATGGCATGTGCTCATTGCACCGAAGGATTGATCTGGATGGAACAAACCAAACGCGTCCTCGTGGTCGAGGACGACCAGCACATCGCCGACCTGATCTGCCTGCATCTTCGCGATGAGCAGTTCGAGGTGGTGCACAGCGCCGATGGCGATGAAGGCATGCGCCTGCTGCAGCAAGGCAACTGGGACGCACTGGTCCTCGACCTGATGCTGCCCGGTGTCGACGGCCTGGAAATCTGCCGCCGCGCCCGGGCCATGGCGCGCTACACGCCGATCATCATCACCAGCGCGCGCTCCAGCGAAGTGCACCGGATTCTCGGCCTCGAACTGGGCGCCGACGACTATCTGGCCAAGCCCTTTTCCATGCTCGAACTGGTGGCCCGGGTCAAGGCGCTGCTGCGCCGGGTCGATGCCATGGCGCGCAACCTGAAGATGGACGCCGGCAGCCTGCTCACCGACGGCCTGGCGATCGACCCGATCATCCGCGAGGTGGCCCTCGACGGACGACGCCTGGACCTCACGCCCCGGGAGTTCGACTTGCTGTACTTCTTCGTCCGCCAGCCCGGCAAGGTGTTTTCGCGCATGGACCTGCTCAACGCCGTGTGGGGCTATAGCCACGAAGGCTACGAGCACACGGTCAACACCCACATCAACCGCCTGCGCGCCAAGATCGAGGCCGATCCGGCGCAACCTGTACGCATCCTCACTGTCTGGGGCCGCGGCTACAAATTCGCCACCGGGGAGGAGCCGCAACCATGAGGCTGACCCTGACGCAACGCCTGTCCCTGGTGTTCGCCGTGCTGCTGCTGGTGTGCTGCGGCACGTCGGCGTGGATGCAGGTGCGCTCCAACCAGATGCATGAACAGGAAGTGGTGCAAGGCTTGTCCCGGGACCTGGCGCAGCACATCGCCAGCGACACGGTGCTGATGGACACCCAGGGCCTGATGCCCAATGCCGTGCGTGATTTGTTCAGCAAGCTGATGCAGGTCAACCCCAGTGTCGAGGTGTACCTGCTCGACACCGAGGGCAAGATTATCGGCAGTGCAGCGCCCGAGGGCCGGATCCGTCGGGAGCGGGTCGACCTCGCGCCGATCCAGCGCCTGCTGCGGGGCGATCCGCTGCCGATTCCCGGCGACGACCCGCGCAGCGTCGATACGCGCAAGGTGTTCAGCGCAGCACCGCTGCAGGTGGATGGCAAGCCGGTGGGCTATCTCTACGTGGTGCTGCTCGGTGAGGATCACGACCGCCTGGCTGAACGCGGTGCAACCAGCGCAGCCCTCAACACAGCGCTGCTGTCCATCGGCCTGGTGGCATTGCTGTGCCTGATTGCCGGCCTCACCGCGTTTGCCCTGATCACCCGGCCGTTGCGCCGCTTGACCGAAACCGTCAGCCAGTTCGACATCGATGGCGTACCGGTCACGCCGGCCCTGCCCGTCGCGGTGGAAAAAGCCGCCAGCCACGATGAAATCGCCGTGCTCGATGCCGCGTTTCGGCAGATGCAGGCCCGCCTGGGCGAACAATGGCGTTCGTTGACCCGCCAGGACCAGGAGCGCCGCGAACTGGTGGCGAACATCTCCCACGACTTGCGCACGCCGCTGGCCTCGCTGCACGGCTATCTGGAAACCCTGTCGCTCAAGGACGCCACGCTGTCCCCTGCCGACCGCCGTCGCTACCTCGGCATCGCACTGGACCAGAGCCGCAAGGTCGGTGGTCTGGCGCAGTCGTTGCTGGAACTGGTGCGGCTGGAACACGGCTTCGTGCAGCCGGTGCTGGAGCGTTTTTCCCTGACCGACCTGGCTCAGGACATCTTCCAGAAATTCGAACTCACCGCCGAAGCGCGCCAGGTCGAACTCAAAGCCACGTTCGCGCCAAACGCCTCGGCGGCCTGCGCGGACCTCGGCTTGATCGAGCGGGTGCTGACCAACCTGTTCGACAATGCCCTGCGCCATACACCGTCAGGTGGAGACATCGAACTGGGCCTGCGCCCGCAAGGGGCATTCATCGAAGTCACGGTCAGCGACACCGGCCCCGGCATCGCCCCGGAACTGCGCGAAGGTTTGTTTCTGCGCCCGTTCAATATCGGCGGCGCACGGCGTGATGGCGGGTTGGGGCTGCGGATCGTGCATCGCATCCTGCAATTGCACGGGTGCGAGATTCAGTTGATCGATGTGCCGGGGCGGGGGGCGACCTTTCGGTTTTCGTTGCCGATCGATGAAGAGACAGCGTCGGCGCTGGCGGTGCGGTCGATGAACCTAAATACACCGAGGCAGGCCTGACAGACCGCGGCGCCTGCTTCGCGAGCAAGCCCGCTCCCACATTTGGAATGCATTCCCCTGTGGGAGCGGGCTTGCTCGCGAAGAGGCCGGCTCAAACAACACAGGATCTGGATCAGTCGCGATAACCCGGCGCCACTCGATCCAGCATTCGCAACAAGGCCGCCCAGGCCAGTTGCATGGCATCCGGGTCATCGAACTCGCCCTCATCCAACGGCCGCCCCGGATCATTGAACTGCCGCTCGGTGTGCGCGCAGACCTCGTGCGACGGCAGAACAACTTCACCGGCAGCTTGCGCGGCCAACTGGATTTCGCAGGCTTTTTCCAGGTAGTACATGCGCAGGAACGCCTGGCTCACCGTTTCGCCCACCGTCAGCAACCCGTGGTTGCGCAGCATCATCACCGGCTTGTCGCCCAAGTCTGCCACCAGCCGTTGCTGCTCGCTCAAGTCCAGCGCCACCCCTTCGTAGTCGTGATAGGCAACACGGCCGTAGAACTCCATGGAAATCTGATTGACCGGCAACAACCCGCACTTCAACGCCGCCACCGCACACCCGGATCTGGTGTGGGTGTGCAGCACGCACTGCGCGTCTTCTCGAGCGCCATGGATCGCACTGTGAATCACGAAACCCGCCGGATTGACCGGGTACGGCGATGGCTCCACAGCGTGGCCATCGAGGTCGATTTTCACCAGGTTCGACGCGGTGATTTCGTCGAACATCAGCCCGTAGGGGTTGATCAGAAAGTGATGCTCCGGCCCCGGAATGCGCACCGAAATGTGGGTGAAGATCAAATCGGTCATGCGAAAGTGCGCAATCAAGCGATAGCAGGCCGCCAATTCCTCACGCAGATGTTGCTCTGTCGATGTCATACCCCGGCAACCTCTTTCACAGTGCAATCTTCCAGCCCTTGCCCCAATGCCTCCCAGCCATCGAAACCCCGGCGAGCGATGAACACCAGGCGTGTGGTGTTGGCCAGGGCGTCATCCAGCGCCGGCAGAAACTGACTGCGGGTGCCGACATGTTGCAGCCAGTGCGCCGTGCTGCCCGGCGTCAGCAACACCAGGCCTTTGACCCGGAATACATCACTGGGCAACGCCCTCAACCAGCCACGCAAGCACTCGACGTCGAGGGCCGCGTTGCTCTGCCACAACCAGCTGCTGAACATCTCGCCGTGATCGCTATCGGACACCCGGGTCAGCGGTTTCTGCGCCCGAGGCTCAAGGTCCAGATCGGTATCCAGCCACAACGCATCGGGCAACTCGGCTTGCACACTTTCATGCACACGCGTCCTGGCGCCCAGCGCATCGCGCAAGGCCTGCAACTGCGCCTCATCGACCAGATCGGTCTTGTTCAGCAGCAGCAAGTCGGCAGCGGCCGCCTGCGCCCGAGCCAGGCGCGCGTATTCACCGTCGAGTTGCAGATGGCGGGTGGCGTCGACCACTGTAATCACCATATCCAGTTGCATCTGGCTGCGCAGCTGTGGATAAGCCAGGGTCTGCACAATGCGCTGCGGATCGGACACACCGCTGCACTCGATGACGATGCGCTCCAACCTTGGTTCAAGCTGCGCCAGGCTGGCGAGTTGCGCCAGCAGGTCTTCCTGCACCGTGCAGCAGATGCAGCCGTTCTGCAGGCTGTACACCGCGTCGGTGACTTCGGAAACGATGGCCGCATCGATGTTCAGCTCGCCGAAATCGTTGACGATCACCGCCAGCCGACTGCCTTCGGCACGGCGCACCATACGGTTGAGTAGTGTGGTTTTACCGGCGCCGAGAAACCCCGACACCACGGTCACGGCGATACGTGGGGAAGTCATTCTGCCTTGCCCTCCAGCACCGGTGGCTCGCCCTGCCAGACGGCTTTGAGGCCGACGGCTTCCAGCGTTGAGTGGCGGTCGTAGACCAGTTGCCCTTCAACGAAGGTCAGCAGCACCTGGGTCTTGTGGATGTAGTTGCGTGCCGGTGCAGCGAACAGGTCGCGGTCGATGACGATCAGGTCCGCCGATTTGCCCACTTGCAGGCTGCCGGTGCTGTGTTCCAGGCCCATGGCCACTGCGCCGTTGCTGGTGATCACAGTCAGCGCCTGCTCGAGGCTGATCGGGTCGCCGAAGCAAGCCGGGTCGTCGTTCCACGGGTTCTGCCGGGTGATCATGGTTTCCAGCGCCAGCCACGGATCGATGGACGCCACCGGCCAGTCGGTGCCCATCACCGCAGTGCCGCCGGCGGCGAGCACACCTTTGAAATCGTAGATGCGCTTGAGGCGTTCCTGGCCGTAACCGGAACGCGCACCGCTGGCGAACGGCGTCGGGTACCAGGCGGCCGGGGAAAACTCGGCGATGACATTCAGCTCCTTGAAGCGCGGCAGGTTGCCGGGGTGCAGCAAGGTGCTGTGAGCGCACTGGTGACGCACACCGCTGAAACCGTTGCGACGACGGGCCTCGGCCACGGCATCGAGGAACACGTCGGACGCGCCGTCACCGGTGCAGTGGGCGATCACGCGGATGCCCTTGCGGTCCATGTCCACCACCATGTCGGTGATGTGTTCCGGAGTCAGGTTGAGCTTGCCGCGCCAGCTCGACTCCTGCGGCCACGGGGTCAGCAGGTACGAAGACTTCGGCTCCACGGTGCCGTCGAAGTGGAACTTCACCGCGTTGGCGCTCAGGCGCGCGCTGCGGTAGTAGTGACGTTCGCCGGCCAGCAGCTCCCAGCGACGACGCACCGGGAAGATGTCGTCCTGCCAACTGATCGCCGCTTCGATGCGCACCGTCAGTTCGCCGCTGTCGTCGAGTTCCTTGAGGGCTTGCAAACGCTGTTCGCAGACGTGCACGTATTTGCTCGCCGTGACGCCGCGCGAACTCTGGAAGTGCACGCCATCGCGGTAGGCGCGACGCAACACGCTGACCGGTGTCGGTGGCATGGCGGCGTGGATCATCGCGTAGGCACCGTCGATCATCAGGCCGGTGGGTTCGCCGCTCAGCTCGTCACGCTCGAAATAACCGTTGCGCGGGTCGGACGTGTGGCGGTCGATGCCGGCCAGTTCCAGGGCCTTGGAGTTGACCATCATGGTGCCCCACATGCGGTCGAGCAGTGCCACCGGGCGGTCCGGCATGACGCTGTCGAGCCACTCGCGGCCCGGGGTCAGGCCGGCCTCACGGAAGGTGTAGCGCACCCAGTACTGGCCGTAGATCCAGCCGTCGCCGGGATGGCTGTCGGCGTAGGCGAGGATGCTTTCGCGCAGCTGCTCCGGGGTCGGGTCTTCGATGCCGACGTCGAGGTCATCGGCGTAGCGTGGTGCCAACGCGAGGTCGGGGTGCGTGTGCATGTCGTGCAGGCCCGGCATGCAGAATGCGCCTTGCAGGTCGTGCACGCGAGTGGTCGGGCCCTTGAACATCTCGATCTGGCCGAGGCTGGCGACTGCGATCAACTTGCCGTCGCGGATGGCCACGGCCTCGGCCCACGGGTTGGCCGGGTCCTGGGTGTAGATACGCCCGTTGGCCAGGATCAGGTCGGCGTAGGTCCCCTGCACGGAATGGGTAGAGGAAAAGTTATCGGACTCAGCCATGTAAGCCACCTTTGAGTTCAGGAGATTGAAAGGTCTGCCGGACGATCTACGTTTCGGCCACCTGAAAAAATTGTTGTTGTTTTAGTCAGCCAGAAACATGGCGACGTCGACCTCGATCATCACCGGCTCATCGCTACTGCCGAGTTGCCCCAGCAGCTCGCGCAAGCCGTCCAAATCACGTGCCCGGTGATGGCTGACGTGGCAGCTTTGCGCCAGCGCAGCGAAGTCCGGCGTGAGGATGTCCACCCCCAGCAACGGCACCGCCTTGGCGTTCATGTAGTCGCGGATTTCGGCGTAGCTGCTGTTGTTCCACAGCAGCAGGATCACGCCGACGCCGGCCTCTTTGGCGGCGATCAGTTCGGCGCTGGAAAACTGCAAGCCACCGTCGCCGACCAACGCCACCACCGGTCGCAGGGGTTGGGCCAGCTTGGCGCCGATGGCGGCGGGCAAACCGTAGCCGAGGGTGCCGTAGCCGCTGCCGGCGTTGAACCAGCTATTGGGGGTTGGCGCCCGGTAGCCGAGAGCGCCCTGGTACACCGGTTGGGTCGAATCGCCGACGATCAGTGGCTGCGGCAAGTGATCGCGCAGGGTATCGAGCAGCGTTTGCATACGTGATTGTCTGGCGCTCCAGCCGGCGTGTTCGAGGGCGTTGACCTGGGTCACTCGCTCAGCCGCCCAGGCTGGATCGGCCTGGCGTTGCGGCAGGCGATCGAGCAACAAAAGCAAGCCTTGCCCGGCATCTCCCAACAAGCCGACCGTGGCCGCTTGTACGCCGAGTATTTGCATGGGGTCGATGTCCAGGCGAATCAGCGGTGCCTTGAACTGCACAGGGCCAAGACCGAAAAAGTCGTAGTCGGTTTCCCCGAGTTCGGTGCCGACGGCCAGCACCAGGTCGGCCTCGGCAAACAGTTCGCGACCATGGGCCGAGGACTGCACACCGTCGAGCAACAAAGGATGTTCGGGGGCCAGCAAACCGCGGGCATTGGTGGTCAGCGCCACGGGGGCCTGCAGGCGTTCGGCGAGTGCGGTCAGGGCTTCACTGGCCCGGCGCGCGCCACCACCGGCGAGAATCAAGGGACGCTTGGCGTTGTTGATCAGGGCCACGGCGTCATCAATGGCTTGCGGCGCAGGGGCCGGCGCGGCAGGCAATGAACGCGCACGCAAGTCCAGCCCGTCGGCAGACATCTCCAGCACATCCAGCGGAATCTCGATGTGCACCGGCCGCGGCCGCGTACAGCCGAACAAGGCAAAGGCCCGTGCCAGCACTTCCGGCAATTGCGACGGGTGTTGCAGCGTATGGCTGAAGGCACAGACCCCGGCGACCAGCGCGCGCTGATCCGGCATTTCATGCAGGTGGCCATGGCCCAGGCGCAGGTGTTCGCGACGGTTGCAGGTGGAAATCACCAGCATCGGCACCGAGTCGGCATAGGCCTGGCCCATGGCGGTGATGATGTTGGTCATGCCCGGTCCGGTGATGATGAAGCACACCCCGGGTTTGCCGCTGGCACGGGCATAACCGTCCGCCATGAACCCGGCGCCCTGCTCGTGGCGCGGGCTGATGTGCTTCAGGCGACTGTCGTGCAGGCCACGATACAACTCGACGGTGTGCACGCCGGGAATACCGAAGACGGTTTCAACACCATAGCCTTCCAGCAACTGAACGAGCGCCTCGGCACAACGGGTCATGCAGCACCTCTTGGATAAGGGGCCAGCTCGGCCCAACGACGAATGGGGCTAGTATTGTTGAATCAACCGATACAACAATCGATTTTTTTTGGCCTGACTGTTCGATTTACGTCACCATATCTACCGCTCAAAACCATAACGGGATGATTTATGCGTTTTCCTTCGATGACAGCCCTTCGTGCGCTGGATGCGGTTGCCCGTCTGGGTAGCGTGTCGGTCGCGGCCCGTGAACTGAACCTGACCCGCAGCGCCATCAGCCACCAGATCAGCAAGCTGGAGGAGTGCGTCGGTTTCGCCCTGACCGAGCGCATTGGCCGAGGCATCGGCCTGACGTATCAGGGCGAACGCTATGCGCGGGAAGTGCACGGGATTCTGTTGAACCTGCTCGACGCCGGACAGTTGGTCGACGACCAGGAAATCTCCGGGCGGCTGTGCGTCAGTTGCGCGCCGGGGTTCGCCACCTATTGGTTGTGCCACCACATCGGTGCGTTTCTGCGCCAGTACCCGCAAGTGCAACTCCAGCTGATTTCGCCCCGCACGCCGGATGACGTAAATAACCCGGCTGCCGACCTGTGCATCGCCTACGGGATTGGCGACTGGCCGGAAATGATCGTCGAGGAGATCGTGGCATTGCGTTTCTTTCCGGTGTGCAGCCCGCGCCTGATCAACGCCTTGGGCGGCCTGAAAAGCCCGCAGGAACTGAGCAGCTACCCCTTGCTGCACATGACCGACTACTCGGACTGGCGCGTGTGGCTGACCGCCGCGGGGGCTTCCGGGGTCAATGCGACGAGCGGCATCCTGTTCTCCGATGCGCACTGCGCCCAGTCCGCGTGCATTGCCGGCCAGGGCATCGCCATCGGTGACAACCTGATCAGCGGTGACGCGTTATCCAAGGGTTTGCTGGTGCGCCCGTTCGACATCACCATCGATTTGCACCGTGGCTACTACCTGGCGGCAGACCCGCAAAAGGCCGACCGCGCCGTGGTCCAGGCCTTCGGCAACTGGATCAAGACCCAGCTGCAATCGTCCCGTCAGACCTGGCAGGACACCCTGTAAAAGCTCACTGAATTTCCCTGTGGGAGCGGGCTTGCTCGCGAAAGCAGTGTGTCAGTCACCAAAAAAGTTGAATGTGACGCCGCCTTCGCGAGCAAGCCCGCTCCCACAGGGAAAGGCTCTGTTTCAGGGCCTTTGGGCTGCATGGAATCCCCGGCCCATTTGTTCAATAAAACTAACCAATACGAGCAAAATAATTCCATTGATGTAGCGATATTTTTAACAATAATAAGCCCAAAGCCCATTTCGGATTCGCATCCGTCCTCGTACGTCTTATGGGCAATAAAAAGAGGAACCTCATTGTGTCCAGCCGTTCAGCGATCCAGCTCAGCGCTCAAGGTATCAGCCAGTATTACGGCCGTTTCGCGGCGCTGGATAACGTCGATCTCGACGTTCGCCAAGGTGAATTTCTTACCCTGCTGGGTCCGTCCGGCTCGGGCAAAACCACCTTGCTGATGATTCTGGCCGGTTTCCTCAGCCCGACCTCGGGCAAGCTGATGGAGCAAGGTGTCGACATCATCCGGCGCTCCGCCGAAAAGCGGAACTACGGCATGGTGTTCCAGGGTTATGCGCTGTTCCCGCACATGAGCGTGGCCGACAACGTGGCCTACCCGCTGCGCATCCGCAAAGTCCCCGTTGAAGAACGCAATCGCCGGGTCAAGCACATCCTTGAAGTGGTCGGCCTCGGTGCACACATGCACAAGAAACCCGCCGAGATGTCCGGCGGCCAGCAGCAGCGCGTGGCGATTGCCCGGGCGCTGGTGTTCGAACCGGAACTGCTGCTGCTCGACGAGCCACTGTCGGCGCTGGACAAGAACCTGCGCGAACAACTGCAAACCGAGCTGCAACGCATCCACCGTCAGGTCGGTACCAGTTTCGTGTTCGTCACCCACGACCAGAACGAAGCATTGGCGCTGTCCTCGCGCATCGCGATTTTCAACCACGGCAAGCTGACCCAGGTCGACACCCCGGAAAACATCTACAACCGCCCCGAGAGCCGTTTCGTCGCCGAGTTCCTGGGCAAGATGAACCTGTTCCCGCTGGACAACCTGACCCGCAACGGCCAGATCGCCAGCGGCCGCTGCGGCACCAGCGTATTGCATGCCCAGGCGCCGAACGCACTGAGTGCGGCAGCGATCGTGCTGGCCGTGCGCCCAGAGCACATGGAGCTGCACAGCGAGTGCCCGACCAGGGAGGGCTACAACGTGATGCCCGCGCAACTCACCGACAAGGTTTATCAAGGCTCCAGCACCCATCTGGCGCTCAAGGTCGGCGGCGACACGCTGCCGATCAACCTGTCCGTACCGGGCAATCACCCGGGCGCGTCGATGCCCGGCGGTGCGCCGGTGTGGCTGAGCTGGCCGGTGCAGCAAAGCTTCCTGCTACAGGCCTGAACCGCAAAAAACTGCGTCACAAAGCTCTCTTCCAATGACAACAAAAAGGCCGGTGCCCATGCAGGCACCCGCCAACTGAGGACTTGCCCATGCGCCAGGATCACCAACAAGACTGCATCGAAGTGCTTATCGAAAAGGCCCGCGACGGTCAGATCAACCGCCGCACCTTCATCCAGGCCATGGGCCTGCTGGCCGCGGTGCCATTGGCGCTGCGCAGCGGCATCAGCTGGTCGGCGGACAAGCCGCTGGTGGTGGTCAACTGGGGCGGCGACGCCCTGAACGCGTTCCGCTCGGCGTGGACCGACACCTTCACCAAAAACACCGGCATCCAGGTACGTATCGACGGTGCCGGCCCGACCGAAGGGGCCATCCGCTCGCAGCTGGCCAGCGGCCAACCGAGCTGGGACGTGGTCGACGTCGAGAGCTACAGTGCCATCGTGCTGGGCCGGGAAAAGATCCTGCAGCCACTGGACTACAACACCATCAAGCGCGATCAGGTGGCCCCGGCGCTCTCCTCCGATTACGGCATCGCCAGCTACCAGTTCAGCTACGTGATGGCCTGGGACAGCGAAAAATTCGGTGAAAACGGGCCCAAGACCTGGGCCGATTTCTGGGATGTGAAGAAATTCCCCGGCAAGCGCACGCTGTACAAGTGGATGAACGGCATGCTCGAAGCGGCGTTGCTGGCCGACGGCGTTCCAGCTGATCAGTTGTACCCGCTGGACGTGCCACGGGCCCTGAAGAAGATCGACGAGATCAAGCCGCACGTCTTGTCGTTCTGGAGTTCGGGTGCCGAGAGCCAGCAACTGATGGTCGACGGCGAGGTGTCGGTGGGTGCGATCTGGCACACCCGCGCCAAGCTGCTCAGCGAAGACACCGACAACCGCGTGCGCTGGAGCTTCGACAACGGCTTCATCAACTCCAGCAGTTGGGCGGTATTGAACGGCAACCCCGGCGGCACTCAACCGACCATGCAGTTCATCCAGCAAGCCTTGCAACCCGAAGGCCAGCTCAAGCTGTTCGAACTGCTGGGCAACGGGCCGTCCAACAGCGCCACGGAAAAGCTGATGTCGGCCAAGCAACTGGAAGCCAACTGCGCCTCCGAAGAAAACCTGAAAAAGCAGATCGCTCTCAACGCCCAGTGGTACGCCGACAACTACTCCAAAGCCCTGGAAGAGTACCTGACGCGGTTGTCCAAGTGAGCCTGTGACCATGACCACCACCCTGACCTCGACCCTGACCGCCCCCAAGCCCCGCTTCAGCTCGCCGGGCCTGGAGCGCGGCCTGCTGCTGTTTCCGCTGCCGGTGTTGCTGCTGGTCTTCTACGTGCTGCCGTTCCTCGGCGTGGTCGGCTGGAGCTTCTCGCTGCCGACGCCGGGCATCGAGCAGTACCAGCGCATCGCCACGGACCCGGCGATCCACGAAATGCTCTGGCGCACGTTGCGCCTGTGCCTGACCGTCAGTGGCCTGGCCTTGATCATCGGTTACCTGCTGGCCTACTGCTGGGTGTTCAGCCCGCCGTTCTGGCAGCGCGTGGTGGAGATCTGCATCTTCATTCCGTTCTGGATTTCCGTGCTGGTGCGGGCCTTCGGCTGGTTGATCGCCCTGCGCAGCAACGGCGTGCTCAACAACGGGCTGATGGGCATGGGGTTGATCGACCAGCCGCTGCAACTGAGCCGCAATGAGATAGGCGTGGTCATCGGCATGCTCCACGTGATGATTCCGTATGCGGTGTTCCCGCTGCTGTCGACCATGCGTCAACTCGACCAGCGTGTGCTCATGGCCTCGCGCGGCCTGGGGGCCGGTGCCTTGCGCACCTTCTGGCAAGTGCTGCTGCCGCAGACCCTGCCGGGCATTCTGGGCGCGTTCATCATGGTCTTCGTGTTCTGCCTGGGCTTCTTCATCACCCCGGTGCTGTTGGGTGGCGGGCAAACGGTGATGATCGCCGAGTATGTGTTCCTGCAAATGTTCCAGACCAGCAACTGGGGCCTGGGCGCGGCACTGAGCGTGGTGTTGCTGGCCCTGGTCAGCGCGCTGATCTGGGTGCTGTTGAAAATGACCCGCGTCAACCGACTGGTAGGCTGAGATCACTATGAATACCCATCGCACAAGCCTGAGTACGCGGCTGTTGGCCGTGGTCGCCATGGCCTTCATGCTGTTCCCGCTGCTGACGGTCATTCCGGTGTCGTTCACCAGCAAGCGCTTCCTGTCGATGCCCGAAGGCAACTGGTCGCTGCGCCACTACGAAGCGCTGGTGAGCAACCCGGACTGGTTCCACGCCATCAGCCAGAGCCTGACCATAGCCTTCGCCACCAGCGTCATCGCCACCCTGCTGGCCGCGAGTTTCAGCCTCGGCATCTGGTACATGCGCTCCAAATGGGCCACGGCCCTGATCGGCCTGGTGCTGTTGCCGATGGCGATCCCGCCGGTGATTTCCGCGCTGGTGCTGTACTTCATGGAGACCAAGCTCGGTCGCTTCGCGCCGGGCATGGGCTACGACACCCTGACCGGCGTGGTGATTGCCCACGTGATCATGGTGGTGCCGTACGGCGTGGTGACCATGCTGGTGGCCCTCAGCCAGATCGACCGGCGCATCGAACTGGCCTCGCGCAACCTTGGCGCCAGCCTGATGCAGACCACGTTCATGGTGATCCTGCCGAACCTGAAACTGGGTCTGGCCTCCACCGCCTTGCTGGGGTTTGCCCTGTCCTGGGAAGAAGTGGCGGTGACGCTGTTCATCACCAGCGTCAACGTCGACACCCTGCCCAAGCGCATCTGGAGCGGCTTGCGCGATAACGTCGACCCGAGCGTCGCGGCGATTTCGGTGTTGCTGATCTCGCTGACCTTGCTGGTGCTGATCGGACGACTGGTGATGCAGCATCTGGCGGATAAACGGGCGCAGAAACTCCTGCATCCGTAAGCACTTCAAAAAAAGCCCTGCGCTTGCCATACAAGCGCGGGGCTTTTTTCGTTCAACCGCCGCCATTCCTGTAAGAGCGAGCCTGCTCGCGATGGTCTCAAGGGCACCGCGCTCATCCAGAATGAACGCGTTATCGTTAACGTCCATCGCGAGCAGGCTCGCTCCTACAGAGGAGCAAAAACATGACCAGCCGCCTGTTGATCCGTGACAACGCGGTCTCGGTCCAATAGATTAGGCGGCCTGAAAAAGCCCCCGGGCTTTCTCGCCCCTATTCAAGCTGAAAAAAGTAGTGAAATTTCAATGTCCGATTCCAACACCGCTGAATCCGTAGTCACCTTGTCGTCCAAAGCGGAATACGAAAACTCCATCAATCTTTCACAACACGTACCCCAGGCGAAAACCATCAGCGAGATGGTGCTGGACGCTTTCCAGTCCACCCGCGAAAGTGATCAGATCCGCGAACTGCGCGCCGCCATTCGGCAGGCCCACGACAGCTTCGACGACGACAAGGCCTATGAACTGATGGGCCAGCTCAAGCAACTCAAGGACGCCGAAGCCGCCGACATCGCCGCGCTGGAAGACCTGAGCAGCAAGTTCCCGATCAGCCGCATCCTCTCCAGCTTCAAGGACGACCCGGCGTTCCAGGAAATCGTCTACGGCCTGGCCCTGAAGGTGCTGAACCAGACGCACCAGGCCATCAGCAACCCGAGCGGCGGCAAGAGCAAGGCCGCCAAGGCCAAGAAAGAAGTCGAAGTGTTCACCATCAGCAAGGACGGCATCAGCGTCACCCTGCCGCTGCGCACCCCGCGCTCGCGCCTGAACGTCGACCGTGAAGCCCTGGAGTTCCTCGGTTTCACCTTCGTTGGCGAAGGCGATGAGGCGGAACTGGAAAGCGAGACGTTCCTGGACAACAGCGGAGCCGAGCAAGCGGTCAACCGCAAGAACATCATCACCGCCCTGCAGCAGCAGACGGCGTTCGATGGGTATAGCATCGCCGCGCAGTAAAGCACCCCGTGGTGAGAGGGCTTGCCTGTGGCGAGGGGGCTTGCCCCCGTTCGGCGGCGAAGCCGTCGTAAACTCGGTGAATGCGGTTTTACTGAAAAACTCAAATAGCTTGATTGGGGCCGCTTCGCAGCCCAACGGGGGCAAGCCCCCTCGCCACAGGCAAGCTCCTCACCACAGGCCCCCTCCCCTCCCCTCCCCATAGAGTCCTCAGCGACTGACTCAAGAGCCCCGCCATCCGTGCGGGGCTTTTTATTGCCCGTGATTCGGGCAAAACCGCGATTACTCTTCCAGTATCGACGCTGAACAACCCTTCCCTTCACCCATGAGCACCACGGGTCCGCCTGCGGGGAGCGTCAACTCACTTTCCAGCCCAGACCTCGGTGGTGCAACTGCTGAGGTCATCATGAACACGACCCCTTTGTATCGCCAACTGGCCAATCACTATCTGGACGCTATCCGCAGCGGCACCTTGAAAACCGGTGAACGTTTGCCCTCGATCCGCTTGATGATGGAAAAACACGCCGTCAGCCTGTCGACCGCGGTGCAGGTGTGCCGGGAACTGGAAGATTGCGGCGTGCTGGAAGCCCGACCGCGTTCCGGCAACTACATTCGCCAGCCCGATACCTTGCCCAGGCCCACCCCGGTTGCCTCGGCGCCAGCGCTGGATACCAGCGCCTATGTCGGCATTCATCAACAGGTCTCAACGGTGCTCAAGGCCAGTCAGCGCGCAACGATCAAGGTCAATTTCGCCAGCGCCTACTGCGCGCCGGAGCTTTATCCGCTGAAGACCTTGCAAGACAACATGATCAAGTCGCTGCGCTACGACACCAGCCTGCTCGGCGCCGCGGGCTCGACCTGCGGAAACAGCGCCTTGCGCCACCTCCTGGCGCGGCGGGCGCTGGCCAGCAAGACCCACCTGGCCCCCGAGCGGATCGTGATCACCAACGGCGCCACCGAAGCAATCAACCTGGCCTTGCGTGCAATCACCCGCCCCGGAGACACCGTGGCCGTGGAGTCGCCGACCTTCTACGGTCTGCTGCAAATTCTCGAAAGCCTGAGCCTGCGAGTACTGGAAGTCCCGGCCTCGGCCCACACCGGGCTCAATCTGGCGGCCCTGGAACTGCTGCTGCAAGGCCCTGAACGGGTCACGGCGTTGATCGTCATTCCCAACCTGCAAAACCCGCTGGGCAGCATCATGCCCGACGCCAACAAGGCACGCCTGGTGAAACTGTGCGCCGAGCACAACACCGTGCTGATCGAGGACGACACCTACGGCGACCTGGTGGACACCGAGCAGCCGCTGTCCACGCTCAAACATTGGGACTGCACCGACAACGTGATCTATTGCGCCTCGCTGAACAAAACCCTGGCACCGGGCATGCGCCTGGGCTGGATCAGCGCTGGCAAATGGCACGACCGTGTGGAGATGCTCAAGCACACGCAGTCGCGGGGGTGCGAGCTGTTATCGCAACTGGCGGTCAGCGAATTCATGCGCACACCCTCTTATGAACGTTACCTGCGACGGTTGAGGAAAACCCTGACCGGACAACGCGCGCAGATGAGCACGGCAATCGCCCGCTATTTTCCCATCGGCACCAGCATGACCCACCCGCAAGGCGGCACGCTGTTATGGGTGGAATTGCCTCGCCGGCATTCATCCATGGCGTTTTTTCACGAAGCGCTGAAGGTCGGCATCCAGATTTCCCCTGGGGATATCTTTTCCAACACCGAGCGTTTCGATCACTTTGTGCGCATTGGCTGCGGTGCGCCGTATTCGCCACGGATCGATGAGGCACTGCAGACGCTGGGACGTATCCTGAAAGCTCAGGGTTAACACCGGCACTGTGGGAGCGGGCTTGCTCGCGAAGGCGTCAGTACGTTCAAAATTGATGTATCTGACACACCGCTTTCGCGAGCAAGCCCGCTCCCACAGGGTTTGAGGTGATCTTCAGATCGGGGGTTGGTGCAGGCAAACGATATGCGGATCGTCATTCCAGTGCGCGAAGCGCTCGGCGATCAGCGGGTCGTGGCCGGGGATGACGTGGTCTTCACCATCGGCCAGGCGGTCGATCTCGGTGAAGGCTTCGAGGGTTTGCGCCAGGTCATCAAGGATCGGGAACGGACTGCGCTCACGAATGTTCACCCACAGGTGCGCGGCATCCGAGGCCAGCACAATCCAGCCGCGCTCAGTGTTCACGCGCACCACCTGGCTGCCCGGCGTGTGTCCGCCCACGGGGTGCAGGGTCACACCTGGCAACACCTCGACCGTGCCGCTGTGCAATCGCATCCGCCCTTCGAACAGCGGCGGCAGCGCCGACATCACGTCCTCGACTTCGTAGGTTTTGTTCACCGTGCGATGGGCCATTTTCGGCCCGGTGCAGAAACGCAGTTCCGCTTCCTGCAAATGCACGGTCGCCTTCGGGAACAGCCCGAGGTTGCCGGCATGGTCCCAGTGCAAATGGGTCAGGATCAGGTGTTCGACCCGGGCCGGATCGATGTCCAGTTGCCGCAGGGATTCTTCCGGCAGGCGGTACATCTGGCGATTGCGCCGGTCCGCCGTGGCCGGTTGGAAACAGGTGTCGACCACGATCACCTGCTGCTCGTTGCGGATGACCCAGAAGTAGTAATCCAGCGGCATCGGCGCATTCGGATCACCGCAACAGGCGTCGTAGAGAAAATTCTCCCTGGCGGTGCGCTGGGCGTTTGCGCCGACACGGATGGCGAACACTTCGTACACAGGCGTGGACATAGATGCCTCCGGGCTCAGGCGACCGCCGTGGTTTTGAGGGTCGGACGGAAGTCGAAATCGATCTGCTCGCTGATGCCCAGGTCCTGTGCCAGCTTATGCAGGCCGCTGTAGTCGCGCATGATGGTCGCGTTCTTGTTGCTTTCGCGGGTGTCGGCAATGATCAGTGCCGCCTCCTCGACCCCGAGCTGCGTCAGAATCGCCTCCCACATCGAATAGTCCTGAGCGACAAAGGCACTCAGCGCCACTGACAGGTTGCGTGCGAAAAATTCCCGCTGGGTCGGCTGCATGTTGGCGTACATGACCTTCGCCACTTCAGCCAGCACCTTGCTGTGAGCGTATTCGTCGCGGTTGTGCAGCTCGGCCACCCCGCGGTTCTGCGGCTGGATGGTCTGGTCATCCGCCAGCAAATCCAGATAGGCGTTGACGCTGATCTCGGCCACCACCGCAAAAGTGATCGCCGCCAGATCCCTCTGCCATTGCTCGGTCAGCTCTGCCTGCAAGGCCTTCAGGCGCAGGTAAGTGACGGACGGCGGCAGATCCAGATTCTGATCCAGCGCCCGCTCCAGCCTGGTCCGTTCGATGGCGCGCAGGTGCATCAGTGTGTGGTAGTGCTCGTCGATCAGGGTCTGTTGCATGGCCTCGCGAAAATGCCAGTCGTCCTTGCCCAGGTACTGATTGGCAATGACGCTGAGGGCCGGATTGACAATGTGTTCTTCGGCGGTGACGGTGCGCAGGTTGTAGCCGATCCAGCCCCAGGTCACCACGCTGCTTTTGAGCTCGTCACTCAAGGCCTGGAATTTTGGGTGATGGAAAAACGGCACCATGCACTCCGGGTAATCCGGGCGCAGCGGGTCGAATTCTTCAGTGATCCGGGCCCTGTCCGGCGCACAAACGGAGGCGCGCCTGGTCCAGGCCTGGTTGAGCCGCACGATCAGTTGATGATCGACCTGGGCGATCTCGATTGCTGTTTGCATGACGCGATACCTGTAGGACGCGTACCCGCCAAGGGGTACGCCAAAAAAATGAAGGACGCCGGAAAAATCAGGCCAGCCAATAGCGGGTCAGGTTGCGCGCCGGATCAGTGTAACGACTGCGGGCGTGAATCATCCGCCAGTTGTCCCAAATCAGCAGGCATCCGTCGGGAATGAGCACAGGAATGTTGTGCTCGACGAAGTACGCCTCGCCGAGCGCGGCAAACCTGGCCAGCGGCGAGGTGCTGTTGGCGACCAGGGATTGTTGTAGAGCTTCCTTGGACGGGTTTACATCGCCGTAGTGAAACTGGTTGTAACTGAAGCGGAAAATATCCCCGTCCTCCGTAGGCGTGAGGATGTACTCCTTGACCCGCCGTTGGCCCGGTTCCCCCGGTTTGGCGGTGGCGACAAATTCGACCGGCGTGTCATCGAGCCATGCGCGCAGTTGCGGCTCGCTGCGTTCGAGGGCGCGGAGAAATTCATAGCCGTCCACCAGCCCGGTGTGCCCGCCCCCGCACGTGGCCTGCTTATGGCAATGCAACGCCAGGTAACGGGGCGGCGGTCCGTACACCGGCGCCTCAGTGTGCGGGCCAATGCCGTTCATGCTTTGGGAATAGGGCAAGTCTTCGTAACCTGGCTTGCGGGTAATGGCAAAGGCCGTCTGGCCGTTGAACTGCGGAATGATCCGACCGAACTCATGCAAGGTGCCTACGACATCATCGGCAAATTCTTCCGGGGTCAGCACAGTCCAGCCCAACGTCGACAGCTCTTCATGACGATGGCCGAGCGAAATGTAAGGTTGAGACGCAACAATCCCTTGATCTGACATGGTGAGTTTCCTGGCAGGTGATCAGGCGTTTACGGTTGAGGTGTAGGCGGCAATGAAGTCGCGGCAGGCGTCGCCCGGTCGATAGCGCCGCTCATCGATGCTCTGCACCGGGGTGATTTCGGCGGCGGTGCCGGTGAGAAAACACTCGTCGAAGTCGCCGAGTTCCGTAGGCAAAATCGTCCGTTCGACCACCTGATAGTCCAGCGCCCTGGCCAGTTCGATCACGGTTTGCCGGGTAATGCCGTTGAGAAAGCAATCCGGCAGCGGGGTGTGCAGCGTCCGGCCTTTGACGAAAAACACATTGGCGCTGGTGGCTTCGGCGACATGGCCGCGCCAGTCGAGCATCAACGCATCGTGGTACCCCGTGTTCTCGGCGTCGTGCTTGCTCAGCGTGGCGATCTGGTAGTGCCCGGAAGCCTTGGCCTCGAACGGGCTGCTGCAAGGTGGCGGGCGGCGCCAGCTCGCGGTTTTCAAGCGGATGCCGGCCATGCGCGCCGCCGGGTCGAAATAGCTCGGCCACTGCCAGCAGGCGATGGCCAGGTGAACACGGTTGAAGCGTGCCGAGGTGGAGATCATTTCACTGCCGCGCCAGGCCACCGGGCGCAGATAACCGTCGACCACCTTATTGCGCTGCAGCAGTTCATGGCTCGCCGCCTCCAGTTCGGCCAGCTCATAGGGGATGGCAAAGTCCATCAGTTGCGCCGAGCGGTACAGCCGCTCGCTGTGCTCGCGCAGCTTGAAGATCCTGCCGTTGTAGACCCGCTCGCCTTCATACACGGTGCTCGCGTAATGCAGGCCATGGGTCAGCACATGCAACTGCGCCCGGGACCACTCGACGAACTCGCCGTCGAGCCAGATGACACCCTCGCGCTGATCAAACGGGATACTGCTCATTTCCATATCTCCCCATTGCTCATGAATTTTCCTACGCGGTTTCCAGCAACACCGGTATCAATTCCGGCACGGCGGCGAGCTCGGTCTGAAAGAAGAACGAACGCTCGCCGAAGGCCGGTTGCAAGTCGTCGAACCAGGTCACTTGCGGATCGAAGCGCGCGTAGAACGTGCGCAACACCCATTGCGGATTGCGTGCCTGGAGGAACTGCAAGACGAAGACTTTTTCCCCGGCGACGGTCTCGATGCCGTTGATCAACACCTTGCCGTAGAAGGTGCTCATGGACGGCCCGCGCACCGTTCGCGCAAGCCCAGACACCGTGCGGTACGCCGCCTGGAAGATCTCGAAGGCCCGGGCCAGCGGCATCGCGAAGTAGTGGCTGGGGCCGGTGTCACGCTCGACGAACATGTAATAAGGCACGGCCCCGAGCCGCACGCCTTCGGTCCACAGCGCGGCCCAATCGGCGGGGTTTTCGTTGATGTGGCGGATCACCGGCGCCTGCATGCGCAGCGTCGCGCCCGTCGAGCGGATGCGCTCGATCGCCTGGCGGGCAATGGCCTGGCGGATCTCCACCGGGTGGTTGTAATGGCCCATGATCGACAGGTTTTTACCCGCCGCGACGATGCGCCGGAACAGCTCCAGCAACTCGGGCGCATCCTTGTCGCTGACAAAACGCTGCGGCCAGTACGCCACCGATTTGGTGCCGATGCGGATGCTCTTGAGGTGTGGCAATTGCAGCAGCGGCTCGATGTAACCGGCCAGCGAGCGGGTGTTCATGATCATCGGGTCGCCGCCGGTAATCAGCACGTCCGTGACTTCGGTATGCACCCGCAGGTAACTGACCAGCTTCTGGGACTCTCGGGCGTTGAATTTGAGTTCTTCCTCGCCGATGAACTGCGCCCAGCGGAAACAGAAGGTGCAGTACGCGTGACAGGTCTGACCGGCACCGGGGAAAAACAGCACGGTCTCGCGGTACTTGTGCTGGATCCCCGGTAGGACTTTGCCGTTGAGCGTGACGCCGTTGTGGGTCAACTGTCCGGCCGGATGCGGGTTCATGCGCAGCCAGATCGCCTCGATCCGATGCTTGATCGCCGCGCTGTCATCCAGCTCGATCAGTTGTTTGAGCGAGGCGTATTCCTCTGGCAGCAACATGTCCTTGTGGGGGAAGGTCATGCGGAAAACCGGATCGTCCGGAATGTTGTTCCAGTCGATCAGCGTACCCAGCACGTATTCATTGGTGCGAAACGGCATGACCCGGGCCACGACGGTCATGGCCTCCTGCAACGCCGGCGTCAGCTTGTGCCAGTAAGGTGTGTCGCGGATGGTGCGTGAGTTATAGGGTTTGTAGCGTTCGTGCTCCGACAGTCCTTGCATGGCCGCGCTCCTGGTGGTTTCCCTGAGTGTTGTTAGGCGATGGCCGGCGCTTTGCGCTCTATGTCCATCCACGCCCGAACGCTGTCGCGATCCCACTGGCGACGCACATAGGCTTGGAGCCGTGCCGGAACCGGATCGCCGTTGGCAACCAGGCGGTTGAGCATGATTGCCAGGTCGGTGTCGGCAATGCTCCAGTCACCGAACAGATGCTCGGCGCCCTCCTCCAGCAAATGGTCGGAGACGAACAACAGGCGTTCGACGGCGGCTTGGGCCTCGTCGGACAGCGCGGTGTTTTTCTTGCCGAAATACACCAGGTCAAACGGGCGCTCCCTGCGCACCACCAGCAAGTCACTACGCAACCAGGTCTGCAATTGACGGGCACGGGCACGCTGCCGGAGGCCCTGTGGATAGAGTTTTTTATGCCCTGGGCAGAGTTCATCGAGGTACTCGGCAATCGCCGAGGATTCCGACAAGGCAAAATCATCGTGAACTAATGTTGGTATTTTGCAGGTCAGCGAAAGATCGCGATAACTCGTCCCATAGTTCTCGCGCGATTTCAGATCAACCGTGACAAGCTCAAATGAAAGTTGCTTTTCCTTGAGCGCGACAAAAGCCGACATCGCAAAAGCGCTGACATGATCGGCGCCGACATACAGTTTTAGCTTCCTGTTTTCCATAGAGCACTCCATTGACTGACTGCAGGGATTAACGTGCATTGGAAGTGATCGTAGTTAGTTGAATGAAGGCTGAATAGATACAGAATTTGTCCGTTTCAATCGATACAGAAAGTTGTTTTCTACCGGCAGACACGCAGCCAAAAGCACTGCAAATGGGGATACAGGGGCAGGCCTGTAAAACAAAAAAAGGGAGCCAACGAAGGTTGGCTCCCTGGGTTGATGCGTTGGGTAATTACGGCTGGGTGGTGATCAGGCCATGGCTGTCGGCAAAGTTCGAGAGCAGTGCCATTTGTGGCATGTTGCTCATGTTCAGCATCGCCAGAGGCTCGTGTTTGCTGGTGTTGACGAAGCCATGCCGGGTCCAGGCCGGCACCAGCAGCACGTCGCCGCTGCTGACGTCGACCCCATCGGCTTCGCCGAGGGTCAGCACGCCACTGCCACACTGGATAACGAACAGATGCCACCAGGAGTGGGCATGACCGTTGAGCGTCACACCGGGGTTCAGCCATTGCATGGCGATCGCCATCCCGGGCGTCACCGCACAACCGTCAATGCTCTTGTCGTGAGCCAAGGCGACAATATCCACGTCGCTGGCCTCAAGGGTCTGACGCATTCCCGCCAACTCAGTGCCTTTCCATACTTTGGCACTTTGCTGTCGATGATGCAGACTCTGACGAAAGTCCTTATATGAAAAAAACGCACCTTGAAAGTTATCCATTCGCACGTCCTTTCTTTTTATTTCCCACACTTTAGCGCTAAACCTTAAGTTATAGGGTTCAGCGCTGTAAAGTCTGGAATTAATTTACAAAACCGATGGGCGCAAGGCGGCGATCATGTCCACTTCTATCGCGGCATTCTTGGGTAATTGATAAACACCGACTGTAGTGCGCGTATGTTTACCGGCATCGCCCAACACGTGGCTGAACACATCCGAGGCGCCGTTGGCCACTTCGCTCAAGTCGACAAAATCCGCCGTGGACCTCACATAGACCGTTACCCGGATCAATGACTTGATCTTGTCCAGCGAACCGATGGCATCGACGATCAACGCCAGCCCGCGCATCGCACTGATGCTGGCGGCCGCTTGCGCATCGGCCATGCTGAGGTCCAGCCCGACGCGGCCAGGGTAATGGATCTTGCCGTTCATGCGTGGCACCAGGCCGCTGATGTACAGCTCATCGTGATGACGGATCAGCGGCGCGTAATGCCCGCCTGCGGTGTTTTCGCCGTAGATGTCATAGCCAAACTCTTTGGCCAGGGCGATGAAGCGTTCATCGCAGGTCATGTGCTGGATCATTGATCGAACCCTCTTGATCGGTAATGCAAAAAACGGGTGCTTGCGGGCTCAGCACACGGCGCGGGTGGCCGGTGCCAGGCAAGTCACCTCAATGCGTGACTCAATCGACTCGGCCAGGCGCAACAGGTCGTTGCTCAGTTGCCCGTAGTCTTCGTTGAACAACACGATGTGGCCGACGAATGAGAAGTTGTCTTTGACCAACGCGCTGACCGAGTCGCCAATCCGCTTGGCGTACTGTGCTTCCACCAGGTCGATGCGCAGTGCGCGGGCCAGGCCCTCGATGTCTGGTGTTGCCCGCAGGATACCGCCCGCTGGCGCCCTGAGCAGGCGAATGCCGCAGTAGCCGCGAGCCACCGGCTCATGCTGCTCGGTCTTGCCTTCCACCGCCCAGCGCACCCAGCGTTCCCACGGATCGAAATTGACGAAGGCGCGTTTGGCCAGGTCCCAGATGTGCATGCCGCCGGGGCGCATGTTGGTTTCCACGGCGCTGGTCAGGTTGTCGCGGCGCAGGAACACTTCGTTGTGCCAGGCACCGTTGTCCCGGGACACCAGACCCGCCATATGCCGACCGGCCGCCATCAAGCGTGTCTGAACCTGCGCCGCAAGCGGTGCGGGGACGACTTGCTGGATCTCTGCTCGGTAGGCACCTTCGGTGGTGGTTTTTTCAGTCACCCAGGTGCTGCCGGCCACATAGTCCCAGCTGTATTCGCGGGCGTTCTGCACCAGTTCTTCAAGGACGATGCCGCCTTCGCGGTAGGGCTTGAGGGCGAGCCAGGCGTCATCGCATTCCGAAGGGTGATGGATCACGCGACAGCCTCGGCTCGCCCCTTCGCAGGCTGGCTTGATGAAGGCCTTGCCACCCAGTTCGACGACGCTCTGGCGCAGTTCCGGCAGGCTTTCGATCCGCACGGAAAACACCGGCCGGTATTCTTCGGGGGAACGGCTGGCCGTGGCTTCAAGCCGGCGAAAGATCTGCTTGTCCAGGCCCGCCCGCGCTTCGTCCGGGGTAATGCCCGGCAGGCCGAAGTGAGTGGCCAGCGCTGCACCGAGCAGCACGCCGCGATCGGAGAACGGCAGTACGCCGATCAGCTTCCAGTTGTCGGCATTCAGGCACCCCACCACCAGTTCAAGGGACGCCGCCACGTCTTTCTCGGCCAGTGAAGTGCTGCAGACGTGATCGGCCACCTGGTCGTCATGGGGCTGAATCTTCTCGACCAGCAGGATGAGCCTGGCGTTGTAGAGCGACTTGCACAGCTCGCGCAATTTCTGGATGTCGTGAACCCGATTGCCGTTGTAACCGACCACTACCACGCATGAAGTCGTATTCATAATGCCCCCGACCTGCAAAGTGAAAACCGCAACGGCGATGACTCAGTCATGCAGCGACGCATTGGATTTACGGTTGAGCCAGTACCAGGCCAGGATCCCGCCGGCGCCGATGGCGGCGAGGACCAGCGCGTTGTACGGCGCCGGCACCACTCGCATGATCAACACGGTCAGCCCGGCCCCCACACCCAGGGACACTTCCTTGACGAACATGTTGTTTTGCTTGACCGAGAAGTAATCGAGGTAGCTGAAGGCGCATTCGGCGATCGACAGCAACGCCACCCAGATAAGCGCCCCCGCAAGGGTTTCGACGTGGAATGCGGCTGGCGAAGACAGCACGGCAAAGCCGCCGACGATGATCCCGATCACCGCCACGACCTTGAAGCGCCCGGTGCGCTCGATCAGCTTCATCACCGGCACCTGGGCGAACACCACCACGGCGCTGTTGAGGATCAGCATCAGGCCGTACCAGGCCGGCAGCTCGCCGGTCTTGAGCAGGATCGCCTGTGGCAGGATCGAGAACACCCCGAACAGCTTGATGCCCATGATGATCCCGGCGATCACCCACGGCAGTTTGTTGCCCAAACTGCTGCCGACCTGACTGGCCGGACGGGCCAGCACCGGTTCGCTGGTGAAGGTTGCGCCGAGGGCGATCGGCAGGCACAGCAACACGAACGCCGCCGCACCGAGGAAAAACATCGTTGGGGTGAGCAGCGGCGACAGCAGGATCAAACCGGCCACCAGGCTACCCATGTTCATGGCCACGCGGTTGTAGGCCGCGCCTTCCTTGGTCTGGGCCGCTTCGCTCTTGATCAGGTAACCGGCTATGGCAATGCCGTAGGCAAAGAGTGCGGCGGCAAACATCACCATGCCTTGATTGCTGGTCAGCGCCAGCAGCACCAGGCCAAGGCCGGCACACAGCAGCGTGACGCTCAGGGAGCGGCGGCCAAGCACCAGTAAAGTCAGGGGCAACAGCAGTAACAAGGCACGATATCCAAGGGCCAGGATGCTGTTGGTGGCTGTGTCGAGCCAGACGTTGGCCTTGCCCAGCACCGCGAACAGCGAGACAGCCGTGATGATCCGGATCGTGAATAACCGCAGGTTAATGACCGGCTTGGCCACCGCGACCGTTGTTTCGACACTCATGCAGCACCTCAGGAACCGGATGAACGCCCACCAATAAAGGCCGACATTCGGAAAAGTCTGTAAGGGCATGGTAGAGAGAGAGGCTTGTCCTGATCAGGGCAAGTTCGTATAGAATCCAACGAACTTTACTGCCGGAGAGACCAGTAAAATGCAGGTTCAACGCGCAGTCATTGCCGCCATTGAATTCCAGCCCGGCGCGCCGCTGGTGCAGCAGATCGTCGATCAGTTAACGCATGCCATCAGCACCGGGGGCCTGCCCCACGGCGCCAAGCTGCCGCCGATTCGCGAACTCTCCGACTTGATGAACGTGGGCAAGTCCACGGTGGTCGATGCCCTGGACCGGATGCGGGCCAAGGGGCTGGTGGTGTCGCGCCAGGGCTCGGGGCATTACGTGCATCGCTCCGAAGCGGCGCTGAAAAGTGGTACCGGCCCGGACCTGCAACCCCAGGACACCCTCAGCGTGATTCGCCGCGCACTGCTGTTGGACAACGGCGCGCTGCGCCCCGGCTGCGGTTTCCTGCCGACCTCGTGGCTACCCGCCGAAGAATTGCAGAAAGCCGTGCGCAGTACTCTGCGAGCGACATCGTTGCGCATGGGCGAGTACGGCGTGGCCGGCGGTTACTTGCCATTGCGCCAGGCTCTGCGGGTCAAACTCGCGACCTTCGGCATCGAAGCGCCAGTGGACCAGATCATCACCACCGCCAACACCATGCAGGCCATCGACCTGCTGATGCGCCTGCTGGTCAAACCCGGCGACACCGTACTTCTCGACGACCCTTGCTACTTCAACATGCACGCCAACCTGGCGCTGCACGGGGCCAAAGTCATCACCATCGCCCGGGATTGCGACGGCATGGACCTCGATGCGCTCGAGCAACTGATGATCGCCCACAAACCCGTGCTGTACATGACCAACAGCACACTGCATAACCCCACCGGCCACTCGTTCACCCCGGCCCAGGTCTACCGCTTGTTGGAATTGAGCCACCGCCATGGCTTCCACATCGTCGAAGACGATCTGTATTGCGATATCCAGCAACGCCGCACCCCGCGCCTGGCGGCCAGCGGGCTGGACAATGTGAGTTATGTGTCCGGCTTCTCCAAGACCCTGACCGCCAACAGCCGCGTCAGCTACACCGTACTGTCACCGCAACTGGCAGCACGCATGGTCGCCCTGAAAATGGCCTGTGGTGGCGTGACCTCGGAACTGGCGGAGCAGATCACCTGCACCATGCTCAGCGACGGCAGCTATGCCAAGCATGCGCGGCGCACGGTGGACCGGCTGTATGAATCCAACAGCCGAGTGGCCGGTTGGTTGGCGCAGGCCGGGTGTTCGCTTTCCTCGCTGCCCGGCGAAGGCGTGTTTATCTGGGCGCGGTTGCCGGAGGGCTTGCACGCCGAGAATCTGGCTCGCCAAGGGCTGGAAAATAACATGGTATTGGCACCGGGTACCTTGCTGAGCAAAGGGCCGAATGCCAGTCAGTTCCTGCGCTTCAATGTGGCGCACAGCGATAGTCTGCAGGTGCGGGAGCGGTTTTTCCGGTTGCTGGATAAACCCCATAAATAACTGACTGCTCTCAATCCTGTGGGAGCGGGCTTGCTCGCGAAGAGGCCGCCACATCCAGCATCAATGTTGCCTGACACACCGCCTTCGCGGGCAAGCCCGCTCCCACAGGAGGTCAGCGTCGTACATAAAATTGGCGGCACAACTGATCCTATGTGGGAGCGGGCTTGCCCGCGAAGAGGCCGTCACATCCAGCATCAATGTTGCCTGACACACCGCCTTCGCGAGCAAGCCCGCTCCCACAGGGGTTGTGGTGTCCCGGTCATCCCCGGCCAGCAGATCGCTACGATTGCCGACCTCATCCTTGCCGGCTAACTTCGCCCCCCGTCGCTGCCAATTCAGCGACCGGGCCTGATAACCCGAGTAAGATACAGGCGCACAAGCGCCACCAATCACGGTTGCCGGCGCTTTTTTGTGTCTGCACACTCGTGCAATGGCGGCTGTGCGTGGGAGACCTTCGGGTCTGCCGGGTTCCTGTATCTCCGGTTTATCAGCCCGCGCATAGCTGCCACCCATTCGCCTGATAACGAACGTGGTAGCTCTCTACTTGATACGGGAGTTTTACTCATGAACGCCATTGATCCCTCTGCTACACCTGTCACGCCCCTCCACCTCCAGCCCAGCAGGAGGTGAAACCCAATGACCAACCCCCAAGACCTGAAAACCATTGGCCTAACCCCCTTCTCCTACCACGCCAACGAATCACTGTTCCGCATCAACGCCGGCGTCCCGGTGATCGAAGCCCTCTACCACGCCTCCGACCTGCTCCACGTAGCCAAACTGCTCGCCTCAGACGCCGCCATGGTTCGCGACTCCGACCGGCACGCCTGGGCCTCGCACTTTCTGCAGGACATGAGCAAGGCGATCATCGATGACGTGGTGAAGGTGCTCGATGCACCGTGTAACAACCGCGCATAAACAAAAAGCCCCACCCTTCTCTCGAAAGGCGGGGCTTACAAGCTAACGATTGTTGTCACTTCAGGGCCGAACGAGGTAGCCCGTTTGTTGCAAGCTGGACTCAGGAAAACATTGCACGCTGCTCAGCTTCGTAGTGCCGGGTCTGGAAAGGCATGAGGGTTTGGGCTTTCAGGCCGAGGCCCTCACTCAATCCCCAAGAGACAGCGAGCTCATCACGACGTCGACGTAATGGCGTGACGGTTTGTAGCGTCGCGACTTGCCTGGAAGTCGAATGTGCAAAAAGCTCGAGGACATTGAGGGTCTCCGACACCCGTAGATCGGATAAGCAAGTAAATCGAGTGAATCGTTCGAGCAGATAGCCCGCGCGCCGAACCTCCACTTCGTCAGTGTGACGACTCAAAAAAGCGCTGACCTCGTTTTCCAGATTTGAATTCGAGTACCAGACCGCTTTGGCGGCGCTCACGAGTGCAGCGTCATCCGCTTGATTCAAAGGTCTTGTTACCAGCGTGTCCAATGCGGATGAGAGGACGTGGCCGCTATGGGGCTTCGTCATCTGGGCTCTCCAGGTAATCGTGCAAAATATTCGTAAGAACGGAGATGGGTGGCTCTTTATTGCCAACATATACATCAATTGCCTGCAACGCCAGTCGACGGAATTCGCTGGTCAGTACGAAACCCGCCCTGAGAAGTGCCTTGATATCACCAATGTCCTGATCGGTCGCTCTGCCCAGCTTGGAAATGGCAATGTCGACAGGTGCTGCAATATGAACGTGCAGCGGGGATTCGACAGGAAACTCTTCAAAGGGAAGGCTGCGCTCCCAATAGTCCTCGTGAATCGGGCCAAAACTGGTGTTGTATTGAAGGTCGTAGTTCAGCTCCATCAAGCGTCCTGATCGCTCATCGACAAACTGTTCGGGTATCTCCGCGAGCATGGTTTGCAGATGTAAACCGTCGGGGACATGAGCCTCATAAATCTCGGCATCGACGTCGGTGGAAACGCGATGATGGGTGTAAAGGTGAACAGCGCAGCCACCGAAGACGATGATTTTGACCGCCCCGGGTCCTGCGTTCTCAAGTTCCAGCTCCGCTTCGACAGATTTGAACATCGAAATCAAAGCCTGCCCTAACGCTGTATTCGTATTAACGCGCGGGGTGATTACCTCTGGCAGTTCCATCGTAGAGCCTCTGGGATGCTTGTAATGACAGCATTCCGAGGCTAGAGATACGACTTCCGACCCTCAACCTGAAAGCCCCGTAGGACAGTACTGGTACATACGTAAGCATTTTCGCTTGCCCGCTCGCCCCATTGTCAGCGAGCCTGCTCGCCGTGGCGGCGCCAGGAAAATCCCAATGAAAAACCCCGCTCTTCTCTCGAAGGCGGGGCTTTTCGTTACAGCATCTAAACCTTAAGGCGCGTACGTCAGCAGCAACTCAGTCGGCACTTTGAAGTCCAGGGACATCATCACGCTCAACGCGGTAATGGTGAAGATCGAGAACACGAACAGCTTGCGTGCCCAGACCGTGTCATCCACTGCCTTGTAGCCGGTCCAGGCCATGTACAGCCAGTACATGCCCATGGCCGCGGCGACGGCGAGGTAGCTCATGCCGGCGTAGCCGCTGAAGGTCAGCATCAAGGTCGCCACGAGGAAGGCCAGGATGTAGATCAGGATGTGCTTCTTGGCCACCTGGATGCCGCGCTTCACTGGCAGCACCGGAATCGATGCGGCCAGGTAATCGTTGAAGCGGAAGATCGCGATGGCATAGGAATGCGGCATCTGCCACAGGCTGAACATCACCAGCAGGGTCAGCGCGGCCATGTCGAAGGTGTTGCTCACCGCGACGTAGCCGATGACCGGCGGCATGGCGCCCGACAGGCTGCCCACCAGCGTGCCGTGAACCGACTTGCGCTTGAGGTACAGGCTGTAGAAGCCGACGTAGATCACGAAGCCGATGACGGCGAACAGCGCGGCCAACGGGTTGGCCACCTTGTACAACAGGGCAACGCCGGCGACACCCAGGACGGTCGCATAAACCAGCGCCAGTTTCAGGGAGATCAAGCCCTGGACCAGCACCCGGTTCTTGGTGCGTTCCATCTTCAGGTCGATGTCGCGGTCGATGCAGTTGTTGAACACGCAACCGGAGGCAACCACCAGGGACGTGCCGATCATGGCGGCCAGGAAGATGGCCAGATCGACATGCCCTTTGGAGGCCAGGAAAAATCCGCCTGCCACAGAAAGCACGTTACCGAAAATGATCCCCGGTTTGGTGATTTGGATAAAGTGCTTAAGGGACATGCGGATCTACCTCACTTCGCCATCATGAACGTGTGGATGCTGAACATGATCCACAGCGACAAGCCAACCAGCAGGACAATCACGATCGCGGCGAAGACAAACGCAATCACGTTGTTACGCTGCGCGGCCGAACGGTCCAGGTGCAGGAAGTACACCAGGTGCACCAGCACCTGGACGATCGCGAACGCCAGGACGATCAACAGGGTGATCGACTTCGGCAGCGTCGGGTACATCACCAGACCGAATGGAATGACGGTCAGGATCACCGACAGGATGAAGCCGATGGCGTACGACTTGTAGCTGCCGTGACCGGCGTCGTCGTGGTGGGAATGAGCTGGGTTAGCCATTTACATAGTCCCCATCAGATAAACAACGGTGAATACGCAGATCCAGACAACGTCCAGAAAGTGCCAGAACAGGCTCAGGCAGCTCAGACGGGTCTTGTTGGTCGCCGTCAGGCCGTTTTTCTGCACCTGGTACATCATGATGCCCATCCAGATCAGACCGGCGGTCACGTGCAGACCGTGGGTACCAACCAGGGTGAAGAACGCGGACAGGAAGCCTGAGCGGCTAGGGCCGTAGCCTTCGGAGATCAGAATGTGGAATTCATTGATCTCCATGGCGATAAAGCCTGCACCTAACAGGAAGGTCATGCCCAGCCAGCCCAGCACCGCCTTCTTGTTACCCTTGTACAACGCCAGCATGGCGAAGCCGTAGGTGATCGAACTGAACAACAGAAGAGCGGTTTCGCCCAGTACGTATGGCAGTTCGAAGATGTCGTGACCCGACGGGCCACCCGCTACGTTGTTAACCAGTACCGCGTACACCGCGAAGATCGACGCAAACAGAATGCAGTCGGTCATCAGGTAGAGCCAGAAACCGTATACGGTCATCTCGCCCGAGTCGTGGTGGTGGTCATCATGCCCATGTCCATCGACATGGGTGTGTCCAGCATTGGTCACTAAATTCGACATGGTTTAAGCCTGTTCCAACGAGGTTTCAACACGGGTGGCGGTGGCCGGGATTTTCCCTGCCGCTACCAGACGCTTGTGCTGCTCGGCTTCGATGCGCTCGATCACATCGACCGGCACCATATAGCCTTGATCATCACGGGCCGCGTGGATCACGAAGTAGATCACGGTGCCGGCCAGGCTAGCGATTGCCAGCCACCAGATGTGCCAGATCATCGCGAAACCGAACACGGTCAACAGTGCACCCATGACCACACCGGTGGCGGTGTTGTTAGGCATGTGGATCGGCTGGTACTTGGCCGGAGCCTTGTAAGCGGTGCCGTTTTCCTTGGCTTCGGTGAACGGGTCGATGCAGTCGGCTTTCGGCAGCACGGCGAAGTTGTAGAACGGTGGTGGCGACGAAGTCGACCATTCCAGGGTGTGGGCATTCCACGGGTCACCGTGTTCGCACATGTTTTCCGGCTTGTTGCGGTCACGCACGCTGACGTACAGCTGGATCAGCTGGCAAGCGATACCCACGGCGATCATCAGCGCACCGAACATGGCGACGTACAGGTACGGCACCCACTCAGGGTTGGTGGTGGCGTTCAGGCGACGGGTCATGCCCATGAAGCCCAGAGCGTAGAGCGGCATGAATGCGACGAAGAAGCCCGAGATCCAGAACCAGAACGCTGCCTTGCCCCAGCCTTCGTGCAGCTTGAAGCCGAACGCTTTAGGGAAGTAGAACGCGAAACCGGCGATGTAACCGAATACCGCACCGCCGATGATCACGTTGTGGAAGTGCGCGATCACGAACAGGCTGTTGTGCAGAACGAAGTCGGCACCCGGGATGGCCAGCAGTACGCCGGTCATGCCACCGATGGCGAAGGTCACCATGAAGCCCAGGGTCCACAGCACCTGGCTGGTGAAACGCAGACGGCCCTGGTAGATGGTGAACAGCCAGTTGAACAGTTTCACACCCGTCGGGATGGAAATCAGCATCGTCGCCAGACCGAAGAAGGCGTTGACGCTGGCACCCGAACCCATGGTGAAGAAGTGGTGCAGCCAAACCATGAAGCCCAGGATCGAGATCGCGCCCGATGCGTAGACCATCGAGTGGTGGCCGAACAGTTTCTTGCCGGTGAAGGTCGAGATGACTTCGGAGAAGATACCGAACGCTGGCAGGATCAGGATGTACACCTCAGGGTGACCCCATGCCCAGAACAGGTTCACGTACATCATCGGATTGCCACCAAGTTCGTTGGTGAAAATGTGGAAATCCATGTAACGGTCAAGCGTCAGCAGTGCCAGGGTAGCGGTCAGGATCGGGAACGAAGCCACGATCAGGACGTTGGCCCAGGTGCAGGTCCAGGTGAAGATCGGCATGTCCATCAGCTTCATGCCAGGGGTACGCATTTTCAGCACGGTGGCCAGGAAGTTGACCCCCGTCAGCGTTGTCCCCAGACCCGATAGCTGTAGCGCCCAGATGTAGTAGTCCATCCCCACGCCAGGGCTGTACTGCAGGCCCGACAGCGGCGGATAGGCAACCCAGCCGGTCTTGGCGAACTCGCCGACGCCCAGGGACAGGTTGATCAGCACCACGCCGGAAACCAGCAGCCAGAAGCTCAAGGAGTTCAGGAACGGGTAGGCAACGTCACGCGCGCCGATCTGCAGCGGCACTGCAAGGTTCATCAGGCCGGTGAAGAATGGCATCGCCATGAAGATGATCATGATCACACCGTGGGCGGTGAAGATCTGGTCATAGTGTTCAGGTGGCAGGTAGCCAGGCGAACCCTCGGTGGCCATGGCCAGCTGGGTACGCATCATGATGGCGTCGGCAAAACCGCGCAGCAGCATGACCATGGCGACGATGATGTACATCACGCCGATTTTCTTGTGGTCGACGGACGTCAGCCACTCGGTCCACAGGTAGGTCCACTTCTTGAAGTAGGTGATTGCAGCGAACAGCGCCAGACCACCGAGCGCGATCATGGCGATGGTCACCATCACGATCGGCTCGTGGAACGGGACTGCTTCCCAACTTAATTTACCAAACATCGTTTACTCCTCTGCCCCGGCAGCTGAATGCGCGTTCATGTCCATTACTTGCGTAGCGGCCACTTCTTTCTCTTCTTTCTCGTGCTTCACTTTCGGACCCGGTTTCATGCCTTCGTACTTGTCGACGATGGTCTGGAACAGGTTCGGCGTCACCGAGGAGTAGAGCTCGACTGGGTTGTTCTGGCTCTGCTTGGCAAGGGCTGCGTATTCAGCTTGTTCAAGCTGTTTAGGTGCCTTTTTGACTTCACTTACCCAGGCGTCGAAATCTTCCTGAGTCGTTGCGATCGCTTTGAATTTCATACCGGTGAAACCAGCGCCGCTGTAGTTGGCGGAGATACCGTCCATCTCAGCGTTTTCGTTGGCGATCAGGTGCAGCTTGGTCTGCATGCCCGCCATCGCGTAGATCTGGCCACCCAGCGCAGGGATGAAGAACGAGTTCATCACGGCGTCAGAGGTAATGCGGAAGTTGATCGGGGTGTGCGCCGGGAACACGATCTTGTTGACCGTGGCGATGCCTTGTTCCGGGTAGATGAACAGCCACTTCCAGTCCAGTGCGACCACTTCGATGGTCACAGGCTTCACGTCCGATTCCAGTGGCTTGTACGGGTCCAGAGCGTGGGTCGACTTGTAGGTGACGTAACCCAGGGCAATGATGATCAGCACTGGAACGGCCCACACCGCGATCTCGATCTTGGTGGAGTGGTTCCATTTCGGGGTGTAGGTGGCGTTGGTGTTGGACGCGCGGTATTTCCAGGCGAACAGGAAGGTCATGACGATGACCGGAACCACGACCAACAGCATCAGCAGCGTTGCGGTGATGATCAGGTTTCGCTCGTCCAGACCGACCTGGCCCTTGGGATTGAGCAAGGTCATGTTGCAGCCTGACAGCAACAACGTGCCGATCAGCGGCAATAAGCCTAGTAGTCTGGGGTACCTGTTTTTACTCATCTCACGACCTCTAAAGCAGCTTGCGCAATGCAGTTGGGTTTTGATCGCCAACACTTCACCCTGCCAAGGGTTGGCATTTTTCTTGGATTGAATAAGGGCATGCCCGTCGTGCGTCAGACGCTGTACGACAAATCCCGGGCCTGCGGTGAGTTCTTATTCGAATTCGTGGTCAAAGGCCTTGTTACAGACCAATTCCATTTGGTGCGGGTAGTTGGAGGCTCCGACACCTGGGCATCGCATGAAGCCACCAGACCTCTCGACACCCTGTTCCTGCACATACCTGGTTAAGATTTGAGCAGCGTCGGGAATTCAGTGCGGGCGATTGTAGATATGTAGCGTTTTATAAACCATGTCTCATCCCGAAATAATTTTTATCCGAACCGGCAACAATCATTCACCGTTTTCGCAAAAGTGGCGCATCTTATCGAAATTGATTCTCAACAAAAACACCAAAATAAGTAGGTCTTCCACCCACAGTTCAGACAGTATCGGGTGCCTCCCTGCTGCCCTTTACCTTGCCAGAGGCCCGATATGACGGGGACTCCGGCCAATCGCAAGCCCCTGTTAAAACTGCCTGTTCGGGTTCGGAACGGAAAAAAACGGGAGCCTGCAAAACAGCCCAATTTCGTTACGATTCCATGTGCCAATCCGGCTTCCATGAACGCTCTGCGACACCGACTCTGTGACAACATGTCGCACATGTGTCGCACCCTTGGCTGCCCCACATCAGGGTCTTTTTACCTGGTCTCTGGAATGCGCTGCTCAACACAAAAAAAGCCCCGCTCCTCTGTGCAAGGAACGGGGCTTTTTTGTCCGACAATACGTGGCGGCAGATGACCTCAGCGCAGCGCTTTGCGGTTACGCGACGTCAGCAGCGGCACCAGCACCACGATCAGTACGAACGCCACCAGCGCCCACTGCGCCAGCGACAAACCGAGGATCGGCGGGTATGGCGTGGAGCAGAAACCATCGACCTGGAAACCCAGCGGGAAGATCTTCGCCAGCGGCAAGTCATCGACAATCGGTTGCAACACATCGATGCCGCAGCTGACCGCCGGATAGAACTGCGTATAGACGTGATGCCCGGCAACGCCTGCACCTGCCAACGCGCAGATCACCACCAGGGTTTCGAACACCGTGATGCTGCGACGGTTGCGCATGGCCGCGCCGATGAAGGCGAAGATCGCGATCAGCAGCAGCGCGTAACGTTGCAGGATGCACAGCGGGCAAGGCGCCTCGCCCAGGACAATTTGCATGTACAGCGCGCCGCCGATCAACGCCAGGCAAATGATGCCCAACAACACCAGGTAGCGCCGTTCACGCCCCAACCGCATGGATTCATCGCTCATCGCGTTTCCCTTCAAGATTCGAGTGCCCGCCAGTCTACACGCTGGCCCGGACCTTTGAGTGTCTGGAGCATGTGAGGGGGATTCGAGGGAATAGACGATAAGGCGGTTAAGGAGGGATTAACTTTTCAGCTTTTTTCCATTCAAGACCGCGTGGCCCTCATCGCGGGCAAGCCACGCTCCCACAGGTTTTGTGTCGTTCACATCAATCTGGATCGACACAAATCCCTGTGGGAGCGGGCTTGCCCGCGATGAAGGCGACGCGGTCTCCGGTACTATTTATTCCAGCGCCGCTGCCGGCCCGAAGAACTCATAGCGGCTTTGCTTCTCCGGGACACCCAGTGCCTTGAGATGGCGCTTGATGGACGCCATGAAACCTTTCGGCCCCAGGAAGTAAACATCCAGGTCACGCTGCTCCGGCAGCCATGCATTCAACTGCTGCTGGCTCAACAAACCGACCTTGTGCGCCGCCGGGCTCACGCCATCGTCCTCGGAATAGCAGTAGAAGCGCTTGAGTTGCGGGTGACGCTCGGCCAGGCCATCGATCCAGTCGCGGAAGGCATGCACGCTGCCGTTGCGCGCGCAGTGGATGAAATGCACCGGCCGCTGAGTCTCCAGCGCCGCTTCGAGCATCGCCAGGGTCGGGGTGATGCCAACGCCGCCGCTGATCAGTACCAATGGTTTGTCGCTGGCGGTCAGGGTGAACTCGCCCGATGGCGGGAACAACTGGATGCTGTCGCCGACATGCATCTGGTCATGCAGGTAGTTGGAGGCGCGACCACCGGCTTCACGCTTGACGCTGATGCGGTACTGGCCTTTGTTCGCCAGCGCCGACAGCGAGTAGTTACGACGGATCTCTTCACCGTCGAGGATCAGTTTCATGCCGATGTACTGGCCGGGTTCTGCCGCGAGGATCGGACCTTTGTCCGCGGGTTCAAAGTAGAACGAAGTGATCTCGGCGCTTTCCTGGACCTTGTCCACCACGATGAATTCCCGCGCCCCGCGCCAGCCGCCGTGGGCCTGTTCTTTTTGGTCGTAAACGCTGGCTTCGGCACCGATCAGGATGTCCGCCAGTTGGCCGTAGGCCGCGCCCCAGGCCGCGATCACTTCAGGGGTGGCGATCTCTTCGCCCAGTACTTCGGCGATGGCCCGCAGCAGGCAGCTGCCGACAATCGGATAGTGTTCAGGCAGGATCTGCAGGGCCACGTGCTTGTTGATGATCTTGGCCACCAGGTCGCCCAACTGGTCGAGCTGATCGATATGACGCGCATACATCAATACGCCGTTGGCCAAGGCACGCGGCTGGTCACCGCTGGCCTGGTGGGCCTGGTTGAACAGCGGGCGAACTTCCGGGTATTCGGAGAGCATCATGCGGTAGAAGTGCGTGATCAGCGCCTCACCACCGCTTTCGAGCAGCGGCACGGTGGATTTGACGATGGCACGGTCTTGAGCGCTCAGCATAAGGTGACTCCTGGTCTTCTTGGGTTGCTAACGGATTACCCTATGCGTATCAGCTTTCGTGCCAACTATTTAATCGTTTAAAATCAATGAGTTAATAACTTAATAGTCATTTCGACACTGCCTGCTTTATAGTCATACCGACTACACGGAGTCACTATGACTGCAAAACCACTGCTCACCGCTTTGCTGCCCCTGGTCTCCGACCTGTCCCGCGAGCTGCCCGAGGGCGAGCGTTATCGCCGCCTGCTGGAAGCCATGCGCGCCTTGCTCCCGTGCGATGCCGCCGCCCTGCTGCGCCTTGATGGTGAATGGCTGGTGCCACTGGCCGTCGACGGCTTGAGTACCGACACCCTCGGTCGGCGTTTCAAGGTCAGTGAGCACCCGCGTTTCGCAGCGCTGCTCGGCAGCCCCGGCCCGACCCGTTTCGCTGCCGACAGCGACTTGCCTGATCCTTATGACGGCCTGGTCGATGGCCTGGATGATCATCTGGAAGTCCACGACTGCATGGGTTGCCCCTTGTTCATCGACGAGCGCCCATGGGGTCTGTTGACCCTCGACGCCCTCGATCCGGAGCGTTTCGAACCGATCGAACTGGATGCCCTGCAAGCCTTCGCCAGCCTCGCGGCCGCCACGGTCAACGCCGCCGAGCGCATCGAGCGATTGAACAACCGGGTCGAAGATGAGCATCAGCGCGCCGAGGTCTACCGCCAGGCCAGCGGCCAGCAGAATCGCGAGTTGATTGGCCAGAGCAAGGCCCACAAGCGTCTGGTCGAAGAAATCAGCCTGGTCGGCGGCAGCGACCTGACCGTGCTGATCACCGGCGAAACCGGGGTCGGCAAGGAGTTGGTGGCCCAGGCCATCCATGCTGCCTCGCCCCGCGCCGACAAGCCGATCATCAGCCTCAACTGCGCCGCATTGCCCGATACCTTGGTGGAAAGCGAGTTGTTCGGCCATGTCCGCGGCGCTTTCACCGGGGCGATGAACGACCGTCGTGGCAAGTTCGAACTGGCCAATGGCGGCACGCTGTTTCTCGATGAAGTCGGTGAGTTGTCGCTGACCGTGCAGGCCAAGCTGTTGCGCGTGTTGCAGAGCGGTCAATTGCAGCGACTGGGTTCGGACCAGGAGCATCAGGTCGACGTGCGCCTGATCGCGGCGACCAACCGCGACCTCGCCGAGGAAGTGCGCAGCGGTCGTTACCGTGCCGACTTCTACCATCGCCTCAGCGTTTATCCGCTGCTGGTGCCGGCCCTGCGCGATCGCGGGCGCGATGTGCTGCTGCTCAGTGGTTACTTCCTCGAGCAGAACCGCTCGCGCATGGGCCTCAACAGCCTGCGCCTGAACAGTGACGCCCAGACCGCGCTTTTGGCCTACGACTGGCCCGGCAATGTGCGCGAGCTTGAACATTTGATCGGTCGCAGCGCCTTGAAAGCCTTGGGCAATTGCAAGGAACGGCCGAAGATTCTCAGCCTGAGCGCCGCCGACCTGGACTTGCCCAACGCCAGCGTTGAAACCGCTGCAGAGCAACCTGTCGCCACCGTCACCCAAGCGCCGACCGGCGATTTGCGTGAGGCCACCGAGCGTTATCAGCGTCAAATGATCGGTGCCTGCCTGGAACGGCACAACAACAACTGGGCAAGCGCGGCCCGTGAGCTAGGCTTGGATCGGGCGAACCTGGGGCGAATGGCCAAAAGGCTCGGCATGAAGTGATGGCCCCTTCGCGAGCAGGCTCGCTCCCACAAAGGTAGTGACAATCCCTGTGGGAGCGAGCTTGCTCGCGATGGCGTCTTACTGTTCGCCGCAATAGTTAAAGCCTGCTGCAAACAAGTCGATAACCCGGCATCGAAGTCATGGCAATCCCGGGATTGCCCGTCACCTTTTTCCAGAGAAGGTTCATATGTCCTCCACCAAAGCCCGCGCAGACTCACTTTCGCTTCTGCTGTTTACCCTGCGCAGCGGCAAGCTGATGGCGATCAACCTGCTCAAGGTCAGTGAGATCATTCCCTGCCCGCCGCTGACCCGGCTGCCGGAGTCACACCCCCATGTCAAAGGCATCGCCACCCTGCGCGGCGCATCGCTGTCGGTGATCGACCTCAGCCGCGCCATTGGCGAGCGCCCGCTGGAAGACCCGAACGGCGGCTGCCTGATCGTCACCGATGTCAGCCGCTCCAAGCAGGGCCTGCACGTGCAGGCCGTGAGCAAGATTGTTCATTGCCGGACCACCGACATCCGCCCGCCGCCCTTCGGCTCCGGTGGTTTGCGCGCCTACATCACCGGCGTGACCTCGGTCGATGGCACCCTGGTGCAGGTACTGGACATCGAAAAGGTCATCCACGGCATCGCCCCGGCACAAATCGAAATGGCGCCGACCGAACTGAGCATGGAAGACGCCGAACTGCTCGGCAACGCGCGCATCCTGGTGGTCGACGACAGCCAGGTCGCCCTGCAGCAATCAGTGCACACCTTGCGTAACCTTGGCCTGCAATGCCATACCGCCCGCAGCGCCAAGGAAGCCATTGACTGCCTGCTGGACCTGCAAGGCACCGCGCAGCAGATCAACCTGATCGTCTCGGACATCGAAATGTCCGAGATGGACGGCTACGCCTTAACCCGCACCCTGCGGGAAACGCCGGACTTCGCGCATCTTTATGTATTGCTGCACACGTCGCTGGACAGTGCGATGAACGCCGAGAAAGCACGACTGGCGGGGGCGAACGCGGTGCTGACCAAGTTCTCTTCGCCGGAATTGACCCAGTGCCTGATCACTGCGGCCAAGGCTGTCGCCGAACAGGGATATTGAGCCTTGGCCGAGGATTTTTGCTGGCTGATGCGGCGCGACCTCACTGAAGTCGTGCCGTCACCCGATTGGCCAGCTGGCCTGCAACTGAGCGAATACCATCCCGAAATCGGCGCAGCCGTGCACCGGTTGATGGAGTTCGGTTACCTCGAAGGTGGCGGTCGCGTGGCAGCGCTGGACATGTGGCAATGGCAGTTCGAAAGCGACCCGGAATATGACCCGGCGCTGTGCTTTATCGCCCGGGATGCCGAAGGCATTGTTGGCGTGTGCCAGTGCTGGACCAGCGCCTACATCAAGAACCTGGTGGTGCATCCACGGTTTCAGGGCCGAGGATTGGGACGTGCCTTGTTGTTGCAGGCGTTCAAGGTGTTCCAGCAACGGCGCGAAGGATATGTGGATTTGAAGGTGCTGGAAGACAACCACCGGGCGCGGCGATTGTATGAAAGTGTCGGGATGCGTGCCGTTCGCCGGGAGCCGGTTCCGGACTGATACGCCGCAGTCGCGAGCGGGCTCGGTCCCACAGGGTTGTGTGTCATGCACAGAATTTGTGGTCGTACTCGGTCAGCGTGGGAGCGGGCTTGCCCGCGAAGAGGCCGGCAAAACCGCCTCAAAACCTTCAGGCATACTCCATCCTTGGCCATTGTACATCCAAGGACGCCTGAACCATGAAAGCAGCCACCCTGACTTTTCTCTGCCTCACCGCCCTCACCTCTCAGGCCTGCGCCTCCAGCCCCGACGCCTGGGCCGCCTACGACAAGGCCGTACTCGCCAGTTGCACCAAGGCCAGCGGCCTGAAAGACGCCAAACCCGTGGGCAACGCCGCGCAGTTCGATGACCGGGTTGGCTATACCGCGCTCCTGCTCCAGGGCCAGTACCCGCAAAAGCACATGAAAGGCGCACAAGGCGCCGAGCTGTGCCTCTACAACAAAAAGAGCAAAACCGCGTACGTCACCGAATGGGACTCCATCCGCCCGGCCGCCAAGGTCAATTGAGTGGCTCACATTTCGTTGCGGGCAGTTTGATCAATAACTTGTGCTACCAGCATTGGCCTGCTCGCGAAGACGGCAGGCCAGGCACTGGAAATTTCAGCGTTTACCCATCGACCGACGAGTCCCCGGCGGCGCCATGCCCGGCGTCTTGGTGTGGCCGTTCTTGGCGCCGTTCTTGTACCACGGCTGGTTCGAGCCTTTGGCTGCCGCCAGTTCGCCCGGCTTGAACGGGAACTTGAATGCCGGGATCCCGGCTTTGGCTTCGCTGTCGCTGCTGGAGTCGACGCTGTCTGGCAGCTCTGCCTGCACGTCGCTCTGGGCGTCGGCGACCGGCGGTTGTTTCGGGGAAGTCATGAAAGCTCCGGGTGATGCATGAAATGTCGGGCCCGGTGAGCGAGCCGCATGCCACAGTATAAGGAGTGCGGCAGTATACCGGAACGGCAGCGACAAGCTTCAAGCGGCAAGCTTCAAGTTAAAAACGATGGGGGCGACTTTTAAACTTGCAGCTTGCCGCTTGAAACTTGTAGCTTGCTAAGCATTCTTCACCGCCCGACGAGCCCGCCTCTCATGAAAAAGACTGTCCTGGCCTTCAGCCGCGTCACCCCGGTAATGGTCGAACGCCTGCAACAGGATTTCGACGTCATCGTGCCGAATCCGAAAAACGGCGACATCAACGCCCAGTTCAACGAAGCCCTGCCCCACGCCCACGGCCTGATCGGCGTTGGGCGCAAACTCGGCCGCGCCCAACTGGAAAACGCCGCCAGGCTGGAAGTGGTGTCCAGCGTCTCGGTGGGCTACGACAACTATGACCTGGCCTACTTCAACGAACGCGGAATCATGCTGACCAACACGCCGGACGTGCTCACCGAAAGCACCGCCGACCTGGCGTTCGCGCTGTTGATGAGCAGCGCACGCCGCGTCGCCGAACTGGATGCCTGGACCAAAGCCGGGCAATGGCAGGCCACTGTCGGTGCGCAGCTGTTCGGTTGCGATGTGCATGGCAAGACCCTGGGGATCGTCGGCATGGGCAATATCGGTGCGGCCATCGCCCGACGTGGTCGCCTGGGGTTCAACATGCCGGTCATCTACAGCGGCAACAGTCGCAAGACCGGGCTGGAACAGGAACTCGGCGCGCAGTTTCGCAGCCTCGATCAGTTGCTGGCCGAAGCTGATTTCGTCTGCCTAGTGGTGCCGCTCAGCGAGAAAACCAGGCACTTGATCAGCCATCGCGAACTGGCGCTGATGAAGCCGAGCGCGATACTGGTGAACATCGCTCGTGGCCCGGTGGTGGATGAACCGGCGCTGATCGAAGCGCTGCAAAACAAGCGCATTCGTGGTGCCGGGCTGGACGTGTACGAAAAAGAACCACTGGCCGAGTCACCGCTGTTCCAGCTGAACAACGCCGTAACCTTGCCGCACATCGGCTCGGCCACCCATGAGACCCGCGATGCCATGGCCAACCGTGCCTTGGCCAACTTGCGCAGTGCCCTGTTGGGCGAGCGGCCACAGGATCTGGTCAATCCGCAGGTGTGGAAAGCCTGATTAAACAATGGCACGTCATAATCGGCGTGCCACTTTATATAAAGCCTGGAAAACATCCCCTTTTAAACAACTTACCACCCAACCCATACAACAAGCGACACAACTCGCAAAGCACTCCTCCCCCCAACACCATCTAAACATCTATAAACTCCGAAAAACAATAACGCATCAATCGTACATTCGGAGATCATCCTGCATGAGCTATTTCACCACTGCCTGCCTGGTAAGGCGGAGCAAATTAATAGTTGTCTTCATGGCGGCACTATTCGGTATAACGACCCTTCTCAACAATATTACCGACTACGCTGCATACGCTGAGTATATCGGGCGAATCATCAGCATGAGCGACACCACCGGCAATGACTCCCGCCAATACCGCGCCATCAGCTCAACCCTGTTTCACCACCGATTTTACTGGGCACTGATCACACTCGAGACCATATTCACATGCAGCTGCATAGTTGGAGTCTATCAACTCTACCGTAAACTCAACGCACCACTCAGCGAGTTCCACGAAGCCAAAAAATTCGCAATAAGCGGCTTTATTACAGCCATTTTTGCGTATCAGACCTTCTACATCATCATACTAAACGAATGGTTTGACTTAGAGTACTCCAAACAGGCCAACGCCTTTGAATGGGCACAAACTCACATTGAATACATGTTCTTCGGCATTATTTATCTGTTGGCGGCAAAGGATTCCTGAATAGTTTCAGGCCAGCTTGCCCGCCACCGGACTGGCACTTGCCTTGGGCTTGCGAAACACCAGCACATTACCCAACATGACCATCACCAGCCCCGCCATTGCCGGAGCGGTCCACTGGTAACCCTCGGCGAACGCCGAGACATTTAGCGCCACCACAGGGAACAGCACAGTGCAGTAGGCAGCACGTTCCGGCCCCATGCGGCCGACCAGCGTCAGGTAGGCGGTGAAACCGATCACCGACCCGGGAATCACCAGATACAACAGTGAGCCGATATAACGCGCGCTCATTTCCAGGTCGAAGGGAATGCCTTTGACCAGACACCACACCGAGAGCATCGCCGCCCCGTAGGCCATGCCCCAGGCATTGGTGGTCAGCGGCTTGAGACCAGCCTTCTGTTGCAGGCTTGAGAGCATGTTGCCCGCCGAGAAACACAAGGTGCCGCACAGGGCCAGACCAAGGCCGAGCAAGGTTTCCGGGCTGGCGGTATGCCCGGCCAGTTCCGGCCAGAACAGCAGGCCCAGCCCAAGCAGGCCCAGCGCACCGCCCATCAGCACGTTGCGGGCGATTCTCTGACCGAAGAACACCCGCGCGTTGAGGGCATTCCACAAGGTAGCGGTGGAAAACACGACGGCCACCAGACCGCTGGGGATCCACTGGCTCGCGGTAAGGAAGCACATGAAGTTGACGCAGAACAGACACAGGCCCTGAGCCAGGCAAATCAGGTGCCCGCGACGGTTCATCACTTGCAGGCGCCGACTGAGCAACAGAATCACGAACAGCACCAGCGCGGCGAGGCCGAAGCGATAGACGATCGACACGGGAATCGCCACCACGCCCAGCTGCCATTTCAAGGCAATCCAGGTGGTGCCCCAGATCAGCACGGTCAGCAGGTACAAAGAAAGGTTCATGACAAAGGCTCCTCGATAGGTGCCCAGTGTCCGGCGCCACGCCTGGACGCACTTGCATAAACTTGCGCTTTTGTCTGGCGACAGGCTGGCAGGCGCACGTCTACGGAGTAGGATGCAGGGCGTTGGATGCAGGTGTTAGAGAGCAACGATCATGGCTGCACTGGATACCCTACAAGTCTTTCAAGCCCTCAACCGCTCGCCGAATGCTCGTCTGGAGCACAGCGCCGAGCTGGGTGACGGCTTGTCTGCAGCCTTGTGGAGCAATCACCACGACGCCCGGGAATACGAAGCGCCCAGCCACCACACGTTGTCCTGCTACATAGCCGGCGGCACCGGCACCTTCCGTCGCGATCAGCCCGGCAACAAGGGCGCCCCGGACAAACTGTGCATCCTGCCGGCCGACCACCAGTCAGGCTGGGTGATCAACGGCGACATTCGCCTGGCGCACCTGTATTTCAGCCCCGAACAATTTGCCCTCGGCTGCGTCACCCTGCTTGATCGCGAGCCACGGGAAATGCAGCTGCGCGAGCAGACCTTTCTCGATGACCCGCAGCAGGCGCTGCGCTTTCGGCAATTGATCAGCTTGAACTGGGACGAACCGGGCGAGCGCCTGCTGACCAGCAGTCTGGCCCACGAACTGCTCAGCCATGCCCTGCTCAGCCAGGTCAACGCCCGACAAGGCCTGCGCCTTAAAGGTGGATTGGCCGCGCATCAGCGTCGGCATCTGGTGGAGTACATCAACAGCCATCTGGACGAGGCCATCAGCCTCGGTCAGTTGGCTGCGTTGTGCGCGTTGTCGGAGTACCACTTCGCGCGGATGTTCCGCGAAAGCTTCGGCTTGCCACCCCACCAGTACCTGCTGGCGCGGCGCATGAACCGGGCGCGGGAATTGCTGCGCACGACGGCGCAGCCACTGGGGGAGATTGCGCTGGCTTGCGGTTTCTCCAGTGCCAGCCACTTCACCAATCGCTTTCGCCAGTCACTTGGCGGGACGCCCGGTGAGTATCGGCAGGCGTTTTTGCGCTAGAGCATCGCGCCCCCTGTAGGAGCTGCCGCAGGCTGCGATCTTTTAACTCGCTACTGCAAGATCAAAAGATCGCAGCCTTCGGCAGCTCCTACATTAAAACTCCAAGGTGCTCGACAACGTCACCTGCCGCGAATCTCCCATGGAAACAAAGAACCGGCTCGCCGCCGAGGTGTAGTAGGTGCGGTCGAACAGGTTCTTCACGTTGAGCTGGAACTTGACCCTCTGCCCGTCGAGCTGGGTGTCGTAGGTGGCGAACGCATCGACCACGGTGTAGCTCGGCAGGTCGAAATCGTTCACCGCGTTGCCCGCGCGCTCCCCCACATAACGCGCCCCGGCGCCGACCCGCAGTTGATCAGCGCCAATGACGCTGCCGAAGTCATAGACCGCCGACAACGAACCGCTGTTCTTCGCCACGTTTTGCAGTTGATTACCCTTGTAAACCGGGTCTTCGGTGACTTCGGCATCGGTGTAGGCGTAACTGCCGATCATGCTCCAGCGATCGGTGAGCTGACCGCTCAAGTCCACTTCCAGGCCACGGGAGCGCACTTCGCCAGCAGCGCTGTAGATCGTGGTCGGGCCTTCGGCGTTGGCCACCAGCACATTGCGCTTCTTGATGTCGAACAGCGCGATGTTGCCGGTGACGCGACCCGGCAGATCAAGCTTGGCCCCCAACTCCCAGGACTTGGCTTCTTCCGGCGCGATGCCGCCGTCAAGCACCGTACTGCTGCCGCTCAACGGCGCGATGGTCGAGTTGGGTTTGAACGATTCGGTGTAGCTGCCGTAGAACGACAAGGCATCGGTGTACTTGTACACAAGGCCCGCGCGCGGCACCCATTGCTGCCCGTTGCTGTCGGTGTTGGCGTGGAACGGCACGCCTTTGCCGGCGTACTGGTCATAAACCTGGATACGCGCGCCGGCCACCAGAATCCATTGCTCGTTGAGGTGGATGGAATCCTGCAGGAAGGCCGAATCGCTGCGCAGTTCATCGGTCTGCGCGCTGTCGGGCGCACTGACGGTGGTGCCCGCCACTTCCCGACCATAGACCGGATTGACATAACTGAACGTGGTCAGGCTTTTCTGGCGGATCAGGTCTTCGCGGTAGATCTTGCGGTACTCGTCATCGATGCCGAACAGCAGGTCGTGCTGCATGCCGAGCACATTCACATTGCCTTCGAGGCTGGCGGTGGTGAATCGGTCGGTGCTGATCGCGTTCTGCGTGCCGTCCATGTTGCGGGTCAGGGTGCCCTTTTTTGTGTCGATGGCAGTCACTCGCACCTGGCTGGCGTCGTAGGTTTCGCGGTTCCAGCTATAGCCGAAATGGGCTTTCCAGTTGTCGTTGAGTTCGTGATCGGCCTCGAAGTGATAGAGGTCAGAACGCCCTTCCATGTTGTTGAACGGCTCGTCGAGACGCTCGTTGCGCGAGATGTCCAGCGGGTGGTTGGTCCGCGGGTCGATCAGCGTACCGCGGTCGAACGGCGTGAGGAATTCGCGGTGCTCATAGGCGAACAGCAGCTGGGTGCTTTCGCCGTACCAGGCCAGCGACGGCGCAATCAGGCTTTCGCGATGCACGCCGAAGTTGCGCCAGTAATCTTCGTCTTCGTAGTCCAGCACCATGCGGTAGGCCAGCCCGGAATTGCCGAGGGCGCCGGTGCTGTCGAGAGTGCCGCCGCTGCCGTTCTTGCCGTCGTCATAGCTCGAACCGCGCGCAGTCAGCGCGTTGTACTGCTCAAGTTCGGGCTTCTTGCTGACCATGTTGACCACGCCGCCCGGATCCTGGATGCCGTAGAGCAACGAGGCCGGGCCCTTGAGCACTTCGACCCGGTCCACACTGGCGTTGAGGCCGCGCCCTTGCACGATCGGCATGCCGTCGCGCATGATCGAGCCGTTACGGTTGTCCCCAAAACCGCGAACCATCACCGAGTCCTGGGTGCTGCCCAGGGTGTTGGCCTGGGTGATTCCGCTGACGTTGGCCAGGGCGTCATCGAGATAGCGCGGTGCCTGATCGCGGATCACCTGGGCCGGGACGACATTGATGGTCTGCGGGATGTCCTGAATCGGGGCCGAAGAGCGCATCACCGAAGAGGTCGGTGGCGGCTGGTAGCTCATGGACTCATCCATCACCGAGGTGATAGTGGTCGCGCCCAGTGTCAACGCACCTTCAGTCGGCTGCGGTTCCAGCGCCATGGTATGGCCGTCGGTGCGGCGGAACGTCAATCCCGAACCGGTGAGCAGACGTTGCAGGGCCTGTTCGGCACTCATCTGTCCATTGACCGCCGGCGCATTGAGGCCGTACGGCGCTTCATCGGTATAAACGACGCTGATGCCGGTTACCCGACTGAAATCACTCAGGGCCTGGGGCAGCGGTTTGGCGGCCAGCGAGAAACTGAACTGCGCACGCGGCTGACTGCTGCCCGTCTCTGCGGCCAGCGCCAGGCCAAGCGGCAACAACGCCGATGCCGAAAAGCTCAACGCAGACACACCCAACCATTGTTTGACCGAACCCGATTTTGCCCTGGACTTCATGACTCATGACCTGTGTAGAACCGCAACGGATGCGAATGACTCGCAGTTTCAGTCACTACACGGATGGCGATCGGGTTTACCTCACAACGATTTGAAAATATTTTTTATTCAGGGTGACGTGGTGTTTGAACTGGCCCCTTCGCGGGCAAGCCCGCTTCCACAGGGTTGTGTGTTGCCCTAATCGTGTGACCGACTCAGTACCTGTGGGAGCGGGCTTGCCCGCGAAGGGGCCGCCAGCTTCAACGCAAAATAATCAGATGCCCCAACACCTGATGCTGCTCAAACCCCAACACCCCCTGCAACGAACTCAACACCGCCTGCGGGTCCCTGCTCGGGAAGCTGCCACTGACCCGGCGTGCCGCCAGTTCATCGTTGAGCAACACAATCCGCCCGGGGTAATAGCGCCCCAGATCCCGCACCACATCGGCCAGCGTCGCCTTGTAATAATTGAGCCAGCCCTGGCGCCATGCCAACTGCGCTTCGCTGTCCACCGCGTGGAGTATTTGTGCCGAGCCTTCGCCGTAGGCGACTTGCTGGCCGGCGGTGAGGATTTGCTGTTCGGCATCCTGGTCCGCCGTCACCCCGACTCGCCCGGACAGCACCGTGACCTGCGCCCCCCGAGGTTGCAAACGGACTTCGAACTGCGTGCCCAGCACCCGTGCCTGGCCTTTCTCGGCGTCCACCACAAACGACTCACCGCTGTGAGTAACGTTGAAAAACCCGGCGCCGCGACGCAGTTGCACATGCCGCTCGCCGCGACTGAAATCCACGGCGATGGCACTGTCGGCATCCAGTGTCACCTGCGACTGATCGGCCAGGGTGACGGTGCGGATTTCCCCCGGTGCCGAGACGAAGTCCGCGCCCAGGTCATCGATCCAGCGCGAGGGCTGCCAGCCTGTACCGAGACTGACCATCAACAGCATACACGCCGCCATCGCCAGCACACCGGACCAACGCCCGACCGTGCTGCGCCGAGACTTGTCCATGGCGTTGAGATACCTATGCAAGGCCAGGGCTTCTTCATCGGCGAGCATGCGCGCCGGTCCTTCGCTCAGCTCCCACAAGACCTGCGCCCGGGCATAGGCCTCGGCATGGGCGGGATCGGCCTGCAACCAATGACTGAAAGTCGCCTGATCAGCACTGCCGGGCTGGTCATGCAACAGACTCAGCCAGGCCAGCGCTTGCTGTTCCTGAGCGGGCGTCGGGATGACGCGTTCGAAGTGGTTCACGGTGCTTTCCCTGGCGTACGCGGTTCGGGGTCCCGAAGGCTGGCCTTGCAGGCTTCGAGGGCGCGCATCATATGTTTTTCAACGGCACTTTGGGACAAGCCCATGGCCTTGGCGATCTCGGCGTATTTACGGCCGTGAATGCGATTGAGCAAAAAGATCTGCCGCGTGCGCTGCGGTAACGCGCGCAATGCGGCTTCGACGTGACGCAGATCGTTGCCCGCCTCCAGCGCCGCTTGCGGTCCGCTGCCATGGCTGTCCGGTGATTCCACCAGCATGCCTTCGCTGGCCCGCACCCGCGTGCCTTCACTGCGCAAATGATCGATGGCGATGTTGCCGGCGCAGCGCAACAGGTAGGTACTGAGTTCCTCGACTTGCACCAGCGGCCGCCGCCAGAACCGCAGGAACAAGTCCTGAACCAGGTCCGCTGCCGTCGCCTTGCAACCGACACGCCGACTCACCAGCGCTTCCATTTGCGAACGCTGGGAGAGAAACACCTGGAGAAAATGTGCACGGTCGCCGCGCTGTTGATCACGCTCGATATCGTGGGGGTCGGGTGGGAGAGTCATCATCGTTCATGTTTCGACCTGAAAACCGGGGAGGCCACGACAGCCTCAGGGGCCCGGCAAGGCCGCAATATTAATGATAAATATTCTCATATGCAAAAAGATCGGATGAAGCCCTCTATCTCACCCGTTGGTTCACCACAGCCCATGCCAATGACCATGGAATCCAAAAGCCACCGAAACGAGAACGGGCCTGCAGTGCAGGCCCGTTCTCATGGGAAGGTAAAAAGTGAATCAGGTGTCAGCCGTTAAGCGCTGCCTGTTCGTTTTCCAGAAACTCTTCTTCCAGCAGCTGGTCAGCATGGGCGCCACTCTCGATGGGCACCACATTTGCTCGTTTGCCGCGTAATTTGCCGAACATATGCTCCAGCGCATGTTCAAGTTTGGTGGCTGCTCCGTCGATCGCCTGCTCCATGGTGGAGGCTTTATGGGTGACGGAAACCGGTTGATGGCCTTTTGGCCGCGCCTCCAGCTGGCAGCGCATGTCGTGGGGACCCGGCTTGTCGCCGTTCTCGTCCCGCAGGTGAACCTCGACGCGTGTCAGGTCCTCTTCGTAGCGTTCGAGCGTGCTCTCAATGGTCGTACGTACCCACTCCTCCAGTCGTTTACTGCCTTGAATATGGTTATCGCTATTGACTTGGATTTGCATAGTTCATCCCTTATTTCAGCTAGCTCGCGAGAGGCCGGTCAGCTAAGCCCTTGGGCGTCATCACCGTGACCTCTTGGTTACACAATCGGTCTGTACGCTGAACAATTCAACCCCCTGAAAAAGATAAATGTTCAATCGCAAAAAAAGCCGGACAACCGGTAAAAGCGCTGTTAAGGTCGGGAGTTGGGTCGACCTGCTCTTGCGTAATAATTGCTCACATTTGCTGCTCCCCCAACGGATGCAGGCTGCGAAAAGCCTCCGCCTCCTCCACCAACCAATCGTGCACCGCGCGCACACCCGGATGGCTCAATGCCCCCGGTGCGTAAAGCAGCATGTAGCGCTTGTGATTGGGCACCGCCAGGCCAAACGGCACGATCAACGCCCCGCGTTCCAGCTCATCGTTGAGCAACGTTCGTCGGGCAATCGCCACGCCCATCCCGGCAATGGCCGCTTCGATGGTCAGGTGATTGCGATTGAAGGTATGCCCGCGCCGCACATCCGCCCCTTCGAAGCCGATGGCGTTGAGATAAAACTCCCATTCCGCATATTCATAGCTGCCGCGCCAGGCGGTGATGTCGTGCAACAACGGAAAGTGCATCAGGTCTGCCGGACCGTGCAGCGGCGGACGACCCCGCAACAGGCTCGGCGCACACACTGGGAAAATCTGTTCATCGAGCAAGGCTGTGGATAACAGCCCCGGGTAGCTGCCGTCGTTCAGGTCGATCGCCAGGTCGAAGTCACCTTCATGCAACGGCACGCTGCTGTCCTCGGCCACCAGGCGCAACTGAATGTCCGGGAACCGCTGCTGCAAACGCGGCAGGCGCGGCGTCAGCCATTTGCTCAGGAAGGACGGAATCGAACGCACCCGCAGAATCCCGCTGATCATGCCCGCATCCAGTCGCCGCAATTCCGCGTCGATACTGCCAAAAGCCTCGTTGACGGTAATGGCCAGCCGCTGGCCCTCCGCGCTCAGCTCCACGCCACGGGCGCGGCGGTGAAACAGGCGAAAGCCCAGGCGCTCTTCCAACTGGCGGATCTGCTGGCTGACCGCTCCCGGTGTGATGTGCAGTTCTTCGGCGCAGCGGGTGAACGACAGGTGCCGCGCGGCACAGGCAAACACGTTCAGCCAGACATAGGTCTGGGCATGTAATTGACGGCTCATCGTTTAGTCCTGCTAAAGGATGTCTTAGGAAATTTCATTGGTCACGTAGGACCTTGGCAGGCAGTATCGCCGACATAGCGCTTGTCCTACAAAAATGGCGGCGATTCCTCTTCCATTGCTTGTGCAGGCTTTAGCATGGCTATCAGTGTTTTCGATCTCTTCAAAGTTGGCATCGGCCCGTCCAGTTCCCATACCGTCGGTCCGATGCGCGCCGCCGCGACCTTCGCTCAACAACTGGTCGAACTGGGTTTTCTGACGGACGTGCGACGCGTGGAGATTCGCCTTTACGGCTCTCTGTCGGCGACCGGCGTCGGTCACGCGACGGACCGCGCCTGCGTCATGGGCTTGATGGGCGAATGGCCCGACAGCATCGATCCCACCACCATCGACCGCCGCATTCACACCCTGCGCGAAACCGGCAAATTGTGTCTGGCAGGCGTTGCGGACATTGCCTTCGACTGGCAACACGATCTCCTGCTGCTTGACGAAAGCCTGCCCTACCACCCCAATGCCATGTCCATGACGGCTTTCGGTGAAACCGGCGAGCTGTTCGAGCAAACCTATTACTCGGTGGGTGGCGGTTTCATCATCGAAGCCGCCGAAGCCGAGTCCGGGATCGCACCGGCCGGCGATGTGGTGCTGCCTTACGATTTCTCCAGCGCCGCCGAACTGCTCAAGCTGTGTAACGAGCACGGGCTGCGGGTCAGTGAGCTGATGATGGCCAACGAACGGGCGTGGCGTGGTGATACCGAGATCCGCCAGGGCCTGTTGCATATCTGGTCGGTGATGCGCGAATGCGTCGAGCAAGGCTTGCGTCACGAAGGCATACTGCCCGGCGGTCTGAATGTTCCACGCCGAGCGGCGAAACTGCATCGCAGCCTGCAGGAAATCGGCAAGCCGAATGTCATCACCTCCACCTTGTCAGCAATGGAATGGGTCAACCTGTACGCCCTTGCCGTGAACGAAGAAAACGCGGCAGGCGGGCGCATGGTCACGGCGCCGACCAACGGCGCAGCGGGAATCATTCCGGCGGTGCTGCATTACTACATGAAGTTCAATGCCGATGCGTCTGACGACGACGTGGTCGCGTTCTTCCTGGGTGCAGCCGCCGTTGGCATCCTGTGCAAGAAAAACGCATCGATCTCCGGGGCCGAAGTCGGCTGCCAGGGCGAAGTCGGCTCTGCCTGCGCCATGGCCGCCGCGGGCCTGGCAGAGGTGCTGGGGGCCAGCCCGGAACAGTTGGAAAACGCCGCCGAAATCGGCCTGGAACACAACCTCGGCCTCACCTGCGACCCGGTTGGCGGTCTGGTGCAAGTGCCGTGCATCGAACGCAACGCAATCGCCGCCGTGAAAGCCATCAACGCCACGCAAATGGCCCTGCGCGGTGATGGCAAGCACTTCATTTCCCTGGACCGGGTGATCCGCACCATGCGCGACACCGGAGCCGACATGCACGACAAGTACAAAGAGACGTCACGGGGCGGACTGGCGGTGAACTGGGTGGAGTGCTGATCACTTTGGAGGCACGTCGAGGTTTATTGCCCTGAAACGTGCAGAAAACGCGGCCCCTGTAGGAGCGAGCCTGCTCGCGAAAAACCCTCAGGCGCCGCAAACCATCTGGTTTGACGCATTATCGTTCACGCCCATCGCGAGCAAGCTCGCTCCTACAGAACTTGTTTTTTGTCCGACAATTTTTCCGGCATGGGCCTTGCTACTTCCCTGTTGGAACAATGATGGCGAGATGGCCGATGGTCTGGCGTTGCGAACCAACCCGATCACGGCCGGTCAACAACTGCACGTTCAATCAGGCGGTGACGCATCATGGACAACCCTTTCCAGCTCATTACCGATGCCTTTGCAGCGGATTACCAGATCAACCTGAGCATTCAGGGCCTGGACGGCAGCATCATGCTGACCCTTTCCAACAGTGGGCGCGTAGTGGCCAAACGCATGATCAGCGCCGAACAACGCAATGACCCCCAACGCCTCAAGCGACTGGTTCAAAGCATTCAATTCGGCATTGCCATCGAACAGGGCCACAGCGCCGTGGCCATCCTCGAAGCCATGACCACCGACAGCGCACGGACCTTGCCGCCCCCTCCCGTCAAAGGGCGGCTGCGCCCCACGCTCGGGCTCTAGATTTCGTCCTTCTCGACCTCTGGATGTTCACTGGAACCCGCGCCGATCTTGCGATGCGGATTTTCAATCTTCACCGAGGGAAATTGCGACGAAGCGTAACGCACCACCAGAATCGCAAACGCCAACAGCAGGATCCCGCCGCACAGGTAAATGATCCCCAGGTCCGGCGGGTTGTGGTGCGAAACGTTGGAAATCAGCAGTCGCGTCAGCGCGGTAATCGCCACGTAGATCAGGAAGCGCACGGGCATGTGGTTGGTCTTGAAGTAAATCCCGACCATCGCCCCCAGTTCCAGATAGATGAACAGCAGCAGGATGTCATCGATCTTGATGTGCCCCTCTTCGATCATCCCGAGAAATTCCATCACCGCCGCCCACGCGGTCACCGCGCCGATGGCGAACAGCGCCAGGTAATGAAAGGTCTCGACGAACAGATTGCCCAGGGACTCGGCCAGTTCATGCACGCTCTGCCGCAGTTTCTCGGCCCAGTTGATTTTCACGATGATGCTTCCTTAGGTCGGTTCGACCGGATGATGCGGGTTGGACGTGACGGTTTTTCTGCATGCAGAAAAAAGGCCAGCCCATGATGGCGAGGCGTTCTGGATTGCGCGCCGTGGCGTTTGGTCGCACCTGTGCAGGACCTCGCCTGACAAATACCGAAACCGGTCTACATTAAAAAGCCACTACCCAAACGACAGGGTTTCGCTTATCCTTTCGCTGTATATAGATACAGTAGTCGAAACCGACAACCAATGTGAAGGCATGTGAGGTGGTGAATGGCCGTCGAAGTGGTATACCGCAGCAGCCGAGATCTGGAGCGCTTGTTCATGGATAAAGCCGAAGCTGACCGTCATGACAAAATGCTCGAACTGGCCGAATTGCTGGCTGAAGTGTTGCAAAAAGCCGTTCCGTCCCTGACCGAGCAGCAAGTGGAAGAAGCCGGGATCTACATGGCGAAGAATCGCGATGTGTTCGCCAAGGCGTTCAAGAGCCAGCCGGACGCCCTGTCCGAACTGCTTGCGGCACCTGTTGAAGTCGTGGAACCGGTTGTAGCGCCTGAGGTGGTTGAAGCCGCTGAGCCGATCACCTCGGCCAAGCCTGCCAAGGCTGCGAAAACAGCAAAATAAGCGACTCCCGAATTGAATAGGCCCTGAGTCCGATGGAGTCAGGGCCTTTTTCATGTCCTAAGATCAAAAGATCGCAGCCTTCGGCAGCTCCTACACGGGATAACGTTCAACTTGTAGGAGCTGCCGAAGACTGCGATCTTTTGATCTTTTTATCGATACAGCACCTTTTCCGCCAACTCGTCCGCCACCCGGGCCGGCGAACGTTTTTCCGCCTGGGCGTGGGCAAACACCTCGGTCAGGCGCGAGCTGATTTTCGACAGGTGTGCGGTGATGGTCGACAGTTCTTCACCACGGTGCTTGAGCGACACATAGATCAGACCGCCGGCGTTGATCACGTAGTCCGGCGCATACAGGATGCCGCGACGTTCCAGTTGGTCGGCGACATCCAGATGCGTCAGCTGATTGTTCGCCGAACCGGCCACTGCCGAGCAGCGCAGTTGCGTCACGCTGTGGCTGTTCAGCACCCCACCCAAACCGCATGGCGCAAGAATATCGCAAGGTGTGCTGAGCAGTGCGTCGTTGGCGATGGGGTGGGCCCCGAGTTGCTCCATCGCCAGTTGCACCTTGCCGTGATCGATATCGCTGACCAGTAGTTCGGCACCGGCGGCGTGCAACTGTTCTGCCAGGGCATAACCGACGTTGCCCAGGCCCTGAATGGCGACGCGCAGACCTTCGAGGTTGTCGCTGCCCAGTCGTGCCATCGCAGTGGCGCGAATGCCGGTGAATACGCCCATCGCCGCGTGCGGCGCGGGGTCACCCGCCGAGGTGGTGCTGGTGACATGTTGGGTCTGTTGGGCGATGCAATCCATGTCCGCCACTGAGGTACCGCTGTCGATGGCCGTGATGTAGCGCCCGTCCAGCTGATTGATACAGCGCCCGAAGGCTTCGAACAGCGCGGCGCGGTTGGCCACATGAACGGGGCGAATGATCACCGCCACGCCGCCGCCCTGGGCCAGGCCGGCCAGTGCCGCCTTGTAACTCATGCCTTGGGCAAGGCGCACCGCATCCTCGACCGCAGACTCGTCGCTGGGATAGGCAAGATAACGACATCCACCCAGGGCAGGCCCTAGTCGGCTGTTATGAATGGCAATGACCGCCTTTAACCCGGTGACCGGGTCAACGCTCAGATGCAGCGATTCAAGGCGAGTACTTTGCATGAGAGCGAACATCGTAAGGCTCCCGAATCACTTCTTGTAGACGCCAGTATAGGCTTGCGCCCGAAAATTGCAGAAGCGCACCGGAATAAGCACGGCTGCGATGCAGGCTTTCGGAAATAACCGGAATTCGCTCTTGCGCAGCACTGGACGAATGCCGGAGAGGGGACTAAAACGAGGCATTGCCCGGAGATTTTGATGACCCCGCGCCAATCGTTCTTCGCCTGTCTGCAACGTTCACCGCCCGCGCTGTTCGAGGCGGCGCTATGGATTGCGGTCGAGCATGACGGTGAAGTAAAGCCCCAGGCGGTACTGGCCCACTTCCAGGAGTTGCAGCAACGGGTCAGCGGTGGCTTGCCGATGCTGCCGGTCAGTGAACTGGCGCAACCGCTATTGCGGCGCATGAACGACCTGGGCTTCGCCCAGGACGACTTCACACCCTTGCGCCCGCAAGTGGCACTGCTCGACAAAGTGCTGGAGCGCCGACGAGGGCAACCCTTGACGCTGGGGTTGATTGCGCTGGAGTTGGCCAGGGGCCTGGAGATCCCCATGGTCGGGGTCAACTTTCCCGGGCATTTCCTGCTGCGGGTGCCGGGCTCCGATCATTTGCTCGATCCCTGCGGCGGCCGTCGCCTTTATCCGAACGATTGCCGAGAGTTGTTGCACCGCCAGTATGGCCCGGACATGAAGCTCAGCGCCGACCATCTGGTCACCGCCGAGCCGGTGCAGATGCTGCAACGGCTGTCGCGCAACCTGCGCCAGTTGTACCTCTCCCACGACGACTTCATCAATGCCCTGATCGACGCCGGGCGCGTCCTGGAACTGGGCAATGCCAGTAGCGCCGACTATCTGGCCCGGGCCAGCCTGTACCAACGGCTGGACTGCCCGAACGCCGAGCGTTTTGACCTGGAGCACGCACTGCTGCTCAGCGACGATCCCATCCAGCGGATTCGCCTCACGGACCGGCTGGGGCATTTACCGCCGAATGCCATCGTTCACTGATCAAAAATCATTGTGGGAGCGAGCCTGCTCGCGAAGAGGGAGTGTCAGTCAAATCAATATGACTGACACACCGCTATCGCGAGCAAGCTCGCTCCCACATTGGGTCTGTGTGAACCGTTATGGCGTATCTGGCTGATTCGCCGGATGCGCCTGGATGAACGCCGGGTGCGTCGCCGCCAATGCCGCCACTCGCCGGATGCGTGGATAAGCCTCAAGAGAAACATTGAAGCGCTCGGCCGCGTACAGCTGCGGAATCAAGTAGACGTCCGCCAGCCCCGGCTCGGGGCCGAAGCAGTAACCGTCATCACCAATCAACTGCTCTACCGTGGCCAACCCCTGGCCGACCCAGTGGCCGATCCACTCCACCACCTGCGGTTCGTCGTGGCCCGACTGGCGCAGCCGGTTGAGCACGCTGACGTTGTGCAGCGGGTGCACATCGCAGCCGATCACTGCCGCCACGCCACGCTCATGTGCGCGGGTGGCGAGGTCATTGGACAGCAGCGGCACCTGTGGATAACGTTCCTCCAGGTATTCGATGATCGCGGGAGACTGGATCAGCAACTCGCCTTCATCGGTACGCAAGGCCGGCACGCGGCCCTGTGGGTTGATGCCCAGATAAGGCGGCTGTCGATGCTCGCCGCCCTGGGGTGCGATCAGGTTGACGGGCAGGGATTGATAATCCAGGCCCTTGAGCGCCAACGCGATACGCACCCGGTACGACGACGTCGAACGGTAGTAAGTATAGAGTTCCATGCCCCGCTCCTCTCAGCGCGCCGGCAGCACTTTGCCGCGGCACTCACCGAAACCGATGGACGCGAAACCGTCGCGGCGGCAACGGCCGCGCAGGATGATTTCGTCACCGTCCTCAAGGAACTTGCGCACCTCGCCCGAGGCCAGTTCGATCGGCTTTTTACCGCCTTCGGTAATTTCCAGCAGGCTGCCGAACTGACCGTTCTCCGGCCCCGACAAGGTGCCCGAACCGAACAGGTCACCGGCCTGCAATTGGCAGCCGTTGACGCTGTGGTGCGCCACCATTTGCGCCACGGTCCAGTACATGTGCTGTGTGTTGCTCAGGGTCAGGCGATGGGCCGGCAGGTTCTGCTCGCGCATGGCCTCGGTGAGCAGCAGCACTTCCAGTTCGATGTCGAACCCGCCAGCGGCCTGATCGCGCTTGTCGAGCAGGTACGGCAGCGGCTGCGGATCGCCTTGCGGACGTGCAGGCTGGGCACGGCGGAATGGCTCCAGTGCTTCGGCGGTGACGACCCACGGCGAGATGCTGGTGATGAAGCTTTTCGACAGGAAAGGCCCCAAAGGCTGGTATTCCCAGGCCTGGATGTCCCGTGCCGACCAGTCGTTGAGCAGGCAGAAACCGGCGATGTGATCGGCAGCGTCGCCGATGGCAATCGAGTCGCCCATGTCGTTGCCCTGGCCGATCCAGATGCCCAGTTCCAGTTCGTAGTCCAGGCGCGCACAAGGGCCGAACGTCGGTTCGCTCTGACCGGCCGGCAACGTCTGGCCTTTCGGACGACGGACGTCGGTACCGGACGGGCGAATGGTCGACGCACGACCGTGGTAGCCGATTGGCACGTACTTGTAGTTCGGCAGCAACGGGTTGTCGGGACGGAACAATTTGCCGACGTTCTGCGCGTGCTCGATGCCGACGTAGAAGTCGGTGTAATCATTGATTTTTGCCGGCAGGTGCATCTCGCAATCCGCCGCCAGCGGCAGCAGTTTTGCGCCCTGGGCTTCGATCTTGCCGTGCAGGGTGCTGCCCTCGGCGAACAGTTCCAGCAAGCGCTCGCGCAACGCGACGCGAGCCTCACGTCCCAGCTCGAAGAAGGCATTCAACTGACCACCAAGGGTCGCTTCGACCGCGGCTTTCGCAGCGCCATCAAACAACCCGGCCTCAAGGGCCGCTTGCAGGTCAAAGATGTGTTCGCCGATGGCCACGCCACTGCGCGGTGCCGAGCCGTTGAGGCTGAACACGCCCAGCGGCAGGTTTTGCAGGGGGAAATCCGCATGGCCGTTGGCGGATGCAACCCAGCTGCGAGTGATGGAAGTCTGCGTCATGGGTTATCTCCGGGTCGGGTCGAAAGTGGCGGGCAGCGTAGCCCAGCAGGCATCGTAAGTGTTTTGCAGTTGCGGGCAATCGAGGGCGAAACGGCTCGGACGCAATACCTGGCTGGTTTCGAACATGAATGCCATGGTGTTGTCGATTTTCGCCGGTTTGAGGTCAGCGTTGATCGCTTTGGTGCAAGTCTCTCCGTCGGGACCATGGGCGCTCATGCAACTGTGCAAGGACGCACCGCCGGGCACAAAGCCTTCGGCCTTGGCGTCGTATTCGCCCTGGATCAACCCCATGAATTCGTTCATCAGGTTGCGGTGGAACCACGGCGGACGGAAGGTTTTCTCGGCCACCATCCAGCGCGGCGGGAAGATCACGAAGTCGAGGTTGGCCAGGCCATGAACGCTGGTCGGCGAGGTCAGGACGGTGAAGATCGACGGATCGGGGTGATCGAAACTGACGGTGCCGATGGTGTTGAAACGGCGCAAATCATATTTGTATGGCACGTTGTTACCGTGCCAGGCAACCACGTTGAGCGGCGAATGATTGAGCTCGCACGCCCACAGCTGGCCGAGGAATTTCTGTACCAGCGTGGTGGGTTGTTGCAGGTTCTCGTAGGCCGCCACCGGGGTCAGGAAGTCCCGCGGATTGGCCAGGCCATTGCTGCCAATCGGCCCCAGGTCCGGCAGACGCAACGGCGCGCCATGGTTTTCGGCGACATAACCACGGGCCTGCGGGTCGAGCAGTTCAATGCGGAATTTAAGACCGCGTGGCAGCACGGCAATTTCCAGCGGCTCCAGTTCAAGCACGCCCAGTTCGGTGGCAATGCGCAGGCGCCCCAGGTCAGGCACCAGCAACATCTCGCCGTCGGCGTTGAAGAACACGCGCTCCATGGAACGGTTCGCGCGGTAGTTGTAGATGCTGATACCGGCCGGTTTTTCCGCGCCCGAGTTGGCGGCCATGCTCACCAGGCCGTCGATGAAGTCGGTCGGCTCGGCGGGAATGTCCAGCGGGTTCCAGCGCAGGCGGTTGGGGGTCACCTCACCCAGCGGGCCGCCAGCCAGTTGCCGGTCCAGCTTGACGAATGCCGGGTGATTGGCCGACGGCTGAATGCGGTACATCCATGTCCGCCGTGCCTCGCTGCGCGGCATGGTGAACGCCGTGCCGGAGAACAGCTCGGTGTAGAGACCGTACGGGACTTTTTGCGGGGAGTTCTGGCCGACAGGCAGTGCGCCGGGCAAGGCTTCGCTGCTGAATTCGTTGCCGAAGCCTGACAGATAGGCCAGCGCTGGCATCGTTGAATCGGGGTTCATGGAGCCTCCTGAACAGGGAGTCGGCAGTGGCCGCTCACTCTGTTGCAGAGGTCGAGGCACGCCTGGGTTATTTTTATCGTAATTTGATTACGCATAACGTAATTTGATTGGTATTGACCGTCAAGCTATAAAGACGCCCATTCGTCCCGGGATCCCAGCCACCATGGAAAAAACCAGCGACAACAACGGTAAACAGAAAGTCCGCTCGGCCGAGGTGGGCACTGACATCCTCAAGGCACTGGCCGAGTTGTCGCCTTCGACTTCGCTGTCGCGCCTGGCCGAGCACGTGCAGATGCCGGCGAGCAAGGTCCACCGCTATTTACAGGCGCTGATCGCCAGCGGGTTTGCCGAACAGAACGCAGCGACCAACCATTACGGCCTGGGCCGTGAAGCCTTGCGCGTGGGGTTGGCAGCACTCAACAGTATGGACGTGCTGAAAGTCGCCGCCCTGCCCCTGGCCGAGCTGCGTGATGACTTGAACGAAACCTGCTTTCTGGCGGTATGGGGCAATCAGGGCGCGACCGTGGTGCACATTGAGCCGGCAGTGCGTGCGGTGACGGTGGTGACCCAGCTGGGCTCGGTGCTGCCGCTGCTCAGCTCTTCGACGGGACTGGTATTTGGCGCCTACCTGCCGAAACGCGAGACCGAGGATCTGCGCGTGCAGGAGTTGCAGTCCCACGCAGCCCATGTGCTGGCAGACGATCAGGCCTACGCGGCCCAGTGCGAACAAATCCGCGCACGCGGTTTGCACCATGTACATGGTTTGCTGCTGCCTGGGGTGGATGCCTTGTCGGCACCGGTATTCAACGCGATGGGCAGAGTGGTTGCCGTGCTGACGGTGGTGGGGCCGACATCCTTGTTCCATGCCGATGAAAACGGACCGGCGGCGCAGCGCCTGTTATCCGCCAGCCGTGCGGTCAGCTGGCGCATGGGTTATGAACCCGCCGCATCCGCGACCTGACTGCCATAGCTGTGCCAACCAGGCAGGGTTGGCATGCCTTTAATTCATTCCAAAACCAAAAACCAACACTTACCAAACCTGCATTATCAATCCCAGCTTCTTCGCCATGGCAACTGCCTGTGTGCGTCGCTCCACACCCAACTTGCTGTGAATGCGCCGGGCATGGGTTTTCACCGTATGCAACGAAATGAACAGTTGTTCGGCGATTTGCTGATTGGAGTTGCCTTGGGCAATCAGGTCCAGCACTTCAAGCTCTCGCCCGCTCAGCAAACAGACATCGGTGTCTCTATCGACCACTGGCGCCGCGCCCTGTAGACGACAGATCAGACTCGGCTGGCGCAAATTCAAATCACGCAATGCCTGTTGCCCATGACAACGCTTCACCAAGGCCAGGCCGGCCTCCAGCGCTGCATGAGCCATGCCCGGCTCATCCGTCAGGTACGCCACTTCACAGATTGCCAATTGCAACTCCGTTTCCAGCGCCAGCATGGCCTGTTGTTGCGCCTGCTTGAGTAACGCCTTGAGACGATCCATTGGACTTTGCGCCAGTTGAAGTTGAGTCTCGGCCAACACCAACTGGTATTCGATACGCGCAATCAGTTGCAGCGTGGCCGGTGGTGCCTGGCGTGCATGAGTCCCGCGATAATGACGCAAGACTCGGGTCAGCGCTTCCCGGACCAACTCCGGGCGCCCTTGCTGCAGCCAGAAATGACTGCTGATTTGCAGCAGTACGCTGCGATAAACCGTGTCGGGGATCTGTCGTTGCTGCATCAACCGTTCGGCTTCGCGCAGACGATCAAACGCAAGGGCATAATCGCGCTGGTTGGCGGCCATCTGCGCTTGCCCGAGAAAGCCATACAGCGCGTGCTTGTCCTGGCTTTTCAGGCAGTCCTCCAGGCCGGACTGGAAGAAACCGGCGGCCAGCTCATCTTGTCCCTGACAGAGGGCCAGCCGTCCTCGGCGCAGGGCAATTCGCCCCAATAGCGGTGTCGGTCGATCAGCTTCTCGAGACAACAGCGCAACAGTATCAGCCAACAAGCTCTCGGCGCGTCGGGGCGCTCCGCGCATCTCCAGCAACTGCGCGTGATCGAGTTCAAGCAGCCCTTCGAACAATAGCGAGCCTTGGGCGCGCGCCAGGCACAGTGCCTCGCGATTGAACGTCTGCGCCACATCGAGTTCGGCGTTGAGCAACGCCTGCTGGGTCAGTCCTGACAGGCACAATAGTCGCGCCGGCCAGGCATCGACACTCAACTCGGCCAGCGCTTCGAGAAAGTGCCCGCGAGCTGCCTCCATACGGCCTTGCAAATGCAGGAGCCAGCCCTGTTGCGCCTGCCAGCGTGCCAGCAGTTGCCGTTGCAGCGCCTGCGTAGGCTGCGGGGTAAATCGTGCCAGTTGCCCGATGCACGCGGCGGCAGGATCGAAACGTCCGGCAAACAACAACGCCGCGCTGACCAGCCCGACCAATTGCGGCGTAACAAGGGTCAGCTCAGCCTGTTGACGCTCGTGGAGTTTCAACAACAGGCAGACATTTTCGCGCCGGAACAAATGTTCGAGGCTGAAGTGCTGCAACAGACTGACCGCCACTTCGAACTCCTGCGCCAACAGCGCCTGCTCGAACGCACCTTGCCAGTCCTCTTCGGCGCTGAACCATTGGCACGCGCGGCGATGCCAGGATCGCCCGGCCGGGGTCGGCTCTTCAGCCATTGCCCGGGCCAGTGGCTCGAAGATCCGCAACCACTCGACGGAATCTTCCCAAGGCTCAATGAAGCAGCCCATGTCCTGCAACGCGTGCAGCCACTGCGCGCCCTCTCCCGTACCGAAAAGATGCTCGCACAGGCTGGCGTTGAAGCGTGGCAGATGAACCAACACCTGCCAGACCTCAACCAACTCCGGCGGCAAGGTGTTGAACAGCTCGTGCTGCAGATAATCGAGCAACGTTGCCGAACGCCCCTGCTCAACCGACCACGGGCAACCATTGAGCAACGCAATCCGCACACCAGCGCACCAGCCACCGCTGCGCTCAACCACCCTCTTGGCGGTCTGGGCCGCCAGGGTCGGCTCGACATGACCGAGCAACTGCCCGACCTCGGCCTCGGTAAACGCCAGCGCCCGGCCTTCGCACTCGTACAACTCATCATCGAGCAGCAGCCGCGGCCAGTTGCAGGAGGGTCGACGACGGGAACCCAGCCACCAGGTCAGCGCCGGGCTGGCGACGGCCAACAGGCGATCGAGCATCCGGTCGAGTTCCGGGTTGGGTGCACGGCAGTAATCATCCAGAAACAGCCAGGTCGGGGTCTGTAATCGGGCCAGATGCGCCAGCAGCCCGGGCTCATCCGCCGAGGGCAGATCCAGCGCTTGCGTCAGTCGCAACAGAAAATCGGCAGCACTCAACGACGCCCCCGCCAGCGGCAGCCAACAGACCCGACAGTGCTCCGGCGCCCGCAGCAGGCATTCGCTGAGCAACGCGCTCTTGCCACTGCCGGGCGGTGCGCAAAGCAACTTCACCCTCGCGGTCGACACCAGCATGGGCTCGATCAGCCGCTCGCGGGACAGATGATGGGACGACAGTCGGGGCACAAGGCCTGGGCGGTCCAGACAGTGCGTCATTGCAGTCATTGTGATGCGCCTTTTTTTATAATTCTGGCGCCACCCTAGCCCCCTCCCGAGCGCTTGTTGAAGAAGTATTCAACACACTGATCGCCCCCTATAAAAAAGGTGACCGCAAAGTCACCCTTTTGTGTAGGTGCCTGTAGGAAACCTACCTGACCCCCGTGCTACGCAAGGCTGCTGGTGTGTAGTCCCCCGCTTTTGCATCGATGTTGAATTCGAAGCTGCGCTTTTCTTCGTTCTTCATTCCCAGTGCGATATAGCGACCGGCAATCAGGTCATACAGCGCTTCGACGGTGTAGGCCGGCACCTGGTGATCGTAGTAGAACTGAGCATGCCCTTCGGCGACGCGCCAGAGCTGTCCACGCCCGTCGTAGTGGTCGGCCAGCGCCACTTGCCAGCTGTCTTCGTCGATGTACATGTGGCGCTTGGCGTACACGTGCCGCTCGTTCGGCTTGACCGTGGCGACGACTTCCCAGACCCGGTGCAACTCATAGCGGGTCAGGTCCTGGTTGATGTGCCCGGCCTTGATCACATCCGTGTACTTGAGGTCTGGCGAGTCGAGCTTGTAGCTGTTGTAGGGGATGTACATTTCCTTCTTGCCGATCAGCTTCCAGTCGTAGCGATCCGGCGCGCCGGAAAACATGTCGAAGTTGTCGGTGGTGCGCAGGCCATCGGATGAGGTGCCGACACCGTCATAGGCGACCTGTGGCGCACGCCGTACCCGACGCTGGCCGGCGTTGTAGATCCAGGCCTTGCGCGGTTCCTTGACCTGATCGAGCGTCTCGTGAACCAGCAGCACGTTGCCCGCCAGCCGCGCCGGTGCGGTCACCTCCTGCTTGAAGTAGTTGAGCACGTTATCGTCGCTGCCCGGTTTCAGATCGCTGAGCAACGACGGCACGGCGACTTCGTCCTTGAAGCGGATCACCGTGAAGTCGCCATTGGATTGCGGCGTCGCCTGGGTGATGGTGCGACGCAGATTGCCGCCGTGGTAACGGGTGACGTGGTTCCAGATCACTTCCACGCCATTCTTTGGAATCGGGAACGCGTAGTAGCGATTGCCGGTGAAGTTGGCCAGACCGTTACCGTCGTTGATCGGTGTTACGTTCAGCGCACTGCGCTTGGCCGACTCATAGATTTCTGCCGGTAACGCCACGGTGCGGTGGCTGGGATAGACCGGGATCTTGTAAGTCTCGGGGTAGCGCTTGAACATCGCTATCTGGCCGTCGGAAAGCTTGTCCTTGTACTTGTCGACGGTCGCTGCGGTGATCACGAACAATGGCTTTTCGTTGGCGAACGGGTCGGCCAGGAAACCTTTGCTGTCCACCGCGCCAGCGTTTTTCGGGATGCCACCGGTCCAGGCCGGAATCGAACCATCGGCATTGCCGGCCTTCTCGGCTCCGAGCGGGGTCAGGCTGGTGCCAAGCTTGTTGGCTTCCTCTGGCGACACCGCGGCCATCACGTTGGCGGCCAGCAGACTCAGAGCCAGAACGGTGCCCAATTGCAGAATCATCTTGCGCATTGAATTCATCCTTTTCAGCCAGATCAGAAGTTCACACCAAAGCTCAACGCCACGAAGTCACGGTCGGTGAGGACGTTGTAGTCCCCGCCGAAAAAATCGGTGTAACTGAGGCTTGCGGTATAGGTGTTGCGATAGTCCGCATCGACACCGAGGCTGATGGCCTTGGCGCCTTCGTTGAACAGGCCGTTGGGGCCATAGCCGGAGACGTCGTGGGACCACGAGAGATTGGGCCTGACGTTGATCCCGGCGATGAGGTTGTTGTAGTCGAGGATGGCCCGAGCGCGATAACCCCACGAAGTCGAGGTCACGAAGCCGTCGGTGTCGCCGCCGAAACCATACTGGCCATACACCGAGTCGCGGCCGTAGCGCAACTTCGTACGTGCTTCCAGGCCACCGACCCGAACCACCGCCGCCTCGCCCACCAGCGTCAGGCGATCGGCACCTGCGACCTGATCGATGAAATGCGTCAAGGTGCTCTGGACCTGCGTCACCTCCTTGCGGCGGTAACCTGTGTTGTCAGCCCCCGGTGACGTGGCGATGGGCGATGCCGCACCGCCTGCAATCGGATTGAGCATGGCCAGGGTCAGGTCATTGGTGTTGACCTGTACCGGGAGGTTGGGGCGGTAGCTGATTTCCCCGCTCCACGCAGTGCCGGTCGATAAGGTGGTGGCGAAGCTGGCGCCGTAGAGGCGGATGTCCTCCGGATATTCGAGGTAATACTGGCCGCGACCGAGCATCACACTCTGGGCCAGGCCTGAACCGCTGCCGGGGGCGATTCGGTTGGCGGCGGCGACGATTCCCGGAAGGCTTACCAGCGTGCTGAGCCCGGCGGTGGTGGTCCCGACGTTGGGGCCGCGGCTGTGGTAGTTCATGAAGTACAGGCCGTACTCGGTGTCGTCCCCCAGCCAGCGCAACGCCGTACCCCACTGTCCGGAATCCCGGGCATCACGGTCGCCACCACGGGGAACGATCACGCCCTCTTTGCTGACCTCGAAGCCCTGGCCAAAGGCAGCCGCAATCGGCTGCAAGGGTGCAATGGCCGGGCTGGCGACGGTGTAGCCCTTGTTGCAGCCATCGGCCACCACATCGACACCAAAGAAGGTGCCGCAGTTATCGACGACCGTCTGATCCCATTCCAGTTGATAGAAGCCTTCCACGGTCAACTTCTCCGTCAGGCCCTGGGAGGCGAAGAGCATGTTGACCGGGATCAGGCCCTCCTTGATCTCGGCTCCAGGACGACGGAACGCGGACACGTCGACCGGGTTGATACTGTTGATCGAGTTGCCGATGAAGGTGCTCTCCCCCCAACTGACCACCTGCTTGCCGGCACGCACCGTGCCCGGCAAATCGGCGAGGGAGTAGTTGTGATAGACGAATGCGTCGAGGATTTGTCCGCCTGAAGACTTGGCGCCTTCTTTGCGATTGTGATCGCTGATGTCCTTGAATGGGCGGCTTTCATCCTTCAGTTCGAAGTCGTACCAGTACTTGCCACGCACAAACGCGCCGGTGTCGCCGTACTTCAGTTCGAGGTCATGAATGCCCTTGAAGATCTTCGAGAAGGTTTCGCCTTTCTTGAAGTTCAGGCGCCCGTCGTCACCAGTCGAAGACTGGCCGGAACCGCCATTGACGGTGCCTACCAGGGCATCATCCGCATCACGCATGCCCCAACTCGCGCCGACTGACAGCGAGGAGTCGAACGTCCCCTCGATTTCCCCGATGCTGAACGAAATGGCCTGAGCCTGGGCACAGCAGCCCAATGCGACCGCGGCCGCCAGCGCCTGCGGTGTGAAGATGGCGCGCATTGTTGTTTTTGTCATGCGTCTTCCCCGGTGAGTGACAGAAGGCCTCACCCTACTGCCGGGGCACCGGGATCGATAAGCGCACCAAAGAGGTATTCGTGGTGTACCTCTAAAGGATGACTGGCACAAGGTCACTACCCGGAAGTCGGGCAGCCGAATCCTGACTGTTGCCCGTGCTGCAACAGTGCATGTCGGGAATTGGTATTTTTCCTACGGCGCCGAGGGCTTATTCTTACTTGGCTGCCACGGAGCCTGCGCCGTGACTGAAGATTTCAGATGATTCGAGGATTCGGTTCATCGCCCGTGTTCACTGACGTTGATTTGTAGCTCCTGATCCAACGTCTTACTTTGGCCGCTGCGTTTGCAGCGGCCTTTTTTATGGGCGATGTTTTTTGATGAATGACTGCGACCAAGAAAAAGTTCGCATGCCTACATTGCTTTCAGAAAACGACTACCAGCATTGGGAAACATCACAAGCACTCCAGCCATTAAGTTGACCAGCAAGTCGGCGAACAACCTTGATCTTCGTCCGACTGCAAACTTACTTATTGCGAGTGCAACCATGAAGCCCATCAACTACAACAAGTATCGCTCAGCCAGAAGCTTCAACAGCCGAATACGCTTTCTGGTTCTTCACTACACCGCCGCTAACTTCTCAAGTTCTGTCAGTGCCCTGACCGGCCCGAATGTCAGCGCGCACTATCTGGTTCCGGATATCACCGACCCCAGCTACCTGAAAGCCGGTTATACCGGGCAGGAAGTGTTCAACCTGGTGGATGAAAGCCATCGCGCGTGGCATGCGGGCGTCAGTCAGTGGGGTAACCGTAGCAATCTGAATGACACGTCAATCGGCATTGAGGTGGTCAACCTGGCGACTGACAACAAAGGCCAATTCACCTTCCCGCCTTATCACCCCGAGCAGATTGCCGCGATTGAACTACTGGCGCTGAACATCCTCAAGCGCTACCCGGATATCACGCCGACGCAGGTGTTGGGCCACTCCGATATTTCAATCGGCCGCAAGAGCGACCCGGGGCCGATGTTTCCCTGGCAGGCGCTGTACCTGAAAGGCGTCGGCGCCTGGTTCGATGAAGCCACTCGGGACCAATACCTGAGCCAATACACCACATCGGGTGTTCCAGGCCGAAGCGAATTGCTGGGGCTGTTCAAGTCCTATGGATACGATGTTTCGGGCGCCTCGACGGAAGGTGGTTTTCAACAACTGGTGCGGGCATTCCAGATGCATTTTCGCCCGGAAAAATTTGACGGAAAAATGGATGCACAGACAGCCGCCAATCTGAAGGCACTGGTATTCAAATACTTTTCCGGCTGATCGATGGCAAACGATTTTCCAACCGACAAATGCAGCAACCGGCAAGGTCAGTCAATGTGACCTTGCCGACAATGTCAGAGCGAATACTTCTGCAAATTCCCCATCATTTCCTTCAGCGCATCGATATTGTCCTTCGGATGCGCCGCACCTTCGAAGTCGCAAATCTGCTGCCAATGCGCCGCCACGTCTTCCGGTGAGAAGCCGGCCCGTGGGTCGAACCCGACACCGAGACTGCGTTCCCAGCGGACCTTGCCCATCCAGCCACCGCCGACTTCAAACAGACCGGAGGTTTCCTGGCAGGTCTCGCTGGCCAGGTACACCACCAGCGGGCTGACCAGTTCCGGCTTGAGCTGTTCGAAGACTTGCGGCGGGATCAGGCCTTCGGTCATGCGCGTGCCGCCGGTGGGGGCGATGGCGTTGACCAGGATGTTGTTCTTGCGGCCTTCGATGGCCAGGGTGCGGGTCAGGCCATAGAGACCGAGCTTGGCCATGCCATAGTTGGACTGGCCGAAATTGCCATAGATACCCGAGGTTGACGCAGTGAAAATCACCCGGCCGTAGTTCTGCTCGCGCATATGTGGCCAGGCGGCACGGGTGACTTTGTAGGCACCTTCGACGTGGACGCGGTAAACCAGGTCCCAGTCGGCGTCTTCCATTTTGTGGAAGGTCTTGTCACGCAGGATCCCGGCGTTGTTGACCACCACGTCGACGCGACCGAAGACGTCCAGGGCATGCTGGACCAGTTTGTCACCGTCAGTGACCGAATCGTGGTTGGCCTCGGCAATGCCGCCGGCCTCGCGTATGTCCGCTACCACGCGGTCGGCGGCCGAGGCATTGGCGCCTTCGCCCTGGGTCGAGCCGCCCAGGTCGTTGACCAGAACCCTGGCTCCCTGTTTGGCGAACAGCAGTGCATGCGCCCGTCCCAGGCCGCCACCGGCACCGGTGATGATCACGACTTTATCTTCGAAGCGCACAGACTCATTCATGGGGGGACTCCAGCAGGCCAAGGGACAATGAGTCCGAGTTTCCGGCACAGCGCAGCGGGTCACAATCAACACGGGGAGGCTGAATGGTGCGCGATAAGGCTGGGGGATGATTGATAGAGAAATGGACACGAACCCTGTGGCGAGGGTAATGCTGTCCAGTCAAGCGAGAATGATCCACTGTTGGAGCGAGCTTGCTCCGGGCGTCGTTCCGACGATAGTCGTTATCGATGCCGTGTGTTTACTGACTAAACGCGGCGCTCTTGAGTTCATCGCGAGCAAGCTCGCTCCTACAAGGTTCAGGAGCAGGCGACTTTGCGCGGCGGAGAAAGCAGCTGATCGCGAAACGCCAGGTAGTGCCTGAGGACCTCGCAGGGTGCCTCGATCTGCGGGTAGTGACCGATGTCGGGCAACACCACGGTGTCCGCATCCGGGATCAGTTCCCGGTAACGCTCGACCATATGCACACCGGAGATCGGATCGACCCCGCCATCGATCACTCGCAGCGGCACTTCACCGCGCTGCATCGCGCTCACCCAGCGGTTGCGCCAGACGCGTCGCTCCGGGATGTAGGCGATCAACTTGTGCATGATCCGTGGCCCACGCTGGCTTTCGACCAGGCTCCAGAAATCATCCATCTGGCTTTCACTGGGCCGGGTTTGCGGGCCGAAAATCTGCCGAAAGCTTCTCACCAGGCCATCACGGCTGAAGGCGCGGCCAATCATCCAGCCCAAAGGGCTGAGCAAGAGCTTTTGCATCAATACCGGGCGGTGGGTTTCCGGAAACAACCCGCCGTTGAGAAACACACAACTGGCCAGCTCCACCCGCGACTCGTAATGCCGGGCCAGCAGTTCCTGGGCCACGCTGTCGCCATAGTCGTGGGCGAACAGGTGCACCGGCTGCTCGACATTCAGGTGTTCAAGCAGTGCCTGTTGCAGATCCGCTTGCTCCAGCAGGCTGTATTCGTGGTTCTCCGGTTTGGCCGAATCGCCGAAGCCCAGCATGTCGCAAGCGATCACGCGAAAGCGCTGGGTCAATGGCTGCCACAGGTAATGCCAGTCCCAACTGGCGGACGGAAAACCGTGAATCAGCAACAGCGGCTCACCCTGCCCCGCCGTCCAGTAACGGATGCTGTGGCCACGGAACAAGAACGTCTGGCTGCGTTTGCGCCAGACACACAGAGGAATCTCGGCAAGTGCCATTAGAGTTTATAACCCGGGTCCAGTTTATCGAGCTTGCGCAGCAGCGCCGGCCACGCCAGCGCTCCGCCCATTCCTTGAGCACTTCTGGTGACACCCGCGATCATGGCTTTGGCGCCGGCCAGAATCTGCGGTTCGATGGCAATCAGTTCAGCCGCACCGTTTTGTGCCATGACCTGAATGTCGCAGGCACGCTGAAAGGTAAACATCATCAGGAACGTATCGGCGATGCTGCTGCCGCATGTCAGCAGACCGTGGTTATGCAGCATCAGGAAATTGTTTTCACCGAGATCAGCCTGCAGCCGCACCTTCTCTTCATGGTTGAGCGCCACACCTTCGTAGGCGTGGTAGGCCAGGCTGGAAAGCACGAACAACGACTGTTGGCTGATCGGCAGCACGCCCTGCTTCTGTGCCGAGACCGCCACCCCTGAAGCCGTGTGGGTGTGCAGCACACAAACAACATCGTGACGGACTTCATGCACGGCGCTGTGGATGGTGTAACCCGCCGGATTGATCTCGTAAGGACTGTCCATCAGCTTGTTGCCGGCCTGATCCACCTTGACCAGGCTCGACGCGGTCATTTCGTGAAACATCAGCCCGAACGGGTTGATCAGGAAATCTTCGGTGCCGGGCACCTTGGCAGAGATGTGGGTAAAGATCAGGTCATCCCAACCATGTTGGGCAACCAGGCGATAACAGGCTGCCAGGTCGACGCGGGTCTGCCACTCGGCAGCACTGACCTGGTCTTTGACACTGTGTGGCGATTGGACGGGAGCGACAGTCACGGCAAGAAGCCTCGGTGTTTTTATTATGGAGTGTTTCCTATGTTCACCGAGTCTAGTCAGCCCTTGAGGTTCGTGTAGTTGCATTGGCAGCCAGCTTGGTGACCCTGCGAGTCAGTCGCCCTGCCACCCAGGGATCCATGTCAAACGACCGGCGCCAGCGATGGTCTGACAGGCAGTTTTTTACCGTACTGTCAGAACCCTGACTGACATGGATGTGAGGGTAACGTCAGGTGCGCAGTGCGCTGATCAGGCCCTCCAGCCAAGGCTCGGCGTCCGTCTCGGGGGTCACGCTTTCGCTGGCGTCCAGGCGCAGCATTGGCAGCACTTCGCGAATGCCCAGTTCACCGAACAATTCGCGCATCTGCTCGCCGCCGCCACAAAAAGTATCGCCATAACTCGCATCGCCCAATCCGATCACCGCCCCCGGCAAACCGCGCCAGGCTGCTGGCAATTGGTCACGAATGGTCGAATACAGTGGTTGCAGATTGTCCGGCAGCTCACCCATGCCGGTGGTCGAGGTCACCGCCAGAAAGGCTTCGGGGCCAAACGCCTGGACGTCGGCGAGGGTCGCACGCGAGTTGTGCCAGGTTTCGAAACCGGCAGCGTTCAACAGGCTGACGGCGTGGCGGGCAACTTCTTCGGCCGTGCCGTACACCGAGCCGGAAATGATGGCGACTTTCATCAAACTGATCCTGAATCCGAGTAAAAGACCCGGATATTAACACCACAGTCGTGATTATTCTTTTAGAATGCAATTGACAATCAATCAGGAAGGGATGCTCCGATGATTAATGCTCAACTGCTGCAAATGGTGATCAACGCCTCCAACGACGGCATCGTCATAGCCGAAAAGGAAGGCGATCAGGACAAAATCCTCATTTACGTCAACCCCGCGTTCGAACGCCTGACGGGCTACTCCAGCGAAGAGATCCTCTATCAGGATTGTCGTTTCCTGCAGTCGGGGGATCGCGACCAGGACGCCCTGCCGTTGATTCGCGACGCCTTGAACCGAGAAGGTTCCTGCCGGGAAATACTGCGCAACTACCGTAAGGACGGCACACCGTTCTGGAATGAGCTGTCCCTTTCAACGGTGAAAAATCCAGCGGACGGGCAGACCTACTTTGTCGGTGTGCAGAAAGACGTCACCGTGCAGGTCAAGGCGCAACAGCGCGTGGCACAACTGGAGGGACAGGTGGCTGAACTCCAGGCGGAGCTTGCTGCGCTCAAGGCGACGAACGGCGCAAACGAAACCCAGAATTAATGGTCAGTAACTACAATCACCAATGACTTTGTAATTATATCTTTCGAGCTGGCCATGCAACGCGACGCGCTCCTGACCCAGGATGAGCTGGATTTCATCCAGACCATGCAACACAACCCGCAACTCAATGTGCGGGATGCGACGTCGAGCCTGCTCGTCAACGGTGGATCGCAAATCCGTGACCTGCTCACCCGCCTGGCGGCCCATGAGCAGGTCACCATTCAAGCCAGCTTCGAAAACCAGCAAATAACCTTCCCCCTGCACCTGGTGGAAGACGAGTTCCATGCGATGCATTTGCGTCTCGGCGTGCCGAGCATCTATGAAGACGGGCCCATGGCCCGGCCTTGGCGTCTGGTACTGGACGAGCCGGTAGCGCTGGAAAACGCCCAGGGTCAACCCGGCACCCTGTGGGTACACGAAGTGTCGTGCAAAGGGGTTTTGCTGGAGGTTCGCAACAAGACCAAGCCACCGAAGCATTTCGCCTTGTGGTTCAGCCCCTCAGGCTATGAGCGGATTGCCTTGCGCGGCACCTTCGAGAAGGAAAACGCACAGGGCTTCTACGCCTATCAACTGAACCAGAGCGATACGGACGAAACCGAGCGTCTGCGTCAGTTCATCCTGCAACAGCATCGTCTGACTCATCCAACGCTGCATCTCTGAACTTCAAGTATCCAGATTTCCCGCCAGGAACTGGTTCAGACGCTGGCTCATGACCTTCCCTTCATTGCCCAGGCAACCGATCGATGACCCGGCCAGGCTGCCCTGCGCCAAGTCAGAGGCATCACCGGCCAAAAACAATCGACACTCCAGGCCCATGGCCAGGCGATTCAAGCGACGCGGCAACTCGGCATTCGGTACATGATTGGAAAACAGCACCAGTGCCACGGGCTTGATCCTTTCACACATCAGCGCCAGCTCCTCGAATGGCTGGCCTATGTTCAATACGCGAATGGTCGATGGCCCGGAACTCAGGAACAGGGCGGCGACCAACAGCTCCAGCTCCCGACAGTGACCATCCAGGGCACAGATGACCACGTGATGCGGTTGCCTCTCGCGCGTCAACAGCAAGCGCTGCACTACCCGGGAACGTAGAAAACCATCCAGGAACAGCCACTCGCTGGTTACGCCGAACTGGTCCTGGCGTTGCAACAACTGCTTCCAGACGGGGATCAGAATGTCCTGAAACACCACCGCCAGGGCGTAACTGGAGAAGATTTGCCCGTAGACCTGCTCCAGCTGAAGGTCGTCAAACCCGTTGACTGTCGCAAGAACCTGCTGCTGCCACTGCGCGTAATCGGCTTCCACGAGGCTGTTGGGGATGATGTGCGACAACGTCTGGAGCGGCTCGGTCCTGGCCAGGATCTTGCCGATCCTGCTGACCGCAACACCGCGTTCGATCCAGCCGAGAATGCTGCGAACGCGCTCAATATCGGACATCGAATACAGTCGATGCCCGCTATCGGTGCGTGTTGGAACAATCAGGCCATAACGTCGCTCCCAGGCGCGAAGCGTGACCGGGTTGACACCTGTCAGTCGCGCCACCTCGCGAATGGGAAAGAGCTCTTCCTGTTCGAGTGTGATGGCCTGCGCGGATCGTGAAGCGACGTCTGTATGTATCGGCATCCTGTTGAAACATCCTTGTATCGTCCGAGCGTCATTCTAACGCCCCCGCCCCGTAAAGTTTCCGTAAAAAATCGATACTGCGAATGAGCGGATAAACGTCACAGACGCCACGGGCAGAATCAGGAATAATCCTTGCTTGTTTCAAGTCGCAGCCCACCACCCCGGCGCTGCGCCTGGCGAAGCCCCTATCCGGAGCGACGCAAATGCCTTATGGAGATACACAATGTCTACCTCACCCGTCACGCTGATGGTTGCGCGCCGCGTTGCCAATGGACGTTATCAGGACCTGATCGCCTGGCTGCGCGAAGGCGAACAACTGGCCACCGACTTTCCCGGTTATCTCGGCTCCGGTGTACTCGCTCCGCCGCCCGGGGACGACGAATTCCAGATCATCTTCCGCTTCGTCGACGAGCAGACCTTGCACGCCTGGGAACATTCCGTCTCTCGCAGCGCCTGGCTCGGACGCGGCAGCGACCTGTTCGCCCACCCGACAGAACACCGGGTCAGCGGCATCGAAGGCTGGTTTGGCGTCGCCGGCCAACGCCCGCCGCGCTGGAAACAGGCCGTGGCGATCTGGCTGGCGTTCTTTCCGGTCTCGCTGCTGTTCAACTTTGTGCTGGGGCCGCTGCTGGGCGAGATGGCGCTACTGCCCCGCGTGCTCGTCAGCACCCTGTGCCTGACGCCGTTGATGGTTTATTTCTTCATCCCTTTGTCCACTCGACTGCTTGCCACCTGGCTGAACAGTGCCTCTACGCGGCCCTTGCCCGCACAACCCACTACCCAAAACCACTGACAACCCTTGTGGGAGCGGGCTTGCTCGCGAAGACGGTATGTCAGTCAACATTTGTTCCGGCTGACACAACGCTTTCGCGAGCAAGCCAGCTCCCACACAGGCCCGTTTTGCATAATAGGTAGAGCGCTGCCGTCGCTGGTATAGTTTTACTCTCACCGCGACGCGAGCCGTTCATGACTTCTTCCGCAGCCCCTATCCTGATTACCGGCGCCGGCCAGCGTGTCGGCCTGCACTGCGCTCGGCGATTGCTGGAAGACGGCCATCGCGTGATTTTCAGCTACCGCAGCGAGCGGCCCGGCGTACAAGCCCTGCGCGACCTGGGGGCCACCGCCGTGTTCGCGGACTTCGCCAGCGAGGCCGGAATCCTCGCCTTCATCAGTGAACTGAAAACCCACACCGACTGTTTGCGGGCGATTGTCCACAACGCCTCCGAATGGCTGGCCGAAACACCGGACACTGACGCCGCCGCATTCACCCGCATGTTCAGCGTGCACATGCTGGCGCCCTACCTGATCAACCTGCATTGCGCCGATCTGTTGCAGCGCTCAAGCCCCGCCGACATCGTGCACATCAGCGATGACGTGACCCGCAAGGGCAGCAGCAAGCACATCGGCTATTGCGCCAGCAAAGCCGGACTCGACAGCCTGACCCTGTCCTTCGCCGCCAGGTACGCACCGGACATCAAGGTCAACGGGATTGCGCCCGCCCTGCTACTGTTCAACCCTGAAGACGACGCGGCCTACCGCGCCAAGGCACTGGCCAAGTCCGCGCTGGGCATCGAACCCGGCTGCGAAGTGATCTACCAGAGCCTGCGCTATCTGCTCGACAACCCTTATGTCACCGGCACCACCCTGACCGTCAACGGCGGAAGGCACATCAAGTAAGTGTCCCGCGAGGATTTTCCATGACGTTATCCCTGCCCCAGAATTATCGAGAGATCCTCATCGGCCTCGGTGAGAATCCAGACCGCGAAGGCCTGCTCGACACCCCGGTGCGCGCAGCCAAAGCCATGCAGTACCTTTGCCATGGCTACGAACAAAGTGTCGAAGAGATCGTCAATGGCGCGCTGTTCGCCTCCGACAACGATGAAATGGTGATCGTCGACAACATCGAGCTGTATTCGCTTTGCGAACACCACATGCTGCCCTTCATCGGCAAGGCGCATGTGGCTTATATTCCAACCGGCAAGGTGCTGGGGCTGTCGAAGATTGCGCGGCTGGTGGACATGTTCGCCCGGCGCCTGCAAATCCAGGAAAACCTCACCCGGCAAATCGCCGACGCCGTGCAACAGGTGACCGGTGCGGCAGGCGTCGCAGTGGTCATCGAAGCGCAGCACATGTGCATGATGATGCGCGGCGTCGAGAAACAGAATTCGACCATGAACACCTCCGTGATGCTCGGCGCCTTCCGCGAGTCGAGCAACACCCGCCAGGAGTTCCTGCAATTGATTGGACGGAGCAAGTAGCAATGCCACAACTTCAGCCAGGCATGGCACGCATCCGGGTCAAAGACCTGTGCCTGCGTACCTTCATCGGCATCAATGAGGATGAAATCCTCAACAAGCAGGATGTGCTGATCAACCTCACCATTCTGTACGCGGCCCAGGAAGCGGTACGTGACAACGACATCGATCACGCGCTGAACTACCGCACGATCACCAAGGCGATCATAGCCCACGTGGAAGGCAACCGCTTTGCGCTGCTCGAACGCCTGACCCAGGAAATTCTCGACCTGGTGATGGCCAATGCATCGGTGCTCTACGCCGAGGTCGAAGTCGACAAGCCCCACGCGCTGCGATTCGCCGAATCGGTGTCGATAACGCTTGCAGCGAGCCGCTAGCTACAAGCTACAGGCGCCAAGCTGTAAACTTGCAGCCACCGCAATCCAACTTGCAGCTTGAAGCTTGCCGCTTGAAGCTGTCTCGCAGAGACCGCCATGACCGATCAACAACGCCTTGAACTCGAAGCCGCCGCCTTTCGTCGGCTGGTGGCCCACCTGGACAGCCGCAAGGATGTGCAGAACATCGACCTGATGAACCTCTCGGGCTTCTGCCGCAACTGCCTGTCCAAGTGGTACAAGGCGGCGGCGGATGAGCGCCAGATCGAGGTCAGCCTCGACGAAGCCCGCGAAGTGGTTTACGGCATGCCGTACGCCGAATGGAAAGCCCAATATCAGCAAGAAGCCAGCGCCGAACAACAGGCGGCGTTCGCCAAAGGAAAACCCAATGAGTGATTTGAACACCCTGCGCGCCAGCCTCAACAGCGGCGAACATGCCTTCGCCGACACCTTGGCGTTCATTGCTGGCGGTTACGACTACCAGCCTCAGGCCTTCAACAACGGTGGTGTGGAAAACGCGGCCGGGCAGAACGAAGGCTCGTGCAAGACCCTGGGGCTCGCGCTGCTCGAAGGCTTGAGCGATGAAGAAGCCCTGCTGGCTTTCGGCGAGCATTACCGCTCGGTGCTGGCAACGCCAGAAGGCAGCGACCACGGCAACATCCGGGCGTTGATTGCCCACGGCCTGGCGGGTGTGAAGTTCGTCCAACAGCCGCTGACACGCCGCTGATTTGATTTGTAGGAGCGAGCCCGCTCGCGATGGACTGAAGAACGCCACGGGGTGTCAGGCTCCCAGCGTCATCGTTCACCACCATCGCGAGCAAGCTCGCTCCTACAGGTTTTGCGTTCATGGCGCGGAATTGATCACAAGCACAACCCGACTTTTAAGATTGACCCGGCAACTTTATTTCGTTTGCCCCGTAGCACCGCTCACGGCTTAGATAAAAAGAAGTCCTCCTTCTTCCGAGCCGGTCATTCATGCGCAGCGAAACCATCAGCCAGTCGATCAACATCGTTCACCCTGTCACGCTCAGCCACGGCAAAAACGCCGAGGTCTGGGACACAGATGGCAAACGCTACATCGACTTTGTCGGTGGCATTGGCGTGCTCAACCTCGGCCATTGCCATCCGCGCATCGTCGAGGCCATTCGCGAACAAGCCACGCGGCTGACCCACTATGCGTTCAACGCGGCGCCCCATGTGCCTTACCTCGAACTGATGGATCGCCTCACTGCGTTCATGCCGGTGGGTTACCCGGTCAGCGGCATGCTCACCAACAGCGGCGCGGAAGCGGCGGAAAACGCCCTGAAGATCGTCCGTGGCGCCACCGGGCGCAGCGCGGTCATCGCCTTCGACGGTGCATTCCACGGCCGCACGCTGGCCACGCTCAACCTCAATGGCAAGGTGGCGCCCTACAAACAGAAAATCGGCGTGCTGCCGGGGCCGGTGTATCACCTGCCCTTTCCCGGCCCGGACAACGGCGTGACTTGCGCCGAAGCCCTCAAAGCCATGGAGCGCCTGTTCAGCGTCGAGATTGATGTCGAAGACGTCGCCTGCTTTATCGTTGAACCGGTGCAGGGCGAAGCGGGTTTCCTGGCCATGGACGTCGAGTTCGCCCAAACGCTGCGCAAGTTCTGCGACGACAAGGGCATCGTGCTGATCGCCGATGAAATCCAGTCCGGTTTCGGCCGCACCGGCCAGCGCTTCGCTTTCTCACGGCTGGGCATCGAGCCGGATCTGGTCCTGCTCGGCAAAAGCATCGCCGGCGGCGTGCCGCTGGGGGCGGTGGTCGGGCGCAAATCGCTGATGGATAACCTGCCCAAGGGCGGACTCGGTGGCACTTACTCGGGCAATCCCATCGCCTGCGCCGCCGCGCTGGCGACGCTGGATGAAATGACCGATGCCAACCTGCACGCCTGGGGCGCACAACAAGAGGAAGCGATTGTCGGCCGCCATGAAACCTGGCGCGCGAACAACCTGACGCCGTACCTGGGCCGACTTACCGGTGTAGGTGCGATGCGTGGTATCGAGCTGATCAACGCCGATGGCTCGCCCGCCCCGGCACAATTGACCCAACTGCTGACTTTGGCGCGGAATGCGGGCCTGCTGCTGATGCCCAGTGGCAAATCGCGGCACATCATTCGCTTGCTGGCGCCGTTGACCATCGAGGCTGCGGTGCTGGAAGAAGGGCTGGATATTCTTGAAGCCTGTCTTGAAAAACTGACCTGAACACTATCCCTGTGGGAGCGGGCTTGCTCGCGAAAGCGGTGGATCAGCCAGCATCAATGTTGAATGACACACCGCTTTCGCGAGTAAGCCCGCTCCCACACCGGAGTGTTATCAAGCATTAAATCGTGGGCATAAAAAAACCGGCCGAGGCCGGTTTTTTTACCAAAACAGAATCAAGCGTTCTGCAGATTGTCGAGGTAACGCTCGGCATCCAGTGCCGCCATGCAACCGGCGCCCGCCGAGGTGATGGCTTGACGGTACACGTGATCAGCCACGTCACCGGCGGCGAAAATGCCTTCGAGGTTGGTGGCGGTGGCGTTGCCGTCACGGCCGCCCTGCACAACCAGGTAACCGTCTTTCAACGTCAACTGGCCTTCGAACAACGAAGTGTTCGGGGTGTGGCCGATGGCGATGAACACGCCGTCGACTTTCACTTCGTCGAAGCTGCCATCGTTGTTCTTCAGGCGGGCACCGGTCACGCCCATGTTGTCGCCCAGCACTTCGTCCAGGGTCGCGTTCAGCTTCAGCTCGATCTTGCCTTCGGCAACACGGGCGTTCAACTTGTCGATCAGGATCTTCTCGGCGCGGAAGGTTTCGCGACGGTGGATCAGGGTGACTTTGCTGGCGATGTTGGCCAGGTACAGGGCTTCTTCGACAGCGGTGTTGCCACCGCCGACCACAGCCACCGGCTTGTTGCGATAGAAGAAACCGTCGCAGGTTGCGCAGGCGGAGACGCCTTTGCCCATGAACGCTTCTTCGGACGGCAGGCCCAGGTAACGAGCACTGGCGCCGGTGGCGATGATCAGGGCGTCGCAGGTGTAGGTCGCACTGTCGCCAGTCAGGGTGTATGGCTTGGCAGCGAAGTCCACGGCATTGATGTGATCGAAAACGATCTCGGTTTCAAAGCGTTCGGCGTGCTCGCGCATCCGCTCCATCAGCGCCGGGCCGGTCAGGCCGTGGACGTCGCCCGGCCAGTTGTCGACTTCGGTGGTGGTGGTCAGTTGACCGCCGGCCTGCATGCCGGTGATCAGCAGTGGCTTGAGGTTGGCACGGGCGGCATAGACCGCAGCGCTGTAACCGGCAGGGCCGGAACCGAGAATAATCACTCGCGAATGACGAACTTCAGACATGACCTGCTCCTGTTGACCGGCCCGGAACACCTGGCGCGGAACGCCGGATCGCCGGCTGGAATAAAAAAGAACGGTTGAAAGCACTTGGGGAAGGCTTGAACACGACCGTCCTGTAAAAAGATTGGGTGCAGCGTATCGAGGGGGCGAAGATTAAGGAAATACGGATTAACAATCCAGCTCATAGGTGGTCTCTATGCAATCTGCCCGACGATATCGACGTCTTTGTTACAGTGAATGTCGATACCGCCACCGCGCTTTCGCATGTGTAGCAAAGCCGGTAAGGTCGGCGCGTTTTCCCTCTGCTCGGAGCACGCTATGCCCGCCCCTGTTCTGTCCGGCCCGCAATACCTGCGCGAAGGCCTCAAGCTGGTATTGAGCCCAAGCCTGCGTTTGTTTGTGCTGTTGCCGCTGGCAATCAACCTGGTGCTGTTCGTCGGATTGATTTACCTGGCCGGTCACCAATTCAGCCTGTGGGTCGACACGCTGATGCCGTCCCTGCCCGACTGGCTGAGTTTTCTCAGCTACATCCTCTGGCCGCTGTTCGTGGTGCTCGTGGTGCTAATGGTGTTTTTCACCTTCACCATGCTTGCCAACGTCATTGCCGCGCCATTCAACGGCTTCCTCGCGGAGAAAGTCGAAGTGGTGGTGCGCGGCACCGATGATTTTCCGGCCTTCAGCTGGGGCGAACTGATTGCAATGATCCCGCGCACCCTGGCCCGGGAAATGCGCAAGCTTGGCTACTTCCTGCCACGGGCGATCGGGCTGTTCATCCTTTCGTTCATCCCGGTAGTGAACATCATTGCCGCGCCGCTATGGCTATTGTTCGGGGTGTGGATGATGGCGATCCAGTACATCGACTACCCGGCGGACAACCACAAGCTGGGCTGGAACGAAATGCTTGGCTGGCTGCGCGAGAAGCGCTGGCAGAGCATGAGTTTCGGCGGGATTGTTTATCTGGTGTTGCTGATTCCGGTGGTCAACATCCTGATGATGCCGGCGGCCGTGGCCGGGGCGACGCTGTTCTGGGTGCGTGAGCGCGGCGCGGAAAACCTGGTGACCCAGCGCTGAGCCATCAGCACCGGTACCACAGTCACAAATCCATCATCCCGACGTCACACTGACGACATGGCCCCAGCCGACACTGGGGTCATGACGACAGCTCTGCATATCACCCTGATCACCGAAACCTTCCCTCCGGAAATCAACGGCGTGGCCAATACCCTGGGTCGCTTGTGCGACGGTTTGCGCGCGCGCGGGCATCAGGTGGAACTGGTGCGACCACGCCAGGGCTGCGACCAGCAGTTGGGCAGCGACGATGAATTACTGCTGTGCCGCGGCTGGCCGCTACCGGGCTATCCCGGCCTGCAATGGGGTCAGTCGTCGATGCACAAGCTGCTGCGGCGCTGGACGCGTCACCGCCCGGACGTGCTCTACATTGCCACCGAGGGCCCGTTGGGCCTGTCGGCCTTGCGTGCAGCACGGCGTTTGGGGATTTCCGTGGTCAGCGGTTTCCACACCAATTTCCAGCAGTACTCCAACCAGTACGGCCTTGGTTTGCTCACGCGCCTGCTGACTCACTACCTGCGCTGGTTCCACAACCGCTCGACCATGACCCTGGTGCCCAGCGTCAGTCAGCGCATGGAGCTGGAACGACGGCATTTCGAACGGCTGGCGTTGCTCTCCCGAGGGGTCGACAGTGAGTTGTTTCACCCGGCCAAACGCTTGAATGGCCTGCGCGAGCAATGGGGATTGGCCGAGGACGACATCGCCGTCATTCACGTCGGTCGCCTGGCCCCGGAAAAGAATCTTGGCCTGCTCAAACGCACCTTCAATACCCTCAAGGCGAGTTATCCCCGGCGCACCCTGAAACTGATCGTGGTCGGCGACGGTCCGCAGCGCCAGGAGCTGGAAAAGGAAATGCCCGAGACGATTTTCTGCGGCACCCAGCGGGGTGAAGCCCTGGCGTGTCACTACGCATCAGGCGATGTGTTTCTGTTTCCGAGCCTGACTGAAACCTTCGGCAATGTGGTGCTTGAAGCACTGGCCTCGGGGCTCGGCGTGGTGGCCTATGATCAGGCAGCAGCGGCCCAGCATATTCGTCATGGCTACAACGGTGTGTTGGCAATGCCGGGGGATGAAGAAGCGTTCTGCGATGCAGCGGCATGGCTGCTGGAGGACGGGGAAGCCTTGCGCAATGTGCGGCTCAATGCGCGCCAGCATGCCAGTCGCCAGGGTTGGGCGACGATCATCGAACAGTTCGAGGGACAGTTGCGCGGGGCCTGTGCCCGGGAGATGGTGGTGCCGAATGCACCGATTGTTCCCTGATTTCCGGTGACCTTGGGTCAGCCATCGCGAGCAGGCTCGCTCCCACATTGGTTCTGTGTCGTACACAAATCCCCTGTGGGAGCGAGCCTGCTCGCGAAAGCGGCAGTAGGGTCGCCGCTTAAACCAGCGTCATCAACGCTTCACGGCTGAACGGCAGGATGTCGTCCTCACGACCATCGCGCACTTTCTGTGCCCAGTCCGGGTCCACCAGCAACGCACGACCGACCGCCACCAGGTCGAACTCGTCGTTGTTCAGGCGCTCCAGCAGTTTTTCCAGGCTGGCCGGTTGTGCCACTTTGTCGGTGTTGACCATGAACTGCAGGAACTCGCCATCCAGGCCGACGCTGCCCACGGTGATGGTCGGCTTGCCGGTGAGTTGGCGGGTCCAGCCAGCCAGGTTCAGCTCGGAACCGTCGAACTCCGGCTCCCAGAAGCGGCGGGTCGAGCAGTGGAAAATATCCACGCCGGCATCGGCCAACGGCTTGAGGAACTCGCCCAGCGCCTCCGGGGTTTGCACCAGACGCGCGGTATAGTCCTGCTGCTTCCACTGGGAGAAACGGAAGATGATCGGGAAACCTTCACCGACCGCGGCACGCACGGCCTGAATCAATTCAATGGCGAAGCGCGAACGGTTGGCCAGGCTGCCGCCGTATTCGTCGGTACGCTGGTTGCTGCCTTCCCAGAAGAACTGGTCGACCAGGTAACCGTGGGCACCGTGGATTTCCACGCCGTCCATGCCGATGCTCTGGGCGTCCCTGGCAGCCTGGGCGAACGCGGCGATCACGTCCTGGATATCCTGCTGGGTCATGCCGTGCACAACGACCTGTCCGTCCTTGATTTTTTCCGACGGGCCATAGCCCGGCACGCTGGCGTCCGGCTCGGTGCCGATACGACGTACGCTGCCCACATGCCACAACTGCGGAACGATCTTGCCGCCTTCGGCGTGAACGGCGTCGACAACTTTCTTCCAGCCGGCCAGAGCCGCTTCACCATAGAAGTGCGGAACGTTAGGGTAGCCGTTGGAAGCCTTGTGACCGACGGTGGTGCCTTCGGTGATGATCAGGCCGACGCCTGCAGCGGCGCGGCGACGGTAGTATTCGATCACTTTGGAATTCGGCACGCCGCCGGGAGAAAAGGAGCGGGTCATCGGCGCCATGACGACGCGGGTCGGCAATTCGAGGGTGCCGAGGTGGAACGGTTTGAACAGGGCTTTTACGGGCATGGGACGCTCCACGGAAGGATGACTTTATGACGGGGATAATATGGAGTGTCCAACGCATTGAACAGCACTATTGATTGCAGTGATTAAGAGTCAAAAGGTAGGAAATATTGTGGGAGCGAGCCCGCTCGCGATGGTCGTCAACGATTACGCTGTAATCCAGACACAGCGCGGCGTTCTCAGGTTCATCGCGAGCAAGCTCGCTCCTACAGGGGAGGGGAATCAGCTCAGCGCTTTTTCAATCGCATGAACAATGGTCGGATCATCCGGCGCCGTACGTGGCGAGAACCGCGCCAGTACGCGGCCGTCCTTGCCCAGCAGGAACTTCTCGAAGTTCCAGGTGATATCGCCGGGGAATTCCGCGCCCTCGCCCGCCAGCAAGCGGTACAACTGATGACGGTCATGCCCGTTGACTTCCAGCTTGCTGGACAACGGGAAGGTCACACCATAGTTGAGGCTGCAGAAATCCTTGATCTCCTGCTCGGTCCCCGGTTCCTGCCCGGCAAACTGGTTGCACGGCAGGCCCAACACGCTGAAGCCTTTGGCCTTGTATTGTTGGTAGAGGTTTTCCAGCGCCGCGTACTGCGGGGTCAGGCCGCATTTGGAGGCGACGTTGACCACCAGTACGACTTGGCCTTTGAAAGGCGCCAGAGGTAGCTCCTGTCCATCCAGGGCTGTCAATTTAAGGTCGTGAAAAGCACTCATGGCGTACTCCAGATTCCCGTGTTCTTCTCGAAACAGCCACTTGGCGGTGTCATCAGGGACAGCCGCAGACTAAAAAGGCGCCCTCGGGGCGCCTCTCCAGTTATCTGAGCTTAGCGCAGAAATCAGTGGTGATGGCCACCTTCGCCATGGACGTGGCCATGAGCGATTTCTTCCTGGCTGGCGTCACGGATGGCAACGATCTTGACCTGGAAATTCAGGCGTTGACCGGCCAACGGATGGTTGCCGTCAACGGTCACGTCGTCGCCGTCCAGATCACGGATGGTCACGATCTGCATCTGGCCGTCCGGAGCGGAAGCGTGGAACTGCATGCCCACTTCCAGCTCGTCGACGCCTTCGAACATGCTGCGGCTCAGGGTGCTGACCAGTTCGGCAGCGTATTCGCCGTAAGCGTCTTCCGGTTCAACGGCTACGGTCAGCTCGTCACCGACAGCCTTGCCTTCCAGAGCCTTTTCCAGGCCCGGGATGATGTTGCCTGCGCCTTGCAGGTAGACCAGCGGCGCGCCGCCGGCGGAGCTGTCGATGACCTCACCAGCGTCGTTGGTCAGGGTATAGTCGATGGAGACAGCCTTATTGGCGGCGATCAGCATGGGGCGAGACCTTTTGCATAAGAAGATTGAAAGGCCAAGTTTAGCGAAGCAATCGACCGAAAGCGAACACAACCCGGACAAACGGGATTCGACGGTCACAGGCTTCCATCAAGACAAGGACGGCCACTGGGTGGCCGAGCTTTCCTGCGGCCACACCCAACACCTGCGGCACCAGCCGCCCTGGCAATCCCGGGCCTGGGTCATGGACCCTGTGCAGCGCCAGGAAAAAATAGGCCGACCCTTTGCCTGCGGTTGGTGTGCACAAGGCACGGTTAGCGATAACCTTGTCGACTGAATTTCGGTAATCGACCAGCCATAGGTCGTGACCATTGCCATGCACCGTCCAGAGAATCCGCATGCAAACTTTTTTTATCGCGCCCACCGATTTTGGTGTGGGTCTGACCTCCATCAGCCTCGGGCTGGTACGCACCCTTGAGCGCGCCGGGCTCAAGGTCGGCTTTTTCAAACCGATTGCCCAGCCGCATCCGGGCGACACGGGCCCGGAACGTTCCACCGAGCTGGTGGCGCGCACCCACGGCTTGAAACCGCCTCAGCCACTGGGCCTGGCGCATGTCGAGCGCATGCTCGGCGACGGCCAGCTCGATGAGTTGCTCGAAGAAATCATCAGCCTGTATCAGCAGGCGGCCATCGGCAAGGACGTGCTGATCGTCGAAGGCATGGTGCCGACCCGCAGCGCCAGTTACGCCGCGCGGGTCAACCTGCACCTGGCCAAGAGCCTCGACGCCGAGGTGATCCTGGTCTCGGCACCGGAAAACGAAGTGCTTACCGAGCTCTCCGGTCGCGTCGAACTACAGGCGCAATTGTTCGGCGGCCCGAAAGACCCGAAAGTCCTCGGCGTGATCCTCAACAAGGTCAAGACCGAGGAAAGCATGGAGGCCTTCGCCACGCGCCTGAAGGAGCATTCGCCATTGCTGCGCAGTGGTGATTTCCGCTTGCTCGGCTGCATTCCGTTCCAGCCGGAACTGAACGCCCCGCGCACCCGCGACGTCGCCGACCTGATGGGCGCGCAAGTGCTCAACGCCGGTGATTACGAAACCCGGCGCATGACCAAGATCATCATTTGCGCCCGCACCATGCGCAACACCGTGGAGCTGCTCAAGCCCGGCGTGCTGGTGGTGACCCCCGGCGACCGCGACGACATCATCCTTGCCGTCAGCCTCGCGGCCTTGAACGGCGTGCCGCTGGCCGGGCTGCTGCTGACCAGCGACACCCTGCCCGACCCACGCATCATGGACCTGTGCCGCGGCGCCCTGCAGGCCGGGCTGCCGGTGCTGTCGGTGAGTACCGGTTCCTACGACACCGCAAACCTGCTCAATGGCCTGAACAAGGAAATCCCCATCGATGACCGCGAGCGCGCCGAAATCATCACCGATTTCATCGCTGGCCATCTCGATGCCAACTGGTTGCACCAGCGCTGCGGTACACCGCGCGAGATGCGCCTGTCGCCAGCGGTGTTCCGTTATCAACTGATCCAGCGCGCCCAGGCGGCCAACAAGCGCATCGTGCTGCCCGAAGGCAGCGAGCCTTTGACCGTGCAGGCCGCCGCGATCTGCCAGGCCCGCGGCATCGCTCGCTGCGTGCTGCTGGCCAAGCCCGAGGACGTGCAGGCCGTCGCCCGCGCCCAGGGCATCGAGCTGCCGCCAGGCCTGGAAATCATCGATCCGGACTTGATCCGCGAGCGCTACGTCGAGCCGATGGTCGCGCTGCGCAAAAGCAAAAGCCTCAACGCGCCGATGGCCGAGCAACAACTCGAAGACACCGTGGTGATCGGCACCATGATGCTGGCTCTGGATGAAGTCGACGGGCTCGTATCGGGCGTGATCAACACCACCGCCAACACCATCCGCCCGGCCCTGCAGCTGATTAAAACGGCGCCCGGCTGCACCCTGGTGTCTTCGGTGTTCTTCATGCTGTTCCCCGAAGAAGTGCTCGTCTACGGCGACTGCGTGATGAACCCGCACCCGAGTGCCAGCGAACTGGCCGAGATCGCCCTGCAAAGCGCCGACTCGGCCGCCGCGTTCGGCATCACGCCACGGGTGGCGATGATCAGCTACTCCAGCGGCGAGTCGGCCAGCGGCGAAGAAGTCGAGAAGGTCCGCGAGGCCACCCTGCTCGCCCACGAACAACAGCACTCGCTGCTGATCGACGGCCCCTTGCAGTACGACGCCGCGGCCAACGAAAGCGTCGCCCGGCAGCTGGCGCCGAACAGCCAGGTGGCCGGTCGTGCCACGGTGTACGTGTTCCCCGACCTCAACACCGGCAACACCACCCACAAAGCCGTGCAGCGCAGCGCCGACTGCGTCAGCCTCGGGCCGATGCTGCAAGGCCTGCGCAAACCGGTGAACGATTTGCCGCGCGGCGCGCAGGTCGACGACATCGTCTACACCATCGCCCTGACCGCGATTCAAGCCGCCAACCGACCTATGGATGTGTAAATGCTGGACTTCCTACCCGCCCCGTTGCGCGGCGTGATCGCCTCGCTGCTGCTGGCATTGAACACGATTTTGCTCTGCTCGTTCCTGTTCTGCGTGGCACTCGTCAAGGCATTGCCGTTCGTCCTCACCCAACTCATCGCGGGCTGGCTGATGAGTCATACCCATGAAGCCTGGATCAGCCTCAACAAAGGCTGGATGAACCTGGTGCGCCGCACGCGCTGGCACATCAGCGGCCTGCAAGGCCTCGACTACCGGCACTCGTACCTGATCACCAGCAACCACCAGAGCTGGGTCGACATCCTGGTGCTGCAATACGTGCTCAACCGACGCATCCAACCGTTGAAGTTCTTTCTCAAGCAGGAGCTGATCTGGGTCCCGGTGATTGGCCTGGCCTGGTGGGCGCTGGGCTTTCCGTTCATGAAGCGCTACTCCAAGGCCTATCTGGAGAAGCACCCGGAGAAGAAAGGCAAGGACCTGGAAACCACCCGCAAGACCTGCGCGAAATTCCGCGACAACCCGGTGGGAATCTTCAACTTCGTCGAAGGCACGCGCTTCACCGAGGGCAAGCATGCCCAGCAGAAATCGCCTTTCAAGTACCTGCTCAAGCCCAAGGCGGGCGGCATTGCCTTTGTGCTGGATGCGATGGGTGAGCAACTGGAGTCCATCGTCAACGTGACCATCCACTACCCGGCCGGGCGTCCTGGTTTCTGGGACTTGTTGTGCGGGAACATTGCGGACGTGGTGGTGCACTTTGAAGAGTTGAACATTCCGCCGCAGTTCATCGGCAAGAACTACGACCAGGATGGTGAGTACCGATTGCAGTTCCAGGGCTGGATCAATCAGATGTGGCAGGACAAGGATGCGCTGCTGGAACAGTTGCATCGCGAGTATCCAGCGAAGTCTTGAGGTGCCTGTACTGGCCTCTTCGCTGGCAAGCCAGCTCCCACAGGGACCGTGTCGTTCACAAATTTTTCGAACGCCCTCAAAACTGTGGGAGCGGGCTTGCCCGCGATAGCTATTTCCAGGACACAAAAAAACCCGCAGACCATCACTTGTCTGCGGGTTTTTCATTTTGCGCTAAGGCTTAAATCGCACCACGCTCGCGCAGCAGACCCAACACTTGCTTGACGCCTTCTTCCAGCGACACGGACTGGGTGTCGATCACCAGATCGGCATCCAGCGGCACGTCGTACGGGAAGGACTCGCCCGGGATGTTATCCCCGGCCGCCGCGTACAGGCCCTGCGGATCACGCTCGGCGCAGACGGTCGGCGAAGCCTGGACGTAGACCGTCAGCAGACGTTCCTTGCCGATCAGTTCCCGGGCCTGTTCACGACCTTCGGCACTCGGCGCAACGAACGCCGCCAGGGTCAGCAGACCGGCTTCGTTGAACTGACGCGCAACGTGCGCGGCACGACGCCAGTTCTCGGTACGCCCGGCGCGATCCTGTGGCAGACCTTTGTTCAGGTCGTGACGCAGGTTCTGGCCATCGAGTACGAACACCGCACGACCCAGGTCGAACAGCTTGCGTTCAACCGCATACGCCAGGGTGCTCTTGCCCGCGCCCGACAAGCCGCTGAACAACACGGTGGCCGGTTGCTGGCCGAAGCGCTGGGCGCGCTCTTCAGTGGCGACGTGGGCCAGCTTGCCGTGGTGCGTGCTGGTGCCATGGGCCAAAGGCTGGGCGACGATCATGCCGGCGCCGACGGTGCCGTTGGTCAAGCGGTCGATGATGATGAAGGCGCCGGTAGTGCGGTTGCTGTCGTAACCGTCGAGGGCAATCGGCGCGTCGAGCGCGATCTTGACCTTGCCGATTTCGTTCAACTGCAACGCGCTGGCCGGACCTTCTTCCAGGGTGTTCACGTCGACTTTGTTGACGATGCTGGCGATGGAGCCCGGCACGTAACTGGTGGCGCGCTTGATGTCGTATTTCTTGCCCGGCAGCATCGGCTCTTCAGCCATCCACACCAGCATGGCTTCGAAGCTGTCAGTCACCGGCGGCACGTTGTCGGCGTGAACCAACAGGTCGCCACGGGAGATGTCGATTTCGTCTTCCATGGTCAGCGTGACTGCCTGACCTGGACCGGCGTGTTCCAGTTCACCTTCGAAGGTGACGATGGACTTCACGCGGCTGCTCTTGCCCGACGGCAGCACCACGACTTCGTCGCCTTTCTTGACGATGCCGCTGGCCAGTGTACCGGCGAAGCCACGGAAGTTCAGGTTCGGACGGTTGACGTACTGCACCGGGAAACGCAGGTCGGTGAAGTTGCGATCGCCCGCCACTTCCACGGTCTCGAGGATTTCCATCAGCGACTGGCCGGTGTACCACGGCGAGCGCTCGGACTTGTTCACCACGTTGTCGCCCTTCAGTGCCGACATCGGCACGAAGTGCATGCTGGTGGGCTTCATCTTCAGGCCTTCGGCGAACTGCAGGTAGTCGGCCTTGATCGACTCGAACACGCCTTGGTCGAAGTCCTTGAGGTCCATCTTGTTGATGGCGACGACTATGTGCTTGATGCCCAGCAACGAGGCGATGAAGCTGTGGCGACGGGTCTGGGTCTGCACGCCGTAGCGGGCGTCGACCAGGATGATCGCCAGGTCACAGGTGGACGCACCGGTGGCCATGTTGCGGGTGTACTGCTCATGGCCGGGGGTGTCGGCGATGATGAATTTGCGCTTGGCGGTGGAGAAATAGCGGTACGCGACATCGATGGTGATGCCTTGTTCACGCTCGGCCTGCAGACCGTCGACCAGCAACGCCAGGTCGATGTCTTCGCCGGTGGTGCCGACTTTTTTCGAGTCGCGGGTGATCGCTTCCAGGTGATCTTCGTAGATCATCTTGGAGTCGTGCAGCAGGCGCCCGATCAGGGTGCTCTTGCCGTCGTCGACGTTACCGCAGGTCAAAAAGCGCAGCAGCTCTTTACGTTCGTGCTGGCCCAGGTAGGCGAGGATGTCCTCGCTGATCAAATCAGATTGATGCGACATGACAGCCCCTTAGAAATAACCTTGACGTTTTTTGTCTTCCATCGAGCCTGCGCCATCGTGGTCGATGACACGGCCCTGGCGCTCGGAAGTTCGCGTCAGGAGCATTTCCTGAATGATGTCCGTAAGGCTTTCGGCCTCGGACTCCACCGCGCCCGTCAACGGGTAGCAACCAAGGGTACGGAAACGCACTTTCTTTTTGACGATGCGCGCTTTGTCTTCATCGCTCAGGTGCTCGAGGATGCGCTCGTCGTCGATCATGATCAGCGTGCCGTTCTTCTCGATGACTTCGCGTTCGGCGGCGAAGTACAGCGGGACGATCGGGATGCCTTCAAGGTAGATGTACTGCCAGATGTCCAGCTCGGTCCAGTTCGACAGCGGGAAGACGCGGATCGACTCGCCCTTGTTGACCTTGCCGTTGTAGACGTTCCACAGCTCGGGACGCTGGTTCTTCGGGTCCCAGCGGTGCTTGCTGTCGCGGAACGAGTAAACGCGCTCCTTGGCGCGGGATTTCTCTTCATCGCGACGGGCGCCGCCGAACGCTGCGTCGAAACCATGCTTGTCGAGTGCCTGCTTCAGGCCCTCGGTCTTCATGATGTCGGTGTGCTTGGCGCTGCCGTGGGTGAACGGGTTGATGTTCTGCGCCACGCCGTCCGGGTTGACGTGGGTGATCAGGTCGAGGCCCAGTTCCGCGACCATCTTGTCACGGAAGGCGTACATCTCCTGGAATTTCCAGCGAGTGTCGACGTGCATCACCGGAAACGGCAGCTTGCCCGGGAAGAACGCCTTGCGTGCCAGATGCAGCATCACGGCGGAGTCTTTACCGATGGAGTACAGCATCACCGGGTTGTCGAACTCGGCGGCCACCTCGCGGATGATGTGGATGCTTTCCGCCTCCAGCTGTTTCAGATGCGTCAGTTTGTCGACCATGGCTACTCACGAAAGCTTTCTTATGAACGGCCAGCGGGCCGTGTTCGAGCGGGGATCCTAGCACAGCGACCTCTTCTAATCAGGACGCCAACTAGATCGAAAGAGCATATGAATATGCCCCGCTGTTTGGGCACATCGCCCCCCCCTGTAGGAGCGAGCTTGCTCGCGATGAACCTGAGACCACCGCGGGGTGTCAGGCTTCCAGCGTTATCGTTGACGACCATCGCGAGCAAACTCGCTCCTACAGGGGATCCCGGATTCAGATCGGATTGGGGCAATCGATGAAGATGTGCTCCAGCGCAAAGCGCCGCGCCAGATAATCCCCCAGCGCCTGAACGCCGTAGCGCTCAGTCGCATGGTGACCGGCGGCGATGAAGCTGATGTCGTTTTCCCGTGCACTGTGGAAGGTCTGCTCGGAAGCCTCGCCGCTGAGGTACAGGTCGACGCCGGCCGAAATGGCCTGATCGATGTATCCCTGGCCGCCACCGGTGCACCAGCCGACGCGGCGGATCATGGCGCTGCCTTCGATCAACAGTGGCTCACGACCCATGACTTCCTGCACGCGGCGGGCAAAATCCCGGGGCATCATCGGCTCGTTCAGCGAGCCGACCAGACCGACTATCTTCAGATTATCCGGGTCCAGCGGACCTTCGACGGTGATGTCGAGCTGCCGTGCGAGCTGCACGTTATTGCCGACGTCCGGGTGCAGATCCAGCGGCAGGTGATAGGCCAGGAGGCTGATATCGTGCTTGAGCAGGGTCTTCAAGCGGCGCTGCTTCATGCCGGTGATGCACGGGTTTTCGCCCTTCCAGAAATAGCCGTGATGCACCAGTACCAGATCGGCATTGGCCTCTACCGCGGCATCCAGCAACGCCTGGCTGGCAGTGACGCCACTGACAATGCGCATCACTTGCGGACGGCCTTCGACTTGCAAGCCATTGGGGCAGTAATCGGCGATTTTGGCGCTGTTGAGGTAACGGTCGGCTTCTTCGACCAGGGTGCTCAGGGCGACGGCCATGAAAGACTCCTAAATATCCCGTTCAGAGGCGCGTGCGGCCTCGTATAATGCGCGTCATTATGAGCGGTCTCTTACCGCCTGCAACTCTCTCAGGAACTGTTTAATGCTCAAGGCGCTGCGTTTTTCCGGCTGGCCGCTGTTGGCCGGCGTGCTTGTCGCTCTTTTGATAATCCAGCGTTACCCGCAGTGGGTCGGGCTCCCGAGCCTCGACGTCAATCTGCAACAAGCGCCGCAAACCACCAGCATGCAACAGGGCCCGGTGTCTTATGCCGACGCGGTCACCACCGCGGCGCCGTCGGTGGTGAACCTGTACACCACCAAAGTCATCAACAAACCCAGCCATCCGTTGTTCGAAGATCCGCAGTTCCGCCGTTTCTTCGGCGATAACTCGCCCAAACAGAAACGCATGGAATCGAGCCTCGGTTCCGGCGTGATCATGAGCCCGGAAGGCTACATCCTGACCAACAACCACGTGACCAGCGGCGCCGACCAGATCGTCGTGGCGCTCAAGGACGGCCGCGAAACCCTGGCCCGGGTGATCGGCAGCGACCCGGAGACTGACCTCGCGGTGCTGAAAATCGACCTGAAAAACCTGCCGTCGATCACCGTGGGACGCTCCGACAACCTCCGCATCGGCGACGTGGCGCTGGCCATCGGCAACCCGTTCGGCGTCGGCCAGACCGTGACCATGGGCATCATCAGTGCCACCGGGCGCAATCAACTGGGCCTGAACAACTACGAAGACTTCATCCAGACCGATGCCGCGATCAACCCCGGCAACTCTGGCGGTGCACTGGTGGACGCCATTGGCAACCTGACCGGCATCAACACGGCGATCTTCTCCAAGTCCGGCGGCTCCCAGGGCATCGGTTTCGCGATCCCGGTAAAGCTGGCGATGGAAGTGATGAAGTCGATCATCGAGCACGGCCAGGTGATTCGTGGCTGGCTGGGTATCGAAGTCCAGCCGTTGACCCAGGAACTGGCCGAATCCTTCGGTTTGTCCGGGCGTCCGGGCATTGTCGTGGCGGGGATTTTCCGTGATGGCCCGGCACAGAAGGCCGGCCTGCAACTGGGTGACGTGATTCTTGCCATCGATGGCGAACCGGCCGGTGATGGCCGTCGCTCGATGAATCAGGTGGCGCGGATCAAGCCGACCGACAAGGTCACGATCCAGGTAATGCGCAACGGCAAGGAGCTTAAGCTGACCGCGGAAATCGGTTTGCGTCCGCCGCCGGCACCGGTCAAAGAGAAACAAGAAGAGTAAGGGGCATCCAAAACCAATGTGGGAGCGGGCTTGCTCGCGAAAGCGGTGTGTCAGTCGACGCAGAAGTTAACTGACACACCGCTTTCGCGAGCAAGCCCGCTCCCACAGGGTTGGCGGTGGTTTAGAGTTCGCCCAGGCCGTCGATCAGCGCCTGGTTCTGCTCTGGCGTGCCGATGGAGATCCGCAGGAACTGGGCAATCCGCTCCTGCTTGAAGTGCCGGACGATCACGCCTTGCTCACGCAACTTCGCCGCCAACCCCGCCGCATCGTGCCGTGGGTGACGGGCGAAAATGAAGTTCGCCGCTGACGGCAGCACTTCAAATCCCTTGGCCTGCAATTGCCCGACGACCTTCTCGCGATTCTCGATCACCAACCGGCAGGTCTTGTCGAAATACTCGCGATCCTCGAACGCGGCAGCGGCGCCGACATTCGCCATGCGATCCAGCGGGTAGGAGTTGAAGCTGTTCTTGATCCGCTCCAGCGCTTCGATCAGATCCGGATGCCCTACCGCCAGGCCAACCCGCAGACCGGCCAGGGAGCGGGACTTGGACAGGGTCTGGGTCACCAGCAGGTTGGGATAACGATCGACCAGAGTGATTGCCGTCTCGCCGCCGAAATCGATGTAAGCCTCGTCCACCACGACCACCGAATCCGGGCTGGCTTTGAGAATCTGCTCCACTGCTTCCAGCGCCAGCAGGCAGCCGGTCGGCGCGTTCGGGTTGGGGAAGATGATCCCGCCGTTCGGCCTGGCGTAGTCCGCCGGGTTGATCTGGAATTGCTCGTCCAGCGGCACCGCGTCGAAGTTGATGCCATACAGTCCGCAGTAGACCGGATAGAAGCTGTAACTGATGTCCGGAAACAGCAGCGGCTGATCGTGCTGTAGCAAACCGTGGAAGATGTGCGCCAGGACTTCGTCGGAACCGTTGCCGAGGAACACCTGATTGCCTTGCACGCCGTAGTACCTGGCGACAGCGTTTTTCAGCAGGTCGCTGTTCGGGTCCGGGTACAGGCGCAGGTTGTCGTTCAGTTCGGTCTGCATCGCGGCCAGGGCCTTGGGCGATGGACCATACGGGTTTTCATTGGTATTGAGCTTCACCAGCTTTGCCAGTTTCGGCTGCTCGCCCGGCACGTAAGGCACCAGGTTCTTGACGAACGGGCTCCAGAATTTACTCATCTTCATTTCACCTGCTTGTCGTCAACGATGCGGTATTCGGCGCTACGCGCGTGCGCGGTCAGCGACTCGCCACGGGCCAGCACGGATGCGGTCTTGCCCAGTTCCGATGCGCCCTGCTCGGAACAGAAGATGATCGACGAGCGTTTCTGGAAGTCATACACACCCAGCGGCGAAGAGAATCGCGCGGTGCCGGAGGTCGGCAACACGTGGTTCGGGCCTGCGCAGTAGTCGCCCAGGGCTTCGGAGGTGTGACGGCCCATGAAGATCGCGCCGGCGTGGCGGATCTGTGGCAGCCAGGCTTGCGGATCGGCAACGGACAACTCGAGGTGCTCCGGCGCGATGCGGTTGGCCACTTCGATGGCCTGTTCCATGTCGCGAACCTTGATCAGTGCACCACGGCCATTGATCGAGGTTTCGATGATTGCGGCACGCTCCATGGTCGGCATCAATTTGGCGATGCTGGCGGCGACCTTGTCGAGGAACCCGGCGTCGGGGCTGACCAGAATGGCCTGGGCGTCTTCGTCGTGCTCGGCCTGGGAGAACAGGTCCATGGCGATCCAGTCCGGATCGGTCTGGCCGTCGCACACCACGAGGATTTCCGAAGGGCCGGCGATCATGTCGATGCCGACCTGGCCAAACACGTGGCGCTTGGCGGTAGCCACATAGATGTTGCCCGGGCCGACGACCTTGTCGACCTTCGGCACGCTTTCGGTGCCGTAAGCCAGCGCCGCAACGGCCTGGGCGCCACCGATGGTGAACACGCGGTCGACACCGGCGATGCAGGCCGCAGCCAGCACAAGCTCGTTGATTTCACCGCGCGGGGTCGGTACGACCATGACCACTTCGGTAACGCCGGCCACCTTGGCCGGAATCGCGTTCATCAACACCGACGACGGGTACGACGCCTTGCCGCCCGGCACGTACAGACCGGCACGATCCAGCGGCGTGACTTTCTGGCCCAGTACGGTGCCGTCCGCCTCGGTGTAACTCCAGGAGTCCTGCTTCTGCTTCTCGTGGTAGCTGCGCACGCGGGCTGCGGCGACTTCCAGTGCTTCGCGCTGGGCCACGGAGATGCGGGTCAGTGCCAACTCCAGACGCTCGCGCGGCAGGATCAGATCGGCCATGGACTTCACTTCCAGGCCGTCGAACTGACGGGTGAAGTCCACCAGCGCCGCGTCACCGCGTTCGCGCACGGCCTTGATGATGTCCAGCACCCGCTGATTGACCGAGTCGTCAGACACACTTTCCCAGCTCAGCAGATGATCCAGATGATGCGCGAAATCCGGGTCAGCAGCGTTGAGTCGGCGAATTGCAGTCAGTGCGGTCATAGCGAGAGCCTCATAGGAATGGCAAAAAACTCAGGCGCCCGAAGCTAACATTCGATCCGCTTGGGCACCTGAGAATTCTGGCTATGAGGCGGATAGACGGCGCGCCTTGCGGTCGCGCAGGTGAATCAGCCGCGGTGTCGAGACTCCACTGCCTTGCGCAGGGTGTCGATCAACGCCTGGATACGGGCGTGCTGCATTTTCATCGAAGCCTTGTTGACGATCAGGCGGGAGCTGATGGCCGCGATGAAATCCTGTGGCTCCAGGCCGTTGGCCCGTAGCGTGTTACCAGTGTCGACCACGTCGATGATCTTGTCCGCCAGACCGATCAGCGGCGCCAGTTCCATCGAACCGTAGAGCTTGATGATATCGACCTGACGACCCTGTTCGGCGTAGTAGCGCTTGGCAACATTGACGAACTTGGTAGCGATGCGCAGACGACCCTTGGGCTCGACTGCACCGACTTTACCGGCGGTCATCAGCTTGCACTGGGCAATTTGCAGGTCCAGCGGCTCGTACAGGCCCTGGCCGCCGTATTCCATCAGCACATCTTTACCGGCGACGCCTAGGTCGGCAGCACCATGTTCGACATAGGTCGGCACATCGGTGGCACGCACGATCAGCAGACGGACATCGTCCTGGGTCGTGGGGATGATCAGCTTGCGGCTCTTGTCCGGATTCTCGGTCGGCACGATGCCCGCTTCAGCCAGAAGCGGCAAGGTATCGTCAAGGATGCGGCCCTTGGACAGTGCGATGGTCAACATGGGAAACGTCAGTCCTTATCAAGGTACTCATGCCCGGTCGCAAATGGCGCCGGACACACATCGAGCCGAAAACGGCTCGACTTCAACAAATCAACGGGCATGTCCTTATGCCCTTGCAGCAGTACTAGCCCGGAACGCGACGGATCTTGGCGCCCAGCATCTGCAGTTTTTCCTCGATGCACTCGTAGCCACGGTCTATGTGGTAGATGCGGTCGATCAGGGTGTCGCCCTCGGCGACCAGGGCCGAGATCACCAGGCTGGCCGAAGCACGCAGGTCAGTTGCCATCACTGGCGCGCCCTTGAGCTTCTCGGTACCGGTGACGATCGCGGTGTTGCCCTCGACCTGGATCTTGGCGCCCATGCGGTGCAGTTCGTAGACGTGCATGAAGCGGTTTTCGAAGATCGTCTCGATCACAGCACCCGTGCCTTCGGCAATGGCGTTGAGGGAGATGAACTGCGCTTGCATGTCGGTCGGGAACGCCGGGTACGGAGCGGTGCGCACGTTGACGGCTTTCGGCCGCTTGCCGTGCATGTTCAGCTCGATCCAGTCTTCGCCGCAGGTGATCTCTGCACCGGACTCCCGGAGTTTTTCCAGAACGGCTTCGAGGATGGTCGGATCCGTGTCCTTGACCTTCACGCGACCACCGGTCACAGCCGCCGCCACCAGATAGGTGCCGGTTTCGATACGGTCGGGCATCACTTTGTAAGTCGTGGTATGCAGACGCTCGACGCCATCGATGGTGATGGTATCGGTGCCGGCGCCGGAAACCTTGGCGCCCATGGCGTTCAGGAAGTTCGCCAGGTCGACCACTTCAGGTTCGCGTGCGGCGTTTTGCAGGACGCTGCGGCCCTTGGCCAGCGCGGCGGCCATCATGATGTTTTCGGTACCGGTCACGCTGACGGTGTCGAAGAAGAAGTGCGCACCGCGCAGGCCACCTTCAGGCGCCTTGGCCTTGATGTAGCCGCCCTCGACGTCGATGACCGCACCCATGGCTTCCAGGCCACGGATGTGCAGGTCAACCGGACGCGAACCGATGGCGCAACCGCCAGGCAGCGCGACTTCGGCTTCGCCGAAACGGGCAACCATCGGGCCAAGCACCAGGATCGACGCACGCATGGTTTTAACCAGTTCGTACGGTGCGACCAGGGTCTTGATGGTGCGCGGGTCGATTTCGACGGCGAGTTTTTCGTCGATCACCGGCTCGATCCCCATGCGACCGAACAGTTCGATCATGGTGGTGATGTCGTGCAGGTGCGGCAGGTTGGCAACGGTCACCGGACCATCGCACAGAAGCGTGGCAGCCAGGATCGGCAGGGCAGAGTTCTTTGCCCCGGAGATGCGGATTTCGCCGTCAAGACGAGCACCGCCAGTAATAATCAATTTATCCATAAGAATCTCGACGCCCTTGGGCTCAGGTGCGCTCGGCCCAGGCCGCGCTGCTGAAAAATTTCATTGTGACCGCATGGATGCTGCCATCGGTGATCCATGGGTTCAAATGGGCATAGATCTGCTGCTGACGCTTCACCGGGCTCATCGCCGCCAGTTCATCGCTAATCACATTCAGCTGGAAATTGCAGCCTTCGCCCTCGACTTCTACCAACGTTCCGGGCAGCTTTCCTTCAAGGAAGCTCTTCACTTCTACGGCCTGCATGCTCAACCTCAATCGGCGCCCTGTGCGCGCGGGTCGGACATCATACAAAAAAGCCCCGCGCCTGCGAACCCCGCGAAGCAGGACTCTGACGGGGGGCTTCTTTATAGATGCGGGTTAGGGATGCGCCAACAGCTCGGTCAGCTCGCTGACCTGAGCGATTTCACGCATGTCTTCCGGCATTCCTCGGATGCTCAACGCCTTGCCGGCCGCCTGAGCATCGCGGATGAAACACAGCAGCAATGACAAACCGACACTGCTGGACTTGGTCACCGCCGAACAATCGAGCACCAGCGCCGCAGCCTTGCTGGCCTTGATCAGCGCCTTGCCCTGTTCACGCAGGCCAGGGCCGGTGCGGTAATCCAGCACGCCACTGAGTCGCAGCTCACCCGCTTCGTCCATCTGGACTGCCGACTCACTCATTGGGCTGACTGCTCTGGCTTCTTGTCGGTGGCTTCCTTGGCCTTGGCGACTTCCCCGGCCCATCCATTGATGGTCTTGTCCAGGTCGTTGCCATTGCGCTGCATCGCATCGGCGAACTGATCGCGGAACAGCTTGCCGATATTGATGCCGTTGATGATGACGTTACGCAGTTTCCACTCGCCGTTGATCTTTTCCAGCGTGTAGGACACCGGATAGATCGCGCCGCTGCTGCCTTTGACCGTCATGCCAACGCTGGTACGGTCGCCCGATTCGTCCTTGGCCGGTTCAACGGTGATGCCCTGGTTGTTGTACTCCAGCAAGGCATTGCCATAGAACTGGAACAGGCCCCTCTTGAAGTTTTCTTCGAAGGTCTTCATCTGCGCAGGTGTAGCTTTACGCGAGTACTTGACCGTCATGATGCTCTTGGAAATACCCTCGGCATCCACGACCGGCCCGACGATGGTGTTCAGCGCCGCATAAAAGTCTTGCGGATCCTGCTTGTACTTCTCTTTGTTTGCCGCCAGGTCCGCGAGCATACGGTTGGTTGTGTCCTGCACCAGATCGTGCGCCGAAGGTGCCGCTACGGCGTGGGACACCAACGGAAACACCGCGAGCATTACCAACAGGCCACGTCGCAAGGTAGAGATCATTTAACAGTTCCTCATTTAGCTTCTTTGCTAACGGTATTGAGCAGGAATTTACCGATCAGGTCCTCAAGCACCAGCGATGACTGCGTGTCATGGATGGTTCCACCATCCTTGAGCAGGGTGTCTTCCCCGCCCACGCTGATACCGATGTACTTCTCGCCCAACAGTCCTGCGGTCAGGATAGATGCTGTGGAGTCCGCCGGCAGATTATCGATGCGTTTTTCCAGCTGCATGGTCACCCGACCGGTAAAGCTGTCGCGATCCAGATCGATGGCCGTGACCTTGCCGATGGTCACACCGGCCATGGTCACCTTTGCTCTGACAGTCAAACCGGCGATATTGTCGAAGTAGGCGTAAAGTTTATACGTGTCGGTGCTCGGAGTCGGGGACAGGCCACTAACCCGCAACGCCAACAAGAGCAAAGCCAGGATGCCAGCCAGCAAGAAAAGGCCGACACCGATTTCCAGGGTGCGGTTTTGCATCAGAAATCTCCAAACATCAAGGCGGTCAGAATAAAGTCCAGGCCGAGCACTGCCAACGAGGCATAGACAACGGTCTTGGTAGTGGCACGACTGATCCCCTCGGAAGTGGGTTCGCAGTCATAGCCTTGGAATACGGCGATCCAGGTCACGACAAAGGCAAAGACGATACTTTTGATGATCCCGTTTAGCACATCCTCAGTGAACGTCACGCTGTTCTGCATGTTCGACCAGTAGGAACCTTCATAGACCCCCAGCCAGTCGACAGCGACCCACGAGCCGCCCCAGATGCCCACCACGCTGAAAATCATCGCCAGCACCGGCAGGGAAATGAAGCCGGCCCACAAGCGTGGCGCGATGATGTACTTGAGCGGGTCAACCCCGATCATTTCCAGGCTGGACAACTGCTCGGTGGACTTCATGTTGCCGATTTCCGCGGTCAAGGCCGAACCGGCGCGCCCGGCGAACAGCAAGGCGGTCACCACCGGCCCCAGCTCTCGCAGCAGCGTCAGCGCAACCATCTGCCCGACAGCCTGCTCCGAACCGTAGCTGGAAAGGATGTTGAAGCCCTGCAGCGCCAGCACCATGCCGATGAACACCCCGGAGACCACGATGATCACCAGGGACATCACGCCCACCGAATGCAGCTGCTTGACCAGCAACCCGAAGCTGCCACCGATACCACCGCGGCCAAGCAAGGCATGAAACAGGAACAAGGCCGAACGCCCGAACACCGCCAGCACATCGATGCCGGCCTGGCCGAAGCGGCGAACGCGTTCAATCAATGAAATTCTGCGCATCAGCGCTTCCCCAGAATATCTGCGCGGTAATCCGTCGCTGGAAAGTGGTACGGAACCGGGCCATCGGGTTCGCCGGTCATGAACTGACGAATGCGCGGCTCATCCGAGTTCATCAACTCGTCCGGGGTCCCCTGCCCCAACACCTGGCCATCGCCCACCACATAAATGTAATCGGCAATGCTCGCGGTCTCGGCCAGGTCGTGGGAAACCACGATGCTGGTGATACCCAGCGCATCGTTGAGCAAGCGAATCAGACGCACCAGAACGCCCATGGCGATGGGGTCCTGGCCGACAAAGGGTTCGTCGTACATGAGGATCTGTGGATCGAGCGCAATCGCCCGGGCCAGCGCAACACGGCGCTTCATGCCGCCGGAAAGCTCGTCGGGCATCAATTCGATGGCACCGCGCAAACCCACGGCCTGCAATTTGAGCAGGACGATGTCGCGGATCATTTCTTCCGGCAGTTGCGTGTGAACCCGTAGCGGAAACGCGACATTCTCGAAGACATCGAGGTCGGTAAACAGCGCGCCGCTCTGAAACAGCACGCCCATATGCTTGCGCGCATCGAACAGGTCGCTTCGCGACAGTTTTGGCAGGTTCTGACCGTTGACCCAGACTTCGCCCTTGGTGGGGCGCAGTTGGGCCCCCATCAGACGCAAAAGCGTAGTCTTGCCGCACCCGGAAGGCCCCATGATGCCGGTGACCTTGCCACGCGGGATACGGATATCGACATTATTGAAAATGCTGCGCGCACCGCGCTTGAAGGACAGTCCCTTCAGCTCGACCGCGTAGGCGTTATCGGCACTCATCTAAACTCCTTGCGATGCAGCCTCTCACTCGGACGCCTGACTTTCTGACGAAAGCACATACCTCCCGGGCAGGCCGAACTGGCGGCGAACTATATCACTGCAAAGGCTGCGCGCCCAAGGCCAAAGCCGAGTCATGTACAACTGCAGGAGTGGTTCAAAGCCCCGCCTAGAGGGTTTCAGGTAACAAGGAATGACAATGCGCGACGAACTTGCGTGAGGGATTCGATCATAACCGCTATAATCGCCGCCTTTTCATCAGGCTATACGATTTCTGACATGAGCCAATCCAGCGACCTGATTCAATCAGCACAACGCACCATCCGCCTCGAAGTAGAAGCCGTGCAAGGCCTGCTACCCCATATCGACGCAGATTTCGTACGCGCTTGCGAGATGATTCTGGCCAGCAAAGGCCGCGTGGTCGTGGTCGGCATGGGCAAGTCGGGGCACGTCGGCAACAAGATCGCCGCAACCCTGGCCAGCACCGGCACCACGGCGTTTTTTGTGCACCCGGCGGAAGCCAGCCATGGTGACATGGGCATGATTACCCGCGACGACATCATTCTGGCGCTCTCGAATTCCGGCTCCACCAATGAAATCGTTACCCTGCTGCCACTGATCAAGCGCCTGGGCATTCAGTTGATCAGCATGACCGGCAACCCTGATTCGCCGCTGGCCAAGGCCGCGGAGGTCAACCTGAATGTTCACGTCGAACACGAAGCCTGCCCGTTGAACCTTGCACCCACCTCGTCGACCACCGCCGCCCTGGTCATGGGCGACGCCCTGGCGGTCGCACTGCTGGAAGCCCGTGGTTTTACCGCCGAAGACTTCGCCTTTTCCCATCCCGGCGGCGCCCTCGGCCGACGCCTGCTGCTGAAAGTGGAAAATGTCATGCACGCCGGCCAGGAGTTGCCGCAGGTCCAGCGTGGCACCCTGCTCAAGGACGCCTTGATGGAAATGACCCGCAAGGGCCTGGGCATGACCGTCATCCTTGAGGCCGACGGCAAGTTGGCCGGGATTTTCACCGATGGTGATTTGCGCCGCACACTGGACCGCAGCATCGACATCCACAGCGCTGTCATCGACCAGGTCATGACGGCCCATGGCAAGACCGCCCGCGCCGAAATGCTGGCCGCCGAAGCGCTGAAAATCATGGAAGACCATAAAATCAACGCGCTGGTCGTGGTCGACAGCGAAGATCGCCCGGTCGGCGCCTTGAACATGCACGACTTGCTGCGTGCAGGAGTAATGTAATGAGTGCGGACCTGCTGCAACGCGGCAAACAGATCAAACTGGCGGTGTTCGATGTCGACGGCGTGCTGACCGATGGACGCCTGTACTTCCTCGAAGACGGCAGCGAATTCAAGACGTTCAACACGCTCGACGGCCAAGGCATCAAGATGCTGATGGCCGCTGGAGTGCAAACTGCCATTATCAGTGGCCGCAAGACCCCGGTGGTCGAGCGGCGAGCCAAAAACCTCGGCATCCCGCACCTGTATCAGGGCCGCGAAGACAAACTGGTGGTACTCGACGAACTGCTGGCCCAACTGAATTTGAGCTACGAACAGGTGGCCTACCTCGGCGACGACCTGCCCGACCTGCCGGTGATTCGCCGCGTCGGCCTGGGCATGGCGGTGGCCAACGCCGCCAGTTTCGTGCGCGAACATGCTCACGGCATCACCCTCGCCCGTGGCGGCGAAGGTGCCGCTCGCGAGTTCTGCGAATTGATCCTGCGCGCCCAGGACCGCCTCGATGCGGCCAATGCGGCGTACCTGTGAGCCCGATATGCTGAGCAAAAAGTTTCGTAACACCCTGATGTTCAGTTGCATCGCGGCGATATTCGTCGCGGTTGGCTACTGGAACATCAGCCCGGAACGCTTCCTCGACAAGCCGGTAACGCCGGTCGATGAAAGCGCGATCGACTATTACGCCATCAACGCCCACAGCGTGCAGTACCTGCCGGACGGCAAGCTGCAATATGATCTGGTGTCCGACAAGGTCGAGCACCTGAAGGCGACCGAGGTGACACTGCTGACCAACCCCGACCTGAACGTGTTCCGCGGCACTGAGTTCCCGTGGCACGTCCAGAGCCTGCGCGGCGAGGTCAACCCTGACGGCACGCAGGTCGAGTTGATCGATGATGTGCGCATCACGCGCTTCGACGAGAAAAACCGCAAGACCCTGATCACCAGCACCCGCATGACCGTGTTCCCGCAGCAGCAATATGCGCAGACCGAGCAAGACGTTAGAATCGACGGCGCTGGCGGTGTATCGACTGGCAAGGGAATGAAAGCGTATTTGAAAGAAAGCAGGATACACCTGCTATCGAACGTAAGAGGACAGTATGAGGCTCGTTAAAACCCTCCCGATTTTGCTCAGTCTGGGCGCAGCACTGGGAAGCGTGAGCGCCTGGGCTCTGCCGGAAGACCAACAGCAGCCTATCCGCATTCAGGCCGACGATGCCCAACTGGACGACAAGCAAGGTATTGCTACCTATAAGGGTGACGTGATCATCACCCAAGGCTCGATGAAGGTGACAGGCAACACCGTTACCATCACCCGCACCCCGACTGGCGACATTGACGTAGTGACCTCGGTGGGCAACCTGGCGTACTTCGAGCAATTGCAGACGGCTGGCGATACCAAGCCTGTTCAGGGTTGGGGCGTGACGATCCAGTATCACGCCACGCAAAATCGCGTCGTGTTGATCGACAAGGCCAAGGTTGTCGACAAGGACAACAACGTCACCCAAGGCGAGAAAATCGTCTACGACACCGAGAAGAAGCTGGCCAGCGCCGGGCGCGCCACCGGCAGCAAGGTGACCGAGTCGCGTCCGCGCATCGACATGGTCATCCAGCCGAAGAAGAAAACCGACGAGAAAAAGGCCCAGTAATGGCAACTCTGAAAGCTCAGCATCTGGCCAAGAGCTACAAGAGCCGCCAGGTCGTGCGTGATGTCAGCCTGTCCATCGACAGCGGTCAGATCGTCGGCCTGCTTGGCCCGAACGGCGCCGGCAAGACCACCTGCTTCTACATGATCGTCGGCCTGGTGCAAGCCGACCAGGGCCGCGTCCTGATCGATGACCTGGACGTCAGCCACCAGCCGATGCACGGCCGTGCAAAAGCCGGTATCGGCTATTTGCCGCAAGAAGCATCGATCTTCCGCAAACTGTCGGTGGCCGACAACATCATGGCCATCCTCGAGACCCGCAAGGAGCTCGACAAGGCCGGTCGCCGCAAGGAGCTGGAAAGCCTGCTGCAGGAATTCCACATCAGCCACATCCGCGACAACCTCGGCATGAGCCTGTCCGGTGGTGAGCGCCGCCGCGTGGAAATCGCACGCGCCCTGGCCACCAACCCGAAGTTCATCCTCCTCGATGAACCGTTCGCCGGCGTGGACCCGATTTCGGTCGGCGACATCAAACAGATCATTTACCACCTCAAGGCCAAAGGCATTGGCGTGCTGATCACGGACCACAACGTTCGTGAAACCCTGGATATCTGTGAAACCGCCTATATCGTCAATGACGGCCAATTGATTGCCGAAGGTGACGCAGAGACCATCCTGGCCAACGACCTGGTGAAGGAAGTGTACCTGGGCCATGAGTTCCGCCTGTAAACGCTGAGCTGTGCCCAGGCAAGGCGCCCGGGCACCGGTCTCGCGATTCATCAGGCCTGATGCGAACCTGCGCGTTCAGCCCCCAACATGGGCAGCACCGCAACACAAATTTATAGTTTTTTATTGTTACAGCGCTCTAGGCAAATCCTTCAGTTTCAGGCATATAATTTGCTTATGTTTGGCGCCCCGGCGCCCTGTAGTGGATGGCGCATGTGCGCCGGCGAATAAGGTGTTAAGCCCCTGCCATGAAACCATCGCTAGTCTTGAGAATGGGCCAGCAGCTGACGATGACACCTCAGCTGCAACAGGCCATCCGCCTGCTCCAATTGTCGACCCTGGACCTGCAACAGGAAATCCAGGAGGCCCTGGAGTCCAATCCGATGCTCGAACGCCAGGAAGAAGGCGACGACTTCGACAATTCCGACCCCTTGGCCGACAACGCCGAACAAAAGCCCAACACCGATATCCAGGAACCCTCCTACCAGGAAAGCGCCCCGACGGTTGACAACCTCGATGAGGGTGACTGGAACGAGCGTATCCCCAATGAACTCCCCGTCGACACCGCATGGGAAGACGTTTACCAGACCAGCGCCAGCAGCCTGCCCAGCAATGACGATGACGAGTGGGACTTCACCACCCGCACCTCGGCCGGTGAAAGCCTGCAAAGCCACTTGCTGTGGCAACTGAACCTGGCTCCGATGTCCGACACCGATCGCCTGATCGCGGTGACCCTGATCGACTGCATCAACAATCAGGGCTACCTGGACGAAACCCTCGAGGAAATCCTCGAAGCCTTCGACCCGGAACTGGACATCGAACTGGACGAAATCGAAGCCGTCCTGCACCGCATCCAGCAATTCGAGCCGGCCGGCATCGGCGCACGCAATCTGGGCGAATGCCTGCTGCTGCAATTGCGCCAGTTGCCCGCCAAGACCCCTTGGCTGGCCGAAGCCAAGCGCCTTGTCACCGATTACATCGACCTGCTTGGCAGCCGCGACTACAGCCAGCTCATGCGTCGCATGAAGCTCAAGGAAGATGAGCTGCGCCAGGTCATAGAGCTGGTCCAGAGCCTCAACCCGCGCCCGGGCTCGCAAATCGAGTCCACCGAAGCCGAGTACGTCGTTCCTGACGTCATCGTACGCAAGGACAACGAGCGCTGGCTGGTAGAGCTGAATCAGGAGTCGGTGCCACGGCTGCGGGTCAACGCCCAGTACGCCGGTTTTGTGCGCCGCGCCGATACCAGCGCCGACAACACGTTCATGCGCAATCAGTTGCAGGAGGCCCGCTGGTTCATCAAGAGCCTGCAGAGCCGCAATGAAACCCTGATGAAGGTTGCCACCCAGATCGTGGAGCATCAGCGCGGTTTCCTCGAATATGGCGACGAAGCCATGAAGCCGCTGGTCCTGCATGACATCGCCGAAGCGGTCGGCATGCATGAGTCGACGATTTCACGGGTAACGACCCAGAAGTTCATGCACACCCCCCGGGGTATTTATGAACTGAAATACTTTTTTTCCAGTCACGTAAGCACCTCCGAAGGCGGCGAATGCTCGTCCACGGCGATCCGGGCGATCATCAAAAAACTGGTTGCCGCGGAAAATCAGAAAAAGCCGTTGAGTGACAGCAAGATCGCTGGTTTACTGGAGGCACAAGGCATTCAGGTGGCTCGCCGCACCGTCGCCAAGTACCGCGAATCCCTCGGGATCGCGCCTTCGAGCGAACGCAAGCGGTTGATGTAGAGCCACGCCACAGCGTTCCAGTGGTAGATCATCTGATCTACCGCTTTATGCACTGGCAACGAAGGAGAAGCTGTATGCAAGTCAACATCAGTGGACACCAACTGGAAGTGACCGAACCTCTTCGCACCTACATCGGCGAAAAACTCGAACGATTGGAGCGACATTTCGACAAGATCACTAACGTGCAGGTCACGATGACCGTCGAGAAGCTGAAGCAGAAAATCGAAGCCACGCTGCATATTCCCGGGAATGAAGTGGTCGCCAATGCGGAACATACCGATATGTACGCTGCGATCGATGCACTCACCGACAAGCTGGATAAACAACTCAAAAAGCATAAGGAAAAGACCCAGAGCCTCCTTCAGGGCGCAACCGGTCGTTAACACTCCCTACCCATGATCCGACTTGAAAGTATCCTGACCCCCGGCCGTTCCCTGGTGAACGTGCCGGGCGGCAGTAAAAAGAAAGCCCTCGAACAAATTGCCAATCTGATCGCCCGCGAAGTGCCGGCTCTGGAGATGCAAGATGTCTTCGAGGCGCTGATTGCCCGTGAAAAACTCGGCTCCACCGGTTTTGGCAACGGCATCGCTATTCCACACTGCCGTCTCAAGGGGTGTGTATCGCCCATCAGTGCATTGATGCACCTGGACGCCCCAATCGATTTCGACGCCATCGACGGCGCGCCGGTTGACCTGCTGTTCGTTCTGCTGGTCCCGCAAGCCGCTACCGATGCGCACCTTGAGCTGCTGCGACAGATCGCCAGCATGCTTGACCGCAAGGACGTTCGCGAAAAACTGCGTAATGCCGCAAGCAACGAAGCCCTGTATCAGGTTGTCCTGGACGAGCAAAACGGTCAGTAATCATGCGCTTGATCATCGTCAGTGGCCGTTCCGGCTCGGGTAAAAGCACCGCCCTCAATGTTCTTGAGGACAACGGCTACTACTGCATCGACAATCTGCCTGCCGGCCTGCTGCCGGAACTGGCCGAACGAGCGTTGATTCATACCGAACTGATGCAGCCGCTGGTGGCCGTTTCCATTGACGCCCGCAACCTGCCCAGCCACCTGTCACGCTTCCCTGACCTGCTCGAAGAAGTCCGCAGCCGCCACATCCAGTGCGATGTCCTGTACCTGGATGCCGACGAAGAAACCCTGCTCAAGCGCTTCTCGGAAACCCGCCGACGTCATCCCCTGAGCAACGCCAACCGCTCGCTGGCCGAAGCCATCAACGTCGAGAGCGTCCTGCTCGGGCCGATTGCCGACCTCGCCGATCTCAAGATCAACACCACCAGCCTGAATCTCTATCAACTGCGCGACACCATCAAGCTGCGCCTGTTGAACCAGCCAGAACCCGGGACTGCGTTCCTGGTGGAATCCTTCGGATTCAAGCGCGGCATGCCGGTGGACGCCGACCTGGTGTTCGATGTGCGTTGTCTGCCCAACCCCTACTGGAAACCGGAATTGCGCGAGCAGTCCGGACTCGATCAACCGGTTGCCGAATACCTGGCGGCACAGCCGGATGTCGAAGAGATGTTCCAGGACATTTCCACATACCTGCTAAAGTGGCTGCCTCGTTTTGCCGCCAGCAACCGCGCCTACGTCACCATTGCCATTGGCTGCACTGGCGGACATCACCGCTCCGTCTACCTGACCGAGCGTCTGGGGCAGGCGCTGCAAAAAACCCTGAAGAACGTCCAGGTTCGCCACCGCGACCTCAGCTAAAGGATTCACATCGCGATGCCTGCTCTGGAAATCGAAATCATCAATAAACTGGGCCTGCACGCCCGCGCTTCTGCAAAATTCGTTGGGGTCGCGGGTCAGTTCCCGTGCCAGATCCGGGCCGGTCGCACACCAGAGTCCATGGTCGATGGCAAAAGCATCATGGCGATGATGATGCTGGCTGCTGGCAAAGGCACCACGATCCACTTGAGCACAGAAGGTGAGCGGGAACAGGAAGCCCTGGATGCGCTGGTCGCGTTGATCAACAACTTCTTCGACGAAGGCGAATAAAGATCTTTTGACTTAAAAAAAGCGCGCCACCCGATGGGTGGCGCGCTTTTTGTGTAACGGGGAGGCTTAGCTGCCTGCCACCGTCATCCGCTCGATCAGCACCGAGCCCGTACGAATGTTGCTACGCAACTCAAGATCATTCCCCACGGCGACGATCTGTTTGAACATGTCGCGCATGTTGCCGGCGATGGTCACTTCCTGGACCGCGAACTGGATTTCGCCGTTCTCGACCCAGTAACCCGCCGCGCCTCGGGAATAGTCACCGGTCACCATGTTCAGGCCCTGCCCCATCAGTTCAGTCACCAACAGCCCGCGCCCCATGCGCCGCAGCAAGGCCGCCTGGTCTTCATCGCCGTGGGTGACGAACAGGTTGTGCACGCCGCCGGCATTGGCGGTGCTCGGCATGCCGAGCTTGCGGCCTGAGTAGGTGCCGAGGATGTACGACACCAACTCGCCTTTTTCGACAAACGGTTTGGCGTAGGTTGCCAGACCATCACCATCGAACGCCGCGCTGCCCATCGCACGCATCAAGTGTGGGCGCTCGTCGATGGTCAGCCACTCCGGAAACAGCTTCTGCCCCAGCGTGCCTTCAAGGAATGACGACTTGCGATACAGGCTGCCTCCGGAAATCGCCGACAGGAAACTGCCGAACAGGCCACCAGCCAATTCTGCGGAAAACAGCACCGGAACCTCACAGGTCGGCACCGGACGCGCGCCCAGGCGGCTCGCCGCCCGTTGCGCGGCACGCTGGCCGATGCTCACCGGATCGGCCAGCAAGTTGCCCTGACGGTTCACGTCGTACCAGTAATCACGCTGCATCTGGCCGTCCGCTTCGGCGATCATCACGCAGCTGAGGCTGTGGCGAGTCGACGCATAACCACCGATAAACCCGTGACTGTTGCCATAAACGCGGCAGCCCTGATGGGTGCTGAGGGTGGTACCGTCGGCGTTCTTGATCCGGCTGTCGGCGGCGAACGCTGCGGCTTCACAGGCCAGGGCCTGCTCGATGGCTTGCTCCGGCGTGATGTCCCATTGGTGAAACAGGTCGAAATCCGGAAGATCCCGCGCCATCAACGCGGCATCGGCCAGGCCCGAGGCTTCGTCTTCCGAGGTGTGCTTGGCGATAGCCAGAGCAGCGGCCACCGTTTCGCGAATCGCTTCCGGACCGCTGGCCGACGTGCTGGCCGAGCCCTTGCGCTGGCCTACGTACAGGGTGATGCCAAAACCCTGATCGCGGTTGAATTCGACCGTTTCGACTTCACGCTGGCGCACCGACGTCGAAAGGCCCTGCTCCAGGGAGACGGCCACTTCACAGGCGCTGGCCCCCTGGCGCCTGGCTTCAGCGATGATCTGCTCGACCTGTTCCTGCAGTGCCGGCAATGCTTGTGGGCCGACGCTTTCAACTGCACTCATGCTGTTCTCCACTCAAATTCTGCTTTCGGTAACGGTCATCGAGCGACCGGGCCGGACAAGCGGCCCCCGACTGGTTATCATGGCGGCGTTTCTTTGCGGACTGCCACCATGGTTGATTCTTACGACGACTCCCTCGATACGGGAGAAAAAAGCAAATCCCAGGTCAAACGCGAGCTGCATGCTCTGGTTGACCTCGGCGAGCGCCTTACAACGCTCAAGCCTGACTTGCTCAACAAACTGCCATTGACCGACGGATTGCGCCGGGCCCTGGCCGATGCGCCCAAGCACACCGCGAACATCGCGCGTAAACGGCACCTTCAGTTCATCGGCAAACTGATGCGCGATCAGGACACTGACGCGATTCTGGTTCTGCTCGATCAACTCGATGCCTCCACCCGTCAATACAACGAACGCTTCCATAACCTGGAACGCTGGCGCGATCGTCTGATTGCCGGTGACGACGCCGTGCTGGAAAAATTCGTCGTCGAATATCCCGACGCGGATCGCCAGCAACTGCGCTCCCTGATCCGTCAGGCCCAGCATGAGGTTGCGCAAAACAAGCCTCCTGCTTCCAGCCGTAAAATCTTCAAGTACATCCGTGAGCTGGACGAGACTCAACGCGGACTGCGTTAAGTCATCGAGCCCCCTGTAGGAGCTGCCGCAGGCTGCGATCTTTTGACTTTGTTTTTTCAAGATCAAAAGATCGCAGCCTGCGGCAGCTCCTACAGGGGGTGTCCCCATCCTTATGCGCCCGTGCCACCCACGGTGATCGCATCAATCTTCAGCGTTGGCTGGCCGACACCCACCGGCACCGACTGCCCATCCTTGCCACATGTGCCCACGCCGCTGTCCAGCGACAGATCATTACCGACCATCGACACCTTGCTCATGGCTTCCGGCCCGTTGCCGATCAGGGTCGCGCCCTTGACCGGAGCGGTAATCTTGCCGTCCTCGATCAGGTACGCCTCGCTGGTGGAGAACACGAACTTGCCGCTGGTGATGTCCACCTGACCGCCGCCGAGGTTGGCGCAATAGATGCCGCGTTTCACCGAGGCGATGATTTCTTGCGGATCGCTTTCACCGGCGAGCATGTAGGTGTTGGTCATGCGCGGCATCGGCAGGTGCGCGTAAGACTCGCGACGACCGTTGCCGGTGCGGGCCACACCCATCAAGCGGGCGTTGAGCTTGTCCTGCATGTAGCCCTTGAGTACGCCGTTTTCGATCAGCGTGGTGCACTCTGTCGGCGTACCCTCGTCATCGACGCTCAACGAACCGCGACGTCCGGCCAGGGTGCCGTCATCGACGATGGTACATAGCTTGGAGGCAACCATCTCGCCCATGCGCCCGCTATAAGCCGAACTGCCCTTGCGGTTGAAGTCGCCTTCCAGACCATGACCGACGGCTTCGTGCAGCAGCACGCCCGACCAGCCGGAGCCGAGTACCACCGGCAAGGTACCGGCAGGAGCCGGAATGGCTTCAAGGTTGACCAGCGCCTGGCGCAACGCTTCACGGGCATAGCCCATGGCGCGGTCTTCAGCGAGGAAATAACGGTAATCGGTGCGGCCGCCGCCGCCATGACCGCCGCGCTCGCGGCGACCGTTCTGCTCGACGATCACGCTGACGTTGAAACGCACCAGCGGACGTACATCCGCCGCCAGGCCACCGTCGGTGGACGCCACCAGAATTCGCTCCCAGACACCGGCCATGCTCACGGTGACCTGCTGGATACGTGGGTCAAGTGCCCGGGTCGCGGCGTCGACGCGCTTGAGCAAATCGACCTTTTCGGCACGGGTCAGCACTTCCAGGGGGTTGTCCGGCGCATACAGCTGCGCGACATCCTGGCTGGTGAATGCCTGCACCGTACCGTTTTGCCCGGCCCGGGAAATCGAACGGGCGGCACGCGCCGCCGCGCCCAGGGCTTCAAGGGTGATGGCGTTGCTGTAGGCAAAACCGGTTTTCTCACCCGATTGCGCACGCACGCCGACACCCTGGTCAAGGTTGAAGCTGCCTTCCTTGACGATGCCGTCTTCCAGCGCCCAAGACTCGGAGATCTGCCCCTGGAAATACAGGTCGGCGGCATCGATGCCCGGCCCGGCCAGATCGCCGAGCACGCCTTGCAGGCTCTCGATAGTGACGCCACCGGGCGCCAGCAGGTGTTCACTGACTGAGGACAACAACTCGCTCATATGCTTTACGCCTTAAATTCGTGTTTCTGATGCAGGTCGCTGGGCGCCCTGCGAGAAAAAGCGCCGGTGACTGGACACCGGCATCCGCGCCCGGATGGACGCCTGTTCGATGCTGTCGCGTTCGGCCAGCAGCACGGCCTCGCCTTGATCCTGTTGTGCCAGCACACGCCCCCACGGGTCGACGATGGCGGCATGCCCGAAGGTTTCCCGCGGCCCCGGATGCGTGCCGCCCTGGGCAGCCGCGAGCACATAACATTGGGTCTCGATGGCCCGCGCACGAATCAGCACATCCCAATGCGCCGCGCCGGTCACCGCCGTGAAGGCCGAGGGAGCGGTAATCAGTTCCGCGCCGGCAGCGCGCAGTTCGCTGTACAGTTCGGGAAAGCGCAGGTCATAGCAGACCGTCAGGCCGACCCGGCCAACCGGTGTGTCCGCCACGACCACACCGCTGCCATAAGCATAGTCATCGGACTCACGGTAACGACCACGATTGTCCGCCACGTCCACGTCAAACAGGTGCAGCTTGTCGTAGCGCGCCACCGTTTCGCCATGTTCATCGATCAGCAACGAACAGGCGTGCGCCTTCGCCGTCGGCTGATCCACCGGCGGTAACGGCAACGTGCCGGCCACTATCCATAACTTGAGGTCGCGTGCGGTCTGTTTCAACCAGGGCAGGATCGGGCCTTCGCCCAGTGCTTCGGCGCGCCCGATGTCGGCGATGTCGCGCCGGCCCATGGCGGCGAAATTTTCCGGCAATACCGCGAGTTTCGCGCCGCCGGCAGCCGCTTGCTCGAGCAGTCGACGGGCCTGGGCCAGATTGGCCAGCACATCGCTCTGGCTGACCATTTGAATCACCGCTACAGACATGGCCTTTTCCTTATTGAAATCAACACAGACCTTGTAGGAGCGAGCTTGCTCGCGATGGACGTGAACGATGACGCAGGTTGTCTGAAAAAACGCGTCGCATTCAAACTCATCGTCGGAACGCCGCCCGGAGCAAGCTCGCTCCTACAGGGGGGCGAGCCGCAATGGCCATGCTACTCCATAGGCCCGAAGGATGGTTTTTCAAAAAGCCTTGTCGAAGGTGATTTTCGGTTCTTTCCACGGCCCTTTGACGCTGTACTTCACACTGGCGAAACGGGAGACCCGGTCACCGATCAGCTTGTCGATCAGGAACAGTGCCCCGCCGACCGCCGGCGCACCGACGATCAGCGCGGCAATCGGCAGGTTATTGGTCACCGGCAAGGTCACCATCAGTTTCGCATCGATCTGATCGGCCACCATGTTCAGCGTGCCGTCGAGTTCGATGGTGCTCGATGGGCCAGTCAGCTGGATCGGTTGACGGGTGACATACACACCATTCGTCCCGACCAGCAGCCCTTTGACCCGGTCATAACTCAGGCCTTTGCCGAACAGGTCGGAAAAGTCCAGGCGCAGCCGCCGGCCGATGGAGTTGAAGTTGAGCAAACCAAACACCCGCAGGGCCTGGGCACTGCCTTCGACTTCGACGAACTGGCCCTGATTGAGTGTCGCATCGAGCGAGCCGGAGAAACGCTTGGTCGCCACCCAGGCCGGCGAGCCGGGCCAGCGGCCATCGACATCCATATAAAAGTCCCGGCTGGTGACGCTCGGCGCAAACCCCCAGCCCTTGAGAACATCGGCCAGGTTCTTGCCGCTGATGCGGCCCTTGTACCAGCTGTTGCTGGCGCCGGGCACCCCTTCCCAGCCACCACTGCCCACCAGCAGCATGCCCTTGAGTCCCAGATCCAGCGAGTTGAACACAATGCCCCTGGGCGTTGGGCGAACGTTCAGCGACCAGCCACCGACCAGATCCTGGCCCTGGAATAACCGATTGATCGTGATGTCCATCGCGGGGATTTTCGTCGGATCCACTGACGCCAGCGGATCCGGCGAGTTTTCATCGGCCAGTACGGTCGGGTCCGGTGCCGGCAGGCGCACGGTTTGCAGATTGATCGCGATTGGCATGGCCTTCGAGTCGGGCAGGTTGGCGCTGCCCTTGATCTGCTCGCTGTCGAGCTGCAGCGCCCAGGCGGAAGGTTTGCGCGCCAGCTGGATCGAAGCCTGATCAAGCGTGGTGCCGATACCGCTGAGCTTGCCCACCTTGAAATCCGCACCGCTGAGCAATTGCTTGGCGCTGCCGCCGGGGTCCTGCCCGGCGTATTTATCGACCAGATCCTTCCACGGGCCTACGTCCAGCTCGGACAACACGCCCCGTACCCGCAGGCCTTTGGTGCCCGGCAACACAGCCTCGCCGCCACCGAGGAACAAGTCCCCGCGCCCCTCGGCAAAATTGCTGGCCGGGGCCGCAAAGGTGAAACTCGCCAGATCCCCGTAGTTGACCCAATAGCGCCGCTCGTCGCCCTGCAACGTCATGCGAAACGTCGTGTCGCGCCCGGCATCGGCGGCCATGCCGAAGGGCGCAGGCAAATCGACCGCCACGCCCTTGAGGTTGGAGTTGACCAGCAATTGGCTGTCGAGGCCATCGAGGGTCAGTTGCAGGTGATAAGGGATCACGCCACTCACCGGCAAAGGCTGGGTCACCTTCAGCCAGTCGGTCAGTTTCTTGACCTCGACCTGGCCCGACGCGGTTACCCGGGTATTGAGCTTACCCGGGCTGCCATCGGCAAAAATCTGTGCAGTGACCGGCTTGTCGAATGCCCGGGCGCTGATGTTATGCCCGCTCAGGCCTTTGGCGCTGTCGAAACGGAAGTCACCTTTGAGCTGGGTCAACTCCAGCACCGGTTCGGCCAGTTTCAAGCGTGCCTTGGCGGTCTTGAAGTCGACAAGGACCTTCGGTTCCTCGCCTTTTGCCAGCGGAATATCCAGCTTCAGCTTGCCTGTCAGATCACCCTCGCCTTCCCAGCCGGCAAAAGTCGCCCCGGTGCCTATCGGCGCTTCCTGAAGGATTTTCAGGCCATCGCCCAAACCACCGGCAAATCCGCCATCGAGGAACAAATGAACGTTCTGCCCGGCAGGCGCATGGGGAATGTTGACGTAAATATCGCTGACCTGGGTGTCGAGCAACTGGCCTTTGCTGGCCAGGATCCGCACGCCGCTGTCTTCGACAAACACATCGCCGCTGACCTTGCTGACATGGGGCCAGCCCGGCTGGAAGGCCAGCTCGGCATCGTGAACCTTGAAGTACAGGCTGATGCTGCGATCGACGTCTGCGGCACCGTGGCTGAGCGACCCTTGATACTGGAAGAAGCCTTGATCCACCGCGCCCTTGAGAATCGCCGTGCGCAGCCATTCATCCAGCGCCGGGCTGAGGACTGTGGGCAGGTATTTGGCGGTGTAGCGACCGTCACCATCGACCAGACCAACCCGCAGGTCCATGTAGTCTTCCTGGGTGTCATCGAAATGCAGGCGAATGAGGAAGTCGCCGGCAATCTTGCCCTCCTCGCCCAGCACCTTCAGATACGGCGCAATCAGGGTGAAGCCTTCTTTGTCGAGTTTCCAGGTCAACTGCGCATTGGCCTGAATGTACTGCCATGGCTTGGCGAAAATCGGGTCCAGGTGCAGCATGAAATCCTTGCTGTCCATACGCAGTTCGCCGCGCCCCAGGTCACCGCTGATGCTGCCGCTGACATTTCGTGCCGCCGGTGCACCGTGATAGGCATCGAAGCCCACCTGGTCAAGGTTGGCGGCAAAGCTGAACTTGCTGTCGTCAGTGGCATTGGGCCGCACGTCGATCAATACATTGCGCAGTCCGCCCTTCACCTTGAGCCGCTCGACAACGGTGGCAAAGCCTTTCGGAAACGGCGCCAGGGCATTTAGCAGCGGCGTGAGCGGGGTCAGGTCGACCCGGTCGGCCTGTAGATGCCAAAGCTCTTCGGTCTTGTCGGTGGCGGCGCTTTGCTTGAGCTGCAAATGCGTTTCCCAGCGGACGTCGCCGAGGTTCATTGCCAGGGAATCCAGGGTCACCTGCATGCCTTCGGCACTACGCAGGAAGTAACCATTGAGCGCCAGGTTGTTAATCTGGATCGGCTTGCGCTCGGCGTAGGCGCCCTTGAGTTGTGGCGCGTTCAAGCGCACTGCCGCGCTTTGCAAGACGCCTTTGCCCCAGGTCAGCCACAGCTCGCCGCCGGCCTTGATCTCGGAGAAATTCCATTGCTGGCTGACGCGCTCGGGCAGCCACTTCGACCAGTCGCTTTGCGGCAGGCTCAGGTAGAACTCGGCTTCACCGTCCTGCCATTGGCTGGCTCGAATGCGGGTACGCAGGCTCATGGCCACAGGCTGGCCGTCGGGCAGGGTCAGGCGGGCGTCGAGCCGCTGCCGTGACGCACCGGTTTTCAGATTCAGGCCGACATAGGTCAGGCTCAGCGGCGACTGTGCAAACGGCTGCAAGGTCACCTGGCTGTCGAGTACCGACAGTTGCTGGATCATCTGCATGCGATTGAGCAACTGTTGCGGATCGATCGGTTGATCCTGTTGCACCGGTAAACCTTCGAGCGCCCATTGACCGTCGTCGCCCTCCTTGACGCTGATCTTCAGGCCGCTGAGTTCCAGATGAGCGATGCGTACTTCACGTGCCAGCAGACTGGCCCAAAGGTCCGGCACCGCGCGCACCTGATCCAGGTGCAGGGCATTGGCGCCTTCGCCGACGGTCACGTCGTGCGCCATCAATATGGGGGCGAATCCACGCCAGTTGCCTTCCAGTTCGCCGATTTGCAGCGGCATGCCCAGGGCATCGCTGGCTTTGGTTTCGATTTCGGCACGGTACTCGGCGACTAGCGGAGTCAGCTCCCGGCCAAGGCTGACGTAGAGCGCCATCAACACCAAAACCAACGCGCACAGGCCCAGACCCCAGCGGGTCAGTGCGGCCAAAATGCGTGTCAGACGGTCCATGTCAGATGGCCCCCATGGCAAAAGTTTTGCAAAAAGCTGAGGCCAGCCATTCTCGAAAAATCACAACGAAACGCTTCAGAGCAGCACCACGTCGTATTGTTCCTGGGAATACATGGTTTCGACCTGGAAACGGATGGTGCGCCCGATAAACCCTTCCAGCTCGGCGACGTTGCCCGACTCTTCGTCGAGCAGGCGGTCGACAACTTTCTGGTTTGCCAATACACGATAGCCCTCCGCCTGATAGGCGCGAGCCTCACGCAGGATTTCGCGAAAGATTTCGTAGCACACGGTTTCCGGCGTCTTGAGTTTGCCGCGCCCCTGACAGGCGTTGCACGGCTCGCACAATACCTGCTCAAGGCTTTCGCGGGTGCGCTTGCGGGTCATCTGCACCAGGCCCAACTCGGTGATACCGATGATGTTGGTCTTGGCGTGATCGCGCTCCAGCTGCTTCTCGAGCGTGCGCAGCACCTGGCGCTGATGCTCTTCATCTTCCATGTCGATGAAGTCGATGATGATGATCCCGCCGAGGTTGCGCAGGCGCAATTGACGAGCGATGGCCGTCGCGGCTTCGAGGTTGGTCTTGAAGATGGTTTCTTCGAGGTTGCGATGGCCGACGAACGCCCCGGTATTGACGTCGATGGTGCTCATGGCTTCCGCCGGATCGACCACCAGATATCCGCCGGACTTGAGCGGGACCTTGCGTTCAAGGGCCTTCTGGATTTCGTCTTCGACGCCATACAGGTCGAAAATCGGCCGCTCGCCCGGATAATGTTCCAGACGATCGGCAATCTCCGGCATCAATTCGGCGACGAATTGCGTGGTCTTCTGGAAAGTTTCCCGGGAGTCGATGCGGATCTTCTCGATTTTCGGGCTCACCAGGTCACGCAGGGTGCGCAGCGCCAGACCGAGGTCTTCGTAGATCACGCTGGGCGCGCTGATGGTTTTGATCTGGGCGCTGATCTGATCCCAGAGCCTTCGCAGGTAGCGGATGTCCATGAGGATTTCATCGGCGCCGGCGCCTTCGGCTGCCGTACGCAGGATGAAACCGCCGGCCTCCTTGATACCTTCCTTGGCCACGCAATCGGTGACCACTTGCTTGAGACGTTCGCGCTCGGCTTCGTCTTCGATCTTCAGGGAAATCCCGACATGGGCCGTGCGCGGCATGTATACCAGGTAGCGCGAAGGGATCGACAGCTGAGTGGTCAGGCGTGCGCCTTTGGAACCGATCGGGTCCTTGGTCACTTGCACCACCAGGCTCTGGCCTTCGTGCACCAGTGCGCTGATGCTCTCGACCGCCGGGCCTTCGCGCAGGGAAATTTCCGACGCATGAATGAACGCCGCACGGTCCAGGCCGATATCGACGAATGCCGCCTGCATCCCCGGCAATACCCGCACGACTTTGCCTTTATAGATGTTGCCGACGATTCCGCGCTTTTGCGTACGCTCGACGTGGACCTCTTGCAGGACACCGTTTTCGACCACCGCCACGCGCGACTCCATCGGCGTGATGTTGATCAGGATCTCTTCACTCATGGCAGGGTCTCGTTCAGGCATGTTCACGATAATGGCCGCATCTGTTCAGAACGTTGCTTAGTGTGCGTTCCGGGTTTGCCAACAGGGTATGCCGAAATGGCCGAGCAGTTCCGCGGTTTCGCAAAGCGGCAGTCCAACCACCGCTGAATAACTTCCATTGAGCCCGGCGACAAACACCGCACCCAGTCCTTGAATGCCATAACCGCCCGCCTTGTCCTGTGGTTCACCGCTGGCCCAGTAGGCCACGGCTTCATCGCGACTGATATCCCGAAAACGCACGCGACTGGTGACAACCCGGGATTCGCAACGCTCGCCGTCCAGCACCGCAATCGCAGTCAGGACTTCATGCTCACACCCTGACAACATCATCAGCATGGCGCAGGCATCCGCTTGATCAACCGGTTTGCCGAGAATTTTTCCATCGAGCACCACGGCGGTATCGGCGCCGAGTACGCAGAACGGTTCGTCAGGCACGACGCTGCCGCGCCCGGCCTCGGCCTTGCCGCGCGCCAGACGCTCGACATAGGCCGACGGGGATTCTTGATCTATAGGAGTTTCATCGATGTCCGCACTGACAGCGCAGAACGGAACGCCGATCTGCGTGAGCAATTCACGCCGGCGTGGCGAGCCAGAGGCGAGGTACAACCGTTTCATCAAGACCTCTCCCTGTCTAATGCCTGAGCGAATTAATTGATTTTGTAACGTCGACGCAATCCGCGCAAACCGAAACTGATCCAGGGCCAGAGCAATGCACTGACCAGTGCCGGCAGCACCAGCGCCAGCGTCGGCTGACGATTGCCGGTCAAGGCACTGAGCCAGAGTTGTACAAGCTGGGCGAGGCCGAAGATCACCAGGATCACCAGACTCTGCTGCCACATCGGGAACATCCGCAAGCGTTGTTGCAGCGCCAGCACCAGATAGGTGATGAGCGTCAGGATCAAGGCGTTCTGACCCAGCAAGGTACCGTAGAGCACGTCTTCAGCCAGCCCCAGGCAGAACGCCGTCACCATCCCGACGGTCTGCGGCAGGTTCAGCGCCCAGAATGCCAGCAACAAGGCCAGCCACAGCGGGCGCAGGATTTCCATGAATTGCGGCAGAGGTGAAACGCTCAGCAGCAGACCGACGGCGAACGTCAGCCAGACTATCCAGCCGTTTCGGGATGCTTTTACACCGCCCATTATTCTCTCCCCACTGGAGTGGCCGGCGCGGAGACTGGCGGTTTGGCGGCAGGCTTCGCGGCAGCGGGTTGCGCCGCCGGCGGTTTAGCCGCCGCAGGATGCGTGGCCGCAGGCTTGGCTGGCGTGGTGGTTGGCTTGGCGGGGGCCGTCGCTGCAGGCGCCGCCGTGGCAGGTATAGCCGGTGCGGCAGCCGGTGCGGCGGGGACCGCGGGGCTGACCACTTTCGGAACCGTCGTCGGAAGGGTCGGCCCACCGCCCTGTGCATCCAGGCTTTCCTGGGCCTGGGCGGCAGCGTTGACGCGCTCTTCGGCAGTCCGGTTGTCACTGAATACCAGCAGCAGGTAGCGGCTGCGGTTCAGGGCGGCGGTTGGAACGGCTCGGACAATGGCAAACGGCTGGCCGGAATCGTGAATCACTTCCTTGACCGTCGCCACCGGGTACCCGGCCGGAAAACGTTGGCCGAGACCGGAGCTGACCAGCAAGTCGCCTTCCTTGATGTCGGCGGTATCGGCCACATGCCGCAACTCGAGGCGCTCCGGGTTGCCGGTGCCACTGGCGATCGCCCGCAAACCGTTACGGTTCACCTGCACCGGAATGCTGTGGGTGGTGTCGGTCAGCAGCAGGACGCGGGAGGTGTAGGGCATCAACTCGACCACCTGGCCCATCAGGCCACGGGCATCGAGTACCGGTTGACCGAGGACCACGCCGTCGCGCTCACCTTTATTGATGATGATGCGATGGGTGAAGGGGTTGGGGTCCATGCCGATCAACTCGGCCACTTCGACCTTCTCGTTGACCAGTGCCGAAGAGTTGAGTAACTCACGCAGCCGAACGTTCTGCTCGGTCAGGGCGGCAAGCTTCTGCATGCGCCCCTGCAACAGCAGGTTCTCGGTCTTGAGTTTCTCGTTTTCGGCGACGAGTTCGGTCCGGCTGCCAAACTGACTGGCAACGCCTTCCCAGAGTCGTCCGGGCAGGTCGGTGATCCAGTAGGCGTCCATCAGCACCAGCGACATCTGGCTGCGTGCAGGCTTGAGCAGACTGAAACGGGCATCGACCACCATCAGCGCGACCGATAGCACGACCAGCACCAACAGGCGCACGCCCAGTGAAGGGCCCTTGGTGAAAAGCGGTTTAATAAGCCGCTCCTCCCAGGCAAATGTTCTGTTTATTCATACGACAGCAATCCGGCCTGGATGCAGACTGACAGAAGATAAACGCGAACAGGCAGCACTGCAAAGTGCCGCCTGCGCGCTCAACAGCATAGAAGCGATCCGGCGACTTATTCGCTGGAAAGCAGGTCCATGGTGTGTTTATCCATCATTTCCAATGCACGGCCACCGCCGCGAGCAACGCAGGTCAGCGGGTCTTCGGCAACGATCACCGGCAGACCGGTTTCCTGGGCCAGCAATTTGTCCAGGTCACGCAGCAAGGCGCCACCACCGGTCAGTACCAGACCTCGCTCGGCGATGTCGGAAGCCAGTTCCGGAGGCGATTGCTCCAGGGCGCTTTTCACGGCCTGAACGATGGTTGCCAGGGACTCTTGCAGAGCTTCCAGCACTTCGTTGGAGTTCAGGGTGAATGCGCGTGGAACGCCTTCGGCCAGGTTACGGCCACGAACGTCGACTTCGCGAATTTCGCCGCCCGGGTAGGCCGTGCCGATTTCCTGCTTGATGCGCTCGGCGGTGGATTCACCGATCAGGCTGCCGTAGTTGCGGCGCACGTAGGTGATGATCGCTTCGTCGAAGCGGTCGCCGCCAACGCGGACGGATTCGGCGTAAACCACACCGTTCAGGGAGATCAGCGCGATTTCGGTGGTACCGCCACCGATATCCACGACCATCGAACCGCGGGCTTCTTCAACCGGCAGGCCGGCACCGATCGCAGCGGCCATTGGCTCTTCGATCAGGAACACTTCACGGGCACCGGCGCCAAGGGCCGATTCGCGGATGGCGCGACGCTCAACCTGGGTGGATTTGCATGGAACGCAGATCAACACACGCGGGCTAGGTTGCAGAAAACTGTTTTCGTGAACCTTGTTGATAAAATACTGCAGCATTTTTTCGCACACGCTGAAGTCGGCGATCACGCCGTCCTTCATCGGACGAATGGCAGCAATGTTGCCCGGAGTACGGCCGAGCATGCGCTTGGCTTCGGTGCCGACAGCAACGACACTTTTCTGGTTACCGTGTGTCCGAATGGCCACAACGGAGGGCTCATTCAGGACGATACCGCGCTCGCGCACGTAAATAAGGGTGTTGGCAGTGCCCAGGTCAATGGAAAGATCGCTGGAAAACATGCCACGCAGTTTCTTGAACATGGGAAAGGGACCCTAGGCAACGCGTGGGTAAAAAAGTGCGGCAAACTCTAACAACGACAGGGATTTTGGGCAAGGCGCCAATATGTTAAATTGGACGCTTTTCTGTGCACCAAGCCCCACAATCGCGGCCTTATGACCGTAGAAGTGCGGTAGTGTTCCGACAATCTAACACACGGACGCGGTCCGTTTTGTTTTCCACTGGAGAATCCCAATGGCGCTAGAACGCTCCGACGTGGAAAAAATCGCTCATCTGGCCTGTCTGGGCCTCAATGATGCCGATCTTCCACACATCACTTCGGCCCTCAACAGCATTCTCGGGCTGGTCGACGAAATGCAGGCGGTCAATACCGACGGTATCGAACCGCTGGCCCACCCGCTGGAAGCAAGCCAGCGCCTGCGCGCGGACGTCGTGACCGAGACCAATAACCGCGAGGCCTACCAGTCCATCGCACCAGCGGTCGAAAACGGCCTGTACCTGGTTCCGAAAGTCATCGACTAAAGGGAAAGAGCCTTCAATGCATCAATTGACTCTGGCCGAGATCGCCCGCGGACTCGCCGATAAAAAGTTTTCCTCCGAAGAGCTGACCAAAGTCCTGCTGGCGCGCATCGCCCAGCTCGACCCACAGCTCAACAGTTTCATCAGCCTTACCGAAGACCTGGCGCTGACGCAGGCGAAAGCCGCTGACGCCCGTCGGGCCAATGGTGAGAGCGGCGCCCTGCTCGGCGCGCCGATCGCCCACAAAGACCTGTTCTGCACCCAGGGCATTCGCACCAGTTGCGGCTCGAAGATGCTCGACAACTTTAAAGCACCGTACGACGCCACTGTCGTCGCCAAGCTGGCTGCCGCCGGGGCCGTGACCCTGGGCAAGACCAACATGGACGAATTCGCCATGGGTTCGGCCAACGAGTCGAGTTACTACGGCGCGGTGAAAAACCCGTGGAACCTGGAACACGTGCCGGGCGGTTCGTCCGGTGGTTCGGCGGCGGCGGTGGCCGCTCGTCTGTTGCCGGCTGCCACCGGCACCGACACCGGCGGTTCGATCCGTCAGCCGGCAGCCCTGACCAACCTCACCGGTCTGAAACCGACGTACGGTCGTGTTTCGCGCTGGGGCATGATCGCCTACGCCTCCAGTCTCGATCAGGGCGGCCCGTTGGCGCGCACGGCCGAAGACTGCGCGATTTTGTTGCAAGGTATGGCCGGGTTCGATCCGAACGACTCCACCAGCATCGATGAACCCGTGCCGGACTACAGCGCCAGCCTCAACGGCTCGCTGCAAGGCCTGCGCATCGGTGTACCGAAGGAATACTTCAGCGCCGGTCTCGACCCGCGCATTGCCGAACTGATCCACAACAGCATCAAGGAGCTGGAAAAGCTCGGCGCCGTGATCAAGGAAATCAGCCTGCCGAACATGCAGCACGCGATTCCTGCGTACTACGTGATCGCCCCGGCGGAAGCCTCTTCCAACCTGTCGCGTTTCGACGGTGTGCGCTTCGGCTATCGCTGCGAAGACCCGAAAAACCTGGAAGACCTGTACAAGCGCTCCCGTGGTGAAGGCTTCGGCGCGGAAGTGCAGCGCCGGATCATGGTCGGTGCCTACGCGCTGTCCGCCGGTTACTACGATGCCTACTACCTCAAGGCGCAGAAGATCCGTCGCCTGATCAAGAACGACTTCATGGCGGCCTTTAATGAGGTCGACATCATCCTCGGCCCTACCACGCCGAACCCGGCCTGGAAGCTCGGCGCCAAGAACAGCGACCCGGTCGCTGCGTACCTGGAAGACGTCTACACCATTACCGCCAACCTCGCCGGTCTGCCGGGCTTGTCCATGCCTGCAGGCTTCGTCGATGGCCTGCCGGTCGGCGTGCAACTGCTCGCCCCGTATTTCCAGGAAGGCCGCTTGCTCAACGTTGCGCACCAGTACCAGCTGAACACTGACTGGCACACTCGCACCCCAACCGGCTTCTGAGGAGACACACATGCAATGGGAAGTCGTGATCGGGCTGGAGATTCACACCCAGCTCACCACCCGGTCGAAAATCTTTTCCGGTAGTTCCACCACGTTCGGTTCCGAGCCGAACACCCAGGCCAGCCTGATAGACCTGGGCATGCCCGGCGTGCTGCCGGTGCTGAACCAGGAAGCGGTGCGCATGGCGGTGATGTTCGGTCTGGCGATTGACGCCGAGATCGGCCAGCACAACGTGTTCGCCCGTAAAAACTACTTCTACCCGGACCTGCCCAAGGGCTACCAGATCAGCCAGATGGAATTGCCGATCGTCGGCAAGGGCCACCTGGACATCGCCCTGGAAGACGGCACGGTCAAACGTGTCGGCATCACCCGCGCGCACCTTGAAGAAGACGCCGGCAAAAGCCTGCACGAAGAATTCAGCGGCGCCAGCGGCATCGACCTGAACCGTGCAGGCACGCCGTTGCTGGAAATCGTTTCCGAACCGGACATGCGCAGCGCCAAGGAAGCCGTGGCTTACGTCAAGGCGATCCACGCGCTGGTGCGTTACCTGGGGATTTGCGACGGCAACATGGCCGAAGGCTCGCTGCGTTGTGACTGCAACGTATCGATCCGTCCGAAAGGCCAGGCCGAGTTCGGCACCCGCTGCGAGATCAAGAACGTCAACTCGTTCCGCTTCATCGAAAAAGCGATCAACAGCGAAATCCAGCGTCAGATCGAGCTGATCGAAGACGGCGGCAAGGTGATCCAGCAGACCCGCCTGTACGATCCGAACAAGGACGAAACCCGTCCGATGCGCAGCAAAGAGGAAGCCAACGACTACCGTTACTTCCCTGATCCGGACCTGCTGCCAGTCGTGATCGAAAACACCTTCCTCGACGACGTGCGCGCCACCCTGCCGGAATTGCCACCGCAGAAGCGCGAACGTTTCCAGGCGCAGTTCGGTCTGTCGGCGTACGACGCCAACGTGCTGGCCACCAGCCGCGAGCAGGCGGACTACTTCGAGAAGGTCGCAAGCATCAGCGGCGACGCCAAGCTGGCGGCGAACTGGGTGATGGTCGAGTTGGGCAGCCTGCTCAACAAGCAAGGCCTGGACATCGAACAGTCGCCGGTTTGCGCCGAGCTTCTGGGCGGCATGCTGCTGCGCATCAAGGACAACACCATCTCCGGCAAGATCGCCAAGGTGGTGTTTGAAGCGATGGCCAACGGCGAAGGCAGCGCGGACGAGATCATCGACAAACGCGGCCTCAAGCAAGTGACCGACACTGGCGCGATCTCGGCGGTGCTGGACGAAATGCTCGCGGCCAACGCCGAGCAAGTCGAACAATACCGCGCGGCAGACGAAGCCAAGCGCGGCAAGATGTTCGGCTTCTTCGTCGGCCAGGCCATGAAAGCCTCCAAAGGCAAGGCCAACCCGCAGCAAGTCAACGAACTGCTGAAAAGCAAGCTCGAAGGCTGATGAGGATGGAGCCAGCCCTAAAATCTGGCTCCTTTCCCTTGTGGGAGCGGGCTTGCTCGCGAATGCTGTTCGGCACTCAACACAAAGTTGACTGTCAGAATGCATTCGCGAGCAAGCCCGCTCCCACATTTGTTTTTGGAAGCATTAAATGAAGCGTCTACTTGGATTATGCGCCCTCCTCTCGCTCCTGGCCGGTTGCGCCAGCACCGACACCGTCGATCCGCATGGTTACGACAAAACCGGCGTGGCTTCGTACTACGGCGCCAAACACCAAGGCAAACGCACCGCCAACGGCGAGCGTTTCAACATGAATTCCATGACCGCCGCCCATCGCCAGCTACCCTTCGGTACACGGGTGAAGGTCACCAATCTGAATAACGACAAATCCTGCGTGGTGCGCATCAATGATCGCGGGCCGCACACCCGGGGCCGCCTGATCGACCTGTCCAAGGAAGCCGCCGAGCGCCTGGGCATGCTGCGCAGCGGCACCGCGCGGGTTCGCGTGCAAGCCCTCGACGACTGAGCGATGGAGCCCCGACCATTTTCGGACTAGCCGATTTACCCCTGATCAGCGTGATCGAATTGCTCAGCGGATTGCTCCTGCTGATTGTCGGCGCCGAATTGATGGTGCGCGCCGCCGTACGCATTGCCGCGCGGTTGCACATACGCCCGTTGATCATCGGCCTGACCATCGTCGCCCTCGGCAGCAGCGCACCGCAAATGGCGGTCAGTCTGCAGGCGACCCTGGCGCACAATGCCGACATCGCCGTCGGCAGCGTGATCGGCAGCAGCATTTTCAACATCCTCGTCACCCTCGGGCTGTCCGCCCTGATCATTCCTTTGCGGGTTTCCCGGCAACTGGTACGCCTGGATATTCCACTGATGATCGGTGCCAGCCTGCTGGTGTTCGTACTCGCCTGGAATGAAGAACTGACTCGTGTCGACGGAGTGATACTGCTGACGGCACTGGCGATTTACCTGGGGTTGCTGCTACGCCAGTCGCGACACTCGGCACGCCCGGTATCGAGCCATGACCATCATGCGCAAGCGCCATGGCTGAGCAGCCTGCTGATGATCGTCGCCGGGCTGGCGATGCTGGTGTACGCCGGGCACTTGCTGCTGGGTGCCGCGGTTGTGGTCGCCACCGATCTTGGGTTGTCGGAGCGGATCATCGGCCTGACCATCGTCGCCGTCAGCACCTCACTGCCTGAGCTCGCCACTTCGTTGATCGCGGCGATGCGCGGCGAACGTGACATTGCCGTGGGCAACGTGATTGGCAGCAACCTGTTCAACCTCCTGGGCGTGCTCGGCTTTACTGCACTGGTGGCGCCATCGCCGCTGTCGGTGTCGCCCAATGCCCTGGATTTCGACCTGCCGGTGATGCTCGGCGTCGCGGCGCTTTGCCTGCCGGTGTTCTACTCCGGCTACCGGGTGACCCGCGCCGAAGGCCTGTTGTTTCTGGGTTTGTACCTGGCGTATGGGCTGCACGTGGTGTCGTTCACCACCGGCATGCCACTGGCCGGCAAGCTGGAACACCTGATGCTGTTTTTCGTCCTGCCGGCGCTGGTGGCGTTTTTGCTGTTCACGTCGCTACGCGCCTGGCATCGCCAACACCATAAGAAGGAAGCCCCATGACCGAGAATAAAAAAGCCGGCGTTGAAGTTCGTCGCCAAGTAATGGGCGACGCCTTCGTCGACCGCGCACTGGGCAACGCCACCGAGTTCACCCAGCCGCTGCAGGACTTCGTCAATGAGCACGCTTGGGGCGGCGTGTGGAATCGCGAAGGCCTGCCGCTGAAAACCCGCAGCCTGATCACCCTCGCCGCCCTGACCGCGCTCAAGTGCCCGCAGGAATTGAAAGGTCACGTGCGCGGGGCCTTGAACAACGGCTGCACCGTGGAGGAAATTCGCGAGGCGTTGCTGCATTGCGCGGTGTATGCCGGCGTGCCGGCGGCGATCGATGCGTTTCGCGCGGCGCAGGAAGTGATCGACAGCTATCAGCAACCTGAGTGAGTCATTGAAATTCAGGTTGCCTGATCTGGCGCCATCGCGAGCAAGCTCGCTCCCACAGGGGGCTTCGGTGTGAACAGAGTTTGATTAACAACAACGAAACCTGTGGGAGCGAGCTTGCTCGCGATGAGGCCCTGAAGAACGCCACAAACTCCAGGGTCAGATCCACCCACCCCACTGCAACAAAAAGATCCCGACGTTGGTGGTGACCGCCGCCATCAGCGTGGTGATCACGATAATCGCCGCCGCCAGTTCATGATTGCCCTCGGCCGCCCGCGCCATCACAAAACTGGCAGCGGCGGTCGGGCTGCCGAAGTACAGAAACAGAATCCCCAACTCCGCGCCACGAAAACCCCACAGCCACGCACCCAGCGTCGCCAGTACCGGCAAGCCGATCATCTTCACCAGGCTTGAACTCAGCGCCATGTTGCCGCTTTTGCGCAGCGCCGCCATGGACAAGGTGCCGCCGATGCAGATCAGCGCCAGCGGCAAGGTGGTTTGCGCCAGGTACTGGCCGGAGGTCTCCAGCCAGCCTGGCAAGCCGATCTTGAAATAGGCGAAGGGCGCCGCCGCCATCACGCTGAGGATCAACGGATTGCTCAACACGCTTTTGCAGATGCTCCACGGATCGGACTTGATCACCGGGCTGTACACCGCCAGGACGATGGTCGACAGCGTGTTGTAAAACAGGATCACCAGCGCCGCGAGGATCGCCCCGAGGGAAATCCCGTAGTCGCCGTACATGCTGGCCGCCAGCGCCAGGCCGATCACCCCGTTGTTACCGCGAAAGGCGCCCTGGGTGTAGATCCCCCGATCTTCCCGCGGACACTTCCAGATCGCCCAGCCCCAGGCGATGGCAAAGCCCACCAGGGTCGCGAGGGAGAAATAGATCAGCAGCGCCGGCTGTAACGCCGCGTGCAGGTCGGCATGCAGGATGCCCAGAAACAGCAGCGCCGGCATGGTGACGTTGAACACCAGGGCCGACGCCGTGTGGATGAAGTTGTCGTTGATCCAGTCGATGCGCTTGAGCAGCGCCCCCAGAAACAGCATGGCGAATACCGGCGCGGTGATGTTCAGGGTTTCGAGGAATATTGCCAGCATGCCGGAGAGGACCTTGGGGTGGGCGTCGTTAGGGGGCTAATGATAAGCCACCAAGTCCTTCGGTGTCTGGTCGACCGCCTTCGCGAGCAAGCCCGCTCCCACAGGTTCAGCGCAATCCTTGTGGGAGCGGGCTTGCTCGCGAAGAACGATAACGCGGTCTTACGTGATCGGCGCCGGGTTGAACAGGGTGATGTCGTTATGCAGCTTGTGCTGCTCCGCCCACGTCTGCTTCTTGCCGCTGGCCACGTCCAGATAGTAGTGGAACAGCTCCCAGCCCAGCTCCTCGATCGATGCGCGGCCGGTGGCAATGCGCCCTGCGTCGATGTCGATCAAATCCGGCCAGCGCTGCGCCAATTCAGTCCGGGTCGACACCTTCACCACCGGTGCCATGGCCAGTCCGTAAGGCGTACCGCGACCAGTAGTGAACACGTGCAGGTTCATCCCCGCCGCCAGTTGCAGCGTCCCGCAGACAAAATCGCTGGCCGGCGTCGCGCAGAAGATCAGGCCTTTGCGCTTGAAACGCTCGCCAGGGCCAAGCACGCCGTTGATTGCGCTGCTGCCGGACTTGACGATCGAGCCCAGGGACTTCTCGACAATGTTCGACAGCCCGCCCTTCTTGTTGCCCGGCGTGGTGTTGGCGCTGCGGTCCGCTTCGCCCTTGGCCAGGTAACGGTCGTACCAGTCCATTTCCCGCACCAGCTCCTGAGCGACTTCCTTGGTCTGCGCGCGGGACGTCAGCAGGTAGATCGCGTCGCGCACTTCGGTGACTTCGGAGAACATCACCGTCGCACCCGCACGCAGCAACAGATCCGATGCGTAACCCAGCGCCGGGTTGGCGGTGATGCCGGAGAATGCATCACTGCCGCCACACTGCATGCCGAGAATCAGCTCGGACGCCGGCACGGTTTCCCGGCGACGTTGATCGAGCTTCTTCAAACGGGTTTCGGCCAGTTCCATGATCTGCTCGATCATCTCGGTGAAGCCGTGGCTGGAGTCCTGCAAGCGGTACAGCCATGGCTCGCTCAAATCCACCGAACTGTCGTTCTCGTGCATCACCTGCCCGGCCTGCAATTTCTCGCAGCCCAGGCTGATCACCAGCGCTTCGCCGCCCAGGTTCGGATTGCGCGCCAGATTGCGCACCGTGCGAATCGGGATGTACGCGTCGGTGGCGGTGATCGCCACGCCACAGCCGTAGCTGTGGGTCAGGGCCACCACGTCATCGACGTGCGGATACTTGGGCAGCAACTCGGCCTTGATGCGCTTGACCGCATGATCCAGCACCCCTGTCACACATTGCACGGTGGTGGTGATGCCGAGGATGTTGCGCGTGCCGACGGTGCCGTCAGCGTTGCGATATCCCTCGAAGGTGAAACCTTCCAGCGGTGCTTGCGCGACGGGCACATCGGTGGACAGCGGCAGGCTGTCCAGCGGTGGCGCGGTCGGCATGCGCAGTTGATCTTCCTTGACCCAGCTGCCGCGGGGAATCGACTGCAAGGCGTAGCCAATGACCTGGCCGTAGCGAATCACCCGGCCACCCTCGGGAATGTCTTCCAGGGTGACCTTGTGGCTCTGTGGCACGAAGTCCACGGTCACCAGGCCGTCCGCAAATTCGGTACCGGCCGGTACGCCCTGATCGTTGACCACGATCACTACGTTATCCCGCTCGTGCAGGCGGATGTAGCGCGGCGAGTCGGAATGTTCAATCAACTGCATGACGCCGCTCCTCAGGAATGCGCTTGAGACAATTTGCCAGGGGCTTCAGAACCATTTGCGGGAGGCTCTTTGAGCACCACACGCTTGATCGGACCTACGATCACCAGGTAACTGAACACCGCGACCAGCGCGTTGCAACCGACGAACACCAGCGCCCACTTGAACGAACCGGTGGAGCTGATGATGTAGCCGATGACGATCGGGGTGGTGATCGAAGCCAGGTTGCCGAAGGTGTTGAACAGGCCACCGCTCAGACCGGCGATCTGCTTGGGCGAAGTATCGGACACCACGGCCCAGCCCAGTGCGCCAACGCCTTTGCCGAAGAACGCCAGGGCCATGAAGCCGACGACCATCCATTCGACATCCACGTAGTTGCAGGCCACGATGCTGCTGGAAACCAGCAGGCCCGCAATGATCGGAGCCTTGCGGGCGAAAGTCAGGGAATGGCCTTTGCGCAACAGGTAATCGGAAATCACCCCGCCTAGCACACCACCGATGAAGCCGCAGATCGCCGGCAAGGACGCGATGAAACCGGCCTTGAGGATGGTCATGCCACGCTCCTGCACCAGGTACACCGGGAACCAGGTCAGGAAGAAGTAAGTGATGCCATTGATGCAGTACTGGCCCAGATACACGCCGAGCATCATGCGGTTGGTCAGCAGTTGGCGGATGTAGTCCCACTTCGGACCGTCGGTCTTGTTGCCTTTGCCTTTGCCTTTGTCCTGGTCCATGTCGACCATGCCGCCGTTGTCGGCGATGTGCTTGAACTCGGCATCGTTGATCATCGGATGCTGGCGCGGGCTGTAGATCACCTTCAGCCAGATCCCGGAGAAGATGATGCCGATCACGCCCATGACGATGAACACATGCTGCCAGCCAAAGGCGTAGACAATCCAGCCCATCAGTGGAGCGAACAACACGGTGGCAAAGTATTGCGCCGAGTTGAAGATCGCCGAAGCAGTGCCGCGTTCAGCGGTCGGAAACCAGGCTGCGACGATGCGCGCGTTGCCGGGGAAGGATGGCGCTTCGGCCAGGCCGACCAAAAAGCGCAGCATGAACAGCGCAACCACGGCTGTGGACATGCCGAACTCGCCGACATAACCCTGCAGGACGGTGAACAGCGACCAGGTGAAGATGCTCAACGCGTAGATTTTTTTCGAACCAAAGCGGTCCAGCAACCAGCCACCGGGGATTTGCCCGGCCACGTAGGCCCAACCGAATGCGGAGAAGATGTAGCCAAGGGTAACGGCGTCGATGCCCAGGTCTTTTTGCAGGCTGGAGCCGGCGATTGCGATGGTAGCCCGGTCGGCGTAGTTGATCGTGGTCACCAGAAACAGCATGAGCAGGATCAGATAGCGGACGTGAGTCGGCTTGGTCGATTGCATGTAGATGTACTCCCACTGATTATTTTTATGCGGGTAATAACGGTGCTTTGTGGGAGCGAGCTTGCTCGCGATGGTCGTCAACGATGACGCTGGGCGTCAGGCTGAACTTCGCAATCTCGAGACCATCGCGAGCAGAGCTCGCTCCTACAGGGGGCGCGGTATCGTTGCCAATACCGCGGTGTTTCTTGTTACGAACCGATGTAGCTGGTTTTCACGACCGTGTAGAACTCTTGCGCATAGCGACCTTGCTCACGTGATCCATAGGATGAACCTTTACGCCCACCGAACGGAACGTGGTAATCCACACCGGCGGTCGGCAGGTTGACCATCACCATCCCGGCCTGGGAGTGGCGCTTGAAGTGGTTGGCGTACTTCAGCGAGGTGGTGGCAATGCCCGCCGACAGCCCGAACTCGGTGTCGTTGGCCATGGCCAGCGCGGCTTCGTAATCGGCGACGCGGACGATGTTGGCAACCGGGCCGAAGATCTCTTCGCGGCTGATGCGCATCGACGCTTCGCTATCGGCAAACAGGGTCGGCGCGAGGAAGTAGCCCTCGGTGTCGCAGGTCACCAGACCACCGCCGCTGACCAGTCGTGCACCTTCGGACTGACCGATGTCGATGTACTTCATGTCCTGTTCAAGTTGCGCTTGCGAGACCACCGGTCCGATATCGGTGCCAGCCTTCAACGCATGGCCGACCTTGATCGACTTCATGCGCTCGGCCATGGCTTCGACGAACTTGTCGTGGATGCCGGCGGTGACGATAAAGCGACTCGAAGCTGTGCAACGCTGGCCGGTGGAGTAGAACGCGCTCTGTACCGAGAGCTCGACCGCTTGCTTGAGGTCGGCATCGTCGAGAATGATCTGCGGGTTCTTGCCGCCCATTTCCAGCTGGACCTTGGCCTGACGCGACACGCAATTCACAGCGATCTGACTACCCACGCCCACCGAACCGGTGAAGCTGATGCCATCGACTTTCGGGCTGTTGACCAGCGCTTCGCCGACTACGCGACCGCTGCCCATCACCAGGTTGAACACGCCGGCCGGGAAACCGGCGCGGGAGATGATTTCCGCCAGGGCCCAGGCGCAACCCGGTACCAAATCCGCGGGTTTGAGCACGACGCAGTTGCCGTAGGCCAGCGCCGGGGCGATTTTCCACGAAGGGATCGCGATCGGGAAGTTCCACGGGGTAATCAGACCGACCACGCCCAAGGCTTCGCGAGTGACTTCAACGTTGACGCCCGGACGCACCGACGGCAGATAGTCGCCGGACAGACGCAGGCATTCACCGGCGAAGAACTTGAAGATGTTGCCGGCGCGGGTCACTTCACCGATGGCTTCGGGCAGGGTCTTGCCCTCTTCCCGGGCCAGCAGGGTGCCGAGTTCTTCGCGACGGGCAAGGATTTCAGTGCCGACTTTATCCAGGGAATCGTGGCGCGCCTGGATGCCGGAAGTGGACCACGCCGGGAACGCCGCACGGGCAGCTTCGATGGCAGCGTTGACCTGGGCCAGATCAGCCTTGGCGTAGTCGCCGATGGCGTCGCTCAGCTCGGACGGGTTGATGTTGGTCGAGTAATCGCTGGCTGCGACCCATTCGCCATTGATGTAGTTATCGAAACGCTTTGCATCTGCCACGAGATGTTCTCCTCACGCAAAAAGCCGCTGATCGCTCAGCGGCCCTGGTTTATCGGGTGTTACTGCGCGCCCTGCTTGTCGATCAGCGCGGCGAGCATTTCGTACTCTTCGCCGGTCAGATCGGTCAGCGGTGCACGCACGGGACCGGCGTCGTAGCCGGCAATTTTTGCCCCGGCCTTGACGATGCTCACGGCATAACCGGCCTTGCGGTTACGGATGTCCAGGTACGGCAGGAAGAAGTCGTCGATGATCTTGCCGACGGTGGCGTGATCTTCGCGAGCGATCGCGTGGTAGAAGTCCATCGCGGTTTTCGGGATGAAGTTGAACACCGCCGAGGAGTAGACCGGTACGCCCAGTGCCTTGTAGGCCGCGGCGTAGACTTCGGCGGTCGGCAAACCGCCCAGGTAGCTGAAGCGATCACCGAGGCGACGACGGATCGACACCATCAACTCGATATCACCCAGGCCATCCTTGTAGCCGATCAGGTTCGGGCAGCGCTCAGCCAGGCGTTCCAGCAGCGGCGCGGTCAGGCGGCAGACGTTACGGTTGTAGACCACCACGCCGATGTTGACCGATTTGCACACGGCTTCAACGTGGGCGGCAACGCCGTCCTGGCTGGCTTCAGTCAGGTAGTGCGGCAGCAGCAACAGGCCCTTGGCACCCAGGCGCTCGGCTTCCTGTGCGTATTCAATGGCCTGGCGGGTCGAACCGCCCACGCCGGCCAGGATTGGCACGCTGGTGGCGCAAGTGTCGACCGCAGTCTTGATGATTTCCGAATATTCGCTGGCCGCCAGAGAGAAGAACTCACCGGTACCGCCCGCGGCGAACAGCGCCGAGGCGCCGTATGGGGCCAGCCATTCGAGACGCTTGATATAACCCGCGCGATTGAAGTCGCCCTGAGCATTGAAATCGGTGACCGGGAAAGACAGCAGACCGGCAGAGAGGATGGACTTCAGTTCTTGTGGATTCATTATTCGAACACCCTGGATAGCGACGTTGTGTGAGAAAACCGTTCAGCCTGCGCCGAAGTTGTATGTCATCGTACAACTTAAAATACAACCGTCAACTGCATTTCATCGCTGGGGGTGAAAATTGTTCGACACGAATACGTACAACCCTTGTTTTATTGGCTTACGCGGCAGAGGACAGGGATGTTCACACCTCGAAAAACAGGTGCTCAGGAGATACGTTGTCGGAGGATTGTGGCGAGGGATAAGTACAACAGAGGCTGACTGAAGGTTTTGTGAGATGGCTTACAGCCCCTTCGCGAGCAAGCCCGCTCCCACATTTGAGTTTCTGCGAACTCACAATTTGTGCACGACACAAATCAAGTGTGGGAGCGGGCTTGCTCGCGAAGGCAATCTGTCAGTCCAACTCAGGATTGGATCAGCACACTCAGCCCCGCTGCGCCTCAGCCTCTTCATGGGCATGGCGCAATCGTTCACGACTGTTGGTCAGGTGCAGACGCATGGCGGCCCGGGCCGCATCGGAATCCTGACGGGCAATGGCGTCGTAGATTTCCTCGTGCTCACGGCTCAGACGCCCCATGTAGTGCTGCTGGTCGTCATGGGCCAGGCGCGCGGAATTCAACCGTGTGCGCGGGATAATGCTGGTGCCCAGGTGGGTCATGATGTCGGTGAAATAACGGTTGCCTGTGGACAGCGCGATTTCGAGGTGGAAGGCGAAGTCCGAAGCCACGGCGTCACTGGCGTGGGCGGCGCTTTCATTCAACGCATCGAGGGCGGCGCGCATGTTGGCCAGTTGTTCCGGACTGCGACGTTGCGCCGCCAGCCCGGCAGACTCCACTTCCAGGCTGATGCGCAGTTCCAGGATCGCCAGCACATCACGCAAGGTCACCACGGTCGCCGGGTCGATACGAAAGCCACTCGGGCTCGGCGTGTCGAGCACGAAAGTGCCGATGCCATGGCGGGTTTCCACCTGGCCGGCCGCCTGCAGACGGGATATCGCTTCGCGCACCACCGTGCGGCTGACACCATGGGCATCCATGATGGCCGACTCGGTGGGCAACTTGTCGCCACGCTTGAGATGACCGTCGCGGATCTGCTCGGACAGCACCGTCACCAGTTCCTGAGCGAGGCTGCGGCGCTTGCGTGGGAGGCGTGGTGTGTCGATCGGGTTTTCCATGGTGTACATCGGTCTCGAAAAGTTCGGCGGCTGAAAGCGCATCATAGCGCAACGCGGTTGTACGATCACCACCGCCCCATGTAGGAGCGAGCTTGCTCGCGATGGAGGCTAACGATAACGCGTGCTTTCTGAATAAACGCGGCGCTTTCAAGTCCATCGCGAGCAAGCTCGCTCCTACAAGGAATCGGGGGTATTTACGCGGTCACGGCCTGGTCCACCAGATGGCCATTCTCGATACGAACGTGCCGCGGATGGAAGCGCTTGAGGCTGCTGCGATGGCCGACGCTGACAATGCTCAGCCCCGGCAATTCATCGATCAGCGCCTGGTACAGCGTGGCCTCGTCTTCTTCGTCCATCGCCGAGGTCGCTTCGTCCATGTACAGCCATTGCGGTGCATAAAGCAGCGCACGGGCAAAGGCCAGGCGCTGCTGCTCACCCGGAGATAACATGCGCTGCCAGTGGTTGGCTTCGTCGAGACGGGCAATCAGGTGCGGCAAACGACAGGTTTCCAACACCTGCACGTAGCGCTCGTTCGGATAGGTATCGCCGGGCTGTGGATAACTGAGGACATCACACAGGGTGCCAATCGGCAGATACGGTTTTTGCGGCAGGAACAGGTAACGCGCCGATGGCAGGCGAATACTGCCATGGCCGGCCGGCCACAGATGCCCCATTGCCCGCAGCAGTGTCGACTTGCCGCTGCCGGAGCGACCGCTGAGCATCACACGCTCGCCCTTCTCCACAGTCATGTCGGCGTTGGTCAGCAGGTGACGACCGTCCGCCAGGTCAAGGCCGAGGTTGTGCACCTTCAGGACGGAGCCCGAATTCTGCACGTCGATCGCTGGCGCACGCTCTTCGTTGTCACGCATGGCCTGGTGGAAGCTCAGCAGACGATCGCAGGTGGCGCGCCAGGAAGCGAGGCTCTGGTAGGCGCTGATGAACCAGCTGAAGCTTTCCTGCACGTTGCCGAACGCCGAGCTGATCTGCATCAGCTCGCCCAGTTCGATCTTGCCGGAGAGGTAACGCGGCGAGGCAACGATGAACGGGAAGATGATGGCTGCCTGGCTGTAACCGGCGGTGAAAAACGTCAGGCGCTTGGACACCTTCATGATGTCCCAGAAGTTATGCCAGACCATCCCGAAGCGACTGCTCAACCGACGATTTTCGTTCGGCTCGCCGTTGTACAACGCGATGCTTTCGGCATTCTCGCGAATCCGCACCATGGAGAAACGCAGGTCGGCTTCGAAGCGTTGTTGTTGGTTGTTCAGACCGATCAGGCGACGACCGATCAAATGCGTCAGCCAACTGCCCACCACGGCGTAAACCAGCACGCACCAGAACATGTAGCCGGGAATCGTGATGCCGAACACTTCGATACTGCCCGACACGCCCCACAGAATGATCGAGAACGACACCAGGCTGACGATATTGCGCAGCAGCCCAATACCCAGTTCGAGGGTGTTGGAGGTGAAGTTGTTGAGGTCTTCGGAAATCCGCTGGTCCGGGTTATCGGTGTAACCGCCCTGCTCCAGCTGGTAGTAGTTTTTGTCCGCCAACCAACGGCTGAAATGCTTTTCGGTGAGCCACGCCCGCCAGCGGATCGTCAGCATCTGCGTCAGGTAAAGCCGATACACCGCGCCGACGATCGCCACCGCCGCAATCGCACAGAAATACAGGATCAGTTGCCAGAACGCTGCCTCGTCCTTCTTCTGCAGGGCGTTGTAGAAGTCCTTGTACCAGGTGTTGAACCACACCGAGATCCCCACGCTGATCAGCGACAGCGCAATCACTGCGATCAGCAGCGTCCAGGCCTTGGCCTTCTCTTCACTGCGCCAGTAAGGCGTGATCATTGCCCACACTTTGCGAAAAAACTGCCCGCGCACGGCGTCGTTGACCGCGGAATACTCAGCGTTCTGATTCATGGAAAAGGCTCGATAAAGAAAAGAACACGCACGAACCGATCATAGATGATCGGTCCGGTTTGTCGCGAGATACGGCCCGCATTCGTTCAGCAAAGGTTCAGCGGCGAACGGGACGCTTCTGCAGTTTGCGCTGCAGGGTGCGGCGGTGCATGCCCAGGGCGCGGGCAGTGGCGGAAATGTTGCCTTCGTGCTCGGTCAGCACGCGCTGGATGTGCTCCCACTGCAGGCGGTCCACCGACATCGGGTTTTCCGGCACCAGGCTGTCGAGGTCGGCGTGTTCGGATAGCAGCGCTGCCAGCACGTCGTCGGCGTCCGCCGGTTTGCACAGGTAGTTGCAGGCACCGCGCTTGATCGCCTCGACAGCGGTGGCAATGCTCGAATAACCGGTGAGGATCACCACGCGCATTTCCGGGTCCATTTCCAGCAACTTGGGCAGCAGCACCAGGCCCGAATCGCCGTCCATTTTCAGGTCCAGGGCGGCGTAATCCGGCAGATCGGCCTTGGCCAGTTCCAGGCCTTCTTCGGCGGAACCGGCAGTACTGACGCGAAAACCGCGACGGGCCATGGCGCGGGCCATGACGCGGGTGAATGTGGCGTCGTCATCGACCAGCAATAAATGCGGCAGTTCTTCGCCTTCGACTTGGATCTCTTCACTCATGTTCGTCTCCTCGGGCGACACGGGGAAGGCGCAGCTCGGTGAGTGTGCCGCCTTCCTCATGACTGTAGAGTTTCACTGAGCCGCCGGCGCGTGTCACGCTGGCCTTGCTCAAAAACAGGCCCAGGCCGAAACCTTTGCCCTTGGTGGTAAAAAACGGTTTGCCGATTTGTTCAGCGATGGCCAGCGGCACACCGGCACCATGGTCACGGATGCTGATGGTGAGATTTTCCCAATCCCAGTCCAGCGTCACCTGCAGCCCTTCGGGGCAGGCATCGGCGGCATTGTTCAGCAGATTCAGCAACGCCTGGGTCAAGTCCGGCGGCGGCGCCATACGGGGTACAGGGCCCTGGCCGAGGCGCTGGAAGCGATAGCTGGCTTCCGGGCGCATCAGGTGCCAGCGATTGAGGGCTTCATCAAGCCAGTCGGTGACGTCCTGCATCTCCACCGCCAACCGGCGATTGGCCTCTGCGGCGCGCACCAGATGTTGCAAAGTCTCTTTACACAACTTGACCTGATCCTGCAGCACGCTCAGGTCATCCTGCAACATCGGGTCAGGGTGGTCCTGACGCATTTCCTTGAGTAGCACACTCATGGTCGCAAGCGGCGTGCCCAGTTCATGGGCGGCGCCAGCGGCCTGGGTGGCGACGGCCAACAGTTGCTGATCGCGCAGGCCTTCTTCGCGACGAATGGCGCGCAGTTCTTCCTGACGACGCAGTTCTTCGGCCATGCGCGCGGCGAAAAACGTGATGACCGCAGCCGCGAGGGCAAAACTCAACCACATCCCGTACACCTGCAGGTTTTCCCGGGCGATGGGGAAGGTTTGCAACGGATAGAACTGCGCCAGCAGCAGTGTGTACATCGTCAACGCGATACCCGAGAGGATCACCGAATAACGCCATGGCAACGTCACGGCGGCAATGGTCAGCGGCACCAGGTAATAGGAGACGAAGGGGTTGGTCGAGCCACCGGAGAAATACAGCAATGCGCTGTGGATAAACAGGTCGCAAGCCAGTTGCACGGCGTATTCGAGCTCGGTCACCGGCCACGAGGTACGCAGGCGAATCGCTGTGAACACGCACAACAGCATCGAGCAAGCGAGGGTCGCAGCCAGTTGAAACCAGGGCAGAGGCAACAATTCGAGCCAGTAGGCCAGGCCCACGGAACCGGCCTGGGCGGCCAGCACCAATGTGCGGATGAATGTCAGCCGCCAGAGGTTCTGGCGAGTGGCGGAAGTGATTTGAACGGGGGCGAGCATGAGCTCTCCTGATGAGCGCTCCAGGCGGATCGCAGGGAGTATAACCAAGCGCGGGGGCTGACAGGCAAAAGTGCGGCAAACGGCCACAGTCATTGGCGTGGAACTGCGTGCAATGAACTCTGTGGCGAGGGGGCTTGCCCCCGTTGGACTGCGAAGCAGTCCTAAAACCTGCCGCCGCATTTTATCGGTTGAACCAAGTGAGGCAATCTGCGACTGCTTCGCAGCCGAACGGGGGCAAGCCCCCTCGCCACAGCAAGCTCGCACCTACAAAAGGCCGCATGCATCTGTATAGAAGTTGTAACTGTGCGAACCAGAGCATAAAAGCTAGAGTCTGATGGTTTCACGCAGGCCCGGACCATACCCCTGCGCACCTTTCAAGGAGCCTTCATGCACACATTCCGCCGCAGCGCCGCCCTCCTCGCCCTGAGTCTCGGCACCGTCGCCAGCCTCCCGGCCCTGGCCGCCGACGAACTGCATTACAACCAGATTTCCCTGCGCGCCGAAGTCAGTCAGGAAGTGGCTCGCGACCTGATGATCGTGACGCTCTACACCGAAGAACAGAACAGCGACCCGGCCAAACTCGCCGCCGACGTCAGCACCACCATGAACAAGGCGCTGGCCCAGGCCAAGCAGGTCAAGGACATCACCCTGCGCCAGGGCAGTCGCAACAGCTACCCGATCTACGACACCAAGGGCCAGAAAATCACCGGCTGGCGCGAGCGCGCCGAATTGCGCCTGGAAAGCTCGGACTTCGCCGCGCTGTCGAAGCTGACTGGCGAGCTGCTCACCGACCTGAAAATGGGCGGCATGGACTTCGCCATTGCCACCCCGACCCGCAAGACCAGTGAAGACGCCCTGCTCAAGGACGCCGTGACCGCCTTCAAGGCCCGCGCCCAACTGGCCACCGATGCCCTCGGCGGCAAAGGCTACAAAATCGTCAACCTGAACCTCAACAGCAGCGGTTATCCACAGCCTTACCTGCGCGCGCCGATGATGATGAAAGCGGCCGCCATGGACGCCGCCCCCGTGACGCCGGATGTCGAAGCCGGCACCAGTCAGGTCAGCATGACCGCCGATGGCTCGATTGAAGTGCTGATGCCTTGAATCGATAGCCCGTAGACAAAAACGGCGATCATTAAAACGATCGCCGTTTTTTTTTGGCAGTTTTCAGGCATGAGCTATAACTGGATAGGTCCACCCGAGAAATGCCGTCGATTGGCCACTATCGGTGCAACAATAACCACTCTTATTCACGCCATGCCCACCCCGCAATCCGGGGTATGAATAAGTAACACCCCCGCCCCACGCGGGAGCAACCCGAGCCGGGCGCGCACCATAAAAGTGCATCACTTGCACCGTAAAAACGCCGCGCAAACGGTCAAATGCGTCAGGAATTATACAAATGCGACATTAAGGTACGTTCGTGCCACCGTTTAAGGCTTGTAGTCACTCTGGATCTTGCATTGGGTATGGCCCCTGCATAAGTATCCGCAGGCACGACTCACGAGGTCGTCCTCTAATTCCAAAAATGACAACAAATCATGAGGCCACCATGCTTAAACAAGCGGTCATTCCGTTTTTAGTCGGCGCCAGCCTGTTGGCTAGTGCACCGTTCGCTCAAGCTGCGACTAACCTGGTGTTCTGCTCCGAAGGGAGCCCGGCCGGTTTCGATCCAGGTCAATACACCACCGGAACCGACTTCGACGCCTCTGCAGAAACCATGTTCAACCGCCTCACCCAGTTCGAGCGCGGCGGCACCGCTGTCATTCCAGGTCTGGCGACCAGCTGGGACGTCTCCGATGACGGCCTGACCTACACTTTCCACCTGCGTGAAGGTGTGAAGTTCCACACTACCCCGTACTTCAAGCCGACTCGTGAGTTCAACGCCGACGACGTGCTGTTCACCTTTAATCGCATGATTAACAAGGATGACCCGTTCCGCAAAGCATACCCGACCGAATTCCCGTACTTCACCGACATGGGGATGGACACCAACATCACCAAGATCGATAAAGTCGACGACAAAACTGTCAAGTTCACCCTCAAGGACGTTGATGCCGCGTTCATCCAGAACATGGCCATGAGCTTCGCCTCGATCCAGTCCGCCGAGTACGCTGCCCAACTGCTCAAGGAAGGCAAGGCCGCCGACATCAACCAGAAACCGGTGGGCACCGGCCCGTTCGTGTTCAAGAGCTACCAGAAAGACTCCAACATCCGCTACACCGGGAACAAGGACTACTGGAAGCCTGACGACGTGAAGATCGACAACCTGATCTTCGCCATCACCACCGACCCGTCGGTACGTATCCAGAAGCTGAAGAAGAACGAGTGCCAGGTCACCCTGTTCCCTCGTCCGGCCGACCTGAAGGCGCTGAAAGAAGACAAGGACCTGAAACTGCCTGACCAGGCCGGTTTCAACCTGGGTTACATCGCCTACAACGTGATGCCCAAGGTCAAGGGTCAAACCGATGCCAACCCGCTGGCCGAGCTGAAAGTTCGCCAGGCACTGGACATGGCGGTCAACAAGCAACAGATCATCGACTCCGTGTACCAGGGCGCCGGCCAACTGGCCGTCAACGCCATGCCACCGACCCAGTGGTCCTACGACACCACCATCAAGGATGCGCCGTACAACCCTGAGAAAGCCAAAGAGCTGCTCAAGGAAGCTGGCGTGAAAGATGGCACCGAAATCGTTCTCTGGGCGATGCCGGTACAGCGTCCATACAACCCGAACGCCAAACTGATGGCAGAAATGCTGCAGTCCGACTGGTCCAAGATCGGCCTCAAGGTCAAGATCCAGAGCTACGAGTGGGGCGAGTACATCAAGCGCTCCAAAGGTGGCGAGAACCAGGCGATGCTGATTGGCTGGAGCGGTGACAATGGTGATCCGGACAACTGGCTGAACGTGCTGTTCGGCTGCGACTCGCTGGAAGGCAACAACTTCTCCAAGTGGTGCGACAAGAAGTTCGACGACATCGTCAAGCAGGCCAAGCGCACGTCCGACCAGGCCAAGCGCACCGAGTTGTACAAGCAGGCGCAACACGTCCTCAAAGATGCAGTCCCGATGACACCTATCGCTCACTCGACGGTGTTCCAACCCATGCGCGCCAACGTGCAGGACTTCAAGATCAGCCCATTTGGCTTGAACTCCTTCTACGGCGTCAGCGTCAGCAAATAAGGTTTTGCAACGGCGACGTTTCTGACGTCGCCGTTGCTTTATCTACCGAGCAAGCAGGAATTTGCCTACATCCAAATCCGCAGCTGACTACAGCATCGGGTGAGGACGCGTCGCCATTTCCTACGAGTCTTTAGGACTCTACGCATTTACTGCCGGACCCGTGGCTCATACCGTCGGGATCCGACCAGTGCATGCGTGGGTCATCGGTTATTGCTGCGTGCATGGCTTGAAATCAGTGATGCCTCTACGTCTGCGGACGGGACGACGGCTCATTGACAACACTTTGAGAGAGAAGGGAGCGTTATGCGCCATACCTTGGTTTTATCCGCATTGCTGGGCACCGGCCTGTTGGCCGCCACTTCCGTCAGCCAGGCCGCCAACAACAGCCTGGTATTCTGCTCCGAAGGCAGCCCCGCCGGTTTCGACACGGCGCAGTACACCACCGCGACCGACAACGACGCCGCCGAACCGCTATACAACCGGCTGGCAGAGTTTGAAAAAGGTGCGACCAACGTCGTACCAGGCCTGGCCACGAGCTGGGACATCTCCGAGGACGGCCTGAAATATACCTTTCACCTGCGCGAAGGGGTGAAGTTTCATACCACCAAATACTTCACGCCAACCCGCGACTTCAACGCCGACGACGTGCTGTTCACCTTCAATCGCATGCTCGATCCGCAACAACCATTCCGTAAGGCTTATCCGACAGAGTTTCCGTACTTCAACGGCATGAGCCTGAACAAGAACATCGCCAAGGTCGAAAAGACCGGGCCACTGACCGTGGTCTTTACACTCAACAGCGTGGACGCCGCGTTCATCCAGAACATCGCCATGAGCTTCGCCGCCATCCTGTCGGCCGAATACGCCGACAAGCTGTTGGCCGAAGGCAAGCCGAGCGACATCAACCAGAAGCCGGTCGGCACCGGCCCGTTCGTGTTCAAGAGCTATCAGAAAGACTCGAACATCCGTTACACCGGCAACAAGCATTACTGGGACCCGAGCCGGGTCAAGCTCGACAACCTGATTTTCGCCATCAACACCGACGCTTCGGTGCGCGTGCAGAAACTCAAGGCTGGTGAGTGCCAGATCACCCTGCACCCGCGCCCTGCCGATGTGCCCGCACTGAAGAACGACCCGGCCCTGCAACTGATCGAGAAGCCTGGCTTCAACCTCGGCTACATCGCCTACAACGTGCGCCACAAACCGTTCGACCAACTTGAAGTGCGCCAGGCGCTGGACATGGCGGTAAACAAGCAGGGCATTCTCAATGCCGTTTACCAGGGTGCGGGGCAACTGGCGGTCAACGCCATGCCGCCGACCCAATGGTCCTACGACGACACGATCAAGGACGCCGCCTACAACCCGGAGAAAGCCAGGGAATTGCTCAAGGCTGCCGGCGTCAAGGAAGGCACTGAAATCACCCTCTGGGCCATGCCGGTCCAGCGTCCGTACAACCCCAACGCCAAGTTGATGGCCGAAATGCTCCAGGCTGACTGGGCGAAGATTGGTCTCAAGGTCAAGATCGTCAGCTATGAGTGGGGCGAGTACATCAAGCGCACCAAAAATGGCGAGCACGACATCAGCCTGATCGGCTGGACCGGTGACAACGGGGATCCGGACAACTGGCTGGGCACGCTCTACAGCTGCGACGCCATTGGCGGCAACAACTACTCGATGTGGTGTGATCCTGCCTACGACAAGCTGATCAAGCAGGCCAAGGTCGTCACCGACCGTGACCAGCGCACCCTGCTCTACAAACAGGCGCAGCAGTACCTCAAGCAGCAGGTGCCGATCACGCCAGTCGCCCACTCAACGGTCAACCAGCCGCTGAGCGCCAAAATCGAAGGGTTCAAAGTGAGCCCGTTCGGCCGCAATGTGTTCTCGGGTGTCAGCATAGAAAAATAACCGATTAGCCAGAAATGCCGGGGGGCGGATTTTCCGCCCTCACGCAGACGCTTTGCCGTCTTTTGCCAATTTGGCCAACAGCAAACGTTTGCGGTGCCGTGAATGAGTTCTAAACCAATAGCCGGATCACAAAAAAAGACCGGCATAAAAAAAAGAAAGTAAGGAGCTTTACCCATGAAACTGAGCAGCACCGCGTTATTGGCCTTGGCCATAAGCAGCGTAACCGCCACGGCTTACGCAGAAACCCAAAGCCAGGCTTTCACCCCGGTTACCGTGAACGAGAAGAATGCCCAAAGCGAAGCTACCGGCTTTGTCGAAGGCCAGTCGATCACCGGCACCACGCGTAACTGGTACGCCAATGAACAACTGAAACGTGGTGCAAAATTCAAATACAACGATCACGGCACGCTGACCGATACCGATCGTCGTATCAACTGGGTCCAGGGCACCATCGTCAAATACAACTCGGGCTTCACCGAAGGGACTGTCGGTTTCAGCACCGAAGTGGCGGCTTACAACGCCATCGCACTTGACCAGGATCGTAAAGACCTGGCATCCGGCAACGGTGGCGCACCAGGCACTCGTCCAAATGCAGGCAACAACCGGACCCTGACCAAAGAAGGCGGCGACGCTCAAGGCCAGTGGAGCAAACTGGGCCTGGCCAACGTCAAGGCCCGTGTCTCCAACACCACCCTGACCGCCGGCCGCATGAACTTCAGCAGCCCGATGGTCGACGTGATCGGTAACCGCGCACTGCCTTCGAGTTTCGAAGGTGTGGCCATCCACAGCGAAGAGCTGAACAACCTGGCCTTCGACCTGGCCACCTTCGACCGCAACTCACCGCGTACCGAAGAAAGCCAGCGCAAATTCCGCACCGAATACGCCAACGGCATCGTCGAGACCGATCACGTCTACACCGGCGGCCTGACCTACACCCCATTTGCCAGCCTGACCACCAGCCTCTGGGCGACCCAGGCGGAAGACATCTGGAACCAGTACTACTTCGGCGCTTCCCACGTTCTGGGCGACAGCCAGGTACTGAGCCTGACCACCGGCCTGAACTACTACAAAACCCAGGACACCGGTAAGGCCCTGATCGGCACTATCGACAACGACACCTATTCCCTGTCGTTCGGCCTGACCCACCAGGCCCACACCCTGACCCTCTCGTACCAGGAAGTGAACGGCAACGAGTATTTCGACTACCTGCACGAAACCAACGGTATCTACCTGGCCAACTCCCTGCTGTCGGACTTCAACGGCCCGAACGAAAAATCGTTCCAGGTTGCCTACGGTCTGAACATGGCCGAATACGGCGTGCCAGGCCTGAAGTTCAACATCTACCAGGCGCGCGGATGGGGTATCGACGGCACTCACTACACCGGCAACGGCGGCGTGCCTGGCAAGGGTTACGACGGCATCCAGTCCCAGGATGGCGAACACCACTATGAATACGGCATCGGCGCGACCTACGCCGTGCAGAGCGGCCCACTCAAGGCCACCACGATCCGCGGTACCTACACCGCTCACCGTGCCAGCGAAAACCAGGCTGACGGCAGCATCAACGAGTTCCGTCTCGTGACCACGGTTCCGTTCAATATCCTGTAATGCGCGCGCCTGACGGCTGATTCAATGACGAATCGGCCGTTGGGTTTTAGTCCTTTAACTGATTGCAGAGGGTTCTTGATGAAAATGCTTCCCCTACGTGCGGCCATCGCGGCTGCTTTGCTCAGTGTCGCTGTCGGCGTTTCGGCCAAGCCCCTGGTGGTTTGCACCGAGGCCAGCCCTGAAGGCTTCGACATGGTCCAGTACACCACTGCAGTCACCGCCGATGCCGTGGCCGAAACCATCTTCAATCGCCTGGCGGACTTCAAGCCCGGTACCACAGACGTGATTCCGGCACTGGCCGACTCCTGGGGCATCAGTGAAGACGGCCTGAGCTATACGTTTCATCTGCGCAAAGGCGTCAAGTTCCACACCACCGAATACTTCAAGCCGACCCGCGACATGAATGCCGACGACGTGGTCTGGAGCTTCCAGCGTCAGCTGGACCCGAATCATCCATGGCACAAACTGTCGAGCGTGGGCTTCCCGTACTTTGAAAGCATGGGCTTCAAAGAGCTGCTCAAAAGCGTCGAGAAAGTCGACGACAACACGGTCAAGTTCACCCTGACCCGACGCGAAGCGCCGTTCCTGGCCGACATCGCCATGGCCTTCTCGTCGATCTACTCCGCCGAGTACGCCGATCAATTGCTCAAGGCCAACAAGGCCGGCGACCTGAACAACAAACCAGTCGGCACCGGCCCGTTCGTCTTCCAGCGCTACAACAAGGACGCTCAGGTTCGCTTCAAGGCCAACCCGGATTACTTCCGTGGCAAGCCACCGGCCGATGCGCTGATCCTGGCCATCGCCACCGACAACAACGTACGCCTGCAGAAGCTCAAGGCCAACGAGTGCCAGGTTGCGCTGTATCCGAAACCGGATGACATCCCGAGCATCAAGAAAGACTCGAACCTGAAGGTCGACGAACTGAACGCGATGACCGTTTCCTACATCGCCATGAACACCACGCACAAGTACATGAGTGATGTGCGGGTGCGCAAAGCCATCGACATCGCCTTCGACAAAGAGGCGTACGTCAATGCGTTGTTCGGCAAGGGCAATGCAACGGCCGGGGTCAACCCGTACCCGGACACCCTGCTGGGCTACAACCACGACCTGAAGAACCCGGCCCGAGACCTGGACAAGGCGCGCGCCTTGCTCAAGGAAGCCGGCGTACCGGAAGGCACCACCTTCACCCTGTTCACCCGCAACGGTGGCGGTCCGACCAACCCGAACCCGATGCTCGGCGCGCAGATGATGCAAGCCGACCTGGCCAAGGTCGGGATCAAGATCGACATCCGCGTGATGGAGTGGGGTGAGATGCTCAAACGCGCCAAAAACGGCGAGCACGACATGGTTTCCGCCGGATGGGCGGGCGATAACGGCGACCCGGATAACTTCCTGACGCCTATGCTCAGTTGTGAAGCGGCCAAGAACGGAGAAAACTACGCGCGCTGGTGCAATGACAAGTTCCAGGCGCTGATTGACCAGGCCCGGGAAAAAACCGATCCGGCCGAACGTGCAGCGCTCTACGAGCAGGCCCAGGTTATTTTTAACCAGGACCAGCCATGGATCAGCATGGCGCACACTAGAATGTTTACCGCAATGCGCAACAACGTAGAGGGCTATCACATTAGCCCCCTCACCACGAACAACTTCGCCACCACCCAGGTGAAGTAGATAAGAAAACTCCCGGCATTCCTGACGCAGGGATGCCGGGCACGCCTAACCGGCTGATGAGGTACACCTTACGATGTTTAGTTTTATTGCCCGCCGACTGGGGTTACTGATCCCCACGTTTTTCGGCATCACCTTGCTGACATTCGCGTTGATTCGCATGATCCCTGGCGACCCCGTGGAAGTCATGATGGGCGAACGCAGAGTCGACCCGGAAATGCACGCTCAGGCAATGGAACGCCTAGGTCTGAACAAACCCCTGTATGCCCAGTACCTGGATTACATCGGCAAACTGGCCCACGGCGACCTCGGAGAATCCCTGCGTACCCGTGAAAGCGTCTGGAACGAATTCACTTCCCTGTTCCCCGCGACCCTGGAGCTATCCATGGCCGCCCTGTTGTTCGCCGGCATCCTGGGCCTTCTGGCCGGGGTGATCGCGGCACTCAAGCGAGGATCCCTGTTCGACCATGGGGTGATGGGTATCTCCCTGGCGGGATACTCGATGCCGATCTTCTGGTGGGGCCTGATCCTGATCATGTTCTTCTCGGTGAGCCTGGGCTGGACCCCGGTGTCCGGACGGATCGACCTGCTCTACGACATCGAGCCACGCACCGGCTTCATGCTGATCGATACGCTGCTGGCCAACGAGCCGGACGCCTTCTTCGACGCCCTGCACCACCTGATCCTGCCGGCCATCGTGCTGGGTACCATCCCGCTGGCGGTGATCGCGCGGATGACCCGCTCCTCGATGCTCGAAGTACTGCGTGAAGACTACATCCGTACCGCCAAGGCCAAGGGCCTGTCGCCGTCGCGCGTGGTGTTCGTGCACGGTCTGCGTAACGCGCTGATTCCGGTACTGACCGTGGTCGGCCTGCAAGTCGGCACCCTGCTGGCCGGTGCGGTCCTGACCGAAACCATCTTCTCGTGGCCCGGCATCGGCAAATGGCTGATCGAAGCCATTGGCGCCCGGGACTATCCCGTCGTACAGAACGGCATCCTGTTAATCGCCTGCCTGGTGATTCTGGTCAACTTCGTAGTGGACATCCTCTACGGCTTTGCCAACCCACGCATCCGTCATCAGCGCTGAGATCATGACCATGACCACTCCAATTCCATCGGTAGCAGTCGATCAAAGCCTGCTGTACCCGTCTCCGTACAAAGAATTCTGGCAAGCGTTCTCCAAGAACAAAGGCGCCGTCGCCGGCCTGATGTTCATGCTGCTGGTGATTTTCTGCGCCATCTTCGCCCCGTGGGTCGCCCCACACGATCCGAGCGAGCAGTACCGCGACTTCCTGCTGACTCCGCCTGCCTGGCTGGAAGGTGGGCAACTGCAGTTCCTGCTCGGCACCGATGAACTGGGCCGCGACCTGCTGTCGCGCCTGATCACTGGCTCGCGCCTGTCGCTGCTGATCGGTTTGTCTTCGGTGGTGATGTCGCTGATTCCAGGGATCCTGCTGGGTCTGTTCGCCGGGTTCTTCCCGCGCGTGCTCGGCCCGACCATCATGCGCCTGATGGACATCATGCTGGCCCTGCCGTCCCTGCTGCTGGCCGTGGCGATCGTCGCCATCCTCGGCCCTGGCCTGATCAACACCGTGATCGCTATCGCCGTGGTATCCCTGCCGTCCTACGTTCGCCTGACCCGCGCTGCGGTGATGGGCGAGCTGAACCGCGACTACGTGACCGCTGCGCGCCTGGCCGGTGCCGGCCTGCCACGCCTGATGTTCGTTACCGTGCTGCCCAACTGCATGGCGCCGCTGATCGTTCAGGCAACCCTGAGCTTCTCTTCGGCGATTCTCGATGCCGCCGCACTGGGCTTCCTCGGCCTTGGCGTACAACCGCCAACCCCTGAGTGGGGCACCATGCTGGCTTCGGCCCGCGACTACATCGAACGCGCCTGGTGGGTGGTGAGCCTGCCTGGTTTGACCATTTTGCTCAGCGTGCTGGCAATCAACTTGATGGGTGACGGCCTGCGCGACGCGCTGGACCCGAAACTCAAGAACGCCGCCTGAGGAGATTCCCATGTCACTGTTAGAAATCAAGAATCTCAACGTTCGCTTCGGCGACAAGAACGCCACGCCAGTGGTCGACGGCCTCGACCTGAAAGTGGACAAGGGCGAAGTGCTGGCCATCGTTGGCGAGTCCGGTTCCGGCAAGTCCGTGACCATGATGGCGCTGATGGGCCTGATCGAGCACCCCGGCATCGTTACCGCCGACTCGCTCAGCTTTGACGGCAAGGACATGCTCAAGCTGAACAATCGCCAGCGTCGACAGATTGTCGGCAAAGACCTGTCCATGGTCTTCCAGGATCCGATGACCGCGCTGAACCCGAGCTACACCGTCGGTTTCCAGATCGAAGAAGTGCTGCGCCTGCACCTGAAAATGTCCGGCAAGGCGGCCCGCAAGCGTGCCATCGAACTGCTGGAAAAAGTTGAAATCCCGGGTGCAGCCAGTCGTATGGACGCCTACCCGCATCAACTGTCCGGCGGTATGAGCCAGCGTGTCGCGATTGCCATGGCGATTGCCGGCGAACCGAAACTGCTAATCGCCGACGAACCGACCACGGCACTCGACGTGACGATTCAGGCGCAAATCATGGACCTGCTGCTGGCGCTGCAGAAAGAGCAGAACATGGGCCTGGTGCTGATCACCCACGACCTCGCGGTCGTGGCCGAAACCGCCCAGCGCGTTTGCGTGATGTACGCCGGCCAAGCGGTCGAAGTCGGTCAGGTGCCGCAACTGTTCGACATTCCGGCACACCCTTACAGCGAAGCGCTGCTCAAGGCGATTCCGGAACACAGCCTGGGTGCCTCGCGCCTGTCGACCCTGCCGGGCATCGTTCCCGGTCGCTACGACCGTCCGCAGGGTTGCCTGCTGTCGCCACGCTGCCCGTACGTGAAAGACAACTGCCGTCAACAACGTCCGGCCCTTGACCAGAAAAGCAACAGCCTCGCTCGCTGCTTCTACCCGCTGAACCAGGAGGTGGCGTAATGGCCGTCGTTCTTACCGCCCGCGACCTGACCCGTCACTACGAGGTGTCCCGAGGCCTGTTCAAGGGTCACGCCACCGTGCGCGCCCTCAACGGCGTGTCGTTCGAACTGGAAGCCGGCAAGACCCTCGCTGTCGTCGGTGAATCCGGTTGCGGCAAATCCACCCTGGCCCGTGCCCTGACCCTGATCGAAGAGCCGTCCTCGGGCTCCTTGAAAATCGCCGGCCAGGAAGTCGCCGGTGCCGACAAGGCCCAGCGCAAGCAACTGCGCAAAGACGTGCAGATGGTGTTCCAGAGCCCGTACGCCTCGTTGAACCCACGGCAGAAGGTCGGTGATCAGTTGGCCGAGCCACTGTTGATCAACACCAACCTGAGCGCAGCGGAACGTCGTGAGAAAGTCCAGGCGATGATGAAGCAGGTGGGCTTGCGTCCCGAGCACTACCAGCGTTATCCGCACATGTTTTCCGGTGGTCAGCGCCAGCGGATCGCCCTGGCTCGCGCGATGATGCTGCAACCCAAAGTGCTGGTGGCAGACGAACCGACCTCGGCGCTGGACGTGTCGATTCAGGCACAGGTGCTCAACCTGTTCATGGATCTGCAGCAAGAGTTCAACACCGCCTACGTGTTCATCTCTCACAACCTGGCGGTGGTTCGCCACGTGGCCGACCATGTGATGGTGATGTACCTGGGCCGCCCGGTGGAAATGGGCACGAAGGAGGACATCTACTCCCGTCCCCTGCACCCCTACACCCAGGCACTGTTGTCGGCGACGCCAGCCATCCACCCGGATCCGGACAAGCCGAAAATCAAGATCGTCGGCGAGTTGCCCAACCCGCTGAACCCACCACCGGGCTGCGCCTTCCACAAGCGCTGCCCGTATGCGACCGAGCGCTGCAGCACTGAAGAGCCAGCCCTGCGCCGGCTCGACAACCGCCAGGTGGCTTGCCACTACGCCGAGCAATTCCTCGACGGCGCGGCGTAAAAAAACGCCTCGGTCTTTGGGGCGCGCTTGAGTCAACCAAACCCCTTCTCATTCGATTGCGCATCAATCGATACAGGAGGGGTTTTCTTTTGCCTGTCGAGTGGTGATTGAGCGTCGCTGTTTTGCAGAAGCACACCTGTCAGTCCTGAGAGCTTCGAACGCTCAGCCGTTTTGTTTGAATCCTGTCGGTGAGTCATTCAAAAACTATTAGGACAGGTGAAGCCTCATGGGCACTCAAGCAATAGACGTAATCCTGCTGGACGCGGGTCAACTGGACCCGGAATTTGGTGTGTCTGGACAGATCAGGCCTGACTTTCTGGCGGGCTCGGTCAGGGCCGTTGTGTTATCGGCTGAAGGTGAACTGACCTACGCCACTCGGCAGGGGGAAAGTGTCACTGTGTATCGCACCGATTCTGACGGCATCAAGGACAAGGCGTTTGGCAATGACGGGAACACAGGTGAGTGGCAGTTTGTCAGCGGTAAAAAGGCAAGTCCGTCACGTTTGCTACTGCAAGAGGATCGCAAGATCCTGGTGATCGGTGATACCCGAGAACCCGACGGTATTGGGCGGGCAGCACTGAGGCGCTTTCATGCCAACGGTAGCCCTGACCTGAACTTCGGCAGTGTCGTGATTCCTGTAGCACAGCATGATTATTCCCAAGTGGCATTGATCGACGGTTGCCTGCAGGGGGATGGAAAAATACTTGTGGCGTTCAGCTATTTCATCAGTGAGTCCGAAGGGTCACTGCTGGTTCGCCTGCACAGTAACGGCGAACTCGATACTGGTTTCGGCAATAACGGTTTTGTCGAGATCGAAACCGGGGGCGACTTCATCCGGCTTTGCAGCGTTGTGATTCAAGAGGGAAAAATCGTTGTTGGCGGAACCACCACATCCGGCCAGCTCGTTCTTGCACGTTATGACCTGCAGGGGCAGGTCGATAAACAATTTGGTGTCGATGGTTTTGCGTTCCTGGCAACGACCGATGGCTCACTCAAAATGAGTCAACTCATCGCACAGGCTGATGGCAAGCTGGCATGTGCCGGCGGTATCCAGGAGAGCATGGGCATGGCGATGAGGTTTACCGCGGACGGTCACCCCGATAAGGAGTGGAATGGCGGACTTCCTGTATTCACCAACACCGGTCCTGAAACCTTCTGGCGATCCCTGGCCCAGCAGCCGGACGGCAAGATTGTCGTGGTTGGTTACAACCGGGCACTCCATATCATCGCTGGCAGGTTGTTGCCCACTGGAGACTATGACACCCACTTCGGCGGGACTGGGTCCGGGTGGGTTTCTTTTGGTCCTTCAGGAGGATTGCCGTGGGATGTGAAGATCCAGAGCGGTGCTCGCATTATCGTTGGCGGCGAGGCTTTCATCGAAATGGGGAATCGCGGCCCGGTAGTCTACGGGCTCCAGGCCTGACCCCGTTCTCGACGGCGCGGCATAAAAACAGTGGGAGCGGGCTTGCTCGCGAAAGCGGTCTGTCAGTCGACATTGATACTGACTGGCATGACACCTTCGCGAGCAAGCCCGCTCCCACAGGGTTGGAGTTGTAATCCAACCCCTTCTACCTCGATTGCCTATCAGTCATGCTCGCCATCGAGCGATTACGTCTGGCTGTCGCCTTCTTCATCGGAGTCCGGCTCGTCGGTGGTCGAGTCATCGTCGTTGTCAGCACCACCCTGCCCCAGATCTCCCGGTTCCGATTCGGATTTGGCGAGCATCAACCCCGCGTATCCCGCTTGCCCGCTCGAAGCCTGCTCCCCGTGATCGATGCACTCGGCCCACGCCGTCGACGTCCCGAGCGATAGCATCACCAACACCTTCAACAACAATAAAACGCGAAACAACCTGTTCATAGCCGATTCCTTCCTTTCGTGGAGTGCCTGTCTGGCGCTGAGTGAAATCTAGTTCCGATCAGTCGGGTTCTCCAGATTGGACGCTGACGAGCGAGCAGAAATACACTCGGCAGAAAGACTGGTTTCAAATAAACCCAATAGCCGGATCAACTAAGCGAAACAGTCCCGCGAGGTTGACCCTCAAGTTTGTCCGGAGCGCGAGGGCGGGTAGCCTGATAAATCATAGGTATGGAAAGCAGCGCCAGTGCCGCACTGACCAGCCACACACTGTGCCCGCCAAAGTGACCGTACAACTGACCGCTGAGCATCGGCGACAACAGTGCACTCGCACTCCAGCTCATGAAAAACACGCCAAAGTACTGCCCGCTTTTTCCACGTTGCGCATGCTGCATGACCAGTGCATTCAGCGGCGGCATGAACAGCGCCTCTCCCAATGTCCAGACCACCGTCGACAGGCAGGCATAGAACAGCCCGGAACCCAACGGCAACATACCGAGCCCACAGGCCAGCAACAGACTGCCCGCCACCAGTTGGCGACGCGTGCCCCAGCGTTCGCCCCAATGGGTCAACGGAATCTGTAACGACACCACCAATACGGCATTCAATGCGAACTGCCAGCCGATAGCTTCGGTGCTCAGGCGATAGTAATCACGCAGGTAGTTACCCAGCGTGCTGTAGACCGTGTCGAATGCCATCCCGAGCAAGACCGTCGTCGCCAATAACCAGAGAAAGGGTTTGTCGCGATACGGCACCCATGAGCCTGAGCCGGTATCAGGTTTCTCGTCAGGCACCAGCACCGGTCGGCGCCATGTCGTGCGGACAAACCAGAGCAAGGCCAACAGGGTCATGGCTGCGCTGGAGAAAAACACCCAGCGAAAATCGGTCTGCGCCAAAACGCCGCCCGCCACCCCGGCAGCGGCCATTCCGAGGTTCCGGGCTACCCGACTCAAGGCCTGCGCCCGGGAACGCTGCGCAACCTCGCAATACTCCATGATCAGCCGCTGATGCAGCGTACGGATCGCCCCGTCGACGGCCCCACTGAGCAACAGCAACCCGGCCAGCAGCGGCACCTGCGTGACCAGCCCGAGCAGGATCAGAACCCACATCGACACAAAGAACAGCGCCGCGGTGAGCCGTGCCGTGCGCACATGATCACTGAGCAAACCACCGAGCATCGAGCCGATCAGCAATCCAGCGCCATATGCCGATAACAGCCAGCCAACGGTTTCAATAGCCAGCCCCAGTTCCTGACGCAGGTACAGCGCCATGAACAACTTGACCATGCTGCTCAGTCGATTGATGAACAGCAGCGCCGCGAGCACCCAGGCCATAACGCCGAAATAGCCGTCCAGCCTCAGCAGATGAGTCAGCCGATGCGTCATTCCCTTGATCATCAATATGGCCGCTGTTTGCGAAATGTGTCTTGAACACTAAACGCCAATGACTGACTCGTCGCAGGCAAATCTCCCACATAGGGCAAAAGCAGAGGCGGACTACAAATGCGAAGGAAAAGACCTACGCAATCGCCTCCAGCGCAAAATCAATCCACAAAAAAAGCCCGCTGTTTTCACAGCGGGCTTTCGGGTGTCGCCATTCAGCGCTTAGTGATGCTCGCGGGTCGCGCGGAATTTCACGTCCGGCCAGCGCTCTTCCATCAGTGCCAGGTTGACCCGCGTAGGCGCGAGGTAGGTCAGGTGACCGCCGCCGTCCAGTGCCAGGTTTTCCACAGCCTTGTTGGAGAACTCCTCAAGCTTCTTCTTGTCGCTGCATTCGATCCAGCGCGCGGAATAAACAGTGATCGGCTCGTAGGAGCACTCGACCTTGTATTCCTCTTTCAAACGGCTGGCGACCACATCGAACTGCAGTACACCGACGGCGCCGAGGATGATGTCGTTACTGCGTTCCGGGAAGAACACCTGGGTCGCACCTTCTTCGGCCAGCTGCTGCAAGCCCTGGCGCAGTTGCTTGGATTTGAGCGGATCCTTCAGGCGCACGCGGCGGAACAGTTCCGGGGCGAAGTGCGGGATGCCGGTGAAGCCCAGGACTTCGCCTTCGCTGAAGGTGTCGCCGATCTGGATGGTGCCGTGGTTGTGCAGGCCGATGATGTCGCCGGCAAACGCCTCTTCCAGTTGCTCACGCTCGGAGGAGAAGAAGGTCAGCGCGTCGCCGATCCGCACGTCCTTGCCGGTGCGCACATGGCGCATCTTCATGCCTTTTTCGTACTTGCCGGAGCAGATACGCATGAAGGCGATGCGGTCGCGGTGTTTCGGGTCCATGTTCGCCTGGATCTTGAAGATGAAGCCCGAGAACTTCTCTTCCACCGGCTCCACGGTGCGCTCATTGGCCACCCGGGCCAGCGGGCGCGGAGCCCAATCAACGACGGCGTCGAGGACGTGGTCGACACCGAAGTTGCCCAGCGCCGTACCGAAGAACACCGGGGTCAACTGACCGTCGAGGAATTCCTGCTGGTTGAACTCGTGGCAGGCGCCCTGCACCAGTTCAAGCTGTTCTAGGAAACGTTCGTACTCGTCACCCAGGTGCGCACGGGCTTCATCGGAATCGAGCTTCTCGATGATCTTGGTTTCGGTGCGCTCATGGCCGTGACCGGCGGTGTACACGATGATGTAGTCGTCGGCGAGGTGATACACGCCTTTGAAGTCACGGTAGCAACCGATCGGCCAGGTGATCGGCGCAGCCTTGATCTTGAGGACGGCTTCGATTTCGTCGAGCAGTTCGATCGGGTCGCGGATGTCACGGTCGAGTTTGTTGATGAAGCTGACGATCGGCGTGTCACGCAGACGGCAGACGTCCATCAGGGCGATGGTCCGTGGCTCTACACCTTTACCGCCGTCGAGAACCATCAACGCCGAGTCCACCGCCGTCAGGGTGCGGTAGGTATCTTCGGAGAAGTCTTCGTGGCCCGGGGTGTCGAGCAGGTTGATCATGTGCTCGCGATACGGGAATTGCATGACCGACGTGGTAATGGAAATACCACGCTGCTTTTCCATTTCCATCCAGTCGGAGGTGGCATGGCGGTCGGATTTACGAGATTTCACCGTACCGGCTACCGCGATCGCCTTGCCCATCAGCAAGAGCTTCTCGGTGATGGTGGTCTTACCGGCATCGGGGTGGGAAATAATGGCGAAAGTGCGGCGTTTCGCGACTTCGGCGGCCTGTTTGGTCATGGGAAATCGCCTGGCAGGTGATTCAAAAAAGGGCGGCGAGTATAGCTTAAAAAGTGATCTACGGACCACCGTCCATACACCCCGATCCCCCTGTAGGAGCTGCCGAAGGCTGCGATCCTTTGATCTTCGGCGTCATTGAAAACGCCAAAAGATCGCAGCCTTCGGCAGCTCCTACAGGTGGCCACATGGCATTTAATGTGGGAACCTTTTAAAGCACGGAGACGTCCACTCCCCCGTAACGACCACTCGTCGGGGGCCTGAAACACCTGCAATTCGGCCTGACGAGGCTGTGCTCATGGCTCGATTGCCCTGCGCCACCCCCTGTAGGAGCGAGCCCGCTCGCGATGGACTTCAACGATAACGCTGGGTAGCGAATGTATGCGTTGCCTGGACGTTTTTCGCGAGCAAGCTCGCTCCTACAGTGGAACGCGCTCGGCATGAGCTGCTTCTCGCGATCATTTTTTCGGCAGCCAGGAATGGCGTTGCCACGCGAAAAAGTGTTCGCCGACTGAAAAAAGGAGTCCGCCTGTGGCTATCCGCTATGGCAAAGGGCTGATGGGAGGCGCGTTGGTAATCGCCCTTCTGGCCCAGCTGGTCCAATGGATCGGCATCAACACGATCGAACACTACCGCGACGATTTGTTGTTTTACCTGCAAGCTCATCTGATTCTCGTCCTCGCGTCCATGCTGGCCGCCCTTGTCATGGGCATCCCCGCCGGTATCTTGCTCAGCCGCCCGTCCATGGTCGGTCGCGCTGAACGTTTCATGCAGCTCTTCAACATCGGCAACACCGTTCCGCCTCTGGCCGTCCTGGCCCTTGCCCTGGGCATCCTCGGCATCGGCAGCGGCCCGGCCATCTTCGCCCTGTTCCTCGCCTCCTTGCTGCCCATCGTGCGCAACACTTATGAGGGCCTGAAAAACGTTCAGGGCTCGCTCAAGGAAGCCGCCGTCGGCATCGGCATGACGCCGCACCAAGTGCTGTGGAAAGTCGAGCTGCCGAACGCCGTGCCGATCATCATTGGTGGCGTGCGCGTGGCGTTGGCGATCAATGTCGGGACGGCACCGCTGGCGTTCCTGATCGGCGCCAACAGTCTTGGCAGCCTGATATTCCCCGGCATTGCCCTGAACAATCAGTCGCAGTTGCTGCTCGGTGCCGCATGCACCGCGTTGCTGGCCCTGTTGCTGGACGGCATGGTCACCCTTGGCAGTCGCCTCTGGCTCGAACGCGGCCTGCGCCCGAATTAAGCCTCGGCAAAGGAAATCTCATGAAAACAACAAGCTTTTTACTAGGCTGCGTTCTGCTGTGCGCAGGATTTGCCCAGGCCGCGGAAAAACCGTTGATCCGCATCGGCGCCCGGGTGTTCACCGAACAGACCCTGCTGGCGGAAATCACCGCGCAATACCTGCGCACCAAGGGTTACGACGTGCAAGTGACCGGCGGCCTGGGCAGCAATCTGGCCCGCAGCGCCCACGAAAGCGGTCAACTGGACATGCTCTGGGAATACACCGGTGTGTCGCTGGTGGCCTACAACCATGTAACCGAAAAACTCGACAGCGAACAGTCCTACGCGCGGGTAAGAGAACTCGACGCACAAAAAGGCCTGGTCTGGCTCACTCCGTCGAAATTCAGCAACACCTACGCCCTCGCCCTGCCGAAAAACATCGCTGACCAATACCCGCAGATCAACACCATCAGTGAGCTGAACAGGGTGCTGCACAACGAGGCCGAGACCAACAATCTGGTGGCGCTGGATACCGAGTTCGCCAACCGTTCGGACGGACTCGCAGGCATGGTGCAGCTGTACGACATGAACCTGACCCGCAAAAACATCCGGCAGATGGACGCCGGGCTGGTCTATACCGCGCTGCGCAATGGCCAGGTGTTTGCCGGCCTGGTCTACACCACTGATGGTCGCCTCAACGCCTTCAAGCTGAAATTGCTGGAAGACGACAAGCACTACTTCCCCGACTACACCGCCGCGCCCGTGGTGCGTCAGGCCTTCCTCGATGCGCATCCGCAACTGGCTGCACAGCTCAAGCCACTGGCGGGACTGTTCGACGACAACACCATGCGCGAGCTCAACGCGCGGGTGGATGTCGATCACCAGAGTCCTTCAGCCGTGGCCGCCGATTTCCTGCGCCAGCATCCATTGAACTGAGAAGGAGAAGTAATGGAATTCTTGAACGCCTTTTCCCATCTCGACTGGCAACAGGCGATGCATCTGACCGGGCAACACATCACGCTGGTCGGCATTGCCGTGACCCTGGCGATTCTGGTCGGCGTGCCTTTGGGCATCCTGATGACGCGTTTCCCGAGCCTCGCCGGGCCTTTGCAGGCCAGTGCAACAGTGCTGCTGACGGTGCCGTCGATTGCCCTGTTCGGCCTGTTGCTGCCGTTCTACTCCAGATTCGGCCAGGGCCTCGGCCCGATGCCAGCGATCACCGCAGTGTTTCTCTATTCACTGCTGCCGATCATGCGTAACACCTACCTGGCCCTGACCAGCGTCGAACCGGGAATCCGCGAAGCGGCGCGCGGCATCGGCATGACGTTCGGCCAACGCCTGCGCATGGTTGAGCTGCCCATCGCCGTGCCGGTGATCCTTGCCGGCGTACGCACCGCCGTGGTCATGAACATCGGCGTCATGACCATCGCCGCCACCATCGGTGCCGGTGGCCTCGGTGTACTCATCCTCGCTTCCATCAGCCGCAGCGACATGTCGATGCTGATCGTCGGCGCCGTGCTGGTCAGTGTGCTGGCGATCATCGCCGACCTGATCCTGCAAGTGCTGCAACGCTCGCTGACTCCAAAAGGACTGCTCAAATGATCGAACTTCAAAACCTCAGCAAGACCTTCCAAAGCAACGGCAAGGATGTGAAAGCCGTGGACTCGGTGAGTCTGACCGTCAATGAAGGCGAAATCTGCGTGTTCCTCGGGCCATCGGGTTGCGGCAAAAGCACCACGCTGAAAATGATCAACCGCCTGATCACTCCGACCTCGGGCAAGATCCTGATCAACGGCGAAGACACCACCGGCCTCGACGAAGTGACGCTGCGCCGCAACATCGGTTACGTGATCCAGCAGATCGGCCTGTTCCCGAACATGACCATCGAAGAGAACATCGTGGTCGTACCGAAACTGCTCGGTTGGGACAAACAAAAATGCCACGACCGCGCCCGCGAATTGATGAGCATGATCAAGCTCGAACCCAAGCAGTACTTGCATCGCTATCCACGGGAGTTGTCCGGTGGTCAGCAACAACGGATCGGCGTGATTCGCGCCTTGGCGGCAGATGCGCCATTGCTGTTGATGGACGAACCGTTCGGCGCGGTCGACCCGATCAACCGCGAGATGATCCAGAACGAATTCTTCGAGATGCAGCGGGCGCTGAACAAGACCGTGATCATGGTCAGCCATGACATCGACGAGGCGATCAAGCTCGGCGACAAGATCGCGATCTTCCGCGCCGGCAAGCTATTGCAGATCGATCACCCGGACACCTTGCTCGCGCACCCGGCGGATGAGTTTGTCAGCAACTTCGTCGGCCAGGACAGCACGCTCAAGCGCCTGCTGCTGGTGAAAGCCGAAGACGCGGCGGACAACGCGCCCTCCGTCAGCCCGCAAACCCCGGTGGCTGAAGCGCTGGAGTTGATGGACGAACATGACCGTCGCTACGTGGTGGTCACTTGTGCCGAGAATAAAGCCCTGGGTTATGTACGACGCCGCGACCTGCACCGTCAGACCGGTACCTGCGCGCAGTACCAGCGCGAGTTCAACGCCACGGCCGCGTACGACGAGCATTTACGCATCCTGCTATCGCGCATGTACGAGTTCAACCGGTCGTGGTTGCCGGTGATGGATGCCGAGCGGGTGTTCCTTGGCGAGGTCACTCAGGAGTCGATTGCGGCTTATCTGAGCTCGGGTCGCTCCCGCGGTGCCAAGACCAGTATTGTTTCACCAGCAGAAGTAGCACTCACTTGATTGATTATCTTCCATAGTCCATTTCGCTTGGCCCATCACCACCTCAAGAGGAAAAACGGAGATTGGGTCAAGTGCTGGCGCCATGTAAATTTGCAATCGTTAACAAACGAACATCAAAGACTGTCAAAAGTGATAGCTCCGCTATTGCCTGGAAAAAGCTCTACTCAATCGGGAGCACAGCGACACGCTCTCACAAATAAACTTACCAGGTTATAGAGGTCACCCATGAAAACCAACAATTCGACATCACCCGCCACACTGACACCAGAAGCCAGCTCCGTGGAGACAAAGGTCATGGCTGGTCCACCCACACAAATCATCATAGGAGGTCTAGCAGACCCGCAGCTTGTCAAAAAAGGGGGAAACTTCAAATTGGTGATCGCGGCAAAACTCGTCGACAAAGACGGCAGGGAGGTTACAGGCGTTACTTCCGCATGGACGACAACTACAGCCGGCGCCACTATCAATCGAGGTCCTGGAAACATGAACGGGACATTCACGTTAAACAATGTGCAACAAAACACCATTATTCAATTTACCGTTACCACGCAGCAGTACCCAGCCATTCGCAAGAGCGTAAGCCTTAGGCTTAATGTCTATTGATCGGCGACCGCTCCCATATTTCGTCGGTCAAACAGTGTCGCCCTGATCGATTTTGCTCCTGTTCGGGAGCGCAGCAGCCGTAGTTGCCTGACAGCCCATATGACTCAGTAAAAATGCAAAACCTGTGGGAGCGAGCTTGCTCGCGATGGCATTTTCACAGCCAACAACGTCGTTGACTGACATTACGCTATCGCGAGCAAGCTCGCCCCCACAGATCTCTGCGATTTTTTAGTGATTCGCAGGCCGGAAAAAAATATCAACAGCACCGCCCGAAAAAGCCATCCATAAATACCTTCTGAAATAGCCAGCCCCCCTTTAAGCTCACCTTCTGGCAGCCAACTTCGCCGATATTGACGCCATCGTAGTTATCAGGGATTTTGTGTACAAAAGCATCGAACGTGCAGGTATTTTTAACACTTCGTAATTCTTCGGGAACATCCGCCTGTCATCTGAGTCGGTTACAAAGAGTGATGCCCGCAACGCGCGTCAGAAGAGTGCAAAAACGCGACATTTTTTGTTGATCTCAAGCCCCTCACGCCCTAAAGTTCGCGCCGAACGTCCATGCTGGAAACGATCCATCCGGCTCAAGTACTGACGACGAGACAGCAAGGCCAAGGGAAAGCTGCACATCCCATGGCCTTTTTGCTTTCGGCGACATGCCTTGGGAAGTAGGCGAACCAAAGTGGGGATACGGAGGACGTTCATTTGCACCCATTGATTACTAACGTTTGCCAGTAGGAGCTCCCAGGTATGTCGATCCAGGTCGAAGACTATTTCGCGCGTGAAACCTTTCAGAAAATGAAGGCGTTCGCCGACAAACAGGAAACCCCGTTCGTGGTGATCGACACCGCGATGATCGCCCAGGCCTACGACGACCTGCGCGCCGGTTTCGAATTCGCCAAGGTCTACTACGCGGTCAAGGCCAACCCGGCCGTCGAAATCATTGACCTGCTCAAAGAGAAAGGCTCGAGCTTCGATATCGCCTCGATCTATGAGCTGGACAAAGTGCTGGGCCGCGGCGTCAGCGCCGACAACATCAGCTACGGCAACACCATCAAGAAATCCAAGGACATCCGCTACTTCTACGACAAGGGCGTGCGCCTGTTCGCCACCGACTCCGAAGCCGACCTGCGCAACATTGCCAAGGCCGCACCGGGTTCGAAAGTCTACGTGCGTATCCTGACCGAAGGCTCGACCACCGCCGACTGGCCGTTGTCGCGCAAATTCGGCTGCCAGACCGACATGGCCATGGACCTGTTGATCCTCGCTCGCGACCTGGGCCTGGTGCCTTACGGCATCTCGTTCCACGTCGGCTCGCAGCAGCGTGACATCAGCGTCTGGGACGCGGCGATCGCCAAGGTCAAAGTGATCTTCGAGCGCCTGAAAGAAGAAGACGGCATCCACCTGAAGCTGATCAACATGGGCGGCGGCTTCCCGGCCAACTACATCACCCGCACCAACAGCCTGGAGACCTACGCGGAAGAAATCATCCGCTTCCTCAAGGAAGACTTCGGTGATGACCTGCCGGAAATAATCCTGGAACCGGGCCGCTCGCTGATCGCCAACGCCGGCATCCTGGTCAGCGAAGTGGTGCTGGTCGCGCGTAAATCCCGTACCGCGGTAGAGCGTTGGGTGTACACGGACGTGGGCAAGTTCTCCGGCCTGATCGAAACCATGGACGAAGCCATCAAGTTCCCGATCTGGACCGAGAAAAAGGGCGAGATGGAAGAAGTGGTCATCGCCGGCCCTACCTGCGACAGCGCCGACATCATGTACGAAAACTACAAATACGGCCTGCCGCTGAACCTGGCCATCGGTGATCGCCTGTACTGGCTGTCGACCGGTGCGTACACCACCAGTTACAGCGCTGTCGAGTTCAATGGTTTCCCGCCGCTGAAATCGTTCTACGTGTAACCCCACGCCGCTTGAAAAAGGCCCATGTATTCATGGGCCTTTTTTATTTGCGTGTGTCCAGACCTCAAGATGGCCAAGCATCGAAACAACTTCCAGGCTGGCGATCTGGAAAGGCTGAACAACCTGAAATCCACCTGACTGACGGGTTGAACGTTGGTGCTGCCAAATTGTTTTCCTGTAAATACATCATTGCCCCACTCCGAATGGCCAGACGATTGTTCTCATACTCCTGATCCGACGCCTTATCTTCTCCGAACTTTTAATATTGACTATTCTTTTGCAGCGCCAATCCGATCATACAGAACGGAAATCAATCAGCGCCGCAAATCAACTTTTCTCGAAACACCACCACACACAAACAATCAAATATAAAAATCAAACACAACCCACTCATGCAGTGCAAAAAATCGCCATCACCGCGCCCTCAATTCAAAACTTTCAAAGAAACAACAAAAAACAACCAACAACTCGTCACACTCAATACATATACTCAAAATCAACAACAACCTTAAGCTAAGGATTCAAATCACACTTCAAGGAAGTTAAAAGTGCAACCGATTCAAAGTCCATACATCACCAAAAATGACATCAAAAAAATAAAAAATTACATTTCTGCCGCCAAAGAACTACCTCAAAGTACCGAAGACGTTGAAAAACAATTAAAAACAGACCACACCGACATTGTCGGGCTGGAGCTAATCGATATTGTCGAGCTGTATATCTCGATCACAAAAAACGCCAGCCTCTGGGCAGACATCGAGTATTCGATGAAACGTGTGGCCAGTAGCCTGGCAACCTTCTCGGAGGATCTGGAAAGTTTCGGCCAGAACATTATCGACGCCGCCGAGACCATGCCCGGCTACATAGACTACCTGGGCACCATCGACTCGCTGACCGAGGAAGAAATCAATAGCCTTCCACCCCTGGAAATCGGCAAGACAGAGAGGAACCGATTTGGCTCCATACAGGAGTCGCTGGCGTTCATTGCAAGTTCGATCGAAGAGAAAAAACTCAGCAGCCAGGACGTCAACGGGCGCCTGAAATATTTCAAGTCTGATCTTAACGATAAGGTTGCGATCAACATTGGCGAAAAACTGAAGCTGGCCAGCGACGAGCAAATCAACCGACAACTCACCGAACTGAATGCCGACATCGATCTGGCCCAGCAACGAATAGATGAAAAAACCAAAGAGACTGAACCCAACTTTTTCGAGCATATCCTCGGATTTGCCGCTGGCATCAATGGCAGCTCATCGATGTATTACCGTCTGCTCGAGGTGCAGCAGGCAGCCCACTTGCGCCCGCTGATCACTCAACGAGACTTATTGACGGAACAGGTCAAGCAAAAAAACATTCTCGCCGGCACCCTCATGGAGTTTCAGACTGGATTGAGCAGTATGTCGATTTATGTAGAGGGCGCTATCCAGAGTACCTCGCAATTGGAGACGCTGTGGATCTCCATTACCGATTACATCAACGCCTCGCAAAACAAAGTTATGGGCATGAAAGACTTCCTGACCCTCAGAGGCTTTGTATCGAGCTTCAAGGTTGTTCTTAAAAACTGGAAAACAGTTCAATCCAATTCGAACCAACTGATCAGTGCTTTCGACTAATCCCATCTAATCAATAAAGAAGAGTATTTTCATGACAAACGTTTCCTATGACCAACCCGACCTCGCCCGTATTCAAGAAAGTCGCGAGGCTATTCGTTATCAGGCGATCATTGGCTCCGCTAATCTGTACCTCAAAGCCCTGAGCGATGAGTTGCTCGGCTTGAATGCTGCCGTCAGTGAACTGGACCTGACGGTTGCCAACACCATCACTTCGGCAATTTCGGCGCTGGACACGGACGAACTGAATGAAAACCTGCAAGCACTGGTCAATCTCAAAGGTGATGATTCAAACGCTGAAGCTGAAAAAGCACGCAAGGTGTATTCGCAAAACGTCACGCAACTGATCAAGTTGTGCACCGAGCAAATGACCAAGCTGCACTCGTCACTGCACAACGGTGTGTTTGGCGTGCAGAGCATCACCATCAGCAACAACCGTTTCAGGCTCGAAGAACTCGCCGCCGCCAAAATCAATCTGGACGGCGAATACAGCGCCGAGAATATACCTCTGGCTGAATTGAAAGAGGATGAGAATGTTCTGAACCTGGCGATTACAGAGTTTGAAAAGCTGACATTCATTGATCGAATCAAGCCTTTGCTCGAACAACTGAAGGCAATGATCGGCAACAAGCCCAAACCACCTGAAGCTGCAGCGCTGGAAGCCGGACTGATTGTCGCCAACAAGTTTCTCGACGAAGCCAACGAGCTGATCAAATACAACGACCTGATCAATGCGCGACAAATCATCCACACGCGCCTTGCTCAACGTGAGGAGCGCGTGGCGTCACTGGCCAAACAATTGCGGGACAACGACGACATGACTCGCCAGTTGAACGATACACAGAAAGTCGTGCCACACCTGCAAACCTACGTCAGCGAAACCGGTAAGTTGGTGGACGCATTGTCAGCGTTTCTCGGCGCGGTCATGGCTGCGCCCGACGAAGACACCCTGCTCCGCGGCGAGCGAGTGCTTGAACACAGCCAGGCCTTGCGCAATTACCTGATCCCCCTTCAGGGACGCTGGTTGCGCGGCTGATTGATGGCGCCTGCCCTTCAACGGCGATGTAGGGCAGGAACCTCGGCGCCATGGGCCGACAGACGCTGACGGAACTCGGCACCCATGGCGCGTATCTGCGGATGCGGGGACATAAGCAGCGATTCGCTGCTGACCCGCAAGAACTTCAAGCTGCCGATCACTAGCGCCTTGCGAAGCCATTGCAGTGCCTCTTCGATTCGCCCGGTTTCGGCCAGGATCGCGGCGTGACTAAACTGCCCGCGAAAGTCCCCACCCTCGGCGGAACGTCGATACCAGTTGTGCGCCGCTGTCAGATCCATCGGGCACACCCGCCCTTCTTCCAGATAACGTCCCAGCAGGTTCATCGATTTGACGTGGCCGGCTTCAGCGGCGCGTTGATACAGAGCCAGGGCTTGAAGTTGATCCTCAGGCACTCCGCGCCCGGTGGCGAGCAGATTGGCCAGGTTGTACATCGCCCAGTCCAGCCCGGCATCGGCGGCACTTCGATAGTGCCGTGCGGCAATCGACTCATCAGCGACACAACCCCACCCGTGCTCATGGCAACGCCCGAGCATGTTGCGCGCCATCAGGTAACCTTGCCCGGCAGCGATGCCGAACCAGCGCAGGGCCAGAGGCTGATCCTGGGCGATGCCACGGCCGTCGAGCAGGATCTGCCCCAGCAGCGCCTGCGCTTCAACAATGCCCTGGCCCGCAGCGAGAAGAATCGCCTGCGCGGCACGGGCCGGACTTTCTTCAAGCATGGCGCTGAGCTGCGCACCGTCGAGCACTTCCTCACGCCGCAGTTGAAAACTCATACCTCGACCCAGCGACGCAACAGATTGTGATAGGTGCCGGTCAGGCGGATCAGCGATGGATGATCAGGGACATCGCGGGTCAGTTGCTGGATGGCCCCGTCCATCTCGAACAACAAGGCGCGCTGACTGTCTTCGCGCACCAGGCTTTGCGTCCAGAAAAACGAGGCGAGTCGCGTTCCGCGTGTCACCGCGTTGACCTTGTGCAGGCTGGTGCCCGGGTACAGCACCATGTCGCCGGCGGGCAGTTTCACTCGCTGGGTGCCGAAGGTGTCCTGAATCTCCAGCTCGCCGCCGTCGTAATCCTCAGGCTCGCTGAAGAACAGCGTGGCGGACAAATCCGTGCGCACCCGCTCGATGCTGCCTTTGGGCTGACGCACCGCGTTGTCGATATGGAAATCGAAACTGCCACCGGCGGTGTAACAGTTCACCAACGGAGGAAAGACTTTGTGCGGTAGAGCAGCCGACATGAACAGCGGATTTTTCCACAGCCGCTCCAGCATCGCCGCGCCGATCTCCTTGGCCAACGGGTGGCCTTCCGGCAGTTGCAAATTGTGCTTGGCCTTGGCCGACTGGAAGCCGGCGGTGATCTTGCCATCGGCCCAATCGGCCTGTTCCAGAGCCTCGCGAATGCGCTGCACTTCGTCTTTCTCGAACAGGCCTGGAATGTGCAGCAGCATGACAAGACACCTGAATACGAAAGGGGCGCTAATGGTATTGATTCTTATTGCCAATGTAAAACACATCCGACGAATGAGTCAGCAGAAACCGTAAGGTTAAATTGTAAAGATTGTAAATTCAGTGCGAATAGTAATGTTTCGCAATTGTTACGAATACCTATTTACCCTATATTTCGCGGCCTCAAATCCTTGGGGAGGGGAATTCAAATGTCGCGTCAACAACCACAAGTACCGGTCAGTTCACCACGTCTGCTCGCATCGGCCATCGGCATGGCGATTACTGCCGGCTCTGCGGGCCACATGGTTTTCGCGGCGGAGAAAACCGACGGAAAAGCACCGGACAATGTGATTTCGCTGGGCGCCACCGCCATCACCGGCGAAGCCCAGGACGAGACAAGCTACAACGTAGAGAAAGCCTCCTCGCCCAAGTACACCGCGCCGCTGATCGACACGCCGCGCTCGGTGACCGTTGTTCCGCAGCAAGTCTTGAAAGACACCGGTTCGCTCAACCTGCAGGACGCGTTGCGCACTGTTCCAGGCATCACCTTCGGTGCCGGTGAAGGCGGTAATCCGCAAGGCGACCGTCCGTTCATCCGCGGCTTCGACGCCCAGGGCGACACCTATCTGGACGGCGTGCGCGATACCGGCTCCCAGAGCCGCGAGATCTTCGCCGTTGAATCGATTGAAGTCAGCAAAGGCCCGAACTCCGCGATCGGCGGCCGTGGCGCAGCGGGCGGCAGCATCAACCTGGTCAGCAAGAAAGCGCACCTGGGCGATTCGCTCGACGGTGGTTTCACCTGGGGTTCCGACCAGACCCAACGCTACACCTTCGACGGCAACTACCAGTTCACCGACACCGCCGCTGGCCGTCTGAACCTGCTGAGCCACGAGAGCAACGTCGCCGGGCGTGACAGCGTCAACTACGACCGCTGGGGTGTTGCACCGTCCCTGGCCTTCGGCCTGGGTACGGACACTCGCGTCAACCTCGACTATTACCACCTCGAAAGCAACGACACGCCGGATTCGGGCATTCCGTATTCGATCCCGGCCGGTGGCGCGGCTGCGCGTACCAAAGCCAATCCGGACAAGCCGAATGACGGCGGCGACAGCAGCAACTTCTATGGCCTGAACGACCGCGACTTCCGCAAGACCCGCGTCGATACGGCGACCTTCGCCATCGAGCACGACCTGAGCGACGCGCTGACCATCAAGAACACCCTGCGTCACGGCACCAGCATGCAGGACTACATCCTGACCCAGCCGGACGACAGTAAAGGCAACGTCAACAATGGTACCGTCTGGCGCCGCGCGAACACCCGCGTGAGCAACACCGAGACCACCACCAACCAGACCGACCTGTTTGGTGATGTCTACATCGCCGGTTTCAAGAACAGCTTCTCCACCGGTGTCGAGTACACCCATGAGGAAAACCAAAAGTCCTCGTACAACGTCAACACGGACACCACCCCGGGAACAACCCCGGTAACCACCAACTGTTCGCCGGCCCTGATCGGCGCGCCAAGTGGCTACAACTGCACCTCGCTGTCCAATCCGAACCCGAATGATCCGTGGAACGGCGCCATCTCGCGTAACTACGCCGGCACCGACACCAAGGCCGACACTTACGCACTGTATGTGTTCGACACCCTGACGTTGTCCGAGCAGTGGCTGGTGAACATGGGCCTGCGCTACGACCATTTCGACACCAGCTACAAAACCTTCAACGGTTCCAGCGTGACCACGTCCAAGGGCGATGACACCAGCGAATTCGTCACCGGTCAGTTCGGCGTGGTGTACAAACCTGCGGAAAACGGCAGCATCTATGCGTCCTACGCGACGTCCGCCACGCCACCGGGCAACACCCTGGGCGAAGGTTCGGAGGGCAACCCGTTGGGTGGCACACCGGATCGCAACGGCAACCTGCTGAAAAGCGACATGGAGCCGGAAACCACCAAGAACTACGAAATTGGTACCAAGTGGGACCTGTTGAACGATCGTCTGTCCGTGACCGCCGATATCTTCCGCACCGAGAAAGACAACGCTCGGGTGCAAACCAACACCACCACTTATGAGAACGCCGGTAAAACCCGCGTTCAAGGTGTCGAACTGTCGGCCAGCGGCAAGCTCACCGACAAATGGCAGGTCTTCGCCGGTTACGCCTACATGGACAGTGAACAAATCGATGGCGGTGATATGCCGGCAAACAAAGCCAACGACGGTAACGAACTGCCGAACACGCCGAAAAACAGCGCCAGCCTGTGGACGACCTATCAGGTCACGCCGAAGCTGACCATCGGCGGCGGTGCGTTCTATGTCGATGACGTGTTCGGCAACGTGGCCAACACCACCATGGTTGACTCCTACGTTCGTTACGACGCGATGGCAGCCTACAAGCTGAGCAAAAACGTCGACCTGCAACTGAACGTGCAGAACCTGACGGACGAAACCTACTACGACAAGGCGTTCTCGACTCACTTCGCCAACCAGGCGGCCGGTCGCACCGCGTTGCTGAGCACCAACTTCCACTTCTGATGGACATTTGAATACGCAACCTCTTCTGTAGGAGCGAGCTCGCTCGCGATGGTCGTCAACGATGACGCGGTTAGCCTGAAACCCCACGTCGTTCTTGAGTTCATCGCGAGCAAGCTCGCTCCTGCAGAGGTCGGTGTTGGCGCAGGCCCCGTTCATCCAGATGAACGGGGCTTTTGCGCGTAAAAAAATGCTTCTCGACAACCCCACGGCATAATGCGCGCCGTGATGAATCAACTTGAACGAACAAGGCGAGTGACGTGTTGAAGAAAACCCTGTTCCAGTTGCACTGGTTTTTCGGCATCAGCGCCGGGCTGGTCCTGGCCCTGATGGGCATTACCGGGGCGGCGGTGTCGTTTCAGGATGAAATCCTGAGCACACTCAACCCTTCTGTATTGCAGGTCGAAAAACAGCTCGCCGGTGTGCTGCCGCCTGCCGAACTGGTGGAGCACATCGAAGACGCTTCGGGCAAAAAAGTCTCGATGCTCACCGTGGAAACCGACAGCGGCAACGCCGCCAAAGTGTGGTTCACCCCGCCGCCGGGTGAACGCCGTGGCGAGATGCGCTACTTCGACCCGTACACCGCCGAATTCCTCGGCGACGCCAGCGGCAAGGATTTCTTCGGCCTGATGCTGCAACTGCACCGCTTCCTCGCCATGGGCGACACGGGTCGGCAGATCACCGGTGCGTGCACGTTGATCCTGGTGTTCTTCTGCCTGTCCGGCCTGTACCTGCGCTGGCCTCGCCAGTGGAGAAGCTGGCGCGCCTGGCTGACCCTGGACTGGAAGAAAAAGGGTCGCAGCTTCAACTGGGACCTGCACTCGGTGGCCGGCACCTGGTGCCTGGTGTTTTACCTCCTGGCAGCGCTGACCGGGTTGTCCTGGTCCTACGAGTGGTACAACAAGGGCCTGACCCGGTTGCTCTCCGACTCACCGCAGAACGAACGCGTTCGCGGCGGACGTGGCCCTGCGCCGCAAGGTCCGGCACCAACAGCCGATTATGCGGCAATGTGGAGCAGTATCTACAGCGCTGCCGGCCCGCAACTCAGTTCCTATAACGTGCGCATGCCGCCAGTGGCCGGCCAGCCAGCGACCGTTTACTTCCTGCTGAAAACCTCGCCCCACGACCGGGCGCTGAACCAGATCACCCTCGACCCGGCCACGGGCGTGGTCAAACGGGTTGACCGCTATAGCGACAAGAGCCTCAAGGCGCAACTGCTGACCAGCATCTATGCACTGCACGTCGGCAGTTACTTCGGCATCGTCGGGCGCATCATCCTGACCCTTACGGCGCTGAGCATGCCGCTGTTCTTCGTCACCGGCTGGATGCTGTACCTGGATCGTCGCCGCAAAAAAAGACAGATCAAGGATGCGCGCAAAGACCTCGTGCAAACCGCCAGCGATGTGCCAGCGTGGCTGATCGGCTTCGCCAGCCAAAGTGGTTTTGCCGAGCAGCTGGCGTGGCAGACTGCCGGCCAATTGCAGGCCGCCGGATTAGCGGTGAAGGTGCAGCCACTGGCAAATGTCAGCGAACAGGATTTGCGTGATTCCAGTAATGCGCTGTTCGTGGTCAGCACCTTTGGTGACGGCGATGCACCGGACAGTGCTCGCGGTTTCGAGCGCAAGGTACTGGGTAGGACTTCGACGCTCGACAGCCTGAACTACGCCGTGCTCGGTCTCGGTGATCGTCAATATCAACACTTTTGCGGGTTCGCCAAACGCCTGCATCAGTGGCTGGGCGAACACGGCGGCAAGACGTTGTTCGCGCCAGTGGAAGTCGACAGTGGTGACCCCTACGCCCTGCGTCACTGGCAAACCCAGCTCGGTCTGCTCACCGGGCAGGCACCGGTCGATACCTGGCAGGCACCGAGCTACGACAACTGGACACTGGTGCGTCGCGAACTGATGAACCCTGACAGCAGCGGTTCGCCGGTTTATCTGTTGGGCCTGATTGCTCCGAACACCAGCAGTTGGCTTGCCGGCGATCTCGTCGAAGTGCTGCCACGCAACTGCCCGTGGGCCATCGAACACTTCCTCGACGGCCTCGGTATTCGTGGCGAGACCACAGTGAAAATCAACGGCCTCGAAGAGCCGCTTGAAGTAGCGCTGGCGTCGCGTCAACTGCCGGAACACCGCGCGCATCTGGTGGGCCTGCATGCTCAATCATTGGTCGATGCGATGGTCCCTTTGGCTGTGCGTGAATACTCGATCGCCTCAATTGCAGCAGACGGCGTGCTGGAGCTGATCGTGCGCCAGGAACGGCATGCCGACGGCAGCCTCGGCATTGGTTCCGGCTGGTTGACCGAACATACGCCGGTGGGTGGCAGCATCAGCCTGAGGGTACGGCGTAACAGCGGATTCCATTTGCCGAACCAGCCGGTGCCGATGATTCTGCTGGGTAACGGCACGGGTCTGGCCGGGTTACGCAGTTTGCTCAAGGCACGGATTGCTGACGGCCAACAGCGTCAGTGGCTGCTGTTTGGCGAGCGAAATCGTGAGCACGATTTCCTCTGCCGCGCGGAACTGGAAGAATGGTTGATCAACGGTGATCTGGCGCGTCTCGACCTGGCCTTCTCGCGGGATCAGGCCGAGAAGATCTACGTGCAGGATCGCTTGAAGGAGTCGGCCGAGGAACTGAAAAAATGGCTGGCAGAGGGTGCGGTGATTTACATCTGCGGCAGTATGCATGGGATGGCCAGCGGGGTTGATCAAGTGTTGCAGGAAGTCCTGGGAGCAGCGCAGGTAGAAACGCTTATCGAACAAAACCGTTATCGCCGCGACGTCTATTGAGTGCAGCCGGATCTCATCCGGCTACAACTCCACGTTGCTCATTGTTCTTCAACAGCATATTTACCTTTATGGCGCATGAAGTCTGACCACTCCTGCAACCTGTCTATCCGCAGTTGCAGTGGGTTCAGCAAGCTGGCAACCAGGTTCAGCACCAAGAGCACTGTCGAATACGTCGAGGAAGCTGTTATTGATGAAAGCCTGTCAATCATCACCGTCAATAACAGCTGAATCCTGTTCAGAAAATTGCCGAAGTTGAATAGCGCGGAAGCGGAGGACGCGTATATGCCTGTCAAACGATACAGCTCCAGCGTTTGCGGTTCAGGATCTCCTCTGTACGGCCTCCTGAAATCGAAGGGGGAGGTCCCGGAACCCGAAGGAGGCTTTTGCGGTGAGTAGCCATACGCCTCTATTTTTTGTTTTCTTGCTGCAACGATGCGGTAGAACATTGGATGAATTCCTCGCTCCATCGAGGAGACATTCAATCTGTACCGTTCAACTGTTTTCAGGTTGGTGCGGCACTGCTCAATGAAATAGCTGACGACTCCGGAAACGTTGTAAAAGCTGCAAATGCCAAGGTGAGGTTGGTGGAAGTCGAAAGGAGCGCACCCCAAAGTATCAACAGCCACCCGTCGATAACGCGTCACGCCTGGCTTGGCCTCAATGAAAACCTGCCGAAGATCTCGGGCTTGATCGACGCAGGCAAGCACTCCCGCCCTTACCGACTCCACATCATCCACCAAGGACTGAAATCTGGAGAGATCGGCGTCAGCCTCTTCACTCAACTTCTGCGCATAGGCACTTAGCACCTTTGATGTCTCAGGGGTGGAGTGAGTGATGAAATCCCTGTGGAGCACCTCGTTCAAGAACAATTTGTATGCGCGCAACGAAATAAAATCATCTTCCTGAAAAAACAGGACATCCCTGCTCTCGTCGCTCATAGGCGCCTCCTGTGAATATTCAATCCCGAGTAATAGAATCATTAAATAACCGTGCATCGAGCGGCTCGACGCACGGCCATTCAAGGGCGGTATGAAACGTAATACTTACAGATAAGAAAGCTGATTCAGGTAACCGACAAAACCATTGGCGGTAGAGAAAAATTCTGAAATCTGCTTACTCAAGGGCATAGCCTGATGAGCCTTCATCGAGTTCAAGAAACTCGACACTGTTTTGTCGATCTTTTCGAACTCTGTCACGTAGAGCTTGCGCTGTTCATTCATCTCGCCAAAAACTTCGATCAGCTTGATCTTGTCGGCAGTGATTCGTGCGCTACGCTTTTCGGCAGCGATTTGCGCCTGTACCTCCAAAGTCTTATCACGAAGTACCTGATTCTGTTTTACCATCAAGACAAAGGAAACACTCTTGACTGCGCCCTCCAGGTCCTGTTTCACTTTTTCGATCGCTGCCAGCACAAGATCAACCTGAGATGGCTTTGCACCAAGTTTCTTGACCGTTTCAACACTCAGTTCGATATTTTTGGTAATACCGGAAATTCCGAGTTTATTGAGTTCATCCACAGCTTCGTTGATGACTGCACGTTTTTTTTCAAGATCAGTCAGGCTGGAATCCAAACGTTCCAATACGACTTCACGCTCTGAAACGTCATTAATCAACGAGGCTTTGAATCCCTGCACGGTCGTCTCGTCGTAGTCTGCGTTGATATTCTTGAGGCTCTCACTCAACGAGTTGGAGACTTCACTGACGGATGCCTGTGCTTCATTTAACAACACAGCCTGCTCGCCATTAATTTCATCGACCTCTTCGGAACCTTCTTGCAGTTCTTCATCGAGCGACATCAACTGTCCAAGCGTGGATTTAAGTAAAAATTCGGTTTTCAGAGCCCTTTCCCTGACCACATTGGAGCAGCTCGAAATGTCGACCGAAAGTGTTTTAAATTTTTCGCTCAAGTCCGGAAGATAATCAGTCTTCATAAACAACAACTTTGCTTCCACTGCAATGTTACGCAGCTTCGAACTGCTGCCCTGCAAGACATCGGTTTGCACGCCAGGGTACATATCACTTTGCATTAAAGACCTCCTTGATCTTTTTCCTTGAAAACCGTACTCCCTCATGTATTCCATTTCCGCCTCGCGGAATAATTCAACAAGTTCATCCGCGCTGTCGTGGATTGCGCGCCATGGCGCAGCGACCAAACGAAATTGAGTAATGAAGGCTAGCAAGCGAACGCCGCCTTCGATCTTCGAGATCGCTTTTCCGGAGCTTTCGATGTAGGTATGGAGCACATTCCAGGTATGAACCACGTTATTTGTCGCCACTTCAGCTTCCAGAGCGACCGTCTGCATATCCTGCATGTCACCTCTGATCCGTGCGATCGAGCCCAGGGTCTTGGACTTGCTCTCAAGGCTATTGATGGCCGCTGCCTGGAGGCGGCTCAGATCATTGCGCCGGGATCGAACACTTTCAGCTTCGACTCCGATATAGATGGCAACCCCCAACCCTATGAGCGAAAAATTGCTCGCCGACTCAAGCGATTTCATTACCAGCGCCTTGTACTCTTTATTCAACTCATCAATCTGATTAGCGCGTTCCTTGATCTCGTTATTCAAACTCTCGATATCCGCCGCGTACGTATTGCTCTCGAGAGCCAGCGCCAGCAACTTGATCGTGGGAATGACATCGTTAGTCAGTTGTCGACTAAACGTATTTAGATCGATTTTGATTTCAACGGCCGTCTGCAGATGCTCCTTGACCTGTTCGAAGATCAGATCCAGAACATCTCCCAGATTCGGGATGGTGTCCTCTTCCAACGCAAGATCCGGGAACGGTTTGCCTTCTTTCACTTCCCAGTCACGCAACTCCTTGTAGTTGGTGATTTTGTGCGTGCCCAGCGACTTTGCCAGCTTGATTTCAGCGAAAACTTCCTCGACCGAAGTAAGGTATACCTCCATGCTCAAAGCAAACACTTTCAAGTGGGTTCCCGTCAGCATGATGCGAGAGCGCAGGGGGGACCACAAACTGGCATGCGAGTTTATCTTCGTAAAAGATGCGAGAAAGTCTTCGGTTGTGAAGCCCTTGCCACCGTCTTCGTCGCCAAAGTTCAGATAGGTCGCAAGGGATCGCTCGTTGGTCGGAAGTGCCAGCCCTACGGCTTCGTACTTTCGCAGGGAAATGATTTGGGCTTTGGTCAGTATCAAACCGTTTGGGCGGGTAATGTCATTCGTACCCCCGGTCGACAAAGACATTAGTGATTGGGGGACAACGGCTGCAAGATCTGCAATTTCTTCGTGATTTTTGCCTTCCAGGCTCTTTTCCCACAATATAGCGGACATAGCGACTCCTTTCTAAAATTTGACTCTTAACCAGACCATTTAACTTTCATAGCCTGCTTATCGCCATAAAATTGAGAAAAGAAAGTAAGCAACCCGCCAATGTCGATCAAGCGATTAAATATATGAAAATATGATAGCTAGAAAACCGGGATAAAACCCCAGCAAAAAACATCAAACTCAGCGACTAACGAGAGCCACTGAAACTTCAACCAACATCTACATACCAATACCCAGAGCCATGCATTTGACAGTAATGACAAATAAAACCACGCAACTTCCAGTATCAGCTTTTTGTGCAAAAAACATTTCCCACATAGCGAGCAACTGCCGAGTCACACGGTGACAGTGTTTGCTCGAATACCGACACACCATTCAGATCGCGCAACACCACGTTCAACGCCCCCGTCTGTCCATTGATATTCACCTCGCCGAAAAACTGAAATCCGGCAAACGGCGAGGCGTTATGCACAGGGGAGGCCTTCTCGAATACCACTTCAGGACCAAAGGTCATATCCAGCGAGTCAGGCCCGAAACTGCCCGCATTCAACGGCCCGGCAATAAACTCCCAGAACGGTTCAAAGTCCTGGAACGCTGCCCGATCCGGGTGGTAATGATGGGCCGCGCAGTAATGCACATCCGCCGTCAGAAACAGGAAATTGCGCACCTGCTGCGCCCGCAGGAAACCGAGCAATTCGGCGATTTCCAGTTCGCGACCCCGGGCAGGTCCAGGGTCGCCGTTGGCCACCGCTTCCCACCGCGTGACACCGGGGCTGACTTCACCGTCAGGCGCGCCAAGGCCGATGGACATGTCAGTAGCGATCACTTTCCATTGCGCGTTCGAGGCCTGCATTTCGCGCTTGAGCCAGTCCAGTTGCTCACGCCCGAGAAACGGCCTGGCTTCGCCAAGGTTGTCGTCGTTGGCCCCGCGATAACTGCGCATGTCCAGCACGAACACATCCAGCAGCGGCCCGTAACCAAGCTTGCGATAGATCCGCCCGCCACTCTCGGCACTCTGCAAGCGCATCGGCGCGTATTCGAGCCAGGCTTGACGCGCGCGGTCCACCAGGCTGTGGATATCTTTGCTCTGGTACCGTGCATCCGGCTTTTTGCCCGGCGACCAGTTGTTCATCACTTCGTGGTCGTCCCACTGCCAGATCTGCGGGACCTCGGCATTGAAGCGGCGAATGTTTTCGTCCATCAGGTTGTAGCGGTAATTGCCGCGATACTCATCGAGGGTCTCGGCGACTTTGCTCTTGGCCTCGGTGGTGATGTTGCGCCACACCCGGCCGCCTTCCGCGCTGAGCTGCGCCGGGATCGGGTTGTCGGCGTAAATGGTATCGCCGCTGTGGATAAAGAAGTCGGGCAGGCGCCGGCGCATCGACTCGTAGATGCGCATGCCGCCAATGTCCGGGTTGATACCGAAGCCCTGGCCGGCCGTGTCGCCACTCCAGACAAACCGGATGTCGCGCCGGGTCTGCGGCACGCTGCGCAAGTGACCGAACCAGGGTTCACTGACAACACCGCTGTGGGCGTCTTCAAATTGCACTCGATAGAAAATCGCCTGGTCGGCGGGCAGCCCGGTGAGTTCGACCCGGGCAGTGAAATCGGTGCGCGCATCAGCCAGGGGCGAGACAAATCGCCGAGGGTCGGGAAACAGGCTGCGGGTGTCCCACTCCACCACCATCCGTGCGGGGCGGTCGCAGCGACTCCAGATGATCGCCCGGTCACCCAGCAGATCGCCGGACTGCACGCCGTCGGTGAGTTGTGGCCGATCCTTGACCGAAGCGATCACCGCCGGCGCCAGCCCCGGCAACAACAACCCGGCGCCGACCGCTTGCATGACACGACGGCGCCCGAGATTGAAATCGCTCATGGGGTTCTCCCTGAAATGGAAAACCAATGCATGGCCCTATGACCCAGACATGACACAAATCCTTCCCACACCCTACCACCCACAGTTATTGGTGTCAGGCCTTGGCCGGCTCCAGTGCCAGCTCCACCGTCTCCGGCCGCTTCACCAACGCATACACCACCGCCGTCAACAGGCTCCCCGCGACAATCGCCAGCAGATACAACAGCGCATGGTTGATCGCATTCGGGATCGCCAGCACGAACAAACCGCCGTGGGGCGCCATCAGTTTGCAGCCGAAATACATCGACAGCGCACCGGTCAGTGCACCGCCGGCGATACTCGCCGGAATCACCCGCAACGGATCTTTTGCGGCAAACGGAATCGCCCCTTCGGAGATGAAGCATAGCCCCAGCACCAGCGCCGCTTTGCCGGCTTCGCGTTCAGTCTGCGCAAACTTGCGTCGGGCAATGAACGTGGCGATGCCCAGGCCAATCGGCGGCACCATGCCGGCGGCCATGGTCGCTGCCATCGGCGCGTAGCTCTGCGATGCCAGCAAGCCGACCGAGAAGGCATAGGCCGCTTTATTGATCGGCCCGCCGAGGTCGACACACATCATTCCACCCAGCAGCACACCGAGCAGGATCGCGTTGGTGGTGCCCATGCTGTCGAGGAAATGCGTGAGTCCGGCGAGCATCCCGGCCACCGGTTTGCCAACCACGTAGATCATCACCAGACCAGTGAACAGACTCGCCAGCAACGGAATGATCAGGATCGGTTTCAATGCCTCAAGGCTCTGGGGTAAACGCGCGTATTTATTGATCGCCCTGGCCGCATAACCGGCGAGGAAACCGGCAATGATCCCGCCAATGAAACCGGCACCCAGGGTGCTCGCCAGCAGCCCGCCGATCATCCCCGGTGCGAGGCCCGGACGGTCGGCGATGGAATAGGCGATGTAGCCTGCCAGCAACGGCACCATCAGCTTGAACGCAGTGTCGCCACCGATCTGCATCAACGCCGCCGCCAGCGTGCCCTCTTCCTTGAACGCGGTGATGCCGAACACGAACGACAAGGCGATCAGCAAGCCGCCGGCGACCACCATCGGCAACATGAACGACACGCCGGTCAGCAGGTGTTTGTAAATGCCGGTTTTTTCCTGTTTGACCGTTGTATTGGCAGCGCTTGATGCGCTTTCCTGCTGGCCTTCGGCCAAGGCTTTTTTCAAGGTTGCTTCGGCTTGCTTGAGGGCAATGCCGGTGCCACAGCGATAGATCTTCTTGCCGGCGAAACGCTCGGTGGCGACTTCGATATCGGCCGCCAGCAGCACCACATCGGCCTCGGCAATCGCCGCTGCGCTCAATGGATTGCGCGCACCGACCGAGCCCTGGGTTTCCACCTGCAGGTCATAGCCCAGGCGCTTGGCCGCTTGCTGCAAGGCTTCGGCAGCCATGAACGTGTGAGCGACGCCCGTCGGGCATGCGGTGACGGCCACCAGGCGCGGCGCGTGTTGGGCAACAGCCACTGGCTCGATGACCGCTTCAGAAGCGGCGTAAACCTGCGCTTCCCGGGCACCACGTTGCAGCACGGCTTCCACGTCTTGCAGGGCCTGGGCCGGGGTGCTCTGGAACACTCGCTTGCCGACAAACCGCGCCATGTCCACGGGCGCGCTGGTCACCAGCAGCACCCACTCGGCCGCGTCGAGGGTGGCCGCCGACAATTGCTTTTCCGGATGTGCGACATCGGTGATTTCGACACTGGTGCTCCAGCCCTGACGCTGGGCCGCGGCATCAAGCAACCGGGCACACAGCACACTGGTGACCATGCCGTTCGGGCAGGCCGTAATGATGGCTAACTTCATGACAAACCCTCTTATTGTTCTGTCAGGGGACGCACGCGCACACCCTGTTCGAGCTGCGCCAGTTGCGCTGCATCGCCAATGCCGAATCCGATCTGGGTCACTGCCATCGCGGCAATCGCCGTGGCAGTGCGCAAGGTTTGCTCCGGCGTATCGGCACTGAGCAAACCGTGAAGCATCCCCGCCAGCAACGAATCACCCGCGCCCACCGTGCTGGCGACGCTGACCCTGGGTGGCGTAGCATGCAGAGCCGAGCCGACGCTGAACCAGTTCACGCCTTCGGCGCCGTGGGAAATCACCACATGCTCGATGCCTTGGGCGTGCAAACGCTCCGCTGCCAAGGCCTGGGCACTGACCGACACGACCTCGCAGTCCAGCACCTCGGCCAGCTCTTCGGCGTTGGGTTTGATCAGCCAGGGTCCCGCTTTGAGCGCTGCACGCAACGCATCGCCGCTGGTATCGAGGGCAACGTTCAGGCCCAGCGTCTTCAAGCGCAAAATCAGTGCCTGCAACCACTGCGCACTGACGCCCAAGGGCAAGCTTCCGGCGACCACCACCGCATCGTGACCCGGGGCAATCTGCTCCAGTCGATCGATCAAGGCCTGCTGCGCCGCTTCGCTGACCTGCGGCCCCGGTCCGTTGATGTCGGTGATGCGGCCGTCGCTTTCCGCCAGTTTGATGTTGCTGCGGGTTTCACCGGGAACGCGGATGAAGGCGTCGACAAAACCGCGTTTGGCGAACAGCGTTTCAAACGCTTGCAGGTTGTCTTCGCCAAGAAAACCACTGACGGTCAACTGATGCCCGAGGTCGGCCAGCACTTGCGCCACGTTCACACCTTTACCGGCGGCGTGGGTGTGCATGACATCGCTGCGATTGACCTGGCCGGCTTCAAGGCGCGGCAACTGGACGGTCAGGTCCAGCGCCGGGTTGAGGGTCAGGGTGAGAATCCGTGCCATTACAGGGCCTCCACGAGTGCGCGCACTTCATTGGCGCTGCCCACGGCCAAGGCCTGTCGGGCAAGGGTTTGAGTCTGAGTGAAGCCCAGTTCGCGAATCCGCGCCTTGACCTCGGCAATACTGCGCGCGCCGACACTGAGCTCATCCACCCCGAGGCCGACCAGTACCGGCACCGCCAGCGGGTCGGCTGCCAGCTCGCCGCACACGCCGACCCATTTGCCGTGGGCATGGGCCGCGCGCACGGTGATGTCGATCAGTTGCAGCACCGCCGGATGCAAGCCATCGGCCTGGGCCGACAGCGTCGGATGGCCACGGTCGATGGCAAGCGTGTATTGGGTCAGGTCGTTGGTACCAACGCTGAAAAAGTCGACCTCTTTGGCCAGCACCGGCGCCAGCAAGGCCGCCGACGGCACTTCGATCATGATCCCCAGTTGCAGGTCGGCAACCGGGATTTCCAGGCGCAGACGTTCGGTCATGTCACGGGCCTGGCGCCACTCGTCAACGCTGCCTACCATCGGGAACATGATCCGCAGTGGACGGTTGTCGGCAGCCCGCAGCAAGGCACGCAGTTGTGCTTCCATGATCTGCGGGCGCTGCAAGGTCAGGCGAATGCCACGCACGCCGAGAAAGGGGTTTTCTTCCTTCGCAATCGGCCAGTACGGCAGCGGTTTGTCGCCACCGACATCGAGAGTACGCACCACCAATGGTCGCCCGGCCAGACCGTCGAGGACGCGGCGGTACTCGGCTTCCTGGGTCGCCTCGTCGGGCGCTTGCGGGTGGGCCATGAAAATCAGTTCGGTGCGCAACAAGCCGATACCTTCGGCGCCCTGCTCCACCGCACTGGTGACGCCGGCACTTTCGCCGATATTGGCGAACACTTCGACGGCATGGCCGTCGGTGGTCAGTGCCGGCTGGTGGCGTTGCTCGGCGGCTGCCTTCAAGCGCTGCTCGCGGGTATCGCGTTCGGTCGTGGCGCGCTGCAAGGTCATCGCGTCAGCGTCCACATGCAGACGCCCACGCTGGCCATCGAGCAGCAATGGCGTACCCGACGCCAGCAGCAACACGCCAGGGCCGGCGCCGACCAATGCCGGAATTCCCAGGGCCCGGGCAACAATCGCACTGTGCGCCGTAGCGCCGCCCCGTGCGGTGAGAATCCCGGCCACGCGAGCCGGGTCCAGACGCGCGACGTCGGACGGGCCGACCTCGTCCATCACCAGAATGTACGGTTGATCCGGTTCGCTCGGGGTTTCGATACCACTGAGTTGCAGCAATACGCGACGCCCGATGTCGCGCAAGTCGGCAGCGCGCTCGGCGAGCAAGGCATCCTGCAACGCTTCCTGCTGCAGGGCCGCCGCTTCAATCACGACCATCCACGCAGCCTCCGCGCTTTCGCCCTGCTTGAGGCGCGTATCGACCTCATCGGTCAGTTCCGGGTCGTCGAGCATCTCCTGGTGGGTGATGAAGATTTCGCGAATGGCTTTGCTTTTGCTGCGTTCGATCAATCCCTGGATGTCCCGGCGCACCTGCGCCAGAGCATGCTGGAGACGTTCACGCTCGATGGCGGCGGATTCACCACGCAACGGGTAATCGATGGTTTGCAGGACTTGAATATGCGCCGGACCGATGGCGATGCCCGGTGCGGCGGCAATGGCCTGGACCACGCTGCCGGATGTCGGGGCGAGAATCACTTCGGCCATATCGGCAACGACTTCCCGTGCCTGGCTGACTGGCGGCAGCGGCTCGACTTCCTCACCGAGGCCTTCTTCGATGGCGGCCAACAAGGCCGGCAACGCATCCGCCGCGATGCCCGGTTCGGCGATGAATTCCAGGACCTGCCCGCGACGGGCGCCGAGGCTGAGCAGTTTGCTCAGGCTCTTCACCGACACCGCGCTGTCGTGGCCGTCGACGATCCGCACGCGGATTTCACCCTCAAAACTTTTCGCCAGTTGCGCGAGGATTTTCGCCGGCCGCGCATGCAAACCATGAGCATTGGCCAAGGCAATGCGCGCACTGGGCCAGTCGGCGGGCACTTCGCCACCGAGCACTTCGAGAACTTTGCGACTGCTGGTGGCGCGCCCCAATTCATGGCCACGCCCTTCGATCAACAACGCGCACAGGCGCTCGAGCAGGGCTTGATGGGCTTCACCGAGGCTGGCCAGGCAGAACAGTCCATTGAGCGGCTGGCCGAGATAGCGCAGTGGTTTGTCCGGGGTGACGAAGGCCAGACCGGGGCGTTTCACCGTTTGCTCGCTGTGCAGCCACCACAGGCCATCGCCCAACGGCAACGCTTCAACCTGTTGCAGCACGGCGGAAAAACCATTGCTCACGCAGTCGGCCTGGCGCAACAAACGTGCGCCGCGCCACACCAGCTCCTCGAAATCTTCGGCCGCCACACCGAGGCCGATCATCTGCGCATCCAGCGCCAGCTCCTGCGGCGCGCCTTGCAGCAATTTCAGCAGCGCTTCAGCGGAACCGGCGCGACGCAGGGCCTGGCCCAGGTCAGTCTCGCCGAGGGCGCGGGTCAGCAATTGCAACAGGCGCAGATGCTCATCGGATTTGGCTGCGATACCGATCGCCAGGTAAACGATATGACCGTCGCCCCAGTCCACACCTTCAGGGAACTGCATCAGGCGCACACCGGTGGTGAAAACCAGATCGCGGGTTTCGGGAGTACCGTGGGGAATGGCAATACCTTGACCGAGAAAGGTCGAGCCCTGGGCCTCCCGCGCCTGTAAACCGGCCAGATAACCCTCGGCAACCAGGCCGTCGGCGACCAGATGCCGGGCCAGCAATTGCAGCGCTGCGGATTTATCCACAGCCGACTGGCCCATGGAAATCTGCTCTACAGTGAGCTCGAGCATGCTTTCTCCTTTTTGGCGCCTTGGGGCACCAGGTATTGTTTTGAATGAGTCAGCTTAGGCGCTTGGTCATCGCTTTTGGCGGTTTCACGGCAGAACCGGCCAAAGGCACCTAAAACGTAGAAAATACGCCTGCTGAAACGTTTAATCTAGATCGATTGGCACGTTACTCGATATTGGCCCATCCTTGAAGTCCAACTTGTCGGATGCGTTGCGACAATGGTCGCCTGCCTTAATCGGTTAGGATTGACGAAAATGTCGAGGCAATCTCGAAAAAACAAGGAAACAGCGGGTTGAAACTCAGTGATATTGCCCAGTTGGCCGGTGTGTCCGTCACCACCGCCAGCTATGTCATCAATGGCAAGGCCGAACAACAGCGCATCAGTAGCGCCACCGTCGAACGCGTGCGCGCGGTCGTCGAACAACATGGCTTCACGCCTAACCCACAGGCCGCCGGCTTGCGCAGCCGACACACGCGCACGTTGGGGTTCATTCTGCCGGATCTGGAAAACCCCAGTTACGCGCGAATCGCCAAATTGCTCGAACAAGGCGCACGCGCCCGCGGTTATCAGCTGCTGATCGCCAGTTCCGACGATGCCCCGGACAGCGAGCGGCAATTGCTGCAACTGTTCCGCGCCCGGCGTTGCGACGCGCTGATCGTTGCCAGCTGCCTGCCGGCCGGCGACGACAGCTATCACCAGTTGCAAGCCAAGGGCATACCGATCATTGCCATCGACCGGGTCATGGAACCCGAGCACTTCTGCTCCGTGATCAGCGACGACCGCGAGGCCAGCCTGCAACTGACCCGCAGCCTGCTGGAGCCGCAGCCCAAACAGATCGCCCTGATCGGTGCCCGCCCGGAACTGAGCATCAGCCGGGAACGCGCCGCGGGCTTCAATGAGGCCCTCACCGGGTTCAGCGGCGAAGTACTGATCGAAGAAGGCGAATCTTTCAGCCGCGAGTGCGGCAAACAATTGATGGAAGAGTTGCTGCTGCGCCTGGGCCATTTGCCCGATGCGTTGGTGACCACCTCCTACGTTTTGCTTCAGGGCGTGTTCGATGCGCTGCACGACTTCCCGCTGAAAAACCGCCCGCTGCGCCTCGGCACATTTGGCGACACCCAGTTGCTCGACTTCCTGCCATTGCCGGTCAATGCCATGGCCCAGCAACACCAGTTGATCGCCGACAAGGCCCTCGCGCTGGCCCTGGCAGCCATTGAGCAGTCGGATTACCGGCCCGGCGTACAAGCCATTGCGCGCACGTTCAAGCAGCGTATTCGCCAGGACTGAACCGTGGAGCTGATCGATACCCACACCCATCTGGATTTTCCGGACTTCGACGCTGACCGCCAGGCATTGCTGGCCGAAAGCCGCGCCCTCGGGGTGCGGCGGATCGTGGTGCTGGGGGTTTACCAGGCTAATTGGCAACGGGTCTGGGAGTTGGTGCAGAGTGACCCCGACCTGCACGCCGCGTTCGGGCTGCATCCGGTGTATCTGGACGATCATCGCCCGCAACACCTGAGCGAACTCGGTGACTGGCTGACCCGCCTGGCCGGCCATCGGCAACTGTGTGCAGTGGGCGAGATCGGCCTGGACTACTTCATCGAATCCCTCGACCGCGACCGCCAACAGGCGTTGTTCGAGGCGCAATTGCAACTGGCGGCGGACTTCAATCTTCCGGCATTGATCCATGTGCGGCGTAGCCATGCGGCGGTGATTGCCACACTCAAACGGTTTCGCCTGAAACGTGCCGGGATCATCCACGCCTTCGCCGGCAGCAAGGAGGAGGCGCGGGAATACATCAAGCTCGGTTTCAAGCTCGGCCTTGGCGGTGCCCCGACCTGGCCACAGGCGCTGCGCATGCACCGCGTGCTCGCTGAGCTGCCTCTGGATTCGGTGGTGCTGGAAACCGACTCGCCGGACATGGCGCCCGCCATGTTCCCGGGCCAGCGCAACAGCCCGGCACACTTGCCGGCGATCTGCGCGGCGTTGGCCGGCATCATGGCGATCAGCCCCGAGCAATTGGCCGCGGCCAGTACAGCCAATGCCTGCGAGTTGTTCAACTGGTCATAACGGCCAGCACCAGCCAACTGTGGGAGCGGGCTTGCTCGCGAAAGCGATCTTTCAGTCACATTGATGTTGAATGTGCCGCCGTCTTCGCGGGCAAGCCCGCTCCCACAGGTTTCCCGAGGAACCTTTCAAACCCGGAATGCGCTGATCAACTGTTTCAACTCCACGACCTGAGCCGACAACGCCCGACTGGCGTCTTCGGTCTGGTGCGCACCTTCAGCGGTACGCTCACCGGCGCGATTGATCTCGACGATGTTCTGGTCGATGTCGTGGGCCACGGCGGTTTGTTGCTCCACGGCGGCGGCAATCTGCTGGTTCTGGTCGACGATCATGCCGACCGCACCCAAAATGTTTTCCAGCGCCCGCTGGACCTTCTCCGACTGCCCCACCGTGCCGTTGGCCATTTCATGGCTGGTGCCCATGGCCTTGACCGCTGCGCCGACTCCGCCATGGAGCTTGGCGATCATCTGCTCGATTTCTTCGGTCGATTGCTGGGTACGCTTGGCCAGGGTCCGGACTTCATCGGCGACCACGGCGAAACCGCGCCCCTGCTCACCGGCCCGTGCGGCCTCGATAGCGGCATTGAGTGCCAGCAGGTTGGTCTGCTCGGCGATGCTCTTGATCACTTCCAGAACGCGGCTGATGGACTGGCTGTCGCTGGCCAGTTGATTGATCACCAGCACCGACTGATCAATTTCGTTGGCCAGGGCGGCAATGCTGCCTTGCTGCGACTCCACCAGACCGCGACCGCTGATGGTTTCGTCGTTGACACTGTGGGCGCTGCTCACCGCCGCTGCAGCACTGCGCGCGACCTCCTGGGAAGTGGCCGACATCTGGTTCATCGCCGTGGCCACTTGTTCAATCTGTGTACGCTGTCCGGCGACGGCCTGGTTGCTTTGCGCGGAAACGCTTTGCACCTGACCGGCCTGGCGCTCGACTTCGCTGACGGTCTGCCCCACCCGTTCGATCAGGTCATGGATTTTCTTCACGGTGCCGTTGAACACCTCGCCCAATTCGCCCAGCTCGTCACGGCTGTGGGCGCTAAAGGTCACGGTCATGTCGCCGGCCGCCACTTTGTCCATCACCGCTCCCAGACGCTTGAGCGTGGTGCGGGTCGAGGCATAGAAAGCACCGTAGAGATAAAAGATCAACACGAATACGACTGATAACGCCACGGCCTGCAAGACCATGTGCGTGCGGTTCTGGTCCAGGCGTTGCTGCAACTGCGGGCCCAGATACTTGAGGGTTGCTTCGTTGAGTTGGTAAGTCTGGTCCATCAGGGCGCTGACCTGATCGTAAAAGCCCTGCCACGGCGCATCGAGGGTATCGGCCATGACCACTTGCTCTTCGAACAGCTCGCTGGCTTTCTTCAAGGATGCCCAGCTGCTATCGGACTGAGCGGCCAGGGTGTCGCGGGCGGCTTTGCTGGAACCCAAGGCGTCCTGCAACTTCAGGCCATATTCGGCCTGGAGCTTTTCAATCTGCGCCAGCAATTCATCGAAACGGGTACTCGAAGCCGAGTTGATGAAACCCTGCCCCAACGAGTAAGACCCCATTGCCCGACCTTCGCCCAGAATCTGGGTGACACGTGGTGTGACGAGGGTGACGAGTTCGCTCAACTGGCGCATGTCGCTCTGGTTGTCGCGGCTGAGGCCGGACTGGCTGGTGATGAGCTGGCTGAAAATCTGCGCGCTGCCCACCAGTTTGCTGATCAGGGCACTTTTGCTCTGCAGGGAGTTTTCCGTTTGCTGGGCCTTGAACGCGGCGATCATTTCATCGCGCTTGCCATCAAACACCGCGACCTGCTCCGGGTCGCTGGTCATCGCCGTCAGCCCTTGCAGGCGAGTCAGAATATTCTGTTCGAGGGTGCTGATTTTCGATTCGACATTGCCGGCCTTGCCGGATTGGCCGAGGCTGACATTGATCTGCACCAGGTTGTTCAGGGTTTCCAGATCGCGCCGTAACGTCAGGCTGCTGCCCAACAGATCGAGACTTTGCAGTTCGATGCGCGTGCCCTGGAATTCGCGGTAGGAGTCACGCACCAGATAGAAGTTGGTCACCAGCATCGGCACCAGGAACAGTACGCTGATCAGGCTGAACTTCATGCCGAAGCTCAGGCGATTCATCAGTGCGACAGCGGGATAGAGCAAGCTCTTCACTGGATGTCTCCCTTCAATTTCTTATTTTTTTTATTGGCAGGCGCAGACAGACAGCAGATAGCCACTATACGGCGCTATCTCTGTATAACTTAAATCGGCAGGATGTTTTGTAACTTAAGGTTAACGACAGGTTTCATCCGCACTGGCGGATGAACCATTGTGGCGAGGGGGCTTGCCCCTCACCACAAGGGAATTAACTGCAGGACTAATGCAAGACCGTCCACAACGCAAACCCCGCATACCAGAGCACCGCCGCACGCAGCAGCAGCGCCCAGATGCGGTCCAGGTTGTTGATACCTTCCACGCCGGCCACCGGTGCCGGAATTTCACCGGCCACCAGCCCGACTTTCACGATCAATTGCGCGGCGCTGATGTTCCAGTTCAGCAGTTCATGCAGCATCACCCGACTGACCGCGACAAAATTGCCGACCAACGCCAGGCTGGCCGCCAGCAGACGCACCGGCAACCAGTCGAAGGCGTGGCGCAGTTGCCCGGCGCGCTCGACCAGCGCCGGGTTTTTCCCGTGCTCTTCGGCCAGTGCCAGCAGCCGATAACTCAGCGCCGCGACCGGCCCTAAGAGGAAGTACCAGAAAATCACCGCGAAAAAGCTCTGGTAGGCCTCCCACAGCAAATGCCCTTCGACCTGCTCCAGCAACTGCTCGCCACTGTCTGCGCAGATATCCAGATCGCGCTGGGCGACATGGGCCGCTGCTTGCAGGTCCTCCCGACGCCAGGCATCGCGGAACGGCCCGAGATCGCCCAACAGATCACCGCGCCCCAGGCTGTAGATCACGACCAGCAAATGGATCGGCAACGCGAGCAACCCGTAGGCCACCGGCTCGATGACGATCAGCAGCAAACCCAGCAACGCCACCGGCAACAAGACCACTACCGACAACACCAGCCATGGCCGGCCCGAAAGCCGCGGGCTGGCCTCAAGCTTGTTCAGCTCGTGTATCCAGCCACTGTCACGCTGAACCCGATGGCGCAGGGCCGAGAACTTCTCGATCCACACCGCCAACAGCAACACCAGAAAACTCATCGTCCTTCCTCTTGTGCCAGGGCGGCACGATAGCGTGCCCAGTCGAACGCCGGCCCTGGATCGGTTTTGCGCCCCGGTGCAATGTCGCTGTGCCCGCAGATGCGCTCTGTGGTGATTGCCGTGAACGCCTGTTGCAACTGGCGGGTCAGGGCTGTCAACGCGTTGTATTGCGCGTCGGTGAACGGCAGATCATCCGTGCCTTCGAGCTCGATGCCCACGGAAAAATCGTTACAGGTCTCCCGCCCCTTGAAGCTCGATACCCCTGCATGCCACGCACGCTCAAGACATGAAACAAACTGGGTGACCGTTCCGTCACGCTCGATCAGAAAGTGCGCGGACACCCGCAAATCCGCAATCCCTTCAAAATAGGGATGTTCGGTGACATCCAGGCGATTCTGGAAAAACTCCTGCACCTTGCCCGTGGCGAACTGCGCTGGTGGCAGGCTGATGTTGTGGATCACCAGCAGGGAAATCTCGTCTGTGGGGCGCGCATTGAAGTTGGGTGAGGGGCAGACATGCACACCCTGAATCCAACCGCTCGCGGGGTCCAACTGCATACCGATTCCTTCAACGTCGACTGTGTTGGCACAGTATGCCGCGATATTCCCCCAAGGCGCGATCACTTGCCGCGCTTGAGGTTGCCGATCACCCGCTCGAGAGCTCGCTCGAACAGCAAGGTGTCGTCAAGCACTCGCGCCACGCCATTGCGCAGCTCCAGGGCCAGGTCAGGGCGACTGCGCTCGAGCACTTTCATGCCGGTGCGGTTGACGAAGATGTATTGGCCGGTGGTTGCAATGATGGCCACCAGTTTGCAGCGAAGGCTGTTTTCCGGGTCTTCCTGAAATTCGACCCAGCAGCCCGGAAGCATTTTATCGACCTGACGCAACCCCGCATCGTCCGCCAGCAAACGTATCGGCTCACTGTGCACCTGACTTTCGTCAGCCATGTGCAGGACGACAGGCATCAGCACTTCGATCATCAGCGACGCACTGGCGGATGCGCCCCCCGCTGCCTGAACGTGCAAGCTTTCCAGCTCGCTGAAAAATTCACTGGCGGCAAATGGATCGAACGCCGATGAGTTCAGTCCGTCGCGCAACGACTTGAGCAAATCCGGTATCAGGGCCAACATCCTGGTCGCATCGGACTCGTGGTGGCGCTGAACGCTCCAGACCAATTGCTCCAGGGTACGCACATCGGCATGCCACTCTGCCGACTGATCGCCATGCTTGAGGTACGTCAACAGCAGTACTTTGCTCCAGGCCTCCTGGACAAACCCCAACACGCCTTGCGGCAGGAACTTGCCAAACAACGCCTGATTCAGCACCTGCTCGACACGCTGGCGGGCCAGCCCGGTCTTGGCCCGTCCTTCCTCGGCATCACGAATGCGTTGTTCGAGCAACTCGCTGCGACGGCGCTCGTCCTGGGTAAACGCGAGAAAATCGGCCAGCAGTTCGGAAAATATCGCGGGGTCATCGACAAAGTCATTCAACAAACGTTGTACGACCTGATCGATGCGCACGTACAGGCTGTCACGCTGATGATCGTCACAGGCATCCCACCCCATTGCCGCGCTGGCGATTTCGTTGAGCAGGCGTCGTGCCGGGTGACTGCTGCGACTGAAGAAACTCTTGTCGAGCACGGCCACCTTGACCAGTGGAATCTGCAATCGGCCGATCAGCGCCTTGAGGGGATCCGGCAGATTGCGATCATCGAGCATGCATTCGAACAGCATGGCGACCAGGTTGATCACATCTTCATCGGCCTCCCCGAGAACCCGCGACCTGCCACTTTTGACGCTGACCCGGGTGAGTAACTGTTCGAGCTGGTTGCGCAGGTCAAAATCGTCCACGACTTCCGGAGCCGGCACGTATTGCTGCAAATGCGACAGCAGGCGCAACAGATCGCGCGTGGATATCGGCAGCGCAGTGGCACTGACTTCCAGCGTTGGTGACAGGCTGCCGCGAACGTTGAACAGCAGGGCCTGCAACGCAGCGAAAACCTCCTGGACATTTTCATCGATGGGCAAGCAGGCCGCAGTAGCGCCCTCATCAGTCGATTCGACGGGGGCGCTGTCAGGCCGGTCCATGGTACGGCGCACCGGGGCCGGTTTAAGGCCGGGCAACACACCGGTAGCAAGCAGCAGTTGATTGGCTTCGGCGTAAAGTTGATCGGTCTCGCTGAGCACATAACGCTCGAACAACCCGAGGATGATCAGCTTGACCTTGATCTCCAGCCCCAGCTGGCGTGCAGCCTGCAAGAAGTATTCGCAGAGCATCGCCGGGCTCAGGGGGTTGTGCAGATCGCCCAACGCCTTGCCCGACAAGGCGCAGAGTCGGGCCGTCAGTTGATCCAGGGCCAACCCGTCGCGGTCCAGCACCCGGCTGACCATCGCGTCCACCGCGACTGAGCGCTCCCGCTCGTCATCAGTTTGTGCCAAGGATGCATCGGCCGCCAAGGCCTGGGGCATGGCTGCAATGGCAGGGTCGTACTGGGCAAGCCGGATGAACGCGCCGAAAAACTGCTCGAGAAACACCCGCTCGATGCTTTTGTGCTTGAGACGCAAATCGCGCATTGTTTGAAAGAAGATGTTCTGCTCGACGTCACAGCGAGCTCGGTCGGCCATTTCGAAGAGGGTGTCGTCGGCGTTATCGAACAACGCCTGCAATCCGTGTCGCAGCTGTTGTGCGGCCTTGTCGCGGACCTGGAGAAGAATCGCCGGCAGTCGGGCGAGTGGCGATTGAGCCACCTGGTCGGTAGTTGCCTTGTGCAAAGGCACTACATTCCCGTCGTTGTGCATTCGGCCTCCCTGGAACGGTGATGCTTCGACTCGTCAAACCGATGACGTCAAATACAAGGCGAATTATCTTGTAAAAGCTCACCTTTGCGCCAGAAGACTCTGCATCTCATCTCAAACAGGCGTTTGCTCGGTATCGATGGCCCACACCGACACCCTCAGGGATTCGACCAAATGCAGGCGCCATTGCCAACGTAATGCTCTGATGCCTTGGGTTGGTCCGCGCCATGGCCCTATAATCGAGCCACTTTGTTTGTGGAGTCCGTTATGCCGAATCTACGTCTCGCCGATCTGACCGCCGAAATCGAAGCCAACGTGCGCCGTGCGTTGCTTGAAGACATCGGCAGCGGCGATATCACCGCGCAGTTGATCCCGGCCGAACGCCTGGCCACAGCCACCATCATCACCCGCGATGCGGCCGTCATCAGCGGCACCGCCTGGGTGGATAACGTGTTTCGGCAACTGGACCCACGGGTGGCGGTGCACTGGCAGGTTGCAGACGGTGAACGAGTGACGCCCAATCAGGTGCTGTTCCACCTCGAAGGCCCGGCGCGGTCACTGTTGACCGGCGAACGCAGCGCCCTGAACTTCCTGCAACTGCTCTCGGGTGTCGCCACCCGCGCGCAATACCTGGCGGACTTTGTGGCCGAGACTCAGGTCAAGCTGCTCGACACCCGCAAAACGCTGCCGGGGCTGCGCCTGGCGCAAAAGTACGCCGTAACCTGCGGCGGTTGCCACAACCACCGCATCGGCCTGTATGACGCCTTCCTGATCAAGGAAAACCACATCGCCGCCAGCGGCGGCATCGCGCAGGCCATCGCGGCCGCGCACAAGATCGCCCCGGGCAAGCCGGTCGAGATTGAAGTGGAAAGCCTGGATGAACTGAAAGAAGCGCTGGCGGCCGGTGCCGACATCATCATGCTCGACGAACTGAGCCTGGACGACATGCGCGAAGCCGTGCGCCTGAATGCTGGCAAGGCCAAGCTGGAGGCCAGCGGCGGGATCAACGAGAGCACGTTGCTGCCGATTGCCCGGACCGGTGTGGATTACATTTCGATCGGTGCAATGACCAAGGATGTGAAGGCGGTCGATCTGTCGATGCGTCTGAGTATCTGATCACACGTATGTGAGTTGCAAAAACTGTAGGAGCGAGCTTGCACGCGATGTACCTGAGAGCGCCATGTTTAACCAGTAAACACGCGTTATCGTTAACGACCATCGCGAGCAAGCTCGCTCCTACATGAGTGTCAAACCACCAGATTGTTCATCTCGCAGTACTCTTCCCACTCGACGCCCAACACCTCGGCCGCTTCTTTGTGCAACTTCAAGCGTTCTGTCTCGTACTCCTCCGGGGTCGAGGTGTACTTGAGCGTCAGTTCCCATGGCTGCAAGCCCTGGGCTTCGGCTTCATCCTCGAAGGCCCATTGAATCTGGTCTTTCTGATCGTCCGGACTCAAGTCCTTGATCTCCTCCATCAATTCGGGCGCGTCCAGCATGTACTTCTTGAGGGCTTCTTCGTGTCTTTCTTCTTGGCTCAATTCTTTTACGGTCATGTCGTTCTCGCTGATCTGGGGAATGGAAGATGGATCTGGATCATCAAGGATCTCTCTGACGCAGAAGAACCGCTTGTAGTCCGGTCTGTCTGGCCTTCAGAACCATTCGGGATCATCTGAAAACTGCTGGGCGAAGCTCATGCAGGCTCCGAATATAGGATGTTTGTCGGACGATTTGCACGTCTCTTTACATCTCCCCACAAAAAGTTGTGCACAGGATGCGCTGATGGCGGCGAGAAGTTCAGACAGCAGCGGGATTTCCAGCCTGAAACGGGAAATCAGCGATCAGGACCGCGAACCCGACAACCTCAAGCGGACCGTCGAGGACTTGAGCAGAAAGGTGAAATAACCATAGGGGAGATGGTGCCCGAGACAGGAATCGAACCTGCGACCTTCGCGTTACGAGTGCGCTGCTCTACCGGCTGAGCTACACGGGCGGTGGGCTAAACCTAGCATTGCTATCGAGGTCCGGCAACTTCGCGCAATGTCTCGATGTTTCGCAGACAAAAAAATGCCCCGCCGTTTTCACGGCGGGGCATTTTTTACAACGCTGAAGCGGTCAGGCGTGAGGCGCGATTAAACGCCCGAAGCCTTGGCTGCTGCCACGTCTTTGATGGACAGCTTGATACGGCCGCGGTTGTCCACGTCCAGTACCAGCACTTCCACTTCCTGGCCTTCTTTCAGGATGTCGGTCACTTTCTCTACGCGAGCGTCGCTCAGCATGGAGATGTGAACCAGACCATCCTTGCCTGGCAGGATGTTGACGAATGCGCCGAAGTCGACGATGCGCTCAACCTTGCCCACGTAGATCTTGCCGATCTCGGCTTCAGCGGTGATACCCAGAACGCGCTGACGTGCAGCTTCAGCAGCTTCCTTGGTTTCGCCGAAGATCTTGATCGAACCGTCGTCTTCGATGTCGATCGAAGCCTTGGTTTCTTCGCAGATCGCACGGATGGTCGCGCCGCCTTTACCGATAACGTCACGGATCTTGTCGGTGTCGATTTTCATCGCGATCATGGTCGGAGCGTTGGCCGACAGTTCGGTACGCGACTGGCCAATGATCTGGTTCATCTGGCCGAGGATGTTCAGGCGCGCTTCCAGGGCTTGGCCCAGAGCGATCTCCATGATTTCTTCGGTGATGCCCTTGATCTTGATGTCCATCTGCAGCGCGGTGACGCCTTTGGCAGTACCGGCTACCTTGAAGTCCATGTCACCCAGGTGGTCTTCGTCACCCAGGATGTCGGTCAGGACGGCGAATTTCTCGCCTTCTTTAACCAGACCCATGGCGATACCGGCAACCGGAGCCTTCATTGGAACGCCAGCGTCCATCAGGGCCAGGGAAGCGCCGCAAACGGATGCCATCGAGCTCGAACCGTTGGATTCGGTGATTTCCGACACTACACGGATGGTGTACGGGAACACGTCAGCGGCAGGCAGCATGGCCGAAACCGAGCGACGGGCCAGACGGCCGTGACCGATTTCACGACGACCAGCGCCACCCATGCGACCACACTCGCCCACCGAGAACGGAGGGAAGTTGTAGTGCAGCATGAACGGGTCTTTTTTCTCGCCTTCCAGGGTATCGAGCAGCTGTGCATCACGGGCAGTACCCAGAGTTGCAACGACCAGAGCCTGGGTTTCGCCACGGGTGAACAGGGCCGAACCGTGGGTTTTTGGCAGAACACCGACTTCGATGTTCAACGGACGTACGGTCTTGGTGTCGCGACCGTCGATACGTGGCTTGCCGTTTACGATGTTTTCGCGAACAGTGCGGTATTCGATTTCACCGAAAGCCGCTTTGACGTCGGAAGCGGAAGGCTGGCCTTCTTCACCGGACAGCTTGGCAACGACCTGGTCCTTCAACTCGCCCAGGCGAGCGTAACGGTCGGCCTTGACAGTGATGGTGTAGGCTTGGGAGATCGCTTCGCCGAACTCGGCACGGATAGCGCCCAGCAGTTCGGTGGCTTCTGGCGCAGGAGCCCAGGTCCAGGTTGGCTTGGCAGCTTCGGCAGCCAGTTCTTTGACCGCGTTGATCACAACCTGGAATTCGTCGTGAGCAAACAGTACCGCGCCCAGCATCTGGTCTTCGGTCAGCTCTTTGGCTTCCGATTCAACCATCAGCACGGCGTCCGAAGTACCGGCAACGACCATGTCCAGGCTCGAAGCAGCTTGTTGCTCGTAAGTCGGGTTCAGCAGGTAGCCGGTGCTTTCGTGGAAAGCAACGCGGGCAGCGCCGATCGGGCCATCGAAAGGAATGCCGGAGATCGCCAGGGCAGCCGAGGTACCGATCATCGCAGCGATGTCCGGATCGGTCTTCTTGCTGGTGGAAACGACGGTGCAGACAACCTGCACTTCGTTCATGAAGCCTTCAGGGAACAGCGGACGGATCGGACGGTCGATCAGTCGGGAAGTCAGGGTTTCTTTCTCGGAAGGACGGCCTTCGCGCTTGAAGAAACCGCCAGGGATCTTACCGGCAGCGTAAGTCTTTTCCTGGTAGTGAACAGACAGAGGGAAGAAGCCCTTGCCTGGATCGGCTTGCTTGGCACCGACTACGGTCACCAATACGCTGACGTCGTCGTCAACGGTGACCAATACTGCGCCGGAGGCCTGACGGGCGATGCGGCCAGTCTCGAGGGTAACGGTCGACTGACCGAACTGGAATTTTTTGATTACCGGGTTCACGGTGTCCTACCTTCTTTGTGGCTCTTGGGGGAACTGGTTTCTTGCGAAATTCTTGGGCAATGTCGGGAATCGGCCCGACCGGTTTGTCCAGGTGTTACTCAGGCAAAGCAGGTATCCAGATAAAACTTGAGGCTGGGAGCCTGCCATGCGCCGGCGGGAAACCCGCTGGTGCACGACAGACAACCAACCTCTAGCGCAATCGCTTATTAGCGACGCAGACCCAGGCGACCGATCAGAGTCTGATAGCGACCCAGATCCTTGCCTTTCAGGTAGTCCAGCAGCTTACGACGCTGGTTAACCATGCGGATCAGACCACGACGGGAGTGGTGGTCTTTACCGTTGGCCTTGAAGTGACCTTGCAGCTTGTTGATGTTGGCGGTCAGCAGTGCAACTTGCACTTCTGGCGAACCAGTGTCACCAACAGCTTGCTGGTAGTCAGCAACGATTTGAGCTTTTTCTTGAACGTCGAGAGCCATGAGGCAATCCTTTTATCAGGAAACTGTTTGTCGAAAAACAGTTTCAACAGGCCAGGGACAAATCCCTGTATCTAAAAATGAGTAGTGACCGTGCCTGTTAACAGCCACCCTCGTTCGGTCATTCTGACCGAATCAGTCGACGCGGCGCGATGCGCCCGTCTTCGCTCACTTCACCGATACCGATGAAGCGACCATTGTGATCCTGTACCCGCACCATGCCGAACTTCGGTGCATCCGGGGCACGTACCGGCTGGCCGTTGAGCCAGTAGAACGCACTCGCTTCCGAGAACTGCAACAGTGGCCAATCCAGCAGGCCGCTGTCCGATGGCATCAGGAAGCGATCGACCGCTTCGTTGCCGCCTTCGGCATGTACCGCTTCCAGCTCTTCGAGAGTAACCGTCTGCGCCAGGGTGAATGGCCCGGCCTGGGTACGTCGCAGTTCTGCAACGTAAGCGCCACAACCGAGTTGCTCACCGATATCCTCCACCAGGGTACGGATATAGGTGCCTTTGCTGCAATCCACCGCCAGCCGCGCAGTATCTCCTTCGAAGGCCAGCAATTCCAAGCGCGTAATAGTAACAGAACGCGGTTCGCGCTCCACTACTTCGCCTGCACGAGCCAGCTTGTACAGCGGTTGGCCATCACGCTTGAGCGCCGAGTACATCGGCGGTATCTGACTGATTTGCCCACGAAATTTCGGCAGCACAGCCTCGATATCGGTGCGACCAACGGTCACCGGGCGTTCCTGCAAAACTTCACCTTCGGCATCCGCCGTGGTGGTGGTTTTGCCCAGTTGCGCCAGGGTTTCGTAACCCTTGTCGGAATCGAGCAGGTATTGCGAGAACTTGGTGGCCTCGCCGAAGCACAGCGGCAACACGCCGGAGGCCAAGGGATCGAGACTGCCGGTATGACCTGCCTTTTCGGCGTTCAGCAACCAGCGAACCTTCTGCAAGGCCGCGTTGGAGGTGAACCCCAGCGGCTTATCGAGAAGGATAATGCCGCTGACGTTGCGACGGATACGTTTGACCTGAGCCACCGATTACTCCTTGGTGTCTTCGGCTTCTGCCGTAACCGGATGCTGATTGTCTTCAGCCACTGCGCGCTCGATCAATGCCGACAGATGCGCACCACGCACGACGCTTTCGTCGTAGTGGAAGTGCAGCTGTGGAACGCTGCGCAGCTTCATCTCGCGAGCCAGCTGCATGCGCAGGAAACCGGCGGCGGAGTTCAGCACCTTGATGCTTTGTGCGATTTCTTCGGCGCTGTCCTGCCCCATCACGGTGATGAAGATCTTGGCGTGACCGACGTCACGGCTGACTTCCACTGCGGTAATGGTGACCAGGCCGACGCGCGGATCTTTGACTTCACGACGGATCAGTTGTGCCAGCTCACGCTGCATCTGATCGCCGATACGTTGGGTACGGCTGTATTCTTTTGCCATGTCTTGTTACCTGTTACTGCCACACGGTGAAACCCGTGGGGTCTGAAAGCGGCAAACGCCCGGCCTGACAAAAGCCAGACCGGGCGTTGCGTTTAGAGTCCTGGTGACGAATTGCGCATTTGCATGCGGCTCCCCGTCACGGCTCCTGAAGTGCGCGAGTTAGAGGCTGCGAGCAACCTGCACCTTCTCGAAGACTTCGATCTTGTCACCGACCTTGACGTCGTTGTAGCTCTTCACGCCGATACCGCATTCCATGCCGGCACGTACTTCGGAAGCGTCATCCTTGAAGCGGCGCAGGGATTCCAGCTCGCCTTCGAAGATAACGATGTCTTCACGCAGTACACGGATTGGACGGTTACGGTGCACAACACCTTCGATAACCATGCAACCGGCGATCGCGCCAAACTTCGGCGAACGGAACACGTCACGCACTTCGGCGATGCCCAGGATGTTCTCGCGAACATCGCTGCCGAGCATACCGGTCAGGGCTTTCTTGACGTCTTCGATGATGTCGTAGATCACGTTGTAGTAACGCATATCCAGACCTTCCTGCTCGACGATCTTGCGCGCGCCGGCATCGGCACGCACGTTGAAGCCGAACAGTACAGCGTTGGAGGCCAGTGCCAGGTTGGCATCGGATTCGGTGATACCACCGACGCCGCCACCGACCACACGCACTTGCACTTCGTCGTTACCCAGGCCGTTCAAGGCACCGTTCAACGCTTCCAGCGAACCACGGACGTCAGATTTGAGGACGATGTTGAGCGTCTTCTTCTCTTCCTGACCCATGCTTTCGAAGATGTTTTCCAGCTTGCCGGCGTGAGCGCGAGCCAGTTTGACTTCGCGGAACTTGCCTTGACGGAACAGAGCCACTTCACGGGCTTTCTTCTCGTCGGCAACCACGCTCATCTCGTCGCCAGCGTCCGGGGTACCGTCCAGGCCGAGAATCTCGACAGGGATGGCCGGACCGGCTTCCTTGATTGGCTTGCCGTTCTCGTCGAGCATGGCGCGAACGCGACCATAGTTCGAACCGACCAGGACCATGTCGCCCTGACGCAGGGTACCGTCTTGAACCAACACGGTAGCCACCGGGCCACGGCCCTTGTCCAGGCGGGATTCAACCACGACACCACGACCAGGAGCCGATGGGGTTGCAGTCAGTTCCAGGACTTCGGCTTGCAGCAGAACGGCTTCGAGCAGTTCGTCTACACCGGTACCCATCTTCGCCGAAACCGGTACGAATGGAGTGTCGCCACCCCACTCTTCCGAGGTCACGCCGTGTACCGACAGTTCGCTACGGATGCGATCGAGGTCAGCGCCTGGCTTGTCGATCTTGTTCACAGCGACAACCAGCGGAACGCCAGCAGCCTGAGCATGCTGAACAGCTTCGATGGTTTGCGGCATTACGCCGTCGTCCGCTGCAACCACCAGGATCACGATGTCGGTCGCCTTGGCACCACGGGCACGCATCGCGGTAAACGCGGCGTGACCAGGGGTGTCGAGGAACGTCACCATGCCACGGTCGGTTTCAACGTGGTACGCACCGATGTGCTGGGTGATGCCACCGGCTTCGCCAGCAGCAACCTTGGCACGACGGATGTAGTCGAGCAGGGAAGTCTTACCGTGGTCAACGTGGCCCATTACGGTCACGACTGGTGCACGGGAAACAGCCTCGCCTTCAAACTTCAGGGACTCGGCCAGGGAATCTTCCAGGGCGGTGTCGCTGACCAGGGTCACTTTGTGGCCCAGCTCTTCGGCAACCAGCTGGGCAGTTTCCTGATCCAGTACCTGGTTGATGGTCGCTGGAGTACCCAGTTTGAACATGAACTTGATGATTTCAGCAGCCTTGACCGACATCTGCTGGGCCAGATCGCCCACAGTGATGGTCTCGCCGATCTTCACTTCGCGCACGACAGGGCCGGTCGGGCTCTGGAAACCGTGGGCGTTGCGCTTCTTCAGCTTGGCCTTGCCGCGACCACCACGACGGAAGCCATCGCTTTCTTCGTCGGTAGTACGTGGGGCAACGCGTGGCGCTGGCGCCTTTTCCTTGACCGAAGCACGATGCGGAGCGTTTTTGCGCTCGCCATCGCCACCACCGCGACGATTGTTGTCGTCGGCACGTGGTTTGTCCGGACGGCGTTGCTCGTCGCGCTTGCGAGTGTCTGCCGCAGGTGCCGGAGCGGCAGCTACAACCGGTGCGCTTTCACGCACTGGCTCGGCTACCACAGCAGGCGCTGCAACAGGTTCGGCTGGAGCGGTCGGCGCAGCAGCAGGCTGGCGACGCGCTTCTTCTTCGGCGCGACGCTTGGCTTCTTCTTCAGCCTTCTGACGTGCAGCATTTTCTACTGCGCGACGTTCATCCAGTTCACGCTTGCGCTCGGCTTCGATTTCTTCCGGGCTGCGCTGTACGAAGACTTTCTTCTTGCGTACTTCAACGCTGATGCTTTTGCTGCCGGCAACCCGCAGGGTGCTGGTGGTTTTACGCTGCAGCGTAATCTTGCGTGGTTCTTCCACTTTCGCCTTGTGGCTGCTTTTCAAGTGAGTCAGCAACGATTGCTTCTCACTGTCAGTCACACTTTCTTCGGCGGCGGTGTGCGGCAGACCTGCCTCACGCATCTGCTGCAACAGGCGCTCTACCGGTGTTTTGACCTCATCGGCCAGTTGTTTCACCGTGACTTGCGTCATGCACTTCTCTCCTCAGGCCGCGCCTAATTACTCGAACCAGTGGGCTCGGGCGGCCATGATCAACTTGCCGGCACGATCATCGTCAATGCCGTCGATGTCGAGCAGGTCGTCAATAGACTGCTCGGCCAGGTCTTCGCGGGTAACTACGCCGCGCACCGCCAGTTCCATCGCCAAATCCTTGTCCATACCCTCAAGCGAGAGCAGGTCTTCGGCCGGATGGGCGTCTGCCAGCTTTTCCTCAGTAGCGATGGCTTTGGTCAACAAGCGATCCTTGGCACGAGCGCGAAGCTCGTTGACGATTTCCTCGTCAAAGCCGTCGATGTTGAGCATTTCTTCCAGCGGTACGTAGGCAATCTCTTCCAGGCTGGTGAAGCCTTCATCTACCAGCACCTGAGCCAGCTCTTCGTCGACTTCCAGCTCGTCGATGAAGTTGCGCAGGATGTCGCCGGTTTCTGCTTGCTGCTTAGCCTGGATGTCCGATTCGGTCATCACGTTCAGGGTCCAGCCAGTCAACTGGCTGGCCAGACGCACGTTCTGACCACCGCGACCGATGGCCTGAGCCAGATTGTCTGCGCCAACGGCGATGTCCATTGCATGGGCATCTTCGTCAACGATAATTGCCGCAACCTCGGCCGGGGACATGGCGTTGATCACGAACTGAGCCGGGTTGTCGTCCCACAGAACGATGTCAACACGCTCACCGCCCAACTCACCCGACACTGCCTGGACGCGCGAACCGCGCATACCGATGCAAGCGCCTTGCGGGTCGATGCGTTTGTCCTTGGAGCGGACGGCGATCTTGGCGCGGGATCCCGGATCACGGGACGCAGCCATCACTTCGATCAGGCCTTCGGCAATTTCCGGCACTTCGATGCGGAACAACTCGATCAGCATTTCCGGCGCGGTACGCGACAGGATCAACTGCGGGCCGCGGTTCTCGGTGCGGATTTCCTTGAGCAGCGCACGCAGACGCACGCCAACCCGGAAAGTTTCGCGAGAAATGATGTCTTCACGGGCCAGCAACGCTTCGGCGTTGTTGCCCAGATCAACGATCACGTTGTCGCGGGTGACTTTTTTCACGGTGCCGGAGATGATTTCGCCCAGGCGCTCGCGATAAGCATCAACAACCTGAGCTCGCTCGGCTTCGCGAACTTTCTGCACGATGACTTGCTTGGCAGTCTGTGCAGCAATGCGGCCGAATTCGATGGACTCGATTTTCTCTTCGACAACGTCACCGACCTTGGCGCCAGGGTGCGTTTCAGCAACCTTGCTCGGCCAGGTTTCGATGGCCGGATCGTCCAGGTCTGCCTCTTCGACGACCGTCCAGCGACGGAAAGTCTCGTAGGCACCCGTGTGGCGATTGATTTCCACACGCAGATCAACTTCGTCTTCGAAACGCTTTTTGGTCGCAGTGGCCAGGGCCAGCTCCAGCGCTTCAAAAATCACGTTTGCCGGTACACCCTTTTCGTTGGATACCGACTCAACAACCAGCAGTACTTCTTTGCTCATCGTACGCCTCGCCTTTCGCAAGCCATTGGATCCGCGGGATCCGCAGTATCTGGCACGCCTCAGTCAAAACTGGGAATAATGTTGGCCTTGTCGATCATATCGATCGGCAACAGGAACTCATGGTCTTCTACCTGCACCACGACATCCTGCTCTTCTACGCCGCGCAGAAGGCCCTGAAAGTTGCGTCGTCCTTCAAAAGGCGAGCGCAGCTTGATCTTCACTTGTTCACCGGCAAATTTTGCAAACTGCTCAAGAGTGAACAGAGGGCGTTCCATGCCAGGCGAGGAAACTTCAAGGGTGTATTCAACGGAAATTGGATCTTCAACATCCAGCACACCGCTGATCTGACGGCTGACGATGGCACAATCGTCCACCAGCACGCCGCCCTCTTTATCGATATAAACGCGCAACATCGAGTGACGACCCTGAGCCGAAAACTCGATACCCCAGCATTCATAGCCTAGGGCCACGACCACCGGGGCCAGCAAGGCCTGCAACTCTTCTAGCTTGCTCGACACCTGAACCCCCTAGTGCATGTATGTGCATGCTATGCAAAATAAAAAAATGGGCGAAACGCCCATCCTTGAAACGCCGTCGAACAGCGGCGTAGAAAGTGTCCAGCTAACAAAAAGCCCCTTAAAAGGGGCTCCTTAAACTGGTTGCGGGGGCCGGATTTGAACCGACGACCTTCGGGTTATGAGCCCGACGAGCTACCAGACTGCTCCACCCCGCGACAAAGCTGGGGCGGAAGTATACGACCGATCCCCTACAGGGTCAATGTAACCTTCCACCTGCAAGAAAGCCCGCAACAGCGGGCTCTCCTGACTAATTGGTACCGAGAAGGGGACTCGAACCCCTACACCCTATGGGCACAACCACCTCAAGGTTGCGTGTCTACCAATTCCACCACCTCGGCAATACTACGTTTGAAACCCTTCTTACTTCTGCTCTTGAGCTGGAGGCACGTCAGTCGCTGGAGTAGCCGACTTTTGCTCTTGAAGCACCGGGACATCATCAGAAGCCGGTTGTTGCTTTGGAACTTCCAGTACCGCTGGATTTGGGAGACCTACTTGAGTCAGCTCTTGAGCCTTCTCTTTAGCAAAGTAACCTAACCCCAAGCTGGTTATGAAAAAACCTGCGGCAAGTATAGCAGTAAACTTACTAAGAAAGGTAGAGGAACCTTGGCTTCCGAACACAGTATTTGAAGCACCTGCTCCGAAAGACGCACCAGCGTCCGCACCTTTACCCTGCTGCAGCAAAACCAGAGCTACTACGCCCAATGCACCCAGCAGATGAAAAACGACTACGACTGTTTCCAGCATTTTTTCAGTTTCCCGCGGCGCGACAAATCGCACCGAACTCATCTGCATTCAGGGAAGCCCCACCAATGAGGCCCCCATCGATATCCGGCATGCCGAACAGTTCGACCGCATTGGCCGCCTTCACGCTGCCGCCGTATAGAAGCCGCACACCTTGTGCGACTTCAGAATTCTCTGCCGCCAACTGGGCGCGAATGGCTGCATGCACATCCTGCGCCTGTTGTGGCGTTGCAGTCAGCCCGGTACCAATGGCCCAGACCGGCTCGTAAGCGATCACTGCCTTGGCAAAGGCACCGACACCCAGCTCCTCAATGATACTGCCTAGCTGACGCGAGACAACCTCAAGAGTCTTTCCGGCTTCACGCTGCTCAAGGGTCTCCCCTATACACAACACCGGAATCAAGCCACATGCCTGTGCCGCTGCGAACTTGCGGATCAGCATTCCGTCTTGCTCGCCCATGATCTGGCGGCGTTCGGAGTGCCCGACAAGCACCAGGGAACAACCTGCATCCACCAACTGACTCGGTGCAACCTCACCAGTCAACGCACCTTGCCCGGACTCCACCGCAGAATTCTGCGCGCCGACCGAAATCGACTTTCCCTTCAAGCCATCAATCACTTGATTGATATGCAGAAAAGGCGGGAATACCGCGACATCAACACCGCTCGGCAAGGCCAAGTCACGAAGGCCGTTGATCAGCTCAGCGACGCTGGCGCGGGTACCGTGCATCTTCCAGTTACCAGCTACCATAGGGCGACGCATGCTGTACCTCGTCGGTCAAAGTGGGCGCAGATGTTACCCAACACAATCAAGGCTGGCAAGCCGAATTCAGGCAGAAACTTCAGTAACCAGTTTTGCCAACTCTTCGGCATAGCCGCGAACCAGGGTTTCGTCTTCGCCTTCAACCATCACACGCACCAGCGGCTCGGTTCCGGACTTGCGCAACAGCACACGCCCACGCCCTGCCATCGCCTGGGTCACACGCTCGCTGGCCTCCTTGACCGATGGATGCTCGAGGGGATTTGCACCACCGCCGAAACGCACATTGATCAGCACCTGGGGGCACTTGCGCAGCGCCTGACGAGCCTGCGCCAGACTTTCATCCCGCGTGCGCAGCGCCATCAGCACCTGCAGCGCGGCAATGATTGCATCACCCGTGGTGGTGTGACTGAAGCACACAACGTGTCCGGAGTTTTCACCACCCACGATCCAGTTGCGCTCCAGCAATTCGGCAATCACATAGCGGTCACCGACATTGGCACGCACGAACGGAACACCGAGGTCAGCCAGGGCCAGTTCCAGCCCCAGGTTACTCATCAGGGTTCCGACCACGCCGCCCTGCAGCTTGTCGCGCTCATGCAGGTCACGGGCAATGATGAACAGCAACTCGTCGCCATCGACCACCGCACCCGTGTGGTCGACCATCTGAACGCGATCGCCATCACCATCGAAGGCGATGCCCAGATCGGCATGTTCAGCCACGACGGCAGCCTGCAGCGGCCCCATGTGGGTCGAACCGCAATTGTCGTTGATGTTCAACCCGTTCGGCTGCGCCGACAGCACGACGACTTCCGCGCCCAACTCACGGAACACACTCGGCGCCACTTTATAAGTCGCACCGTGAGCGCAATCGATCACGATCTTCATTCCGGTGAAGCTGGTGCCGGTGGGCACGCTGCTCTTGCAGAATTCGATATAGCGTCCCGATGCGTCGTTGATTCGCGACACTTTGCCGATCTTGCTCGACTCCACCACGGTCATTGGCGTATCGAGCAATTCTTCAATCATCAGCTCAACCTCATCCGGAAGCTTGGTGCCTTTGCCGGAGAAGAACTTGATGCCGTTGTCATCATGCGGATTGTGCGACGCACTGATCACGATGCCGGCCTCGGCATGAAAGGTGCGCGTCAGGTAGGCGATCGCCGGGGTCGGCATTGGTCCAAGGAGCATCACATCGGCACCTGCGGAGGTAAGCCCCGCCTCAAGTGCGGACTCGAACATGTAGCCGGAGATCCGGGTGTCCTTGCCTACCAATACCTTGCAGGCGCCCATCTTGCGGAACGCCATGCCGGCAGCCCAGCCGAGCTTGAGCATGAAATCAGGAGTAATCGGGTATTCACCGACACGCCCACGAATACCATCGGTGCCAAAATATTTTTTGCTCATAAGTGCTCCATCATTCTTATTCGGCTGATTCCACTGCGGCGATCATCCGCACCACATCCACTGTTTCGGCTACATCATGGACGCGCAATATACGCGCACCTTTCGCCGAAGCCAGCGCCGCGAGCGCCAAACCGCCATACAGCCGGTCTCCCACCGGACGATTCAATGCCTGGCCAATCATGCTCTTTCGCGAAACCCCGACCAACAGGGGCCGCCCCAGCGCATGCAGGGCTTCCATATGTTTGAACAAGCTCAGATTGTGCTGCAAGGTCTTGGCGAAACCAAAGCCGGGGTCAAGAATGATCCGCTCCGCTGGAATACCCACCAACGAACACTGAACCATGCGCTCGACGAGAAACTCACTGACTTCCCTTGTAACGTTCTGATACTGCGGATTGTCCTGCATATCGCCTGGCTCGCCCAGCATATGCATCAGGCAAACCGGCAGACCGGTGGCCGCCGCGGCATCCAGCGCACCATCGCGGCGCAACGAACGTACGTCATTGATCAACCCGGCACCCAAACGCGCAGTTTCACGCATGACGGCCGGCGTTGAGGTGTCGACCGAGATGATGACGTCCAGCTCGCGAGCAATGCGCTCGACAATTGGCGCTACGCGCTCCAGTTCCTCAAGCGGCGACACCGCCCTGGCACCAGGACGGGTGGATTCGCCACCGACATCGATCAGCGTCGCACCGGCCGCCACCATGGCTTCAGCGTGGCGCATGGCCGCGTCGAGCTGGCTGTATTGGCCACCATCGGAGAACGAATCAGGAGTGACATTGAGGATACCCATGACATGCGTCTGGGCCAAATCAAGAACCCGGTTGCCGCAAGGCAACCGGGTCGAGGACTGAACAGAAGTCATTTCAAACCTTATACGTCAGCAGCAGGACCGCCGATCGGTGTTTCCGGACGCTCATCCTGCACCACCGGCGGGGTGCCGGAAGTACCCGTGCCACCCGACCAGTCGCGTGGCTCGCGAGGCGTACGCCCCGCCATGATGTCGTCGATCTGCTCGGCATCGATGGTTTCGTACTTCATCAAGGCATCAGCCATGGCGTCGAGCTTGTCACGGTTGTCGGTGAGGATCTGCTTCGCCGTGCCATAGCACTGATCGATGATGCTGCGCACTTCGGAGTCGATCAGCTTGGCTGTCTCACCGGAGAAGCTTGCACTTTGACCGCCACCGCCGCGACCGAGGAACACTTCACCCTCTTCTTCGGCATACATCAACGGCCCGAGTTTTTCCGAAAGCCCCCACTTGGTCACCATGTTCCGCGCAATCTGGCTGGCACGCATGATGTCGTTGGAGGCACCGGTGGTCACGCCATCGAAGCCCAGGGTCATTTCTTCTGCGATACGACCGCCATACAACGAGCAGATCTGACTGATCAATGCACGCTTGGACAGACTGTAACGATCCTCTTCCGGCAGGAACATGGTCACACCCAACGCACGACCGCGCGGGATGATCGACACCTTGTACACCGGATCATGCTCAGGCACGACGCGCCCCACAATGGCGTGGCCCGCTTCGTGATAAGCCGTGTTCTGCTTTTCTTTCTCGGACATGACCATGGATTTGCGCTCGGCGCCCATCATGATCTTGTCTTTCGCCAGTTCGAACTCTTTCATCTCAACGATGCGTTTGCCGGCACGGGCAGCGAACAGCGATGCCTCGTTCACCAGGTTGGCCAGGTCAGCACCGGAGAAGCCCGGGGTACCACGAGCGATCACGGCCGGAGCAACGTCGTCACCCATTGGCACTTTGCGCATGTGAACCTTGAGAATCTGTTCGCGGCCACGAATGTCCGGCAGACCGACCACAACCTGACGGTCGAAACGGCCTGGACGCAGCAACGCAGGGTCCAGCACGTCAGGACGGTTGGTCGCGGCAATCACGATGATGCCGTCATTCATTTCGAAGCCATCCATCTCGACCAGCAACTGGTTGAGTGTCTGCTCGCGCTCGTCGTGACCACCACCCATGCCAGCGCCACGATGGCGACCGACCGCATCGATTTCGTCGATGAAGATGATGCATGGAGCGTGTTTCTTGGCCTGTTCGAACATGTCGCGAACACGGCTGGCACCCACACCGACGAACATCTCGACGAAGTCGGAGCCGGAAATGGTGAAGAAAGGTACTTTGGCTTCGCCGGCGATAGCCTTGGCGAGCAGGGTTTTACCGGTACCCGGAGGACCGACCATCAGCACACCGCGAGGAATGCGGCCACCCAGGCGCTGGAACTTGCCCGGATCGCGCAGGAACTCGACCAGCTCACCGACTTCTTCCTTGGCTTCGTCGCAACCGGCAACGTCAGCCAGGGTAGTTTTCACCTGATCCTCGGAGAGCAGGCGCGCCTTGCTCTTGCCAAAGCTCATCGGCCCGCCCTTGCCACCGGCACCGCCCTGCATCTGCCGCATGAAGAACATGAACACGGCGATGATCACCAGGATCGGGAAGCTGGCGACGAGGAGTTGGGTCCAGATGCTTTGCTGCTCAGGCTGCTTGCCTTCGACCACGACGTGGTTGTCCACCAGGTCGCCGATCAGGCCGTTGTCCTGGATCGCCGGGCGAATGGTCTTGAAGCTGTCGCCATCGTTGCGTTTGCCGGTAATCACGTAGCCATCAACCGCCACGCGCTCGACCTTGCCATCCTTGACCTGCTGGATGAAGTCGGAATAGTTGAGGGTCTGCGGCTCGTTAGGGCTGGAGAAGTTGTTCATCACCGTCACCAGGACAGCCGCGATGATCAACCACAGGATCAGATTCTTTGCCATATCGTTCAATTAACTACCCTCTGAAGCAAGCTCCGCTACTGGCGCGCGCTTCGCATGATATTCACCGGCCTAACTTACTACATTACCTACAACTTGGCAGGCGCCGTCTGTAACCCTTTGTGAAACACTTCCTACACAATATTCGCTAATTCTGACAAGGCGTAATACAAAAATCCTATCACCCCGATCGAAAATTCACTCATTCCTCACTGCGACCGCGGAAACCGCGGCCCAGCAGGTACTGCTCGCGAGAACGGTCGCGCGACGAAGTCGGCTTGCGCATCTGTACCTTCTCGAACTGCTGGCGAACGCTCTTGTGGAACTCGTCGAAACCTTCGCCCTGGAAGATCTTGATCAAAAAATCACCACCGGGCTTGAGCACCCGCGTCGACAGATCCAGTGCCAATTCGCACAGGAACATCGCACGCGGCATATCAACGGCCGGCAATCCACTCATATTGGGGGCCATGTCGGAAATCACAAGGTCTACTTCTTTATTTCCGACGGCATCGAGGATCTGAGCCAGCACGGCATCCTCGGTAAAGTCGCCTTGAATAAAGGTGACGTCGGGGATGCTGTCCATTTCAAGAATGTCAGAAGCGATCAGTGTGCCCTGCCCGCCAATCAGACGACTGGTCACCTGCGACCAGCCACCCGGAGCCGCACCCAGGTCGATTACGCTCATGCCCGGGCGGATCAAACGGTCCTTCTCCTGGATTTCCAGCAGTTTGTAGCTGGCGCGGGAACGGTACCCGTCTTTCTGTGCCATTTTGACGAATGGGTCGTTGAAATGTTCTTGCAGCCACTTAAGGCTTGTCTTGGAACGGGCCACGGGATACCTCGGAATTAAAACGGGTCGTGATTAACTGGGCGGTCCCGGACTCGCTCGGGTAAACTGGCCGCCGCTTTTTACAAGATCAGACGCAGGGGTCAGATTATGCCGCTCACTCAAGAGCAGAAGAAACAGTACAAATCCATTGGCCACCATCTGAAACCAGTTTTGATTGTGGCAGACAATGGTTTGACTGAAGGTGTGTTAGCCGAACTCGAACGCGCTTTGGCGGATCACGAGCTGATCAAGATCAAGCTCAACATCCTCGATCGCGAATCGCGCCTGGCGTCCATTGCAGAGCTCTGCAAGGTCGGCAAAGCGGATCTGGTTCAGGTCATCGGCAAGATGGCACTGATCTACCGCAAGAACTTCAGCGTCAACAAGCAGCTGTCGAACGTCCATCGCTTCAAGTGATGGCAAGGGTCAAGGGTGTGCCTGGCGCACCCTGCCACTCCACCCCGGAACCGGCTGCAACACCAGCACCAACCCGGAAAAGCCCAGGACAAGATAGCTGAACGCCTGCCAACGCAGCGCATCCGGCCAACCAAAGCGCACCACGAAGAACATCGCGCACGCATACAGTGCCATCAACAGCAGTTGCCCGCGTATATCCCGCCATAGACTGACAAGGCCCTCGGCCTTAATCAGCACCAAAGCCTGAAAAATCAAACACGCCGTAGCGAATCCCACTACCAGCGCATTGAGCGTACCTGCGATTTCGTCGATCAGTAGCGGCGCCAGGCCAATTCGGCCCAGCACCGGCAACAGACCAACTTGCAACAGCCACAAGCCACCGACCCACAACATCTGGGTCAGTTGCCAAAGCATGGCGCCCGCACGAAACGGGCGCCGGCCTTCAGACGTGGCGAACTTCGACAATCTCGTACTCGATAACACCGCCAGGCGTTTTCACAGCGACCACATCACCCTCTTCCTTGGCAATCAAGGCGCGAGCGATCGGCGAACCGACGGAAATCTTGCCCAGCTTGATGTCAGCCTCGTCCTCACCAACGATCTGGTAAGTCACGCTTTCATCGGTTTCGACGTTGGCGATTTCGACGGTGGTGCCGAAAATCACCTTGCCAGTGTGAGGAATGGTCGTCACATCGATGATCACCGCGTTCTGCATGCGGCCTTCGATGTCACGGATCCGCGCCTCGACCATACCCTGCTGCTCGCGGGCAGCGTGGTATTCGGCGTTTTCCTTCAAGTCACCCAACTCGCGGGCCGTACCGATGTCCTGGCTGAGCTTCGGACGAACGACCTTGGTCAGGTGAGTGTGCTCTTCTTCCAGGGCGCGAGCGCCCTGAACGGTCATTGGGTACTTCGTTATGCTCATGCCTTCAATCCTGCGTGTAGATCCTGCAAGCGGCGCACGGTCTTCTCGGGACCGAACTTCAGCGCTTCGCAGATGGCTTCGCCAGCAGCAATGGTGGTGGTGCAGTAAATCTTGTGCTGCAGGGCATTACGACGAATGGAGTACGAATCAGCGATCGACTGACGACCTTCGGTGGTGTTGATGATCAGCGTGACTTCGTCATTCTTGATCATGTCGACCACGTGCGGACGACCCTCGGTCACCTTGTTCACACGGCGCACTTTCAGGCCTGCAGCCTCAATCAGCTTGGCAGTCCCGGCTGTGGCAACCACTTCGAAGCCCAAGTTGATCAGATCACGGGCTACGCCTGCAACCAGTGGCTTGTCGTCGTCACGTACGCTGATGAACGCAGTACCGCCGGTCGGCAATACTTCGCTGGCACCCATCTGGGCCTTGGCGAACGCTTCACCGAAGGTGTCGCCCACGCCCATCACTTCACCGGTCGACTTCATCTCCGGGCCCAGGATCGGGTCAACGCCAGGGAATTTGGCGAACGGGAACACCGCCTCTTTCACGCTGTAGAAGTTCGGGATGATTTCCTTGGTGAAACCCAGCTCTTTCAGGGTTTTACCGGCCATCACGCGCGCTGCGATCATCGCCAGGGAAACACCGATGCACTTGGACACGAACGGTACGGTACGGGAAGCGCGCGGGTTGACTTCGATGACGTAGATGTCTTCGCCTTGCAGCGCCAACTGAACGTTCATCAGGCCGACCACGCCCAGTTCCAGGGCCATTTTCTTGACCTGTTCGCGCATCTCGTCCTGGATGTGCGCCGGCAGCGAGTACGGCGGCAGCGAGCACGCGGAGTCACCGGAGTGAACACCGGCCTGCTCGATGTGCTGCATGATCGCGCCGATTACCACATCTTTGCCGTCGCAGACCGCATCCACGTCCATCTCGATGGCGCAGTTGAGGAAGTGATCCAGCAGCACCGGGCTGTCGTTGGACACTTGAACCGCTTCACGCAGGTAGCGTTTGAGTTCTTCTTCTTCGTAGACGATTTCCATCGCACGACCGCCCAGTACGTAGGACGGGCGCACCACCAGCGGGTAACCGATCTTGGCGGCGGCACGAATGGCTTCGTCTTCGCTGCGCACGGTGGCGTTTGGCGGCTGACGCAGGTTCAGGCGCTGAACCATTTGCTGGAAGCGCTCGCGGTCTTCGGCGCGGTCGATGGCGTCAGGGCTGGTGCCGATGATCGGCACGCCAGCAGCTTCCAGGGCGCGGGCCAGTTTCAGCGGGGTCTGGCCGCCGTACTGGACGATCACGCCCTTTGGTTTCTCGACGCGAACGATTTCCAGCACGTCTTCCAGGGTCACTGGCTCGAAGTACAGGCGATCGGAGGTGTCGTAGTCGGTGGAAACGGTTTCCGGGTTGCAGTTGACCATGATGGTCTCGTAACCGTCATCGCGCAGGGCCAGTGCCGCATGTACGCAGCAGTAGTCGAACTCGATGCCCTGGCCGATACGGTTCGGACCGCCGCCTAGGATCATGATCTTGTCGCGACCCGATGGCGCCGCTTCGCACTCTTCTTCGTACGTCGAGTACAGGTAAGCGGTGTCGGTGGCGAACTCGGCAGCGCAGGTGTCGACGCGCTTGTAGACCGGGAAGATTTCCAGCTTGTGACGATGGGCACGCAGGGCCTTCTCGGTCACACCCAGCAGCTTGGCCAGGCGCATGTCGGAGAAGCCTTTGCGCTTGAGGCGGAACATCAGGTCACGGTCGATGCTGGTCAGCCCCAGGGTCTTGACCTTCTCTTCGTCCTTGATCAGGTCTTCCATCTGCACCAGGAACCAAGGATCGATCATGGTCATGCCGAAGATGTCTTCAACACTCATGCCGGCGCGCATGGCGTCCGCCACGTACCAGATACGCTCGGCGCCCGGCACGGTCAGCTCGCGCTTGAGCACGCTCATGCTTTCCGGGTTGCTCAGATCAACCTTCTCGTCCAGGCCGCAAACACCGACTTCCAGGCCGCGCAGGGCTTTCTGCAGGGATTCCTGGAAGGTACGGCCGATGGCCATGACTTCACCCACCGACTTCATTTGGGTGGTCAGGCGCGCGTCAGCCTTGGAGAACTTCTCGAAGGCGAAACGTGGCAGCTTGGTCACGACGTAGTCGATGGACGGTTCGAAAGACGCCGGGGTCTTGCCGCCAGTGATGTCGTTCGACAGCTCGTCGAGGGTGTAGCCCACAGCCAGCTTGGCCGCGACCTTGGCGATCGGGAAGCCGGTGGCTTTCGAAGCCAGCGCCGAGGAACGGGATACGCGCGGGTTCATTTCGATCACGACCATGCGACCGGTGTTCGGGCAGATACCGAACTGAACGTTGGAACCACCGGTTTCCACGCCGATCTCGCGCAGCACCGCCAGGGAGGCGTTACGCAGGATCTGGTATTCCTTGTCGGTCAGGGTCTGTGCCGGAGCAACGGTGATCGAGTCACCAGTGTGCACACCCATCGGGTCGAAGTTTTCGATGGAGCAGACGATGATGCAGTTGTCCTTCTTATCGCGGACAACCTCCATCTCGTATTCTTTCCAGCCGATCAGCGATTCGTCGATCAGCAGCTCTTTGGTCGGCGACAGGTCCAGACCACGGGCGCAGATTTCTTCGAACTCTTCACGGTTGTAAGCGATACCGCCACCGGTGCCGCCCATGGTGAAGGACGGACGGATGATGCACGGGAAGCCGAGCTTCTCGAGGACCGCGTTGGCCTCTTCCATGCTGTGGGCGATACCGGAACGCGGGCACGCCAGGCCGATGGACTTCATCGCCTTGTCGAAACGCGAACGGTCTTCAGCCTTGTCGATGGTATCGGCGTTGGCACCGATCATCTCTACGCCGAACTTCTCCAGAACGCCTTCGCGCTCCAGGTCCAGGGCGCAGTTCAGGGCGGTCTGGCCACCCATGGTCGGCAGCAGCGCGTCCGGACGCTCTTTCTCGATGATCTTGGCAACGGTCTGCCACTTGATCGGCTCGATGTAGGTGGCGTCGGCCATGGCCGGGTCGGTCATGATGGTGGCCGGGTTGGAGTTCACCAGGATGACGCGGTAACCCTCCTCGCGCAGGGCTTTACAGGCCTGGGCGCCGGAGTAGTCGAATTCGCAGGCCTGGCCGATCACGATCGGGCCAGCGCCGAGAATCAGGATGCTTTTAATGTCTGTACGTTTTGGCATGGGTTTGTCACTCAAATCCGCAGGTCAGTCGGCAAGCCGTCTTGTTCAATCTCTGAAGACTTGAGGGGGCCGCCGGTGCGGGGCCACCCTCAAGCTTTGCTACATCAAGGCGAGCGATCAGCGTCGCTTGGCCATCTCGTTGATGAAGCGATCGAACAATGGCGCCACGTCGTTCGGGCCAGGGCTGGCTTCCGGGTGACCCTGGAAGCTGAAGGCGCTCTTGTCGGTACGCTCGATCCCTTGCAGGGTGCCGTCGAACAGCGATTTGTGGATCGCGCGAACGTTGGCCGGCAGGGTGGCTTCGTCCACGGCAAAACCGTGGTTCTGGCTGGTGATCATCACCACACCGGTGTCCAGGTCCTGGACCGGGTGGTTGGCACCGTGGTGACCGTGACCCATTTTCAGGGTCTTGGCACCGGAGGCCAGGGCCAGCAGTTGGTGACCGAGGCAGATACCGAAGACCGGGATCTCGGTTTCCAGCACGTCCTTGATCGCCTGGATCGCGTAGTCGCATGGCTCCGGATCACCAGGGCCGTTGGACAGGAACACGCCGTCCGGCTTCAGCGCCAGCACATCGGCAGCAGGGGTTTGCGCCGGCACCACGGTCACGCGGCAACCGCGCTCGACCAGCATGCGCAGAATGTTCACCTTGACGCCGTAGTCGTAGGCAACCACGTGGTACGGCAGCTCGGAAGCTTCGATGGTCGCGTGGCTGTCGGTTTTCAGATCCCAGACAGTCGAACGCCATTCGTAGCTGTCCTTGGTGCTGACAACCTTCGCCAGATCCATGCCTTTCAGACCAGGAAAACCCTGGGCGGCGGCGATGGCGGCTTCTTCGGAAATGTTGTCACCGGCCATGATGCAGCCGTTCTGCGCGCCTTTTTCACGCAGGATGCGCGTCAGGCGGCGGGTGTCGATACCGGCGATGGCTACAACGTTGTTGGCCTTCAGGTAATCGGACAGGGACATCGTGTTACGCCAGTTGCTCGCCACCAGAGGCAGGTCACGGATGACCAGGCCAGCGGACCAGACGCGGTTGGACTCGGCGTCTTCCGGCGTGGTGCCGGTGTTGCCGATGTGCGGGTAAGTCAGGGTAACGATCTGTTGGGCGTAGGAAGGATCGGTAAGGATTTCCTGATAGCCGGTCATTGCGGTGTTGAACACCACCTCACCAACGGTTTGACCGTCGGCTCCAATGGCTTCGCCGCGAAAAATGCTGCCATCAGCAAGGGCGAGTATGGCTGGCTTAGTCAAGAAGACCTCCCGTAAATAAAGCCTGAAAGGGCGATCGCAGGTTGTAAAAAAGCGGAGTGACGTATGGACACGTCACCCCGCTTCTTCACTGAATTATTCTGCGCGCTTTTAGTGGACACACTAAAGCTGTAGCTTACAGAAAAAGGCCTTTTCGGTCTACCGCCAATGAGCCTTAAAGGCTGGAGAATGCGACAGGACGTCGCTTGACGGAACAAAACCGGGCTCAAACGCCGTGCGCGAGCCCGATTTCGGGTGCATCTTAACGCAGATCGAGCACGTCTTGCATGTCGTAAAGGCCAGGCTCGCGCCCGTCCAGCCACAATGCAGCACGTACCGCGCCCTTGGCGAAGGTCATGCGACTGGACGCCTTGTGGGTGATCTCGACACGCTCGCCGTCGGCGGCGAACAGCACGGTGTGATCACCGACGATGTCGCCGGCACGCACAGTGGCGAAGCCGATGGTTTCACGATCACGCGCACCGGTCTGGCCTTCACGACCATACACCGCCACTTTCTTCAGATCACGACCCAACGCATCGGCAATCACCTCACCCATGCGCACGGCAGTGCCGGACGGCGCGTCGACTTTATGCCGATGGTGAGCCTCGGTGATTTCGATATCGACATCGTCACCCAATACGCGAGCAGCCGTGTCGAGCAACTTCAGGCACAGGTTGACCCCGACACTGAAGTTGGCCGCGAAGACAATCGGAATGTCCTTGCCCGCTTCCGCCAGCAACTGCTTTTCTTCAACACTGAAGCCCGTGGTACCGATGATCATGGCCTTGCCGTGTTTACGACAGAAAGCCAGGTTCTTCAGGGTCACCGTCGGGTGTGTGAAGTCGATCAGCACGTCGAACTCGTCAACCACCCGATCCAGATCGCCGGACAGCGGCACGCCGATGCGACCGATAGCCGCCAGTTCACCGGCATCCGCACCGACCAGCGTGCTGTCAGGACGATCCACTGCCGCCGTCAACCCGGCGCCTGGTGCCTGCTGCACCGCTTCAATCAGGGTCTTGCCCATGCGCCCGGCGGCGCCCATCACTGCAATACGTCGCATGCCTGTCTCCTTACAAATCGCCGAAGAAGCGTTTCACGCCTTCGAACCAGCCTGTGGTTTTCGGCGAATGGCTGTTGTCGTCCGCCAGCGAACTGCGGAATTCCTCGAGCATTTCACGCTGGCGACGGCTCAGGTTGACCGGCGTCTCGACCGCCACACGGCACATCAAGTCGCCCGCACCACCGCCACGCACAGGAGCGACACCCTTGCCACGCACACGGAACTGCTTGCCGGTCTGGGTCCCCTCGGGGATCTTCAACTTGACCCGGCCATCAAGGGTCGGAATCTCCAGCTCGCCACCCAGCGCCGCATCGACGAAGCTGATCGGCACTTCGCAGAACAGGTGCTTGCCATCACGCTGGAAGATCGAGTGCTCGCGCACGTTGATCACCACGTACAGATCACCGGTCGGGCCACCCTGGGCACCCGCCTCGCCTTCGCCGGACAGACGAATGCGGTCACCGGTATCGACGCCGGCCGGCACTTTCACCGACAGGGTCTTGTACTCTTCTACACGACCTTCGCCGTGGCAGGAATCGCACGGATCGGAAATGATCTTGCCCTGGCCATGGCAGCGCGGGCAGGTCTGCTGCACCGAGAAGAAGCCTTGCTGCATGCGCACCTGGCCGATACCGCCGCACGTCGGACAGGTCACCGGCGAAGAACCTTTCTTGGCACCGGAGCCATCGCACGGCTTGCAATTGACCAGCGTCGGAACGCGGATATTCACGGTCGTGCCGCGTACCGCTTCTTCCAGGTCCAGCTCCAGGGTGTAGCGCAAGTCACTGCCGCGCTGAGCGCCGCCACGGGAACCGCCGCGACCGCCACCGAAGAAGTCACTGAAGACATCGCCAAAGATGTCGGAGAAGTTCTGGCCACCGAAACCGGCACCGCCGCCACCCATGCTCGGGTCGACACCGGCATGGCCGTACTGGTCGTAGGCCGCGCGCTTGCTGGAATCCGACAGCACTTCGTAGGCCTCGTTGGCCTCCTTGAACATCTCTTCCGACGCCTTGTCATCGGGATTACGGTCCGGGTGGTGCTTCATCGCCAGGCGACGGTAAGCCTTTTTCAGGTCCGCTTCGCTTGAGCCACGCTCAACACCCAATACTTCGTAATAGTCACGCTTTGCCATAAGTCTTTGCACTCTTGAGGACGTCCGGCAAAACCCTCCTGAGTTTGCCGAACTCGTTGAGCCCCAATACAGGCCCGGACCCAACTCACGTCAATTCAACGATCCTGGTCTTTGTTTCAAAGTGGCACTTTCGGCTCGGAAAGCAGGAGCATTCCCGGCCATGCCAGCAGTACGCGAGCGCTGTCGCATGCTGTAAAAATTCGCGTATTCCAGATACGCCAACGCGGGAGCAAGCTCCCGCGCGGCGACATCCTACCAGTCACCGCCTAAAGGCAGTCAACCGGCCGACCAACAACTTACTTGTGGTCTTTGACTTCTTCGAACTCGGCATCGACAACGTCGTCAGCCTTCTCCGCCGATTCGCCCTGCGGTGCAGCGCCTTCAGCAGGCTGAGCCTGTTCGGCGTACATCTTCTGCGCCACCGGAGCGGAGACTTTCGACAGCTCTTCAACCTTGGCGTCGATAGCGGCCTTGTCGTCGCCTTTGACAGCGGCTTCCAGGGCAACTACGGCAGCTTCGATTGCAGTCTTCTCTTCGGCAGTCACTTTATCGCCGGCATCGGTCACCATTTTGCGCGTCGAGTGAACCAGTGCGTCGCCCTGGTTACGGGCAGCGGCCAGCTCTTCGAACTTGCGGTCTTCCTCGGCGTTAGCCTCGGCATCACGCACCATGCGCTCGATTTCCTCGTCGGACAGACCGGAGTTGGCCTTGATCACGATCGACTGAGTCTTGCCGGTGGCCTTGTCCTTCGCACCTACGTGCAGGATGCCGTTGGCGTCGATGTCGAAAGTCACTTCGATCTGCGGCACGCCACGTGGAGCTGGTGGAATGTCGGCCAGGTCGAACTTGCCCAGGGACTTGTTCTGAGCAGCTTGCTTACGCTCGCCTTGCAGCACGTGAATAGTCACGGCGCCCTGGTTGTCGTCGGCAGTCGAGAACACTTGCGATTTCTTGGTAGGAATCGTGGTGTTTTTCTCGATCAGCGCAGTCATCACGCCACCCATGGTTTCGATACCCAGGGTCAGCGGGCTGACGTCGAGCAGCAGAACGTCTTTTACGTCACCGGCCAGTACCGCACCCTGGATGGCAGCACCCATGGCAACCGCTTCGTCCGGGTTGACGTCTTTGCGAGCTTCTTTACCGAAGAACTCGGTGACCAGCTTCTGAACCAGTGGCATACGGGTCTGACCGCCCACCAGGATCACGTCGTTGATCGCGCCAACGTCGATACCGGCATCTTTCATTGCGATGCGGCAAGGCTCGATGGTGCGCTGAACCAGGTCTTCCACCAATGCTTCGAGCTTGGCGCGGGAGATCTTCACGTTCAGGTGCTTCGGACCAGTGGCGTCTGCAGTGATGTACGGCAGGTTCACGTCGGTCGACTGGCTCGAGGACAGTTCGATCTTGGCTTTTTCAGCGGCTTCTTTCAGGCGCTGCATGGCCAGCGGGTCACCCTTGAGGTTCATGCCGCTTTCTTTCTTGAATTCGTCGACGAGGTAGTCGATCAAACGAATGTCAAAGTCTTCACCGCCCAGGAACGTGTCACCGTTGGTGGCCAGTACTTCAAACTGGTGCTCGCCATCAACTTCAGCGATCTCGATCACGGAAACGTCGAAAGTACCGCCGCCCAGGTCGTAAACGATCACGGTGTGATCGCCCTTGGCCTTGTCCATACCGTAAGCCAGAGCAGCAGCGGTTGGCTCGTTGATGATACGTTTTACGTCCAGACCGGCGATGCGGCCGGCGTCTTTGGTCGCCTGACGCTGGCTGTCGTTGAAGTAGGCCGGAACGGTGATCACCGCTTCAGTCACGGTCTCGCCGAGGTAATCTTCGGCGGTCTTCTTCATTTTCTTCAGGATTTCAGCCGAGATCTGTGGCGGTGCCATTTTCTGGCCGTTCACTTCAACCCAGGCGTCGTTGTTGTCAGCCTTGACGATCTTGTAAGGGACCATCTGGATGTCTTTCTGCACGACTTCTTCGTCGAAACGACGACCGATCAGACGCTTCACCGCATACAGGGTGTTATGCGGATTGGTCACAGCCTGACGCTTGGCCGACTGGCCAACCAGGATTTCGCCATCGTTGGCGTAAGCGATGATCGACGGCGTGGTACGCGCGCCTTCAGCGTTTTCAATAACTTTGGCCTTGCCGTTTTCCAGCACGGAGACGCAGGAGTTGGTAGTCCCCAGGTCGATACCGATAATTTTGCCCATGTTCACTCTCCCGAAACTTTGGATTTGGTTGCCGCAGCAGTGGTGGCTAACTGCGGTAGCACTTAAACGCTTGACTTATAAATGGGGGCCTTGCGGCGGATTTCAAGCCTGCTCGTCAATCGAAGGCGAAACCGGCGCAGGCGCCTTGCTGACCACAACCATCGCCGGGCGCAGCAGGCGACCATTGAGCTGATAGCCCTTCTGGAACACCTTCAGAACACTGTTCGGCTCGACATCGGCGCTTTCCTGCATGGCCATCGCCTGATGCTGAACGGCATTGAACGGTTCGCCATGCGGATCGATCGCTTCAAGCTGATAACGCTTGAGAGTGTCGTGGAACATTTTCAGGGTCAGCTCGATGCCTTCGCGCATCGGACGAATGCTTTCGTCGTCCGGGCTGGACAGCTCCAGGCCGCGCTCCAGGCTGTCGACGATCGGCAACAGGTCGCCGGCGAATTTTTCCAGCGCAAACTTGTGAGCCTTCTCCACATCCTGCTCGGCGCGACGGCGGACGTTCTGCAGATCGGCGGCTACACGCAAAGCCTGATCCTGAGCGCCTGCCAGTTGCTCTTCGAGCACTTGTACACGAGCCGCCAGGTCTTCACCCGAAGCCTCGGGCGCCTGGTTGGCGTCTGGGTTTTGCGTATCCACTGTCTGTTCGTCAGCCATAGATTTCTCCTTTCAATATCGTCCGCGAGCTCAACTCGCGCTTCTGCCCAGCTATATGGGGCCGCAAAATCCGGCTTCAAGGGGCGTCGATGATTAACCCTACAAAAAACAATCGCATTGTCATGCCGGCTCGCGATAAGGGTTTTGTCGGACCGAGCGAATCGAGCTAACAGAGGGCATTGTCAGCCAGAAACAAAACACTGTATAAATAACCAGACCTAACACCTGGGAGCGGCCCATATGCTGGTGCACCTGTCCGTACACAACTACGCCATCGTTGAACATCTCGATCTCGAACTTGATCGCGGGATGAGCGTGATCACCGGGGAAACCGGCGCGGGCAAGTCGATCATGCTCGACGCGCTGGGCCTGACCCTGGGCGATCGTGCCGACAGCGGCGTGGTCCGCCCGGGCGCCGACAAGGCCGATATCCTGGCCACCTTCGATCTGGCCGACATTCCGGAAGCCAGCGCCTGGCTGGCCGAACGCGACCTCGAAAACGACGGCCCGTGCATCCTGCGCCGGGTGATCACATCAGAAGGTCGCTCGCGCGGCTACATCAACGGCACGCCCTGCCCGCTTGGCGATCTCAAGGCGCTGGGCGAGTTGCTGATCGACATTCACAGCCAGCACGAACACCAATCCCTGCTCAAGACCGACACCCACCGCCGCCTGCTCGATGAATATGCCGGCGCAACGGATCTGGCCCGCCAGGTTCAACTGGCCGCCCAACGCTGGCGCCAGACCCGCCAGGAACTGGAGCGGCTCTCCAACTCCGGCGACGAGCAACGTGCACGTCATCAATTGCTCAGCTATCAACTCGAAGAACTGGAAAACCTTGGCCTAGGCGACAATGAGCTCGAGCAGCTGGAACAGGAACACAAGAACCTGACCAACGCCGAAACGCTGCTGGGGATTTGCCGGCAAGTCGTCGAACAATGCAGCGAAAGTGATTCCGGGAATGTCCTCAACGCCCTCACCGCCAGCCTCAACCGCCTGTCGAGCGTGAACAGCTCGATCGGCGCCCTCGGCGAAGCCAGCAGCTTGCTGACCAGCGCACAGATCCAGGTTGAAGAGGCCGTGGGCGAACTGAACCGTTTCCTCGACAATTTCGATGCCGATCCATCGCGCCTTCAATACCTGGAAGAACGCCTCGATGCGATCTACACCCTGGCGCGCAAACACCGCATCCAGCCGACTGAAGTGGCCGAGATGCAGCAGAAACTGCTGGATGAAATCGAGACCCTGAATGCCAACGACGAATCCATCGAGCGCCTGAGCGATGAGCTGTCGTCCTACGCCCGGCACTACCAGGAAAAGGCCCGGGAGCTGAGCGATCTAAGGCATCAAGCATCGAACAGCCTGGCCAGCGCCGTGGAGCAGGAAATCCAGCGACTGGGCATGCCAGGTGGCCGCTTCACCATTGAACTGCGTCCGAACAGCGGCAACGAACTGCTGCCAAACGGGCTCGAACAGGTAGAACTGCTGGTCAGCGCCAACCCCGGCCAGCCACTGAAGGCCCTGGCGAAAGTGGCGTCCGGCGGCGAACTGTCGCGGATCAGCCTGGCGATTCAGGTGATCACCGCACAGACCTCCCGTGTACCGACCCTGGTATTCGACGAAGTCGACGTCGGCATTGGCGGCCCGACCGCAGAAATCGTCGGCCAGTTGCTGCGCAGACTCGGCGAGCGTGGGCAGGTACTGACCGTAACCCACTTGCCGCAAGTGGCAGCTCAGGGCCATCAGCATCTATTTGTGCATAAAGTGCGCGGAGAAGATGCCACCCGCACGGCGGTTTCCAAACTGAGCAAAAACGAGCGCGTCGAAGAAATCGCGCGGATGCTGGGCGGCATCGATCTGACCAAGGAATCCCTGGCTCACGCCAAGAAAATGGTCGTCACTGCAAAAATCTGAAGCGCCCCCATAGGAGCTGCCGCAGGCTGCGATCTTTTGACTTTGCCCTTTCTAAAAGCACAGATCAAAAGATCGCAGCCTACGGCAGCTCCTACAGAAACCTTGTGCACCGCAGAAAGCACGAAGGCGACCCTGGGGTCGCCTTCGCTCGTTTCGCGAACGGATGTTCGCGCGACATGCTTACTTTTTCTTGCGTACGTACAGCACCAGATTGTGATCAACCATCTCGAAGCCATACTTGTCGACGATTGCTTTCTGAAGCCGCTCGATTTCTTCGTCGAAGAATTCGATCACTTCGCTGGTCTCGACGTTGACCATATGGTCGTGATGCTTTCCGTCGTCCAGTTCGAAGACCGCGTGGCCTCCGTCGAAGTTGTGTCGCACCACAAGGCCAGCTGCCTCGAACTGGGTCAGAACACGGTAAACCGTGGCCAGACCGACGTCCTCACCAGCCTCCATAAGGGCCTTGTAGACATCCTCGGCACTCATGTGGCGTTGCTCGGCGGAGTCGAGCATTTGCAGAATTTTGACCCGTGGCAGGGTCACTTTGAGGCCGGCTTTGCGTAGTTCGCTATTTTCAACCATGGTCAGCTTTCTCGCGATGCTGCTTCGCAGCTTCTCTTAATGCGGGTATGATCGGCGTTTACGTTGTCCCAGCCAAGATAGTGGAAGTCGCCCACCGATGCAAAACACCAAGCTCTTGCTAACCAGTTTCACCTTTGTGGGACTGCTCGCACTCGCCGGTTGTTCATTCCCCGGGGTTTACAAAATCGACATCCAGCAGGGCAATGTCGTCACGCAGGACATGATAGACCAGTTACGCCCGGGAATGACCCGCAAGCAAGTACGGTTTATCATGGGCAACCCTCTGCTGACTGACACGTTCCATGCCGATCGCTGGGATTATCTGTACAGCCTGCAACCGGGTGGCGGTGAACGCCAACAGGAACGCATCAGCGTTATCTTCAACCCAAATGATCAGCTTGTCAGCCTCTCTGGTGATTTCATGCCAGGCGTGAGCCGTGACGAAGCCATTCTCGGCAAGGACAGCGGCACGACAGTGGCTGCCCCGGTAGAAAACGTCGAGAAGCCGAAACCGGAAAAACCGGTCAAGCCAGGTTCGCTGCTGGACCAGATCCAGAAGGACGTCGACGGCGTAGAAACCGTTCCGGTCCCGACGCCGCAACCACTGGACACCTCGCCGCAATAATTTGCGACGCAATAAAAAGCCCGGCATGCCCGGGCTTTTTATTGCCTGGAGTTCAAGACACTCACCGATTCCTGGCTTTGGCTTCAGCAGCTTTTGCCGCGCGCAGACGACGCACCTCTTTCGGATCGGCCAAAAGTGGTCGGTAAATCTCGATACGATCTCCTGCCTGGACAGACCGACGCTCTGGATCGGCTACCACCTTGCCGAAGATCCCTACGGGACAATTGGCCAGATCCAGTTCCGGAAACTCCTCAGCCAGAGCAGACCCAAGCAAGGCTGCCCGCACGCTCGTCCCGACCGGCACCGTCAGCGTCAGCAGCACCTGACGGTCCACGGCCGCGTAGACCACCTCGATTTCAATCATGACCTCAACCATGTATCTGCTTGGCACGCTGGCAGAACGCATCCACCAGGGTGTTGGCGGCCTGATTGAACAGCGGCCCCAAGGTGGCACGAACCAGTGGCCCGGCATAATCGAACGACAGATCGAGGCTGATCTTGCAGGCTTTGTCAGTCAGCGCCTTGAATTCCCAGATGCCATGCAATTGGGTGAAAGGGCCCTCTTCGAGGTTCATTTCGATCGACTGCCCAGGAATCAGGGTGTTGCGCGTGACGAAATGCTGGCTAAGGCCACCCTTGGCCACCCCAACGCTCGCCCGCATATGCTCAGGGGAACTCTCCAGGACTTCGGCCGAAGAGCACCACGGCAGAAACTCCGGGTAGCGCGCCACGTCGTTGACCAGGTCATACAGCGCTTGAGCCGGGTACGGCAGCAAGGCCGAACGTGAAATGTGTGTCGTCATGTCAGCGTTACTTCCACAGCTGGGCGGCAAACACTACGAGGATGCCGATGGGCGCCACATAGCGCATCAAGAACAAGGACAGACCAAACAGCGCAGGGTTGCGGATCGACAACTCGTCACGCACCGCTTCACGCCCCATGATCCAGCCCGCAAACACCACGAAACACAAACCGCCAAGCGGCAGCATGAGTCGCGAAGTGAAGAAATCGATCACGCCAAAGAAGTCGAGACCACCGGTTGCTCCCCATTGGTAGAGGTGGAACACCCCGCCTTCGTTCACGAAGAACTTGGCCTCCTTCCAGATATTGAAGGAAAACACCGTACCCAGACCGACAAACCAGCAGCTGAAAGCCAGCCAGAAAGTGACCCATGCACGACTCACTTTAGTGCGTTCCACCAGGTAGGCCACCATCGGTTCAAGCAGGGAAATCGCCGAACTCCAGGCAGCGACCGCCACCAGCACGAAGAACACCACCCCCATCAATTGCCCGAACGCCACGTTGCCGAAGGCAAACGGCAGGCTGACGAACATCAGCCCCGGCCCTTCGCTCGGGTTCAGGCCCGCCGCGAAAACAATCGGAAACAATGCCAGGCCAGCCACCAGGGAAACGAAGGTGTCGAGCAGCGCCACGCCAACGACAGTCCCCGATATCGACGAGCTCTTCGGCATGTAGGCGCCATAGATCATGATCGAACCGACGCCCACGCTCAGGGAAAAGAACGCATGCCCCATCGCGGGCAACAAGCCATCCATAACCTTTTCCGGGTGGAAGTCGAACATGAAATGCACGCCCTCCATGAAATGACCCGTGGTCATGCTATAGCCCAGCAGCACCAGGACCATTACGAACAACAACGGCATCATGATGCGCAAACTGCGTTCAAGCCCGGCGACCACGCCCTTTGCGATCACCACCGCTGACAGCAGCATGAAAATCGTGTGCCAAAGTGTCAGGCGCCAGGGATCGGCAATGACATTGCCGAAGTAAGCCCCCACCTGATCCGCGGTCACACCCTGAAAGTCGCCACGCCCCATGTCGATGATGTAATCCAGCGACCAGCCGCCCACCACACTGTAGAACGACAGGATCAGCAACGCCGTGATCATTCCGGCAAATGCGCCCCAGGACCATTTGCCCGAGTGCCCCGCCTCGACCGCCAGCGTCTTCAGGGCATTGGCCGGGCTCTGCCGTGCACGCCGGCCGATCAGCGTTTCGGCCAGCATGACCGGCACGCCAATCAGCGCGATGCAGGCCAGGAACATCAGCACGAAGGCACCGCCGCCATAGACGCCGACCATGTACGGGAATTTCCAGATACTACCCAGCCCCACGGCCGAACCGGTCGCGGCGAGTATGAAGACCCAGCGGCTAGCCCAACTGCCGTGGACAGAAACCTTGTCTGTCGACATCGTTATCACGCCCAAGCGTTCAAAAAAGAGGCAGCATTGTCCGGGATTCAATCAACCTGCTCAAGCACGTAGCAACCCCGTAGCCGACTCTGTTGTAACTCCCTATAATGCCGCCCCTATGGCTAAACAGAAGAAACACCCAACAGGGACCATCGCGCAAAATAAAAAGGCGCGACACGATTACTTCATCGAGCACAAGTTCGAGGCTGGTCTGGTCCTGGCCGGCTGGGAAGTAAAAAGTCTGCGGGCAAGCAAGCTGCAACTGGTTGACAGTTATGTACTGCTCAAGGATGGCGAAGCCTGGCTGCTCGGCAGCCACATTACGCCCCTGACGACCGCCAGCACCCACGTCATCGCCGACCCGGTGCGCACCCGTAAGTTGCTGCTCAACCGGCGCGAGCTGGACAAGCTGTCCGCTGCCGTGCAGCAAAAGGGTTACGCCTGCGTGTGCCTGTCCTGGTACTGGAGCAAGCACATGGTCAAGTGCGAGATCGCCCTGGGCAAGGGCAAGAAGGAATACGACAAGCGCGATACCGAGCGCGAACGCGACGCTGGCCGCGAGTTGCAGCGTGCAGTGCGCAACAAGGGCAAGGAAGACTGATTTTTCTGCCTGTGATTCGCAGCGCCATCGAAAAGATCGCAGCCTGCGGCAGCTCCTACATTGGAATGCGTTCTCTGTAGGAGCTGCCGAAGGCTGCGATCTTTTGCTTCAAAAGGTCACATCCCCTTGCGCCGCTCCGCCCGGGCCACGCGCTGCACTTCCTGACGCACTTCTTCCAGTACCTCCTGCACATACAGAATGTGCCGACTGGATACTTCCCGCGCCTGCTCCGCCCGCCCTTCGATAATCGCCTGGTACAACTCCCGATGCTGCGTGATCAGCATGTCGCGGGTTTCGGTGCGCTGCTTGTACATACCACCGATGTTGGTCACCACGTTGCGCTTGAGCAAATCGAACAGCCCGCGAATGGTATGCAGCAGCACGGCGTTGTGGCTGGCCTCGGCGATCGCCAAGTGAAAACTTGCGTCCGCGGCCCCCTCTTCGGCACGACTCACCTCTTCGTGACGCGAATAGCAGTCCTGTAACGCGTTGAATGCCGCGGTCAGCCGCTCGCGATCCACATCGGTGGCGCGCAACGCAGCGTAGTAGGCGCAGGACGCCTCCAGCGTATGGCGAAACTCGAGCAGATCGCGCTGTGCCTCAGGATTGCTTTCCAGCAGATGCAACAAGGGATCACTGAAGGTAGTACCCAGTGATTCCACCACATAGTTGCCACCGCCCTGGCGACTGACCAGCAGCCCCTTGGCGGTCAGCTTCTGAATGGCTTCACGCAACGAAGGGCGGGACACGCCAAATTGTTCGGCCAACGCGCGCTCGGCTGGCAAGCGCTCTCCGGCCTTCAGCGTGCCCTCGAGGATCATGCCCTCAAGCTGCTCGACAATATCGTCAGACAAACGGCGCTGACGAATCTGATCAAACCCCATAACTCGATTTCTCCACGATCCGACTACTCGCCGGGGCTCTATTCTGGCCTATCGGCGCCGCACCAGCACCTGCCACAGCGCATTTGTTCATGCCAGACGGACGACCTGCGCACTTTGCATTCGACAAAAGTTTTAGGGCGGCAAATTGACACACCGCCTACAAGGCTTTTACCCTAGCCAACAGCGATTGTAAATTGGTATTACCAATTATCCAAGAACGCTGATCAGTGCCTGACCAACAACAATTAGGGGCCACCCCATATGCAAACCTGGCAACAGCTCTATACCCCGCTCGGCAGCCTCGGCCTGTCCGCACTCGCAGCCGTCATCCCCATCGTGTTTTTCTTCCTCGCCCTGGCCGTGTTCCGCCTCAAAGGGCACGTGGCCGGCAGCATCACCCTGGCTTTGTCGATCCTGGTGGCGATCTTCGCTTTCCAGATGCCGGTCGATATGGCGCTTGCCGCCGCCGGGTATGGCTTCGCTTATGGCCTGTGGCCGATTGCCTGGATCATCGTGGCAGCGGTGTTCCTCTACAAGCTGACGGTCAAGAGCGGTCAGTTTGAAGTCATCCGCAGCTCGGTCCTGTCGATCACCGATGACCAGCGCCTGCAGGTCCTGCTGATCGGCTTCTGCTTCGGTGCATTCCTGGAAGGTGCCGCCGGTTTCGGCGCGCCGGTGGCGATTACCGCCGCACTCCTTGTAGGACTGGGCTTCAACCCGCTGTACGCCGCTGGCTTGTGCCTGATCGCCAACACCGCGCCGGTAGCCTTCGGCGCCCTCGGCATTCCGATCATCGTGGCCGGGCAAGTGACCGGCATCGACGCGTTCAAGATCGGCGCCATGACCGGCCGCCAACTGCCGCTGCTGTCGCTGTTCGTGCCATTCTGGCTGGTGTTCATGATGGACGGTCTGCGCGGCGTGCGGGAAACCTGGCCAGCAGCCCTGGTGGCCGGCTTGAGCTTTGCCGTGACCCAGTACTTCACCTCGAACTTCATCGGCCCGGAACTGCCGGACATCACCTCGGCCCTGGCCAGCCTGATTTCCCTGACCCTGTTCCTGAAAGTCTGGCAACCAAAACGCGCCGCCGGCCAACACATCGTCGGCGCTGTCTCGGCCTCCGTGGTGAGCGCCAGCGTCGGTGGTTTCGGCCAGAAGCGCACAACCGTGGCTTCGCCTTACAGCCTTGGGGAAATCGTCAAGGCCTGGTCGCCGTTCCTGATCCTGACCGTACTGGTCACCATCTGGACCCTGAAGCCGTTCAAGGCGATGTTCGCCGCCGGCGGCTCGATGTACAGCTTCGTGTTCAACTTCGCGATCCCGCACCTGGATCAGATGGTGATCAAGGTCGCGCCGATCGTGGCCGCGCCAACCGCCCTTCCGGCAGTGTTCAAACTGGACCCGATTTCCGCCACCGGCACGGCAATATTCTTCTCGGCACTGATCTCGATGCTGGTGCTGAAGATCAACGTAAAAATTGGTCTTACCACTTTAAAGGAGACCTTCTACGAGCTGCGCTGGCCGATCCTGTCCATCGGCATGGTGCTGGCGTTCGCCTTCGTCACCAACTACTCGGGCATGTCCTCGACCATGGCCTTGGTGTTGGCAGGCACCGGTGCAGCCTTCCCGTTCTTCTCGCCGTTCCTCGGTTGGCTGGGCGTGTTCCTCACCGGTTCCGATACTTCGTCCAACGCTCTGTTCAGTTCGCTGCAAGCAACCACCGCGCACCAGATCGGTGTCAACGACACCTTGCTGGTGGCGGCGAACACCAGCGGCGGCGTGACCGGCAAGATGATCTCGCCACAATCGATCGCCGTGGCCTGCGCCGCGACCGGCCTGGTGGGCAAGGAATCGGATCTGTTCCGCTTTACCCTCAAGCACAGCCTATTCTTTGCAACGATTGTCGGCTTGATCACCCTGGCCCAGGCCTACTGGTTCACCGGCATGCTGGTGCACTAAGGACTACAAGCAAAACGGCAAAAACCGACGCCGGGCCACGCCCCCGGCGTCCGCAATTCACACCCCGGTCTGTAAGGCTGCTGAAAGCTTCCGGCTCTATATTCAGCGGCTTCAACAGACGAATAACCGGGACCACCCGGAGACACGCCTGATGAGCGAGCTTTTTTACAACGCTGTGCCGAATGCGACCCGTGTCGCCCCGCCACTGCCCGAGCCTCGGCAATACCCCAGCGAGAAACCGTCACGGGTCTACCTGTTCGGGACCTGCGTGGTCGATTTGTTCTACCCCGAAGCCGGGATGGATGCGATCCACCTGCTGGAACGCGAAGGCATTCGTGTCGAGTACCCGCAAGGGCAAAGCTGCTGCGGACAACCGGCCTACACCTCGGGTTACACCGAACAGGCACGGACCGTGGCGCGCTCGCAACTGGCGCTGTTTGCCGGGGATTATCCGGTGGTGGTGCCGTCAGGCTCCTGTGCCGGGATGTTGCGCGAACACTATGCCGACTTGTTCAAGGACGAGCCGCACACGTTGAAACAGGTTCAGGCCCTGGCTGCCAGAACCTTTGAGCTGGCCGAGTTTCTGTTGTTTGTCTGCAAGGTGCAGTTCAAGGACAGCGGCGAGCCGGTAAAAGTGGCGCTGCACACTTCGTGTTCGGCACGCCGCGAAATGAACACCCACCTGCACGGCCGCGAGTTGTTGTCGCAGTTGAGCAATGTGGAGCGGGTCAATCACGATCACGAAAGTGAGTGCTGTGGCTTTGGCGGAACATTCAGCGTCCGTATGCCAGACATTTCCGGCGCGATGGTGGCTGACAAGACCCGGGCGTTGAAGGAGTCCGGTGCGCACAAGGTATTGAGTGCCGATTGCGGCTGTTTGATGAACATCAACGGCTCATTGGAAAAACAGCAGGAAGCGTTGCGCGGTCAGCATCTGGCCAGCTTCCTCTGGCAGCGTACCGGAGGTGCCCGATGAGCACCTCCACGATTATTCCTACGGTTGCCGTAGAAGAAGATTTCCGCACCCGCGCCCACAACGCGCTGGGTGACGCGCAATTGCGAGGCAACTTTCGCAAGGCGATGGATTCACTGATGACCAAACGGGCAGCGGCGTTCAGCGATGCCCATGAAAGAGAACACTTGCGCGCACTGGGCAATGCAATCCGTGCCCGCGCGCTCTCCAAGTTGCCCGACCTGCTCGAGCAACTGGAACAGAACCTGACCCGCAACGGTGTGACAGTGCACTGGGCGGAAACGGTGGACGAGGCCAATGGCATCGTCCTCTCGATCATCCGCGCTCACGAGGGGCGGCAAGTGATCAAGGGCAAATCGATGGTCAGCGAAGAAATGGAGATGAATCATTTCCTGGCTGACCGGGGCATTGAATGCCTGGAATCGGACATGGGCGAGTACATCGTCCAGCTCGACCACGAGAAGCCTTCACACATAATCATGCCGGCAATCCACAAGAATGCCGGCCAGGTCGCGTCCTTGTTCCACGACAAACTTGGGGTGGAATACACCAAGGACGTTGACCAACTCATTCAGATCGGTCGCAAGGTCTTGCGGCAGAAATTCTTCGAAGCGGACATCGGCGTCTCCGGTGTCAACTTCGCCGTGGCCGAAACCGGCACCCTGCTGCTGGTGGAAAACGAAGGCAACGGGCGCATGACCACCACCGTACCGCCCGTGCACATTGCAGTTACCGGTATCGAAAAAGTCGTGGAAAACCTGCGCGATGTGGTGCCGCTGCTGTCGCTGCTGACTCGCTCGGCCCTGGGCATCCCGATCACGACCTACGTCAACATGATCTCCGGCCCGCGCAAGGAGCATGAACTCGACGGCCCGCAGGAAGTGCACCTGGTACTGCTCGACAATGGTCGCAGCCAGGCCTTTGCCGACAGCGAATTGCGCCAGACCCTGAACTGCATTCGCTGCGGTGCCTGTATGAATCATTGCCCGGTCTATACCCGAATCGGCGGCCATGCTTATGGGGAGGTTTACCCCGGCCCCATCGGAAAAATCGTCACCCCGCACATGGTCGGCCTGGCGAAAGTCCCGGATCACCCGAGCGCTTCTTCGCTGTGCGGTGCCTGCGGCGAAGTGTGCCCGGTAAAAATCCCGATCCCTGCGTTGCTGCGGCGCCTGCGCGAAGAAAACGTCAAAGCCCCGGACAGCCCCCATCAAGTGATGCGTGGCCAGGGCAGCAAGTATTCGCGCAAGGAGCGCTTCCTCTGGAACGCCTGGGCGAAGCTCAACAGTTCGCCGACGCTGTATCGCCTGTTCGGTTTCTTCGCCACCCGCCTGCGCGCCCTCACGCCGAGCAATGTCGGCCCGTGGACGCAAAACCACAGCGCACCGAAACCCGCCGCCCGCTCACTGCATGACATGGCCCGCGAGCACTTGGCCAAACAGGGAGACCGCTGATGAGTGCCAAGCAAAATATCCTCGCCAAACTGCGTAAAAGTCTGACAGGCACCACACCGGTGGCCGACAACTTTGATGTCGATCTGGTGACCCAGCCTTACACCTACTCGCCTGAACAACGCATTCCACAACTACGCAAACTGATGGAAGCGGTACACACGGAAATCCACCTGACGTCCGGCGAAGAGTGGCCGGTGCTGTTGGCGCAATTGCTGCGGGACCGCCAGTTGCCAAGCCTGCTGATCGCACCGACAACGCCCCACGGTCAACGCATCACACAGCATTGGGCGAGTAATCCCGATCTGCCGATGCTCAAGTCCTACGACCGCCCGGTTGAGGAATGGAAAGCCGAGTTGTTCAACGACACCCCGGCGAGCCTGACCACCACCCTCGGCGCCATCGCGGCAACCGGTAGCCTGATTATCTGGCCGACCCGGGAAGAACCGCGCTTGATGAGCCTGGCGCCACCGGTGCATTTCGCCCTGCTCAAGGCCAGTGAAATCCGCGACAACTTCTATCAGGTGCAACAGGAATTCGAATGGGCCCAGGGCATGCCGACCAACGCGCTGCTGGTGTCCGGCCCGTCGAAAACCGCCGACATCGAGCAAGTGCTCGCGTACGGCGCCCACGGCCCGAAAGACCTGGTGGTGCTGATCCTGGAGGACCAATGAGTCTACCGGCCGCTTTCCTGCGAGATGCACAGCAACTGATTCCACAAGAGCGACGTTTCGACGACCCGCTGTCGACCCTGGCCTTCGGTACCGATGCCAGTTTCTATCGTTTGATTCCGCAACTGGTTATCCGCGTCGAGTCCGAAGACGAAGTGGTGGCGCTGCTGCAACTGGCGCAACGCGATCAGGTGCCGGTGACCTTCCGCGCCGCCGGTACCAGCCTCTCTGGCCAGGCGATCAGCGACTCGGTGCTGATCGTGCTGGGGGACAACTGGAACGCGCGCGAGATTCGCGGGCAAGGCACACAGATTCGCCTGCAACCGGGTGTGATCGGCGCCCAGGCCAACGCCTGGCTGGCACCGTTCGGACGCAAGATCGGCCCGGACCCGGCCTCGATCAATGCCTGCAAGATCGGCGGCATCGTCGCCAACAACGCCAGTGGCATGTGCTGCGGCACGGCGCAAAACACCTACCACACCCTGGCCGGCATTCGTCTGGTGCTGGCCGACGGCAGTCGTCTCGACACTGAAGATGCCGCCAGCGTCGCGGCGTTTCGCCAAAGCCATGCCGCGTTGCTGGAGCGCTTGGCGACTCTGGCTCGCGAGACCCGCGCCAACGCTGATCTGGCTGCGAGAATCCGCCACAAATACCGTCTGAAAAACACCACCGGCCTGTCGCTAAATGCCCTGGTGGATTTCGACGAGCCTGTGGATATCTTGAGCCACTTGCTGGTGGGTTCCGAGGGCACGCTCGGGTTCATCAGTGCGGTGACCTACGACACGGTGATCGACCACCCGAACAAGGCCTCGGCCCTGATTGTCTTCCCGGATGTAGAGACCTGCTGCAACGCGGTCACCGTACTGAAAAGCCAACCGGTGTCGGCCGTGGAACTGCTGGACCGGCGCAGTTTGCGCTCAGTGCAGGACAAACCCGGCATGCCGTCTTTCGTACAGCATCTGTCGAACAATGCCTGCGCCTTGCTGATCGAATCCCGCGCAGCGTCGTCCGCCCTGCTGCACGAACAACTGGCACAGATCATGGCGTCGCTGCAGGCGTTCCCGGTGGAAAAACAGGTCGACTTCACGGAGGACCCACAGGAAAACGCCCGTCTCTGGGCCATCCGCAAAGACACCTTCCCCGCCGTCGGTGCGGTGCGCAAGACCGGCACCACGGTGATCATCGAAGACGTCACCTTCCCGGTCGAACAACTGGCCATCGGCGTCAATCGCCTGATCGAACTGTTCGACAAACATCATTACGATGAAGCGATCCTTTTCGGACACGCACTGGAAGGCAATCTGCACTTCGTCTTCACCCAAGGCTTCAACAACGCGCAAGAAGTCGCACGCTATCAGGCGTTCATGGATGACGTGGCGCAATTGGTGGCAGTGGAGTTCGGCGGTTCGCTGAAAGCCGAACATGGCACCGGGCGCAACATGGCGCCATTCGTCGAGCTGGAATGGGGCAGCGATGCCTACCAGCTGATGTGGCAACTCAAGCGTCTGCTCGACCCCAACGGGATTCTCAACCCGGACGTGGTGCTCAGCGAAGATCCGCAGATCCACCTCAAGCACCTCAAGCCCTTGCCGGCCGCCGACGAGATTGTGGACAAGTGCATCGAATGTGGTTTCTGCGAACCGGTCTGCCCGTCGAAGGGCCTGACGCTGAGCCCACGCCAACGCATCGTAATCTGGCGCGACATTCAGGCGCGAAAACGCGCCGGCATCGATACCACCGAACTCGAAGCCGCGTACGAATATCAGGGCATCGATACCTGCGCCGCCACCGGCCTGTGCGCACAACGTTGCCCGGTCGGCATCAACACCGGCGAGCTGGTGAAAAAACTCCGCAGCCGCACGGCAACCCATACGAAAACCGCCAACTGGCTTGAAGGAAATTTCGCCACGGCGCTACAAGGGGCGCGGTTCACCCTGCACGTCGCCAATGGCGCACGGATGTTGTTGGGCGCGCCACGCCTGGCAAAACTCTCGGCGACGCTGACGAAACTGTCCAAAGGTCAGGTCCCGCAATGGACCAACGCCATGCCGCAGCCGGAAAAAGCCATCCGCTTCAGTCCCGCCGTGTTGGACGAACGCCCGCGGGTGGTGTACCTGGCGGCGTGTGTGTCGCGGGTCATGGGGCCAGCGGCGGGGGATAAAGAGCAGGTGTCGTTGTACGACAAAACCCGCGGACTGCTGGAAAAGGCCGGTTACCAGGTGGTCTTCCCGGACAATCTGGACAACCTCTGCTGCGGCCAGCCATTCGCCTCCAAAGGCTACGCCGAACAAGCCGAACACAAGCGCCAGGAACTGATCGGCGCCTTGCTGCACGCCAGTCGCGGCGGGCTCGACCCGATTTATTGCGACACCAGCCCCTGTACGTTACGGCTCACTCAAGACCTTGGCGACGTTCGACTGGACCTCTACGACCCGGTGCGTTTCATCCGCACGCACTTGATGGATCGCCTCGACTTCACACCACAGGAAGCGCCGATTGCAGTGCACGTCACCTGCAGCACTCAGCACCTCGGCGAGAGTCAGGCCTTGATCGATCTGGCGCGCAAATGCAGCAAAAACGTGGTCATTCCCGAAGGCATTCACTGCTGCGGCTTCGCCGGCGACAAGGGCTTCACCACGCCACAGCTGAATGCCCATTCGCTGCGCACACTCAAGGACGCGGTGCAGCAGTGCAGCGAGGGGATTTCCACCAGTCGCACTTGTGAGATCGGGCTGACGCAACATGGCGGCATTGATTACCACGGTCTAGTCTATCTGGTGGACCGCGTTACCCAGGCTAGGGTGCCCTGATAGCAGGAACCAAGGAAGGTGCATAGATGTACTTACTTGCCGGAATCGATAGCTCCACAGTAAAAAACAGAACCCTGAGGTGCCGCCGCAGTCCACTGATCAAGTCCCGTAAATGCGGGACTCTCCCAACACTCGGTAGCCCGATTTGATGGCCAGCAAAGCCTGGCCCTTCAGCTCAAGGAGATACACATGAATCGTTCTGTGCTGTTAGGTTTGTTTATTACTGCTTCCATGATGGCTTCCACTTCGTTTGCTGCAGAAGAAGACCTTTGCGCTGTCAACCTGAAAACCATCGAAAACGCCAAGGCACAGATTCCTCCGGAAATGACTGAGCAGGTAGAAAATTCTGTCAAGCAGGCCAAAGCTGACCATGCAAAAGGCACCAAGGCAGGCATTGATGATTGCGTCGCCGAGACCAACGACATCATCAAGACCCTCACCGACGCGAAAAAAGGCGGGAAGTAATCCGACACGAAGCAAACCAAAACCCGCCAACGGCGGGTTTTGTTGCATTCGGGGTCCAGGAATGTGTAACCGCCCGCATCGCAGGAAAAGCCCGACACGTTGTCTGAAAAAACCGAATTCTTGTGTTGAATCGTAGTCTTTGAGGTAGGCCCTATCCGCTCAAGGTGATACCCATGAAGCGCACCACACTCGCTGGTCTGTTCATTTCCGCTGCAATGCTGGCCTCTCCTGCATTTGCAGCGGACAACAACCTTTGCACGAGCAAGCTGCAAGAGCTCAAAGGCAAAGTGAATGCGCTGCCAGCGACCTCCGGAAACACCGCCATGGAGATCAAGAGACTGATGTCCAGCGCCGAAGCCTCCCAAGCCTCCGGAGACGACACAAAATGCGTCACCAAAGCCACCCAGGCATTGGCACTCACTGACAAACAGCGCAACGAACCCAACCAATGATGTGTAGTGGCCTACCTTCGGGTTGGCCTTCCGGCTCGCGTTGACGTACACTGTACAGGCTTGTTGCTCACTTGATTCACAGAGCATCAGGCTCGGGGCCGTTTAGGATTCGACGCCGGTTGCGAAACTTTAGGTGCATGCCGAGTTGGTAACAGAACTCGTAAATCCACTGTTGCAACTTCCTATAGTTGCCAATGACGAAACCTACGGGGAATACGCTCTCGCTGCGTAAGCAGCCTTAGCCCTTCCCTCCTGGTACCTTCGGGTCCAGCAATCATCAGGGGATGTCTGTAAACCCAAAGTGATTGTCATATAGAACAGAATCGCCGTGCAGTACGTTGTGGACGAAGCGGCTAAAACTTACACAACTCGCCCAAAGCACCCTGCCCGTCGGGTCGCTGAGGGTTAACTTAATAGACACGGCTACGCATGTAGTACCGACAGCGGAGTACTGGCGGACGGGGGTTCAAATCCCCCCGGCTCCACCAAAATAACATCTAAAGACGTCCACGGACGTCTTTTTTTGTGCCTGAAAACCAGTAAATACGGGCCTTTCAGCTCCACCAGCGTCCACGGACATCCATGAGCAGCCACGCTTTCTGGCATTCCAAATGGCATTCCAAGCCCATAAGTGCTAATTTTTGGAATGCCAAATCCCATCCTGGAATGCCAATGTGCGCACAAGCTACTCGCCTCTCTGAGCTCAAAGTTAAATCTGCCAAGCCTTCTGAGAAGGACTACGTCCTGTTTGACGGTGGCGGCCTTCAAATGCGAGTGAGAAGCAATGGCTCTAAGCTATGGAACTTCAATTATCGACACCCCGTGACGAAGAAGCGGATCAACATGGGCTTAGGTACCTTCCCTGAAGTCTCGTTGGCGCAGGCACGAAAGGGTTCCATTGCAGCACGGGAAGTACTTGCCCAAGGCCTCGATCCTAAAGAGCAGCGAGATGTAGAGCTGCAAGCAAAGCAAGCTGAAACTGAGCACACATTTCAGAATGTTGCGACGTCCTGGTATGAACTGAAGAAGGATGCAGTGACACCAGCTTATGCGGAGGACATCTGGCGCTCGTTGACGTTGCACGTTTTCCCGGATTTGGGCACCACACCGATCTCTGCCATCAGCGCACCACAAGTCATCAACCTGCTTCGGCCACTCGAAACCAAAGGCAGTCTTGAAACAGTTAAACGGCTATCACAGCGACTCAACGAAATCATGACCTACGGGGTCAACTCGGGACTGATTCACGCAAACCCGCTTAGTGGGATTCGATCCGTCTTCAAGAAGCCGAAAAAGAAGAATATGGCGGCACTTGCTCCCGATGAGCTGAAAGAACTCATGGTGGCAATTGCCAATGCCAGCATAAAAAGGACCACTCGCTGCCTTATCGAATGGCAGCTCAACACCATGACCCGCCCAGCAGAGGCAGCCACCACTCGCTGGGAGGACATCGACTTAGAGAAGAAGATTTGGACGATTCCTGCTGAGCGCATGAAGAAGCGTCGTATACATATCGTGCCGCTCACAGATCAAGCACTGGCACTGCTGGAGGCAATCAAACCCTACAGCGGACACAGAGAGTATGTTTTTCCTGCAGACCGTGACCCTCGAACCCATTGCAACAGCCAGACCGCTAACATGGCGCTAAAGCGCATGGGCTTCGAAGGTCGGTTGGTAAGCCATGGCATGCGCTCAATGGCTAGCACTATTCTAAACGAACACGGCTGGGATCCCGAGTTGATTGAAGTAGCGCTCGCCCACGTGGACAACAACGAAGTGCGAAGCGCTTACAACCGAGCGGAATACATCGAGCGCAGACGACCGATGATGGCTTGGTGGAGCGAGCACATCCAGGAAGCTTCTACCGGCAACCTGTCAGTGTCAGCAATCACGGAAAATCGAGATAAGAAAGTCGTTTCAATACGATAAACAACTGGCTATATCCCCTGACGGATTTTTGGATACAACCTTGCCAAAGGCGGTTTAGGCTAGTCATCACCTACCCGCACCGTCCCGACGCTCGACTCCGCCGACGCGTCGGGACGGATTTCGCCCGATTCCTTCACCTTAGGCTTTCGGCGTGAGCGCTCCGTCGAGCTTGATCACGGTATCGAGCATATGCTTTACCACCGCCGCATCAAACTCTTCCTCTTGATCCTCTTCGTGTGTCCCCTTGTTCAGGTAGTTCCACTCGATCCTGTTCTTTTCTCCCTGCCCCAAAATCTCGGCAAGATGTGGCAGAACGTCTTGGAAAACCGTCACGTCCTTCCTTTCCAAGAATTTGTTCAATCCAGTCGCCAAACTCATGAGGTCGGGCAAACCAGGCCCCCTCATTCCCACGCTGATCTGGGCGGAAAGATCCTTGCTCGCGATCTTCTTCCAAAGCCGATTGAGCAGCTCCTCGAATGACTTTCGGATGTAGCTCAGCGAATCCCGCGTCCTCCCCTCTTCGAAACTTTTCGAGGCGACCGTGAGGTAATGTCGTGGCGAGTCAAGTTTCACGGTAATTTTTTTCGCTAATAACGGCTGTAGGAAATCTATGCGGGTTACCGTTTCTTTGTACGCATTCATCGGCACGGCGTTCTCGAGACGCTTTACGAAGTCTTCTCCGTGAGTCGTGATTACGAGCTGACGCTTGCCAATCTCTTCCGGATTAAGGATGAGATCGATGATCGCGCCCCTATGTTCGTCGTCGATGGAGTTCACCACGTCATCGAAAATGAGGAACGGCAAATCGTCACGTGTCATTTTCGCCAACAGGATTGCCAATCCCAAACAACGGATGTGGCCCTCGCTCAGGACTTGGAGCGCGTCACACTCTCCGCCAGTTTCAAACTCGATCAAAATTTTCCCGCCAGCTCCCGTGGGCAATGTCAGGGATTTCAGCTTGTCGGAAAGGTGGTCGTTCTTGTTAATCTCGTTGTAGAACCGGAGCGTTTTCTCATTCAGATCTTTCGCAAGGGAAAGTGGAAGTGACGAGTTGTAATCCAGGAGCTTCTTGCGGAACGTAGCGTATGCGATGCAGTAGTCGCGGTTCCTCGTGACACCCGGGACTTCAGCCTCAACTTCTTTGATGAGGGTCTCGTTATCGGTGTTGAATTTGGCTATCGCCTGTTGCGCATCATTCTCACTCTTGGTATTTGCGTTACGGATCGTCGAGATGGAGACGATCTCTTCGAGGTCCTTGGCGATGGACGCGTTTTCATCATCGAGTTTCTTGATGGCAACTTTTGATTCGGTTACTGCTTGGTTGTGGAACGTGATCGCTGCTTCCAATTCCTGCATGAGCTCTTGCGCCGCCACCACATCGATGAGAAATTCTTGGACGGTCGCCAACTCCTTGGCTCTAGAGCCCTCTGCGCATAGCTCCTCAACATGGCTCTTTCGCTCGTAGTTAATGGCGACGGCCGTCACTTGAAGCTTGCCTAATCGCGCTTGCAATCCCTCCCAGCCCTGTTTGAAAGCTTCCAATATTTCAGCAATACGTGCTTCCTTCTTCAGTGCGTCGTCAAATTGGGTAAGCTTTTCCGCCGCATGGCCATAGGGATCCACCGGAACGACGAGCTGCCCATCCACGTAGAGTTCCGAAGCGCAGGCGGGGCAAGCGTTCCCGAATTGCTCCCGGTTTTTGAGAATGGCGGCGTAGAGATCTCGAAGGGAAAGCTGGTCTTTATATTGGCTCAGGTGCGCGGTGGCCTCCGCTCTTTCGTCAAGTAGCCCGAGCAAGCCCTGGACATCGCCGAATAGAACATCAATTCCCGGATTCTCCACAGACTTTAAATTCTGTAGTCGACCGATCTCGGTGTTGTTCGCCTTCAGTTTTCCGCCATTTCCGTCCTGGCCAGACAATTGGACTTTGATGTCCGCGTCGGTTTTGCATTCCGGGAATTTAGCAAGCATCGCCGCGAAGCGCGTTTCGGCGTCCTTTTCCTTTGCTGACAATCCCTTGAGGATTTCCTGATGACCGGCAATTCCCTTCGCTAGCTCGGCAAACTCACTCCCTTTCTTGCCGACACAATCCAAATATCCCTCGATACTTTCGTTGAACTGCGTAGCGAAAGCGTTGAACTCCTCAAGACCGAATAACGCTGCCAGCCTAGCCTGCTGGGCAGCTGGCGTATTCGCCGCCACCCGAGCGAACCCGTCGATCCGGTTCTTCTCGATGAAACAGAATTCGTAACGATTCGAGTCCGCCTCTACACTCACGGCCTTAGCGTTGGCTGTGTCTCCGAAAAGTTGAAGTTTCCCCGGCTTCTTCGATACAGCGTTCTTAACATACTCGGCAACAGGGATTCGCTTGGATTCGGCTTCGTGGATCGATCCGAGCAGGCCATACTCGAGAGCCTCGCACAGGCTTGACTTCCCCGTCCCGTTCGGACCGTACACGAAAGTGTAGGGGTTCTTAAACTCGAAAGTATGCTCGTCAGAAAAGCCCCGGAAATGCTCGACGGTCAATTTGGACAGTCGAACTATTCCATCCTTGCCAGTGTTCGCCGCTTCGGTTTCGATCTTGAGTTCCGGAGACGCAGCCTCCCCGTTCTCAACAATCATTTTCGCCAAAACTTTCCCGCGTCTCCCTCCTGCCGACGAGGAATCCTCGACATCCGAGAAACGATCCAGCATCAAATTGGCAAGCTGCTTTTCTTTAGCGGTCAAGTTAGGACCGGCTTTCGCTAGGAAACGTTTGAACTCGGATAGGGTTTTGGTCATGTCACATCTACGTATGTTGATAATTCGACTCCGCGGACGGGGTCGTGCGGTGACGCTGAAATGGGTCTTTCCTACAACTGAGTATCCAACCAAACAGCCATTCGATTCAAAATTATCTCAGACCTACATCATTGCCATGACATCCCCACCACGGAGCTTCGATTCATGTCATTGCAGTGTCCTCGCTGTCACTCCCCCAAAGTCGCTTCTTTCCATCACTCTATGAAAATCGGCGCGGCCATCGGCACCGTTGGCGGTGCTGCGCGTGGCGTCAGCGCTGCGCTGGCTGGCGGCCAGGCTGGTGCACTTATTGGTGCTATTGCTGGGCCTGTCGGTATCACACTCGGTTCGGTATCGGGTGCCATCCTCGGCGGGTTGGCCGGCGGTGTCGGCGGTTGTGCTCTCGGCGCCCAACTGGGTGAGTCGCTTGATCGCCACGTCCTGGCCCACAACCTCTGCTTGCTCTGCGGTCACCGTTTTAACCTGCCGGCTTGATCTGGCAGGGCCACACCTTTTCTATCCATATCGTCCGGACGGTGCTGCGCTGGGCGCGGCGCTTTATGCCGGCCTGCACCCAAAGGAATCTCAACCATGGCTCATCTCGTCGAAACTATGGCCTACGCTGGCGCAACTCCCTGGCATGGCCTGGGCAATCAGCTCACTCAGAAGCAACCCATCGAAGTTTGGCAACGCGAAGCCGGCATGGATTGGGCGATCCAGGAAAGCCACGTACTCTTCAAGTCAGAGACCGTCGGCCACCTGGGCGCGATCCATTCCTTCCCCGAGCAGAAGGTACTCTTCCGTTCGGACACCAAGGCACCGCTGTCAGTGGTTTCCCAGCGCTATCACACCGTGCAGCCTCGGGAAGTGTTGGAGTTCTACCGCGATCTGACTGAGGTCTCTGGCTACGAGCTGGAAACCGCTGGCGTACTCAAGGGCGGCCGTAAGTTCTGGGCACTGGCGCGTACCGGTCAGGGCGCAGCGATAAAGGGTAATGACCAGGTCAACGGCTACCTGCTGCTGGCCACGTCCTGCGACGGCACCTTGGCCACCACGGCAACCCCGACCACAGTGCGCGTGGTATGCAACAACACCCTGACCATCGCCTTGGACGGCACCAGCCGCGCGATCAAGGTGCCGCACAACACCCGCTTCGATCCGAAAGCAGTGAAGAAGCAGCTCGGCATCGCCGTCTCACAGTGGGATGAGTTTATGTACCGCATGCGGGCCTTGTCTGAGCGCAAGGTGCAGTGGCATGAGGCGCTGGGGTTCTTCATGACCGTGCTGTGTGAGACCAGTCCAACCAGCGCACTGCCGGAGGTACTGCCCAACGAACGCGCTCTGCGCAAGGTTCAGGAGCTGTTCGAAGGTCGTGGTCGGGGCAGTCAGCTCGACTCGGCACGCGGCACCGCCTGGGGCCTGCTCAACTCCGTGACCGAGTATGTCGACCACGAACGCCGGGCGCGTAGCAACGAGTACCGCATGGACTCGGCCTGGTTCGGCCAAGGTGCACAGATCAAGCAACGCGCCCTGGACACCGCTCTGCAACTGGTGGCCTAACCGCTTACCTCCTCCACTCCATAACGCCCGATCAGCCTGGTTGCTGATCGGGCGTTTCTATTTCCACAAGGTGAACGCTATGAAAGCTACTTCGTTGAGCCGCGCCAGCAAGCCGCGCCCGGCGCTGCGTTTAATCAGTACCAAGGAACTGCCTCGTGAAGATTGGCTGATGGTGCGTAAACAGGGCCTCGGCAGCTCGGATGCTGGCGCTGCAGTAGGCCTAAATCCCTACAAGTCGCAGCTAGAGCTGTGGCTGGAGAAAACAGGTCGCGACACCACCTTGCCTAAGGCCGATCCGCACGATGAGGAAAGCCCGATGTACTGGGGCAATGTGCTGGAGCCGATCGTGGCTTGGCATTACAGCAAGCGCACCAGCAAACGCGTACGGCGCATCAACGCCGTACTGCAGCATCCAAACCCTGAGTTGTCCTGGATGCTGGCCAACATCGACCGAGAGGTAATCGGTGCTGACGATGTGCAGATCCTCGAATGCAAGACAGCCGGCATAAACGGCGCACGCCTCTGGAAAGAAGGCGTGCCCGAGTATGTGCAACTGCAGGTAATGCACCAGCTTGCAGTCACCGGCAAGCAAGCTGCGGATGTCGCTGTATTGCTGGGCGGCCAGACCCTAGAGATCCACCGCATCGATCGGGACGAGCAGATGATTGCCCGCCTGATCGAGCTGGAGCGTAAGTTCTGGCACTACGTCGAGACGGACACACCACCGCCTGCTGATGGCTCAGCCTCGGCTGAAATGGCACTGCGTGCGCTCTATCCGGAGGACAACGGCCAGACCGCTGATTTCAGTGGCCGCGCTGGTTTGGCAGCGGCCTACCTAGAGCTCAAAGCTGTGCGCCAATCCATCAGCGAAAAGGAAACGCGCGAAGCCCAGCTAAAGCAGTTGCTGCAACAGGCCATGGGAGATGCCACCCGCGCGGAGTTCAGCCACGGCTTTATCAGCTGGAAGAAATCCAAAGACAGCAACGTGCTCGATGTTGAACGCATGCTGAAGGACAAACCCTACCTGCGGGTTCGCTACACCAAGCTCAAGGAAGGCAGCAGGCGCTTTCTGGTCGGCTAATCCAATCACGCCTAACCATTTCCTCCCTTTCGCCAGCCCATACAGTTAACGCTGCGTGGCTGGCCTTTTCTCGTTTGTAGGAGAACCACCATGCTCAAAGGTCTGGCTATCACCCCGCCGGTACTCGGGCGAATTTCCATAGGCAAAGTCATCGAGAAGAACGGCAAACGCCTGCCGGAGAAAGATGACCAGTTCACCATCACTTCACAGGTGCAAGGCAAGGACGGCTGGCTGCTGCACCCGTTCAACGATGAGCTGCGCAAAAGCCAGGAGTACAAGCTACGCAGCATCCCGGTACGTCTGCTGTTCAACGAACCTGAACTGAATTTTCGCGCCGACTACACGCTGTTCGACCGGCAATCCGGGCGGCCGCTGTGCGTGGGCAATGGCGAGACCTGCAAGCGTGTCACCCGAGACGGCATGCAATCGTTGCCCTGCCCATCGCCTGATGCCTGCCCGCTGGCCAAAGGCGGTGCCTGCAAACCCTACGGCCGGCTGAATGTACTGATCGGCGATGACGATCCGCTCGGAAGCTTTGTGTTCCGCACCACCGGCTTTAACAGCATCCGCACCTTGGCCGCACGCCTGCATTACTTCCAGGCTATGTCGGGTAACCGACTAGCCTGCCTGCCGCTGGAGCTGCGTCTGCGCGGCAAGTCAACTCGGCAGAGCCATGGCACGCCAATCTTCTACGTCGATCTCACCGTACGCACCGGCATGGATATGGCCGAGGCGCTGCTGACTGCCAACGAACTGGACGCACAACGGCAGACTGCTGGCTTCGATCAGATTGCGCTGGATGAGGCAGCACGACGCTGCTTTGGTAACGGTGCGTTCGAGGACAACGAGGAAGACAGTAGCGCCGTGATTGAAGAGTTCTTTTCAGTTGAAGCCAATGCCGATCAACACCCGTCCAAACCTCCACCGCAGCATTCAAGCAAACCAGACCTAGCTGAAAAGCTTGCAACCCAATGCCAGGCGCAATCCGTTACTACCTAAACCGGCCCAAGGAGCAATAGATGAAACTGCATAAGCTAAAAGCCGGAGAAGCCACCGGCACCTACCTGGTAGATGTCAGGACACGCGACCACATCGTGATCGGGAACGAGGATTGCGTGTCGATGGCCGTGCGGGGGCACTTATGAAACCTTTGCTGTTAGCGGTACTCAAGCTTCTCGCAGCTGTGTTCGCCTTTGTCGGAGTCCTGGCTGGTTGCCTAGCGGTGATGCTTATGCTGCTGATGCTGCTACGCGTGCCTGTTGTGCTAGTGGCGATATTGCTTGCGTCCTTTATTTTCATCACCTTGCAGCACCTCAAACAGAAACGAAGTCGTTGAGCTATCAGTCAATGAGCGGGCAGCCTCAAGGCTGCTCACTCATTAAACGCGTTCTTTTTTGGTCATCCAAGCACACAATCTCAAAACTCCAGGCCTGACTTCAGATCATGAGACGACATACCCTTGCCTTAGCAACCCCTCCAAAGGGGGGCGACGCGTTCAGCCGATCCGGCACCTCACCGAGAGCTCAGGATCGGTTGCGGATGAACGCCAAATAACTGTATACACATACAGCTAAAACTCGTAGAGTCTCGAACTGGAGTAATCCACCAGTTCGCGGTAAGCTTGAAATCATGAAGAATACAAACACCAAACCTAACCGAATAGCATCCGTGCACCTCTCCGGACATGAAACGTTTCCTCTTCGCCAAATGTGGCTTAAGAAAGCGTTCGATCAAGCGAGCAATGACGGACTGATTACCAAATCAACCTTCACCGATGAGTCTGCAATCGCAGCCTTCGGTGTTGGTAAAAACATGGTTTCATCGATTCGGCATTGGGCATTGTCATGCGGGATCATGGCCGAAGAAGGCGATGCGTTCCGCGTAAAAAGCCTGGCAATGGAGATACTGCGAAATGGAGGTCTCGACCCCTATGCGGAGAACCCGTCTACAGCATGGCTCGTACATTGGCGCCTCGCCGGGCGGCACCACCGCTCGACCACATGGTATTGGCTCTTCAATCACGTGACAGCTCCAACCTTTACACGCCAAGAACTCGAAGAGCCTTTGGCCCTGTATGCCCGAAGCCTAGATCCCAAGCACCGCCTTTCTACAGCAACTATTTCGCGTGACTTGGAGACCTGTCTACGTAGCTACGCGCCACGGGCAGCAACCGGTTCTCCAGAGGATTTTGCCGAGCCTTTACTCGGGGAATTGGGGCTGCTGCAAGAAGTACACAAGGGGCAATATGCATTCCGACGCGGCCCCAAGGCTGCACTTCATGATGGTGTCTTCACTTATGCCCTCATGGATTTTTGGCGCAGAACTGCAGACAGCCAAAGTTCGCTAGCTTTCGAGACCATCGCATATGCAGAAGGCTCTCCAGGTCGAGTCTTTAAGCTCGACGAAGAGTCGATAGCCCAGCGCTTGATCTCTTTGGCCGATCTGACCGGAGGCAAGTTAGCGTGGTCCGACTCCGCTGGCCTTCGCCAAGTCCACAAAAAAAACCTCTCTGATGACGATCGACAAGACATGGTTAGGCGCGCATATGACTGAGGTAAGAGAGGCAGTGCTCGCCGACATCGTCCAGATTTCTCACCAGTACCAAAGATCAATCCGTATTGATGCGGACATTGGCCGATCCGACGCACTCGACGGGTATATCTTCCATTCGACCGCAGCGACTGTGGTAGAGGGCATGAGTAGGCAGCTTGCCGCAACCAATCAGCGCAGCTTCACTTGGACAGGCCCCTTCGGCGGCGGAAAATCATCTCTGGCCGTAGCTTTGGCGAGCGCCCTCCATACTGATAAGAGCCTTCGCGCAAAAGCCCGATCTACACTAAATTTGGACTCGAAGCCAAACTTTGACAGTGCTTTTCCAGTTCAAGACGGGTGGCTCGTAATCCCAGTGGTTGGCCGGCGCGGTAGTGTCGTCAAGGAACTGGACTTAGCCCTTCGCAAGGCTCAGGACAAGGGTTTTGAAGGTCGCAACAAACCCAATGCACAGGACGTCATCAATGAACTGATCGCCGAAGCCAAAGACCGCCCGAACGATGGTGTCTTGGTGTTCATTGATGAGATGGGCAAGTTCCTTGAAGCTTCGGCCTTAGGCGTGGGCGACGATGTCTACTTCTTCCAAGAGCTCGCAGAAGCATCTGCCCGCGCTGAAGGCAGACTGGTTGTGATTGGAGTGCTGCATCAATCTTTCGCACAGTACGCCAACCGTCTTGGTATCGACACTCGTGACGACTGGGGCAAGGTTCAAGGCCGTTACCTTGACCTCCCTTTCGTGGCGGCAAGCGACGAGGTTGTCGAGCTTATCGGCCGTGCAATTGATGCAAAGCGGCGACCCGAGTGGATACGGGGGGCCTCTGATTCTATTGCCGATGCCGTCAGGTCACGTCGCCCAGCCGTCGGCAATGATTTCGCTGTTGCTTTAGAACGCTGCTGGCCGCTGCATCCAACCATGGCTGCATTGTTGGGTCCAATATCGAAGCGGCAGTTCGGTCAAAATGAGCGGAGCACCTTTGGCTTCCTATCTTCAGTCGAGCCTTATGGGTTTCGCGCCTACCTACAATCGACTCCGCTGAACCAATCGAACTGGTATCGCCCTAGCGACTATTGGGAATATCTGCGTGCGAACCTAGAGCCTGCCATCCTAGCTTCTGCAGATGGGCACCGCTGGTCCCAAGCTGTCGAAGCTGTGGAGCGCGCTGAGGCCAAATCTGGTGACTTGCTGCAGGTGTCTCTGATTAAAAACATCGCCGTCATCGACCTCTTCCGCACTGGTTCAGGGCTTGCCGCCGACTTACCAGTCTTGTCGACCCTTTTCCACAGCGTGCCACAGGATGAGATCGAGGCCGCACTGAAGAAACTGGCCTCGCTCAAAGTGGCTCTGTTCAAGAGCTATACCGGAGCTTGGTCAGTTTTCGAAGGTAGCGACTTCGATATCGATGCAGCTATTGCCCAAGCTGTAGCGTCATCTCCTGGCATTGACTACGCCAAATTATCCCAGCTTATGGGAATGCACCCAGTGGTCGCCAAGCGGCACTACCACGAAACGGGCTCAATGCGCTGGATGGAAATTTCTCTGCGAAGCATCGAGCAAGCGGAAAAGATTGCAAGTACTTACAAACCCCAGCGGGGAGAGTTCGGCCAGTTCATCCTTGCGCTTCCCGGCCGAGACATGCCTCTTCGTGAGGCTCGAAAGCGAGCTCAGGCCTGTGCTTACGAAGAACCTTGGCCGGTGCTAGTAGGCATCCCGGATAATCATGCCCGCATCGCGGAACTGTCGACCGAATTGGTTGCATTAGAGCAGGTAAAGGAACGCCACGAGCTCGGAGGAGACCCTGTCGCCCGCCGCGAAGTATTCGCCCGCTTGGCCGCTACTCGCTCCGACCTTGAGGACCAACTTCAAGCTGCTGCCTCACTGTGCAAATGGCATGATGGTAACGACCAGGTTATTGAGCCTGGTGCAAAGCTATCACCTATTGCTTCAGACCTCGCCGACGACCTCTATGAGCATTGTCCTCGAGTGTGGAGCGAGCTAGTTAATCGCGATAGTGTGTCGAGCAATAGCGTTAAAGCCCGCCGTGATCTGTTACACGCAATGATCAACGCCGAAGGCCAAGAGCGGTTAGGTATTGAAGGCTTCCCTGCCGAGCGCGGCCTTTTCGAAACACTGCTCGTGGCATCACATCTATACCGTAAAGAGGGAGAGGCTTGGCGCGTCTGCGAGCCATGCGAGGCCTCACCCAAAGGCTTTTCCGAGTTCTGGGCGTTCACTCAGCAACTCTTTGCCGATACCAGCGCCCGCGTAAGCGTGAGCACCATCTATGACCATTGGAGCATGCCGCCGTACGGCATGAAGCGGGGCATACTGCCAGTTTTTCTGACAGCATTCTTGTTGGTGCACAAAGCCAACATCGCCGTATACAAGGAAGGCATGTTCATCTCTCGACTCAGCGATGCTGACATCGACGAGTGCCTCCAAGATCCGACCCGCTTTACGCTCCGCTGGATCGCGATTGATGAGGATAAGAGCCAAATTTTAGATGGCATCTCTCATCTCCTCGAGGAAGTTGGGGAAATAGGAGGAGCTGCTGATCCTCTAGAGGCGGCGCGTGGCCTTGTGGCGTTGATTTTTAATTTGCCAGAGTGGTCTCGGCGCACACAGCGGCTGGGTGAAACTGCCAAAGCAATTCGTGACATGCTGCTAAAGGCCAGCGACCCGCACAAAGTTCTGTTCGTCGACTTACCAACGCTGCTGGAGGTAGCCGATGGCAAAGCCTACGTGAATGCTCTGCGCGCGCCCCTGAAAGAAATCGCAACAGCTTATGCAATGATGCTATCCGAAGTAGAAGCCAAGATGCTTAAAGCGCTCGATGCGCCTCTCGACAACTTGGAATCACTCCGTGAAAGAGCACGGGCCGTAGCAGGCGTTTCAGGCAACTTCAGGCTCGATGCATTCTCGACAAGACTGGCGTCTTACGATGGCAGCCGCTCCGTCTTGGAAGGTATTCTGAGCCTAGCCGCCGATAAACCACCACGCGACTGGGTTGACCGCCATATCGACGCTGCGGTGCTCGAACTCGTCCAATTCGCAAGACGTTTCCGCGAGGCTGAGGCCTTCGTCGCTGTCAAAGATCGTCCAGCACAAAGTGAAGCAATCGCAGTTGTCATTGGCGTAGGAGCGGAAACAACGACGATTTCTAGATCCTTTTCTATTTCAGAACGTCACCGTAAAACAGTAGAAGAAAAGGCCAGTGAAATAGCCAAAATGCTGGAGGATCAAGGTCTTGATACTGACATCTTACTTGCCATCTTGGCCAAAGTCGGAATGAATCTGGTTATCGAAAAGGAACAGATGGATGACTGAGCGACACGTACTGGGTTTATCCGGAGGAAAAGATAGTGCAGCTTTGGCAGTGTGGATGCGTGATCACCATCCCGAGCTGGATATCGACTACTTCTTTACGGATACCGGCGAGGAGCTTCCCGAGGTCTACGAGTTCCTGGGACGACTCGAAGGCTATTTAGGCAAGCCCATAGAGCGACTTAATCCCCGTCGGGACTTCCGCTTTTGGCTGCGTGAATACAACCATTTCCTCCCCAGCGCACAGACTCGCTGGTGTACGCGTCAGCTCAAACTGGCACCGTTCGAACAGTGGGTCAAACCATGGCTGGCAGCAGGAGATAAAGTTTTCTCCTATGTAGCGATCCGGGCTGATGAGGAGTACCGCGAGGGGTACTCAGCAAAAGCCGAAAACATGCTTGTGAAATTTCCCTTCCGTGAGGCGGGCGTCGACAAAGCTAGTGTCGTCGATATTCTCGAGTCCTCGGGATTGGGTTATCCAAAGTACTACGAATGGCGCTCTCGCAGTGGCTGCACATTCTGTTTCTTCCAACAGAAGATCGAATGGGTTCGCCTCAAAGAGCGTCACCCCGAGGACTACGAAAAAGCCAAGGAACTTGAGAAAGATGCATTGGAGCATGGCTCTCCTTTCACTTGGTCTAAGGGAGAGTCGCTTTGGGATCTAGAAAAGCCCGCTCGGATTATTGAGATAAAAGCCGAATATGAAGTCCGCCGTGCGCGCCTTCGTAAAAATATCCCTATAAACCCACTCCGCCCAGTAAAAAGTTTCCCGGAGGACATCGATGACGTTTACGGAGACGACGAAGGCAATAGCTCCTGCCTCATCTGTCACAAGTAAATCCATGGCAAACGGCCAGATGAACTCAGACGATCCGAAACCCAACATCCAACAACCCTGTCCAATTTGCGCAGAGACTAGGGGGCTTGCTGAACACTTGATCGAAGTGGGCTTGGCTGCTGACTACCTTGGAAATACGTCGTCTTACGTGAGCGAGCATGGAACAGCAACGATCAAAACGGAGACGATCGGAGACTGGCTCAGGCTAGCCGCTCAGCTCGAGAAAGTCGAAGTCGACACTTGGAAGTTCGAATCACCGGACGCCGGCCTTTACTGCGAAACCGTGGGCGACAACATCGCTGCCCACGCGAAGCATTACACGACTCATGCCACCGGGCTCACGCGCTTCATGTTCGTCTGCAATGGCTTGGAAGAGGCCTATCGCTTCATTGATCACTTGTATGGCCCCTTGTCAGTCCGCAAGGGCGTAGCCAAAAGACAGCTCAAAAGGGCGAGCAGCCTGCGGACAGTCGCACTTCTGGATGATCTCTTTGATAGCAAAGGGGTATCAGCTGCGCCAAAGGACTTCAAACATCACTGCGGCAATTTCATCGAGCTCTTCGCTCGATACAAAGCCGAGCACAATGCTGCCGTTCACGGGCTCGACTTGGGAGCCGAAAGCCGATTGACCTATGCGCTGCAGCTAGTGCGCAACCTTCGAAATCATGTCGCGCATGGCACTTTCCCCTTGGGACCTCCTGCGGACTATGGTGGCTACGAGGACAGCGAAGAGCTGGTGTTGATGCTAAAACATGCATGCAGAGTTTCAGCCCTCTACATACAGATCATCCTCAGATGGTTCGCCCAAGGATTTGAATCCTATGACTACAACTCCATCCGAGATGCCTATGCCAAAGAGTTCGATCGCTTTATAGCTAACTGCACGCTCGAATACGTCCAAGATCTTCATGTGAAGAGCGAGTTCGCTCTTCACAAAGACCTTTACGACTACGAGCGCGATGAAGACGATGATGACTAGCGGTCGAGCCGAGTGCTGCGCAACCCCGGGATGGTTTACCGCAACCAGGCGTCAAGCTTGTCGAACACACGCTGACACAAGTGCTCGGAGCGCGTCGCAATGAAAGCGTCATCCCAATGGAGGCCATGCTGTCCTCTCAACGCAAGAGGAGCCAAGTGTGAGAGGTAGTTCGAAGCACCGACCAAAGACGAAAGGGCGGGAGGTACGCTGCCAATTCCGAGTGAGGCAGCGAGAGAGACTCCTGTGGTGCCTGCTGCCGTCGATCCTGGTGTTGTGAGATTCCAGTAATAGAATGCCTTGTCGGGCCACTCGGAATAGATTGACGAATTTACCGGCCCAGAGAGGAGGGTCAGGTTGCCGATTTTATCGACGATAGAATAGTTGCCAGGATAAATCGTGGCAAAGAAGTGTGCAGGGAACTTGATCAACGATGGCCGCTCGCGAGTAGCAACGTGCTCGATAACCTCATACTCGCTAGAATGCCAAACTCGGCAATTAAGCAAATCGGCGGAGTTCGGCATCCCATTGGTGAAGAGCCCCTCGTTAGCGGCCGTAAGGTCTGGTGCAGCGTCATGAGCTGAAACAAACAGCGCAAACCGGCAAACCGCCTTTCGAGAATACCAGGCGTTCTCTTTAGCCAGGTCCACCCAGATTTTACGAGCTGCGACTGGGTCCGCTGCGTCATAGACCTTCTGATTTCCCAATGCCTGCCTGAACCCTGCTTTAACGAAAGCGGCCGTCTGATTCGATGCGCCATTTGCGAACGAGATGTTCCCTGCGGTCGACTGGAACAAGGCTCGATAATCTGAGTCAGGGAAGCGTCCCTGCTGCGCCCCCATGTAGAGCGTGAAGAAAGCAGCCGTTGCCTCGCACACCGTTACGAACTCAGTCGCAGCAGCTACCTTAGCGGCCGCACTGGCCTGCGCGCGCAGCAGCTTGGAATAAAAGACGCTCAGCACAGCGTGCGCGAACTGATGACCGGCGTCTTTGAGATAGAACACACAAAGTGCAGCACGGTCAGCCTGCTGTGGCGATAGCCCCATGGTCAACAAGTGGTTACACAAGCCGAATGTGGCAGAGTTTTTTGGAGACCTCCGCGGCTTAACGAAGGTTAGGAAGTACTCTGCCTGATCCGCGATAGATGTTATGAAATCGACCGACTTCTGCGTCGGCACGCCTGCGGCAAGAGACCCTTCAAGTGTGTCGGTCAGCCAGTCACGCTCTTCACTAAAGCGCCGGCTTCGCTCCATCCCATTAAATACCAAGGCTGAGGACACGATAACCTTGTCGGTCAGCTCCTCTTTGTCTGACGAATTGCTCTCGGTCTCAAACACCCTCTCGATGCGATCTACCTGCGGCTTGATAACTGTGGCGTAACCTGCGTCCCAGGCTTTAACAATCTGCGGTTTGAACACTTCGAATGCGGTCAGCGGAGTGCCTGTAGCATTCAGCGACTGGAACATGTCGAAAGCCAAGCCAAGATCCAAACACTCGATCACAACCAGATGGCATGAATTCTTCAGGAACGAACAGACTGCCAATAACAACATCCCACCGTAGTAGAGAGATTGCTCATCTGGCGGAAGGGTGTGGATATTCGCCCAGATAGGGGGATAAGCCATAAAGTTGGACAGACTTCCATCGGTGACGCAATTCGCCGAAAACAACCCGGTTGCAAGCGATGCGTCCGCCGCCTTGATCTCTTCGCTGATTTTCTGTCGAAAAACCTCCGATACCGATCGTACCCGCTCGTCTGTCGAGATCGAATCGATAGCTATACCTGCGATGAAACTCGAGAGGAAACTCGATGTATTGGACCGATAGTAATGGTTGATGTCTCCGCAGAGAGTCCATTGATCCGAAACCGGATTCGAGGAGATGTCACCTGCTCTAATAATCTTCGGCTTCAACTTCGGCTGCGCACCGGTCTTCGTGATTTCAACTGCGTAAAACGGGCGAATGTTCGGAAGCTCATCAGTCAACTCGGTGGCCAGCGTAGTGAACTCCGGCGCGGAACCTGCAAGCGCCTTGAGCTTAGGCACCATCTGATTGATCTGTTCTTCGATAGCGCAAGCGAGAATAGAGATCGAGGTGATGCGTTGCTGACCATCGACAACGTTAGCCACCTTAGTCAACAAATTTGGAGTGTCGGAGTGGATGCCTGTCTGCACATTCTTCTCTTCATGAAGAATGACCGTCCCCAGAAAGATGCTATTTTCGGGCTTTGTCAATGTGCGTTTGATGCTCGAGAAAATGTCTTCAATGAGCTTCGTAGCGTTCTCCTCGTCCCATGAGTAGTTGCGCTGATAGTAAGGAACGTAAAAGCCGCGCCCTCCCTGGGAGAAGAAGTCGTAAAGGCTAGCTGCATCGTGTTTGAAAGGTTGCGCCACAAATAAATTCCTAAGTTACTGGCTTGAGTTATCAGCTCGGATTGCGGCCACAGCCGCCTCGATATCTTGATCTGACAAAAAAGGAGCCTGCGCGAAAACAAGGCCCTGCTCGCCGTTGAGCTTGGCGGCCAGATGCCCTCGGCCCAGCAGCAATTCAGCTCCTGGCCGGTCGAGCGCAATCTTGGATGTGGCCTCGCTGGAGACCTTCAAGATCAGCCGATTGCCCAAATTTTCTCGCAGTTGCATCGGCATCACATCCTTGTCTGGACGCTGTGCCGCGAAGATCAAATGAATACCTGCCGCACGTGCCTTTACGCCCAGCCTCTGAACTGCCGTACCGACTGCGGATTTATAAGCATCGTCGAGCATCCAGTCTGCAAATTCATCGTGGATCAGGAAGACCATTGGCAGTCGCTCTTCGGTCGATACTTTCGAGTTATAGGTCGGTAAATCGCGAGCTCTGGCTTTCGCAAAAGCGCGGTAGCGGTCCTCCATCTCCTCAACCAGAGCGTCAAGAACCTCGGATGCTTTCTCCTTGGTGGTTACGATTTCATCCCGCATGTGCGGCAAGTCGGCCAATGGCGCGTAGTCAACCCCCATCTTAGGATCAATCAAGATGATTTGGGCTAGCTCCTTAGGATTGGTCGCAGCGATATCTAATATAAGGGCCTGGATGAGCACCGATTTGCCGCTGCCCGTACCTCCAGCCACCAATGAGTGCGGTTCATGCGATGAAAGCCCACCAAACTCAGCGCCCAGATTCAGATACAGCAACGCGCCATTAATCTCCTGGAGCCCCAGTAGAAATGAGGTGTTGATACCCGCAACATTTCTATTGAGGTCTCGACGCGACCAGAGCTCCCAAAGGGACACAGCCTGCCTCTTTGCGCCAGCGACCGTAACCACGATCTCGCCTGGCTTAGGTTGGACAGTTACTAGGTTGATGGCGTGAGTAGTAAGGAGTTGTGTTCGTTTATTCTCGATATCTTCGACACGCAAGCGATCAGAACCTGCCAAACGAACTAGGCAGCCGTTTGGAGTCAAGCGAGTGCCTAGAACAGCCGCCTGGAGACCGTAGCTATTAAGCGCAGATTTAAGCCTCTTTGTGACCTCTTGAGCCCATTCCTCCCGTTCGACATCGGCTTGCGCACCACCGGAGAACTTTGACGCGACCAGATCAGAGAACCCGCCCCCGAAGCTGGAGCTCGTAACAGAAAGCTGATCTGAAGTTGAATCTGCAATAGCTACGGATGCAAGAACCGGCTCCTCTGTCAGTACTGGAGGCGCAACCACTGGACAACTCGGCGCAGCCATCTCGGCGTCGTTACCTAACGAAGCGGCTTCTTCAGCAAACGTATCAATCTGCCCACTTGATAGCTGACCTATTGCGGCCAACCATGGCACTCGCGGGGCGGGCAATATAAAACAGTGCCCTTCCCAAGGCTGCTGGGCCCCAATACCTGATCGAACCTCGTGACCTCCAGAGCCTTTAGCATAAGCTTCGGCGAGTTTTCGCAAGTCCGGCCGATCGAAAACCTCCTGCCAAGCCATAACGCCCCCTGTCTCATCAAGAAGCTCCTGCTCAGACGCCGAGGCGGAACCTGCGTCCGAGGTGTGAACGTAAACGTGCGAGTACCCACGCAGGGAAATCTCTACATCGCCATCTCGCAACTTGGCGCGAGCACGCTCCATCAAACCCGTCATACCGGGCGGGATGTCCGCATCTATAAGCATATCGGCCAAGCGGGCCAACCAAATATCCCGATCAAGGCGACCAGGATCACCGAAGAGCGCCTCACGGAACATGCCTAATGTTGCTAATAGCTGATCCTTGGAGCCTCGTCGCGCCTGAGCCACCCCATCGGCTCCAACATATTTTGCCTCAACAATTGAAATGACGACGCGAACAGTCTCCTCGTACTCCTCAACGTTGAGCGCCAAAATATCCGCGATACGGCTTTCAGGTTGAGATAGCCAGCTTGCGTAATCGTCGAGTAGGAAATAGGCGGTCAATACCTGCCTACCATTCGCTGAGGCTTGGAACTCCTCTGCAAGCAAGTAACGACTTAGCACAAGGCCTAGCATCTCTCCGGCAGATACACCTCGCTTGGCTGCACGCAGTACGATATCTCCGGAGACTGAAAGTGCGTCGCGCTTCGCCTTGTCGACAGCGATTTGAATCTCGTCGGATCCGAGCTGGAGATTCAACTCATCCAAGCGTCTACGAACCAACACGCTCAACAACCGAAGCTCCGAGGTCGAGCTAACAATCATATTGCGGCCATTAGTCGAGCCTCTACGGTAGCGCACCACCGTGATGTTGTTGTGCTGAAGCTGGCGCTTGTCGAGAAGCTCGTCGTAGGTGGCTACCCATTCGGCCAACTCGTGAGCGTCCTTGATTATTTCAGCCAGAGCTGGGCTTTGAAGGGAAATGCGGCGTGCAGGCAGGAATCGCTCCCCTGGCATAGCGTCCGTCTGCCGGCAAACTGCGGCGACAGCCGACACGTACGCCCAACCTGATGCCGTTTGCCATGGGCAAACTAGGAATGTGGTCGACTTCAGCTCGTTCTCACCTGACACGCTCCGGTAAGACCAGCGGGAAGGCGCATGATCCAAGTTCGGCCGATCGTTGGTCCACTGCACTGGGAGCCATTCTGTTTGGGCCTCGCGCGCGACCACGTCATGCAGGAAAGCCACATCGAAAGCCTTAAAACCCAGCGCACTCTCTCTTGGAGTCGCCGAGAGGGGCATTACAGAAATACGCAGCTTCGAGATGAAGTTTTCGCTGGTTTCGCTGACTACTGGCAGATCGGGATCATCACCAGCCTTGTTGACCAGCTCGCCATAGACTCGCCGCAGCTTTCCTTGATCTGAGTGGCGTACCGAAACGCTGCATTGGAGCTTGCCATCCTCTTGTATAGAGGAGAGCTCGCGCACTGTGGCCAGCGGCAACTCAGCTGCATCTGCGTTATAAAGCACAACGCTAAGGTTGCTTGCCTCGTGGGGCTGCAGCCCAACATAACGCTCCAAGAGCTCGCGCGCCTGTTTGGCTGCAGCCGTTGGATCGACATCGGTCATGGCTTCCTCAGCGCCACGCGTCGGTGACTCCAAAAGACTATAACCGTTAACCGTGCTGCTCTCCGAGACAAGCGTCAAAGCGCCGCCCCGATTGAGAACCGCAATCTCTGGATAGAACGGATGAGCGATCTCGTCGGTAAGTTCCCGCATAAAAATCTCGCGGTCACCATAGAGAATGCTAGCGCTGGAGAGCAAGTGTGTAGCGAAACCGGCAACGCGTCGCGTCTTTACCGCAAGAGCCTTCATTCGTTCTGGATGCCAAGGCGGGATGATAACTGCTGGGTTTTCGCCGGCAACACGCACCGTCCCGACCGATAGTATTTCAGCGACCAGCCGCGAGCGACACACATCACCACGAGCATTTACCATCAAGGTGTTCAACAGTTCGGCGTAAGACTCCGCTTGACGCATAACGGCATCGCCATGTAGCCCAGTCGTGACGAAGTCCTCCATCGCCTTGATGTAATCCTCCTCGAACTTATCCCACGATACCTTTACCTCGCTCTGCTGATGAGCCGTCAGCCTACCCTGCTCGGCGAGCTCTTTGATCCGGGTCTTAATCACATGGCGCAGGCTTTGGAGCTTGCTGGCCGAAGAAACCAGCGACCCCGCATCAGTCGAGTAAGTCGCCTCCAGCGTCCCGGTGTCGAGCAACGAGACGTTTTGTACCCCACCCTTCTTGCTTACTAACTTGCGGGGGACTTCGGTACAACCTACCGCGCCCTTCTCCAAGAGGCGGCCCATGTCTGCGACCATCGACAAGCCAATTGACGTGGGCTTGTAGCTCCAAAGGAGCTGCGTTTTAGCTAACACTGTCTCTTTGTCCTTAGCGATCTGGATCAAGGCAACGTCAAACTTGATCTGCAGGGCTAGGCGCGATAGCGACGGGTTCGGACGAACCTTGCTCTTCTTATCATTGCGAAGCTCCTTCTCCTTAGCGAAGAAGGCCTCATAGTCGAAGAGGGGATCGGGTAAGTTTGCATTGCCCAACCGCTCGACCTTCCATTCTACCTTGGAGCCCATGAGCTCCTTTAAGCCGCGGTACATAGCCGAGAAGTAGCTGCCGGCGTCGTAGTTGAATCGCTCGCGCCACTCCTTACGGCCTTTGGTCACAGTGAAACGTAGGATCCGCTCTCCTTCCGAATCACGCAGGCCGGCATGCAAGCTATTAACCACTCGAGCGAAGCCTTCGAAGAAGTCATTGCAGTCAATGGGCTTGCCATAGAGAGCTTTTTCCCAGCGCGAGCAAAGTTTGCTGTCTTGCTCCAAGAGCCTTCGCTGCTTAACGAAAAATTCTTCGTCCTCCTCCGTGAAGTCAGAGCGACGCTCACGCCCCTTCAAGTCCTCCAATAACTTGCGACCCTCGGCATCGAGTGAGTTCTCCTGATCACACTCATGATCGAAGAAACGGATCGTGGACTCTGCTAAGCCAAGTTGCTTTTCTTTCGGTTTGTCAAAGGCAAGATAAACGCCATCGCTTTCCCACTCGAATTGGGCGAGGGCATCGGATGCCTCTTGATCTCCAGCAGGAGCTGCGACGAATGCATCAAGGGCTTGGCGGGCCCCCTCCGAAATTTCTGCAGTATTAGCCTCGACTCGCTCAGTAATCTCCTCCGAGTCAAGAGGCTGGCCATTCTGGCGGAGTTTTTTAAGCAGCGGCGCACGCTGAGCAAAGAGTTTGGTGAAAGCCTTGTGCCATGGTTTACGCGATGCTGAGAAAGTTTTGGCATTCGAGAAGAAGGCGCTGTCTCTGGGGAGTCCCGCGCATGGTAAGGCGTAACCAACCGCATCACGGATGGGCAGCCCGTGCGTGGCGATAGCCTCGACAATTGCAGAACAAAACTCGCCAAGCTGCACTAACGAAAGTTCCGAGGATGCTAACAATCCGGCTAGGGCTGAGTGGAACACCGATCGGTCGTCGAGGACTGGTGCAATACCGCCCGAATGAAGCGTGGCCTCGACCCACGGATCAGGGTCAGCCCGCATCTCCTTGGCGCCAATGGCCATGACATGACCCAATGTGTCCGCGAGGTTGTGCTCGTTGCCATTGGCAGTCAGGATCGCCGCTTTGGCGGTCAAAGCGTTATTGCGCACATAGCCTGCGTTATGTGGAATCAGAATGTCAGACGGTAGGCCTTGGCCTTCTACCAAGGCCTCCGGGATCATGAGTTCTACCCGGGCAAGCAGGTCCGGATTGGCAAGGATGGCTCGTGCGACTGCCCCGATCTGACTGGATGAAAGCTTGTCTAGCCTGAAGAGCGCAGCCAAATCACCAGACTGGCCAGGATTAGATATGCGTTGGGCGAGAATATTCGCGCCGACACGCCCAATAATGCGATCAGTCAGCATGCCGCTTCTCCCTGAAACGCAAACGGGTTTTCTACAAATGAGCAGGAGTCAGAAAGCCTGCGAACCAAGCCCAAGCTGACGAGACGGGCCTCAAGATTGTTTCGGTTCTCGCTGAGTTCTTCTTGGTCTACTAACTTGGCGCTGACTAAGCGCGCACCCTCTGCGTCACCAATTACCAGGCCATATCGGCACTTGGCTTCGGCGAGAAACTCATCGAACTGCATCCTGTCTTCCACGATGGAAACCACAATCGACTTGAGTAACCTATCGTTCGGCGCATAGCGGGTGCGTCTCGATAGTCTGCGTGAGCTGAGCCCGATAGCACGCGACCATGACGCATGAATTTTGCCGACATGCTGCTGATGGCGTGCCAAAGCATTATCAGCCAGTTTGGTAACCAACTCATCTGGACTCTTATCGGTGGAGTCCTCGTCGTCGCCACCATCAGTCGGCGGCCACTGGAAGCAGTCACGCATGAGTTTTACACGCTCAGCATCCGGAAACTCTGCAGATTCAGCTGCAGCCCATTCAACATTCAACCGGATCGACTCAACATGAGCCCGCACCGCCTTTGCTGGCAGCCCTTGATTGAATTGATAGCTATCGCCAGAAAGCGCTCGCACCTTCGTTCGCTCCTTGGAGACGATTTCGCAGATAATCTCGACCGGATCGTCATCACCTGCAACCCGCTTAGCTCGTTCCAAGAAATAGAGCAGCATGTTCAGGCCAGTGATCGCGATCAAATGCTCCAATGCATCATAGATCGGCATATCCCTGTCCAAGATCGACAACCAGTCGTCGCAGATTTGATCGAAACGATTATTGGCAATTTCGGGTAGATAACCCGAAAGCCGGGGCTCTTCGACACCCTGCGGCGTACCTTGCAGAGCCCTAACCAAACGATTCATCGTTGCTTCGTTATCGAATAGGCGCTTGGCAAGGCTGTCACCGAGCTCCGCTCCACGCTTAGCCCGTGTGAGCATGAGATAGAGCAGCTCGCCTGTACGAGCAAAGAAGCGACGATCGTTGCTCATATTTCCTTTTGCATTGATCGCCAAGTCCTCATAAAGAGCGTCTGGGCCGAAAGGAAAGACGAACTTGGAACTCCAGCGCTTGTTACTGCGAGACTCGAATGACGAGGAACGCAGCAGTTCGATAGCCTTTGCGAAGTCATCAAAGCTAGTGAATGAGCGGCGCAGATAGGTCATGTCTTCATCACCATTACCTGTGGCTCCCTGTCTAAAGCGCTCAAACCACTGCTTCCACTTCTCCTCATCAGACGCGGCGTTCTCCGCAATCGATTCGACGTATGGGTTGTTGAACAGTAACCCACGCAAACGGACTTGCCGCTGCGGCTTGAACATAACTGAGCCGCCCTGATCCTGGTGAGGCCTGAGCGGCTGATCCAAGTTCGAGCCGAGTACGCCCAAGAACTCTAGAACAGTCAGGTGAGGAAGCTGCTCGTCATAAAGGCGATGACCCCAAATGTTCTCGTCGACGCAAAAATCGACGCTTTTAATCTCAGGCCTCTTGATTATTCCACTCATTCCGAGATCCTCACCGTCACAGGGCGTGAAAAGCCGCGACCACCTGGCTCAATATCGATGAAGTTGAGTGTCAGCATGGCGGTCTCACTACCTACTTCATCATCATCTCCTGCTAGGCTGGCTTTCTTGACGATCTCTGCCTTCCGCAAGAGCTTCGCCTTGAAAGCCAGCAGATCTTCGAGGCACTCATTGGAGAAGCTCGCTGGCAAAGCCCCCTCAGCCACACGCGAGAGAAACTCATGACGGATAGGGGTCAAGTCGAAAGCAACCGAATTGCCCGGGCCCGCAGCGAGCGAAACGTCGAGTCGAGGGCGGCCCGTATCCTCGACAAGCTTGATCGCCATACCTACGCCGCCCTGCCTGCGGGAGAACGTCTCGTGGTCACAAAGCACGCTGACTCGGCTTTGAGTGAAACCGCCCGAACTAGCGATGAAGATGCGATCTTCGTTTTCGAGAAGGAGACCTGTTAATACGCGGTTAAGGCCCTTAGCAAGGCGCCCGCGGACTATCTCGCTAACGGGCTTCTGCGCCTTGAGCGCTTCGATGATTTCCAAGTAGTCCCCAGCAAAGCAGAATGCTGTCATCGACCAATGCGGATAACCTCTTTCCCCATCCGGAAGTGTGAAGAAGAGCCTGCGTCGCTGGTCTTGAAGCATCGTAAGGAACTCGGCCGCCTCTCCTTCCAAGCGTGCCCCCTCATACCCTTCCAAATAGGAATTTTGGGCAGCGCGGAAGGCAGTCGTGGCCCCATAGATAGGATCGATCGCGACCAAACGCTCGAAGTCGGCTTGCAGCCGCAAATCGTCCTTCCCATAAACCAGCAACCCATCAGCAGCATTGGTGGACTCATCGCCCACGCCAAAGCTGGACATCGCCTTGAAGATGGGGCGGTCAGAGGTCCTTCGCTTAAGGAGATTGGCTCCGAAGGCGTTGGCATAGACACTAGCCGCCCCAAGAGTGCCTCCTTCCTGAATCTTCGCGACATCGGCACAGGTCAGCAGGTTGTCCTTGGCCTGCTTGGCATCGGAGCAACCGAGGATCATATTTGAACAAAGCGCAAGTAAGTCGCGTATAGGTAGATGCAGCCCATTGTGCCTGGCGATTTCAACCAAATCGCCCAAGCGACGAGAGAGCTGTCCACCATCCGCCTCACCCAAAAGCCTGCGGCGATTCTCGTCGATGGGACAAACTTTACCGTCGGCCTGAAGTGCACAGCGTTTGCAGTTGTCCCACTCGGGATGCCCCGCCACAGCCATAGCCACCTCATCTAACGTTTTGCGGCTAGTCGAGCGACTAAGATCGAACACAGCCAGGCGCTCAGGAGCTGGCCCGGCCTGTAAGAAGCGCTCTTGCAGCGGCTTGCGAAGTGGGTGATCACGCTCCTGGCGACGGCCTAGATCACGTAGACGATCAAGAATTTGGCCATGGTTTGCGGCAAGAATCACTACCTCAGAATCATCGCCTTCTAGCACCGATCTTTCCAGTCGCCGCAATGGCAGATCGCTCTCCTCGCCATTGAGCTCGGAAAGATCCTTGATAAAGACAGCCAAGCGACCATCCGCCAGATGTAACTCTTTCACGTTGCCCTTGGCGGCCCAAGCCTTGGGGTCCCCCCCAATGCGCTCCCACAGGGCACGGCAATGGTACGTCTTACCATCACCAGCTGTTCCAGCTATCAAAATAGATCCTGGCGCCTTGGATTCAATGTGCCCCACCATGTCCTCTAATAGAGGTGTCGACAGGCTAATCGGCTTTACTCCTGCCTGTGCCAACGCCCTCGAAACGTACTCGTCGAACATCGCCAGATTGCTCGATGACGGCCCATAGCTACGTAGGAATTGAACCCAATCACTTGCCGGTGGAACCTCAATGTCAGTACGCCGTACAGAGCCGCCACGACCTTTACCGGCCTGCAACACCCCCTGTCCTATCAGGGCGTCACGCGTCTGCCAATAAAACTCATCTCTTAGCTGTGGAAACTGAATCCTGAGTTGCTCTAGCAACGACTGGTTTCCAATACTGGAGCCATCGGAGGGAACGGCGGCCAGCAAGGCCTCAACCAACTCATTCATGCACCAAACTCCCTCTGGCACCAGTCTTGACAGGTACCATCAAAATCAATCAACGACTGTCGGGGATCAGAGGGGAGGTGTACTGTAAGGCTGCGACAGCAGCACATATTGAAAACCATCCCTGCTGTACCGCGACCTTCCATTTGCGATGTTCGTTACCTTATCTACTGACCAAGCACGGGTAAAGACATGCTCGGTTTTTTTGGCAACATACTCAGGCCCCCGGCACGCAGCAGCTGAATCTAGGGCCTGCTCTGTCACTAACAAATGTCTCGCCAAATCTCCCCGGACTCCGCTACCTCAACGAATCGATCAACAGTAAACCCTTCTGGGAACAATGAGCGTTGATCATCCTCACCAAGCTGGTCTAACGGCCGGAGCAGATGCTGCTCATCGCGCAGAATTACCTCAAGCACTTCACGGGATACCACCCGGAAGCCATCGACGGACTGCCCATCAAGCTCAATGGATGTGTCGACGATCCAGGCGTGCAGGTCCGCTTGAGGATGCTGGCCGTGATAGCCCAACCTGGAGCGCAGGTTTTGATCAGCCACCAGCGCACTGAGTACCGCAACCTGCTTGCGCCGTAACTGCCAGGCAGCCTTGCATAACGTGTTGGTGTAATGGAGCCAGACCTCATGGGTAGGCAATTAGCCTCTGCTGCTTCCGAACCCATGATGATTACCACCGTAGGACTTCGTAGCCTCCTTGCATAGGTAGCTGGCCCGCCGAAACAACTCCGGTAGCTCATCCATTCTGCCGTCGGGGACGTCCCGGTAGATTCGATACGTGGCATTGTCAGTGATATTCACCAGCCCACCGACTTGATCGACCGATAGCCGCAAAGCACTGGCCCAAGCCTCCTGCAGGCGCGCAACGAGATTTCGCCTCGTAGATTGCAGCCGCCCCGGCCTGTGATAAGCATCATGATTCAGAAGGAATACCAGGTGGTAGTGCGGCCTTCCCATCATTCCAACTTCCCTCGCCCAGGCATAACGGACCCTGCAATTACGAGTGTCCTTCTTTTGCTCACGCAGCTGACTGCGGTGGTATTCGATCTTGGAGCCGAAGGACTCGATGAATCTGCTGATGACCTTATTGGTGTCAGCGTAGTCGGACAGATCGACATCCTTCGGCAGGTTTAGGTCCACCCGGAATGCCATGACCCTCGGATACTGGGTCAGTGCCAGCTCGATAACACGCAGGAGACGAAATAGGTACTCTTCTACAAATGGCCCCTTGTCGACCATCAAGGACAGACCACGGTAGGTCGGTTGGCGGTACAGGTGGAGATTGGTGTTACCTGGATGACGAAGTGGGTAGCGGCTGGTGTTATCGGGATGACGAAGCATGGGTATGACTCCTGGTTGAGTTTCATACCGATCTTCATCATGTGGAATTTTTAACCGTTACCTCCTACTCCTGACTCCCTCGACTGGATATGTAGCGGTCAGTGCTTGCAACCCGCTTCAGCAACCCGGTGAACCCTACGGGTGGGAAGACCTAGTAAAAGCATAATACTCGTGCCGCAAATGATGCTCTCGACTGCACCGTGATCGCGGGGTGTTTTTTCACGGCCACTCCGTGAATTCCTTCAGGGTATCTACTCCGGAAATAAACCATCGCTTTGCTCGGCCTGCTGGGGCGTCCGACGTGGGACTTCAGCCTACCCAGCATAAGCGCCATGACCAGCCATAACTGGTCATGGCGCTTATGCTGGTTTCTAACTGGCCATGCTCAGGTGACCGGTGGACCGCACTGCAGAGCTCTCGGTCAGATCACGCTCCTCAATCCTTGCCAAGATCCAATCGTGCACCTCGCTCTCGACCCAACCGACGCAGCGGTCGCCCAGAGATACCGGTTTCGGGAAGGTGCCCTCCGCGATGTATTTGTAGATGGTCGACCGGGCAAGACCTGTCGAGTCGATGACTTCTTTCAGACGGATGATTCGCATGAGCAGGCTCCTCTGTGGCTCAGAGGATGTGCAGGGGATGTATAAAAAAACCGCGCAGAGACCGCGATTCAATCCGCGCCCCAATAGAGCTGGGGGAAATACATGCCCCACCTCATGCCCGTTAAAATCAAATAAAGAAGTAATTTAAATAGTCTGCTATTTTCGCTACGTGCTAGCAGAAATAGCGGGTAAAAAAATGATCAATACACATAATGACAAATCTGAATCCATTGACAGTGAACCAATTACCTACCAGAACGGCTGGCCCTGTTTCCGCGAGCACAGCTTGGTAGAGGCCGCTGTAACTGAGGCAGCCCGAGAGCTGCAGGTTTCCCGTGAAATGGCAATGATGTGCGCCTTCGGGGCCATGGCCACCGCTTGCCAGAAACGTATCGATATACGAATGCCAACCGGACACCAAGTGCCAACCTCACTGATGCTGCTGACCATCGCGGACTCCGGTGAACGCAAGACCACCACACAGAACAATTTTTTCGAGGCGATCAACGACCTGAATGATGCAGCGCATCGCGCCAACGAGGTCGCCTTAGTGGAGCATCGGGTCGAACAGCAACTATGGAGCACGCGCAAGAGACACCTGGAGCGTATGTACAGCAAATACGCAGCCCAAGACGACGACGCCGCCACGCGCGCAGCCCTGAAGACTGTCGCGGAGCATGTCAGAGCTGAACCGCAACCCGCCCGCTCGGGCAAGTTCCTCTATGAAGACACCACCCCGCAGGCCCTTGTGCAGATGCTTTACGAAAACACGCCCAGCGGCTGCCTGCTGACTAGCGAAGCCAACAGTATTTTCAGCGGCAAGGCCTTGGGTGAGCTCGACAAACTCAATACTCTCTGGGATGGCAGCAGCGTTATCGTCGATCGCATTTCCAGAGAAGGCTTCATTCTCCAAAATGCCCGTCTCACCTTGTCACTAATGGCACAACCGAGCGTGATCGCCCGCTTCATGGGCAGGCGCGGCGAGGAGGCTCGCGGCACGGGCTTTCTCGCCCGCTTCCTGGTCGCCAAGCCCCGCTCAATGGCTGGCCAGCGTACCGATCAAAAGCTATCTGAACTGCCTCGCCTACAGGCCTTCAATGCCCGCATCCGCGAGTGCTTGGCCCCCTCCGTTTCGCCTGATCGCCAAGTACTACGTTTCTCGGAGCCGGCCGCAAATCTCTGGTACCAGTACAGTCGGCAACTCGAACAACAAATGCAGGAAAACGGCCTATACCACTACGCTAAGGATCACGCTTCCAAGTTGCTGGAAAACACGAGTCGTCTGGCGGCCATCCTGCATACGTTCGAGCGCACCTCAGACAGCGATATCGAGATCGACTACCTCACCCTGGAGTTCTGCTGGAAGTTCGCTCAGAACTGCTCAAAGCACTTCATCGAGCACTTGGCCAACGAGCCGCAGCTCGTGACGGATGCGAACCAACTGGCACACTACCTACTGAAAACCGCCCACAAACAAAACCCTCTCGCAGACAGACCTACAAACAGGAACAGAAACGACTCCTCACCCAACACGCGCCTCTCATCGGCGCCACCTGACGATCTGATGACCGGGCAACGAACCACTTTCACACTAACCCAGGTGAAACAGTACGGCCCCAGTAGTCTCAGGGGACGTGCCAATACCGAGCGTTTGGAGGCAGCCATCGAACTGCTGACCAAGCTGGGGCATATCGCCAAGGAAGGAGGCCGCTACCGGTTCCAAGAGTCGATCCTGCTCAAAAGAGGAGAGCCCGAACTGAAGAACGGCGAAACGCTCACGATCAAGGAGCTTCCTCTGTTCAGCGAACATGAGTATTGGAAGCCTGAGGTAAGGAATGGGTTTGGGGCTCAGCCGAGCTACTTCATCAAAGTCCGCGATTAACGGGTAAGCTTTAGCTGCAAAACATCCCCCTCGCTGAGCGCAAGAGAACCAGAACACAGACTGGGAGCTCCATGCGCAAGCCGGCACAACAATGGGAAATCGCGCGCGATTGTCACGGTTATGCACGGGATCAAAAAAATCAGAATTAAAAGATATATTATAACATATTAATCATGACAGGCTTGGCGAAAACGGATCTGACCTTCAGATAGACACTTGCATCAAATAGGGGCCGCCCCTATGAAAAAATGGCTACCGGGTCCGACTCGAGCGGCGGAAAGAGTAAGCACCGACCTCAGCGGAAGCCGCTCACCCTGAGAAAGATATTTACGTGAGAAGAAATGCCGACGCTAACCCACAACGAAGATGCTAATGCAGCTACGCTAAATTTGGTCGATCCAGAAGGTCATTGATACCGTCGTAGAGAAGCATTATGAGTCCAAGGTCTATCTGGGCCAGTCAGCCCCAGCGGTCTGACCGAGAGGAATACAGCAGCAAGTCACCGAGAAATTAAAATGACAAAATCTCGGAGGGCGACTTATCTGCTCGGCCTCAGCGCTTCACTTCGGCTAACGCCCGATAAGTAGCAGAGATGCGGTATAGCAATCGCACCCTATCAAGACGCCCCAAGGTACCAAGCAAATGTCATTGGCATTCCAAATGGCATTCCAGACAAAAAATAAACCATATATTTTAATTACAAATCAATAACTTACATTATCTGTTCAACTTACCCCGGCCCACCAAATAGCAGTCTAGACCTGTCTCAGACAGTCTACGAAACACCCCAAGAAGCCCGCCCCGTGCGGGCTTTCTTGTTTCTGGCTATCCGCCTCTGTCTACCCCTATCTCAAGGCTCCATGTGTCCTCCCCTGTACCACGGAGGAAAATTGAAACTGAGGGGTACAAGGAAATGAAGCGTAGTGAAATCAAGTGTCGCCCCTTGGCCGATACCGTCCTGGCGACACTAGAGCCAGATACCAAAGAGTATCGCGAGCATGACGGCAACAGCCTTTACCTGCGGGTCCGTCCAGACGGAAACAAGTCTTGGCAGCTTTGGTACAAAAAGCCCGATGGAAAATGGTCATGGCTAGGTCTTGGAAGCTACCCGGAAGTGAGTGGATCCCTCGCACGGCAAAAAGCCGCAGAGCTTCGAGCTGACTCTGCACAAGGAAGCAACCCGTTAGCAACCAAGCGAGCAAGAAAAGCGGCAGAGCTGGAAGCTGCCAGCAATACCTTCGAACGACTAGCTCGTGAGTGGTACGCCTCCAAACGTAAAAACTGGACCGATGGCACAGCGGTAAGAACCATCGGCGCGCCGCACGCTACGACATTGAAACGTGTAAATCATTTTTTCTCCCCCAAGAACGAGTAACCGTCACTGACTCCAGCGGAAGAAAGATGAAACTTACAAGCGATATAAAAGTAGATCATATCGAAGGCGACTACCACCTTTTGAGCACATCGACAGAATGGTTCATCGGGGTCAGTCAATTCGCGGCTGCTCCTACAATTTCCCGGAAATGCGTGAAGAACCTTTTTTTCGGCCCCGGTTGATAAACAGCAACACCGGCCGCCCTGCATCAATCCGAATCGATAGCCTGACAATCCAGATCCGCCAGCGCTTCGGGTTCAAGAGTAGTCAGCACCATGCGTGAGGCGAAGTCTGCGCACATATGAACCGTGTTGGTCGCGATGCGCTTGTACAAGGCCTGGCTCTCGGCCTCACCACTGTTGGGATTGACGTCGAAGTGCGGGAAATTGCTACTGGCAATGTCCAAGCGCACGCGGTGCCCGCGCTTGAACAGGTTGCAGGTGGCAAACGGCTCGATCACGACTTTTACCCGTTGCCCCGGAGTCAGTAGCTGCGGCTTCTCCCACGAGTCGCGGTAACGGCAGCGCACGATTCCGTCGGTGATGTTCATCGCATAGCCATCCGGATAAACGTCCACCAGTTTGGCGGTGAAGTCGGTATCGAGGCCGTCGCTTTCCACCCACAGTTCAATGCTTAGCGGGCCAGCGACGATCATGTCTTCGGTCAATGGCAGGGTCTGGAAACTCAGCACATCGGCACGGTCGGCCAATGGCTGGTCATTACCCTGTGTGCCGAAAAAATCCGCTCGCTCACGTTGATCGAATGCGCCGCCGACGAATACCGGAGCACCGGAGGTCAGTGCGCCGCCGATGGTCGGCACCGGATGATCGGGATCGGCGCGATAGCTCAGGCTCGACTCACATGCTGAAGGCGGTTCCGTGCTCAATTGGCGCTGATCGTTCAGGTACAGGCTCAGGGGCCGACTACCCGGAAGCGGCCACTGCGAGCTCTTCAACCAGCGTCCGCCATGTTGCAGTCGGCCGTGCTGATCTTTCGAACCATCGCCCCCGCCCATCAGAAATACCTGGACCGGCGCCGTGGCCGCAGCCTCGCCGGTCTGGTCCTTGAGCGAGCGTGCAAACCAGTCCAGTCGACAATCCAGCCAGGTGCGCGCGACGTTGCCATCGAAGTTGGCCGCCACACCGAACTCGACATCGCCGCTATGACTGATGTTGCGATCGCCGTGCAGCCACGGTCCCATGATCAAATGCTGGGCGCTGCGGTTGTGGCGGTTGAAGGCACGGTAGTTGGCGAGCGTCGAGCTGACATACGCGTCATACCAGCTGGACATGAACAGCACCGGAATATCCGGCAGGTTGTCGTAGTGTCCTTCGGCATAGATGCCGGGCTTGCGCCAGTAATCGCTGAAAGTACCCTGCGACCATTGTTCCAGTAGATAGGCTTCGTACTCCGGCACATGGCGAATCGGCGAGTGTCCGGCGTGCCAAGGCATGCGGGCGAACCACTGGTGTATGTCTTCTTGCTCGAGGGCTTCGCGGATCTTTGGGTTGGCGATCGCGGCGGGACTTTCCTTGGCCTGCCGCCAGGCCCACGTCGCCTGTTTCAATTCGAACGCGCCACCCTGGCGAATGCCGCACTGGAACGCGTTCGCAAAGCCGCCGGAGTCGAGCACCATGCTTTTCAGTCCCGGTGGATGCAGGCAGGCCATCGCCAATTGCGTATGGGCCGCGTAGGACAAACCCATGCTGCCGATTCGCCCGTTGCACCAGGGTTGCTCGACGATCCAGGCGAGGGTGTCAAAACCGTCTTCGCCTTCCGAGGTGTATTTGGTGAATACGCCTTCGGAGGCGTAGCGCCCGCGACAATCCTGAAAGATCGCCACGAAGCCTTGCGCAGTGAAACGCGCGGCCATGGCCCCGCGGGAGATGTGCTGGGCGTCGAGTTGTTTTTCCGAGCGCGAGGGGCTGCTCTTGTTGTAGGGCGTGCGCTCGATCACCACCGGCCACGGGCCTGCGCTATCGGTTGGCAGGTAAATATCGGTCGCGAGGTGGATGCCATCACGCAGACGGATCATCTGGTCACGCAGCAAGCGCATGGCGGGCAATGCCTGTTCGTTCAGCGAAGTCATATCAGAACCTTGTGGAAACCGGCGCCCGTCCCATTGCGGGTGGACGCCTTGGAACTCAGTAACCGGTGGTCACTGCGACCGCCAGCAACACCATCGCCAGCACGGTATAGATCAGGAACAACGGCAAGATGTAGCGCGCCCACTGACCCCAGCCGACTTGTGCGGTGGCGAGCAGTACCAGCAGACCGCCGGAGGTCGGGGTGATCATGTTGGTCAGGCCATTGCCGAGCAAAAACGCATACACCGTGGTTTGCGGGCTGACTCCGGAGAGTTGGCCGAGCGGGCCGAAGATCGGCATGGTCACGGCCGCCTGACCGGAGGTGGACGGGATCAGCACATCCAGGCCTAGCTGCGAGAAGAACATCGCGTAGGCCGAAACCACCGGGCCATGATCGCTGACCACGCTGGCCAGGCCATTGACGATGGTGTCGAGCACCTGACCGGTGCTGAGGATGATTTCCACCGCAGTCGCCAGACCGATCAACACACCGGCGATCAGGACTTTTTTCATGCCGTCGACAAAAGCACTGGCGGCGGTGCTGGCGCCCATGCCGTGGATCGCTGCGAAGATCACGCTCAGCAGCAGATAGAACGCCGACAGTTCGTGGTACTTCCAGCCCCAGCGGTTTGACGCAAACACCATAAAGCCTACGCCGAAGGCCAGCACCAGCAGGTTGAGCAGATGGCGCAACGGCAACGGTTGGCTTTCGAAGGTAATGACCGCGTTGGCGTCATAGCCGTGGCGACGAATGCTCCACAGCACGAAAACAATGCCAACGGCGAGGAACAACGCGTAAGCGGCAATGCGCATGCTCATGCCGCTGAAAATCGGCAGCCCGACCATCGGTTGCGCCACGGACAGCGCGACCGGATTGGTGATCGATGCCAGATAACCGATCTTCACTGAGATACAGACGATGGCCAGACCGATCAAGTTCGACAGCCCCAGTCGATTGGCCATCGCGACCATCAGCGGCACGATCAGGATGAATTCCTTGGCCAACCCCATGAAGGTGCTGCCGGCGGAGAACACCAGCATCAGCATCGGCACCAGCACGTAGATGTTGCCGCGCGTCATGCCGAGCAGGCGTTCTAGCCCGGCGTCGATCACCCCGGCCTTGTTGAGCACGCCGAACATGCCGCCGATGAACAGCACCATGAAAATCAATCCGGCGCGTTTCTCGATGCCCTGCGGGATCGCCATGAACCCTTCGATCAGCGACACCGGGCGGGCCACCGCATCCTTGGCTGCGCGTGGTTCGACAGCCAACAGATGAGTGAGGGAATGACTCTTTTCCAGGACTTGATAAGAGCCCGGTACCACCAGCCCGTTCTGGCGCTGGAAGCTGCCGGAGTTGACCGCATACGTGAACCCGACCGCGAGCAACACGATGCTCAGCAGGATGATGGCCGGGTTAATGGTTTTGCGTACAGTCGGCTTGGCGGGTTGCGTCTGACTTTCGGCAGCGCCCGGTTGTGCGAGGTCGATCTGGGACATGGCGGTGAGCCCTTTGGTGTTTTTATTCTGAGTGTCAATGTTTCGATGGGGCAGACACTAGGGCAAACGCCAAGGGGCTACAACGTTATGCGTGGAGCGGGTCGGGCTATGCGTTTTGTGATGCGTGGACGGTCTTCATCGACTCGTTCAGACGTTGTTTGAGATGGGCGGCAAAGGCACTCACCATCGATGGGCGCTGCTCGTCCCGACGGAATGCCAGACCGAATTCGTAGCGCAGTGTCGGGCGAAAAGGTCGGGTGACAACCGGCAAATGAGTGAAGTGACTGGCCAGCAATCCATTGACGATCGACACCCCCAGGCCCTCGGCGACAAAGCTGCAGGCGGCGCCGACCGAATGCACTTCGATGCGCACTTGCGGTGTCAGGTTGACGGCGCGAAACACCTGATTGAGCTCGGCGCGCAAGGCCCGTTGCCGGCCCAGCAATACTAGCGGCACATTGCGCAGATGCTGCACGTCGATCACTGCATGGCGGGTCAACGGATGATCCGCGGGCATGACGCAGACACCTTCGGTTTCCAGTACCGGTTCAATGTCGAAGTCGGACAGTTCCGTAGGCAAACGCACGAAGCCGAGATCGGCAGACCGGTCGAGCACAGCGCGCTCGATGGTGTCGTACGAGCCGGTGAGCAACTCGACGACGATGTCGTCGTGACTCTTGAGAAATTCGGCAACGATTTTCGGCAGCAGCTCCTGGGTCATGCTGGTCGGCACGCCCACCTTGAGCAGGCTCTTGTGCGAGCGACCGATGCGCAGCTCATCGGCCATGCGTTGAATGCGCTGCATGCCATCCACCAGCCCCGTGACCTCGGCGAGCAGCTCTTCGGCTTCCGGCGTGGCCATCAAACGGCCCTTTTTGCGCAAGAACAAGGCGAAGCCCAATGCTTCTTCCAGCTGCGTCAGCAAGCGGCTGACGGCCGATTGGGATAGCCCCATGCGAGTGGCGGCACCGATGGTCGAACCGGTGGCCATGATGGCTTTGAAAGCTTCGAGTTGCTTGAGATTCACGATACCGATTCCCCTGGTTTTGCAACGGTGCCCGCCCGCGAAAAACCAGCTTTCGCATAGCCTGATGCGCTTCTCGCATAACGTTGTGGACGCGCTGTCGAGCCGTTAGTGTCCGCCGCAATGCGCCGCTGAGTCCAGCTTCACAGGCCAACAAAATCGAGACCCATCCCGATTCCGGGACCTTTGCGACTGCCCATAAAACCGATAATGCGGGGCTGAGGAAAACACCATGCGTGGACTGTTCACGAGAGGCGGCATTGTGTCCGCAGGATTGCTGGCGGGTCTGTCGCCAGAGCTGATGGCCCAAGGATTTTTCGAAGATTCCCAAGGCAAACTGACCTTGCGCAATTACTACTTCAACGATGGCTATCGCGACGGTGGCGAGGACCGCAAAGAGTGGGCGCAGGGTTTCTTGCTCAACCTGCAATCGGGCTACACCGAGGGTACGGTGGGGTTCGGTCTGGATGCGCTGGGCCTGGCCGGCCTGAAGCTCGATTCCAGCCCGACCCATGCGGGCACCGGTTTGCTGCCGGTGCACGACGATGGCCATGCAGCGGATGGTTTTTCCAGCCTGGGTATCACTGCAAAAATGCGTATCGGCGAGGCCGTGATCAAGACCGGTAACCTGATGCCGAGGATTCCGGTGCTGGTCTACAACGATGGGCGTCTGTTGCCGCAAACCTTTCGCGGTACGCAAATCGAGTATAGCGGCATCCGCGATCTGTACTTGCACAGCGGTCATCTGGACAAGTTCAAGCAGCGCAACTCCACCGACAGCGTCGATATCTATCCACAGGGCTACACCGGTAGCAAAGGCACTGACTTTGATTTTGCCGGTGCCACCTACAAGTTCACGCCCACCCTAAGCGGCACCTGGTATTACGGGGAGATGCGTGAGTTCTACCGGCAGCAGTTTTTCGGTCTGGTGCATAAACAACCGATGGGCAGTGGCAGCCTGACCAGCGATTTGCGCTACTTCATCAGTGGCGATGCCGGTGAGGCACGCAATGGTGCGGTGGATGCCGATATGTTCAGCGGCCTTTTCACCTATCGCCTCGGCGGCCATGCACTTGGTCTGGGTTATCAGAAGGTCAGCGGCGATACGGCATTGCCCTACACCAGCGTGTCGACGGTCTATTCGTTCTCCAATGCAGGCGTCGGAAAGTTCATCCAGGCTGGTGAGCAGACCTGGATGCTGCGCTACGACTATGACTTCGCTGCGTTTGTGCCTGGCCTGAGCCTGATGACCCGTTACTACAAGGGCGAGAACGGGGACTACAAAGGACGCGAAGCCCGGGAGTGGGAATCCGACACCAATCTGCGATATGTCATACAGAGCAGCGCGCTCCAAGGCATAGGCATCGAAGTGCGAAAAGCCACTTATCGTTCTACCTACGCCAGCGATCGAGATAACTATCGCCTGTACCTGACTTATGACATCGCATTGTGGTAACCCATTGACCCGGCCCCACAATCAAAGCTGACAAGGCCCGCCCACTGCGGGCCTTATTGCATCCGGGGTTTGATAATTCATCCCTCACACCGCACCCTGTGGGAGTAACTGTCTTCCCCCTGCCACTCGTCGTCACCCTCTCTCCCGGAGAAGCCCATGCGCCAAGCCCTCCTGATCATCGACGTACAACCCGGCTTCGCCCCGCCGCAGTGGCTGGTCGACGGTATCCGGGCACTCATCGGCACCCTGCCCAGTGTCGCCACGGTCGAGCGTCACGACGAGTCCATAACCCCCTTCGAAAAACAGCTTGGCTGGCACCCCGCACCGGACGATGACAGCCTGATCCCCGCCGACCGCATTTTCATCAAGCACGGCTACGCACCCACGCCGCAAACCATCGACTACCTGAAAAGCCTGAACGTCGAGCGCGTGCTGGTGTGCGGCCTGCAGACCGAAACCTGCTGCCTGGCGGCGGGGTTTGCGCTATTTGATGCGGGGTTGCAGCCGACCTTGATTACGGATTTGACGGTGGGTTCGTCGCTGGACCGGACGGGCGGGTTGGGGGTCAGGCTTTGGGAGCATCATTTCAAGCACACGGTGAAATCTAGCGACCTGTGACTTCACCGCGTCCTAGGACATTTCCCGCAAAACGCATCGCCTTTCATGAACTGGCGGGGCCTCCTTCTCGACGATAGCCTTTCTGGGTCGCTGAAAATCAGCGACCGGCTTTGACAGGCTGAAAACCGGGGCAGCTCCTATAAACAAACCAGGATCTCCATCATGAAAAGCCAAAGCCCCACCCTGCAAAACTCTTCACCTGATGCAACAACCGAATCACCCGACTTATCCAACATCTCCAACACCACCGAACCCGCCATCAGCGCCCGCCTGCGCAACCCCAATCACCTCGACCCGTCAGCCACGTCTTCACCATCCGTCCCGACATAGACACGCCGTCCCTGCTCACCCACGCCAGCGAAACCTTCGCCTCGCTCAACGTCATGAGCACCGATCTTGCCTGCGAGCTTGAGAGTTCGCGTCGCAACATCGCCCTGGCAATCCAGCAACTGGCCGTGCTGGCGCAATTGTTGGTGAACCGGGCACTGGACAACATCGCGCCACTCGACGAAGCAGAGGCTTGAGATGGATCGATACATGCCGATGCCTGACAGACAGGTCAGTCGCCGGGCAAACACTTCGGATGAACCCGCAAAGCCCTTCTACACTCCATTCGCAATCGCCCTAAAATACCCGTCGAATAGGCCCCCATGACCACCCTCACCGACCGTTTTAAGCAAGGCAAGGATGCGCGCAAGAAGTGCTCGCGCAGTTCGCAAGCAGCCTTGGGCAATGTCGATCGCGATCCGATACCGCTGATCAAGGCGTCAAGTGAAGGACGCGTCAAATCGCTGGTGGAGCTGCGTTACGGGCGCATGCTGGTGTCGCCGTTCACCTTCTTTCGCGGCAATGCGCTGCTGCAGGCCCACGACCTGGCGGGCACCTCGCACATGGGGCTGGTTTCGCCGATTTGTGGCGATAGCCACCTGATGAACTTCGGCGGTTTCGCAACGCCTGAACGCAACCTGCTGTTCAGCGTCAACGACTTCGACGAAGCCCACCCCGGGCCGTGGGAGTGGGACTTGAAACGCCTGGTGGCGAGTTTTCTGGTGGCAACCCGCGACTTGCGCCATGGCGAGTCGGTTGAAGACAGCATCTGCCATGAGGTGGTGAGTGCCTATCAGAAAACCATGCTCGAATGCGCCGAACAAAGTTCGCTGGAAACCTGGTACGAATCCATCAGCTATAACGACCTGCTGGCGCAGGCCAACCAAAGCACCCTGGAACACGTGGAACGCGCCATCGAAAAAGCCGAGCGTCGTACCCATGCCGAACTGCTGCCAAAAATCAGCGAACGCGACGGCCATGGGCGTCTGATCATTCGCGATGACCTGCCGGAAATTTTCCACCTGCACAAGAACACCACGCTGCTGGACGCCGATGATGACTGGTTGCGCCTCTCGGACTGGCGTCCGCTCTACGACACCTTCATGCGCGACTATCGCGGCACCCTGCAAGCGGACCGCCGTGAGCTGCTGTCGCGTTTTCACGTACAGGACATGGCCTTCAAGGTGGTGGGCGTCGGCAGTGCAGGCACCCGTTGCCTGGTGGCGCTGCTGACCGACGATCAGCAGTTCCCGCTGTTCCTGCAATTCAAGGAAGCGCGGCGCTCGGTGCTCGCCGGCTACGTGAAGGCCAGGTCGCGGGTGCGCCATGAAGGGCAGCGTGTGGTCGAGGGTCAACGCCTGATGCAGTCGGCCAGCGACCTGTTCCTCGGCTGGACCACCGGGCCCAGCGGGCGGCATTTCCATGTGCGGCAATTGCGCGATATGAAAATCTCCGCCGAACTCGAGACCTTCGATGGCGATGCCTTCGCGGCCTATGGCCGGCTTTGCGGCCGGGCCCTGGCTCGCGCCCATGCCAAGTCTTCGGGGCAGGCGGCGGTGATCAGCGGCTACATCGGCAAGAGCGAGGCATTGGCCGATGCGCTTTATAAATACGCCCAGGGCTATACCGAGCAGAACGAGCGCGATTTCGAGCGTTTCCAGCAAGCCTGCCGCAAGGGCCGTTTACGTGCCCGGTCGGAAGCCGACTTTGCCGCCGATCATTTGCCGTAGCGGTGTCGCTGGCTCTGGTGCGGGGTTTTGATCGAGATGAATTTTTCTTCACCCCACCCTCTCGCGCCAGCCTGTACATTTCGCTCGCTCATTCAAGAAACTACAGTTTGCCCGCCCTCCCGCGGGCTTTTTTTTGCCTGCGAATTCGCTTCGCAGAGCACCGGCTGTTCCAGCCTCGCTCGCCCGTAAAACGCCAGCGCCGTCAGCAAACACGCCAGCCACACGAAGATCCCGGCCCAGAAGGTGTGGGACATGTAGTGCCAGCCTTGCAGCACTCGCGTTGTGCCGTAGATGAAGCCGAGGGTCAGCGAGCCGTACATGATCGCCTTGGAATAGCGCCAGCGATAACGGCGAGCCACGAAGTACAACGCCAGCATGGTGAAACCGCCCGAGGCATGCCCGCCCGGCCAGCAGCGGCCGTCACCGGCAACTTTCAGCAGGTCGAAATTTTCATACCACTCAACGTGCTGCATCTTGCCGCCGTACAGTGTCGTCTCGATCGGGCAATACACGCTGGTGTGGCCCTTGAGGTAGTGAATGACCCCGGTGCTGATGGAAAACGCGAACACCACGTAGAGAAAGTCGCGTCGATGGCGGTTGGCAAAGCGCAGCACCGGTGCGACTTTGATTTTTTCCAGGAAGGCGATGATTTTCGAGTGTTTTTCAGCCTTCAGGCGCGGCCAGAGGAACGACAGCAAGGCGCCGATAATCGCAATTTCGCCGGTCCAGTTCGGGATGATCCGCGCCCATTTGTGGGTGATCTTTTCGAACAGGTGGATCTGGTCCAGCGGGTACGTCTGCGTCACCGGGTCAAAAAAATAGTTGTTGAAGGCGATGTCGATGCGCGTCATGTCGAACATCAGGAACACCACGGCCGCGCAGGCCAGCGGAATACCAAAGTTCACCCAATAAAAGCGGTAGCGGGAGGCGGTCTGCATGCTCAATCCTGATTCAAAGGGAGGGTGAGGTTCAACGGGGTGTAAACGTGGGCCAATCCGATGCTTCGATAAAACCAAGCATGCGCGGACTGTTCGGCGTTTCGGCGGAGACAAACAGAGACGCCCCGTAACCCAGGGTTGAAGTCGTCAGATCGAGGTCTTTTTCCAGTTGCGCCATGCATTCGCTATGGGTCACCAGAATCAGGTTACGCCCGGCCACCTTGTGCGCCAACGCGTCGCGCAGCATGGTGCCCTTGCAACCGACCAGCCAGTCTTCGCCCGCGCCGGCCTTGTTGAACATGAAGCCGGCAGTCTGCGCCGTTCGCAGGATCGGGCTGTGGTAGATATCGGCCTTGTCCAGGCCCAGGTTACGGAATTGCGCCCCAACTTTTGTGGCAACACTGCGCGAACGCTCGGTAATGCCATCGTTGCCGATCAGGCAGGCAGCCGAAGAGTGATCGCAACGTTCGACGTGGCGCACCAGCACGATCAGGTCGCCCTTGGCCCACTCCTTCATCAACGCCTGTGCACCGCGCACATTGCCATGCGCCAGGTCCGGAACGGTGGCCGGTCGCAGTAAAAACACCGTCAACGGGATCACCAGCAGCGCCGAGGCCAACACCACTGCAGCGTTGCGAAAGCGGGCGAAGCGCTTCAGGTCGATCGAGCGTTTTACCCCGAAAAAACTCAGTCTTAATTCCACATCAAGCCGCCTCGCCGGCACGCACCACCTCATCAGATCCCCGGAGGTTAAAGATGCGTGCGTCGGCGGCGGGTGAAACCCGTGTGAAAAAAAGCTTAAAAGCGCTGTAAAGATCTTGTTACAGAATCCGTTTGGAAAAATCCTTTCAGCTCCCGCCATTGCTGCCGATACATCCGGCTTACACAGCTTGGCGGCCCCCAAAAAAAACAATCTTCCAGCCAACCGACGAAAAAAGAAGCACTACGTTCCTGGAGGAATTTGATGAATAGCTGGTTCGGCAACATCAGCGTGAACCTGAAACTGGGCCTTGGATTTGGCCTCGTGCTGGCACTGACCTGCGTCCTCGCCCTGACCGGCTGGACCAGCCTGGGCGGGTTGATCGACCGCAGCAACTGGATGAGCGACATCACCCAGCTCAACGCCGGCCTGACCAAGCTGCGCGTGGTTCGCCTGCAATACATGCTGACCAACGGCGACGAAACCGCCGCGCAGGGCGTGCAGACCACCCTTGACGCCTTCTCGGCCCAGCAACAGGCCCTGCTGGCGAAGTTCAAGAGCCCGGAAAACCTCAAGCTGCTCCGTGAGCAAGGCACCGTGATCGACGCCTACAGGACGTCCCTGGGCAAAATGCGCAACGCTTATCGCGCCGGCAACAGCGCCCGCGACGCCATGAGCGCCAACGCCGAAACCGCCCAAACGCTGATCAATGAGATCAACACCCGCGTGCAGCAAATGCCGCTGAGCGACCAGCGCTTCGAACAGTTCCAGGCCATTACATCGGCCAAGGAAGCGTTCCTGCTGGCGCGTTACGAAGTACGTGGTTACACCGCCACCACCAATACCGAAACCGAGCAAAAAGCGGTCAGCCAACTGGACGCTGCCATCGCCAGCCTGAAACCGCTGAACGCGCAGTTCGCCGACGCCCAGCAAGACGCCCTGCGTCAGCTGGAGACCGCGCTGGGCAACTATCGCAGTGCCTTGCAGGCCTACAAGGCCGCCAGCAATGACGCGGTGCAGGCGCGCAAGGAAATGACCGACCAGGGCGCCGCCATCGTGTCCCAGAGCGATCAGCTGTATCAGATCCAGCTCGACCGCCGTGACGCCGAAAGCGCCCAGGCGCGCACACTGCAACTGATCAGCACGCTGCTGGCATTGTTGGTGGGCATCATTGCCGCCGTGGTCATCACGCGCCAGATCACCCGTCCATTGCGCGAAACCCTGGCGGTGGTCGACCGCATCGCCAGCGGTGACCTGTCCCAGAACGTGCTGGTCACTCGTCGTGACGAACTCGGCGTGTTGCAGCAAGGCATCGCACGCATGGGCGTGACCCTGCGCGACTTGATCAGCGGCATCCGCGACGGCGTGACCCAGATCGCCAGCGCCGCCGAAGAGCTCTCGGCCGTGACCGAACAGACCAGCGCCGGGGTCAACAGCCAGAAAGTCGAGACCGATCAGGTCGCGACCGCCATGCACGAGATGACCGCCACCGTGCAGGAAGTCGCGCGCAACGCCGAAGAAGCTTCGCAAGCCGCTGCGGCGGCGGACGGTGAAGCCCGTGAAGGCGACAAAGTGGTCAACGAAGCCATCGCCCAGATCGAGCGTCTGGCCAGCGAAGTGGTACGTTCCACCGAAGCCATGAGCGTGCTGCAACAGGAAAGCGACAAGATCGGCAGCGTCATGGACGTGATCAAGGCCGTGGCCGAACAGACCAACCTGCTGGCGCTCAACGCCGCCATCGAAGCGGCCCGCGCCGGTGAAGCCGGTCGTGGTTTTGCCGTGGTGGCCGACGAGGTCCGCGGCCTGGCCCAGCGCACGCAGAAATCCACCGAGGAAATCGAAGGCCTGGTGGCCGGCCTGCAGAACGGCACGCAACAAGTGTCCGCCGTGATGAACAACAGCCGCGTCCTCACCGACAGCAGCGTGGCCCTGACCCGCAAGGCCGGCGAGTCACTGGAGAGCATCACCCGCACGGTGTCCAACATCCAGTCGATGAACCAGCAGATCGCCGCTGCCGCCGAACAGCAAAGCGCCGTGGCCGAGGAGATCAGCCGCAGCATCATCAACGTGCGCGATGTGTCGGAACAGACGGCTGCGGCGAGCGATGAGACCGCCAAGTCCAGCGTTGAACTGGCGCGGTTGGGTGGTCAATTGCAGCAGATGGTGAGCCACTTCCGCGTTTGATGAATTCAGGCTCGTCCTGTAGGAGCGAGCTTGCTCGCGATGGTGGTCAACGAAAACGCGTGCATTCTGAATGACCGCGGCGCTGGCAAGTTCTTCGCGAGCGAGCTCGCTCCTACAGGGGAGCTCAGCTCATCCAGGGATCTATCACTTCAACACCGCTGAACTCGAAATCTCGAACATTGCGGGTGGCTATGGCAGCCCCATGGCTTCGGCAAGTGGCGGCAATTTGCGCATCTGCCATTGAAACTGCACGCCCGTTTTCTACAGCACCCGCTGTCAACGCTGCGTACTCAACAGCGGCATGAGCATCGAACGGCAAAATGCGTCCGGCAAAGTCCTCTTCGAACATTGCCATGGCATGGGCTTCAAGTTTTTGTTTGCGCTTGCCAGATGGAAGGCGCGCGATTCCGTGAAGTATTTCTGCCACCGTCACCGCACTGACTGCCAGATCCATTGATGGCTGCGCATCAGCCCAGGCAAGCACCCGGGTTTCAGGCTCCACTCGCATAAACTCTGAAAGAACGTTGGTATCGAGCACTATCATTCAGAAAAATCCACCGCCGTTGCTTTCTCTGAACGCTTTGGCAGATCAAGCTCGACTCCGCCGATGGCGTTGAATCTGTTGCGGATCCTGCTTCCAAGTCCACCGGCGCGATCAACAGTCGTCAAGGCTCTGCCCAGAATCAGGCGAGCCTCTTCTTCCATGGAATGTCCGTTGTGAGCCGCTGTGATGCGCAGTTGCTCCTTGAGCTGATCATCAAGGTTTCGAATCGTGATGCTGGCCATGATGCCTCCTGCAATCAGTGAAATCATTGATTGCAGACTAGCACATTCTGACCGACCAAAACCTGACGAGCTGCCAAGTGGTTAATGGCCTTTTTTACCGCGTCCCACGCTGGCGCAATGCCGACGGCATGAAGTACGCGTCTTCCGGCACCGGTTGGGCGAAGTCCACAGTGCCCTGCTCTTCGTTATCCAGGTTCTGCACGTAGTAACGACGTGCTTGCAAGTCATGGAATACGTCCAGCGCGCTCCAGGTGGTGGGCAGGTCGTAGAAGTTCTTCAGGTAGGCCATCGACACCCGCCACAACTCCCCTCGCCCGTCATATTGATCGACCAACGCGGCGCCCCAACTGTCCTCGTCCAGAAACAGCACGCGCTTGGAATAGATATGCCGCGCGCCTGGCTTGAGCGTGCCTTCGACCACCCAGACCCGGTGCAGCTCATAACGGGTGTATTGCGGGTTGAGGTGGCCCGGTGTGAGCAACTGCGCGTACTTCACCTCAGGGCTGCCGACTTTGTAGTTGTTGTAGGGAATGTAGACCTCTTGCTTGCCCTTGAGCTTCCAGTCGTAGCGGTCCGGCGAGCCGTTGAACAGGTCGGTATCGTCCGCCGTGCGCAGGCCGTCGGACGAGGCGATCGGGGTGTCATACGCGAGGTTCGGCGCCCGGCGCACACGACGTTGGCCGGCATCGTAGACCCAGGCCTGGCGCGGGTCCTTGAGCTGGTCCAGGGTCTCGTGAACCAAGGCCGCACCACCCGCCAGGCGGGCCGGGCTCTTCACGAACGCCAGATAGTAAAACAGGACGTTTTTCAGGTCGGCGAATTGCCCGCCCGGGCGGTAATAGTTGAAGAGCCCCTCCTGTTGCGAGGTCACAAGCGCGAAGCTGCCGTTGCGTTGTACCGGCGCTTCCGAGGCACGACGGACCACATAGATACCGCGATAACGGGTGATGTGGTTCCACAGCACCTCGACCCCGTCCTTGGGCACCGGGAACGGCACACCGCCATAGGCATCGGCAAAACCGGTGCCGCCATCGAGCAGCTTGGTCGCGGTCGCATTCTTCAAGGTGTTGTCATACAGCCACTGCGGCGCCGAGCCAGAGCGGCGTGAGGGATAGACCGGCATCTGGAAGGTGTCGGGGTAGCTGTTGAACAGGGCGACCTGACCCGGGCTGAGGTGGGCCTTGTACTGTTCAAGGTTGGCCTTGGTGATGGTGAACAGCGGCTTGTCCGCCGCATACGGGTCCGGGTGATGCTGGCCTGGCTTGTAGCCCGCCGGCGCCTGGGTGATGCCGCCGGTCCAGGCCGGAATGGTCCCGGCGGCGTTGCCGACACGCTCGGCGCCCAATGGGGTCAGGGTGGTTTTCAGTTGTTCGGCCAGCTGGGGCGTGACCGCGGCCAGCGCGCTGCCGGCGGCCAGGCTCAGGAACAGCGCCAGCGTGGTCTTGGTCAGTTGTGAAGTGTGAAACATGATCGTTCTCCGAAATACACAAAAGATCCAATGTGGGAGCGGGCTTGCTCGCGAAGAGGGCGGCACATCCAGCACAGGTGTCGCCTGATAAACCGCATTCGCGAGCAAGCCCGCTCCCACAAGGGGGGGTGTGCGCAACAATCAAAGGAAGTACTTGAGGTTGAAGCCGATGTTGTCGCGGTCACGCAGGCCGTTGTCCTGCCCGCCGCCATAGAACTCGGTGTATTGCAGCTCGGCCTCCAGCCTGTTCTGGTAGTTGGCCTTGATCCCCAGGGTGTAGGCCTTGCGACCCTCGATGACGTTGCCCGCCTGATAGCTGTTGCCCTCGAAGTCATCCTTGTAGACGACATAGGGCGAGACGTTGACCCCGGCATACACGTCGTTCCAGGTGCCGTTGAGCATCGCGGTGTAGCTGTAGGAGTTGCGGTTGACCTGGTCGCCGCGCTCGCCACCGGACACATAGGAAAAGTTGCCGGTGCCCGCGTAGTAACGGTTACTGCCGTCATAAGCGGTGTATTGCAGGCTGCTGCCGCGCAGGTGCTCGGACGCCAGCTCGAATACGCCGAACATCGAGTCGAATGACAGGCTCGGGCCAAAGTTGTAAATGGTGCCCAGGGACGTGTTGAACGCTTCCACGCGCTCGGCGTTATTGATCTGGCTGTCGAGCGTGACCTGCTGCCCGCCGATGTTGATGGTCTGGCCACCTGCCGCTGCGGCGGCGCCGTTGGCCAGGTCGCCGATCAGGTCGTTGGTGGCGGCGACCCCGATGGGCAGGTTCGGCCGATACGCCACTTCACCGAACACCGACGCCTGGCCCAGGGTGGTGTTGAAACTGAAGCCGTACATGCGAATGTCTTCGGCGTAACGCCGGTGCGCCTGAATGTTGCCCAGCACATCCACGGTCGCCAGGCCGTTGGCCAACTGCCCCGCCTGACTGCCGGCGACACCGGCCAACAGGTTGGTCAGGGCATTCATGTCGATGCCCTGGTACCCGCCCAGGTCGGCGGAAATGGTCGGCTCCTTGGCGTGGTAGTTGACCATGTACAACCCGAACTCGGTGCTGTTGAGTTCTTCTGCGATGTAGCGAAAGGCGAAACCGAACTGGCCGTCGTTGCGCGCGTTGAAATCCTTGCCGACCGTGGCCACCTTGACGGTGTTGCCAAAGGTCGGGGTAACCCCGTTGGCATACAGGCCGGTGGTGCTCAGGGCCTGGTTGAGCAGCGGGTTGTTGCCTAGCGCGCTGTACAGATCGATCACGTTACCGAAGCCAGGCACCGGGGTGTCCAGCGCGGTACCGCTGAAGTTGTTGTAGGCGGTGTTGCCGCCGTCGGCGAACAGGTCCGTCTGCGAGTAGAACGTGCCGACCGGGTCGATGCGGGTTTCCTTCCAGTTGGTCTGGTAAAAGCTTTCCATAGTCAGGCTGTCGGTCAGGCCGATGTTGAAGCTGAGCGCCTCTACCGGGACCAGCACTTCCTTGACTTCGGCCCCGGGCAGACGGTACTTGGCCGCATCCACCGGGTTGGTGGTGTTGATCCCGCCACGGTAGAAAATCCCCTCGCCCCAGTTGAACACCTGGCGCCCGATACGTGCAGTGACCGGCATCTGCGCCACGTCCCAATTGCCATAGAGGTAGGCGTCGAGCAACTCCGCCCGGCTGCCGGCGATATCGCGGGTCTGGCTGGTGAAGTGGTCGTCCTGCGGGTAACTCTGACTGGGTTGCGACGGATTGTTGTTGCGGTAGTAATCGTTGCGTTTGTCCATCAGTTGGGTGTCATAGAACGCGGTACCGCGCACGAACATCCCGTAATTCTGATAGTTGGCCTCGAGCTCCGAGGTGATCTTGTACACCTCGGAAACCAGCCCGGTGTCGAAGTTGCGATTGCCGTCGTTGGTGTTGACGTCGTCGTTGTTCTTGTCCCGGCCCTGAACCCGCCACAAGCGGCCATAGGACAAGGTACTGTCGAATGAACCGGTGACCTGGTTGTCCAGCACGCTGAATTCCTCGGCCTGCACGCCGTCGACCGCGCACAGTTGCAGCAGCCCTGCCAGGCCCACACCGGGAAGCGCCGCGCTAGACAGGCGAAATCGAGTGCTCATGATCTGTTCCTCTTTCCCTGGATTTATTGTTGTTGTGTGCGTTACTGCGATGGCTGGGGCGCCAATCCCGCACCGGCATAAATCCGGCTGTGCGCGCCGAAATGGCCCAGCAGTTTGAACAGCTGTTGATTGAGTGCCGGATGGTCGAAGTCTTCGCGCTGCAGCTGATTACCGCTGCTGAAATCACCGGTGACCGGTGCGGTGTCCAGCCACTGGCCGATGGCTTCGTCGAACGCTGCGGACGCGTCGACGGACTCGGCACTCACCACTTCGCGCAGGTAATCCACCGAGTACGGCGGGTATCGGGCGTCCTGGGCAGAATCGGCATAGGCGTCGAACATCGGATGGGGCTGGCCCGTGCGCAGCAAACGACGCAGCCAGCTCGACTGATACTTCTCCACTTCCATGTGCCGGGTCGCAACGCGCTCGATGGACGCCTGCTTGTCGGCCGCGAAACCGGCCAATGCCTTGCCTTCCAGCAGAAGAAGACTGGCGAGATCGACACCGGGCAATGGCTTGGCGTGATAAGGCTGGGTCAGGTCCTGAATGTGGTGCAGGCCCCAGCCGAGAAAGCGATAACCCCAATATGGATGGCCGGTGGCAAAGGCCAGTCGCGCCAATCCCATGTATTGATAGGCGCGCCAGTCGGGCCAACTGCGTTGGAGAAATCCGGCAGCGGCGTACACCACCGGGCTCTCATGGAAGAATCCCATGTGGAACGGCGCCTGGGAGCTGTACTGAAACCGCGCGTCACCGAAGGGCTGCGGGCCGAAGCCGTACAGCGCGCCGACGTCGCCGGGGTTGTCGCTAAACAGGTTGATGTCGTGGCCGTAATCCGGCTCATCGGCGGCGCTGACCAACACGGCCAGGGGCGCGACTTGTTCGTGGTCAGCGACAACGATGAAGCGCTGGCGATTCCACGGTGACAGCGTCTGCTCGACCATGACCTGCTCGGCCTTGAGGTGCTCACGCTCGGGTTGATCCTTGCCCGGCATCGGCTGGATGACCATCGCCAGATGAATCCCGGGATTGATGCGCAGTGCGGTGAGGAAGTCGTGGCGCAGATTGTCCCCGGGCACGGCTGGTAATCGCAGGTTGTCGGGGCGCGGCGGGTACTGGGCGAAGTGCTCGCGGGCGAAGCGCTCCTGCTCGTCGAGCAACGCGCTCACCGCCTCGTATTGTTGCCAGAGAAACTGCTCCAAAGGCTCGACTTCGACCTGCGGTGCATCGCGCAAGGCCGGCAGGTCCTGCAGCGCCAGGTAGCTGCCCACCGTATGGTTGGACCAGCCCCACGCCAGCGGCGCCGTCCCACAAAGCAGCAACAGGAGGAATGTCAGCTTCATTGCCTGGTTCTTATTGGATGTGCAGTGAGGGTTGAGCCTAACAACCGACCCTGCCCCTGACACTGTCCAATCTCACCAGAAAAGTTCTCCGATAGCGCCACATGCACGGCGCAAAAAACACCACGCTTCATTGTGGGAGCGGGCTTGCTCGCGAAGGCGGAGTGTCAGTCGCCATTGATGTCACTGACACATCGCCTTCGCGAGCAAGCCGCTCCCACAGGGAGATCTACGGTGTTTTTTCAGGCGGGGTAACCGGTGATTTTGCGGATGCTCTGGTACAACGGCTTGAGCTGTCGATACATGCGCAGGTAGACCTCTTTGTACAGTCGCTCATAGACCTGTTGCGCTTCGGGTTGCGGCAGGAAGACCGCACCGACCCGCGTCATCGCGGCGATCGCCGTGGGGAAATCCGCGTGCAGTCCCAGCCCCACCGCGCAGCAAATGGCCGCACCCAGGCCGGAGGCTTCGTAGACATGCGGACGCTCGGCCGGCAGGCCGAAAATGTTCGCCGTGAGTTGCATCGCGGCATCACTCTGGGAGCCGCCACCGGCGACACGCAAGCGCGTGACGGACACCCCCGAACGTTTCTCGATCTTCTCCATACCCTGGCGCAAGGCGTACGCCAGGCCTTCGAGGATGGCCCGGTAAATGTGCGCGCGGGTATGCACGTCGCCGAAGCCGATCATCGCGCCCTTGGCTTCCACACCCGGCTCGCGGATGCCCGGCGACCAGTAGGGTTGCAGCATCAACCCCATGGAGCCCGGCGGCACAGCCTCGACCAGCGCATCGAAGAGTTGTTCGGGCTCCACGCCCTGGGCTTTGGCCTGCTGCATTTCCCGCAGGCCGAACTCGTTCTTGAACCAGCTGACCATCCAGTAGCCGCGATAGATCATCACCTCGCAGTTGAATTGATCCGGCACCGCCGACGGGTAAGGCGGAATCAACGGGACGATTTCCAGGTAGCGCGAGCGGGTGCTGGTGATGGTCGCCGTGGTGCCGTAGGACAGGCACACAGTGCTGGCGTCGACGACGCCGGAACCCACGACTTCGCAGGCCTTGTCGGCACCCGCGGCAATCAGCGGCAGCCCCTCGGGAATGCCGGTGTGGCGGCTGGCCTCGGCGCTGATATAGCCCAGGGTTTCACCGGGCTTGTGCAGGCTCGGCAGTTGCTCGGGACGCACCGCCAGCGCCTGCCATTTCCAGTCGGTGGGTGCGGCCCATTTCAGGTGCTTGAAGTCGAAGGGCAAGTAACCGACACAACAGCCCACGGAATCGACAAAGCGCCCACAAAGACGATGGGTGAGAAACCCCGAGAGCAGCAGGAACTTGTCGGTCGCCGCCCAGACCTCAGGCTGATGACGGGCGATCCAGTTGGCCTCGGCCTGGGCGCGAAAGTAGTCCACCGTGGCTTGCGCGCCGACCAGTTTGAACAACCAGCCCCACGGTCCCTTGATACCGCCTTCGACTTCGCTCTGACGCTGATCGAGCCACAGAATGGCCGGGCGCAAAGGCTTGCCCTGGGCATCGACGTTGATCACCGTGCCGCGTTGGGTGGTCAGGGACACGCCGGCAATCTGTGAGCGATCGATCCCGGTTTGCTGCCACACCTGCTGGCAGGCTTCACCCAGTTTCTCCCAGTAATATTCCGGGTCTTGCTCAGCCCACCCAGGTTGTGCCGAGTAATAGGCCTGCAACTCGACCTTGCCTTTGCCCAGCAGATTGCCCTGCAGGTCGAAGAGCAGCGCGCGCACGCTCTGGGTGCCATTGTCGATGGCCAACAGGTAACGCTTGTTCGGGTGGTTATCCATGGAGCTCTCTTCAATGGGCATCAGTGCGTGGCATCCGGCAATCCGTGATGGCGTTGCCACAACGCCCGATAACGCTGTATCTCCTGCTGCCAACGCTCATCGTCCCAGCCCAGTCGCGGCTGGCAGAGTTGGCGAATGGCCGCGAAACAATCCTCGCCGCCACGCGGTAGCAGCAGGCCCAGGCGGGTGCGGCGCAGCAGCAAGTCATCGAGATGCAGAACCATTTCCGTCTCGCAGGCAACGGCCAGTTCCGCCCACAAGGTGTCCGTGCTGCCTACCGTTTCATGGCCCAATCGGGCGATCAGTTGCGCCAGCCTCGGCAGGTCACGACCATGCCGCCCGGCCAGACGCCGCCACTGGCTGGCGCTGAGCCCCGGTATCGCCAGCGGCGGCACGACGGCGAAAACCGGCGCGGCGTCATCATTGAAGGGCCGCTCGAGCATGCTCGCGCAGGCCCTGAGCACTTCGATCGCCTGCGGGCGAAAGGTGGTCAGCTTGCCGCCGGCCAGGGTCACGCAACCCGGCTCCTGCCACAGCACATGCTCACGGGTTTCATTCGACGGTTTGAGTTCACCCGCCACGCTGCCCACCACCGGGCGCACGCCCGACCAGGTCGACAGCACATCGGCTGCGACCACTTCAGCGCCGGGAAATTGTTGAGTGCAAGCCGCCAGCAGATAGTCGAGTTCCTCAGCACTGATACTCGCGCTTTGATCCAGATCTTCGCGATGATCGAGGTCCGTGGTGCCGACCACCGTGGCACCCTCCCAAGGGAAAACGAACACCGGTCGACGGTCACGCTCGTGCAGGAAGGTGAAGGCTTGCGCCACGGGCAGGCGCCAGCCCGGCAACAACAGATGACTGCCACGCAACGGGCGCAACTGGCGAGGCGCATCGGGCAGGCGCAAGCGCTCGGCCCACGCGCCGGTGGCCACGGCCAACACCCCACAACGCAGTGTCAGTGATCCGCCTCCCTCGCAGTCTTCGACCTGAACCCCGCAAACGCGCCCCTCCTCACGCAGCAATTGCTGCACGCGCACGCCGTTGAGCACCACGGCGCCGTCGGCCCGGGCCTCGCCCAATACGCGCATCACCAGGCGGGCATCATCGGTCAACGCATCGACAAAACAGGTGCCACCCAGCAGGCAGTCTTCCTTCACCCCTGGCGCCAGATAACGCAGTTGTTGCGCGTCATGGAAGTGATGGCTGCGCCGCCCGGCCAAGGCGTCATAGATCGACAGCAATCCACCCAGCACCCGCGGTCCGGGAAAACCGCCACGATAATGCGGCATCATGAAACTCATCGGCTCGACCAGCCCCGGCGCTTCGTCGAGCAGCCGCTGGCGTTCACGCACCGAATCGCGGGTCAGGCGCCACTGGCCCTTGGCGATGTAACGCAAACCGCCATGGACCATTTTCGAAGAGCGGCTGGAGGTGCCCCAGGCGAAGTCGCGCTGCTCCAGCAGCAGGCAACGCCACCCTCGGCGCGCGGCTTCGCGCAGGATGCCGGCGCCGCTGATGCCGCCGCCGATGACGATCAGGTCCCAGGTTTCAGCCGCCAGCGTCGGCAGCACCTGCTGACGCCACGCCGCGTTCCAGTCCAGGCTCATGGCCGTCACTCCTGCAACAGCGTGCCAGGGTTCAGTCGCCCGGCCGGATCGAAGTGCCGACTCAATGCCTGCAGGGTGTCCATCGCCAGCGCGCCCTTCTCGCGCAGCAGATACGGCGCATGGTCCTTGCCCACGCCATGCTGGTGACTGATGGTGCCGTGGTTGTCGACGATGGTCTGGCTGGCCGCCTGCTTGAGTGCCTGCCAGCGCGCCAGGGTGGCGGGGTAATCCGCCGCCGGGCGAAACACGTAGGTGGTGTAGATGCTCGAGCCTTCGCCGTAGACGTGGGACAGGTGGGTGAACACGTGGACCCGTTCGCCCTGCGCCGCCAAGGCGTCACGCAGGCTGGTTTCGATCAGCGTGAGCAAGTTATCGACGTTGCTCCAGTCGGTGGCCGTTTCCAGGGTGTCGACCACGTAACCGGCGTTCCACAGGTTCTCGCGCAGGTAGGGAAAGCGGAAGCGGTTCTGCGCCCACTTCTTGCCGAGCAAGGTGCCGGTAAACACCCCGCCGAACGCCTTGAGGTGCTGCCGGGCCTGACGCAGGGACAGCGCATTTTGCCGACGGTTGCCGGTCACGCCGAACGTCAGCAGGCATTTGCCTTCGCCAGCACCGCGCAGGGCCAGGTACTTTTCCAGCCAGGCGATCTGCTGCGGGTGACCGGCCAGTGCCAGCTGGGTTTCGGTTTCCACCGCGTTGGACAGGCGCAGCATCGACAGCGGCACGCGCGCCTGGGCCAACTGGCGGATGGCTTGCAGCGCCTTGGGCCAATCGGGCAGGAACACACCGTAGAAACGTTCATCGGCGGGCAGTGCGCTGACCCGTACCTTCACCTCGGAAATGATCCCGAAGCGGCCCTCACAACCCAACACCACCTCGCGCAGATCGGGTCCGGCCGCCGAGGCCGGAAAGGAGGGAATGTCCAAAGGTCCGGCAAAGGTTTCCAGGGTTCCGCCAGCGAACAGTTGCTCGATCCGCCCATAGCGCAATGACTGCTGGCCACTGGAGCGGCTGGCGACCCAACCGCCCAGGGTCGACAGCTCCCACGACTGCGGGAAATGCCCCAGGGTGTAACCACGGGCGCGCAACTGACTTTCCACCTGCGGTCCACTGGTGCCGGGGCCGAAGGTGGCCAGCAGGCTCTCTTCGTCGAGGTCCAGCAGGCGACTCATGCGGGCCAGGGAAACCGTCACCACTGGTCGCGCGGAACTCGGCGGGTTGATGTGACCGGCCACCGAGGTGCCGCCGCCATAGGGAATCAGGCACAGGTCCTGTTCATGGGCGAGCTGCAGTAAGCGGCGAATCTGCTCGGCACTCGTGGGATAGGCCACGGCGTCGGGATAATTGCCCAGCGCGCCCTCACGCAACGCCAGCCAGTCCGGCAGGCTTTGGCCGCGAGCATGCAGCAATCGATCATGGGCATCCACGCTGTACAGGAAGTGTTGCTGCAACCGCGACGGGGGTACGCGGGCCAATGCCGTCTCAAGCGTCGCGTCGGGCAGCGCTCGACCGTCACCTACCCGCCGGGCGAGAAAACTCGCGCCCTGGGCCGGCAGTTCGACCACCGTGGTTGCATCTCCCCAGCCGTTCCAGCGTCGCATGCGTGTGTCCTTTTGCGGTTCTGATCAGTGATATTTCAGGCCCCCATACTAGTCAGCCGCCGGAAAGTGTCACGGTCGCATCGGGCCAGTTCGAGTAGCCAATTGAGTCAAACGTCGCGCAGGCGTCAGCCATTTACTTTAGTCGTGCTTTCAAATTACCTTTCAGCGCATTCATCCGCGCACGCGGGCCTTGATCAAAGGAATACGATCATGCAATCCCTGGGCTTCACTTCCGTTCCGCCGCTGCTCAAATACCTGCGTCATGCCGAACAACTGGGCATGGCCATCGAGCCTGCGTTGGCGGCTGCCGGGTTGCAGGCGCAGCAGTTGAGCGACAACAGCCTGCGGTTGCCCGGCGAAGCCCATGAACGGCTACTCGATTATTTCTGCGAGCACTCGGGCGATCCGTTGTTCGGTCTCAACGCTGCGCGTTTTGTGTTGCCCAACTCCTGGAGCGTGCTGGGTTACATCACCATGAACTGCGCGACACTGGGCGATGCGATGAGCCGCATCATGCCGTTCGAGAAACTGGTAGGAGACATGGGTGTCAGCCGCGCCGAGGTGCAAGGCAGCGAGGTGCACCTGATCTGGACCTGCCGCCATCAACGCCCGCGAATTCGCCGGCACCTGGTGGAAAACGTGCTCGGCTCCTGGCTGCAATACGCGCGCTGGATCGCCGACACGCAAATGTCGCCGGCCGCCGTCTGGCTGGAACATGCCTGCCCGGCCGACACGACGCTGGCAGAGTACGAGCAGTTCTTCGACTGCCCGGTACTGTTCGACCAGCCTTATTCGGCGCTGATTGTGCCGTTGCCGTATTTGCAGTTGCCCTTGCGCCAGGCCGATGCGCAATTGCTGCGCACCCTGGAAGAACATGCCCAGGGGCTGATGGCCACACTGGAGGACGCGTCGCTGGAACAGCGGGTCAAAAGCATCCTGCGCCAGCTGCTCAAGGAGGGCCTGCCACGCAAGGAGCAGGTGGCCGAGCATCTCGCCGTGTCCGTGCGCACACTGCAACGCCAGCTGCATCAGGCCGGTACGTCGTACCAGCAGATCCTCGATGACCTGCGCCAGGAACTGGCCGAGCATTACCTGCTCAACAGCACCTTGCCGATTCAGGACATCGCCCAATACCTGGGTTTCACCGAACCCCGCTCGTTTCACCGCACGTTCAAAAGCCGGCGCGGGATGCCGCCCGGCGAGTTTCGCCAAACCCACCGGGTACCGAACGAAGGCTGATGGCTTAAGTCTGAGGGGCTGAAGGCTCAGGGGTTGAAGGTTCAGAGATTGATCGCGTTGGTGAACACCAACCGATTGCCGAACGGGTCGGCGATGGTCATGTCCTGGCTGCCCCAGGGCATGGCCTGAATCTGTGGATGGGAAAATCTGTATTCCCTGGCCAACAGTTGCTGTTGAAACTGCTCCAGCTCATCCGTCTCGATCCGCAGCGCAGAACCCGGCGTGCTGTCGCCATGGTGTTCGGACAAATGCAGCACACAATCGCCACGGGAGATTTGCAGGTACAGCGGGAAATCCGCTTCAAGTCGATGTTGCCAGTCGATCTTGAAACCGAGGAAATCGACGTAGAACTCCACTGCCTTGGCTTCGTCGAAAATACGCAGGACCGGAGTGGTTTTACCGAAGTTCATCGGGTTGCTCCCAGACATTGAAAAACCTGTGGGAGCGAGCTTGCTCGCGATGGTCGTTAACGATGACGCGTCTCTACTGGATAAACGCGGCGCTCTTTTGTCCATCGCGAGCAAGCTCGCTCCTACATAGACGTACCGACCCGCAATGGTAGTCGGGTTTGATGTCAGTCCTTCGGCGCGGAAATGCCAATCTTTAATCTCAAAGTGCCATCACCGTGACGCAATCCGCGAAACTCACTGAAAACCCGTGCGCAAATCCCCTTGCCGCGCCAAAAACCGCCCCTCCCTGCGTCCGTTGGCCTGGCCATCGCGGTAACTCAACACACCGTTGACCCACACCCCTTCAATGCCCACCGCCGCCCGCTGCGGATCGTTGAAATCAGCCACATCCCGAATGGTCGCCGGATCGAACAACACCAGGTCCGCCCAATGGCCTTCGCGTATTTCACCGCGTGCCTTCAAACCGAAGCGTGCCGCCGACAGCCCGGTCATTTTGTGCACGGCGGTGTGCAGCGGGAACAGCCCTACGTCACGGCTGAAATGTCCGAGCACCCTGGGGAATGCGCCCCACAACCGTGGGTGCGGAAACGGGTCTTCCGGCAAGCCGTCGGAGCCGACCATCGACAGCGGATGCGCGAGGATCCGGCGCACATCCGCCTCATCCATGCCGTAGTACACCGCACCGGCCGGCTGGAGTTGGCGGGCGGCATCGAGCAACGACAGGTTCCATTCGGCGGCGATGTCCATCAGGTCGCGGCCGCCCATCTCCGGATGCGGCGTCGACCAGGTGATGGTGATGCGGTGGGCATCGGTCACCTGCTTGAGGTCCAGGGTCGATGAACTCGCGGCGTAGGGATAACAGTCGCAGCCCACCGGGTGGGTCTTCGCCGCCTGTTCGAGGGACGCCAGCAACTGCGGACTGCGCCCCCAGTTGCCGGCACCGGCACATTTGAGGTGGGAAATGATCACCGGGCTTTGCGCATGGCGACCGATCCGGAACGCCTCGTCCATGGCCTCCAGCACCGGCTCGAACTCACTGCGCAAATGGGTGGTGTAGACCGCGCCGAATGCGCTCAGCTCTTCGGTCAGTTGCATCACTTCATCGGTCGATGCCGAGAAGGCACTGGCATAGGCAAGGCCGGTGGACAGGCCCAGCGCACCAGCCTCAAGGCTCTCGCGCAGTTGCTTGCGCATCGCGGCGATTTCTTCAGTTGTGGCGGTGCGCAACAGATCGTCGAGGTGGTTGCTGCGCAACGCGGTATGACCCACCAAAGCGGCGACGTTCAGCGTAGTGTTCGCCGCTTCGACCGCCGCCCGATAGTCGCGGAAGGTCGGATAAACGAACGCAGCGGCCATGCCGAGCAGGTTCATCGGATCCGGCGGATCACCGCGCAAACTCACCGGTGAAGCACTGATCCCACAGTTGCCGACGATCACAGTGGTCACGCCCTGGCTGAGCTTGGGCAGCATCTGCGGCTGACGAATGACCACGGTGTCGTCATGGGTGTGCACGTCGATGAAACCCGGTGCCAGCACATGGCCCTGTGCGTCGACTTCTTCGTTGGCACGGGCATCGCGCAAGTCGCCGATACGCTCAATGCGCCCGCTGAGAATGGCCACGTCGGCGGGATAACCGGGGCTGTTGCTGCCGTCGATGATCAGGGCGTTGCGAATCAGCGTGTCGTACTGCATGTCAGTCTCCCTGCGACAAGTGATCATCACCGACCGATCTTTCCCCGCTCAGCGTGGGAAAGATCGAATGGCTGAGTTCAGTCGTGCTGCATCCGGGCGCGCTTGAGCAGCTTTTTGCAGCGCTCGGACAAGTGCAGCACTCGCAAGTGTTTTCCAGCCTTGGCGTAGCGCTCGCGCAAGGTGCCCAGCGCGGCGATGGCCGAGTAGTCGACAAAGCTCAGGTGCTGGCAATCCAGGGTCACTTGCGCCGGGTCATTGGCCGGATCGAACTGATTGAGAAAGGGTGTGGTCGAGGCGAAGAACAGCGTGCCATGCACCCGATACAGCTTGCTGCCGTCGTTCTCCAGATGACTGTCGGCATACAACTGGCGGGCCTGCTGCCAGGCAAAGTTCAGCGCCGCAATGATGATGCCGCAGAGCACTGCGGTGGCCAGGTCGGTGAACACGGTAATCACTGTCACCGCGATGATCACCAGCACGTCGTTGAGCGGCACCTTGTTCAGCACCCGCAACGAGGCCCAGGCAAAGGTCTGTTGCGACACCACGAACATCACCCCGACCAGCGCGGCCAATGGAATACGCTCGATCAGCGGCGACAGAAACAGGATGAACAGCAGGATCGACACCCCGGCCACCACCCCGGACAAGCGACCGCGGCCGCCGGAACTGAGGTTGATTACGGTCTGGCCGATCATGGCGCAACCGCCCATGCCGCCGAATGCACCGGACACCACATTCGCCGCTCCCAGCGCCACGCACTCGCGATCCGGGTAGCCACGGCTCTCGGTGATTTCGTCGGTGAGGTTGAGGGTCAACAGGGTTTCCAGCAACCCAACCAGTGCCATCAGGATCGCGTAGGGCGCGATGATGCGCAGGGTGTCCAGATTCCACGCAATGTCCGGCAGCGCCAGCGTCGGCAGGCCACCGGCAATGTGTGCCATGTCGCCCAGGGTGCGGGTTGGCAAGCCAAGCAGATACACCGCCAGGCCCACGCCGAGAATCGCCACCAGCGCCGGCGGTACGGTGCGGGTCAGGCGCGGCAGTACGTAGACAACGGCCATGGTCACCGCGACCAGGCCAAGCATCATGTACAGCGGCATGCCGCTCAGCCAGGCCTCACCGTCCTTGAAGTGCTCCAGTTGCGCCAGGGCAATGATGATCGCCAGGCCGTTGACGAAGCCGAGCATCACCGGGTGCGGCACCATGCGCACCAGTTTGCCGAGCTTGAGCAGCCCGAACGCCATCATGATCAGCCCGCCCAGCAACACCGTGGCCAGCAAATACTGCACGCCGTGTTGCACCACCAGCGCGACGATCACCACGGCCATCGACCCGGCCGCGCCGGACACCATGCCCGGTCGCCCGCCGAAGAGCGCGGTCAGGGTGCAGATGATGAACGCGCCATAGAGCCCCATCAGCGGATTGAGGTGGGCCACCAGGGCGAAAGCGATGCACTCGGGCAACAGGGCGAAGGAGGTGGTAAGCCCGGCCAGGACATCGGCGCGTAGACGTTTTGCTTTCATGGGGGGACCGCATACAGGGAGAGACGAAAAAAGAGTGTGCGGATGTTACGGAATCGAGGGCCGACCGGCCATCATCTGTGTCATCGAAAATGTCTTCGCGAGCAAGCCCGCTCCCACAATTGATCGCGCTTCGTCAGAAGGAATGTAATCGAATGTGGGAGCGGGCTTGCTCGCGAAGAACGATGACGCGGTCTAATAGCGAACTCACACCATCTCGTCGCGAATCCACTCCATCACAGACATGCGCTTCGGCACCCAACCCAACAGTTCCCGCGCAAGACATCGAGCAAGGCTTGCGCCGCGCCACGATGATCGCCTCTGCGCAGGAGTCACGAATCAGCCTTTGAAATCCGCGCTCGCATAATCCGCCAACTTGCCCTGGATAAAGTCCAGGAAGCATTGAATCCGCAAGGCCAGCTGCGAGTTGCGGTAGTACACCGCATTGATCGGCTGGCGGTAGCCGCTGTTGAATTCGGCCAGCAACACTTTCAAGCGTCCGGCACGAATGTCCTCGATGGTCATGAAGTGCGACAGGCTGGCGATGCCCTGGCCGTCCAGTGCCAGATGGCGGATGGTCTCGCCGCTTGAGGCGCTGATCGACGCCTGGATCGGCCAGCGATCGCCATGCACGTAACGCAGGGGCCATTGGTTGAGGCCTTCGTTCTGGGTGAACCCCAGCAGCGTATGGTTGGCCAGGTCAGCCACGGCTTGCGGTGTGCCGTGCTTATCCAGGTAGGCCGGGCTGGCGACGATGTGCAGCGGGCTGCAGCCCAGGGAGCGGGCATGCAGTGTCGAGTCGGTCAGGGTGCCAATGCGAATGGCGATGTCGGTGCTCTGTTCCAGCAGGTCGATGATCAAGTCGTTGCTGTTGAGTTCGAGCTGGATGTCGGGGTAAAGCCTGCGGAATTCATCGATGTAGGGCACGATGGCGTGCAGCATGAAAGGTGATGCCGCGTTGATCCGCAGGCGCCCGGACGGTGTTTGCTGGCGTGAGGACAGGCGCTCTTCGAGCTCGTCCATCTGATCGAGAATGCGCTTGGCATGCTCGAAGAAATACTTGCCCTCCTCGGTCAGGTCCATGCGTCGCGTGGTGCGATTGATCAAGGTGGTGTCGAGCTTGGACTCCAGCCGCGACAGCGTGCGGCTGACCGCCGAAGGCGTTTGCCCGACCTGCTCGGCCGCCGCGGAAATCGACCCGCATTCAATCACGCAGACGAATATCTGCAATTCATCGGATCTGGCTTTCACGTGTGTCCCTTATCGATAGTCCTGCGCCGCTTCTTTTGAATTGTGAGGAACCATTGTGGCGAGGGGGCTTGCCCCCGTTGGTCCGCGAAGCGGACCCACAACCCACTAACGCGGTGGTTCAGGAAGTCACGCGTCAAGCGACTTTACGACGGCTTCGCCGCCGAACGGGGGCAAGCCCCCTCGCCACAAAGGCCCCCTCGCCACAGGAACGGTGCCGGACTCAAATAATCGATAGTAGCCCGAAACAGTCACGCCTTCAGGCCAAACACCTCAATCAAATGCTGCTCATAACGCGCCACGTCGCCTTCGATGTTCGGGCGCTTCATCACATCTACGCAGAGGAACGTTGGCAAACCGGTCATGCCCAGGAACTCGTTGGCCTTGTGGAACGGGAAGTAAACCGCGTCCACACCTTTGGCTTCGAAGAAATCGCTCGGGTCGTCGAAGGCTTGCTGCGGGGCGTTCCAGGTCAGCGACAACATGTATTGCTTGCCGTGGATCAGGCCGCCGCTGCCGTATTTCTGCGAGGCGTCGGAACGGGTGCGGCCGTCGCTGGCGTAGAGGCTGCCATGGCCTTCGGTGAAGACTTCATCGATGTACTTCTTCACGGTCCACGGCGCGCCCATCCACCAGCCGGGCATCTGGTAAATGATCACGTCGGCCCAGAGAAACTTGGCCACTTCTTCGGCGACGTCGTAGCCCTCGTCGATGAAGGTGGTTTTGATATCCATACCACCGCGATCCAGCACGCTCAACGCGGCTTCATGCAGGGTGGTGTTGTAGCGGCCGTCGGAGTGCGCAAATTGTTTGCCGCCGTTGAGCAACAGGACTTTTTTCATGGAAGGTCTCGGTAAGGGTCGGGAATTCGATGGCGGCAGAGTACCGATCGGCCTCGCGCGGAATAAGCGGCGATTTGGCAAAAGTCATTTGACCTACAAGCACGAATCAGTAGTCGATTATTGCCTTAGACTGGCGCCCATTCTGACCTGAGGAGAGATGTAGATGAGTGAAATCCAGGGCTTCATCCTGCACGCCAAGACCCGTCCGGAAAAATCCGACGCCTTCGAAGCGTTTTTCAGCGGCTACGTGCAAGCAAGCCGCGCCGAACCCGGCTGCATCGAATACCACATGCTGCGCGACAAACAGGACCCGACCCTGTTCATTTTCTACGAGATCTGGCAGTCCCAGGCCCATCTGGACGTGCACTCGAACCTGCCGCACATGAAGCAGTTCCTCGAGCAGCGCGATGAATATCTGGAACGGGACTTCGACATCCGCGCCATCGACATGATCAGCCCGTCGTCCGCTAGCCGCTGATCAGCAAATGGCCGCCAAGCACACCCAGGCCAACGAAAAACACGCGCTTGAACCACAAGGCGCTGATCCGCTGGCGCAGCGATTGTCCCAGCCACATGCCGAGCATGGCCGGGATCAGCGCCAGCAGCGAGGCGCTCAACTCGCCCCCGCCGAGCGCGCCACGCCATAGCAAGCCACCGGCCAGGGCCAGGGTCGAGACGGTGAACGACAGGCCCAGCGCCTGCACCAGTTCGTCCCGGCTCAAACCCAGTGCTTGCAGATAGGGCACCGCCGGAATCACGAACACGCCGGTGGCCGACGTGATAACGCCGGTCAGCAGGCCACACAGTGGACCGAGCCCGCGTTCGCTGCGCCGCCCCACCCGCAAGGTCGGCAGGCACAATCCACTCAGCGCATACAGCAACAACGCAGCGCCCAACCCTCGCACCACCCAATGGCCACCGCTCATGCCGATCCACAACGTGCCCAGCCCTGTGCCGATGAAGATCGCCAGCAACATCGGCCACAGTCGTTTGATCAATCCGGACAAATGCCCGCCGAATGCCAGTTGCCAGACGTTGGTGAGCGTTGCCGGAATGATCAATAGCGCGGCTGCCTGCGACGGCGCCATAGCCAGACCGAGCAGTCCCATGGCAACCGTTGGCAGGCCGAGGCCGATCACGCCCTTGATCATGCCAGCCAGCACAAAGGTGCCGATCACCAGCAGTGACAGGGCCAATCCGAGGTTCTGGTAAAACGCCGAGAGTGTGTTCATGGGGCTATGGTGGGCCCGCGGGGGTTGATTGAAAATCTGCCATATACTAAGGCTGCCTCTTGCTATGACAGAGGCTGAGAATTTCGCTGAAGCGACTGGCCCCTTCGCGGGCAAGCCCGCTCCCACAGGTGACGCTATCCACTGTGGGAGCGGGCTTGCCCGCGAAGGGGCCAGTCCAGACAGCAAATAAACCGGGGATGACAATGCACTTCGACCTGACCGACCTGCGCCTGTACCTGAACATCCTCGACTCCGGCAACATCACTGCCGGCGCCGCACGCAGTCATCTGTCACTCGCGGCGGCCAGCGCGCGAATTCGCGCCATGGAGGCATCACTGGGCGTCGAGTTTCTTCAGCGCAACCGTCGCGGGGTCAGCCCGACGCCGGCCGGCGATGCTCTGGCCCGGCACGCCCGGGTTCTGCTGCAACAGGCCGAACGCCTGCAACAGGAACTGGCCGAATACGCCAAGGGCGTCAAAGGCCAGGTGCGGCTGCTGTGCAATACCACGGCGATCACCGAGTACCTGCCGGAGTTGCTCGCGGACTTCCTGCACAACCACCCCAACCTCGACATTGACCTGCAGGAACTGCCCAGCGCCCGCATCACCCACGCCTTGCGCCAGGGCGCGGCGGAGCTGGGCATCGTTTCCGATGCGGTGGACACCGATGACCTGCAGACCCGAGCGTTCCGCGATGATCCGCTGGTGCTGATCATGCCCCGCGAACATCCCCTGGCACAGGCAACCTCGGTGAGCTTCACCGATACGCTGCATCACGACTACGTCGGCCTGAATGCCAACAGCGCGCTGGCGGTGTATCTCGAAGAACAGGCACTGCACGCCGGCCTGCGCATGCAGATTCGCATCCGCGCCGATGGCTTCGATGGCGTGATGCGCATGGTCGCCCGTGGCGCGGGCCTGGCGATTGTGCCGCTGGCTGCGGTCGAGCGCGGGTCCGGTGGCCTGTCCTTCAAGAGCCTCGCCCTGCAGGAAGTCTGGGGCCAACGCAAACTGCTGCTCTGTGCACGGGACTTCGCCGCATTGCCCGGCTATGCCAAGGCCCTGCTGCATGCCTTGACTCTCCCCTGAGGGGCAGACTTTATCCTTGAGGTTTGATTTTCAAGGACAGCGATGATGGGTAAACGAATACTGGTGATCCTCGGGCATCCGTCCAGCAACAGCTTCTGCGCCGCCCTTGCCGAGCGTTACACACTGTCGGCCGTGCGCGCCGGGCATGAGGTGCGTCAGTTGTTTCTCGGCACCCTGGATTTTGACCCGGTGCTGCGCGAAGGTTATCAGCAGGTTCAGCCGCTGGAGGCCGACTTGCATAACGCCCAGGCCGACATCCTGTGGGCCGAACAGCTGACGCTGGTTTATCCAATCTGGTGGGGTGGCGTACCGGCCTTGCTCAAGGGCTTTTTCGACCGGGTGTTCTTGCCGGGTTTTGCCTTCAAGTATCGCCAGGGCAAAGCCTTCCCCGACAAACTTCTGCGCGGCCGAACCGCCCACCTGTTGGTGACGATGGACACACCGCCCTGGTACTACCGCTGGATCTACCGCATGCCCGGTTTGCATCAGGTCCGCAAAACCACGCTGGAATTCTGTGGCATCAAGCCAACCCGAACCCTCACCTTCGGGCCAATTCTCGGCGCCAGCGCAGACCGGCATGCGGCCTGGTTACGCCAGGCCGAAGCTATCGCCAGCGCTTGAGTCGGTCGATAATGCGCCGAGCTTTATCCTCGGAGAAAAGGACCTTCCCATGTACATCGGCCAAGCTGCGCAACGTTCCGGAACCACTGTCAAAAGCATCCGTCACTACGAGTCGATTGGCCTGCTGCCTGCCGCTCGACGTCAGGGCAAGTACCGCATCTACGACCAGCACAGCGTCGATCTGCTGATGTTCATCAAATGTGCGCAGCAGCTGGGTTTCAGGCTCAAGGAATTGCAGTCAGCCTTTGCCGGACATCAGGGCCCGCAGTTGCCATGGGAACGGGCCCATCAGGTCATCGCCAGCAAAAAACAGGAAATCGCCGAACGGATAGCGGCACTGTCGCAACAGCACGCGCAATTGGTCGAGTTCGAAAGCAGCCTCGAACAATCCAGGCTCGACTGCCCGTTGACCCGTCTTTGAGGGCTGTGCGTTTCTGGACAGCTCAGTGTCGAGCACAGACAACTGACACACGGACAGGCGCTATAGGGTGCGACTTCAGTTCCTGAGCCCACTGCCCGGAGTCATCATGACCGCACCGATTACCGTTCTTCGCGACACCCACCCGCTGCCCGTACTCGACGCCTGCAAATGGGAAAAACTCGAAGGCGACCCGCACACCGTCAACCTCAACGCCTACACCAGTGAAGACGGCAGCAAGATCATGGGCACCTGGATCTGCACGCCCGGCAAGTGGTACGTGGAATATGTGAAGTGGGAGTACTGCCATTTCCAGGAAGGCTACTGCATCATCACCCCCGAAGGCATGGCGCCGATCCACCTGCGCGCTGGTGACATCTTTGTCATCGAGCCCGGGATGAAAGGCACCTGGGAAGTGGTGGAGACCGTGCGCAAATATTTCGTGTTTGCCTGATACAAAAAAACCGGGGGATCACCCGACGTGATCTCCCGGTCAAAAGTCTTTAGGTAAGCGCCGTACCCTGTGGGAGCGAGCTTGCTCGCGATAGCGGTGGGTCAGTCACCATCAATGTCGACTGTAACGACCTCATCGCGAGCAAGCTCGCTCCCACAGTTTTTGCTATTGCGGTTTGCGATAGCTATTGATGATCGCCGAGAAGTCGTTGCCACCTTCCCCACGCAAACTCATCGCCTGATACAGCTGCTGTGCCACCGCGCCAAGCACCACCGGCTGGTGCGCCTGACGCGCCGCTTCAGTGGCCAGCCCCAGATCCTTGAGCATCAGTTCGGCCCCGAAGCCGCCGGTGTAGCCGCGCGACGCCGGTGCTGTTTCGACGATGCCCGGCCACGGGTTGTACATCTCCGAACTCCAGCAACGCCCGGTGGAGCTGTTGATGATGCCCGCGAGCACCTTGGTGTCGATGCCCAGCGCATCACCCAGCGCCATGGCTTCGCTGACGCCGACCATGGAAATCCCCAGCAGCAGGTTGTTGCAGATTTTAGCGATTTGACCGGTGCCGACCTCACCACAATGGACGATGTTACGGCCCATTTGCGCCAGTACCGGTTGCAGGGTAGCGAACAGTTCAGGCGTGGCGCCGACCATGAAGGTCAGGGTCCCGGCGGCTGCACCACCGGTACCGCCAGAGACCGGCGCATCGGCCATGGTCACGCCCTGTTTGGCAGCGGCGGCGGCCACGTCCCGCGCGGTCTGCGGGTCGATGGTGCTGCAATCGACGGCCGGTACGCCTTTGCCGATACCGGCGAGCACACCATTTTCACCCAGCCACACACTGCGCACATGCACCGCGGCAGGCAGCATGGTGATGACCAGTTCGGCGCCCTCCGCCGCTTCACGGGCCGAGGCACTGATACTGCCGCCCAGCTGTTCCAGCTCCGCCAGCACAGCCTTGTTCAGGTCTACCAGGCGCAGCGCATGGCCGGCCTTGATCAGGTTGCGCGCCATCGGCGCGCCCATGTTGCCCAGACCGATAAAAGCGATTTTCATGTCCGGCTCCTTATCGCAGATTGATTGTGGTGTTCACACCGTCGTTGACGCTGTTGTCGTCGAACCAGCGGCTGGTGACGGTCTTGGTCTGAGTGTAGAACTGCACCACTTGCTTGCCGTACGGACCGAGGTCGCCGAGCTTGGAGCCGCGCGAGCCGGTAAAGCTGAAGAACGGGACCGGCACCGGGATCGGGATGTTGATGCCGACCTGGCCGACATCGATCTCGCTCTGGAATTTACGTGCCGCCGCACCGCTCTGGGTGAACAGGCCCGTGCCGTTGCCGAACGGGTTGGCGTTGACCAGGGCGATGGCCTCGTCGAGGGTGGCGACTTCCAGCACCACCAGCACCGGGCCGAAGATTTCCTGGGTGTAGATCTGCATGTCGGTGGTCACGCCGGAGAACAGGGTCGGGCCGACAAAGTTGCCCTTCTCGTAGCCCGGAACCGAGATTTCGCGACCGTCCAGCTCCAGCTTGGCGCCTTCCTTGATGCCGCTTTCGATCAGGTCGAGAATCCGCGCCTTGGCTTTCTTCGAAATCACTGGACCGACATCGGTGCCCGGCTCGCTGCCGGCATTGACCTTGAGTTTTTGCGCCAGCGCCTTGAGGTCCGGCAGCCATTGCTTGGCCGCACCCACCAGCACCACCACCGAGGTGGCCATGCAGCGTTGACCGGCAGCACCGAAGCCGGCACCCACCAGCGCATTCAGCGCTTGTTCGCGATTGGCGTCCGGCAGCACCACGGCGTGGTTCTTGGCGCCCATCATCGATTGCACGCGCTTGCCGTGTTTACCGGCCAGGTCATAGACATGAGTACCGACGGCGGTCGAGCCGACAAAGGAAACCGCCTTGATGTCCTTGTGGGTGCAGAGCCCGTCCACCACATCCTTGCCGCCATGCACGACGTTGAGCACGCCGGCCGGAATGCCCGCCTCGATCGCCAGCTCTACCAGGAGCATGGTCGACATCGGGTCCTGTTCCGACGGCTTGAGCACGAAGGTGTTGCCGCAGGCGATGGCCATCGGGAACATCCACAGCGGAATCATCGCCGGGAAGTTGAACGGGGTAATACCCGCGCACACGCCGATCGGCTGGCGCAGGGTGTAAGTGTCGACGCCACCGGCGACGTTTTCAGCGAATTCGCCCATTTGCAGGCTGCCGATGGAGCAGGCGTGCTCGACCACTTCCAGGCCACGGAAAATATCGCCTTCGGCGTCGGCAATGGTCTTGCCCTGCTCGGCGCTCAGGACCGCGGCGATGCGCTTGGAGTGCTCGCGAATCAGCGCCTGGAGCTTGAGCATGATGCGCATCCGCGCGCCGATGGGTGTCAACTTCCAGGTCTGGAAAGCACGATGAGCGGCGCTGATGGCGGCGTCGACTTCTTCGGCGGTGGCAAACGGCACTTTGGCCAGCACTTGCTGGGTCGCCGGGTTGACGATGTCGTGCCATTCGGTGGACTTGGACTCGACCCATTCGCCGTCGATCAACAGTTTGACCTTTTGCACGGTGGTGTCATTGGGCGTGAGCGATGCGTTCATGTGAGTCTCCGGATCTTTGTTGTTATCTTGGGAGCCAGGGCGAAAGGGTCGCCCTGAGATGAGCTGTTTGTCGCGAATTGGTTCTCGGACTGTTTTTGGAGTATAGATGTGCAAACTTCTGATAAGAACGCACATAAAAACCGGTCCAACATGCAAAAAAACATCACCTCCCTCGGTTCGCTGAACTGGGATGACCTCAAGTTTTTCCTTGAAGTCGCCCGCACCCGCAAGGCCAGCACCGCGGCCAAGCGCCTGGCGGTGGACTACACCACGGTGTCGCGGCGCATCAGTTCGCTGGAAACGGCGCTGGGCACCTTGCTGTTCGAGAAGTCCCGGACCAACGGCTTTGTCCTGACTGCCGAAGGCCAGCGGTTGATGGGGTATGCCGAATCGATCGAAAGCACCTTGCACATGGCGTGCGAGCAGGTTTCCGGGTCCGGCGTGGCGCTGTCCGGTCATGTGCGCATGGGCTGCACCGAAGGCTTCGGCAGCTTTTTCATCACGCCGCAGTTGAGCCACTTCGTCGACACCTACCCGGCGATCTCGGTGGACATCCTGCCGCTGCCGCACTTCATCAGCCTGTCCAAGCGCGAGGCCGACATCGTCATCGCCCTGGAGCGTCCGGAGCATGGCCCGTACGTCTGCTGCAAACTGTGCGACTACCGGTTGCAGCTGTACGCGACCCAGGATTATCTCGACAACCACCCGGCCATCCGCCGCCCGGCAGACCTGGCGAAACATTCGTTTATCAGTTACGTCGACGACCTGGCGTTCAGCTCGGAGCTGTTGTACCTGGCCAACGTACTGCCCGGTGCCAGCGCCAACCTGCGCAGCACCAGCGTGATCGCCCAGTTCGTGGCGGCGCAGCAAGGACGCTCACTGGCGATCCTGCCGTGCTTCCTCGCCACTCAAGACCCACGCCTGCTGCCGGTGTTGCCACAGGAAATCAACATCACCCGACAGTTCTGGATGTACTGCCGGGAGGACCTCAGGAAGCTCAAGCGGATCACCCTGTTGTGGGATTACATCCGCCAGGTCACCGAGCAGAATCAGGGCCTGTTGATGGGCGAAAGCCGGGAGATGTTGTTTGCCGACTGAAGATTTGAAGGAATCAGGTAGCGGCACCGTAATGAGGTCAGCAGGTTAAAGCCCACGCGAGGGCTCCCATGATGGGGGCGTCTGCCCCCCCCATCTGTCGGTCAAACGATGTTCAACGCCTTGAGAACCACCAGCGATTGCTCGGCAAACGCTTCGGCCTGTTCAGTCAGTTCGGCGATATTCTCTTCTGCCGTGGTCAACGGCTGATTGTCCTTGATGAGGACTTCGCCTTGTTCGGCGAGAACGCCCCACGCCAGCTGTGCCCATTCAGCCGGATGTTTTCTGCCTTGCTTGATGGATATCAGGAACAGCAGCTGGAAGCGGCTGACCGGCACGCCGCCGCCCGTTACCGGACTGGCCAGGATCTGGATTTTGTTACTGAGCAGCGCACGTTTGCAAAGCTGCAGATTGAGGGTGTTGCAGCGCGCCTGCACCAGTTTCTCGGCCACTTCGCTCTGGCACGGTGCTGCAGCGCCCATCCCGATCAATACGGTGATGGCCTGCACCAGATCGTCATAAGGCATCGAGGGCACGGCCACGGCCAACTGGCGCAACGTTTTCGGTGCATAGGCGTTGGCCGTCAGCGCTTCGAGTACGGGGCCATAGACCTCTGCCTGCAGCGTCGCTTCGCCGGCAGGCCCCCTGACGGTGTCAGATATGCTTTCTGCCGCCTGCAACAGGACAAAGCGCGTGTTGTACATACCCTGGCGCTGTTCAGCGGCGGACAGTCGGTTGGCGCCGCGCACGTACAGATCTCGACGGAACTGCTGGTTGACGAAGTAGTCGCGCGCTTGTTCACGCATGACCGGGTGCTCGATTCCTTCCAGGAAGTCCATGCCTTCTGCGCTCAAGTTGAGCGGGGCCACCGAGTCCAGAGGGACAGCCGTCGTGGCGTAGTCGAGTTTGGCGGGGGCCAGGGCATCGACCACGTCGGTGAAATACATGCAGTTCCAGTCGCGGTTGAAGTATTCATGGGCGACGTACTGGCGATCCTGGCCTTTGATGCCCTGGAGCTTGTCGTTCAGGTTCGGTACCGCGCTGGCGTAGTTGGGATTGGCCGCCAGCAGCGTTTCGGAGAATTGCAGTGCGGCCTCGATACGCTGGTCCGGGCGAACGCAGGTGTTCGTGGCGAAGCGGTCGTGCAGCCTGAACAGATGACGCAAGGGCGCCGACGGCGACCAGCCGGGAAAGCAGTTGTAGCTTATGTACAGCAGGCCACCGGGTTTGAGGTGACGACGGGCGAACTCGACGATAAGTTTCTGATTGTCGCGGCTGACCCAGGTCCAGATGCCATGCAGGCTGATGCTGTCGAATTGTGGCAAGTCGTCGCGGGCAAGCAATTGCTCGAAGCTGTCGTCATACAGCCGCGCATCGCTGTTCCAGGCAGTCGCCAGTGCATTGGCATGGGCTGCCTGGCCTGGGTGGAAATCCGTACCTATGTAGGCCCCTGGGTTGGCGGCGGCATGGATATTGATCGAGACACCCTGGCCAAATCCCAATTCGCAGTGATAGCCGTCGGTCGTCTCAAGACTGGCAAAACCGCGCAACAACAAGCAATAGCGCTGGAAGACTGGATTGATTTCCCGGCTGTAGCTGTAGGTGTAGCCCTCGTCCGTAAAATACCCTTCGTTCCAGGCGTCGCTCATGCTTGTTTCCCTTTATTTCGAGAGTGAAAAGTTGCTCTTATAAGGGGTAGCTCTTGCGCACTACAAGCAATAAAAAACGTGTGAACAACTTTTCGTGTCTACGCCAGGCTGTAGCCGTTGCGGCCACAGATGGTACAGATTGAGCGTGAACGATAGGGACGCCCTTGGCTTGCATGAGGGAGGCTAGCGCGTCCGCATATCCAGCTCACCAAGAGCCGCTCGCCAATTAGTCGGAGCTAACGCCGATGGCGACCCGGCAATTCTCGGTGCGTCGGTGTGGCCATCGACCCGCTCTCGCTCGATACCCACACCGAGCAGCGCCTTGCCGACGCGCTCTGTCATCCTGACAGCCACCTTCATGCAGGGATACTCTTGGACCGAAGCGAAAGGATGCCGCAACGACTGCACAGCGAGGAAATGCCAGCGAGGCCACGTACTACGCCGCCTCTGGCAACTTCCTACAATCGCTCACTGACCTTTCAGCCTGTCGGCTCACTGCCGTCCTTCAGTTCCAGCATCAGCCCGCTCAAGCGCTTGACCCGGCGTTTCACCGCCTCTTCAAATACGCCTGCGCGCGATTCGATCAGGGTGAACCAGTCCTTGGCCCGGGTAATCCCGGTGTAGATCAATTCCTTGGTGAGGACCGGATTCAAGGCGTCAGGAAGAATCAACGCGGTGTGCGCGAACTCCGAGCCTTGGGATTTATGCACAGTCATGGCGTACACGGTTTCGACATCATTCAGACGGCTTGGCAGGACAAATCGCACACCGCCCTGACCGTCATTGCGTGGGAACGCCACACGCAAAACCTGTTTTCCGTGGCCCTCCTGCTCCGGGAGTTTGAGGGCGATGCCAATATCGCCGTTCATCAAGCCCAGCCCGTAATCGTTGCGAGTCATCAGCACGGGGCGACCTTCGTACCACTGCTGGTCGCTGTCGATCAGGCGTGCCCTGAGCAAGGCGTCCGTCACCCGCTGGTTCAGGCCCTCCACACCCCACGGCCCCTTGCGCACGGCACATAACAGCTGGAACGCGTCAAAGGCTTGCAACACCTCCCGGGCCCAGTCAGTCCAGCTCGAATCTTCCAGCGGGCTGTCGAGTGGTGGCCGCTGTTTACGCAGCAAGGTCAGGTAATGCCGATAACCCTGCGGCCCCTCACCATGGCCTTCGAGCAGCAAACGCTCCAGGGTCCGGTCTTGCTCGCCCTTGAGGGACAAGCCATACACATCGTCATGGCTTCGCGCAGACAACAACTTGCGGGCTTCTTCCGGTTGCTGCTGGTTGACCCAACGAGCGAGCTGACCAATGCCACTGCCCTCACCGAATCGCCGGGAATGGCGCAACATCACCACCTGTTGGGCCAGTGGATGAGCGCCCTGCGTATCCTCCTGCAATCCGCCGGCCTGCAGGTTTTCGCCGCTGACGACTTCCAGCCACTGGCGTGTCTGCGGGCTGTACCAGCCAGCCTCCGCGTCACGACACAGATCCCCCAGTACCGCACCGGCTTCTACCGAAGCCAACTGATCCTTGTCACCCAACAGCACGAGGCGTGCATGGGCCGGCAAGGCGTCGAGCAGATTGGCCATCATTTCCAGGTCGATCATCGAGGCCTCGTCCACCACCAGCACATCCAGCGGCAGGCGATTGCCCGCGTGGTGCCGGAAATGACGTGTCCCGGGCCGACTGCCCAGCAGCCGGTGAACGGTGGTGACATCCGACGGGATTTTCTCGCGTATTGCTTCGCTGACCTTCAGGGTCCGGACTTGCTGGCTGATGGACTCTGTCAGACGCGCCGCAGCCTTGCCGGTCGGTGCGGCGAGGCGAATGCGCAATGGCATGCCGGCCTCGACCGCCGGTGCCTGGAGCAACGCCAGCAAGCGCACGACGGTGGTGGTCTTGCCGGTTCCCGGCCCCCCCGTCACGATGCTGAAGGCGCTGCGCGTCGCCAGGGCGCAGGCGAGCTTCTGCCAGTCGATCACTTCACCCGGCCGGGCAGGCCCAAACAAACCGGTGAGGCGCTGGAGCAGGTCGTTCGGCGTGGACTCGTGCTCCGCCAGACGCTCGCGCAGCGAAAGGTCGATCCGCCGCTCGTAGGCCCAATAGCGGCGCAGGTACAAGCGTTTGCCCGACAACACCAAAGGTCGGTCACGCACGTTGTCACGGCTGTCAGCAGCCAGGGCGACCAGGTTGCTGGCGGCCAGCACCTTGCACCAATGAGCACCGTCCAGCGATCCGAGCAATTGCGACGGCAACAGCATGGCGCCGCCTTGCACATCACCTTCGGGTGGTAATGACAGGGCGAAGTCCGGCTCTTTCAGTGTCTCGAACAGGTCGAGGCAGACATGCCCGTGGCCCAACTGGTGGCTGGTCAACGCGGCTGCCAGCAAGACCAACGGATCATCCTCCGGCGCCAGCTCATGCAGAAACGCCACAAAGGCTTTGTCCAGCGCGCGCAGCCAGCCACGTTCGACCCAGCGCGTGAGCAGCAACAGCAAATCGTCGGCACGACTCAGCGGCGCGAGTTCGGCCAGGCTTTCGGCTGCCAGCGATGTCGGCAGCAAATCGGCGAATGAGCGATTCATAACAGTACTCCCTGTTCCCAGGCGGGCTCGGCCTTGGGCTCTGGCTTGCCCTGGAACAGCCTGTCCAGACGCTCGATGAGTTCTCTTGGCGGACGGGTGAAAAACACCCCCTGGCTGGCCGCACGCGTACCCCGCAGGAACAGGTACAACGCACCGCCGACATGCCGGTCGTAGTCGTAATCGGCGAGCCGCGCCTTGAGCTGGCGATGCAGGGCCAACAGGTACAACACGTATTGCAGGTCATAGCGGTTGTCGAGAATCGATTGCTCCATGGCCGCCACGGTGTAGGCCGCATCATCGGCGCCAAGCCAGTTGGATTTGTAGTCGGCAACGTAATAGCGGCCGTCGTGTTCGAACGTCAGGTCGATGAAGCCCTTGAACATGCCGTTGAGCAGCACCGGTTCGGCGGCCACCCGGGCCACGCCGTCATGGGTGTACTGGCACACCAGCGCATCGAGCTTGAGTACATCGACCTTATGGCTGGCGAACCAGAATTCCATCTCGACCTGGTATTGCGTCAACTGCCCGAATATCACCGGCGCCTGATCGGCACCCATTTGAAACGGCGACTTGAGCAGATGCTGCAGCCAGTCACTCAGCGTGGTGATCCAGCCCTCCCAGCCTCGGCGATTGCAGCGTCGCGCAATGGCGTCGATCACCTCCTGGGATGTCGCGGCAAACCCCTCGCCCCCCGCCCATTCGAGCAGACCATGGAGGAAGGTGCCGGGGTTCGGGCCGCGTGGGAAGCGATGGATATCGCCGCCGCTGGCCGCCACTTCCCTGGGAGCCTGCGGGTCGAGACGTTCGTCATCGAACAGTTTTTGCGCCTGCGGACTCTCCGGCGCCTCGTCCGTGCCGATACTCAGGGTGTCGCCAATGCGCAATGCGCTGTAAGAGGCGATCCACCAGTTTTCACTGGCCTTGCGTTTCGGGATCAGCGGAGCCAGCAGCGCCGCGTCGTTTTGCGGTGGCAGGTAATGCTCTGTTGTCGCGTCAGGCATCTGGGCATAGGCCAGCGCCGGGCAGTCCTGTTGCAGGTCGCGCAACCACTGCTGCAACGCCGGGGAGTCGGCCAATGGTGCACCGCCCCCCAACAGATAACCCAAGGCCGACAGATGCAGCACCGAACCATTGTTGTTGCCGCGCTTGAGGTCAGCCACCCCCAGCCAGCAGGCGTGTTGCGCCCGGGTCAGGGCGACATAGAGCAAGCGCAGATCCTCGGCCAGACGCTCATCGTCGGCCAGGGCAATCAATTCTGGCGTCGGCTTCAACGTGACCTGGGCATTGCCTGATTCATCGTGGTAGTGCAACGGCAGGCGGCTGCCATCCACCGGTTTCGCCGAGCAAATGAACGGCAGGAACACCAAGGGGTATTCAAGGCCTTTGGACTTGTGGATGGTCACGACCTTGACCAGTTGCTCATCACTTTCCAGCCGCAGGATCTGCTCCTCGCCCGCCTGCCCGGACAACGCCAGATGCTCGGACAAATGCCGGATCAGCGCTTGTTCGCCATCGAGTTCGGCGGCGGCCTGTTGCAGCAATTCGGACAGGTGCAGGAGGTTCGTCAAGACCCGCTCGCCGTCACTGCGGGCGATCAACGCCTGGGGCAGGCGGAAGTCGTGCAGCAAACGGCGCAGCATCGGCAAAACACCCTGCTTGCGCCAGACTTCGCGATAGCCACGGAACTGCATGACCCGGGACTCCCAGGCCAATTCGTCCTGATTCAAGCGCTCCAGCTCGGTCAACGAAAGGTTCAAGGTGATGCTGGCCAACGCGGCCCGCAGCGGGCGCTCGACATCCGGCTCGGCGCAGGCCTTGAGCCAGGTCAGCACGTCATGCGCCTCCTGGGCGGCGAACACCGAGTCCTTGTCCGACAGGTAGACACTGCGCACGCCCCGTGCAGCCAATTCGCCACGCACCGCCTGCGCTTCCTTGCCATCGCGCACCAGGATGGCGATGTCCGCCGGCAGCAGGCCCCTGAAGGCTTTGCCGTCCTGGGTGAATCCCGCTTGCCCCTGCTGCCCGCCATTGAGCAATGCCGTGATTTCACTGGCGCAGGCCGCCGCCAGATGTTGCCGGTACACCGCACCGGACAATGGTTGTTCGGCCGCCAAGTGCCAGATATTCAAGGCCGGGACAGGCTGATTATTGATTTGCAGCACTTCTTTGCGGCCCTGGGAGGCCACCGGCATGAACGGAACCGGGTTGGCGCCATTCGGTTCCCGAAAGAGGAATGCGCCCCGTCCCGACTCCCGTGCTTCGGCACGCTCGAACACATGGTTCACCGCGTTGACCATGCCATGGCTTGAGCGGAAGTTGGTGCCCAGGGTGTGCAATCGGCCGGTGGTGGCCTGGCGGGCGCGCAGGTAGGTATGGATGTCGGCACCGCGAAAAGCATAGATCGCCTGTTTCGGGTCGCCGATCAGGAACAGGCCGCACTCGGGGCTGTTCTCTTCAATGCGGTAGATGCTCTCGAAGATCCGGTATTGCACCGGGTCGGTGTCCTGGAACTCATCGATAAGGGCGACCGGAAACTGTTCACGAATCAGGGTGGCCAGCCGCTCGCCGCCATCGGACTGCAAGGCCGCATCAAGGCGCAGCAACATGTCATCGAAGCCCATTTCCGCACGACGGCGTTTCTCTTCTTCGAATCGTGCCCCGACCCAGCGGGCGGCATGTTGCAGCACGGCGGCATCGGGCGTTGGCAACCCGTCGAGACAGGCCTTGAGACCGGCCATCGCATCGAGCCCCGGATGTCGAGGTGCATCGCCCTTCCAGGCTTCGGCCATGCCATCAGGGGTCAGGCGCGTGAAACCGGTGCCGATATCCAGTTGCTCAAGGGATTCGTCTTCGGCCCAGGCTTTGATTTTTTCGAACCAGGGCTCGAAATAGCGTGCCTGCATCTTGCGACCGTCGACAGCCTTACTGGCAACGCCCTCGTGGCAGATGGCAAGCAACTCGTCCGCCCACCGCAGCCAGGGCCTCTTGAGTTCGGTCAGGGCGGCGCGGCGCTCTTGCAAGCATTGCGAAATTATCTCGGCGGGCTCTTTGCCTTGAAGCGTATCGCGCTCACTGGCAAACAGCGCACGAATCCGCGGCAGCAGCGCCGCCGGACCGCCCCAATTGCTGCGCACCCAATTCAGCGCATCACCTTGCATCGGGTAGCAGAACAGCCGCCAGTAATCGCGCAGGACCTCCCCCAGCAAATCGCTGTGGTCGGTTTCCAGGGTCTGGGTAAACAGGCTGCCGCTGTCGAAGGCGTGCTCGCGCAACATGCGCTGGCACCAACTGTGGATAGTCGACACTGCTGCCTCGTCCATCCATTGGGCGGCGATATCCAGGCGGTTTGCGCATCCGGGCCATTGCTCGGGCAAGTACTGATCACGCAGCTCGGCAATCAGGCTGTCGGGGGCAGGCGTTTCATCGCGGAAAAAGCGTGCGGCCTCGGCGAGTCGCGTGCGAATGCGTTCTCGCAACTCTTTAGTGGCGGCGTCGGTAAAGGTCACGACGAGGATTTGCGGCGGCAACAGTTCGCGTCCGAAGCCGCTGCCTTCCCCGCCATTGCCCAGCACCAGGCGCAGGTACAGCGCGGAAATGGTGAAGGTCTTGCCGGTCCCCGCGCTGGCTTCGATCAGTTGACTGCCACGCAGCGGGAAGGCCAGGGCCAGAGGTGTCTTTGTACTCATCAACGCGACTCCTCGCTGTACAGTGAACGCCAGGGTGCTTCAAGCAGCGGGCGATAGAGCGCATCACACCAGTCGGGGAAGGTTTCATCGGCGCTCAGGGCATCGTAATCGGCGAACTGGCGTGCAAGTGCCGGACTTTCGCGTCGCTCTCCGTCCGTCGTCTGCCCGTCCCCTTCATAGGCCTTGCGCGCCGCGGCCGCGGCTTTGACCGGGTCGGTTTGCCCCAGCCACGCAAAAGCGGTCTTGACCGCGATCGGCAGAGGCTGGCGCATACCCGACTGCCAGGCCATCAACAGGTCACCGAGAATTTTCCGTGCCGTGGACTCGTCCATCGGTGCGAGCAACAGGCTGTCGTCGCTGGCTACCAGCGCGGTGGTCAACGCCATGCCACTGGCACAGGCCACCAGATGCGTGAGCCACGGGCGCGTCAGTCGATGCCATTTGCGCGATTTGATCGAGCCGATACTGTTGGGGATCGTCGTGACAGACAGCAAACCACCATCAGCGCGCTGATGCAGACCGCTGAGCCAGCCCTCGACGTGCAGGCCTTGCAGTTCAAGATTGACGGGCAACGCACTGCTGAGCGGTGTCGGCCACAAAGCCAGGAGCTGTTGGTGGCGTTGCAGCAAGTCGGGCAATGGTTCGATCAATTCACGTTGTAGGCACTCACCGAAACCGGCCATGGGCAGCAGCCCGCTGTTTTGCAGGCGTTTGGCCTGATCCTCTAGTGCCTGTCCGGTATTTCCCGGATCTGCCAGCGCCGCTTCGAGCAAACGATCGCTGAGGCTGTAACGCTGCAGTGCATCCAGGACAAAAGGCTCTTCATCGGCCAACGGCACTTCAGCCGCCTCGAAGAAGACTTTCAGTCGCTGGCTGAAAAAGTGCCGTACCGGATTGCGCAGGAAATCCTGCAGCTGACCGAGGCTGAGGGGTTCGTCCTGAACGTGAGCCTCAAGCACTTCGGCGCTCGCCTGTTGCTCTGCCGCTTGATGAAGGACCTGCCATTCGGTGGCGTAGCTGAACGACTCATCCCCTTCGTGAAAGTAGCGGGCGCTGAAAGGCTGCAAGGGGTGTTCCCGGGTCATGGCTTCAAGCAGATCCTCGCCACTTTGTGCCAATCGCCAACCGCTGGCCAGGTGGTCACGCAACTGGCCGATCAATACCGACGCCGGCCTCTCGCTATTGTCGCGGATGCTGCGGCCCACCCAACTGATGTAGAGCTGATCGCGAGCCGACAACAAGGCCTCCAGTAGCAGGTAACGGTCATCTTCGCGTCGGGAGCGATCACCTGGCCGGTAATCACTGCCCATCAGATCGAAATCCAGCGGCGGTTGAGCACGCGGATAATCGCCGTCATTCATGCCCAGCAGGCAGACCAGCTTGAACGGGATAGCACGCATGGGCATCAAGGTGCAGAAGTTCACCGCACCGGCCAGAAAGCGTTGGGACAAACGGCCCTGGTCCAGGCCTGCAAGCCAGGCTTCACGGACGACCGTCAGCGGCAACTCGTCCTGCAAGCCGACGGATTCGCAGGTCTCGAGCCAGGTCTCACGCAGTTCTTCGAGCCGGGCCAGCAAGTAGTCATCGTGTTCGTTGCTGGCGAGGAAGAACAACTGCACCAACGCCTGCAAGCGCAAGCCCCATTGCCGCGGCGGTGCAGGCTGAGAGAGTTCATGGTGAGCCACTTCCAGCGCGTCCAGCAGCGCAACCAGCGGACCAATGAGCGCAGCGTCCAGACCACCGATCTCGTCGTAGGGCTCGATGCCCTCATAGGCATCGGCGCTGCCAACGGCATAACCGAGCAACATCCGTCGCAAACCGAAACGCCAGCTGTTTTGCTCCAGTTCATTGGGCAGCCCGAGTCCGGCACGTTGCTCGGCATTCATGCCCCAGCGAATGCCGGCACCTTCGATCCAGCGGTGCAGGGTCGGCAGGTCACGCTCCTCGACACCAAAGCGGGCGCGCAGTGCCGGGACGTCCAGCAGATCGAGAATCTCACTGACGGGGAATCGGCTGTCAGGCAACTTGAGCAGGTGCTCGACCGCAATCAGCAGTGGATCGCGACCACGCTGGCCCTGGTCAGCCAGCGTAAACGGAATGAAGCGCGGGTCCTGACGGTCGAGTTGGCCAAACACGGCACGAATATGCGGGGCGTAGCTGTCGATGTCCGGGACCATCACGATGATGTCCCGGGGGCGCAATGCCGGATCGGCACTGAAGCGCGCGAGCAGTTGATCGTGGAGAATCTCGACTTCTCGCTGGGCGCTGTGGGCAATGTGAAAACGGATCGATTCGTCCGTCTGCAGATCGATGGCCGGCCAGCGCTCCCGAGTCTCGTTGAGGGGACGCAACTCGAGGATGTCATCCTGCAACTGGTTGAGCACATTCAGCGGCTGACCGTCACTGAACAGGTCGATGCGCCCGTCACGAAATGCGGAGCGATAGCTGTTGGGATCGTCGTAACTGTCGAGCAGGTTGATATAGTCCCGCCCCTGTTTACCCCAGGCAGCCAGCAGCGGGTGAGCATGCTGGTGCAGGGTTTGCGGATCGATCACTACCGGCATGCCGCTCTTGCGGGCCTGACGCTTGTATTGATGGCGCAACAGGTCTTTATCGGCGACGATGTCCGCCCAATGGTGACGACACGGGTTGTGTACGCACAGCAGGACCTGACTGAATCGTGCCAGCCCCGCCAGTGCTTCCAGGGCTTGGGCAGGCAGCGAAGAAATCCCGAAAACGATCACTCGCGAGGGCAATCCCTGGGGAGCTGTTTCGAGGTTGTTGATGCGTTCGACGAATCGCTGATGGACCCCGGCACGGCTTTGCGCCATGCCTTGCTCTCCGACATCCAGCAAGAGTGCACGCCATAACTCTGCCTGCCAGCAATTGGCCGGCGTCAGGGCTTTGGCCTCGCCCCTGGCGCTTCTTGTCTGATGTCGACCTTCTGCCCAGTCTTCAAGCCAGTCGGCCCGATAGACCTGGTACTGGTCGAACAGGTCCGCCAGACGCTCAGCCAGTTGATAGCGTTTGCGCAGATCGGTGTCATGGGTCAGGAAGCGCTGCAGCGGCTCGAAGTGTGGCTGGTTGATCAACTGCGGCAGCAGGCGCATCAATCGCCAGGTCAGTGGGGCTTTATCGAGCAGGGACTTGGCCGGAATTTCGTCGCGCCCAAGGACCATGCGATAGAGCTGCCACATGAAACTGCCGGGCAGCTGCACGTCGATGGCGGCGGCGATGCCGCAGCCGCCCATGTCGTCTTCTTCGGAATCTTCCGCCAGGGCCAGCTTCAACCATTGGGCAATGCCATTGCTTTGCACCAGCGCGATTTCATTCTCCAGGGGAGCCAGCGGGTAGCGCCGCATCCAACTGACCACCAGGCTGCGCAACTCGTCCAGGCGATTGCCGTGAACCACCATGAATCCAGCACTGAGGGACGTCGCGTCCGGCATAAGGCTTCCTTGGAAAATGCAAATTCGAGGGACGACTTTAGCATTTGTAGGAGCGAGCTCGCTCGCGAAGGTCGTCAACGATGACGCGGGTTGCCTGGGGTAACGCGGTGCGCTGAAGTTCTTCGTCGGAACGCCGCCCGGAGCAGGCTCGCTCCTACAGGGAACAGCGTTTGAGGTGTATGGAGGCGCAAAAACAAAACCCCAACTGCTTTCGCAATTGGGGTTTCGGAATTTAATCTTGACGATGACCTACTCTCACATGGGGAAACCCCACACTACCATCGGCGATGCATCGTTTCACTTCTGAGTTCGGGATGGGATCAGGTGGTTCCAACGCTCTATGGTCGTCAAGAAATTCGGGTACCGAGTCGTGACCAGTTGGCCTCGCTTCAGCAAATTGGGTATGTGACAGCTAGGTGTTTTGTGAGTCTTTCGAACTTTCGGTTCGTTTCGTCTTCACACACCGCAATCTGGTCTCTTTCGTCTTTTCAACTAGGAGCATCAAATTGCTTGGGTGTTATATGGTCAAGCCTCACGGGCAATTAGTATTGGTTAGCTCAACGCCTCACAGCGCTTACACACCCAACCTATCAACGTCGTAGTCTTCGACGGCCCTTCAGGGAACTCAAGGTTCCAGTGAGATCTCATCTTGAGGCAAGTTTCCCGCTTAGATGCTTTCAGCGGTTATCTTTTCCGAACATAGCTACCCGGCAATGCCACTGGCGTGACAACCGGAACACCAGAGGTTCGTCCACTCCGGTCCTCTCGTACTAGGAGCAGCCCCTCTCAAATCTCAAACGTCCACGGCAGATAGGGACCGAACTGTCTCACGACGTTCTAAACCCAGCTCGCGTACCACTTTAAATGGCGAACAGCCATACCCTTGGGACCGGCTTCAGCCCCAGGATGTGATGAGCCGACATCGAGGTGCCAAACACCGCCGTCGATATGAACTCTTGGGCGGTATCAGCCTGTTATCCCCGGAGTACCTTTTATCCGTTGAGCGATGGCCCTTCCATACAGAACCACCGGATCACTAAGACCTACTTTCGTACCTGCTCGACGTGTCTGTCTCGCAGTCAAGCGCGCTTTTGCCTTTATACTCTACGACCGATTTCCGACCGGTCTGAGCGCACCTTCGTACTCCTCCGTTACTCTTTAGGAGGAGACCGCCCCAGTCAAACTACCCACCATACACTGTCCTCGATCCGGATAACGGACCTGAGTTAGAACCTCAAAGTTGCCAGGGTGGTATTTCAAGGATGGCTCCACGCGAACTGGCGTCCACGCTTCAAAGCCTCCCACCTATCCTACACAAGCAAATTCAAAGTCCAGTGCAAAGCTATAGTAAAGGTTCACGGGGTCTTTCCGTCTAGCCGCGGATACACTGCATCTTCACAGCGATTTCAATTTCACTGAGTCTCGGGTGGAGACAGCGCCGCCATCGTTACGCCATTCGTGCAGGTCGGAACTTACCCGACAAGGAATTTCGCTACCTTAGGACCGTTATAGTTACGGCCGCCGTTTACCGGGGCTTCGATCAAGAGCTTCGCGTTAGCTAACCCCATCAATTAACCTTCCGGCACCGGGCAGGCGTCACACCCTATACGTCCACTTTCGTGTTTGCAGAGTGCTGTGTTTTTAATAAACAGTCGCAGCGGCCTGGTATCTTCGACCGGCGTGGGCTTACGGAGCAAGTCCTTCACCCTCACCGGCGCACCTTCTCCCGAAGTTACGGTGCCATTTTGCCTAGTTCCTTCACCCGAGTTCTCTCAAGCGCCTTGGTATTCTCTACCCAACCACCTGTGTCGGTTTGGGGTACGGTTCCTGGTTATCTGAAGCTTAGAAGCTTTTCTTGGAAGCATGGCATCAACCACTTCGTCACCTAAAAGGTAACTCGTCATCAGCTCTCGGCCTTAGAATCCCGGATTTACCTAAGATTCCAGCCTACCACCTTAAACTTGGACAACCAACGCCAAGCTGGCCTAGCCTTCTCCGTCCCTCCATCGCAATAACCAGAAGTACAGGAATATTAACCTGTTTTCCATCGACTACGCTTTTCAGCCTCGCCTTAGGGACCGACTAACCCTGCGTCGATTAACGTTGCGCAGGAAACCTTGGTCTTTCGGCGTGGGTGTTTTTCACACCCATTGTCGTTACTCATGTCAGCATTCGCACTTCTGATACCTCCAGCAAGCTTCTCAACTCACCTTCACAGGCTTACAGAACGCTCCTCTACCGCATCACCCGAAGGTGATACCCGTAGCTTCGGTGTATGGTTTGAGCCCCGTTACATCTTCCGCGCAGGCCGACTCGACTAGTGAGCTATTACGCTTTCTTTAAAGGGTGGCTGCTTCTAAGCCAACCTCCTAGCTGTCTAAGCCTTCCCACATCGTTTCCCACTTAACCATAACTTTGGGACCTTAGCTGACGGTCTGGGTTGTTTCCCTTTTCACGACGGACGTTAGCACCCGCCGTGTGTCTCCCATGCTCGGCACTTGTAGGTATTCGGAGTTTGCATCGGTTTGGTAAGTCGGGATGACCCCCTAGCCGAAACAGTGCTCTACCCCCTACAGTGATACATGAGGCGCTACCTAAATAGCTTTCGAGGAGAACCAGCTATCTCCGAGCTTGATTAGCCTTTCACTCCGATCCACAGGTCATCCGCTAACTTTTCAACGGTAGTCGGTTCGGTCCTCCAGTCAGTGTTACCTAACCTTCAACCTGCCCATGGATAGATCGCCCGGTTTCGGGTCTATTCCCAGCGACTAGACGCCCTATTAAGACTCGCTTTCGCTACGCCTCCCCTATTCGGTTAAGCTCGCCACTGAAAATAAGTCGCTGACCCATTATACAAAAGGTACGCAGTCACCCAACAAAGTGGGCTCCCACTGCTTGTACGCATACGGTTTCAGGATCTATTTCACTCCCCTCTCCGGGGTTCTTTTCGCCTTTCCCTCACGGTACTAGTTCACTATCGGTCAGTCAGTAGTATTTAGCCTTGGAGGATGGTCCCCCCATATTCAGACAAAGTTTCTCGTGCTCCGTCCTACTCGATTTCATTGATAAGAGATTTTCGCGTACAGGGCTATCACCCACTATGGCCGCACTTTCCAGAGCGTTCCGCTAATCTCAAATCAACTTAAGGGCTAGTCCCCGTTCGCTCGCCACTACTAAGGGAATCTCGGTTGATTTCTTTTCCTCAGGGTACTTAGATGTTTCAGTTCCCCTGGTTCGCCTCTTGCACCTATGTATTCAGTACAAGATAACCATCTTATGATGGCTGGGTTCCCCCATTCAGACATCTCCGGATCAAAGTCTGTTTGCCGACTCCCCGAAGCTTTTCGCAGGCTACCACGTCTTTCATCGCCTCTGACTGCCAAGGCATCCACCGTATGCGCTTCTTCACTTGACCATATAACCCCAAGCAATCTGGTTATACTGTGAAGACGACATTCGCCGAAAATTCGAATTTCTCAACTAAGAGAACTCACAAATTTTACCTTAGCCTGATCCGTTACCAGTGAAAGTAACGTTCAGTCTATCTTTCTATCACATACCCAAATTTTTAAAGAACGATCTAATCAAAAGACTAGAAATCAATATTCATTGCAGAATATTCATTTCTAAACTCTCAAACTTTCGAAGCAGTTAATGGTGGAGCCAAACGGGATCGAACCGTTGACCTCCTGCGTGCAAGGCAGGCGCTCTCCCAGCTGAGCTATGGCCCCATACAAAATTGGTGGGTCTGGGCAGATTCGAACTGCCGACCTCACCCTTATCAGGGGTGCGCTCTAACCAACTGAGCTACAGACCCAATTTCGAGCGCGTAACTGTTAGCGTTGAGCTATCAGCTTGGAGCTTAAAGCTGCTTCTATCGTCTTCTTCAATGAATCAAGCAATTCGTGTGGGAACTTATGGAGCAGCTGAGTCGTCGATTAAGGAGGTGATCCAGCCGCAGGTTCCCCTACGGCTACCTTGTTACGACTTCACCCCAGTCATGAATCACACCGTGGTAACCGTCCTCCCGAAGGTTAGACTAGCTACTTCTGGTGCAACCCACTCCCATGGTGTGACGGGCGGTGTGTACAAGGCCCGGGAACGTATTCACCGCGACATTCTGATTCGCGATTACTAGCGATTCCGACTTCACGCAGTCGAGTTGCAGACTGCGATCCGGACTACGATCGGTTTTGTGGGATTAGCTCCACCTCGCGGCTTGGCAACCCTCTGTACCGACCATTGTAGCACGTGTGTAGCCCAGGCCGTAAGGGCCATGATGACTTGACGTCATCCCCACCTTCCTCCGGTTTGTCACCGGCAGTCTCCTTAGAGTGCCCACCATAACGTGCTGGTAACTAAGGACAAGGGTTGCGCTCGTTACGGGACTTAACCCAACATCTCACGACACGAGCTGACGACAGCCATGCAGCACCTGTCTCAATGTTCCCGAAGGCACCAATCCATCTCTGGAAAGTTCATTGGATGTCAAGGCCTGGTAAGGTTCTTCGCGTTGCTTCGAATTAAACCACATGCTCCACCGCTTGTGCGGGCCCCCGTCAATTCATTTGAGTTTTAACCTTGCGGCCGTACTCCCCAGGCGGTCAACTTAATGCGTTAGCTGCGCCACTAAGAGCTCAAGGCTCCCAACGGCTAGTTGACATCGTTTACGGCGTGGACTACCAGGGTATCTAATCCTGTTTGCTCCCCACGCTTTCGCACCTCAGTGTCAGTATCAGTCCAGGTGGTCGCCTTCGCCACTGGTGTTCCTTCCTATATCTACGCATTTCACCGCTACACAGGAAATTCCACCACCCTCTACCATACTCTAGCTTGTCAGTTTTGAATGCAGTTCCCAGGTTGAGCCCGGGGCTTTCACATCCAACTTAACAAACCACCTACGCGCGCTTTACGCCCAGTAATTCCGATTAACGCTTGCACCCTCTGTATTACCGCGGCTGCTGGCACAGAGTTAGCCGGTGCTTATTCTGTCGGTAACGTCAAAACACTAACGTATTAGGTTAATGCCCTTCCTCCCAACTTAAAGTGCTTTACAATCCGAAGACCTTCTTCACACACGCGGCATGGCTGGATCAGGCTTTCGCCCATTGTCCAATATTCCCCACTGCTGCCTCCCGTAGGAGTCTGGACCGTGTCTCAGTTCCAGTGTGACTGATCATCCTCTCAGACCAGTTACGGATCGTCGCCTTGGTGAGCCATTACCTCACCAACTAGCTAATCCGACCTAGGCTCATCTGATAGCGCAAGGCCCGAAGGTCCCCTGCTTTCTCCCGTAGGACGTATGCGGTATTAGCGTTCCTTTCGAAACGTTGCCCCCCACTACCAGGCAGATTCCTAGGCATTACTCACCCGTCCGCCGCTGAATCAGAGAGCAAGCTCTCTTCATCCGCTCGACTTGCATGTGTTAGGCCTGCCGCCAGCGTTCAATCTGAGCCATGATCAAACTCTTCAGTTCAAACATCTTTGGGTTTTGAGAAAACCCTAAACTTGGCTCAGCAATCGTTGGTTACATCTTTGATTTCTCGCGGAGTAACTTGTGATGCTGATAATCTGTTGACTAGCAGTCTGACTCCACAAGCACCCACACGAATTGCTTGATTCAGTTGTTAAAGAGCGGTTGGTTAAGATCTTTCGTCTCAACCGAGGCGCGCATTCTACAGCAGCCTCATTTGCTGTCAAGTGATTTTTTAAGAAGTTTTCAAGGAATCCTTAACAACTTCAACCACTTGCGCTTTCGATCTCTCGTCAGCGGGAGGCGAATTCTACAGCGTTACTCGCTGCTGTCAACACCTCTTTTTCAACTTCCTTTATGCTTCGATGAACTGAAGCAACCCGCTGCCGAAAACTGCGTAACTCTTTGTTTTCCAAGGAGTTTTCCGTTTCGACTGCGCCGGAAGTGGGGCGAATTATAG